>NZ_CP109293.1:5848033-11696066 GCF_045209635.1 Streptomyces sp. NBC_01622
GTACTCCCGCGTCCACCACACGGCGAGCGCCGAGGCGGCCGGGAACTGGGGGTCCGCGCGGGTGTCGCCGCGTTCGTAGTGCCAGCGCAGCATCCAGAAGTCGTTGAGCCGTTCCCACCACACCCGGTGCACGGCGGCGGCGAGTTCGGAGGGCGTGGCCCGCGCGGCCCGCCGGTACGCGTGCGCGTACGCCCGCACCTTCGGCAGGTCGAGCGCCCCGTCGGGCCGTACGAAGAAGATCGCGGCGGCACGTACGGCCTCCTCGGCGCGGGGCTGTACGCCGAGCCGGTCCCAGTCGACGATCGCGGCGGGGGTGTCGCCCTTGTAGAGCAGGTTGAACGGGTGGAAGTCCCCGTGCACCCACCCTACGGAGGCACCGCGCGGAGGTCGCCGGTCCGCGTGCCGTTCAAGCAGCTCCCGCCGTTCCAGCAGCCGGTGCCGTGCCAGTTCGTCGAAGGCGTCGGCGGGCCGGTGCCGGCGGACGTGCCCGAGCAGGTCGTCGATGAGGGCGAAGGTGACGGCGGGGTCGGCCCCCGGCACGCACTCCGCGCGCTGCCCCGGCATCACCCGCTCCAGGCTCGCGTGGACGACCCCCAGCAGCGCGCCGAGGCGGCCGCACTGGACGGTGGTCAGCTGGCCGCCGTGGCGGTGGCGGCCGTCGATCCAGGGGTGCAGGGCGTAGGCGTGACCGCCCACGACGGCGACCGTACGGCCGTCGCGGTCCGGCAGCGGCGGGGCGACGGGGACGCCGAGGTCGGCCAGCCGCCGGGTCGCGGCATGCTGGCGGGCGATCGCCGCCGGGTCCGCGGTCTCGGGGTCGAAGTGGTGCTTGAGGAAGTAGCGGCCCCGGGTGGTGCGGAGCCGGTAGCCGCGGTTCAGGAGGCCCTGTTCGACGGGTTCGCAGGCGACGGCGGACCCGGCGGCGTACTGGCGGAGGAGGGCGCCCAGCGGGGGCGCGTGGGGCACGGGGGGTGGTACACGTAAGGGCGGCACGCGGCCGATGCTAGGGCACGGAGCGGGCCTGTGAGCTGCGGTTTGTCACAGAAAGTCACCGGTCGGTCGTCGATGGTCGCTTTCGGTCACAGGGTGGGCCCGAAGTGCCGTTCCAGGCCGCCGTCCGCCGAATGCACGGTGCTGAGCCGCGGTTCGACGCGCAGGTAGACCATCGCGTCCCGGGCCGGGCCGAAACGTTCGACCTGGTCGGCCGTCGGCTCGTACGGCTCGCACGTGCCGATCACCTGCACGGACCACAGGCCCTCGCCCGGCCCGGCCGAGTCCAGGTTGTCGGCCCCGTAGGCGACGACGCTGCCCACGCACGCGTGGTGGTAGCCGTGGCTCCGGGGCATGCGCAGCAGCAGCCGGCCGTCCTGGACGATGTGGCCGGCGAGGGCCAGGAAGGGCAGCGCCCGCAGGGTGGTCGCCACCCTGCCGTGGTCGGTGCGGGAGAGCAGGGCGATGGCCGGCTGTGCGTCCTCGGACATGTGACCACTGTCGGCGCGTCCGGCCTCCCGGGGGAGAGGTCTTTGGTCCCTAATCGCGCCGCCGCTCGGCCTGTCTGCGCGCCACGTAGGCCGCCGCCTGCGAGCGCCGCTCCATACCGAGTTTGGAAAGCAGACTCGACACGTAGTTCTTGATGGTCTTCTCCGCGAGGTGCAGCCGCTCGCCGATCGCCCTGTTGGTGAGCCCCTCCCCGATCAGGTCGAGAATCCTGCGCTCCTGGCCGGTGAGCCCGTCGAACCTGTCGTCCGGCTTGGCGCCGCCGTTGCGCAGCCGCTCCAGGACCCGGGCGGTCGCCACCGGGTCCAGCAGCGACTTCCCGGCCGCGACATGCCGTACGGCACTCAGCAGTTCATTCCCCCGGATGGCCTTCAGGACGTACCCGGATGCGCCCGCCATGATCGCGTCGAACAGAGCCTCGTCGTCCGCGAACGAGGTCAGCATCAGGCACTGCACCGAGTCGTCCCGCGCGCGGATCTCCCGGCACACCTCGACCCCGCTGCCGTCCGGGAGCCGTACGTCCAGGATCGCGACGTCGGGGCGGACGGCCGGGATCCGCACCAGCGCGTCGGCCGCCGTGCCGGCCTCGCCGACCACCTCGATGTCGTCCTCCACGGAGAGCAACTCGTGGACACCTCTGCGTACCACTTCATGGTCATCGAGGAGAAAAACACTGATTTTTCCATCTTCGCGCACGCCGCAAGTCTCACACGCGGCCTCTTCCCGTGCCCGAGGTGACCGGGATAACGTGCCGTTGTTCCGGCCCCCTGCAAGGCTGTGACCAGGAGTTGTTCCCGACTTTGCCGATTTACTTGGAAATCCAAGCAAAATCGCAGGTCAGGAGGGGTTTCACAGAATTGTGGAGCACTGGGTAACGTGCCTGTTGCAGGGCGCTCGCCGGGGCACCTGTCACGCCTGCTCCCGACGAACCGCACCCACCCTGTGCGTCCGTGGGGCGCAGGTGAGCCGCACTGGCACCCGGCGAACCCGGGGAGCCGGACCGACGGAGGAGCACACGTTGACCGTGGAGAGCACTGCCACGCGCAAGCCGCGACGCAGCGCCGGAAGCAAGGCAAAGGGCGCCGACCCGGACCTCGTCCAGCTGCTGACGCCCGAGGGCAAGCGAGTCAAGAACGCGAAGACCGCCCCGTACGACAAGTACGTCGCCGGCATCACCCCCGATGAGCTCCGCGGCCTGTACCGCGACATGGTGCTCACCCGCCGCTTCGACGCCGAGGCCACCGCCCTGCAGCGCCAGGGCGAGCTGGGCCTGTGGGCGTCGCTGCTCGGCCAGGAGGCCGCCCAGATCGGCTCCGGGCGGGCCACCCGCGAGGACGACTACGTCTTCCCGACCTACCGCGAGCACGGCGTCGCCTGGTGCCGCGGGGTCGACCCGACCAACCTGCTGGGCATGTTCCGGGGCGTCAACCACGGCGGCTGGGATCCCACCACCAACAACTTCCACCTGTACACGATCGTCATCGGCTCGCAGACGCTGCACGCCACCGGCTACGCGATGGGCGTGACCATGGACGGCGCCGACAGCGCCGTCATCGCGTACTTCGGGGACGGCGCCTCCAGCCAGGGCGACGTCGCCGAGTCGTTCACCTTCTCCGCGGTCTACAACGCCCCGGTCGTGTTCTTCTGCCAGAACAACCAGTGGGCCATCTCCGAGCCCACCGAGAAGCAGACCCGCGTCCCGCTCTACCAGCGCGCGCAGGGCTACGGCTTCCCGGGCGTCCGCGTCGACGGCAACGACGTACTGGCCTGCCTCGCGGTCACCAAGTGGGCGCTGGAGCGGGCCCGCAGCGGCGAGGGCCCGACGCTCGTCGAGGCGTACACGTACCGCATGGGCGCCCACACCACCTCCGACGACCCGACGAAGTACCGGGCCGACGAGGAGCGCGAGTCGTGGGAGGCGAAGGACCCGATCCTGCGGCTGCGCCGGTACCTTGCGGCCTCAAACCACGCGGACGAGGGATTTTTCGCGGAACTCGAAGCCGAGAGCGAGGCGTTGGGCAGGCGAGTGCGCGAAGCGGTCCGTGCCATGCCGGACCCGGACCGGTTCGCACTCTTCGAGCACGTGTACGCGGACGGGCACGCGCTCGTCGACGAGGAGAGGGCCCAGTTCGCCGCCTACCAGGCGTCGTTCGCGGACGAAGAAGGGGGTAAGTGACATGGCGGAGACCGCGACTTCCAAGAACCTGCCGCTCGCGAAGGCGATCAACGAATCGCTGCGCGCCGCCCTGGAGTCCGACCCCAAGGTCCTCATCATGGGCGAGGACGTCGGCAAGCTCGGCGGCGTCTTCCGCGTCACGGACGGCCTCCAGAAGGACTTCGGCGAGAGCAGGGTGGTCGACACCCCGCTCGCCGAGTCGGGCATCGTCGGCACCGCCATCGGCCTGGCCCTGCGCGGCTACCGCCCGGTCGTGGAGATCCAGTTCGACGGCTTCGTCTTCCCGGCCTACGACCAGATCGTCACCCAGCTCGCCAAGATGCACGCCCGCTCCCTGGGCAAGGTCAAGCTCCCGATCGTCGTCCGCATCCCCTACGGCGGCGGAATCGGCGCGGTCGAACACCACTCGGAGTCCCCCGAGGCCCTGTTCGCCCATGTGGCCGGCCTGAAGATCGTCAGCCCGTCGAACGCGTCGGACGCCTACTGGATGATGCAGCAGGCCATCCAGAGCGACGACCCGGTGATCTTCTTCGAACCGAAGCGGCGCTACTGGGACAAGGGCGAGGTCAACACGGAGGCCATCCCCGGCCCCCTGCACAAGGCCCGCGTGGTCCGCGAGGGCACCGCCCTGACCCTCGCCGCCTACGGCCCGATGGTGAAGCTCTGCCAGGAGGTCGCCGACGCGGCGGCCGAGGAGGGCAAGTCGCTGGAGATCCTGGACCTGCGCTCGGTGTCCCCGCTGGACTTCGACGCGATCCAGGCCTCGGTCCAGAAGACCCGCCGCCTGGTCGTGGTCCACGAGGCGCCGGTGTTCTTCGGCTCCGGCGCCGAGATCGCGGCCCGTATCACCGAGCGCTGCTTCTATCACCTGGAGGCGCCGGTCCTCAGGGTCGGCGGCTATCACGCCCCGTACCCGCCGGCCCGCCTGGAGGAGGAGTACCTGCCGAGCCTGGACCGGGTGCTCGACGCCGTCGACCGCGCTCTGGCGTACTGAGGAGAGGGTCGTGACGACGATGACTGAAGCGTCCGTACGCGAGTTCAAGATGCCGGACGTGGGCGAGGGCCTCACCGAGGCCGAGATCCTCAAGTGGTACGTCCAGCCCGGCGACACCGTCACCGACGGCCAGGTCGTCTGCGAGGTGGAGACGGCGAAGGCGGCGGTGGAACTCCCCATCCCGTACGACGGCGTGGTCCACGAACTCCGCTTCCCCGAGGGGACGACGGTGGCGGTGGGTACGTCCATCATCGCGGTGGCGGTGGCGGGGGGCGGTGCCGCTCCCGAGGAGACCCCGGCCGCTCCCGTGCAGGAGGAGGCGAAGCCCGCGGCCCGCACGCCGGTGCTGGTGGGCTACGGCGTCTCCACCTCCGCCACGAAGCGCCGTCCCCGCAAGGGCGCGGAGATCCCGGCCCAGGAGGCGTCGGCGGCGGTCCAGGCGGAGCTGAACGGCCACGCGAGCGGGGCCGCTGTCGTGGAACAACGCCCCCTCGCCAAACCGCCGGTGCGCAAACTGGCCAAGGACCTGGGCGTCGACCTGGCGACGGTGACCCCGTCGGGCCCGGACGGCATCATCACCCGCGAGGACGTGCACGCGGCCCTGGCACCGGCTCCGGAACCGGTCCAGGCACCGCCCGTGCCGGCCGCGCTCTCGGTGCCGTCCGCGACGTACGACACGACCCGGGAGACCCGCATCCCGGTCAAGGGCGTCCGCAAGGCGACGGCGGCGGCGATGGTCGGCTCGGCGTTCACGGCACCGCATGTCACGGAGTTCGTGACGGTGGACGTGACACGCACGATGAAGCTGGTCGAGGAACTCAAGCGGTCCGACGAGTACGGGATGCAGGGCCGACGGGTCAACCCGCTCCTGCTGATCGCCAAGGCCCTGCTGGTGGCCATCAAGCGCAACCCGGACGTCAACGCGTCCTGGGACGACGCTTCGCAGGAGATCGTCCTCAAGCACTACGTCAACCTCGGCATCGCGGCGGCGACACCGCGCGGGTTGATCGTGCCGAACATCAAGGACGCCCACGCGAAGACGCTGCCCCAACTGGCCGATTCGCTGGGCGAGTTGGTGTCGACGGCACGCGACGGCAAGACGTCCCCGGCGGCGATGCAGGGCGGCACGGTGACCATCACCAACGTCGGCGTCTTCGGCATCGACACCGGCACGCCGATCCTCAACCCCGGCGAGTCGGCGATCCTCGCGATCGGCACGATCAAACTCCAGCCGTGGGTCCACAAGGGCAAGGTGAAGCCACGTCAGGTCACGACCTTGGCGCTGTCCTTCGACCACCGCCTGGTGGACGGGGAGTTGGGTTCGAAGGTGCTGGCGGACGTGGCGGCGATCCTCGAACAGCCGAAGCGGCTGATCACCTGGGCATGACGTCCGCCCATTCGGTACCGTAGGGCGCCTGGAGGGGACGGCCGCAACTTCGCTTTGCGACCGTCCCCTTCGCTGTTCCGGAGTGTTCAGGCCGGTCTCAGGAGCCGTTGAGCACGTACACCGGCGCCCCGTCCTCCGCCCCGCCGCGCGAGCGGATGCAGGCGTGCTGGCGCAGCAGGCGGAGACACTCGTTGACGCGGTGTACGGTCAGCCCCGTACGCGACGCGATCGATTCGAGCGGCTCACGCAGTTCCCCCTCCTCGACCAGCACCGGTGCGATCACCACGGCCACCGTCCACACGTCCTCCGTGACGGACAGCCGTTGCCGCCAGTCGGCCAGCACGGATTCAGTGGTGGGCTGGAGGGTGGGGGCGTCGACGACCGCAGGACGGCCGGGAGCGAGCACATCGAGCCGGTCCGCGATGCGTCCCATGGCCTGGGCGATGGCCTCCTGCGCGACGAGCGTCGCACGCTGCGCGGCGAGCATCTCCCTTTGCAACGCCAGCGATTCACGCTGTGCGACCGCGAGTTCCCCGTCCATCTGAAGGTTGTGCGCCTCCAGCCGGACGATGGCCTCGGCGACCTGTTCGGGCATCGCGTACGCGATGGGGGCTCCGGGATCGGCGGGCTGCACCTCCGCCTCCTCCAAGGTGTAGGACCCCTCCCGCTGAACCGTCTCGATCACCTCGGCGACCCACTGTTTGAAGGGGGCGCAGGCGGGTTTCGTACAGGCGTTGACGAGCAGGATGAGACCTTGGAGAGAGATGACATTCAGGTCTCGCCGCCACTCTCTACCTGCGGGAATGTCCAGACCGTAAGCTCCAGTTACGGTCTCGAGAATCTCTCGATGGTCGTTGGGCACGTGGTCGGCGAGTGCCTGCCGCGAGTTGGTGTACCCCAGCTCCTTGCAGACATCAACAGCCGGGAACCAGTGCGTCCCGTCCGGCATGGTCAGCCTCCGGACGCGGGCTCCGGTAGCCGCGTAGACGAAGTCGCTGATGTCGATGGCGTCCTGCGGCGACTGCCGGTTCGGCTTGTGCTTGCTGGGTTCGATCATATGAACCACCTCCGCAGCGAAACGTAGAGCGAAGGAAATCGAATATGCCAACCAGCGCACGGATGTTCACTGTTGAGGAGGAAGATCGCTGATTTCGCGGCCTGGGACCATGGGGGCGTGCTATTCGGTTCGGATGCCGTCGGCGCGCGGCGCGGTCAGCCGGTCGGCGACCAGCGCGAGCCAGCCGCTGGGTGAGTACGGCGCCGGTGGGTCGACCTCCATGCCCAACTCGGCTACGGCGAGGGCGTAGTCGGACTCGTCGGTGTCCAGAGCGAGCAGTTCGTGAAGTTCGCCGGTGAGACGGGCGACGAGCTGCGGATCGGTCGAGGCCCGGTAGTCGTCGATCGCCGCGTCGTGGTCGTCGAACTCGTCCGGCATGTCCTGCGAGAACCAGCAGCCGAGGAACTGACCGAGTTCAGGGAAGCGGGCGTGCCATTCCCAGTGGGTGGCGGGGGCGGCCGGGGGCGGGACCTCGCCCTCCTCGACGCTGTGCTTGATGTGGTCGGCGAGGCAGTACAGCCACTGCTGGATCTCGCCCTCGGAGAGCCCCACGTCGGGGATCGCGTAGAACTCACCGAGGCGCAGGCGGAGTCGGCCGGGAGGGTTGTCGGCGTACTCGCGGAGTTGGCGTTCGGCGACGGCGAGGGCCCAGGGGCGGCTGTGCCAGGTGTGGCGGAGGTAGGCGACCAGCGCCTCGCTCGCCTTGTCCGGGGTGTCGTCGGCCGGCTGTCCGGCGTAGGCGCGGATCACCTGGTCCAACTCGCCGTAGCGGCGGTCGTGTTCGAGGGGGCTCAAGGGCACGGGATCAGCCTCTACGGATCGGGTCGCTACAGGTAGACGGGGAAGGTGGCGTGGACGGCGAACCCGTGCGGCCGGGACGCGTCCCGCTTCAGGATCACCCGGGCCGCGTGGACGTCGACGGGGTCTCGCCCCGCCAGCATCATCGCCTGGAGCAGTACGCGTCCGACCGGTTCGGGGCGGGAGGGCCAGGATGCCTCGATGGTCAGGCGGGGGCGGGTGGACTGGGCGAGCCAGCGGTGGATCGCCTGTTCGTTGGCGGTGACGGTCTGTTGGGTGGCCCATTGGGCGGTTTCTCGGTCGGGGTAGGTGGCGGAGCGGGTACGGACAGCGGCGGACGCGGTGGGCCCTGTGCCGTTGGCTTTGGTCATGAGAGTCCCATCAGGTCGCGTCGAAGGACCAGAAGACACCGACTTCGTTCTCGGACACCGCAATCATGCCGAGATCCCAGTCGTACCGGGAAAAAGGGGTGCAGCCGGTGGTCGCGTCGTAGAAGTCCGGGGCGTCGGCCGGGCGGTCGCCGTGTGAGCCCGGGTAGCCGCTGTTCGTGTAGAAGGACGTCCCTTCGGGGAAGCGGGCGAGGATCATCCGGGCGTTGTGTTCGAGTTCCGGTCGGCGGATTTCGAAGTGATTGTGGGCTCGCTCGCTGGGAACGTCCAGCCAGGTGGTGGCCAGCATGACGAGCAGCCGCTCCACCGATATCCGGGGCACCGTCCACAGTGCCACCCGCCACGCCGCGACGCCTTGCGGGTCGGAAGGCGGCAGGACGAAGGGGAAGAACGGGTCCTCCAGGCGTTCCTCGTCGCCTTCATCGGCGTCGATCCACTTCCAGGACCGGGGATCCGTTGCCTCCCGGCGCATGATCGCCGCTACGTCCCTCACCCAGTCCTGGTGTGCGCGAGGTCCCACCAGGACGTACGAGTACCGTCGCTCGTACATGGTGAGCGCCGCGGCCCAGGCCTCGGCATCCGGCGCTGTTTTCATCGGCTTTTCCGGGAGCGGTGCATGGGTGACCTACGCGGAAACCCAGTGCGGCGGGTGCTCTTCGCGCATGTGGGTGGTGAAAGTCTCGACGATGAGCGGTAGCCAGTCCGACCAGTCAAGGGTGCCTGATCCCAGGCCGTGTTCGACTTCGAAGAACCGGTGCATTGATTCCTCGCTGTGGAAGATGGTCAGTGCTTCCGTGCACTCTGCCACGAGAGGGGGGAGATACCACAGACAGATGAGGTGGCCGTGGCATTCCTCGATGAAGAGGTGGAGTCCCTCGGACTCGGTCATGTCGTCCTCGGTGGCGATTCCGTCCTGGCCGTAGTAATTCGACAGGAATTCGCTCAACTGAGGGAAACGGAAGGCGAGTTCCGGGCTTGTGGGGACGGCTCGGGAGAGTTTGGTGACGAAGCCCGACTTCCAGGACTCGGTGTGCCTGGCGATGCCCCGCAGTACCGTCCATGGCTCGTCCGTCTCCCATCCCGACGTCATCTCTCTCAGGTCGTCGGGTACCACCGCGGTGCCTGCGAAGCTCGGCTCCAAGGCATCGGCCATCAGACGTACCTCGGCGGCGACCTCGTAGAGGTTTCTTCCGCCTTTCCTGCCCGCGAGCCACAGGGACCGCAGTGTCGGCTCCAGTGCGGCCGCGTGTTCGTCGACCGGATCGGGGGTGCGATGACGGAACACCGACAGCAGCGTCCGCGCTCCCTCGAAGCGGAAGTGGTTGATCGTCTCTTCCTCAAGCATGCTGTTCTGTCGTTCCTCAGGTGGCTGTCGGCGTGGAGGTGATGAGCGTGAACGGAGGGTCCATGCCCGGGGCGGGCTTCACTCGGATCTGCACGCCGTGCGACTGGACCGCGTTCGGCTCCCGGTGCGCAGCGAGTGCTTGTTGGTACTCGTTCTTGGTAATGCTGCTACCGGTCACCGGGCCCTGAGGATCAAGGTAGGTGAAGGGCTTGTTCGGCGGATGGTACGGAGGCCCGCTGTTCAGGTAGTCGCTGATTGCGTCCTGGTTCTTGTCGATGGCCAGCTGGGTGAATTTCTGGCCATCAGCCAGATTCTTGAAGGTGGATGCCGCGGGGATATTGGTCTGATCGCGCAACCGCTGCACGAGCTGTGCGTCGGTTTTCCCGATGTGCTTGTCGACGCCGTGCGAGTTCTCGATGTATTCCTGGTTCGCCAGATCGAGGGGATACCTGTGGTTTCCCGCCGAATCGTTCGGCACGGTCCACTTGTGTTCATTCTTGAAGTCGTTGAGCGCCCGCGCGCCGAAGGCCTCGGCCCTGGCCTCCTCCGCGTCGAACGTGGGCGCGCTCCTGAGCGCCTCGTCCAACTCCCAGTCCAGTTCGAGGAGTTTGGCGGCGGCGTCGCTGAAAGCCTGCTGGTAGATCTCGACGGCCTTGTCCGCGGCCTGCCGGTCCATGTGCCTGCGGAACGCCATCACCAGCTCGCCGAACATGTCCGTGGCCGCGAGTTTGAACAGTTCCAGCGGGTCGAGCCCGGTCGTCAGGTCCACGACCATCCCCTTGGCCGCCGTCTTGGCGAGGTTCTCGGTGGTCGTCCGGCAGGTGCGCACGACCTGGGCCAGGTCGTCGCAGGTCTTCTGGACGGTGTCGGCGGTGTGGTGCAGCACCTCCAGGATCGGCCGGCGCTGCGCGGGTGCCACCGTCGCCGAGGTCTTCCAACTGCGGCCGCCCTGCTGTGCGATGTTGCCCTGCGCGTCACGATTGCGGCCCCAGGCGGTGGTACCCCAGATCGACTGGCAGAACGACTTCATCGCGCCCTGCCATTCGCTGTTGCCCTGCGGATCGGTCATGTAGTCGATGGCGGCGGTGAAGTTGTCGCCCGCCTTCAGTACGGTGCCCGCCGCCTCCCGCCATGCGGTGGCCATCCCCTTGAGGTCGTCGTCGCGTGCGCCCGGGGTGATCTCGTGGGTCTTGCCGAGGTTGAGCCCGTACTCGACAGCCGGCCGCGCGATATCGGCGAGGAAGTCCGGGATCTCACCGAGCGCCCCGGAGATGGCCCACGAGTCGGCGTCCTCGCCCGTCCCGGACCACTTGATGTCGTTGATCTTTCCGTAGTCGGGCTGTTTGTCGATGACGGCCGGAGGAGTGCGGCGGGGCGGCGGTCCGTACATACCGCGCGAAGACCAGTCCGCCGCCTGGTAGTTGTTGGCGGTCACGGTCAGACCGACCGCGACACCGCCGACGCTCAGCACACTGGCCGCCCAGACCTTGACGAACTTCTCGGCGATCTGCATGTAGACGTTGGCGAAGGAGTCCGGGCCCCATCCGGTGCCGGCCGACTGGCTGTACTCATTGAGCGCGCCGACCAGTCGGGTGGCTCCCTTGTCGTAGTCGAACTGTCCGTCGCGCACCACCGCCGACGAGTAGTACAGGTGCGGCGGCTGTACGTCGAAGCCGCCACCGGCGCCAGGCGCAGCCGTCTTCAACTGGTCGCGTTCCTGCTGGCGTTCGGCGTCGCTGGGCCGGTCTGCCATCAGGCCGCCCCCCAACCCCGCAGCACCGCCCGATGCGCCGCCGCGTAGTTCGCGTGACCGGTGGTGACGTACGCGTGCAGCCACTTCTGTGCGGCCTGCAGGTCCTGTGCCGAGCGGTCCCACTCGAGCTTCTCGACGAAGACCTCGCGGGCCTCGCCCTTCCAGGACAGGACGACCGGTTCGGCACGGTCGTAGAGGTCGTCGAGTTTGCCGTTGAGCTGCTTGAGGATGTCTTCCAACTCGGCGGTGAGGTCGTGGAGAGTGGCGAAGGAGACGGCTATGTGGTCGTCGTCGGCGGAAGCCCCGGTCGACATGATCCCCATGGATATCGGTTCCGTTGGCAACTACGGCTGGGTGACTGGCACTTGACGGCTCGGTTCAGAAGGAGTCGAGGCTGCTGCGGGGCGGCGTCGGCGTATCGCCGCCCGTCGCCTCCCCGCCGGGCGTGGACAGCTTGGCGACCTCGCTGCCGACGTTCACCTGGATCTTCCGCATGCGCTCCAGCACCTCGATGTCGTTCGCGGAGAAGCCGTCCCTGCTCATCCGGACCGCCTGCTCCAGCAGCTTCATCACTTCGCGGATGCGTACGGCGTCCTCGGTCGCCGCGCGGTGGAACTCGCGGTAGGCCGTCGCCGCCGGGCCGCGCCAGCCGGCCTCGATGCGGTCGACGATCGCGTCCATGCGTCTGACCTGCTTGTCGAGGTGGTCCTGCATGTCGTCGAGGTCGCCAGCGAGTTTGGTGAGGTCGGAGGACGTCACCCGTAGGTCAGGGCCGCCGCCTTGGCTCGTACCGGTTCCGGGCACTGCCATGCCGTATCCCCGCCCCCGTCGCGTCGGCATCACACGTCACTTGCTGTTGCAATAATCCTACGGTTCGCAGTGGCCCTGAAGCGAGGCCGTTCAGGTTCCCGCGATGTCCAACTCCGCCCAGACGGTCTTGCCGACCGTGAGTCTCTCCACGGCCCAACGGGCGGCCAGCGTACGGACGATGAGGAGACCTCGGCCGAACTGGTCGTCCGGTGTGGAGGTTTGGGGCCATGGGAGCCGTTCGCCCCTCGGGTCGGTGACCGCCACGCGGAGTGCGTTGCCGGTGAGGGACGTCTCCACGCGGAACAGGCGGTCGCGGAGGCAGCCGTGGAGTAAGGCGTTCGTGCACAACTCGCTTGCCAGCAGGGCCGCGTCGGCGGCGGAGTGGGGGTGTCCCCAGGCGGTCGTGAGGTGGGCGACGTGTCTGCGGGCGCGGGGGATGTTGCTCGGGTAGGGCGTGTAGGTGACGGCGTCGTAGTGGTCGTAGGGGCCGTTGGGCTTGGGGGGTCCGGGAGGACAGGAGTCGGTCACCGGGGCGCACCTCCTTGTGCGATGGGGGGACAGGGGCCGGGGGCGGGCGGCATGGTGCCCTTCCGCCAACTGGTGCCGCTGGGTGGCTTGTTGTGCACTGACGGTAGCGGTGCGAGGAATGGGCCAGCAAGTGTGAGGCCATAAATTTCTACTAGAACTTGCTTGCCCTCCGTATGTTGGCCGCACAGACTGTGACCAACTCGGCGGGAGGGAAGGCGACATGGCAGGTAGAAACCCTGATCGCGGTGTGTCCGTGTCGACCGTGCTGGCACGGCGACTGGGCGGTGAGCTGCTGCGTATGCGTGAGGTGCGCGGGCTGCGTCAGGCGCATGCGGCCGAAGCGTTGTCGGCGTCCGTGGCCAAGGTCGCCAAGATGGAGCGCGGGCTGGTGCCGATCCGGGATCCGGACATCCGCGCGCTCTGTCACCTGTACGGCGAGACGGCCGAGCCGGTGATCGGGCGACTGCTGACCCTCGCGAGGACGGACCGTGAGAGACGCAAGGCCCGTGGCTGGTGGAACCAGTACCCGCAGCTCTCCGCGATGGTCGAGTACGTGGCACTGGAAGACATCGCCACCAGCATGCGCACCTGGGAACTCGCCTTTGTCCCAGGTCTGTTGCAGACGCCGGACTACGCCCGGGCAGTGGCCGTGGGCGCGGGTTCGTGGGAGGACCCGGACGAGATCGAACCCTTTGTGAAGGCGAGGCTGGCTCGTCAGGCTCGGCTGCATACGGAGCGGCCACTGGAGTTGTGGGCCGTGGTGCACGAGGGTGCGCTGCGCCAACTCGTAGGCGGGCGGGCTGTGATGAAGGAACAGCTGGGTCAGCTGCTGGACCTGGCACGGACGGACACGGTGAAATTGCAAGTGGTGCCCTTTCTGGCAGGCGCCAACCCGGGCATGATCGGGGCGTTCAGCATCGTCTCGTTCGCTGAACCCGGCGCCCTGGACGTCGTACATATGGACGTACCCTCTTCTACGCTCTGGTTGGAGAGCGAGGAAGACGCAGCCCGGCACAGTCGGATCTTCGATCGCATCGCGCGAGTGGGGCTGGCGGAGCGCAACGCTCTCGACCTGATCGAAGCCATTCGCAAGGAGATGTAGATCCGGTGACCGAGTTCGTGTTCGTGAAGTCCAGCTACAGCGGTGGAGACGCCGGACAGCAGTGCGTCGAGGTCGCCCGCAACGTGCCCGGCACGATCGCCGTCCGTGACTCGAAGGACATGGACGGGCCGACAGTTCGGCTCGCCCCCGCCACCTGGGCCGCGTTCGTCGCGCTCACCAGCGTGACTCGACTCCCCGGGGCACATGCACAGGGGCGATCGTTGCGCGCTCTCCTATGACACCGCCACCGGCCGCTCGACCGGCACGAGCACGTACGACCAGCTGAAGTTCGCCCAGCAAGTGAAGCGCCGGAGCCTGGGGCGTGAGGGCGCGCTGTTCGTCCTGTACGGAGCGGCGGGGACCGGCGCGTTCGCCGCGACTCGGAGACGCAGGTCCTAGCTACGACGAAGGGGCCCGCCGCTGGCATGCGGCAGGCCCCCACGAACGTGTCGGCTACGTCGGTCAGATCGTCGCGAAGCCGTAGTTCAGGAGCTTCGTCGCGTCCGTCGCGCGCTGCGTGACCGAGGACGACGCGAGGACCGTGCCGATGACCGTCTTGCCGTTGCGGGTGGCGGCGAAGACGAGGCAGTACTTGGCCTCGGGGCCGGAGCCGGTCTTCACGCCGATGGTGCCGCTGTAGCTGCTGAGCAGGGTGTTCGTGTTGGTCCAGGCAGCCATCGTGCGGATGCTGCCGGTCTTGGTGACCGTCTTGGCGGTGTACGACTTGGTCTTGACGACCGTCTTGAACGTGGCGTTCTTCATCACGTTGCTGGCGAGCTTCGTCAGGTCGCGCGGCGTCGAGTAGTTGTTGCCGTTGCCGATGCCGTCGAACGAGTCGAACTTGGTGTTCGTCAGGCCGAGCGTCTTCGCCGTGGAGTTCATCTTGGCGATGAACGACTTCACGCGCGCGGCCCGGGTGGAGCCGGTACCGAACTTGTCGGCCAGCGCGTAGGCCGCGTCGCAGCCCGACGGCAGCATCAGGCCGTAGAGGAGCTGGCGGACGGTGACCTTGTCGCCGACGATCAGGTGGGCGGAGGAGGCGGTGTTGGCGACGATGTAGTCGCTGTACGCCTTCTGGATGGTGACCTTGGCGTCGAGGTTGAGGTTCGACTGGGAGAGAACGACCTTCGCGGTCATGATCTTCGTCGTGGAGCCCGTCGACCGCTTGGTGTCCGCGGCCTTCGTGTAGAGCGTCTTGCCGGTGGCGTTGTTCATCACATAGCCGCCCGCGGCCACGATCGACGGCTTGGTGACAGCCTGCGCGGGTGCCGCGGTCAGGGCGCCGGTCGCGAGCACGGCGCCTGCGGTCACGGTGACCGCGGCGGCTCTGCGGAAGCGGCTGCCCTTGATGCCGTTAATGGCAGTAATCAACTGAGGTACCCCGAATACGTTGAATGCCCCTGAGGAGCGGCCCAGTTGGAGGGGGGAAAGGAGAAGGGCCGCACGTGTGTGACACGTAAGTAGCACAGAAGGTTGTGCGGTTGCTGGGGCGGGTTCCTCGAATGCGTGAAACGCCCCCGAGAACCGGCCGCGGAAATGCACACCCGTAGACGCACCCCGGGCCCCCGCTGGTTCCGTCCGGATCCTGGACGCCCATCCTCATGCGTACGTGTTGTATCTATGCTGTCCTCATGCCGTACCCGTCCCCCTCTCCGTCCCTCGCCGCACCACCCGCCGTCAAGCAACCCCCCGCCGCCGACCGCGTCTACACCCACGTCAAACAGGGTGTCCTGGACCGGCGTTACGAGGGCGGCACCCTCCTCACCGAGGGCGAGCTCGCCGAGGCCGTCGGGGTGTCACGGACTCCCGTGCGCGAGGCGCTGCTGCGGCTTGAGGTCGAGGGGCTGATCAGGCTCTACCCCAAGAAGGGCGCCCTCGTCCTGCCCGTCTCCTCGCAGGAGATCGCGGACGTGGTGGAGACCCGGATGCTGGTCGAGCAGCACGCGGTCCGCAAGGTCGTACCGGCGTCACCGACCCTCATCGCCCGGCTCGAAGAACTCCTCGCGCGGCAGAAGGAACAGGCCGCCGCCGGGGACCTGGCCGGCGCCGCCGTCACCGACCGCTGCTTCCACGCCGAGATCGTCCGCAGCGGCGGCAACGAGATCCTCTCCCGCCTCTACGACCAACTCCGCGACCGGCAGCTGCGGATGGGCGTCGCCATCATGCACTCGCACCCCGACCGCATCGCCAAGACGCTCACCGAGCACGAGGCGATCCTCGACGCGCTGCGCACCGGCGACGCGGAGGCGGCGGCCGGGATCGTGCACCAGCACGTCGACTGGTTCTCCCACCTGGCCCGGGGCGAGGTCCGATGAGCAGCAGTGGTAGCAGCAGTTCCAGTGCCGCGCTCTCCCTGCCCGGTGATCCGCCCGGCGGCCGCCGCGCCCTCGCCGTGTGGGGCATCGGCGTCTCCGTCTACTTCGTCGCCGTCATCTTCCGTACGTCCCTGGGCGTCGCCGGCCTCGACGCGGCCGAGCGCTTCCACGTCAACGCCTCGGCGCTGTCGACGTTCTCGATCCTCCAACTGCTGGTCTACGCGGGTATGCAGATACCCGTCGGGCTGCTCGTCGACAGCCTCGGCACCAAGAAGGTGCTGACCATCGGGGTGGTGCTCTTCACCGCCGGCCAGCTCGGCTTCGCCTTCTCCCCCTCCTACGGCACCGCCCTCGCGTCCCGCGCGCTGCTCGGCTGCGGCGACGCGATGACGTTCATCAGCGTGCTGCGGCTCGGCACCCGCTGGTTCCCGGCGCGGCGCGGGCCGATGGTCGCGCAGCTCGCCGGCCTCGCGGGAATGGCCGGGAACCTCGTCTCCACCCTGGTGATCGCCCGGCTGCTGCACGGCATCGGCTGGACGGCCGCCTTCGCGGGCAGCGCGCTCGCCGGGGTCGTAGTCCTCGTTCTGCTGCTGCTGTTCCTGAAGGACCACCCGGAGGGGCACGAGCCGGAGCCCTTCCCGCACCGGGGCGCGGCCTACGTCCGTCGGCAGATCGCCGCCTCCTGGCGCGAACCCGGCACCCGCCTCGGCCTGTGGGTGCACTTCACCACCCAGTTCCCGGCGATGGTGTTCCTGCTCCTGTGGGGCCTGCCGTTCCTGGTCCAGGCCCAGGGCCTGTCCCGTGCCACCGCCGGCGAACTCCTCACCCTCGTCGTGCTGTCCAACATGGTGGTGGGGCTGGTCTACGGCCAGATCGTCGCCCGGCACCACGCGGCGCGGCTGCCGCTGGCGCTGGGCACGGTGGGAGCGACGGCCCTCGTGTGGGCGGTCACGCTCCTCTACCCCGGTGAGCACGCGCCGATGTGGCTGCTGATCGTGCTGTGCGTCGTGCTCGGTTCCTGCGGGCCCGCCTCGATGCTCGGCTTCGACTTCGCCCGCCCGGCCAACCCGCCGGAGCGTCAGGGCACCGCCTCCGGAATCACCAACATGGGTGGTTTCACGGCTTCGATGACGACCTTGTTCGCGATCGGTGTGCTGCTTGACGCGACCGGCGACAACTACTCGATCGCGTTCTCGGTGGTCTTCGTGCTCCAGGCGCTCGGTGTCAGCCAGATCCTGCGGCTACGGCGCAGGGCGGCCCGCCGCGAACGCGAGCGGCTGGTGGCGAGCCGGGTGGAGACGGTGCACGTGCCCGCGTGACGGCGGCCCGCTCACGTATCCACCAACTCGGCTGCAATTACCACCCATTTCTTACTTCTCGCTGCCTACTTCGTGACCGTGAAGTTCCGCAGGATCGACGCCGCGAGCTCCGGATCGCCGTCCGCCTTGACGCGGTCCGTCACCGATTCGAGGGTGACCCGCCCGCAGGCCAGCCGGACGTACGTCTCCCAGTCGAGGATCAGGGTGGCGGCGGGGCCGAGCGCGGGGGCCGTCTCCAGGCTGCCGCGGCCCTGGATGTCGACGCGGATCGTACGGAGGAACTCGATCGGACCGTGCACGTCGAAGACGACCGCCGAACTGCGCGGTGCGCCCGAGTCGTCGGCGACGACGTGGGGGAGCTCGGCGAGCAGCACGTCACGGGCGATGTGCGCGCCCGGCGAGTCGAGGTTCCCGGGGCGGCCGAGGGCGGCGCGCAGATCCTGCTCGTGCACCCACACGTTGAACGCGTGGTTGCGCATGGACTGTTCGAGGGTGACCTCGGTGCTGACATGGCCGCGCACCTTGGTGCCGGGGTCCCGGGACTCGTTCCGCAGCTGCCGGTTGCGCCGGATGATCGTGTACTCCAGCTCCGACGTCATCTCCGGCGCCGTGTGGTGGCGGCGCACGTCGACCTGCATCTCCATGTACCGCTGGTGCTCGTTGGTGACGTGGTAGAGGTCGCGCGGGAGGGTGTGGATGGGCCGCGGGTCGCCGAGCATCTCGTTGTCCAGCCCGATGACGTGCGAGACCACGTCACGCACCGACCAGCCGGGGCACGGCGTTCGCCGGTTCCACTCTCCCTCCACGAGGGGGTTCACCAGCTCGGATATCGCTTCGATGGAGTGGGTCCAGGCGTCGGCGTAGGGCTGGAGAGTGGGATGCAGACTCACGGAACGGGACCCCTCGGCGGTCGGTACAGGTCGGGTGGCGGGCGGCGTTGCCAGCGGGAGGTGGCTGTCGGCGGGTGTCTTGGAACTCCCCCAGTTCTCGACTGCGCTCGAGCCTGGGGGGGACCCCCAAGTTACGCTGCTGTGAGGCACCCCGGCAGTGCTTTCGTGTGACGATCGTAGGCCCGTGTGAACGGTTCGAATGCCAGGACGGTGGTAGTGTGCGCGCCTCTCTCATCCAGATCGCCGTAGAAGAGGGCGAATCAGTCGAAAATCGTCGGGTTCGGGTGGGTGCTCTCGTCCGCGAACAGGCGGGTGCCGATCTGGTCGTCCTGCCGGAGCTGTGGACCACGGGCGCGTTCGCCTACGAGCTGTTCGGCACCGAGGCCGAGCCGCTGGAGGGGCCGACCTACGAGGCGATGGCCAAGGCGGCGAGCGACGCGGGCGTCTGGCTGCACGCGGGCTCGATCCCCGAACGCACAGCATCCGACAGCGGCTCCGCCGCGGGTGACGGCCCCCTCTACAACACGTCCCTCGTCTTCTCCCCCTCCGGCGAACTGGCCGCCGCCTACCGCAAGATCCACCGCTTCGGCTTCGACAAGGGCGAGGCCGTGCTGATGGGCGCGGGCAGCGAACTGGTGACGGTCCGTCTGCCCGAGACGGTCATCGGTCTTGCCACCTGCTACGACCTCCGTTTCCCCGAACTCTTCCGCGGCCTCGTCGACGCCGGCGCCGAGACCCTCGTCCTCCCCGCGGGCTGGCCCGAACGCCGCCGCTCCCACTGGACGCTCCTGGCGCAGGCCCGCGCCGTGGAGAACCAGTCGTTCGTCCTCGCATGCGGAACGGCCGGTACGCACGCCGGAGTTCCCCAGGCCGGTCACTCGATCGTGGTGGATCCCTGGGGCGAGGTCCTCGCGGAGGCGGGCGCCGGCGAGGAGGTCCTCACGGTGGACTTCGACCCGGCGCGGGTGTCCGTGACGCGGGAACAGTTCCCGGCGCTGAAGGACCGGGTGCTGGGGCTGGAGCGTCCGCGGCGCGCGCGGTGACCGGCAGAACCAGGCGGCCCCTGGCCGCACTCGAACGTGCCTTCCTGGCCCTGGACCGCGGTATGGGCGGAGCGAACCCCCCGCCCGCACTCCTGGCGTTCGCCGCCCGGCACCCGGCGGGCTGCGCCACGGCCGCCGCGCCGCTCGTCGCGATACTCGCCGGGAACTTCTCGGTGTTCCGGACGGTCCTCGTCGGCACGTGCGCGTGGCTGCTGTTCTGGTCGATCCTGCGCCTCGAACGCCGCCGCCAGGCCCACTACGCCCGCATCGGCTACGACACCGGGCCACGCGGCTCCTGGTCGACTGCCCGTCCCCGGGCCGTACTCACCACCATGCTCGTCGCGTGGGGCCCGGTGACGGTGTTCATCTGGCTCGTGGCCAGGCCGGACGACGACCCCTACGGCTGGCGGGCCAGCGCGGTGTTCGGCGCGCTGGCCGTCGTGGGCGGCTACATAGGGGGCCGTCTGAAGGAACGCCGCCGGACCCGCGCCCGCGCGGCAGCCGACGAGGAAGCGGGGTTAGTCCTCCCGGCGGGCTAGTCCTCCCCGCTCCTTCTCCGCCAGATGGATCACGCACACCGCCACCGCGATCAGCAGCGCCGCGTCCGCGTCCTCCCGGACGATGTCGACGCCGTACGTCTCCCGGATGTGCAGCCAGCGCCGGGAGATCTGCGCGAGCAGCTCACCGTCGTAGTCCACGCCGAACTCGCGGTCCAGGATCTTGCCGCTGACGTCGAGTTCGGTGCCGTCCACCAGGGACACCCGGTAGTGGTTGCGCAGCAGCGAGAACCGCTTGCGTCTGATGGTCGCGAGGGGCTCGCCGTCCCGTCCGATGACCATCGTGTCGCGCAGGGCGAGCATCTTCTTGTGGATGTCGATGAGCACGCGCCCGTGCGTGTCCTTCAACTCGAAGGTGTCCCTGAGGCGCATGGCCTTGCCGTCGACCAGGAACACCTTGTTGCCGTGCTGGTCCTCGATCCAGTAATCCTCACCGAAGCCGAGGATCCGATCGCGTACGAGGAATCTCATGCCTCTACGGCTTCCCCGGCAGCCGGTCCGAAACGCCGCCGGTAGGCCGACGGGCTCAATCCGGTCTCCCGCCGCAGCCGCACCCGCAGGTTCGCCCCGGTCCCGAGACCACACCTCGCGGCCACCACGTCGAGCCGCTCCTCCCCGCGCTCGATCAGCCGGCACGCCAGCGCCACTCGCTCCCCGGTCAGCCACGCCAGCGGAGTCGTCCCCAGCTGCGCCCTGAACCGCCGGTGCAGGGTCGCGGGGGAGACGGCCGCGCGGACGGCCAACTCGGTCACCGTCAACGGCTCCCCCAGCCGCTCCCGCGCCCACGCGAGCAGCGGCCCCAGTGACTCGTCCGGCACCTCCGGCAACGGCCGCTCCACGAACTGCCGCTGCCCGCCGTCCCGATGGGCCGCGAAGACGAGCCTCCTGGACACCGCGTTGGCGATCTCGGCGCCGTGGTCGCGCCGTATGACATGCAGCCCCAGGTCGAGCGCGGCGGCGCTGCCCGCGGCGGTGAGGATGTCGCCGTCGTCGACGAAGAGGACGTCCGGTTCGAGCCGTACGCGCGGGTGCAGGGCGCGGAAGGCATCCGTCCACATCCAGTGTGTGGTGGCCCGGCGCCCGTCCAGCAGCCCCGCCTCGGCGAGCGCGAAACTGCCGGTGCACAGGCTCATGACACGGGCCCCGCGCGCGTGGGTGCGCCGGATCGCGTCGAGGACGTCACCACCGCGCGGTACGACGTTGTCGGGCCGCCCCGGCACGACGAGGGTGTCCGCCGAGTCCACCGCGTCCAGCCCGTACGCACCGGTCACGGTGAAGAACCCGTGGTTCATCCGCACCTCACGCGCGGGCGTGCACACCAGCACCTCGTACAGCGGCCCGGGGAGCCCCAGTTCGGGCCGGGGCAGCCCGAAAAGCTCGGTGGCGACCCCCACTTCGAAGGGATTGGTGCCCTCGTCGACGATGACGGCGACGCGATGGGGCCTCTTCCGGTGTTGAGAGGATCCTTTCGGCATGTGCGATTCCTAGCACTCGCAGGGCAGGCGCGACACCCCGCAGGCTGACCCCATGGAACCCATCGCGCTCTCCGCCGCCCTCGCCTCCTTCACCGACCAGTGGAGCCCCCGCATCGTCACCACCGTCAACGACTACGACGTACGCGTCGCCAAGGTCGAGGGCGAACACCTCTGGCACACCCACGACCACACCGACGAGTTCTTCCTGGTCCTGTCCGGCGAACTGCACATCGCGCTCCGCGAGTTGGCGGGGGAGCACACGGTCGTCCTCCCCAAGGGCTCCGTCTTCACGGTCCCGCACGGCACGGAACACAAGCCGTACGCCCCGGTCCCCACCGAGATCCTGCTTCTCGAACCGACGGGCACCCTCACGGTCGGCGACCACCACGAGGCCGTACCGGACCATGTGGACGCGACGACGGGGCATGCGCTGGCGTGACTGTCAGTGGCCGGTGGCACTCTTGATTCATGACCGACGCATCCCCGTCCCGGACCTCCCGCCGCGCCCGTGTCCGCGCCCCCCAGCTCACCGGCAAGGGCGGCTGGCTGAACACGGGTGGCAAGCAGTACACCCTCGCCGACCTGCGCGGACGCATCGTCATCCTGGACTTCTGGACCTTCTGTTGCATCAACTGCCTGCATGTCCTGGACGAGTTGCGGGAGCTTGAGGAGAAGCACCGGGACACGGTCGTGATCATCGGGGTGCACTCGCCGAAGTTCGTGCACGAGGCCGAGCATCAGGCGGTCGTGGACGCGGTCGAGCGGTACGGCGTCGAGCATCCGGTGCTGGACGACCCGGAGTTGGCCACCTGGAAGCAGTACGCGGTCCGCGCGTGGCCGACGCTCGTCGTGATCGACCCGGAGGGGTACGTCGTCGCGCAGCACGCGGGCGAGGGCCACGCGCACGCCATCGAGCGGCTGGTGGCGGAGCTGGAGACCGAGCACGCGGCGAAGGGGACGCTCCGGCGGGGGGACGGGCCGTATGTGGCGCCGGAGCCCGAGCCCACCGTGCTGCGCTTCCCCGGCAAGGCGATCGCCCTCCCCGGCGGCACCTTCCTGGTCAGCGACACCACCCGGCATCAACTCGTCGAGCTGGCGGCGGACGGGGAGAGCGTCGTACGGCGGATCGGTTCCGGTGCGCGCGGGTTCGGTGACGGTACGGCCGACTCCGCCGCCTTCAACGAACCGCAGGGGCTCGCCCTCCTCGACGACGGCTCGGTCGTCGTCGCCGACACCGTGAACCACGCGCTGCGCCGCCTCGACCTCACCACCGGCGCCGTCACGACCGTTGCCGGCACGGGCCGTCAGTGGATGCAGGGCGAGCCCACCTCGGGCCCCGCCCGCGAGGTCAGCCTCTCGTCCCCGTGGGACGTGGCCCGGTGGCAGGGCAAGCTGTGGATCGCCATGGCCGGTGTGCATCAACTCTGGGCCTACGACCCGGCCGAGGACACCGTCGCCGTCACCGCCGGCACCACCAACGAAGGGCTCGTCGACGGCCCCGGCCCCGAGGCCTGGTTCGCGCAGCCCTCCGGACTCGCCGCGACCGCCGACCGGCTCTGGCTGGCCGACTCCGAGACGTCCGCCCTGCGCTGGGTGGACCTCGACGGCGCCGTCCACACCGCCGTCGGCAGCGGACTCTTCGACTTCGGCCACCGTGACGGAGCGGCCGAACAGGCCCTGCTCCAGCACCCGTTGGGCGTCACCGCGCTCCCGGACGGCTCGGTCGCGATCAGCGACACGTACAACCACGCGCTGCGCCGCTACGACCCCGTGACCGGCGAAGTCACCACGCTGGCCACGGACTTGAGAGAGCCGAGCGACGCCGTCCTGGACGGTGACGAGATCCTGGTCGTCGAGTCGGCCCGGCACCGGCTGACCCGCCTGCGCCTCCCGGAGGAGGCGGTGCGGGTCGAGTCCGTCGCCCATCGCACACAGCGCGCGGCCACCGAAGTCGCCCCGGGCGAGCTGCAGTTGGACGTCATCTTCCAGGCGCCGACCGGGCAGAAGCTCGACACCCGGTACGGCCCCTCGACCCGCCTGCTCGTCTCCGCCACCCCGCCCGAACTGCTCGTCGGCGGCGAGGGAGCGGGCACGGACCTGAACCGCACCCTGACCCTCAACGAGGCTGTCGCGGAAGGCGTGTTGCACGTCTCCGCGATGGCCGCATCCTGCGACGACGATCCGTCCAACGAATACCCCGCCTGCCATGTCCACCAACAGGACTGGGGCGTCCCTGTCCGCCTCACCGAAGGTGGGACGGACCGTCTCCCCCTCGTCCTGGCCGGCATGGACGACCAGGACGCCTGAAACGGGGGATGACTGGACCGGTGCCAGGGGACGTCAGCGCCGCCGCGCCCGCGGCGCCAGCTTGTAGACCGCCATCCCCGCCGCCACCAGCGTGGTCGCCGCCACCATCATCGCCATGCTGTTCAGCCACAGGCCCGTCGCGGCCAGCGTGGCCCCACCGGCGCCGGTCGTCCCGGCGCCGACAACTCTTCCGTACATAAACGTTTCTCCTTGAGTGACGTGAAGTGGTGTGAGGGGTGGGCTAGGTGGCCACCCACTTCTCCTCGCTGCGGCGGACCAGCCCCCACAGCGAGGAGAAGTAGACGGCGTGCTGGAAGAGGTCGTAGAGCATCTCCGGGATCATCAGCGCCGCGACCAGGACCGCGAGCGGCCCGGCGCGGCGGACGGAGACGGTCTTCTCGACCACGAAGATCAGGCCGATCACGGTCCAGAACGGGGAGACGCCGGGGAAGCCGTACATCGTCGTGTACGTCGCCATGAAGGTCAGGTAGACCAGGAACGACAGCGCGCCGAAGCCCATCAGGAACTGCTGGAGGAAGTAGCGGGCGGTGACCTTGGTCCAGCCGTAGTCGCGGAGGTTCTCCAGGGCGCCGCGCTGCCAGCGCAGGCGCTGGTGCCAGAGTTTGGGGAGGCTGGTCATGACCTCGGTGGTGACCGCGCAGCCCGCCGGGGACATGGCGCGGTAGCCGAGGGTCTTGACCGCCTTGGTCATCTCGTCGTCCTCGGTGAGCGAGGCGAGGCTGTAGTAGCCGTCGCCGCCGCCGATCCGCCCCGAGTGGCGGGCTTCGCGGACCTCGCGCAGGACGCGGGCGCGGAACATGGTGCCGGTGCCGGTGAGGACCTGGGCCTTGCCGCCGGTGCGGTCCAGCTCCCAGGCGTAGCGCTGGAACTCCATGCGCTGGAGCAGTCCGAGGAGTCCGCCGCCCCGCTCGCCGTAGAAGACTCCGCCGACGGCGCCGACCTTGCGGTTGAAGGTGGCCATCGCGGTCTCGCTGAACCAGGGGTTGAGGACGGTGTCGGCGTCCTGGACGAGGAGGAGGTCGCGCTCGTCGAGGTGGGGCAGCACCCAGTCGATGGCCTGGTTGAGTGCGCCGGCCTTCTTGTGGGTGTTGCCGTGCGTGGCGAAGATGTCCGCGCCGTGCGAGGCGGCGACTTCGGCGGTGTCGTCGGTGCAGTTGTCGGTGACGACGACGATCAGGTCGGGTTTACGGGTTTGCCGCCACAGGCCCTCGATCGCGGCGCCGATGCGGTCCGCCTCGTTGTGGGCCGGTATGAGGACCACCAGCCGTGGTTCGGGCACGGCAGCAGCCTCCCCCGTGATGAATCGCGCGACGAGCCCGGGCTGCCTTTTCCCGGACTCTCAACTGCACAGAGTCTTCACGAGGCTCACACAACCGCACAATACGACTGGCGTCACGAATTGCTCACGGTTGTCTTTGGATGTCCTGTGCGGGCGATTCGGTCCGTGTGCGGGTTACGCCCGGTATCCGTCGCGGTTCCGGTCCTCTTCCACCACGGTCGTCGAGCCCGGCAGCAGCACCCGCCGACGCCGCGCGATGCTGCTGAACGTCACGACGCCGATCAGTCCGACGGCCATGAGGATTACGCCGACCAGCGTGAGATTGACCCCTTGCATGTGCCAGTCGGTCGCGAACGCGAGGATCGCGCCGACGGCGATCAGGATGATGCAGCCGCCCAGGCCCATGAGTGTCGCCTCCCTGTCCGGTCCGGTCGTCCCGGTCCGCACACCGGGTACCCGGCCCGACAACACCCATGCGCCGCAAGGGACTTGACTAGCCTTCCAGGAACGTCACCAGCGCGTTGGCCAGCAGGAACGGGTCGCGGTCGCCGCAGAGTTCGCGGGCGCTGTGCATGGAGAGGATCGCCACGCCGATGTCGACGGTCTTGATGCCGTGCCGGGCCGCGGTGATCGGGCCGATCGTCGTGCCGCAGGGCATGGAGTTGTTGGAGACGAAGGTCTGGAACGGCACACCGGCCTTCTCGCAGGCGGCGGCGAACACCGCGCGGCCCGAACCGTCCGTGGCGTAGCGGTTGTTGACGTTGACCTTGAGGATCGGCCCGCCGTTGACCCGCGGGTGGTGCGTCGGGTCGTGCCGCTCCGCGTAGTTGGGGTGCACGGCGTGCCCGGTGTCGGAGGAGAGACAGACGGTGCCCGCGAAGGCGCGTGCCCGGTCCTCGTACGATCCGCCGCGCGTGAACACCGAACGCTCCAGCACCCCGCCGAGCAGCGGTCCGTCCGCGCCCGTGTCGGACTGCGAGCCGTTCTCCTCGTGGTCGAAGCCGGCGAGCACGGGGATGTACGGCAGGTTCTCGCGGGCGGCGGCGGAGGCGAGCGCGGCGGCGCCGGCGTGCAGGGACAGCAGGTTGTCCATGCGCGGGCCGACGACGAACTCCTGGTCGCGGCCCAGATAGGAGGGCGCCTCGACGGAGTGCGTCATCAGGTCCCAGCCGGTGACCTCGCCCGGCGCGAGCCCCGACTCCTCCTCCAGGAAGGCGATCAGGTCTCCGTCGCGGACGTCGTCGCCCAGGCCCCAGATCGGCTGGAGGTGGCGCTGCTTGTCCAGCTTGAGCCCCTCCGCCGACACGGACCGGTCCAGGTGGATGGCGAGTTGGGGCACCCTGAGCAGCGGCCGGTCCACGTTCACCAGGCGGGTCGAGCCGTCCCGCAGGCTCAGCCGGCCGGCGAGGCCGAGGTCGCGGTCGAGCCAGGAGTTGAGCAGCGGTCCGCCGTAGATCTCGACGGCGACCTGGCGGAAGCCGTGCGCACCGGTGTCGGGGCGCGGCTTGACCCGCAGGTTCGGGGAGTCGGTGTGCGCGCCGATGATGCGGAAGGGGGTGTGGGGTGCCGCACCTTCGGGGACGAACCAGGCCACGATCGCGCCACCACGCAGCACGTACTTGCCGCCGGTCGTCCCCTCCCAGGCGTCCGTCTCGGCGACCTGCTTGAATCCGGCCTTCTCCAGTCGCTCGGCGGTGTTCGCCACGGCGTGGTACGGCGTGGGGGACGCCGCGAGGAAGGACATGAGGTCGTCGGTGTGGCCGCGATCGAAGCGGGGGGGTTCGCTCATGGGGTTCACCTTAACGACGTACGAGGGCCCACTCCGGGTGATGGGAGCGGGCCCTCGCAAGGGCGATGTGGGGTTTCGCGAAGCTGTTCCGGTCTGTCCCGGAACGGGTTTCCCGCTGGCTAGAAGGCGGCTTCGTCCAGTTCCATCAGGTCCAGCTCGACACCCTCGGCGACCTTGCGGGCCAGGGTGAGACCGGGCAGCACATTGGCCGCGAAGAACTTCGCAGCCGCGATCTTGCCGGTGTAGAAGGCGCGGTCCTTGGCGGAGGCCGTCTCCAGTTTCTCTACGGCGACGGCGGCACCCTTGAGGAGCAGGTAGCCGACGACGACGTCACCGGAGGCGAGCAGCAGGCGGGTGGTGTTGAGGCCCACCTTGTAGATGTTCTTGACGTCCTGCTCGGTGGCCGCGAGGTCGGTGAGCATCAGGCCGACGATGGCCTCCAGCTCGACGGCCGCCTTGGCGAGGTGCTCGCGGGCACCGGCCAGTTCCTCGCCGCCCGTGCCCAGCGCGAGGAACTTCTTGATGTCCTCGGCGAGGGAGTTGAGGGCCGCGCCCTGGTTGCGGACGATCTTCCGGAAGAAGAAGTCCTGGCCCTGGATCGCGGTGGTGCCCTCGTACAGGGTGTCGATCTTGGCGTCCCGGATGTACTGCTCGATCGGGTACTCCTGGAGGAACCCGGAGCCGCCGAAGGTCTGCAGCGACTGGGCGAGCTGCTCGTAGCCCTTCTCGGAGCCGTAGCCCTTGACGATCGGCAGGAGCAGGTCGTTGAGCGCGTGCTCGGTGGAGGCGTCGGAGCCCTCGGCCTCCTTGACGGCGATCGCGTCCTGGATCGACGCGGTGTACAGCACCAGGGCGCGCATGCCCTCGGCGTACGCCTTCTGCGTGATCAGCGAGCGGCGCACGTCCGGGTGGTGCGTGATGGTGACCTTGGGCGCGGTCTTGTCGCCGAAGGCCGCGAGGTCGGAGCCCTGGACGCGCTCCTTGGCGTACTCAAGGGCGTTGAGGTAGCCGGTCGACAGCGTCGAGATGGCCTTCGTGCCGACCATCATGCGGGCGAACTCGATGATCCGGAACATCTGGCGGATGCCGTCGTGCTTGTCGCCGATCAGCCAGCCCTTGGCGGGGTGGCGGTCGCCGAAGGTCATCTCGCAGGTGTTGGAGGCCTTGAGGCCCATCTTGTGCTCGACGTTGGTGGCGTAGACGCCGTTGCGCTCGCCCAGCTCGCCGGTCTCGACGTCGAAGAGGAACTTCGGGACGAGGAAGAGGGACAGCCCCTTGGTGCCCGGGCCGTGGCCCTCGGGACGGGCCAGCACGTAGTGGAGGATGTTCTCCTCCATGTCGTGCTCACCGGACGTGATGAAGCGCTTGACGCCCTCGATGTGCCAGGAGCCGTCCTCCTGCTGGATCGCCTTGGTGCGCCCGGCACCCACGTCCGAACCCGCGTCGGGCTCGGTCAGCACCATGGTCGAACCCCAGGTCCGCTCCACCGCGAGCTGCGCGATCTTCTTCTGTACGTCGTTGCCCTCGTCGTAGAGGATTCCGGCGAACGCCGGGCCGGAGCAGTACATCCACACGGCCGGGTTGGCGCCGAGGATCAGCTCCGCGTACGACCAGATCAGGGACGGGGGAGCCGTCGTACCGCCGATGGCCTCGGGCAGGCCCAGCCGCCAGTACTCGGACTCCATGAAGGCCTTGTAGCTCTTCTTGAAGGAGGCCGGGACGGGCGCGGTGTTCGTCTCGGGGTCGAAGACCGGCGGGTTGCGGTCGGCGTCGGCGAAGGACTCCGCGAGCTCGTTCTCCGCGAGCCGGGTCAGCTCCGCAAGGACGCTCTTCGCGGTGTCCGTGTCCATCTCCGCGAACGGACCGGTGCCGTACAGCTTGTCGCGCCCGAGGACCTCGAAGAGGTTGAACTCGATGTCGCGGAGATTCGACTTGTAGTGCCCCATGGCGACGACTCCGTAGAAAGATATGTACAACGAGACCTGTACTAAGCAGTAGCCACGATGATGCTACCCGTCGGTAATAAGAAGCAACCCCAAGCCGTCCATCTGTGACTCGTTACTCTTGCTCGCATGTACGGCTACGACCAGAACGTGGGCGCTCAGCAGGGGTACGTCCCGCCCCAGCAGCAGATGGCCGGTGGCGTGGGCGGCTACGGCCAGCAGTCACCGCTCTACCCCGAGCCGTCCCCGCCCTCGCTCGCGGACGCGGTACGCGCCTTCACCACCGGGCAGATGGCCGCGGAGGACTTCCAGCAGGTCTTCGCGACCTCCAAGGTCTACTGTCCGCGCGGCGACAACCCCGGCTTCCTCGCCCTCCACAACACCCAGCAGCCGGTGATCCCGATGTTCACCTCGCTCAAGGAACTGCGCCGCTACGCCGGCAAGGAGTCCAAGTACTTCGTGATCACCGGCGCCGAGGTCATCGACCTGCTGCCGACGGGCTACGGCTTCGTCGTCGACATGGAGGGCGAGCACCGCATGGTGTTCGACGCGAAGGCGGTCGAGCAGATGGTGGAGTTCGCGATGCGCCGCATGTACGGCTGACGTCCGTCGCCCCGTCGCACACGACGCCCGGAGGGAATGCCCTCCGGGCTTCTTCTGTTGTGGGGTAGCAGAAAGTTCAACGCTCAACTAAACTCGACGCACAAGGAGGTCCCGACATGCCTGCAGTGACCGTAGAGAACCCGCTGACCCTGCCCCGTGTGGCCGCGCCGGCCGACGCCGTGGCACGTCCCGTGCTCACCGTCACGACCGCACCCGGCGGTTTCGAGGGTGAGGGCTTCCCGGTGCGCCGCGCGTTCGCCGGGATCAACTACCGTCACCTCGACCCGTTCATCATGATGGACCAGATGGGCGAGGTGGAGTACGCGCCGGGCGAGCCCAAGGGCACGCCCTGGCACCCGCACCGCGGCTTCGAGACCGTCACCTACATCATCGACGGCGTCTTCGACCACCAGGATTCCAACGGCGGCGGCGGCACCATCACCAACGGCGACACCCAGTGGATGACGGCGGGCGCGGGCCTGCTGCACATCGAGGCGCCGCCGGAGTCGCTGGTCGTGTCCGGCGGGCTGTTCCACGGGCTCCAGCTCTGGGTCAACCTCCCGGCCAAGGACAAGATGATGGCCCCGCGCTACCAGGACATCCGCGGTGGACAGGTGCAGTTGCTGACGACCCCGGACGGCGGCGCGCTGCTGCGGGTCATCGCCGGTGAGCTGGACGGCCACCAGGGCCCCGGCATCACGCACACCCCGATCACGATGGTGCACGCCACCGTGGCCCCGGGCGCGGAGCTCACCCTGCCCTGGCGCGAGGACTTCAACGGCCTCGTCTACGTCATGGCGGGCAAGGGCTCGGCCGGCGCCGACCGCCGCCCGATCCATCTGGGCCAGACCGCCGTCTTCGGCACCGGCTCCTCGCTGACCGTCCGCGCGGACGAGCAGCAGGACTCGCACACCCCGGACCTGGAGGTCGTCATCCTCGGCGGCCGGCCGATCCGGGAGCCGATGGCGCACTACGGCCCGTTCGTCATGAACACCCGCGAGGAACTCCAGCAGGCCTTCGAGGACTTCCAGAAGGGCCGGCTGGGGACGATCCCCGCCGTGCACGGGATGAGCGAGGGCGGTCTGTAAGCCTTCGCAGAGCGGAAATCCCCGAAGCCCCGTCCGGACGAGGACGGGGCTTCGGGCGTTTGTGGCTCGGCTCGGCCAAGGCCTCGGGCGTCCACGCCGGTCCGGGCCCTCCGCCCGGGTGACCCGGGCCCGGCCGGTGCATGAAGGTCCCGCGCACGGAAATGGTCCGGCTGAAAGTGGACGTCGAATGCAAGGAAGTCACCCGTGCGTATCCGCATGAGTCCGGCCGTCGTCATGGCAGCCACCTGTCTCGCCCTGGCGGGCGCGGCCGGCCCCTCCCAGGAACTACTCGGGCACCCCCTGGCGGTGGACCCCCGGCTCCGGGTACCGCGACATGCCGTCCAACCTCCGGCGACTACGCCCAGGCCTACGACACCAACTTCGGCAAGAGGATCGACGCGGTGGGTCCCACCTGCTGAGTCCGTCACCCGGGCGGGCCGTCCCCACGGGACGGTCCGCCTTTCGCGTGTTCGGCTGGGACCGTGCAGCTCCTCCCCGGTCCCGTGCGCCGCCTCGCCGCCTGGTGCGCCGTCATCCTGCTCGTCTCCGGGGTCGTCTACGTCGGGATCCGGCTCTGCGTCGAGTTCAAGACGGCTGTCACACCCGTGCTGCTCGCCCTGCTCGGCACCGCGCTGCTCGGGCCGCTGTACCGGCGGCTGGTGAAGGCCGGGGTCAACCGGTCCGTGGCCGCGGCCATCACCTGTGTCGCCGTCGTCGCCGCGGTCGGCGGGGCCGTCTACATCGTCGTGGCCGCGCTGATCGACACCGGGGACCAGATCGTGTCCTCGCTCAAGGACGCGGCGAACTCCGTCTCCGACCACTTCGGGGCCGCCGGGACCTCGCTGGACGATCTCGCCTCCAACGCCAAGGAACTGCTCACCAAGTTCGGCGGGACGGCCGCCTCCAACGTGATCAGCGGGGTCAGCGTCGTCGGCGAGGCCATCGCCATGGCCGTACTGGCGCTGCTGCTCGTCTTCTTCTTCCTGCGCGACTCCCATCTCGCCACCGGACTGCTGCGCTCGCTCGCCCCGCACGGCACCGCCGACCTCGTCGAGGCCATGGCCGGCCGGGCCTTCGAGGGCGTCGAGGGCTTCATGCGCGGGACCACCGTGATCGCCCTCATCGACGCCACCTGCATCGGCATCGGCCTGCTCGTGCTGGACGTGCCCGGGGCGGTCGGCCTGGCCGCACTCGTCTTCGTCGGCGCCTACGTCCCCTACCTCGGCGCCTTCCTCTCCGGCGCGGTCGCCGTGCTGGTCGCGCTCGCCGACCGGGGTGCCGTCATCGCCCTGTGGGCCCTTGGGGTCGTCCTCGCCGTGCAGGTCCTGGAAGGACACGTCCTGCAGCCGATGATCCAGAGCCGGACCGTGCAGATGCACCCGGCGGTGGTGATGATCGCGATCACCGCCGGAGCCTCGGTGGCCGGCATCCTCGGCATGCTGCTCGCGGTCCCGCTGACCGCCGCCGTCTTCGGCGTCGTCCACGAACTGCGGGCGCGCTACGGCACGGCGGACCCCGCCGGGGAACCGTCGCCGTCGGACTCGTAGAGCTCGAACCAGATGCTCTTGCCCTCGCCCCTCGGGTCCACGCCCCAGGTCTCGGCGAGCAGCTCGATCAGCAGCAACCCGCGCCCGGAGGAAGCCAGTTCACCGGGGTGCCGCTTGTGCGGGAGGTCGTCGCCGGCGTCCGTGACCTCGACCCGCATCCGCCGCTCACCGGGTTCACCGGCCACTTCGGCGGTCAGCAGGGCGTCGGCGTCGGTGTGCACGAGGACGTTGGTCAGCATCTCGGAGACGAGCAGGACCGCGGAGTCGACCTGGTCGGCGCCGGTCCAGTCGTGGAGGAGTTCGCGCAGCTGCTGCCGGGCCACCGCGATCCGCTCGGGTTCGGCCTGCGCGACCGTGAGCACCGTACGGCGGATCTTCGGCGGTTCGGTCACCGTGTCGCCGCAGCCGCAGCTCTCGCCCTCCCGGGACAGCAGGAGTACGGCGATGTCGTCCTCGCGGCGGTCGGCGAGCGGGCCGGTGGTGTGGTGCGAGGAAGGCCCGTGGACGGCCTGGACGAGCGCGTCGGCCAGTTCCTCCAGGTCGCCCTTGTGCTCCTCCAGGATGGTCCGGATGCGCTGCCAGCCCGTCTCCAGATCGTGGCCGCCGGTCTCGATCAGCCCGTCGGTGCAGATCAGCATGGTCTCGCCGGGCTCCAGGGCGAGCGTGGTCGTCGGATAGTCGGCGTCCGGGTCGATACCGAGCGGCAGTCCGCCGGCCGTGGGCCGCATCAGCACCGTCCCGTCCGCCATGCGTATCGCGGGGTCGGGGTGGCCGGCGCGGGCGATCTCCAGGACGCCCCTCTCCGGGTCGGCCTCGACGTACAGGCAGGTCGCGAAGCGCGGGTCGGTCATCTCCGCGTCGCCGTTGGTGATGCCGTGCAGGAAGCGGGAGGCGCGCGAGAGCACCGCGTCCGGGCGGTGCCCCTCGGAGGCGTAGGCGCGCAGGGCGATGCGGAGCTGGCCCATCAGCCCGGCGGCGCGCACATCGTGCCCCTGTACATCCCCGATGACGAGCGCGATGCGCCCTCCCCCAGAAGAGGTGCCCCCAGGCAGCGGGATCATGTCGTACCAGTCGCCGCCGACCTGGAGGCCGCCGCCGGTCGGTATGTAGCGGGCGGCGACGCTCATGCCCGGGATCTCCGGGCCCAGCGTGGGCAGCATCGAGCGCTGGAGTCCGTCGGTCAGCTCCCGCTCGGACTCGGCGACCCCGGCCCGGGACAGGGCCTGGGCGAGCATCCGGGCGACCGTGGTGAGGACGGACCGCTCGTCCGGTGTGAAGGCGACGGGGTAGGTGAAGGCGGCCATCCAGGCGCCCATCGTGCGCCCGGCGACGGTCAGCGGCAGGAATGCCCAGGACTGCCGGTGGAAGTGCTGGGCGAGCGGCCAGGTGACCGGGTAGCGGGACTTGTACTGCTCGGGCGTGGACAGATAGACGGCACGGCCGGTCCGTACGACCTCGGCGGCCGGATAGTCCGTCACCAGGGACATGTGCGAGAACGGATCCTCGTCGCCGGGCTGATGACCGTGGTGCCCGATGATCGTGAGCCGGTCGCCCGAGACCCCGAACACGGCGAGGCCGTCCGGTGAGAAGCCCGGCATCGACAGGCCCGCCGCGACCCGCAGTACCTCCGCCGTGGACCGCGCCTCCGCGAGCGCCCGGCCCGCGTCCAGCAGGAACGCCTCCCGGGAGCGCCGCCAGTCACCGGTGACGGCCGTCCGCCCGGCGGGTGTGCCCGGCGTGGGCTCGGTGACCTCCTGGAGGGTGCCGATCAGCTCGAAGGACCGGCTCTCGGGGTCGTAGGACGGCTTGGAACGGCTGCGGACGGTACGGATCACCCGGCCCCGCTCGTCCATGATCCGGATACGGACCTCGGCGAGGGTGCCCTCGGCGACGGCAAGGCCGACGACCCCGGCGATCTCGTTCCAGTCGACGGGGTGGAGCCGGGCCCGGGTCTGGGCCTCCGTGAGGGTGGTCGGCTCGGCGGGCAGCCCGAGCAGCCGTGCGGCCTCGGCGTCCACCGTGACCAGCTCCGTGGCGGTGTCCCAATGCCACAGACCGGTCGCGAGGGCGGCGAGTACCTCCCCCACGGCGGGCAGGGGCTCACCAGTGCGCATTGCCCCACTCTATGAAGAGGAGATCGATAAGTGCCACCGATGGGGTCCCCGGTTAATGGTGGGGAGGCGATCTGTGGGTGGCCGGTACCCTTGGGACGTCCGGGCTCCGGCCCTGGACGTTTCACGTGAAACACTCCCCGATCCGCGAAGGCTGGATGAACGACGATGCATCGGTACAGGTCCCACACCTGCGGCGAGCTCCGCTCCTCTGACGTCGGCACCGACGTCCGGCTGAGTGGCTGGCTGCACAATCGGCGCGACCTGGGCGGCATCCTCTTCATCGATCTGCGCGATCACTACGGCATCACGCAGCTCGTCGCCCGCCCCGGCACGCCCGCGTACGAGGCCCTCGACAAGGTCACCAAGGAGTCGACGATCCGCGTCGACGGCAAGGTGGTCTCCCGGGGCACGGACAACGTGAACCCGGACCTGCCGACCGGTGAGATCGAGGTCGAGGTCGGTGAGGTCGAGCTGCTCGGCGCCGCCGCCCCGCTCCCCTTCACGATCAACACCGAGGACGGGGTCAACGAGGAGCGGCGCCTGGAGTACCGCTTCCTGGACCTGCGCCGCGAGCGCATGCACCGCAACATCATGTTGCGGTCCTCGGTGATCGCCTCGATCCGCTCGAAGATGGTCGCCCTCGGCTTCAACGAGATGGCCACCCCCATCCTCTCCGCGACCTCCCCCGAGGGCGCGCGCGACTTCGTGGTCCCGTCCCGCCTGAACCCGGGCAAGTTCTACGCCCTCCCGCAGGCGCCGCAGCAGTTCAAGCAGCTGCTGATGATCTCCGGTTTCGACCGCTACTTCCAGATCGCGCCCTGCTTCCGTGACGAGGACGCCCGCGCGGACCGCTCACCGGGCGAGTTCTACCAGCTCGACGTCGAGATGAGCTTCGTGGAGCAGGAAGACGTCTTCCAGCCGATCGAGAAGCTCATGACCGAGCTGTTCACGGAGTTCGGCGGCGGCCAGGAGGTCACCTCCCCCTTCCCGCGCATCCCCTTCCGCGAGTCGATGCTGAAGTACGGCTCCGACAAGCCGGACCTGCGCGCCAAGCTCGAACTCGTCGACATCACCGATGTGTTCGAGGGCTCGGAGTTCAAGGCGTTCGCCGGCAAGCACGTCCGCGCGCTGGCCGTGCCGGACGTCTCCGCGCAGCCCCGCAAGTTCTTCGACCAGCTCGGCGACTTCGCGGTCACCCTCGGCGCGAAGGGCCTGGCCTGGGTCCGCGTGACCGAGGACGGCTCGCTGACGGGCCCGATCGCGAAGTTCCTCACGGAGGAGAACGTCGCCGAGCTGACCAAGCGCCTGTCGCTGGCGGCCGGCCACGCCGTCTTCTTCGGCGCGGGCGAGTTCGAAGAGGTCTCGAAGATCATGGGCGCGGTGCGGGTGGAGGCCGCGAAGCGAGCAGGTCATTTCGAAGAGAACGTCTTCCGCTTCTGCTGGATCGTCGACTTCCCGATGTACGAGAAGGACGAGGAGACCGGGAAGATCGACTTCTCGCACAACCCGTTCTCGATGCCCCAGGGCGGCCTGGAGGCCCTGGAGACCCAGGACCCGCTGGACATCCTGGGCTGGCAGTACGACATCGTCTGCAACGGCGTCGAGCTCTCCTCCGGCGCGATCCGGAACCACGAGCCCGACATCATGCTCAAGGCCTTCGAGATCGCGGGCTACGACCGCGAGACCGTCGAGGAGCAGTTCGCCGGCATGCTGCGCGCGTTCCGCTTCGGCGCCCCGCCGCACGGGGGGATCGCCCCGGGCGTCGACCGCATCGTCATGCTGCTCGCGGAGGAGCCGAACATCCGCGAAACGATCGCGTTCCCGCTCAACGGCAACGCCCAGGACCTGATGATGGGCGCGCCGACGGAGCTGGACGAGACGCGACTGCGGGAGCTGCACCTGTCGGTGCGGAAGCCGCAGCCGAAGTAGTAGGAAGTAGTAGGCACCTGGCGGGAGTCGGGGCTCGGAACCGGCATCGGTTTCGAGCCCTTTCGCTTGCTCACAGGATTCACAGCGCATTCTCATGTTCATGTCATGAGGACCACCCCTAGCGTCCCGGGCATGACGGATTCCCGAGTACCCCCCATGGATTCTGAAGTCCCCGAGGAAAAGGGGCAGTTGGCGCGCCGTACAGTCCTGGTGGCAGGCGGCGTGGCGGTGACGGCGGTGGGCGTCGGCGGCACCCTCGCGGCGAACGCCTCGGCGGCGCAGGAGGACGTGCCCCAGGACGCCTGCTACACGCTCACCTCGGAGCTGGTCGAGGGCCCGTACTACATCGACGCCGACAAGATCCGCCGTGATGTGACGGAGGACCAGGAGGGCATCCCGCTCACCCTGGCCCTGAAGGTGATCGACGCCGACACGTGCAGACCGCTCCGCGACGCGGCCGTGGACATCTGGCACTGCAACGCGACGGGCGTCTACTCCGGTTACGAGGCGGGCGGGGGCGGCGGGCCGGCCCCCACGGGCGCACCGCCCTCCGGTACCCCGACGGGTGGCCCGCCGCCCGGTGGCGGCGGAGGTCACCAGGATCCGACCGACGACGACCGCTTCCTGCGCGGCACCTGGCACACCGACCGCCACGGCCAGGTCACGTTCAAGACGGTGTTCCCCGGCTGGTACCAGGGCCGCTGCGTCCACATCCACGTCAAGGTCCACGTCGACGGCGAGTGGACGGACGCGGGCTACGAGGGCGGCCACACCTGCCACACGGGCCAGCTCTTCTTCGACGAGAAATCGGTCCTCGCGACGGCGGTCCTGGAGCCGTACGTCTCCAACACGACGACCCGCACGACCCTCACCGAGGACGGCATCTACCCGCAGAACGGCCACGAGGGCGGCCTGCTCTACCTCAAGTACGACAGACGGCACATCGGCCGGGGCGTACACGCGCGGCTGACGCTGGCGGTGGCACCGGACGAGACGAACGACGGGGAGGGCGGCGGAGGCCCGGGCCCGTCGGCTTCGGCATCACCGTCGGCCACGACAGGCTGACGCCACACCGGCCTCGTACGGCTCTCTGGCACCCCGCCATGGAAACCTCGCAGCGGACGCACAGGAATATCGATGTGCCCGCACAGAGGCAGGGCGTGTCATGGACGTACGAGGCCGGAACCGCCCGGCCCGTGGACCGTGAAGGCCGGGAGGAAGCGATGGGATACGTCGTACTCGCACTGCTGTTGACAGCCGGGGCGGCGTTCGCCGTCATCGCGCAGCGCCGCTCGCACCGGCCACGGGCCCTGTCCGACCTGGACGCGGAGGTCGAGGCCAGCGGTTGGGTGCTACGGCTCGGCGCGAGCCTGTCCGTCCCCGAGGCGAGGCTCTGGGCGGGAGCCGGCGAGACGGCGACGCGCGCACTGACCGACGCCGCCGAGTGCCACCGCGCCGCCGGGACCCGGCTGGCCTCGGCCCACACGGCGGACGAGTACGCCGAGGCGACGCGGGTGGCCAAGGAGGGCCTTGCCCATATCGCTACGGCGCGGGCGGCGCTGGGAGCTGTGGTGGCGGCGTGAGAGATCAGCCGAGGCCGCGGCGCTGCCACCAACGGCGTCTTACGTACGGCCCGCCCGTTCGGCCTTGAGTCGTCAGACCTGGTCGGTTCCGGCCTGGGGCTGCGGTGCCCCAGGGCTCTCGACGAACAGATCCTCCGCCGCGGACGCGGTCAGGGAACGGTCGAACCAGAGGGTGAGGGTGTCGAGGTCGGTGCAGGAGGTGATGCGTTCACGGATGGGCTCAGGGACGTCGATGCCATGCTTTTCCAGCACGCGCAGGATCAGCGAGGCGCGGTCTTCGGCTTTGCCCTCCGTCTTGCCCTCGGCCTTCCCTTCGGCCTTCCCTTCGGCCTTGCCCTCCAGGTACTTCTCCTCGAACAGCGTCCCGTGGCCCGGGAAGTGGGTGATGACCTTCGACATCAGATCTCTCCATTTCTCCTTGGCCGGAGTGTTCTCCAGGCCGACTTCCATCACCTCGAACCAGTACGCCGTGGTGTCCGGATCGAATGACAGGAGTCCACGGAGCATCGCTTCCAGTATGGCGGGCGCTCTGCGGTCGTCGCTATGAACGATCGCCGAGAGCACCGACAACGCTGGCTGCCGGGTCACCATCGACTCGTCGGTGATCACCGGGACCGTGCCCGGTCCCAGCACGAACGGACGCGTGACCTGGGTCGACCACGGACCGACAGCGCACTCGAAGGGACCGGCTGCCCACTTCGCTGTCGACCGGTCCCGGCAGACGGCCACCAGCAGCACCGGCATGTCGTACTTCGCGCTGAGGTGCGCCACGTAGTACGCCCAGCTCTTTGCCTTGTCCGGGTCCTTTTTGGTCTGGGCCTCGATGGCGAGCAGGAAGCTCTCTCCCATGGCGGGTTCGAACTTGAGCACCGTGTCCACTCGGCGCTCCAGGGGCCGGATCTCGGTGGCGTCGGGTGTGATCGAGCCGAAGTCCGACTTCGCGGGCGGCGGGATGCCCAGTGACTCGAAGACGAGGGTGAGGGCCTCCGGATGCTCCTGGAAGAGCCGGTGGGTCGCCTCGTGGGTTGATGTGACCATGTGCGCAACCTAGATGGATCAAGGACCGGGTTGTCCGGCCGATCGGGATGGGTTCACTCTTTCGAGGGGCGAGTGAACGTTCAGGCAGCCGTGGTCAGTTCGCACCAGACGTATTTGCCCTTGCTGCCGTTCCTGGACAGCGGCTGCCAGCCCCACGGGTCCGCGCAGGCCTTGACCAGGCCCAGGCCGCGGCCTTCCTCCAGGTCCAGGAGCTTGGCCAACTCCCTTGGTGGTTCCGGGGGTTCGGGGTTCGCGTCCCAGGCGCCGACGCGGAGGGTGCCGGGTTTCCAGGAGACCCGCAGGATTACCGGGCCTTTCGTGTGGCGTACGGCGTTGGAGACCAGCTCCGTTGCCAGGAGTTCGGCGGTCGAGGGCTTCAACAGGGCCTGTGAGCAGTGCCGTTGAGGGGATGAGCAGCATGGCGCCGAGAAGTCAGCCCACTGCCCGGCAGGTGCGACTGGGGACTGAACTGCGCAAGTTGCGAGTCTCCGCGGGGATGTCGGCCCGCGAGGTGGTGGGGATCCTGTCGTCGACCTCGGCGCAGATGAGCCAGGTCGAGGCAGGCCTGTCGGGAGTCAGCGAAGAGCGCCTGCGCAGGCTCGCGGCGCTCTACGGCTGTGGAGACGAGGCGTTGATCGAGGCGCTGGTGGAGATGGCGACCGATCGTACGCGTGGCTGGTGGGAGGAGTACCGGGATGCCCTCCCGCCCGAATTCCTCGACCTGGCGGAGCTGGAGAACCACGCGCGTTTCATTCAGGTGATCGCGACCGCCCATGTGCCAGGGCTGCTCCAGACCGAAGAGTACGCACGAGCGGTGTTCGGGTACTGGGTTCCGCGGCTTCCGGACAACGAGCTGGACCTTTGGGTCGCGTATCGCATGCGCCGCCAGCAGATCCTCTCGCGAGACATCGTGGTTCCGTACGAGGCGGTCTTGCACGAGTCCGTACTGCGTACCCGTGTCGCGGACCGGCGGGTGGCTCGTGCCCAACTCGACGAGCTGGTGCGGCAGTCGGAGCACCCTGGCGTCTCGGTGCGAGTGATTCCCTTCGACGTCGACGGCTTCGCCGGGGCAAGTTTGTCGTTGATGTACGCGGGTGGCCGGGTGCCGACGTTGGACACCGTGCAGCGGGACACCCCGTACGGCTCCGCTTTCCTGGATGCCGCTGCCCAACTCCACGACATGCGAACGCTCTTCCGTAAGGTTGAAGAAGCGTCTCTTGACCCCACCCGGTCGAGGGACTTCATCCACCGTCTGTCGAAGGAGCTGTAGGCGTGATTCAGTGGCAGAAGTCCACGTACTCCGGTGGCGCGGCAGGCAACGAATGTGTCGAACTTGCCTACAGCGAACGGGAGTTGCTCCTCCGGGAGAGCGACGACCCTGCCCGAATACTCCCCGTCACCCGCACCGGGCTCGCCGGACTCCTGCGTCATCTCGGAGCCGACCTGCGGTAGCGGAAGAGGTTGTCCTCGTAAGCGGTGAGCCGTAAGTGTGCGCAGGATCAAGAAAATTGGCGGCTCACGGCAACCTTCTTGATCCCCACGGCCACTGAGGAGTCGTAACCCCCTCACCGCACCGAAGGACTCCCCGTGGCCGCCACCGCTTCACCCGTCCCCTCCCACCGCCGCTCCCTCCGCAAGCGCCGCACGATCGTCGTCACGGCCGCCGTAGCCGCCGCGGGCATCGGTGCGGGCTTTCTCGTGCTCAACGCGAACGCGGCCAGTACCAGCGTCGACCTGTACCACCGGACGCTCGCCGCCAAGGACGGCTGGGCCTCGTCCGGTACCGGGACCACCGGCGGCGCGAAGGCCGATGCCGCGCACACCTTCACCGTGAGCACCCGCGCGCAGCTCGTGAAGGCGCTGGGGTCCGTCAGTGACACCACCCCACGGATCGTCAGGATCAAGGGCACGATCGACGCGAACACCGACGACTCGGGGAAGAAGCTGAGCTGTGCCGACTACTCCTCCGGTACGGGCTATTCGCTGTCCGCGTATCTCAAGGCCTACGCCCCCTCCACGTACGGCACCTCCAAGCTCCCCTCCGGCACGCAGGAGAAGGCGCGGGCGGCGGCGCAGACCAAGCAGGGGAAGAACGTCATCTTCCGGGTGCCCGCCAACACGAGCGTCGTGGGCGTGCCCGGCACCAACGCCGGGATCACCGGCGGCATGTTGCAGATTCAGAGCGTGGACAACGTCATCGTGCGGAACCTGACCTTCGCCGCCACGCAGGACTGCTTTCCGCAGTGGGACCCGACGGACGGCGACAGCGGGAACTGGAACTCGCAGTACGACGCCGTGACGCTGCGCGGTGCCACGCATGTGTGGGCGGACCACAACACGTTCACCGACGCGCCGGGGCTCGACACCTCCGACCCGACGTACTACGGGCGCCAGTACCAGATCCACGACGGCGACCTGGACATCACCAAGGGCTCGGACCTGGTCACCGTCGAGCGCAACCAGTTCACCAACCACGACAAGACGATGCTGATCGGCAGCAGCGACACCGACAGCGTCGGCAAGCTGCGCGTCTCCATCCACCACAACGTGTGGAAGGGCATCGTGCAGCGCGCTCCGCTGGCCCGGATCGGGCAGATCCACATCTACAACAACTACTACGACACCACGAACCTCAACGGGTACGTCCTCCAGTACAGCGTCAACTCGCGGGCCAAGGCGCAGGTCGTCGCCGAGGACAACTACTGGAAGACGTCGGCCAGTCAGAAGGTCGGCAAGCTGTTCAGCGGCGACGGCACCGGGTCCATCGCCGGCGGCGGCAACCTCGTCAACGGAACCGCCACCGACCTCGTCGCCGCCTACAACGCCGCCAACTCCAAGAAGCTGAAGACCACCGTGAACTGGACCCCGACCCTCACGGCCGGCCTGGAGACCTCCGCCAAGAACCTGCCGACGGAGCTCGCCACCACGACCGGGGCCGGGGTGCTCAAGTAGCGGTCGCGCTCTGGAGCCGCAACTTCCCTTGCCGACAGGGCGGTTGCGGCTCAGCTGTCGTACGTCCCGTCCCACGGTGGTCCGAAGGCGTGCCGGTCCGGGTACAGCTCGGCCCAGTTGCCGTCCTCGTCCTCCTCGATCAGCAGGCCGAACAGGACGCCGTCCACGGTGCGTTGGAAGGGGCGGACCGCGATGTCGGTGTAGCTGCGGCGGGGGAGGGCGCGGAGCAGTTTCGCCAGGTGGATGCGGGCCTGGGAGAGGACCGAGTCGTCGCCGTGCGGGGCGCGCTGCTGCTCGGCCCAGGTACCGGCGCACCAGATCTCCGAGTCGCGGTAGCGGCCCGCGGCGTCGAAGGTGTGGAGCACCGTGTAGAGACGTTTCTGCTCTTCCCAGCCGTCGGCGGGACGGAAACCCTGGGGGAACGCGTAGGTGACCGACGCCAGGAACTGACCGTCCGCGTAGCGGCCGACGGCCCCGCTGCGCTGATTCGGGTCGTAGGCGATCGGGATGACCTCGGGGACTGCCATGGCGGCACCTTACGGGTTGGCGCGAACACGTCTGCGTCGGGGTCCGTCACCGAGCCCGCATGACCTCGCTGAGTTGACCCGGGGTCAATGGTGGCACCGCGATCGGATGTGCCGCACCAGCCCGCAGGCCGTCGAGGAAGAACGCCAGGCAGCGGCGCCAGGTGTCGGGCGCGGTCGCCATCGACTCGCGGATCACCTGGGACATCGCCCAGATCAGGGTGACCAGGTCCTCCGGCTCGAAATCGGGGCGCAACTGCCCGCTGTTCCGGGCCCGTTCGATGATCTGCTCCGCGCGCCGGAACCCGCGGTGACAGGCCTGTTCGACCTCCCCCGCCGCCCGGAACCGCTGCGCCAGCGCGTCGTTGAGGCCGTGGTCCTCGGCCTGCAGCGGGAACAGCCCCTCGATGTACCCGACGAACCCGTCCCAGGGGTCCGGGGCCGCCAGCGCCGACTCGGTGATCCGCTCCAGCGCGGCCAGCCGCTCCGGGAAGATGGCGTCCCAGAACGCCTCCCGGGTCGGGAAGTGGTTGTACAGCGTGCCGATGGAAGTTGAGGTGCACCTCAAGTTAGCCATGTCCGTGAATTCACCCCGGAAGACTCCGCCATGCCCGCATCGCAACAGCCCCAGGTCGCCGTCGTCCTCGGGGTCGGCCCGGGCCTCGGCATGTCCGTCGCCCACCGCTTCGGCCGCGAGGGGTACACCGTCGTGCTCGTGTCCCGCAGCGACGTCCGGCACGCCGGCTACGTCGTGTCCCTCGCCGCGGCGGGCGTCGAAGCCGCGTCCTACGTCGCCGATGTGCGCGACGCCAAGCAGCTCGGCCCGGTTCTCGACGCCGTCATCGAGCGATACGGACGGATCGACCTCGCGTACTACGGGCCGGGCGCCCTCGACCTCGACGAGAGCCGTCCCAAGCCGATCACCGAGACCGACTCCGCCGGTGTCCAGGAGGCGATGAGCTGGATGTATCCGGCCGTCGACGTGGTGGGCAAGGTGCTGCCCGGCATGGTCGAACGGGGCGCCGGTGCCTTCGTGTTCGCCGGCGGGCTCAGTGCCGTGGTGCCGATGCCCGCGCTCGGCGCGCTCGCCGTCTCGGCCGCCGCCCTGCGCAACTACGCCCTGACCCTCAACGCGGCGCTCGCCGACACGGGGGTCTACGCCGGGAACCTGGTCATCGGCGGACTCATCGAGCGCGGTGACATCCACCGGCTGGTGACGTCGAACCCCGAGCAGTTCGGGAACGTCGGCGACCGCACCCTCGACCCGGACGAAATCGCCGACGGCGCCTGGGAGTTGGTGGCGCGGCGGGACCGGGCGGAGGACACGTTCAGCGTGTTCGGCTAGGAGTCGACGCGCGGAAAGAGAACCGCGCCCTTCGTCACCGGGGAGCCGGGCGGAAGCGCACCCCAGGCCGAGGCGTCCCGGATCCGCTGGTCGGCCAGGGCCCCGAGGGTCGCCCCCGCGCCCAGGGAGTCCCACAGCCGCTCCGACGTCTCCGGCATGACCGGTTCGAGGAGGATCGCGATCGCGCGCAGCGAGTCCGCGGCCGTGTAGAGGATCGTCGCCAGGCGGTCGCGGGCCTCGGGGGAGTCGGACTTGGCGACCTTCCAGGGTTCCTGGTCGGTCAGATAGCCGTTGACCTGCCGGACGAAGTCGAAGACGGCCAGGATGCCGCCCTGGAAGTCGAGTTGGTCGCCGATACGGCGGTCCGCCTCCGAAGTCGCCGTCAGCAGAGCCGACTTGAGTGAGCGCTCGGCCTCGGTCTCCTCCCTGGGCGCGGGCAGCGCGCCGTCGAAGTACCTGGCCGTCATCGCGGTCACCCGGGACGCCAAGTTGCCGTAACCGTTGGCGAGTTCGCTGGTGTAGCGGGCGGTGAAGTCCTCCCAGGAGAAGGAGCCGTCCTGGCCGAAGGCGATCGCGCGCAGGAAGTACCAGCGGTAGGCGTCCACGCCGAAGTGCGCGGTGAGGGACTGCGGGTTGATGCCGGTCAGGTTCGACTTGGACATCTTCTCACCGCCGACCATCAGCCAGCCGTGCCCGAAAACCCGCCCGGGAAGAGGCAGGTCATTGGCCATGAGCATCGCCGGCCAGATCACGGCGTGGAAGCGGAGGATGTCCTTGCCGACGAGATGGACGTCGGCGGGGAAGGTGGCCTCGAACTCCGCCGGGTTCTCGTTGTAGCCCACGGCGGTCGCGTAGTTGAGGAGCGCGTCGACCCAGACGTAGATCACATGCGAAGGGTCCCAGGGGACCTTGACGCCCCAGTCGAAGGTCGAGCGGGAGATCGACAGGTCCTGGAGGCCCTGCCGGACGAAGTTCACCACCTCGTTGCGGGCCGAGGCGGGCTGGATGAAGTCCGGGTGGGCTTCGTAGTGGGCGAGGAGCCGGTCGCCGTACTCGCTCAGCTTGAAGAAGTAGTTCTCCTCCTTGAGGAGTTCCACCGGCCGGCGGTGGATGGCGCACAGCGGGGTCCCGCTGCCGTCCTCCGCCTCGATCAACTCGCCCGGGAGCTTGTACTCCTCGCAGTACACGCAGTACGGGCCCTCGTAACCGCCCTTGTAGATCTCGCCCTTGTCGTGCAGGTCCTGCACGAACTCCTGGACGCGGTCCGTGTGCCGGCGCTCCGTGGTGCGGATGAAGTCGTCGTTCGAGATGGCGAGATGGTCCCAGAGCGGTTTCCAGGACTCATCGACCAGACGGTCCGCCCACTCCTGCGGGGAGACACCGTTGGCCTCCGCCGTGCGCAGGATCTTCTGGCCGTGCTCGTCCGTGCCGGTGAGGAACCAGACGTCCTCACCGCGCCGGCGGTGCCAGCGGGCGAGGACGTCGGCGGCGACGGTGGTGTAGGCGTGGCCGAGGTGCGGGGCGTCGTTGACGTAGTAGATGGGGGTGGTGACGTAGTAGTACGTCATCGGGTCACCCCTGCTCTCCGCCGAACCGCTCCTTGTACATCTCCAGGTCCTCCTCGGTGAGCTTCGCGAAGAGCACCGGGGGGACGGTGAAGGGGGTGCCGGCGGGGATGGTGGACAGGGACTTCGCCTCGTCCGACGACACCCACGGCGCACGCTTTTGATCAGGCGCGGTGTCCTTCAGGTCGAACGCCGCCCGCATGGCCGCCGAGGAGGACGGGATGAAGGGTTCCGAGACCACCGCGTAGAGGTGGATCAGGTTCATCGCCGTGCGCAGAGTGAGGGCCGCGGCCTCCGGGTCGGTCTTGATCTCCAGCCAGGGGGCCTTCTCCTCCAGGTAGGAGTTGCCCGCCGACCACAGGGCGCGCAGCGCCGCCGCGGCCTTGCGGAACTGGAGGGCCTCCATCTGGGTCTCGTACTCGGCCAGCAGACCCGCGATCTCCTCGCCGAGCTTCGCCTCAGCCGGGCCCGCGTCGGCGCCCGCAGGGACCTCGTCGCCGAAGCGCTTCTTCGAGAAGGACAGGACACGGTTGACGAAGTTGCCGAGGGTGTCCGCCAGGTCCTTGTTCACCGTGGCGGTGAAGTGCTCCCAGGTGAAGGAGGAGTCGTCGGACTCGGGGGCGTTGGCGATCAGGAAGTAGCGCCAGTAGTCGGCCGGGAGGATGCTGAGCGCCTGATCGGTGAAGACGCCCCGCTTCTGGGACGTGGAGAACTTCCCGCCGTAGTACGTCAGCCAGTTGAAGGCCTTGACGTAGTCGACCTTCTTCCACGGCTCGCGGATGCCGAGCTCGGTGGCCGGGAACATCACCGTGTGGAACGGGACGTTGTCCTTGGCCATGAACTCCGTGTAGCGGACGGTCGCGTCCGACTCGTACCACCAGGACTTCCAGTCACGGGTCTCCCCGGCCGGGGCCGCGTCCGCCCACTCCTTCGTCGCGCCGATGTACTCGATCGGGGCGTCGAACCAGACGTAGAAGACCTTGCCCTCCGCCGCCAGCTCCGGCCAGGTGTCGGCGGGGACCGGGACGCCCCAGTCCAGGTCGCGGGTGATCGCGCGGTCGTGCAGGCCCTCGGTGAGCCACTTGCGGGCGATGGAGGAGGCGAGCTGCGGCCACTCCTCCTCGTGGGCGGCGACCCACTCCTCGACCTCGTGCTGGAGCTTCGACTGGAGGAGGAAGAGGTGCTTGGTCTCGCGGACCTCCAGGTCGGTGGAGCCGGAGATCGCGGAGCGGGGGTTGATGAGGTCCGTCGGGTCGAGCACCCGGGTGCAGTTCTCGCACTGGTCGCCGCGGGCCTTGTCGTAACCGCAGTGGGGGCAGGTGCCCTCGACATAGCGGTCCGGGAGGAAACGGCCGTCGGTGGGCGAGTAGACCTGGCGGATCGCGCGCTCTTCGATGAAGCCGTTCTCGTTCAGGCGGCGGGCGAAGTGCTGGGTGATCTCGCGGTTCTGCGGGGAGGAGCTGCGGCCGAAGTAGTCGAAGGCCAGCGCGAAGCCGTCGTAGACCGCCTTCTGCGCGTCGTGCGCCTGCGCGCAGAACTCCGCTACGGGGAGACCCTGCTCCTTCGCGGCCAGCTCGGCCGGGGTGCCGTGTTCGTCCGTCGCGCAGATGTACAGCACGTCGTGGCCGCGCTGGCGGAGATAGCGGGAGTAGACGTCCGCCGGGAGCATGGACCCCACCATGTTGCCCAGGTGCTTGATCCCGTTGATGTACGGAAGGGCGCTGGTGATGAGGTGTCGAGCCATCGGGGGGCTGCTCCCAGGTCGGTGTGTTGCTGTTGTTGCGAACCTTGAAATCGTAGCCGACATGGGTGTGCCGCCCGCCTCCCGTTTTACGGGGTGGGAAGCGGGCGGCACAGGGGTTCGGTGTTACGGGCGCCAGTCGATCAGTACGCCGTCGTAGAGCTCCGCGTCCGTGAGCTCCAGGGGGGTCGGGCCCGCGTGGAAGAAGGCCGTGTTGTCGGTCTTCAGCTTGCGGAGGTAGTCGAAGGCCTTGTTGTCGTGGTCGCCGAACGCGACGAACGAGAAGAACACGGAGGCGTGCGACTTCGCGGCGTCGGTCAGGGACTGGGTGGCCGGGGTCTTCGCGTCCGGGGCGCCGTCCGTCTGGAAGACGACCAGGGCGGGGGTGCCGGGGGTGGCGTTCTTGTCGTAGTGCGCGAGTACGGCTTCCACGGCGGCGTGGTAGCTGGTACGGCCCATGCGGCCGAGGCCGGCGTGGGCCTCGTCAATCGCGTTCTCGGGGGAGGCGGCGGTGAGGTCGGTGGTGCCGTCGACCTCCGTGGAGAAGAAGACGACGTGGACGGTGGGGGTGGGGTCCGGGTCCAGGTGGGTCGCCAGCGCGAGGGTCTGGTCGGCGAGGGCCTGGGCGGAACCGTCCTTGTAGTACGGTCGCATGCTCGCGGAGCGGTCGAGGACGAGGTAGAGCTTCGCTCGGGTACCGGTGAGGGTCGCCTTGGCGAGGGCTGCGGCGGCGGAGTCGCTGCCCACGGCCTCGGCTGCGCCCTCGGCCCCGATCGTTTCCTCACCCGTACCACCCGTGACAGTTTCGTCGTCGGGTGCGGGCGGCCCCTGCGGGGCGGACTCGCCGTCGGCGGCCGCGGCGGCGAGCGCGGGGACGGGTTCGGGGGCGCTTTCGGCCGCGGGTTCGGGGGTGGGCTCCGGCTGGGGCTCCGCCTCCGGCGCGACCTCCTCGGCGACCGGCTCAGCCGCGGGCGCGGCTTCCGCCTCCGCCGCCTCCGGCTCGGTTTCCGCTTCCGCGACCGGCTCGGGCTCCGGTTCCGGCGTGACCTCGGCGACGGGGTCCGGCTCGGGCTCCGGCGTCACCTCGGCCGTAGCCTCGGCTTCTTCCGCCGTCGGCTCGACGACCGGCCCGGTCTCCGTGACCGCTTCCGGCTCGATGTCCACAACGGGCTCTGCTTCCGCGACCGGCTCCGTGACCGGCTCCGTGACCGGCTCCGCCTCCGGCTCGGGGGTCGCCTCGGCCGTAGGCTCAGCTTCCTCCGTCACCGGCTCCGCCTCGACCGCAGGCGCGGCCTCCGCGATCGGCTCGGTCTCCGTGACCGGCTCGACAGCAGCCGCAGCCGCAGCCTCGACCTTCGGCTCAACCTCGGCCTCCGCCTCGGTCGTCGCCGTACCCCCCGTCCCCTCCGTCGACGTCGTCGGCTGCGGGACCGTCACGTTGTCGAAGGCCAGGGCCACGAGTTCGTGTTCGTCGTCCTCCAGGGTGGAGGACGGGCGGGGCTCGGGGACCTGGGCCGTTGCCGCGGGGGCGGGTGCCGGCGGCGTGGCGAGGTCGGGTTCTGTGGACGGGGACGGGACCTTGGCGTCCGGTTCCCGGGTGGTCTGCTGTTCTTGCGAAGGAGTGCGTTCCGCGCTCTCTGCTTCCGCGGCACGCTCCTTGCGTGACCTGCCGAACGCATTCCGCAGGAGAGTGAGAATGCCCATGTGCGCAACCCTTCGCGTGAGTTGAAGCCGTCAATCCCTGGCCAGGACGGACACGTAAGGTTAGCGGCCTCGGATGGCGATCTTAGGCAGGGGCGACTCGCGTGGGACGCGTTCTGTCAACACCCTCTGTTTCAGCCACCACTTCGCTCACCCGTTCACCTGCCCGTTCACCGAACGGCGGGCAGTGTCAGTGGGTCCCTCTACCGTTCCTTCCCGGCCCGATACGGAGGCCACCGCGCCGATCGTCGACATCATCCCGGAGACGAGCGCGATGCCGGTGAGGGCGGTGACCGCGTACCAGCGGGACATGCGCCCATTATGAGCACCCCCCACGCTATTCGTGCTGGTGGAGCGCGACGTCGACCAGCAGGGCGCGATGGTCGGTGTCGGCCAGGTCCAGGAAGCGGGCGCTGTTCGCGGAGAAGTCCGGGGAGAGGAGGACGTGGTCGATCTGGGTGCCGAAGGCGGGCAGCAGACGTTCCGGCCAGCTCGGGGTGCGCGGGTGTCCGGCGAGGCGGGCCGCGTCGCGCAGGCCGGTGTCGAGGATGCGGCGGAAGGCCGCGTGGTCCTGGGAGGAGTTGAAGTCTCCGGCGAGGACGGTCGGGGTGGTGGGGTCGGCGGCGGCGAAGGCGCGCAGCCTGCCCAGTTCGCGGCGCCACAGGCCGACCTGCTTCGGCAACGGGGGCATGGGGTGGACGAGTTGCAGGCGGACGGAATGGCCGTCCACGTCCGCCACCGCGCCGGGCATGCCCATCGTGCCGGTGACGCCCTTCGTGCCCTTGAGGGGGAAGCGGCTGAGGACGACCGAGCCGTGCGAGCCGGCCGCCACCACGGCCTGCCGGTAGGGGAGTTGGGTGCCGAAGTCCCGCCGCAGGGTTGCCTGGCAGGTGTACTCGCACTCCTCCACGAACACCACGTCCGGCCGCTCCCGCCGGATCACCGGCACCAGGGAGCCGGTCCCCCGCCCGAACTCGACGTTCGAGGTCAGCACCCGGAACTCGGCGATCGCGGGCCCGCCCGGCTCACCGCTCTTCCCGTACGGCTCGATGAACCAGGCCAGCAGCCCGAGCAGCGCCACTCCCCACACCAGCCCGAGCCGCCACCGGGCGAGCAGGGAGAGGAGGAGTCCGAGTCCGGTGGGGGCCAGCAACCACGGGAAGAAGGCCAGGAGTTGGGTGACGGGCGTGAGGGCGTCGGTGTCGGCGGTACGGCAGCCGACGACCCCGCTGACGGCGGCGAACAGCAGGCCGGCGCACCAGACCGTGAAGTGCCGGCCCCGATGGCGTTCCGGTACGAAGTCGGCGGCGGTCCACTCGGAGGTCGCGGTGCCCACGTGATGACCTTCCGCCGGTGGACGCAGATGCCCGAATCATCCCACGCGTGCCGGGAACTCCCCCGGGAATCAGGAATCGGCGGTCAACAATCAGCAGTCATGCCTGGGCCCGTGTCGGCTGCTGTGCCCGGTCCGCCGCCGGGGCTCGCCGGCGTCGTACGAACTTCCCGTGCCGGGCGGACGTATCGGGTGAGCCAGGCCGTCGCGGCGACCGTGAGGCCGAGGCCGAGCAGCAGCCAGGCGACCGTGCGCAGGGTCGAGGTGAGGGCGTCGTAGATCGCGCCGCCCGCCGCCTGGGAGACCTCGGCGGGGAGGTCGGCGACGGTGAGCCGGCGGCCGATCGCGAGGGCGAGGGCGAGCAGCGCGCCGCCGAGGGCCGTGCCGAGCGCGGTCGCGGTGATCGCGCGGCGGCGGCGCACGGCGACGCCGATGCCGGTGACCGCGAAGACGGCGGCGGTGACGGGGAGCCAGAAGCCGGCGACCTCGAGCACGTGGAACTCCTCCCGGAGCGGGCCCAGTTCACCGGCCGCGAGGACCGCGACCTCGGTGTGCTGGACGGGGATGCGGTCCGCCAACGGCACGTGCTCGTGGGCGAGTTGGTGCTTGACCTGGGCGGTGACGGGGGCGAGGTCGACGGTGACGGCGCCGCTGCGCTCCTCGTCGCGCAGGGCGTGCAGTACGGCGTCGTGGGTGGCCCGGTTGCCCTCGTCCCAGGCCAGCCGGAAGGCCTCGGTCTTGGTGAAGGAGCGCACCGCGTCGTGCACGAAGGGGGCCATCGTGCCCCGCATGCCGCCCACCGTGCCGCGCATGCCGTCCACATGGATCCCGCGCATGATGCCCGCGCCGACCGTGTCCACGACGACGTCCCGTACTGCCGGGTCGGCTGCGAGGGGCGCCATCGCCGTGACGTAGCGGCCGGAGTCCGTCAGCCCGTACGCCGCCCAGGCCGCCAGCGCGCCGAAGGGCGTCAGGAAGCAGGAGAGGACGACGAGTACGGCCGACAGGGCGCTCCGGAGACGTGGGGGCACCTCCCCAGGACACGGGCGGGGCGTGCGGTGCGCGAGCCAGGTGGCCGCAATTGCCTGCATTCGGGTGCGATGTCAAGCCGAACGGGTGCTCTGGCCTCGGAACCCTTGGCGGAACTGGTTGTTCCGCTCTCAGGTGGAGGGTTGACCCTAACGGGTGTTTCCTGGAACCGGGGAAAAGGAGGCCGAACATGCGCACCACTCCGGCCCTGCGGACTCTGGCCGCGGCCCTGCTCACCGGTGGCACACTCGCCGTCGCGGCGGCGGGCACCACGGCGGCGGCAGCACCGACCACGTACGCCGAAGGACATGGTGGTGGCGGTGGCGGCAGTCCGATCTGGGGCACCATCGTCTCCCGCACGGATCTGAACGTGCGGCAGTCGCCCACCACGCATTCCCCCGCTGTCGGCTCGCTCTCACCGGGCAGCCAGGACCGCGTCCAGTGCGTGGTCAGGGGACAGAGCGTCAACGGGAACTCCGACTGGTACTGGCTCGTCGGCGCGCAGGCCTGGGCCGGCGCCGCGTTCGTCGACACCGGCGGCCAGTGGGTGCCGTCCTGCTCGGACCCGCGTCCTGGCTGGAAGGACGGCAGCGACAACGGCAACAACTCGAACTGGAACAACGACCCGAACTGGAGCGACAACTCCAACTCGTGGAGCACCTCGGCCTCCGGCTCGTGGAGCGTCTCGGGCTCGTGGAGCTGGAGCGCGTCCGGGTCGTCGAGCGGCGCCGGCATCTGGAACTGGGCGCCGTAGGAAGCGGGCAAGTCCTGGGCCCCGGCACCGAGTTGGTGCCGGGGCCCACAGCTGTGCGGGTTCAGCGGATGCGGTTGCCCGCTGCGTCCTCGCGCGTGTAGTAGCGGTAGAAGAACACCAGGAACACGCCCGCCGTGGTGGCGAGACCGATGGCCGCGGACCGCAGCACGCTCTCGCCGGTCTGGCTGTAGAGGAAGCCGAGCGCGGCGCCCGCGAAGCCGGACTTCACCAGCGAGTGCAGTTCGCGCTTGAGCAGCGGGGCGAACCGGGCCACCGCCAGGCACAGCACGATGAACGCCAGCGTGGTCACGAAGCCGAACAGGATGTTCCAGCCGGTGATCGGACCGCCGCTGCGACGGTTGGCCGCCGCCCAGTAGCCGTAGACGAGCCCGAGGACGACCGGGATCGCTACCTTCGCCACGCGATGCACGCGGGAATCGAAGATGTCGGGCAGACCGCTCGGGGCGGTGAATCCGCCGGAACCGGGTGTGGGTGCCGCATGAGCCATGAGAGCACTCCTCTCTCTCGCCCCCGTCTACCAATGCACACCCCGGGGGAGGCGGTGGCAAGTCGGGGTGCGGCCTCGGTTGGCCCATGTTTCGCTGGGGCGCATGAAGCTCGTACTCTTCGGCGCCACCGGCATGGTCGGCAGCCGGATCGCCACCGAGGCCTCGGCCCGCGGTCACCAGGTGCTGGCGGTCAGCCGCTCCGGCCAGTCACCGGCCCCCGGGATCACCGCGACGGCGGCCGACGCGACGGACGCGGCGAAGGTCGCGGACCTCGCGCACGGCGCCGACGCGGTCGCCTCCGCGTGCGTACCGCCCAGGGACGGCAGCGACCCGCGCGGGCCCTTCCTCGCCCTCAACGAGGGGCTCGTCGCGGGCGTCCGCGCGGCCGGTGTCGGGCGGCTCCTGGTGGTCGGCGGCGCCGGCGGCCTGGAGGTCGCCCCCGGCCAGGCCCTCAGCGACCAGCCCGGCTTCCCCGAGGCCTACCTCCCCGAAGCCCTCGCCCACCGCGACGCGCTCGCCTACTACCGCACCCTCGACGACCCCGACTGGACCTACGTCTCCCCCGCCGCCGAGATCGCCCCGGGCAGGCGCACCGGCCGCTTCCGCGTCGGCGGCGACGAGTTCATGACCGACGACCAGGGCCGCAGCTTCGTCAGCGCCGAGGACTACGCGGTCGCCTTCGTCGACGAACTCGAACAGCACGCCCACCCGCGCACCCGGATGTCGGTCGCGTACTGACGGCCGTGAGCGGCCGCGGACTCATACCGGTGCGCCACGGCGACACCGATGCCCTACGGCGGCAGCAGTTGCTGCGCGTGCGCGGGCGGAGCGTCGCCTGGGTGCCGCCGCTGCTGGTGCTGGTCACCATCCTGCTGGTCGACTGGTACACCGGCGGCGAGTTCCGGACCGTCTCCTGGATCGTGCTCGTGCCCGGTATCGCCGCGGCGATCTGCGGGGTGTGGGGCACGTCCGTGTTCGCGCTGCTGAGCCTGGCCACCTACGTGCTCGCCGACCACGCCTGGCCGCGCCAGTACCAGACCGGCCTGCCCGACTTCATCCTGGTCGGCGTCGGCGGTGTCCTCGCCGTGCTGGCCTGCGCGGTCCGGGTCCGCGGCGAACGCCGCATGCTGCACATGCGGGACGTCGCCGAGACCACCCGCCGCACCCTGCTGCGCCCGCTGCCGCCCGGCTTCGGCGGCCTCGACCACGCGGCCGTCTACCTCGCCGCGGACGCCGTCGCCCGCGTCGGCGGCGACTTCTACGACATCCAGCCCGGCCTGCACGGCACCCGCGCCCTCGTCGGCGACGTCCAGGGCAAGGGCCTCGGCGCGGTGGAGGCGGCGGCAGCGCTGCTCGGCACGTTCCGCGAGGCCGGCTACCACGAGCCGGACCTCGCGACCGTCGCCGCCCGGCTGGAGATCCGGATGCTGCGCCACGGCCGGCATCTCGCCGCACTCGGCCGCGAGGATGTCGACCGCTTCGCCACGGCCGTCCTGCTGAGCTTCCCGGCCGGCGACCCGGGCACGGTCGAGGTCGTCAACTTCGGTCACGAACCCCCGCTGGTGGTCGGCCCGTTCGGCGTACGGTCGCTGCCGCCCGGGCACGGACTCCCGCTGGGACTGGGCGAGTTGGCCGGCCTGGAGGGACCGCCGCCGACCCTCCGCATCACCCTCGCCCCCGGCGAGACCCTCCTCATCGTCACCGACGGAGTCACCGAGGCCCGCGACGGCGCCGGCGTCTTCTACCCCCTCAAGGACGAAGTCACCGAGGGCGTCCACCTCGACCCGCACACCGCCGACCCGCACCGTCTGGTCGCCTACGTCCGCGACGGCACCCTGCGCCACTGCGGCGGCCGGCTCGCCGACGACACCACCGTCTTCGCGGTACGGCGGTCCTGATAAGGCCGGTTCTGACATCACCCTTTGCAGCAGCAGAGGTTGGGCAGAGGTTACGGTGCTGCGGTACGAAGTGATCGACGGTTCTATCGGGGGAGGGCACATGCCCGGAACGGTGCTGCTGCTCGCGGCCTCGCCGGTGGGCAAGGGACGGCTGGTGGACGCGGCGTCCGTGCTCCCGGTGCTCGCGGCCGTCGCCCCGGCCGTGCTGTCCGGCACGGAGACGGCCAACGTCGTCGAACTCGCCGACCCGTTGGAGCCGCAGGCGGTACTGACCCGGCTCCGGGCCGCCGCGACCGCCCCCGGACCGCTGACGGTGTTCATCACCGGGCAGCTCCAACTCGACCGCAAACAGCACCTTCCGCACCTGGCGCTGGCGCGTACGACCCCGGCGACGGTCCGCTACACCGCGTTCCCCTGGGCCTGGATCCGCGAGGAACTGCGCCTGCGCGCGCCGGGCACGACGACCCTGCTGCTCGACCTCCACGCCGACGCCGAGACCTGGCAGTGGCTGCGCGCCCACCCGCTCGACTCGGGCCGCACGCACGCCGTTTACGGTCGCATCGCACCGCCTCCGCCGCGGCGGGGGGTGGCTGTGCCGACGTACATGAAGGCGGTGGCCACGGTGTTGCGGAGCGGGTACCGGCCGCCGGTGGAGGAGTTGCATCAGCTGGCGGTGGGTCGGCTGGGCGCGGAAGGCTATGCGGACGTGCTGCTTGCCTCGCCGGGGGTTGTCGGTGCGGGCGTCCCCGGGGGCTCCGCCCCCAGACCCCCGTCGGCCCTGAAGGGGAATCGTCCTCAAACGCCGGACGGGCTGGATGATGCCCGCCCGAGTGAAAAGGACACCGACCCGCACGCCGCCATCACGGACGCCGTCCAAGCCGGTCGTCACCCCGCCGCCGACGCGCTCGCCGCCGAGCACGAGCAGGCCGCCGTACGGGCGCACGGTCGGGGCTCGGAGCAGGCGCTGCACTGGACGGAGGTGCGGGCCGATCTCGCGATGCTGGCCGGTGACCCGGTACGCAGTTGCCGTGCGTGGCTCGCGGTGGCGTCCGCGCGGCTGGCGGCGGGACAGTCACCCGGCGCACCGGCCGTCGAGGCGGCGGTCGACCGGGCTCACCACCAGTGGGGACAGATCCACGACCCCGCACCCGCCCGCGAACTCGGCCTCGCCCTGGCCGAGTTGAGAGCACGCGTCCCCGGCCGTCGCGCGGGCGCCCTGGACCACGTACGGAAACAGCTGCTCCAACTCCAGCCGCAGGGTTAGTCAGTTCACCGTCAGGATCTCCAACGCCCCCGAAACCAGGGTCCGTACCCCCGGCACGACCGTCACCAGATCGGGCGCGAAGGTCGGGCTGTGGTTGCTGGGGACGGCGTGGAACTTCTCCATCAGGTCGGTGCCGGGCGCTGCGTCCCAGGTGGCCGCCGGGGTGCTCGTCACGAACCAGTAGGAGTACGGCACCCCGTCCGGGACGAGGTGGGGGAAGTCCTCGCTGCCCGTGGCCGGGCCGGGGTCGAAGACCGTGCCCGCGCCGAGGACCTCGGTGTGGACGGCGGCGATCCGGTGGTCGGTGTCCGCGTCGTTGACCATCGTGGGGAGGCTGGTGCCGATGGTCACCTCGGGCTCGCGCGGGCAGCCCGCGGCAATGCACTCGCCGGACGCGATACGGCGGATCGCGGCGATCATCCGGTCCCGTACGTCGGCGGACTGGGTGCGCAGGTTGAGGGAGATCCGGGCGGTGGTCGGGATGATGTTGTGGCGGGTGCCGGCCTCGATGCGGCCCACGGTCAGGACGGCCGAGTCGCGGGCGGCGATCTCGCGGGACACGACCGTCTGCAGCCGGGTGACCAGGTAGGCGGCCGTGACCACCGGGTCGACCGTCGACTCGGGGCGGGAGCCGTGGCCGCCGAGTCCGTGGACCACGATGTCGATGTCCGTGGAGGCCGACATGATCAGGCCGGGCACGTGCGGGTAGAACCCGGCGGGGCCCGGTGCCGCGTGCTGGGCGAGCGCCGCGTCCGGCCGCGGGACGCGCTCGTACAGGCCGTCGGCGACCATCGCCGCCGCGCCCCCGCCCGTCTCCTCGGCGGGCTGCCCCACCAGCACCAGCGTCCCCGACCAGGTGTCCCGCCCGGCGGCCAGCGCCTCGGCGGCGCCGGTCAGCCAGGTCACATGCAGGTCGTGCCCGCACGCGTGCATCGCGCCGTCCACGGTGGAGGCGTACGGCAGTCCCGTCTCCTCCCGCACCGGCAGCGCGTCCATGTCGGCGCGCAGCAGCACGGTCGGGCCCTCGCCGTTGCGCAGCACCGCGGCGACGCCGGTGCCGCCGATGCCCTCGACGGTGTCGTAGCCCGCCTTGGTGAGGCGTTCGGCGAGCTTGGCCGCGGTGCGGTGTTCGCGGCCGGACAGCTCGGGGTGGCGGTGCAGGTCCCGGTAGAAGTCCTCCAGGTCGGGGACCGGGAGGTCGGCGGTGAGGTCCAGTGCGGTGCGCGCGGCGGGGGAAGAGGTCACGGGGGGCAGCGTATGCGGGTCGTATGTGCGTGCGGGAGCCCCGGCGGGACAGGGGGGATGTCCCGCCGGGGCGATCGCCGGTCTCAGCCCGTCACTTGGTGCCCTGCTTGATCGCCAGGCGCAGGATGTTCGCGATCGCCTGGAGGGTGTCGAAGTGGTAGCGGCCGATGTCGGGCGTCGGCAGCGTGTGCGGGTTGTTCAGCCGGTTCTGGAGGTTGTTGCCGAGGGTCTGCCAGTTGTGGATCAGGCCGTCGTCGTCCTGGTCGAACTGGTAGCCCGTGTTCTCCTTGAGGGCGGCCTCGATCCGGTCGGAGATCGCGTTGAAGCGGGCGCCCTCGGCGATCGCCTCGACGTAGAACATCAGCGCGCCGGCGCGCTGGGCGCCCGTGGAGTTCGCGGCGGCCAGGACGCCCTGGTTGTAGGCCATCCACGAGTAGGAGAAGCGGGGGCTGCGCACGCTCTGGTGGGCGTAGGCCGACATGGAGGCGTAGCTGCCGCCGAAGGGGAGTCGCAGGGCGCGGGGCGTGTTGCTGGAGGTGCCGGCGCCGGGCCAGTGGCTCAGGGTCGCGTCGTTGAAGTAGTAGTACGTGTTGGTGCCCGGGACCAGATAGCCCTGGACGTACAGGTCGTGGGCGCGGACCAGGATGCGGATCCGCGGGTGCTCGTAGCTGTCGACGTTGACGGTGAAGTAGTTGTTCCGCTCGTCGTTGCTGACCTGCTGCCGGCTGGAGCCGGTGTGCTCGGTGCTGAGCGTGGTCCAGGTGGTCGCCGCGCGGCTGCCGTAGAGGATGCCGCTCTCGGCGCTGGCGCGTACCTCGTCGATCATGCCCCGGTAGGCGGGCTTGCCGTCGTTCAGGTTCCAGTCGACGTCGTCGTTGTTGTCGATCGCGTGTGCGCCGGTCGCGCCGAAGGGGGCGAGCAGGCTCAGCAGCAGCGCGATCAGGAGGGTGCCGGCGGCGGCCAGCGGGGTGCGGGCGCGACCGCCCGGGGGGCGTAGGGCGAGGGCGGAACTGTTCACGGTCGGGCTCCAGTCGTTCGGTGTGGGGGATGCCACGACCGACGATCGCGACCGGGATGTTGATTCACACGCCCCTCTCACCAGGGCAATCAATTCCGGCTGGGGCGGGAGAGCCCTCCGTGCCGCCTCCGGTGTCACCCAGCCGTCACCTGTGGGCAACCCCGGCGTTTCCTGACCATCCGTATGGTCATCGCTCCGGATGTCGCTTTCGTCAGGTGCATGGAGGTACGCGCATGGGTCGTCCCGAGCGGCCGGTCGACCCGGGGGCCGGTGCCGTGCAGGGGCTCGCGCACGCCCTCCGGGAACTGCGCCGCGCCGCGGGCGGACCCTCGTACCGGACGATGGCCAAGGCGGCGGGCTTCGCGGCGACCACGCTGTCCCAGGCCGCGGCCGGCGAACGGCTGCCGAGGCTCGCGGTCGTGGAGGGATACGTACGGGCCTGCGGCGGCGACCCGGCCGAGTGGGGCCCGCGCTGGAAGGCGGCCGAGGCCGAGGCGAGCCGGGTCCGCGCGGCGGAACCCGAGGACGTCGGCGGCCCGGTGCCGTACCGCGGGCTCGCCCGGTTCGAACCGTCCGACCGGCATCTCTTCTTCGGCCGGGACCGGGTGGTCGACGAGGTCAACGCGCTGGTCTGCGACCACCGGTTCGCGGTGCTGTTCGGCCCCTCGGGCAGCGGCAAGTCGTCCCTGCTGCGGGCCGGACTGATCCCGCGGCTGCGGGAGGAACTGGCCACCCGCGGCCACCCGGCGACCCTGCGCGTCCTCACCCCCGGCCCGACCCCCGCCACCACCTACGGACATCTGCTCACCCCCGCCCCGGAGGAACCGGCGAGCTGGGTGGTGGTGGACCAGTTCGAGGAGGTCTTCACGCTCTGCCCGGACGCGCGGGAACGGTCCCGTTTCATCGACCTGCTGCTCGCTTCCCGCGCCCCGGACACCCGGTTGCGGGTACTGGTCTCCGTCCGCGCCGACTTCTACGCCCGCTGCGCCGAACACCGCGGCCTGGCGGACGCGCTGCGGGGGGCCGCGCTGCTGCTCGGTCCGATGACGGCACAGGAGTTGCGGGAGGCGGTGGTGGGCCCGGCCCGGGCGGCGGGCTGCCTGGTCGAGAGGACCCTCACCACGCGCCTGGTGGAGGAGGTCCTCGACGAACCCGGCGGTCTGCCGATGCTCTCCCACGCCCTCCTGGAGACCTGGCGCCGCCGCCGGGGCCGACTGCTCACCCTCGCCGGCTACGAGGCCGCCGGCGGAGTACGCGGCGCGATCGCGGCGACGGCGGAGGAGGTGTACGGCGCCCTGTCCCCCGACGAGGCCCGCACCGCCCGCCACCTGCTCCTGCGGATGGTCGTACCGGGCCAGGGCACCCCGGACACCCGCCGCCCGCTGACCCGGCCCGAACTGGCGGAATGGGACGACCCCGGGGTACCGGCCGTCCTGGAACGCCTGACCCGCGCCCGCCTCCTGACCGCCGACGAGGACGCCGTCCACCTCGCCCACGAGGCCCTCATCACCTGCTGGCCCCGCCTCCACGACTGGATCGAACAGAACCGGGAACGCCTCCGCCACCACCGGATGCTGACGGACGCGGCCCGCACGTGGCTGGAACACGACCGGGATCCGGGCGCGCTGTACCGGGGGACGCGGCTGGCGCGGGCGGAGGAGTTGTTCGGCGAGGACGCCGGCGGTTCCGAGGACGCCGACGGTCGTACGGTCGCCCCCGAGCTCGCCCTCACCACCCCCGAACGAGCCTTCCTCACCGCCGCTCTCGACGCCCGCGCCGCCGAGCACCGCACCGCCGCCCGGATCAGCCGCAGGTACCGCGTGCTGGCCGTGTCGCTGTCCGCCGTGCTGGTCGTCGCGGTGCTGTCGGCCTTCGCCGTCGTCCATGAGCGGGACGACAATCTGCGGCGGCGTACGCAGAGCGCGGCCCGCCGGGTCGCCGACGTGGCCGACGGTCTGCGCACCACCGACCCGCGCACCGCGCAGCAACTCGGCGTCGCCGCCTGGCGGACGGCCCGGCTGCCCGAGACACGACGCGCTCTGCTCGGTTCGCTCGCGCAGGTGGAGACGGACACGTTCACCGACCCCGCGCCCGGTGCGGACACCCTGCGCGTGCTCACCGACGACGGCCGCACCCTGCTCAGCGCGAGCGGCCGCACCTGGCGCACCTGGGACCTGACCACCCACCGCGCCACCGGCTCCGGCCGGGTGCCCGCCGGCACGGTGACCGAGGCCGGAGCGTCCGCACACGTCCTCGGGGTCACCGACGGGGACGGCACGCTGCGGCTGTGGAACACGGTCACCCACCGTTGGTCCGGGCCCGAACTGCACGACATCGGCGACGCACACTTCACCGGCGACGGCCGCTCCCTCCTCACCACCGAGGGCGACCGCGTGCGGCTGCGCTCGGTCACCGACGGCCGGGTGCTGTTCGACTCACGGGCACCGGACGCGGCTCTCACCGCCGTGAGCGCGGACGGTCGTACGGCCGCGGCCTGTTCGGCGGATGGCGTGCAGGTGTGGAACACGGCCAATTCCCGTCCCCTGAACGGAACTTGGCGACAGGAACCCGCCCTCTGCGACACCGACACCCCCGTTCTCGCGATCTCCGGAGACCGGCTCGCCGCCGCCACCACCGGCACCGGACTGCGGGTCTGGAACACGACGACGGGCCGCAGGGTCGCCGACCTCCAGGACAGCGGGACGCAGTACGCGTCCTTCAGCCCGGACGGCACCTTCGTGGCGACGGCCGACGGTTCGGAGCTGCGCGTCTGGCGGCTCTCGGACCCCGGCGCCCCCGTCCTCCGCCACGCCCTCGACAACCAGCGTCTCTACGGCGGCCTCGCCTGGGACCGCGACGGCCGGACCCTGCGCTATCTGGAGAGCGGCACGGTCCACACCCTCGACCTCGGGGCCGCGGTCACCCACGACTGGCGCAACACTGGCCTGGACGACGTCCAGTTCAGCCCGGACGGCCGCACCTACGCCACCACCCAGCGCACCGGTGACCGCTACCTCTTCCGCCTCTACGACACCTCCGACGGCCGTGTCCTGCACACCTTCCCAGCCGTCCCCGTCCCCGTCTCCACGGACCCCGCCCTGCCGACCGTCCCCGCCGAGACCCTCCCCCTGATGGCCTTCGGCCCGGACGGCACCCGGTTCGCGTACGGGGTCTCGGCGCCGGGCCGGGAGGCGGTGGCGCAGCGGTTCGGGGTGTGGGACGTGCGGCACGGGAGATCCCTGGCGACGCTGGACCTGCCGGGCGCGGCGGTCGTCTCCCTCGCCCTCGGCCCCGGCGGGAGCCGCACCCTCCACGTGGCCCGCACCTCGTCCACCAGTCAACTCACCGACGAGACATGGGACTTCACGCGTGGACGCAGGACGGCCGTCCTGACCGGTGTGACCGGCTCCCACCTCGCGGTCCGCCCGGACGGCGGGCTGCTGGTCGGCGAGGGGCGGATCGCCCGGCTGCCCTCGGGCCGCTCCACCGCCGCCGACCTCGTGCAGGGCGACGAGATCGGCGCCCTGGCCTTCACCGCCGGCGGCTCCGCACTGGCGGTCGGCGACCAGACGGGCCGGGTCCACCTGTGGGATGGAGCGGCGGTCCGCCACCGCACCGGCATCCTCCGCAACGTCTTCCCCGCGCCCGTCGGCACCGCCCCGGAGGGCGTCTCGGCCGTCGCCTTCAGTCCCGACGGCCGCACGCTGGCGGTCGCCGGTGACGCGGGCAGCCTGCAGCTCTGGGACGTGGGCACCCAACAGCCGCTCAGCGGCGGCCCGTTGACGACCCCGGGCGAGGCCATCACGTCCCTCGCGTTCAGCCCGGACGGCCGCACGGTGTTCGCGGGCAGCGCGCACGTCCCGCTCCAGCGGTACACCGTCGACCCGGAGCGGGCGCGGGCCCGGGTCTGCGCGAGGACGGGGAACGCGGAGCTGACCCGGGCGCAGTGGCGGACGTACGTGCCGGACGCGCCGTACCGCCGTATCTGCTGAAGTCGCTCATACGGACCAGCCCACGCGGCCACGCCTCAACGGCGCTGGTCCACTGATTGACAACAAGGGGGCTGGCAGTACCCACCGAAGGAAGTGCCGCTCATGGCTGTCCCTGAATCCACCCTCTGGTTCGTGTCGAAGATGATCGCCCGCGTCCTGGACCGCGTGCTGCGCAGGGTCGGCTCGGAGCGGCTGTCCGAACGGGCCTGCATCGTGGCGCTGGGTGTGATCGCCGCGCTCGGCCAGGCCGGCATCGCGACGTCCGTCACCCAGCCCGTCCTCTATGCGGCCCTCGGAACCGTCGCCGGCATCGTGATCGTCGGTGTCGGCGGCGGCATGATCGCGCCGATGCGCCGGCGCATGGAGCGGATGCTGATGGCGGCGGAGCGCGAGACGTCCAACGCGAAGGGCAGCCTCACGGCGTACCAGGCGGGCCGCGCGGACGCGATGGGCAACCAGCCGGCGCGGGAGCGTACGGACATGGGCACGGACCCGCGGACGGACCCGCGCCGGGACATGCCGGGGTCGTCCGACATGTAGCGGTCGCCGATGTAACCGCAGGTGAGGTAGGTGATCCGGAGTTGATTCGCCTCTGGGGCGGGACTGTCGGATCAACTCCCCGGCGATGACGATCGGAGGCGTCGCCACCCGTGGCGGGTGGTGACGCCGACCCACGTATCGACGAGGAGAACGACCATGAAGGTGTTCCCGCGAGGCCGCCGCAGACTGGCTCTGCTGGCGCCCGCTCTCGCCCTGGTGCTCATCCCCTTCTCCACGGGGACCGCCAGCGCGAACTCCAGTCCCGGCTGGGGCGACGACAAGCCGGACGTGCTGGCCGGCTGCAACCACCACGGCGATGTCCGCTGGCCGAGGTCGTGCCAGTACCACGAGGTCAACGCCTGGACCGCGCTCGGCAAGCGGCATCAGGCCAGCAACGTGGTCGGGAACTGCGGGGGCACCGACAACGGCACGTACGCCGTGACCTACAGCTACGCGACGAACACCTCGTACTCCTACGAGCAGGGCCAGAGCATCGAGGTCAGCGCGGGCCTGTCGGACACCTTCGAGGCGGGCATGTCCGCCAGCTCGTCGTCCTCCGAGACCTGGACCCTGGGCAACACCCGCACCGCGACCAGCACCATCACCAACACGATCCGCCCCGGCTACAAGGGCGCGTACTGGTTCGCGCCCTGGGTCCGCCACTCGGTGGGCTGGATCGAGGCGCACTACAGCAAGCGCACGAACGGCCACTACTACTGGTACTACCCGGGCCAGGGCTCCTCGGGCATCCACATCGACACGCCCGTCGCCTGGGCGGACGGCTCCCTGAAGGGCGAGCTGTACTGGGCGACGTGGAAGTGCTGAACCCGCACTAATCGGTGAACTGGACGGGGCCCGGCCATGGCGGCCGGGCCCCGCGTTGGCCCTGGCTACCATGAGGTATGACCGAGCGTGCCGTTTACCACCGTCTGCGTGAGCTGCGCGAGCGCTTCACACCACCGCCGGGCTTCACGTACCCGGAGATCAGCGACGGGATGTTCGTCATGACGATGAGCCCCTGTCGTCGGCACGAGGTCACGGTTGCGGACGTGCGTGATCAACTCGTTCCGCAACTGCCGGACGGTGCCGGTGCCTTCGAGGCCACCGTCACCGGGGACGAAGTCCTCGGCAAGCTCCGTGTCCCCGACCTCGTCGTCACCACGGGCGAGGCCACCGTGCCCCTGCTGGCCGTCGAGGTCGTCTCCCCGTCGAACCCCGGCACCGACTACGAGGACAAGAGCCGCGACTACCCGGCCATGGGCATCCCCCACTACCTGATCGTCGACCCGCGTGACGGCACGTGGACGTACCAGTGGCAGGTCGGCAAGCGGCGCGGTTCCCCGGAGTACGAGAACCGTTTGCGCCGGCCGTACGGGAACACCGTCGCCGTCGCGGGCGGGTGGAAGGTCCAGACCGGCGGTCTGCCGCTCTACCCGCGTACGGACGTGACGCTTGCGCCCGAGTGAGGCACCGGCAAGTGGTCCGCCGCCTTGGCCGGGCTTGCCGCTGCCGCGCCGATCAGGGCGGCTACGGCGATGACGGCGGCGCAGAATCCTCTGACGTAACGCGCGGACATACCAACCTCGCAACGACAGTGACGGCGACGGCAACAGCGAAGAGTTAAGCACGCTTAATGCGTGCCTAACTTAAGGGGTTGGAGTGCGCAACGGGAAGGGCTTCAAGGGGAGTTGAGCCAACGGAAACCCGTTTTCAGTCACCCCGGCGCTGCTCCGGCAGCAGCCCGTGCCGGTGTACCAGCCAGCTGATGGCCGTCAGCCTGCACACCGCGTAGTCGTGCCCGACCGGCTCCCGCCAGTCCAGCTCCGCGAGCGCGTCCAGAAAACCGAGCGCGTAGTCCGTGAGGTCGGCGTGGTCCGGGGCCGGGGGCGTCAGCTCCGCCCCGCCCGCCGACAGGCGTTCCCGCAGCTCCGCCACGTGCTGGTCCACCACGGCCGTGAAGGCAGGCTCGAAGGCGAACTCCGCGAAGCGGGGCCCGTAAGCACTGCTGATCTTGACCAAAGGGGACATTTCTCCACGGTGCGGCAGGCGGGCGGGGGTGGGTTACGTGATTCCCGTCACCGGGATGCGATGGAGTGGTTACGCTCGGCGACAGGCCGTAACTACTCGGAGGTGGCTGCCGCATGGTCCACGTTCGTCAACTCGACCCGAGCGCATCGCCGTTGGACTACTTCGGCTACGAGGCGCGCCGCCTGCGCGAGGCGGCCGGTATGACGCTGGAGCAGCTCGGCAAGGTGATCTACTGCACGGGCTCCCTGATCGGCCAGGTCGAGACGGCGTCGAAGGTCCCGAGCCGGACGTTCGCGGAGGCGCTGGACGCGGCGTTCATGACGGACGGCTTCTTCAGCCGCCTGCTCAAGCTGGTGCTGCGCAGCCAGTTGCCGAAGTGGTTCCAGCCGTATGCCGAGATGGAGGCGAAGGCAGCGTTCATCTCCACGTATCAGTGTCAGGTGGTGTACGGCCTGCTCCAGACACCGGAGTACGCGGCGGCGCTGGTGGCCGTCGACCACCCGGACAGGGTCGAGGAGTTGGTCGCTGCGCGCATGGAGCGGATGCGCATCCTGGAGAAGAAGCAGCCTCCTGCGGTGTGGGTCGTTCTTGACGAGGCCGTGCTGCTCCGCGAGGTCGGCGGCCGTGAGGTAATGCGCAAGCAACTCGCGCGTCTGGTGAGCTTCCGGGACAACCCCTGGGTGAACATCCAGGTACTGCCGCTCGCCGGAGGTGTGCACGCCGGGATGGTGGGCTCATTCACCCTCCTGCGCTTCGATGACGACCCTGACATCTACTACTCGGAGAGCTACGACCAGGCGCACATGACCGCCAACCCGGAAGTCATCAAGGAGCGCTCGGTCGGATACGCTCGCTTGCAGGCGGGGGCCCTTTCGGTAGAGGACTCGGCCGACCTGATCGCGCGCGTGATGGAGGAACGTTATGGAGACCGGGCGGAAGACGTGGCGTAAGTCCAGTTACAGCAGCACTAATGGTGGTGAGTGCGTCGAGTGCGCCCCCCTCGGCGCGGCGGAGTGGCGCAAGTCGTCCTTCAGCGGCACCAACGGCGGCGATTGCGTGGAGGTCGCCGAGGGTGCCCCCTGCATCGCGATCCGTGACTCCAAGAACCCCGGCGGAGCCATCCTCACCGTCTCCCGTCGCCGCTTCGAGGACTTCGTCAACTCACTCTCCATGTAACTGGGTTACTCGCCAGTCTGTAACTCCGCTTACTGGCATGATTAATGCATGGTGAGACGGGACGACCCGGAAGTCATCGGGCGCAGGGTCCAGCAGTTGCGGCACGAACGCGGGCTCACCCAGCGGCAGTTGGCCGAGCCCGCCTACACGCCCGCGTACATCTCCACCCTTGAGGCCGGCCGGGTCCGCCCCTCCGACGACGCGCTGCGGCACCTCGCGGAACGACTCGGCGTCGCCTACGACGAGCTGGCCACCGGCCGTCCCGCCCACCTCGCCACCGAGCTGCGCCTGCGGCTGACCGGCGCCCAACGCACCCTGGCGACAGGGGAGTCGGAGGAAGCGGCAGAGCAGTACGCCGAGCTGCTCGCGGAAGCGGAGTCGCACGGGCTGGTGGACGAGGAGGCCATCGCACTGCTCGGGCTCGGCGAGTGCGGCCTCGACACCGGTGACCTGTCCGCGGCCCGTATGTACTTCGAGCGAGCCGAGCAGCGCCTCGCCGACGAACCCCTTCCCTCCCGCGTCCCCGCCATCCGAGGCCGTGCCGTCGCGCACTACCTCACCGGTGAACTCCGTTACGCCGTATACCTGTTGGAGTCGACGCTCGACGAGCTGAACCGAGGCGGCCTGCACGATCCCGACGCGCTCCTGCTCCTCTACGCGAGCGCGATAGGGCCGTATATGGACATGGGCGCGCACGCGAGGGCGGCCCAGGCGGCGGAGTTGGCGCTCGCGCTCGCGCCGCAGGTGGCGGACCCGGCGCTGTTGGCACGCATGCACAGGTCGGTGGCGCGGACGCTGATAGCGGAGGGCAAGGTCGCGGAGGCGGACGCCTCGCTCGCGAAGGCCGCCGATCTGTACCGCCAGCTCCAGTTCCGTACCGAACTCGCCAACTGCCACTGGATGCGCGGCTACGTCTACGCCCAGGACGGCGAACTGGAGCGCGCCGAGGTCGAGTTGAGGCAGGCGCTGGCCATGCTGACGGCGAAGCGCGCGGCGCTGTACAGCAGCCAGGTGGCCGTCGAGCTGGCCGACGTACTCCATAAACGCGGCAAGTCCGACGAGGCCGCAACCCTCCTCCACGACGTCCTCAGCGACCTCAGCTCCGAACGCGGCGCCCTGCACTCCGCCGCCGCCCACCGCCTCCTCGGCATCATCGCCGAGGACGCCCGCGACACGGACGCGGCCGAGGAACACTACGTCCGCGCCCTCAGCCTCCTGGAGCGGGCGGGCGCGGCCGGTGACCTGGCCGACCTGTGCCGGATGCTGGGCGATCTGCTCCGCCGTACCGGCCGGGTGGAGGCGGCGCTCGACGCCTACCGCACGGGCCTCGGCCACCGTACGGCCCCCGGAACCACGACCCTCGGACCGGCGCCCGCACAGCCTCCTCTTTGACAAACCGGGGATACCGCACAGCGCCGACGGTTACCGTGCCACGTACGAGTACGAGGCGTAATCGTGCGAAACGGGATGAGACAGGCGCGTGCAGAACGAACGGACCGTGGTCGACGGCCTGCGCCTGGCCGCACGCGCCATGGTCTACGCGGTACTCGGCGGCGCCGCCCTCATAGCCATCGCGACGGTCGTCTCCGTCCTCGGCCCGATGCTGGCGATCGACCTCTACACCCCACCCGTGGCGGCCTGGTGGACGGTCTTCACGGCGGTAGCCGTCCAGGGCGTCCCCTTCCTGCTCCTGGGCACGGTGGTCTCGGCGGCGATCGGCGCGTTCGTCCCGGAGCGGGTGTTCACCCGACTCCTCCCCCGCAACCAGGCGCTGGCCGTCCCGATCGCGGGCGCGGCAGGAGTCGTACTCCCGGGTTGCGAGTGCGCGTCGGTACCGGTGGCGAGCAGCCTGATGCGGCGGGGCGTGGCACCGGCCGCCGCGCTGGCCTTCCTGCTGTCCGCCCCGGCGATCAACCCGGTTGTCCTGGTGGCCACTTCGATCGCGTTCCCGGGCCAGCCGAAGATGGTGCTCGGCCGCCTGGTCGCCTCCCTCGCGACGGCGGTGGTGATGGGCTGGCTGTGGGCGCGCTTCGGCAGGGAGGAGTGGCTACGACTCCCGAAGCGCACGCGGACCACCCACTCGACGGTGGGCGTGAAGGCGTTCGTCGCGGGCCTGCAGCACGACTTCCTCCATGCCGGCGGCTTCCTGGTGCTGGGCGCGGCAGCGGCGGCGACCTTCAACATCGCCGTACCGCGCTCGATCCTGGACATCTTCACGGGCTCGTCCTGGCTGTCACTGCTCCTGCTGGCCCTCCTGGCGGTGGTGCTGTGCGTGTGCAGCGAGGCGGACGCGTTCGTCGCGGCCTCGCTGAGCGGCTTCTCGCCGGCGGCGAAGTTGGCGTTCATGGTGGTGGGCCCGATGGTCGACCTGAAACTGATCGCGTTGCAGGCGGGCACGTTCGGCCGTTCCTTCGCCCTCCGCTTCTCCTCGACGACGTGGCTGGTCGCCGTGACGAGCAGCACCCTCGTGGGCTGGTGGTTGCTGTGAGGCGCTACGGCTCGGCAGTCCTGCTCCTGCTGACGGGCGGCGCGGTGCTGCGAATCTCGCTCTTCAGCGACCTGTATCTGCGGTACGTGCAGGCGGCGTTGCGGCCGTATCTGGTGATCTCCGGTTCGCTGCTGATGCTGTTGGGGGTCGTGGCGGCGGTCAGGGGGATGAGCCACCGGGAGCACGAGGAGGAACACGAGGAAGAGGAAGCAGAGGACCACGGCCACTCCCACGGCCCCCGCATCGCCTGGCTCCTCACCCTCCCCGCCCTCGCCCTCCTCCTCTTTCCGCCCCCGGCGCTGGGTTCGTACAGCGCGGGGCGCGAGCAGGCGCAACTCGCGGCGCAGGGCGTGGGCGCCTTCCCCGCGCTGCCCGCCGCCAAGGTGCTGGACATCTCGGTCGCCCAGTACAGCTCACGGGCGATCTACGACACCCGCCACTCCCTCAAGGGCCGCACGGTCCGCATGACGGGCTTCGTCACCCACGGCTCGAACGGCACCTGGTACGTCACCCGTCTCGTCGTCACCTGCTGCGCCGCCGACGCGACGACCAGCAAGGTCGAGATCAGAGGCACCGAATCCGACGACGCTCCCCAGACCGACACCTGGGTCACCGTCACCGGCACCTGGCTCCCCAAGGGCAAACTCGGCACGGACGGGGCGTGGCCCCCACTCCTCGACGCCACCACCGTCACCCAGGTCAAGCAGCCGGCGGATCCGTACGAGAAGCGGTAAGCGGTAAGCGGTGACCGTTGCCGGTCTTTAGATCTGCACCCGCCCCTGCCGCTGCACATCCGTCAGCCTCTGCGCCCCGATCTCCAGTGCCCGGCTCATCGCGTCCGGGGGTACGTTCGCCAGCCCGCCGTTCGTGAGGGTGATCGTGTCGTCGCCGATGCGGACGGCGGCGGTGTCCAGGGTGAGGGTGGACTGGTCGCCCTCCGGGGTGGTGCCCGTGAGGGTGAGGTGGAGGCCCTCGCGGGCGTCGCCGACGTTCGGGAGGGTGGCTTCCGTGACTGTCACGGTCTGGATGCCCGAGCGGGTGGTCGTCGCCGTGAACTGGGCGCACTTCTGCGGGAGCGTCTTCAGCCAGGCCAGCGTGCGGTCCACGTCGGCGGAGCGGAACGCGGCCACCTGGTAGTGGAGTTGGGCCTCGTCGTCGGTGTCGTCGAGGCCGATGACCGCCTGGGCGGTGGCGGAGGTGCCGAGGAGTTCGTCGGCGTAGAGCGCGTCCAGGAGACGCTGGCAGTCGGGGTCGGCGGTCTTCGCCTTGAGGAGGCTGTCGCGCCAGGTCGCCGTGCCCTGTGTCGGGGTCCAGGGGGCGCCCAGGTCCGTGTCCGCGATCAGCGCGGTCTGCGCCTGCGCCTGGGTGAGGACGGGGGCCGCCGGGGACGCGTGCGCGGCGGGGGTTCGGACGGCCGACGGGGAGGGCGCGCTCGTCACCTTGTGCAGGGCGGCCTCGTTCGCGCAGCCCGCGACCGTCAGCAGGGTGCCCGCCGACAGTGCCGAGGCGAGGAGGAGGACACGGGCCGGGGAACGGGTCATCGAGGGTTCCTCCTGGGGCGGACGCGTGGCGCGGATGCGTGGCGCGGATGTCGGCGCGTGCTCCCACGGCACCACCGCCCGCGCCTGCCCACCAGCGCTCCGGGCCGTCCGGGTGAGAAACCGGATCTCCTCCAGCGGATCGCCCCATTGGCAAACCAATACCGGGCATTCGATTCCTCATTGGCCGCCCGTCCGTACCCCGCCTACTGTCGAAGGCACCTCACCGACCACCGCCCTGGAGACCCCCATGTCGAAGATCCTCTTCGTGCTGACCGGCGCCGACCACCTCACCCTGGCCGACGGGACCCTGCACCCCACCGGCTACTGGGCCGAGGAGGCCGTCACCCCGTTCGAGGCCTTCAAGGCGGCCGGTCACGAGGTCGTCGTCGCGACGCCCGGCGGTGTCGTACCGCCCGTGGACCGGGGCAGCCTCGCCCCCGACTACAACGGCGGCCAGGAGAACGCCGACCGCGTCGCCGCCGTACTCGCGTCGAGCCCCGAGTTCCAGCACCCGGTCAAGCTGACCGAGGTCGACCTCGCCGACTACGCCGCCGTCTACTACCCCGGCGGCCACGGCCCGATGGAGGACCTCGCCGTCGACGCCGACTCCGGCCGCCTCCTCACCCAGGCCCTCGCCTCCGGCAAGCCGCTCGGCGTGGTCTGCCACGGCCCGGCCGCGCTCCTCCCGGCCGTCAAAGAGGACGGCACCAACGCCTTCGCCGGGCGCCGGCTCACCGGCTTCACCAACGCCGAGGAGACCCAGGGCGGCCTCGCCGACAAGGTGAAGTGGCTGCTCCAGGACCGGCTGGTGAAGCTCGGCGCGGACTTCCGGCAGGGCGAGCCGTGGGCGCCGTACGTCGTGGTCGACGGCAACCTCGTCACCGGCCAGAACCCGGCGTCCTCCGCACCGGTCGCGGACGAGCTGCTCAAGAAGCTCGCCTGATCAATTCCGTCGCGGTGGCGGTCGTACGACTGCTACGGTCCGCCGCATGAAGCGCGCCAAGCCGTTCGTGTCGGCTGTGACGACGACGCCGGAGAGTGTCCCGGCGCGCTGACTGCTGACCAAGTCGAAGCCCCGGGGCGAGTGCCCCGGGGCTTCGTGGTGCTCGCCTCTCGGTCCCTTCTTTCGCGAGGAGTTCACCATGTACGACCACCGACCTCTCGGCCGCGAACTAGGCCTCTTCGACACCGACCCCCTGATGGGCGCGGGGCTGCCGTACTGGCTGCCCGACGGTGCCGTAGTCCGGCATCAACTGGAGCAGTACGTAAAGGAGTTGGAGCGCGCGGCTGGGTACCGGCACGTGTACTCGCCCGTCCTCGGAAAGCGTGAGCTGTACGAGATCTCCGGGCACTGGTCGCACTACAGCGACGACATGTTCCCGCCGATGCGACTGGGCTCCGAGGAGGTCGTGCTGCGGCCGAGCCTCTGTCCGCACCACGCGCTCATCTACCGTTCCCGCTCCCACAGCTATCGCGAACTGCCGCTCCGTATCGCCGAGTTGGGCGGCATGTACCGCTCCGAACTCTCCGGCGTGCTCGGCGGACTGACCCGCGTCCGCGCCATCCAGCTCAACGACGCCCACATCTTCTGCACCCTCGACCAGGCCGTCGAGGAGGCCCGCGCCGCCCTGTCCCTCATCGCCCGCGCCTACGCCGACCTCGGCATCCGCGCCTCCCGCTACCGGCTGTCCTTGCCGGGGGAGGGCGGCAAGTACGTTGCCGATCCGGCCCTTTGGCGCCGGGCGACCGAGATGTTGCGCGCGGTCCTCGACGGCTCGGGCATCTCCTACGACTCCGCCGAGGGCGAGGCCGCCTTCTACGGCCCGAAGATCGACGTCCAGATCGAGGACGCGGCCGGCCGCGAGGCCACCCTCTCCACCGTCCAGATCGACTTCCACCAGCCCGAACGCTTCGACCTGCACTACATCGGCGCCGACGGCGCGAAACACCGGCCGGTCATGGTGCACCGCAGTGTCATCGGGAGTGTGGAGCGGGCGGTGGCACACCTGGTGGAGCAGCACGGCGGGGCGTTCCCGGCGTGGCTGGCGCCGGTGCAGCTGGTCGTCCTCCCGGTGTCGGAGGCGCAGGAGCAGCAGGCCTACGACCTCGCCGAGCAGGCCCTCGCCCACGGACTGCGCGCCGAGGTCGCCGTCGAGGGCAGCCTCGGTGCCCGGATCCGGGCGGCGCGGCTGGTCCCGTACCAGGCGGTGATCGGCGAACGGGAGGCCGACGCGGGCCTGGTCGCCGTACGACTGCGGGACGGCCGCCGGGTCGGACCGCTGCCGCCCGCCGAGCTGCTGCACCGCGTCACCGCGCAGGTCGGGGCGCGCGGCGCCGAACTGTGGGCGGATGCGTAAGGTCGCAACCGAACAGCACCCTTGCGCCGAGAGGACCCTGCCGTGACCGGTCAGCCCATCCCCGTGATCATCGACTGCGATACGGGGGTCGACGACGCCCTGGCGCTGCTGTTCGCCGTCCGGCACCCGGGTCTCGACCTGCGGGCGGTCACCTGCGTGGCCGGGAACACGGACGTGGACCAGGTCGTACGGAACACGCTGATCGTCCTGGACCACGCCGGTGCCGGTGACATCCCGGTCGCGCGCGGTGCGGCCCGGCCGCTGATCGAGCCGGCCCGGTCGGCCGCGCACGTCCACGGGCAGGACGGCATGGGCGACATGGGCCTGCCTGTGTCGGCGCGCAGGCCCGTCGACGTGGACGCGGTGACGCTGCTGCGCCGCGAGATCCTGGCCTCGCCGAGCCCGGTCACCCTGATCCCCACCGCGCCGCTGACGAACATCGCGCTGCTGCTGCGCACGTTCCCCGAGGTCACCCGCAACATCGAGCGGATCGTGTTCATGGGCGGCGCGGTGGCGGTCGGGAACGCCACGCCCGTCGCGGAGTTCAACGTCTGGCACGACCCGGAGGCGGCGGCGATCCTGCTCACGGCAGGGGTGCCGATCACGATGTACGGGTTGGACGTGTTCGAGCGGGTCCAGGTCCCGGCCGCGGACGTCCAGCGACTGCGGGACAGCGCGGTACCGCGCCTGAAACTGGCCGGCGATCTCCTCGCCCACCGCGACCCGGCCGCCTCCGGCGACCCCACCCCCACCGGCGGCCTCGGGGACGCGGGCGCGGTCTGCGCGGTCGCCGACCCGGCCGGCCTCACCACCCGCCTCCTGCCGGTCGAGGTCTCCCTTGCGCCCGGGCCGTCTCGCGGCCAGACCGTCGTCGACCGGCGCCCGCGCCACGGTGAGTCCGAGATCCACGACGGGGCACGCGAACAGGCCCTGGTGGACGTGGGGTTGGACGTGGACGTGGACCGTTACGTGAAGCTGTGGCTGGAGACGGTCGAGGGCTAGACCGGGGCGATTCCCCGGCCCAGCCCTCCACCTTCGAACGCTACGAGTGCGAAGCCCGCCGGCGTCGCGTCGCCACCACGATCGCCGCGCCGCCCGCCAGCAGTGCCGCCGCGCCGCCGACGATCGTGCCCGTGTTGCTGCCGCCGCCGGTCTCCGCCAGGTCTCCGCCGCCGCCGTTGGGCGAGGGTGCCGCCGGGGCGCTGCTCGAACCGGAGGCGACCGGGGTCGGGTTGGACGGCGAGGCCGGGGTCGACTCGGAGGCGCTCGGGGTCGGGGTCGGGGAGTCCGAGGCGGGCGGGGTGGACTCCGGGGCCGACGGGGGGACCGACGCCGGGGCAGACGGGGACGGGGGCTGGGACTCGGTGGTCGTGCAGTCCTTCGTGCCGCCGTTCCACGCCGCGATCAGCTTGTCCTTGATGACCGTGTGGTCGGGGCCCTTGGGCAGGTCGCCGTGGACGAAGCCGTCACCGGCGGCCGGGTTGCCGTCGAACTTGACCGCGCCGCGGTAGAGGTCGATCTGCGCGAAGCAGCCCTCGTCCGGCACCGCGATGTCGAGCGAGTCGGTCTGGCCCTTCTTCACGGTGACCGTGTCGAAGTCGACGAAGACCTGCTGGCCGGAGGTGGCGAAGGTGGGACCGTGCGCGATGTACGAGGCGAGCGACGCGGTGCAGGTGGAGGCGTCACCGGCGGTGCGGACCTTGATGTGGACCTTGCCGTCGTCGGTGGGCTTCAGGTTCTGGTCGTCGACCTTGACGGAGGGGAAGAAGCTGGTGCCGTCCAGCGAGAACTGGCAGCCCTCGGTCTCGGTGACCGTGCCGGCGCCCGAGCCCGGCCGGTAGTGGCCGCCGGACTCCCAGCCGTCACCGCCGCCGCCGTGCCCCCCGGTGGCCCAGGCGCCGGACGCGGCGCCCATGGAGGCAGCGGCGAGGGCGAGGGAGGCGGCGCCTGTCCCCAACAGGCGGCGCACGGTGACACGACTGGCTATGGACATACTGATCCCATCTGGCGTGTGCAGGGCGTGGAGGAGCGAAGGAAACACTGAGCCCACTGGTCACATGCGCCACAGCGTGTGCACATCGTGGGTCCACCGGAAGATGACTGTCAACTTGCCTTGGTGTAGAGGGAATTCATTAAGGAGACCACGTGTCCGACCTGTCCTCCCGTGACCCGAACTGGTGGCGTCAGGCCGTTGTGTACCAGGTCTATCCGCGCAGTTTCGCCGACGCCGACGGCGACGGACTCGGGGACCTGAGAGGCATCACCGAGCGGCTCACCCACCTGGCCGCCCTGGGCGTCGACGCCCTCTGGCTGAGCCCCTTCTACCCGTCCGAACTCGCCGACGGCGGCTACGACGTCGCCGACTACCGCGACGTCGACCCGCGCCTGGGCACCCTCGACGACTTCGACGCGATGGTCACCGAGGCGCACCGGCTGGGCCTGAAGGTCATGGTCGACATCGTGCCCAACCACACCTCGCACCTGCACAGTTGGTTCCAGGAGGCGCTGGCCGCAGGTCCCGGTTCCGCCGCCCGCGACCGCTATGTGTTCAGGGAGGGGCGCGGCGACGGCGGCCAACTCCCGCCCACCGACTGGCCGTCCGTCTTCGGCGGCAGCGCGTGGCGCCAAGTGCCGGACGGACAGTGGTACTTGCACCTCTTCACGCCCGAACAGCCCGATCTCGACTGGGGCAACGAGGAGGTGCGGGCCGACTTCCGCACCACGCTCCGCTTCTGGTCCGACCGAGGAGTGGACGGCTTCCGCGTCGACGTGGCCCACGCGCTGGTGAAGGACCTCAGCGAGCCGCTGCGCGACATCGGCCCGCTCGCGGCGAACTCCGAGGCCGTCCTCGACGACCTCCCGCCCGGCAGCCACCCCTACTACGACCGCGACGAGGTCCACGAGATCTACCGCGACTGGCGCCGCAGCGTCCTCGACACCTACACCCCGCCCCGCATGGCGGTCGCCGAGGCCTGGGTACCGGCCGCCCGCCGCGCCCTCTACGCCCGCCCCGACGAACTCGGCCAGGCCTTCAACTTCGAGTACCTGGAGGCCGGTTGGGACGCGGACGAACTGCGCGAGGTGATCACCGGCTCGCTCGCCACAGCCCGCGCGGCAGGCGCCTCCGCCACCTGGGTGCTGTCCAACCACGACGTCGTACGCCACGCCTCGCGCCTGATGCTCCCCCCGGGCACCGACCCGAACGCCTGGCTCCTGTCCGACGGCCGCACCCCGCCCGTCGACCCGGCGGCCGGCCTGCGCAGGGCTCGCGCCGCGACCCTGCTGATGCTGGCGCTGCCCGGTTCGTCGTACGTCTACCAGGGCGAGGAACTCGGACTGCCCGAGGTCGCCGACCTGCCCGTAGAGGTCCTCCAGGACCCGATCTGGGACCAACAGGGCCACACCCACAAGGGCCGCGACGGCTGCCGGGTACCCCTGCCATGGACCACGACCGGTCCGTCGTACGGCTTCGGGTCCGGACCGGCTTGGCTGCCGCAGCCGGCGAGCTTCGCGTCGTACGCCGTCGAGGCACAGGACGGGAGCGAGGGCTCGACCCTGGAGCTCTACCGCACGGCCCTGCGGCTGCGCCGCAAGCTGCTCGAAGGGGAGTCGCTGACCTGGGCCCCGGACAGCCCGCCCGGGGTGCTGCACTTCACGCGCTCCGAGGGCTGGCGGTGTGTCACCAACCTGTCGGCGGAGCCGGTCGCCCTGCCGCCGGGGGAGGTGCTGCTGAGCAGCGAACCGGCGGCGGGCGAGGGGCAGTTGGGGCTGCTGGCTCCGGACACGACCGTATGGCTGGGGGCGTAGAGCGCTTTTCGGCGCACTCACCCCACGGTCGGGGTCGAGCTGGTCGCGGCGTTTCCGCTCGGTGACTCGCCCGGCAGGACCGGTGGCTGGGTGGTGCTGTTCACCGGCGGGGTGAGGACGACTTCCGGCTGGCCCGCGGCCGGGGGCGGTGGGGTCAGGTCGCCGGCCGGCAGCTTCGGCGGGGTCGTCTCCTGGAAGAGGACCTGGCTGAAGTTGACCAGGCCTGTCGCCTCCATGACCGTGATGTGGTCCAGGACCGTCGCGTTGGCCTGGTTGGCGAGGATCCGCACGAGGGTGTTCTCGGTGGTGGAACGGATCTTCGCGATGGTGTTGAAGATCGAACCGTGCGTGACGCGCAGGATGTTGGCGAAGTCCGTGTCGAACTGCTTGCCGCTGTCCGCGTTCAGCGTGTTGATGAAGCCCTGCTGCTGCGGGCTGGGCTGGTTCGGGATCGTGATGTTGAGCATGGGCGCGATCTTGCGGACAGTGGTGTCCAGTGCCGCGTGCCCGTCGATCAGGTGCTTGCTCGCGGTGATGACCGCCGGGCTCGCCCCCTTCTTCAGACCTATCTGGCCGACGGGGTACTCCCACAGCCCTGCCGCGCGCACCTTGACCACGAAGTCCCGGTCCGCCTCGGTCAGCGGGCCCCACTGCGTGTTGGCGATGACGCGTGTGGGCGCGCTGGAGACCGTGTTGACGCCCAGCATTGCCGGATAGGCGAGGGCGACGAGAGTCAGGCTGAGGGCACCCCCCACAACCATGGTTCCCGTCGCGTTCCGCGAAAAGCGCACCGTACCTCCTGTGTCGTGGACCGCCCGTCGGCGGTACGGACGCTCAGGAGTACGGATGGGAGGAGCGCGCGGAGTCTTTTGTTTTGGTAAAGCCGGAGTGGGGCGCGTCACAAGTGACGGGTAGTGCCTCCGGTTCGGCGCCCCACCGCGGACTACGCGAACTGACCGGGCTGGTAGTCGCCGGCCGGCACCGTGAGCATGACGTTCATGCGGTTGAAGCTGTTGATGAGGGCGATCAGCGAGACGAGGGCCATGAGCTGCTCGTCGTCGTAGTGCTTCGCGGCGTTCCCCCACACCTCGTCGCTCACCCCGCCGGCCGCGTCCGCGATCCGGGTGCCCTCCTCCGCGAGTTCCAGCGCGGCGCGCTCCGCGTCGGTGAACACGGTGGCCTCGCGCCACACCGCGACGAGGTTCAGCCGTACCGGCGTCTCGCCGGCCGCCGCGGCGTCCTTGGTGTGCATGTCGGTGCAGAACCCGCACCCGTTGATCTGGCTGGCCCGGATCTTCACCAGCTCCTGTGTGGCGGCGGGCAGCGGCGAGTCGGCGACGACCTTGCCCGCCGCGATGAAGTGCTTCAGGGCCTTGCCGGCGATGGGGCTGGTGAAGGCGTTGAGTCGGGCACCCATGGTGGGCTCCTCTGCGTTTCGTTGCCGTTGCTTACACAGGACTGACGAAACGGGCGCCGCGAATGTGACAGCGCGCGAAAAAGCGGTGGAGCGGCGCCGCTGTCCGCCTCTACCGTGCTGCGGGACCAAGCTGTCTGGGCAAGGACGTGCCGTTGTACACCGTGTGAGACCCCCCAAGTGCTGAATCGTCGCGCGTCGCGCTGTTGCGCCGCGCTCCTTTTTTGCTGCGGATTTCTCACTGGAACCGGTGTACTTCTGTGCTCGAAAACTGGGTGGTCATGCCCACCTGCCTGCCACTCGTCCGCCGCCGCTGCCATGCGTGCGGGGCCGGACACTTCCAGGCAAGCGGCAAGTTCCGCGTCAACGCCCACCACAAGCTGCTCGACGTCTGGCTCCTGGTGCTGTGCACGGGGTGCGGGGACACGGCGAAACTGACGGTCATGGAACGGGCGAACGTACGCTCCATACGACCCGAACTGCTGGCCCGACTGCACGCCAACGACCTGGCCCTGACAGCGGAGTTGCTCCAGGCCCCTGCCGTGCAGCGCCGTAACCGCATCGCCCTCGACTGGTCCGGCGCGTGGCGCCTCGACACCGGCGGCTCGGACAACCTGGACCGCGAGGTGATCGACATCGCGGTCCGCTTCACGGCCCGGATCCCGGTCCGGCCGGTACGGCTGATCGCGGAGGGCTGTGCCTTGCCACGGGCTGAGGTCGAGAGCCTGATAACGGAGGGGAAGCTGGTCTCGACGGCCCGCCTGCACACCAGACTCTCCGACAACTTCACCTTCACCCTCAAACGCTGACGCGCCTGCGCCCGCAGGGCCTGCCCGACAGGCCCTGCGGGCGCGGGGTGGGGGTGGTGGTGGGGGCGCCCTCGTTGACGGAATGTTGACCTGTGCATGGCACAGCGTTGGCGAACCCCCGCTATACGTTCGGCCCCATGCCACCACTCCCCCCACAGCCCCAGCGGGCCCGTCAGGCGCCCCTCCCCGTGCTGCCCTATCGCAAGCCCACCAAGGGGCGTGACTACTGGGTGCTGAATGACGTCCTTCCGGATGCCGACGCCGTACGGGAACGGTGTCTTGCGAAGGACGACTGGGTGAAGGGGTATCCGTACACCTCGGAGACCTGGCCGGGGCTGCGGACCATGCCGGGTCTTGAGCCGGCCGAACTGGCTCGGGTCGAGCGGCTGGTGAAACAGGCCACCGGGGCCAAGGAGCTGTGGGTGCAGAAGGCGCCCGGGGGCGGGACGCTCAACCACAACTGCATCCAGGTCGTGGGGGAGGGCGAGAGCGAGCCCCGGCCCCACACCGACTCGCGGTCGCTGTGCCGGTACGCCGCGGTGCTGTACCTCAATCCCTCCGTGCCGAAGGACTGCGGGACCAGTTTCTACCGGCAGCATCTGCCTGGTGGACGGCTCGGCGGCAATGTCGTGCAGGCTCCGCACAACAACCTCGTCGAGGCGCTGGGGACGCGGTTCGTGGCGCCGGATGCCTTCGAGGAGGACGTGCGCGTGCCGCACAGGTACAACAGCCTGCTGCTCTACCACGCCAACCTCGTGCACAGCGCCACCGGTTACCACGGCAGCACCCTGGAGGAGAAGCGGATGACCGCCGTCTTCTTCTGGATGGCCTGACCCGACCGACGCCCGCCCGGCACCCTCTCCCAAAAAGTGTGTCACCTCCGCCAGAGGTGTCACACTTTTTTTGGACCTACCCCCCGGCAGCGCAGTCAGTAACGCAGCACCGTTCCGGTCTCCGCCTTCACGCCGCCCGACAGCTTGCGGTTGCTGCGGGCTGTCGCCGTGCCGGACTTTCCGGCCGGGACGTCGGAGACGGTGACGACCACGGTGTCGAGCAGATTCCCGCCCGTGTCCTTGAACTCGACCTGTACGGCGAAGGACTTGGTCGAGTCGGCCCTGTTGTCGGCGGTGACCTCGACGGTGCTGCGCCCTGCCGAATCGGTGGTCGGCGTGCCCAGCTTCACCGCGTCCTTGGCGTCGACGCCGTTCTTCACCTCGTCGAGTCTTCGGCCCGCCTCGGCAGTCGCCGACGCGATGGCAGCCGTGGCCTGCGATCCGATGGATGCGACGGCGGACGCCGCCTTGCTCGCGACGGAGGAGGGACTGCTGTCGTCGGAGCAACCGGTAAGGCCGGTGAGGGCGGTGAGAGCGACGGCTGCGGCCGCCGTCAGCGTCGTGCCTCCCCTGTGCCACGCCATGTTCGCCTCCATGAGTTGCCGCTTCCCCGGGCTGTCCCTCAAGTGAAGGTCCGTTGCCCTGTGCCCGCATGCCGGGCTCACCCGGAAGGCGTAACCCCCCTGGTGGAGGGCGCGCCCCGGCCGGATGGTCGAAGCATCACGCAACACAGAGAGACCGAACCACCACGGACCGCACACCACAGAGAGGTGGGGCACCGCCATGACGCAGCAGCCGCACTCGACACAGCAGCCTCACCCGACGTCCACCGGCGGCGAGGAGAAGCCCCCGGTCTGGAACGACGCCGGCCAGGCCCCCGGCGCCCGCGGCTACGGCCCGCCCCCGTCCGGCGGCGGACTCGCGGTCGGCGGTGCCGTCTTCGCCGGTGTCCTGATGCTGATGAACGGCGTCATCGCCATCCTCCAGGGCATCTCCGCGCTCGCCAAGGACGACGTCTACACCCGCGTCGGCGACTACGTGTACAGCATCAACCTCACCGGCTGGGGGGTGATCCTCCTCTGTCTGGGCGCCCTGGGCGCGGTCACCGGCTGGGGCATCCTGAAGGGCATGGGCTGGGCCCGCGTCTGCGGCATCGTCCTCGCGAGCCTCAGCGCGATCCTCCAGTTCATGTTCCTGCCGTACGCCCCGATCTGGTCGGTCATCATGATCGCGGTGGATGTGTTCGTCATCTGGGCACTGGCTGTCTACGACCCGAAGACCTCCGGGGCGCGCCAGTAGCGACGATCGGCGGAACAGGCCGGCGGGCGGGTCAGACGTGTCCGATGCCGCCCCCGCCGAAGGAACCGCTCCTTCCCGGCAGCCAGCGCTGTCGGCTCTGGTTCTTTCCCGTCCGGCTTCCGGAGTGATGGAGCTGGTACGGCATCAGCCGTTCCTTCTCCTCCGAGGCGACGGGCATCTCGTCGGGTTCCCGCATCTCGCGCATCTCATGGACGGCGCCGCCGACGGGGAGGTGGGGCTGCTCCTCGGGGAGCGGCCGCGGAAGTTCCTGGTCCCGGACCTTCATACCGAAATGTATGGCCCAGACCAGCGCGCCTGCGATCAGCAGGCCACCGAGAAAGGCTGCGCCCACGTCGAGCCTGTTGTGCGACGACGCGGCCAGCAGTGCGTACGCTGCCGTGCTCATACTCCGAGTATCACCCTTTGGGAGTGAATGTGACTATCCGCGTGAGATAAGCGGTGACCTCGGCGGGGTCCCGGGTGAACAGCGCCACGTGGTTGTCGGGGCGGACCAGCACCAGGGCCGGATCCGTCACGCCGTACGCCCGCCGCGCATGCCCCTCGTGGTCGCGCAGGTCGGCCACAGCGCCCGAGGCGCCGCCGTCCACCGTGAACCCCTGCAGCAGGCCGTCGTGCTCGGCCGCCAACTTGCCCACGGCGTCCGCGAGTTCGGCGCCGAAGCCGAGCAGCGTGAACCGCGGGACGGCGTACACCTGGAAGAGCCGGACCGGATGCCCCGACGCGTCGAGGCAGGGGGCGTCGGGCGCGCGGTCGCCCGCACGCAGGACGGCGGGGTCGCCGACAGAGCCGACCGAGCCCTCGGCCGGACCCGCGAGGGAACTCCATGGGTAGCCGGTGCCCATGGGCGGCGGAGCGGCGGCCTCGACACCCGTGCCGGGCTCCTTGACCGCCTCGAGCACCCGGGCATACAGGTCGGTGGAGACCCCCAGCGTCCAGGCGGCCACCGGAAGACGCTCCTCCTCGTACGTGTCCAGGAGCCCTGGACCAGCCTGCCCGGTGGCCGCGAGGGCCAGCTTCCAGCCCAGGTTGTAGGCGTCCTGGATACCGGTGTTCATGCCGAGCCCGCCCGCGATCGGATGGACATGGGCCGCGTCCCCGGCGAGCAGGACCCGGCCGACCCGCATCCGGTCGACCATGCGGACATTGACGCGCCAGATGGAGAGCCAGGTCGGGTTGGTCAGCGTGACGCCGGGCACGCGCGCGTACTGGTCGAAGATCCGCTGGAAGCCCTCCAGTGACGGCGGCAACGGCTCGCCGTCCGCGTCGAGTTCGGGACTCGCCTGGAGCTGGAAGGAGTCCGTGCCGGGCATGGGGCACAGCGCCACCCCGCCGCCGTCCGACGTGAACCACTGGTGCCAGACATCCCGGCCGATCCCCTCGGCCTCCACGTCCCCGACGACCATCGACTGCGTCTCCTCGGTCGTACCGTCGAAGCGCACCCCCATCGCCTTGCGGACCTGGCTGCGCCCACCGTCACAGCCCACGAGGTAGCCGGCCCTGAGGCGCTCCCCGTCGGCGAGGACGGCCGTGACACCGTCCGGGTCCTGCTCGAACCCGGTGACCTCCGTGCCGAGCCGGACGCCGACCCCGAACTCCGCGAGCCGCTCGCGCAGGATCTCCTCCACCTGCCACTGCCCTATGAGCACCCCGCGCTCGTACGGCGCGTCGGGCGCGGGGAGGGCGTCCGCGAACGGGTCGGTGTCGTTCACATGCGCGCCGTCGAAGTACTTGCGGAAGGGGAGCCGCGTGGTCCCGGTGGCGAGCGCGCGCTCGGTGCCGCCCACGTCCTCCAGGACCTCCAGGGTGCGCGGCTGCAGGCCCTTGCCCCGGGACTCCCGGTGCGGGGCCGGCGCCGCGTCCACGATCCGCACCCCCACACCGCGCCGGGCCAGCTCGATGGCAAGCGTGAGGCCGGTCGGCCCGGCGCCCACGATCAGCACGTCGTCGGTCATCGCGATCCCTCTCGTCGTCGTTGCGTCAAGAGAACACCGAACGGCAAGAAAATGCAACCGGGTTTCAGAAGATTCTCGACTTCACTCCATCCCCAGTCTCATTTGATTCCCGGTCTCATCGTCTGGTAGTGTGGCCCGCATGGACGAACTCCCCGGCCTCCGCGAGCGCAAGAAAGAACGCACCCGGAACCTCATCGCGCAGGAAGCCCTGCGCCTCTTCCGCGAGAAGGGGTTCGACGAGGTGTCGGTCGTCGAGGTCGCGGCGGCGGCCGAGGTCTCCAAGGCCACCCTGTTCCGGTACTTCCCGGCGAAGGAGGACCTGGTCCTGCACCGCTTCGCCGACCACCTCGGCGAAGCGGCCCGCGTCGTACGCGAACGCCCGCCCGCCCTGACCCCCACGGCAGCCCTGCGCGCCCACTTCCTGGACCGCCTCGCCGCCCGCGACCCGATCACCGGCCTGAACGACCACCCCGACGTGCTCAGTTTCATGGACCTGCTCTACGGCACCCCGAGCCTCCAGACCGGCCTGGTGCAGCGCTACCGCAGCCAGGAGATCGACGCCCTCGCCGAAGCCCTGGCCCTCCCCGGTACCGGTGACTCCACCCCGCTCACCAGACGCCTGGCCGCCACGCACCTGATCGTCGTACAGCAGGAACTCGGCATGGAGAACTGGCGGACGATGGCCGCGGGCCGCACCGCCGACGAGGCCTACGACGATGCCGTGGCGGAGGCGGAGCGCGCGTACGGCCAGCTCATGACCGGCCTGGACACGGTGTTCCCGGCCGGGACCGGAGGCGGCTGATGGTGTAGTCGGCTACACCGTCCACTCGGCACCCTGCTCTCCCGCGCCGCCCGGAATCCGGTGCCAGCCTGGTGAGCATGGGTACGACAGTGCGGCAGGCGACGCGGGCGACGGTTCGACTGGCCAGAGGTGTGGCCATGACCCTCGGGACGTATCTCTTCGTCACCGTGCTGCTGATCGCGACCATGGGGACGCTGTTCGTGGTCGGTGCCTGGATGCTGCCCGAGGTGGTGCTGCTGGTGCGCCGGATCGCGGGCGCCAGGCGGCGGCAGGTAGCCGAGTGGAGCGGGCGGGAGATCTCGGAGGCGTACCGGCCGCTGGACGGAAGGCCGCTGCGGGAGCGGTTCGTCGCGGCGGTGCGCGATCCCGGCACGTTCCGGGACCTGCGGTGGATGCTCGCCCAGTGCGCGTACGGACTGCTCGGGCTGCTCGCCGTCCCGCTGTGGCTCGTAGGACTGCCCGTCGACGGCGTGTGGTGCGGGCTGCTGCGCCGCCGGGCGCTGGTCCTGCCGCTGATCGGGCGGCTCGCGGACCTCGACGCACGCTGGTCGACGGCCCTCCTCAAGCCGTCGCCGAAGGCGCTGCTCACCGAGCGCGTCGAGGAACTCGCCGAGACCCGGGCCGGAGTGATCGCCGCCCACGAGGCCGAACTACGGCGTATCGAGCGGGACTTGCACGACGGTACGCAGGCCCGGCTGGTGGCCCTGTCCATGCGGATCGGACTGGCGAAACGGGCCTACGACCGGGACGGCGGCGCTGATCCGGAGGCCGCCCGGCGGCTGCTCCGCGCAGGCGCAGGACCAGGCGGAGGAGGCGCTGACGGAGTTGCGGCACGTCGTGCGCGGTATCCACCCGCCGATCCTCACCGACCGCGGGCTCGCCGGTGCCGTACAGGCGCTCGCGGCCGGCAGTGGGCTCCAAGTCGCCCTGGATGTGGAGGAGTTGGTGACCGGTCCGCGTGCTCCGGCCGCGGTCGAGGCCGCCGCCTACTTCCTGGTCGCCGAGGCGCTCACCAACGCGGTCAAGCACAGCGGCTCGGACCGTGCGGAGGTCCGGCTCGCCCGGGTGCGCCACGGGCTGACGGTGTGCGTACGGGACGAGGGAAAGGGCGGTGCCGAAGAGGCCGGCGGCACCGGGCTGCTCGGCCTGCGCCGCCGTATCGCCGCCCTCGACGGGTCCGCATACGTGAGCAGCCCCGCCGGAGGACCAACGGTCGTCGCGGCGGAGCTGCCCTACTCCTGGTGAACAGGCGTCAGAAATAGGCTAGTTGGAGAAGTAGATGTACTTCCAGCCGCTGTACGTCGTCGAGTTGACGTTGTCACCGGACGAACCGTTGATGTACGCGGCCCGGATGCGGGCCTTGATGCCGGACTCGCCGGGCGCGCCGAGGTTCACCGCGACCTTGCCGCTCGTACCGAGGCCGAAGTACTCGGAGTCGGAGTCGTACCACCGGCCGTTGTAGTAGACCTGCAGGTCCAGCCGCTCCTGGCGGTTGGGGTAGTAGGTCATCGTCGTGGTGACGATCGGCGCCGAGTTCTTGTGGAACCAGTAGTACGACGTCGAGCCGATCTTCGCCGTCTTGTAGTGCTTGCTGATCGCCGTGGAGATCTTGACCTTGGCGTAGGCCGTGACCTTCACCGTCTTGGACGCGTAGCGGGCGTCACCGGCGAAGACCGCGGAGACGGCGGTGTCGCGGGTCATGTCCACGGTCACGGTGAAGTTGCCGCTGGAGTTGACCTTGCCGGTCTTGACCAGCTTCTTCGGCTTGTCGGCGCCGAAGGGGTCCGAGTAGATCGCGACCGTGCGGTTCTTGTAGGTCTTGCCGAGGTGCGCGGTGAACTTCACGTCGGCGCCGTACGAGTACAGCTTGCCGTTGTTGTTCAGGCTCAGGCTGGTGGCCGCGCGGGACACGGAGACCTTGTCGGAGGCGCTGACCGCCGCGTGCCCGGCGTCGCCCGCGTAGGCCACCTTGTAGGTGACCGTGCCGCCGGCCGGCGGGGTGTCCGCGAAGGAGTACGTGCCGTTCGTCTGCACCGTGACGGTGGGCAGCGCCTTGCCCTTCGGGGACTCCAGGTCGGTGCGCGTGACCTGCAGCTTCACCCCGGCGGGCAGCGCGACCGTGGACGAGAGCTTGCCGGTGACGGTGAGCTTCTTGGCGCGGGTCGCGGAGGCGGGGGCGTTGACCGTGAGGGTCGGGACGTTCTTCTCGGGGTCGGTCAGCGCCTTGAGCGTGTAGCCGCCGCCGGACTTCCCGACCAGCGCGAAGATCCGCGAGTCGTCCGGGGCCCAGGTCAGGTCGGCCGTGCCGTAGACACCGGTGCTGTACGTGCGGATCGCCTTCGTGGCGTTCGGCCGGTACGTCGCGATCGTGCCGCCGCTGACCGTCGCGACCGTGCCGTCCGCGGCGATGTCGGCCTGCTGGCCACTCGGGTAGGTGCCCGCCTGGCTGAACTTGCCGTCCGCGTAGGCGTCCCGCACCGAGCCGTTGACCAGCACCTCGTCGGCGCCCGGCACCAGGTCGATGTCGTAGATACCGCTGTTGAGCGTGTAGTCGCCGCCGTAGTAGGCGACCTTCTGCGGGGTGGCCCCCGAGACGTCCACGACGGCCATCGAGTCGGTGGAGATGCCGGTCTCGCCGATGGCGAGGATGCCGGGCCGGGACGCGGCGGTGTCGAGGAAGCCCGGGTCCCAGATCGTGACGCCCTCCGGCATCTGCCCGAGGGTCACCGGGTCGGTGCCGCCCGCCGGGTCGGTGGCCGGGTCGACCGAGCCGAGGTTGCCGGACCACTGGTCGCCGTAGGTGAACCAGACCTTGCCGGCGGAGACGGCGAGGTAGCGCGGCCCTTCGCCGGTGGCGACCGGATAGCGGGCCTTCACATCGAGAGTCGCCGCGTCGATCGCCACGATCTCGTGCGTGTCCTGAGCCGCCGCGTAGACGGTGGCCCCGTCCTCGGAGACGGCCAGGTCGGAGACGCCCTTGATCCCGCCGACCGAGGCGAGGACGTTGCCCGAGTAGTCGGTGGCCGCGACCGTACCGGCCGAACTGTCGCCCACGAACACCCGCTTGAGAGCGCCGTCCGCGACCAGGCCGCCGGGCGAGGTGACGTTGGCGGTGGCCGCCGAGGCCGTACCCGTCGCCACGACGCTGAGCGCCGCCGAGCCGAAAAGAACCGCGAGCGCTGTCGCGGTGGAGATGCTGCGCATCCGCACGTGCTGTTCCCCCCACAAGGAAAACCGGTCTGGAGACCGGGAGTTGAGAGCGCCGCGCAACACCCGGACGCGACCGCGGATGAGAGACGCGGTGACGCGCGGGGCGCGGCTGCTATGCGCAGCGTATGGCATGCCTGTGACAGGTGGGAAAGGGGTTATGGGGTTGTCGTGCTCGCGGCCGTGGGCGGCGGGGGGCCTGGCTGTTCCGGGACGAGCTGTTCCATCCCTCCGGGAGGACGCCCGGGCGTCCTCCCGGAGGGGAAGGACCTGTCGACCAGAAGTACGGCACCAAATTCGGGGACGGCGAGGACAGGATCGGCCGGCCCGAGCCGTGGTCACCTTCACGTCCTGAGCCCGGCCCGCGTCAGGCCCGGCTCATGTCAGTTCTGGTGGACGGCGTTGTGGCCCGGCCCGCCCGACAGGACGTCCGTGCCGGTGCCGCCCCACAGCGTGTCGTTGCCGGAGTTGCCGTAGATGGTGTCGGCGCCGGCGTTGCCGTAGAGGACGTCGTTGCCGGTGCCGCCGTAGATGAAGTCGTTCCCGGCGCCGCCGCTGATCCGGTCGTTGCCGGTGCCGCCGGTCAGGCTCTGGCCGCCCGCGCCGCCGGTGATGACGTCGTTGCCCGCGCCGCCGTCGGCCGCGGCGCCCACGGTGGTGATCGTGTCGTTGCCGTTGCCGCCCTGGGCGATGGTCTCGACGCCGCCGTGGAGGGTGTCGTTGCCGTTGTCGCCCCAGCCCACGGAGTACTTGCCGAGGGTGATCGTGTCGTTGCCGGTGCCGCCCGAGACGTAGTCGCCGTCGACGCTGCCGTCCTCGGTGTACTTGTCGTTGCCGGCGCCCAGGTCGACCGAGGCGAAGTAGTACGTCTGGGCCGTCCTGTTGTGGTACCTGAGGGTGTCGTTGCCGTCGCCGAGCGTCAACTGCAGGGTGGGGTACGGGTCCTGGCTGTCCAGCGTGGTGACCGTGCAGGAGACCTTGGTGTGGTCCGAGGCGGTGGGGTACGCGCAGCCGGTGCCGGGCTTGATGGTGACCACGTCGTCGATGACGTAGGTGATCTTCTCGGAGCCGGTCACGTGCGTCGCGGTGACGACCGCCTTGTTGGCCTGTCCGGCGCCGGCCGTGTACAGGACCTCGTTGCCGCCGTTGCCGAGCGCGGCGGTGGCCGGAGCCGTGGCCGCGCCCGCGGCCTGGGCGAGGAGCAGCGGCGCGGCCAGGGCCGTGCCGAAGGCCAGGGCCATGAGGCGACTGACAGAACGAGAGGACATCGCACAACCTCCGTGAAACGTAAGGGGAGTTGGCGGATTCCGAGGAATTCGAATTCCGACACCGCGTACGACCCTCCCTTCCGGAGCTTGGTTGTGCGCCTTTTCGCACGGGAGCTGTCCCGGTGTGAAACGTCAGCCGTGATTCAACGCGAATTCATTGAATGGCCCGCTGATCAATGACAACCATCGCTACGAGGCACGGGCCAGTTCCGTCGCGTCACGGCGGAACGCCCACCGCATCTCCGGTTCCATCGCGAAGCGGAAGGCCCGGCGGACGGGCGGTGCGCACAGCGCGGTCACCACGGCGGCGGCGACCACCGTCACCGTGAGCTCGCCGAGGGGGCCCCGGACCCACGAAGGGCCGTACCAGCCCCAGGACTTGGCGCCCTGCGCGACAAATCCGTGCAGGAGGTAGCCGTAGAGCGTGCCCGCGCCCAGCGCGGTGAACCAGGTGCGGCGGCGCGGCACCCAGGCGAGGAAGCAGGCGACCAGCAGCGTCGAGCAGGCGAAGAGGGCGAGTGTCATGAGGGGCCCTTCCCAGTCGGGCACGCCGAGTTGCTCCGCGCTCGCGTTGTGGAAGAGCCAGGAGTAGTCGAAGCGCGGCACCGACCAGTAGGCCGCCGCGAGCGCGCACACGAACACCGGGACCGCCAACTGCCGTACCTCGGGCCGCCGTACGAGCTGGAAGTGCTCCGGCTTCAGGGAGAGACCGAGTACGAAGTACGGGAGGAACTGCAGCACGCGTTGCAGATCGAGGTCGTCGCCGATGGAGGGGGAGAGCGTCGCCAGCATCGCGACGGCCAGCGCGAGCGGCAGCGGGTGGCGGACGTGGTTCCACATCGGGGTGGTGAGCCGCCAGACGAACAGCGCTGCCAGGAACCACGTCAGATACAACGGGTCCAACAGGCTGATGGCGCGGTCGGGTTGGTGGTCGGTCCAGCGGGTGAAGAGCGTGTAGGCCGTCTCGAAGACGACGTACGGCACGACGATTCCCGTGAGCAGCCGCCGGATCTGCGGCGGGGTGGCCCGGAAACTCCGGGAGAAATAGCCGGAGATGACGATGAACGCCGGCATGTGCACCGCGTAGACGAGCGTGTACAGCGCGGTGACGCTACGGCTGCCGGAGCGCAGCGGCTCCCAGGAGTGGCCGATCGCCACGAGGACGATCGCCAGGTATTTGGCGTTGTCGAAGAACGGGTCGCGCGGCTTGGCCGACGGCCCGACCGCCCGCTCGGGCACGGCGCCCGCCCGTGGCGCCGGGGCCGCCGTCCCTTCCTGTACGACGTCCTTCGCGGTGGTGTTTCGGTACGGCATCCGGACCGCCTCACCGCTGCCCGGCGCCGTAAACCTCCTCCTGGGCAGAGGTGGTACGAGTCACAGGAGGGGCGGGGGTGTTCCTGCCTTCTCCGGGCAGAGTGACAGGTCGGAAGGTTGCCGGAGAATGCACAAGCGCTTGCCGTGCGGGAGGCGTCGTAGAGCGCTGGTGCCGTCGGCCTCAGCCCTGCTTGGGCCCCGCCTGCTGCACCACCTCGAACGTCCACAGCGTCGAGTCCGTCGCGGCGGGCTTCGGTCGCTCGCCCTGCGCGGATCCGTCCTGGGGCGTGCCGCGGTGGGCGGACTGGCCCATGCCGGACATCCAGTTCTGGAAGTCCTCCTCGGCGCGCCAGCGGGTGTAGACGAGGTAGGTGTCGGTGCCCTCGACGGGCCGGAGCAGCTCGAACCACTCGAAGCCGTCCGAGCCGTCCACCGTCCCGGCGCGGTTCACGAACCGCTTCTCCAGCGTCTCGCGCTGCTCTTCGGGGACGGTGAGTACGTTGATCTTGACGATGCTCATGGGCCCATTGTCCCAGCGCCGTCACCTGACCCGGTGAACTGGCGTGTCCTCCGGGCGGTTGTGTGCCGAACGGCCGTCACCGGTCGTCCTCTTTCGGGTGATCCGTGGACGGCATAACGGCAGGACGAGGAGGACGGCCGGGTCACCCTGCTCGTCCCGGAGCCGGACGCGCGGTACGCCGACGAGGTGCGGTTCGCCGCCGACCTGTGCCCCGGCGGAGCCATCACGCTCCTCGACCACGAGGAGGCGTGCCGTCCATGACGACCGCCACCACTGCCCTCAACCTCCCCGCCCACTACGGCAGTTGCCCCTTCTCCCCACCGCCGGCCTACACCGACGCCGCCCGCGAGGCCGCCGTCACCCGTGCCGTGCTGCCGGACGGCACCGCGTGCTGGCTCGTCACCGGCTACGACGAGGTCCGTGCCGTGCTGGCGGACGCCCGGTTCAGCGCCGACGCGCGCACACCGGGCTTCCCCTTCCTCTCCGCCGGGCAGCGCGAACTGGCCACCGCCAAGCCGAGCTTCATCCGCATGGACGACCCCGAGCACGCCCGGATGCGCCGTATGGTCAGCAAGGACTTCCTGGTCAAGCGGATCGAGGAACTGCGCCCGGGCATCCAGGACATCGTCGACCGGGCCGTGGACCGCATGACCGAGGCCCGCACCTCGGCCGACCTGGTGGCGGACTTCGCGCTGCCGATCCCGTCGCTGGTCATCTGTCTGATGCTCGGAGTGCCGTACGAGGACCACGATCTCTTCCAGTCGCTCAGCCGGACCCTCCTCGACAACCGCACCACCCTGCTCCGCCGCCTGCCCGGCCTGCGGCTCGCCGTCCCGGCCGATCAACTCACCTACAACCAGGACAGCATCGTGTACGGGCTGTGCGCGCTCCCGGTGACCTGGGCCTAGAACACCCGCCCGAGGTCCTGCTGCACGATCGTCCGCATGCTGTGCTCGGCTAGTGCGGCGATCGTCATGGACGGGTTGCAGGCGCCGGTGGAGCCGGGGATGCGGGCGCCGTCCAGGACGTAGAGGCCCTTGTGCCCGAGGACGCGGCCGGTGAGGTCGACGGCGTCGCCCATCGGGACGCCGCCCAACGAGTGCCAGGTGGAGGGGGCCCCGGCGTTGGTGTCGATCATGATGCCGCCTCCCGCCGTGGCGATGTCCTGCATCTTGGCCGCGATCAGTGCCTGGAGTTCGGCGTCGGCGTCGGTGGGCCAGGTGAGGACGGCGTCGTCGGTGTCGGCGTCGTAGGCCCAGGTGCCCGCGCCGTCGACGATGCCGAAGCCGACGACGGTGAGGGCGGTGACGCCCGGCTGCTGGATGGGTGATCCGGCGTGCACGACGGTGAGCGGGATGCTGCTGTTCGGGTCGCGTCCGCCGACGCAGGCGGGGCCGCCCTGCTGGGTGCCCGCGTCGCCGGACGGGTTGATCCAGGCCCAGATCCGGTCGCCGTTGTTGCCCCACTTGGTGCCGATGGCGTCGGGCAGGTCCGGAACCAGGCCCTTGGCACGGGACTTGACCAGGAGGCGGGTGGTGCCGGGCGAACCGGCGTTGAGGAACACGGCGTCCGCGGTGATCCGGATCTTCTCCTGCACCGCGCCGCCGGTGTCGATGCGGTCGACGGACAGTACCCACTTCTTGCTCGCGTCCATCGCCAGGTCGCGTACGACATGCAGCGGCGCCACCTGCACCAGTCCGGTGGACTCCGCCTGCGCGAGATAGGTGACGTCGATGGAGTGCTTGCCGCCGTTGTCGACACCGAACGCGATGTCGCTCGTGATGTACGTCGGGTCGTACAGCCCCTCCAACTCCCCCCGGACATAGGCCCAGTCGATGGGCAGCGGCACTTTGAACGGGGTCAGGCCGGCCCTCGGTGCGATGTCCTGGAAGAGGCGGGAGGACTTGTAGGGGTCGGAGGCGAGGACGTCGTAGGGGACGGTGGAGATGCCCAGCATCCGCGAAACCGTGGGGTAGGCCCACAGGTTGAGGTCGTCGTAGAGGGCGGCGGCCTGCGGGACGGAGGTGGCGAAGTCCGCCTTCGTCGGTTGCAGGGTCATGCCGTGGTACATGATCGAGCCGCCGCCGACGGCCGCCCCGCACATGGCGGTCATGCCGTTTCCGACCACGGCTTCGAGCACGCCCGTGTACGGCGTCCAGGTCTTGTCGACGCCGCCGACGATGGCGTGGTCGGTGAGCCAGGCGGAGCGGTTGTCCATGTTGGCGAAGCGGCAGAACGTGGTGGAGTTCGGGCCGGTCCGCCAGCGCAGTCCGCGCTCCAGCACCAGGGTGGAGACACCGGCCTGGGCCAGCCTTAACGCGGTGACGCCGCCGCCGAAACCGGTGCCGACGACGACGGCCCGTTCGCGAAGTTCCGTCACTGCGGCGGGAGTTGAGGCCGCGGCAGCCCGGGTCTGGCCGGCGCCGGTCAAGGCGACCGCGCCGAGTGCGGTCGCGCCGAGGAGGCCGCGGCGGCTGAGGGTGGGGGTGAGGTGGGGGGAGGTGTGCTCGGGCATGGGGGGACTCCGGCAAGCCGTAGGGGAGTGCGGGTCGCGGGGAGCGTAGCGTGAATGAGCATGACACTGTCAACAAGCGGAAATGTAATTCTCGTACGGGGAAGTCGAGTTACCGTCGAAGGGTGCGGTGGTAGTGGGCGGGTCCCTCTGAAGTCCGGTGAATCCGATCACCGCCAAGTGCCCGCCGTGGTCGGCGTACTGGCCGAGGGCCCGGGGTCCGATTCACCAACCGGGACCGGGGGTTCGGTGCCTGGGACTGCGACTGGTCCAGCGACGACGGCAAGCGGGAGGTGGAGATCCAGTTCAGCCGGGACAACTCGCTGGACGCCGACGACGGACACCTCGTGAACGTCGCCGGCACCAGGAGCTACTACGTCGCCGACGAAGCCGAGGACGACAGCTGCACCGTACGGACCCCGCACCGCGCCTACACGGACTCCGTCGGCGAGGACACCACCGAACTCTTCCAGCTCACCGTGTACGCACCGAGGCCGGGCAGGCAACTGTGCGACACGGCAGCCGAGTTGGCGGGCGAGGTCGTACGGAGCATCGCGAAGCGGCTTCCGGTGAGCTGAGGTCTCAGAGCTGTACGGGCATGGTCCAGCAGTTGGAGGTGGCCGGCCTGCCGGCGAGGCGGTCGGTGAGCCAGGAGATGGCGTCGCCCTGGTCGGTGAGCAGGGGCGCGAAGTGGTTGACGAGCGCGCTGCCGACACTGGGCAGGACGACGGCCTTGTAGGTGACGTCGGCGCCCTTGGCACACCAGTCGACGGCGAGTTGGCGGGCCTGGGCGTGCGGGACGAGGTTGTCGCTGACGCCGGTCGCGAGGCGGACGGGCCCCGACGGCTTCAGCGTGCCGATGCCCTGTTCGTCAACGTAGGCCTGGAACGCGGGAGTTGCGGCGATGATGTCGCTGAGGGACTGCCCGTCCGTGGTCCAACTGGTGCTCTTCGTATAGGCGTAGCCGAGCAGCGCGTCGCCCACGCACATGGTCGACAGGTCGGTGAGCGCGGCCTTCCCGGCGGCGTTGAGATGTGCCTCGGCGAGGGGCTTCAGCGCCGGGTCGGACTGGAGGAACCCGTTGAGCGACCAGCCCAGCGCACCGGCGAGTTCGCTGCCGTCGATGGCCTTGGTGACCGAGGTCAGATCGGCGGGCGGGGCTCCGGCGTAGGTGCCGGAGAGGGTGACGTCGGGGGCGTAGGAGGACTGGAGTTCGGCGGCTGCCGCGGTCGCCCCGCCGCCCTGGCTGTAGCCGTAGAGCCCGACCGGTGAGTCGGCCGTGACCGAGGTTTCGGTGAGCGAACGGGCGGCGCGTACGGCGTCCAGCACCGCGTGCGCCTCGTCGATCCGGTTGACGTAGGTGTGCAGCCGGTCCGTGGCACCGAGTCCCGCATAGTCGGTGACGACGACGGCGACGCCCTCGGCGAGCAGGCGGTAGATCGACAGATCCTCGTAACCGACCGAAACCGTCTGGCTGTTGAAGACGAGGGGATGCTCCAGGCCCATCGACGCGGAGCACTGGTCGCCCTGTCCCACGGTGCCGGGGGCGACCGCGACGAGGGGGCGCGGGCCGCTGCCGGACCAGTCGGCGGAGGGTTCGATGTAGGCGCCGGTGACGGCGACGGGCTGACCGTTGGAGTCGGTGGACTTGTACATCAGCCGGGTCGCGGTGCCCGGGAGCGGGCCGTCGAGGCCGGGCAGGCTCAGGGCCAGGGGGAGGGGTTCGCTGCGGACGAGGGCGCCGTTCGCGGCGGGCAGGGTGGCGGGCGGGTTGTAGAACGCGGGGATCGTGACACCTCTGGACACGACCTCGTCCGAGGCGGTGGCGGCGGTCGCGGTCGCGGTGACCAGGGCCTGGGCCCCGAGGCAGGCGACGACGGTGAACGCGGCGCCGAGCAGGCGCCGTTGGCGTGCGGGCATGGCGAACCTCCTGTGGAGCGGCCGTCAGGAAGCGGCGGCGTGGTGGCGCACACACGCGTCCCACGTGTGTGCGCCGGCGCCGCCGGAAAGTGGTTCGCCTGGAACTTACCTGCGGGTAAGTTACTCGTGATACCTGTCGGTAGGTTACGTTTCGGTAATGTGACTGACTGTCAAGTCGCGGCGATCCGATTGAGACGGTCGGCCACGGCTTCCGGCTCGCTGACCATCAGGTCGTGGCCGGTGTCGATGTCCCACAACCGCCCGGCCGCACGCGCCGGTTCGAGGTCCGCCGGATCGCGGAAGGGCAGGGTCGAGGTGCAGACGATCTGCGACTGCGGAAGCGCGCGCACCGCCGCCTCGTCCTTCAGCCGCAACGGCTGCTCGAAGCACTTCCAGGGATGGGGCGTGATCTTCGGCGCCAGCCAGGCGATGTCGTCCGGATCGGTCAACCCGTAGTGGGGCATGGGCCCTTCACCCGGAAAGTTCACCAACTCCACGCCATCGACCACCCGTCCCGTCGCCCGGGAGGCGGCCATCAACTCCGGTGCCACATCGGCGAGGGACTGCCCGTTGGCCGGGGTGGCCGCGTCCAGGTAGGCGAGATGGCCGACGTGGTCGAGGGCGCGGTCGGCGGCACCGGTGATGACCATCCCGCCGTAGCTGTGCCCGACGAGAATGGCGTCGAACAGCCCCTCGTACCGCAGTAGTTGAACCACATCGGTGATGTGCGTGTCGAGATCGACACCTGGCCCGAGCAGATGCGCCCGCTCACCGAGCCCGGTCAGAGTCGGGGCGTACACCTCATGACCGTCCGCGCGCAGGATCCGCGCGACGCGCTGATAGCACCATCCACCGTGACTGCCGCCGTGCACGAGAACGTACGTAGCCATGCGGGCCTCCTGCCTTACCCGGCAACTGTCGGATAACCATCAGGTGTTGGAGAGAATACTGTTGCCGCATGCCAGCGCAACCCCCTGAACGACACGGCCTTCCCGACCCCCGCGTCCTGCGCTCCCGCGCCGCCCTTGAGGCCGCCCTGCGCGAACTGGTCACCGAACGCGACCTGCGCCAGATATCCGTCGCCGACCTCACGAAACGGGCCGGCGTCAACCGCTCGACGTTCTACGAGCACTACGCCGACGTCCACGACCTGGCGGTCGCCGCGTGCACCGCGACCTACGACGAGTTGGTGGCCACGGCCCCCATCCCGCACGGCCAACTGTCGCCTGACGGCAGCCCGTTGCCCAACCCCCTACCGGCCCTCTTCACCCATGTCGCCGCACACGCCCCCCTCTACCGGGCCCTCCTCTGCGACGAGGGCAGCGCCCGCATGATCAACCACCTCCTCCACCGCATCACCCTCGCGGCCCGCACCAGCCGCGGCCTGCCCACCGACACCGACACCACCGACCCGGTCTCCGCCTTCCTCGCGGGCGCGATCCTGGGCACGGTCATGGACTGGCTGCGGCGGGACTGCGCGGGGTCGGCGGAGGAGGTCGGGGCGGCGGTTTGGCCTTGTGCGGTGGCTTGTGCGGAGGTCGCGCTCCGGTGACCGTTCACATCGACCGGTGTTCGATCACCCACGCATCCTGGTGTTCGGCGAACGCCGGGAACGCCACGATGGCGGACGTCAGGACCTGGGAAGTGCGTCCGTGGTGTGTGTGGCAGCGTCCACGACATGACGAGCACCGGGATGGGCCGTGGACTGGACTTGTTCCGCGAGGGCGATTCCCCCATCTACACGCTGACCTTCGTGCGGGACCTGACCCCTGCCGAGCTGCTCACCCGCATGGCGGTGGATCCGGAGACGTTGGCGCTTCGCGACGGCCGTGGTGCTCCACTACAACGAGAAGCCGATGCACTGGTGGAGAGCGCTTTTGATATCCGGCTGAGGCAACCAGGCGACGTTGACGACGAGCGTTGGAGCGGCAGGTTGCTTCTTCTGCCGGGATGAATGCCTCAAAGCAGCGGCCTTCGGCGCGGGGCGTGGCGAAAGGCCGGCCGAACGAGAACCTGGCGGCTGTGGAACGCCACGTCTCAGGTCTCGGGAACCCATTCCGCGGGAGGAGGCATGCGGCTGTAGTGGGGTCCCCTGGTGCCGTACTGGGCGAGGTGCAGGATCTCGCCGCCGACCTGGAGTTCTGCCGGCGGAGGGTTGGGAACCCTGATCTGAGGGTGGCGCCGGCCGTCGATGACGATGCTCTCCCGGAGGTCGTTCCGGCCGTCCGCCCAGCTCTGGGCCCGCTCGCGAGTCCACGGGTTCTGAAGGGTCCGCGGGGCGGCCGGGTCGTGGTCGTACCCGTTGAGACTGCGGACGAGACCTTCGCTGTAGACACCCTTGACCCGGAAGTTCTCCAGGTCGTCCGCGCGCACGACCATGTTGACGTACCGGCGGCCGTTGCCCCTGTGCCGCCCGACAGCGTGCCAGCGGCCCCAGCCGGGGTCCCAGCGCGGGGGCGGGATCCACAGCCGGGCACCCACCGGGAAGTGCTTCGTGCCGCGCTGGATGTCGAGACCACCCTCGCCGCGCGTGGTCTCCCGCGACACGTTGGCCACCAGACACCAGCCCAGCAGCCCGTCCGGCGTCTCATCTTCGATGGGTTCCGTGTCTGCCACACCGAGAATTCTCAGGCATGGGACGGGACGTGAACCAGCGGTTTTCAGCTGAGCCGACCGGAGCGCGGCAGCGCGCCTCTGCGCTCACACCACAAGCCCACACACCACCGAACCCACAGCAACCACCAATCCCGTCTCCTCCAATGTCCCGTCCCCCAACACCCGCAACACCGCCACAGTCCCGCTGTGTTGATTCGCCACCAGCAGCTGCCCCGGCGCCGAAGTCAGTCCCCGAGGCCAGCTCCCCCCGCTCGGGATCTCCCCCAGGGGCTCAAGCACGGTGCCCGCCAGCCGGAACGCCGCCACCGTGTCCGCTCCCCGGTTGGTGACCCAGACATAGCGGCCACAGGTCGAAGTGACGATGCCGCCGGGCTGGTTGGGGATGTCCGCTACGGCCGTTGCCGGCACCCGGGACAGTTCGTGCAGGGTGCCCGTCAACGCGTCGTAGCGATGGCAGGTCACCGTGGAGGAGAGCTCGTCGGCGCTGAGGACCAGGTCGCCGGCCGGGGTGAAGGCGAGGTGGCGGGGGCCGGAGCCCGGGCGGAGTTGCGAGGCCGCCACCGGGTTCAACCTGCCGGTGACGACGTCCAGTTGATACGTGAACACCGTGTCCGCGCCCAGATCCGTCGCCAGGATGTAGCGGCCCGCCGGGTCGAGGAGGACCTGGTGGGCGTGGCTGCTCTCCTGGCGGCCGGTCACCGGGCCCGAACCCTTGTGCTCGACCACGTCCGTGAGGTCCGACAGCCGGCCGTCCGCGTCCAGGCGGTGTACGGCCACCGTGCCGGGCAGCGTGTCCGTGCCGTAGTTGGCGGTGAGGAGGAAGTCGCCGCTCGGGTGGACGGACACGTGGCACGGATTCGCGCCGCCGCTGGTCAGGGGCGCCCCCAGCGGAGTCGGGGCCGCGCCCTCCCGCAGGGCGAACGCGCCCACCGCGCCCGGCGTCGACTCGTGCGTCGTGTAGACGACGGGGAGCGTCGGGTGTGCGGCCAGGAAGGACGCGCCGCTCGCCGCCACCGCGTCCACCACGCTCAGCCCACCGTCCTCCGGGGTGAGCCGCAGCGCCGTCAGGCCGACGCCCTCACCACCCGTGTCCGGTGTGTACGAACCCGTCAGGACGTCGACGTGACTGGAAATACTGGTCATTGGGCGCTCGGTTCCTCAGTGGAGTACGTCGACGGAGTACATCAGCGGAGTACGTCGTCATGGTGGTCCAGCAGCGAGAGTTCGGCCCGGCGCGGCAGGCCCTCCCAGTCGCCCTCCGTGCCGACCGCGAACGCGCCGACGCGGGCGGCCGTGTCGAGCCGGACCGGCGCGGGCGCACCCGCCAGCAGCTCGGCCAAGTAGCCCGCCACGAAGGCGTCCCCGGCGCCGACCGAGTCGTGGACACGGGCGGGCAGTGCGGGTTGGCGGTGCGGGCGGCCGTCGAGGAGCGCGAAGGCTCCCTCCGCGCCCAGCTTGATCACGGCACCGGAGGGGCCCAACCCGCAGATCCCCTTGGCCAGTTCCTCGGGTTCGTGGCGGTCCGGCACCGCGAGCCGGGCCTCGTGCGGGCCCGCGAACACCAGGTCGCTGTCGTGGAGAAGGGGGAGGACCGCCTCCCGCGCCTCGTCCTCGTTCCACAGCAGCGAACGGAAGTTGATGTCGAGGGACACCAACACCCCTGCCTCGCGGGCGATATCGACCGCCCGGCGGACCGCTCGTGCCGGTCCCTCCCCCAACGCCGGTGTGATGCCGGTGATGTGGAGGACCGACGCCCCCGCCACCACCTCCTCCGGGATGTCCTCGGGGGCCAGGCGGACGCCCGCCGTCGCCGTCCGGTAGTAGCGCATCCGGTGGTGCGTGCTGGTGCGTCTCTCCTTGAGGAGGAGGGAAGTCGGTGCCGCATCGCGTACCGCCACAGCGGTGACCCCTTCCGCCCGCAGTTCGCGCAGCACCAGTTCGCCCAGCTCGTCCTCGCTGACGCGGCCGATCCAAGTGGCCTTGCCGCCGAGGCGACTTACGCCGATCGCCACGTTGGACTCGGCGCCGGCGATGCCGAGGCGCAGGGTGGTGCCCAGGGTGAGCGGGCCGGGACCGGCGGCGGACAGGACGCCCAGGGTCTCGCCCACGGTGACGAGGTAGGGCTCGTCTTTTTCGACAACAGGCTTGCTGTTCACAGGTGGTTCTTCTCCTCGGGCCCGGTGTCGGGCCTGACCGTTTCCAGCAGTGCGCGGGCCCGGGCCGTGAGGGCGTCCAGTGCCTCGGGGCTGGGGTCCCGGTCGGCGTCGCGCAGCAGCGGGGAGCCGACGCCGACAGCGAGTGCCCCGGCCGCCATGTACTGGCCCGCCGCTTCGAGGTCCACGCCGCCGACCGCCATGAGCGGTATGTGCGGCAGCGGGGCGCGGAGCTGGCGCAGATGGGTGGGGCCTCCGGTGCAGGCCGGGAAGAGTTTCACGGCTGCCGCGCCGGCCCGCCAGGCGGTGGTCACCTCGGTGGCGGTCCATGCTCCCGGGTAGAAGGGGATGTCCTGGTCGGCCGCGTCGTGGATGACGTCCGGTTCGACGTTCGGGGAGACCAGGAACTCGGCGCCCGCCGCCAGCGCGTCCCGGGTGTCGGCCGTGCTGAGGACCGTACCGGCGCCGACCGATACCCCGGCGCCGAGTTCGTCCTTGATGCGGGCGATCGCGTCGAGCGCTCCGTCGGTGGTGAGGGTGACCTCCAGGCAGGTGACCCCGCCGGCCGCGAGGGCACGGGCCGCGGCCGGCAGCGCAGAGGCGTCGGCCGACCTGAGGATGGCCATCACCCGGGTACTGATCAACTGGGGTGTGATCAGGGGCCGTTGCAGAAACTGATTGTCCGTCACTTGACTGCTCCCGCCGACATTCCGGCGACCATCTGGCGCTGGAAGAAGATGAAGATGACCAGGAGGGGCAGCACACCCAGCAGCGCGGCCGGGAAGAGGGTGGTCGGCTGCACGGTGTGCGGGTCGATGAAGGAGTACGCGTTCACCATGACGGTGCGCTTGCCCGGGTCCTGGAGGAATACGAGGGGGACCAGCAGGTCGTTCCAGATCTGCAGGGAGATGAAGGTCAGCAGGGTGCTGGTGACCGGTCGCAGCAGCGGCAGGATGACGACGAAGAAGGTGCGCAGCGCGCCGCAGCCGTCGAGGGCCGCCGCCTCCTCCAGGTCGGCCGGGATCTGGCGGATGAAGCTGGTGTAGAAGAACACGGCGAGCGGCAGGTTGAGCGCGGTGTAGATGAAGACGACGCCCGCGTAGGTGTCCAGCAGGTTCAGGTCGCGCATCAGCAGGTACAGCGGTGCCACCACGACGAACACGGGGATCGACGTGCCGAGGATGAACAGCCGGTACACCGCCGTCGACCAGCCCGCCGTGATGCGGGCCAGCGGGTAGCCCGCGAGCGCGCCGAGCACCGTGATGAGGACGCACGAAAGCCCGGTGATCAGAAGGGTGTTGAGGGTGCTGGTGCCGTAGTGGATCTGGCTGAAGGCGTGCGTGAAGTTCTTCAGCGTGAAGGAGTGCGGGATGCCCAGCGGGGAGCGCGCCACGTCCGCCGCGGTGCGCAGTGAGGTGACGATCGTGAAGACGAACGGCAGGACGAAGAGGACCGTGCCGAGGGTGAGCGCCGTGGTGCCGAGGCCGGCCGCCAGCCTGCGCGGGGTCCACGGGGCGGCGGCGCGGGGGCCGGCCGGAGTGCGGGGCCGGGGCGTGGCGCGCTTCCCGGCGGGGCGGACGGTCTCCGGTACGGAGACCGGTGTCGAGGGGGGTGAGGTCATGGGGTGATCCGTCCGATTCCAACGGTGCCGACGGGGAACTGCTGGGCGTGCGTACGCACTTGAGAGCGTCCGTACGTCGTCACACGCGCCGTTCGCGCAGTCTGAGCAGGGAGTTGGTCGCGCTGGACAGGACGACCACGGTCACCAGGAGCAGTACGGCGATGGCGACGCCGTAGGCGAACTTCCCGCCGCCGAAGATGTTCCGGTACACGAGCAGGGTCAGGGTGTCGGTGGCGCCGGCCGGGCCGCCGTTGGTCAGGACGAGCGGGAACTCGAAGACCTTGAGCGAACCGATCAGGCTGAGCGTCACGTTGACGGTGAGCGCGGGTGCCAGCAGCGGCCACTCGATGCTGCGGAACCGCCGCCAGCCGCTCGCGCCGTCCAGGGCGGCGGCCTCAAGGAGTTCGGTCGGCATGCTCATATAGCTGGCGAGGAAGATCGCACACGAGTAGCCGGTGAACATCCAGATGTTGACGGTCGCGACCGAGTACAGCGCGGTGGACGGGTCGCCGAGCCAGACGTGCTTGAGGCCGCCGAGGCCGACCCCGTCGAGCAGGGCGTTGAGGCCCCCGTTCGGCGCGAAGAGGTACGACCAGATGAACGCGGCCATCAGCGGGGAGATCAGCGTCGGCGTCAACAGGACGACGTTCAGGGCCTTTCGGACCTTCGGGCGGCGGAACAGCATCGACGCGAAGAGCAGCCCGAGGCCGTTCTGCGCGACGACGACCACGAGGGCGTAGAGGACCGTGTGCCACAGGGCGGCGGAGATCTGCGGGTCGTCGGCCATCGCCTGGTACTGGTCCATGCCGACGAAGTGGGAGATCGGGCCGCCGACGCTGTCGGTCAGGCTCAAGTAGACGCCCTTGAACAGCGGATACAGGATGAAGAGCGCGTACACGGCGATCGCGGGGAGCAGGAAGGCGGCCATGGTGGCACGCCGTCGGTGGAACACGGGGGATCAACCTCCTTGGCCGTCAGGCCCCTTGGGGGAGTGGGTGCGCGGCTCGGGCGGGCCGCGGTGGGGCGGTGGATGCGGGGTGAGCACCCGGGTCGTACGCCCGCACCGCGGCGGTCCCGAAACGGCCGAGCAACTCCCGTACGTACGGGGCTACTTGGCGGACGCCGCCGTCTGGATGTCCTTCAGCGTCTTCGCCGCGTCGGACTGGCCCAGCAGGAACGACTGGATCTTGGAGCCGGTGTCGGTCTCCGACTGGGAGCCGTACCAGGTGTTGGAGGGAAGGACCCGGTAACGGCCTTCGGTGAAGGCGGTGTTGAAGATGGTCGTCTCCGTCGAGTCGGGCGTGGTGCCACCGGTGAACGGGGACTCGGCGTGCTCGGCGTCCAGGTACTTCGCCAGATTCGCGCTCTGCGACCAGAACTTGACGTACTCCTTCGCCGCGTCCGCGTGCTGCGACTGGGAGTTGACGCCCCACGCGGTGCCGGAGAACAGCATCGCGTTCGGCTTGGTGCCGGCCGCGCCGCCCGGCCAGGGGGCGAACGAGACCGGGAAACCGGCCTTCTTGATGTTGGAGACCTGCCAGGCACCCTGGTACCAGAAGGCGCTCTTGCCCGCGCTGAAGTCCTGCGGCCCCTGCGACCACTCGTCGACGCCGAGCTCGTTCTTCCAGTTCACATAGCCCTTGTCACCAAGGGTCTTGAGCTGGTCGAGCGGCTCCTTCCAGTCCGAGCCGAAGGACGCCTTGCCGGCCAGGAAGTCCGCGTCCCACTGCTTGTTCTTCTGGTAGACGGTCGTCGAACCGCTGGCCTGGAAGACCGAGCTGCCGGTCCAACCCGCCTTGTCGGGAAGGGAGATGGGCGTGATCCCGGCCTTCTTGAGCTTGGCGAGGTCGGCGAGGAACGTCGGCCAGTCGGCGGGGACCTCGGTGATCCCGGCCTTCTTCAGCAGGTCCATGTTGGCGTAGAGACCGATGCCGATCAGCTCCATCGGCATGGCCAGCGTCTTGCCGTCGCTCTGCGTGAAGGGCTTCGCGGCCGAGGATATGGAGCCGACCCACGACTCGTTGGAGAGGTCCGCGAGGTAGCCGGAGGCACCCCACTTCTTCATCTTGTCGGCGTCGACCATGATGACGTCGCCGGCCTTGCCGCCCAGCAGCTCGGGCTGCAGCTTCTGCGTGTAGGTGGGGTCCGCGGTGGTGTACTTGAAGTCGATCTTGATCTTCGGATGCGCCGCCTCGAACGCCTTGTTGATCTCGGCGATGTTCGCCGGCTCCGCGCCGCCGCCCTTCCACGCCTCCACGTGGAGCGTGACCGTCCCGTCCGCCGAGGTCGAGTCGGAGCCGCCGCCACAGGCGGCGAGCGACGTCGCCAGGGCGGCGACCGTGGTGGCGACCGTGAGCAGTCTCCCGGAGCGCTTCATTGCACACCTCACCCATCATCGGCGCATGCCGATTTCGTCGTGCTTGCAGGGGTTTCTACGGAAAGTTGAGGGGTCCTCTGGTTTCGCCGAGTCCCGTCGGCTGTGCGAGGACCATCATGGTTTGCCGGGCCTGAATGGATATATCACTGAAATCCATCGAAGGAAACCGGTTGACCAACGACTTCGGCGAACGCTAGGTTGCGGCGCCAGAAGGTGTCAAGAGGTCAAACGCAACACCCCACGCCGATCGCCACACCCCAGGCGAATCCGGCAGCAGGGCATGATTCGCAGGACGGCCGGGGTCGTCGACAGCGTGGTTGACAGGGAGGACTCGCGTGGCTGAACAGCCCGTACGGGCAAGGCTGGTGGACGTCGCACGGGAGGCGGGAGTCTCCAAGGCGACGGTGTCCAAGGTGCTCAACGGACGGCAGGACCTGTCCGTCCGGCCGGAGACCCGACAGCGCGTCCACGAGGTCGCCGCCGCCCTGGGCTACCGCCCGCACTCCGGGGCCCGCGCCCTGGCCGGGGCCAGCACCCACGCCCTGGCCCTGCTGGTGCCGGCCCTCAACAACCCGACCTACGTCACCATCTCCCGGGGCGCCTACCAGCGCGCCCGTGAACTGGGCTATCTCTCCCTGCTCGCCGAGGACTTCGACGGCCAGGAGGCCGACGACACCTTCAACGACCTGGTCAAGGAGGGCCGCGTCGACGGCCTGCTGATCGCCTCGGCCCGCCCCCACCACCCCCTACTGGAGACCCTGAGCCGCAACCCGGTTCCGCACGTCTTCCTCAACCGCGCCGTCAAGGGCTCGGGCCGCAACGTCACGATGGACGTGGCGCGTTCGAGCGTCACGGCCCTCGACCACCTGCACGGACTCGGTCACCGGGTGATCGGCCACATCGCCGGCCCCTCGGGGATCACCCCCAGCGAGGACCGCAGGGACGCGTTCCTACGGCACTCCGCCGCACTGGGACTCCTCTCGGCACCGGTCGCCTCCGGCGACTTCACCGAGGAGGGCGGCGCGGCGGCCGCCCGCGAACTCCTCACCCCCGCCGAGGACCGGCCCCCGGTCACCGCGCTGTACACCAGCTCGCTGGCCCAGGCCATCGGGGCGATGCGGGCCATCCACGAACGCGGCCTGCGCATCCCCGAGGACATCTCCCTGGTCGGCAACGACGACCTCCCCGTCGCCGGCTACCTCACCCCACCGCTCACCACGGTCGCGATGCCCCTGCACGAACTGGGGACGGCGGCGGTGGACGCGCTGGTCGCGGAGATCCGGGGGGAGTCGCCCGGGGACGTGGTCGTGCCGACCGAGCCTCGGTTGGTGTTGCGGGGGTCCACGGCTCGGCCGGGGGCCGGCGGGGTGGCGTGACCCGTAGGACCCGTAGGACCCGACCCGTACGACCCGAATGCGTGAGCACGGGCTGACCCGTAGTACCCGTACGACCCGTAGCACCCGTACGACCTGACCGGAAGGGTCGGCCCGAGCCGTAGGCCGACCCGGAAGGGCACCCCGTAGGACGGATGACCGTAGGACGGATGACCGGACGGGCCGGTCACGCCGAGAGGAACACCATGAGCCGCACCACCCCCGAGAACCACCCCGACCGTCACGCCTCTCGTTTCACCGGCCGCACGGCCCTTCTCACCGCCGCCGCCTCCGGCATCGGCGCCGCCACCGCGCGACGCCTCGCCGAGGAAGGAGCGTCCGTGCTGGTCACCGACGTGGACGCGGCCGGGGCCGAGAAGGTGGCCGAAGATGTCCGCGGCAAGGGCGGCCAGGCCCGTCACCTGGGGCTGGACGTCACGAACCCCGAGGCGTGGCCGGAGGCGATCCGGACCGCCCAGGAGTGGACCGGCCGCCTCGACCTGCTGCACCTCAACGCCGGCCGCAACCTCCCCGGCGCGATCCACGAACTCGACGACTCCTCCTGGCACGACCACCTCCGCCTCGCCCTCGACTCCGTCTTCTACGGCGTCAGGGCCGCCGTTCCGCTGCTCTCGGCGGCCGGTGGCGCGGTGGTCGTCACGGGCTCCGTGCACGCGGTGCTCGGCTTCAGCGGCTTCCCCGCGTACGCGGCGGCCAAGGGCGGAGTCAACGCGCTGGTACGGCAGCTGGCGGTCGAGTACGCGGGCCGGATCAGGTTCAACGCGGTCGTGCCCGGTGCGGTGGACACCGGCCTGTGGACCGACGCGCCGGACGAGTACCGGGCCCAGACGGTCGCCCGCACCCCGGTGGGCCGGATCGGCGAACCCGAGGACATCGCCGCCGCCGTCGCCTTCCTCGGCTCCGACGACGCGTCGTTCATCACCGGCCAGAACCTGGTCGTGGACGGCGGGCGCAGCATCAGCTCGCAGGAGTAGGACCCCGGCTCCCTCGCTCCTCCCCCTCCCCCCGCTCCCCGTACTCCCCGTACTCCCCGTACTACCCGTAGGACCCGGAGGTCCGCAGCATGAAAATCACCGGATACGAGCTGTTCCTCGTCGAACCGCGCTGGCTCTTCCTGCGCGTCGACACCGACGAGGGCATATCCGGCTGGGGCGAGCCCATCGTGGAGGGCAAGGCCCACACCACGGCCAAGGCGGTCGAGGAGATGTTCGACTACCTGACCGGCCAGGACCCCGCCCGTATCGAGGAACACTGGCAGATGCTCGCCAAGGGCGGCTTCTACCGCGGCGGCCCGGTCCTCAGCAGCGCCCTCGCGGGCATCGACCAGGCCCTGTGGGACATCGCGGGCAAGGCCCACGGCGTGCCCGTGCACCAACTCCTCGGCGGTCACGTCCGCGACCGCGTCCGCATCTACGGCTGGCTCTACGGCGAGACTCCCGAGGAACTCGCCGAGTCGGCGGCGGGCCAGGTCGCCAAGGGCCTGACGGCCGTAAAAATGAACCCCTGCGCGCAGCTCGAACCGCTCGCGACCCCCGCCGCGATCGACGCGATCGTGGCCCGGGTGGCCGCCGTACGGGAAGCGATCGGCCCGGACCGCGACCTGGCGCTGGACTTCCACGGCCGCTTCAGCGGAGCGATGTCGAGGCGCGTACTGCCGTACCTGGAACCGCTGTTGCCGATGTTCGTGGAGGAACCGGTCCTCCCGGAATTCACCCGCGACCTCGGCGACGTGGTCCGCGCCACCTCCATCCCGATCGCGACCGGCGAACGCCTCTTCTCCCGCTGGGACTTCAGGGAGGTCCTCGGTGCCGGCATCGCGGTGGCCCAGCCAGACATCAGCCACGCGGGCGGCATCTCGGAGACCCGCAGGATCGCCGCGATGGCCGAGGCCTACGACGTGCTCGTGGCCCCGCACTGCCCACTGGGCCCCATCGCACTCGCCGCGAGCCTCCAACTCGACTTCGCCGTACCGAACTTCCTCATCCAGGAACAGTCCCTGGGCATCGGCTACGGCGACAGCAGCGGCCTGCTCGGCTACCTCGCCGACGCCTCGCCCTTCGAGGTCCAGGACGGCTACATCCACCGCCTGACGGCCCCCGGCCTCGGCATCACGGTCGACGAGGACAAGGTCCGCGCCGCCGCCGAACGCGGCCACCGCTGGCGCAACCCGGTCTGGCGCAACGCGGACGGTTCACTGGCGTCCTGGTAGCCCGAGTTCCTCAACTGGCTCAACCGGCGGGGCTGTTGGCTTCGCGCTGCCCCGACGCCGTCGCATCCGGCGTCGGGACAGCACCACACGCTCCAGGCGCACCGGCGGCAACCGGTCATCGCGCCTGGTGAAGAGGGGAATCTCGCCGCACGCAGCGGCAAGGGACACATCCACCCATCCAAGGAGCGCGCAATGAAGCGTCGCAGATTCGGTTCTCCCGACAGACCACTTTCCGCCACCCGCCGAAAGCCCGGGGTCCTCGCCCTGCTCGCCGCGCTGGCGGGCGCCCTGCTCGTCCCCGTCACGGCGACCAACGCGGCGGCAGCGGGCACGAGTTACTACGTCGACTGCTCGGCCTCCTCCAACGGCACCGGCACCAGCGCCAGCCCCTGGAACTCGGCAACAGCCGTCAACAGCAAGACATTTGCCGCAGGCGACAGCATCCTCTTCAAGGCCGGCACGACCTGCACCGGCCAGCTCACCCCCGGCGGCTCGGGCGCCTCCGGCAGCAACATCTCCATGTCGTCCTACGGTTCGGGCGCGAAGCCGATTATCGACGCGGCGGGCGCGACGGGCGCGGTCATCCACCTCCTGAACCAGCAGTACTGGGACATAGGCGGCCTGGAGCTGATCGACAACGCCTCGTCCCCCGCCTACCGTTCGGGCGTCCTGGCCGAGAACAGCTCCGGCGGCGTCCTCAACCACATCCGCGTGCACGACATGTACATCCACAACATCGCGGGCTACGGCGGCGGTTGGTACTCGACGAACGCGGGCGTAGGCGTCCAGACCGACCACACGACACCGGTCTCCACGTGGAACGATGTGGTGGTCGAGAACAACACCTTCGACCACGTGGACCGCATAGCGGTGGCGGTAACACCGGACGCGGACGGCCAGGGCACAGGCCTCACGACCGGCACCGTCATCCGCAACAACACCATGACGTACGACGGCGCGGACGACATCCTGGTCGTCAAGAACGACGGCGCCCTGATCGACGGCAACAAGGCGGGCTACGGCGGCGCCAAGTCGACCTGCCCGCCGTCGGGCCAGTACTGCAACGGCGCCTCGGCCGGCATCTGGATGTCCGGCAGCAGCAACACCGTCGTCCAGAACAACGAGGTCTACTGCCACATCAACGGCGCCGACGGCACCGGCTTCGACGTGGACTGGGGCAACCACAACACCACGTTCCAGTACAACTACAGCCACCAGAACCTCGGCGGCTTCCTCCTGGTGATGCCCCCCTTCACCATCGCCAACGAGCCCACGTCGACGGTCCCCAGCGACGGCACGGTGGTCCGCTACAACATCAGCGAGAACGACGGCAGCAACTCCGGCTGCCCGACATCGGGCACCCAGACCCACGGCGGCGGAGTCCTGCACTTCGTAGGCGGAGTCCCGAACCAGAGCGGCAGCTCGTCCGCGATCCCACTCTTCTACAACAACACGTTCTCGGTCCGCGACGGCCTGAGCACCCCGATCCTGTACTCCCGAGCGGGCACGTCGATCAGCGGCGCGCTGTCCTTCCAGAACAACGCGGTCTTCAACTACGGCTCCGGCAACTACTTCACCACCACCGGCAGTTCGACCTACTCCAACAACCTCTTCTACGGCAACCACCCGTCCCGCGAACCCGCGGACGCGGCAAAGGTGACGTCGGACCCCGAGTTCCGCAACGCGGGCAACGCGAACACGTCCTCCTCCTACACAGGCAAGAACGCGTACCAGGTCCACCCGTCGTCCCCGGCAATCAGGGCAGGCGCGGTAATCGCATCGAACGGCGGCTACGACGCGTACGGCAACGCGGTGTCGGCTACGGCGGCCCCCAACATCGGCGCGTACAACGGCACCGGCGGCAACCTCCTGTCCAACGCGGGCTTCGAGACAGGGAGTTTGTCTCCCTGGACGCAGGCAAGCGGTACGGCGTCATCCGTAACGGCGTCCAACTCCCGCACGGGAGCTGACGCGTTGACGACAGCGGCGAGCGGCAGCGGCGCGAACCAGTCCCTGACAGGCCTGACCCCGTCGACGACGTACTTGCTGACGGGCTGGGGCAAGGTAGCAACGGCAGGCGAAACCCTGGCGATCGGCGTCAAGAACTTCGGCGGCACGGAGACCTACACGAACGTGGCGTCGACGTCGTACTCGCAGGCGGCGATCGTTTTCACGACGGGTGCGTCAGCGACAACGGCCACGGTCTACTGCTGGAAGAACGCCGGTGGAACGGGGGCGGGTTACTGCGACGACCTGGCGGTGGAACCCCTGTCGTCGTCGACGAACACGGTCACGAACCCGAGCTTCGAGACGGGCGCACTGACCCCGTGGACCCAGAGCACGGGCACGGCATCGAGCGTGGCGGCATCCAACGCCCGCACCGGCACGTACTCGCTCCAGACCGGGGTGAGCGCGAGCGGCGCCATCCAGACGGTGAGCGGCCTTACGTCAGGCGGGAGTTACCTGCTGGCGGCGTGGGCGAAGGTGGCGACCTCGGGTGAGGAGGTGGCCGTAGGCGTGAAGAGCTTCGGCGGCACGGAGACGTACCTGCGGGGCTCGACGACGACGTACACCCAGGAACCGATCTTCTTCACGACGGGCGTCTCCAACACGTCGGCGTCGGTGTACTGCTACAAGAACTCCGGCTCGGCGGCGGGGTATTGCGATGACTACACGGTGGTGAAGCTGCCGTAGGACGGCTGAGCGACTGGCATCCCATCCCCCGGGTTTCATGACCCGGGGGATGCGCGTTGAGGGTTCGGTTGGCCCGAGCCGGCGGCGCGTATCACTCTCGCGCCCGTTGTCAGTGCCTACGACTATGGTCGCAAGCGCGCGGCCGGCTTCCGGGGGTTCCAGCTCCGTAGGGAATGGTTGCATCCCCGACCTGTCCGGGGGCGGCCCGGAGAACACGTCCGGGACCCAACCGACGGTCGGGCTCAGCCGATGACCAAGCAGTGACCTGCCAGCGCCGGCCGCGCACGATCTGCCTCCCGGGGCAGGTGGCTCACAGGTGTTGCTTGCCCCGGCTGACAAGTCGGCTGATTCCGTCGCGAGTTCGCACCCTGCGAGCATCGAACTCGTCCCTGCTGTCGACCTTGGGCAGCACCGTGATATCGGCGAGCACGTCCTCCGCGGCCCGGCTCAGCGCGTCGTCATCCGTGAGCATCTGCGCCCGGAACAGGGCCTCTTGGGCGTTGGAGCGCAGGTCGTAGGCACGGATACGTACCGCGTCCGGATCTTCCGGCGGAGGCTGCTCATGCTCACAGAACCACAGATGGACCAGGCAGCGCCGATAGTTGATCAGTGCCCCGGCGTACACGGAGTAGGCGTCGAGCCGCTCCTGCCGGAGCTTCTCGCGGCGCGCGAACTGGTGACTCCTGTCGGTGGTGCGCTGTTGGAACGCCAGAGTGATCCCCGAACCGAGCAGCGTCCCCAGGACGGCTATGCCACTGGCGATGATGGTCTCCACGCGCTTAGCTGATCACGCGAGGTCGGCCTCGGCACGCAGTATCCCCAACCTCTAGGACCTCACCACGCTGGCCGAAGGCTCATCAACCCTCGTGGCTTTCACCGTGATTCCCCGCTGTTCCTCGCCCTGGCTGGTGCCTCTGCGATGCATGAGCGTTGTCAATTGGCCGTACGCTGCGGAGCGTTGGGTCGGTCTGCCGCCTGGGCAAGGAGAGCGCGCGGCCAAGGGGGGTGGCTCAGAAGAGATCCCCGAGCCACGCCGGTCCGGGAGCTCGTGAAGCTTCGACACCACCCCCCTCCGAACAACCGCCGAGTGGCCCCGGACCGAGCGCGGATCACTTCTTACGACGTCTGCCCGCACGCTTATTCAGCTCGGCCTGGCCACGCTTCGTCCAGTCACCCTGATGGAGGTAGCAACGTGCCGTGCCCTTCAGCGTCTTGTTCTGACAACGCTTTCCGGACGCCGTCGGCCAACCGCACTTCCCCTGCTTCCACTCACCCACGGGTTCTCCCCCTCTCGCTCGTTCGCTTGGTGCCCGGGCGTCCAGAGTCCGGCAGGTGGCCGACGCGGAGGAGGGCGTACGGTCGGCGGAGTCGGGGTGATGCGAGTGCGCGCGGGTCGGTACGTCGGGGCGCTCTTCCGGGGGTATCGCCTCGGCGCCTCGACTGCTCTTGACGTTGCTCTTGCCGTGATTGCCCGCTGTATCCAGTACGGCGCCGGTCGTGTGGTCGCCGTTCGACGAATACCTCTGGCACTCGTGCGACATCCTTGCCGATGTCCTCGAAGGCCAAGGGGCCCGCCGACCGTTGGTGGCCACGACCGCACGAATGCAACACGGCGAACGCGCACTCGCCGTCGGGCCGGCGCAACGCCAGACCTGGAGGGCACTCGGCAACGGGAGTTACACGCACACGAACGCCGCCGCCTTCGGCAGTCCGGGATTTGTGATCGGTTCCTTGGCGGGCTCTGCCTTGGGCAACGCCGCCCGCAGGCGGCAAGCGGCACGTGACGCCGAGCCGCGGTGGGTCGTGGACGGGACCGGCGCAGTGACGCTCACCCTGCAGAAGCTCCACTTCGCGCACACTGCTGAACTGGACCTCGACTGGGGGGCGTTGAACTCCATCGAGCTCGCGGCCCCGGACGTGTTCCAGACGAGCTTCGTCAACACGCGCGGTTCTCATACGACGGTGCGAGTGCAGACGCCGTGGGCTTCGCTCGCCTTCGTTCTCGCCGCGATCACCGCGTTCCCGGCCCACCCCCGCCTGCTCACCCGCGGTTGGCTTCCTCCGGACTTCGAGGAACGGTGTGCCCGAGCAGGTCGTCCCTGCCGTCCGGCCGCGCAGCCGGCACTGCGGGCAAGCGGCGCTTAGCCGCGAAGCGGAGTAGACCGGCCGCCGTGCTTTCCCTAGCAGTCGTAGCGATGCGTGTACGGCAGTTCGGGGCACTCGCGGCAGAGGAAGACGTAGATGCCTCCGAGGTCGCCCATGACCATGTCGAGGTCTTCCTCGGGGGTGATGCTGAGCAGGTGCTCCATACGGTGGCCGCGCCCGCAGACCGGCCAGTCGGGTGTCTGATTCCAGGCCGGATACCCGCCGACCTTGTTCTGCAGCGCACACGCCAGCAGCGCGTACTCCGTTCCGAACCGCTCTTCCAACTCCTCTATGCGGGGCCGCAACGTCCGCTGAAGTTCCTGCGGCAGATCCCAATTCGGGTACTCCACAACCGTGGTGGGGGACACCGTGCACGGATTGGGCATGAACTCCTCGTCGTACTCGCCCTCTTGAGGGGTGAGTATCGCCTGGAGCATGCCGGTGGCGGGGACGTCCGCTTCGTCGCGCCAGAAGAGCTTCGGCAGGGCGGCGCACGCCTGGTCCCGGGGATGGATCAGCGGGCACCAGACCAGCTGGAGTACGTCCGTACCTCCGGGGAACGTCAGCTCAGGCACGTCCCGTGCGAAGAGCTGGACGACCGGGACCATGGGGACCGTCCCGGCCGGCTCCTTCTCGTTGGGCCAAGTCCAGTGACCCGGTTGTCCGCAGGAGGGCCAGGGCTCATCGGCCGGCCAGAGCATGGGCCCGCCCAGGGAACTCTCCCGGACCCCGGGGGACCCGCTCTTCGGCAACAGCAGGGTCGTCCGTCGGCGGAGGAGCGCGAGCTCGGGTATGAGGTCGTCCAGGTCGTGAGGGCGACCGCTAAAGCTCGGCGTCACGGGCGGGGGGCTCCTTGCTTGGGCGGCTCCGGATGGTGGGCAAGTTACTTCATGAGGGGGGATCACCCGGCGGGTGGCTGCTGCGAAGGATTCTTCTTGCCCTGGGTGTTGTCGGGGATCTCGGGGAGCTGGGTCTTTGCCGGTGAGGGGCAGTGGGCGGGCCACATGAACGGCGTCAGCCGACGGAGGTGGCGCGCCACTGCGCGGTGATGCGCCCTTCCTCAATGTCCCACCACTCCTTGCCCACACCGTGGTTGAGCAGCCGTTGCACCGCGGCGAGATCGGCGGCGGGCGGGACGTCCAGGGCGACCATGCCGAACTTCTCTATGCCCTCGCCGCAGACTCCGAGTTCACGAAACGCATCGATCACGCTCTGCCGTGCGGCTGCTGAACCGTCGTCGCGGAATCGGCAATTGGAGTGTGCAGTTCCGCACGAGGGAGGGGTTCACGTACACGGCGTACGCCCTGAGTGATCTGGCAGGTGGGACTTGCCAGGATGAGCGGTTCGCTGATGTGCGGCGGATCGTTGATGCCCAACTCCACAGCGGACAACCGCTTTAGGAGTTCGATCGTGGGCCCTCTGGAGGCGCCTCACCGCAGAAGGGCACAGTCATGCCTGACCGTCCTGGACTGCTGGTGTTCCTCGACGTTGATGTCAGTCGTGGATGTCACCCGCGTCCGATGAGGGCGTCCGCGAGGGCTTGGGCTTGGCGCGGTGTGATGCCGAGGGCGAGCGGTATGTGGCGGGGACTGTAGGGCGACGAACACACTGCGATCGGGCTATCTGCAGTCACGGTCCAGCTGGGTTCGCTCCCGGCCTCCTGCTCGCCGACCAGTACGGTGGCCAACTCGTCCGCTGCGTCAGAACTTATGCCGCAGCGTGTCAGCGCTTGAGCCACCATGTGACGCGCTTCGGGTGGCATCTCGGCGTCGCCAAGCATCGGAAGTAGGAGCAGGAGGCGCTGTGAGCTGTCGGTCAAACCCTCACTGCTGTTCTGTGCGGTCTCAGCGAGTGTGGCGAGTTCCGTCCAAGACAGTCCGGGGCCGGCCTGGTCAGCGCCGCACTGACCGAGGTATCCGAGTCGGCCCCACTCATGGTGGCGTACGAAGAAATCGACGTTGTTAGCGTCGTCGAAGTTGGCGTACACGGCGTAAGCAGTATGGCCGCCCTCGAAGGGGACACGCAGCACCGGCCAGGGCTCCTCAGGGTTGCTGAGGTGCTCCACCATCGCCTCGTAGGCCGACGCGTCCACCCCGTAGCGCTCTGGATCCTCGCTCGGATCTCCCACGGTCAACATGAGATGTGCAAGCCAGAAGGCGGGCTCGCGCGCGAGATCCTCGCCTGCTATCAGCTCGCAGTCCTCCAGATATTCGGGGATGTGCACCGTGAGAGCCATGCGCGGAGCGTACTTGTCGTCATCGCCTTCCCATCCGCGAGGGCCGGGAGGACTGTCTTCCTGACGTCGGGCCGGACGGGAGCAGCCCCGCTTTAGGAGAGAGGGTGAGCCGCACGGCAGGTGACCTGCGGCTTCGCTGGTCGAGCTAGCGGGCACGTATGCACCTGCTAGCCACCCTTGTTGACCCCTGCTTCTGGCACGGCTGTGGCACGGTGACCCCTTCGTCCCGAAGCAACTTGGACGGGCGCTCTGCCTTGGGTTGCTGCGTCTCTCACCTGCGCTGGTGGTCCACTGGCGTTCGCGCTCGTCCGCGGTTGTTCGTCCGCGTTGTCACGCAGTTGGATACGCACATGCGTTTCGGACGGCCGCGGACCGGGCCGCCCGGCAAGCGGCCGACGCCCGCCTCGCCGCCCGGATACAGGCCGTGCACCGCGAGTCGGACGGCACCTACGGCGTCCCCAGGATCACCGCCGAACTCCGCCACGACGGCGAGCGAATCAACCACAAGCGGATCGCGCGGGTGATGCGCAGCATCGGCCTGGCAGGCGTGCGGCTGCGCCGCAGGCACCGCACCACTGTTGCGGATCCGGCCGCGGCGAAGGCCCCGGACCTGATCGGCCGCGACTTCACGGCAAGCGAGCCGAACACGAAGCACGTCGGGGACATCACTTATCTCCCGCTGGACGGCGGGAAGTTCCTGTATCTGGCCACCGTCATCGACCTCGCCTCACGCCGCCTGGCCGGCTGGGCGATCGCGGACCACATGCGCACCAACCTCGTCACCGACGCCCTGGCCGCCGCCGAACGGACCCGCGGCAGCCTCGCCGGGCGGTCATGCACACCGACCAAGGAGCCCAGGGTGGATTCAACTGGTCGTCGCAACACTTTGATCTCGGAGGTGTGCGACGTGGCCACGGCGGACTGGAGTTTGAAGACCAGCGATGTTCCGGAGGGTCGGCGTCGGCAGTGGCGCGCTGATCGTGCGTTGCGGCCGGCGATGCGTTCGCCGGGGCGGCCTGATCCCTCTCGAGTCGTGCAGCGCCAGTTCTGGCGGCTGATCGCCACAGGGGTCACGACGGTGGAGGCGTCGTTGGCGGTCGGCGTGTCGTGGCCGGTGGGTGCGAGGTGGTTTCGTCACGCTGGCGGACACCCGCCGAGGTCTTCGAAGAGCAGCTACGCTCGCTGCAACAGCCCGGTGTTGCAACGACTGGTTGAACTCGCCCAGTACACCAGCCGGGCCTTCGCCGATGCCTGCCGCCTGGCCGGCGTCCGCCAGTCCATAAGCGCGATCGGCTCCAGCGCGGACAACGCGCTTGCCGAGTCCTTGAACGCGACTTTCAAACGCGAGACGCTCCAGGGCCGCAAGACCTGGTCCAGCGAACGCGAGGCCCGCCTCGACGCGTTCCGCTGGCTCAACCGCTACAACACCCGACGCCGTCACTCCAGCCTCGGACAACGCAGTCCCATCGCCTACGAGACCGCACCCGACACAACATCAACTACCCTGGCCCAAGCCGCATAGCCCGTGTCCAAGATTCCGGGTCAAGGCCCCAAGTGAGACTTCCCCACTAGTCAAGGCACGCGGCACGCGCCGTGCACGCGCGGCCCGTCGTCCAGGCCCCGCTCCGATCTTCGTCCCGCTCCGGCCCGGCCGCCGACCCCACGCCTGACAGAGCCTCGCTATTCTGCCTCGGCGTGTCCCTCGTCGAGGCAGGCGCCGGCGCTGTTTGAATCGCCATATGACTAAGCGTGACGACGCGGCCCTGTTCGGCAACCGATTCTTGACTCTGGCCGCTCCCTCGGAGACCTTCCCCGAGGAAGGCATGGCTGCGACGGATGCAATGAGGCTCGTGGATGTGGATCTCGCCATGGAGGGTGACCCGCAGCGCAACCTCGCCACGTTTGTCACCACTTGGATGGAGCCGGAGGCGCAACGGCTGATCGCCGAGAATCTCCACCGCAATTTCATTGACCATGCGGAGTACCCGATTTCCGCGGAGATCGAGCAGCGTTGCGTGCGCATGCTCGCCGACCTCTTCAACGCGCCAGGCAGGACAACCGGGTGTCGGACCCAGGGCTCGTCCGAGGCGATCATGCTCGGTGCTCTATCCCTGAAATGGAAGTGGCGGGAACGCCGCCAGGCGGCCAATCTGTCGGTCGACCGCCCCAACTTGATCTTCGGCGGGGACGTCCACGTCGTGTGGGAGAAGTTCTGCCGCTACTTCGACGTCGAACCGCGGATCGTGCCGCTTGCCGAAGGCAAGTACACGATCGGCCCGGAGGACGTGGAGCCTCACCTCGACGAGAACACGATCGGCGTCGTCGCCGTCCTCGGCACCACGTTCACCGGCCACAAGGACGACGTCGTCGGGATCGACAAGCTCCTGCGGGACGTCCGCAAGGAGCGGGACCTCGACATCCCGATCCACGTTGACGGAGCCAGCGGCGCATTCGTGTGGCCCTTCCTCTACCCGGACTCGAAATGGGACTTCCGGCTCGAGCAGGTCCGCTCCATCAACGTCTCGGGACACAAGTACGGCCTGGTCTACCCCGGCATCGGCTGGCTGGTCTTCCGCGAGGCGTCCGACCTGCCCAAGGACCTCGTGTTCCAGGAGAACTACTTGGGCAAGACCGACGCGACGTTCACGCTGAACTTCTCTACCGGCGCGTCGATGGTGCTCGCGCAGTACTACAACTTCGTCCGGCTCGGTCGCCAGGGCTACACCTACGTCATGAAGATGATGCAGCAGAATGCCCACGCGTTGGCGGACAACCTGCGTAGCAGCGGCCGCTTCGAAGTGATCGGGAGCGACCTTGAGCAGCTGCCGCTGGTCGCTTTCCGTCTCGCCGGCAAGCACGCCTACGACGAGTCCGACGTCGCCTGGCAACTCTCGGCCGAGCGCGGCTGGATGGTGCCGGCGTACACGCTCCCGCCCAACGCGGAGCGGGTGAAGATCATGCGTGCCCTGGTCAAGGAGAGCATGAGCCGCGAGCAGGTCGATCGCCTGAGCCAGGACATCGCCGACGCGTGTCGCACTTTGGACGACAAGGGTGCGACCCATGGGAGCGAGCGGGCCCAGGTCAAGCGCGGCACCGGCTACTGACGCACCCAGCCCTCTCACCTCAACCCACCACTCACCCCAGCTCCCATCCCGTCTGCCTGGGCTGAAGGCAGACGGGATGGGAGCTCCCTACGCACGCCACGATGTGCCCGCAGTCGCCGATGGCGCCCTGTCCATCCCGGAGTCTGAGCGCCCCCGACGGAGCGGAGCGCAGCCGGGTGCCTTGATGCTTGACACCGCTTGCCTCGGCATGGCTGTGCGCCTGGATGTGGCATATGGGGCTGGTCTGGGTGAAGCGGACGTGGAAGGCCCCGGAGAACGAGTCCTCCGGGGCCTTCGACGAGGAGTGAGAGGTGGGCGGAAGGTCAGGAAACGGATGCGGTGCCGTTCAGTTCCCAGGTCTTGCCCGACTTACCGTCACTCGCGATGTCGGGGTAGGCATAGCCGTCCGCGGTCCAGGTCTTCTTCTTGGTCTTGACATAGACCATGCCGTAGTCGTTCGTGAACGTCTTGGAACCCTTCTCCGAGCCGTTGATCTCGGAGCTGATGTCGCGGTTCTCGCAGATGTCGTTGCTGCAGTTCGTGACCTTGGTCGACCCGTGTTCAGCGCGCATGTGGATCGAGAAACTGTTGAAGCGCGTCCCACCGATGAAGCTGGACGTGCCGTCCCAGGACGCCTTGCTGACCCAGGCGCTGTAGTGGCGGTAGCCGCTGCTCGTGCCGGTGTACTGGATGCAGATCTTGACGCTGACCTTCACGTCCGGCTTGCCGGGAAGGTCGAACGACTTGGTGCTGGTCTTGCACTGCGTGGTGGGCGCCGCCTGGGCGTTTCCAGCTGTGGCGACGGCTCCGCCGAAGAGCAGCGCACCGGTGGTCGCCGCGGTAGCCGCATGGCGTACGAGTGTGTTCATGAAGACGATCTCCCCCTGGTTTCGTCGATCAACGTTTCCGCCGAGCCCCATGGGGCTCTGAGAGGCGAACCGGGTGTTTGCACGGTTGCCTCTCGGCGATACAGGCACGGGGCATCACGAGTGTGTGACACGGGCTTGTCCCGTCCTGGCCCATGATCGTAACCGGGACACCGGCCTGTTGAGCCTGAGGTAGCCGATGGTGGGTGATCTTTTACTGATCTTCTACAACTCGGAAGATTCACCCAGAGGCTGACGCCGAAGGGCACGCCGAACCGTGATGCTTGGTGGACGTATTGCCAGCCGAAGGACCGTTGGGCGAACCGCTTCAAGGAGTGGTGTGAGGCTTGAAGTCGTGCGCGCAGGCAGGTAGTTCTGCGCTCTGACGGTGTGCCATTGGCAGGAAGCGCGCTGGTCGGACTGCCCATGTGATGCGTGTGGTGACGTGGGTGACGGACACCGCCCACGGTTCCCTGCGCAAGAGGGCTCGTCTCGTGTCGATGCGATGGTCGTAGAGCCGCTCCCACGCTTCTTGAGAAGCATCGGTGTCGAAGGCCACCACCTCGACCACTTCGAGGAGGAGATCCGCGCCCGGATGCCCTCGCCCACCGAGGTCAAGACGCTCCGGCTGGCTTCCGGTGTGCCCGTGATCCACCTCATCCGTACCGCGTACGACATCGAAGGGCGGGCCGTGGAGGTCTGCGACACGATCACGGCTGCCGATGCCTATGTCCTCTCCTACCAACTCCCCGCGGCCTGAGTACGGCTCGCGTCATGAGTGGGGGAACGTGGACCGGCAACGACCGCGAACACAATGACGCTTGTCACGAGCGCTGGTTGGGGCGGGACTGGGGGGTCTGTACGCACCCCGGCTCGGCGTTCGACGGGCGAGTTCGTTTTGAGCATGACGGCTGCGAGCTGTTCGCCGCCCGGGAAGACGGTTCCTTCGGCTGAGTTCGATGAATGCGCTGAGTTCGGCTGATCGTTGTGTGGAGCAGCAAGGCCCAGGTCATCGACCTGGGCCTTGTTCGTGCAGCTGAAGCAACCTCAGTCCGTCGCCCCCGGCTTGACCACCGTGTCCACGAAGTCGCCGATCGCTCCCAGCGTCGCGCCCAACTGCTCGATCTGGGGGAAGTGGGCCGCGTCCGCGAGCGGGACGAAGTGGGCGTTGGGGAAGGAGTCGGCGTAGCCGCGGCCGTACTTGAGGGGGGCTATGCCGTCTTCCTCGCCCCAGATGACCAGGACCGGGACGATTACGCGGTGGAGGTGGGAGCGGAGCTTCGGGTCGTAGGTGAAGTGTTCGCCGCCGTAGATGGCCAGGGTCTTCTGGTTCGCGGCTCCAGCAGCGCGCTGTTCGTCGGTGAACGATGCGAAGTCGGGGCGGAACTCGGCCTTGGCGAAGGAGAGTTGGCTGATGTCGGTCGGAGCCATGCCGCGCGGGTCGACGACACGGTTCTCGACCATGTGGGCGTGGATGCCGACCGCGTTGAGCAGGGTCAGGGCGCCGATGCGGCCCTGGTTGTCGCGCAGGGCCATCTCCGCGGCGATCCAGCCGCCGACGGAGTTGCCGATCACCATGACGTCCTTGAGGTCCAGCGTGTCGAGCAGGTCCAGGTAGGCGATGGCCAGGTCGGCGACGGTGTCGAAGCGTTCTGGGCGGGGGGTGCCGTCGAAGCCGGGGTGGGTCGGGGTGACGACGTAGGCGTGTTCGGAGAGGGCGGCGGAGATGCCGGCCACCGTGCGCGGGCCTGCGCCGCCGTGCAGTACCAGGACGCCGGTGCCCTCGGTGTTCTCGCCGAACTCCTGGACGGTGACGGCGAGTCCGCCGGGGAGGGCGACGGTGCGAGGGGCGGGGGAGGTGGCGGAGGTGGGCATGGTGGGGTCCTTTTCGCTTGGTTCGCTCGGGCTTCGCTGCTTGCTGAGAGCTGGCTCTCATGAAGGTAAGGGGTTGGCTCTCCTTATGCAAGTCCACTCTCATGATGAGAGTTGGGTGTGCCCGATTCGGGGTGCCAGACGGCGATATGGGTGTGCGCGGTGCGCGGTGCTCCGCGCTCGGTGCTCCGCGCTCTGCGTGGCGCGGGGCCCGGTGACGGCGGGCGAAAAGGCCGGCGGCCGGTCGGACGTTCCCCCGTGCTGCCCGACCGGCCGCCGGTGGAGACGCTATCCGTGGTGCGGGGGTCGAAGAGGGTTGTGGTTACAGGGTGTTGAGCAGGTCGTCGAGGGGGGTGGGGGTGCGGTCGGGAGTGAGGGCCTCGACCAGGACTCGGCCGTAGTGGATCTTGCGGCCCGATGTCGTGCCGAAGAAGCGTCTCAACTGCTGCTGGATGGGGCGGCCTTGTTGGGCGGGCTGGTTCAGGAAGGTGCGGAGCGGGCGCAAGTCGCCCTCCGCGTCGATGAGTTCGGTGACGCGGGCCGGGCCCAGAGCGCGGATCAGTTCGTCCTCCAGGTCCGCCGTGCAGACGAAGAAAGCCTGTTGTGGTGCGCCCACGCTGTCGAAGGCCCGCGCGTAGTAAGGGCGTTCGCGTTCGTCGCACAGGCCCGTGAGGCGTAGGCCCAGGCCGGACGGGGACGGGCCGAGGAGGCGGGCGTAGCGGCCGACGTTCATCGCGCCGCCCATCGACAGGACGCAGACTCCCTCGGCGGGCAGGTCCCGGCCGCGGGCGGTCGCGAGTGCGTCTACGGCTGCGACGTCACTGGGGCCTTCGAGCAGTACGGCCACCCGAACTCCGAGTTCCGCTGCCAACTCGCGTGCCGGGGCACCGGGGTCACCGGCCGCCGCCCACTCCGCGACCGCCTCCCGAAACCTCTCCATTTCCCCCGTGCTCACCATGCCGACCATGAGACGAGTCTCCGTCCAGTACCGGCCGGTCCGGTAGGGATTTTTCACCGGGCGGAGGCGCGAGCAACCAGCCGCACAGGAGCCGGCGTTACGCGTCCGGCAGCGAGCGGACTGAGTATCGGGGGCCGTTCAGGTCCTTGAAGTGCCCGGTGACCTCACCGGAGTTGAGTCGTCCCTGAGCACCTGCGTGCGGGCGCCGAGCGACAGCGGATACACGCCGGCGTAGGTGTCGTAGGCGTAGGCGACGGCCTTGATCACGAGCAGGGCGCGGTGGGCGGCGGTGGGCGGCGGTGGGCGCGGAACACCCGCTGCGCGAGGGGGAGTTGGTGCGGCTCGGCGGCGGGGCGGGCCACGCTGTGATCGACCGGTACGTCTCGTACGAGCAGCAGCTCGAAGGCCTGCCCGGCGATGCTGCGGCCGACCAGGGCGACGGCGGCGGCACGGCGTGAAGTCTCCTTCGGGACAAAGCGGTTGGCAACGCCGAAGTGGCTCGCGAAGGTCGAGTGATTCACGTGCCCGTCCTGTGAGCGGGTGCGGGCCGGGGGGTACCTCCCAGGCCGTCGAGGCACTGGGAAGGACGGCCAGGCTGCGTCGGTGAAGTGCTCGCCGCAGGGCGGCCCGGGGTGACGGTCGGGTCCCTGAGTGGCACGAGTAGATACGGTATAAGGCTTACCTGACTTCTGCCGCAAGTGTGTGACCTGCACCTATCTGCTCGCCGTGCAGGGAGAAGGCGCGCACGATACCGGCCGTCGCCGAGACGCGGGACGCCGAGCGGATGATCAGGTACCCGACCATTCCGCCGAGAGTGTTGGCGATGAGGTCGTTGACGTCCACCGAGCGGGCGTCGTTGAACAGGACGTACATGAGGCACTGGGTGACCTCGATCGACGCGCTGGCCAGCGCCGTCCAGGCGGTGACCCGCCACAGCGAGGAGGCCTTCGCGGAGACGAGGGGGAGCAGCATCCCGAACGGAACCAGCATCAGCACGTTGGGTACGAAGCTGAAGTCGGCGGTGAGCAGCGGGATGAGCTGGAGCTGGTTCTCCCACGGCATCTGATTCGCGTACTTGCCGTAGGTCACGGTGATCGGAAGGATCGTGAGGCCCAGCACGCCGGCGAGGTAGACCGCGCCGGCCAGACGGGTCAGCGCCTGCCTACCGCCCCACCCGGGCTTCCTCCGCACCGCGTTCACGGCCAGCAGCACGCAGAACGCCGCCAGCAACGGGCCCAGCACGGTCGCGGAACCGATCTCGAATTGGACGTTGCCCATGGTGATGCTCCTAGCTGATGCGGACGGACGGCCACTGTCGCCCGGCGCACCCCGCGCGCGGATCTCCCGAAAGGCAGATCCTGAGCGGCTCGCTACGACTTTTGGCCGACCCTCCGGTTACGCTCGCCGCCATGAGGTTCCGGTGGTGGCTGCGGCCGCGCGTGGTGGTGTGGCCGCTGGTGGCGGCGCTGCTGCTCACCCTGGGCCTGTTCGACCACCGCTGGGGCATGTTCGACGACACGACGATCGGCCTGCTGAAACTCGGGTCCGCTCTGCTGGCGGTCGCCGCCCTTCTCGCCTCGCCCCGGCTGGGACCCCGAGCTCTGCCGGTGTCCGCCGGTGTCGCGGCGGTGGCGTCGCTGGGCACCACCGTCGCCCTCCACGTCGTCTCGGCGCGGTCCGTCGGAGAGAACGGGATCTATCCCACGGAGCCGTACGGCCTCACCGAACCGGCAGCGCTGCTCGGGCTGTTGACGCTCGTCGTCTGGCGCGGGAGACCGGTACCGGCGGCGGCGACAGCACTGGCACTGATCCCGGCGATCGTGCTGCGCCCGCTCGCGGAGGGAGTGAAGGAGACCACCGCCGTCATGGCGTTCTTCTTCACCCTGGCGGCGACGGCGGCGCTGGGTATCGGCCTGACGGTACGCCTGGTGACCGATGACAGACGGCGCCGGGAGACCACCGTACGACTGGAACAGCGCGCCGAGTTCGCCAGGGACCTGCACGACTTCGTGGCCCACCACGTCACGGGCATCGTCGTCCAGGCGCAGGGGGCCCGCGCGATCGCGGTCGGACGACCCCAGCTCGTGCCGCCCGCGCTGGAACGGATCGAACAGGCCGGCGTGCGGGCGCTGACCTCCATGCGCGCCATGGTCGGAATGCTGCGCGACGCGGACCGGCAGGGAGACCAGGGGGATCGTGGGGACCAGGGGGACATGGAGGGTCCCGCGCTCGCGCCGCTGGCGGGGATCGACGAAGTGCGGTCCCTCGTCGAGGAGTTCGCCCCGGTCGGCGGTGGCCGGGCGCTGTTGCGGATCGAGGGCGCGTTCGACGATCTGCCGGTGGAGGTGATCACCACCGTGCACCGGGTGGTGATGGAGGCGCTGACCAACGTACGCAAGCATTCCCGCGACTTCACCGAGGTGGAGGTGTGCCTGCTCCGGTCGGCGGGCCGGGTCCTCGTCAAGGTGACGGACGACGGCCGGCCGCGGCCCGCGCTGGGTCACGCCCTGGGCGGCGGGTTCGGACTGAAAGGGCTGGCGGAACGGGTGGAGATGATCGGCGGCAGAGTCGAGGCGGGCCCCGGAACGGCCGGCGGCTGGAGCATCGGGGCGACCATGCCGGTAGGGAAGGCTGCATGACGATCCGCGTACTGATCGCCGACGACCAGGCCATGGTCCGCACCGGATTCTGGATGATCCTTGCGGCCGAGGACGACATCGAGGTCGTGGGGGAGGCGGCGGACGGCGTGGAGGCGGTGGAACTGGCCGAACGACTCCGGCCGGACGTGGTGCTGATGGACATCCGCATGCCCCGGCTCGACGGGCTTGAGGCACTGCGCCGGCTGACCCGCCCCGGCCTGGTCGACCCGCCCAAGGTCGTGGTGGTCACCACCTTCGACGACGACGAGTACGTCCACCGGGCCCTGCGCGACGGCGCCTGCGGCTTCCTCCTCAAGGACTCCGGCCCCGCGCTCCTTGTCGAGGCGATCAGGGCGGCGGCCTCCGGAGACGCCCTGGTCAGCCCGTCCATCACGCTCCGCCTCCTGCGCGGCCTGTCCGGCGCCGCCTCGCCCGGACCCCGCGAACCCCGGCCCACCGAACTGTCGGCACGCGAGACGGACGTCGTACGGCTCGTGGCCAAGGGCTCCACCAACGCGGAGATCGCCGCCCGGCTGTCCATCTCGGTGGGCACGGTGAAGACCCACCTCGGCAACGTGCAGTCCAAGCTCGCCGCCCGAAACCGCGTCGAGATCGCCGCCTGGGCCTGGGAGAGCGGCCTCGTCGACCAGCGCTGACAAGCGTTGTCCCGCCCCCGTGGTGGCCGGCCGCCAGATCTCCGCCACCGTCTCCTCCCCGGACTCGGTCGGCGGTTGAACGGCTGCCGGCCGTAGTCCGACCCCCGGTACAGCAGCCGCCCCCCAGCGGGCCCTGAGCGTCGAGGTCACCTCGGGGTCGGAGCCCGCCTTCTCGTAGTACGAGGGGATGTTGACGATCGCCGGGATGCGGATCATGCCGTTGACCGCGGGCTCCCCGACGCGGAGATCTCGTACGCGGTCGAGCTGCGCGACGCCGACGACGAGCCGGTCCACGTCGGCGCCGCCCTTCGCCACGACAAAGACAACGTCGACATGTACGAGGCCGGCAGTGGCTGGATCGACCTGGACGCGTCCGATGCCGAGTGGTTCTACGCGTCCGTGAAGAACGGCACCGTCCTCTCGGTCACGGGGCACTCGTGATCGCCGCGAAGAAGCGTTCCAGGCGTGGTTCCCCGGAGTTGTCGAAGACGGTCTCGGGCGGGCCCTGGACGAGGACGCGGCCCTGGTCCATGAAGACCACCCAGTCCGCGACCTCACGGGCGAAGCGCATCTCGTGGGTGACGACGACCATCGTCGTGCCGTCGGCGGCGAGTTCGGCCATCACCGACAGGACCTCGCCGACGAGTTCGGGGTCGAGCGCCGAGGTCGGTTCGTCGAAGAGCAGCACGCTGGGGTCCATCGCCAACGCGCGGGCGATGGCGACGCGTTGCTGCTGGCCGCCGGACAACTGGTGCGGGTACTTGTGCGCGTGGGCGTCCATGCCCACCTTGCGCAGCAGCTCCCGCGCCCGGCGCTCGGCGGCCACCCGGCCGTCGTAGAGCCGCTGTTGGAGCGGGGCGAGGGTGATGTTCTGCAGGGCGGTCCGGTGCGGGAAGAGGTTGAACCGCTGGAAGACCATGCCCACGCGGCGCCGCTGGGCGGCGAGCTGACGGTCGCGGCCGCCCATCGGCCGCCCGTCGATCTCCACGCTGCCGGCGTCGGGCTGTTCGAGGTGGTTGAGGGTGCGGACGAGGGTGGTCTTGCCGGAGCCGGAAGGTCCGATGACGGCCACCACCTCACCGCGGTGCACATCGAGGTCCACCCCGTTCAGGACGGAGACCGCGCCGAAGGACTTTCGCAGGCCCCGGGCGCGTACGACCGCCTCCCCGGAGTGCGGGACACGGGGCCGGGTCCGCCGCGGCGCGGTCGGTGCTCTGTCCTCCGGGGTGTCGCCAACTGCCGCTTTCGTGCGGCGTTTTCGCACGTCCAGGCGGCGTTCGAGGAGGGCGCGGAGCCGGTCGAAGAGGGTGACGAGCAGGACGTAGTAGACCGCCACGGCGAGCAGGGTCTCCAGGACCAGGAAGTTCTGGGTGTAGAGGCGCTGGCCGACCAGCAGGAGTTCGGCCAGGGAGATGGAGCTGACCAGGGAGGTCAGTTTGAGGATGCTGATGAACTCGTTGCCGAGTGCGGGGAGGGCGACGCGGAAGGCCTGCGGCACCACCACATGGCGTTGGACCCCCGCGTAGGGGATGCCGAGCGCCTGTGCGGCCTCGCCCTGTTCCTTGCCCACGGCGAGCAGTCCGCCGCGGTGGATCTCGGCGGTGTACGCGGTCTCGCTGAGCACGAGCGCGACCAGTCCCGCGGCGAAGGGGCTCGACAGGAAGGGCCTCAAGTCGGGGAAGAGCTGGGGGGAGTTGTAGACGAAGATGAGCAGGACCAGCAGCGGCAGACTGCGGAAGAACCAGACGTACGCGCCGGCCAGCAGCCGTAGCGGACGCAGCCGGGACTGCTGGGCGAGGGCGACGAGCAGGCCCAGCGCGGTGGCGATCACCCAGGCGGAGACGGCGAGTTCGACGACGAGCAGGGCCGCCCGCCACAGGTCGGCGTCGCCGAACAGACCGATCGTGTAGTGCCAGTCGAAGCTGCCCATCGTCGGTCAACTCCCCTCGGCCTGACCGAGGTTGTACTTCTTCAGCAGCTCGGCGTAGGTGCCGTCCCGCTTGAGCTCGTCGAGTGCGGTGGTGAGGGTCTTCTTGAGGGTGGCGTCGCCGCGCTTGACCGCGAGGCCGGACTGGACCGGGTAGATCAGCGTCTTGCTGGAGATGGTGAGCCTGCCGTTCGTCTTGTCGGCGGCTGCCTTGGCGACGGCACCGTCGGTGACCTGGGCGTCGACCTGACCGGACAGCAGCGCCTGAGTGCCCTCGGGATCGGTGCCGAACTCCCTTACGTCGACCGCCTTTTCACCCTTCGCCCCGCACTGGGTGCTCGCGTCGCCGCGCAGCTTCTCGACGATCTGCCCGCCCTTGATGACGGCGACGGACTTGCCGCACAGGTCGGTGACCACGGTCGGCCGGTAGCCGCCCGAGGTCTGCACCACGATCGAGTTGCCGGTGGTGAAGTACGGGATGAAGTCGACCTGCTTCTTCCGCGCGTCGGTGATGTACAGGTCGGAGGCGATCACGTCGAAGTGCCCGGTGCCGAGCCCGGCGATCAGCTGCTCGAACCGCGTGTCGACGAACGTCGGCTTCAGCCCGGACGCCTTGGCCAGCGCGCGCGAGATGTCCGGGTCGAAGCCTGCCGGGGTCTTCCCGTCGAGATAGGCGTACGGCGGATACGTCAGGTCCGATCCCACGGTCAGGGTGCCGGCGGTCATCGTGCCCGAGTCGCTCGAAGAGGAGCCGCTCGAACAGCCGGACAGGGCGAGGAGCAGGCCGGCGGTGAGGGAGCTGAGGAGGGTCACGCGCATGAGGAGGCCTCTCGACCGGGAGACGGGGGCGGGCTGCAAACTGTTGAACAATCTGGCTGCTGATGATGGTGACGCCTCGGTGTTTCAGTCAAGTAAAAGGTCGGAATTTCCCTGGAAGCGGCATGTGGAGTGCGTGTGAGCGACTGTCGTCGGCCCCTGTTTTGTTCAACAGATCGTGCGTTAGGGTGGGGCCATGTCGACTCTGAACAGCGCGGCCTCCGCCGGGCGGCCCGTCCTGGTGACCGACGTGCTGCGCGAACGCATCGTCGAGGGCGAACTGCCGCCCGGCACCCCGCTGCGGGACGTGGCGCTCTCCGCCGAACTCGGGGTCTCCCGCAACACCCTGCGGGAGGCCCTGCGCACCCTGTACGACGAGGGCCTGGTGGTGCAGCAACTGCACAAGGGCACCGCGGTGAAGACCCTGTCCGCCGAGGACGTGACGGACATCTACATTGCCCGCCGCACCCTCGAACTCAGCGCGGTCGACGCGAGTCCGCTCGCCCCGGAACCCCTGCTCGACGCCATGGAGGCCAAGGTCGCCGCGGCCGAACTCGCCGTGGACGCCGAGGCGTGGGACAAGGTCGGCACCGCGTCCCTGCGCTTCCACCAGTCGCTGGTGGCCCTGTTGGGCAGCGCCCGCCTCGACGGCTTCTTCCGGGTGACGATCGCCCAACTCCGCCTGGCCTTCGCGGTGATGGCGGACCAGGGCGCCTTCCAGGCGCCGTGGGTCGCCCGCGACCGCGAGATCTGCGACCTGATCCGCGGCGGCCGGCGCAGCGCCGCCACGGCCGCGCTGCGGGTCTACCTCGACGACTCGGAGCGGACGGTGCTGGACGCCGTACGAGCCAGTTCTCGTACGGCCAACTCCCATACAAACAGTGCGACTTCGGCAGTGAAAGGCAAGCGATGACCTCCCGCACAGTGACCGGGGCGGATGAGGCGCCCGCCGGGTCCAAGGCCGCAGCCGCCTACCAGGCGGGCGAGGGCGGTGCCCTCGACGTCGACCGCGCCTTCTACGACCGTTTCGCCGGGGTGCGCCACGAACTCGTGGACTCCTTCGAGATCCCGATCCGCTCCGGCCGCGCCTGGACCGTCCCGCAGGGACACCTGTGCCGGATCGTCACCGTCGAGGGCCCCCAGGTCGGCGACCTCAACGTGTGGAACCTGCACGACCCGCGCGAACGCATGTGGGCCGCCCGCACCCGCCAGTTGCAGCGCGCGCACATCTCCACCTACGACCGGATCTGGTCCACCCTGCCGTTCCTGCGCCCCCTGCTCACCGTCACCGCCGACACCCTCGCGGACTACGGGGTGGACGGCGACGGCGGACGCGTCCACGATCTGCTGGGCACCCGGTGCGACCCGTACGTCAACCGGATGCTCACCGGCGAGGACTTCGACTTCCACTGCCACTCGAACCTGGTCCGGGCCGTCCTGCCGTACGGACTCACCGAGTTCGACGTGCACGACGTGCTCAACGTGTTCCAGTGCACCGGCCTCAACGACGACGACCAGTACTTCATGAAGGACTGCCCGGCCCGCGTGGGCGACCACTTCGAGTTCTTCGCCGAGACCGACCTGCTGTGCGCGCTGTCGACCTGCCCCGGCGGCGATCTGTCCGTCCCCCTCTGGGGCCCGGACGCGCGCGACCCCCTGGACGTCTGCCGCCCGCTCGGCATCGAGGTGTACCGGCCCGACCCCGCACTCCTGGCCGGCTGGACCCCGCCGGCCAGGGCCGCCTACGGCAATCTGCACGGGATGCGGCGGCCCGAGTTCCGTGCGGGGGAATGATCCGGTCCGGCGGTGAAAGGAACCGGCCGGCGCCGGACAGGACAGGTCGTGGAATCCATGACGGAACAGGAGACGCGCCGGATGCGGCGGGCGCGTTTCGAAGGGCTGGCCCAGGTGGTGGTGGAACCGCTGCACCGGTATCTGCTGCGGCGTGCGAGCACCGAGACGGCCGAGGACGTCCTCTCGGAGACGCTGCTGGTGCTGTGGCGCCGTATCGACGACGTCCCCGGGCTCGGCGACGATTCCGCGTCCCCTCCTGACTCCGACGCCGTACTGCCCTGGTGCTACGGGGTGGCTCGGGGTTGCCTGGCGAACGCCCGCCGGGCCGACGGGCGCAGGCTCCGTCTGGTGGAGCGGCTGATCAGGACCCAGCAGCGGGCTCCGGAGGAAGCCGCCGAGCACAGCGAGCTGCATGCCGCGCTCGACTCCCTCGGGGCGGCGGACCGCGAGGTGGTGCGGTTGTGGGCGTGGGAGGGGCTCGCGCCGCGGCAGATCGCGGAGGCGACCGGGTCGACCCCCAACGCGGTGAGCATCCGGCTGCATCGGGCGAAGGCGAGACTCGCCGCCCAGCTGGGGCGAAAGAATGGCGGACGGCCCGGACACAAGAGCGATGAAGGAAGGAGCGGTCAGTGAACGACGACGAGTTGCTGGCCCGGCTGAAGGCCGCGGACCCCGCACTGACCCGTAGTGCTCCGCCGCCCGACATCGATCAGCTTGTGGAGGCCACCTTGAACACTGTCACACCTACGGCCACAGCCCCTGTCAACGCCGGTGTGCCCGCGGTACGGCCCCGCCGGCACCTCCTCGGACTCGCGGCGGCCGTCGGGCTCCTCGTGCTCGGCGGCGGCATCGGGGTCGGGGTCATGGCGAACGGCGGCGGTGGCGGTGGCGGTGGCGGTGGTACGGCGAACACCGGTGGCAACCAGGCCAAGCACAGCGGCAGTTCGGCCGCCTCCGGGGCCTTGAGACTCACCGCCGAGGGCGGCTCCGCCAAGTGCGTGGCGCCCACCCCCGACACCCTGCGCGGGTACCCGACGCTCTTCCTCGGCACGGTCACGTCCATCAAGGGCACCGTGGTCACCTTCCGCGTCGACCACTGGCTGAAGGGCGGCACCGCCCGCACGGTCGTCCTCGACAGCGACACCAGCCGGCCGGAGGCGCTCACGTTCTCGAACGGCGAGCGGTACATCGTGGCCGCCAAGGACGGCGTGGTCCCCGTGTGCGGCGCGAACGGCGTCACGGCCGACGACATCGCCAAGTTCCGTAAGGCGTACGGGAAATGACCACCCGCCCCGGTCACGGGCCGTCCACCAGCTGGTCCCAGTCGTCAGGCGAGCAGGCCGGCAGGGATCTCAGCGAACTCTCCTCGGCCGGCAGGCGGTTGACCCGTAACAGCCAGGCGACGCGGGCCCGTCGGCCCAGTGCGGAACCCGCGGCGACCGCCGCGTGAGCATCCATCCGGTAAGGGATACCAACGGGGAACCGGCCCGCGCTCACGCAGGCCGAACGCGCAGCCCGCGACCGGGCGAACGGGGCCTTGAGGGCGGGGCCGGGGAGGGGCGGAGTGCGGATCAGGCCCTGAGGGCGGGTGTGAGGAGAGCCGGGACGTGGACCGGCCCCGGACGGGCGGGTCCGGCACGGGGGTGCGGACCCGCCCCGTCGGTGCCGGCGGGCGGGTGCCCTTCGGTGTGACGGACGTCCGTCCGATCGAGTGGACTCGCGGGGACGCGCAACGCAGGAGGACCCTCCGCCGGACTCCGGATGGTGGCGTGGCCACCTCAACCCCCCCAACCGGAAGAAGCGCCCCGGCATGCGACGTACTCCTTCCCGACGCCTGGTGGCAGCCGCGCTGCTGGCGGCGTCCGTACTGACTTCTACGGCGGCGGCATCCGCCGTGACCACGGCAACTCACACCTCGGCGGTCCAGCGCACGGGTGCCGACCGGGACGACTGCCCGGTGGGCCCGGGCGGCCTCGGCCGTACGACGACCGCCCGGCTGGACAAGGCCGTCGCCGACGTCCGCCGCCAGGCCGGCATTCCCGGCGTCGCCGTCGGACTGTGGATGCCGGGCAAGGGCTGCTACGTCCGTGCGACCGGCGTCGCCGACAAGGCCACGGGGCAGCCGATGAGCACCGACTTCTACTCGCGGATCGGCAGCGAGACCAAGACCTTCACGGTCACCGCGCTGCTCCAGCTCGTCGACGACGGGCGGATCCGCCTCGACGACCCGATCGCCCGCTACATCCACGGCGTACCGAACGGCCGCCGCATCACCCTGCGCCACCTGGCCGAGATGCGCAGCGGCCTGTTCCCGTACAGCTCCGACCCCGCTTTCGTGCACGACCTGCTGAGCGACCCGACCCGCTCGTTCACCCCGCCGGAGCTGCTGGCGTACGGCTTCAAGCACCGCAACACCTCCGCACCGGGCAAGGTGTTCGTCTACAACAACAGCAACCTGGTCCTCCTCGGCCTGGTGGTCGAGAAGGTCACCGGCCACCACATCGCCGACGTGATCGACCGGCGGGTGCTCCGCCCGGCCCACCTCGACCACACGCTGTTCCCCGACGGTCCGAACGTCCGCGAGTTCCCCGAGCCGCACGCCCGCGGCTACACCAACCAGACGTTGAGCGGCGCGGTGGCCGACTCCACGGACTGGAACCCGAGTTGGGGCTGGTCGGCCGGCGCGATGATCTCGAACATGCGCGACCTGCACCGCTGGGCGAAGATCGTCGCCACCGGCACACTGCTCAGCCCGGAGACCCAGAAGCAGCGCCTGAAGACCCTGCCGACCGGATTCCCCGGCCTCGGCTACGGCCTCGGTATCTTCGACAGCGACGGCTGGATCGGCCACAACGGCTCCATCCCGGGCTACGAGACCGTGACCGTCTACCTCCCGTCGCAGCGGGCCACCCTGGTCGTCATCCTCAACACCGACATCACCTACGGCGGCCAGGAACCGTCCTCGCTCGTCGCCCGCGCGGTCACCGAGATCGTCACCCCGGACAACGTCTACGACCGGCCGGTTCCGCCGAACCCGGAGCCCCTCCGCCAGCGGTCCCCCTGAGCGGAGGCGGCACAGGGACGAGGAAGCCCCCTTTCCCGTCCCTGTGCCGTCTTCACCGCACCGGCCTATTCGGCCGGCCCGCCGAGGTCCGCTTCCTCGGGCAGGATCTCCATGTCGATGTCCGGGCGGCCGAGCAGCGGGCCCAGCGCGAGACCGCGCTCCGGCGGCCAGAACTCGGGCTTCGCACCGGGTACGGGGTCGTCGCCACCCTCCAGCCACAGGCTCTCGCCCCCGCCGGGGGTGAAGGAGGACACCATGTGCGCCTGCTCGCCGGTGCGGTTGCGGAACCGGTGCCGGGTGCCCCTCGGCACGAAGACGAAGTCACCGGCGTTGGCGACGAAGGTCTGGTCGCCGTTCAGGAACTCCAGCGAACCCGAGACGACGTAGAAGGACTCGTCGGCGCTCTTGTGCACGTGGGCTATCGGTCCGCCGCCCGGGGGCACCCAGCAGACCGTGAAACCGAGTGCGCCGCCGGTGGAGTCGGCCGTCGCCAAGGTCTCGTAGACATCGCCGGACATCCACTTGACCACCCCCTTCTCGGCGGGGACGTGCAGGACGCGCGGGCGGTAGTAGTCCGCCGTCTCCGCGCCGTCGTTCGGCAGTGCAGTTGTCATGTCGTGTCCTCGCAGGGCATGGATTGGCATGGGTCGGAAGATTCGGAACAACTGGCTTGGGTGATACGGGAGTTCAGTGGACGCCGAACTCCCGGGCCTGTCGGGTGGCGGCCCGGACGCCCTCGGTGAAGGGCTCGCCGTGGCCGGGCAGCACCAGGTCCGCCGTCAGGAAGTCCAGACGGTCGAGGGCGGCGAGCGCGGCCCCGCTGTCGTGGGTGAAACAGCGGCTCACCAGGGTGGGACCGGTGCGCTTGGTGAAACCGTCGACGGTGACCAGGGCGTCGCCGGTGAAGAGCAGCCCCCGGTCCGCGAAGAAGTACGCGGCGCTGCCGGGTGTGTGACCTGGCAGCACGACGGCCCGCGGCGCGCCCGGGACCTCTTTCAGCACCCGGTCGGCGTCGAACTCCCGCGCACCGAGCACCGGGCGGGCGGTGAACGCCCCGGAACGGGCCAGCGCGAGGGGGAGCGCGAGCGCGGCGGGCCTGCGCAGCAGATACGGCAGCATCGACCGCTCGGGCTTGGCGTGCTTCATCGCGCTGCGCGGGCCGTCGCGCAGGATCGCGGCGTCCCCCGCGTGGATCCAGAGGTCGGTGCCCGCTTCCTGGAGGGGGCGGGCCAGCCCGGTGTGGTCGGGGTGGCCATGGGTCAGGAGTACGGCGTGGATGTCGGACTCCGAGTGGCCGAGGCCGGCCAGCAGGGTGCGCAGCTGCCCGAGGTGCGCGGGCAGTCCCGCGTCGACCAGGACCAGGCCGTCGGGGTCCTCGATCAGGTAGAAGTTGACGCCGTGGTCGCCGAGGCGGTGGACACCGGCGGCGACCTGCGTGGGCGCGGGACGGGACATACGAGCCTCCGGCGACCGGACAGTATTCGATACAGTCGACTGTAACAGAATTGGATGGTGTGCCGATGGCAGACACGACGCCACGTCGGTCCTACAACTCCGAGGGCCGCCGCGAGGCCGCGCGCCGCAACCGGGCGGCGGTGCTGACGGCCTGCCGCGAGCTGCTCTTCCGGGAGGGCTACCACGCCACGACCGTGCGGGCCGTGGCCGAGCGGGCGGGCGTCTCCCCCGAGACGGTGTACAAGTCGTTCGGCGGCAAGCCGGGCATGGTCAAGGCCCTGTGGGACATCACGCTCGCCGGAGACGACGAACCGGTGCCCATGGCCGACCGTCCCCAGGTCCAGGAGTTCCTGGCGATCCGGGAACTGGACACCAAGCTCCGGCTCTACGCCGCGTACGTACGCGGAATCCACGAACGGGTCGCCGCCCTGTTCGCCCTCCTGACCCAGGCCGGCCCGGACGTCGGCGAGGTCCTGGACACCGCCGAGCAGGAACGCCTCACCGGCGTCACCATGTTCGTCACCCACCTCGACGAAACCGGCGCGCTGGCCCGTGACGCGGATCCGGCCCACCTCGTGGACATCGTCTGGGCCCTGGCCGGCCCCCAACTGTTCACCCAACTCACAGCGGGCCGCGGCTGGTCCACCACTACCTACGAGAAGTGGCTGACCGACACGCTCACCGCGACGCTGGTTCCCCGTCCACCCTCACGCGAGTTCACCAGCTGACCCCGGCCGCCACCGGCAGATGGTCGCTGCCCGTGGCCGGCAGCACCCACGACCTCGTCGGTCGTACGCCCCGCACCAGGACCTGGTCGATCCGTGCCACCGGGAACCTCGCCGGCCAGGTGAAGCCGAAGCCGTCCCCTGCCGCGTCCTGGACCGGGCGCAGCTGTGAGGTCAGGCCGGTGAACTCGCGGTCGTCCGTGGTGCCGTTGAGGTCGCCGAGCAGCACCACCCGCTTGTCCGGCTCGGCGGCGACGGCCTTCGCGAGCGCCTTCGCGCCACGGTCCCGGTCGTCCGTGCGGAAGCCGCTGCCGGGCAGCACGCGTACGGATCCCAGATGGGCCACGTACACCGCGAGCGGCCCCCGGTCCGTGGTCACCGTGGTGCGCAGCGCCCGGTTCTCGGCCGCCCTGGCACCGGCCGGCAGGGTGTCCGCCAGCGGCCCGACGTCCATCGCGGTGTCGACCGCCCGGGTGTCCGACAGCGGCAGCCTGCTCCACACCCCGACCGTGCCCAGCACCGCGTGGTACGGGTACGCCGTCGCCAACTCCCTCTCGTACGTGCCACTCGCCCGCGCGGTCAGTTCCTCCAGCGCCAGTACGTCCGCGCCGGAGGCGGCCAGGTCGCGGGCGGTGCCGGCCGGATCGGGGTTGTCGGCGCCTACGTTGTGGCTGACCACGGTGAGGTCGCCGGCCTCGTCGGACTTGTCGCCGAGCAGTCCGCCGAAGAGGTTCAGCCACACCACGACGGGCAGCACCAGCGCGACCGTCGCGCAGGCGGAGCGGCGCCAGAGCGCGCGGGCCAGCAGCACCGGCACGAACAGACCGAACCACGGCAGGAAGGTCTCCACCAGGCTGCCGAGCCCCCCGATCCGGTTCGGGATCCACGAGTGCAGCAGCATGAGCAGCCCGAGCGCCGACGCGAGCACGGCCGACACCCGGGCACGCTTCCAGGGCCCCGGCCGGGCGGCGAGGCGGATCATCCGGTGGACGCGGGTGTGCCCGGTGGGCGTACGCCGGGTGCCGAGCCCCGCAGCCGCCCCGGTGCCGGTGGCTCGATTCATGCCGTCAGCCAAGGCCGTGCCGTGTTGCCGCCGCGTATGAGCTTTTCGATACGTCACCGATACGCGCCGGCTCGTAGCCTCGACGGCATGCGTGTGCTGATCGTCGAGGACGAGCCCTATCTGGCCGAAGCCGTCCGTGACGGCCTGCGCCTGGAGGCGATCGCGGCCGACATCGCGGGCGACGGCGACACCGCCCTGGAACTGCTGGACATCAACGCCTACGACATCGCCGTCCTCGACCGTGACATCCCCGGCCCCTCCGGCGACGAGGTCGCCCGCCGTATCGTCGCCTCCGGCAGCGGCGTCCCGATCCTCATGCTCACCGCCGCCGACCGCATCGACGACAAGGCGTCCGGCTTCGGACTCGGCGCCGACGACTACCTCACGAAACCCTTCGAACTCCGCGAACTCGTGCTCAGGCTCAGAGCACTCGACCGCAGGCGCGCCCACAACAGGCCGCCCGTGTGGGAGATCGCGGGGCTGCGCCTTGACCCCTTCCGCCGGGAAGTCTTCCGCGAGGGACGCCATGTCGCGCTCACCCGCAAGCAGTTCGCCGTGCTGGAGGTCCTCGTCGCCGCCCAGGGCGGCGTCGTCAGCGCCGAGGACCTGCTGGAGCGGGCCTGGGACGAGAACACCAACCCCTTCACCAACGCCGTCCGCATCACCGTCTCGGCACTGCGCAAACGGCTCGGCGAACCCTGGCTGATCGCCACGGTGCCGGGCGTCGGCTACCGCATCGACACAGCAACCGGCGGAGCCGCAACCGACGGAGGCACCCATGGATAGATCCCCCGGTCCCATGGACAGGCCCCCCGGCCTCAGCGTCCGCGTCAAACTCACCCTCAGCTACGCCGGGTTCCTCATGGTCGCCGGTGTGCTGCTGCTCTCCGCCGTGTGGGTGTTCCTCAGCCGGGTGCCGCATATCGGGCTGATCCTCATGCCCGGCTACCAAGGCGCCGTCGTGCGCGCCTTCGCCCCGATCGCGGCCGTCTCGCTGGCGTGCCTGCTGGTGTTCGGGCTCGTCGGGGGCTGGTTCCTCGCCGGCCGGATGCTCGCCCCGCTGACCCGCATCACCGGCGCCACCCGGCTGGCCGCGACCGGATCGCTCTCCCACCGGATCCAACTGCCGGGCAGCAAGGACGAGTTCCGCGAACTCGCCGACTCCTTCGACACGATGCTCGCGCGGCTCGAAGCACATGTCGCCGGCCAGCGGAGGTTCGCGGCCAACGCCTCGCACGAGCTGCGCACCCCGCTGGCCATCTCGAAGACGCTCCTCGACGTGGCCCGCACGGACCCGGCCTGCGACACCGGAGAGGTCATCGGCCGCCTCAGCGCCGTCAACACCCGGGCGATCGACCTCATCGAGGCCCTGCTGCTGCTCAGCCGGGCCGACCAGCGGTCCTTCACTCCAGAACAGGTCGACCTGTCCCTCCTGGCGGAGGAGGCCACCGAGACGCTGCTGCCGCTCGCGGAGAAGCACGGCGTCACCGTCGAGACCGGCGGCGACATCACCCCCACGACCGGATCGTCGGCGCTGCTCCTGCAGCTGACCACGAACCTCCTGCACAACGCGATCGTCCACAACCTGACCGCGCAGGGCACCGTGCGGGTGACCACCGAGGTCCGCCCGAGGGCGGTGGCGCTCACCGTCGAGAACACCGGCGAGGGACTCACCCCGCAGCTGGTCCCGACGCTCACCGAACCGTTCCAGCGCGGCACCGAGCGCGTCCACACCGACCAGGCGGGCGTCGGCCTGGGCCTGGCCATCGTCAAGACCATCACCGACGCGCACGACGGCACCCTCACCCTCACCCCCCGCCCCACCGGCGGACTCCGCATCACCGTGGAACTCCCCACGCCGAACCCCCGGTTGTACGAACGGCATCCCGCCGTCGGCCGGATCTGATCTCCGTGTGACAATCCCCGCCTTGATGTTCGAAGCCACTCGAAGCCGTTCGAAGTGGGATTCGAAGAGGGTTCGAAGAGAGATCGGGCTGCCATGCCTTCCCACAGACGCCGCTTCCTCGCTGTCCCGGTAGCGGCCCTCACGGCCCTCGCCGTGGCCCAGGCCGTCGCCACCGTCCCGGCCGTCGCCGCACCCGAGACCGCGTCCGACGTGTCGACGACACTCCCAGCGCGGACGACCTCCGTGCCCGTCGCCACCGACCTGTCCGGTTCCGGCCAGGCCGTCGTCTGGCGGCAGACGACCGCGGCCGACACGGCGGCGCACGGCTGGCTCGCCGTCGCCGGAGGCACCCCGCAGGACCTCGGCCGGCTCGCCGACACCGGTGAGACGGTGACCGTCCACGCGGTGTCCGTCCAGGACGGCGTCGTGGCCGCGGCCACCTCCACCAACCCGAACGGCGATCTCGCCGACCACGTGACCCTGCGCCACCTCGGCTCCGGCGCCGAGGACGTCCTCCCGGTCGCCTACGACAGTTCGGGCGCCGCCGGCGACGAGCGCTACCGAGGACAGGCCGGCGACGGCATCCTCGTCCAGCAGAGTTACTACGACGACGCCTCCGCCTACCGAGTGCGCCTGGTGCTGCGCACCCCGGGCGCCACGGACCGCACCGTCCTCTCCGGCGACGAGCAGTACGAGGTCCTCGACTCGGACGCCGACGGCGCCCTGGTGCTGCGGCGGACCGCGCCCGGCTGGGGCTACGAGATCGTCTACGTCGACTTCGCCACCGGCTCGACGGTCACCGTGGCCGAGCCCGACACCGGCGAACTGCCGCAGGCCCTGGAGTTCACCCCGGACCACTTCGGTGTCGTCGACGGCGCGACCCTGACCGAGTGGCAGCGCTCGGCGCCCGGCGACGGCCCGGCCACCGTCACCCTGCCGGTCGCAGGCGCCCGCTGGATCAGCGACGACAGCCTCGCCTGGTACCAGCGCAACGACTCCGACGCCTCGAACGAACTGCTCGCGATACCCAGGGACGGATCCACGGCGGCCAAGGACCTCGGCGGCACCTTCCGCGAGGTCGCGGTCGGCGACGACGGCAGGATGCGGACCTCGCTGTACCGGCCCGACGTCGACGCCGCGATCCAGACCCTCACCGACGGCCGCGTCTCCACCACCGCGGGCGACGCCACGACCATCCCCGCCGGACCCGCCCGGCTGGACGCGCTGGCCCTGTCCGGCGGCGCGCTCTACACCGCCGACAACTCGGCCCGCCTTGACGGAGTCCTGCTCCGCTCGGATCTGACGGTCGGTTCGTCCGGGGCCTCGGCGAGCACGCCGTCCCGGGTGCTGGCGTACTCCGGCGGCCCGGTGCACCAGACGCTGGCCGCGGCCGGCGGACGGGTCCTGGTCGAGCAGACGGACGCCTCCGGCGCGGGACAGTTCCAGGTCTACGACAACGGCACGCAGGTCGGCACACCGCTGGACTACCCGGACACCTCGGTGGTGACGGTCGCGGACTTCGACGGCGCGCACGCGCTGCTCTCGGACAAGACCACCGCGTCCAACGGCACCCTGCTCCTCTACACCTTCGCCGACGGGCACTCCCAGCGCGTGCCGTCCGGCACCACCCTGTACGACGGCGCCCTGTACGCCTCGGAGCGCAACGGCACCACGTCCACCTGGTCGATCCACCGCACCGACATCACGACCGGCGCGGTCACCACCGTCGCCACCGTCAACTGCCTTCCCGGCGGCCTCCAGGTGCGCGGTTCCCGCATCCTGCTGACCACCTGCGGAGCCACCTCCTCCACCGGCCTGCTCCTCACGATGGGCAGCTCGGCGACCACCACCGTGGACGCCTCCGCCTTCGTCCGCAGCCCGATCCTCGGCACGGACGTCCTCTACACCTTCACCAAGGCCTCGGGCAGCGCCGCCGTCACGCTCAACGCCCAGTCCCTGACCGGCACGGACACCACCGCGCACGCCCTCTTCACGCTCCCCGACCGGGCCAACACCGCCGCCGCCGAACGCTGGACGGTCGACCGTGACGCACCCTGGGCGGCCTGGACGGACGACTCCGGCGTCACCCACGTGACCTGGGCGGGCGTCCCCACCGCCGCGCGGGCCGCGACCACCCCGGCCGGCTTCAGCCCCAACGGCGACGGTTCGTCCGACAGTTGGACCCCCAGCTGGACCTACGACCGTCCGGTGAGCTGGACGCTCACCCTCAAGTCCGGCTCCACACAGGTGCGTTCACTCACCGGCACCAGCTCCACCGGCAAGGTCGCACCGTCGTGGAACGGCACCACGCAGACCGGCACGGCGGCCGGCGAGGGCGCGTACACCTGGACGCTGACCGCGACCGACACGGTCACCGGCCGGCCGGCGGCCGACGCCACCGGCAAGGTGACCCTGCGCCGGACCGTCCCCGCCGCCACCGTCACCGCACCGGCCGTCGCGAGCAGCGCGGGAACCACCGCGTCCGTGCCGGTCACCTGGTCGGCGAAGACGGCGGGCGTGAAGTCGTACGACATCGCCTGGCGGGTGACCACCCGCAACAGCGCGGGCGCCTGGACGCTCGGGCCGCTGCAGACCTGGCGTACCGCCACCACGGCGACGTCGGCAACCTTCGGCAAGGCGGGCAGCCCCGTGAAGCCGGTGCCCGGAGTCACCTACCGCTTCTATGTCCGCGCCCACGACGACGCCGGCCAGACCGGCGCGTGGAGCAAGACGGCGACCACGGGCATCCCGCTCGACGACCGGGCCACGGCCCTGCACTACACGGGCACCTGGAAGTCGGCGTCGGCGGCCTCCGCGTGGGCGGGCACCGTGCGCACCTCCGCCGCCAAGGGCGCGTACGTCTCCTTCACGGCGAACGGCACCCAGCTGCGCGTCGTGGCGACCAAGAAGTCCGACGGAGGCCGCTTCGCGGTCGTGGTGGACGGCAAGACGGTCGGCACGGTCAACACCTACGCCGCGAAGACCGCCTACCGCCAAGTGGTGTTCACCCGCACCCTCGGCACCACGGTCAAGTCCCACAAGGTGCAGCTGCGCGTCCTTGCCGGCAGCACCTCGGCCCGGTCCACCGTCACCCTGGACGGCGTACTGGTCACCCTCTGACCCGCCCAGGACGGCCCGCCCCGGGGCATGCTGGTGGTCGTCCTGTACGCGCGGGCCGGGAGGTGCCGGGATGCGGTGGTGGGCCGGAGTCTGGACGGTCGCCGTGGCGGTCGTCCTGGCGGGGTGTCACGCGTCGGCGGGTGGCGGATCGGTGGGAGGGGCGTCGGAGAGCGGCGCGAGTCCCACCGGGGGAAGTCCGTCGGTGTCGGCGCCCGGCTCCTCCGCTACGGCGGGGGACTGTGCCGCCGGGCGTGCGGAGGTCGTCGTCGGTCCCGGTGACGCGGTCGCGCGGCGGCTCTGTGTGCGGCCCGGGACCGTGGTGTCGCTCGTACTGAGGCCGCGACTGGACGACAAGCGGTGGACGGCCGTGCGGAGTTCCGCGCCGGTGTTCGTCCTCGTGTCCGGCTGGCGGGTGGATCCGGACGGTACGGCCCGTGCCTCGCTGCGCTGTGCGGGGACCCGGGCCGGCGCGGCCGAGGTCACCGCGTCGGCGAAGGCGCCGGACGTGGCGGGCGCGGCGCGGACCGCCTTCACGCTGCACCTGAGTGTGGTGCCGTACACGACGCGGGGGTGACCCCGGTGGTCCGGAGTCACCCCTGTCGGCCGTCTCCGCGTCAGCGGAGGTCGTGCACGCCGATCGTGTAGATGCCGCGGCCGTGGGTGGCCGCGTACAGCGTCTTGCCGTCCGGGCTCAGCTTCAGCTGGAGTACGGCGACGGCCGGGAGGTTCCCGACGCGCTTCCAGGTGGTACGGCCCGGCGCGCGGTAGACGACGCCGAGGTCGGTGGCGACGGCGAGGCCGCCGTTCGGTGTGACGACCGCGGAGTCGGTCGGCACGTCGGGCAGGTTCTTCGAGATGTCCTTCCAGGTCGTGCCGCCGTCGGTGGACTCGAAGACGTGGCCCACACCGGCGCCGGGGCCCTCGGTCCAGTGCCGGGAGAAGCCGTTGACCGCGAGGTAGACGTGGTCGGCGTTCTTCGGGTCGACGGCGAAGCCGGCGAGGTAGCGGTTGGGCACGGTGCCGTCCGCGCCCGTGCTCGGCAGGGTGATGTCGTGCCAGCCGGTGCCGTCCGCGTTGCCGACGGAGATGCCGCGGGCGAAGCCCTGGTTGTTGCAGGGGCCGCACCAGGCCGCGTACACCTTGCCGCCCGAGGCCGCGACGGCGGTCGCGGTACGCCCGGCGCCCAGGTCGTAGACGCTGGTCCACTCGTCGCCGCTGCGGATGGCGTAGCCGTGGGTCTGCACCCAGATGTGCCGGCCGCCCGCGATCCAGGTCGAGCTGTTCTTCATGTCTGCCGTGATCGGGGCGATGAAGCGGGCCTCACCGGTGGCGTTGTCGGCGGGGGCGACGTTGTACGACGTGATCTTGCTGGGATCGGTGACCCAACTCCCGTCGTTGACGGCGCAGTTCTGGGTCACCTGGATGGAGAGGTAGACGTACTCCTCGGCGATGTTGCAGCCGTTGGCCGGGTCGGTGAGGGTGTCGCCGCCGTCGCCGCCGAAGTTGGAGCCCATGACCTTGTCGTTGCTGCGCAGGATCGACTGGCCGTTGTCCTGGAGGCCGCCGGTGACGGAGACGCCGCCGTAGGTCAGGTCCTTGCCGACGCCCACCGAGTAGTACTGGAGGGTGTCGATGGTGCCGTCGTTGAGCGAGGTCCAGTCGGTGGCGTGCCCGGAGGCGTCCTGCGAGCCGGCGAGCGGGCGCTTGTAGACGCCTCCGTCGTTGCCGACGTAGACGAAGCTCTTGCCGTGGTAGCTGCCGATCGCGACGCCGTGCTGGTCGGAGTGGGTGGTCGGGCTGCAGTCGCCCGTCTGCTTGGTGGGGTCGATGCTCCAGCAGGGGAAGCCGAAGTTCCAGTACGGGCCGACGGTCGACCAGTTGGTGCCGCCGTCCTTCGTCTCGTAGACCTCCTCCAGGCCCGCGTAGACGTGCTCCGCGTTCGCCGGGTCGACGGTCAGGAACTGGTTGTACCAGGCCTGCACGCCGGGCATGTAGCCGCTGGAGGTGAGTGCCGAACCGTCGGCGGCCAGGCCCTTGTAGTCGGCGATCTTCGTCCAAGGGCCGGTCGGGGCGCCGGACTTGGAGACGTAGATGCCCTCAAGACCGCTGTCCGGGTTGGTGTTGAGCTGCTCCGGGGACTGGTCGATGGCGTAGTAGCGGGAGCCGTCGGCGGAGCGGGCGAAGGTGACGTTGCCGACGTTGTCGGCGTCGGCGGGCAGGTCGCCCAGGCCGCTGGTGATCCGGGTCCAGGTGCCGCTGGAGTCCTTGGTGTAGAAGCCGTTGTAGTCGTCACCGCTGCGCCAGCCGACCGCGAGGACCACCTTGGAGGGGTTCTTCGGGTCGATCGCGATGTCGTTGGCGATGTTCTTGTACGCGGCCGAGGCGTCGTTCGCGAGTGAACCACCTGGCAGATAGGCCGGGTTGGGCGCGAACTCCAGCTTCCAGGCGCCCTTCAGCGTCTTCGTGGAGTGGCTCCACACGCCCTCGCTGGTCGCGGCCCACACCTTGCCGCCGCCGAAGCGCAGTTCGTGAATGGTCGTGGATTCCAGCTCGTCGCCGCCGACCCGGCTGCGTGTGGAGAACGTGCCGTGGCGGGGGTTCGACAGGACGTAGACACCGCTGCCGAGATACGCGTCCGCGTTGGTCGTCGCCTCGCCGGTGCCCAGCCACAGCCGTCCGGCGCCGTCCAGCGCGAGCGCGCCGGTGGACTGGGCGGGCAGTTTGTCGCTGATGGGCTGCCAGTGCCCGCCCCCGGACCGGGACCGCCACACGCCGCCGCCCGCGCTGCCCGCGTACACGTACCCGTCGTCGTCGGCGGCCATCGCGGCCATCCGGCCGGTCACATTGCCCGAGCCGCCGCTGGAGTTGGAGTCGTAGTCGCGGTAGCGCGCATCGTCGGAGTTGTACGGCAGGTTCGTGATGTTGCGCCAACTGCCGCCGGTGCTGGACAGGTTGGCCAGACTCGTCCAGGCGGCTCCGTACGCGCCCGGTGCGACGATGCCGGGCGAGGTGCGGGCCTCGGCGTACTGGTCCGCGCCCTCGGCTATCTCGTCGGCCTCGTTGCCGTCGTCACCGCCGTCGTCCTCGGCCTTGGCCTTGGGGCTGACCGCACCCACCGACTGCCCGCGTTCGGCGGCCAGTTGAGCCAGTGCGCGGGCCCCGAAGGGGGTGCCGCGCGAGCCGGGCGCGGCGCCGGCGGGTATCGCCACGAGTGCGGCGGATGCGGTGATGGCACAGATCGTGAACCAACGTCTCTTGCGGGTCGGTTGTGACATCAGGTCCTCCCGAGCGGGCACGGATACAGCCGTCGGGGACGACCCGATCACCGGGAGGCGGAAGAGTCCGGCATTTGGGCCGCTCTTGACCAGAACCTGTCACTAGCGATGGCTGGAACTGGACCGGGTCACGGTCGGCAGCACACCCGCGAGGGCCAGCGCGATGGCCCCGGAGACCAGCAGCGGGAGGTGGCCGTCCGTGCCCCAGGCGAGCCCGGCCCACACGCCCGCGAGCAGTACGGCGGCGCCGGTGGCCCCCTGGTAGAGGCCCTGTGCGCTGCCCTGCTGGTGGTCGGGGACGAGCGTGGAGATCCAGGCCTTGCCGACGCCGTCGGTGCAGGCCGCGAACCCGCCGTAGAGCGGCAGTACGACGAACACCGCCCAGGGGCTGTGGATCAGGCCGAGGCCCAGGTAGCCGACCGCGAAGAAGAACAGACCGGCGGCGAAGACCAGCGGGCGCGGGAGCCGGTCGGACAGTGCTCCGGCGGGGTAGGACAGGGCGGCGTAGACGAGGTTGTAGACCGCGTACGCGCCCATCACCCCCGCCGTCGACAGGCCCAGGTCGTGGGCGCGCAACAGCAGGAGCGCGTCGGGGAAGTTGACGAGGTTGAAGACGAGCAGCACGCCGAGGACCCGCCAGTACGGGCGCGGCAGGGACCGCCAGGGGGTACGGGTGGCGGTCGCCCGTGTCGAGGAGCCGCCCGTCCTCCCGCCGGCTCGGGGGTCGCGGACGGCGGCGACCAGCGCGACCGAGGCGACCGCCGGGATCACGGCGATCCAGAACAGCGGGCGCAACCGGTGGTCCAGCGCCTCGTACAGGACCAGCCCGACGAGCGGGCCGACCACCGCGCCGGCGGTGTCGGCGGCCCGGTGCAGCCCGAACACCCTGCCGCGCTGCCCGTTCGGAACGCCCTCGACGAGCAGGGCGTCGCGCGGCGCCCCGCGCATGCCCTTGCCGAGCCGGTCGGTGACCCGGGCGACGAGGACCAGCGGCCACGCGGTCGCCAGCGCGATGAGCAGCTTGCCCACCGCGGCCAGGCCGTACCCCGCACCGATCAGCGGACGCCGGGCGAACCGGTCCGCCAGCCGACCGGCGGCCACCTTGGTGAGCGAGGCGGCCCCCTCCGCCGCCCCCTCGATCGCCCCGACCGCGGCGGGCGGCGCGCCCAGCACCACGGTCAGGAAGATCGGCAGGATCGGGTAGAGGAGTTCGCTGGCCGCGTCCTGGAGGAAGGACACCCCGCACAGCACCTTCACGTTGCGGGTCAGCCACGCGGGGCGCTTGGGGTTCGAGGGGACCTCGGTGCCTGGGGCGGTCACAGATGCAGTATCCACGGCATCGGCATCGGCGGAAGAGGCCCGGACTATCCCGTCCCCGTCGTGGCCAGTCGCCAGATCTGTGCCGTGGTCTCCGTCGCGGACTGTGCCGGCGACGGGTCGTTCGGCAGTTGGGCCGGTGCGGTCGTGTTCTTCTTCTTGCCGGGGCGGTCGGCGAACAGGGCGAAGGTCAGGGCGAGTTGGGGGTCCAGTCGGGCGGACCACACGGTGCGGCGGGTGATGCCGCCGCCCGCGCCGGCCGTGAAAGCGGTCTGCGGGGCACGCTGGGCCGCGGGAACCGCGGGGAGCGCGTCGTCGTACGACTTGGACATCTGCGCGCTCACCATGAACGCGTCCTTCTCCTCCAGCGCGCGCCGGGTGTCGGGGTGCGCGGTGTACACCTGCCGGCCGTCCCGGGTGATCTTCGTGACCGTGTACGGGGCCGCGTACATTCCGTTCGCCGCTACGGTCGCGTATGCCGAGGCCAGCTTCAGGGGGGTGGGTGCCGCGGTCTTCGGGAGGGCGGTCAGCGGGGCGCCGAGCCGGATCTTGGCGAATGGGTCCAGCGCCGTGCCCGCCTCCACCGCGCCGCCCACCGCGTCGTTGAACGGCTGCCGGGCGTAGTCCGACCCCCCGTACAGCAGCCGTACCGCCCCGTCGCCGGGCACGATCGCCACGACGGCGGCGTGCAGCGTGACGCCCTTGCCGGCAGCCCCACCCCTGCCGTCCTTGAGGTCCTTCACCGCCTCGGTGGTGGCGTCCTGGAGCGCCAGGTCGAAGGTGGTGCGCACGGTGTAGCCGCCGCGCGCCAACTGGTCCTCGGTGATGCCGAGCCGGTCGGCGGCCTCCTGTGCCGCCACGTCGATCATGTACTGCCGCTGTCCCTCGGTCGCGCCCGGCGGATAGAACCGGAACGCGGGGAACACGGCCTCGGCGCGCTGCTTCGCCGTGATGCTGCCGCCCGCCGTCATCGCGTCGAGCACCCACTCCCAGCGGGCCCTGAGCGTCGCGGTCACCTCGGGGTCGGAGCCCGCCTTCTCGTAGTACGAGGGGATGTTGACGATCGCCGCCAGCGCGGCGCCCTGGGAGACGGTCAGTTTGCGGGTGTCCACGCCGAAGTAGTTGCGCGCGGCGGCCTCGATGCCGGCCGAACCCCGGCCGAAATACACGGTGTTGAGATAGCCCGCGAGGATCTCGTCCTTGGAGCGGGTGCGGTCGAGCTTGATCGCGATCAGTGCCTCGCGTGCCTTGCGGGACAGCGACTGCTCCGGGCTCAGCAGCGCGTTCTTGACGTACTGCTGGGTGATGGTGGAGCCGCCCTGCCGTTCGCCGCCGGTCAGCGAGGCCAGTACCGCGCGGGCGACGGCGCGCGGCGACACCCCGTCGTCCGTGCGGAAGGAGCGGTTCTCGGCCGCGATCACGGCGTCCTGGACATAGCGGGGTACCTGCGACAGCGGCACCTCCTGACGGTCCACGGGACCGCGCCGGCCCAGATAGGAGCCCTTGTCGTCGACGAAGACCGTGCTCTGGGTGACGGTCTCCGGGTGCGGGTCGGGGATGCCCGTCAGCCGGTACGCGACGACCGCGGCCGTGCACAGCGCCACGATCAGCAGGAGGAAGGCGATGATCAGCCGGCGCAGCAGCCGGCCCCGGGTACGGCGGAGCCGGAGGCGGAGCGGGATGCGAAGCCTGGCGGACCTGGCGGTGCGCCTCACTGGTCGGCCCCGCCCCGCGCGACGACCTTGCCGGCCGCGTCGTACACCGTGACGGTCGGACCGCCGTCGCCGTAGCTCGACTTCAGCTCCGCCAACGACAGCGGTGCCCGCGTGTACCAGACGCCCCAGCCCGGGCTGCCCGCCAGCGTGAGGACGGTTCCGGTCATCCTGCTGTCGTCGACGGTGACCTCGACGCGCGCCGGGTCGGCGGACAGGCCGCGGTACAGACCGGACAGGAAGTACGAGCTGTTCAGCCGGTCGGGCTGCACGGAGGCGGCCGGCTTCCCGCTCTCGGCGCCCACTTTCGAGCCGCTCGCGTAGCTGTCGTCGGTCAACCCGAGGAACTGGTTGGGCCGTTGTGGTGTCGACCAGTGCTTGCCGTCGCCCGTCAGCCAGACCTGAACCCCCGGCAGGGCGTCCACCCGCTCGCCGGGCGCGACGATCCGTATCGGGCTCCGCGCCACGTCCGCCGCCCCGGCGACCGACCCGTCCGCGGTGCCACCGCCCACGATCCGCTCGGCGGCGAAGACACCCGCCGGGACGAGCAGCAGCGCGCAGAGCGCCGCGACCACGGCCCTACGGCGGCGGCGCAGCGCCCGGCCCCGCTGCTCCACGGCATCGAGCGGAACGCCGAACGGGACGTCCCCTGAGCCGACTTGGACCGCTTCGGCAGCCTCCGCGAAGAGCTCCCGCAGTCGTCCCGCGTCACCCCCGCACACCGCCAGCCCCCGCCGGGCCCGGCTGCTCACCGCGCCTGCCGACCAGCCGAGCAGCTGGGCGACCTCCGCCTCCCGCAGACCCTCCCGGTGCAGCATCACGAGCACCGCCCGCTGCCGTGCGGACGTGTCCTTCAACACACCGTCGGGCAGGGACCGTTGGCGGCGCGCCCCGCGCAGGAACTCCTTGACCAGGGACCGCCGTACATAGAAGTCCACGTCGTCCCGAGGTATCCGGCGCCACCGCGCGCACACTCCCACCAGCGTTCTCCGCGCCAGCTCGGTCGCCTCGCGGGGGTCTCCGGTCGCGCCGGAGAGCAGGTGCGCGGTGGTGACCAGCCGGGGCAGCTGCGCGTGCGCGTACGCCGTGAAGTCGTCGTGGGGGTCGGGCACTTCGGTGGTCCTCCGATACAACTGTGGGGGGAGTGGATCCTGAGACGCGTGTTCGTCGTCTTTCCTGTACGCACGGTGCGGCGGTCGGGTTGCACGGGAATTCCGAGACTCCGGTGAGGTCATGACCGAGGACGAGTTCGACGCCTTCTACGCCGCCGCGTTCCCCCGTCTGACCGGCCAGCTCGCGGCGTTCACCGGAGATCGGGAGGAGGCGCAGGACGTGGTCCAGGAGGCGTTCGTACGGGCCTGGGACCGGCGCGGGGACTTCCTGGCGGACGAGGCGCCCGAGGCGTGGATACGCACGGTCGCCATGCGGCTGGCGGTCAGCCGCTGGCGCCGGGCCAGGCGCTGGCTGGAGTTGGTGCGCCGTACTCCACCGCCCGTGTCAACGCCCGGACCCAGCCCCGATCACCCGGCACTTGTCGCCGCGCTGCGCGAACTGCCCACGGCACAACGGATGGTGATCGTCCTGCACCATCTGTGTGATGTGAGCGTCGAGCAGATAGCCTCCGAGACGGGCGCGCCGGTGGGGACGGTCAAGGCCAGGCTGTACCGGGGACGGGCGGCGCTGGCGAAGCAGCTGACTCCGGACGAGGCGGACGAGCCGGTTCGGAACCGGAAGGAGAGCGGCCGTGTCGGATGAACTCTCCACCGGAGCCCACGGGTTCATGGACGACACCGACGAACTCTCGGTCGCGCTGCGTGAGTTCGCCGCGGAACAGGAGGCCCGTCCGGTTCTCACCGGCGCCGAGGTCCGTGGCCGTGCGGTGCGCCGGGCGCGCCGTCGGATGGCCGGCACGCTGGGCGCGGGTGCGGTGGCTCTCGCCCTGGTGGGACTCGCGCTGACCCTGGACCTCACCGGGAAGGACGACGGCCGTCAGCTCCCGGGTGCCGCCACGCCCGCCGTCCCGTCGCAGTCGCAGGCACCGACCCCGTCGCCTTCCGCCGCCTCCGCCGCAGTGCCGACCCCTGTCTCCACGGTGCCCGCCACCGGCACGCTCGACCTCGCCAAGCGTGCCCTGACCGTCGGCGACCGGGTCATGCCGCTGACCTCGGACTCCTCCAACAGACCAGCACTCGTCGGGCCGTTGACCGTGTACCGGAAGCACGACACCAAGGTTCTGGCCGGCACCACGGAGATCTTGCTCGCGGTCGAACTGCGTGATGCCCACAACGAACCCGTCTACGTCGGCGTCACCACCTTCTACAAGAGGAAGAGCCTCGGCACCCAAGGCACCGGCGGCTGGATCGGCCTGGACGGCGCCGACGCCAAGTGGTTCTACCAGGACGCGAAGATAGGCAGCGTTCTCTCGGTCACCGGCGATTGAGCTCGAAGTCCCCGTCGTAGCCCATGAACCGGGCCGACTTGGTCAGGTCGTCGGCGCCGGTGGCCACGGGCGCGGAGCCGGGGACGATCGTCTGGGTACCGTTCTGGAAGGCCACGCCCTGCAGCACCTTGTCGACGATCGCGGCCACTCCCGGAGTGAACGCGGCCCGCGCGTCCGGGTGTTGGAGCCCGCCGACCGGCTTGCCGTGCCGGAGCACCCCGGTCACCGAGCAGGGGTCGTTCTGCTTGCCGCTGTTGGCGAAGGTCGCGTAGGCGTCGGCCGTCCGGATGGCGCTGGGGGTCGAGGTGCCGATCGGGAAGGTCTGCTCCAGCGGGGCCATGCTGCTCTCCAGCAGCCCGGCCTTGACGGCCGCGTATCCGCCGCTCCAGAAGGGGCGACCGTCCATCCGTCTCGCGGGCAGCGCGGTGACGGTCGAACTGCCGTCGCTCACCGGCCCGTTGACCGCTCTCGCCACCCGCCAGCTACTCTGCACCGCGGCCGACGCCTTCCTCACCGCCGGCCCCGGCAGTTAGAGAACCAGGACGAAACGATCCAGAGGCGGTCTCGGGCCGCTGGTCGCATGTTCGCCGTACGGGACGCACCGGCAACACGAAGGAGAGAACGCTGTGGGTAGGCATGCGCTTCCGCGTGGCGGGAACGGGAAACTCGGGAAGAGCGGTCGGCGGGCGGCCGTGATCGCGGTTCCGGTGGTGGCCGCGATGGCGATGACCGCCACCTCCGCGTCGGCGGCGAACGCGCTGACGGCCGCCGACAAGGCGATGGCGGGGAAGCTCAACCAGCGGATCGGCACAGCCCAGTTGGGCACCAATGTGGTGGGTGAGGTCCGGGACGTCGCCTCCGGGCAGAAGGTGTGGTCCCAGAACCCCGCGAAGGGGGTGATGCCCGCCTCCACCAACAAGCTGGGCACCGCGGTCGCCGCGCTCACCGTGCTGGGCCCGACCCACACCGTGCAGACCAAGGCCGTCTACCGTTCCGGCACCGTGTACCTGGTCGGCGGCGGCGACCAGCAACTCAGCTCCGCCGACCTGAAGAGCCTCGCCACCGCCGCCGCCAAGTCCCTGAAGGCCAAGGACCTGCACTCGGTACGGCTGATGTTCGACGACCACCTCTTCGCCGCCCCCAGCCTCGCCACCGGCTGGAGCAGCAGCTACTACCCGGACACGGTCGCCCCGGTCCGGGCCCTGCGCATCGAGGGCGACAACACCTCGGACACCGCGCTCACCGCCACCAAGTACTTCGCCCAGCAACTCGCCGCCCAGGGCGTCACGGTGGGCACCCCCGCACGCGCCAAGGCCCCCTCGGGCACCACGGTCGTGGCCACCCACACCTCGAAGCCGCTGTCGACGACCGTGGAATACATGCTCAAGCACAGCGACAACGACATCGCCGAGGGCCTGCTCCGGCTCACCGCGCTCGGCCAGGGCCGGGCCGCCACCTTCGCGGGCGGCACCGCCGCGGTGCACGCGGTCCTCGTCCAGTACGGCATCCCGCTCACCGGCGTGAAGGAGTACGACGGCAGCGGCCTCTCCCGCAGCGACCGCATGACGGCCGACGCGCTCTCCGCCATCGCGGCCCTCGCGGTGGACACCCACTACCAGGCCAAGTTGTGGCCGATCCTGCAGGGCCTCCCGGTCGCGGGCGTCGACGGCACCCTCAGCACCTCCTACGGCCGCTTCACCACCGCCCCCGCCTCCTGCGCCGTAGGAAAGGTCGATGCCAAGACCGGCACCCTGAGCGATGTGTCCGCGCTGGCCGGGGTCGCCAAGGGCGCGGACGGCCGCTGGAAGAGCTTCGCGTTCGTCGAGAACGGCACGGCACCGACGGCGACCGTCACCCACGGCCTGGACGGACTCGCGGCGACGGTAGAGGGCTGCTGGTAGCGGGAACGCCCCGGTCCGTGGTGACGGACCGGGGCGTTCTTCATTCTCTGTGTTCTCTTCGTGCGCGTCAGCCGGTCGCCTTGGCGGCGTCCTCGATGAGACCGGCGACGATCCTGGGGTGACTGAGCATCACGACGTGGGAGGAGCCCGGCACCTCGACGACCTTGCGGGCGTTCGCGCGGCTGTACATCCAGCGCTCGCAGGCCGGCGGGATCGCCTTGTCCTGGCCGGCGACCAGCCCCCACACCGGGATCGTCTTCCAGGCCGCGGCCGTGGTCGGGAAGGTGAAGGAATCGGCGTCGAACGGCCGTTGCGTGGCCTGGAGGACCTTGAAGTCGGTGGTGGAGATGTCGGCGGCGAAGGCCGCCTGGCCGTCCTTGCTCAGGTACAGGTCGATACCGGTCGTGCCGTCGGCCTTCGTGTACGGCACCGGGACGCTCACCGGTTCGACCTCGCTGCCGGGGAACTTGGTGATGAGCTCGCCCTGCGTCTCGCCGACGTCGGGCACGAACGCGGCGACGTAGACGAGCGCCTTGACGTTGCTCTTCCCGGCGGCGGCGTTCGTGATGACCGTCCCGCCCATGGAGTGCGCGACCAGCACGACCGGTCCGCTGACGGAGTCCAGCAGGCTCGCGATGTAGGGGGCGTCGGTCGGAATGCCCCGCAGCGGGTTCGACCCGGAGATCGTGGTGTAGCCCTTGTACTGCAGCTCCTTGATGGTGGCGTTCCAGCAGGAGGAATCGGCGTAGCCGCCGTGCACGAGGACGATCGTGGGCTTCACCTTGGGGTTCTCCTTGCTCGTACCGGCCGCAGCGCTCGCCGCATCGGCCGTTCCTGCGACACCGCCGACCAGCGCGGCCGCTCCGGCCACTGCCGCTCCGGCGGCGAGCACCTGGCGGCGGGAAACATCGGTACTCATGGGACTCCTCGGGCGGCTGGATCGGGGTGGTGTGTCATGGACCTTATGAGGGGGCGTTGGGCGGGGGCATCTGCAAAATGGCCTAGTTTCCGGGGCGATCGTTCAGAGCGCCGCGCCGGTGAATGTCCGGTCGACCGTCGCGGTGAGCGGTCGCGTGACCGACCATGAGGTGTGCGATTCGATTCAGTTCCCATGCCGGTGACCGTCGAGGGCAGGCCTCGTGACAGCCGGGGTTATCCCGTGCCCGCCATCACGCCGTGGGAGGGCGGCGAGCCGCAGTTCGCGCTCACCGACTACGGGCGCAGCGCGGAGTGTGCGCGGCGGCGGCTGTGTTCCGTCTGCGGCACTCTGATGCCCAAGGGGGCGGTGTGGCGGGTGGTCGGTGCCGCGGAGAGTTCGGCGATCAGGGAGGCGCTCGATGCCGGGCGGCCGTACCGGAACATGGCGGCGACCCTGGAGGGGCCGGGGCACCGTGCGTGCATGCTCTACGCCTCGATGGTCTGCCCGTATCTGGCGCGTCCCAACGCGCGGCGCGGGCTGACGGCACAGAGCCCGGACGACATGACCGCGCATGTCGTCCGGGGCGCTGTCCGTGGGGACATGGGTGCCGTGGTGGGGTTCGGCGACTACGAGTTCGCCGTCACCAAGAGCCAGGTCCTGTTCCGTTTTCTCGATGTGGTCGAGTATCTGCCGCACGACACGGCCGACCAGCATCTGCCCGAGCTCCGGGCCGAACTCGCCCGCTCCGGCGGGCGGTTGGGCGGCGGTCAGCCGCGGTAGGCGGGCAGGCCGGTGTGGGTGGAGACCTTCACGGGCCTGCCGAAGCCGTGGGCGGTCTTCGTGATGGTGTACGTACCGGTCGGGGCGCGGAAGGCGATGGTCTTGCCGTTGGGGGACCAGGTGGGCTCGGTGTAGTCGGTGGTGGCGGCGGGGGTGACGTCCTTGACGGTGTTCGTGGAGCTGGCGAGGTCCTCCACGAAGAGGTGGTCGTGGCCGTGGACGGAACGGACGAAGACGACCTCCTCGTTGTCGGGGGAGAGCGCGGGCTCGGAACCCTTGGCCAGCGCGCCGCCCTGCTGGCGCAGGTAGTCGTCGCGGATGTAGACCTCGCCGGTGTGGGTGTTCTCGTAGACGGCCGAGCCGTACTTGCCGCCGGCGTTGGGCCAGGTGTTGTTGGTCTGGGGGACGGCCCCCTCCCCCGCCTCGCCGTTCAGGCTGATCCTGGCCGGCCTGCCGTGGTTGGCGGTGGCCTTGACGCCCTCCAGGACGGTGCTGCCGTGGATCTTCGCCGAGAAGATGAGGTTGTTCTTCGCGGGGATCTGGTTCGTCCGGTCGGCGGCGGTCACCTGCCAGGTGGGGTGGGACCACGTCTGTCCGCCCGGGTTGGCGGCGACGGTGACGCGGTGGGTGCCGTCGGGGTTGGAGACGACGAGGTTGCCGTGCCCGTCGATGAAGGCGGCCTTGCTGCCGCCCGGGTTCCAGGCCAGGTCACGGACCGTGGTGCCGAAGTCGATCGACCTGCCGTTGACGATCACGTGGCGGGTGCCGTTGCTGAGGGTGAGTCCCCTGGGCACGGTGAGCATGTGGGTGGACGCGGCCGCGGCGACCATCGCGGCGCTGCCCTTGGCTCCGCCGGAGGCCGGGGCGGCCGGCGCGGCGCAGGCCGTGCCGCACAGGGCGAGCAGGGCGGCGGCACCTGCGGTGACGACGGTTGCGCCGGCGCGCCGACGGTTACGAGCGGACATCGAGGTTCCCCCAGTGATGTGAATGACGCTGCGACGAGAGTCTCGCGGGAACCGCCGGCCGTCCCCGGACCCTGAACCGGTCCGCTCGGCTTGCTGCCCTTCGCGACAAGACGGAGTGTTCCCGCAGCGGGTGACGGGACTGTGCGGTCGCTGTCACAGGTGTGCAATAGGGCGGTGGGTGGGATGCGGGGACACCCAGGGCGGCGCCGCCCTGGGCGTCCCCGCCCGTTGGGGTGTGCTCTTCACGTGGGGTTCTGGTGTGCTCACCAGGTGGGGATGAAGCCCCCGTCCACGGTGATGTCCGCGCCGGTGACGTTCGCCGTGCGGTCCGCGGACAGCAGCAGGACCACGTCGGCGATCTCGGCGGGCCGGGAGAAGCGGCCGGTCACTGTCGTCCGCGCGGCGTTGTCGATGACGTCCTGGGGTTTCATGCCGGTCGCCTCGGAGACCGTCGCGGCGACCCCGCCCTCCCCCAGCCAGAGATCGGTCTCGACCGGCCCCGGGCTGACGGTGTTGACCCGGATCCCCTTCGCGCCGACCTCCTTGGACAGGGCCTTGGAGAAGCCCGCGAGGGCCGCCTTCGAGGCGCTGTAGTCGATGACCGCCGGGTCGGGGAGCGCCGCGTTGACCGAGCAGATGTTCACGATCGAGCCCCGTCCCCGGGCGAGCATCACCGGCAGGGCGCTCCGGGTCGTACGGACGGCCGCCATCAGGTTGAGGTTCAGGGTGGCGAGCCACTCCTCGTCGGTGACCGTGAGGAATCCTCCGGTGCGGGCCGGAGCCGTTCCCACGTTGTTGACGAGGATGTCGATCCGGTCGCCCGCCGCCTCGATGAGCCGCGCGGGTCCGGACGCCTCGCCCAGGTCGACCGGTACGACCCGTACGTTCCCGGTCGCGGCCAGCTCCTCCAGGCCGGGCGAGGAGTTCCGGGCCCCGGCGTGGACCGTGACTCCCTCGGCGACCAGCGCCCGTACGACCGCCAGCCCGATCCCCCTGCTGGCACCGGTGACCACGGCCACCTGTCCGTTCAGTCCGAGATCCATCGTGAGTTCTCCCGTCCTTGGCTACATTCCACACGCCGGATGGCGGGATCGCCTGCCGGCGTCGAGCACGGTCCCGACCTGAGCATGCGCCCACCGCACCGTGAACCGCGGCCTGTCGGCGGAACGGCCGGTGTCTCCGGCCTAGGCACTCGCGGTCGGGCCGCCGCCGTAGAACTGCGCGTACCAGCGGCGCAATGCCTTGATGCCCTGTTCGTGGGGGAGCAGGACCGGGTGCGGCCGGTGGATCTTGTGGTCCCAGATCCGGAGTTCCTCGCGCACCTCGCCCAGGGCCTGCGTCCGGAAGACGAGCTTGAGCACGGGCGTCAGGAACGGGAACCGGGCCGGTTTGCGGACGTAGTACAGCATCCGCATCTCGCTCGTGCGGTCGTCGACGGGGGTGGTGAGGGCGACGGCGGTCACCGACAGGGCGGGGCCGTGGGTGCGGACCACCATGACGCCGGGTCCGTACATGAACGCGTCGAAACTGTTGTCGATGTCCCGGCCGAGGACGCGCCGGCGGATCCGGCCGCGGGCTTCGGCGAAGGGGCCGTTCGACCGCCAGTCCTGGACGAGGGGTTCGCTCTGACCGTGGAGGGTGTGGAAGTGGGACTCGTCGACGATGTTCTCGCGCATCTCCTGGATGTGGATGCGCGCGCGGCAGACGTCGTCGATCGGCCTGGCGAACCGCCCGGACGCCGCCTCCGGGATCTCCGGTACCTCCCACGACGGATCGTCCGGCCCGACGTGGACGAAGACGAGCCCGCTGTGCTCACGGACCGGAAAGCCGCCGAGCGACACCTTCGGAGTCCGGCGCGCGAACGGAGCCGCCACGCACCGCCCGTCCGGGCCGAACCGCCAGCCGTGGAACGGACATTCCGCACTGCCGTCCACGACCTTGCCGCCCGCGCCGAGGTGCGCGCCGTAGTGCGGGCAGTGCGCGTCCCGTACGGCCGCCCGGCCGTCCGCTCCCCGGAAGGCGATGAGCGCCCGCCCGAAGTAGTGCAGGCTGACGACCTCGCCCGGACGGAGTTCGTCGCCGCGGAGTACGGCGTACCACCCGTACGGGACGGCCGGCATCGGGTAGTCGTCGGCTCGCGGGTCGCGCGGCAGGGCGGCGAGCTTGTCGTGGCGCCGACGCAGAGGCATGACGGGATGCTAGCGAGGGGTGGGTGGATCCGGGGTGGGGGTTTGCATACTTACTAGGGTCCAACTCCTGTAAACCGCTTGGGAGTTGGTGACACCGGCCGGTCGTCCGCCCGTTCGTCTCCCTGTCCGGCCTTTAGGGTCGGAGACATGACGACGCCTCTTGCCGGTACCGCCTTCGACTCGCTCCGTCTCGACGCCCTGTCCGACCAGGACGCGCTGCGCCAGGTCTACGACCTCCCCGGCGAAGCCGCCGTACGGAAGCAGATGACCGAACTCACCGACCAGACACGGCGGTTGATCGGCTGCTCGTCGCTGGTCCTGGTGGCCAGCGCGGACGCCGAGGGCAACTGCGACGTCTCCCCGCGCGGCGGCCCCGCGGGATTCGTCGCCGTCCTGGACGACCGGACGGTGGCGATACCGGACGCGACCGGCAACAAGCGCCTGGACACCTTGCAGAACGTCATAACCACCGGACGGGCCGGGCTGCTGTTCGTCATCCCCGGGCGCACCACGACCCTGCGGGTGAACGGCCGGGCCTGCGTCTCCACCCGCCCGGACCTGCTCTCACAGCTGACCGCCGTGGGCAAGCCGCCGGCCAGCGCGCTGGTCGTGGGCATCGAGGAGGTCTACCCGCACTGCCCCAAGTCCCTGCTGCGCAGCGGGGCGTGGAAGCCGGAGCGGTGGCTGCCCGCGGACGCCCAGCCGACGTCGGCCGAGGTGACGCTGGCCCAACTGCGGATGCCGGACCTGACGATCGCCGACATCCAGCAGACGGAGGCGGACTCGCTGAAGTACCGGTACGAGTAGCGGGGCCGATCCGGTGTACCCCGGTACCACTGACCAGCGGTCATTGTGACCTCCGGGCCCACGGGTCGCGCCGCAGCCGCTCCTAGCCTCGACAGCAGTGACCCGGCCGGATGCCGGGCCAAAGGCGAGCGGGGAGCGGCGCTGTGATCGAAGTTCGTGGGCTGACCAAGCGGTACGGGGACAGGACGGCGGTGGACGGGCTGAGTTTCACCGCGCCGCCGGGGCAGGTGACCGGGTTCCTGGGGCCGAACGGGGCGGGCAAGTCCACCACCATGCGGATGATCGTGGGCCTGGACGCGCCGACCAGCGGCACGGCCCTGGTCAACGGCAGGCCCTACGCCCGACACCGCGCGCCCTTGCAGGAGTTGGGGGTGCTGCTGGAGGCGAGGGCCGTCCATCCGGGGCGCTCCGCGTTCAACCACCTGATGGCGTTGGCGTACACCCATGGTGTGCCGAGGCGGCGGGTGGAGGAGGTCATCGATCTGGCCGGTCTGCACGCGGTGGCGCACAAGCGGGTCGGGGCGTTCTCGCTGGGGATGGGGCAGCGGCTGGGCATCGCCGCCGCGCTGCTGGGTGATCCGGCGGTGGTGATGCTGGACGAGCCGGTGAACGGGCTCGATCCCGAAGGGGTGCGCTGGGTACGGGAGTTGCTGCGCGGGCTGGCCGCCGAGGGGCGCACGGTGATGCTGTCCTCGCATCTGATGAGCGAGATGGCGCAGACCGCCGACCGACTGGTGGTCGTGGGGCGGGGGCGGCTGCTGGCCGAGACGACCGTCGACGCGCTGGTGGAGGGGTCGGCGGACAAGGGGGTGCGGGTGGCCACCGGTGAGCCCGCGCGACTGCGCTCGCTGCTGGCCGGCCCGGGCGTCACCGTGACCTCGACGGACGCCGAGCGGCTGGTCGTCTCCGGCCTGGACACCCGGCGGATCGGGGAGCTGGCAGCCGAGCACCGCGTGCCGCTCTACGAACTGGCCGCCGAATCGGTGTCGTTGGAGGAGGCGTTCATGCAACTGACCCAGGACGCCGTGGAGTACCAGAGCATCGACGCCGGGAGGGCCGCCTGATGAGTACGAGCACCGTCACCCCGCTTGTCCACCGAGTCACCGGCCGACGCGTCGTCCGCTCCGAGTGGTCCAAGTTCTGGTCGCTGCGCTCCAGTTGGATCACGCTGGGCGTGGCCGTGCTGTTCCTGGTGGCCATCGGGTCGGTCGCCGCCGCCCTCTACACTCCGGACGGCCCGCTCGGCGGCAAGGACGCGGACTCCGGCGCGGCACTGACCCTGACCCTGGCCGGCACCAACCTCGCGGCCCTGGCCGTCGGCGCGCTGGGGGTCCTGATGTCGGCCGGCGAGTACAGCACGGGGATGGTCCGCTCGACCTTCGCCGCGGTACCGGGCCGGCTGCCCGTGCTGTGGGCGAAGTGCGCGGTCTACGGCCCGATCGCGTTCGTCGCGGCCACCCTCGGCGCCCTGCTCTCGTTCCTGATCGGGAGCGCCGCCCTGCACGGCGAGAGGATCGCCCTGTCCCTCGGGGACGCCGGGGTCCTCCGGTGCCTGCTGGGCGCGGGAGTGTATCTGGGCCTGGTCGGTGTGTACGGCGTGACGGTCGGCCTGCTCGTGCGCAGCACCGCGGGAGGCATCGCGATCCTGGCCGGTGTCGTGCTCGTCCTGCCCGGCCTGACCGGGCTGCTGCCCAGCTCGCTCGGCGACACCGTCAGCCGGTATCTGCCCAGCAACGCGGGCCAGTCGGTGATGACCCTGCACGCGTCGAGCGACTCCCTGGTCGGCCCCGGAGCGGGGGTGACGGCGCTGCTGGTGTGGGCCGTACTGCTGCTGGCCGGTGCCGCCCTCCGGCTGCGTCGCAGTGACGTCTGAGATCGCGTCCGCGAGGATGGAGCCGATGCACGACAGGACGAGGGCGCGCTCGGCCCGGGCGGAGCCGACCATGCCTCCGCCCGGGCCGGACGCCGTCTGGGCGCACCCCGTGACGCGGCTGCTGCTGCGGGTGCTGAGCCGTCTGCGGGCGGCCGACCGGCGCCGTCCGTGGCTCCTCGACACCGCCGTGGTGGTCCTCGCCGCCGCCGCCGCGCCACCGGACCTGCTGTCGCACGGCCCGGGGCATCCGGTGTCCCGCCCGGTGGGCGCCGGCCTGCCCGTCGGTGTGGTGCTGGGCATCGCGGCCGTGCTGGTCGTCCCGTTGTGGTGGCGTCGCCGTCGTCCCGCCGTCGTCTACGGCGTCTGTCTTCTCGTGTGTCCGGTCATGTGGTCGCTCGGTCTGGGGCCCGCCGCCGCCCTCGTCCTGCTGATCGCCCTGTTCGACCTTGCCCGTCACGCTTCGCCGCGAGCCATCTGCTGGGCGCTGCCGGTGACCGTGGCGGGGTGGGTGCTGCTCGTGGTCACCGTGATTCCGACGGCCGGTCCGGTGGCTTTTCTGGTCCTGTCCGTCGGTACCGGCGTCGGAGCTGTGGCCCTGGGCCTGACCGTCCGCATCAGCCGGCTGTACCTGTCGGCGCTGCGGGACCGGGCGGCGCGGCTGGAGATCGAGCGGGACCAGCGGGTCCGGCTGACGGCGGCGGCGGAGCGTTCGCGGATCGCCCGGGAGATGCACGACATCGTCGGCCACAACCTGTCGGTCATGGTCAACCTCGCCGACGGCGCCGCCGTGCTCACCACCCGCGACCCCGGTCGCACCGAGCAGGTACTTCATCTCATCGGAGACACCGGGCGGCAGGCGATGGACGAACTCCGGCGCGTGCTGGGGGTCTTGCGCGAATCGCCGGAAGAGCAGGACACGTCAAGGTCCCCGCAGCCGGGCGTCCGTGACCTGGACACCCTGCTCGACCGGGTCCGCGCGGCCGGGCTGCCGGTGGCGTACCGCACCGTCGGCCCGGTCGACGCGCTGGGCCGGGGCGTGCAGCTCACGGTCTTCCGCGTGGTGCAGGAGGCCCTGACCAACACCCTCAAACACGTCGGCCCCGGCGCCACGGCCGACGTCAGGGTCGCGGTCCAGGGCGGCGGGCTCCGCGTGAGGGTCACCGACACCGGTTCGCCGTCACGGAAACCGACCTCCCGCAGGGACAGCGGCGGCCACGGCCTGGTCGGCATCCGCCAACGGGCCGCGCTCTACGACGGCACCGCGACCATCGGACCACGCGACGACGGCCGGGGATGGATCGTCGACGTCCTGCTGGATCCGTCCGCCTCGGCCACCTCCGGAGAACCCACGCCGTGACCACGATCCTGATCGCCGACGACCAGCCGCTGCCCCGCATGGGCTTCCGGATGCTGCTCGACGGCTCCCCCGGCGTGAGCGTCGTCGGCGAGGCGGACAACGGCGCGCAGGCCGTGCGCATGGCGGCCGAACTGAGCCCCGACGTGGTCCTGATGGACGTACGGATGCCCGGTCTCGACGGCATCGAGGCCACCCGCCGCATCGTGGCGGCGGGCGGCCGCACCCGCGTGCTCATCCTGACCACATTCGACCTCGACGAGTACGCCTACGCCGGCCTGCGCGCCGGGGCCAGTGGCTTCCTGCTGAAGGACGTCCGGCCGGCGGAACTCCTCGCCGTTATCGAGGCGGTCGCGACCGGCGACGCCGTGGTCTCCCCCCGGTTGACCCGCCGCCTGCTCGACGCCCACGCCCACGACGTCCTGGCACCCGACGCCGGGCCGCGCACGGACCCGCGGCTGGCGACGCTCACCGAACGCGAGCACGAGGTGCTCGTCGCCATCGGCACGGGCTGGACGAACGCCGAGATCGCCGAACACTTCGTGCTGACCGAGTCCACGGTGAAGAAGCACGTCGGCCGGGTGCTGGCCAAGCTCGGCGCCCGGGACCGTATCCAGGCGGTGATCGTCGCCTACGACGCGGGACTGGTCACTCCCCGGCAGTGAGGGCCGGCTTGTACAGCTTCAGCGGCACCCGGCTGATGACCGAGTCGAGGGAGGAGTTGTTCCGCCCGTCGGCCCAGGTGACGTAGGCGTACCTGTCGGTCAGGGTGATGCCCGACCAGCGGTCACCGGGCGGGCCCGTCTCGCCGACCGGCTCGGTCGCGTGGTTGACCCGCACCGGGGCGCTGAACGAGCGTCCGTGGTCGAACGAGACGGCCGAGAACGCGTCGCCGGTCGTGGTCCGCCACATGACCCCCAGATCGCCGTTCGCGCCGAAGTCGATCGCCGGCCGCAGAGCGCCCGTCGCGGAGATGGTCGCCGGTCCGGTCCAGGTCCGGCCGGCGTCCGGGGTGACGTAGACGTCCAGGGTGTTCGAGTCCCGGGGGACCATCACGGCGAACCCGCCGCGGTGGGAGGTGTCGGCGGCGACCCACGGGACGGGGTCGGCCGCCGCGCCCAGGCCCGGGGTCGGCACCAGGGAACCGGTGCCCGCCGCGACCGGGTTTCCCTGGCCGTCCTTGAGGGTGGTGTTCGTCCATGTCCTGCCGCCGTCGCGGCTGACGTGGAAGTTCACCGGCTGCCCCGCCTCCTGGGAGGCGGACACGAGGATCCCGCCGTACACGGCGATCTCGCGCCCGGGATAGCCGCACACGAGCGGGATGCCGGGCGCCACCTCGATGCAGGGCATCGGGCCCGGGATCACCCGCGAGTCGGTGCTGAAGGTCTTGCCGCCGTCCGCGCTGACAGAGACCGCGCTCGGATACTCCCAGGCCGCACCGGCGACCGCGTAGACCTTGCCGGTCGCGGCGTCCACGCGCATCTTCGGGGCACCGCCGAGGAGCAGCGGGGTGGACACCGGGTCGGTCCAAGTCCGGCCGCCGTCGGTGGACTTGGCGACCTGGTTGTGGTTCACCAGGTTCGCGGCCAGCCCCGAGCTGACCTGGTTGTTGTCCACGTACACGGTGCCTTTCGCGTCGAACTGCACGCTCGGCTCACCGCACTTGGGCGCCGCCGTCCCCAACGGCCAGGCCACCCGGGTCCAGGTGTCGCCCCGGTCGTTCGAGTAGGCCAGGAAACAGCCGCCGTCGACCGGCTCCAGGCCCGGTGACGGCGGGAAGATCGTCGAGACGAAGACGAGGTTCTTCGGGTTTCTCGGGTTGACGGCGACCGTGGGCTGGCCTTCCTTGGTGGCCGGCAGGTCGGTGACGTCGACTTCGTGAATGGCCGCGTCGCCCGCGCCGTTCGGCGAGGCGACGGCGGCGGGTGATCCGTACGTCATGAACAGTGCGGCAAATGCCGCCGCGCTCAAGGCAGTTGAGGACTTTCTGATCAGCACCATGTGAGCAGGCTAGGAAGGCCTGTTGCCGCGGGCGTGGGACCACGGGAGACAGTTGGCCCGGCGGACTGGTACCGCGGTACGCCCCGCCGCCCGGCCTACGGCCGTCGGGCCGGCCGCGCTGCGGTCATGTCACTCATGTCACCCATGTCGACCCTGTCCAGCAGCAGCATCGCGTCGTGGTCCGGGCTGCCGGGTTCGGCGGCGTAGACGCCGATGCGCTGGCCGGGGGTGCCTTCGATGTGCAGGGACTGGGAGGTGAGGGTGAGTGTGCCGACCTGGGGGTGGTGGAAGGTCTTCTGGGCCGGTTTGCGGCCGGTGACTTCGTAGCGCTCCCAGAGTCCGGCGAAGTCGGGGCTCTTGAGGAGGAGTTCGCCGACGAGGTTGGTGAGGTCGGGTGCGTCGGGGGCGGTGCCGGCGATGGCGCGCAGGCGGGCGACGCAGTTGGTGATCTGCCATTCCCAGTCGTGGAAGAGGTCGCGGGCCGCGGGGTGCAGGAAGAAATAGCGGGCCAGGTTGCGCTGCTTGACCGGCCAGTCGTCCAGGCCCGCGTAGAGGGCGAGTCCGCCGGGGTTCCAGGCCAGCAGGTCCATGCTGCGGCTGATGACGTACGCCGGGTTCGGGCGGAGCGATTCCAGCAGCAGCTTGAGGTGGGGGCGGACCGTGCGGCTGGGCGCGGGCGGCGGTTCGGGGGCGTAGCGGGCGGCTCGGGCCGCGAGTTCGCGCAGATGCTGGTGCTGTTGGTCGTCCATGTGCAGGGCGCGGGCGAGCGAGTCGAGGACGGCGGGGCTGGGGCGGGTCTCCTTGCCGCGTTCCAGGCGCACGTAGTAGTCGATGCTGATGCCGGCGAGGGTGGCCAGCTCCTCGCGGCGCAGCCCGGGGGTGCGGCGGATGCCGGCGCCGACGGTGAGGCCGACGTGGTCGGGGCGGGTCTGGGTGCGGCGGGCGCGCAGAAAGCGGCCCAGCTCGGCGCCCTCGCTGTGCGCGCTCTCGGTTGCCATGCGTCCAGTCTCGCCCGCACCCCACCCGTCGCGCAGGCGGGAGGGGGGCCCTGTCGTTACCCCTGAAGAGCCCGCCCTGCCACACCGTCGCGATCCGGGCGAACGTGAAGGAGCAAGGCGCCGGCACCCCGGCCACCACGGGCACGATCCGCCGGGCCGGGTGAGGCTGGGAGCGCCGGGCGACGCGATGAACCGGAGAGGGCGAAATGCACTACATCAAACTGCGTGACCTGGAGGTTTCCCGGATCGGCCTCGGCGCCATGGGCATGTCCCACGGCTACACCGGCTCCGGCACCGACGACGCCGAGTCGATCAGGACCGTGCACCGGGCACTGGAGCTGGGGGTCACGCTCATCGACACCGCCGAGATCTACGGCCCCTACACCAACGAGGAGCTGATCGGCCGGGCGCTGCGGGGCCGTAGGGACAAGGTGGTGCTGGCCACGAAGTTCGGCATGGTCTCGCACGCCGGTGCGGGCGTCTGGAACCAGGACTCCGGCGCCGCCAACATCCGCACCGCCGTCGAGGGCTCCCTCAAGCGGCTGGGCACCGATCACATCGACCTGTACTACCAGCACCGCGTCGACCCGAACACGCCCATCGAGGAGACCGCGGGCGCGGTGGGCGAGCTGATCGCCGAGGGCAAGGTGCGCGCCTTCGGCCTCTCGGAGGCGGGCCCCGACACGATTCGGCGCGCGCACGCCGTCCAGCCGGTCACCGCGGTGCAGTCGGAGTACTCACTGTGGACCCGGGGGATCGAGGACCGTGTCCTGCCGGTGCTGCGGGAGCTGAACATCGGCCTGGTGCCGTTCTCCCCGCTGGGCCGCGGCTTCCTGACGGGCGCCATCCGTTCCACCGACCAGTTCGACGCCTCCGACTTCCGGCGCGACAACCCCCGTTTCACCGGCGAGAACTTCCGCCGCAACCTCGCCCTCGCCGACGAGGTCAAGGCCCTGGCCACCGAGGTCGGCGTCACACCCGCCCAGATCGCGCTGGCCTGGCTGCTCGCCCAGGGCGACGACATCGCCCCGATCCCCGGCACCAAGCGGGTCGGCCGCGTCGAGGAGAACACCGCCGCCGACGCCGTAACCCTCACCGGCGAGCAGTTCGACAAGCTCAGCAGCCTGCCGCCCGCCGCGGGCGACACCCACACCGAGGCCCAGGCTCGGATGCTCGAACGCTGATCATCCAGATCGTCACCTGGCTGGCCGGGCGCCGTCTCGACGCGTGACCGCAGTGCGGAAGGGCGTCACGTCAGGACGATCGCGGTGGCCTGGTGTCCCCCACCGGGCGGCGGGACGCACCCCGTCGTACGGGCACCTGGCCAATGGGCTGTCTCAGGCCGCCGAGTTCCAGATGGGTCTGCCAGGCGCGGGTCTGTGCCCGATCGGCGTGGACCGGATTCCAGAGACGTACCGTGTCGGTGGCCGTGACCTCGTGCGTCCGACCCCGGATGTCCCGCAGCAGCCACCGGCCGCCGGGGCCGCGCACGGGCAGCCCGGTGAAGGTGCCGTCGGCGGTCTCCGCCTCCCAGACCAGGGCCTGGGAGAGGGGCCCGGCGACATCGTGGTCGAGCCGGCGGGCGCTGAACTCCTCACCGGTCAGCGCGGTGCCGGTGGCGAGGAGTTCGGCGAGGGCGCCACGCTCGCGGTCGGCCCGCGCGGCGAGACGCGGGAGCCGTAGCCGCAAAGCGGTCAGTTCCAGGACGTATCTCCCGTTGAAGTGACGCATCCCGTACGCAGTCACCGGCTGTCCCCGGTCGGTGCGGATCTCCACGCCCACGGAGCCGTCCGGACGTACGGCCAGGTGGGCCGTGTGGTGGTCGAGGGCCAGCTCGCGGGCTCCCTCGGACAGGAACTCGTCGGCGATCGCGTCCAGCGCGGCGCGCGCCGCGGCGGCTGCCTCGGGCGGCAGTCCTGACAGCGCCCTTCGGTGCCGGCCCAGCCCGGGCATGCCGGCCGCGGCACTCAGGGCGGTGACACCCGCCCGCGCCGGGAGGATGTCCCGGTCCGGAAGGCCCGGAAGCCGCCGGTCGAGGCCGCGGCCCAGCACCTGCGCGGCCACCAGCCCGATGAGGGCCGGGTCTCCGCTGAGGCAGGCCGCCCAGGCGGCTCCGGCCATGAGCGTCGCCTGGTCGAGGACGGGCGCCTGCCTGCTGAGTGCCGATTCGGTCATGTGGCCGGGGTAGCTGGTGTCCATGCGCAGCAGGGCACCCACGACCTCGGGGGCGACCGGGACCATCTCCAGTCGCTCACGGACCTGCCCGAGCCAGGACTGGGCCGGACGGAAGCTGTCGATGGCGAGAAGCACCGCGAGCAGGTCCAGCACACCGGGTTCGAAGACCAGCGTGCCCAGTTCGCTCAATGCCCGGTTGCCGCTGGTGCCCCGGTCGGGGAGGACCCGCGACAGACTCTCGAGGACCTCGCGGTCGTACGGCAGGTCCAGCAGCGCGGCGGCCTCCTCGACGGAGAGATGCCACTGACACTGTTCGAAGCGACCGGAGTGATGGTGGTTACGGGCGCCCAGCACGACGGCCCGCAACCGAGGCCGGTAGCGGGCCCGCTCGGACGGCTCCTGCTCCCGTACGGCGGCGAGCGGCAACCCCAGGCACCGGCACACCTGGTGGAACCCGTAGGGGATGTGATCGATCTCCGGCAGGGCGAGGGCCAGCAGTTCCTCTGCCTCCTCGGGGGACCAGCCGCACGGGTGCCGCGTCAGCGCGGCCTCCATACAGATGTCGCCCCTGGTGTCGTGCGGGTTGCTCAGCAGCGCCAGTCCCAGCCGTCGGCGGTCCCGGGGTTCGAGGGAGTCGACGAGGCGGTGGCTGTGGGTCCACTGGGAGGGGTCGGCCGGGGCCAGGACGATGCCGCGCCGGATCTCCTCGTCCGGCCCCGGGTGCTGTCCGAGGTCACGGTGACGCGCACGGGCCGCGGCCCTTCTCAGGGCCGGGGGCAGGGGCGGCACCACGGCATCGCTCCGGGTCCGGTGGGGAAACGACCGGTCTCCCGCCCACCATGGCCACATCGGCCTCACCTCCGTGGGTGCCATTCCCCGCCCGATGCCGAAAATATCCTCGCCGGCTGCCTGTACCGGTGGTCAACTTCCTTGAGCGGCAAGCGGGTTGATGTGACGTGGGGGTCACCGGTGACCGGGTGGACGGGCTCGACGTACGCGTCGCAGCGAGCGACATCCGTCGGCTGTCGGAGAACGAAGTACGTCCCGGCGTCGAGTGATCAGCCCGTCCGCCGTACGGCCCACGTCGTCACCGCCGCCAGCGCCGCGGTGATCGCGGCCATCAGGGGCACTGCCGCGGAGGTCCAGGCCGCGGCCGGCACCAGCACCGCGGCCACGGGCGAGGCCGCGACGGCGGGGCCGCGCAGTGGCGGGCCCACGCGCAGCCATCGGACCGTCGCGATCCAGGCGGCGAGGGGGATGCCGACGGCCAGGCCCTGCTGCGGGTGGGTGAGGTGCGCATGGCCGGTGAGGGCGTCGACGGCGACGGCGAGTCCGGCGCCGATCGCCGCGGTCGAGGCGAAGACGAGGTAGTGGCCGTAGCCCCAGATGATCGTCGTGGGCATGGAACGCAGCATGCGCTGGGTGGTCCGGTCGAAGTAGAGCCACCACAGGCTGAGGACGAGCAGCAGACCGCTGCCTGCCAGGACCAGCAGGCCGATGTCGAGGCCGTCGCGCGAGTCGGCCGCGGTCTGTACGGCGGTGGTCGCGGCCAGCACGGCCTCGCCGAGCACGATCATGGTGAACAGCCCGAACCGCTCGGTGATGTGCTCCGGGTGAAAGGTCGTCATCCGCGCCCGCTCGGCCCAGATCGGGACCAGCAACTCGCCCACGGCCACCGCCAGCCCGGCATAGAGGTACGTCGGCTGGTCGAAGGCGAGGCGAGCGACCCACCCGACCTGCACCAGGGCGTAGCCGACGGCGTACCGCAGGGCGGTCGTGCGCCGTTCCGGATCGGCTCCGGCCGCCCGCAGCCACTGCACGACCATGGCCAGCCGCAGGATCACGTAGCCGACGGTGATGACGAGGTAGTCGCCGGACTCGAAGGCCCGGGGTACGCCGGCGGCCAGGGTCAGCGCCCCGGCGATCTGCACCATGGTCAGCAGGCGATAGGCGTCGTCGTCGTTGTCGTACGCGGAGGCGAACCAGGTGAAGTTCCCCCAGGCCCACCAGATCGCGAAGAACACCCAGAGGTAGTTGCCCACGGCATGGCCGAGGTGTCCGGAGCTCAGGTCGTGATGCAGATGGGAGGCGGCCTGCGCGACGGCGGCGACGAAACAGAGGTCGAAGAAGAGTTCCAGCGGGGTGGAGGACCGGTACGCCTCGTCGGTCCGGCGGGCCGTCATTCTGCGCAGGTTCAGCACCCGCGTGTCCGTGCCGTCTGTGCTGTCCGTGTCAGGTTCCGGTGGCGAGCAGGTCGTGGGCGGCGACCCACAGTGTGTAGGGGTTCGCCAGTTCGGGATGGGCGGCCGTCATACGGTCGATGAGCTCGCCCGGTGATGAGCTGCGTGCCAGCGCCGTCTCGAAGTCGGCCAGGTAGCGGCGGCTTTCCTCGACCTGGCGGTGGGCGTCGTCGTCGGGGGCCCGCGGATCCCGGTGGCCGGCGATCAGGGTGTCGGCCCCCAGCGCCGCCACGGCGTCCAGCGCTCGCGCCCAGTCGGCCCGGGAGTCCGGTGTCGATCCCGCCAGCCACATGTGCGTCCGGTTGTAGACGACGTCACCGGAGACGACCAGGCTCAGCTCCGGGACATGGACGACGCTGGAATGCACGGTGTCGCTGGTCCCGACCGGGATCACCGTGGCCGAGGAGCCTCCGATCGGGATCGTGCGGCCGGTCAGCGGCCCGGGCGCGACGGGCTCGCCCGTCAACTGGCCGGGAAAGAACCCGCCCCAGACCCGCATGTACCCCGCTGAGATCTGCTCCTCCATCGCGGGGACGGATTCGGCCAGGGCCACCGGCCTCGCCCGCGGGAACGCCGCCAGGATCTCCGGCAGCCCGAGGAGGTGGTCGGCGTGCGGATGGGTGATGTACACGTAGTCGGGCTCGCGGTCGTGGGACTTCACCCATGCCGCCAGTTCCCGGCCCTCTCGCACGGTGATGAGGCAGTCGACCAGCACGGCGCCGTCGTCATCGCCGATCAGCGTCGAGGTGGACGGCGGCCAGGTCGCCGGGCCCATCACCTCCTCGAATCCCGGTACCGCACTCGGGATCGGCTTGGGATCCACCACGAACACGTCGAAGTCAAGGCTCATCGTCTTCTCATCGCCTTCTCCGGCATCGTCCCGCATCGCTGATTCGGCTGGACCTCATGGTCACCCCGGGGACGGTGGCCGAGTATCAGCATGTTGACTGCATCGCGGGCCGCGGCCGGCCGGCTGCAGTCACGTTGCTGATACCACTCCACGGTGCGTTGCCGGATGCTGGTGCCCATGAACCCGAACGCGGCCACACCCGGGGGCGGCACGCGCCCGCTGGCGGACGGCAACCAGGTGCCGGTGCTCGGCCTCGGCGTCTGGCAGGTGCCCGACGGACCTGAGTGCGTCAACGCCGTGCGCTGGGCGCTCGACGCCGGCTACCGGCACATCGACACGGCGCAGGCCTACGGCAACGAGCAGAGCGTCGGCCGCGCCCTCCGCGACAGCGGCGTACCGCGCGATCAGGTGTTCATCACCACGAAGTTCCAGCCGCGGGGCAACGATCCCGTCGCCCAGGCGGAAGCCAGCCTCCGGCGCCTCGGCCTGGACCAGGTCGACCTCTACCTGGTCCACTGGCCGGCGGGCGGCCCGACCCGTGCCTGGGCCGGGATGGAACGTGCCAAGGAGCTGGGGCTGGCCCGTTCCATCGGGGTCTCCAACTACGACGTGGCCGAACTGGAGACCGTGATCGCCGGGGGAACGGTCCCGCCCGCCGTCAACCAGATCCTGTTCAACCCGCCGCACCGCCGACAGGCGCTCCTGGACGCCTGCGCCCGGTTCGACGTCGCCGTCGAGGCCTACAGCCCGCTGGGCACCGGCCGGTACGTCGACGACACCACCGTCGCCGGGATCGCCCGGCGGACGGGCCGGACACCAGCACAGGTGCTGCTGCGCTGGGGCCTCCAGCACGGACTCGTGGTCGTGGCGAAATCGACGCACCGCGACCGCATCCACGAGAACGCGCAGCTCTACGACTTCACCCTGTCGGCCGAGGACATGGCCGAACTCGACGCGCTCGACCGGACCGGCGGCACCGGCCGCGCGCTCGAAGCCAAGTGGTGGTGACACCCGCACTCAAGGAGTGCGCCATGCCCATGATCGACGTAACGCCACAGCGGGCACCTTCACGGACGGGCACCAGCTCGCCAAGGACCTCGCCGCCACGCTGAGGGCCATCGAGGAGGTTCCGGACATCCCGATGTTCCGCCGGAACACCGCGGCCTTCGCCCACCTACGTACGCGTGCAGGTGCTGACCAACGCGGGCGCTCTCGACCGGGACAAACAGCTCGCGGTGGTGAGCCGGTTCACCGGCATGGTCGCGGAGGCAGCCGGTGATCCAACGCTCGCGGACCGCACCTGGATGCTGCTGACCGAGGCCGCGCCCGGCGGGTGGGGACTGGGCGGTCACGCGCACACCAACGACGAACTCGTCGCCGCGGCGCGCAAGCAGATCGCGGAACTGCAGGCGATGGCCGGGGAACAGCAGTGAGGCAGGCGGCGGCGGTCACACCTGTTCGCGGATCCAGGCCTCCGCCAGCGTGGTCCAGATCGCGGCCTCGCCGGCGTTCCGGGCGAGGCCGAGGCTGTGCGGGCCGTGGGCGAACACGTGCACGGCGTGCGGGACTTGGCCGGCCGCGAGCGCCGCGGCAAGACGGTAGGTGTGTTCGACGGGGACGTACGGGTCCTCCGCGGTGTGCCAGACGAAGAACGGCGGCGCCTCGGGCGTGACCAGCGCATCCAGCGACGTCGACCGGCGCAGCCCGGGGCCGGCGTCCTCGCCGAGGAGGATCAGCCGGGCCGGACGGTAGGTCTCGGTCTCCATCGAGGTGATGGCGTAACCGAGCACGGCGAAGTCCACCGCCGCATCGGGCGCCTCACTGGGCCCGGTGCCCGGCGCGAGGGCGGCAAGACCGGCCAGATGACCTCCCGCGGAGAACCCGATGAGGCCGATGCGCCGTGCGCCGGCCGCCCGCCGGCGGCGGATCTCGGCGCGCAGCGCGTCGAGCGGCTCCGGGTGCCGGGCGTGGAGCGGGTAGCGGAACACGCTCGCCCGTACGCCCATGCCGCCGAGCCAGTCCACCACCGGCTCGGCCTCGTGCGCGGCGTGCATGGCGTACCCGCCGCCGGGCAGGACGATCATGTGGGTGCCGGTCATCAGGGGCCGTCGAGGAAGACGTCGACGTCCGCGGCGAATTCCGCGTGGTGCTGGAACAGGAACCCGTGCGCCGCGTCGGGATAGATCTTCACGCGGGACTGCGGGATCAGACCCGCGAGCAGGTGGGAGTAGTGCGGCAGGATCATCGGGTCGCTGTCGCCGTTCGCCACGAACACGGGCATCCGCAGGCAGCCGAGCCGCTGGAGCTTCGCGTGATCGGGGATCCCCCACGTGCACACCGCGTCGTACTGCGCCTCGCGGGTCGCCCAGTCCGTCGCGCGGTCCCGGTCCGCGCTCCGGGCGCCGTAGATCCGCTGCAGGGTCTGCCGGCCGGCCCGCAGGCTTCCCTCGGACCGGGCGAAGAAGACGCTCAGGTATTCCTCGGGGCTGGTCTCGGGGTTGCCGATCGCGCCGATGACCTCGGAGGCCCAGCCGTGCATGCCCTCGGCGCCCTGCGGGGCCGACGAGGCGAGGACCAGCCTTCTGACGAGCGCCGGCCTGGTCAGGGCGATCCGCTGTGCGACGAAGCTGCCGAGGGAGAAGCCCAGTACGTCGACGGGGCCCGGGGCCTCGCCGAGGCCCGGACCCCCGGTCGCCAGGATCGCCTCGACGAAGGCGATGGCGTCGTGTGCCATCCGGTCCACGGTGCGCGGAGTCGTCCCGGTGGAGCCGCCGACTCCGGCGTTGTCGAAGGCGATGACCCGCCGGGCCGGTGCCAGCGCGTCGATCAGCGCCGGATCCCAGTTGTCGAGGTTTCCACGGAAGTGCTGGAGAAGGACCAGCGGTACACCGGCGCCGTCGTCCGGCGGCCCGGTGTCGCGGTACGCGTAGTCGATGCCGTTCGCGGCCTTGACCCGCTCGTTCGGCAGACCTGAGTACGAGTTGAGCTCCATGCCCCGAGCGAATCAGCCGCGGCGCGGCGGCGGAATCCGCATGTTGACTGCACTGCGCCGAGAGGTCACCGGCCCCGGGCCGACGTCCGGGTCACAGGGCCCGCAGAAAGCCGACGAGCAGTTCGTTGACCTGGGCGGCGTGTGTCCAGAGGATCGCGTGACCGCCGTCCGGCAGCACCGCGAGGCGGGTGTCGGCCAGCATCGTGGCCAGGCGGCTCCCGGTCGCGCCGGGCGGCATGACCCGGTCCTGGGCGCCCTGCACGATCAGGACGGGGACCGTGATGCGGGCGACGTCGGCCCGGAAGTCCTCCCGCCAGGCGACCGCGCAGCCCAGGGCCGCGACCGCGGACACCCGGAGCGCGACGTGGAAGCTGTTCTGCCATGCCTGGTCGCTCACCCGGATCCCGCCGAGCGGGCAGGAGTCGTCGCGGTAGTCGGTGTTGTAGTAGTCGATGTTGTAGTACCGGTCCAGGTAGGTCTTGATCGCCGCCGGGCGGTCGGCGGACAGCTCGCCGAGGAAGGCGTCGAGGGCGCCCGGGGCGATGCCCTCCGGGTTGCCGTCGGACCGGGGCAGGAACGGCGGCAGAGGCGCCAGCAGCGCCGCGCCGCGGACCCGCCGCTGCCCGTACGTTCCCAGATACCGGGTCACTTCCCCGGTGCCGGAGCAGCAGCCGACGAGCACAGCGTCCCGCACGTCCAGGACGTCCAGCAGCACGTTCAGGTCGGCGGCGAGCGTGTCGTAGTCGTAGCCCACGGCAGGCCGGCTGGAGGGGCCGCCGCCGCGCCGGTCGTAGCCGATGACGCGGTACCCGGCCGTGAGCAGCGCCGCTTCCTGTTTCTCCCACGAGCTCCCGTCGGCGAGGTAGCCGTGGACCAGGACGACGGGCGGGCCCGCGCCGTGGTCCTCGTAGTGGATCCGGATGTCACCGGTGTTCTCCCGGCCGACCCTGACATACGGCATCACGGACCCGCGTTCCCTCGCGCGCGGGGACCGGCGCAGGGGGCGGCGCGGGCGACAGCATCCATACACTCGACCCTGTGCCGTGCGGCGGCCGTCCGGTATCCGCAACCTGACTGCACAACGAGGTGAGGGTGGCGTTTCCGCGATGACCCGCAAGGAGATGACCCGCGAGGACACGAACGTGATCGGGCGGCGGGAGGAGCTGTGCCTGCTGCGGGAACTGATCGCTCCGCCCCACAAGGAGAGCCACGTTCTGCTGCTCCTGGGCGATCCTGGTCTGGGCAAGACCGTCCTGCTGGCCGAGGCCGCGCGCGAGGCCGGGGCGGTGGGGATGCGGGTGCTGGCGGCCACCGGCAGCGAGTCGGAGCGGGACCTGGCGTTCGCGGGGCTGCACCAGTTGCTGCGCCCGGTGCTGGACCGTGTGGCCCACCTGCCGACCCGCCAGGCCGAGGCGCTGCGCGGTGCGTTCGGGCTCTCCGACGACCCCGCGCCGCCCGACGCCCTGCTCACCGGGATCGCCGTACTCACCCTGCTGTCCGAACTCTCCGACGAGCAGCCGCTGTTGGTGGCGGCCGACGACGCGCAGTGGCTGGACGGTGCCTCCCTCGACGCGCTCGCCTTCGCCGCCCGCCGCCTGGAATCGGAGCAGCTCGTGCTGCTGGCCGGGGCGCGCGGGACCGTGCCTCCCGCCGGTTTCGAGCGGGATCTCCCGCAGCTCCTGCTGCGACCCCTCACCCGGCCGGACGCGGGCCTGCTCCTGGACGCGCAACCGCGCCCGCCGCACGGCCGGCTGCGGGAACAGGTGCTGGCCCAGGCGGCCGGCAACCCGCTGGCGCTGATCGAGCTGGCCAGGGCGATCGCCGCGGATCCCGACGCGGGCCGCCGATGGACCGCCGAGCCACTCCCGCTGACCGGACGGCTGACCGACCTCATGGCTGCCCAGTACGTCACTCTGCCCCCGGCGGCCCGAACCGCGCTGCTGCTCGCCGCGGTTGCCGACAGCCCCGACCTGACCACAGCCGTACCAGGGCTCTCCGCCGACGCGCTCGCCCCGGCGGAAGCGGCGGGCCTGATCCGGCTGGACCCGCCGGGCCCGCGGTTCGTCCATCCGCTCGCCCGGTCGGCCGTCTACCACGCCGCGCCCTTCGCCGAGCGGGCCGCGGCGCACCGACAGGTCGCCGACGCGCTCCGCGACCGGCCCGACCGTCATGCCTGGCATCTGGCGGCCTCCGCGTTGGAACCCGACGAGCACCTGGCCGCGCTGCTCGAAGACAGCGCGGCCCAGGCACAGCGCCGCGGCGGCGCCGCCGCGGCGGCACGCGCCCTGGAACGCGCCGCCGAGCTCAGCCCCGCCGAAGGCGACAAGGCCCGGCGGCTGCTGGCCGCCGCCGACCTTGCCCTGCCCGCCGGACAGGCCGACTGGGTACGCGAACTGGCGGGCCGGGTCCTCACGTTGACCTCCGACCCGGACCTGTGCATCGCCGCCCGGCTGGACATCGGCTGGTCGCTGCTGTGGTCCGACCGCAACGCCGACGCGTTCGACACACTCCTGTCCGTCGCCGCCGAGGCATCCCCCAGGCTGCCGGCCCTCGCGTGGCAGGCCGCCTGGATGGCCGCCACGGTCGCCCACCAGACCGGACTCCCCGAAGTCTCCGCCAGGGCACGCGCCGCCCTCGACCTGCTCGACTCCCAGGACGGGCCGGCGCCGGCCCCGGCGGCCGAGTACCGGCTCTGGATCCGGGCCTGCACGGACCCGTACGGCGAACGAGCCGACCTCGTCCCCCGCCTGCGCCGCACAGCGGAAGGCCCCCTCTCGGACCCGGGTACGTTCGGCGCGGCGGCCTGGGTCCTGGACGAGACCGAACTGGCGGTCAGGGTGCTGCGCGAAGCCCTCAGCCGGCTGCGCGCCCCGGGCGTCCGCGGTGCCGGCGGCGGTGTGCTGTCGGCACTTGAATGGGCGTACGTCGACAGCGGCCGCTGGGACGACGCACTCGCCGCCGCCCGGGAGGCGGGCGACATCGCCGCCGCGTACAAGATGGAGACCGTCGCGGGCTCGGCCGACCTCACCACGGCCGTCGTGGCGGCCATGCGCGGCGAACACGACCGGGTGGCACCGCTGCTGGCCCGCGTGCGCGGCGCCGTGGACACCGGCGAATACCGCGGGTTCGCCGCCAGGATCTGGCAGACGGCAGGTCTGTCCGCGCTGGCCCAGGGCACCTACACGACCGCGTACGCGCAGCTCAGCCGCCTCTTCGCCGCCGACGGCACCCCCCTGCACCACCACTTCTCCTACCTTGCCGTCGCCGACCTCGCCGCCGCCGCGGCGCGCGCCGAACGGCGCCTCGAAGCGCGTACGTTGCTGGAGCGCGCGCTGGCCCGCCTGGACCCCGCGCCCGGGCCGCGCCTGGCCCAACTCACGGCCCGCGCCCGCGGACTGCTCGCCGAGCCCGCCAGCGCCGAAGCCCACTTCGCCGCGCCCCTCGCCGATCCCACCGGGGACACCTGGCCGTTCGAACGGGCCCAGCTCCAGCTGGACTACGGGGAGTGGCTGCGCCGGCAGCGCCGGATCAACGACGCCAAGCCCCTCCTCGTGACCGCCCTGGAAACGTTCCGCCGCCTCGGCGCGACACCGTGGACCCGGCGCACGGAATCCGAGCTGCGTGCCTGCGGCGTGCACGTGCAGGCTCCGCAGGGCGCCCCGGGCGCGCTGGACGGCCTCACCGCCCAACAGCGGGAGATCGTCGTCCTCGCCGGGCACGGTCTGACCAACGCCGAGATCGCCGACCGCCTGTTCCTGTCCCCCCGCACCGTCGCCTCACACCTGTACCGCTCCTATCCCAAGCTCGGCATCGCCGGCCGCCACCAACTCCGCGACATCATCGACCAGCAGTTCACGCCACAGGCCGACGACGATCCGGCAGCCCTCGGGGAGCGTGTGTCGAACTCGCGCTCTCAGCTCGGGAAGCGACGGCGCTGAGCTCGATCTCGCGGCGCTGCCCGGGCGGACGCGCGCCCGGGGCGACGGGCTCTGTGACCACGCGGTCCTCGCCGGCGTCGTAGGGTCCAGGACCGCCACGAACGACGCGGACGCGGTCGACCTCCTGAATCGCATCGCCGAGGTCGCCGCCGCGAAGAAGTCCGTGTCCGTCGGGGACGACCAGTACATCTATGTCCGCACTCAGGGCTCCATGACGTTCTCGGACAAGGACATCCGGATCCTGCGCGAAGCGAGTTGGACCGCCGTCGACGGCAAGCGCGCGGGACTGCGCCGGGTCACGGTGCTGGTGGGTCCGCCGTTCCGTCCCCGGGACCCGTTCTCCTCGTACTCCAAGGGCACTCACGACATGAGGCTGAGCCCCGATCCGGACGTCACCACGTTCCGTGAGCTTCAGGCGCTGCCCACCGACCCCGATGCACTGCTGGCGAAGATCTACGCCGGCACGAAGGGGGAGGGGCAGACCAGACAGAGCGCGGCGCTGGAGAAGATCGGCGACCTGCTGCCCGACGCCACGCTCCTGCCCGAACTGGACGCCGCGCTCTACCGCGCGGCCGCGAAGATCCCGGGTGTCTCGGTCGTCACCGACGCCCAGGACTACACCGGCCGCTCGGGCATCGGCCTGAGTTTCAAGGAGCGCGACGGCCGCACGGTCTGGGTCTTCGACAAGGAGTCCCTCGACTTCCTGGGCTCGGCGGACGAGGCACTGCTGGACGTCGGGGTCGCGGACAAGGCGGGCGAGACGCCGGCCGCATGAATCCCTGTTCCTGGAGAGCGGTCCCGTCCCGCAAGTTCTTCCCTCAGCTGCCTCACACCTCGTCGTAGCCTCATGGGAGGGGCCGTCTCGTCAGCCCAACAGGGCGTCATAATCTAGGAGTTGACCATGGGCGCGCAGGACACGGCCATGAGACTACGGGCGATCAGCGACGAGCTGTCGGACCGCTTCTACGAGCGGGCTGACGTGGTGCGGACGCTGGTGGTGACGCTGCTGGCCGGACAGCACTCGTTGCTGCTCGGCCCGCCCGGAACGGCGAAGTCCGAGCTGGCCCGCGAGCTCACGGGCAGGTTCGAGGGGGCGTCCTACTGGGAGATCCTCCTCTCGAAGTTCACCGCGCCGACGAGGATGTTCGGCCCCATCGATGTCGCGGCGCTGGCCCGGGGCGAGTACCGCCAGGTCTACGACGGTCGCGCCACGACCGCGCACATCGCGTTCATCGACGAGATCTTCAAGTGCTCCACGGCGGCGCTGAACGAGACGCTGGGCTTTCTCAACGAGCGGATCTACCACCCCGAGAGCGGCGGCGAGCCGATCAACTGCCCCCTGATAGGGGCCATCACGGCGAGCAACGAACTGCCCGGCGGGGACGACACGGCCGCGATCTACGACCGCCTGCTGGTGCGGATCGAGGTCGGGTACCTGGAAGACCCCTCCCATTTCGCCGCGCTGGTCCGCTCCGCCGTCAGCCGGCCGGCGCCACCGACCCGCACCACCGTCGAACTGGCCGCGCTGCAGCACGCCGTGACCGAGGCCGTCCCGGCCGTGGACGTACCCGACGTGATCGTGGACGCGGTGTGCACCCTGCGGGCCGCCCTGCGCCGCAGGGAACTCGTCGCCTCCGACCGCCGCTGGCGGCAGGCGGTGGGCCTGCTCCAGGCGTCCGCGTACCTCGACGGCCGCCCGGCGGTAGCCGAGACCGACCTGTCGGTGCTGACGCACGTGCTGTGGAACTCCCCCGCCGAACGCCCGGCGGTCGAGCGCGAGGTGCTGCACCTGGTCAACCCCGATGCCAAGGAGGCACTCGACCTGGCCGACACCATCGACGAACTGGAGGCCCAACTCGACGCCATGGCAGGGCAGTCCCGCGAGGCGCTGAGCGAGTGGGTCATCAAGAAGGCCCACAACCAGCTCGCCACGGCGGGGAAACGACTGGAGAAGCTGCGTGAGGAGGCGGCCGGCGCCGGCCGCTCCACCGCCGCCATCGACCGGGTCACCGGCCGCCAGCGCGCCGTCCGCGCCCGCGTTCTCACCGAGGCCCTCGGCATGGACGCGAGCATGGTGCAGGCCCAACTCTGAACACCGGGGGGGCAGGACCCATGGACGAGACAGGGGGCAGGCTCGACGAACTGGCGAGCCGGGCCGGGAGGTGGCTGGGCGGATCCGCCACCGCATCCGAGCAGCAGACCACGGCGGTGGTCGCGGACCGGTTCGACCGGTTCACCTGGCAGGACACCTATGGGCAGTCGGCCGGACTGCGGGACCTGGCCGAGGAGTTGAACCAGCGCTACGACCACACCATCGACGTCCTGACCGACGTGTTCCTGGCCGCCTACAAGGTCAGACCGCGGTTGCGTGAGCGCGCGGAGATGGACCCCTCCCGACTGGTCAACCACCAGATCATCACCTCGCTCCTGGACTCACCGGAGTTCGCCGAGCTGCACCGGGAGACGGTCGGCGACCCGTACGCCGCCGCCATGGCCGTACTCGCCCAGGCCGCCGCGCTGCGCCGGACACTGGAGAGCTCCCGGGATGCCCGGGATCAGGCCGAGCAGGCGAGGAAGGCCCGGCAGGCCGCCGAAGGCGCGGCGACCACCGTGGGCGAGGCGCTCCAGGAGGCCGCCGACGAGGCCGACGAGGACGGCACCGTGCCGTCCTCCGCCGACGATGCCGTACACCAGGCGATCGAGGCCGCCGACGCCGCCGAGGCCACCGCGCGGCAGGCCGCCCGGACCGCCGCGCAGGCCCTCACGGCGGCGGCCCCCGGTATCCGTGCCGCCGCGCGGAACGCGGTGGCGAAGGCCGCCGAGGCCGCGCGGGAGGAGGGCGCGCTGATGCGGGCATGGGGAGTCGGTCCCGGCGAACTGGAGCGGATGCCGTTCGACCAGCGGGCCCGGCTCGCCGAGCGGCTGCGCACCGGCCGGCTCGCCGAGTGGGCCGAACTGATCGGCCGTTTCCGGCAGATGGCCGACGGTGAGCGCGCCCGCAAGGTCGAGAACGCCACCGGAGAACTGGTCGGCGTCACCCTGGGCGACGACCTCTCCCGCGTCATCCCCTCCGAACTGGCCAACCTCGGCCTGCCCGCACTGCGCGCGGTGTTCGCCGTGCGCTACGCCGCCGGTGAGCTGATGCTCTACGACAGCCAGGGAGAGCAGAGCACCGGCCAGGGCGCCGTCATCGCGTGCGTCGACACCTCGCACTCCATGTACGAGGCGGGGCCCGGCGGAGTCACCCGGGAGGCGTGGGCCAAGGCATGCGCCCTCGCGCTCCTCGACCAGGCCCGTCACGCGGGACGCGACTTCGTCGGCATCCTCTTCTCCGCCGCCGACAAGCTCCAGGTCTTCCGCTTCCCGGCCGACCGGCCCGCCGGCATCGCCCAGGTCCTCGACTTCGCGGAGACCTTCCTCGGCGGCGGCACCAGCTACCAGCGGCCGTTGTCGGCGGCCGGCGAACTGCTGGAGGCGGAGTTCAACGACACCACCCGCGCGCGCGGCGACATCGTGATGCTCACCGACGACGACTGCGGCGTCACCGGGACATGGATGCGCGGCTGGAACGAGGCCAAGCACCGGCTGGGCTTCCGCGTCTTCGGCGTGGCCATCGGCGCCCCGCGCGTCGCCGAAGCCGACTCGGTCCTGGACGCCCTGTGCGACAACCTGCGCTCCATCGAGGACTTCACCGACGTCCACGCGGCCGCCGACCTCTTCCGCGTGATCTGACCCGGGTCTGACTGACCTGGGCCTTGAGCGACACCGCCGCTTCACGGAGTGACCGCCGGAAGATCGAACGGCCCGGCCGCCGGATACCGACACCACCAGCACAGGCACGTCGCGAGGGACGGCCCGGTCGCTGGGTAGGGTCGGGGAGTGGACCCCAGCAGCAGACAGCCGGGCGACGTGTTCGCCGGAGAGGCGCGGAGCGAGCTGTCGTCGCGGGCGGTGCGGGCGCTGTGGTGGGGGTCGGCCGGTCTGGTGCTCGCCGTACCCGGTACGGCGGTGCTCGTCGCCGGCGCGGAACGCGGTTGGCGACTGCTCGTGGCCGTGGCCCTGGTTCTTGTGCAGGTCTGCGCCCTGAGATGGCAGGTGCGGGCCCCGGTTGCCGTACTCGCTGTGAACGCGGCGACCGGGCTCGCGGTGTGGACGCTGCTGCCCGCGGTGTCCTTGACGGGGGCGCTGCTCGCGGCGCAGGTCGCGTTGTGCGTGCTGTCGGCCACCAGGCCGCGGCGGGCGTCGGTGCGGGCGCTCGCGGCAATGTGCTTGCCGGTGCCGCTGGCGTTCGGGGCGGGTGGCGGCCCAACGGGGGTGACGGTCTATCTGCTGGCGGTGGTCCTCGCGTGGACCGCGGGGCAATGGCGCCGGGCGCAGCAGGCACGGGCGGGGGCGGAGATGCGCCGGGCCGTGGTCGAGGAGCGGGCGCGGATCGCGCGCGAGGTGCACGACGTGGTGGCGCACACGTTGTCCGTGATGGTCATTCAGGCAGGTGCCGCGGATGATGTGTTCGCAGAACGCCCCGACCAGGCCCGCCAGGCGCTGCGGGCCATCGAGTCGGGCGCCCGCTCGGCGCTCGGGGAACTGCGCCTGCTGCTCCAGGCGTTCGGACCCGAGGCCGACGAGGCCGACGAGGCCGGGGACGGCGGAGCCCGTGAGCAGCGGGAGCCGGGGCCCTCGCTTGCCCGCCTTGACGAGTTGGCCGACACCGTGCGCGCGTCCGGGATGACCGTGAGCGTGCACCGCGAGGGCGCCTTCGAGGGGCTGTCGGCCGCAGTGGGTCTGGCGGCGTACCGGATCGTCCAGGAGGCCCTCACCAACACCCTGCGCCACGCGGTCGGCGCCGACGAGGTGGGCGTGTGCGTGAGCGTCGAAGGGGAGTGTGTGACGGTCTCGGTGGTCGACAACGGGCGTACGCCACAGGGCCGTTCGGACGCGGCCGGAGCGGGACGAGGCCTGGTGGGGATGAGGGAGCGCGCCCGGCTCGTGGGCGGCAGCCTGCGCGCCGGTCCGTTGCCCCAGGGCGGGTTCGAGGTGGCGGCGCGGCTGCCGGTGGAGCGCGTGTCATGACGCTGCGTGTGGTGGTGGCCGACGACCAGGCCCTGGTCCGTACCGGATTCCGCATGATCATCGATGCCCGGGACGATCTGGAGGTGGTCGGTGAGGCGTCCGACGGCGGGGAGGCGGTGCGGCTGACGCGGGAACTGGCACCTGACGTGGTGCTGATGGACGTACGCATGCCGGTCGTGGACGGCATCGAGGCGACCCGGCGGATCGCGGAGTCGGGCAGTGGGGCCCGGGTGCTCGTGCTGACCACCTGGGACGCGGACGCGCACGTGGTCGCCGCGCTGCGGGCCGGGGCGAGCGGTTTCCTGCTCAAGGACATGCGCCCCACCGAACTCGTCGACGCGATCCGCCTCACCGCGCGCGGCGACGCGCTGCTGGCACCGGCTGTGCTGGGCCGCGTCCTCGACCGGTTCCTGCGCACCACGCCCGACGCGGCGCCGCCGCCCTCGCTGCGGAATCTCTCCGGACGCGAGCGGGAGGTGCTCACCCTGATCGGGCAGGCGCTGTCGAACGCGGAGATCGCCGAGCGGCTGCGCCTGTCGGAGGCCACCGTCAAGAACCACGTCACCGCGGTCCTTCGCAAACTGGGCCTGCGCGACCGTGTCCAGGCCGTCGTCGCCGCCTACGACCACGGCCTCGTGCAGCCGCGCCGCCCCTGACAACGCCTCCTCCTCAAGGAGGAGACCGGGCCGCGGTCCTCCTGCGTTCCCAGTGCCGTTCCGTCCCCGGGGCCGATCCGTGGCCGGGGTGCCCGGCCATAGCGTCGAGGTGTGAACGACGATCTGGCCTGCCTCATGTATCTGCTCGCCCACGACGACGCGGCCGAAGGCCCCTACGACCGTTCCCGCACCCAGTTGCTGGTGCGTGCCGCCGCCCTGGTCGACCTCGCGTCGCGCGGCCGGCTGGCGGAGGACGGCGGCGGCAAGGTCACCGTGTCCGGCGCACAGCCGACCGGTGACCCGGTCCTGGACGGCGTGCTGCGCGACGCCGCCGCCGGGCGCGGCTGGAAGCACCTCGTCCGCCGCCACCGCAAGCAGACCCTGACCCAGGTGGAGGACCGGCTCGCGGCGGCGGGAGTACTCACCGTGAAGGCGCCCCGCATCCCCTTCGGCACCCGGCGCCTGACCGTGACGGACCGTGCCGTGCCCGCCGAACTCCGCGCCCGGGTATCGGCGGCGCTGCACGGAGACCGCCCCGTCCGGGAACTCCCCGCCGCCGACGCCGCGCTGCTGGCACTGGCCGCGGCGGGCGGCATCCGCTCGGTCGTCCCACGGCAGGACCACAAGACCTTCCGGGACCGTATCGACGCCTGCACGGGGTCGCTGGCCGTTCTCGCGCCGGGCCTGGAGAAGGCCGTACGCACTCTGCCGATGACCATGATCGCCGCGAAGGGCGGCATGGGCGGCGGCTGACCGAACGGGGAGACGATGATCATGCACCGCGTCCTGACCACCCTGGGCTGCGCCCTGACCGCCGTCCTCGCGACGGCCTGGTCCGCAGCGCCACCGACTCAGCCCGCCGCCACGACCGTACGAACCGACGGCGGCCTGGTGCGAGGCGCCGCCCACGACGGTTACCGCACCTTCGAGGGCATCCCGTACGCGGCGCCCCCGGTCGGCGGGCTCCGCTGGGCGCCACCCCGCCCCGCGGCCCCCTGGCCCGGGGTACGGGACGCGACCCGGCCCGCGACCGCCTGCCCGCAGCCGGCCGGCGAGGTGCCCGGCGGCAGCACCGACGAGGACTGTCTCCACCTGAACGTCACCACGCCCGACGACGCGGGACCCGCGCGCCTCCGGCCCGTGATCGTGTGGCTGCACGGCGGCGGCTTCACCACCGGAGCGGGCAGTTCCTACGACGCCCACCGCATGGCCACCCGGGGCGACGTCGTGCTCGTCACCGTCGACTACCGCCTCGGCGCCCTCGGTTTCCTCGCGCACAGCGGGCTGCCCGGCTCCGGCACCTTCGGCCTGGCCGACCAGCAGGCGGCACTGCGCTGGGTCCGCACCGAGATCGGCGCCTTCGGCGGCGACGCGCACAACGTGACGCTGGCCGGTGAGTCCGCCGGCGGCTACAGCGTCTGCGCCCAGCTCGCCTCACCCGCCGCCGCGGGCCTCTTCGACCGGGCGATCATCGAGAGCGGTCCGTGCACCGCTCGCCCCGACCGGCCCTTCGCCCCGTCCTCCGTCCCCCTGCCCACGGCGCGCGCCACGGGCGCGGACCTCGCGGCGAAGGTCGGCTGCGGCTCCACCCACGACGTCCTGTCCTGCCTACGACGCGTGGCCGTCCCGCGCCTGCTCGCGGCCCAGGACACCGACCAACAGCCCGCCTACGCCACCCCGTTGCTGCCCGCCGACCCCGGTGCGGCGATCGCGGCCGGCCGCTTCCACCACGTCCCCGTACTCATCGGCAACAACCACGACGAGGGCAACGGCTGGGCCGCCGGGATCATCCAGGCCGGCAACCCCGTCACCCCCGATACCTGGCCCGACGTCGTGTCCGCCTTCTTCCCCTCCCCGGGGCAGGCCAAGGCGATCGTCCGCGAGTACCCGGTGCACCGCACCGACGGAGGGCCGGTGTTCGGCGCGGTCATCGGCGACGCGAACTTCGCCTGCCCGACGGCAGACACCGACGCGGCCCTGCGCAGCGCCCAAGTCCCCACCTGGCGTTACGAGTTCGCCGACGAGCACGCCCCGCCGCTCACCTCGGGCACGCCGCCGTTCCCGCTCGGCGCACCGCACGCGAGCGAACTGCCCTACCTGTTCGACCTGGGCGGCCGCCCCCGCGACCTGACCGCGGCACAGCACCGACTGGCCGACACCATGATCGACTACTGGACCCGCTTCGCCCGCACCGCCGACCCGAACGGCCCGTCATCGCCGCACTGGCCCCGGCGCACCGTACTCTCCCTCGCACCCGACCACATCGCCCCCACCCACACGGCGGAGTCCCGCCACCACTGCGCGTTCTGGAACACCCGCGGGTGACCACTGTGAGGGCGCGCCACCCCGGGCCGACAAACAGACCACGGGGGAAGCGTCGGGAGCGTGCGATGTCGGTGAGGGGTGATGCGGTGCCGGTCAAGGCGACTCCCTCCGCGGCGCGCAGTCACCGCCACGGAGGCCGCGGCACAGTGCGGTACGGCAGGCCATGCGACGAGGCGGCTGACGTAAGGGCCGGGCGCGGGACGCACCCTTGGCGGGCGGGTACAGGCAGGCATGCGGATGCTCGCAGGCAGCGGCGTGCCGGGGCTGCGGGTCGCAGCCCAGGCAGCGGCGTGCCGGGGCTGCGGGTCGCAGCGTGGGGGACTGTGCGCTCTTCGTCTTCGTCTTGTGTGTTCGTGGGCTGCCGCCGCCGCTCTCGTGCCGTTGCGTGCACGAGAGCGACGGCGGATGACTCAGCGGTGGGCGGCGCGGTTCATCTCGACGACGCCCATCGAGGCACGGGGCTGCCGCTCAGCGATCCGTGAATTCCTGGACACCGGCAGCTCCGCCCCGGCCGCTCCGCCCCGGCCGCCGCTTCACACTCTGACCGCTCAGGCGGGCCCGTGCGGATACGAGGTCCTGGGCGGCTGGCGCTCCTCGTACCTTGGACCTTCCTCGGACAGGTCGAAGAGGTTGTCGCGCTGGACCGTGCACAGCGCCCAGATGATGAACCCCGAGATCGCGATCATCACGACCGACCACACCGGGTAGTACGGCAGGGAGAGGAAGTTGGCGATGATGACGAGTCCGGCGATGGCCACGCCGACAACGCGCGCCCACGTTGCGGTCCGGAGCAGCCCGATGCTGACGATCACGGCGAGCGCTCCCAGTGCGAGGTGCATCCAGCCCCAGCCGGTCAGGTCCCACCGGAACACGTAATTGCGCGTCGTCACGAAGACGTCGTCCTCGGCGATGCCCATGATGCCCCGGAATATGTCGAGCAGGCCGACGAGGAAGAGCATCACGGCCGCGAAGGCGGCCAGGCCGGTTGCCCATTCCTGCTTCGCCGTGTGTGCCGGCTGGGTGTATGTCGCGGTCATCTTGTGCCTCGATTCGTGGTGTCCACGTGCTCAGCGACCGGGTGTGTGGGTGGTGGAGCCGGCGTGCTCAGCCGGGCCGTGGCCGGTCAGGACCAGTTCCTTGGCCCTGCGGAACTCCTCGTCCGTGATGTCGCCGCGGGCACGGATGTCGGACAGCCTGGCGAGCTCGTCGATGCTGCTGGGCCGGTCCTGGACGCCTGCCGCTTCCCTGATGTGGGCGTCGAAGGCTTCCTGCTGTGCTCGCGCCTGGGAAATTTCCCGGCGGCCCATGTTCTTGCCGCGTGCGATCACGTAGACGAAGACGCCCAGGAAAGGCAGCAGGATGGTGAGCGCCAGCCAGCCGGCCTTCGCCCAGCCGCTCATGTCGTCGTCACGGAAGATGTCGACGATGACGCGGAAGAGCAGGGCGAACCACATGATCCACAGGAAGAACAGGAGAATGCTCCAGAAGACGCTCAGCAGGGGATAGTCGTACGCGAGGTACGTCTGCGTACTCATGTTTCTCCTCCGTCCCGGGCGCTCGCCCGGCCGCCGTTGCGTGCAGTCTCAGCGTGGGCGCGGCCGGGGTCGGATGGCCTCACCCGACGCGGGTGATCCTGCGGGCGGCCCGCCACTCGATGGACGCGCTCCGGCGGCAGGATCAGGGTTCGGCCCGCGTACGGCGGGGGGAGGCGGCTGACCGGTACCAGTCGGAGGAGGCGACGTACTCGCCGAGGGCGAGGCCCGAGACCGCCACCAGCAACACGGCGATCAACCAGGACAGGAAAGTGAAGACGGGCCCCAGCGGTCCGAACTCCTGAAGGCTGCGCTGCATGGCCGTGGGCACGAAAAGACCGGCGGCCCAGCTCAGTACGACCGTGCCCGTGCCCGCCGGCAGCGCTCCCGGGAGCAGGTTCCGCCAGCCGATCCTGCCGCCCAGCAGCAGATGCTGGGTCCACCACCACAGCAGCGTCGACGACAGGAGTGACAGCACCCGTCCGGTCACCGCGCCGACTCCCAGTCCGCTGCGCAGCGGCGCCTGGACCAGGAGGACACCCAGCCAGACGAGCAGCCAGAGCAGCCAGCGCCAGACCGCGCCCCGCACCGGTGTGCGGGGCAGGTGCCAGCACCGCTCGCAGACCGCCTGAAGCGCCCGGCTGAACGCCGTGGCGGACACGAGGGTCACCACCACGCCCACAGTTCCGGCGGCGTCTCGTGGTGTGCCGGTGGCCGAGAAGGTACGGCGTACCTCGTCGAGCGTGTCGCCCCGCACCCCCAGAACGGCACGGACGGAGTCGGCCAGCAGGTCCTGCACCCCTTCGGGGGCGAACGCCGCGACGGTCATCAGCAGCGGGAGCGCGGTGAGGAAGGCTTGCGCGGCCAGCCTCACGGAGCCCTCCACGATGTTGAGCGCCGACAGGCGGGGAAGCAGCCGGGCCAGCGGACCGGACCGCAGGCCCGCCAGGACCCGCTCCACCACCCTGGGTCTGAGGGACGCGGGGGCGGGGCTGGGTTTCCTGGCCATGGCTCACGGGGCCGCCGCCCGGTCCTCATGCCCGGCCGCCGGGCCCGAGACGTCCGCGAGGACCGCCGCCAGGGCTCCCGCCGCGATGACACCAGTGGTTGTCCATTTCAGGTGGCCGGACAACGTGACGACGAGCAGGGTGCGCGTGCTGTCGCGCAGGAACGGGACGAAGGTGTCGTAGATCGCCGCGGCCGCGTCGGTGGGTAGCGCCGTGGGCGGGACCGAGTCCGGACAGACCCGTCGGACCATGAACCGCACGACGTCGACCGGGTTCATGCATGCTCTTTTCCATGGGGGCGCCGCCCCGGCAGGCCGCGCCGGTCGCCACTCGGGTCGGCCGGGGACGGAGGCGACTGCACGGTTCGGGTGCGCCCGCCGGAGTGGCGGGTACGGTGTCAGACTGTCGCGCCGCCGGTGGCCTGCGGCCCCGTGGTGCGCGTCCTTCGCAGCGCGGCCCGCCACGCGAGGGCGACCGCCGCCTCGGCCAGACCGAGCAGGACGAGCCACAGGCCGAGCAGCCGGGTCAGGGCGCGGGCCGACTCCGCCGGCAGGGCGAGCACCACGATTCCCGCGACGATGCCGAGCACCGCGGCGCCCAGGACGACTCCGCGGTGCGGCAGGTCCTTGGCGGCGATGGCCGTGTAGAGGGTGAGGATGCCGGAAACGAGCCAGACGACGCCGACGATCAGCGAGAGGGCGGCGATGGTCTGCAGCGGATTCCGCAGGCACAGAACCCCGGCCAGGACGTACAGCACGGCCAGGAGCAGCCCCGGAAGCCGTTCACCGTGCTCCTCCCGGCCGAAGACGGCCACGAACCGGAACACCCCGGTCGCCAGCAGGTACAGCCCGATGAGGACTGCCAGGACATGCAGGGTTTCGTCCGGCCAGACCAGCGCCAGGACGCCCGGCACCACCATCGCGACCGCCGAGCCCAGGATCCAGGTCCACGACCGGCCCACTTGCGCCAGCACATCCGCGGGATCACTCACCGGGCGGGGGGCCGCCCCGGCGGCAGGTGGTTCCGGTCCGGAAGGCGCTGCCGGATCACGCGACATGGTCATGGCTCCTCCTCGCGTGATCGAGCGGGTCGCTCCCGGGTCGCCGACGGGGCGGTGTCCGAAGGAACGGTGTGCCGGACCGCTCCAGGGTCACGCCGGTCACCGGGTGCCGGGCTCACCCACCACGGGTGATCCGCCGGCTCTTCGACCCGGCACCACGCCGCCCGGTCCTCTCACTCCGGCAGCTGCCTCATCTCCACGACACGCAGTCCCAGTGACTGGCAGCGTGTCAGCAGCCCATACAGGTGCCCTTCGTCCACGACAGGACCGAACAGGACGGTCTGTCCGGACATCACCACGTGGCCCAGCTCCGGGAACGCTTTGGCCAGCGTTTCCGACAGGTGTCCCTCGACTCGGATCTCGTAGCGCACGAGCTGTCCTCCCATGGACCGCCTGGGACAGGCGGACGGCGCTCTTCCCTGCGATCGTGCGCCTCCGTGCTCCTTCGGGCCTCACCCGGTACAGGTGACCGTCCGCCGGCGACGAACGGCACGGATGAGCCCCTTACTCAATGCGTCAGAACGATCTTGAAGGAGATGATCAGCAGGCCTAGCAGCAGGTTGACCGATGCAGTGGTGGCCATAAGCCGCCGCGAAGCACCGCCGCGGCGTGCCGCGGCCACGGACCAGCCCACCTGTCCGCCAACGGCGACGGAGAGAGCCAGCCAGACGGCACCTCGCACGTCGAGCCCCAGGAGCGGGCTGACGGCCACCGCGACGGCCGGCGGGACGGCGGCCTTGACGATCGGCCACTCGTCACGGCAGACGTTCAGTACGACTCGGCGGTCCGGAGCCTGTCGGGCCAGACGGGCCCCGAACAGCTGGGCGTGCACGTGCGCGATCCAGAACACCAGGCCGGTGAGCAACAGCAGCAGCACCAGCTCGGTGCGTGGGAAGGAGCCCAGGGAGCCGGCGCCGATCACCACGGAGGCCGCGAGCATGGATCCGTAGACACCGCCCGTGTAGTCCGCGTGGGTGCGGCGCTCGGCACGACGCTCCCCGCGGGCCGTGGCCGGGCCGGTCCTGGTTCTGGACACCGGTGACTCCCTCCCGACTCAGCGCGTCGGCGCACGCCTCGCCGCTCCTCCCATCGCATCCGAAGCACGTGGCCCGTGCCTCACCCGTCACGGGGGAAGGGCGGCACAAAAGGAGAGAGAACCGATCACCTGTCCCGATTGCGATGATTCATGGTAGATACGATCTGTGCCGCACCGGGAGGATCCGGAAACTGCGGGTTCCCGCAAGGAGCCCTCCCCTGAACGATCGCTGCTGGCGTCGGTCGGCACCGATCCGGGGCACCTCCCCGAACTCCTCGCCGACTTCGCCGTCCGCCGCATCGCTCCGGCCGTGCCCGAAGCAGTCGCCTCGCTTCGGCGGAACCACCCCACCGCCACCGAGGCGGAGCTCCGGGTCCGGGTGATCGATCGCGGCCGTCGGACCGTCGTATCGGAGGGATCTTTCGTGGGCGGCCCGTTCCTCGTCCTCGTTCCCGTCGCGTTCTGCGCGGCGCTCCTCCGCCAGGCACGTACGGTTCTGGAGCTGGCCGCACTGGACGGCCGCGACCCCACGGCGAGCGCCCGGGCCGGCTGGCGAACTCCTCGTCCTCCAAGGCGTGTACGAAGACACCGGGCAGGCGCAGCGCGCGCTCGCCCGTAGGGGACGCGCCGCCGGTGAACCCGCACGCCGGAAGCGATGGGTGGCTCTGTGGGACGTCACCCTGCGCATGGCCCACCTCCTCGGCCTGCTCACGCCAGGCGACGGGAGCAGCCGACGCGTACGCCGGGTCGCCGTCCAGACCTGGCGGTGGCTGCTCCTCGGTGTGGTCTTTCTGGTCGGGGTGGTCGCGCCCCTCGTCTGGCTTCCGTACATGGCGGTGATGTACCAGCGCGGTGACGCCCGCCTGGCAGACCGTGTCGTCGCCTACTACTTCGCCGACACCACACCCGCCCCGCGCCACCGGACTTCCCGCCTCGAACCGGCAGTGATTGCGGCCGCACTCCGCGCGCTCCTCTCCCTCCTCGTGCCGCTCGTCCTGGCCGCCGTGATCTTCCTGACCGGCCTGCGCATCGCCGGGAGCCGCTGGCCGGTCCTCGGCATCACACTGGCCACGGCGTCCGCCGCGGTCGGCGCACTCTGGTACTGGCGCCGCCACCGGCGCCTGTGACGTGTGTTCTTGGGCGAGCCGGAGCGCAGGCGCCTGAGTAACCCCCTGCTCTCACCGACGCGCGTTCACAGCAGCCGGAGGTCGCGCGCGCGGCGCACCGCGTCGCCTCGCCGGTTCACCGCCAGCTTCCGGTAGACGCTCTTGAGGTGGGTCTTCACCGTGTTCACCGACACGTAGAGGTCGGCGGCGACCTCCTCCGTCGACATCATCCGGGCCAGCCGCTCCAGGACGTCGCGCTCACGTCCGCTCAGCTCCACCGCGACGAGCGGCGGGGGCAGCGCCTCCGGCCGGGGTCGCTCACCGTGTCGCGGCGTGCCGGGCGTGAGCCAGCCCGCTGCCAGCTCGTGGAGCGGAGCCGTGGCCAGGAGAGGCCGGAGCCACGCTCCCGCATCGAGGAACGGACGCCGCAGCCGCTCCCGCCGAGCGTCGAGGAGCGCATGTGCCACAAGCCTGCGGGCCGTGGCGGTGTCTCCCGCCTCCTCCGCGGCCTGAGCCCTCACCAGCGCTGCCCGCACGGTCACCGCCGGCCCGGCGCGGACCCCGGCGTGGATGTTGTCGAGCAGGTCGATGGCCGCCCCGGTACGGCCCGCGGCGAGCTGGATCGCCGCGGCCTCCACGGCACACGCCGGCTGGTCGGCGGACACACCCTGGAGCACCTCGGCCGCTCTCTCCGGCCGCCCTTCGGCCAAGTGGGCGGCGGAGGCGACGAGGGCTTCATGGCTTGTCGCCCAGGGTGAGGCCACGGCGGCGGAGACGTCCGGGTCAGCCGCCTTCACGGCGGCTCGTGCGTTGCCGCTGACCAACAGCAGGCGAGCTGTGGCCAGGGCCCGTCCCGCCGCCGACACCGGGTCATGTGTCCCTGGCGGCAGCTGGGCCGCCTCGTCGAGGAGGGCTTGGGCCCGGCCCAGCTCATGGCGGTCGACGGCCACGGCGGCGAGGACCATCTGCCCGAGGCCGGAGCCGGACGGCTGGGGAAGGCCGACCCGCTCCATCTCGGACCTCGCCGCCAGGGCCTTGCGCTCCGCTCGGCCCGGCCAGCCGTTCAGATAGTCGAGCAGGGCCAGGTGCTCCATGGAGTCCTCTCGGGGCAGCACGGTGGAGGCTCCGCCGGGAGCGGCGGCCGCCGCGGTCAGGGCACTGCGCGCGTCCTCGAAACGCCCGGCCCACAGGCGGGCCGAGCCCAGATGGGTCAGCAGGAGAGCGGTCAGTTCAGGATGCTTGTCCAGAAGGTGCGCCGGGACCTCCTGCCGCAGCTCATCGGCCGCTTCGGCGGCCCTTTCGGCCTGTGGGGGACATCCGGTCAGCCGGGCGGCCAGTGCCTCCAGCAGAGCACAGCTCAATTGGGCGGCTGCCAGGTTGGGCGCGTCCTCGGCCAGACGCTCCTGGGCGAGGCGCAGACGTGCCAGACCATGATCGAGGTCGTGCCGGGACAGGTCACGGGCGGCGCGTACGACGTCCGTCGCGGGGCTTCGGGCGTCGGACCCCATATGGGAGAACAACTGGGTCAGGTCGTCCGAGCGCAGGCCGGTGAAGAGCTGCCCGATCGCCAGGTCGTCGACGAGGGCACCGGCGGCGAAATCCCAGTCGCCCGCGGCGGCGCCGTGGGCGAGTGTCTCCGGCAGGAATCCGTAACGACGCAGCCACCGCGCGGCCCGCCGGTGGAGTTCGGGCTCCAGGCCGGGCAGACGCACGCGCAGATGGGCCCGGAGTATCTCCCGGAACAGCGGGTGGAGCTGGTACGAGGAGTGCCCGAGATGCTCGACGAACGCGTTGTCGCGGTGCAGCCCGGCGAGAATGGGCTCGGCATCGGTCCGGAGGGTCAGCGCGTTGGCCAGATCAGGACAGAAACGCTCCAGGACGCTGACACGCAGCAGGAGGCCCTGTGTCTCCTCCGGCTGTTCCCTGAGGACCTCGGCCAGCAGGAAGTCCGCGACCGTACTGCGGTCCGCCTCGAACTCCTTCAGGTAGAGCTCCGGGTCGGCGCTCTCCAGAGCGGCCAGGGCGGACAGGCGCAAACCGGCGGCCCAGCCCCGGGTGCGGTCCACCAGGGCGCCCGCGGCAGGAACCGGAAGGCTCAGACCATGCAGCTCCAGCAGTGTGACGGCCTCCTCGGGGGTGAACGCCAGTTCGGCGGCGCGGATCTCCGTCAGCTCGCCGGCCGCCCGGTAACGGTGCAGCGGCAGCAGCGGTTCGGTGCGGGTGACGAGGACGAGGTGCAGGCCACGCCCGGCGTGGTGCAGGACGAACTCCAGCTGCTCCGTGACCTCCGGATCCGTCACGCGGTCGTACTCGTCGAGCACGAGGACCACGGGCCGGTCGCGATCGTTCAGCTCGGCGGCGAGCGCTGCCAGCAGCTTGCGGTCCACCCCGGACGCGTCCGCGGGGACCCCGACCGCGTCGGATGCCGACGCACCGCCGGCGCGCAGTGCCTGAAGGACGTACGCCCAGAACACCCCGGGACGCCGGTCCTCCGCTTCGACCGTGAGCCAGGCGACAGGCTGCCGCAGTCCGGCGGCCCAGTCGGCGGCCAGCAGGGTTTTGCCGGCCCCGGCCGGGCCGTTGACCAGGGCCAACGGCGTCCCGAGAGCCTGGTCGAGGTGCTGGACGAGCCGCTGCCGCTGCAGGAACGTGGCGGGCCGCGTGGGGAGGGCGAACCGGGTGCGCAGGAAGGGGTCTCCCTGGGGATCTGCCCACGGCACGATCGGAACGGTCGTTCCTTGGGCGTTCTCGTAGGTCTCGGCCACGGCGCTCACTACCCCTGTCCGTCACGGTCACGTCACGGGCGGCGGTCCCTCCTCCAGCATCCCAGCCTCTCCGCCACCGCGCGCGGCACGGGACGGGGTGGCGTGGGTGACAGGAGCTGCCGGCAGCTCCTGTGCGGGTAGCCGGCCCGCGCGCACCGCGTCGACCAGGGCCTGGTGGTCACGCTCGTTCTGGTCGGCGTATGCCTCCGCGAAGGTGGCGAGTGCGCGGACGAGTCGCCGCTGCCCAGGTATGCGGCGATCGCGATGCGGTCGCCGGACCGCGCGTGCGCACGAGCCTGCGTGACCCCGCACAGTTCGCCGAACGTCTGCATGTCCTTCGGCTGCATCCTCTCCGGCATGGCGATGCCCTTCCAGTCGCGCAACTGGCGGACGTAGAAGTCGCGTTGCCTGCCGTCGATTCCGTCCACCCGTTCCCAGCCGAGGAAGATGTCGCTCGTGGCCGCATCAGCCGCTGGCCCGAGACGACCCGCTCGCCCTGGTTGGGGTAGCGGCTGGCACCGACGTGTGCGGCGAGTACGGAGGTGTCGGCGGCCTCCTTGGCCTGGAGGAAGAGCGGGTCCTGGCCGTCCCGGCCGAGCAGCAGGAAGATCCAGCATCGGGTGCCTACGCTGCCGACGCCGACCACCTTGCGGGCGACGTCCGCCAGTCGGTGGTCCGTCAGGAGCGTACGCCGGTCGGAAGCCGGAGTGCGGCCGTACCGCTCGAGCAGGCCGCGGAACCGGCGCTCCAGGGCGCTGCGCTCGACGTCCGGCAGCAGGTCGCCGGCCGGGATGAGCGGCGGGGGATCCGCCGCGATCCTGGGTCGGCCGTCGACCGTCTCCGTGAGCTTGTCGAAAGCCTGCAGACCGTCGCGGGTGCGGGCCTTCGCCAGGCATGGGCCAGCCTCTTCCGACCACTCTTCGTTCCGTGGAGTCGGCCTGCGGCCAGGGACTCGAGGCGGTCCGCACCGATCTTCGCGTACCAGACGTCGAGGTTGCTCATGCCCGCGAAGCGGATCATCGCCTCGCGGTACGAACGGACCGTGGAGCTCACGATGCGGGCGCGCTCCGCGTCGTCGAAACCGTTCGCCCGGCCCGCGATGACAAGACTCGCCGCGAGCCGCTTGACGTCCCACTCCCAGGGGCCCGGCAGTGTCTCGTCGAAGTCGTTGATGTCGAACACCAACTGTCGTTCCGGCGAGGCGAGCAGACGGAAGTTCACCATGTGTGCGGCCCCGCACAGTTGGGCCTTGAGCCCCGAGGTCGGGCTGTCGGCCGGGTCGCACGCCATGATCGCGGCGGCGCCCCGGTAGAAGCGGAACGGGGCCTCCATCATCCGGCCGTAGCGGATCGGGACGAGTTCGGGCACCCGTGCCGCGGACTGCGCCTCCAGGATCGCCAGCGGGTCCCGCCGGTCGGGAGGCGGCCGGTACTGGGCGTGGCCCGAGCGTGGTGAGCGGCGCCGCGCCTCCTTGCCGAGAGCCATGCGTTCCTCGGGCGTGGTGTGGGGTGCCGCGCGCATCGCCGTGGTCGCATTCTGGGTCATCACAGACCCTCCTGTCTGGTCCTGCGGCCCTTGTGACGCCCCGCACGGGCACGTCGGACCCGGCGGGCGGGCATTCGGCCCGCGAAGGGTTCCGTCACGCCGGTTCTGGGACGAAGGGATGCAACTCGTCGGCTCCGGCTTGTACGACGCCGTAGCTGCTCTCGGGCACCTCGTTCCAGGCACCCGGCAGATCACCGAGGGGCTCGGACACGATGAGGCGGGTCTCGTCGGACACTCCCTGCAGGAACGCCATGTCGGGGTGCAGCTCTCTCAGTGCGTCCACGCGGGTGCTGTAGAACAACGACCGGGAAGCGCCCTGGCTCGAATGACGGAAGGCCCATAGGCGTTGGCCGTCGGTCACGGCGATCGTCATCTGGAGCGGGAACTCCACACCGTGGTCGCGGCCGACGAGCAGGGACAGTTCGCGGCGCATGAGGTGGAAACCGGCGATGGCACCGTTGTGCATCCACCAGGTTGCGGTTGTTCCAGCCAGTCCCATTTTCGCCTCCCTCGCCGCACATCGCATGCGGGCACGGATCGGACGGCCAGGACAACTCACGTGGGTTCGTGCGACAGAGAAGGAGTGGTGCTCGAAACCAGGCCCCGGGGGAGGAACAGCGCGGCGGCGAGGCCGACGAGCCCGAGGACCGCCAGTGTGATCATCGCGGCTCCGTAGGCATGGGCGGTGAGGCCGGCGACGAGGATGGTGCCGGCGACCGCGGTGCCCAGTGAGGAACCAAGGTTGGAGACGCTGCGTGACAGCCCGGAGATCTCGCCCTGCTGCTCGTCAGGGAAGCTCGACTGCACCACGTTGACCGATGGGGTCAGACTCAGGCCGAGGCCCAGGCCGATCAGCAGCAGTCCGGGCGCGAAGGCCCGTGATGTCGGGCACGCCACCCATAAATTGGCCTAGACAACAAACAAACCCCAGGCCGCTGGCCCGGGGTTTCATCGTGGAGCGGGTGACGAGAATCGAACTCGCACTCTCAGCTTGGGAAGCGATGGCGCTTGGGCGGGCGCTACGGTTCTGACCTGCGTAGGCGCCTTCCCTGCGTCGTAGTCGCGAAGCTCGGATCGCAACCCTGTTGACCGTGGTTGCCCGCTCTTACGGGCACGGATTGGGCACGGCTTCGGCTCAGGCGGCTCGGCGGCGTCTCCACGCCCTCGGCGGATGCGGCGGGCGTAGAGCTCGGCAGAGCGTGTGCGACCACTGTTGCGTGCGCAAACAGGCGATTGCGACGGGCCGGCTGTGGAAAGTCACCGGTCGAGGTCCTCGTACTCCTTCGCGGGCACACCGATGTCCGAGAAGATGTCCCGTGCCTGCTGCCTCATCAGTTCAGCGGCAGCGTCGTCGGTCTTCCGGTGGGCGAGTGCCATGAGGGTGCGGGCCTCGCCGAGTCGGTGGCCGGTCTCGCGGTGTATGGAGAGGGCCTCCTGGCCGAGTTCGACCGCTGCGCCGGGTGTTTCCTCGGCCTCCGCGGTCTCGCACAGTGCTGTCAGGGCCTGGCCCTCCACCACGCGGAACGAGTGGTCGCGGGCCAGGGCCAGAGCCTGTTCGGCGTGGGTACGGGCCTCGTCGTACCGGCCCGCTTCCGTGTAGGTGAGGCAGAGGGACATGAGGCTGTCCGCCTCGGCCCGTCCGAATCGCGCCTCGCGGGCCAGGGCGAGAGCCTGCTCGCCGGCCTGAAGAGCCCCGTCCAGCTGGACCAGGCGTCGGCGGGCGGCGGCGACCGTGGTGAGGATGCCGGACTGAATCCAGTGTCGTTTCCAGTCCTCGACAAGGGCGAAGGCTCGCTCGGCCTGCTCCAGTCCTTCGTTGTGGCGGCCGAGTTCGATGTTGATCTTCGCGATGGCATCGAGCATCATCGCTTGGCCGTCGCGGTAACCGGCCCGCTTGTCGGAGGCCACCTCCGGGCCGAGGAGGTCGAGTCCCTCAGTGAGACGGCCGAGTTCCCAGTACACCCCACCCAGGATCTGCAGGGCCGAACCGGCGTCCCACCAGCTGACCTCTGCCTCAAGGCCGACGGCACGTTCGAGGTGGCCTGCGGCCTCGTGCAGCCGGCCCAGATCCCGGCAGGCCATACCGAGGCCGACCATCCCGAATCCTTCGAAGTAACGATTCCCGGTCTCACGGAAGATGCGCAGGCCGACGGTGAAATCGTCGTGCGCACTGTCGAGGCGCGCCATGCTCCAACGCGCGAAGCCTCTGAGGCCGAGACCCATCGCCTTGCCCGTCGCCCAGCCGAGCTCCCGGCTGATGTCCAGTGCGCGTGTGGCGTGTTCCATCGCTCGTCGTACATGCCCCCGGTCCCACCGCGCCGTCGCAAGGGTGGAGTGCATCGCTGACTGGCCGAACAGGTCCCCTTCGGTCTCGGCCGCGTCCAGTGCCGTCTGCGCGGTGGTCTGCCAGGTCTTCCGTGGCAGATGGATCCAGAAGTGGTTGAACAGTGCCGAGGTCAGATGCCAGGCGACGGGGCGGGGGCCGTGGTGGGCGGCATGGTTGATGACGGCGAGCAAATTCTCCCGTTCCGCATCCAGCCATGGTCCGGGTGCGACGGCCGACGGCATACCTGGGTGCCTGCCGGAGTGGAGGCTGCTGGGCAGTTCCGGAAAGAGTCCGGCCCCCGCGGTGGCTCGGGCGGCGTTGAGGTACCAGACCAGGAGCCGTTGCAGCGCGGCGTCGCGATCCGCCGCCGTCTCCTCCGCCTGCGCCTGCTCCTGGGCGTACTCGCGCAGTAGATCGTGGAAGCGGTAGCGGCCCGCAGTCACCGGTTCGATCAGGTGGGCCGCTGCCAGCGCACCGAGCAGACGTCGGGCCTGCGGCAGCGGCGCGTCCAGGAGGGCCGACGAGGCTTCGGCGGTGAACTCCGCTCCCGGGAACAGGCCGAGCAGGCGGAACAGCCGGCGTGCACCGGGAGCCAGGACCCGGTACGACACCGAAAAGGCCGTACGTAAAGGGGAGTTGGCGTCACCGTCCGGCGCCAGTGCCTCCAGCTTATTGCCCTCGGTCATCTCGGCGACGAGGTCGGCCGTCCGCAGGGCCGGGTCGCCGGCGAGCCTGGCGGCGGCCACGCGCAGCGCCAGCGGAAGACTGCCGCACAGCAGGATCAGCTCGTCTACGGCCTTGTCGTCGGCGGCTACCCGGTCCGTGCCGAGGGCCCGGCTCAGCAGTGCGCGGGCCTCGTGCGGCTGGAGGAGGTCCAGGGGCAGGGCGTGGGCGCCGTCGTGGGCGACGAGGTCGCCGAGGCGGTTGCGGCTGGTGACGAGGACGCGGCAGGTCGGGCCGGACGGCAGCAGCGGACGTACCTGCTCGGCCGAGGCCGCGTTGTCCAGTAGGACGAGCATGCGCCGGTCGGTCAGCAGGGTCCGGAACACGCGGCCCTGTGCCTCGTGGTGCGGGGGGATCTCCGACGCTGCGAGACCCAGGCTGCGCAGCAGCAGTTCGAGGGCTTCGCCGGGTTCGAGGGGTTGCCGGTCGTGGTCGAAGCCGTGCAGGTTGACGTAGAGCTGGCCGTCCGGGAAGCGGTCGCGGACCTGGTGTGCCCAGTGCACGGCCAGTGCGGTCTTGCCGATGCCGGCGGCGCCGCCGATGGCGGAGATGACCACGGTGTTCGCCGCTTCCCCCTCGCGCGCGGGCGAAAGCAGGGCGTGAAGCCTGGCGAGTTCACCGGTACGACCGGCGAAACCCGCGGTGTCGTGCGGGAGTTCGGCGGGTACGGCGCTCTCGCGCGGTGTGGAGAGCACCGACGGGGACGGACGCAGGAGGAAGGCGTCGTCTTGGTGCAGTACCGCTTCGTGCACCCGGCGAAGTTCCTCACCGGGATCGGTTCCGAGCTCGTCCCGCAGTCGTTTCCGTAGGTCATCGTAGGTTGCGAGCGCTTCCGCCTGACGTCCGCGGCCGTACAGGGCCCGCATGCGCAAGGCCGTCAGCGACTCGTCGTAGAGGTCAGCTGCCGAAGACGCCGACAGTCCGCTCAGATCGTCGAGGGCATCGCCGAACCGCCCCAGCGCGACCAGGCACTTGAGCCGCTCCAGCCGGAACGTCCGCCGGTGTTCCTCCAACCGCTGTCGCTCGTTCCGCGCGAAGGGTCCCGGCAGCCCGGCCAGGGGTTCGCCCCGGAACAGCCCGATGGCTGCGGAGAGTTGGTCCGCTGCGGTGGCCAGGTCGCCCGACGCGACGGTACGCAACGCCTCGGCTCCCCGTTCGTCCAGATCCGCCGTATCGAGTCGGACCTCCTCGACGACGAAGCGGTACCAGCCCTTGCCGCTGCGGATCACCGACTCCGCGGGCGGGGTGCCTTCCGGATCAAGCACTCTGCGCAGAGAGTTGACGTGAGTGGGCAGCACCTTGTGGCCGCCTGGGGGAGGCTCCTCGCCCCACACCGCGTCGAGCAACCGCTCATGACTCACCACGGCTCCTTGCCGCAGCAGCAGAGCGGCCAGCACGGCCTGCCGCTTGACCGGCCCCAACTCCAGCGGCGTCGCGCCCCGCCATGCCCGTAACGGTCCGAGCACTTCGAACCGCAGTAACTGAGGAGATCCGTCGTCCACCCCGAAGCCTCCGCTTCCCCACGTCATCGAAATTTCATCAGAATTGCAGCACCCCCAGCCATGGTTACGGACACGACATCGCACAACCCGCACAACCGAAGGGGGTCCGCGTGACCGAAGTGGATCTGGTGGCCACCGCGTTGGCCACGGGGGCGGCAGCCGAACTCACCGACACCTCACGAGGAGTCGTCCACGACCTGCACGCCGTGCTGAGGGACGCGATCCGCCGACGGCTGTCCGATGGCTGCGACGGCGTGCAGGGCGGATACGGCGCACGAGTGCTGCACGCGTACGAAACGGACCCCGATGTGTGGCGGACCCGGCTGCTCCGGGTCCTGGCCGCCGAGCTGGAACTGGACGAGGAGATCCTCGGGGCGGCCCGCGCAGTGCTCCGCGCGGACCGCAGGGCAGGGCACGTCATCGTGGACCTGGTCGGTTGCGGTGCACGGAGCGGATGAATGCCCTCGGCAGATGTGTACGCCGATGCCGCGTACGGCGTCTCGGAGCCGTGGTTGCAGGGGCGCGGTCAAGGGCCCCTTGGTTGTTTCGGAGGGCCACTCCTTGGTGACCATGTCTGCACGCGGAGGGGACGGTGGACGCACATGACGGTATCCAAGGGAACCGAGGATTGGCCGGCGCGCAGTCTCCTGGGGAGGCTGTCTTCCTCAGCACGGCGGGAACTGCTCGACCTGGGGACCGAGGTCCGGTTCGACACGGATGCCGTGCTGCTGCGGCAGGGGATGAACGACAGGCACGTGCTCCTGCTGCTGTCCGGTCTCACGAAGGTCACGGCGGTTGTGGAGAACGGTGAGACTTCGCTCCTCGCGGTCCGGGCCGGCGGTGACACGGTAGGCGAGATGGCTGCCATCGACGGGTGCGCCCCGCGCTCGGCGACGGTCACTGCCTGCGGTCCACTGACCGCGCGAGTGGTGCATGACGGCGCCCTGCGAGCACTGCTGATGCGCCGCCCCGAGGTCTCCATGTCCTTGACGATGGTCGTCGCCGACCGCTTGCGCTGGGCCAACCGCAGGCGGCTGGACTTCCGGGGGTATCCGGCGAAAGTGCGTCTGGCCCGTGTGCTGGGAGAACTCGCCGCGTCCTACGGAACGCCCCGAGGCGACGAGGTGGTGATCGACATCCGGCTGACGCAGCCGGAGCTTGCCACGCTGATCGGCGCCGCGGAGACGACGGTCCACAAGGTACTGCGCGAACTACGAGATGAGGAGCTGTTGAGGCCCGCTACCGTGCCACCGTCATCAGGGACCTGACCGGGCTGAGGAGGCTCGCGGGCCTGGCGGACGAATGACCGTGGCCCGACCGGCGTCAGCCCGGTATCGACTGCAGGACCACGCTCAGCCCCGCGCTGACGCCCATGACGGCCGTGCACACCACCGCTCCGGTCAGCCAGCGGTACTTGAGAACGGCGACGTGGGCGAGGAACCGCACGGTGTGCGACAACTCCCTGCGATCCGCGGCCTCGTCCGCGGGCACGTCCTCGGCGGGCAGGATGTCGGGGCCCGACTCCAGGTGGACGAAGCAGTACCGGTTGGCGGCCCGATCCCGCAGCAACCGCGGGCTCAACACCGCTGCCAGACTCACCGCGCCACCGATCAGTCCACAGAGGAACAGGGCCAGCAGCGTCCCCGCGAACACCCCGGCCGCGCCTCCCCGTTCACAGACGAGCACGCCCCCACGACTCCATGCCCCCGCGGTGCCGACCAGCCCGGCCTGCACCGCCGCCAGGATGCCGGCCTTCGCGTCCGCGTGCTGGTGGGTCGTCTGCAGCGCGGTGAACATGTACTGCGCGGGGCGGCTGTCGGCTGCCTGAGCGGTCGGTGCCATGGACGTCTCCTCCGGTCGGCGAGGGTGTGCTGCCTCCAGTAAGAGGTGATCGTCTCCGTCGAACCAGTCCCTTCTGCGGGTTCCGGGGACCTCGTCAGTGCTCGCAGATCTCGGCATCCCGTATTTCCACAGGGTTCACACCGAGGCGCAGGTGTACGACTTGATCGCCGGCACCCGTGATCCGGGGGAGCGGGTGCCGGTCTGATGTGTAGTAACTCCGTTGATTTGCAGGGGATTTGAGTCACGCCGCGTGCTCCCCCTGAAGTACGTGTACCGAGAGGTGTCATGACAGGGAACGGTGTGGACGGGCCGGGCGACGTACGGGCGTTCGGGCGCAGGCCGCTGCTGGCGGTCGACGCGAAGGGATACGGCGGCGTCGACGCGAAAACGCAACGTCAGTTCCAGGAAGCGATCGTGCGGTTGCTGGACGAGGCGGCTGCCACGGCCGAGCTGGACCGCGAAAAGTGGGTGACGCAGGAGGGCGGGGACTCTCTGTTCGCCGTCCTGCCCGCGGACGCCTCCGAGCCGGCCCTGGTCGACAAGTTCACGCGCGCCCTGGACGCCGGTTTGCGCACCTTCAACTTCGGCCGGGAGCGGCAGCCGTGGCTCCGGCTGAGAGCGGCCGTTCACTTCGGCCCGGTGGCGCTGGGCGCCAACGGCTTCGTCGGACGGGCCGCGGTCGAGATCAGCCGCATCCGCGACTGCGCGGCGCTGCGCACTGCCTTGGACCGGGCGCCGTACGCCTGCCTGGCCCTCGCGGTGTCGGCGACCGTCTTCGATGTCGTACGGGAGACGTACACCAGCATTCCGGCGGACGAGTTCCGGCAGGTGAGTGTCGAGGAGAAGGAGCACCGGGGGGAGGCCTGGATCTGGCTCCCGGGCGTCGACGTACGGCAGCTGGACCTGGAGCCGGATCCGCAGGAGACCGCGCCGGGGTTCGGGCCTTCCGTCGGCAACCTGCGCAGTGGGGACGGCAGCGCAGTCGTCGTGGGGCATGGGGGCAGCGCGACGGTCAACAACGGACCTGGAGGTCCGCCCTCCCCGGGCTCCGGAACCTCGGGTGACCAGCCGTGACCGAGAACTCCTCCGGGCAGCACGAGGCGGACGGCGCGGCGGAGGGCCCGGGCCCGAGCGTCAACTACCTGCGCAGCGGCGAGGGCAGCGCGATCGTCGTGGGGCACGGCGGCACGGCGACCGTCACCAACGTCTATGGCACACGCCTGCCCGCGATCGAGGAACTACCCGCCCCGTCCGCTCCCGAGTCCGCATGGCTGATGACGCAGCCCAGCCGCCTGCTGGACGCGCGCAGCCACGTCGTGCCCTTCGTCGGCCGGGAAGCCGAGCTGGAGCGGCTGCGGCAGTGGCGGGACGCCCGAGACGCGCGACTGTCGATCCTGCTGCTGCACGCTCCCGGCGGGCAGGGCAAGACCCGGCTCGCCACGGAGTTCGCCGAACAGTCCCGGAGCCCGGAACTGCCGGCGGCCGAGCGATGGCAGATCCTGCAGGCGGGATTCCGCGGTGTAGTCGGCGTCGGCGCGCCACCGTCGGACGGCGCCTCGGCGCAGGACGGCGCCGAGGCCGGAGTGCTCCTCGTCGTCGACTACGCCGACCGGTGGGCGCACAGCGAACTGGCACGTCTGCTGTCCGATCCCGTGCTCAACCAGGAGCGGCAAACGCGGGTCCTGCTGGTGGGCCGTACCGTCCGCTGGTTCGCCGCCCTGCGCGGTGAGCTCGCCGAACGCCTGGCCGACGCCGACGACCTGCTGCTTCCGTCGCTGGCCGCGGACCGCGCGCGGATGTTCGACGCCGCCCGGGACCGTTACGGCGCCGCCGACCTGTACGGACTGTCGGACACCCCGGACATCGAGCCGCCGGGTTCACTCGACCACCGGGACTTCGGTCTGACGCTGAACCTGCACATGGCAGCCTTGGTCGCCGTCGACGCCCATGCCCACGGCAAGAAGCTGTCGCTCACCGAGCCGCACGAGCTGTCGGCATACCTGCTGGACCGCGAACGCCTGGCCTGGCAGCGGCTCTACGACGCCGGGAAGCAGGGGCAGACCTACCGGACCGACCCCGACGTCATGGCCCAGACCGTGTTCACCGCCGTCCTCACCGGAGCGGTCAGCCACCTCACCGGGGCCCGGGCCCTGCAGACCCTGGACCTGCCCGAACACTCCGGGTATCTCCTGAAGGACCACCGGTTCTGCTATCCGCCCGCCGACCGGTCCCTCGTCCTGGAACCCCTCTACCCCGACCGGCTCGCGGAGGACTTCCTCGGCCTGCTCACCCCCGGCCACGACATCACCTCGTACGAACCCGACCCCTGGGCGAGCGACGTCCCCCGCACCCTGACCGCCGAAAAGGATCTCCGGACCGTCATCGCCCCGCGCGCGGTGACCTTCCTCGCGTCCGCCGCCGGCCGCTGGACCCATGTCCGGGAGAAGGTCCTGTTCCCTCTGCTGCGCGACGACCCCGGTCTCGCGGTCGCCGCCGGCAGCCCCGCCCTCACCACCCTGGCCGCCCTCGGCGACCCGACAGGCCCGGACTCCCCCAAGGACGCTCCCGCAGACCCCGGGCTGCTGGCCGTACTGGAGGCCGTCGAGTCCCGCCTGCCCGAGGACCGCCACCTCGACCTGGACATCGGCATCCTCGCGGTCGTGGAGGTCCTGATCGCCCACCGTCTGTCCACCGCGACGGACCTCGGGGAACGGGCCGGGCTGTACAGCACCCTGGCGTGGCGTCGTGCGAACGCAGGTCGGCGGGAGGAGGCGGTCGCCCCGGCCGAGGAGGCGGTCCGCCTGCACCGGCAACTCGTCGAGGCCGACCGGGACCACCTGGGTCGTTGGGACCACCCGCGTCGTTGGGATCAACCGGATCGTCGGGGCCACCCGGACGATCGAGATCACCCGGAGCACCCGGAGCACCCTGACCACCAGGCCCACCTCGGCCGCCTCAGCGCCCTGGCGACCTCGCTGGCCGGCCTCGGCGACCGGCTGTCCGACGTGGGCCGTCCGGAGGAGGCGCTCTTCTCCGCCGAGGAGTCCGTGGCGATCTGCCGCCGTCTGACCAAGGCCGACCCCGTCACCTATCGACGCAGCCTGGTGAACTCGCTGACCAGCCTCGGCAACCTGTTGTCCGGCCAGGGCCGTCAGGAGGAGGCGCTGGCCGTCACCCAGGAGGCCGCCGACCTCGACCGGCAGCTGGTCGCCGCCGATCCCGCCGCGCACCAGAGCGATCTCGCGGCGTCGCTGGGTCACCTCGGCCTACGTCTGAACGCCACCGGCCGTCAGGAGGAGGCGCTGGCCGCCGCCCAGGAGGCCACCGACCTGTACCGGCAACTGGCAGCCGCCTACCCCGCGGCCCAGTCTCATCACCTGGCTGCGGCGCTGTACAACCTCGCGGGCCCGCTGTTCGACCTGGGCCGTGCCAAGGACGGCATGACCGCTGCCCGGGAGGCAACCGATCTGTACCGGCAACTGGCCGCCGCGAACCCCGCCGCTCACCAGCCCGCCCTGACGCTCGCGCTGCTCCAGCTCAGCACTCTGCTCTCGCACATGGGCCGGCAGGAAGAGGCGCTCGCTCCGGCCCAGGAGGCGGTGGACATCCAACGGGAGCTGGCCGAGAACGGCTTCGGCTCGCACCGCCTCGATCTCGCGAGGTCGCTGAACAACCTCGGCGAGCGGTTGTGGGACCTGGGCGACGAGGAACAGGCCCTGGAGGTCACTCAGGAGGCAATCGACCTGTTCCGACAGGTGGCCATCGTCCACCCGACCCTCGACCTTCCCGAGCACGCGCAAGCACAGCACCGTATGTCCCGTGCCCGGGCGAGCCGCCGGGAGCAGGCCCGGGCCGCCGCGCAACAGGCCACGGATCTGTACCGCCGACTGGACGGAGTCGCCCCTGGCACCGACCTTTCTCCCCTCGCCACGTCGCTGGCCGAGGTCGGCGAAACCCTTGCCGAGGTGGGGCGGGTCGAAGAGGGCATCGCAGCCGTCGAGCGGGCCGCCACTGTCCTCGTCAAAGCTGGCGAACAGCGCCTCGCGGCGGAGCTGCTCGCGAAGTTCGGCATCACGCTGGGTGGGATACAGCGGTTCGAGGAGGCGGTCACCAGCGACGAGCAGGCCGCCGCCCTCTACCGAGAGATCGGCGACCGCGCCGGGGAAGCCATGACGCTGAGCAACCTCAGCACTGTCCTCGCCCGCTCGGAAAGAACCGCCGAGGCCGCCGACGTCGCCGGGCGGGCCACCGCCGCCGCTCGGGAGACAGGTGACTGGCGTCTGGAGGCCCTGGCACTGACCAACCAGAGCAATGCGCTGGCGGCCGCCCAGCGGTACGAGGAGAACGTCACCGTCAGCCGCCGCGCTCTCGCCGTCTTCGAGGAGAGCGGCGGAGTCCAGCCGGGCATCACACTGCACAACCTCGGCTACGCCCTGTTCAAGGTGAGCCGATTCGAGGAGTCCCTCACGCCTCTCCGGATGGCAGCCGCCTCCTATCACCAGCAGGACAAGCTCAGCGGCGAGGCCGATTCCCTGAAATACCTGGGTGAGGCCCTGTACAGGCTCAACCGGTACGACGAGGCAGTCACCGCCATCGAGCGGTCTGCGGCCCTCATGCGCGAGACCGGCCGCTCCGTAGAGGAGGGCGAGGTACTCCGCGGGCTCGCTGCCATCCTGGTCGAGCTGGGGCGATACGACGAGGCCGCCACCGTCGCCAGACAATCCGCCTTCGTCATCGGCGGGACCGACGACCCTCAGTCCGAGGCCCTGGCACTGCTCAATCTCAGCGGTACCGCTGTCGAGACGGGCCGGTTCGCCGAGGCCGCCACCGTGTGCGGAAAGGCAGCCGCCCTCTTCCGTCAGACCGGCGACCACGACGGCGCAGCCCACGCACTGTCCAACCGGAGCGAGGCACTGGCGAAGGCGGAACGGTACGTGGAGGCCGCCGAGGCCTGTGAAGAGGCTGCCGCCCTCTACCACACGACGGGCAACCGCTCACGGGAACGCACGGTGCTGCACGGCCTCGGCAAGAACCTGTTCGCCGCACAGCGGCATGAGGAGGCCATCACCGCGTTCGAACGGGCAAGCGTGGTCTGCCAGGAGACCGGCGAGCGCCAGGCCGAGGGCGAGGCGCTCTTCAGTATCGGCCTCGCCCTCGTGCTGCTGAACCGGATGGAGCGGTCCGTCGCCATCCTTGAGCAGGCCGCAGACATCTTCCGTGAGACCGGCGACCACGGCAGAGAGGGCGCGGCGTCGGAGTACCTCGGCTCCGCGCTGGTCGAGCTGGAACGCACCGAGGAGGCCATCGCCGTCCGGCGGCGGGCCGTCGCGGCGTTCCGCGCTGCGGGAAACCTCCAGGGCGAAGCCTCGACGACAGGCGCACTCAGCTCTGACCTGGGACGAGTAGGCCGATACGGCGAATCCATCGTTGCCAGCAGACGGGCGGTCGAGCTCTACCGGCAGTTGGGTGACGGCGCCAAGGAAGCCAAGGCCTGGAACAACCTCGGGCTCGGTCTGCAGAGCGAGGGGCAGCACGAGGAGTCCGTCACCGCCTGCGACCGGGCCGCTGCCCTCTTCCGCGAGCAAGGCGACCGGCACGGCGAAGCCGACGCGCTGCGTAATCTGAGCCTCGCCCTGTCGTCGGCGGGGCGGGGCAAGGAAGCCATCTCCACCGCGCAGCGGTCCATCTCCTGCTACCGGGAGTCGGACAGCGAGCGCGGCGAAGCCCTGTCGCTCTACAACCTCGGCGAGTTCCTCCTGGGCGAGGAGCGATACGAGGAGGCCGTCACCGTGTACCAGCGAACCGCCGACATCTTGCGGCGGGTCGGTGTCCCCGCCCTCGAAGGCTCCGCGCTCCTCAACCTCTCCCGCGCCCTGCTGGCGCTGAACCGACTTGAGGAAACCGTCGTCGCCTACCGCCGGGCCGTCACCGTGTACGAAGGGACCGACGAGCACGACCGCCAGGCCGGGGCCGGCAAAGATCTCGGCAACACGCTCATGCGGCTGGGGCGCCCGGGCGAGGCCGCCGCCGCATACGAGCAGGCCGCCACCGCATACGGCGCAACGGGCGACGAGTATGCCCAGAGCCTGATGCTGCTCAGCCTCGGCAAGGCGCTCAAGCAGGCCGGCCGGCCCGAGCAGGCCACCGCCGCCGACCGGCGGGCCGCCGCCCTGCGCGACAGGACACCGAGCAGCCTCTCCGAGAGCGACGACCTGCTTATGCGTGGCTTGGATCTCGGGATGGTCGGGCGATACGAGGAGGCCATCACCGTGTTCCGGCGGTATCTCACCGTCAGCCAGGAGACCGGAGACCGGACCGGGGAGGGCTCGGCGCTTCTGCTGCTCGGCGGTCTCCTGGTGGACACGGGGCAGTACGCGGAAGCTGTCCTCGTCAACGAACGGGCCTTCGAATTCCACTGTGTGGAGGGCGACGACGAGAGCTGGCACATAGCCCTGAGCCAGTGGGACAAGGCGAAACGAGGGCTGAGACGGGGCCATCTCGGCTAGTCGGCCGGCTCAGCGAATGCTCAACGCCAAGCAGCCCCCCCGATCCCGATGGGGACCGGCAGAGCCGGCCAGGCGTTGGTGGTCTGTGCCAGGGTTCCGGAGCGGTTCATCAGCAGACCCAGAAGCGGGGCGAGTTGGGTGAGGAGGAGGACCAGGAGCGCTTGGGGCAGCAACCGCAGGGCCGTACGCCATCACCGCCTGGGCCGGCGCCGGGCTGACCGCCGGCCGGTCAACTCGCAAAGGCCGCCGAGGCCCTGACCAAGGCCGTCAAGCACAGTGAGGTGACCCGAACGGAGGGACATGCGCGCCCGCGCCGTCGCCCGCGCCACGAGCACCCCACGAGAGCGCGGCCTCCCCGTGGGAAGGGTGCGAAGCGCGCTGGCAATACACAAGCCCCAGGTCACTGACCTGGGGCTTCAAAAAGAGCGGGTGACGAGAATCGAACTCGCACTCTCAGCTTGGGAAGCGACGCCGCTTGCGCGGCCGCGTGGCTGCCGACCTGCGTGGATTCGCTGTGTCAGCGTCGTTGTGCGGGCCTGATCGCACTCCTGTGGACCGTGGCTGTCCGCTCTTACGGGCACGCCGTGGGCACGGCTTCGACAACAACGGCGTGCACAGGGCCCGAGCGGCGGACCGTGACCGTGCGCTCGGCCGACCGGTGCCACTTGCCCGCTTCCGGGCCGTATGACGGCCGCACGTCGACACCAGGTCTGTTTCGACCCGGCGCATCACCTGGTGGGCCCGGTTCAGCGGCTGGAAGATGCGGCCTTCCCTTCCCGCCCTTCCCGGGCGAGCATGCCGAGCAGGATGACATCGAGGGCGCCGTCGAGGCGGTCGCGCAGGTCGAACGGAGCGGGCTCCGCCCGGATCCAGCGCAGGATCGTGGAGAAATAGCAGGCGGCCAGCATGGCGCCGACCTGTTCGGCGTCGACGCCTGTCCGGAGCTCTCCGCGCTGCCTCCCCTGCTCGACGATCTTCGCCAGTTCGATTTCGAGCGACGCGTCGTGCAGGAGGCTGCCGACCCGGGCCGCGGCGTCCATCAGGATGGTGGTCTCCGCCCGGGAGGCGATGTTGAGCTCGGCCATCTCCCGGAGGTAGCGGCGCAGCCGGTCGCCGACCGAGAGGTCCTGCGCCGGGGACGAGCCGAGTATCTCCGCGACGCGCGCCCGGCGGCGGGCGCCCCACTCCTCCAGGAAGCCGACCTTCTGGGAGAAGTGGTTGAAGACCGTGGCCCGGGCGACGTCGGCGGTCTCCGCGATCTGCTCCATGGTCGTCGTCTCGTAGCCCTGGGAGACGAACAGGTCCAGCGCGGCGGCGTAGAGCTGGTCGCGCACCTGCCGGCGCCTGCGCTCGCGACGTCCGGCGGGCCGAGCGTCCGCCGCGGGTGTGGCTCCCGCCTCCGGGATCTTCATGGCGCTCAGTACAGCACAGGCGTGCAGGAGTCTTGACCGCCGGAGCTCCCATATTTAGATTGCAGTCCATTGATGGACTCCAGTCCATTAATTTCCGGTCCATTGACGGACTCGAACTGGAGGCAACGTGGCTTCCCTGGTTTCTCCCGTGCGCCCGGTCGACCTGGGCCGTGGCTGTCATGCGTGGATCCCGAGCGCCGGCGGCTGGGGAATGAGCAACGCCGGGCTGGTCGTCGGCCAGGGCGAGTCCCTGCTCGTCGACACCCTCTTCGACCTGCGTCTGACCCGGGCCATGCTGGACGGACTGGCACCGCTGACCAACGCCGCGCCCATCTCGACCGTGGTCAACACCCACGGCAACGGCGACCACTGGTTCGGCAACCAGCTCGTGGCCGACGCCGAGATCATCGCGGCCCGCGGATCCCTGACCGACATGCGGCAGGCGGGCCCGGACGAGGTGCGGGCGCTGCTGGCCGAGGACAGCGACGCCGGACGGTACGCCCGCCGGATCTTCGGCCGCTTCGACCATCGCGATGTCCAACCCGTCCTCCCGAACCGGGTGTTCGACGGCGAGACGGTCCTGGACATCGGGGGGACGGAGGTCCGGCTGATCGACGCGGGCCCCGCGCACAGCGCCGGAGACACGATCGTCCACGTCCCGGGCGCCCGGACCGTCTACACCGGTGACATCGTCTTCGTCGGCGCCACCCCCCTCGTCTGGCACGGCCCGTTCGCGTGCGGCCTGGCCGCCTGCGACCTGTTGCTGAGCCTCGACGTGGACACCGTGGTGCCCGGACACGGCCCGGTCACCACCCAGAAGGCCGTCCGGGCCGTCCGCGACTACCTGTCGTACGTCCATGAAGAGGCCACCGCCCGGTTCACCGCCGGGATGCCGGCCGCGGACGCGGCACGGGACATCCGCCTGGGTCCCTTCGCCGGCCTGGAGGAGAGCGAACGCCTCGCGGTCAACGTCTACACCGTCTACCGCGAAATCGACCCCGGCCTGCCTCCGCTCGACGGCCCCCAGCTCTTCGGCCGCATGGCCTGCCTCGCCTGTCCCTGAGCCGCGTCCACCGCGCCGGCCCCATCGACTGCCGGCTCCGTAGCCGCACCCCTCCACGCCGGCCATGACCCGCACCCACGAAGGAGGAGACATGGTCTCCAGCCCCGCCTACGACCCACCCGCCGCACCCCCCGACCCACCCGCCGCCCCGTCCGGCACGCCGGCCGTCCCGCACCCGGGCACCATCGTCGCCGGATGCCTGGCGGTCTGCCTCGCCCAGATCGGGCTCGTCCTGCCCGCCGCGATCAACGGCGTCATCCAGCGCTCCCTGGGGACCTCCGGCGCAGAACTCACCTGGATCACCGACGCGTTCCTCGTCCCCGCCGCGGTCCTGGCGTTGACCTTCGGTGTCGTAGGCGACCTGTACGGCCGAAAGAAACTCCTGGTGGGCGGCGCCCTCCTGGCGGCGGTCGGCTATCTGGTCTCCGCCACTTCCGACTCACCGGCACAGCTGATCACCGGGCAGGCGCTGTCCGGCATCGGCGCCGCGGCCCTCTTCCCCGCCTCCCTCGCCGTGATCACCGCCGGGACCCCGACGCCGGCGGCCCGCGCCCGGGGACTCGCCTCCTGGACCACCGCGCTGTCCCTGGGCGCCCTCATCGCTCCGCTGCTGTCCGGCGCGGTCGTCGAACACGCCTCCTTCCACTGGGCGTTCGCGGCCGCAGGCGTCCTGGCGGTCGTCACCGCGGCCGTGGCCTGGCGGCTGGCCGCGGAATCGAGCGCACCCGAAGGCCGCTCACTGGACTGGCCGGGGCAGATCACCATCGCCCTCGCCCTGCTGGCCCTGCTCTACGGCATCATCCAGGGCCCCACCGACGGCTGGGGGTCGGTGACGGTCGCCGGCTCCTTCGCCGTCGCCGCGGTGATGCTGGGGGCGTTCATCGCGGCAGAGTCGCGCGGCACGTCACCGATGCTGCGCCTGGAGCTGTTCCGCAATCCCGCGTTCTCGACCTCGGCCGCCATGGCGGTGATCGGCATGTTCGGTTTCCTGGGCGGCGCGTACGACCTGAGCATCCGGCTCGGTGTCATCCAGCACCAGAGCCCGCTGCGGGTCGCGGTGTCGTTCCTGATCATCCAGGCCGTCACCCCGCTCATCTGGCCACTGCTGGTCCGCCTGCTCCAGCGGGTGGGACCGGGCCCGATGCTGGTCACCGGCTTCGTCTCGCTGGCCGTGGCCCAACTGTGGCTGCGCGCAGTGCCGGTACACGAGACCGGGATCCCCGCCCTGCTGGGGCCGCTCGTGCTCAGCGGCGTCGGCTTCGGACTCGTCGTCGCCGCCATCACCGCCGCCGCCGTCAACGCCGTACCACTCCACCTCACCGGCATGGCCGCCGCGACCACCAGCCTGGTCCGCGACCTCGGCCAGACCCTCGGTCCTGCGGTCGTCGGCGCCGTCGCCCTCGCCACGGCCACCCACCAGCTGACCGGCAGCCTCGGCGCGGCGGCCCTCACCCCCGCCGAACACGGCACGGCCGCGGCCGTCCTCGACGCAGGCGGCCCGCTCGCGCTGCACACCGCTGACCTGGGTCCGCTCAGCGCCAAGATCGCCCCACTCACCGAACGGGCCCTGGCGGCCGGATACGGCGATGTCCTCCTGCTCACCGCCGGAGCCTGCGTGATCGCCGCCGTGATCGCCGCCGTGAGCCTGGGCGTCAGGCCGCGCGGCGCCGCCCCGGCCCAGCCGGAAGAGAGCCGGTCATGAGGTTCGCGACCTTCCTGCACGGCGGCCGACGGCAGTCGGGAGTCGTGGTGGACGACAAGGTCCACCCCTTCGAAGTCCCGGCGGAACTCCTGGAGTTCATCAAGGCGGGAGAGGACACCCTGCGCACGGCGGCAGCGGACGCCCTGGCAGGTACATCGCCCCTGCCTCTGGCAGACATACGACTGCTTCCCCCGCTACAGCCGCCCACGGTGCGGGACTTCGTCACCTTCGAACGTCACGTGGAAGGCATGGCGCGGGGCCACGGCGACACCGTCCCCGAAGAGTGGTACGCGGCCCCCACGTTCTACTTCACCAACCCCTACGCGATGCTCGGCGCTCACGACGACGTGCACGTCCCGCCCGGCTGTGAGCGCTTCGACTTCGAGCTGGAAGTAGCCGCCGTCATCGGCAAGGCCGGCCGCGACCTCGGCCCGGACCAGGCCCGCGAGCACATCATCGGCTACACGATCCTCAACGACTGGTCCGCCCGCGACCTGCAGGGCCGCGAGATGAGAGTCGGCCTGGGCCCGGCCAAGGGCAAGGACTCCGCCACCACCCTCGGCCCCTGGCTGGTCACCGCGGACGAACTCGAACCCCACCGCACGGCCGACGGTCTCCTGGACCTCCACCTCACCGTCGCGGTCAACGGAGTGACGGTCGGCCAGGACCGTCTCGCCAACATGTCCTGGACCTTCGAGGAGATGACGGCCTACGCCTCCCGCGGCACCTGGGTCCGCCCCGGCGACGTCCTGGGCTCCGGCACCTGCGGCAACGGCGGCTGCCTGGCCGAACTCTGGGGCCGCCACCGCATCCTGGAACCACCTCCGCTCACTCCCGGAGACACGGTCACCATGACTGTGCAGGGGATCGGAAGCGTCAGCAACACCGTCATCGAAGGCGTGCCGCCCATACCCGTGCCACGCGCCCGTCACAGACTCTGATCCGGGGACAAGAAGCCGCACCACCAAGCCGCCGTCAAGCGCTCCACACGACGAACGGACCCCAGGTCACCGGCCTGGGGTTTCACATGGAGCGGGTGACGAGCATCGAACTCGCACTCTCAGCTTGGGAAGCGACGGAGCTTGGGCGGTCTCTGTGGCTCCGATCTGTACAGATGCCTTCCCATGGGATGGTCGCGCGGGTCGGATCGCACCGCTGTTGACCGTGGTTGTCCGCTCTTAAGGGCACGCTGTGGGCACGGGCGCCACCAGCAGCCGGGCCATACGTGCGCGCGACGCTTGCGCCGACCGGACCGCATCGTCTCGTGTGTTGATCTGGAGTGTCCGTCGCGACTGCACAGGCCGGGATCCGGCACTCAGACTTGGACCCCGTGGATGTTGGTGCGCGCCATGGCTCTGTCCAAGGTCAGGACCAAGAAGGAGGCGGTCAATCTCGCTCTGCACTTCTACGCCGAGCAGCAGGAGCGTGCGGCGCGCATCAGCCGTCACTTCGAGCGTGCGCGTGAGTGGGGTGCCGTCGAGGACGCCGAGCGCCTGCACCGGGCGGAGAAGCACAGCCGGTGATCTACTTGCTCGACACGTCCGGCCTGGTCCGGCTGCTGCGCGATCCAAAGCTGCAATCGGCCTGGTACGACGCGATCGATGCCGGGGCCATCGCATCCTGCTATGCGCAGCGTGCCGAGTTCCTGTACAGCGCCCGGAACGGTCGCGAGTACGACGAGATCTCGGAAATGTTCACTGACCTCTACCCCGACGTCCCGGTGCCGAAGAACGCAGGACGCTGGATCAGCGCGGTCCAACACCGCATGGCCCAGGCCGGAGAGCATCGCGGTGCCTCGGCCGTGGACCTCGTCATCGCCGCCACCGCGGCCCACCACGGCCTGGTTGTCCTCCACGACGATGCCGACTACGGCACTGTCGCCCGGCACGCATCCGACCTGACCGAGCACAACATCCACGACATCGCCTGAGGCGCTTCGCCGCCCCGGCAGGTTGTGCCTGGGGCACGCCGGGGGCTCGGGGGCTCGGGGGCTCGGGGACACGGGGGAGCTCCGCTCCGTGGTCACGACCGCCCGAGCTCTCGAAGCCAGCGGTGGCCCTACCGGGGCGGTGGAGCGGGCCGTACGGAATCGCCCCTGCTGTCACCGGTCGGTGAACCGCGCCCTTCACGGACGGGTATGCCCGCAGTCGGCGGTCGCAGGTTGCACACCGAGTCCGCGCAGGACCACGTCCAGCATCCTGTCGGCCCGGTCGCGTCCTTCGGCGCCGGGCCCCACGCGCCAGAGACATCCCAGCAGGAGCAGGACGTCGTCCACGTCCAGCCCGGAAACAACGGTCCCCGCCTCCTCGTTGGCGCGCAGCAGGACGGCCAGCGCGTCGACGACGGGGCCGTACGTTTCGGCGACCACGGCCGCCTGCGCGGTAGCACCGTCGAGGGCATCGGCCAGACCTGCCCTGCTGGCCCCGCAGCGGGCCAGCCGTGTCAGCCACTCGCGCAGGACTTCGAAGGGCGGCCGACTTGCCAGCAAGTCGGGTACGCAGGAGGTGAGTTGCCATATCTCGCAGGCGTACACCTGAAGGACCAGCGACTCCCGGGAGGGGAAATGGCGGTACAACGTGCCTTTGCCCACCCGCGCCCTGCGGGCGATGGAACCGAGCGAGGGGCTGTCGCCGTCGGCGTACGCCTCCATCGCTGCCTCCAGAATGCGGGTGCGGTTGGCCCGTGCATCGGACCTCATGCTTCCGGCCCTTTCGGTCATGGCTGGGTGGAACGGCCGAGCACCGCAATGCCGTTCGCGGCGTCAGCGGGTCACCTCTCCCACATGCCGCAGTCGACGCGGAGGTCGACCGCGTTCAGGCCCGGGTTGTCGAGCAGGAGGGCCGCGGCGTCCACCACGTCGGCCGACGTGGGCAGTCGATGGGTCAGCGTGTGGCCGGCGGCCCACTTGACCATCTCCGGCTTGTCCCGCCAGAACGGCGAGTCCTCGATCATCCAGGTGTGCAGGGAGTTGACCCGGATCGGCGCCAACTCGACGGCCAGGGTTCGCATCATGCCGATGACGCCGGCGTTGATCGTGGACACCGTCGTGGACCCCTCGTACGGGCGGTCCTTGGCCATTCCGCCGAACAGCAGCACCGAACTGTCCGGCGAGAGCCGGGACTTCAACGCGTGCACGACGGTGTGGTAGCCGACCAACTTGAGTGTGGTCAGCCGGACAGCCTTGTCGATGTCGTAGTTCGCGATGGTGTTCATGTCGCGCTCGATGGCGACGAGCACGAGGCGGTCGACCGGGCCGACGTCGGCCAGCGCGGCGGCTATATCGTGCGGTTGGCTCAGATCCACTGCCAGACCGCGTACCGGAAGAGTCCCGGCGTCGTCCTCCGCCCTGGCGGCAGCAGCGAGTTCGGCCGCGACACCTCGGGCGCGCTCCGCGTCCCGGCCGGTGATCACCACCGGCCGGCCCATGTCGAGGTAATTCCGGGCCAGTTCCCTCCCGATGCCCGAGGTGCCGCCGATGATTACCACACTGCCCATGATGATTCTCTTTCTTGGAATAGAGCGTTTTTCGTCGGCTGCGCAGACAAGGTAACCCAGCGATTTTCCCTGGTTCCGCTCCTCGCCATCCGCTGCTCTTATAGCTGGCCTTTCGCAGAACTTATGGCTGACAAACGCGGGCGGACTTTCCGGCTGCTTAGATGCCAGGCAGTCGAGCGGAGAAGAAATTCCTGGCCAGAAGGCCGGAGCAAAGGAGACGTAGTCGTGCGTATCGGTACCGCACTACCGCAGTTCGGTCCGCTTGCGGAGCCTCATCTGATCGCCGGGTTCGCCGCCGAGGCCGAGCGGCTGGGCTACGACGCGCTGTGGGCGGGCGACAGGGCGTTGACCCCGCTGCAGCCGTCCGACCTGTACCCCGGCTGCACGCCGGAGCAGCCGTGGCCGGTGGAGCAGGCACGAGCGATCGATCCCGTCGTCGTGCTGACGGCCGCCGCCACGGCCACCAGCCGGGTCAGGCTCGCCACCAGCACTCTGGACGCGCCGTGGCACACCCCGCTGCTCCTCGGGCGCTCGCTCACCTCCCTCGATCTGCTCAGCCAGGGGCGGCTCGACGTCGGCTTCGGGGTGGGCTGGATGCGCACTGAGTACGAGGCGCTCGGTGTGCCCTGGGCCCAACGTGGCGCGCGGTTGGAGGAGATCCTCGACGTCCTGCGCGCGATGTGGACCTCCGACCCGGTCGAACACAAGGGCACGCTGTGGCGGATACCGCCGTCGCGCATGGATCTGCGCCCGTTCCAGAAGCCCGGACCGCCAGTCCTGCTGGGCGGATTCGGAGCCGGTGCCCTCGACCGAATCGCTCGCCGGGGCGACGGATGGCTGCCCGTGACGGTGGTGGGTGCGGGACCGGACCTGGAGATTCTGGAGGGCCTCTGGCAGGCCATCAAGCAGGGGGCGGAAGCCGCCGGGCGGGACCAGGAGGCGCTTCGGCGGGAACTGCGCGTCAACATCGCCCCGGGTCTGCCCGTCGAGTCGGCCGTGCCCGTCCTGCAGTCCGCCCGCGCGCTGGGATACGACGGAGCGTTCCTCGACCTGTCGTACAACGCGGAAAGCGTCAGCCATGCCTTGGAGATCGCCGCCGACATCATCGAGCGGTACCGCAAGGGCTGACGAGGCCAGAAGTTCCTTGAAATCGCCACATAAGAAAACGCTCTGGAAAGACAGAAGAGAAAGACAGTAGAGACAGAGATGACCACGCACACCGGTCCCATGGCAGACGTCCGGGACATGTACATGATTCACACCGTGTTCCGGCGGGAGTTCGGGCTCATGCCCGGGCTGGTTCGCGGGGTCGCCGACGGGGATACCGAGCGCAGCGAGATCGTCGGGGCGCACCTGGACCTGATGTGCCGATTCCTGCACGTTCACCACGAGGGCGAGGACGTGATCCTCTGGCCGCTGCTGTTGGAGCGGGGCGGGGAGAGCACGCGGAGCGTCGTGCCGACGATGCAGTCCCAGCACGCTGCCATCGAGGCAGCACTCGGGCAGGTCACCGAATCGCTCTCCCCGTGGCGGCGGACGGCGCGCGAGGCGGCGGCTCTCGCCGACGCCTGCGAGAGCCTCAACGCCTCGATCACCGTGCACATGGCGCTGGAGGAGGAGCAGATTCTGCCGCTGGCCGAGAAGCTCGTCACCCACTCCGAGTGGAAGCAACTGGGTGCCCACGGGAGGGCTCTGTTCACCAAGCAGGAGTTCCCGGTGTGCTTCGGCATGGCGATGTACGAGGCGGACCGCGAGGTCACCAAGAGCGTCCTCGCCGACGCACCGTTCCCGGTACGCCTGCTGGCGCCCCGGCTGGCGCCGAGGGCGTTCGCCGCGCACTCCCGGCGCGTGCACGGCACGGCCACCCCGCCTCGCGCCGCGTCCCTGACCTGACGCTGCCGGAGCAGTCACCGCGAACACGGAGAGCAGCGGACAGGCGGGTGCCCCCGCCGGGAGCATGGCGTCGGCCCGGGGGTATAGCGTCGGCTTCGTGCAGCCGTCAACAGACTTTCCCGCGCGAGGTGGCACGCGGCTGATGGGCCGGCGGGCGGAGTGCGCCGCGCTGGACCGGCTCGTCGGTGCCGTACGTGCGGGTGAGGGCCGGAGTCTGGTGGTGCACGGCGAGCCGGGCGCGGGCAAGACGGCTCTGCTCGACCATCTGGCCGGGCGGGCGGCGGACTGCCGGGTCGTGAGCGTCGTGGGTGTCCAGTCGGAAAGAGAGCTGCCTTTCGCCGGGCTGCATCAGTTGTGCGCGCCCATGCTGGACCGTGCCGAAGCACTGCCCGCCCCACAGGGCGATGCCCTGCGGATCGCCTTCGGCCTGCGTCCCGGCCCCGCACCGGACCAGTTCCTGCTCGGTGTGGCGGTGCTGAGCCTGTTGTCCGAGGTGGCCGGCGAGCGGCCGGTGATCTGTCTGGTCGACGACGCCCAGTGGCTCGACCGCGCCTCCGCACAGGTACTGGCGTTCGTGGCACGCCGCCTGGTCGCGGAGCCGGTCGGCGTGGTGTTCGGCGCGCGCCCCTCCTGTTCCGAGCTGGCGGGCCTGCCGGAGCTGGCGGTCGGCGGGCTGCCCGAGCGGGACGCGCGCGCGTTGCTGGACTCGGCGCTGACCGGGCCGCTGGACGTGCGGGTGCGCGATCAGATCGTGGCCGAGACGCACGGCAACCCCCTGGCCCTGCTGGAGTGGCCACGCGCGCTGCCGGCGGAGCTGGCCGGCGGGTTCGCGATGCCCGGCGTGCTGCCCGTGCCGGACAACGTCGAGGCGGGCTTTCGACGGCAGGCGGAGCAACTGCCCGCACAGACCCGGCTGTTGCTGCTGCTCGCGGCGGCGGAGCCGACCGGCGACACGGCCCTCGTGTGGCGGGCGGCCGGTGAGCTCGGTGTCGGCGCCGAGGCGGCCGAGCCGGCGGTCGCCGCGGACCTGATCAGGTTCGGTGCCCGGGTACGGTTCCGGCATCCGTTGGTGCGCTCGGCGGCCTACCGGTCCGCGTCGGTCCCGGAGCGGCGGAACGCGCACCGCGCCCTCGCGATGGCCACCGATGCGCAGCTCGACCCGGACCGCCGCGCCTGGCATCGCGCCCAGGCTGCCGAGGGCCCCGACGAGGAGATCGCCGCGGAACTGGAGCGTTCGGCCGGGCGCGCCCAGGCCCGCGGCGGGCAGGCAGCCGCCGCGGCCTTCTGCGAACGCGCGGCCCTGCTGACGCCCGATCCGACCGGCCGGGCCAGGCGCGCGCTCGCGGCGGCGCAGGCGACGTACCGGGTGGGGGCGCGGGATGCCGCGCTGAACCTGCTGGCATTGGCGGAGGTGGGACCCGGGGACGAGCGCGACCGGGCCGGCGTGTGCCTGCTGCGCGGGCAGATGGCGTTCGCCTCCGGCCGTAGCGCCGACGGACCGCCGCTGCTGCTCGAAGCGGCTGCCCGGTTCGAGGCGGTCGACGCGCGACTGGCGCGTGTGACCTACCTGGACGCCCTGTCCGTGGCGATGTTTGTCGGGCGCCTGGCCGATCGGGTCGGGATGACGGAGGTCGCGAAGGCCGCGGCCGGCACTCCCGTCGTGCGCGGCGCCTGTGTGGCTGACCTGCTCCTGGACGGACTGGCCACGCTGATCGTCGACGGGCCCGTCGCCGGAACCCCCGTCGTCCGGCAGGCGCTGAAGGCATTTCACGATGCCCGCCTCTCGGTCGACGAGCAGTTGCGGTGGCTGTTCGTCGCGGTCCGCGCCGCCCACGAGATCTGGGACGACGGGCCCTGGCAGGACCTGGCCGACCGTCAGGTTCGGCTGGCCCGCGACGCGGGTGTGCTCTCCGTGCTGCCGCTAGCCCTGAGCCAGCGGGTCTTCGTCCACCTGCACGCGGGTGAGCAGGCCGCGGCCAGGTCGCTCGTCGCGGAGCTCGCGGCGATCAAGGAAGCGACCGGTCACCCGCTGCCCGCCTACGGCGCGATGACCCTCGCCTGCTGGCAGGGCCGCGGCCAGGACGCCGCCCGGCTGATCGAGAACGTCGTTGAAGAAGCGACGTCGCACGGCGAGGGCATAGGACTGTCCCTCGCTCACCACTACGCCAGTGTGCTCAACAACGGGCTCGGCCGGTTCGAGGAAGCCCTGGCAGCGGCGGAGCGCGCCGCCGCCTACCCCGAAGAGCTCGGTCACTCGAACTGGAGCCTGGTCGAACTGATCGAGGCCGCCGTGCGCAGCGGACAACCCGCTCGCGCGGAGGCGGCCCTCGACCGGCTCGCCGGCACCACGGGCCCGTCCGGCACCCCGTGGGGCCTGGGCGTCGAGGCGCGGTGCCGTGCCCTGCTGAGCGAAGGCGACGCGGCCGAGCACCGGTACCGGGAGTCGGTCACGCATCTGAGCTCGTGCTCCGCGCGCTCGGAGCTCGCCCGCTCCCATCTGCTGTACGGGGAGTGGCTGCGCAGGCAGCGCCGACGCGGCGACGCACGCGTACAACTGCGCACGGCCCACGGCATGGCGGAGTCGATGGGCATGGAGGCGTTCGCCGCGCGGGCCCGCCGCGAGCTGCGGGCCACCGGGGAAACCGCCCGCAAGCGGGCCGTCGCCACCCGGCCCGAACTGACGCCCCAGGAGGCCCAGATCGCGGGGCTGGCCCGCGAAGGACTGTCGAACCCCGAGATCGGCACCCGACTGTTCCTCAGTCCACGCACGGTCCAGTACCACTTGGGCAAGGTCTTCTCGAAGCTGGGCATCACCTCGCGCAGCCAACTGCGCGGCGCCCTGCCCTCCGGCCCGGACGAGACCACACTCGGCTGAGCGGGGGCCTCCGGTCACTTGCGCTGGCCACTGCGGCGGATTCGAGCACCGGGTCCGCGCCCGGAGCATGGCGGCATACGCGGCGGGCCACCTCCGCATGCAGGCCGCCGGATCCACCCACGCAAGGAGTCACCAGTGAGCTTCACGCTGTCCCAGCCCGAGTTCCCGCAACACGCCGACGCTGGCGGAGGGCTCCACGTACCCGCCGACGCGGGCGTCAGCAAGTGGGTCTTCGGCGACACCTACACCACGAAGCTCACCGGGCAGCTCACCAAGGGCTCGCTGGGACTCGTCGAGGCGTCGGTCCCCCCGGGCGGCGGGCCGGTCCCGCACACCCACGCCCACGAGGACGAGATCTTCTACCTGCTCTCCGGCGAACTGGAATTCCTCAGCGGCGAACGGATCTTCACGGCACACCCGGGAGACGTCGTCTTCATCCCGCGAACCGTCCACCACCGGTTCCGCAACGTCGGCGTCCGCCCTGCCTCGATGCTCTTCATGTACACCCCCGGCGGCGCGGAGGGCATCTTCATCGAGGGCGGCGACGAGCCCGAGCCCGGCAAGGCGGCCCAGCTGTGGGGACCCGAACGCCTGCCCCAACTGGCCGACCTGCTGGTCAAGTACGGCATCGAGGCTGTCCCGGAACCCTGACAGGCACCGAGCCGGCGAGCTGCCGTCTTCAGCCTCGCCGTCCTCCACCGGAGGCGTTACGTCGATGGCGCTTACGGCATGCGGTGCCGCAGGTCGGAAGCGTCCGTGTCATCCCGAGGCGGTTGGCAGAGTCCGCACCCCGGTGCACATCGGCGGCGCGCACGCATGCAGGACTCCGCTGTGGGGCCGCACGGCACTGACCGGCCCAGGCCGCGACGCGGCACACGGAACAGGCGTGAGCGTCACTTTTCGTCACTACGGTCCGCTCACGCTCCTGCTGGGCGTCCCGATCGCGGATCGGGGGATGGTGCCGGAGCGGGTTGTGTTCGGCGCCGGCGGGCGGGCGCCGAACAGAGCTACGGGGTGTTGAGGGCATGGAACTGCGAGAGATGCGGGTGTTCGTGGCGATCGTGGAGGAGGGGAGCCTGTCGGCGGCGGCACGGCGGCTGCATCTGAGTCAGCCGGCGTTGTCGCAGACGGTGGGGTCGCTGGAGCGGCAGCTCGGGATGCGGCTACTGGTGCGCAGCAGCGTGGGGATGGCGGCCACGCCCGAGGGGCTGACGCTTCTGGACGAGGCGCGTGCGGTGCTGGCGCGGCACGACCTGGCGCTGACGGCACTGGACCGGCAGTGCGCTCGGGAGGTGGGGGTGCTGCGGCTGGGGCTGCCGCTGGATGTGCCCCCGACGCTGCTGGTCGGGCCCCTGCGGGAACTGGCGGCGGCGTATCCGGCGACCGGAGTCCAGGCGCGCCATCGGGCGCCGGCGCTGCTGGACATCGCGCTGCGCGGCGGTGACCTGGACGTGGCGCTGCTGAGGGAACGTCCCCGAGGGCAGGAGCTGGACTGTCTGCTGGTACGGGAGGAACAGCTGGGGGTGCTTCTCACCACGCGGCAGGCGGAGCGGCTGGGCGGACCGGAAGGGCTGCCGCTGGAGGCACTGGCCGGGTTGACGTGGGTGGGGTTTCCACGTGAGGACGCCCCGGGCTACTTCGACGTGCTCACCGCGGTTCTGGGCGCCCACGGGATCGAGGTGGCGCGGGCGGTGACGGAGCTGCGGGCGATCGTGCCCGCGGTGGTCTACGCCGCTGTGGCGGCGGCGGACGGGGCCTTCGCGCTGGCTCCGCCGCACCTGGCGTACCTGGCCCCGAACGGGCTGACCTGGTTGCCGCTGGCCGGGAACCCGCTGGTCCGCCGTACCTGGGCCGCCTGGTCGGCCAGCTCGCACCGCCGCGATCTCGGGCACTTCATCGCCGCCTTCGACATCCCGGAACGGCAGCGCGACCTCCCGGTGCCACGCACCCTCCGCCCCACCCCCGGACCGGCGGTCAGCCCGCGTGCGTAGAGATCCCGCCCCGCGCCATTTGCGGCCCTCGCGGAGATCTGCTTCCACACGCAGCTGTTCTGTCCCCTCGGACAGTCGCAAAGGTCGGCCGACGGGCCTTCGTCGAAACGTGGAGCCCGGCCGGCTCATCCGGGTGGAGAGGGGCCAATTGCTTCGTCCCGCTGCCGGAAGGGCGTGTGGCCCTCCTGCCAGCCGGATGAGCCGGCCGGGGCTCCAGGAGAGAGATCGTCTTCTGATTGTTGGCGGGCTGCTCCGCTCCGCTTGCCTGGACGCGGACCGATCGTGATCACGTTCGCGTCACTGGCCTGGACGGATGCTTGGGGCTTCAGGCGTGAAGGGTGGCTCTGGCAAGGCGATCAGAACTGGCGCCGCTTGCTGCGATTTAAGGAAAACCTGCAACTTGTAGTGCTGGCGTTGAGGGGAGCCGTCTTGAGTTGGGCGATCGAGGTCACCGATGAGTACGCGGAATGGTTCAGGCAGATGATCAAGCAAGATCTCGGCTCAGCCACTCAGGTCGCCCAGGCTGTTGCCGCCCTGCGTGAGACGGGTCCCACTCTGGGGCGCCCTCTCGTGGACCGGCTCAAGTGATCGGAACTGCATCACCTGAAGGAGTTGCGGCCGGGATCGGGCGGTCGGTCCGAGATCCGGGTCGTCTTCGCCTTCGACCCGACGCGTTCGGCCCTCCTGCTCCTCGGAGGCGGCAAGGCTGGAAACTGGGAGCGTTGGTACCGCGACAACATTCCCCTGGCTGAACAGCTCTACCGCGACTACACCGGCGACACGGAGGATTGAGGAGTGGGTATGCCCAAGAAGACCCCGCAGGACTGGGAGACCCTGGAACAGGAGCTGTACTCGGCCGGCGTGGATCCTGCCGAAGTGGAAGCTGGATCGCGCCGCCTGCTGTCGGAAGCCCGTGGGCACCAACTGGCTGAGGCGCGCAAGCAGTACGGGCTGGCACAAAGGACGTCGCGGCCCGCATGGGGGTGAGCATTGCCCGCGTGTCCCAGATTGAGCACGGCGAGGTCAGCACTCTCGATGTCGTCGCGCGTTATGTCGAGGCACTCGGCGGCCGACTGGACTTGGTTGCCGATTTCGGGGATCACACGGTGCGTATGCCGGCGAGCGGTGATCAGGGCAGCGCGGCAGCGTAGTTGACTGCACAGGCTTCCGGATGGCGCTGTGCGTCGAACCCAACGGCATTCTTCGGGGAACGGCAGGCTGAGGGTTTCCCTGCTCGAATCTCACGATGCGCCGCGTGAAACCGCAGGTCAGCGGTGCACTGCGGCATGATGAGTGGTGCACGTGCGGCCTCCGTCAAGCCCTCGTGCCCTCCGTGTGCCCAATCTTCGGGTGTGTAGGGGTGCGAAAAGGCAAGCGAGGCAGCGGCAAAAGTTACAAGCCCCAGGCCACTGACCTGGGGCTTTCGGTAAGAGCGGGTGACGAGAATCGAACTCGCACTCTCAGCTTGGGAAGCGACGGCGCTTGGGAAGCCGGATAGCCTCTGACCTCGACATACGTACTCTGACGTGACGCTCGGGAGCGCATGATCGCACCGTAGGTGACCGTGGTTTACCGGTCCTATGGGCACGCTAAGGGCACGGAGTCAGCTCGGAGGGGTGCAGGGCTCCTCCTGGCGCCTGACGAATCACCGAGTTCTGGGAACGGGCGCTGGTCGGAAGAGCGTGGTTGCGAGAGCACACGGAGCAGGGCTCAGCGGCGGCCAAACAGCTTGGGACGAAGGGGGCTCGGAGCGGCCCCTGCAACGCGGGCCTGCTCGGGGTGGACACCGCCGAGGCGATAGAGCGGGCCGACATCGGGGAGAGGGTCTGCGAGGAGGTGCCGGTCATCCGGGTGCGCGAAGGCCATGAAGTACGCCTGGGCCAGGATGGCCGTGTTGACCTCCTCCGCTACCTCCTGGCTTTCTTCCGGAGTCAGCCGAAGATGAGAGGGCCTGGCAGCAGCGGGGTGACTGAAGACCAGCAGCGTGCGCCGGCCCACGGGAATGACGATCTCATCGACCCGAGCCAAGCCTCGATTCCGAGTGCTCTGGACCTGGACGAGGGCCTTGGTCTGCCGGATCGCTCGCTGTCCTCGGCGTCGACGGCTCCGGGTCCGCCGACGTGCCTGCGGGATCACCGGGTCAGGCGCGGCTTCCTCATCGTCGAACGTGACGATGGGCTCGTCGCAAGTGAGCAGGGATCCGTTGGTCAGCTCGAACACGGTCAGGGGCCTCTGGAGCAGGTGCTCGGAGAGAGGCTCGGCCAGCTTTCCCAGAAGACTCACGTGCTCGTTGGGGTGGCTGGCGACCTCAAGAGTCCTGAAGTCGCGGAGCATGTCCCGGTAGGCGGCGACCTCCTGGCGCCCGGCGCCGACAGGGTCGTTCAGCCGCATGACACGGACGTAGAAGTCCGACATGAGCTCGATCTCGCGACGTTTGCGGAGGCCGCGGACGTATTGGAAGGCCACGAAGATGCAGAGGTCTGTCTTGTCCTCGGGAGTGATCGGCCGTCCCCAGGTCACGGACGAGGTCACGCGACGCAGCGCGCTCGCCGCACTGCCCTCGACCCTCTGCAGCACCTGTTCCATGCGTCCGTCCGGCTCACCATGGACGTTCTGGAACGTGTAGAAGTCCCGGACGGCCAGGTCGCTCTCCCTGCGCAGCCCGGGCATGGGGGACCTGCGGTCGCGGACCCACAGTTGATTCTGGGAGTTGGCGAACCTACGGAGATAGAAGGCGGGCACCGTGTGGTGCCGTGCCCCTACTTGCTGGTTCGGATCAGCGTTCTCCAGGTCCCACTCGTCCATGCCACGAGCGTCGCACGCGGCACTGACACCGACAGCGCATACGGGCGAGCGCGGCCGGTCTCTCCAGTAACCAACAGCGGCCGACGGCTGAGCTGGGACCTTGGCCTCCCGGTACTGCCGGCGTGCGCCCCGGCGTTGCGCTCGGTGGTGCGAGCATCGACAAGGCGCTGGACCTCTGCGGCCGGGTCGGCAATCTCCTCGACGACATCGCGCGGAGCCCTTCCAAGAGGTTGCCGAACCACGCGGACGGGGATTGCTCTGCGGACCCGCGTTCAGCTTTGCTGAGGCCAGCGGTTGCGACTCTGGAAATACTCAGGTGCCGTGGGTTCCTCCGTGAACTCAAGTAGGCCGCCCACTTTGTCCGCCAGGAGTGCCCGGACTTCGGACGGTGTGGCGAAGAAGAACTCGCGCCGCTGATTGACGAAGTTGACGCGTCGGCTGGCGAACGCCTTGTGGAGTTGCGACTCTAGAGTTACGGCGTCCTCGGAGAAGAACAAGGCGTGGACGTCGTACCGGAACGGCACGGAAGCGTCGCCGAGTTCCCGGACGCGGTCCATCGGATCGAGGCGGCGGGTCATGCCGATCTTGACGATGTTCGGACCGAACGCACCGATGTTGGAGATGACGTACACGTAACCGGCACGGATGTTCGCGATGCGGTAGTCGTTGGCTGCGATGGCCTTCTCGATGTCAGCGAGGCGGCTGGAGAGTTCCGTGACGGCGGCGTCGTCGCCCTTGGCGCGGAGTGATGCCAGGGCGCTGACGTAGTGCGCTCGTTCCTTCTCAAGACGTTCCTTCTCGGCGGCCAACTCCTTCTCGGCCTGGCGCTGTTCGCGGAGAAGCTGGCGCTCGTGGCGGGCGTGTTCGCGCTCTTCCTGCATTTTTATCTGGAAGTCGGCGGTCAGCTCGATCTCGGTGACACGCAGCGCGTGATATTCGGGGTTGATCCGCATCTCCATGATCGCCCCGAGTCTCTCGATCGCGGTGACCGCCGACTCCAGCCGTTTCAGCGCAGTGCGCACGTTCCCCGACCGCAGCGAGCGAACGCAGTTGTCGGCCTCGGCGTTGTAGGCCCGCAGCATCAGCTTGGAGAGATCGCCGACCAGCTTCCGTCCGCGGGCCAGAGAACCGTCGAAGGTGAACATGTCGGCTGCGAGGATCGCGCGACTGCTCTTGACGGTTTCGCCGATCTTGTCTTCGAGACTGCGCAATCGGTCCTTGTAGGCCGCCGCGTTTTCCAAGGGATGGTGGTAGCGATAGATGCCGACATCCTGCAGGGCACGCTGATCGCTGAGATCGATCAGGTCGGCGCCACCTTGTGCGGCGGCGAGCGCCGTTTCGAGGTCCGCGATGCGGGCCAGCAGCGGCGCGGGGTCGACTCCTCGGAGCGGTGGCGGAGTCGGTGGGACGGCTGATGCGGGGTTCTGCCGCGTTCCCGGTGACCCCTGCGCCGGGTCCGTGGGAGGGGCCCCGGTGGTCTGCCCGGTCACGGACTTGTCGGCGTCGACGTCCGGTTCGGACCCGTCGTCGGGCACGAAGAGGTGCCAGCCAGGTGGTGGGGCCGGCCAGGCCGGGTCAGGGTTCCATCCTGGCGGGGGCGTCCAGCCTTCGGGCGGTGTGGGCCACCCTGGGGGTGGGTTGAACCGCATGATCACTCTCCCCGAACGCGGACGCCGCGACTTGTGTCCGCCGGGACCAAGTCGAATGGCGACTTCGACATCGCGGCACCGAGGTGCTGCAAGGTGGCCTGGGGGACCACTTTGGCCAGATCGAAGCTGTTGAAGGTCTCGCGGTCCGCCGCCACGATGACCAGAGGAACGGTGGCCGGGCGGCCGGTGGCGGGGTCGATCGTGTCGACGCCGACCGCCAGCGCGATCGAGTGCACTTTCCCGGCGCGGTCGGCCTCGAAGACTTCGTGCAGACTGCGAACCGCGACCTGCCAGACCGCGTTCGCGTACCGCTCCTTCTTTTCGCGAACGGGCAGGTTTGTCGAAGCGATCTCATCCTTCGCCTTCACGTACCGGTACGCCTTCACCGCGGGTATGGATGAAGGCTCCGGAACGCTGACCTTGAGCGAGAGTTCGCGGGACGCGAGATTGAATACATGGTCGTGCTCGACCGTGAAGACCTCGGGGTAGACCGAGTTGGACAGGATGATGCCGACGTACTCCTGGATGGCGGACTCGACATCGAAGGCAAGGTCGTTGATGAGCTTGGCGACCTCCGCATTGTGAGCTGATGCGTCAGCCTCGCGCTTCTCACATTCCTGCTTGTACTTCTCCTCAGCGGCCGACAGTTCCGCCACGCGCTTGGCTTCCGACTTTTCGCGCTGGGCTGCCTTCTTGACGTAGCTGCTGTGAGCGGCGTCCTTGGCGCGCTCCCAGTGGCGATGCGCGTCCGCAAAGGCGGTCCGAGCCCCCTCGATAGCCTGTTGGTGCCGCTTCTTGCCGCCGAGCATGGCGGAAAGGCCGCCGGGTGCGACCGGCTCCTCGTACACGGGCTCGGGCTCGTAGGTCGGCTCCGGAACACTGGGCGCCGGGACGGCCATGCGACCGGGCGTGAACGGAGGATGCTCGACCGCCGAGATCTTCAGGGATTCGAGATCGACGTAGTCGTCCATGTCCAGGGTCCACGTGAGCAGACCGTCGATGTCGGCGAGATCGCCGGCCAGGCTGGCGTTCATCGACTCGACCTCAGCGAGCCTGGACTCCACGTGGAGCCGCGCGGCTTCACGCTCTGCGGCTTTCCTCTCCGCGGCAGAGGATCGTGCCGCCGCCAATTGCGCGCGCTCGTACGCCTTCGTGGCTCGCTCTGCTTGGCGCTGCGCCGCAAGATGAGCACGATGGCCAGCGGCCTCTTGCTGACGCCGACGCTTCTCCGCTTGCTGTGCCTGGTAGTTCAGCTCCGCAAAAAAGCCGCGACGCTTCCCCATAACATCCCCCCACAGGAATCGGCACCCGAGGATCTGATCGTAGGACGTTAACCGTATCCATGATCGTTGCCACTGGCGAGGTGAACCCGGGATTACGGGCGGAGGTTCTCGCCGGTCCTACACGGGTGACCAGGCGAACGAGGTCGGTGCCGTGGCTCCGGCCCTGCGCCCGGTGTTACCCGCCGCCGACGCGGTGCCTCCCGCGAAGAACCGTCTGCGCTCGGCGTACGAGCACGGGGGCCGGGAGGCGCCCCCGTCCGGTCGGGCCCCGGGCATACGACGAAGCGCATAACGGTCGGCTCCAGGAGGTCGGGCATACCCACCATCCCCGTTGCCGCTGGTCCTCGGAACCCCGCATGGTCGTGGATGTGATCGCGAGCCGGGAGCCAGCATCTCGGCGCGGATGTGGACATGAGCGCCTGAGGAGGACTATAAAGCCCCCTTCCGGGATTCCTGGAGGGGGCTCGTGTTGCCTGTTGAGAGGCATGCGGAGGATACGAGAGTCGAACTCGTGAGGGGTTGCCCCAAACACGCTTTCCAAATGTTCGTCTGGGTTCGGCCGAGTTCGTCATGGTTCTGAACTGCGCGGGAGCGGTTCCCTGCCGCGCCTGCGGACCGCGCCGGACGCAGGCGAATGCAACTGGAACTGTCTGAATCTTTGTCGTGCGGTGCTTGAGCTGCAGGTCTGAGATACGCGCAGGACCGGTTTGACCGATACCAGCAGGGCTAGAAGGATCGGGTTCGGCTGGAGACGGTCGGTCGCTTCGAGGAAGGTGCACAGAGCGGGGAGATCGCGCCCGTGCCGCGGGGATTGAGCGGTCCGTGTAGCTCAGCGGCGGGAGCGGGGCGAGGGAGGTTCCCAGGAAGCCGCGCGCCCTTCCATGCTTTACCGGTTGCAGCGGTCGGCGCAGCAGTGGGCAGAGCCGGTACAGAGGGGAGCAGCTTCAAGCCTGCTCGACCACCGCTGCACTGACTGGTGTAAAGGCCGCCGGAGACGGGCCGTTCCCCGCTACTCTTGCAGTCCAGTTAGGTCTCTACTGTCATGATGTAGGCCCTAAGCTCCCGTTGTTCAGCAGCTCGGAGGACACAAGTGGCCAAGGTTATCGCGCTCTTCAACAACAAGGGTGGCGTTAGTAAGACGACGACCTGCTTCAACCTTGGCTGGATGCTTGCTGAGCGTGGTAAACGCGTAATCATGGTCGATGGGGACCCACAGTGCAATCTGACCGGCATGGTACTGGACTTGAGCCAGTCGGACGGGCTTGAACACTACTATTCTCAGAATCCGCTCGGAAACCTCAAGGAAGCACTCGAACCCGCCTTCAAATCGCGCCCGCGCCCGCTGGAACCTGTTAAGTGCGTTGCCGTCGAAGGGCGAGATGGACTTTTTTTGGTTCCGGGCCACGTGGGACTGGCCGAGGACGAAGTATCCCTTGGAATCGCCCAGCAACTCTCAGAATCTATGCAAGCTCTGAGGAACCTGCCTGGCAGCTTCCGTTACCTTATCGATATCACGGCGGCAGAGTATGAGGCCGACTATGTGCTAGTCGATCTGAGCCCCGGGCTCGGAGCGATCAATCAGAACCTGGTCGCCACTGCAGACTACTTTCTGGTTCCGACGAGTCCTGACATTTTTTCCGTAATGGCAATAGACTCGCTTGCTCGGGTCGTCCCTCAGTGGGTTGCTTGGGCCCAACGCGCTGCCCAGCTTGAGGCCCTCGCGACAGCCGACTATCCGTTCCCCACGCCAACGCTGAAATTCCTTGGTGTCGTGGTTCAGCGCTATAGACTGCGAAACGGGGCGCCGACACGCGGTTTCGACGAGTACTTCCGACTCCTCGGAGAGTCCGTCGATCAGCGGTTCTTGCCTGCGCTAGACAAGGCTGGCGTTCTCCTCGAAGAGGAGAACTATGCAGGAGTTGACCTCGTTGAGGGGCGCTGGCTTTCTCGAATTTCTGATTTCAATACACTAATCGCTGATTCTCAACGAGCGCGTAAACCAGTATTTGCATTGACGCAGCAAGACGTTGGCCGGGTAGGCACAGTCTGGGAAAATACGCTGGAGAATATTACAGTTTTCCGAAAAACTTTTGATGACCTTGCGCAACGCATCGAGACCCTGACAGGGGCGATTTCGTAATGTCCACCTCGCGGCTCGACGACTTTGAGGGAGACATCGCTAGGGCTAGGGACCTAGTCGGACTCGGTCAGTCGATTGGAAATATGACAAACGGACTCGTTGACTCCACTGATCTGTACCGCGCGGCATTGGTGCAAAGCGTGGCTGCGTGGGATCGATATGTACACGGCATTGTCCTGGATCGGGCCGTGGATATAATGCTCGGACGTCTCCCTGCTGGCTCATCTTCGAGAATCGGGCTGCCGCTGAATTCGGTAGCAATGCTCGTGAATGCACCAGATATTGCAGCACGTGAACTGGCTGCAAGGTCCTTCTTTGCCGAGCGACTCACGACAGAGACGTATCAACGGCCCGACGACGTCGCGGCAGCGCTGGCGATGGTTGGAGTTAAGGCGATCTGGAGCACGGCATTTAAAAGTGCTCAGCAGGCGAAAGTCGCTATAGGTGTCATCGTAGATCGCCGCAATAAAATTGTGCACCAATGTGACTACGATCCCGTTTTTCCCGGAACGGTTACTTCTCTTGTTCCATCTGATGCGACCGATGCACTGCTTGTTGTTAGCAATACGGTTCATGCGATCGACCCGTACTGCAAGTGAAGTGTCGGAGCTGGAAATATGACTCGCGCCCGCGACCAGCACACCCGATCGAGCGTCACGCCAGCCCCACCTCCGACCAGCACGTTCGAAGATGGCGAAGGCTCATGCACGACGGTCGGTTCTTGAGGGGGTCTCGTTGTGACGGCTAACTTCCGAGGATGGTCTCTCGTGCCGCTCGTGACCAGATGGCCTGCTGACGCGTGGTGAAGCCCATGCGGTTCCAGTGGAACAGGATGTGGCGGGCGAGGATGCCGCGTGTGCCGAGGCCGAGCCGTCCTTCGCGGCCGGCGTTCCCGAGGGCCTGGCCGCTGCGCTCGATCGCGTCGGCCCACTCGCCGAGGGGAGCCAAGGGGTTGCTGCCGGTAAGGGCGGACGCGGTGTCGGCTGTCAGGAGCTTGCGCACCCTGCCGGTCATAGCGGTCACGCGCTCCGGCGGAACGTCGTCTGGGAGAGGGCGCTTGGCTTCGACGCGTGCCCACACGTCGCCCTGCTCGCTCCATTCCTGGCCGGCCGCACGCAGGAGCAGGCTGGTGATGATCAGCGAGGTCGCCTTGGCGTCGAGCGGGACGCTGGCTTCTGCCGCCGGACCGCGCAGGTAGTCGAGAACGCCCGCGCTGTCCGCGTGGAACAAGGCGTGGGCGATCCTCATCCCGTCAGTGCCGCCAAAGGCCACCGTCTCAGCCTCGTATGGCGACGGCCACCAGCGTTTCACCACGCCCCATGAGACCGCGCTGTCGAGAGCCGCATGGACGGGTTCCGGTGCGCACTCGCCCATCGGCTGCGGGCCGGGGACGACGCGGAGACGCCAGCAGGGGAACTTGCGGACGAACCACCAGGCGCCAATGGCCCCAACGTCGCAGGCTTCCCGTAGAGACGGCAGCAAGTAGGCGAGGAAGGCGCGTTGGGCGGTCGGGTAGTCGGTGAACTCGATGTTCACCTGCTGCCATTCGGAGGCTGACGACCGTGCGTCAAGCGCTGTCCGTCCAGCGGCGCAGTACAGCTTGACGGCTTCGGCCAGGCGTTCCGGTGACGAGTGCAGCCGGGCGGAGACCGCCTCGATCGACGCGCCGGCCAAGACGGCGTGGACGGCTCGTTCTGCCGTTCTGCTGGCGTGCAGGTCCACGCCTTACTCCTTTCGGGGCCTCTGTCAGACGAGGAGCAGGCAGGCATCCCAGTCTCTGACCTGTGCCTCGTCGGCCTCGATGCCCTGGAGAGTGAGCGCGGCTCCGGCCGCGCCTTCGAGGAACCCGGCTTCTGTCGGTGTCTCGGCGGCAAGGAAACGTTCGCTGAGATGCGGCAGGAAGCTGATGAAAGCGGCAGGCTCGTCGGTGTCCTGAGCGACGCGCTGAACCACCCGCATGAGGCCGCCGGTGCCGTGGCACAGGCCCCGACCGGTGAGTTGGTCGAGTTGCAGAGGGTCAGCCAGGCAGTCAAGGAGCGCTCGTTCGGCCATGCGTTTGCGGTCGGTTTCGCCGAGGGCGAGGGCGGCGAGTTGCTGGGCGCGGGTGAGGCCGGGGGTGCCGTAACACCAGGACGGCGCCGCTGAGTGCACGGGACTCGCGGTGGTATCGGTGATCCAGCGTGGCCATCGGGTTCCTCGGCGGTCGCTGACGCGTATCCGGTCCAGCCAGCGGCAGATGCGGATCATCGCTTCCTGGTGGCCGGGCACGGTGATGCCGCGCAGGTGGGCGAGTGCGAGGAGAGCCAGGGGTCCGGTAATGCCGTGGGCGAGCCCGGCGTTGGCGTGGCCGCCGGGGGTGGGGTTGCCGAGGTTGACGGGGCTGTGGCCCACCCACCAGCCGGGCCGGGGGCGCCCGTTGGGGCCGGGAAGCGGTTCTGCCAGGCGCACGAGGTATTCCAGGACGGCTTGGATCTCCGCACCGTCGGGGGCGCGACGCAGGAGGAGGGCGCCGAGGCCGGTGAGGCCACGCAGTAGGTCGTACTCGGCGAAGCTGGCGGGTCGGCCGTGGTCGATGCGGGTGTGGGCTGCTTTCAGTCGGCGCCGGGTGTGAGTGGTCACGATCCGGTCGAGGGCGTTCAGGGCGCCGACGTACTGGTTGCTGCCGGCGGCGGCCAGGTGCAGGACGTACGTCATCGCGGGTGCGCCGAGAAACAGGCCCGCTGTGTCTCCGTCGAGCAGCGGGCCGACGCCAGTGAGTTGGCGGTGGACGTCCTGCCGCGATCCATCGCCCTGGCGGGCCCGCTCGATGTGGAGCAGGGCGATACCGAGAGAGCCGTGGGCGAGCGACTGCCGGAAGGCGGTGTCCTGTTCGGAGGCGGGTGTGACGGCGGTGGTCACTGCGGTACTCCTTCGGTGCGCGCGTTCCAGGACAGGGCGGCGGTGCGGGCGAGGCGGCGGCATGTGGCCTCGCTGTCGGGATCGATGCCGGCTGCCCGGTTGTGGTGCATGTGCAGCAGGGAGGGCAGGACGTCGGTGGGTTCGGCGCCGTGGTCGGCGAGCGCGGTCCGGTACGTCTTCAGCGCATCGCGGCGGTAGGCCCAGGCGGCGACGACGTGTTCGCCGCCGGGCAGGGCTCGCAGTGCGGCGAAGTCGCTGTCTGGGGTGGTCAGTTGTAGGGCCTGTGCTTGGACATCACGCGAAGGCATCTCGCCCTCTCCCTTGAGCAGGCGCTCGGTCAGCCAGCGGTTCCCGGCGGCCGGGCTGTCGGTGAAGGCGGCGGCAATGTCCGCGAAGCTGGCGGCGGTGACTGCTGGTTGCATGTGGGGAGGCAGGCCGAGCCTCAGTTGGGCGACCGCGGCGGTGGAATCAGCGGCGAAGGCTCGTTCGGCGACGGCCAGGGTGTCGCCGGTGCCGTAGCGGCCGGTCTCCGGTTCATCGGTGTCCCACTGGACGCGGCGGACCAGCCCGTCGTCGCGGAGTGCCGCCGCCCAGGCTCCGACGTGCTGCGCGGTGGTGCCGAAGGCGTCCGGGGTCGGCAGCCGGAGCCGTAGGCGCAGGTGGGTGTCCGGATCGCTGTAGCGCGTGTACCACCACAACGGTTCGCCGCCCTCCTGGTCTTGGAACAGGGTGGGCAGGTGCGTGGTGAGGATCTCCGGGGTGCGTTCGGGGTGGCAGTAGATCTTTAGGTACGCCCATGCGGAGGTGCCCGGCAGGCGGCTGCTGTCGCGCCTTACGACCGCTGTCGTTCGGGGGCGGTGGACCGCTGGTTCAGCTGTGGAGGCGAACGGCATGGTGATCTCGTGGGCGCGGCCCAGCCAGCCGTACGCCCCCTCCTCGGGCGCCTCGTGCAGCGTCACCGTGCCGGTGCGCTCCAGTTCCATGCGCAGGAGCTGTTGGTGGGTGGAGTGGTCGAGGTTGAGGCGGAGGCGCTGGTCGTCGGAGCCGAGGAACACGGTGCGGGTCACGCCGTAGCGACAACGCCAGTCGGTGAAGTGGCGTAGCCAGTCGGGATGGCCGTCGTGAACGAGGTCGTGTGTCCGGAGGCGCCAACAGGCGGGCGAGAGAATGGTGCGGCCGACGCGGACCTCGGGCAGGAACGGTAGTCGGGCGGCTGCTCCCCACGCGAAGGGGGCCAGTACCGCGCTGTGTGAGCGGTGCACTTCGGTGAGGAAGCGGACCAACGGGTGTGTGGCGTTGGTGAGTTCGACGGCGTTCATCGCCGACGGTTCGACTAGCCGGCCGGTGGACAGCGAGACCAGGTAGAGGCGCTGGGGGTCCGCGGTCACGGCGAGGTCGTCCAGGTCGAGCGTGGCGGCGAGGTTGTGCTCGCCCAGCGAGAGCACGTGCGGTACGACGGCGGGGGCTCGGCTGACGTTCTGGGTGCGCAGCCGGAGCGGCGGGCTGGAGATCTGTACGCGGTCCGTGGCGGCGGTGAGCGTCGGCAGGGACGCGTACACGGTCGTCATGCGGTCGCGGTCGGCCGACTCCAGCATGGTCAGGAACCGGCCAGTCGTGGTGCCCGCCGCCTGGGAGAGCCCGGCGAGGCTCAGCGTGTATCGGCCCTGGTTCAGGGCGCTCAGGGAGGTGGCGAGCATGGAGAAGCACAGCTCGACATGGGCGGGGACCTGGGTGACCTCGCCGACGGCGAGCGCGGCGAGGTCCTCTTCGGTCAGCGTGATCTCGCGTGCCTGGTTGATCGCGGCGTCCTGGGCGAGGGCGAGGAGGTGTTCGTCCCGGCGGGTGGTGGCCTGGACGGGACGCTTGAGGAGGGAGCCGCGGTAGCCGGCCGGGAATCCTAGGCCGATGTCGGGGTCGGTGAGGTCGCGGACGGGCACGAGGGCGCCCATGCTGTAGCGCTCTAGGAAGCGGGCGCGGTAGTCCTGCCAGGTCGGAGGCCCGGCAGGGTAGGGCGAGATACGTGCCATGACCTGGAGGGCTCGTTCTGCTTCCCGTGCGACCTCGGCGGGCAGGACGACATCGCAGTCGGGCCGCAGATTCACCACGAGGGTCCGCCCGTTCACGCCGGTCGCGGCTGTCATGCGCTTCGTGGCCTCGGCGCGGAGGGTCCGCTGCTCGTCGGCCAGAGCGTGGTTGTGGCGGATCAGGAGCTGGTGGATCCGGCGGAGGTGCCCGGCTGTCTCCGCCTGGAGATCTGTGCTTAAAGAATCGAGTTGGGCCACCAGGTGGCCGAGTGCGTCGTCGCAGGTCATGGGAGCCCGCAGGCTGGTGATGAGGATCCGGTGGGCGACGAGGTCCCGAACCATGCCCTCGATCACCGGCGTGGGTGTGCTGGGGTAGCTCGCGTGCAGCTTGGCGACGATGTCCTCGACAGCGATCGGCGCGCGGGCGAGTTCGAGCACTGCATCGGCAGCGGGGGTGCGGCGCAGGGTGACCTTGGCAGGACCGTCCCTACCCGGTTGGTGCGGTACGGCGATTCTGGTGCCTCGGACGACGCACGTGTGATCGGCGATCACGGGCAGGTGCCGCAGCAGGTCGGTGTTCTGCTCCAGGGCGGTGACGATCTCCGTGAGCCACTCGGCGTCCGCTCGGACGGACGCCCGGTGTTCGGTACCCCATCGCACCTGGGCGCGGTCTCCGAGTTGTACGGGCGTGGGGCCGGCGAACAGACCGAAGGGCGTGGCACGGTGCTGCATCCGCAACAGGTAGCGCATCAGCGAGATGACAGCGCGCCGGACGGTGCGAGGTCGCTGGTTACGGCCGTCGAGCACGCCGTGCACGGCCTCGACCAGCAGCGGGCTGGCGACCTCGATGGCCGCCACTGTGGCCTCGTCCGCCCAGACCTCGCCGATCCACTCCCGCCAACGTTCGACGTCGCCGGAGGTGTTGCCGCCGAGGTCCGGCCAGGGAGGCTGTGGTGCAGTCAGCGGCCGTGCGGCTGCTCTGATCAGAACCGCGTCGACGGCGTCGTACATCGCAATGCCTCCTTCGTTCGTCGTCTTGTGTGGCGAGGGGCGGGACCGGTGACCCCGGCCCCGCCCCTCAGCGGTTGATCAGCCGCCGATGCAGGTGCTGTTGGAGCAGGCGGACTGGCAGGTGGAGGTGCAGCCGTCGCCGGTGTCGTTCAGCAGGCCGGGCACGACCGGAGCAGACGCGATGGTCTCGATGTCGAGGTCGAAGTCCGTATCGGTGCCGGACGTGAAGTCCGTCGCGGCCTTGAGAGTGGTGCTGCCCTGTGGTGCCATCTCGATTCCTCCTGAGTGAGTGGGATGTGCCTTGCTGTCCTGGCTGGTGGGCGCTCTCAGCTCTACGGCCAGGTGATCAGGACCCGTGTGTGCGGGCGGTCGACGACGCGGCCCGAGGGAAGCTGCCCGTCCGGTGCGCCCGTCGGGTGGATCTCGATCCGTGCTCGGTCGCTGCGGTGCTCGCGGTCCCAGACCTGGATCTCCTCGACCAGGCGCTCGGCGACCTTCTGGCCCTGCGGCCCGTGGCCGATGGCGCCGAGCTCGAACCGGTCCGGGTTTTCGGTACGCCGAACAGTTCGATAGGCGAAGCTGTCGCCGTCGACGAGCGTGGGGACCCCGAGCGGCGAGGCCGAGGCAACCAGGCCGCGCTCGCGGGCGGCCGGGGTCGCGGCCAGGAGCGGCAGGTTGTCCAGTGCGGTCGTCAGCCACATGTCCAGGTGCTCGCTGGACTCGTCGCCGGCGAGTGTCACTCCGGACCATGCTTTGACGCTGGGGCTGCGAAGGGCGGCCCGCAGTCCGTCGGCGTCCGGCTCGGGGTGACCGTCCAGACGCAGGCCCACTTCTTCGCCTTCGGCGTCGTGCAGGAGGACCAGGCGAACGCGGTTCTCGCCGACACCCTGCATGGGCACGAAGCCGCACAACTCGACGCTGTCGCTCAGCAGTTGGTCGCCGTGGCGGACGAGCGCGACGGTACGGGTCATGCCACGCATCCGCAGGGGCACGACGATGCGGCCGCCGTCGACGAGCTGCTCGGTCCAGGCCGGCGGGATGTCGGCGGCCTGGACGGTGACGAGAACGCGGTCGTACGGAGCGTGGTCGGCCACGCCGTATTCGCCATCGGCGGTGACGACGCGCACCCGTTGGTCGTAGCCGGTCTCGGCCAGGAACTCCTCGGCGCGTGCGGTGACGTCGTGGTCGATGTCCACGGTGACGACGAGGCCCTCGGGGCCGACGATCTCGGCCAGATAGGCGGCGTTGACGCCGCCGGAGCCGATCTCCAGTACCCGCATACCGGGCCGCAGGTCGGCCTGTTCGATCTGCATGGCCTGGATGCGGGCGGCGGACACCGAACTGATGGCCACGCCGTCGGAGTCCTTCTTCGTGATCGCGGCGAACTCCGTCTGATAGGCCGTGGCCAGGTCCAGTTCGGGGGTGGCCAGATGCCGGGGGACCTTGCGGAACGCGGCCACGACGTGCGGGCTACGGGCGGCGTCGACTTCGATCAGTTCTCGGACCATCGCGTCGCGCAATTGCTCAGCGGATGCGGGGGCTTCCTCTTGGTGGGTCGTCATGTCGAGGACGTTATTCACGAGCTCTCTCTTTCTCGGCTGTCTCTGCCGAGCCGGTCGCGACGTGGAGGAGATGTGGGTTGTGTCGGCTGGGGCTAGGGGATGGTTGCGTCGAGGGGTGCCAGCTCGGGGGGCGCGGGTTGGCCCACCTGCGAGGTAGCCACGGGGCTCAGTGATCGGCTGCACCAGACCCACTTGCCCCCACGCCTTCGTCGCGTACGGCATCCCCAGTCGTCGGAGAACGCTTCCACCAGGGATAACCCGCGGCCGGACTCGCCCTCGGTGGACTGGGTGCGGGGCACGGGCAGACTGGGAGAGGCGTCGGCGATCTCGGCCAGGATGGTGTCGTCGCGCTGCTGCAGAACCATCACGATGGGGCCCTCGCCGTGTTGCACGGCGTTCGTGACAAGCTCCGACACGACCAGGACCATGTCGTCGGCCAAGTTGCCCAGGCCCCAAGAGGTCAGGGTGTCGCGCGTCGTCCTACGTGCCTTGGACGCCGCGTGCGGATCGGACTCCAACGGGATGGCGATCGCTCTCAGAACGCGGCCGGCGTTCGTGCTCTGTCGAGGAATCGTCATCATGTCCACCTGCGCAGAGCGTCCCGGACCCGCCGTACCGTCGACGTACTGTTGTCGAAGGCGCCCAGAGCAGCATGAACGCGTGCTCCACCGGACGGAGTTGTCCATGGCTTCGCGGGCAACCGCACGGGCCAGGTCTGGCCGCACGTCCGGTGGGAGAGCGGCCGTCTGTCCTGGAGGGCCGGTGGGGGGCTTTCCTGCTTCACGGCGGTGCTCCTTGGGAAGAGACGGACTGTCCGGGCGGAGACGCCTCCAGCGGCGGGTACGTCGCTGGAGATGGTGTCCTCGCACTAGGTGACGGCGATCAGAGTGAGGCCGGTGCGGATGTCGTCACCATGGCCCAGCGGGTAGCGTCTGCCGCTCTTCCAGGTGACGCACGTGGCACGCGGGTAGCTTCGAAGTGTCGTCTGCACCAAGGCGGTTGCGGCTCCCTCGTATGCCGGGGTCCCCTGAATGCGAGGGAGCCGCAGGCCAAAGGCCGACGATGGTTGGTCAGTGGTCTTCTTTGGCCGAGAGGGGCCGATGATGGATGAACGTCCCAGGACGCTGCTCAAGGCCCTGGTGGCCCAACGTCACTGGCGCTACGGCGACTTCGTGGGCCACTTCACCCGCACCGCCGAGAAGGTCATCAGGAAGGGCACCGCGAACCCGACGATCTCCGAGGCGCAGTTCCGCCGTTGGACCGCGGGCACCATCCGGACCCTGCCCGGCCCGGACGCCTGCCGGGTACTGGAGGAGATGTTTGGCGTCAGCGCAGCTGCCCTGTTTCAGGCGCCTCCCTCAGCCGAGTCACCCGCACCCGCGTTCAGCCTGAAAGACGAGATCGACATGACCGCACGCGACGCGTCCAACGAGGCTGGTGCTGCCGCCTCCGCGTCCATCTCCGACACCACCGTCGACCAGCTGCGCGACGACGTCGCCGAACTCGCCCGCCGCTACCACTCCTTCTCGGCGTTCGAAGTCCTCCAGACCGCACGGAAGTTGAGGGAGGAAGCCGAACAGCACCGCGACCGCACCCAGGTACCCGCCCAGCAGCAGGACCTGCTGGTCATCGCCGGACAAGCCTGCGCCCTGCTGTCCGCCGCAGCCTTCGACCTCGGCTCGCTCGACGGTGCCACCCGTCTCGCCCGGGCCGCCGCCCTGTATGGCGAGACCGCCCGCTTCACCCCACTGCGGGCTTTCGCCGGCGGTGCCCTCGCCTACATCGCCTACTTCTCGGGTCGGCCCGCCGAAGCGGCCCAGATCGCCCAGCGAGCGCAGATGTTCACGGGGCTCGGCGATGTCGCACATCGTCGCCTGGCGGCCATCGAGGCACGCGCGCACGGCCACCGAGGAGACGCTGCCTCGGCCCAGCAGGCGCTCAACGCCTCTCGCCAGGAAGGGCGTGGACACATCGACGACCTGCACGACGGCGTGGCGGGCGAGTTCGGCTTCCCCGACGACCGACTGGCCATGTCTAACGCCTCGACCTGTCTGCTGCTCGGCGACGGCGAACAGGCCGAGGCCGCTGCCCGCACTGCGCTCGACCTGGTGGCAGGCAAGCCCGAGGCCCTCCGCTCCGCACGCGTCGTGGGCGGGGCTGCCGCGGACCTGGCCGCGGCCCGGCTCCTGTGCGGTGACCTCGACGGCGCCGCCGACGCTCTCGAACGCGTCTGGATCGTGCCCGGCGAGCAGCGCGCCACCGGTCTGTTGACCCGTACCACGCGCGTCCGTCGCGCACTGATCGACGAGCGGTTCCGACGGGCGCCCCTCGCCGACGAAATGGGCGAGCGCCTGGAACACTTCAGTCGCCTCGCCGCTCAGCACCAACTGGGTGTGGGAGCCGGCGCGGTGGCCGTCCTGGAGGGATGAGCCGACTCAGGAGGTGGAGGCCAGAGCAGCGAGGATCTTGACCTCCTTTTCCGGGGCGATTCCGTGCTCCGCCCAGCGAGGGTGATCCACCGGACGCCCGTCGGTCCGCAGCCAGGCCCACGTGTCCGTGATCGTCTCGGTCAGCGGCCGGCACCGCAGCCCGGCCGTCACCGCCTTGCTGGGGTCCACCGACCACACGCCGGCGTGGGTACGCCAGAGGGGCAGCTCGGTCCACTGCCGGACCTCGTGCTCGATGAGCACCTCAGGCTCCACCCACACCGGGTGACCGTTCGACTCGGTGACGGCAAGGCAGGCGAGCAGGAAGTCTCCGAACCCCATCCCCTCCGGATGGGCCAGGTTGTAGGCGCCGCCGCCGGCAGCCACCTGGTCCAGGGCGAAGGCCGCGACATCGCGCACGTCGACCGGCTGGATGACCCGGTCGGCCGGAGCCGGCGCCAGCACCGCTCCGCCCCGGCTGGCCCGGTTCAGCCACCACGGCAGCCTGCCCACGTACTCACCAGGCCCGAGGATGACCCCCGGCCGCAGGAAGATCGCCCCGTCGCCGAACGCCTCGGCGACCGCCCGCTCCCCGCCGGCCTTCTGGAACCCGTACTTGGTGGGCGACCCGTCCGCGCCGGTGTAACCGAAGGACTCGTCCGCGTCCGACGGACACTCCAGCACCTCGGACTCCTCGGTCAACGTGTCGTGCGGCCACCCCGCGTACACGGAGACGGTGGACACGTGCACCCACCGAGCTGTCGCATCGCGCAGGGCTTGCGCGGCCAGCCGCACGTCACGCGGTGGAAACTCGGAACTCGACGTATCGATCACCGCGTCCCAAGGACCCTGGGCAGCAAGCCGGTTGAGATCCGCAACCTTGGTGCGATCGCCATGGACCGTGTGCACCTCGGACACGTCGTGCCCGGACCGGCCGCGGTTGAACGTTGTCACATCCCAGCCGCGGCGTAGCGCCTCCGCCACGATGCTCTTGCCCAAGAACCATGTACCACCCAAGACCAGAATCTTCATACCAAGATCCTGCCCTCCTCGATGGCACGGGAAAAGGGACCGCGGAACAAGTGGAAATCCTCCAGTTGCCGCGAACAAACCCGGGCTGGCTGATGCGGCGGCTGGTGCTGAGCGAGTGCCTCAGGGGGCGACGTCCGGAGCGTCAGGCAGGCGGTATTCAAACCACACGACCTTGCCAGTGCTGAGTCGAGTGCTGCCCCATCGGCTGGCGATCGTGTTGACCAAGTGCAGACCAAACTCGCCCTTATCCGGGGTCCATGGTTTTTTGAGCCGCGGAAGTTGGGGCGTGCCGTCGCCAACTTCGCAGCGCAGCACGTCTGTGCGCAGCAGTCGTAGCGTGATTGGCCCCGACGCATGGAGTATGGCGTTGGTCACAAGTTCGTTGATCAGAAGTACGACAGCATCGCTAGTGGCCTCCAAGCCCCAGCGTGCCAGCGCCTGGCGTGCCACTTGCCGGGCCCGGCCTGGCGCTTGGTACTTCGGGTCGAGGGACCAGTACGCCACGTTGCTTGGTGAAATTCCCTCGAAGCGGGCAGCGAGCAGCACGACGTCGTCGTCCTGGAAGCCGGAGCCGAGCATGTCGAGCACCTCGTCGCACAGCGCCTCGAGCGGCGGCGGATGGCCGGGGTCGGCCTGTTGGGCGACCCCGGCGAGCCTCTCGCGCAGCTGTTCTATCCCGGTCCACACGTCCTGCTCGCGCGACTCGACTAAGCCGTCGGTATACAACAGCAGCGTCGCCCCGGCCGGGGCATTTAGCTCCACGGCTTCATAGTTGATGCCGCCGACACCGACCGGCGCGCCCTCCGGCACCCGCAGGACCTCGGCCCGGCCGCTCAGGTGCAGCAGCACCGGCGGCGGGTGTCCCGCGTTGGCGATGGTGATGCGGTGCGAGACCGGGTCGTAGACCGCGTAGAGGCAGGTCGCCATGCGGTCGGTGCCGAGGCGCTGGGCCTGTTCGTCGAGGTGGTGCAGGACCTCCTGCGGGGGCAGGTCGAGGCTGGCCAACGTCTGGGCGGTGGTGCGGAGTTGGCCCATAATCGCGGCCGACGTCGTGGTGTGGCCCATGACGTCGCCGACCACCAAGGCGATCCGGCTGCCGGGCAGCGGGATCGCGTCGTACCAGTCGCCACCCACCTGGGCCGTCTGCGAGGCAGGAAGGTATCGGGCGGCGAGCTGGATGCCGCTTGACCGGGGCAGCGTCTCCGGCAGCATCGCACGCTGCAGTTCCTTGTTGCTGCCCGCCTCCTGCCCGTAGAGCACGGCCTTGTCGATCGCGATCGCGCTGTGCGTGGCCAGTTGGGCCGAGAGCAACAGATCGTCGCCCGCAAAGGGCACCCGGTCTCGGTCACGCAGAAAGACGACGGCGCCAATCACCCGACGGCGGCCACGCAAAGGCGCAAGGATGGCTCGCTGGCCACCCGCTGCGGTGTGTCCGTCGCCCAGAAGTTCGTTCAACGCATCGACGGAGGTGGGCGAATCCATGAACATGGGCCGTACTCGACGTAGCACGTCGGCGAGTGCGCCGTCGGGCAGCACCTCGCACAGCTCTGCGGCCTCTCCGACATCAGGCTCCGGAAGGAAGGAGGGCGCCAGGAAGTCCTCAGCGTCATAGCCCCTCCAGCTTCGGTCCGTACGCCATCGCCTCAGCACCACAGGGCCCAGGGGCCGCTCGTCGCCGACCGGCAAGGGGTCGCGCAGGTAGAGGACGAGGCCGTCAGCGAAACCCGGGATCGTGGTTTCGAACAAGGCACGGCTGATCTCATCGATGTCGAGTTCCCCAGCAATCCGAGCCGTCGCCGAGGCGACGACCGCCGCCATACCGGCTGGCTCGTCTTCGCCGTCGTCGGCGTTGAGCGCCCGTAGAACATCAAGGGCAGCCTGACCGAACGGCCTCATTTCGGCGGGGAGCTGGTGCAGCGCTTCTTGATCGTCCAAAACCGCGGGCACGCTGGTACCGGGAGCGCAGACGCTCACGTATCTATCTAGCATCCCGTACAGTCGCCACGCCTCATGTTGAGGTAGCAGTCGCTTCAGTTCCTCTTCGGCGCCGCTGCGGAAGGTCACAACCAACGTGCCGTCGTCCTGAGGATGAAGAGACACGATGTCACTCGTGATCAGTTCGGCAATGTCGGCGACCGTGGCCTCGGGTACGAACTCCTGCCGGATCAAATGGAGAACGGGCAAACTGACGCGTCCAGCCAATGCGCACAGGATGGCCAGTTTGGCCGCGTCTGGTGAAGCTGTCCGCACGAACGCTTGGACAGGGTCCACCCGGGCCACGTGGGTGTGGCGGACGTTGCCGCGCTGAACGCGCCCCGCTGGGGGAACGAGCACGGCGTCGCAGCCGCCTGGATCGCCGCGCATCTGCGCGCGTGCCCAGCGGCCGAATGAGTGAGGGCTCAACGAGAGGACGGGGACAGGGAACCACGGCGATCTATCGGTTCCCGAGTCCTGCAGGAGCAGCGGCATGTCAAAGCGCAGCGTGGTGCTGCCGTTGCCTGGCACAGCCTGCCTGGCGGTGACGCCTGGGAGGTCCAGCGCGCTGCGCCTCCAGAGCTTCGGAGGTAGCGGATCGAGCAGTGCCACCGGTGTCGACTGAGCCCAGGCGCGCAGCTGCCTCCAAACTTCCGCGCGGTACCACCCGTGGGCCGAGCAGTCGGAGATGACGAGGACCAAACGCCTCCCCTGGGGTGAGAGCACGTGGTCGGGGCCAGCCGCCGCCCCCTGGTGATCGTGGAGAAGGGGCTGCGAGCCCTCGAAAGTCAGCCCCCAGGTGCGCAGAAGGCGGAAGGCTCCAAGGTGGTTAAGCACGCGCTCCAGCTCGGCGATGGTTTCTTTCCACACCTGCATGGACAGCGTCCGGTCGACAATCAGCAACAGGTCGAACCACCGCTCCGGAGCCGCTCGGAACGCCGGGATCAGCTCACCGCTGCGCGCGTATCCGTCAATCGTCTGCTCGACGTCGAGTTCCGTGTGCAGGCCAGCCGCCCACGGCCGTTTGTAGGCCCGCAACGCACGTGATAAATCCAGGGCTTGAGGCAGGGCCCGGCCACGCGTGACGGCGACCAATTCGCCCGACACACTGCCGAGGCTGTCGGAAAGCTGCTCATGTATCGCCAGGCCGGGCCGGGGCGAGCCCGCGACCGCCCGACCGCTACGCGGCCGGTGCCTCTGTGCACCGTCGGTCCGCGGCGGCACCGGTTCGGGTTCTTCGGTGCCTGTGTGCGACCGGATCGGTTCCCCACGGAACGTGGCAGCCAGCCAAACGGCTTCGGCCAGCGCCGTGTCATCCAGGTCCAGCGCCCCTGCCGCAAGGAGGTGATGCAGCACATGCGACAAGTGGTCAGGCACGTGACAGCTCTCGCATCAGCAGTTCGACGACATACTGCCGTCTGCCGTCGCCCGGAACTGTGGTTCCGGACATCACGTGAACGGCATTGAGTAGTTGATCGATCGCCAGGCTGTCGCCGCCGTCGAGTCTGGCCACAAATTCCTCGACAAGGTCCCGGACCGGTCCTCCGTCCTCGATGTCGATCTGCAAATGAGCCATGATCATCTGGCGAAGCAAGGAAACCGTAGGCGGCTGCATGGTGTAGCGGATGCATCGGCGAAGGAATGCGGCTGGGAAGTCACGCTCGCCGTTACTCGTCATGACAATGAAGGGAAACTGCGTGCAGCGCACACGGCCCCGCTCGATGTCGTGGTGCTCGTCGCCGCCCCACTGCCGGACGGAGACGACGTCCTTTTGGTAGCGGGCGAGTTCGGGGATCTCAAATTCACCGCGTTCCATGACGTCGAGCAAATCACTGGGGAGATCGAGGTCGCTCTTGTCCACTTCGTCGATCAATAGCGCGTTGGGCTGGTCCGAAGGCAACAGGGCTGTGCCAAGCGGCCCCAATTGCATGAAAGGTGCGATGTTGTCGACCCCGCCTGATTGGCCGAGGCGTTGCGCATGGATGCGGCCCAGGGCGTCGTACCGGTACAGCGCGTCGGTCAGGGTACTGCGGGAGGTGATGTGCCAGCGCAGCACGCCTCCAAGTTTCAGCTCGCTGGCCACCTGCTCAATGACGGTGGATTTACCCGATCCAGCCGGGCCCGTCAGGAGCAATGGCCGCCGTAGGTGTAGCGCCGCGTTCACGGATTCCACGAGTCCTGCGGGCGGCTGGAATTCCTTCGCCATTGCACGGCGTGGGAACGTCCGCCACGGCGGAGGAGGTGCGAGTTCCACGTCTCGCGGGACGCCGTCCCCGGTGTAGTACGGACTCCAGGTCATGAAAAGCTCCCGTTTACGACGTCGTGACTGTCGAACCAACTGCAGAAGTCAAGCCATTCGAGGTCGTGCCAGACAGATCTCAGATCGGCGAGCCGGTCAGAAGGGGCAGCGGAACCGCCTTGCCAGCGCTGCCGGTACGCTTCGGCCAGTTCTGTCGGCAGACGGTCCCAGAACATATCCAGGAGCGTCTGTTCCGCCGATGAGAAGTCATTGTTTGTGTCGGGCCACAGCACGACCGGCACGTATGCTAGAAGCAGTTCCATCAGCTGCTTCAGGTGGGTCGGCCGGTGCGTGAACGCCACGGCACGCGTGTACCTGCCGGCCCGCAACAGGTCTCCGAAGTCCTGCGGTTGGCCCATGTCCTGTTCGGCCAGCCAGTCGACAGGAGCCTTGGTCGCGCAGCTGCTCATCCGCTCCAGGCCAGCCCGAGCGTGATCGTTGATCCACCATAGGTGAGCAGGTGGGTTCAGACGCATGCTCCAGCGCACCACCACGTCGTAGTTCACGCCCAGACGCACGCCGAAGTCGGTCTCTTCGGGCTTCCAGCGCAGGATTAGCGAAGTGGGGACGGCGACGTCCACGTGTTTCAGCGGCGCGTGGCGCTGCCGCGCGTGCTTGCGCGCCCAGGCGACAGCCTCTCCGACCTTTGCCTCGACCGCCGCCTGCGTGGGCGCGCAGGCGACCTCCGCTCGCTCGCACACTGCGCCGTCGTCCAGCAGCCACAGGTCCAGCGACTCGGGCCAGTCGTCCGCCACCGTGGCGTGCAGGCTGACTACCAGACGCAGTCGTCGCTCGGCTTGGCCGCGGGAGAGATTCTCCTGGGTGTCGTTGAGCTCGATCTGGGCCCCGCAGACGTCTGCCCATGCCGCAACCTCGGGAGCGGAAAGGTCCAGCCCGGCATCGGCTCCGAGCGCCGCGACGAAGCTGGTGAGCAATGCTGTCCTACTGTCACCGACCCGCGGTGCGCGTAGGACGAGTAATTCGAGGAGATCCGTGAGCAGCGCAGTGCCCGTGGTGTGTGGCACCAGCGCGTGCGCGTCGGCGGGCATGGCGGGCAGTGCCTTGCGCAGCCGTTGAGTAGTCAGCTTGCTGGCCATCCAGGAGGTAAGGAAGGACCGGCTGACGAGGCAGATACGCAGGCCGTCAACGATGTGGACCGCCCGTTGGACGAGGGCAGCCGGGCCGATTCCTGTGCCGGTCTCCTTGATCCGTTGAATCTCATGTCGCACCCGGTCCAGCTCGTGCAGTGTCCAGGGTTCCGGCCAGGTCACGGCAGGGCCGACCGCTTCCAGTGCCAATCGAAGGTCCTCGTTGCCGAACGTGCCAGGGCCAGGGCGATCGGCGCCGACGAGGCGGGGATTGTGCGACAGCCACAGCTCGTGCACCGCAAAGTGATCACCGTCGTGCTCCAGACTGACTACGTCCTGGCCGGTTACCACATGCCTCAGCGCCTCCCGGAGCGCGGATACCCCCATGCGCTTCCCTGCGCCCGAGAGTCCCTGTCTCAGCAGTTCGGTGAGCTGTCGGCTGAACACGAGATCGTAGGCTTTCTGGTCAGCCCCAGAGGCCATGAGCAGGGAAACGCGGGTGCGCCCGCCCCGTACGCCTGCCACCAGAGCCTTGACGTCGGGCACGGCTCCTGCAGCGTGGCAGGTGTCGACCAGACCGATGACGCCGTTGACTCCAGGCTGGTCCGCTGCCTCGATGATGAGATGGCCAACGTTCACGGCAGTACTGAGTACGTCCGGCTTCGTGTCGGCCCCCATTACGTATAACTCGGAGCGTCCCGGCGGCGCCATGCCATGGCCGAGGAAGGCCAGGACCAGTGTGGCGCCGACGTCCCCGGCCCGCCGGGCGGCGGCACGCACTGCGGCCTCGATCCGGACCTGGGTCACCTCCGTGCCGTACAACACGGCAACTCCGCCAGCAAGCGCGGGTAAGCACTGGCCTAGATCGTTCTGCTGAAGTACCTCCCCCAAGGCGCGCGCGGCGCCCTCCAACTCGTCCAGATGGCCCACGGCGGTGTTCTGGGGCGCCACGACGAGAAGCAGCCGCGAGTCGGTCATGCAGCTGTCCCCTCCCCGGCGAGCCGGATGGCCTCCACGACCGGACCGGCCACGCTTGCCTGCGCCAGGTACTTGGTGGCTGTGTGGACCCAGATGCCGTCCGAGTCCACCCGATCGCTCACCGGCAGGCAGCCACCGGCGTTGGGCAGTACGTCCCGCTCCAGCCATGGGCGAGGAGCGATGATGTCGTCCCGGTCCCAGAGGTTGAGCCAGCGCTCCACGCAGTCCGGGGTGACAGGCGGCTGAGGGCGCAGCCGAGGGCGTACGACGGTGCGCATGCCTATCGGGGATCCCAAAGTCACGAGCAACGGGATGCGACCCCCATGGTGGTGCAGGGATTCCAGCGCGACGACGCTCCCGAGGGAGTGCGCTATGACGACTGTTGGCCTGCCGTTGTCCAGGAAGTCCAGGACGCGATTGCGGATGCGTTCGTCGAGAGTGCGTCCGTTGCTGTCCACCTCGGACCTGGCCAGATAACGGGTCACTTGGGAAAGGTGCCCTGCCATGAGGCGGCCGCTCGCCCACTGGCCCCCGCGACGTAATCCCGGCAGGGCTAGCAGGGTTGTGCAGACATTTACCAGTCGTCGTGCGACATCTCCGCTCCCCTGAGCCTGCTGTGTAGCCGTCAGCTCCACGCGCGCGTGCTGCAGGACGCGCCGTTCACTGTCGCCGGGGTAGAGCGCCAGCTGAGTGTCAATCAAGTCCTCCAGCATATGCCGGAACACTTCGCCCTCACCTACTTCGACGTGGGGCGCCGCGCCTCCTTGTGTCTGCGGGGGCGCGAACAGATCCCCGTAGTAGGCGAAGGCCGTGTCAACGAAGCCGTTTTGAGCCAGTGCCAATCCGTCCGGCGAATGACCCGCCTTGTGGGCTCCGACAGCCAGGGCCGCGAGCCAGGAGTCACGTTCCGTCTCGGGGTCTCGTGCGCCACCGATCCCATGAATGAACACCAAGGCAGGTCTCACGCCGTGGTCCCCCTCCCCGTCCCACCGCACATGTGCACTGGCCCAACAGCGCTGCACACAAAGGCAGTCGACACGGTCCGCGTGCTTAGAGAAAAGTCGAGATTAGCAAGCGGAGCCCTCGCGCGGGCACGGCTGCGCGAGGTTAGCCGCCAGGGCAAGAGGAGCCTCCAGTTGGACGGTAGCGCTGTCCGGCACCATTTCCAGGTGGTCGGACAGGCACTAGTGACCATTGAGCTCACGAGCCGTGGTGCTGCCTCGGCGGTGTTGGAGCCGGGCAGACGGCGCGGCTTGCGCTCGCTGACCAGCGCGTTCGCGGATATGGGCTGGCCTGGGACAGTCAGAGTCGGCGCGATCGCATCACTTCTTGCCGGGGCGCGGTCGCGACGGCGGGGACTGCAGCAGGAGTCGGCTTCGAACGGCCAGGCGGCGTGGTGATGTAACCGAGGTGGTGCAGCCTCCAAACCAAGACGTCGCTGGCCGAGTCGGCGCTGTCGAGTTCGCGTTGGGCGGCGGCCTTGGCCAGCAGGACAGCCGTGTCGTGGCCGTCATGTTCGGCCTGGTCGAGAACAGCTGTCAGTCCGTCCCAACCGGGCTCGGCCTGGAGGCGGTCGGCCAGGTGGGGGAGGGCGGCGCGGACCATGGCGGCGTGGCGTCGTCGGTTCGGGGCGGGCAGGCGTTCGCCGTGGGCGCGCAGTGTGGCCAGTGGGCCGGCAGCGGTGGCCTGGTACGCGGTACGCAGGTGACGGGCGGCGAGCTGTGCGGCCTTGGCCTGCTGGGCGTGGCCACGGGCGGCGTGCCAGCGGGCGGCGGCGACGACGGCCAAGATCATGACGTCGAGGATCAGGGCGGTTGCGGTGCCGTCCGGGCCGCGGCCGAGGGCCGTGCCGGAGTGGACGATCTGGCCGGCTGCACGGCGCAGGGCGTACATCTCCTCGTTCTTGGCGCCGATGTGGGAGCGGCTGGCGCGCTCGAAATGCCGTGCGGCTGCTTGCAGTTCGGCGCGGCTGGAGGGGGGTGAGGTCTGGGCGAGGGCGTCGAGGACCTCGCCGACCCCGATCAGCTGGGCTGCCGCTGTGTTGTCGTCCTCGGATGTGATCGAGGTGAGGGCGGAGTCGGCGGCCTGGACGGCGACGTAGCGGGCGCGGGCTGGTGCCGAGGCGCCGCTCGGGTCCAGGGCCGTGGGCTGCGCGGCCGTGTCGGTGGGCGTGGTGAACCGTTTGCGGATGCGGGGCAGGGAGAGGTCGGGGGCGAGGGTGGAACCGGCGTAGTAGACGGGCTCTTTGTCCCCGTTGCGGTCGTCGGGCAGGGCGACCTTGTATCCCTGCAAGTCGCCGGAGGGCAACACCTTGGTACGTACGAGGAGCCCGGCACTCTTGAGACGGTCGAGGAACTCCTCCTCACTGTTCGCGCCGGCCACCGCGCGGCGCACGGTCTCGCGCAGCTCCTCGCGGGCGGTGCGGTCCCGGCCCTCGCGTTCGGCCTTGTGTCGTTCGGCGCTGGTCGGCCGCTTGGCGGCGGTCCCGTCCCCGGCTGGGACGCGGCGCAGGCCGTAATCGACTTCGATACGGCGGCACTCGGTCTGGGCGCGGCGGGCCTCGTTGTGCAGGCGGGGCCGGCGGCCGTCGTCGCGTACGAGGGTGGCGATGATGTGGATGTGGTCGTCGGCGTGCCGGACGGCCGCCCAGCGGCAGGCGGTTTCGTCGCCGTCGGGGGCGATGCCGGTGGTGGCGACCATGCGGCGGGCGATGGCTGCCCAGTCCTCGTCGGACAGGACCGGGTCCTCGGGGGCGGCCCGTACGGACAGGTGCCATACGTGCTTCTCGGGTCGCTTGCCGACGGGCAGTGCGGTGACGGGCTGGTCGAGCAGGTGCTGGAGCTGTTCGTAGGTGGCCTTCGGGTCACGGCCGGGGTCGGGGGTGAGCGGGTCGAAGGCGGCCACCAGGTGCGGGTCGATGTGCTCCTCTTTGGTGCCGGGGCCGTAGAGGTAGCTGATCAGGCCGATCGTCTCGCTGCCGCGGTCGTGGATGCTGGGGATCACGCAGGCGTACCGCCGTCGCGGTGGGCGAGCAGGGCATCGGCGGCGTGCTCCATGCGGCGGGCGGCGTTGCCGACGGCCTCGGCCGCTGCGTCCAGGTGGGGTGCGTCGGTGCCGGAGTTGAGGGCCTTGGCGACCTGGTTGAACAGGCCGTGGATGCGGCCGAGGTGCCGGCGGGCGGCGAACAGCTCGTTGATGACTTCCCGTTCCGTCGCGATCTCGGCGGCGGTGCGGTTCAGGTCGCGGGCGGCCTTGTCGGCGGCGTAGGCGAGGAAGGCGGCGTTGGACATCTGACAGTGGGCGGCGGCGTCGGCGAATCGCTTGAACTCGGTGTCGTTCATACGGCAGCTGGGCTGCTTCAGTCGCTTGCGTGACTTCGGCAGACGGGCACGCTGACGTCTGGTCGACACGGACTCGGCCTGCCCCCTTCCTCCCTGCTGCGGTCCGCCCTCGGTCGCAGCCTGACTGCCCGGTGCCCCCTGGCGCCGGGCTGTTCCCGCCACCCCCGGGGAGGGAACTCCGGAAGCATCGCTTCCGGTACAACTTGCTGCGCTGTTCAGGCCAGCGGTCATCTCCCCTTCGGCTGTGGGGAGTTCGTAGTTCGGGTCGTGCATGGGTCGGTTCTCCGTGGGTGCTGTCGCCGGGTGCTTCGCTGTGCGCAATCCCTGTGCCCTTGGCTTGTCTGCCTGGGGCACAGGGTGAGCTGGAAGGGCGGGGCGGTCGGTGTGTTTGCTGGGCTCAGGTGGTGCCGACGGCGGCTGTGCCGCGTTGACTCTGGCGCTCGGAGGCGGCTTCGTCGCGTCCGTCGAGAGGCTCGGTCTCGGAGCCGTCGTGGGCGGCGGGATCTGGCCGGTCGGTGCGCTCGGTCTGCAGCTGGTCGCGCAGGGTGCGGGCGCGGTTTTGGCTGATCCTGAGTTCGTTGCGCAGGCGTTGTGCGGTCAGCCGGTCGTCGCTCCAGCTCGCGGTCAGGAGTCGGGCCTCGTCGAGGACTTCGGCGTCGGTGCGCGTGCGGTCGGGGGCCGACTTTGTGGTGGAGGGGACCCGACCGGTCGAACGGCGTGGGGCGGCTCCGGTCGACTCGACCGTGGTGGTCGACCGTTGCGGTCGGGTAGAGCGGGCCGCCTGGTCGGCCTCGGCCAGCTTTGTCACGGGCATCTTGCCGGCCTTTGCGGGGGCCGACCCGGTCGGTGGCTCGGGGGCCGATTGGGCCTGGTCGGAGCTCGACCGTGCGGGCTGCTCATCGGCCTGCCGACCAACCGCTTCGGCAGAGTCGGCCGACTCGGGGTGGTGGTGCAGTACCTTCGCCACGAGGTCCGATCCGAAGTAGATCGACCCGACCGGTAGCGAGGTCGCCAGGAGTACGAGGGCCCAGTTTGCCGGGTCCCAGTCGGTCAGTCGGCCCCACTGGGTCGGCGTGGTGTGCAGGGCCGGGGTCAGGCCGTGCACGTAGTTCAGCAGGAGGCTGGCGATCGTGTAGGTCGCCAGGACCCGCAGGGCGAACTTCCGGTCGGCATCGGGCAGCACGAGCGTGGCGATCAGCGCGAGGGCCATCAGCCCGTCGACCACGATCGGGTAGAACAGGGCGGCGGTGGGGTCGGCGCCGATGGCGCGGGCGACGTCGGACAAGGCGTTCCACGAGACTCGGAAGGCCATGAGGACCACAGCCATCAGGCCGACGACGAGGGTGAAGCGTGCCCCGCGGTTCCGGCGATGACTCTCAGCTCGTGCGTCGGCGGGGCGGCGGTAGAGAGCTCGGAGACGGGCGAAGGGAGAGCGATGGCTGTCGGCGCTGGGGATGGCGACCGGAGCTATCGGGGTGGGGGAGGTCAAGTCAGATATCTCCAGGGTGGGCGCAGGCGGGCATGAGGTGAGGTCTCCGAGGAAGCCGTCCGGGCATGGCATTGGTGCTGCCGGCGGGTGGTGAAGGTGGGATTCGGGTGCGGTGGAGAGGCCGTTGGTCAGGCGTCGGCGCCGATACGGCAGCCGCCGGTCACGCGGCGTCCTGCCGGGCCAGCTCTGCCGCGGCGAGGTCCACGCGGGTGGGGTGCGGCCTCGTGCGGGGTGCGTTGCCCCGGGCGTGGCCGTCGAGCCCGAGGCGCTGGCTGCGGCAGGGCTCGCCCTTGTCGGCGTGGCACCACCGGCACGGGACGCTGAGAGCGTCGGGCTGTCCGGTGGCGACGGCAGCCTCGCGGGCGGCACGCGCGGGCCGGTAGGGGGCGAGTGCCGCGCGGACGGCCGGCGGGATGGACGATCCGACGGCGGCGAGGCGGGCATCGATGTCCCGGTGCGGGCTCCCGGTGAGCTGTCGGTGCGGGGAGGGCGCGGCCATGCCGGTGGCGACGGCGTGCCGTGTGCCGAGGAGTTCGGTGCGCCAGGCGGCGGGGTCGTCCGGATCGGCGGCCGGGGTGGGATCGGTGTGCCGGTCCAGGCGGTCGCGACGGTAGGCGCGCCACTTGCGGGCGACGTCCACCGGGAGGATCGGGTACGGGGAGTCCAGGACGTGGGCCCGTATCGCCTCGCGGACGTCCCAGCCGTGATCGGTGGCGAAGGGCACGTCGTCGAGCAGTTCCTGCCACTGGGCGACCTGGTCACGGACTTCGGCCGTGCCGGTGCGGATGGTGCGGGGATCGAGGCGGCCGATGTAGGCGAGGACGGCGGCGACTTCACGTTGGTCCAAAGGCGGGTTACTCCGTTCCGGTCGGTTCGTCGACGGCGGCGAGCAGGGCGGCCATGTGCGCCTCGGTGCGCGTCATGCCGGTGGTCGAGGTGGGGGCGGGTGGGCCACCGGGCAGGGCGTAGAGGTTCGGGCGACCGGGGGCGGGGGTGCGTTCCCGGGCGATCCACGCGCGCCAGTCGGCGGCCCACGCGTCGGCGGTGCGGGGCGCCCACGAGCTCCGGTAGGTGCGCCACTTCGCGTCGGCGGTATGCAGGCCGTGCTCGCCGAGCCGGTCGAGATGCCCGTCGTGCTGGAGCCAGGCGTGGGCGCTGTCGTCGATCTGCCACTCGGTGGCGGAGATGAGTGGGGCAGAGCTGCTGCTGCTCTTACCGTTCACTTTCGGTTCTCTTCTGTTCTGGGGGTCGGAATCTGCACCCCCCTCGGGTCGGAATCCGTACCCCCTGGGGGTCGGGTTCTGTTCCCCGGGGCCGGATTCCGATCCCCCCTTGAAGGGCTCGGCAGGGTCGGATTCTGACCCCCCGAGGGTCGGATTCCGACCCTGTTGGGGTGCCGGATTCCGGTCCCCCTCCCGAGGCGCATCGGCGAGGAACCGGGCGGCGATTGGGAGGCGGTAGTACGTCTCTCCTCTGGGTCCCTTGCGGCCAGGGAGCTGCACCAGCTCGCCATCGGCGATCAACTTGGCGAGCGCATCGCGCACGGCTGTGCGGGAGGCGTTGGCGCGCTTCATGAGGGTGGGCACGGACGCGTACGCGACGCAGTGCCGGTCGCCGCACCGGTCGGCGATCAGAGCGAGGACCATGCGGGCGGTGCCCTTGCTGTGGCTGTGATCCCACACCCATTCGCGGGCGTCATAGCTCATCGGGTGGCGGCTCCTGGGGGTCAGTGCATGGAGGTGCAGTCGGCCCTTGTCGGGCGGTGCACAGGGAGGGGGTTGGCCCACCACCCCGGCCGACGGCGCGGGGGAGGGCTGGTGGCGTCGTATAGCCAAGACAGCCACATCCATGCCGCTCAAGTCCAGCATTCCGCCGAGAAATTCAGACAGCTGACGGCGAACGCTTACTGCGAGCTAGGCATCCCCAAAATTATAAACGCGAATCGGCCGCTGCCGAAATAACGGACCGTCAGGCGAAGCCAGAAGCATCACATCGGCAAGCCGTTGACGCGCCGCCGACGGGGAAGCTACAACACAACACCGCACGTCACAGCATCGATCGACGCATCCGTCCGTGCCCCCATCCCGACCCCCGGAAACCTCTCCCCGGCGTACGACGCGAGCGCAACATAGCCGACGATCGCCGGTTACCAAAACCGGCGATTGAGCCTTTCAATTGGAGCCATGCCCCCACGCTCATTGGAAATCGGGCCGGCAGGAATGCAGGCGGCCCGTGCCATCGAAATCCTCCGCGCCGAACGCGGCCTGTCGCAAAGGCAGTTGGCCGACCGCGTGACAGCCCTCGGCCACCCGATGTCGAACACCATGTTGTCCCGCATCGAGCGCGCCCAGCGCCGATGTGACGTCGACGACCTCATCGCGATCGCCGAGGCCCTCCACGTCCCGGCACCCGCGCTCCTGCCCGGCCGCCCCGCAGTCTGAACCGCCTTCGCCGCGCCGCAGTTCGCCCCATCCCGCACCCGAGTGAGGACCCACCGCCCTTGCGCCTGCCCGCAATACCCCCGGCTCCCGTCTGCCCCCAGCGCGCCTCCGCGACGGAGGTGATCGTGAATGGCTGACCGCCTCCTGACCGTCGCCGAGGCCGGCGAAATGCTCGGCACGGGCGAGCGGTTCGTTCGCCGCCTGATCGCCGAGCGCCGCATCCGCTACGTGAAGCTCGGCCGCCCGGTCCGCATCCCTGAGAGCGCGGTCGCCGAGTACGTCGAGGCGCGCATGGTCGAGCCGACCCGCCGTACCCGTGTCCGCTATGGGAAGGCGGCCTGATGGCGGGACGCAAGCCGCAGCGGCGGCGGCGCGAGTTCGGCACGACCCGCAAACTTCCCTCCGGTCGATGGCAGGCCCGCTACATCGGCCCCGACGGGCAGCGGTATACCGCCCCGGAGACCTTCGAGACCAAGTCCGACGCCCAGGACTGGCTCAACCTCACCCGCGCCGACATCGAGCGGGACGTGTGGCGTGACCCGGACGTGGGCGCGGTCAACTTCGAGAAGTACGCGCTCCGTTGGAAGGAGGAGCGCGGTCTGGCTCCAACCACGCTCGACCGCTACGACGGGCTGCTGCGCCTGCACATCCTGCCGACCTTCGGCAGGAAGGACCTGGACGAGATCACCCCGCCGTCCGTCCGCACCTGGCGTGCCGAGCGCCTGAAGGCGACCGGCGCCACGACGGTCGCCAAGTCGTACCGCCTGCTGAAGGCCATCCTGCAGACGGCGGTCGACGACGACCTCCTGCGCAGCAACCCGTGCCGCATCAAGGGCGCCGGCAAGGAGGAGGCCGATGAACGCCCCACCGCGACCATCGAGCAGGTCTTCGACCTCGCCGACGCCATGGGCCCACGCTGGCGCCTGATGGTCCTGCTCGGCGCCTTCGCCTCCCTCCGCCCGGAGGAGTTGGCCGAACTGCGCCGACGCAGTGTCGATCTCGACGAATGCTCCCTGCGCGTCACCCGGGCTTCCCCGGAGCTCACCAACGGCCGGCGCGTTACCGGCGACCCCAAGACCCGGGCGGGCAAACGCACCGTCTACCTGCCGGACTTCATGCTGCCGGAGCTGCGGCGGCACCTGCAGTGGTTCGCCGAGAAGGAGGTGGACGGCCTGCTCTTCATCGGTGAAAAGGGTGCTCCGTTCCGCCGCTCCACCTTCGGCCGGAAGTGGCGCAAGGCGCGTACCAAGGTCGGCATGCCGGAGAACTTTCGCTTCTACGACCTACGGCACACCGGCAACACCCTTGCCGCGGACACCGGCGCCAAGTTGAAGGACCTCATGGTCCGCGCCGGCCAGTCCTCGGAGCGGGCTCAGTTGATCTACCAGCACTCGACGGCGAAGCACCAGCAGAAGCTGGCCCAGGGCATCAACGCCGAAGTGCGGCAACAACTGCGCGAGGCAGCCGCAGAGGGAAAGCCTGCCGCAGAAGCCTGAGAACACGAGGGCCGTACGGAACCCGGACCGACAAAATTCCGGCCGGGTTCCGTCCTGACTTCCTGCACCTTGCACCCTGCAAAGGGTCGGGACTTCAGCCGCCCGCTTGCGCAACCACCCCGTGCTGGCGAGGTACTCCTTGCTGGTGCAGCCGCCTTCGCGTAGTCCGTCATCGCCCGCTCCAACACGATGGCCGAAATGCCGCTCTTGCAAAGACTCGAGTGCATATCAGTACGCGGCTGGCGGGCAGAGTCGCCCAATACACCAGCCGTTGTGGGGGGAAGCTGGATGTCACTGGACTGGGCAACAACCATCACCACTCTGGGCGGGGTGGCCACTGCCTTGATCGGTGTGGTGGCGGGCTCATTGCTCACAAGCCGCAGCGAACGCACTCATTGGGCACGTGACAAGCAGATCGCCGCCTGCTCGGCGATCGTTGCCGAGTCCACCCGAATCCAACTCGCTCTGCGTCGTGCCTGGAAACACGGTGATCCCGTGGACTGGGTGCCTTGGAACGTGGCCTTGGGAACGGTCTGGCTGGTCGGCAGTCCCGCAGTCGTCGACGCCGCAGCCCGGGTCGACGAAGTGTTCTGGGAGTGCAGCGATCAGTTCATCCGGCAAGTCGCACTCGAAGAGCAGTCCTGGGGCGAGGCGCGCGACCGAATGGAAACCGCGCGGCTCCACTTCATCAACATCGCCCGCCTTCATATCGATCCCCAGCGGTCACGGCTCACCCAGGTGCCCGTCAGTCGGCCGCCCCAGCCACGCCTTGCCGGCCCGGGACCAGGAGGGGCCAGGGCACCCGACGCCGCATGACACCGAACCCCCAGACCAGCACACCCCAAGATCAATGGCGGGCATCCCGTAAGGGGCGGCGTGTACGGCTGCCTGCCTCAGGCGAGCCTGCACGCCTTTTCCGTTGCGAAGTCGTCCCGCTCCTGAGCTTGACTCTGTCGGGGATCTTGTAGACGCCGAGGTCAACTACCCAGGGTGCGCCAGGACTTGAGACGAGGGATCTCGCGTTGGTCGAGGTAGTTCTGGAAGGCAGTCGGCCGGCGGGGCGTGGGGGCTTCCTCGGCCGGTGTCAGTGCGCTGAGGCGCTCGATGTTGACGGCGATGGCCGTCAGGACGTGCTGGACGTGGGCCTTTCCCTGTCCCCGGTAGCGACAGCGTCGCATGCCGTGTCCGTGGGCGAACTCGTTGATGGTGCCCTCCACCCCGGAGCGGACCGCATAGCGGGCCTTCCAGTCAGGCGTCTGTTGCTCGGCGCGGACGCGGAGCTGCAGGTCGCGGAGTTCTCGTGGAGGGAAGCCCACGGTGCGGGCGTTGTCGGCGGTGCTGGTGCACTGGGCGCGAGCTGGGCAGGGACGGCATTGGCTTTTGGTGAACCGTGCCACGATCAGTGGGGCCGCGGTGGGCGAGGAGGTCGGGTAGGGGCCGTGCCAGCCCGCGCTGACCTGCCCCTGCGGGCAGGTGACCTGCTGACGATCGAAGTCGATATGGAAGTCGTCCCGGGCGAAGCCCTCGTTTTGGCGGTGCTGGCGGGTGGGGTTGCTCTTCAGCGGCCCGGAGACGGTGACCTGGTGTTCACGAGCGGCTTGTTCCAAGTGGGGCAGGGAGGTGTAGCCGGCGTCGACCAGGTGCTCGGCGGGCAGCAGCTCGCGGCGGGCGAGGCGGGTGTGGATGCCGGGCAGGACCTGGCTGTCGTGGGTGGTGGCCGCGGTGGTGGCCACGTCCGTGATCACGTTGGGGCCGTCGGGAGCGCAGGTCTCGGTCAGATGCGCCGAGAACCCCTTCCAGCTGATGATGTGTCCGTGCCGTGCGTAGCGGGCCGAGGGGTCGTAGGGAGAGACGATCGCCCTCGACGAGGGCGGCAGTCCGGGTCCGCCTTCCTTCTCGGCGGTGCGCCAGCGCAGGTGCCCTGCGGCATCACGGTGGTAGTTCTGCACCATGATCTGGCGCAGGGCCTGGACACGGGGAGCGGGCATGCGGTCCGCTCCGCGACGGTGGAGGTGTTCCAGGAGCCGGGCGGCGTCGTTTCCGGTGGCAAGAATCCTGGTCATGGGCTTGGTGGGGTTCTTGCCCAGGCGGACCGGCCGGCCGTAGCGGCGCCCCCAGTCCTCATCGACCAGCTCGTCGAGCAGGTGCGGGAACGTGCCGGCGACTTCTTCGAGTGCGGCGCGGACCGCTTCGGTGATCAGCTCCAGGCGGGTCAGGTCACGTACCGCGGCCAGGACGTGGGTGGAGTCGGTGCGCTGTGTGGTGCGCTCGCGCACCAGGCCGGCCTCCTTGAGCCGGGCCAGCGCGAGGTCCAGGAGACGGTCAGGACGGCCGTCCTCAGCGAGACGGTCACGGAAGTCTGCCAGCACACTGTGGTGAAACCCGGGATCGTCCAGTTCCATGGCCATCGCGTACTTGAAGTCGATGCGGCAGCGGACCGCCTCGGCGGCCTGCCGGTCCGACAGGCCGAGCAGGAACTGCAGCACACAGACGGTGGCCAGTTGAGCAGGCGAAAGCCCGGGACGTCCGTCCCTGGGGTACCAGTCCGCGAAGTCCTCGTCGCACCACAGCCCGTTGAGGCGGTCCCTCACCCATATCGCCGTCGTGCCGCCCGGGTTGCTTGCCCGCGCCACCTGCGCGGTCAGAGGCGGGACTCGCTCACCGGAACGGGGGCGCAGGGACAACGGGCACCTCGACAACTGCATCGGTCGGCAGAACTACCCGAGCCTGCCCGTTGACCATGCTGCCGCACCGGGAAACCCCAAGATCCCCGACAGAGTCAAGCTGAGAAGCCGTATCTCAACCGATCATGGAACGTGCGGTTCGAACAGGTTTCCCGCCGGGGAGATCTTCCCGTTGTACGGGGCATGGAGACAGGGCCTCTCGGTAGCTGGGAGATGCGAACGACCACGGGCCGTCAGCCGGCACTGAACATCCCCGATGCCTCCAGAAGGAGCCACCCGCGTCCTGCCAGGCGCCTGGCCCTGGAACGCACCGCGGCCTTCGCCGGCGTCGTCCCAAGGCCCAGCTCCACCGCGATCTCCCCGGCCTCCAACACCTCAGCCAACCGCGCGGCTTCCTCCCGCAGACCCTCCACCCGTACCGGCGCAGCCGCCTCCCGTTCCTCCAGCACTCCCAGCACCGGCGTCGCCGCGCACCCTTCGGCCATGAAGCGGATACAAGACGTCAGCATGCCTCCCTCACTCCGAGTAAAACCATCTCTGACCAGCAGAAATCAACGGATTACGTTCGGGTCTGATGGAGGTTTGGGTGACAGGTTCGGTCAGGCGTCCGGCCGGGTTCCGTGCCCGAGCAGTCGCGTTGGGAGGGCCCCGCAGCACCGTGCGCCCCTCGTGCCCCCTTGAGGGACGGCTTCCGTTGAGATCAGCTTTCCCTGTATGTACTGACAGGGGAGTTGAGGCTGGCCGCGGTCGGCCCTTCTGGAGGGGGAGTAGTGGCGATCAAGTTACTGCCGGTTGCGCCTGCGCGGAACGAGCTGATCGACAAGGCCATCGCGCTGGGCGATCGCTACACCAAGACGTTGGGGCTCCTGACGCCGCCTGCGTACCGTAAAGCGGCTGAGGACGGTGGACTTTTGGTCGCCGTTGAAGCGGAAGAGGTAATCGGCTATGCGCTGTTCGGGCTCCCGAAGAGGAGCGCGCACATACGCCTGGCGCACCTCTGCGTGGCGGAGGAGCAGCGTGGCAGGGGCGTCGCGCGGCAGCTGGTGGAGGAGATCAAGAAGAGGTATCCCCAACGGCTAGGAATCAAGGCCAAATGCCGACGGGACTACGACCTCAGCGACATGTGGACGAGCCTGGGGTTCGTTCCGCACGGTGAGGTACGAGGACGCGGCCGGGACGGAGAGATCCTCGACGGATGGTGGCTGGACCTAGGGCATCCCGACCTCTTCGCGGAGGTGGAGAGCGATGCCCTGCTGGTGGTGACGGTCGACCACGGAGTGTTCGCCGATCTGCGCGGGCTCGCCGAAACAACCAACGCAGAGGAGTCCCGCGCGCTGGAAGCGGGCTGGATGACGGATCTCGTCGAACTTGCCTACACGCCCCAACTGGTCCATCAGATCCGAGACATCCCTGACACCGCCGACCGTCAGCACCAGAGGGCGGCGCTGCCCGGACTGCGCCAGCTCACTCCCGATGCTGCAGCCGTGGCTGAACGAACGGATCAACTGCTCAGTGCGGCCGCAGAGTTGCTCCCGGACCTGGGTGACAACAGTGCACTACGTCGTTGTGCGCAGTATGTGGCTGAGACATCGTGCGCCGGCCTTCAAGTGCTGGCCACCCGGAACCCACTCCTGTTCCGCCTGGCCGATGTGGCCTGGGAGGTCGCCAGGGTCCGCGTTGTATCGCCTGCCACCGTGACGCTGCACGTGGACGAGCTTCGGCAGGCTCAGGTGTACCGACCGGCCGATCTGATGGGTACGGATTTCCGGTCCACCGAGGTGTCCTTGGGTGCGGAGGACGAACTGGTCGCGTTCTTCGATCAGTCCGGTGGAGACGACGGTTCGGCCTTCGCCGAGCGCTTGCGGTCCCTGAACGCGGGCACGGTTGTATGGCGCCGTCAACTCCTACGGGATGGCGAAGGCCGCCCGGTAGCACTCTACGTATGGGCGCTGGACGGGCGAACACTGATCGTCCCCGTGCTCCGCACCGCAGATCATGCACTTGAAGAGACCCTGGCCAGGCAACTCCTCTTCCTGCTCAAGAGTCTTGGGCGGGACTGTGGCGCGGAGATCATACGGATCACCGATCCGCACCCCTCCGTGGTTGCCAAGGCTGCTGCTGGTGACGACGGTTTCTTCGAACACGACGGCAGGCTCGTAGCCCTCCTGGTGAACGTGTGCGGCACGGCGGCCGAGGTGGAGGCCGTGGCCGGTGGGCTCGCTCGTGAGCTGACCGTTGAGGCAGCCGCACTGCATGAGGGGATGCCCGCCGTGGTGGCCGCCGTGGTGGAACGCGCCTGGTGGCCGGCGAAGGTCATCGACTCCGGGCTGATGTCCTTCCTGGTCCCGATCAAACCGCGTTGGTCCACCGAGCTGTTCAACGTCCCGGCGATGCTCCTGCCGCGTAGTCAAGTTCTGGGCATCAGTAGGGAGCACGTCTACTACCGCTCGTCGGGGCATCGAGGGGAGAGCGTTCCCGCTCGCCTCCTCTGGTACGTCAGTGAGGGTCCCGCCGGTGTGGAAAGCCAGATGGTCGTGGGCAGTTCGCGGCTGGACGAGGTGCTCATCGACACACCCGATACTCTCTTCTCGAAATTCGAACACCTGGGCGTATATGGTCGGGCTGAGGTTCAGGAAGCCGCTGATGCCTCAGGTCACGCCATGGCCCTGAGGTTCTCGGACACCGAGATCTTCCCCAGGTCGGTGACGCTGAGGCGATTGACCTCGCTGGCCAGGGAGCTGGGACTACCTTGGTCATCGAACTCGCTGATCTCGCTGTCGAAGATCAGCAACGAGCTGTTCCAGGCGGTCTACAAAGAGGGGTACCGAAAGACGTGAACGATCCGGAACGCGCGATGCTGCTGTCCGTCCACCCGCGCTTCGCCACCGCGATTCTGGCTGGCAGCAAGACGGTGGAGGTCCGCCGCCAACGCGTCGCCGCGCCTCCCGGAACGCCAGTCCTGCTCTATGCGACCGCACCCACCATGGCCCTGGTGGGTATGGCGCGTATCGCCTCGGTGCACGTGGCTTCTCCCAAGGAGGTCTGGTCGGCGCATCGCTCACAGACGGGGATCACTCGACGCGAGTACGACGCCTACATGGACGGCGCGATCCAAGCGAGCGGTCTCACCTTGGAGGACCCCGTGTCCTTCGATGAGCCGGTGACACTCAGCGCGCTGCGTGCGGCGGGGACCTTCCACCCTCCGCAGAGCTATCGCTACCTGAAGAGTGTTGAATTGCGTCAGGTATCAGAGGCTGGTCCCGCCGTGGGCAGTGCGCTGCGGCAAGCACTGCCAGATGTGGTGCACGCGTAGCAGGCCGGGGCTACGAGCCGATTGATCGCGGGAGCCCCTTCGCTGCTCGTTAGCCGCCGAACACTGCTTGGTACGCCGCCTGCCCCTGCTGTACCAACAGCGTGAGGCCGGCTGTCGTGGTCGTGATCGCGCCCAGAGTCTCCTGTACGCGCAGGTACGCAGCCCTGATCCGCCCGGGCTCCGGCTGCTCGGCAGAGGTGGTCTCCTCCAGCACTTCGACGTCCTGGATCAAGGCTTCCTGCTGATCCAGCGGGGCTCCGAGCGTCGGGGCCAACTGCCGTACCAGGGTCGCGAATTCGGCGAGCGCGGAGGCGTCGACACCGAAGTTGTTGTTCTGAACCACGCTCTGCTGGGACCCGGCGACGACGCCGGAGGAGTTGTTGATGTTGTAGGTGTCGCCTGTGCGCTGCTGGCGGCTCAGGTAGTCGCTCACGGTTCCTCCGGACAGTACGCAGTCAGTGCCTGAGTCGGTGACTTTGGCTTTGATCGAACTCGTGGTGCTTGGGTCCTCGTTTGCCCGGCGGACAAGCCCCCGCCGGGTTAGGTGCTCAAGCGCGCCGAGGATCTCGTCCACGGACAGAGAATCGCCCGCGACGTACGAGCCCGGCGCCTCCACGAACGCCATGACCTCTACGAGTTCTCGACCGCGACCGGTCTGGAACAGCCAGTACAGCAGGGCGTCGCATGCGTGGACGAATCGTGCGACCGAGTCGGTCTGCAACGTCCTCAACTGCTGAGCCACCAGCATCCCCTCGTCGGTGAGGAAGACCTGGGAGTCCGTACCGGAGAGATCCCGGGAAATCTGGACAAGCCCGTGCTGCTCCAGCTGCAACGCCATGGTCTTGGCCTCGGCTGAGGGAAGTCCTTCCGAGTCGACATAGGACGAGACGTCAGCGGTCACTCCCGGCTGGAGGGCGGCCAGATCGTCAAGCCACACGAGCAGCCGCGAGAGATACGGGTCCTTCTCGATGCCTGCGTTCACAGGTGATGCAGACGGGATCTCTGGCGCATCCACCTGGACCGGAACGCGGATGGGATGCTTGCGGGCCGCGCGCTCGAATTCCTTCGCGATCTCTCGCTGCATCTTTTCGATGGCCTGCTTGTTGATCTCGAATCCGGCCATGCGCGGCCTCCTGTCGTCGGTGACACAAGAAGCCTAATGAGCACCACTGACAACGCGGCTCCCGGACGGGCGGCGAGGCTCACGCGGTGGGCTGAGAACGACCGCCCTGACGCCGGGCCGCGCGTTGCGCGTCGCGGTCTGCACGTAGCTGCCGTGAACTGCTGCTTTGCGTAAGCGACTTCGCAGACAGGTCGCGCAGTCGTGGCGCAGGTCACATGAAATGCGTCTCGCTATTTGGGACGCTTGAAGGTCAAGTTGCTCGAAGTGGCCCGTGAGCACCCCTGTGGTGCCCCTTTGTCTCGACTTAGGGCACGCGGAGGGCACGCCACCCCCGAATTGGTCTAGACAACAAACAACCCCCAAGTCGCTGACCTGGGGGCAAATTCTGGAGCGGGTGACGAGAATCGAACTCGCACTCTCAGCTTGGGAAGCTGATGTTCTACCACTAAACTACACCCGCGCGAGACGCCGGTTGAACCGGTGTCGGAACGCTCTGTCACTGTAGCGCATGTCGGGTCCCCGGTGCTGAAGCCGTGGGGCTCGTGTGCGCCGGGAGGAGGGTGATGGGGCTGCGGGGGGCCGGAGTTGGGGCGTACGGTGGAGGCGTGGAAGAGGGTCTGGGTGGGACCGGAGTGCCGCCTGGAGAGCCGTTCCTTTCATCCCGTAATGTGGCATTTGTCGTCCGGCGGTCAGCAGCCGGACGCGGCTCTTGGGGAAGGGACTCATGGACTTGATGGAGCGCACCGTCGTCCGTTGTGCCGATGGGCACGTGTTCAGCACCGCTTCGTTCCCGATGCAGCAGGCCGAGCGGCTCGGCCCCGGTCGGCTGGTCCGGTGTCCACGGTGTGCCCGGCTCCGCAGCGCGGTGCCGGTGACCTTGGAGAAGCAGTAGCGGTAACGCAGTAGTCAGGCAGCAGCAGGCGCGCGGGTCCGTCCGATTGTGGTCGGTCCGCGCGTCTTGCGTATCCTCGGGGCGTGCTTCTCTCAGACAAGGACATCCGGGCCGAGATCGACGCCGGGCGGGTCCGGATCGATCCCTACGACGAATCCATGGTGCAGCCGTCCAGTGTCGACGTGCGCCTCGACCGCTACTTCCGGGTGTTCGAGAACCACCGCTACCCCCACATCGACCCGTCCGTCGAACAGGCGGACCTGACGCGGCTGGTGGAGCCCGAGGGCGACGAGCCGTTCATCCTTCACCCCGGTGAGTTCGTGCTCGCCTCGACGTACGAGGTCGTCTCCCTGCCCGACGATCTCGCCTCAAGGCTCGAAGGGAAGAGTTCCCTCGGCCGGCTCGGGCTCGTCACGCACTCCACCGCCGGGTTCATCGACCCCGGCTTCTCCGGGCACGTGACGCTGGAACTCTCCAACCTCGCGACCCTCCCCATCAAGCTCTGGCCCGGCATGAAGATCGGCCAGCTGTGCATGTTCCGCCTCAGCTCACCGGCCGAGTTCCCCTACGGCAGCGAGCGCTACGGCTCCCGCTACCAGGGCCAGCGCGGCCCCACCGCCTCCCGCTCCTTCCTCAACTTCCACCGGACGCAGGTGTGAGCAGGGGCGGCGCAGACGTACGGGAGAACCTGACCTACGAGGCGTTCGGCGTCGCCGTGCGCGAACTCGCCCAGACCATCGCCGACGACGGTTACGAGCCCGATGTCATCCTCAGCATCGCCCGGGGCGGGGTGTTCGTCGCCGGCGGTCTCGCCTACGCCCTCGACTGCAAGAACATCAGCCTTGTGAACGTCGAGTTCTACACAGGCGTCGGCACCACCCTCGAAATGCCCGTCATGCTCGCGCCCGTCCCCAACGCCATCGACTTCTCCGACAAGAAGGTCCTGATCACCGACGACGTCGCCGACACCGGCAAGACACTCAAACTGGTCCGCGACTTCTGCCTCGACGCCGTCGCGGAGGTGCGCAGCGCGGTCGTCTACGAGAAGTCGCAGTCGCTGGTGAAGTGCGAGTACGTGTGGAAGCGGACCGACGAGTGGATCAACTTTCCGTGGTCCGTCGAACCCCCGGTCGTAACTCGCGCCGGTCAGGTTCTCGACGCCTGAGCGGAGCCGATGCTGTGACGGCGAGGGGCTTCCGGTTCGTGCCGGGAGCTCCTCGTCGTCGTAGTGGAAAAGCCGTTAGAACGTGCCCAGCTTCACGATCGACAGCAGGGCGATCAGTTGGATCGACGAGGCGCCGAGGGCCTTCGGCCAGGGGAGGTCGTGGGAGCGGCTGACCATCATTGTCAGGAGGGCTCCGGCCGCTACCCAGGTGGCCCAGCCGAGGGCCTGGACGAAGGTCGCGTTGCCGCCGAAGAACATGGCGAAGACCAGGCGGGGGGCGTCTGTGATGGACATGATCAGCATGGAGAGGCCGACCGTGGGCTGCCAGGCGCCGTCGCCGCCGAGTTGGCGGGCCAGGGTGTGGGTGACCACGCTCAGGACGAAGGAGGAGACGACCATCGCGACGGCCGTGATCAGGACGATCGGGACCGCGTTCGCCAGTGTGGCGTTTATCGCGTCCTCGCGGGCGCCGTCGAAGCCGAAGACGGCGAGCAGGCCGTAGAGGAACGTCACGATCAGGGCGGGGGCCCACATCGCGTAGTCCCGCATCTGGAGGAAGGTCTGCTGGGGGGCGAGGACGATGCCTCTCAGCAGGTCCTTCCAGTGCAGGCGGGGGCCGACCGGGCCCGTGGGGGCCTGGGTCGAGCCCGCGCGGTAGGTGCCGCCCTGGGTGTACGGGTCCTCGCCCACGGAGAAGGCCTGGGTGTGGCCCGGGTTGTTCGCCGCGTACGGGTCCGGGGTGCCCGGGTGGCCCTGGGCGTACCCGCCGCCGTCGCCGAAGTACTCCGGCTCGTCGCCGTGGGCGCCGTTGCCGCCGTTCCCCTGGGACCACTGCCGGTCGCCGCCACCGCCTCCGTACTGCGGTTGCTGCTGCGGGTACGGCTGTGGTGGTGCCGTGGGGTAGCCGTACGGCTGTCCCTGCGGCGCCGGGGGTGCCTGCTGCCCGTACGGAGGTTGTTGAGGGCGCGCTTGCGGGGCCCGGCCGTCCCGGCCGCCGCGTCCGATCCTGAATCCAGCCACGTCTTCGAACGTACCTGGTTCCGGAGAGTCACGTGTCGGGCCGGCGTTTCGTGCGGGCCTTTGCTGCCGAGCTGTGACATCCCCTAAGGGCCTCCTAAGGGACCCCTAAGGGGATTCTCAGGAGTCGTCAGCCGACCAGTGTCGTGCCCAGGGTCGGGGAGCCCGCGGTGGAGAGGGAGAAGCCGCTCGGGCCGTAGGACGTGGCGCCGGATGTGGTGATGCCGGTGGTGGCGCCCTTGAGGAAGGTGATCAGACCGTCGCCGGAGTTCTCGCCGTCCGCTCCGACGACGAGGTCCGCCCTGCCGTCGCCCGTCATGTCGGTGAGCAGGACCGACGTACCGAAGAAGTCGTTGTACTCGGCGGCGCCGGGGACACCGGGCGTGTCCTGGGTGAGGGTCACGGGAGCCGTGAGGCCGGTGGCGCTGCCGAAGTGGACGAGGACCGCGCCGTTGACGGTGGTGATGCTGGACTCCTCGGGGTAGCCGAGGGCCAGGTCGGGGTAACCGTCGCCGCTGATGTCGCCGAGGGACGGGCGGCCGGAGCCGGTCAGGCTCGCCTTGGTGCCTACTCCCGATGACGTGCCGTACGAGATGACCGCCGCGCCCGGGGCCTCCAGGTCGCCGCCGGTCGCGGTTTCCGTCTCGCCGGTGACGATGTCACCGTAGCCGTCCTTGTTCACGTCGCCCACGGTCAGTTGCCGGCCGTAGGGGAGTTCCGTCTTCTTCGACGGGGCCGAAGTCGTGCCGAAGTAGAGGTAGTTGTGGTCCAGCACGGTTTCCGAGGCGATCTTGGTGTGGCCGCCGAGGATCAGGTCGGCCTTCGTGTCCTTGTTGACCTTGCCTGCCGTGAGGCGGAGTACGCCCGCGCTGCCGGTCCAGGAGGTGGTGTAGGTGAGCTTCGCGCCGGTCGAACCGGCCTTGGTGAAGCCGCCCTTGATGATCCATTGGGTGGTGCCGGTCGTGCCGACCGCGAGGTCGGCCTTGCCGTCGCCGGTGAAGTCGCCCACGGCCAGGGCCTGACCCCAGCGGTCGTGCTTGGTCGGCGCCGGGTCCGACACGGTCGTCGCGCCCTTCAGACCCGTCGACGAACCCCAGACGATGACGACGGTGCCGCCGGCCACGTCACTGCCGACCTGCTCGTACGGCGTGCCGATCGCCAGGTCGCTGTAGCCGTCGTTGTTGAGGTCGCCGACGGCCGCCGCGTCGCCGAAGTAGTCGTAGATCTCGGCGCCGCCGGGGACGCCCGAGGTGTTCTGGCTGACGGAGGTCCTGCGGCCGATGCCGCTCGACGAGCCGTACGCGATGCCGACCGCGCCCGCCTCCTCCTGGCCGCCGACCGTGGCATTGGGGGCCGGGGCGGCGAAGTCCCGGTACCCGTCGCCGTTGAAGTCGCCGACCAGGCCGGAGGGCGTGGCGGAGGCGGTGGTGACCGGGAGGGCGGTGAGCAGGCCGGTGGTGAGGGTCGCGGCGAGCAGGAGAGTGCGCTTGCGCAAGGGAGTTGACTCCGGGGAGGGGAAGGGTGTGGGCCCGTGACCGGCGGTCACGGGCCCGTGCGGAGAAGGGGGTGTCAGTCGGCGAACAGCGCGCCGAACTGCGGCGTGCCCGAGGTCGAGACGCCCGAGGTGCTCGGGGAAATCGTGCGGGAGCCGGTGGCGGTGATCTTCGTGCCGTTGGAGGGGAGGTAGGTCACCGCGCCGTTTCCCTCGTTCTCGTACGACCCGACGAGCAGGTCGGCCTTGCCGTCGCCGTTGACGTCGTCGAGCTTGACGTCGGCGCCGAAGAGGTCGTTCTTCTCGTCGGCGCCGGGGACGCCGGCCGTGCTCTGGGCGAAGGACTGGACACCGGTGGTGGTGTCGGCGCCGGACGCGGAGCCGTAGATGACCGTGACCATGCCGGCGTTGGTGGCGGCGCCGAGGTCCTCGTTCGGGGCGGAGACCACGACGTCCTGGTAGCCGTCGCCGTTGACGTCACCCAGGTCCAGGTCCCAGCCGAAGGCGTCGCCCTTCTCCGAACTGCCGGGTATGTTCCCGGAGTTCTGGGTGATGCCGGTGGTGGCGGCGGGGCCGGACGCGGAGCCGTAGGTGATGTTCACCTTGCCGCCGTTCGCCGAGTCCGGGACGGTCGTACCGTCGCTCGTCGTGGCGTCCCAGCCGGCGCCGGTGACGATGTCGCCGTAACCGTCGCCGTTGATGTCGCCGATGCCGGTGACGATGCCGGGCTTGAGGGCCTGCGCGGACGCGACGCTCAGACCGCTCGCGGTGCCGGGCACGAAGTAGTTGGTGTTCCAGCCGTTGGACGTCTGCGTCTCGAAGCCGTCGACCACGAGGTCGGTGCGGCCGTCGCCGTTCACGTCACCGGCGGTGAGCTTCATCGGGCCGTACGGGAAGCCGGTCGTGCCCGCCGCGATCGGGGGCTTGATGGTGTAGCGGCCGCCGGGGGCGCCGGTGGAGCTGCTGAAGCCGCCCTTGTAGACGTAGATGGTGCTGGCCGAACTGCCCACGGCCAGGTCGGCCTTGCCGTCGCCGTCGAAGTCGCCGGCGGCCAGCGTCTGGCCCCAGTTGTCGTGCCCGGAGACGGCCGGGTCCGGTACGTCGCTGCTCTTGCCGGTGAGGCCGCTCGCCGAGCCCCAGAGGATCGCGAGGGCGCCGCCGTCGGTGTCGGTGCCGACCTTCTCGGACGGCGAGGAGACGGCGAGGTCGTCGTATCCGTCGCCGTTGAAGTCGGCGTACGCCGTCTCCCCGCCGAACATGTCGCCGGCCTCGGCGGTGCCGGGGATGTTGCCGGAGTTCTGGCTGAGCGTCGAGCGCTTCGCGGACGATACGCCGGTGGCGGTGCCGTACAGGGCGACGATCTGGCCGGCGTTGGCGTGGCCGCTGACGTAGGCGCCGGGCGCCGAGGCCAGGACGTCGCCGATTCCGTCGCCGTTGAAGTCGGCCTTCGCGACCTTGAACGAGTCGGCGGCGGTCGCTGTTGTCGCCGAGAGAGTGAGCAGACCGCCCGTCAGCGTGGCCGCGGCGGCCGTCGCGAGGGCGAGTCGCAAGTGGTGCTTCTGGTGCATGCGGGGTTCTCCTGCGGCATGCGGGGGATGCGTGGCGGGCATCCGCGTTGATGGGGTGCGTACCGTCCGTGTTTGCCGGGAGTTGTCCCTGGCTTCACGGGCGGTTGGCGATCAGGAGACCTGTGGTGGGGCGTAAGGGTTGTGCGTGAACTCGGTAAATCTCTGAGGTTGGTGTCAGGGGTGGGGTGGTGCTTGCGTGTGTCGTGACGTGGGCGTTGGGCCACTGTCGTCATGACGTACAGACGTCCTTGAGTCTGTCCGCTGCCGCGTCGATCTTGCTGGAATCCGGGTTCGTATCGCCGTTCAGGATCGCCTTGTTGTAGTCGGAGATCGCCTTGTCCAGGTCGTCGACAGCCTTGTTGACCTTGCTGTCGTCCGAGTTCGTGTTGATCTTGTCGAGGTTCTTGTCGATCGTCGTGATGGATTCGTCGGTGCGGGTCGGGTCCTTTGCCGCGTCCGAGCCGGCCTCGTGGATTGCCTTGAGGCTGTCGGTGATCGTGTTCCAGTTCCCCTGGCAGTTCAGGGAGTTGGAGGTGTCTATGGGGTCGCAGGCGGTGAGGAGTCCGGCTGTGAGCGCGGTGGCGGCCATGAACGTGGCCATGGTGGCCGTACGGCGTGCACGTGGGTGATGCGCGGTCATGGGAGGCCTTTCGGCGGCGGGGTCGGTGTGTGGATCGAGGCGTCAGGCCCAGGGCTCGTCCACCGGGGTTCGGGGTGACGTCTTGGCCGGGCCCTTGCGGAGGTTGGAGATCAGGCCGCCTGCCGCGCCCAGGGAGACCAGGCCCATTCCGGCCGCGGTCGCGATGCCCTTGGCGCCGTCCATGGCGAAGTAACTGGCCACGGCCACACCGCCGTTGAACAGGAACAGGAACCACAGGGTCGATGTTTTCGACAGAAACGCCTTGATCTTGGGCTTCTTCGCGATACGCGAGCCCGTCAGCATCGAGACAGCGATACCGGCGAAGGTGGCCGCGGTCTTCGCCGTGCCGTCGAGTACGGCGCCGGAGGCCGTGCTCGCGGCGAGGCCGCCGATGAAGAGCGACCACAGCAGCAGGCTGGCGATGAACGACTTCACGGTGGCGAGCAGCGATTTCACGGGATTTCCTTCGGGGGAAGAGGGGAGGAGGGCAGGGATCGTCGGGGCTTGATCTCTGTCCTCTACGATTCCGTCGCGCGCTCGCCGTCACGAGGGACCGTTCTCCCGAATGCATGGTGTAGCGCGCTACACCATGGGGGAGCTGGGGGGTGGGGTTTGTGCGCGCTGTGCTGGTGTGGACCGTGCGGCTGTGCGGGCCGGCGGGGTGGGTCGCCGTGGCGGTGGCCTGCGTGTGGCTGCTCGGGGTGGGGGCCGTACCGCGGCCGTGGAACGGGGTGTTGGCGTGGGGAGCCGTTGCCGCGGGGTGCGCGGTGGTCCGGGCGGGGGCGTTGTGGGGGCTGCGGCGGATTGAAGGGTCCGGAGGTGGCGTTTCCCTCAACAAGTCGAATGGCGGGGGGAGTTGGGAGTCCCGGGGCTGGATCCGGGTCCGTACCTGCGCCGTGTGGCTTCTCGTGGGCCTCGCCTCCGGCGCGCTGTTCGTCGGGCTGCTGGGCGCCGGCAGTGGTGACGACCGGGTTGACGCCCTGCGGGACGCCGGTGCCCGGGTGAGTACCGCGACCGTCGTGGAGCGGCCGGGCGGGGTGCGGGAGGACCTGAGCGAGGACGTCGTACGGGGGTATTCGGCACGGCTGGTGGTCGCCGTGCCCGGCGGTCCCGAGCGGCTCGTCGTGAAGGGGGCCTATACGTACGACAAGCCCCGTGGCGGTGCCGAGGTCGAGGTGTTGTGGGCTCCGTCGGCGCCTGAGCTGGGCGGTTACGTGCATGAGCGCAAGGATCTGAGCGCGCTCGCCGGGGGTCGCTGGAGTGCCTTCTCGGGCGGGGCGGACGGCAGGGACGCCCTGGTCGCCTTCGTGCTCGTCATGGTCGTCGGGTGCGTACTGGCCGCCGTGTTCACCTTCGCGGCCGGGCCCGTGGCCCTTCAGCGGCTGGCCTGGTCCCCTGGGGTCCAGACGGTGCGTACCGCCCTGATCGTGGCCGTGTTCCTGGGCTGGCGCCCGTTCCTCCTGGGGGACGAGGCGAGCCTGCCGGAGGAGTTGTTCGCCGGGGGCGGCTTCATCCTCGCCCCCCTCGTGTACGTCTTCACGTCCGTGGGGACCATCGGGGACGACTGACGGGACGACGACGCCCCGCGCCCTCCGGTGAGGGTGCGGGGCGTCGTCGTGGCGGACCGGCCGGTTGTTACTTGACCGGCTGGGGTTCCGGGGCGTTCTCCGGTTCCGCGGTGCCCGCCGGGGGCTCGTCGTCGGCCGGCGTCCTGACCGAGTCCAGGAGCAGCTGTGCCACGTCGACCACCTGGATCGACTCCTTCGCCTTGCCGTCGTTCTTCTTGCCGTTGACCGAGTCCGTGAGCATGACCAGGCAGAAGGGGCAGGCCGTGGACACGATGTCCGGGTTCAGGGAGAGGGCTTCGTCCACGCGCTCGTTGTTGATGCGCTTGCCGATGCGCTCTTCCATCCACATACGGGCGCCGCCCGCGCCGCAGCAGAAGCCGCGTTCCTTGTGGCGGTGCATCTCCTCGTTGCGGAGGCCGGGGACGCTGGCGATGATCTCGCGCGGGGGCGTGTAGATCTTGTTGTGGCGGCCCAGGTAGCACGGGTCGTGGTAGGTGATGATGCCCTCGACCGGGGTCACCGGGACCAACTTGCCCTCGTCCACCAGGTGTTGGAGCAACTGCGTGTGGTGGATGACCTCGTAGTCGCCGCCGAGCTGCGGGTACTCGTTGCCGATGGTGTTGAGGCAGTGCGGGCAGGTCGCGACGATCTTCTTCGAAGACTTCGGTTTCGCGGACTCCGGCACCACCTTGCCGTCGTCGTCCAGTTCCTCGCCGAACGCCATGTTCAGTGCCATGACGTTCTCCATGCCGAGCTCCTGGAACAGGGGCTCGTTGCCGAGCCTCCGCGCCGAGTCGCCGGTGCACTTCTCGTCGCCGCCCATGATGGCGAACTTGACGCCCGCGATGTGGAGGAGTTCCGCGAAGGCCTTCGTGGTCTTCTTGGCGCGGTCCTCCAGGGCGCCGGCGCAGCCGACCCAGTACAGGTACTCGACCTCGGTGAGGTCCTCGATGTCCTGGCCGACGACCGGGACCTCGAACTCGACCTCCTTGAGCCACTCCAGGCGCTGCTTCTTGGCCAGCCCCCAGGGGTTGCCCTTCTTCTCCAGGTTCTTGAGCATCGTCCCGGCTTCCGACGGGAACGCTGACTCGATCATCACCTGGTAGCGGCGCATGTCGACGATGTGGTCTACGTGCTCGATGTCCACCGGGCACTGCTCGACGCAGGCGCCGCAGGTGGTGCAGGACCACAGGACGTCCGGGTCGATGACGCCGTTTTCTTCGAGAGTGCCGATCAGGGGGCGCTCGGCCTCGGCGAGGGCCGCGGCGGGGACGCCGGCCAGCTGCTCCTCCGTGGCCTTCTCCTCGCCCTCCATGGACTTGCCGCCGCCCGCGAGCAGGTAGGGCGCCTTGGCGTGGGCGTGGTCCCGGAGGGACATGATCAGGAGCTTGGGGGAGAGCGGCTTGCCGGTGTTCCAGGCGGGGCACTGCGACTGGCAGCGGCCGCACTCGGTGCAGGTGGAGAAGTCCAGCAGGCCCTTCCAGGAGAACTGCTCGACCTGTGACACGCCGAAGACGTCGTCGTCGCCCGGGTCGGTGAAGTCGATCGGCTTGCCGCCGCTCGTCATCGGGAGCAGGGCGCCGAGCGAGGTCTCACCGGTTGCGTTGCGCTTGAACCAGATGTTCGGGAAGGCCAGGAAGCGGTGCCAGGCGACGCCCATGTCGGTCTTCAGGGCCACCGTGATCATCCAGATGAAGGAGGTCGCGATCTTCACGCCGGCGAAGAGATAGGTGAGGTTCTGGAGCGTGGAGACGTCCAGGTGCTCCAGGCCCGAGACCACCGGGTACGAGATGAAGAAGGAGGCCTCGTAGGCGTCCACGTGGTGCTGGGCGCCCTCGAGCGCGTGCAGCATGAAGATGCAGACGCCGACGATGAGGATGACGGCCTCGACGAAGTACGCCTGGCCGAAGTTGGAGCCGGCGAAGCGGGACTTGCGGCCCGGCTTGTTCGGCTTGCTGAGCTGGCGGATCACGATCAGGGCGAGGATGCCGAGGACCGTCATGGTGCCGATGAACTCGACGAAGACGTTGTACGGCGCCCATTCGCCGATGACCGGCAGCAGCCAGTCGGCCTGGAAGAGCTGGCCGATGGCGTTGACGATCGTCAGCAGCAGCGAGAAGAAACCCACCGCCACGAACCAGTGCGCGACCCCGACGACGCCCCAGCGGTTCATCCGGGTGTGGCCGAGGAACTCCTTGGCCACGGTGACGGTCCGCTGGAGGGGCTCATCGGTGCGAGTGCCCGCGGGCACGTCCTGGCCGAGTCGCATGAGGGTGTAGATCTGCAGGACGGCACGGGCGAACAGCGCCACACCGACCACGATCAGAACCAGCGACACGATGATCGCGGCGAGTTGCATTTCAGGGCTCCTCGGGCCTGCGAGGGGTCATTACCGAACCCAGAACATTACTAAGCGGTAACTTAATCGGTCCGACCGAGATTACCCCCATTCTCTGTCGCACTGTAGCCAGCCGTGCGGTGATCTATGTCGCTGAGGGTCGCCTTAAAAACCTGTGACGGTCCGATCGTGTTATTCGTACTGAATTGGTGCATTTGCGTCTAATTTGGAGTCGTGCTCTACGGGATTCTCGCCGCCACGACCGCCCTGCTCCTCTCCGCCCTCCTCGCCGCGCTGCTCCGGGTGCCCGCCCTGCGTGCCCGGATCGTCGACCGGCGGCGGCGCACGCGCCCGGTACCGCTGCTCGGGGGACTGGCCGTCGTGATCGCCGTCGCGGCGGTCACCTGGGGGTGCGACTGGACCGGCGTCGCGCCGCTGGGTGACGACGTCGGCGGCCTGCTGGTCGCCGGCTCCGCCGTGGCCGCGCTCGGGCTCGTCGCCGACGTGTGGCGGCTGAAGACACGGGTCCTGGTGCTCGGTATGGCGGTGGCGGCGGCCTGTGTCGTGCCGTACGGGGAACTCGGGGTGCCCGGCGGGCTGTTGGCCGCGGCCTGGATCGTGTTCGTCGCCGCCGCCTTCAAGGGGCTCGATCACGCCGACGGGCTCGCGGGGACCGTGGGGGTGGTCACCGCCTTCGGGGTGGGGGCCTGCGCCGCGCTGGAGGTGATGGACGGGCTCGCGGTGTTGTTGAGTGTGCTGGCCGCCGCGCTCACCGGGTTCCTGATGCACAACTGGCATCCCGCGCGGATCGCGCTCGGCGCCTGCGGGTCGCTGTTCACGGGCTTCGTGCTCGCCTCGGCGGCCGTGGTCACGCGGGCCGGGCACGACCTCGCGTCCAGTGCGGGTGTGCTGTTCGCGCTCACCGCCCTCGCGAGCGCCGACGCCGTCCTGGTGCTGCTGTCGCGGCGGCTGGCCGGGCGGCCGCTGCTGCGGGGCGGCCCGGACCATCTCGCCCACCGGCTGCGGCGGTTGGGGTTCACTCCGCAGGGCGCGGTGGTGCTCCTCGGGGTCGCGGGGTTCTCCGGAGTGCTTGTCGGAGTGCTCGTGCACAACGGGTGGGCGGGTGAATCCGCCGTGATGTGGGTGGCGGGCGGGGCCCTGATCGTCGTACTCGGACTGCTGAAAGTATCTGTCCACGGGGTGCGGCGGGCCGGATCGTCGCAGGTCGGGGCCCAGTTGCGTGTAAGGAACGGATAAGAGTTGAGCCTGCTCGACTCAGCTCTGTTGACCCAGCGATGAGTGTGGTGCACACTTGAGCCCGTTCCACTCAAGTCATTGCTGGAGGAATCAACCATGGCACGTGCGGTCGGCATCGACCTGGGCACGACTAACTCCGTCGTCAGCGTTCTTGAAGGCGGCGAGCCCACCGTCATCACCAACGCAGAGGGCGCCAGGACCACGCCGTCCGTCGTCGCCTTCGCCAAGAACGGCGAAGTGCTCGTCGGCGAGGTCGCCAAGCGCCAGGCGGTCACGAACGTAGACCGGACCATCCGCTCCGTGAAGCGCCACATGGGCACGGACTGGAAGATCGAGCTCGACGGGAAGCACTTCAACCCGCAGCAGATGAGCGCCTTCATCCTGCAGAAGCTGAAGCGCGACGCCGAGGCCTACCTGGGCGAGAAGGTCACGGACGCGGTCATCACCGTCCCGGCCTACTTCAACGACTCCGAGCGCCAGGCGACGAAGGAGGCCGGCGAGATCGCGGGCCTGAACGTCCTGCGCATCGTGAACGAGCCGACGGCCGCCGCGCTGGCGTACGGGCTCGACAAGGACGACCAGACGATCCTCGTCTTCGACCTCGGCGGCGGCACCTTCGACGTGTCCCTCCTGGAGATCGGTGACGGCGTCGTCGAGGTGAAGGCCACCAACGGCGACAACCACCTCGGTGGTGACGACTGGGACCAGCGGGTCGTCGACTACCTGGTGAAGCAGTTCGCCGCCGGTCACGGCGTCGACCTGGGCAAGGACAAGATGGCCCTCCAGCGTCTCCGTGAGGCTGCCGAGAAGGCCAAGATCGAGCTGTCCAGCTCCACCGAGACCTCGATCAACCTGCCCTACATCACGGCGTCCGCCGAGGGCCCGCTGCACCTGGACGAGAAGCTCACCCGCGCCCAGTTCCAGCAGCTGACGGCCGACCTGCTGGAGCGCTGCAAGACGCCGTTCCACAACGTCATCAAGGACGCCGGCATCTCCATCAACGAGATCGACCACGTCGTCCTCGTCGGTGGCTCCACCCGTATGCCCGCCGTCGCCGAGATCGTCAAGGAGCTCACCGGCGGCCAGGACGCCAACAAGGGCGTCAACCCGGACGAGGTCGTCGCCATCGGCGCGTCCCTCCAGGCCGGTGTCCTCAAGGGCGAGGTCAAGGACGTCCTGCTCCTCGACGTCACCCCGCTGTCCCTCGGTATCGAGACCAAGGGCGGCATCATGACCAAGCTGATCGAGCGGAACACGACGATCCCGACCAAGCGGTCCGAGATCTTCACCACCGCCGAGGACAACCAGCCCTCCGTGCAGATCCAGGTCTACCAGGGCGAGCGCGAGATCGCGGCGTACAACAAGAAGCTCGGGATGTTCGAGCTGACCGGTCTGCCGCCGGCCCCGCGCGGTGTCCCGCAGATCGAGGTCTCCTTCGACATCGACGCCAACGGCATCATGCATGTCACGGCCAAGGACCTCGGCACCGGCAAGGAGCAGAAGATGACCGTCACCGGCGGCTCCTCGCTGCCGAAGGACGAGGTCGACCGCATGCGCCAGGAGGCCGAGCAGTACGCGGACGAGGACCACCGCCGCCGCGAGGCCGCCGAGTCCCGCAACCAGGGCGAGCAGCTCGTCTACCAGACGGAGAAGTTCCTCAAGGACAACGAGGACAAGGTCCCCGGCGACGTCAAGACCGAGGTCGAGGCCGCCGTCGAGGAGCTGAAGGCCGCGCTCAAGGGCGAGGACACCGCCGAGATCCGCACCGCCACCGAGAAGGTCGCCGCGGTCTCGCAGAAGGTCGGCCAGGCCATGTACGCCGACGCCCAGGCCGGGCAGGCCGCGGGCGGCGACGCCCCGGGTGCCGAGGCGCCCAAGGCGGACGACGACGTGGTGGACGCCGAGATCGTGGACGACGAGCGCAAGGACGGTGCCGCGTGACGGAGGAGACCCCGGGCTTCGACGAGAAGCCCGACGTCCCCTCCGGCGCCACCCCCGAAGACGCCGAGCCGAAGGCCGCCTCCCCCTCCACGGGGGAGGGGGCGGCCCCGGCAGGGGACGCAAGTGCACAGATCGCCGGTCTGACGGCCCAGCTGGACCAGGTGCGCAAGGCGCTCGAAGAGCGCACCGCGGACCTCCAGCGGCTCCAGGCCGAGTTCCAGAACTACCGCCGCCGGGTCGAGCGCGACCGGGTCGCGGTCAAGGAGATCGCCGTGGCGAACCTCCTGACCGAGCTGATGCCCACGCTCGACGACATCGGCCGCGCGCGGGAACACGGTGAACTCGTCGGCGGTTTCAAGTCGGTGGCGGAGTCGCTGGAGACCGCCGCGGCGAAGATGGGACTGCAGCAGTTCGGCAAGGAGGGCGAGCCCTTCGACCCGACGATCCACGAGGCCCTGATGCACTCGTACGCGCCGGACGTCACCGAGACGACCTGCGTGGCGATCCTGCAGCCCGGGTATCGCATCGGCGAGCGCACCATCCGCCCCGCGCGGGTGGCCGTGGCCGAACCGCAGCCCGGTGCGCAGGCGGTCAAGGCCGAGGACGAGTCCGAGGCCGGCGACGAGAAGGACAACGGCCCTGAGGAGGGCTGACGCAGACACCGGGCGGAAGGAGGGACGTCGAGGATGAGCACCAAGGACTTCATCGAGAAGGACTACTACAAGGTCCTCGGCGTGCCCAAGGACGCCACCGAGGCCGAGATCAAGAAGGCGTACCGGAAGCTCGCCCGCGAGTTCCACCCGGACGCCAACAAGGGCAACGCCAAGGCCGAGGAGCGCTTCAAGGAGATCTCCGAGGCCAACGACATCCTCGGTGACCCCAAGAAGCGCAAGGAGTACGACGACGCCCGCGCGCTGTTCGGCAACGGCGGCTTCCGCCCGGGGCCGGGCGGCGCGGGCGCCGGCAACTTCAACTTCGACCTGGGCGACCTCTTCGGAGGCGGTGCGCAGGGCGGCGGCGCCGGGGGTGCCGGCGGATTCGGCGGCGGGATCGGGGACGTGTTCGGCGGCTTGTTCAACCGGGGCGGCGCGGGCACGACCCGGACCCAGCCCAGGCGCGGCCAGGACATCGAGTCCGAGGTCACGCTCAGCTTCACGGAGGCCATCGAAGGAGCCACGGTCCCGCTGCGGATGTCCTCGCAGCAGCCCTGCAAGGCCTGTTCGGGCACCGGCGACAAGAACGGCACACCGCGCGTGTGCCCGACCTGTGTCGGCACCGGCCAGGTGGCGCGCGGCTCCGGCGGCGGTTTCTCGCTCACGGACCCGTGCCCGGACTGCAAGGGCCGGGGCCTGATCGCCGAGCACCCGTGCGCCGAGTGCAAGGGCAGCGGGCGCGCCAAGTCGTCGCGGACCATGCAGGTCCGGATCCCCGCGGGGGTCACCGACGGCCAGCGCATCCGGCTGCGCGGCAAGGGTGCACCGGGTGAACGGGGCGGCCCCGCGGGCGACTTGTACGTCATGGTGCACGTCGACACGCACCCCGTGTTCGGCCGCAGGGACGACAACCTGACGGTGACGGTCCCGGTGACGTTCGCCGAGGCGGCGCTGGGCGGCGAGGTCAGGGTGCCCACCCTGGGCGGGCCGCCGGTGACGCTGAAGCTGCCGCCGGGCACGCCCAACGGCCGTACCATGCGGGCCCGCGGCAAGGGCGCCTTCCGCAAGGACGGCACCCGGGGCGATCTCCTCGTGACCGTCGAGGTGAGTGTCCCCAAGGACGTCACGGGGAATGCTCGTGACGCGCTTGAGGCGTACAGAGAGGCCACCGCGGGTGAGGACCCGCGGGCGGAGCTGTTCCAGGCCGCGAAGGGAGCATGACAGAGATGGACGGCCGTCGACGCAACCCGTACGAGCTGACCGAGGAGACCCCGGTCTACGTCATCTCGGTGGCGGCCCAGCTCTCCGGTCTGCACCCGCAGACGCTGCGCCAGTACGACCGCCTCGGCCTGGTCTCCCCGGACCGCACGGCCGGGCGGGGCCGGCGCTACTCGGCCCGCGACATCGAACTGCTGCGCACCGTCCAGCAGTTGTCGCAGACCGAGGGCATCAACCTGGCGGGCATCAAGCGCATCATCGAGCTGGAGAACCAGGTCGTGGCGCTCCAGCAGCGCGTCGCCGAACTCCAGGCGGCGGTCGAGGGAGCGGCGGCGACGATGCAGCAGCGCGAGGCCGCCGTGCACGCCTCCTACCGCCGGGACCTGGTGCCGTATCAGGAGGTCCAGCAGACCAGCGCGCTGGTGGTGTGGCGGCCGAAGCGGCAGTCCTCGGACTGACGCGCGCACAACCGTGCAGGGGCCCGGAGGCTCACCCGCCTCCGGGCCCCTGCACGGTTGTGCGATCTTTGCCCACTCATGAACTCCCGTTGAGTGGAGGGTCGGTAAAGAGCGTTTGGATGGGATTCCGCAAGGTCTCCACATACAAACGGAACGTGATGTTGCCATCTCGTTAAGTAGTTCCGCTTGACGCCGATGGCCGCTGCCGCGTTGGCTTTTCAGTCACCTGGGTTGCAATGCTGCACCCACGTCCGGACGGCACCAGAAGTGAGCAACCCAATGCGTCGTATCGCCATATCCGTGGCCGCGTCCTCGCTGGCCCTGCCCCTGGCCGCCTGTGGCGTGCTCAACTCGTCGGGGAGCAGCTCGGACGCCACCCCGGCCAAGGGCAACGACATCACGGTGGGCGTCCTGATGCCGGAGAAGACGAACACGCGGTACGCGGAGTTCGACTTCCCGATCATCAAGTCGACGGTCAGTGAACTCACCGACAAGAAGGGCAAGGCCGAGTACCAGAACGCCGGCGGTGTCGCGAGCGCCCAGGACAAGCAGATGCAGGCGATGATCGACCAGAAGGTCGACATCATCGTGCTCGACGCCGTCGACTCGCACCTCATCCTGCCCATGGTGAAGAAGGCCAAGGCCGCCGGCATCCCGGTCATCGCCTACGACCGCCTGGCCGAGGGGCCGATCGACGCGTACGTCTCCTTCGACGGCGAACTCGTCGGCGAGGTGCAGGGCCGCTCCCTGGTCGAGGCGCTCGGCAGCAATGTGGACACCTCCGACAAGGTCGTCATGATCAACGGCTCGCCGACCGACCCCAACGCAGGGGTGTTCAAGGCGGGGGCGCTGTCCGAGCTGCAGGGCAAGGTGACGGTCGCCGCGAGCTACGACACCAAGGCCTGGGACCCGGTCATCGCCCAGTCGGAGATGACCAAGGCGATCGACAAGCTCGGCAAGGACAACATCGCCGCGGTGTACTCCGCCAACGACGCGATGGCCGGCGGCATCATCAAGGCCCTGCAGAACGCGGGCGTGACGCAGATGCCGCCCATCACCGGCCAGGACGCCGAACTCCCCGCCGTGCAGCGGATCGTGACCGGCGAGCAGTACATGAGCGTCTACAAGCCTTACCCCGACCTGGCCGAGGCCGCCGCGAAGATCGCGGTCGCCAAGGTGCAGGGCCGGGACATCGAGTTCGACGCCCTCACCCGTGACTCGGTGGACAGCCCCACCAACAAGAAGATCCCCTCGCAGCTGGTGTCCGTGGTCGCGCTGACGAAGGACAACATCAAGTCGACGGTGGTCGCGGACGGGATCTACAAGATCTCCGACATCTGCACCAGCAAGTACAAGTCGGCGTGCGCGGCGGACAACCTGAAGTAGGGCGGGTTCAGTCGGCGGCCAAGACGGCGTGGAGCCGGGTGTCGTCGCTGCCCACGTAGAGCACTCCGTCGACGACGACCGGCGAGGAGACCACGGGCCCGCCGGTCGGGAAGCGCCAGCGCTCCCGGCCGGTGACGGTGTCCACGGCGTAGACGCTGCCGTCGTCGCTGCCGAAGTGGACGGCGGTGCCGGTGACCGCCGGGGTGGTGCGGACCGGGCCCATGGCCGTGAAGCGCCACTGGACCTCGCCGGTGGCCGCGTCGAGGGCGTACAGGCGCTCGTCGTCGTTTCCCACGTAGACCGTGCCGTTCGCGACCGTGGGGGCCGAGCGGACGGCGCTGCCGGTGTCGTGGCGCCACTTCCGCTGCCCGTTCGCGGTGTCGAGGGCGTGCACCTCGCCGCGCTGGTTGCCGACGTAGAGGATTCCGTCGGACAGGGCGGAGGGGCCGGAGACGGGGCTGTCCACGACGCGGACGCTCCACTTCTTGCGCCGGGTGTAGGCGTCGAGGGCGTACACGTGGTTGCCCTGGTTGCCGATGATCGCCAGCGGACCGTCCATCGCGACCCACTGGAGCGCCGTCATGCCGACGGCGTAGCGCCAGTGCGGGGTGCCGTGTTCGGCGTCCAGCGCGTACAGCGTGCCGCTGTTGCCGACGCACACCCGGTCGGCGACGATTCCCACCGTCGCGGACACGCCCGTCCTCTGCTCGGCGAAGTCCCAGCGCCCCTGTCCGGTGCCCGTGTCGGTCGCGTACAGGGTCCGGCCGGCGGTGGCGTACACGAGATCGCCGCGGACGGCCGGGGTCGACCGTACGGGGCCGCCGTTGAGTGCGCGGCTCCAGCGCCGCCGCCCGGTGGCCGCGTCCACGGCGTGCAGGGAGCCGCCGTCGCCGCCCACGTACACCACCCCGTCCACCACGGTCGGTGTGGACCGCACGCAGTTGTCGGTCTGGAAGCTCCACAACTCGGTGCCGGGCGCCGGGGGCGGGGGAACTGCCTTGGCGGGGGCGGGAGTCGGCGCGGGCGCGGGAACCGCCTTGGCGGGGGCGGGTGTTGGCGCGGTGACCGGCGGGGCGGCCGGGGCCTCGGCGGCAGGCCCGTCCTGGAGATGTGCTGCCGCCGCGCCCGACACGCTGCGGCTGTCGTCCTCCGTCAGGCGCCGGAGTTCCTCCTCCGCGCGGTGGCGCACCGTCGCGTTGCCGAAGCGGCGCAGGTGGGCGAGTGGCTCCACGGCGCCGAGCCGTACCAGGGCGATCGGGCTGTCCAGCGCGACCCGGATCTGCGCGGGCAGCGCCCAGTTGACGTTCCGGGCGATGACGATACGGCCCTCGACGTTCTCCTGTTTCTTGGGCCGCTGGTGCGGCAGTTCGGCCACGACGTGGTCGTGGACGTAGGAGTACAGCTCGTCGAGGGTGATGTCGCCGTCCCCGTCGAGGTCGGCGCTGCCGTCGCGCAGGCCCCGCACCAGATGGCGGGTGAAGACGGACTGCGGGGCACTGCCGCTGACCCGGTCGCCCTCGAAGGAGTACTGGGTGGCGTCGGAGGCGGTGAGCACCGTACGGCCGCGGCCGTGGAACTTGTCCAGGGTCCGCACGTCGGTGTCGCCCTTGGCGGCCAGCCGGGCGGCCGGGAAGGCGCCGCTGTAGCAGCAGTCGAGGATCAGTACCTGACGGCGTGACATGCAGGCCGTCATCGCCCGGTCGATCCGTTCGGCGGGCAGCGAGGTGAACAGCAGGTTGTCGCGGCGGGTGTCGGCCGTGGCGAGGTGGAGCTGGCCCTCGTCGTCCTTGAGGCCGTGGCCGGTGAAGTAGAGCAGGGTGAGGTCGTCGTGGCGGCGGTCGCTGAAGAACTCGCCGATGGCCTGGCCGATGCGGTGGTGCGGTTCGTCGACCAGGACGGTGACCTCGTCGAAGGCGGCGATGTCCGGGTCGCGCAGCACCTCGGCGAGCGCCTCCGCGTCGTGCGCGGGCGCGGTCAGTCGCCGCAACCCCTCGTCCTCGTAGGTGTAGTTGGCGATCAGGAGGGCCAGTTTCCGTCCCACGGCTACTCGGCGTCCGATCCGTGCCGGCGGACGAACGCGTCGACCAGTTCCCGGCGTTCGTCGGCGGACGCCCGCTCCAGTTCGATGGTGTCGCCGTCGATGGTGACCGAGACGCGGTGCCGGGCGGACTGCCGGCCGAGCCAGTCCCGCAGGGTCTCGACGAGTGCGATGAGGACCCCGCCCGGGGCGCTCAGCGCCAGCACCACGGCGCCCACGGTCACCGGGTCGACGCCCTTGGCCCCGGAGGGCGCCACCGCGCCGGGCGCGATGTGCAACTGCAGCGCGTCCAGGTCGAGTTCGCGCAGTTCGGTCCGGACCCGGGCGACGAGCCGCTCGGTCTCCTCGCGGTCCGCGTCGGCGGCCGGAGCCAGTCTCAGCAGCACGTCCATGGCACACCTTCCCCGTAACTCCCCCTGTCGGCCAACATGATGCCTGCCGGGGGAAGGTACGGGAAGTCGATCAGACGCGCCGTCGGCAGACGGCCCCGCCGCCGTTCGCTCATGCCACCCGCGTGAACTCCACCGTCACCTCCGGCGGCCCGCCGGCCACCCCCCGGTAGATCCCCTTGTGCGGGGTCACGTCGTCGTAGTCCCGCCCGCGTCCGACGACCACATGGGACTCGTCGGGCCGGGTCCGGTTGGTGGGGTCGTAGCCGCACCAGTCGCCCGCCCAGTACTCGACCCAGGCGTGGCTCTGGCCGGCCACCGGGCGGTGCAGCTCCGCCTCGCGCTCGGGGTGGAGGTAGCCGGAGACATAGCGGGTGGGCAGGCCGAGGCCGCGCAGCAGGGCGATGGTGACGTGCGCGATGTCCTGGCAGACGCCCGCGCCCTGTTCCCAGGCCTCGGCGGCGGAGGTGTTCACTCCGGTGACGCCGGGGAGGTACGCCACCCGGTCGGCGACCAGCGCCGAGACCGCGACGGCCGTCTCGTGCGGATCGAGTCCTACGGCCGCCTTGCGCGCCTTCTTCAGCAGCTTGGGCGGGACCGTCGTACGGACGGTGGGGCCGATGAACTCCAACAGACGGGAGTTCGTGGTCCGTTCGGTCACCTCCTGCCAGCTGGGCGCGGGGCCGAGCGAGTCCGGCGGGGACGTCTCGACCAGGCTCGACGCGGTGATCGTGAGGTCGGCGTGGGGGTCCATCAGGTCGAAGCCGGTGACCTGGGTGCCCCAGTAGTCCCAGTACGACCAGGTGGGTGTCGTGGGGTTCACGGTGACGCGCGCGTCCAGCGTGGTCTGGCCGGGGAGGGTCAGCGGGGTCATCCGCACCTCGTTGTGGGAGGAGACGGCCGCCTGGGCGTACGACACGCGGGTGGTGTGGCGGATGCGAAGCCTACGGGTCATCTCAGGCTCCTTCCTGGGCCCATTCGACGGGCCCCTGGTACGGGAAGAACAGTTCCGCGACGGCCTCCGCCGAGGCCATGCAGGCGTGCTGCAAGTCCTTGAGGAGGGCGGGGAGTTGTTCTTCCAGGGCGTGCGAGTCCAGGTATTCGAGGCGGGTGCGGAGCCGGCCGATGGGGCGGCGCGCGGGGTCCTGGCGCTGGCGGCCGAGCGCCGTGAGGCACTCCTCGGCGGTGGTCAGTGCGTGCAGTGCCGAGCGCGGGAAGTCCCGGTCCAGGAGCAGGAATTCGGCCACGCGCGGGGTGTCGCCGAAGCCGCCGTACACCCGCGCGTACGCCTCGTCGGCGCCCGAAGCGCTCAGCAGCGTGGGCCAGTCGGGCGCGTGGGCGGCGTCCAGCACCCGTACCGACAGCAGCCGTACGGTCATGTCCACCCGTTCAAGACTCCGGCCGAGGACGACGAAACGCCAGCTGTCGTCGCGGCTCATCGTGGAGTCGGCGAGGCCGAAGAACAACGCGGCGCGTCTGCGCACGAGTTCGAGATAGGCGTAGGGACCGGTACGGCGGGCCGCGAGGCGTTGGTCGGCGAGCGCGTGCCAGGTGGAGTTGAGGCACTCCCACATCTCCGAGGAGACGGCCTCGCGGGCGCTGCGGGCGTTGAGGCGGGCGGCGCCGAGGGCGCCCTCGATGGAGCAGGTGGAGCGGGCGTCGAAGGCGAGCTGGTCCAACACCTGCTGCATGTCGACGCGTTCACCGCCCGCGTCGACCCCGAGGATCGCGTACAGCGACCGGCAGGCCACGTCCTCGTCGCGCCAGGGGTCCTCCAGCAGTCGGTGCAGATAGGCGTCGAGGATGCGCCCGGTGATGTCGGCGCGCTCGACGTAACGGCCCGTCCACGTCAGGGCCTCGGCTATCCGGGAGAGGATCACGTCGTTCACTGCTGCTGCGCCCCTTCCTGTACGACCGTGGGGTTGCCGTCGGGGCCGAGCTGGCGGGGTGCCACCTCGGGCAGTTCGCCCTCCGCGGTCAGCGTGGCGGGCTGTTCGGTGGGACCTTCGGCGAGCACCCAGGTGTCCTTGGAGCCGCCGCCCTGGCTGGAGTTGACGATCAGGTTGCCCTCCTGGAGGGCGACGCGGGTGAGGCCGCCGGGGAGTACCCAGACGTCGGTGCCGTCGTTCACGGCGAACGGGCGCAGGTCGATGTGGCGCGGTGCCATGCGTTCACCCGCGAGGGTGGGGGAGGTGGACAGGGCGACGGGGCGCTGGGCGATCCAGCCGCGCGGGTCGGCGGCGACGGCTTTGCGAGTGCGTTCGAGGGTCTTCGCGTCCGCCTTGGGGCCGATGACGATGCCCATGCCGCCGGCGCCGTCGACGGGCTTCACGACCAGCTGGTCGATCTGGTCGAGGACCGCCTCCAGCTGGCCCGGCTCGTCGGGGCGGTACGAGTCCACGTTCGGGAGAATCGGTTCCTCGGAGAGGTAGTAACGGATGAGGTCGGGGACGTAGGTGTAGAGGAGCTTGTCGTCGGCGATGCCGTTGCCCACCGCGTTCGCGAGTGTGACGTTCCCGGCCTGGGCGGCGTTCATGATGCCCGGGCAGCCGATCACCGAGTCGGGGCGGAAGTGCAGCGGGTCGAGGAAGTCGTCGTCGAGGCGCCGGTATACGACATGGACGGGCACCTCGCCGCGCGTGGTCCGCATCCAGACCCGGTTGTTGCGGCAGACCAGGTCGTGGCCCTCCACCAGTTGGACGCCCATCAGCCTTGCGAGCAGGGCGTGTTCGAAGTAGGCGGCGTTGCTCGGGCCCGGGGTGAGGACCACGACCCTCGGGTCCGTCGTGCCGGCGGGCGCGGCGGCCCGCAGTGCGGCGAGGAGCCGTCCCGCGTACCCGTCGACCGGCACCACGTGCTGCTCGGCGAAGAGGGACGGGAAGATCCGGGTCATGGCTCTGCGGTTCTCGATGACGTACGAAACCCCGCTGGGGACCCGCACGTTGTCCTCCAGGACCCGGATGTCCCCGGCCTCGTCCCGGACCAGGTCGATGCCGGCGACATGGATACGGACCCCGCCCGGTGGCTCGACGCCCTGCGCGGCCCGGTGGAAATGGGCCGAGTTGAGGAGCAGCCGCCAGGGCACGACCCCGTCCTCGAAGGCGTGGCAGTGCGAGTAGGCGTCGGAGAGATAGGCCTCCAGGGCCCGCACTCTCTGTGCCACCCCGCGCTGGATGAGGTCCCACTCCAGCGCGTCGATGATCCTCGGCACCAGGTCCAGTGGCCAGGGCCGTTCCTCGCCCGCGAAGGCGTAGGTCACCCCTCGGTCGGTGAACGCGCGGGCCATCTGGTCCGCGCGGAAGCGCAGTTCACTCGGCTCGATCGGCTGGAGTGCCGCCAGTACCGGCTCGTAGGCGGTTCTGACCTCACCCGGCCGCACAAACATCTCGTCCCACGCATCGGCCAATGCGTATGCGTCAAATATGTCCGCCATGAGGGGACGTTAGAGGCGGTACGTAACACGGCGATCTCTGAGTGATTTCCGGCAGCTCACGCGGAAAGTGATACGGCGAAGCGGCCGGCGGCCGAGGCCGGGTACCCCCCAGCTTGTTGCAAGGTGACACGCGGAGGTGGGGAGATAGTGAGCGATATCGGTGGTTTTCGGGGCTCGTTCGAGCGGGAGCCGTGTTGCGGAGCAGGTCGGGTCCGCGCATAGTTGCGCTGCAAAGAGCCGGGAACCGGGGGTGGGATGGGCAATGACCGGGAACGGGACGGACGCGCATCCACACGGTGCTGACCGGCTCTGCGACGCCGGGGACCTCGTGTACTCCCGGGCCGTACGGCGGGGCCGGGTGCCGCGCACGGACGCCGAGCCGGTGCCGTGTCTGCTGGAGCTCGCCCTCCTCCACCCCGACCCCGACGACATGGACTGGCTGGTGCCGACCTCCCCGCAGGAGGTCATGACCCGGCTGCTGCGCGGGGTCTACGACGAGGTCAGCGAGAGCCACCGGCGGGTGGGTTCGGCGGTCGACGCCTTCGAGCGGTACGCCGGTCTCGGCCGCCGTATCGAGGCGTCCGCGCCGGCGTCGGGGGTCCTGGAGGGCGCCGCGATCCGTGTCCTGGACGGGCTCGCCCGTATCCAGGCGGCGATGGACGACGCGACCGAGGCCTGCACCGGCGAGGTCCTCACCGTCCAGCCCGGCGGCATCCGCCGCGAACCGGAACTCACCGAGGGCCTGCACCGCGCCCTGGCCCTGCGCTCGCGCGGGGTCCGGATGCGCGACCTGTACACCCATGTCGCCCGGCACGGCCAAGGCCTGCTGAACTACCTGGAGTTGATGGGCGACGCGGTCGAGGCACGGACGCTGGACGAGGTCGTGGACCGCCTGATCCTGTTCGACCGGACGGTCGCCTTCATCCCCGCCAACGCCGACCACACCATGGCGCTCGAACTGCGCCACCCGGCGCTGATCGACTACTTCGTCACGGTCTTCGACCGCCTGTGGCGCCTTGCGATCCCCGTCGCAGCCCCCCTGCCCGACACCGGCATCGAGGGCATCTCCCACCGCGAACAGTCCATCGCGGCCCTGCTCGCGGAGGGCCACCAGGACGCGGTGATCGCGGAACGGCTCGGCATAAGCGTCCGCACCTGCCGCGCCCACATCGCCCGGCTGTCGGAGACACTCGGCGCGGCCAGCCGTACCCAGCTGGGCGTCCGTATCGCCCAGGTGGGCCTGGACGGCGCCGCGTCACGCGTGCCGGACGTCCCGGCGCAGCTCACTCCCGCCGATCAGGGATCCCCGACTGTCCGATGAGGTAGCCGAGTCGGGCGCGGCTCTCGCTGCCGAGGGTGCGGTCCTTGTCGCCGAGGACCGTGATCGTCGCGGTGTCCGTGGCCGCCGTACGGGAGCCGTCGGCAGCCATCGCGGATCCACCTGCCGCACAGAGCTCCTCCGCCCTGTGCGAATGCGCTCCGGTCACGGATGGCCGGCTCCTCCGTGCGCCGAGTGATCCTGCTTCAGCATCCCCGACTGGGCTATGAGGAAGCCGAGCTGCGCGCGGCTGCCACTGCCCAGGGCTGTCGCCAGTTTGGCGATGTGGGCGCGGCAGGTGCGCACATTCATGCCCAGCCTGCGGGCGATGGCCTCGTCGACGTGGCCCTCGACGAGGAGCTTGGCGATGGAGTGCTGGATGTCGGTGATGCCGTCCGGGTCGGTCTCGTAGGGAGTGCCCGCGCTCAGCGGCACCGCGCGACCCCACATGAATTCGAAGACCTTGACCAGGTAGCGGACGAGACCGGGGTGCCGGAGTTCCAGAGCCACCTGCCGGTCGTCGCGGATGGGGATGAAGGCCACGGTCTCGTCGCAGATGACGAGGCGCTCGACGAGCTCGTCGATGGTGCGGTACTCCACCTTGCCGTCGGCGAACTGGTCCACGTAGGCGAGCCGGTCGGGGTTGTACCTGGCCGTGTGCTGGTAGAGGGTGCGGATCCGCACTCCGCGTTCGGCCATGGGCTTGTCGCGCTCCAGCGCCTCCAGAAGCCTGTTCTCGGGGCTGCGGTGGCCGCTGGGCTGGACGGTGAGCATCTCGGTCTGGCACTGGGAGGTCGCGAGGTCGAGCGCCGCGTTGATGCCGTTGAGGCCCTCCAGCACCGTGATCGAGTGCGCGGGAGCCGTCTCCTGGGCGCTGAGAGCCATGAACGGCTCGAAGGCGTCCGAGAGGGCGATCGACAGCCGCCGGTGCTCGGTGATCTCCCGTTCTATGGGGTTGAGCCGCTGGGCCAGGGCGACCGACGGCGGAAGCGGAAGCAACCAGCTCGGGTCGTCGGGATCCGGATGAAGCAGGGCAAATTCCATCAGGCAGGGCGCGGGCTCGACCTCGCCTCGCGAGATGCGTCCTGTACGCAGGGCGTTCGCGTAAAGACGGTTACCCTCCTCACACAGTTCGGTCACCGAATGGGGATGTGTCGCCTTAGTCCCATTTGTTGCCAAATCTCCACCCCCCAGGGTCCTGAACATGCAGGAACATGATGCACCGATCGTGTGGCCATGACGTGCCTGAATAAGCCATCGTCTTACAGGACGGGGGAAGAGGGGACCTTCAAGTGAGGACGAAGCCGACTATGCGTAACAGAATGCTTCGCTCGGTGCTTGTCGCCGCCTTCTCCGCCGTTGTGGCCTTCGGAACGCTGGCCGGCCTCTCCGGTGTGAGGAGCGACGCGCACAGAGCGGACAGTGGCCAGTCCGTGACTGTCGCGGCCGACACCGACGAAACGCTCGTGTACCCCCTTGACAGCAGGTGGGACTGAATACGATGACGACCCCACCCGACGACCGCAGCTTCCGACGCGAGATGGCCACGGCCTACCGCTCCGGCTGGCACTTCATCGATCTGGCCACCGCCATCCCCCACAGCGGTGACTCGCTCATGGTGACAGTGTTCGGCGAGCCGGTGGTGGTGACCCGCGACGAGGACGAGGACGTACGGGCGTACCGGTGTCTGCGGCGGCCTCGGGGGGCGCCGCAGCCGGTGCGATGTGCCATCAGGTACGGAATGATCTTTGTGAATCTTGACCAGCGAGACCACCGGCTGGTGGAAACGGATGCCCCCGACGTCCAGACCATCTCAGCCACCCCCCGCAGTGCCTGACGCGATTCCCCCGTCGTAACAGATCGCTCAGGTGCTTCCCCCCGCAGCGGCGTCACCGTGACCTGAACACGGTGACGCCGCTGCAGTTTGGGCGAAATGTCAGGGTATGGGCCCGGCCGCAGTGGCCTGAACTGATCGATTCAGTCCCTGTCCAGCGCTCGCGTCAACCCGATCTCGATCACCACCGGGACGGGTTCGGCGACGGGGTGCGCCCGTAGCGCCCGGCGTACCGGTGCTCCGCCTCCGCGACCCGGTCCGGCTCCGCGCGTACGAAGGCCCGGCCCTCCGGCGTCGCCCGGCGCCGCCCGTCCGCCTGGCACACGGCGACCCGTGCCCCGAGCGGGCCGGCGGCCGGCATGTTCGCCACCTTCCGGCTCGACTTGTCCGCGACGACCCGAGCCGGCCGCGCCTCCGGGGCGTATGTCACTCCGACAGAAACGACATGCGGGCTGCCGTCGGGGCGCGGGGTCGTGAGGGTGCACAGATGCCGTTCCTGCCAGAAGGTGAGGTACGACGGGTCGGGATCGCCCGGGTCGACCGGATATGAGGCTATGGTCCCCGAACTTGGTCCCCCGATCTGCCCCGCCGCTGCCTTGAGTGGAATAGACTCAACTTTGTGCACGTTGACCGAGTCAGTCCGTGTACGAAGGCTGTAGGAGGAGGAGTACCGGAACGTGGACGCCGAGCTGACCAACAGGAGCCGGGAAGCGATCAACGCGGCCAGCAGCCGCGCCGTCACCGGGGGGCACGCCGATCTGACCCCGGCGCACCTGCTTCTCTCGCTGCTCGCGGGGGAGGACAACGAGAACATCACCGACCTGCTGGCCGCCGTCGACGCCGACCAGGCCGCCGTACGGTCCGGGGCCGAGCGGGTCCTCGGCGCGCTGCCCAGCGTGACCGGGTCGACCGTCGCGCCCCCGCAGCCCAGCCGCGAACTGCTCGCGGTGCTCGCCGACGCCGACGAGCGCGCGAAGGAGCTCGGCGACGAGTACCTCTCGACCGAGCACCTGCTGATCGGGATCGCCGCGAAGGGCGGCGCGGCCGGGGACGTACTCTCCCAGCAGGGGGCCAGTGCGAAGAAGCTGCTGGACGCGTTCCAGAAGAGCAGGGGAGGGCGCCGGGTGACCACACCCGACCCCGAGGGGCAGTACAAGGCGCTGGAGAAGTTCGGTACGGACTTCACGGCCGCCGCGCGCGAGGGCAAGCTCGACCCCGTCATCGGGCGGGACCAGGAGATCCGGCGGGTCGTCCAGGTGCTGTCCCGCCGCACCAAGAACAACCCCGTCCTCATCGGCGAGCCCGGCGTCGGCAAGACCGCCGTCGTCGAGGGGCTGGCCCAGCGGATCGTCAAGGGAGACGTGCCGGAGTCCCTCAAGAACAAGCGGCTGGTCTCCCTCGACCTCGGCGCGATGGTCGCGGGCGCGAAGTACCGCGGCGAGTTCGAGGAGCGGCTCAAGACCGTCCTGGCCGAGATCAAGGACTCCGACGGCCAGATCATCACCTTCATCGACGAACTGCACACCGTCGTGGGCGCGGGCGCCGGCGGCGACTCCGCCATGGACGCCGGCAACATGCTGAAGCCGATGCTCGCCCGCGGCGAACTCCGCATGGTCGGCGCGACCACCCTCGACGAGTACCGCGAGCGCATCGAGAAGGACCCGGCGCTGGAGCGCCGCTTCCAGCAGGTGCTGGTCGCGGAGCCGAGCGTCGAGGACACCATCGCGATCCTGCGCGGACTGAAGGGCCGCTACGAGGCCCACCACAAGGTCGTCATCGCGGACAGCGCACTGGTTGCCGCCGCGACCCTCTCCGACCGCTACATCACCTCCCGCTTCCTCCCCGACAAGGCGATCGACCTGGTCGACGAGGCGGCCTCCCGCCTGCGCATGGAAATCGACTCGTCCCCCGTCGAGATCGACGAACTCCAGCGCTCCGTCGACCGGTTGAAGATGGAGGAGCTGGCGCTCGACAAGGAGACCGACGCCGCCTCCATCGAGCGTCTGGAGAAGCTGCGCCGCGACCTCGCCGACCGCGAGGAGGAGCTGCGCGGCCTCAACGCCCGCTGGGAGAAGGAGAAGCAGTCCCTCAACCGGGTCGGTGAGCTGAAGGAGAAGCTCGACGAAATCCGCGGCCAGGCCGAACGCGCCCAGCGCGACGGCGACTTCGACACCGCCTCCAAGCTGCTCTACGGGGAAATCCCCTCCCTGGAGCGGGACTTGGAGGAGGCGTCCCAGGCGGAGGAAGAAGCCGCCAAGGACACGATGGTGAAGGAGGAGGTCGGCCCCGACGACATCGCGGACGTGGTGGGTTCGTGGACGGGCATTCCGGCCGGGCGCCTCCTGGAGGGCGAGACGCAGAAACTCCTGCGCATGGAGGAGGAGTTGGGCCGCCGGCTCATCGGCCAGCAGGAGGCCGTACAGGCGGTCTCCGACGCGGTACGGCGCACCCGCGCCGGTATCGCGGACCCCGACCGCCCCACCGGCTCCTTCCTGTTCCTCGGCCCGACGGGCGTCGGCAAGACCGAACTCGCCAAGGCCCTCGCGGACTTCCTCTTCGACGACGAACGGGCCATGGTCCGCGTCGACATGTCGGAGTACGGCGAGAAGCACAGCGTGGCCCGGCTGGTCGGCGCGCCTCCCGGCTACGTCGGCTACGAGGAGGGCGGCCAGCTCACGGAGGCGGTGCGCAGGCGCCCGTACTCGGTGATCCTGCTGGACGAGGTCGAGAAGGCGCACCCGGAGGTCTTCGACGTCCTGCTCCAGGTACTGGACGACGGCCGCCTGACCGACGGCCAGGGCCGCACGGTCGACTTCCGCAACACCATCCTGATCCTCACGTCCAACCTCGGCAGCAACTTCCTGATCGACCCGAGCACCGGCGAGGACGAGAAGAAGGAACAGGTCCTCCAGGTGGTCCGGGCCTCCTTCAAGCCGGAGTTCCTCAACCGGCTGGACGACCTCGTGGTCTTCTCCGCCCTGAACCGGGAGGAGCTGGGCCGGATCGCCGCGCTCCAGATCGGCCGCCTTGCCAAGCGCCTCGCGGAACGCCGCCTCACCCTGGAGATCACCGACGAGGCCCTGACCTGGCTCGCGGACAACGGCAACGACCCGGCGTACGGCGCGCGACCGCTGCGGCGGCTGGTACAGACGGCGATCGGGGACAGGCTCGCCAAGGAGATCCTGGCGGGCGAGGTCAAGGACGGCGACACGGTACGGGTGGACGCGTTCGGCGACGGACTGATCGTGGGGCCGGCGACCGGCAAGACGCTGTGACGCCCGGCGCTCAGTAGGAACTCGCGTCGAAGCTGACGAGGGCGGTGTCCCCTGCGGACCCGCCCTCGTAGTGCACGCTCACCGTCACGGCGTAGGCACCGGGCGTGTGCGCGTGCGTGTCGCGGACGACGTGGACGCACGTGTCGTCGTCCCCGTCGCAGGGGACGCCCGCGGCGTCCGGGAACGACGTCGTCAGCCAGCCGCGCACCGCCGCGCGCGGCATGCGGAAACTGCCGTCGTACGCCTGGCCTCCCCAGGTGTACGAGGTGCAGTCCTCGTCGCGGGTGTCCTCGGGCAGCGCGGCGCCGGAGAAGTCCATGGCCTCGGCGCAGCCGGCCCCGGTGACGGTGCCGGGCGGGTCGTCACTGGACGCGGCGTAGAGCATCGTGCGTCCGAACCACCAGCCCGCCCCCACCACGAGAACCAGGCATGTCCACCACATCCCCCACAGCGGCCACCGCATCCCCCTCTGCATGGGCATGACCGTATATCGGTCAGCCCGTGGCGGACAGACCCGGCAGGGGTTGCCACCCCCCTCCCCGGATGGGGGAGGATGGCGGAATCCGTACGAAGGGAAATACACGGTGAGCATCGACCCGTCCTCGATCCCGAACTTCGGGGGCCAGCCCGAGCCGCAGCAAGGACCGGCGGGCCCCGTCGTCCCGGATCAGGACCTCGTGAAGCAGCTCCTCGACCAGATGGAGCTGAAGTATGTCGTCGACGACGAGGGAGACCTCGCGGCGCCGTGGGAGCAGTTCCGTACGTACTTCATGTTCCGCGGTGAGGACGACCAGCTCGTCTTCTCCGTCCGGACGTTCTACGACCGTCCCCACGAGATCGACTCCAAGCCGCACCTGCTGGAGTCCATCGACGACTGGAACCGCCGCACCCTGTGGCCCAAGGTCTACAGCCACACTCACGACGACGGCACCGTCCGTCTGATCGGTGAGGCGCAGATGCTGATCGGCACCGGCGTCGACCTGAACCACTTCGTCTCCTCGACGGTCAGCTGGGTGCGCGCCGCCATCGAGTTCGACCGCTGGCTCGTCGAGCAGCTCGGTCTGACCGAGGAAGTCGACGAGGCCACGGAGAAGCCGGAGGACGACGAGGAGTAGTCACTCCAGTCACCCCAGTCGATCCAGCGAGAGCCCGGCCCGGCATGCGACCACCACCGTCGCGCGCCGGGGCCGGGCTCTCGCCGTCCGGCGGAGTTGACGTGCAGGAGCTCATCGGGTTCGCTGCCGGGATGCCTGGCCTTCGCATTCAACAGCCGGACGACGACGCCACGTTCAAGGACTGGAGGCACGTCCACAACACGATCATCCCCACCCACGTCCTCTCCCTGGACGAGGTACGGGAGCGCGCCCAACGCCACCACCTGGAGATCGCCCACCTCAACGATGGAGGCGATGAACTCGTGGGCTGCAGCACGGTTCGCCCGCCGACGGACGAGACGCGGACGGCCACCGTCATCGCCCGCGTTCTCGCCCCGCACCGCGGGCATGGGTTCGGCCAGGAGCTCTACGCCCGCGGCCTCGACCGCGCCCACGAGCTGGGCGCCGAAGTGATCGAGACCGTCGTCCTGTCCTCCAACGAGGCCGGACTCAGGTTCGCGCTGCGGCACGGCTTCGTCGAGACCGAGCGGTATCTACTGCCCGGGGAGACCATTCCCTGGATAGATCTCCGCCTCTCCTGACGCGCTGCCGAAAGGGTTTCCGGAGGGGCTTCCGGAGGCGAACGCGAGGATGTCGCGGACCGCCGCGCGCAGGCTGCCGAAGTGACGATGCACGCCGTCCACCGGCACGGGAGTGTTCACGCCCCACACCGTCATTCCGGCGCGCAGCCCGGCCCGCACTCCGGACGGCGCGTCCTCGACGACGAGACAGTCCTCCGGCGCGGCGCCGAGCCGCGCCGCGGCCCGCAGATACGGCACCGGCGACGGTTTGCCCTCCTCCACGGCGGCGGCGTCCACCAGTACCTCCGGGACCGTCAGCCCGGTTCGCGCGAAGCGTCCGCGCACCCGGTGCTCGTAGTTGGAGGTGACCAGGGCCCAGGTCCCGGGGCGCAGGGCGCTCAGCAGTTCCGAGGCGCCGTCGTAGGCCGAATAGACGCCGGAACGGACGTCCTCGTCCTCCAACTCGTGCAGAGCGGCCAGGCACTCCCGGGGATCCTGGTCCGGGGCGACCCGCGCGAAGGTCTCCAGCGGCCTTGTCCGCAAGGCCACTTGGTGGACCTCGTCGGGGTCCAGCCCGTACCGCTTTGCCCAAGTCCGCCACACCAGACGCTGATTGGCCACGGCGTCGATCAACGTGCCGTCGACGTCGAACAGGACGTACTTCACCGCACCGACCCCTGCCACGGCTCAGCCCGCCAGCGACTTCAGCCGCCCCACCGCCTCCTCCAGCACTCCCACCCGCTTGCAGAACGCGAACCGCACGAACGGCGCCCCCGCCTCCCGGTGGTCGTAGAAGACCGCGTTGGGGATGGCGACGACCCCCGCGAGTTCCGGCAGGGCGCGGCAGAAGGCGAAGCCGTCGCCGTTCTTGGAGAGTTCGGGGCCGAGGGGGCGGATGTCGGTGGTGATGAAGTACGTGCCGGCCGGCCGGAAGACCTCGAAGCCGGCCTCCGTCAGGCCCGTCGCCAGGACGTCCCGCTTGGCCAGCATGTCCGCGCGGAAGGCCTCGAAGTAGGAGTCGGGGAGGGACAGGGCTTCCGCGACCGCGTACTGGAAGGGGCCCGACGCCACGTAGGTGAGGAACTGCTTCGCGGAGCGTACGGCCGTGACCAGGTCCGGGGTTCCCGTCACCCAGCCCACCTTCCACCCCGTGAACGAGAACGTCTTGCCCGCCGAGCCGATCGACACCGTGCGCCCCCGCATTCCAGGGAAGGTCGCGAGCGGGATGTGCTCGGCCGTGTCGAACACCAGGTGCTCGTACACCTCGTCCGTGATCACCAACAGATCGCGTTCTACGGCGAGTTCGGCGATGGCGGTGAGTTCCTCGCGGGTGAGGACGGTGCCGGTCGGGTTGTGCGGGGTGTTGACCAGGAGGAGGCGGGTGCGGTCGGTGACGGCGGCGCGCAGTTCGTCGAGGTCGAGGCGGAACCGGCCCTCCGAGGGGCGCAGGGTGACCGGTACCCGCGTGCCGCCCGCCATCGCGATGCAGGCGGCGTAGGAGTCGTAGTACGGCTCGAACGCGATGACCTCGTCGCCCGGTTCCACCAGGGCCAGCAGCGCCGCGGCGATGGCCTCCGTCGCGCCCGCCGTGACCAGGACCTCGGCGTCGGGGTCGTAGGACAGGCCGTAGCGGCGCTCCTGGTGGCCGGCGATCGCGGTGCGCAGTTCGGGGACGCCGGGGCCCGGCGGGTACTGGTTGCCGCGTCCGTCGCGCAGTGCGCGGACCGCCGCCTCGCGGATCTCCTCGGGGCCGTCCGTGTCGGGGAAACCCTGGCCGAGGTTGATCGACCCGGTCTTCAGGGCGAGGGCGGACATCTCGGCGAAGATCGTCGTTCCGAACTCGGCGAGCCGGCGGTTGAGGAGGGGGCGTGCGCTGGAGGTCATGCCCGTCATCCTGCGCCCAAGCTCTGGACTTCCTCAACTCTGCTTTGGCCGGTGAGACGGCCGGGCATCCCTGCTTCACGCACCACACGAGGCGCCCACGGGGGGCCGCTTCGGGGGAATCGGAAGGAGGGTGACGCCATGTTCTTCTTCGTCATCCTGGCGGTGATCGCGGTCGTCTTCGTGGGGGCCGTAGTTCGAGCGGGTCGCAAGTCGGGCCGCGGGAGGGGCGCGCACGGGGGCGGCGGTGCCGCCGGTACGAGCAGCTGGTGGGCCGGGGACGGGGGGTCGTCGTCCTCGGGCGGCGGTCACTCCGGGGGGCACCACGGCGGCCACCACTCCTGCGGCGGCGGGCACTCCTCCTGCGGCGGTGGCTCGTCGTGCGGCGGCGGCTCGTCCTGCGGGGGCGGTGGCGGCTGCGGCGGGGGCAACTGAGGGGACGCGGCAGCGGACGCGATGACAGCTGACACGGGGCAGCTGAGCACCGCGGAAGAGGCCGCGTCCGGGGTCACGGCGCCCGTCGGGAGACCGCTCCCGGCGGGCGCTCCCGGCGCGCGCCTTACACGCCTGGGCGTACGCCTTGGTTGAACAGTTGAGCTGTGGAGCCCCCTGAGGGATGGAAACCCCACGAAGTTGGGTAAAAAGACTGTGGTGGCGCCACCGTTCATGATTCCCTCTAAATCACCAGCGCGGCCCCTCGGAAGCCCGCAGACACCTTCTCCTGACTGGGCTGACCGGGCCGATCCCCCGGTGTCTACCGGGGTGCGCCGGACCCCCCACCTCCCTTTCTTTGCGTGCTAGCGGAGCCGATCCATGCTCACGACCCTTCAGACCTCCTACACCGATACGCGCGCGGCCGACCTCGCCTGGACCCTGGGGCGCGAGCCGCTTCCCGCGCTGGCCACACTTGACCTGGAACTCGCCGGTGCGCGGCTCCAGTTGAGACTGCTCGGCGCGTCCCACCAGGTACTCCTGGACGAGGAGCGGGGCAGCTGTTCGGAGACGGTCGCGTGCATCCCGGGTTCCAGCACACCGCTGCCCCTCGGGGTCGCCAAGCGGGTCGATGACTGGGAGTACGAGTTCGCGGCCCGGGTCGAGGTGCTGTCCCCGGAGCAGTTCGCGGGCCGCGCCCAGGAACTGCTGGCCCTGGTCGCCGACCATCCCAACGGTCTGGCGGGGGTCTTCCCCGGCAGCCCGCACGCCTTCACCGCGATGCTCGCCCAGCGGTACGAGGGCCAGGTGCACTGGCGCACCTGGCACGCCTATCCGCAGGACGGCCAGCTGGTGGCGACCCGGACGAGGGTGGGTGTGCGGGTGCCGGTGGCCTACCCGGTGCCGTCTCCCGTCCGAGCCGCAGGCGGGCTGCACCGCCCCTTGCCGTCGTAAACACATTCCACGCGTGTGGGTGACGAAGCGTGCCCGCCTTGTGACGTAACGTCGCAGCGTGATCGAACCGCACGCGCCGGCCCGGCCGGGTACCCAGCCGCCCTGGGCAGGCCCCGCGCGGCTGCCCGTACGGCCGGGCACGGGCCGGTTCCTGGTGCTCGCGGGGGTCTTCCTCTGCGCGGCCTGCGGACTCGTGTACGAACTCGAACTCGTCGCTCTCGCCTCGTACTTGATCGGCGACTCGGTCACCCAGGCGTCCGTGGTCCTCTCCGTCATGGTCTTCGCGATGGGCATCGGCTCGCTCGCCGCGAAGCGGCTGCGCCGGCACGCGGCGGCCGGTTTCGGCGCGGTCGAGGCGGCCCTCGCGCTGATCGGCGGGTGCAGCGCGATGGCGTTGTACGCGGTCTTCGCCTGGACCGGGAACTGGGGCGGCCTGTGGGCGCAGGGCCCGCGCTGTCTCCTGGTCGCCTTCTCCCTCGCGATCGGTCTGCTGATCGGCGCCGAGGTCCCGTTGCTGATGGAGCTGATCCAGCGCATCCGGCGCCAGGACGCGGGCGGCGCGGTGGCCGACCTCTTCGCGGCGGACTACGTGGGCGCACTGGTCGGCGGCCTCGCGTTCCCCTTCCTCCTCCTCCCGTTCCTGGGCCAGTTGACCGGCACCCTGCTCACCGGCACGGTCAACGTGGTCGCCGGCGGCTGTCTGGTCCTCGGCCTGTTCCGCCGCGACCTCACCCGCCGGGGCCGCTGGCTCCTGGTGCTCGCCAACCTCACCGTCCTCGGCCTGCTCGCCTCCGCCGCCGTACTGGTCGACGACTTCGAACGGGCCGCGCGGCACGCCGTCTACGGCAAGGACGTCCGGGTGGCTCTCCAGACGGACGTCCAGGAGGTCGTCCTCACCGGCGGCGACCACGGCCGCCCCCTCGACCTCTTCCTCGACGGCCGCCTCCGGGTCAGCGAACGCGACGAGCGCCGCTACCACGAGGCCCTCGTCCACCCCGCGATGGACGGTCCCCACGCGCGCGTGCTCGTCCTCGGCGGCGGCGACGGCCTCGCGGCCCGCGACGTCCTCCGCCACCGGGGCGTGCGCCGCGTCGACATCGTCGAACTCGACGCGGCGGTCGTCCAGTTGGCCCGCCACGACTCCGCCCTGGCCGCGCTCAACGACCACGTCTACGGCGACCCGCGCGTCCACGTCACCACCGGCGACGCCTTCGACCTGCTGCGCCGGGTCCACCCGGGGACGTACGACGTGGTCATCGCCGACCTCCCCGACCCCGGCATCACCGCCAGCACCAAGCTGTACTCCCAGGAGTTCTACGGCCTCGCCCGCCGCGCCCTCACCGAGCGGGGCCGGCTGGTCGTGCACGCGGGGCCGGTCTCCTCCCGGCGCCGCGTCTTCTGGACGGTGGTCTCCACGGTCCGCGCGGCCGGCCTGTACCCCGTCCCGTACCGCGTCGGCGGCCGGGCCTCGGGCTTCGCGGCGGGCCCCGACCGTACGGCCGGAACGTCCCGTTCCCCGCGCGACTGGGGGTTCGTGCTGGCGGCGCGGGGGGCGGTGCCCGCGGAGCGGGGGCTGGAGAGCGACGAACGGGCGGCGGAGCGGACGCGGATACCGGGCCTGCCGGCTTCGACGCTGGTGCACCCCCGGTATTGATGCGACGCCCGCACCAACACGGCGCCACTTCCGCGCAACGCCAGGTGCACCCCCGCCCAACCTAGGTAGGCTCCGCAAGCATGGAGCTTGAGGTGCACGTTCCGGTTTCGCCCGAGCGGCTGCGATCCGCGCTCGGTGACCCCGCCCGGGTCGCCCGCGCCGTCCCCGGCCTCCAGCAGGACGCCGGCACCGAACCCGTCGCCGGCCGCCTGAAGGTCCGCGTCGCCGGCCACTCCATCACCTACCGCGGGTCGGTCCGCGTCTCCGCCCGGGACGACGGCTCGTACACCGTCGAGGGCGACGCGGCCGAGGCCCGCGGCACCGGCTCCGTCAAACTCGCCCTCACCCTGCGCGTCCGCGAGTCCGACGGCGGCTCGACGATCACCTTCGACGGTACGGCGACGGCGGACGGCCGGGTCACCGAACTGGCGTCGGACGCGGTGCACGCGGCGGCGACCAGGCTGCTGGAGCGGTTCGCGGCGAACCTGGGGGCGGAGGCGGAGCCCGAGGACGAGCCGGAGCAGGTCGACGACATCGACGACGTGGACGACGTAGAAGCGGACGACGTGGACGCGGACGACGTGGATCTGGACGACCCGGATGTCGACGCGGCCGGCGCCGTCGAGGAGCTGCACGTCTCCGAGACCTTCGCCGAGACGCCCCAGCCGCCCGCCGAGGCTGCGCACGCGCGCCGCACGATGATCGGCCGCAGCGCGGAGGAGGTCGACCACGCGCCGCCGCGCGGGCGTTACGCCCCCGTCCCCGCGCCGCAGACCGTGTCCGCGAACGCCACCCTCCGCTGGGCGGCTCCCGCCGCCGCGCTGGTCCTGGCGTCGGCGATCGTGGTGAACAGGGTGCTGCGCAAACGCCGTTGAGCGGCCCAGTAGGGTCGTGCCGTGAGTAACGAAGAGATCACGCTGACCGCGGGCGACGCGGAAGTGACGGTGCAGCCGGGCAACGGCGGCCGTATCGGAGGACTTCGCGTCGGCGGCACCGAACTGCTGCGCCAGGGCGAGCGGTTCGGGTGCTTCCCGATGGTCCCCTGGTGCGGGCGGATCCGCGACGGCCGCTTCCTGGACGGCGGGACCGTCCACCAGATGCCCCTCAACTCCCCGCCGCACGCCATCCACGGCACCGTCCGCGACGGCGTCTGGCGCACCGCCCGCAGGACGGCCGACGAGACGGTCATCACGTACGACCTGGCCGAGCCGTGGCCCTTCCCGGGCCGCGTCACCCAGGCCGTCGCGCTGACCGGGGACTCCCTGACGCTCACCATGGCGATCGAGGCGTACGACGACTCGTTCCCGGCGCAGATCGGCTGGCACCCGTGGTTCCACCGCAACCTCGGCGGCGAGGACGTGCTCGTCGACTTCGGCCCCGCCTGGCAGGAGGAGCGCGGCGAGGACCACCTGCCCACCGGCAACCGTGTCGACGTGAAGCCCGGCCCCTGGGACGACTGCTTCGGCATGCCGGACGGCGTCGACGTCACGCTGACCTGGCCGGGGCAGCTGGCGCTGAAGGTGACGAGCCCGGAGCAGTGGGTCGTCGTCTACGACGAGCAGGAGGCCGCCGTCTGCGTGGAACCGCAGACCGGCCCGCCGAACGGCCTGAACACCCTGCCCCGCCTGGTCACCCCGATCGAGCCGCTGGAAGCCACGATGACCTGGACTTGGACGCGCCTCTAAGCTGGCAGGCATGACGGACGTACGCGGCGCGCTGCTGCAGCAGATCAAGGACAAGGCCGTGGTGCACGGCAAGGTGACCCTGTCGTCGGGTCTGGAGGCCGACTACTACATCGACCTCCGCCGCGTCACCCTCGACGGGGCGGCCGCCCCGCTCGTCGGGCAGGTGCTGCTGGACCTGACCGCAGGCCTCGACTTCGACGCGGTCGGCGGCCTGACCATGGGCGCCGACCCCGTCGCCACCTCGATGCTGCACGCCGCCGCCGCGCGCGGGCAGAAGCTGGACGCCTTCGTCGTGCGCAAGGCCGCGAAGGCGCACGGCATGCAGCGCCAGGTGGAGGGCCCGGAGATCGCGGGCCGCCGGGTCCTGGTCGTCGAGGACACCTCCACCACCGGCGGTTCCCCGCTCACCGCCGTCGAGGCCGTGCGCGCGGCCGGCGCCGAGGTCGTCGGCGTCGCCACCATCGTGGACCGGGCGACCGGCGCCGCCGAGAAGATCGAGGCGGGCGCGGGAGTGCCGTACCTCTTCGCCTTTTCCAAGGACGAGCTGGGCCTGGACTGACCGCACGCTCCTAGCATCCGGCCACGTCTGGAAAGATGGGCACGACGATGACGTCGCACCCAAGGTCTAGGTCAGGGCCGTAGTACGCAGATCGCGAAGATCGCCAACCCGCACATACAAGGAGCGGACAGATGCCCATCGCAACCCCCGAGGTCTACAACGAGATGCTCGACCGGGCGAAGGCAGGCAAGTTCGCCTACCCGGCCATCAATGTGACCTCGACCCAGACCCTGCACGCTGCGCTGCGCGGCTTCGCGGAGGCCGAGAGCGACGGCATCGTCCAGATCTCCACGGGTGGCGCCGAGTTCCTGGGCGGCCAGTACGCCAAGGAGATGGTCACGGGCTCCGTGGCGCTCGCCGAGTTCGCGCACATCGTCGCCGAGAAGTACCCGGTCACGGTCGCGCTGCACACCGACCACTGCCCCAAGGACAAGCTCGACGGCTACGTCCGTCCGCTGATCGCCGTCTCCGAGGAGCGCGTGAAGGCCGGCGGCAACCCGCTGTTCCAGTCCCACATGTGGGACGGCTCGGCGGAGACCCTCGCCGACAACCTCGCCATCGCGCAGGAGCTGCTGGCCCGCGCCGCCGCCGCGAAGATCATCCTTGAGGTGGAGATCACCCCGACCGGTGGCGAGGAGGACGGTGTCTCGCACGAGATCAACGACTCCCTCTACACCACGGTCGACGACGCGATCCGTACGGTCGAGGCGCTCGGCCTCGGCGAGAAGGGCCGCTACCTGCTCGCCGCGTCCTTCGGCAACGTGCACGGCGTGTACAAGCCGGGCAACGTCGTGCTCCGCCCCGAGCTGCTCAAGGAGCTGAGCGACGGCGTGGCCGCGAAGTACGGCAAGGCGTCCCCGTTCGACTTCGTCTTCCACGGCGGCTCCGGCTCCACCGAGCAGGAGATCGCCACCGCGCTGGAGAACGGCGTGGTGAAGATGAACCTCGACACCGACACCCAGTACGCCTTCACGCGCCCCGTCGCGGACCACATGTTCCGCAACTACGACGGTGTCCTGAAGGTCGACGGCGAGGTCGGCTCCAAGAAGACCTACGACCCGCGGACCTGGGGCAAGCTGGCCGAGGCGTCGATGGCCGCGCGCGTCACCGAGGCGTGCGCGAACCTGCGCTCGACGGGCACGAAGATCAAGTAAGTCGGTCTGTCCGTCCGTCTGTTACGCGAGCCCGGTGCCACGGCACCGGGCTCGTTGTATACCTGGGGTCATGTCCTCCGACGTCCGGCTCGCCTCGCCCCAGGGCAAGTGGATCCTGCTGACCACGGTGCTCGGCTCCAGCATGGCGATGGTGGACTCCACCGTCGTCAACGTGGCCCTGCCCCGCATCGGCCGCGATCTCGACGCCGACCTGGCCGCCCTCCAGTGGACGGTCAACGCGTACATGCTCACGCTGGCCGGACTGATCCTCCTCGGCGGCTCGCTCGGCGACCGCTACGGCCGCCGCAAGATCTTCGTCCTCGGTGTGCTGTGGTTCGCGGCGGCCTCGCTGCTGTGCGGGCTGGCACCCAACGTCGGGGTCCTGATCGCCGCCCGCGCGCTCCAGGGCATCGGCGGCGCGCTCCTCACCCCCGGCTCCCTCGCCCTCATCCAGGCCTCCTTCCACCCCGACGACCGGGCCAGGGCGGTCGGCCTGTGGTCCGGTTTCGGCGGTATCGGCGCGGCGATCGGCCCGTTCCTGGGCGGCTGGCTGGTGGACGGCCCCGGCTGGCGCTGGGTGTTCCTGATCAACATCCCGATGGCGCTGGTCTGCGCCCCCATCGCCGTACGCCATGTCCCCGAGTCGGCGGACGGCCGTACACACGGCCGCTTCGACGTACTGGGCGCGGCGCTGGGCGCGATCGCACTCGCCCTCGTCACGTACGCGCTGATCGAGGCGGCCGACGGCCCGCTGCCCGTCGTGATCGTCACCGCCGTGGCGGGCGTGGCCGCGGGGGTCGCCTTCGTCCACGTCGAGAAGCGCAGCCCCGATCCGATGATGCCGCTGGGCATCTTCGCGTCCCGCCAGTTCACGGCGGTCAACCTGGTAACGCTCTGCGTCTACGCGGCCTTCAGCGGTTTCTTCTTCCTCACCGCGCTCCAACTCCAGGTCGTGGCGGGCTACTCGGCGCTGGAGGCCGGCACGGCCCTGCTCCCGACGACCGCCCTGATGCTTCTCTTCTCGGCCCGCTCGGGCGAACTGGCCCAGCGGATCGGCCCCCGCATCCCGCTCACCGTCGGGCCGTTGTTGTGCGCGGCGGCGATGCTGCTGATGCTGCGGGTCGGCCCCGACGCCTCCTACCTCGCCGACGTCCTACCGGCCCTCCTGGTGATGGGCACCGGCATGGTCGTCCTGGTCGCCCCGCTGACCGCCACGGTCCTGGCCTCCGTCGACACCGCCCGCGCGGGCCTGGCCAGCGGCATCAACAACGCGGCGGCCCGCGCGGCCGGCCTCATCGCGATCGCCGCGCTGCCCCTGCTCGCGGGGATGGGCTCGGAGGCGTACCGGTCGGCGAGCGCCTTCGACCACGCCTTCGACCGGGCGATGGGGTGGTGCGCGGGGGTGCTGGTGGTGGGTTCGATCCTGGCCTGCGCGACGGTCCGCCGCCCGGCCCCGGACTGCCGCCACCCGGAGTGCCTCACCCACGGCTCGATCACGGCTCCGCCGCTGGAGCCACGGTTGGGGAAGGGGCGGCTCGACGCGGGGTAGCGGGCGGATGCCGGGCAATGGCCGCGGCTGGGGGAGACTGGAACCCATGACGATTCACGAGAACCTCCTCGGGGGACCGCCCCCGACCCACCTCCCCGAAGACCCCGGGCCGCGCGACCTCCTCGCGAGCGGGACTGCGCCCGCCGAGGTCGCCGCGAAGTATCCGACCTCCTCGCTCGCCTGGGCCCTGCTGGCCGACGACGCGTTCGAGCGGGGCAGCGTCGTGGAGTCGTACGCCTATGCCCGTACGGGCTACCACCGCGGCCTGGACTCCCTGCGCCGCAACGGCTGGAAGGGGCACGGTCCGGTGCCCTGGGAGCACGAGCCGAACCGCGGGTTCCTGCGTGCGCTGCACGCCCTCGCGCGGGCCGCGCAGGCGATCGGGGAGCAGGAGGAGTACGCGCGCTGCAGCCAGTTCCTGAAGGACTCCTCGCCCACGGCGGCCCAGACGCTGGGCTGACGCGGGTGCGGTGATGCGGGTCCGCCTGGGTGTGACCAGGCGGACCTTGCGGTCTTGCGGGACGATTGTGCAGGATGCCCGGTGGGGACCGGGGCCCCCGTGTCGGAATTCGGCAGGGGCGGACCGCTACCCGGAGTACGCATCAGGAGACAGCGATGTCCCAGCAGGCTCAGGAAACGCAGGAGCCCGAGGCCCCGCATCTCGACTTCCAGGGAACGACCCCCTACGAGGACTACGTCCAGGCGGACGTCCTCACCCACCTCCAGCACACCCGCTCCGACGACCCCGGCGAGATGGTCTTCCTGGTCACCACCCAGGTGATGGAGCTGTGGTTCACCGTCGTCGTGCACGAGTGGGAGACCGCCGCGCGTGCCCTGCGCGAGAACCGGGTGCCGGTCGCGATCGACGCGCTGAAGCGTTCCGTACGGGAGCTGGAGGCGCTCAACGCCTCCTGGCGGCCCCTCGGCCAGCTCACACCGGCGCAGTTCAACTCGTACCGGGCCGCCCTCGGCGAGGGCAGCGGCTTCCAGTCGGCGATGTACCGCCGCATGGAGTTCCTGCTCGGCGAGAAGTCCGCGTCCATGCTCGTCCCGCACCGCGGCGCACCGCGCGTGCACGCCGAGCTGGAGAAGGCACTGCACGAACCGAGCCTCTACGACGAGGTGTTGAGGCTCCTCGACCGGCGCGGGCATACGATCCCGGAGGCCGTGCTCACGCGTGACGTGTCGCTGCGCTACGAGCCGTCGGAGCAGGTGGAGGAGGTATGGACCGCCCTCTACTCCGGTGACTCCGGCGACGAACTCGCCCGGCTCGGCGAGGCGTTGACCGATGTCGCCGAGCTGGTGTGGCGATGGCGCAACGACCATCTCGTCGCCACCCGGCGCGCGATGGGCGCGAAGACCGGGACGGGCGGCTCCGCAGGGGTGGCCTGGCTGGAGAAGCGCGCGCAGAAGAACGTGTTCCCCGAGCTGTGGACGGCGCGTTCCCATGTCTGAACTCGCGCTGAAGGCAGAGAAGTTGGACGCCGCCGACGAACTGGCGGGCGTACGTGCGCAGTTCGTCCTCGGTGACGATGTCGTGTACCTGGACGGAAACTCGCTCGGCGCGCTGCCGGTAGGGGTCCCCGGCCGGGTCGAGGACGTCGTACGGCGGCAGTGGGGCGAGTTGCGGATCCGGTCCTGGGACGAGAGCGGCTGGTGGACCGCGCCCGAGCGGATCGGCGACCGGATCGCCCCGCTGGTCGGGGCCGCGGCCGGGCAGATCGTCGTCGGCGACTCCACAAGTGTCAATGTGTTCAAGGCGGTTGTGGCAGCCGTGCGGATGGCGGGCCCGGGGCGGGACGAGATCGTCGTCGACGCCACGACCTTTCCCACGGACGGGTACATCGCCGAGTCGGCGGCCCGGATGACCGGCTGCACGGTGCTGCCGGTGACCCCGGCCGAGGTGCCGGGCGTGCTCGGCGACCGTACGGCGGCGGTGCTCCTCAACCACGTCGACTACCGCACCGGCCGGCTGCACGACCTGCCCGCGCTCACCGCCGCCGTACACGCGGCGGGTGCCGTGGCCGTCTGGGACCTGTGCCACAGCGCGGGCGCCCTGCCGGTCGGACTGGACGAGCACGGGGTGGACCTCGCGGTCGGCTGCACCTACAAGTACCTGAACGGCGGCCCGGGTTCGCCGGCGTATCTGTATGTGCGCGAGGAGTTGCAGGACCGCTTCGACTCCCCGCTGCCCGGCTGGAACTCGCACGCCGAACCCTTCGGCATGCGGCCCGCCTACGAACCGGCGCCGGGCGCGCTGCGCGGCCGGGTCGGCACCCCGGACATCCTGTCCATGCTCGCCCTGGAGGCGGCCCTCGACGTGTGGGACGCCGACGGCGTCTCGGTCGGGGCGGTGCGGGCCAAGTCCCTCGCGCTGACGGACTTCTTCCTGGAGTGCGTGGCGTCGTACGTGCCGTCGGGGCGGGTGGAGTCGGTGACTCCGGTGGCCCACGCGGAGCGGGGGAGCCAGGTCGCGCTGCGCTGCGCGGACGCCGGTGACGTGATGAAGCGGCTGATCGAGCGGGGTGTGGTCGGCGACTTCCGGCACCCGGACGTGCTGCGGTTCGGATTCACGCCGCTGTACGTCGGGTTCGGGGACGTGGAGCGGGCGGCGCGAGTGCTGGGGGACCTGGTCCGCTAGAAGCTCTGGAGAGTGTGTATCTCGATCTAACCGCCGTAGGCTGCTGGAGCGGTTAGATGCCAGTGACGTGCCGGTGACGTGCACCGCAGAACCGTCTACGCCTCACCGAGCGTGACAACCGCGGTCTCCGCGCACGTCACTGGCCTGGTAGCGTCCCGGCCGACGGCCGAATTTCTCCGCGTGTCTCTCTCCTGGTCGCCATATCCCGTCACATCCCGTTCCGTCCAAGTCCTCCCCCAGTGCCGAAAGCCTGGGAGGTGCCCCCATCGTCGCTGAGAGGTTGGAGCATGCCGGACGACACCGCTGCCGCACGTGCCGCCACAGCCGCCGCAGAAGAGGAGTCGGCCTTCTCGCACCCCGCCGTGGAACCCGACAGCACCGCCGCGTACGGCGACCACCCCGACCAGGTGATCGACTTCTACGCCCCGCACGGCGAGCGGGTGCCGGGCGAACCGGCGCCGCTGGTCGTCGTACTGCACGGGGGTGCGTGGCGGGCGCCGTACGACCGCCGGCACATCACCCCGTTCGCGGACTTCCTGGCCCGCCGGGGGTTCGCGGTGGCCAATGTCGAGTACCGGCGGGGGGCCGCACTGCCCGCGCAGGGCGGTACGCGCCCGGTCGCGGGCCGCTGGCCGGAGACCTTCGACGATGTCGCGGCGGCGCTCGACGCGCTGCCCGCGCTCGTCCGGGAGGCGCTTCCGCAGGCCGATCCGCGCCGCACGGTGCTCACCGGCCACTCGGCCGGCGGACACCTCGCGCTGTGGGCGTCGGCCCGGCACGTCCTCCCCAAGGACGCCCCCTGGCGCACCGACGCCCCGGCCGCGCTGCGCGGTGTGGTCGCCCTCGCCCCGATCGCCGACTTCACGGTCGCCGAGAAGCTCGGGGTGTGCGGGGGAGCGGCGGGTCAACTCCTGGGCGGAGAGGCCAAGTTCGCGGAGCGCCTGCCGTACGCCGATCCGACGCTCCTGCTTCCCACCGGCATCGCGACCACGCTGGTCCAGGGCCGCGCCGACCTCGAAGTCCCGCAGGCGGTCGCCGAGTCGTACGCGGACGCGGCGGCGAAGTCCGGCGAGGTCGTCGGCCTCACGCTCCTTGAGGACGTCGGCCACTTCCCCCTGATCGACCCGGCGGCGGACGCGTGCGCGGTGGTGGCGGAGGAGATCGCACAACTGGCGTGGTGAGCGGCCGACTTCGGTCGGCTATCGTCCGCCCCGGTCATACCCGTAGTACCTGAGAGCTACGGCGCAGGTGAGTTCCCTGGCGGGACGCGGACGACGTGCGCGGATCCGTAATTTCCCTTCCAGATCGGTCCGACGGCGGCCGGTGCGGGAGGGGAGACGGACATGGGGCTGGGCAGGGGGGTGGTCGGGGCCCGCGCGGAGACCGGTACGGCGGTAGCCGACTCGGTGGAGAGGGGCCCGGCCGGGGAGGTCGAGGCGCCACGTGTCCGCAACAGGCGTCGCCGAACCGGCAGTTGGCGCCGCGCGCTCCTCGCCGCGCTCGTCATAGGCGCGGTCGTGATTCCTCTCTCGGCCGCGGCCCGGCCCGAGATCCCCGCCCCCGCTCCGGCCGCGCTCGCGCCGCTCACGCCGGCCACGTTGGACGAGACGTACGCGGAGAACGGCGCCAACGCCGCCGAGGCGTCCCGCATGGCCGCCGCCGACGGGGACGAGCGTCGCGCCGCTGCGGACCGTGCCATGGCCGACCCGGCCCGTCACCTCCTCGCCTTCGACGGCCGTGGCCAGGGCCTGGCGACGGAGGTCCTCGGCGACCTGGCCCACGCCGACCGCATAGCAGTCCTGGTCCCGGGCTCGGACACCTCGCTCGACACCTACGACCGCTTCCGCGCCACCGCACTGAACCTCCGCCGACAGCTGACCCACGACGCCCCGAACTCCCGTACGGCGGTGCTGTCCTGGCTCGGCTACGACACCCCGCGCACGGTGAGCGCCACGGTGCTGACCGCGGGCAGAGCGGACCGAGCGGCCCCGTATCTGCGGGAGTTCATACGGCAGCTGCGCGGCATCACCGGCCGCACGGCGCGGATCGCGCTGCTGTGCCACTCGTACGGCACGGTCGTCTGCGGCCGGGCCGCCGCCGGCCTGGACGTGTCCGACCTCGTCCTCGTCGGCAGCCCCGGCACGGGCGCCGACTCCGTTGCGGGACTGCGTACTTCGGCCCGCGTCTGGGCGGCGCGCGGCGACGGCGACTGGGTGGGAGGCGTCCCGCACGTCAGCGCCGACCTGTTCGGCACGACCGTCGGCTTCGGCACCGATCCGGTGTCCCCGGAGTTCGGCGCCCGCGTCTTCGCGGCCGGCGACGGCGGCCACAGCGACTACTTCTCACCGGGCACGGCCTCCCTGGCCAACCTCGCCCGGATCGTCCTCGGCGAGACCACGGAGGTGACCCATGCTTGAACGCCTCCGCCAGGCTGCCGTCCGCCTCGACGCCGCGACCCCGCCCGACCGGGACCGTGCCGTGGACGCCCTGCGTGCCTTCGCGATCCTCGGTGTCGTCCTGGGCCACTGGCTGGTGACCGCGCTGGTCGCGGACGGCGGCACCCTGCACACGGCGAGCCCGTTGCGGGAGATGCCGTGGCTGGCGCCCATCTCCTGGGTGTTCCAGACGCTGGCGGTGTTCTTCCTGGTCGGCGGCCATGTGGCGACCCGGGGCTACGCCTCCGCACGCGCCCGGGGCACGACGTACGGCCAATGGCTGGTCGCCCGGCTGTCCCGGCTGTTCACCCCGGTCGCCGCGGTCCTCGTCGTGTGGACGGTGACGGCCGTCGCGCTGCTCCTGTCCGGCACGGACTTCGACACGGTCCGCGCCCTGGTCAAACTGGCGTTGTCACCGATGTGGTTCCTGGTCGTGTTCGCGGGCCTGACGGCGGCCACCCCACTGCTGACCCGGCTCAACCCGCTGTGGCCGCTGGCCGTCGTACTGCACGTGGACCTGATCCGTTTCGGGCTCGGCGGCCCGTCCTGGCTCGGCTGGGTCAACGTGGCGGCGGGCTGGCTCGTGCCCTACACCCTCGGTGCGGCCTGGACCCGGGGCGAGTTGGACCGGGCCCGGGCGGGCTGGGTCCTCCTGGCCGGCGGTACGGCGGCGACGGCGGCACTCGTCCTCTGGGCGGGCTACCCGGCGTCGATGGTCGGCGTCCCCGGCACCACGATCTCCAACCTGGACCCGCCGACCCTGGCCGCCGTCACCTTCGGCCTGGCCCAGTGCGGCCTGGCCCTGCTGCTCCGGGACCGGTTGCGCCGCGCGCTGCGCCGGCCGCTCGCCTGGTCGGCGGTAGCACTGGTCAACCTCTCGGCGATGACGGTCTTCCTCTGGCACCAGACGGCCCTGATGGCCACCACGGCCGCGACCCTGCCCGCCGGTCATCTGCCCGGCCTGCACACCCGCCCCGACGACCTGACCTGGGTGGCGGCCCGACTGGCCTGGCTCCCGGTGTTCGCGCTGACGCTGACGGTCTGCTGGGCGGCGTTCCGCGTGTACGAACAGGGTCCGAGGCGCCGCCCGTCACGCCGCGCACGGGTCGTCCGCGCCCACACCCACCCGCCCCACCCGGCAGCGAAGCGCCCTCACCGTGCCTAGGGTTGACCGGGTGAACGCAGCCGCCGAGGGTGCCGGGCCCCCGCACACCGCGCCCAGCCTGTTCCCCAGGCACCGCTGGCTGCGTTACGTCACGTACGCGCTCGTCTCCCTCGCCGCTCTCGGCCTCTCCCTGTCCGGCATGGACGAGATGATGAGTGAGTACGAACTGGGCGTGCCCCAGGGCTTGTTGGCGGGCTTCGGGCAGGGCGTCGCCCTGGTTCTCGCCCTGCGTCGGCCCGTCCCCGCCTGGGCCCTGTCCCTCACCGCGACGGCTGTCACCGCGTTGGCAGCGCGTGCGGCCGTGGATCCCCGCCCCGCCCTGGGGCAAGTCCCGTACCCCGGCCCCGGCCCCGACTGGCCCTGGAGCACCACCGAAGTCATCGTCCAGGCCGTCGTCCTCCTGCTCGTGGCTCTGCGTGTGCCGACCCGCAGAGCTCTCGCGGCGCTGGCCGCGACCGGCCTGACGACGTTCGTCATCCAGGGTGTGCTCGGCGCCCAGAGCTACTCCTCGACGGGCGTGTCCGCGGTCGTGGTCTGCGCGGTGGCCGTCCTCATCGGCACCGCCCTGCGCGGTCGCAGCGAGGCCCGTACCCAACTCGTGGAGCAGGTCACGATCACGGCGGAGGAACGGAACCGCCGCACACTCCTGGAGGAGCGCAGCCGTATCGCCCGCGAGCTGCACGACGTGGTCGCCCACCACATGTCGGTGATCTCCATCCAGGCCCAAGTGGCGCCCCTCCTGGTCGACAACCCGTCGGAGGAACTCAAGGAGAACCTCGACGGCATCAGACAGAACGCCCTGGAAGCGTTCGCCGAACTGCGCCGGGTCCTCGGAGTGCTCCGCTCGGAGAACCCGGAGTATCCCGACGACCCCTACACCCTGGGCGGCCCCGGCACCGGTGCCGCCCCCGACGCCCCGCAGCCCACCCTCGACCGCCTGGACGCCCTGATCGAGAACACCAGGGCCGCCGGTCTCGACGTGCGCGGCGACGTCAGGGGCGAGGTGCGTCCGCTGGCACCCGGCGTGGAGCTGTCGGCGTACCGGATCGTCCAGGAGGCCCTGAGTAACGCGCTGCGGCACGCCCCCGGTTCCACCGTCGCCGTGGAGGTCGCCCACGACCCCGACGGGCTGCGGCTGATCGTCACCAACTCCCGCCCGCAGCAGGCCGCCCCGCCCTCCCCGGGCGCCGGGCACGGTCTGCTCGGCATGCGGGAGCGGGCGGCGATGCTCGGCGGACACCTGACCGCGACGAGAACGTTCCAGGGCGGCTTCGCGGTCGTCGCGTTCCTCCCCAGGGACGGCGTCGCACTCCCCGAGGGAGCCGACGGACCCGACGGCCCGGACAGCGCCGACGGATCCGATGCCCCCGACAGACCCGCCGCCCCCGAGATCATCTTCCCGACAGGAGACGAGACCCCATGACGAGCGGCACCATCCGTGTACTCATCGCCGACGACCAGCAGATGGTCCGCCAGGGCTTCACCGTGCTGCTGAACGCCCAGCCCGGCATAGAGGTGGTCGGCCAGGCGGTCGACGGCCTGGACGCGGTGGCCAAGGTCGCGGAACTCGCCCCGGACGTCGTCCTCATGGACATCCGCATGCCCGAGCTCGGCGGCATCGAGGCCACCCGCCGCATCACGGTGGCGACCCCGCACATCAAGGTCCTGGTGCTCACCACCTTCGACCTCGACGAGTACGTGTACGAGGCGCTGCGCGCCGGCGCCTCCGGGTTCCTCCTCAAGGACGCGTCCGCGGAGCAACTGGCCGAGGCGGTCCGGGTGGTGGCCGCCGGTGACGCACTGCTCGCGCCGGGCGTCACCCGCCGTCTGATCGCCGAGTTCTCCCGGCTGAACGGGACACCGCGCACCCCCCTCAAGTCACGCGTCGGCGACCTCACCGAGCGCGAGACGGAGGTGCTCGCGCTGATCGCGCAGGGCCTGTCCAACGCGGAGATCGCCGAGCACCTGGTCGTCGCCGAACAGACCGTGAAGACCCATGTCGGCCGCATCCTGGTGAAGTTGGGCCTGCGGGACCGCACGCAGGCGGCGGTGTTCGCGTACGAGTCGGGGTTGGTGCGGCCGGGCGGGGGCCGCTGAGGCGGCTGAAGGCTGTCCGGTGCCAGGTCTCCGGCATACCCGTAGTACCTGAGACGGACGGGCGAAGACCCATCTCACAGGTGACGACGGCGACGGACCCCTCCGCCTACCGTTTTGAATGTGACCGAGACGACCCAGCAGTTGCCGCCGGCGGGCGGGGCCAAGCCGCGCAGCCCGGAGTTCAGGCTTGCCGCGGACGCCCTGCGCGGACTGCGGCAGGACCTGTTCCACGACGCCTTCGCCTACCACCCGCTGCCCCCCTCCACCGCCGACGGCCCGCTGACCCGGCGTCTGAAGGGCCGGGCACGGGAGTACGCGGCCTGGAGCCCGCACGCCCTGATCACCGCGGTCGGCCTGCTCGCGATGTTCGTCGCGACGAACGACGAGGCCCGCGGCGCGGGCAGCAACCTGATCCTCGGCCTGCTCGCCCTGGTGCCGGTGCTGCTGACCATGGTGCGGCCGGTCGGCGCGTTCTGGCTGTCCATGGCCGCGACCCCGGTGGCCACCGCCCTGGCGACCGAGTTCGACGACGAGTGGCCGTGGCGGACCGGCAGCTTCGTCTGCCATCTGTCCGTGCTCGCGATCGTGGCGATACGCACCCGGCCGCGCACGGCCGCCTGGATGTGGGCGCTGACGGCGGTCTACGGCATCGGCGCCACCAGTTTCGCCGGTGGCCACGCCTTCGGCTCGAACAGCGCGCAGATGCTGTTCCTCTCCGCCCTGGTGCTGCTCGGCGTCGCCGTCTGGCAGATCCGCCGCGAGGCCCGGCAGGAGGTGACCGCGCAGCAGACGGTGACGGCGCACGAGCGGTCCCGGCGCACCCTCCTGGAGGAGCGCACGACGATCGCCCGTGAGCTGCACGACGTGGTGGCCCACCACATGTCGGTGGTTGCCATCCAGGCGGAGGCCGCGCCCTACCGCGTGGAGAATCCGCCGCCGGAGCTGGAGCGCGCGTTCGTCACGATCCGGGAGAACGCGGTGGCGGCTCTGACCGAACTGCGCCGCGTCCTGGGCGTGGTGCGCGCGGAGGACTACGAGGCGCCGGACGCCCCGCAGCCCACCCTCGCCGACATGGACGCACTGCTCGCCAATGTGCGCGACGCCGGCCTGGGCGTCGACAAGGCGGTGACGGGGGCGGTGCGTGAACTCCCGCAGGGCGTCGAGCTGTCGGCGTACCGGATAGTGCAGGAGGCGTTGAGCAACACCCTGCGGCACGCGCCAGGCGCGAGCGCCCGCGTGGAGATCGGTTACGTGCTGGGCGGGCTGGGCCTGCGGATAGTCAACGGCCCGATGCCCGAGCCGAGCCTGGTGAAGCCCTCACCCGGTGCCGGGCACGGCATCACGGGGATGCGGGAGCGGGTCTCCATGTTGAACGGCGAGATGACGGCGGCCCCGGTGGACGACGGCGGCTATGAGGTGACGGTGTTCCTGCCGGTTCCGAGTGCGAGCGAAGGTGACGCATGACCATCCGGGTACTGATCGCGGACGACCAGATGATGGTGCGCGAGGGCTTCTCGGTCCTGTTGGGCGCGATGCCGGACATCGAGGTCGTCGGCGAGGCGGTGAACGGCCGCGACGCGGTCGAGCGGGTGCGTGAACTGGCCCCGGACGTCGTCCTGATGGACATCCGCATGCCCGAGATGAACGGCATCGAGGCGACCCGGGAGATCGTCGCGGCGGACGGCGCGGCGAAGGTGCTGGTGCTCACCACGTTCGACCTCGACGAGTACGTGTACCAGGCGTTGCGGGCGGGAGCTTCCGGCTTCCTCCTCAAGGACGCCTCGGCACGCCAACTCGCCGACGGGGTGCGGGTGGTGGCGGCCGGCGAGGCGCTGCTGGCCCCCTCCGTCACCAGGCGGCTGATCACGGAGTTCTCGAAGCTGTCCGAGTCACCCCGGCTCGTGCCCACCGGGCAGCAGGCGACGTACGGGGATCTGACCGAGCGGGAGACGGAGGTGCTGATTCTCATCGCCCAGGGGCTGTCGAACGTGGAGATCGCCGAGCGGCTGGTGGTCGCCGAGTCGACGATCAAGACCCATGTCAGCCGCGTCCTGGTGAAGTTGGGGCTGCGGGACCGTACCCAGGCGGCGGTGTTCGCGTACGAGGCGCGGTTGGTGAGGCCGGGGTGACGCGGGATTCCGAGGTGACTCCGATGAAACGCTGAGCCGATTCTGTCCCCGGCTGTGAGGGGACGTTGATCAGCGGCGGGCGGTTCCGTTCGAGAGTGGTGCGCAGCAACTGGTACTTCCACCGAACTCCCCCTCTCGATGGAGTGATCCATGGCATTCGCCCCGCGCAAGAAGAAATCCGCCAAGCGCTTCTCCCCTCGCACGATCGGTGTGCTCGGTGCCCTCACCGTGGGGGCCTCGCTGCTCACGGCTCCGCAGGCGCTCGCCGCGGACACCCCGACCAACGCCGAACTCCTGAAGGCCTGCAGCTGGGCGAGTTTCTGCAAGTTCCGTCCGCAGAGCTACTGGAGCTACACCGGCCCGGCGCACCAGGTCGGCAGTACCGCGTACAACTGCGGCACCCAGACCAACCAGCACCGGATCGACTGGTCGGACACGACCACCGCAGGCAACACGGTCGGCGTCTCGGTAACGGCGGGCTACAAGTTCGCCGAGGTCTTCGAGGTGCAGGTCGAGACGACCTACAGCCACACCTGGCAGAACTCCCACACCGACACCGAGTCCAACACGGTCAACATCCCCTCGGGAAGCTACGGTTGGATCGAGCGCGGCACCTCCAAGCAGCAGGCGAAGGGGTGGTGGGAGATCCAGTTCAGGGACAAGTACTACGGCCACTACGACTGGTACGTGTACGACTACCAGGAGTCCGGCTTCAACAACGACAACCCCAGCTACGGCTATGTCACCTTCAAGGACAAGCCGATGAGCCTGGCTGATCGCGGCCGGCACTGCTGACGGGCGGGGCGTGATGTTCCGTACCGCCGCTCTCGCGGCCGGCTCGCTCCTCCTTCTCCCCGGCCTTCTCTCCGGCTGCGCGAGCGCGAACGCCGCGGGCACGCACGTCGGTTACGCGGACAGTGCGGGGCCGGCGGTGATCGGTACCGACGGTTCGGCGGAGAGCCGGGTCGTGGCGGCGCTGTACGGCGAACTCCTTACCCGGGCGGGGAAGAAGGTGCGGACGGCGGACGCCTCGTACGGGTCCCCGGTCGACACCGCGCAGGCCGTGGTGGACGGCAGGATCAGCATCGCGCCCGCCTACGAGTCCACCCTGCTGCGGGCGATGCCGGGCGGGCAGACCATGCACGGGAACATGGAGGCGACGCTGAGCATGGCGTTGCCGCCGGGGATCGTCGCGTTGCCTCCGGCGGCGGCGCAGGGTGGGGTCGTCCTCGCGGTGACCAGGTCCACCGCAGGGCGGCACAAGCTGCGCAGCCTCGCGGACCTCCGCGGGGCCGGCACAGGTCTGACGCTCGGCGGTTCCGCGTCCGGCCATCCCGACGCCCCGTCCGTCACGGCCTTGAAGCAGGCGTACGGCATCACGCTCACCCCGGCCGGGACAGCGGAGGCTGCGGACATCCGGGTCCTGCGCAGCACCGACCCGGTGATCGCCCGGGACGGGCTGGTGGTGCTCGCCGATCCGAAGTCCGTCGTACCGCCCGAGCATGTCTTCCCGTTGATCAGCGCCCCCGCCGTGGACCTGGCGGGCCGGACGGCGCTGGCCAGGGTCAACACCCTGCTGACGACCGCCCAGTTGGCGAAGCTCACCGCGTCGGTCGATGCGGGCGAGACCCCCGGCAAGGCGGCCAGGGCCTGGCTGCGGACCAAGGGCCTGCTGCACTAGGACCAGGCCCGTAACGATCACATCTGCGCAAACCACCCAAGAATGGCGGTAGTTCCATGTCCATGCGCACGGTCAGACGCAAGGTCGTCATGGCGATGCTCGCCGTGGCCGCCACCGTCGGCGGTCTCGCGGCCCCCGGTACGGCCTCCGCGGCAGGCGACAAGTTCGTGACCCTCAGGGTCTGCAGCGGGTCCACCGAGACGGTGAAGTTCTTCTTCGTCGGGGAGAACCAGTACGGGGACTGGATCGGCTCCCAGTTCTGGGAGATCGCGCCGAAGGGCTGCACGACGGCGAGCGGCTACTGGTGGAAGGCCGGGCAGTCGGTCGAGTTCCACCACCGCAAGCCCAGCACCGGCTGGCGCTGGGAGCCCAGGCTGATCTCGTACAACGACACGCGGGACAAGGCGGTCTACGACCTCTGGATCGGCTGACCGACCCCGGTTCCGCCGATCCCACCACTGCCGGCCCCACCACTGTCGACCCCGTCACCGGCGCCCCCCTTCCCGGTGACGGGGTCGGCGCTCAGCAGATAGCCCGCGCCCCGCACGGTGCGGATCAGCGACTGGCCGGAGTCGCCCAGCTTGCGCCGCAGGTAGTAGACGTAGGTCTCCACAACTCCGGACTCGCCCTGGAAGTCGTACTTCCACACGCTGTCCAGGATGTCCCCCTTGGAGATCACCCGGCCCGCGTTCTCCATGAGGACCTTCAGCAGGGCGAACTCGGTGGCCGACAGCTGCACCGGCTGCCCGTGCCGCCACGCCTCCCGGGTGTCGACGTCGAGTTCGACGCCGGCCGCGCGCAGCCGTCGGGGGGCGGCGGGGACGTCGTAGCCGATGTCCCGGACGTGGCCGGTGCTCCGGGAGCGGCGGATCAGGGCGCGGATGCGGGCGCTGACCTCGGTGAGGTCGAAGGGTCTGGTGACGTAGTCGTCGCCGCCCATGGCCAGTGCGCGGCAGGTGTCCGCCACCGAGTGGCGGGTGCCGAGGAAGAGCACGGGGATGTTGTTCCCCGCGGCGCGCAGCTGTCGGCAGACCTCGGTGCCGTCCAGGTCGGGGAGGACCAGGTCGAGCAGGACGGCGTCGGGCCGCCGCTCGCGGACGGCGGTGAGCGCGTCCGCACCCGTGGCCACGGTGTGCGTGTCGAAGCCGAGGAACCCCAGGGCCGTCACCAGCGGCCCGGAGATGCCGGCGTCGTCCTCCACCACGAGGACGGAGGGGCGGTCGGGGGAGCGATCTCGGGTCACGTCTGACGCACCTTCGGTCAAGGGGAACTGTCAGGCCTCGCCCCCCAAGGCTGGCGACCGGAGGGTTGTCCAAGTAGCCCCTTCGATCACTCCAGACAAACAATCACCGCTGTTCACAGGTGTGTTGGTAGGGCGCGTCGGGGATGTAGGCGCGCCATTGGGCCCGGGTCAGCGAGGTCCCGGCGCGGGCGCACACCTGGGTGAGGGCGGCGGACGCCGAGAGGGCGTAGCGCTGGAGCGGGACGTGGTCGCCGGCGACGTAGAGGGTGCCGTTGTCGGGGCTGAAGGCGAGGGAGCGGATGCCTTCGCCGGGGGTGGGCAGGGTGCCGCCGAGGGGTTGCTGGGTGGCGGTGTCCCAGAGCTGGACGGTGCCGGCGTCACCGGCGACGGCGAGGGTGCGGCCATCCGGGCTGAAGGCCAGGGCGCTGACGGCTTCGGGGGTGCCGAGGGCCGGGCCGGGGAAGACATTGGGCAGGATGCCCGCGCGCTGTCGGAGGTCTCCGTCCCAGAGGGCGACGCGGCCGGTCAGGTCGCCCGCCGCCAGCCGGGAACCGTCGGCGCCGAAGGCCAGCGCGCCGATCCGCCCGCTCTGGCCGAGGGCCCGCGCGGCGACCGGCCCGGCGGGCAGAGCGGCGCTGTGGCTGCCGCCGACGAGCAGCCGGCCGTCGGGCCGTACGGCCAGGAGGTGACTGTCGAAGCCCTTGAGCACGGCCGTCCTGCGGTGCCGGGTGACGTCCCAGACCTCGTCGGTGAGGTGCGGGGTGCCGGGAGTGCGGGCGGCCAGCAGGGTGCGCCCGCCCGGCCCGAGGGCGAGCGCGACCGCCGTACCGGCGGAGGACGAGGTGATGTCCAGTGTGGTCCGTTCGCGATCACCGGTGACGTTCCACACGGTCAGTCGCTGCGGGGCCGCGTCCCGGCCCGGTGCGGACACCCCGTACGCGAACGACCCGCTGTCGGGGCTGAACGCCATCAGGGACTTGGTGTACCGCGGTACGACCGGTTCGCTCCCGGCGACGGCCACGGGGAACGGCGGGGAGGGCAGTTCACGCAGCAGCCGCCCGTCCTCGGTGTCGCGCAGCTGGAAGCGGTAGTGGCCGCCGGTGCGTTCGGCGGTGGCGAGGGTACGGCCGTCGGGGCTCAACAGCGCGTTGTCCAGGGGCTGTCGGCGCCAGCGGGAGGTGAGGGGGGTGGTCATGTCGAGGGTGTGGACGGTGGAGCCTTCGAGGTAGCGCAGGACCGGCAGGCGGGGGTCCCAGGCGAGGGAGGCGGAGGGGAGCTGGCCGTTGAGGGGGTAGCGGAAGACGGGTGCGGCGTACCGGGAGACGGGCGCCGACAGCCGCCACACCCTGATCTCGTCGCGGCACGATGCCGCGAGGAACCTCCCGTCCTCGCTGAGGGCGGCGTACTGGACGTCGGGGTAGTAGACGTCGGCGAGGAGGCGTCCCGTGGTGGTGTCCCAGGCGCGGATGCCGGTGGTGGACAGGGCGGTGAGCCGGTCGCCCGCGCCGAACCGCAGCAGTCGGTTCGGGTCGTCGCAGATGTCGCGGGCCGACTCCCAACCGCCGTGCAGCGTACGGTGCTTGGCGAGGTCCCACACGGCCGGCGCGTGCCCCTCCCGGCACACGGCGACCCGGCGGTCGTCGGGGCTCGGGACCAGGTCCGGCTCGCCGGTGCCCGAAGTCCCGTACAGCAGCCGGTCGTTGGCGACGGACCGCAGTTGTGTCCGGCCGCGGTCCGGGTCGGCCACCAGGTAACTACGGTCGCTGGCACCGAAGTCGAGATCGTAGGACGACGGCAGCGTCCGCGCGGGACCGGTCCACCTCCCCGCGGCCACGTCCCACAGCCGCTGCCCGTCGGGCACTTGGAGCACCACGACCCGCGCGTCGGGAGCGGCGGCGAGCACCGTGCCGTACGGCAGCTGTCCGGATGCTCTACGGCGGTGGGTGGCGACGTCCCAGGTCCGCCAGGTCCGTCCCTCGGTGCTGAGCACGGTGCGGCCGGAGTCGGCGAGGAAGCGCGGGGTGTCGCCGTCCGCGCCGGGCGCGGTGAAGGCGTCCGACTGCGGCTGGGTGAGCGCGCCGAGCAGGGCCGAGCGGCTCTCGGCGAGCGGGGCCGTACGCCAGGCGGCGACGCTCAGCAGCATTGCGGTCCTGGGGTCGGTCGTCCGCATCGACGCGGCGACCGAGGCGATCCGGCGGGCGGCCGTCTCGGTCCGCTCCCGCACGCCGTTGCGGTGCAGCTGCCAGGCGACCAGTCCGGTGACCAGCGACAGCGTGACGGCGACGGACAACGAGACGACCAGCCGCCGGGCCCGGCGGGCGGTCCGGGTGGCGGTGCGGTGTTCGTGCGCGCGGGCGTCGAGGGCGGCGGTGAGGAAGTCCCGCTCCAGCGTGTTGAGTTCGGGGGAGAGCCCGGCCGCGAACATCTCCTCCACCTGGGCCAGCCGTGTGCCCCGATACAGGGTGCCGGTGTCGCGGCCGAGCTCCTCCCAGGTGTGGGCGGCCTGGGTGAGGCTCCGGTGGTGGCGCAGCCGTTCGCGGTCCTCCTCGACCCAACTGCGCAGTCTGGGCCAGCTGTTGATGAGGGCCTCGTGGGCCAACTCCACGCAGTCGGCGTCCATGGTCAGCAGCCGGGCGCGGGCCAGCCGTTCGACGACCTCGCACAACTCCGGGTCGGAGACGTTCAGTTCGCCGCGCCGGACCGGGCGCCGGGTGTCCGCCGTCCCCTGCCCCGGTTCGATCAGCCGCAGCAGCACCTGCCGCGCCATACGGGCCTGGGCGGGGGTGAGGTCGCCGTACAGGTGCTCGGCGGTCGCGGCGATCGCGCCGGACACCCCGCCGGCCGCCTCGTAGGCGGCCATGGTCAGGGTCCGGCCGTGGCGCCGGTACCAGGTCTCCAGCAGGGCGTGGGACAGCATCGGCAGCGCGCCGGGCCGGTCGACGACCTCGTCGATGATCCGGGCGGTCAGCTCCCGCTCCACCAGCAGTCCGGCGGCGGCGGCCGGGCGGACGACCGCCTCCCGCAGCTCCGTCGCGTCCATCGGCCCGACCGGCAGATGGGCCTCCCGCAACGCGTCCACTAGCCCCCGGTGCTCCGCGCACCGGTCGTAGAAGTCCGCCCGTACGGCGATGACGACCCGCAGCCGGTTCCGCGGCTCCCGGGCCGCCAGCAGCAGTTCGATGAAACGGGCCCGTTCCTTCCGGTCCCGGCACAGCGTGAAGATCTCCTCGAACTGGTCGACCACCACCCACCTGTCCGGCTCACCGTCCGCCGGGGTCAGCAGATGTCCGTGGGTCGCCGCCGGTGTGGCACCCGGGGTGAGCACGCGCAGCACCGCCGCGCAGCCGTCCTCCTGGATGCGCCGCCGCAGCCGGGGTATCAGCCCCGCCCGCAGCAACGACGACTTCCCACTCCCGGACGCCCCGAACACCATCGCCAGCCGGTGTTCGCACACCAGCTCCAACAACTCCCCGACCAGCCGCTCCCGCCCGAAGAACAGCGATTCGTCCCCGGGCTCGAACCGCACGAGCCCGCGATACGGCGGCTCGTCCCCGCCACCGCTGTCCTCCTGCCGTACGGCCCGCTCCTCCTCGGCCGCGGCCTTCCACCGCGTCTCCCACTCCCCGGGATCGGCGTCACAAGCCTGCACGTACGCAAGCACCACGGCCAGCGACGGCAGTCGCTCCCCACCGGCCGCCTGCGCGAGGGTGGCCGCCGAATAGTGCGCCCGCCGGGCCAGGGTCCGGTAAGACGGCCCGCCGCACGCGGCACGCAGTTCCCGCAGCTGATGCGCGAGCCGCTGAACGGCTCCGGCCTCGGGATCCACCGGCCGCTCGGGACGTCCCATCGCACCACCAATCGCCCGTTCCTGACAGGTCGCCATGATTGAAACATCAAGAAGCGGAGAGCGGGCCGGGACCGAGACACAGGCCCCGCGATATTCACCACAAGTCCACAGGCGGTACGGCCGCCAGCCGGGACATCCCTGGTCAGCGGCGCGTCCGATGGTTGGCGTCGGTCCGTGGCAGCTGTCGGCAGTTGGCCGGTGAACTGGCGGACCGCTGGCGGCTGCGGGCGACGGCGGTGGAGAACGGCGGTGCGGCGAAGCCGTTGTACGAGATGACGCCCGAGGAGTGGCGCGCTCACAACCGCGGGCTGTGGGAGGCACGTCTGCCGCGGGTGCGCCGTCCGATGACGATCCAGGAATGGATCAGCGGCCAGTACGAGAACGAGGCGTAGCGGATCGCTGCCAGGCTGGAGATTTCCCCGCGGACTTCGGTTTGCCGCTAGTCCGTAGCTTTTGGGTGCCCGAGGCCGGCGTACACCAGCCAGACGCGGCGCCTTTCCTCGTCAATGAGGTATCAGAGTCGGCCCCCGCCGGTGACTTCGATCTGCCACTGCGGGAGCCGCTCTCCCTTCTTGGGACTCACTCGCCCGGAACCTCCGGCGGCTCGACGGATCCGAGATCTTCACTGAGCGGCTTCGTCAGTTCGCCGTGCAGTGTTTCGTCGGCGTGGATGAGGGCGGTCGACTTCCATGCAGCGAGGACCGGGGCCAGCAGACCTACATTGTCGAGGTCGACTGCGGCACGTGCTGTCTCCACGAATTCGACGAGGAACTCGCGGACAGCCGCATCTGGGAGGTAGCGCACCCAGGGGAAGGCTTCAGGAAAGACGTGAGTGAGTATCTTCACCGCCTGGGGGTCGCTCTTCATCATGGCGACGAAGATCCGGGTCGTGGAGTCGACGACCTGCACCGCTTCCTCGGCGCGGGCAGCGGTGGTCAGGTAGAGGTCTTCGTCGTCGCGGCGGTGCAGGAGGATACCCCGGCGGGTGCTGCCCTGCATGCGCGCGATCGTGTCCTTGGGCTTCTGTAGTAGCTCAGAGAGGTTCGCTTCGGCAGGCATGGTGGTCATGACTTCAAAAGTAGTTCAGAAGTCCAAGGCTGTCTACATTTTTCCAAGTCTCAAGCGACGCCTTTGGTGAGTACCTGCCGCTTGACCTGCAAAGACGATGTCATGCAGACAAGAGATATGCGTGGCGCGTCAGGATCCCGCTCCAAACGTGACCGTAGGTGGTCGAGCGGGTCGGGTCGGCATGTGCCTGGGTCTCTGGCCCATGGAGAGGCGATGTACGCGATCCCGTAACGTCGCCGGCCTGCGGTCTCGCCGTTCTCGGCAACCGTTGCATCTGGCCAACGGTTGGGGCCCGCGTGGTCTGCTGCACCACGAGGCTGGCCAGTCGCGGGGCACCCACAGTTGGGGGCAGTGGGAATGTGAGTACCTCTTGTCCAGGGGGGCCTCGTCGGTGAGGCCCCCGGCAGTGAGCTGCGGGGTACGCGTCAGTCCCGACCGCGGTCTTACTGGGATCGCAGGAAGATTCCCGTTGGCGGGGGGCGAGTCCGACTCGGTCATCCCGCATGTGGCTCCGGACGACGAAGTCGCAAAACCCTGGCCGGTGATCTTCCCGGTAGCGAGAAGATCGCGGCGGCCGAATGCAGCAGGCAAGTGGCGCCCGTGTCGAACCCGTCGTCACGTTCCGGCAACAACTGCCCGCGCTCTGTAGGCGGCTGACACTGTGACCGCACGCGTCATCCACACCATCGAGGGGGCCTTGTGCGCCGCACCATCCTGCCTATCGCCGCCATCTTGCTGACCGCCGCGTGCAGCGGCAGCCCGAAGGCCGGCACAGCCGCCAACGTAGGCGGTAGCGCAGCCAAGCCGCTCACCGCCACCAGCTCCTTCACGAAGCTGTCCGCCGCGGTCTCCGCGGCGAAGCAGTCCGGCATCGTCACCGCGGCCAACGACGGGAACCACCTGTTGGGCCGGCCGAACCAGTACACGTCGAAGGTCACCTTCACCGACTCCCGGATCAAGGCCAGCGACGTCGAAGGTACGGACAAGGGTGACGTGGACCGGGGTGGTGCGATCGAGGTGTTCGCAGATCCAGCCGACGCGAAGGCGCGCGCCAAGTACATCCAGGCCGTCACCAAGTCGATGCCCGTGTTCTCCGAGTACGACTACGTGCATGGGACGGTGCTGGTGCGGGTGTCGCACTACCTGACACCGACTCAAGCCGCCGGGTACAAGGACGCACTTGACAAGCTTAACTAGCGATCGACGCGCGGGACGGCTGTCGCCCGCGCATGCCCAGCGCCGCCACGACCAAGCGGCAAGAGCCACGCCCGAGGGCGCTCTCCCGGACGCCGGCTCGACTGCGATGGGAATGGACCCGTCCCCACGATCTCTTCCGCGTGGATTCAGGCCATGGAAGCAGAGCGCGAGGCACAGACTGTCTACGAAGCGGCCCGGGATGCCTACTACGAGGCCGCGAAGGCCGAGTAACGCCAAGATGCCCGGGTCAGCTCCGGCTTGCCTCGATCTTGTCGAGCAGCCGCATCAGCAGGTCGGCAAGGAGCACGGCCTCGGCCGCCTCGGTGGGGTCGGTGTAGTCAACTCGTCGGTGGCTGGCCGGGTTCTTGAAGAGCCCGATGGCGCCCTTGAAGAGCTCCATTAGAGCGACAGCTTCGCCGCTCTCTGCCTCTGGGTCTGAGAGCGGACCGCCCTCCTGTCCTTCCTTTCCCGGCCGGAATGCTTCTTGCATCAGCGGCCTCCCCACCAATCCGGTGGACAGGCCCGAGATCTCGCGGACCCGGACCTCGACCTCCTTCATCGCCATGAGGGCGGCAGCCTCGAAGTCGCCGCGCAGGTACTGAGGGCGAGCCGCACCTTCAAGAACCGGGACCATTTGAACGTCGAGTCGTTGGACGGCGCGGATCCACGGAAGCCCACGGGTAAGAGCTTCGTGTCCCTGCCGACTGATGAAGAAGGCGCCGATGCTGTTCTGATCGACGTCTGGGACAACGAGCCCGCGGTTCACGAGCCAGGCCCATGCCTCGCCGAGTGCTGCTACCGCGTCCTTGCGAGTGACGTAGCCGTGGTGAGAGGCGGCGAGCAGCCAGTTTCGGTAGTTCCACTCATTGCTCTGCAGGGCGTCTCTCAGTACCCGTAGTGCGAGATCGTCGATGGGAAGAGCAACGACGTCGTCGGCCTCAAGGGTCCAGCCAGCGGTGGGCATGTCTCTCCAGTCGGATGAGCGTGAGCGGCAGAATACGTGTAGCGATCCGTAGCGGATCCCTGCCCGCTGCCCCTGAAGCGCGCGGAACGGCGGCGACCGCTAGGTGCGCGCCAACCTCGCAACCCCGCCGAGGATCGCGATGTTCTTGGTGCCGTTGGCGATGATGAGCGCGAGTCGCCGCTCGTTCAGAACTCGTTGCCCCCACCGGCGAAACGTACGGGTGACACCAGGGCGATGCGGATCAGGCCGGGTTCGGGAGGAGGGGCGTCGTAGACGTAGGTGACGGTGAGTGTGGGGCGGAGGCCCGTGCCTTCGATGCGCGTCGTGTAGATCTTCATGCCACCGACGGCGCTTTGTGCTCTCCGACCGAGTGCCGGGTTCTTCTCCAGCTCGGCTCGCAAGGTCTCGACAGCCTCAAGTGCTCCGTCGCCGATGGCGAGGCAGCGAGCGTGGGCCTCACGGGTGATCTCGGCGACGGTCGGCTACTGGTCGTCGTTCACCGATCGTTTTCCCGAGCCGAGCGGATTTCGGCGACGGCCGCGGCGACGGCTGAGTCGAAGGAGGGGTCCTGGCGCGCGATGACTCGGCCGCGGAACTCCTCGACGAGGCGGACGACGCCGGAGAGGTCGGCCGGGTCGGCATGGTTGATCTCGCGGGCCAGCTCGGCCTCGAAGTCGTCTGCGTCGCCGGGGAAGCCGTAGCCCATGGTGAGGGCGGCACGGAGCTCCCCAATGGTGCGCATGGAGGGGAGGTGGGGCTGGCCGGTCTCTGCCGGTCGGGTGGTCATGGCGACGGCTCCCTTTCGCGGTGTCGCTTTCACGGTACCCGGGCGATTCCGTACGGTGCCTCTCACGCTGCGCCCAGTTCGCACCAGACGTACTTGCCGCGGTTGCCGTTCCTGGACTGCGGTTGCCAGCCACATTGGTCGGCGCAGGCCCGGACCAGTGCGAGGCCGCGGCCGTCCTCGGCGGTGGTGAGCTGGTCCCACGCCTGGGGTGGCTCGGGTGGTTCGGGGTTCGCGTCCCATGCGCCGATGCGTAGTACGCCGGCGGAACAGCGGACGCGTAGGGCGGCGGGGCCGTCGGTGTGCCGTACGGCGTTGGCGATCAGCTCCGTGGCGAGGAGCTCGGCGGTGTCGACGAGGGTGATCAGGCCGTGCATCGTGAGGATCAGACGGAGGGTGCGGCGACTGATCGTGACGGCGCGGGGGTCGTTGGGGATCTGGAGTGTGTACTCCCAGGCGGCACTTTCGGGCATGGGTGAACTCCGTTTGTGGGGTGGGGAGTTGGCGTTCGGGGCCGGTGGCAGTGCCGCAGCCGTCGTGGCAGGGCGGAGCGGTGCGCTTCCGGTGCCCCGGGGTTTCGCAGGGTGTGCGTCGCGTCACTGACGGTACGGCAGAAATTTATTACGGTGCAACCCGTTGCCGTAATCTGGCACCCGAACGTGGTACGCCGACAAGGGCGTTGGGGACAGGGGAACGTATGCCGCCGAGGAGTAATCCCACCGCTCGACAAGTGCGGCTGGGGGTCGAGCTGCGCAAACTGCGCGAGGCGTCAGGACTGAAGGCGCGCGAGGTGGCCGCCTTCCTGAACTCGACCTCGGGGCAGATGAGCCAGATGGAGGCGGGCATCGCCGGGGTGAGCGCGGAGCGCGTCCGTCGGCTTGCGGCTCATTACGCTTGTGCGGACGGGGAGTTCATCGACGCCTTGGCGGCTATGGCAACTGAGCGCGCACATGGTTGGTGGGACGATTACCGAGGAGTCCTGCCCCAGGTGAACCTGGACGTGGCCGAGGCGGAACATCACGCGACGTTCCTCCGTGAAGTCGTGATCACTTACGTACCCGGGCTTCTTCAGACACCGGACTACGCGCGCGCGGTCTTCGGATTCATGCGTCCGGAGTTGCCCGTGAGTGAAGTGGTGCCTCGCGTGGAGCATCGGATGAGGCGGCGCGCCATTTTCGAGGGCGACACGCCAACCCCCTACGAGACGGTCATTCATGAGACGGCCCTCCGTGTCCACGTGGCCGATCTCGGGACCTCGCGGGCTCAACTCCGCTTCATCCTGGACAGAATCGAAGAGGGCTGTGCCAGCGTTCGGGTCGTCCCCTTCGGCAGGGAAGGTTTCGCCGGTGCCGGAGCTTCGCTGATGTACCTGGGGGGTTCGGTGCTCCAGTTGGACACGGGGCTGCGTGACTCGCCAACCGGAGTTGAGTTCTGCGATGCGGAGGCACAGTTGAGGCACCTCCGGACGTTGTTCCATAAGGTTGAGGAAGCGTCGCTGGACACCTCGGCGTCTCGGGACTTCATCCACCAACTGGCTAAGGAACTGCAATGAACTGGCGTAAGTCGACGTACTCCAGCGGCGGAGAGGGCGACACCTGCGTCGAGATAGCCACGCTCCCCACCCGCACAGCCGTCCGCGACTCCAAGTTGCCCAACCGCGCCACCCTCTCCTTCCCCACCCCCGCCTTCACTGCCCTCGTAGAGCACATCAAGGGTGGCCGGCACAGTGATCGTCTCTGCGGTGAATCGACCCCGCCGGTCGGGTGAACGACCGTCCCCGCGGCTGTCGTTGAGGTATGCGGTCCCGCAGTACTTCCAGATCGCCACACTTGAGCGGTGCGGCTCTTTGCCAGTGCCCCCAGAGGGAAACCTCCCCGCAGAAGTGTGACACTTCAGCCCCGGGTGTCACACTTCCGCGCCTCCTCCCCCATTGCCCGGGCCGGCGGGCGATGATCTTCCCCGGACTTCGGTTGTTCTCACCGCCTGGGTCGATGAAGCGGCGTTCGCCGAGGCCGAGCAGCCGGGGCAGGTGTCGGCTGACGGTTCGCCGGTTGATCACAGAACCGATACTCACAAGTTCGTCGGTGATCCGTTGCGCGGACACTTGCCGGCGCATGCGCGGGAGATGCCCGTCTCAGCGGCGACGTGGGCGAGGGGACGTGTCCGGCACCGCTTCACGAGCCGCCTGCGGCCCTCGACGCTCAGGGGCGTATTCGCGTGGGGCACTCGTCGTCCTCTCGAAGTTGGACGACGGCAGGCGCGACACCTGTCGTGCGCGCCTGCCGCATTGCGGCCTTTCAGTCCTTTGGTGCGACGCGGATACGGTTCCCGTCAGGATCGGCTGCGAGGAAGGTCAGCCCGAACCCCGCGTCATGAGGCTCGCGCAGGATTGTGACCCCCTTGGAATTCCACTGCTCAAAGGTCGCGTTGAGCTCGTCGGGTCCACCGTCGATGGCCAGGCACACCTCACTGGTGCGCGGGACGTCCGGTGACAGATCTTCGAACTGGCCGGACCACAGACCGAGGTCAGCGCCTGGCCCGAGGCCGAAGGTGATGTATCCCGACGTCTCGAACGAGGGGCTCATGCCGAGGAGGTCGCCGTAGAAACGAGCTGCGGCGGGAGCGTCGTTCACGTAGACGATGGACACGACGGATGTGGTGGTCATGGTTGTTCCTTCTCGCAGGCTCGCAGGTGGTGGGTACGCATCCGCCAGCCTGACCGGGATATGCGCCGCATCCTGTCGCAATTCCTGAAAAAATCGGTGGGTGACCCCGGACCGCTTCTTCTCCCTGATGCTGCTCCTCGAATCGAGGGCTGCCGTGACCACACAGGAACTCGCCTCGGCGCTCGGGGTATCCCTTCGCACCATCACCCGAGACCTGAACTGGCTCCGCGAGGCCGGTCTGCCGGTGACCGCCCACCGGGGGCGCCTAGGAGGCGTGACCATGCTGCCCGGGTCCGGTCTCGACCTCACGCGACTCACACCGGGCGAGCGTGATCATCTGTCGCTCACCGGGCTGGACGAGAAGCAGCGTGCGGAGCTCGACGCATCGGTCGAGAGCCGGCGCGCGCTCTCCAAGATCGCCGCCGCCCAGCCACGTCGGGTTCATGAGCTCCTGCCGCTCACCGACGTCGTGCACGTGGACAGCCGTCCCTGGCGTCAGGCACGAGCTTCCGGCACGACTCCGGCCTCGCTGATCGGCGCGGTGCGGCGAGGCCGCCGGCTACGGATCGAGTACGACAGCCCACGCGAGTCAGGCCCACGCGACCTGGTCGTGGATCCCTACGGGCTGTTCGCCAAGGCCGGCATCTGGTACCTCGTCGCCGACCGTGCCCGAGTGCCACGGATGTACCGACTCGAACGGATCACGACGTGGAAAGAAGTCGACCGGCCACGACGGATCCGCGAGAACCAGACCCTGGCCACCGTCGCTGCAGCGCTCGTCGATCAGTGGGAGCACAACCACGCGATAGAGGTCAGCGCCACCATCGACCAGACCCAGATCGAGCGAGCGCAACGGATCTTCGGCCGACGACTCGTCCCGGACGACCATGACCATGACCACGAAGAATCCGCCGCCGACCGCAAGGTGACGATCCGCTTCCTGCATCTGGAGGACGTGCGAGCACTCCTGCCGTTCGGGAGCGCCATCACTGTGCACGGCCCCACCGAGGCCAGGGCTCACCTCCGCGACCTCGCCACCGATCTTGCCCACCACTATGCGCCGTCACCAACACCCTGACCCGCAACAACTAGTCGTCACCGAGAGTAGGCAACGACGCATAGGCATGGAACCCGCCGCGGATCAGGTCAAGAAAGTGAGCGCAGGCGCCTTCGAGGAAGCCGATCAAGTACACCGCGAGAACCCATCTCGCCCACAACGGTTGCCCGACCCACCGTAGGATCACTTAGGTCGCCCCTGGTCAGACCGGGTGCTGTCGGGCTAGCTTCCGTGCATGGCAGCCTTTGACCCCTGGGACCCCGCGTTCGTCGACGACCCGTACCCCGCCTACGCCGAACTGCGCGACCGGGGCCGGGTCACCTACTACGAGCCCACCGACCAGTGGCTGGTCCCGCGCCACGCGGACGTCTCGGCGCTGCTCCGCGACCGCCGCCTCGGCCGCACCTACCAACACCGCTTCACCCACGAGAACTTCGGCCGTACGGCACCCCCGCCCGAGCACGAGCCCTTCCACACCCTCAACGATCACGGGATGCTCGACCTGGAGCCCCCGGACCACACCCGCATCCGGCGCCTGGTCTCGAAGGCGTTCACTCCGCGCACGGTCGAGCAACTCAAGCCGTACGTCGGTCAGTTGGCCGGTGAGCTGGTGGACCGCCTGGTGGCCGCAGGCGGCGGCGACCTCCTCACCGACGTGGCCGAACCCCTCCCCGTCGCCGTGATCGCCGAGATGCTGGGCATCCCCGAGTCGGACCGCGCCCCGCTCCGCCCCTGGTCGGCGGACATCTGCGGGATGTACGAACTGAGCCCGTCGCAGGACACGGCGGCGAAGGCGGTCCGCGCGTCGGTCGAATTCGCCGAGTATCTACGCGAGTTGATCGCCGCCCGCCGCAAGGAACCCGGCGACGACCTCATCTCCGGCCTCATCGCGGCCCACGACGAGGAGGACCGGCTCACCGAGCAGGAGATGATCTCCACCGCCGTACTCCTGCTGAACGCGGGCCACGAGGCGACGGTGAACGCCACGGTCAACGGCTGGTGGGCGCTGTTCCGGAACCCCGACCAGCTGGCGGTCCTGCGCGCGGACCACTCCCTGATCCCGTCCGCCGTCGAGGAGTTGATGCGCTACGACACCCCGCTCCAGCTCTTCGAACGGTGGGTGCTGGACGAGATCGAGATCGACGGCACGGTGATCCCGAGGGGCGCGGAGATCGCGATGCTCTTCGGCTCCGCCAACCACGACCCGGACGTCTTCGCCGACCCGGAGCGCCTCGACCTCACCCGCGCCGACAACCCGCACATCAGCTTCAGCGCGGGCATCCACTACTGCATCGGCGCGCCCCTGGCCCGTATCGAACTGGCCGCCTCCATGCGGGCGTTGCTGGAACGGGCCCCGACGCTCACCCTGGCGGCGGACCCGGTCCGCAAGCCGAACTTCGTGATCCGGGGGCTGGAGGGGCTGAGCGTCGCGCTCTGACGACCCGCGCCGCTATCCGGCCCCGCCGCCCCGCGGTCCCTGCGGCTGGCGTCCGCCGGTCCGGGGCGGGCGCGGGGGCGGCAGTTCCCTCAGGCGTTCGACGTGGCGGTGCTGGAGGTCGCGGGCGAAGGTCAGATAGTCGATGAACAGTTCCAGCTGGTCGGGGGTGTAGCGCTCGCGCACCGCCCGGCCGGCCTCGTCGAGGAACGGCCCCATCAGGCCGAAGGCGCGCTGCGCGGCCTCGGGGGTGACCCGGATCAGGGTCTTGCGCCGGTCACCGGGGTGCGGGGTGCGGGTGAGGTAGGCGAGTTTCTCCAGCCGGTCGAGCATCGTGGTGACGCTCCCGGTGGTCAGCCCCAGCTGTCGGCTCAGCTCGCGCGGGGTGGCTTCCTCCACCGACAGCAGGATCTCCAGGCAGCGCAGATCGGTCTCGTTGACACCCATCAGGCGGGCCAGCTCGCGGTCGAAGTCGTCGACGGCGGCCTGATAGCGCTGCACCACGGCGCCGAGCCGCGCCTCGACCGAGCCCGAGTCCCCGCCCACACCCGGCTCCGTTCCGCTTGACATTCGAGATATCTCCCAGCATCGTAACTATCGGCTATTAACTTGAAAGCCAAGATGTATGAAAGTCAAGCGAGACTGGAGTCCAAGCCATGTCGTCCCGCACGTCCCACACGACCAACACCACGAACGTAGCCGCTGACGGCGGCGGGGCACCGGTGCCCTATCCCAAACGATGGGCCGCGGCGTTCGTGATGATCCTCGCGGCGCTGCTCGACATGATCGACGGATCGATCGTGAACACCGCGCTGCCGTCCATCGGCAAGGGGCTGAAGGCCACCCCCGCCGACCTCCAATGGACCGTGTCCGCCTACATGTTGGGCTTCGCCGCCACACTGATCATCGCCGGGCACCTGGGCGACCGCTACGGCCGCAAGAAGCTGTTCCTGCTCGGCGTCACCGCGTTCGCGCTGACGAGCCTGGCCAGCGCGCTGGCCGCCTCGGCCGGTGTGCTCGTCGCCTCACGCGGCCTCCAGGGCGTGGCCGCGGCCGTGATCATGCCGCAGATCCTCGCCTCGTTCCGCACCATGTTCGACGGCGAGGAGCGCGGCAAGGCGTTCGCCCTGTACGGCGCGATCGCCGGCATCTCCACGGCCGTGGGCGTGCTGCTCGGCGGCGTGCTGACCGACTGGGACCTGTTCGGCTGGGGCTGGCGCACGATCTTCGTGATCAACCTCCCGCTGGCCGTCCTCGTCCTGGTCCTGGGCGCCAAGTGGATCCCCGCCTCGAAGGACCACGCCTTCAGCGGCCGTATCGACGTCCTCGGCAACCTCGTGCTCGCCGCCGGCCTCGTCGCGATCGTGCTGCCGCTGGTCCAGGGCCGTTCCAACGGCTGGCCGCTGTGGGGCTGGATCTGCCTGGCCGCCGGTGTCCTCGCCATAGCCACCCTGACCGTCTGGGAGAAGCGGCGCGGCATCGAACACCCACTCCTCCCCACGGGCCTGTTCCACAAGCCCGCCTTCAGCGCCGGCCTGCTGGTCCAACTCCTCTTCTACGGCGGCATGTCCGGCTTCTTCCTGGTCTTCACCGTCTGGCTGCAGTCCGGGCAGGGCTACACCCCGACCGGGGCCGGTCTGCTGATGGTCGCCTTCAGCGCGGGCTCGATCCTGTCCGCCCCCGCGGTCGACCCGCTCGTCGCGAAGTTCGGCCGCGGTGTGCTGATCCTGGGCGCGCTGGTGATGGCGGGCGGTCTGTTCTGGGTCCGGCACGAGGCCCAGGACTCGGCCCAAGTGCACACCGGTGCCTGGCCGTTGGTCCCGGGACTGTTCCTGGCCGGGGTCGGCCTGATCTTCCTGATCATCCCGCTGGTGAACACCATCCTGAGCACCGTCCCGGGCGAGTTGGCGGGCGGCGCGTCCGGAATCCTGTCCACGGCCCAGCAGTTCGGCGGGGCGCTCGGGGTCGCTGTCATCGGCAACGCGTTCTTCTCCCGCGCCGACAAGGGCCTCACCGACGCGATCGTCCACGCGGGGCCGTGGGCCATCGGCGCGTATCTGCTGTGCGCGGCGCTGTGCCTGGCCCTGCCCCGCAAGGCGGTCGGCAACCAGGCCGAGCCCGCTCTCTGACCTCCCACCACCAACAGGCCACTGCCCTACGGCAGTTCAGGCCCCCGCCCGGAATCGAAAGAGAGCACGCCCATGCCCGAGAAGACCACCCCCGCCGAGATCCTGACCCCCGACGACAAGCTCACCCTCCAGACCGCCGCCCACGGTGTCGTCTCCCTGATGGCGGTGGCCGACCCCGGTCCGATCTCCTCCACCCGCTCCGGGATGGCCGGCGGCAAGGCGCTGTCCTCCGCGACCGGTCTGGTCGGCCGGGTCCTGGCCGAGAAGGCCAAGGGCCTTGATCTGGGCGGCGGTTCGACCGCCGACCTCGCCGACCGGGTCTTCGCCGCGCTGACCGACTCGGTGACCCTCCTCAAGGCGAAGGCACCGGACGAGGTGGCGAACTTCCGCGGCACGATCGCCACGATCACGGACACCGCGTCCCGCGCCCACAAGGGCGCCGCCGGACCGGCCGAGACGGCCATGATCCAGAAGATCACCGCGGCACTTGAAGCGGCCTGACCACCGAAGCCGTCGTACCGGCCCGGTTCGCCCTATCCGCCGCGTCGGACCAGCGCCCAGACGCCAAGTGACGCGAGGATCCCGCCGAACACCGCCAGCGGCAACTCGGCGTAGAGGACGCTCCAGTCGGGGCCGGCCTCGAAGCGCTGGAAGCGGTTCTGGACGTCGTACGACCACACCGCCAGTCCCAGGCCGGCGCCGAGTGCGGCGGTCAGACATCCTCCGGCGGCCTGCGCACGTTGTCCCATGCCAGGGACGGACGCGTGCGCCACGCCGGAGGTTCCCGTACCCGGCGCGATCAGGTCGTGAGGTCGCGTCGCCGTAGAGCCGCCAGTCCTACGGCGACCAGGGCAGCGGCGATCCCCGTGAGGGCCACCACCGGTCCCCACGCCATGTCGCCCCCCGGCAGCTTCGGCAGGTGGCCGAAGGGGGAGATGTCCAGGACTGCCTGGGGGAGGTTCAGCGCCGGGCCGATCCAGCCGAGGAGAAGGGCCAGTCCGGCCGCTCCCCAGGACAGTGGGGACAGGCGGGGGGAGAGTCCGTGGAGCAGGACCGCCAAGGCGCCCAACGTCCAGATCGCCGGGAGTTGGACCAGGGTGGCGGCGAGAATGGGGCCGGGCTCGGCGCCGTAGCCGAGCGTCAGGCCCAGGCCGCTCAGGAGCATGATCAGGGCCGCGCCCGCGAAGGCGATCGTCAAGTGGCCGGCCGCCCAGCGCAGGCGGCCCACCGCGTTCGCCAGGATGGGTTCGGCGCGCTGTGAAGTCTCCTCGCCGTGCAGCCGTAGGACCGACGAGACGGCGTACAGCGCGGCCAGCATGCCGAACATGCCGACCATCGTGGCCAGGAACGCGTCCTCGATGCCGGACTGGCCGCCCATCCGCTCGATGATCTCGCGGGTCTTGGCGTTGTCCCCGACCAGGTCCGCCGCGCCCTTGGTGATGCCGCCGAAGGCGACCCCGGCCGCGAAGAAGCCGAGGCTCCAGCCCAGTACGGCACCCCGTTGCAGTCGCCAGGCCAGTGCGCCCGCCGTGCCGAGGCGGCCGTTCGCCGGTCCCGGGCGGGCGGGCAGGAAGCTCATGCCGACGTCCCGGCGGCCAGCCAACTCGTAGGCCGCGAAGCCCTGCAGGAGTGCCGCAGCCGCGAACAGGGCCAGTACCCACCAGCGTTCGGACGCGAACGGGCGCAGGTTCTCCAGCCAGCCGATCGGGGAGATCCAAGTGGCGGGCGAGGAGGCGTCGTTGGTGGTCGAGTCGCCCACCGCGCGGAGTACGAACGCCGTTCCCAGCAGTCCGCCCGTCAGGCCCTTCGCCAGTCGGCCGCTGTCCGTGAACTGCGCGACGATCGCCGCGAGCGTCGCGAACACCATGCCCACTCCGCCGATGCCGAGGCCGAGCGCCAGGGCTCCCGCCGTGCCCTGCCCGGCCAGCCCGGCCGTGATCAGCAGCGCCAGCGCGGAGTTGGCGACGAACGCCGTCAGCAGGGCCGCCGTCAGCGGAGCGCTGCGGCCTACCATCGCCGACGAGACCAGTTCCTGCCGACCGCTCTCCTCCTCGTCCCGTGTGTGCCGTACGACGACCACCAGGCTCATGATTCCGGCGAGGATCGCGGCGTAGCCGCCGATGCGCCACGCGGTGAGGCCGCCCAGGGAGTCGCTGAACACCGGCCCGTAGGTGGCGCGCAGCGAGCTGTTGGTGAGCATCTGGCGGGCGATGTCGGCGCGTTCGGCAGGGGTGGAGTAGACGCTCTTCAGGGAGCTGGGCAGCGACAGCACCAGCAGGGCCGTCACCGCGACCCAGGCCGGGATCACCACCCGGTCGCGGCGCAGGTTGAAGCGCAAGAGGGCGCCCGTGCCCGCGAGTTGGCGGGAGGTGCCGGTACGGGTGCTGGTGCGTGCGGGGAGCGCGGTGGCGGTCATTCCGCCTCCTGGTAGTGGCGCAGGAAGAGTTCCTCCAGCGTCGGCGGCTTCGAGGTGAGCGACCGCACGCCCGAGTCGCTCAACGACCGCAGTACGGCGTTGAGTTGGTCGGCTTCGACCTGGAGGCGGACGCGATGGCCTTGTACATCGAGGTCGTGGACGCCGGGCAGGGACGCCAACCCGTTGGGCTCACCGGTGAGTTCGGCGGTCACGCTGGTGCGGGTCAGGTGGCGCAGGTCGGCCAGCGAACCGCTCTCCACCGTGCGGCCCTTGCGGATGATGCTCACCCGGTCGCACAACTCCTCGACCTCGCTGAGGATGTGGGAGGAGAGCAGGATCGTCCGGCCCCGGTCGCGTTCCTCCTCCACGCAGCGCTGGAAAACCTCCTCCATGAGCGGGTCGAGGCCCGAGGTCGGTTCGTCCAGGATCAGCAGGTCGACGTCCGAGGCGAACGCGGCGACGAGCGCGACCTTCTGGCGGTTGCCCTTGGAGTACGTGCGGCCCTTCTTGGTGGGGTCGAGTTCGAAGCGGTCGATCAGGCCGGCGCGGCGGGACCTGTCGAGGCCGCCGCGCAACTTGCCGTAGAGATCGATGACTTCACCGCCGGACAGGTTGCGCCAGAGCGTCACGTCGCCGGGGACGTAGGCGACCCGGCGGTGCAGTTCGACGGCATCGGCCCAGGGGTCCCGGCCCAGGAGCTGGGCGGCGCCCGAGTCGGCGCGCAGCAGGCCGAGCAGGACGCGGATCGTCGTGGACTTGCCGGAGCCGTTGGGGCCGAGGAAGCCGTGCACCTCGCCGGACTCGACGTCCAGGTCGAGGCCGGTGAGGGCGGGTGTCCTGCCGAACGACTTGTGCAGCCCGGAGACGGTGATTGCCTTCGTCATGGAGCCGAACGTACGCTACGTTCAGAAATTTGTGAAGTTAAGGAAGTGTATGAAGCGCGGGTAGGGTGGGTCCATGACGGATACAACCGGTGGGCGGGACGCGGAGTCCGTGTCGAAGTTCGTCGAGTCCTTCGCGGCGCAGCTCGTCGAGGCCGGGATGCAGCGCATGCCCGCCCGGATTTTCGCCGCGCTGCTCTCCTCGGACGAGGGCGCGATGACCTCCGTCGAGTTGGGGGAGCAGCTGCGGATCAGCCCGGCGGCGGTCTCCGGCGGGGTGCGTTATCTCGCGCAGCAGCACATGGTTTCGCGGGAGCGGGAGCCCGGTTCGCGCCGGGAGCGCTACCGGGTGCAGGGCAACCAGTGGTACGAGGCCCTCACCAACCGCGAGGCTGTTCTCAAGCGGTGGGAGGCTGCCCTGAGCGAGGGCGTCACCAGCCTCGGCGCGGAGACGCCGGCGGGGCGTCGTATGGCCGAGACGCTTGCGTTCTTCGAGTTCGTCGACGGGGAGATCGCGGCCATGATGGAGCGGTGGCGGGTGTATCGCGAGGAACGGTTCGGCAGCGCGCCCTGAAGGGGCGCGGGGCGGTGTCAATATGCGGCTCCGCCGCGTGGGCGCGACCAGCCACGACGCTCCCGCAGATTCGTACTCGTCTGCGGCCCGGTGGTGGGCTGGTCGCGCAGTTCCCCGCGCCCCTGGTGGGTTCAGCGCTCCTTCGTTTCCTCAAGCACCGTCCGGCCCAGCAGCGCGTAACGCTCAGGCGCCCTGCGCTTCAGGTACTGGGCGTAGCCGATGCCCGTTGCCGCGACCAGGGTTACCAGCCAGGGGGTTGCCTTCAGGAGGAGTGAGTCGGACTCCGAGCCTGCTGCCACGCTCATGTTGGAGACCAGGAGCAGCACCACCGCGAGCATCGCGATGCCGCCGAGGAGCGGGGCGGTGAAGGTCTTGAACCAGTGGCGGCTCTCGGGGTGGTGGGTGCGGAAGTACGCCAGCACCGCGAACGAGCACACCGCCTGTACGACCAGGATCGCCATCGTGCCGAGGATGGCGAGCAGGACGTAGAGGGCGTTGGCCGGGTCCTTGCTCGTGGCCCAGAACGCGATGATCAGGACGGCGCTGATCACGGTCTGCACGAAGCCCGCGATGTGCGGGGAGCCGTGCTTGGCGTGGGTGCGGCCGATGGTGTTCTTGAGGGAGGGGAGGACACCTTCGCGGCCCAGCGCGTACATGTAGCGGCTGGCGCAGTTGTGGAAGGCCATGCCGCAGGCGAGCGAGCCGGTGATCATCAGCCACTGCATGAGGTCGACCGCCCAGTGGCCGACGTAGTGCTCGGTGGGGTTGAAGAAGAGGGCGAGCGGGTTCGCCGACGAGGCGACCTTGACGGCCGCCGTCTCGCCGTTGCCGATGATGGCCATCCAGGAGACGAAGACGTAGAAGACGCCGACACCGAGGACCGAGATCATCGTCGCCTTGGGGATGATCTTCTTCGGGTCGCGGGACTCCTCGCCGTACATGGCCGTGGACTCGAAGCCGACCCAGGACCAGAAGGCGAAGAAGAGACCGAGACCGGCGGACGTCCCCTTGAACGCGTTGACCGGGTTGACCGGGCCGAAGGTGAAGCCGTGCGGGCCGCCGCCGTGCAGGGCGACCGAGATCGCCATCGCGGCGAGGACGGTCACCTCCGTGCCGAGGAGGACGACGAGCAGCTTCTCCGCGACCGAGACGCCGAACCAGGTTCCCGTCGCGTTGACGGCCAGCATCACCATCGCGAAGACCCACCACGGGATGTCAAGTCCCGTCTGGTCCTTGAAGGTTCCGGTGGCGAAGGTCGAGAAGATGCCGATCAGCGCCGGCTCGAACACGACGTACGCGAAGGTCGCCAGGAGGCCGGAGGCGAGGCCGACGGTGCGGCCGAGGCCGTAGGAGATGAAGCCGTAGAAGGCGCCCGTCGAGGTGATGTGCTTGGCCATCGAGGTGAAGCCGACGGAAAAGATTGCCAGGACGACCATTGCGACGAGGTAGCTCGCCGGGGCGCCTATGCCGTTGCCGGACGAGACCATGAAGGGCACGTTGCCGGTCATCGCGGTGATCGGGGCGGCGGTCGCGACGGCCATGAAGACCACGCCCAGGAGGCCGATGGCGTTGGGCTTGAGCCGGTGAACGGCGCCGTCCTCGCTTGTGTTCGCCGCGGGGGCGATTCCTTCGTCCACTGCCATCGGGATGGCTCCTCTCCTGCTGCTCGGGTGGTCCTACGGTGCGGAACTCTGTCGGCCGAATGAGTCCGGCAAGGGTTTCGGCGCGTTAAATGTTTGTCAACCAGACCTTTAGAAATCTGGCGAAATCTGGGGGCAACACGCGCCTCGTACGGTCGCCGCCATGAGTACGTACACCTCGACCCTCGGCGGCCACGGCTACCGCTTCGGCTCCCTCGCGCGTCTGCTCGCCGCCGCGAGCCCCGAGCGCTCCGGTGACCGGCTGGCGGGGCTGGCGGCGGAGAGCGCCCAGGAGCGGGTGGCGGCGCGCTGGGCGCTGGCGGACGTACCGCTGGCCGCCTTTCTCGCCGAACCGGTGATCCCGTACGAGACCGACGACGTGACCCGGCTGATCGTCGACACGCATGATGCGGCGGCTTTCGCGCCGGTGGCCGGGCTGTCGGTCGGCGGGTTCCGGGAGTGGCTGCTGACGGCCGACACCGCTCAACTGGCCGCCGTCGCACCCGGGTTGACGCCGGAGATGGTGGCGGCCGTGTCCAAGCTGATGGGCAACGCGGATCTCGTCGCGGTCGCGCGGAAGGTGAGCGTGGTGACCGCCTTCCGCTCGACGATCGGGCTGCCGGGCCGCCTCGCCACCCGGCTCCAGCCCAACCACCCCACCGACGACCCGGCGGGCGTGGCCGCGGCCCTGCTCGACGGGCTGCTGCTCGGCTCCGGCGACGCGGTGATCGGCATCAACCCGGCGACCGACAGCCCGAAGGCGGTGCGGGACCTGCTGGAGCTGCTGGACGGAGTCATCCAGCGGTACGCGATTCCCACCCAGTCCTGCGTCCTGTCCCACGTCACGACGAGCATGGACCTGATGGCCCGCGGGGCGCCGGTCGACCTCGTCTTCCAGTCCATCGCCGGCACCCAGGCGGCCAACGCATCCTTCGGCGTGACGCTGGGCCTCCTCGACGAGGCGTACGAGGCGGCGCGGGCGCTCGGCCGGGGCACGGTCGGCTCGAACGTCATGTACTTCGAGACCGGCCAGGGCAGCGCACTGTCGGCCGACGCGCATCACGGGGTGGACCAGCAGACGGTGGAGGCGCGGGCGTACGCGGTCGCCCGCCGCTACGACCCGCTCCTGGTGAACACGGTGGTCGGCTTCATCGGCCCGGAGTACTTGTACGACGGCCGGCAGATCCTCCGCGCCGCCCTGGAGGACCACTTCTGCGGCAAGGTCCTCGGCCTGCCGATGGGCCTGGACATCTGCTACACCAACCACGCCGACGCGGACGACGACGACATCGCCACCATGCTCACCATGCTCGGCGTGGCCGGCGCGTCCTTCGTGATCTGCACACCGGGCGGCGACGACATCATGCTCAACTACCAATCCGCCTCGTACCACGACGCGTTGTACCTCCGTGAGGTCCTCGGCCTGCGCCCGGCACCGGAGTTCGAAGCCTGGCTCGACTCGATCGGCCTGCTGGGCGAGGGCGGCGAGATCAACGACGTGTCCGCCACGGCCCACCCGTTGACGGCGATCGGAAGGGAACTGGTGGCATGACGACCGGTCAAGTGGAGCTGCTGGGCGGTGAGTTGTGGCCGACCCTGCGCCGTCACACCCAGGCGAGGATCGGCCTCGGGAGGGCGGGCTCGGGTCTGCCCACGCATCACCGGCTGGAGTTGCAGGCCGCGCACGCGGCGGCGCGGGACGCGGTGCACTCGCCGTTCGCGCCGGACGTGGTGGCGGCGGCGCTGGGCGGCGAGCCGACGGTACGGGTGCGCAGCGCGGCGCCCGACCGGCTCACCTATCTCCAACGCCCGGACCTGGGGCGACGGTTGGAGCCGGCCGACCGGGCGCACCTCCCTGCCGGTGACTGGGATGTGGTGTTCGTGGTCGCCGACGGTCTGTCCAGCCGCGCGGTGCACGAGCACGCGGCGGCGATGGTGCGGGCGACGACGGCACTGCTGCCGACGTCCTGGCAGGTGGCCCCGGTTGTCCTCGCGGAACAGGCCCGCGTGGCCCTCGGTGACGACATCGCCTCGGCGATGGGCGCGACGATGGTCGTGGTCTTGGTCGGAGAACGCCCCGGGATGTCGGCGGCGGACTCCCTGGGCGCGTACCTGACGTACCGCCCGAAGCCGGGGGTGACGACGGACGCCGACCGCAACTGCCTGTCCAACATCCGGCCGCCGCTGGGGCTGACGTATGAGCTGGCGGCGGGGAAGCTGGCGGGGTTGATGGGGCGGGCGCGGGAGTTGGAGAGCACGGGGGTGGGCTTGAAGGATGAATCCGATCACATGGAAGTAAGTGAGCGACTACTCTGAGTTGCGGCTGGTCCGCATCAAGGGGAGGGCGCATCATGACACTCATGGCAGAGCGACCGGTGATGAGCGGCACTGAGCCTCGTGGCGGCTTCGAGGAGATGTTGGACGTCCTCGACAAGCTGGGCGTGCCCGACGGCTATCGGGCCGAGATCATCAGGGGGAACATCGTCGTGTCGCCGTGGCAGAAGGCTTACTACCTCAGGGTCATGGACCTGATCTGTGATCGGCTGCGCCCGTACCTGCCCGAAGGCCACCAGATCAGTGGGCTCCCGGCACTGTACGTGTTCCCGGGAGCCGAGCGGGCGTACGGCCCGGATGTTCACGCGGCCCATGAGTCGACGCGTGAGAGCACCAGTCACCATCTGGACGGTGAGGCCCTCTCCTTCGTAGCGGAACTGACCTCGACATCGACTCGTAGCGCAGATCTGAACGAGAAGGTGAGTGTTTACGGGAAGGCGGGTGTACCCGTCTACCTCATCCTCAACATGCAGGACGAGGAGGCCACCGTCTATTGGTCCCCGTCGACCCAGGTCGGATACGAGGAGAGCCTCACCAAGCCGTTCGGCGAGAAGCTCTACATCCCCGACCCGTTCGGCTTCGCTCTCGACACCAGCGGTTTCCAGGCCCCCCAAGGCCCCGCTAAGAAGAACCCGGCAAAGTAAGCCCCCAAGCCCCCTCCCGCACCACCCACGTCCGAGTCCGCACCGGCCCCGCCACCACCGCGTCCGCCCGGTACCGGAAATCCGCCCCGGACACAGTCACCGACCGCCCCCGGGCACACAGCGGTGACGCCTCCGCGCCCACCGACACCGGCCGTACCTCTACCTCCGCCAGCCCCGACGCCCCCGGTCTCACGGAGACCGCCTCCACCGGCTGGTCGAGGTCGACGAGGGTGACGCCGTCGACCTCGACCCGGAGCCGTGCCGGCGCGAACCGGGGCACACCGTCGAGCGACTCCCGCTCCCGTGCCGGGCGGGCCGGCACCAGGGTCCGTACCAGCGACTGACAGGTCCGCAGCCACGACGCGTGCCCGGAGCCGGCGGGCGAGGGCACCGCGGGCGAGGGGAGCGAAGGGATCCGCAGCGCGCCCAGCACCACCCCGTCGCTGTCGTCCACCAGCAGATCCATCCGCCGTACGACCCCGTCGAGCACCGCCCGCGCCGCCGCCACCGCCCCCGTGGGCACCCCCAGCGCCCCCGCCAGGGACAGCGCGCCGCCCACCGGCACCATCGACAGGGCGCATCCGGCCAGCTCCCGCTGGCGGTGCAGCAGGGACACGGTCCGCATCAGGGCACGGTCGTCGCCCACCAGCACCGGTCGCCGTGAGCCCCGCCGGGCGAGGACCCGGGCGAATTCCTCGGGCCCCTCCGGCATGCACACCTTGGTCGCGGCACCCGCGCTGAGCACGTCTTTCGCGATGCGGACGGACTCTCCGTCGGTGCGCCGGGCGACCGGATCGATGACGACCAGGAGCTGATCGGAAGTCGCGAAAGTCGCCACCTCGGCCATGCCTCGCTTCCTCGGGTAGCATCTTTGTGCAAGAGCCCCTTGCGCTATTGCGCCAGGGGCTTCGTCTATTCCGGGGCATCCGGTCCGACGGGTTGCGGCCGACGAGGGTCGCTGACGTACGAGGCACACGCTGTGCGGCGTACGTCTCTGACCTTGGACATGCCCCGCCCGGAAGGGGTGTACGCGCGTGCCCGCACTTGTGCTGCTCGGTGCTCAGTGGGGTGACGAAGGCAAGGGAAAGGCGACGGACCTGCTAGGTGGGTCCGTCGACTATGTGGTGCGCTACCAGGGCGGCAACAACGCCGGCCACACGGTAGTCGTGGGCGATCAGAAGTACGCCCTTCACCTGCTCCCTTCCGGGATCCTCACACCGGAGTGCATTCCGGTCATCGGCAACGGTGTCGTCGTCGACCCGTCGGTCCTGTTCTCCGAGCTGAACGGGCTGAACGAGCGCGGCGTCGACACGTCCAAGCTCCTGATCAGCGGTAACGCTCACATCATCACGCCCTACAACGTGACGGTGGACAAGGTGACCGAGCGCTTCCTCGGGAAGCGGAAGATCGGCACCACCGGCCGCGGCATCGGCCCGACCTACGCGGACAAGATCAACCGCGTCGGCATCCGGGTCCAGGACCTCTACGACGAGTCGATCCTGACGCAGAAGGTCGAGGCGTCCCTCGACATCAAGAACCAGATGCTCACCAAGCTCTACAACCGGCGCGCGATCGCCATCGAGCAGGTCGTCGAGGAGCTGCTGTCCTACGCGGACCGCCTCAAGCCCTACGTCGCCGACACTGTCCTCGTCCTCAACCAGGCGCTGGACCAGGACAAGGTCGTCCTCTTCGAGGGCGGGCAGGGCACCCTCCTCGACATCGACCACGGGACCTATCCCTTCGTCACGTCCTCGAACCCCACCGCCGGTGGCGCGTGCACGGGCGCGGGTGTCGGCCCCACCAAGATCAGCCGGGTCATCGGCATCCTGAAGGCCTACACGACCCGGGTCGGCTCGGGCCCGTTCCCGACCGAACTGTTCGACGCGGACGGCGACGCGCTGCGCCGCATCGGCGGCGAGCGGGGTGTCACCACCGGCCGTGACCGGCGCTGCGGCTGGTTCGACGCGGTCATCGCCCGCTACGCGACCCGCGTGAACGGCCTGACCGACTTCTTCCTCACCAAGCTCGACGTCCTCACCGGCTGGGAGCAGATCCCGGTCTGTGTGGCCTACGAGATCGACGGCAAGCGCGTCGAGGAACTCCCGTACTCGCAGACCGACTTCCACCACGCGAAGCCGATCTACGAGAACCTGCCCGGCTGGAGCGAGGACATCACGAAGGCCAAGACCTTCGCGGACCTCCCGAAGAACGCGCAGGCCTACGTGAAGGCGCTGGAGGAGATGTCGGGCGCGCCGATCTCCGCGATCGGTGTGGGCCCCGGCCGCACGGAGACGATCGAGATCAACTCGTTCATCTAGAGCGTCGGTTGGTGGCTGTACTTGGGCCGGTCTTGGGAAACCTTGACCGGCCCTTGGGCTGTCCGTGGTTACGCCGGTAACAGGTGGAGGCCAGCATCTACGCGGGTAGCCCGCCGCGCCCCGCACGCAACACCCGCCCTCTGTGCCCTTCCAGGAGCCCTGAATGCCCGTCAATCCCATGAACCGCCGTGAGTTCGTGCAGAAGTCCGCCGTCACCGGCGCTGTCGTGGCCGTCGCGGGGACGGCGGCGGCGACCCCGGCCGAGGCCGCCGACCGGCACAAGCCGAAGCCCAAGCCCAAGACCTGGACGTTCTCCATCCTGGGCACGACCGACCTGCACAGCCACGTCTTCAACTGGGACTACTACACCAACGCCGCCCCGGTGGACTCCAAGGGCAACACCTACGGCATCGCCCGCATCGCCACCCTGGTCAAGAACCTGCGCGCCGAGAAGGGCGAGGACCGGGTGCTGCTCGTCGACGCGGGCGACATCATCCAGGGCACGTCTCTCGCGTACTACTACGCGAACGTCGACCCCATCACGGGCAAGGACGGCAAGCGCGGCCCCAAGCACCCCATGGCCATCGCCATGAACGAGATGCGCTACGACGCCGCCGCCCTCGGCAACCACGAGTTCAACTACGGCGTGGACGTGCTGCGCACCTTCGAGAAGCAGTGTCATTTCCCGCTGCTCGGCGCCAACGCCCTGGACGCGAAGACCCTCAAGCCCGCCTTCGAGCCCTACACGGTCAAGCACATCAAGGTGCCCGGCGCGCCGGACATCAAGGTCGGCATCCTCGGCCTCACCAACCCGGGCATCGCGCTGTGGGACAAGGACAACGTCAGCGGCAAGCTGGTCTTCCCGGGGCTCGTCGAGCAGGCGAAGAAGTACGTGCCGCGGCTGCGCGCGCTCGGCTGTGACGTCGTCTTCCTCACCGACCACTCCGGTCTGGACGGCTCGACGTCGTGGGGCGACGAACTCCCGTACGTGGAGAACGCGTCGAACCTGGTCGCCCAGCAGGTCCCCGGCATCGACGCGATCCTCGTCGGCCACACCCACGTCGACGTCCCCACCTACACGGTGAAGAACGAGGAGACCGGCAAGGACGTCCTCCTGTCCGAGCCGTACTGCTACGGCTATCGCCTGTCCGTCTTCGACTTCGAGCTGGAACTCGTGCGCGGCTGCTGGGAGATCACCGGCAAGACGGCGACCACGCTCAACAGCAACACGGTCGTGGAGGACAAGAAGATCACCGAACTCCTCACCGCCGACCACGACTTGGTCGTCAAGTACGTCAACACGGCGATCGGCACGAGCGCCGAGGACATGTCGACCGCGGAGGCCTGCTGGAAGGACGTCCCCGCCATCGACTTCATCCACGAGGTCCAGATGGAGACGGTGAAGGCGGGCCTGTCGGCGGCGGACGCCGCGCTCCCGCTGATTTCGGTGGCGGCCTGCTTCAGCCGCACCGCCGACATCCCCAAGGGCGACGTGACCATCCGCGATGTCGCCGGCCTCTACATCTACGAGAACACCCTCTACGGCAAGAAGCTCACCGGCGCCCAGCTCAAGGACTACCTGGAGTTCGCGGCGAAGTACTACCACCAGGTCCCGGCCGGCACCGCGGTCGACACCTCGACCCTCACCAACGCCAACAGCTTCTGGGACTACATGTACGACACGGCGGCCGGTGTCTCCTACGAGATCGACATCGCGGCGGCCGAGGGCTCCCGCATCAAGAACCTCACCTACAACGGCGCCGCGATCCCCGACGACCAGGTCTTCGTCGTCGCGGTCAACAACTACCGCGCCAACGGCGGCAGCGGCTACCCGCACATCGCCGCCGCGGAGTCCGCCTACAGCTCCACCAACCAGGTCCGCGACCTGATGATCGCCTACGCCACGGCGAAGGGCACGATCGACCCGACGACGTTCGCGGCGACCAACTGGAAGCTGACGCAGGCCGGCACGCCGGTCTTCTAGACTCGACTCCGCACCTACCTTCTGCGCCGAGCGTGAGGAGCACGGATGTCCATGGCAGTCCTGGGGCGGGGCGAGGCCCGCACCGCTCTGATCCTGGAGTCCGTGCTCAGCGCGGCGGCCGTGGTGTGGTGGTCGACCCTCCTGTGGGCGCACCGCGACGCCCTGTACGCGGTGCCCGACGCCGTGGCTCTGATCCTCACGGTCGTGCTGTCGCTGCTGGTGACATGGACCGTGTGGCTGCGGGCGGGCCGGCTGCGGAGCGCGAATCTGGCGCTGGTCGCGGTACGCGGTGTCGCGGTGCTGACGTTGTCCCTCTGGCTCCTTCAGGACCTGTAGGTCAGTCGGGGCAGGCGAGCGGCAGGCCGAGACAGGCGTGCAGGGCTTGGCTCAACCGGCTGTCGACGGCCGCCCGTTCGGCCTCGGAGGGCGGCTCCTCCGGCGGGATCAGTGCGTACGGCAGTGCCGTGGTGAGCACGGCGAGCGTGACCATGTCCCGCTCGGCGCTGCCGCGCAGGTGCGGGGTCACATGCTCGGACAGCCACTGCCAGGCGATCCCGTGCCACTCGGTGTCCGTGCGGAGGACGGCGGCGTACGTCATCGCCGGTTCGGTCCGTGCCATCGCCGCGACGACCGGATGCTCCCGGAGCAGCCGGGCCGCCCGCACTACGAAGCGCACCCCCAGGCACTCCGGCGGCGGCAACGGGCCGGGGACTTGCAGGGCCACGTGCAGCACGCGCTTCAGTTCCTGCAAGGTGGCCTCGCGCAGCAGTACCTGGGGATTGGCCCAATTCCGGTAGAAGTACTGGCGGTTGGAGTCGGCCAGTCTCGCGATGTGGGTGACACCCACGCGCCGGGGCCCTCGCATGGCCATCGCGTCCAGCGTCGCGCGGTACACGGTGCCCATTCCTGGCGGAGCCTGGACATGCTGTGAGCTGCTCATGTGAGCAGTTTGGGGTGGGGGTGGGGTGGGTGTGTTGAAAAAGTGTGTCGGTTTCGCCTGAAAGTGTCACACTTTTTTGGGGAGGGGGTGGGGGGTGAGGAAGGCAGACCAGGCCACATCGGACACGGTGATCATCCCAAGCCCCGGGTTCTTGGAGTCCCGGACGTGCACGGTGTGGGGGCAGGCCGCGATCTCGACGCAGTTTCCGCCGCCACCGTCGCTGTACGAGGACTTACGCCAGTCGAAGGCGACTTCGACGCAATTCCCGCCCCCGCTGTCGCTGTAGCTCGACTTGAACCAACGCAACGTGCCGGTGCCGCTCATCGTTCTTCTCCTGCCAACCGCTCGATGAGGCTCAGTGAATCGTCGGGGCTCAGAGCCTGTGCGCGGATCTTCGCATAGCGGTGCGCCAGTTGGGAGACTTCCGGCGGATCGCTGATCAGGATGCCCTGGTCCTCGACTTCCATGTAGACGACGTGCTCGTGCTCCTTGGTCACCACCAACTTCATCGAGCCACGGTCACCCGCGTACGTTCCGCGCAGCCCGCGATCCATCGGCAGCACCTGCACACAGACATTGTCCCGCCGCGCATCCTCGGCGAGCGAACGCAGTTGCTCCCGCTGCACCTCCCAACTCCCGAACGGCCGCCTCAGCACGCTCTCTTCGAGGATCAGCTCGATCATCGGAGCTGGGTCCCGGTCGAAGAGCTTCCTGCGGGCAAGTCGTGCCTCGACCAGTTCCTCGCGCTTCTGCTCCGACACCGGCGGATATCCGCCACCGATCAACGCCCGCGCATAGGCCTCGGTCTGGAACAGGCCGTCGACAACGAGCGTCTCGTACGACGACAACGTGACGGCCTCCGCCTCCATCTCGGCGAACCCGCGGAACCGGGTCGGGTACTTCTCCAACAGCATCCACTTGCGCGCCTCGTCGAAGACCCCGAGCCCACCCCCGACCGCTTCCTCCAGCTTGACGAGCATGTCGTCGCTGGCGGGCTGCGCACAGGTCTCCATCGCGCTGACCGCAGAGCCGGTATAGCCCATCAACTTGCCCAACTCGCTCTGCGTCAGCTGCTGTTGCTCACGCAGTGCTTTCGCGAGGGTGGCGACGAGATGCGCCGTTCCGCTCGCTTCTTCCTTGTTCTTGGCCCGCGCCATTGCGGTCACCCCCGGACTCAACCGAACTCAACCGGTCACCAATAGCCGACTCCTGTGCCCAACCGTCGCGGATGGTCGACGCAGAGTTATGGAAGACGCTAGCCGGACCTGCCGAAACTATCCGCATGGATACGCAAAGTGACCTGAAATGGATCCCCGCCACCGGCATCCAACTCCGCAAGGCAGGGGTCCAGTTCGACGCGGTACGGGTGGACGGCGACGAGGGCAGAGACCTCGCGGACAGGCTCGCCCGCATGACAGGAGGGGCGCCCGGTCCCGTCGTAGAGGAAGCGACGGGCAACCGCCCGGTCTACTTCCTGGTCCCCGCCGGCAGTACGTCCCACCGCGCGTGGCCACCGGGAGTAACCCGCCTCACCGCCGGCCCGAACCACATCTCGTACATCCCGGTCCCGGCCCTCAACGGCCAGACCTGGCCGCTGACTTGGCGCTACCGGCCGACGACCCCGGACCGCTTCGTCCACACCCTGCTCCTGCGCACCGCCCTTCACCCAAAAGAGTGAAGAACGCCAACTCCCGCCCAGGAAACGCCGGTTCCAGCTTGCTTTCGTCGCTTTGCGTGCCCATAGAGTCACGCCAACAAAGAACGCCCCCGCGGTGCGCCAACACCCGGGGGCTCGACAACAGGAGAACGACCTCCCGATGCCTTTGCACCGTACCGCGCCTGCGGATACCCACACTACTTTCGCCACCGACCTGCTCCACGACCAGGACATCTCGTGGTGTGCGGCAGGTGTGTTGGCGTACCTTCTCAGTTTTCCGGGCGGGATCGATGTCTCGGTCGCCACGCTGACCGCGCAGCGCAAGGAGGGGCGTGCCGAAGTCGCGGCGGCCCTGCGTGAACTTGAGGCGGCGGGATACCTGCGTCGCGTGCCGGGTGAGGGCGATGCGCTGTACGAGGTGTCCGACGTGCGAACCGATGAGTAGGGCCAGGGCAACCGGCCGCGCGCGCCTCTGAGTTCAGGGCTGCAGGTCGGGAGCCCAGCGCCACCCGGCGGAAAGCGCCGCGCTTGCCGCGAAGTTGCTCGGGTCACTCGGGCGAACTGAACCTCGGCTCACGCTCGGCGCCGCCGAGGCGCTGAAGCTCGCGCCGCTGGTCGAGGAGTGGTGGGAGCGGGGCGCGACGAGCGTTCAGGTGCGCGCGGCGTTGACGGACGGTCTGCCGCGACGGATGTACTCGGCCGCCGCCATCGTCGAAAACCGCCTGCGTCGAAAGTGCCCGGCAAGTCAGGCGACGGCACCGGTCACCACCGTCCGGGTCGAGCCGCGCAAGCCCGGCGCCTCCGGCTACCGCGAGGCCGCGCAGCGCGGAGGCGCACTCGCCCGCGCCCTGTTGCAGGGGCGCCCCGCGCTCGCGTAAACGCACCTCAGACTCCCGGCCGCACGCCCGTGCAGAGCCGGGTCCCTCGAAAGAAATGGAGCGTTGATGACCGTCACACTCGTACGCCCGGAGGCGGTATACCACCGGTATACTCCGCTTATGGCTGACACCACGATCAAGGTCGACCCCGCCGTCCGAGACCGTCTTCTGGAGCTGGCCAGGGAACGGGGGATGACCATGCGAGACCTCGTCGCGGAGCTGGCCGGGGCCACGCCCACCAAGGAAGAGCTGCGCAAGCGGTACGAGGAGACCAGGGCGTACGTCGAGGAGCATTTCCTCGGCAGGCCCTACACGGAAGAGGACGAGAAGGCCGGCGAGAAGCTGTGGGCCGACCTCGAAGCCGGGCGGATCGGTGAGGTTCAGTGACGGGGGAGGAGCAGCGGTATCCGCTGCCGCGTGCCGTCATCTTCGACGACACCGCCGCACTGGCACTCGGCGCGGGCAACATCATGGCCTCCCGACTCGTCGTCGAGGCCGAGAAGGATCCCGCCCTGCATGTCTACATCCCGGCGCTCAGTCTCGCCGCCGCCGAGCGGGAGCGCGCCGGGGTCGCCGAACACGTCGGCGCGTTGCCGTCCGTGGCCATCGAGGGGCTCGACTTCGCTGCGGCGGCCGCCGTGGGCAAGCGACTGCGGGTCGCCGGTGACGCCGACGCGGACGGCGACAAGGACGAGACCGACTGGAGCGGCGCCCATGTGCTGCATCTCGCCCTGCCCACCGTCGAGTGGCCGCGCGGCCGACCCGTCCTGACCAGGACGCCGACCCGGTATCGCGGTACCGGCATCCGCACGATCCGTATCGTCGAGCAGAACTGACCAAAAAAGGGGGACGTCCTGGCCGGGGCGTCCCCCTTTGTCCGGGCATATCCTGAAGTGGTCCGCCCCGCGCACGCCGATCAGAAGAAGGTGACTGCGATGCGCATGATGCTGAAAGCGTCCATGGACACGGAGAAGGGTAACGAGGCCATCCGCAACGGGACTCTCGGGAAGCTCATGGAGGAGTCCATGGAGCAGATCAAGCCCGAGGCTGCCTACTTCACCGCCGATGGCGGCAAGCGCACCGCGTTCCTGTTCTTCGATCTGAAGGACCCCTCCGACATTCCGTCGATCAGTGAGCCGTTCTTCCTCAACCTGGGTGCCGAGCTGACCTACACCCCGGTGATGAACGCGGAGGACGTCCAGACGGGTCTCGGCAGGATCCGCTAGGCCCTCACTCCTGCGGTGTTCCCTGGATCTTGGCAAGGGTCAGGACACCGCCGCCGATGCCCCATCCGGCGTCGGCGACCTCTTCCACCAGGACGAGCGTGGTGGCGCGGGCGCCGTCGCCGAAGATCTCGGCGTACAGGTCCGTGGTGCGCGTGATGATCTGCTCCTTCTGCTCCGCGGTGAGGGCGCCGGCAGGGACCTTGAAGTTCGCGAAAGGCATGGTGTTCTCTTTCTTCGTGTTCCTCGTGCTGCTGTGGGGATGTGGCAACCATCCCTCCCGGTTGCCGCATCCCGCCAGGGCTGAGCCCACCCAGGGGTTGCCGGCCCCTGGCTCGGACCCGCCGGAGAGGCGACGATGAGCGAGTGAACCTTCCCGAGCTCGCGGCGTTCCTCAGGTCCCGGCGTGACCGGGTCCGGCCGGCCGACGTCGGCCTGCCCGTCGGGCCCCGGCGCCGGGTGCCCGGTCTGCGGCGCGAGGAGGTCGCGCAACTGGCGGGCCTGTCGGCCGACTACTACACCGAGCTGGAGCGCGGACGCGGCGCCCAGCCCTCGGCGCAGACACTGACCGCCCTGGCCCGGGCGCTGCGGCTGGGCGGCGACCAGCGCGACCACCTGTTCCACCTCGCCGACCGGCCGCTGCCCGAGTCGGCGCGCGGCGCGGGCGCGCGGCACGTACAGCCTGCCCTGCTCGGGCTGCTGGACCGGCTGGCCACCACCCCGGCCCAGGTCATCACCGACCTGCACGAGACCCTCGTCCAGAACGAGTTGGCCGCGGCACTGCTCGGGCGGGCGCCGGAACCGCGGGGCCCCGTCACCGGGTTCGCGTACCGCTGGTTCACCGATCCGGCCGCCCGCGCCGTCTACCCGCCCGAGGACCATCCGCACCACTCACGGGTCTTCGTCGCCGACCTCCAGGCAGTTGCCGCCCGCCGGAGCCGCGACAGCGAGGTATCCGGCATGACGGCCGCACTGCGGCGGCGCAGCGCGGAGTTCGCCGCCCTGTGGGACACCCACGACGTGGGCCTGCGCCGCACCGATCACAAACGCATCGTGCACCCCACGCTGGGGATCATCGAGTTGGACTGCCACAGTCTGTTCAGCGAGGACGGCCGCCAGCGCCTCCTGTGGTTCACGGCCCCGCCCGGCACCGAGGGCGCCGCCCAGCTCGAACTGCTCGGCGTCATCGGCACACAGGACATGGCCGCGACCGAGGACACCCCTCGCACGCACCGTTAGCTGAACACGATCATCGAGCCCTGGGCCAGGCTGCGCGTCGCCGCCGCGTGCAGCCCGAGCCAGACGTGCCGCTCGCGCGCGAAGGGGCTGGCGTCGTACGGCGCGGGGACCGCCGGCTCCTCCAACTCCGTGGGTGCGGCGGGGGGCTGGGGTGGCGTGGGCGGGTTCGCGGGGTCGATGCCGATCGTGGGGGCCACGAACTCCAGCTCCCGGAGGAGGGTTTGGGAGGAGCCCAACGGGCCGCCGCCGGCGAGGAGTTCGTCGTTCGAGAGCGGGTGCGGGAAGTCGACGGGGACGTAGGCGCCCGCGTGGTCGTAGTGCCAGACCAGATGGGACTGCTGGGCCGTGGTCTCGAACATCTCCAGGAGCTGTTCGTAGTCGCCGCCCAGGTCGTCCACCGGAGTCACCGGGAGCCCGCAGACCTGGAGGAGGTAGGCCCGGCGCAGGAAGTGCAGCGCGTCGTAGTCGAAGCCCGCGACCGGGGCGACCTCCCCGGACAGTCCCGGCATGTACTGGTACACCGGCACCGGTGGGAGCCCGGCCTCGTCCAGCAGCGAGTTGTAGAGCGCGAGTTCGTCGGCGAACGGATTGTCGGGGGTGTGGCACAACACGTCGACGAGCGGGACCAGCCACAGGTCACAGGCCAAAAGGGGCTCCTCGGTTACTCGCTGCGCAGCGTGGTGTTCGCATGGTGGTCAGGCAAGAGTAGGGGGAAGAGTAGTCGGTGCGGCCCGGGTCAGCTCCCCTCGTGCAGGTCCCATACCCACACGCCGTCCACCCACTTACCGGGTTTGCCGACCAGCTTCTCCACGGCCGTGCGGAGCTTGTCGTCGTTGGGCTGCGGCGCGATCACCAGGGCGCCCGCGTGCCAGTACGCGAAGTCGGCCTTGGCCTGGGCCTGCCAGTTCTTGCCGATGGTGGGGATGACGCCGGTGTAGCGGACGTCCCGCAGCATGTTGGAGGTGTAGCGGGGCGAGGCGCCGTAGATGCCGATGCGGTCGGCGCCGTAGGGGCCGTTGAAGTAGCCGCCCGGCATCTTGAAGCCGAGGCCGGAGGCCGTCTGCCAGTGCAGCGCCTCCGCCGCGCCGGGGTCGGCGAGCGGGATCGGGACCAGGGATTCGCCGGCGCGGACGTACGACTTGTAGGTGCCGTCGGTGAAGAAGGCCGGTACCGCGGCCCGGTCGACCGCCTTCAGCGGCGCGGGTACGAGCGGGAGCAGGCCCAGGCATACGGCGAGCAGGCCCACGTACTGCGTGCCCAACTCCCGTGTCGCCGCCAGCCGTTCGACCGCGAGCGCGACCAGCATGCCCAGCGCGGGTGCGCAGATCATCGCCACCCGGCCCTCGATCACCGACTCGAAGAGCGGCTTGTGGGCGAGCAGGGCCCAGGGGCCGGGGTAGATCGTGTCCGTGAGCGGGATGCGGATCTTGGGGCCCATGGAGAGGATCGCCGCCGCGATCGCCGTGAACGCGAGGGCCTTGACCAGGGCGTGTTCCCACAGTCGTACGACGATGGCGAAGGCCAGGGCGACCAGCGGCCAGCCGTAGAAGGCGTTCTGTTCGGTGGGGTTGAGGGAGAGGGAGTTGGCGCGGATCTCGTCGCCCGCCATCAGGGAGCGTTCGGCGAAGGAGAGGAGAGCGAGGGGGCTGTTGCCGGCGTTGTCGCCGTGCAGGACGCTCTTGTAGCTCTGTGGACCGACGAACTGATACCAGAGGGGGATCAGGATGATCGGGGCGCAGACCAGCGCCGCGATGCCCAGACCCTTGAGCAGGGGGCGCCAGGACGCCCGGACGACATCCCTGTTGAGGACGCCGTAGGACGCGGCGAACAGGGCCATGCCGATCGACGCCAGGAGCAGGGGCTCCTCGCCGAGGAAGATCTGGTAGGCCGCCATCAGGCCGAGCACGATGCCGTCGCGGACGACCCGGGTGCCCGCGCACAGGCGCAGGGCGCGGTCGATGATCAGCGGGATCATGAAGAGGATGACGAAGTTGGGGTGCGCGTTGGCGTGGCTGACCATCGGCGGGGCGAAGGCCGCGAGCGAGGCGCCGACGAAGGCCGCGGCCCGTTGCCGTACGACACGCTTCACGATCAGCCAGTACCAGGCGGCGGCCGTGGCCGCGAGGCCGAGCGCCATGCAGACGCTGAGGGAGACCGCGGGTCCTGCCAGCAGGGTGAGGGGCGCGAAGGGGACCGACAGGCCGAGCATGACCGTGTTGGCCATGAGGTTCACGCCGTCGGGGAAGCCCTGGAGGTTCGAGAGGAACGGGTTGTGGAGGTGGGCCACGTTGTCGGCGGTGACCGCGAAGAACCACTCCCACTGGTTCTGGTCCTGGAGGGAGTCCTCCAGGTAGCGGTGGTTCGGGTCGAAGAAGCGGCCCGAGTAGAGGGCGACCGACATGAGGAGGAAGAGGACGGGGACCAGGATGTCGACCGGACGCAGGGAGCGGGCGCGCAGGCGGGCGAGTTCGGTGAGGACCCGGGCGTAGTCCAGGGGCCGTACCTTCGAACCGGACTGGTGGGCCCAGCGCACCGGGACCTCGGCGACGTCCCAGTCGGCGCGGCGGAAGTGCTGGAGGACTTCTACGTCGATGCCCCAGCCGTTGATGCGGGAGGCGGCGAAGGCCTCGCGGGCGCGGTCGCCCTCGAAGAGCTTGAAGCCGCACTGGGTGTCGCGTATGCCGGGGACCGCGGCCTGCCGTATGAGGAAGTTGCCGGCGCGGCCCAGGAGTTCGCGGACCGGGTGCTGGTGGCTCTCGATGGTCGCGCCGGGCGCGGCCCGGGAGCCGATCGCCGCCGCACGGCCCTCGCTCAGCTCCTTGTCGAGTTTCTCCAACTCCTCGATGGGCGCGGCCAGATCGGCGTCGGTGACCAGGACCCGGCCCCCGCGTGAGGCGGCGACCCCGAGGCGCAGGGCGTGGCCCTTGCCGCGGTTGCGGGGGCTGGTGACCAACTGCACACGCGGGTCGGCGCGGGAGGTGACGACCTCGCGGGTGCCGTCGTCGGAGCCGTCGTCGGCGACGACGATCTCCCAGTCGCCGAAGCGGCCCTCGTTGTCGCTCAGATACGTGGTGATCGCTTCGAGCGTCGGCCCGAGCCGCTGTTCCTCGTTGTAGGCGGGCACGACGACACTGAGGTCCACGACGACGACACTGGGGTCCACGGCCGGAGCGGCCCTTTCCGGTCCGGTCACCGGGCGGCCAGCCGCTCGATGAGGTCGAGGGAGTGCGTGTTGTACGCCAGGACGATCGCGCGCGCGGCCGGGGTGTCGCGGCGCGCCAGGGCGTCGACCAGCTCGGTGTGCTCGGACCACAACTGCCCGCGCAGATCGGTCAGTCGGCGCAGATGCTGCACCGTGCACACCCAGGACTGGACGCGCAGCCGGTGCAGGAAGTCGCCGAGGTAGGGGTTGCCGAACATGGTGCTCAGCTCGCGCCAGTACCGCAGGTCGTAGCCGATCAGCACGGTGAGATCACCGGCCTCGGCGGCGCGCTGCGCCTCCTCGCCGCGGCGGCGGACCCCGGCGAGCGCGGCGACCGTACGCGGGTCGTCGGTGCGGTCGAAGACGGGGTGGCCGCCGGCGAGGGCCAGGAACATGCCCTCGGTGACCAGGGCGCGGGCCTCGATCATGCCGCGGTGGTCGGCCACCGAGTACTCGTGGACGCGGAAGCCGCGGTGCTGGTCGGCCTCCAGGAGTCCCTGCGCGGAGAGATCGACGAGGGCTTCCCGGACCGGGGTCGCGGAGACGCCGTACTGCTCGGCGATCTCCTTCACCGTGAATTCCTGGCCGGGCTGGAGCCGTCCGGCCAGGACCTCGTCGCGAAGCGCGCCGGCGATCTGCTGCCGCAGGGTGCTGCGGGTCACGGCGCCGTTGCCGCTGCTTCCGGGCATCGTCGGAGCGTCTCCCTCGTCGCGTTCGATGGCGTACTCGTATATGTCTACGAGCACGTCACCTTACGCGTTCGGGTTCCCGCCCTGCCCGTATCCGGGCACCGGCGGAAGGGACCCGCCCATTCCGGGTACTACGAGGTGAATTCGACGGCGTACTACGACGTGAATTCGTCCGCCACGGACAGCGCCGTGTCCAGGGCGGCGAGGCCCTCCTTCAGCTCGGCCTCGGTCACGTTGAGCGGCGGGACGACGTGCGTGCGGTTCATGTTGACGAACGGCCACAGCCCCTGCTGCTTCGCGGCGGCCCCGAACGCGGCCATCGCCGCGTTGGCCTCACCCGCCGCGTTGTACGGCACCAGCGGCTCGCGCGTCTCCCGGTCCTTCACCAGGTCCAGCGCCCAGAACATGCCGACCCCGCGCACCTCCCCGACACTCGGGTGCCGCTCCGCCAGCGCCCGGAGCGCGGGCTCCACGACGGTCGTACCGAGGTGCTTCGCGTTCTCCACGACACCCTCCTCGGCCATGACGTCGATCGTCGCGACGGCCGCGGCACAGGCCAGCGGGTGCCCGGAGTACGTCAGGCCGCCCGGGTAGGCCCGCTTGCCGAAGGTGTCCGCGATGGCGCTGGAGATGGCCACCCCGCCGAGCGGCACGTATCCGCTGTTCACGCCCTTGGCGAAGGTCATCAGGTCCGGTACGACGTCGAACAGGTCGGCCGCGAACCACTCGCCGGTCCGCCCGAACCCGGCCATCACCTCGTCCAGGACGAAGACGATCCCGTACTTGTCGCAGATCTCACGCACCCCGGCGAGATAGCCCGGCGGCGGCACCATGATCCCGGCCGTCCCCGGCACGGTCTCCAGCACGATCGCGGCGATCGTGGCGGGCCCCTCGAAGGCGATCGTCGTCTCCAGGTGCTCGAGCGCCCGCGCGCACTCCTGCTCCTCGGTCTCCGCGTAGAAACGGGACCGGTACAGGAAGGGCGCCCAGAAGTGCACGACCCCGGCGGCGGCGCCGTCGCTGGCCCAACGCCGCGGATCCCCGGTGAGGTTGATCGCCTGCTGAGTACCACCGTGGTAGGAGCGGTACGCCGACAGCACCTTCGGCCGCCCGGTGTGCAGCCGCGCCATGCGCACGGCGTGCTCGACGGCATCGGCGCCACCGTTGGTGAAGAAGATCTTGTCCAGGTCCCCGGGCGTCCGCTCGGCGATCAGCCGGGCCGCCTCCGACCGGGCCTCGATCGCGAACGCGGGCGCGAAGGTGGTGAGGGTCGCGGCCTGTTCCTGGATCGCGGCGACGACCTTCGGGTGCTGGTAGCCGATGTTCGTGTAGACGAGCCCACTGGTGAAGTCCAGGTAGCGCCTGCCGTCGTAGTCCCAGAAGTACGACCCCTCCGCGCCGGCCACGGCGAGCGGGTCGATGAGCTCCTGCGCGGACCAGGAGTGGAACACATGCGCACGGTCCGCGGCCTTCACGGCGGCGCCGGCCTGGGGGTTGGGCTGAGGGGTCATGGCGGCGAGCGTAAATGTCCGCGATGCGGAAACGGAATCGGCGTCCTGTCTGCGGTAGCGGGGTTTCCGCGACAGGTTGTCCAGGGTCGGCCGGTGCACGGCTGGGCCCGGTCTCCCGTTACGGAACCGTAGACACCGCTCCGGCCGTCTCGTCGATTCCCCGCACTATTCTCGGTCTGTCGCGGAGCGCAGGGGTGTGACCGGGGCGTGACCGGGGATTTCAGGGGAGGCGGCGCGGTCGTGGAGAAACTGGGGGCGGCCGATCCGCAGCGGATCGGGGCATACCGGCTGCTGGCCCGGCTCGGGGCCGGCGGCATGGGGCAGGTGTATCTGGCCCGGTCGGACCGCGGGCGCACGGTCGCCGTCAAGCTGGTGCGGGAGGACCTGGCCGCGCAGGAGGAGTTCCGCGCCCGCTTCCGGCAGGAGGTGCAGGCCGCACGGCAGGTCGGCGGGCACTGGACCGCGCCCGTCCTGGACGCCGACACCGAGGCCGCGGTGCCGTGGGTGGCCACCGGATACGTCGCCGGGCCCACCCTGCAACAGGTCGTCGGCCGCGACCACGGGGCACTGCCCGAGCGTTCGGTACGCATCCTCGCGGCCGGGCTCGCGCACGCGCTCCAGGACATCCACGCCGCCGGCATCGTCCACCGCGACCTCAAACCGTCCAACGTGCTGGTCACCATCGACGGCCCCCGCGTCATCGACTTCGGCATAGCCCGGGCCCTGGAGACCCAGGCCGGGGACGGGCTCACCCGCACCGGTTCGCTCGTCGGCTCGCCCGGATTCATGGCACCGGAACAGGTGCGGGGCGACCGCATCACCCCCGCGTGCGACGTCTTCTGCCTCGGCTCCGTCCTGGCCTACGCCGCGACCGGCACCCTCCCCTTCGGCAGCGCGAGCAGCGGTGTCCACGCGCTGATGTTCCGCATCGCCCAGGAGGAACCCGACCTGACGGGCGTCCCCGAGGGCATCGCCGAACTGGTCCGCGACTGCCTGCGCAAGGACCCGGCCACCCGGCCCACCCTGGACCGCATCCTCGACCGTACGGGCGCGGAGGACACGGTCTCCGGGGGCCGCTCCCGCGACCCCTGGCTGCCGAGCGGCCTGGTCGCCCAACTCGGGCGCCACGCGGTGCGGTTGCTCGACACGGAGGATCCGCAGACGGCGGAGCTGGAGAGCGCCGACACCGGGAAAACCGATAACGAGAAGGCCGACACGGAGAAGGCCGATACCGAGAAGGCCTCCACCGAGCGGGTCCAGCTGGAGAAGGGCGCTCCGGTGGTGCGGGCCCTTCAGGCTCGGGCTTCCGAGCCCTTGGCCCTGGAGGCGGCTCAGGGGGCCACGCCTGCCGCACTTCCCGCACCCGCACCCGTCACACCTGCACCCGCCGCACCCGCACCCGCTTCCGCGCAGGCCGCCCCCGTCGCCGTAAATCACCCGGCCGTCCCCGAAGCCTCCCCCGAACACGCCCCGGCCTCCGACGACTCCTCCCTGCCGCCCCCCGCGCCGGCGGACAGTGGCGCGCCGACCACCCACCTCCCGACGGTGGTCGAGAGCCGGCCCGGAACCACGGGGACACCACCCCCACCCACCCCGCACCCGGCCTACGGTCACCCGCAGCAGCACCCCCAGCCCGCCCCCGGCTACCCGCAACAGCCGGCCCAGCCCGCCCCGCCCGCCCCCGACTACGGCTACCCCCAACTCCCCGCCCGGCAACTCGTCGGCTGGGGCGGTCAGGTGCCGTACAACCCCTACCCCCACAACCCCGGCCCCGGCTCCACCCCGCCCTACGGCCCGGGCCCCTACCTGGAGCCCCAGGAGCCGCGCCGCAGCAAGCGGTCGACCGCGCTGCTCGTCGTGGTCGCGCTGGTCGTCGCGCTGGGGGCGGGCGGTTCGGTGTACGCGCTGGTGAAGGGCGGTGGCAAGGGCAGCCGTACGGCGGCCGGTTCGGGCGGCCGGGCCACCAGCGCCGCGCCCACCACGCCGGGCCCGACCACCGGGGGACCGTCGCCGACGAACTCGCCGTCCTCCTCCGCCACACCGAGCGGCGGCGACGCCGTACCGAGCGGCTATCTCGGCACCTGGAACGCCTCCATCGACAACTCCACGGGCCACAACACCCGCCAACTCACCATCAGACAGGGGAAGGTGGGGGACCCCGTACTGGAACTGGTCGCGGACGGCCCCGGCTACCACTGCGTGTTCAGCGCCGACCTCGCCCAACGGCCCGGCGGCGACAGCCCGTTGAGGCTCGGCGCCTCCACCGTCACCTCGGGACAGCCGCTGTCGTCCTGCAGCCCGGGCGCGGCCAGCGAGATCACCCTGCTGTCGCACGGCACGCTCCAGCGGGTGAACACCGGCAACGGCGAGAAGCTGACGTACACGAAGTCGGGCTGAAGTCCCTTTACTGCGGGGCCAGTTGAACGTCACCCGAACTTCGGCCGACAGCCCCTGCGGGTTTTCCGGGGCCGCCCGTACCGTGACCCCACGATCCGGCTGGGGAGCGGGGGCCCGCAGTGGAGTGGCTGAGCGCGGAGAACGTCGTCGCCGTGGGTACCGCGGTGCTCGGTATCGTCGCGTCCGGTGTGATGGTCTGGTACGAACGCCGGACGCCGCGCCGCAAGCGGATCGGCTACCGCGTCCAGATGGACAACCCCATTGGCGACGACGTGCGTTCGGGCCGCGCCAACAGACGCCTCGGCCTCTTCGACGAGGTGCCGGGCATGTCCGACGCCACGCTCGTCCTGCTGCGCATCGAGAACGACGGTTCGCAGAGCATCGCCGACAACGACTACACCGGGCGCGAACTCCACGGCCTCACCGCGGTGTTCACCGACCGCACGATCCGCGGGGTCTCGGTCACCCAGCCGGTCGGCACCGACCATCTGATGGACCACTTCACCCCGGCGGCCGGCCTTGGCTTCGACGGCAACACCCTGCGCATCCCGCGCGTCCCGCTCAACCCGCGCGACCACTTCAAGCTGCTGGTGCTGCTGTCCGGCGGTGACGTCGGCTGCGACATACGGCTCATAGGGGGTATCCGCGACGGCGAGGTGCACCCCAACCGCAGCGCGACCCCGGACGACAAGGCGCCCCTGTTCAGCCGCGCCTCCCGGCTGATCACCATCATGCTCACGGTGTGCGTGGTGACGCTGGCGACGATCGTGGTGGCCCGCGACGACACCCCGCCGCCGATCGGCTGCGCGCACGGCACCCTCACCGTCACCGGTTCGACCGCCTTCGCGCCGGTGATGGAGGAGGCCGCGCAGAAGTACGAGAAGGACTGCGAGGGCTCGAAGGTCGTGGTGGATCCGCACGGATCGACGGCGGGCGTACGGGAGTTGGAGGCCGGCGGGCTCGCGTCGAAGAAGGGCTCACCGGCGATCGTGGCCATGTCGGACGGACCCAAGCCGAGCGACATGCCCCAACTGTTGGCGCGCCGGGTCGCGATGTCGGTCTTCGTGATCGTCGTCAACGACGGCATCCACCTCAAGAACCTGTCCACCGCGGACGTACGACGCCTGTACCGGGGCGACATCAAGAACTGGCGGGAGCTCGGCGGGCCCGACGTGGCGGTGCACATGGTCAGCCGGGACGCCAACTCCGGTACGAGACAGGTGTTCCAGCGCCGGGTGCTGAAACGGGGCGAGATCGCCAACTCCTCCGTCGACTGCGTCCACAAGGACGATCCGACGGCACCCGTCATCCGCTGCGAACTCGACTCCACGGACCAGGTGCTGTCCGAGGTCGCCGAGGTCCCCGGCGCGATCGGCTACAGCGAACTCACCCTCGCCTCGCACGCCAAGGGTCTGCACGTACTCACCCTCGACGGCCACACCGCGTCCGTGGACGCCATCGAACAGGGCACGAGCAGCTACCCGTACCGCGAGATCGAGTACGCCTACACATATGGCCTGCCCCCGTCCGACTCCCTCACGTCGAGCTTCCTGAACTATCTGACACAGGGCGTCGGCCAGGACGTGATCCGCGTCCACGGCCACATCCCGTGCGGGACCGTGGAGGGCATGAAACTGTGCACGTAGCCCACGTCAGCGGGGCTCGGGCGGTCGCTGCCGCGGCATGTTCGGCCGGCTGCCGCCTCCCGGTCCGCCGGGTCCCGGCGGCATCGGGAACCTGCCGTGTACGACCGCCCCCTCCTGCCGCCCCCCGCCGGCCACCGTCGACTGGATGCCCAGCGGTGCCGAGCCCGTCCGGAACTCCACCATCCAGTCGGCCGTCTCCATCCGCACCAGCTCCGTCACGTCCTCCGAGAACCGCCGCAGCACCCCCAGACACCGTTCCGCGGCCTCGCTCGCCGTCCCCTCGGCCGGCCCCAGCACCTCCCGCACGCCCTCCGACGCCCAGTCGAACTGGAGCACCTGAAGCCGCCGCTGCACCGCCTGCGCCGTAGCCACGTCCCTCATCCACCCGGACGTCATCCCGAAGAGCCGGTCCCCGGCCACGCACGCCGCCCCGAGCAGCAGCGCCAGATAGCCCCAGGCGGCCAGCCCGGCCACCACCCCGGTGAGGTCGAGCAGCGGCAGCGCCGCCCCGACGACCGCGCCCAGCGCCCCACCCGTGCGCAGCACCCGCGCCCCGCGCCGTTTCCACACCCGGTCCGCGAGGTACCAGGCCGCCGTCTCCAGCGCCCCGCGCTCGACCCACCGGTACAGCTCGTCCAGCCGGGCCGCGGGCTCGCCCCAGTCCCCGAGCGGAAACGCCCGCCCGGCCAGATCGCCACCCTCGGGCTGAATCTCCGGCTGACCCACCCGGCACTCCCTTACGTTGTGTGACACCTGATGCTGATGTGCCGGATCCTTCCTACCGCCCAATGGGTGGCGAAGGCTCCGGTTTCACCGCTTTTCCGCCTGGAAGTGGGTCTTGATCAGGTATAGGACGCGGTAAGGACTCACTCGAAAGAGTGCTGAAGCGATGACTGCTCGGACCACGTAGGCTCGTGCCGAGCGGGGAGAAAACCTCGCCCGGACAGCCGTACCCCTGCCCGAACCCCTGACTGACAGCCGTACGAAACCAGGAGCTGATCGTGATTCCCGGTGGTGGCCAGCCCAATATGCAGCAGCTGCTGCAGCAGGCCCAGAAGATGCAGCAGGACCTGGCGAACGCGCAGGAGGAGCTGGCGCGGACCGAGGTCGACGGACAGGCCGGCGGCGGCCTGGTCAAGGCCACCGTCACCGGCGCCGGTGAGCTGCGCGCGCTGAAGATCGACCCGAAGGCGGTCGACCCGGACGACACGGAGACCCTCGCGGACCTGATCGTCGCGGCCGTCCAGGCGGCCAACGAGAACGCGCAGACCCTCCAGCAGCAGAAGCTCGGCCCGCTCGCGCAGGGACTGGGCGGCGGCAGCGGTATCCCCGGTCTGCCTTTCTAAGACAGGCCGCGGCCAACTACGGTACGTACGTACCTCCCGCACGATCCCGAGGAAGGGCAGGCAGTCCGTTGTACGAGGGCGTGGTCCAGGACCTCATCGACGAGTTGGGGCGGCTCCCCGGCGTCGGTCCCAAGAGCGCGCAGCGGATCGCCTTCCACATCCTGCAGGCGGAGCCGACGGACGTCCGCCGGCTCGCGCAGTGCCTGATGGAGGTCAAGGCGAAAGTCCGCTTCTGCGCGACCTGCGGCAACGTCGCGCAGGAGGAGCTGTGCGGCATCTGCCGCGACCCGCGTCGCGACCTCTCGGTGATCTGCGTGGTCGAGGAACCGAAGGACGTAGTGGCGGTCGAACGCACCCGCGAGTTCCGGGGCAAGTACCACGTCCTGGGCGGCGCGATCAGCCCGATCGAAGGTGTCGGTCCTGACGACCTGCGTATACGAGAACTTCTCGCGCGGTTGGCCGACGGTACGGTCACGGAGCTGATCCTTGCCACGGACCCGAATCTGGAAGGCGAGGCCACGGCCACGTACCTCGCCCGCATGATCAAGCCCATGGGCCTCAAGGTCACCCGCCTGGCCAGCGGCCTCCCGGTGGGCGGAGACCTGGAATACGCGGACGAGGTGACCCTCGGCCGCGCCTTCGAGGGGAGACGACTCCTAGATGTCTGACGCCACACTGCATGCCACCGCGCAGGACCCGGACGACTTCGCGGTCCAGATCGCGGATCAGGTCGAGAGCTTCCTGGTGGCCGTGCCGGAGGTAGCGAGGGGCGAGGACCCCGACTCCGCGGTCCCCTTCCTCCTCCTGGAGGTCTCCCAACTCCTCCTGGCGGGCGGCCGGTTGGGCGCGCACGAGGACATCGTCCCCGACGAGCGCTACGAGCCCGACCTGGGCCCGGAGCCGGATGTGGACGAACTCCGCGAGCGCTTCGCGGTGATGCTGGAGCCGATCGACGTCTACTCGGAGGTCTTCGACCCCTACGAGCCGCGCAAGGCCCCGGTCCCGGCCCGCATCTCCGACGACCTCGCCGACCTCATCACCGACCTCCGCCACGGCATGGCCCACTACCGCGCGGGCCGCACCACGGAGGCCCTGTGGTGGTGGCAGTTCTCCTACTTCTCCAACTGGGGCTCCACGGCGTCGGCGACGCTGCGTGCGTTGCAGTCGGTGGTGGCTCATGTCCGCCTCAACCAGCCCCTCGCGGAACTGGACGGCCTGGACACGGACCAGAGCGTCATGGGCGACGAGACGCTGGAGTTCGAGGCGGGGCGGGTCATGGCGGAGGAGATCGGCGAGCCGTTGGGGATCAGGCCGGTGAAGTAGTCAATTACCGGTCTTTTTCCACATGTTGTGGGGCGCGGCGAGTACGCTGCGCCCCACAGTGCGTGTACGGGGACCAGGGGGACGCCCGATGGCGGATGAGGTATGGATGGGGTTGGCCGAGGCGATCGGGGCGATCCGCGCGGAGCTTCAGCAGGCGGCGCGGGACGGAGCGGGGCAGGAGATCCAGTTCCGGACGGGGCCGGTGGAGATCGAGTTCGCCGTGGACATGAAGAAGGACGGGGAGGCACGGGCGAAGGTCTTGGTGCTCCCGTTCGGCGCGGAGGCGAAGGCCTCGCGATCAAAAGGCACGACGAGTCGAGTCAAGCTCACACTCCAGCCGGTCGACGCCGATGGAGCCGATCGGCGTATCGCGGACGACTCGGGGGAACGCCCCAAGTAACGGGGAACACGGGGGTGTTGGCCTGTGGCTGTGGACGTGCGGCGGGTCGTGGAGATCTGGAATCCGGTCGGGAAGTGCTCAGGGACCGGTTACCTGGTCGCGGACGACATCGTCCTGACGGCACTTCACAATGTGCTGGGCTGTGGGGTCTTGGAGGTCAGGGGTCTCGGTAGCGACTCCAAATGGCTTGCGGCGGAAGTGTTGTGGCCACTGACGGAGCCATCCGATCTGGAGCGGGAGCCGCAGGCGGACGGGGCGTTGGTCAGGATCACGGATGCCGGATGGCTCCCGCCGGCGGGAGCTGCCCCCGTCCGCTGGGGCCGGATCGACGGTGGCCCGGTCGTAGCGGACGAGGGGCGGCTGGCGTGCGTCGCGGTCGGCTTCCCCAGGTCCGAGGTGCGGGACGGCATCCGGGACACGAAGGAGATCCGCGGCCACATCGAGAGGCTGACGGGGCTCAAGTCCAGTGGGCTGATCACGGCGTACGTCGACCAGGTCGCCGTGCCCGGTGTCTGGGCGGGCGCGTCCGGGGCGGCGCTCTTCGCGCGGGGGCGGCTCATCGGGGTCGTGACGACCGACAGGCGGCGGGATTACGACGGGGATCAGCTGACGGCGGTGTCGGTGGTGGGATTGGCGGCGCGGCCCGGGTTTGTGGCGGCGGTGGGGGAGTTGGTTCCGGAGGACGTCACGGCTGCGGACCGGGAGGAACCGCCGCGTACGACAACGGCGTACGACGTCGAAGTCCTGCCGGGTGTGAACAACTTGCCGGAACTGCCGTCCCCGATCTTTGTCGGTAGGGCGGAGGTGATGGCGGAACTGGAGCGGGCGCTTTCGGCGGAGTCGCAGACGATCACGCAGACGGTGCACGGACTCGGTGGGGTCGGCAAGACGACGCTGGCCCTGCACTACGCGCACAACCATGGGAAGGCCTACCGGCTGGTGTGGTGGATCCGCTCGGACACCCCCGAACTGATCGAGGGGGGCTTCGCTGCCCTCACGATTCGCCTCCAAGGCGGCGCGGTTTCCGGGCTCACCACCACACAGGCCGCAGAGTGGGCCGTCGGGTGGCTGCAGACCCATCCGGGCTGGCTCTTGGTCTTCGACAATGCCGAGAAGCCAGAGCAGGTGCATGCCTGGACCGGCCAACTCCGGGCAGCTGGACGCCACTTGATCACCAGCAGGTATCAGCGGGGCTGGGTCGGTGCCCCGATCGCGCTGCCTGTGCTGGACGACGAAGCCTCGCTCGACCTGCTGTCGCGTCTCGTCGGAGACGGCGAAGAAGAAGACGAGGCGCGCGCTTTGGCCGACGACCTCGGACACCTACCACTGGCACTGGAACAAGCGGGTGCCTTCATCGGGCAGAGAGGGATCACGGCAGCCGAGTACCGGGCTCATCTGCGTCGGTATCCCGAGCGGGCCACGGATACGGCACCCGGCGGCTCGGATCCCGCCCGGACGGTGGCCCGGATCTGGCGCATCACACTGGACGCACTCCAGGAGCAGGACGCACGCGCCGTGGACATTTTGCGAATCGCCGCGTGGTACGCCCCGACGGGCATCCCACGCGACCTCTTCGCGCCGCTGGCCGAGGACCCCATGGACCTCGCCCAACTCCTGGGGCTGTTGGCCGACTACAACATGATCACGCTCGACCGGGCGGAGTTCGGCGTCCACCGGCTGGTGCAGACTGTGGCCCGGACTCCTGCGGTGGGCGATCCCCATCGAGACGGGGGAAGCATCCGTACTGCGCGTGACCTGGCTGTGGAATTGATGCTCGCTGAACTTCCGCCGAGTCCTGCCCTGAACGTGGCGGGTTGGCCCACTTGGAGAGCCTTACTGCCGCATGTCGAAGCGCTTCTCGACGTGAGCGATCCAGCCGAGGACTCTGCGGAGATGCTCCTGATGTTGAAGCAGGCAGGGGGATTCCTCAAACAGCAAGGTCCATTGAGTCAAACCATCCACTACTTCGGACGCTCCTTGGCCGCGGCCATCCGGTTGTTCGGTGAGGATCATCCCGACACGTTGACCTCGCAGGGCAGCCTTGCTGTCGCGTACCAGGAAGCGGGGGATCTGGGGCGGGCGATCCCGTTGTTGGAACGGACGTTGGAGACTCGTGTGCGGAAGTTGGGGGAGGAACACCCGGACACGTTGACTTCGAAGAACAATCTGGCCAGCGCGTACCAGGAAGCGGGGGATCTGGGGCGGGCGATCCTGTTGTATGAGGGGACACTGGAGGGTCGCGTACGGGAATTGGGTGAGGATCACCCGCTCACCCTTGTCCTCAGGGGAAACCTTGCTGGCGCGTATGCGGTCGCTGGGGATGTGGGAAAGGCGCTCCCGTTGTTCGAGCAGAATTTGGAAGGCCATGTGCGGGTCATGGGTGATGATCACCCGCACACGCTGGTCTCTCGGGGCAACCTGGCCTATGCATACATGGCAGCGGGTGACCTGTCGCGCGCGATTCCTCTGATGGAACGGGTGATGGCCGATTGCCTCCGGGTGTTGGGCAAGGACCACCCGGATACGCTCGCCTCGCAGAACAATCTTGCCAACGCGTATCAGACGGTGGGGGCTCTCGGAAATGCGATTCCGCTGTTCGAGCGGACGTTGGAGGCCAGACTGGGGATGGGAGTGGGACAGGACCACTCTGACGTGCTGGTCCTGCGGGGAAACCTTGGTATGGCGTACAAGGAAGCAGGGGATTTGGGCCGTGCGATCCCGTTGATGGAACAGACGCTGAGCAGTTGCCTTCGGGTATTGGGTGAGAGGCACCGGAACACGCTCATTCTGCGAGGAAACCTCGCCGCCGCATATATGTCGGCAGGGGATACCGTGCGAGGGATCGAGACGTTCGGGCAGGCACTCGCCGAATGCAGCCGGGTACTGGGCGATAATCACGAGTTGACGGAAAGCATGCGACGGCAACTGTCCATCGCTTGCAAAGCGCAGGCCTGACCTACATCCCGGCCAGCCCCAACACCGTCTGCAATCGTTCCGCATTCACATACGGGGCGCTCGGAGTCGGCTCGCTGTACCACCGCAACGGCCACGTGTTCCCGTCCAGCGCCGGGACCCCGATGTACGTGACGGTACGAGCACCCCGGCCACCGAACTGCTGCACACCCAAGGGCCAGTTGTGCCGACGGACCTCCCCGGGCGCCAGCAGGAAGTACATCCACCGGAACCCGGCGGCCTCGCAGACGATGGGTCCGGCATCCCCGGTGGCCTCGATGAGACGCGTGGCGACCCGTTCTCCCCGTACGCCTTCGATGCGTAGGGCGTCGAAGTGGACGCCGGTGAGGCGGAGTTGGTGACCGGATGCGGGAATCCAGTCCGGTAGGTGAATTGAGTCGGTCATGGTCACACGGTGGCGTTCGCGAAGCTACGCTCGGTAGTGACTGAGGTGATACACGCCGGGGTGTATCGGTCGGAGGTGGGTGCTGTGTCGGGCCAGTCCAACGCCAACTCCCTGCCGCCGCCTGTGGCCTGGCGGTACAGCGGGAACCAACTGAAGCGATGGCGCACCAAGGCCAACGTGAGCCGGGAGGAACTGGCCGCCGCCTCCAACTACTCGCCGGACACCATCAAGTCGATGGAGCAGGGCGTACGGATGCCGACGCCGCGCGTGCTCGACGTGGCCGATGGGATGTGCCGGGCCGAGGGGTTGCTGAGTGCGGCGAAGGACTACTTGAAGAGGGAGAAGTTTCCGGCGCGGGCACAGGACTTCATGGAGAGGGAGAAGGAGGCGATCAGCCACTGGTCGTACGAGACGACCCTGATCCCGGGGCTGTTGCAGACGGAGGGATACGCACGAGCCTTGATCGGCGGACGCTATCCACCCGTGGGCCAGGAGTTGGTGGAGGAGCGAGTGGCGGCTCGCCTGGAGCGTCAGTTCCTGCTCACGCGCACGCCTCCGGCGGCCTTCGTGTTCCTGATCTATGAGGCGGCGCTGCGCACCCCGGTGGTGGACGGGGAACAACTGGGGCACATCCTGGACATGGCGCGGCTCGGCAACGTTCTGGTCCAGGTGCTGCCCTTCGAGCGGTTCGTCTCCACCGCGCTCGTTGGCCCGATGGTGCTGCTGGAGACTCACGAACACGAGCGGCACGCCTATTCGTCGGGCCAGGCGATGAGCCAACTCACCACGGACCCCGCAGTGGTGAGTGTGCACCTGGAGCGCCTTAGCCTGATTCGAACGATGGCTCTCAGCCCCGCTGAGACGGCCCGGTTCATCGAACGGATGGCGGCACAGAGGTGACAGAGCAACCCGTGTGGTTCAAGTCCAGCCACAGCGACGACGAGGGCGACAACTGCGTCGAGGTCGCCCTCCCCGCACCGCAGTTGACCGTCCACATACGCGACTCCAAGAACGCCACGGGCCCCGAACTGGCCCTCCCCGCCCCCGCCTGGGCAGCCTTCATTTCCGCAGTTCAGCCCGGAGCTTGAGCCCCGGGCTTCGAGCTCTTTTCTTGGTTTCTGGGCTGGGTGAAAACAACCCAACCAACCAGGCCTGTAAGTGAGTTGAGGGGGGTTTAATCCGAACGGGTGACATTTCGTGATCGGCTTGCACCGCAAGGTAAAGCCGCTCTAGGTTCACGGCAAACAAGCAAATAGATCGGCCCCGGTCGGTGCTACCAACACCGGCTCCGGGGCCTAGACCTACAGATCGAAGGAACCTCGATCGTGGCTTACGCCCAGCCTAGCCCTGCCCTGCCGTCCCCGTCGCACCCCCTGGCCAAAACGGGCTACGGAAAACGCGCCACGGGTGACGAAGAACCGCACGCGGACCCGGACTTCGCACATCTGCTCCCCCGAGACGCCGAGATCGCCGTCTTCATCGACCACCTCGACGACGGCCACGCAATGGGCCACAAGGTGATCGCGGCCGAGCATCCCCGTTACGGCCAGCAGGCCTGCCGTACGTCTCTCAAGAGCCTCACCGAGGCCGGCCACCTGCGCTGGATCAAGGAACACATCACCGTCGAGGACAACTCGATGCGGTGGGTGACGCGGACGTACTGGTCGCGTACGCCCAGGTCGGCGCAGTGGTGGGCCGAGTTCGCGCGTGGGCGCCACGGCAGGGACGTCACGCATGACTACCAGCCGGGCCTGGCGAGGACGGAAGACCCGGCCCCCGTGCCGGAGAGCGAGAACGAGAGTGACGGGACGCCGGCGACGGACCCGACCCCCGAGCCCAGCGCCGCGTACCGCGCACTCGCCCAACTCCGCGCCACAGACTCCCGCATGTCCCTCTCCGAAGCCGAGTGTCGCGCCCTCGAACCCCTTGCCGTCGAGTGGCTGACACGAGGCGCCACCCCGGCCGACATGGCCCGCGCTCTGACCGACGGACTGCCACCCACCATCACGAACCCGGGCGGACTCGCCCGCACCCGACTGGAGACCAAGATGCCCCCGAAGAAGAACGACACCCCCGAGATCCGCCCCCTCCGCGCCCGTGTGACCCGCGTGCTCATGGCCTGCGCCACCTGCGACGCCGACGAGCGGACGGCGAAGATCGTCAACGGTGTGTGCGAGGAGTGCCGTGCGGAGCCGGAGATGAGCGAGGAGGAGATCAAGAAGGGATTCGAGGAGATCGCCTACCTGGGAACCACGACGGCCCGCTTCCTGAAGCAGAAGCTGGAACGCCGTACGGGCGGGCCCGTGCCCGACACGTTCCGCCCCGTGCCGATCGAGGACCGCGTCCACTACCACTACCGCGACAACCGCGACCGCATCGCGAACGGCCTCCCGCCGAGGCGGTGGAAGCCGTGACGGTCGAGAAGCGGCACGGAGGAGAGGGCGGCGGCGTATGAGCGTGCAGGAGGTGCCGGTCGGGGCACTATGGAGTCGAGGAGGCGACGCCATGACCCCCAGGACCGAGCAGCAGCCCCAGATGTCCGTCGAGGAGTTCGAAGAGCTGGAACGCCATGCCCCGGAGACGGTGCGGCTGGAGTTCATCAGGGGAAAGGTCCAGGTCAAGCGCGTGACCGATGGCAACCACGATCAGATCATCGCCTGGTTGCAGAGGCTGTGCATGCACCACCGTCCTGAGCTCTGGCTCTATGGGGAGCGGGGCATGAAGGTCGAACGTTATCGCAAGGGAAGGGCCCGGCCAGACGGTGTCCTCGCACCGTTTGGATTCCCGACGGGGCATGGGGACTGGTCCGAGGCATCAGGCGTGCTCATGGCGGTGGAAGTCACGTCGCACGACTCCGATACCCACCAACGCGACCGAGTCGAGAAGCCCGACGGCTACGCGGCAGCCGGCATCCCCGTGTACCTCCTCATCGACCGGGACGACGGTTCGGTCACCGTGTTCACCGAGCCCGAGGACGGTCGCTATCGCCAGCAGGTGAACAGGCCTTTCGGTGCCACGGTCAAGCTCCCGGACCCCGTGAACATCGCCTTGGACACCGAGCTCCTGAAAGAGCTCGCGGACTGAACGGTTCGGCGTGAGGGAGCCGAGGGTCACAGCCCCCACAACCCCTTCCCCACAGCCGTAACCCCACCCCCCAACGCCAACGACAAAACCAGCACCCGTGCCCCCCGCTCAGGTATCCGCCCCGCCAACCCCCGCCCGATCACCCCGCCCACCACCATCGCGACGACCACGGCGCCCCACCGCGCCCCACTCAGCGACGGCACCCCGTTCGCCGCCACCGAGAACGCGTTGACGACGACGCCGTAGAACTGCGCGTTGGGCACGAACTCCCGTACCGTCCAACCCGCGTTGACCGCGTAGAGGGAGATCGGCGGGCCGCCGACGCCCGCCGCCGCGTTCATGAAACCGCCCGCCGCTCCCGCCGCGACCGCCCCCTTCGTACCCCGGAGTGCCGGGACGCGGGCGCCCCGCATCACCACCAGGACGGCGACCGTCACCAGGCCGCCCATCACCAACAGGAGCACGGGCGGCGGCAGTTGGCGGGTCATCCAGGCGCCCGCCGGCACCGTGCAGACCGCCGCCGCGCACAGCGGCACCATCGCGCGCGCCCGTACCTGCCGCCAACCGCCCGCCAGACCTACGACGCTGATCGCGCCGGCCACGCAGTTGGCGAGGACGACGCCCTGCGTCGGGCCCAGGAGGAGTACGAGGGCCGGTACGGCGACCAGGGCGAAGCCCATGCCCGTCAGCCACTGGACGGAGGAGCCGAGCAGGACGATCGCGGCCAGCAGTATGTCCCCCGTCATGGGGCGACATCATTCCGGGGCAAGGTGTAGCCCGCTACACCTTTACTTCGGGACTGGGCTCCCTCGTTGCGGCACCCCGGAAACGGGATCGTTGGACGCATGAAGAACTTCCTCTCCTCCAAGCCCGTCCTCTGGTTCCTCTTCCTCTTCAACCTGGCCGTCGCCGCGGTCGCACCCTTCGTGGTCGACGGAACGCAGGGCGTGATGACCGCGGTCGGCATGGGTGTCGTGTCGCTGGGCGCCGGGGTCAGTCTGGTCCGGGACCGTGGTCAGGCGGCCACGGCGCGTTAATTGGGTCGGTCCTGGCCGAGCCCTGTACGTCCGCTGCACGGGCGCTAACCGACCGAAAGCCAGTCTGGAGTCATCCCAAAAGGCACCAGTACAACTGGAGTTGAGATGACCCGCCGGTCCATCAGCAAGCGTGCAGCCGTCGTCACCGTCACCACCGCCCTGGCCCTCGGCACCCTCGGCACCGTCGCCGCGACCGCCGGTCCCCAGCACGACGCCAAGCCCTCCAAGAAGCAGATAGCCGCCCTCTTCGACGGCTGGAACGCCGCGCTGCAGACCGGTGACCCGAAGAAGGTCGCCAACCGGTACGCGTCGGACGCCGTGCTCCTGCCGACCGTGTCCAACGAGATCCGCACCGACCGCCCCGAGATCGTCGACTACTTCGAGCACTTCCTGCCGAACAAGCCGGTCGGGAAGAAGATCGAAACGATCGTCAATGTGCTGGACAGCAACTCCGCGATAGACACCGGGATTTACGAGTTCACGCTCACCGACCCGGACACCGGCGCCAAGCGTGTCGTCGAGGCCCGTTACACCTACGAGTACGAGAAGCGCGGCGGCAAGTGGCTGATCGTCAACCACCACTCCTCGGTGATGCCCGAAGGGTGATGACCACCGACAGGCCGTTCCCCGGCGCGTCCCGCAGGGTCACCGTGCCGCCGTCGTCCGTCACCAACTGGCGTACGACGGCCAGGCCCAGGCCCGAACCGGAGCGCCCGGTGAGGCCCTGACCGCGCCAGAAGCGGTCGAAGGCGCGGGACTTGTCCGCGTCGGACATGCCGGGGCCCTCGTCCACCACCGTCAACTCGACTTCGTCGCCCCGGGACTGGGCCCGTACGGTGATCGTCGCGCCGTCCGGTGACACCTCCAGGGCGTTGGAGAGCACGTTGTCCAGGACCTGTTCGAGATGACCGGGACTGGCCAGCACCAGCGGCCGGCCGTCGGCGACTTCCCCCCTGAGCGCGATGTGGACCCCGCGCTCGTCGGCGGCCGGTCTCCACACCGAGAGGCGTTCGGCCACGATCTCCCGCAGCGGCAGCGGTTCCGCCGCCGTCACCTTCGCCTCGGCCCGCGCCAGCACCAGCAGGCCGTTGACGAGACGGCTCATCCGGACCACCTCGGCGGTCGCCTGGTCCACGTCCTCGCGCACGAACTCGTCGTCCACGCCGTCCGCGATGTTGTCCAACGAGAGTCTCAACGCCGTGAGCGGGGTGCGGAGTTGGTGCGAGGCGTCGGCCACGAAGATGCGCTGCGAGGCGATGAGGGTGTCGAGGCGTTCGGCGCCCTGGTTCAGGGTGCGGGCGAGTGTCTGTGTCTCGTGCGGGCCCGTCACGGGGGAGCGGGCCGTCAGGTCGCCGTCGCTGAACTTGCTCGCCATGTCGTTGAGTTGGCGTAGAGGGCGGGTGAGGCGGCGGGCGACGAGCGCACCCAAGCCGGCCGCCACCGCCAGGACCGCGAGAGCGAGGATCGCCCGGAAACCCCAGATCTGCCAGAGCCGCCTGGTCAGGTCGGAGGTCGGGTACGTGATGCGGACGGCGCCGACCGTCCGGCCGTCGCGCTGCGCCGGTGCCGTCACCTCCAGCTTTCCGTCGCCCCAGTGCGTCGCGGTCTTGGCGCGTGACGCGGGCAGTACCTCGGCCGTGCCGGGGGTCTCCTGCGCGTACGCCACCACCATGCGGTCCAGGGCCGCGCGCGAGGCGGCGTCGCCGCTCAGCAGCAACGCCATCGTCTTCGCCTCGCGCCGCACCGACTGCTCGGTGTCGCCCCGGAGTTGGGCGGTCAGCGTGAAGGCGACCGGCACGGTGAACGCCGTCAGCGCCACGGCCACGAGCAGGACGTAGCTGACGATGAGCTGCCGGATCATGAGGGAGACGCGCCGTCTGTGATCTCCAGGCGGAAACCGACCCCCCGTACCGCCTCGATCGTGATCGCGCCCGTCAACTTCCGCCGCAGCGCGGCCACATGGACGTCGAGCGTCTTCGTCGGACCGAACCAGTTCGCGTCCCAGACCGCTTCCATGATCTGCTCGCGCGACATCAGCGCCCCGGGCTCCTCGGTGAGGAACGACAGCAGGTCGTACTCCTTGGGCGCGAGCGGGACCTCCTCGCCGTCGAGGCGGACGCGGGCGGCCTTGCGGTCGATGGTGAGGCGGGTGCCGTAGGCGTCGGGGCCCGCGGCCTCCGAGGCCGCCTTGGGCTGTGCGCGGCGCATCACCGCCCTTATGCGGGCGATGACCTCGCGGACACCGAAGGGTTTCGAGACGTAGTCGTCGGCGCCGAGTTCCAGGCCGACCACCCGGTCCGTCTCGTCGCTGCGCGCGCTGATCACGATGATCGGGATGTCGCCGCGGGCGCGCAGGGCCTTGCACACGTCGAGGCCGTCGGTGTCGGGCAGGCCCAGGTCGAGGAGGACGACGTCGTAGGGGTCCTGGTGGCTCAGCGCCGCCCCGCCCGTGGTGACCCAGTCGACCTCGAAGCCGTAGCGCAGCAGTCCGCGCCGTAGCGACTCGGCCACGGGTTCATCGTCTTCCACCAGAAGTACGCGCACATCGCGCACCTTAGTGCTTGAAACTTAATTCACAGGCGTCACCTGTGACGCTCGGCACTTTTCCCGCACCTCCTGAGTGGGCATGCGCTGACCTGGGCGTCCGAATCTCACCATGCGATACCTGGGAGGGGAATTTCGGGCGCTCGTTAAACTGAGCCGACACACCAGGACTGAGCGAGGAGCGCACGTGGGCCTTGTCGTGCAGAAGTACGGAGGCTCCTCCGTAGCCGATGCCGAGGGCATCAAGCGCGTCGCCAAGCGAATCGTGGAAGCGAAGAAGAACGGCCACCAAGTGGTCGTCGTCGTTTCCGCGATGGGCGACACGACGGACGAGCTGATCGATCTCGCCGAGCAGGTATCTCCGATGCCCGCCGGACGTGAGTTCGACATGCTGCTGACCGCCGGAGAGCGGATCTCCATGGCACTGCTGGCCATGGCGATCAAAAACCTGGGGCACGAAGCCCAGTCGTTCACCGGCAGCCAGGCAGGCGTCATCACCGACTCGGTCCACAACAAAGCCCGGATCATCGACGTCACGCCCGGTCGGATCCGTACGGCGTTGGACGAGGGCAACATCGCCATCGTCGCCGGGTTCCAGGGTGTGAGCCAGGACAAGAAGGACATCACCACGCTGGGGCGCGGTGGCAGTGACACCACCGCCGTGGCGCTGGCCGCCGCCCTCGACGCCGAGGTGTGCGAGATCTACACCGACGTCGACGGCGTGTTCACCGCCGACCCGCGCGTGGTGCCGAAGGCGAAGAAGATCGACTGGATCGTCTTCGAGGACATGCTGGAGCTCGCCGCCTCCGGCTCCAAGGTGCTGCTCCACCGCTGTGTGGAGTACGCCCGCCGATACAACATCCCGATCCATGTGCGGTCCAGCTTCAGCGGACTTCAGGGCACCTGGGTCAGCAGTGAGCCGATTGGGGACCAGCAGGTGGAGCAGGCCATCATCTCCGGTGTCGCGCACGACACCTCCGAGGCCAAGATCACGGTCGTCGGCGTGCCCGACAAGCCGGGCGAGGCCGCGGTGATCTTCCGGACGATCTCCGACGCCCAGGTCAACATCGACATGATCGTGCAGAACGTGTCGGCGGCCTCCACGGGCCTCACCGACATCTCCTTCACCCTCCCCAAGGCGGAGGGCCGCAAGGCCATCGACGCCCTGGAGAAGAACAAGGGCGGCATCGGCTTCGAGTCGCTGCGCTACGACGACCAGATCGGGAAGATCTCGCTGGTGGGCGCCGGGATGAAGACGAACCCGGGCGTCACCGCCGACTTCTTCACCGCCCTGTCCGACGCGGGCGTCAACATCGAGCTGATCTCGACCTCCGAGATCCGTATCTCGGTCGTCACCCGCGCCGACGACGTCAACGAGGCCGTCCGCGCCGTGCACACGGCGTTCGGCCTCGACTCCGACAGCGACGAAGCCGTCGTCTACGGAGGCACCGGCCGCTGATGGCCACCACCGGAGCGACCGTGCGTCCGACGCTCGCCGTTGTCGGAGCGACCGGGGCCGTCGGCACGGTCATGCTCCAGATCCTGTCCCAGCATGCGGACATCTGGGGCGAGATCCGCCTGATCGCCTCTCCGCGCTCGGCCGGCCGCAAGCTGGCCGTGCGCGGGGAGCAGGTCGAGGTGGTGGCCCTGACGGAGGAGGCCTTCGACGGGGTCGACGTCGCGATGTTCGACGTCCCCGACGAGGTCTCCGCCCAGTGGGCGCCGGTCGCCGCCGCTAAGGGCGTGGTCGTCGTCGACAACTCGGGCGCCTTCCGGATGGACCCCGAGGTGCCCCTGGTGGTCCCCGAGGTCAACCCGCACAAGGTGCGGTGGCGCCCGCGCGGGATCATCGCCAACCCGAACTGCACGACCCTGTCGATGATCGTCGCCGTGGGCGCGCTGCACGCCGAGTTCGGGCTGCGCGAGCTGGTGGTGTCGTCGTACCAGGCGGTGAGCGGGGCCGGCCGGGCCGGCGTGGACACCCTGCGCCAGCAGCTCGCCCTCGTCGCCAACACCGAACTGGGCACCAAGCCCGGAGACGTACGGCGGGCCGTCGGGGACAACACCGGGCCCTTCCCGGAGCCGGTCGCGCTGAACGTCGTACCGTGGGCCGGGTCCTTGCGTGAGGACGGCTGGTCCTCGGAGGAGATGAAGGTGCGGGACGAGACCCGCAAGATCCTCGGCCAGCCGACGCTGCCGGTCGCGGTGACGTGTGTGCGCGTCCCGGTGGTCACCACGCACTCCCTCACCGTCCACGCCCGCTTCCAGGGCGAGGTCACCGTCGACGGGGCACGCGAGATCCTCGCTACGGCCCCGGGTGTCGTCCTCTTCGACAATCCGGCCGCCGGGGAGTTCCCCACCCCCGCCGACGTGGTGGGCACCGACCCGACCTGGGTGGGGCGGCTGCGGCGGGCGCTGGACGACCCGACGGCGCTCGAACTGTTCGTCTGCGGGGACAATTTGCGCAAGGGAGCGGCCCTCAATACGGCACAGATCGCCGAGCTGGTGGCGCGCGACCTCGGGTGAGAACCGGACCCACCCGCTCCGCCCGGCCGTAAATCCGCTGGCCAGTGGCGCGCGGGTTTGTAGGATCACTGTGCGCGATGTGGCCGGATTAATGGTTGGGACCACTTGAATCCAGCCACCTCCGCATCCGAAGATTTCACTCCCCGCTTCCCGCAACCGCGCGGCGAGCGGGGAGCGTCTTTGCGGACGCCCTTCAGCGGGCGCGGGGATGCGATGAGGGGCGTGGGGACGCCCCCGACATTCGTGACACAGGGGAAGAGCGGGTAGGCATGAGGGTGTTCGACGCACTGTCGGTTGTGCTGCCTGACACCAGACGGGTGGGTGGACTGTTTGTTTCGTCTGACATAAATGGGACGGTCGACGCGTACAACCCCCAAGGGGGGAAGCGCGTCCAACTTGCGTGGCTCAGGTACTCGACTTCACCGCGGCACGCGGCACGGCCCTACGGCCTCCGCGTGGCTCCCGTGCGCCCGGCGGCATGCCGGTGATCGCGCCGATGCCCGCAGCGCGGCCCGCCCGCATCCCGAACCAGCGCGACGGTGTCGACGACACCGTCGCGGCCGGAACGACCGTCGACCACCTCACCGAGACCTATCGGGCGCACTACCGCTCGCTGCTCGGCCTGGCCGCGCTCCTCCTCGACGACACCGCCTCCTGCGAGGACGTCGTCCAGGAGGCGTTCATCCGGGTCCACTCGGCGCGCAAACGTGTCCGTGACCCCGAGAAGACCCTGGCGTATCTGCGCCAGACCGTCGTCAACCTCTCCCGCTCGGCCCTGCGCCGCCGCATCCTCGGCCTCAAGCTCCTCTCGAAGCCGATGCCCGACATGGCCAGCGCGGAGGAGGGCGCCTACGACCAGTTGGAGCGCGACTCCCTCATCAAGGCGATGAAGGGCCTGCAGCGCCGCCAGCGCGAGGTCCTGGTCCTGCGCTACTTCGCGGACATGACCGAGGCGCAGGTCGCCGAGTCGCTCGGCATCTCGCTGGGTTCGGTGAAGGCGTACGGCTCGCGCGGCATCGCCGCCCTCCGGATCGCGATGGAGGCCACGGCATGAGCGACAACGTCGACGGAAACGGCTCACGCGCGCGGCGCGAGCCGGAAGTCCGGCGCGGTCCGACCTGGGCGCGCAGGGAAGAACCGAACGAATCGCACGCTGGGAACGGAATTGTGAACCACGGCCCCGACGAACAGAGCCCCACCGGGCCGAGCCTCGACGGGAACTCCGGAGGAGCCTCCGGAGGGGAGAACCCCGAGAACCCGGACGGCACCGAGGGCGCTGAGAACCCCGAGACCGTTCAGGGGCGCGACCCGGAAGGACTCGGGGGGCTCGCCGGGCTCGCCGCGCAACTCGACGGACTCGGCGGACTCGGCGACCACGACACCGAAGGATTCGCCCAGGACGAGCTGGCGCTGCGCCGGCTGCTGCACCAGGCGGTCCAGGAGGTCGAGCCGCGCGACGGCACGCTGGAGCACCTGCGCAAGGCGGTGCCCGCCCGCCGGGCCCGCAAGCGCCAGGCCGTCGTCGGCATGGCCGCCGCCGCCCTCTTCTTCGGCACCGCCATCCCGGCCCTCGTGCACGTCTCGAACTCGACAGGTTCCGTCGACCCGTCCATGGCGGGCAACAGCTCACAGGCCCAGGGCGGCACCAGCCAGGGCAAGAACCCGGACGGAGGTTCCAGCACCTCCGGCGGCTCCTCCGGGCAGGCGTCGGGACAGAATCCGGGCGGCCACAAGAACGAGGGCGGGAGCAAGAGCCCGGGCGCCGGCACCGTGAGCGCCAACCCCACGTCCAGCACCGGGACGGCCGCGCCCATCTGCGCCGCCGACCAGCTCGGCTCGGCCACCTCGTCCGTGGCCGCCGCCGACACGGGGGGCATTGTCTACGGCACGTTCACCGTCACCAACACCTCCGGCACCAGCTGTACCGTCGGCGGCGCCGGCACCGTGGGATTCTCCGCGCTGGGGGCCGCGGACAGCACCAAGATCCTTGTGACGCGGCACGCGGCGGGGGACGTGGCGGCCGGCCTGCCCGATCCGTCGACGGAGCCCGCCGAACTGGTGCTGCTGCCCGGCTCCGCCTACCAGGTCAAGTTCGCCTGGGTGCCCTCGGAGACCTGCCCCACCAGCAGTGGCGGCAACAGTGGCGGCACCACCACCGGCGGCACCACGGCCAGCCCCTCGCCCTCGGAGGACACCAGCACGAGCAGCGGCTCCACGGCCGGTGACACCGGCACGTCCGCCCAGCTGCTCCCCGAGGACGGCACGCTCGACGGCAGCGTCCAGGTCTCCCACACGGCGCAGGCGGGCTCACCGACGACCTCGGTCGTCGTACCGAACGCGTGCGCGGGGACGATCTACCGGACGGGCGTGCTGCCGGCGTCGTAGGACGGCCGTCGGTTGCGAGGTTCCAGTTGCCGGTCCACGGGGGACCCGGCGGCGTCAGACGGTGACGCCGGCCGCCTGCTCGCTCTCGTCCTCGGGCAGCAGTCCGAGTTCCGCGTCCCGCGCGAACTCCACCTCGCGGCGCAGCAGCCGGAACCACATGAAGACGACGAAGCCCGCGAAGACGAACCACTCGCCGGTGTAACCCAGGTTCTGGAACGCCTTCAGGTCGAGGCCGGTGTTCGCGGGCGCGGTCGCCGGTACGGCCGTCATCCCGGAGTCGGCCTTGTCGAGCGTGATCCACGCGTCGTACACGGGGTAGGGCACCAGGTTCACCAGCGAGGCCGCGCTGATCGCCGCGGTCTGGCCGGACGGCAGCCCGCCCTGGGCGCTGACGCCGTTGTCGCCGGGCGTCTCGGAGGCCTGGAGTGAGCCGGAGACGGTGACCTCGCCGGTCGGCGCGGCCGGTGCCTTCGCCGCGTCGGGCGTGCCGGGCAGCCAGCCGCGGACCACGGGCAGCGCCTTGCCGTCGTCGGTGCGCAGCAGGGTGAGGACGTAGAAGCCGTTCTTCCCGTCCAACTGGCGGTCGGGGACGAGGAGTTGCTTGCCGTACCGGCCGGTCGCGGTGGTCTGCCGGCCCGAAGTGGCCTGGTCGACCGGCAGCAGTTCGGCGAGCGGGCGGGCGGACTCGGCGCGGTCCGTCTCGACCTGCCTGGTGGCCTGGTGGCTGCTGTCCACGCGCGCCTGGAACCGGCTCAGCTGCCACGACCCCATGAAGATGCAGAAGGGGATGGCGAGCAGTACGAAGACGTTGATGCCCCACCAGCGCGATGTCAGCAGAAACCGGTACACGCCTTCCACGGTACGGGGCTGCCGCTGGGGCCTCGGCCCGGGGGTCGGCCCGAAGGTTCACCCGTCGTTGGCAATGCTCCGACCGGGTCTTGGTCGAAGTTATCCACAGGCTGAGGATCCAGTCAGTGCAATGTCTGTGAGGGCGGGCAGTATGGGGCCATGACTGAGAGCAACGGGTCCGCGTACACACCGGACTGGGAGAAGCGCTTCAGGGCGCCCCGAGTGTCCCTGCCCGACTGGGCGGAGGACGCACCCGACCGTTCCCTGTTCGTGTCGAACGCGACAGGGACGTATGAGCTGTACGCCTGGGACCGGGCGACGGGCGAGCAACGCCAGGTCACGGACCGGCCGAACGGCACGACGGACGGTGTGCTCTCCCCGGACGGGGAGTGGATCTGGTGGTTCGACGACAAGGACGGCGACGAGTTCGGCGTCTGGCGCCGCCAGCCCTTCAAGGGCGGCCCCGACGAACCGGCCGTGCCGGGTCTCGAACCGTCCTACCCGGCCGGGCTCGCCCTCGCGCGGGACGGCAGGACCGCCGTCGTCGGCCGCTCCACGGACGAGGACGGTACGACGATCCACCTCGCCCGCACGGGCGACGAGACCACCCTGCTCTACCGCCACCGCGAGTCCGCGGGCGTCGGCGACCTCTCGCACGACGGCTCGCTGATTGCGATCGAGCACACCGAGCACGGCGACGCGATGCACTCGGCGCTGCGCGTCCTGCGCCCGGACGGCACGGCGGTCGCCGACCTGGACGACACCAAGGGCGGCACCGAGGAACTGGGCCTTGAGGTGCTCGGCTTCGCACCCGTGGAGGGCGACACCCGGCTCCTCATCGGCCATCAGCGGCGCGGCCGTTGGGAGCCCCTGGTGTGGGACGTGGTGAAGGGCGGCGAGACCGACCTGGCCCTCGATCTGCCGGGTGACGTGAGCGCCGAGTGGTACCCCGACGGCTCGGCCCTCCTCGTCGCGCACAGCTTCGAGGCCCGCAGCGAGGTGTTCCGCTACGACCTCGCCTCGGGCGCCCTGGAGAAGGTGCCGACCCCGCCCGGCTCCGTCTCGGGTGCGACGGCCCGCCCCGACGGCAGCGTCGAATACCTGTGGTCGTCGGCCGCCGAGCCGTCCGCCGTGCGCTCGACGACGGGCGAGGTGGTCCTGGACCCGCCCGGCCTGAAGTCACCGGGCTCGGTCCCGGTGGAGGACGTGTGGGTGGAGGGCCCAGGCGGTCGTATCCACGCGTTGGTCCAGAAGCCGGTAGGCACCACGGGCCCCCTCCCCACGGTCTTCGACATCCACGGCGGCCCGACCTGGCACGACAGCGACTCCTTCGCGGCGGGCCCGGCGGCCTGGGTCGACCACGGGTACGCGGTCGTACGGGTCAACTACCGCGGCTCCACCGGGTACGGGCGGGCCTGGACGGACGCGCTGAAGTACCGGGTCGGCCTGATCGAGCTGGAGGACATCGCGGCGGTCCGGGAGTGGGCGATCACCTCCGGCCTCGCCGACCCCGCCAAGCTGATCCTCACCGGCGGCTCCTGGGGCGGCTACCTCACCCTCCTCGGCATCGGCACCCAGCCCGACGCGTGGACCCTGGGCATCGCGGCCGTCCCGGTCGCCGACTACGTCACGGCGTACCACGACGAGATGGAAGCCCTGAAGGCCATGGACCGCACCCTGCTCGGCGGCACCCCCGAAGAGGTCCCCGACCGCTTCGAGGCGTCCTCCCCGCTGACCTACGTCGACAAGGTCACGGCCCCCGTCTACATCTCGGCCGGCGTCAACGACCCGCGCTGCCCGATCCAGCAGATCGACAACTACGTCGAACGACTGGAGAAGCGAGGCGCCGTCCACGAGGTGTACCGGTACGACGCGGGCCACGGGTCACTGGTGGTGGACGAACGGATCAAGCAGGTGAGACTGGAACTGGACTTCGCGGCAAGGCACTTGGGGGGAGTGGCTGCGGTGTCCGGCTAGCCGCGGGCAGTCGTGCCGCCGGGACGGCACGGGTGGGCGCGGACGGCACCCCGCAGCACCGGGTTGCGGTCCCACCCCGGCCGACCCCGGCGCAGGGCACCTGATCAGGTTCCGGCCCGCTCCCGCGGCCTGCGCCCCAGCAGTTCCGCCAGCCCCCGCCGGGTCGCGGCCAGCACCACCCGGTCCGAGCCCCGCAGGACATACGTGTCGGGCAGGTCCCACACCAGCCCCGACCGCCGTACGTCCTCCGACGCGTCCCGGTTCGCCGTGTCCAGCGCCAGCACCCGCCACGACCCGGCCCGGAACGCCTCGGCGACCGTCTTTCCCTCCAGCTGGGGATGCCCGCCCACGGTCATCGCCGCGAACAGCAGCACCCGCCGCTCGACGGGGATCGCGCCCAGGATCTGCCGCCCCATCATCGCACCGGCGAACGCGGGCGCGGCCAGATGCGAGACGCTCCGGCTCCGGGTGAGGGCGCCGGGGTGGGCGGCGCGCAGGGTGCGGTACACGGCGGTCGCGAAGTCGTCGTCGTAGAGCCGGAGCACGACGCGCAGATCGGACCGTACGGAGCGGGCGTAGAGCACGGCTTCGAGGTTGGTGGTGTCGGAGCTGGTGACCGCGAGCAGGGCGTGCGCGCGGTGGATCTTGGCGGACTCCAGGACGCCTTCCTGGGTGACGTCCCCGAGGATCACCGGCACCCGCAGCCTGCGCGCGACCGCGAGACCGCGCGCCTCGGGGTCGGCCTCGACGCACACCACGGGGATGTTGAGTTCGCGCAGCCGGGTCAGCACCCGGGTGCCGATCTTGCCGAGCCCGAGCAGCACCACATGCCCGCCGAGCCCGCGCGGCGGCTTGCGCAGCGCGGACGCCGTACGGAACGTGCCGAGGGCCTCAAGAACCGCGGCCAGCAGCACCGGCAGCATCAGCAACCCGACGAGTCCGGAGAGGAGTTGAAGGATCTGCCGGCCCAGCGGCGCCCCGATCGCGGGGTCGTCGATTGCGAAGAGATCGAGCAACGTCAGATAGAAGGCCCGCACGGGATGGATACCGGTCACCAGCCACAGCGACAGGGCGAGCGCGATCACGCACGCCACCATGCCCGCCAGCGACCAGCGCAGCCGCCGCGAGAAGAGGGAGGAGAAGGCCGGTACGACACCGCCCCCGCGTCCGCCCGGCAACTGCGGCCCGGCGTACGACACTTGTTCAAGGACAACGGTCCCGCGCCCGGTGGCCGAGGCGACGGCCGCCGCGTCGGGCAGCAGGCGCGGTCCCTGTTCGCCCATGCCCTCGGAGCCGTCCGCGCCGGCTGGGTCGCTGCTGGTGGCCGAGAGCAGGGCGAGGGTGGCCAGCCCCGGGTCGGCGACCTCCCCGGGTGCGGGCGGCGGCCGTTCCACCGCGCGCAGCAGCAGCCCGTCGGTCTGGACGACCTTGCTGGTGCCGGCGAGGGCGGTGGCGGCGAGCGCGGGCGCTGCGGTGTCGGCGTCGGAGAGGACGGTGGTGGAGGCGTCGAGCCCGAGGCCGGCCCCGAACGTCGAACCGTCGCCGGTCGCCAACGCGGCCGCCTGGTCGAGGAGTTCCTCGATGTGCTGGCCAAGGCGCCGGTTGTAGAGGCGGAGCACGAGCCGGATACGGGGGTTGAGGCGGCGGGCGGTGAGGGCGGCGCGGATGTTGGTCTCGTCGTCGTCGTGCACGAGCGCCAGCGCGGTCGCCCGCTCCACGCCCGCCTCCGCGAACACCGCCTCGGTCAGCTCGGGGACCTCCAGCACCCGCTCCCCGCGCGGGGTTTCGGGGGCGGTCGGTACGCCGTTGCCGTTCGCCCTGGCCACCGCCGCGTTGACCCGGTCGCGCAGCGCCACCGAGGCCGCACGTGCACGCCCCACGACCGGCGGCCGGGAGGTGGCCTCGGAGAGCGGCACGACGAGGGTGATCTGTTCGCCGTAGACCGTGCGCAGTTCGGCCGCGAGCCGGTGCGCGAGCGCGTCGTCGCCGCACACCACCATGTGTGCCCGGGCGGTGCCCGGCGGGGTCTGATGAGGAACGCTGCTCGCCACGAGGGGAAAGACTGCCCCAAGGAGGCGGGTGGTTCCAGTATTCCGCTGAACACCCGCGCCCCGACTGCCGTATGCAGAGACAGGGAGCAAAACTCGCGAAACCCCGCACTTGCCGGAGGTAGCACACCCGTGGCCATCACCACCGAACCAGCCGCGCCGACCACGGAGACTCCGCCGACCGCGGAAACGCCCCAACAGCCGCCCGCGTCCGAGCCCTCGAAGGACGGCAAGGCCTCCAAGGACGGCTGGCAGCTCAACTCGCCGCTCGTGCTGACCATGGTGCTGCTTCTGGTGGTGCTGGCGCAGGGACCGATCCGTACGGCCCTGTCCGCGCCCGTGATGCAGAGCTGGATGACGGTGTTCGTGGCCGTGGTGGTGCAGGCGCTGCCCTTCCTGGTGCTGGGCGTGCTGCTGTCGGCGGCCATCGCGGTGTTCGTGCCGGCCACGTGGTTCACCCGCGCCCTGCCCGACAACCCCGTGCTGGCCGTACCGGTGGCCGGGATGGCGGGCGCGATCCTGCCGGGCTGCGAGTGCGCGTCCGTGCCGGTGGCCGGGGCGCTGGTGCGCCGGGGCGTCACTCCGGCGGCGGCGATCGCGTTCCTGCTCTCCGCCCCGGCGATCAACCCGATCGTGCTGACCGCGACGGCGGTGGCGTTTCCGCGCAACCCGGAGATGGTCCTCGCCCGGTTCGCGGGCAGCCTGCTCGTGGCCTGTCTGATGGGCTGGCTGTGGACGCGGCTCGGCCGCACCGACTGGCTGAAGCTGCCCGCCCACGAGCCGCACGCGGGAGAGACCAAGGGGGCCGCGTTCTGGGGCTCGGTGCGGCACGACGTGATGCAGGCGGGCGGGTTCCTGGTGCTCGGCGCGATGTCCGCGGCGACGCTCAAGGCGGTGGCGCCCGCGAGTTGGCTGCGTACGGCGGCCGACAACCCGGTGGTGGCGATCCTCGCCCTCTCGATCCTGGCCGTACTGCTGTCGATCTGCTCGGAGGCGGACGCGTTCGTGGCCGCCTCGCTCACCCAGTTCTCGCTCACGGCAAAACTCGCGTTCCTGGTGGTGGGCCCGATGATCGACCTGAAACTCTTCGCCATGCAGGCGGGCACGTTCGGGCGCGGCTTCGCCCTGCGCTTCGCGCCCGCCACCTTCGTCCTCGCCATCGCGGGCGCGGTCGTCACCTCGGCGGTGCTCCTGTGAGCCGGCAGGCACAGGCGGCGGTCCTGTTCCTGATCGGCACGGCCCTGCTGCACGCGGGCCTCACCAACCTCTACCTCCGCTACGTCAAGGCCGGCCTCCAGCCGCTGCTGCTGCTCTCCGGCGCGGTACTCATCGTGGCGGCACTGGCGACGGCCTGGTACGAGTGGCGCCGGGCACGGGCGGAGAAGGCGCACGCGGACATTCCGGTGACGGACGACAGCCACGAGCCCGAGCCCGGTCATGGCCATGTGCACCGCGAACCCCGCATCTCCTGGCTCCTGTTGCTCCCCCTCTTCGCCCTCATCCTGGTCGCCCCGCCCGCCCTCGGCTCCTACAGCGCGGTCCGCACCGGCACGGCCATCCAGCAGCCCTACGGCCTCTCCAAGCTCCCCGCCGACAACCCGCTCACCCTCGGCCTGGTCGACTACGCGACCCGCGCGGTCTACGACCACGGGCACTCCCTCGGCGACCGTCAGCTCAAGGTCACCGGCTTCGTGGCCCTCGACAAGTCCGGCGCCCCCTACCTCGTCCGCATGGCCCTCAACTGCTGCGCCGCAGACGCCCAGCCGGTGAAGATCGCCCTGACCGGCAAGATCCCGCCGGTCCTGCAGCCCGACACCTGGCTACTGGTCACCGGCACCTACTCCGCCAAGCAGACCAAGGACCCCGTCAACAACCGCCCCATCCCCTACTTCCAGGTCACCCGGGCCAAGCCGGTCCCGACCCCGAAGGACCCGTACGACGAGAGCTGGAACCAGTGACGCGGTAGCGCGCGCGGCAGGGGCCGTAGGACGCAGGGCTGCCGGACCCGCGGCCCAGGCCGTGCCGCACCTCGCGGGCGTACCGTGAAGGGACCGAGGATTTCTCGTGTACCGGATCGCGCCGGTGCCGTCCTCGGCGAAGGACGACGCCGGGGCGGACGTGTCCGCACCCGGGGCAGGGCTCGCCCCATGACCGTGAATGTGCCCGGTCGGCCGATGACCGCGGACCTCGTCAGGCACGGCGGTGCGGACGCACACGGCCGTGCCGACGCGGTCAAGGGGGAGAAGCCATGGTCGCCCGGCAGGGAGCGCGGCCCCTCCCCCCGGCAGGGGGACCGTCTCCGCCCGCTCAGCCGACGCCAGGTCGAGGACCGGTTCGACGACCTGGGCGATCTGTACGAGGAGACCTCCGGCGGCGGCACCCGCGCCGGGACCCGCTCGCGCGCCGACTTCCTGCGCCGGCTCGCGGGCGATGTCCGGCGCCCCGGTTTCACCCTGCTGATCGCCGAGAACACCACCCTGACGGCCTTCGCCTACGGCTTCCCCGTGCGCGGCGCCGATCCGTGGTGGCAGGGGTGCGACACCCGCCTTCCCCGGACCGTGCGCGGTCTCGCGGTCACCGGTGGGCTCTTCGCGGTCTCCGGGATCGTCGTCCCGGCCCGGGTGCGTACCCACTACCAGGACCGGGACTGGAACCTCGCCCGGCGCCTGCAGCGCAGGCTTCTCGCCGATCACGCGCCGGCCCTCGGCGTCGCCCTGCTGCCCGCCACCGACACCGAGACGCTGGCCGCGTACCGGGCCTGGGGCTGGCGGGACGTCGTAGCGGAAGCGCGCGATCCGCGGCCGCCCGCCGGGGCCTGCCGGGTGCTGCTCCTCGGCCGCTGAGCGCGTCAACCGGCGTCTACGGGCGTCAGGACATCTGTGCTCGCCGCGACAGAGATTCCCCGGGTGCGACTAGAGTTCCCGTAGGGGGGAACACGCTCCCCGGAGGCGGGCCGTCCCTCTCCGGTGGTCCGCAGGAAAGGTGTACATGCCCGCAGAAAGCCAGCAGCCCGCGGCCGACCGGCTCGACGACGACGACTACCCTGCCTACACCATGGGCCGGGCCGCCGAGCTGATCGCCTCCACCCCCGGTTTCCTCCGGTCGCTGGGTGAGGCCGGGCTGATCACGCCGACGCGGTCGGACGGCGGTCACCGTCGCTACTCGCGCCATCAGCTCCGTACGGCCTCCCGCGCCCGCGAGCTGGTCGACCAGGGGACGCCCATCGAGGCCGCCTGCCGCATCATCAGCCTGGAGGACCGGCTGGACGAGGTGCTGCGCGTGAACGAGGAGCTGCGCAGGTCGTCCCATCGCTAGAAAATCTGATGTCGACGAAACAGAAATTCACCGTTTCGGGCGGCGCTTTTCTCACCCAATTCCGCCGCCGCGGAAATGGGTTCCGTGCTAGGCTGACTTCAGTTGCAGTTGTGGTTGCCAATTTTGAACCGGTTCTCCGGGCAGGTGATCATCACGGCGATGGAGGAGATTCGTAAAGTGCGGATCTCGTGCACTGCCTAGGAGTTAAGACATGGCCACCGGTACCGTGAAGTGGTTCAACGCGGAAAAGGGCTTCGGCTTCATCGAGCAGGACGGCGGCGGCGCTGACGTCTTCGCCCACTACTCGAACATCGCCACCCAGGGCTTCCGCGAGCTGCAGGAAGGTCAGAAGGTGACCTTCGACATCACGCAGGGCCAGAAGGGCCCGCAGGCGGAGAACATCGTTCCCGCCTAAGCACGCGAAGCTGCGAAACAGGGGCCCGCACCTTGGGTGCGGGTCCCTTTTCGTATCTGCTCATTTACCCGCCGTTCCACCTGCCGTTCTTCGGCCACCCGCTGTTCTTCGGCCGTTCTCCGGCTTCCCCGTTTTCCCCGAGGAGAAATCCTCCCCTCTCCTCCCGCTCGAACCCCTTGGTGAGGCACCATGCGCTGCGTGATCGCCCGTTACCCCTTCGATCTGACGAAGAGCGAGGTGGAGGAGATGCTCAAGGGCATCCGCCCGGAGCAGCCCGTCAGCGGCCCCTGCGCCGTCATCAGCCGCAAGCTGTACCCGGTCAAGCAGGTCGGCGAGGTGATCACCAAGCAGGACCGCCGTGACTTCACCGCCTTCGAGGTGACCCGGGCCCTGACCCGCCTCGGCTTCACCTGCCACGAGACGCCGCCCGCGCCGGCCACCCCCGCGCCCGCCGCACCCTCCGCCGAGTCCGACTCCGGCCCCGAATCGACCTCGTACATCGGCACCACCCTGGGCTGACGCCTCCGCCCCCGCACACCTCCGCATCACCCAAGCGACCACGCCGCCGACGCATCATCCGGGCGCGGGGTCGCTTTTTTCTGCGCCCGCACACAGGGGCCCGCGCCCCGTCTCACAGCTCCTTGTCGGGCCAGTCCAGCAGGCGTGCCCCGATCACCGCCGTCTGGAGCATGTAGCGCTGGCCGGGGTCCGCCGGGTCCGCGCCGGTCAGCTGGTGGATGCGTTCCAGGCGGTACGTCAGTGCGCGCACGCTCAGTGAGAGCCGGCGGGCGGCCTCCGCGGCCACGCAGCCGCAGTCGAAGTAGGTCGAAAGTGTGTCCAGCAGGGGGCGCGGGCCGCCTCGCGCCTTGGTGAGCGGGCCCAGCGCGTCGAGGACCAGGTCGGCCATCGCCTGCCGGTCACGGGTGAGCACCGGGTAGACCAGCAGGTCGGCGGCGCGCAGCAGCGGGCCCTCCAGGGTGAGCCGCTCGGCCAGTTCGAGGGTGTTCAGGGCCTCCTCGTACGACTGGACGATCCCGCCCGCGCCCGGCTGCGGCCGGCCGATCGCCACCCGGGCGCCCTCCGCCGCCGCGTACGACTGCTTGGCGAAGTGGGTGAGAACGTCGTCCTGGTCGCCGGGCGCGACGCACAGCATCCGGCCGGCCTTCGTGGTGAGCAGGATGTTGCGGTCACCGAAACGGCTGATCATCGCGCGCTCCACCTGACGCGGCACCGGCGCGCTCTCGTCGTAGAGCGTCGGGCCCTGGACGACGGCCACGGCGTGCGTGTGGGACAGCCGCAGACCGAAGCGCTCGGCGCGTTCGGCGAGCCGGCCCAGGTCGCTGCGGCCGTAGAGCAGATCGTCGATGAACTCCCGTCGCGCCGCCTCCTCCTGCCGTACGGCGAGCCGCTGGGCGCGTTCGTAGCCCTCGGTGAAGGCGTCGACGACCTGCTGCACCGCGGCGAGCGTGCAGTCGGCGGCGCCGGGAGCCTCCGGCCAGGCGGTACGGGTCGCGGCGAGATGGGCGTTGACCAGGGCGCGCAGTCCGTGTCCGGCCTCGGCCGCGTGTTCGCCCAGGGCGCGGCGGGCCTCCAACTCGGCCCGGGTCAGGCGCCGTCCGGTGACGGCGATCTCCGCCAGGAGCTGCGTGTACCCCGTCAGATACTGCTCAGGTATTCCGCGCTCCGGCAACGCCGCCCCCTGTTTTCTTGACGCCCTGGTGACGCTTTCTTAGCGCGTCACCGGCATCAAGACCCTAATGAACACTGCCGGGTTCCGGCAATGCGCGGGCGCGCACCCCGCGTGCACCATGGCGCCAGGGGAGCACCACGGATGGTTCGGGTGCCGGACACCGGCAGGTTTCCGGCACCAGAACCGCGATCCGCGCATCCCCGTCGACAGTCGGGCGAGTAGGAGAACGGGGGGCCGGGATCATGGGGGCGTTCATCGCTGCCGCGACCGGTTTTCCCGCCGTCGTCTTCACCGCGGCGCTCGCCGTGGTCGTCCTCTACTGGCTGCTGGTCGCCCTCGGCGCGGCCGACGCGCACGGTCACGGTCATGCCCATGTGCAGGTCCACGCCCGTGGGCACGCGCACGTCAACGCCCGTGGGCACGGCTACGGCCGGTGGCTCGGCGGGGTCCCGGTGACCCTCGCCTTCTCGCTGTTCGTCGCCGTCGGCTGGCTGATCAGCTTCTGCGCGAGCGTGCTGCTCGTCCCTTCGGGCCCGGCCGGCGTCCTGGTCGGGGTGGTCGTGCTGATCGGCACGGGGTATGTCACCTGGCAGGCGACCAAGCTGCTCGTACGGCCGCTGCACCGCCTGTTTCCCGACGAACACGGGCCGTCCCGGCTGGACTTCGTCGGCCTGACCTGCACCATTCGCACCGGGCGGGTGGACGCCGGGTTCGGACAGGCCGAGGTCAGGGCGGCGGACGGCTCGGCCGCGACGGTCCAGGTCCGGCAGACGGGCAACGACGCCCTCGCCAGCGGCAGCACCGGACTGCTCTACGCCTATGACGAACCCGGCGAGTTCTTCTGGGTCGCGCCCTACGACAGCGCGCTGGACCCGAGGACCGGACCCGGCGGCAACCCGGGGTAGACCGCCAACACTTGTTGGCCTACGGCCGTTGCCCACGCGTGTTGGCGGACGACCGCCGGCCGCCCGCCGCGCCCGGTGGCCTACGCGCGGTGGCCTACGCCCGTTGGTCCACGCTTGTTGGCCCACGACCGTTGGCCCGCGACTGCCTCGGCTGTCGGAGCCCGCACTTGTTGGCCAACACCCGTTGGCCGACGCCCTGTCGGTCAACGCCTGTTGGCCAACGCGCCGTAGGTCAACACCCGTTGGCCCACATCTGTTGGCCCGCGCCACGCCCGTTCACCACCCTTCTCATCCCATGAGGACCCATGTCATGAACGCCATCACCGTGGGCATCGGTGTGTTCGTCGCCGTTGTCCTGCTCATCGCGCTCGCCCTGCTCCTGCTGGTCGGGCGGCTGTTCCGGAAGGTGGAGCAGGGGCGGGCGCTGATCGTCTCCAAGACGAAGAAGGTCGACGTCACCTTCACCGGGGCGGTCGTCCTGCCGGTGCTGCACAAGGCCGAGTTCATGGACATCTCGGTGAAGACGATCGAGATCCGCCGCACCGGGCGCGAGGGTCTGATCTGCCAGGACAACATCCGGGCCGACATCCACATCAGCTTCTTCGTGCGGGTCAACAAGACCGTCGAGGACGTCATCAAGGTCGCGCAGGCCATCGGCACCCAGACCGCGAGCGACCCGGTGGCGATCCAGGACTTCTTCGCCGCGAAGTTCTCCGAGGCGCTGAAGACCGTGGGCAAGCAGCTGGACTTCGTCGATCTCTACACCAAGCGCGAGGAGTTCCGGGACCGGATCATCCAGGTCATCGGCACCGACCTCAACGGCTACCACCTCGACGACGCGGCCATCGACTTCCTCGAGCAGACACCGATGACTCAGCTCGACAACCAGAACATCCTGGACGCGCAGGGCATCCGCAAGATCACCGAGCTGACGACCATCGAGCACGTCCGCACCAACGAGTTCCAGCGCACCGAGCAGAAGGAGATCACCCGGCAGAACGTCGACGCCCGGGAGACCATCCTGGAGCTGGAGCGCCGGCAGGCCGAGGCGGAGATCAAGCAGCGCCGTGAGGTGGAGGTCCTGCGGGCGCGCGAGGAGTCCGCCACCGCGAAGGTGCAGGAGGAGGAACGGCTCGGCGCGCAGACCGCGTTCCTCAGGACCGAGGAGCAACTCGGCGTCCAGCGCGAGAACCAGGCCCGCGAGATCGCCGTGGCGCAGAAGAACCGCGAGCGGGTCATCGCCGTCGAGAACGAGCGCATCGAGAAGGACCGGCTCCTCGAAGTCATCGCCCGCGAACGGGAGACCTCGCTGTCCGGGATCGCCCGGGACAAGGAGGTCGAGGTCGAGCGGCGCGAGGTCGCGGACGTGGTCCGGGAACGGATCGCCGTGGACCGCACGGTGGCCGAGCAGGAGGAGGCCATCAAGAAGCTGCGGGTGGTCGAGGAGGCGGAGCGCACCCGGCAGGCGGTCATCATCGCCGCGGAGGCCGAGGCGCAGGAGAAGCTGGTCAAGGACATCAAGGCGGCCGAGGCCGCGGAGGCCGCCGCCAAGCACCGCGCCGGTGAGCAACTCACCCTCGCCGACGCCCGGTTGAAGTCCGCCGACCTCGACGCCCGCGCCAAGCTCCGGCTCGCCGAGGGCATCCAGGCGGAGGCCGCCGCGGCCGGACTCGCCGAGGTCCAGGTCCGCGACAAGGAGGCCGAGGTCACCGTGAAGGCGGGCCGCGCCGAGGCCGAGGCCACGGGAGCGCGGCTGCGGGCGGAGGCGGAAGGCACCGAGGCCCGGCTGCGTGCGGAGGCCGAGGGCACCCGGGCCATGGCGCTCGCGGAGGCCGAGGGTGCGCAGGCGAAGGTGCTCGCGCAGGCCGAAGGGGTACGGGCGAACGCGCTCGCGGAGGCCACCGGCATCGGCGAGAAGCTCAAGGCCGAGGCGGAGGGCCTCACCGAGAAGGCCGCCGCGATGGCCGCCCTCGACGACGCCTCGCGCGGCCACGAGGAGTACCGGCTGCGGTTGCAGGCCGAGAAGGAGATCCGGCTCGCGGGTCTCGATGTGCAGCGGCAGGTTGCCGAGGCGCAGGCCACGGTCCTCGCGACCGGGCTGGAGAACGCCGACATCGACATCGTCGGGGGCGACACGGTCTTCTTCGACCGGCTGATGTCGTCGATCTCGCTCGGCCGCAGCGTCGACGGCTTCGTCCAGAACTCCGAGACGGCACAGGCTCTGGCGCGTCCGTGGCTGGACGGTACGTCGAACATCGCCGCCGACCTCGGGCGCGTGCTCGGCTCGGTCTCCACGGCCGACGTGCAGAACCTCACCGTGTCCGCGCTGCTGATGAAGCTGATGCGGACGGACACGGCGAACGCCGGTCAGCTACGGCAACTACTGGACAGGGCTGGTGAGTTGGGCCTCGCGGACACCCCGCTGACCGCGCTCAACGGCCACCCGGCGAAGGCCTGACACCCGGCTGAGGCCCGACGCCCGGCTGAGGCCCGACGCCCGGCGAGGGCTCGACGCCTGGCCGAGGCCGAGGCCCGGCCCCACAGACGGTCCGGAACTGCCGCACAGGGGACGGCAGTTCCGGACCCACCCACCCCCCGATCACCCCGAGATCCTGAGAGGGACCCATGACCACCGGCCTGGACACCGGCACCTACGAGGTCCTGCGCGACCGCCTCGCCGTACAGGCCGCCGAACTCGCCCGCCGCGCGGAGGCACTCAACGCCCGCCGCACCGAGGAGTTCGGCTCGACCCGGCTGGAACTCACCGGCACCGGACGCCTCACCACCGGGCACCCGGCCGCACCGAGCGATATCGTCGCCGTAGGAGACGCGCTGCTCTTCGGCCACCAGACCTCCCGCGGCGTCACCGGAGAGACAGCGGTGGCCGACGTCCTCGCCCTGTACGACCGCCAGGACCTGCGCAGGCTGCCCGAGAATGCCGTACCCGGACTCCTCGACGACCCGGAGTTCGTACGGGAGTTCGCCGCCCTGCACCGCTACTACCGGCAGGCGCGGCTCGTCCAACTCCGGCGGGTCGACGGCAAGTTGCTGGCCGTCTTCCGCACGGGCGAGAAGGCCGACGACATCCGGGTGCTGCGCTGGGCGCTCACGGACGACGGCCGGGCGGCGACCTTCCTGGACGCGCACGGCGAACGCGACCACGTCTTCCCGCCGCCGTACGACTTCGACTGGACGGCGACGGGCCGCGAGGACCTCGTCCCCGGCCGGCACCCGCATGTGCGGATCCAGGACGGGCTGTACGTCGACACGCTGGGCGGCACCCTCACCGTGAAGGTGGAGGACAACACCGAGACGGGGGAGGGGATTTACGCCGAACCGGTGGACGAGCCGCTGCAGTCGCCGGCCGACGCGGAGATCGCGCATGCGCGGGTGGGGGCGCTGGTGCTGCTGCGAGTGCTCCCCTACAAGGAGGAGGCCCACCGCTACCTGGTCTTCAACACGCTGACCAAGGGCGTCCTACGACTCGACGGGATCGGGCGGTCGTGTCAGCGGCTGCCGGAGGAGCAGGGGATCGTGTTCCCGGGCGGGTACTGCCTGGCCACGGGGGAGTGCAAGACCTTCGAAACGGCCACCGACGGGCTGGAGTCGGAGCGGATCGTGCGCTCGCCCAACGGGGAGGACGTGCTGTTCGGGTACCGGGCGCGGGGGTCGGGGCGGAGCCTGCTGCTGCCGTACAACATGATCCGCAAGGAGGTCGCGGCGCCGCTGTCCGGGCAGGGGTGGGGGCTCTTCGACGACGGCACGCTGATGGTGCTCGGCGCGGGGGAGGGGGAGGCGGCCCGGGTTCATCCGGTGCGGATCTGGCGTACCCCGTTCGTCTCCGACACGCATGCCGCCGCCCAACTGACCGGCTCCGGGCCGCTGTTCCGGGTCGGGAACGCCGATCTCGTGCGCGGGATCTCTGACTGTCTGTCGCTGACGGGTGCGGTCGTCGGGATGGAGCCGACGGCGGAGGTGTACGAGGCGCTGGTCGCCGCGTGTGTCCGGGCGGCCGACACGCATCACTGGCTGGGAGACGCCGAACTCGGGGATCTGCGCGGTCCGTTGGAGGAGGTGCGGGGTACGGCGGAGCAGGTCCTGACCGAGTTCGAGACGGTCCGGACTCTGACCGGGCGGGCCGCCGACGCTCTCGCCGACGCGACGGACCGTCTCGCCTCCCTCGTCCGGCGGTTGCGGGGTGAGGCGCCCCGGGACGCGGCGGGCTGGGTCGCCGGGCTCACCGAACTCCGGCGGGCGCAGGGGCACTTGCTGACGTTGAAGGAGATGCGGTACGCGGACACCGCGCGGATCGAGGAGGCGGCGGCCGAAGTCGAGGCGGATCTGAGGGTGTTCGGGCAGCGGGCGATGTCGTTCCTGGCGCGCGAGGACGCGTTCGCCGGGCACCACGAGCTGATCGACGCCCTGGTCGCGGAGGCCGGGGCGCTGGGCAAGGTCGCCGAGGCGGCCCCGGTCGCGGCCCGCCTGGACGAACTGACCGAAGGGCTGCGGACGGTGACCGAGGTGGCCGCCGGACTCGACATCGGTGACACCACGGTCCGTACGTCGATCCTGGAGCGGATCGCCGAGGTGCTGGGCGGCGTCAACCGGGCCCGCGCCACGTTGGACGCCCGGCGGACGGAACTCCGGGACCGGGAGGGCCGGGCGGAGTTCGCGGCCGAGTTCGCGCTGCTGGCCCAGTCGGTGACGGGAGCCCTCGCGGACGCGGCGACCCCGGAGGCCTGCGACACCCAACTCGCCCTGCTGCTGGTGCGGTTGGAGAACCTGGAGGCCCTCTTCGCGGACTTCGACGACTTCCTCGCCGAACTGGCCGGCAAACGCACCGAGATCCACGAGACCCTCTCGGCCCGCAAGCAGACCCTGGTCGACGAACGCGCAGGCAGGGCCGAGCAGTTGGCGAGGGCGGCGATCCAAGTGCTGGAGGCCGTGGGGCGGCGGGCGGTCGCGCTCGCCGACGCCGACGCGGTGAACACCTACTTCGCCTCCGACCCGATGGTGACGAGGATCCGCCGTACCGCCGACCGACTCCGCGAACTCGGCGACCCGACAAGGGCGGAGGAGCTGACGGGCCGGCTCACGGCCGCCCACGCGGAGGCGGTTCGCGCCCTGCGCGACCGCGCCGACCTCTCCACGGACGGCGGCCGGACCCTCCGACTCGGCCGCCACCGCTTCGCCGTGCACACCGAGCCCCTCGACCTCACCCTGGTCCCCTCCGGCGACGGCCTGGCCTTCGCCCTCACCGGCACGGACTACCGATCCCCGGTCAGGGACCCGGAGTTCGCGGCCACCCGCCCGTACTGGGACCGCCCGCTGCCCTCCGAGTCACCACGGGTCTACCGCGCCGAACACCTCGCCGCCCGCCTCCTCGACGAACACGGCGCGCAGGCCCTCGCTCAGGAACCCGACCTCGCGGCCCTGGTCCGCCGGGCCGCGCAGGAGTCGTACGACGAAGGCTACGAACGCGGTGTGCACGACCACGACGCGACCGCGATCCTCACGGCCCTGCTCCGCCGGTACGAGGACGCGGGCCTGCTGCGCCACGAACCGGCCGCCCGCGCAAGCGCGTTGCTCTTCTGGACGCACGGCACGAACCCGCGGGCGCGCGAGAACTGGACCCGGCGCGCGAGGTCCCTGGCCCGGGCCCGCGACCTGTTCGGACCCACCCCCGCCGACGCCGAACTCCGCGCGGAACTCGCGAAGGAACTGGACGGCGAGCCCGCCTCGGCCTACCTCCTCGACGAACTCACCACCGCCCCCGAGGGCTTCGTGATCAGCGCGGGCGCCCGCACCCTGCTGGACAAGTTCCGCCGGGCGGTGGGCAGTTCGGCCTACGACGACGATCTGACCGCTCTCGACGACGACCTGCCCGCGCGCCGCCAGCTGGTGGAGGCCTGGCTGACGGCGTACACGACGGCGTCCGGGACGCGGGTCGAACCGGGGGACCTGGCGGAGGCGGTGGCGGCCGAACTCTGCCCCGGCACACCGCGCTACGAGTCGGACGCGCGGCTGACCGAGACGGTAGGCGGACTGCTGGGCAGCCATCCCCGGGTCGTGGGTGGTGAGTTGTGTGTGAGAGTCGATGAACTCCTCGCCCGCACCCATGAGTTCCGCACCCGGGACGTCCCCGGTCACCGCGCGTACCAGCGCCGTCGTACCGCCCTCGTGGCGGCGGAGCGCGCCCGGCTGCGGCTCGACGAGTACCGGCCGCGCGTCCTGTCGTCCTTCGTCCGGGGTCGGCTCGTCGACGAGGTCTACCTCCCGCTGATCGGCGACAACCTGGCCCGGCAGCTCGGCACGGCGGGGGATGGCGCACCCGTCGGCACCGGCGGGCTGCTCCTGCTGATCTCCCCGCCGGGCTACGGCAAGACAACCCTTATGGAGTACGTCGCCGACCGGCTCGGGCTGGTCCTGGTCAAGGTCAGCGGCCCGGCCCTCGGGCATGGTGTCACCTCTCTCGACCCGGCGGAGGCGCCGAACGCGACCGCCCGCCAGGAGGTGGAGAAGGTCAACTTCGCGCTCGCGGCGGGCAGCAACGTGCTGCTCCACCTGGACGACATCCAGCACACGTCACCCGAACTCCTGCAGAAATTCATCACGTTGTGTGACGCGACCCGGCGGATGGAGGGCGTGTGGGAGGGCGTGCCGCGCACCTACGACCTGCGGGGCAAGCGGTTCGCCGTCTGTATGACCGGCAACCCGTACACCGAGTCGGGCAGCCGGTTCCGGGTGCCCGACATGCTGGCCAACCGTGCCGACGTCTGGAACCTCGGCGACGTACTGACCGGCAAGGAGGCGCTGTTCGCCCTGAGTTTCATCGAGAACGCGCTGACCTCGAACCCGGTACTGGCCCCGCTCACCGGCCGCGACCGCGACGACCTGGACCTGCTGATCCGGCTGGCCCGGAGCGACGCGACGGCCCGCGCGGACCGCCTCTCCTACGCCTGCGACCCCGCCGAACTGGCCCGGATCGTCGCCGTGTTGAGGCAGCTGCTCGCCGCCCGGGACACCGTCCTCGCGGTCAACGCCGCGTACATGGCGTCGGCGGCGACCACGGAAGCGGCCCGCACCGAACCGCCGTTCCGGCTCCAGGGGTCGTACCGCACCATGAACCGGATCGCCCGGCGCATCGAGCCGGTGACGAACTCCCGTGAGTTGTCCGCCGTGTTGGACGACCACTACACGGCCGAGGCACAGACCCTGGGGACGGAGGCGGAGGCGAACCTGCTGAAGCTGGCGGAGCTGCGGGGCACGCTTGCCGATGAACAGGCCGTGCGCTGGGGCGAGTTGAAGGCGGCGTACGCGCGAAAGAGTTAGAGCTGCAGAAGCCGTTGGGTGATCTCGCGGTACTGGCGGAGCGCGTGGCGGAGTTCGTCGGACTGGGACGTGAGGTCCGCGGGTTCCGCGGCATCGGTGGGGGCCGCGATGTCCTGTTCGGCCCACGCGGCGCGCAGGAGTTCCCGCCGGGCCGCGAGGGCGCTCACCAGCTGGGCGGTGGCCTCGTCGTAGGCGCTCTCCGCCTCCGCCAGGGCATCGCGCGGGGTGTCGGCGAAGGTGTTGAGGGCGTGCCGCAGCCGCTGGAGGACCTGCTCACGCTCGGCCGGCGGGAGCAGTGGCTCCGGGCCCGGCGTGCGGCGTTCGGTGGGGGTCCGGTTCTGCCCGGCGGGCTGCTGGGCGCGTGTCTGGTCGTACATCAGGATGCCGCTTCCGTTCCGCCTGAAGGCGTTCGTGCCTCGTCGGTCTTCTCGACGGCCTGTTCCAGGCTCCCGGAGACCCGGTCGGTCGTACCCTTCAACGACTGCGCAGTGCTGCCAGTCAACGTCCGGCGCGGGTCGGTGTCAACGCGGGGCCGGGCGGGGTGTTCGGGGCCGCCCGTGGTTCGGTCGGCGTTCAGCCGGCCTGGTGGGGCACCCACTCGCTGTCGTCCAGGGAGTAGCCGTACTGCGGGCGTCCGCTCATGCCGCTGGTGCGGAACGGCTTCCCCTGGTCGTCGATGCGCAGCACGCCGTTGCGGGTGCCGCTGGACCACGCCAGCTCCAGATACCAGCGCACATCGTGGGAGGCCGCGGCGGCCGTGATGTACAGGACCTCGGGCTCGCTCTCGCTCACCTTGTACGGCAGACCCGTCTGCCCGGACTTCGGCGTGGCCACCGGGCGGACCGAGTCCAGCCCGATGCCGAAGGAGTGCGTGGGCACCCCGCCGCCGCAGCCGACGCCGATGTACCCCATCTCGTACACGTTCCAGGCCGGTGGCGCACCGCTGTCGACGACCCGGACGTTCAGCGACTGCAGCACGACGGTGTCCTGGCCGGTGCCCTGCACGGTGAGTTCGAGGTACTGGCTGCCTGCGGAGACGGCACCCAGCGCGCTCACCCAGCTCGGCGCGTCCTGCTCGGTCGGCGGCGGCGGCACCTTGGCCGCGGCCCGGTCGACCAGATAGGTCTGGCCGCACGGACTCTCCCAGGCATACGGCCGGGTCGTCACCGTCAGCGGAACGGCCGCCGCCACATCCGCGGCCCCGCCGGACTTCGCGCTCGGGGAGGCGGACTCCTCGCTCTTCGCCGTAGCGGACCCGGAAGGACTCGCGGAGCCGGAGGGCGAGGCCGACGCGGACGGCGACGAGGTCGACTTCGCGGACGTGGACGAGGACGGAGTGCCGCGCCCGGTGGACGTCACGGATCCGGCCTCCTGCTTCCGGTCACCGCCGCCGTCGCCGGACACCAGCCGGGGGACGAGCGCGGTGGCCGCGAGCACGACGGCCACCGCGGCGGCGGCGAAGAGGGCGGTACGGCGGCGGTTGCGCGGGGCGGTCGCCGGTACGGCGGGTTCGGGTGCGGGGGAGGGGGTGGTACCGGGCGTGGGCTCCGGTGCGGCGGAGGGGAGGTCTGCTTCGGGGGTGGCGGCGGTGGCCGCCTCTGTGACCCCAGTGATCGCTTCCGTGGCCGTGGCCGCGGCCGTCGCGGCGGACTTCCGCTCGCGCTGGCGGGCCCCGTCGGCCAGGATCCAGCGGCGGTGGGCCTCGACGAGTTCGTCGGGGGTCGCCTTGCAGAGGCGGGCGAACCGCTCCACGGGGGCGTACTCGGTGGGTACGGCGTCGCCGTTGCAGTAGCGGTGCAGCGTCGACGTGCTCATGTGCAGCCGCTTCGCGAGCACGCCGTAGCTCAGCCCCGAACGGTCCTTGAGCTCCCGTATCAGCGCCGCGAAATCGGCCGTCTCGTCCACCACTGCCACCCAGCCTCCATTCCAGTCCAGCGTTCCAGGGAAGCCCTGTTCCCCCAGGTAAGAGCCGGTGCGAACGTTCCAGGTTCCCGTAAGTCCCGGCTGCCGTGGCGGGTGGGACGGAAGGCGGCACAAGCTGCGGTCATCAAAGCACGCCGCCCGCCGACCGGTTGGACGGCGGGCGACTTCCCGCCTCTCCGAAAGGGAGCACAGTCATGTCCGCGTTCACCGCCCGTCCCCGTACCCGCCTCTTCGCCGCCGCCACCGTCGCGCTCGCCGCGCTCTCGCTCACCGCCTGCAACGACAAGCTGGGAGTACAGGACGCCGGCGCGGTCTCCCCGAACTCCTCCCCGGTGACGACCCCGGCACCGGCCGGGACGCAGACCGGCCGGAGCGGCGGTAGCACGTCGGGCGGCTCCTCGACGGGGGGCTCCTCCACGAGCGGTTCCTCTACCAGCGGCGGCACGGGGTCCGGTGGCAGCAAGACGAGCGGCGGCTCGGGCTCGGCGTCCGGTTCGGGTTCGGGCTCGAACAGCTCTGTCACCTGCAGCGGCGCCAACACCAAGGTGACCGCGCAGCCGGTCAGCCGCCCCATCAACCACATGCTGCTCACCGTCACCAACACCGGCTCCAAGGCCTGCGACCTCTACTACTACCCGGCGGCCAACTTCGACGACGCCCAGTCCGTACCGCCGGTGATCAAGGACTCCGAGCCGCAGGCCGTGACCACGCTCGCCCCCGGCCAGTCGGGCTACGCCGGCGTCGCCCTCTCCGGGGGCGACAACGGCAGCGGCACCAACGGCCGCACCGCCAAGTCCCTCTCCGTCTACTTCTTCGACCGCAACAACAACAGCATCAGCCCGGCGGCCACCCCTGCCCTCCCCAGCAAGGGCGTCTACATCGACGACTCGCTGCGGGTGACGTACTGGCTGACCAGCGCGCAGGATGCGCTGACTTACTGAGGGCGGGGGCGTAGGGCAGTGGCGGGCCGGTACTGAATTTGCATCCAGTGCCGGCCCTCCGGATACACGGCATGGCCCTAAGCGCTGACATGGGCACACGGCCGGGTTTCGTCGACGGCCAAGCGATGACCTGCTAATTGGCTGTCGGGGTGGCGGGATTTGAACCCACGACCTCTTCGTCCCGAAGCAACTTGGGTGGGGGTGATGCCTTGGGCTGCGGCACCTCTTACCTGCGCTGATGGTCCGTAGACGTTCGCGCCCGTCCGCCGTTGTTCGTGGGCGTTGTCACGCAATTGGACACTCACTCACCCACACTCGCTTAGCTAGACAGGGTCGCCGCTATGTCCGAAGGCCATAGCTGCGCGGCAGGCGTCGAGGTGCTCAGGGCAACCGAAGTACTGCTTGGGCCGTTTGAACAGCCCTGCTGGCGGCAGTAAGTTCGGCATCACTGCCGTATAGGAGCTGCTGGGTACGGATCCACTGGCCGTTGATGAGTTCGCGAAACACCCCATCTTGCCTGACGGCTACCCCTCGAAGGAAACCCGTTCGGCCGGGGGCCCGTGACCTGGGCGTTCACCGGTCGCGCTGGCCCCTGACCTGTCACTGGCTGTCGCCGTCGGTCACTGCCGAGCGCCCTCGTACGGCCCAGGGACGGCCCAGAAGACTGCCCACCCGTCGCCGACGTGACGTAGGTCGCGCCCGCCCCCGGCTGTCACTCAAGCGGCTGGGAAGCGACCTGGAGCTGATTCCGGTGTTCCCCGTGGCCCCCTGGCGTGCCTCTCGAACAGGCACGCCAGGGGCACCGTGTCGCCTGGCCGTCGGATGTTGCCCCGGTAGTGATCGGACCGCCGCATGCTTCCGACAGGCCACACGATCGCCGCGAGCAGGTTCGTTACGTGTTCGGTGGCGTGGGCATCTGCGTGAAGGTGCACGGCACCGTGAGCGGCAGCGTTGAGGTGCACGCCCCCTGCCACACCTCTCCTGTTGACGTCAGCTCGGTGACCAGGAGGCGATCATCGAATACCGCCAGCGTGGCGTCGAATACGTTGGTCGGGCCTCCCACCAGCTGCCAGAAGACGTTGCTTCCGTTAGCAACAGGGGTCGGCGGATTCGGACCAGCCTCATTGACGGACAGGACCCGCACCTGCCCGCTGCAAACCACCGAGACGTACTTGGTCATCCCTTGAACTGCTGAGTCGATGTCGTTGCAGCCCGTTGGCGGCGGGGGCGGGGTCGGGGTCGGCTTCGGCTTCGGCGGCCTCGGCCCCCTGCACTTGTCCAGCCCCGCCATGCCAGGTTTGTCGCACCTACCGTCGGCGGCGGACGCGTGGCCAGTCATGCTGTGTGCGATGGCCGCAGCGGGGGTGACCAGTCCGATCGCCACCAGCAGCGCGGTTGTGGCGAGCCCGCCAATCTTCCTGCGCTTGCCTCGCAGTAGGGGCCCGGACGGCGTAGGTGTCCTGTGGTCAGGACTCATGTGTGCTCCTTGTTTCAAGCGTCTCGGATGTCTCCTACATCCGATGCGAGCTTGAACTGCACACACTGGATCACTTGGCACGTTCGGGGGTAACACGCCCATATATCAACGAGTCGGACTAGTGACCTACGGGCTCAGTGTTCACGCGCGGCGTACCGGGTCTTCTCGCCTTGGGCCACCATCTTCCCCGGAGCACCCCACGCACGCCACTCGCGGCCGGCACCCGCGAACGGCGCCCCCGCCATCCTGGAGCCTGAGCGCCCCCGCCGGAGGCATGTCCCTGACCTGCGGGTGACTTCCACGCTTCTGCCCGCAGCACATAGCGCGCCGCAGAGGCGGCGCGCCCCCGCGCTGTGCGCGGGCCTTGAACCAGTAGAGAAGGTTGTTATTCAGTCGGCGCTTGGGGCGGCTGTGATGCTGCGGGACTGTGCTGCGGCTCGTCGAAGAGCGTCGGCTACCTGGTCGGCGGCGTCGGCGGACAAGAGGATCTCTTGGGTCCACAGAATCGAGAGCCTGATGTCACCGTTGAGCAGGTTGGTGGCGACGTCGACTTCCGTGCCGTTGCCGTTGCCGGTGACGTCGTGCACGTTGAGGTCCCGATCGCTGCTGTAGGCGCTCATGATGTCCGGCTCGGCTCCTGGGGGCCATCGGCCGTAATGCTCCACAACGGGGCTACGTACCGCTCCGGGTGGCTGTTGAGGAGTAGTTGGCGCATGTCATCGCGCTGTGAGCCGTCGAGGTTCAAGACCTCTGTGAGGTGGCGGAACGTCGTGTGGGTGACTCCGCGGCTTCGTGCTTCGGCCTCGAACTGGGCGAGCTGTGGCAGTACTGAGCCGGCGTCGAGCTTCGCCGGCTGTCGCTCCTTGAGCCAAAGAGCCTTGTTGCGCTCGTAGTCGATTTCCGAGAAGCCGCAGATCTCGCGGCTCAGGGCTTCTGCCTCGTCCAGGGTGGTTGTCGCCATGATGGCGCGGGCCAACTCGTTGCGGCTCAGGGCCTCGTCCAGGTCGACTTCGTGGACGGTCGGGCTCTCGTCGGTGAGGGGGATGGGAAGTCCCGCGTCCCGGACCTCGCACGTGCCCCGTACACCTCGGGCTGTTGCAGCGAGCATCCCGGTCGCTTCGGAGGGGTGCCACTCCAGGACCGAGCCGATCGGTTTCACGTCCTTCGCCGTGAACGTGTGGACCACTGGGCCGAGCAAGCCGCGCAAATCCTCGTGTGACAGCTCGCCGTCCAGGCCGGGGCCTGCGACCAACAGCCGTACCGGCGCGTTTACTTGGGCGCATGCTGCCAGCGTCAAGGAGTCGGCGAGAGGGCTCTTCAGCGTCGGCTCGCCGCCTCGGGCCAGCACGTCGCGCCCGACAACTCGCGGGCCTGGGCGGCTGTACCCACCCCGTACGCCTCGACGGTCACCGCACCGAATACGACGTCGACACGGCGACCGGCGAGATCGGCAACCTCCTCCGCCGGCTGGACTCGGCCACCCTCCCGGCCGGTCATCTCCTGGTCCGCTGCAACAACCGCCGAGCAACCCGCTGCCCGGCCTGCGCCGAGACCTACCGTCGTGACACCTTCCACCTGATCACGGCCGGACTTCGCGGCGGCAAGGGCACAACTGCCCGGGTAGCCACGCACCCCCGCGTCTTCGCGACCTTCACCGCCCCGGGCTTCGGCCCGGTCCACAACCGCCGCGCCGATGGCCGCCCTTGCCGCTGCGGCGTCTCCCACGACCAGGACGACACCGAACTCGGCACCCCGCTCAACCCCGACACCTACGACTACGAAGCTGCCGTCCTCTGGAACGCGCACGCCGGTGCCCTTTGGCGGCGCTTCTCGATCTACCTCCGCCGTGAGGTCGCCAAGCTCGTCGGCCTCACCCAACGCACGTTCCGCAATCACGCCCGGATTTCCTTCGCCAAGGTCGCCGAGTACCAGAAGCGCGGCGCCGTCCACTTCCATGCGGTCATCCGCCTCGACGGCCCGGAAGGCGGCGACACTCCGCCTCCGGCCTGGGCCACGGCCGAACTGCTGGCGGACGCCATCCGTTCCGCCGCCTCCGCCGCCCGCGTAGAGGGCCCAGTGATCGAGGCCCGCCCGCACACCTTCGCGTTCGGCTCTCAGCTCGACGTCCGTCCGATCCGTTCCGCCGACTTCGACGGTGGCCAGGAACTCACCGATCGGGCCGTAGCCGCGTACATCGCGAAGTACGCCACCAAGGGCGCCGAAACGGCAACGGGCGCCCTGGACCGACCGATTCGGTTCCTCGCCGAACTGGCCCACGCCCGTACCAGCGACCACGCCCGCCACCTGATCCGAACCGCCTGGACCCTCGGCGCCCGCAAGGACCTCGAACACCTCCGCCTGCGCGCCTGGGCCCACATGCTCGGCTTCCGCGGCCACTTCTCCACCAAGTCCCGCCGCTACTCCACCACCCTCGGCGCACTGCGCACCGCCCGAGCCGACTGGCGTCGCGCCCAAGCCGCAACGCTCAACGGGCGAGAGAACGACACGACATACGTCCTCGCCCACTGGGTCTTCGCCGGAACTGGCCTCTCCTCCACCGAAGCCTGGCTCGCCGCATCCCTCGAACCCGCCCCCGGCACGGAAGGAGAACCAACACATGCGTGACGACAGCTGTTGACCGTGGTCGACGTCATGGCTCGCCTCAAGGTTGGGCGGTCCACGGTCTACGACCTGATCCGCACCCGGTGCCTACGATCCGTCGCCATCGGTCGGTGCCGACGTATCCCCGCTTCCGCTCTCCGCGACTTCATCTCCGGGCAGTCGGAGCGTGCTGCCTGATGACCAAGCGTCGTAGTCGCGGTGACGGCGGTCTCCACTGGGACGAGAAGAGACAGCGTTGGATCGCCACGGCGAACCTCGGCTTTGACCCGAGCGGGAAACGGATCGTCAAGCGGGGGAGTGGCAAGACCAAGACGGAGGCCAAGAACAAGCTCAAAGAGGTGCTGCGGGACCATGAGGACGGCCTCGCCATTGCGCCCACCAACTACACGGTCAAGGACGCGGTCACGGACTGGCTCGCCTACGGCCTGGCCGGCCTCGACCCCAGCACCGTCGAAACGACCACGCTCCTGAGCGAGAAGCACGCCATCCCCTCCCTCGGCGCCCGCAAGCTCCGCGACCTCAGCGCGGAGGACGTAGACCGTTGGCTGGCCGCCAAGGCGAAGACACTCAGCACCCGCACACTCCAGGGCCTCCACTCCTGCCTGAACCGCGCGGTCAAGCGGGCCATGGCGCGGGACAAGGTGAAGCGCAACGTCGTCGAGCTGTGCTCGGTGCCGCAGGGACAGGCGGGGCGCCCGTCAAAGGCACTCACCTTCGTCCAGGCCGAGGCGGTGTTGAAAGGGGCCGCTGGAACCTCCATGCACGCGTACATCGTCGTCGCCTTGCTGACCGGGGCCCGGACCGCGGAACTGCGGGCGCTCACCTGGGACCACGTCTTTCTGAAGGGGCGGCCGGACTTCGACCCGCCGCAGCCTCCGCACATCGCCGTCTGGCGGTCGGTCCGGCGGAGTGGGGACACCAAGACGCGGAAGTCCCGACGCACGCTCGCCCTGCCGGCGCGCTGCGTGGAAGCGCTGTGGCAGCAGTTCGAGGAGCAGGGGTGGGACCGGCTCGCCGCTGACGAGGAGTGGGAGGAACACGGGCTCGTCTTCTCCTCGGCCGTGGGCAAGCCGCTCGACGCAGCCAACGTCCGCCGCGCCTTCCGCCAGGCGCTCAAGGATGTCGACGGGGTGGACGCTGCCGAGTGGACACCCCGCGAGCTCCGGCGCAGCTTCGTGTCGCTGCTCTCCGACCGGGGCGTCCCTTTGGAGGAGATCTCCCGGCTAGTGGCGCACTCGGGTACCGCCGTGACCGAAGAGGTCTACCGGAAGCAGATCCGGCCCGTGATCCAGACCGGCGCCGTCGTCATGGACGGCATCTTCGGAGCCGATCCGCGGAAGCCGTAGACGCTAAGGCACTCAGGAAGCGATAGTCACGCAGTTAGACACGCAGCAACGCCAGAGGGCCCTCACCGATTCGGTAAGGGCCCTCTGAACTGCTATTTGGCTGTCGGGGTGGCGGGATTTGAACCCACGACCTCTTCGTCCCGAACGAAGCGCGCTGCCAAGCTGCGCTACACCCCGATGTCGCCGCTCATCTTGCCGGTGTTGCTGCCCATCGCGGCGACGTCGTTTACTTTAGCCCACCGGTGGCTGGAGACGAAATCCGGTTTTGGCGCGGTGGCGGATCGGGTTGGGGCGGGCGTGGTCGAGGGCCACGAGGAGGACGGAGAGGGCGTAGAAGGCGAGGCCGAGGAGGAGGGCGTTGCCGAGGACGCTCTTGTAGCCGTGGTGCTCGACGTCCAGGAACGTGTAGAGGTAGCGGCCCGGTGTGCCGGGGAGGATCAGTTCGCCCCGGGCCAGATACACCGCCAGGTACGTCAGTGGGTACAGCAGCCACGTCGTCGCCATCCGCAGGTGCAGTCGGCCGGGTGCGGTCAGCAGCAGCCAGTCGAGTACCGCCGCGATCGGTGTCACCGTGTGCAGGACCTGGTTCGTCACCGCCTGCCACCCCGTGAGAGCCCCGCCCGTCATCGCGAACGGGCTCGGCGCGTGCGCCAGGATCAGGTGGTAGACCAGGCCGGTGATCGTGAGGTAGAGGAGTGCCGCGCCCGTCACCAGGGGGGAGAGGGGGCGGCGGGCCGTCCATGCCCGGCGGGCGGTGGCGATCATCACCAGGGCCAGCAGGATGTTGCTCTGGATCGTGAAGTAGGTCAGGACCCTGATCGGGCTGCCGAGGTAGAGGTCGGCGGTCACCGCCGCTGCCGCCGCCAGCGCGACCAGCAGTCGGTACACGGCCGTCGCCGGGCGGCGGAACGGAGCCACCACCGCGGTGGCGGGAACGGGTGAGGCGAGCAGCGCGGGCATGCCGGGTACCGCGGGGAGGTCCGGGATGTCCCTGGGTATCGGAGCGGTCATGCCCTCACGCTAGGCAGAGGGGACGAACCGGGCGATACGGGTGGGCCGCACGAGCTACGAGGCCCGCGAGTCCCCACGCGCATCGCCTGCCTACTCCCGCCCCACCAACGTCATCAACGTAGCCTCCGGCGGACAGGCGAACCGTACCGGCGCGTACCGGCTCGTCCCGCACCCTGCCGACACATGCAGGTACGACGTCCGGCCGTCGGCCGTATGCGTGGAGAGGCCCTTCACGCGGTCCGTGTCGAGGTCGCAGTTGGTCACCAGGGCGCCGTAGAACGGGATGCAGAGCTGGCCGCCGTGGGTGTGGCCGCCGAGGACCAGGGGGTAGCCGTCGGCGGCGAACGCGTCCAGGGCCCGGAGGTACGGCGCGTGCACGACGGCCATCGAGAAGTCGGCGTCGTCCGACGGGCCGCCCGCCACGCGCGCGTACCGGTCGCGCTTGATGTGCGGGTCGTCGAGGCCGGTCAGTTCCACCGACGCGCCCTCGATCTTCAGCGTGCCGCGCGTGTTCGTGAGGTTGAGCCAGCCCGCCGCGTCGAAGCCGTCCCGCAGGTCCTCCCACGGGTTGTGGACGGCTCCCACGATGGGCGGGTTGCCGTTCAGACCGTGGCGGCCCGCGGTCTTTTCGAACAAGTACCGGGCGGGGTTGCGGAGGGTGGGGCCGTAGTAGTCGTTCGAGCCGAAGACGTACGCGCCCGGGAACTCCATCAGCGGGCCGAGCGCGTCCAGGACCTCGGGGACGCCCTCGGGGTCGGAGAGGTTGTCGCCGGTGTTGATCACGAAGTCGGGGCGCAGGCCCGCGAGCGAGCGCAGCCAGCGCTGCTTCTTGCGCTGGCCGCCGACCATGTGGATGTCGGAGACCTGGAGGACTCTGAGCGGGCGCATTCCGGCGGGCAGCACCGGGACCGTCACCCGGCGCAGGCGGAAGGAACGGACCTCGAAGCCCGCCGCGTAGACCAGACCGGCGGCGCCGGCCGCCGCAATTCCCAGGGGTACTCCGTATCGCGCGCGCATGCCTCCATCGTGTCAGACCCCACTGACACGCCTGACACCCAGTCGGCCGGGGCCCGGTAAATCGGCGGGCGGAGCCGGTCGCGCACCTGCGAGAATCAGACCCATGACCACCACGCTCAAGTCGAAGCTGCAGGAAGACCTCAACACCGCGATCAAGGCGCACGACAAGCTGCGTTCCTCCACGCTCCGGCTGACGCTCGCCGCGATCACCAAGGAGGAGGTCGCGGGCAAGGAGAAGCGCGAGCTCTCCGACGACGAGGTCCTCAAGGTGATCACCAAGGAGGCGAAGAAGCGCCGTGAGGCCGCGGACGCCTTCGCGCAGGGTGGTCGCCCGGAGCAGGCCGCGCAGGAGAAGGCGGAGGGCGAGGTCCTCGCCGAGTACCTGCCCAAGCAGCTCGGCGACGAGGAGCTGACCGCGATCGTCTCTCAGGCCGTCGAGGAGGCGAAGGCGGCCGGTGCCGAGGGGCCGCGCGCCATGGGTGCCGTGATGAAGATCGTGAACCCGAAGGTGGCAGGACTGGCCGAGGGCGGTCGCGTCGCCGCAGTGGTGAAGAAGCTGCTCGCCGGCTGACCCACGAACATGTTTCTACGACGACGGGGGCGCCCCTTCCACAAGGGGCGCCCCCGTCGTCGTAGACGAAGAGCCTGAACGGCGGACGGCCGCAGGGGAGTTACCCCCTGTTGCCGCCGTTCCCGTTGCCGTTGGTGCCGCCGTTCGTCGTGCCCTGGATGAAGCCGTCCGGGAAGGAGAACGTCGGGGTGGGGGTGGTGCCTCCGTCGGTGGTGCCGCCGTTGCCGGTCCCGGCGTTGTCGCCGTTCTTGCCGCCGTCGTTGTTCCCCTTGTCCTTGACGGGGTCGGGGATGTTGACGAGGGTGAACGACTCGGCCTGCTTGCCCTCCAGGGCGCCGGTCATGGCGTCCTTCCAGATCGGGCCGGGAGTGTCGGCGCCGTAGACCTGGTCGTGGTAGACACCGCCGATCCGGATGTTGGTCATCTCGACGTTCTGCTTGGCGCTGCCGACCCAGACCGCGCCCGCGAGCTGGGGCGTGTAGCCGACGAACCAGGCGTTCTTGCGGGAGTCCGTCGTACCCGTCTTGCCGGCGCTCTCGCGGTCGGTGAGGCCGGCCTCCTGGCCGGTGCCGGAGTCGACCACGCCGCGCAGCACGGTGTTGATGGTGTCGGCGGTCTTCTTGCTCATCGCGCGCGTGCAGGTGGACTTGGGGACGGCGAGCGACTTCTGCTCGTTGCCCACCTTCTGGGTGATGGACTCGATGGCGATGGGCGTGCAGTACGTGCCCTCGTTGGCGAAGGTCGCGTACGCGGAGGCCATCGTCAGCGGCGAGAGGCCCTTGGAGCCGAGCGCGATGGCCGGGACCTCGGGGATCTTGTCGCCGTTGCCCTGCACGACGCCGAGCTTGTTGGTCATGCTCACCACGGGGCACAGACCGACGTCGGAGATCATCTGCACGAAGTAGGTGTTGACCGACTTGGCCATCGCCTCCTTCAGCGCGTACGGACCCTTCTCCGACTTGCTCTCGTTCTCCACCGTCGCGCCGTCCGTGTTGACCCAGTTCTTGCCGCTGCAGGTCGAGACGGGGCTCGGGTAGTCCATCGAGTACGGCGCCGGGTACTGCTGGGTGGCCGGCAGGCCCTGCTCCAGTGCGGCGGCGGCGACGAAGGGCTTGAACGTCGAACCGGTCGGGAAGCCGAAGTTCGAGCCGCCCATGTCGGCGTTGACCGAGTAGTTGTACTCCGTCTCGTTCTTGCCGTAGCCGTACGGCTTCGACTGGCCCATCCCGAGGATCTTGCCGGTGCCGGGCTCGACCAGGGTCGCCGCCGCGGCGACCGAGTCCGACTTGTAGATGTGGTCCTTGAGGGAGGCCTGGACCGAGTTCTGCGCCTGCGGGTCCAGGGTCGTACGGATCGTCAGGCCGCCCTGGTTCCAGATCTTCGCCCGGGCCTCCTTGGTCTTGCCGAAGACCGGGTCGCTCAGGAAGACCTTCTCGACGTACTTGCAGAAGAAGCTGGCGCCCTTGACGGCGGTGATGCAGCCGTTCTTCGCCTGGCTGACCTTGAGACCGAGGTCGGTCTTCTCGGCGGCCAGGGCCTCCGCCTTGGAGATGTCGCCGACCTCGGCCATGCGGGCCAGCACGGTGTTGCGGCGCTTCTTGGCCTCGGCCTCGTCGTTGATCGGGTCGTAGCGCGTGGGCGACTGCACGATGCCCGCGAGGAGTGCCGACTGCGGAAGTGTCAGGTCCTTGGCGTGCTTGGAGAAGTAGCGCTCGGACGCGGCCTCGACGCCGTAGGCCTGCTCTCCGAAGAAGGTGATGTTCAGGTAGTTCTCGAGGATCTTCTTCTTGCCGAGCTTCTCCTCGATCTGGATCGCGTACTTCAGCTCGCGGACCTTGCGGCCCAGCGTCTGCTGGGTGGCCTCGGCGACCTTCGTCGGGTCGTCGCCGGCCTCCTCCACGAAGTAGTTCTTCACCAGCTGCTGCGTGAGCGTGGAGGCGCCCTGGGAGACGCCACCGCTCTGCGCGTTCTTGTTCAGGGCGCGCAGGACGCCCTTGAGGTCGATCGCGCCGTGCTGGTAGAAGCGCGAGTCCTCGATCGCGACGATCGACTTCTGCATGTACGGCGAGATGTCCTTGAGCTCCACCACCGTGCGGTCACGGGAGTAGACCGAGGCGAGCTGGTTCCCCTTGCTGTCCAGGATCGTGGTGCGCTGGCTCAGCTGAGGGCTCTTCAGGTTGTCCGGGATGTCGTCGAACCCCTGGACCGAGCCCTTGGCCGCGAGCCCCAGCGCTCCGGCCGCGGGCAACGCGATTCCGGCCATGACGGCACCGGCGAGCACACTGACACCGAGGAACTTGGTGGCCTGCTGCAGAGGGGACAGACCACCACCCGAGCGCTTTTTTGGCATGGGGGCAGCCTAATCCCTCACCTGGGGCGTCCCGAGGGAGCGGGTGAGTCTCGGGATGTTCGGGTGCGGGATCGTGACATGCATGGGCGGGCGCCTTGTCGTAGGCAGTGGCATCAACGGCTCTACGACCGCGCCGTGAACGGCGGACCCGTCCCGGGAACATGACGGCGCGGCAATAGGAGCCGTCTACGTTCTCATTCGCCGGACAGGTGTATAGGCGTTGGCCTAAGCTGCTCTCAACTGTCACAGCAGAGCGGTCACGTATCAATACGTCCGGCGACCCCGAATCGTTCCGGTCGTTCCCTGTTTTTTTGTGGGAGGCGTGTCCGAATCCGCCTCCCGTGTCACCTGGCGTCCGTTGCGACGCAAGACAACTGTCCCGGTCTGCCGGGAAAGTCACGTATGTCGCGGGCTCACTCCCCCGGGTGATCTGCCGCTTACGCATAGTCCGTTCGGGCCATTCAAGATTGGGCCCGAAGGGGGTGTTGCGCTGTGCCCACCTTCCGTAACGTCCTCAACTGGCGGCGGTGCATATGCCGCTGCCGCCGTGGGGGAGCCTCGATTCGGGAGAGGACGGCGCCGGTATGGGCTGGGTAACCGACTGGAGTGCGCAGGCGGCCTGCCGCACTACCGATCCGGATGAACTGTTCGTTCAAGGAGCAGCGCAGAACAGGGCGAAGGCAGTGTGCACCGGATGTCCGGTACGCACGGAGTGCCTCGCCGATGCGCTCGACAACCGCGTCGAATTCGGCGTGTGGGGAGGCATGACGGAGCGGGAGCGCCGCGCACTGTTGCGCAGGCGGCCCACTGTCACTTCATGGCGCCGGCTACTGGAGACCGCGCGCATCGAGTACGAGCGAGGGGTCGGCATCATCCCCCTCGACGACGACGAGATCTACGAGAACTACGCGGCGGTGGGCTGACGCCGGTCCCGTAGGGGCCGATCGACCCCGGGCGATCCCCGGGGCACGCGTCAGACCTTTGTCCCGGGCGTCAGACCGTCGTCTCGGGCAGCTCCGGCCGACCGGCCGCGAGCCGGTTCCCGATGTCCCGCAGCCCCGCGAGGTCGTGCACATCGCCGGGCAGCGCGGCCACTTCGGCGACGGCCACCTCGGGGTGGCGCGCGGTGAAGCGGTCACGTGTGCGCTGCTCGCGGGAGAGCAGCCGCATCCGGTCGGCGTGCAGTCTCAGCAGGCCTGCGGTGAGTCGGTCGACGGATGGCTCGTCGTCGGGTCGCTTGTCGGCGGGGCGCTCGTCGTCCGTGGCGGCGGGGGAGCCTTCGTCACGAGCTGCTGCCCGGGAACCGGGAGATCTGGGACCGGAAGATTCTGAACTGCCGTACGTGTCGGGAGAGTTACGAAGTCCAGCTTTCCCGCCCACCTGATCGACAATGCGGGACTCCTCAAGATTTTCCGCGGCGGCGAGTGCCCGCTCGGCCGAGAGCCGGGCGGCCCCGCTGCCGTGCACCCGGTTGAGCACCAGACCGGCCAGCGGCATGTCCTCGGCCGCCAGCCGCTCCACGAAGTACGCGGCCTCGCGCAGCGCGTCCCGCTCTGGCGCCGCGACCACCAGGAACGCCGTCCCGGGCGCCTGCAGCAGCTTGTACGTCGCGTCCGCGCGGGTGCGGAAGCCGCCGAAGGTGGTGTCCATCGCGGCGATGAACGTCTGGATGTCCTTGAGCAGTTGACCGCCGAGCAGCTTGCCGAGCGTGCCGGTCATCATCGACATGCCGACGTTGAGGAACTTCATGCCGGCCCGCCCACCCAGCTTCGCCGGCGCGGTCAGCAGCCGGATCAGCTTGCCGTCCAGGAACGAGCCGAGACGTTTCGGCGCGTCCAGGAAGTCCAGGGCCGAGCGGGACGGCGGGGTGTCCACCACGATCAGGTCCCAGTCGTGCTGGGCGCGCAACTGGCCCAGCTTCTCCATCGCCATGTACTCCTGGGTGCCCGCGAAGCCCGCCGAGAGCGACTGGTAGAAGGGGTTGTTCAGGATCGCGGCAGCCCGCTCGCGGTCCGCGTGCGCCTCGACGATCTCGTCGAAAGTGCGCTTCATGTCGAGCATCATGGCGTGCAGTTCGCCGTCCCCGTCGACGTCCTTCACCCGCCTCGGGGTGTTGTCCAGCGAGTCGATGCCCATGGACTGGGCGAGCCGCCGGGCCGGGTCGATGGTCAGGACGACGACCCTGCGGCCCCGCTCGGCGGCCCGCAGCCCGAGCGCCGCCGCGGTGGTCGTCTTGCCGACCCCGCCCGAGCCGCAGCACACCACGATGCGGGTCTCCGGGTCGTCGAGCAGCGGATCGACGTCGAGCACGCGCGCGGGGGACAGCCGACGGGCGCCGTCGCGCCCCTGCTCCTGGACCGGGCTCATGACATCCCCTGCTTCCGCAGCTCGGTGGCGAGTTCGTACAGGCCCGCCAGGTCCATGCCCTCGGCGAGCAACGGCAGTTCGTGCAGCGGCAGGTCCAGCGCGCCGAGCACGGCCCGCTGGTCGTGCTCCAGGGCGTACCGCGCGGCGTACTCCTCCGCCTGCGCGAGCAGCGGATCCACCAGCTTCTCGGCATTGCCGCCGCGCCGCGCCCCGCCGAGCCCGGCGGCCGACAGCGACTGCGCGACGGCTGTGCGCGGCACGGCCCGTACGAGATCCAGCTCGGCCGCGTCCAGCACCTCGGGCCGCACCATGTTCACGATGATCCGGCCCACCGGCAGCCGCGCAGCCCGGAGTTCGGCGATGCCGTCGGCGGTCTCCTGGACGGGCATCTCCTCCAGGAGCGTCACCAGGTGCACGGCCGTCTCCGGGGACTTCAGGACCCGCATCACGGCCTGCGCCTGATTGTGTATCGGGCCGATCTTGGCGAGCCCGGCCACCTCGTCGTTGACGTTCAGGAAGCGGGTGATGCGGCCGGTCGGCGGGGCGTCCATCACGACGTAGTCGTAGGCGAACCGCCCGCTCTTGTCCTTGCGCCGTACGGCCTCGCACGCCTTGCCGGTCAGGAGTACGTCCCTGAGGCCGGGCGCGACCGTGGTGGCGAAGTCGATCGCGCCGAGTTTCTTCAGGGCGCGGCCCGCGCCGCCCAGTTTGTAGAACATCTGGAGGTAGTCCAGAAGGGCCAGTTCGGGGTCGATGGCCAGCGCGTACACCTCCCCGCCCCCGGGAGCGACGGCGATCTTCCGCTCCTCATAGGGCAGCGTCTCCGTCTCGAAGAGCTGCGCGATGCCCTGGCGACCCTCGACCTCGACGAGAAGCGTCCGCTTCCCCTCGGTGGCCAGGGCCAGCGCGAGGGCCGCGGCCACCGTGGTCTTGCCGGTACCGCCCTTGCCACTGACGACCTGGAGCCTGCTCACGTCTTCGAGCCTAACCAGTCCGCGCCCGAACCAAGCGGGAGGCTGTGGACAACGCGACCGCGGGCGACCGGTTCGCAGCCGCTAAAGTCGGCCGCATGACCAAGTGGGAATACTCGACTGTGCCGCTGCTCGTCCACGCCACGAAGCAGATTCTGGACACCTGGGGCGAGGACGGCTGGGAGCTCGTCCAGGTCGTGCCCGGGCCGAACCCCGAGCAACTGGTGGCCTACCTCAAGCGGGAGAAGGCATGAGCGCCGTCGAGGCCCGGCTGGCCGAACTCGGCCTGACCCTGCCGGCGGTCGTCCCGCCGCTCGCCGCGTACCAGCCCGCCGTGCAGAGCGGGGTCTACGTGTACACCTCCGGCCAACTGCCCATGGTGGACGGCAAGTTGCCGGTCACCGGCAAGGTAGGCGGTGAGGTCACCGCGGAGGAGGCCAAGGAACTGGCCCGCACCTGCGCGCTGAACGCCCTCGCCGCCGTCAAGTCCGTCACCGGTGACCTGGACCGCGTCGCGCGCGTGGTGAAGGTCGTCGGCTTCGTCGCCTCGGCCCCCGACTTCACCGGCCAGCCCGCCGTGATCAACGGCGCCAGCGAACTCCTCGGCGAGGTCCTCGGCGACAAGGGCGTGCACGCGCGGAGCGCGGTCGGAGTGGCGGTGCTGCCGCTGGACTCGCCGGTCGAGGTCGAGATCCAGGTGGAGCTGACGCAGGCGTAACCACGGTGTTCGCCGTCCTGGAGGGCGCGTTGTCGCCTCTCGAACATCCGCGCGCTACGGGATAGCCTCCGCCCATGGCGAATGGGCAGTGGTACCCGGCGGAGTGGCCCGAGCGCATCCGCGCGCTCGCGGAGGGCGCGCTCACCCCGGTCGTGCCCAGGCGGGCGGCCACCGTGATGCTCCTGAAGGACACGGATACCGGCCCCGCCGTCCACATACTGCGCAGGCGGGCCTCCATGGCCTTTGCCGGGGGCGCGTACGCGTACCCGGGCGGCGGTGTCGACCCGCGTGACGACGACCGTCACGTCCGCTGGGCGGGCCCCACGCGCGCGTGGTGGGCGAACCGGCTCGTCGTCGACGAGACGGCCGCCCAGGCGATCGTGTGCGCGGCCGTACGGGAGACGTACGAGGAGGCCGGCGTCCTGCTCGCCGGACCCACCCCCGACTCCGTGGTCGGCGACACCACGGGCGAGACCTGGGAGGCGGACCGCGCCGCCCTGGTCGCCCGTGACTTGTCCTTCGCCGAGTTCCTCGACCGCCGAGGCCTGGTCCTGCGCTCCGACCTGCTGGGCGCCTGGGCCCGCTGGATCACCCCGGCGTTCGAAACCCGCCGCTACGACACCTGGTTCTTCGTGGCGGTCCTCCCTGAGGGGCAGCGCACGCGGAACGCCTCCACGGAGGCCGACCACACGGTGTGGATCGCCCCGGGCGAGGCGGCCACCGGGTACGACAAGGGCGACCTGACGATGATGCCGCCGACCATCGCGACCCTGCGCGGACTGATCCCGTACGGCAGCGCGGCCGAGGCCCTGTCGTCGGCCCCGGAGCGCGATCTGACGCCCGTCCTCGCACAGGCCCGCTTGCAGGACGGCGAGATCGTCCTGTCCTGGCCGGGCCACGAGGAGTTCACCAAGCACATCCCGACCGACCTCTCGACCGGTGGAGCCCCCGCATGACCGACGCAGCCGCCCTCCCCGGCCAGCCACGCGGCGGGGTGTCCACCGGCCCCGCCACCGCGCGTGCCGTGAACGTCCTCGCGCCCAACGCGTCCGCGATGACCCTGGACGGGACGAACACCTGGATCGTCGCGGAGCCCGACTCCGAGCTGGCCGTGGTGATCGACCCGGGGCCCCTGGACGAGGGGCATCTGCGCAACGTCGTCGACACCGCCGAGAAGGCGGGCAGGCGGATCGCCCTGACCCTGCTCACGCACGGACACCCCGACCACGCGGAAGGCGCCGTCCGCTTCGCCGAGCTGACGGACACGAAGGTCCGCGCCCTGGACCCGGCGCTGCGCCTCGGGGACGAGGGCCTCGCCGCCGGGAACGTCATCCGGGTCGGCGGCCTGGAACTGGTCGTCGTGTCGACGCCCGGGCACACCGGGGACTCCCTGTGCTTCCATCTCCCGGCCGATCAGGCAGTCCTGACGGGAGACACCGTCCTGGGGCGCGGTACGACCGTGGTGGCGCATCCTGACGGCCGCCTGGGCGACTATCTGGACTCGCTGCGGCGGCTGCGCTCGCTCACGGTCGACGACGGCGTCCACACGGTCCTGCCGGGCCACGGACCGGTCCTGGAGGACGCCCAGGGCGCCGTCGAGTTCTATCTCGCCCACCGTGCCCACCGGCTCGCCCAGATCGAGACAGCCGTGGAGAACGGCCACCGGAGCCCGGCCGAGGTCGTCGCCCACGTGTACGCGGACGTCGACCGCTCACTGTGGCCGGCGGCGGAACTGTCGGTGCGCGCCCAGCTGGACTACCTGCGCGAACACGGCCTCATCTAGGCGATGCCGTCCGGGCGCGGCGCCTTCACGCCGTGCACGCGCGCGTACTCCTCGGCCAGCCACGGGCCGAGATCGCCGACGTACGACGGCAGCACGCGCGCGTCGCCGGTCGGTTCGCAACCCGACGCCGCCGCCCTGCGCAGTTCCTCGGCCCCCAGGGCGAGCGTCCGTCCACCGCCCAGATGCCCAGCGGTGCCCCCGGGCTCCCGCTCTCCCGCCCACTCCGCCACAGCAGCCGCGCCGACACCGGTCTCCGCGACCACCGGCGTCGCCCCGACCGCCCCGCCCAGACCGAATCCGGCGCCTTGTCCTCGTACATTCCCGCCCCCTGTTCCTAAGCGTTGTCCCGTAAATGATCTTTGATGTGCTGGATGACCTGCCGTTTCTCCGTCACCCGGCGAGTGCGAGGTTGTGCAGGCGGGCGATGCCGAGCATGGCGTGGTGGACACCGGCCCCTTTGAGGCGGCAGTCGCGGAGGATTTTCCAGGTCTTCATGCGGGCGAAGGCGTGCTCGACGCGTGCACGTACTTTGCGATGGGAGGTGTTGTGTTCCTCTTTCCACGCCGGGAGTTCGGCCTGGCCGGGTTCGCGGCGGTGTGGGATGACCAGGCCGGTGCCGCGGTAGCCGCCGTCCGCGATGACCGTGGTCTTGCCGACGGCGTCCTTCGCGCCGGACAGTTCCCACGCCTTGCAGTCGTTGCGGTTGCCGGGCAACGGGCGGCCGACGGCGACGACGAGCCTGGTGTCGGCGTCGATGACGACCTGGTGGTTGGTCGAGTAGCGGTAGTTCTTCGACTGCTCGGCGACCTGGTGATCGCGGGTGGGAACCAGGGTGCCGTCCACAATCAGCACGGCGTCCTTGCGGAACCGCCTGCGTTGCTGGAGGGCGAGCGCGGGTCCGAGGTGGTCGATGATGCGGTCGGCGGCCGACTTCGACACCCCGAACAGCGGCGCCAGTTGGCGCAGCGTCAGGTTCGTCCGCCAGTACGCGGCGACCAGCAGCACCCGGTCTTCCAGCGGCAGGCTCCACGGCCGGCCCTTGCGCACCGGATCTGCCCCCTCGCGTCGCAACGCGGTGATCAGCTTCCCGAACTGACGCGGACTCAGCCCGGTGAACGGGGCTATCCAGGACGGCTCCGACGCCGTGATCACACCAGCCACGACAAGATCATCTCATCCCTGACCAGCAGTTACGGGACAAGTCTTAGGCCCCCACCTGGCGATGCGAGAAGGGCCCCACCGTGCGGCAGGGCCCTTCAGTAAGAAGACGTGCGTTTCAGCGCGAGCGCTTCGCCAGCCGCTCGACGTCCAGCAGGATCACCGCGCGGGCCTCCAGGCGCAGCCAGCCGCGGCCCGCGAAGTCGGCGAGGGCCTTGTTGACCGTCTCGCGGGAGGCGCCGACCAGCTGGGCCAGCTCCTCCTGCGTGAGGTCGTGCACCACGTGGATGCCTTCCTCGGACTGCACGCCGAAGCGGCGGGAGAGGTCCAGCAGGGCACGGGCCACGCGGCCGGGGACGTCCGAGAAGACCAGGTCGGACATCGCGTCGTTGGTCTTGCGCAGCCGGCGGGCGACCGCGCGCAGCAGCGCGGAGGCCACCTCGGGGCGGGCGCTCAGCCAGGGCTGGAGGTCGCCGTGGCCCAGGCCCAGCAGCTTGACCTCGGTCAGCGCGCTGGCGGTGGCCGTGCGCGGGCCCGGGTCGAACAGTGACAGCTCGCCGATCAGCTCGCCGGGGCCGAGGACGGCCAGCATGTTCTCGCGGCCGTCGGGGGAGGTGCGGTGGAGCTTCACCTTGCCCTCGGTGACCACGTAGAGCCGGTCGCCCGGGTCGCCCTCGTGAAAGAGCGAGTCCCCGCGCGCGAGGGTCACCTCACTCATGGAGGCGCGCAGCTCCGCGGCCTGATCGTCATCGAGCGCCGCGAAGAGCGGGGCGCGCCGCAGAACGTCGTCCACGAGTTCTCTCCTTGTCGACCTGCTCAGGGGATGGTGCTCCCCCTTGGTACCAGGGGACCGTGCTCCCCATTTTGCCGGACCGTCCAAACAGTGTGATCTGTCACAAGGATGCCGTACAGGTGTCCCGAGGTAAGCGGCAGGGGTCCAATTGGGGGCTGATCTTCGGGGTCCGGGGTGGATGTCAGTGGCGGGCTCTAGGCTGGCCGGGTGTCCAAATCGCCGGTGAGAGCACAGGCCAAGGGGGCTGGGCGGATGGTTGTACCTCGTGATTCCGCCGTGGGCGAACAGAGCCCTGACGGCGGCAGGAAAGCGGCAAAGGGGGTAAAAAGGGTGGCTGTCGTAGAGAGCGACAAGAGCGAGTCGCACACCGCCCTCGTCCGCCGCGCCCGCCGGATCAACCGCGAGCTGGCCGAGATCTATCCGTACGCCCACCCGGAGCTCGACTTCGAGAACCCCTTCCAGCTCGTGGTCGCCACGGTCCTGTCCGCCCAGACCACCGACCTCAGGGTCAACCAGACGACACCGGCCCTGTTCGCCAAGTACCCGACCCCCGAGGACCTGGCCACCGCCGATCCGGAGCAGGTCGAGGAGATCCTCCGCCCGACCGGGTTCTTCCGGGCCAAGACGAAGTCGGTGATAGGCCTCTCCAAGGCCCTGGTCGAGGACTTCGGCGGCGAGGTCCCGGGGCGGCTCGAAGACCTCGTCAAGCTGCCCGGTGTCGGCCGCAAGACCGCCTTCGTGGTGCTGGGCAACGCGTTCGGGCGCCCCGGCATCACTGTGGACACGCACTTCCAAAGGCTCGTACGGCGCTGGAAGTGGACGGAGGTGACCGAGCCCGACAAGATCGAGGCCGCCGTGGGAGCGCTCTTCCCTAAGAGCGACTGGACGATGCTCTCGCACCACGTGATCTTCCACGGCCGCCGCATCTGCCACGCCCGCAAGCCCGCCTGCGGCGCCTGCCCCATCGCCCCGCTCTGCCCGGCGTACGGCGAGGGCGAGACGGACCCGGAGAAGGCGAAGAAGCTGCTCAAGTACGAGAAGGGCGGCTATCCGGGCCAGCGCCTGAACCCGCCGCAGGCCTATCTGGACGCGGGCGGCAAACCGGCGCCGCCGCTGGGATCGGCATGACGACGGCATCGGGGACCGGATGACGGAACGATCTCGGAGGTATCGGGCGTTGATCGGTGTGAACGGGGGTGGGGGATGACGCGCGCGAGCAATGCCCAGGGTGTGGGGCTCAGCAAGGAGGGCCTGCCGGGCTGGCTGGACCCGGTGGTGCACGCGGTGGAGACGGTCGAGCCGCTCCAGCTGAGCCGGTTCCTGCCGCCGGAGGACGGGGCGGGCCGGCAGTCCGCGGTGCTGATCCTCTTCGGGGAGGGCGATCAGGGGCCCGAGCTGCTGCTCATGGAGCGGTCGAGCTCGCTGCGCTCCCACGCGGGGCAGCCGTCCTTCCCCGGCGGTGCCCTCGACCCCGGGGACGGCGACCCGACGGGCGACGGCCCGCTGCGGGCCGCTCTCCGCGAGGCCGAGGAGGAGACCGGACTCGACCCCGCCGGAGTGCAGCTCTTCGGGGTGCTGCCCAAGCTGTACATCCCGGTGAGCGGCTTCGTGGTGACCCCGGTGCTGGGCTGGTGGCGGGAGCCGACACCGGTGGGCGTGGTCGATCCGAACGAGACGGCACGCGTGTTCACGGTCCCCGTGGCGGATCTCACGGATCCGGCCAACAGAGTCACGGTCACGCACCCCAGCGGCTTCCTGGGTCCGGCATTTCTGGTCGAATCGGCCCTCGTGTGGGGCTTCACGGCCGGGGTGATCGACCGCCTGCTGCACTACTCGGGCTGGGAGCGCCCCTGGGACCGCGAGAAGCAGGTCCCCCTCGACTGGCGGTCATGACAGGGTGTCGCTCGTGAATGTGCTGGACATCCTGTTGCTGGTCGCCGCCGTGTGGTTCGCGATCGTGGGCTATCGCCAGGGGTTCGTCGTCGGCATCCTGTCGGTGATCGGCTTCCTGGGCGGCGGTCTCGTCGCCGTCTACACGCTGCCCGTCATCTGGGACGCGCTGACCGACAACGCGGAGGTCTCCACCACCGCGGCCGTCGTCGCGGTCGTCGTCGTCATCGTCTGCGCCTCCGTGGGCCAGGCCCTGACCACCCACCTCGGCAACAAGCTGCGCCGCTACATCACCTGGTCCCCGGCCCGCGCCCTGGACGCGACCGGCGGTGCCCTCGTCAACGTCCTCGCGATGCTCCTGGTGGCCTGGCTGATCGGCTCGGCCCTGGCCGGCACCACCCTGCCGACGCTCGGCAAGGAGGTCCGCAGCTCCAAGGTGCTGCTGGGGGTGTCCCGGGCGCTGCCCGCGCAGGCCGACACCTGGTTCGCGGACTTCTCCTCCGTCCTCGCGCAGAACGGCTTCCCGCAGGTCTTCAGCCCGTTCGCCAACGAGCCGATCAACGACGTCCAGCCGCCCGACCCGGCCCTCGCCTCCAGCGCGGTCGCCACCCGCGCCCAGCAGTCCATCGTCAAGGTCATGGGCACCGCCCAGAGCTGCGGCAAGGTCCTGGAGGGCACCGGCTTCGTCTTCGGCGACCGCCGCGTCATGACCAACGCGCACGTCGTGGGCGGCGTCGACGAACCCACCGTCCAGATAGGCGGCGTGGGCCGCAAGTACGACGCCAAGGTCGTCCTCTACGACTGGCACCGCGACATCGCCGTACTCGACGTACCGGACCTGAAGGCGCGCTCCCTGCAGTTCGCCGCCAAGGACGCGGACAGCGGCAACAGCGCGATCGTCGCCGGCTTCCCGGAGAACGGGTCGTACGACGTCCGGGCGGCACGCGTGCGTGGCCGCATCACGGCCAGCGGTCCGGACATCTACCACCGCGGCACGGTCCGCCGCGATGTGTACTCGCTCTACGCGACCGTCCGCCAGGGCAACTCAGGCGGCCCGCTGCTCACGCCCGAGGGCAAGGTGTACGGCGTGGTCTTCGCGAAGTCCCTCGACGACCCCGACACCGGGTACGCGCTCACCGCCGACGAGATCCAGCCGGACATCGTCAAGGGGCGCAGTGCCAACGAGCAGGTGGACAGCGACAGTTGCGCGCTGTGAGACCGGCTTTTGGAAGGGGCTGCGTCAGCCGCGTGGGTGACGCAGCCGTACCGAGACCCAGCGGGCCCGGCGGCGCAGAATGCGCGGGATCCCCACCCTGAGGTCTGTGCCCTGGAGTTGCGGGGCGCCCCGTTGGTGGGAGCTCAGACCGTGGTCCGAGCGGCGATTGCGTGCTGCGTCACTGTAGTCGTGCGTCCAGCCCATACCCCGACCTCTGCCCCTGCCCCAAGGTCCATAACCACCCCTTGGGGCCCCAATTGGCGTATGCGCGGGGCAAGTGGCCGTTCGTAGTACAGGTGTTCAAGTCCGGATACCGGGCGCGACGGCTCGGTCACCGATCGGGTTCGGGATCCTTGAGCCAGTTGACCAGTTCGGTCGAGAAGACCGCCGGCTCCTCCTCGTGCGGGAAGTGCCCGAGACCGTCGAACAGCCGCCAGCGGTACGGGGCTTCGACGTACTCCCCGGAGCCCGCCGCGCTGCGGGTGCGCAGCACCGGGTCGAGCGAGCCGTGCAGATGCAGCGTCGGCACCCGCACCGGCCGCTTCATGCGCCGGTTGAACTGGATGCCGTCCGGGCGCGCCATCGACCGCACCATCCAGCGGTACGGCTCGATCGAGCAGTGCGCGGTCGACGGGATCAGCATCGCCCGCCGGTACGCCTCGACCGCGCCGTCGTCCGGCGGCTGCGGGCCGGACCAGTCGCGGATCAGCTTGCCCACCAACTCGGCGTCCTCGGCGAGGAGTTGCCGCTCGGGGAGCCAGGGGCGCTGGAACCCCCAGATGTAGGAACTCGCCGCGGACTGTCTGACGTCGGACAACATCGCGTTGCGCCAGCGCCGGGGGTGCGGCATCGAGGAGACCGCGAGCCGGCGCACCAGCTTGGGGCGCATCGCGGCGGCCGTCCATGCCAGATAGCCGCCGAGGTCGTGGCCGACCAGCGCGGCGTCCGGCTCGCCGAGGGAGCGGATCACGCCGGTGATGTCGAGGGCGAGGTTGGCGGGGTCGTAGCCGCGCGGGGTGCGGTCGCTGCCGCCGACGCCCCGGAGGTCCATGGCGACGGCCCGGAACCCGGCGTCGGCCAGCGCGCCGAGCTGGTGCCGCCAGGTCCACCAGAACTGCGGGAAGCCGTGCAGCAGCAGGACCAGCGGCCCGTCGCCCACCTCCGCGATGTGGAAGCGGGCGCCGTTGGCCGCGACATCCCGGTGAGTCACCTGGTGCCCGCCGGGAATGGCGAGCCGTACGACCGAAGCAGGTTGTGCCCAAGGATGGGCGGGGTCCGTCATGAGGACGAGCGTGCCACAGCCTCGATGGCTTCGGGGACACGGTCCTCGATCGCCGCGCGGGGATGCGGCTTCGCGTTGCCCAGGACGCCCGCGGTCTCCTTGACCGAAGCGGTCACCTTCTGCGGGCCCTTGCTCTTCGCGGCCTTCTTGAAGAAGAGCACTCCGACCAGCCCGAGGACGATCGCGACGAGCACGTTCGCGGCGAAGGAGAGCAGGAAGCAGAGCGCCATGTTCCAGCCGGTCCAGGTCCGAATGCCGTACGCCAGCGCGAAGTTGAGCATCGGCAGGGAGAACACCAGGACCACCGCGGCGACCGTGAACGCGCCGCCGCCCACCGCCCCGCGCTTGACGTCCTGCTTGAGCTGTGCCTTGGCCAGCGCGATCTCGTCGTGCACCAGCGCGGACATCTCGGTCGTCGCCGAGGCGAACAACTGGCCGATGCTGCGTTCGGCGCCGACCGGGCTGCCGTCGGGTGCGCTCATCGCGTACTCCCTCTTCCCCATGTGTTTGTACCGTCTGGTCAGATCATGCCGGACCGTCGTTGTCCTCGCCTGCCCCGCCCGCTACTTCGGCAGGTCCGCGCCGCTGTTCGGCGGCCTTCTCCGCGGCGATCCTGCGGTGCTCGGCGGCCTTGCGGTCGTGGAGTCCAGCCATGCGCAGGTGGTACGCCGGGTCGTCCTGCTCGTAGATGTCGGGGATGCCGTCGAGATCCTCGTCGCGCTCCTCGTCCTCGTACATCCTGCGGTACCGGGCGTTGCGCAGCTTGAGCAACACGGTCGCGCACAGGGCCGCGATGAGGGAGCCCACGAGGACGGCCGCCTTGACCTCGTTGGTGAGCACCTGGTCGCCGCCGAACGCGAGTTCCCCGATGAGCAGCGACACGGTGAAGCCGATGCCGGCCAGCGAGGCGACCGCGAACACGTCCGCCCAGGCGAGGTCGTCGCTGAGCGAGGCCCGGGTGAAACGGGCCGTCAGCCAGGTTCCGCCGAAGATCCCGACAGCCTTGCCGACGACCAGCCCGAGGACCACGCCCAGGGTCTCCGGTTTGGTGAATACGTCGCCCGGCGCGCCGCCCGAGATGGCGACCCCGGCGCTGAACAGCGCGAACAGCGGAACCGCGAGGCCCGCCGACAGGGGCCGTACGAGATGTTCGACGTGCTCGCCCGGGGAGTGCTTCTCGTCCTCGCGGGTGGTGCAGCGCAGCATCAGGCCCATCGCCACCCCGGCGATGGTGGCGTGGACGCCGCTGTTGTACATCAGCGCCCAGATCACCAGCGCGAGCGGGACGTACACGTACCACCCACGCACGCCCCGGCGCAGCAGTAGCCAGAAGACCGCCAGGCCGATGGCCGCCCCGGCGAGCGCGGCGAAGTCGATGCGGGCGGTGAAGAAGATCGCGATGATCAGGATCGCGAACAGGTCGTCGACCACGGCGAGGGTGAGCAGAAAGGCGCGCAGGGCGCTCGGCAGGGAGGTGCCGATCACCGCGAGGACGGCGAGCGCGAAGGCGATGTCGGTGGCGGTCGGCACCGCCCAGCCCTGGAGGGAGCCGCCACCGGTGAGGCTGGTGAGCGTGTAGACGAGTGCCGGTACGGCCATTCCGCACAGGGCGGCGACGACGGGCAGGGCGGCGGCCTTGGGGTCGCGCAGGTCGCCGGCGACGAGTTCGCGTTTCAGTTCGATGCCGGCGACGAAGAAGAAGACGGCGAGGAGGCCGTCGGCGGCCCAGTGGGCGATCGAGAGGTGCAGGCCGAGGGCGCTGGGGCCGAGGTGGAAGTGGCTGACGCTCTCGTAGCTGTCGTGCAGGGCGGGGACGTTCGCCCAGATCAGCGCGGTGACCGCGGCGATCAGGAGGAGGACACCGCCGACGGTCTCGGTGCGCAGCGCCTCCGCGACGAAGTTCCGCTCGGGCAGGGACAGACGTCCGAGAACCTTGCGGGCGGGGGTGGGGCGGGGCGCGGCCATCGGGGGAACCTCCGGTCGGTGGGCAGGACGGAACTACTCGCCGACCAGACTTCCCGGCACACCATGAGGGTCACGTTTTGCTTAGTTTACCTAAAAGGGGTGCCCGGCGCGCGCTGCGCCGGGCACCCCTCACGGGCGTACCGCTGAGTGACGTACTGCTCAGTCCTCGCTGGGCGCCGCCGGGAGCTTCTCCTGGATCAAGGTCATGACTGTCGAGTCGGTCAGCGTCGTGACGTCACCGAGCTGGCGGTTCTCCGCCACGTCCCGCAGCAGACGGCGCATGATCTTGCCGGAGCGGGTCTTCGGCAGCTCGGCCACCGGGAGGACCCGCTTGGGCTTGGCGATCGGGCCGAGGACGGCGCCGACGTGGTTGCGCAGGTCGTTGACGAGGTTCTCGTCCTCCGCGTTCGCCGTGCCGCGCAGGATGACGAACGCGACGATCGCCTGCCCGGTCGTCTCGTCGGCCGCGCCGACCACGGCCGCCTCGGCCACGGACGGGTGGGAGACGAGCGCCGACTCGACCTCGGTGGTGGAGATGTTGTGCCCGGACACGAGCATCACGTCGTCCACCCGGCCGAGCAGCCAGATGTCGCCGTCGTCGTCCTTCTTCGCGCCGTCACCGGCGAAGTACTTGCCCTCGAAACGCGACCAGTACGTGTCCAGGAACCGCTGGTCGTCGCCCCAGATCGTGCGCAGCATCGACGGCCACGGCTCGGTCAGGACCAGGTAACCGCCGCCGCCGTTCGGGACCTCGCCCGCCTCGTCGTCGACCACGGTCGCGGAGATGCCGGGCAGCGGCGTCTGCGCGGAACCGGGCTTGGTGTGGGTCACGCCCGGCAGCGGCGAGATCATCATCGCGCCGGTCTCGGTCTGCCACCAGGTGTCCACGATCGGCGTCTTGTCGCCGCCGATGTGCTTGCGGTACCAGATCCACGCCTCGGGGTTGATCGGCTCGCCCACCGAGCCCAGCACCCGCAGGGAGCTGAGGTCGAACTTCGCGGGGATGTCGTCGCCCCACTTCATGAACGTACGGATCGCGGTCGGCGCCGTGTACAGGATCGTCACCCCGTACTTCTGGACGATCTCCCAGAAGCGGCCCTGGTGCGGGGTGTCCGGGGTGCCCTCGTACATGACCTGCGTCGCGCCGTTCGCGAGCGGGCCGTAGACGATGTACGAGTGCCCGGTGACCCAGCCGACGTCGGCCGTGCACCAGTAGACGTCGGTCTCCGGCTTGAGGTCGAAGACCGCGTGGTGGGTGTACGCGGCCTGGGTGAGATAGCCGCCGGAGGTGTGCAGGATGCCCTTCGGCTTACCCGTCGTACCGGACGTGTAGAGGATGAACAGCGGCTGCTCCGCCTCGAACGCCTCCGGCGTGTGCTCCGTCGACTGCCGGTCGACGATCTCGTGCCACCAGACGTCGTGGCCGTCGTCCCAGGCGACCTCCTGCCCGGTACGCCGTACGACGAGCACGTGCTCGACGTTGTCCACCTTGGTCAGGGCCTCGTCCACGGCCGGCTTGAGCGCGGACGGCTTGCCGCGCCGCCAGCCGCCGTCAGAGGTGATGACGACCTTGGCGTCCGCGTCCTGGATACGGGTCGCGAGCGCGTCCGCCGAGAAGCCGCCGAACACCACCGAGTGCGCGGCGCCGATGCGCGCGCAGGCCAGCATCGCGACCGCTGTCTCCGGGATCATCGGCATGTAGACGGCGACCCGGTCGCCCTTCTGGACTCCCAGCTCCAGCAGGGCGTTCGCGGCCTTGGAGACCTCGTCCTTCAGCTCGGCGTAGGTGATCGCGCGGCTGTCGCCGGGCTCGCCCTCGAAGTGGATGGCGACCCGGTCGCCGTTGCCCGCCTCGACGTGCCGGTCCACGCAGTTGTACGCCACGTTGAGCGATCCGTCCTTGAACCACTTGGCGAACGGCGGGTTCGACCAGTCCAGCGTCTCGCTCGGCTCCTTGGCCCAGCTCAGGCGGCGGGCCTGCGCGGCCCAGAAGCCGAGCCGGTCAGCCTTGGCCTGCTCATACGCCTCCGCCGTGACATTGGCGTGCGCCGCCAGGCCCGCGGGGGGTGCGAACCTGCGCTCTTCCTTGAGCAGGTTGGCCAGGCTTTCGTTGCTCACGGCATCTGCCTTTCCCAGGGTGTCCGTTGTGTCCCGGGCCAGCTCATCAGACCCGGGGGTCCGATGACAAGGGTCGCCGAAATATTGGTTTAGACCTGTCATCGGACCCGTGGGCGGATCTGCGTGGCGGGGGTCTTTCGTGCCCACGGACACCGGGTGAACGACGTTCAGGCCGACACGTCCATCACCCCCACCCGATCGAACAACTCGTCCTCCCCGCTCAGCAGATACGCCTGCGCCTCACCCACGTGGAAGTACATCCCGTTGAGCTCCAACTCCCCGTCCCGCAGGGCCCGCGCCACCGACTCGTGCCCCCGCAGATGCTCCAACTGCTGCACCACATTGGTCAGACACAGCTGCTCTACGGCATCGGCGGGCGCCCTGGTGGCCAACCGCGCCCAGGGCCGGTTGTCGTCGGCCATCCGCTCCAGGCTCGGCCGCCCATGCCGCAGCCACCGCTTGAGCGGCGAACGGGGCTCCCCAGGCCGGGAGTTGAGCAGCGCCTGCATGGCCCCGCACCCCGAGTGCCCGCACACCGTGATCGATCTCACGCGGAGCACGTCGACCGCGTACTCGATCGCAGCCGCCACCGAGTCGTCGCCGCTCTTCTCGCCGGGCGGCGGCACGAGGTTGCCCACGTTCCGCACGACGAACAGGTCGCCGGGACCACTGGAGGTGATCATCGACGTGACCAGCCGCGAGTCGGCGCAGGTCAGGAAGAGCTGCGAAGGCTGCTGCCCCTCCCTGGCCAGCCGGGCCAGCTCATCCCGCACGAGGGGTGCGGTGTTGCGCTGGAACGCGCTGATGCCACGGGCGAGTTGATGGTCGGAGGCAGGACGGCCGCCGCGGGGCGCCGACTGCGGGCGCTCGCACCGGTGCTCGCGCCACGGCGTCCAGGGGTGACAGCGGCAGGCTTCGGCGCTCGTCGCGTCGGCACGAACTCCCGTACGGCGGCCCGTCAGTTCGGCGGAGCCTCCCCGGGCGGTGTGCGCGTTCTGCCAGTCCTGCAGTGACTCGTACGCCGCGTGGTCCATGAACGAACCGTCCAACTCCACGACGGCGTGGGCGCCCTGGGGCACGAGATGCAGGACGCGGCTGAGCCGCGGTACCGCGAGGAACGTCAACTGCCCCCGGACGTGTACGTGATGGACTCCTTCCTGCTCGTCGTGCGTGATGCGGGTGTGGGCAAGGCGGTTGAGGGCGACGGTGACGGCCACGGTGACTCCGAGGAGCACGCCCTCCAGGACACCGAGGAAGACCACGCCGACGGTGGTGACGGCGTAGACCAGCACTTCTCGGTGGCGGGTCACCGTGCGGATGTGGTGCAGGGACACCATCTGGATGCCGACGGCCATCACGAGTGCGGCGAGCGAAGCGAGGGGGATCAGCTCGAGCACCGGGACCATCAGCAGCGCGGCTACCACTACGAGAACGCCGTGCATCATCGTGGAGTTCCGGCTCACGGCACCGGCTTGCACATTCGCCGAACTCCGGACGGCCACGCCCGCGACCGGCAGTCCGCCGAGCGCGCCGGAGACGATGTTGGCGGCGCCCTGGCCCAGCAGTTCGCGGTTGAGGTCGGAGCGGCCGACGCGGGCGGAGAGCCCGGGCCGCCCGGCGACCAGCTTGTCCACGGCGACCGCGCCGAGCAGCGACTGCACGCTGCACACCAGGGTGGTGGTGAGGACGGCGGCGGCGATGCCGAGCACCGGGCCCTCGGGCAGTCCGGCCAGCGCGTGGCTGCTCCAGGACGGCAGATCGACCTTGGCCAGGCCCAGCCCGGCGAGGGAGGCGGTGAGCGTGGCTCCGGCGACGGCGACGAGCGCGGCCGGGATCTTGCGCATCAGATGTCCCAGCCGGCCCGGGACGCGCGGCCACAGCAGCAGAAGGGCCAGCGTCAGCACACTGATTGCCACATCGGCCGGGTGCAGGTCCGCCAACTGGGCGGGCAAGGCGCGGAGGTTGGCGAGGACCGAGCTCTGCGGGGTGCCGCCGAGCACGATGTGCAGCTGCGCGACGGCGATGGTGACGCCGATGCCGGCGAGCATGCCGTGCACGATCGCGGGGCTGACGGCGAGCGCGGTGCGGGCCACGCGTACGCAGCCCAGGGCGAGTTGGGCAAGGCCCGCGAGGACGGTGACCGCGCAGGTCGTCCGCCAGCCGTAACGGTGGATCAGGTCGGCGGTGACCACGGTGAGTCCGGCGGCCGGGCCGCTGACCTGGAGCGGGCAGCCGCCGAGCAGCCCGGCGACGAGCCCGCCTGCGGCGGCGGCGACCAGGCCGGCCTGGAGGGGCGCGCCGGTGGCGAGGGCGATGCCGAGTGACAGGGGCAGGGCGATCAGGAAGACCGCGATGGAGGCCGACACATCGGCGCCCGTGACACGGAAGCGGCGGTGCGGGGGCGGCGGGCTGTGGGGCGGGTGGACGCGCTTCGTTCGATTCGCGTTCGAGTCGGTGGTGCGGGTGCGTACGCAGGCTGACATGTCTTCCCGTCTCCTCCGGGGCAGCGCGGTCGCGGAACTGGTGGTCCCCGTCGATGGCGGGGGTCGGTCGCGGCCGTGGGTCACGGCGTGCAGCGGCGGGATATCTCAACGCTCGGTAAATGAATAGTAATGCAGAGTAAAGGTCAAGCAAGGATTTTGCGAGCAAATGGGGTAATAAGTCACCTCGAAGAGTGAAGTGAGAATTTCATCGGCTTGTCGTACGAATCCCACCTTCGGCCCCATGCGACCTTGGCGGCGCTGCCGGGAATCCCGGCACATCGCCAGAAAACGCCCTGATCGGCGTCGGTCCGAACGAAGGAAGAAGGTGGGCGGACATGGCCGCCACCCAGAGGATCACCGCGGGCGCCGTGATCGCCGCGGCCTGTGCCGCGTCGCTCGCCGGTTGCGCGATCGGTGACAACGGTTCCCCGCACGGAGCGCACGGTCCGCACAAGACGGCGCCCGCCCCGGCACCCAAGAGCGGAGTCCGCCTGATCGGGGACGGGTCCACGTCCTACACCGGGGCGCAGCCGCATCTGCCCAGACCCGAGCGGCTCAAGCCCGGTCAGAAGCCCCCGCAGTTCGTGGTCTTCTCCTTCGACGGAGCCGGCGAGGACAGCCAGAAGCTGTTCTCCCACTTCCGCAAGGTCTCCAAGGCCAACCACGCGAACATGACGTACTTCCTCAGCGGCGTGTACATGCTGCCGGAGGACAAGCGCGACCTCTACAAGCCCCCGGAGCACTCGCCGGGCAGCTCCGACATCGGCTTCAACGACGAGCAGGGCATCTCCGACACCGTGAAGCAGCTGCGCCTGGCGTGGCTGGAGGGCAACGAGATCGGCACCCACTTCAACGGTCACTTCTGCGGCAAGAACGGCGGGGTCGGCGAGTGGTCGGTCGCCGAGTGGAAGAGCGAGATCGCCCAGGCGAAGCAGTTCGTGAAGGGCTGGAAGACCAACTCCGGGATGAAGAAGGCCTCCCCGCTGCCCTTCGACTACGACAAGGAACTCGTCGGCGCCCGCACGCCCTGCCTGGAGGGCCAGGCCAACTTCATGAAGGCGGCGAGCCAGCTGGGCTTCCGCTACGACACCAGCGGGGTCAACGACCAGATCTGGCCCAAGAAGAAGGAGGGGCTGTGGGACCTGTCCATGCAGCTCGTCCCCTTCCCCGGCCACTCCTACGAGCAGCTGACCATGGACTACAACTTCATGGTCAACCAGTCCGGCACCCAGACCCAGGGCGACCCCGACAAGTACGAGCAGTGGGGCGACGAGATGCGTGACGGCCTGCTCAAGGGCTTCGACCGGGCCTACGACGGCAACCGCGCGCCCCTGGTCATCGGCAACCACTTCGAGTCCTGGAACGGCGGCACCTACATGCGTGCCCTCGACGAGGTCATCGAGAAGGTCTGCAACAAGCCCGAGACGCGCTGTGTCTCCTTCCGGCAGCTGGCCGACTGGCTGGACGCCCAGGACCCGGGGACCCTGGCGAAACTGCGCAACCTGAACGTCGGCGAGGCGCCGAAGCCCGGCTGGGCGTCCTTCCTGACCGGCCGCCCCGCGCCGGCCCCTAAGGGTGTGCCCGGGGCGCCGGCGGTCAAGCAGTAGAAGGTCGGGAGGGGGCACGCCTCACACCGGGGCGGTGACGCTCTCGTCGAGCACGAACCCGGGGTCGACCTGCGCCGCCAGGTCGGCCCCGGTGCGTTCGTTGCCCCAACTCCGGGCGTTCTTCAGGTGGAAGTGCACCATCTGCTGCGTGTAGCGCTCCCAGTCACGCAGTTCGTACGTCGCGTCTGCGGCGATCTCCAGCATGCGCAGGGCCCGGCGGTTGACGTCCTCCAGGAGCTCGAACCGGGGCGGGCGGCCCTTCTCCATGGCGCGCACCCAGTCCGAGTGCCCCACCGTCACCAGCAGGTCGTCCCCGACTTCGGCGCGGAGGAAGTCGAGGTCGTCCTGGCCCTGCACCTTGTTGCCGACGACCTTCAGGACGACTCCGAAGTCGCGGGCGTACTCCTTGTACTGGCGATAGACGGAGACCCCCTTCCGGGTCGGTTCGGCCACCAGGAACGTGATGTCGAAGCGGGTGAACATGCCGGAGGCGAAGGAGTCCGAACCCGCCGTCATGTCCACGACGACGAACTCGTCGCGCCCGTCCACCAGGTGGTTCAGGCACAGCTCCACCGCTCCCGTCTTGGAGTGGTAGCAGGAGATCCCCAGGTCGGCGTCCGTGAAGGGGCCCGTGACCATCAAACGGGCGGCGCCGCCGTCGAGTTCCACCGAGCGCGCGCAGATGTCGTAGACCGGATTGTTCTCGCGCACCCGCAGCAGTCGGGAGCCCGTGCCGGGCGGGGTGGTCTTGATCATCGTGTCGGCGGAGGCGATGCGCGGGTTGCTGCCACGCAGGTAGTCCTTGATCAGGGGGAGGTGCTCGCCCAGTGCGGGCAGTGCGGCGGCCTCCGCCTCGTCCAGGCCGAGCGCGGGGCCCAGGTGCTGGTTGATGTCCGCGTCGATGGCGACGACTGGTTGGGCGGTGGCCGCGAGGTGGCGGACGAACAGGGAGGACAGGGTGGTCTTTCCGCTGCCGCCCTTTCCGACGAAAGCAATTTTCATGTTCACGAAGAGTAGTCGGCTCATAGCTGTATGTGGCGGGTGTGCGTGAAGAAGACCACTCCATCGTGGGGTGCGCCGCCGGGATGGCTACTGTCGTACTCATGAGTACGACAGGTGCGACCGCCGATCCGCTCGCGGCCCTGGGCACGCTGCCCGGAGTGGCCGAGTCCGTCGAGTCCATGCGCAAGGCCGTGGACCGGGTCTACGGGCACCGGGTCATGCGGCGCCGCAGCAACGAGATCACCGCCGAGGCGGCACTGCGCGGGGCGCGTGGCTCCGCCGCGCTGTCCGGGGCCGACTGGGCACTCGAAGAGGTGCGCCGGCGCACCGACTTCAGCGGTGACGAGGAGGCCCGCACGATGGGTGCGGCCCTGCGGCTGTCCGCCGAGGCGGGCCAACTCCTGTCCATCTGGCGGCAGTCGCCCCTGCGGGTGCTCGCCCGGCTGCACCTGGTGGCCGCCGCGAGCAAGGAGGGCGAGGTCGGACGGCCGCGCCAGGAAGGCGAGCCGGTCGACGAGCCGCTCGTCGAACTGCCGCTGCCCGGTGCGGCCGAGGTCTCGGGACGCCTGGACGGGCTCTTGGAGCTGATCATCGCGGGCGGTTCGGCGCCGGCGCTGGTGACGGCCGCCGTCGTGCACGGCGAACTGCTCGCGCTGCGCCCCTTCACCTCCCGTAACGGGCTCGTCGCGCGCACGGCCGAGCGGATCGTCCTCATCGGCAGCGGTCTCGACCCGAAGTCCGTGTGCCCGGCGGAGGTCGGCCACGCCGAACTCGGGCGCGCGGCCTATCTGGCGGCGCTGGACGGCTATGTCTCCGGCACTCCGGAGGGCATGGCCGCGTGGATCAAGCACTGCGGGCGGGCCGTCGAGCTGGGGGCACGCGAGTCGACGGCGGTGTGCGAGGCGCTGCAGCGCGGAGCCGCCTGACACAGGAAAACGGCCCCCTACGGAGGGGGCCGTTACGGGTTGCGGCGGCACGAGGATTCGTACCGCCGCTGGCATGTTCCACCGGGTTACCAAGCGTCCTCGAAATATTGCCCATCAGGTCGGGAACATTGCCCGTCACCTGGTGCGGCTGGCCCGTAATCGACGGGTCGACGTCGCGTGGGTGCTCGGTGTTCATGCGCGGTCCGTGGGGCCAAATGCGTTATTAAGGTGATCCTTTCGGATGTCCTTGGTCTCGCGGGCCGTTAAGTCCTTTGTACTCCCGCGCCGGGGGAAGCGGAACCCCTTGCCGCGCTTCTTTGCTTTTGCGTTCAAAGGGTCACTAACCGGCGTAAACGGTCGCCGCCTTGCGTCGGCTCGCGTACCAGACGAGCCCCGCGGTGGCCGCCGCAGCGCCCACTGCCGCGGCCACGACCAGTGCCGGACGGGGTGGCACGGAGAGTGCGGGCAGCCGCTGCTTGAGCCTGACCGGGCGGTTGAAGTCCAGAATCGGCCACCCGCGCGCGAGTGCCTCGCGGCGCAGTGCGCGGTCCGGGTTCACGGCGTAGGGGTGGCCCACGGACTGGAGCATCGGCACATCGGTCGCCGAGTCGCTGTAGGCGTAGCAGCGGTCGAGGTCGTAGCCCTCGGACTGGGCCAGCTCCTTGACGGCTTCGGCCTTCGTCGGGCCGTATGCGTAGTACTCCACCTCACCGGTGAAGCAGCCGTCGTCGCCCACCACCATGCGGGTCGCCACCACCCGGTCAGCGCCCAGGAGTTCACCGATCGGCTCGACCACCTCGGCGCCCGACGTGGACACGATCACGACGTCGCGGCCGGCGCGGTGGTGCTCCTCGATGAGGGAGGCCGCCTCGTCGTAGATGATCGGGTCGATCAGGTCGTGCAGGGTCTCGGCGACGATCTCCTTGACCTGCTGGACGTTCCAGCCGCGGCAGAGTGCGGACAGGTACTTGCGCATCCGCTCCATCTGGTCGTGGTCGGCGCCGCCGGCGAGGAAGACGAACTGCGCATAGGCGGTCCGCAGCGCGGCCCTGCGGTTGATCAGCCCGCCCTGGTAGAAGGACTTGCCGAAGGTGAGCGTGCTCGACTTCGCAATGACCGTCTTGTCCAGGTCGAAGAAGGCTGCTGTGCGGGGCAAGGAGTGGTTTTCCACAACCCAGAGCATAGGCGCAGCCCATTCGGCGTAAGGTGTGGCGCGTGGGTTTGCCTGAGAGGGCTCTCGGGTACACCATGGAAGTCACGGATCGTTCGCGACCGTGCTAACGCGGCCCGGCTCCTCCCCCCCCGAGTCGGCCGTGAAGGCGACCCCCACTCTCCCCCCCGGTGGGGGTCGTCGCATGTCCGGACCCGTTTTCCCTTCCTGTGCGTGGTCGTGAGGCCAACCCGAGGCGGCTGCGGCCGCCTCTTTTTCATGCCCAGAGCTCGTCACTGTGTGTAGCCGTGAGGCTGCGCTGCGGAACTCGCACAGAGGTCAGTACCAGGGTCAGCGGTATGGGTGACGGCGATATTCACAGGCCCTGTGTTGTCCACAGTTTTCGACCAAGATCCACACGATTTCCGTGATGCCCGCACCGTGATTCCAACGCGTCCTCGATCGCGGCGAGTTCATGGCCGGTTCCGTTTGTCGGACGCGTTCGGCCGGTTTCTGTCGGCCGTGCATATGGAGGCCGATCGCCGGTTCTTCACACGTTTGGGAATCGCGGGACCGCAGGGGCCACGCGAGAGACACATCGATGGGGGATGGAAAGAATGGCCGGAACTGTCACACACGATCCGCCACCCGCCGCCGACGGACGGCAGGACGGACCACTGATCGTCACTGAGGACGCCGAACTCCTCGACGACCTGCTGCGCCTGTGCGCGGCCGCCGGCGCGACACCAGAGGTCCATCCAGGGGTCCCGGAGCGTCGGGGCGGCTGGGAGACGGCGCCGCTCGTCCTGGTCGGCGACGACGCGGCGCGACGGGTGCGCGGGGCCGCCCGTCGGCACGGGGTGGTGTTGGTCGGCCGGGACCAGGACGACTCCGGGGTCTGGCGGCGGGCCGTCGAGATCGGCGCCGACCACGTCCTGATGCTGCCCGACGGCGAACAGTGGCTCGTCGACCGCATCGCCGACGTGGCCGAGGGCGTCGGCCGCCCCGCGCTCACCGTCGGCGTCATCGGGGGCCGCGGCGGGGCCGGAGCGTCCACGCTCGCGTGCGCCCTCGCCGTCACCTCCGCGCGGGAGGGACTGCGCACCCTCCTGGTGGACGCGGATCCACTCGGCGGCGGACTCGACGTACTCCTCGGCGGAGAGAGCGCGGAAGGCCTGCGCTGGCCCGCGTTCGCCGCCTCGCGCGGCCGGGTCGGCGGCGGCGCCCTGGAGGAGTCCCTCCCCGAACTCCACTCGCTCCGGGTGCTCAGCTGGGACCGCGGCGACTGCGTCGCCATCCCGCCGCAGGCCGTCCGCGCGGTGCTCGCCGCGGCCAGAAGGCGCGGCGGCACGGTCGTCGTCGACCTGCCGCGCCGCATCGACGACGGCGTCGCCGAGACCCTCGCCCAACTCGACATGGGCCTCCTGGTGGTCCCAGCCGAGCTGCGCGCCGTCGCGGCGGCCGGCCGGGTGGCTTCCGCCGTCGGCATGGTACTGCGCGATCTGCGCGTGGCCGTCCGCGGGCCGTACGCCCCCGGCCTCGACGACCGGGAGGTGGCCCGCCTGCTCGGACTGCCACTGGCGGGCGAAGTGCCGGTCGAATCGGGGCTGTTGCGGCCGCACGAGGGCAAGGCGCCGCCGGGGGCGGCCGGGAAGGGGCCGCTGGCGCGGTTCTGCCGGGAGTTCTGGGAGCGGGCGCTGGTCGAGGCGGGTGGCGTATGAGCGGGCCGGTGGCGAGCGCGGGGAGGGGCGGTGCGCCCTTGGCTCCGGGGATGCCCGTGGGGTTGCTCGACGGTGTGCGGCGGTGGCTTGCCGAGAGCGGGGGCGAGCCGACGCCCGCGCGGGTGGCGCAGGCGCTGCGGGAGCAGGGGAGGGTGCTGGGGGACGCCGAAGTGCTGGGCGCGGCCGAGCAGTTGCGGTCCGAACTGGTGGGCAGCGGGCCACTGGAGTCCCTGCTCGCCGACCCTTCGGTGACCGACGTGCTCGTGTCGGCCCCGGACCGGGTGTGGGTCGACCGGGGCGGCGGCCTGGAACTGACCGCTGTCACCTTCCCGGACGCGGCGGCCGTACGACGTCTCGCGCAGCGCCTGGCCGCGGTGGCCGGACGACGGCTGGACGACGCACGGCCCTGGGCCGACGCCCGGCTGCCCGACGGGACACGCCTGCACGCCGTACTGCCCCCGGTCGCCGTCGGCTGCACCTGCCTCGCGCTCCGTGTCGTACGACCGCGCGCGTTCACGCTCGACGAGCTGATCGCGGCCGGCACGGTCCCGCCGGGCGGCGACCGGATCCTGCGGGCCGTGATCGAGGCACGGCTGTCCTTCCTGATCAGCGGCGGTACCGGCAGCGGCAAGACGACACTCCTGAGCGCACTGCTGGGGCTGGTCGGGCCGGGAGAACGGATCGTGCTCGCCGAGGACTCGGCGGAGCTGAAGCCGGACCATCCGCACGTCGTACGGCTGGAGAGCAGACCCGCCAACCAGGAGGGCGCCGGCCTCGTCACGCTCCAGGACCTGGTCCGCCAGGCCCTCCGGATGCGGCCTGACCGGCTCGTCGTCGGCGAGGTCCGCGGCCCTGAGGTGGTCCACCTGCTGGCCGCGCTCAACACGGGCCACGAAGGCGGTTGCGGGACCGTGCACGCGAACGCCGCGGCCGATGTCCCCGCCCGCCTGGAGGCACTGGGTACCGCCGCGGGCCTCGACCGGGCCGCGCTGCACAGCCAGTTGGCAGCGGCCCTGTCGGTGGTCCTGCACCTCGTACGGGACCGTGCCGGGCGCCGCCGGATCGCCGAGGTCCACGTCCTGGAACGGGACCCGTCGGGGCTGGTGCGGACGGTACCGGCGCTGCGGTGGGGCGCGGAGGCGTTCGCGTACGAGCGGGGGTGGGAGCGGTTGCGGGAGTTGATTCGGGGCGGGGGCGAACGGGGTTAGGGGCGTGCGGGGCCGACTACGGCGAACGGGAGCGGTGATGGACGTGGGAACGGGTGAGATGTCGGTCGGGGTGGCCGCGGTGTGTGTCGGGGCCCTGGTCTGGCTGATGGGCGGGCGGCAGTCCGGGTCGCGGCGGGCGCAGTTGTTGTTCGCGGACGGCGGTGCGGTGGGCGTCGGACCGCCCTCGTGGGAGCGGGCCGCCGACGAACTGCGGCGGATCCGGGGCCGGTTGCGGGCCGAGTGGTGGTCGCTGGGCGTCGGACTGGTGGTGGCGGTACTGGGGACTTCGGTGGTTCCGGTCGTCGCGGGGGCGGTCGGAGTGCCGTTGCTACGGCGGGTGCGGCTGGCCGGGGAGGCCCGGCGGGCGCGGGAGTCGCGCGGGGACGCGGTGATCGCGCTGTGCTCGACGCTCGCCGGGGAGGTGCGCGCGGGGCGGCAGCCGGGCGAGGCGTTGCTGCGGGCGGCGCTCGACTCCGGCGGCCTCGGTGAGGCGCAGGCCGCGGTGCTGGCGGCGGCGCGGTTCGGCGGGGACGTACCCGGTGCGCTCACCTCGGCGGCCCGACAGCCGGGCGCGGACGGTCTGTTGGGGCTGGCGGCGTGCTGGCGGGTGGCCGTGGACCAGGGGGCCGGACTCGCCGCGGGACTCGACCGGCTCGAAGGGGCGTTGCGCGCGGACCGGGACCAACGGGCCGACCTCCGCGCCCAGTTGGCCGGCGCGCGGGCCACCGCCGTGATGCTCGCCGGACTGCCGGTGCTCGGGCTGCTGCTCGGCGCGGCGATGGGCGCCGATCCGCTGCGGGTGCTCCTGCACAGCGGGGCGGGGTTGGGGTGCCTGGTGGTCGGGGGGTTGCTGGAGGGCCTGGGGATGTGGTGGGCGCTGCGGATCGTGGGCGGGGTGGAGGCGGCGTGAGCGCGGTCGCTGGGTGTCGGAGTCGGAGAAGGGAGACCGCATGAGTGCGGAAGTTGTCCACAGGCTGGGGGTGGGTCTGGGGGCGGTACTGGTCGTGGGCTGGTTGGCGCGGTGGCTGGACGCGCTGCGGCGGGAGCGGCGGGCTCGGCGACGGCTGGCCGGGCTGCTGCCTCGGGAAGCTCGGGAGATTCGGGAGGCGCGGGAGGTGCGGGAAGTGCCGTCTGCCGGGCGGCGGTTCGAGGCTAGGGATGCCGTGCGGCGGTGGTTGCCCGCGGTGGGCGTCGTGGCTGCCGGGTGGGTGTTGGTCGGTGGGATCGCCGGAGTCGTCGTCGGCGGGGCTGTCGCACTCGGGCTGTGGCGATGGCGCCGTAGGCAGATGGCCGACGACACCGGCGCCGAACGCGACGCGGCCACCGCCGCACGCCAACTCCCCCTCGCCGCCGATCTGCTGGCCGCCTGCATCGCCGCCGGGGCCTCGCCGGTGATCGCCGCCCAGGCCGTGGGCGAGGCCCTCGCGGGACCCGTGGGAGAACGGCTGGCGCGGGCGGCGGCGGAGGTACGGCTCGGCGGCGAACCGGCCGACGCCTGGCGGAGGTTGGCCGCACTCCCGGGCGCCGGCCCGCTGGCCCGGCTGCTCGAACGGGCCGACGAGTCGGGGCTACCCGCCGCCGGACCGGTCGCACGGCTCGCGGCGGAGGCCCGCGCCGACTGGACCCGCACCGCGACGGCACGGGCCCGGCGGGCCGCCGTCCTGATCACCGCACCGGTGGGGCTGTGCTTCCTGCCCGCGTTCATCGCGGTCGGCGTACTGCCCGTGGTGATCGGGCTCGCGGGCGGGGCGGCGGGAAGGGGCGGCGGCTGACGGGTGGAGCGAGCGGTGACTGATCCGACAACCGAGCAATCAAGTGATCGAGCAACTGAACCGACAGGAACCTCACGGGGGTTGAGATGTACAAGGCAGTGCAGGGAGTACGGGCAGCGGCGGTACGGGTGGTCCGAGCGGTACGGGCACGGGCGCGACTCGGCGCCGCGCGCCGGGACGCCGGTATGGCCACGGCTGAATACGCGATGGGGCTGGTCGCGGCGGTGGCGTTCGCCGTGGTGCTCTACAAGGTGGTGACCAGCGGAGCGGTCAGCACGGAGCTCCAGGACATCGTGAAGCGGGCTCTCGATGCGAAGGTGTGAACGCCGGGGCGGCGACGGGGGGTTCGTGACGGCCGAGGCGGCCGTGGTCCTGCCCGTGCTGGTGATGTTCGCCATGGCGCTGGTGTGGGGGCTGCTCGTGGTGGCCGCGCAGATCCGGTGCGTGGACGCGGCACGCTCTGGCGCCCGTGCGGCGGCCCGGCAGGACCCGGCCGATTCGGTCGTTCAGGTGACCCGGGACACGGCACCGCGTGACGCGAGGATCACGGTCTCCCGGGAGGGCGACCAGGTCCATGTGGTCGTGGTCGCGAAGCCACCGATGCTCGGCGGGCTGCCCTTCGAGGTACGGGAGGAGGCCGTGGCGGTGGCGGAGGAGACGGTGGGAGAGGGGAGGCCGGGGCCGTGAGGCGTCGTATCTCCGCGCTGGGGCGCATGAGATTCCGTCACCCGGGTCCGGACTCGGACCGGGGGTCCGCCACCGTGTGGAGCCTGGGGGCGATGGCCGTGATGTGTGTCGTGTTCGGGATCGTGCTCGCCCTGGGGCAGGCCGTCGTGGCCCGGCATCGCGCGGCCGGCGGTGCGGATCTCGCGGCCCTCGCGGCGGCCGACCACTGGGCGGAGGGCGGTGCGGGAGCCTGCGCCCGGGCGGAGCGGGTGGCGCGGGCACAGGGGACGCGGCTGGTGCGGTGCGCGGTCGTGGGGGAGACGTCGGACGTGACGGCGGCGGCGGGCCGGGGACCGTTCGCGGCGGAGGTCAGGGCACGGGCGGGGCCTGCGGGGCCGACACCGGCGCCCGCACCGTCCCCTGCGGTGTCGGCGCCTCCCGCAACAGCTCCGTGAGCAACCGCACCGCCCCCCGCTTGTGCAACGGCTCGTTGCCGTTGCCGCACTTGGGGGACTGGATGCAGGACGGGCAGCCGGCGTCGCACTCGCAGGAGGCGATGGCCTGGCGGGTGGCGGTGAGCCAGGCGCGCGCGGTGTGGAAGGCGCGCTCGGCGAAGCCCGCGCCGCCGGGATGGCCGTCGTAGACGAAGACCGTCGGCAGCAGCGTGTCCGGGTGCAGCGGTACCGAGACTCCGCCGATGTCCCAGCGGTCGCAGGTGGCGAAGAGGGGGAGCATGCCGATCGAGGCGTGTTCGGCGGCGTGCAGGGCGCCGCCGAGGATCTCGGGGTTGATACGGGCGGCGTCGAGCTGGTCCTCGGTGACCGTCCACCACACGGCGCGGGTGCGGAGCGTACGAGGAGGGAGGTCGAGTTTCGACTCGCCGAGGACTTCGCCGGTGATGACACGTCTGCGGAGGAAGGAGACGACCTGGTTGGTGACTTCGACGGAGCCGTAGCACAACCGGCCCTGGCCCCAGGGGAGTTCGATGTCCGTCTCCAGGACGGAGATCGCCGTGGTGTCGCGGGCGACCGTCGAGTAGGGAGGGTTGGCCTCCTCGACCAGGGCCACCGAGTCCTCCAGGTCCAGGGAGCGCACCAGGTATGTGCGGCCCTGGTGGAGGTGGACCGCGCCCTCGTGGACGGTGGTGTGGGAGGCGGCCTCGTCGACCGTGCCCAGCAGGCGGCCCGTGCCGTTCTCGACGACCTGGACCGGGCTGCCGCCCCCGCCGCGGATGTCGGTGAGGTCGGCGGCCCGTTCCCGGCGCGTCCAGTGCCAGGCCTTCGCCCGGCGGCGAAGCAGTTTCGCGGTCTCCAGCTGCGGCAGCAGGTCCGCCGTGGCCGGGCCGAACAGTTCCAAGTCCTCGTCGGTGAGCGGTAGTTCCGCCGCCGCCGCGCACAGGTGCGGGGCCAGGACGTACGGGTTGTCCGGGTCCAGGACCGTGGATTCCACCGGCTGGTCGAACAGGGCCTCCGGGTGGTGGACGAGGAAGGTGTCCAGGGGGTCGTCGCGGGCCACCAGGACGGCCAGGGCGCCCTGGCCGGAGCGTCCGGCGCGGCCGGCCTGCTGCCACAGGGAGGCGCGGGTGCCGGGGTAGCCGGCGATGAGGACGGCGTCCAACCCGGAGACGTCGATGCCGAGTTCGAGGGCGGTGGTGGCGGCGAGGCCGAGCAACTCGCCGGAGTGGAGGGCGCGTTCGAGGGCGCGACGCTCCTCGGGGAGGTAGCCGCCACGGTAGGCGGCGACCCGCCGGGCCAGTGAGCGGTCGACCTCGGCGAGGCGTTCCTGGGCGATCAGCGCGATCAGCTCGGCGCCGCGCCGGGACCGTACGAAGGCCACCGAGCGCACGCCCTGGACGGTGAGGTCGGTCAGCAGGTCGGCGGTCTCGGCGGTGGCTGTACGGCGGACCGGGGCGCCCTTCTCGCCGTGCAGTTCGGTGAGCGGGGGCTCCCAGAGGGCGAACACCAACTCACCGCGAGGTGAGGCGTCGTCGGCGACCTCGACCACGGGGAGGCCGGTGAGGCGGCGGGCGGCGACCGAGGGCTCGGCGGCGGTCGCGGAGGCGAGCAGGAAGACGGGGGCGGAGCCGTAGCGGGCGCAGAGGCGGCGCAGGCGGCGCAGTACCTGGGCGACGTGGGAGCCGAACACGCCCCGGTAGGTGTGGCACTCGTCGATGACGACGTACTTCAGGGACTTCAGGAAGGAGGACCAGCGCGGGTGCGAGGGCAATATGCCCCGGTGGAGCATGTCGGGGTTGGTCAGGACGTAGTTGGCATACTGGCGTACCCACTCGCGCTCTTCGAACGGAGTGTCGCCGTCGTACACGGCTGGGCGAACGGCATTGCCCAGAGGTTGTGAAAGTTCCTTCACGGAACGGAGCTGGTCGGCGGCCAGGGCTTTTGTGGGGGCCAGATACAGGGCGGTGGTGCCGCGGCCGTTCGGCGCCTCGGAGCCGTCGAGGAGGGTCGAGAGGACCGGTACCAGATAAGCCAGCGACTTGCCCGAAGCGGTGCCTGTGGCAACGATCACTGACTCGCCGTCGAGGGCGTGCTCGGCGGCCTGTGCCTGGTGGGCCCAGGGGTGTTCGATACCGGCTTCCTGGACGGTGGCGATCACCTCCGCACGAATCCGGTCAGGCCAGACGGCATGGCGGCCCTCACGTGGGGGCAAGTGCTCCGTATGAGTGATGCGCGAAGCCCGGCTCGGTCCGGACGCGAGCCGGTCCAGAACCGTGCCCGGCGAGAGCCCGGACACGGGGTTCGCCGAGGGTCGATCGGATCGCTGATTCTTGGCCATCGGCACCGAGTGTGTCACTGGCGTGACGGACAATGGAGCCAAGGCGTCGTGCACGCCCTGCGGTAAGTGATTGAATGCCATCGCGGCTGGCGAACCGTCCTGGGGGCTCTGCCGAGGTGTCCCATGGGATGACCGCTCGATAGCAAGGTGCTGGAGGATCCGTGGACCTGTCCCTGTCGACCCGTACCGTCGGCGATCGTACGGTCGTCGAGGTCGGTGGCGAAATCGACGTATATACCGCGCCCAAGTTGCGCGAACAGCTGGTCGAGCTGGTGAACGACGGGAGTTTCCACCTCGTCGTCGACATGGAGGGCGTCGACTTTCTCGACTCCACCGGGCTCGGTGTGCTGGTCGGCGGCCTGAAGCGGGTGCGTGCCCACGAGGGCTCGCTGCGCCTGGTCTGCAACCAGGAGCGCATTCTGAAGATCTTCCGTATCACCGGCCTCACCAAGGTGTTCCCGATTCACACCTCGGTCGAGGAAGCGGTGGCGGCCACCGACTGACCGACCGTTCAGGGAGCGGTGATCGACCGCTCCCCGATCGGCCGTATAGACGACCGGCGGACCGGGCTTTCGGCAGCCCGGCCCTCCGACAGCACGCCCGTAGTCCCGAGGGGGATGCATGGCCACCGTTGAACTCCGCTTCAGCGCGCTGCCCGAGCACGTCAGGACCGCCCGACTGGTGGCGGCAGCGGTGGCGCGCAGGGCCGGAGTGGACGAGGCCGTACTCGACGAGGTGAGACTCGCCGTCGGCGAGGCCTGCACCCGTGCCGTCGGGCTGCACCAGAGCAGTGGGATCACCGCCCCGGTGAAGGTGCTGCTGATCGAGGAGGAGAAGCAGTTCTCCATCGAGGTCGGCGACGAGGCACCACGCTCGGCTCCCGGCGACAAGGCGCCCGGGGCGCTGGGCGAGGATCCGGACGCGGAGACCGAGGAGGACGAGATGGGTCTCGCTGTCATCAGCGGGCTCGTCGACGACGTCGAGGTCACCGCGGGGGAGCACGGCGGATCGATCCGTATGAACTGGCCGACGACACCGCCGGCCGCGACGCTTTCCTGAAACCGCCGCACACCACAGCCGAAGGGCCCTGCTGAGCAGGGCCCTTCGGCATTTCCGGGACAGTGCCGCGAGTGTGCGACGAGAGCGCTTCGTCGGTACGCTGGGAATTCGTGAATCAATTCACGATCAATGCTCTGATAATTTGATCAAGCGCCAATGCTTTTAAGGCATTACTATGCGAAGGCCAATTCCGTTTGCCGCGCACTGTTTTGATCAGGTTCCGGTACCTACAATCCGTCCACATCTTGAGCTCAGCACAGGCGTCAAGGAGGACGAATGGCGGGGCTTTCTACCCCTCAGCAGTTTGACCACCCCACAACCTTCGCAGCCGCGGTCCTGACCGACGACAACCGCATCCTCGTGATGGTGATCGGCGTCGTGGCTCTGGCAGCGCTCGTGGTCGCGGGCATCCTGGTCCGCCAGGTGCTCGCGGCCGGCGAGGGCACGGACAGCATGAAGAAGATCGCGGCAGCGGTCCAGGAAGGCGCGAACGCCTATCTGGGACGGCAGTTGCGCACGGTCGGCGTATTCGCCGTGATCGTTTTCTTCCTGCTTCTGCTGCTGCCCGCGGACGACTGGAATCAGCGCGCCGGACGATCGATCTTCTTCCTGATCGGCGCGGTGTTCTCGGCGACCACCGGCTATATCGGCATGTGGCTCGCCGTCCGCAGCAATGTCCGTGTCGCCGCGGCGGCCCGGGAAGCGACCCCGGCGGAGGGTGAGCCCGAAAAGGATCTCACCGCCGTCTCGCACAAAGCCATGAAGATCGCTTTCCGCACGGGCGGCGTCGTCGGCATGTTCACGGTGGGGCTCGGTCTGCTCGGCGCCTCCTGCGTGGTGCTGGTGTACGCGGCCGACGCGCCGAAGGTGCTGGAGGGATTCGGCCTCGGTGCCGCCCTCATCGCCATGTTCATGAGGGTCGGCGGCGGCATCTTCACCAAGGCCGCCGACGTCGGCGCCGACCTGGTCGGCAAGGTCGAGAAGGGGATCCCGGAGGACGATCCGCGCAATGCCGCGACCATCGCCGACAACGTGGGCGACAACGTCGGCGACTGCGCGGGCATGGCGGCCGACCTCTTCGAGTCGTACGCCGTGACGCTGGTCGCCGCGCTGATCCTCGGCAAGGCGGCCTTCGGCGACTCCGGGCTCGCCTTCCCGCTGCTCGTGCCGGCGATCGGTGTGATCACCGCCATGATCGGCATCTTCGCGGTGGCGCCACGCCGGTCCGACCGCAGCGGCATGTCCGCGATCAACCGGGGTTTCTTCATCTCCGCGGTGATCTCGCTCGTGCTGGTGGCCGTCGCGGTCTTCGTCTACCTGCCGTCGTCGTACGCCGACCTCAACGGTGTCACCGACGCGGCGATCAAGGTCAAGGACGGCGATCCGCGGATCCTCGCGCTCGTCGCCGTGGCGATCGGCATCGTGCTCGCCGCCCTGATCCAGCAGCTGACCGGCTACTTCACGGAGACGAACCGCCGTCCCGTGATGGACATCGGCAAGACCTCGCTCACCGGTCCGGCCACCGTCATCCTCGCGGGCATCTCGCTGGGCCTCGAATCGGCCGTCTACACCGCCCTGTTGATCGGTCTCGCCGTCTACGGGGCTTTCCTGCTGGGCGGTGCCTCGATCATGCTGGCGCTGTTCGCGGTGGCGCTGGCCGGCACCGGACTGCTCACCACGGTCGGTGTGATCGTCGCCATGGACACCTTCGGGCCGGTCTCCGACAACGCGCAGGGCATCGCCGAGATGTCCGGCGACGTCGAGGGAGCGGGCGCGCAGGTGCTCACCAACCTGGACGCGGTGGGCAACACCACCAAGGCCATCACGAAGGGCATCGCCATCGCCACCGCCGTCCTGGCGGCGTCGGCGCTCTTCGGGTCGTACCGGGACGCGATCGTCACCGCCGCCAACGACGTCGGCGAGAAGGTCTCGGGGCCGGGCGCGCCACTCAACCTCATGATGGACATCTCCCAGCCCAACAACCTGGTGGGGCTCATCGTGGGCGCCGCGGTCGTCTTCCTCTTCTCGGGGCTGGCGATCAACGCGGTCTCGCGGTCCGCGGGGGCCGTGGTCTACGAGGTGCGGCGGCAGTTCCGCGAACACCCCGGGATCATGGACTACACCGAGACACCGGAGTACGGGCGCGTCGTCGACATCTGCACCAAGGACGCGCTGCGCGAACTGGCCACGCCCGGCCTGCTCGCCGTGCTCACCCCGATCGCGGTCGGGTTCACGCTCGGGGTCGGCGCGCTCGGCTCGTTCCTCGCGGGCGCGATCGGCACCGGCACGCTGATGGCGGTCTTCCTCGCGAACTCGGGCGGCGCCTGGGACAACGCGAAGAAACTCGTCGAGGACGGCAACCACGGCGGCAAGGGCAGCGAGGCCCATGCCGCCACGGTGATCGGCGACACGGTCGGCGACCCGTTCAAGGACACCGCGGGACCGGCGATCAACCCGCTGCTGAAGGTGATGAACCTCGTCGCGCTGCTCATCGCGCCCGCGGTCATCAAGTTCAGCTACGGCGACGACAAGAACATCGGGGTGCGGATCGCGATCTCGGTGCTCGCGTTCCTGGTGATCGCCACCTCTGTGTACATCTCCAAGCGGCGCGGGATCGCCGTGGGGGACGAGGACGACGCCGGGCGGGTGGCCAAGAAGGCGGATCCCGCGGTGGTTTCGTAGACGGTCCTACGAGGCCCGGTTCAGGGGGTCCTGCGAGGTCCTGCTCAACAGGCGGGCGGGCGGCGCGAGTTGTGGGCGCCGCCCGCCCGTTCTGCGTGTGTTCAGGGCCTCGCCGTGAGCCTTCTCTCGCTTGGTGCAAATAGTCACAAAAGCTCTCCTATCGGTCCTTTGGGCCGGGGGTGCGGCCTGTGCGGCGTGTATGTTCCGGGGCCGAGAGCCATGGAAGGGACCAATCCGGTGAACAAGAAGCTCGCGGCCGCACTGTCCGGCGGTGCGGTACTGGTACTGGCGCTGTCGGGATGCGGCGGCAGCGGCGACGACACTGACGCCAAGCTGGGCTCCTGGGCCAAGCAGGTCTGCCTCGCCGTCCAGCCGCAGGCGAAGAAGATCGAGGCCGCCAACACGGCGATCCAGAAGGAGACCTCGGACAACAGCACCCCGGAGCAGGTCCGGCAGACCGACTCGCAGGCCTTCCAGGACATGTCCGACGCCTACAAGGCGATCGGGGCCGCCGTGAACAGCGCCGGGGCGCCGGATGTCGACAAGGGCGCGGCGAAGCAGCAGAACGCCGTCAAGGAGCTCAACGACATCTCCGCGTCGTACGCCGCCCTGAAGAAGCAGGTCGACGGGCTCGACGTCAAGGACCAGGCGAAGTTCGCGGACGGCCTCAAGGGCATCGCGACCTCGCTGGACAAGCTCAGCAGCAGCGGGAACGACGCCCTGAAGACCCTCGAAGAGGGCGATGTCGGCAAGGCGATGACCAAGCAGGAGGCCTGCAAGTCGGCGTCCGCCTCGGCCTCGTCCGGGACCGCCTGACCTCGCCCGGTGAACGGCGCCTCCTGTAGGCAGCGATCTTTCAGTGACTGAAAGATGCCCCGGTACGCGTGCGTGCCGGGGCCTTCGCACGCGCGGGCACGTTGCCGGCCGGAGCGGCCACAATGGGGGCGTGAGTAACTCCACCCTGCCCACGCTGCCCGCAACCGACCGCCCGGAGGCCGCCGCCCGGCTCCGGGACGCCCTGCTCGGCGCCTCCTTCACCGCCGACGGACTGCTAGACCTCCTCGGCGCCCCCGCGTACGCGGCGCTGGCCCGCAGCGAGACCGTGCCGGCCCTCCGCGCGACCCGGGGCGACACCCCGCTGGAGACCCTGGTCCGCCTGTTCCTGCTCCAGCAGCCCGTGCCGCACGCACGCGTGCGGCACGTCCTTCCCGTCGCCGCGTGCGTGGAAAGCGGCTGGCTGGCGACCGTGGGCGGCGACGAGGTCGCCGCGACCGTGGACGTACGTCCCTACGGCGGGCCCGGTGGCGAGGACTGGTTCATCGTGTCCGACCTGGGGTGCGCGGTCGGCGGGGCCGGCGGTATCGCCAGCCGGGAGGAAGGCGTCGTCCTCGGGGTGGGCGGCGCGTCCACGACCCTCGCGGGCATCACCGTACGGACGCCGGTGGCCGCCGCGCTCGACCTCGGCACCGGTTCCGGCATCCAGGCGCTGCACGCGGCACAGCACGCCACGCGCGTGACGGCCACCGACGTCAACCCGCGCGCCCTGCACATCACCGCGCTCACCCTGGCGCTCTCCGGAGCACCGGCGGCCGACCTCCGCGAGGGCTCCCTCTTCGACCCGGTCCGCGACGACGAGACGTACGACCTGATCGTGTCGAACCCGCCGTTCGTGATCTCGCCTGGCGCTCGGCTGACCTACCGCGACGGCGGGATGGGCGGGGACGATCTGTGCCGGTCGCTCGTTCAGGAGGCGGGGGAGCGGTTGCGCGAGGGCGGATTCGCGCAGTTCCTCGCCAACTGGCAGCACGTGGAGGGGGAGGACTGGCAGGACCGGCTCAGGTCGTGGGTGCCGCGCGGCTGCGACGCGTGGATCGTCCAGCGCGAGGTCCAGGACGTCACGCAGTACGCCGAGTTGTGGCTCAGGGACGCCGGCGACCACCGGGGCGACCCGGCCGCGTACGAGGCGCTCTACGACGCGTGGCTCGACGAGTTCGAGGCGCGCAAGGTCAAGGCGGTGGGCTTCGGCTGGATCACCCTGCGCAGGACGGATTCCGACGCGCCCTCGATCACCGTCGAGGAGTGGCCGCACCCGGTCGAGCAGCCGCTCGGCGACACCGTGCGCGCGCACTTCGACCGCGTCGACCAGCTGCGCGCCCTCGATGACGCGGCCCTGCTCGCCGCCCACTTCAGGCTCGCCGACGAGGTCATCCAGGAACAGGTCGGCCTGCCCGGCGCCGAGGACCCCGAGCACGTCGTGCTGCGCCAGCACCGCGGCATGCGCCGGGCGACCAAGGTCGACACGGTCGGCGCGGGCTTCGCCGGCGTCTGCGACGGCAGCCTGAGCGCGGGCCGCATCCTGGACGCGATCGCCCAACTCGTGGGCGAGGACCCGGTCCTGCTCCGCGACCGGACGCCCGCGCAGATCCGGCTGCTCGTGGAGCAGGGGTTCCTGGAGCCCGTCGACTGACAGCCCGCGACGGCCCGTTCGCCGATCGTCCCGCCTCGCGCCGCGCCCGCGCCTGTTACGACTGAGGCCTGTCCGCACCACTGAGCCGTCTGTGTCCCCGCCCGGCGGGATCGGTGGGATTGGTACGGAAAGGCCCTCTTGTCAGTGGCGGGTGCGAGGCTACCTTCGGAGACAGGTTCCACGCGTCCTCGGGGGAGGCGCGCCGTCTCGGGGGAGGCGTGATGGCCGGGGATACGCCGGAGCAGGGTGAAGGCAGGATCGTCAACGGGCGCTACCGGCTGCTGCGCACGCTCGGTGCGGGCGGCATGGGCCGCGTATGGCTCGCGTACGACGAGGAGTTGGCCTGCGAGGTCGCCATCAAGGAGATCTCGCTGCTGGACGTCCCGAGGGACGCGAGCGAGCCCGCGCACCGCATCGCGCGGGCCCGCAGCGAGGCACGGCACGCCGCCCGGCTGCGCGGCCACCCGCATGTGGCGACGGTGCACGACGTGGTGATCCACGAGGGCCTGCCCTGGATCGTCATGGAGTACGTCCCCGACGGCGTCGACCTCCAGGCGGTCGTCCGGCGCTCCGGCCCGCTGCCGCCCGCACAGGTCGCCCGCATCGGCCTCGCCGTCCTCGACGCGCTCACCGCCGGGCACCGCATCGGCATCCTGCACCGGGATGTGAAACCGGCCAACATCCTTCTGGCACCGAACGCTTCGGGCGATCCCTACGCGCGCGTGCTGCTCACCGACTACGGCATCGCCCTCCAGCCCGAGTCCCGCGAACCCCGGCTCACCGCGACCGCCGGCATCCTCGGCACACCCGGCTACCTCGCCCCCGAGCGGGCCCGCGGCGAGCCGCCCACCCCGGCCGCCGACCTGTTCTCCCTGGGCGCCACGCTGTACGCGGCCGCCGAGGGCCGCGGCCCCTTCGACCGCCACGGCGACTACGCGACCCTCACGGCCCTCCTCGGCGAGGAACCCACGCCCGCCGTCCGCGCGGGTGAACTGGCGCCCGTACTCCAGGGGTTGCTGGTCAAGGACCCGGTCCTGAGGTCGACACCGGAGATGGCGGCACACGGTCTGGAGCGGGTCGCGCTGTCGGCCGGTCCGGTACCGGGGCACACGCCGGTGCCGGAGGGGTTCGGCCCGGCGCCGGGCGGCTGGTCCACCCCCGAACGGCCGCCGGGCAACGCCGACTTCGGGGCTCAGGGCCACGCCCCTGCCGGGCCTCCGGGCCAAGTCCAGGGCGGGCCGCCCGGATACGCCGTGGGCGGCGGTCCCTACGGCCCCCGGACGCCGGGTGGCCCCGGGGCCACCCACCAGGGCCCCGCGCCCTACGGTGACCAGCCCGCAGCCGCTCTCGGGGGCTTCACGCCCGCGGGCCGGCCCACTCCGGGCACCCCGGGCGTCCCGCAGACGCCCGGCGCACCGCCCACCCCCAACACGCCGAACACCCCGGGCGGCCCCGCGTCGCCGTACGCCCCGCAGGGGCAGGCCGGTTCGGGCGGGGCGTACGGCCAGTGGAATCCGTACGCGAACAGCCCCACGATGTCCTACCAGGGGGCCTATCCGGGTGCCCGGCAGGAGCCCTATCAGGGGGGCGCGGTTCCGCCGCCGTACGCGGGCGGTCAGGGGCCGACGTATCCCGGCGGCCCGGGGGTTGTCGGCAGCGGGCCACCCGGTGGGGGTCGGCGCCGGAAGCCGGTCGCGGTGGTCGGCGCCCTCGTGGTGGCCGTCGCGCTGGTGGTCGCCGGCGGGGTGTGGGCGGTGGCCACGCTGACCGGCGGCAAGGAAACGGCGGCGACGAAGAAGGCGTCCCCGTCCCCGTCCGTGTCGGCGTCGCCGACGGGCTCCGAGTATCCGTACGGCCAGGAGGTCGGGCTCAAGAAGGCGCTGCAGACCGGCGATTGCGTGCACGCGGTGTGGACCGGGACGGCGTTCCGGTCGCGGCCCAACCTCGGGGTCGTGAGCTGCGCGCACGATGTTCCGGACGGCCAGGTGATGGCGGTCGACACGGCGAGCGACTTCGCCGACGCCCGCGACCACGGGGCCGAGCGGTGCGCGGGCAAGGCGAAGGCGGCGGCCGACTCCCTGGCCGACGCGGACGTGTACGCGCTGACGCCGACACAGGCGGGTTTCGGGGCGGCCGGGGGCGGTACGGCGTGCCTCGTACTCGGCCGGCATGTGCCGATAGGCGGCGAGATAGGGCGCTTCCGGGACACCGGGTCGAACGTGTGGACCACCGAGATGAGCGTCGGCGACTGCTGGCTGTACGTCGACCACAAGACGTACTTCACCGCGACCCTGGCCGACTGTGCCGATCAGCACACCGACCAGGTGATCGGTTTTGTGACGGCTCCGAAGACGATGGCGTTCGAGGATGCGCTGCAGCAGGGGAACAAGCTGTGCGGCAACAAGTTCGAGTCGACTTGGGCGCCCGGAACCGACCGCTCCGTCTACGGGTATCTGTCCGACGAGAACAACTGGAAGGCCGGATTCAACTCGGTCGTGTGCACGGTGGGCCAGGCGGACCACTCCCGGACGACCGGGGCGATATCGTCCTCGGGCACGGCCGCCTGAGGGCTGTGCGCCGCGAATTCACCGGGGATTGGCCTGCCTGTCGCCCGCGGCTGCCAGCCTCCCGGACCGGGGTACCGGGTCGGGAGGGGACACATATGGAGAGCGGGCCGGCGATCTTCACGGGGTTGGTGTTCGCCCTGTTCGGAGGCGCGCTGCTGCTGTGGACCGCGGTCAGGGTGCGGCACCGCGAACCCGTCGCCCAGGGTGTGAACCAGGTCGCATCGGCGACCCTCGCGGGCGTTGTCGCGCTCGCCGCGCTCCTCCTCGGAACCTGGTGCTTCCTGCACGTCTGAGCACCGCAACCGGGCCGGGGTGCGGGTAACCGGGGGATCACCCTCCGGATCGTCCCGAAAAGGCCGGTGGGGACTCCGGGCGGCAGGAATGGCGGTAGTCGGGTTACCGTTCGAGTGGCCGTTGCGGGCTTTTCCCGTTTGACACGGGGGCGGGATGTACCGTCACACTCCGCAGCGTCACCATGACCCGACCCCGGGACCAAGCGGCCCCGCTTGCCCCAGGGGAGGCCCCAGCGTCGACCGGAGAGAAGAGCGAAGTTGTCCCCGACCAGCGAGACCGCACACGGCGGCCGCCGACTCGTCATTGTCGAGTCCCCTGCCAAGGCGAAGACGATCAAGGGCTACCTCGGCCCCGGATATGTCGTCGAGGCGAGCGTCGGGCACATCCGTGACCTTCCCAACGGCGCCGCCGAGGTGCCCGAGAAGTACACCGGCGAGGTGCGCCGCCTCGGCGTGGACGTCGACCACGACTTCGCGCCGATCTATGTGGTCAACGCCGACAAGCGGGCCCAGGTCAAGAAGCTCAAGGACCTGCTCAAGGACTCCGACGAACTCTTCCTCGCCACCGATGAGGACCGCGAGGGCGAGGCCATCGCGTGGCACCTCCTGGAGGTCCTGAAGCCCAAGGTCCCGGTCAAGCGCATGGTGTTCCACGAGATCACCAAGGACGCGATCCGCGCCGCGGTGGCCAACCCGCGCGACCTCAACCAGCCGCTGGTCGACGCCCAGGAGACCCGCCGTATCCTCGACCGCCTCTACGGCTACGAGGTCTCGCCGGTCCTGTGGAAGAAGGTCATGCCGCGCCTGTCGGCCGGCCGTGTCCAGTCCGTCGCGACCCGGCTCGTGGTCGAGCGGGAACGCGAGCGCATCGCTTTCCGTTCTGCTGAGTACTGGGACCTGACGGGCACCTTCGCGACCGGCCGCGCGGGGGACGCGTCGGACCCGTCGTCGCTGGTCGCCCGACTCCAGGCCGTCGACGGCAGGCGGGTCGCGCAGGGCCGCGACTTCGACTCCCTGGGACAGCTCAAGAGCGAGAACACCCTCCACCTCGACGAGGCGAACGCCCGCGCCCTCGCCGCCGCCCTGGAGAACACCGACTTCGCCGTCCGCTCCGTCGAGTCGAAGCCGTACCGACGCTCGCCGTACGCCCCGTTCCGTACGACGACGCTCCAGCAGGAGGCCAGCCGCAAGCTCGGCTTCGGCGCAAAGGCCACCATGCAGGTCGCGCAGAAGCTGTACGAGAACGGCTACATCACCTACATGCGTACGGACTCCACGACCCTGAGCGAGACGGCCGTCGGCGCCGCCCGCGCCCAGGTGACGCAGCTGTACGGCGCCGACTACCTGCCGGACCGGCCGCGCGTGTACGCCGGGAAGGTCAAGAACGCCCAGGAGGCGCACGAGGCGATCCGCCCCTCGGGTGATCGTTTCCGCACCCCCGCCGAGACCGGCCTGACCGGCGACCAGTTCAGGCTCTACGAGCTGATCTGGAAGCGGACCGTCGCCTCCCAGATGAAGGACGCGGTCGGCAACTCCGTCACCGTGAAGATCGCGGGCACCTCCTCCGACGGCCGGGACGCCGAGTTCAGCGCCTCCGGCAAGACGATCACCTTCCACGGCTTCCTGAAGGCCTACGTGGAGGGCGCCGACGACCCGAACGCCGAGCTGGACGACCGCGAGCGCCGGCTGCCCCAGGTCGCCGAGGGCGACGCGCTGACCGCCGAGGAGCTCACGGTCGACGGGCACGCCACCAAGCCCCCGGCCCGCTACACCGAGGCCAGCCTCGTCAAGGAGCTCGAAGAGCGCGAGATCGGCCGCCCGTCGACGTACGCGTCGATCATCGGCACCATCCTCGACCGCGGCTACGTCTTCAAGAAGGGCACGGCCCTGGTGCCGTCCTTCCTGTCCTTCGCCGTGGTCAACCTCCTGGAGAAGCACTTCGGCCGGCTCGTCGACTACAGCTTCACCGCCAAGATGGAGGACGACCTCGACCGCATCGCCAGTGGCGAGGCGCAGGCCGTGCCGTGGCTGCGGCGCTTCTACTTCGGTGAGGGCGAGGCGACCGGCGCCGCCGAGGCGGGCAACGGCGACGGCGACCACCTGGGCGGACTCAAGGAACTCGTCACCGACCTGGGCGCGATCGATGCCCGCGAGGTGTCGTCCTTCCCGGTCGGCAACGACATCATGCTCCGGGTGGGCCGCTACGGCCCCTACGTGGAGCGCGGCGAGAAGGACTCCGAGAACCACCAGCGCGCCGACGTCCCCGAGGACCTGGCCCCGGACGAGCTGACGGTCGACCTCGCGGAGGAGCTGCTCGCCAAGCCGAGCGGCGACTTCGAGCTGGGCGCCGACCCCGAGTCGGGCCACCAGATCATCGCCCGCGACGGCCGCTACGGCCCGTACGTCACCGAGGTGCTCCCCGAGGGCACCCCGAAGACCGGCAAGAACGCCGTCAAGCCGCGTACGGCCTCGCTGTTCAAGTCGATGTCCCTGGACACCGTGACGCTCGCCGACGCCCTCAAGCTGATGTCGCTGCCGCGCGTCGTCGGCAAGGACGCCGAGGGCGTGGAGATCACCGCGCAGAACGGGCGCTACGGGCCGTACCTGAAGAAGGGCACGGACTCCCGCTCACTGCAGACCGAGGACCAGCTCTTCACGATCACCCTCGAAGAGGCGCTGGAGATCTACTCCCAGCCCAAGCAGCGCGGCCGGGCCGCCGCCAAGCCGCCGCTGAAGGAACTGGGCGTGGACCCGGTCAGTGAGAAGCCCGTCGTCGTCAAGGACGGCCGCTTCGGGCCGTACGTCACCGACGGCGAGACCAACGCGACCCTGCGCTCCGGCGACAGCGTCGAGGAGATCAGCCCGGAGCGCGGCTACGAGCTGCTCGCCGAGAAGCGGGCCAAGTCGCCCGCCAAGAAGACGGCGAAGAAGGCCCCGGCGAAGAAGACGGCGGCCAAGAAGGCGCCCGCGAAGAAGACGACGACGGCCAAGAAGGCCGTCGCGAAGACGACGACGACGGCCAAGAAGGCCGTCGCGAAGACGACGACGGCAGCCAAGAAGACGACCACGGCCGCGAAGACGGCGACGGCCAAGAAGACGGCCACCTCCAAGGTGACGTCCGAGGACTGACGCCTGACGGGCCGTTGCCCGAGGCCTGAGCCGCACACGCTTCCTGCACCGCAAGGTCTCGAAACGAACGCCCCGGCATCACTTTGGTGTCGGGGTGTGCGCAGGTCCGGGCGGGCGCGGCTTGTTGTCGGTGGCTGCCGATAGGCTGAAAGCATGACGCCAGCCGAGCAGCCAACGGCCCACCAGCCGGCCCCCGACGACGCCCTTGTCGCGGACTCCCGCGAGCGTGCCGTCCGCGCCCTGCTGCGCCAGCCGCAGCTCAAGCGGTTGTGGAGCGCGCAGTTCGTGACGGGTGTCGGTGACACCCTCGCCCTGCTGGTCCTGGTCGTGCTCGCCCTCCAATCGGCGATCGCCCAGGGCTCGTTCGGCGGTGGCTATCGGGGTGTGGCGTTCGCGGTGGCGGCCGTCTTCGGGGCGCGCGTCCTGGCGACGCTGCTCTTCGGGGCGGTGCTCCTCGGCCCGCTCACCTCGCTCACCTCGCAGGACGGACCCCTCGACCGGCGCTGGACCATGGTCGGCGCGGACGGTCTGCGGGCCGCGCTGCTCATCGTCGCCCCGCTGTGGATCGACTGGACTCCGGACAACGCACTGGCCGTGCTCCTGGTGACCGCCTTCGTCACCGGAGTCGCCGAGCGCTTCTGGACGGTGTGCCGCGAGAGCGCGGCGCCCGCCCTGCTGCCGGCCCCGCCGCTGGAGGGCGCCACGGTCCGGCCACTGCCCGACCACATGGACGCCCTGCGCCGGCTGTCGCTGCGCACCAGCTTCGTGGCGATCCCCCTCGCCGCCGCGGCCCTCGTAGTGGCCGCGCTGCTCAACAACCTGCTGGGCACGGGCGTCGCCTGGTTCGCCCAGCACCAGGCGGCACTCGGTTCGTACGTCGCCGCCGGACTGTTCGCCGCGTCCCTCTCCGTGCTGACCGCCCTGGAAGTACCCGGTACCCGCACCCCACGCGCGCGGTCGCCGCTCGAAGGACTGCGCCGCCCCAGGACGGGCAACGGCATCGACAAGGGCCGTACGGGCGCGATCGCGCTGCTCGTGGTCGCCTGCGCGGCCGTCGCCGGGGCGATCTCCGCCGCCGTCGCCGTGTCCGTCCTTCAGGCCAAGGACCTCCACGGCGGCCCGGTGACCTTCGGGCTGCTGGTGCTCGGACTGACCGGCGGGGTCGTGCTGGGCATCCGTACGGCGCCCGCCCTGCTGCCCACGCTGTCCAGGCGCCGCCTGCTGACCCTGGCGATCGCCTTCACCGGCATCGCGCTGCTCGCCGCCGGCCTGGTCCCCGACCTCACCACCGTGCTGCTGATCGTCGCCCTGGCCGGCATCGGCGCGGGCGTGGCCGCCAACACCGGGCACACCCTCCTCGACCAGGAGGCAGAGGACTACCGCAGGGCCCGTACGACCGAGCACCTGCACGCGGTCGTACGGGTCTCCGTGGCACTCGGCGCGCTGATCGCCCCCCTGGTGGCCGCGCTGATCGGCCCGCACCGCCTGGAAAACGGCAAGTTCGTGTTCGCGCACGGCGGTGCCGCCTTCACGCTGATGCTGGTCGGCGCACTGCTGCTGCCCGTCGCCGCCCTGGTGCTGGCCAAGGTCGACGACCGCTCCGGAGTACCGCTGCGGCACGACCTGCGGGACGCGCTGCTCGGCGGCGACGACCCCGACACCGTGCCCGCGACCACCGGCTTCTTCATCGCCCTGGAGGGCGGCGACGGCGCCGGGAAGTCCACCCAGGCCGAAGCCCTCGCCGAGTGGATAAGGGGCAAGGGACACGAGGTCGTACTGACCCGCGAGCCCGGGGCGACACCGGTCGGCAAGCGGCTGCGGTCGATCCTGCTCGACGTGTCGTCGGCGGGACTGTCCCACCGCGCGGAGGCCCTGCTGTACGCGGCCGACCGCGCGGAGCACGTCGACACCGTCGTACGGCCCGCCCTGGAGCGCGGCGCGGTCGTCATCACCGACCGCTACATCGACTCGTCCGTCGCCTACCAGGGCGCCGGCAGGGACCTCTCCCCGACCGAGATCGCCCGCATCAACCGGTGGGCCACCGACGGACTCGTCCCGCACATGACCGTCCTGCTGGACGTCGACCCGGAGACCGCCCGCGAGCGGTTCACCGAGGCGCCGGACCGACTGGAGTCGGAGCCCGCCGAGTTCCACGCGCGCGTACGGTCCGGTTTCCTCACGCTGGCCGCCGCCGACCCCGGCCGCTACCTGGTGGTCGACGCCGGCCAGGAGCCGGAGGCCGTCACCACGGTCATCAGGCACCGCCTCGACACGGTCCTGCCGCTCTCCGAGGCCGAGATCAAGGCCCAGGAGGAGGCGCGCAAGGCCGCCGAGGAGGAGGCCCGCCGCAAGGCCGAGGAAGAGGCCGCCCGCAAGGCCGAGGAGGAGCGCCTGGAGCGCGAGCGCCAGGAGCGGCTCGCCCAGCTGCGGGCCGAGGAGGAGGAGCGCAAGCGGCGCGAGCTGGAGGAGGCTCAGCGCCGCGAGGCCGAACGCCAGGCCGAGGAGGCCCGCCAGCGCGCCGAGGACGCACGCAGGCGTGCCGAGGACGCACGCAGGCGTGCCGAGGAGGAGAAGGCCCGCCTCCTCGCCGAGGAAGAGGCCCGCGCCGCCGAGGAGGCCCGCCGCAGGGCCGAGGCCGACCGGTTGCGCAAGCAGGCCGAGGAGGAGGCCCGGCTGCGAGCCGAGGCCGAGGAGCGACGCCGCGAGAAGCAGCGCAAGGCCGAGGTGGCACTGCTCGCGGCCGAGGAGGCACGCCGCCTGGCGGCGGAGGCGGCGGCCGCCGCGGAGGTCGCCGTACGGCAGCCGACGGTTCCCGCCGCTCCGGAGGGCAGGTCCGAGGCGTCGACCGTGCAGACGCCGTTGGTGAAGCCGTCGGGCGCGAGCGGGCGGTCGGCGGACGAGACGGCTGTACTGCGGTCGGTGTCCGCGGACTCTGCGGCCCGCGACTCCGAGGCGACGGCGGAGCTGCCGCAGCCGCCCGCTCCCGAGGGGGCCGCGGACGAGACGGCGGTCCTGCCGCCGGTGTCCGCCGCCGAGGAGACGGCCGTACTGCCGCCCGTGCCGTCCGGTGCCGCCGACGAGACGGCCGTGCTGCCGCCGGTCGGTGCCGCGGACGAGACCGCGGTGCTGCCGCCGGTCCGCGACGACGATCCGTCGGACCGGGTGCCCGAGGGCTTCTTCCGCGACGAGCGTCGGGCCGACGGGACCGAGGACCGCACCCGCGAACTGCCCCAGGTCGACGAGCAGGGCACCCCCCGACGCCGGCCGCGCCCCGACTGGGCCGAGGAGACTCCGCTGGACGACCTCCCCTCACTGGCCGACGAACTGCTCGGCCCGCACGAGGCCGGCGACTTCGACCAGGACGACGACACGGGTCGCGGGCGGGGCCGCGGCCGGGGGCGCAGGGGCTGACGGCGACAGGGCGGGGGCGGGCTGCGTACTGCCTCCGGCCCCCGTTGTCAGTGGTGGCCCGCACAATGGATCGCGTAACCCGAAGCGTGACGAAAGGGCCGGTGACCCATGACCGTGTGGGATGACCTGGTGGGTCAGGAGAAGGTGAGCGAGCAGCTCGACGCCGCCGCTCGGGACGCCGACGCCTTCGTCACCGCGGCGACCAACGGCACGCCCCCGCCGGAGGCGTCGAAGATGACCCACGCCTGGCTGTTCACCGGCCCGCCCGGCGCGGGACGCAATCAGGCGGCGCGGGCCTTCGCCGCCGCGCTCCAGTGCGTGAGCCCCGACCGCGCGCTCGGCGGCAGCCCTGGCTGCGGCTTCTGCGACGGCTGTCATACGGCGCTGATCGGCACCCACGCCGACGTCACCACGGTCGCCGCCGTGGGCACCCAGATCCTCGCCGACGACATGCGGGACACGGTCCGCAAGTCGTTCACCTCGCCGGCGACCGGCCGCTGGCAGATCATCCTCGTCGAGGACGCCGAGCGGCTGAACGAGAAGTCGGCCAACGCCGTCCTCAAGGCCGTGGAGGAACCCGCCCCCCGCACGGTCTGGCTCCTCTGCGCCCCCTCGGTCGAGGACGTCCTCCCCACGATCCGCTCCCGCTGCCGCCACCTGAACCTGACGACGCCCGCGGTGGACGCCGTGGCCGACATGCTCGTACGCCGGGAGGGCATCGAACCGGCCGTGGCCGCGGCTGCCGCGTGCGCCACCCAGGGCCATGTCGACCGGGCCCGCCGCCTCGCCACGGATCCGGCCGCGCGCGAGCGCCGGGCCACCGTGCTGAAGCTGCCGCTGCGCGTCGACGACGTCGGCGGTTGCCTGAAGGCCGCGCAGGAGTTGGTCGACGCCGCCGCGGAGGACGCCAAGCAGCTGGCCGAGGAGGTGGACGGCAAGGAGACCGAGGAGATGAAGGCGGCGATGGGCGGTGGCCAGGGCAGCCGGATGCCCCGGGGCACGGCAGGTGTGATGAAAGACCTGGAGGACAAGCAGAAGCGCCGGAGAACGCGTACGCAGCGCGACAGTCTCGATCTCGCGCTGAGCGACCTCACCGCGTTCTACCGTGACGTCCTCGCCCTGCAGTTCGGCTCGCGGGTGGCGATCGCCAACGTGGACGCCGAGGACGCCCTGGAGCGGCTGGCCCGCGCCGGTTCCCCGGAGTCCACGCTGCGCCGTATCGACGCGATCGGCGCGTGCAGAGAGGCGCTCGACCGGAATGTGGCGCCGCTGCTCGCGGTGGAGGCGATGACCTTGGCGCTCAGAGCGGGCTGAACAGGGGAAGCGAAGTTGTGGGCGTGAGGTTGACGGGGTAACTCGTCCGGGGTGGATCACGCACGCACGGCATTTAAATGATCGCTCAGGGTTACGCTCGGTCGATGCACATCAGGCGCCCTCTCCGCCGGCGGACCCAGCCCAGCCAGGACGACCGAATTCAGCCGAGCCAGTCAAGTCACCGAAGCCGTCGGAGTCGTAGGGGCCCTCGGAGCGGTGGCGCGCTGTTGGCCGTGGCCGCGCTCCTCGTGTCCGCGTGTTCCGCGTGCTCCTCGGGGAGTTCGACGACAGCGGCGAGTCCGGCCGCGGCCGTGGTGCTGACCGCGCTGCCGCAGTCGACGCCGTCCACGCTCACGCGGTACTACGGGCAGAAGCTCAGCTGGCGCACCTGCGGTGTCCCCGGCTTCGAGTGCGCCACGATGAAGGCGCCGCTGGACTACGCCAAGCCCACCGCCGGGGACATCCGGCTCGCGGTCGCCCGCAAGAAGGCCACGGGCAAGGGCAAGCCGCTCGGTTCGCTGATGGTGAACCCGGGCGGGCCGGGCGGTTCGGCGGTCGGCTATCTCCAGCAGTACGCCGGGATCGGCTATCCGGCCACGGTCCGCGCCCGCTACGACATGGTCGCGATGGACCCCCGGGGCGTCGCCCGCAGCGAGCCCGTCGAGTGCCTCGACGGCCGGGCCATGGACACGTTCACACAGACCGACACCACCCCCGACGACAAGCGGGAGACCACCCGGCTCGTCGACGAGTACAAGAAGTTCGCGGAGGGCTGCGGCGCCCACTCGCCCGACGTACTGCGCCATGTCTCCACGGTCGAGGCGGCCCGGGACATGGACATCCTGCGGACGGTACTGGGGGACCGGAAACTGACGTATGTGGGGGCGTCGTACGGGACGTTCCTCGGGGCGACGTACGCCGGGCTGTTCCCCGACCGGGTCGGCCGCATGGTCCTGGACGGCGCGATGGACCCCTCCCTCCCCGCGCGCCGTATGAACCTCGACCAGACGGCGGGCTTCGAGACGGCGTTCCAGTCCTTCGCGAAGGACTGCGTACGGCAGACGGACTGCCCGCTCGGCGGCAAGGGCACGACGCCCGCCAAGGCCGGGACGAACCTCAAGGCCTTCTTCCGCAAGCTCGACGCACACCCGATCTCCACCGGCGACGCGGACGGCCGCAAGCTCGGCGAGGCGCTCGCCACCACCGGCGTGATCGCGGCCATGTACGACGGGGCGTCCTGGCCGCAGCTGCGCGAGGCGCTGACGTCGGCGATGAAGGAGAACGACGGCGCGGGCCTCCTCGTCCTCTCCGACAGCTACTACGAGCGTGACGCCGACGGCCGCTACTCGAACCTGATGTTCGCCAACACCGCCGTGAACTGCCTCGACCTCCCGGCCGCGTTCTCGACCACCGGCCAGGTCGAGCAGGCGCTCCCCGCGTTCGAGAAGGCGTCCCCGGTCTTCGGCGACGGCCTCGCCTGGGCCTCCCTGAACTGCGCGTACTGGCCGGTCAAGGCGACGGGCGAACCGCACCGTATCGAGGCGAAGGGCGCCGCCCCGATCGTGGTCGTCGGCACGACCCGCGACCCGGCGACCCCGTACCGCTGGGCCCAGTCCCTGGCCCGCCAGCTCACCTCGGCCCGCCTCCTCACCTACGTCGGCGACGGCCACACCGCCTACGGCCGCGGCAGCACGTGCATCGACTCCGCGATCGACACGTATCTGCTCCGCGGGACCCCGCCGACGGAGGGAAAGCGCTGCTCGTAGCGTCGGTGCGGCTGGGGGCGGGGGTGCCGCCGGGGGGTGTACGGAGCACCCCCGGAAACTGTGTAGACTTTCCGACGTTGCTGATCGCACCATGGTGCGGACAGCGCGCCGCCTTAGCTCAGATGGCCAGAGCAACGCACTCGTAATGCGTAGGTCTCGGGTTCGAATCCCGAAGGCGGCTCCATGGTAAACCCCAGGTCAGGCCTCTGACCTGGGGTTTATTGTTTCGGGTGACCTTGGAATCCGGACTGAGCGGACACGTTCAGTCTGTGCATCGCAATGCGTAGGTCGAAGGTGCGGTCTCTGTGGCGATTCCTAGGTGACTTGCCCCTGAGCTGGTCTTTTGTGGCGGCGTTGGCGATAGCTGACGTTCCGTCAAGGGCAAGGTGCGGCCAATGTGCGGCCATGCGTGCAGTCACGGCGCTGGGATGGCCATCAAGGGCGGCATTTCTGGGCTCAGTTGTTGACCGATTCCTTGTGGGGTTTCGACAACCAGGCCGTTCAGATTCCGATGAGGACGGCTGGCCCTTTGGCTCGCGGCGGCAGTGTGATCCGTGGTCCGTCGCTCTCGTGGGTCTCCGACAACAGCGGCGCACTCCATGGGTATCTCACCGACGGGCAGCAGGTATCCCTCGACGGCTGGCGGTAGCGACCCCGACCCCGTGTTGTCTGTCGGGGCAGGACGGCATTGAACTCGGCGACCCGCTGAGGACCTTCGCCATAGGGCCGGTGGAGTTGCGAATGCGGGCGTGTGCCACGCGGCGATCGTGGACCGCTCGTTAATACCCGAGCATCATCCTCAACGAAGTGTCCGCGAGCGCCGATCCCCTCAAGCTGCTGCGGTTGCTCGGCATCAGGGAGAAAACCGCCATGCGGTATGTCACCGCCGCTCGCCCGAGCGCGCCGCCAAACTCCTGGGTGACCGGCGCGCCGGTCTCAGTCCGCGGCGACGGGCTCGGGCAGTTCGGTCGGTTGGTCGCGGACGCCCAGGCGCAGGTGCTCGACGTGGTAGAGGGCCTGGTCGAGGAGTTCGGCGACGTGATTGTCGTAGAGGGCGTAGATGATCGAGCGCCCGTGCCGCTCGCCGGTGACCAGGCCGAGGTTGCGCAGCAGGCGTAGCTGGTGGGAGCAGGCCGAGGCTTCCATGCCGACGGCGTCGGCGAGGTCGCCGACCGAGCAGGGACCCTCCTGGAGCCGGGCCAGGATGTGCAGCCGGGAGGGGGTGGCGAGGGCCTGGAGAGTGGCGGCGACGTCGGCGGTGCCGACCGCGTCGAGCCGCTCGCGCGTGGTGGCACTGCTGGTGGCGTCGGTTCCGTGGCCCATGTGCCCATCGTACTCATGACAACTGAAGACCTGTTCATATGTTCCTGTATAGTGAGAGCTGTTGCGCTGTCCGTCCGTGAAGGGTTGTTTTGTCATGTCTTCTGTCCTGGATCGGCGGCCCGCGTCGGCCGCCGCAGGTCCGCGACCGACCCTTCCGCGGCGCCGCACCCGCATCCTGGTGCTGCCGGAAGCCCGTTGGGCGCTCGCTGCGCTGCTGCTGTTCCTGCTCGCCCTGCCGCTGTACCTGTCGGGGGCCCCGGGCTGGTCGTGGGGTCCGCTGTTCGCCGCCGTCTACGTCACGGGCGGCTGGGAGCCGGGCTGGGAGGGGCTGAAGGCCCTCAAGGACAAGACGTTGGACGTGGACCTGCTGATGGTCGTCGCGGCGCTCGGCGCCGCCGCGATCGGCCAGGTCCTCGACGGCGCGCTGCTGATCGTCATCTTCGCCACCTCCGGCGCCCTGGAGGCCATCGCCACCGCGCGGACCGCGGACTCAGTGCGCGGCCTGCTCGACCTCGCCCCCACCACGGCGACCCGGCTCCTGCCCGACGGCGTCGAGGAGAGCGTCGAGGCCGAACGGCTCACGGTGGGAGACATCGTCCTGGTCCGGCCCGGCGAGCGCGTCGGCGCCGACGGCCAGGTCCTCGACGGGGCCAGTGACGTCGACCAGGCCACCATCACCGGTGAACCGCTGCCCGTGGCCAAGCAGGTCGGGGACGAGGTGTTCGCCGGGACCGTCAACGGCACCGGAGCCCTGCGCGTACGCGTCGAGCGCGACCCGGCGGACTCGGTGATCGCCCGGATCGTGAGGATGGTCGAGGAAGCCTCCGAGACCAAGGCCCCCACACAGCTGTTCATCGAGAAGATCGAACAGCGCTACTCGGTGGGCATGGTCCTCGCGACCCTCGCCGTCTTCGCCGTCCCGCTCGCCTTCGGCGAGGAACTGAGGGCGGCCCTGCTGCGGGCGATGACCTTCATGATCGTCGCCTCGCCGTGCGCGGTGGTGCTCTCCACCATGCCGCCGCTGCTGTCCGCGATCGCCAACGCGGGACGGCACGGCGTGCTCGCGAAGTCCGCCGTCGTGATGGAACGCCTCGGGCAGATCGACGCCGTCGCGCTGGACAAGACCGGCACCCTGACCGAGGGCACCCCCCGCGTCGCCGACATCCGCCCCCTGCCCGGCAGCGGCCTGGACGAGGACGCCCTGCACCGGCTCGCCGCCTCGGCCGAGCACCCCAGCGAACATCCCCTGGCCCGCGCCGTCGTGGCGGCCGCCCGCGAACGCGGCCTGCCCCTGGCCGCCGCCGACGGCTTCGCCTCCGTCCCCGGCCAGGGCGTCACTGCCACGATCGACGGCCACACCGTCCAGGTCGGCTCTCCCGCCCGGTTGCCGGCCGCCGGCGCCGACCAGACCTACGAGAAGGTGGTGGGGGAGTTGGAGGAGGCCGGGCGCACGGCGGTCGTTGTGCTGCGCGACGGTGCGCCGGTGGGGGTACTGGGGATCACCGACCGGCTGCGGCCGGACGCCTCCGCCACCGTCGCCGCGCTCACCCGTCTGACCGGCCGCACGCCGGTCCTGCTGACCGGCGACAACGAGCGTGCCGCGCGGCACCTGGCCGCCCAGGTGGGCATCACCGAAGTACGCGCCGGCCTGCTGCCGCAGGACAAGGTGGCGGCCGTGCGGGAGTGGGAGGGGCAAGGTCGCAGGGTGCTCGTCGTCGGCGACGGCGTCAACGACGCACCCGCGCTGGCCACCGCCCACACGGGCATCGCCATGGGGAGGGCCGGTTCCGACCTCGCCCTGGAGACCGCCGACGCAGTCGTGGTCCGCGACGAGCTGGCCGCTATCCCCAGCGTCGTGAGGCTCTCGCGCTCTGCGCGCCGACTGGTCATCCAGAACCTGGCCATCGCCGGAGTGTTCATCACCGGACTGGTCGCCTGGGACCTGATCGGCACCCTCCCACTGCCCCTCGGCGTCGCCGGGCACGAGGGTTCCACCGTCATCGTCGGCCTCAACGGTCTGCGGCTGCTGCGCGAGACCGCCTGGACCAACCGCGCCGAAGACACCGCGTGAGCGGACGCGCCCGGTGTGCCGCCCTCGCAACGGGGGTGGCCCGGCAGGTGCGTGTAGTTGTTCTTGCCCCCGTCCCTATCTCTGTCCCCCTCCCGTGTCGGTGGAGGGTCAGTTGCAGCAGTCGCACCCGGGACGGCAGCCGCACGCATCGCCCACCTCGGCATAGACATCGGCTTCGGCGGCCGGGACCGCCGAAGGGCTGGACGGCGCGCAACAGCCTTTGCCCTGCCAGGCATCGCGGCCCTCCTTGACGGCGACGCTTGCGATGACGAGGGCGGAGACGGGGTCGGCCCAGGACCAGCCGAGGGTGGCGTTGAGGACCAGACCGGTCAGGAGGACAGCGGAGAGGTAGGTGCACAGCAGGGTCTGCTTGGAGTCGGCGACCGCGCTGGCGGAGCCGAGTTCACGGCCCGCGCGGCGCTGGGCGGCGGACAGGAACGGCATCACGGCAAGGGAGAGGGCGGCCAACACGATGCCGGGGACCGAGCGTTCAGCCTCGCCGGATCCGGTGAGGGCGTATCCGGCGTCTGCGGTTACGTAGACGGCGAGCGCGAAGAACGAGACGGCGATGATGCGCAGGGTGGTCTTCTCGCGGGCATCGCGTACGGCGTGCTCACGGGCGGAGAACTGCCAGGCGACCGCGGCGGCCGAGGAGACCTCGATGACGGAGTCCAGCCCGAAGCCGATCAGGGCGGTGGACGAGGCCAGGGTGCCGGCGGTCAGGGCGGCGACCCCCTCGACGACGTTGTAGGTGATCGTGGCGGCGACCAGCAGACGTATCCGGCGAGCCAGCAGATCGCGGCGGGCCGGGGACGGTCCGAGGGATATCGCCGTCATCAGCAGCACCCCTTGTCGTCGGCGTCGACGCACGTGCGGTCGGTCTCGACGGCCACCACGGCGGCGCGCAGGTCGTCCAGCGCATGCCCGAGACGTTCGTCGGCCAGCTCATAGCGGGTACGGCGGCCGTCGGGCACGGTGACGACCAGGCCGCAGTCGCGCAGGCACGCGAGGTGGTTGGACAACCGGGTGCGGGAGACCCCGAGGGCGTCGGCGAGATCGGCGGGGTAGGCCGGGGTCTCGCGCAGGGCGAGCAGGATGCGGCAGCGGATCGGGTCGGCGAGCGCGCGGCCGAACCGGGCCAGTACGTCGATGTCGGAGGCAACAGTCAGCACGACACGACAGTACACGAATTCCTGAATTCAGAGAATCGTGGATTGCCGACTGGCCTGATGACCCCTTTCGCGCTGCCACGAGACGATCACGGCACTGGCGTGGCGACCGGGCGCCGGCGGACAGCTGGCCGGCGGCGGGGACGACGGCACGGTGGCGCTGTGGCACGCCACGGCCGGACGAGCACAGCAACGCCTGCGCCCGGCACGGGAGTTGACCGGTGACGGCGCGGCCGTCGCGGCGCTGGCCTGGGTCGGACCGCACCTGCTGATCACCGCGTACCGGAACGGCCGCGTCCGGGCCTATGGCGTCCCCTCCAGGACCGCCCTGTGAACCCTCGTACGGTGACGATCGGCGCCGCCCTCCCCCAGTCTCGGCTTCGCTCGACCGGGCGGTACCCCCAGCAACCCTGCACCCTGGTCGTCTGCCGGGGCTGCTGCTGCGGCAACCCCCGCAAACACCCCGGCACCGACCACGCCTGGCAGCTGGACCGGCTGCGCGCCGGCGCCGCCGAGCACGGCTTCCACGTCCGTACGACGGACTGCCTCGGCCCCTGCGACCAGGCCGACATCATCGTCGTCCAGCCCTCCGCCGCCGGACGCCGGGCCGGCGGCCTGTCCGTCTGGATCGGCTTCGCCATGGACGACGACTGCACGGAGGAGGTCGTGAACTGGGCGGCGGCCGGCGGACCGGGCGTCGCGCAGCCCCCGGCCACGCTGGAGCTCCAGTTCGTCCGCCCGCCACGCGAGACCCGGCTCCGTGCACGCCGGTGAGCATCCCGACGAGGCAGAGGGCAGCCGCGACATCATCGTGGCCGCCCACCTCGACGAGGCCACCGCCACGTCGGTGGCCGCCACCCTCCAGGCACTGGCCACCCCCTCCCGACTACTGACCCTCACCACCCTGCGCCACTCCGCGCACTCGGTCACCGAACTCGCCGCCGCCGTCGGCATGGAACAGTCCCCCGTCTCCCACCAACTCCGCCTCCTGCGCGCCCTCGGCTTCGTCACCGGGCAGTATCTATTGGACGTCAACGGGCGGGCTGCCTGGGTCGATGGGCTGGGATTACGTGAAGACAGCGTCGGTCGGCCCGTGAGCGCTCACTGCGATCTGGCACAACGACCACGTCGGTCAGCCCGTCATGCGTCCAGCGCCCGGCACGCACCGGTGCCGGCTCGCCGTCCGTACGTCACTCACGGACGGCTATCACGACCATCGCCTCGGACTCGGCCTCGTCGAAGGAACCCAGGACACGCCCCGCGCGCGCCCCGAAGACAGCCACCGGCCGCAGTCCCGCCTGCTGCAGCATGCTCAGGATCTCGGGCAGCCGGTAGTAGTGCATGAAGTGCCGGAACCAGCCCCCGCTGCCGTCAGGCCGCTGGAGCCGGATGGCCGTCAGGGAGGTCGCGCTGGACGGGTCCGTGATCGAGTACTCGGTACGGACGGCTCCGTCGGGCAGGGTCGTGGTGTCGATCTGCCGCTGGACCCTGAGGTTCTCCCAGTGCGGGCCGTTGACGTACTCGAACACGAACGGGGCCCCGGACTTCAGCGCGGTGACCGCCGTACGGAAGACCGCGGCGTTGTCCTCGTCGGCGTCCTCGTACCCGAACGACGACCCGATGCTGAAGACGGCCTCCATGGAGCCGGCCGGGACCTCGTCGGGCAGTCCCCGCGTCATGTCCGCCACCACGTAACGGACCCGGCCTGCCAGCCGTACCGCCCGTTGTTCTCCCAGGGCCGCGATCTCCGGCTGGATGTCGATGTTCGTCACGTCGAGGCCGTGCTTGACGAATCCGGGGTCGTGCGTCCCGTGGCCCGCCCCCAGCACGAGGATGCGCGCGTCCCGCGGCAGCGGGCGGCCGGTGTCCGCAAGCCGGTCCAGGAGGTCGTCGACGAGCCGGATGTGCCGTTCCTCGGCCTGCACGTAGTCGGGGAAGCTTTCGAGATACAGCAGTCCGTACGACGGCTCGTCCGCGCCGAGTCCGTCGAGGAAGACGCTGCGGGCACGGGTGCGGTACCAGCGGGTGAGGCGCGCCGCGAACGCGTCCCGTTCGTCGTCAGTGAGCCGTGAATCGACGTAGTCCCGCACCGAGTTGTGCAGTTCGAGGCCGGACTCGGTGCGCCGGACCAGGAATCTGGCCTCCAACTCGGCCAGCCGGGCCTGGGTTTCACCGTCTTCCGTCACCTCGGCCACGAGCTCGGCCGGGGCCGATTCGTGGACGAAGGCCAGGGCCTTCAGGATGTTCTGCCGGGCGGCGTCGAGCGAGTCGTAGATGGGGCCGATCCAGGCGTCCAGGTTGTCCTGTTGAGCGGACAGGTCCACGGCCAGCACCTCGGGTGTCGTATGGACGGCCTGCCCGGCGAACAGCGTCAGGGCCTGGGGATTGCCCTTGCCCGCCCGCCGCCAGACCGTCTCCAGCGTAGCCTCCGGGATGCGCAGGCCACAGCGTTCGAGCAGGTCGTGTGTGTCGGCCTCGGCGAGCCCGTGCAACTCGATCCACGGTGCGTCGGCCGTGCGCGGAATCTCGCGCAGGTGTCTTCGGCTGGTGAGAACGAGGGTCGACCGCCCTTCGGTGTGGGCCGTCAGGCCTGCCCACCGCACCAGTTCGGGATCGCGCACGGTGTGGAAGTCGTCGAGCACGAGCAGGACGCTGTTGGCGGCCATGAACGCGGTGAGGGCATCCCGCAGTCGGCCGGCGTCCGCGTCCGACGCCCCGGCGACCAGGGCCAGTTCGTGCGCGCCCTGGAGTTCGGTGTCGTAGGAGAGCGCGATGGTCAGGGATCGCAGGTTCAGTGTCTGGGTCTTCTCGGCGCAGAAGACCCATTTCACCCGTTGGCCCCGTTGACCCCGCTCGCACCGGCGGCAGAGCGCGGCCGCCAGCGTGGTTTTGCCGATGCCGCTGAATCCCTCGATGACGGCGACCGGCGCATGCCGCCGCACGCCCGCCGTGAGAGCACGCAACTCCGCCGTACGGTCCACCAGGGGCCGCGCCTGCCCCCGGACGCGGGCCTGAGGCGCCAGGACCGTGTACTCGGCGAGCAGCGGCAACGGGGCGGGCGACGGCTCCGGTGCCGCACTACCGCCCGCCCGCCGGCCGGCGCGCCACTGAAGGACAGCGACGGCGGTGCTGATCACTCCGGCAACTGTCCCGACAAGCGCAGTGGGATCCATGGCCCGTCCCGTCCCGGGTCGAAACTTCCGTCCGTGGAGAACCGGAATCTACCCGCTGCGGCCTACCGGTGAACGGGTCAACGCCCTTTGTTCACAGGAGAGTTGACATGAAAGTCGGCCTGCTCTTACCTGGCGTCAGGAACCATCGCCGCCGTCCCCCATGGATGCCGAGGTGTGGCGTGTCCGGTAACGATCACTTTCCCCGTCACGACACGGCCGTGCACGGCAACGTCCTGTGGTGGCGGGCCCGGTGCCGGGGCTGCGACTGGGAGGGCGACTGGACCCCGGATCGGGACACCGTCCAGGACCAGTTCATGGACCACTACAGGCAGGTCAGCGGAGCCCCTCGCCGGCCCTCGCCGGAGAACTGCGCGGAGTGCCACGGGCGGGGCGGACCCGAGTGCGACCGCTGCGACGGCCGGGGCAGAGAGGAGTGCTGGACCTGCCGGGGCGACCCCGGCGAGGGAGTGCTGTCGTGCACCGTCTGCCAGGGCCGGGGCTTCGACGAGTGCACGGACTGCGACGGACGCGGCGCCAAGCGGTGCGACACGTGCGGCAAACGGGGACCGGGTCGCAGGGGCGAGGAGATCTTCGTGCCCGCGGCCGTCGGAGGCGGCGGCTGCTCGCCCGTGGGGACGATCGTGGGCCTGCTGCTGGTCGCGGGAGTCCTGGCCGCACTGTGGGGGATGATCTCCAAGTGACCGCTACGGCGGTTGAACGTTAAGCGGACCAGGTCACCCATCCACACCCGCTGGCCCACTTGGTCGGCGATGGCGGGATCGCTCTGCTCGACGCGCCGTACCCGCTCGACCAGCTCCTCCACATGCCGCGGCTCCCAGAGCCCCAGCCGACCGTCGGCCGGTACCGGTAGTCCAGCGCGGCCTCGGCCCGTCCGCCACCTCGGCCCGTTCTGCTTCTGCGGACGGTCGACTCGTGGTGCCGTGTATTCCCTGTATTCCCTGCGAAGCTCAAAGCCGCCCAGCCTGCTGTATGGCCAGACGGCTCCGAGACTTACCCGGCTGACGCGGCCGCTGTGTCGGGAATGTGGACGTGCTGCGTGAGGAACAGGGCCGCACGGTCCAGTGCCCGGTCGGCCTCGTCGAGAACGCCGGCGAACGACTGGAACACGTGGGGTACGTCGGCGGTGATGTCGAGGATGACATCCACTCCGGCTGCGCGGGCGCGGGCGGCCAGGCGCGTGGAGTCGTCCAGCATGATCTCGTTGGTGCCGACCTGGATGAGCATCGGGGGGAAGCCGGTCAGGTCGGCGAGGACGGCCGGGCTGAGCATGGGCTGGTGCGGGTCCTGCCCGGCGAGGTACATGGCTCCGGTGTGTTCCACGGACTTGCGGGTGAGGATCGGGTCGATGCCTTCCTTGGTGTCCATGCTCTCGCCTGTGCGGGTGGCGTCGAGGCCCGGGGAGAACGTCACGATGGCGGCGGGCAGCGGGAGGCCCGCGTCGCGGGCGGCCAGGCAGGTCGTGACGGTGAGGCCGCCGCCGGCGGAGTCCCCGGCGAACGCGATGGTCGAAGGGTTCTGGCCGTTGTCGAGGAGGGCGCGGTAGGCGCTCAGTGCGTCGTCGATCGCGGCCGGGAACGGGTGCTCGGGGGCAAGCCGGTAGTCCACCGAGTACGCGCCGAAGCCGGTCTTGGCAACGAGGTGCCCCGACTCCCGCGTGGCGGACCTTGCCACCGAGTTCGCCATCGGCATCGGGGCGACCAGCAAGACCGTCGACCGTCTGGAGAAGCAGGGATGGGCCGTCCGGCAGCCCAATCCATCCGATCGCCGGTCCTCACTGCTGGCCCTGACCGACGACGGCCTGCAGTTGGTCGACGCGGCAGAAGGGACCTTTACCGAGCGGTTGGCCGAGCTGACCGCAGATGCGCTCAAGGCGTCCGCCATGACGGCCGCCGCGCAGGCCCTCTCGGAGCTGCGTTCCGTCCTGGAACGCGACCAGATCGGCACGCCCACGGGGTGACGCGATTTCGCAACCCGGTCGAAACGGCGACGGCCAGGCCTGGTCAGCCTCGGCGCACCATCAGGGTCGGCCCCGGACTGATGCCTCTTCGCGGTCCGCAACCGGGTGAACTTCCCCCGGCATCGCAGAGCGGTCTGTTGTACTCCGACTTCCTCACCACGGTCTTGCCGCGGCAGCACGTCGGGCTCTGCTGCCCCGCGCGGCTGGGCAGGGCAGCCTTGGTCACGGTCAGCTCGCACCCGCAGCCCTCATCGGGGCAGCGATAGACCTCACCCTGTCCGCCCATCGGCGATGACCTGCGCGCGTCCGCTGACAGGACCCGCGGGCATGAGCCGCAACGACACCGCGCCGGTGCGTAAATCACTGGCACGCGCCCGGCGCGGTGATCGCGCAGCCGCGTCTCACCGCCCTTGTTCCAGATACTGCCTGAAGTGCTCCAGATCGCTGTGGACGAGCCGTTCGATCGCGGTTGCCTGGGCGAATCCCTTCGGCCCGCCGAAGGTCTCCCTGATGGTGTCGGGGTCGTACTCGAGCCGTGCCTGGACCCGGGTGTGGTTCTGGTCGATCGGCTCCAGCGAGAAGGTGCCCATCAGGTCGGGGGCGCCTGTGGTGGTCCACTCCATCACGCGTTCCCCGCTGCGGTCGGCGACCTCGGCCTGGAATTCCCGGGCCCGGCCGCCGGCCTCGACATTCAGACGCGCTCGGCCTCCCGCCTCCGTACGGGCTTCGCGCACGCCTTCCACGAAGCGCGGATAGTGCTCCACCCGGTGGATGCCGTCCCAGGCCTGGTCGATCGGAACTCCGACGTCGACGTGTTCTTCGAGGGTGCTCATGGCCCACCTCCGTGTTCGGCTCATGACGCGTTGCCTGCTGCTACCAGTGTGCGCGCAGTCGGCCCTGGCGGACGCAACGGTTAAGTCGTGCCGTTCCATACATACGGTCCGCCGCCCCGCCACTCGATCAGCTCGGGGTCGTCGACGGCCCGGTCCTCGGCGGGCAGGCCCGCCCGATGAAGGAGGTCCAGCACGTCGAAGAGGCTGTATGCGGTGCCCATGCGCGCGCCGTGGATCGTCACGCGCCGCCCGCCGTCCGACTCCGGCGGAAGCACGACCACAGGGGGACGTACGTCCATGACTCCAGAATGCGCCGGAACAGGCCGCTGTGCAGGTCAGCGTTCACGAGTCCGGTGGTCGTACCGTTGATGCACGGACAGCCTGGCCGACATCGAGGCCCGCATCGGCAGGGAGCAGACCGGCACCGGTCGCAGGCGGGGACTGTCGTCGGCCACGCCACCCGCAACGTTGCCCTCCTGCGCAACCTCCAGCCCACCTGCCTGTTCGTCGGATGATCCGACCTGGCGGGCCTGGCCCTCGACCTTGCGGGCAAAAAGTGGCAGCGCCCGCGCGACAGCCGGCAGCCTCCCGGACGAGGATGGAAAGGAGGAGCCGAGCAATGGCACGGATGTTCGTCGATGGTGATGACCTGGTCCTACACCTGTCGTGGCGGGAAAGGGCAGCCGCCCGCCGGGGCGACGTGCGCGTGCCGCTGACGGCGGTGTGCCGGGTGACGGTCGAAGCCGACTGGTGGCGCGCCCTGCGCGGAGACCCGGAGCGCGGCGTCTGGATCCCCGGGGCCAGGTGCATCGGCACGCGCAGCCACCACGCCGGGATGGACTTCGTGGCCATACGGCCCGGCAGAGCCGTCGTGTGCGTCGAACTCCGGCCCGCCGCTCCCTTCCGTCTCCTTGCCGTCTCCGTGCCGACCGACGGGGAGGCCAGGGCCACGGCTGGGTGGCTCGGCCGAACCGCACCGGAGATCGACACATCCACGCCTTGCCGGCAGCCGCTTCCGGTGCCCGGGGAGAGCTCCGAAGGGAGCGCGTCTCGCCGCCTAACGGCCAAGAGGCGCGGCGACCGCAATCGTCCACACTGATCCACGGCGTCCTCCCTCGCGACGTACCGGCCCCAGTGACCAGAGGGTCCGTTCTTCACTGCGGCGAGGTTTGCTACGCCGACGGTGCCGAGGTGGCAATCGAGAGGGTTGGAGGGGACTACCGCACGGGCGGGTTGACGCGTTCCGGTGCCAGTGGAACGAGGCAGGCGGTCAGGACAGAGAGGCGTCTGGTGATCAGTACCCGTCGAAGCATGCGGGCACTATGCCAGCGGGCGTCGATGGTCATCCCCCCGGCCCCTGCCGCGCGGCCGCTGTCGCCGCACGGCAGCCGGCACCGGCCGGACTAATTGATCCGAGACGGTGGATGTTCTGAGTCGTTGGACCTCGCGTGAGTGAACTGGTGGGGGACGCACGGCAGTTGTCGCCGTCGGCGCAGGAAGCGTTGCGGCTACGGGCGGTGGCCGCGCTGGTGGCGGGGCGGGATCGCGAGGACGTTGCCGCGGTGTTCCAGGTGTCGCTTAGGGCAGTGGACAAGTGGTGGGCGAAGTGGCTCGCGGGTGGACGTGGGGCCCTGATGGCGCAGCTCCGCGGGCGCCGGGCCGGCGAGCACCAGCTGTTGAGCGAGGTGGAGCAACAGGCCGTCCGGCAGGCCGTCTAGGATCACCGGCCGTGTGATGTGGGTCTCGCAGGCCGGCTGTGGACTCGGGCCGGCGTGGGGAATCTGATCGCGAAGCTGTACCGGGTACGGCTGACCGAGCAGGGCGTGGGCAAGTACCTGCGCCGATGGCGCCTGACGTTCCAGCGCCCGGACAAGCGGGCCGTCGAGCAGAACGCGGAAGCCGTCCGCGTCTGGCACCAGCAGACCTGGCCGGCCATCCGCGCCAAGGCCAGGGCAGAGGGGAGCGAGGGGCTCTTCGCCGACCAGGTCGGCATCCGCTCCGACCAGGTCACCGGCCGCACCTGGGGCGAGAAGGGGCGCACCCCGACCGTGCGCCGTACCGGCAACCGGTTCTCCGTGAACGCGATGTCCGCGATCAGCGCGAAGGGCCGCATGCACTTCATGGTGTTCACCGAGACCTTCGACGCCGACGTCATGTGCCGCTTCCTGGACCGTCTCGCCGGACACTTCGAGCGCAAGGTCCACCCCGTCCTGGACGGCCATTCCGCGCACGCTCCCGCAAGGTCCGCGCCTGGCTCGCCGCCCACCCCCGCCGGATCGAGCTGCACTTCCTGCCGTCGTACTCGCCCGAGCTGAACCCGGACGAGCTGGTCAACGCCGACCTCGAACGGAGCCTGCCCATGCACCACCGGGCCCGTGACCAGGCCCAACTCGCCGTCGAAACCCGCAGGTTCTTCCATCGGCGTCAACGTCAGCCACACATCGTCCGCGGCTACTTCAGCGGCCCCCACGTGCGCTACACCCTCGAATAGAACCCTTTGAGTTTCGGATCAACAGGTGATCTCGTAGTCGAGCAGGCCGGGCGCTGAGGGTGTCGGCGCGGCTCAGCCGCTCACGGATCGCGGTTCCCGTCGTGCCGTGGTCGAGGAGGAAGTGCATGAGGCTGGAGCAGTCGATGACGATCAACGTCGGTGCCGCCCGTCCTCGATGGCGTCGAGGATGTCGGTCGTGTCCAGCTCGGTGCGGGTTTCACGCTCCAGACGTGCGGCCATCTCCGCGAGGGTGGGCTTGGCGGCTTCCCGGGCGAGGAGGTCGAGGGTGTACGCCTGGCGTGTCGTGCCCGGCCCGGACTGGCGGAGCCGATCTTCGTGGAGGTTCACGCGGACTGCGGCGTCGCTGACAGGCACGGTTCGGGCGCCGGAACAGCACCGTCGCAGCTACCCTGTGGGGCAGTGACAACGCCCTTCTGGAGGGCTACTAAATCTGTAGGTGTGGCCGTGTGCGGCCAGAGTGCGGCCGGACGCCTTTGGACGGGGTAACACAGGGTGTCACGGCGGAACTGTTCACAGATGCTTTGATCAGGCAGAACAGCACCGGGCGGCACGAGCCGGAACCAGCCGTCACGAACCCCCGTGGTCTCGTAATGCGTAGGTCTCGGGTTCGAATCCCGAAGGCGACTCCATGGTGAACCCCAGGTCAGGCCTCTGACCTGGTCATTTCCTTGCTCGTAGAGGATGGATCATGCTGGCGCAAAGGGTCCCGGTGGACAGCCGGTGGACAAGCGTGCGTGACACTCCATCAGAGGATGATCGCTGCCCCGGGGGCAATGGGTGTCGTCGGGACTGTCCGGTCCGGACGGATCTCACGTCCGGCTCGGGTCCTGGCGATGGTTGGCCGTGAGTGCGCGCAGTAGCCGATCGGGGGAAGGGCATCGAAAGAGCGGCCGCGTCGGTGTATATGGGAGTTTCTTCGCATCTCAGGGCGAAATCGGCTTTTCAGGGTTGGTGCTCTCGACGCGCTGGATCCCGAGGTGCGCCCCGTCATCGTGCCGAGCGGCGGCCCGCACGGGCGGCACTCCGTCGATGTCGACGACGGCCAGACGACCGTCCTTCAGTTCGTCGCCGATGGCCGGACCTGGAAGCACTGTGACGGCGGAGCCGCTGACGGCCGCCTGCTTCATCACGTCAAGGCTCTGGGACTCGATGTCCACGCGCAGCCGGGCACCCGCCTCACGCGCAGCCGGGCACCCGCCTTGAGAGCCCGGCGCTCCAAAGGCTGTCGTGACCGCTGTGCCACTGGGCCGCGGTTCCGTGAACCGCCCGGCCGGCCTCGCGATCACGGGCTAGCATGACTCGAATGCCCGGTCTCCTGCCGAGTGGTCCGACCGGCATCGGGGGAGTGTCTGATGCTCGTTCGCACGTCGACGATCGAATCCGTGCCGCAGGACGAGGTGACGGTATCGACGTATCGCTTCGCCGAACTCGGTCCCATCCATATCGGTGAGGTCGATTTCAGCGGCGAGTTGAGGCTGGAGACCGAGGACGTCGGCACGGGTTTCTACGTGCACGTGCCCATCGCGGGGCGTTTCGCGTCACGTCACCGGGGTGTGGACCTGACCGTGAGCCGCCTGGGCTCGGCTCTGTACCACCCCGGTGGCGGCGCCGTTTCCGCCCGTTGGCCTGCCGGGTACCGCGGGCTGTGCGTCCGCATCGACATGCCCGCGGTGGAGACCATGCTGGCCCGGCTGGTGGGCGACCGTACCTCCCGCCGTGTCAGCTTCGACCCGGTGATGAACTACGCCGACGGCTTCGGACGCAACTGGGCCGAACTGCTGGTGTCCGTCAACCGGCAGATCGCGGCTCCGGGCAGTCTGCTGTCGCAGCCGCTGGTGGCCGGGCCCCTGGCGGACAGCATCGTGAACGGATTCCTCCTGGCGGCGACGCACTCCCACCCCGAGGCGCTCGGTGCGCCCGTCACGCGTGCACGGCCCGTGTCGGTCCGTACGGCCATCGACATCATCGAGTCGGACCCGCAGGCGCCGCTGACGCTCTCGCTCCTCGCGGACCGTTGCGGGGTCGGTCCGCGAGCTCTGCAGAAGGCATTCCAGGCGCATCTGGAAATGTCACCGATGGAGTACGTGCGTGACGTCCGGCTGCGTCGGGCGCACGAGGAGCTCCGTGTGGCCGACCCGGCCACGGATTCGGTCGCCGCTGTCGCGCGCCGCTGGGGTTTCGCTCATCTGGGGAGATTCGCCGCCGCGCACGAAGCGAAATTCGGTCAGAAGCCGCTGCATACGCTCCGCGGATAACCCGATTCGCGTCCTGGACATTTTCTTTGCCGACATAGGCCAGGTTGCTAGATTCCGGAACGCCAAGTCCTTCCGGCAACCCCTGGGAATGCAAACATGAGCAACGAACCGCTGGCCGACGTGCGTGACATGTACATGGCCCACACGATGTTCCGTCGCGAGTTCGGACTTGCCCCGGCACTCATCCGCGGTGTGGCCGACAACGATGTCACACGCGCCGCCGTCATCGCCGATCACCTGCAGATCGTCGACAACGGCCTCCATCACCACCACAGCGCCGAGGACAAACACCTGTGGCCGCGGCTGCTGGAGCGCAACGCGGCGGACGCCGAGTCCATCGCGCAACTGATGGAGGAACAGCACGCACACATCGACAGGGTCCTGGACGAGGTGCGCGCCGGGCTGGCGCACTGGCGCGGCACCGCTGACCCCGCGCAGCGCGAAAGCCTCGCCGTGTCGATGGCCCAGCTCTCGGACCTTCTCAAGGAGCACCTCGCGGCGGAGGAGGACCACGCCGTACCGCTTCTCGCTCAGCACATCACCGCTGCCGAGTGGGGGCAGATGCTGGCCGACGGTGCGGGGGACGTCGCGCCGGAACAGGTCCCGCTGATCTTCGGCATGATGGCCTACGAGGCGGACCCGGACACCGTCCGCGACATCGTCGCCCAGATGCCGCCCGAGGTCAGCGGCATCATCGGCGGTCTGGCCACGGAGGCCTACGCGGCCCACGCGCAGCAGGTCTACGGCACTGCCACGCCGGAGCGTGTCGGTGCGCGCGGCGGGGTGAGCCGATGACCACCGGCACTGTGAGGTTCGGCGCCCTGCTGGAGCCGAGCCCGGACCACCCGCAGGACGTCGTGGAACTGGCCGAACTGATGGAACAGCTCGACTACGACGTCGTCACGCTGTCCGATCACCCGTACTGGCCCGAACGGCTCGACACCCTCGCGCTGTTGACCGCCATGGCCGTCAGGACCGAGCGCATCACGGTCATGTCCAACCTGCTGAACCTTCCGCTGCGTCCGCCTCCGGTGCTTGCCCGCACCGCCGCGACCATCGACATCCTCAGCGGCGGCCGCTTCGAACTCGGTCTCGGCACCGGCGCCCAGCAGATGTGGGGGTCCATCGCCGCGGAGGGCGGGCCGGCACGCACCGCCGGGGAGTCCATCGAGGCGTTGGAGGAGGCCACCCGGCTCATCCGCGCGTTGTGGACGTCCAAGACGGATGTCGCCTTCGACGGCAAGCACTACCGGCTGGACAACGCGAAGCCGGGGCCCGAGCCGCGGCACGAGATCGGCATCTGGTTCGGCGCCTACCAGCCGCGGATGCTGCGGGTGGTCGGGACGATCGCGGACGGTTGGATCCCGAGTTCCCCGTTCCTCCCGCCGGCCGCGCTGCCGGACGCCAACCGGATCATCGACGAGGCGGCGCTCGCCGCGGGCCGCTCGCCGCGGGACATCGGCCGCGGTTACAACATCGAGGGCACCTTCGGCACCGGCTCCGGCTTCCTCGAAGGCCCCGCAACGGTGTGGGCCGAGCAGCTTGCCGAGCTGGTTCTGAACAAGCAGGCGGACACGTTCTTCCTCTACCGTGCGGCCTCGGCCGACTTCCTCCGCCAGTTCGCGGCAGAGGTCGCGCCCGAGGTCCGTGAACTTGTCGCCGTCGCCTGATCGCTCTGTATGTGGAGCGCAGGCCGGGCAGCCGCGCAGCCTGCGTTTCAGGTTCCTCATCATGTCGAATCCCGGTCAACTGGCGGGCGTCTTCAGCGTGTTGCTGAAGGAGAGGGCCGACGACCTCCTGCCGCCACTGCCCAGTGATCGCGTCCGGCCGGGGCAGGATCGCGGTGCAGCCGGTCACTGGGCGGAGGAATCTCACCGGGCCGCCGAGGAGGTCCGGATCACCCCCAAGACGCTGCTGGAACTGCCCGAGCCGGCCCCGCCCCCGCAACTGCCGGACCATCCGGCCCGCCAGCAGATCATGGCGGTGTTGACCACGGCCGGCGTCCCGCTGCGGGCCCGGCAGATGTGCGAGGCGATGGACCTGCAGATCGCGCCCGACACCGTCAAGAACACCCGCGTGAAGCTCAAGCGGCTCGCCGAGCGCGGGATCCTCGCCGAGACCGAGCAGGGCTTGCCCACCCAGCCGCGGCCGTAGGCCGCCCGGCGCCGCCGCGACCTGCCCACTCACCCCGGACGAAGCAGTGCATCGAACATCAGGTCTCATACCGCCCTCTGACACTCGGGCCTGCAAAGTCACCAAGGCCGCCGCTGGCGCCCACCAGGCCACCCTCCGTGAATATCGTGATCGGCCGAGCGACAGTGGCGAGGACTGACAACACCGCGGCTCGATGAGCGGCCCCGCTCGGCGGGCCCAGCCCGAGCGAGGCCCCCAGCTGTGCCAGTGACGGATCCGCTGGGGGGGGGTACTGAGAGTGACTCGTTGGCGGGCGAGCGGCGGCGTACCGTCAATCGCATGAGTGATGGCAAGCAGGTCAGCCCCGGAGTGCGGGAAGAGATCCGCGCGTTCCTGGTGACCCGCCGCGCACGGTTGACCCCCGAGCAGGCGGGTCTCACGGTGTTCGGCGGCGCTCGGCGGGTCAAGGGTCTGCGCCGCGAGGAAGTCGCGGCACTGGCCGGCATCAGTGTCGAGTACTACATACGCCTTGAGCGCGGCGACGCCACCGGTGTCTCTGAATCGGTCCTCGACGGCATCCATCACGCGTTGCAGCTGACCGATGCCGAGCGGGCGCACCTGAGTGACCTGCTCGACGCCAGGCGCTCCCGTCGACCCGCGCCGCCCACCGCACGGCCGCGACTGCGGCCGCCGGTTCAGCGCATCCTCGACTCGATGACCACCACCGCGGCGCTTGTGTTCACCGGCTGCCTCGACATCATCGGCGCCAACGCGCTCGGCCGAGCGCTCTACCAACCGATGTACGCCGACCCGGGTCGGCCGGTCAACACCGCCCGCTTCGCGTTCCTCGACCCGGCGGCCCGTACCTTTTGGCGCGACTGGGACAGAATCGCCGATGACTCTGCCGAACTGCTGCGCGCCGAAGCCGGCCGGACGCCGTACGACACGGAGCTCACGACCCTGATCGGAGAGCTGTCGACGCGTAGTGAAGACTTCCGGGTCCGCTGGGCTCGCCACGACGTGCGCTCGTACGCCACTGGCGTCAAACGCGTCCACCATCCAGTCGTCGGCGACTTCGAGCTCGCATACGAATCGACCCGGCTGGCCGACCCCGGTCAGATACTGATCATGTACACCCCCGAGCCGGACACTCCGTCGGAGGACGCGCTGCGGATGCTCGCCAGTTGGGCGGCGTCGAAGCCGGGCGCGGATCAGCCAAACCTGGCGGGCGACCCGCACGCCACCGGGCGCGAACCCGGATAACCGTCTAAGCAGAGCAGCTGTTCGTCTGCGGCCCGTCTTCGGACGGCTGCTCGCCGTACCCGAAAACAGCCGACCGCCTCTCCGGGCGGACGACCCGACCGCAGCGTCTCCCGCTCGGACATCTCGCGGCCTTCGCATTCGGCGGTGCACCGCGACTCCCACCATCCGCGCCGTTCCAGCCTGCCCGCACACACCGGGGCCGCGTCACCCGACCAGCAGTTCCGAAGCATTCCGGACTCTTTCCCAGCCGCCGCTCCTCACAAGGAGATTCCCATGAACACCGTCCAGAACCAGACCCCCTTCGACCGGCCGATGTTCTTCGTCGGCGGCAACTGGATCGGCCCCAGCACCGATGAGCGCCATGTGGCCTTGGAGGCCGCCACCGAGGAACCCATAGGTATCGCCGCGATGGCCGGCCCCGCAGACGTCGACGCCGCCGTCGCCGCCGCCCGCGCCGCCCTGGAGAGCGGGCCCTGGGCCCGCAGCACCGCAGCGGAGCGAGCCGAGGCCATGCGCCGTTTCGCCGACGCGTGGGACAAGCGAGCAGACCTCGCCACCACCCTCGTGAGCCGCGAGAACGGGATGCCCATCGCCCTGTCGCGACAGACCAACGGGCTCGGGCCGGCCGGTCATCTCCGCCGCAACGCCGATCTTGTCGAGAATTTTCCCCTGGAAGCGCTCGGCCCCAGCATGCGGGGAGCCACCATCGTGCGCCGCGAACCCGTCGGTGTCGTCGCGGCGATCACCCCCTGGAACTTCCCGCTCGGACTGGCGCTGAGCAAGCTCGCCCCGGCCCTCGCGGCCGGCTGCACCGTGGTGCTCAAGCCGTCGCCGGAAACCGCGCTCGACAGCTATCTGCTGGCGGACGCCGCCATCGAGGCCGGCCTGCCCGCGGGTGTGCTCAACATCGTGCTCGCCGACCGGGAGGCCGGCGCCTACCTTGTGAGCCATCCCGGCGTCGACAAGGTCGCCTTCACCGGCTCCACCGCGGCCGGTCGAGCGATCGGCGCCGAGTGCGGGCGCCTGATCCGCCGCTGCACCCTCGAACTCGGCGGCAAGTCCGCCTCGATCGTGCTCGACGACGCCGATCTCGACACGTTCGTCGCCGGTCTGGACGGCGCCTCCTTCATGAACAACGGCCAGACCTGCACCCTCCAGTCCCGGATCCTCGCACCGCGCTCGCGCTACGACGAGATCGTCGAGGCCGTGGCCGACTTCGCCTCCGGCCTCGTCGTCGGCGACCCGCTCGACCCGGCGACGACCTGCGGCCCGATGGCCAGCAAAGCGCACCAGGAGCGGGTGCTCAGTTACATCGACGCGGCCCGCGCTTCGTCGGCCCGGCTCATCACTGGCGGCGGGCGTCCCGCGGGCCACGACCGCGGCTGGTTCGTCGAACCGACGGTCTTCGCCGACGTGGGCAACTCCGACCGGCTCGCCCGCGAGGAGGTGTTCGGACCGGTCCTCGCCGTCATCGCGTACGACGACGAGGCCGACGCCGTACGGATCGCCAACGACTCCGATTACGGGCTGGCCGGGTCCGTCTGGACCCAGGACGAGGCACGCGGCATCGACGTGGCCCGGCGGGTGCACACGGGCACGATCGGCGTCAACTACTACGCGATCGACTTCAACTCCCCGTTCGGCGGCCTGAAGGCGAGCGGCATCGGCCGCGAGTACGGTCCCGAGGGGCTCAGCAGCTACCTGGACTACAAGTCCATCTACACCAGCGCCGACCATCTGCCCGCCTGACACCGCCCCTTGTGGCGGTCGCCATCCGACCCGAGGTCGGCGACCGCCACAGAGCCGGGTTCACCTGAACGGCGCGCCTTGGTGACCTCTGCGGTCGCGGCGTTGGTCACGCCCTGATGCGCGACCGGCGCTTTCCATCGGCCGCCGGGTCAGTCGCGCTCGTCCGCGCCTTCCGAGGCGGTGGCCTGATGACGGTAGGGCCGAACCGGTGGACCCGAGAGGGCGATATGAGACCTGATGTCCGGTTCGCTGCTTCGTCCGGGGTGAGCGGGCAGTCGCCGCGGTGCACCCCGGCCGCCGCCTGCACGCTCTGCGTGTCGAGCACCACCAGGCTCGGGTCCGCCTTCCTGCGCGCCATCTCCCGCACCTGCCGGCGCAGCAGGTCATGGATGGTGTGGTCGGTGCCGTCGTCGCGCCAGGTGCGGAAGCAGTACTTCACCGCGCCGGGCGGCGGGAAGTCGTGCGGGAGCAGGTCCCGCTGGCAGCCGGTCCGGCCCTGGTAGAGCAACGCGTTGCCGATCTCCCGCATCCCGTACCGGCCCCGATGGCCGCTGACCGAGGGATGCGCGGCCTTCCACGCGATGATCACCAGCTCGACCGGCGCCCACTGCTCATCGGGCAGGTCGGTCTTGTGGGACCTGCGCTCGCTCACAATGACCAGCCCAGCACGCGCATGGCCGCCGACCAGCCGGGATACCGTCCTGTCACACGTTCAGGTACGACAAATAACCTATGCACTCATATTCCGCCCTCTGGGGACGGCTTTCAGAGGGGGCCATCAACGCCGAAGCCCGGCTCGTGTACGTCGCCGTCATCCGGGCCCGCTACCGACTCAACATCGATGACCTGGGCTGGATCAACCAGCATCTCGGGGAGGCATCCTTGGGGGAACCCGCTGGAGGGTTGCTTTGTAGAGGTCCCACAGTGACCTCCGCTCGTCTCTCCGGCCGGCAGCATCCCGACAGCCCGGCGGCGGTCTCGCTGGCGGACCGGTCAGAGTCCCGCCGGTGGACAGTCGGTGGACAGATGCCTTTGGACGGTGCGTCGCGGGGTGGCACAGGTCAACCTGTTGCGCGTGTCCTGACCGGTCAAAACGTCACCGGACAGCACGACGATGCACCAGACAGCATGATCGCTCGTGGTCTCGTTATGCGTAGGTCTCGGGTTCGAATCCCGAAGGCGGCTCTGAGGAACCCCGGGACTCACTCGCCGTGACCTGGGGTTTCTTGTTTCTTTTGACCTTGGGATCCGGGCTGAGCGGGCACCTGCGGGCTACGCATCGCCATGCGTAGGTCTGGGGGCGACTGCCAGTGGCCGTTGCGATTCGTAGGGCCTTGACCTGGTCTTTTGTTCCGTGTTGCCGGTCGGCTCGGGCCTGTCGGGTCGGTGTGGTGGCCAGGCGGTGGCCAAGTGCGCAGCGATCGCGCAAACGGGTCTCGGTCTGCCGGGCGGTCACAGGTGTACTCGGGGTCGCAGGGGTGTGGCATCCGGACAATCCCACTATCAAGGCGCTGAACAGCGTCAGTGCTTCGGGCTGTCGAAGAGGGTGCCGGACTCGATGACGTTGCGAGCCGCCCTCGTTCCACGCGGTCGTCTCCGCGGACTTGCCCCACAGCAGTGGGGATGACGAAACATCCAGCGTCCAGGTGTCGGAATTTCGGGGGTCACTCCACTCGCGGCCGGCCCCGGAGCCAGGTCACATCACGGCGTCGGTCTGAAGTGGGCCCGCGGTGATGCGGAGCGTTCGGAAACGGACCGGCTCTTCCCGGTCGAGGTAGAAGATGTGCGTGAACGGGGCGCGCACTACCTTGTCCGGTTCGCTCTTCTTGGCCATGGTCGCCTCGCCGCGCAGCAGGCGGACGCCGTTGTCCGCGGTCCAGAACTCCAAGACCTCATGGGTGATGATCAGCGGTGCGTCGATCTTGACGAAGAACGCCTTGATGGCCTCGACGCCGTGGATGTGCGCGGTGCCGAAGAACATGTCGGTGTTCTCGGTCAGTGGCGCGAAGCCCTCGCCGAAGTCCAGGGTGTCGATGGCGTCCACGAACTTCAGGACCCAGCTGGGCACGGCCGTCGCTTGTGCGGTGTTGTCTGTCATGGTGATGGCCTTCCGATCAGGCTGCGGCAGGCAGGCAGGCAGGCAGGCAGGTCGGTGAGGAAGGCGTCGGTCTCGATGCCGATCACCTTCGGGGTTCTCGCGGGCGGTGAGGTGGACGGTGTCTGGAGCACGCGGAAGGCACTGCCCTCGGTGGCGTCCGCCATCTTCCGCACGATGTGTGGGGAACTGGCTGTCTTCCTCGTCGGCGATGACCCGTCCTTGCGGCCGATGAGGATGATCGGGCCGGTCCGCTCGTCCGGCAGTCCACGCCGGCCGGCGGGGCGACGGTCCCATGCCCGTCCCTGTACTGGTGGCTTCCGCATCCGGCGGCGCGGGGACATGGCGTACTCCGGCCGAGACCATCGCGCCGAGCTGCGGCGTCGTGGTGTCAAGTCGACCATCGCCGAGCCGGACAACCAGCACGCCGACCGCCGTCGCGCAGGTCGGGCCAGCAGCCGGTCCCCAGCCCTCGACAAGACCCAGTAGCGCCGCGCCGCGGCTCGGTCGAGCGGTGCGTCAGCAGGTGGAAGCAGGCCCGCGCGGTCGCGAACCGGTATGACGGCGAGGATGTTGGGGTGCCTTGGACGTTTTACGGTCCCCGCGGTTCCGTTCAACGGGCTGAGGCGGGTCCCGGGCCGGCCAATGACCCTGTCTCTGCTGACAGGATGCGGCCTTTGGCAGTGACGTGGGGGAGTTGGTTCATTTCCGCGAAGGCTCGCTGGTCGTGGGCCGGGACCACGATCATGTCGGGGATGCGCTGCATGACCGAGGCCATGCGGAGGATGTTCTGGCGGTTGCCCTCGGCGTCGAAGTCGCCCAGACGCCTGATGAGGAAGGGCCTCTCCAGACGGCGCGTGAGTCCTTCGCGCTGCCATACCAGGTCTCCGACCAGGGCGTAGCGCACCTGGTGGGGCAGGGTGACGAAGACGATGACGCTGCCCGGGGTGTGTCCGGGGGCGGGGACGCAGACGATCGAGCCGTCACCGTAGACGTCGTGGTGCCGAGGGAAGCCGAGGTAGGGGCCGCCCTCGAAGGTGAACTCCTGCCAGTTGAAGGGCGTTTCGCGGAAGTATCCGCGGAAGTTGCCGAAGATCTCCGGGTTGTAGAACGCGGCCCGGTCGCGCCCTGAGACCAGGACCGGCAGGCCGGGGAAGTCGGGGATGCCGCTCATGTGGTCCCAGTGGGCGTGGGTCAGCAGGATTCCCGACAGTCGGCTGAGGTCGTAGCCCGCCGCCTCCAACTGGTCGACGGCCGGCTTCCACAGCTCGTACTTGGTCAGCTTCTGGAACGGGCGGGCCATCGTGGCGAACTGCTTGGCGATGTCGCGCCCGAAGCCGGAGTCGACCAGGAGATCACCCTGCGGATGTTTGATCAGCGCCGCACCGATGTAGAAGTCGCGCTTGTCGAAGAAGGAACCGCCCGTATACGCGTAGGCGGCGACCCTGTTGTTGACGCCGGTCGGCACCGCGACCAGGTCCATGTCCGCCGGCGGATCGGCCTGCGGGACCGGGATCGACTCGGGCAGCGGGGCCGGCTCGGGAAGCCCGGACGAGCTGAGGCCGCGCACCAGGCGCGCTGCGGGTACCGCCGCAGCCGCGGCAGCAAAAGGCCACTTCTTCATGATTCCTCCTCTTTCCGGCATGCCAGGTAGGCCTGACAAAGGAACGGGAGCACGCCCATCACCGGCGTGGGCGTGCGCGGCGATATCCACCGCATGCGGACTCCTCGTGTCGGAGGCGACATCGGAGTCATAGAAACGAATGACTGTTGTTCTTTCCGCCGTGCCTGCAGGACCTGCGGCCGAAACAGGGCTGTCCTCAGGGGCGGTCTACCGGCGCTTGCTGTGTGGCGCTGCGCTCACCCGGCCCTGCACCACGGCTACTGTTCAAGGCCGACTGCGTTCGACGGCACGTCGAAGGCGGCCAGGGTCAGCGAGACGCTGGTGAACCAGCCCATCAGCACGGTCACATCGACGATGCCCTCCTCGCCGATCGTCTCCTTCGCCCGCCTGTACAGGCTGACCGGAACCACGCGCGGCTGCACCAGGGTTGACGCGAGCTCGTACACGAGCTGCTGGCGGGGGTCGTCGAACGAAGTGGGGAGGCCGGCGATCAGAGCCTCGACCTTCTGCGGGTCCAGACCTCCCAGCGCCATACCGATCTTCTCGTGCTCGTAGTTGGCATAGGCCGCGAGCCAGCGGCCGGTGACGATGTTCGTGACGATCTCGATCTCCGCCTTCGACAGCGATGAGTCCGTCTGGAAGTACGCTCCTGTGGGCACGATCGCCTTCAGCAGCCTGGGGTTGGCCAGCCAGATCTTGTGCGGTCCTGGCACCAGGCCGCGCAACCGCAGCGTGTAGTCGTACGCGCTGCGCGTCTCGGGAGACATCTCTTCCACCGGTGTCTCCGCGTAGCGGCCGAACGTCCCGAAGTCCGTGGGGTCGTCGAACACGAGGGTCTCCTCTTCCTTGGCGGTCCTTCCGGGGCTCGTCGGTCCCGCGCCGCGAACAGCTCAGGCAGCGCTCTTCGGCTCCCTGCGCGGGCTTCCCGCCGGCACGTCGTAGGCGTTGAGAACGGTGCCGAGGGCCAGGTAGTGGACGGTCACGAACACGATCGTGTCAAGGGTCTGCTGTCCCAGCGTCTCGATGACGGTGTCGTACAGCGGCCCTGGCAGGGGGCCTCCTTCGGACAGGGCGGTCGCGACGTCGGCGGCGAGTGACTCCTCCTCGGTGAGGTCGGACGGGCGGCCACCGGCGCACAGTGTCGCTATCTCCGTCGGGTGCAGCCCGGCTCGCGCGGCAAGCCGGGCGTGCGCGTACATCTCGTAGGCCACATTGAAGCGTGCGCCGATCGTCAGGATGACGACGTGCCGCGCCCGCTCGGACAGACCCGGCAACTGCTGTGCGAGGTCGATGAAGCGGGCGAGTGGCTGTGCCAGTTCCGGGAAGTGGAGCATCACGCCCCAGGGTCCGACGAACGCGCCGTCGGTGTCGCGCACCTCGAATCCCTTGTACTCATCGGCCTCGACCATCGCCTCGAAGGCGTCGTACAGAGGCCGCTGGCTGGGGGTCAGTTCATCTGGGCGGACCAACGGGAGCCGCATGACGACCTCCTGTCTCCCGTAGAGGTAGGTAGAGGTTAGGTAAAGAGAACGATGGCTCGTTTTTCTTTTTTCAACGTACGCCCGGCTGGAACACGACGCAAGACGTCTCTCCCCGCCGCGCTGCCCGGCGGCGTCCATCCCATCAGCTCTGCCTCGGTACCCGCCGTTCCGCCTTCCCGGGTACCTCGGAGCTGGCATGGCAGTCCTGACACGTTGGTATCTGCCCCGGTTCGGATGAGCGGCGAAACTCTGCTGACGTGCGGTGCCGCGGTGCCGGGCGCCAAGGGGGGGCTATCGACCTGCCGGGCCCGGGGCTACGTCGGCCACAACGTCTTGACCGCGCTGGGCAGCCCGTCCACAGCCTGTGGTCCGAACAGAGCGAGTTGGAGAAGGAACCCGGGCAGGACCGCGACGAAGACCCCGGCCAGCGTCTCGGCCGGTACATCGGCCGGGAGGGTGCCGCGCTTCTGCTGCTCGGCTACCAGGCGGGCGAGAACGCCACGTAGATCGGTGTCGGTGGCGGTCAGGCGGTCGGCGAGCGCGGGATTGCGCAGGGCCTCCGACCACACCATCAGTGCGACCGTGGCCAGTTGGTGCTCGTCCTGCTCGCCTTGGGCAGCTGTCAGGAGGCCGGCCATCGTCGCGCCGAGTCCGCGGCTGTCGCGGTTGCCGACCGCATCGCGCAGCACGGCCACCATGTGGTCGAGATTGCGCGTGGCGATCGCGACGATGATGTCGTCCTTGCTGGGGAAGTAGCGATAGACCGCACCGGCGGACAGGCCTGCCTCCGTGAGGATGTCCTGCATGGAGGTGCGGTGGAAGCCGTCACGGACGAAACAGCGCTGTGCGGCGTCGAGGATCTGCGTGCGCCGGTTCTCCTTGTACGCCTCGCTGACCTTCGGCACTGCCGCTCCTTGATCGGTTTCGTCCCGTCGTGGCCGGTCGACGTCTGGACCTCGACGAGTCGGCGGCCGGCCAGAAAAGCCTCCTGACCCTACCAGGAGAACGAATATTCGCCTTATATGAAGTACGGCAGTGAAAGTACCGAACTGGCTGGCACCGGCGGTGCCGTGTTGCCGCGCCCGGCGCCGTCGCGCGCGTTCTCGCGACGTTCGGCCCTCGGGCGATGACGAACGCGTCCAAGACGGGGTGCCGGTAAGAACGCTGTCACCGGTCGCCGAGGAGGCCGTCACATCCGGCGACGTGCGGCAGGGCGCGTTCGGCGACCAGCCGGGCGACCGAGTCGACACAAGGGCGGGCGTACGGCTGGCCCTGCTCCGATATCGGAGACCGCCGTGGGAACACGGGGCCATTCGCCCGCACAACAAGACCTTCGCCCCCGTGGGGCGGCACAAGCTCTTCGGCGCCGACGCCCGCGAGACGCAGGTCCACCGTCCCTGGGCACCCGAGAGGAAGACCTGCTGGTGCGCAAGACGCGCGTCGGAGAGGATTGCTGGCCGTGCATCGACCGGGGGAGTCGTCGGGAGCCACGGGGCCCCTGGCAGCGCGGTACCGGGCAGGTCCGCTCGGCCACGGGGCCCCACGGTGTGCAGACGGCTTCAGCTCGCCGTCCTCGGCGGCGGGGTGCGGTTAAAGGTGCGCGGCCAGGAACGGCAGGACGACGTCGGCCATCTCGTCGGGCACTTCTTCCGCCAGGTCGTGGCCGGCGTCGAAGACGTGTCCGGTGACGTCGTGGGCCATGAGCCGCATCTGGGACTCGTTGCGGTCGCCGATGAACGCGGATCCGCCGAGCGCCAGGACCGGGATGTCCAGTTTCTTCTGTGCGGTCTGCCGGTTCTGTTCGGCGTCGACGAGCATGGCCCGGTAGATGGAGAGCATCGCGCGGATGCCGCCGGGCATGGAGTAACAGCGCACGTATTCGTCGACCGCGTCGGGGGTGGCGGTGTCGGGGTGGCTGCGTTCGTACTTGATCATGTAGGTGATCAGCTCGCGCTCGTGTCCGGCGATCAGCATCTCGGGTACGTCGGGCTGGAAGTAGAAGCCCAGGTGCCACAGGTGCATGCCGCTGGAGACGTTCTCGGGGGTGAGGGCCGTGTGGTCCTCGAAGCCGAATCCGGGGAACAGTGCCTCGGCGAACACGAGGGTGGTGACGTGGTCGCGATGGCGGGCTGCCAGCTGGTAGCCGATCACCGCTCCCCAGTCCTCGCCCGCCACGGCGTAGGTCTCGTGTCCGAGGTGGGTCATCAGCGCGGCGATGTCGTCGCTCATCGTCGCTGAGTCGTAGCCGTCCGACGGGCGGGCGGAGTCGCCGAGACCGCGAAGGTCCGGGACGACGACGGTGTGGTGGGGCGTCAGCTTCGGGACGAGGTGGCGCCAGTGGTAGCTGGTCTTGGGCACGCCGTGCAGGAGTACCACCGCGGGGCCGGACCCTGCTGTGCGGTAGTGCAGACTCGTTCCGTTGACGGCGGCTCGGCCTGTACGGACGGGCGTTCCGCCGTGGTCGAACATCATGTTCTCCAACCTTCCTGGTGTGTTTCGCGGTACGGGTGTCAGTGGGCTTGCGGAGGGTCGACGAGAGCCACCAGGCGGCTCGGTCCGGTGCCGTCCGAGGGCGTCCGGGCAGCGCGACGGCCTGCGGGGCGCAGAGTGACGTTCTCCGGGTAGAGCCGGCCGAGCAGGGCCAGTACGACGAGGTCGTCCTGGCCGGTGGCGTCCAGGGTGACGTCGCCTGCTTGCGTCCACACCAACCCCGATGCGCGCAGCGCGGACCACACGGCCGCGGTGCGGGGCGCGGTGGCGCACCGTGTGTCGCCTGCGGCGGGGTCCGGTCGGTGGGCGTAGCGGTGGCCGCGCAGGGCCTGGCCGAGGTCGACGTGGGCGGTGGTGCCGTCGTGGGTGATCTCGATGCGGGCGGCGCGGGTCCCCTCGGCGGCCGGCCCGGTAATGGTGCGGGCGGTGGGCGGCCCCGGCGCGGTGGTGGCGGGCGGCAGGTTCTCGACGAGGGTACGGGGGGCGGCGTAGTAGTCCTGCACCTCGGCGACATACGTGACGGTGTCTTCGGCGGCCGGGTCGGTGCGCCAGGTCAGCAGGTGGCGGGGTGCGGTCAGGGGCGGCTGGTCGAGGACGGCGGGCAGGGCGCTGCCGCCGGCCGCCTCGAAGCCGTAGCCGGCGGGGCCCGAGGCGCCGGTGACGACGTGGCGGGCGAAGTCCACGATGCCGGAATGCCGGATCTGGCGCACCAGCAGTTCGGTGAGGAACGCGTCGCGGGCCGGTTCGGTGTGCCGCAGCCCGGTCGGGGTTGTCAGGAGCGGGACGTCCTGCCAGTTGGTGAAGGGCAGCAGGGCGTCGCGCAGCAGGACTATCTGGTGCAGCCACTCGTTGTAGAGCTGCATCGTGACCGGTCCACCGCGACGGCCGCGGAGCAGATCCGCCGTGGGAGGGGTCAGCAGGTGGCCGTAGCAGTGGCTGCGGACGACGAGCGGTCCGGCCGGCAGCGGTATCGGATCGGTGAGCAGCCTCTCCAGCGCCTCGGTGGACCACGAGACGAGCTCCCGGCCGATCGCCTCGGCCTGCGCGCCCAGTTCGCGGGCTGCCGAGGCGCTGTCCGGGCCGATGCCCAGCGGCAGGGAGGTCTCCCGGGTACCGAGAGCGAGCGTCGCGCGGATCTGGTCCGCCAGCACCTCGCCGTCGGCGCTGGTGAGGGCGTTGTCATCGATGATGCCCTGCAGTAGCGGCTCGGTGGCGGTGAGGAAGTCGCGGGCTGTCAGAGTGGTGCCGGCCGCGGGGAAGGTGTTCCAGCGGCTGCCGCCGAGAGCGGGTGTGCTCGGGGTGGACGTGGGGGGCATGGGTCCTCCTCGGTAGTCGGTGAAGAAGGGTGGATTTCGCCGGATCCCGTACCTACGCGGGATCCCGCCTCCTTTCTGGATCGCTCGATACAGTTTGCGGGCATGAAAAAGTCAGCCGAGGGCGGTCAGGGCGACCTCCACGAGGGGTTCGAGGGCGTGGGCATCCGGGGTGATCTTCGAGGAGACCAGTAGTCCGTTGAGGAACGTGACGAGGAAAGCGGCCAGCGTGTGCGGGTCGTGCCGCGCCGCGATCTCACCGCGCTCCGCCGCGACCCGCAGCACCTCGGCGAGCGCGTCCCGGCTGGCGTCCTGCATATCCCGCACGGTGCGCCGGATCGCCGCGTCCTTCGGCAGGCGCTCGCAGGCGGCGTTGACGGCCAGGCAGCCCCGACCGTCGCTTTCCGCGGCGATCCGGACCCGCTCGACCAGCATCGTACGGATCGCCGACCGGGCGTCCGCCCCCTCCTGCAGGCTGCGCAGGGCGGCCGCCGCGAGGGTGGTGCGGTAGTGCTCCAGCGCCGCCCGGTACAGGCCCTCCTTGTCGCCGAACGCGGCATACAGGGATCCCTGCCCGATCCCCAACGTCTGGGTCAGGTCGCGTACCGAAGTGGCCTCGTAGCCGCGCATCCAGAACAGTTCCATGGCGCGGCTCACCGCCGCCTCCGTGTCGAACTCCCGGGTCCTTGCCATGACTCCACCGTAAACTATCTGGATCGAGCGCTCAAGAAAAAGGCCTGCGGCTTGACCGCGCGCCGCCCCGCAGGCCGGCCTCACGGCAATGCGCCGTCGGCGTCCTCCGCGGTGTCCTCCGGCGGGATCCCACGCGCGGACCTGGAGGCGGTCGGCGCCCACGGGGCCCTCAAGGAGCGGACACGCGGTGCGCTGGCAGGGACCCGCGACCGCCGTCACCTCTCGGCGCTGAGACAGCCGTCGGCTGATCCAGAGGAATACCGCGGCTCCGACGCCACGTACGACGTTGTCGAGAGCTCGCACGTGTTTGTAGGTAGGCGGACGTCTGGCGAAAGCGGGGTCCGGCCGGACCGTCCGCTGGTGGGCGACCTGTCCGCCGCCCACGCGGTGGCCGTCGGCCCGGACGGGCGTCCCGGCGTGGTCGAGGAGGAGTCCGGTGACGCGCACGGCCACGGCAGCGCGTACGCCGGCGTCATCAGGTCACTGGCCCCGAGTGCGAGCTGACGAGCCTGCGGGTGCTGGGCGCCGAGTCCTTCTGCACGGGGGAGAACCTGCTCACCGGGCTGGTCTGGGCGGTGGAGCAGGGCTTCGACATCGTGAACGTCAGCCTGTCCACCACCAAGACGGAGCTGCGGGACGCCCTGCACGACTCGGCGGCACCCGAGTGTGCGCCGGCAACAGCTTCGCGGCGGTCCATGTGGCGGGACTCTGCGCGCCGTGCTGAGCATGGTTGTTCTGATGGCCGCTGTGGCTGGAAACGGGGTGCGGTATGGCAGTTGAGAGCGTTCATCCCCAATTGGTCCGCGCCGAGGAGCCCTGGCAGTCCGTGGAGGGCTGGAACGGTTACGCGCATGTGCGGGTGTGGCGGGTGGACGTGGGGCACGTGGTCGTGGTGCTCAGTGGCAAGGGCGCCGAGTACTACCCGGAGACGTTGCTTCCCCTGCTGCGTGCCGAATACCCGGACGACACCGTCGAGTTCTTCTTCCTCGGGCCCACCCTGTACGCGACCGAGGACCCGGACGACCACTCGGCCGGCTACGGCGGCGCCTGAGCCCCAGCTGTGCCCCCGCGCGGTCAGCGCGTCGCGTCCGGGCGGTTGCCCCGGGTCAGCGCGCGGGCGCACCAGCCGATGACCGACGCGTTGACGAGTGCCCCGAGGACGACCGCGACGATCAACACCGCGGCGCCGCCCGGCAGTGCGAGGAGGACGAGGCTGGCCGGGGCGGTGGCCATGAGGGGGATGACGGCGGCCATGGCCCCGTCCGAGTCGTCGGGGATGTTGACGACGATCGCCCAGAGGAGCAGCGCCGCGCAGAGCGCGAGGTAGGCGAGGGCGAAGGGGTTGCGGAGGTTCCGGCCCAGTCGGTGCAGAGGGGAACGGGCGGCGTGAGCATCGGTACCGGTCATGGAATTGGCTCCTGGGGAGAGGACGAGAACGTCAGAGGTGGTCTGCGCCCGGCGGGTTCGGGCGGGTGATGCCGAGGTCGTAGGCGAGGATCGTGGCCTGGACGCGGTCGCGCAGGCCGAGTTTGCGCAGCAGGGCGTTCACATGGGACTTGACGGTGCCGACGGTGATCCCCAACTCCCCGGCGATCTCCGCGTTGTTGAGGCCGGAGGCGAGCAGCCCGAGGACGTTGCGCTGGCTGTCGGTGAGGCTGTCGAGTTCGCGCGGACCGGAACCGGAGGAATCAGAACCGGAGTTGGCGTGGAATCCCGTACCCGCCCCTGACGCGTAGTGCCCGATCAGGCGACGGGTCGCCGACGGCGCGAGTACGCTCTCGCCGCTCGCCACCACCCGAATGCCGTCCAGGAGTTCGGAGGCGTGTACGTCCTTGAGGAGGAAGCCGGAGGCGCCCGCGCGCAGGGCGTCGAAAACGTACGCGTCCAGGTCGAAGGTGGTCAGGACGAGGACTCGGGGCGCGTTCTCCTTCCCGGTGATGATCCGGGTCGCGGCGATACCGTCGAGTTCGGGCATCCGTACGTCCATCACGACGACGTCGGGGGCCAGTTCGGCGGCGAGCACCACCGCGGTCGCGCCGTCCGCGGCCTCTCCTACGACCGTCATGTCCTCCTCGGCGTCGATCACGGCGGCGAAGCCCGCCCGGACGATGCCCTGGTCGTCGACGACCAGCACCCTGAGGCTCATCGTTGTCTCTCCTCGTCGTCCGGCACCGCCGTGAGCGGCAGCCGGAGGTGGACCGTGCCCGGCGGCCGGCCGGTCGTCAGGGTGCCGCCGAGCGGCGCGATCCGCGCCGTCAACCGGTCCCGTACGGCGGGGTCGGCGGCGCGTGGCACACCGGTGGCCGTGATCGTCAACGTACCGTCGACCGCGTCGAGTTCGAGTACGGCGGGTTCGGTGTCGCCGGTCGCGAGGAGGGTCTCGGCGACGTGGTACGCGGCGAGGTCGACCTCGGTGGGCAGGCGTTCCGGTACCCGGTCGGTGAGGCGTATCTCGACGTCGCGGCCGGTGGCCCGGCACTGGTGGGCGAGCAGGTCCAGGGCCTGGAGGGTCGGCTGTGGGGTCAGTTCGGCCGCCGTGTCGCCGTCGCGGACCGCGTCCAGCAGGGCGCGCATCGCGGTGAGTGCCTCGCGGGCGCGGGTCGCTGTCGCGTCCAGCCGGCCTGCCTGTGCTTCTGTGATCATGTCGGCGGTGCGGGCCAGTACGGTGGATTCGAGGCCGGCGGCGATACGGCGGCGTTCCGCCCAGGCGTCTCGTACGGCCTCCTCCGTCCAGGTGGCGAGGCGTTGGGTCTGGGTGTCCTGGGCTGCCTTGTTACGTCTGCCGCCCAGGGAGCCGATGTAGTAGGCCGCACCAACTACCAAGGCTGTACCGGCAGTTGCGGTCAAAATCAGCGCCCAGTCGGGGATGGTTGTGCCACGGTGCAGTACGGCGATCGTCAACGCCGTTGCGTGTGCGGCTGTTGCTGCAATGGGAAAGAAAAAGATCGATACAGCCCCGCGCCCCCTAAGAACCATCACCGCAACGCAAGTCGCCACCGCACTCAGCACCGGTGGCAGCAGCACCGGCCCCGTGTAGTCACCCACCCCCATCGCCACCGGCCACAACAACGCCAAGCCCAGCAAGGCACCCTGCGCCAAACCGCGCGCCCTTCTCAGCCACAGCAGGGCCACCGCCTGGGCCGCCGCCAGCAGGGCGAAGAGGACCCCCGCCGAGACATGCGTGCCGCTCGACGTCGTTTCCGGGCGGATGATCAGGATCGGCAGGAGTGGCTGTACGCACAGGCCGAACGCGGCGACCACCTGGGCCACCCGGTAGCTCGGCGGGACGGTCTGGTCCACCGGGCCGGCCGTACGGCCGGGCAGGGTCGCGCGTACCTCCCAGCCGCCCTCCGCCGTGGGGCCGGTGGTCAGGGTGCCGCCCGCCTCCCGGGCCCGGGAGCGGAGGAAGCCCTGGCCGCGGCCGCCGCCCAGACCCGCGCCGTGGGCCGGGGTACCGGTCGGCGGAGCCGCGCTGGTGATCACGACGTCGGTGCGGGTGTCGCCGTAGCGGCAGACGACCGTGGTGCGCGCGCCCGGCGCGTGCCGGGCCACGTTGGTCAGGGCCTCGCGCACGATGCCGTAGGCCGCGTCCGCGACGGCGCCGTCCGGAAGGGGGTCGATCTCGGCGTCCACCGGTTGGTCGAGGCGGCGGAAGCCGGCGATCAGGGCCCGCAACCGCTCCTCGGGGGAGGGGAGTTCCTCGCGCGAGGGGGCCGGGGCGCGTACCGCGCCGAGTGCGCGGGTGACCTCGCGGCCGGTCTCGGTCGCGAACTGCAGTGCCTCGGCGGCGAGTTCGGGGCGTCGTTCGCGCAGGCCGAGCGCGGCGCCGGCCGTGACGACCACGGCGGTGAGGTGGTGGGCGCTGACGTCGTGCAACTCCCGTTCCATGCGGCGGCGTTCGGCCGCCGGGAGCCGGTGGCGTTCGGTCTCGGCGCGGTTCAGGAGGAGTTGAGCCGCCTGGCGGGCGCGCCGGGTCCGGCGTATGTAGAAACCCGCGCCGCACGCGGTGGCGTAGAGGAGGGCGGTCAGGACCAGGTCGAGACCGTTGTTGTCGCTGAGGCCGTTCAGGTTGATGTTCTGCAGCAGCTGCCAGAGGACGAGCGCGACCACGCACAGGACCGTGGTGAAGGTGTCGCGCTCGGCCGTCACCGAGAACAGGGCGAGCGCGACGCCCACGGTGCCGAAGAGCGCCATCGCCCCGGTGGGCAGCGGTCCCGCGCCCACCGCGCAGGCGGCGGCGACCACGATCAGGGTGGTCACCGGGCGGCTGCGGCGCAGCGCGAGCGCGGCCGTCACCGGTCCGGCGACCAGGGCGGCCACGAGCAGGTCGGCCGCGGTCGGCACGGTGCCGCGCAGCAGCGGAGCCCCCGGCCACACCAGGGCCTGGGCGCAGATCAGCAGGACCGGGAGCAGCCGGTCGTCGGTTCGTTTCATGGCACTCAAAGGCTATGGGCGCAGGTGAGGGGCCCGGCTCAGGCTGAAGGGGGATTACGGCCGCAGGACTCTCTATCTCTGGTTCGACGCGGCAACCGTCCTCCAGCCGGAGGACCGCGCCCCGCCCCGCTCCTAGGCTCGATCACATCGAGGGAAGCGGTCGACCACCGCCTCCCACACCACCCACACCACAAACAGGGGGATTACCCATGTCCATGTCCAAGCGCGCTCTCGTCTCCTCGCTCGTCGGTGTCGCGGCGGTCGGCGGAGTCGTCGCCGGCGGTCTCGCCGCGTCGGCCGCCTCCACGCCCACCGAGCCGACCCTCACGAACGGCTCCGCCCGCTACACGGCCCCGACCGCGAGCGCCGCCGGCTCGTTCACCTACAGCGTGGATGTCACCGACGACTCGGGCATCCGCGGGCTCAAGGTCATCGCGTGGCCCGCGAGTTCGAAGCTGGAGCCGACAAAGGCGGACCTCCGGTACGTCGACTCCGCCAAGTGCAAGAGCACCTCGGGCGACACCTCGCGCTGCACCTACACCTTCAAGGTCACCAAGAAGGAGGCGGCCGAGGCGGCCAAGGGCACCTGGAACGTCTCGACGCTGGCGACGGCCAAGGACGGCGGCACGGCGTTCGTGTCCAAGGCCGCCACCTTCGAGATCGCGGGCTGACCCGAAGGCACGCACACCGGCGCGCACACACCGGCACGGCGCCCCGTCTCGATCGAGACGGGGCGCCGTTGTCGTAGAAGAAAGCAGGAGAAGGAGAAGGAGAAAAGGAGAGGGACAGGTGTCAGAACAGGCCCTTGTACGTCTGCCAGCCCGTCGTCACCTTCACGCGCGGGCCGAACGAGCCCTTGCCGTTGCCGGAGTTGCGCCACATGGTGCCCCCGGTGTCGCGGGAGACGAGGTCGGGCTTTCCGTCGCCGGTGAGGTCGCCCGCGCCGATGACGGCGTTGTAGTCGGAGCCCCAATGGGACGCGAGCTTCACGCGGGGCCTGAAGCCGCCGGTGCCGTTGCCGTCGTAGCGCCACAAGGCGTTCGACTTGTCCTGGGCGAGGAGGTCGCCGCGGCCGTCGCCGTTGAAGTCGCCGATGCCGACGATCTTCTTGTAGCCGTTCCAGCCGGTCGCGACGCGCACCCGCGCCGACAGCCTGCCCGTGCTGGTGCCCTTGTAGAGGAAGGCCTCGCCGGTGGAGGTCTTGCGGGCGATCAGGTCGGGGAGGCCGTCGCCGGTGAGGTCGCCGGGGGAGGTCAGGAGGTTGTACTGGTTCCAGCCGGTGCCCAGCGAGGTGTGCGGGGTGTTGGTGGTGAACGCCTGGCCGCGCAAGGTGCGGTAGACGCGCAGTTCACCGCTGGCGAAGCGGACGAGGACGTCGTTCTGGCGGTCGCCGTTCAGATCGCCGAACGGCACCAGGGTCACCGTCGAGGGCCAGCCGGAGGCCGACATGGCGCCGGAGAGGCCGCCGGTGCCGTTGCCGGGGCGGTAGGCGACGACGCCGTTCGAGGAGAGGGCGAGGACGTCGCCGATGCCGTCGGGCCCCCAGGTGGCGCGGTTGGTGAAGTCGCGGCGCACGGCGGCGCCGGCGGACACGGGCACCGTCCGCGACATGGTCAGCGCGGCCCCCGAGCCGTCGGCGGGCGTGGCCGTCAGCTTGAGGGTGTACGCGCCGTTGGGCACGAGCGCGCCCGCCGTGTTCCGGAGGTCCCAGCGCGCGGTGAGCGTGCCGTCCACCTCGCCGCCCGTCAGCGTACGCACCACGGCGCCGGTGGCCTTGCTGGTGAGGGTGGCCGTCCAGGAGGCGGCGGGCCGGGAGAGCACCGCGCGGTACTGCCACCACGGGCTGCTGATCGTGTCGTCCCGGGTGACGTCGGACTCGGTGACGGCGAGCGGCTGCGGGGCGACTCCGCCGGGCACCAGGTGGATACGGTGGTCCGCGTCGACGTAGGCCGCCGGTCCGCCGAACTTGTCCACGGTCCAAGTCACCCCGCGCAGGCTGGAGTTGCCCGCTCCCGCCGCGAGCGTGCCGATCGTGCGGGTGGTCGCGGTGCCGTCGGCGAAGGCGGTGAGCCGGAGTTCCCCGGCGGCGGTGTCGTGCCGGACGAGGTAGCCGTCGCCGAGCAGCGCCTCGCCGGACGGGACGGTGATGTTCTTCTTCGCCGTACGGTCCCAGACGCCGGCCGCGGCGGTCGGGCCGCAGGACCAGTAGATCCACCGGCCGACGACCTGCAACTCCTTGGCGGTGCACGGGGCGCCGGTGCTGACCGTGTCGGTCGTCCCGCCGGTCTTCAGGTCCTTCGCGGTGACCACGCCGTTGCCGGTGCCCGGGGTCCACAGCTTGGTTCCCCAGACGGAGGCGGCGGTGACGGAGCGGGTGACGACGGGCTTCAGATCGCTGTAGACGCCGAGGTCGCCGACGTACTGCCTGGCGGGGGAGGAGCCGTTGACGATCACATAGCGGCCGGAGACGTCGAGGACCGTTCCGGCGGCGGAGGGCAGATAGAAGCCCACCGGGTCGGAGTCGATCGACTGGACGAGCGACCCGGAGGGGTCGCCGGCGCCGGCGGTCAACGTCACCGCGTGCCCCTCACCGGTGGTGTACGGGCCCGTCCCGCGCCCGTCCCACGTCTGCCAGGCCGGTGCGCCCGGCGCGTAGGAGGTGCCGGTGATCGAGACCTGTCGGCTGTAGTAGGCGCCCAGGAAGCTGGTGTTGCGCTCGTCGGTGACCAGATTGCCGTTCTGCAGCGACAGGCGGTCGATCGTCGCCGCCACCGGCGGTACGTCCGTCACCTCCGTCAGCGTCGGCGCGTCCGCGCCCGTGTCGGTGACCTCGCGCACCGCCCAGTGCGCGGAGTCGGCGCCGCCCACGACCAGCAGGCCGCCGTTCGGTGCCGGGACGACCGAGGTGTTCGCGTGCCGGAGCACGGTGACCGCGTCGCCGCCCGCGAGGGGTACGGCCGTCAACTGCTTGCCGGAGGAGTCGGGGTAGTCGTCCGACGTCACGGAGCGGGCGACCACCAGCCAGCGGCCGGCGATGCCCAGGGCCGGGGTACCCGTCGTGCCGGGCAGCGGCACCGTCGTCCCGGCGGCGGAGAGGTCGGCGCGGTCCAGGACGTGCGCGGTGGTGCCGCCCGTCACGTAGACCAGCCGGTCCGCGCTCAGCGCGACGGCCGTCGGAGCGACGGTCACGGCCACGTCGCCGACGACCTTCGCGGCGGCCAGGTCCACCACCGCCAGGTGGCGCTGGTCGTCCCCGGCCGTGTAGCTGATGACGGCGGTGCCGCTGTCGCCGCCCAGGACCTGGAAGTTGGCGGTGACGCCGGCCGGCCAGCCCTCCACGAGGGTGCCGTCGGCGGGCGCACCGTCGCCGTACAGGTACAGCAGACGACTGCCGTCGGCGGCCCGCGCCTGGGTCAGCACATGGGTGCCGTACGTCGCCCAGTACGTGCCGTGGGTCAGGGCGACGTCCGTGCTCGTGCCGGCGGACATGTCCTTGAGGACGACCTTCGAGGTGGACGAGACGACATCGGTCACGATGTCGGACGACGAGCCGAGGTACGCCGGGAGCTCCAGCCGGGTGAGGGCGCCCAGTGCGGTGGTGTCACCGGTGCCGTACGACGTCCACAGATAGCCCGAACTGCCCTCCCGCGCATGCAGATAGCCGCTCGGACCGGCGGAGTACAGCCGGTCGCCGCGCGGCACGTAACGGTCCGACTGGAAGACCTTCTCCGCCGTGACCGGGGCGCTCCCGGTCGCGCCGGCCGGGACGGACAGCGGGCCGGGGCCGACGGTCACGACAAGGACCGCCAGCGCGGCGACGACGCCACGGGCGGTGGTACGACGGGCCAACGCGGCCTCCTGGACGAGGACAGGGCGTGGCGGGACGGCGGTGGCCGGGTGCGCGTGCGCGTCGGCGGGTTCCGTGACGTATCTGCGTATGTACAGCCCCCCGGCTGTCCCCCCATGCAAGATGCACCGGAGATTAACAGCGGCTCCTGGATCATCAGGTGTACCGCGGATCACTTCCTCATAACGGTGCACGGGACGAAGCTGCGGTTGTCCGAGCCGGGGTTTCCCGGTTACCCGGTGCGGGGAGCGATGGGATGGCTACAGTCTTGCTCCCGGGACTGTGGTAAGCGGCGGTGGGGCGGTTGGGTGGGGCGACGATTCTTCATTGCGCTGGGCAGCGGTCGGTACGAGAACCTTCCCGACGACGAGCAACTCGCCTTCGTGCCGGACGACATCAGGGCGGCCCGGGAACTGTTCACTGGGCTCGGCTACACGGCGGTACTGCCCGGACTCGGTGAGTACGAGGGCGCCGAACAGATCCGCCAGAAGCTGCGCCACTGGTTCGCGGACACCGCCCCCACAGGCGATGACGCGGTCGTCCTCTACTTCGCGGGCCACGGCGCCGTCGAAGATCGCGACCGGCACTACCTGTTCACCTGGGACTCCGACCCCGAGGACCTCGCCGCCACCGCGCTCGCCACCGAGGACCTGGTCCGCAACCTCGTCAAGGGGGACCTACGGCACCTGCTGCTGATCCTCGACACGTGCGCGGGCGGCGCGGGCAGCGCGGACGCGGCCACCGTCGCCCTGAACCGGCTGGCCCGCAATCCCGCCGGTACGGGCTCCACCGGTCTGTGGTTCCTGGCCTCGGCCCGCCGCAAGGACACCGCCCTGGACGGCAAGTTCGTGCCGGTGTTCACGGAGGCGATCGCCACCACCGTGCAGCGCACGGGACAGCGGCAGCGGTACCTCGACCTGACCGCCCTCGTGCAGGCGGTCAACGAGCGGTTCGAGGCCGAAGGCAGCGGCCAGCGAGCCGAGTTGGCCAGCGGCCATGTCAACGGCCTCGCCCCCTTCCTGCCCAACGCCGGATACCGCCCCGAACTCCCGCCCCTGGGCACCGACTTGGAGCGGCAGCGGCAGGTGGCGGGCCGTGATCTCGACGAGCACTTCGGGCCGCGTTCACGCGGCGTCGAGTTCGAGTCCGAGCAGGGCCTGTACTTCAGTGGTCGGGGCAAGGTGCTCACCGGGCTCGTGGAGTGGCTGACCGCTGAGGAGGGCGACGGCCGCGGACGCATCGTCACCGGCAGCCCCGGCTGTGGGAAGTCGGCGGTGCTCGGCCGGATCGTCGCCCTCTCCGACGTCCGCTACCGCGCGAAACTGAACCTCTCGGACGTGGACCCGGCGACCGTCGTACCCGAGGAATGCGTGGCCGTCGCCGTGCATGCCCGGCACAAGCGGCTCGAAGAGGTGGTGGAGCGGATCGGGGCCGCGCTCGACGCGCCCACCGACGGCGCGGCGGCCCTGCTCCAGGAACTCACCCGGCGCGGTCGTACGGGCCCCCCGCTGGTGATCGTCGTGGACGCCGTCGACGAGGCCGGATCGGACACCGCGGCCGACGCCGGCGGTCATGGCGAGCCCCGCCGGATCAGCCGCGAACTGCTGCGCCCGATGTCGGAGATCCGGGGCGTACGCCTCCTGGTCGGCACCCGCCACGAACTGGTCCGCGCCCTCGGCCCCACCTTCACCTGCATGGACCTCGACGAGCCCGACTACCGCGCCGACGTCACCGACGTGACCGGCTATGTCACCAGGGTGCTGCTCGCCGCCGAGGAACCCGACGTCCGCACCCCCTACCGCGGCCGGCCGGAACTGGCCGGCGCGGTCGCCGCCGCCGTCGCCGCCAAGGCGGACGGCGTCTACCTCTACGCCAGGACCACCGCACGCACCCTGCGCTCGGACGTCGAGCCCATCGACGTCGGAGCGCCTGGCTGGCAGGACAGACTGCCCACGGAGATCGGCGGCGCCTTCGACGACTACCTCGCCCGCTTCGGCGAGGCGGAGGAGCGGGTACGGCGTATGCTCCTCGCCCTCGCGTTCTCCGAGGGCAAGGGCCTGCCCCGCGGGCTGGTGTGGACAGAGCTGAGTTCGGTGATCGCCGGCGTCCCCTGCACGGAGGCCGACATCGCCTGGGCACTGGACGTCGCCGGGGCGTACGTCGCGGAAGTCGTCGACGACGACCGGCGATCGGTCTACCGGCTCTACCACAAGGCGCTCGCCGAACATCTCCGCGACAGCGCCCCCCGGCAGGCGGAGGACATCCAGCGCTCGGTCGTCGATGCCCTCGTCTCGCTCGTCCCGTCGGCCCCGGACGGTCTTCCGGACTGGTTCGGGGCGCCGCCGTACGTCGGTCAGCACCTCGCGACGCATGCGGCGGCGGCCGGGCGGCTCTCCTCCCTGATGGAGGACCCTGGCTTCCTGCTCGCCGCCGAACCCCTTGCTCTGCTCCGGGCGTTCGCCGCCGCTGAGGGCCCGGCAGCCCGACGTGTCCGGGGTGCCTACGAACAGGTCGCGCACCGCCTCGTCGCCGACCGCGCCCTCGGCGAGCGGGCCGCCGACCTGCAACTGTCCGCACGCCGTTGCGAGGCCAACGAACTCGCCGACCGCATCGACCGGTTGGGCATCCCGATGCCCTGGTCGGCGAGTTGGGCCTGGTGGTCGACCAGCGGGGTGCACCGCCTGCTGAGCGGTCACACCAAGGCGATCGGGTGTACGGCCGTGGGGGTCCTGGACGGCCGCCCCATCGCCGTCACCGGAAGTCTCGACGGCACGGCCCGGATCTGGGACCTGGTCTCCCAGCGCCAGATCGGCGAACCTCTCCGCGTCGGCATCGCGGTGAGCGCCATCGCCATCGGTGAACTGGGCGACTACACGCTTGCGTTGACCGGGGCCGAGGACGGCAGCGTGCGTGTCTGGGATTTGTCGGCGGGCCAGGAGTTCGACCGTCCGCTCACCGGCCACACCAACCGCGTCGAGAGCATCGCTGTCGGCACCCTCGGTGGCCGCTCCGTCGTCCTCACCGCCAGCGCCGACGGAACGGCCCGTATCTGGGACCTCGACACACGGGAGCAATTGGGACGGGACCTCAGCGCCCATCGCCGGACGGTGAACGACGCGGCGTTCGGCGAACTCGACGGCCGGCCGATCGCGGTCACCGGCGGGGACGACCAGGCCCTGTACGTATGGGACTTGAGCGAGGTGGCGGCCGGCGGGAACGCCCGGCAGGACGGCAATCCGCTGCTGGGCACCGCGGCCTCGGTCGAAGCGCTCGGCGTGGCGCGTCTCGACGGACGTACCGTCGCGGTCGTCGGGGACGGCTACGGCCTGCTCAGCGTCTGGGACCTGCAGGACCGGCGGCAGTTGGGGGAACCGGTGCCGGCGCACAACTCCCTCAGGATCAACGGGGTCCACTCCGTTGCCATCGGTGAGTTCGACGGCCGGGCGGTGGTGCTGACCAGCGGTGGCGAAGACGTACGCCTGTGGGACCTGGCACGGCTCCAGCAGATCGGGCAGCCGCTGCGCGGGCACGTGGAATACATCAGGGCCGCCGCACTCGTCGACCGCGCGGGAGAAGCCCTGGCCGTGACCGTCAGCAACGACCGCACCGCGCGCATCTGGGACCTCACCACCGAACAGCCGGAGGAGGGGCACATCCGCGAGGTGAGCGCGATGGCCTTCGTCGAGGTCGAGGGACGGCCTCTGCTGCTCACCGGCTCGCACGACCGTACAGCGCGGCTCTGGGACCTGCGCACCCGGGAACAGGCAGCACCTCCGATGGAGGGCCATTCCGGTGCGGTCGAAGCGGTTGCGATCCACGCGGAGGACGGCCGGGTGATCGTCGCGACGGGCGGTGACGACACCACCGTACGGCTGTGGCGGCCCCTGTCGGACGAGCCGGTCGGGCCGGTACTGACCGGCCACACGAACGAGGTGACCTGTGTCGCCATCGGTGAACTGGACGGTGCCCTCGTCGTGGTCAGCGGCAGTGAGGACGGCACCGTCCGGCTGTGGGACACCCGCTCGGGGGAACAGGTCGGGTCGCCGATCGTGGGGTTCGTCGGAGGCGTGAGGCACTTGGCGCTGCGGCAGTCGGGCGGGCGTCTGGAGATCGCCCTGGCCACGTCATCGGGGCACTGCTACTTCCTGGGGGCATCCACCCCGCAGGACAAAACCCATTTCGTCCTGGAGGACTACACCCAGTCGGCCAGGGTCGCGGGGGTCGCCTTCCACCGGGGCCGTCCCTCGGTCCTGTGTTCGGTCGAGGGCAACGACGTGCATCTGCTGGACCTGCACGACAGGTCACTGGTGGCCGGGCCGTTCAGCGGCCACACCAATATGGTCCGCTGGGCGGACCTGGGGCGAGTGGGCGACAGGGAAGTCGTGGCGACCTCGGACGTGGACGATTCCGCCCGGCTCTGGGACCTCGACACGGGTACGGCGCTCGGGGAGCCGCTTCAGATGCGGGGCTCCTCTCTGTACGCGGCACCGTTGTTCGGCCGGATCGACAGCACTCCGGTGGTGCTGACGACCCACTCCCGAGTCCGTATCTGGGACTTCACCTCTCTCCACCCGCTGGGGGAGCCGCTGTGCGGCCGTAACTGGGGCATCCGGTCGGTCACCATCTTCGAGACCGTTGCCCATGGGGCGGTGCTCGCCACCGCGGACACGGACGGATTGATCCGCGTCCACTCCCTGGCGGACGGCCACCAGGTGGAGGACCAGATCCCCGCCGTCAAGGGCGTCGGCGAGGGCATGACGACCGTACCCGGGCAGGGGGAGGGCGGCCTGCTGCTGGTCCGCGGTGGCTGGGACAAAGCCGAGGTGTGGAACATGGCGGACCGGGAACGCAGGACGGTCCGCTCCCAGCCTTCCGAGCAGCCTCGCGCGCACCTCCTGGACGGCAGGAGCATCGTGGTTTCGGTGGGGAGCGCGTACGAACTCAATGCCTGGGACCTGGAGAGCCAGGCGGAAGTCTGCCCGCCCATGAAAGGTCACACCTCCTTCGTCAACGAGGTGCGGACCTGGACCTTCGACGGAGCCGAACTCGCGGCCAGCGCCTCCGACGACGGCACCGTACGCCTGTGGGACCTGCGCACCGGCCTGCCCTGGGCCGAACCGCTGGCCCGCCACGAGCTGGGAGCCACCTCCCTCGAAATAGCCCGCCTCGACCAGGGAGACCTCGTGATCTCCGGGTCCGGCAAAGGCCGTCTCCACTTCTGGGACCTGGCCCAACGCCGCAGCGCGGACTGGGAGTTGGAACCCTTCCCGGCCGATGTCACCGCGATCCGGGTGGCCCTTGTCAACGGCACCCCCACCCTGGTCGCCGGCGACAGCTACGGCCAGCTCCGCCTCTGGGACACCCGCTCGCCCCGCTGGAACTTCGCCCTCGACATCGGCAGCGGCATCAGCGACATCGCCCTCGACGAACACGGCCGGGTCTGCGTGGGCACCGACATGGGCGTGGTCGCCCTGCGGCTCAACGAGGAGATGACCGCCCGATGAACCGCGTCGTACTCGTCCACGGCATCGCCCAGCAGGTGAAGGGCCCTCAGTCGCTCCTCGACCACTGGTACCCCGGACTCCGCGACGGCCTGACCCTGGCGGACCGTCCCGTCGTCCCCGCCGAGGAGGTCTCCATGGCCTTCTACGGCGACCTGTTCCGCCCGAAGGGCCATCGCTCCGTGGGCGAGCCCGACCTCGACGCATCCGATGTCGAAGTGGGCCTGGAAGAGGACCTGTTGCTCCAGTGGTGGGAGGCCGCAGCGGCCGTGGAGAGCCAGGTGACCGGTCCCGACGCACCGGTCAGGCTGCGGACTTCGCGGCGGGTCCAGCGGGCCTTGGACGCGCTCAGCCACGCCTCGTTCTTCGCGGCGGCGGCCGAGCGGATGATGATCTCCAGCGCCCGCCAGGTCCGCCGCTACTTCACGGAACCCGACATCCGCGCGGCTGTGGGCGAACGTCTCGTCAAGGCGGTGACGGACGACACCGAGGTGATCGTCGCGCACTCGCTGGGCTCGGTGGTCGCGTACGAGACGCTGTGTGCCCACCCGGAGTGGCGCGACCTCACGCTGGTGACACTCGGGTCGCCGCTGGCCGTGCGAGGGACGGTGTTCGACCGGCTGGTGCCGCCACCCCGGGACGGGCTGGCCCGCTGGCCCGCCCCGGTGAAGGCGTGGACCAATATCGCCGACCGGGGCGATGTGGTTGCGCTGGTGAAGGAACTCGCGCCGGCGTTCGGCAAGCGGGTCGACGACGTCCCCGTACACAATGGGGCGAAGGCCCACGACGTACGCCCTTATCTCACGGCCCGGGAAACGGGCGAGGCCATCGGCAAGGCGCTCGCCGGGCCGGGCGGCGACTGAAGAACCGGAGGTCTTCGCGTGGTCGACTCACCCACGGCAGCGGGCGGTTACTCCGCCACCCCGCTCGCCAAGAAGATCGGCGTCAAGGCAGGACATCGGGTCCGGCTGCGGCACGCGCCCGGCGGGTGGGACATCCCCGGGCTGCCCGTCGACTGCGAGGTCGCCGACGGCGGCCCGCGCGGCGCGGACGTCACCGTCGCCTTCTACCAGGAGTGGAAGGAACTGGACGCGGAGGGGATGGAACTCGTTCTCGGTCTCGACGACACCGCCATGCTGTGGATCGCCTGGCCGCGCAGGGCCGCGGGTCACGTCAGCGACATCACCGAGAACGGTCTCCGTGACCTCTTCCTCCCCCTCGGGGTGGTGGATGTGAAGGTCGCGGCGCTCGGGGACGACTGGTCGGGGCTGAAGTTCGTGCGGCGGAGGGAAAACCGGCAAAGCCACAACAAAGGTCCCGTAAAACGAACTTGAGTCGTAGCCACCTGCCGACGTAAGGCAACATCTTGGTGAACGGCGAGTGTTGCGCGATCAGGGCGCGGGCATCGCCGGATGGCCGGATGGAGTGAGGGACGTGGTGGAACCGAGGATCGCCGTCGCTGTGGTGACCATGGGAAACCGGCCCGCCGAGGTCGACGCGCTCCTCGAGTCCGTGGCCAAACAGGACCTACCGCCGGCCCGCATCGTGATCGTCGGAAACGGCTGCCGGCTCCCGGAGTTCGCCGACCGGCTCTCCCTGCCCGGCGAGGTCACCACCATCGACGTCGAGGAGAACCTCGGCTGCCCCGGCGGCCGCAACGTCGGCCTGGCCCGGCTGCGCGAGTTCGGGGACGTGGACGTCGTGGTCGAACTCGACGACGACGGACTGCTCGTCGACGCGGACGTGCTGCGCCGGGTGCGCGACCTGTACGCGGCCGAACCCCGCCTCGGCATCGTCGGGTTCCGGATCGCCGACGAGCACGGCGAGACCCAGCGGCGGCATGTGCCGCGGGTCGGCGCGGGGGACCCGATGCAGGGCGGACACGTCACCGGGTTCCTCGGCGGCGGGCACGCGCTCAGCATGGCCATGCTCGCCGAGACGGGGGACTGGCCGGCCGAGTTCTTCTTCGCGCACGAGGAGACCGACCTCGCCTGGCGGGCCGCCGACGCCGGCTGGCACATCCGCTACGCCCCCGAACTCCTCCTCCAGCACCCCAAGACCTCGCCCGCCCGGCACGCCATCTACTACCGCGTCACCGCCCGCAACCGGGTCTGGCTGGTCCGGCGCCGGCTGCCGCTCGCGCTGATCCCGGTGCACCTGGGCGTGTGGACGCTGCTCACCCTCGTACGGACGCGGTCGCTGGGCGGACTGCGGGCGTGGTTCGGCGGGTTCGTGGAGGGGGTGCGCGAACCGGCGGGGGAGCGGCGGGCCATGCGCTGGCGGACGGTGTGGCGGCTGACGCGGCTGGGCCGCCCGCCCGTGATCTGAGCCGCGCTACCGCAGATGTAAGGGACGAGGGCCCCGGTCGTTCACCTCCGCCGACCGGGGCCCTCTCGCGTCCCCGGACCCGGCCACGACGGCGACACTCCCCCGAGTTGCGCGTCGTACGCGCGCACCGTCGGGCCAGATCCGATGAAGTGATCACATCAGGTCGCGCCAACGAATCGCTAACATGTGGCCAACGGTGCGCCCGATGCTCCGGGGACGGATGGCCTGAAGTCGCCGCGCGGCAGCGGGAGAGGGCGGGTACGGTAGCGGATCCCGGCCCTCGACGACCGGGACAGGCTGGCGGGAAACCGCCGGGTACAGGGCGGAAATCCGCCAGGGACGGCGGAGAACTCCGCCGCGGAGCACGGCCGACAGGGCCGCGCGGAAGGGCGACGGGTCGGTGTGATGCGGTGCGAGCTGCGGTTCGGACTGCTGGGCACCACTGTCCTCTACGGCCGTGACGGCGACGTGGTGCGGCCCATCGGCGGCACCAAGGTGAGGGTCCTGCTCGCCGCCCTGCTCCTCGAACCGGGCCGGGTCGTCTCCGTCGACGCGCTCAAGGACGCCCTGTGGGGCGGCTCACCGCCGGCCTCCGCGCACGCCTCCCTGCACAACCACGTGACCCGGCTGCGCCGCCTCCTCGACGACCCCGAACGGCTGCGCGCGATCCCGCCGGGCTACCAACTCCGCGTCGACGAGGGTGAGTTGGACGTCCACGTCTTCGAATCCCACGTCACCGCGGCCCGCGCCGCACACGCCGCCCGGGACTGGCCCCGGACCGTCCGCGCCTGCACGGCGGCCCTCGCCCTGTGGCGCGGCACCCCGCTCAGCGGCCTGCCCGCCGAACTCGGCGGCTACGCCTTCGCCCAACGCCTCACCGAGGCCCGCCTCCTCGCCCTCGAATGGCGCTACGACGCCGAGCTCGCCCTCGGCGGCGCCCGACTCGGCGCGCTGGTACCGGAGTTGGCCGCGCTGGTCGCCGACCATCCCCTCCGGGAGGGCTATCACCGGCAGCTGATGCTCGCCCTCCACCGCACCGGCCGCCAGCCCGAGGCCCTGGCCGTCCACCGCGACCTGCGCAACCGCCTGATCGAGGAACTCGGCATCGAACCGGGGGCGGGGGTACGGGACGCGCATGTGGAGGTGTTGCGGGGAGTGGCGCTCCGGGAAGGGAACCCGGGGTCCGTCGAGGCCGGTGGAGGCGTCGGCGCGGACCGGCCGGTGGACGTACCCGCCGCGGCCGGTGCGCCCGCCGCCCACTCGCCCCCGCCGCCCCACCCCGCCCAACTCCCGCCCCCGCCCGCCCACTTCACCGGCCGCGCCGACACCCTCGACGCCCTGCGCGACACCCTCGGGCGCCCTTCCGCGGAGCCCGGCTCGCACCCCCTGGTCGTGATCAGCGGCATGGCCGGCGTGGGCAAGAGCGCCCTCGCGCTGCACACCGCCCATGAACTGCGGGAACACTTTCCCGACGGGCAGTTGTACGTGAACCTGCACGGCGCCACCCCGGGCATGGCACCCCTCACCGCCGGCCAGGCCCTCCACGCGCTGCTCCGTGACCTCGGCGCCGAACCCCGGCACATCCCCGAACACCCGGACGCGGCAGCCGCGTTGCTGCGCTCCCTGCTGGCCCCCACCCGCACGCTGATGGTGCTGGACGACGCCGGGAACGCCGCCCAGGTACGGCCGTTGCTGCCGGGCGGCACCGGCTGCGCGGTGCTCGTCACCAGCCGTTCGCCGCTGACCGCCCTCGACGGCGCCCGCCGCTTCCCGCTCGCGCCGCTGTCCGGGGAGGACAGCGCGGCACTGCTGCGCGCGGTGTCCGGCCGGGACGGCCTCGATGCGGCCCACCCGCTCGTCGAACTCACCGGCCGCCTCCCGCTCGCGCTGCGCGTCGTCGCCGCCCGCCTCGCCGCGCGGCGGGCCCTTACCCCGGGCGTCCTCGCCGGTCAACTGGCCGCCACGGAAAGCCGCTTGCACCACCTGGAGTACGACGACCTCAGCGTCCGCCGTTCCCTGGCGGTGGCCCACGACGCGCTCGCCGCCTCCGAGCGCGAGACCGACCGGGACGCGGCCCTCGCCCTGCGCCACATCGGCGCCCTCGACCTCCCGGCCTACGGCGCCCCCCTGCTCGCCCGCCTCGCCGCCACCGACGAACGCCGCGCCGAGGCCGCCCTGGACCGCCTCGTCGACGTAGCCCTCCTGGAGGAGACGGCATACGGCCGCTACGCTCCCCACGACCTGGTCCGCGATTTCGCCCGCGAACTGGTTGCGGCCGGGCCGCGCGGTGATATTTCGGGGGTCGGGTCGCCTGGTGGGGGCGCGGGGGTCGGGCCGCGCCGTGATACTGCGGCGGTTGGGCCGTCCGATGGTGCCACGGGGGTCGGATCGCGCGGCGGAAGTGCGGCGGCCGGGCCGTCCGGTGGGGTTGCGGGGGCTGGATCGCGTGTCGATATTCCCGTAGCCGAGCAGGCCGGTGGCGTCGCGGAGGCCGGGCCGGACGGTGACGTCACGGCGGCCGGGTCGCGTGCCGACGTTGCAGCGGCCGAGCTGCGTAGCGGTGTCGCAGCGGTCGGCCCGCGCAGCGACACCGCAGGGGCCCAGCGGCCCGGCGGCCTCGTCGACATCGCCCTCGCCTGGTACGCCGCCGTTGCCGAGCGCACGCTCACCGCGATCGTCGAACCGGGGCTCGACCAGGACGACCGGCGTCGGCCGACTGCCGCTCAACTCCCCGGCCACGCGGCGGAGGTGGCGGCCACCGCTCCCTTCCGTGACTCCCAGGAGGCGTTCGCCTGGGGGGACTTGGAGCTGGAGAACGTGGTGGCGCTCGTCAACCGGTACGGCGACACCCCGGACCACCGCAGAACCGCCCAGGTCTCGACCCTCGTCCGGCTTCTCTTCCCGTACGTGCTGCGCGGTGGCCGGGTCGCCGAGATGGAGGTGTTCGGCCGGGCCGCCCTGGGCGCGGCCCGGCGGCTCGGGGACGCGGCGGCGGAGGCGTACGCGCTGGGCGATCTCGCCGGGCTGCACTTCCTGACCGGCCGGCAGAGCGAGGCCCTCGAGCTCAACGACCGGGCCCTGGCGATCTGGTGGCGGCTCGACGCGACCTCCTGGATCCGCCGCTGCCTCAACAACCGCGGCCTGCTCCTCGAAGGCCTGGGCCGGCACGCCGAGTCCGGGGTCGCGCTGCGCCAGAGCCTCGCGTACTCACGGCAGTTGGCCGACCCCTACGGCGAGGCCGTGACCTACAGCCATCTCGGCAACCTGTACGAGCACACCGACCCGCGCGCCGCCATCGAGCAGCACCGGCGTTCGCTGGCCATCGGCGTCGAGATCGGCGCGGTGATCGTGCAGCATTCCGCGCACTGCAACATCGGCTACGCCCACCTCTCCCTCGGCGAACCGGCCGCCGCCGTACCGCACTTCGAGGAGAGCCTGCGCATCCTCGGCGACCTCGGCGACTGGCACGGCGAGTCGCAGACCCGGCTCGGGCTGGTCCGGGCGCTGCGGCTGCTCGGCCGGACGGAGTCCGCCGGCGGTGAGTGCGCGGAACTGCTGCGCCGCGCGGACGCCCGCGCCGACCGTTACATGGGCGGCCTCGCCCGTCACCAACTCGGCCTGCTGCTATGGGAACAGGGGCGCGCGCAGGAGGCGTACGAGGAGTGGCGGGAGGCGCTGGCCGCGCTCGACGGGACGGACGAGAAGGCGGTCGTGGAGGAGCTGGGCGAGCTGTTGTCGCAGGGTGACGCGCGTTGACAGCTGTAGCCCGCGCCCCTATTTCGCGTCGGCGTAGCAGTCGACGACCGCGACGGTGAACGGGAAGCGGACGGGTGTCTCGCCGAATGTCAGGCGTCCGGCCAGGTCGGCCGCCTCCCGTATCGCGGCGGCCACGGTCTCGGCCTCCTCCTTCGGACAGTGCACGATCACCTCGTCGTGCTGGAAGAAGACCAGCTCGGCCGCGAGCTCCGCACAGGACCGGCGGAGCGCGGCGAGCATCAGCAGCGCCCAGTCGGCGGCGCTGCCCTGGACGACGAAGTTGCGGGCGAAGCGGCCCCGGGCACGGGAGTTGGTGGAGGCGTAACCGGGCACCCAGCCCTGGTCGGCGGGGGTGCTGGCGGGTTCGTCCTGTGGAATCCCCGCCTCCTCCGCCGCGTCCTCGCCGCCGGCCACCGGCGGGCAGGTCCGCCCCAGCCAGGTCCGCACGAGCCGCCCCTCCTCACCGGCCCGCGCGGCCTCGTCGACGTACGCCACCGCCTTGGGGAACCGGCGTCTGAGCGCGGCGAGGTTCTTGAGGCCGTCGCCGGAGGTCTGGCCGTAGACCGCGCCGAGCACCGCGATCTTGGCCTGGTCGCGGTCGCCGGAGAAGGCGCGGTCGGACACGGACTGGTAGAGGTCGGTGGGGCGGCCGGCCACCTCCATCAGCCCGGGGTCGCGGGAGATCGCGGCGAGCACCCGGGGCTCCATCTGGTCGGCGTCGGCGACGACGAGCCGCCAGCCCGGGTCGGCGACCACCGCGCGCCGGATGATCTTGGGGATCTGCAGCCCGCCCCCGCCGTTGGTGACCCAGCGCCCGGTGACCGTCCCGCCGGCCAGGAACTCGGGCCTGAACCGCCCGTCCCGCACCCAGTCCTGCAGCCAGGACCAGCCGTGGGCGACCCAGATCCGGTACAGCTTCTTGTACTCCAGCAGCGGCTGCACCGCCGGATGGTCGAGGGACTGGATCTCCCAGCGCCGGGTCGACCTGACCTTGATCCCGGCCTGCGCGAAGGCCTTGATGACGTCCGCGGGCAGATCGGGCCGCACCCGTCTCCCGAAGGCGGCGGACACCTCGTCCGCCAGCTCGGCCAGCCGCCGCGGCTCACCCCCGCCCGCATACCGCTCGCCCAGCAGCTCGTGCAGCAGCTCCCGGTGCACGTCGGCGCTCCACGGCAGCCCGGCCCGGTTCATCTCGGCGGCGACCAGCATGCCCGCCGACTCGGAGGCGGTGAGCAGCCGCATCCGGTCGGGGTGCGCGGCGGTGTCGTGCCGCCGCTGCTGCTCGGCGTACACGGCGAGGAGGTCGGCGAGGGGGAGACGGACGCTCTGCGGCTCGAAGAGCGAGGACTGCGAACCGGGTTCGGCGGCCCGCTGCGGCGGATCCGGCGGCACCGGCCCACCGCGCAACCGGGCCAGGGCGGCGGCGGCCGACCGCGGCTCCCCGTGCCGCCCCTCGTACCCCAGCAGCAGGGTCTCGGCGTCCTCCACGTCGTAGCACCGCTCCACCCGCACCCCCGCGGCGAGCAGCGCCGGATACACCTCGGCGGTGGACCGCCACACCCATCGGCCGACCTCCGGCCGCCCGCGCACGGCCCCGACGAGATCCGGCTCCCACCGCACGGCCCCCGGCCCGGGCAGGCCGTCGGGACCGAGGGCGGCGACCTCGACACCACCACCCTCGGCCGGGGCGAGCGCCCAGCGATCGGTCATGTTCGCGAGTGTGGCACGCGGGTCTGACAGCGGCCCCGACCTGCGCGAACCGGCTCGCGGGCCAGGCGTCTCCGAGCGTCTCCGAGCGAAGAAACGTCACGCGCACACTCGTACGAGTGACGCATCGCGAGATCGCGGGCGGCCCTCTCGCCTACGCTGGCAGGGTCGCTCCGTACGAAGGAGGTCCGCCGTGGCACTGACCGCCCCAGAGCGCCGACCGAGTCCTCATCCGAGTCCGACGGAGGAGGGGCGCATGGACGCGTCCGTCGAGGCCGCCTTCGATGCGTTCGACGCCGCCGCCCCGGAGGGCTGGCGCGTGGAGTTGATCGAAGGGAAGATCCACGTGGTGCCTCCGGCCAATGGGGAGCATGAAGAGATCGTGTCCGAGACGGCGGAGCAGGTGACGCTGAACCGTCAGGACCGCGAGCTGCGTACGTACACCGGCCTCGGTCTGCACGTTTCGGGAGCATCCGACACCGGCAAGGTCATCCCGGACCTGGTGATCGCCCCGAAGGGCAGTTTCGCCGACGACCAGCGCTATCACGACCCCGCGCCGGTCGTCCTCGTCGGCGAGGTGACCTCCGAGTCCACCGCGGACAACGACCGCGGGCCCAAACTCCGCGGCTACGCCCGTGCGGGCATCCCCTGCTACCTGCTGATCGACCGCGAGGCCGGGACGGTCATCGTCTACAGCGAGCCCTCCGAGGACCGCTACACGCGTGCCGCCGAGATCGAGATCTCCAAGACCGTGGCGCTGCCGGAGCCGCTCGGTTTCGACCTCGACACGAGCCAGTTCTGAGGTCGGCCCGTCAGCCCTGGAGCCGGTGCAGCATCTCGGCGATGTGCCGTTCGCTGGTGGGCTTGTCGATGCCCAGGCTGTTGAGTACGCCCTCGCCGTTCTCGTGTTCCAGCAGGGCGAGCAGGATGTGTTCGGTGCCGATGTAGTTGTGGCCCAGGCGCAGGGCCTCGCGGAAGGTGAGTTCCAGGGCCTTCTTGGCGTCGGGCCCGTAGGGGACGAGGTCCGGGACCTCCTCGGCGGCCGGCGGCAGCGCCGCGGCCGCCGCCTGGCGTACGGCGTCCAGGGAAACTCCCTGTGCGGTGATCGCCTTGCCCGCGAGGGCGTCCGGTTCGGCGAGCAGACCGAGGACGAGGTGTTCGGGACGGCCCTCGGGGTTGCGGGCGGCGACGGCCGCGTTGTGGGCGGCCATCACCACGTTGCGGGCCCGTACGGTGTACCGGCTGAACCCCTGACTCAGGTCGAGGTCCGCCGACTCCTTCGTCACGAAGCGCTTCTGCGCGGCTTGCCGGGTGACGCCCATGCTCTTGCCGATGTCCGTCCAGGAGACGCCCGAGCGCCGGGCCTGGTCCACGAAGTGGCCGATCAGGTGGTCGGCCACGTCGCCCAGGTGGTCGGCGGCGATGACCGCGTCCTGGAGCTGGTCGAGCGGGGCGGGGTGGACCTTCTTGATGGCCGCGATGAGGTCGTCGAGACGTACGGATGCGGTGCCGTTCGGATCGGTCGTCATGTGTCAACCGTAGGTTGACAGTGTGTGGCCGTCAACCCCAGGTTGACACCTGGCCGTAGTAGTGGCTGTCAGGCTGGCTTCAGGTCGGTATGGGGATCGATGGCCCAGTGGTTGCTCCGCAGGACCCGGTCCGCGAACGTGACGTTCCGCTCGCTGATGAAGCGGAAGCCGAGCGACCGGCAGATGCCGTTCGAGGCCGCGTTGCCCGTCGCCGGAAACGCGTGCACCACGCCCCAGCGGTCTTCGTCGCGAGCCTGTTCGAGGAGGGCTCGGGCCGCGAGTTTGCCCAGGCCGCGCCCCTGGAATTGCGGCAGGACCATCCAGCCGATCTCCGAGACGGGCCCTTCGTCGCTGCTGTGGGACCAGATGGTCACCGACCCGGCCACCACGGCGGGAGTGTCCGGGTCAGGAATGATCATCTTGATCCAGCAGATGTCGGCCGCCGCCTCGGCGGCGTCTCGGCGCGTTTTGTCGGGCTGGAGTTCACGCGGCAGGGGGCCGCCGAGATCGGCCATCATCACCGGGTCGCACCGCATCTGGATGTAGGCGTCGACGTCGTCCGCTGTGACGTTGCGCAACTGCATGGGGCCTCCTTGGTGTAGTAGGCACTGTGTTACCAGCACTCCAACGCCCTTGGTTCCGCCAGGAGTTGGTTGTCCACAGGGTGTGGATGAATGAGCTTCTTCGTCCCGCCTGCCGAGGTGGGCCCACCCCTGCCCGCCCTAAAAAGCGTGATACTTCAGCGAAAAGTGGCGCACTTTTTTCAGGGTCCCCCCTCCCCTCCACCCCATGACACGATCGACCCGTGAGCAGCACGACCGGCACCGTCGAGCGCGCCTTCGAGGCCGCCCTCTACTCCGACACCCACGACGCCCTCGACACGGGTGCCTCGATCCTCGCCGCCGACCCCGCGGCCGACGCCGAACTCGACCGGCGGGGGCGGGAGTTCGTGGCGGCGGCCTGGCGGCGCGGGTGGCAGCCCGCAGATGTCGTACGGCTGGTCCGGCGGGAGTTGGAGGACGTACACGTACGGCTGCTGTCGGAGCTGATTCGCGCGCAGGCACCCGACGACCGGGCGCGCGGCCCGCGGTGGGCCGCGCAGCTGGACGAACTCGCCGACGCCGCGCCACCTGCCCGCGCCGATCGCTTCACGCACGCCACCACCGTGCTGGAGCTGTACCGGCTGCTGCTGCGGCTGCCGGGTCTCGAACCCCTGGACGAGCCGAAGCGGCGGCACGACGGCGGGCGACCCGCGTCCCGGATGCTCACCCGGATCCGCGCGCTGCTCGCGAAGGCGGAGGCGACCGGGTTTCCGGAGGAGGCGGAGGCGTTGAGCGCCAAGGCGCAGGAGCTGATGGCGCGGCACAGTATCGACGAGGCGCTGCTCGACGCGCAGGCGCCGGCGAAGGACGCGCCCGGCGCGTGCCGGATCGGGGTCGAGGCGCCGTACGAGCAGGCGAAGGCGGTGCTGCTGGACGCGGTCGCCGAAGCGAACCACTGCCGGGCGGTGTGGAACGAGGCCTTCGGTTTCTCGACCGTCGTCGGGTTCGAGGGGGATCTGGAGGTGGTCGAGCTGCTGTACACCTCGCTGCTGGTGCAGGCCACGACCGCGATGACGAAGGCGGAGGCGGCCCAGCGCGCGGGCGGGCGGCGGCGGACCAAGACCTTCCGGCAGTCCTTCCTCGCGGCCTACGCCCACCGCATCGGGACCCGGCTGGCCGAGGCCGCCGGGACGCAGCTGACCGACGATCTGCTTCCGGTGCTCGCCACCCGCGAGGTCGCCGTCACCGGCCGGCTCGACGAGATGTTCCCGGAGACGACCACGACCCGGCTGCGCGGGGTCAGCGACGAGGCGGGCTGGACGCAGGGCGCCGAGGCGGCGGACCGGGCCCAGGTCGGGGCCCGGCCGCGGCTGGACTGAGGGGAGTCAGTCGCCGGCCTGGGTGAAGGCGCTGACCGAGGCGTCCGCGTCGCTCACGGAGGTCTTGCCCTGGACGGGGCCGTACGACCACTTGTAGCTCGCGCTGCCGCTGCTGCCGGGCAGGGTGATGACCAGCTTGGTGGCGGCCAGGCTCAGCTTGTCGCCCGCCTTGCCGCGGACATAGGTGATGGTGAAGGACGCCGCGTCGCCCTTGGCCAGCTTCAGCTTCTGTGCCTTGGCGCCCTGTTGGGTGGCGAGGGCGACCTTGGTGCCGCCGCCCTCCAGGGAGGCGCCGGCGAAGCCGTCCAGGGTGCACGGCTTGCTCTGGTTGGTGAGCGAGACGGGAACCTCGCCCGTGTCACCGGCGGACGGGGCGGTGCTGGCGGGACCGACCTGGACGGCGACTCCGTCGAAGGAGCAGGCCGAGCCGTTCTTGCCGTCGGAGGAGGAAGAGGAGGAGCCGCTGCCGCCGCACGCGGTCAGGAGCAGGGCCGACGCGACGGCGGTGACGGCGAGGGGAATGGTGCGCATGAGGGGATCATCCCGCACCCGGCGCCGGTCCGCCGACACGACCAGGACCGGGCTACTGCCCGAGGCCCGCCGTCGCCAGTTCGGACGGCAGCTTTCCGCCCTCGGCGCGGGTGTAGGTCTCCTTGCCGAGGCTGCCCGACCAGGTGACCGAGAGGCCCGACTTGCTGACGGAGCCGACCATTCCGGTCGCCCGGGTCGTGCTCTTGTCCGTGCACTTGAGGTGGATCATCTGCATGCCCGCCTCCTCACCGGCGGTCCCGCTGCAGATGCTCCCGCCGGTGGTGAACAGGGCGGCCTGCTTGCCGGTGACCACGAGCGCCACGGCCTTGCCGTCGGTGGTGGCGAGCCAGCTGCCCTGCAGCTCGTCGGAGGCGGCCGACGGGCTGCTGCCGGTGGAGCCCCCGGAGTCCGCGGTCGAGGTCGCGCTCGCGGTCGGGGCCGAGGTCGCGCTCGGCGTGGACGAGGAGTCGTCCTTGGAGTCGCCTCCGCTGCACGCGGTCAGGACGAGTGCGCCCGCAAGACCGGCGGCGGCCGCCGCGATCCGTACCGTCGACACCGTCGAAATCGCCGTAGTCACTGGTAGCTCCCAAGCTGTAGCCGGACGGCCGTCCGGTCGGCCTTGGCCGGACGACCGCAGCAAGTTACCAGTGACTACCAGGAGGATTTATGGACGCCGGGTAGGTATCCGCTGTGAGCCTGCCCGCGCAGGTTCACCCGGGACAGCCCGAACGCGCGGAAGTACCCGCGGGGCCGCCCGTCGACCTGGTCGCGGTTGCGGATCCGGGTGGCACTGGCATCGCGCGGCTGGCTCCGCAACTCCCGCTGGGCGGCGGCCCGTTCGGCCTCGGTCGAGCCGCGCCGCCGGATGATCTCCTTCAGCTCGGCCCGCCTCGCCGCGTACCGCGCGACGACCCGTTGCCGCTGCTCGTTCTTCGCGATCTTGCTCTTCTTGGCCATCAGATCCTCACCCCGCGGGCACGGATCCGGGCCACGGCCGCCTCGACGCCGATCGCGTCGACGGTCCTGATCCCCTTGGTGCTCAGCCGCAGCCGTACGTAACGGCCCTCGCCGGGCAGCCAGTAGCGCTTGGACTGGATGTTCGGGTCGAAGCGGCGCGAGGTGCGCCGGTGGGAGTGGGAGATGCGGTTGCCGAAGCCGGGCTGTGCGCCGGTCAGCATGCAGTGGGCGGACACGGGTGACGTACCTCTCCTCGATCGGGGCCGTAGCCGATGCTGTTAATGGAATTCATTTTCAGTAAGGTATCAGCATGGCTCGCAACGAACTCCGCCCGGTCATCAAGCTCCGGTCCACCGCCGGCACCGGCTACACCTACGTGACCCGCAAGAACCGCCGCAACGACCCCGACCGCCTGACTCTGCGCAAGTACGACCCGGTCGCCGGCCGCCACGTCGACTTCCGAGAGGAGCGCTGACCGAGATGCGCGAGAACATCCACCCGCCCTACGGCCCCGTCGTCTTCCGGGACCGGGCCGCCAACCACGCCTTCCTCACCCGCTCGACGATGACGAGCGCGAGGACGATCGAGTGGGAGGACGGCAACACCTACCCCGTCGTCGACGTCGAGATCTCGAACGTCAGCCACCCCTTCTACACCGGCACCGCCCGCGTCCTGGACACGGCCGGCCGTGTGGAGCGCTTCGAGCGCCGGTACGGGAAGCAGGACTGACCGTGCCCGACCTCTCCGTCGCGATCGTCGCCGGCCTGCACGCCGACGCCCGCAGAGCGACCGTCGCCCAACTCCTCCACGACGTCCCCGGCAGCGTCGTACTCCACCACGACCTCGCTACGGCCGCCGCCGGCACCGTCATCCGCACCATCCGGGACGCCACGGGCATCCTCGACGCCGGCGAGGCCCCCCTCGTCAACGACTGCGCGTGCTGCGCGCTCCGCGAGGACCTGGTCCCCGAGCTGCGCCGACTGGCGGCGACCGGTCAAGTCCGGCTCGCGATCGTCGAGTTGTGGGACTCCGTCGAGCCCAAGGCGATGGCCGAGGTGATCACCTCCGGCGGCCTCACGGTCACCGGCGTCATCACCGCCGTGGACCCGGCCCTGCTCCTGCCCTGCCTCGGCAACGGCGACGACCTCGCCGACGCCGGCCTCGCGGCGGCGGCCACCGACCAGCGCACGGTCGCCGACACCTTCGCCCGCCAACTGGAGTACGCCCCCGCCCTCGCGGTCCTCGACTCCGAGGAGGCCTACGACGAGGACCGGGAGCTGCTGGGGCAGTTGCATCCGACAGCCCTGCAAATACCGCTGGGGGGAGGTGACTTGGCGGCCCCCGCCCGGGGCGAATACGGCGACGCGGGCTCTGCCTGGCCCGTGCCCGGCGACTTGCCGGATCCCGCTTGGCCTGTGCCCGGCGACCCGGCGGATCCCGCCGGGCCTGCGCACGGCGACTTGGCGGGCTCTGCCTGGCCTGTGCCCGGCGTCTCGGCGGGTTCTGCCCGGCCTGCGCACGGCGTCTCGGCGGGCTCTGCCTGGCCCGTGCCCGGCGTCTCGGCGGGCTCTGCCCGGCCTGCGCATGGCGACTTGACGGATCCCGCCGGGCCTGCGCCCGGCGACTCGGCGGGCTCCGCCGGGCCTGTGCCCGGCGACCCGGCAGGCTCTGCCTGGCCTGCCCACGGCGACCCGGCGGGCTCCGCCCCGCCCCCGCGCAGCGAGTTGGCGGCCGCCGCCCTCGCCGGTTTCGACGTCGAGGCCGCTGCCGCCGCCCAGCACCCCGCCTGTGCCCTGCTCCCCGTCGAGGCCGACGCGTACGGGGTGAGCACCTTCGTCTGGCACCGGTGCCGGCCCTTCCACCCGGAGCGGCTGTACGCGGCGCTGGAGGACCTGACCTGCGCCGCGGCCCGCAGCCGGGGCCGGTTCTGGCTCGCCGACAAGCCCGACGCGCTGCTCCACTGGGACGCGGCCGGCGGCGCCCTGTGCGTGGAGGGCGCGGGCCCGTGGCTGGCCTCATTGCCCGACGCCGCCTGGGAGTTGGTGCCCCCGGTGCGCCGCGCCGCCGCCGCGCTCGACTGGCACCCGGAGCACGGCGACCGCTGTCAGCACCTCGTCTTCACGTCCCCCGGCCTGGACCGCGACGGCCTCGAACGGCTCCTGGACCACTGCCTGTTGACCGACACCGAGTACGCCGCAGGCCGCGCCGCCTGGAAACGCCTGCCGCCCGCCTTCGACGCCCTCCTGGAGATCTGACCGTGCCCCGCAAGCCCGAGCGCAAGACTGCCAAGTCCCGCCGCAATCCCCTGGACGCGGCCGGAGTGACGTACATCGACTACAAGGACACCGACCTGCTGCGGAAGTTCGTCTCCGACCGCGGCAAGATCCGCAGCCGCCGAGTCACGGGTGTGAACGCCCAGCAGCAAAGGCAGTTGGCCGCCGCGATCAAGAACGCCAGGGAGATGGCATTGTTGCCCTACGCGACCCGATAGCCGCCGTCCCCTCCCGGAACACGAGGGCCCCGCCGTGCGTCTTCACTAGTGCACGTCCTGTGAGGAAGTAGCGGAAGGACATGTCCCGCGAGGACTGGGGCAGACGCTGGAACGGCATCGGTAAAGCAGTCGTCAAAGCTGTAACCGGAGGAGCACCCCGCGTGCACGTGCATCTGCCCATGCATCTGCACATGAACAGGGCTATGATCCGGAACAGTTGACCACTGCATCAATGGCCACACCAGCCAGTGCACAACCGGGAGCGACCTGTGGACCACCGCGTTGACAGCGTGTACTTGGGGTTCGACGTGTACAACGGCATGGCTGCCACGCAGCTGGACGGAGTGGCCTGGCAGAAGAGCAGGCACAGCAACTCGCAGGGTTCCTGCGTGGAGTTCGCGCGGCTGCCCGGCGGCGACGTCGCGGTGCGCAACTCGCGCTTCCCCGACGGTCCCGCGCTCGTCTACACGCGCGCCGAGATCGAGGCGATGCTCCTGGGCATCAAGGACGGCGAGTTCGACCACCTGATAGCCGGATAGCGGTCACCGCAGGACATCGGGCACACAACGCGCGTAGAACCGCGGCGCCAAAATGCGCCGCGGTTCTCACGTGTCATCGCGCAGACAGTCCGGCTGCAGCCGGAACAGCGCCCAGACCACCTTGCCGCTGAGCGTGCCCGCCAGCGGGTGCCACCCCCAGCCGTCGCTGAACGAGTCGACGAGGAACAGGCCGCGGCCCGACTCCGCCGAGAAGTCCTCCGAGTCGCGGGTGACGGGACTGTCGTGACTGGGGTCGCGCACCGCGCACACCAGCCGCTCGGTCCACCGCATCAGATGCAGCCGCACGGGCGGCCCCTGCTCGGCGGCGCGCGGGGTGTTGGCCGGCAGCGCGTGCCGCAGCGCGTTGGTGACGAGCTCGGAGACCACCAGGCAGGCGTCGTCGAAGCGGTCGCCTATGTCCCACTGGTCGAGCGTGCGACGGGTGAACTGCCGTGCCTCGCGCACCGCTTCGTAGCGGGCGGGCAGAGAACACGACGCGGCGCTGGACACGGCCGAAGGGTCCAGCGGCGGAAGGCCCTGCCGTAACGGCTCGAGCATGGTCGATCCATTCGTCCCCATGCGAGGCACTCCCGGGAATTCGCGGTCGTTGCGATGCAGCGGTGGCGCGAGACCATGGTTTCGGATGCGTAGGGCAGATGCAAGGGCAGATGCACGTGCAGCTGACCGAATTGGACCCTCCCGTACCGCTTGTTGGCCATTTTTTCCGCCAACTTCACGCCGTTCTCGCGCTCCGGCCTTGCGTCTTGCTGACGACTTCCTGACAGCTTCCTGTGAACAGCGGCCTCTTCTTTCCATTTCTGTAATCGAACGAGTACTGCTCGAAGTGTTTTAGTGGCAGACTGCGGCCCCTGAAGACGGTTGGGGAGGCTGGCGAACGTGAGCGCGGGAGAGCCCGGATCGGTGGTGCGGCGGATGCTGCTCGGCTCGCAACTCAGGCGACTGCGGGAAGCACGTGGGATCACTCGCGAGGCCGCGGGGTACTCGATCCGTGCCTCCGAATCCAAGATCAGTCGCATGGAACTGGGGCGAGTGAGCTTCAAGACGCGGGATGTAGAGGACCTGTTGACGTTGTACGGCATCACGGACGAGGCGGAGCGCATCTCACTCCTCTCCCTCGCGAAGGAGGCCAACGTAGCGGGCTGGTGGCACAGTTACTCGGACGTCCTGCCCAGTTGGTTCCCCACCTATGTGGGCCTGGAGGGCGCAGCTTCACTCATCCGCGCCTACGAGGTGCAGTTCGTGCACGGACTGCTGCAGACCGAGGCGTACGCCCGCGCGGTCGTCCGGCGCGGCATGAAGGGCGCGAGCGTGGCCGACATCGAGCGGCGCGTGGCGCTGCGCCTGGAGCGGCAGAAGTACCTGGTGAACGAGAACGCCCCGGACTTCCACATCGTCCTGGACGAGGCCGCCCTGCGCCGCCCCTACGGCGACCGCGAGGTGATGCGCGGTCAGCTCCAGCATCTGATCGACGTCTCCGAACACTCCAACGTCCGGCTGCAGATCATGCCGTTCGGCTTCGGCGGCCACTCCGGCGAGTCCGGCGCCTTCACCATCCTCTCCTTCCCGGAGTCGGACCTCTCCGACGTCGTCTACCTGGAGCAGCTCACCAGCGCGCTGTATCTCGACAAGGCCGAGGACGTGGCCCAGTACGAGAAGGCTCTCAAGGAGCTCCAGCAGGACAGCCCGGGCCCGGACGAGAGCCGGGATCTTCTCCGGGGACTGCTTCAACTCTCTTGAAACACAAGTACGATGACGTGTGATCAGACCGTGATGATCGATGATCGGGTCTGCTGTTGATCGTGTCTGCTAGCGATTGAGGGATCACACATGTCGTCCTACTTCACCGACCTGGCTCAGCAGTACATCGACGGTGAGTGGCGCCCGGGCACCGGCTCCTGGGACATCATCGACTTCAACCCGTACGACGGCGAGAAGCTGGCGTCGATCACGATAGCCACGGTCGACGAGGTCGACGAAGCGTACAAGGCCGCCGCCCGGGCCCAGAAGACGTGGGCCGCGACCAACCCCTATGCCCGCCGCGCCGTGTTCGAGAAGGCCCTGCGGCTCATCGAGGACCGCGAGCAGGAGATCGCCGAGGTGATCATCGCCGAACTCGGCGGCACGCACCTCAAGGCCGGCTTCGAACTGCACCTCGCCAAGGAGTTCCTGCGCGAGGCGATCCACCTCGCGCTGCGCCCCCAGGGCCGGATCATCCCCTCGCCGGTCGACGGCAAGGAGAACCGCGTCTACAGCCTCCCGGTGGGCGTCGTAGGCGTGATCAGCCCCTTCAACTTCCCCTTCCTGCTCTCCCTCAAGTCGGTAGCCCCCGCATTGGCGTTGGGCAACGGCGTGGTCCTCAAGCCGCACCAGAACACCCCGATCGTCGGCGGCTCCCTGGTCGCGAAGATCTTCGAGGACGCGGGCCTGCCGGGCGGCCTCCTGAACGTCGTCATCACCGACATCGCGGAGATCGGCGACGCGTTCATCGAGCACCCGATCCCGAAGGTCATCTCCTTCACCGGCTCCGACAAGGTCGGCCGCCACGTCGCGACCGTCTGCGCCTCGCAGTTCAAGCGCTCGGTGCTCGAACTCGGCGGCAACAGCGCCCTCGTGGTCCTCGACGACGCTGACATCGACTACGCGGTCGACGCGGCGGTCTTCAGCCGCTACGTCCACCAGGGCCAGGTCTGCATGGCCGCGAACCGTGTCCTGGTCGACCGCTCGATCGCCCCCGAGTTCACCGAGAAGTTCGTCGCCAAGGTCAAGTCGCTCAAGGTCGGCGACCCGCGCGACCCGCAGACCGTGGTCGGCCCGGTCATCAACTCCTCGCAGGCGGACGCCCTTTCGGGTGTCGTCGAGCAGGCGATCGCGGAAGGCGCGACGGCGCTGGTCCACGGCACGACCAACGACAACCTGGTCGCGCCCTCGGTCCTCACCGGCCTCCCCGCCGACTCGGAACTGCTCCGCCAGGAGGTCTTCGGCCCGGTCGCCTTCCTCATCCCGTTCGACGGCGAGGAGGAGGCGGTGAGCATCGTCAACGACACGCCGTACGGGCTGAGCGGCGCCGTCCACACCGGTGACATCGAGCGGGGCGTCAACTTCGCCAAGCAGATCGACACCGGCATGTTCCACGTCAACGACGGCACCGTCCACGACGAGCCCATCGTCCCCTTCGGCGGCGAGAAGTCCTCCGGCCTCGGCCGCCTCAACGGCGACACGATGCTGGACGCGTTCACCACCCTGAAGTGGATCTCGGTGCAGCACGGGCGGAGCGGGTTCCCGTTCTGATTCGTCTTTCTTGAGTACGTAGCTGTGGGCCGGGCCATTGAGGACAGGATCTGACCTCAATGGCCCGTAGCTTCGTCGGTGTCGGGCAGGGAGACGGGCTCCCCGCCGACACCGGCGAAAGGCGAAGGCCATGGTCACGCACGTAGCGGCAGAGGCGCGGGGCGACGAGCGCGGGGCGCTGCTCACGTTCGTCGAGGAGCAGCGGGGCGGCATCCGCCGGGCGCTGCTCGGACTGACCGAGGAACAGGCCGCCGGCAAGCCCAGCGCGAGCGAACTCTCCTTGTCCGGCCTCCTCAAGCATGTCGCCGAGCTCGAGCAGTCCTGGATCGCGCGGGCCAAGCAGGAGCCGCCGGCCATCCAGCGGGACCAGACCAACTGGCACGAGACGTTCCAGCTCGTTGACGGCGAGACCGTCGAGTCGCAGCTCGCTTACTGGGAGAAGGTCGCCAACGAGACCGAGACCTACGTCCGGTCGGTGCCCAGCCTCGATGACACCTTTCCGCTCCCGAACGACCCGTGGTTCCCGCCCGAGGGGCGCGTCTCCGTGCGCTGGCTCTGTCTGCACCTGATCCGTGAGACCGCCCGGCACGCCGGCCACGCCGACATCATCCGCGAGTCCCTCGACGGCGCCACCGCGTTCGAGCTGGTCGCCAAGGAGCAGGGCACGAGCTGGGGCTGACCTGCCGGGTCCTACGCTGGCCCCATGTCAGCGATCCGTCTCCTCGTGCTCGGCGCCGTGCGTCAGCACGGGCGGGCCCACGGCTACCAGGTGCGCAACGACCTCGAGTACTGGGGCGCCCACGAGTGGTCCAACGCCAAGCCCGGCTCGATCTACCACGCGCTCAAGCAGCTGGCCAAGCAGGGCCTTCTGCACGCCCACGAGATCGCGCCGTCCACGGCCGGGGGGCCGCCCCGCACCGAGTACGAGATCACCGACTGGGGCACCGAGGAGTTCTTCCGGCTGCTGCGGGAGGCCCTGACGTCGTACGACCAGCAGATGGACGTGAAGTCCGCCGCCATCGGCTTCGTCGTCGAGCTGCCCAGGGCGGAGGCGGTGGCGCTGCTGAAGGAGCGCACCCGGGGTATCGCCGAGTGGCGGGCCTCGGTCACCGAGCACTACATCCCCGAGGACGGCCCCGAACAGCTGGGCCACATCGGCGAGATCATGAACCTCTGGATCCACACGGCCGACGCGGAGGCCGCCTGGACCCAGGGGTTGATCGACCGCATCGAAGGCGGGGCGTACACCTTCGCGGGGGAGGGTGCGCCGTTCGTCGGTGTCCTGCGGGACGGCGAGGAGAACCCTTACGCGACGGGGGAGCGGCATCCTGGGGATGCTCGCTAATCAAGTTTGACTAATGGCCGGCCGCGGCGTTACCTTCGTGGCGTTTGGGTGGGTAGTCAAACTTGACTAGTGGAGGGTGCTCGCGTGGCCGAGATGGCGATCAGCGTTGAGGGCGCACATAAGACGTACGGGGGTAAGGGGGGTAAGAAGGCCAAGGACGTGAAGAAGGCGCTCGATGGGCTCGACCTTCGGGTCGTTCGCGGCACCGTGCATGGCGTGCTCGGGCCCAACGGCGCGGGCAAGACCACACTGGTCCGCATTCTGTCCACCCTGCTGCGGCCCGACTCCGGCCGGGTGGAGGTGGCCGGGTACGACGTCCTGACCGAGGCGCGCGCGGTTCGGTTTCGTATCGGTCTGCTCGGTCAACACGCTGCTCTGGACGAGGAGTTGGGTGGTCGGCAGAACCTGGAGATGTTTGGCCGTCTGCACCATCTCGGTGCCCGCCACGCGCGCGTGCGTGCCGACGAACTCCTGGAGCGGTTCGACCTCGGCGACACCGGCCGCAAGCCCGTCCGCGCGTACAGCGGGGGCATGCGACGCCGGCTGGACCTCGCTGCCTCGCTCGTCACCGATCCGGAGATCCTGTTTCTGGACGAGCCGACGACCGGCCTCGATCCGCGCGGCCGGGCCGAGGTGTGGTCGGCGGTTCGTTCCCTGGTCGGGGGCGGTACGACGGTTCTGCTCACCACCCAGTACCTGGAGGAGGCCGACCAGCTCGCCGGGCGCATCTCGGTGGTTGACCAGGGTCGGGTCATCGCCGACGGCTCCCCGGACGAGCTGAAATCCCGCACGGGCGGCGACCGTATCGACGTCGTCCTGCGCGACGCGGGTCAACTGGGCGCCGCCGTCGCCCTGTTGCTCGTTCCCGAGGCGGGCGTCTCCGTCGACGTCGACCGTCGGCTGCTCAGCGCGCCGGTCACCGACCGGATGACGGCACTCTCCGGTGTCGTACGGGCGCTGGAGGAGGCCGGGATAGACGCCGAGGACGTGGCGCTGCGGCGGCCGACGCTGGATGAGGTGTTCCTGCATCTCACGGGAGCGGAGAAGGAGGCTGCGTGAGCGCGTATGTCCTGACGGATTCCTGGACCATGACGCGGCGTGAACTCGCCCACTGGGCGCGGCAGCCTGTGCAGGTTGTGGTGAGTCTCGTTTTTCCGGTGATGCTGCTGCTGATGTTCGGCTATCTGGTCGGCGGTGGGCGGGCGGTCGAGGGGGCCTACGTCGACTACCTGGTCCCGGGGATGCTCGCGCTGACCATGGCCTTCGGGCTGGAGGGCACGATGCTTGCTGTCACCCAGGACCTCAACAAGGGGGTGATCGACCGTTTCCGGTCCATGCCGATGGCCGACGGAGCGGTCCTGGTGGGGCGTTCGGCCGCGGACATGCTTCAGTCGGCGATCGGGCTGGTCGTGCTGATCGGGGTCGGGCTGGCGCTGGGGTGGCGCCCGCAGGGTGGCCCGGGGGGCTTTTTGGGCGCCGTGGGGCTGCTGTTGCTTTTTCGGTTCGCCATGTTGTGGGTCGGCATTCAGCTGGCGCTCGTGGCGGGGCGGCCCGAGATGGTGCAGGCCGTGCAGATCTTGGTCTGGCCGGTCGGGTTTCTGTCCAACGCGCTTGCCACGCCTGCCGCTATGCCTGGTTGGCTGGGCACGGTTGTTCAGTGGAATCCGATGTCCCAGACCGCGACCGCCGTACGTGATCTCTTCGGCGGTCCCGGTGGGGAACCGGGGCATGTCTGGGCTGCTGTGGTCTGGCCGCTTGCGTTGTTGGCTGTTTTCTTTCCGCTTGCCGTACGGCGGTTCCGGGGGCTTGGGCGGTGAGTCGCCTTCCGTTCGGTGTGGGTCGGTGCCGCGTCGGGGGGTGTCCGTCCTCGGAACGGCGCGGAATCGGTCACTCGAGAATCTGGCGGTGTTGACGCGCCAACCGCTGCGGGCGGACACCCCCGACACGTCACCTTCGCGCCGTACGCGGGTGGCGGGCTCAGTGGTGGAAGCCCGTTGCCGCTCCCTTGTCGCGGGTGAGGGGGTACGGCTGGTTCCGTAGTTGGGGGAGTAGTTGCGTCAGGTCGTCCAGGAAGAGCTCTGCCAGGTCTGCGGAGAAGCCGTTGCGGCAGACGATGCGGAGGACTGAGAGGTCCTCGCGGTTGGCCGGGAAGGTGTAGGCCGGGACCAGCCAGCCGCGTTCTCGGAGACGGCTGGAGACGTCGAAGACGTCGTAGGCCTTGATGGTTGGGTTGGTGGTGAAGGCGAAGACCGGCAACTCGTCGCCCCGGGTGAGGAGTTTGAAGTCGTCCAGGGCTTCGATGTGGTCTGCCAGGCCTTGGGCCACGTTGCGGGTGGATTGCTGTACCGCGCGGTAGCCCTCGCGGCCGAGTCGTAGAAATGTGTAGTACTGGGCTACTACTTGGGCGCCGGGGCGGGAGAAGTTGAGGGCGAAGGTGGGCATGTCGCCGCCCAAGTAGTTGACGCGGAAGACCAGTTCCTCCGGGAGGGCCTCCGCGTCGCGCCACAGGGCCCAGCCGACGCCCGGGTAGACCAGGCCGTACTTGTGCCCCGAGGTGTTGATCGAGGCCACGCGCGGGAGGCGGAAGTCCCAGACCAGGTCCTCGTCCAGGAAGGGGGCCACCATGGCGCCGGACGCGCCGTCAACGTGTACTGGGATGTCGAGACCCGTTCGCTCCTGGAGGGCGTCGAGGGCGGCGCACAGGTCGGCGATCGGCTCGTAGGAGCCGTCGAAGGTGGAGCCGAGGATGCCGACGACGCCGATCGTGTTCTCGTCGCACAGGTCGGCGGCGGCCTGGGGGTCGAGGTGGAAGCGGTCGCCCTCCATGGGGACCTGGCGTGCTTCTACCTCCCAGAAGTTGCAGAACTTATCCCAGCAGACCTGGACGTTGACGCCCATCACCAGATTCGGCCGGGCTGCCGGGTAGCGGTCCTTGTTGCGCTGCATCCAGCGGCGCTTCAGGGCCATGCCGGCGAGCATGCAGGCCTCGCTGGAACCGGTCGTGGAACAGCCGACGGCGGCCGACGGGTCCGGGGCGTTCCACAGGTCGGCGAGCATCGCCACGCAGCGTTTCTCCAGCTCGGCGGTGCGTGGGTACTCGTCCTTGTCGATCATGTTCTTGTCCCGGCATTCCGCCATCAGGACGCCGGCTTCCGGCTCCATCCAGGTGGTGACGAAAGTCGCCAGGTTCAGGCGGGAGTTGCCGTCCAGCATCAGCTCGTCGTGCACGAGCTGGGCCGCCGTCATGGGCGGCAGCGGTGCGTCCGGGAGCCGGTGCTTGGGCGGCGCCTCGGTCATGCCGCCGACCGGATTGGCCTCCCCGTAGAAGGGGTTCACCGACATCGGGCGCTCTTCGGGCTGCTCGGGACCTTTGTGCAACGGCATGCGCGTGCCTCCTGCGGAAAGAATCAAAAGGATCAACGGGTGTCAGCGGACCGGAGTTCCGTCCGGGCGCAACTGCATCTGCGGTCGACCGGTCACCAGCAGCCAGGCCGGCAGCGAGGCGATGCAGAGCAGGGCGAGGATCGCCGGCGAGGCCACCAGGATCGCGGCCGTGAACAGGCTCACCCAGCCCTGCCGGGTGATCGCGAGAAGCATGCCCAGCACGCCTGCGGCGACGGCGAGTGCCGGATCCACCGCGGGCACGACCGCGTGGGCGAACAGACCGAACGCGGTGCCGATGAACACCGACGGGAAGATCCGGCCGCCCCGGAAGCCGCAGGACGCGGCGACCACCAGCGCGGCCAGCTTCACCACCCTCATCGTCGCGAACTGGCCCGCCGACCACCCCTCCGGGGCGGCGGCCAGTTCGCCGACCTCGTCCAGTCCCTTGAAGAGCGTCAGATGGCCTCCCACGGCCGCCAGAAGGCCCAGGACCAGTCCACCGGCCGGAAGCGCCAGCGTGGGGTGCCGGAGCCGTGAGAGGGCGCCGTGGACGGATGGGAAGAGGTAGACCGCGGTCATTCCGAGCAGTGCGGCCGGCGGTGCCAGCACCAAGGCCGCCAGCAGATCTCCCCAGCCGGGCCTGCCGAACGCGGGCAGATGCAGGTCGAAGGTCGGATGGGCCACCAGGGTGGTCGTCATGGCGCCAGCCCCGGCTGCGGCCAGCGGTGCGAACACGTTGTCCCACAGTGCTCCCTTCGTCTGCCGCGCGGCCAGCGCCTCCGAGATGAGCAGTGCCGCCGCGACCGGCGTCCCGAACAGCGCGCCGAATCGGCGCCGACTCGGCCAGCGCTCCCCACACCCCGCCCGGCACCCGGGGCGCCAGCCTGCGTCCCGCCCACAGTGCGAGCCCCACGTTCACGGCGATGATCGGGTTCTCCGGCCCCAGACTCGGGCCGCCCACGAGCATCAGCCCGGTCGCCGGCACCAGGCCCGGCAGCACCGCGGGCGGCAGCGGTACGGCCTCCAGGCCGGTGGTGGCCGGATCGGGGCCGGCGTGCCCGGGCACCTTCCAGACCACCAGCCCGACCGCGATGCCGGTCGCGGTCAGCATGACCAGCATCCACAGCACCGAGTACCGCCCGATGCCCAGGGCGTCGGGCAGGTTCTTCCACAGCACGTGCTGGAGCCGCTCCGCCGCCTCGCTCACCCCGAGGAAGAGCAGACTCGCGAGCACGCCCACGACCAGGGCAGGGACGATCAACGGCAGCGGGGTGCGCGCCGGGGTCGTAGGAGCAACGGGTGCCTGTTGCGCGCTGTCCTGGGCCACGCGATCACCATAAGCGGGCAAAACGGACCCAACATCTTGAGGTCGACCATCTTGAGAACGTGGGGGCTTGCGGGGCTTGCACCTCACGTGACGTGAGGCCTCACCGTGGAGCGCGGAAACAGAAGGGAGCGGAAGTGAGCCACTCCGTAGGACAGGACTCCTACTCCGTGGGACAGGTCGCCGGATTCGCCGGGGTCACCGTGCGCACGCTGCACCACTACGACGACATCGGGCTGCTCGTCCCCAGCGAGCGCAGTCACGCGGGTCACCGGCGCTACGGCGACGCGGACCTCGACCGGCTGCAGCAGATCCTGTTCTACCGGGAACTCGGCTTCCCGCTCGACGAGGTCGCGGCCCTGCTCGACGACCCGGAGACGGATCCGCGCGCACACCTGCGCCGGCAGCACGAGCTGCTGACCGCCCGGATCGAGAAGCTCCGGAAGATGGCCGAGGCCGTGGAACACGCCATGGAGGCACGCACGATGGGCATCAACCTCACCCCCGAGGAACGCTTCGAGGTCTTCGGCGACAAGGACCCCGAGCAGTACGCCGAAGAGGCCGAACAGCGCTGGGGCGGCACCGAGGCCTACGCCGAGTCCCAGCGCCGGGCCGCCCGCTACACCAAGGCCGACTGGAAACGCCTCCAGGCCGAGGTCGACGCCTGGAGCGAGCGGTACGCCACCCTGGTGACCGCCGGCCAACCACCCACCGCCGGGGCGGCCCTGGACCTGGCCGAGGAGCACCGGCTCCACATCGACCGGTGGTTCTACGAGTGCTCCTACGAGATGCACGTCTGCCTCGCCGGGATGTACGTCTCCGACGAGCGCTTCAAGGCCTTCTACGACTCGATGGCCCCGGGTCTGGCCGAACACCTCCGGGACGCGATCCTGGCGAACGCGTCCCGGCACACCTCCTAGGGACCCGGCCCGGGGTCACACCCGGGCCAGGACCACCGCCGTCCCGTAGGCGCACACCTCGGTGCCCACGTCCGCCGCCTCGGTCACGTCGAAGCGGAACGCCAGGACGCCGTTGGCGCCACGCGCGCGTGCCTGCTCGATGAGCCTCTCCATGGCCTGGTTGCGGGTCTGCACAAGGGTCTTGGTGAGCCCCTTCAGCTCACCGCCGACCATCGACTTCAGACCGGCGCCGATCTGGCTGCCGAGATGCCGTGAGCGCACGGTCAGCCCGAACACCTCGCCGATCACCTGCTCGACCCGGTACCCGGGAACGTCGTTCGTCGTGACGACCAGCACATCGGCCTGCGGCCCCTGGCCGCCGCCGTATTCGTCGATACCCATGGCTCACAGCTTTGTCCTATGCGGCGCACAGTGCATCCTGGAGACACCGGTGGAACCTGGGGCGGACACATCGCGTTGATAGCTTTGTGCGGCTGTACCTGGACGCTGGCACCTCCCTCCACCCCTCAGGAGCCCGGAACCGTGATGACGCTCGCCCTCGGCCCGAGCTGGCTCGACCCGAACACCATGCTCGACCGGTTCGGGATCTGGGGCCTCCTGCTCGTGGTCTTCGCGGAGTCCGGCCTGCTCATCGGGTTCTTCCTGCCGGGTGACTCCCTGCTGTTCACCTGCGGCCTGCTGATCACCGCGGGCACCCTGGACTTCCCGCTGTGGGCGGCCGTCGCGCTGATCTGCGTCGCCGCGATCCTCGGCGACCAGGCGGGCTACGTCTTCGGCAAGAAGGTCGGCCCCTCGCTCTTCAGCCGCCCGGACTCGCGCCTCTTCAAGCAGGAGAACGTGGTCAAGGCGCACGAGTTCTTCGAGAAGTACGGCCCCAAGTCCCTGGTCCTGGCCCGCTTCGTGCCCATCGTGCGCACGTTCACGCCGATCATCGCCGGCGTCAGCGGCATGAAGTACCGCTCGTTCCTCACCTTCAACATCATCGGCGGCGTCCTGTGGGGCGCGGGCGTGACCCTGCTCGGCTCCTGGCTCGGCAACATCGACTTCGTCCACAAGAACATCGAAGCGATCCTCATCCTGATCGTCTTCGTCTCCGTGATCCCGATCGTCATCGAGTTCCTCCGCGCCCGCTCCAAGGCCAAGAAGGCCCCCCGGACCCCCGCCGAGCAGCCCGCCGACCCGGCCGCGACCCAGCCGTTCCCGGTCATCATGGACGACTCGACCACTCAGCTCCGCCGCGTGGACACCCCTCAGCAGCAGCCCCAGCAGCAGAACAACGGCTACGACCAGAACAACGGCTACGACCAGTACTACGCGCAGCCTCAGCAGCAACAGCCGTACGTCCAACAGCAGCCGTACGGGAACGAGCAGTACGGAAACCAGCAGTACCCGCCGTACGACAACCAGGGCTATCCGCAGAGCTAGCTGCAACGCACCCCAAGGGACGCGGGACCGTTCGATTTGCGGCTCCGCCGCGCGGGCGCGACCAGCCACAACGAACCCGCACCCGCCGACGGCCAAGGCCCCCCGCGCTACTGGGCGCTCAGAACCCCCGAGTCCGTTTAGCCGCCCGCCGCGCCCCCGCAGAAGCCCCCGGAACCCGCAGGAACAACCGAGAGATCTCCGACCCCAGGTTCACCCCGATCGCGATGGCCATGGCCAACGACGCCGCCGTGGCCAACGAAACCAGCCCCTTGTCGACCTCGTTCTGAGCGATCGCCAACAACCCGAAATACGTGGCCGACCCTGGCAACAGGGGCCCGATCGCCGCGGTGGTGTACGGCAGCGCCGACGCGAACCGGTACCGGGACAGCAACTGCCCGAACAGCCCGACCAGGCCCGCCGCAATGGCCGTAGAGGCAACCGGCGAGATCCCGGCGACGTAGTGCATCGCGCCGTAGACCGACCAGGCGACACCTCCGTTGAGGGACACGAGCAGCACGGTGGATCGTTCCTGCTGGAGCAGGACGGCGAAGGTCAGGGACAGCAGGACGGACGCGCCGATCTGCCACAGGGGCCGCTCGGAGTTGCCCAGGGCCACGTCCGGGTTGAGCTGGGCGTCGAACTTCACGCCGAAGTACAGGACGGTCAGCACGCCGGCCACGATGCCGACGAAGAAGTACATGACCTCCAGGAGCCGGGCCGCCGCGGTGATGTAGAAGCCGGTCAGCCCGTCCTGTACGCCCGCCACCAGCGCCCGCCCGGGGAGCAGAGCGAAGAGACCGCCGGTGATGACCGCGGAGGCCTTCACATCGACGTTGGCGACCGTGAGGGCGACCCCTATCGCGGCGGGCGGCATCGCGGCGACCGTGAACTGGTAGAACTCCGGCAGCCCGCGCCCCGCGCACAGCCACGCCAGCCGGTCGCCGAGCATCGCGCCGAGCGCGGCGGCGAAGAACACGACGATGTCGCCGCCGACGAGCACGGAGGCGGCGCCGGCGAGCAGCCCGCTGGCGGAGGTCAGGACCCACCCGGGGTACGGGTGCCGGTTGCGCCGCATCTCCGCGAGCCGCCGGTAGGCGTCCTCCAAGGAGAGCGCGGTTTCCGGGTCGCTGAGGTCCTGGACCAGCCGGAACACGGCCGCGAGCCGCGTGTAGTCGGTGCCCCGGCGCCGTACGGTCCGCGACGCGGTCACCGGATCGTCGACCAGGGAGGGCTGATAGGAGATCGACAACAGGGTGAAGGTGACGGTCGGTTCGCAGCGGTCGAGGCCGTAGGAGCGGCAGACCGCGAACATCGCCGCCTCGACGTCCTCCGCGCCCTCCCCGCCCGCGAGCAGCAACTCGCCGATGCGGAGCGTCAGATCGAGCACGCGCGGGACGGCGGGGCCGCTGTCGTCCGGCTTCTGCACCGGCTCCGGCGCGGGCCGCTCGGTCACCGGCATCCGCAGCATCGTGCGCATCCGGTCCTGCCAGGGCACGTCCTTGGTGAGGCTGACGAGGGGAATGCCGGTGGGCGGGGTGAAGGCGGGCGGTGCCTCTCTGGCGCGGTAGGTGCTGGGCGGACTGAACGCCGACCCCTCGGACTCGTCCGCGGCCGGCACGGCCACGTCGAGCCCGCGCGGAACGGCGAACTCGGACGTCGTAGACGACTCGCTGTCAACGGCCGCGACGCCCTGGGGAGCCGTGAACGCGCTCCTGACCTCGTCCGACTGCGGTTTGCGGTCCTCCGCTTCCGTCACTCCGTAGCACTCCCTGTACGACGCCTCCGGGTGATCCTCAGTATGCGCACAGACATGCAAACGGGCCGCACGCGTGCGCGTGCGGCCCGTTTGCGGACAGGGGGCTCAGTGGCCGCCCTGCTCCTTCAGCCGCTTGTACGAGCGCTCGATCTCCGCCTCGGCGTCCGTACGGCCCACCCAGTTGGCACCCTCGACCGACTTGCCGGGCTCCAGGTCCTTGTAGACCTCGAAGAAGTGCTGGATCTCCAGGCGGTCGAACTCCGACACGTGGTGGATGTCACGCAGGTGCTCCACACGCGGGTCGGACGCCGGGACGCACAGCAGTTTGTCGTCGCCGCCGGCCTCGTCGGTCATCCGGAACATGCCGATCGCGCGGCACTTGATGAGGCAGCCGGGGAAGGTCGGCTCCTCCAGGATGACCAGCGCGTCCAGCGGGTCGCCGTCCTCGCCGAGAGTGTTCTCGACGAAGCCGTAGTCGGCCGGGTAACTGGTCGAGGTGAAGAGTCGACGGTCCAGGCGGATCCGACCGGTCTCGTGGTCCACCTCGTACTTGTTCCGCGAACCCTTCGGGATCTCGATCGTGACGTCGAACTCCACCGGTGGCTCCTCCATGATCAGCACATAGTTCTGGTGGTTAAGTGTCCCTCACGCAGGTGTGTGATCGCGAAAGGGGCTGGTGGTCGTGCCGGAGCTGACGCCTTGGCGGGCCGCGAGACCCCATGTGGCGCGGGTCGCGCGAGCCGTCCGGCCCCGTCTCGAGCGGGCCGCGCAATCCGTGAAACCGCAGGTCACGCGGGTCAAGCAAGCTGTGAAACCCCAGGCTGCACGGATCAACCAGGCCGTGAAACCCCGGGTCGCGCGGATCACCCAAGCTGTGAGACCCCGGGTGACGCGGCTCACTGACGCCGTGTCACCGCGGGTCGCGAAGTTGCCGCGGCCCGACAGAACCTGGCGGTTCACCGCCGTCGCCACCACCGCAGGGATGGCGCTGGCCGCCGTCGTGGTGACCGCCGCCGGTCCCTGGGACTCCTCCGGTCAGCGTACGGCCGAGCGGGACCACGCAGTCGCACAGGAACGTTCAGGTGGCGTAGATCACGGCCGTAATTCCGATACGTCCGCCAAGGCACCCCGACCCGCGCCCAGCGCCGCATCCGTCCTGGTTGCCCTCGGCGGTTCCGCGAACACGGTGAAGTCCGCGCCGACCGGCACAGCCCTCGCGGACGTCCTCAACCCCCTCCTGGACAACGCGGCGCTCGGCACCCGCCACACGGCCGCCGTGGTCGACGTGTCGACCGGAAAGCGCCTCTACGGAGTGGGCGCCGACGACGCGCTGACCCCGGCCTCGACCACGAAGATCGCCACCGCCGTGGCCGCGCTCTCCGCGATGGGCGCCGACCACCGCTTCACCACCCGCACCGCGCTGGAGCCCGACACCAGTGAACTCGTCCTGGTCGGCGGCGGTGACCCCACCCTGACCGCCCACAAGGACGCCGAGGGCTGGGCGAGCCTGCGGACTCTCGCCGACAGCACGGCCGCCGCCCTGAAGAAGCGCGGCGTGCACGAGGTGACGCTGTCGTACGACACGACGCTGTACGCCGGTTCCGAACTCCACCCGATCGGGGTCAACGACAACCTCGCCCCGGTCAGCGCCCTGATGGCCGACGAGGGCCGTACCGACGACTCGTCCAGCGGTCCGGTGCGGCGAGTGACGGACCCGGCGGCCGACGCGGCCGAGAAGTTCGCGGGCTTCCTCCAGGAGCACGGCGTCAGGACGACGTCCCCGGGCCCCTCGAAAGCGACCGGCCGCGCGGACACCCTCGCCACGGTCTCCTCACCGCCGCTGTCCGACATCGTCGAGCGGATGCTGACCAACAGCGACAACGACATCGCGGAGGCCCTGGCCCGCCAGACCGCGGTCGCGACGGGCAAGCGGGCCGACTTCGACGGGGGTGCTGCCGCCATCGCCGCCCAGCTGAAGAAGCTTCAACTCCCGGTCAAAGGCGCGGTGTTCAACGACGGCAGCGGCCTCAACCGCGACGACCGCCTCACCGCCGACCTCCTGACCGCCTTCCTCGTCAAGGCCGGCGACCCGGCCCACCCCGAACTCCGCCCGGTCCTCACCGGCCTCCCCATCGCCGCCTTCACCGGCACCCTGACGACCCGCTACACCGACGCCACGGGCGCGGCAGGCGTCGTACGCGCCAAGACCGGCACCCTCACCGGCGTCAACACACTCGCGGGCACGGTCGTGGACAAGGACGGCCAACTCCTGGCCTTCGCCTTCCTGACGTCGAACACGACGAACACACTGGAGGCCCAGGCGGCGCTGGACCACACGGCGACGGCACTGGCGGCCTGCGGCTGTAGTTCGTAACCGCTGTGGGCAGGCTTTCCGCAAGGCGGAACTGGTGGGCACAGCCACCGACACCGGGTGCCCTGGACCCGACAGCACCCTTCCCAACGCTCGCGGCCTGCCCCCAGCGGCAGCGCTCACGTACGGTTGGCGCATGACGAGCATCGGTGGTGCCGAGATGGTCGACTGGAATCTCGCGGTGGCGACCGCGACCCGACTTGTGCGGCCGGGCCCCGAGGTGAGCCGTGACGAGGCCCGGGCCGTCGTCGCGGAGCTGCGCCGGCATGCGAAGGCTTCGGAGCAACACGTCCGGGGATTCACCCGGATGGGCACGGACGGCATCCACGACACCCCGATCCTGGTCGTCGACCGCCCCGGCTGGGTGCGGGCGAACGTCGCCGGGTTCCGGGAGGTCCTCAAGCCGCTGCTCGACAAGATGCAGGAGCGGCGGGGCAACACCCCGGGCGGCGCGGTCTTCGGTGCGGTCGGCGGCAAGGTGACCGGCGTCGAGCTGGGCATGCTGCTGTCGTTCCTGTCCTCGCGCGTGCTCGGCCAGTACGAGACGTTCGCCCCGGCGTCCCGCGAGCTGCCGGCGGGGGCGAAAGGCGGGCGGCTGCTGCTGGTCGCGCCGAACATCGTGCACGTGGAGCGCGAACTCGACGTACAGCCCCACGACTTCCGTCTGTGGGTGTGCCTGCACGAGGAGACGCACCGCACGCAGTTCACGACCGTGCCCTGGCTGCGTGACCACCTGGAGGGTGAAATCCAGTCGTTCTTGGGGGAGACCGAAGTCGACCCCATGACCGTCCTGGAGCGCATCCGGGAGGCCGCCCAGTCGCTGGCCGGCGGCCGGCCCGAGGGCGAGGAGGACGACGAGGGCCGGTCCCTGGTGGAGATCGTGCAGACGCCCGCGCAGCGGGAGATCCTCGGCCGGCTCACCGCCGTGATGTCCCTCCTGGAGGGGCACGCCGACTTCGTGATGGACGGCGTCGGCCCGGACGTGGTGCCGAGCGTCGCGGAGATCCGCGAGAAGTTCCAGCAGCGCCGCGCCAAGGGCGCCTCCCGGCTGGACTCGGCGCTGCGCAAGCTGCTGGGCCTGGACGCCAAGCTGAGGCAGTACCGGGACGGCGAGCGATTCGTACGCGCGGTCGTCGAACAGGTGGGCATGGACGGCTTCAACCGTGTGTGGACCTCCCCGAACACGTTGCCGACGAAGACGGAGATCGCCAAACCGGCGGACTGGGTCGCGCGGGTGCACCGCAAGGCCGAGTCGTGAACCGGTCGCGGATGTGGTGAAACGGATTCGGCCGACGGCAGGCGAACGCCCCCGCAATCACCCGTCCGAGGGACCGTGAGCGATGGGTGGGCGTGCGATGCTCGGGGAACGCCCCGGTTCTGTCACCATCTACACACTCTGAGTGACCGAATCTCGGGCCAACCCCCCGAAAACTTCATGAAGGGAACCGGACATGGGTCCCCATCCTGCGGTCGCGGCGATACGCCTGGCGGTCCGCCGCGTCCTCCACGACATCCTCACCGACCACGAGGCCCTGCAGACCGTCGGCGCCTCCCGGCGCACCCCGCACGAGCGCCCGCCCTCGCCGCTCGTGCTCGTGGCGTGCTCCGGCGGCGCCGACTCCATGGCGCTCGCCTCCGCCCTCGCCTTCGAAGCACCCAAACTCGACATCCGGGCCGGCGGCATCACCGTCGACCACGGCCTCCAGGCCGGCTCCGACCTGCGCGCCGACGAGGTCGTCCTGCGCCTGCGCGAACTGGGCCTGGACCCCGTCGAGGCCACCGCCGTGACCGTGGGCCGCGAGGGCGGCCCCGAGGCAGCCGCCCGGGACGCCCGCTACGCCGCCCTCGACGCCTGCGCCGCCCGGCACGGCGCCGCCGCCGTCCTGCTCGGCCACACCCGCGACGACCAGGCGGAAACCGTCCTGCTGGGCCTCGCCCGCGGCTCCGGCATCCGCTCCCTGTCCGGAATGGCCGCGGTCTCGGGGGCCGACGGCCGTTACCGCCGCCCCTTCCTCCAGCTCGACCGGCAGACCGCCCGCAAGGCCTGCATGGTCCAGTCGCTGCCCGTCTGGGACGACCCGCACAACGCCGACCCCGCCTACACCCGCTCCCGGCTGCGCCACGAAGGCCTGCCCGCCCTGGAGAAGGCCCTCGGCAAAGGGGTCGTAGAAGCGCTTGCCCGTACGGCGCAGCTCTCCCGGGACGACGCCGACGCCCTCGATACCTGGGCCAGCCAGGCCGAGGCTTCCGTGCGGGACGCCACCGGCCTCCTGGAGTGCGCCAAGCTCTACGCTCTGCCGCCCGCCGTACGCCGCCGCATCCTGCGCCGCGCGGCCATCCAGGCGGGCGCCCCGGCCGGTTCGCTGTTCGCCCGGCACATCGAGGAAGTCGACCGCCTGATCACCGGCTGGCGCGGCCAGGGAGCCATCAATCTCCCGGGCAAGGTCGTCGCCCAGCGCCAGGGTGGCAGACTGGTGATTCGGCAAGGCTGAATCGACACCCCCTCCGGACCTCCGGGGGCGGGGCCAGGTAGTAGCCGGTTGGACGACCGAAAGTGATGCGGGTGGACGCGAAAGACATGGGTGACGACCTCCAGTCGGTGCTCATCACCAAGGAAGAGATCGACGCGAAGCTCGTGGAGCTCGCCGCGAAGATCGACGCGGAGTACGCGGGCAAGGACCTGCTGCTCGTCGGCGTCCTCAAGGGCGCGGTGATGGTCATGGCGGACCTCGCCCGGGCACTGTCCACCCCCGTCACCATGGACTGGATGGCCGTGTCGTCGTACGGCGCGGGCACCCAGTCCTCCGGTGTCGTGCGGATCCTCAAGGACCTCGACACCGACATCAAGGGCAAGCACGTCCTCATCGTCGAGGACATCATCGACTCCGGTCTGACGCTGTCCTGGCTGATCTCCAACCTGGGCTCCCGCGAGCCCGATTCGTTGAAGATCTGCACCCTCCTGCGCAAGCCGGAGGCGGCCAAGGTCGCCATCGACGTGGAGTGGGTCGGCTTCGACATCCCGAACGAGTTCGTCGTCGGCTACGGCCTCGACTACGCCGAGAAGTACCGCAACCTCCCGTTCGTCGGTACGCTCGCGCCGCACGTCTACGGCGGCTAGGGCCACTCGGCCCAAGCCCTGTAAGACGATCGGGAACCCCAGCGGGTTTCGCGCCGTTGGAGCATGCAGACACGTCTCCCAGTTGTCCCGTGCGACTTCGGGCAACATTGCTGGGGTACGGTCAGAAGAACTGTCTTTATCAAACTCACTATGGCAGGAGGGACGGAGCGGATTCGCTCCGTATGGATGGACGTGAAGCGATACTTCCGTGGGCCGGTCATGTGGATCGTGCTGGCCGTCCTTGCCGTGGTCGTGTTGATGCAGGTCGTCGGCTCGTCCGGCGGCTACAAGACGGTGGACACCGGCCAGGTCGTCCAGGCGATCAACGACAACAAGGTCGAGTCGGCCAAGATCACCACCGGTGACGAGCAGACCATCAAGGTCACGCTCAAGAGCGGCTCCAAGGTCGATGGCAGCTCCAAGATCCAGGCGAGCTACATCGGCGACCAGGGCGTGGACCTCGCGGCCACGCTGCAGACCAAGTACCAGGACAAGCAGATTCCGGACGGCTACACGGTCTCGCCGACGAAGCAGAACGCTTTCGTCGGGATTCTGCTGTCCCTGCTCCCCTTCGTCCTCATCGTGGTCGTCTTCCTGTTCCTGATGAACCAGATGCAGGGCGGCGGCTCCCGAGTCATGAACTTCGGGAAGTCCAAGGCCAAGCTCATCACCAAGGACACTCCGAAGACGACGTTCGCGGACGTCGCGGGCTCCGACGAGGCCGTCGAGGAACTGCACGAGATCAAGGAGTTCCTCCAGGAGCCGGCGAAGTTCCAGGCCGTCGGCGCCAAGATCCCCAAGGGCGTACTCCTGTACGGCCCCCCCGGCACCGGCAAGACCCTGCTGGCCCGCGCCGTCGCCGGCGAGGCCGGGGTGCCCTTCTACTCGATCTCCGGTTCCGACTTCGTCGAGATGTTCGTCGGTGTCGGTGCCTCCCGAGTCCGTGACCTGTTCGAGCAGGCCAAGGCGAACGCCCCGGCGATCGTCTTCGTCGACGAGATCGACGCGGTCGGCCGTCATCGCGGCGCCGGCCTCGGCGGCGGTCACGACGAGCGCGAGCAGACGCTGAACCAGCTGCTCGTCGAGATGGACGGCTTCGACGTCAAGGGCGGCGTGATCCTCATCGCCGCGACGAACCGGCCCGACATCCTCGACCCGGCCCTCCTGCGCCCCGGCCGCTTCGACCGCCAGATCGCGGTCGACCGCCCGGACATGCAGGGCCGTCTGGAGATCCTCAAGGTCCACCAGAAGGGCAAGCCGGTCGCACCGGATGTCGATCTGTCGGCCGTCGCGCGCCGTACGCCGGGCTTCACCGGCGCGGACCTGAGCAACGTCCTCAACGAGGCCGCCCTGCTCACCGCCCGCGGCAACCGCAAGCTGATCGACAACTCCATGCTGGACGAGGCGATCGACCGTGTGGTCGCGGGCCCGCAGAAGCGGACCCGGATCATGTCGGACAAGGAGAAGAAGATCACCGCGTACCACGAGGGCGGACACGCCCTGGTCGCGGCGGCTTCCCCGAACTCCGACCCGGTCCACAAGATCACGATCCTCTCCCGAGGCCGTGCTCTGGGCTACACGATGGTCCTGCCCGAAGAGGACAAGTACTCGACCACGCGCAACGAGATGCTGGACCAGCTGGCCTACATGCTGGGCGGCCGTGCGGCCGAGGAACTCGTCTTCCACGACCCGACCACGGGCGCCGCGAACGACATCGAGAAGGCCACCGCCACGGCCCGCGCGATGGTCACGCAGTACGGCATGACCGAGCGCCTCGGCGCGATCAAGTTCGGCGGCGACAACACCGAGCCCTTCCTGGGCCGGGAGATGTCGCACCCGCGCGACTACTCGGAAGAGGTTGCCGCGCTCGTCGACGAAGAGGTCAAGAAGCTCATCGAGAACGCGCACAACGAGGCCTGGGAAATCCTGGTCGAGAACCGTGACGTGCTCGACGCGCTCGTGCTCCAGCTGCTGGAGAAGGAGACGCTGAACAAGGAGCAGATCGCCGAGGTCTTCGCTCCCATCGTGAAGCGCCCGGCCCGCCCCTCGTGGACCGGCTCCTCCCGCCGTACGCCGTCCACCCGCCCGCCGGTGCTCTCCCCCAAGGAGCTGTCACTGACGAACGGGTCGAACGGCGCGGGTCCCGCGATCACCGCCGGTGCGACCGCCGAGTCCTCTCCCACGCTGGAGAAGGCCCCGGAGGAGCGCCCCGAGAACTGACGCGAGCCTCACACGGCCCGAAATGGATGCCGCGTCCCCCTGGTCTTAGCCTGGGGGACGCGGCATTTTCGTTTTGCCCGCAGCTGAGGCGTGTGTCCCGCACACGCGTGACCCGCACAGGAACGAGGCACGACATGACCGACCCCGTGACGCTGGACGGCGACGGAGTGATCGGCGTCTTCGACGAGAAGCGCGCCGAGAACGCCGTACGAGAACTGCTGATCGCGGTCGGCGAGGACCCGGACCGGGAGGGGCTGCGGGAGACGCCGGGGCGGGTGGCGCGAGCGTACAAGGAGATATTCGCGGGGTTGTGGCAGAAGCCCGAGGATGTGCTGACGACGACGTTCGACCTGGGGCACGACGAGATGGTGCTCGTGAAGGACATCGAGGTCCTGAGCAGCTGTGAGCACCATCTGGTGCCGTTCGTCGGGGTCGCCCATGTCGGGTACATCCCGTCCAGCGACGGCAAGATCACGGGGCTGTCGAAGCTGGCCCGGCTGGTGGATGTGTACGCCCGGCGGCCGCAGGTGCAGGAACGACTCACCACGCAGATCGCCGACTCCCTGATGAAGATTTTGGAGCCGCGGGGCGTCATCGTCGTCGTCGAGTGCGAGCACATGTGCATGTCGATGCGGGGTGTGCGGAAACCTGGCGCCAAGACCATCACGTCGGCGGTGCGGGGGCAGTTGCGGGACCCGGCTACGCGTAATGAGGCGATGAGTCTGATCATGGCGCGGTAGCGCTCCGCTGGGTGGAGCGTGCTTTGACAGGGTCGTCTGTCGGGTGCCGCTTTGTTGTGGCTGGCCGCGTAGTTCCCCGCGCCCCTTTGGGGCGCTCAAGTGACCGTGGCGCTCAGGTGACCGGCGTAGCCCCCGCCGCGTTGTTGTCGTCGTCCTCCGGGAGCTTGCACACCCGCTCCAGGAAGATCGCCGCCGCAATTACCGCGATGCCCGCCAGGACCGAGAAGCCGGCGTAGATGGCCTGGTCGCGGCGGGCCGGGATGTCCAGGGACTCCAGGAGGTAGGCGCCCGTGCCGCCGTACATGCCGGAGACCAGGGCGGCGACCAGGGCGCTGGCCTGGCCGAAGACGACCGCGCGGGCGGCCATCAGGGGGTCGACTCCCTTGGCGCCGGGGCGGCGCTCGCGCTGTGCCTTGAGGCGGGCGCGCAGGGAGAGCGCCGTGGCCAGCAGGACGACGGCGATCACGGCGAGGACGATGGGCGCGGCCAGCGGGACGCTCGGCAGGGTCCCCACCGCGCTCCACAGTCGCGCACCCGCCCAGGACAGCACTCCGGCGACGACGAACACGCCGGCCAGCACCCTGATCCGCAGCTCTCTCACGGTGTCCCTTCAGCTCCCCGTGCCCTGTCCGGGCGTTGTGGTCGTCTCGACCTTAACGACTACTCGGGCAGCCGGAGTTCCAGGTCCTTGCGGGGCGCGACACCGTCACGGGTGATGTCGTCCAGGAGGACGGCGAGGGGGCCGCGGCCGGGCAACTGCGCCTCGGGTTCCACATCGTGCCAGGGGGCGAGCACGAAGGCCCGTTCGTGGGCGCGCGGGTGGGGGAGCGTCAGCACGGGGTCGTCGGAGACCACGTCGGCGTACGCGACGATGTCGACGTCGAGCGTGCGCGCGCCCCAGCGTTCCTCGCGGACCCGGTGGAAAGCCTCTTCGACGGCGTGCGCCCGCTCCAGCAGGGAGGACGGGGGCAGGGTGGTCTTGAGGACGACCACCGCGTTGAAGTACGAGGGCTGGCTGCCGGGCTCGACGCCCCAGGGTTCCGTCTCGTAGACCGGGGACACGGCTTTGATGCGGACGCCGGGGGTGTCCTCCAGGGCGTCGATGGCGCCCTGGAGGGTCTCCAGGCGGTTGCCGAGGTTGGCGCCGATGGAGATGACGGCGCGCTTCGGGTTGCTGAGCGTGGTATCGGCGGCGTCCACCTGGCGTACTACGGAGGCGGGTACCGGCTGGACGGTCGGGTCGCTGTGACCCTCGGTGAACGAGAAGGTCATACTCGGCTCCGGATGATGGTGACGGTCACGTCGTCGAAGGGGACGGTGATCGGGGCGTCCGGTTTGTGGACGCGGACCTCGACCTCCTCGACCCCTTCGTGCTTCAGGCAGGTCTGCGCGATGCGCTCGGCGAGGGTCTCGATGAGGTTGACGGGCTCGCCCTGGACGACGGCCACGACCTCCTCCGCCACGATGCCGTAGTGCACGGTCTTCGTCAGGTCGTCGTCGGCGGCGGCCGGCCGGGTGTCCAGGCCCAGGACCAGGTCCACGATGAAGGTCTGGCCCTCCTCGCGCTCCTTCGGGAACACGCCGTGGTACCCGCGGGCCTTGAGGCCGCTCAGCGCGACACGATCCACGCGAATCACTCCTGCAATCGTCGGTGGTGGCCGGCCCGTACCGGGTGCGGGCGGTACACCGGCCTCGAACGAATCTACCTGCGGGCACTGACAGTGCCGGGCCGCGAGCGCGTGGGCGCCGTCCGGGCCCGCAGGTTTCGCCGACCGTTTCCCCCGGGGAACCCGGCGGCTCATGGGTCGGTAGCCGCCCCTACCCGCCGGTTCGTGATTCCAACCACTTCTTGGTCCTGATGGGTCCCGGCCCTCCTCTGGAGCCGCCTACCCGCTCAGGAGGGTGACTCGTCGCCTTCGTCCTCGTCGTTTTCGGCCAGGACCGGGGACCCGTGGTGCGACCAGAGTTTCCAGCCCTCGGGGGTGCGCCGGAACACGTTCGTGGCGACCACGAGCTGGCCGACGAGCGGGCCGAGTTCGTCGCTGTCGTCGGGGGCCGGGCCGCCGCTGAGGATGTTCTCCGTGCAGGTGACCAGGGCGGTGTCGCCGGTCACCGAGACGTGCACGTCGGTCAGGAAGAACTGGATGTAGTCGGTGTTCGCCATGATCAGCGCGTACGACCGCAGGACCTCGCCGCGTCCGGTGAGCACCGGCCAGCCCGGGTGCACGCAGGAGATCACGCCGGTGTCCGCGGGGTCGTGGTACTCCTCGTCGACGCCCAGGTCGGCCGGGGTGAGCCAGAGCGCGGACAGCTCGTCGAAGTCGCCGCGTTCCAGGGTCTCGTAGAACGCGGTGTTGGCGAGTTCGACCTGCTCGACATCGGTGTGGGGGGCGCTCACCGGGCTCCCTCGGAGCTGGTGTGCGAGGCCGCGCGGGCGCCGATGGCGCGCGCTCCCTCGACGGCGCGTGCGACGCGCACGGCGTCCGCGGTGGCGTGCACCTCGTGGACGCGCACGGCCCACGCGCCGGCGTGCGCCGCGAGCGCGGAGACGGCGGCGGTGGCGGCGTCGCGCTCGCGCGCGGGCGGGGGCGCTCCCTCGGGGCCGGCGAGGACATGGCCGAGGAACCGCTTGCGGGAGGCGGCGACGAGCAGGGGATGGCCGAGGCCGGTCAGCCGGTCGAGGTGGGCGAGGAGGACGAGGTCGTGTTCGGCGTCCTTGGAGAAGCCCAGGCCAGGGTCGACGACGACGCGGTCGGGGGCGACGCCTCCGGCGAGAACGGCCTCCACGCGTGCGTGCAGCTCGTCGACGACTTCGGTGACGACGTCGTCGTAGACGCCCCTGACGTTGCCGCCCTCCAGGAAGCCGCGCCAGTGCATGACGACGAAGGGGGCGCCCGAGGCGGCGACGACCGGGATCATCGCGGGGTCGGCGAGGCCGCCGCTGACGTCGTTGACCAGGACGGCGCCGGCGGTGAGGGCCTGTTCGGCGACGGAGGCGCGCATGGTGTCGACGGAGACGGTGACGCCCTCGGAGGCGAGACCGCGCACTACGGGGATGACGCGTTTGAGTTCTTCCGCCTCGTCGACGCGGGTGGCGCCGGGGCGGGTGGACTCGCCGCCGACGTCCACGAGGTCGGCGCCCTCGGTGACCAGTCCGAGGCCGCGCTTGACGGCGGCCGTGGTGTCGAAGAAGCGGCCGCCGTCGGAGAAGGAATCAGGGGTGACGTTCACGACCCCCATGACCGCGCACCGGTCCCATTCCGGAAGGCCCGCGACGCGCCCGCGCCCGCTCTGCTTGCTCATACGTTCAGCGTAGGCCTTGGGGGAGGGGGGACGGTCCTGCGGGCCGGATGCGAGAGGGCCGGTCCGGGCGCCGCCGCCCGCCCGGAGGCGGGGGGCTCGCCCGGACCGGCCCGTCGGTCAAGCGGCTCGCACATCCCGTTCCGCGAGTCCGTGGGCGCAGGCCGGAGCCACGGCCGTACGGCGGCGGAGGAAGCGGGGCAGGGGGAGGGCGAGGTTGACGAAGCCCTCTGCCTGCATCGCGGCGAAGCCGATGCGGGGGAGGTCGCCGGAGGCGCGGTAGACGACGAAGCGCGGCTCCCAGCGGGGCTGGAACTTGGCGTTGAACTTGTACAGGGACTCGATCTGGAACCAGCGCGACAGGAAGACCAGCAGCCCGCGCCAGGCGCGCAGCACCGGGCCCGCGCCGATCTTCTCGCCGCGCGCGAGGGCCGCGCGGAACATCGCGAAGTTGAGCGACACGCGCGTGATGCCGAGCTTCGGTGCCGCCTGGAGGGAGGCGACGATCAGCAGTTCGTTCATCCCCGGGTCGGCCGCGCGGTCGCGGCGCATCAGGTCCAGGGACATGCCGTCGGTGCCCCAGGGCACGAAGTGCAGGATCGCCTTCAGGTCGCCGTACTCGCCCGGCTGTTCGTCGGCCTTGTGGGCGGTCGCGATGAAGCAGTCGCCGTCCTCGGGGTCGCCGATGCGGCCGAGTGCCATGGAGAAGCCGCGCTCCGTGTCGGTGCCCCGCCAGGCCTCCGAGGCGAGCCGGATCCGCTCCAGCTCGCCTTCACTGACGTCACGTACACGCCGTACCCGGGTTTCGTAGCCGGCCCGCTCGATGCGCTTCACCATTTGGCGTACGTTGCGCATCGCGCGCCCGGCGAGCGAGAAATCCGCCACGTCGACCACCGCCTCGTCGCCGAGTTCGAGCGCGTCGAGGCCGGTCTCGCGGGTCCACACCTCGCCGCCGGTCTCGGAGCACCCCATGACGGCCGGCGTCCAGGAGTGGGCCTTCGCCTCGTCCATGAACCGCTCGATGGCGCCCGGCCAGGCCTCCACGTCCCCGATGGGGTCACCACTGGCGAGCATCACCCCGGACACGACGCGGTACGTGACCGCCGCCTTGCCGCTGGGCGAGAAGACGACGGCCTTGTCGCGGCGCAGCGCGAAGTGGCCGAGCGAGTCGCGGCGGCCGTGCTTCTCCAGGAGGGCGCGCAGCTGCGTCTCGTCCTCCGGGGTGAGCCGCGCGGCCGGGTGTTCGGGCCGGAAGGCGAGGTAGATCGTCGTCACGGCGGTGAGCAGCCCCAGGGCGCCTAGGGAGAAGGCGACCGTCCAGGAGGTGCTGCCTTCGTAGTCGACCGGGCCCTCGAAGCCGAACAGGCCGTACAGGACATGGCTGATCCGGTCGGCCAGGCTCGGGTCGCCGACCATGCGCTTGGAGTGGACGCTGACGATGACCAGTCCCAGGACGAGCGAACCGGCGCCCATGAGCACGAAGTTGGCGAGCGCGCGCCACCGGCTGCGCGGGTCGGGCAGTGCGCGGAACTCGTCGCGGTGCATCAGCAGCGGTGCGAGCAGCGCGGCCGAGATGACGACTCCTATGACCGAGTGCCGGTACGCGAACTGCGCCACCGCGCCCGCCGGCAGCAGCGCCACCGCGGCCCGCCAGGCCCGGCGCTTGCGCCGCCTGAGCCCGTGCGCGAGGAGCAGCAACAGCACACCGGCGCTGAGCGAGAGCGCGGCGGCGAAGGGGCCGAGCGCGCCCGGCAGCACCTCCGCCATGGTGTGCATACGGCTGTGCCGGAAACGCGGGAACACCCCCGCGGCGATGTCCAGCAGGCCGACGAGGGCGCAGGCCCTGGCGACGAGCGTGGGAACGACCTCGGGGCGCGGACCTCGGACTATGCGCCGGACCCGGCCTGACCGGCTCGGAACCCCACCCGACAATTCCCCATCTATCCTGACAGACATCGCATCCCGTAGTTCTGCGAGAGACCTTGGACCCGGGCCCGATTCGGGCATCCGGCGACATTGCGCCCTCTAGGACGGTGTCTAGGGGAAGGAGGTTCCTTCCTCACCGGAAAGCCGGTTCAAAGGCAGTGGAAAGCCCGGGGCAAAGGCGCGCGAAGGTTGTGTGCCGCCAGGGCGGAAAGCGCAGGCGGGGACAGCTCATGGGACTCACGAGCAACAAGGTGTTGGCACTGGCGTTCGTGTGCGCCGTGCTGCTGTTCGTCGGCACGGTTTGGCTGTGGCCGCGGCTGGCCCGGCGGAACTGGCAGGCCGTCAGCGGACGCGTGGGCCTGCTCCTGGCAACGCAGTTGGTGCTCTTCGTCTCGGTGGGCCTCGGCGCCAACCAGGCCTTCGGGTTCTACGCCAGCTGGTCCGACCTGTTCGGCAGGGAGACCGACCAGGGAGTGGTCGTCGACCACACGGCGCTCCGGGGCGCCGGCGGCCCGCTCCACGTGGTCGGCACCCGGCGCGTGGACGCCCCGGGCGGCGCCTCCCTGCCGAGCAGCGTGGGCCAGGTGCAGCGGGTCGACATAGTGGGCCGTACGACCCACATCGCCACCCCCGCCTACGTCTATCTGCCGCCGGAGTACTTCCAGCCGCGGTACCGCACCCGCACGTTCCCGGCGACGGTCGTCCTCACGGGCTACCCGGGCACCGCCCAGGCGCTCGTCGACAAGCTCAACTACCCGCGCACGGCACTGCAACTGGCCAAGGACGGCAGGATGCGGCCGATGATCCTGGTGATGCTGCGGCCCACGGTGGCGCCGCCGCGCGACACGGAGTGCGTGGACGTCCCGGGCGGACCGCGCACCGAGTCCTTCTTCGCCAAGGACCTCCCGGATGCCGTGACGGCCCACTACAGGGTGGGCAAAAAACCCGGGAGCTGGGGCATCGTCGGTGATTCCACGGGCGGTTACTGCGCTCTGAAGCTCGCGATGCACCACCCCGGGGTGTACGCGGCGGGCGCCGGCCTCTCGCCGTACTACAAGGCGCCCGTCGACCCCACCACAGGTGACCTCTTCCAGGGCGACGAGACGCTGCGGAACGAGGCGAACCTGTGGTGGTACCTCAAGCACCGGCCCGCGCCCGACACCTCACTGCTCGTCACCAGCAGCAAGGCCGGGGAGCACAACTACAAGGACACCCTGAAATTCATCGACAAGGTGAGGGCCAACAACTCCACCCGTATCGCGTCGATCATCCTGGACAGCGGCGGCCACAACTTCAACACCTGGCGACGGGAGATCCCGGCGACCCTGGAGTGGTTGAGCGGACGGCTCGGCAACGGCTGAAAGCGACTGCTGAACCGAGGTGGGGGATGAGGGGTGGCTGTGTTTTTACCGGGCGGGGCACCACGATTCGCCTACGCGCGGTAAGTTTCTGGCCATGCCACGTGGACGTCACCGCCATTCCCCGCCGTTGCACCGGCTGTTGCCTCCCTCGGCGATCGCAGGCGTGTCGCTCGTCTGCGCCTTCGGGCCGTGGGTCTTCTCTCAGGCCGCCGCGCTGCGCATAGTCGCCGCGGTCGCCGCCGCGACCGCGCTCGTCGGGGCGGCCGTCATGCGCCGTTGGGACACTCAGGCGGGCAAACAGGTCGCTGACCTGGTACGCGCGCGTACGAGCGACGAGTGGCGCTACGAGGAGCGGCTCGCCGAACTCGAGTCCGACCTCGACGAGTCGCGCGAACTGCGCGTCAAGCTGGAGCACAAGTTGCGCACCAAGCGCACCGAGCTCGCGGGCCTGCGCAACGAACACGCGGCACTGCTGCGCCGGTACGCCACGGCGGAGACCGAGCGCGCCAGCGCCCTGGAGGGCCGCCGCCTGCTGGAGATAGAGGCCGCGGAACCCGCCACGCGCGCGTTGCCGCCGGTTCCGGCGGACGGCGACGACGAGGCCCCGGCGGACGTGGACCTGGATCTCGTGGAGCTCCAGGAAGACGCCGACGACGACACCGAGTCGGACGACACCGCGGCTGTGGCTGCCCCGGTCGAGTCCGCGACGGACGCCGGGACCGACGCCGAGGACGAGACCGAGGACGCCGACGAGGAGTCCGGGACCGAGGCCGTCGCGGAGAAGAAGCCGGCGGCTTCACCGGTGTTCTCCCCGGAGGGGTCCAAGCTGTTCCTGCGGGCCCAGGCCGCGCTGGTACGGCTCGACGACGACACCGAGTCCGCGGCACCCGCGCCGAAGGACGACGACTCCGCGCCGGCCGGGCCCGCCCCGGTGGAGGCCACCGGCGGCCCCGCGGCCGAGTCGGAGGCCGCGCAGGAGGACGAGGCGGAGGGGAAGCCCGAGGCGGTCGACGGGCATGAGCACTCGGCCGCCGTCCCCCCGGCCGCGAAGTCCGCCCAACCCGCGCACCCGTCGGGGCACTTCACCGTGCCGACCGCGGTGGCGGTCGTACCGGCGGCTCCCGTACGGCGGCCGATGGTCGAGGGCGGGTTCGACTTCTTCGGCATGCAGAAGGGCGCGGCGTCCGCCGAGATGGACGCCGTCCAGAACGAGGATCTCGCCGACGTCGTGGGCCAGGAGGTCCTGGCGGTGCACAAGGCGGAGGCCGAGGCGCAGTTCAAGCCGGCCGACGAGCGGTCCCGGGGCGTCGGCGCGGTCCAGGTCATCGACCTGACGGCGCACGACGAGACCGAGCAGATCAACCTTCCCGGACTGCGCAGCGCGGCTTCCTGACCGAGTCCTGACCGGGCGTCAGGCCATCCAGCGGTCCGGGCGGGCGTCCCTGCGGCCCGTGCGGGAGCGCTCGGCCTGACCGCGGAGCAGCTCCGCGGCCTCGTCCGCGCCCCGCAGGCGGGCTGTCACGGTCTCGTTGGCCCCGGTGTCCACATGCACCTCGGCAAGCCCCCAGAGCCGCTCCCAGGGCCCTTGCGTGAGCCTTACGCTCTGCACCTTCGCGTGCGGCACCAGTGCCGTGCTGCGGCGCAGCAGTCCGTGCCGGGCCACGAACACCGTGTCGGTGACCGCAAGGCCGTAGCCACGCCACCACAGGGGCACGCACCAGCCCGCGCTGCGCGGCGGCCGGGACAGCGCCGAGCGCGGCGGCACGGTCACACCGGGCAGCACGCGCGCGACGACCGACTCGGCGATCTCGCGCGGCGCGACCGGCACCAGCACGGAGTTGGACGAGCCGGCCACGTCCAGCTCGACCCGCACCCACCCCCGCCGCCGCCACAGCAGCGGCTCCACGATCCGCACGGTCTGCACCCGCCCCGGCGGCACCGTCTCGTGCGTGCGGTCCAGCAGCCCGTGGTCGATGCGCAGCCCGTCCGGGGACTCGCCCACCGTCCAGTCGTACTCGCCGACGAACCGCCCCACACTGCTGGCGCCCGCCGCGCCCAGCAGCGGCAGCGCGGTCGCGAGGACCGTCCACACGCTGTGGGTGGCGAGCCACAGCAGCGGCGGTACGACGAGCGCGGCGGCCAGCGATCCCCAGGTGGCGCCGGTCAGCACCAGGGACACCGCGAGGACCCCGGCCGGCACGTGCAGCAGCTGCTGCGAGGGCGCCTCGCCGACCTCGTGGGCGGTCTCGGGCGCGAACCCGGCCGCCCGCGCGAGGAGTTCGGCCCGCAGCGCCCGGGCCTCGTCCTCGCCCAGGAAGGCCAGTTCGTCCTTCTTGTCGGTCCCTACGACGTCCAGCTTCAGCTTGGCGACGCCCGCCACGCGCGCGAGGAGCGGCTGTGTCACGTCGACCGCCTGGATGCGTTCCAGCCGGATGTGCGCGGTGCGCCGGAACAACAGGCCGGTACGGATGCGCAGTTCGGTGTCGGTCACCGCGAAGTGGGTGAACCACCAGGTCAGGAAGCCGTACAGACCGGCGGCCGGAACTATCACGGCCAGCGCGATCAGCAGGGTGATGGTGGTCAGCCGCGTCAGCTGTTCCTGCGCCTGGTTGGGGTCGTGCACCGCCCACCCGATGATGACGGCGACGGGCGCCCACGCCCGGCGCAACGGCGTCACCGGATGCAACCGCCGCTCCACTACGGGCATTTGCCCCCGTACGACCTTCGTGGCGGCCCCGGTTACGTCCTTGTCGGCGCCCGGCGTCGTCACAGCCCCGCCGATCGGGCCTCGCCGAGCTCGGTGAGCCGGTCGCGCAGCCGTTCGGCCTCGGCCGGGTCCAGCCCCGGGATGGTCGCGTCGGTCGCCGCGGCGGCCGTGTGCAGCTGCACGCTCGCGAGCCCGAAGTGCCGCTCCACGGGCCCCGAGGTCACCTCCACGAGCTGCATCCGCCCGTACGGCACGATCGTCTCGTGGTGCCACAGCACGCCCTTGCTGATCAGCAGGTCGTCGGCGCGCTCGGCGTACCGCCAGGAGCGCCAGTTGCGGCCCAGGACCACCCAGCCCCACGCCATGACGCCGAGCGGCAGCAGCGCGAACGCCGCCCACCCCGGGCCGGCGAACAGGCCAAGCGGCACCCCCAGGGCGACGGCCAGCACCCCCAGCCACACCACCAGCAACATCCGTCGCATCTTCAGCAGCCCCGGCGGCAGCCCGGTCCACACCGGCTCGCGCGCCGCGTCGTCCTGAGCGGCAGTCCCCGTTTCCATGGCGCAAGCGTACGTACGAGAGACTGTGTCCATGACTCCCACGACGGAGACCACGGTCGGGATCGGCGGCGCCGCGGAAAGCACCGACATGGTGCTCAACATCGGCCCTCAGCACCCCTCCACGCACGGGGTGCTGCGGCTGCGGCTCGTCCTGGACGGCGAGCGCATCCAGCACGCGGAGCCGGTGATCGGTTACATGCACCGGGGCGCCGAGAAGCTCTTCGAAGCGCGCGACTACCGCCAGATCATCATGCTCGCCAACCGCCACGACTGGCTGTCGGCGTTCTCGAACGAGCTGGGCGTGGTCCTCGCGGTGGAGCGCATGCTCGGCATGGAGGTGCCCCCGCGCGCGGTGTGGACGCGCACTCTGCTCGCCGAGCTGAACCGGGTGCTCAACCACCTGATGTTCCTGGGGTCGTACCCCCTGGAACTCGGCGGCATCACCCCGGTGTTCTACGCGTTCCGGGAGCGTGAGGTCCTCCAGAACGTCATGGAGGAGGTGTCCGGCGGGCGCATGCACTACATGTTCAACCGCGTCGGCGGCCTCAAGGAGGACCTGCCCGCCGGATGGGCCTCCCGCGCGCGTGAAACCGTGGCCGCCGTGCGCTCCCGGATGGACCGCTTCGACGACCTGGTGCTCGGCAACGAGATCTTCCGGGGGCGCACCCGGGGAGTCGGCGCGCTGTCCGCGGAGGCCGTGCACTCCTATGGGGTGAGCGGGCCCATCGCGCGTGCCTCGGGCGTCGACTTCGACCTGCGGCGCGACGAGCCGTATCTCGCGTACGGCGAGCTCCAGGACACCCTCAAGGTCGTCACGCGCCAGGAGGGCGACTGTCTCGCCCGCTTCGAAGTGCTCCTGGAGCAGACCCACAACGCGCTCGATCTCGCGGACGCCTGCCTCGACCGGCTCGCCGAGCTGGAGCCCGGGCCGATCAACCAGCGGCTCCCGAAGGTCCTCAAGGCGCCCGAGGGGCACACGTACGCGTGGACCGAGAACCCGCTCGGGATCAACGGCTACTACCTCGTCAGCAAGGGCGAGAAGACCCCGTACCGGCTGAAGCTGCGCTCGGCGTCCTACAACAACATCCAGGCCCTCGCGGTGCTGCTGCCGGGGACGCTGGTGGCGGACATGGTGGCGATTCTGGGGTCGTTGTTCTTCGTGGTCGGCGACATCGACAAGTAGGCGACGGGTAGAGGCTGTTCACGGTTCGTCGAGCGGGTCCGGAATTCCGACCGACTGCACGAGCCAGCCGAAGTCGCCGAGGCCGCCCGGTGCGGTGAGTTCGGCGGCTTCTCCGGCGCCCGCGAGAGCGCGGACGTACCCCGCCGGGTCGGTGGACGCCAGTGTGAGCGGGGGGCGCGAGCCTGAGACGCCGAGGACGCGCAGGGCGGCGCGTTGCGTGAGCAGGCGTGCGCCAGGGAGCGCGCAGGCGTCCAGTGCGACGTGCGCGGTGATGTCGCACGAGCCGTCCGGCACGGGTGGCGTCTCGCGGCCCTCGCGGAAGCCGGTGAGCGTGCCGAACGGGGGGCGGGTGTCCAGGGCGTGCGCGTAGTCGACGGCGACCGCGAGTCCCCGGTCGACGGTGGCGGCGGCGGACGCCCAGGCCGTGTCCCTGGGGAGGCCGATCTCGGCGCGCAGCCCCTCCTCGGGCGCCAGGGGCCACCACCGCGTGAGCCAGTCGGCCTCCGCACCGGCGACCGGTTCCCCGAGCCGCTCGGTCCCGTCCTCCCGTACGAGAACGAGCCGTGGCAGGCCGGCCGAGTCCACCTCGGCGACCTCCACGGGTACGTTGTCCAGCCACTCGTTGGCGAACAGCAACCCGGTGATCCCCTTCGGGGGGTCGGTCCGCCACTCGACGCGGGGATCGAGTCCCTCGGGGCGGTCGGCGATCTCGACGCCGTACGCACGCACGCGTGCCGCCACCTCGGCGGGCAGCGCGGCGAGCACACCGGTCACCAGCTCGCCGCGGCCCGCGCCCAGGTCCACGAGGTCCAGCGCGGCCGGCCGGTCCAGCGCCTCGTCCACCCGGCACAGCAGCCGTGCCACGGCCCCGGCGAAGAGCGCCGACGCGTGCACGGACGTACGGAAGTGCCCGGCGGGTCCCTCGGGCCTCCGGTAGAACCCCTCGGGCCCGTACAGCGCGTCCTCGGCCGCCGCCCGCCAGCCGCGCCACCCGGCCGCAGTGTCGTCCGTCACGGTGCCAGATTAAGTGCACAGGACAACCGGGCCTCCACCTTGGGGAGTACGCCGGGCGTATACGGATCGATCCTCCGGTTGACCCCCGCACACTTCACGCTTCCCTACGCTGGGTTACGTGCAGCGCCTCTACGACTTCCTCCGCAGACACCCGACATGGGTCGACACCTTCTGGGCTGTCTTCCTTCTGGGGCTGAGCGGCGTGAGCATCGCGAGTACCAGCTACGCGTCGGGCCGGCACGGGACGGCCATGGGCGCGCTCGCGGTGTCCGCCGTCATGTGTGTGGCGATCGCACTGCGCCGCCGCTGGCCGGAGAAGATGCTCGTCCTGGTCCTGGTGACGGGGCTCGCGCAGCTGGTCCTCGACATCGAGCCCGTGGCGGCCGACTTCGCCATGCTGGTGATCGTCTACACGGTCGCCGCGGTCGGGGCCCGCTGGGCCTCCCGCTTCGCCCTGGCGACCGGTCTCGGCGCGGCGACCCTGTCGCAGATCCGCTGGCCCCAGGAGCACACCAGTTCCGCCGGGCTGGTCGCGATCGCTGTCTTCCAGACCGTGCCGTTCGCGCTGGCCTGGGTGCTGGGCGACTCGATGCGCACCCGGCGCGCGTACTTCGCGCAGCTGGAGGAGCGCGCCGCCCGCCTGGAGAAGGAGCGCGAGGCGCAGGCGAAGGTCGCGGTCGCCGCCGAGCGCGCCCGCATCGCCCGCGAGCTGCACGACGTGGTCGCGCACAACGTGTCGGTGATGGTGGTCCAGGCCGACGGTGCCGCCTATGTCCTGGACTCCGCGCCGGACCAGGCGAAGAAGGCCCTGGAGACGATCTCCTCCACCGGCCGGCAGGCCCTCGCCGAGATGCGCCGCCTGCTGGGCGTGCTGCGCACCGGCGAGCACAAGGAGGCCGGCGAGTACGTTCCGCAGCCGGACGTCGAGCAGATCGACGACCTGGTCCAGCAGTGCCGTACGTCCGGACTGCCCGTCGACTTCAAGGTGGAGGGCACCCCGCGCCCGCTGCCCAGCGGTGTCGAGCTGACGGCGTACCGGATCGTGCAGGAGGCGCTCACCAACACCCGCAAGCACGGGGGGCCGAACACGGGCGCCAGTGTGCGGCTGGTGTACTTCGACGACGGTCTCGGGCTGCTCGTCGAGGACGACGGCAAGGGCGCCCCGCACGAGCTGTACGAGGAGGGCGGCGCCGACGGTCAGGGGCATGGTCTGATCGGTATGCGCGAGCGGGTCGGCATGGTCGGGGGCACCCTGGACGCGGGCCCGCGCCCGGGCGGCGGGTTCCGCATCAGCGCCCTGCTGCCGCTGAAACCCGCGCACTGATCTTTCGTACGCAGGTTACTGACACCTGTAACGAATTGTTGAACGACCTGTTGAACGGCCTCAACCTGTTGAATGAATTGTTGAACGATCCTGCTGACGGAACGGAAGAGGACCCGATGACGATCCGCGTGATGCTCGTCGACGACCAGGTGCTGCTGCGCACCGGTTTCCGGATGGTGCTCGCCGCCCAGCCGGACATGGAGGTCGTCGCGGAGGCGGGCGACGGTGTCGAGGCCCTTCAGGTGCTGGCCGCGACCGCGGTCGACGTGGTGCTGATGGACGTCCGTATGCCGAAGCTGGACGGGGTGGAGACCACCCGCCGCATCTGCCAGGGCGAGAACCCGCCGAAGGTGCTGATCCTGACCACCTTCGACCTCGACGAGTACGCCTTCTCCGGGCTGAAGGCCGGCGCCTCCGGGTTCATGCTCAAGGACGTGCCGCCCGGCGAACTCCTCACCGCGATCCGCTCCGTGCACAGCGGTGACGCGGTGGTGGCGCCGTCGACGACCCGCCGGCTCCTGGACCGCTTCGCCCCGATGCTGCCCTCCGCCGGCAAGGAGCCCCAGCACAAGGAGCTGGAGCGGCTCACCGAGCGCGAGCGCGAGGTCATGATCCTCGTCGCCCAGGGGCTGTCCAACGGCGAGATCGCGGCCCGCCTGGTGCTGTCCGAGGCGACCGTGAAGACCCATGTCGGCCGCATCCTGACCAAGCTCGGCCTGCGGGACCGGGTGCAGGTGGTCGTCCTGGCGTACGAGACGGGGCTGGTGCGAGCCGGCGGGCACGGCTGAGGCACGGCGACCGCGCCTACCTGAGGATGCCCTCCAGGAAGTCGCTGCCCAGGCGGGCCACCACCGTGACGTCCAGTTGGTGCAGGACGTAGCGGCCGCGGCGGCGGGTGGTGATCAGGCCGGCCTTCTTCAGGACGCCGAGGTGGCGGGATATCTCGGGGGCGGTCATGCCGTGCACCTGGGTCAGCTCGCTGGTGGTGAACGCGGTGCGGGCCAGGCTGCGGCACAGGCGCATGCGGACCGGGTGGGACAGGGCGGTCATCCGCAGGGTCAGCTGCTCCAGGGAGGTCGGCGCGGCGAATTTGGGCGACCCCACGGGGTAGTGCACGACGGGCTGCCAGCCGTAGCGGTACAGGACCGTCAGATGCGGCCAGCCCAGGCTGGTGGGGACCAGGAGGAGGCCGCCGTCCTGGGTCGCCGTACGGCCGTCGCCCAGCTTGTCGACCGTGATGCGGGTGGCGCTCTCGTCGAGCGTCACCGCGGTGGACATCGACGTCAGCGCCTCCGCCAGGCCCTTGTGCCGCAGGAGGTCCGTCTTGTGGCGGGCATCGGCCGCGAGCTGGTGCTCCATCCGGGACCAGGTCTCCGCGAAGAACGCCTCGTCGCAGTCCTCCAGGAACTGCCGCAGCCAGGCCCTGGTCCGCGGCGGGTCGGCCAGCAGCCGCTCGGTGAACGCCAGTTGACGCGGACCGCGGGTCGCGGCCTGCTCCAGGGCGCGCAGCCTGATCGTGGCGTCCGAGAGCGGGCCGGGTCCGCCGGTGCTGTAGGTGAGGGTGCAGGTGGTGAACTCCAGTGCCGCGTCCACGAACTGCTCGTCCGTCAGCTTGTCCACCAGGTCCAGCTCTTCGGCGAGGGTGGCCCCGGGGAGCGTGCTGCGGCCCGGGATGCCCGCGTACGGCAGGAACAGGTCGGAGAACGTCGACCGCCACAGGAAGTCCGCCTCGCACATCCGGTCGGCCAGATGCGGGTCGAGCCGGGCGGTGACGCCGGTCACCCAGCCCTGGAGGCCGGGATGGTGACCCGGCTCGGACATCGCGTGCAGCGCCATGCACAACTCGCCCAGGGGCGAGAGCGCGAAGACGACCTGCTCCGGCCGCAGCCCCGTGATGTCGATGTGCACGCTCATGCCCCCATCGTGCACCCCACCACTGACAACGCCCCGTCGATTGACGGCGCCCGTCAATCGACGCGACAGCCGCCGGGCGGCGGCGCGGCCTGGAGACATGAGCGTCACCCAGCAGTACGTCCTCGCCACCTACCGCGCCGGGCGACTCGGGGAGGTCCCGCCGCCCGCGCCCGGCCCACGGCCGGCTGCGCGAGACCCTGGGCCGGTGGCCTCGCCCCGCCTGCTGACGCCCGTCGGCCCCCGGTTTCCTCCTCAGCCCCCGGTCTCCTCCTTCAGGAGGACCACGAAGTCCGCGACCGCCGCCCTCACGTCCTCGGCCGTCCACTCCAGGGCGGCGGCCCGTACGTAGACCTCCGTCACCGCCAGCCCCGGGCCCTTCGCGTCCCAGGGATTGGAGAAGAGGGCGGTCCCCGTCTCCTCCGCCTGCCGGATCGCGGCCTCCGTGACGGCGTCGCGGTCGTACGGCAGCCAGAGCTGGAAGTCGTGCGTGTGCGGCTGTTCGGGGTGGACGCGAATCCACGGCAGGCCGGCCGCGGCGAAACCCTCGCGCAGCGCCTCGGCGATCACGCCCGCCTGGGCCACGTACGCGGGCAGCCGAGGCAGCTCCCGGTCCAGGCCCGCGAGCGCCGTCAGCACGGTGGGGAACTGCTGGAAGACCGTGCCTCCGTAGCGGTGCCGCCAGGTCTTCGCCTCGTCGACCAGGGTCTTCGGGCCGGCGAGCGCGGCACCGCCGAGGGCGTCGAGGGACTTGTAGAACGACACGTAGACGCTGTCCGCAAGGCCCGCGATCTCGTCGAGCGGGCGGTCGAAGTGGGTGGCGGACTCCCACAGCCGGGCGCCGTCGAAGTGGACCACCGCATCGCGTTCGTGCGCGGCGTCCACGACGGCGGAGAGCTCCTCCCAGGAGGGCAGGACGAAACCGGCGTCCCGGAGGGGCAGTTCGAGCATCAGCGTCCCGAAGGGCTCCGGGAAGTCGTGCACCTCGTCGGCGGTCGGCTGCCGGGGCTCGCTCGTCACATGGACCGGGCGCAAGCCGCTGACCTGGCTGAAGGCGTGCCGTTCGTGCACTTCGGGGTGGGACAGCGGGTGCAGGGCGACCGTCGGGTTCCCGGTGCGGCCCGCCCAGCAGCGCAGGGCCACCTGCTGCGCCATCGTGCCCGTGGGGAAGAAGGCCGCGGCCTCCTTGCCGAGCAGTTCGGCGACCCGCTTCTCCAGGGTCTCGACGACCTCGGTGCCGTACATGTCCGACGCCTCGTCCAGGTCGTGCAGTTCGGCCGCCTCCCGCACGAAGGCGAGCCGCTCCCGGAGGGGGCTCAGGAACCCGAGGCGCGCGAGGGACCGCTCGGCGTTCCGGGTCGCGGCGATACGCCGTTTACGGCGCTCCAGGTTCCGTTCCTCGTCGGTCGTCGGTTCCGCCTCTTGGCCACTCTGCTCCGCCGCATCGCTCATGCTCCGGATGATGCCTGGCGCACGTCCGTTCGGGCACCCGGGTTTCCACCGGCTTCCCCGTCCGCCGGGGCTGTGTGACAACCCACAGCCTGTGGACAACCGGACGCCCCTCGAACCGATCGCGTTAACATGACGAGAAATCGTCCGGTACCCGGAGCGGACTGGAACGGGAAGGCCGCACTCGCGTGAGCACATTCCAACAGCCAGAGCCCAAGGACCGCCCCGCGCGGCTCGCCGTCGGCGTCGTCGGCGCCGGCCGGGTGGGCCCCGCGCTGGCCGCGTCCCTCCAGCTCGCCGGGCACCGCCCGGTGGCCGTCTCCGGAGTCTCCGACGCCTCCAGGCGACGGGCCGCGCTGATGCTCCCCGAGGTGCCGGTGCTCACGCCCGCACAGGTCCTGGAGCGCGCCGACCTCGTGCTGCTCACCGTCCCGGACGACGCCCTGCCCGGGCTCGTTGAGGGCCTCGCCGAGACCGGCGCCGTACGCCCCGGGCAGCTCCTCGTGCACACCTCCGGGCGGTACGGCGCGAAGGTCCTGGACCCCGCTCTGCGCGTCGGCGCGCTGCCGCTGGCCCTGCACCCCGCGATGACCTTCACGGGGACGCCTGTGGACGTCCAGCGGCTCGCAGGGTGCTCCTTCGGGGTCACCGCGCCCGAGGAACTCCGGCTGGCCGCCGAGGCCCTGGTGATCGAGATGGGCGGCGAGCCCGAGTGGATCGCCGAGGAGAACCGCCCGCTCTACCACGCGGCCCTCGCGCTGGGCGCCAACCACCTGGTCACCCTGGTCGCCGAGTCCATGGAGCTGCTGCGCACGGCCGGCGTCGAGGCCCCCGACCGCATGCTCGGCCCGCTCCTCGGTGCCGCCCTGGACAACGCCCTGCGCTCCGGCGACGCGGCGCTGACCGGCCCCGTCGCGCGCGGCGACGCGGGCACCGTCGCCGCGCACGTCACCGAGCTGCGCAAGCACGCCCCGCAGACCGTCGCCGGCTATCTGGCGATGGCCCGCGCGACCGCCGACCGGGCGCTGGCCCACGGGCTGCTCAAGCCGGAACTCGCCGAGGACCTCCTCGGGGTCCTCGCCAACGGCACCGAGGGAGATGCCGGATGACCACCACCCTGCTGCGCACCGCCGACGAACTGCACGCACGCACGCGTGCGGGCCGTCGCGTCGTCGTCATGACGATGGGCGCCCTGCACGAGGGCCACGCCACGCTGGTCCGCACCGCGCGCGAGCTCGCCGGACCGGACGGCGAGGTCGTGGTCACCGTCTTCGTGAACCCGCTGCAGTTCGGCAAGGGCGAGGACCTCGACCGTTACCCGCGCACCCTGGACGCCGACCTCAAGATCGCCGAACAGGCGGGCGCCGACGTCGTGTTCGCCCCCTCCGTGGACGAGGTCTACCCGGGCGGCGAACCCCAGGTCCGCATCTCGGCCGGCCCCATGGGCGAACGCCTGGAGGGTGCGGTCCGCCCCGGCCACTTCGACGGCATGCTCACCGTCGTCGCCAAGCTGCTGCACCTCACCCGCCCCGACACCGCCCTGTTCGGTCAGAAGGACGCCCAGCAACTCGCCCTGATCCGCCGCATGGTGCGCGACCTGAACTTCGGCACGGACATCGTCGGCGTGCCGACCGTACGCGAGGCCGACGGCCTGGCCCTCTCCAGCCGCAACCGCTACCTCTCCCCCCAGGAGCGGCGGACCGCACTCGCCCTCTCCCAGGCCCTGTTCGCCGGCCGCGACCGGCACGCCGCCCAGGAGGCGCTGCGCGCGCGGGCCCGCGAGGTACCCGCCACGCACGCGCGTGCCGAGGCGCTCAGCGCCATAGGGGAGTCCCGCGCGGCGGCCGACGCGCACGCCGTCGCCAAGGCCGCCCCCGGCCCCGGAGGTCCGGCGTCCATCCGCGCCGCCGCCCGCCTGGTCCTCGACGACGCGGCCCGCCTCGACCCGCCGCTCGCCCTGGACTACCTCGCCCTGGTCGACCCGTCCGACTTCACGGACGTGGACGAGGACTTCACCGGCGAGGCCGTCCTCGCCGTCGCCGCCCGGGTCGGGACGACCCGGCTGATCGACAACATCCCACTCGCTTTCGGAACCCTCGGAGCCGCCTCGTGACCAGCACAGGCATACGACTGCACGCGCCCGCCCCCGGGTGGTCCATCGCCGCGGACGTGGTGGTGGTCGGCTCAGGAGTGGCCGGTCTGACCGCGGCCCTGCGTTGTGAGGCGGCGGGCCTGCGGGCGGTCGTCGTCACCAAGGCCCGCCTCGACGACGGCTCCACCCGCTGGGCCCAGGGCGGCATCGCCGCGGCCCTCGGGGAGGGCGACACCCCCGAACAGCACTTGGACGACACCCTGGTGGCGGGCGTGGGCCTGTGCGACGAGGAGGCCGTACGGATCCTCGTCACCGAAGGCCCCGACGCGGTACGCCGCCTCATCGAGACCGGCGCCCACTTCGACGAGTCCTCCGAAGGAGGGCTGGAACTGGCCCGCGAGGGCGGCCACCACCGGCGCCGCATCGCGCACGCGGGCGGCGACGCGACCGGCGCGGAGGTCTCCCGGGCGCTCGTCGAGGCCGTACACGCGCGTGGCCTGCGCACGATCGAGAACGCGCTCGTCCTCGACCTCCTGACGGATGCCGACGGCCGTACGGCGGGCGTGAGCCTGCACGTGATGGGCGAGGGGCAGCACGACGGCGTGGGCGCCGTGCACGCGCCCGCCGTGGTCCTCGCGACCGGCGGCATGGGGCAGGTTTTCTCGGCCACCACCAACCCGTCCGTGTCGACCGGCGACGGGGTCGCGCTGGCACTCCGCGCGGGCGCCGAGGTCTCCGACCTGGAGTTCGTGCAGTTCCACCCGACCGTGCTCTTCCTCGGCGCCGACGCGGAGGGCCAGCAGCCCCTCGTCTCCGAGGCGGTGCGCGGCGAGGGCGCCCACCTGGTCGACGCCGACGGCGTGCGCTTCATGGTGGGCCAGCACGAACTGGCCGAGCTGGCGCCCCGGGACATCGTCGCCAAGGGCATCACGCGGCGCATGCTGGAGCAGGACGCCGAGCACATGTTCCTCGACGCCCGGCACTTCGGCGCCGACATGTGGGAGCACCGCTTCCCGACGATCCTCGCCGCCTGCCGCAGCCACGGCATCGACCCGGTCACCGAGCCCGTCCCGGTCGCCCCGGCCGCCCACTACGCCTCCGGCGGCGTCCGCACCGACTCCCGGGGCCGTACGACCGTCCCCGGCCTCTACGCGTGCGGCGAGGTCGCCTGCACCGGGGTGCACGGCGCGAACCGGCTCGCCTCCAACTCCCTCCTCGAAGGCCTCGTCTACGCCGAGCGCATCGTCGCCGACATCACCGCGAGCCAGGCGGAGAACGCCCTCCACGCGCGCGTGCCCGAACCGGTCCCGCACCCCCAGAAGCCCGCGCACCCGCTGCTCGCCCCCGAGGCCCGCTTCGCGATCCAGCGGATCATGACCGAGGGCGCGGGCGTCCTGCGCTCCGCCGACTCCCTCGCCAAGGCCGCCGGACAGCTCCAGCAACTGCACACCGACGCCCGTGACGCGCTCGACGAGAACGGCAAGACCGACGAGCCCGGCGTCGACACCTGGGAGGCCACCAACCTCCTGTGCGTGGCCCGCGTCCTGGTCACCGCCGCCGCCCGGCGCGAGGAGACCCGGGGCTGCCACTGGCGCGAGGACCACGCCGAGCGCGACGACACCGCCTGGCGCCGCCACATCGTCGTACGGCTGAATCCCGATCGCACGCTGGCCGTGCACACCACGGACACCGCAGACTTCCCCCCGACCCGGCAGCACCGTCCCCAGGAGCAGTGACAGAAGTGAGCACCCCCGACCTTCCCCTCGCCGACAGCGGCGGCTGCGGCGACGGCTGTGCCTGTGGCGCGGGCGCCGACGCGGAGTACCTGGAGTGCGGTCTCGACCCCGCGCTCGCCGAGCTCCTGGCCGACGCGGGTCTCGACCCCGTCGAGGTCGAGGACATCGCCAACGTCGCCGTCCAGGAGGACCTGGACGGCGGTGTGGACGTGACGACCGTGGCGACCATCCCCGAAGGGATCGTCGCCACCGCCGACTTCACCGCGCGCGAGGCCGGTGTCGTGGCGGGCCTCAGGGTCGCCGAAGCGGTGATCTCCGTGGTCTGCACCGACGAGTTCGAGGTCGAGCGGCACGCGGAGGACGGCGACCGCGTGGAGGCCGGACAGAAGCTCCTGTCGGTCACCACGCGCACGCGCGACCTGCTGACCGCCGAGCGCAGCGCGCTCAACCTCCTGTGCCGCCTCTCCGGCATCGCGACCGCCACGCGCGCGTGGGCGGACGCCCTGGAGGGCACGAGGACGAAGGTCCGCGACACCCGCAAGACGACGCCGGGCCTCCGCTCCCTGGAGAAGTACGCGGTCCGCTGCGGCGGCGGCGTCAACCACCGCATGTCCCTGTCGGACGCGGCCCTCGTCAAGGACAACCACGTGGTCGCCGCGGGCGGCGTCGCCCAGGCGTTCAAGGCCGTGCGGGAGGCCTTCCCGGAGGTGGCGATCGAGGTCGAGGTCGACACCCTGCACCAGCTCCGCGAGGTCCTGGACGCGGGCGCCGACCTGATCCTGCTGGACAACTTCACGCCCGGCGAGTGCGAGGAGGCCGTCGGCATCGTCCACGGCCGCGCCGCCCTGGAGGCCTCGGGACGGCTCACCCTGGACAACGCCAAGGCGTACGCCGACACCGGGGTGGACTACCTCGCCGTAGGCGCCCTGACCCACTCCGCGCCGATCCTGGACATCGGCCTCGACCTCCGTGAGGCGCAGTAGTCATGCTCCTCACGATCGACGTGGGCAACACGCACACCGTCCTGGGTCTGTTCGACGGCGAAGAGATCATCGAGCACTGGCGCATCTCCACCGACGCGCGCCGCACCGCCGACGAACTCGCCGTCCTCCTCCAGGGCCTCATGGGCATGCACCCGCTCCTCGGAGAGGAGCTGGGCGACGGCATCGACGGCATCGCGATCTGCGCCACCGTGCCGTCCGTCCTGCACGAACTGCGCGAGGTGACCCGCCGTTACTACGGAGACGTGCCCGCCGTCCTTGTCGAGCCGGGCGTCAAGACGGGCGTGCCGATCCTGACCGACAACCCCAAGGAGGTCGGCGCGGACCGCATCATCAACGCGGTCGCCGCGGTCGAGCTCTACGGAGGCCCCGCGATCGTCGTCGACTTCGGTACGGCGACCACGTTCGACGCGGTCTCCGCGCGCGGGGAGTACGTCGGCGGTGTCATCGCCCCCGGGATCGAGATCTCGGTCGAGGCGCTCGGCGTCAAGGGCGCCCAGCTGCGCAAGATCGAGGTGGCCCGGCCGCGCAGCGTGATCGGCAAGAACACCGTCGAGGCGATGCAGTCGGGCATCGTCTACGGGTTCGCCGGCCAGGTCGACGGGGTCGTCACCCGGATGGCCAAGGAGCTGGCCGACGACCCGGAGGACGTGACGGTGATCGCGACCGGCGGCCTCGCACCGATGGTCCTGGGCGAGGCCTCGGTGATCGACGAGCACGAGCCCTGGCTGACGCTGATCGGCCTGCGGCTGGTCTACGAGCGGAACGTGTCGCGGATGTGACCCGGTTGCCCTGCGCCGGGACGGGACTCCTGGCGCAGGGCGGCGCCCCGGCCCGGTCGGGGGCGCTCAGGCGCGTCCGCAAGTGTCCTGCGGTTCGACGTCGGTCCTGCCGCGAACGCGGTCGTTCCGCGCCCACGAGGTGCCGCCGCCACGCGCGCCCACGGAGTGCCGCCGTCCGACGGCCGAGGCCGTGCGCGCGACCGAGCCGCAGCACCGGCCGCGGTAGGGCTGCCGGGTGCGCGGAGAAGCAGCCGCTGCCCGCTCCGGGCGGAAACCTCCGCGCCACACCCGCCTTCCTGTGTCGAATTTGTCTGATTAGCGCGTATCGTCGCCGCATGCCCACGCCATACGGATCCCGCGGCGGCATGGCGTTCGGTGCGGAGGAGCTGCGTGTCCTCCGTCGCGCCCTCGCCCTCGCCCTCCAGCCCCGAACCGCCTCCGCCGAGGACGTCAAGGACTGTCTCCGGCTCGCCGAATCCCTCGACGAAGCGGTACGCGAGGGGGTCCGGCTGCGCGCCTTCCTGGTCGCCGACCTCGCCCGGTACCGCGCCGCCCTGCCCGGCACCACCGCCGGCTACCTCACGCTCCTGGAGGAGGCACTCGGCGCGGGGTACCGCCCGGACGTCGACGACCTCTCCGCGCTGCGTGCGCTGCGCGGGAACCCGGCCGCCGCAGCGCTCCTCGACCGCTGCCTCACGCTCGCCGAACAGGACGTACGCGCGCGTCTGGCCCGCCGTACGACCGCCCGCCCCGCTCCGACGGTCCCCGCCTCCCGCACCCGCCTCCTGGCGCTCCCCGGAGGCCGCTCCGGCGGCCTTTCCGCGACGGCCGGGGAGCTGGCCGGGGAGGACGCCAAGGAGCCCGTACGCAAGCCCGTGGAGCGGCCGGCGCCCGCCCCCGCGCCCGCTGCCCCGAAGCCGTCCCGGCCGATCCCCACCCCGGGCGAGGTCTTCCCCCGGCGCAAACCGGCACCGCCGCCCGCGAACCCGCCGCAGCAGCTCGCCGCCGGCTGAACCGACCCCGGCCCGTCCGCTCCCGGGCCCGTGGCTACTCTGGAGGGCATGGACTATGTCTCCGCGCTCGTGCCCCCGGTCGTCATGGCCGTGTTCTTCATCGGACTGATCCGGGTCATCGTGAAGACCCAGGGCGGGGCCATGAAGGCCAAGGAGGACGCGGCCGTCGACGCCGCCATCGCGCGCGCGGAGAGCGCCCGCCAGGCCTCCTCGACCACCGAAGCCTGACCGCCGGCCTTTCGGCGGCGCCTTCAAGGGCGTACGACTCCCGCACGCGTGCGCGTGCTTTCCGAGTCGTACGCCCTTTTTGTGCCTTTTCCACTATGGTTCTGAGCTGTGCCTCGCCCATTGGGAGAACTCGAAGACTCGGTCATGACGCGGGTGTGGAAGTGGAACCGCCCGGTGACCGTTCGAGAAGTCCTGGAAGACCTTCAGCAGGAACGGTCGATCGCGTACACCACGGTGATGACCGTTTTGGACAATCTCCATCAGAAGGGCTGGGTGCGTCGCGAGGCGGAAGGCCGGGCGTATAGATATGAGGCCGTCTCCACACGGGCCGCCTACTCGGCAGCCCTGATGAACGACGCCTGGTCCCAGAGCGACAACCCCGCGGCCGCTCTCGTCGCCTTCTTCGGGATGATGAGCGACGAACAGCGTGAGGCCCTGCGCAGGGCCGTACGCATCGTCCAGGGACCGGAAACACCCGAACCCGCGGATGGCGTCGAGAACCCCGGCTCCCAGTCCTCCGGCGGCGGGCGATAGCGTCCGCTCATGTCAGCAGAGCACCCAGAAGTCACCGCGAAAGCCATCACCGTCCGGCGGGCCCGGACCGGGGATGTCCCGGCGGTGCGCCGACTCCTTGACGCCTACGTTCGCGGTCGCATCCTGCTCGACAAAGCGACCGTGACTCTTTACGAGGACATACAGGAGTTCTGGGTCGCCGAACGCGACGACAACGCCGAGGTGGTCGGCTGCGGCGCACTGCACGTCATGTGGGAAGACCTCGCGGAAGTCCGTACTCTCGCCGTGAAGCCCGGGTTGAAGGGCGCCGGTGTAGGTCATCAGTTGCTGGAGAAGTTGCTGCACACGGCCCGTTGGCTAGGTGTTCGTCGCGTTTTCTGTCTCACCTTCGAAGTGGACTTCTTCTCCAAGCACGGCTTCGTGGAGATCGGTGAGACACCCGTCGACACCGATGTCTACGCGGAGCTGTTGCGTTCCTATGACGAGGGCGTGGCGGAGTTCCTGGGTCTCGAACGAGTGAAACCGAACACCTTGGGCAACAGTCGGATGCTTCTGCATCTGTGATCGCTGCGCTCAATTCGGCCCGGACGCCCTGCCCAGGTTCCCTATGTCCGAAACGCGCATCTTTCCGGACCGGGGAGGTCACTCGGTCTCTCCCAGGGGTTTGTGTTTTTCCAGCAAAAGCGGTTTGCTTTCCGACGTACTGCAGTACTGCATATAACAGGGGACGGCGAAACGGCGGACGCCGCAGACCCTAGGCCCGCAAGTTATCGATGAAAGGAAATCCGGTGGCACAGAAGGTTCAGGTCCTTCTTGTCGACGACCTCGACGGCGGCGAGGCGGACGAGACGGTGACGTTCGCGCTGGACGGCAAGACGTACGAGATCGATCTCACCACCGCGAATGCGGACAAGCTCCGTGGTCTTCTCGACGCTTACGTGAAGGGCGGACGCCGTACCGGTGGCCGTGCTTCGGGTGGTCGTGGAAAGGCGCGCGCCGCTACCGGTGGCAGCCAGGACACCGCGCAGATCCGCGCGTGGGCCAAGGAGAACGGTTACGAGGTCAACGACCGCGGCCGTGTTCCCGCGTCCATTCGCGAGGCCTACGAGAAGGCCAACGGCTGAGCGCACGAGCGCCGCAGCCGGACCCGGTGGCACTGTGTGGCCACCGTGTCAACCAGTCGTACGAGATCAGGGGCGTCCCCAACGCCCCCCACGGCCGACAGTGTCGGCAGCGAGGCCTCGACCTCGCATCCCGGCTCGGGGGGCCGCAGCCATACGGCGGCCCCCTGCACGGGACCCGGGCGACCCGCGGGAAGCGGCGGCCCAGGGTGCCCCTTCGCGGGCCCCGACCCGGGGACCGGCGGCGCCTCCATGTGCCCGCCCTCGCCGAGCGCCACCAGATCCAGCGCCGGCGCCAGAGCGCCCCACTCCAGCCAGTCCAGCAGCCCCGGCAGCTCCTCCGCGCTGCCCGCGGCCACCAGCAGCCGCATCCGGTCGCCCCGTACGGCCACCGGAGAGTCCGGCCCCAGCCGCCACAGCGTCGCGACACCGGCCTCGACCGGCACGTCCAGGACGTCGAAACGCAGCCCCGTGACGAGCCTCAGCGGCTCTCCGGGCACCGTCCGCCACCCGAGTTCGTTCTCGTACCAGTGCCGCCGCCGGTCGTCCGGATCGAGCGGGCGACGGGGGGAGGGGACCGTGGTGACCGGGGGGACTGTGCCAACCATGCCAAGTGCAACCGCCGAACCGGCCCGAGAGTTACGCTGGGTGGTCAAGTGATTGCGCAGGGTGCCGGAAAAAGGGGCGTTCGGGGGTGTCGGACCGCGCAAGGTTGTTCGCCCGTAGCGGAGGGAACCGGTGCGCTCGGCATGGAGTGTCAGTCCGTACGGGTAAGACAATCCCTAGTGGGAGGGGGCGACACGCAGAAAAGGGCGTCTCACGTTCGCCATCGGCGTACTCGTGGTGAGGGTAACTGCCTGGCCTGCGGGAACATCGTCTCGCACCATCAGGTTGGAGTAGATGTCGGCGTTCGGGTTCAGGAGGCAGTGTTGGTTCTCGGTCCGGTGTCGGCAGTTGGAATGAGCGGTCCCCGCTTGCGGGACTAAGCTGCGGAAGGACAGGGAGGGGAGCGTCCCCTTACTGCCTGACCGCTCTGAGGAGCGATTAACGATGTTCGAGAGGTTCACCGACCGCGCGCGGCGGGTTGTCGTCCTGGCTCAGGAAGAAGCCCGGATGCTCAACCACAACTACATCGGCACCGAGCACATCCTCCTGGGTCTCATCCACGAGGGTGAGGGTGTCGCCGCAAAGGCCCTGGAGAGCCTCGGCATTTCGCTTGAGGCGGTCCGCCAGCAGGTTGAGGAGATCATCGGACAGGGCCAGCAGGCGCCGTCCGGTCACATCCCCTTCACTCCCCGTGCCAAGAAGGTCCTGGAGCTGTCGCTCCGCGAGGCCCTCCAGCTGGGCCACAACTACATCGGCACGGAGCACATCCTGCTCGGCCTGATCCGTGAGGGCGAGGGCGTCGCCGCCCAGGTCCTGGTCAAGCTGGGCGCTGATCTCAACCGTGTGCGGCAGCAGGTGATCCAGCTGCTCTCCGGTTACCAGGGCAAGGAGACCGCCACCGCCGGCGGCCCTGCGGAGGGCACCCCCTCGACGTCCCTGGTCCTCGACCAGTTCGGCCGGAACCTCACCCAGGCCGCTCGTGAGTCCAAGCTCGACCCGGTCATCGGGCGCGAGAAGGAGATCGAGCGGGTCATGCAGGTGCTGTCCCGCCGCACCAAGAACAACCCGGTCCTGATCGGTGAGCCCGGCGTCGGCAAGACCGCCGTCGTCGAGGGCCTCGCCCAGGCCATCGTCAAGGGCGAGGTGCCCGAGACCCTCAAGGACAAGCACCTCTACACCCTGGACCTCGGCGCGCTGGTCGCCGGCTCCCGCTACCGCGGTGACTTCGAGGAGCGCCTGAAGAAGGTCCTCAAGGAGATCCGCACCCGCGGCGACATCATCCTGTTCATCGACGAGCTGCACACGCTGGTCGGTGCGGGTGCCGCCGAGGGCGCCATCGACGCGGCTTCGATCCTGAAGCCGATGCTGGCCCGCGGTGAGCTGCAGACCATCGGTGCGACGACCCTGGACGAGTACCGCAAGCACCTGGAGAAGGACGCCGCTCTCGAGCGCCGCTTCCAGCCCATCCAGGTCGCGGAGCCGTCCCTGCCGCACACCATCGAGATCCTCAAGGGTCTGCGCGACCGCTACGAGGCCCACCACCGTGTCTCCATCACGGACGAGGCGCTCGTGCAGGCCGCCACGCTGGCCGACCGGTACATCTCGGACCGCTTCCTGCCGGACAAGGCGATCGACCTGATCGACGAGGCCGGCTCCCGGATGCGCATCCGCCGGATGACCGCGCCGCCGGACCTGCGCGAGTTCGACGAGAAGATCGCCGGCGTCCGCCGCGACAAGGAGTCCGCGATCGACTCGCAGGACTTCGAGAAGGCCGCCTCCCTCCGCGACAAGGAGAAGCAGCTCCTGGCCGCCAAGGCCAAGCGGGAGAAGGAGTGGAAGGCCGGCGACATGGACGTCGTCGCCGAGGTCGACGGCGAGCTGATCGCCGAGGTCCTCGCGACCGCCACCGGCATCCCGGTCTTCAAGCTGACCGAGGAGGAGTCCTCGCGTCTGCTGCGCATGGAGGACGAGCTCCACAAGCGGGTCATCGGCCAGAAGGACGCCGTCAAGGCGCTCTCGAAGGCGATCCGTCGTACGCGCGCGGGCCTCAAGGACCCGAAGCGTCCCGGTGGTTCGTTCATCTTCGCCGGCCCGTCCGGTGTCGGTAAGACCGAGCTGTCCAAGGCGCTGGCCGAGTTCCTCTTCGGTGACGAGGACGCGCTGATCTCCCTCGACATGTCGGAGTTCAGCGAGAAGCACACGGTGTCGCGTCTCTTCGGCTCGCCCCCGGGATACGTGGGCTACGAAGAGGGCGGCCAGCTGACGGAGAAGGTGCGGCGCAAGCCGTTCTCGGTGGTCCTCTTCGACGAGGTCGAGAAGGCCCACCCGGACATCTTCAACTCGCTGCTGCAGATCCTGGAGGACGGTCGCCTGACCGACTCCCAGGGCCGGGTCGTGGACTTCAAGAACACGGTCATCATCATGACGACCAACCTCGGCACGCGGGACATCTCCAAGGGCTTCAACCTCGGCTTCGCGGCCACGGGTGACACGAAGTCCAACTACGAGCGCATGAAGAACAAGGTCTCGGACGAGCTCAAGCAGCACTTCCGCCCCGAGTTCCTCAACCGCGTGGACGACGTGGTCGTCTTCCCGCAGCTCACCCAGGAGGACATCCTCAAGATCGTCGACCTGATGATCGGCAAGGTGGACGAGCGCCTCAAGGACCGGGACATGGGCATCGAGCTCTCCCAGGCCGCCAAGGAGCTCCTCTCCAAGAAGGGTTACGACCCGGTGCTGGGCGCGCGTCCGCTGCGTCGCACGATCCAGCGCGAGATCGAGGACACGCTCTCGGAGAAGATCCTCTTCGGCGAGCTGCGCCCCGGTCACATCGTGGTCGTCGACACGGAGGGCGAGGGCGAGGCCAAGACCTTCACCTTCCGGGGTGAGGAGAAGTCGGCACTGCCGGACGTCCCGCCGATCGAGCAGGCGGCCGGTGGGGCTGGTCCCAATCTGAGCAAGGAGGCGTAAGGCTTCAGGGCTTTACGGCTGGGAAGGGGGCCGGTGCCTTTTGGGCACCGGCCCCTTTCGCTTGCTCAGAACAAGTAGGGGCGGGTGGTGTGGACAGTGACCTCGGCGTCGGGGAACAGAGCTTCGTAGGGGGCCGCACTCAGCGGTGCGGACTCTTGGTGCGGATACAGCGTGACCGAGCGGACCTGTGGGCAGCGGAGGGACAGCAGCGTCAGATCGTCGTTCTCCTGGACGTTCGTCACGTACAAGCCCTCAATTGCGTGCAGTTGAGGGCTTCCGACGAGGCTGGGGACGAGGTCCGTCGCCCCGATTCCCAGGCGGGTGAGGTTGGGGAGCCTGCTGACTTCGGACCAGTCCTGGGGGCTCAGGGCGCCGACATCGTCCCTGAAATCGAGGTAGCGCAGCGTCGACCACCGGCTCAAGCCGTCGAGCCCCGTACCCGGGACGGCTGCCCCACCCAAGCTGATGGACCTCAGTGGCGCGTTCTGGGGCAGCGCGGCAAGCCCGCTGTCCGAGAGGCGCCCCACAGCGGTGAAGTACTCCAGCGTGTCGAGGCGGTCCAGACCCGACACGTCGGACACGTCGCCGAGTTCGTGCAGATACAGCGAGCGCAGGCCCAACTCGGCCAGGGGCGAGAGATCGCCCACCTCGGGACAGCGCACCAGGTTCACCCCACGGAGCGAGCGCAGGGAGGCCAGTAGACGCACATCGCTCAGCAAGGGGTTCTCGTAGAGCCCGAGGTCCTCCACACCCTCGGGCAGCGCTCTCAGGATGTCCACGAGCTCGTGGCTGCCTGTCACGCCCACCCGTGCCCGATGACCGAGCCGTGGCAGGGCACGCAACTGCTCGGGCGAGGTGGCGAAGACGTAGTAGCCGGCGGTGTCGACACGGGCCAGCACCTCGTCGGCGTACACCTCCGCGTCGAAGCGGTCCCATGCGCGCGTCAGATTGATCCGGACCCGTTCCGCCGTGTGCCGCCCGTACTGCGCGAGCACCGGTATCGCCGCATCCGTTCCGACCGACGCCGCCGTCGCCGTGACCGCCTCCGCCTCCTCGTCCGACAGCCCCTCCGGACCCGGCAACAACTCCAGTACCAGCGGCCCGACTTCGGCGAGTTCCTTGACCTCTTCCGTGGTCCGGGGCGGCAGCAGCGTCGCCGCCAGGTTCTCGACGCGGAGACGCACCGCCGGATCCAGCTCTGTCGCGTGTTCCAGACATGCCATGGCCAGCAGGTGCGCCCGCTTGCCCGGGACGGCCGTCAACAGGTCCAGCAACTCGGCCCGTTCGCGCGGCCGGGCCTGGGCCACGGCCATGCGGATCACGTCCGCCCACTGGTCGTCGGTGGCGTGCTCCGCGAGCAGGCCGAGGTCGCCCGCCTCCACGGCGGCCCGTGCGCCCAGGAAGTCCTGGAAGGTGCGGTGCACGAAGTGGAGGGTGTCCGGGGTCGGGTCGACCAGCAGGCCGGTGCGGACCAGGAAGTGGCGCAGGACGGCCGCCGGGTTCCCGAGAGCCGATGCGGCGGGGATCGCCGGAAGGGTCTGAGCGATGATGCTCTCCGCCCGGGCCCGGTCCATCTCCGTACGGCCGTTGCGGATGAGCCAGTAGGCGAGCCGCTGCAGCAACTGCAGTTGAGGCTCCTCGCTCAGCTCAGGAGCCGCCATGTCGCGCTCGCGGTCGCGGCGGACGAGCAGCATGGAGAGGGCGGATTCGTACAGCTCCTTGCGGCCGTGCGGCAGGTAACCCCGCCGGTCCCGGTGCAAGGCGCAGATCAGGCCGCACATCAGGGGATTGGTGGCGAGCCGTCCCAGGTCGGGTGTGGAGCGGACGGCGTCGAGGAGTTGGTTCTCGTACGTGGTGAGCGGTGCGTCCTGCTCGGGTATGCCGGTCGCGGCCGCGCTGTGCCAGCGTCTGATGAACGACGTCACGTCGGACGTACTCATCGCGGAGAGGGCGAACTCGGAGAAGCCGTCGGAGGTGAGCCAGTCCTCGCTGACGGCCGAGGGGCGGGAGGTGACGAGCCAGCGGTTGCCGGGGAACGTCTCCACGAGGTCACGCAACCAGGTGCGGGCACGCTCGCGTTCGGCATCCGGTATCTCGTCGAGACCGTCCACCAGGACCAGGCCGCGCCCGGCGGCCAGTACGCGGTTCTCCCAGCCGTCGGGCTGTGTCTGCGCCAGAGGACAGCCGATGGCGGCCAGGAATCCCGCAGGAGACGGCAGCCGCTCGCCGTGCCGGGTCAGTGTCCGCAGCGGGAGGACGAACGGCACCCGGTCGGTGAGGTAGGCCATTCGATCGGAGTGCCTGGAGGCGGCCGACACGGCCAGCCACTGGATCAGCGTCGTCTTTCCCGAACCCGCGACACCACGCAGCAGCACACGATGGTGACCGGCCAGAGCCTGATCGGCGGTGTGGAGGACCGGGGCCGTGGAGGGCGGTCCGAACGGCGGGAGCAGTGGGTCGTCGGCGCGCGCCGTCGCCTCCAGGCTCAGATACGCGGCATCCAGCGGCCATCGGTCCGGTGAGTTGCTGAGGTCGATGCCGTAGATCGTCAGTTTGCAGTGCTTCTTGACGAGATACGACAGGTAACGGCGTTCGAAGGCGGTGTCGCGGGCGTCAGGGCGGGGGATGCGGAGGATCAACTCGTCGACCCTGGCGATCAGTTCGGCCTGCTGCCGGGTCTGCTCCACGAGCGTCCGCGCCACGAACGTGGACCGCCGTGTGAAGAACTCCAGGATCTGGAGGCAGGCCCACTGCGTCGCCGAGTCGAGGAAGACGCAGGCGTCCGCGGAGAGGCCGTCGGCGGCCGGGGCGCGCCGGTGCAGGTGTTCGGCCAACTCGGCGCCGCCCAGCCGTACGGCCTGCACGTCGTCCATGTCCAGGTCGCCGATGGCCAACAGCCTGCGGGCCAACGCATCGGCCACGGCAGCCTGTTCGTCGGCCGGGAAGGGGGGTTCGCCAGGCGAGTCCACCGCTTGCTGGACCAGGTGTCCCGCGAGCTTGCGCACGTCCTTCTCGCCCAATGTGCGCTTCTCGCCCCGGAAGGACACCAGGTCCTTCAGCCGGACCGGCTTGTCGACCAGCCCCGCGCCGGGGCCGTCCGCCACGAACAGTCTCTTCACCAGCGGTGCGATCAGGCTGGACGCCAGCTTGCCGCCGAGTACCGCGGGCTCCATCCGCCACCCCCGTAGCCGTTGGGAACGGATGGAGCCTATCGACGATCGGGCGGCGGCCGTACGACTACGACAACTGGCCGTCGTAGTCGGGCAGTTTGAAGGTCTTCTCGGCGTGGCCGCCCGACAGGTCGGTGGCGCTGTTGCCGATGTTCGCGATGATCGTGTAGCCCTTGGACTCGATGTCGGCGCGCTGGGCGGTCTTGTAGGCGGCGACGTCCTTGAAGAGGTCGAGGAGGCCGCGGACGTAGAGGCCGTCGACGTCGTAGCCGTCGTGTTCGAGGTTGTACTCGGTCGGCAGGTAGATGATGCCGGGGCGGGCCGTGACGAAGAACAGCGAAACGCCGTGCTCCTGGGCGTACTTGGCGACCGCGAGCACCGGCTTGTTGGCCGGCTGCGGCCAGCTGAAGCCGAAGTCCGTCTCCAGGGTGGTGTTGTCGATGTCGAAGACGATCGCCTGCTTCTCGCCGGGCTTCGTGGCCGCGATGCGCTGCTTCAGGTAGGGCAGGGCCTGGTTCATGACCGTCTGGCAGTCCGTCTGCCAGGTCGCGTAGGCCACCGTGGCGGTCGCGGCGGTCGTGCTCGCCGTCGCGGCTTCCGCGGGGACGGTCAGCGCCGCGAGGGCGATCGCGGTCACGGCGACGGTGGCGGTACGGCGGGCCCAGGGGCGTCGTCTCGTCATGGGGGTGGGGGTTCCTCTCACGTCTGTGCGGTGCCGGTGCGGAAGGCATGCTCGCGGGCGCGGGTGGCGTGAGGGGAACCGTAAGGTTACTGGGCGGTAGGCGCATAGAGGTCTGCGCCACATTTCCGCGGTCGGCGATGGCCGTGGCCGGTGACAAGCCGCACAGGCGATACGACCCCTACTAAGGCGGGTAGTCGTAAGCCCCGTTCGGGACAAAAAGGACTTTTCGTCTGGAACCGGATGGGCGGTTTTGCCATCGGGGGGCGATTTATGGCGAACGGGCGTTCTGTCAAGAAGTCGGAAGTTTTGCGGTGAAGTACTAGCTTCCGTCGTAGAAGGGCTGTTTTGGGGTCCGTGGGGGCGCGGGTTACCAATGGACGTGCCATCCGGCGGCCGCTTGTGTGCCGGGTGGTCTTTCTGTCCCCGTCCCCGTGAGGTTCCGATGTTCCAGCGCTCCACGTCCCGCTCTTCCCGTACGACTCCGCTCCGCACCCGGGTGGCCGTCCTGGCCGTCGGACTGGGAGCCACCGCGGTGCTGGGCACCGGGGTCGCGAGCGCCGCCACCGCGAGCGTGGCGCCGAAGACGGTCAGCGCCAAGACCGCCGCCTCCTGGGTCGACCCGGTGAAGAAGTACACGCTCTCCGCGAGCTTCGCGCAGGCCGGCAGCCTGTGGCAGTCCACCCACAGTGGGCAGGACTTCGCCGTGGCCAGCGGTACCAACGTCGTCGCCGCGCACGGCGGCACCGTCGTCAAGGCCGGCGGCAACGGCGCCGGTGACGGGGCCGCGTACGGCAACGCCATCGTCATCAAGCACGGCAGCGGCACTTACTCGCAGTACGCCCACCTCTCGCGCATCGACGTGAAGGTCGGCCAGGTCGTCAGCACCGGTCAGCACATCGCCCTGTCCGGCAACACCGGCAACTCCACCGGCCCCCACCTGCACTTCGAGATCCGTACGACCGCCAACTACGGCTCGGCCATAGACCCGGTCGCGTTCCTGCGCGGCAAGGGTGTGACCGTCTAGGACTTGTCCTCGGCGGGCTTCGTGCCCGCGTGGGCCTGCGTGATCATGTCGGTGGCGACCTCCAGGACGGCCTTGCGCTTGTCCTCGGGGTCGCCTTCGAGGTCCTGTACGGCGAACATGCCGGCGTGCAGTGTGAAGATCGCGCTGAGCGAGCGGACCTGGTCGACCAGGGTGGAGTCCGGGTCGATGACGATCTCCCGCAGGCCGCGCATGCGCTCCTTGAAGCGCTCGCCGATGCGCAGGTCCCGTACCGTCGCCTGGTTCTCCTGCATGAAGCGGAACAGCGGGGTCGCACCGTCGAGCGCGACGCTGTAGCGCCGTACGATCTCCTGCTTGGTCTCCAGGGTGTGCGGCTGCTCGCGGCCCCACTCGATCAGGTCCTCGATCGGCTGCGTGAGGTCCTCGAAGATGCTGACCAGGATCTCTTCCTTGGTCTTGAAGTGGTAGTAGAGCGCCGCCTTCGTGACGTCCAGGTGCTCGGCGATCTCGCGCAGCGAGGTCTTCTCGTAGCCCTGCTCGGCGAAGAGTTCGAGCGCCACGTCCTGGATGCGCTGGCGGGTGTCTCCGCGACGCTGCCGCTTGGTGCCGTCCATGGTGCCGCCCATTCGTCTCATGCTCCAGCAAACTTACTTGACGCCCGGCTAGTTACGGGTCTACTTTCCCTTAGTGTAGTCAACTAGCCGGGCGGCAAGTAAGTAGCCGGACGGTAGCGGTATCCAGCGGTAGCTAGGGGAGTGGGAACGATGGCGGACACACAGACGGTCGACACCGGGCCGGGGGAGACCGAGAAGCAGCCCAGGAGCGTGCGGGTCGTCCTGCTCGCCCTGATGATCACCATGATGCTCGCGATGCTCGACAACATGATCGTGGGTACGGCGATGCCGACGATCGTCGGCGAACTGGGCGGTCTGGAGCACCTGTCCTGGGTCGTCACCGCGTACACGCTCGCCACCGCCAGCTCAACTCCCCTGTGGGGCAAGCTCGGTGACATGTACGGGCGCAAGGGCGCCTTCATGACCTCGATCGTGATCTTCCTGGTCGGCTCCGCGCTCAGCGGCATGGCACAGAACATGGGCCAGCTCATCGGCTTCCGGGCCATCCAGGGCCTCGGCGCCGGCGGTCTCATGGTCGGTGTCATGGCGATCATCGGCGACCTCATCCCGCCGCGTGAGCGTGGCAAGTACCAGGGCATGATGGCCGGCGTCATGGCGCTCGCGATGATCGGCGGACCACTGGTCGGCGGCACCATCACCGACAACTGGGGCTGGCGCTGGTCCTTCTACATCAACCTCCCCCTCGGCGTCATCGCCCTCGCCGCGATCAGCGCCGTACTGCACCTGCCGAAGAAGCGCTCGCAGGCGCGGATCGACTACCTGGGCGCCGGACTGCTCACCGTCGGCATCACCTCCATCGTGCTCGTCACCACCTGGGGCGGTTCGCAGTACGCGTGGACCTCCGTGCGGATCATGGAACTGATCGCGCTCGGTGTGGCCGCGCTCGTCGGGTTCGTGTTCTGGCAGACCAAGGCCACCGAGCCGGTCGTACCGCTGCACATCTTCCGCAGCCGCAACTTCAGCCTGATGGCGGTCATCGGCTTCATCACCGGCTTCGTGATGTTCGGCGCCACCCTGTTCCTGCCGCTGTACCAGCAGTCCGTGCAGGGCGCGTCCGCGACCAACTCCGGTCTGCTGCTCCTGCCGATGCTCGGCGCGATGCTCGTGACCTCCATGGTCGCGGGTCGGGTGACCACCAACACCGGTAGGTACAAGGTGTTCCCGGTCGCCGGCAGCATCCTGATGGGTGTCGGCCTGTACCTGCTCTCCACGATGGACGTCGACACGACCCGGTTCATGTCCGGTGTGTACATGGCCGTCGTCGGTCTCGGCATGGGCTGCCTGATGCAGATCACCATGCTGGTCGCGCAGAACAGCGTCGAGATGAAGGACATGGGTGTCGCGTCCTCCACGAGCACGCTGTCCCGGACGCTCGGTTCCTCGTTCGGTGTCGCGATCATGGGTGCGCTGTTCAACAACCGGGTCCAGGACGTCATGAGCCACAAGGCCGGGGCACTGGGGGCCAAGGTGACCGAGCAGTCCGCGCAGTTGGACGCGAAGAGTCTGGCGAAGCTGCCGGCGGTGGCGCGTGAGGCGTATCAGCACGCGGTGTCGGCCGGTGTCCACTCGGCGTTTCTGCTGGGGGCCGTGGTGACGGTGCTCGCGCTGGTGGCGGCGGTGTTCGTCAAGGAGGTTCCGCTGAAGGGGGCGGGGTCGGCTGCGCCTAAGCCTGGCGAGGGTGCGGAGACGGTCGCGTCGGCGTCGATCGTCGAGGCCGTCTGATCCGCCGGCAGTGAGCTGGAGGTCCCCCGGTAGGTGTCCGCCTCGGGGGGCCTTCTTCGTTTTTTCTCGCCCCTGCCGCCCCTACCCGTCCCATCACTGGGGGCTGCCGCCCCCAGACCCCCGCTTCGGCCTGAACGGCCTCGTCCTCAAACGCCGGACGGGCTGGTGGATGCCGGCCGGTGTCGACAAGCCCCGGAGTGAGCTGGGGTGAGTGGGCCGGTGTCGACAAGCCGCGGTCGTTGTCAGTGGGGCGTGCCACCATCGGTCGCATGGACAAAATGCGGCAGTTGCGCCTGGCCAAGGACGCCATGGACCGCGACTGGGCCGAGCCGGAGCTCGACCTGGGCGTGGTGGCCGCGCATGCCGGATATTCGCGGTACCACTTCATCCGGGCCTTCAAGGAGGCCTACGGCGAGACGCCGGGCCAGTATCTGACCCATCGGCGTATCGAGCGGGCCGAGGAGATGCTCCGCAGCGCCGACCTGTCGGTCACGGAGATCTGCCATCTCGTCGGCTTCAGCAGCCTCGGTACCTTCTCGGCCCGGTTCAAGGCACGGACCGGGCTGACCCCGAGTGAGTACCGGAGCGAACACGTGGGGCGCGGGGCCGCCCTCATCCCGGGGTGCTACGCGATGCTCTGGGCCGGCGGTTTCCCCTCCGCAACTTTGAAGAAGCGTGCCGCTGCCCGCCCTGCCTACGGTGAGGAACAGGGAGACACCTCGATTTCGACCTCGTCCGACAGGAGTACGGAGCCATGATCCAAGGGCTGGGCATCACCACCGTGTGGACCTTCGACCAGCAGCGCACCAAGGCCTTCTTCACCGAGAAACTGGACTTCGAGGTCCGGGACGACATCTCGATGGGCGACATGAAGTGGGTCACCGTCGGTGCCAAGGATCAGCCGGGCGTCGAGCTCGCGCTGATGAGCCTGGACGGCCCGGGCCTCGACCCCGAGTCCGCCGAGGCGCTGAAGAAGCTGGTCAGCAAGGGTGTGCTGGGAGCGGGTGCCTTCCGTACGGACGACTGCCGCGGTGACTACGCGACCTTCAAGGCACGTGGGGTCGAGTTCATCCAGGACCCGCAGGAGCGGCCGTACGGCGTCGAGGCGATCTTCCGCGACGACAGCGGCAACTGGTACTCGCTGACCGAGCGCAGCGAGGAGCTCGACTTCTCCAAGGACTTCGGATGAGCGGGGAGCGGGTGGCGGAGGTCGAGCCGGATCACACGGCCGTGCGGGTCGCCCTGTGGCGGGCCCTGCACGTCCGGGCGGACGCTCCGCCGCATGTCGTCGAGGACGAGGTCGGGCTGCGGCTCGTGGACCCCGGGGACGACTGGCGGGCGCGTCCCGACATGGACGTCGAGGCCACGCGCCGGATCCGCGCGTCGATCGTGGCGCGGGCCCGGTTCGTCGAAGACGTGGTGGTGGAGCAGGCCGCGAAGGGCGTGGACCAGTACGTCGTGCTCGGCGCAGGCCTGGACACCTTCGCCCAGCGGCGGCCCGAACTGGGCGCGAAACTAAGGGTGTTCGAGGTCGAACGGCCCGGAACACAGGCCTGGAAGCGGCGAAGGCTGGCGGAGCTCGGGTACGACGTCCCGGACTGGCTGCGGTTCGTGCCGGTGGACTTCGAGGGCGACTGGTGGGGGCAACTGGCCGCCGCCGGGCTCGACACCGGGCGGCCCGCCGTGGTGGCCGCGACCGGCGTCATCATGTATCTCACCCTGGACGCGATCACCAACTTGTTCCGACTCGTCGCCGGGCTCGCCCCGGGCTCCACCCTGGTGACGACCTTCCTGCGGCCGGTCGACGACGTGGAGCCGGAGCAGCGCGCGCAGTTGGAGGTGGCGGTGGAGGGCGCTCGTGCCGCGGGCACGCCGTTCCTGAGCTTCTTCACGCCGGAGCAGATGCTGGCGCTGGGGCGGGAGTGCGGGTTCCGGGAGGTGCGGCATGTGTCGGCCGCGGATCTTGCCGAGCGGTACTTCGGGGGCAGGACGGACGGGGTGGGGCCGTCCCGGGGGGAGGAGGTGATGGTGGCGAGCACCTGAGCGAACGTGACGGCTCCCGCCCGGACGGGCCTACGGCAGCATCGGATAGCTGCCCGTGCTCGTCGGTGCGTGTTCCGGCAGCCACAGCACCGCGACCGCGCCCTCCGCCGGGATGTGGTCCGGCGCGCCCGCTGGGCGGACGTTGCGGAAGGTCAGGCGGGCGCCGAGGACCCGGGCCTGGCCGGCCGCGATCGTCAGGCCCAGGCCGTGGCCGTGGCCCGCGCGGTCCTTGCTGCCGGTGCGGAAGCGGCTCGGGCCCTCCGCGAGGAGTTCCTCGGGGAAACCGGGGCCGTGGTCGCGGACCCGGATGACCCGGCCCTCGACCGAGACCTCGATCGGCGGTTTGCCGTGCCGGGCCGCGTTGGCCAGCAGGTTGAACAGCACGCGCTCCAGCCGACGGGGGTCGGTGGTGACGGCCGACTCGTGGACGACGTGCACCACCGCGTCCGGGTCCTTCGCGATCACCCGGCGGCTCACGAAGTCGCCCAGCATGATGTCCTGCAGCTCGGCCCGCTCGGAGGCGCCGTCGAGACGGGCGACCTCCAGGACGTCCTCGACGAGGGTGCGCATCGCCTTGGCGCGGTCCAGGACCAGTTCCGTGGGGCGGCCCGGTGGCAGTAGTTCGGCCGCGGTCAGCAGGCCCGTCACCGGGGTGCGCAGTTCGTGCGCGATGTCGGCGGTGACCCGGCGTTCCGCCTCAAGCCGCTGCTGCAACGCGTCCGTCATGGCGTCCACCGCGCGCGCGAGGTCGTCGGTCTCGTCCCGCACGACGCCGCCGATCGCGTCCCGTACCCGTACGTCCGTCTCGCCCTTGGCGACCTGGTTCGCCGCGACGGCCGCCTTGCGCAGCCGGCGCGAGAGCTGGCCGCCGATCAGCACACCTAGCGCGCTGCCGCCGAGCACGGCCGCGATCGAACCGATCACCAGGGCCTGGTCGAGATCCTTGAGGATGTCCGTGCTGCGGTCGGTGAACCCGGTGTGCAGCGACATCACATGGCCGTCCTTGAGCGGTACGGCCGCCCAGATGTCCGGGATGCCGTGCGGCCGGTCGGTGACATACGTGGCCCTGCGGCCCTCCTCGACCTTCTGGCGCAGCGCCGGCGGCAGGTTCGGGTCGTCGATCTTGATGCTGGGGAAGTTGGGCCGCCCGGACAGCTCGTAGTTGCGCTGGGCGATCTGGACCCGCTCGTCGGCGAGATCGCGCGCGTTGTCCAGCATCGAGACCCGCGCCGCGTTGTGCACGACCAGGCTGAGCGCGATCGCGACCAGCGTGCCGACCAGCGCGATGGCCGCGCTGAGCTTCCATCTCAGGCCGGTACGGATGCCCGCTCTGTCCATGAACGACGGGACCCTGCGCCGTGAATTCCCCCGCATACCCCTGCTCAGGCCTTCAACTTGTAGCCGAAGCCGCGGACCGTCTCGATCCGGTCCTGGCCGATCTTCGTGCGCAGCCGCTGCACATGGACGTCCACGACCCGGGTGTCACCGCCCCAGCCGTAGTCCCACACCCGCTCCAGGAGCTTGTCTCGGGACAGGACCGTGCCCGGTGCCGAGGAGAACTCCAGGAGCAGCCGCATCTCGGTCGGCGTCAGCGCCACCGGCTGCCCCGCCCTGCGCACCTCCATGCCCTCGGTGTCGATCTCCAGGTCCCCGAAGGTGAGCACCCCGCCGTCGACCGGGGCCGTGTCCGCGTCCGTACGGTCGCCGCCGCTCGCGTGCCCGAAGCGGCGCAGCACGGCGCGTATCCGGGCGACCAGGACGGCACCGTCGAAGGGCTTCGTCACGTAGTCGTCGGCGCCGGCCTCCAGGCCCAGCACCACGTCGATCGAGTCGGCGCGCGCCGACAGCATGATCACCGGCACGGTCGAGTCGTCGCGGATCCGGCGGCACAGACTGACGCCGTCCAGGCCCGGGACCATGACGTCCAGGAGCGCGATGTCGGGGCGGTTCGCCCGGAACGCCTCCAGGCCCGACAGCCCGTCGGGCATCGCCGTGACCGCGAAGCCGTCCCGCTCCAGAGCGAGTTGGGTGGCCTCACGGATGACGTCGTCGTCCTCGACGAACAGGACGTGGGTCTGATCTGCCATCCCGGTGCTCTCAGTCCTCGTGTGGGTCGTTCTCAAGCATGGGACGCCCGAAGGGGTGTCCGCGTTCACTCAAGGATCGGATCGGGGGGTCCGTTCGGTTCGCCCCCGCTCGGATTCCGTTCGGTTTCGGTTCGGGCCCGTTCGGATCTGTTCCGCTCAGTTTCCGCTCGGCGCGGGTGAAGCGTCGCCCCCGACCGCGTTGCTGTACTCGTTGTGCGTGCTGTACTCCTGCACGAAACGGCCCGACGTCCACCTGTACGTGATCACGTTCTCCCCGGAGGGACTCGACACCGGGTCGCCCTTCTCGTACACCTGCTTGGTGACGACCAGATCGCCGCGGTCGATCTCCGCGTAGACCGGGGGTTCCTCGGCCTTGAACACATTCTCGTACGTCCCGCCCGTCGCGCGATACACGTACGAGCCGATCCCGATCGCTTCGCCGCAGGTCATCACGTTGACGACGACGTCGCTCTCGGTGCCTCCGGTCAGCTCGCCGTACGACACGTCGACCGCGTACTCGTCGGCGACACACGGCTTCAGTTCGCGCTTGACCGCCGCCGAGACCTTCGGGTCGTCCTTGACGAGTCTCACCGCGTCCACATGGTCGTCGGCCTTGGCGGAGGGGGTGGGGGCGGGCACCTCGGCGACGCCCACCGAGTCGGAGTGCGCCGGGCCCTCGTCACGGGCGCCGGTGCCGCCCGTGGCGCAGCCGGACACCAACAGGGCGAGGGCGGCGAGCACGGCCATCGCCGTGAACGCCGCCTCGAAGCCGCCGCGGACCCTGCTGGGCCCTGGGGTGTCGCTCAGGCCGCGCAACGCTCCCGCTCCTCACGCTCCAGCGCGCGTGCGTCCAGATCGCGGGCTTCCAGCTCCTCCCGGAGCCGGGCGAGCGCCCGGTGCAGCGTGCTCTTGACCGTACCGGCCGACATGCCGAGGGCGGCGGCCGTCTCATCCGTGGACATCTGCTCCCAGTGTCGCAGGACGACGACACTGCGCTGTTTCGGAGCGAGAACTTTCATGATGTCCATAAGAAGCGCCCGATCCGCGTGCTGTTCGGTCGCGTCGTCGACGCTCGCGTCCGGGAGCTGCTCGGTGGGGACCTCTTCGAGCTTGCGGGCCCGCCACCACTCGGTGCGGGTGTTGATCATGACGCGGCGCAGGTAGGCGTCCGCGAGGCGCTTGTCCTCGATGGTCTCCCAGCGGCCGTACGTCCGTACCAGCGCGGTCTGCAGCAGGTCCTGGGCGTCGACCGGGTCCGGCACCAGCCGGCGGGCGCTGCGCAGCAGCGCGTCCTGTCGGGTGCGGACGTACTCCTCGAATTCGAGCACCTCGCCCTGCGCCATGATCAACCGCCTCCATCCCCGTTTCCGGCCCGCCTGCTGCCGGTTGTCCTTTGCTGCGTCCCGCCGGTCTGCGGCACAGGAATGAAGCTACGGAGGGGTTGTCACGGCACTGTGCGGAGCAGCCTGCGGGGAGCGCTCGGCTGTCCGTCGGTTGTGTAACGGAAGTAGGTCCGGGGTAAGGGGGCGGGGTTTTTGGGGTGGGTATGGAGCGGTTTGGGCGATGCTGGAGTGTTGCGGGGGCTGGGTGTTCGCTGTGATGTGGCTTGGGGTGAGGCGGATCGCTGTGAATTGACCGTGTGTCAGGTGCGGGTCGCGGGGAGTTGGTACAGGCCGTCCGGGAGGGGTTCTACGAGGCCGTCGGATACCAGGCCGTCCAGTGCTCTGGCCCGCTGTACCGGTTCGTGCCATACGCGGTCGAGTGCGGACTGGGGGACGGGGGAGGGCGCTTCGCGGAGTACGGCCAGGAGTTTGCCGCGGACCTGGCGGTCCGTGCCGGCGTATGTCTGGCCGCGGCGGGCCGGGCCCTCGTGGTCCGGCTTTCCGGCCAGGTTCCAGGCGCACTGGGCTGAGATGGGGCAGCGGTGGCACGTCTCGTTCTTCGCCGTGCAGACCAGGGCGCCGAGTTCCATGGAGGCGGCGGCCCAGCGGGCGGCGGTCTGCTCGTCCGGGGGGAGCAGGGCGCGGGCAAGTTTGCGTTCGGCGGCGGTGGTGGCGTTCGGGGGGTACTGGACGCCGGTGACGGCGCGGGCGAACACTCGGCGGACGTTGGTGTCGAGTACGGCGTGGCGCTGGCCGTAGGCGAAGGAGGCGACGGCGGCGGCCGTGTACTCGCCGATGCCGGGCAGGGCGAGGAGTTGGGCGTGGTCGGTGGGGACGTCGCCGCCGTGCCGTTCTGTTATGGCGGTGGCGGCGCCGTGCAGGCGGAGGGCGCGGCGGGGGTAGCCGAGGCGGCCCCAGGCGCGGACGGCTTCGCCGGGGGCGTCCTGGGCGAGGTCGGCGGGGCGGGGCCAGCGGGCGAGCCACTGTTCGTATACCGGGAGGACGCGGGTGACCGGGGTCTGCTGGAGCATGAACTCGCTGACCATTACGCCCCAGGGGCCGGCGTCGGGGTGGCGCCAGGGGAGGTCGCGGGCGTTGTCTTCGAACCAGTCGATGACGGGAGCGTGGAGGTGCTCGCCGTTGGTGGACGTGGTGTGCGGGGGGTTCGTGGGCGCAGTCATGGCGTTTCCGATCCTGCCACGGCCGGTGGGGGGCGTGGCGGTACGGCGAGCCCGCCGCGGGTTGCGCCCCTCTGCCTGCTGCCACAGTCCAACGCGTGGGGACCAGCTGAGCGGCGGGCTGCGCCGTACCGCCACGACCCGCTCCCGTACATCGGCGGGTGCGGGCTCGTGGTCCATTCCGCCTGATTCCAGGCGGGGTTGCCGGGATGATGATCCGGAAAAGTTGGGGCCGGCGCGGCGGGTGGGGCGAGGTAACTCCCGGTTGTCTCGTAAGGTTTGAGCCGTGGGATCTCTGCGCAATCCGGTCGGGCCGCTTCCCTCCTCCATCTATTGGCGACGGAGGGTCCTCATGGTGTCCGTGGTCGCCCTGTTGGCGCTGCTGATCACCTGGATCGTCACGTCGGGTGGCGGGGGCAGCAAGAACGGTGCGGATGGGGCGAAGAACGGCAGGACTCCCGCCCCTACGATCACTGCCGGTCCGTCCGGCACTGGGCCCGCCATCAGCCAACACCCGGGCGGTCGCGATGAGTCGAGCAGCGGCGGCAGTAGTAGCAGTGGTGGCGGTAGTGGGGCCGGCTCCAGTGCGGGGGCTTCGGGTGACAGTGGCTCCGCCGGTGGGTCCGGGGACGGTGGCGGTAGTGGGGGGGCCAATGGGGGGAGTAGTACTGGGACTACGGTCCCCGCTGATTCGACTCTGCCCAACTGCACTGCCAGTGCTGTGCAGTTGAGTCTGCGGAGTCTGCACAACTCCTACTCGCCGGATCAGGCGCCTACTTTTGTGCTGACCGCCAAGAACTTGTCCAGCAGTGACTGCAAGGTTGATCTCGGGCCCAAGAGTGCGGTGTTGACTATCACTGAGGCGGGGGGTGCCACCGACTACTGGTCCTCCGCCGACTGTCCGAAGAGTTCCGGGAGCGTGTACTACCGGGTGTCCGCCGGGAGCAGCGTTGCGTACACCCTGAAGTGGGATCGCAAGCCCAGTGCGCCTGAGTGTGCGACGCCTGCGGCCGGTTCGGCCGGTGCGGGGACCTATCTGGTGGAGGCGGCTGCTTCCGGGTTCGCCAAGGCGCAGACCTCGTTCGTCCTGGCAAGTGACTGACGCTGGTTGGTACTTCTCAGACGTAGCGTTCCAGGATTGAGGACTCCGCCAGGCGGGAGAGGCCCTCTCGTACGCTTCTTGCCCTTGCCTCGCCTACGCCGTCGACTGTCTGAAGGTCGTCGACGCTTGCCGCCAGGAGCTTTTGGAGGCCGCCGAAGTGTTCCACCAGGCGGTCGATGATCGCGCCGGGGAGGCGCGGGACCTTGGCCAGGAGGCGGAAGCCTCGGGGGGAGACCGCCGAGTCGAGGGCCTCGGGGGAGCCGGTGTAGCCCAAGGCGCGGGCCACGGTGGGGAGTTCGAGGAGTTCGGCGTGGGACAGTGCGTCGAGTTCCGCCAGTGCTTCGTTCACCGTGCGGGAGCGTTTGGCCGTGGGTTCGGGGACGTAGTCGCGGACCACCAGTTCGCGTTCCGGGTCCACGCCCGCGATCAGCTCTTCGAGTTGGAGGGAGAGGAGGCGGCCGTCTGTGCCCAGTTCGAGTACGTACTCTGCGATTTCGTTGGCGATCAGGCGGACCATTTCGAGGCGTTGGACCACTGCTGAGACGTCCCTGACCGTTACCAGGTCTTCGATCTCCAACGCCGACAGCGTTCCCGCCACCTCGTCCAGGCGGAGTTTGTAGCGCTCCAGGGTGGCGAGTGCTTGGTTCGCGCGGGACAGGATCGCCGCCGAGTCCTCCAGGACGCGGCGCTGGCCGTCCACGTAGAGGGCGATCAGGCGCATGGACTGGGAGACGGAGACGACGGGGAAGCCGACCTGTTTGCTCACGCGGTCCGCTGTGCGGTGGCGGGTGCCGGTCTCTTCTGTGGGGATCGTGGGGTCGGGGACCAGTTGGACGCCCGCTCTGAGGATCTTGGAGAGGTCGGACGACACCACGATGCCGCCGTCCAGCTTGCAGAGTTCTCGTAGGCGGGTGGCGGTGAACTCCACGTCCAGGATGAAACCGCCTGTGCACATGGCTTCGACGGTCTTGTCGCCGCCGAGCACGATGAGTCCGCCCGTGTTGCCGCGGAGGATTCGCTCCAGGCCGTCGCGCAGGGCCGTGCCGGGTGCCACGGCGCTCAGTGAGGCGCGCATCAGGCCATCGGCACCGGAGCTCCCGCCGGACTTTCCGGGAGCTGACGCCCGGTCGTTGGCTGCCACTGCACTCCTCGGGTCGCAGGTTCTTCAGGCGCTCCCGTTTCGCACAGATGGTTCGTACGGACGGGCGAGACCAGGGCAAAGTCTACCGGCGGTCCTCGCCGTCCCGTGGGGCCTCTCGTTTACGGGAGCGTGGAAGGACCTGGAGGGCGTCTCCTATGTCGGCCACTTCGAGGACCTTCATGCCGGGCGGGATCTTGCCCGGGTCGCTCGGAACGAGGGCGTGGGTGAAGCCCAGACGGTGTGCTTCGGAGAGTCTGCGCTGGACGCCCGTGACCCTTCTGACCTCGCCCGCGAGGCCTACTTCGCCGATCGCGACCAGGTTCTTGGGGAGGGGGGTGTCGCTCGCCGCGGAGGCCAGGGCCAGAGCGATGGCTAGATCTGCTGCCGGTTCGGAGAGTTTTACTCCGCCTACGGTTGCGGAGTAGATGTCCCTTTTGCCTAGAGCGCTGATTCGGCCGCGTTGTTCCAGGACCGCGAGCATCATCGAGACTCGGGAGGTTTCCAGGCCCGAGGTCGTGCGGCGGGGGGAGGGGATCTGGGAGTCGACCGTGAGCGCCTGGACTTCGGCCACCAGGGGGCGGCGGCCTTCCAGGGTGACGGTCAGGCAGGTGCCGGGGACCGGTTCCGCACGGCGGGTCAGGAACAGGCCGCTAGGGTCGGCCAGGCCCGTGATGCCCTCGTCGTGCAGCTCGAAGCAGCCGACCTCGTCCGTCGTGCCGTAGCGGTTCTTGACGCCCCGTACGAGGCGCAGGCGGGCGTGGCGGTCGCCCTCGAAGGACAGGACGACGTCCACCAGGTGTTCCAGGAGGCGGGGGCCCGCGATCGCGCCGTCCTTGGTGACGTGGCCCACCAGGAGGGTGGACATGGCGCGCTCCTTGGAGGCGCGGATCAGGGCGCCGGCCACCTCGCGGACCTGGGCCATGCCGCCGGGGGCGCCGTCGATCTCCGGGGAGGCCACCGTCTGGACGGAGTCCAGGATCAGGAGGGAGGGCTTCACCGCGTCCAAGTGGCCGAGGATCGTGGCCAGATCGGTCTCGGCGGCGAGGTAGAGGTGGTCGTCGATCGCTTTGATGCGGTCGGCGCGCAGGCGGACCTGGCTCGCTGATTCTTCGCCGGTGATGTAGAGCGTGCGGTGCTCGTCGCTCGCCGCCTTGGCCGCCACGTCCAGGAGGAGGGTCGACTTGCCGACGCCGGGCTCGCCCGCGACCAGGACGACCGCTCCGGGGACCAGGCCGCCGCCGAGCACCCGGTCCAGCTCGGGCACACCGGTCGAGCGGGCGGTGGCCTGGCGGCCGTCGACCTGGCCGATGGGCAGCGCGGAGGTGGTGACGCGGCCCGGGGCTGTCGTACGGACGGCGGGCGCGCCGAACTCCTCGACCGTGCCCCAGGCCTGGCACTCGGAGCAGCGGCCGAGCCACTTGGCCGTCTGCCAGCCGCACTCGGTGCAGCGGTAGGACGGACGGTCCTTGGTGGTCTTCGTACGGGCAGCCATGCGTGAACCGTAACCGGCGGGACTGACAACGCGGTCGGCGGATGGAGTGGTGTGGTGAGGAATCCGGCCACGGCCGTCGGGATCGAGCCAGGGAGCCGGAGGTTCCTGTCCCCTATTGAGGGATCGTTTCACCCGTACGGATTAAAAGAGCTCAAGGGGGCGGAAGGGGGCATCGCCCGCCGCCTACGGTCGCACGGGTGATGAGCAGCAGCCCGGAGACCTCGACCCGCACCACCGGCGCGCACCGGGCGCACCGGGAGGCGCGCGACCGCGCTGCGGCGCGCACGCTGGCGCAGTGCCCGCCCGCGCGCTACGAGCCTTATCTGGACGGCCTGTTCACGTACTGCCTGTCCGTGCTGTGCGACCACGACGCGGCTACGGCGGCTCTGGGGGACGTGCTCGCGCTGGCCGAACGCCGGGGTGCGCGCGTGCCGGAGACGGCCGGTGACCGCAGGGCCTGGCTGTACGCGCTGGCCCGCTGGGCGTGTCTGCGCAAGCTGGCCGAGGCCAAGCAGAAACGTCAGGGCACCCACGCGATGGGCCGGGTCGAGGCCGAGGAACCTGTCGTGTCCGAGGAGCTGCGCGAGCAGCGGCGGCGTGAACTCGCCCTGCTGGCCTGGCCGGAGGCCGCCGGGACCACCCCGGAGCAGCGCGAGGCGCTCGAACTCGCCGTGCGCCACCGGCTCGCCGTCCACGAGGTCGCCGCCGTCCTCGGGATGGATCTCGCCACCGCCCGGGAGCTGTTGGCCTCCGCCGCCTGCGAGGTGGAACGCACGGGTACCGCCCTCGCCGTCGTGGAGACCGGGACCTGCCCGAGCGTCGCCCGGCTCACCGGCGACCATCAGCTGGTGCTCAGCAGCGCGCTGCGCCGTGAACTGGTCCGGCACGTCGACGACTGCCCGCGCTGCCGCCGTACCGCCGAGCGCGCGGTGCCCGGCACCTGGCCCGGTGCCGGTGTCACGCCCGCCGAACTGCCCGTCCTGGAGGCGCCCCGCGCGGCCCTGCATGTCGCCATGGGGCGCCGCCCGCGCGCGCGTGGAGCCGCGGCACCGCGCTTCGACCGGCGCGGTTTCCCACTGGACCCCAAGGACCACGCGGCCCGGCGGGACCGGCTACGCGCGCGTGCCGTCACGACGACCGTCGTCGCCACCGTCATCGCGGCCCCCGTCCTCGCCCTGTGGGCCGCCTACCGGTCCACACCGACCGGCGAGGGCGCCGACGGCAGGGCCGCCTCCGCGAGCGAGCAACGCGACGGTCCCGGCAGCCTGGAGGGCGAGGTCGCGAGCGGCGGTTACGAGAACACCGGTGACGCAAGTGCCGGGCCCCGCGCGCGGGTCGGCAAGGGCGGCAAGAACGACGTCTCCGTGGAGGTCATCAGCGTCGCCGGCACCGGCGGGAAGGGGGCCGGGCGGCTCGCCGTCTCGGCCGCCAACAGCGCCGACACCACACTCGTCACCCTCACCGCGTCCGGCCCGGCCCCGGTCCGCTGGTCCGCGGCCACCACGGCACCCTGGCTCTACCTCAGCCAGTCCTCGGGAACCCTCGCCCCGGGCGAATCGTTGACGATCAAGGTGTACGTCGACCATCTGCGCGAGCCCTCCGGCCACTGGACCGCGCGCGTGGCCGTCTCACCCGCCGGCGCCGTCGTCTCCATCGAGGGCTACGGCAGCGCGCCCGCCCCGACCGGGCCGAGTGACCCGTCGCATCCCGATCCCGGCGGCCCGCCCTCGTCCGGTCCGGACCCGACGCCCACGGCTCCGAGTGATCCGACGCCGAGTGATCCGCCGCCCTCGTCCGCCGATCCGACCCCGACTCCGACACCGACGGACTCGTCCTCCGCCGACCCGGGGGGCTCGGCGCCACCGTCCGACGGCGGCGCCGACCCCGGCCCGTCCTGACCGGTCAGCCGACCGGGTCCGCCGGATGCGGTGCCAGCAGCGGGAGTTGCGAGGCCAGGCGCTCCTCGCACAGCTCGGCCAGGCGGTCGTAGCCGGCCTTGCCCATCAGTTCGGTCAGTTCCGGGCGGTAGGACACGTAGACCGGGTCGCCCGCGCCGTGCGCCGAGGTCGCCGACGTGCACCACCAGTGCAGGTCGTGGCCGCCGGGACCCCAGCCCCTGCGGTCGTACTCGCCGATCGACACCTGGAGCACCCGCGTGTCGTCCGGCCGGTCGATCCACTCGTACGTCCGCCGCACCGGGAGCTGCCAGCAGACGTCCGGCTTGGTCTCCAGGGGCTCGCGGCCCTCCTTCACGGCGAGGATGTGCAGCGAGCAGCCCGCGCCGCCCGCGAAACCGGGGCGGTTCTGGAAGATGCACGAGCCCTTGTAGGGGCGGGTCTGGCGGTCGCCGTCCTCGTCCTCCGAGGTCCAGCCGTTCGCCACGCCCTCGTCGTGGTGCTGCCAGATGTCCGGCGTGAGCCTCGCCACATGCCCGGCGACCCGTTTCTCGTCGTCCTCGTCGGAGAAGTGCGCGCCCAGGGTGCAGCATCCGTCGTCCGCGCGGCCCGCCTGGATGCCCTGGCAGCCGCTTCCGAAGACGCAGTTCCAGCGGGAGGTCAGCCACGTCAGATCGCAGCGGAAGAGCTGTTCCTCGTCCGCCGGATCCGGGAACTCCACCCACGCGCGTGCGAAGTCGAGCCCCTTCTCGTCGCTCTTCAGGGCCTTCTTCGACATCAGAGCCGTCTTCGGGGGGCTGGCCGACTTCACCGGCGAAGAATCGCCGGATGATTTGGCCGCCTTGTCGTTCTTCGCCTTTTTCGTCTTTGGCACGCGTCCAGGGTAAGTCGCCCGAGGCGGCCCCAGAAACCGCACCGAAGACGGAGATCGGCGCAGGTGGCAGTAGCGTTCCGTTTATGAGACTCGGTGTCCTCGACGTGGGATCGAACACGGTGCATCTGCTGGTGGTGGACGCACACCCGGGCGCGCGCCCCTTGCCCGCGCACTCGCACAAGGTGGAACTCCGCCTTGCCCAACTCCTCGACAAGGACGGCGCGATCGGCCCCGAAGGGGTCGACAAACTCATCGGCGTCGTCCACGAGGCGCTGCAGGCCGCCGAGGACAAGGGCGTCGAGGAACTCCTCCCGTTCGCCACCTCCGCCGTCCGCGAGGCCAGCAACGCGGACGAGGTCCTCGCGCGCGTGCAGACCGAGACCGGCGTCGAACTCCAGGTCCTCACCGGCGCCGAGGAGGCCCGGCTGACCTTCCTCGCCGTCCGCCGCTGGTTCGGCTGGTCCGCAGGCAAGCTCCTCGTCCTCGACATCGGCGGCGGCTCCCTGGAGATCGCGTACGGCATCGACGAGGAGCCCGACGCGGTCGTCTCGCTGCCGCTCGGCGCGGGCCGCCTCACCGCCGGCTGGCTGCCCGGGGACCCGCCGGAACCGGACGCGATAAGGGCCCTGCGCCGCCATGTGCGCGCGCAGATCGCCCGTACGGTGGGGGAGTTCAGCCGTTTCGGCGCCCCCGACCACGTCGTCGCCACGTCGAAGACCTTCAAACAGCTCGCCCGCCTCGCCGGTGCCGCCCGCTCCGCCGACGGCCTCTACGTCCAGCGCGAGCTGAAGCGCGAGTCCCTGGAGGCCTGGGTCCCGCGCCTCGGCGGCATGACCACCGCCCAGCGCGCCGTCCTCCCCGGCGTCTCCGAGGGCCGCGCCGAACAGCTCCTGGCCGGCGCGATGGTCGCCGAGGGCGCGATGGATCTGTTCGGGGTGGAGACGCTGGAGGTCTGCCCTTGGGCGCTGCGGGAGGGCGTGATCCTTCGGCGGCTGGACCAGATGCCGTCGGTGTAGGCCGCCGCACCGGCTGCTGTTGGGGGTGGGCGAGGGGTGGGCGCGGGGCTGTGGTGCACGCGCGCGTGTCCGTCACCTCTGCCACAGGTGGCAGAGAACCGAGGGGCCCTCGCTGGCGCGCGCGTGTCCGTCACGTACCCGCGCAGCTGACCGGTCCGTACGGTGCCCGGGGCCGACCGTCCCCCGTCGGCTCGGCCGCCGGCCGTACCCCGCCGGCCCGGCCGCGACGCACGCGCGCGTGCCCGTTCGTGCCGCACGCGCGTGGCCGTCGGTGACCAGGAGTGCGTGCCGCGCGGTTCGTTCTCCGTGCCGCACGCGCCCGTGGACGTACTGAACGCCCACCCGGCACCCGACGTATCAGACCCGCATGAAGTATCGCCACAACGCGGCCTCGCGCCGGAGATGGCCGGTTGCCGTACCCCGCACAGGGCGGGCACAGCAACCGGCTCCCGCGCGCGAAGCGCCGCCCCGTAGTCTGTCCTCCGTGGCAGAACCAGTCGTGCGCATCCCGGATGCGAAGGTCGCGCTGTCCACGGCGTCCGTGTATCCGGAGTCGACGGCGACGGCCTTCGAGATCGCCGCGCGCCTCGGTTACGACGGCGTCGAGGTCATGGTGTGGACCGACCCGGTCAGCCAGGACATCGAGGCGCTGCGCAGACTCAGCGACTACCACCAGGTCCCGATCCTCGCCGTGCACGCGCCGTGCCTGCTCATCACGCAGCGGGTGTGGTCCACCGACCCGTGGATCAAGCTCCAGCGCGCCCAGGCCGCCGCCGAGAAGCTGGGCGCGAGCACGGTCGTCGTGCATCCGCCGTTCCGCTGGCAGCGCCAGTACGCGCGGGACTTCGTCAGCGGGATCTGGCGGATGGCGAACGAGACGGATGTGCGGTTCGCCGTAGAGAACATGTACCCGTGGCGCTACCGCGACCGCGAGATGCTCGCGTACGCCCCCGAATGGGACGTGACGCAGGACGACTACCGGCACTTCACGATCGATCTCAGCCACACCGCGACCGCCCGCACCGACGCGACCGAGATGATCGAGCGCATGGGCGACCGGCTCGGCCATGTCCATCTCGCCGACGGCAACGGCTCCAACAAGGACGAGCACCTGGTCCCCGGCCGCGGCACCCAGCCCTGCGCCGAACTGCTGGAACGGCTCGCCCTGACCGGCTTCGACGGCCATGTCGTCATCGAGGTCAACACCCGGCGCGCGATGTCCGGCGCCGAACGCGAGGCCGATCTCGCGGAGGCGCTCGCCTTCACGCGGCTGCATCTGGCCTCGGCCGTGAAGGTGCCCCGGCGGTGACCGACGCCACCGCCAAGCGCCGGGGCCGACCCCCTCGTACGGAATCCGCCGACACCCGCGACCGCATCCTGGCCGCGGCCCGGGAGGAGTTCTCCGAACAGGGGTACGAGAAGACGTCCGTGCGCGGGATCGCGAAGGCCGCCGGGGTCGACTCGGCGCTCGTGCACCACTACTTCGGTACCAAGGAGCAGGTCTTCGAAGCGGCCATCGAGGTCGCCTTCGCCCCGGCGATGAACGCGCCGGACGCAGTCGCCGAGGGGCCGCTGGACGGGGTCGGCGAGCGGCTGACCCGCTTCATCTTCGGCGTCTGGGAGAACCCCGCCACCCGTAAGCCGCTGCTGGCGGTCGTCCGGTCCGCCGTCAACAACGAGGCCGCCGCGGCCGTCTTCCGCCGGCTCGTGGTCGCCCAGGTGCTGAGCCGGGTCGCCGCTCAACTCGACCTCCCGGACGCGGAACTCCGCGCCGAGCTGGCGGCGGCCCAGCTCGTGGGTACGGCGATGCTGCGCTACGTGATCAAGGTGGAACCGCTGGCGTCGGCGGACCCGGAGCAGATCATCGCGCGGGTCGCGCCGGTGGTGCAGGGGCATCTGACCGGGCCGTGAGGCCCTTCTACGGCGAGACAGGCATCCCGTAATGCGGACACCGTGTCCGACCCCTGGATGACCGGCGTACGCTCAATAGCAGCCCTATCTGTCTGAAGGAGCGAGCGACGATGCCCGAGCTGAGGTCCCGCACAGTCACCCACGGCCGCAACATGGCGGGCGCACGCGCCCTTATGCGCGCCTCCGGTGTACCCGGTGCGGACATCGGCCGGAAGCCGATCATCGCGGTGGCGAACAGCTTCACCGAGTTCGTGCCCGGCCACACCCACCTCCAGCCCGTCGGCCGGATCGTCAGCGAGGCGATCACCGCGGCCGGCGGCATCCCGCGCGAGTTCAACACGATCGCGGTGGACGACGGCATCGCGATGGGCCACGGCGGGATGCTCTACAGCCTGCCGTCCCGTGACCTGATCGCGGACAGCGTGGAGTACATGGTCGAGGCGCACTGCGCCGACGCCCTGATCTGCATCTCCAACTGCGACAAGATCACCCCCGGCATGCTCATGGCGGCGCTCCGCCTGAACATCCCGACGGTCTTCGTCTCCGGCGGTCCCATGGAGGCCGGGCGCGCCACGCTGCAGGACGGCACCGTCCGCACGCTGGACCTGATCGACGCGATGGTCGAGGCCGCCAACGACAGCGTCTCGGACGCGGACGTCCTCAACATCGAGGAGAACGCCTGTCCGACCTGTGGCTCCTGTTCCGGCATGTTCACCGCCAACTCGATGAACTGCCTGACCGAGGCCATCGGCCTCTCGCTGCCGGGCAACGGCTCGGTCCTCGCCACGCACACCGCCCGCAAGGGCCTGTACCAGGACGCGGCCCGCACGGTGATGGACATCACCCGCCGCTACTACGAGCAGGACGACGAGACGGTCCTGCCGCGCAACGTCGCCACCTTCGCGGCGTTCCAGAACGCCATGGCCCTCGACATCGCGATGGGCGGCTCCACCAACACGATCCTCCACCTCCTCGCGGCGGCGCAGGAGGCGGGCGTCGCGTTCGGCCTGGAGGAGATCAACGAGGTCTCGCGCCGGGTCCCGTGTCTCGCCAAGGTCGCGCCGAACGTCGCGAAGAACCGTACGTACTACATGGAGGACGTGCACCGCGCGGGCGGAATCCCGGCCCTGCTGGGCGAGTTGCACCGCGCCGGCCTGCTCAACGAGGACGTCCACTCGGTCCACAGCCCGTCCCTCGCGGACTGGCTGAAGACGTGGGACGTGCGCGGCGGATCGCCTTCCCCGGAGGCCGTCGAGCTGTGGCACGCGGCGCCCGGCTGCGTGCGCTCCGCCGAGGCCTTCTCCCAGTCCGAGCGCTGGGAGGCGCTGGACGAGGACGCGGCCGAGGGCTGCATCCGCTCCGCCGAGCACGCCTACTCCAAGGACGGCGGCCTCGCGGTCCTCAAGGGCAACCTCGCCGTCGACGGCTGCGTCGTGAAGACGGCCGGCGTCGACGAGTCCATCTGGACCTTCGAGGGCCCGGCGGTCGTCTGCGAGTCGCAGGAAGAGGCCGTCGAGAAGATCCTCAACAAGCAGGTGACGCACGGCGACGTCGTCGTCATCCGCTACGAGGGCCCCAAGGGCGGCCCCGGCATGCAGGAGATGCTCTACCCGACGTCCTTCCTCAAGGGCCGCGGCCTCGGCAAGACCTGCGCCCTGATCACCGACGGCCGCTTCTCCGGCGGTACTTCGGGCCTGTCGATCGGTCACGCGTCCCCGGAGGCGGCGTCCGGCGGCACCATCGCCCTCGTCGAGGACGGCGACCGCATCCGCATCGACATCCCGAACCGCACCATCGAACTCCTCGTCGACGACGCCGAGTTGGCCCGCCGCGAGGCCGCGCTGGAGGGCCGCTACGCCCCGAAGAACCGCGAGCGCAAGGTCTCGGCGGCACTGCGCGCCTACGCCGCGATGGCCACCAGCGCGGACCGTGGCGCCGTGCGGGACGTCAGCAAGCTGGGCTGAGGCACAACTGCTTTCTGGGGCCGCCTCCGTTCCGACGGGGGCGGCCCTTTCGCTTGCCGCTACCAGGCGCCGGGGGTGCGGGAGTTGACGGCGAAGACCGTGCCGTCGGGGGCGGCGGCGTAGACGCGGTTGTCTGCTACGACGGGTTCGGGGAGCGCCGCGCTGATCCGGTCCGAGTTGGAGTCGAGGCGTGCGGGTGTCTGCCCGACGAGCTTTCCCGCGCGGGCGTCCACGGCGAGCAACCGCCCGTCCGCGGACGTGATGTATACCCGCCGTCCGTCCGTGACCGGTGCGGAACCCCGCACCAGGGCCGTCTCCAGACTCCACAACTGCTTCCGCGCGTCCATGTCCACGGCCACCAGCGATCCGCCGGCCCCCATGACGTAGACGATGTTCCCGTGCACGGTCCCGTGGCCCTGGTCGAGGGCCAGCGGCAGCGTCACGCGTCGCGCGGCTCCGGTGTCCGGGGTGTAGCGGACCACGGCCTTCGCGGCCCCGTAGACGGCGTCGACCCCGAGGAGATACACGGACCCGCCCACAGTGCCGACGGGCTTCAACATCCCCTTCAGTCGCGCGTCCCAGCGCACCGCACCCGTGTCCGGATCGACCGCCGTCACCCGTGTGGTCGCGCCGTCGTCCGACGTGTTCGTCGCATACGCCGACAGGTCCCCGGTGAACGAGGTGAAGTACGGCGCCTGTTGGCCCGGAATCCGATGGCTCCACTTCGTGGCTCCCGAAGCGCCGTCCACAGCCGTGACCGTCCCGTCCGCATGGGTGAGCAGGAGCATGCCGCCAGCGTCCGCCAGCCCGGTGTACGCGGGGACGGTCTTATGCCAACGTGCCTTGCCCGAAGCCGGATCGAGCGCCTCCAGACGCCGACCGCTGTCCAACGAGGGCTGCACCAGGCCGTTCGACAGGACCGGCGGCCCGCTCCGGTGCGTCGTGGCGACGGAGTGCCGCCACAGCACACGCCCGTCGGACGGATCCAGGGCGAACACCACCCCGGGTTGCGCGCAGAGCAACTTCCCTGCCCCGTACGAGCATTGAGGCGTGCTCTTCTTGGAGACCGGGGTCGCCTGCCACCCGCCGAACCCGGAGCTGGACGTGGCGTGCGGGGTGGTGCCCTTCGTGGGAGTGTCGCCGGCGTCGGACAACCGGAGCGAGGCGACCGTGCCGATCGCGGCCAGGCCGAGCGCGCCCGCACCGAGCGCGATCCGCTTGCCGAGGCGCCGCCCGCGCCGCCGTTCGGGGTGTTCGGGCTCCTCCTTACGGGGCTCCGGCACCGGCGTGGCACCGGCCCGCTGCGCCGGTATGTAGGCCTGCGTGTCGTACGAGGCCGACACCGACCGCAGTTCACGCATCAACTCGTCGGGCGTGGGCCGGTCCTCGGGCTCCTTGGCGAGGCAACGCAGCACCAGCGGCGCGAGGTTCTCCGGCAGTCCCGTCAAGTCCGGCTCGTCATGGACGACTTGGTAGGCGACGACGTACGGACTGTCGGAGTCGAAAGGGCCGCGCCCCGTCGCCGCGTGCACCAGTACGGACCCGAGCGCGAAGATGTCCGCGGCGGGCCCGACCTCCCTGGGCCGCCGGAACTGCTCCGGTGCCATGAAGGGCGGCGTCCCGATCAACTTCCCGGTCTCGGTGCGCAGTTCGCTGTCCTTTGGCCGAGAAATACCGAAGTCGATGACCTTCGGACCGTCCTCGGCGAGCAGCACGTTGCTGGGCTTCAGATCCCGGTGCACGACGCCGACCCGATGGATGTCGCGCAGCGCCTCGGCCAGCCCAGCCATCAGCCGGCGCAACTCGCCGGGCGTCATCGGGCCATTCCGCTTCACGTGTTCGGACAGGGTCGGCCCCGGGATGAACGACGTTGCCATCCAAGGCCGTTCGGCTTCCGGGTCGGCATCCACCACCGGCGCGGTGAAGGCCCCGCTCACCCGTCGAGCCGCCGCCACCTCCTGCCGGAACCGCCCCCTGAACTCGGGATCCTGCGCGAACTCCGCGTGGACGACCTTCACGGCGACCTTCATCCCGGAGGTGCTCTGCGCCAGATGCACCACGCCCATGCCGCCGGAGCCCAGGCATGACTCCAGGCGGTAGTGACCGGCGTACTCGGGAAGTTCCGCTTCCGCACCCGCTCCGGTGTCGTGCTGTGGCGCCATGGAACCACCCCCGTGCTGATCGTTCGCGCGCGCGACGCACGGAGCCTAGTCGATGACCCGTACGGGACAGAGACGGCTTGCTGGCTTCCGAGTGCGAGTTGCGCACATATGTTTCATGGCGTGTTTCAGGGGAATCATCGGGGCCCCATGGCAGTCATGGGGTCCAACGGGGGAGGTTTTTCATGTCTGTTGACCGTGCACCAGAAGTCGAGGGCAGCGAGGCCGAGGTCACCGCGACGGCATCGGCTCTGCACTACTACTCGATCGCGCCCAACACCCGCGTCAACGTCCGCAGCGGACCGGGCACCGGCTACACCATCGTCCGCGTCCTCGCGGAGGGCTCCCAGGTCCCGATCTACTGCCAGACGCCGGGCACCACGGTGACCGGCTACTACGGCACGACGAACATCTGGGACAACATCGACGACGGCCAGTACATATCCGACGCCTACGTGAACACGGGCAGCGACGGGTACGTCCGCCCGCACTGCTCCTGAGCCCACCGCCACTGCCTGGGGGACACTCATGACATTCCGAAGACGCGCATCCGCCCTGCTCGCGGGCACGGCCGGAGCTCTTCTTCTCGTGATGGGCTCACCTGTCACCGCCAGTGCGGCGCAGACCTACACGACCGCCAACGTCACCGTCAACATCCGCAACGGCCCCGGCACGAGCTACAGCATCGTCGGCACCCTGCCGGGGGGCTCAAAGGTGCCGATCTACTGCCAGACACCGGGGACGACGGTCACGGGCACCTACGGCACCTCGAACATCTGGGACAACATCAGCAACGGCGAGTTCATCTCGGACGCGTACGTGAACACCGGTAGCGACGGCTACGTAGCCTCCCGCTGCGCCTGAGCCCCCAACGGGAGCCCGCGCCCACCCCCGGAGCCATAATCGTCCCGTGAGCGACGAAAACGGCACCCAGGACACCAGCGCGGGCTCCCCGGGCACAGACGCAGGCACGGGCCCCCGCCCCGAGCCCCTCCGCTTCTTCGGCACCACCTGGGTGAACCACGACAACGGCTACACCCCGCGCCGCATCGCCGCGGCAGCCGGCTCCCTCGCCGCCGCCGTCGCCTCCTGCCTGATCCTCCGCTTCGCCTACCAGGGCCTCCAGATCGCGGATATCGGCAGCTTCGTCACCCTCCTCGTCATCGTGATGTTCGCGGTCTGCAGCGCCCTCGCCTTCGGCCACACCTGGGAGAGCTTCAAAAAGCGCCCCGACCCCGAGCGCCAGGCCTCCCTCCGCGGCCTCCTGGGCATCGGCTTCGTCGGCTCCCTCGTCGCCTACTTCTTCCGCTCCCTCACCGAGGCCCCCGGCGAGAAACTCCACCGCGAGGAGTACGAGACGTCCCTGGCCCAGCAGCAGAAGCGCACAACTCGCCGCACCGGCAACCCTTCGAAGAAGCGCCGCAGGTCCTGACCGGGTCGGCACGCGTTCCGAGCGGCTCGCGGCCTGCGGCCTGCGGCTTCGCTTCCGGGCCGGTCCCGCCCGCCCCCCTCCCTGTCAGCCCAGGGCCCGCACCCCGGCCGGCCGGGTCGCGCTCCCGCCCCACCCCCGCCCGTTCCGGGCGCTCGCCCCTCGCGGCCTGCGGCTTCGCTTCCTGTCCGGTCACGCCCCCCGGCAGCCCAGGTCCCGCACCCCGGCAGCCCAGGGCGTCCGCACCCCGGCCGACCGAGCCGCGCTCCCGCCCCCACCCCGCCCCCGCCCCCTCTTCTCTCCCCACCCCATCTCTCACCAAAATCCACCTGCACCCTGCACCCACCCCGGTAACCATGGCCGTATGACCACTTCGTCGAAGCCGCCCTCGCACACCGCCCGAGCCCACTCCTTCAACGCCGCCGCGGCCCAGTACGCCGAGAACCGCCCCTCCTACCCACCCGCGCTCTTCGACGCCATCGAGGAACTGGCCGGCCACCCCCTCGCCGGCGCCCGCGTCGCGGACGTCGGGGCCGGCACCGGCATTGCGACCGCCCTCCTGCACGCGCGCGGCGCCGACCTGATCGCGATCGAACCCGGCGACGGCATGGCGGCCCAGTTCCGCCGCACCCTTCCCGTCATCCCGCTCGTCCGCGGCACCGGCGACGCCCTCCCCCTGACCGACGACTCCGTCGACTTCCTCACCTACGCCCAGGCCTGGCACTGGACCGACACCACCAAGTCGGTCCCGGAGGCCCTGCGCGTACTGCGCCCGGGCGGCGCGCTCGCCCTGTGGTGGAACACCAGCGCTGTCGACGTCCCGTGGATCGCCGAGCAGTCGGAACGCATCAGGATCCACTTCGGCATCGACCGCGTCGTGAAGCAGAACGGCAGCGGCCTCCACACCGCGCTCGCCGACCCCACCGGCAGGCTCGACTTCGCCCACCGAAGGGTCCGCTGGAGCCGCCGCGTCCCGGTCGACACCCACCTGGCCAACATCAGCAGCCACTCGGTCTTCCTGGTCCAGGGCGAGGAAGGCACCAACGCTTTCCTCACCAAGGAGCGAAACCACCTGCTCACCACGTTCCCGGACGGCACCGTGGAGGAGACCTACGTCGTGGAACTCGTCGTAGCCCTCGCGTCATGACCTTCCGAACCTTCTGACGGCCACCACATCGCCTCCTGACCACCATCCCGTCACACCCCCTTGACCGCGACCACCCCCACGCCACTCCCGTCGCCCCCGCGACCCCCGCCATCCCCTCCCCGCGCGGTGGCCCACCCCTCCAAGGCCGCCGCGCACGCGTGGTCCACGTGCCGCAACCCGCCCAGCTCCAGGCGCACTTCGCGGTCGTGCGGCAACGCCTCCAACGCGTCCAGCAGCTTCGGCAGCCGCAGAAACGTCGCATGCCCCAGCACCCGTACGACGATCCCCGCGTCCCCGAGGTCCTCCGTCTCCACGTGGACATGGCTGACGTCCCACGCGGTCTTCGCCACCGCCAGCCCCAGCCCGACCAGCACCCCCTCGAACAGATTCCCCACCACGATCGCCACCGCGGTCACCCCGAGCACGACCGCCTCACCCCGGTGCCCGGCCCACAGCCCCCGCGCCTGCCGCACCGGCACGAGCTTGCAGCCGGCGTGCACGAGCAGCCCCGCCAGTGCCGCCACCGGAACCAGGCCCAGCACCCCGGGCAGCAGCGCCGTGAACAGCAACAGCCACCCGCCGTGCAGCATCCGCGACGCCTTGGTCCTGGCCCCCGCCTGCACTCCCCCAGAGGGGGGACCCCCAGCCGCGCCCCGCACGATCACCGCGGTCATCGGCAACGCCCCGAGCACCCCGCACACCGCGTTCCCCGCGCCCTGCGCGATCAACTCCCGGTCGTAGTCCGTCCGCGGACCCCGGTGCAGCCGGTCCACCGCCGCCGCGCTGAACAACGACTCCGCCGACGCGATCAACGCGAACGCGACGACCGTCCCGATCACCCCCACTTCCGTAAGCCGCCCGAAATCCCCCCACTCCGGCACCCGCACGGCACCGAGCAGTCCCCGCGCCTCCACCCGCCGCACCGACAGGTCGAACACCCCGGTCACCGCCGCAGCCAGCCCCACCGCCACCAAGGGCGCCGGCACCAGCCGAGCCCCGCGCCGCCACCGGGGCCAGAGCACCAGTACGGCAATGGTGGCACCGCCCACTGACAACGCCACCGGATCCACCAGCCCCGGCAGCGACACCAGCCCCGCGAGCTTCCCGAGCCCGTCCGCCGGCGCGGCCGCATCGCCGAGCGCGTACACCTGCCCGGCGACCAGCACGAGCCCCATCCCGGAGAGCATCCCCTGCACCACGGCCGCCGACACGGCCCGGAACCACCGCCCGAGCCGCAGCATCCCGAGCCCCACCTGCACCACCCCGGCCGCGAACACGAGCACCCCGAGCGCCTCGACGCCGTATGTCCGCACGGCCTCGTACACGAGCACGGTCAGCCCGGCGGCCGGACCGCTCACCTGAAGGCTGCTGCCCGGCAGCGCCCCGACCACCAGCCCGCCGACGATCCCGGTGACCAGCCCCAACTCGGCCGGCACCCCGGAGGCGATCGCCACACCCACGCACAGCGGGAGCGCGACGAGAAAGACGACCAGAGAAGCGAACAGATCGGCCCTGCTCACACCACAGCGCATGACACGCATGACAACGGCACCTCCGAAGACAGGACAAAGCCGGACGGGAGATGCGTGGGCGCCGCACCGGGGGAGGGCGCGGCGAACTGAAATCCATTGTCGCGAAAGGGAGTTGATCGCGCATCGGATTCATGTGACCGCCCCGTGAACGCGGAGGCGCCCAGACCGGAGCCCTCCGCTCCGATCACGCCGCCATGCGCCTGCGCCGTCCCGCGCACCCGCGCGACGGCACCGTCGAACCCGCTTGACGACCCCGCCCCGCGAGACCCATTATTCATCACATGGTGAATTACATCGTCGATCCACCCGGCGCAACCCCCGCCCCCGCCCCCGCCGTCCAGGCCGAAGCCCTCACCGTCGTCCGAGGTCCCCGCACCGTCCTGCGCGGCATCGACTTCACCGTCCCGCGCGGTCAGATCACCGGCCTGCTCGGCCCCTCCGGCTGCGGCAAGTCGACCCTCATGCGCTCGATCGTCGGCACCCAGGCCAAGGTCACCGGCACCCTGAACGTCCTCGGCCGCCCCGCGGGCCACCCCACCCTCCGCACCCGCATCGGCTACGTCACCCAAGCCCCCTCCGTCTACGACGATCTGACGGTCCGTCAGAATCTTGACTACTTCGCCGCGATCCTCGACCCCGGCAGGACCGCCGCCAACCGCCGCCACGACGTCGACCGCGTCCTCACCGACGTCGACCTCACCACCCACGCCGACGCCCTCGCCGGCAACCTCTCCGGCGGCCAGCGCAGCCGCGTCTCCCTGGCGGTCGCGCTCCTCGGCACCCCCGAACTCCTCGTCCTCGACGAACCCACCGTCGGCCTGGACCCCGTCCTCCGCCGCGACCTGTGGACCCTCTTCCACGACATCGCCGCCTCCCGCGGCGCCACCCTCCTCATCTCCTCCCACGTCATGGACGAGGCCGAGCGCTGCCACCGCCTCCTCCTGATGCGCGAGGGCGAGGTCCTCGCGGACGACACCCCCGACGCCCTCCGCACCCGTACCGGCTCCGACACGGTCGAAGCCGCCTTCCTGCACCTGGTCGACGAGGCCGTGGCCACCGGCCGCCAGAAGGAGACGACCCGATGAGCACACCGACCACCACGGCCGCCACGACAACCACCGCGCCCGCCCCCGCCACCGCCCTCAGCGTCTCCCGCACCACCGCCACCGCGGCCCGCGTCCTGCGCCAGCTCCGCCACGACCCCCGCACGATCGCGCTGCTGATCCTCATCCCGTGCCTGATGCTCGTCCTGCTGCGCTACGTCTTCGACGGCAGCCCGCGCACCTTCGACAGCATCGGCGCCTCCCTGCTCGGGATCTTCCCGCTCATCACGATGTTCCTGGTCACGTCGATCGCCACCCTGCGCGAACGCACCTCCGGCACCCTCGAACGCCTCCTCTCCATGCCCCTGGGCAAGGGCGACCTGATCGCCGGCTACGCCCTCGCCTTCGGCTTCCTCGCGGTCATCCAGTCCGCCCTGGCCACCGGCCTCGCCGTCTGGTTCCTGGGCCTCGACGTCACAGGCAGCCCCTGGCTCCTCCTCCTGGTGGCCCTCCTCGACGCCCTCCTCGGCACCGCGCTCGGCCTCTTCGTCTCGGCCTTCGCCGCCTCGGAGTACCAGGCCGTCCAGTTCATGCCGGCGGTGATCTTCCCCCAACTCCTCCTCTGCGGCCTCTTCACCCCGCGCTCCGAGATGCACCCCGTCCTGGAGGCCGTCTCCGACGTCCTGCCCATGTCGTACGCCGTCGACGGAATGAACGAAGTCCTCAAGCACACGGACATGACCGCCACCTTCGTGCGCGACGCCCTGGTCGTGGCCGGCTGCGCCCTGCTGGTCCTGTGCCTGGGCGCGGCCACACTGAGGAGGCGTACGGCATAGAGGCGCCCCCTACAGACAGGTGCCGTTCCGCCAGCCGGACAGCCCCCACCCCCTCCCCACCGCCGGTGCGAGGATGACCCCATGACCCAGAAAGTCGCAGTCCTCGGCACCGGCAAGATCGGCGAAGCCCTGCTCAGCGGAATGATCCGAGCGGGCTGGGCCCCGGCCGACCTCCTGGTCACCGCCCGCCGCCCCGAGCGCGCCGAGGAACTCCGCACCCGCCACGGAGTCACCCCGGTCACCAACCCCGAGGCCGCGAAGAGCGCCGACACCCTGATCCTCACGGTCAAGCCGCAGGACATGGGCACCCTCCTCGACGAACTCGCCCCGCACCTCCCCGCCGACCGCCTGGTCATCAGCGGCGCGGCGGGCATCCCCACCTCCTTCTTCGAGGAGCGCCTCGCCACTGGCACCCCGGTCGTCCGGGTCATGACGAACACCCCCGCCCTCGTCGACGAGGCCATGTCCGTCATCTCCGCCGGCAGCCACGCCACCGAGGCCCACCTCGCGCACGCCGAGGAGATCTTCGGCGCCGTCGGCAAGACCCTCCGCGTCCCCGAGTCCCAACAGGACGCCTGCACCGCCCTCTCCGGCTCCGGCCCGGCGTACTTCTTCTACCTGGTCGAAGCCATGACGGACGCGGGCATCCTGCTCGGCCTGCCGCGCGACAAGGCCCACGACCTCATCGTCCAGTCCGCGATCGGCGCCGCCGTCATGCTCCGCGACAGCGGCGAACACCCGGTCAAGCTCCGCGAGAACGTCACCTCGCCCGCCGGCACGACGATCAACGCCATCCGCGAACTGGAGAACCACGGCGTACGCGCCGCACTCATCGCCGCCCTGGAGGCAGCCCGCGACCGTAGCCGCGAACTGGCCTCCGGCAACAGCTAGCAGGACAGGCGACAAGCCGGTCGAACGGCTGGCCGGCGGCCGGACGGCTACGCAGGCAGAAGCCCGATGGCCCGATACGCGGTATCGGCCATCGGCTTCGCCATCCCTCTCGCCTTCTCCGCCCCGTCCCGCAACACCCCTTCCACATAAGCGGGATCCGCGCACAACGCTTTGTGCCGCTCCTGCACCGGCCTGAGTAGCTCGACCACGGCCTCCGCGGTGTCCTTCTTCAACGCTCCGTACGACTCATATACACCGCTCAAGTCCTCGGGGTTCCCACCTTCGCAAGCGGCCAGGATCTCCAGCAGATTGGCCACCCCGGGCCGCTCCTCCCGGTCGTAGACGACCCCCGCCCCACTGTCGGTCACGGCCCGCATGACCTTCTTCCGTACGACGTCCGGCTCGTCCAGCAGATAGACGATCCCCGGCCCTGAGTCGTCCGACTTCCCCATCTTCGAAGTCGGCTCCTGCAGGTTCATCACCCGCGCCGCCACCCCCGGCCGAGTCGCCCGGGGCACCACGAACGTATGGCCGTACCGCTGGTTGAACCTGACCGCCAGATCCCGGGCCAGCTCCACATGCTGCGTCTGGTCGTCCCCGACCGGCACCTCGTCCGTCCCGTACGCCAGGATGTCGGCCGCCATCAGCACGGGATACGTCAGCAGCGACAGCCGCACACTCCCGCCCCGCGCCCGCTCACGCGCGGCCTTCTCCTTGTACTGGATCATCCGCCGCATCTCCCCGTCGGTGGCCACACACTCCATGACGTACGACAGCCGCGTGTGCTCGTCCACATGACTCTGTACGAACACGGTGCACAGCTCGGGATCCAGCCCCGCCGCCAGCAACAGCGTCGCCGCCTGCCGGGTCAGCCTGCGCACCCGTGCCGGATCGTGGTCCACGGTGAGCGCGTGCAGATCGACCACGCAGAACAGCGCGTCGCTCTGCCGCTGGTCCACGTCGACCCACCGCCGAATGGCTCCCAGGTAGTTCCCCAGCGTCAGGTGCCCGGTCGGCTTGACCCCACTGAAGACCCGTGTCATCTCTCCACCTCCTGGTCGAGACCGCCGCGCCGGCCGGCCGACCCTCTGGAGGGAGAAACAAGAACGGCCGCCGAGGTGGCGGCCGTTGAGTACATACGTGTGTACGGCCGCCGTCAGGCGGCCCACCACTGCTGGGTGCACGTATGTGTAGTCACGTCACACAGCGTACGCCTCCGCAGTGCTCTCCGGAGCGGAGTTGACACGCCCCGACCACGTACGTAGTGTTCTCCGAGTTGTCCGACGTGAGCGCCGACTCCGGTCGGTCCCCGGACAGCCATTCCGCAAGTACCTACAAACATTCGGCGATCCGTCGTCGCGTGCATTGTCATGCGTATTTGCGAAATGAGGAATCCGCGTTCGAAAGGACGCACCCCCGATTCGCTCGGGACTCAGGACTCCGCTAAAGTCTCACTCGTCGGAACGGCCCAACGGCTGGGATGGCAGCCCCCTCTGACTGGGAGTCAGGCCCGAAAGGGTCTGGTAGAGTCGGAATCGCCGGAAAGGGAAACGCGGAAGCGGAAACCTGGAAAGCACCGAGGAAATCGGAACCGGAAACGGTCTGATAGAGTCGGAAACGCAAGACCGAAGGGAAGCCCGGAGGAAAGCCCGAGAGGGTGAGTACAAAGGAAGCGTCCGTTCCTTGAGAACTCAACAGCGTGCCAAAAATCAACGCCAGATATGTTGATACCTCGTCTCCGGCCGTCACGGTTGGGGCGAGGTTCCTTTGAAGAAAACATACAGCGAGGACGCTGTGAACGATCATCTTATTCCGGTGGTTGTTCCGCTCTCGTGTGTGTGCACCCGATTACGGGTAAACATTCACGGAGAGTTTGATCCTGGCTCAGGACGAACGCTGGCGGCGTGCTTAACACATGCAAGTCGAACGATGAACCACTTCGGTGGGGATTAGTGGCGAACGGGTGAGTAACACGTGGGCAATCTGCCCTGCACTCTGGGACAAGCCCTGGAAACGGGGTCTAATACCGGATGATACTCCCGCACTCATGTGTGGGTGTTGAAAGCTCCGGCGGTGCAGGATGAGCCCGCGGCCTATCAGCTTGTTGGTGAGGTAATGGCTCACCAAGGCGACGACGGGTAGCCGGCCTGAGAGGGCGACCGGCCACACTGGGACTGAGACACGGCCCAGACTCCTACGGGAGGCAGCAGTGGGGAATATTGCACAATGGGCGAAAGCCTGATGCAGCGACGCCGCGTGAGGGATGACGGCCTTCGGGTTGTAAACCTCTTTCAGCAGGGAAGAAGCGCAAGTGACGGTACCTGCAGAAGAAGCGCCGGCTAACTACGTGCCAGCAGCCGCGGTAATACGTAGGGCGCAAGCGTTGTCCGGAATTATTGGGCGTAAAGAGCTCGTAGGCGGCTTGTCACGTCGGGTGTGAAAGCCCGGGGCTTAACCCCGGGTCTGCATTCGATACGGGCTAGCTAGAGTGTGGTAGGGGAGATCGGAATTCCTGGTGTAGCGGTGAAATGCGCAGATATCAGGAGGAACACCGGTGGCGAAGGCGGATCTCTGGGCCATTACTGACGCTGAGGAGCGAAAGCGTGGGGAGCGAACAGGATTAGATACCCTGGTAGTCCACGCCGTAAACGGTGGGAACTAGGTGTTGGCGACATTCCACGTCGTCGGTGCCGCAGCTAACGCATTAAGTTCCCCGCCTGGGGAGTACGGCCGCAAGGCTAAAACTCAAAGGAATTGACGGGGGCCCGCACAAGCAGCGGAGCATGTGGCTTAATTCGACGCAACGCGAAGAACCTTACCAAGGCTTGACATACACCGGAAAGCATTAGAGATAGTGCCCCCCTTGTGGTCGGTGTACAGGTGGTGCATGGCTGTCGTCAGCTCGTGTCGTGAGATGTTGGGTTAAGTCCCGCAACGAGCGCAACCCTTGTCCTGTGTTGCCAGCGTGCCCTTTGGGGTGACGGGGACTCACAGGAGACCGCCGGGGTCAACTCGGAGGAAGGTGGGGACGACGTCAAGTCATCATGCCCCTTATGTCTTGGGCTGCACACGTGCTACAATGGCCGGTACAATGAGCTGCGATACCGTGAGGTGGAGCGAATCTCAAAAAGCCGGTCTCAGTTCGGATTGGGGTCTGCAACTCGACCCCATGAAGTCGGAGTTGCTAGTAATCGCAGATCAGCATTGCTGCGGTGAATACGTTCCCGGGCCTTGTACACACCGCCCGTCACGTCACGAAAGTCGGTAACACCCGAAGCCGGTGGCCCAACCCCCTTGTGGGGAGGGAGCTGTCGAAGGTGGGACTGGCGATTGGGACGAAGTCGTAACAAGGTAGCCGTACCGGAAGGTGCGGCTGGATCACCTCCTTTCTAAGGAGCATCTAGGCCGCCAGACATGGTCTGGTGGTCCAGGGCCATTACGTCGGCGCATGTCCGACGGTGGTTGCTCAAGGGTGGAACATTGATTATTCGGCCGGTCATCTCGGGCCGGAGGCTTGCAAGTACTGCTCCTCGGAGTGTGGAAAGCATGATCTCCGGACGGATACGGGTCGGGCACGCTGTTGGGTGTCTGAGGGTACGGCCGTGAGGCCGCCTTCAGTGCCGGCCCCAGTGAACTTGTCCGTGAGGGCGGGGTGATGGGTGGTTGGTCGTTGTTTGAGAACTGCACAGTGGACGCGAGCATCTGTGGCCAAGTTTTTAAGGGCGCACGGTGGATGCCTTGGCACCAGGAACCGATGAAGGACGTGGGAGGCCACGATAGTCCCCGGGGAGTCGTCAACCAGGCTTTGATCCGGGGGTTTCCGAATGGGGAAACCCGGCAGTCGTCATGGGCTGTCACCCACTGCTGAACACATAGGCAGTGTGGAGGGAACGCGGGGAAGTGAAACATCTCAGTACCCGCAGGAAGAGAAAACAACCGTGATTCCGGGAGTAGTGGCGAGCGAAACCGGATGAGGCCAAACCGTATGCGTGTGAGACCCGGCAGGGGTTGCGTATACGGGGTTGTGGGATCTCTCTTCTGTCGTCTGCCGGCGACAGGACGAGTCAGAAACCGTTGATGTAGGCGAAGGACATGCGAAAGGTCCGGCGTAGAGGGTAAGACCCCCGTAGTCGAAACATTGACGGCTCGTTTGAGAGACACCCAAGTAGCACGGGGCCCGAGAAATCCCGTGTGAATCTGGCGGGACCACCCGCTAAGCCTAAATATTCCCTGGTGACCGATAGCGGATAGTACCGTGAGGGAATGGTGAAAAGTACCGCGGGAGCGGAGTGAAATAGTACCTGAAACCGTGTGCCTACAAGCCGTGGGAGCGTCGGACAAGCACTTGTGCTTGTCTCGTGACTGCGTGCCTTTTGAAGAATGAGCCTGCGAGTTTGCGGTGTGTTGCGAGGTTAACCCGTGTGGGGAAGCCGTAGCGAAAGCGAGTCCGAACAGGGCGGTATAGTAGCGCGCTCAAGACCCGAAGCGGAGTGATCTAGCCATGGGCAGGTTGAAGCGGCTGTAAGAGGTCGTGGAGGACCGAACCCACCAGGGTTGAAAACCTGGGGGATGACCTGTGGTTAGGGGTGAAAGGCCAATCAAACTCCGTGATAGCTGGTTCTCCCCGAAATGCATTTAGGTGCAGCGTCGTGTGTTTCTTGCCGGAGGTAGAGCACTGGATAGGCGATGGGCCCTACCGGGTTACTGACCTTAGCCAAACTCCGAATGCCGGTAAGTGAGAGCGCGGCAGTGAGACTGTGGGGGATAAGCTCCATGGTCGAGAGGGAAACAGCCCAGAGCATCGACTAAGGCCCCTAAGCGTACGCTAAGTGGGAAAGGATGTGGAGTCGCAGAGACAACCAGGAGGTTGGCTTAGAAGCAGCCACCCTTGAAAGAGTGCGTAATAGCTCACTGGTCTAGTGATTCCGCGCCGACAATGTAGCGGGGCTCAAGCGTACCGCCGAAGTCGTGTCATTCCAGCAATTAAGCCCCAACGGGTGCTGGGATGGGTAGGGGAGCGTCGTGTGCCGGGTGAAGCCGCAGCGGAAGCTAGTGGTGGACGGTTCACGAGTGAGAATGCAGGCATGAGTAGCGATACACACGTGAGAAACGTGTGCGCCGATTGACTAAGGGTTCCTGGGTCAAGCTGATCTGCCCAGGGTAAGTCGGGACCTAAGGCGAGGCCGACAGGCGTAGTCGATGGATAACCGGTTGATATTCCGGTACCCGCTGTGAAGCGTCAAACATCGAGCCCGTTGATGCTAAGGCCGTGAAGCCGTTCCGGACCCTTCGGGGAAGGGAAAGTGGTGGAGCCGCCGGCCCAAGACGGTAGTAGGTGAGTGATGGGGTGACGCAGGAAGGTAGTCCAGCCCGGGCGGTGGTTGTCCCGGGGTAAGGGTGTAGGACGAACGGCAGGCAAATCCGCCGTTCACATAGTCTGAGACCTGATGCCGAGCCGATTGTGGTGAAGTGGATGATCCTATGCTGTCGAGAAAAGCCTCTAGCGAGTTTCATGGCGGCCCGTACCCTAAACCGACTCAGGTGGTCAGGTAGAGAATACCGAGGCGTTCGGGTGAACTATGGTTAAGGAACTCGGCAAAATGCCCCCGTAACTTCGGGAGAAGGGGGGCCATCACCGGTGAGAGGACTTGCTCCTTGAGCTGGGGGTGGCCGCAGAGACCAGCGAGAAGCGACTGTTTACTAAAAACACAGGTCCGTGCGAAGCCGTAAGGCGATGTATACGGACTGACGCCTGCCCGGTGCTGGAACGTTAAGGGGACCGGTTAGTCCGACTTCGGTTGGGCGAAGCTGAGAACTTAAGCGCCAGTAAACGGCGGTGGTAACTATAACCATCCTAAGGTAGCGAAATTCCTTGTCGGGTAAGTTCCGACCTGCACGAATGGCGTAACGACTTCTCGACTGTCTCAACCATAGGCCCGGTGAAATTGCACTACGAGTAAAGATGCTCGTTTCGCGCAGCAGGACGGAAAGACCCCGGGACCTTTACTACAGTTTGATATTGGTGTTCGGTTCGGCTTGTGTAGGATAGCTGGGAGACTGTGAAGCTTGGACGCCAGTTCAGGTGGAGTCGTCGTTGAAATACCAGTCTGGTCGTGCTGGATGTCTAACCTGGGTCCGTGATCCGGATCAGGGACAGTGTCTGATGGGTAGTTTAACTGGGGCGGTTGCCTCCTAAAGAGTAACGGAGGCGCCCAAAGGTTCCCTCAGCCTGGTTGGCAATCAGGTGTTGAGTGTAAGTGCACAAGGGAGCTTGACTGTGAGACCGACGGGTCGAGCAGGGACGAAAGTCGGGACTAGTGATCCGGCGGTGGCTTGTGGAAGCGCCGTCGCTCAACGGATAAAAGGTACCCCGGGGATAACAGGCTGATCTTCCCCAAGAGTCCATATCGACGGGATGGTTTGGCACCTCGATGTCGGCTCGTCGCATCCTGGGGCTGGAGTCGGTCCCAAGGGTTGGGCTGTTCGCCCATTAAAGCGGTACGCGAGCTGGGTTTAGAACGTCGTGAGACAGTTCGGTCCCTATCCGCTGCGCGCGCAGGAACATTGAGAAGGGCTGTCCCTAGTACGAGAGGACCGGGACGGACGAACCTCTGGTGTGCCAGTTGTTCTGCCAAGGGCATGGCTGGTTGGCTACGTTCGGGAGGGATAACCGCTGAAAGCATCTAAGCGGGAAGCCTGCTTCGAGATGAGTGTTCCCACCCACTAGATGGGTTAAGGCTCCCAGTAGACGACTGGGTTGATAGGCCGGATCTGGAAGGCGGGTAACCGCTGGAGGTGACCGGTACTAATAGGCCGAGGGCTTGTCCTCAGTTGCTCGCGTCCACTGTGTTGGTTCTGAAACCACGAACAACCCCATGCCCATGGTCACGGGTGTGGTGCGGTTGATGTGTTTCATAGTGTTTCGGTGGTCATAGCGTGAGGGAAACGCCCGGTTACATTCCGAACCCGGAAGCTAAGCCTTACAGCGCCGATGGTACTGCAGGGGGGACCCTGTGGGAGAGTAGGACACCGCCGAACAAATATTGCGAAAACCCCTGTACCGTTTATTCGGTACAGGGGTTTTCTGCGTTTAGGCTCAGCGGTATGCGCTACGACCTCGTGATCTTCGACAACGACGGTGTCCTCGTCGACAGCGAGCCCATCTCCAACAGGCTCCTGGCCGGCTATCTCACGGAGCTCGGGCACCCGACCTCGTACGAGGAGTCCCTCCGTGACTACATGGGCGCCGCGATGCACCGCGTCCACGATCTTGTCGAGGAGCGCACCGGGCAGCGGTTGCCGGACGACTTCGACGATGTCTTCCACGCTCGCGTGTTCGCCGCGTTCGAGCGCGAGTTGAAGCCGGTCGCCGGGGCCGTGGATGTCCTGGAGAGGCTGGTCGCGGACGGGGTGCCGTACTGCGTGGCGTCGTCCGGGAGTCATGCGCGGATTCGGACGGGGCACCGGGCGACGGGACTGGACGAGTGGTTCGAGGAGCAGTGGGTCTTCAGCTCCGAGGACGTGGGGCGGGGGAAGCCGGCGCCGGACCTGTTCCTGTATGCCGCCGAGCAGATGGGTGTGGCGCCGGAGCGCTGTGTGGTCGTAGAAGACAGTCCGCTGGGGGTGCGGGCCGCTGTGGCGGCCGGGATGGATGTGTACGGGTTCACCGCGATGACGCCTGCTGAGCGGCTTGCGGAGGCCAACCAACTCTTCAGTGACATGCGGGAGTTGCCTGACCTGCTGGTCTGACATTTGTCATGCCGAGGTCCGGACGATCGGCTCTACTGGCGGCCGGGAGCTCCCCGGCAGTCTGAGTGCATGACGACGAACACGGGCTCCAGGACGAAGAATCTCGCGCCGCTCCTCATGGACGTGGCGGTGCCGATCGGGTCGTACTACCTGCTGAAGAGTGGGTTCGGGATGGGGACCGTGGCGGCGCTGGGGTGGAGCAGTGTGCTGCCGGCGGTGCGGACGGTGTGGGGGGTTGTCGTCGCGCGGACGGTCAACGCCTTTGCCGCGTTGATCCTCTTCGTGAATGTCGTCGGGTTGTCGCTCAGCCTGGTCGCCGGTGATCCGCGGCTCATGCTCGCCAAGGACAGCGGGGTCAGCAGTGCCATCGGGATCGGGGTGCTGGTGTCCGTGGTGATGGGCAGGCCGATGATGACCGCCGGGATGAAGCCCTTCCTCGTGAAGGGGGACCCGGAGCGGGAGGCCGCCTTCGAGCGGCTGTTGAGCGGGTCGGCGGCCTTTCAGCGGGCCGAGCGGCGGTTCTCGGTGGTGTGGGGTGTCGCGCTGCTCGGCGAGTGTGTCGCCCGGGTCGTGGGGGTGTACACGCTCCCCGTGGACACCATGGTGTGGCTGGGTACGGTCGTGATGGTCGGGACGATGGGTGTGGCGGCTGTCGTCAGTGGTGGTCTTGCGGCCGGGCCCATGGCGGACATGATCGCCGCCGAGCTGAAGGGCGGGGACGCCCCCGCACCTGCGGTTCTTCCCTCGCTGGTCGTCGCTCGGTAAAGGTGAGCCGAATTCATCTTTGGCTGGATCTACCCACGAGTACGCCGGGGCCCTTACGCTCGCCGCCATGACAGATGTGCTGCGGCGCGGTAGGGCCTCGTTGGCGTTCAGCTTCTTCGCTCAGGGCGCCACCTTCGCGCTGCTCGTGACACGTATCCCCGCGATCCAGGACCGCTACGGGGTCTCGGACGGGCTGCTGCCCGTCTTCCTGGCCGCCGTGCCGATCCTCGCCGGCGTCGGGAGTGTGACCACCGAGCAACTGGTGAAGCGAATACGGCCCAGCGTGCTGCTGCGCTGGTCCCAGCCGGTCGTGCTGCTGGCGCTGCTCGGGGTCGGCGCGGGCGACAGCATGGCCGAACTGGCCGTCGCGCTCGGCGCGTTCGGGCTCGGGGTGGGTGCGCTGGACGCCTCGATGAACATGCTCGGGGTGAGTCTGCAGCGGACGTACGGGCGGAGCATCATGCTCAGCTTCCATGCCGCGTACAGCCTGGGCGGGATCGTGGGGGCCTCGCTGGCCTGGGCGGGGGCGCACTGGCATCTCGCGCTGTGGGTGTCGTATCTGCCCGTGGTGGCCGTCCTGCTGCCGGCGGCCTTTGTGGGGAGTCGGTGGTACGTCGACGGCGGTGCGCCCGACGCGGAGGGCGAGGGGGCCGAGGCGGGGCCGCTGGTCTTCAAGCTGCTGCTGCCGCTGTGTCTGGTGATGACCTTCGCCTATATCGGGGACTCGACCGTCTCCAACTGGAGTGCCAAGTACCTGAAGGACGTGCTGGGCAGTTCGGAGCAGGTGGCGACCGTTCCGTACAACGTCTACATGGTGATGTGCCTGGTCGGGCGGGGGATCGGGGACCTCGGGGTGCGGCGGTTCGGGGCCGTGGCCGTCGTACGGCTGGGGGCGGTGGTGGCCGCGCTGGGGTTCGCGGTGGTGGCCGTGGCGCCGGGGGCCGGGGTCGGGATGCTCGGGTTCACGCTGCTGGGGCTCGGGCTGTGCGTGCTGGTGCCGCAGACCTTCGCGGCGGCCGGGCGGCTGTTCCCGGGGGCCTCCGATACGGCGATCGCGCGGCTGAACGTCTTCAACTACGTCGGGTTTCTGATCGGTTCGCCGTTGGTGGGGGCGCTGGGCGACGCCTGGAGTTATCGCGGGGCGATGCTCGTGCCGATGGTGTTGGTGCTGGTGACGTTGGTGTACGCCCGCTCGTTCGCGCCGCAGGAGGGCCGGTACGGTGACGGGCATGAGCGGGCGCGCACAGCTGATGTGGGACGAGGCAGTAACGGGCTATGACTTCGGCCGGGACCATCCGATGGACCCGGTCCGGCTCGCCCTGACCCGGAGGCTCGTCGACGCCTTCGGGCTCGACAAGGACGTGGATGTGGTGGCGGCCAAGCCCGCCGGTGATTCGACGTTGCGGCTCGTCCACCGGGAGGACTACGTCGAGGCGGTGAAGGCCGCCTCGGCCGACCCGGAGTCGGCGGACGGGGCGTACGGGCTGGGGACGATGGATGATCCCGCCTTTGCCGGGATGCACGAGGTGTCCGCGCTGATTGCGGGGCAATCAGTCGGCGCCGCCGAGGCCGTGTGGGCCGGGGACGTGTCGCATGCCGTGAACTTCGCCGGCGGACTGCATCACGCCATGCCGGGGGCGGCCTCCGGGTTCTGCATCTACAACGACGCCTCGCTGGCCATCGCCCGGCTGCTGGAGCTGGGGGCCGAGCGGGTCGCGTACATCGATGTCGACGTGCATCACGGGGACGGGGTCCAGGCGGCGTTCTGGGAGGACCCCCGGGTGCTGACGATCTCCCTGCACGAGCATCCCCGGACGCTGTTCCCGCAGACCGGCTGGCCGGAGGAGACCGGGGCCGCGAGCGCGGAGGGCTCGGCGGTGAACGTGGCGCTGCCGGCCGGGACCGGGGACGCGGGGTGGCTGCGCGCCTTCCACGCCGTCGTGCCGGAGCTGATCGCGGACTTCCGGCCGCAGGTGCTGGTGACGCAGCACGGGGCCGACACGCACTTCGAGGACCCGCTCGCGCATCTCGCGGTGTCGCTGGACGCGCAGCGGGCCGTGCAGGTGGCCTGCCACGAGCTGGCGCACGAGTACGCGGACGGGAAGTGGGTCGCGCTCGGCGGGGGCGGTTACGCCGTGGTGGAGGTGGTGCCGCGGTCGTGGACGCATCTCGTCGCGATCGCCGCGGGGCGGGAGATCGCGCCCGAGGCGATGATTCCCGAGGGGTGGCGGCAGGAAGCGTTCGCACGGACACGGGAGTTGGGGCCGCAGCGGATGACGGACGGGCGGTGGCCGGTGGCCTACGCCGACTGGGAGTCGGGGTATGACCCCGCCGACCGTCTTGACCAGGCGGTTCTGGCTACTCGGCGGGCGGTGTTTCCGCTGCGGGGGTTGTTGGCTTAGGTCTCCGGGATTTCTTTCGCCCCCGCCGCCCCTACCCGTCCCGTCCCTGGGGGCTGCGCCCCCAGACCCCGCTTCGGCCTGAACGGCCTCGTCCTCAAACGCCGGACGGGCTGAATGCTGCCGGCCCGCGTTGGGAAGGCGCCGGACGGGCTGGATGTGCCCGTCCGGCGCTGGATGCGAGGCCTGGTGCGTCAGCCGCAGTGGCCGGAGTCGCCGCCCGTGGCCGTGCTGATGGCGCCGGACCACGTGATGCAGTGGCCGCGCCCGTTGACGTAGACGGGGCCGGCGTACGACGTGTACAGGCCGCTGTCCTCGGCCGGGGTGGTCTCCTGGTCGCTGAAGACGTCGAGCTTGACGTCCATGTAGATCTTCGCGCCCGGGGTGTTGCGGATGGTCACGGCGCAGTTCTTGCCGGTCGACTCGTTCCAGGTCAGGAAGACCTTGCCGACGTTGCCGACCGGCGTGGAGTCGATGACCTTGTAGCCGGTGCCGCAGGCGCCGTTGTAGGTGGCGGTGGCTGCCGCCGCCTTGGTGGTGGCAGCCTTGGTGGTGGCCGCGGACGCGGGAGCGGTTGCGGCGATCGTGCCGCCGAGCGCCAGAGTGGCGAGGGCGGCGGCGGTCGTGGTGCGACGGGACAGCTTCATGGTGGTGTTCCCCCTGTTGGTGGTGCCGGTCAACTTGCCTGGGACGGTTGGTCGTTCCGTCCACGCAAGGTGAGACCCGGGAACCCGTACGACAGTTGTGGCCGCTTTTGTCACTGTCCTGTCACCGGTGTTACGCCAACGGTGCGGAGTTTCCGGCGTTCGCGCCGTGGGCGGTCCCCCCGTCCGTCACCATCGCTCCCGTGTTGACCACCGGCGCGCTCCGCGCGCATCTGCTGGCCGCCCGGCTGGCCGGACCCGTGGCCACCTCGCGGGAGGAGAGCCTGCGGAGCTATCGGGCCTTCGCCGCTCGTGACCCCCGGGTGCTGATCGGACTCGATCCCGAATGGACATGGGGACAGCGGGACTTGATCGGTCTCATGGCGGACAAGTGCGGGGTTTCGGCCGACCCGAGACATGTTTCCGGGCATGATGTGATCGACCCGGAGCGGACTCTGACCGCTCTGGACGCCTTCGCAGACCGGCTGGGTGCGGTGGCGGAGCGCAACGGACCCGTGCTCCTCGGCACCGGGCACCCACACCGGCTGCTCGGGTTCTACGCCGCGTTGGCGGACGCGCTGTCGGCGGCGGGATGTGCTGTTCTCACCCCTGCGCATGGTCGCTGTGTCGACATAACGACCCGGTTCGGTCTACGCACGTACAACCTTGCCTACGTACAGGGCGTCGGGCTGGTCCGTGATCCGGGCCCCGAACGCCCCGGTTGTGAGCCCGGCGCACACACGCACTCACCGCTCCCGGTTCGTACCGTGCTGGGTGCGGCGGCGGAGGCCGGCGGGGTGCTTCCGGAGCTGGTGATCGGAGACCACGGATGGGTCTGCGGAGCAGGTCAGCTGGGGTTCGAGGCCATTGGGCTCGCGGATACCGATGACCCCGCACTGTTCGTGGGGGAGGCCGAGGGGTCGGTGTCCGTGGCAGTTCCACTTGATGACGCCGTGCGGTCCGATTACTACCGCCCGCTTACCCGCTACGTACTCAATCGAGCGTGTCTGTCACAGTAGGCCGCCGATGGGTGCACCTCTTCCCCACTCGCATCACACGCCCCTACATTGGGGAGTGAGCACGCAACGACGAAGAGTCACCGGAAGGGGAAGCCGGTGACCGTCGAGTGCGGAAGGTTCAGGTGTGTCATGGCTGCAGCTGGCGAGAGGCCTCTGAACGAGGTTCAGTTCCTTACCGTGGCGGAGGTCGCCTCGGTGATGCGAGTGTCGAAGATGACCGTGTACCGGTTGGTGCACAGCGGTCATCTGCCCGCTATCCGGGTGGGGCGGTCCTTCCGCGTCCCCGAGCAAGCGGTACACGAGTACCTTCGCGAGAGTTATGTGGGGGTGGAGACAGCCTGAGGCGATACCTCGATTACGACCTCAGCGCTCGGACGGGTAGGCTGGCCCCTTGTAGGTCGTATGGGCCCATGATGCCCAGCACCGAGTGATGAGAAGTGAGCGAGGGTAGTCGTGGGCTCTGTTATCAAGAAGCGGCGCAAGCGGATGGCTAAGAAGAAGCACCGCAAGCTGCTGAAGCGCACGCGCGTGCAGCGTCGCAACAAGAAGTAGGCGACGCGGCGCAGCGAGAGCGTCTCCTGTGGCCCCCCACCGGTTTCCGGTGGGGGGCCACGGTTTTGCCGTCGCCCATGTCGGCGTCATGCGCCGAATGTGGGTACTCGTGACGTCGTGCGTCAGGCGGTCATCACAGCGCAACACCGAACCGCTAGGTTGGCCGCACACGGGTAACTCGGAAGGAAGGCGCTGATCTTGGGGAAGGTCGTGCTCGTGACCGGAGTGGCCCGCCAGCTGGGGGGTCGTTTCGTACGACGGATCCAGCGTGATCCACAGGTGGACCGGGTGATCGCCGTGGACGCGGTCCCGCCCGGGCACCATCTGGGGGGCGCGGAGTTCATCCAGGCCGACATCCGGCAGCCCACCATCGCGCGGGTGCTCGCCGAGTCGGGCGCCGACACGGTCGTCCACATGGACGTGACGGGCACCGCGCTGGGCAGCGGCAGCCGGACCACGGTCAAGGAGACCAACGTCATCGGCACCATGCAGCTCCTCGGTGCCTGTCAGAAGTCGCCGGTCGTCAAGCGCCTGGTGGTGAAGTCCAGCACCAACGTCTACGGTTCCGCCCCGCGCGACCCGGCCGTCTTCACCGAGACGACCCCGCCGAAGTCCCTGCCGAGCGGCGGCTTCGCCAAGGACACCGTCGAGGTCGAGGGGTACGTACGAGGCTTCGCCCGCCGCCGGCCCGACGTCGCCGTGTGCGTGCTGCGGTTCGCCAACATCCTTGGTCCTACGGCGGATTCGCCGCTCGCCTCGTACTTCTCGCTGCCGGTCCTGCCGACCGTGTTCGGCTACGACCCGCGGCTGCAGTTCGTGCACGAGGACGACATGATCGAGGTCATGCGGATCGCCTCGCACGATCCGGAGCGGGGCACACTCAACAGCGGCACCTTCAACATCGCCGGGGACGGCGTCCTGCTGCTCTCCCAGTGCTCCAGGCGCCTGGGCCGCCCGACCGTGCCGCTGCTGCTGCCTGCGGTCACCTGGGCCGGTTCCCTGGTGCGGACGCTGGGGATGACGGACTTCTCCCCGGAACAGATCCGGCTGCTCACCCACGGCCGGGTCGTGTCGACGGTGCAGATGCGCGAGACCCTGGGCTACCAGCCCAAGTACACGACCGCCGAGACCTTCGCGGACTTCGCGCGCAGTCAGGGGCCCGGGCTGCTGCCGCCGGAGGCCCTCGCGGGGGCCGTCGACCGGATCGCCGCGCTGTCCCGGCCGGACAGTGGCCACCTCCCGACGCCGAGCGCCAACTGAGGAGCGCATCAACGATGGCGGATGCCAAGGTCATTCCGTTCGACGACGACCGGTCCCGCGCGGGTGCCGTGCAGCGGCCACAGCGGCGCCGGAGCACGGGAAGCCGGCGCAAGAACGGCGAACCCGCGCTGGTCCGTGAGGTCCAGCCCCTGCCGGGCCGGGACTTCGCGCAGGATGATGTTCCTGTGACGCGTGAGGAGCAGCAGCCGGAGCAGCCGCAGAACGAGGGCGGCCAGGTCGGTCAGAGCGACGAGGGCGGCCAGGGGGGCCTGGAGCGCCGTATCGCCCATGGCCTGTCCTTCCTGCGCCGCAGGCTGACCGGGGACTACGAGGTCGACGACTTCGGCTACGACGAGGAGCTCACCGACGAGGTCCTGATGCCGGCGCTGCGCCCGCTGTACGAGAAGTACTTCCGGGTCGAGGTGAAGGGCATCGAGAACATCCCGGCGGAGGGTGGCGCGCTGATCGTCGCCAACCACTCCGGGACGATTCCGCTGGACGGCGTGATGATGCAGATCGCCGTCCACGACAACCACCCCGCGAGCCGCCATCTCCGGCTGCTCGCGGCGGACCTGGTGTTCATGCTGCCGGTCGCCAACGAGCTGGCCCGCAAGGCCGGTCACACGCTCGCCTGCGCGGAGGACGCGGAACGGCTGCTGGGGCGCGGCGAGTTGGTCGGGGTGATGCCGGAGGGCTTCAAGGGCATCGGCAAGCCGTTCAGCGAGCGCTACAAGCTCCAGCGCTTCGGCCGTGGCGGCTTCGTCTCGACGGCGCTGCGCAAGGGCGTGCCGATCATCCCGTGCTCGATCGTGGGCGCGGAGGAGATCTACCCGATGATCGGCAACTCCAAGACGCTGGCCCGGATCCTGGGCTTCCCGTACTTCCCGATCACGCCGACGTTCCCCTGGCTGGGCCCGCTCGGCGCGATCCCGCTCCCCACGAAGTGGACGATCCAGTTCGGCGAGCCGATCCCCACGGACGGCTATCCGCCGGAGGCGGCCGAGGACCCGATGCTGATGTTCAACCTCACGGACCAGGTGAGGGAGCAGATCCAGCACACGCTGTACAAACTGCTGGTGCAGCGGCGGTCGGTGTTCTTCTAGCTTTTTGTGGGCCCTGTCTGAGAAACCTGACGTGCGGCTGTACGGCGATGGGGCGCCCCTCGCGAGAGGGGCGCCCCAAGGAACCGCGGAACCGGCGGAGCTAGTTCGCGTCCTCGCTGTCGATGCCCAGACCGGGCAACAGACCCGGCAGGAGCGGTGGGAGCGTGACGTCCGGTTCGGTGATCGAGGGCTTGCCCGTGGACGGAGAAGCCGTGCCGGAGGACTTCGGGGGGTCGAGGAGGCCGCCCGTGTTGCCGCCGAGGAGGCCGTCGCCGTCGGTGGCGGACTCGCTGGGGGTGCTGGAGTGGCCGCCCTTGCTCTCGGCGGAGCCTTCCGTGCTGCTCGGGGTCGTCGAGCGGTGCGCGCCCGTGGAGCCGGTGGACTCCGTGTCGGGTGCGCGGTGCCTGCCGGTGCCGCCGCCGGTCTTGGCCGGGGGCTGGGGCAGCAGCGACTGGAGCGGGGCGACCTCTTCGTCTATGGCGTCGAAGACCGAGGAGACCTGGTCGCTGACGTCGCCGAGCTGGACGGGGAGGCGGTCGCGCAGGGCGCCCCATACCTCGCGGTGCGAGCGGGAGAACGCGGAGAGGGCCTGGATGGGGCCCAGCGAGTTCGGGTCCTGCTCGTACGCCTCGTGCAGCAGACGGTGGCCCTCGGACGCGTCGTGCGTCATCCCGGACAGCGTGTGGCGGATCTCGCCGAGCTGCTCGTGGTCGAGGTGGCCGCCGCGGTCCCGCTCCATCAGCCGGCGTGCCTCGCCCAGGCGGTTGGACGCCTGGTCGAGGAAGGCCACTCCGCGCTGGTCGTCGCCGTCGGACAGGTAGTTGAGCTTGAAGTCCTCGATGCCGCGCTTCAGGCCGTACAGCCCGTCGCCGGGCAGGGCGTCCGAGCTGGCGGCGGCGACTCCGCCGAAGGCTCCGGCGGCGACTCCGACGCTCAGGCCGCCGGCCGCGAGGCCCTTGCTGAGCCGGGACCGGGGTCGCAGCTTGCCCAGTCCGGTGGACCGGTGGGTGCCCCGGGACCGGTGGGATCGCTGCTCCGGTACCGAAGGTTCTGGTGCCTCGCCTCCTTGCAGCATGGCCTCGAACGCGGCGACCAGCTGAGCCCGCTGGACGACCTTGACCTCGGGGTCCAGCACGGGTTTGGGCAGTTCGCCGAGACCGGTGGCGAAGGCCAGCATGCGGCCCTGCTCGGTCTGTTCCGCAGCAGCCGGGGCCGGTGCCGGTCCTTCGGACTGCTCGGCCGCCGTGCCCCGGTCGGACTGCTCCTCTTCCAGGGCCTGGGCGAAGGCGTTCGCCCGCCGGTGCGCCGATACGTTCGCGATCACTGGCGGCACCTCCTCTCGCGTCATGACGGTCGACTCCCCAGGGGGTCCTGAGGGTTGCACCTCCTGACCGCATCCACACGATCGAGTGATCGGGGAGGGTCAGGGTGTGACCACAGGGAGCCTGTATCCCGCACAACGACTGGCGCGGCACTTGGGTTACGGACGGCGGATGAACCGACCGCGAACTCAACGGACTTTCACTGAGCGCGAGTTGGGAGTTACCGAGCGTATGCCGTCAGCGGGCGTCGTCCGGGAGGAGCCGGGCGAGAGTGCGCACGGCGCGGTACTGGAGGGTCTTGATCGCGCCCTCGTTCTTGCCCATCACCCGGGCGGTCTCCGCGACGGAGAGGCCCTGGAGGAAGCGGAGCGTGACGCACTCCTGCTGCTGGGGGTTGAGCCGTCGTACGGCGTCGAGGAGGGCGGCGTTCGACAGGGACTCCAGGACGGAGTCCTCGGGGGAGCGCGCGACCTCGTTGGCGTCGAGCATCTCGCCGGTGGTCACTTCCAGCCGGAAGCGGCTCGACTTGAAGTGGTCCGCGACGAGGTTGCGGGCGATGGTCACCAGCCAGGCGCCGAAGTCGCGGCCCTGCCAGGTGAAGGTGCCGATGCGGCGCAGGGCGCGCAGAAAGGTCTCGCTGGTGAGGTCCTCGGCGGTGGCTTTGCCTCCCACTCGGTAGTAGATGTACCGGTACACAGTGTCGCTGTACTGGTCGTAGAGGCGGCCGAAGGCGTCGGCTTCGCCGGCCTGGGCACGCTCCACGAGGTCCATCATCCGGGCGCTGTCGCTGTCAGCGGCCGGACGGCGTGCGGTGGCGGCGCCGGCCGAGCGCCCTCGTCTGCCAACAGCAGCGCCGCCGTCGGCCAGTGCGTAGCACGGACCGACGGGTGCGGTGGTGGCGAAGGCGGCGGGGACGGCGTACGCGGTGGGGACGAAGCCGCGCAACAGGTCTTGGACCGTTGCGCGCAGCGTAGCCAGGCCCGAGGCGTCAACCCCGACGTGTGGGTACACGGGACTCCCAGAGGCAGAGCTTCCATCACGTGCAGTACCGGAACGTTCACCCGTCGTAGCGACAGAGAGGTGCCGGATTGCGTCTGAGGAGAATAACGCTTCGTGCAGGCGCTGCTACACGCAGTTGCTCAAATCATCGATTACGTCGCTTCTGTAACCGATTGACGCTCGATCAAGTACCGCAGAGTGAACGGTTGTTGATCAGAACGGTCCGAATTCAGTCAGGGAGCAGGGCGTGTTGTGGCCGTGTGCAGCCAACGTGACTGGACAGGGGGTTACGCGGGTACGACCCGTGGATTGGTTGTGTTTACCGCGTCACCGGCGTCGGCGATGCAATGCGATCGCCGCGGCCGTGCCGCCCGCCACCGCGCCCACGCCGGCCGCCGCCGGGATGCCGACCTTGGCCGCCTTGCGGGCCGTGCGGTAGTCGCGCAGCCGCCAGTCCAACTGCCGGGCGTGCTTGCGCAGCTTGGCGTCCGGGTTGATGGCGTAGGGGTGCCCGACCAGCGAGAGCATCGGGATGTCGTTGTGCGAGTCGCTGTAGGCGGCGCACCGGGAGAGGTCCAGGCCCTCCGCCGCGGCCAGCGCCTTGACCGCCTCCGCCTTCGCGGGGCCGTGCAGCGGTTCGCCGACCAACTTGCCGGTGTAGACGCCGTCGACGGACTCGGCGACCGTGCCGAGCGCGCCGGTGAGGCCGAGGCGGCGGGCGATCACATTGGCGATCTCCACCGGGGCCGCTGTGACGAGCCACACCTTCTGGCCCGCGGCCAGGTGCGCCTCGGCGAGGGCGCGGGTGCCGGGCCAGATGCGCTCGGCCATGTACTCGTCGTAGATCTCCTCGCCGATCGACTGGAGTTCGGCGACGCGGTGGCCCTTGACGATGGACAGCGCGGAGTCGCGCGCCTCCTGCATGTGCTCGGGGTCCTCGGAGCCGGCGAGCCTGAACCAGGCCTGCTGCCAGGCGAACTTGAGGAGGTCGCGGGTCTCGAAGAACTTCCGTTTGTGCAGGCCACGGCCGAAGTGGAAGATCGACGCGCCCTGCATGACGGTGTTGTCGAGGTCGAAGAAGGCGGCTGCTCTGTCGTCGCCGAGGACCGGGAACTCCGGTTCCTGCGTGGTTTCTTTCGTGAGGGCGTCCTCTATGTCCTGGACGTCCTGCGACGACTTGCGCGCTGCCTCCGCAGAGGCCTCGCCTGCCAACACGCTCCGCGCCGTGGCGGAGCGCCTACGGGGAGTGAGCCATCCGAGAGCGGCCATGTCGTGAGCATAGCCAGTCTGTTCGGTGGTTCCGGAGCCGAGAGGTTCGGAGGCTGTGAACTCTCCGCGACCGGGCCGTTAAAGAAGTGGCCGGGTGGCGTGAGAATGGGGTGCATGAGTCATCTCGTCACCCTCATCGGGAAGCCCGGCTGCCATCTGTGCGAGGACGCGCAGCTCGTCGTGGAGAAGGTCTGCGCCGACCTCGGGGTCGCCTGGGAGCGGAAGGACATCACCGTGGACCAGCGTCTCCACGACGAGTACTGGGAGCAGATCCCGGTCGTCCTGGTGGATGGGAAACAGCACACTTTCTGGCGGGTGGACGAGGGCCGTCTGCGCCGGGAACTGACCAAGTAGTTCAACGCGCACCCGAACGTCGCTTAGGATCGACGGCGGTTTGGTCTCGGGGGCGGGAATTACGAGGAGTGTGGCGGTTTTGCCCCCTGGAATACGCCTGGGACGCGTGTGCGTGACCCCGGTCACGTTGGCCGGGCAAATCGGACACCATCTTTGTGCACGCGTTCACAAAGACATAGCCTGCTTCCGACGGGGCGGTCTGGGTTCGTGTGACCGCCCACAGCCCCGCTCTACCCGCAGGAGCACCGTGGCAACTGGCCGAACTCACCGACCGGCGACCCGTAGCCGAGGGATTCCCGAGGCCACCGTCGCCCGTCTCCCGCTGTACCTCCGCGCGCTGACCGGACTCTCGGAGCGCTCGGTACCCACGGTCTCCTCCGAGGAGCTCGCCGCCGCCGCGGGCGTCAACTCCGCGAAGCTGCGCAAGGACTTCTCCTACCTCGGCTCCTACGGCACCCGTGGTGTGGGCTACGACGTCGAGTACCTCGTCTACCAGATCTCCCGCGAACTGGGCCTGACCCAGGACTGGCCGGTCGTGATCGTCGGTATCGGCAACCTCGGCGCCGCCCTCGCCAACTACGGCGGGTTCGCCTCGCGCGGCTTCCGTGTCGCCGCCCTCATCGACGCCGACCCGGCGATGGCCGGCAAGCCCGTCGCGGGCATCCCGGTGCAGCACTCGGACGAGCTGGAAAAGATCATCAGCGACAACGGCGTCTCGATCGGCGTCATCGCCACGCCCGCCGGTGCCGCCCAGCCCGTCTGCGACCGGCTCGTGGCCGCCGGGGTCACCTCCATCCTGAACTTCGCGCCGACCGTGCTGACCGTCCCGGACGGCGTCGACGTCCGCAAGGTCGACCTCTCCATCGAGCTGCAGATCCTCGCCTTCCACGAGCAGCGCAAGGCCGGCGAGGAGGCCGCCGCCGCAGCCGACGGCGCGCACCCGGCCGCCGCGCACCGCGGCGACTCCACCGAGCAGGGCCCTGACGGGGACGTCCCCGCCGTGATGCCGGCATGAGTCTCCTCGTCGTCGGGCTGAGCCACCGCAGCGCCCCCGTCAGCGTCCTGGAGCGGGCCACGCTGGGCGCGGACGCCCAGATCAAGCTGCTGCAGGACACGGTCGCCGCCGAACCGGCCACCGAGGCCGCGGTGTTGGCCACCTGCAACCGCATCGAGCTCTACGCCGACGTGGACAAGTTCCACGCGGGCGTCGCCGAGCTGTCCACACTGCTCGCCCAGCACAGCGGGGTCGGCCTGGACGAGCTCACTCCTTATCTCTACGTGCACTACGAGGACCGGGCCGTCCACCACCTCTTCTCGGTGGCCTGCGGCCTCGACTCGATGGTGGTCGGCGAGGGCCAGATCCTCGGCCAGATCAAGGACTCGCTGGCCAAGGCGCAGGAACTGCACTCCGCCGGGCGGCTGTTGAACGACCTGTTCCAGCAGGCCCTCAGAGTCGGCAAGCGCGCCCACTCCGAGACCGGCATCGACCGCGCCGGCCAGTCCCTGGTCACCTTCGGCCTTCAGCAGCTCTCCTCCGGTACGCCGGTCGAGGCCTGGGCCAAGGGGAAACGCGCCCTGGTCATCGGCGCCGGCTCCATGTCGTCGCTGGCCGCCGCGACCCTCGCCCGCGCCGGGGTCGCCGAGATCGTCGTCGCCAACCGCACCTCCGACCGCGCCGAGCGGCTCGCCCAGATCATCACCGAGAGCCCCGAAACGGACGTGTCGGCCCGCGCGGTACCGATGGAGTCGGTGCCGTTCGAGCTGACACGTGCCGATGTCACCGTGTCCTGCACCGGCGCGACGGGCCTGGTCCTGACGGCGGACACGGTCGCGGGAGCGGTCGAGGGCCGGGTGTCGCAGGACGCGACGGCAGGTCGTACGGCCGTGAAGGACGTCGTACGCGAAGAGCTTCCGCCGACCTCCGTCGGGGCCGAGGACGGCTGTCCGCTGGAGCTTTCCGCGGTGCAGGGTTCGACCGGCTTCTCCGTGATGGGGGAGGCCGCCGTGGCCGGGATGGACGCGGCGACGCTGGAGCAGCACGCGGCCTGGGTCGGCGGCAGTGCCCTCGACCGGCGCGAGGCGGCCCGGCGTACGCCCGAGGCCGAGGCGGAGCTCATCACCGAACTCGCCACCATGGCTGCCACCGTCGGCCGGATCCCCGAGCGCCGCAGGCCCGAGCCCGTCGCGCAGATCCCGCGCCCCGCGCCGGCGCTGTCGGTCCTCGACCTCGCGATGCCGCGTGACGTGGACGCCGCCGTGCACCGGCTGGCCGGGGTGCGGCTGGTGGACATCGAGTCGCTCGCCGAGGCCTCGGCGGACGCTCCGATGGCGGCCGATGTGGACGCGGTCCGGCGTATCGTCTCCGACGAGGTCGCGGCCTTCGGGGCAGCCCTGCGGGCCGCGCACATCACGCCGACCGTGGTCGCCCTGCGCGCCATGGCCGCCGATGTCGTCGCGAACGAGATCGCTCGCCTCGACGGACGGCTGCCCGGCCTCGACGACAAGCACCGCGCCGAGATCACCCAGACCGTGCGGCGCGTGGTGGACAAGCTGCTGCACGCCCCGACCGTACGGGTCAAGCAGCTCGCGGCCGAGCCCGGCGGTGCCGGGTACGCGGACGCGCTGCGCACCCTGTTCGATCTCGACCAGGAGACGGTGGCCTCCGTCTCCCGGGCTGACGAAGACTCTGAGAACGAGAACAGCAAGAACCGAGGGCCAGCATGAGTAGCACGCGTGAGCCGCAGGGGCGCGCCGGTGTCGAGAGACCGAGCGCGCGGAGGCCCGAAGGGCTGAGCACGGTCGGACTCTCGACACCGGCTGAGGCGCCCCGGAGGCGGGAGCAGGAAAAAGGGGCACCACTGAGGCTCGGGACCAGGCGGAGCACACTCGCCCTGGCCCAGTCCGGGTTGGTGGCGGACGCCGTGAGACAGGTGACCGGACGGCCCGTCGAGCTCGTCGAGATCACCACCTACGGCGACACCTCCCGCGAGCACCTCGCCCAGATCGGCGGCACCGGGGTCTTCGTGACCGCGCTGCGGGACGCGCTGCTCGGCGGTGAGGTCGACTTCGCGGTTCATTCGCTGAAGGACCTGCCGACCGGGCAGCCCGAGGGCCTGGTGCTCGCCGCCGTCCCGGAGCGCGAGGACCCGAGGGACGTGCTCGTCGCCAAGGACGCCCTGAAGTTCACCGACCTGCCCCGCGGGGCGCGCATCGGTACGGGTTCCCCGCGTCGCACGGCCCAGCTGAACGCGTACGCGCGCGGCCACGGCCTCGACATCGAGACGGTCCCGATCCGGGGCAACGTCGACACCCGGATCGGCTTCGTGCGGGACGGTGAGCTGGACGCCGTCGTCCTGGCCGCCGCCGGACTGAGCCGGATCGGCCGGCTCGACGAAGTGACCGACTTCCTGTCGGTCGACACGGTTCTGCCCGCCCCCGGCCAGGGGGCCCTGGCGATCGAATGCGCCGCGGACAACGCGGACTTGATCGCGGCACTCGGCGAGCTCGACGACTCGTTCACGCGGGTCGCCGTGACTGCCGAAAGGTCCCTGCTCGCCGCCCTGGAGGCCGGCTGCTCCGCCCCTGTGGGCGCGCTGGCCGACCTTCTGGCCGACGGGCAGATTGTCAAGGAAATGCGCCTGCGCGGAATAGTCGGCACGACCGACGGTTCGCGTACGGTGCAGCTGTCCACCACCGGTCCCGTGCCCGAGACGCATGACCAAGCACTGACGCTCGGTCGCGAACTCGCCGCCGAGATGCTCGCCCAGGGCGCGGCCGGTCTGATGGGGGAGCAAGCCAAGTGAGCCCCACCACTCTTCCCGCCGGTCCGGAACACGGGCACGTCACCTTCCTGGGTGCCGGACCCGGAGATCCGGGACTGCTCACACTGCGCGCCGTGGAGGCGCTGGCGAACGCGGACGTACTCGTCGCCGAGCACGAGGTGCTCGACGTCGTACGTGCGCACGCCCGACCGGGCGTGGCCGTCGTGCATCCGGATCCGGGTCCTTCTTCGGACTCGTTCCCGGGCACGGGCACGCCTCAACTAACGGTCGTTGACGGTGTGTCAACAACCGTTGGCCTACCCGCTGTGCGGGATGCGGCACATCTTGTCATGGAGGCCGCGCGGGGCGGCAGGCGGGTCGTGCGTGCGGTGTCCGGGGACCCCGGACTAGATACGTACGCCGCCGAGGAAATGCTCGCCTGCGTCGCCGCGGGTGTTCCCTTCGAGGTCGTGCCGGGTGTCGCCGCGGCCGTCGGCGTGCCCGCGTACGCCGGTGTCCCGCTGCGGGACGCGCAGGGCGCGGACGTCCGCTTCGTGGACGCCCGTACCGCCTCGGACCGCTGCTGGACCGAGGTCGGCGCATCGGACGGCACGGTGGTCGTGTCGACGTCGCTGGACTCGGTGGCTTCGGCCGCGGGCGAACTGGTGGCGGCCGGCCGCAAGCCGGACACTCCGATGACGGTCACAGTGGCTGGTACGACCACTCGTCAGCGGACCTGGTCCGCGACGCTCGGCACCATCGCGCAGACACTGAAGCAGGCGAAGGTGCTGCCGTCCCCGGACGGTGGCCGGCCGGTGATAGCCGTGGTCGGTGAGCGTTCCGCCGCCGCCCAGCGCGACCAGTTGTCGTGGTTCGAGTCCAAGCCGCTGTTCGGCTGGAAGGTCCTCGTCCCGCGCACGAAGGAGCAGGCGGCCTCGCTCTCCGACCAACTCCGGTCCTACGGCGCCGTCCCGCACGAGGTGCCGACGATCGCCGTCGAACCGCCGCGCACGCCCCAGCAGATGGAGCGCGCGGTCAAGGGACTGGTGACGGGCCGCTACGAGTGGATCGCCTTCACGTCGGTCAACGCGGTGAAGGCAGTGAGTGAGAAGTTCGAGGAGTACGGGCTCGACGCGCGGGCCTTCGCGGGGATCAAGGTCGCTGCGGTGGGCGAGCAGACCGCCAAGGCGCTGATCGCGTTCGGTGTGAAGCCGGATCTGGTGCCCAGTGGTGAGCAGTCGGCCGCCGGTCTGCTGGAGGACTGGCCGCCGTACGACCCCGTCTTCGACCCGATCGACCGGGTGTTCCTGCCGCGTGCCGACATCGCCACGGAGACTCTTGTCGCCGGGCTGATCGAGCTCGGGTGGGAGGTCGACGACGTCACCGCGTACCGGACCGTGCGGGCCTCGCCGCCGCCGGCGGACACGCGGGAGGCGATCAAGGGGGGTGGCTTCGATGCCGTTCTCTTCACTTCGTCGTCGACTGTGCGGAACCTGGTGGGGATTGCCGGGAAGCCGCACAACGTGACCGTGATCGCGTGTATCGGTCCCGCTACGGCGAAGACGGCCGAGGAGCATGGGCTGCGGGTGGATGTGATGGCTCCGGAGCCGTCCGTGCACAAGTTGGCCGAGGCGTTGGCGAACTTCGGCTTGCGGAGGCGCGCTGCGGCGGCGGAAGCCGGGGATCCGGTTACTCGGCCGAGTGAGCGTCGGCCGGGGGCCCGGCGGCGGCGGACGACTTGAGGTTGTTTCTTTCGGCTTGAGGTGAGTGGGGGCGGGCGTCCGTGGGGGCTGCGCCCCCACACCCCGCTTCGGCCCTGAAGGGGCCTCGTCCTCAAACTCCCCCAGAGGGGGGACCCCCAACAGGCTGAATATTGCTGACCTGCGCTGAAAAGTGACTCGAATATCGCACCGAAAAGCGCCCCGAAGCGTGCCGTAATGTGCACCGACTCACCGTCGGCAAAGGTGCCCCTGGGGCGGGCGTAGCGTAGATGTCATGACGACGTACGGATCCTTCCCCGGCTCGCGCCCCCGGCGGCTGCGGACCACCCCCGTCATGCGGCGGATGGTTGCCGAGACCCGGTTGCACCCGGCCGACTTCATCCTCCCGGCGTTCGTGCGGGAGGGCATCGGTGAGCCGGTGCCGATCGAGGCCATGCCCGGGGTCGTGCAGCACACGCGGGACAGTCTGAAGAAGGCCGCCGCCGAGGCCGTGGCCGCCGGGATCTCCGGGATCATGCTGTTCGGCGTGCCGGAGGAGAGCAAGAAGGACGCGCTCGGTACGCCGGGGACGGATCCGGACGGGATTCTCCAGGTCGCGCTGCGGGACGTGCGGGCCGAGGTCGGGGACGAGCTGCTCGTCATGTCCGACCTGTGCCTCGACGAGACCACCGACCATGGGCACTGTGGCGTGCTTGACGAGCAGGGGCGCGTCGACAATGACGCCACCCTTGAGCGGTATGCCGAGATGGCTCAGGTGCAGGCCGACGCGGGCGCCCATGTCGTCGGGCCGAGCGGGATGATGGACGGGCAGATCGGGGTCGTCCGGGACGCGCTCGACCAGATCGGGCGGGAGGACGTCGCGATCCTCGCCTATACGGCCAAGTACTCGTCCGCGTTCTACGGGCCGTTCCGCGAGGCCGTCGGGTCCTCGCTCAAGGGGGACCGCAAGACGTACCAGCAGGACCCGGCCAACGCCCGTGACGCGATGCGGGAGTTGGCGCTCGACCTCGAAGAGGGCGCCGACATGGTGATGGTCAAGCCTGCCGGGCCCTACCTCGACATCCTGGCCAAGGTCGCCGAGGTCTCGGACGTGCCGGTCGCCGCCTATCAGATCTCCGGCGAGTACTCGATGGTCGAGGCCGCCGCCGAGAAGGGCTGGCTGGACCGGGACCGGGCGATCTTCGAGACGCTGACCGGGATCAAGCGGGCCGGGGCGCGGAACATCCTGACCTACTGGGCGGTCGAGGCGGCCCTTAAGCTGCGCGACTGAGGGAATGGCGAGAGCGGGATCACCCGGGCGGGCAGGGGGCAGCTGTGCACTGGTTCGTGGAGGCGATGGGGAAGTACGCCGACTTCGGCGGGCGGGCGCGGCGCCTGGAGTACTGGACGTTCGTGGCGTTCGGCTACGTCGGCTGTGTCGTGCTGGTCGGGTTCGGCGCCTCGGGGAGGTCGCCGGCGCTCGTCGTCGCCGCGTTCGTGTTCAGCGTGATGCTTCTGCTGCCCGGCCTCTCCGTGACCGTCCGTCGGCTGCACGACACGGACCACTCGGGGTGGTGGTCCCTCATCGGTCTCGTGCCGTTCGTCGGCACCGTCGTCATGCTGATCTTCCTGCTGTCGGAGAGCGAGCCGGGCGAGAACCGGTTCGGCCCGTGCCCGAAGCGGATTCCGGCGCACGCCTGACCCCGGCACCGGCCCTCAGCGCGGGGACCGTGCGGTCGCGGTCGGTGCGGGAGTCGTGCCCGACGGGCCCTCGTCGCGTACGCCCATGCCGTCCTTGCAGCCCGTGAGCAGCAGCGCGGCGAGCACGGCCGCCGTCGCGGTGGCCAGGAGGCGGACGCGGGTGGTGCGGACGGGCATGGGTCCCCCTGTCGGAGCGATGCGGTACGGGTTGCAGCTTGGGCGGTCGGGCCGCGCGTGCGCTACGGCCGGCGCAGGATTCGGGACGCCCGGACCGTCCCGCCCGCGCTGACCTGCGGGGATGTCGTCCCTTCCGGGCGCGGTACGGGACGCCGGGACCCTTCCTCCCACTTGGGCACCATCAAGTCCCGCCGGGAGTTAGGTTGTTGACCACTGCACTTGAGCACCGCTCCGGTTGGCCGATGACCCACTCTTCTGGGAGACACGCATGCCCGGTGACGCCCTCAGCCAGGATCCCGCCGAGCTGAGAAGGAGGATCGACACCACCAAGGCGCACCCGGCCCGTGTCTACGACGTCTTCCTCGGCGGCAAGGACAACTACCCCGTCGACCGCGAGGCCGCCGCCGCAGCGCTCGCCGCCAACCCGCGCGGCTATCTCGACGTACGGCACAACCGGGACTTCATGCGCCGCGCGGTGACCCGGCTGACGCGGGAGCACGGGGTCCGCCAGTTCCTCGACATCGGCACCGGGCTGCCCACCGCGGAGAACGTGCACCAGATCGCCCAGGCCGTCGCCCCCGAGTCGCGGATCGTGTACGTCGACAACGACCCGGTGGTCCTGGCGCACGCCCGCGCGCTGCTCACCAGCACGGACGAGGGCCGTACCGACTACATCGACGCCGACCTGCGCCGCCCGGCCGACATCCTCGAACAGGCCGCCAAGACCCTCGACTTCAACGAGCCGATCGCGCTGCTGCTGGTGGCGATCCTGCACTTCGTCGAGGACGAGGAGGCGTACCCGCTGGTGCGTGAGCTGGTGGACGTGCTGCCGTCCGGCAGTCATCTCGTGCTCAGCCATCTCACCGACGAGATCCACCCGATCCCGACCCGCGCCGTCCAACGGACGTACACGGAGCGGGGGTTCACCTTCGTGTTCCGTACGAAGGCGGAGGTCGAGCGGTTCTTCACCGAGGCCCGGGGGGTCACCCTGGACGAGCCGGGTGTCGTCCTCGCCCACCAGTGGCACCCCGGTCCGGCTCCGGCCCCGCCGGTGGTGGAGCAGGCGTACTTCGACGGTCTCGACGACATCGAGAAGATCACCTACCGGGACATCAACGATGTGACGGACGACGACATCAACGTCTACGGGGCGACCGGCACGAAGGCCTGATCGGCCAGGGGGCGGTCATTCGGATCGTCCGGATCGCGGAAACCTGTTTGTAGGCGGCAGGTATCTTTCTACGCTGCCGGTCATGGCCATCACCGAGTCAGTCCCCGTCCCCCTTGCCCCGCTCCCCCCGTTCGCCGCCCGGGCCCGTGCGATCGGCGGTTCGCCGGTGCGGGACATCCTCGCCGTCACCGCCCGCCCCGAGGTGATCAACTTCGCGGGCGGGCTTCCGGCCCCCGAACTCTTCGACGCCACCGGAATCGCGGCGGCCTATCAGGCGGTGCTCGCCGAGACACCCGCGCGGGCGTTGCAGTACGCGACGACCGAGGGTGAGCCGGTGCTGCGGGCCGCGCTCGCCGGGCGCACCTCGGCGCGCGGGCTGCCCACCGGGCCCGACGACCTGCTCGTGACCACCGGTTCGCAGCAGGCGCTGTCGCTGCTGGCGACCGCGCTGCTGGAGCCGGGGGACGTCGTCCTGGTCGAAAGTCCCTGTTATCTGGCGGCACTTCAGGTCTTCGCGTTCGCCGGTGCGCGGGTCGTCCCCGTGCCCGGCGACGCCGAGGGGCTGGACCCGGAGGCGCTGGACGAGCTCGTCGTGCGGGAGCGGCCCAAGCTGCTCTACACCGTGCCGACCTTCCAGAACCCTACCGGCCGCACCCTGCCCGCCGCCCGCCGGGCCGCGGTCGCCGCCGTCGCCGCGCGGCGCGGGCTGTGGATCGTGGAGGACGACCCCTACGGCGAACTCCGCTTCGAGGGCGAGCGGTTGCCGTGGATCGCGGCCCACGAGGGCGCGGCGGACCGTACGGTGCTGCTCGGCTCCTTCTCCAAGGTGATGGCGCCGGGGCTGCGGCTCGGCTGGCTGCGGGCGCAGGCGGACCTGCTCCGGGCCTGTGTTGTCGCCAAGCAGGCCGCCGATCTGCACACGCCGACCGTCAACCAGCTCGCCGCGGCACGGTACTTGGCGGACAACGACCTCGACGCGCATGTGGCGCGGGTGGCCGCCGTGTACCGGGAGCGGCGGGACGCCATGCTCGGAGGGCTCGCCGATTCGCTTCCGGAGGGGTCGAGTTGGGTGCGGCCCGAGGGCGGCATGTTCCTGTGGGCGCGGCTACCGGAGTCGTACGACACGACGGAACTGGTGTCACGGGTGCTGCGGCTGGACGTGGCCTATGTGCCGGGCGCGCCCTTCTACGCCGGGGAGCCCGAGCGGTCGACGATGCGGTTGTGCTTCGTGACGCAGCCGCCGGGGGAGATCAGGGAGGGGCTCAGGCGGCTGGGGGAGGGATTGGGAGCCAGTGCCTGAATCCCCTTGGTAACGGGTCGAGTTGGCCTCTGGAATACTTGATCACGCAAGAATAGAGTCGATGTGTCACAGCGCTGCTGATGTCATCACCCCTGGAAGGAAGTGCCATGGCACCGGTGCTCGTCGGACGTGAAGGCCTGCTCGCAGGAGAGCGCATCCCGATCGTCGACACCCGCGTCAGCTTCGGACGCAACGCGGGGAACACGGTCGTCATCGCCAGCCCGAGCGTCTCCCGCTTCCACGCGGAGATCGTCTTCGACCAGGACACGGGATACGTCCTGAGCGACCTCGGCAGCAGCAACGGCACCCAGGTCAACGGCGAAGAGGTGGAGTCCCGGCTGCTGCAGCCCGGCGATGAAATTACCATCGGCGACCAGGAGTTCCGCTTCGAGGTCGCGGACGCCATGCAGACCCTCATGGCACTCAACCTGCCCCGTTCGGTGACCCACCCGGAGGAGAGCGACGGATCGGAGCTGCGGGTCACCGTCGTCGGCGGTGGCCCGGTCGGCCTCTCCATGGCGCTGCTCCTGGAGCACTTCCTCGGGGCCCAGGTCAAGATCACCGTCTTCGAGGGCCGGTGGCGCAAGAAGGGCCGCAACATCGTCTGGAAGGACGCGGACGAGGGCAACGTACGGCGCCAGCAGGTGGTGACCGTGCAGAGCCGGCAGTACCTCGCCTGGCCGCAGTACGTGCAGGACCGGCTCTTCGACCCCGAGAACTACACCGAGATGTGGCCGTCGGGCCCGGACTCGATCGGCGACCACCACCCGCGCAACATGCGGATCGCCTACATCGAGGACCGGTTGCTGGAGCTGGCGAACGAGAAGCGGGACCGCATACGGCTGATCCCCGCCAAGTTCGACGCGGCGGAACAGCGGGACGAACTCGCCTCGCAGCATGTGCTGGCGATCTGCGACGGCGGGCGGTCGCGCACCCGGGAGCACTTCGCGGCCCGCTTCGGCAAGGCCGACGAGTCGATCTACTCCCTCGACGGCGTCCACCTGCGGGACGTCGTCCTCGGCCTGCGCGTCAAGTCGGAGCTGCCGGACCCGATGGCGATCCTGCTGACGGTCGCTCAGAACCGGTTCCTGCTCAACTCGTTGCGCGGCGAGGGCTTCCTCAACATGCGGCTCACCGACGCCGAGTTGACCGAGGTCATCGGCATAGACCCGGTCCGCCGGGTCTTCGAGGAGTGCATCGCCTCCCGCCCGTGCCTGATGAACCGCGACGAGCACGGCGACTTCCAGTGCGCCACCCACGGCACGCTGTTCCTCCCCGCCCTCATCAAGGGCTCGCCCCTGTGGAAGCGGGTGCACGAGGGACTGCGGCTCTTCGACGTCAAGTCTCAGGACCTGTCCGCGGTCACCAGCTTCCGCCTCGACATGGTGCAACGCCCGCGCTTCTCCGCCGAGTTGCTGCCCCCGACCGTCAACACCCCCGGCACCTACGGCTTCCTCCTCGGCGACGCGGCCAACTCCATCCACTTCTGGCCCGGCCGGGGCCTCAACAGCGGCCTGGCGTCCGCGATTTCACTGGCCCGCTCCCTCAACAGCGCCTGGAACGGCAGGCCTTTCCGGGACGCCGACTTCCTGCGGCACGAGGCCGCCATGTCGATGCTCCAGTACCGGCACAAGAGCCGCGCCTGGAAGGCCATGGTCACCACCGACGACCAGGGCGTGACCTGGGCCATCAAGGACATCATCGACCACGGCATCGACGGCATCAGCGAGGAACCCGACCGCGAGGCCGACACGGCCACCCTGCTGGCGCGCATGGGCGCCATCCGCGACCGCCTCGCCCCCCGCCTGCCCGGCATGCCGGACGACGACGCGATTCTCGAACGCCTCGGGACCCTGGAGGACCGCACCCTGCGCATGCTGGTCCTCAGCGGCGCGTGGGACACCCTGACCATGGGCGGCGAGGAGGTCGACATCGACATCTTCTACGGCCCCGACTCCTCGGCCGCCGCGGCGGCGGTGGAGGCGCTGGAGCCGGCGACGCAGCAGTAGGGCACGGCCGACTCCATAAGCTGGGCGCATGTCCGAAAGTGATGGCTTCGACCTCGACGAATACCTCGCGCACCTCGGGTGGGAGGGGGAGCGGCGGACCGACACGGCGACGCTGAAGGGGGTGCACCTCGCGCACATGCGGGGCATCCCCTTCGAGAACCTCGACGCGCTCCGCCGTACCGCTCCCTCCCTCGAACTGCCCGCTCTGATGGCCAAGTTGGTGCGCAGTCGGCGCGGTGGCTACTGCTACGAGCAGAACACGCTGCTCGCCACCGCGCTGCGGGCGCTCGGCTTCGGGGTGACCCTGCTGACAGCGCGGGTGGTCGTGGGCACGGACCGGATCGAGAGCCGCCCGCGCACCCATATGACGCTCCGCGTGGACGTGCCGGGCGACCCGCGGCCGTATCTGGCCGACGTCGGGTTCGGGGCGATCGGGGCGCTGCTGGAACCGGTGCCGCTCGCGCTCGGCGGGGAGTTCGAGGACGCGGGGCGCCGGCACCGCTTCGTCCGGGTGCCGCATCGCGGCCCGCTGGAGATGTGGATGCTGGAGGCCCACGGCGCCGACGGCTCCTGGCAGCCGCAGTACGCCTTCACCCTGGAGCCCTTCGAGCACGTCGACTTCGAGGTCATCAACTGGCACATCGCCACGAACCCGCGCTCTCCCTTCACTCAGCGCCTGTTCGTCCAGCGGGTCACCACCGACCGCCATCTCCTGCTCCACGGAAGCCTGTTGACCGAGACGCGGGCCGACGGAGAAGTGCGCAAGCGGGAGTTGGCGGACGAGGAGGACGTACGGCGGGTGCTGGACGAGGAGTTCGGGATCGAGGCGCCGGAGGGAATGAAGCTGCTGACTTGAACGGCGGTCATTGGGGCAACAGTTGTTGCCCGCCGTCGATGTCGTAGGTCGCGCCCGTCAGGGCTTCGTTGCGCATGATGTGTAAGGCCAGGGCGGCGACGTCCGCCGGGCCGACGACGCGGCGGATCGGGAGCGAGGCGCGGAGTTCTTCCCGGCGGGCGTCGAGCCGGTCGCCCAGGAGCGCGGCCGACAGCGGGGTGTCGACGAAGCCGGGGGCGACGGCGTTCACCCGGACCGGGGCCAGTTCGAGGGCCAGGTTCGCGGTGAGGGCGGGGAGTGCGGCCGTCATCGCGGCGATGACGGACATGCCGACGCCGGGGCGGCGACCGCCCGTGCCGCCGATGAACAGCAGCGTGCCTCCGTCCCGGACCCGGTCCCGGCCGTACTTGGCGATCCCGAGCACCATGGCCAGGCGCTCGCCGAAGTACCGGCCGGTCTCCGCCAGGTCCAGGTCGGCCAGGGGCCCGTACAAGGGGCCGCCGACGGTCGAGAGGACGTGGTCGACCGGGTGGGGAAGGCCGCCGAAGAACTGCTGGAGCCGGTCCGTGTCGGTGGCGTCGAGGATCGCGGTGCTCAGTGGCCCGACCTCCGCAGCCGCGCGCTCCAGCCGCTGCGGATCCCGCGCGGCCATGATCACCTCGCCACCGGCGGCACGGACCTGGCGCGCGGTTTCGAGCCCGATCCCCGAGCTCGCCCCGATCACGACGACGGTCTGACCGGCCAGGTCCTGCGGCCGGGCCGGCTCACTTCCGCTCATCACAGCCTCCGGTGCGCGACGAATGGGACGGGCCTCCCGAACGTATCCCGGGCCGCCGGGCCCCACCACCGGAGTGCGGTGAGGCCTCAGGCTCGGGTCAGTCCCACCAGAAGTGCCAGGTGGGCCGGCCGATCAGCTTCTGGGCGTACGTCTCCAGGTCGCCGATGTCGTCCGGGCAGAAGGCGAAGTGCTCGGCGGCCACTTCCTCGGCCTCGTCGAGGTCGGCGGGCGGGGCCGCCACGGACACGGTGAGCCGGTCGAAGCCGAGGGCCACGAGCCGTATGCCGAAGCGGTCTTCCCAGGAACGGAGGACCGCGCAGAGGCGAGCCGTGTCGTTCTCCTGATGGGCGGGGCCCATCCAGCCGATCGCCGCCGGGATGTCCGCGCTGCGGCGGGCCGGCACCAGGGCGAGGTGCGGTGCCTTGAACCCCGGCCCGCCGCCCGTCAGTGAGTCGGCGACGTCGGCCGCCCGCTCGTCGGGATCGGCGACCAGAGTGAGCGGTTCGGCGAGGCCGGGCCACTCGTCGCCCTCGTCCGTGTACTCCTCCCAGAAATCCTCCAGCACCTCGTCGGCGTCGTGGTCCCCGGGATACGACATCTCGTCGGGGCTCAACTCCCACTTCTCCGGCCCGCCTTGGTCGCCGTCCACGTCCATGAGCAGCGGGAGGAGCCCGGCGGTGCGCGCGGACCGCAGCGCGTCGAAGTCACCGGGCCCCGCCGGTCCGTCCGCGCACCACAACAGCGGTTCGTCCGACGGGCCTTCGGCCGTCGTGTCGATCAGTCTCCCGGGAGGGAGCTCAAGCCCGAGCGAGCTGCCGCTCGGGTCGGCCGCCAGCTTCGGCAGCGGATTGGGAAGAGTCGCCATGTCAGAGACTGTAGAGGCGGCCACTGACAGCCGGAGTGCGGGGAGTTGGCCGTGAGGAGTCCGGTCAGGCCGGGTACGGGCTCGCCTCGCGTGCCGTGCTCAGGGCGGCGGCCCACCAGGCGAGCTGGTCCAGCAGGGTCTTGGCGTAGCCGGGCGCCGCGGGGTCCTGTGGCTGCCCGTCCTGCCACGCGGTGAAGTAGTTCGGGAACGCCAGACCGTCGCGGATGGTCACCGCGTGCAGTTCGGTGAGGACGTTCTCCAGGTGGAGGACGGCATGACGGCCGCCGGCCGCGCCGCCGTAGCTGACGAAGGCCACGGGCTTGGCCGTCCACTGGGTGAAGTGCCAGTCGATGGCGGCCTTCAGCGCGGCGGGGTAGCTGTGGTTGTACTCGGGCGTGACCAGGACGAAGGCCTCCGCCCCCTCCAGACTGGACGTCAGGGGCGCCATTCCTTCGGGGCGCGGGTAGGAGTCGCCGGCGTACTTGGGCGACTCCGTCGGCAGCGACAGGGGGATCTCGACGTCGGCGAGGTCGACGACCTCGATGTCGAACCCGCCGTGTACGCGCGCCTGTTCGGCGACCCAGGAGGCGACGACGGGCCCGAACCGCCCTTCGCGGACGCTCCCGACGACGATGACCAGCTTGTGCTTCTTCTGCTTCTCACTCATGAGATCCACGGTCCACCGCCGCCGCAGCGGCAACCAGACCGGGCGCAGGCTGGCCCCCGCAGGGCCACGCTGAGACATCCTTGCGATCCGGCACCGCCACTAAACTTGAGTCATGGGCACGCCACTGGGGGACTTCGTCCGAGCCAAGCGCGACAGCATCCAGCCCGAGTCGTTCGGGATCCCCGACCGAGGCCGTCGACGCTCACCGGGGCTACGACGCTCGGACCTGGCTGCCCGCGCCGGGATCAGCGTCGAGTACCTCACCCGCATCGAGCAGGGACGGGACCGCAATCCGTCCCCCGCCGTGGTCAACTCCATCGCCGACGCCCTGAGCCTGGACGCGGCGGAACGCCAGCACCTGCGCTACCTCACCAAGATCACCGGCGGAGCCTGCCCCACGCACCGGCGGCCGGCGCCGCCCAGCCGCCAGGTCCGCCCGACCGTGCTGGCGACCCTCCAACTCCTCGAGCCCTCACCGGCGTTCGTCACCAACCGCCTGGGCGACGTGCTCGCGCACACCACGGGGTTCGAGCTGGTGATGCGCGGCAGCGGGCTGCTGGAAACGCGGGAACCGAACCTGACGCGCTATGTGTTCACCGACCCGCGCGCCCGGACGTTCTTCCCCGACTGGGACCAGGTGGCCGACGAGCAGGCCTTCGACCTGTGGCTCGGCCCGTCCCTGGAGACCTCGGAGTGGTTCACGGCGGACCTCGCCCCGCTGGCAGGGCAGGAGTTCACCCGACGCCTCAACCGCCACCTGCCACCGCCACAGGTCCCGCTCCGCCTCAACCACCCCACCGCGCACGAACTGCGCTGGCAGCGCGAACGGTTGGAACTGCCGCGCACCGACGCGCAGGAACTGGTCGTCCTCCTGCCCGCCGACGAGACGACGGCCCAGGCCGTGGAACGCCTTCGCCGCAGGCCTGGCGGCACGCTTCGCGCGATCGGCTAGCGGGCGGCCGAGTGGGTCGTGAACGCGGTCCAGGCGGAGGGGGAGACGGTGAGGGTGGGGCTACTGTCCGCCGGGTTCTTGGAGTCGCGGATGTGGATGGTGTGGGGGCAGGTGGCGACTTCGACGCACGCGCCGCCCTCGTCGCCGCTGTAGCTGGACTTGCGCCAGGCGTAGGCGACTTCGAGGCAGGCGCCGCCTTCCTCGCTGCTGTAGGTCGACTTGAACCACTGAAGTGCGCTGCTCATTACTCTCCCAGCAGACGTTCCAGCAGGCTTCGTGAGTCCTCGATGGTGAGGGCCTGCGTCCGCAGCATTGCATATTTACGGGTCAGGATGGACACCTCGTCGGGGTCGGAGACCCATTGGCTGCCGCGCTGGGATTCGGTGTAGGCGAGGTGCTGGTGGTCAGGCGTCTCCAGGAGGATGAAGGAGCCAGCGGCCCCTGCGTGGGATGTCCGATTCAGCGGATGGATCTGCAGGGTCAGGCCTGGGAGTTCGGAGTACTCACGCAGAGCACGGAGTTGGTCGCGGTGCGTCTCGTGGCCGCCGTTGGGCCACAGGAGTGCGGGCTCCCAGATCACGAAGCTCATCGTCGGCGGACTCTTGCGCTGCAAGATCTCCTGGCGGCTGATGCGGCCCGCCAACTTCGTCTCCAACTCGTCCTCGTCGTAAGCCGGAAGGCGACTGCTCAGCAGTGCGCGGGCGTACTCCTCGGTCTGGAGCAGGCCGGGGACGACCAGCGCGTCGTACCAGGACAGGGAGATGGCCTCGCGCTCATGGAGCATGTACTCCTCGGCGAACAACGGGAATTGGTCGATCTCCGGCAGATTGTCGACCCCCGCCGCCAACGTGCCCTTCGTATCGAGGATCAGATCCAACGTCTTGGCCAGCGAGAGCATCAGCCGTCGCCTGCCCTGTTCGATGGACGCGATGGTCTCCTCGTCGACCATGGCCCGTTCGGCGAGCTGGCGTTGAGTCAACCCGGCAGCCATGCGGGCCGCTTTCACCTGTGAGCCCAGTAGCCGCATCGTCGAGCGGTTCCTCTTCGAGTTCATGCTGTGGTGCTCCCCACATCCACCAGTTACGGACCCCGCGCGCACCCGTACTCCGCCCGTACAAAAACGAATCCAGGCCTCACGCCCTGTCAACAGTAGTGACGCTCAGCAACTCTTGTCCCGTGAACCCGAGTGAGAAGTTCTTCCGGCGCGAACGCCGGTCCGTTCCCGCCGCCAGGCGCTTCGCGCACGCGTTCCTCGCCGAGTGGGGACTCGCGGAGGCCGAGCGCGGCGGCGATGTGCTGCTGTGCGTCAGCGAGTTGGCGACCAACGCGCTGGTGCACGGGGTGCCGCCGGGACGGCAGTTCCGGGTGTTCCTGCGCTACGACGGCCAGGTGCTGCGGGTCGAGGTGCACGACAGCGGGGGCGGCGTCCCGCACGTGGACGAGGCCGACGCCGGCGACGAGGGCGGACGCGGGCTGCTGCTCGTCGCGGCGCTGGCCGACAAGTGGGGTGTGGGGGAACGGGACTTGGGCAAGGTGGTGTGGGCCGAGTTCGTCAGCCTCTGCTCCTGAGATCTCAGTCATCGGCCGGCACGTCATGACGAAGAAGTACGCCATGACACGGAGTCCGCCACTGCCGTACTAAGCCGCGGGCCCGCGCTTCCGGGTAGCGACAACGACGATGCCCATCCCGGCCGTTCCATACAGGGTGAACAACGTTCCCTGCTGGTAGAGGCTCCGCCGTTTCAGTTCTCGGCCGAACATCACTTGCTCGTACGTGCTCGTGCCGATCGAGCGGCCGGTGCCAGTGTCGTAAGAGAGCTCGCACCTGTCGCCAGGCCTCATGGGATCGGGATGGGACTCGCCGTCCGCGCCCGAAAGGGCCCCGGGGCAGTAGGCCCCGTAGGCCGATCCGGCTCTCAGCAGTGACACCGTCCCCCACAGCAGCGGTATCAGGAACAGGACGATCAACACGACTCTGAATCGCATCGCGTCACCCTAATAGGGCGGGCCCGCGAGGAGGCCCGGCAGCCCTTACCGGCCCAACAGTCGCCGCACCCGCCGTACTTGACGGTTGTCCGCCACCGCGTCGAGGAAGCGGCGTCCGCCGCCGGACTCGTAGGCCGGGCCCTCCACGCGGAGCACCGTGCCGTCGCGGACGACGGCGTACGCGAGGGGCCTGGCCGTCTTGGGGAGGTTGACCGGGTGGCGGCCGGAGGGGAGCTTCAGGCGGGCGGGGAGGCGGAGTTGGGCCGTGTCGGTTCCGGGGGCCGGGAGCAGTTCGGCCTGTACTCCTAGCGTGCCCACGGTGACCTTCAGGCGGGCGGGTGCGCTGTCCTGCGCCGCCGCGAGGTACGGGAGCGGGAGTGAACTGCCCTCGCCCCGACCGGCGTTGACCGCGGCCGGCGTCGACGTGTCCTGGCTCAGCTTGCGCTGGCGCTGGTCCACGTCGAGGGCCAGCTGGCCGCTGCCGGTCCAGTACGGGAGGGACAGCCTGCCGCCGGTCAGTGCCGGACCCGTCGCCGGGGTGCCCGGCGTGGCGTCGCCCGTCACACGCACCATCCGGTCCACGCCCAGGAGTTGGACGTAGGCCCATACGTCGTGCACCCCGCGCTCCAGCGGGCGTCCGCCCGCCAGCCGCTCCGGGTCGAGGGACAGCAGGCCGGAGGCGACCACCTGGGAGCGGCCCTCGCCGAGCGGTCGTAGGTGAAGGGAGAGATCCCCCTCGGGGTACCACCAGTCCTCGCGGTCGCGGTCCTTGACGATCAGTTCCGCGTACGCGAGGCGGAAGGGGTCCGGGACCTCCCAGCCGTCCGCCGCGCCCGGCACGCCGTCCAGGAGGTCGGGGTCCAGCCACTGCCTGCCGTCCCGCTCGACCAGGGTCAGGGGTTCGCCGTCGCCGCGCAGGAGTTCCAGCGTGATGTCGGCGACCAAGTGGCCGTTCTCCCAGCGCGGTTCGCCCACCGTGGTGCGGGGCTTGATCTCGCGGACGCGCTCGGCGAGCGCCACCGCGCCGTCGAAGTCACCGGCCTCCAGCAGGGTGGCACGCAGCCGGGACACGGCGGGCAGGCCCTCCCGGACCGCCGCCGGGAACTCCGACACGGCCACTTCGCGCGCCGCCTCGAAACGCTGCCGCTGCTCGGCCGGGTCCTCGCGCAGGATCTCGGGCTCGCGGGTCCTGGAGAGGACCTCGACGTGGTAGAGGCGGTGGAGGAGGCGGTTCTGGAGGGCGTCGATGTCGTCGGAGGCAGGGGTGCCTTCCTTGATCTGGCCCACGATCGTGCGGGTGTTGGCCCAGAAGCCGTGCCGGGGGTCGAAACGGTGCTGGGTGTTGTTGCCGCCGTCGTCGCGCTTCATCCAGTAGTAGACGGGATAGTCGGCGAGGACCGCGATCCGCTCCGCCTTGAGGTACGCGGCGCTGACGAACGCCAGGTCCTCCAGGATCCACGGACCCTCGGGGAACCGCAGCCCGTGCTCCTCGACGAACGCCCGCCGGAACATCTTGTGCGGCGACATGCTCTGCATCAGCTCGTCGTTCTCGATCGTGCAGGCGTCCACCGTGTGCCGGAACAGCCGCCTCGGCCGCACCATCGTGCTGGACATCTTGCCGAGGACGATGTCCGCCTCATTGCGCTTCGCGTGCTCGTACAGCCGCTCCAGCGCCTCGGGCCCCAGCTTGTCGTCGTGGTCGACGAACTGGATGTACTCGCCCTTCGCGTGCCGCATGCCGAGGTTGCGCGGGGCGCCCGGCCAGCCCGAGTTCGGCTGGGTGTGCACCTGGACGTTGGGGTGCCCGGCGGCGATCTTCTCCAGGCGGCTCAGGGTGTCGTCCGTCGAGCCGTCGTCGACGTAGACGATCTCGTACTCGTCGGCGGGCAGACTCTGCCCCAGCAGCGACGGGGCGCACTCGTCGACGTACTTCCCGGTGTTGTAGACGGGAACGATCACACTGACCTTGACTCTGGGCATTCCAGGACACTACACAGCTACGTCACACGCCCGTCAAAGCACTCCCTCTTCCCCGTACCGGTCCCCGCGGGCTGGAAGCAGACCCGGACCACGGTTCCCGGCGCGGTCACGGCCATCATCGTGTACGCGTACGTGTCCACCTCCGCCGCGTTCCCCACCTCCGCCGCGTGCCCGGAGCCCGCCCGGCCGGGCACGACCAGCTCGATCCGGTCACCGATCCGGCCGCCCCACATCCGCGCCCAGGTCGTCCCGCAGATCTTGCTGTGCCGCAGCTCCACCCACGCGCCGGTGGCCGTCTCGCGCTGGGTGATGGTGTCGGGCTGCGGCGCACAGAGCATCGCGAACGGACTGCGGCCCGCACAGTCCGCGCCGTGACAGCCTGGCCCGGACGCCACCGTCGCCGTACTGCTCGCGGCGGTCGGCGACAGCGGAGTGGACTTGGAGGGCCCCGGAAGCAGCACCAGAGCGAGGACCACGGCACTCACGGCCACCGCGCAGACGGAGGCGAGCACGGCCAGCGTGGCGACGCCGCGCTGCTCGGGAGCGGAGGGAGCGGAGGAGGCGGAGGGAGGGGCGGCGACCGGGGGAGCAGGAGCAGGCTCATCGGGCACCGGGACCGACGCCCCGCGTCCGCTCGCCTCCGACTCCGCGATCTCCCACAGCGCCAGACACCGGCCCACCGGCTCCCCGGCCAGCCGGCACAGCTCCTCCACCGCCTCCCGCGGCGGCAGCGTCCTGCCGTTGAGATACCTCTCCCACGACGACTTGCTGTACGGCGTCTTCGCCGCGAGCCCCGCCATGCTCAGCCCGGTCGCGGCCCGCAACTCCCGCAGAGCGGCGGCCAGTTGGCTCATCCCCGCAGCGCCTTCCAGGTGTCCGGCCCGACCATGCCGTCCACGCCGATCCCGGCCCGCTGCTGGAACGCCCTCACCGCGTGCTCCGTCAGCGGACCGAATATCCCGTCGATACCGCCCGGGGAGATCCCCGCCCGCCGCAGCAGACACTGCGCCTCGGCCACCGCGGGATCATCGCTGCCCACGGCCAGATTCTCCTGCTGGGTACGGCTGTTGCCCGCGTACCAGTGCCCGCCGACCCGCTCCATCCGGCAGGCGTACGGCGACGGCGAGGCCGGCGCGGGCGCGGCCAGTGGCGCCGTCGACGACCGTGCCGTACCGCCACCGCCGTCGTCCATCAGCCGCACGGTCACCAGCACCGCCGACGCCACCGCCAGCACCAGCGTCACCGAACCCGCCACCAGCGCGATGCGCAGCACCCGGCGCTCGGGGGAGAGCGGAGGCCGCTCCGACAGCACGATCTCCGGCTCCGGGTCCGCCTCCGACTCCGGTACGGCCGCGGGCCATGCCTCGGCCGCCACCTCGCGCAGCGCCAGCAGCCGGGTCGGGTCCTCGCCGCAGACCCGGGCCAGCGCGGCCACGGCCGGTACGGGTGGCAGGGCACGGGCGCCGAAATACCGCTCCCAGGACTTGGGGCTGTACTCCGTGCGCGCCGCCAACTGCCGCACGCTCAGCCCGCTGTGGTCCTTCAGCCGACGAAGCCGCACCACCAACTGCCGGACCCGCGGGTCCAGTTCCGCAGGCAGCGCCTTCCAACGCGACATGTGCCCCCCAGTTCGCGTTCGGGGACCGGGGTCAGCGGTCCCTGCCGCGTCGCATTCTGCATCACGTACCACTCCTCGCACGGCTATTCGGTTCCGGAGCGCGAAGAGAATCGGCCAAGGTCCACAACGGTCCGCCGAGCGTCCCGTCCCACCGTCCCCGCTGTCGTCGTCCCCGCAGTTCAGCGACGGTGCCGTCCCGTGTGGACGTCACTTGGGCGCCGGTCGTGGCGAGCTGCCCGCCGCGGCCCGCAATCTCGTTCCAGCACGACGACCGACTACCCGAAAGAGGAACCCATGCGACCGAATGTCGTGGCCAGGACCTTCGTCAGCCTCACCGCCGTCGCCGGTATCGCCGTCGGAGGTGTCGCGTTCGCCGCCCCCAGCTTCGCCGCGCCGGCCGCCTCCGTACAGGCCTCGTCCGTCTCGATCCAGGCGGTCCAGAACTTCGGCCTCACCGTCGCCGAGGCGAAGAAGGTGCAGAGCTGGCTGAAGACGTACTGGGGCTACACCGACACGATCGACGGCCAGCTGGGCCCGAACAGCTGGAAGGCCTTCCAGCGCTGCCTGGCGACCTACTGGGGCTACACCGGCGCGATCGACGGCGACCCGGGCGTCAACACCATCAAGGCCCTCCAGCGGCTGCTGGCCAACAGCTGGGGTTACACCGGCGCGATCGACGGCGACGCCGGCTCGGGCACCAGGGCCGCGTTCGAGCGCTTCGCCAACGGCTGACGTCACCGTCGTCGACGACCGCGGCCCGTCCTCCCGGGAGAGAGGACGGGCCGCGGTACGTGACAGTGAACCAGGACGCCTAGAGCTTCTCGGGCGTCCTGATGCCCAGCAGCGCCATACCCCGGTGCAGGGTCCGGGCCGTGAGGTCCACCAGCAGCAGCCGGTTCTCCTTCTGCTCCGCCGTGTCGGCCATGAGGACCGGGCACTGGTCGTAGAACGTCGTGAGCAGCGACGCCAGTTGGTACAGGTACGCCGTCAGCTTGTGCGGGGCGTACTCCTTCGCCGCGTCCGCGACCACCTCGCTGAACTGGTCCAGGTGCAGGCCCAACGCCCGCTCCGCACCGGTCAGTTCGAGCTCCGGGTGAGCCAGCGGCCGAGCCTCGCCCGCCTTGCGCAGGATCGACTGGATACGGGCGTACGCGTACTGCAGGTACACCGACGTGTCACCGCTCAGCGACACCATCTGGTCCAGGTCGAACTTGTAGTCCCGCACGGCGGACGTCGACAGGTCGGCGTACTTCACCGCGCCGATCCCGACGTACCGGCCGTTCTCGACGATCTCCTCCTCCGTCAGGCCCATCTTCTCGGCCTTCTCCCGGACGACCGCGGTCGCCCGCTGCACCGCCTCGTCGAGCAGGTCCTCCAGCTTCACCGACACGCCCTCACGCGTCTTGAACGGCTTCCCGTCCTTGCCGAGGATCGTGCCGAACGCCAGCTGGAACGCCGTGACGTCGTCGTTCAGCCAGCCGGCCCGCCGCGCGGTCTCGAAGACCATCTTGAAGTGCAGGGACTGCCGGACGTCGACCACGTACAGGAGCGAGTTCGCCTTCAGGTTGAAGACCCGGTCCCTGATCGCGGACAGGTCCGTCGCCGCGTAGCCGTAGCCGCCGTCGGACTTGCGGACGATCAGCGGGGTCCGGTTGCCGTCCGGGCCCTTGATGTCGTCGAAGAACACGCACAGCGCGCCGTCCGAGATCTCCGCGACCCCCGACTCCTCCAGGAGCCGGCAGGTCTCGTCCAGCATGTCGTTGTAGCCCGACTCGCCGACGATGTCCGGGTCCCGGATCTCCATGTCCAGCTTCTCGAAGACGGAGAAGAAGTAGATCTTCGACTCGTCCACGAACTTCTGCCACGCGGCCAGCGTCTTCGGCTCGCCCGCCTGGAGATCGACCACCCGGCGCCGGGCCCGCGTCTTGAACTCCTCGTCGGAGTCGAAGAGTTTGCGGGCCGCCTTGTAGAGCCGGTCGAGGTTCGACATCGCCTCCTCGCCGGTCACCTGCGCGTCGCCGTGGTCCAACTCGCCCGGGTGCTCGTCCAGATACTGGATCAGCATCCCGAACTGCGTTCCCCAGTCGCCGATGTGGTGCCGCCGGACCACCGACTCGCCGGTGAACTCCAGGAGTTGGACCAGCGCGTCACCGATCACCGCGGAGCGGAGGTGGCCGACGTGCATCTCCTTCGCCACGTTCGGCTGCGCGTAGTCGATGACCGTCGTACCGGGGTGCTCCGCGAGGGGCACGCCGAGGCGGGCCGGGTCGGCGTGGCGCGCGGCCAGGTTCTCGGTGATCGCCCTGTCGGTGATCGTGATGTTCAGGAAGCCGGGGCCGGAGACCTCGACGTCCTGGATCACCTCACCGGTCGTGATGTGCGAGACGACCTGCGTCGCCAGCTCCCGGGGGTTGGCCTTGGCCTTCTTGGCGAGGGCGAGGATGCCGTTCGCCTGGAAGTCGGCACGGTCACTCCGTCGCAGCAGGGGGTCGACTCCGTCGGCTTCCGGGAGGGTGGAAGCGAGGGCGTCCGAGAGGCGCTGGTGGACGAGATCCGTGAGCGAGGTGACCGAGGTCATGGGGTGGGAGCCGTTCTCCTCGTGGGTTTGGTAGACACGGTCAGTATCCCACGGGGGGTAAAGCGAGTTTTTCGGGTGCGGGCCCGGTGGGGGCTGATCGCGCAGTTCCCCGCGCCCCTGAGAGGCGGCTGCGCCGCCTAAACTGGGGGCGCAGCCGAATTGACCGTACTGACTGCCTTGAGAAAGAAGGACGTGCCGATCGTGGCTCAGAGCACCGAGACCACCGACTGGGTCTCCCGTTTCGCGGATGAGGTCATCGAGGAGTCGGAGCGTCGGGCCCCGGGCAAACCGGTCGTCGTCGCGTCCGGGCTTTCCCCCTCCGGTCCCATCCACCTCGGCAACCTCCGCGAGGTCATGACCCCGCACCTCGTCGCCGACGAGATCCGCCGCCGGGGTCACGAGGTCCGGCACCTCATCTCTTGGGACGACTACGACCGCTACCGCAAGGTGCCCAACGGGGTGGAAGGGACCGACGCCAGCTGGGCCGAGCACATCGGCAAGCCGCTGACCTCCGTCCCAGCCCCGGCCGGATCGCCGTATCCGAACTGGGCGGAGCACTTCAAGGCCGCGATGATCGCCTCGCTCGCCGAGCTGGGCGTGGAGTTCGACGGGATCAGCCAGACCGCGCAGTACACCTCCGGCGTGTACCGCGAGCAGATCCTGCACGCCATGAAGCACCGCGGCGACATCGACGCCATCCTGGAGCAGTACCGCACCAAGAAGGCCCCGGCCAAGAAGCAGCAGCAGAAGGCCGTCGACGCCGCCGAGCTGGAGGCCGAGGCCGGCTCCGGCGCGGCCGAGGAGGACGACGGCAGCTCCGGCTCCGCCGGCTACTTCCCGTACAAGCCCTTCTGCGGCGCCTGCGGCAAGGACCTCACCACCGTCACGGCGTACGACGACGACACCACCGAGCTGACGTACGTCTGCACCGAGGACGGCTTCACCGAGACCGTCCTGCTCAGCGAGTTCAACCGCGGCAAGCTGGTCTGGAAGGTCGACTGGCCCATGCGCTGGGCCTACGAGGGCGTGATCTTCGAGCCGAGCGGTGTCGACCACTCGTCCCCGGGCTCGTCCTTCCAGGTCGGCGGACAGATCGTCGGGATCTTCGGCGGCGAGCGGCCCATCGGGCCCATGTACGCCTTCGTCGGCATCAGCGGCATGGCCAAGATGTCCAGCAGCAAGGGCGGGGTCCCCACCCCGGCCGACGCGCTCCAGATCATGGAACCGCAGCTCCTGCGCTGGCTCTACGCCCGCCGCCGCCCCAACCAGTCCTTCAAGATCGCCTTCGACCAGGAGATCCAGCGCCTCTACGACGAGTGGGACAAGCTCGACGCCAAGGTCGCGGACGGTTCGGCCCTGCCCGCCGACGTGGCCGCGCACTCGCGTGCCGTACGCACCGCCGCCGGTGAACTCCCGCGCACGCCCCGCCCGTTGCCGTACCGGACCCTCGCGTCCGTCGCCGACATCACCGCCGGGGCCGAGGACCAGACGCTGCGCATCCTCGGCGAACTCGACCCCGCCAACCCCCTGTCCACCCTCGACGAGGTCCGCCCCCGGCTCGACAAGGCCGAGGCCTGGATCAACACGCACGTCCCCGCCGACCAGCGGACCATCGTGCGCGACGAACCCGACATCGACCTCCTCAAGTCCCTCGACGAGCCCGCCCGGCAGTCCCTGCGCCTGCTCGTCGACGGACTCGCCGACCACTGGTCCCTGGACGGCCTGAGCCACCTCGTCTACGGCGTCCCGAAGGTCCAGGCCGGCTTCTCCGCCGAGGCGACCGCGAAGGAACTCCCGCCGGAGATCAAGACCGCCCAGCGGACCTTCTTCGCCCTCCTCTACCACCTGCTCGTCAGCCGCGACACCGGCCCCCGCCTGCCCACGCTGCTGCTGGCGGTGGGACAGGAGAGGGTACGGAGCCTGCTCGGCGAGTAAGCCGTTCTACGACGATGGGGGCGCCCGGTGTTCACCGGGCGCCCCCATCGTCGTAGAAGAAGGGCTATGCGATGTGGTCTTCCTGGAGCTCCGCCGTGTGACGGTTCGTGAAACGGTTGACCATCCGGTCCGCCTCGCGCTGCGGGAGCGTGATGCCGTACGTGGCCTCCACATCACCCCGGAACTGGCCCCCGGTCGGGTAGCTGCCGTCTATCGACTTCTTGAAGATGAGGTAGTAGTCGTCCTCGGTCGGCTCCGTGCCACCGCCCGCGCCCAGCTCACGGGTACGGCCCGGACCCGCCGGGATCGGGAAGGTCCCGGTGTCCTCGGGCGAGGGCTCGGGCTCCGGCTCCGGCTGCTGCTCCTCGTACCGCTGCTGCTGTTGCGGGAACTGCTGCTGCTCGAACCGCCGTTGCTGCGCGAACTGCTGCTGCTCCTCCTCGTACTGCTGGAACTGCTCCGCCTGCTGCTGCTCCGCGTACCACTCCTGATACGCGGCATCAGGGTCGTACGTCGGGTCGTAGCCACCCTGGTACGCGACGGCCTGGGGGTCACGCGCCTGGAGCCACTGACTCTGCGGCTCGACGTACTCCTGCTGTTGCGGCCGCTGTTGGGGCTGCTCGTTCGCCGCGGGGGCCGCAAGCTGCTCCCGGACCGGCGCCGGGTTGCTCTGCACGGCGGCCGGTGCCTGCTGCGGCTCCGGCTCCCGCGCCGGCTCCAACTGCGGGGCGGGGGGCAGCAGTACGGGCTCGATGCCCGCCGCCGCCAGACCCGAGGGGGCCGTCTCCGCGAGCGGGACGCCGTAGCGCGCCAGACGCAGGGGCATCATGGACTCCACCGGAGCCTTGCGGCGCCACGCGCGGCCGAAGCGGGAGTGGAGCCGTGCCTGATAGACGAGACGATCCTGCTCCAGCTTGATGACCTGCTCGTAGGAACGCAGCTCCCACAGCTTCATCCGGCGCCAGAGAAGGAACGTCGGCAGGGGCGAGAGCAGCCAGCGGGTGAGGCGGACGCCCTCCATGTGCTTGTCGGCCGTGATGTCGGCGATCCGGCCGATCGCGTGCCGGGCCGCCTCGACGGAGACCACGAACAGGATCGGGATCACCGCGTGCATCCCGACACCGAGCGGGTCGGGCCAGGCCGCCGCGCCGTTGAACGCGATCGTCGCGACCGTCAGCAGCCACGCCGTCTGGCGCAGCAGCGGGAAGGGAATCCTGATCCAGGTCAGGAGCAGGTCCAGGGCGAGCAGGACGCAGATACCCGCGTCGATACCGACCGGGAAGACGTACGCGAAGTTGCCGAAGCCCTTTTTCAGGGCGAGTTCGCGTACGGCGGCGTACGAACCGGCGAAGCCGATACCGGCGATGACCATCGCACCGGAGACCACCACGCCGATGAGTATCCGGTGCATACGTGTGAGCTGAATGGGCGCGGACACCCGTACTCCCCTCCCCTTGCATGGTCTTGCGCGGAACAGGGTGGCACATGTGTGCGGCGTCCCGGGTGCCGGTCCGCCAGGAGCCCGGCGCCGAGGAGGGGCCGGGCTCCGTCAAAAGGCTTGGCTGACCTGCGAGTTGAGGGCGAAAAACGGTGTGGATGTGACGGTCAGCTCTTCTTGCTCGCAGAGGCGGAAGGAGAGGCCTTGGACGCCGACTTGGACGGAGATGCGGACGGGGACGCGGACTTGGAGGGGGACGGGGAGGTTGAGCCGCCGCCGTTGTCGCTCCCGCTGCCGTTGGCCGACGTGACCGCCGCCACGGCCTCCTTCACGGCCTTCTCCGCCGCCTTCGTCAACGTGTCCGCGCTCGGCGTCTTGTCGCCCGCCAGACCCGCGCCGTTGTAGTCGATCGTGACGACCACGTTCTCGACCCGCGCCACCACCGTCTGCTGCTTGAAGGCGCCTTCCTTCTTCTTCAGGTCGTAGCGCACCGCCGTACCCTCGGCACCCGCGCCCGCGACCGGCTCCGACTTGACGTTCTTCGCGCCGGTGACCGACTGCGCCTCCTGCACCTGCTTCGCGTAGTACGACGCCGCCAGCTTGTCGCCCTCGCCCTGCGTCTGCGAGGAGTCGAACCGCAGCAACGACACGTTCAGCCAGCGGAACTGCGAACCCTTGACCCCGTTGTTGTCCAGGCTCGTCCAGGAGCAACTGCCGCGCGACGCCGTATCGGTCGACGTACCCTCCTTGCCCGACTTGGCCCCCTTCGGGACCAGCTCGGTCAACGTCTTCTTCGACAGCACCGCACACGGCTCGGGCAGCTTCTTGTACGCCGCCGCCCGCACCGGCGGAGCGGCCGTGGCGTTGGCGGAGGTCGTCGCGCCGAGACCGGCCGTGTCCTTGGCCGCGCCGCCGTCCGAACCGGAGTCCGAGGAGCAGCCGGCCGCGATCAGCATCACCGGGACCGCCGCCGCGCAGACAAGGACGCGGTGGAGACGCTTCGCTCGCTGGTGGGTCTGCGGGTCACGCTGTGCTGGTTGATGCATGGTTCCTTCACTCATGACGCTCGTGGTTCCTGCCGTCGGATCGGGTCCGAGGGGCCACGGTACGCGGTGAGTCAGCTGTGCGGTCTCCGTTCACAGGCTTTGAGCGGGCCCCCGGAAACGGCCGTCCGAGCCCCTAACCGTTGAGCGAGTCGGCCAGCTGCGCGGCCAGTTTCCGCGCCCTGTCCTGCATCTTCTGGCTGTCCGGGTCCACACCGACCGTCGCCGCCTGCTCCTCGTACTCGATGGTCACAATGACGTTGGACGTGCGAAACACCACAGTCACCGTCCGCTGCTTGGCCGTCGAACCGGAGCTGCTCAACGCGTCGTCGAGGAACGCCTCGTCACCGAGATCGGAGAGCGTGCGGGGCTGGAGGGCGGTCGGGGTGGTGGAGTCGGAGGGGGAGGCAGAGGTGGAAGCCGAGTCCGAGGAGGACGCGGAAGAGGAAGAAGAGGAAGACGAAGAAGAGGAAGACGAAGAGGAGGGGGTGGGGGTGGTGGAGGCCGACGTCGAGGGGGTGGCCGAGTCCGACGCGGCGCCGGTGCCGGCGGCCGGCTCCGGGAGATCCGCCGCCGCCTCCTTCGTCGCGAAGATCGTCGTCGCCTGGCTGTCGTCGCTCACGGCGTTGTCGTACGACACCACCCGCTCGAAGTCGACCAGCAGATGGTCGGTCGCGTCCGTGGACTCCACCTTCCAACGGCAGCCCACCTTGCGGTCCGTGTCGTACGTCAGCGTCGCCTCGCCCGCGTAGGCCGCCTCGCGCTGGTCCGCGTCCGTGATCTGCTTGATCCCGGGGAGCAGGGAGTCCAGCGTGCTCTGACTGACCGCTCCGCAGGGCTCCGGAAGCGTGCGGTACTTGCCCGGTTGGGCCGCCGCGGTCGCCGTACCGGCGGCGCCCGGGTTCGCGTCGTCCGTCGTACCGCCGCTGCCCGAACCGCTTGTGCAGCCGGCCAGCAGCGCCACGAGGAGCGCGGCGGCGCCGGGTACGTATGCCTTCCGCTGCACGGTCGGGCTCCTCTCGACGACGATCAAGGGTTCTGGGCGATGATCAAGGGTGCTGCCAGTGTCCCCGCTGGTTAATCGCTTGCCGCACCGGGGGACCCCCTGGAGACAATGTGTATCGCACGCACAGCCGTGAACGCCGGTCCGGTGTCCCTTTCGTTGACCTTGGCGCCGGTTTTGTGATTTTAGACTTCTGTTGTTTTCCGGGGGAATGAGGACGAAATGTCGTATGTAGAGATACCGGGCGCGAAGGTCCCGATCCGCATGTGGGCCGACCCGGCGTCGGTCGAGGAGGGCGCGCTCCAGCAACTCCGCAACGTGGCCACCCTGCCCTGGATCAAGGGCCTCGCCGTCATGCCGGACGTGCACTACGGCAAGGGCGCGACGGTCGGCTCGGTCATCGCGATGCAGGGTGCGGTGTGCCCGGCCGCCGTCGGCGTCGACATCGGCTGCGGAATGTCCGCGGTCAAGACCTCCCTCACGGCCAACGACCTCCCCGGCGACCTGTCCCGCCTGCGCTCGAAGATCGAGCAGGCGATTCCGGTGGGGCGGGGGATGCATGACAGCCCGGTCGATCCCGGGCGGATGTATGGGTTCGCGACTTCCGGGTGGGACGAGTTCTGGGGGCGGTTCGAGGGGGTTGCGGATGCGGTGAAGTTCCGGGAGGAGCGGGCGGCCAAGCAGATGGGGACGCTTGGAGCGGGCAACCACCACATCGAGCTACTGTTCGATACTGAAGGGGTGGTGTGGCTCACGCTTCACTCCGGTTCCCGGAACATCGGCAAGGAACTGGCCGAGCATCACATTGGCGTGGCCCAGAAGCTCGCGCACAACCAGGGTCTGGTCGATCGCGACTTGGCGGTCTTCGTTGCGGACACCCCGCAGATGGCCGCTTACCGGAATGACCTCTACTGGGCTCAGGAGTACGCGAAGTACAACCGCACCATCATGATGGCGCTCCTGAAGGACGTGATCCGCAAGGAGTTCAAGAAGGCGAAGCCGACCTTCGAGCCGGAGATCTCGTGCCACCACAACTACGTGAGTGAGGAGCGGTACGAGGGTATGGACCTGCTTGTCACCCGCAAGGGAGCGATCCGCGCCGGCTCCGGCGAGTACGGGATCATCCCGGGCTCGATGGGCACCAGTTCGTACATCGTGAAGGGTCGCGGCAACGAGAAGGCGTTCAACTCGGCCTCGCACGGCGCGGGTCGGCGTATGAGCCGGAACGCGGCCAAGCGGCACTTCACTATGCGGGACCTGGAGGACCAGACGCGGGGTGTGGAGTGCCGCAAGGACTCCGGCGTGCTCGACGAAATTCCCGGTGCCTACAAGAACATCGACCAGGTGATGGCGCAGCAGCGGGACCTCGTGGAGGTCGTGGCGAAGCTGAAGCAGTTCATCTGCGTGAAGGGCTGATGGCCGAGGCCCCGGCTGACCGGGGCCTCGGCCATCGAGTCACTGCGACTTCGGCATGGGGACCTGGCCGGTTCGCAGGCGCCAACTGCGGAGATTGCAGCTCTGGGGGGTCCTGCCCAGCTTCTCCGCCGCTGCCGATGGGCTGTTGAGTTCCAGCAGGACCCGGTCTTCCCACTCTTCCCATCGGCGTGCGGTATAGGCGGCCCGCATGCCGGAAGGACGTAGCCAGGTGGCGATCGACTGGGCGGCTGCGAGTTTTCGGTCCAGGGACAGGCAGCCGGGGTAGTAGAGGTGGGCGGCAAGGCTCTGGCCCGGTTCCATGGCGTAGAGGAGGTTGTAGATACCGTCGCGTGCGTTGCGTTTGAGGTTGCGCTCGGCGCCTGTCACGTTCTTTGCGTACTGGCGCAGCCAGTGTCCGATGGCCGTGCTGGCTGTGGTCAGGGAGACGAAGGGGAAGCCCTTGCTCGTGTAGCCCACAGAGCCGTCGGCATCTATGACTCCTCGGAGGTAGTCGCGCTGTGAGAACTCGCCTGGGGGAGGGGTGATGTTCTTGGACTTGCGGCCGTAGGGCAGCCCCAGTTCGTTGATCCTGGTCCTGGCTTCGAGGGAGCAGAGACTCCAGACCGCCGAGTGCGCGGTCTCGGCGAAGTTCGTGGACCGTGTGCGCTCGCGGATGCTGCTGTAGTAGGGCGTCAGTTTTTGGAACTGGCGAAGTAGCTCGATGTCCCGTGCGTTGAGCTCGACGGACAGACGGCCCTTCTGTCCGGCCCCTTGGTGGAGGTGCCCATCCGCCTGCAAGAACCCGAACATGTACGCGTACTTGGGGACCGTCAGGTCCATGAACTGGTGAGCGATAGGCTCGCAATCAGCCACAGGGAAGCCCACTTCCGTGCTGGTCAGGCCTTCGGTCGGGATGCCCGTCCCGGTCGAGGGCCGTCGTGTTGATGTTGTGGCGTGAGCCTAGATCGACAGTTCGGACAGCGTGCTGGTGATCGATACGGTTCACCCTTGTGGGTGAACCGGGGGATGTGCAGTCGTCCCCCTGTCGTTAAGATCTCGGCCGCTCTGAGAACTCTCTGAGATCGCTGTGAATTCGCGCCCTATTGCTGTGAATTCCTTCGGCTGGCGCATTTTAATTGGTGTGTTGTTTGTGAAAGCATTGGTTGCGCGCGTTCCTTATTGCTGGCCTCGAATTTCGCTGTGATGCTGCCTGGGTGTTTCGCCCAACCCACCCGCAGCGTCTCGGAGGACAGCACATGTCTGAGCGGTACCAGAATCAGAGCGAGTTCAGCCGGCGGACCGTCGTGGCCGCCGGTGCGGCGACCGCGCTCGCGGCGACCGTGGTCGGCGGTGCCACCTCCGCCCAGGCCGCCACCGCGACCAAGGCGGCGGCCGGGCTGAAGGTCGGCGCCGGCAAGGCCGCGTTCACGCCCGCGGCCTCGCTCCTGCCGCTGGACAACTTCACCGCCGTGCACGACGACCTCAACGTCCGTGTCCTGCTGGTGGAGTCCGGCTCCCGCCGTATCGCGCTGGCCGTGCTGGACCTGACCTCGATCAGCGCGGAGGCGATCGCGCTGATGCGGACCGCCATCACCGCGGCGAGCGGCGTCACCGCCGCGAACATCATGGTCACCGTCACGCACTGCTTCTCCGCGCCGCACGTCCAGGCGAGTTCGTCCTCGGCCGGTGCCGCCGCCTATGTGCAGAACATCGTGGCCGCCACCAAGTCCGCCGTGGCCGACGCCGTCAAGAACCTCCAGGACGCCGAGGTCGGCTACGGCACCGGCCGCTCCGACGTCAACGTCAACCGCAACGTCTCCACCGCCGACGGCTACTGGCTCGGCGTCAACGAGCAACTCCCCTCCGACAAGGGCGTGTACGTCGCCCGCTTCAACGACCTCGACGGCAACCCGATCGCCGTCCTGACCAACTACAACGTGCAGTCCTGCGTGATGCAGGACTCGGTCATGGCCGACGGCACCCTGCCGATCACCGCCGACCTCGCCGGCGCGGCCGTCGCACACGTCGAGGCCCAGTACCCCGGCGCCGTCGGCTTCTGGCTGGTCGGCGCGTGCGGCGACCAGTTCCCGGCCTACCGCTCGAAGCGGTACACCATCGACAAGGACAAGGGCTGGACCTACGGCGTCGATCTGCACGACGCCGGCTTCGCGCTGCTCACCGCGCAGGGCGAGCGGCTCGGGAACGAGATCGTGCGGGTGGCCCAGGGGATCAGTAAGTACGAGAGCGGCAGGAAAGTCGCGGTGCGGCTGGTCGTCGACGACATCACCACGACTCAGGTCACGGGCCCGCAGGCCAGTGCGCCCACCAAGGCCGTCACCTTCACCCCGACCGGCACCGCCCAGGTGCCGATCTGGGTCTTCCAGGTCGGCAAGGGCGTCTTCGCCGGTGTGGAACCGGAGTTGTCCACCACCACCGCGAACGCGATCCGCGAGAATTCGTCGTTCTCCAGCACTTTCGTCATGTCGATGTTCGAGGGCGGCGCCAAGAACATGCCCGACAAATGGAATTTCGACCACGTCACCTACGAAGCGGTCGACGGCTTCTACATCCAGGGCACCGCGGAGAAGGCCGCCACCCGCATCGGGCGCATTGTCAAGTCCCTGAACTGAGGTGTGGAAAATGACGACAAGGCGCGTTTTCTTAGCGCGGGTTGTGGGGGCAGGGACGACGGCGGTGGTCGCCGCCTCGGGCCTTGCGGCCTGTGACTCCGGCAGCGACAGCGGTAGTAGTAGCGGTGGCGGGCAGGTGAAAGGTGCCACCGCCATCACTCAGGTCTACGGCGACGGGCAGAAGTTCATCGCCGTGGCCGTCGAGTACGACACCGCGATCGACACGTCCACGCTCACGAAGACGTCCTTCACCGTGGAGGGGCGGACCGTCACCAAGGTCTACGCCAACACCGGCGCGGCCCTCGCCGACCAGGGCAAGGACGGGCCGTACGTCATCGTGGAACTCTCCCCGGACGACGACAGCGCGCTGCTGTGGGGAGGCATGGGCGGGGGCGGGAGTGCGGCGGGGAGCAACCAGCCGTCGGCGTCGTCATCGCCCTCGGCGTCCGATTCCAGCAGCCCGTACGTCATCCCCGGCCCCCAGGTCGGCTCGACCGGCGGACCGGCCACCATCAAGGCGGCGAAGGGCACCGTCGTCCAGGCCGGCGCCGTCACGACCACCGGCGGCACCCGCTACGCCGCCGACAACACCGAGGTCGCCACCGGCCGCACCGTGAACCTGATCGTCGACGACTTCCAGCAGTTCACGTACAAGGACCCGAAGACCGGCAGGTCACTGCCGTACAACCTCTACGTCCCGGAGGGCTACGACCGCACCAAGTCCTATCCGCTGGTCCTCTTCATGCACGACGCGAGCCTGATCAGCACCACCGTGCGGGCGACGCTGGTGCAGGGGCTGGGCGCGGTGTGCTGGGCCGCTCCCGAGGAGCAGGCGGAGCGGCCGGCGTTCGTGCTGGCGCCGCAGTACCCGGAGGTGGTCGTCGGCGACGACTACAAGCCGACGTCGCTCTTCGACACCACCGCCGACCTGGTCAGGGAGCTGGCAGGCAAGTACAGCATCGACACGGATCGGCTCTACTCCACCGGGCAGTCGATGGGGGCGATGATGACCCTCGGTCTGAACATCAAGTACCCCGATCTCTTCGCCGCTTCGTGGGTCGTCGCCGGCCAGTGGCCCTCCGCCCAGGCCGCACCGCTGGCGAAGAAGAACCTCTGGGTCACCGTCTCGCAGGGCGACACCAAGGCGTATCCGGGGGAGAACGCCATCATGGCCGTCGCCGAGAAGGCCGGGACGAAGGTCAGCCGGGCGGTCTGGGACGGCCAGTCCACGGCGGCGGAGTTCGCCGCGGACGTCAAGGCCATGGCGGCCAAGGGCACCACGGTCAACTACTCGACGTTCAAGAAGGGTTCGACCCTGGCCGGGGGCCTGGCCAACGCGCACGGCGTCGAGCACAACTCCACCTGGCCGATCGCCTACACCATCGAAGGCATCCGGGAGTGGATCTTCCGGCAGCGGAAATAGGCCCCCACCGGCTGAGTTCGGCTCAGTCGCCGAGGCGCTTCTCCAGGAGAGTCACCGCGTACGCGCTCCCCAACCCGCCGTCCTTCGCCCGCTGTTCGCCTACGGCGGTGTAACCCGCCGACTCGTAGTAGGCGCGCAGGCGGGGGTTGGAGGAGAGGCAGTCCAGGCGGGCGTACGGGCGGCCCGTCGCGGCGATGCGGGATTCCGCCTGCGCGAGCAGCCGGCGCCCCGTGTCCGGCGGTGCCGCGTGCGGGGTCGCCATCAGGCGGTGGACGTAGCCCGCGTCGGGCGGACGCGGGCCCCAGGCGGCCGGGTCGTCCCACCAGATCTCGCAGGCGCCGGCCAGGGTCTCGTCGGCGTGCGCCAGCCATACCTCGCCCTCCCGCACGCGCCGCAGGAAGTGGGCCTCGTCCTTCTCGCCCGGCTTCCACTGGTCGATGCCCCGGGCCAGTTGCCACAGGGCCGCGCTGTCCCGGAGGCGGACGAGTGCGACGGCGTCCGCCTCGGTGGCCTTGCGGTAGGCCAACTCCGGCCAGGCGGTGGGCCGTTGCTCAAGCAGCATGTCGCGCAGGGTGGTTGAGAGGGCCGTGGCGTCCAGGGACAGGGCCTTGGTCACATAGCCCTCGACCGAGCCGTAGCGGCTGGTCAGTCCGGCCAGGAACAGGCGCATGACCGCTTCCGGGGCGTGGCCCCAGGACGGCCAGGCCGGGGAGCGGCCGCCGTTGCGGGCCTGCCAGGCCGAGAGGAGGGCGGGGGTGGCGAGTTCGGTGAGGGTGAAGTCCTCGATGATCGTCTCCTCGGGGACGCCGAGCAGGCCCAGGACCAGTGCCGCGAGCAGGCCGGTGCGGTCCTTTCCGGACGCGCAGTGGAAGACGAGGGGGGTGTCGGTCCCGGCTGCCGCCGCGACCAGTTCCAGCGCCCGTGCGATCTCCTCCGCACCGTCCTCGGCCACCTCCGCGTACCGCTCCGCCAGGTACGGCCCCGGGGCGATGTCGGGGGTCAACACCGCCTGGTCGTAAGGGCGATGCTCGATACTCAGGTTGTGATACGTGAACGACGCGTGCTCGGGGATACGGGCACTGCGCTCGATCTCCCAGGGGTAGCGGAGGTCGATCACCGTGCCGATGCAGAGGCCGAGGAAGCGGGTCCAGTCGTCCGTGTTCTCGCTCAACTTGCCCAGGGAGTCGGCGCGGTAGAGGAGTCCGGGGCGGACGCGGCGGCCGTCCGGGGTCGGGTAGCCGCCCAGGTCACGGAAGTTGGGGAGATCGTCGAAGGGGAGTTGTCTGTCCACGGACGGTGACTTTATGCGTCTGACCACCGCTCCTCAGCTCGTCACTTGTTCGGCGCGTGCGTCACCGCGTAGATCATCACGAACGCGACGATGTGGATGCCGAAGAGGAAGTAGGCGAGGAAGTACCAGACCTTGCGCTCGTTCCTGGTCTCCTCGGCCAGCCGGCGCTTGTCCAGGGCCTCTTGGGAGTTGTCCGGGTTGCCCTCCTCGTCCGGCATCACAGCTCCCGGTGCACTTTGGTGTTCGAGGCCTGGGCGCGCGGGCGGACGACGAGCAGGTCGATGTTGACGTGGCTGGGGCGGGTGACCGCCCAGGAGATCGTGTCGGCCACGTCGTCCGCCGTGAGCGGTTCGGCGACGCCCGCGTAGACCTTCGCCGCCTTCTCCGCGTCCCCGCCGAACCGGGTCAGCGCGAACTCGTCCGTCCTGACCATGCCGGGCGCGATCTCGATGACCCGGACCGGGGTGCCGACGATCTCCAGACGCAGCGTCTCGGCGAGGACGTGGGCGCCGTGCTTGGCGGCGACATAGCCCGCGCCGCCCTCGTACGTGCCGTGGCCCGCCGTGGAGGAGACGACCACGACCGTGCCGTCGCCGCTCGCGGTGAGGGCGGGGAGCAGGGCCTGGGTGACGTTCAGCGTGCCGAGGACGTTCGTCTCGTACATGGTGCGCCAGTCGGCGGGGTCGCCGGTCGCGACCGGGTCGGCGCCGAGCGCGCCGCCCGCGTTGTTGATCAGCACGCCGATCGTCTTGAAGGCGGTCGCGAACTCGTCGACCGCGGCCCGGTCGGTGACGTCGAGCTCGTAAGCCGTCGCCTTGTGGCCCGCCTTGTTGATCTCCTCGGCCAGCGCCTCGATGCGGTCCTTGCGGCGGGCGGTGAGGACGACGCGGTAACCGGCCGCGGCGAGCCGGCGGGCCGTGGCGGCGCCGATGCCGCCGCTCGCCCCGGTGACGACCGCGATACGGGAGGCGGCGGACGGTGCGGCGGTGGCCATGGGCTGCTCCTCGGGAGGGATCAACTGGTTCGTGCGTACGACTCCGTCCAGGATAGGCGGGCCCGGCGGCGGCTCAGTTTCCGCGCGGTGCCCACATGATCACGGCCATCCCGGCCAGGCAGATCAGGGCGCCGGTGATGTCCCAGCGGTCGGGCCGGTAGCCGTCCGCGACCGCGCCCCAGGCCAGCGAACCGGCGACGAAGATCCCGCCGTACGCCGCGAGGATGCGGCCGAAGTGGGCGTCGGGCTGGAAGGTGGCGACGAAGCCGTAGACGCCGAGGGCCATGACCCCGCCGACGGTCCACAGCCAGCCGCGGTGTTCGCGCACCCCCTGCCAGACCAGCCAGGCGCCGCCGATCTCGAAGACGGCGGCGAGGACGAAGAGGGCCGCGGAGCGAAGTACGAGCATGACCGCCACCCCATCACACGGGTGTCACCTGATCGCACGGGTGTCACCTGATGGACGGCGCCTGTCGCGCGCTCCGCGTGGGATACATCCGTACGACCCCAGCGGTGGCGCACGGGCGTACAGAGGAGTGGATGGCAGATGGACGGCATGCGAGTAGTACGGGTACTACGGGTCGGCGCCGTAGTGGGTGCCGCGTTCGCGGTGATGGGCGCGGCCCCCGGTGTGCCGGTTCCGGAGGCGGACCTCTCCTATCACGGCTCCGTCGCCATGACCGCCGGCCGGATCGACGTGCGGTTCACCCCGCGCAACCACGGCCCGTCCGCCGTTCCCGACGCGACCGTACGGCTGCGCTGGTCGAAGCCGCTCGCGGACCGGCAGACGCTGCCGGAGGGGTGTGCGCGGTCGGGGGAGCGGGTGGTGGTGTGCCGGACGGGGGCGCTGGCGGCGGACGAGGCGGGCGAGCGGATCGAGCTGCGGGTGATGCTGCGGGACGCGTCCTCCGAGGTGCTGCTGGAGCTGGACACGGTGTGGGGCGGCGGTGCGGTGGACGGGAACCGGGCCAACGACCAGCAGCGGGTGCTCGTCCTCGACACCAGTGACAGCTACTACTTCTGAGCCACGCCCGTAGTACCCCTGAGCCACTTGGCCGAGCTCGTCGTACGATCTCGATCTCCGCACGGCACAGGCGACGAGGGGTACGACATGTCCGGGAACGCGCGGGCGCGGCTGCTGGACGAGTTGTCCACCGTCTCGCGCCGGTACATGGCGTCGTACGCCCTGTTCAACCAGGCCGTCGCCGACCGCCTGGGGCTGCACCCCACCGATCTGCAGTGTCTGAACCTGCTCACGCTGGAGGCGGGGCCGGTGACCACGGGCCGGATCGCCGAGCTGACCGGGCTGACGACCGGGTCGGCGACGCGGCTCGTGGACCGGCTGGAGCGGGCCGGGTACGTCGTCCGGGAGCGGGACGCGGAGGACCGGCGGCGGGTGCTGGTGGCGACCGTCCCGGAGAAGATCACCGAGTTCGGGCGGATGTGGAACCGGCTGGGCGGTGGCTGGTTCATGCTCTTCGACGACCTCGCCGACGCCGAACTCGCCGTGATCGTCGGGCACATGAGGCGGACGGTGGAGTTCAGCGGGCAGCAGATCGCGCGGCTGCGGACGGGGGAGGTCTAGCTGGCTAGGCGGGCACCGGCTCGTCCCCGTCGTAGCGCCCCCGCGCCTCGTGGACTTCCTCGATGTGGGTCTCCGCCCAGTCCTTCACGGCGAGCAGCAGCATGCTCAGGCTGGCGCCGAGCGGGGTGAGTTCGTAGTCGACGCGGACCGGGACGGACGGGGTGACCGTGCGCGAGAGGATGCCGTCGCGTTCCAGTGAACGGAGCGTCTGCGTCAGCATCTTGGGGCTGACGCCGGCGATCTTGCGGGCGAGGTCGCTGTAGCGCATCGGGCTCGGGGACAGGGCGGCGACGACCAGGCTGACCCACTTGTCGCTGATGCGGTCCAGCAGCTGGTTGGTGGGGCAGCTGCGGATGAACGCGTCGTACTCGACACGTGCCTGTTCGCGCTTCTGGGCCGCTGTCATGGTCGCCATGGGCCGTGGCCTCCGTTCACTTCCGGTCACTTCCGGGGTAGGTACGCACCTTCAGGTAACTACTTCCCGATGGATAGTAGCTCTCCCTAGGGTTGTCGGCAGCCGAGGGGATGCCCCGGCGAAGCCCTTACATCCCTTACAACCCTTATAAGAGGAGCTGTCTGTCATGCGTGCTGCAATGGTGACGACGTTCGGCGGGCCCGAGGCGGTTCGGGTCGTGGAGACGGAAATTCCCGAGCCGGGCGCCCGGCAGGTGCGGATCAAGGTCGCGGCGGCCTCGCTGAACCCGGTGGACGCCGGAGTGCGTGCGGGCGCGTTCGGAGGCGCGGGCGAGCGGCTCGGATTGGGCTGGGACGTGGCCGGGACGGTGGACGCGACCGGCGTCGCCGGCGCGTGGCAGGTCGGCGACGAGGTGGTCGCCCTGCACTACGGCGCGGTCAAGCCGCTGGGTACGCACGCCGAGTACGTCGTCGTGGACACGGACGCGGTGGCGAAGGCGCCGGAGGGCGTGGACGCGGTGCACGCCGCCACCCTCCCGCTGAACGCGCTGACCGCCGTACAGGCCCTGGATCTCCTGGAGTTGACGCCGGGTCAGACGCTGTTGGTGACGGGCGCGGCGGGGGCCGTTGGCGGCTTCGCAGTTCAACTCGCCGCACAGCGCGGGGTGTTGGTGACCGGGCTCGCCCGCACCGGTGACGAGGAGTTCGTACGGGCCCTGGGCGCCGCCGAGTTCACGAGCGAGGGAGTGCCGACGGGGAGCGTCGACGCGGTGCTGGACGCGGCGGTCCTCGGGGAACGGGCGCTGGCGTGGGTGCGGGACGGGGGCGCGTTCACCGGGGTGATCCCGCAGGCAGCGCCGGCCCCGGAGCGCGGGGTGCGGACCGGGGCGGTGGAGGTGAGCGCGGACGGGGCCCGGCTCGCCGAACTGGTCGCCCTGGTGGAGAAGGGCGTACTGACGCTGCGGGTGGCGGACACGTACCCCCTGGCGGACGCGACCGAGGCGCACGCACGACTCGCGGAGGGCGGGGTGCGGGGGCGGCTGGTGCTGGTGCCGTAGGGGATTCGGTCCCCTCGGCACCGGGCCCGCTCGGCATCCGGTCCGGTCGGCGCCCGGTCCCCTGGCCATCGGGTCGCCTTGGCACCCCGCCTCCTTGGCACCCGGCCTCCTTGGCACCCGGCCTCCTTGGCACCCGGCCTCCTTGGCACCCGGCCTCCTTGGCACCCGGCCTCCTTGGCACCCGGCCTCCTTGGCACCCGGCCTCCTTGGCACCCGGCCTCCTTGGCACCTGGCCTCCTGGGCATCGGGTCGCCTTGGCGTCTGGGCCCCTTGGCACCCGGCCTCCTGGGCATCGGGTCCTCCTCTGCATTAGCGCCCGGCTCCCTTGGCGCCCGGTCCCCCAGGGGTGCACCCCGGGGCGCTCGCCCCCTGGCGCCGGCTCCCCCGCGGCATCCGGTCTCCCTCGGTAGCCGGTCGCCTTGGCATCCGGTTCCTTCGGCGCCCAGCCCTCCTTGGCACCCAGCCTTCGTCGGCTTCCGGCCTTCCTCGGCATCAGGACCCCTTGGCGCCCGGCTCCCTTGGCGCCCGGTCCCCCCGGGGGCGCCGGCTCCCTGGCGCCCGGCTCCCCCTCCGCATCCGGCCCCCTCGGTATCCGGTCCCGTTGGCGCCCACCCCCGGGGCATCCGGTCCCCTTGGCATCCGGCCCCTTCGGCGCCCAGCCCTCCTCGGCTTCCGGCCCTCCTCGGCATCAGGACCCCTCGGCGCCCGGCCCTCCGGGCGCCCGGCCCTCTTGGCGCCCGGCTTCCTCCGACCCGGCCCCCGAGTTGCCCCTAGGGGAGGGCTCCACCCTGCGTCTCCACCCGGATTTCCACCCGTGGGTCCGGGAGCTTTTCCGGCATCGGCGGGAGAGTCGATCTCAGGAAAACGCGTGGCGGGACGACCGCCGGAGACCGAGGAGTGCGACGTCATGACGGACATGGAGCAGGCGCTGACGATCAGCGGGGGCATCTTCGCGGTGATGATGCTGACGCAGTACGGGCGCCGGAAGTACGACCTGCACAAGGTGCTGATGCCGATCGGCACGGTGTCCGCGGTCGGCTACTTCTATCTGAAGGGGATGCCCACCCAGACCGTCGACATCGTGGTCTATCTGGTGGGCGCCACGATCGGGCTCGCCTGCGGTGTCGTCGCCACCTTCACCACCGGCGTGGAGCGCGACCCTGCCTCGGGCAAGGTCCACACCCGCTGCGGCGCGGGCTTCGTGGCGATCTGGACGGCGGTGGTCGCCCTGCGCGTCGCCTTCATCTACCTCGCCGAGCACAACACCTGGTTCCGCGACCACCTCGGCACGTTCATGGCGGAGCACCACATAGTCCAGGACGCCATCGCACCGTTCTTCGTCATCATGGCGCTGGCCATGGTCCTCACCCGGGTGTTCCTGCTCCTGGCCCGCGTGCGCCTCCTGGCTCCGGCCGGGGCCCAGGGGCAGGCCCTCACCGAGGGGTCTTCACCAGTCCGTGGATGAACGCGTACTTCACGGCATGCGCCCGGTCCCGCAGATGAGCCTTGGAGAAGAGGTTGTTGATATGGGTCTTCACCGTGGCCTCGCTCACCACCAGCCGCTCGGCGATGCCCCGGTTGGTGAGCCCCTCGCCGATCAGCGTGAGCACCTCCACCTCCCGGGGGGTGAGGTCCGGGGCGAGTCCCGCCCCCGCCCGCTGGACGGGGGCCCCGCCCCGCGCGGCGGCGGCGACGAGCCGGTCCCGTACGGCGGGGTCGAGCACGGACTGCCCGGCGGCAGCCGCCCGCACCGCGCGGGTGATGTCCTCCCGGCCGGACTCCTTGGTCAGGTAGCCGCGCGCGCCGGCGCCGAGCGCGGCGAGGATGTACTCCTCGTCGGCGAAGGTGGTGAGCACCACGACGGCGACCCCAGGGAAGCGTTCGCCGATCAGCCGGGTGGCCTCCACCCCGTCCACCCGGGGCATGTTGAGATCCATCAGGATCACATCGGGCGCGTGCTCCTCGGCCGCCCGCACGGCCTCCCCGCCGTCCTTCGCGGTCGCCACGACCTCCACACCGGACTGCAGATCCAGTACGGTCGCCAGCGCCTCCCGCACCGCGGTCTGGTCGTCGGCCACAACTACCCTGACAACAGGCTGCTGTTCGCCCCGCTGCTCGTCGCTCATCCCGGGATCACCACGCGCACCTGCCAGCCTCCTGCGTCGTCGCCGTCCACGATCGGCCCGGCCGCGACCGTGCCGCCCACCAGGTCGAGCCGCTCACGCATCCCGACCAGCCCCATCCCGCTCCCCGCACCGGCCAAGGGCCGCGAGCCCTCCGGCGGCGCGGAGTTCACCACCTCGAAGACGGTCTCCTCGGCCGGCTGTTCCGCATACTCCAGGCGCATGCGGACCGGGGCGCCGGGCGCGTACTTGTGCGCGTTGGTCAGCGCCTCCTGGGCGCAGCGCACGATCACCTGGGCGAGGCGGACGGGCAGTTCACGCGGCGGCCCGTCGACGGTCAGCGTACCGGCGTCGGAGGCGGATGCGAGCAGCGACTGCAGCGTCTCCACCAGCGGCAGCGCGTCCTCGCGCAGGTCCCCGACCGTGCGCTGCACCTCGGTCAGCCCCGAGCGGACCAGGCTCTGCGCCCGCTGGGCCGCCTGCCGGGCCCGGTCGATGTCACCGGACTCCAACAGGGCGTCGGTGACCTCCAGTTGCATGTTCACCCCGGCCAGCGAGTGGGCCAGTACGTCATGCACGTCCCGGGCGATCCGGGCCCGCTCGGCCAGCGCCTCGGCCCGTGCCACGGCCCGCGCGGCCAGTTCGGCCTGCTCGGCGGCGGCCCGCGCGGAGCGCAACGCGTCGGCGTGGGCCCGGTTGGAGATACCGACCAGCACACTGACACCGGTGAAGGCGCCCACGATCCACGAGGTGCCGCCGCCCCACGGCAGCAGCAGCGCGCCCGCGCACAGGGCGCTGGTGAGCGCCGCGAAGGGCAGCGCGCGGCGGGCTTCGAGACGGTACCCGGCGTGCCCGGTCACGAAGTAGGCGAACAGCGCCGACGCCCCGGAGGTCTCCAGGCTCATCAGCGCCGCCGCCCCGACCGCCCAGGCACACAGCACCGCGAGCTGTACGCGGGGCGAGAACGTGCCCTCGGGGATGAGCCGCGTGCACAGCAGCAGCGACTCCAGGACCAGCAGACACAGCACCGCGAGCCCGGTACCGGAGGTGCCGACCGGCCGCACGGCGAGCGCGCCGACGGTGACGGCGACGACGGTGCCGAAGATCTGGACGGGGTTGTTGTCCGCCGTGAACCACCGGTTCAGGGCCTGAGTTCGGTTCACTGCGGCTCTCTTCCCACTCCCGTCCGGGCACTCTTCCCACTGCCGTCCGGCCGGAGCGAAAGCTACCAGCGTGGAGGGTGCGTCCGTCGGCGGTCAGCGCCCGCCCTGCACTCCCTGTGAATACGCCGTCGGTGACACCCCGACCGTCGACGTGAAGTCGCGGGCCAGGTGGGCCTGGTCGGCGTAGCCCAGGTCGGCGGCGAGGCCCGCCCAGGCCACGGGTTCGTCGGCGCCCGCGCGCTCCAGGGCCTCGTGGATGCGGTAGCGCAGGATGACCCACTTGGGGCCGACGCCGACGTATGCGGCGAAGAGGCGCTGCAGCAGCCGTACGGACAGGCCCTCGGCGTGGGCGAAGTCGGTCACGCGGCGGATCGTGCGGTCGGTGCGGATGCGGTCGACGAGGGTGGTGGCCAGTTCGGCCTGCGGGTCCGGGCGTGGGTCGAGGGCCAGCAGGAAGGCGTCGAGCGCGGCGACGCGGTCGTTCTCGTCGGCCGGGTCGAGGACGGTGGCGGGGTCGGTGTCCGGGAACACCTCGGGTTGCCGTATCCGCGCGCCCGTCCACTCCGACACGGGGCGGTCGGGGGCGACGGTCCGGAATGCACCCGGCCGGAACTTGATCCCGCACACCCGACCCCGCCCCTCCAGTTTCTGGGCGAAGAGGCCGTGCGGGATGCCCGCGATCTCGACGAAGGCGTCCTCGCCGGCCAATCGCTGGAAGACGATGTGCACGGCCGGGTGCGGGACGACGTGGGAGACGTAGGGCTCGGTGAGGTCCCAGTCGATCAGCCAGTAGTGCTCGACGTACGGACGGAGGGGTGGGGCCGGTTCGGGGCGGCGGAAGTGCACGCGGGTGAGGAGTTCGGCGGGGTCGACGATTCCCCGGGTGTCGTCGGCTTCTCCGGAGGCGCTGCGGCGTGGGGCGGCCATGTGGGGATCGTAGGTCCGGCCACTGACAGTGGGCGGAAGACCGCGTCCCCGGTGCGTGGAATATGTGCGGCGGGGTGGCCGTTGGGGGGTATAGTTGAATAATCAACAACCTGGAGGGTGAACGACCATGCAGTTCGGGATCTTCAGCGTCGGCGACGTCACACCGGACCCGACCACCGGACGGACGCCGACCGAGCGTGAGCGCATCAAGGCCATGGTCGCCATCGCGCTGAAGGCCGAGGAGGTCGGGCTCGACGTCTTCGCGACCGGCGAGCACCACAACCCGCCGTTCGTGCCCTCGTCGCCCACCACCATGCTCGGCTACATAGCCGCGCAGACCGAGAAGCTGATCCTCTCCACCTCCACCACCCTCATCACCACCAACGACCCGGTGAAGATCGCCGAGGACTTCGCGATGCTCCAGCACCTGGCCGACGGCCGGGTCGACCTGATGATGGGCCGCGGCAACACCGGCCCGGTCTACCCCTGGTTCGGGCAGGACATCCGGCAGGGCATCAACCTCGCCATCGAGAACTACGCCCTGCTGCGCCGCCTGTGGCGCGAGGACGTCGTGAACTGGGAGGGCAAGTTCCGCTCGCCGCTCCAGGGCTTCACGTCCACGCCCCGCCCGCTGGACGACGTACCGCCGTTCGTCTGGCACGGCTCGATCCGCTCGCCCGAGATCGCCGAGCAGGCCGCCTTCTACGGCGACGGCTTCTTCCACAACAACATCTTCTGGCCGGCCGACCACACCAAGCGCATGGTCGAGCTGTACCGGGAGCGGTACGCGCACTACGGCCACGGCACCGCGGAGCAGGCGATCGTCGGCCTCGGCGGCCAGGTCTTCATGCGGCGCAACTCCCAGGACGCGGTGCGCGAGTTCCGCCCGTACTTCGACAACGCCCCGGTCTACGGCCACGGGCCCTCCCTGGAGGACTTCACCGACCAGACCCCGCTGACCGTCGGCTCCCCGCAGGAGGTCATCGAGAAGACCCTCGCGTTCCGGGACTACGCCGGTGACTACCAGCGCCAGCTGTTCCTGCTCGACCACGCCGGGCTGCCGCTCAAGACGGTTCTGGAGCAGCTCGACCTGCTGGGCGAGGAGGTCGTACCGGTCCTGCGCAAGGAGTTCGCGGTGAACCGCCCGGCGGACGTGCCGGAGGCGCCGACCCATCAGTCGCTGCTCGCAGCCGCATCGGAGAAGGTGACCGTCGCATGAAGCTCGTAGTCGTCTCGGCGGGGCTGAGCGTTCCGTCGTCCACGAGGCTGCTGGCCGACCGGCTGGCAGCGGCGGTGGACCGCCGGACCCCCGTCGACATCCAGGTCGTGGAGTTGCGCGACCTCGCCGTGGAGATAGCGCACAACTTCACCAACGGCTTCCCCGGCCGTTCCCTCGCCGCCGCGCTGGACGCGGTGACGGAGGCGGACGGGCTGATCGTGGTCACCCCGGTGTTCTCGGCGTCGTACAGCGGACTGTTCAAGTCGTTCTTCGACGTCCTGGACAAGGACGGCCTGGTCGGAAAGCCGGTGCTGATCGCCGCGACGGGCGGCAGCGCACGGCACTCCCTCGTACTGGAACACGCCCTGCGCCCGCTCTTCGCCCACCTGCGGGCCGTGGTCGTCCCGACCGCGGTCTACGCCGCCTCCGAGGACTGGGGCGCGGAGGGCCTGCCGGAGCGGATCGAACGGGCGGCGGGGGAGCTGGGCGCGCTGATGACGGGCCTGTCGACAGCACGCCCGGAGAAGAAGCCGGCGGTCGTTCCGTTCGCGGAGCAGCTGGCGGCACTGGCGCCCACGAAGTAACAACACCGGTCGGCACGAATCAGCCTGTCGGGCGCCGACCGTGAGAAGACGGTAGGAGGTCGGCCCGGGTTGCGTCCACCACGGTGAGAGGCAGGTAAAAAGGGTGATCGTAGACCTGCCCCCACCGCCCTACCGCCGGAGGCCTTGGCACACTGGGGGACGTGCCCCAGACTGTGCTGCTCGCCGAAGACGACCGCGCCATCCGTCATGCCCTGGAGCGGGCCCTGACCCTGGAGGGCTACCAGGTGACCGCGGTCGCCGACGGCGTCGAGGCGCTCGCGCAGGCCCACCGCACCCCACCGGACGTGCTGCTTCTCGACGTGATGATGCCCGGCATCGACGGCCTCCAGGTCTGCCGGGTGCTGCGCGCCGAGGGCGACCGCACCCCGATCCTCATGCTGACGGCCCTCGTGGAGACCGCCGACCGTATCGCGGGCCTGGACGCGGGCGCCGACGACTACGTGGTGAAGCCCTTCGACGTCGAGGAGGTCTTCGCGAGGCTGCGCGCCCTGCTCCGCCGCACCAGCCCGGTCCCGGCGAACGGCGTCCCCGGCACCTCCGCCGACGCAATGCGGGAGGACCCGCAGCAGTCGGCGTTCTCTTCCTCTTCCTCTTCCTCCTCCTCCGACAAGCAGGTCTCGGCGGCCGGCCTGCGCATGGACCTCCAGGCCCGCCGCGTCTGGCGCGGGAGCCGCGAACTGGAGCTGACCCGGACCGAGTTCGAACTCCTCGAACTGCTGGTCCGCAACGCGGGCATCGTCCTCGACCACTCCACCATCTACGACCGCATCTGGGGTTACGACTTCGGCCCCGGCTCCAAGAACCTCGCCGTCTACGTCGGCTATCTGCGCCGCAAGCTCGACGAGCCCGGCGCACCGCAGCTGATCCACACGGTGCGTGGCGTGGGTTACGTGCTGCGGGAGGACTGAGTGGGCCGCCTGCGGCGGCTGGTGGCCGCCCGGCGGCCCCGACTGGTCTCCCTCCGCACCACGTTCGTGCTGTCCTTCGCGGCGGTGACCGCGGCCGTCACCCTCCTCGTCGGTGTGCTCTCCTACGACGCGGCGGCCCGGCTGGTCCGGGTCGACCAGGAGTCCGTGTTCGACCAGGTCGTACAGGACCTGCAGGACGAGGTGCGCACGCACCAGATGACGCCCGACGACTTCTCCTCCTCCGCGCCCGGCCACGACATCGTGCGGCCGGCCCGTACGGATGTGCAGGTGCTCGGACCGGCCGGCGGGGTCCTCGACAGCGGCAGCCCGGCGCTGCCCGTCACCGGTGACGACCGGGCGGTCGCGGGCGAGAAGGTGGCCGGGAAGACGGTCGAGCACAAGGACGTGGCCGTCGCCGAGGACGTGTACCGCATCGCGACCGTCTCGCTCGGCCGTGGGCAGGGGGCGGTACAGGTGGCGCAGGAGTTCAGCGACACCGAGGATCTGCTGCGGGCCCTACAGCAGCGGACGTTTGTGCTGATGGCGGCGGTCGTGGTGCTGGCCGGCCTGTGCGGCTGGTGGCTCGCCCGGCGCATCACCCGGCGCCTGATCATCCTCACCGCGGCGGCCGAGGACGTGGCCCGCACCCGCCGCCTCGGCGTGCAGGTCCCCGTCACCGGCTACGACGAAGTGGGCCGCCTCGGCCGCGCCTTCGACCGGATGCTCGGCCGGCTCGCGCAGTCGGAGGAGGACCAGCGCCGCCTGATCCAGGACGCGGGCCACGAACTCCGCACTCCCCTCACGTCGTTGCGCACGAACATCTCCCTGCTCCGTCGCATGGACGAACTGCCGCCCGAGACCCGCGAGGAACTGGTCGCGGACCTCTCGCAGGAGGCCCGCGAACTCACCGACCTGGTCAACGAGTTGGTGGACCTGGCGGCAGGACAGTCCGACACCGAACCGCCCCAGCAGGTGGACCTCGCCGACATCGCGGAGGACGTCGCGGTCCTGGCCCGCCGCCGCACCGGCCGCGACATCACCGTCCGCGCGAGCGGCGACACGACGACCGACGGCCGCCCCGGCATGCTCCAGCGCGCGATCTCCAACCTGGTCGAGAACGCGGCCAAGTTCGACCGCGCGGGCCGGACCCCGATCGAGATCGCGGTCTCCGGCCCGGCACGCCCCGGCACGGTCCGCGTAGAGGTCCTGGACCGAGGCCCCGGAGTCTCGGAGACCGACCTCTTCCGCATCTTCGACCGCTTCTACCGCGCCGCCGACGCCCGCTCCCTCCCCGGCTCGGGCCTCGGCCTCTCGATCGTCCGCGAGGTGGCCCTCGCCCACGGGGGAGCGCCGTTCGCGCTGCAGCGGGAGGGGGGCGGTGCGGTGATCGGGTTCACGGTGGGCGGTGTGACCGGCCCGGGAACCGGGCCACGAGGCCGGGGCTGAGGAACTGACGGGCTCGGAGCGGGAGTTGATCAGCCGTTGGAGGCCGTGCGCCCGAAGCAGCGCTCCAGCTCGTTCAGGTCGTAGAACTTGCTGCCCTTCGAGACGGGACGGCAGCCGGTCTTGAACGTGGTCTCCTTCTCGTTGTAGAGCATGCGGACGAGGTAGGTGTTGCCCTTGCGGAACACGTCCCACTGGATGTTGGAGCCGAGGGGCGCGACGGCCGCTCCGCGCCACGGGTTGCTGCCGTAGGTGTACGGCTTGGCGGTGGTGACGCCCGTCGTGCTGCCGGGCAGGCCCATCAGCGCGGCCAGCGGGATGATCTCCTCGGCGTGCGTGAACCGGAGTTCCGCGCCCAGGTCGCTCGTGCCGTCGCGCTTGGCCTCGGCCTTCTTGAAGAAGTCGTAGAGCAGGACGCCGGCCATCTTGTACGTGATGTCGCTGTCGGCGAAGCCCGGCCCCTTCTCGTAGAAGTCCTCGGCGTCGGAGATGTACCCGAACCAGTCGGCGTCGCGCGCCGAGATGTACCGGTCCATGCCCCAGCCCTTGCCGCCCGGGCTCTCCGCGCTCATCGCGGGGGCGATGGCGTACAGGTTGTAGACGGCGGTGGCGGCCTCGACGTCCGTGCCGATCGACGAGAACTCGCCCGCCGTGATCCGGTCCACGAACGCGGGCTTGAACAGCTTCTTCAGTACGTCGCGGGCGGCACGGTGGGTCTTCGGCTGGTCGGTGATGGTGTTGAGGGTGGTGGCGAGCCGCTGGTCGTTGGCGATGTAGTCGCGGTAGGCGGCACCGCCGGCGGCCTTGTGGAAGTAGAGGAGGTCCTTGTCGGTACGGGTCGTGCCGATGAGGGAGGTGAGGTCGGGGTCGGTCCGGGCGAGGGCGGCGCCGTAGAGGTTGGCGCTGTCGACGGCGCGTCCCTGACCCGAACTGACGACGTCGATGGGCTCCTTGTTCTTCGCGATCGAGGCGAAGAGGGTCGGCAGCCGCTTCGCCATCCGGGTCGCGGTGGCCTGGATCTCCGCCTTGCCGCGCGCGCTGAGGTTGCCGTAGCCGATCGTGCTCATGGCGGCTTCGAGGGCCTGCGCCTTCGGCCCGAACTCCCTGCCCTTCGCGGCGAGTTGGCCCTCAGCCTCGGCCTGGTTCCAGAGCGCGAGGATCAGGTCGCCGTCCGAGCTGTCGGTAGCGGACCGCGATCCGTGCCGGGACACGTTCTCCGTGAAGACGGGGGTGAAACCGGCCGGGGCCTTCTGGTACGACCGGGAGTTCTGCTCCGGCGCGTACACGGCCTTCGTGCCGTAACTGTCGGTGTGGGCGCTGCCGCCGGGGGCGGCCTGAGCGGCGAACGGGGTGGCCAGCAGCGCGGCCGTGCCGAGGACCAGGGCGGGGATGACACGTCTCATGGGGCGCATGTTTCGCGGGGGACGTGAACGCCGGGTGCATTCGGGGTGACTCCGGGGGCCTGGTCTGCTCGGAATTTTCCCGGCTGTGCGTCGCGAGTGGATCAGTAGGGATCCACCTCGCCTGCCGCGTGCACGGCAGGGGTGGTACGGCTGGGGACAGCGAGGCAGTGGTGTCGGTGAGCCGGGCAGGCCCTAGTGGGGGTGCCAGTAAGAACTGTGTCACCAGCCGCAAACGGCGAGGGTAGTCAGTGATGTTCAGGGCGTCGTGGCAGTGGTCTTGGCTCCGTAGTCCTAGCTCGGACACCAGAGAACGAGTAACCCGCCGGTAGCTTTCAGGGCTTTACCGTGACGGTCTTCTTCGGCTGGCGGGGGACGGTCTTGGTCTTGTCGAGGTGCCCGTACACCGTCGACCGGGGGACGCCGAACATGTCGGCGATCTGCTGGACGGTCTTCTCCCGCTCGTCGTAGAACCGTTGGGCAAGCGCGGCATGGTCCGCTGTGAGCTTCGGCCGACGCCCGCCGACCCGCCCCGGGCCCGCGCGGAGGCGAGCCCGTCGTTCGTGTTCGCCACGATCAGCTCCCGCTGGAGCTCAGCGAGTACGGACAGCATCCCGAACATCGCCCGGCCCTCCATGGTGGCGGTGTCGATGCCCTGCTCGATGACGTGCAGCCCGATACTCCGCTCGCGCAGCTCGGCGCCGAGGGTCACCAGGTGCAGCACCGAGCGGGAGAGCCGGTCGAGCCGGGTCACCTTCAACGTGTCGCCCGGGCGCAGCAGCTGCATAACGAGGTCCAGCTTCGGGCGGGACGCCTTCGCGCCGCTGGCGACATCGACGTGGATGTTGTCGCGGCCGACGCCATGGCGGAGTAGTGCGTCGATCTGATGATCGGGGTTCTGGTCGGCCGTCGATGTGCGGCAGTAGCCAATGAGCATCGTCGGAAACTACCCGAAGGATCGTTCTCCGACGTTGATTTCCGACGCGAGTTGCCGACACTACCCACCTGCAGGTTCGTGATCGCCAACCCGAGTGTCGGCAGACGTTCGTTTGCCGACACTTGCAGCGCGGCGCTTCGGCAGGGGGGCAGCCAACGCTAGGCATCGTCGCAACCGAGAGCGTCGGGTGCTGTCCGCGTGTTCCTCGCGGACAGCAGCCCAGCACTTTTGTTTCGAGCTCCGGTTTCTATTCGGTGCGTAGGGCGGCGGCAGTGCGGGTCCGGGCGGCCCATCCCGCGGGCAGGAGGGCACCCAGGACGGCGATGAGCAGACCGCCGAGTCCGAGCAGGACCAGTTCGGTCGGGTGATAGACCTCGATAACCGAGGCGGGCATGTTGATTCCTGCGCTGTGGCCCATGGCGGGCACGATCGCCGCCTGCAGGACCGCCCCGACGGGAACGCCGGTGGCGCCGCCGATCAGGCCGATCACCACGACGGACGCGATGACCATGGTGACGGCCTGCCGAGGTGTCATGCCCAGCGCCTTGTGGACGCCGAGGTCGTGGACGCGTTCGCGGGTGTCGAGCACGACCGCGTTCAGCACGCCCAGCCCGGCGGTGGCGACGAGCATCAGTGTGAGGATGGCAGTCAGCGCGTCCAGGGCCAGGATCACATCGCTCTTGCCCTGGAACTGGTCGCTTTGGGCGCTGACGCCCAAAGGCCGTAGCGCGGTGTCGAGTTTGTGGATGTAGCCGAGCACCTCCGTGCCGGGCTTGACGGCGATGGAGTAGGTGTCAGGGTGCAGGTTCGGCTCCGCGGCGGCGAGCGTCGCGGCGTCGGTGAGGACCTCCATGGTCTGAGTGTGGGGGTCGAAGACCTCGCCGACGATACGGACCGGGACCGCCTTGCCGTGGTCCTCCAGCGTGACGGTGTCACCGACGCGGGTGCCCGTGGCGGTCAGGAACGTGGTGGGCACGACTGCCTGGCCGGGACCGTGGAACCAGCTCCCCGAGATCATCCGGTAGCCGGCCCAGGAGGCGTTGCCGGTGAAGGCGAAGACGGTGGTGGAACCGGTCACGCCCGCGACGCTCACCTCTGTCTCGGCGGTGCCGTAGTACGCCCGGGTCCCGGTCTGCGCGTTGACCGCGGCGGTGATGGCGGCGGGATCGGCTGAGGTCGGCGTCCGCGGTCCCCGGTTGCGAGCGACGGGTCCATGCCCGGACTGCGGGGCGAACGTGGGGACGATGACATCGGCGTTGTCGTGGTTCTTCGCGGCCTGCACCTGGGCCAACGAAGCGCCTACACCGATGGCGAATGTGGCGGCGGTGGCGCCGAACACGATCGCTGCGACCATCGCGGCGGTGCGAGCGGGGCGGGCGAAGGGGTGGGCGAGGCCGAGGCTGACCGGCCGGGGCAGCGGGAGCCGTGCTGCCAGCCGGGCTGCCCGCTGGCCGCGGCCGGGGCGCGGGGTGCGCCCGACGGCGAGCGCATCGACGGTGCGCAACCGGCCCGCCCGAAGGGCGGCCGCCCAGGCGGTCACGGCCGTCAGGCCGAGTGCTCCGGCGATCACCGCAACATCGACCTGGGGGGCAACGCCCGAGGTGTTCGTGCCGTAGAGCTGGTTGGTCGTGGAGAGCACCGGGATGGCGAGGGCGTTGCCTGCGACGACCCCGATCACGGTGCCGACCGCCGCGGGGACCAGGGCCTGGCTCATGTAGGCCCGTACGACCTGGGCCGGGGTGAATCCGATGGCCTTGAGGATGCCGATCCGTCGCGTACTGACACCGACCGCGCCGGCGACGACGTTGCCGACGATGAGTACCGACATGACCACGCCCAGGACGCCGAACGCGATGAGGAACGGTATGAACAGTGCGGTGTTGCGGTCGGTGCCCAGTTTGACGTTGAGCCAGGACTGCGCCCCGGTCAGCGCCCCTGCGGGGACCGCCGCGGATATCGCGGCGCGGTCGGCGGCGATCTGCTCGGTGGTGCCGGCCGCGGCGAAGCGGTACAGCATCTGGTATCGGCGTGGCGCGCCGGGTGCTGTCAGTGCGGTGATCTCGGACGGTGTCACCCAGCCGTCGGCGGTGCTGCTGACCGACCGGGCGACGCCGACCACGGTGAGCGTCGGGCTGCCGGGAAGGCCGAGAACCCGGAGGGTCGAGCCCAGGGGGATGCCGACGGACACGATCTCGCCGGGGCCGGTCACCCACCTGCCCGCGGTCAGCGTGACGTCGTCGACGGGTCCGCCGGGACCGGCGCGACCGACGACCGTCATCGGCGGCAGGTCCACGCCGGGCGGCAGGGCGGTACCGGCGCCGCTGTGCGCGGTGATCGTCGCAGTCGGGAACGGCCCCGACGCGGCGGCGACGCCGGCCACGTGCGCGGATGCCGACAACTGGGCGGTCGTGGTCCTGCCCGCGTCGAACTGCGCGGTCAGATGCGCTCCGTGCTGCCCGGCGAAGGCGTGGTCGAACGGAGCGGTGGAGGCCACGAGCAGCGACCCGCCCAGCACGGACGCGGCCACCGCCATCATGGCGGCCAACCCGGTCACTACCGTCTGGACCCGGCGGCGGCCCACGCCCGCGCGCACCACCTTCCCCAGCGTGCTCATCGGTCCGCCCCCACGTGCGAGTCGGCGGCGATCCGGCCGTCGACGAGCTGGATCGTGCGCGTCGCGCAGGACTGTGCCAATGCCACATCGTGGGTGACCAGGACGATGGTCTGGCCGTCGGCGTGCAGGTCGCCGAGCAGGTCCTTTACGTCCTCACCGGAGGCGGTGTCCAGCGCGCCGGTCGGCTCGTCGGCCAGCAGTAGCGCTGGACGGTTCATCAGAGCCCTGGCCACCGCGACCCGCTGCCGCTCACCGCCGGACAGCCTGCCCGGGTAGGCATGGGCGTGGCGGTCGATGCCGAGCGCTTCGAGCAGTTCCGCCGCGCGTCGGCGCGCCTCGCCGCGCGCCAGGCCGGCCAGTTGCGCCGGCAGCACCACGTTGTCGACGACGGTCAGGTCGTCGAGGAGGTTGAAGAACTGGAAGACCATCCCGATGCTGGCCCGTCGGTAGCGTGCCGAGGCGGCCTCGCCGAGCTCGTCGACCCGTACACCGGCCACGGTGACGGTCCCCGCGCTCGGCCGGTCAAGCCCGGCGAGCAGGTTGAGCAGGGTGGACTTGCCGCTACCGGAGGGCCCGAGGACCGCGACCGCCTCACCGGGCGCAACGGTGAGCGACACCTCGGCGAGCGCGGGCAGAGCGTCGTCGTATCGGCGGCTCACATCGCGCAGTTTGATCAACGGCGTGGTCATGGTCGTCTCCCTGGATGGCCCTGAATGGCCTGGTCGACGCTAGGTGCGCCGCCGGGCACGGTGCGTCCGCCGCGGGAGGCATTCCCGGTACCGCGTCGGGACGAGGCTGACCGCTGTCATCCCTGCGATGTAGTCCACGGATGTATCCCGCCTGATCACCAGGTGGATGCCGCGAGGCCGCGGCGGCGGCGAGAATGAGCGGATGGTGAACGTGCCGATCATGGACCGACTGCGCGAACTGGCCGGGCAGATGGCGCGCCCGACCGGTCAGCTGCCACGGCCCACCCCGCGCAGCCGGGCATTCGACGTAGCGTTGGCGCTGATCCTCGCCGCCGACGGCATCCGCTACGTCACGATCATGAACAACGGGGCCGGGCCGGTTGACTGGACCGGCGCGGTGCTCCTCGTGCCGCTCGCCTCGGCGCCCCTGGCGCTGCGCCGCCGGTTTCCGCTGGCGGTGCTGTGGACCGTGACGGCCGCGACTCCGCTGATCATGCGCGACTCGGGGGACATCGCCTTCTACGCCGGCGTCGTCTGCCTCGTCGCCGTCTACAGTGCTGCGGCCTACTGCTCCCACCCGGTGCCGACGCTGGTGAGCCTGCCGGTGGCGGCCGTGGTACTGGTGGTCCTGTTCACCAACGCGAAGCTGCCCCAATTCCGGAACGGTGTCGTCGCGGTCCTGGTCCTGATCCCGGTGTTCGCAGCGGCCTACGAGGTCCGCATGTGGCGGCGCAGGGTCGACGCGGGACACGCACGGCTGTCCACGCTGGAGCGCGAACAGGTCGAGGCGCTGAGCCGGGCGGTCGAGCTGGAACGCGCCCGCATCGCCCGCGAGTTGCACGACGTGGTGACGCACAACGTCAGCGTGATGGTCATCCAGGCCGGCGCCGCCCGCAAGATCATGGACGCCGACCCTGACCAGGCCCGCGAGGCGCTGCTCGCGGTCGAGACCGGCGGCCGGGCAGCGATGAGCGAGCTGCGCCAGGTCATGGGGCTGCTCACGACGGACGCCGAAGGACCGGACGGGGACCCGTCGGCGGATCTCGCCCCGCAGCCGGGCCTCAACCGGCTGGAGACCTTGGTCGCAGGTGTGCGGCAGTCCGGAATGGCGGTCGAGTTGACCGTGACGGGGCAGCCCCGCCCTGTTCCGCCCGGTGTCGAACTCGCTGCCTACCGGGTCGTGCAGGAGGCGCTGACGAACACCGTCAAGCACGCCAGTGGCGCGTCCACGGAAGTGATCGTCGAATACGCCGCCGACCAACTGCGCGTGGAGGTCGCCGACACCGGTGGCCGCCCGAGCGCCTCCGCGTCCACCGGCAACGGGCGCGGACTGATCGGCCTGCGCGAGCGCCTCGCCGTCTACGGTGGGACCCTGCACACCGGCCCCAGACCCCGCGGCGGCTTCCGCGTCACCGCACTGGTACCCCTGGAGGCATCATGACCGAGCCGCTGCGCGTGGTGGTCGCTGACGACCAGGCGCTGGTGCGTACCGGCTTCAGGATGATCCTGGCGTCCGAGGGCATCAAGGTGGTCGGCGAGGCCAACAACGGAGTTGAGGCCGTCGACGCGGTCCGGCGCACCCTGCCCGACGTGGTTCTGATGGATATCCGCATGCCGGAGATGGACGGCCTGGAGGCCACCCGGCGCATTCTCACCGGCTCCGGCGGCGAGGGTGCCGATGGCCCGCGCGTGATCATCCTGACCACCTTCGACCTCGACCGTTACGTCTACGCCGCCCTGTCCGCAGGGGCCAGCGGCTTCCTCCTCAAGGACGTCAGCCCCGAACACCTCACCGCCGCCGTCCGCATGGTGCGCACCGGCGACGCGCTGCTGGCCCCCGCCATCACCCGCCGCCTGGTCGAGCGGTTCGCCCGCCGCGACTCCGCCACCGCGGCGATCCACCGAGACCTGGCCGCGCTGACCCCGCGCGAACTCGAAGTCATGCGCCTACTGGCCCAGGGGCTGAGCAACGCCGAGCTCGCCGCCCGCCTCCGCCTCTCCCAGGCGACCGTCAAGACCCACGTCGCCCGCATCCTCGCCAAGCTCGGACTCCGCGATCGCGCCCAGGTGGTCGTCGTCGCCTACGAAACGGGCCTGGTCAGCGTCGGCGGAACCGAGGCCGCTTCGCGGCCCGCCGGTCAGCAGCGCGTGTGACCAGCCACTTCACGGCGTCCGAATACCCTCAGGGCAGGGGCAACATGCCCTGACGATCCTCAACCGGCTCTCTGCCGTCCGTCTCTTCCGCAGCACGGGGTCTGGGCACCGTGGTCGAAGCAAGGCTCAGGCGGACGGCCATGTCGAGGTTTACCTCGCCGTACGGGCGCACATGGGACCAGAACAGCGGGGTCAGGCCGCGCCGGTCGGCCGGGGTGAGGAAGTCGGCCCACTCCGGTTCTCCGAGGATGTCCTGGAGCATCAGGGTGTTCACGTAGACCAGGGCGGACTGGAGGATCCGCAGGCACAACACGAACATCTCCTGCTCGTCCCGCCTATTCGACGCGATCTCCCCGCCCTTGCCGTAGGCGATCACCGAGTTCGCACCGTTGGAGGACTCCATGACGTTCAGGCCCTCCTCGATCTCCCGCTGAAGGTCGCGCATCCGCAGATAGCGGGCAACAAAGATGGTCTTCTGGGCACGGCCGACCTCCAGCATCGCCGCGTAGGTGGGATGGGAGGCGTTGCGAGTGAAGCGCCGCAGGATCGCCTCGGTCGAGGCGGTACGCGTACGGATCGCGGTAGCGTACTTGATCATCTGGTCGTACTGCTGAGCGATCAGCTCCCAGCGGATCGGGCGGGTCAGCGCCGGGGTGAGCCGCGGGTAGGCGTCCGCCTCGCCGGCCGTCGGCCGGTACAGCTTCACCTTGTTGATCCGCTTGATCCTGGGCAGCAGGTCGAAGTTCAGCAGTCTCGTGATTCCGAAGCCGATTTCCGACTGGCCATGCGAATCGGTGTAGTTGGCCTCGACATCCATCGTGGTGCCGTGCCGCATCGCGCCCTCGATCATCGGGGCGACCTCGGACGCGGTGCAGTTGATCAGCTGGGAGTGGATGGCCAGGGACTTCTTCTCCACGTGCCAGTAGATGAGCACCCCGCGGCCGCCATAGCGCGAGTGCCACTCGGTGAACAGGTTCTGGTCGTACGCTCGGACGTGCGTGGAGTCGGAGGCGACCGCGGTCGAGCCCTGGCCCCACAACTCGGTGCTGCGGGCGGCGAACGTGGCGTTCGCGATCTGGACGGCGATGGCGCGAGCGGCCTCGGCGGACAGATACCGGCGCCGTACGTACCGCAGTTCGTCCTCGGTGTGGCCGTGGCCGCCGGATACCACGGCTTTGATCCCGGTGTTCGTGCCGTACGCGTAGATGACCAGCAGCAAGCGTTCGGCCAACACCTCCGGCGAGAGGCTGCCGCCGCCGGAGACGGAGGTGACTGCATCCAGGCACCCGGTCCGCAGCACCGCCTCCTTCAGCATGTCGATCAGCGGCACGATGCCCCAACGCCGCGCAACCTCGCCTTTGATCCTGCGCAGATTACGCGGTTCGGGCTGGGCCTCGGCCGCCGTGAGCCGGATCGCCCCGGACTTCCGCTCGGCGATGTCCAGCCAGGACAGCTTGGGCATTCGCTCGTTCAGCAGGGTCAGTTCGGCCGTCATCTGTTCGCGCAGCTCGTCGACGAAGACGGCAGCATCCAGCGGTTTGCGCAGCTCGCGGTAGTTCTCCTCGCGCCGCTCGGCGAAGTCCTGGGGCAGGTCCTCGTCGGGGTTGCGCCACTTGTCGGCGCCGACGACCCAGATCTCCTTGCACTTGAGCTGGTCGCGCAGGGCCTGGAAGGCGACGACCTCGTAGACCATGCGCACCACCCGCCGCCGGCCGCGTTTGTCGGCGCGGTGGACGACCTCCGCCCAGTCACCGCCCATCGCCTTGTGGACCGGCACCGTCTCACCCAGCGGGTAGTACGTCGTGTTCCCAGCGCTCGTGTACCGGGCCACCAGCGCCAGGGCCTCGATCACCGGCTGGTGGGTGTGGTTGGACGAGCGGAACTCCAGCACGTCCAACAGCTTGATCAGCCCGCGCCGGTAGTGGTTGGTGTACGACGCCTTCAGCGTGGTCTGCACCGTGCGCCGGTAGACCGGGCCGCGAGTCTTGAACTCGTGCACCAACTCCCGCAGCGTCGCCTCGCCCCCGGACACCGCCGGGAAGACCACCTGCCGCACCGTCCCCTCCGGGGTGCCGAGCGACGCCTCAGCGAGCTTGAAGAGGATGTTCTCCTTGCCCGACACCTTCTTGAACGCATTGATCAGCTGCTCGGTGACCTTCTTCTCCGCCCGCGCCCCGATCCGGTGCACCGTGGAGATCAGCAGCTCGACCAGTGCGTCGGTAATCTCCCGCTCCCGCTCGTGCAGCAGTGTGGCCAGCAAGGTCACCCGAAGCGGTACCGGGTGCGTCCGCAGATGGGAAGGCGACTCCACCGCGGCCCGCGCCCGCCAGCCGGCCACGACCTTCGGCGCGACGTCGATGAACAGATCCGGCGGCAGGCCGACCGCCCGCACGGCCAGGAGCTTGTCGATCTCGGTGAGCATCGTCTCCAGGCTCACATTGCCCGGCGCTTCCTTGATCTTCCCCAGCACCGGCGGCCCGTCCCCGCCTTCCGTGCCGCCACCGCCGGGCCCGGCCTCATCGTCTTGGTCGGTGCCGACGGCCACCAGAGCCACCAACCGCTCGATACTCTCAGCGGTCAACCGAGAGGAGATCCGCGCCGTCAGCGACTCCTCGGCCGCCCGCAGCGCAGCCGCGACGATCCGGTCGCACCGGCCCAGCGTCGGTGGCTCGATACTCTCCGCGCGGCACCTCGCCAACAGCTCCACCCGGACCTGCTCGGGCCTGCGTTCCTTGTGCGCGACGCGCTCGGCCAGATACGCCGTCAGCTTCTCCGCGTCCGCGACGCTGCACTCCCGAAAGCCGAGGTGGCCCCGGACCTGCGCCCGGTGGTACTCGACCGTACGGCCCGTCCAGTCGTATAAATCCAGCTCCGAGGCGGGAACCTGCACCTGCCGGGCGACGAACTCCACGGCCTCACCGGGTAGCTCGGCCCGGTTCCGGGGAAACCGGCCGTACTGCGTATAGAACTTCAGCAACACGGCGAAGCCCAGTCGCGTCGCACCGCGCTTGCCGGACACAAGTCCCTGCTCGTCATTCAGCAGCGTCCAGTGCTCGACCAGCTCATCCAGGTCCAACGGGGTACGGGCCACGATCGTCGATCGTCCTCGCGGGGCTTCACACACCGCAGCCGTACGGCGCCGGACTCACCCACACGGGTGACGCCCGCGCAAGATCACCGCCGTTTGCGGCTGGTGACACGGTTCTTACTGGCACCCCTAGTGGCGGCGCGATGTGCCGGCTTGAACCAGGACTCGTGCCAGGGCAGTGCTCTCCGGAAGGGTGTCGAGCGAGAGGGGCTGCGTGGCGACAGCGCCCTCGTGCAGCACGAGGAGTTGGGTGGCGAGGGCGGCCGGGTGCGAGCGGCCCGCCGTGACGGCGAGTTCCTTGAACAGGTTCAGCAGCCAGCGCTTCTGGTTCACGGCGACGCGGTGTGCGGGATGCGAGGGGTCGGGGAGTTCGGCGAGCGCGTTGATGAAGGCGCAGCCGCGGGTGTTGGTCTCGCACCAGGTCCGCAGTGCTTCGAAGGGCGCGGTGACGGCCTCGACGGGAGTGTCACTGGCATCGACGGCCGCACGGACGACTGACCGCCAGCGCTGGTCGCGGCCCGTGAGATAAGCCGCCACGAGGTGGTCTTTCGAACCGAACTGGTTGTACAGGGTCCGCTTGGTCACCCCTGAGTGCTCAGCGATCAGATCCACACCGACCGCTGTGATTCCGCGGTTGTAGAACAGCTCTTCCGCGGCCGCCACGATGCGGCGGCCGGCCGGGGTCAAAGGCCGCGCTTCCTGCACTGCAGGCCCCTTCACTGATCGGTGTACGGTGAGAGATGTTCACAGATCAGTATACCTGCGAGGAGGTTCAGGCGATGAGTACGTCCCGGTTCATGCGAGCGGTGCGGATCACAGGGCACGGAGGCCCCGAGGTCCTTGAGCCGGCGGAGGTCGCCGTCCCTGCCCCGCGGGCGGGAGAGGTGCTGGTCCAGGTCGGCGCGGTGGCCCTGAACAACACCGACCTGTGGACCCGGGAGGGCGCCTACGGCCGTCCGGGAGACCCGACGGCGAGGTCGGGCTGGCGCGGCCCGATCGACTTCCCGCGCATCCAGGGCGCCGACGTGGCCGGCCGCGTCGTGGCCGCCGGGACCGGAGTGGAGGGGAGCCTCGTCGGACGCCGGGTGGTCGTCGACCCCGCGATCTACGACACCGAAGGACCGGACGCCAACCCGGTGGGCCTGATGGGGAGCGAACGCGACGGCGGATACGCCGAGTACGTGACAGCGCCGGTGGAGCGAGTGCATGACGTGACGGAATCCCCGCTCACGGACGACCAGCTCGCGGCGTTGCCGACCGCCTACGGCACGGCGCTGGGCATGATCGAGCGGGGCCGGCTGCGGAAGGGGGAGACCGCCCTGGTCTCGGGAGCGTCCGGCGGCGTCGGCCTCGCGCTGGTGCAGATCGCCCGTGCGCGTGGTGCGAGAGTGCTCGCCATCAGCAGCGGCACCAAGACCGACGCGGTGCGCGAAGCGGGCGCGCACGAAGTCGTCGACCGCGCGGGAGGCGTCGCCGAGCAGATCCGCACCGCCGCCCCGGAGGGCATCGACGTCGCCCTCGACGTCGTGGCCGGCGAACTGGTCGGCGAGGGGCTGCCGTTGCTGCGCGAAGGGGGCCGGTGGGTCATCGCCGGCGCACTCGGTGGATACGACGTGACCTTCGACGTGCGCCGTCTCTACCTGCACAACGCCCAGGTCATCGGGTCCTCGATGCACACGCCGACACACTTCGGCCTCCTCGTGGACCTGGCCCGCCGGGCGGAGGTCCAGCCCGTCGTCGCCGCGACCTTCCCTCTGGACCGGGCCGCTCAGGCGCAGGAGGAACTCTCCCGCAGGGAGCACGTGGGGAAGATCGTCATGCACCCCTGAGTCCGTTCCATCCGGCTCCACCGCCACTCCGGCAGGTGCGGAGGAGGGCGTGGAGGGCGGTGGGGGTGGGGGCGAGGACCGTGGTGGGGTGGTCGCTTTCGCGGAGGTGGAGGGTGGTGGGGTCGGCGGCTATTTCCAGGCAGTCCTCGCCGCTGCCGCCTCCGGAGAACGACGACTTCTGCCAGTGGAGGGGAGAGGACACGGCTGGCCTTTCACAGTTCCTGAGCGATACGGCGGATCAGGGCGTGGAGGGCGGTGGGGGTGGGGGTGAGGATTGTGGTGGGGTGGTCGCTTTCGCGGAGGTGGAGGGTGGTGGGGCCGGCGGCTATTTCCAGGCAGTCTTCAGCACCGCCACCTCCGGAGAAGGAGGACTTCTGCCAGTGCAGGTTGAGGGACATGGAGGGCCTTTCAGAGGTTCTGGGCGATGTGGCGGATGAGGTCGAGGGAAGCGGATTGGTCGAGGGCGGCTCCGGTGACGCGATCGAGGCGTGCCCGGTAGCGGTGTAACTGGGCGGCGGCATCGATGAATTCGGCTCCGTGGACCGTGTCGATCTGAACGGTATCCAACTGGGGGACGACTCCACCGATGTACTGCATCGGGTGCCCGGCACCGGCGAAACCCTCCGCGCTGAAAGGGATCACACGAAGCGTCAGGTTTTCCCGCTCGGACTCCTGGATGAGGCGCTCAAGTTGTACGCGGGTGACCTTGGCCCCGCCGACACGCATGCGCAGGGCAGCTTCGTGGACGACCGCCTCGTACAAGGTCCCGGATTCGAGCACCTCTTGGCGTCGCAGCCGGAACGACAGGCGGGCCTCGCGGTCGGCGTCGGGGAGGCCCGGCTCCGCGAAGATCGAGGCTGCCCGCATGTGTTCCTCGGTCTGGAGGACGCCGGGGATGTGCACGGCCTGGAAGGCGCGGACGTACGTGCCGTGGTGTTCCAACTCGGCGAGATCGAGGACTCTCGGAGGTAGCACTCCCCGGTACTCCTCCCACCATCCCTTGTCCCGCTCATTGGCCATGCGGACCAAGGCGTCGATGAGTTGGGCGTCGTCACAGGCGTAGTGCGCGGCGAGTCGGCGGAGCCGCTCTTCGCTGATCCCGTGCTTCCCGGCCTCGATGTTGCTGATCTGCGCCTGGCTGGTGCCCAGCCAGGCGGCGACATCTCGGGAGACCAGTCCCGCCGCCTCGCGCAGCTTGCGGAGTTCCGCGCCCAGACGCCCCTGACGTGCGGTGGGAGTGACCCTTGGGGGCATGCCGTGCTCCTCGATTCTGCTGACGCGGTTGCGTCGTTGCAAATATACCGGGTACCGTCATCGCGTACTCACGGAGAGTGTCCATGGCGTCACCCATCCGCAACTCACCCCTGCCCCACGCCAGTTGGAAGTGCACCCCGGGCCGTCGACACCCGAGGCGAAGCCACCCGCACGGCGCGGAAACCAATCCACCCCCCGCTCCCCGGAGTCGATGCCGCATGCCCACGTACACCCTGTTCTGCCCACCCCTCGAAACATCCCCCCGCATCGCCCGCGACTTCGTCGCCTCCGTACTCCGCGAACTGAGCCTCGACACCGCGCTCGTGGAAGACGCCACCCTCTGCACCTCCGAACTCGTCACCAACGCCTGCGTGCACGCCAAGGGCGACGGTGCCGCGCTGTGGCTGTCGGCCGACCCGCAGGGCATCCGTGTCGTGGTGTACGACGGCGACGAGAACCCGCCGGTGATAAGGGAGTTGACGCCGGAACGGTGGGAGACGGGTGGCCGGGGTCTGTTCCTGGTGGACGCCCTCACCCGCGGCAGCTGGGGCCACGGCGTCGCCGTACCGTACGACGGTCTGTCCCGCCCGGAGGGCAAGGCGGTGTGGTTCGACCTGCCCGGTACCGCTTCCTGATTCCTGGCGGCGGACGACCGCCCCGCCGTGCAGAATGCAGCGCATGTTCGGACCCGCGCCGCTCCAACGCCTGTCCCTGCCCGAGGAGTTCACCCTGCTGTCGTACGGGGAGAACGGCAGGGTGCCCAACTCGGCCCAGACGGCGGCGGGTTGCGCGGCGGCGGAACTGGGTGAACTGGCCCTGCGGAGAAGGCTGTTGATCAGACCGAGGAAAACCAGAAAACTGGGCCTCGAGATCTACCGGAACCGCGGCGAGATCGAGCTGTCGGCCAACCCGACCCGCACGGGCCTGACATGGGCAGACGACCTGCTGTCCGCCGTGGGGACGCGAGCCGCCCAACTCGCCCCCCGCCCCCTGACGGTGACCCGCTGGCTCAGGGAACGCGGCCGGGAAGCACTCGCCCTGCACACGGGCGCACTCATCGAGCGAGGCGTGCTGCGCCACAGACCCGGCACCCTCCTCACCAGGACACGCCACCACCCGGATCCCGCACTCCGTAACGCCCTGCTCGACGGCGTCCGTGCCGTCCGCGCCGAACAGGTGCCGCTGGACGAACACATGCTGTTCCTCTGCGACTTGCTGGACGGCGCCGGTCTGACGAAGGACTTCGGCCTCACCATGACCCGCCCCCAACGCCTCGAACGCGCCCGGGGCATCGGCGCGGCAGGAGCCCTCCCGGAAGCCCTGCGCGACACGAGCACCGTGCTGGGCTTCTCGCTGCCGGCCCGGGAGGGCCGGACGATCACGGTCGGCGACTAGGGGGCCTGTCCGGCGGATCCTGTCGCAGACGCGGGGGTGGCACGCACTCCCCCACTGCCCTAAAGGCGTGGGGGGACCCCCAGCCGCGTTGTCGTCACTCGCCGACGTCCCCCAGCCTTCGGCCGGGAGGTGCCCCCACCGCGTCGCCCGCGGCGGAGCCGCTGATGTCAACGTCTCCTCCGCCTTGCAGCCGCACGCACCACACCCCGCTCACCGGTGCCGATCAGCCACCGTCGCTTTCCTGCGACCTGATCCGCCGGACGGCCCCTAACTGTCCTTCCGGGCCACCCCGCCGTAGATGCCGATGGGCGGGGCGTCCGGGTTCGGAGTCTGCTCGGGGCGCCAGTGGGTGACGCGGACCAGGCCCGGGTCCACGAGGGTGAAGTCGCCGAAGAAGTCCAGGACTTGGGCGTGGGTGCGGAGGTTCAGGGTGGCGGTGGCGCGGTTGTAGACGGAGGCCGCCTCCTCGCGCTGGTCCTCGTGGACGTCGCCGGTGGCGTGGGACAGGACGAGATAGGAACCGGCCGGCAGCGCGTCGCGCAGGGTGGCGACGATGCCGTACGGGTCCCCGTCGTCGGCGAGGAAGTGCACGACCGCGACCAGCAGTACGGCCACCGGCTGGTCGAAGTCGATGGCCGCGCGCACCTCGGGGTGGTCGAGGATGGAGCGCGGATCGCGCAGGTCGGCCAGGATGACCGAGGTGTCGGTGTCCTCCATGAGGGCCATCGAGTGGGTGCTGACGATCGGGTCGTTGTCGACGTAGACGATCCGCGTGTCCGGGGCGACGGCGTGCGCGATCTGGTGCACGTTCGGCTCGGTGGGCAGCCCGGTCCCGATGTCGAGGATCTGCCGCACCCCGCCCTCTTCCACGACGTGCCGGACGGCCCGGTGCATGAAGCGCCGGTTGGCCCGGACGCCCTCCCGCACCTCGGGAGCGGCCTTGATGAACTGCTCGGCGGCGTCCCGGTCGACCGGGTAGTTGTCCTTGCCGCCGAGGAAGTAGTCGTACATCCGGGCCGGGTGGGGCCTGCTGGTGTCGATCTGCAAGGGCAACGCACCGCTGCTGCCGCCGCTGGGAGAGGTCATGAGGCCAGGCTCCGTCTTGGTGAGTGGCTGTCAGATCATCATCCTGACACGCCCGCTGTCGTCCGGGAGACGACTCCGTCGGATCGGGAATTGACAAAGGGGCTTGCGATATGTCCTCGGTGGATTTCTGGAACCGGCCGTTATTTCTCTTGAATCAATTGACAGAGAGGGGCTGGTATGGCCTTGGTAACTCCCTCTGGGAATGGACTGGTTCATGGGAAAAGGGAATTGACAGGGGTCTTTTCGTTCCCTACGGTCCAGGCGTCAGTTCTTTGTCGAGCGCACCCGGGGTTGTTTCTTCGTGCAGGCTACCTATCTGCCCGACCGGCACATGTTCGCCCTGTGGAACTGGTCCGGCGGAGCCGCGGGCGCCGCTCCGCCGGCCGATGACGTCGAGGCAGTCGCCCTGGTCGTACCGGCCCCGGACCGTGACGGGTTCGAGGTGACCGACGTCGACTGCGCGCTCATCGAGCCGGACCGGCTCGCCGACGCGCCCCTCGACGTGCCCGGCCGGTCGGTGGATGCCTGGCGGCAGCTGCTCGCGGGGGGCGACGCGGCCCTTCCGATCGCGGCGCACGCCGTCCCCGACGCCACCGGTGCCGCCGTGACGTCCGCCGAGCACGCCGTGGCCGTCTTCCGCCACACCCGCGCCGTCGCCACCGAACTGCGCGACACACTGACCGCCACGCCGCGGCCGTACCAGGTGCGCGGGGTGAGCTGGCTGCGGGAGACCGTCGACGCGCACGGCGGCGCGGTGCTCGCCGACGAGATGGGACTCGGCAAGACGCTGCAGGCCATCGGCTACCTCACCGGGCGGGCCGCGGAGGGGCCCCAACTGGTGGTGTGCCCCACGTCGTTGGTCGGGAACTGGGCACACGAGATCGAGCGGTTCGCCCCCGGCCTGCGGACGGCGGTCTGGCGCGGCGGCCCGCTGGAGACAGCGGCCGGCGGCACGGTCGTCCTCACCGGCTACCCGACGCTGCGCCTGCACGGCCCCGCCCTGGCGGAGCATCGGTGGATCACCGCGGTGTTCGACGAGGCACAGGTTTTGAAGAACCCCCGCACCCAGGTGTCGAAGGCCGCGCGGACCCTCGCGGCCGACACCCGGATCGCCCTGACCGGAACGCCCGTCGAAAACCACCTGGAAGAACTCTGGGCACTGCTCAACCTGGTCGCACCGCACCTGTTCGGGAACAGGACGCAGTTCCGCCGCCGCTTCGTCCGGCCGATCGCGGACGGCTCCGCCGCCGCCGCCGCCCGCCTGCGCGGGGTGATCGAGCCGGTCGTCCTGATGCGGAAGAAGGCCCAGGTCGCCGGCTCGCTCCCGGCCAAGATCCACGCCGATCTGATCTGCGACCTGACCGAGGAACAGCAGCAGTCGTACGACCGCGTCCTGGAGCAGGTCATCGACGACGGCTTCGGCAGCGGTGCGCAGCGCCGGACCAGGGTGCTGGCGGCCCTGACCGCGCTCAAGCAGGTCTGCAACCATCCGGGTCTGCTCAGCGACGGCCTGGATGATCTGGCCGAGCTGGCGGGCAGGTCGGGGAAGCTCGACCTCTGCACCGACATCGTGGCCAACAACCTCGAAACGGGCTCGCCCACCCTGATCTTCACGCAGTACGTGCGGACCGGTGAACTCCTGGTGCGGCACTGCGCGGAACAGTTCGGGATCGGCGTGCCGTTCTTCCACGGCGGCCTGGACCAGAAGCAGCGGTCCGGCCTCGTCCGCCGGTTTCAGGCCCCCGACGGCCCGCCGGTGATGGTGCTCAGCCTGAAAGCCGGCGGCACCGGGCTTACGCTCACCCGCGCGGCCGACGTCATCCACTTCGACCGCTGGTGGAATCCGGCCGTGGAGGCACAGGCCTCCGACCGGGTCCACCGGATCGGACAGACCCGCACCGTCACCATCACCACCCTGACCACGGGGACGACCGTCGAGGAGCACATCGCGGCCATGCACTCGCGTAAAACCGCGCTCTCCGACATCGCCGACATGTCCGGTGTCGCGGGGCTGGCGCGCCTGGACGACGACCGCCTCATCGAGGTCCTGCGCCGGAAGCGGGACAACTGACCATGCCCGACAGCGATTTCGGATACACGCCGTGGGGCAGGGACTGGGTCCGGCTCGCCGAGCCGCTGCGCCAGACCCGCCCCGATCCGCAGCTCCCACGTGCGCGCAGACTCGCCCGTGACGGGAAGGTCGAGATCACGATCGACGGCCGGACCGTACGAGCCGTCATCCACCACGGCCGCAATGTCTTCGTGGCGAACATCGAGGTCGCGGCGATGCCCCGGGAGGTGATGGCCGGCATCTCCCGCCGGCTGTCCGGCGTCCGGCCCGTCCTCACCGACGAGCTGTACCGCGCGCTGGCCGACGACGGACACCGGCCCGTACCGCACGTCGTCGGCATCGACTGCGGCTGCCCGGCCGACGCTCCCCGATGTGTCCATGTGCTGGCCGTCTACTACGAGATGGCGCGCCGCGTCGACGACGACCCCCGGATCGCCCTCGACGCCCAGGACTTCTTCCGCGCCTCGTCGCACGGCGCCGACGTACCCACCGCCACGACACCGCAGCGGTGGATCGCCCTCAACTCCCTGAAGCCGGACAACTACTTCTGAAGGCGATGTAGACGGCGATCCGACGGCGGGTGGCACGGTCCCCTTCAGCAGCCGTACCGGCAGGTGACGCAGACCACGGGAACTCCACCCGCTTCATGGAGAGAAGAGGGTGTGAAGGACTCAGAGAACGAGGTGCGCCGCCGCGTGCGCGAGGGGGACCGCGTGGCGTTCGCCGAGCTGTACGAGGAGTTCGCCCGCGCCGTGTACAACCACGGGTTGCGCCTGACCGGCGACTGGTCGACAGCCGAAGAGATCATGTCCGAGACGTTCCTGGCCGCGTGGCGCACGCGGACGCGGGTACAGGAGGACGGCGGTTCCCTGCTGCCCTGGCTGCTGGGCATCGCCACCCACAAGGCGGACAACGCCCGGCGGAGCCTGCGCCGACGCCAGCTGTTCCTGGCGCGGCAGCCCCGGCCGCCGAGCGTGGAGGACTTCGCGCCCGAGCTGGCCGGACGCATCGATGACGCGCGCCGCCTGCGTGCTGTTCAGGTCGCCCTGGACCGGCTGAGACGCCAGGAGCGGGAGGTGCTGGCCCTGTGCGTGTGGTCCGGCCTGGACTACCAGCAGACGGCCGAGGCTCTGGGCATCGCGGTCGGGACCGTACGTTCCCGGCTCTCGCGTGCCCGCAAGAAGCTCGCCCGTCTCGCTGAGGAAAACCTGGAACCGGGCTCTGCCCGCGGAGAGATGACAAGTGCGGCCGCGATCGCGGCCCTGCCCGTGCGGGAGGAGCTCACATGAAGGACAGGACCACCTCCGCTTCCCGGGAGTGGCGCGGCGACCGCGAGGAGATCGCCCGCCTGCTACCGCCCCCGGCCGACTGGGACGTTCCGCGCGAGCAGCACCTTCGTCACAAGGATCTACTGATGCACACCATCGACCGCGACCAGGCCGTACCTACCCGGCCGACCCGTCGGCTGCTGCGGCCCGCGCTCCTGGCGCCGGCGACCGCACTTGCCCTGGCCTGCGCACTGACCGCGGGAATCGCCCTGACCGACAGCGGCAAGGGGGCCTCCGGCACCGCGTCGCACGGCGTGGCCACGGACATGCAGCCTGCCGCGGCCCTCCTCGACCGGATCTCCGCCGCCGCAGGGGGACACCCTGCCCGCACCGTGCGGGACGATCAGTTCGTCTACACCAAGGAGAAGGCCCGCGGTGCCGACCTCACCACCGGGAAGGCCGTACTCGGCCCGCTGACGGTCCGTGAGGTGTGGTCCGCCCAGGAGCCGGGGCGTCTGCTCAAGCTCGGTCTGATCCGCGAAGACGGTGAGACCCTGCCCATCAACGCCGAACTCGGCGACACCCACGGCACGGCGGCCGGCATCAACCGGCCCACCTACCACTGGCTCAGCTCCCTGCCCACCGACCCCGACAAGCTGCTGGCCTACCTGTACGCGAAGACCCCGCACGCCACGGGCCGCGAGCGCGACCAGGCGGTGTTCGAGCAGATCGGCTCGCTGCTCGGCACGTTGACGCCGCCCCGCACCGCTGCCGCCCTCTACCGGGCCGCGGCGAAGATCCCCGGTGTCACCCCGGCCCCGAAGGCGCGCGACGCCATCGGCCGGCAGGGTCTCGGCATCGCGCGTGACGACACCCGTTACGGCGTCAGGACCGAGTGGGTCTTCGACAAGAAGGACTACGCCTTCCTCGGTTCCCGCAGCTACCTGACCAAGGACGAGTCCTACGGAGAGTCCGGCACCCTGCTGTCCAGCAGCGCCGAGTTGGACCATGCCGTGGTCGACAAGGCCGGCGAGTCGCCTGCCGCTGGGTGACGCATCACGTGAGAGTGGCCGCGCCGGCCCAAGCGCTGCCCTGGGTCCTGGGCCCTGCGCCTGGGGCCAGGGACCTGACACGAGTGAATGGCTGTCCGCCGAAGGCGTTGCCGACCCGGCCGCCGTCGCGTGCGGCGGTTCAGTCGTGGCGGGGCCCTCCGGCCGTGATCTCGCCGGATCCCCGCTCGATCAGCCGGGTCGGAATGGTGACCGCGCGGGTGGGTGACCGGTCGCCGTCCAGTCTGCTGAAGAGCATCTCGGCGGCCGTCCTGCCCAACTGCTCGACGTCCTGGGCGATGACGGAGATCCCCGGGCTGAGGATGTCGGCGAGAGGGAAGTCGTCGAAGCCCACGTGGGCGACGGTTCCCTGCAGACCGAGTGCGCGCAGGGCTCGCACGGCCCCTATCGTGACGAAGTTCTGGCTGGTGAACAGCGCGGTGGGCGGGTTCGGCAGCGCCAGGAGCCGCCGGGTCGCGGCGATCGCGGATTCCTCGCTGGCCCCGGTGTGCCGGACGATCTCCTCGTCGTACTCGATGTGCCCGACCTCCAGGGCGTGCCGGTAGCCGTCGAAACGCTGGGCGGCGGTGGAGATCGTCGCGCGGTCGCCGAGGTAGGCGATGCGGCGGTGGCCGGACTTCAGCAGGTGGTTGACGCCGGTGACGGCACCCCGCCGGTTGTCGGAGACGACGGTGTCCGCGTCGAGCAGGCTGGGCTCACGGTCGACGAAGACCATGCAGGTGCCCGAACGCTGCTCGCTGATCAGATAACTGTGGTCGCGGCCGGCCGGCACGATCACCAGGCCGTCCACCCGCCGGTCGATGAGAGCACGGGCCAACTCCCGTTCCCGGGCCGGGTCCTCGTCGAGGCTTCCCACCAGCACGAGCACTCCGCGCCCCCGTGCCACGTTCTCGACGGTTCGGCTCAGGGCCGCCGAGAAAGGGTTCGCCGCGTCCTCGACGAGCATCCCGATCGTGGCCGTACGGCCGTCCCCGCGGCGCAGGCTGCTGGCGGTCAGGTTCGGCCGGTAGCCCAGTTTGTCGGCCGCGTCACGCACCCGGGCGGCAATGGCCGGATCGACGGTGGGAACCTCGTTGACCACGCGGGAGACCGTCTTGATGGCGACGCCTGCCAGTGCCGCCACCTCGCGCATGGTGGGGCGGCTGCGGGGGGACGGCGACGGCGGCTCGCCCAGAGTCATCGTTGTCTCCAACTGATTGCGCGTTACCTACTTGTTGCCGACGCATGTTTACCAGTGTCTTGACGCGCTCGTCCATACGGGCTCACTATCCCGTCGAGTCAACGTTGTCTCAGCGTCGACCAAGGGACGGCTCGAAAGGGATCACGTCATGAACCTCTCCTCCAGGCAGGCGTCGGGCCTCCGCAGTCGACGCACCCGGGCGGCAGCCATCGGCGTCACTATCTGCCTCGGCGCCACCCTCGCCGCCTGCGGCTCCTCCGACTCAAGCTCCTCGTCGTCCGGCAGCGGGAAGGTGGGCGTGTCACTGATCCTGAAGACGCTGAGCAACCCGTACTTCGTCAGCATGGAGAAGGACGCCAAGACACAGGCCGCCAAGGACAAGGTGAGCCTCACCGTGGCGGCGGGAACGTCGGACGGCGACACCCAGACCCAGATCACCGCCATCGACAACGCCGTCTCGCGCGGCGACAAGGGCATCCTGATCACCACCAACGGCGACGCGGTGAACACCGCGCTGAAGCGCGCCAAGCAGGCCGGCCTCTTCGTGATCGCCCTGGACACCGCACCGAACCCGGCGAACGTCGCGGACATCACCTACGCCACCGACAACGAGCAGGCGGGCAAGCTCGACGGCCAGTACGCGGCGGCGGCCCTGGACGGCAAGCCCGCGGTCATCGCCATGCTCGACCTGTTCAACAACCAGGTCGTCTCGGTGGACATCGACCGCGACCACGGCTTCCTGGAGGGCATGGGCATCGACCCGGGCAGCAAGACCGAGAACGGCAAGGAGGCCAAGACCGGGAAGTACACCGGCGGCAAGGGCGGCACGTACACGGTCGCCTGCCACCAGCCCACCCAGGGCGCCATCGACGGCGGACGCACCGCGATGGAGAACTGCCTGTCGGCCAACCCGGACATCAACGTGGTCTACGCGATCAACGAGCCGGCGGGCGAGGGCGCGTACAACGCGCTGAAGGCGGCGAACAAGGAGAAGAGCGTCGCGATCTACGCGATCGACGGCAGCTGCTCGGGCCTGAAGAACGTCACCAGTGGCGAGTTCGCCGCCGACGCCGTGCAGTACCCGGGCAAGATGGCGGCCCTCGGCGTCAGCTCCATCGCGAAGCTGGCCCGCGGCGGCAGCAAGCCCAGTGTCACCAACGGCAAGTCGTTCTACGACACCGGCACCGCGTTGGTCGCCGCCAAGGCCATCGGGGGGCTGACGGTCCAGTCCACGTCGCAGGCCGCTTCCGCCTGCTGGGGCAGCTGACCCGGTCGGCCGGGTGGGCCGCCGGCAGCCGTCACGGCACCGGCGGCCCACCCGCACCACACGAGCCGATGAGCCGTACGTCATGAGCTCGTGCTCGTACGTCATGAGCCCGTATGTCATGAGCCCGTACCTCATGAGCTCCTTCGAAGGCCCGCACGAGGGACAGAACCGGAAGGACCCCCTGTGACCACCCACGTGGACAGTGAAGCGACACCGGCGCCGGCGGAGGACTTCCTCAACCGGCCCGCCACGCCGGCCCAGCGCATCCAGTCGGTGCTGCACCGTCAGCCGGCACTCAGCCCGGCGATCGTCCTGGTGCTCGCCGCCATCGTGTTCTCCCTGGTCAACGACCGCTTCTACGCCTTGCAGAACCTGTCGCTCGTCGCCCAACAGGTGGCCGTCATCGGCTCGTTGGCCGTCGGCCAGACCGTCATCATCCTCACGGCCGGCATCGACCTGTCCATCGGCGCGGTCATGGTGCTGGCCTCGCTGCTGATGTCGAAGCTCGTCGCGGACAACCACCTGCCGGGCGTGCTGGCCCTGCTCGCGGGAGCGGCCGTCGCCGTCGCCGCGCAGGCCGTCAACGGGCTGCTGGTGACCAGGATCAAGCTGCCGCCGTTCATCGTCACGCTCGGCACCCTCAGCATCTTCACCGCGATCACGCTCATCTACGCCAAGGGCCAGACCGTCTCGCTGCAGCCCGGCAACATCCTCATGTGGAGCGCGGACACGGTCTCCATCGGGCAACTGAACCTGACCACCGGCGTCCTGCTCATGATCGCCCTGTACGCGGTGGTCGGCTACGCGCTGCGCTACACCGCCTGGGGCCGGCACCTGTACGCCGTGGGCGACGACATCGAGGCCGCCCGCCTGGCCGGCATCTCCGTCAACCGGGTGCTGCTGAGCGCCTACGTGGTCGGTGGCTTCGCCATCGCGGTGGGCGCCTGGATCCTGGTCGGCCGGGTCGGCGGCGGCGACCCCAACAGCGGCCTCAACGCCAACCTGCAGTCCATCACCGCCGTCGTCATCGGCGGCACCAGTCTGTTCGGCGGACGCGGCGTGGTGCTCGGCTCGCTGATCGGCGCGCTCATCGTCCAGGTCTTCGTCAACGGTCTGGCACTGGCCGGGATCGACCCCAACTACCAAGTCCTGACAGTCGGCGTGCTGGTGATCGCGGCTGTCTCCGTCGACCAGTGGATCCGGAGTGTGAAGTCGTGACGACCCCCACCGCCCCCGTTCTCGAAGCCAAGGGCCTGGTCAAGGTCTTCGGCCGGGTCGTCGGCCTGAACGACGTCGACCTCACCCTCCACCCCGGCGAGGTCCTCGCCGTCATCGGCGACAACGGCGCCGGCAAGTCCACCCTGATCAAGTGCCTCTCCGGAGCGCTCGTCCCCGACCGGGGCAGCATCCTGGTCGACGGCTCCGAGGTCAACTTCAAGCGGCCGCAGGACGCCCGCGAGGCCGGCATCGAGACGGTCTACCAGACCCTCGCCGTGGCCCCGGCGCTGGACATCGCCAGCAACCTGTTCCTCGCCCGCGAGATCCGCCGCAAGGGTGTGCTCGGCTCGGTGTTCCGCATGCTCGACACCGGCGAGATGAAGCGCCAGGCGTCCGACCACATCAAGCGGCTGGGCATCAGCACCCTGCAGAACATCAACCAGGCCGTGGAGACGCTCTCCGGCGGCCAGCGCCAGTCGGTGGCCGTCGCCCGCGCGGGCGCCTTCGGCGGCCGGGTCGTCATCCTCGACGAACCCACCGCGGCGCTGGGCGTCCGCGAGACCGGCCAGGTGCTCAAGCTCGTCCGCGACCTGCGCGACCAGGGCCTCGGCATCATCCTGATCAGCCACAACATGCCCAACGTCTTCGATGTCGCCGACCGCATCCACATCCAGCGCCTCGGCGGCTGCGCCGGGGTCATCACCCCGCAGTCGCACTCCATGGAGGACGCGGTGGCCATCATGACGGGCGCGAAGAAGCTCGTCCCGGAAGCCGGGTGACAGGCAGAGACGGTGGCGATGGCGCTACGGCCGACACGTTCCGGATCGCCGAGGGCCGCCTCGGCGACGAACCCACCGTGACGGTCTCCGCGCCGGACGGTGCCGTGCGCGCCGTCCTCGCCCTGCGCGGGGCGACGCTGCTGAGCTGGCGGCTCGGACGCGGAGCGGCCGGGCAGTTGAGGGAACTGACGGACGGCTACCGCGACGAGGCGGAACTGCTCTCGCAGGACGGCGTACGGGCGGGCCTGCTCGCCCCGTTCCCCAACCGCGTCGCCGACGGCCGCTACCACCACGGCGGCCGCGACCACGACCTGCTGCCCGGCCGCGTCGGCGACCGCACGGTCTACCACGGCTTCGCACGCGAAGCGCCGTTCCGGCTCGTCGCGGCCACCATGACGCCCGACTCGGCACGGCTGCTGCTGCGCAGCACGACCATCCGACCGGGCCGGTACCCCGGCTACCCGTTCGCGCTCGACCTCGACGTGGAGTACACGATCGGCCGCGGTGACCTGGGCATCGAGATCAGGGCGACGAACGTGGGGGAGACCACCGCTCCCTACGCGGCGGGCTGGCACCCGTACTTCACCCTCTCCCGCCCCATCGACGACCTGGTCCTGCAGATTCCCGCCCACACCCTGATCCGTACCGACGCCTCCCTCATCCCCCTGCGCGGAAAGAACGCCCTGCTGCCCCTGGACCGCTGCCCCGACATGGACTTCCGTACGCCCAGGAGGCTCGGCGCCGCCGTCGTCGACGCCTGCTTCGCGGACCTGGCCCCCGGACCCGGCGGCCGGACCGAGACGGTACTGAGCGACCCCGCGACCGGAGCCGGACTACGGGTGTGGCAGCACGGCGGCTACCTGCACGTGTTCACTGGCGACACCCTGGCCCGCGACCGGCGCGGGTCCATCGCTCTGGAGCCTGTCGAGGTGCCCACGGACGCCTTCAACCGCCCGGAACTCGCCACCGCCTTGTCACTGGAGCCGGGCCGGCGGCGGGAGTTCCGTTTCGGGGTCGCGTACGTGCCCTCGACGCACTGAGCTGGGGTGGTGCCGGGCCTCAGCCGACCGCTGTCGCCTCCGGCTCCCGCTCCGGCTCTGGCTCCGGCTCCGGCTCCGTGATGATCGCCTCGACACCGTCGAAGTGCCCGGCCGGCAGGGCGGCGTGGGTGGCGTACTCCACGGGGCGTCGCTCGGCCCGGTTGAGGAGGAGCCGGGTGACGTCGGGGCGGGCGTAGTGCCCGACCGGGTCGGCGGCGGCCTTGGCGAACGGGATCGCGGTCAGGTCGATGTCGGCGTACAGGATGCCCTCGGCGTCCTCGGGCAGCGGGTCGGCCAGTGGGCGGCCGTCGGGACCGTAGATCCGGGCGAAGCCGCCGCCGCGCTGCAGCAGTTGCTGCTTGACGGGGGTGTCGCAGAACAGCTCGACACCTGCCTCGCCGACCACGGCGCACGGGGCGAGTACGAAGACCTGGCCCTCGGCGGCGTAGATCTGGGAGGCGGCGGTGTTGACCTCCGGGCCGAGCGCGTAGGCCGCCCCCTTGTACACGGAGAAGCTGGGCCAGGCGGCCACGTGCACCTGCTCGTGCTGGCTGAACATGGCGTACTTGGTCAGCGGCTGGAGGTGCTCCCAGCAGCACAGCGCCCCGATCCGGCCGAGTTCGGTGTCGTGGACCACCAGGTCGGAGCCGTCGCCCTCCCCGAACATGGTGCGTTCCACGTGGGTGGGCTTGAGCTTGCGGCGGGCTCCGACGAGCTTGCCGTCCGCTGAGATGACCGCCTGGCCCATGTACAGGCTGCCGCCGCCGCGCTCGCTGAATCCGAGGACCACCGCGATGGAGTTCGCGCGTGCGGCGTCGAGCAGTCGCTGGAGGCGCGGGCCGTCCAGGGTCAGCGAGTTCTCGTGGTAGCGCCCGACGAACCGCATGCCGGCGGCCGGGGAGTCCAGCCACAGCCACCAGGGGTAGCCGGGAACGAAGGTCTCCGGGAAGGCGATGAGCTGCGCCCCCGCACGGGCGGCCTCCTCGATCAGGCCGATGCTCTTGTCGATCGTGGCGTCGGCGTCGAGCCATACCGGCTCGGCCTGGACGGCGGCCGCCTTGAACGCACCTGTGTACTCGACCATGGTCAACTCTCCTCTGTTGTCAGGTGGTTGGGGACAGCGGCAGGAAGCCGGTGCGCGGGTCGCAGTTGACGTACTCGGCGGTCACCGAGCCGCTCGGCAGTACGGAGACCTCGTGCCAGAAGGCGACGTCCAGCGGGCCTTCCCCGCCGCCGACCATCCGGAAGAAGCTGGCGTAGATGTCCAGGTGCGTGCGGTGCGACCGGCACCAGGTCATCAGGTGTTCGAGCGAGGCGAACCAGGCGATGGTGCAGGCGCGGTCGAGCGGCGCCCCGTCGGCGGCCTCCTCGGTGAGGTTGCGGGCGGCGATACAGCCGGATCCGGCGTTCTCCGCCAGGAAGTCGACGCCCCGGTCCTTGACCGGTTTGACGTCGGCCAGGTACGTCTCGCGGTAGAGGGTGCTGGCGGACCAGTCCTGCGCGGTGCGGATCAGCGCCACGTTTCCGGGTACGTCGACGCTGACGCGGCGGCCACGAGTCTCCCGGGTCGCGGGATCCTGCGGTTCGAAGGCCGGCATCTCGGGCTCCAGCGCCTCGGAGGCCGACGCCGCGATGCGGTCACGGGCGGCGCCCCAGTAGTCGTGCACCTGGGTCTCGGGGAGATCGAGGGCGCCGGACTGCGAAAGACCGCTGGTCGCGTAGTCCTCACGGCGGTGGGTGTGCAGTGTCTCGTTCCGCTCGACGGGGACGAACGACTCCTCGCGCCAGTGCCCGACCGGCCCCTGCGAGGGGAGGCCGTCCCAGGCGGCGCGGACGGCTGCCGACTCCCGCCAGCGCCGGTGGCGGCTCGGGTCGTACCAGTACGCCAGCAACGCCACGTTGTACGCTCCGGCGGTGTCGTAGAACGATCCGCGGTCGACCAGGTCCGGTCCGTCCGGCCCGGTGAACAGCGTGGCGAGGCCCGCCGCGGCCCGCTCGGCCTCCTCCCGGGACGGCGCCTGGCAGCCGTACTGCGCGAAGACGAAGGCGTCCGTGCCCTCCGGGAACCGGGCACTGTAGGCGGTGAAACGAGGGGTGTGCCCCGGTGGGGCCGTTCTCGGCATGGCGCGCTCCTTCGACGAACTGTCCGTGACTCGAAGCGTGGGCCGCCCGACGGCCGCGGCTTGACCGCCAGCGCACCGGAACTTGCCCGAGAGTGAACTCGCGGGTCCGCGGGCCGGGGGGTCACAAAACCGATACGCGCACGTGACCTCGGAGAAGCGCTGGGCGAGGCTAGATAGGACGAGCACGTCGGACATCCGGTGGAGGCGCCGTGAGCCTTGTCCTTTCCACGGACTCCGTGCCCGCAGGCGAGCGGCGGGCCTACTGGCACGATGCCGTCTGGCGCACGTTCGTGCCCCTGGACGTCTCCACCCCGAAGGACCCCGCGGACGCGCCCTTCTCCGGAGCGGTCAGGACCGACCGCCTCGGCCACCTCCAGATCTCCACCGTGGACGCCGACCCGGAGCGGGTCTTCCGTACCCCGCGGCTGATCGCTCGGGACAGCGCCGAGTACATGCTCATCGGCCTGCAGGGGCACGGCCCCGCCGTCATCACCCAGGACGGCCGGGACGCCTTCCTTCGGCCGGGCGACTTCGCTTTCTACGACACGACCCGGCCGTACACGCTGAGCTTCCCCGACCGCTTCCAGATGAAGGTCTTCCAGCTCCCGCGACAGGCGCTCGGACTCCGGGAGTCCGACCTGCGGCGTATCACCGGCATCACCCTTCGCGGTGACGAGGGACCGGCCGCCATGGTGGCCCCCTTCCTGGCCGGTCTCGCCGCCGGAGCCACTTCCTGCCGCCCCCCGGTCGGCGAAATGCTCGCGCGCAACGCCGTGGACCTGCTCACCACCCTCATCGCCGAGCACCTCGGCCGGGACACCGCGGGTACCGACGCCGCCCACCGGGCGCTGCTGGTACGGATCCGGGCCTTCATCGACCACCACCTCGCCGATCCCGGCCTCTCGCCGGAATCGATCGCCGCCGCCCACCGCATCTCCGTCCGCTACCTGCACCGGCTCTTCCAGGACGAAGGCCCCACCGTCAGCCGCTGGATCCAGCACCGCCGCCTGGAGGAATGCCGGCGTGAGCTGAGCCGCCCCGGCCGCATGAGCCCGCCCGTGTCCGCCGTCGCCCACCGCTGGGGCTTCGCCAACCCCGCGCACTTCAGCCGGGTGTTCCGGGCGGCGTACGGGATGTCCCCGCGCGAATGGCAGGGCGGGAGCGGCGGTGCCTGATACGCCGGCCGGCGCCCCGCATTCCTCGACGATCAGTCCCCCAGGTCCCGAAAGCGACTCGACTCGGCCGTCGGAGCCGATGGGATGTCGAGCTCGCCCGGTCCGAGAACACGGACCGCGCGGCGGACTTGCCGAGGATTTCGACGGTCGCCCTCCTTACCGCTCTCGACCGGAATGGCCAAGTGCTGCCACGGGTGCTGGACTTCGGCTCGCCGGCCGACGGCCGACCGCTGCGGCTGGTGCTGGTGGCCCGGGAGATGGGGGTGCCGACGAGCACGGACAGTGCCCCGGCGTACTGGCTGGACCACCTCTTCGTCGACGCCGACGGCGTGCCGACCCTGGTCGAGGTCAAGCGGGCCACGGACACCCGCATCCGGCGTGAGGTCGTCGGCCAGATGCTCGACTACGCGGCGAACGCCGCCCTTTACTGGCCGGCCGCACTGCTACGGCGTTCCTTCGAGGACACCTGCGCCAAGGACGGCCGGTCGCTGGATCGTCTAACGCAGCAGACGTACGAGGGCTTCGAGCCGGTCGGCTCCGGCGGCTTCGTGTCGTCCTTCGGTGCCGGAGTCAGGTCCGGCTGGCCGGTGTTGACATCTGCGACGGAGCCCGGTCCGGAATCGGCGGCGGCCGACTGAGCGGCGAGCGGTGCCAGGCAGAGCGCGCTGACCGTGGCAAGGACCAGGAATCTGCCCGGTATTCGCGGGCTATTTCTGAATGGGCCACCGGAGGAAGGTCGGCGGAAACGGTCGGACATCTGCCCCCCAATTTGAGTCCGAGTGAAAAGCGCCTACGGGCGCGAGGGAGGCTACCCGCAATCAGGGCAAGGCGACAACAGTCCCGAGCCGGAAACCGCCCGGGTATGGCTTCGGCGGACATGTAGATGAGGTGTGCAACTTTGCTGTCTGGTGAAGTGGTTGAGGCTGTTGTTAAGTAATCGACCATATTCATGGGGAAGTTGACGCATTTGACCTTAAGTTTTGGTCGAACAGGGGGCGATGCATGGTGATCTCTATACCTTTTGAACATGTGGAGACCCTGTGAGGAGGCTCTTCGATCTGATCCAATAGGCCCTCGATAGCCGTGCTGGAATGGGGGGTCCGGAGTGCGTCGCAATTCACGTTGGCGGATTTACAGAAAGACCATGCGGATACGCAGGGTGCCCGCTTTGTGGATCGTCGCAATAGGTGTGCTCGGCCTGCTGGTCGGGTTTATCGCGCCGACAGACGCGCTCGCTGCTGAACAGCATACGAATTACCTTGTGAAGGCGAAGAAGGAACCGTCGGTTCCCGTCACGCCGGTCAAGGGCAAGGCCGCGAAGGTGCCGCAGATGGCGCGCTGGAGCGCGGCACAGGCCCACAAGACCTGGCCCGCCAAGGGAGCTGCCGATGTGGCGGTTCCCGCACGTGGAGCTGCCGCCAAGCGGGCTGACGGAGTCCCGGTGACGGTTGCGCCGGCGAAGGGAGGGCACAGGGCCGACGCCGGCACCCGCGTCCACGTATCGCTGCCGGGCCAGACGGCCGCACGGAAGCTCTCGCTCAGTGGCGTCGTTCTCACCGTGCAGCCGGACAGCGCCACTTCTTCGGGCGGCACCGCCCAAGTGGGCCTGAACTACTCGGCGTTCAAGGACGTCTACGGCGGTGACTGGGCAGGCCGACTGCGCCTCGTCCAACTGCCGGCCTGTGCCCTGACCACGCCACAAGCCGCCGCCTGCCGCAAGCAGACCCCCCTGACCTCGACCAACGACGCCAAGACGCAGACGGTCTCGGCCGAGATCGCACTGCCCGCCACCACCACGGCGCAGCCGATGGTGCTCGCGGCGGAGGCTGCCGCCACGGGCGGCGGCGGCAGCTATGCGGCCACCTCGCTGTCCCCGTCGGGCCAGTGGTCGGCCGGCGATTCGGCCGGAGCCTTCAGTTACTCGTACCCCATCTCGGTGCCCGACGTGCCCGGTGGTCTGGCCCCGAACGTGTCCCTCGGCTACAGCTCGCAGAGCGTCGACGGGCGCACCTCGTCGACGAACGCCCAGTCTTCCTGGATCGGCGACGGTTGGGACTACTCGCCCGGCTTCGTCGAGCGCAGCTACGCCTCCTGTTCCGACGACACGGCGAACGGCACGCCCAAGACCTCGGACGAGTGCTGGTCGGATGACGCCGACTCGCTCACGCTGTCGCTGAACGGCTCGTCCAACACGCTCATCCACGACGACAAGACAGGTACCTGGCGCCCGCAGGGCGACAACGGCGAGAAGATCGAGGTCAAGACCGACACGGTCAACGGCGACAATGACAACGAGTACTTCGTCGTCACCACCGCCGACGGCACGCAGTACTACTTCGGCAAGAACCGGCTGCCCGGCTGGGCGACGGGCAACGCGACCACCAACTCGGTGTTCACCGCGCCCGTCTACGGCAACGACGCCAACGAGCCGTGTCACGCCGCGACCTTCGCCGACTCCTGGTGCCAGCAGGGCTACCGCTGGAACCTCGACTACACCGTCGACCCGCACGGCAACGCCATCAGCTACTGGTACACGCCCGAGACCGGCTACTACGGCCGGGACAACGCCACCACCGCGACCACGTACGCCCGCGGCGGCTACCTCTCCAAGATCCAGTACGGGCAGCTGGCAGGCAAGGTCTACGACAGCACCGCCCCGGCCGCCGCCCAGGTCTTCTTCGACACCTCAGAGCGCTGCCTGGCCGACTCCAGCTTCGACTGCGCCACGACGAAGATGACGACCGCCAACGCCTCGCACTGGCCGGACGTCCCCGTCGACCAGACCTGTGCCTCGACGGGCACCTGCAATAACCACGGCCCGTCCTTCTTCAGCACCAAGCGCCTGACGGGCATCCGCACCCAGACCCTGGTCGGCACCGGCTACCAGAACGTGGACGCCTGGACGCTGACCCACACCTTCCCGTCGACCGGGGACACCACCACCCCGTCGCTGTGGCTGAGCCAGATCGTGCACACCGGTAAAGACGGCGGGAGCCTCGACCTGCCGCCGGTGAAGTTCGCCGGGCAGGCACTGGCCAACCGCGTAGACGGCCTCGACGGCTACCAGCCAATCACCCGGTACCGGATGACCACGGTCACCACCGAGTCCGGCGAAGTGACCACCGTCAACTACACCAGCCCGCAATGCCATCGCACGGGCACCCCGGTGCTGCCGTCCAGCGAGGACAGCAACACCTACCGCTGCTATCCGCAGTACTGGACGCCACCGGGACAGACCTCACCGCAGCTGGACTGGTTCAACAAGTTCCTCGTCAACTCCGTGACGACCCAGGACCCCACCGCCGGCGGGCTCCCCGTCCAGACGTCGTACAAGTACGTCGGTGACCCGGCCTGGCACTACAACGACGACCCGCTGACCCAGGCCAAGTACCGCACCTGGAACCAGTGGCGCGGCTACGGCACGGTCGAGACCCGCACCGGCACGGCCCCGGAGAAGATCACCCTGTCCCGGGAGACGTACTTCCGCGGCATGGACGGCGACAAGACCTCCAGCGGCACCCGCAATGTCACGCTCAACGACACAGCGAACGACGACCCGCAGAAGGACTCCGACTGGCTGGCCGGCCAGACCTACGAAGCGCTGTCCTACAACGGCGACGGCGGCGCACTGCTCTCGGACAGCGTCACTGACCCCTGGACCTCGGCGGCGACGGCCACCCAGTCCCGTACGAAGGCGAGCCTGGACCCACTGGTCGCCCACCGCACCAACGTCCAGCGGTCCCGCACCGTCACCACCAAGGCGGACGGCACCAAGCTCACGACCGAGGTCGACTACACGATCGACGACGCCACCGGTCTGCCCAAGGCCGTGGACGACCAGGGCGACACCGCGACGCCCAGCGACGACAAGTGCAGCCGCACCTGGTACGCCACGGACGCCTCCGGCAACCTGCTGCCGATCCCACGCCGCGTCCAGGAAGTCTCCGTCTCCTGCTCCGCCACCCCGAAATACCCGCACGATCTGATCAGCGACGACCTCACCTTCTTCGACGGCTCCACGGACAACACCGCCACGCCCACCAAGGGCGACGTCACGATGGTCCAGAAGGCCGACTCGGTCGACGACAACGGCACTCCGCACTACGTCACGGCACTGAAGAACACCTACGACTCCTACGGCCGCGAGCTGACCGAGACCGACGCCGACGGCCGCGTCACGACCACCGCCTACACCCCGGCCGCCGGCGCGTCCCCGACCGCCATCACGGTCACCCGGCCGAAGGTCACGGGCCAGACCGCGGGCTTCGCCACCACGACCACGCTCGACCCGGCCCGTGGCCTGGACCTGAAGACCACGGACGCGGCGGGCTACTCCACCACCAGCACCTATGACCCGCTGGGCCGCCTGACCGCAGTGTGGAGCCCGGGCTTCCCCACCGACAACAACCCCAACATCAAGTACAGCTACAACCTCACGCCGTCGGCGCCGTCCACGGTCACTACCCAGACCCTCACCGACGACAACGCCTACCGCACCTCCATCTCGATCTACGACGCGATGCTGCGTCCCCGCGAGACGCAGACGGCGACCGTCGACGGCGGCCGTACCGTCACCGACACCGTCTACGACACGCACGGCTGGGCGGTCAGCTCCTCCGACGCGTACTACAACAGCGGTGCCCCCTCCGGCACGCCGGTCGACGCGCCCGACAACCAGACCCCGTCCCAGACCGGCACGTTCTACGACGGCGCGGGCCGGGTCACGGCCTCGGTCGCCTATCACTTCGCGTCCGAGACCTGGCGCACCACCACCGCCTACCCCGGCGCCGACCGCGTCGACGTGACCCCGTCCGCCGGGACCACGCCCTTCGGCGCCACACCCACCACCACGTACACCGACGCCCGCGACCAAGTGGTCAAGCTGCTGCGCTACCACGGCACCACAGCCGGCGGCGCCGCCGACACCGTCACTTACTCCTACGACACATCCGGCCACCAGACCGGCGAGGACGACGGCCAGGGCCACACATGGTCCAGCGGCTACGACCTCCTAGGCCGTCGTACCTCCCAGACCGACCCCGACACCGGCTCCTCCAGCTCGTCGTACGACAACGCCGGCCAGTTGATGAACACGACTGACGCGCGTGGCAAGACCATCAGCTACACGTACGACGAAATGGGCCGTAAGAAGGCCGAGTTCGACACCACGGGCGGTGCCGCGCAGTCCACCAGTAACGAGCTGGCCGCCTGGACGTACGACACGCTGAAGAAGGGCGAGCCCACCGCCTCGATCCGTTACGTGGGCGGCACCGGCGGCTCCGCCTACACCAACAAGATCCTCGGCTACGACAGCCACGGCTGGGCACAGGCGAGCGAACTCGTGATCCCCGCCGCCGAAGGCGCCCTGGCCGGCAACTACATCCACCAGAACACGTACAACCTCACCGGCACGCTGAAGAACTACACCGACCAGGGCCCCACGGCCGTCAAACTGCCGCAGGAGACCGTCTCCTACAACTACGACGCCTACGGCCGCCCCACGTCCGTCGGCGGCACCACGAACAGCTGGGACTACGTCGACAAACTCAGCTACACGGAATTCGACGAGCCCTACCAGCTCACCTACGGCACCTCCGGCAACTTCGCCCAGCAGACCCTGAACTACGACGACCAGACCCACCGGCTGACCGACTCGACCACCATCACCAAGTCGGGTGCCGCGATAGCCGACAAGACCAGTTACTCCTACCAGCCGTCCGGCAACGTCACGAAGATCACCGACAAGCTGGAGACCGGCTCGACCGACACCCAGTGCTTCGACTACGACTGGGCACAGCGCCTGAAGGACGCGTGGACGGCCACCGACGACTGCGCGGTGACCCCCGCGTCCGGCGCGTCGACGACCGTGGGCGGCCCGTCACCGTACTGGCAGTCATGGTCCTACGACGCCACCGGAGCCCGCTCCTCGCAGGTGGACCACGACACCACGGGCGACACCTCCCACGACGCGACGGCCTCGTACACCCCGTTCGCGGCGGGCAAGGGCCCCGCCCACGCGGTGTCGACGGTGAACACGGTGGTGCCGGGCGACTCGACGGCGAACACCACCAACGCCTACACCTACGACCAGGACGGCAACGTCCTGACCCGCACCACCCGCGCGGGCACCGACACCCTCACCTACGACGACGAGGACAACCTGTCGGAACTGTCCTCCACGGGATCGAGCGGCGACACCAAGTACCTGTACGACGCCGACGGCAGCCTGCTGCTCCGGCACAGCCCCGACGGAACGACCCTCTACACGGGCGACGAGGAGATCACCCTCAAGGCCGGGGCCACCAGCGCCGACGGCGTGCGCTACATCTCCATCGCCGGCGAGACCGTGGCCACCCACTCCTCCGACGGCAAGTTCACTTACCTGATCCCCGACCGCCAGGGCACCGGCGCCCTGGAGATCGACTCCCAGACACAACAGGTCACCCGCCGTCAGTACAAACCCTTCGGTGAAACTCGCGACCAGACCGGGACCTGGATCGGGCAGCAGGGCTACGTCGGCGGCACCCAGGACGACAACACGGGCCTGACCAACCTCGGCGCCCGCGAGTACGACCCGTCCATCGGTCGCTTCCTGAGCCCCGACCCCGTCATGGATCCCGGCTCCCCGCAGTCCTGGAACGCCTACGACTACGCGGACGACACCCCGGTCACCACGTCCGACCCCAGCGGCGGCTGCGCGGACATCGACTGCCCGACCCGCAACTGCCCGGCCTGTCTCAACCGCACACCCACCGACAAGAACCCCAACTCGCCGGCGCTGCACGACTCCCCGGGCTCGGGCAGCACGCCCACCAACACCAAGTCCTACGCCAAGAAGTACAAGGCCGACGTCAGCAACAGCTCGCAACGTGTCCACGACGAGGAACGCGCCCTGGAGCGCCAGAAAGCAACGGCGGACGCCGCAGCCGCCGCGGCGAAAAGACAGGCCTCAGGCTTCAAACACCGCCTGCTCAGTTTGGTCGCGGACGTCATCGGCCTCACCGACGCCTACAACTGCTTCACCAAGGGCGACGTGATGGGCTGCGTCAACACGGCCCTGACAGCGGTGCCCTGGGGCAAGGTCTTCAAAGCCATCAAGGTAGGTGTCGAGGCGCTCAAGGTCTGGCGAGCCCTTGACCACGCGTACACCGCGGTCAAGGACGCGGAGGAAGCCGCGAAGATCGCCGACGACGCCGTCAAGGCCGAACACATGGTCATGGAAGCGGAGAAGACGGAAGGAGCCGGCGCCGAAGCAGCCAGCTGCGCAACCCACAGCTTCGTACCCAGCACGGAAGTCCGCCTGGCAGACGGCTCGTCCAAACCGATCAGCAAGGTCAAGGCCGGCGACACGGTCCTGGCGACGGACCCACAGACGGGCGTCACGGCCCCGGAGAAGGTCCAGCACGTCATCGTCACCACGACGGACAGGGACTTCACCACCCTGACCCTGGACACGGCACCGGTCCGAGGCCCGCCCCAGCATGCGCAGTCCCACACGTCTGCCAAGCAGATCCTCACCACCACCTGGCACCACCCCTTCTGGGACGCCACCCACCACCGTTGGATCGACGCGCGCTACCTCACCGTCGGCACCAATCTTCGTCAGCCAGACGGTACGACGGTCGTCATTCGCGGGGTGCGGAACTTTCATCAGCACAGCACCACGTACGACCTCACCGTCGGTACCCTCCACACGTACTATGTGCTGGCTGGAACTGCTCCGGTGCTGGTGCACAACTGCGACGAGATTGATGAACCTCACGTTCATGTCAACAGCTTGAACGATGCGCGGGACAGCGCCCGTACCTCAGCAGGGCTGGGAGACGACGCCGTACCGTTCCAGCAGGAACTCGGTCCGCTAAAGGGTAAGTATTACTCCGGAATGCAGAGTTCGGACGGATTGCGTGGTTGGCGGATGGACTTCGATCCCCGCTCCGCGAAGGGCGTACACATCAACTGGTGGGACAAGACGAGCGGTTCGAAACGAAACTCCGGGTGGAAATCAGGTGCTGTAATTCTGAATGGGTTCACGGAAGGTGACTTCCGTGGAATCGTAAACAGTTTCCCACTAACGTGAGCCGAGTCATGAACTACATCGACAGCGAGCACTTGGAGAGCTGGATCGAGGGCGGCCAGGCTTGGGTGGCTGGGGGCGACGTCTGCCAGGCTTTCCATGATGTCCTCTTGGAGTTCCCGTGGACGCCTACGCGAATCGACTGGAGAGCGGTGGAACACGTGACGATCGACCTCGACGAGATCGACGACGAAGCGGTCGCCGCCATGGCAAGAGCCCAAAAGGTACCTTTGCACACTCACGTGCTGGTGCTCTTCTCACCAGATCAGCCTGGTCTCATCTGCGAGACGGAGAACGCTCTGGAAAACCTAGACCACCTTTACTGGAAGGCTCCGGGCGCACGGTACTTCTGCGGGGCCGATGTCGACGAAAGTGGGTGGCGGTATCACTACCGCGACTTCGGGGAGTTCGACGGAACTGCAAAGGTTACGCTGCGGGTGCAGGGGAGCGTTTGAAGCCCGTCGAAGCGTGTTCGTGAGGCCAAATGAAGATGAAGCTTGCGGTATTTATCATCTGTGCCACATTCTGGGATCCGATGAGAGTTTGACCCAGGCTTCGGCTATTCCAATCGGATATGCGGTTACCAGGGAGTCCGCGTTATCTCCATGAGAATTTTCTCCCTGGAAGTATGAAGATTAGCTTCGAGGCGACAGATCCGGTCAGCGGTGACTGTGACCATTGCTGTCGGAATCGACGCGTTCAAGAAGGGGGTAGCGCGCAGGGCACGAAGGGCGACTGATGAACCGGGTCAGGGCGGATGTCGAGGCGATCATCGAGCAGTACGGCAGGGACGGACGGCTGTCTTCGGAGAGCCACGCTTTGTCGGAGTTCGGTATTTGGGACCGGCTGACTCCAGGCACGCTCCTGGGCCTGGCCCTCTGCGTCGCCGTGGCTGAGGACCCGGCGTTCGCCGATGAGATCGCGGAGTCGGACGACACGCTACTGGCCGGGTTGATCTCGGGAGACTTCCGCGCGATTGAACTGGGCGTCGAGGACGCGACTAAAAGCTGGGATCAGATTGTTGCCCGGCTCGTAGAGTACGTTCAGCGCCCGGATGCGTCGCCGGGCACCCTCGACGTTCTGTTGTCGGAGGCGGAAGAGCTCTGGTTCGAGGTGCTTGATTCCGGCGAGATGACGCGTCCTCAGGTGAGGGATGGCGAGTTCGGGCCCTGGGACGCGACTGAGACGCCGGTGTTCGCCGGAATGGAGCGGCTCGACTACGGCGTGTTGAGGGTGCCGCTGTTGGAGGGCGCGGGTATGCATCCGCTGATGGCTGGTGGGCGTGCCGTCGGGGTGATCGTCTCTCTCGGTGGTCACGCCTTCAGCCTCCAGGCGTTCAGGGTTCCTGCGGGGCCGGTCTGGAGGAAGACCCTCCCGAAGATCATCCAGGGGATCCTGGATCAGGGAGGTACTGCGGAGGAGGCCGAGAGCGGTCTCGGATCCGAGGTCCGTGCGCGGATCTTTGTTGTGAAGGACGGGCAGCGAGTGCTTCAGCCGACGCGGATCGTCGGGTGCGACGGGCCGGGATGGCTGCTGCGTGGGACCTACGGTGGGCCAGCGGCACTGACGGACTTGGTGGACCCGCGGGCCCATCACCTCTTCACCCAGACGGTGGTCGACCTGTCGGCGGCGGAGGGCCAAGCGGACGCGACCCAGGAGATCACGAACCTGGAGATCCGCTGGCCTACCACGGAATGAGCCGACTGGGACGGGTGTTCGGGTTCACCCCGTTCGGCAGCTCAGCGTAGGGCAGCGAGTTCCCGCGTCCACGCAACTGTGAATGCTCCCGGAACGCGAGCACGCGGGACTCGATTCCGTGCTGAAGGGCGGGCTCATCACCGAACGATCGCAGCGACCTCGCTGGGCGGGAGATGCTGGTTAGCGGACGAGTTGGATCTCGATGGCGAGAGCGCCGAGAACTTCTTTCTCGGGCGGGTAGATGGCGCGGATGTTGGCGAGCTGCTCGTCGTGAGTGGCGGTCGGGTTGACGTTTGCTGGCCCCTCGCCGTCGAGCAGGGCCTCGAAGTCGGTGTACTCGGTTACGCGCTTGACCTCGACCTCGCAGGTCTCGTCCGTGCCCTTGATGCGGAACTGGATGACGTCGCCGACGGCGAGGTCGGCAAGGTGGGGATATTTGACCCGTACCTCGATGGTCTTGGTGCCGGCGGCGACGAGGTCGAAGTACTGGCGGTAGAGGTTGAGTTCGCGGACGCGCGGGGTGGTGTTGCTCATGGGGAGGGAAGACTCCTGGGGGCTGGTGCGGTGATCAGGCGGCCGATCTCGGCTGCGGAGTACGAGCGGAAGAAGTGCCGGGGGTCCGACAGCAGCGTCTCGGCGGTGGCCAGCAGTTGATCGGCATATTCGGAGACGGTGCCAGGCCATCGTCGGGTGTCGAGCATCCAGTCGTCGGCGCCCTCGGGCAAGGGGACGTGGCCCTCGCGGATGAGGGACTTGGAGAGTTTCGCGCCGGTGTCGGTGACGATTTGCGGGCAGAACAGGCGGGCGGGGAGTTGGGCCCGGGTCAGACCGACGGCTTGGAGGGCTTCATCGACGAGGAGGGAGCCGAAGACCCAGTCGCCGCCCTTGACCATGACGTGCAGGGTTCCACCCGCCCCCGTGCTGGTGAGGGCGAGTTCCTTGACGAGGTTGCGGTAGAGGGTGGCCAGGTCGAGATAGGCACCCGTGGTGGGCGTGATGGTCATTCGGTAGGCGCCGTGGTGGAGGCAGACGGCGGCGACGGTGGCCGTTTCTCGTTCGGTGAGATGTACCCGCGTGCGCTCCGCGTGTTTCTCCGTCCAACCGCAGCCGGGTTGTGGGCAGGGGATGCGCGCGTGTGGGCTGCCGGTGGATGGGGCGAGCCACCAGCGGGCGGCGTCGAGGCGGGGCAGCAGTCGTAGCCAGGTGCGGCGGAAGTGCTCGCCGGCCTGCTGCTGGGTGTAGGTCTCGACGCGGTGTGGGATGCCCAGGCGTCGGGAGAGAGCCGTGAACAGGGGTTGGTAGAGGGCGGCGACGAGGTCGGTCAGGGCCTGGTTGCCGAGGGCCTGGGCGTAGGCGCGTTGGTAGCGGTGGCCGCTGGCCGGGTCCGTGACCAGTTCGTACGGAGCGTTGTCGAGGGCGCTGAAGAGGACCTCGGTGGGGATGCCGAAGCGGTCGCGCAGGCGGGCCGCCATGGCGAAGGCGAGCGACTGTACGAGCGAGGTGCCGATGTGTGGGGCGCCGTTGATCTGCGTGCCGACGACGAGCACGATCCGCTCGGGTGGCGTGGCCAGGATGCGTGGGGTCAGGACGTCCTCGGCGCGGAGAAGGGCATTGGCTAGGACGGTGTTCGGTGAGACGAGATGGGGCGTCACGGATGTCCCCTTGCGGTCACGTCGGACGGACGTAGGTGTGTTGCCGGGGGGTGGGAGGTGCCCGGTCCTAGAGACCGGCGTCAGAGCGCGCTTCTTCTTCGGCACCGGCGACGTACGGGTGTTGGAGCGCGGCGCGGAGGGCGTCCGTCTCGGTGAGGGTGTCGTCGTCCGGTAGCTCGTACCAGCCGCCGAACCAGTCGTCGAGCCGCTCCACGCCGGGTGCGACGAGCCAGGAGTTGGTGGAGAGGTGCCGTACCGGCAGGCCGTCCCAGCAGTCGGCGGTGCCGGTTGCGATGGCGTAGTAGAGGCGCTCGTTGGGTCCGTCGTAGAGGACCGGGCCGATTGATGCGCCGGTGCCGCGAAGGTGGGAGAGGGCCAGGAGGCCGGTCTCGGCAGGGGTTCGCACGAGGTCCCAGTCGTTGCCGACCTTCAGCAGACGCAGTCCGGGTACGTCGCTGACCATGGGCGCGCTGCGCAGCGCGTCGCGTACGGAGATCATGTTTCCCCCTGCGGCTGGAGGTTGGGGCTCGTGCCGAGGGAGGGTGTGGACTCCGTGGACGGCTTGAGGGAGCGGATCACGATCAGGCGGGTGCCAGTTGCTGCTATCTGCCGCATCCGTTCCGTGCTGATGCTTCCGGGGCCGAGGTGGCTGAGGGAGGGGACCACGGCGCCGTAGGTGTCGGGTAGTTCGAGGGCGTCGACCAGCCCGACGAAGGCGGGGGAGCGGATGGCTACCGTGGCGTCGCGGTCGGTGAAGACGCCGCAGAGGGCCAGTTCGTGTCGGCGGCAGTAGTCGGTGAGGCAGTCGATGAGCGCCGCATGGCGGACCAGGCCGCCGGTGACGTGTCGCAGGTAGCCGAAGACCTGCGGGAAGGCGACGCGTCGGCGTTCCGTGATGAGTTCGTCGTCCATGTCCACAGCGTCGGCTGGCGTGAACGGCCTTGAAATGACCTGCTGTTGTACTTCCGTTGCACTTCCCGCCCCACGTCGTCACCGAGAGTGCTTCCATACGTGACGGAGGGAGGTAATCCGTGGTCAGCGTGCAGCAGTGGACAGGCCGGGAAGCGAGCGCTCTGCGCGCTGCCCTGCGGATGAGCACGCGGGCCTTCGCCGAACACCTCGGTGTTGCCCTGCGTACGGTGGCCAAGTGGGAGAGCCTGGGGGCCGAAACTCAACCTCGGCCCGATACCCAGGCGATTCTCGACACCGCGCTCGCTCGTGCTGATGCTGCCGCCCATGCCCGGTTCGAGCTGGTGCTGTTCCCGGAGAGGAAGAGCGCGCGGCCGGCGGACTACGAGACGTGGACTGAGGACATCGAGCGTGCCGTGGTCTGCGTCAGCCGCCAGGACTTTCCCTTCGCCGCGACCTTGTTGAACCGCTGGCTGGCGAGCCATGACCCTCACGTCCTGGATGACAAGGGCCTTTATCTGTACGGGCGTTCGCTCGTCCTGCTCGGTGATGTGCAACGAGACCAGGGCGCGATCCTCGGCCCGCTGTCCGCCCGGCAGTCTTACCTGACCGGGCGCGACATGTTCTCCGAGCTCGCCATCCCGCGCCGGGTCGCCCAGATCGAGCTGTCCCTCACCGTCGTGCAGGAGATGTCAGGTCAGCTGGATGCCTCCGCCCGATGGTACGAGCAACTCGCCGCCGACCAGCGGCTCAGCCGACGGGACCGAGCCCGGGCCCGGTTGTGGATCGGTACGGCTCTGAGCAAGGAGGGCAACAACGAGTACGCCACCAACGTCATGGCTGCTGCCACCCGCGAGTTCGAGGAACTCGGTGAGCCGGAGGACTGGTCCGTGGCACACCAGAAGCTCGCCCTGGCCCACCGCGGCGCCGGCGACCTGAAACAGGCCCTGCACTACATCGACATCGCGCGCACCACTGGCACGGTTGACTCCCCGATGCAGCGAGTGCGGTTGGACACCGCGTACGGGCACATCCTTCTGTCGGATGCGGCGACCCGGAATGATGGGCTGTCCGTCCTCGACCAGGCGGCGCAGGTGGCCCAGCAGTTCGGGCTGAGCCACCAGTTGCGCAGCATCGAGGGCATCCGAAAGGGCCAGCAGGGATGAGTCAGGGAGTGCCAGTGCCGGAGCACCAGCAGCGCCAGATCACCGATGAGCAGTTCTACGACGCGACGTTGATCTGGAACTACCATCAGATGGGACACGAGCTGCGCCCCTGCTCGGCGGCGATCGGCCTGGGCAGCCACGACCTCGGCGTCGCCACCACAGCCGCCGACCTCTACCGCGCCGGCCTCTTCCCCGTTGTCGTGTTCAGCGGCGGCAACAGCCCCACCACCCGCACCCGCTTCCCGCGCGGCGAGGCCGTCCACTACCGCGAGCACGCAATGGGCCTCGGCATGCCAGACGAGGCGATCCTGGTCGAGTCGAAGGCGGCGAACACCGGCCAGAACATCACCTTCTCCCGGGAGTTGCTGGCCGAGGCAGGCGTGGAGGTGGAGTCGCTGCTGCTGATCTCCAAGCCTTACATGGAACGCCGCTCGTACGCGACCTGCCGCAAGCTGTGGCCCGAGGCCGAAGTCGTATGCGCCTCGGAGCCTTTGGAGTTGGACGACTACATCAAGTCCATCGGCGACGAGAAGCTCGTCGTCGACATGCTCGTCGGGGACCTCCAACGGGTGATCGAGTACCCGAGACTCGGCTTCGCCGTCGAGCAGGACGTACCAGGGGATGTGCATGACGCTTACGAGCGCCTCCTGGGCGCCGGCTTCGACAGCCGCCTCATCAGCAGCTGACACACGCCGACTTGGGGCGAGCGGCGGGGCGTGCGCGATCCATCGGCCGAACCTGTTTCCTCGGCTCTCCACGCTGGCCAAGTTGTTCGCCGCCGACCGGTGGATCGTCCTCGACGATGTTCAGTTCGCGCGCCGGGATTACCAGCACCGCACCCGGCTCGCGGCCCTCGATGACCGAGCAGGCAGCAGTGGCTCACGCTCCCCACGTACCTGCCCAACGGACGCCCGACTGTCGTCAACCAGACGTTGCTCGTCGAGCCGCGCCGGTCTCGCCGAACGGTCAGCCTGCTCATTCGCCAGTACTACGGTCGTAGCCGCTACTGGCCTGCGGTGAGTGAGGTCCTGGACGTGGTCCTCGATCGGTTCGAGAACACGGACCGTGTGGCGGACCTCGCGAGGACATCGACCGTTGCCCTGCTCGCTGCCCTCGGCTGGAGCGGTGAGGTTTTGGAGAGCAGCACGATACCGACCCGCCGAGACCGGTCCGAGCGACTGGCCGACCTCGCCGTAGCCACCGGCAGCACCCACTACCTGTGTGGCACCGGCGGCCTGCGCTACCTCGACCATCAGCCGTTCGCCGCGCGTGGCATCACCGTTGTGCCCTTCCACACACCTGTGGATACGGGCGACCGGCTCTGGCAATGGGCCCGACGGGTCAGCAGCCTCTGGGCGTTGAGTGAAGTCGGCCCGACTTAACTGGCGACCAGGTTGGCTGTGGAACGAGAAGGTCATCTCGTTGGAATCCCCAGACATGAAAAAGGCGGGGTCCGAAAACCCCGCCCGCACACCACAAAACCTCAACTCACGGCCACACCAAGCAGTACGGCTGATGCCCCGCCTCATGCAACCGATGGCTGAAGTCCTGCCACTCGTGCAGCAGTTGGTACACATTGAACGCGTCCCGAGGCCCGCCCCGGTCCGGGACCGTCGACCAGATGAACGCTGCCGCGCCCACCGCCTCCTCGCCGATTCCGCGGAGGGGGTCGACGACCGTCATGGGGAGTTTGACGACGGCGTAGTCGGGGTGGAGGACGACCAGTTCCAGCGGGGGCACCTTGTTGAGCGGGACGCCCTCGATGCCGGTGAGGACCATCGCGGCCATCGTCTCCGGCTTGATCTTCGTGAACATGCCGTTCATCCCGAGCTCGTCGCCGCCGAGTTCCTCGGGGCGCATCGAGATCGGGACGCGGGCCGCCGTCGCGCCGTCGGGCGCGCCGAAGTATTTGTACGTCACCCCCACCCGACCACCATTCCTGCTCCCCGCCCGCAACTGATCGATCCGACGTTCGATACGTCGCTCATCGCGATCCGACTCACCCAAACCCGAACCCGAACCCGGGCCCGAGGACGAACCAGGACCTGCACCCGAACTCGAACCTGCACCCGCCCCCGAACCCAAGCCGGATCCAGGGCCGCCTCCCCGCCGAGCCTCGGCGGCTTCCTCCTCGTCGCGCCGGTGCTTCCCCCGCCGGGCACGCCGAGGACCCAGATCGTCAGTCCCCTCGCCCAGTCCGCCACCGCGATGCATATCTCCACCCGACTGCTTTTCTAGGACGCGTGGCCCCAGCCGCGCAACCCGATCATCGTGTCAGTGACCTCCCCCACGGCCGCCCGCCGAAACGTGCGCTGAAACACCTGTCCGCAGGATCTGCGCAAGCCCTGTACACCGGCGCCCGCATGAGCTGTGTGTGTCTGTGTGTATCACCTCCCAGTCTCGCAGATGGGTGGGGCCCGTGCCCGCGCTCCCGCCGCCTACCCTGAGGAGGTAACTGAGGTCCCGGAGTCCGAGAAGTCGGAGAAGTCGCAGGTCATGAGCCAAACGCCCAGCGAAACGCCAAGCGAACCGGCAGCTGTACTGCCCAGCACACTGCCCTATCCCTACGAAGCACCCGTCTCGCAGGCTCTTTTCGACCGTGCGTCGGTCGTCACACCGGGCGGCGTGAACTCCCCGGTGCGCGCCTTCCGCGCCGTCGGCGGCACGCCCCGGTTCATGGTGTCCGGCAACGGCCCCTATCTGACGGACGCGGACGGGCGTGAGTACGTCGACCTCGTCTGTTCCTGGGGGCCCATGATCCTCGGGCACTCCCAGCCCGATGTGATCGCCGCCGTGCAGGACGCCGTCTCGCGCGGGACCTCCTTCGGGACCCCCGGTGAGGGCGAGGTCGCGCTTGCCGAGGAGATCGTCGCCCGGGTCGGGCCCGTGCAGCAGGTGCGGCTCGTCAGCAGCGGTACCGAGGCGACCATGTCCGCCATCAGGCTCGCCCGCGGGTTCACCGGCCGCCCCAAGGTCATCAAGTTCGCCGGGTGTTACCACGGTCACGTCGACGCCCTTCTTGCCGCCGCGGGCAGTGGTGTCGCCACCTTCGCGCTGCCCGACACCCCCGGCGTCACCGGCGCCCAGGCCGGCGACACGATCGTCCTGCCGTACAACGATCTCGAAGCCGTGAACGAGGCCTTCCACCGGCATCCCGGTGAGATCGCGTGCGTTATTACGGAGGCTTCGCCCGGGAACATGGGGGTCGTGCCGCCGGCGGCCGGGTTCAACCAGGGGCTCAAGGACGCCTGCAGCAAGAACGGTGCCCTCTTCATCTCCGACGAGGTCATGACCGGGTTCCGGACCAGCAGGGCCGGGTGGTTCGGGATCGACGGGGTCGTCCCCGATCTCATGACCTTCGGGAAGGTGATGGGCGGCGGTTTCCCCGCCGCCGCGTTCGGCGGGCGTGCCGACATCATGGGGTACCTCGCTCCCGCCGGGCCCGTCTACCAGGCCGGCACCCTCTCCGGGAACCCCGTCGCCACGGCCGCCGGTCTCGCGCAGCTGCGGCTCCTCGACGACGCGGCCTACGAGACCGTGGACGCCGTATCGGCGCAGATCCAGGCGCTCGTCACCGAGGCGCTCAGCAAGGAAGGTGTCGCGCACCGGCTGCAGAACGCCTCCAACATGTTCTCCGTGTTCTTCACCGACCGGAGCGTGCGCAACTACGAGCACGCCAAGGCGCAGGAGTCGTACCGCTTCACCGCCTTCTTCCACTCGATGCTGGCGCAGGGTGTCTATCTGCCTCCCTCGTCCTTCGAGTCCTGGTTCGTTTCCACGGCCCACGACGAACGGGCCATCCAGCGGATCGCCGACGCCCTTCCGGCGGCGGCCAGAGCGGCGGCGGAGGCCACCCGATGAGCAGCAGCGCCACCAGTGACATCACCGTCGTGCACGTGATGCGGCACGGCGAAGTCGCCAACCCCGACGGGGTGTTGTACGGCCGGCTGCCCGGCTACCACCTCTCCGAGCTGGGGCGGCAGATGGCCGACCGGGTCGCCGAGCACCTCTCCTCCCGCGATGTCACGCATGTCGTCGCCTCCCCGCTGGAGCGGGCGCAGGAGACGGCCACGCCGATCGCCAAGGCGCACGGGCTCGACCTCGCGACCGACGGGCGGCTCGTCGAGGCCGACAACGTCTTCCAGGGGAAGACCTTCGGCGTCGGCGACGGCGCGCTGAAGAAGCCGGGGAACTGGAAGTACCTGGTCAATCCGTTCAAGCCGTCCTGGGGCGAGCCGTACGTCGACCAGGTCGTGCGGATGGTGGCCGCGCTGGACGCCGCCAAGGACGTGGCGCGCGGGCACGAAGCGGTGCTGGTCAGCCATCAGCTGCCGATCTGGATCGTGCGGTCCTACGTCGAGCGGCGGCGGCTGTGGCACGACCCGCGCAAGCGGCAGTGCACGCTCGCGTCCCTGACGACCTTCACCTACCGCGGCGACAAGATCGTGTCCGTCGGCTACACCGAGCCGGCCCGTGATCTCGTCCCGGCGCATCTGCTGGCCGGCGCGAAGCCCGTGAAGGGGAAGAGCAAGGCCTTCGGCGCCTGAGTATCACGGTCCGGTCACCCGTCAGGGCCAGTTGCTGAGACAGGCCTGTGACATTTGTTTCGGAACCCACATGGTTCCCGGCGAACTTTCCCGTCCGCCGCGTCCTCTCACAGGTAGACCACAGAGGATGCGACGGATGGGGAAGCAATGCGGAGTCTCACTCGACGGGGAGTGCTCGGAGTCGGTGCCGGCGCCGCGGCAGCCGTAGGACTCGCGGGGTGTGGCACGCTCGGCTCGGGCGGGCTGGGCTCCTCCGACAGTTCCGGCGGTTCCGGGAAGGGCGGCCACTCCGGCGGCCCCGCCAAGTCCATGGAACCCCGGGCCAAGCCCATCGGTGACGGCTCCACGTCCTTCACCGGCACCCAGCCCAAGCAGCCCGCCAAGCCCGTGCCGCTGGAGGCCGGGCAGACCCCGCCGCAGTTCGTGATCTTCTCCTGGGACGGCGCGGGCGAGGTCGGCAACGGACTGTTCCCCCGCTTCCTCGACCTCGCCAAGCAGCACGGCGCGAGCATGACCTTCTTCCTCTCCGGCCTCTACCTGCTGCCCGAGTCGAAGAAGCGCCTGTACAACCCGCCGAACAACCCGCGCGGCGCCTCCGACATCGGCTACCTCACCGACGAACACGTCAAGGCGACCCTCACCAACGTCCGGCGCGCGTGGCTGGAGGGCCACGAGATAGGCACCCACTTCAACGGCCACTTCTGCTCCGGCTACGGCACCGTCGGCAACTGGACGCCCCAGCAGTGGCGCAGCGAGATCGACCAGGCCAAGTCCTTCGTCAAGGAGTGGCGCACCAACACCGGCTGGCACGACCTGCCGTCGCTGCCCTTCGACTACGAGAAGGAACTCGTCGGCGGCCGTACGCCCTGTCTCCTCGGCCAGAACAACCTGCTGCCCACCGCCCGTTCGCTCGGCTGGCGCTACGACGCCTCCAACCCCGGCGGCCGGCAGGTCTGGCCCGACAAGAAGAACGGCGTGTGGGACTACCCCCTCCAGGCCGTCCCGTTCCCCGGACACAGCTTCGAGGTCCTCTCGATGGACTACAACATGCTGGCCAACCAGTCCGTCAACTCCACCAACGCGCCCGCCTACAACTACCCGGGCTGGCGTACCCAGGCCGCGCAGGCCTACATCTCCGGCTTCCAGCGGGCGTACGAGAGCAACCGCGCGCCCTTCTTCATAGGCAACCACTTCGAGCACTGGAACGGCGGCATCTACATGGACGCCGTCGAGCAGGCCTTCAAGCACATCGCCGCGGAGAAGGAGAAGGGCGCCGACGTCCGCATGGTCTCCTTCAAGCAGTTCACCGACTGGATCGACGTGCAGAAGCCCGAGGTGCTCGCCAAGCTGCGCGGCCTCGACGTCGGCCAGGCCCCGGCCGGCGGCTGGAAGTCCTACCTGGCCGCGAGCTCCAGCGCCTCTTCCACGGCCACTGGAGACGCCGCCTGAAATGCGGGTTTCCGCCCGCCCGGCGCCCTTGAGGGGGGCGCGCAAGATCCCCAGAACGGGCATGCGAAACTTTTCACATGAGTGCCGCCCGTCGCGCCCGTAGCCGCGCCGTCCTGTCGACCGCCGGCGTTGCCGTCGCCGCGTTGGTGCTGTCCGCCTGCAGCTCCGGAGGAACCTCCGGAGGCTCCGGCAACACCAACTTCATCACCGGCTCCGACGGCATCGCGACCGTCAAGAAGGGCGACCGCCAGGCCGCCCCCGACCTGTCCGGCAAGACCATCGACGGCAAGACGCTCGACACCGCCGACTACAAGGGCAAGGTCCTCGTCGTCAACGTGTGGGGCTCCTGGTGCTCCCCGTGCCGCGCCGAGGCGGACAACCTCGTCCAGGTCGCCAAGGCCACCGCGGGCAAGGGCGTCCAGTTCGTCGGCCTCAACACCCGCGACCCCGAGACCGAACCGGCCGTCGCCTTCGAGAAGAAGTACGACGTCCCGTACCCCAGCCTGTACGACCCGACGGGCAGACTGATGCTCCGGTTCAAGAAGGGCACCCTCAACCCGCAGGCCATCCCCTCCACGATCGTCATCGACCGGGACGGGAAGATCGCGGCGCGCACACTCCAGGCACTCAGCGAGGAGAAGCTGCGCGAGATGCTCGACCCGGTCATCGCGGAGAAGTGAGCTGACGTGCTGCTCGCAGCGGTCACCGACCCCAACACCACAGTCCGCAGTGGCGCTTTGCTGCTCGCGCTGCCGATCGCGGTCCTCGGCGGACTCGTCTCCTTCTTCTCCCCGTGCGTCCTCCCGCTCGTCCCCGGCTACCTCTCCTACGTCACGGGAGTCACCGGCACAGATCTCGGTGACGCCCGCCGGGGCCGGATGGTCGCGGGCGCCTCCCTGTTCGTGCTCGGCTTCACCGTCGTGTTCGTTTCCGGCGGGGCCCTGTTCGGCTACTTCGGGCAGACGCTGCAGGAGAACAGGGAAGTCCTGTCCAAGGTGCTGGGCGTGCTCATGATCCTCATGGGCGTGTTCTTCATGGGGATGATGCCCTGGCTCACCCAGCGCGAGTTCCGCTTCCACAAGCGGCCGACGACCGGGTTGATAGGGGCTCCGCTGCTGGGCGCCCTGTTCGGGATCGGCTGGACCCCGTGCATCGGTCCGACCCTCGCATCGGTGCAGGCGCTCTCCATGGACCAGTCGAGTGCCGGTCGCGGCGCCATACTGACTGTCGCGTACTGTCTCGGCCTGGGTGTCCCCTTCGTCCTCACCGCGGTCGCGTTCCGCAAGGCCCTCGGTGCCTTCGGCTGGGTCAAGCGCCACTACGTCTGGGTGATGCGGGTCGGCGGCACGATGATGATCGTGACCGGCGTGCTGCTGCTCACCGGCGCCTGGGACGCGCTGGTGCAGGACATGCAGAGCTGGTCCGACGGCTTCACTGTAGGGATCTGATCGATGAGCAAGACGACCACCGACTCGTCCGCCGCTGAGGAACAGGACCTCGGCGCCGCCGGCTCCCAGCTCTCCACCGCCCCCGTCGAGACCGCCATGCCCGGCTCCTTCGGCGGCAACCGGAAGCCCGGCCTGACCGGCTGGCTCGCCTGGACCGGCCGTGAAGTGCTCGGCTGGGCGCGCTGGATGTGGCGGCAGCTGACCTCGATGCGGGTCGCGCTGATGCTGCTGTTCCTGCTGTCGCTCGGCGCGGTCCCCGGCTCGCTGATCCCGCAGTCCGGCACCGACGCGCTGAAGGTGTCCGAGTTCCAGGCCGCGCACAAGACGCTCGGGCCGATCTACCAGAAGCTCGGCCTCTTCCACGTCTACGGCTCCGCCTGGTTCGGCGCGATCTACGTCCTCCTCTTCGTCTCCCTCATCGGCTGCATCATCCCGCGCACCTGGCAGTTCGTCGGCCAGCTCCGCGGCCGTCCGCCGGGCGCCCCCAAACGCCTCAACCGCCTTCCCGCCTACGCGACTTGGCGCACCGCCGCCGAACCGGACCAGGTCCGCGAAGTCGCCCTCACGGTCCTGAAGAAGCGGCGCTTCCGCGCCCACGTCGCCGGGGACGCCGTAGCCGCCGAGAAGGGCTATCTGCGGGAGACCGGCAACCTCCTCTTCCACCTCGCGCTGATCGTGATGCTGATCGCCTTCGCCTGGGGCCAGCTCTTCAAGTCCGAGGGCGACAAACTGATCGTCGAGGGCGACGGCTTCTCCAACACCCTCACCCAGTACGACGACTTCAAGTCCGGCAACCTCTTCAGCGACGACGACCTCGTCCCCTTCAGCTTCCACCTGAAGAACTTCGTCGGCACCTATGAGCGCACCGGCCCCAACCGGGGCACCCCGCGCACCTTCCAGGCCGACATCACCTACAGCCTCGGCGCCTACGGCAAGGCCAAGAAGCACACCATCAAGGTCAACGAGCCGCTGGAGATCGGCGACTCGAAGGTCTACCTCGTCAGCCACGGCTACGCCCCCGTCGTCACCGTCCGGGACGGCAAGGGCAACGTGGTCTTCCACCAGGCCGTGCCGATGCTGCCGATCGACTCCAACGTCACCTCGCAGGGCGCCGTCAAGGTCCTCGACGGCTACAAGAACGCCCAGGGCGTCGCCGAACAGCTCGGCTTCGCCGCCGTGTTCGTGCCGACGTACGCGAAGAGCAGCGGCACGATGTTCTCCCAGTACCCGGGCCTCGACTACCCGGTGCTCAACGTCACCGGCTACCACGGCGACCTGGGCGTCAACTCGGGTATCCCGCAGAACGTGTACCAGCTGGAGACCAAGAACCTGAAGCAGTTCAAGGACTCCAAGGGCAACATCCTCAAGCAACAGCTGCTGCCCGGCGAGACGATGACCCTGCCGAACGGCGCCGGGTCGATCACCTTCGACAAGCAGATCAAGGAATGGGCGGGCTTCCAGGTCGTCCAGCAGCCCGGCACCGACTGGGCGCTGGCCGGCGCGCTCACCGCGATCCTCGGTCTGGCCGGCTCCCTGTTCATCCAGCGCCGCCGCGTCTGGGTGCGCGCCACCACCGGCGACGACGGCAGCACCGTCGTCGAGATGGCCGGGCTCGGCCGCAGCGAGTCCGCGAAACTCCCCGAGGAACTCGGCGATCTGGCGGCACTCGTGCACGACCGGGCCCCGACGAAGACCGACGACGAACCCTCCGTACCCCCCGAAGGGGCTGAGCAGCAGTGAATCTCGCCGCCGCCACCAACGAACACCTCGCCAACGTCAGCAACACGCTGATCTACTCCTCGATGGCCGTCTACACCTTGGCCTTCCTGGCGTACATCGCCGAGTGGACCTTCGGCAGCCGCAGCAAGATCGGCCGTACGGCCGCCGCGCTGACCGGTGCCGCCGCGAAGAAGACGGGCGCGCCTGCCGTCACCGTCAAGAAGGCCGGCGGTACCGCCGTCCTGGAGCGGCCGAAGGTCGTCGTCCGGGCCGCGTCCGGCTCGCGCGACGTGCCGGACGGTCCCGGCGCGCACGGCGGGGACGAACAGGGTGACCTCTACGGCCGTATCGCCGTGTCCCTCACGGTGCTCGCGTTCCTCATCGAGCTGAGCGGTGTTCTCGCCCGCGCGGCCTCGGTGGAGCGGGCGCCCTGGGGCAACATGTACGAGTTCAACATCACCTTCTCCACGGTCGCCGTCGGCGTGTACCTCACGCTGCTGCTGCTCAAGAAGAACGTGCGCTGGCTCGGCCTGTTCCTGGTCACCACGGTCCTCCTCGACCTCGGTATCGCCGTCACCGTCCTGTACACCGCGAGCGACCAGCTGGTCCCGGCCCTGCACTCGTACTGGCTGTACATCCACGTCTCCACCGCGATCATCTGCGGCGCGGTCTTCTACGTGGGCGCCGTCGGCACGCTCCTGTACCTCTTCAAGGACTCGTACGAGAACAAGCTCGCCACCGGCGGCAAGCCCGGCGCCTTCGCCACCTCCGTGATGGAGCGGCTGCCCGCCTCCGCGAACCTCGACAAGTTCTCCTACCGCGTCAACGCGGCCGTCTTCCCGCTGTGGACGTTCACGATCATCGCGGGCTCGATCTGGGCCGAGTCCGCGTGGGGCCGCTACTGGGGCTGGGACCCCAAGGAGACCTGGGCGTTCATCACCTGGGTCGCCTACGCCTGCTACCTGCACGCCCGCGCCACGGCCGGCTGGAAGGGCCGCAAGGCCGCCTACCTGGCCCTGATCGCCTTCGGCTGCTGGATCTTCAACTACTACGGCGTCAACATCTTCGTCGGCGGCAAGCACTCCTACGCCGGCGTCTGAAGTCCCTTACGGCGAAGGCCGGTTCCGTGTGACGGGGGTCACCGGAACCGGCCTTCGCCGTATAGGACAGGCAAGGAGGCATGAGTCCGAATCTGCGAGGTCGTACGGTCACGAACTCGCGTGTTGGTCGCGCTGATGAAGCTTCTTTCCTCAAGGAGCATCTGTTGACTTCTCCCCTTCCGAATCTGGGGGGGGTCCACAGGTCGCCCCGTGGGTTTCCTGCTTCATCGCCGACTGCCCGCCCGGAATGCTCCGTTGAGGTCTTACACCGGCTCCACAGGCCGAGACCGCCAGCCCGGCGGCCAGAAGGTTGCGTGCCGCGTTCACGTCCCGGTCATGGGTTGTGCCGCAGTTCCCGCACGTCCAGGTGCGGACGTTGAGCGGCATGCGCTGGGAGAGCGCGCCGCAGTGAGAGCACAGCTTCGAGGAGGGGAACCAGCGGTCCACCGCGATCACCTCGCGGCCGTACCAATGGCCCTTGTACTCCAGCATGCTGCGGAATTCCGCCCACGCGGCATCGGAGATGGCGCGGGCCAGGCGGCCGTTCTTCAGCAGGTTCCGAACGGCCAGGTCCTCGATCACGACCACTTGGTTGTCGCGGATGAGCAGAGTGGTGACCTTGTGGAGAGCGTCCCGCCTGCGATCGACGATCCGGGCATGGATACGGGCGACCTTCCGGCTGGCCTTGGCCCGGTTGGCCCCGTCGCCCTTGCGCGACAGCTCCCGTTGGGCCCGAGCCAGCCGAGCACGGTCTTTGCGTTCGTGCCTCGGGTTGGCGATCTTCTCCCCGGTGGACAGGGTCAGCAGGTGGTCCAGCCCGGCATCCACGACGATTGAGCTACCGCTTGGGGCAAGCGGCTGGATGGCGGGATCCTCCACCAGCAGGGACACGAACCAGCGCCCTGCTCTGTCCTGTGAAACGGTCACTGTCGAGGGCTGTACCCCTTCAGGTAGGGGACGGGACCACACGATGTCCAGCGGCTGGGCCATCTTCGCCAGCGTCAGCTTCCCGTCGCGGAAACGGAAAGCGCTGCTGGTGTACTCGGCGGATCTCCTGGACTTCTTCCGTGATTTGAAGCGGGGGTACTTCGCCTGCCTGGCGAAGAAGCGGGTGAACGCTGCCTGCAGGTGTCGCAAGGTCTGCTGCAGCGGGACCGAGGACACATCGTTGAGGAAGGACAGTTCCTCGGTCTTCTTCCAGGCCGTCAGCATCGCCGAGGTGGTGTTGTAGTTGACCCGCTCCTGTCTCAGCGTCCATGCCTCGGTCCGGGCGGCCAGTGCCATGTTGTAGACCTTTCGCACGCACCCGAACGTCCGCGACAGCTCCGCTGCCTGCGCGTCGGTCGGGTTGAAGCGGTACTTGAACGCCCGCTTCACGTGAGTGATCATGTCTCACAAGTTAGCGCGGCTCCTTGTGAAGCAGTTCTTCCTTGTACTTCGGTATCTCACCGGGTGGCTTCCGGGACAGGCTGGTGTCATGACCGGTTCGCTCCGTCACCTCCTCGTCCGGCTGCCCCGGCTCGTCGAGCCCGCGTCGGGCGGGCGGAAGCCGGTCAGGCCGGAGGCAGGCACTCCTTCGACGGGGGCCTGCCCTCCGGCCAGGCAAGCTTCACGAAGCGGGCGGCGCCCTTCGGGGTGAGTTCGACGATCGGTACGGCCTTGTCGTACGGGTTGCCGTGGACGTCCAGGCAGATCCAGCCGCTCGCCCCGCTCACCCGCAACGAGCCCTTGACCTGCGGCCATTGGAGGCCGACGTCGGACAGCGGCGGGATCTTCCGCTGGGCCGGGGTGGCCTCGCGGACGCCGTGGACGGCGAGCTGCATCGCGTCGTAGGCGATGACCGACTGCCCGTCGGCGAGGGCGACCGTGCCGATCGGGCCGACCGGTGCGGCCTTGGCGGCGGCAAGGAGCCTGTCGAGCTCTGCCGAGTCCTGGGCCGAACCCCCGGTCGCCGGGGCGTTCTTGAGCCAGGCGTCCGGGTGGGCGAGCGCGGTGTAGCGGACCGAGACACCGTGCTGGAGCGCACTGGCGTCGAGTTGGCTGTCGCCGGTCAGGTAGGAGCCCTCGTCGCCGGTGAGCACCGTGAACTTCCGTGACTGGCAGCCGCGGCGGCCCAACGCGTTGATGAACTGGCGCAGTTGGGTGTGCCGCCCGGCGAAGAACACGGTGTCCAGCTTGGCGTCCGTGTCACAGACGAGATCGGTGATCTGCCGGAACGTGTTGGGCGTACTGCCCTCCTGACTGCGGTCCGCGGGCGGCGTGAACGGCCAGGAACCGTAGGGCGATCCCTTCAGCAGCGTGGTGAAGGCCTGCTGCAGCGTCTTCGTGTACGGGTCGCCCGGCTTGTCGTAGACCAGCAGCGCCCGGTCCGCCGTCACCTTGGCGAACGAGGCCAGCGCGCGGGCCTCGTCGGTGTTGGTGGGGGAGACCCGGGCAAGACCGGGGTAAGGGTCCTTGCCCTGCTGCCCGTTGGCGAGGTCGTCGGCGGTGATGGAGGAGCCGACCACCGGGACGCCGAGCCGGGTCAGCTTCGCCACGGCCTTCTTGTTGTTGTCGGTGCTCGTCCCTATCCCGGTGACCGCCCGCAGCCGGTCCGACGACTTCGTCATCGCCGCTATCCGGTCGACCGCCCGCTCCCAATAGGCGCCCGTGGCACCGGGGTTGGCGAGCACCAGCCGGATGTACGGGGTCTCGCCGTTGTCGTCGTGATTGGCCGCGTACTGCGCGAGGTACGCGCCCTGCAACTCGTGCAGCACATCGTTCATCGTGTCGGTGTCGGTCGCGGTGAACGGCTCGAAGAGCGCGACCGAGACATACGTCCCCGCCTTCAGGGTGCCGTTCTCGCGGGCCACCGCCCTGATCGTGTCGGCGAGCCGGCGCCGGCCGAAGTCGAACGCCGACGTCGACACCCCCACACACTCGTCGCTTTCCTCGGGACGGGCCACCCCGGCCGCGCAGGACCGGTCCTCGTGCAGCGCCGTACGGACCAGCACGACCAGTCCGGCGACCAGGACGGCCGCCACCACCAGGGCCGTGTACCGGTAGACCGGGATGGTCCGGATCTCCTCGAACAGCTCGCGCAGCCGTCGCCTCACCGCAGGCCCCCGCTTCCGTCGTTGTCGCCGTCCGCACCCGCGGGCACCCGCAGCGGACGCCCCGCCAGCGCGTTCTCCGGCCACTGCTGCGCGGCCCGATACAGCAGTTCGCTGCCCGCCGGCCAGACCGTCGACAGCTGCTCCAGATCGAAGTGCATCCGGTCCGCGACCTCCCCGTCCGGCAGCACCAGCGGATCCGTCACCTGCCACACCGCGTGCAGCAGCCGCCGTACCGTCAGATGCAGAACCGGGTCCACGCCGTCCGGCGGTCGCTCCTCGGCGTCCGTGCGGGCCAGCGCGACGGCCTTGCGATGGTCGCCGGCCGCGCCGATGTCCCGGCCGTGCGGATCGTGCGCGTGGTAGTAGGGCGCCGCGGTCACGAACAGCAGCGTCTCCAGCCAGGCCCGCGGCGGGATGAGGCGGAAGTTGTCCCGCAGATACTCCACCGCGTCCGCCGTGTCGCCGAGCGCGAGTTCGTGATGCAGCCGGTAACGGGCGCGGGCCGGGGCGTCCGGGCTGCCCGGCAGCCCCTCGTAGTGCGAGAGCAGCGAACGGTGCACCGCCCGCCAGCGCCCGTGGTCCGCGTCGTCCAGATGCAGCCGCAGCAGGAGCAGGGTGCGCAGGAACGGATCGCCCACGAAGTAGCCCGCCGCCGGCGGCAGACCCTCCGAAGTGAGCTGCGTGCGCAGCCGGTTCACCCCGGACGCGCCGAAACTGTCCCGCAGCCGCCGCCCCTGGGCCAGCGCCCGCGCCGAGTCCCCGTCGTGCGCGGTGGCCAGCACCGCCAGCTCCTCTGCGATCCCGGGCGCCACCAGCCGGTCCAGCAACTCCCGGTACACGGGCCGCGGATCACTCGTCACGTCACCCTCCGGCTTCAGCCCGGCGGTCAGCAGCTCCCCGGGACTCACGGCCCCGGCCGGCCGGGTCTGCCGTACCGCCTCCCCGAGCAGCGCCGCCCCCAGCGGACTGCCGGCCGTCAACCGGTGGATGGCGTACGGCAGTTGGGGCGGCACCTCGACCCGGATCTGCTCGGTCGCGCAGACGTCCGCGATCACCCGCCGGGTCTCCTCCGGAGTCAGCGGCGGCAGCGTCACCAGCAGGGCCCGCGAGGACGGCGAAGCCCCCGGCACCCAACCGCTCGCCCGCCCCACCTCCGGCAGCGGATGACGCACCGCGTCCGGCAGATCGGGATGCCGGTCGCCGCGCAGCGCGGCGAAGAAGGCCACCTGGTCGCCGACGCCGTCGGAACGCTCCTTCAGTACGGCCTTCATCAGCCCCGGGCCCGGCCCCGACTGCACGTTGTCGACCAGGACGACCGGCCGCCCGACCCGCCGCATCCGCTCCCACCGGCGCCGGTAGGTGTCGCCCAGATCGGCCAGCAGCGCGCGCAGCAGCCAGCGTTCGGCGTCCGTGCGGGAGGTGCCGTCGGCGCGGAAGTCCCGGGCGATCTCGATCAGCCCGCGCTTGGGGTCACCGCTCGCGCCCGGATAGTCGCGGTACCAGTCGGCGCCCGCCTTCAGCAGCCCGTTCGGCGTCCACACCAGGTCGAAGAGGGTGTCGAGGGTCGCCTCGATGAAGGCCTGGCCGACCGGACCGGTACCCGACACATTGGCGATCAGCCGGGAGGCGACCCTGGTCGCCCAGCCCTGCGCGATCACCGACCAGCGCCGGGCCGGATCGCTCAGCAGCAGGATCCGCCGGGCCTCCGCACGGGCACTGTCCTCGTCCCGGGCGTCCCAGCCGGTGGCGCACACCGCGAGCAGCCCGGCCTCAAGGCGCGGGAAGTCGATGGCGCCGGCGCCGTGCACCACCGGCTCCCTGAGCTGCTCCGCGATCGTGGTCAGCGCCTGCCACACCGGGGACCAGGTCGCGGCGGGCCGGCCGTCCGGCAGCCGGGTCAGCCGGTCGGCGTCGCAGTCGATCAGCGCGACCGGCGTGTGCCCGCGGTACGCGGTGCGCAACTCGGCCAGCACCGTGCTCTTGCCGAGCCCGCGCGCGCCCGCGAGCACCACGAAGGGCGGTTCCGGATGTTCGTACGGCGAGGTGAGCAGCTGGTAAGGGCGCAGCCCGGTCAGACGCGAGGCGAGACCGGGCGGCTGTGCCTCGAACAGTGCCCCGCGGCCGTGCAGCCCTCTACCCACCGCATCTCCCCCTGAGCGGTCGCCCTGCACACCGGAACCTGTCTATCAACACCAGGGTAAATAGGGGGAGTTGGTTCGGACTAGGTCACGTGGTGTCCGTTGGGTTACGAAAATGTCGGAACAGGGGCCTATTCGACGGTGATCGAGTCCAGCTTTTCTCGCAGATAGACATGCGAGTCGACGGCCCCGTACGCCACCCGTCCGACCGGCGCGGGCACCGACTCCACGAGCGTGCCCGGGGTGCACTCGCCGAAGTACACCAGCGACATCAGCTCCTCGGCGGGCGCGTCGGCGGGCGGCGGCAGCACCCGGTGCCGCCCCGAACGCCACCGGTCACCGGTCCAACGAGCCATCAGATCACCGATGTTGATGGTGAACGCCTCCGCGTCGAATGGCGCGTCCTCCCACCCGCCCTCGTCGGTGAAGACCTGAAGTCCCCCCTTCCCGGCCTGCCGGTCGAGGATCGTCACCGTCCCGAAGTCGGTGTGCGGCCCGATCCGGAACTGCCCCGGCTCCGGCTCCCCGACGACCTCCACCCCCGGATACCAGTTGATGTTGAACCCGTACGTCGGATGGTCCATGTGCCGCGAGAAGAAGTCGGGTTCGAGCCCGAGCGCCTCCCCGAGCAGCGACAGCAGCTGCTTCTCCAGCTCGCCCATCCGGTCGAGGTACTCCTCGCAGAGCTCCTGGAGCCCGGGGATCTCCGTCGGCCACACATTCGGCGCGTACCATTCGGCGTTGATCACCGGGTCCTCGAACGGCCGGTGCGTGGCGAAGGTCAGCGACTCCTTCAGATCCGGCGGCGTCTCGGTCCCCTCCGAGTACCCGTTGGCCTCGGCGCCGGGCCCGAGCCACCCGCGCCCGCCGACCTTCGCGGAGTACGGCTCTTTGAGGTTTGCCGGCAGCGCGAAGAAGGCGCGCGCGGCCTCCCGGATCCGCGACCGCAGCGCCGGATCGACACCATGCCCGGTGACCAGCAGGAACCCGGCCGTCTGCAGGGCGCTGTCGACGGTACGGGCGATGTCCTTGCGGACCTCCTCGTCCCCGTCGATCCAGGGACGCAGATCGATCGTCGGAATGCGTGGTGGGGTCTGGGGCTCAGTCACCGATGTCCTCGTTCCAGAGAGCCGGGTTGTTCTTGATGAAGTCACGCATCAGCCGGGTGCACTCGGCATCGTCGAGCAGGACGATCTCCACACCGTGCTCGGCGAGCCAGTCGTGCCCGCCGTGGAAGGTGGCGGCCTCACCGACCACGACCCGCGAAATACCGAACTGCCGCACCAGCCCGCTGCAGTACCAGCACGGGGAGAGGGTCGTCACCATCGTCGTACCGCTGTACGACCGCTGCCGCCCCGCCGCCCGGAAGGCGGCCGTCTCCGCGTGCATCGAGGGGTCGCCGTCCTGGACGCGCCGGTTGTGGCCGCGCCCCAGCAGGGTGCCGTCGGCGCCGTAGAGCGCGGCACCGATCGGGATGCCGCCCTCGCCGAGCCCGGCGCGGGCCTCCTCGACGGCGGTGGCGAGCCAGGCGCTCGCCCGTGCCTGATCCAAAGGCTTCATGTGCTCACTCTCCAGTGGCCGAAACACGAGGGCAACGTGCGGAAAGTACTCTCCCCGCAACCCGTACCCGGACGAACTGTCCGCGCCTCTGGAGGTTCCCGTGCCCGCACTCACCCTCCGTGAGTTCCTGGCCCTCGACCCGGTCCGCGCCTCCGAGCCCGAACTCCTCGCCGGAGAGGCCGCCCTCGACCGCCCCGTGCGCTGGGTCCACTCCAGCGAGGTCTACGAGGGCGCGAACTTCCTCGACGGCGGCGAACTCCTCCTCACCAACGGCTTCGGCCTCACCGACACCGCAGCCGAGATCCGCCGCCGCTACGTCCGCGAACTCGCTGCGCGGGGCGCGTCCGGCCTGGCGGTGGAGATCGGCCGCTCCCTGCCCACGATGCCGCCGGAGGTCACGGACGAGGCCCGCCGCCTGGGCCTGCCCCTGCTGGCCCTCCACCGGGTCGTCCCCTTCGTACGGATCACCGAGGCCGCCAACCGGGCGATCGTCACCCGCGGCCTGTCCGGCCACTCCGTCGTACGACCGTGGGGCGACGACCACACCGCCGCCCTGCTGGCGGACCTCGCGGACCGCGCCGCGCTGAACCAGCCGGAGGTCGAGGCACGGTCCGCACTCGCCGGCTTCCACCCCGGCCCCGGCGCCCGCCTGATCGGGGTCTCGGTGCACGGCGCGCGCGAGGTGAGCGCCGTCGACCGGGCGGTACGGGTGCTGGGCGGGGCGAGCGTGCTGCGGGCGGCGTTCCCGGGAGACGTACTGGCGCTGCTGGCCCTGTCCGGCTCCGGCTCCGTCTCGGGCGACCCGATACGCGCTGTCCAGGAGGCCTTCCGTACGGCCGCCGATCCCGGGCTGACCGTCGCGGTCGGGCACGTGGTCGACGCCGGCAGCGGCTGGCTGCGCTGGAGCGACACCCTGCGGGCGGCCCGTACGACACTGGAACTCGCCCTGACGGTCCCGGCCGCCGAACCCGCCGCGCCCGAAGGCCCGTTGGTGACCTCGGCACGGGCGCTGGCACTGGAACGGGAGCTGACCCGGGGCGGCGTCGACGCGAACCGGGACCGGCTGGCGCGGCTGGTACAGCATGCGCTGGGCCCGCTGCTGGCGTGGGAGGCGGCCCATCCCAGCGACCTGGTACGCACGTTGGAGGTCCATCTACGGCACGGCTGCTCGCCCACCCGGACAGCGGCCCTGCTGCACATCGGCCGCCAGTCGCTCTACCAACGCCTGGAACGCATCGAGTCGTTGCTCGGCCTGGAGATCGACGACCCCGATCTGCTGGGGGAGTTGCTGGCGGCGGTGTGCGCGCATCGGGTGGTGCGGGGGATGGGGGCGGCTCAGGTACGTGGGCTGCGGACCGTGGCTTAGTGGCGCAGGGTGACTTGGCTGGGGCCGTTGAAGGGGGCGTAGCAGGTCACCGTCGGCGGGGTGCGCAGGATGTCGTCCTCGGCGAACAGCTTCCGTACGGCGTCGAAGGAGACCTTGCCGCTGACGACCGGGGCGACACGGTCGTAGAAGAGGCGTGAGGACTCCGGCAACGGCTCCCCGGGCTTGCCCTCGTCCTCGCTCCACACATCCCAGAGCAGGGTCTCGAACTTGTTGAGGGCGGCGAGGTCGAGGCGGATGTTGCCGGCGACGAACCGCTCGCCCGAGAACGGCCCTTCCTCCGGCGGGTGCAGTCCGAAGGCCGCCGGATCTGCGGCACCTGCTCGGATGGCCTGCCAGGCCTCGCCCGCGACGAGGAAACGGTCGCGGGGTACGTCCATCGGGTCGAAGTCGATGTTCCAGTGGTCCGCGATGACGGGGTCGGTGAGCTGGGAGTCGGCGAGGAGCCAGCCGCGGTCGTCGTGCCAGTACTCGGTGACGACGTGATCGCTGTGGAAGCGGTCGGAACTGTTCTCGCTGAAGTAGTCGGCGAAGCCCGAGCGGGTGCGGGCCGGGATGCCCAGGTGGCGCAGGAACGAGCAGTGCAGCAACGAGAAGTCCCGGCAGGTCCCGACGAACCGGTCGCCGACGTCGCGTCGTCGGGTGAGCGTGGCGTCGTTCCGGTCGACGAGGATGCGGAGGATGTCGTCGATGTAGCGGGTCTCGGCGTCGTTGTGCAGACGGTCGGTGGGGTGGACGTGGTCGTAGAAGCCGGCTTCCAGGCGGTGGACGATCAAGTCGCGGGTGATACGGGCGAGTCGGGCGGGGTCGCGGGGGAGGCCGGTGTAGCGGGAGGCGAGGGCGCCGGGGTCGGAGTACGTGCTCTGGGTGGCGTAGAAGGTGCGGAAGTCGAGGGCGGGTCGGCGGCGACGGAGCGCCAGATCCGTTCCGGCAGTACGCGTGCGGCCAGGTCGAGGTCGAGTGCGTCGTCGTCAACATCGATGTCGGAGAGCCAGCGGCGGATCACGCCGATCAGCGGGCCCAGCACGAGTGACTCGATGAGAGCTGGGGGAAGCGGCGCCAACTCCCCTGAATCCACATGGACTTGGATCCAGCGTGCGAACACCGACAACCTTGCCTCCTGGGAGTCACGCAGTTCTCTGGCCTGGGTCATGTTGCGTTGGTCGGTTCTGGCGGAGTGCAACAGCAGGGCGGCGTCCCGGTGTTCACGGACGAAGCTCAGATACGTCCGTATGATCGCGCGGATGCCGGTGCGGGCGGTACGGGTCGCCTGCAGCGCGGTGACCAACTCGCCCAGCAGCCGGCTCAACCAGCGTTGCGTCAGGGCGTCGTAGAGCCCGTCGAGACTGCCGAAGTGGTGATACAGGCTGCCGAGGCTGACACCACTGGCCTTGGTCACGGCGTTGACGGTGAGGCCCTGTTCACCCTGTTCCGCGAAGACGTGCAGCGCGGCGTCGAGGAGCAGGTCTGCGGTGACCTCGCCACGGTGTTGCTTGGGGCTCATGCGGGACAGCGTATTGGGGGTCGGTTCTAGAGTGAATTTCTAGAGCAGATTTCTGGAACCCTCTTTCGGTGTGGTCATGGGTCGATCCAGACTTGGGAGTGTTGCCGGGCCTGCGTCCGTCTGTTTCGGGGGATACAGACGGGCGTGGGTTCGGTGAGGGGTGGCTGGGATGGTGCTGGTTGGCCACTCGCTTCTTTGTCAGTGTCGGGCTTCCGCGGACCGAGTAAAGGGCGCTCCCTGCGGTCGGGACGGAGTCCTGCTGCGGGCGGGCACCGCCGTCCTGCTGGTCGCGGGCGGCGCGCTGGTGTTCCTGACGGCACGGAGGTCGCGGCCACAGGACGGCCGCTGACACAGCCGCCCCGGCGCCGCAGGGCGGCAGCGGCCGATGAGGCGTTCCGTAGGGCGAGGCCCGCAGCACACCGCCCGTCTCGACGAGAGTGCCCGTAAGCATGGGTGGTTTCGGCCAGTTGGCGAACGCCTGGGACGGCCGGTGCCCGGTGATGAGCGACCGCGGCAGTCCGGCCCTCTGGGAGTGTTCGGACAACCCGGCGCGTGTCCGAGCGCGGGCGCCGACAACATCGTGTCGAGCGAATGCGAGCCGTCAACTGTGTGCCCGGGTGGACCTCCCAGCGCTGGATTCTGCGCCGGCCAGGCCGTCGCCCACCCGCAACAACAACTTGCCGGTGCTCGTCCGCGCCCCCATCAGCCGGTGTGCCTCCGCCGCCTCCGACAACCCGAACTCCGCTGTCACCGGTAGGGATACCGTGCCGTCGGCCACCGTGGCGAACGCCCGCTCTGTCAGGGCTCTTAGGGCTGCGGGGTCGGTCTGGGCCAGGGTCAGGATCGAGAAGCCGGAGACGGAGAGGGCGCCGGGGTACAGGTCGGGCTGGCCCACCTGCCACGGTGGCGCCGAGCTCGCGTTGCCGAAGGAGACCAGGCGGCCGTAGGTCGCGAGGGAGGCCAGGCCGGCGCGGAGGGTGTCGCCGCCCACCGGGTCCAGGGCCAGGTCGACCCCGCGCCCGGACGTCGCCGCCCGTACCGGTGCCTCGAACTCGCTCACGAACACCTCGTCGTAGCCGTACCCCCGCGCGAACTCCGCCTTCGCCGCGCTCGATACGACCCCGTACACCGTCCCGGCGCCCGCCGCCCGCGTCAACTGCCCCACCACCGTGCCGATTCCGCCCGCCGCGCCCTGCACGAGCAGTGTCTCGCCGGGCTGGAGGCGGCCGACGGTGTGGACGAGGGCGTAGGCGGTCGGGAGGACGGTGGGGAGGGTGGCGGCCGTGCGGAGGTCCATGTCCTCGGGGAGGGGGAAGGTTGTCACCGCGTCGGTTACGACCACCTCCGCGTACGCGCCGCCCGCCGTCAGGGCCGCCACCTCCTGGCCCACAGTGAGGCCCTCGACGCCGGCGCCGATCTGCCGTATGCGGCCCGAGACCTCAAGTCCCGGTACGAAGGGGAGACTCGGCACCCGGTATCCCTCACCCCGCGCCTTGAGGTCGGCGAAGTTCACCCCGGTGTACGCCACGTCGACGCTCACCTGGCCGGGGCCGGGGCGCGGTACCTCCGTCTCCATGACCTTCAGGACCTCGGGACCGCCGTACTCCTGGATCTCGACCGCGCGCATGCCGGACTCCCCGCTCGACTGTTCAATGAAAAGCGAACACTCGCGAGTGTATGGTTTTCATCGAACACTCGGCAAGCGGGAGCGGGAGGCGGGCATGGCGCAGCGAGACGGCAGCACCGGAAGTCACCGGGCCGCCCCCGAACACACCCACCCCGACGACGTCCCCGTACAGACTGCGCTCGCCGCGCTCGCCGACCCCGTACGCCTCACCCTCGTAAGGGAGTTGGCGAGGTCGGCCGAGTGGTCGCGCAGTTGCGGGAGCTTCGATGTTCCCGTCGGCAAGGCCGCGCTCAGCCATCACTTCGCGGCGCTGCGCGACGCGGGCCTCGTGGAGCAGCGTGACGAAGGGCCCAAGCGGGTCAACCGGCTACGGAAGGACGAGTTCGAGGGCCGGTTCCCGGGGCTGCTGGACCTCGTGCTGCGCGCGGACTGAACGCGTCCGCCGCCCGTCGGCGTCACAGTGCCGGGTGAACCGGAGGAGGGGGCATGAGGAAGTACCTGTGGGCCTTCGTCGCTGTCACGGTCGTCGTCGTGGCCGTCGTCGTGGCACTGACTCTGCGCGGGCTGACGAATCTGGGCGCCGCCTCCGCCTCCGGCCCCGATTCCCGGTCCGACTCGGTGACCGGCGCCCGGCCGAAGTCCGAGACCGGGCCCAGCCTCAGCCCCGGTCCCCGCCGGACATGCGTCGGCCCCCGACCCGTCGGCGGCCTCCCCACCCTCGACGACAACAGCCCCATGTACCGCGTCGCCGATCACATCGACAAGCTGGCGGCGGGCGGCTACGCGGCCGTCTACACCGGCATGTCCGTGAACAACGAGACGCAGACTCTCGACGTCTGGCGCATCCCCTCCGCCCGTTTCGACGCCGCCGTCTGCGGCGCGGCGCTGAAGGCCGACAAGGCCGAGCCGATCATCAAGAAGGCGTACGGGGCGGAGAACGCCCCGTACATCAAGGTCGAGTACGTGGATCAGGCGTCGGCCCTGGCCGGTTGAGGCTGAACCCGGCCCTTCAGTCCCGGAACCGACCGCAGCACCGCATACAGCACCGCGCTCAGCACGAACCCCACGATCGGTGTGCTGTCGCCGAAGGACGGCCAGTGCTTCGGGACGTAGCCGACGTAGTCCTCCTGGTTGGAGAAGAGCGGGACCGAGACCGCGATGCCGGTCAACAGGGCTGCCAGGCCGGGCCAGTTGGTGAAGGCGGGATCGGTCAGGCGGGGGGCCAGTTCCTCGGTGGGGGTGCGGGACTGGAACCAGCGCTCCACCAGGACCACGCCCAGCCAGGGTGCCACCCAGTACGCGATGACCAGCAGGAACGCCTCGTACGCCGAGCCCGCGTCGGACAGTGACGCCCACGCCGCCGCCGTACCGGCCACGCCCGAGACCACCACCAGGACACTGCGGTTCAGCCACGCGGGGAGCTTCAGGCCCAGCGCGGTGAGGGAGATCGCGCCGGAGTAGACGTTGAGGGCGTTCGCCGAGACCGCGCCGAGGATGATCGCGATCAACACCAAGTCGCCCAGCCAGCCGGGGAGATGGCCGGTGAAGGCGGCCGTCGGGGTGGCGTCCTTGGGGGCGACGAGGGTTGCCGAGGCCGCGCCCATGACGGCGACGAGCGTGACCGACACGAACAGGCCGACCGCCGGGTACAGGATGGTCTTGAACTTGTTCGCCGTGCGCGGGAGATAGCGCGAGTAGTCCGTCGCGTACGGGTTCCAGCCCGCCGCATAGCCCCAGGCCGCGCTGAAGGCCAGAAGGAAGCCTCCTACGCCGCCGCCCGTGCCGCTTCCGCCGAGATGCGCGTCCTTGAAGGTCCACACGCCGGCCAGCAGGAAGATCACCGCGAGCGCCGGGAACGCGTACTTCTCGAAGGTGTGCACGAAGTTGTGGCCGATGAAGCCGATGAGGATTTCGGCCACGACCACCAGCAACAGCGACGGGAGGGGGCGTAGACCCGTCAGTGTGTTCAGTGCGAACGCCGCGCTCACGCTGTTCACCGCGAACCAACCGACGCCCGCCACAAGGCCGTTGGCCGCCGACGGGAGGATGTTGCCGCGGAAGCCGAAGGAGAAGCGGCCGATCACCATCTGCGGGACGCCGAAGCGCGGGCCGTCCAGGGAGAGGAAGCCCTGTGTGATCGCGCCGAGGCCGGTGCCCAGGACGATCGCGGCGGTCGCCTGCCAGAAGCTCAGGCCGAAGAAGAGGACCGAGATCACGCCGATGTAGACGGTCGCGAACTCGATGTTCGGGGAGGCCCAGGTCCAGAGCAGCTGGAGCGGGCTGCCGTGGCGTTCGGCGTCGGGGATGGGCTCGGCACCGGCCGTCTCGACGGCGATGACCTTGTCACCGTATTCGGGGGCGAGGATGCCGGTTGAGTCGGCGGGAGCAGTCGTCATGCGAGGTAAGTGTCCGGTTCCTGCCGGTCCGGGCCCAGAGGCGCAATGTCCGTACCGGGCCGCTCACCGGCGTACAACCTGCACGTACTACTCGGTCTTCGGGTCCGGCTTGGGATCGTCCTTGCTCAGGGACTTCAGGAACTCGGGGTTGTCGTCCGGCGCGACCCACCGGCCCTGCGCCGCCGACGCCCCGTCCGGGGTGCGCCGCGCCCGGCCCGCGATCAGCCAGGCGACCGGGCCGACCAGGACCTCGCCGAAGAGCAGGATGACGAACACCCACGCCAGCTTCGGCATGCCCCGCACATCCTCCTCGGGCGTGTTCAGGCAGTCCACGAAGGCGTAGATCCACAGGGCCAGGACCAGCAGGAAGGGCAGATACCTGAGCATGGCGGCGAGATTCTCCTGAGTGGTGGGACGGCCCCGGTGACGGGGCCAGGTTAGCGGGTGCCCGATACTTGGACACATGGCTTACGACGATCTTCGCTCCCTGCTCAGGGCACTGGAGCGCGAGGGAGACCTCAAGCGCATCAAGGCCGAGGTGGACCCGTATCTGGAGGTCGGGGAGATCGTCGACCGGGTCCAGAAGGCCGGTGGACCCGCTCTCCTCTTCGAGAAGGTGAAGGGGTCCTCGATGCCCCTCGCCATGAACGTCTTCGGGACCGACCGGCGGCTGCTGAAAGCGCTGGGGCTGAAGTCGTACGGCGACATCTCCGAGAAGATCGGCGGGCTGCTGCGGCCCGAGCTGCCGCAGGGGTTCGTGGGGGTGCGCGACGCCTTCGGGAAGCTCGGCGCGATGACGCACGTGCCGCCGAAGAAGGTCAAGGACGCGCCCGTTCAGGAGGTCGTCCTCCAAGGGGACGACGTCGATCTCGACGCGCTGCCCGCCCTCTTCACCTGGCCTCAGGACGGCGGGTCCTTCTTCAATCTCGGGCTCACGCACACCAAGGGCCCGGAGAGCGGGATCCGCAATCTCGGGCTCTACCGGCTGCAGCGGCACGACAAGCGCACCATCGGCATGCACTGGCAGATCCACAAGGACAGCCGGAACCACTACCAGGTCGCGGCGAGGAGGGGCGAGCGGTTGCCGGTCGCCATCGCCTTCGGGTGTCCGCCCGCCGTGACCTACGCCTCCACCGCGCCGCTTCCCGGTGACATCGACGAGTACCTGTTCGCCGGGTTCATCGCGGGCAAGCGGATCGAGATGGTCGACTGCAAGACCGTGCCGTTGCAGGTGCCGGCGCAGGCCGAGGTCGTCATCGAGGGGTGGCTTGAGCCCGGCGAGATGCTGCCGGAGGGGCCGTTCGGCGACCACACCGGGTTCTATACGCCCCAGGAGCCGTTCCCGGCGCTGACCATCGACTGCGTGACGATGCGGAAGCGGCCGTTGCTTCAGTCGATCGTCGTAGGCCGGCCTCCGACGGAGGACGGACCGCTGGGGCGCGCCACGGAGCGCTTTTTTCTCCCCCTGCTGAAGATCATCGTGCCGGACATCGTGGACTACCACCTGCCCGAAGCGGGCGGATTCCACAACTGCGCGATCGTCTCCATCGACAAGAAGTACCCGAAGCACGCCCAGAAGGTGATGCACGCGGTCTGGGGTGCGCACATGATGTCCCTGACCAAGCTGATCGTGGTCGTCGACGCTGATTGCGATGTCCATGATCTGCACGAGGTCGCGTGGCGGGCGCTGGGCAACACGGACTACGCCCGGGACCTCTCGGTCGTGGAAGGACCTGTCGATCATCTCGACCATGCCTCCTACCAGCAGTTCTGGGGCGGCAAGGCGGGGATCGACGCGACGAGGAAGTGGCCCGAGGAGGGCTACACGCGGGACGGCGGCTGGCCCGAGATGGTGCTGTCCGACCCGGAGACGGCGGCGAAGGTCGACCGCCGGTGGAAGGAGTACGGACTTTCGTGAGCAGCGCATCAGCCGCGATCCCGCAGCCGGGGCGCACCAAGGCGTTCCTACGCCTCGTCATGATCGAGCACTCCGTCTTCGCCCTGCCCTTCGCCTACATCGCCGCGCTGACCGCGATGTTCCAGTGGGACGAGAACATCCACTGGGGGCGGCTGCTGCTGGTCACCATCTGCATGGTGGGGCTGCGCACGTTCGCGATGGCGGTGAACCGGATCATCGACCGGGAGATCGACGCCCGTAACCCGCGTACGGCACACCGTGAGCTGGTCACCGGCGCGATGACGGTGAAGCACGCGTGGACGGGCGCGCTGGTCGCACTGGTCGTGTTCCTGGGTTCGGCGGCCCTGCTGAACCCCCTCTGTCTGGCGCTGGCGCCCATCGCGGTGATCCCGATGGTGGTCTACCCGTACGGCAAGCGGTTCACGAACTTCCCGCAGGCCATCCTCGGTCTCGCCCAGGCGATGGGCCCGGTCGGCGGCTGGCTGGCGATCACCGGCGAGTGGTCCTGGGACGCGGTGATCCTCGGTCTCGCCGTCGGCATCTGGATCGGCGGCTTCGACCTGATCTACGCCTGCCAGGACATCGAGACCGACCGCGAGATCGGCGTCATGTCGGTCCCGGCCCGCTTCGGCATCCCGGCGTCCATCTGGGGCGCGCGCGTCTGCCACACCATCACTACGGTCCTCCTCGTCTGGTACGGCGCGGCGACCGGCGCGGGTGCCTTCTTCTGGTTCGGCCTGCTGATCGTCGCGGGCGCGTTCGTGTACGAGCACTCGATCGTGCGACCCCATGACCTGTCCCGGCTCAACCGGGCGTTCTTCAGCGTCAACGGGTTCATCGGGATTGCCCTGTTCGTGTGCGCGCTGCTGGATCTTCTGGTGCGCGGGCTCACGGTGTAAGCGCGGCGGGCCGCGGTGTCGGCCGGAACGCGAACGCCGCCGTCACCCCCGCCGCCAGTCCGATCAGGTGTGCCTGCCAGCTCACCCCCGACTGGGTGGGTGCGAGGCCGAGCAGGATCGAGGTGCCCCAGACCGCGCCGATGAGCAGGCCGACGGCGATGCCCAGCGGGCGGCGCTCGACGAAGCCGGTGATCAGCAGGAAGCCGAAGAGGCCGAAGATCAGGCCGGAGGCGCCCGCCGTGTTGGTGTGGGCCGGGGATATGAGCCAGACGCCCAGGCCGTCCGCGACGATGATCAGCGCGCAGACCGCGGCGAACCGCCGGATGCCGCCCAGCGCGGCGAGGAAGCCGAACACCAGCAGCGGCACACTGTTCGCCGCCACATGGGCGAAGCCGAAGTGGATGAAGGCGGCCGGGACGATGTCGATCAGCTGGGACGGCTCGCGCGGCACGATCCCGAGGCTGTCGAGCGCGTGGCCGGACGCCACGTCCACCACTTCGAGCAGCCACAACAGCGCGACCCAGCCCACCATCAGCTTGGCCGCGGCCTTCGCGCGGTCGCCCCGCGACCACTCCAACTCCGTACCGGACATGGCACCCCCCACGGTCCACTCGTCCCCACAGAAGAACGCCCCGGCCCCCTTGGCCGGTTCCCGCTCCGCGACGCCAGCTAGGCTCGGTCTCGTGAACCCAGTCAAGCCAGGAGAGACGCCGCGTACGCCTTGGATCGTAGGGGTGTCCGGCGCTTCCGGCACCCCATACGCGGCTGCGGTGCTGCGCGGGCTGCTCGACGCGGGCGAGAGTGTCGACCTCGTCGTGTCCCGGGCGTCCCGGCTCACCCTCCTCGACGAGACGGGGATCTCCTTCAGGGACGCGCACTGGCAGGACGACCTGCGCGAATGGCTGGCCCGCGGCGCCGACGGCAAGCCCGGTACCTTCCAGCCCGACATCGCCGCCGTACGGCACTGGAGCGCGGGCGACCTCGCGGCGGGGCCGTCCTCCGGGTCGTACCCCGCGAAGGGCATGCTGATCGTGCCCGCGTCGACCGCCTGTGTCGCCGGGGTCGCCCTCGGGCTGAGCAAGGACCTGCTGCAGCGGGCGGCGAGCGTGACCCTCAAGGAGCGGCGCAGGCTGGTGGTGTCCGTACGCGAGACGCCGTTGAACGGGCAGACGCTGCGGCACCTGGTGACCCTGGACGACCTGGGCGCGGCCGTGGTGCCGGCCTCGCCCGGTTTCTACGCCGGCGCCACCCACATCCAGGACCTGGTGGACTTCGTCGCCGGGCGGGTCCTGGACGCGGCGGGCGTCGAGCACGATCTGTACCGCCGGTGGAAGGGCGACCTCGGGGGTGCCCGCACCACCGACAACTGACGTACGGCACCCACGAATTCATCCTCATCACCGGAAGGCAATCGATCGCATGGACGCGGTGGACAGGCAGCTCATCCAGGCCCTGAGAGAGAACGGCCGGGCCTCCTACGCGGAGCTGGGGCGCCTCGTCGGCCTGTCGGGACCCAGCGTCACCGACCGCATCAACCGGCTGGAGGCGGCCGGTGTCATCACCGGCTACCGCGCGACCGTCGACTCGGCCTCGCTCGGCCTCGGCGTGATCGCCCTGATCGGCATCTCCCTCTCGGACGCCGCCGACCACGAGGACGTGGCGGCCCGGCTGAAGGACCTCAGCGAGATCGAGGACTGCTGGTTCATCGCGGGCGAGGACTCGTTCATGCTCAAGGTGCGGGCACCGGACGTGGACGGCCTGGAGAAGACCATCCGGCGGCTCAGCGGCACGAAGGGCGTCTCCAGGACCCGTACCACGATCGTGCTCTCCACGAAGTGGGAGAACCGGGTCGGGGAGCTGCCGGAAGAGTCGTAGGCGTACCGTTTAGCAAGCTGTCTCAGGAAGAGGTAAGGGCATGGATGTCGGGCTCAAGCGTGAGCTGGAGCAGAAGGTCCGCTCCGGTGAGCGGCTGTCCCGCGAGGACGGCGTCGCGCTGTACGAGTCGGACGACCTGGCCTGGCTGGGCGGGCTGGCGCACGAGGTGCGGACGCGGAAGAACGGCGATGTCGTCCACTTCAACGTCAACCGCCACCTCAACATGACGAACGTGTGCACGGCGTCCTGCGCCTACTGCTCGTTCCAGCGCAAGCCGGGCGAGAAGGACGCGTACACGATGCGCATCGAGGAGGCCGTCCGCCTCGCGAAGGCGATGGAGGGCGAGAACCTCACCGAGCTGCACATCGTCAACGGCCTGCACCCGAACCTCCCCTGGCGCTACTACCCGCGCTCCCTGAGCGAGCTGAAGAAGGCCCTCCCGAACGTCTCGCTGAAGGCGTTCACGGCGACGGAGATCCACCACTTCGAGACGATCTCGGGGCTCTCCGCCTCCGAGATCCTCGACGAGCTGATCGACGCCGGCCTCGAATCCCTCACCGGCGGCGGCGCGGAGATCTTCGACTGGGAGGTCCGCCAGCACATCGTGGACCACCGCACGCACTGGGAGGACTGGTCGCGGATCCACCGGCTGGCGCACGAGAAGGGGCTCAAGACCCCGTGCACCATGCTGTACGGCCACATCGAGGAGCCGCGTCACCGCGTGGACCACGTGCTGCGGCTGCGTGAACTCCAGGACGAGACCGGCGGTTTCCAGGTCTTCATCCCGCTGCGCTACCAGCACGACTTCGTGGACATGAAGGACGGCAAGGTCCGCAACCGCCTCCAGGCGCGCACGCAGATGGCGACCGGCGCGGAGGCCCTCAAGACCTTCGCGGTCTCGCGGCTCCTCTTCGACAACGTCCCGCACGTCAAGGTCTTCTGGGTCATGCACGGCGTCCAGACCGCGCAGCTCGCCCTCCAGCACGGCGCGGACGACATGGACGGCTCGGTCGTCGAGTACAAGATCACGCACGACGCCGACAACTACGGCACCCCGAACAAGCTCACCCGCGACGACCTCCTCGACCTGATCCGCGACGCCGGTTTCCAGCCGGTCGAGCGGAACACGCGGTACGAGATCATCCGCGAGTACGACGGCCCGGACCCGGCGCGGCGCGAGTCCCCGCAGCCGATGCGAGTGTGAACACGGTTTTCCGACATGACGCTGACTTTTGAACTGGACCCCGCGATAACCCCTGCCCTGCGCGAGGAGGTCCTCACCCTCTGGGCGGACGTCTCCAACGCGGGCGGCTCGGTCGGCTTCGTCGCGCCGGTCACGGTGGACGAGATACGGCCCGAGCTGATCAAGCACTTCGTCTCCATGGCGGAGGGCCGCACCCGGCTGCTGGTCGGCCGGGACGGGACGGGCACGGTCGCCGCGACCGTGTTCCTCGCGTTCAACACGCACCGCCTGATGCTGCACTGGCTGTGGCTCTACACGGTGATGGTCCACCCCCGCCACCAGGGCAAGGGTTATGGGCGGGATCTGCTGGCCGCCGCCGAGACGGCCGCCCGCGGTCTCGACGGCATCGAGGCGATCCGCCTCACCTGCCGGGGCGGGCACGGCCTGGAGCGGTTCTACGGCTCCTGCGGCTACAAGGAGGTCGGCCGGGTGCCCGGCGCGATCCGCGTCGCCCCGGGGGAGGACCGGGACGACATCTTCATGCTGCTGCCGCTGCTGTGAGCCGTGCACCCCGCCCGAAGATCGGTGGGGGCGCGTGCTTCACTGGTTGGGCCTGTTCGTCACGGTTACGGAAGAGTGGATTGAGATGTTCCGCTACACACTGATGCGCCTCGGGGTCTTCGCGGGCTGCCTCGGAGTCGTCTGGGGCCTCGTCTACCTCGGCGTCTTCCCTCGCGGCTTCGGCGAGTCCAACGGCATGTGGATCGTGCTGCTGGCGCTGGTGATCTCGGCGCCGATCAGCTTCGTGGTGCTGCGCGGGGTGCGGGACCGGGCCTCGGTGCAGATCGTCGAGCGGGTCGACCGGATGAAGGCGAACCTGGACGCCAGCCGCAACCAGGAGGACGAGGCGGTCGACGCCGCCCAGCCGACGTCCCACCCGCAGGGGCAGACTTCCTGACACCCGGGGTCGAACTACCCTTGCCCCCATGGGTGCCGTGAAGACCAAGCGGATGCCGCGTGCGGTCCGTGAGCAGCAGATGCTCGACGCCGCCGTGCGGACCTTCGGACAGCGCGGCTACATGGCCGCGTCGATGGACGAGATAGCCGAACTCGCGGGCGTGTCAAAGCCGTTGGTGTATCTCTATCTGAACTCGAAGGAAGACCTGTTCACCGCGTGCATCCGGCGCGAGGGCCAGGCGCTCACCGAGGCGGTGCGGGCCGGAGTCGACACCCGCTCGCCCGCCGACCGCCAACTCTGGGACGGACTGCGGGCGTTCTTCACGCACACCGCCCGGCATCCGGACGGCTGGTCCGTCCTGCATCTCCAGGCCCGCACCCACGGCGAGCCCTTCGCGGCCGAGGTGGCCGCGCTGCGCGCCGAACTCGTGGCGTTCGTCACCGAGTTGATCGCGGTCACCGCCCGCGAGGCGCACCGCGACCCCGACCTCGCCGAGCGCGAGGTGGCCGGTCTCGCCGAGGCGTTGGTCGGTGCCGCCGAGTCCCTCGCCGCCTGGTCCAACGCGACCCCGGGCGTCACCGCCAGGCAGACGGCGGCGACCCTGATGAACTTCGCGTGGGCGGGCCTCGGCAACCTGATGGAGGGGCGGCCCTGGTCGCCGCAGGCGGGCGCCGAGGACCGGTCCTGAGCCGGACCAGGCGTCGTAGGTCTCAGACAGCCCCCCACTTGCGCAGAGTCGGCGCCACCCGCTGATACCCCACCTGGTACACGGCCTTGGCGCCGCGCCTGGCCGCTCCTCGTACGGCCCTCTTCACCCGGCCCGAACCGCCCGCGCCCAGCGGGGTGTTCAGCGGGCGGCCCTTCTCGTCGAAGCCGTTGCGGGCCAGGAGGCCGCCCAGGTAGATGCCGGCGCGCTCCGGCGTGTAGTAGGGGCGCAGCGTCGGCAGCGGTCCCGCGGCGCGCAGCGCGGCCACGCGGGCGCGGGCGGCGGCGTAGGGGTCGCTCTTGCCGATGCCCTGTGCGTCGGCCCAGGCGGGGTCGGGCAACGGGAGGGCGCCGGCGTCGAGTTCGTCCCAGGAGGCCAGGCAGCCGGAGTGGATGAAGTAGTGGTTGCCGTGCGCCTCGCGGACGCCGAAGTCGGTGAGGATCGCGGTGGGGATGCCCCGCTGCATCGACTCCAGCGCGGCGGTGGAGCTGACGGTCACCAGGAGGTCGGTGCGGTCGAGGACCTCGCCCATGTTGCCGTAGACCAACTGGAGGTTGGCGGGGGCGGGTTCGGCCAGGTTCTGGACGAGGAGCTGGTAGGGGTCGGCCTCGACGTGGGTGGTGTGTTCGCCGGGGAGGCTGCGCAGCTTCATGAGGACCTGGCGGTCGGGGTGGCGCCGGGCGTGCGCGGCGGCCCGCTCCAACAGCCGTAGGCGGTCCTGCTTGCTCTTGGGGACGGAGGGCTGGACGGCGAAGGTGAGGGTGAACGGCCGCTCGGTGGACGGCCGGTAGGGCTCGCCGCCGAGGAAGGGCAGCGCGCACTCCACGACCGAGTCCGGGTCGACCCCGACGCTCGCGAACACGGCGCCGAACCGGCGTGCGTCGTAGGCGGAGTTGGCGAGGACGATGTCGGTGCCGCCGCGGGTGAGCAGTCCGTCGATCATCTTCTCGTAGACGACGCCGACGTATCCGGTGACGATGACGGGCCGGTGTTCGCGGCCCGCCCAGGCGAGGCCGAGGCTGTGGGTGAGGGCGAGGACCGTGCCGCCGGAGACGGCCATGACGACGATGTCCGCGTCGGCCAGTTCCGCGTCGTCGACCAGTTCGGCGGCGGGGAGTTCGCGCCGGCTGTCGGGTTCGATGCCGATCTCGGCGAGCTGCCGCTCGGTGGGGGTCGACCGGCCGCGCAGGAAGTACGCGTCGAGGGCGTGCCCGGGAGCGATCTGCTGTGCCACGGACGCGCCCCACTTCCAGCGGGTGTCCGAGTCGGCGAGTACGGCGATGCGTCTGGGGGGCATGGCTCAGGGGCCCTTCCTGGCGGGTCCGACGAAGTGAGGCGAGGGTAGGAAGTGACCCTGAGGAACGTATGAGCGATGTCTTGAAAGTGCCTTGGGTGGGCTGGGGTTTTCCTGTGCGGAATCCTCAAGGGCCCTTTGTCCGCCTGGCGTTCCGCGATGCGCCGAAGGAAGCCGGTCGTCATTTGTTCGCCCAGTGTTCATGGGGGTTCAGGCAACGGCCGGGCGCACGAACCCCTCCACGTGTGTCCGGCCGGTCGCGTCCCGCAGGGCGAAGCGGTCGTCGAGCGCCGCGTACTCCACGGTCCCCGGCAGCAGTACCGGGGCCCTGAACTCGGCCCGCACCAGGGCGCGTTCGGGGGTTCCATGGGCGGCGAGACACCGGGCCGCCGTCCACATGCCGTGCGCGATGGCCCGGGGGAAGCCGAACAGGCGGGCGGTGAGCGGGTAGAGGTGGATGGGGTTGCGGTCGCCGGACGCGGCACCGTAGCGCCGGCCCACGTCCTCGCCGAGCCGCCACTCGGCGACGGTGGGCAAGGGCTTGGGCTCCTCGGCCGCTGCGGGCGGCTGCGCTTCGGTGCGGTGCCGGGCGAGGTAGGTGCTCCGTGACTCCCAGACGAGTGCGCCGTCGGCCCGCATCTCCGTCGTGACCGTCGCCTCGGTGCCGCGCCGGTGCGGGGCCAACTCGTCGACGTAGACGGTGAGTTCGTACTCCCCGGTGGCCGGTGTCGCCGTGTGCCGGGTGATCTCCACCGAGGTGTGGACCAGGCCGAGCAGCGGCAGCGGGAAGGCCCGGCAGCTCATCAGGCGCATGGCCAGCGGGAAGCCGAGGACGTGCGGATAGGTGAAGGGCAGGGCGTCGTCGCCGGTGGGGAAGCCGCACACCCGCTCGTAGGCGGCCAGCTTGGCCAGGTCGACGCGGACGCCGGGCAGGACGAGCCGGGTGCGGGGGAACTCGGCGTCGGCGCGGGGCCGTTTGAAGGGGGAGAGGAGGGCACCGCGGAGAAGGAGCGGGGTGAGCGCGGGGGTGTCGGTGAGGGGTGGATAGGGGTTGGCCATGTCCCACTCCCGGGTGGTGTCCTGGGCGGCTCTTTTCGGCTTACTTCGGAGTAAGGTTACCGCAGGTAAGGCCAAGTGGGGCGAGCCGGGCGGCCCAGGGCGGGTGCACGGGTGGCGCACCGGCGGCACAAGGCCGACGCACGGCCGACAAAAGCCCGCCAACCCGCCGAGGTTGCACAGGCCCGGCTCCGTACCGCCCCCGAACCCGCACAAAGTCCCCACGAGGGGCCCGTACGATCTTCGACCTGACCCGAGGTAACACCCGGCCGTGGGTCGTGGATGAACACCTCGGTACGCACCATGCGTACCTAATGCAGCAGAGCGGTACAAGCTGCACGCCTCAGGAGCTGCCATGTCCCTCGCCTACCCGTCCGGCTACGACTACGACGGCGCGCCCGTACTCGTGGAGCCCGAGATACGGCGGCTGGACGGCGTGGTCCGCGAGGTCTCCGTACCGCCGCTGGTGCCGCCGGCCACGCACGGCTCGCTCGCCGACGTGCCGTTCGAGAACGCGGCGGCAGCCCCCGGCCACCTGGTCCTCAGCAGACAGGCGGAGGACGGGAGTTGGGCGCACGTCACGGCGGCCGAGTTCGCCGGGCAGGTGCAGGCCGTCGCCAAGGGGCTGATCGCGGAGGGCCTCGCGCCGGGCGACCGGATCGCGGTCATGGCGCGCACGTCGTACGAATGGACGCTCCTCGACTTCGCCGCGTGGGCGGCCGGTCTGGTCACCGTCCCCATCTACCCGACCTCCTCCCTCTTCCAGATCCGCTGGATCCTCCAGGACACGGGCGCGGTGGCGATGGCCGCCGAGACCGTCGCGCAGGCGTCGGCGCTCGGCCCGGAGACACCCCGGCTGCCCGACCTGCGCCACATGTGGGTCTTCGAGAAGGGCCACCTGGACCGGCTGGCCGAACTGGGCCGGACCGTCCCGGACCAGGAAGTCGCCGTACGGCGTGGGGTGTTGCTGCCCGACACGCTCGCCACCGTCATCTACACCTCGGGCACCACCGGCCGCCCCAAGGGCTGCGCGATCACCCACGGCAACTTCCTCGCCGAGGTCGACAACGCGATCGAACTCCTCTACGGCGTCTTCAAGAACAAGCCGAACGAGGAACCCTCCACGCTCCTCTTCCTCCCCTACTCCCATGTCTTCGGCCGGATGGTCGCGGTCGCCTGCATCCGCGCCCGGGTCCGCCTCGGGCACGCCGCGAGCCTCAAGTCCGAGGACCTGCTGGCGGATCTGGCGAGCTTCCAGCCCACCTTCCTGCTGGCCATCCCGTACATGCTGGAGAAGGTCTTCAACAACGCCCGGGCGAAGGCGGAGAAGGGCGGCCGGGGCAGGATCTTCGACCGCGCGACCAACGCGGCCGTCCGCTACGGCGAGGCCCTGGAGACCCGTCAGTCCGGCAAGGGCTCGGGCCCGAGCGGCCCGCTGAGGACGGCCCGCGCCTTCTACGACCCCCTGGTCTACCGCAAGATCCGCAACGCGCTGGGCGGCAAGCTCCGTTACGTCATCTGCGGCGGCTCCCCACTGGGCCGCCGGCTCGCCGCGTTCTACGCCGGCGCGGGCATCGAGATCTTCGAGGGCTACGGCCTGACCGAGACGACCGCGGCGGCGACCTGCACGCCACCCCTCAAACCCCGCCTGGGGACGGTGGGCTGGCCGATGCCCGGCACCAAGGTCAGGATCGCCTCCGACGGCGAGATCCTGCTCGCCGGCGGCCAGGTCTTCCGCGGCTACTGGGACCCGCACGGCGACGGGGTCGCCCCCGCCTCCCAGGACGGCTGGCTCGCCACCGGCGACATCGGCCACCTCGACGACGAGGGCTATCTGACCATCACCGGCCGCAAGAAGGAGATCCTGATCACCGCGGGCGGCAAGAACGTGGCCCCGGCCCCGCTGGAGAACTGGCTGCGCTCCCACCCCCTGATCGCCCAGTGCATCGTCGTCGGCGACCGCCGCCCCTATGTCGCCGCCCTCATCACCCTCGACCTCGAAGGCATCACCCACTGGCGCCAGATGAACGGCAAACACCCGGTACCGGCCGAACTCCTGGTCGACGACGAGGAGTTGAGAGCGGTCCTGCAACGCGCCGTCGACGACGCCAACAAGCTGGTCTCCCGCCCCGAGTCCATCCGCCGCTTCAGCGTCCTCCCGGTGGACTTCACCGAGGCGGCGGGACATCTGACGCCGTCGATGAAGCTGCGGCGGGAGGTCGTCATGCGGGACTTCGGGCGGGATGTCGAGGCGTTGTACGCGAACTGACCGCGGTTTGCAGGGCCGAACGCGAACTAAGCGCCGTTCGGGGCGATTTGGCGTATTGGTGCAGGCCTGGTTATTGACTTCACAAGACCCCCGCGCGACATTCCCAGCCCATTTCCCCGTCGGGCTGGAGCGGCCATGACCCCGAGCACGGACGCACATGCGGAACTCCCGGGCAGAAGAAGCGTGTTGGCCGGTGGCGCGGTCGCCGCGCTCGCCGTCGCCGGAGTCTCCTCCTCGGCCCACGCGGCCGACCTTCCCCTCCTCGGCACCTACGACGTCGTGGTGATCGGGTCCGGAGCGGCCGGGATGACCGCCGCGCTGACCGCCGCCAAACAGGGTCTGAGCTGTGTCGTGGTGGAGAAGGCGCCGACCTTCGGGGGCTCGGCCGCCCGCTCGGGCGCCGGGATCTGGATCCCCAACAACCCCGTGATCCTGGCCGCCGGAGTCCCGGACACCCCCGCGAAGGCCGCCGCCTACCTCGCGGCCGTCGTCGGCGCCGACGTCCCCGCCGACCGGCAGCAGTCCTTCCTCGCCCACGGCCCCGCCATGATCTCCTTCGTCATGGCGAACAGCCCGCTGCGCTTCCGCTGGATGGAGGGATACAGCGACTACTACCCGGAGTTGCCGGGCGGCCTGCCCAACGGGCGTTCCATAGAACCCGATCAGCTCGACGGCAACATCCTCGGCACCGAACTCGCCCACCTCAACCCGCCGTACCTGGCCGTCCCGGCCGGCATGGTCGTCTTCAGCGCCGACTACAAGTGGCTCGACCTGGCCGCGGTGAACGTCAAGGGCGCCGCCGTGGCCACCGAGTGCCTGGCCCGCGGCACGCAGGCGGCCCTGCTCGGCCAGAAGCCGCTCACCATGGGCCAGTCCCTCGCCGCCGGACTGCGCGCCGGACTCCAGTCCGCGCAGGTGCCCGTGTGGCTCAACACCCCTTTGACCGACCTGTACTTGGAGAGCGGCGCCGTCACCGGAGCCGTCGTCACCCGCAATGGAACCGCCGGACTGGTCCGCGCCCGGCGCGGGGTCGTCGTCGGCTCGGGCGGCTTCGAGCACAACGCGGCCATGCGCGCCCAGTACCAGCGCCAGCCCATCGGCACGGACTGGACGGTCGGCGCGAAGGAGAACACGGGCGACGGCATCCAGGCCGGCCAGAGGGTGGGTGCTTCGCTCGCGCTCATGGACGACGCCTGGTGGGGCCCCACCATCCCGCTCCCCGCCGACCCGTACTTCTGCCTGGCCGAACGCACCCTCCCCGGCGGCCTGTTGATCAACCAGGCCGGGTCCCGCTTCGTCAACGAGGCCGCCCCCTACAGCGACGTCGTCCACACGATGTACGACCGCAACGCCGCCGCCCCCGACATCCCGGCCTGGCTGATCGTCGACCAGAACTACCGCAACCGCTACCTCTTCAGGGACGTGCTGCCGACGTTCGCCTTCCCCGACGACTGGTACAGCTCGGGCGCGGCCTACAAGGCATGGACGTGGGACGCCCTGGCCTCCTCGATCGGCGTCCCGGCGGCGGCCCTCCGCTCCACCGTCACCCGCTTCAACTCCCTTGCGGCGAGCGGCAAGGACACCGACTTCGGGCGCGGCGACAGCGCCTACGACCACTACTACACGGACCCCGCGATCCTCCCCAACGCCTGCCTCGCCCCGCTCTGGCTGCCCCCGTACTACGCCCTCCGCATCGTCCCCGGCGACCTCGGCACCAAGGGCGGCATGCGCACGGACGCACGGGCGCGGGTGCTGCGGGCGGACGGTTCGGTGATCCCCGGTCTGTACGCGGCGGGGAACGCGAGCGCGGCGGTGATGGGCCACAGCTACGCGGGCGCGGGCTCGACGATCGGTCCGGCGATGACGTTCGGATATGTGGCGGCGCTGGATCTGGCGGGGGCGCTGTAGCGGCCGTAGCGCTGCCGGCACGGCCCGGTCGTCACCCTGGTCATCACCCGGTCAAGGGATGGCCAGGCCGGAGCCAAGCGGCCGTATGCATTGCGCATGCAACGGGCCGGCAGGCCTGACATAGCCGGATTTGGGCCCTCGGTCGGTGGCTACTGTGATGGCGCGAACACGTCCACAGCGACCACGACGACCTACGGGGAATCACGGGGAAGAGGAGACGGCGGTGGGGGAGCCGAACCGTTCACGCCTTCTTGAGTACACGCAGGGGCCGACGGCCGCGGGGATGCCCGAGGTGCGCCGGTCGAGCCTGCTCGACTACGCGGAGGCGACACCGCCACCGGGTCCGGCGGCGAACGGGCGGCCGGGGCCCCGGCCCGGGGTGCCGCCGTACGAGACGGCTGTCTTTGTGCCTGCCCATCCCCGGTATGTCGACACGACGTACGACGACGGACGTCCGGTCCGCGTGCCGTTCATCGCGTACGAACTCTTCGCGCACCCCACCGACGCGACCGGGACCGTGGCCTTCGCCTTCACGACCCTGGAGAAGCTGGTCGCCGCGCTCGGGGAGGCCCAGCCGTGGGTCGCCACCTCCCTCGGGCCGCTGGCCGAAGGAGTGGGCGAGCAGGGAGTCACCGTGCTGCTCGACCCGCGGGTGGCTCCCGGACAACGCAACTGGCAGGTGGCCGATCTGGCCGCCTACGCGCGGGAGGTGCGCTGATGCCGGCCGACTTCAAAGCGGTCATGAGCGACCTGACCTCGATGGCCACGACGTTCCACGACCAGGCCACGGACTACCGGAAGCTGCACGACCAGGTGGCCCCGCCCGTGGTGAGCGGCGGGGACGCCGGCCTCGACCACGCCATCAAGGAGGTCGCCGATCTCATCGTCGCCCTCCACATCGGCTTCGCCGACCGGCTGGACGACCGGGGCGACAAGGTCGCGTACGCCCGCGACTCCTTCCACCGGCACGACATCGACGTCCACGGCGTGTTCGAAGACCTGATGGCGGGATGAGGGGCCGATGACCGACAGCTGGGTCGGCGGCGATATCGGCGGACTCCGCACGATGGCCACGACGTACAAGAACGCCAAGGACAAGCTCGACGACGTCATCACTCCACTGACACGTGCGGTGGACGCCCTGGTCGACGACGCGGGATGGAAGGGCGAGTCGGCGGAGTCCTTCCGTGCCACGTACACCGAGGACGCGGTGACCGCCGGGGCCTTCGCCGGTCTGGTGCACTCCGCCGGAGAGATCCTCGACACCCTCGCCGACGCGCTGTCTGCGTGCGAGACGGCGCTGCAGAACGCCGAACATGTCGCCACGGGCAAGGGCGTTCCGATGGGGGACAAGGGCGTGCCGCTGGCCATGGTCACGGCGAATCCGCCCAGCGCGGCGGACCAGAAGACGATCTCCGCGATGACCGAGTACGACACGGTCCGCAAGGAGGTCCTGCACACCGCCCAGCAGGCCAGGCTGGTGGCCGCGGACCGGCTCGCGGGGCTGTACGAGCAGGTGACCGCGGCGGTGCCGACCGGCGACAAGGTCACCCTCGCGGACTACCTGCGGGGTCTGTACGCGTTCGACGCCGAGGACACCCGGGTCGACGGCGCCAAGGCACGCACCAAGATCGACGACGCCAAGTCCGAGGCACAGGCAGCCAAGAAGGAACTCCGCGCGGAACGCAAGGCGTTCCGGAAGGCGGGCCGCGCACTGCCCAAGGATCTCCCGGCCAAGGGGGCCTACGCGGACGCGGTCGCCAAGGTGAGGTCCCTGGAGGACGACATTGCCGCCGCGGACAACGGCAGCACGAAGCTGCCCTACGACCGCGCCCTCAACGTCAAACTGGGGGACGCCGCGGACGCGTTGCGCACGGGCGAGAGCCTGGACAAGCTGCCGGACTTCCTCAAGGAGATCCCGGTCCTGGATGTCGCCGCAGCCGGCGCCTGCGGGCTGCTGGAGGCATCCGACGATCACGACAAGGGCTGGTCCTGGCAGCACTCGGTCGCCGTGGACGGCGGTGCCAACGTGGCGGGGCTGGTCACCGGTGCGGCCATCACGGCCGGTCTGGTGGCCGCCGCACCCTTCGAAGCGCCCGCGATCGTCGTGGCCGGGGTGGGCGGCGCGATCGTCGTCGGGGCGACCGGTGTCATCGACCACGCGTTCCACGAGCACTGGAGCGAGGACATCCACGACCACGGGGTGGTCGGTGGTGTGCTGCACGGCGCAGGCAATGTCATGACGGAGACCGGGCATGACTTCACACGACTGAAGGACGACGTCTGGCATGGCATCAAAAGCATCTTCTGAGGCCCCCGACTCTGGAACCCCGGCCCGGATTCCCGCCCTGCCCGGGCTCGGCACCACTTGGTACGAGCGAGGCGCGCGCTACTGGCTGCGCCGTGCTTCCGGGGCCCTCCTCTGGTTCGCCGTGCTGGCCTTCTTCTGCTACATCGCGCTCGTCCTCTACGGGAGTTTCCGCACCAGCCTGCCGCCGACCGTGCGCACGGTGTGGGACTGGGCGCAGGCGGTCCTGTCCTTCGTGGCCTTTGCCTGGGGGTGGCGGGTGCAGCGGCGGGACCTTCACAAGAAGCTGCTGGACCCACCGACGCCCGGCCAGGCCCGCCAGGCCAAGCGGGACGAGACCCGGCGCTCCACCGGACTGGCCGTCGCGGGCCGCGCCCTCTGGCTGGTCGCGGCACCGGTCGCCCCGGCCCTCGCGGCGGGCTGCGTCGGCTGGGTGATCGCCGCGTTCGCGGTCCGCGAATACCCCAGCGAGGTCGGCGCCCGCCGCTGGCTGCAGGAGCACCCCTCCCGAACATGATCCCCTCCGACGTCCCGAAGCTGCCCGGGCTCGGCAGGACCTGGTACAAGCGCGGCGCGGTCGCATCGTGCGGATTGGTGGTCTGGGGTTGGTTGCAACAGCGCCGGGCCATCCGCAAGAAGCTGCTGAACCCGCCAACCCCTGCCGCATGGAGCGTCGGCAGGCTGGCCGCCGCATTCGCGGTCCGCGAATATCCCAGCGAGGTCGGCGCCCGCCGAGCCATGGAAGCCTCAGCCGACCTTCACCGGCTTGCGGGCGGTAAGGAACGCCTGCGCTGACGACTCCCCGAGTTCCTCGTCCGCTTCCCGAACCGTCCGCGAGCGCACCGCGAACCCCGCCGCCTCCAGCAACTCGGCCATCCGCTCCGGTCGCCGCCGTTCGAAGTCCAGGCGTACGGGGTGACCGAAGGGCCGGTCGAGGGTGAGGGGCCGGTCGCCGGCCTGGAAGGCGAGCAGCAGGTGGCCGCCCGGTGCCAGCACGCGGCCGAACTCCGCGAAGAGGGACGGGAGTCGGTCCACAGGGGTGTGGATGGACGAGTACCAGGAGACGGCTGCCGCCAGCGTTCCGTCGGGGATGTCCAGGTCCAGCATCGAGCCCTGCCGGAAGCGCAGGCCCGGGTTCTCGCGGCGGGCGATCGCGAGCATCGAACCGGACAGGTCGAGGCCGAAGACGTCCAGACCGAGGGAGGCGAGATACGCGGTCGTCCGGCCCGGTCCGCAGCCGAGGTCCGCGACCTGTCCGCCTCCGCCACGGCTCACCAGCTCGGCGAAGGCGGCCAGCACCGTCCCGTCCCGCGGCTCGGTGAGCTCCCCGGCGAACATCTCCGCGTAGTCCTCGGCGACCGCGTCGTAGAAGGTCCGGGTGCTGGTCACGAAGTCGGCCTCAGTCGATGTCATGGCCGGGGACCCTACCGACCCCCACTGACACCGCCCGCTGACAACGCCCGTTCCACGCACCCCGGTTCAGGCCACCCCGGCCACCCGGAGCACCGCCGTCACCCCGGCCGCCCCCAGCACCACCACCACGAACGGCGCCCGCCTCCACGCCAGCACACCACCCGCCAGCACCCCGGCCGGCCGGGCCCACCCCGCGAACCCGCCGCCTTCCGTCAGCGCCCCGGTCGCCAGCAGCGCGACCAGCAGCACCACCGCCCCGGCGGACAGCAACTCCTGCACGCGGGCCGAGAGTTCGACCCGCCCGTGCAGCACCGGCCCGACCAGCCGGAAGGCATACGTCCCGACCGCCAGCGCCAGGATCACGGCCACCGTCGGGCTCACGCCGCCGCCCTCCGCCGGTACAGCACGAGTCCCACCAGGGCCAGCAGCACCGGCACGCCCGCCGGCACGCCCGGCGCCACCGTCACCGCGACCGCCACGGCCGCACCGAGCAGTGCGGCCCGCCGTACCCCCGCGTCCTTGCGCACCGCGGGAAGGGTGAGGGCCACGAGGACGGCGGGGAAGGCCGCGTCCAGGCCGTAGGCGTCGGTGTCGCCGAGTGCGCCTCCGGCGAGCGCCCCGATCAGCACCCCGGCGTTCCAGGCCGCGAAGAGGCCGAGCCCGGAGACCCAGAACGCGATCCGGCGTCGTAGCGGATCCTGCTGTGCGAGGGCGAAGGCCACCGTTTCGTCGGTCACGAGGTGCGCGCCGGCCAGCCGGGTGAGGCGGCCGCTGCCCAGGATGTCGGCCACGGCCAGGCTGTATGCGGCCGTGCGGGTGTTGAGGAGCAGGCCGGTGGCCGTCGCGGCGAGCGGGCCACCGCCGGCGAGGAGTACGCCGACCGCGCTGAACTGCGCCGAGCCCGCGTAGACGAGCAGGGACATGGCCACCGGGACCCAGACCGGCAGCCCGCCGGCCACCGCGATCGCGCCGAAGGAGACGCCCACGATGCCCCCGGCCAGCCAGACGAGGGAGGCGTCCCGGATCATTTCCCGGAGCACCGCGAGAGAGGGTGTTCGCTCTGCCGTACGCATGTTCTCTACAATGAACAGCAGAGGCTTCGTTCGTCAAGGCGAACGGTCGTACCGATGGAGCGAACATGGAGCGAACGTGACGTCCGACGTGCCACCCCGGCTCCCCCTCGACTGGATCGCCGCCGCGCTCCGGCGGGAACGCACCCGCGTCGGGCTCTCCCTCTCCGAGCTGGCCAAGCGGGCCGGTATCGCGAAGTCCACGCTGTCCCAGCTGGAGGGGGCCGGCGGGAATCCGAGCATGGAGACGATCTGGGCGCTGGCCGTCGCGCTCGGGGTGCCGTTCAGCGTGCTGGTGGAGCCGCCGGCGCCGTCCGTGCAGGTGATCCGCGCGGGGGGCGGGCCGGCCGTCCACTCCGAGCAGTCCAGCTATACGGCCACGCTGCTCTCGGCGAGCCCGCCGGGGGCGCGGCGGGACATCTACTACGTGTGGCTGGAGCCCGGGACCGTGCGGGACTCCGAACCGCACATCCCGGGGACGGTGGAGCACCTCGTCGTCAGCGCGGGGCGGGTGAAGGCCGGGCCGGGCGGCGAGACGGTGGAGCTCGGGCCCGGGGACTACATGGCGTATCGCGGGGATGTGCCGCACACCTATGAGGCGCTGGCGGCCGGGACCATGTTCGTACTGGTGATGCAGCACGTATGACGCCCTTGTGCGGGTAAAGGCAGGAGCCCCGTCGCCTTGCGGCGCGGGGCTCCTTGGGTACTGCTATCTGTTCCGGATCAAAGCACCAGGCTCCGAGACCGAATAACTACGATCGTGTGACTCAGACGGGGGTGACGTTCTCCGCCTGCGGGCCCTTCGGGCCCTGGGTCACGTCGAAGGAGACCTGCTGGTTCTCCTCCAGCGAACGGAAACCGCTCGCGTTGATCGCGGAGTAGTGAACGAAGACGTCGGGGCCGCCGCCTTCTTGGGCGATGAAGCCAAAGCCCTTTTCGGCGTTGAACCACTTCACGGTTCCGGTAGCCATAAGCCCTCCTTGGGCCCAAAGGGTTGCCCTGCTCCAGAACCCTGCAAGTGTGAAAACAAGTCCCGCACTACTGCATACGTCTGAAAACGACTAGAGCCTGCGGTTACATGCTCCGCAGGCTCTGTACTGCAAGGGAAACCAAACTGCAACTTGGCGGCGAGCCTAGCACGCGGGCAGCCGAAAGCAATAGAGGCCAAGATCACATCACCCGGACGTTTGAAGATCGCCAAAGGCTTGACTGTGGGGCCGAAGTATGGAGCGTACCTCATGAGGTCTAGCCTCGCGTTGTGGACAATTCTCGCACCCGGCCGCGCGTCGGCCACATTCAGTTCCTGAACTGCCTGCCCCTGTACTGGGGGCTCGCGAGGACAGGCACGCTTCTCGACTTCGAGCTCACCAAGGACACCCCGGAGAAGCTCAGCGAGCAGCTGGTGCGCGGAGACCTCGACATCGGGCCCATCACGCTCGTCGAGTTCCTCCGCAACGCGGACGACCTGGTCGCCTTCCCGGACATCGCCGTCGGCTGCGACGGCCCGGTGATGTCCTGCGTGATCGTCTCGCAGGTCCCGCTGGACCGGCTCGACGGCCGCCGGGTAGCCCTCGGCTCCACCTCGCGCACCTCGGTCCGCCTCGCCCAGCTCCTGCTGGCCGAGCGCTACGGCGTCCGCCCCGACTACTACACCTGCCCGCCCGACCTGAGCCTGATGATGCAGGATGCCGAGGCCGCCGTACTCATCGGTGACGCGGCGCTGCGCGCCAACCTGCTCGACGGGCCCCGCTTCGGCCTCGAAGTGCACGACCTCGGCACGCTCTGGAAGGAGTGGACCGGGCTGCCGTTCGTCTTCGCCGTGTGGGCCGCCCGCCGCGACTACCTGGAGCGCGAGCCCGTCATCACCCGCAAGGTGCACGAGGCCTTCCTCGCCTCCCGCAACCTCTCCCTGGAAGAGGTCGGCAAGGTCGCCGAACAGGCCGCCCGCTGGGAGGACTTCGACGAAGTGGTCCTGGAGCGCTACTTCACCACCCTCGACTTCCGCTTCGGCGCGCCCCAGTTGGCCGCGGTCGCCGAGTTCGCCCGCCGTGTCGGCGCGACGACCGGCTTCCCGGCCGACGTGAAGGTGGATCTGCTCCAGCCGTAAGAAGTGGAGGGTGCGGCGCACTACCCTGCTGGAAGTCGTACGGGGGAGGGGTGGACGGCATGCAACCGCTCGGCAGCGACGAACCCACGGTCGTGGGGCCCTACCGGCTGCTCGGACGGCTCGGCTCCGGCGGGATGGGGCGGGTCTATCTCGGGCGCAGCGCGGGCGGCCGTACGGTCGCGGTCAAGATCGTGCATCCGCACTTCGCGCTCGACGAGGAGTTCCGCGCCCGCTTCCGCCGCGAGGTCGACGCCGCGCGCCGGGTGGGCGGCGCCTGGACCGCGCCCGTCCTGGACGCGGACCCGGAGGCCGCCGTGCCGTGGGTCGCCACGGCGTACGCGGCCGGTCCGTCGCTCTCCGCCGCCGTCACGGACGGCGGGCCACTGCCCACCGCTTCCGTACGGGCCCTGGGCGCGGGGCTCGCCGAGGCGCTGACGGCCGTCCACGAACTGGGGCTCGTGCACCGGGACGTCAAACCGTCCAACGTGCTCCTCACCCTCGACGGCCCCCTCCTCATCGACTTCGGGATCGCCCGCGCCACGGACGGCACCGCTTCCCTCACCTCCACCGGCGTCTCCGTCGGCTCGCCCGGTTACATGGCCCCCGAGCAGATCCTCGGGAAGGGCGCGACAGGTGCGTCGGATGTCTTCTCTCTGGGGGCCGTGCTGGTCTACGCGGCCACCGGCGAGTCGCCCTTCCCCGGTGACTCCTCGGCCGCGCTGCTCTACAAGGTCGTCCACGAGGAACCCGAACTGGGGGACATGGGGGGCGAGTTGCGGGAGTTGGCCATGGCCTGTCTCGCCAAGGACCCCGCCTCGCGGCCGAGTCCGGGCGAGGTGTCCGGGCGGCTCGCGCCGGAAGGGGCCGCGCGGCTGGTCGCCGGTGGCTGGCTGCCGGGGGCGCTGGTCGAGCAGGTCAGCCGAAGTGCCGTACAGCTGCTGAATCTTGAGGCGGCGGGGGTGGCCGAGGGAGTGCCGTCGGGGCCGGTGGCGTTCAGCAGTCCCTCGGTGGGGGCGGGGGTCGGCACCGCCGAGGCCGGGGCGTTCGGGCCGGCGCCGGTGATGCCGAAGCAGCCCGTGGGGTCGCCCGTGGGGCCGCCCACTTTTGTGCCCGAGCCTCGCGACGCGCCCCCGCACGACGGCCTGCCCCTGAACGACACCGTCCCGCCGGACTCCGGCAAGCGGCCTGGGAAGTTCTCCGTGTCCGTCGCCGCCACGACGGCTCCGGGCGCGGACGGGCGGGGGCGCAGGGTCGGTTGCACGGTGGCCCTGGCCGTCGCCGGAGCGCTCGCGGTGGCAACCCTGGTGCCGGTCTTCCTTTACTGGATCCAGCCGGGCGACAAGGGCACGGACAACTCCGCGGGCTCGGCCCCCACCGCGACCTCGACCGGCGGGCCGGGCAACGGATCCAGCCCTGAGCCGAGCGGCGCGGCGAGCACCGCGTCCAGCAAGGAGCCGAGCGGCGGGCCGAGTTCACCCGTGCCCACCCCGCTGCAGTCCATCCCCGACGCCTACCTCGGCACCTGGCAGGGCGAGGGCACCGCCCTCGGCGGCACGCTCCCCGACGGGAGCTTCCGGATCACGATCGCCAAGGTGGGCGTGGGGCAGCGGTTGGGCATCCTCCGCCAGACCGACCAGCTCGGCGGCGTCTGCGACGACATACTGACCCTGAAGCAGGTGACGAAGACCCAACTCGTCGCCTCGGCCGCCGGTGCGCAGTCGAACCGCAGCGTGTGCAACCAGGATGCCCACACGGTCACCCTCACCCCCGTCGGTGACGACCTCAAGTACACGTCGGACAGCTCCGCCGAGGGCTCCCCGACCGCACGGCTGTCCAAGGCCGAGTAGCCGCCGCATGGACTACGACCATGTCCTCATCGCCCTCGCGGGGGTGTGGGGCGCCGGTGCGGGCGCGGTGGTCGCGCGGGCCGGGCGGCGCGGTGCCGGTACCGCGCTCCTCGTGGTCCTCGTGTGCGTCGCCCTCGCCGTCGCCACCGGGATCAGGCCCGAGCTGGCGGTCTGGCTGCTGCTCGCGCCGGTCGCGCTCCTGCCCGCCGTCACCGACCTGGCGCTCCCCGTCACGGGCGTCGCCCTCGCCCTCCTCGGTGTCGTGCGTTTCCTGCCCGAGCACGCCGGTCACTGGACGACCGCACTGCTCGGGGCGCTCGCGCTCGGCGCCGGGTACTACGGGCTGTCCCGCCTCGACCCCGGCGGCGGTGGCCTCGGCGCCGGGGAGGTGAAACTCGCGGTCGGGGCGGGGGCCGTGCTCGGGTGGTACGGGTGGCCGACGCTGATGCTGGGCGCGTTCGCGGGGTTTCTGCTGCGGGCTGTGTACGGGGCTGTCCCCGGTGGGAGAGGGCGGACCGGCGTCCGGTTCGGGCCGTTTCTGCTCGCCGGTGCCTTCCTCGGGCTGCTGGTCGGGGCGTACACGGCCTGAGGTCGGTTCGGGAATTCTGCTGGCGTAGGCTGGCAAGGTCCGTCCGCAACCCTTGACGAAAGGGACCTCCCGGTGACCGAGAAGGCCGAGCTTCAGTCCGTCCTCGACCGTGCCGCCGAGGGCGGGCGCATCACCCCCGAAGAGGCGCTCGACCTCTACCGCGACGCCCCGCTGCACGCGCTCGGCGCCGCCGCCGACGCCGTACGCAAGCGGCGGTACGCGGGTACGGAGCACATCGCGACGTACATCATCGAGCGGAACATTAACTACACGAACGTGTGCGTCACGGCGTGCAAGTTCTGCGCCTTCTACGCCGCGCCCAAGGACACCGCCAAGGGCTGGACGCGTGACCTCGACGACATCCTGCGCCGCTGCGCGGAGACCGTCGAACTGGGCGGCACGCAGATCATGTTCCAGGGCGGACACCACCCGGACTTCGGCGTCGAGTACTACGAGAAGCACTTCGCCGCGATCAAGGCCGCGTACCCCCAGCTGGTCATCCACTCCCTCGGCGCGTCCGAGGTCGAGCACATGGCCCGGATCTCGAAGGTCTCCGTCGAGGAGGCCATCTCGCGCATCCACGCGGCCGGTCTCGACTCCTTCGCCGGCGCGGGTGCGGAGCTGCTGCCCGCCCGCCCGCGCAAGGCGATCGCCCCGCTCAAGGAGTCCGGCGAGCGCTGGCTGGAGATCATGGAGGCGGCGCACAACCTGGGTGTCGAGTCCACGTCGACCATGCTCATGGGCACCGGCGAAACCAACGCCGAGCGCATCGAGCACCTGCGGATGATCCGTGACGTACAGGACCGGACGGGCGGCTTCCGGGCCTTCATCCCGTACACCTACCAGCCCGAGAACAACCACCTCAAGGGCCGCACGCAGGCCACGCTCTTCGAGTACCTGCGCATGATCGCCATCGCGCGCCTCTTCATGGACAACGTCGCCCACATCCAGGGCAGTTGGCTCACCACCGGCAAGGAGGTCGGCCAACTCTCCCTGCACTACGGCGCGGACGACCTCGGCTCGATCATGCTGGAGGAGAACGTCGTCTCCAGCGCCGGCGCCAAGCACCGCTCCAACCGCCTGGAGATCATCGACCTGATCCGCAAGGCGGGCCGCGTCCCGGCCCAGCGCACCACCACCTACGAGCACATCGTCGTCCACGACGACCCGGCGAACGACCCCGTCGACGAGCGGGTCATGTCCCACATCTCGTCCACGGCGATCGAAGGCGGCACGGCCCACCCCGAGTTGAAGCTCCTGTCCGCCAACTAGGGCTGCTGTGCTGACGATTCACACTGCGGACGAGGGCGGGGCCGTCGCCGTCGAGGGCGCCCGGATCGCGGGTGTCGGGACACTGGCGGAGATCCAGGACCGCTTTCCCGGCGCACGGGTGCGGAGCTGGCCGGGCGTCCTGGGCCCGGCCCGCGTCCACGAGGGCCCGCTTCCGGACGCCCCGAGCCCACGGGAGCGGATCCACGCCGTACTGAAGACGGGGGCGACCGCCGTCCTGGCGGAACACGTCGACTCACCCGAACTCCGGGCGGCGGCGGAGCGGAACGATGTGGTGATCCTCGCCGCCCCAGGTCCCACAACTCCGGCCGACCGAGCCGACCGCGCCGACCTCGCTGTCTTCGACGAGGCCGGCGAGTGCATCGCAACGGTGTGTGCAGGGCGGTTGGTTCACAGACGCCGCTAGGCGCAGCTCTTTCAGGGGCGCGGGGCTGCGACATTGTGCGGCTCCGCCGCGTGGGCGCGCCCAGCCACAACCAACCGTCACCCGGCAAACGCTTCCCCGAACGCTCCCGAACCCTGCGTCACCCCACTGCAATCGGTAGCAGCGTCATCATTCGAACTCCCGCTCTCACACTGCTGATCCCGAAATGTCGACCACATGGAAACCCACGCGATCTCCTTCTCCTCGGCGAACGTCCGCACCTGCGCGGCGTCCGACAGCGAAAACGTCTCCCCCGACACATCGTTCACCCCGATCATCGAGGTGAGCGCCATCCCCTGCCACGCCCCGGCGTCCGAAATACCGAACACCTTCTTCAACTGGGTGTGCGTGGCCGTGGCAGACGTGATCGCGTAGTCGCCCATGTCCTTGGTGTACGACTCGCCGTAGTTCATCGTCATGATGTTGACCGTGGAGACGGCGACCGCGTTGTCGTTCGCGGACTCCAGCAGCGCCAGGCTGTCGGAGTCGAGACCGGACGGCATCACGGGCAGCGTGAAGGACACCTTGAGGTCGGTGCGTTCCTTCTGGAGCACGGCTATCGCCTTGGAACGCAGGGCGACCGACGCCGAGTCGGTGAGCGCGTCGCCCTCGATGTCGAAGTCGGCCTGCGTCGAACCCGCCGCGTCCAGCGCCTCGCCGTACGCCTTCGCGAGCGCGGTCACACTCGTGCAGGTCTCCGCCAGCTCCTTCCCGGAGGCCCCGCCGAAGGAGACCCGGACAGTGGCGCCGGACGTCTTGAGCGCCGTGATCCTGGACTTCACGGCCGCGTTGCCGATCGCGGTCGTACCGTTCCACTTCGGCGTGCAGCTGCTGCCGGAGGCGATCGCGAAGGCGAGGTTGTACGTCGTCGGGGACCCCGTGCCGTCCATGCCGGAGGCGGTGGTGACGCTGACGTACGGGGCGTAGGACGTGCTCGACGAAGACTCCGAAGGCGTCGAAGAGGCGCTTTCGGAGGGGGTGCTACTGCCCTTCTCCGTCGCTTTGGGTGCCGCATCCGACGAGTCACCGGAACTGGAGGAGCAGCCGGTGACCGCGAGGGCAAACAAGCAGGTGAGCCCGGCCGCCGGTTTCAGGAAACTCCTCATTGAGCATGCACCCTTTCCGTCTCGGGACGGTGATTTCTGTCTCAGGATGGAAACAGAGTCGGTTTCCGAAGCCTAAATGAAGCACATGGGGCTGTGTCTTACGAAGACAGAGGAAACATAGGAAACCCACGGGTACCGTTGCTCGAATCGGTCAAGTCGGGCGACGAAGTGGAAGATTGAGGACACTACCGACACCGGCCGTTCATAAGGCATTTCCTGGGTTCTCTAAGGAAAGGCACAGGTTGCGGCATTTTTCTTGGCGGGCTCACAAGAGAACCAGAGTTTTGGTCACATAAAGGCGGCCTAATGTCTGGGGAATGCAATCCGAGTCCGCCATCGATAACCACGCCTCTGCGCGCGGTCGCCGCCGCAAAGCCGGCAACGGGGCCGCAGAAGGCCCCGTGTTCGTTGACAACTCCGGCCGCCGGTCAAAGGTGCTGCGCCGGATCGGCCTCCTCATGGGCACCGTCTGCCTGGGGTACGCGTTCGTACTCGGCATGGCGTTCATGGGCTGGGGCATCTCGCTCAACCCCTCCTCGCTGCTGCCCTTCGGCGGCGGCCAGGCCGGTTCCGCTCCCGGCGGTGGCTACGGCCCCAACGGCGGCAGAGGCGGCGTAGCGCCCTCCGGTGTTCCGACCGGCGCTCCGACCGACATCCCCTCGGGCGCCCCCACGGGTGCGGCCCCGTCCTCCTCAGCCACCGCACACTGACCGGAGCGCCACCGCAGCCATGACTACGACGACTCCCTCGCGTGGGCGCCGACGCGCCCCCACTCGGATGGAGCGCGCGGCCGGCAAGGCCGCCGCGCTCCAACGGCCCCGAGTGATCCTCGCCCTGCTGCTTCTTCTCGGCCTCACGTGCGTGATGCTGCTCGACGGCTACCTGCGCGCGGAAGTCGGCGGCGACCAGCGCGTCCGGGACGGCGCGAGCGCCAGCAAGGTCCCCGACAAGGTGCTCAACGGCGGCCCGATCCTGACCTTCCGGGGCGGCAAGCCGGTCACCCAGACCATCCCGAAGAAGACGATCGTCCTCACCTTCGACGACGGCCCGAACCCCACCTACACGCCCACGGTCCTGAAGATCCTCAAGAAGTACGACGTGCCGGGCACGTTCTTCCTGGTGGGTTCGATGGTCTCGCGCTACCCGAGCATCGTGAAGCAGATGGTCGCGCAGGGCGAAGAGGTGGGCATCCACACCTTCACCCACGTCGACTTGTCCTACCAGAGCGACGCCCGTATCAAGCGGGAGATGGAACAGACGCAGCTCGCGCTCGCGGGCGCGGCCGGCATCACGACGACGCTGTTCCGCGCGCCGTACTCCTCGGAGACGGACGCCATCGACAACTACAGCTACCCCGTCTACAAGAAGCTCGGCGCCTCCGGCTACACCAGCGTCTTCGTCGACACCGACAGCGACGACTGGAAGCAGCCCGGTGTCGCGAAGATCATCAAGTGGGCGACGCCGTCCGGGACTTCGGGTTCCTCGGTGCTCTTCCACGACGCCGGTGGTGTGCGCTCGCAGACCATGAAGGCGCTGCCCACGTACATCGAGAAGATGAAGGCGAAGGGCTACACGTTCACCACCGTGAGCGGCGCCATCGCCAAGAACACCTCCGCCGAGCGGGCGGCGAACGGCACGGGGGCGGGCGCGGGCACGGGTGCCGCCGCCGGGACGAGCACCGGCACCGTCGAGGCCGGCGCGCAGCCGTCCGCGGCACCTTCCGGAGCTCCCGGCACCACCACCCCCGGCGGCGGCCAGACGGTCGGCTCGGCTGTCGGCGGCGGCACGGGCGGCACCCAGAACGGCACCCGCACGATCTCCATCCAGCAGGGTGCCCACCGCGAGGCGACCGGCATGACCCTCTACGAGGGCAAGGCGCTCATCTACGCCGTCATGGTCGCCGAGTGGGTGGTGCCGGGACTCGCGGCGGGCCTCACCGTTGTCGGCGTCGCCGTGATGAGCCGGTTCGGGATGATGCTGATCCTCGCCCGGCGCCACTACAGACAGCGCAACAAACGCCGGTTCAGCTGGGGTCCGACCGTCACCCGCCCGGTGACGGTGATCGTCCCGGCGTACAACGAGAAGGAGTGCATCGCCAACACCCTTGAGTCGCTGGCGAAGAGCACCCATCCGATCGAGGTCATCGTCGTCGACGACGGTTCCTCGGACGGCACCTCCGAGATCGCGCGTGAGGCGGCCAGGTCGTTCGGCATGACGAACGTCCGGGTCATCCGCCAGGAGAACGCGGGCAAGCCCGCCGCCCTCAACAACGGTGTGCGCAGCGCGAGTTACGACATCGTCGTGATGATGGACGGCGACACCGTCTTCGAACCCGACACCGTACGACAGCTCGTCCAGCCCTTCGCCGACCCCGAGGTCGGCGCGGTCGCGGGCAACGCCAAGGTCGGCAACCGCAACACGGTCATCGGCGCCTGGCAGCACATCGAGTACGTGATGGGCTTCAACCTCGACCGCCGCATGTACGACCTGCTGCGCTGCATGCCCACCATCCCGGGCGCGATCGGCGCGTTCCGCCGCGACGCGGTACTGCAGGTCGGCGGTATGAGCGAGGACACCCTCGCCGAGGACACGGACATCACCATCGCCATGCACCGCGAGGGCTGGCGGGTCGTGTACCAGGAGCACGCCAGGGCCTGGACCGAGGCCCCGGCCTCCCTGAAGCAGCTGTGGTCGCAGCGCTACCGCTGGTCCTACGGCACCATGCAGGCCCTGTGGAAGCACCGCAAGTCCCTTACGGACAAGGGTCCTTCGGGCCGCTTCGGCCGGGTCGGCATGCCCCTGGTGGTCATCTTCCAGATCATCACGCCGGTCTTCGCCCCGCTGATCGACGTCTTCACCGTCTACTCGATGATCTTCGTCGACTTCTGGGCGTCCCTCGCGATGTGGTTCGCGGTCCTCGGCATCCAACTCCTGTGTGCGGCCTACGCGTTCAGGCTGGACCGGGAGAAGTACCGCTACCTGCTGATGATGCCGCTGCAGCAACTGGCCTACCGCCAGATGATGTACCTGGTCCTCATCCACTCCAGCATCACCGCCCTGACCGGCGGCCGGCTGCGCTGGCAGAAACTCAAGCGCACCGGCGAGGTCGGCACACCGGCGGGGGCGAGCTGATGACCTGGGAGCAGCAACAGGGATACGGCGGGTACGGCCAGCCCCAGCAACCTCAATACCCCCAACAGCCTTACGGCTACGACGGATACGGCCAGCCGCAGCAGCCGTACCCGTATCAACAGCAGGAACAGCCTCCGCAGTACGTCGACTACGGGCCGCCGGTGTACGCCACGGCACCTCTTCCCGTCGTAGAACCGGAGTTGGAGCCGGAGCCCGAGCCGGTTGCCGAGGAGGTGGTCGAGGAGACCGCGCCCGCGCCCAAACCGGTCGGCCGTGACCGGTACTTCGACACCCTGCGGGCCGTCGCGCTGATCCGGGTGGTGACCTACCACACCTTCGGGTGGGCCTGGTGCGGGATGGTGTTCCCCTCCATGGGGATCATGTTCGGGCTGGCCGGGACGCTGATGGCGAAGTCGCTGGAGCGGCCCGCGTTCAAGGTGGTCAAGAGCCGGATGCGGAGGCTGCTGCCGCCGTTCTGGTTCTGGGGCTTCTTCGTGGTCGTGGCGATGATGATCCACGACTGGATGCCGGGCTGGCAGATCATCTTCTGGGTGGTGCCGGTCGGGGATCCGCCGGGCAACGCCTGGGGTCTTCAGGCCTGGGAGATCCTCTGGTACCTGCGGACCTACCTCTGGTTCGTGCTGCTCTCGCCGGCACTGCTGTGGATCTTCCGCAAGGCGCCGATCCCGGTGCTGCTGCTGACGCTGGTGCCGATCGTGGTCCTCAAGTACGTGTGGGCCGGGCCGGACAACCGCTTTGGCAACGCCCTGTGGGACCTGTCGACGTACCTCTTCTGCTGGATCCTCGGCTTCGCCCACCGCGACGGTGTGCTCCAGAAGCTGAAGCCCTTCCTGGTGGTGACCCTTTCGGTCGCCGCGATCGTGTTCGGCGGCTGGTACGCCTTCACGCACCAGGCCGAGGCCGGTACCTACGACCTGGACGAGAACCCGCTCGCCCAGACCTACTGGTCCGCCGGTTACGTCATGCTGCTGATGTGGGCCAAGGCCTACTTCAACATCGACTTCGCCTGGCTGACCCGCTTCAAGCGGCTCGACCGGGTCGTCACGATCTTCAACTCCCGGGCCGTGACGATCTATCTCTGGCACGAGATCGCACTCGTGCTGGCGGTGCCGCTGACCGACCAGTTCTGGAAGGTGCCCGCCTTCGAGAAGTGGCTGCCGCTGGAGAGCCAGTGGTTCATGTTCGGCATCGGCTGGATTCTCATCGCCGTCTTCATCGTGCTGTGCGGCTGGGTGGAGGACGTGGCGGCGAAGAAGAAACCGAGACTCCTGCCGTCGTGAAGTCTCTGGGCTCATGGGCCGGGCGCCTTCGGGGTGTCCGGCCCGTACTGCCACAATGGGCCCGTGACCCGCGCATCCCTGGACAAGCAGCCGCACGAAGTCGCCTCGATGTTCGACGACGTGGCGGAACGGTACGACCTGACCAACGACGTGCTGTCGCTCGGCCAGGACCGCCGATGGCGCAAGGAGGTCACCAAGGCGGTCGACGCCCGCCCCGCGCAGAAGATCCTGGACCTGGCCGCCGGTACGGCCACGTCCTCGCTGCCCTTCGCCCGGAGCGGCGCCTATGTCGTCCCCTGCGACTTCTCCCTCGGCATGCTCCAGGTCGGCAAGAAGCGCCACCCCTGGCTGCCGCTCACGGCCGGCGACGCCACCAGGCTGCCGTTCAAGGACGACACGTTCGACGCCGTGACGATCTCCTTCGGGCTGCGCAATGTGCAGGACACGGACACCGCGCTGCGCGAGCTGTACCGCGTGACCAAGCCCGGCGGCCGGGTGGTGATCTGCGAGTTCTCGCACCCGACCTGGGCGCCCTTCCGCACGGTCTACACCGAGTACCTGATGCGCGCGCTGCCCCCGGTCGCCCGCGCCGTCTCCTCGAACCCCGACGCCTACGTCTACCTCGCCGAGTCCATCCGCGCCTGGCCCGACCAGCCCGCGCTGGCCGAGCGACTGCGCAAGGCCGGCTGGTCGAAGGTCGCCTACCGCAACCTGAGCGGCGGAATCGTCGCCCTGCACCGCGGCTTCAAGAACGCCCCGGGCTGCTGACGGCGTGGGCCCCGCTAGCTGATCACCGTCGCGAAGAACGCGTCACCCGGCGGCTCGTCCAGCTCGCGCTGCATCCCGCCGCTCGGCGGCCGCGGTATCCGCGGCTCGCGCATACCGCCCCCGCCGTCCCCCTCACCGAAGTCGAACCACACGTAGACCATGGAGTCCCGCGGCACCTCGGCATCGGGCTGCGGGTACTGCCGTACGACGTAGTCGACGACGGCGAGATGGAAGTCGGGCCGGTCCGGCGCGTTGATGAACAGGCCGCGAGCCTGGGCTGTCTCGCGCGCGTCCACGGCCATCAGGCCGACGAGCCGCGGTACGCGCACTTCAGGTGTTTTGGGCGTTAAGCGCACAGATGTCACCCCCAGCGGTACCGGAAGGGTAACCCCGGTCCGGTGCCGACCGGAAGCGTCAAGTGTCGTTCTGTAGCTGTTGGTTACTTTCAGTTACAGTACGAGCCGGTAGCAGTGTCCCTCCTCCGCGCGCGAGGGCGTGGTGAACACCTCGGCGAGGCTCATCCCCAGCCGCCGGGTCACCGCGATCGACCGGGTGTTGCGGGCCAGCACCATCGCCACCACGCTCGGCACACCCGCTGCGCGCACCCGCTCCACGGTCATCTCCGCCGCCGCCGTGGCGTACCCCCGGCCCCAGAACTCCCGCCCCAGCCGCCAGCCGATCTCGATCTCGCCCTTCGGCCCCCAGTCCTGCGGCCACGGCTGGGCACCGGTGAAGCCGATGACCCGGCCGGAGTCGTCGAGCATGGTCCACAGACAGAAACCGCGCTCCGCGTCGTGCCGGCGCTGGCGGGCGGTGAGCTCCTCGTAGACGGACAGTTCCGCGGGCCTGCCGCCGTGGAACTCCATGACGTCCGGGTGGTCGAAGACCCGGTGCCAGGCGACGGCGTCCTCGTCGGTGGGGACGCGCAGCCGTACTGCGGGGAGAGCTCGGTTCACGGGGGCAGCCCTTCAGCCTGGTGATCAGTGGCGCTGAATAGACTGCCCATGTCCAGTGCCGGTCGGCACGCAGATTCCGAACTTGGGGAGATCCCGCCGTGACCGAGCCCCTCTCCGAAAACACCGCCGATGTGATCGTCGTCGGCGCGGGGCCAGCCGGCTCCGCCACCGCCTACCACCTCGCCAAGTCCGGACTCGACGTCCTCCTCCTGGAGAAGACCGAGTTCCCGCGCGAGAAGGTCTGCGGCGACGGCCTCACCCCGCGCGCCACCAAGCAGCTCGTGGCCATGGGCATCGACATCTCCGAGGAGGCAGGCTGGCTGCGCAACAAGGGCCTGCGCATCATCGGTGGCGGCGTCCGCCTCCAGCTGGACTGGCCGGAACTCGCCTCCTTCCCGGACTACGGCCTCGTCCGCAAGCGCGACGACTTCGACGAACAGCTCGCCCGCAACGCCCAGAAGGCGGGCGCCCGCCTCTACGAGCGCTGCAACGTCGGCGCCCCGATCATCGACGAGCGCACCGGCCACATCACCGGCGTCAACGCCAAGCTCGGCGAGGAGAAACGCGAAGTCACCTTCCACGCGCCCCTGGTGGTCGCCGCCGACGGCAACTCCACCCGCCTGTCCCTCGCGATGGGCCTGCACCGCCGCGAGGACCGCCCGATGGGCGTCGCGGTCCGCACCTACTTCACCTCGCCCCGGCACAAGGACGACTACCTGGAGTCCTGGCTGGAACTGTGGGACCGCCGCGGCGCCGAGGACCGCCTCCTGCCCGGCTACGGCTGGATCTTCGGCATGGGCGACGGCACCTCGAACGTCGGCCTCGGTGTCCTCAACACCTCCGACTCCTTCAAGGAGTTGGACTGGCGCGAGGTGCTGAAGGCCTGGTGCGCGTCCATGCCCGAGGACTGGGGCTACACCCCCGAAAACATGACCGGCCCGATCCGCGGCGCCGCCCTCCCCATGGCCTTCAACCGCCAACCCCACTACACGAAGGGGTTGTTGCTGGTCGGCGACGCCGGCGGCCTGGTGAACCCCTTCAACGGCGAGGGCATCGCCTACGCCATGGAGTCCGGCCAGATCGCCGCCGACGTCATCGTCCAGGCCCACGCCCGCCCCACCCCCGCGAGCCGCGAACTGGCCCTGCGCCGCTACCCGCAGGTCCTCAAGGACACCTACGGCGGCTACTACACGCTGGGCCGCGCCTTCGTGAAGCTCATCGGCAACCCGAAGGTCATGAAGATCGCGGCCCAGCGCGGCCTGACGCACCCCCTGCTGATGAAGTTCACCCTGAAGATGCTGGCCAACCTCACCGACCCCACGGGCGGCGACGCGATGGACCGCATCATCAACGGGCTGAGCAAGGTGGCGCCGAAGGCCTGATCAGTCGCTGAGCGCGGCCGTCTTGGCGGACCGGCGGGCGAACACCTCGTCCCGCCGGTCCGCCACCTGCCGCAGCGCCTCCTTGCGGTCCCGCTTGGAGAGCCGGTCCAGATAGACCCGGCCGTTGACGTGGTCGGTCTCACGGGCGAGGCAGCGCGCGAAGTACCCCGTGCCTTCGATCACCAGCGCGTTGCCGTCCTTGTCGAGCCCGCGCACCACGGCCCGGTCCGGACGCGGTACGTCCATCACCGCACCGGGCACCGACAGGCACCCCTCGCCCTCGTCGAGCAGCCGGCGCCCGGCCGGGTCGAGCGGGTCGAGCACCGGGTTGACGATGTGTCCGACATGTCGGACACCATCGTCTTCGGGGCAGTCGTACACGAACAGGCGCAGATCCACGCCCACTTGATTGGCCGCGAGGCCGGCTCCGTCGGCGACGTACATGGTGAGGAACATGTCGTCGATGAGTGCGGCGAGGTCGGGCCCGAACTCGGTGACGTCCCGACTCGGCCGGTGCAGGACCTCTTCGCCGACCTCGGTGACACGGCGCACGGAACCGCGCCCGGCCTCGGGCACGGGGCGGGGGTAGGAGTCGACGGGACTTCCCTGGACGAAGACACGTGGCATGACTTGCTCTCCTCGGGTTTGGCGTCCGGCTGTCTGGTCAGCCGAACTTGAGAACCTTGGGAGAAGAGCCTTTCAGGCGAGCCGCGAACTCCGGTAGAGGGAACGCCGGGTGTGCCCAAAGAGCCCGGTGGGGGTACGCCGAGGGGACCGCTGCCCCCGAGGCAACGGTCCCATGCTCACGGCGTCGTGCGCGGGCTCAGAGCACCCGCACCGCGCCGGTCGGCGGGTCGTAGGACAGCGGCCGCTCCACGATGCCGGTGGAGGGGTTCTGCGCGCCGACGAACATGCCGTCGCCCACATACACCGCGACGTGGTACGCACTGCCCGCGCTGCCCCAGTACAGGATGTCGCCGGCCTGAAGGTTGCTCAGGGATACCTGAGTACCGGCGGTCGACTGGTCCTGAGAGACACGCGGCAGGCTGATGCCGACCTGCTTGAAGGCGGCACCGACGAGCCCGGAGCAGTCGTAGGCGCTGGGGCCGGTGGCGCCCAGGACGTAGGACTTGCCGATCTGCGCCTTCACGAAGGCCACGACGGCCGCGGCCGAACCCGTGGCCGTGGACGAGCCCGTGGAGGTGCTGGTGCCCGTGGAAGCGGCCAGGGTGGTCCGCTCGGTGCTCCGCGACGTGGCGCGCTCCGCAGCGGCCTTACGGGCGTCCTCCTGGGCCTTCTTCTTCGCCTCCGCCTTCTTCTTGGCGTCCGCCAGGTCCGCCTTCGCCTGCTTCGCGGCGTTTGCGGCGGCCGCGTCGCGCTCGGCGCGCAGCTGGTAGTTCGCCGCGGCCTGCTGGGTGGCTTCGGCGGACTGTGCGACCTGGCTGGACAGATCGGCCGTCAGGGTGGGCAGTTGCAGGGTCTGCGTCGTCTCGGCCGCGTTGGCCGAGGCCGCGCCCGCCGCCGCCATGCTGAGAACGCCACCGGCAACTCCGGCACGCACGGCGATGTTCGTCGTCGCGCTGCGGCGGGGTTTCCGGTGGCTGCGTATGTGAGCGGTGTGGGACATGAGACCAACCGGTATCAGGGGCTCCTCCATACCTTCAAGAAACGTGTGCTGCGCCACAATTGTTCAACGGGCACTACGAACTTCGGGTGTGTCGTTCCTTATTGACGCCGTAACGGACATTGCGGACCTGGGCGATCAGGCCGGTGATCACGGTCTTTCATCGTTACGCCCGAATTGCCCGCCGCCTACCACTGGTTGGGACAGGTGGCCAAGCCCGGTTCTCATGCACCTCTCATGAGTGTGGTGCAGGTCACGGAACGGTTACCGGAATGCTCGCGTCTCGCGTGGGTATCGCGAGCGGTCGACTTCGTGAACGCGTGCACGCGTCCACACCGTGCCGCCCGACTCCTTCCGACGTGTGAACGGGCTCCCACTATCAAGCCGTCGCGTCCAACTCCAATTTGCATGCAAGGGAAGTCTCTTGATATTGAGACGCCGCTCTCGGCCTGCGGTGACGAGCGCATATGTCACGTCTGGTGATCGCATGGGCGCTTCACGTGTGAAGATCGCTGCTCACTCGACGTGATGATCCTTCGCCGGGTGGTGGAGATCACAAAGCTTGTGTAATACCCCGTGTCGCAGATCACAGAGCGACGGGCATAAGATGCGAAGCGGTTGGGCTTGTGACCTGCTTCACATGTTCGCGATCTTCGCCGGGACGGGCGGGAGTTGCCGAGTGTGTGAGGTGGGTGTGAGTCCGACGCCATCGCCAGCAGTCAGTGCCGACTGAGAGGAGCGAGGAGCGGTGAACGCGTATGCGCCCATCCTCGTACTGGGAGCCCTCGGGGCAGGCTTTGCGATCTTCTCCGTGGTCATGGCCACGCTGATCGGTCCGAAGCGGTACAACCGGGCCAAGCTCGAAGCGTACGAGTGCGGCATCGAGCCGACCCCCACGCCGGCCGGCGGCGGGCGCTTCCCCATCAAGTACTACCTGACGGCGATGCTCTTCATCGTCTTCGACATCGAGATCGTCTTCCTCTACCCCTGGGCCGTCACCTTCGACGCCCTGGGTGTTTTCGGGCTCGTGGAGATGCTGCTCTTCGTGCTCACCGTCTTCGTCGCGTACGCGTACGTATGGCGGCGCGGCGGCCTGGAATGGGACTGAGGGGCCTTTAACTCATGGGACTCGAAGAAAAGCTGCCGAGCGGCTTTCTGCTCACCACCGTCGAGCAGGCCGCGGGCTGGGTGCGCAAGGCGTCCGTCTTCCCGGCCACGTTCGGCCTCGCCTGCTGCGCCATCGAGATGATGACGACCGGCGCCGGACGGTACGACCTGGCGCGCTTCGGCATGGAAGTCTTCCGCGGCTCTCCGCGCCAGGCGGACCTGATGATCGTCGCGGGCCGGGTCAGCCAGAAGATGGCGCCGGTGCTGCGGCAGGTCTACGACCAGATGCCGAACCCCAAGTGGGTGATCTCCATGGGGGTCTGCGCCTCGTCGGGCGGCATGTTCAACAACTACGCGATCGTGCAGGGCGTCGACCACATCGTCCCGGTCGACATCTATCTCCCGGGCTGCCCGCCACGGCCCGAGATGCTGATCGACGCGATCCTCAAGCTCCACCAGAAGATCCAGTCCTCCAAGCTCGGCGTGAACGCCGAGGAGGCGGCCCGCGAGGCGGAGGAGGCGGCGCTCAAGGCACTGCCCACCATCGAGATGAAGGGCCTGCTGCGGTGAGTGACGCGAACGGCACCAACGGAGCCAACCCGGAGAAGGATCTGAGTGCCTCCAACCTCCCCGGCCAGCGCGGCGACGGTGGTGAGGAGATCCGCGTCCAGCGCGGCATGTTCGGCGCCAACAACGGTGGCGACACCTCCGGTTACGGCGGCCTGGTCCGCTCGGTCCGCCTGCCGGGAGCCGCGAGCCGGCCCTATGGCGGCTGGTTCGACGAGGTCGCCGACGAACTGGAAGGCGCCCTGGAGGAACAGGGACTGCTGCCCGACAACGCGATCGAGAAGACGATCGTCGACCGCGGCGAACTCACCTTCCACATCGAGCGCGAGCACCTGCTCCGCGTCGCCCAGACCCTGCGTGACGACCCGGCCCTGCGCTTCGAGCTCTGCACGGGCGTGAGCGCGGTCCACTACCTGCATGACAAGGGCCGCGAGCTGCACGCCGTCTACCACCTGCGCTCGATCACCCACAACCGGCTGATCCGCCTCGAAGTCAGCGCCCCGGACAGCGATCCGCACATCCCGTCACTGGTCTCCGTCTATCCGACCAACGACTGGCACGAGCGCGAGACCTACGACTTCTTCGGCATCGTCTTCGACGGTCATCCGGCCCTGACGCGGATCATGATGCCGGACGACTGGCCGGGCCACCCGCAGCGCAAGGACTACCCCCTCGGCGGCATCGCCGTCGAGTACAAGGGCGCCCAGATCCCGGCTCCGGACCAGCGGAGGTCGTACTCGTGAGCACGCAGTCAGCATCCGCCCGGGAAACCACCGAGGGCACCGTATATACGGTCACCGGTGGCGACTGGGACGAGGTCGTCCAGTCCGCGGCCCGGGCCGACGACGAGCGCATCGTCGTCAACATGGGGCCCCAGCACCCCTCCACCCACGGTGTGCTCCGTCTGATCCTGGAGATCGACGGCGAGACGGTCACCGAGGCCCGCTGCGGCATCGGCTACCTGCACACCGGCATCGAGAAGAACCTCGAGTACCGCACGTGGACGCAGGGCACCACGTTCGTGACGCGCATGGACTATCTGACGTCCTTCTTCAACGAGACCGCCTACTGTCTCGCCGTCGAGAAACTCCTCGGTGTCGAGGACCAGATCACCGAGCGGGCGAAGATCATCCGGGTGCTCCTGATGGAGCTGAACCGGATGTCCTCCCACCTGGTGTGCATCGCCACCGGCGGTATGGAGCTCGGCGCCACCACGATCATGATCTACGGATTCCGTGATCGTGAAATGATTCTCGACATCTACGAGCTCATCACGGGCCTGCGGATGAACCACGCGTACATCCGCCCCGGCGGACTCGCCCAGGACCTGCCGCCCGGCGCGGTGGACCAGATCCGCGAGTTCGTGAAGAAGATGAAGAAGAACCTCCCGGAGTACGACAAGCTCGCCACCGGGAACCCCATCTTCAAGGCCCGTATGCAGGACGTCGGTTACCTCGACCTGGCCGGCTGCATGGCTCTCGGCGCCACCGGCCCGATCCTGCGCTCCACCGGTCTGCCGCACGACCTGCGCAAGGCTCAGCCGTACTGCGACTACGAGACGTACGAGTTCGACATCCCGACCGCCGACACGTGCGACTCCTACGGCCGCTTCCTCATCCGCCTTGAGGAGATGCGCCAGTCGCTGAGGATCGTCGAGCAATGTCTGGACCGGCTGCAGCCCGGGCCGGTCATGGTCGCCGACAAGAAGATCGCCTGGCCCGCCCAACTCGCGCTCGGGCCAGACGGGTTGGGTAACTCGCTCGACCACATCAAGAAGATCATGGGCACCTCCATGGAGGCCCTGATCCACCACTTCAAGCTGGTGACCGAGGGCTTCCGCGTACCGCCGGGACAGGCGTACGCGGCGGTCGAGTCGCCCAAGGGCGAACTCGGGGTGCACGTCGTTTCCGACGGAGGCACCCGCCCCTACCGGGTCCACTTCAGGGACCCGTCCTTCACCAACCTTCAGGCCATGGCGGCGATGTGCGAGGGCGGCCAGGTCGCCGACGTCATCGTCGCCGTCGCGTCCATCGACCCCGTGATGGGAGGCGTCGACCGGTGACCACCAGTTCTTCGGAGCAGGGCGTCAGCCTGGGCATGCCCCAACTGCCCGCGCCCGCTTACCCGGACGACGTCCGGGCCCGGCTGGAGGCCGACGGACGGGAGATCATCGCCCGCTACCCGGACTCCCGCTCGGCCCTCCTGCCGTTGCTGCATCTCGTGCAGGCGGAGGAAGGCCATGTCACGCGCACGGGGCAGCAGTTCTGCGCGGATCTGCTGGAGCTGACGACGGCAGAGGTCGCGGCCGTCGCGACCTTCTACACGATGTACCGGCGCCGGCCGAGCGGCGACTACCAGGTCGGGGTCTGCACCAACACGCTGTGCGCGGTGATGGGCGGCGACGCGATCTTCGAGTCCCTCCAGGAACACCTGGGCGTCGGCAACGGTGAGACCACCGACGACGGCAAGGTCACCCTGGAGCACATCGAGTGCAACGCGGCCTGCGACTTCGCGCCGGTGGTGATGGTCAACTGGGAGTTCTTCGACAACCAGACCCCCGCCAGCGCCCGGCGCCTCGTCGACGACCTGCGTACGGGCGCACCCGTGGAGCCCACGCGCGGGGCGCCGATGTGCACCTTCAAGGAGACCGCGCGGATCCTCGCCGGCTTCCCCGACGAGCGGCCCGGGGCCGTCGAGGCGAGCGGCGGTGCGGGACCCGCGTCGCTGGTGGGCCTCCGCCTGGCCAGGGGAGAGACCGCACCCGCGCGCGTGGTCCATCCGCGCGGCTCCGGAGCGCCGCAGGACCAGTCGACGGCCGAGCACCTCAGTTCGCACGATGCGCCGCAGGACACGTCGGCCTCCGACCCCGCCCACCCGGCGGGGCCTGTCGCCGAGGAGGGGGAGTGATGACCTTGGCACCCGAACTGAAAGACCACAGTCCCGGGAAGCTGCTCGCACCCGTGCTGTCGGCCTTCTGGGACGAGGACGAGTCCTGGACTCTGGACACGTACCGAAGGCACGAGGGATACGAGGGGCTCCGCAAGGCGCTCGCCATGTCGCCGGACGACCTCATCGCGTATGTGAAGGACTCCGGTCTGCGCGGTCGCGGTGGCGCCGGCTTCCCCACCGGAATGAAATGGCAATTCATTCCCCAAGGGGATGGAAAACCACACTATCTAGTTGTCAACGCCGACGAGTCGGAGCCCGGAACCTGTAAGGACATCCCGCTCCTCTTCGCGAACCCGCACAGCCTCATCGAGGGCATTGTCATCGCGTGTTACGCCATCAGGTCTTCGCATGCCTTCATCTATCTGCGTGGTGAAGTCGTCCCCGTATTGCGGCGGTTGCACGAGGCCGTACGAGAGGCCTACGCGGCGGGCTACCTCGGCGAGAACATCCTGGGCAGTGGCCTGGACCTGCAGCTCACCGTGCACGCGGGTGCGGGCGCGTACATCTGCGGTGAGGAGACCGCACTGCTCGACTCGCTCGAAGGCCGCCGTGGTCAACCGCGGCTCCGTCCCCCTTTCCCTGCGGTCGCGGGCCTCTATGCGTGCCCGACTGTGGTGAATAACGTCGAGTCGATCGCGTCAGTTCCCGCGATTCTGCAAAAAGGCAAGGAATGGTTCAGGTCGATGGGCAGCGAGAAGTCTCCGGGCTTCACGCTCTACTCGCTCAGCGGCCATGTCACCAGTCCCGGTCAGTACGAGGCGCCGCTCGGCATCACACTCCGCCAACTGCTCGACATGAGCGGCGGGATGCGCGCCGGGCACCGCCTCAAGTTCTGGACGCCGGGCGGGTCCTCCACGCCGATGTTCACCGACGAGCACCTCGACGTCCCTCTTGATTACGAAGGAGTGGGTGCCGCGGGTTCCATGCTCGGCACAAAAGCTCTGCAGTGTTTCGACGAGACGACCTGCGTCGTGCGTGCCGTCACCCGCTGGACCGAGTTCTACGCCCACGAGTCCTGCGGCAAGTGCACACCGTGCCGCGAAGGGACGTACTGGCTCGTGCAGTTGCTGCGCGACATCGAGGCCGGCAAGGGCGCGATGTCCGACCTCGACAAGCTGAACGACATCGCCGACAACATCAACGGCAAGTCCTTCTGCGCCCTCGGCGACGGCGCCGCCTCGCCGATCTTCTCCTCGCTCAAGTACTTCCGTGAGGAGTACGAGCAGCACATCACGGGCCGGGGCTGCCCCTTCGACCCGGCCAAGTCCACGGCCTGGGCCGACCGCACGGAGGTGAACGCATGACGGTGACCACGAGCGCTCCCTCGGGTGGGGGAGAGGCGGCGGTCCCGCCGGAAGATCTCGTCTCGCTGAAGATCGACGGCGCCGAGATCAGTGTGCCCAAGGGCACCCTGGTCATCCGCGCCGCCGAGCAACTCGGCATCGAGATCCCCCGGTTCTGCGACCACCCTCTCCTCGACCCGGTCGGCGCCTGCCGTCAATGCATCGTCGAGGTCGAGGGTCAGCGCAAACCGATGGCGTCCTGCACGATCACGTGCACGGACGGCATGGTCGTCAAGACCCAGCTCAGTTCGCCCGTGGCCGAGAAGGCCCAGCGCGGTGTGATGGAGCTGCTCCTCATCAACCACCCGCTGGACTGCCCGGTCTGCGACAAGGGTGGCGAGTGCCCCCTGCAGAACCAGGCGATGTCGCACGGTCAGGCGGAGTCCCGCTTCGAGGGCAGGAAGCGGACCTACGAGAAGCCCGTCCCGATCTCCACCCAGGTACTGCTCGACCGCGAGCGGTGCGTGCTGTGCGCCCGCTGCACCCGCTTCTCCAACCAGATCGCGGGCGACCCGATGATCGAGCTGCTGGAGCGCGGCGCGCTGCAGCAGGTCGGCACCGGTGAAGGTGATCCCTTCGAGTCGTACTTCTCCGGGAACACCATCCAGATCTGCCCGGTGGGCGCGCTGACCTCGGCGGCGTACCGATTCCGCTCCCGCCCCTTCGACCTGGTCTCCACGCCCTCCGTGTGCGAGCACTGCTCCGGGGGCTGCGCGACCCGCACCGACCACCGGCGCGGCAAGGTCATGCGGCGCCTGGCGGCCGTCGACCCCGAGGTCAACGAGGAGTGGATCTGCGACAAGGGGCGCTTCGCCTTCCGGTACGCGCAGCAGCGCGACCGGCTGGAGACGCCGCTGATCCGCAACCCCGAGGGCGAACTCGTCCCTGCCTCCTGGCCGGAGGCGCTGCAGATCGCCGCGCAGGGACTGCTCGCCTCACGGGGCCGCACCGGTGTCCTGACCGGTGGCCGGCTCACCATCGAGGACGCCTACGCGTACAGCAAGTTCGCGCGCGTGGCGCTCGACACGAACGACATCGACTTCCGCGCGCGCGTCCACAGCAGCGAGGAGGCCGACTTCCTGGCCGCCCGGGTCGCGGGCCGCGGCCGGGACCTCGACGGCAACGGCGTCACGTACACCTCCCTGGAGAAGGCGCCCGCCGTACTGCTGGTCGGGTTCGAGTCCGAGGAGGAGGCGCCCGGCGTCTTCCTGCGGCTGCGCAAGGCCTCGCGCACGCACGGGCAGCGGGTGTTCTCGCTGGCCACGTTCGCCACGCGCGGGCTGGAGAAGGCGGGCGGCATTCTGCTGCCGGCCGCTCCCGGCACCGAGACCGAATGGCTGGACGCGCTCGCCAGCGGGGTCGGTCTGGAGGATGACGGAGCCCGCGCCTCCGAGGCGCTGCGCACCGAGGGCGCGGTGATCGTCGTCGGCGAGCGGCTGGCCGCCGTCGCCGGGGGCCTCACCGCCGCCGTACGGGCCGCGTCCGCGACCGGTGCCGGGCTGGTGTGGATTCCGCGCCGGGCCGGGGAGCGCGGCGCGATCGAGGCGGGGGCGTTGCCGTCGCTGCTGCCGGGCGGGCGTCCGGCGACCGATCCACGCGCGCGTGAGGAGGTCGCCGCCGCCTGGGGTGTCGCCGAACTCCCACACCGCTACGGCCGCGACGCCGGCCAGATCGTCGAGGCCGCCGCCGGTGGTGAGCTGCGGGCGCTGCTCGTCGCCGGTGTCGAGCCGGGTGACCTGCCCGACCCGGCACGCACGCGTGCGGCACTCGACGAAGTCGGCTTCGTGGTCTCGCTCGAACTGCGGCCCAGTGAGATCACCGAACACGCCGATGTCGTCCTTCCGGTCGCGGCGGTCGCCGAGAAGGCGGGTGCCTTCCTCAACTGGGAAGGCAGGGTGCGCTTCTTCGACGCCGCGCTCAAGCCCGACCAGATGCCCCGCACCCTCGCTCCCACCGACGCGCGGGTCCTGCACATGCTGGCCGACGCCATGGACGTACACCTGGGACTGCCCGATCTGCGCACCGCGCGCGCGGAGTTGGACCGGCTCGGTGCCTGGGACGGACCGCGGGCCACCGAACCGCTGGAGACCGCGGGCGTGCTGCCCCGGCCCGCCGCCGGGGAGGCCGTGCTCGCCGGGCACCGGCTGCTGCTCGACCAGGGCGCCCTCCAGGAGGGTGACGACGCGCTCGCCGGCACCCGGCACGCCGCCCACGCGCGCGTGTCGGCCGCCACCGCCGCCGAGGCGGGCGTCAAGGACGGCGACACCCTCGCCGTGACCGGCGCCTCCGGAACAGTCGAACTCCCGCTGTTGATCACGGAGATGCCCGACCGCGTGGTCTGGCTCCCGCTGAACTCCACCGGCGGGGGCGTCGCCTCCGACACCGGGGCGCTGCCCGGCGCACTCGTCCGCATCGGCCCGGCCACGCTCGCGGGCGAGGCCCCCAAGGAGGTGGAGGCATGAGCAATCTGTACCTCGCCGCGGAAGACCTCTCGATGTTCGGCCGCGACCCCTGGTGGCTGGTCGTCGTCAAGGCGGTGTTCTGCTTCGCCTTCCTGATGATCACCGTGCTGTTCTCGATCGTCTGGGAACGCAAGGTCGTCGCCTGGATGCAGCTGCGCATCGGCCCCAACCGGCACGGCCCCTGGGGCATGCTCCAGTCGCTCGCCGACGGCGTGAAGCTGATGCTCAAGGAAGACCTCATCGTCAAGCGCGCCGACAAGGTGGTCTACGTCCTGGCGCCGGTCGTCGCGGCCATCCCGGCCTTCATGGCGATCGCGGTCATCCCCTTCGGACCGGCCGACAACGAGGTGTCGATCTTCGGCCACCGCACCACGATGCAGCTCACCGACCTCCCGATCGCGATGCTCTACATCCTCGCGGTCGCCTCGGTCGGCATCTACGGCATCGTCCTCGCGGGCTGGAGCTCCGGCTCCACCTACCCGCTCCTGGGCGGCCTCCGCTCCTGCGCGCAGATGATCTCCTACGAGATCGCCATGGGTGCCGCGTTCGCCTCGGTGTTCCTCTACTCCGGGTCGATGTCCACGTCGACGATCGTTGAACAACAGCACGACCGCTGGTACATCCTCCTGCTGCCGGTCTCCTTCATCATCTACGTCATCACGATGGTCGGCGAGACCAACCGCGCCCCCTTCGACATGCCGGAGTCCGAGGGCGACCTGGTCGGCGGCTTCAACACCGAGTACTCGTCCATCAAGTTCGCGCTCTTCATGCTCGCCGAGTACGTGAACATGGTGACGGTCTCCGCGGTGTCGACCACGCTCTTCCTGGGCGGCTGGCGGGCCCCGTGGCCGATCAGCTCCTTCTGGGAGGGCGCGAACCACGGCTGGTGGCCGATGCTCTGGTTCGTCGTCAAGGTCCAGCTGCTGCTGTTCTTCTTCATCTGGCTGCGCGGCACCCTCCCGCGCGTGCGTTACGACCAGTTGATGAAGCTCGGCTGGAAGGTCCTCATCCCGGTCTCCGTGGTCTGGCTGATGCTCGTCGCGACCGTACGGACCCTCAGGAACCAGAACTACGACTTCGCCGACATCACCCTCTACATCGTCGGCGGTGTGCTCGCCCTGCTGTTGCTGTCCTTCATCGCGGACATGTTCCGCCAGAAGGCCAAGGAGGACGCGCAACTGGCCGAGGAACCCGCCGGGTTCGACGCGATGGCGGGCGGATTCCCCGTACCGCCGCTGCCGGGACAGGAGTTGCCGCCGGTGCCTCGGCGCCCCTCGCGACGCGAGCGGGAGCTGATTGTCAGTGGCGGCTCGGATACTGGCAGTGACGGATCTCTGGATGGAAAGGAGGCGTCCGATGGCTGAGGAGCCCAAGGAGACCAAACCCGGTTTCCAGAACCCCGTGGCCGGCTTCGGCGTGACCTTCAAGGCCATGTTCAAGAAGCGGCTGACCGAGCAGTACCCGGAGCAGCAGAAGACCACAGCCCCCCGGTTCCACGGACGGCACCAGCTCAACCGCCATCCGGACGGCCTGGAGAAGTGCGTCGGCTGCGAGCTGTGCGCCTGGGCCTGCCCCGCCGACGCCATCTATGTGGAGGGCGCCGACAACACCGACGAGGAGCGCTACTCGCCGGGCGAGCGGTACGGCCGCGTCTACCAGATCAACTACGCCCGCTGCATCCTGTGCGGCCTGTGCATCGAGGCCTGCCCCACGCGCGCGTTGACGATGACCAACGAGTTCGAGCTGGCCGACAGCAGCCGCGCCAACCTCATCTACACCAAGGAACAGCTGCTGGCAGGCCTCGACGACACCATGGTCGACAGCCCGCACGCCATCTACCCGGGGATGGACGAACAGGACTACTACCGGGGCCTGGTGACGGAGGCCGCACCCGGCACGGTGCCCCAAGTCGCCGTCTCCAAGGGCGAGAAGCCCAAGGAAGAGGGGGTGGAAGCATGAGCCCCCAGCTCGCCGCCGCCTACTCCACCTCCACCGGCGAGGCCTTCCAGTTCTGGGTCCTCGGCACGGTCGCGGTGATCGGCGCCCTGTCCACCATCCTCATGAAGAGGGCCGTGCACAGCGCCCTCTCCCTCGCCGGGACCATGATCATCCTGGCGGTGTTCTACCTCGCCAACGGCGCCTACTTCCTGGGCGTCGTCCAGATCATCGTCTACACCGGCGCGATCATGATGCTGTTCCTCTTCGTGGTGATGCTGGTCGGCGTCACGGCCGCCGACTCCCTGACGGAGACCATCAAGGGCCAGCGCTGGCTGGCCCTTCTCTGCGGGCTCGGCTTCGGCATCCTGCTGGTCGCGGGCATCGGCAACGCCTCCCTCAACCAGTTCGACGGCCTGAGCACGGCCAACGCGAACGGCAACGTGCAGGGCCTGGCCGCCCTGATCTTCACCAAGTACGTCTTCGCGTTCGAAATCACCGGCGCCCTGCTGATCACGGCAGCCGTCGGCGCCATGGTGCTCACGCACCGCGAGCGCACCGAGCGGCCCAAGACCCAGCGCGAGCTGTCCGAACAGCGCGTCCGCGAGGGCAAGCACGTCCCGCCGCTCCCGGCCCCCGGTGTCTACGCCCGGCACAACGCGGTGGACGTCCAGGGCATGCTGCCCGACGGCACCCCGTCCGAGCTCACGGTCAGCAAGACGCTCCGTGATCGCGGTCAGATCCGTGACGTGTCCAGCGAGGCGCTGGGCGATCTGCGGGCCCTGGAGCAGCGTGCCGAGGAGCGTCTGGAGCGCACCGAGATCGCGCCGACGAACCTCAAGCGGACCGAGGAGGCGTCGAAGTGAACCCCGTCAACTACCTCTATCTCTCCGCCCTGTTGTTCACGATCGGCGCCACCGGCGTCCTGATCAGGCGGAACGCGATCGTCGTCTTCATGTGCGTCGAGCTGATGCTCAACGCCTGCAACCTCGCGTTCGTCACCTTCTCCCGGATGCACGGCAACCTCGACGGTCAGGTCATCGCCTTCTTCACGATGGTCGTCGCCGCCGCGGAGGTCGTGGTCGGGCTCGCGATCATCGTGTCGCTGTTCCGTTCCCGCCACTCGGCCTCGGTCGACGACGCCAGCCTGATGAAGCTCTGAGGGGTCGCTGAATCGTGGAGAACCTGATTGCGCTGCTGGTAGCGGCGCCTCTGCTCGGAGCGGTCGTACTGCTGTGCGGCGGCCGGCGGCTCGATGCCGTCGGCCACTGGATCGGCACGCTCCTGTCGTCCGCCTCCTTCGTGATCGGTGTCGTCCTCTTCACCGACCTGCTGGGGAAGAACGCCGAGCACCGGACGCTCATGCAGCACCTGTGGACCTGGGTCCCCGTCGAGGGCTTCCAGGCGGACGTCACCTTCCGCCTCGACCAGCTGTCGATGACCTTCGTCCTGCTGATCACCGGTGTCGGCTCGCTCATCCACCTGTACTCGGTCGGGTACATGGAGCACGATGAGCGCCGCCGCCGCTTCTTCGGCTATCTGAACCTGTTCCTCGCGGCGATGCTGATCCTCGTCCTCGCCGACAACTACCTGCTGCTGTACGTCGGTTGGGAGGGCGTCGGTCTCGCCTCCTACCTGCTGATCGGCTTCTGGCAGCACAAGCCCAGCGCGGCCACCGCCGCGAAGAAGGCCTTCCTGGTCAACCGGGTCGGCGACATGGGCCTGTCGATCGCCATCATGCTGATGTTCACGACGTTCGGGACCTTCGCCTTCGGGCCGGTCCTCAGCCACGTCGGTGACGCCTCCGAGGGCAAGCTCACCGGCATCGCCCTGATGCTGCTGCTCGCCGCCTGCGGCAAGTCCGCCCAGGTGCCGCTGCAGTCCTGGCTCGGCGACGCGATGGAGGGCCCGACCCCGGTCTCCGCCCTCATCCACGCGGCGACCATGGTGACCGCGGGCGTCTACCTGATCGTCCGCTCCGGAGCGATCTTCAACGCGGCGCCCGACGCACAACTCGTCGTCACCGTCGTCGGCGCCGTCACGCTCCTGTTCGGTGCGATCGTCGGTTGTGCGAAGGACGACATCAAGAAGGCCCTCGCCGGCTCGACCATGTCGCAGATCGGCTACATGGTGCTCGCCGCGGGACTCGGCCCCATCGGCTACGTCTTCGCGATCATGCACCTGGTGACACACGGCTTCTTCAAGGCCGGGCTGTTCCTCGGCGCCGGTTCGGTCATGCACGGCATGAACGACGAGGTCGACATGCGCAAGTACGGCGGCCTCCGCTCGTACATGCCGATCACGTTCATCACCTTCGGCCTCGGCTACCTCGCCATCATCGGCTTCCCGGGCCTGTCCGGCTTCTTCTCCAAGGACAAGATCATCGAGGCGGCCTTCGCGAAGGGCGGCACCGAGGGCTGGATCCTCGGCGGCGCGGCCCTGCTGGGCGCGGCCATCACGGCGTTCTACATGACGCGCGTGATGCTGATGACGTTCTTCGGCGAGAAGCGCTGGCAGCACGACGAGAACGGCAACGAACCGCACCCGCACGAGTCCCCGAAGACGATGACGATCCCGATGATCGTGCTGGCCTTCGGGTCGGTCTTCGCCGGCGGCATCTTCGGCATCGGCGACCGCTTCCTGCACTGGCTGGAGCCCATCACCGGCTACGAGGAGGGCAACTCCCCGGTCAGCGCCCTCACGGTCACCCTGGCCACCATGGTGGTGCTCGTCATCGGCGTCGCGATCGCCTGGGCGCAGTACGGGCGTCGTCCGGTCCCGGCCGTCGCCCCGCGCGGCTCGCTGCTCACCCGGGCCGCCCGCCGCGACCTCCTCCAGGACGACTTCAACCACGTCGTCCTGGTGCGCGGCGGCGAGCACCTCACCCGCTCCCTGGTCTACGTCGACCACACCCTGGTCGACGGCGTCGTCAACGGCACGGCGGCCTCCATGGGCGGCCTCTCCGGAAGGCTGCGCAAGCTGCAGAACGGCTACGCGCGGTCGTACGCGGTCTCGATGTTCGGCGGTGCGGCCATCCTCGTCGCCGCGACCCTGCTGATGAGGGCGGTCTGATACCGATGTCCTTTCCCCTCCTGACAGCGACGGCGGCGCTCCCGGCCCTCGGGGCGGTCGCCACGGCCGCCGTCCCGGCCGCCCGGCGAACCGCCGCGAAATGGCTGGCGCTGTTCGTCTCGCTGGCGACGCTCGCGCTGGGTATCACCGTCCTGGTGCGCTTCGACCCGGGCGGCGACCGCTACCAACTCACGGAGTCCCACGCCTGGATCGCCGACTTCGGGGTCCGCTACGAGCTGGGTGTGGACGGCATCGCGGTCGCGCTCGTCGCGCTCACCGCCCTGCTGATCCCGTTCGTGATCCTGGCCGGCTGGCACGACGCCGACCCCCTGGAGACCGGCAGCAAGCGCTGGCGGCCCACCCAGGGTTTCTTCGCCCTCATCCTTGCGGTGGAGGCGATGGTGATCATCTCCTTCGAGGCCACCGACGTCTTCCTCTTCTACATCTTCTTCGAAGCCATGCTGATCCCGATGTACTTCCTCATCGGCGGCTTCGGGGACCGGGCCCACCAGCACGGCGACAAGGCGGCGGCCACCCAACGGTCGTACGCCGCCGTCAAGTTCCTCCTCTACAACCTGGTCGGCGGCCTCATCATGCTGGCGGCCGTGATCGGCCTCTACGTAGTGGCCGGGAACTTCTCGCTCGCCGAGATCGCGCAGGCGCGGGCCAACGGTTCGCTGCACATGGCGACCAACACCGAACGCTGGCTGTTCCTGGGCTTCTTCTTCGCCTTCGCGGTGAAGGCGCCGCTGTGGCCGCTGCACACCTGGTTGCCCAACGCCATGCAGGAGTCCACCGCGCCGGTCGCCGTGCTCATCACGGCGGTCGTCGACAAGGTGGGCACCTTCGCGATGCTCCGCTTCTGCCTCCAGCTCTTCCCGGAGGCCAGCAAGTGGGCGACGCCCGTCATCCTCGTCCTCGCCCTGATCAGCATCATCTACGGGGCGCTGCTCGCGGTCGGGCAGCGGGACATCAAGCGGCTGGTGGCGTACGCGTCGATCTCGCACTTCGGGTTCATCATCCTGGGCATCTTCGCGATGACCAGCCAGGGCCAGTCCGGTGCGACGCTCTACATGGTCAACCACGGTATTTCCACGGCCGCGTTGATGCTGGTCGCCGGATTCCTGATCTCGCGGCGCGGCTCGCGTCTGATCGCCGACTACGGAGGGGTGCAGAAGGTGGCCCCGGTGCTCGCCGGCACCTTCCTGATCGGCGGTCTGGCCACCCTGTCGCTGCCGGGACTCGCGCCCTTCGTGAGTGAGTTCCTGGTCCTGGTCGGCACGTTCTCGCGCTACCCGGCGATCGGGATCATCGCGACCTTCGGCATCGTCCTGGCCGCGCTGTACACCCTCGTCCTCTACCAGCGGACGATGACAGGCCCGGTGAAGCCCGAGGTCGCCGCGATGCCGGACCTGCGACCGCGTGAACTCCTGGTCGTCGCCCCGCTGATCGTGCTGCTGATCTTCCTGGGCGTCTACCCGAAGCCGGTCACGGACATCGTGAACCCGTCGGTCAAGCAGACCCTGTCCGACGTACACAAGAAGGATCCCAAGCCCTCGGTGGAGGCGGCCAAGTGAGCGCAACAGCCGTCCACAGCCTGTGGACAACGGCGGCAGCCGCGGACCCGATCTCGAAGATCCCCGCACCGAAGATCGAGTACGGGCAATTGTCGCCCACCTTGATCATCCTCGGCGCGGCGCTCATCGGGGTACTGGTCGAGGCGTTCGTCCCGCGCAAGTCCCGTTACTACGCTCAGGTGTTCGTGTCCGTCGTGGCGCTCTGCGCCGCCTTCGCGGCGGTCGTGGCACTCGCGGCGGACGGGTACGGCACCACCAAGGCGCACATCGCGGCGATGGGCGCGATCGCGGTCGACGGACCCTCCCTGTTCCTCCAGGGCGTGATCCTGCTCTCCGGACTGGTCGGCCTGTTCACCTTCGCCGAGCGGCGGCTCGACCCGGAGGCGCACGGCAACCGCGTCGACTCCTTCGCCGCGCAGGGCGCGTCCGTGCCCGGCAGCGACAGCGAGAAGGCCGCCGTCAAGGCCGGGTTCACGACCACGGAGGTGTTCCCGCTCCTGCTCTTCGCGGTCTCCGGAATGCTTGTCTTCCCGTCCGCCAACGACCTGTTGACCCTGTTCGTGGCCCTGGAAGTCTTCTCCCTCCCGCTCTACCTCCTGTGCGCCCTGGCCCGCCGCAAGCGGCTCCTGTCGCAGGAAGCGGCGGTCAAGTACTTCCTCCTCGGCGCCTTCGCCTCCGCGTTCACCCTCTTCGGCATCGCGCTGCTCTACGGCTACGCGGGCTCGATGTCGTACGCCACGATCTCGCAGGTCGTCGACGGCTCCATCACCAACATCAACCCGGCCCTCGCGGACACCATGGGCAACGACGCGCTGCTGCTCATCGGCGGCGCGATGATCGTCATGGGGCTGCTGTTCAAGGTGGGAGCGGTGCCGTTCCACATGTGGACGCCCGACGTCTATCAGGGCGCGCCGACCCCGGTCACCGGCTTCATGGCCGCCGCGACCAAGGTGGCCGCCTTCGGAGCGCTGCTCCGGCTCCTCTACGTCGTGCTGCCGGGCCTGCGCTGGGACTGGCGGCCCGTCATGTGGGGCGTCGCGATCATCACGATGCTGGGCGGCGCGATCGTCGCGATCACCCAGACCGACATCAAGCGGCTCCTGGCGTACTCGTCGATCGCGCACGCGGGCTTCATCCTCGCCGGCGTCATCGCGACCACCCGGGACGGCGTCTCGTCCGTGCTCTTCTACCTGGGCGCGTACTCGTTCGTGACGATCGGCGCCTTCGCGGTCGTCACCCTCGTACGGGACGCGGGCGGCGAGGCGACGCACCTGTCCAAGTGGGCTGGGCTCGGGCGGAGGTCGCCACTGGTCGCGGCCGTCTTCGCGGTGTTCCTGCTGTCCTTCGCGGGCATTCCGCTGACGGCCGGCTTCGCCGGGAAGTTCGCCGTGTTCAAGGCGGCGGCGGCCGGCGGCGCGGCCCCGCTGGTCGTGGTCGGTGTGCTCTCCTCCGCCATCGCGGCGTTCTTCTACATCCGCGTGATCGTGCTCATGTTCTTCAGCGAGCCGAGGCCCGACGGCCCCACCGTCGCGGTCCCGTCCCCGCTGACCATGGCGACGATCGGGATCGGCGTGGCGGTCACGCTCGTCCTCGGTGTGGCCCCGCAGTACTTCCTGGACCTGGCGAACCAGGCGGGGATCTTCGTCCGCTGAGTACGGGCCGAAGGCCCCGGTTCCCCTCGTGGGGGCCGGGGCCTTCGCGCATGTGCGGTCAGACCTTCGGGCAGACGACCTCGGGGTTCCAGGGGGCGAACAGGCTCTTGGAGCTGGGCTCGTAGATCCAGGCGTGGAGCGTGAAGTAGCCGGGGTGCTTCGGGTCCTTCTGGAAGGTCTGCCCGAACAGCGTCGGCGCGGTCGTCCGGCCCGTGTCCTTCACCATCCACTCGACCGCGACCAGCCGGCGCCCTTCGACGAAGTCGGACCCATCCGCGTACAGCAGGGCTGCCGGTTTCGCCGGATCGAGTGAATCGATGTCCGCCTGGTTGATGTAGTGGTAGCCCATACCGCCCTCGGGCGGGTTGGCGACGCAGTCGTCCGAGCGTTGGTATCCGGCGCTCGGGGTGACCGCGAACGCCTCGTACCCGTACTTAGAGGTGGCCTGGTACGTCTTGCTCAGCGTGGTCCACACGGACGGGTCGGGGTCGGACGCGGCATGGGCCGGGGCGGCCGACAGTGCGAAGGCCGCGGCCGTCGCCACCGCGACGGCGGTCTTGACGGCGCCCCTCAGGGGCCGGGAGGACGGGGGCCGAGGGGACGCGGCCGAGGGAACATGGTGGGGCTCCTTGGGCTTCTCTAGGCGTCCGCGCACGGCGCGCCGTCCGTTCGGTGGCGTGGCGGACCTCCCCCGGCCCGCCCGAGCAGCATGTTCCGGCCGTACCGGTCGCGCCATGTGACGGGAGCCATTCGACTGGCCACACCCGGTCACCGCCGCCGGCCTGTGGATAACTCCGACGCTGTCAGCGCGGAGCCCTATCGTGGACGCAGTGGTCGAGGGACGACGTACGGGGGACGAGCGATGCACGGGATGGGCGGGACGGTTGTGACGACCGAAGTACGGACGCCGACGGCGCACGGCGAGAGCGAGGCACTGGCCACGCTCCACCGCGTCTTCGGCTACGACAGCTTCCGCGGCGCGCAGGAAGAGGTCATCGAGCATGTGGTGGCCGGTGGCGACGCCGTGGTCCTGATGCCGACCGGCGGCGGCAAGTCGCTGTGCTACCAGATTCCGTCCCTGGTCAGACCCGGTACGGGCGTTGTCGTCTCCCCGCTCATCGCGCTGATGCAGGACCAGGTGGACGCGCTGCGGGCGCTGGGTGTGCGTGCCGGGTTCATGAACTCGACGCAGGACTTCGACGAGCGGCGCGTGGTCGAGGCCGAGTTCCTCGCCGGCGAGCTGGACCTCATCTATCTCGCGCCGGAGCGGCTGCGGCTCGACTCCACTCTGGACCTGCTCTCGCGCGGCAAGATCTCGGTGTTCGCGATCGACGAGGCGCACTGCGTGTCCTCGTGGGGCCACGACTTTCGCCCGGACTATCTCTCCCTCTCGCTCCTGGGCGAGCGCTGGCCGGACGTCCCGAGGATCGCCCTCACGGCGACGGCCACGGACGCCACGCACAAGGAGATCACCCAGCGGCTGAAGATGCCGGACGCCCGGCACTTCGTGGCGAGCTTCGACCGGCCCAACATCCAGTACCGGATCGTGCCGAAGGCCGACCCCAAGAAGCAGCTGCTGAGCTTCCTGCGCGAGGAGCACGCGGGCGACGCGGGCATCGTGTACTGCCTCTCGCGCAAGTCCGTCGAGGCGACCGCCGAGTTCCTGTCCCGCAACGGCATCGAGGCGGTGCCGTACCACGCGGGCCTCGACTCGGGCACCCGCGCGGCACACCAGTCCCGGTTCCTGCGCGAGGACGGACTGATCGTCGTCGCGACCATCGCTTTCGGCATGGGCATCGACAAACCGGACGTACGCTTCGTCGCCCACCTCGACCTGCCCAAGTCCGTCGAGGGCTACTACCAGGAGACGGGCCGTGCCGGGCGTGACGGAATGCCCTCCACGGCCTGGATGGCATACGGCCTGAACGACGTCATACAGCAGCGCAAGATGATCCAGTCCAGCGAGGGCGACGAGGCGTTCCGCCGCCGGGCCGCCGCCCACCTGGAGGCCATGCTCGCGCTCTGCGAGACGGCACAGTGCCGGCGCGGCCAACTCCTCGCCTACTTCGGGCAGGACCCGGACGCGGCGGCCTGCGGCAACTGCGACACCTGCCTCACCCCGCCGGAGACCTGGGACGGCACGGTCGCCGCGCAGAAGGTGCTGTCGACGGTGGTACGGCTGCAGCGCGAGCGGGGGCAGAAGTTCGGCGCCGTGCAGATCGTCGACATCCTCATGGGGCGCCGGACCGCCAAGGTGATCCAGTTCGACCACGACCAGCTGTCCGTGTTCGGCATCGGCGAGGACCTGGCCGAGGGCGAATGGCGGGGCGTCGTACGGCAGTTGCTGGCGCAGGGGCTGCTCGCGGTCGAGGGGGAGTACGGCACGCTGGTGCTCACCGAGGCGAGCGGCACGGTGCTGCGGCGCGAGCGGGAGGTGCCGCTGCGCAAGGAGCCGAAGAAGCCGGCGGCTGCGCGGTCGTCGTCCTCTGGCCGGGGTGAGCGCAAGGCGAAGGCCGCGGCGGTCGAACTGCCCGAGTCGCTCCAGCCCGCCTTCGAGGCACTGCGCGCCTGGCGTGCGGAGCAGGCCCGTGAGCAGGGGGTTCCGGCGTACGTCATCTTCCATGACGCCACGCTCCGGGAGATCGCGACGGTGTGGCCCACGTCGGTGGGGCAGTTGGGGGACATCAGCGGGGTCGGCGAGAAGAAGCTCGCGACGTACGGGGAGGGCGTGATCGGGGTGCTGGCTTCGCTGGGCGGGGCGCCGACGGTGACTCCGGCCGCGGCGCAGGAGCCCGCGCAAGCGCAGACGTCGGCACCCGCACGGGGCCAGACGGCGAAGGACGTTGACCCCGGTGCGGATTACTGGCCCGAGATGGACGCGGAGCCGGAGCCCGAGGACTGGATATAGGGGGCGACCTCTCTGATCCCCCGCTCGCTACAGCGCGCGGGTCGCGTATGCCCTGACGTCCGCGTCCGAGTCGGCGGTCGCCGTGGCGAGGGCCGCGCGGGCGTCCGTGGTGCGGTGCCGGGTCAGGGCGAGGACGGCCGCCTTGCGTACGTCGGCGTTCGGGTCGGCCAGGGTCTTGGCCAGGGCGGGGACCGCGGATTCGGGGTCTGCGGCGGACAGCGCGGTCGCGGCACCGGCCCGGACCTGCCAGGCCGGGTCGGCCAGGGCGGCGATTGCACGTGCCGTGAGCGGCGCCGGGCAGCCGGTGGTGCCCAGGGCACCGTAGGCGGCGGCGCGGACCAGGGCGTCGGAGTCTTCGGTGAGGGTGGTGAGGGCGGACTCGGCGCCCGTGTCGGACGCGACCTCGCCGGGGTCACCCAGGCGCCCCGCCGCCACCGTCCCCAGCGCCTTGGCGAAGGTGACGCGGACCTCGCGGGACGGGTCCGAGGGTGCCGCGTGGGCCAGCTCGGCGGTGGCGTCGACCGAGACCAGGGCGCGGACGGCCTCGATGCGGACGGTGGTGTCGGAGTCGGTGAGGGAGCGGGCGAACAGGGCGGCGTCGCCGAGGCGCAGCGCGCGCAGGACGTCGAGGGCGGCGGCGCGGACGACGGGGGCGGGCCCGGTCAGGGCGGCGGTGAGGCCGTCGCGGAGGGCGGGTGAAGGGGGCAGTGTCTCGACAAGTTCGCGCAGGGAGGCCGCGGCGGCCGTGCGGACCTCGGCGGCGGGGTCGCGGAGGGCCTCGGCGAGGGCGGGGCCAGTGCCGGGCGGGAGGGTCTCCGTCAGGACGGTGATCGCCTCGCGGCGGACGGACGGGGCCGGGTCGGTCAAGTAGGGGCGCAGGGCGTCGAGTTCGGGCTCTTCCTCGGCGAGGGCGACGAGTTCGAGGAGGCGGGAGGAGGTCTGTTCGGCGGTGGGAGCCGGAGCCGTACCGGGGGTGGGAGTTGTGGTCGTGGGGATGTCCGCGCCCCGCTCCGCGGACAGCTCTGTCGGGGACACCAGCGGGGCCGTGTCGCGGGAGCCCGCCGTCGCCACGTTCTCGGGATGTACCTCGCCGAGTCGGCGGGAGGGACCGCCGGTCGGGGTGAAGTCCTCGATCGGGACCAGGTAGGGGGCCACGGGTCGGGCCGTGAACTCCATCGCACCGGAGGGGGACTTGTGCAGGTCGAGGTGGTGGAACCAGGAGACGTCGTCGCGGGCCGGATGGTCGAGGCGGTCGTGGTAGAGGCCCCAGCGGGACTCCGTGCGGGCCAGGGAGGCGCGGGCCGCCATCTCCGCGCAGTCGCGGATGAAGGTGACCTCGGCGCAGCGCATCAGTTCGTGCGGGGTGCGGGCGCCCATCTCGGCGATGTCCGCGCGCATCCGCTCGAACGCCTCCAGGGCGAGCGACAGCCGGGCGCCGGACTTCGGCGGGGCCACGTAGTCGTTCACGAAGCGGCGCAGCTTGTACTCGACCTGGGGCTGCGGCGGGCCGTCCGGGTTGCGCAGCGGGCGGTAGATCAGCTCGTGCGCCTCGCGGAGCTGGGAAAGCGGCAATTTGCCCTCGTACGCGGTGTATTGGGCCGCGTCCGCGCCCGCGAGGTCGCCGAAGACGAACGCGCCGATCATGTAGTTGTGCGGGACGCAGGCGAGGTCGCCGGCGGCGTACAGGCGGGGGACGGTGGTACGGGCGTGGTCGTCGACCCGTACCCCCGAGGCCGAATGGCCGCCGCACAGGCCGATTTCGGAGATGTGCATCTCGACGTCGTGGGTGCGGTAGTCGTGGCCGCGGCCTTCGTGGAAGGTCCCGCGGGTGGGCCGTTCCGTCGAGTGCAGGATCGACTCCAGGGCGGAGATCGACTCCTCCGGGAGGTGGCTCAGCTTCAGGTACACAGGCCCGCGGTCGCTCGCCACTTCCGCCGCGAACTCGGCCATCATCTGGCCGGACCAGTAGTCGGAGTCGACGAAGCGTTCGCCGTGCCGGTTGACCTGGTAGCCGCCGAAGGGGTTGGCGACGTAGGCGCAGGCGGGGCCGTTGTAGTCCTTGATCAGCGGGTTGATCTGGAAGCACTCGATGCCGGTGAGTTCGGCGCCCGCGTGGTACGCCATCGCGTAGCCGTCGCCCGCGTTCGTCGGGTTCTCGTACGTGCCGTACAGGTAGCCGGAGGCGGGCAGGCCCAGTCGCCCGCAGGCGCCGGTCGCGAGGATCACGGCGCCCGCGCGGACCGAAACGAAGCCGCCCGTACGGGTGTTGAAACCCGCCGCGCCCACCGCGCGCCCCCCGGTGGTGAGTACGCGGACCGGCATCACCCGGTTCTCGATGCGGATCCGCTCCCGCATCTCGCGCCGCCGCAGCTGCCGGTACAGGACCTTCTTGACGTCCTTGCCCTCCGGCATCGGCAGCACGTACGAGCCGGAGCGGTGGACCTGGCGGACCGCGTACTCGCCGTGCTCGTCCTTCTCGAACTTCACGCCGTACGACTCCAGTCGCTGCACCATGGCGAAGCCGCGGGTGGCGGTCTGGCGGACGGTGGACTGGTCGACGATGCCGTCGTTGGCGCGGGTGATCTCGGCGACGTAGTCGTCGGGCTCGGCGCGGCCAGGGATGACCGCGTTGTTGACGCCGTCCATGCCCATGGCGAGCGCGCCGGAGTGGCGGACGTGCGCCTTCTCCAGGAGGAGGACGTTCGCGCCGCGCTCGGCGGCGGTCAGGGCCGCCATGGTGCCGGCCGTGCCGCCGCCGATGACCAGGACGTCGCAGGTCAGCTCTTCGGCCTCGGCGAGCGAGGGGATCTCCAGGGGCGTGTGCACGGGGGTGGTCACCAGGGGGCCTTTCAGGAACCGAGCGAGGTCAGGACGTCGCGGCGCAGTGCCACGCGCGCGGGAACGTCGTGCGCGGCACGGTCCCGTGGACGCGGCACCTCGCGTACGGCGACGAGCCGGCCGGCGCCGAGGAGGGCGACGCGGTCGCCGAGGTACAGGGCCTCGTCCACGTCGTGGGTGACGAAGACGACCGTGGCGCCGGTGCCGCGCAACACCTCGACCAGCAGGTCCTGCATGCCGGCGCGGGTCTGGGCGTCGAGGGCGCCGAAGGGTTCGTCCATCAGGACGGCGCGGGGCGCTCCGGCGAGGGCGCGGGCCAGTTGGGCGCGCTGGCGTTGTCCGCCGGAGACGCGGTGGGGCAACCGCCGTGTCTGCGCGGTGAGTCCGACCCGGTCGAGCCAGGCCCCGGCCTGGGTCCTGCGCTCGGCGCGCGGCAACTTCTTGATGGCCAGCGGGAGTTCGACGTTGGCACGCAGGGTGCGCCAGGGCAGGAGGGCGTCGTCCTGGAAGATCAGGGCGCGGTCGGCGGCGGGGCCGGTCAGCGGGCGGCCGTCCTGGGTGACCTCTCCGGCGAGCGGTGACAGCAGCCCGGCGAGCGTGCGGAGCAGCGTGGACTTGCCGCAGCCCGAGGAGCCGACGACGGTGAGGATCTCGCCGGGGGAGACGTCGAGGTCGACGTCGTCCAGGACGGGCGCGCCGGGGCGGCCGAGGGCGGCACCGCGCAGGGCCAGCCCGGCACCGGTGCGGGAGCCGGTTCCGGCGGGCGAACGGACGTCAGACGAGCTGGTCATGGGGCACGTCCTCCTGGGTCGTGGGGCTCGCCGGGACGGGTGCCGGGGCACCGTTCACCCGGCGCGGGGCGCGGCCCACCGGGACGTAGGACGTGCGCGGCAGCCAGTGGGTCAGGCGGCGGCCGAGGAGTTCCACGGCCGTGGAGGTGAGCCAGCCGAGCAGGCCGATCGTGACCATGCCGACGAAGACGCCCGGGTAGTCGACGACCGTGTAGTCCTGCCAGGTGCGGTAACCGACGCCGTACTGGCCGGAGATCATCTCGGCGGAGATCACACAGATCCACGAGACGCCGATACCGACCGACAGGCCGCCGAAGATCCCGGGCAGCGCGCCCGGCAGCACCACCGAGAACAGGACCCGCCACCGGCCGCCGCCCATCGTGCGCACCGCCTCCTCCCACACGGGGGTCAGTGCGCGGACGGCGTGGCGGGTGGAGACCAGGACGGGGAAGAAGGCGGCCGTGCAGGTGATGAAGACGATGCCCTGTTCGTTGGAGGGGAAGAGGAGGATCGCGACGGGGACGAGGGCGATCGCGGGGATCGGGCGCAGGACCTCGACGAGCGGGCCGAGCAGGTCCTCGGCGAGCCGCGAGCGGGCCACGAGCACGCCCGCAGCCACGCCCAGGACGGCCGCGAGCGCGAAGCCGGTGAGGATGCGGGTGAGGCTGTCGGTGAGGTCCGTCCAGTAGTCGTCGCCGGTGACCCGGTCGGCGAAGGCGCGGGCCACGTCGGCGACCGTGGGGAACTGCGAGAAGCGCAGCCACAGGTCGACGTTCAGGCTGGTCAGCAACTGCCAGATGCCGAGGGCGGCGGCCGGCGAGCCGAGCCGGAGCGCGTAGCGGCCCGACCGCCGCGGATACCGGGTCACGACGCCTGCTCCAGGGCTTCGGCGTACGTCACGACTCGCGCACCCCCGTGCGCGGCGACGTAGGCCTGCGCGGTCGCGGGTGCCACGAAGGGCAGAAGCTGGTCGCCGTCGCTCACCCAGACCGCCTTGTCCGCGAACCACAGGGTGCCGGTGGTGGCGTCGGGGACGTAGGCGGCGCGGATGCCGGTGCGGTGCGTGGAGACGTAACTCAGCAGCTCGGCAGGGGACTTGAAGCTGAGGGTCTTCTCGGAGTCCTTGGGCCATGCCTCGCTCGCGGCGGCCGGTGGTGTCGCGGCGAGTTGGCGGGCGTAGGCGGTCGTGCCGAGCGCCTGCTTCACATACCGGTCGTCCACGAAGGAGTCGACGTCGACGTCCCGGACGAGCTTCGCCGATTTCAGGACCGAGACGTCCTGCTTGAGGGCGGAGACCAGTTGGGGCTTGAGGGCCGGGTCGAAGGTGGCGATGCCGTGGGCGCCGTTGTAGAGGTACACGACCTCGGCGGGCAGGCCGGTGGCTTTGGCGACCTTCTCGGCGGCGGTCACCGGGTGGGCGGTGAGGTAGTCGGTCGCCTGGGCCTGGGCCTTGAGGAACGCGTCGAGTACGGAGGGGTGTTGCTCCGCGAAGTTCTCGCGGGCGGTGACGCCGTGGAAGGTGGGGAGGTTCAGTCGGGCACCGTCGTAGAGGGCCTTCGCCCGGCCCTGGAAGGCGAGCAGGCCGGGCCAGGCGACGAACTGGGAGAGCGCGTCCGCGCTGCCCGCCGTGAGGGCCGAAGCGCCCACCGCGGGCTGCTGGTTGAGCTTCTCGATGCCCTTGTCGGGGTCGATGCCGGCGCGTTGCAGGGTGCGGACGAGGGTGCCGTCGGCGGCGGAGCCCACGCTCGTGGAGACCTTCTTGCCCTTGAGGTCCTTGAGGGAGGTGAGGTGCGAACCCGGCGCGGTGACGATGGTGTTGAGGCCGCCGCGCAGGTTGTAGCCGGTGACGGAGACGAGCCGGGTGGGCCGGCCGAGCTGTTTGCCGCGGGCCGCGTTGATGAGGAGCGGGAAGTCGCCCATCGAGCCGATGTCGATCTTCCCGGCGGTCATCTGCGCGGTGATGGGGGCGCCGGTCGCGTAGTCCTGCCAGGCGACCTTGTAGGTGTGGCCGTCGTGGAGGGCGTTGAGCTGCTGCTCGAAGTAGCCGAGGGAGCGCAGAAGGGTGCCGGCGGTGACGGTGTTGATGGTCTTCGACTGGTAGCCGACGGTGACGGTGACCGTGCTGCCGCTACCGGCCTCCGCGCTGCCGCCGCAGCCGGACAGGGGGAGCAGCAGGGCGACCGCGGAAAGGGCAACTGCCTTGCGTTTCATGGGGGTTCGGGCCTCTCACCGGAGCAGATAGGGCATGTTGACCGTGACGGCTCCGGTGGGACAGCGGGCCGCGCACGGGCCGCAGTACCAGCACTCGTCGACGTGCATGTAGGCCTTGCCGTTGCTCTCGTCGATGGCCAGGGAGTCCAGCGGGCACATGTCGACGCACAGGGTGCAGCCGTCGATGCACTTCGACTCGTCGATGGTCACGGGCACGTCGGCCCGCTGGGGCGCCAAAGGCATGGCTGTCTCCAGGGAGGTACAGGCAGGAGGGAGAGGTCAGACGGACCGGTGCAGCAGGCCGCTCATGGTGATGCGGTCACCGCGGAAGCGGATGAACTCCAGGTCGACCGGGCGGCCGTCGGCGAGGTGGGTGAGGCGTTCCAGCATCAGGACGGCCGCGCCGCGCGGGGCTTCGAGTACGGCGGCGGAGTGGGCGTCCGCGTTGACGGCCTCCAGGGTGATCTCGGCGTGGCCGAGGCCCTGGCCGGTGACGGACTCCAGGAGGCGGAAGACGTCGGTGTTCTCCAGGTCGGCGTCGAGCAGCGCGGTGCCGATGTCGAGCGGGAGGTAGGTGAGGTCGAGGGAGAGAGGGATGCCGTTGAGGCGGCGCAGGCGTTCGATGTAGAGGACGTCGGCGCCGGGCTGGACGCGGAGGCGTTCGGCGACGGGGGCCGGTGCCGGGGCGGGGCCCATGGTGCGGACCTCGTTGGTGACCCGGCCGTGTTCGCGCAGGGTCTCCGCGAGGCCCATCAGCCGGTCCAGGCCGTGCGGGTACTTCCGCGCGACGACGACCGTGCCGACGCCGGGCAGCCGGTCGACGAGACCTTCCGCGCGGAGCAGGTCCAGGGCCTGGCGGACCGTGTTGCGGGAGGCGCCGTACTCGGTGGCGAGGGTGGTCTCGTGCGGGAGCGAGCCGTCGGGGAAGCCGTCGGCGAGGAGCTCGTGGCGCAGCAGATCGGCGAGCTGGCGGGCCTGGTCGGCACGCAGCCGGCGCCGCGCGCGGTGGGCGGCGACGGTGGTCGCGCCCTGTCCGGCGTGGTCTCGGATGCGGTCCGTGGGTGGCATGTTTCGAACCATAGCGAGCGGGTGGGGAATGGGGTGTTGCGGGAGTGTTGCGCCACCGGTGCCTCCGGCGGCGAGGCGGCTGAGCTGGGCGGATGGTTGCTCGTGGGGGACATCTGCCACGTTCGGGGTGGCGGGCGGTGGGCTGCGCGACGTGGGGTGTGGGCTGCGGGCGGGGCAGGCCGGAGGGGGATCGGTCGAGCGGCGTCGGGCGGCTGCCGCGGGGTCGGCGTGGTCGTTCCGACGTCGCCGGCCGGGCCGTCGGCCAGGGGGTCGTCAGCCGAAGGTCGGCAGCGACGTTCGGCGGCCTCGGTCGTCCACTGCCGGGCCGAGGTGGCCGCGCCGACGCTGCCGGCCGGGTGTTGTCGCCGACCGCCGACCCGATCGCCTGCCGCCGACCGCCGCCCCGGCAGCCTGCCGCCGACCGCCATCAGGCCGACGGCCCAGCGGTTGTCAGCCGACGGTCATCGACCAGGGGCATCGGTCGAGGGGCAGCAGGCCACGTTCGTCGGGCCACGGGCATCAGGTCAGCGCCGTCAGCCCCGGCGCGAACACGATCAGGAGCGGGAGCAGCGGGATCAGTGCCGCCACCGTCGTCGTCAGGGCGCGGCGGCGGCGGTCCAGGCGGGGGCGGGGGTCCAGGAGGCGGTCGACGCGTTCGCCGAGGAGGCGGTGGCTGGAGGCGCAGGAGAGGACGCCGCGGTGGTTGTTCAACTCGATCAGGGCCAGCGCCGTGGTGAGGTGGCCGCATTGGCGGGAGGCGGTGTCGTCGGCGGCGAGTTCCACCAGCCGGTGGGTCTGGTCGCAGAAGTGGGCGAACAGCGGAACGCGCGGGAAACCGGAGGCCAGCGCGGTCGACAGATGCAGCAGCCAGTCGTGGTGGGCGCGGGCGTGACCGCGTTCGTGGGTGAGGACCGCGTCGAGCTGGTGGCCGGTGAGGCGGTGCAGGGCACCCGTGGTGACGACCAGTTGGGGCGGATGGCCCGGCATCCACCAGGCGTCCGGGTACTCGTCCTCCAGGACGAGGAGGGGGCCGCGCGCCGGGGGCAGCCCGGCGGGCAGGTCGGGGGCGCGCTCGCGCAGATGGGCGCGGGCCTGACCGCGCCGGCGGCGGGCCTCGGCGAGTTCGCGGGCCAGCATCGCCGTCGTCCAGGCGGCACCGCAGGCCAGCGACAGCGTGAGGGCGACGGCCCAGACGGGAGCGGCGGAGAGGTCGTAGGCCGCGGTGACGGCGGGCGGAGCCGGGGCGAAGACATGGTCGCGGACGGTGTGGAAGACGGCCGCCGCGCCGAGCACGAGGGCGCCCAGACAGCACAGCAGGACCGTGGCGACCAGGCACTGCCACACCCACAGGCCGACCACGGGTTCCCGCTCGGGCCACCCGGCCCGGGTCAGCGCGCGCGGAACCGGCACGGCGGCCGAGAGGGCGACGACGCTCAGCAGGAGCAGGCAGACAGTCATGCCACGGGCTCCGGATCCTGGTCAACGGCACAGACAGGGGGAACAACGGGAGGTGCGGGTGCGGCTGTACCCGAGGGCGAGCGCACGAGGTGTGGGCCCGCCCGCCGTCAGTATGACTGTCCGGACGGCCGGAGTCAGGTGTACGGCGAGCACCGGACGCACCCGCGACCCACCTCAGCCCCGCGCCACGATCCGCCCGGTGACCTCGCCAAGACCCACCCGTGTGCCGTCCGCGCCCGGCGCCCACGCCGACAGGGTCACGACATCCCCGTCCTCCAGGAACGTCCGCTTGCCGTCCGGGAGTTCGAGGACGTCCCGCCCGTTCCAGGTCAGCTCCAGCAGCGAACCGCGCTCACGCTCGGCGGGCCCGCTGACCGTGCCGGAGCCGTACAGGTCGCCGGTGCGCAGGGAGGCGCCGTTGACCGTCATCTGGGCGAGCTGCTGCGCGGCCGTCCAGTACATGGTGGCGAACGGCGGCTCGGAGACGACGTGGCCGTTGATCGCCACCGAGATCCGCAGGTCGTAACCGCCGGGCTCCTCCGCCGAGTCGTCCAGATAGGGAAGGAGTTCGTGCGTGCGCTCGGGCGGCGCCACCCGGGCCTCCTCCAGCGCGTCCAGCGGGGTGATCCACGCCGACACCGAGGTGGCGAAGGACTTGCCGAGGAACGGGCCGAGGGGGACGTACTCCCAGGCCTGGATGTCGCGTGCCGACCAGTCGTTGAGGAGGCACAGTCCGAAGACGTGCTCGCGGAAGTCGGCGAGCGCCACCGGCTCGCCCATCCGCGACGGCGTGCCGACCACGAAGCCGACCTCCGCCTCGATGTCCAGGCGGATCGACGGGCCGAAGACGGGCGCCGGGTCGGACGGGGACTTGCGCTGCCCGGACGGTCGTACGACCTCCGTGTCCGAGACCACGATCGTGCCCGAGCGGCCGTGGTAACCGATGGGCAGATGCTTCCAGTTGGGGGTGAGGGAGTCGGGCGCGTCGGGGCGGAAGATGCGGCCGACGTTCCGGGCGTGGTTCTCGGAGGCGTAGAAGTCGACGTAGTCCGCGACCTCGAAGGGGAGGTGCAGGGTCACCGCGGAGAGCGGGTGGAGGAAGGGGGCGATCGTCTCCTGGTGGGACGGCACCGTCACCCACGCGGTCAGCGCGCGCCGGACGTCCGACCAGGCCGTACGGCCCGCGGCGAGCAGCGGGTCGAGGGTGGGGTGCGCGAGAAGGGAGACATACGGCGAGCCGAGCGCGGCGGCAGCGGCGCCCGCGTCCAGCACCTGGTCGCCGTACCGGACGCCGACGGTCCGTTCGTCCGAGCCGAGGGGCGAGAAGACGCCGTAGGGAAGGTTGTGCGGGCCGAAGGGATCGCCCTCGGGAAGATCGAAGGGGGGCATGGGGTGCTGCCTCACTCTCGTACGTACTCGCATGTGGCCGCGCCACAGGTTACGGGTGAGTTGCAGGGAGCGGCAGTGTCTAAAGAGTTCGCAATGTCCGAATAGGTCTTGTCGGAGGAGGCAATTCCGGCTTAGCGTCCTTTGGGGGACACGGACGGGGTGGGTCCGGTCCGTAGGGGGGACACGTGGGGGGACCCGTGGCCAAACGCACCAGCAGTGTGCCTTTCGAGGCCGACCGCGCGGTGCCGGGCCTGATCGTGAAGTTCGGCGCCTATCCGCTGCATCACGGCGGGGTGGGCGCGATCCGCAGTCTCGGCCGTCTCGGCGTGCCGATGTATGCAATCACGGAGGACCGATACACGCCGGCCGCGGCATCCCGTTATCTGGAACGCGCGTTCGTCTGGCCGACGACCGGCACCGAGGAACCCGAACGACTCGTCGAGGGACTGCTGCGCATCGGGCGCCGCATCGGCCGTCCCACCGTCCTCATCCCCACCGACGAGGAGGCCGCCGTCCTGATCGCCGAACACCAGGACGCACTCACCGACCGTTTCCTGTTACCGCGCGTGGACCCGAAACTGCCGCGCCACCTCGCCAGCAAGCAGGGGCTGCACGAACTCTGCGTGGAACACGGCATACCCAGCCCCACGGCCGCCTTCCCGCAGTCCTACGACGACATCGTCGACTTCGCGGAGAAGGCCCGCTTCCCGATCGTGGCCAAGAACCGGGAGGCGTTCGTACGACGCTCCCGGCCCGCGGTGAACGGCACGACGAGGATCACCACCCGCGAGGGACTGCTCGCGCTCGCCCGTGACTGGGGCGAGCACCCCGGCGTGATCCTCCAGGAGTACCTGCCGAGGGAAGAGGCCGAGGACTGGATCGTGCATGCCTACTTCGACCAGGACTCCACCCCGCTCGCCATGTTCACCGGCGTCAAGGTGCGCTCCTGGCCGCCGCACGCGGGCATGACGGCAAATGCGTATGTCGTGGACAATCCGGAACTCGCGGATCTCGCCGCGCGTTTCATCAAACAGATCGGCTTCACCGGAATCATCGACCTCGACCTGCGCTTCGACCGGCGCGACGGTCAGTACAAACTGCTCGACTTCAACCCCCGCATGGGCGCCCAGTTCCGGCTCTTCGAGAACGAGTCGGGGGTGGACGTCGTCCGCGCCATGCACCTCGACCTGACCGGCCGCCCCGTCCCGGAGGGGGAACAGCGCGCCGGCCGCCGGTACATCGTGGAGAACATCGACCTGCCCGCGCTCCTCGCCTACCGCCGCAGCGGCTATACGACGCCGCACGCGCCGGCGAAGGCGAGCGGGACCGAGCTGGCCTGGCTCGCGGGTGACGACCTGCGGCCGTTCTTCACGATGCTCGCTCGCTTCGTGCGGCCGGGCGCGAAGCATCTGTATCAGCTGTGGCGCACCAACCGGCGCGGCAGCAGCACCAGTAGCGGCCGACAGTAGCCAGTAGGAAACAGTTGGCGGCAGCTCCAGCACGAAGTGGCGAATTGACGTCCTGGGGAGGGACTTCGTGATTCAACCGGTAGCAGTCATCGGCGCCGGCCCGTTCGGCCTGTCCACCGCCGCGCATCTGCGGGCGCGCGGCATCCCGGTCCGTGTGTTCGGCGAGCCCATGGTCAGCTGGCGCGACCACATGCCGGCCGGAATGCTCCTGAAGTCGACCCCGGCCGCCTCCAACTTCGACGCCCCGCAGCCCGGCCACAACCTCGTCGACTACTGCGACGCGGCCGGCATCCCCCGCCTGGTCACCGACGAGGACATCATCCCCGTCGAGACGTTCATCGGCTACGGCGAGTGGTTCCAGCAGAAGCTGGTGCCCGAGCTGGAGCGGGTACGGGTCGTGTCGGTGGACCGGAACAAGGGCGGCGGCTTCGAACTCAAGCTGGACTCGGGGGAGTTGTTCGCGGCCCGGGCGGTCGTGGTGGCCACGGGCCTGTACGGCCTGGCCCGCCTCCCGCCGGCACTGGCGGCAGCGGCGGCCGACGGCCCCGCACCCACCGGTCCCGTCTCGCACAGCTCCCAGCACCACGACCTGAGCGGGTTCAAGGGCAAGGAACTGATTGTCGTCGGCGCCGGCCAGTCCGCGCTGGAGACGGCGGCACTCGCGGCGGAGGCGGGCGCGCAGGTCCGGATCGTCTCGCGCGGGCGCGGCCGGGTCGCGTTCGGCGCGGCGCCCTGGGACCAGCCGAAGCTGCGCCCGGAATCGCCGTTCGGCCGTGCCTGGTCGCTGTGGGCGCTGAGCTACTACCCCCAGCCGTACCGCTACCTCCCCGAGCCGACCCGCCACTACCTGGTGCGCCGGGTGCTCGGTCCGCTCGGTGCGTGGTGGCTGCGGGAGCGTTTCGAGGGGAAGGTGCAGGTCAGCGAGGTCGAGCGGATCGTACGGGCGGATGTGGAGGCGGGCGGCCCGGTCCTGACGGTCTCCACGCACCGCGGCGGCACCGAGCAGCTCACCGCCGACCACGTCATCTCGGCGACGGGCTATCGGGTGGACATCGCGGCGATGGACTTCCTGGGCCACGAACTGCGCACCCAGCTCGCGGTGAGCCGGGGTACGCCGAAGCTCGGTGCCGGGTATGTGTCGTCGGTGCCGGGGGTGTACTTCACGGGGCTGCCGGCCGCGTCGTCGTACGGGCCGGTGATGCGGTTCGTGTGCGGGACGGAGTTCGCGTCACCGCGGTTGGCGAAGCATCTGGCGGCGGCGCACGGCTAGTTGACGGTCTGCCGGTGGGTGGTCACCTCGTCGGGGAGGAGGTGGGCGCCCTTCGAGTAGGCGGTCGGGAGGTCAAGTCGTAGGCAGGCGAGGGCGATCAGCTGATCGCGCAGGGCGTTGATCCAGTGCGCCGCCTGCCAGGTGCGGTCGCGTTGTTCGGGGGTGGACATGCCAGGGTGGTCCCGGGGGAGGGGTTGTGGAAGTGTGACGGTTCGGGGGGAAAGTGACACACTTTTTTGGGAGGGGTGGGGAGGGGCGGGGGTGGTGGCTACTTCGACGCAGGAGTCGCCCTCGGAGCCGCTGCTGTAGCCGCTCTTGAACCAGGCCAATTCGGGCTCGCGGATCATGTTTCCCCCAGCAGAGCTGCCTGGGCTCCGAGACGGGCCGGCCGTTCGCTACGACCGGCGAGCGTCCCACTGCCGAGCCGTCGGCGAACTTCAGCACATCGATTCCGCCGTCGACTCCCGCGTGCTCCTCGCGATCCATCGGCATCACCTGAAGCTCGACGTTCCTCAACTGCCCCGTCTCCAGAAGATGTTCCAGCTGCCGGCGCGGCAATGCCTTCCCTCCGAGCGGACGCCGAAGTGTCCACTCCTCCAGGACGAAGCCGAGTTCGGGCCCGGGGTCCCGCTTGAAGATCGCCTTGCGGGCCAGGCGCGCGGCGATGTACCGCTCTACCTCGTCCTCGGTGTACGCGGGGCGCCTCATCAGACTGACGACCCACGGTCGCCAGGACCGCGAACCCCCCTCGTCGTCCGGGTCCACCTCCCAGCCCGGCTCGTCCACCTCGTTGTCCACGCTCATCCCGCGCCCCTCCGTCGTACGGCCATGCCGCACACGCCCCTACCCGTACAGCACTTGCCAGCAGCCCGGACAGCACCGGACAAGCACTGGACAAGTCACCGTACGGATTGGACTCGTCACGCTCAGGCGTTACGACCGGTATCGCCCCAGCGTCCTCAACCCCGGCAACGCCCTGTCCTGGAAGTCGAACAGCGCCAGGTTCTCCCACGCGTTCCCGGACGTCGGGTCGGTCGGGTCCCAGCCGTCGCCCTTGCGGTACGTCCAGACGCCCTCCCAGTAGCAGTAGCCGAGGCCCTTTCCGCCGGGGACATCCACCATCAGGTCCGCCACCGTGCGCAGCCACGCCGCCTGGCCCGCCGGCGTCGCCGGGTAGCCCTCCGTGAGCTGTGAGGGGTCGTACATGATGTCGTTCGTCGTGTCCTCGCTCTCCAGCGTGAACGGATACGCGGTCTCCGCGATCAGCACCGGCTTGTCGTAACGCGCGGCCAGATCCGCCAAGTTGGCCGCAGCTGCCGCCGGGGCGCCGTGCCAGAACGGGTAGTACGACTGGGCGATGATGTCGAAGTCGACGCCGTCGGCCACCACGTTGTCGTACCACCAGCGCGACGTGCCGTTGTCGCCGCCCGACGCGATGTGGAGCATCGTGCGGATGCGCGGGGTCGTATCGCGCGCCGCGGTCAGGCCGGCCTTCAGGAATGTCGTCAGGTTGCCCCAACCCCCGGCGTCGTCACCCCAGTTCTTGCCGGTGGGCCAGAGCAGGCCGCCGTTGATCTCGTTGCCGATCTGGACCAGGTCGGCCGGGGTGCCCTGGCGGCGCAACGCGCCCAGCACGTCGGCGGTGTGGTCGTAGACCGCCCTCGTCAGGGCCGCCACATCCAGGTCCGCCCAGGCGGCCGGCTTGGTCTGGTGGGACGGGTCGGCCCAGGTGTCGGAGTAGTGGAAGTCGACCCAGATGCCGATCCCGGCCCGGCGCAGCCGCTTGGCCAGCGGGAGGATGTGCTGCTTGTTGTTGTAGCCGTCGGCCGGGTTCACCCAGACCTTGAGGCGGGCGTGGGTCACGCCGGCATCCGCGAGGATGCGGATCGGGTCGTCCCGGCGGCCGTCCGCACGGCGGTACACCGCGCCGTACGCCTCGTCCTTGGGGAGGGACGAGATGTCCATCCCCCGGATCTCCAGCCGGCGCCGGTCGGCGGCCATCGCGGGCGCCGCGCCCAGCACCGGTATCGCGAGTGCGGCTGCACCGGCCGCCGTAAGAACACTGCGTCTGCGCATCACAAAGCTTCCCTTCAGTAAGTGACCAAAGAAACAAGCGAGTTGAGCCGAGGTCAGCGCGGGTCGCGGAAGACCTCCACCCCGCCCGCCGGTACCGCCGCCCGGCTCCCGTCCGGCAGCACCACCTTCACCTCGCTCCCGGTGTGGTTCACCGCGAAGCGAAACGTCCCCGACTCGCCCTCCCGTACGACGAGTTCGACATCGCGGGGCAAGTCGACCGGCGTGATGCCCGCGTCCGCGAGGGCGAGGTCCACCACGGCGGCCAGGTCGGCACCGGTCAACCGCGTCGCCAGGTACCACGCCGCCCCCGACCCCACCGCATGCCGCGTCAGCGCCGCCCCTCCCGCCGTACGACCGTCCGCGAAGACCGCGACCGTCTCGCAGCCGGCACCAGGGATCACTACCTCCGACCACAGATCCGCGGTGTACGACGACCCGTCCGCACCCCGCACCGACACGGTCTCGCCCGGCAGCAGCGGGTCGAACTCCTCGACGGTCAGGCCGAGTACGTCCCGCAGCGCCCCGGGATACGCGCCCGGATGCAGCGTGTCGTTCTCGTCGACGATCCCGGAGAAGAAGGAGACCAGCAGCGTCCCGCCCCGCGACACGTACCGTTCCAGGTCGGCGCCCACCCCGGCCGGCGCCGAGTACAACTGCGGTACCACCAGCAGCGGATACCGCGATGGGTCCAGGTCCCCCAACCCCGTCGGCGGCAGGAAGTCCACCGTCAGGTGCCGGTCGTAGAGCGCCTCGTAGAACGAATCCAACCGCTCCCGCGCGTCCAGGTCCTGGCTCGGCCGCCACTCCAGGCTCTGCGCCCACCACGAGTCCCACGACCACACCATCGCCACGTCACCCCGGGTCCGCGTACCCCGCAGATCGGCGAGGCCGGCGATGCGTCGGCCGAGGTCCGTCACCTCGCGCCAACCCCGGTTGTCCGTACCGGAGTTCGCCAGCATCGCGGTGTGGAACTTCTCCGCGCCCGACTGCGACTGCCGCCACTGGAAGAACATCGCGCCCTCGGAGCCGCGCGCCACGTGCCCGAGTGAGTTGCGGGCCATCTCGCCGGGGCGCTTCGCGGGGTTGTACGGCTGCCAGTTGACCCCGGACGTCGCGTGCTCCAGCAGCAGCCACGGACCCCCGCCCGCCACCGAGCGGGTCAAGTCCGCCGCCAGCGCCAGGTTCACATGGGTGCGGCGGCCGTCGGTCATCAGGTAGTGGTCGTTGGTGACGAGGTCGACCTCCTTCGCCCAGGCCCAGTAGTCGACGGTCTGGCCCTGGCTCGGGGCGACCATGAAGTTGGTGGTGACGGGCACGCCGGGGGAGAGGCGGTGCAGGATGTCCCGCTCGGCGACGAAGTTGGCGCGGGCCTGCGCGTCGGCGAAGCGGTGGTAGTCGAGCTGCTGGGTGGGATTGCATACGGACGGGGTCGCGCGGGGCGGGGTGATCTCCTCCCAGTCGCCGTACTGCTGGCCCCAAAAGGCCGTTCCCCAGGCGTGGTTGAGGGCGTCGAGGGTGCCGTAGCGCTCCCGCAGCCACCCCCGGAAAGCCGCCGCACAGACATCGCAGTAGCAGGCGAGCACAGGCGCGCCGTACTCGTTGTGGACGTGCCACAGGACCACGGCCGGGTGGCTGCCGTAGCGCTCCGCGAGGGCCTTGGTGATCGTGGCCGCCGCCGCACGGTAGTCGGGGTTCGAGTGGCAGATCGCGCCGCGCGAGCCGAAGGCGAGGCGCACGCCCTCGCGCGTCACCGGCAGCGCGGAAGGGTGCGCGCGGTAGAACCACGCCGGCGGTACGACCGTCGGCGTGCCGAGGTTCACCGCGATGCCCGCCCCGTGCAGCAGGCCGATCACCGTGTCCAGCCACTCCCAGTCGTACTCGCCGGGGCGCGGCTCCATCCGGGCCCAGGAGAAGACGCCGAGGGAGACCGCCGTGACACCGGCCTCCCGCATCAGCCGTACGTCCTCCTCCCAGACCTCCCGCGGCCACTGCTCGGGGTTGTAGTCACCTCCGAAGGCGAGCGGCAGACGGTCGTGCGGGGCGGGGGACGGCATGGGTTCGCTCCCGAAGGTCGACAGGTAAGAATCGGCTATTTCTGTGATCGTGCACATGGATGGTCGCGGGTCGCACCCATCAGCAACAAGTAGGTAACCCCAGGCGACACCCATTGACAAGGGTCCGAAACAATTCTCTACTGTGCACGGTCACAGAGCCGTGGACAGGCTCGCACTCAGTCAGGGGAGATGAAGATGTCGATCCACCGCCACCAGTTCAGCAGGCGCAGCATCCTTGCCGGGGCAGCAGCTGTCGGCCTCACCGGCACCCTCGCCGCCTGCGGCGGTTCCGGCGACGACTCCGGCAAGAGCAGCGGGCCCGTCAAGCTGACCTACTGGTCCTGGGCGCCGAACATGGACAAGGTCGCCGCGATCTGGAACAAGAAGAACCCGGACATCACGGTCACCGTCTCCAAGCAGGCCGCCGGCAAGGACATCGTCTCCAAGCTGATCACCGCGAAGAAGGCGGGCAACGCCCCCGACCTGATCCAGGTCGAGTACCAGTCGCTGCCGACGCTGGTCTCGAACGACGTCCTCGCCGACATCTCGAAGTACGCGAAGTCCGCCAAGTCCCAGTTCGCCGAGGGCCTTTGGGGCATGGTCACGCTCGGCACCGACGCGGTCTACGCGATACCGCAGGACTCCGGCCCGCTGATGTTCTTCTACCGCGAGGACCTGTTCAAGCAGCACAACCTGACCGTCCCCGCCACCTGGGACGACTTCGCCAAGACCGCCCGCGCCGCCAAGAAGGCAGTCCCGAACGCCTACTTGACGACGTTCTCCTCCAACGACCCCGGTCTGTTCGCGGGGTTGGCGCAGCAGGCCGGCGCCAAGTGGTGGACCGTGGGCAGCGGCGGCAAGTGGACCGTCGGCATCGACGACGCGGCGACGAAGAAGGTCACCGACTTCTGGGGCGGTCTCGTCCAGGAGGGCGTGATCGACAACCAGCCGATGTACACGCCGGCCTGGAACAACGCCCTGAACAAGGGCACCCACCTCGGCTGGGTCTCCGCCGTGTGGGCGCCCGGTGTGCTGGTCAGCGCGGCCCCCGACACCAAGGGCAAGTGGCGGATGGCCCCGCTGCCGCAGTGGAGCGCGGGCGAGAGCGTCACCGGCAGCTGGGGCGGCTCCTCCACCGGTGTCTCCACCGACTCCAAGCACGCCGAGGCCGCGGCCAAGTTCGCGGCCTGGCTGAACACCGACCCGGAGGCGCTGGCCGCCCTGGTCAAGGAGGTCGCCATCTACCCGGCGGCCACCAAGGGCCAGTCCGGCTCGGTCCTCACCCCGCCCGCGTTCTTCCCGAACCAGACCGACTTCTACGACACCGCCGCCAAGATCGCCGCCACCACGGCCGCCTCCGCCTGGGGCCCGAACGTCCAGGTCGCCTACGACACCTTCAGCGACGCGTTCGGCAAGGCCACCAAGGCGAAGAAGGCCGCCCAGTTCGACACCGCGCTCGCCACCATGCAGTCGGCGACCTTCACCGACATGAAGAAGCAGGGCTTCAAGGTGACCGAGGCATGACCAGCACTCCGCTCAAGGGCTCCGACCTGACGGCCGGGCCCTTGGCGGACGGCACCGCCACCTCCGTCCGCCCCCGCCGCCTCCGTCGCCGTGGCCGTGGCCGCAGCGCGCCGTACTGGTTCCTCGTACCGGCCGTGCTCCTGTTCGCCGGCTTCACCGTCGTACCGATCGGGTACGCGGTGTGGCTCAGTCTCCACAAGGTCCAGGTCAAGGGCATCGGCCTCGGCAAGGGCGCCCGCGAGCAGGTGTGGAACGGCATCGGCAACTACACCGATGTCCTGCACGACTCCGAGTTCGGCCACAGCGTCCTGCGCGCCTTCGGCTACGGCCTGATCGTCATCCCCACGATGCTCGGTCTGGCGCTGGTCTTCGCGCTGATGCTGGACACCCCGCAGGCGCGCAGCGCCAAGTTCGCCCGGCTGGCGATCTTCCTGCCGTACGCCGTCCCGGGCATCATCGCCGCCCTGATGTGGGGCTTCCTGTACCTCCCGACGGTCAGCCCCTTCTACTACCTCCTGCGCGAGTTCAATCTCCCGCAGCCCGACCTGTTCGACGGCGGCAACCTGTACCTGTCCTTCGCGAACATCGCGGTGTGGGGCGGCACGGGCTTCAACATGATCGTCATCTACACCGCCCTGCGATCGATCCCGCAGGAGATCTACGAGGCCGCCCGCATCGACGGCGCGTCCGACCTGAAGATCGCCCTGCGGATCAAGATCCCGATCGTGATGCCGTCGCTGGTGCTCACGTTCTTCTTCTCGGTCATCGCCACGCTCCAGGTCTTCACCGAGCCCATGGCGCTCAAGCCGCTGACCAACGGCCTCTCCAGTTCCTGGAGTCCGCTGATGGCCATCTACGACGCCGCCTTCCTCAGGTCGGACATCTACGGCGCCTCCGCCACCGCCGTGGTGCTGGCCCTGGCGACCTTCGCGCTCTCCTTCACGCTGCTGCGCGTCTCCGACCGCTACACCCGGGAGGACCGGGCATGACCCCCCTCACCCTCACCGCCGCCGAGACCAGGCCGAAGCGCACCGCGTGGGTGCCGACCGTGGTGCTGATCCTCGGCTCGCTGTACTGCCTGATCCCCGTGGCCTGGGTGGTCATCGCGGCCAGCAAGGGCCACGGCGAACTGTTCTCCACCTTCACCTTCGCCCCCGGCACCGGATTCCTCGACAACCTCAAGGAGTTGAGCTCCTACCGGAACGGCATCTACTGGGAGTGGATGGTCAACTCCCTCGTCTACGCGGGCGGCGGCGCCCTGCTCTCCGCCGCGGTCTCGGCCGCCGGCGGCTACGCGCTCGGCCGATTCGCCTTCAGGGGACGGGAGTTCGTCTTCAAGCTGATGCTGGCCGGCGTCCTCGTCCCGAGCATCGTGCTCACGGTCCCGCAGTACCTGCTCCTCTCGAAGCTGGGCCTGGCCGACTCGTACTGGTCGATGCTCCTGCCGTCGATCCTCTCCCCCTACGGCGTCTACCTCGTCCGTATCTACGCGGCGGCCTCCGTGCCCGCCGAACTCCTCGAAGCCGCCCGTATGGACGGCGCGAGCGAGTGGCGGATCTTCTCGCGGATCGCGGTGCCGATGATGATGCCGGGGCTCATCACGGTGTTCCTGTTCCAGTTCGTCGGCATCTGGAACAACTTCCTGCTGCCGTACGTGATGCTCGCGGACGACACCAAGTTCCCGCTCACGCTGGGCCTTTACACCCTCCTCAACCAGGGCGCCTCCCAACCCGCCCTCTACACCCTGGTCATCATGGGCTGCTTCCTCGCGATCCTGCCGCTGATCGCGCTCTTCCTGGTGATCCAGCGCTTCTGGTCCCTGGACCTGCTGAGCGGCTCGGTCAAGGCGTGAGGCACAAGTGATGCAGGTACTGAGCCGTACCTCCCCCCACCGCACTGAACCGGCAGAACGAGGACCATGACCACCAGTCCGAACGGACGCCGCAAACCGCCCACCATCCACGACGTGGCCCGGGAGGCAGGGGTCTCCCGGGGGACCGTCTCCCGCTTCCTGAACGGCGGCCACTACGTCTCACCGGCCGCCCGCACCGCCGTGGAGACGGCGATCAGGAAGACGGGCTACGTCGTCAACCGGCACGCCCGCTCCCTGAGCACCGGACGGTCGGACTCGGTGGCGTTCCTCCTCACCGAGCCGCAGGAGAAGTTCTTCGAGGACCCCAACTTCAATGTCCTGCTGCGGGGTTGCACCGAACACCTGGCCCGCCACGACATCCCCCTGCTCCTGATGCTGGCCTCCTCCAAGGACGACCGCCGCCGCCTCACCCGCTACATCACCTCGGGCCACGTGGACGGCGTGCTGCTCGTCTCCAACCACAGCGGCGACCCGGTGGCGGCCGAACTCCGCGACGCCGGCATCGCGTTGGTGGCCTGCGGCAAACCGCTCGGCCCCGCCTCCAAGTACAGCTACGTGGCCGCAGCCGACCGCGACGGCGCCCAGGAGATGGTCCGCCACCTCATCTCCCGGGGCAGACGCCGCATCGCCATGGTCACCGGCCCGCTCGACGCCCCCGGCGGCCCCGACCGCCTGGCCGGTTACCGGGACGTCCTCACGGAGGCGGGCTTGCCCCACGACCCCGCACTCGTGGTGGAGGGCGACTACCGCCGCACGGGAGGCGAGGAAGCAGCCCGCCGACTCCTCACCCAGGCCCCCGACATAGACGCGGTGTTCGTGGCCTCGGACCTCATGGCCCTAGGAGTCGTCAACACCCTCCAGCAATCCGGCCGTTCGGTCCCGGATGACATCGCTGTCGGAGGCTTCGACGACTCGGCGGCGGCCACGGCGATCACCCCGGCACTCACCACCATGCGGCAGCCCTACGACCGCATCAGCGCCGAGATGGTCCGCATGCTGCTGGCTCAGATCGCCGGCGAGGACACGGCGGGCGTGATCCTGCCCACCGAACTGGTGGTCCGGGAGTCGGCATAACCGCCGTAACTGTCAAACCAACCGGAACTCGGGTCAACGGATGTGAAGGCAGCAGCCGTCCGGTTCGTGTCGAGTCGGTGGGGCGTTCCATCCGTATTCTCTGATCATGGCCGCACCCCTCGCATATGCACTGATCGCCACCGACCTGGACGGAACGCTGCTGCGCGGCGACGACACACTCTCCGACCGGTCCCGCATCGCACTGGCGAGGGCGACGGCGGCCGGCGCCCGGCACCTGGTCGTCACCGGCCGGCCCGCCCCGAGGGTGCGACCGCTCCTCGAAGACCTCGGCAGCAGGGGGCTCGCGGTGTGCGGACAGGGCGCGCAGTTGTACGACGCCGGCGCGGACCGTCTGCTCTGGTCGGTCACCCTGGACCGGGAGTTGGCGGAGACCGCGCTCGGCAAGATCGAGGCGGAAGTGGGCCAGGTGTACGCGGCGGTCGACCAGGACGGAGTGGACGGCCTCACGCTGATCGAGCCCGGCTACCTGATGCCGCACCCCACGCTGCCCGCAGTGCGGGTGGGCAAGCGCGACGACTTGTGGTCCGAACCGATCAGCAAGGTGCTGCTCCGTCACCCGGCCCTGGAGGACGACGAGTTGGCGTCCACGGCGCGCTCGGTGGTCGGTTCACTGGCCTCGGTCACCATGTCGGGCCCCGGCACCGTCGAACTCCAGCCACTCGGCATCACCAAGGCGACGGGCCTCGCCCTCGCCGCCCGACACCTCGGCCTCCACCCCTCCGACACCATCGCCTTCGGCGACATGCCGAACGACATCCCGATGTTCGACTGGGCGGCACATGGAGTGGCGATGGCGAACGCCCACCCCGAACTCAAGGCGGTGGCGGACGAGGTGACGTCATCGAACGAGGACGACGGCATCGCGGTGGTACTGGAAAGACTCTTCGGCTGAGCTTTGAATGGCGCCGAAGGGGCCCATTCGGGGGCGCGGGGCTGTGTCAATTTGCGGCTCCGCCGCGCGGGCGCGACCAGCCACGACGGCGCGTCAGACGCACAAACAACCCGTCGTGACTGGTCCCACGTTTCTAGTAAGCCCCGTAAACGTTGTCGATCGACCCGTACACCGCCGCCGCGTAGTTGCAAGCAGCCGTGATGTTCGCAACCGGGTCATACGGGTCGAACGAAGTCCCGGCAACGTGATACGCGTTGAACGTCGGGTCGATGACCTGGAGCAGCCCCTTCGACGGCGTACCGGCCGCCGCGTTGGAGTCCCAGTTGTTGATCGCGTACGGGTTGCCGGACGACTCACGGATCACGTTCCGGTAGATCCCGTTGTACGTCCCCGGAATCCCCTTCTGCGCCATGATCGCGAGCGACTCACGGATCCACCCGTCAAGGGTGTTGGGGTACCCGGCGACCGTGGTCGACGAGGTCGTGGCGGCCGAGGCGGTGGTCGCCCCCACGACGGGCAGGGCGAGGATCGCGACACCGGTACCGGCGACAACGACACGGCGGACAAGGCGGGCGCGGCGGGACTGAGCGGATGCAGGCATGACGAGGTTCCTCTCCGTCGCCTGCGAGGTGAGCTGTCGGGTTCGGGCTGGGAGGTGCCCGGCCACGCCCTCACGGACGTGACTTAACCCCAAGCCGTCCCGGTCGTGCTGACCGGTCCGGCGACTTACCTGGGTCCCCCGCTCCTGCCGTGCGAGAAGTTCGTGACTGGGATGCCGGGCGGCGGCAGGATTCGGCGTTCCGCTCGACAGGCCCGGAAACTATGCGAGAGCACATGTCCGGAACAAGTGGCGGAATCACACCTAACCCGTATTGACCTTGATCTGAGGCGTATGGGGCAGTTGATCCTTTGCGTAAGCCAAGGTTCAACTGTCAATAGCCGCAAGGGGAAACCTAAAAACACAGGACCACAGGTCACCCACAGAAATACGTGACCCAACTCACGACGGGATTAAGAACGGCAAATCGGGCATTCGTCCTCAACTGGCAGTTCTCGGAATCCTTTTCTCCCAGGTGCGATGAAAGATCACTTCGCTGCCCTCGGTGCAGATCACCTCATTCGAGGTAATAAAGTCCGTTTCGTCGCAAGTGATCTCGGACCGCGTGCGCACGGTCGTGTCCCATCCCAGCTCCGGCCGATGCAGCCGGATCGTCCAATCGGACCGCGTACGGGCGGACAACGGATCCGACTCGTCGATCGTGTACGTCTCCAGCGCGTCCTCGGTGAACTCAAGCCCGTCCGGATACACACGCGTGCCGCCGTACCGGGGATCCACCTCCAGCCGCCACTCGCCCTTCGCCACGTCCCGCACGACCAGCCGCTCGGGCCGCGGCTCGTCCAGCGTGGCCGGGTAGTTGACCCCGATCGGCGCGGCCTCCTCGGGCTCGTCGAAGCGAATGTCGTAGGTCAACTCCCGCTCCCGCACGGGAAGTTCCAGCGCACTCCCCTCCGGATCCAACGTGAACCCCGCCCCCGACTCCGGCTGCGGCCAGATCCACGGCCAGTACGCCGACGACACCGCGAGCCGGATGCGATGCCCGGGCGGGAACGCGTGCCCGATGGCGTTCAGCTCGAAGGTCACGTCCTCCGTGGCGCCCGGCGTCCACGGCACCGCCCGGTCCCGCCCGTGCCGAGCCGACAGGTTCAGCACCCCCCGGGTGACCAGCGTCGAGGAACCGTCCGGGGCGACATCGCACAGCCGGGCGATCACCTGCCCGCGCTCCACCTCACTCGTCAGCCGCAGCCGCACCCTCGGCCGCCCCAGCACCCACGTCTCGGCCGGCACCTCGAACTCGAAGCACGCCGACCGCGCGTCCTCGTCCCGCTGGTCCGGCGGCAGGTCGGCGTCGTTCCCGAACGGGAAGAAACGGCCCGCGTCCACACCGGTGTGCATGGGGGAGCGGACCACGACGGGCGCGCCCCGCAGACCGTACGTCGTCGTCTTCACGTGCGGCGAGGGCCACGCGGGCTCGCCGACCCAACGGCCGGGCAGGGTGTCGTAGACCGTGGCCGGAGGATGCGAGTCGCTGACGTAGGCGCGCAGGAGCGGGTCGGCGGTGACTCCGGTGTCCCCCGTGCCGGAGGCACTGTCGGATGCAGGCTTCAGCCAGTGGTCCCACCAGCGGAGGGTCTCCTGGAGGAAGCCGATCGCGGGTCCTGGCGGCAGGCCCCGGTCGGGGTACTGGTGGGACCACGGCCCGATCAGGCCGCGCACCCGGTCGGGCGGGAGGTGTTCGACGAGCCGTAGGACCGTGTCGCGGTACGGGTCGTGCCAGCCGCCCACCGCGAGGACGGCCGCCCGGATCGCGCCGTAGTCCTCGCAGACGCTGCCGTGCTTCCAGTAGTCGTCGCGGAGCTGGTGGGCGAGCCAGGTGTGGATGAACGGGTCGATCCGTTCGAGGCGCTTGAGCCACATGTCGCGCCAGATCAGGCCCGCGTACTCGGGGTCCGGCGGGCGGGCGACGAAGGCGAGCATGGTGGCCGCCCAGGCGTGCAGGTCGACGGCGAGGGCCGAACCGCCCATGTAGTGCACGTCGTTGTCGTAGCGGTCGTCCGTGGCGCAGACCGTGACGATCGCCTTCAACGGCTCCGGGGCGAGGGCGGCGATCTGGAGGGAGTTGAAGCCGCCCCAGGAGATGCCGAACATGCCCACCTTTCCGGTGCACCAGGGTTGTGCGGCAAGCCAGTTGACGACCTCGACGCCGTCGGCGAGTTCCTGCGCGTCGTACTCGTCGCCGGGTGTGCCCTCGCTGTTGCCGTGGCCGCGGACGTCGACGCGGACGGAGGCGTAGCCGTGGCCCGCGTACCAGGGGTGGCGCTGGGCGTCGCGGGGCGCGGTCCAGTCGGTCAGGCGGTACGGGAGGTATTCGAGGAGCGCCGGCACGGGTTCGTTCGTCAGCGGGCGCCACACGCGCGCGTAGAGCCGTGTTCCGTCGGGCATCGGGATGCGGATGTCCTCGTGGGCCGTCTCGTTGGGGAAGGACGTACGGATGCGCATGAGGGGACCCCTCGGTTCAGTGGGCCGGGTGCATGGTGCGGCGCAGCCAGGGCGCGGCGGCCATCACCGCGAGGCCCGCGGCCACCGCGATCGCGCCGTTGACGCCGAAGTAGGCCGGCTTGAAGACGTCGTCGTAGAGCTTCACCGTCTGGGCCTGGATGCCGTTCGCGAGGGCGAGGGACAGGAACCAGAGGGACATGGTCTGGCTGGAGAACGCGGCCGGGGTGAGCTTCGTGGTGGCCGACATGCCGGAGGTCTCCAGGAGGATGTCGCCGAGGCCGAGCAGGAAGTACGAGCCGACGATCCACCAGGCCGACATCCGGTAGGCGTCGCCGCTGTGCCCGCTGGTCGGCAGGACCATCAGCAGGAAGGAGAGTCCGCCGAGGACGACGCCGATCGCGATCTTGTTGGAGGCGTGCGGCCGGCCACGCCCCATGCGGACCCGGAGCGCGGCGACCACGGGCGCGAGCCCGACCTCGAAGGCGCCGAGCGCGCTTGCGTACCAGCTCGCGGGGAAGTCGAAACCCAGGATGGTCGTCTCGGCGTTCGACGCGGCCAGCAGCATCATCGTCGAATAGGCCTGGAAGAGAATGAAAGTTGAAGACGGTCGAGGCCAGGAAGAGCACGATGTACGGGCGCAGTCGGCCGCGTTCCTCGGGGGTCACCCGGGGGCTCATGAACATCACCGCGAAGTACACGACGGGCGCGATCACGGAGATCACCGTGAGCAGGTCGACGAAGCGGCCCATGGTGAGCCACCCGGCGAGGGCCAGGCCGGTCGCGAGGACGGCGGCCACCAGGATTCCTACGACGACGAGCCGCACCGCGCGGCACAGCGCGTCCGGTGCGAGTGCGAACTCGGCCGTGTTTGTGCGCCCGGCGAGATGACGGCGGCCGGCGACGTACTGGATCAGTCCGAAGGTCATGCCGATCGCGGCGGCCGAGAAGCCCCAGTGCCAGCCCTCGTGGTCGCCGAGCCAGCCGGTGATCAGCGGGCCCGCGAACGCGCCGATGTTGATGGCCATGTAGTAGAGCGCGAAACCGGCGTCCCGGCGCTCGTCGTCGGTGCGGTAGAGCTTGCCGACCATGGTGGCCACGTTGGGTTTGAGCAGGCCGGTGCCGGCGCTGATGAGACCGAGGCCGACCCAGGTCATCGTGGAGGTCGGGACCGCCATCGCGTAGTGCCCGCACGCGATGAGGACACCGCCCCACAGCACCGCCCGGTACGAGCCGAGGATGCGGTCGGCGAGCCAGCCGCCCGCGACCGAGACGAGATAGACCAGGGTTCCGTAGGCTGCGGATACGGATGCGGCCGTTCCGGACGACATGCCCATGCCGCCGTGCGCGACGGTATCCGCGAAGCAGAGGACGAGGATGGCCTGCATGCCCAGGAACGAGAAACGCTCCCAGACCTCGAGACCGGAGAGCGTGAGCAGCCCCTTGGGCTGGCCGAAGAAGGCGTGGTCGTCCCCGGGAGGCGGCTGGTCGGCGGGCTCGGCTTCAAGTGCGGTACGAGACACGATCCACGGCTTCCACCTAAGTCAACACATATCCGTTCTTATCAGGTGATCAAAAACATACCGGTCATGATCCGATACCGCCTGGGGTGGACGGGGTGGGCGGCATGGGTGATCGAAAGCCGACCGGATACGCTGACTTGAGTGATGGCAGCGACCTATCGACAATCCGTGTGACCGCCCAGGGACACCAGCAGACAGGAGACCCCTCGTGACCGTCGTCGGGCCGTTCGGGCTGAGCGTGCGGGACCAGGCTCTGGAAGCCGATGTCCAGGCCGGAATGGCGGCAGTCGAGGAGGGTCTGCTCGAAGCCACCAAGAGCGAGGTGCCCTTCATCACGGAGGCCGCCCAGCATCTCGTGCGCGCGGGCGGGAAGCGGTTCAGGCCGCTCCTCGTGATGCTCGCCGCACAGTTCGGCGATCCCTACGCGCCGGGGGTCGTCCCCTCGGCGGTAGTCGTCGAGCTGACCCATCTCGCCACGCTCTACCACGACGACGTGATGGACGAGGCGGCCGTGCGCCGGGGCGTGGAGAGCGCCAACACCCGCTGGGGCAACTCGGTCGCGGTCCTCACCGGCGACTTCCTCTTCGCGCGCGCGTCGCACACCCTGGCCGACCTCGGGCCCGAGGCGGTGCGCGTGCAGGCCGAGGCGTTCGAACGCCTGGTCACCGGCCAGATCCTGGAGACCGCGGGACCCTCGGACGGGCGCGACCCGGTCGAGCACTATCTCGACGTGCTCGGCGGCAAGACCGGCTCCCTGGTCGCGGTCGCCTGCCGGTTCGGCGCGATGATGTCCGGCTGCGACGAGACCGTCGTCGACGTCCTCACCCAGTACGGCGAGCGGCTCGGCGTCGCCTTCCAGCTCGCCGACGACGTCCTGGACATCGCCTCCGACGGCCACGAGTCCGGCAAGACCCCCGGCACGGACCTGCGCGAGGGCATCCCCACCCTGCCGGTGCTACGGCTGCGGGAGCGCGCGGACCGCCTGGGCCTGGCCGAGGACATCGCCCTGTGCGAACTCCTCGACTCCGACCTCACGGACGACGCCCGCCTCGCCGAGGCCATCTCCCGGCTCCGGGACCACCCGGCCCTGGAGCAGGCCCGCCGCGACACCGTCCGCTACGCGGAGGACGCCCGCGCGGCCCTCGCCCCGCTCCCCGAGTGCGCCGCCAAGGTCGCCCTCCTGGAGATGTGCGACGCGGTGGTGCACCGCGCGGGCTGAGCCGGTTCAGTAGCCACTGCCTCCCGTGCTGGAGGAGGCGGCTGCCGTGGCCTTCGCCCCGGTGGGCGTCACCGCCCACCAGGTGCCGTCCACGCCCTGGCCGTAGGCCTCCTTGGGCTTGTCGTCCTTGGCGTACCGGTAGAGGGGCCAGCCGGCCAGCGTGAGCTGTGAGGTCCCGCCGGCGCGCTTGACCGTCGAGACGAGCTTCTTGTCGATGCCCTTGACGGTGACGGAGCCCTTGACGGTCGCGGCGGGCCAGACCACGGCGCAGGTGCCGTAGCAGCTGACCTTCGTCGGGTGGACCGAGTCGGCGTCGAAGCGGTAGAGGACGTACCCCTTGCTGTCGGTCACGACGGTGCCCACCTTGTCGACCTTGGCGGTCATGAGGGTCGTCCCCGCGGTGGCCGTGGCCGTAGTGCCGGCCGAGCCGCCGCTTCCACTGCTTCCGCATCCGGCGAGCGCGAGTGCGAGGATCGCGGCGCCCGTGGCCGCGTATCCGGTGAGGTGCTGGGTGGTGTGCATGGCGACCCCTTTGGTCGATGCGGTCTGCTGCCACCCATATGTACGCATTCAAGATGGTTTCTACTCGATGCCGGTCAACTGCCCTGTGCGGGCGACGGCTTCCCCTAGGGGTTTCGGGGAGGCGCCGCCTCCGCGTGTCATACCCCAGGTGTACGCGGAGTTGGCTCCCGGGTCTGACGCTTATCCCTCGCGGATTTGGTCAGATGGAGAACACGGAAATCACCACTCCTCACCGATTCGGGTGAGAATGGCGGCACAGAGTGGGACGAGTACAGGACGCGAAGGCCGCCGCCGACGACGGAGGTAAGGCAGACATGGCACCGTACGAAACCGACGACAGCACGGACACCGGAGAGGCCGACGAGCTCCGGTCCGGGCGGCGCAGGGCGGCGCGGTACATCGTCCCGGTCACCGTGGTGGGGGTGGCGGCGGCGACCATCGGACTGGTCCCGGCGCTCGCCGACTCCGGCGACCCGAATCTCCCGAAGATCACCGCACAGCAACTCCTCGACAAGGTCGCCAAGTCGGACGTCCAGCAGCTGTCCGGCACGGTGAAGATCAGCACGGACCTCGGCCTGCCCGACCTCGGCGGCCTGGAGAGCAGCATGCTGTCCGGCGCCACGAAGTCCGGCGACGGCTCCTCCGCCGACCCCACCGCCAAGCTCACCGAGCTGGCCACCGGCACCCACACCCTGCGCGTCGCGGCCGACGGCCCCGACAAGCAGAAGGTCTCCCTCCTGGAGAACGCGGCGGAGTACAGCCTCATCCACAACGGCAAGGACGTCTGGGGCTACGACAGCCAGTCGAACGAGGTCTTCCACGGCACGACCTCCGCCGACACCTCCAAGAGCGACGAGACCAGGGCCACGCCCAAGGGCCTCACCGACGAGGCGCTGAAGTCGGTCGACGACACCACCTCGGTCACCGTCGACGGCACCGAGCACGTCGCGGGCCGCGACGCCTACAAACTGCTGATCAAGCCCAAGCAGTCCGGCACGACGGTCGGCGCGATCAGCATCGCGGTGGACGCGAAGACCGGCCTGCCGCTCAAGTTCACGCTCACCCCGGCGAGCGGCGGCGCGGCCGTCGTCGATGTCGGCTTCACCCAGCTCAGCCTCGCCAAGCCGGCCGCCTCGACCTTCGACTTCAAGACGCCCAAGGGCGCGAAGGTCACCACGGAGGACAGCGCGGACGCCACCAAGACGGCTCCGGACCACTCCTCCAAGTCCGGCAAGTCCGAGGACGACCTCGGCAAGGGCCTCGCTGACCCGACGGTCCTCGGCAAGGGCTGGAACTCCATCGCCGTCCTCGACACCGGCGGCAAGGGCATCCCGACCGGCTCCTCGTCCGGCGGCGGCGACCTCGGCGGCTTCCTCAGCTCGCTCGGCGACCAGGTGAAGGGCTCGTTCGGTTCGGGCACGGTCTACTCGACCCGGCTGATCAACGCCCTGGTCACGGACAACGGCAAGGTCTACGTCGGCGCGGTCACCAAGAGCGCGCTGGTGAAGGCGGCCGACGCGGCGAAGTAGGCAAGTACCCTGTGGAGCACGGGAATTGAGGGAGCCGATGGACGAACCGTCCGCTGAGGAGACGGAACAGGCGGACGCGGGTGGCGGCGGCATCATCGCCACCCGCGGCCTCACCAAGCGCTTCCGCGGCGGACAGCTCGCCGTGGACGGTCTCGACCTGGCCGTCCCGGCGGGCAGCGTCTTCGGCTTCCTCGGTCCCAACGGATCCGGCAAGACCACCACCATCCGCATGCTGATGGGCCTGATCGAGCCCACCTCCGGCACGGCCCGCGTCCTCGGCCGCCCCATGCCGAGATCCGTCCGCACGGTCCTGCCGCACGTCGGCGCCCTGATCGAGGGCCCCGCCCTGTACGGCTTCCTCTCCGGCCGCGACAACCTCCTGCGCTACGACGCCGCCGACCCGACCGCCGACCCGCGCACCCGGCGGACCCGTGTCGCCGCCGCCCTCGACCGGGTCGGCCTGACAGCGGCCTCCGGGAAGAAGGCCAAGGCCTACTCCCTGGGCATGAAGCAGCGGCTGGGCCTCGCCTCCGCACTGCTCCAGCCCCGCAAGCTGCTCGTCCTGGACGAGCCGACCAACGGCCTCGACCCGCAGGGCATGCGCGAAATCCGTTCCCTGATCCGGGAGTTGGCCTCGGACGGCACGACGGTCTTCCTCTCCTCCCACCTCCTGGACGAGATCGAGCAGGTCTGCACCCACGCGGCCGTGATGACCCAGGGCAGACTGATCACCCAGGGCTCGGTGACCGAGCTGGCGGCCGGGGCGAGGGGGCGGCTGTTCGTGACGACCCCCGACACCGGCGACGCGGCCCGCGTGCTGAAGGAACAGGGGCTGGCCGACGTGGTCGTGGCGGAGGAGCGGGTGACGGCGGAGCCGCCGGACCGTGAACTGGCCGAGGTGAACAAGGCGTTGGTGACCGCCGGGGTCCGCGTCCGCGGCTTCGGCGTCGAACGGGCCTCCCTGGAGGACGCGTTCGTGGCGCTCACGGGGGAGGGCTTCGATGTCGCAGGCTGAAGTGCTGCGCAGAGTCAGCCCGTTGTGGACCTTCGGACTGCTGCGCAGCGAGCTGGTCACCACGTTCCGCCGCTGGCGCACGCTCGCACTCCTCGGCGTCCTGGCCGCCGTCCCGATCCTGGTCGGCATCGCGGTCAAACTGGAGACACAGGACGGGGCCGGGCCCGGGCGCGGGGACGGCGGGGGACCGGCGTTCATCGCGCAGATCACCAACAACGGCCTGTTCCTGGTGTTCACCGCCCTGGCCGCGACCCTCCCGTTCTTCCTCCCCATGGCGATCGGGGTCGTCGCGGGCGACGCGATCGCCGGCGAGGCCAGCGGCGGCACCCTGCGCTACCTCCTGGTCGCCCCCGCGGGCCGCACCCGACTGCTGCTCACCAAGTACGCGACGGTGATGACGTTCTGCCTGGTGGCGACCCTGGTCGTGGCGCTCTCGGCGCTGACGGTCGGGGCGCTGCTCTTCCCGCTGGGTGACCTGACGACGATCTCCGGCACCCAGATCAGCTTCGCGGACGGACTGGGCCGGGCGTTGCTGATCGCGCTGGTGGTCGCCGCCTCCCTCATCGGTATAGCGGCCCTGGGGCTCTTCATCTCGACGATGACGAGCAGCGGCATCGCGGCGATGGCGACGACCGTGGGCCTGCTGATCACCGTCCAGATCCTCGACCAGATCCCCCAACTGCACGCGCTCCAGCCGTACTTCTTCTCCCACTACTGGCTGTCCTTCGCCGACCTCATGCGCGACCCGGTCTACTGGGACGACCTGGTGAAGAACCTCGGCCTGCAGGTGCTGTACGCGGCGGTGTTCGGCTCGGCGGCGTGGGCGAGGTTCACGGCGAAGGACATCACGGCGTAGTGGCCGCTCTCAGTCTCCGCTCGTCTCGTGCGGGAAGCGGGCGAGGGCCGCGTCCCGCGCGAAGAACGTCTTCGCCCGGGCCAGTGCCCGCTCGTCCTTCATTACGTCACCCCGGTCGCTGCCGTTGCCCAGCAGGACCCCGCCGAAGCGCATCTTCATGTACGCGGCCGAGTTGTTGAGCGTGCCGACCAGCGGATCGGCGACCACCTCTTCCTCCTCGGCGAGGACGGAGACGCCCCAGAGGGTGCGGCCGGCCATCGTCGCCCTGAAGTCGGCGCCGGGGACCCGCAGCCAGCCGGACCAGTAGTCCAGGTAGCGCTTGGTGAGGCCGGACACGGAGTACCAGTAGACCGGCGAGGCGATCACGACGTCCGTCGCGGCGAGGGTCGCGTCGAGGAGCCGCGTGGCGTTGTCGGCGGTGGGCGCCTGGACGGGGCCGTCGTGCCGGAGGTCCACGAAGTCGGGGAGCGGATGCTCGGCGAGGCGTATCCACTGCTGCTCGACGTCCGGGGGCAGCTGCTCGGCGGCCCGGCGGGCGAGCAGTTCGGTGTTGCCGTCGGTGCGGGCGCTGCCCAGGACGAAGAGGAAACGGCGGGTCATGGGTCCCCCAGGGATGGTCGGCGCGCGGGTGTTATAGCCGTCTGCATTATATGCGCGCGCAATTAATTGTCCATCGTGCGCATGGGGGTACCCGGGGTGTCAGCGAGGGTGGCGGTCCGCCCCCGTGAGCCGGACCAGCGCCTCGGTCTCGCGGGGCGGCTCACCGCTCAGATCGCCGAGCCGCCAGGCCGGTACCCAGGGCACCCGGTACACGTCGATGACCGACTCGATCGTTTTGACGTACGCGGCGAGCTCGCGCGGCAGCCGCCCCGGCGCGTCCGCGACCAGGACCACCGCGTCGAGGTCCAGCCCGGCCGGCGCCGCACCGCGCCGGAACACCTCCACGGCCCGCGAGACGGACGCCAGCCCGGCCGCGTGCGTACGGGCGACGAACAGCACCGACGGCGGGTCCTCCGGCCCGGGCCAGTCGCGACCGCAGTCCTGACCGCCGTAGACCGCCGTGAGGGTGGTGACGCCGGCGCCGCCGTGGGTGGCGACCCAGGAGAAACGGCGCGGGGAGGCGGGGATACTGGAGACACGCCCGGGCGCCGCAGGTGTGCCCGTGCGTGGACCGTCGTCCACCGGTCCACGGAGCCAGATCTCCGGCCCCCGCCGTCCACCTGTCTGCATGACCGAGCTCCTCCCTCGTGGCCCCGCCGGATCCTCACGGCCTCCGAACGGGCGCGACGGGTCCGGGAACTCCTGGGACGAGGCTGTGACGTCGCGGTGACCTGAGAACCGGAAGGGAACGGCGAGACTCAACAGTACGCGTACGAACGGATCTTGACGCTGGGGAGCGCCGGCCGGCTCCCCGGCGCATGCGAGTGAGGGAACCGATGTCTCGACTCAGCCGCGAGAAGAAGCGGGAACAGAAGCGAGCGGCACGCTCGGCACCCGCGGCGTCACCCTTCGAGGTACGCGTCCCCGTGGACGGCCCGGGCGCGGGCGGCGCGTCGATCGGCGGCGTGCCGGTCACCGTGCCCCCGGGCGAGGAGATCCAGCAGGTGGTCCTGACCCACCTCCACCGCATCGCCACGGCCACCGGCCACCCCGTCCACGCCACGATCCACGACGACCGCATCGGTTATGTCGTCCCCCTCCAGATCGACCTGGACGGCTCTACGCACTTCACGGCGGAGCCGCGGGCGACGGGGGGCGCGGCAGGGGTGGGCGAGATCGCTGCGGCGCCCTCGGGTACCGGTGCGCCGGCGGGCTTTCCTCCGCCGCAGCCCGCGCTTCCGCCTGCGCTTCCGCCCGCGTCGGCGCCCGCAGGGGTCGTAGCAGCGGAGCGGCACCCGGAGCCGGAGCGGGAGCCCGAGGACCGCCTTCCGGGCGGCGACCCGGCGACGCATCGGCTGCGGGCGGTGCCGGTGCAGGAACCGGAAGGAGGGGCGGCGGGGCCGGTGGTCCCGACGTTCCCGTTGCGGGCGGTGCCCGAGTCGGCGGGGGAGACTGCGCCGACGTTCCCCCTGCCCGCCGTACCGGAACCGGCACAGACCGGCACACCGCTCGGTTCGGTCCGGCCCCCGACGGGGCAGTTCGGCCCGCCGCCGAGCATGGACGGTCCGCCGCGGGCCCTGCCCGCCCTTCCGCCGGTCGCGGACGCACCGCCGGTCGCCGCGGAACGGCTTCCCTTTACTGCTGAGCGCGCCCCCCAACCCGCCCCCGCCCCCATCCCCGACCTGGTACTCACCGCCCCCGAACCGGATCCCAAGCCGACGCCCGCCCGCGGCTTCGACGCGGTGGCCGAGGCCGTGCTCGGGGACGATCCGATGGTGACCGCCGGTGAAGGTGTCGCGTTTCTCGCGGAGCCGATGGCGCTGATCAACGAGGCCGTGAAGGCGGGCCGGATCGAGGAGGCGGCGTCGCTGGCGGAGCGGACCGTGGACGAGGCCGCCGACGCCCTCGGGCCCGACCACCTCGAAGTACTGCGGCTGCGCGAACTCACCTCCTACATCGCCTACTTGGCCGGTGACCCGGTCCGCTCCTTCCACCTCTCCCTCGACCTCGCCGGCATCCGCCACCGCGCCCACGACGCGGAGGGCGCCTACGGCAACGTCCAGAGCGCGGCCACCGCCTGGCGCGCCGTACGCGACCCCGGGCAGGGCCTGTCCCTCGGCCGCGCCCTGATCGACCTGTGGACCGAACTCACCACCGAGGACGGCCCCGCCGTCGACGACATCGAGCAACTGGAGTCCGCCCGCGCCCGCATGGGCCGCCTCACCGAACGCGCCCGCCGGGCCGCCGACTGAACCCCGTCGCCGGAAAGGCCTACGACACGCAGAACTCGTTGCCCTCGGGGTCCGCCATCACCACCCACGCGCCGGCGGGCTCCGACACCTGGCGCAGCACGCTCGCCCCCAGCCCCGTCAGCCGTTCCACCTCGGCCTCCCGCCGTCCTTCCCCCGGATGCAGATCGATGTGCAGCCGGTTCTTGACGGTCTTCGCCTCCGGCACCCGCTGGAACAGCAGCCGCCGGCCGAGCCCGGTGCCGCGCTCCTTGTCGTACGGGTCGTCGGGATGCCGTACGGCCATCAGGTCGCGGAAGGCCGGGCGGCCGTGGAAGTCGACGGTCGCGGCGGCGGGCAACGCGCCCAGTTCCAGGAGCCGTTCGACGAGCGCGCTGTTGTCCTCGGCCTCGTAGTGCAGCGCGGCGGCCCAGAAGTCCGCCTGCGCGTGCGGGTCGGCGGCGTCGATGACGAGCTTCCAGTGGACCGGGGCGGGGGTGCCTGTCGGCGCGGGAGTCTGTGTCATGCCTTCCACTGTGGCACCCGGCACTGACAGCCGGCGCGGACAGGACGTGCCCGTCGCGCCCGCCGGACTACGCCTCGACCGTGTCGACCGTGTCCACCGGGTTCGTACGCGCGGTCGCGGCCCTGTCCTTCAAGACCGCCGCCGCTGCCGCCCTGCCCCTCCGTGCCGTGCGCCACGCGTCCGTCGTCAGCAGGACGAGGGCCAGCCACACCAGTGCGAAGCCCGCCCAGCGTGCGGGCGGCATGGACTCGTGGAAGTAGAGGATGCCGAGCAGGAACTGGAAGACCGGTGCCAGGTACTGCAGCAGGCCCAGCGTCGACAACGGCACCCGGATCGCCGCCGCGCCGAAGCAGACGAGGGGCAGTGCGGTGACGATGCCGGTGGAGGCGAGCAGCGCGGCGTGTCCGGCGCCCTCCTGCGCGAACGTCGCCCGGCCGTGTGCGCCCAGCCACAGCAGATAGCCGAGCGCGGGCAGGAACTGGATCGCGGTCTCCGCGGCCAGTGACTCGATGCCGCCGAGGTTGACCTTCTTCTTCACCAGGCCGTAGGTCGCGAAGGAGAAGGCGAGGCAGAGGGAGATCCACGGCGGCTGTCCGTAGCCGACGGTCAGCACGATCACGGCGGCGAGACCGACGCCGACCGCGGCCCACTGCGCCGGGCGCAGCCGTTCCTTCAGGAGCAGGACGCCGATCGCGATGGTGACGAGGGGGTTGATGAAGTAGCCGAGCGAGGCCTCGACGACATGGCCGCTGTTCACGGCCCAGATGTAGACGCCCCAGTTGACGGTGATGAAGCCCGCGGCGATCGCGACGAGCCCCAACTTACGTGGCTGGCGCAGCAGTTCGCCGATCCAGGCCCAGCGTCGGACCACGAGCAGCGCCACGACGACGAAGGCGAGCGACCACACCATCCGGTGGGCGAGGATCTCGGCGGCGCCGGCCGGCTTGAGCAGCGGCCAGAACAGCGGGACCAGTCCCCACATGCCGTATGCCGCGAAGCCGTTCAGCAGCCCTATGTGGTGCTGTTCGCCCTTCGGCCTCCCGCTCGGCTTCTCGCTCACGGGCCCCTCCTTCGCGCGCCATGCCCCGGCTGCGTCGGTGCAACCTGCACGAAGGTAGCGCCGAGCGCCCCCGTCTGTCATGCCCGTATCGCCATACGGTCATGACAGACGGGGGTGCTCCCGTGTGGGCGGTGTCAGCCCTTGAGCGCGACGGCGATCGCCTCGGCGATCGGCGTGGTCGGACGGCCGGAGAGCCGGGACAGGTCACCGGTGGCGACGACCAGCTCGCCCTTCTCGATGGAGGCGTCGACACCGGCGAGGATCGCCGCGAACGGCTCGGGCAGGCCGGCGCCGGTGAGGATGCCGATGAGGACCTCGCCGGGGACGTTGTTGTGGGCGATCTCCTTGCCGGTCTGCCGGCTCAGCTCGGCCGCGTACTCGGCGAAGCCCCAGGCCTCGTCGCCGCCCAGCTCGTACGTCTGGTTCTCGTGGCCCTCGCCGGTCAGTACGGCGACGGCGGCAGCGGCGTAGTCGGCGCGGGCGGCGGAGGAGACCCGGCCGTCACCGGCGGCGTTCACGACGGCGCTGTGCTCCAGGACCGGGGCCAGCTGCTCGGTGTAGTTCTCGTTGTACCAGCCGTTGCGCAGCAGGGTGTACGGCAGGCCGGAGGCGAGCAGCGCCTCCTCGGTGCCGCGGTGGTCGTCGGCCAGGGCGGCGGTGAGGGAGCCGGGGGCGCTGGTGTAGGCGAGGAGGGCGGCTCCGGCGGCCTTCGCGGCGTTGATGACGACCTTGTGCTGCTCGACCCGCCCCTTGTCGAACTCGTTGCCGGAGATCAGCAGCACCTTGTCGCCGGCGGCGAAGACGGAGTCGAAGGTCTCCGGGGCGTTGTAGTCGGCGACGACGATCTTCACGCCGCGCTCGGCGAAGTCGGCGGCCTTCTCCGGGGTGCGCACGACAGCGGTGACCTGGTCGGCCGGAACCTTCTCCAGCAGCTGTTCCACGACGAGGCGGCCGAGGTGTCCGGTGGCTCCGGTGACGACGATGCTCATGATGACTACTCCTTGTGGGGTGCGATGGCACTAACCCTAGGAGGTGCGCTAACTCAGCGAAAGTACCCACTTTGAAGTAAGGTACCGGCATGGCAGTAAGTAGCGAGGTGGCAGGCAAGGACACCGTGGGCGCGGTGATGTGCCCGTACCGCCTGGTCCTGGAACACGTCACGTCCCGCTGGGGCGTCCTCGTCCTCATCGAACTCCTCGACCGCCCGTACCGCTTCAGCGAACTCCGCCGGGCGATCGGCAACGTCAGCGAGAAGATGCTGACCCAGACGTTGCAGACGCTTGAGCGGGACGGCCTGGTACATCGCGACGCCAAGCCGGTGATCCCGCCGCGGGTCGACTATTCGTTGACCGACCTGGGCCACGAGGCGGCGGAACAGGTGCGGGCGCTGGCGCTGTGGACGGAGTCGCGGATGGGGGAGGTGGAGAAGGCGCGGGAGGATTATGACGCACGGAAGAGGGGGCTCTGAGCAGGAGCGATGCGGTGTGCCCCGGGCGACTGAGGGCATGTGCACGGCGCCAGGGGGCACACATATGTCAGGGCGTTGGTCGACATGTGAGACACAACCATCCATGCGCCCCCTCTCCGCCTCCGCGCCGACTTGAGTTGCAGGGCACGCTGGAGGTGGGGTGCGCGACTGCTGTGCCCAGCCCGCGTTCCCCCTGGTCGGATCGCGGGTCACCAGATCAGGGGGATGCCGTCACATGCCCACACGGAATTCGGCCGCGCGAAGTATCGGTTCTGCAGTGGTGGCGGGACTGGCGTGGATGCGTTCTCCTTTCGTCGGCGGGGCCCGGCGCAGGAGTCAGGACGAGTTCTTCGCGGAGCTGCTGCGGCAATTGGCGCGCATGACCGAGGAGGTGCACCGCGCCAACCTGATCCAGGAATACCGCATCGCCATGGAGCAGATGGACCGGACGATCGACGACCCTTCGCTGGCCGACGCGCGGAGCACGCTGGGCGGGATCTCCGACGCCAAGCGTCGACAGATGATCTTCGCCAACCGCCAGTACGCGTCTCTCCTCCTGTCCTATCGCATAGGGACGTTCGGCTGGGGAGAACTCCTCGGCCATCTGAGAATTCTCTGTAGGAACTCCCTTTTCGCGGAATATTGGGACCGGACGGGCGAGCATCGCAGAAGTCTTCCGGTCGACTCGCTGGAACGGCGCGTCGGTGAAGCGCTGGACAGCATCATGGAAGAGCTTGCGGATGAACCGGATGAATGGTGGGTTGTGGGGCATTCAGGGGAACCGCCATGCCCCTGACGTGCGGCTCGATGCAAAATGCGATGTCATTCGCGGTTATAGTTGTCCGGAATAATAATTGTTCCGTCCAACAGAAGGCTCCGAGTGCTCAGCGAACTTGCCGCAGCTGCCATTGTCCGTCGCCTCGGAGACCCGCCCAGTATGCGAGGCAGTCACACAAATGAGACTTGCCCCGACCTATTCGAACTAAGTGACGGAAATTTCGCCGTCATCGGCACGGACCGCACCGAAGAACTCGATGCCCTCCTCCCGCCCGACGCCGCCCGCGCCGACTATGAGCGCATCGTCGTTATCACCAGAGATACCCTTATCCGGGCAAAGCGTGACATTCCCGACGTGTGATCCGGGCGGACACAAGGGCCTGGGCGTCGTACCCAGGCCCTTCGCGTGACCGGAACCGTCAGCCCACGACAGTCCAGGTGTCCCCGCCCGCCAACAACGCGGCCAGGTCACCCTTCCCGTTCTGCACGATCGCGGAGTCGAGCTGGTCCGCCATCTGTGTGTCGTACACCGGCCGCTCCACCGACCGCAGCACCCCGATCGGCGTGTGGTGCAGCGTGTCGGGGTCGGCCAGGCGGGACAGGGCGAAAGCTGTCGTCGGAGACGTTGCGTGGGCGTCGTGCACCAAGACCTGCGCCTCGTTCTCCGGCGTCACGTCGACCACCCTCAGGTCACCTGTCGCCGCATCCCGCACCACACCCCGCGCGCCCTCCGCCCCGAAGCGGATCGGCTGTCCGTGTTCGAGGCGGATCACCGCCTCCTCGGCCTGCTGGCGGTCCTTCAGCGCGTCGAAGGCGCCGTCGTTGAAGATGTTGCAGTTCTGGTAGATCTCGACCAGGGCGGTGCCGGGGTGGGCGGCGGCCTCGCGCAGGACCTGCGTCAGGTGCTTGCGGTCCGAGTCGATCGTCCGGGCCACGAACGACGCCTCCGCGCCGATGGCCAGGGATACCGGGTTGAACGGGGCGTCCAGCGAACCCATCGGCGTCGACTTCGTGATCTTTCCGACCTCCGAGGTCGGCGAGTACTGGCCCTTCGTCAGGCCGTAGATCCGGTTGTTGAACAGGAGGATCTTCAGGTTCACGTTGCGGCGAAGGGCGTGGATCAGGTGGTTGCCGCCGATCGACAACGCGTCGCCGTCGCCCGTCACCACCCACACCGACAGGTCCCGCCGGCTCGCCGCCAGGCCCGTCGCGATCGCCGGGGCGCGGCCGTGGATGGAGTGCATGCCGTACGTGTTCATGTAGTACGGGAAGCGGGAGGAGCAGCCGATGCCGGAGACGAAGACGATGTTCTCCTTGGCGAGGCCCAGTTCCGGCATGAAACCCTGGACCGCCGCGAGGACCGCGTAGTCACCGCAGCCGGGGCACCAGCGCACTTCCTGATCGGACTTGAAGTCCTTCATGGACTGCACTGCCTCGGCCTTGGGGACGAGCGAAAGTGCTTCGATCGTGCCCGTGCCTTCCGTGGACGTCTCAGCCATCGATGGCCTCCTTGAGAGCCGTGGCGAGCTGCTCAGCCTTGAACGGCATGCCGTTCACCTGGTTGTACGAGTGCGCGTCCACCAGGTACTTCGCCCGGACCAGCGTGGCGAGCTGGCCGAGGTTCATCTCGGGGATCACCACTCTCTCGTAACGCTTCAGGACCGCGCCGAGATTCCGCGGGAAGGGATTGAGGTGGCGCAGGTGCGCCTGTGCGATCGACTCGCCGGAGGCGCGCAGGCGCCGTACCGCCGCCGTGATCGGGCCGAACGTGGAGCCCCAGCCGAGGACCAGCGTGCGCGCCTCGTGCGGGTCGTCGACCTCCAGATCCGGCACGTCGATGCCGTCGATCTTGGCCTGCCGGGTGCGGACCATGAAGTCGTGGTTGGCGGGGTCGTAGGAGATGTTGCCCGTGCCGTCCTGCTTCTCGATGCCGCCGATGCGGTGTTCCAGGCCGGGCGTGCCGGGGATCGCCCAGGGGCGGGCGAGGGTCTGCGGATCGCGTTTGTAGGGCCAGAAGACCTCGGTGCCGTCGTCCAGGGTGTGGTTCGGGCCCTGGGCGAACTGGACGGTGAGGTCCGGGAGTTCGTCGATGTCGGGGATGCGCCAGGGCTCGGAGCCGTTGGCGAGGTAGCCGTCCGAGAGGAGCATCACCGGGGTGCGGTACGTCAGTGCGATCCGTGCGGCTTCGAGCGCCGCGTCGAAGCAGTCGGCCGGCGTGCACGGGGCGACGATGGGCACCGGTGCTTCGCCGTTGCGGCCGTACATCGCCTGAAGCAGGTCCGCCTGCTCGGTCTTGGTCGGGAGGCCGGTGGACGGGCCGCCGCGCTGGATGTCCAGGATGAGGAGGGGGAGTTCGAGGGAGACGGCGAGACCGATCGTCTCCGACTTCAGGGCCACCCCCGGGCCGGACGTGGTGGTGACGGCCAGCGAGCCGCCGAAGGCCGCGCCCAGTGCCGCGCCGATGCCGGCGATCTCGTCCTCGGCCTGGAAGGTCCGTACGCCGAAGTTCTTGTGCCTGCTGAGTTCGTGCAGGATGTCGGAGGCCGGGGTGATGGGGTACGAGCCCAGGAAGAGCGGCAGGTCCGCCTGCTGGGACGCGGCGACCAAGCCGTAGGACAGGGCGAGGTTCCCGGAGATGTTGCGGTAGGTGCCGGTCGGGAACGCGGTGGCGGCCGGGGCGACCTCGTAGGAGACCGCGAAGTCCTCCGTCGTCTCGCCGAAGTTCCAACCCGCCCTGAACGCCGCGATGTTGGCCGCCGCGATCTCCGGCTTCTTCGCGAACTTCGACTTGAGGAACTTCTCCGTGCCCTCGGTCGGCCGGTGGTACATCCACGACAGCAGGCCCAGCGCGAACATGTTCTTGCTGCGCTCGGCCTCCTTGCGGGTCAGGCCGAAGTCCTTGAGCGCCTCGACGGTGAGGGTGGTGAGCGGGACGGGGTGCAGGCTGTAGCCGTCCAGCGACCCGTCGTCGAGGGGCGAGGCGGCGTAACCCACCTTCTGCAGCGCCCGTTTGGTGAACTCGTCCGTGTTGACGATGACCTCCGCACCGCGCGGCACATCGGCGATGTTCGCCTTCAGGGCGGCCGGATTCATCGCGACCAGCACGTTGGGCGCGTCGCCCGGGGTCAGGATGTCGTGGTCGGCGAAATGCAGCTGGAACGACGAAACCCCCGGCAGGGTGCCTGCGGGGGCGCGGATCTCGGCCGGGAAGTTCGGCAGTGTGGAGAGGTCGTTCCCGAAGGACGCCGTCTCCGAGGTGAAGCGGTCACCGGTGAGCTGCATACCGTCGCCCGAGTCACCGGCGAACCGGATGATCACCCGGTCCAGGCGGTGGACGTCCTTCACCCCCGCCGGTTTGCGTTGTTCCCCGACCAACGTGCTGTCGGCTCCGTCGGCCTGCTCCGCTGGGCTACTGACCTGGCTGGTCACTGAACTGGACCTCCTCTTCGAGGACGCTGTCCGGGCATGGTCGAACCGCCGACCCTCCCAGGATCAACCCTACGTCCGTAAGGGTCGCCTTCCTTGGGCCGTTCGCATGTTGGACGCTATTTTGAGACGGCTTGACAACCTGACTTGTCATGATTTCTCGCCCCCCGACGCTTCCCTTGAAGACGCTCCCCATGCATTGTCCGGTTCTAGGCTCGGCTAACGGCTGATGTCTGACACCGTGTCAGTTTGTCAGGAGTTGAGGTAGGTGAGGACGGCCAGAACACGCCGGTGGTCCCCGTCACTCGGCGACAGCCCCAGCTTCAGGAAGATGTTGCTGACGTGCTTCTCGACCGCGCCGTCGCTCACCACCAGCTGCCGGGCTATCGCGGAGTTCGTCCGCCCCTCCGCCATCAGCCCCAGTACCTCCCGCTCCCGCGGGGTGAGCCGCACCAGCACGTCCTGCTTGCGGCTGCGCCCCAGCAACTGCGCGACCACCTCCGGGTCCAGCGCCGTACCCCCCGAGGCCACCCGCACCACCGCGTCGACGAACTCCCGCACCTCGGCCACCCGGTCCTTCAGCAGATAGCCCACGCCATGGGTGGAACCGGCCAGCAGCTCGGTGGCGTAGCGCTCCTCCACGTACTGCGACAGCACCAGCACACCGAGACCGGGATGCGCCTTGCGCAGCTCCACCGCCGCCCGCACGCCCTCGTCCGTGTGCGTCGGCGGCATCCGTACGTCCGCCACCACCACGTCCGGCAGCGCGCCCTGGTCGGCCAGCTCGGTGATCGTCTTGACCAGCGCGTCCCCGTCGCCCACGCCGGCCACCACGTCGTGCCCGCGGTCGGTCAGCAACCGGGTCAGGCCCTCCCTCAGCAGCACTGAGTCCTCGGCGATGACCACCCGCACCCTGTCCTCCACGATGTTCGGCCCCCCATAGCCCGCCCTGCCCGTCCGCGCCCTGTTCGCGTCCGTCCGCACGACAAGTCCAGCATTCCAGTATTCGGACCGCGATGCGCCCGGGCGAGTGGAATTCGGACCGGGCGCGCCCCCGGAGGGCCGGAATAGAGACAGGAGATCGCAGGTTTCGGCCTTCCGCACGACCCGGTCCCGATCACCGGGCACCGGGCACCGGGCACTCGACACGGAGGGGTGGGCCCATGCGGGCGAGCGCGTTCAAGGAGACCGGCGGACCGGAGGTACTGCGCCTCGTGGACCTCCCCGACCCCGAGCCGGGCCCCGGCGAGGTCCTGATCCGCGTCGCCTACGCCGGCGTCAACTACGGCGAGATACAGCACCGCCTCGGCGACTTCGGCGAACCCGACGGCGAGACCGTCACGGGCCTGGAGGCATCCGGCCGGGTGGCGGCCCTGGGCGAGGGCGTCACGGGAGTGTCGGTCGGCGACGCGGTGACGGCGTACCTCCCGGACGGCGGAGGCTACGCGGAGTACGCCGTAGCCCCGGCCGCCTTCACCTTCCCGCTCCCGGACGGCCTCGACCCGCGTACGGCCGGCGGCGCAGCGCTCGTCCTGACGACGGCCTACGGCGTACTGGCCGGCGCCGCCCGCATCGCCCCCGGCGACACGCTCCTCGTCCACGCGGCGGCGGGCGGTGTCGGCGGGGCGGCGGCGCAGCTCGCCCGGGCGCTGGGAGCCACCGAGGTCTACGGCACCGTCAGCACCCCGGAGAAGGCGGAGTACGCCCGCCGCTCCTTCGGCTACGACGAGGTCTTCGTCCGCGAGGGCTTCCCCGAGGCGGTCCTCGCGGCCACCTCCGGCCGGGGCGTCGACATCGTCCTCGACCCGGTCGGCGGCCCCACCCGGCTGGCGAGCTTCGAGGTCCTGGCCCCGTTCGGCCGCCTCGCGGTCTACGGCGAAGCGGCCCGCCACCCCGACCTCCAACTCCCCGTCCTCCCGATCTGGAAGAACAACCGCACCCTCACCGGCTACAACATCGGCGACCTCGCCCGCCGCGCCCCCGCGACGGTACGTGCCCACGCGCTCAGCGCACTGGCACTGGCCGCCTCCGGTGCCGTACGGATCGATGTCACGGAGGAGTACGGGCTCGCGGACGCGGCGGAGGCGCACCGGTTGTTGGGGGAGGGGCGGAACCGGGGGAAGGTGGTACTCGCCGTGGCGGACCCGGCGTAGGCGCGTGCCGTGGGCCCGGGGTGTCTCCGGGCCCACGGCACGATCGTGGTCGGCGCTCAGCCCCGCCAGGGCAGTTCCGCCGTGATCCGGGTCGGCCCGCCCGCCGGTGAGTCGACCACGAGGATCCCGTCCACCGCGTCGAGCCGCCCGGCGAGACCGGCCAACCCGGAACCGCCGGAGGCATCCGCGCCGCCCGCCCCGTTGTCCACGACCTGCAGCATCAGCCGGTTCTCCACCCGCCACACGTCCACCGCCGCCCAGGTGGCCTTCGCGTGCTTGCTGATGTTCTGCAGCAGCTCGGAGACGGTGAAGTACGCGATGCCCTCGATCGCGGCGGCCGGCCGCGACGGCAGGTCCACGTCCACCTTCACCGGCACCGTGCAGCGCGAGGCGACGGAGGAGAGGGCCGCGTCGAGTCCGCGGTCGGTGAGTACGGCGGGGTGGATTCCGCGGGCCAGGTCCCGCAGCTCCTGCAGCGCCGTCTTCACCTCGCCGTGCGCCTCGCCCACCATCCGCGCCGCGGCCTGCGGGTCCTCCGTCAGCTTCTCCTTGGCCAGCCCCAGATCCATGGCCAGCGCCACCAGCCGGGCCTGCGCCCCGTCGTGCAGATCGCGCTCGATGCGTCGCAGATCCGCCGCCGCCGTGTCGACCACGACCCCCCGGTCCGACTCCAGCTCCACGACCCGCGTCGCCAGCGTCGACGGCCCGAGCAGCCCGTGCACCATCACCCGGTCCACCATCGTCAGCGCCCGCACGATCCACGGCGTGGCCAGCGTGAACAGCAGTCCCACCAGCGCGGTCACGGTGATCTCGAAGGGGTTGTCCAGATAGATCTGGTGCTGCCCGTCGCCGTAGAGCTGAAGGCCGCCCTGGCCGCCGTACATCGGGAAGAGCCAGAACCACAGCGGGTACGTCAGCAGGGCCCAGCCGTAGGCCCAGAAGTTGAGGGCGACGACGAAGGAGAAGACCGCCCACGGGAAGTGCAGCACCGCGTACAGCAGATGGCGCCAGGACGTGCCGGACTTGAGGACGGCGCCCATCCAGGCCATCGGGCCGTTCTTCCTCATCCGCAGCGGCTCGGGGTCGGCGACGTCCAGGTCGAGCAGCCGGCGGGCCCGCGCCCGCTCCAGCGCGCCGAAACCGCGGCAGCCGGCCAGGGCTCCCGCCAGGACCGGTACGCCGAGGAAGGTGACCAGCAGGCCCGCGCCCAGCGCCACCATCGTGATCGCGTAGGTGAAGAGCATGACGCTGACCGGCAGGCTCAGCAGTACGTATCCGAACTCGCGCCAGCTGCGCGCCGCCAACGGCGCGCGCAGCGCGGCCGGCAGCCGGCGCCGGCGCCGCTCGTCGAGGTCGAACGTGCCGTGCGATCCGTACCCCTGTCCGTACTCCGTGGCCATCGGCGTAGTCCTGTCCTAGTCGTCCGCCTGCTCGCGCAGTCGGGTGGTTTCCGCAGCCGTGCTGTCGTAGCTCCACACTGCTCGGTCGCAGGTCCACGGGCCATGGAGTCCGTCGGCGTCCTCGGAGGGGGGTTTTCCCTACCCCCGGCCCGCCCTCAGCCCCGGCCCGGCTCGGCGGTCCGCTCGCGCCAGGGCAGTTCCGCGGTGACGGTCGTGGGGCCGCCGGGCGGGGAGTCGAGGACGAACAGGCCGTCCACGGCGCCCAGCCGGTCGGCGAGGCCGCGCATGCCGGTGCCGCCGTCGAGGCGCGCGCCGCCGCGGCCGTCGTCCCACACCTGGACCAGCAGCCGGTCGTCCGCCCGCCACACGTCCACCGACGCGGTCCGGGCGCCACTGTGCTTGCTGATGTTCTGCAGCAGCTCGGACACGGTGAAGTACGCGATCCCCTCGATCGCCGCCGCCGGGCGCGCCCCCAGCTCGGCCGTCACCTTCACCGGCACCGTGCAGCGCGAGGCGACGGAGGACAGGGCCGCGTCGAGTCCGCGGTCGGTGAGTACGGCGGGATGGATTCCGCGTGCCAGATCCCGCAGCTCCTGCAGCGCGAGCTTCACCTCGCCGTGCGCCTCGTCGACCATCGCCGCGACATGCTCGTCGGCCTGGCCTTCGAGCAGCTTCTCCTTGGCCAGCCCAAGTCCCATGGCCAGATTGACCAGCCGGGCCTGCGCCCCGTCGTGCAGATCGCGCTCGATCCGTCGCAGATCCGCCGCCGCCGTGTCGACCACGACACCCCGGTCGGACTCCAACTCTGCGATACGGCGCTCCAGTTCGTCGGAGGGGGAGAGGAGACCGCGCACCATCGCCCGGTCCACGTTCGCCAGCCCCCGCGCGATGAACGGCAGTACCGGCCACGCCACGAACAGCGAGACGAGCGTGATCGTGAAGGTGACGATGCCCCACGGCAACCGCATCCCGTCGTACAGCACCGTCCGCCAGCCCACCGGGTCCTTCAGCGCCATCCACACGCGCTGCACGAGCCCGCCCCCCTTGCGCAACGGCAACGGGCTCGGCTCCTCGATCCGCACCCCGAGCAGCCGCCGGGCCCGGCCCCGCTCGAACTTCCCGATCAGCCGCGCGCCCATCAACCCCAGCGCGAGCAGCGGGAACCCGACCACGGTGACGGTCAGCCCGCCGCTGAAGGCCAGCATCGTCACCACATAGACGAAGCCGAACACCGACATCGGCAGATTCGTCAGGAGATGCGCGATCTCCTTCCAGGTGTGTCTGTCGTAGGCGAAGCGGGCCGGCGGCAACGGCTCATCGAACTCGCCGCCGGGTGCCGCCGGGTCGGCGTAGGGGATGCGTACGGTCATATGGGCCAGCGTGCCGCGCGAGCGGCCCCGGCGCCATGAGGTCCGCCGCCCCGATTCCCGGGGGGAAACCCCACCAACGCGCCCATCTCATCCTTCCGATCATCATTCCGAGCAGATCTCAAGCCGCGACGGGCTGCTTACCACCCCTTTAACAGGGCCTAGACTCCCGTGCGTACACATCGTCGAACACAGAGTTCACATGGGTCACCGGGGCATCGGAGCGGGCCTGTAGCGGGCCTGTGCGGAAGAGGAGGGGTCGGACTTGCGGGAGATGGTGCAGGGGACCTTGCCGGACGGCTTGCCGCAGACCTCGCGGGAACCGGCCGTGGCCGTCGCGGCGGACTACTTCCATTCCTACTCCGTCGTGGGACTGCTCACCGTCGCCGGCGTGCTCTTCGTCGCCGTGGCCTTCGGCGCCGGCCGCCTGCTGCGCCCGGTCGTCCCCACCCCCGAGAAACTCCTCACCTACGAGTGCGGCGTCGACCCCGTCGGCGAGGGCTGGGCCCACACCCAGGTCCGGTACTACGTCTACGCGTTCCTCTACGTCATCTTCGCCGTCGACTCGATCTTCCTCTTCCCCTGGGCCACGGTCTTCGCCGCCCCGGGCTACGGCGCGACCACCCTCGTCGAGATGTTCGTCTTCCTCGGCTTCCTCACCGTGGGCCTGCTGTACGCATACAAGAAGGGCGTCCTGGCATGGACGTGACCCCCGAGCCCGTGCTGCTCCCGGAGCCGAAACGGCTGGGCACCCTCGCCCGCCTCGCCCCCGAGCCGATGAAGGTCGTCCTCAACTGGGGCCGCCGCTACTCCCTCTGGGTCTTCAACTTCGGCCTCGCCTGCTGCGCCATCGAGTTCATCGCCGCGTCCATGGCCCGCCACGACTTCATCCGCCTCGGCGTGATCCCGTTCGCCCCCGGCCCGCGCCAGGCCGACCTGATGGTCGTCTCCGGCACGGTCACGGACAAGATGGCCCCCGCCGTGAAACGCCTCTACGAGCAGATGCCCGAGCCCAAGTACGTCATCTCCTTCGGCGCGTGCAGCAACTGCGGCGGCCCCTACTGGGACTCCTACTCCGTCACCAAGGGCGTCGACCAGATCATCCCGGTCGACGTCTACGTCCCCGGCTGCCCGCCCCGCCCCGAAGCCCTGCTCCAGGGCATCCTCAAACTCCAGGAGAAGATCGCCCGGGAGTCGCTGGGGGAGCGGTACGGGTACGGGGCGCCGGGGGCGCGGCCTTCGACAGCGGCACTGCAGAGCGGGTTGGTTGCGGCGCCGACGCCGTCACCGGTGCCCGGTGAGGCGCAGGGTTCATCGGCCACGGCTGCGGGCTCGTCCTCCGATCCGGCCTCGGGGGACGCCCGATGACCGCCGTCGGCTGGCTGCCCGCGTCCACCGAGGAACTCTTCGGTACGGAGGCCACGGCCGAGGAGTCCTACGACCTCCTCACGGTCGACGTACCGCCCACCACCTGGCTCGCAGCCCTGCGCACCGCCCGCGACGTCCTGGGCTGCACCTACTTCGACTGGCTGAGCGCGGTCGACGAACCCGGCACCGGCTTCCGCGTCTCGGCCCACGTCGTGGCGCTGTCACCGGTACGCCGACTCCTCGTCCGTACGACGGTCCCGCACGAGGCTCCGGTACTCCCCACCGCCGTGGACGTCTACGCGGGCGCCGCCTGGCACGAACGCGAGACCCACGAGATGTTCGGCGTCGACTTCGAGGGCCACCCGGCACTGGACCACCTCCTCCTCCCGGAAACCTTCGAAGGCCACCCCCTCCGCAAGGACTTCGTCCTGGCGGCCCGCGTGGCCAAGTCCTGGCCCGGCGCAAAGGAACCGGGCGAGTCCGACCACGGCGGCCCCAAACGCCGTCAGATGCTCCCGCCGGGCGTCCCCGACCCGAACGAATGGGGCCCCCTGAAGGGCCAACTCCCGCCGGCCCCCGCCCGCCCCGCCCGAGGCGCGGCCCGAGCGGCGGGCGACCGCCCGGTGCGAGGAGAGGGCGGGGCAGGCGACCGCCCGATGCGTCCGGCCGCGGGGGAGCGTCCGGCCCGGGCGGCGGGCGACCGCCCGGTGCGAGGAGCAGGCGCACCAGGTGACCGGCCGGCACGACGCGCTCGTACGGCATCGGAGGGCTCGGCGAGCCAGACGACACCGGGCGGGAGTGAGGTGCCGCAGGCCGAGAAGGCGGCGCCGGCGTCAGCGACAGCGCCAGAGGGTGCGGTGCCGTCGGCCGAGGAGCAGGCGGCCGCGAGCGCCTCTGCGGTGTCGCCGGCCGAGGGCGGCCCTGCGGTGCCGGCGGCCGGACCGCGTCGGGCGCGGAGCGTGAGTGAGGGTTCGGCGAGCCAGATCCGCGAGGCGGGTACTGGGGCCGAGGAAGGGACCGGGACTGGGACCGAGGCTGCGGCTGAGGTCGGCGGGACCAAGGCCGGGGAACCGGCCTCGGGAACCCCGGCCACACCGCGCCGCGCCCGCAGCGCCTCGGAAGGCTCGGCGAGTCAACAGCCGACGGGCACGGCAACCCCCCGACGTTCCCGCAGCGCGAGCGACGGCTCAGCTTCACAACAGGGCCCGGCACCGGTACCGCCACGGGAGGACACCCCCGCCCAGCCCCCCACCGCACCCCGCAGTCCGGACGCACCGTGGCACCACGCCCGGCCGGCCTTCGACGAGCAGGCAGCCGAGTCCGAGTCCGAGCCGGAGCCGGAGCCGAAGCCGCAGTCGGTGTCCGAGCCGGACTCCACGACGAGGCCAGCCGACGGACCGTCAGCCGAAGCCGAAGCCGAAGCCGAAGCCGAAGCCGAAGCCGAAGCCGAAGCCGAAGCCGAAGCCGAAGCCGAAGCCGAAGCCGAAGCCGAAGCCGAAGCCGAAGCCGAAGCCGAAGCCGAAGCCGACTCGGCCCCAGCCGATCCAACCCCCGAAGGCCAAGCCCCCGAAGACCCAACCCCTGACACCCCCGCAGGAGGCCCGCAGTGAACGACGCGCTCGACGTCGCCCTGCGACTCCTGATCGTCTTCGTCGTCTTCCTCACCTTCCCCCTCCTCGTCGGTCAGACCGAGCACAAGGTGATGGCCCACATGCAGGGCCGCCTCGGCCCGATGTACGCCGGCGGCTTCCACGGCTGGGCCCAACTCGTCGCGGACGGCGTGAAGTTCGCCCAGAAGGAAGACATCGTCCCGGCGGGCGCGGACCGCCGTATCTTCCAACTCGCCCCCGCCGTCGCCCTCCTCCCTTACCTGCTCGTCCTCCTCGCCATCCCCGTCGGCCCGGGCGAGGGCGCCGTCGGCCAGGTCCTGGACGCGGGCATCTTCTTCGTCCTCGCGGTGATGGGCGTGGGCGTTCTCGGCTCCCTCATGGCCGGCTGGGCCTCCGCCAACAAGTTCTCCCTCCTCGGCGGTCTCCGCACCGCCGCACAGCTCCTCGCCTACGAACTCCCCATGCTGCTCACCGCCGCCTCGGTGGCGATGGCAGCGGGCACGGTCTCCCTCCTGGGCATCCTCGACGCCTTCCACTGGTGGTGGCTGCCCTGGCAGATCGTCGGCGCGATCGTCTTCTTCGTGGCGGGCCTGGCCGAACTCCAGCGGCCCCCCTTCGACATGCCCGTCGCCGACTCCGAGATCATCTTCGGCGCCTACACCGAGTACACCGGTCTCCGCTTCGCGCTCTTCCTCCTCGCCGAGTACGCCGGAATCGTCGTCCTGTGCGGCCTGACCACCGTCCTCTTCCTGGGCGGCTGGCACGGCCCGTGGGGTGCGGACGGCCTCGGCTGGGTGTGGACCCTGCTGAAGGCCGCGCTCCTCGCCTTCGTCGTCATCTGGCTCCGCGTCACCTATCCCCGGCTGCGCGAGGACCAGCTTCAGAAGCTCTCCTGGACCCTCCTCGTCCCCCTCTCCCTCGCTCAGATCGCCCTCACCGGAATCGTGAAGGTGGTGTTCCTCCAGTGACCCCGTTTCCCGGCTCCGGCCTGGCCAAGGGCCTTGCTGTCACCCTCCGCACGATGACGAAGAAGACCGTCACCGAGCAGTACCCGGACACCCAGCCAGACCTCCCGCCCCGAACCCGCGGAGTCATCGGCCTGTTCGAGGAGAACTGCACGGTCTGCATGCTCTGCGCCCGTGAGTGCCCTGACTGGTGCATCTACATCGACTCCCACAAGGAGACGGTCCCGGCGGCGGCTCCCGGTGGCCGCGAGCGCAGCCGCAACGTCCTCGACCGCTTCGCCATCGACTTCTCCCTGTGCATGTACTGCGGTATCTGCATCGAGGTCTGTCCTTTCGACGCCCTGTTCTGGTCCCCGGAGTTCGAGTACGCCGAGACCGACATCCACGAACTCACCCACGAGCGCGACAAGCTCCGCGAGTGGATGTGGACCGTCCCGGCCCCACCCGCCCTCGACCCCGGCGCGGAGGAGCCCAAGGAGATCGCCGCGGCCCGCAAGACCGCGGAGAAGCTGGCCGCGACTCAGGCTGCCGCGGAGGCGGCCCAGGCCGCGGAGGTCACCGAGGCCGCGGAGGGCACCGGGGTCGCGCAGACCGCGCCCGAGCCCGCCGAGCCCGGCCACGTCGAGTCGGCTTCGCCCACCGACCCGCCGGAGGGACAGTCGTGACCCTTGCCGCCACTGCCACCCCCACGGCAACCCTCGCCGCCACCCACACCCACGGCTTCCTCTCCCCTACCGGCGTGGAGATCGCCTTCCTCCTCGTCGGCCTGGTCACCTTCGGCGCCGCCCTCGTCACCGTCACCACCAAGCAGTTGGTGCACGCCGCCCTGTGGCTCGTGGTGGCCCTCGGGGGCATCGCCGTCGAATACCTCCTGCTCACCGCCGAGTTCATCGCCTGGGTGCAGGTCCTCATCTATGTCGGTTCCGTCGTCGTCCTCCTTCTCTTCGGTCTGATGCTCACCAAGGCCCCCATCGGCCGCTCCCCGGACGCGGACTCCGGCAACCGCTGGGCCGCACTCGCCGTGGCCGTCGCCGCCGCGGCGGCCCTGGTGTGGGTCGTCGTCGACGCCTTCCGCGCGACCTGGGTGGACCTGGACGGTCCGGCCGCCGGCTCCACCGCGGTGACCGGCGCGAGCCTGTTCCAGAACTGGGTCCTCCCCTTCGAGGCCCTCTCCGTCCTTCTTCTCGCGGCCCTGGTCGGCGCGATCGTCCTGTCCCGCAAGTCGAAGGCGGAGTCGAGCTCTCCCCCTGTGAACTCCCGGCCCGCGACCGGTAGTTCCCCATCCGTCCCGGATTCCCGTAATCACACGATCGGGCGAAAAGGTGTGCTTGAGGGCAACGGTCCCTCCAGCCCGGACAACCCGGCCGAGCAGGAAGGAGCCCGCTGATGCACCTCGTCTATCCCGCCGTGCTCGCCGCCCTCCTCTTCTGCACGGGCCTCTACGGCGTCCTCGCCCGCCGCAACGCGATCCTGGTCCTGATGTCGGTCGAGCTGATGCTCAACGCCGTCAACCTGAACCTGGTCGCCTTCGACGTCTGGCTCAGCCGGACCGCCGAGGACAAGCTCCACTCCGGCCAGGCCCTGACGCTGTTCACCATCGCCATCGCCGCCGCCGAGATCGGCATCGGCCTGGCGATCGTCCTCGCCGTCCACCGAGCCCGCGGCACCTCGGACATCGACAAGCTCCGCGACACCGCCGAGGGCCACGAGACCGACGGCCCTGGCAGCGACCCCGCCGGCAGCGACGGCACCGAGCCCCCCGCGGCCGAGAAGGCTGAGGCCACCGCGTGACCACGACCACCCTCGCCGTCCTCGTCCCCCTCCTTCCGTTCCTGGGCGCCGCGGCCGGCCTGCTCCTGGGCCGCACCGCCCCCGGCTTCGTCCGTCCGCTCGCCGTGCTGCCGACGCTCGCCGCGCTCGCGCTGGCCGCGATCGTCGCCGTACACCAGGGCGGCGACGCGGCCATCGACTCCGCCACCGAGCTCACGCCCACCGGCTCGGTCCCCGTCGAACTCGCCCTGCACATCGACGGCTTCGCCGCCCTCGTCGCCGTCCTGGTCGGCTTCGTCGCCACCTGTGTGCAGATCTACTCGACGGGCTACCTGCGCGACGACCCGCGCTACCCCTCGTACGCCGCGCTCGTCTCCCTCTTCACCTCCGCGATGCTCCTGGTCGTCTACTCCGGCGACCTGATCGTGCTGCTGGTCGGCTGGGAGGTCATGGGCATCTGCTCCTACTTCCTGGTCGGCCACTACTGGGAGACCCCGGAGGCCCGCGCCGCCTCCATGAAGGCCTTCCTCGTCACCAAGCTCGGCGATGTCCCCTTCCTGATCGGCCTGTTCGCGCTCGCCACCGACGCCGGGTCCTTCCGCATCACCAAGGTCCTGGGCACCGTCGCGAGCGGCGGACTGCACCACCCGACGCTGATCGCGCTGCTGCTTCTGGCGGGCGTGGCGGGCAAGTCGGCGCAGTTCCCGCTGCACACCTGGCTCCCCGACGCGATGGCGGGCCCGACCCCCGTCTCCGCGCTGATCCACGCCGCGACGATGGTCGCCGCCGGTGTCTACTTCGTCGCCCGTCTCCTCCCGGTCTTCGAGGCCTCCTCGGCCGCGATGGTCGTCCTCGCCGTCATGGCCGCCGTGACGATGGCCGGCTCGGGCCTCGCCGCGCTCGCCCAGGTCGACATCAAACGCGTCCTCGCCTACTCGACGATCGGCCAACTCGGCTACATGACCGGCGCCCTCGCCGTCGGCGACCGCGGTGCCGCCGTCTTCCACCTCCTGTCCCACGGCGCCTTCAAGGCGCTGCTCTTCCTCGCCGCCGGCGTGATCATCCACGCCTCCGGCACCAACTCCCTGGCCGCCATGTCCCGCATGGGCAACCTGCGTGCCCGCGTCCCCGACGCCTTCTGGACGATGACCGTGGCGCTCCTCGCGCTCGCCGCGATCCCGCCGTTCAGCGGCTTCTTCTCCAAGGAGTCCGTCCTCGGCGCCGCCGAACACGCGGCCACCGAGCACACCTCGCACATCCCCGGCGCCGCGGGCTGGATCGTCCTCGTCGCCGGCCTGCTTACGGCCCTGCTCACCGCCGCGTACGCGACGCGCCTGTGGCTGCTCGCCTTCCACGGCAAGGGAGTTGAAGCCCCTGACCACGGCAGGCAGCCCGTGGCGATGAACGCCGTGCTGTGGGTGCTGGCCGTCCCGTCCCTCGCCCTCGGCGGACTCGCCTACCGCGTGCTTCCCGACTGGTTCGACGGCCGCGACCTCACCCCGACGCTCACCACATCCGTACTCGGCACGGGTGTCGCCCTCGTCGGCGGCATCGTCACCTACGGCGCCTGGCGGCACACCACCGCCCTCGCGGCCCGCGCACCGATGGGTGCGGTCGCGGCCCACCCGGAGGGCGACGCGGGACTGGTCGAGGCGGAGGCCATCGCGAGCCACGCGCCCGCCTACGGAGACGTGGCCTCGGCACCCGACCCGGCGGACCCGGGCCGCCTCCTGCTCGGCCCGTTGCACCGCCACGCGGCCACCGGCTTCCACCTGGACGCCGTCTACGGGGCGCTGTTCGTCCGTCCCGTGCTCGCGGCGGCGAGCCTCGTCCAGTTCCTCGACCGAGAGGTCGTCGACACCTACGTACGCGGCGCGGGCACCCTGCCCCGCCTGCTCGGAGCCGCCGTACGGCGCGCCCAGACCGGCAATCTGCAGACCTATGTGAGCGCGCTGCTCGCCGGCACCGTCGTCCTGACGGTCGCCGTCCTCCTCGTCGCCACGGGAGCGTGAGCAGGCGTGATCGATATCAACGAGTCCGTGATGCAGGTCCTTCTGGCGTTCGTCGTCGTCGGCCCGCTCCTCGGTGCCGTCGCCGCTCTGCTGCCCGCCCCGCCCGGGCTGAAGGGGAAGTCGCCCGAGCAGGCCGTGTTGCGGCACGGCGTCACCGTGACCGGTGTGATCCTCGTGGCCGCGATCGTCCTCGCGCTCGGCTTCGACCACGACCATCCCTCGAAGATGCAGGCCACGACCGACATCAGCTGGATCCCCGCACTCAACGTGCGCATCCACCTCGGCATCGACGGCATCTCCCTCCCCCTCCTGGTCCTGACCGCGCTGCTGACCTTCCTCTGCGCGCTCTACTCCTACTTCAAGCAGCAACATCAGCGGCTGATGCCGCGGGCGTCGGGCCCGTCCCCGAAGGCCTTCGTCGCCCTGATCCTCGTCCTGGAGTCCGGCACTCTCGCCACCTTCGCCGTCCTCGACCTGATCCTCTTCTTCCTCGCCTTCGAGACCGTCCTCATCCCGATGTACTTCCTCATCGCCCGCTGGGGCGGTGCCCAACGGACCCAGGCCGCCTGGAAGTTCATCCTCTTCACGCTGCTCGGTTCCGTCGTCATGCTGCTCGGCCTGCTCCTGATCGGAATCAAGGCGGGCACATTCGACATGGTGGCACTCGCCACTGACAACGGCCGGTCGCTGACCACATCCGTGCAGGTCATCGCCGTTCTGGCGGTCGGGATCGGGCTCGCGGTCAAGACGCCGATGTGGCCGCTGCACAGCTGGCTGCCCGACGCCCACACCGCCGCGCCGACCGTCGGCTCGGTCCTGCTGGCCGGCGTGATGCTGAAGATGGGCACGTACGGGTTCGTCCGCATCCTGCTGCCGATCGCCCCCGACGGCATGCACACCTTCGCGCCCTACCTCGCCGCCTTCGCCGTCGTCGGGATCATCTACGGCTCCCTGGCCTGCCTCGCCCTCGCGAAACAGGGCGCGAAGGGCGACCTCAAGCGCCTCATCGCCTACTCCTCCGTCGGCCACATGGGCTTCGTCCTGCTCGGCATCTCGACGATGACCCCGACCGGCGTGAACGGCGCCCTGTTCGCCAACATCGCCCACGGCCTCATCACCGGCCTCCTGTTCTTCCTCGTCGGCGCCCTCAAGGACCGCACGGGCACCACCGACCTGGACACCCTGGCCGAGGAGACCGGCGCGGCCCTCTACGGAAAGGCCCCGCGCCTGGGCGGGCTGCTCGCGTTCGCCGCGGTCGCCTCGCTCGGACTCCCCGGACTCGCCGGATTCTGGGGCGAGATGCTGGCGCTGTTCGGCGCGTTCAAGCCCGCCGCCGACCTCAGCCGCCCGGCTTTCCTCACCTTCATGGCCATCGCCGCCTTCGGCACCCTGCTGACCGCCGCCTACATGCTCGCCATGGTCCGCCGCGTCTGCATGGGCGCCGTGGCGCAGGAGGCGCCGAAGCTCGCCGATGTCCACACGTACGAGTTCGCGGCCTGGACCCCGCTCGTCGCCCTCACCGTGGCCGCCGGCCTGTGGCCGAAGGCACTCCTCGGCCTGACCGACCCGGCCGTGCAGCAGCTCCTCGCAGGAGGCACCCGATGAGCTCCCTGGCCCAGCCCCTCGCGGAGTCGGTGGTCCAGTCCGTCGACTGGCTCGCGATCACACCCCCCACCATCACGGCGGTCGTCGGCCTGGTCGTCCTCGTCGCCGACCTGTTCCTCCAGGAGGCCCGAAAATCCCTCCTGGGCTGGGTGTCGGTCGCAGGCCTGGCCGCCTCCACGCTCATGCTGCTGCCCCTCCTGGACGGCGACCGCACCACCTTCTGCCTCACCGGCGACGCGACCGCCTGTAGCTATACGGCGGACCGCTTCACCCTGGTCATCCAGTTCCTCGTGCTCGGCGGCGCCCTCCTCGCGGCCCTGCTGTCGATCACCACCCTGAAGGACGCCGACAAGGGACTCCCCGAAGGGGAGTACTGGTTCCTGCTGTTGTCCTCCGCCGCGGGCGCCGCCCTCCTGCCCGCCTCCCGCGACCTCGCGACCCTGATCGTCGCCCTGGAGGTCGCCTCCCTGCCCGCCTTCGCCCTCGTCGGCATCCGGCACGGCGACAAGAAGTCCGCCGAAGCGGCCCTCAAGTTCTTCCTGTCCTCGGTCACCGCGACCGCGGTCAGCCTGATGGGCGTCAGCTTCGTCTACGCCACCACGGGCACCCTGTACCTCACCGAGATCGCCGACCGCATCCAGCACGTGGACGGCCAGTTCCACACCCTCGCCCAGACCGGCGTCGTCCTCACCCTCATCGGCTTCGCCTTCAAGACGGCCGCCGTCCCCTTCCACTTCTGGGTGCCCGACACCTACGTAGGAGCGCCCCTCCCGATCGCCGCCTACTTGTCGGTCGTCGGCAAGGCCGTCGGCTTCTCCGGCCTGATCCTCGTCACCGTCGTCGCCTTCCCCTCGTACGCCGACGTGTGGGGCCCGGCGCTCGCCGCGCTCGCCGCCCTCACCATGACGGTCGGCAACCTGGGCGCCCTGCGCCAACAGGCCACGCGCGCGTACAGCGCGGTACGGCTGCTCGCCTGGTCCTCCGTCGGCCAGGCCGGCTACCTCCTGGTGCCGATCGCCGCCGCCGCGTACTCCAAGGATGCCCAGAAGTCGATCGGCTCCACCGTCGCCTACGCCCTCATGTACGCCGCCGTGAACCTCGGCGCCTTCGCGGTGGCCGCACTGGTGGGCCGCAGCAGAGCCCTGAACCGCATCAGCGACTACCGAGGCCTGTACGCGTCGAACCCGCTCGCAGCCCTCCTCCTGGCCTTCTTCCTGCTCTGCCTCGCCGGACTGCCGCCGGGCGTCATCGGGCTCTTCGCCAAGGTCACCGTCTTCTCGGCGGCCGTCGACGCGGGCCTGGGCTGGCTCGCGGTCGTCATGGCCGTCAACGTGGTGATCGCGCTCTTCTACTACCTCCAGTGGACGGCCATGCTGTTCCGCGCACCCGAGGGAGAGCACGACAAGCACCGCGTCCCCGCCCCCCTCACCGCCGCCCTCGCGCTCACCGGCGCCCTCGGAGTCGCCCTCTCCGGAGCACCCCAATTGGTCCTGCGCTTCGCCGACACCGGACTCTTCTGAGCCACCGGCACATACCACCGTCCTCACCCGGACGGCCCACGCACGGCGCCGTACGCACAAGGGAACTAGTGGCCCTCGCCTGGCGTTGACCAGTGCGGAAGGGTCCACTGGACGTGGCACCACTACACCAGTGGCATCAGAGATCAGCAAGCAAAGGGTTCCCCTGCTGCACGATTTTGGAGGGCGTACCGTGCACCGCCGGCACAACGGGCTCAGGACCGCAGTTCTCCTCGGGGGACTGTCCGCACTCATCATCGTCATCGGCAGCTTCTTCGGCCGCATGGGGCTCGTCGTAGCGGTCGTGATCGCGCTGGGCACGAACGCGTACGCGTACTGGAACAGCGACAAACTGGCGCTACGCGCGATGCGCGCCCGCCCGGTGAGCGAGTTCGAGGCCCCCGCCCTGTACCGCATGGTTCGCGAGCTCTCCACCCAGGCCCGCCAGCCCATGCCGCGCCTGTACATCTCGCCCACGGAGGCACCCAACGCCTTCGCGACGGGCCGCAACCCGCGCAACGCCGCCGTGTGCTGCACGGAAGGCATCCTGCGCATCCTGGACGAGCGCGAGCTGCGCGGAGTCATCGGTCACGAGCTGAGCCATGTCTACAACCGCGACATCCTGATCTCGTCGGTCGCCGGCGCCCTCGCCTCGGTGATCATGTTCCTGGTCAACTTCGCCTGGCTGATCCCGATCGGCCGCTCCAACGACGACGACGGGCCCGGCATCCTGGGCATGCTGATGATCATGATCCTGGGGCCCCTCGCGGCCGGCCTCATCCAGTTGGCCATCAGCCGCTCCAGGGAGTACGAGGCCGACGCGTCCGGCGCGCAACTGACCGGAGATCCCCTCGCCCTCGCCAGCGCGTTGCGCAAACTCGACGCGGGCACCAAGCAGCTTCCGCTGCCCCCGGAGGCCCGCATCGAGACCGCGAGCCACATGATGATCGCGAACCCCTTCCGTCCAGGCCAGGGACTCTCCAAGATGTTCTCGACACACCCGCCGATGGCGGAGCGCATCGCCCGGCTCGAGAAGATGGCAGGTCGCCCTCAGTGAAAACCATCCTGAACGTCATTTGGCTCGTCCTGAGCGGCTTCTGGCTGTTCCTCGGGTACCTGCTCGCCGGCGCGCTGCTGTGCATCACGATCATCGGCATCCCGTTCGGCATCGCCGCCTTCCGTATCGGCGTCTACGCCCTGTGGCCCTTCGGGTACACCACGGTCGAGCGCCGTGACGCGGGCGCTGCGTCCTGCGTCGGCAACGTCCTGTGGCTGATCCTCGCGGGCTGGTGGCTGGCCCTCGCGCACATCGTCACCGGCATTGCCATGTGCATCACGATCATCGGAATCCCGTTCGGCATCGCCAACTTCAAGCTGATCCCGGTCTCGCTGTTCCCCCTGGGCCGCGAAATCGTGCCCACGGACCAGCCGTTCGCCACCCGCTGACGGGACCGACAGTGGTGGGGGCGCCGAAGTACGTCCTGCTGTCGCACGACGAAGGTTCCGAATCCGCAGGCGAGCACGGATACGAGCAGACCTGGGCACTGTGCCAGGACGCCGACGACCTCTTCGCCGACCCGCCCCCACGCATCAGGGAGACGTACGAACTGCTCGGCTGCGCGCCCGAGGGCGAACTCGCCGCGGCCCTGGCACGCGCGCGTGCCGACGGTTCGGCGCCGCTCGGCCTGCTCACCCTGGAGATCCTCGACAAGACCGGCACCGGCGCGGGAATGGAGGGGGACTGGTGGCTGGAGGGCGTACGCGTTGTCGGCGACCGGCCCTGCGCGCGTGACCTGTCCCTGAGGGACGTCACCGTCGAGGGGCTGCCGTCCGACGACAACCGCTACGACTACCCGCACTGCCCGCCCCTCTCCCCGGGCTACCGGCTGCTGGGCCCGGACGGCGAACCCTGGGGCGGCTGCCGGGACTTGGCCCATCTCCAGGAGGACCGGCCCGAACCGCTGGACCCTCCCGTGCGCCTGCTGGGCTGTTCCCCGCGCGGCGCGCTTCGGGCGGCCATGGACAGCGGGGACGAGGACCTCGGCCACGCGAAGGTGCTGCGTATCGACTCCTCGGGCCGGCCCCTGCAGCCCGCCACCGAGGGTGAGTTGCGGGCCTGGATCCCGTCCGCGCGCGGCCCCGGCCTGGTCGACCTCACCCTCGACCCCTGGGCGGAACGGCCGCCGCTCGCGGCCCGGGCGGTGTGGGACCTGTGGGGCGAGGGGCGCCCCTCAGATCCCGGCCGCTGGGCCGGTTGCGACGCGGACGGCCGCCGGTTCTGGCTCGACACCGCTCTGGCGAACCACCCGCACGGCGCCCTGGACCGGCCGCCGGGCACCGTCTACCACCTCGACGGCAGACACATCACCGACCCGCAGGGCTTCTTCTGCGCTCTCGGCGAGGCGGTGAACGGCCCCGGCGGATACTTCGGCTGGGGCGTCGACGCGCTGGACGACTGCCTGCGCGGTCGCTGGGGAGCCGCCCCGCCCTTCACCCTCGTCTGGCACGACGCGACCGTCGCCCGCGCCTGCCTCGGCCTCACCCCGCACACCGGTCCACGCCCACCGACGTTCGAGGAACTGCTCGCCCTCCTCGCTGAGAGGCACGTCGACGTCCGCCTGGCCTGACCGTTCGTCACCACACCCGCTGCCAGGCCGAGCAGGTTTTCCACAACCGCCGCGTTGTCCACAGGCCGGCCCGATTGTCAGTGGCGCGTTGCACTATGAAGCCATGACCGAGAACGAGCAGCGACTGCTGACCCGAGTGGCCGCCGAGGCCCGCAACACCCTCCCGTGGGGCTGGACTTCACTCCCCGCCCCGGTGGACGAGGCCGTGGTGACCCGCGCCGAGGCCGCCCTGGGCTTCAGCCTGCCGCCACTGCTCGCGGCGCTCTACTCGCGCATAGGAGACGGTGGATTCGGCCCGGAGTACGGCCTGTTGCCCCTGCTCGACAGCCCGCCCGCCGGCGAGCCCGCCGCCGTCACGCAGTACCTCGCCAACCGCGAGAGCGGACGCAAGGACCCCGACTGGCCCTGGCCCGAGGGCGTCCTGCCGATATCCCACTGGGGCTGCGCGATGTACGCGTGCGTGGACTGCCGCACCCCGCAGGCCACCGTGCTGCTCTACGAACCGAACGCGGACGAGGCGGACCACGCGTGGTACGTGGACGCGCCCAGCCTCGCCGACTGGCTCGAAGGCTGGCTCGACGGCACGGGCTGGTACGTCGACGCCAACATCGGTATCGAGCCCGAACCGTGGGCCGACTTCCGCATACGCACGACGACGCAGGCATCCTGACCGACTCCCGGCATCGGCGACCCTCCCGGCACCGCCCCGCCGATGCCTGCAACCACCACACGCGTCCGTGGCGTCCTGTTCATCGACACGGCGCAACATGCAGCGACAGGCCGTGCGCAGGACCTACGAACACAGCCTGTCCGGGCGGAATTCACAGCTCCGGATCAGCGCAAGCACAGTGTGAAAGGGCAGGTTCACGGCATGGGCATCATCAGCTGGATCATCCTGGGACTGTTGGCCGGAGCCATCGCCAAATTCCTGCTGCCGGGCCGCGACCCGGGCGGCTTCATCGGTACGACCGTCATCGGCATCGCCGGCGCGTTCCTCGGCGGCTGGATATCGGCCCGTTGGCTCGACCACCCGGTCGCCAAGAACTTCTACGACGGCGCCACCTGGGCCTCGGCGATAGGCGGCGCCCTCGTCCTCCTGATCGCCTACCGCATCTTCTTCGGCAACTCGCGCAACTAGGGCTTGCCCGGCGGACAGGCCCTGGCGCCCCCGTGCCGCAGCCAGCAGGCGAGAAGGGTGGGTACCGACGGGTACCCACCCTTCCTCGTACCGCTGCGCGCCGGGCGCGGGAGGCTTGGTTCTACCGGTAGTTGACGAACTGCAGCGCGAAGTCGAAGTCCTTGCCCTTGAGCAGGGCCTGCACGGCCTGCAGGTCGTCACGGCTCTTCGAGCTGACCCGCAGTTCGTCGCCCTGCACCTGGGCCTTCACGCCCTTGGGACCCTCGTCACGAATGATCTTCGCCACTTTCTTCGCGTTGTCCTGGGAGATGCCCTCCTCGATGGACGCGAAGATCTTGTACTCCTTGCCGGAGAGCTGAGGCTCACCGGCGTCCAGCGCCTTCAGCGAGATGCCGCGCTTGACCAGCTTGGACTGGAAGACGTCGAGCACCGCCTTGACCCGCTCCTCGGAGTTCGCCTCCATGAGGATCTTCTCGGCGGACCATGAGATCGAGGCACCCACGCCCTTGAAGTCGTAGCGCTGCGAGATCTCCTTGGCGGCCTGGTTGAGGGCGTTGTCGACCTCCTGCCGCTCGACCTTCGAGACGATGTCGAAACTGGAGTCGGCCATGTCCTGTGGCTCCTTGTATCGGGGTGCGTATCGATGCGTGTCACTGCGTATCGGCGTGCGTGGGGGCAGCCGCCGAGCCCGGTGTAGGCGCCGGGCCGCATCCGTATAAGCCTAGCCACCCCCTCCCCTCCGGGTGCCGATCTATCGGGTGGCGAAGCACCCCGGTGCATCGGGTATCGTTTACGTCGTTGCCACGGAGCACCGCCGGAAAGCGGTGCGAGAGGCAGCAACCCCGGCGGTGTGCCCGAGCGGCCAAAGGGAGCAGACTGTAAATCTGCCGGCTACGCCTACCCAGGTTCGAACCCTGGCGCCGCCACACGATCGAAAGGGTCTGTGCTCAGCAGCAATGCTGAGCACAGACCCTTTCGTCGTTCCTGGAGCCTTCTGCCGCTCCGTCACCAGTCTTGACGTGACCGTGCCACAGCCCTACTGTCGCGGCATCGCGTTCATGTTGAAACACAAAGTTCACGTACATGAACACGCATCGCCAACCGAGTCCATCGAGCAGACAGGAAGGCACCCCCCATGCGCATGCGTACGCTGCTCACCTCCCTGGCCACCGTCACCGCCGTGACCGGCGGGCTGGCCCTCACGGCTCCGGCCGCGTCGGGCAGTACCAACGTCACCGGCGCCGTCGCCTCACCCCTCGCGGACCCGACCGTCGCGCCCGGCGGGAACTTCGACCTCGGTGTGTGGCAGCTCCAGGAGCCGGTGGGTTCCCCCGGCTCGCCCACGACCATCTCGTCGGCCCGGCTGCAAGGGGCCAACGGCTTCCAGGACTCGTACTTCTACACGGACACCCGTGACGGCGCGATGACCTTCTGGGCACCGGAGAAGGGCGTCACCACGCCCAACTCCAACTACGCCCGCTCCGAACTGCGGGAGATGAACCGCAGCGGCAGCGCCGCCAACTGGTCGCTCAGCGGCACGCACACGATGAAGGCGACGCTACGGGTCGTCTCCGTCACGTCGAACGTCTGCGTCGGCCAGATCCACCTCGGCACGGGCGGCACGTCCACCAAGCCGCTGCTGGAGCTCTACTACCGGTCGAGCGGCGACATCGTCCTCGGCACGGAGAACTCGCCCGACGGCGGACAGACGCTGCACACCGTCGGCAACGTGGCGGTCGGCAAGACATGGAGCTACACGATCGGCGTCTCGGGCGGCAACACCATCAATCTGACGGTCAACGGGAGCACCACGCACTACGCCATCCCGTCGTCGTTCAACGCCTACAAGCAGTACTTCAAGGCCGGTTCGTACAACCAGTCGTCCTCCGACAGCACCACCAAGGGTGCCCGGGTCGCCTTCTACGGACTTACCGTCTCCCACAGCTGAGCGCCTCGACGGCCGACGCGGCCTGCGGCGGGGCAGACTGATCCCATGTCGTCACGCCGCAGGAGTTGCCCCGAGTGCCGTCGCGAGATCGCCGTCGTCGCCGGACGGTTCGCGCGTCACGACCCGCCCGGCGCACGCGAGAGCGGCGAGCTCGTGTCGTGCCCCGGCTCGCGCCGACAGGCGGAACTCGGGGCCGCCCAGCCCGCGTTGGACGGATACGTCGTGCCCGAGTTCCCCGGCCAGATGCCGCTGTTCTAGGCGGTGCGGCAACCGGCCGGCGGACAACCTCAGTTCCCCGCCACCGACTTCACCGCCACCGACACCGGCGCGGATCCACCGATCAGCTCCAGCGTCAGGCCGGCCGTCGCCGGGGTCTCCACCAACTCCGCGAGTACGGCGGCCACATCGTCGCGCGGGATCGAACCGAGCCCCGTGTGAGCCTCCAGGCGGACCAGGCCCCTGCCGGCGTCGTTCGTGAGCGAACCGGGGCGCAGAATCGTCCAGTCCAGGGCATCCAGGCCGCGTACATACGCGTCGGCCTCGCCCTTGGCCCGCAGGTACACGTCGAACACGCCGTCCCCGGGGTGCGCCGGATCCGCGCCCATCGAGGACACGACGACATGACGCCGTACGCCCGCCAGGACCGCCGCGTCGGCGAACAGCACCGCCGAACCCCGGTCCACCGTGTCCTTCCGGGCCGTACCGCTGCCCGGGCCCGCGCCCGCCGCGAAGACCGCCGCGTCCGCGCCCCGCAGCAGCGCCGCGACCTCCTCGACCGAGGCCGACTCCAGGTCGAGCACGAGCGGTTCGGCGCCGGCCGCCCGTAGATCGTCGCTCTGTCCGGCGTTGCGGATGATGCCCGCGACCTCTTCACCACGCGCGGCGAGCAGGCGCTCCAGCCGCAGCGCGATCTGACCATGACCTCCAGCGATGACAATGCGCATGCCTTCGACCGTACGCCCGGAGGGCCGCACGCGCCGCATGACTTCAGCCGCGTCCCAGCAGCACACCCTCGCGAGGCACGCGCCGGGCGCGCGAGCACGGACGCACACGGACCTCTGCGCCCCGGGCGTACGCCCCCACGCGGCGGCAGGTCACGACAAGCGGCTCACGACACCTCGGCCCGCCCCTGCCGCGGCAGCCCCAACTCCGCGCCCGCCGCCGTGTTGCAGTACTCCCGCACCGCGCTCGTCCGTGCCACCACGCGCCCCCGGTGCACCACGATCCGGCTGTACGCCAGTGAGAGCGCGCCCGCGAGCCGGTCGCCGCGCACCGCGAGCAGTTCGGCCGGAAATCCCGCCTCGACCCGCACCTCGGGCAGGCCGAGCGCCGCCCGCGCCGACGAGCTCACTGTGTCGTACGCGTCCTCGGGCCGCATCCCGTGCCGCGAGGCCAGCAAGTAGGCCGCCTCCAGGGGGTCCCCGCGGCCCACGGGGTTGGACACGTCACGCAGGGCGCCGCTGCCCGCGGCCACCTGGACGCCGGCCGTGCGCAGCAGTCGTACGGGAGCCGTGCCCCGCCGGTCGACGCCGCCACAGCCGCCCTGCGGCAGGCACACCACCGTCACGCCGGCCGCGGCCAGTTGGTCCGCGATCCGGGTGACCGTGTCCGCGGGCAGCCGCCCCAGGCCGCCGCACGGGCCGAGCGTCACCCCGGGGCGCATCCCGCCCGCGACCGCCGCCAGCCGGGCCAGCCGGGCCGGGTCGGCGGCGTCCGTGTGCAGGTCCACCGGGCAGCCGTGCTCGGACGCGACCTCAAGCAGCGCCTCCACGTACCCCGTCGGATCGGGGTCCAGATCTGGACAACCGCCCACTACTGAGGCACCCATTTTCAGCGCGTCCCGCAGCATCGCGAGCCCGTCCGCCCCCGCCACCCCGGTCAGCAGCCGGGGCATAGCCACGGCCGTCAGCTCCGCCAGCCCGCGCAGCGCCCGCCGCGCCCGCAGTACGGCGGCCAGCGCGCCCAGCCCCTGGACGTCCCCCACGCGCACGTGTGCCCGCTGCGCCGTCGCCCCGTGCCCGAGCTGCAGCAGCGCGGCCTCCGTGGCACGGCGCTGGACGTCCTGGGGGTCGTAGGAGACCGGTCCGCCGTTCTCGGCCGACAGCGCGGTGTCGCTGTGCGCGTGCGGCTCGGCCGGGGCCGGGAGGAGGAGATAGCCGCTGAGGTCCACGCGCGCGCCGCACGCGCGCGCGGCGTCCGTCGCCAGGCTGCCCGCCGTGCCGACCGCCTCGATGCGCCCGCCGCCCAGCCGTACGTCCACGGTCCTGCCGTCGGTCAGCCGGGCCCCGCACAACAGGAGCGCGGCCGGGTCGGCCGGTCCCGACGAACCGGAGGAACCCGACGGACCCGACGACGAGTGGGACGGCTGGGGCTGGCTGTCGGGCATCGCGCTCCAGGGGCTCAGGGCTTCGCGGGCTCGGCTTCGGGGCTCAGGGCTGGGGGGCTGCGCAAAGGGGCGCAAGATCACGCAGAGTGAGTCGAGCCTAGGGCGGTGATCCGCTCGCGGCGCGGAGGAGCGCAATAGTCGTACCGGTGTGGTCCGCCGTGCGGGAGGGGCCCGAGAGGCCTTCGGGAGAGCCGTGGAAGGAGCTGGAGCGGTGCTACGAAACGGATTTGGGTGAACGGCGGCGGAGCGTGTAATGTCTTCATCGCTCGCCCCAATAGCTCAGTCGGTAGAGCGTCTCCATGGTAAGGAGAAGGTCTACGGTTCGATTCCGTATTGGGGCTCTGGTGTGAGAGGTTCCTACCGCAAGGTGGGAACCAATCCCATCACAGCGGTGTAGCTCAGTCGGTAGAGCAAGCGGCTCATAATCGCTGTGTCACCGGTTCAAGTCCGGTCACCGCTACTGACAGTAGCCGATTGTGGGGTCGGTCCTTCGATCGGCTACTCTGTTATGCGTTCATAGTCCCATCCGTTCGTCAAGGAGCACTCCTGTGGCTGCCACCGACGTCCGCCCGAAGATCACGCTGGCCTGCGTGGAGTGCAAGGAGCGGAACTACATCACCAAGAAGAACCGGCGTAACAACCCGGACCGACTGGAGATGAAGAAGCACTGCCCGCGTTGCAATGCGCACACCGCGCACCGCGAAACGCGATAAATACAGGCTCGTACACGAGGCCGTCCCCGCACGTTGGGGGCGGCCTCGTGTCGTTATCAGCAGAGCAGACACATCAGGAGGTGCCGAGTCATGGCGCTCGACCAGTCCTTCGTGGGGCGGACCTACCCGCCCACCGACCCCTACGAGGTGGGCCGGGAGAAGATCCGTGAGTTCGCGGAGGCGGTGGGGGACGCCAACCCGGCATACACGGACCCGGAGGCCGCCAAGGCGCTCGGACACTCCGATGTGATCGCCCCGCCGACCTTCGTCTTCTCCATCACCTTCAAGGCCGCAGGACAGGTCGTCCAGGACCCGCAACTCGGCCTCGACTACAGCCGCGTGGTGCACGGCGACCAGAAGTTCGTCTACGTCCGTCCCGTGCGCGCCGGTGACCGCCTCACGGTCACCTCCACGATCGAGGCGATCAAGTCGATGGCGGGCAACGACATCCTGGACGTCCGCGGCGAGGTCCACGACGAGGCCGGCGAACACGTCGTGACCGCCTGGACCAAGCTGGTGGCCCGCGCGGCGGAGGGGAGCTGACATGACGGCGAAGATCGCGTACGACGACATCGAGGTCGGCACCGAACTGCCGGCCCAGACCTTTCCCGTGACGCGCGCCGCCCTCGTCCAGTACGCGGGTGCCTCCGGGGACTTCAACCCGATCCACTGGAACGAGAAGTTCGCCAGGGAGGTCGGACTCCCGGACGTCATCGCGCACGGCATGTTCACCATGGCCGAGGCGATCCGTGTGGTCACCGACTGGGTCGGCGACCCGGGCGCGGTCGTCGAGTACGGCGTCCGCTTCACCAAGCCCGTCGTCGTCCCGAACGACGACCAGGGCGCGACCGTCGAGGTCAGCGCCAAGGTCGCGGCCAAGCTCGACGACAACACGGTCCGCGTGGACCTCGTGGCGACCAGCGCAGGCCAGAAGGTGCTGGGGATGTCACGAGCGGTCGTACGGCTGGCCTGAGCGGTCGGACATCAGCCGGGGTGGGTTGAGGTAAGGGGCGTCCGCCATTACGGGTGCCCCTTACTTATGGGCCGACGAACCCCGCACCCGTCGTCGGTCGGTGAGCCGGGCGTCCGACCTCGCGGACCCACACGGGAAACGGTGCGTCATCCGACACGGGCAGGTCCCTGGCGAGGAAGGCCTCGACGATGGGCGCGAGATCGTAAACGGGCCGGTAGCGTCCGCTGAACGGCAATTCGGTCACCGACAGTGACGCCGTCAGGCATCGGAGCTGGCCCGCCTGTGTGTCGTGCCACACATGGAACGTCGCGACCCCCGGGAAGTCCAGTTCGCGGACCCGGGAGCGGAGGGCTTCGGCGGTGGGCTCGAAGGCGGTCACCACGGCGGCGACGGAGGGGGCGGTCCTGTCGTCCGGGTTCCCGGCCGCCGTTCCGGAACCCCCGCCAAACTCACCCCTTGACTAAGTTAGTGATTGAGTACTAACTTTCTCGCATGGTCAGGATGAGCGCAGAGGAGAGGCGTGAGAGCGTCGTTCGCGCGGCGGTCGCCGAGTTCGCGCAGCGGGGGTACTACGGCACCTCCACGGAGGCGATCGCCAAGCGGGTCGGTGTCTCGCAGCCGTATCTCTTCCGGCTCTTCCCGGGCAAGAGGGCGATCTTCGCGGCGGCCTCGCTCAGGTGTGTCGAGGACGTGTGCCGGGTCATGGAGGAGTCGTCCAAGGGGCTGGAGGGCGAAGAGGCCCTGCATGCCATGGCCGACGCCTACGTGCGGCTCATCACGGAGTATCCCGAGAAGCTCCTGATGCAGATGCAGACCTACATCACGGTGGCCGCCGCCGAGGCGGAGGGTGACCACGAGTTCGGCGAGGCCGTGCGGCGGGGCTGGATGAGGCTCTGGGACATCGTGCATGCGTCCATGGGGGCGGATGTGGGCGAGACCGCGACCTTCATGGCGCACGGAATGCTGATCAACACCCTTGTGGCCATGGGTTTTCCGCCCGAGCACAGGGTCTGGGAGGGGATGTACCCGGAGGCCCGTGTCACCGGTCGGCTGGAGAAGTCGTAGCGGCGGGCAAGAGGCGGATTCTGCGCCTTTTCATGATCGTGAAAGTTAGTAATCAATAACTAATCATCGGTAGCGATCGCCCTTTGGGGGAGCGATGTCAGAACAGACCGCACGTCGCGGGGGAATGGTCTGGGCCCTCGTCATCACCAGCGTCGCCGGATTCATGGCGGCCCTCGACAACCTCGTCGTCACCACCGCCCTGCCCTCCATCCGCAAGGACCTCGGGGGCGCGCTGGGCGACCTGGAATGGACCGTGAGTGCCTACACGCTCACCTTCGCCGTCCTGCTGATGTTCGGTGCGGCCCTCGGCGACCGGTTCGGCCGACGGCGGCTCTTCCTCGTCGGCATCACCATATTCACCGGCGCCTCCGCCGCCGCGGCCATGGCGACCGGCATCGACTCCCTGATCGCGGCCCGCGCGGTCCAGGGCGTCGGCGCAGCGATCATGATGCCGCTGACACTGACCCTGCTCACCGCGGCCGTACCCGCCGCCAAACGCGGTATGGCCTACGGCATCTGGGGCGCCGTCAACGGACTCGCCGTCGCCTCCGGACCCCTCATCGGCGGCAGCCTCACCGAACACGTCTCCTGGCACTGGATCTTCTGGCTGAACGTCCCGCTCGGCCTGGCCCTGATCCCGCTCGCCCGCCTCCGCCTCTCCGAGTCCCACGGCACCGGCGCCCCGCTCGACTTCCCCGGCACCCTGCTCGCCAGCGGCGGCCTCTTCGGGATCGTCTACGGCCTGGTCCGCGGCCCCGCCGACGGGTGGGCCAGCTCCCTCGTCCTCACCGGGCTCTTCGCGGGCACCGCGCTCTTCGTCGGCTTCATCATCTACAGCGTCAACGCCAAGAACCCCATGCTCCCGATGCGGCTGTTCCGCTCCCGCGCCTTCTCCGGGATCAACGCCGCGAGCCTGCTGATGTTCCTCGGGATGTTCGGGTCGATCTTCCTGCTCAGCCAGTACATGCAGGGTGTCCTCGGCTACTCGCCCACCGAGGCGGGCCTCAGGATGCTGCCCTGGACCGGTATGCCGATGCTGGTCGCGCCCATCGCCGGCATCCTGTCCGACCGCGTCGGCGGCCGCCCGGTCGTCGCCGCCGGCCTCTTCCTCCAGGCCGCCGGTCTCGGCTACATGGCGTACATCGTCACCACCGACGTCTCCTACGCCGCTCAGCTGCCCGGTCTGATCCTCAGCGGGATCGGCATGGCCCTGTTCTTCGCCCCGGCCGCCAACCTGGTCATGTCCAGCGTCCGCCCGGCGGAACAAGGCATCGCCTCCGGCGCCAACAACGCGCTCCGCGAGGTGGGCGGCGCCCTCGGTGTAGCGATCATGGCGTCGATCTTCTCGGCACAGGGCGGCTACGAAACCGGGCAGAGCTTCGTCGACGGGCTGAAGCCCGCGCTGGTCACCGGCTCGGGCGTGGTCGCCCTCGCCGGGATCGCGACCCTGCTGATCCCGACGAGGCGCCGCGCGGCGGAGCTCACGAAGGTGGCCGCGTCGGACGAGGCGCCGGGTCACGCGGAGTCGGCCGAGGGTTCCGGGTCCGAGTCGGTCATGGAGTCGGCCGGCCGCTGAGAACGAACATCCGGCACGGCGGAGAACCAACATCCGGCACGCGCGCGTGGGGCCCCACCAAACCCGTGGGGCCCCACGCGCGTGCGTCCCGCCCCACCGCGCCGGGCGTTGTCGGTCCGGTCTCGTAGTCTTGGCCCCGTGCAGGAACTCCACGACGCTCCCCTCGCCCCGCTGACCACCTTCCGGTTGGGCGGTCCCGCGACCCGTCTGATCACCGCCGGCACCGATGCCGAGGTGATCGACGCCGTCCGCGAGGCCGACGACACCGGGACGCCGTTGCTGGTCATCGGGGGCGGGTCCAACCTCGTCATCGGGGACAAGGGGTTCGAGGGAACCGCCCTGCGCATCGCCACGCGCGGCTTCGTGCTCGACGGCACACGCCTGGAGCTGGCGGCCGGCGAGGTGTGGACCGATGCCGTCGCCCGCACCGTGGAGGCCGGGCTCGCCGGGATCGAGTGCCTCGCCGGGATCCCCGGATCGGCGGGCGCGACCCCGATCCAGAACGTGGGGGCGTACGGCCAGGAGGTCTCCGCCACCGTCACCGAGGTCGTCGCCTACGACCGCACCACCCGCGCGACGGTCACCCTCACCAACGAGGAGTGCGCCTTCTCGTACCGCCACAGCCGCTTCAAGGCAGAGCCCGAGCGCTACGTGGTGCTGCGCGTCCGCTTCCAACTGGAGGACGCGGGCGGGCTGTCGGCGCCGGTCAAGTACGCCGAGACGGCCCGTGTCCTCGGCGTCGAGCCCGGCGACCGGGTGCCGCTCGCGCGGGCCCGCGAGACCGTTCTCGCGCTGCGCGCCGGCAAGGGCATGGTCCTGGACCCCGAGGACCACGACACCTGGTCGGCCGGTTCCTTCTTCACCAATCCGATCCTCACCGAGGAGCAGTTCACCGCGTTCCACGCGCGCGTGCGCGAGCGCCTCGGGGAGAGCGCGGAGCCGCCCGCCTATCCGGCGGGGGAGGGGCACACCAAGACCTCCGCCGCCTGGCTGATCGACAAGGCGGGCTTCACCAAGGGGTACGGCACCGGGCCCGTCCGCATCTCCACCAAGCACACCCTCGCCCTCACCAACCGCGGCGAGGCGACCACCGCCGACCTGCTCGCCCTGGCCCGCGAGGTCGTCGTCGGCGTCCACGACACCTTCGGGATCACCCTCGTCAACGAACCGGTGACGGTCGGCGTCAGCCTCGTCGGCTGAGCCTCGACGACTAGTAGGCCACCCCCACCCCCTGCTTCACCGTCCCCGGGTCGTCGGTCATCGCCAGCATCGCGTGGGCCACGTCCGCGCGGGCGATGAACCGGCCCTTGTCCGGGAAGCCGCCCACGACCGTGCGGTACGTGCCGGTCACCGGCTTGTTCTGCAGGCGCGGTGGGCGGACCGAGGTCCAGTCGGTCGCGCTGCGGGCCAGCTCCGCCTCCATCTCCCGCAGGTCGGCGTACACGTCCTTCAGGAGCGCCGAGATCAGCCCGCGCGCGGTGCGGTCGAGGAGCCCGGCGCCCTCCGGGTCCGGGCCCACCGGACCGGCGCTCACCACCAGCAGCCGGCGCACCCCCTCCGCCTCCATGGCGGCCAGAACCGTCCGGGTGAGCCGGGTCGCGACCCCGGCGTCCTTTCGGCTGCGGGCGCCGAGTCCGGAGAGGACCGCGTCCCGGCCCGCGACCGCGGGGCGCAGCGCCTCCGGGGCGGTGAGGTCCGCAGGGAACACCTCCAGGCCCTTGCCGCGCACGGTCAGCCCGGCCGGGTCGCGCACGACCGCCGTGACCTGGTGACCCGAGGCCAGCGCCTGGCGGACGATCTCCTGACCGATGCCTCCCGTGGCACCGAAAACGGTGAGCTTCATGGCGTGCTCCTCAGCCTCACGGGGTGGGTGAGCGTTTACTCACCCCTGTCTCCCTCTAGAGTGAGTAAGTACTCACCCATTCGTCAAGCCCGAACGGACCGGTCATGGAATCCTCGAAGCCCGCCCGGGTCCGCATCCTCGACGCCGCCCACGAGCTGATGCTCACCGTCGGGCTGGCCCGGGCGACCACCAAGGAGATCGCGAAGGCCGCAGGCTGCTCCGAAGCCGCCCTCTACAAGTACTTCGCGAGCAAGGAGGAGCTGTTCATCCGCGTCCTCGCGGAACGGCTGCCCCAGTTGACCCCACTGCTGCAGAGCCTCGCCGCCGAGCCCGGACAGCACTCCCTGGAGGACAACCTCATCGAGATCGCCCGCCAGGCGGCCCTCTTCTACGAGCAGAGTTTCCCGATCGCGGCCTCCCTGTACGCCGAGACCCAGCTCAAGCGACGCCACGACGAGGCGCTGCGACAGCTCGGCTCCGGCCCCCACAAGCCGATCGAGGGCCTGGACGCCTATCTCCGCGCCGAACAGGCCGCCGGTCGTGTCCGCCGTGACGTGGACACCTTCGCCGCCGCGTCCCTCCTCCTCGGCGCCTGCGCACAGCGCGTGTTCGCCTACGAGGCCACGCAGACCGGCGTACGGCCGCCCGTGGACGAGTTCGCGCCACGCATCGCCAGGACGCTGCTGGGCGGAATCTCCGTTGCCGAGGACCCCTCCGGGCCGTGATCCTTGCCGTATGAGGCACCCCGAATGGAGCTGAGACTCCGCCAGTTCAGGCCCAGGACCGGCCCGCACGAACACCGTGTCGTCCAGCCCGGGCAACCCCTGCGCCACACCTCACTGCGCGACCCGGCGTCGTACGGAATGCTCATGGGTGACCATGACGGGCTGAGCCGGCTGGCCGGGCTGTTCTCGTTCGCCGCGTACTCCCGGCACACCATCGTGCACATTCCGCTGCGCGGGTGCGTGCCGCCCGACGAGGGGTGCGGGGAGCTGGTCGATCTGGTGCTGGCCCGTCCGGAGACGGGGCTGCGGCCCTCCAAATGGCCTGAACTGCGGCGGGCGTTGGGGCGTGGCACACCGCTCACCGTCCGCACGGACGAGGCCCGTACCGAGCGGCACGCGCGCGCGTGGCTGGAGCGTCCGTACGACCGCGGGCTGTTGCGGCACACCACGCACGCGCGCACGTACTTCCTCATCGGCGGCCGTGATGTCCTCGCCGGCGCAGCGACGGCGTTCGCCTACGCGGCCGGCTGGGGGCCGCGGGAAAAGAGGGTCGTCGAGGGGCAGGCGGCGTGCGTGACCTGCCTGCACCACGAGCTGGTGCCTCCCAGGGACGGCCTGCGCCATCCCGAGCTCGCGATCTGTTTCAAGCCGTATCCGCCCTACGCCCACTTCAAGCGGCCGGGGCGCTGAGCCAGTCGTCGATGCCCGACAGCAGCTTGGTCTTCATGTCCTCCGGGGCCGCCGAACCCCGTACCGACTGCCGGGCCAGTTCGGCCAGTTCGCGGTCCGAGAAGGCGTGGTAACGGCGGGCGATCTCGTACTGGGCCGCGAGCCGGGAGCCGAACAGGAGCGGGTCGTCGGCGCCGAGCGCCAGGGGGACGCCGGCTTCGAAGAGGGTCCGCAGGGGCACGTCCTCGTGCTTCTCGTAGACGCCCAGGGCCACGTTCGAGGCGGGGCACACCTCACAGGTGATGCCCCGGTCGGCGAGGCGCTTCAGCAGCCGCGGGTCCTCCGCCGCGCGTACACCGTGGCCGATCCGGGTCGCGTGCAGGTCGTCCAGGCAGTCCCGCACCGAGGCCGGGCCCGCCAGTTCGCCGCCGTGCGGGGCGGAGAGCAGGCCGCCCTCCTGGGCGATCGCGAAGGCCCGGTCGAAGTCCCGTGCCATACCCCGGCGTTCGTCGTTCGAGAGGCCGAAACCGACCACCCCGTGGTCCGCATACCGCACTGCCAGCCGGGCCAGCGTCCGTGCGTCCAGCGGGTGCTTCATCCGGTTCGCGGCCACCAGCACCCGCATCCCGAGCCCGGTCTCGCGGGAGGTCGTCTCCACCGCGTCCAGGATGACCTCCAGCGCCGGGATCAGCCCGCCCAGGCGCGGCGCGTACGACGTCGGGTCCACCTGGATCTCCAGCCAGCCCGAGCCGTCCCTGACGTCCTCCTCGGCGGCCTCGCGCACCAGCCGCTGGATGTCCTCGGGTTCCCGCAGGCACGACCGCGCGGCGTCGTACAGCCGCTGGAAACGGAACCACCCCCGCTCGTCCGTCGCCCGCAGTTTCGGCGGCTCCCCGCTGGTCAACGCGTCGGTCAGGGCGTCCGGCAGTCGTACGCCGTACTTGTCGGCCAGCTCCAGCACGGTGGTCGGCCGCATCGACCCGGTGAAGTGCAGGTGCAGATGGGCTTTCGGCAGTTCAGAGACATCACGTACACGCTCCATCCGGGAATCCTGCCGTACGTTCCCGTCGTCCCGGTACCGCTTTCCCCGATCGTGGTCTTGCTCGCACACAGCAGCGGGCCGCCTCCCCGGAGGGAAACGGCCCGCACGCGCGCGTGGAGGTACGAAAACTCAGTCCGTGGCCTCGGAGAGCAGCTTCTGGATACGGCTGACGCCCTCGACGAGATCCTCGTCACCCAGGGCGTACGACAGCCGCAGGTAGCCGGGGGTCCCGAAGGCCTCGCCCGGGACGACCGCGACCTCGGCCTCCTCCAGGATCAGCGCGGCCAGCTCGACCGAGTCCTGGGGGCGCTTGCCCCGGATCTCCTTGCCGAGGAGGGCCTTGACCGACGGGTAGGCGTAGAACGCGCCCTCGGGCTCCGGGCAGAGCACGCCGTCGATCTCGTTCAGCATCCGCACGATGGTCTTGCGACGGCGGTCGAAGGCCTCGCGCATCTCCGCCACGGCCGTCAGGTCACCGGAGACGGCGGCCAGCGCGGCGACCTGGGCGACGTTCGAGACGTTCGACGTGGCGTGCGACTGGAGGTTGGTCGCGGCCTTGACGACGTCCTTCGGGCCGACGATCCAGCCCACCCGCCAGCCGGTCATGGCGTATGTCTTGGCGACGCCGTTGACCACGATGCACTTGTCGCGCAGCTCGGGGAGGATCGCGGGCAGCGAGGTGAACTTCGCGTCTCCGTAGACGAGGTGTTCGTAGATCTCGTCCGTCATGACCCACAGGCCGTGCTCGACGGCCCAGCGGCCGATCGCCTCGGCCTCGGCCTCGCTGTAGACGGCGCCGGTCGGGTTCGAGGGGGAGACGAAGAGGACGACCTTGGTGTTCTCGGTGCGGGCCGCCTCCAACTGCTCGACGGTGACGCGGTATCCGGTCGTCTCGTCGGCGACGACGTCCACGGGGACACCGCCCGCGAGACGGATCGACTCCGGGTACGTCGTCCAGTACGGCGCCGGGACGATGACCTCGTCGCCCGGGTCGAGGATCGCGGCGAAGGCCTCGTAGATGGCCTGCTTGCCGCCGTTGGTGACCAGGATCTGCGAGGCGTCCACCTCGTAGCCCGAGTCGCGCAGCGTCTTCGCGGCGATCGCGGTCTTCAGCTCCGGCAGACCGCCGGCCGGGGTGTAGCGGTGGTACTTGGGGTTCGAGCAGGCCTCGATGGCGGCCTGGACGACGTAGTCCGGAGTCGGGAAGTCCGGTTCGCCCGCGCCGAAGCCGATCACCGGACGCCCGGCGGCCTTGAGGGCCTTGGCCTTGGCGTCCACGGCGAGGGTGGCGGACTCGGAGATCGCGCCGACTCGGGCGGAGACCCGGCGCTCGGTGGGAGGGGTTGAGGCGCTCATGGGCCCATCGTTTCAGACCCGAAACCCGCCCGGCACACCGGTTTCACAGACTGAACAGGATCGGGCGGACCTTGAACAACCGTCCGGATTCCCGCCCCTGCCTGGGCGATCTTCCGTCGGCGATCCCCGTACAGGCACTTTCTGTTCGACGACCGCCTCAGGAGCACGTACACTCCTACCTCGTTGGCCTTCAGGAGCCGCGCCCTACTTGGTGCACACCGAGCACCCGGGTGGATGCGGTACGTTGGGGATGTCACAAAGGGTCGTAGCTCAATTGGTAGAGCACCGGTCTCCAAAACCGGCGGTTGGGGGTTCAAGTCCCTCCGGCCCTGCTACACACACCTTCACCAGGATGTGTGCGCAGCGCATGTACGTACAGCAATGCACCGCCGTGCGGCTCAGACCGGGCGCGGCACGGCCACGACCCGGGAACAGGTGAGGATGAATGGCGGACGCCGTGGGCTCCATCGACATGCCTGATGCCCAGGACGAGGTGTCGGAGTCCAAGAAGAAGGCCCGCAAGGGCGGCAAGCGAGCCAAGAAGGGCCCGCTGAAGCGACTCGGCATCTTCTATCGCCAGATCGTCGCGGAACTCCGCAAGGTCGTCTGGCCGACGCGCAACCAGCTGACGACGTACACGACCGTTGTGATCGTCTTCGTCGTCATCATGATCGGTCTGGTGACCGTGATTGACTACGGACTGAATCACGCCGCGAAGTACGTCTTCGGCTGAGGCCGGAAGCGAAGGGCGCCCTGACCGGCGCCCCTTTCGCGTGTTCCACCCCCATGTATCCAGGAAGAAGCAGCCACGTGTCTGACCCGAACCTGAACGAGGCCGTCGAGCCGGACGAGTCCGTGGAAGACGAACTCGACATCGTCGAGGGCGCGGACGAGGAGCTGGACGAGGTCGAGGCTGCCGACGCCGACGCGGGCGAGCCCGCCGAGGAAGCCGCCCTGCACGTCGAGGACGAGGACGAGGAAGCGGCCGAGGACCTCGACGACGAGACCGCGGCCGAGGACGACGAGGAAGAGGCCGAGCCGGCCGAGCCCGTCGACCCGGTGGTCGCCCTGCGCGAGGAACTCCGCACCCTCCCCGGCGAGTGGTACGTCATCCACACGTACGCCGGTTACGAGAACCGCGTGAAGACCAACCTGGAGCAGCGCGCCGTCTCGCTGAACGTCGAGGACTACATCTTCGCGGCCGAGGTGCCGCAAGAAGAGGTCGTCCAGATCAAGAACGGCGACCGCAAGACCATCAAGCAGAACAAGCTCCCGGGCTACGTCCTGGTCCGCATGGACCTGACGAACGAGTCCTGGGGCGTCGTCCGCAACACCCCCGGCGTCACCGGCTTCGTGGGCAACGCCTACGACCCGTACCCGCTGACCCTGGACGAGATCGTCAAGATGCTCGCCCCGGAGGCCGAGGAGAAGGCCGCCCGCGAGGCGGCCGAGGCCGAGGGCAAGCCGGTTCCGCAGCGCAAGGTCGAGGTCCAGGTGCTGGACTTCGAGGTCGGCGACTCGGTCACCGTCACCGACGGCCCGTTCGCGACGCTGCAGGCGACCATCAACGAGATCAACGCCGACTCGAAGAAGGTCAAGGGTCTCGTCGAGATCTTCGGCCGCGAGACGCCGGTCGAGCTCTCCTTCGACCAGATCCAGAAGAACTAGTTCTCCCTGGACGTACGTCTTCCGAGCAGGTCAGACGGGCTGTCAAAAGCCTCTCTGACCTGCTCGGTTTTTAGCCGCACATGGATACCCGTTATCGTTGTGCGGTATGCCTCCATCCGGATTGACCGGACGGGGGCCGAAAACTCTCACTAGGACCCGGAGAGAGCAATGCCTCCCAAGAAGAAGAAGGTCACGGGGCTTATCAAGCTCCAGATCAACGCCGGTGCGGCGAACCCGGCTCCGCCGGTCGGCCCCGCGCTCGGTCAGCACGGCGTCAACATCATGGAGTTCTGCAAGGCCTACAACGCGGCCACCGAGTCGCAGCGCGGCTGGGTGATCCCGGTGGAGATCACGGTCTACGAGGACCGCTCCTTCACCTTCATCACCAAGACTCCGCCGGCCGCGAAGATGATCCTCAAGGCCGCGGGTGTCGAGAAGGGCTCGGGCGAACCGCACAAGACCAAGGTCGCCAAGATCACCCAGGCGCAGGTCCGCGAGATCGCCACGACCAAGCTTCCCGACCTGAACGCCAACGACCTTGACGCCGCGTCGAAGATCATCGCCGGCACCGCCCGTTCCATGGGCATCACGGTCGAGGGCTGACCTTCACCCCGCAGAAGTGATTGTGGTGGGACCTGCTCGGTCCGTACCACGACTCCTCAGAACACATCAGGAGCAGTAGTGAGCAAGCGCAGCAAGTCTCTCCGCGCTGCGGACGCCAAGATCGACCGGGACAAGCTCTACGCCCCGCTCGAGGCCGTCCGTCTCGCCAAGGAGACCTCCACGACCAAGTTCGACGGCACCGTCGAGGTCGCCTTCCGCCTGGGTGTCGACCCGCGCAAGGCCGACCAGATGGTCCGTGGCACCGTGAACCTGCCGCACGGCACCGGCAAGACCGCCCGGGTCCTGGTCTTCGCGACCGGTGACCGTGCTGCGGCCGCGGAGGCCGCTGGCGCCGACATCGTCGGCTCCGACGAACTGATCGACGAGGTCGCGAAGGGGCGTCTGGACTTCGACGCCGTCGTCGCCACCCCGGACCTCATGGGCAAGGTCGGCCGCCTCGGCCGCGTGCTCGGTCCCCGTGGTCTCATGCCGAACCCCAAGACCGGCACCGTGACCCCGGACGTCGTCAAGGCTGTCACCGAGATCAAGGGTGGCAAGATCGAGTTCCGCGTCGACAAGCACTCGAACCTGCACTTCATCATCGGCAAGTCGTCCTTCGACGACACCAAGCTGGTGGAGAACTACGGCGCGGCCCTGGACGAGATCCTCCGTCTGAAGCCGTCCGCCGCCAAGGGTCGCTACATCAAGAAGGCCGCGATCAGCACCACGATCGGCCCCGGCATTCCGATCGACCCGAACCGCACCCGCAACCTCCTCGTCGAGGAGGACCCGGCCGCCGTCTGAGCCCCGCGCTCACCCCGGTAGCCGCGTCGCGTACGCGTCAGAATTGGGCGAGCCCCGCAACCTTCGAGGTGCGGGGCTCGTCCTCTTTCGTACGGGGTGTCAGTGGGCTGCGCTAGCGTTTGTGGCAGGCACAGCAATCGCTCAGGGGTGGGGGACGGATGAAGAGCAGGACCGTGCGCAGGGTGGGTCTCTCGATCGCGGTGGGGGCCGCGCTGGCCTCGGTGGCCGCCTGCAGTTCCACGGGCTCCTCCGGGGGCTCGGGCAAGGACGACAAGACGGTCGGCAAGGGCACGACCCATGTGAGCCCCATAGCGGCCCTGCGCAGCGCCGAGCAGTCCACCGACAAGGCCGACTCCGCCAGGGTCGAGTCCTCCACGGTCCTGGGCACCCTGATGTCCATGGACGCCAAGGGCAGCCTCGGCTGGGCCGACGGCATCAGCGGCACCCTCACGATGAACTACACCGGCGGCACGATGGCCGACGCGATGCGCGCGGCGGGCAGCACCTCGATGGAGGCCCGCTATCTGCCCGACGCCTACTACGCCAAGATGGGCGAGAAGTTCGCCGCGCAGGCCGGCGGCAAGCACTGGATCAAGTACGCGTACGACGACCTCGCCAAGCTCGGCGGCAGCTCCGGCGCGTACCTCAAGGACCAGATGCAGAACTCCACCCCGAACCAGTCGGTGAAGCTCCTGCTCGCCTCCGGGGACGTCAAGAAGGTCGGCGCGGAGTCGGTCCGCGGCCAGCAGACCACGCACTACTCGGGCACGGTGAACGTCGCCGACCTCGCCACCAAGAACTCCAACCTCACCGCGAGCCAGCTCGCCGGACTGAAGAAGCAGCTCACCTCGGCCGGTGTCTCCACGGAGCGGGTCGACATCTGGATCAACGCCAAGGACCTGCTGGTCAAGAAGGTCGAGAAGGGCGAGATGTCGTCGGGCGAGTACAGCCAGACCGCCTACTACAGCGACTACGGCGTGAAGGTGGAGGCCACCGTGCCTCCGGCGAGCGACACCGAGGACTTCATGGCGCTGCTGAAGAAGCAGGGGCTGACCCCGGGCAGCGCCGACACGGCGACCGGCTCCGGCACCAGCTCCTGAGGAGCCCAACTCGCCGCAGGCCCAAGGGAATTCGGAAGACCGCCGAACCGGCCCGAGGTTAGGCTCACGGCTCCTGCTGTGAATCGGCCATGTGTTCCTTGTGGCCGTCGGGTTCCTTTGGGGGGAATCGATGCGGTCTTCAGTACGTCGTGCCACGCGCCGCAGAGCGACCGGTGCCGGGCTCGCCGCCCTGCTCCTCGCCGGGGGAGCGGTCGGCTGCTCGAAGCTCGCCGCGGACTCCTCGCCGGACATGGCGCCCGCGGCGGCCGTGGCCGAGGCGGCGAAGAAGACCCAGGACATCACGTCGCTCCGCTACCGGATGGCCGGCACGATGCCCGGCGAGGGGAAGATCACGGCCGAGGCGGCAATGAGCATGAAGCCCCAGGCCATGAGCATGAGGATGACCTCGGCCAAGACCGGCTCCACGGTCCAGGTACGCGTCGTGGACAAGGCGCTCTACCTCAACGGCGGCGCCGAGACGGCCAGGGAGCTGGGCGGCAAGCACTGGCTGAAGCTCGACATGTCGGCCCTGGGCGGGCTGGGGAACAACCTGACCGCCAACGGGACCGGCGCGGCCGAGGCCGACAAGAACCCGGCCGCCGAGGCCGCCTTCCTCACCGGCGCCAGGGACGTGAAGAAGGTCGGCACCGAGACCGTCGACGGGGTGCGGACCACCCACTACGCGGGCAAGGTCACCCTCGCCGACGTCGAGGCCGCCGCGGCCAAGGGTGAGAACAGGGACGCCCGGGAGCGGCGCGCGAAGAGCGTCGAGAGTTACCAGAAGATGGGCGTCGACGCGCTCACCATGGACATGTGGGTCGACGGCGACCACCACACCAAGCGGTTCCGGATGCGCGGCGAGGGCGACAAGGGCCCGCTCGACATGACGGTCACCTTCCTCGACGTCAATGCACCGGTGACGGTCACTGTCCCGCCGGCGAAGGACAGCACCGACCTCGCCCAGCTGATGAAGGACGCCCAGGGCTGAGCCGTACGGGCGGATTTGCTTGGGCGTGTGTGGGTCCCGTACTCTTCCGGAGAAGCCAAAGACCGCTGGTCGTTGCCGTGCCTGTCAAAGGGTGTGGCGACCGAAGGATCCGCTGAACAGTGGACGACCCGCGCAGGTGAACTGGATGTGCTCCCGGGAATGTTGTTTCCGGTCGAGCTACGCCCCGTGCGCCTGCGCCGGGGCGTTTTCTCTGTCCCAGCCCCTTCTGAGCGGTCCTCATCACCCGGAAGGAGGCCGACGCTCTATGGCAAGGCCCGACAAGGCTGCCGCGGTAGCCGAGCTCGCGGACCAGTTCCGCGACTCGAACGCCGCCGTGCTGACCGAGTACCGGGGTCTCACCGTGGCGCAGCTCAAGACGCTGCGTCGTTCGCTCGGTGAGAACGCCCAGTACGCCGTGGTGAAGAACACGCTGACCAAGATTGCGGCCAACGAGGCCGGGATCTCTACGCTCGACGACCTGTTCAACGGTCCGACGGCGGTCGCCTTCATCACCGGTGACCCGGTGGAGTCGGCGAAGGGTCTTCGTGACTTCGCCAAGGACAACCCGAACCTCGTCATCAAGGGCGGTGTCCTTGACGGCAAGGCGCTGTCCGCCGACGAGATCAAGAAGCTCGCGGACCTCGAGTCCCGCGAGGTTCTGCTCTCCAAGCTGGCGGGTGCCTTCAAGGGCAAGCAGACTCAGGCTGCGCAGCTCTTCCAGGCGCTCCCGTCGAAGCTCGTCCGCACGGTGGACGCCCTTCGCGCCAAGCAAGAAGAGCAGGGCGGTGCCGAGTAATTCGGCTCGCAGCATGACCGCCGCCTGAGGCTCCGCGCCGCACGGCATCGGTCGTAGCGGGCCGAACGTACGCCCGCCAGACATGTACACCCCGGCACCAGCCGAAAATTAGTGGAAGGAAGCCATCGTGGCTCTCACCCAGGACGAACTGCTCGCCGAGTTCGAGACCATGACCCTCATCCAGCTTTCCGAGTTCGTGAAGGCGTTCGAGGAGAAGTTCGACGTCACCGCCGCCGCCGCGGTCGCCGTTGCCGGTCCGGCCGGTCCGGCCGCCGCTGTCGAGGCCGAGGCCGAGCAGGACGAGTTCGACGTCATCCTCACCGGCGCCGGCGAGAAGAAGATCCAGGTCATCAAGGTCGTGCGTGAGCTGACCTCGCTGGGTCTCAAGGAGGCCAAGGACCTCGTGGACGGCGCCCCCAAGCCCGTCGTCGAGAAGGTCGCCAAGGACGTCGCCGAGAAGGCTGCCGAGTCCCTCAAGGCCGCCGGCGCCTCGGTCGAGGTCAAGTAACACCGCCAAGGCCGTGGACGAGGTCCCAGGACCTTGTAACGCCTAGGCCCCGAAGAGCGATCATCCATCTGGGTGGTCGCTCTTCGGCGTTCCCGGGTCGGGTGAGCGGCAGCCTTGCGGTCAGGGGTTCGCGGAGTATGGTGATCTTCTTCGTGCCTCCGAGCATCCCTGGTGGCATGTGGTGTGGGCCATGGAGGCCTTGACGAACCGCACGCAGCGCGCAATTCTCAGGACGCGTCGTCACAACGATCCGAATCCGAGGCATGGATCGGCGACGAAGAGGGCAGTATCAACGCGTTGAGGACGTGAGCTTGCCGAGGGTGTTGAGCACGACGAGGGTCTCAAAAAAGCGGGGCTGGACATCAGTGCGCCAAGTGGCTACACTGACCCTTTGCGCTGCCTGTTAGCTGCTCCCTGCCCGTCACCAGGGGCATGCCCTCACTTGAGCATCGATGACCGGACCATCTCTGACCTGGCCTTTCCGGGCCGTCTCAGGAAGTCCATGTCTCCTTGCCCCTGCGAGGGGCCGGTACGCGCGTAGTGAGTCCGAGCCCTCGGAAGGACCCCCTCTTGGCCGCCTCGCGCACTGCCTCGACCGCGAATATGAACAACGGCGCCAGCACCGCCCCGCTGCGCATCTCCTTTGCAAAGATCAAGGAGCCCCTCGAGGTTCCCAACCTGCTCGCGTTGCAGACCGAGAGCTTCGACTGGCTGCTCGGCAACTCCGCCTGGCAGAGTCGGGTCGAGGCGGCTCTGGAGTCGGGTCAGGACGTCCCCACGAAGTCCGGTCTGGAGGAGATCTTCGAGGAGATCTCCCCGATCGAGGACTTCTCCGGGTCGATGTCGCTGACCTTCCGCGACCACCGTTTCGAACCTCCCAAGAACAGCATCGACGAGTGCAAGGAGCGCGACTTCACGTACGCCGCCCCGCTCTTCGTGACCGCTGAGTTCACCAACAACGAGACCGGCGAGATCAAGTCCCAGACGGTCTTCATGGGCGACTTCCCGCTCATGACCAACAAGGGCACCTTCGTCATCAACGGCACCGAGCGTGTCGTCGTGTCGCAGCTGGTCCGTTCGCCGGGCGTCTACTTCGACTCCTCGATCGACAAGACGTCCGACAAGGACATCTTCTCCGCCAAGGTGATCCCCTCCCGGGGTGCCTGGCTGGAGATGGAGATCGACAAGCGCGACATGGTCGGTGTCCGCATCGACCGCAAGCGCAAGCAGTCCGTCACCGTCCTGCTCAAGGCTCTCGGTTGGACGACCGAGCAGATCCTGGAGGAGTTCGGCGAGTACGAGTCCATGCGCGCCACCCTGGAGAAGGACCACACCCAGGGCCAGGACGACGCGCTCCTCGACATCTACCGCAAGCTGCGTCCGGGCGAGCCCCCGACCCGCGAGGCCGCGCAGACGCTTCTGGAGAACCTCTACTTCAACCCGAAGCGCTACGACCTCGCCAAGGTCGGCCGCTACAAGGTCAACAAGAAGCTGGGCGGCGAAGCCCCGCTGGACGCCGGTGTGCTGACCGTCGAGGACATCATCTCGTCGATCAAGTACCTGGTGAAGCTGCACGCCGGCGAGACCGAGACCGTCGGTGACAACGGCACCACGATCGTCGTCGAGACCGACGACATCGACCACTTCGGCAACCGTCGTCTGCGCAACGTCGGCGAGCTCATCCAGAACCAGGTCCGTACGGGTCTGGCGCGTATGGAGCGAGTCGTCCGCGAGCGGATGACGACCCAGGACGTCGAGGCGATCACGCCGCAGACCCTGATCAACATCCGGCCGGTCGTCGCCTCCATCAAGGAGTTCTTCGGCACCAGCCAGCTGTCGCAGTTCATGGACCAGAACAACCCGCTGTCGGGTCTCACCCACAAGCGCCGTCTGTCGGCGCTTGGCCCGGGTGGTCTCTCCCGTGAGCGGGCCGGCTTCGAGGTCCGTGACGTGCACCCCTCGCACTACGGCCGCATGTGCCCGATCGAGACCCCGGAAGGCCCGAACATCGGCCTGATCGGCTCGCTCGCCTCCTACGGCCGCGTCAACGCGTTCGGTTTCGTCGAGACGCCGTACCGCCGGGTCACCGACGGTGTCGTCACCGACGAGGTCGACTACCTGACGGCCGACGAAGAGGACCGATTCGTCATCGCGCAGGCCAACGCGCCGCTGACGGACGAGTTCCGCTTCGAGGAGTCCCGCGTCCTGGTCCGCATCCGTGGCGGCGAGGTCGACTACGTCCCCGGTGACGACGTCGACTACATGGACGTCTCCCCGCGCCAGATGGTGTCCGTCGCGACCGCGATGATCCCGTTCCTGGAGCACGACGACGCCAACCGTGCCCTCATGGGCGCGAACATGATGCGTCAGGCCGTGCCCCTCATCAAGTCCGAGGCGCCGCTGGTCGGCACCGGCATGGAGTACCGCTGCGCGGTCGACGCCGGTGACGTCCTGAAGTCGGAGAAGGACGGTGTGGTCCAGGAGGTCTCCGCGGACTACATCACCACCGCCAACGACGACGGCACGTACACCACGTACCGCCTCGCCAAGTTCTCCCGCTCCAACCAGGGCACCTCCGTCAACCAGAAGGTTGTCGTGGACGAGGGCGCCCGGGTCGTCGCCAACCAGGTGCTGGCCGACGGTCCGGCGACCGAGTTCGGCGAGATGGCGCTCGGCAAGAACCTGCTCGTGGCGTTCATGCCGTGGGAGGGTCACAACTACGAGGACGCGATCATCCTGTCGCAGCGCCTCGTACAGGACGACGTCCTCTCCTCGATCCACATCGAGGAGCACGAGGTCGACGCCCGTGACACCAAGCTCGGCCCCGAGGAGATCACCCGGGACATCCCGAACGTCTCCGAGGAGGTCCTCGCCGACCTCGACGAGCGCGGCATCATCCGGATCGGTGCCGAGGTCGTCGCCGGTGACATCCTCGTCGGCAAGGTCACGCCCAAGGGTGAGACCGAGCTGACCCCCGAGGAGCGCCTGCTCCGCGCGATCTTCGGTGAGAAGGCGCGCGAGGTGCGCGACACCTCGCTGAAGGTGCCGCACGGCGAGATCGGCAAGGTCATCGGCGTCCGCGTCTTCGACCGCGAGGAGGGCGACGAACTGCCGCCCGGCGTCAACCAGTTGGTCCGGGTGTATGTTGCGCAGAAGCGCAAGATCACCGACGGCGACAAGCTGGCCGGCCGGCACGGCAACAAGGGTGTTATTTCGAAGATCCTGCCCATCGAGGACATGCCGTTCCTCGAGGACGGAACTCCGGTCGACATCATCCTCAACCCGCTGGGTGTCCCGTCCCGAATGAACCCGGGACAGGTCCTGGAGATCCACCTCGGCTGGCTCGCCAGCCGCGGCTGGGACGTCTCCGGGCTCAGCGACGAGTGGGCGCGCCGTCTGCAGGCCATCGGCGCCGACCAGGTCGCCCCCGGCACCAACGTCGCGACCCCGGTCTTCGACGGTGCCCGCGAGGACGAGATCTCCGGTCTCTTCGAGGCCACGATCCCGAACCGTGACGGCGACCGCCTGGTCCAGGCCTCCGGAAAGGCCAACCTGTTCGACGGCCGCTCCGGCGAGCCGTTCCCGGAGCCGATCTCGATCGGCTACATGTACATCCTGAAGCTGCACCACCTGGTCGACGACAAGCTGCACGCCCGTTCGACCGGTCCGTACTCGATGATCACCCAGCAGCCGCTGGGTGGTAAGGCGCAGTTCGGTGGTCAGCGCTTCGGCGAGATGGAGGTGTGGGCGCTGGAGGCATACGGTGCCGCCTACGCCCTCCAGGAACTGCTGACCATCAAGTCCGACGACGTCACCGGCCGCGTGAAGGTCTACGAGGCCATCGTCAAGGGCGAGAACATCCCCGAGCCCGGCATCCCCGAGTCCTTCAAGGTGCTCATCAAGGAGATGCAGTCGCTCTGCCTGAACGTGGAGGTGCTGTCCAGTGACGGTATGTCCATCGAGATGCGTGACACCGACGAGGATGTCTTCCGCGCAGCGGAGGAGCTCGGCATCGACCTGTCCCGGCGCGAGCCGAGCAGCGTCGAAGAGGTCTGACGGGAGTCCGGAGGCCTGCGCCACGCAGGTCTCCGGCCCCAGGACCCCCGTATCAGACCCCAAGACTTACAACCCTGAGAGGGATTGACGCATAGTGCTCGACGTCAACTTCTTCGATGAGCTCCGGATCGGTCTGGCAACCGCTGACGACATCCGTCAGTGGAGCCACGGCGAGGTCAAGAAGCCCGAGACCATCAACTACCGCACGCTCAAGCCCGAAAAGGACGGACTCTTCTGCGAGAAGATCTTCGGTCCGACCCGGGACTGGGAGTGCTACTGCGGCAAGTACAAGCGTGTTCGCTTCAAGGGCATCATCTGTGAGCGCTGCGGCGTCGAGGTGACCCGCGCCAAGGTGCGCCGTGAGCGGATGGGCCACATCGAACTGGCCGCGCCCGTCACGCACATCTGGTACTTCAAGGGTGTCCCGTCCCGGCTGGGCTACCTGCTCGACCTCGCCCCGAAGGACCTCGAAAAGGTCATCTACTTCGCGGCGTACATGATCACGTTCGTCGACGAGGAGCGCCGTACGCGCGACCTGCCCTCGCTTGAGGCGCATGTCTCCGTGGAGCGTCAGCAGGTCGAGAACCGGCGTGACTCCGACCTCGAAGCCCGCGCCAAGAAGCTCGAGACCGACCTGGCCGAGCTCGAGGCCGAGGGTGCCAAGGCCGACGTGCGCCGCAAGGTGCGCGAAGGTGCCGAGCGCGAGATGAAGCAGCTGCGTGACCGTGCGCAGCGCGAGATCGACCGCCTGGACGAGGTGTGGACCCGGTTCAAGAACCTCAAGGTCCAGGACCTGGAGGGCGACGAGCTCCTCTACCGCGAGCTGCGTGACCGCTTCGGCACGTACTTCGACGGTTCGATGGGTGCCGCGGCGCTGCAGAAGCGTCTGGAGTCCTTCGACCTGGACGAGGAGGCCGAGCGCCTCCGCGAGATCATCCGTACCGGCAAGGGCCAGAAGAAGACCCGTGCGCTGAAGCGGCTGAAGGTCGTGTCTGCGTTCCTGCAGACCTCCAACAGCCCCAAGGGCATGGTTCTCGACTGCGTCCCGGTCATCCCGCCGGACCTCCGCCCGATGGTGCAGCTGGACGGTGGCCGCTTCGCGACCTCCGACCTGAACGACCTGTACCGCCGTGTGATCAACCGCAACAACCGCCTGAAGCGCCTTCTCGACCTCGGTGCGCCCGAGATCATCGTGAACAACGAGAAGCGCATGCTCCAGGAGGCCGTCGACGCGCTCTTCGACAACGGCCGTCGTGGCCGCCCGGTGACGGGCCCCGGCAACCGTCCGCTGAAGTCGCTGTCCGACATGCTCAAGGGCAAGCAGGGACGCTTCCGTCAGAACCTGCTCGGCAAGCGTGTGGACTACTCCGCGCGTTCCGTGATCGTCGTCGGTCCGCAGCTGAAGCTGCACCAGTGCGGTCTGCCGAAGGCCATGGCGCTGGAGCTCTTCAAGCCGTTCGTGATGAAGCGCCTGGTGGACCTGAACCACGCGCAGAACATCAAGTCGGCGAAGCGGATGGTCGAGCGCGGCCGCACGGTCGTCTACGACGTCCTCGAAGAGGTCATCGCGGAGCACCCGGTTCTGCTGAACCGTGCGCCCACGCTGCACCGCCTCGGCATCCAGGCCTTCGAGCCGCAGCTGGTCGAGGGCAAGGCCATCCAGATCCACCCGCTCGTCTGCACCGCGTTCAACGCGGACTTCGACGGCGACCAGATGGCCGTACACCTGCCGCTCTCCGCGGAGGCGCAGGCCGAGGCGCGCATCCTGATGCTGTCCTCGAACAACATCCTGAAGCCGGCCGACGGTCGTCCCGTCACCATGCCGACCCAGGACATGGTGCTGGGTCTGTTCTTCCTCACCACCGACGGCGAGCTCCGTGACGTCAAGGGCGAGGGCCGCGCGTTCGGCTCCACGGCCGAGGCGACCATGGCGTTCGACGCCGGCGAGCTGGCGCTCCAGTCGGCCGTCGACATCCGCTTCCCGGTGGGCACCATCCCGCCGCGTGGCTGGGTGCCGCCGGTCCGCGAGGAGGGCGAGCCGGAGTGGCAGCAGGGTGACACCTTCCGCCTGAAGACGACCCTGGGCCGCGCGCTCTTCAACGAGCTGCTGCCCGAGGACTACCCGTTCGTCGACTACTCGGTGGGCAAGAAGCAGCTCTCCGAGATCGTCAACGACCTGGCCGAGCGCTACCCCAAGGTCATCGTGGCGGCGACGCTCGACAACCTGAAGGCGGCGGGCTTCTTCTGGGCGACCCGTTCCGGTGTCACCGTGGCCATCTCCGACGTCGTCGTGCCCGAGGCGAAGAAGGCGATCGTCGCCGGCTACGAGGCCAAGGACGAGAAGGTCCAGAAGCAGTACGAGCGCGGTCTGATCACCAAGGAAGAGCGCACGCAGGAGCTCATCCAGATCTGGACCCAGGCGACCAACGAGGTCGCCGAGGCGATGAACGAGAACTTCCCCAAGACGAACCCCATCTTCATGATGGTTGACTCGGGTGCCCGAGGAAACATGATGCAGATGCGTCAGATCGCCGGTATGCGCGGTCTGGTGTCGAACGCCAAGAACGAGACGATCCCGCGTCCGATCAAGGCCTCCTTCCGTGAGGGCCTGTCGGTGCTGGAGTACTTCATCTCGACCCACGGTGCTCGAAAGGGTCTGGCGGACACGGCTCTGCGTACCGCCGACTCGGGTTACCTCACCCGTCGTCTCGTCGACGTCTCCCAGGACGTCATCATCCGCGAGGAGGACTGCGGCACCGACCGCGGCCTCAAGCTGCACATCGCGGAGCGCGGCGCGGACGGTGTCCTGCGCAAGGCCGAGAACGTCGAGACCAGCGTGTACGCCCGTGCGCTGGCCGAGGACATCACCGTCGACGGCAAGGTGCTGGCCCCGGCCAACACCGACCTCGGCGACGTCCTCATCGACGAGCTGGTCAAGCACGGCATCGAGACGGTCAAGACCCGCTCGGTCCTGACCTGCGAGTCCGCCGTCGGCACCTGCGCCATGTGCTACGGCCGCTCGCTGGCCACCGGCAAGCTGGTCGACATCGGTGAGGCGGTCGGCATCATCGCCGCCCAGTCCATCGGTGAGCCCGGCACGCAGCTGACGATGCGTACCTTCCACACCGGTGGTGTGGCCGGTGACGACATCACCCAGGGTCTGCCCCGTGTCGTCGAGCTCTTCGAGGCTCGTACGCCGAAGGGTGTCGCCCCGATCTCCGAGGCCCAGGGCCGCGTGCGGATCGAGGAGACCGAGAAGACCAAGAAGATCGTCGTCACCCCGGACGACGGCAGCGACGAGACGGCGTTCCCGATCTCGAAGCGTGCCCGTCTTCTGGTCAGCGAGGGCGAGCACGTCGAGGTGGGCCAGAAGCTCACCGTGGGTGCCACCAACCCGCACGACGTGCTGCGCATCCTGGGTCAGCGCGCCGTCCAGGTCCACCTGGTCGGCGAGGTCCAGAAGGTCTACAACTCGCAGGGTGTGTCGATCCACGACAAGCACATCGAGATCATCATCCGGCAGATGCTCCGCCGCGTGACGATCATCGAGTCCGGCGACGCCGAGCTGCTGCCCGGCGAGCTGGTCGAGCGCTCCCGCTTCGAGCAGGAGAACCGTCGTGTGGTGCAGGAGGGCGGTCACCCGGCCTCCGGTCGTCCGCAGCTCATGGGTATCACCAAGGCCTCGCTGGCCACGGAGTCCTGGCTGTCGGCGGCGTCCTTCCAGGAGACGACCAGGGTGCTGACGGACGCGGCGATCAACGCCAAGTCCGACTCCCTGATCGGCCTCAAGGAGAACGTCATCATCGGTAAGCTCATCCCGGCCGGTACGGGCCTGTCCCGCTACCGCAACATCCGGGTGGAGCCCACCGAGGAGGCCAAGGCCGCGATGTACTCGGCCGTCGGCTACGACGACATCGACTACTCGCCGTTCGGCACCGGCTCCGGCCAGGCCGTCCCGCTGGAGGACTACGACTACGGTCCGTACAACCAGTAGTAGTTGGCTCTGAAGTACTAAGGGCGGCCATCCCGTTTCGCACGGGGTGGCCGCCCTTGGTCATGCCGTCATGCCGTGCTCAGTACGGCCGCTGCGGCTGGAGGTACTGCTGCAGGTGGTGCAGCCGGGTGTGGTAGTCCGGGTGGGAGGACAGCAGCTTGCTCAGCGCGCTCTCCTCGACGGGCACCCCGCCGTTCCGCGCGGTCTGCGAGGCCTGCTCGTGCTGCTCGCCCTGGTGCAGCTTGTCGAGCACGGACGCCAGCATCGGGGCGAAACCGAGGGCGGCTGCGTGTTCGTCGGCGCGCAGCTCCGCGCGGCGGCCGACTGCGGCGAGCGCGTACGGCACCCCCAGGATCAGCAGGGGCAGCCCGTAGAGGGTGCTGATGGTGGCGAACGCGAGACCGCCGATGATCATCACGACGAAGGCGACGCCGAAGCAGCCGAAGGCGCGCGAGACATGGAAGGCGACGACGGAGAACGCCTTCAGCACCCGCCAGGCCATCCGGCCCGGCAGCGCGTACCAGTAGCCGAGCAGCCCGGACCAGGCGTGTCCGCCGACATGGTGGCCGAGTTCGTGCGCCATGACGGCGGCCAGCTCGCCGTTGGGCAGCTCGTTCAGGGCGAACCGGGTGACGCCGACGATGTGGCCGGCCGCGGCGACCGCGTTGAGGCCGTCGCTGTCCTCGACCCACAGCTCGTAGTTACGGCCCTCGACGCCGGCGCGGGCCGTGACCTCCCGCCAGACCGGTTCGATTTTGGCTCGTTCTTGTGGAGTGGGGTAGCGCAGATGGAGCAAACGGCGCGCGAGGGCGCTTTCGGTGGGCCGGTGGAAGACGAGTGCGCCGCTGGCCAGCCAGAGCAGGATCACCACGAACGCGAGCTTGCCGAAGAGGGCGGAGAACAGGCCCACGACGGCGAGACTGCACAGGAAGTTCGGCAGATAGAGCAGCAGATTGCCGACCGCGGTGGCGTCCGTGTGGCGCTGCTGGCTGGCGATGTGGACGCGCCGGGCATCGGTGTTGATGTGGTTCGGGTGGTCCGGGTCTTCGGAGGGCGCGGGCTGGGCGGCCGGGGCCGGAGCAGGGGCCTGGGCCGGGGGAGTCAGGGGCGCCTGGGGCGGGGTCTGCGGGTACTGCGGTGGTATCGGGGCGGAGCCCTGCGGGACCTGCGGGTAGGTGTACGGGGTCTGTGGATAGGTGGGCGGCTGCGGCTGCTGCTGGGGGTACTGCGGGGGTACCTGCGCCGACTGCTGGGGGTACTCGGGGTACTCCGGGTATCCCGGTGGTGGTTGGGTCATGGTGCTTGCTTCCTTCTGAGGCGGGGACGGGTGCCGGTGCGGCGGTCAGCCGATCAGCAGTGAGGCGGGCAGCAGGACCGTGCCGGTGCAGAAGGCGATCAGGCCGGTACGGATCCACTGGTGCTTGCGGGCGACGATCTGGCTCAGCTCGGCGAGGGCGGTGGTCAGCCCGGTCGTGGGGTCACGCCCGGTGTCGCCGAGCGCGGTCTCCAACTGGCCCTGCCGGACGGCCTGTTGGATGTCACCGAAGTAGGAGAGGGGCCGGCCGGGCGTCCACCGCTCGGAGCGGTAGCGGGGGAGCACGGCCAGCAGCAGCGCGAACAGGGAGAGCCCCAGCGTGGCCAGTGCGGTCCACCACAGCACGGTGGCCGTGGCCGACAGCTCGCCCGGGGTCCACCCCCGCCCCGCGAGCAGCCCGCTGAACACACCCCCGGTCATCCCAAGAGCCCCGACCAGCACGGACGCCTTGCCATCGGCACGGGCGACTTCGTTGCGCAGCTCTGCGAGCAGCCGCTCGCAGAGGGGGACGAGGTCGGTGGGGTGGGGGAGTAGGGGAGTGGGAGTGGGCGTCGGTGGGGGAGCGGGGTCGAGTGTGGTCATACGCCGCCCTCCGGCCCGTCGGCTTCCTCGACGTCCTCCTCCTCTGCGCCCGCGGCCACCTCCGGCAGGGTCGGTGTCCGGCCGTATCCGGGCGGGGGCTGCCAGGCGGAGCCCTCGGGTGTGGCGGCTGGGGTCGGGGGTTGCGGGGTGGAGGCCTCGGGTGCGGCAGAGGCCGGCGACTGGTCGGCCGGAGCCTTGGACAGGGCGGCGGGTGCCGAACCCGAGTGCTGTCCCGAGGGCTGTGGCAGGGCGGCCGGAGATGATGCCGGGGGCTGCGCCGGGGCGTCCGGGTACGAGCCCTGCGGGGCGTGTCCGGCGGGCGGTGAGCCGTAGGGCGTGGACGCGGGCATGCCCGCGACCGGCCCCTGCGGATACGGCGCGACGCCGGCCGATCCGACCGGTCCAGCGGGTCCACTTGGCGCGGTCGGCCCAGCGGGTCCGGTGGGTCCGGCCTGAGCCGGAGACTGGCCGGAAGCCGCGTGGCCCGGGGCACCAGGGAACGGTCCGGCGGTGCCGGGGACAGCCGTCGGCGCGCCCGGGTAGGGCCCGCTCGGGTACGGGCCGCTGGGGTTGGACCCGCTCGGGAACGCCCCTGATGCCGCACCCTGTCCGGGGCCGTACGGGCTTGTCGCCGGGGACTGCCCGGGGCCGTACGGTCCCGGTGCCGGCGTCTGTCCAGGTGCGTGCGCTCCCGGCGCCGAGGCCTGCCCGGGGCCGTACGGCCCTGTCTCCGCCGCCTGTCCCGGCGCATACGCTCCTGCCGTCGGCGCCTGCCCAGGAACGTACGCCCCGGGTGCCAAGGGCTGCCCACCCGCGTAAGCCCCGGGTACTGCCCCCTGCCCACCCGCATACGCTCCCGGCGCCGAGCTCTGCCCTGCCGCATAGGCACCCGGCCCACTCGCATAGGCTCCCGGCGCCGTGCCCGGCCCACCCGCGTAAGCCCCAGGCGCCGCCCCCTGTCCCGCCGCATAACCCCGCGGCACCCCACCCTGCCCAGGCACATACGGCCCCATCGCCGTCGGCTGCCCGCCGAGCCCCTGCTCATCGGCGGGGTGGCTCCCCGGAGCCGGAGCGGACGGTGTAGCCATCCCCGGGCCCGGGCCCATGCCAGGAGGCGAGCCGGCGATCGGCTCGCCGGGGTATTCCGGGCCCGCCCCCGGAGGGAGCGGCGGAGGAGGCGGGTTCTGGGGTACGCCCGGGAGGCGTTGGGTGAGGATGTCGTTGACCGTGCGCAGGGCCAGTTGTTTGGGGCCTTCCAGTTCCCAGTTCTCGGCCGTGTCGCCGTTCAGGAGTTGCTGTACCAGTTCCATCTGGGCCTGGATCATGCGGAGTTGGTCCTCGCGCATGCTGTTCATGACCATGTGGGAGTCCTCCGGGTGCTGGGCGAGGTGGAGTGCCCACTGGTGGACGCCGCCCTGTTGGAGGTGGAACTGGTAGAAATTGATCTTCTCTTCCTCCAACCGCTGGAGTTCCAGCTGCTGTTGGCCCGCGAGCAGCGCCTGCGCATGCTGCCAGCGCTGCTGTTGGAGGAGCAGTTCCTGCTGGTGGGTGCCGTACTGCATGGCCCGGTCGAGCTGGAGCGAGTCGCTCTGGCGGTAGCGGCGGTCGACCTCGACGTCGATGTCCATGCCCCGCTGCGCCGCCCGGATCTGTTCGTCGGCGGAGTGCTCGATGGCCTGTTTGCGCAGCTCGTGCTCGATGTTGGCCTCGTCGCGCTTCAGCCGCAGCGTCCAGGTGACCTGGAGTCCGGCGGGGGCGCCGAGCGGGCCGAGCAGGTTCATCCGCTCCAGCAGTTCGACCTCGGCCGACGCGCTGTCGGCGATGGCGAACCGGCGGGTCACCGGCCGGGCCGCCTGCTGGAGTTCGCCCAGCAGCAGCCCGGGTACGTTCCGGTGGCCGCTGGCCACGAACCGAACCGGGTCGAGGACCTGCCAGGACAGGTCGACCGCGGCCGTGAACTCGAACGCGTCGTTGTCGCTGGGCAGCGTGAGGTCGCAGGTGTGCGGATGCACGCCCATGTCCACCTCGTACACGGCCGTGTAGCGGTTCGCCGCGATGTCCCCGCGGGTCGGCCGCTGCGGCGGGAGGTACGCCACGTAGCCGCCCTTGCCGGTGGCGAAGACCAGGGCGTGGTCGATACGGACGTACGACTTGAGGTTGAACTCGAAGCGCGACAGCTGCCGCACGGTGAGGACGGGGTCGACGATCTCGGTGTGCCGGTCGGCCGGCTGCTGCCACTCGGGCTGGCGGAAGGTGGGCATGGGCGTGTCTCCTCGGACGTACCACCCGGCGTGCGCCGGTCGTTCCGACGTGGGTCAGCGGATGGGGAGCGTGGTCAGCAGGCGGGCCGCCACCTGGGGCGGCGGTTTTCCGTCCTCGCCGGACATGGTGCGCAGCAGGTGGCTGAGCCGCTGGTGGTCCTCGGGCGTGGCCACCAGCGCCGGGAGCAGGGCGGCGAGCGCCCACTCGGTGGCCGTGGCGCGGTCGGCGATCAGTACCCACGCCTTCAGCACGTCCAGCGCGGGCCGGGTGGTGCGCAGATCGGCCAGCGCGGCCCGCCAGAGGTAGGGGATGCCGTACGCCGAGGCGCTGCCCGCGGCCACCGCGCGGGCGTACCAGTCGAGGACCAGCGGCATGCCGTAGCGCTCGTCGCCCTCGGTGCGCCCGCAGGCGTTGACGAAGCCGGCGAGCGTGAGGTCGCGGACCGCGCGGTCGTCGTCGAGGTGCTGCCGCAGCTCCGCGAGCACCCGTTCCTCGGCCGAGGAGAGCAGCAACAGCCCTACGGCCTCGGCGAGTTCACGCCCGATCTCCAGGTCCAGGTCCTGGTCGTTGTCGTAGAGCCGGCGTACCGCCTTGCGCAGAGCGGCGAGTGCCTGCTCGGGGCGCTCCGAGCCGATCAGGCCGTACGACCGGACGCCCACCCAGCGGCGGCGCTCGTCGTCGCCCTCGCACCAGTCGTCGAGGATGCGCGGGATGTTGGGGGTGTCGATGAGATGGGCGAGGGTCAGGGAGTTGACGGCGACCAGCCGGTGCCGGAACAGCTTGGAGGTGGCCCACACCTCGATGACCAGGGCCATCGCGGAGGGCAGGTCGGTGCGGGCCAGGATCGCGACGGTGGACGCGGCGCGGGTGCGCACCAGCGGACGGCCGTCGTCGGCGAGCCGGCGCAGCCAGTTGATGAGGGCCGGGCGGGCCGACGGATGGCCGGTCCACAGTTCGCGCAGCAGCACCAGCGAGGCCCGCTCGTCCAGGAATCTGGCCTTCTGCTGGGCGACCGGGCCCCACTCGGTGTGCTCGTCCTCCTCGTATCTCGTGGCGCGGGCGAGCTGGAGGCGCTTGCCGATGTGGGTGCCGAAGACGGGGACCTCGGGGACGCGGGCGGGGTTCTCGGTCTCCTGGAGGAACCGGTAGAGGAGGTCGCTGAGTTCGGCGGTGAGGGCGTACGGGCCGCCGTCGAAGGCGGCGAGCGCGACCAGGAACGCCTTGTCCCGCAGATGGATCGCGCTCTCGTCCTCCTCGAACCACTCCTGGACCTGGTTCTCCAGGGAGATCAGTGAGAACTGCGCGATGGCGTCCTCGGTGATCTCACCGGCCGCGAACCGGCCCAACTGCCGTGCGAACGCGGCTACTTCGCGCAGCTGATGGTCGCGGGTGAGGAACTCGACCACGTCCGGCAGGTCCAGCAGCTTGGCCGCGGTCTCCTCGTCGGTGCGCGTGCGCACATGCGCGGCGAGGACCTCGGCCGCGCTCGGTGGCCGCCACTCGACCTTCGGTACGTCCTCCAGTACGGCGGTGGGGCCGACGGTGATGACCAGATAGGCGTCCTGCTCGACGAGCCGGTCCTTCGAGGCGAGGACGTGCGGTTCGCGCAGGGGGCGGTCGCGGCGGGTGGCGAGGTCGCTGACGAGGTAGCCGCGGGCCTGGTCCTCGGCGCTGAACCCGTCGGCGAGGGAGGCCGGGCTGGTGTCGCGCACCAGGGTGCGGACGGGGTCGGCGCCCAGCCGGTGCAGCAGCATCAGGGCGGCGGTGTGGCGGCCCGTGAAGCGGGCGCCGGACAGCACCAGGACACGGTCGCTGCGCAGCCGTTCGAGCAGTCCGGACATGTACTCCTCGTCGGCGACGAAGGTCTCGGCCAGGCGTTCCAGGACGATCCGCGGGACCTCGCCGGAGGCGGAGGCGGGCGCGGACAGGCCCGGTATCGCGTAGTGGATCTCCGTCTTGCTGCCCATGATGACGTCGCCGGTGACCCGGCCGCCGCTGACGCCGTGCTGGTCGTGGCCGACGAGGCCGCCGCCGAAGCGGGAGCGGTCGCCGACGTGCATGCTGCGCGGGCTGTGGTCGATCAGGTCCCGGCGGGCCGCCCAGGCGGTCTGCGGCTGGTCGCGTTCCTCCGCGTCGTCGTCATCGCCGCCCTGCGGGGTGTCGTCGGCGGCCTGGTCGCCCTGCTTCGAGTCACTGGAACCCTTGGCGCCCTTGGCGCCCTTCTGGTCCTTCGGGCCCTTCTGGTCCTTGGCATCGGCCGTGCCGCCGGACCCCGCTCTCGGCTTCTCCGCCTTCTCCGGTTCCTCCTCGCCGCTCATGCGCCGTCCCTCCGCTCCTGCCCGCCGAGGTGGACGTCGCCGGTGACCTGGCCGCCGCTGACGCCGTGCTGGTCGTGGCCGACCAGGCTGCCGCCGAAGGACGGCGGACCGCCGTTGAAGTTGAAGACGACACCCGGCGCCGGGGCTCCCCGTGTTCCGTCCGGCGCCGGGCGGTTCTCCGGTGACCCGCCCTGCGGCGGCACCCGCTCCTCGCGGTCGTCCGGCGCGGGGGCGTCCGAAGCCGGGGACTGCGATGCGGGGGCATCGGGCGCGGGTGCTTCCGAACCCGGGGCCCGGGGCGCAGGGCGGTCCCCCGATCCGCCCTGCGCCTCCCCCTCCCCCGCGTCACCGTGGTTCTCGCCGGCCGCCCCGTCGGGCACCGGTCCTTGCAGCCAGGCCTCCAGCGGGCCGTTCTTGCTCGCCACCGTCACCCGGTGGAAGTCGTCGGCCGGGATGCCCGGGTGGTCGTGGCGGACGACTCCCGCGTACAGGGCGTCCGAGACGCACAGCGCGAAGTCGGCGGCGCGCTCGCGCAGGGCGGCGCGCAGGACGTCCGCGTCCAGCAGCCGGCAGGCGTGGTTGAGGTCGGAGCCGACCCAGCCGTCGTGCTGGTCGACGGCGACGTAGCCCGTGGCGACGACACCGCGCAGCCGGATCTGCGCGGAGCGGGACGCCATGCGGTTGACCGCCTTCAGCCGGACCGGCACCTCCGTGAGCAGGGCCCGCAGCAGCGCCGTGACGGGGGCGCTCGCGTCGATCAGCTCCATCACCGAGTCGCCGCGGTCGGCCCGCAGCCGCCGGGTCTCGTCGATGCCCGCGCTCTCCAGCGTGCGGTCGGTGATGTCGTAGAGCATGCGGCGCAGATAGGCCTGTTCCACGTCGTCCCGGTCGCTGTACCTCTCGATGTCCAGCAGCAGGATCGTGCGGCTCACGGGGTCGCTCATGGTCGCCTTTCGCGGGGGCGTGCTTGTTCGGACTGCGCGGGGGCGTGCTTGCTCAGAGCAGCAGCGTGAGGCTGACGGGACCTCAGCGGTGAGGGAGGATGACGCACTTGGACTGTGAAGGGGTTCACAGTCCCGGTCCGTTCAGTCGTCCACCGGCCCCGGCGGCGACGGGATCCCCGCGGTCGGGCCCGCGGCGGCTATGCGGCGCAGGATGTCCGGGCGCATGATCAGCATCGCGCGGCGGCCGGTGGACACGGCGCCCTTGTCCCGTAACTCCTTCAGCAGGCGCTGCACCATCTCCCGGGACGCCCCGACCGACCCCGCCAGCTCCTGCTTGCTGAGGGGCACGGCCAGTTCGATGCCCTCCGGAGTGCGGCGGCCGTGGGTGCGGGTCAGGTCCAGGAGCAGCACGGCGAACCGTTCCCGCACACTCATCGACGCGAACTCCAGCCGGCGCCGGTCGGCCGCGCGGGTGCGGTCCGTGGTGAGGCCCAGGAGGGCGAAGGAGGTGGCGGGCGAGCGGTTGAGGAAGCCCTTGAACTGGCCGCGCTCCACCGCCACCGCCCGCACCGGTTCCAGCGCGGTCACCGTGGCCGACCGCGGGCGCCCGGTGAGCGCGGCCGACTCGCCGACGATGTCGCCGGGGCCGCGCAGCGCGAGCAGGGCCTCGTAGCCGTTGGCGGCCGAGGCGGTGACCTTGGTCCAGCCGTGCACGAGAAAGAGCACGTGCGTGGAGGGTTCGTGCTGGCGGACCAGGACCATCCGGGGGGTGAAGTCCAGCGCGCGTCCCAGGGCCAGCAGCGCCGAGCGGTCCTCGGCCTCCAGCCGGGCCAGGAACGGCACCTGGTCGTCCAGACCTCCGTCGTCCGGCGTGTACGCCGTTATCCCCGTTGTCATTTACATCCCCCGAATTCCGACAGTGGGTCGATCAACGTACTGAAAGCACGGAGTCGCGGAGAGTGAAAGCGCGGAAACCGGCCACTGGCGGAAGCGCGTGCGTCAGCATGCCGGTTCGCGCCACTCGGGCCGATGCGGCCGGGGAAGTGCCGGGTGGGGAACCGGTGCCGTTTTCGACACGTTGGAGCATCATGGAGGCATTCGGTCTCCGGCGCCGGGGGAGGTGTTCCGTGTCGTACCCGACACCGTGGCAGGGGCAGGGACCGCAGCCGTGGCACGGACAGGGCGGGGCGTCGATGCTGGCGGCGACCGCCGACCGCGAGCGGGCCGTGGACGTGCTCCGGGCGGGCTTCGCCGAGGGGCGGCTGCGGGAGGACGAGCTGGAGAAGCGGATCGCGCGGGCCTACGACGCCCGTACGGTCGGCGAGCTGATGCTGCTGGTCGCCGATCTGCCCCAGGGTCCGCAGGCGACCGTCGTCCAGGCGCCGCCGCCCGGTTTCCGTCCGGTGCCGCCGACCTTCCTGCCGGCTCCGCTGCCGCCGACCAACGGTAAGGCGGTCGGCGCCCTGGTCTGCGGTCTGCTGATCGTGCCGACGCTGGGCCTGACCGGCATCCCCGCGGTGATCCTGGGTCACACCGCCCGCGCCGAGATACGGCGGACCGACGAGGTCGGTGACGGGCTGGCGCTGACCGGGCTGGTCTTCGGGTGGCTCGCGGTCAGCGCCTGGACCCTGTTCCTCCTGCTGCTCGTGGTGGCCGGAGTGAGCTCCAGCTGACCCCTCCGTACCGTAGATTCGAAGATCGCGGAGGGGGTGCGGCTTCGGCTTGTTCCGTGCCGAGCCGTGGGTGACACCCATTTGTTTTGACCGCAGCGAATGAGGTAGGTACGCTCATACCTTGTGCCTGGGGTGTGCCCTGGCCCTCGTGCGTGCCTTGAACCGCACTAAGGGGGCCGACACTGGCCACCGCAATCTGCGCCCCTTTTGCTGCCCGGCGAAAGTCTGCGGGATTCGACACACCCGACCGCGTGGGTCGGCGACGTTCCAGGTTAGCTTCACCATCGGCACACAGAAACCGGAGAAGTAGTGCCTACGATCCAGCAGCTGGTCCGGAAGGGCCGGCAGGACAAGGTCGAGAAGAACAAGACGCCCGCACTTGAGGGTTCGCCCCAGCGTCGCGGTGTCTGCACGCGTGTGTTCACGACCACCCCGAAGAAGCCGAACTCGGCCCTGCGTAAGGTCGCGCGTGTGCGTCTGACCAGCGGGATCGAGGTCACCGCTTACATTCCGGGTGAGGGACACAACCTGCAGGAGCACTCCATCGTGCTCGTGCGTGGCGGTCGTGTGAAGGACCTGCCCGGTGTTCGCTACAAGATCATCCGCGGCTCCCTTGACACCCAGGGTGTCAAGAACCGCAAGCAGGCCCGCAGCCGCTACGGCGCCAAGAAGGAGAAGTAGAAAATGCCTCGTAAGGGCCCCGCCCCGAAGCGCCCGGTCATCATCGACCCGGTCTACGGTTCTCCTCTTGTCACCTCCCTGATCAACAAGGTGCTGCTGAACGGCAAGCGCTCCACCGCCGAGCGCATCGTGTACGGCGCCATGGAGGGCCTGCGCGAGAAGACCAGCAACGACCCGGTCATCACGCTGAAGCGCGCGCTGGAGAACATCAAGCCCACGCTTGAGGTCAAGTCCCGCCGTGTCGGTGGTGCGACGTACCAGGTTCCGATCGAGGTCAAGCCCGGTCGCGCCAACACGCTCGCGCTGCGCTGGCTGGTCGGCTACTCCCGCGCCCGTCGCGAGAAGACCATGACCGAGCGTCTGCTCAACGAGCTTCTCGACGCTTCGAACGGCCTCGGCGCGGCCGTCAAGAAGCGCGAGGACACCCACAAGATGGCCGAGTCCAACAAGGCCTTCGCGCACTACCGCTGGTAGTCGCAGACCCCATCGAGACCGAGAGAAGACTGAAGCCTTATGGCTACCACTTCACTTGACCTGGCCAAGGTCCGCAACATCGGGATCATGGCCCACATCGACGCGGGCAAGACGACCACCACCGAGCGGATCCTCTTCTACACCGGCGTCAGCTACAAGATCGGTGAAGTCCACGACGGCGCCGCCACCATGGACTGGATGGAGCAGGAGCAGGAGCGTGGCATCACGATCACCTCTGCTGCCACCACCTGTCACTGGCCGCTTGAGGACAACGACTACACGATCAACATCATCGACACCCCGGGGCACGTCGACTTCACCGTCGAGGTGGAGCGCTCGCTGCGCGTCCTCGACGGTGCCGTCACGGTGTTCGACGGTGTCGCCGGTGTCGAGCCGCAGTCCGAGACGGTGTGGCGTCAGGCCGACCGTTACGGCGTCCCGCGCATCTGCTTCGTGAACAAGCTCGACCGGACCGGCGCGGAGTTCCACCGCTGCGTCGACATGATCAAGGACCGCCTCGGCGCGGTGCCGCTGATCATGCAGCTTCCGATCGGTGCCGAGATGGACTTCAAGGGCGTTGTGGACCTGGTCCGCATGAAGGCGCTCGTGTGGTCCGCCGAGGCGGCGAAGGGCGAGATGTACGACGTCGTCGACATCCCGGCCACGCACACCGAGGCTGCCGAGGAGTACCGCGGCAAGCTGGTCGAGGCCGTCGCGGAGAACGACGACGAGATCATGGAGCTGTTCCTGGAGGGCCAGGAGCCCACCGAGGAGCAGCTGTACGCCGCGATCCGTCGTATCACCATCGCGTCCGGCAAGTCCAAGGACGTCACGGTCACCCCGGTGTTCTGTGGCACCGCGTTCAAGAACAAGGGCGTCCAGCCCCTGCTCGACGCGGTCGTGCGCTACCTGCCGACCCCGCTCGACGTCGAGGCCATCGAGGGCCACGACGTCAAGGACCCCGAGGTCGTCGTCAAGCGCAAGCCGTCCGTGGACGAGCCGCTGTCCGCGCTCGCGTTCAAGATCATGAGCGACCCGCACCTGGGCAAGCTCACCTTCGTCCGGGTCTACTCGGGCCGCCTGGAGGCGGGTTCGGCAGTGCTGAACTCGGTCAAGGGCAAGAAGGAGCGCATCGGCAAGATCTACCGCATGCACGCGAACAAGCGTGAGGAGATCGAGTCGGTGGGCGCCGGCGACATCGTCGCCGTCATGGGCCTGAAGCAGACCACCACCGGTGAGACGCTGTCCGACGACAAGAACCCGGTGATCCTGGAGTCCATGGACTTCCCGGCGCCGGTCATCCAGGTCGCGATCGAGCCCAAGTCCAAGGGCGACCAGGAGAAGCTGGGTGTCGCCATCCAGCGTCTCGCGGAGGAGGACCCCTCCTTCCAGGTCCACTCGGACGAGGAGACCGGCCAGACGATCATCGGCGGTATGGGCGAGCTGCACCTCGAGGTGCTGGTCGACCGTATGCGCCGTGAGTTCAAGGTCGAGGCCAACGTCGGCAAGCCGCAGGTCGCCTACCGTGAGACGATCCGTAAGGCCGTCGAGCGCGTGGACTACACCCACAAGAAGCAGACCGGTGGTACCGGTCAGTTCGCCAAGGTGCAGATCGCGATCGAGCCGATCACCGAGACCGACGGTCCGGCGTACGAGTTCGTGAACAAGGTCACCGGTGGCCGTATCCCGCGGGAGTACATCCCGTCGGTGGACGCCGGTGCGCAGGAGGCCATGCAGTTCGGCATCCTCGCCGGGTACGAGATGACGGGCGTCCGCATCACGCTGCTCGACGGTGCCTACCACGAGGTCGACTCCTCCGAGCTCGCGTTCAAGATCGCCGGTTCGCAGGCGTTCAAGGAGGCCGCCCGCAAGGCGTCCCCCGTGCTCCTTGAGCCGATGATGGCCGTCGAGGTCACCACGCCCGAGGACTACATGGGTGACGTCATCGGCGACATCAACTCCCGCCGTGGCCAGATCCAGGCCATGGAGGAGCGTGCCGGTGCCCGCGTCGTGAGGGGCCTCGTGCCGCTCTCGGAGATGTTCGGCTACGTCGGCGACCTCCGCAGCAAGACCTCGGGTCGCGCAAGCTACTCGATGCAGTTCGACTCCTACGCCGAGGTTCCCCGGAACGTCGCCGAGGAGATCATCGCGAAGGCCAAGGGCGAGTAACACACACCGTTTGCACGCTTTAGGCTTGACACCGACCGCCGGGGCTCACCCGGGAGGGCAGACCCCGGCGGACGGCATCCCAGCAAAGATCACCTGGCGCCGATGAGTAAGGCGTACCAGAACCACTCCGCAGGAGGACCCCAGTGGCGAAGGCAAAGTTCGAGCGGACTAAGCCGCACGTCAACATCGGCACCATCGGTCACATCGACCACGGTAAGACGACCCTCACGGCCGCCATTACCAAGGTGCTGCACGACGCGTACCCGGACCTGAACGAGGCCTCGGCCTTCGACCAGATCGACAAGGCTCCTGAGGAGCGCCAGCGCGGTATCACGATCTCGATCGCGCACGTCGAGTACCAGACCGAGACGCGTCACTACGCCCACGTCGACTGCCCCGGTCACGCGGACTACATCAAGAACATGATCACGGGTGCGGCGCAGATGGACGGCGCCATCCTCGTGGTCGCGGCCACCGACGGCCCGATGCCGCAGACCAAGGAGCACGTGCTCCTGGCCCGCCAGGTCGGCGTTCCGTACATCGTCGTCGCCCTGAACAAGGCCGACATGGTGGACGACGAGGAGATCCTGGAGCTCGTCGAGCTCGAGGTCCGTGAGCTCCTCTCCGAGTACGAGTTCCCGGGCGACGACCTGCCGGTCGTCAAGGTCTCGGCGCTCAAGGCTCTCGAGGGCGACAAGGAGTGGGGCCAGACGGTCCTCGACCTGATGGCCGCCGTCGACGAGTCGATCCCGACCCCCGAGCGTGACGTCGACAAGCCGTTCCTCATGCCCGTCGAGGACGTCTTCACGATCACCGGTCGCGGTACGGTCGTCACCGGCCGTATCGAGCGTGGTGTCCTGAAGGTCAACGAGACCGTTGACATCATCGGCATCAAGCAGGAGAAGACCACCACCACGGTCACCGGCATCGAGATGTTCCGCAAGCTGCTCGACGAGGGCCAGGCCGGTGAGAACGTCGGTCTCCTCCTCCGTGGCATCAAGCGCGAGGACGTCGAGCGCGGCCAGGTCATCATCAAGCCCGGCTCGGTCACCCCGCACACGGAGTTCGAGGCCCAGGCGTACATCCTGTCCAAGGACGAGGGTGGCCGTCACACGCCGTTCTTCAACAACTACCGTCCCCAGTTCTACTTCCGCACCACGGACGTGACCGGCGTCGTGACCCTCCCCGAGGGCACCGAGATGGTCATGCCGGGCGACAACACTGAGATGACGGTTACGCTCATCCAGCCCGTCGCCATGGAAGAGGGCCTGAAGTTCGCCATCCGTGAGGGTGGTCGCACGGTGGGCGCCGGCCAGGTCATCAAGATCAACAAGTAGTCCTGATCTGATCTGGTAGCAGTTTCCGGAGGGGCCCGTACGACTTCGGTCGTACGGGCCCCTTCGCCGTGCCCGCTGTTACGAAACTATTCGGCGCGTACGACCCGTTGTCCCCTCCGGTCGCTCGTCCCACCATTTGTCATGCCACTGAGCAAATTCGCTTGGGAGGGATGAGTCATGGGCGAGTATGTGAGCCGAAGAGCCGTTCTGGGAGCGGGACTTGCCGCGGTACCGGTGCTGTCGTCACGGGCGGGGTCGCCGGCGGTGCGGTCCACGGACGCGGGGGCGTACATCTCCTTCTCGCCGAGCGCGGGAGCCTTCCCCCTCGTGGGCGCCCCGGTCGTGGTGGACCCCGACGATCACCCCGGAGTCGTACGGGTAGCAGGGGACCTCCGGGCCGACATCGAACGGGTCGTCGGCGTACGCCCCGGAAGCGCGCCCGCCCGCTTGGCGGTTCTGGTCGGCACGATCGGCCGCAGCGCGCTGATCGACGGGTTGGTGGCCGCCGGAAAACTGGACGTGTCCGGGATCCGTGGCAGCTGGGAGACCTCGCTGCAGACGGTGGTCGAGCGTCCGATGCCGGGCGTGGACCGAGCCTTCGTCGTCGCGGGGAGCGACCCGCGCGGCACGATCTTCGGTGCGTACGACGTGTCGTACGGCATCGGGGTCTCGCCCTGGCACTGGTGGGACGACGTACCGCCGACGCCTCGTGACGAGGTGTGGGTGCTGCCGGGGCGGTACTCGCAGGGGACGCCGGTGGTGAAGTACCGGGGCTTCTTCATCAACGACGAGAACCCGGCGCTGGGGACCTGGGCGCCGGCGTACTTCGGGCCGGGCAAGGCGCCGGGGTATCCGGGCGGGTTCACCGCGGACTTCTACGGCCGGGTCTTCGAGGTGCTGCTGCGGCTGAAGGGGAACTACCTCTGGCCGGCGGTGTGGGGCCGGGCGTTCGCGGAGGACGACCCGCAGAATCACCGGCGGGCGTCGGAGTACGGGATTGTCATGGGCACGTCGCATGAAGCGCCGATGATGCGCGGCATCGAGGAGTGGAACCGGCACGCGGTGGCCGCCGTCCGCGACTCGTCCGGCACGATCGTGACACCGGGACACGATCCGTACGGCGGCACGGGCGAGTGGTCGTACCGGCTCAACTCCCAAGCAATCCAGGCCTATTGGCGGGCCGGAGTGCAACGCATGGTCGACCAGGGCTTCGAGGGCGTCGTCACGCTCGGCATGCGCGGCAACGGCGACACGAGCCTTCCGGACGGCGACGGCATCGAGTTGATGCAGGAGATCATCGCGGCGCAACGGCGGATCATCGAGGAGGTGACGGGCCGCCCGGCGGCGGAGACCCCGCAGGTGTGGACGCTGTACAAGGAGGTCCAGCGGTACTGGGACCGGGGGTTGAGGGCGCCGGACGACGTCACGGTCGTACTGACGGACGACAACTGGGGGAACATCCGCAAGCATCCGGACGCGGCGGAGCACCGGGCTGGTGGTTACGGGCTGTACTACCACTTCGACTATGTGGGCGCCGGGCGGAACTACAAGTGGGTGGACACGGCGAACCTGCGGAACGTGTGGGAGCAACTGCACGCGGCGCACGCGTACGGGAATCGTGGGTTGTGGGTCGCGAATGTGGGCGACCTGAAGGGGAACGAGCTGCCGACCGAGTTCTTCCTCAACTACGCCTGGAATCCGGAGGGTTGGGACCTCGCACGGCTCGGGGAGTGGGAAGGGCGGTACGCGCGGCAGAACTTCGGGGCGGCGGAGGCTGTCCCGATTTCCGAAGTCCTGGCGGAGTACGGGCAGTTGCAGGCGCGCCGCAAGCCGGAACTGCTGAACCGGCGGATCACCCTCGTCGACGGCCAGGTGGTCTACGACGACCAGCGGACGCCGTTCGCCTTCGGGCACCGGGAGTTGGAGCGGGTCACGGAGGAGTGGCGGGAGCTGGGGCGACGGGCCGAGCGGATCGGCCGGCGGTTGCCGGGTGGCGGGGTGCGGGACGCGTGGTTCGAACTAGTCGGGTACGAGGTGCTGGCGACCGCCAACCTGTATGAGCTGCGGTCGGCCGAGTTCACGAACCTGCTCTACGCGGCGCAGGGCCGGGCCGCGACGAACTCCCTGGCGGACGCGGCGGAGGCGGCCCTCGTGCGGGACTTCGCCCTGGCCGACCACTTCAACTCGGCGGTGGCGGGCGGGAAATGGCGCGGCTTCCAGACACAGCCGCACATCGACTACGGGGATGTGGAGCGGTACGGGCCCAATGCCGGGTGGCAGCAGCCGGAGCGGGACAACGTGGCGTTGCCGGATGTGCTGTTTCCGGCGGTGCGGCGGATTGAGGTGGGGGAGGGGGCGGTGGGGGCGGAGTTGGGGGTGGCGGTGGATGGTTCGGAGACGGGGGTGTGGTGGCCGGGGGGTGCGTCGGGGGTGGCGGCCGTACTGCCTGTGTTCAGTCCGTATCAGACGAGGCCGCAGCAGTTTGTCGAGGTGTTCAACCGGGGGCGTACGGCCTTCGACTACCGGATCGATACGTCGTCGGTGCCGTGGTTGGCGGTGGAGCGGGCGCGGGGGCGGGTGGAGCGGCAGGTGCGGGTCGAGGTGGCGGTGGACTGGGCGCGGGTGCCGGTCGGACGTGCGGAGGGGGTGTTGACGGTGACGGGTGCGGGGGTGTCGGTGCCTGTCACCTGCGTCGCCGAGAAGCCGTCGGCCCGGGGGCTGCGGGGGTTCGTGGAGGCGGGCGGCTATGTGGCGATCGATGCGGAGCACTACGACCGGGCGGTCGGCGGGTGGCGGCGTATCGACGGCATCGGCCGGACGGGGGCGGGGGTGACGCCGTGGCCCGTGACGCTGCCCAGGCAGACGCCGGGTGGGGCGGGTTCGCCGCGGCTGGAGTACGAGGTGAGCTTGTTGGCGGCGGGTGAGGTGACGGTGTGGGCGTATCTGTCCCCTCGTAACCCTGTGTTGCCGACGGGCGGTCTGCGCTACGGCGTCTCCCTGGACGACGGGCCGATCGAGACCGTAGACATCAACGTCGGTGCTGATGACGGGCTGTTGAACGCGGTGTGGGCCCGCAACACCTCCGACAACGTCAACGCGACCGCGACGAAACACTCCGTGACGAAGGCGGGGGTCCACCGGTTGAAGTTCTGGATGGTGGACCCGACGGTGGTGCTGCAGCGGCTCGTGATCGACACGGGGGGTCTGCCGGCGCTGTACCTGGGGCCGTTGGAGAGCCGGCGGGTGTAGCCCGTGGTTGTGCGCGGAGGGTGACGGGTGGGCGTTTCGGGTGGCGTGCCGGGTGTGTTGGACATTTCGGGGGTGCCGAATGTGCCGGGGGTTTCGGCGCGGGGGAGGGACCTGGCTTCGTCGCCGGGGGAGAAGCAGGCGGCGGCAAGGGCGATCGAGGACCACATCGAGCCCGGCACGTGTGCGGCGGGGCGGTGGGCGGACGACGAAAACGGTGCCGCTGTACGGGAGTTCGCCGCGAAGGACGGGGACGGCTGGGTGGCGTCGGCGGCCCTGAAGAAGGCGCACGGGGCGTGGGCGGACCAGGTGAAGAACCTGATGGACCGGCTCGGCGCGGAGAAGGACGCGCTGCGGAGCGGGAACGCGGTGCTGACGAGTACGGATCTGGCGGTGGGGTCGACGTTGCGACAGCAGTCCTCGCTGGACACGTACTGAGGCCGGCCGGATACGTGTTGAGGTCATCGGAGCTATTGGGGCGACTGGGCGCATGCCGACGTATCACGAGATCATGACCACCGACCTGGCCGCGCTGACCACGGCGGCCGAGCGCTGGGACGGCATGGCGGGCGAGTTCGAGAAGCAGGAGACGGCGTACCGGCGGGATGTGCACGGCATCTCCATGGGCACGTCGTGGACGGGGCTCAGCGCCGACGCGGCGAACGCCCGCTTCGACACCACGCTCAAGGAGTTCGGGTACGCGCAGACGGAGGCCAAGGCGATCGCGTCGCTGCTGCGGGACGCGTACGAGCGGTTCGTGGAGCTACGGGGCCGGGTGGAGACGGCGCGCTGGGACGCAATCCGGGCGGGCATGCGGGTCTCTGAGCATGGAGTGGTGAGCCCCGGCCCCGACCAGCCGGACACCCCCGCCGATCCGCATACCGCGCAGCAGTGGCAGGACCGCATCACCAAGGCGGTACGTGATGTGACGGACGCGGACACGGGCGTCCGGGTCGCGCTGGCGCGGGTTGTGGTCGACTCCGAACTGCTCGCGGGCGGGCTGGGGTTCAACGGCAGGGCGATGGGTGACGTCGAAGCGTACGAGGCCGAGGAGACGGAGGGGTACCTGCAAAAGCTGGGCAGGGGCGGTGAGTTGACGAGCACTCAACTCGCCGAACTGGAACGGTCGTTCCGCGACAACAGCGAGGACGAGGGGTTCTCGCGGATGGTCCTGGACGACCTCGGGTCCACCGGCACGATCAAGCTCACGAACGAGCTGAACGACCGTATCCACGTTCAGGGCGGCGCGGGTGCGGGGGCGTACTCGGCGATCGAGACGGGCCTGGCGAACACCCTCGCTACGGCGACGAAGGACACGAAGTCTAAGTGGTACGGGAAGTGGCGCACCGAGATGCGGCACGCCGGCCTTGCGCACTACGCCACGGACGCCCAGGGCCTCCACCTGGACAAGGCCGTCGGCTACCAATCACTGGTCACACTGATGCGGAAGGGCCACGGCTACGCCCCGGGGATGGTCGAGGACCTCACCGGCGACATGATCGCGGCGGAGAAGAAACACCCCGGGATCTGGCAGGTGAAGGGTACTTGCGCCGGTTCGCGTGGCGGTTGGTTCGCCAACGACCCCGTCGACGGCATGCTCGGCATCATGAGCCGCGACCCGGCGGAGGCGGCGCGTTACCTTCATTCCGACGCCCACATGAAATACCTCATGAAGGACCGCGACTGGAATGTCACCCTGAACGACGAGGGGGCTTCGAAAGGGGGCCATTATGTGTCCCGGTTGGACGGTGACGATCGGGCTGGGTTCGGGGCGGCGTTGCAGGCGGGGGCTACGGGGATCGATCCTGCGGATTCGGATGGGGTTCGTGTGGGGGATCGGGCGACGAACGATGCGGTGTTCAAGTCGGCGTTGAATTATTTGTCCGACAGTGGGGATAAGTTTCCGCCGTCATTGCGGAGGCCGATGGCCAACGTGCTCATCAATCATGGGGATACGGTGCATGCGGCCATGGGTGAGGTCGACGTCAGCAAATCCCCCCTGGATCAGCACCGGCTTTTCGAGGTCGCGAAGCAGGTGTCCAAGGATGAGGGGGCGTACGGCACACTGAACGGCGGGATGAACCAGGCCATGGTGTCAGCCATTCACCACGACCACTCGAACTCGGCCGACTCCCTCAGCGCGGCCGGCCGCACGGTTGGCTTCCTGGAGGAGGCCCGGGTCCAGGCTGCGGGGGAACCGAAGGTCGCGGAGTTCGAGACCAAGCCGTTTTTTGACAAAGCGATTAGCTATATCCCTGTGGTTAGTGGCGATGTGCAGACTGGGTTCGACTATGTGACGGAGCAGTGGCTGGCTGATGAGCAAAAGAGGCTCGATGACAAGCAGACCGAAGAGAATGTAAAGGTCTACTACAGGAGGAACGGACAGCTCATGGGTCTCTCAGAGGAGTGGAGCAAGACGCATCGAGTCGTTGACAGTCTCTACTTCAACCCGCAGCAGGAAATTCGTCGATCCGCGACCGACGGGATCACGAACGCCAAAGGTGTGTCTGGGGATCAGCCCAAGTGAACTCATGTATGCGCGCCGTTCTCCTAGGCTTGTCCGTACTTGCTGTCTCGGTCTTCGTGGTGTCTTGCGACGACCCGGCCGACCACCAGATCCCGAAAGCCATTTGCGGTACCCATATCGATCCCTCGGTGAGTCGTCCTTTGGTGACATCCGACGCGGACCTGCACGAGTACAACCGTGTGGATCGTTCCGAAGCGATCACAGCCCCCTGCGTCTTGCTGTCCGGCCCTGACCCGGTCCTTGATCTCGGCTTCTCGTGGGACCCGAACCCGACTGACTTGATGTACCTGGCAGAGGGCACCGGGTCGGTCTCGCACGTGACGGATCCCCACGCCATCAACTTCACCTACAAGACGATCGTCGGCACCGACGGAGCCATCTCGACCACTCCCTGTAAAACCAAGGGCGGCGACTACTTCACCCTCACCCTCCAAGTCCCCCAAATCAGCCTCATGGACCAGACCCACCGCAAGGACATCGAGAAGTTCATGCGGGCCTACTTCCCGGCGACCCTCAAGACCTTGGGGTGCAGGTGACAGAGTCCCGCTGTCTGCGAGCCCGTCATGAACTCGAAGCATGAAGAATGCGGCGGCCCGGGCTGCGGAGGCAGGTACGGTCCCCCCAGCCAGGGCCACGACTACTGTGCCCGCGGCGTGGTCGGGATGTCGGCCGTCAGGGCACCTCCAGGATGGTGTCGATGATCCCCTGGGCGTACGCCTGCAGCTGCTCGGACCGTGTCTTGTTGAACTTCGCCGGCAGGATCTTCCGCCCGGGGTTCTTGGCCACCCGTAGCTCCGGCGACGGGGTCTGCAGCAGGGCTTCTCCCTTCTCGGACATCATCTGGACCCCGTCGAGGAAGGCCCAGCTCTCCTGGATGTCGTCGACCTCGACGGTGAACACGGGGGCGCCGGGACGCGCGCCGAGGCCCTTCGAGGAGGGGACTTCGACGGGTCCCCAGTCGCCGAGGGAGAAGGCCTCGGGCGTAGTGCTCGCCTTGGCGTAGTGGACGACGGGAACGGCCTCGGCCACGTGATTGCCGCGTACGAGCGTCGGGTCCAGCTTGGCGATGGCCTGTGCGGCCTTGAGGGCGAGAGCGTCGTCCGCCCTGCCTTCCTGGGTGCGTGCCGAGTCGAAGCGTCGGTCCGTCCCCTTGCCGTCCTTTCCCGCGCTCTGCACCGGGAAGGCAGGGTCCAGGAGGGGGTCGAACTTGCAGATCTCCAGGTCGAACTTCGGGCAGTCCTTGCCGAGTTGGTATCTCGGGTCGACGAAGATGCCCGGGAAGTTCACCCCCTTGATGGCGGAGACGCCGTCCCAGTTCTTGATGTCGTCGTCGCTCATGCCGGTCTGGGCCTTTCTGCCCGGCAGCTGGTCCCTGGTCACCGGATGGGTGCCGTGGACGCTGACGATTCTGATCGGCCGGAACTGCTCGACGAACTGGATGACGTACCGGATCTCCGGCAACTGGGGCAGCGTCCGTTTGGCTTCCCGCAACTCAGTGCCGTCCCGGCCGATCAGCAGCCCTTTCTTCAGGACGCTCAACGGCTCTCCCGGCGGGGGGAAATGGCGGGCGGGGTGAAAGTCCGCACCGCCGGGGCGCGGGATTTCCCGCCAGGTGTTGTCCGTGTCTCCGCGCTTCCACTCGTCGGCGCGGGCAAGGAGCCCCCGTTCGGGAAAGACGTCGGGGATGACGACCGCCCCGAAGCGGGTCGGCTTCTTCCGGGCCGCCAGCTTGGTCCGGATCCAGTGCGCCACCTCGATGCCGCCCTGCTCGCTCTCGTGGATCCCCGCCACGATGAGGACGAACTGCGGCTCCGAGCCGAAGAAGACATAGCTGTTCGCGGTCATGAAGGGTCACCGGCCCTTCACTGAGGGGTCCAGTTGCCGTGGCTGTCGAGCTTCCCGAAGTCGGGGGTCCACTTGCCGGCCACGATGCGGCCGGGCACCCAGAAGTCACGGCCGTCGACCTGGAACTTGCGCCACTCCGGCAGCGTCTCGTCCGCCCTGAGCCTGACGAGGGTGGTCGGCAGCGAGACCTCCCAGGGATCGCCCTGCGGCACCTCGTCGCCGGGCGCGTCGTCGCGGGCGCGGATCTCCTCGGTGATCGGGAGGTAGTCGGTGTCGGTGATGCCCGGCACGGCACCGCCGCTCCAGATCTGCCCGATCATGAGGAAGTACCGTACGTCGCCTTCGAGTTGAGGGCGGACCGGTACGACGACCCGGGCGGCGCCCGCCTTGAGGAATTCGGCGAACAGCGGGTCGGGGTCGTCCGCGAGCGCGTTGGCGTACCACGTCTCGCGGCGGGCCCAGTAGTACGGGTAGAACACGTACATCATGTGTTCCCACTCGAAGGCCTGCTCGAAGAAGCGGATGAACGCCTCCTGGTCGGAGCCGACGACGTTCTGGTTCGAGTGCGGCGGAACGTTCGGGCGCGGGAAGGCGGGCGCGGTGGTGTTCACCTTGACGTCGTCGATGTCCGCGTCGTAGAGATCGGTGCCGGAGAGGAGGGCGATGCACGCCTTCTTGAGTTCCGCGCGCTCGATCAGCCTGTTCTGCGCCGGATTGCGGCCGAGCGACACCGTGCCGGCCGCCTGCACCGCCTGGGCCTTCACCTTGTCCTGGTAGACGCTCACCAGGTTCTCGTGGGCGTTGACCAGCGAGTTGTACGTGTCGAGCCGCCACTGCTCCAGCGCGGTGTCGGTCCGTGCGCACGCCACCTCGACCGTGACCGCGAAGTCCCGTGCCTGCTGGGTCTCCACGGCGATCGGTATGCTGCCCTGCTCGTTGATCAGCGTGTTGTCGGGGTCGGGCAGCAGCGCGGCGCCGGGCGGCAGGGTGCCGGCGCCCTTGCACTCGAAGCGGTGTTTGCCGACGAACACCCACATCCGCTCGTCGCCGTCCTCCTCCTCGAAGAGGGTGAAGGCGCCCTGGGCGGTGATGGCCGTCGCCTGGTACCCCTGCGGGATCGTCAGGTCGTCCACGACCGCCAGGTGGTCGTGGTCGTCCTTGTTCCCGGTGAGGCTCTTCGCGACGGTGGTGAAGGGCTCCGGGGGCGCGTTGACCCCGAGGGCGCCGTACTTGCCCATGAACGTGCCGTAGTACGTGGCCGAGTTGAGCTCCGAGGACACGTCGGCCGGTGTGAGCGGCCGGGAGACGACCGTGGACTTGAGGAGCCCGTCCGGGCCGAGATCACCGGGCCGGACCGCGCGCCAGGGCGGTGTGTTCGCGCTGTCGTTGACGACGACGAAGGGCTCGGGCGGTGTGATCGTCGCCTGGACGCCCTTCACGGTGGTGGCGTCGACGATGAAGGCCGCCGGTTCCGGGACCGTGAGGTCGAACATCAGGCGGCTGCCGTAGTTGAAGGTCTGCGCCTCGTAGACCTTGTTCACCCACTGGTAGACGCCGCTCACGTTCGCGTTGCCCGGGCCGGTGTTCTCGAACGAGTGGAGTTCCCGGTCCTTGAGCACCTCGATGGTGCGGGTCGTCTCCTGCCGCCGCACCGTCTCGGTGACCTTCGTCGCCGCCCGGTTCGTCACGTCCCGCGCGTGATCGGTCGCGACCTTGGTGGACTCCTCCTTCGACAGCTTGTAGGCCACGCTGGCGTTCGCGTTGATCTCCACGGCGCCGTACTTCGCGGAGACGTTCACGCCACCGTTGATCGACAGATCCTCGCTGACGGTGTTCTGCACCTCGTTCTTGAAGTCGAACCGCTCGGTCACGTCGAGCGAGGTCGTCGTCTCCGTCGTCTTCGAGGTCTCCGTCACCACGGTCGTGTCGAGGGTCAGGTTGTGGTGCTTGAGCTTCTCCCGCTTCTCGCCCTTGAGAATGTTCTCGATGTTGGCGACGTCCCCGGGCTCGTACCGGGTGAGCTGCTGCTTGACGACGAGCAGGTCTCCGACGCCGACCGGCTGCGGCAGACCGCTCCGCAACGGGAACACCGCGGTCGGCAGCACCAGCGATTGGCTCAGCGCGCTCTGGATCTCACCGGCGGTCTCCAGGGAGGTGTCGGCTGCCGCCACGCGCGTGATCAGCCCCGTCAAGCGGGTGAGCTGGGCGAGATCGCTGATCGGGTGCGAACGCGTGGCCGGCAGCAGGAAGAGGGCGACGATCGTGTCGTGCACGTTCTGCACGAAGAGCTTGAAACCCGCGTCGGCGACCAGGACCTGCGGCGTCTTCCCGAACCCCGACTTGATCACGGCGGTCAGGTCCGCGGCGTGCTGAGCCGTCGCGGCGGTCGCTGCCAGTTTGTCGTAGGCGCCCTGGTCCGGGATCGCGTCGCTCTCCTTGATGAACCCCGGGCCGTAGTCGCCGATCAGGTACCGCCCGGCGACCGTCTGCGCGGCGTCGACCGGACTCTCGCTCTGACGGGCTGAGGCCAGCGCCTTCTGGAACGCGCTGGACGACTGCAGATCTATGGAATGTGTCGGTGCGGTGCGCGCGGGCGCGCGCAGCGCAACAAAACGGAACAGGTCAGTCACTTTTTTCCCCCGTTGCATACGCATCTAAGGCGTGTGCCGGGAGTCTTACGCTGCGCCGTTGCTGATCGGTACCCCTATGGCCGGATCGGGGTTGTTTGTGCCGGTGAGCGGTCAGTGCTGTTTCGCGGAGCCCTGATCCGGGTAGCGCGGCAGGCCCACCGTCGAGATCGTCCACTCGGCGATCAGAGATCGGATCGGCAGTCGCGGCAGCGACCGGGTTCGGGCGCGCGGAAGGCGTGGTCGCAGCCTTCGCAGTTCTGGAGTGGGTATCGGACTGCCGGTGGTGGTGCCGGGGCGCGGAACGCTGGCGGGGGCGGCAGTTGGGCCGTCAGACGGTGGGCCAGGAGGGCTGCGGGCCGTCGTAGTCCTTCGGGCGGCAGGTCGGTCGTCAGGGCGTGGCGTACGACGCTGGGGGTGACGTCTCGTTCCAGCCAGGCCGCGACCCCGGGGGCGAGGTGGGTCGTGTCGCAGGTCGAGAGGATCAGGCGGGGGTCGTGGCGGCGGAGGTCCGTGAGGAGGTCCGTGGCCCGCTGGATGAGGGCGGGGGAGGGGTAGGCCGGGCGCGGTACGGGCGGCAGCGCCCTGCGGGGTGTGCCCTTCTTCGGCGTCGGCGGTGTGTGGGTGTCTCTACGGTGGCTGCCGGGCTGGTTGCAGGAGATCGTGCGGGTGATGATGCGGCCGTCGGGGATGCGGTGGCGTTCGCGGCGGAGGTAGCCGTGGGTCTCCAACTCCCGTAGCGCGGCGGCGATTCGGGTCGTGCCCTCGGGGAAGCGGGCGGCGAGGGTCTTGATGTCGGCGCGGGCGCCCTTGGGGAGGGACTGGATGTGGACGCCGAGTCCGATCGCGAGAGCCGACAGTTGCGGGTGCTGGGCGAGGTGGTTGCCGATCACCGTGAAGCGGGTGGTGTGGCGGGAGTTGTCGTGCGTGAGCCCGCTGTGCGCACCGTGCCGCTGGTTCGGGTGTTTGTCGGCGGTGTGCCGGGACTGGGCGTGCGGGGGCGCGGTAATGTCGTGTGTATCCATCGGGAAGCTGTATCTCTTCCTTGGTGGTCAGGCCCTCGCCTTGGGATGCCAGTCCCGGCGAGGGCCGTCGTATGTCTGCGGTTGTGTTGGCCTGAGCGTAGATCACGCAACCCGTCCGGAATCCAGCCCAGTTGGCGATGTTCACCCACATGGGTGATCGGCGGGCTGTGCTGCCGGGAGGGTGGGGTGGGGCTTGGTGAGGGTCCTTTCACCGTCGTGGTTCTTGGGAAAGAGCGCCCCTCGCACCGGAGCACGAGGACCCGTGCTCCGGTTCCGGTGTGAGGTCCAGTTCCGCCCAGATCGTCTTGCGTGGGTTCGGTCCCCGAGCTACGCCCCAGCGGTCGGCGAGCGCCTCGACGAGGAGGAGTCCCCGGCCGGACTCGGCGTCGGTGGCTGGGTGTTGGGGACGGGGCGGGCGGTCGCCGCAGGTGTCGGTGACCTCGATGCGCAGGGTGCCGCCGACGACGTAGAGGGTCAGTCTGAAGTCCCGGCCTGGTACGCGGCCGTGCGTGGCCGCGTTGGCCGCCAGTTCGGCAACGACGTGCTCCGCCGGATCCAACGGGAGGTCCCAATCCCGGAGTTGCTGTACCGCGAGCAGGCGGGCCTGGCGGGCTCCGCGGGGTGTGGGTGGCAGGAGTGCGCTGAAGTTGGGGATGGGGTTGGCGAGTTGGACCGCGGGCTCGGCGGTTCCTTGATTCATGTCACTCAGCGTGGCCGAACGTGTTTGCCTTGACGTGCGATGACGCCTGTACGTATCCGCCCTGTCCCGTCGTTGTCTCGCGTTGTCTCGGCTGTCTCCGACGACGTACGGGTACCGGTGCGCGTTGGAGGTGGGTGGCCATGAATGACGAAAGCGTGAGCAACGAGAACGAGGGTGTGGACGAGGCCGGCTGGGACCTCGAACCCGGGGACGAGAGCGCGCCGTTGGTGGAGGCCGTGGGGCGACTCGTCAGGTTCTGCCGGGAGCAGGCCGGGATGCGGGTGGCCGACTTCGCCAAAGTCATGGGGTACGGCGAGGACATGATCCGCAAGATCGAGCGCGGGGCGCGGATTCCTCGGGTGGAATTCCTGGACCGTGCCGACGATGTCCTGAACGCGGGTGGGCATCTGCGGGCGTTCCAGGAGGACGTGGAGAAGGCCCTGTATCCGAAGAAGGTGCGGGATCTGAAGAAGAAGGAGGACATGGCGGTCGAGCTTCAGCTGTACAGCAACCACAACATTCATGGGTTGTTGCAGACACCGGAGTATGCGCGGGCGCTGCTGGGGACGTGGCGGCCGACGTACTCGCAAGGCGAGCTGGAACGCATGCTGGCAGGACGTATGGCGCGCAAGTCCATCTTCGAGCGCGAGCCCGCGCCTGAACTGAGCTTCGTGCAGGAAGAGGTGACCCTGCGCCGCCCGGTCGGAGGCACAATGGTGCTGCGCCGACAGCTTGAGCACATGCTGGAGGTGGCTCAGTTGCCTTACGTAGAACTCCAAGTGATGCCAACGGCCCGCGCAAACCATCCTGGAACGGGCGGACGGATCCAGGTGCTGAAGTTCGCCGACGGTTCGGGGGCAGGGCGTATGGACGACGATTTCGGGGGCCGACCGGTCGACAACCCGAGGCAGCTACGGGTCCTTGAACTGCGGTATGGCATCATCCGGGCCCAGGCTCTCACGCCAGAGGAGTCGCTGGCCTTTATCGAGCAAGTGCTGGGAGAAACATGATCCGCGAGCCTTCTGAGTTGCTGTGGTTCAAGAGCAGCTACAGCGACAGCAGCAACGGCAACGACTGCGTCGAGATAGCCACCACCCCGCACACCATCCACGTCCGCGACTCCAAGAACACCCAGGGCCCCCGCCTCACCCTCGCCCCCACCGCCTGGACCGACTTCGTGGCGTACGCCGCCGAGTAGTACCAAGTCGGCCGGTCCAGGCAGGCAGTCAGTCGGAGGGGGCCGTCCCTACGGGTTCACCACCTTGCCGCCGAACGTCACCGCGAGGTTGCCGCCCGAGGTGAAGGACCAGCCCAGGCTCCCTGAGTAGGGCCCGCAGCGTGCACCGTTCGTCCCCGTCCAGAACTGGTTCGAACTGTCCGCGTCCCCGACGGTCTTGTCGTTCGAGCCGCTGACCGCGAACCGGCACGACGTGTTCGTGCGGAACACCGACGTACCCGTGTCGAACGAGAAGTTGCGCTCCGCGTTGTCGATGCCGACGTTGTTCGAGATCGTCATCGTGCCCGGGTTGCTGTTGTAGGTGAACCCGTGATGGCCGTTGCCGTAGGCGATGTCGTGCCGGACGACGTGGTTGACGGCGATGTCGTCACCGCCGAGCTTGTAGCCGTTGCGGTCGCCGTTCGCGTTCTGGGTGCCGTCGGTGAGGGTGCCGTTGCCGTAGGAGAGGGAGTACTCGATGGTCACCGGGCCGATGGCGCCGGTGTCGGTCTTGGTGTAGAGGTCCCAGCCGTCGTCGATGTTGTTGTGGGAGACGTCGTAGCGGAAGACGTTCCCGGTGCCGGTGGTGAGCTTCGCCGCGAAGCCGTCGGCGTTCTCGCCGCCGGAGTCCTCGTTGTCGTGCGACTCCGAGCTCACGATCAGGTTGTTCGAGGGCCACTGGGAGCTCGGCGTGCTGGAGGAGATGCGGCCCAGCTGCAGACCCGTGTCGCGGTTGTACGCCGTCACCGCGCGCTCGACGACGTTGTTGCTGCCGCCGACGTAGATCCCGTTGTCGCCGGCGTGCTCCACGGTGAGGCCGTAGAGGTGCCAGTAGTTGGCGTTCAGCTGGAGCCCGCGGTTCGACGAACTCTCGCTCTGCGCCGAGAAGTTGAGGACCGGGGTCTCGCCGGAGTAGGCGGTCAGGGTGGTCCGCGCGCTCGACGTGCCGTCGCTGCCCACGGGGACGGTGACGGTCGACGAGTAGTTGTACGTCCCGCCGCGCACATAGATCGTGCCGCCGGACTCGATGCGGCTGATCGCCGTGGCGAGGGTGGTGGGGGCGGAGAGGGTGCCGGCCGCGCTCGCGGTACCGGTCGGTGACACGTACTGGGTGGCGTTCGCGGCCTGCGCCGGGGTGCCGGAGAGTGCTACGAGTGTGCCGGCCACCAGGCCGACACACGCCATGACTGGTCTCACTTGCATCGTTCTGCCTCCAGGGTCGTCCCATGACCAGGGGTGCCGTGCAAGGGAAAGCGCTTTCCCGCGTTCTCGTGAGGGACCGTAAGCGCTTGCTGTGGACGCGTCAATGGATGTGTACTTGATTCTCATTCACAGAGGTGAACGGCGATGGGGGCTGGGCGAGTCGCGTGCCGGGCGCGCGTGTTTGACCTGCGTCACTCCAGGGGTAATCTCTACGCCCCGATTGGCCAGCCCCCTGCCCCATATGGCAGACTGTCCGAGTTGCTCGGTCGAGTGTTGATGCTGCGCGCCTCCCGTCGGGAGGACCGGAAGCGAGTCCCACGGTACTCGTCGTCCCAACTGTCTTAACGGCAGCGCTGGGACGGACGTACGGGAATCTTTCGGGAAGTGTCAGTGCGGCGCCGACCAGGCACCCGGTGGGCTTCTTCGCCCTCGGCCTGCGGTTCCGGAAGGGCCGTGCTTTCCCAGCTGGGAAGTTCCGTATATGGGACTTCTGTGTCGGTGAGAGCGCGACACACCCGACCGCGTGGGTCGGAGGAATCGTGGAGAGCAGAAGGGCGTACCGGGGTGCAGAGCGTTACTAGAGACAGGACTACTGAGTAGCCATGGCGGGACAGAAGATCCGCATCCGGCTCAAGGCCTACGACCACGAGGTCATCGACAGCTCGGCGAAGAAGATCGTCGAGACGGTGACCCGCACTGGTGCGTCGGTCGCGGGCCCGGTGCCGCTGCCCACTGAGAAGAACGTGTACTGCGTCATCAAGTCGCCGCACAAGTACAAGGACTCTCGCGAGCACTTCGAGATGCGCACGCACAAGCGCCTGATCGACATCCTCGACCCCACCCCCAAGACCGTTGACTCTCTGATGCGACTCGACCTCCCGGCCGGTGTCGACATCGAGATCAAGCTCTAGGGGTCGGTGAGCTGAAGATGGCAAAGCAGATCAAGGGCATCCTGGGCGAGAAGCTCGGCATGACGCAGGTTTGGGACGAGAACAACCGTGTTGTTCCCGTGACCGTGGTCAAGGCCGGCCCCAACGTCGTGACCCAGGTCCGTACGAACGACAGTGACGGCTACGAGTCGGTCCAGATCGCCTTCGGCGAGATCGACCCGCGCAAGGTGAACAAGCCCCTCAAGGGTCACTTCGCCAAGGCCGATGTCACGCCGCGTCGCCACCTCGTCGAGATCCGCACCGCGGACGCCTCCGAGTACACGCTCGGCCAGGAGATCACCGCTGAGGTGTTCGAGGCCGGCGTCAAGGTCGACGTGACCGGCAAGAGCAAGGGCAAGGGCTTCGCCGGTGTCATGAAGCGCCACAACTTCCGGGGCCTCGGCGCCGGCCACGGTGTCCAGCGCAAGCACCGCTCTCCCGGCTCCATCGGTGGCTGTGCCACCCCGGGCCGTGTGTTCAAGGGCGTCCGCATGGCGGGCCGCATGGGCAACGAGCGGGTCACCACCCAGAACCTGACCGTTCACGCTGTTGACGCGGAGAAGGGACTGCTCCTCATCAAGGGAGCCATCCCGGGTCCGAACGGCGGCCTCGTCCTGGTCCGTACCGCGGCCAAGGGGGCCTGAGGACTATGAGCACCATTGACATTCAGTCGCCCTCCGGCGACACCGCCGGGACCGTAGAGCTCCCGGCCGAGATCTTCGACGTAGAGAAGATCAGCATCCCGCTGCTTCACCAGGTCGTCGTCGCACAGCTGGCCGCCGCCCGTCAGGGCACGCACAAGGTCAAGCGTCGTGGCGAGGTCCGCGGTGGCGGTAAGAAGCCGTACCGCCAGAAGGGCACCGGCCGCGCCCGTCAGGGTTCGACCCGCGCCCCGCAGTTCGCCGGCGGTGGCGTCGTCCACGGCCCCACGCCGCGTGACTACTCGCAGCGGACCCCGAAGAAGATGAAGGCCGCGGCCCTGCGCCACGCCCTCACCGACCGGGCCCGCAACGCTCGCATCCACGTCATCACCGGCGTGATCGAGGGCGAGACCCCCTCCACCAAGGCCGCCAGGAGTTTCCTCGGCAAGGTCAGCGAGCGCAAGAACGTGCTCCTGGTCATCGAGCGCTCCGACGAGGCCGCGCTGCTTTCCGCGCGCAACCTGCCCCAGGTCCACATCCTGGAGCCGGGCCAGCTGAACACGTACGACGTTCTCGTCTCGGACGACGTGGTCTTCACCCAGGCCGCTTTCGAGTCCTTCGTGTCTGGCCCCCAGGCCGCTGACACCGAAGGGAGCGAAGCCTGATGGCTACGCGTCACCCGAGCATCGCCTCGAAGGCCGCCAAGGCCAAGAAGGTCGCGCGCATCGCCAAGGCGAAGCGCCACGAGACCGAGGGCAAGAACACCGTCGAGACGCCGATCAGCAAGTCGTTCACGGATCCCCGTGACGTGCTGCTGAAGCCGGTCGTCTCGGAGAAGAGCTACGCGCTCCTCGACGAGGGCAAGTACACCTTCATCGTGGCCCCGGGCGCCAACAAGACCCAGATCAAGCAGGCCGTCCAGGCGGTCTTCTCGGTCAAGGTCACCGGGGTCAACACGATCAACCGCCAGGGCAAGCGCAAGCGCACCAAGACCGGTTTCGGTCAGCGCGCGGGCAGCAAGCGCGCGATCGTGACCCTCGCTGAGGGCGACCGTATCGACATCTTCGGCGGTCCGGCCGCGTAAGCGGGTCGGATCGTCCGATATCGGACGAGGACTGAGAAATGGGAATCCGCAAGTACAAGCCGACTACGCCGGGCCGCCGTGGCTCCAGCGTCGCCGACTTCGTCGAGGTCACGCGGTCCACGCCGGAGAAGTCGCTGGTCCGCCCGCTGCACAGCAAGGGCGGCCGTAACAATTCCGGTCGTGTGACCGTTCGCCACCAGGGTGGCGGACACAAGCGCGCCTACCGCGTCATCGACTTCCGTCGCCATGACAAGGACGGCGTGCCGGCGAAGGTCGCGCACATCGAGTACGACCCCAACCGCACCGCGCGCATCGCGCTGCTGCACTACGCGGACGGCGAGAAGCGCTACATCCTCGCCCCGCGCAACCTGCAGCAGGGTGACCGTGTCGAGAACGGTCCCGGGGCCGACATCAAGCCGGGCAACAACCTGGCGCTCCGCAACATCCCGGTCGGTACCACGATCCACGCGATCGAGCTCCGTCCCGGTGGCGGCGCCAAGTTCGCCCGCTCCGCCGGTGCCTCCGTGCAGCTGCTCGCGAAGGAGGGCACGATGGCCCACCTTCGTATGCCTTCCGGTGAGATCCGCCTGGTCGACCAGCGCTGCCGCGCCACGGTCGGCGAGGTCGGCAACGCCGAGCAGAGCAACATCAACTGGGGCAAGGCCGGCCGCAAGCGCTGGCTTGGCGTTCGCCCGTCCGTCCGTGGTGTCGCGATGAACCCGGTCGACCACCCGCACGGTGGTGGTGAGGGCAAGACCTCCGGTGGTCGCCACCCGGTCTCCCCGTGGGGTCAGAAGGAGGGTCGTACTCGTTCGCCGAAGAAGGCTTCGAGCAAGTACATCGTCCGCCGCCGCAAGACGAACAAGAAGCGCTAGGAGCGGGTTTAGATGCCGCGCAGTCTCAAGAAGGGACCCTTCGTCGACGGACACCTCATCAAGAAGGTGGACGTACAGAACGAAGCCGGTTCCAAGAACGTCATCAAGACCTGGTCCCGCCGCTCGATGATCGTCCCGGCCATGCTCGGCCACACGATCGCGGTGCACAACGGCAAGACCCACATCCCGGTGTTTGTCACCGAGTCGATGGTCGGCCACAAGCTCGGCGAGTTCTCGCCGACGCGCACCTTCCGGGGTCACGTCAAGGACGACCGGAAGTCGAAGCGCCGCTAGCGCGGGGTGAACGACCATGACAAACACTGAAGGGACAACCATGGAAGCCAGGGCCCAGGCGCGGTACATCCGCGTCACGCCCATGAAGGCCCGCCGCGTGGTGGACCTCATCCGTGGCATGGACGCCACGGAGGCTCAGGCGGTCCTGCGTTTCGCCCCGCAGGCCGCGAGCGTGCCGGTCGGCAAGGTGCTTGACAGCGCCATTGCCAACGCCGCACACAACTACGACCACACCGACGCCGGCAGCCTCGTCATCTCCGAGGCATACGTCGACGAGGGTCCGACCCTGAAGCGGTTCCGTCCGCGTGCCCAGGGCCGCGCCTACCGGATCCGCAAGCGGACCAGCCACATCACCGTGGTCGTCAGCAGCAAGGAAGGAACCCGGTAATGGGCCAGAAGGTTAACCCGCACGGGTTCCGGCTCGGCATCACCACGGACTTCAAGTCCCGGTGGTACGCCGACAAGCTGTACAAGGACTACGTCAAGGAAGACGTCGCCATCCGTCGGATGATGACGTCCGGCATGGAGCGCGCCGGCATCTCGAAGGTGGAGATCGAGCGCACCCGTGACCGTGTGCGTGTGGACATCCACACCGCGCGCCCGGGCATCGTCATCGGCCGCCGCGGCGCCGAGGCCGACCGCATCCGTGGTGACCTGGAGAAGCTGACCGGCAAGCAGGTCCAGCTGAACATCCTCGAGGTCAAGAACCCGGAGACGGACGCTCAGCTGGTGGCCCAGGCCGTCGCCGAGCAGCTGTCCTCCCGCGTCTCCTTCCGCCGTGCCATGCGCAAGAGCATGCAGTCGGCGATGAAGGCCGGCGCCAAGGGCATCAAGATCCAGTGCGGTGGCCGCCTCGGCGGCGCCGAGATGTCCCGCTCGGAGTTCTACCGCGAGGGCCGTGTGCCCCTGCACACGCTCCGCGCGAACGTCGACTACGGCTTCTTCGAGGCCAAGACGACCTTCGGCCGTATCGGTGTGAAGGTCTGGATCTACAAGGGCGACGTCAAGAACATCGCCGAGGTCCGCGCCGAGAACGCCGCTGCCCGTGCGGGTAACCGCCCGGCTCGCGGTGGCGGCCCGGGCGGCGACCGCCCGGCCCGTGGCGGTGGCCGCGGTGGCGAGCGTGGCGGCCGCGGCCGCAAGCCGCAGCAGCAGTCCGCGCCGGCTGCCGAGGCCCCCAAGGCCGAGGCTCCCGCCGCCGCTGCCGCTCCGGCTGAGAGCACCGGAACGGAGGCCTGACCGAAATGCTGATCCCCCGACGGGTCAAGCACCGCAAGCAGCACCACCCCAAGCGTCGTGGTCAGGCCAAGGGCGGTACGCAGGTTTCGTTCGGCGAGTACGGCATTCAGGCCCTCACGCCGGCGTACGTGACGAACCGCCAGATCGAGGCCGCCCGTATCGCGATGACCCGCCACATCAAGCGTGGCGGCAAGGTCTGGATCAACATCTACCCGGACCGCCCGCTCACGAAGAAGCCCGCCGAGACCCGCATGGGTTCCGGTAAGGGTTCTCCCGAGTGGTGGATCGCGAACGTGCACCCGGGCCGGGTCATGTTCGAGCTGTCCTACCCCAACGAGAAGATCGCCCGTGAGGCCCTCACTCGCGCAGCGCACAAGCTGCCGATGAAGTGCCGGATCGTCAAGCGCGAGGCAGGTGAAGCGTGATGTCGGCCGGTACCAAGGCGTCCGAGCTGCGCGAACTGGGTGACGAGGAGCTTCTCGCGAAGCTCCGCGAAGCCAAGGAAGAGCTGTTCAACCTCCGCTTCCAGGCGGCGACCGGTCAGCTCGAGAACCACGGTCGGCTGAAGGCCGTCCGGAAGGACATCGCGCGGATCTACACCCTGATGCGTGAGCGCGAGCTGGGCATCGAGACGGTGGAGAGCGCCTGATGAGCGAGAGCAACGTGACTGAAGAGCAGACCGCTTCCCGCGGCTTCCGCAAGACCCGTGAGGGTCTCGTCGTCAGCGACAAGATGGACAAGACCGTCGTCGTCGCCGTCGAGGACCGCGTGAAGCACGCGCTGTACGGCAAGGTCATCCGCCGTACGAACAAGCTCAAGGCCCACGACGAGCAGAACGCCGCAGGCGTCGGCGACCGCGTCCTCCTCATGGAGACGCGTCCGCTGTCCGCGACGAAGCGCTGGCGCATCGTCGAGATCCTCGAGAAGGCCAAGTAGGTAATTCCCGCAAGGGAATTCCAATAGATACCGCCTGCGGGGAATTTCCCGCAGGACAGTTCCGCCAGGCTCCAAGGGCCGTTCACCGAACGGCCCTTGGGGAACCGGCAGACGATCAGGAGATAGACGTGATCCAGCAGGAGTCGCGACTGCGCGTCGCCGACAACACTGGTGCGAAGGAAATCCTTTGCATCCGTGTGCTCGGTGGCTCCGGTCGCCGCTACGCGGGCATCGGTGACGTCATCGTCGCCACCGTCAAGGACGCGATCCCCGGTGGCAACGTGAAGAAGGGTGACGTCGTCAAGGCCGTCATCGTTCGCACCGTGAAGGAGCGCCGTCGTCCGGACGGCTCGTACATCCGCTTCGACGAGAACGCCGCCGTCATTCTGAAGAACGACGGCGACCCTCGTGGCACCCGCATCTTCGGCCCGGTCGGGCGTGAGCTGCGCGAGAAGAAGTTCATGAAGATCATCTCGCTGGCTCCGGAGGTGCTGTAAGCATGAAGATCAAGAAGGGTGACACGGTTCAGGTCATCACCGGCAAGGACAAGGGCAAGCAGGGCAAGGTCATTGCCGCTTACCCGCGCGACGAGCGCGTCCTGGTCGAGGGTGTCAACCGGGTCAAGAAGCACACCAAGGCCGGCCCCACCGCAAAGGGCTCGCAGGCCGGTGGCATCGTCACGACCGAGGCGCCGATCCACGTCTCCAACGTCCAGCTGGTCGTTGAGAAGGACGGCAACAAGGTCGTCACGCGTGTCGGCTACCGCTTCGACGACGAGGGCAACAAGGTTCGCGTTGCCAAGCGGACGGGTGAGGACATCTGATGACTACCACCACCACTCCGCGTCTCAAGACGAAGTACCGCGAGGAGATCGCGGGCAAGCTGCGTGAGGAGTTCTCCTACGAGAACGTCATGCAGATCCCCGGCCTCGTCAAGATCGTGGTCAACATGGGTGTCGGCGACGCCGCCCGTGACTCCAAGCTCATGGACGGTGCCGTCCGTGACCTGACCACGATCACCGGTCAGAAGCCGGCCATCACCAAGGCCCGCAAGTCCATCGCGCAGTTCAAGCTGCGCGAGGGTCAGCCGATCGGTGCCCACGTCACGCTCCGTGGCGACCGCATGTGGGAGTTCCTGGACCGCACCCTGTCGCTCGCGCTTCCGCGCATCCGCGACTTCCGTGGTCTGTCTCCCAAGCAGTTCGACGGTCGTGGCAACTACACCTTCGGTCTCACCGAGCAGGTCATGTTCCACGAGATCGACCAGGACAAGATCGACCGCGTCCGGGGTATGGACATCACCGTGGTGACCACGGCGACCAACGACGCCGAAGGCCGTGCCCTTCTCCGTCACCTCGGCTTCCCCTTCAAGGAGGCGTAAGCGAGATGGCGAAGAAGGCTCTGATTGCCAAGGCTGCTCGTAAGCCCAAGTTCGGAGTACGTGGCTACACGCGCTGCCAGCGCTGCGGCCGTCCGCACTCCGTGTACCGCAAGTTCGGCCTCTGCCGCGTGTGCCTTCGTGAGATGGCTCACCGTGGCGAGCTGCCGGGCGTGACCAAGAGCTCCTGGTAGTCCGGTAGTTCCGGACTCCCGAAGCTCTCGGTAAGCAAAGGGTACGGTCAGGTGCCCACCCCTCCATGGCTTAGGCTAGGGGGGTTGGGCGCCTGATTGCCGCCCATACGCACGCGGACCCTGTCCGCTAATGAATGCTTACTACGCCGTAGGTCCACCGCACCGCACCCGCCTCGTCTCGGATCGAGGAGAGGGATGGGCACCTGGAAACCCCGGCGAGAGAGGCCGAAGGCCAATTCATGACCATGACTGATCCGATCGCAGACATGCTTACGCGTCTGCGGAACGCGAACTCGGCATACCACGACTCAGTGACGATGCCGGCGTCCAAGATCAAGTCTCACATCGCGGAGATCCTCCAGCAGGAGGGCTTCATCACGGGCTGGAAGGTCGAGGACGCCGAGGTCGGCAAGAACCTCGTCCTCGAGCTGAAGTTCGGCCCGAACCGTGAGCGCTCCATCGCGGGCATCAAGCGGATCTCCAAGCCCGGTCTCCGGGTGTACGCGAAGTCCACCTCCCTGCCCAAGGTGCTCGGTGGCCTCGGCGTGGCGATCATCTCCACGTCGCACGGTCTCCTCACCGACAAGCAGGCCGGCAAGAAGGGCGTAGGCGGAGAAGTTCTCGCCTACGTCTGGTAGCGGAAGGGAACGGAAGAAGCTATGTCGCGTATTGGCAAGCTCCCCATCACGGTTCCCGCCGGCGTGGACGTCACCATCGACGGCCGTACGGTCTCGGTCAAGGGCCCCAAGGGCTCGCTGACCCACACCGTTGCTTCGCCGATCGACATCGCCAAGGGTGAGGACGGCGTTCTCAACGTCACCCGCCCCAACGACGAGCGTCAGAACAAGGCCCTGCACGGCCTGTCCCGCACGCTGGTGGCGAACATGATCACCGGCGTGACCGAGGGTTACGTGAAGAAGCTCGAGATCAGCGGTGTCGGTTACCGCGTTGCGGCCAAGGGATCGAACCTCGAGTTCGCGCTCGGCTACAGCCACTCGATCACGGTCGAGGCGCCCGAGGGCATCTCGTTCAAGGTCGAGAACCCGACGCACTTCTCGGTCGAGGGCATCGACAAGCAGAAGGTCGGCGAGGTTGCGGCCAACATCCGCAAGCTGCGCAAGCCCGACCCGTACAAGGCCAAGGGCGTCAAGTACGAGGGCGAAGTCATCCGGCGCAAGGTCGGAAAGGCGGGTAAGTAAGCCATGGCATACGGTACGAAGATCGCTAAGGGCGACGCTTACAAGCGTGCTGCCATCAAGCGTCGTCACATCCGCATCCGGAAGCACATTTCCGGTACGGCTGAGCGTCCGCGCCTGGTCGTGACCCGCTCCAACCGCCACATCGTGGCCCAGGTCATCGACGACATCAAGGGTCACACCCTGGCGTCGGCGTCGACCCTGGACACCTCGATCCGCGGCGGCGAGAGCGACAAGTCCGCGCAGGCCAAGTCGGTCGGCGCCCTGGTCGCCGAGCGCGCCAAGGCCGCCGGTGTCGAGGCTGTCGTATTCGACCGTGGCGGCAATCAGTACGCGGGGCGCATCGCCGCCCTGGCGGACGCCGCCCGCGAAGCCGGACTGAAGTTCTAGTCGCTTCCGTAGCTAGCGGAAAGAGAGAGGTAATCCAATGGCTGGACCCCAGCGCCGTGGAAGCGGTGCCGGTGGCGGCGAGCGGCGGGACCGGAAGGGCCGTGACGGCGGCGCTGCTGCCGCCGAGAAGACCGCGTACGTTGAGCGCGTAGTCGCGATCAACCGCGTCGCCAAGGTTGTCAAGGGTGGTCGTCGCTTCAGCTTCACCGCGCTGGTCGTGGTGGGCGACGGTGACGGCACCGTGGGTGTCGGTTACGGCAAGGCCAAGGAGGTGCCGGCCGCCATCGCCAAGGGTGTTGAGGAGGCCAAGAAGCACTTCTTCAAGGTCCCCCGTATCCAGGGCACCATCCCGCACCCGATCACGGGCGAGAAGGCCGCGGGCGTCGTCCTGCTCAAGCCTGCTTCCCCCGGTACCGGCGTTATCGCCGGTGGCCCGGTGCGAGCTGTCCTGGAGTGCGCCGGCGTTCACGACATCCTGTCGAAGTCGCTCGGTTCGTCCAACGCGATCAACATCGTGCACGCGACCGTGGCGGCCCTCAAGGGCCTGCAGCGTCCCGAGGAGATCGCGGCCCGCCGCGGTCTGCCCCTCGAGGACGTCGCCCCCGCGGCTCTCCTTCGTGCACGTGCCGGGGCGGGTGCGTAATGGCTCGCCTCAAGGTCACGCAGACGAAGTCGTACATCGGCAGCAAGCAGAACCACCGTGACACGCTGCGGTCCCTTGGTCTCAAGGGGATCAACACCGTGGTCGTCAAGGAGGACCGCCCCGAGTTCCGCGGAATGGTGCACACCGTCCGCCACCTCGTGACGGTTGAGGAGGTCGACTGATCATGGCGGAGAACAACCCGCTCAAGATCCACAACCTCCGTCCCGCCCCGGGCGCCAAGACCGCCAAGACCCGTGTGGGTCGTGGTGAGGCGTCGAAGGGTAAGACGGCCGGTCGTGGAACCAAGGGTACGAAGGCCCGTTACCAGGTTCCGGAGCGCTTCGAGGGTGGCCAGATGCCCCTCCACATGCGTCTTCCGAAGCTGAAGGGCTTCCGCAACCCGTTCAAGACCGAGTACCAGGTCGTGAACCTCGACAAGCTGGCGTCCCTGTACCCGGAGGGTGGCGAGGTCACCGTAGAGGGTCTCGTCGCCAACGGTGCGGTGCGCAAGAACAGCCTCGTCAAGGTCCTCGGCCAGGGCGAGATCTCCGTTGCGCTGCAGGTGACGGTGGACGCCGTCTCCGGTTCCGCCAAGGAGAAGATCACCGCCGCCGGCGGTACCGTCACCGAGCTCGTCTGAGCGCGATGACATAAGCGATCCCGACCGGGGATACCCCATAACGGGGTATCCCCGGTTGGTCGTTCCACGGGGGCAGAGTCGCCGGTAAGGTGGCCTGCACTGTTCTTATTCGTCGAACCTCAAGACCGTCACCCTTGACGCACGCGCGCGGGGGTCGCAGGAGGCACCGTGCTCACCGCGTTCGCCCGGGCGTTCAGGACGCCCGACCTGCGCAAGAAGCTGCTCTTCACGCTCGCCATCATCGTGGTCTACCGGGTCGGTACCCACGTTCCGATCCCGGGCGTCAACTACACGGCCGTACAGCAGTGTGTGACCGAGGCCTCCGGCAACCAGGGCCTCTTCGGGCTGGTCAACATGTTCTCCGGCGGTGCGCTGCTGCAGATCACGGTCTTCGCGCTCGGCATCATGCCGTACATCACGGCAAGCATCATTCTGCAGCTGCTGACCGTGGTGATCCCGCGTCTGGAGGCCCTCAAGAAGGAGGGCCAGGCCGGTACGGCGAAGATCACGCAGTACACGCGCTATCTGACCGTGGCGCTCGCCATCCTGCAGGGCACCGGCCTGGTGGCCACCGCCCGCAGCGGCGCCCTCTTCTCCGGCTGCACGGTCGCGACGAGCATCGTCCCGGACCGTGCCATCTTCACGACCATCACCATGGTCGTCACCATGACCGCCGGCACCTGCGTCGTGATGTGGCTCGGCGAGCTCATCACCGACCGCGGCATCGGCAACGGCATGTCGATCCTGATGTTCATCTCGATCGCGGCCACCTTCCCGTCCGCGCTGTGGGCCATCAAGAAGCAGGGCACGCTGGCCGGCGGCTGGATCGAGTTCGGCACCGTCATCCTCGTCGGCCTGGTGATGGTCGGCCTGGTGGTCTTCGTCGAACAGGCCCAGCGCCGCATCCCGGTCCAGTACGCGAAGCGCATGATCGGCCGCCGTTCCTACGGCGGTACGTCGACCTACATCCCGCTGAAGGTCAATCAGGCGGGTGTGATTCCCGTCATCTTCGCGTCCTCGCTGCTCTACATCCCGGCTCTGGTCGCGCAGTTCTCCAGCGGCGACTCCGCCTGGAAGACCTGGGTGACACAGAACCTGACCAAGGGTGACCACCCGATCTACCTGGTCAGCTACTTCCTGCTGATCGTTTTCTTCGCGTTCTTCTACGTGGCGATCTCGTTCAACCCCGAGGAAGTCGCCGACAACATGAAGAAGTATGGTGGCTTCATCCCGGGCATCCGGGCTGGCCGGCCCACCGCTGAGTACCTGAGCTACGTACTCAACCGGATCACCTGGCCGGGTTCGCTGTATCTGGGTCTGATCGCTCTCGTACCGACGATGGCGTTGGTCGGTTTCAACGCAAGCGGCAACTTCCCGTTCGGCGGGACCAGCATCCTCATCATCGTGGGCGTCGGTCTCGAGACGGTGAAGCAGATCGAGAGCCAGCTCCAGCAGCGCAATTACGAAGGGTTCCTCCGCTGATGCGAATCGTCCTCGTCGGGCCGCCGGGCGCCGGTAAGGGAACGCAGGCTGTGCGACTGGCCAAGACGCTGCACATCCCGCACATCTCCACGGGCGACCTCTTCCGTGCCAACATCAGTCAGGCCACGGAACTCGGCAAACTGGCGAAGTCCTACATGGACGCGGGCAACCTGGTCCCGGACGAGGTCACCATCGCGATGGCCAAGGACCGCATGGAGCAGCCGGACGCCGTCAACGGCTTCCTCCTGGACGGGTTTCCGCGCAATGTGTCGCAGGCCGAGGCGCTGGACGAACTGCTGAAGACCGAGGGCATCAAGCTGGACGCGGTCCTCGACCTGGAGGTCTCCGAGGAAGAGGTGGTCAAGCGCATCGCCGGCCGCCGCATCTGCCGGAAGGACTCCAGCCACGTCTTCCACGTGACGTACAGCCCGCCCAAGCAGGACGGTGTCTGTGACACCTGCGGCGGCGAGCTGTACCAGCGCGACGACGACTCCGAGGACACGGTCCGCACCCGGCTGGAGGTCTACCACACGCAGACCGAGCCGATCATCGACTACTACAAGGCCCAGGGCCTGGTGGTCACGATCTCCTCGCTCGGCCCGGTGGACGAGATCACCCAGCGCGCGCTGGACGCGCTGAAGCGCGACGACGAGGGCAACGACGACAAGTAGTCGCCCGGCAGATCCGGCCGCGGTGCCCCCAGGGGCGTCGCGGCCGTACTGTTGTGTACAGCCATATCCCAAGTGACGCGGAAGACGGAGAGCGCAGGCCCCCATGGTGCAGATCAAGACCCCCGAGCAGATCGTCAAGATGCGCGAGGCGGGGCTGGTCGTTGCCGCGATCCACGCGGCCACGCGTGAAGCGGCCGTACCCGGCGCGAGCACGAAGGATCTGGACGAGGTCGCCCGCAAGGTCCTCGCCGACCAGAACGCGAAGCCCAACTTCCTCGGCTACGGCGGCTTCCCGGCCACCATCTGCACCTCGGTGAACGAGGTCGTCGTCCATGGCATCCCGTCCGACGAGGTCGTCCTCAAGGACGGCGACATCATCTCCATCGACTGCGGCGCGATCATCGACGGCTGGCACGGCGACGCGGCGTACACCGCGTTCGTCGGCTCCGGCCACGCCCCGGAGCTGATCGAGCTCTCCCGGGTGACCGAGGAGTCGATGTGGGCCGGCATCGCCGCGATGAAGCTCGGCAACCGCCTGGTCGACATCTCCCGCGCGATCGAGACGTACATCCGCCGCCAGCCGAAGCCCGGCGGCGGCAAGTACGGAATCGTCGAGGACTACGGCGGCCACGGCATCGGTACCGAGATGCACATGGACCCGCACTTGCTGAACTACGTGGAGAAGCGGCGCGGCAAGGGCCCCAAGCTGATCCCCGGTTTCTGCCTGGCCATCGAGCCGATGGTGTCGCTCGGTACGCCGAAGACCGAGGTGCTCTCCGACGACTGGACGGTGATCACGACCGACGGGACGTGGTCGTCGCACTGGGAGCACTCGGTCGCTCTGACGGAGGAGGGGCCGCTTGTGCTGACGGCTCCCGACGGGGGTAAGGCGAAGCTGGCTGAGTACGGGATCACGGCTGCGCCGGATCCTGTTGCGTAGTTGTCCGGCTGACCGCCGGTGGGGGCTGGTCGCGCCCACGCGGCGGAGCCGCACATGTCACAGTCCCGCGCCCCTAAATACTCTCAGCGCGCTTAGTGATCTACGCCCCGGGGCATCCTCCATCGATTCGTCTTTCCGAGGGCCCTGACGTAGACTGACTCGTCGGCTCTCGTGCACCCGCATGTCCGCATGCACCCCGCAAGGGGAACGCGCGCGAGTCGATCAAGGTAGTCGATTCGAAGGGCGAAGCGTGGCCAAGAAGCAAGGTGCCATCGAGATCGAGGGCACTGTCGTCGAGTCTCTTCCGAACGCCATGTTCAAGGTCGAGCTCCAGAACGGCCACCAGGTCCTGGCACACATCAGCGGCAAGATGCGTATGCACTACATCCGTATCCTCCCTGACGACCGGGTCGTGGTGGAGCTGTCTCCGTACGACCTCACGCGTGGCCGGATCGTCTACCGCTACAAGTAGATCTTGCCCAGGTTCCGCGCAAGCGGCGCCGCAGGCAACTGACCCGGAGAACCTCACCAATGAAGGTCAAGCCGAGCGTCAAGAAGATCTGCGACAAGTGCAGGGTGATCCGCCGTCACGGTCGGGTCATGGTCATCTGCGAGAACCCGCGCCACAAGCAGCGCCAGGGCTGACGCACGACCTTCCCTCTGCATCGATTCGCAGAGATTCGCGCGACGCGAGCAATACATGTTCATACGCAGGACCCGGGCGTAGTAGGCGCCCGACACCCCCGGCTCGGAGGCTGGGGACCCACGCCGTACCAAATCTTCGAACGAAGAGGCCGGCGGCTGGGGTCCGGTTCTGCGGAAGACCTCCGAAGATCAACTGGAGCCATTGAATGGCACGCGTTTCCGGTGTCGACATCCCGCGCGAAAAGCGCGTGGAGGTCGCCCTCACCTACGTGTTCGGCATTGGTCGGACCCTTTCCCAGCTGACGCTGGCCGAGACCGGCATCGACCCCAACACCCGCGTTCGCGACCTCTCGGAAGAGCAGCTCGTCGCGATTCGCGAGTACGTCGACGCCAACATCAAGACCGAGGGTGACCTCCGTCGCGAGATCCAGGCCGACATCCGCCGCAAGGTGGAGATCGGCTGCTACCAGGGTCTCCGTCACCGTCGTGGTCTGCCCGTTCGCGGTCAGCGCACCAGCACGAACGCTCGTACCCGCAAGGGTCCGCGTCGCGCCATCGCCGGCAAGAAGAAGCCGGGCAAGAAGTAGTCCGCAGCGGACAACGCTTCATCAGCGGTCTTCGCTGTAGGACCGACCACCTCCCCGTAGGAGTAATAGATGCCCCCCAAGGGTCGTCAGGGCGCTGCCAAGAAGGTGCGCCGCAAGGAAAAGAAGAACGTCGCTCACGGCCACGCGCACATCAAGAGCACGTTCAACAACACGATCGTCTCGATCACGGACCCCTCGGGCAACGTGATCTCCTGGGCCTCCGCCGGCCACGTCGGCTTCAAGGGCTCGCGCAAGTCCACCCCCTTCGCCGCGCAGATGGCCGCCGAGTCGGCCGCCCGTCGCGCGCAGGAGCACGGCATGCGCAAGGTCGACGTCTTCGTGAAGGGCCCGGGCTCCGGTCGCGAGACCGCGATCCGCTCCCTCCAGGCCACCGGTCTTGAGGTCGGCTCCATCCAGGACGTCACCCCCACCCCGCACAACGGCTGCCGTCCGCCGAAGCGCCGCCGCGTCTGACGCACGGCCGGTAGTTCTGGGTTTCCGGGCGGTACGGCTTTTCGGAGCCGTATCGCCCGTACCCTTGCAGTAACAGCAGGACATCAAATAGTGGGTGTCCATGACTGAAGGAATCACCTCATGCTGATCGCTCAGCGTCCGTCTCTGACCGAAGAGGTCGTTGACGAGTTCCGTTCCCGGTTCGTGATCGAGCCGCTGGAGCCCGGCTTCGGCTACACCCTCGGCAACTCCCTCCGTCGTACGCTCCTCTCCTCGATCCCCGGTGCCGCTGTCACCAGCATCCGGATCGACGGCGTTCTGCACGAGTTCACCACCGTGCCGGGCGTCAAGGAGGACGTCACCGACCTGATCCTCAACATCAAGCAGCTCGTTGTCTCCTCGGAGCACGACGAGCCGGTCGTGATGTACCTGCGCAAGCAGGGTCCGGGTCTGGTCACCGCCGCCGACATCGCGCCCCCGGCCGGTGTCGAGGTACACAACCCCGACCTGGTCCTCGCCACGCTGAACGGCAAGGGCAAGCTGGAGATGGAGCTCACGGTCGAGCGTGGCCGCGGTTACGTCTCCGCCGTGCAGAACAAGCAGGTGGGTCAGGAGATCGGCCGTATCCCGGTCGACTCGATCTACTCGCCGGTGCTGAAGGTCACGTACAAGGTCGAGGCGACGCGTGTCGAGCAGCGCACCGACTTCGACAAGCTGATCGTCGACGTCGAGACGAAGCAGGCGATGCGTCCGCGTGACGCGATGGCGTCGGCCGGCAAGACCCTGGTGGAGCTGTTCGGTCTCGCGCGCGAGCTGAACATCGACGCCGAGGGCATCGACATGGGCCCGTCCCCCACGGACGCCGCCCTGGCCGCCGACCTCGCCCTGCCGATCGAGGAGCTGGAACTCACCGTCCGCTCCTACAACTGCCTCAAGCGCGAGGGCATCCACTCCGTGGGTGAGCTCGTGGCTCGTTCCGAGGCCGACCTCCTGGACATCCGCAACTTCGGTGCGAAGTCCATCGACGAGGTCAAGGCGAAGCTGACCGGCATGGGCCTGGCCCTGAAGGACAGCCCGCCCGGATTCGACCCGACCGCAGCCGCCGACGCCTTCGGCGCCGACGACGACGTGGACGCGGGTTTTGTGGAGACCGAGCAGTACTGATCGGTTGTTGCCGGTGAGCGTCCGCTCGCCGGGTCCTGACCCCGGTACCTGATACGGCCGGGGCAGATACCAAGGAGAAAGAAATGCCGAAGCCCACCAAGGGTGCCCGTCTGGGCGGCAGTGCCGCGCACGAGAAGCTCCTCCTCGCGAACCTCGCGAAGAGCCTCTTCGAGCACGGCCGTATCACCACCACCGAGGCGAAGGCCCGCAAGCTGCGGCCGTACGCCGAGCGGCTGGTCACCAAGGCGAAGAAGGGCGACCTTCACAACCGCCGTCAGGTGCTCCAGGTGATCACGGACAAGAGCGTCGTCCACACGCTCTTCACCGAGATCGGCCCGCGCTACGAGAACCGTCCCGGTGGCTACACCCGTATCACCAAGATCGGTAACCGTCGTGGTGACAACGCGCCCATGGCTGTCATCGAGCTCGTCGAGGCGCTGACTGTTGCACAGGCTGCGACGGGTGAGGCCGAGGCGGCGACCAAGCGTGCCGCGAAGGATGCCGAGGCTGTTGTCGAGGCTCCGGTTGAGGTCGTCGAGGACGCGAAGCCGGCTGAGGTCGAGGCCGACGAAGAGGCCAAGGACGCGTAAGTAGTCCTTTGGCTGCCGGTCCGTCGTGGCTGGTCGCGCGCACGCGGCGGTAGCCGCAAATCAGCACAGCCCCGCGCCCCTATCGGGGCGCTTCAGTGGGCCCGTTCCTTTCGAGGGACGGGCCCGCTTTTGTGTACCTGAAAGGATCTCGGTGTGAGTGACGAAGTGGCGGCCGGGTTCGTACGCGTACGGCTCGACCTTTCCTACGACGGGACCCTGTTCTCCGGGTGGGCCAAGCAGGCCGGGGGGCGGCGGACCGTTCAGGGGGAGGTCGAGGACGCGTTGCGGACCGTGACGCGGGCGGGGGCGGCGGCGTACGACCTGACCGTGGCGGGGCGGACCGATGCCGGGGTGCATGCGCGGGGGCAGGTGGCGCATGTCGATCTGCCGGGGGAGGTGTGGGCGGAGCACCGGGAGAAGCTGCTGAAGCGGCTCGCGGGGCGGCTGCCGAAGGACGTGCGGGTGTGGGGGGTCGCGGAGGCTCCCGAGGGCTTCAACGCGCGGTTCGCGGCGCTGTGGCGGCGTTACGTCTACCGGGTCGGGGACCGGCCGGGGGGAGTGGACCCCCTGCTGCGGAACCATGTGCTGTGGCACGACTGGGAGTTGGACGTCGACGTGATGGATGCCGCCGCCAAGTCCCTTGTGGGGGAACATGACTTCGCCGCCTACGCCAAGAAGCGCGAGGGGGCGACGACGATCCGGGAGATCCTCGACTTCGGGGTGCGGCGGCGGGGTGATGGTGTCGTCGAGATCGAAGTCCGTGCCGATGCCTTCTGCCACAACCAAGTGCGGTCCATGGCCGGCGCGTTGCTGTTCGTCGGCGACGGGCACCGGGGCGCGGACTGGCCACGGAAGGTGCTGGACGCGGGGGTGCGGGACAGTGCCGTGCATGTCGTACGGCCGCACGGGCTGACGCTGGAGGAGGTCGCGTACCCGGCGGACGAACTGCTGGCGGAGCGGCAGCGGCAGGCCCGCCGGGTGCGGGGGGTCGTGAACTGATCAGCCGGCCAGGGCCTTCTGCAGGGTCGGCTTGAGGTAGGGGGCCAGGGACTTCGCGTAGCCGGCCGTGATGTGGCTGGAGTCGAAGTAGACGATCTGGTGGGAGATCACGGTCGGGCAGACGCCGCTCGCGCAGAACGCGGGCAGTACGTCGATGACCTCGGCGCCGTGCCGTACGGCCACCTTCTGCTCGGTGGCCCGGAACGCGGGGAACTGGATGGCCGCGTCCTGCTTGGGGTTGCAGGCGGGGACGTCGTCGGTGTGGGTGGCGAGGCAGTCCGGGACGTTCCTGCCGGGCTGGGGTGTGTCCGTGATGTAGATGAGCTTGGCGCCGGACGCCTCCAGGACCTTGAAGGCCTTCTCCGCGCCGGACTCCGTCACCTCCTGGCGGATACGGCTGGTGACGACGACCACTTCGGGGTGGAGTGTCTTGATCTCCTCGAACGCCGATTGCCGCCAGCTGTCGCACTCGGAGTACTCGCGGTTCAGCTCGGGGTTGGTGATCGAGTAGATCTCGGGGGAGCAGCCGCCCTTCGCCATGGTCACCACCTTGGTGTGCAGCTGCTGTCCGAGCTGGTGGAAGGCGTCGCCCCACTGCCAGGCGTGCGAGTCGCCGATGACGACCGTCGTGGTCCTGCCCGCGGTGTCGCCGATGACGCAGTTGTCGCGCATGACGAACTTCTTGACGTCGGTGTCGTCGATGCAGCCGTAGTGGGTGTGGTCCTCCTTGGAGTTCGGGAGGGCGTTGAGGGTGGTGGCCGAGAGCTTCTTCTGCAGTACGGAGCTCTTCACCGAGTCGGCGTCGGAGTAGCCGACGCTGCCCGAGCTCGCGACGGAGCCCGAGGTCGAGAGGTTCAGCGGAGCGACCATCGCGAAGGCCATGGCCCCGGCCGCCGCGGCGATGGCGGTGGCGCCGGTGAGGATGCCCTTCCAGGGGCGGGCGACCAGTTCCTTGTTCGTCCTGAAGCGGAGTTCGAAGCTGTAGTACATGAGGATCGCGAGGAAGAACGACAGGAAGACGACGCGGAAGCGGTCCGAGTACGACATGTCCCGGCCCACGATGTCCGGCCAGAGGATGAGGATCGGCCAGTGCCAGAGGTACCAGCCGTAGCTGACGTTTCCGATGAAGTTGAACACCGGGTTGTCCAGCAGCCGTTCCACGCCCAGGCGGGGAGCCGCGCAGCCGCCGGCGATGATCATGCAGGCGCCGAGTACCGGGCCGCCCACCGCGTATCCGGGCAGGGGCGTCTCCTTGGTGATGAGGAGCGCGGTGCCGATCGTGGTGACGAGGCCCAGCCAGGAGACGACGCCCGCGAGACCGACGTTCATCCGGGACAGGAGGGGCGCGCTCAGGGCGAGGAGGATGCCGCAGGCGAGTTCCCAGATACGGGTCTGGGTGCCGAAGTACGCGAGGGGCTGGTTCGAGGCGGTCTGCTTGACGGACAGATACAGCGAGCCGGCCACCACGGCCACGAGGAACACCGCGACCAGGGCGCGGTTGCGGAAGACCAGACGGCTGAGCCAGGCCACGGCGACGAGTGCGATCGGGGCGGCCAGATAGAACTGCTCCTCGATGCCCAGTGACCAGAAGTGCTGGTACGGGGACTGGGTGCCGTCGTTGGCGAAGTAGTCGGTGCCGGTCTCGGCGAGGCGCCAGTTCATGACGCTGAGCGCCGAGGAGAGGCCGTCCTTCATGTCGGAGCGGAACCTGAGCGGGCTGGCGTAGAGCCATGCCAGGCCCGCGGTGACGACGATGACGAGCGCCATGCCCGGGGCGAGCCGCCGCATGCGGCGCGCCCAGAACTTGCTCAGCGACACCTTGCCGGTCTTGTCGATCTCGGCGAGCAGCTGGCTGCCGATCAGGAAGCCGCTCAGCACGAAGCTCACATCCACACCGCCGTGGATGTCGACCAGGCCGACGTGCATGCTGACCACCATCATGATGGCGACGGCACGCAGGCCCTGGATGTCCGGCCGGTACTTGCGAAGACGCTCTGTCTTCGGGGCCGTTGCTCGATGGCGGGTGAGGGTCGTCACGGTTCTCCAGTAACTGTCCGGACGGGCCGGTGGGGGCGGGCCGGTGAATTCAGTGGGCCGTCAGGCAGGCGGCGGCCGTGCCGCTGACGCGGACGCCTTGGGCGGGGATGCGGATGCCGCACGACAGCCGCAGCTGGGCGGGCAGTTCGTTCTCCGCGCCGATGTGCGCGTGGCAGCCGACCACGACCTCGCGCAGGAGCGATTCCCGGCCGATCGTGGAGTCGTGGTCCACCACCGACTCGTGGATCCGGGCGCCCTCGGCCACGGTGACACCGCCGCCGATGATGGAGCGGTCGACGACCACGTGCGGGCCGATGACGGCCTGCGGGCCGATCGTCGAGCCGCCCGTGACACGGGCGGTCGGGGCGATGGTGGCCGTGGGGTGGATCAGGGCCTGGGCGTACCGCTCCACGAGGGGGGAGGTCACCTTGCCGGTGACCAGGTCGGCGGAGCCGTGGACGAAGGCCAGCGGGGTACCGAGGTCGCGCCAGTAGTCGTCGGTCGTGTGGCCGACGATGGGCCGGCCCTGGGCGACGAGCTGCGGGAAGGTCTCCTGCTCGACGGAGACCTCGCGGCCGGCCGGGATGGCGTCGAGGACGGACCGGCGGAACACGTAGCAGCCGGCGTTGACCTGGTCGGTGACGCACTCCTCGGCGGTCTTCGGCTTCTCCAGGAAGGACAGCACCCGGCCGGCCCCGTCGGTGGGGACCAGGCCGAAGGCGCGCGGGTCGGCGACCCGGGTGAGGTGCAGGGTCACGTCCGCTTCCCGGGCCTCGTGGAGTTCCACGATGCCGCCCAGGTCGACGCCGGACAGGATGTCGCCGTTGAGGACGAGGACCGGGGCGTCGGGGGCGTCGCCGCGCAGCAGCCGGCCGGCGTTGCGGATCGCGCCGCCGGTGCCGAGCGGGACCTCCTCGACGGCGTAGGAGATCTCCAGGCCCTGGGCGAAGTTCTTGAACTCCTCCTCGAAGAGGCCGGCGAGATAGGAGGTGGCGAACACGACGTGCTCGACGCCGGCGTCCATCAGCTTGGCGATCTGGTGCCGGATGAAGGAGGAACCCGCCACGCCGAGCAGCGGCTTCGGGGTGTGGTTCGTCAGGGGGCGCAGCCGGGTTCCCTTGCCGCCCACCAGAATGATGGCTTCGCGCATGATTGCCTCGCTCTCGTCAGCCGGCGGTCGTGGTACCGGGGCCCGCGTAGTCGGAGGTGAAACAGGACTTGATGGCCTTCTCGGAGAGCGGGCGACCGGCGAAGTCGAGCCGGGAGGCGATCTTGTCGTCGGGTTTGACGTTCGGGTTGGTGTCGAAGTAGACCGACCACCAATAGACGCCGCTCATCTTCCGTTCCTGGACGACCTTGCAGACGGCCGTGTACCAGTTGGCCTGCACCTGCGGGTTGACGGTCCGCTTGGCGTAGAAGTTGCCGGGGGAGTGGTAGGCGCCGTTCATGGCACCGATGCCGGCCTCGGAGATGGTGATCTTCGGCAGCGGTCCGGTGGCCTTCTTGTCCAGCCAGTCGTTCCAGCCGGCGACGAGGGTGGTCACCGACGCGGTGTCCGCGACCTTCACCGGGAAGTACGCGTCGACACCGAGGTGGGTGACGGGCATGGTGATCGGACCCTCGACGTAGTTGTCCCAGTTCGCGTCGTACGCGACCTCGCCGCTGAAGGTCTGCTCGGCGCCGTGCACGAGCGCCTCCCAACGGGGGTCGCCCTCCATGGAGTTCAGCTCGGTGCCGATGACGAAGCTCGCCGCCCGCTCACTGTGGGCCGCCTTCAGATAGGGCGTCATGAACGCCTTGTAGGAGGCGAACCAGGCGGCGCGGTCGGTGGGCTTGATGTTTCCGCGCCAGCCGCCGTTGGCGGTGTCGAGGGACTTCTCGTCCATGAGCGGCCGTACGGTCGTCCGCAGCCCGGCCTCGTGGAAGATCCGGAGGACCTGGGCGAGCCGCTCGGGGGTGGGGGTCTTGTCGCCCCGGCTGATCTTCGTGGACGTACGGGTGCCGGTGTAGAAGGGGAAGCTCACGCTGATCGAGTTGGCGTGCAGGCCGACCACGTACTCGGCCTGGGTCCTGGCCTGCTGCTCGACGTACTTGAGGGAGTGCTTGGGGTTGTCCTCCCAGTAGAGCTGGACGCCCCACTGCGGCATGCCCTTCTTCCACTCCTCGGTGACCTTGGCGGGGCTCGCGTCGGCCGGGGCCGAGGTGTCCGGGGTGGTGCCGTCGGCGGAGGTGGTCTTCGGCGTCGTGGTCTTGTCCCCCTTGAGGACGAGGGTCGGCAGCATCGAGCCCGATTCCCAGCGCAGCGGATGGTCACCGGCGACGAACGGCACCACGAGCACGAAGGAGATGACGGATACGGGCAGCACGGCGAGCAGAGGCAGGCGGGCGCGCTTCATGACGTGTCGTTTCTTCTCTTCGGATCAGGCGGGCTTGGCGATGACGACGAACTTGTTCTCCTCGCGGCGCACGAACTTCCAGAGGCCCTTGATGCCGCCGATTCCTTCGAGGAGGGAGAACAGGGGCAGCATCAGGAGCACCGCCATGGGCTCCCACCACTTGCGCTTGCCGTTCGCCGAGGCGATCGCGTTGAGCCGCAGCCCTTCCCAGTACGCCCAGATCACATAGGCGAAGCTGATCGACCACAGGATGACCACGGACTGGGTCACGGGCGAGGTGTTCATGTTGCCGATGAACCAGCCGACGAAAATGATCGTGCCGACGTGCTGCAGCGGGCCCAGGATCCAGCTCGTCACGCAGATGGTCAGGAACCAGCGGTAGCGGAGCGGGACTTTGCGGTTGCAGCAGAGGGCGACCAGGCCCCAGGCCCAGCGCTCGCGCTGCTTGATGAAGTCCTTCGCGTTGGCCGGGGAGGCGCCGTAGCAGCGGCCGTTGAACCAGTCGCTGCGGCCGGGGTAGATACGGCAGAACGTCAGCGCCAGCCGGGCGTCCTCGACGATCTCCTTGGGGCCGAAGTCCCAGCCGATCTCGGCCTCGATGGACGCCCGCAGCACGAGCAGTTCGCCGTGCACGCCCGCGGCCGGGGTGCCGAGACCGGTGAAGGCACGGAACCGCGCGATGTCGTCGGCGGGGCGGATGGCGTCGGCGAACCAGGTGAGCTTGGACACCGCGTTCTCGCGCGGGTACGTGAGGATGCCCTGCGCCATGTGCTTGACCTCTTCCGGGGTCGCACGGCGCTGGCGGTTGATGAACTGGGCGAGGGAGGCCGCGGTGTCGGGGCCCACACCGGTGTCGTCGTCCATGTGCAGCACCCACACGTGGTCGAGGGCCTCGCCCTCCTCGATGCGCAGCTCATGGGCGTAGTTGTTGGCGCGGGCCTTGAAGCGGGTGCCGTTCTCGGTCTCGTAGGCCTTCGGCACGGTGACCACCCGGATCAGGGGCGAGGTCGCCGCCAGCGCGTCGATCCGCTCGGCCGCCTCGCAGCCCTCTTCGGTGAGGACGTCCACCCGCATGTACGGGAACCACTCGGGGAGGTGCTCCACGTAGGAGAGGACGGAGCGCTCCAGGGCCGGGTACGTGTCGTGCCGGCCGATGGTGGGCACGAGCGTGATCAGGAAGTCCTGGTCGACCGGAGCGGGCGGGGTCATCAGGTGGGCCCTGCGCAGCCGTCGGCGGATCAGCATGAAGCCCTGGAAGGAGACCAGGACACCGGGTACCGGCAGTGCCCAGCAGATGGTGATCACCCAGGCGAGCGGTGAGTCGCTCGGGGTGTACGACCACAGACTGAAGACGAGCAGGAACACCAGGGGGACGACGAACGGCAGGATCCCCGGCTTCCACGAGGCGGTGCGCTGTGCCAGTTTCGCGTTGTGCCGCGAATGCGGCATACCCCCGTCGACCAGTGTCGTTGTCACGACTGCGGAACTCCCATGAGATCGGTGGTGCGTCGAGGCAGCAGCAGATCTCGGCACGGCACGCCTACGCGCGTCGCGCTCGTTTACTTCGGGTTCTGCCCCCGACGCCTTCGTTGGCGCCTCGGCCACTCAGAAGCCCCCCCGGGCGCCCAAAAAACGCTGGCCGAACAGCTGCACGATCGTCGCACACTTGCTTCACGCAAGGAATACGGGTGTGAAAGGTGTAGTCAAAAGTTAATCAAACTGGCTCTTGTGCAGTGATGTCCATATAGCGGCCGAAGCCGTGATCACCTGCGTGGAGGCGTAGGTTCCGCGCACATCGGCCACCGTGTTCTGGCCCGTCGGCGCGGAGACGTTGTCGTACGACAGAGCCTGCCCCCACACGCTCCACAGCACCCAGGGAGTCCGGCTCAGGGTGTGCGGCTGCGCCGCGTTCAGCGGGACATGGAAGGACTCGGCCATGGCCCTGGGCCTGCGGTACCGCTCCAGCCCCCGGTACCAGACCTCCGTCCAGGCGCCCGGCCCGTACGGCTTCTCCGGGGAGCCGCTGTAGTCGTCGACACCGACCACGTCCACGTAACGGCCACCGGGGTAGTAGGCGTGCGGCGACGGGTGACGCGAGCCGTCCCAGGCGACCGGCGCCCACACGAAGATCAGATTGTGCAGGCCGCGCCGGGTGACGAGATGGTCGTATGTCGCACGCCACAGTTTTTGGTATACGGCCGGATCCTGCCCCGACCACCAGAACCCGTGGCCCAGTGCCGTGTTCATCTCGTGGTACGGCCGCAGCAGCACCGGCACACCGCGTTCCGCCAGGTAGCCGAGGTGGTCCGCGAGATAGTCCAGGTCGTGCAGCAGGGCCCGGTGCTCGGCGGTGCCCTCGGTGACGACCCGGCTGAACCAGCCGGGGTCCTTCGCGGCCGGCGAGTTGCCGTGCAGGGTCTGCGGGAACCCCTTGATCTCGCTGCCCGGGTACGGCTGGTGGAAGGAGAAACCGACGATGCCCGCCGGTGCACCCCCGTTGTGCGGCAGCGAGATCTCCGCGCCGCCCGCACCGCAGTCCGTGTGCGTGCCGGAGGGCCGGTACGAGCCGTCGGCGGCCCGGGGCAGACCCGCCCACACCCCGACCGCGAGATCCACCGCGTCCTCGGCGTACCCCCACAGGCGCCGGCAGCCGGGCCAGGCGCGGGAGTACGAGCGGGACTCGCCCACCGCCCAGCCCGGCTGGCCGTACCCGGGGCCCAGGTCCAGCTCCACGAAGCCGGGCAGCCGGCCGGTGATGTCCTGGGCCTTCTTGTAGTAGTAGCCCGGCTGCTTCAGGCCCCGGTAGTCGCCGTACGACACGTTATAGCGCTCGTTCTGCAGCTCCACGTGCTGGCCGATGACCGTCCGGGAGGCCTCGCCGCGCCGGGCCCTGTTCTCCAGGCCGGCCAGCAGCGCGTAAACGTTCCGGGCGGCGGGCGTCGCCTTGGGATCGCGGTCGCGCAGCTCCGCGGGGACCTCGCCCGGGCCCTGCCCGGTGGACTCGTGCCGGGTCGCCCACCAGGCCAGCGGGGCGAGCGCGGCGGCGGACACCCCGGCCGCGATGAGCTGAACCCGCCCGCGCATGCGCATGATCCCCGACCCCTCCCCGACCGACCCGGGGTGATTCTGCCCCGTACGGGAGAAGAGGGGTCGGCGCGGGCGCCGTTTCTAGTTCTGCGCCGCCGCCGAGGCCTGTGCCTCGCCCCGCCTGCCGATCTGGCGGAACGCGAACTCGGCCAGGTCGTCGCCGGTGGTGAAGACCTTGGTGTCCTTCGTCGTCACGTCCGTGCCGTTGGTGAAGCCGGCGATCGTGAAGTAGGCGTAGCGGCCGTAGGAGTTGGTGGTCGTGCGGCACACCGCGCCGTCGCAGAACGGCTTGACGCCCTTGCCGGACAGCGACCGGATGACGGCCTTCTTGTCCGCCTGGGTCTTGACCTTCGTCGCCTGGGCCTCCGAGTCGAAGACGGCCACGCCGACCGTCACCGCGACGTTGTCCTTGGTGTAGGTGACGCGCATCAGGCGGGTGCAGCCGTTGGCCGTGAGGACCTTCGGGAGGGTCGACTGGGCGGCCGGGGCACAGTTGGTGGTGTCGGCCGTCGGGCCCTTCTTGTACACGGTCGAGCCCATGGTCAACTGCGTGCCGGGGAACAGGAGTTCCGCGCTGAGCGGCGCGGTGTCCTTGGCCTTGCTGGAGATGAACTCCTTCGGGTCCAGCGGCGGCGGCGCGCTGGTCGGCGCGAAGGACGGCGAGGTGGCGCCGACGCTCGGCAGGGACCCGCTCGCGGGCAGGTTCGTCGGCTTCCCGGAGGCGGTGTCGTCGCCGTTCGCCGACACCACGGCCATGGCCACGGCCGTCCCGACGGCTATCGTCGCGACCGCGCCGCCGCCTATGAGCAGCAGTCTCTTGCGTCGGTTGCGCGTCTCCGCCCGGTCGGCGAGCGCGGCCCAGTCCGGGGTCTCGTCGTCGACGTTGCCGCCCCACGGCTGCTGCGATTGCGGTTTCCAGGGATCCCACTGGGACTGGGGTCCCCCCTGCCCAAAGCTCATGGGTCGCATCCTAGACGGGGCAACGGCCGTGCACGTGCGTCTCAATGAGCCCTGGAGCAACTGGCGTTGGAGCCGTCACGGTATGTGTCCGGACCATCGCCGTGCGCTGCCGCGGCGAACGCTTCCGGGCTCCGCGAAATCGCGGGTGGCCGGCAGGTCGCACCCCGTTTTGACCCGTCCGGGGCAGCGCGAGTACTCTTGCGGTTTGTTATGCGTATCGGCTTGGTCGTTCTCACGCGAGAGGCCCTTACGTAGGTTCCCTGGAGCAGTTACCAGTGGGCGGCATACGGGCGCTGGACCCGGCACTGTCGTCCCCAGCTGCACGATCGCTTCAGTGATGCCATGTTTCAGCACCCATCCACTGAAGAAGAAGGCTGCGAAGTGCGTACGTACAGCCCCAAGCCCGGCGATGTGACTCGCCAGTGGCACGTCATCGACGCGCAGGACATCGTCCTGGGCCGTCTGGCTACCACTGCCGCGAACCTCCTCCGTGGCAAGCACAAGCCGACCTATGCCCCGCACATGGACATGGGCGACTTCGTCATCATCATCAACGCCGACAAGGTTCACCTGTCCGGCAACAAGAAGACCCAGAAGCTGGCGTACCGCCACTCCGGCTACCCGGGTGGTCTGCGCTCCGTCCGCTACGACGAGCTGCTGGCGAAGAACCCCGAGAAGGCCGTCGAGAAGGCCATCAAGGGCATGATCCCCAAGAACACCCTGGGCCGTCAGATGATCAGCAAGCTGAAGGTCTACTCGGGCGACCAGCACCCGCACGCTGCCCAGCAGCCGGTGCCGTTCGAGATCACCCAGGTCGCGCAGTAGTTCCGGCCACACCCCCTAAGACAGAAAAGAATCTGAGGAGAACCGTGGCCGAGACCACCGTTGAGCAGCCGGTCGAAGACACCGAGACCGAGCTCGTCGACATCGAGAGCTACACCACCGAGTCCGAGGTGCCCGTCGAGGGCGAGTACACCTCGGAGTCGCTCGCCGGCCGCTTCGGCGACCCGCAGCCGGCCGCCGGCCTGGGCCGCCGCAAGAACGCCATCGCGCGCGTTCGCATCGTGCCCGGCACCGGCAAGTGGAAGGTCAACGGGCGCACGCTCGAGGACTACTTCCCGAACAAGGTCCACCAGCAGGAAGTCAACGAGCCCTTCAAGGTGCTCGAGCTCGACGGCCGCTACGACGTCATCGCCCGCATCTCGGGTGGCGGCGTCTCCGGCCAGGCCGGCGCCCTGCGCCTCGGCGTGGCCCGCGCGCTGAACGAGGCCGACGTGGACAACAACCGCGCCGCCCTCAAGAAGGCCGGTTACCTCCGTCGCGACGACCGTGCGGTCGAGCGCAAGAAGGCCGGTCTCAAGAAGGCCCGCAAGGCTCCGCAGTACAGCAAGCGCTAAATCTCGCCTGCTGTCTGTACTCCGAACGCCCCGGCGGCACGCCACTCGTGCCGTCGGGGCGTTCGTTTATCACAGTCCGGGGCGTATAACGGCACAAGGCGCTCAAAGGCTTGTGTGATCGGATGGCCAGGCATCCTATGCCTGGAACGCAGGACTTTCGCCCTGCAGAACTTTCGCCTTCCTCAGGAGGACAAGTGGGACGACTCTTCGGCACGGACGGCGTGCGCGGTGTCGCCAACGCGGATCTGACGGCCGAACTGGCCCTCGGCCTCTCCGTCGCGGCGGCACATGTGCTCGCCGAGGCGGGCACCTTCGAAGGCCACCGGGCAACGGCCGTGGTCGGGCGGGACCCGCGCGCGTCCGGGGAGTTCCTGGAGGCCGCCGTGGTCGCCGGCCTCGCCAGCTCGGGAGTGGACGTACTGCTCGTCGGTGTGCTGCCCACCCCCGCGGTGGCGTATCTCACCGGTGTGCTGGGCGCCGACCTCGGTGTGGTGCTCTCCGCGAGCCACAACGCCATGCCCGACAACGGACTGAAGTTCCTCGCGCGCGGCGGGCACAAGCTCGACGACGAGCTGGAGGACCGGATCGAGAAGGTCTACGAGGAGCACCGCACCGGCGCCCCCTGGGACCGCCCGACCGGCTCGGGCGTCGGCCGGGTCCGGCACTACAACGAAGGCTTCGACCAGTACGTCGCCCACCTCATCGGCGTGCTCCCGAACCGGCTCGACGGGCTGAAGATCGTCCTCGACGAGGCGCACGGCGCCGCCGCCCGCGTCTCCCCGGAGGCCTTCTCCCGGGCCGGCGCCGAGATCATCACCATCGGCACCGACCCCGACGGCCTCAACATCAACGACGGCTGCGGCTCCACCCACCTCGGGCTGCTCAAGGCCGCCGTCGTCGAGCACGGCGCCGACTTCGGCATCGCGCACGACGGTGACGCCGACCGCTGCCTGGCCGTGGACCACACCGGCGAAGAGGTCGACGGGGACCAGATCATGGCCGTACTCGCGCTGGCGATGCGGGAGCGTTCCGCACTGCGCTCCGACACCGTCGTCGCGACCGTCATGTCGAACCTCGGCTTCAAACTGGCCATGGAACGCGAGGGCCTGACCCTCGTCCAGACCGCGGTCGGCGACCGCTATGTCCTGGAGGAGATGAAGGAACACGGCTACGCGCTGGGCGGCGAGCAGTCCGGGCACGTCATCATCCTGGACCACGCGACCACCGGCGACGGCACGCTGACCGGCCTGATGCTGGCGGCCCGGGTCGCCGACACCGGCCGTACGCTCAAGGACCTCGCGTCCGTGATGGTGCGGCTGCCGCAGGTACTCATCAACGTGCCGGACGTGGACCGGACTCGGGTGGGCACGTCTGCGGATCTGGCGGCTGCGGTTGCCGAGGCTGAGCGTGAACTCGGGTCCACGGGGCGGGTGTTGCTGCGGCCGTCCGGTACGGAGCCGTTGGTACGGGTGATGGTCGAGGCCGCTGACATCGACCAGGCGCGGTCGGTGGCCGGGCGGTTGGCGGATGCCGTGAAGTCGGCGCTCGCTTAAGAGGGTTGAGCCGGTGGTCGTGAAGTCGGCGGCCGGTTACGTGAGTTGAGCGGCGGTGCGCTCACGCTGCCAGGCCCAGATGGTTTTCTGTGCCAGCAGCGTGAGTGTGCCCGCGACCACGATCCCGCCGAGGTTGGCGAGGAGCTGCCAAGTGGAGCCCCACGTCTGGGAGTAGTCCCGGTAGCTGAAGGCCACGGCGGCGTTCGCGGCGGCCGGTACGGTCGTCACCGATATCGCCACGCCGATCAGCGCACCGGACTTGGCGGACGTCAGCGACAGCGTGCCCGCGATGCCGGCCAGGAAGGCCACGACGAAGGACATCCAGTCGGGCTTCCAGATGAAGGCGGTGTTGGGCCGGGCCGCCTCCACCATGGACTTCTCGAACAGTCCGAAGGCGTCCACCAGCCAACTGAAGCCCGCCGTCAGCACCATGGCCGCGGCGAACCCGGCCAGCAGCGCCCACAGCGACCGCCACACCAGCCGCGGCGCCTTCCGCACCAGCGCCGTGGAGATCCCCGCGAGCGGCCCGAACTCCGGTCCCACCGCCATCGCGCCCACGATCAGGATCGCGTTGTCCAGCATCACACCGCAGGCCGCGAGCATCGTGGCGACGGTCAGGAACGCGACGTAGGTGACGGTGAGCGTCGACTCCTCGTGCGTCGCGTCGGCCAGGTGCTCCCACAACACCGCGTCCGCACCCTCGCCGGGCGCCTCGTCCTGAGCGGTGTCCGCCCGCTCCGACAACGACAGGTCGATGTTCTCGACGGCAATCGAGCCGGTCCGGTCGACCCCCAACTCCCTCAGCCCGCCGATGAGTTCGTCACCGGCCTCGCGGGCGACGTCGCACATCACGACATCGCCGGTCGGGTTGCGGGCGGCGCCGGTCAGCACGACGAGGTGCGTGGTGCCGACGGTCGTCTCGATCAGCCGGACCACGTCGTCGGTCCGGTCGGCGGGGGTGATCAGGCGCAGGTGCAGCATGACGCACTTCTATCAGGCCGCTCTACAGCTTCCGCAGGCTGAGTCGCCGCACCTTGTGGTCGGGGCCCTTGCGGACGACCAGGGTGGCGCGGCCCCGGGTGGGGGCGATGTTCTCCACCAGGTTGGGCTTGTTGATGGTGCGCCAGAGGGTGCGGGCGTAGTCGACGGCCTCGTCCTCGGAGACCTGGGTGTACTTGCGGAAGTAGGAGTCCGGGTTCTGGAACGCGGTGGCCCGCAGCTTGCGGAACCGGTTCAGATACCAGCGCTCGATGTCCTCGGCGCTCGCGTCGACGTACACACTGAAGTCGAAGTAGTCGGCGAGACCGACCCGCGTACGGCCGTCCTTGCCGGGGAGCGCGGGCTGCAGCACGTTCAGCCCCTCCACGATCAGGATGTCCGGCCGCCGGACGGTGAGCCGCTGATCGGGCACGATGTCGTAGATGAGATGCGAGTAGACGGGCGCGGTGACCTCGTCCTTGCCCGCCTTGATGTCGGCGACGAAACGGGTGAGCGCCCGCCGGTCGTACGACTCCGGGAAGCCCTTCCGCGACATCAGCCCGCGCGCCCGCAGCTCCCGCGTGGGCAGCAGGAACCCGTCGGTGGTGACCAGCTCGACGCGCGGATGCTCGGGCCAGCGGGAGAGCAGCGCCTGGAGGAGACGTGCGACGGTCGACTTTCCTACGGCCACGGAGCCGGCGACGCCTATCACGAACGGGGTGCCGGACTGGGAGCCCTGCTCGCCCAGGAAGGTGTTCAGCGCGCTTCTGAGGCCGTCCGTGGCGCCGACGTAGAGGTTGAGGAGTCTGGACAGCGGGAGGTAGATGTCCCGCACCTCGTCGAGGTCGATGACATCACCGAGGCCGCGCAGCTTCTCGACCTCGTCGGCGGTGAGCGGCAGCGGCGTCTTGTCGCGCAGCGCGCTCCACTCGGCTCGGGTGAGGTCGACGTAGGGAGTCGCCTCCGGCTTGTGCCGGTGGGCGCTCCGGGGCATCGGGGAGACCGGAGAGATCACAGTCCATTGTTAACGGAGTTTGAACGGGGTGGTGGGTGGGGTGCGTCACCCCGGGTGTCCGAAAGCCCTAGCAGGCGCTTCTGCCGGTGGCCGGAATTTCCGAAATCGGGCACGAAGTGCCGTGTTCGGGCGGGCCTCGGCGCCTAGGCTGCCGCGCATGTGCGGAATCGTGGGATACGTGGGGTCGCAGTCGGCGCTTGATGTGGTGATGGCCGGACTGAAGCGACTGGAGTACCGGGGTTACGACTCGGCGGGCGTCGCCGTGCTCGCCGACGGCGGGCTGGCGGCGGCCAAGAAGGCCGGGAAACTCGTCAATCTGGAGAAGGAACTGGTTGATCGGCCGCTGCCGGCGGGGTCGACCGGTATCGGGCACACACGCTGGGCCACGCACGGCGGTCCTACGGACGCGAATGCGCATCCTCATCTCGACAACGCCGGCCGGGTCGCCGTCGTCCACAACGGCATCATCGAGAACTTCGCCTGTCTGCGGGCCGAGTTGACCGAGCGCGGCCACGATCTCGCCTCCGACACGGACACCGAGGTGGTCGCGCATCTGCTGGCCGAGGAGTTCTCGGCGTGCGCGGACCTCGCGGAGGCGATGCGGCAGGTGTGCCGACGCCTGGAGGGCGCGTTCACGCTGGTCGCCGTGCACGCGGACGAGCCGGACGTGGTCGTCGGCGCGCGCCGCAACTCGCCGCTCGTGGTCGGGGTCGGCGAGGGCGAGGCCTTTCTCGCCTCCGACGTCGCCGCGTTCATCGCCCACACCCGGTCCGCGATCGAACTGGGCCAGGACCAGGTGGTCGAGCTGCGCCGCGACGGGGTGACGGTCACCGGTTTCGACGGCGCTCCGGCCGAGGTCCGCTCCTACCACGTCGACTGGGACGCCTCCGCCGCCGAGAAGGGCGGCTACGACTACTTCATGCTCAAGGAGATCGCCGAGCAGCCGAAGGCGGTCGCCGACACCCTGCTCGGCCGGATCGACGCGGCGGGCCTGCTGACGCTGGACGAGGTCCGCATCCCCGTCCACGAACTCCGCGAGATCGACAAGGTCGTCATCGTCGCCTGCGGTACGGCCTTCCACGCCGGGCTGATCGCCAAGTACGCCATCGAGCACTGGACGCGCATCCCGTGCGAGGTGGAACTGGCGAGCGAGTTCCGCTACCGGGACCCGATCCTGGGCGCGCGGTCCCTGGTCATCGCCATCTCGCAGTCCGGCGAGACGATGGACACGCTGATGGCGCTGCGGCACGCGAGGGAGCAGGGCTCAAAAGTCCTGGCCATCTGCAACACCAACGGGTCGACGATTCCCCGTGAGTCGGACGCGGTGCTCTACACGCACGCCGGCCCGGAGGTCGCCGTGGCGTCGACGAAGGCGTTCCTGACACAGCTGGTGGCGTGCTACCTGGTCGCCCTGTATCTCGGCCAGGTGCGGGGCACCAAGTGGGGCGACGAGATCCAGGCCGTCATCCGCGACCTCTCGCAGATCTCCGGCGAGGTCGAACGGGTGCTGGAAACCATGGAGCCGGTACGGGAGTTGGCGCGATCGGTGGCTGCCAAGAACACCGTGCTCTTCCTGGGACGGCACGTCGGCTACCCGGTCGCTCTCGAAGGTGCCCTGAAACTCAAGGAGTTGGCGTACATGCACGCCGAGGGCTTCGCGGCGGGGGAGTTGAAGCACGGACCGATCGCCCTGATCGAGGAGGGCATGCCGGTCGTGGTCGTCGTGCCGTCCCCGCGCGGCCGTTCCGTCCTCCACGACAAGATCGTGTCCAACATCCAGGAGATCCGGGCGCGGGGCGCGATGACCATCGTGATCGCGGAGGAGGGCGACGAGACGGTCGTCCCGTACGCCGACCACCTGATCCGGATCCCCGCCACCCCGACTCTGCTGCAACCCCTCGTCGCCACCGTCCCGTTGCAGGTCTTCGCCTGCGAACTCGCCACGGCCCGCGGCAACGAGGTGGACCAGCCCCGGAACCTGGCGAAGTCGGTGACGGTGGAGTGAGCGGCCTTCAGTCAACTGCCAGGACTTCAGCGAGACTTACGGCGGGACAGCCGAGCATGCCGGTCGGCGCGCGACGCTGACGCGGCGTCAGAGTGGTCACGAAGACCGCCGCTTCGGCGGCGGTCTTCTCACCGAGCAGCGCTGCTTCCCTGACCTTCCCGTAGGGCAGCAGAGTCCGCGCGGAAAAAGGCAGCGCCATCTTCCTCGCCCCGCCGTCCGAGACACCACGCCGCTGCACGATCCGACCCACGACTCGCGCACCGAGCGTCTCCAACTCCCGCGCCGCCGAATCCATCAGCGCGGCACAGTCCTTCTGCCTGCCGGAGAAACAGCCGACGATCACGACATCGGCATCCGCGACCGCGAAAGCGGGAGCCCGGTGCCGGGCCGCTTCCGCTCCCACGCGATGAGTTGGACGCCGGTCGCGCCGTCGACCCTGATGCATGGCCTACAGGCTAGGGGCACATCATCTGCGGCGATACACGATTTTCCCGTGTTCCGCGTGTGCGCTGAAAGCGCGATGAGGCCGTGGTGAAACCGGCCGGGCGCAAGCTCTGTTCCAGAAGGTCAGAAGGAAGGCCCGCCCACTCCAAGGAGCACACCATGGCTATCACCCTCACCCTCGCCGACCAGGACAAGGCCACTCTGCGTACTGCCGCGTACGGCGCTGTGTCGCTCATGGCGGCGGCGGGTGCGGCCGGCTCGCCGCACCGGATCGCCGCCCGGGGCAGCATCGCACTGACCTCCTCGACCGGTCAGGTCGGCCACGTCCTCGCCGAGAAGTCGAAGATCGGGGGCCTGAGCGGCAGGTCCGTGGCCGAACTCGCCGACCAGGTGCTGCCGGCCCTGACGGCAACCATGCGTCTGCTCGGCCGGCAGGACCCGGCCGAGGCCGACAACTTCCGCACCACCGTCACCCTCGCCGTGGAAGAGTCCGTCCGGACCGTAAAGGGCGAGCCCGGTCCCATCATGACCGAGATGATCCGCAAGATCACGGGAGTGCTGGACGCCGTGTGAACGGGCCGCGTAAGGAGTGAGGATGCCGAGTGAGGTGCGCGTGGCCGGTCGGACGGACGGCTGGTACCGAGGCGACTGCCACGTGCACTCGGTGTCCTCGAACGGCGGTGAGCTGACACCGGAAAGTCTCGCCGGCGAGGCCCGTGCGGCCGGGCTGGACTTTCTCGCGGTCACCGAGCACAACAACGCGGATACGCATGGTACTTGGGGTCGCTGTGCCGGTGACGATCTGCTGGTGGTCCTGGGGCAGGAGGTCACCACCCGTACCGGGCACTGGCTCGCGCTGGGTGTCCGGCACGGGCAAGTGGTCGACTGGCGGTACGGCGTGCGGGACGAGGTGATCGGCCGGTGGCTGGACGAAGTCCATCGGGGCGGTGGGCTGTGTGTCGTGGCCCATCCGCACGCGCCGTACGACTCGGGCACGTTCCTGTATCCGGACCAGGGGTTCGACGCGGTGGAGGTGTGGAACGGGCCATGGAGCTCGGACCTGCCCTGGCAGGCCGACAACGAGGCGGCGTTGGCGGAGTGGGGGCGTGGTCTCGGTGAGGACATCCGGCAGGGCGGGTGGCGGCCGGCGATGGGGAACAGTGACGCGCACTTGTCGGGCCAGATCGGTGTTCCGCACACCGTGGTGCGGGCCGGGGAGTTGAGTAGGGACGCGGTGCTCGCCGGGATTCGGGCCGGGCGGAGTTGGATCGCGGAATCGGCCGTTGTCGAGTTGTCGTTCACGGTCTCAGCCGATGCTCAACGCGTGTGCATCGGTGGGCAGTTGGAGAGCCGCGGTAGACCGGTGGTGGCTCGGGCGGGCGTGCATGGTGTGCCTTCGGGGGTGGTTAGTTTTCACACCGGGTCGGGCAAGGCCCACGTCGCTTCGCTGTCTGCCGCGGGAGTGGGCGCGGTGGAGTGGCGTACCAGTGCGCGGGAGTCGGCGTTCGTCCGCGTCGAGGTGCGTCATCCGGGTAGCCGGATGGCGGCTCTGAGCAACCCGGTCATTCTGCGCTGAGGAACAGGCCCGCCTTCACGCCGCGTATGAGGTGGGTCAACGGGGCGGTGGTGGTGGTGAGTTCGGTGGTGGGGGTGTCGCTTTCGCGGAGGTGGAGGGTGGTGGTGGTGGCGGCGAGTTCGACGCAGGTGTTGCCTTCGCCGCCGTCCGAGAACGTGGACTTCTGCCAGTGCAGGGCGTGGCTCATGGTGCGTCTCACAGCTCCTTCGTCAGGTGGTGGATGAAGTCCCTTGACGCCGTGGGCTCCAGCGATGCCTTCTCCACCTTACGGAAGAGTGTTCGGAGCCGTTTCAACTGTGCTTCGGCATCGATGAACATGGTTCCGCCTGGAGTGTCCCTGAGTCCGGTGTCCAATTGGGCCAGTGGACCGCCCATGTACATCATCGAAGCGCCGGCACCGGCGAAGCCGTCCTGGTCGGTCGGGATGACGCGCACGGTGGCGTGCCCCCGCTCGATCTCGTCCAGGATGCGGCGGAGTTGAGCGATGGACGCCTGGCGGTCGGCCACACGGAGTCGCAGTGCGAACTCGTGGATGATCGTCTGGTACGGCGTCGGGTTGTCGCCCTCGATGACGGCTCGCCGTTTCATTCGGTGGTCCACCCGGTGCGCCAGCTCGCTCTCCGGCAGCTCCGGACGCATGTACCCGAAGACCGCCCGCGCGTAGTCCGGTGTCTGGAGCAGCCCGGGGACATGCGTGATGACGACTTCGCGCAGAAACTTCGCATGATGCTCTGCCTCGGCCACGTCCAGGTTCACCTGTGGCAGGACTCCCTTGTACTCGTCCCACCATCCGCGCGTGCGCTCGGTCGCCATCGCCACGAGGGCTTCGATCAACTCCTCGTCCGTACACGCACAGTGGGCCGCGAGCCTGCGGAGCCGCTCCTCGTTGATCGCTGAACTTCCGGCTTCGATCTGGCTCATGTGCGCCGAACTCGCCCCAAGTAGCCCAGCCACCTCTTTGGCCGGCTTGCCGGCGGCCTCCCGCAGTTTGCGCAGCTCGGAACCCAGACGCGTGTGTCGAGCGGTGGGCTGGTTCCGCATGGTCATCCGAGTAACTGCCTCTCCGGGACTCCTCGTTCGGGGTCAGATTACGCGAGGCGGTTGCGAGGGTATGAATTTACACCCTACTCTCGGTGATGCGACGTACACGCTGCGGAAGCGCACCGCCTCGTCCTGCCATGACGGTTGCGGCAATGCCACCGCCTCTCACTCCTCCCCTCACCTGGAGCTGCCGCATGCCCGAAACCGAGTCCGAACCCTGGGAGTACTTCCTCTCCATCCCGAACGACCGCCGTGCCGTCACTGTCTGCCGCCGCACCCTGCGCCTGGTCCTCACCGTGCACGGACTCATCGGCGTCGCGGACACTGCCGAACTCCTCGCGACGGAGCTCGTGGCCAATGCGGTACTGCACACCAAGGGGTCGGCGATGCTCCGGGTGCGGTGGTCGGCGGGGGTGCTGCGGGTCGGGGCGTGGGACGCGGACCCCGAACCCCCTGAAACGCCGGGTCAGTTGGCGAATCTGCTGGACGCCGAGGCGGGGAGAGGGCTCGCGCTGGTGCGGGCCTGCGCCGACGGCTGGGGCTGGCAGCCGTTGTCGAGGAACGGGCGGCGCGGCAAGTACGTGTGGTGCGATCTGGGCGTGGCATAGTGCCCAGTTCGTCACTTCTGGCGGCACCTGCTGGCGGAGCAGGCGCGGGACGAGGGCAGGGAAGAAGGGCGAGCCGAAGGGTGGGCGGCGGCCATTCTGCATACCCTTCAGCGACGCCAGATCGGGCCGCCGGGCCTCACCCCGTCCCCTTCTGTGCGGAAGCCCGCTTCATCGCACTGTCCAGATGCGTGATGGCCGCCGCCACGTCGTCGCTCTCCGTATGGCGGATCAGTTCCAGGGCCGGGCGGACCAGGGCGCCCGGGCGGGCGATCAGGCGGGCCAGTACGGCGGCTCGGATGTCGAGGCGGTCGATGGTGGCCTCGCGTTCCTTTTCGTTCTGGCCGGCCAGGATGACGGTGTTGTGCCAGGCCTCCTGGCGGGACTGGACGATGCTGAAGTCGAGGATCTGCTCGTCGGTGCGGCCGCCGACCCTGTCCAGGAGTGACAGGAGCGGGGACAGGGCGTCCACCGAGTCCTGCACGGCCAGGACTACCCGCGCGAGGATGTCGTTGATCAGCAGGTAGTCGTGTTGGAGGGCGTGGATGTCCGCGCCGGGGCTGGTCCGCGCGGCGGCGACGGCGAGGTCCAGGTTGATGTGCGGGTTCACGCCGAGGATCAGGTGCTGGACGATGACGGTGTCGCGGTCGTCCAGCAGTCCGAACGTCTCGCGCCAGCAGCGCGGTCCGCCGCGGTCGCGGAGCCAGGCGTCGTGGGCCTCGAAGTAGCGGTTGCCGAAGAGCGTGTCGAAACGGTCCATCCGGGGCCGTCCTCGAACTGACCGGCGTGGATGGCCGTACGGATCTCGACGGTCACCTCTCGGTACAGGGCCGCGAAGTAGCCGATCCGGTCACCGGCGCGGGTCGCCTCCCGCACGATCTCGGCGAGCCCGTCCACCACTTCGTCGATGTTCTGTGCTGCCGCCATGTCCAACTCCCGTTCCCTGGCGCCCAGTTCGGCCCGCGCTCCGGCTGCTGTCCTGTCCGCGACATCGCCTACGGCCCCGTCCTGTCACCGTGCGCCGGAGGCCGAGCCCGTTTTCCCCACCTCCGGTGCCGATCACCGGCCGACCGACGCGGTGAGGCGTCGTAGCGCGGCCTGGGCGGGTGGACCCCAGGTCGGCTTGCCTCCGGGGCGGCCGTGGTCGCCCGCGTGGCCGATGTGGAGGCCGGCCAGCGCGCGCAGCACCGCGCAGCCACGGGCGCGGCGCAGGGTCGCGGCGTCCGGGGCGGGACGGTAGGCCTCGTGGAAGAGGTCCGTGGCGCCGTCCGGGAGGAGGATCCAGGCGGCGGCGAGATCGTAGGCCGGGTCGCCTGCGCAGAGGTCGCCGAAGTCGATCACGCCGGAGAAAGTGCCGTTCGTGGTCAGGACGTTGGCCGGGTGCAGGTCGCAGTGGAGCCACAGTGCGGGACCCGTCCAGCGGGGTGCCGCGACGGCGTCCTCCCAGACCGCCTCGACGGCGGCCGGGTCCCGGATCAGGCCCAGTTCGGTGGCCGAGGCGAGGCCTCGCGCGAAGCCTTCGGAGTGGTCGGCCGGCGGGCCACCGCGGTCCCGGCCCGCGGGCGCTCCCTCGGGCGCCGGGCGGTGCAGGGCGGTCAGGAAGTCGGCCAGCGCTACGGCCGCCTCGGCGGCGCGGGTCGCGGGGGCGCGGTCGGCCGGCTCGCCGGGGACCCAGGTGGTGACGAGCCAGGGCCGGGGAAAACGTTCGGAGGGTTCACCGAGGCGCTGCGGGACCGGGACCGGCAGCGGCAGGCGCGGGGCGAGACCGGGCAGCCAGGCGTGTTCCTTGCGCAGCAGCGCGTCCGCGGACTCCGTCGCCCACGGCAGGCGGACGGCGAGGTCGTCGCCGAGCCGCCACACCTGGTTGTCCCAGCCGAGCGCGCCGAGCTTCAGCGGGCGGTCCGCCAGGTCGGGACACTGCTCGCGCAACAGGTCCCGGATGAGGTGTTCGGTGATGTCCGGCTCGGTGGCTGTCATGGGCAACAACCGTAGTGGGGCGGTGAGTTGACCGACTCCGAAGAGTCCGGACCCGGCAAACGGCCTGAGCGCGGCGCACGCACACGCGCGCCGCGCTCAGCACAGGCAACAGGCAAGGGAGGTCGACTGCCCCGAAGGGGCGGCCGAGGGTCACTCCTCGACCGTCAGTCCCTTTCGCAGCTTCACCAGCGTGCGCGACAGCAGCCGCGACACATGCATCTGCGAGATGCCCAGTTCGTCGCCGATCTCCGACTGCGTCATGTTGGCGACGAAGCGCAGGGAGAGGATCTGCCGGTCCCGCTGCGGGAGTTCGGCGATCAGCGGCTTCAACGACTCGACGTACTCGATGCCTTCGAGCCCGTGGTCCTCGTAGCCGATGCGGTCCGCGAGCGCGCCCTCGGAGTCGTCCTCCTCGGGCTGGGCGTCGAGTGAGCTGGCGGTGTAGGCGTTCGACGCCGCCATGCCCTCGACGACCTCGTCGCGGGAGAGCTTCAGGCGCTCCGCCAGCTCGGCCACGGTGGGGGCGCGGTCGAGTTGCTGGGCCAGTTCGTCGCCGGCCTTGGCCAGGTCGAGCCGGAGTTCCTGCAGTCGGCGCGGGACGCGCACGGACCACGAGGTGTCGCGGAAGAAGCGCTTGATCTCACCGACGATGGTGGGCATCGCGAAGGTGGGGAACTCGACGCCGCGGCTGAGTTCGAAGCGGTCGATCGCCTTGATCAGGCCGATCGTGCCGACCTGGATGATGTCCTCCATCGGCTCGCTGCGCGAACGGAAGCGGGAGGCGGCGAACTTGACCAGCGCGAGGTTGAGTTCGACGAGCGTGTTGCGGACGTACGAGTACGCGTGCGTCCCTTCTTCGAGGGACTCCAGCCGCTCGAAGAGCGTCTTGGACAGAGCACGTGCGTCTACGGCTCCGACCTCGTCGTACGGGGGGATCTCCGGGAGCCCCTCGATGATGGGATTGGGATCCAGTTGTGCCGGTGGGGGTGTCGACGTCGCTGTCGGGGTAGGCGATGCGTCGAGCCGGGGTGACATGGTGTCCTCCATCGTTCTCGGCATATGGCTGCCGGAGCCGGTGCGTGCACTGCGGAGTGCGGCGCCTCCAAAGCCGGTCGTGTCGGTCGGGTCGGTCGTAATCGCATGTCCAAAAACTTGTCTCTACTAGCCCTACCCGTTTTCCGGAGCCCGCCGCAAGTGCGGTGCGTACCCATATGTCCATTTATGGGCGGTTGTTCGGGTGTCGGAGAGTGTGAGGAAGGCGTAGTGTTCCAGGGCGAACGTCAACAGCCACGACCTCGGGAGAGAGAGACGGCATGGACCGCGGGACGGTCGGCAGCGCACAGTCTGGCCGGCTTCTGGTCGAGGTGCGGAAACAGGGCCTCAGCGCCGTCGTGACACCGGCGGGTGAGTTGGATCACCACACCGCCGATCTGTTGCGCGAACCGCTGGACGACCTGCTCGCCCATGGGCACGCACGGCTCGTCGTGGACTGCTCACGGCTGGAGTTCTGCGACTCCACGGGCTTGAACGTACTGCTCGGCGCACGCCTGAAGGCGGAAGCCGCGGACGGCGGAGTGCATCTCGCGGCGATGAAGCCCGCGGTGGCGCGCGTATTCGAGATCACAGGGGCGGATGCGGTCTTCACCGTCCACGACACCCTTGAGGCTGCTCTCGCCGACGAATAAGGGGTGTTTTGCCGGTTCGCCCGGGCAGGAGAACATCTGAACCTGTCGGCGACCGGAGCGACGAAAACGCCCATGGCCCACGTACTACTGACTGTTGAAAACGTACCGACTCTTGACTCGTGAACCGGTGAATCGGTGAGGTGAAGCGCTGATGAGCACCACCCGGCCCTACCCGCCGGGCGACCGCCCGGAGCCCGGTGGCGCTGCGGGGGCGCCCGCGGGGGGCGCTTCCGTGCCGTCCGCCGGGGACGACACCGAACCGGCCGTCGGCCGGCACACCCGCAGACTCAGCTTCGCGGGTGAGAGCGGGGTCGTCCCGCTCGCCCGCGACTTCGCCCGCCAGGCCCTGTACGCCTGGGGCTGGCTGCCCGCCGAGGGCGCCGACCGGCGCGCCGCCGCCGAGGACGTGCTCCTCGTCGTCTCCGAGCTGGTCACCAACGCCTGTCTGCACGCCGAAGGACCGGACGAGATGTGGATCACCTGCGAGAACAAGGTGATCCGGGTCGAGGTCTCCGACCGCGGCACCGGCCAGCCCGCCCCCAGAACCCCGCACCGCGCCGGCCGCCCCGGCGGCCACGGCATGTTCATCGTGCAGCGGCTGTGCCTGGACTGGGGGGTCGTACGGACTCCGGGGGTCACCGGAAAGACCGTGTGGGCGGAGCTGGGAGCACCGGCGTAGCGCGGGCGACGGCCCCACAAGAAAATCGTTTCCCCGACAACTGACGCACGCCGGATCGTCACAACTCCGGCGTGCGCTTTGCCTTCCCTCCTCACGACCCCGGGCGTACCTTGACGGCCGATCTGATGTGCCGTCAGGAATGAGGGGACCGTGTCGTACCAGAAACGAACCGCAGCGCTCGCGTCCGTCGCGGCCCTGGCCGGCTCGGCGGTATTCATGGCCGCCCCCGCAGCCCGGGCCGACGTGGTCGACGTCAACTACAAGTGCCAGACACCGATCGGCGTCAAGACCGCCGTCTCGCCGATCGACATCAAGGGAGTCAAGAGCGGCAGCGGCTACAAGCTCACCATGTCCTGGCAGAAGGGCGTCTCGTCCAGCCCCGTCGAACTCGGCAAGGGCGCGATGAGCCCGAGCGCCACCATCAAGGTGGGCGGCGCCGACAGCGGCACGGTCTCCGTGTCGGGCCCCGCCAACGCCGCCGCGATCCCCGCCAACACCCCCATCAAAATCAACGACTTGACCGGCACGTACACCCCGAAGGCGAGCGGCAAGGTCACGTTCACGGCGGCCATTCTCACCATCAAGGCCCTCGGTACGACGACCACGTGCACCCCCACCAACAGCCCCGGCCCGTCCCTCACGCTGGACGTCACGGCGGCGAGCGGATCATCGGGATCCAGCGGCTCGACCGGAAGCGACACCGGTACGGACTCCGGCGGCACGCTCCCCAAGACCGGCCCCGACGACTCGGTCATCGCCCTCGGCACGCTCGGCGGCACGGTGCTGCTCGCGGGCGCGGCGGGCACCCTGTGGTTGACCCGGCGCAACCAGACGGCCCGCGCCCGCCGTTGACAGCCCCCGCACGTCCGCCGTGGAGCCGCCCATGCTGTCGACCGCCCGCGTCCTGTGCCTGTCCCTCCTCGCCGTGTTGACGGCCGCGCCCACCGCGACGGCCGCCGGCGGCTGGTCCCTCGCGCCCGCGGGCGGCGGACGCCCGGCCTGCTACGCCGAGGGCGAGCCCGGTACGACCCTCCAGGACACGGTGTCCGTGACCAACCCCACCACCCGGCCGGTCACCGTACGGCTGCGCGGCACGGGCGTGCCGGTCACCTTCGCCGCCACGGCAGTTCGCGTACCCGCGCGCACCCGCGCAGACATCCCGTTCACGGTGAACGTCCCCGCGACCGCCGCACCCGGCGACAGCACCGGCACGATCGCGGCCCGCGACACGGACGGCCGGGAGGCGACGGTAGGACTCCAACTCCACGTCAACGGCCCGGAGTTGTCCGCACTGACCGCCGAGCACCTCGCGGTCCACGGCGACCGCATCACCTACGACCTGGTCAACCGCGGCACCACACTCCTCACCCCGAGCCTCGCCGTCCACGCCACCGGCGTCCTCGGCACCCACCTCGACCGCGCCCCGCGCACCCTCTCCGTCCAACTCCCGCCCGGCCGCCGCCTGAAGCTCACCGAACCCTGGCACCACCCCGCCCTCGACGCGGTCGACATCCGCCTCACGGTCACGGCACCGGGCGGCGCCCACGCCACGGCGGAGACGTCGGCACGCTTCGTGCCATGGGGCGCGGTGGCGGGGACCGCGGGTGCGCTGACGGCCGGGGGCGCGCTGTCTCTCCTACGACTACGACGTCGGTGGCGCCGTAGGGGCGACGACGGTCGCGCGGCCGAAGTTCCGCGTACGGAAGCCGAGTTGACGGGAGCGATGATGTGAGCGGCAAGGTGCGGATCTCGGCGCTGGTGGCGGCGGGCGCGCTGCTTCTGCTGCCGTTGGCGGGGGCGACACCGGTCGCGGCGGCCGACGGACCGAAGGTGACGCTCTCCAAGTCGCAGGCGGGGACCGGCGGTTCGATCACCGTCTCCGGCAGCGGGTGGCGGACGCACGCCCTGCTGATGGTGCTGATCTGCGGGCAGGCCACGCCCGCGCGCGGCGTGATCGGTGGCACCAACTCCTGTGCCAACGCGGACGGTCGGGCCGTCACGACCGACGCCAGGGGTGTCTTCAGCAAGAAGCTGCCGGTGTCGGAACCGCCGGTGCCCTGCCCGTGCGTGGTGCATGTGGCGACGGTGACGGGTGCGAGCGCGTCGGCGGACGCCGTCTTCCAGGTGGCCGGACACGCCGTCGAACCGCTCCCCGCAGAGCCCGCCGCCGGACGGCTGTCGGTCCTCTCCGACCCCCGACTGGACGGTTCCAGCGGGCTGCTGACCTGGTTCGGGGCACCGGCGTCCCGCACGCTCGTCTTCACCGTCGGCAACGCCGGCTCGTCCCCCGTCAAGAACCCGGTGTTCCAAGTCGGCACCTCCCACGGGGTGTTCGCACCGCAGTGGGACGACCAGCAGTTCAGCGGCACGATCGCGCCCGGCGGCAAGGCGGAGATCAAACTCCCGGTCGAACTGTCGGCCGGGGCGCACGGCGACTACAGCGTCTCCCTGAAGTACGGCGGCCGGGTGCTCGCCGAGGAGCCGTGGGGTGTGGGCCGTCCCTGGGGAGTGACCCTGTTCTGGATCCTGCTCTGCGTGGTCGTACCGGCGGCGGTGTTCCGCGTCGGCATGGCCGTGGTGGACCGGCTACGGCCGCGCAAGGCCGGCCGCAGCAAGGGCCCGGCCCGGCACCGGGGCCTGCGGCTGCGACCGCGGCTGCCCGAACAACTCGCCCTGCGCCTGCCGAAGTCCGGCACGGCCGTACCGACCACAACCCCCGTGACCTCGACCCTGCCGTGGTTCACCCCGGACTCCGATCCGGGCACGGCCGGCCGGCTCTCCGCACCGCACGACGACAGTCCGACGAGTCCAACGACTCCCACCAGGAAGGGACTTCAGTGAGAAAGCGAAGGAGAGTCATACCGGCCGGCGGACGGCGGGCAGGTGCGGCGGCCGCCGCGTTGATCCTCGGCGGCGCGGGCGTCCTGCTCGGCATGAGCGCCGGGTCCGCGCAGGCCGCCGAGGTGTCCTACGCCACCCACTGCGTGCCGCCCGCGGGCATCGACCCGGTCGACGGCACCACCAAGGTCGAGATCACCGCGCCCGCCACGGCACACGTCGGCGACACGGTCGACATCGTGTGGAAGTTCACGCAGGCCGCGTCCAAGAACCCCGACATCATCGACCTGCCCGCCAACTCCGTTCAGCCGTCGGGGACTTTGAAGGCGGGAGGCGCGCAGACCGCCGACATCGCGATGCTGGGCCCGCGCGAGAACCCGGCGATCCCCAAGGGCGGCGCGATGACGCTGTCCGACATGAAGGGCACCCTGAAACTGACGACGGCCGGCGAGGTGACGCTGACACCGGGCGGGTACACCGTCAACGCGTTCGGGACGGACACCAAGTGCGCGCCGACGGTGACGGTCCCGACGTCGGCGACGATCGACGTGACAGCGGGGGACGGCAGCTCGTCGAGCACATCACCGACCCCGACGGACTCGACATCCGCATCCGCATCGGCGTCGGAGTCCGCGTCCGAATCCGCCTCCGAATCGGCCTCCGAGTCCGCGTCGAGCAGCCCCAGCGACTCGGTGTCCGCGAGCTCGAGCGACGGCACCGGCAGCGGCCAGACCGACTTCACCGGCAAAGAGGTCTCCGTCCCGTACGCGTGCAAGACGCCGATCGGTGACAAGAGCGCGACCTCGCCCGTGCAGATCAACGCCAAGAAGGACGGCGGGAGTTACGACCTCACCGTGCAGTTCAACGGCTCCGTGATGGACAGCCCCGCCGACATCCCGGCGAACTCCGTCAGCCCCTCGATGGAGGTGGTACTCGGCGGCGCCGACAAGGGCACCGTGCATGTGGAGGGACCGACGAACTCCTCTGCCATCAAGTCCGGCGATCCGATCGAGATCCCGGACCTGACGGGCACGTACAAGCCCGGCGCGAGCGGTACGTCGACACTCGCTCCCGGGGTCCTGACGGTCAAGGCCCTCGGCACGACGACGACCTGCACGCCGACCAAGTCCGAGGTCTCCCTGACGCTGGACACCACGGAGCAGGCGAGCGGCGCGTCCGGCAGTACGTCGACGTCGACGTCGACCTCGGGAGGGCTGGCCGAGACAGGATCCGACAGTCACGGGGGTCTCAAGGCGCTCGGGCTGGTGTCCGGTACGGCGATTCTGTTGGGTGTGGCGGTGTTTACGTTCCTGCCTGGGCGGAGGCGGCTGCGGTAGACAAGTGCTGGTTGGCCACTCGCTTCTTTGTCAGTGTCGGGCTTCCGCGGAGCGAGTAAAGGGCGCTCCCTGCGGTCGCGTCGCCTTCGGCGATTCCGCTGCGCTCCACCCTTGACTCGCTCCGCTCCAGCCCGTTTGAGAAGCGAGCGAGCGGCCGGGAGGAATGGGGGGCCGAGGCATACCAGCCCCTTGCCTGTACTGCGTTGCGGGCCGGTACTACGGGGCGCGTCAGCGTCTCGCCGGCACGCCGGGTGTGCTTAGCGGCCAACCGCCGGTGGGGAGAAGGAGGAGGGGCGTGGGGGGTGGGGTGGGGGGTCTGAAAAAGTGTGACACTTCGGATGGAAAGTGACACACTTTTTTGGGACCCCTACCCCACCCCCCGGGCGGTCGTGCCTCGCCCGCCACTCCTGCCTGCTTGAAGCCGTCTGATCCGCGACGTCCTGGAGACCCGGCGTGCGCAGCCTGCCCCCCCCCGACATGAACATGAAGGGGTCCCCCCACTCGCGGTTGGCCGCTGAGCCGGCGCGGCGTGCTGGCGAGACGCGGACGCGCTTCCGCTCCGCCGGTTGCGGACGCAGCCGGCGTGAGGGGTGGGCGGACCTCGGCCCCCCATTCTTCCCGGCCGCTCGCTCGCTTCTGAAACGGGTTGGAGCGGAGCGAGTCAAGGGTGGCCCGCAGGGTCATCGCCGAAGGCGACGCGACCGCAGGGAGCGCCCTTTACTCGGTCCGTGGAGGCCCGATACTGACAAAGAAGCGAGTGGCCAACCAGCACCACCAAAACCCCGGCAGCACGAACACCGGCGTCAGTGCACATCCCCCATAAGCTCCCGCACCTTCTTCCGGTACATCCACACCGCCGCACCCGCAAGCACCGCAAGAACAGCCTGCAACGCGACGATGCCCGTCTTGTTCAGGTCCACTCCGGCGATCGACAGCAGACCCGTCGTCGCGTCGCCCGCCGTGACCGCGAGGAACCAGACGCCCATCATCTGGGAGGCGTACTTGGCCGGAGCCATCTTCGTGGTGACGGAGAGGCCGACGGGGGAGAGGGTCAGTTCGCCGACCGTCTGGACGAAGTAGATCGCCACGAGCCACATCGCCGCCGCCTTGTGACCGCCGTCGGCGATCGCGAGCGGGGCCAGGAAGAGGAAGAAGGACGCGCCGATGAGGATCAGGCCCATCGCGAACTTCGTCGCCGTGCTCGGCTCCTTGCCGCGGCGGGCCAGGGCCAGCCAGGCCCAGGCGAAGACCGGGGCGAGGGCCATGATGAGGACCGGGTTGACCGACTGGTACCAGGAGACCGGGAAGTCCCAGCCGAAGACGGTGTTCTTCGCGGAGGAGTCGGCGAACAGGGACACCGTCGAGCCGCCCTGGTCGTAGATCATCCAGAACACGGCCGCGGCGACGAAGAACCAGATGTACGCGGACATCTTCGACTGGTCGGCGCGGTCGAGGGTCTTGTCGCGCTTGATGCGGGCGATGACCAGCACCGGGATGAGCAGACCGGCGACGGTGATCGGGACCAGCAGCCAGTTCAGCGTGTAGTGGCCGGAGAAGCCGACGACAGCGTAGAAGACGATCGCGACGGCCGCCCAGAGACCCGACTTGCGGAGCGTGGCGGCCTTCTCCTCGGCGGACAGCGGCGTGGGGACGACGTCCGAGCGGGAGCTGAGGTGACGGGTGCCGAGCAGGTACTGCGCGAGGCCCAGCGCCATGCCGACCGCGGCGAGCGCGAAGCCGAGGTGCCAGTTGACGTTCTCGCCGACGGTGCCGATGACCAGTGGTGCGGCGAACGCGCCGACGTTGATGCCGATGTAGAAGAGGGTGAAGCCGCCGTCGCGGCGCGGGTCGTCGGGGCCCTCGTAGAGGTGGCCGACCATCGTGGAGATGTTGGCCTTGAGGAGACCCGAGCCGATCGCCACCAGGCCGAGGCCCGCGAAGAACGTGCCCGAGGTGGGCAGGGCGAGGGTGAGGTGGCCGAGCATGATGATCACGCCGGCGACCGCGACGGTCTTGCGGGGTCCGAGGACCCGGTCCGCGAACCAGCCGCCGGGCAGGGCGAGCAGGTATACGAGGGACAGGTACACCGAGTAGATCGCGGTAGCGGTGGCCGCACTCAGGTGGAGGCCGCCGGGGGCGACCAGGTACAGGGGAAGCAGGGCCCTCATGCCGTAGTAGGAGAAGCGCTCCCACATCTCGGTCATGAAGAGTGTGGCCAGTCCGCGGGGGTGGCCGAAGAAGGTCTTCTCGGAACCGGGGGTGCCCGGAGTCACCGAGTCCTTCGTCAGGCTGGACGCCATGGTCGATCCTTGCTGGTCGGGCCTTGTTGGCCGGGAGGGCCGCACACAAAAAAGACCTTCAGCAGTAAATGCTCGCCAAAGGTCCCCAGTGTCACTACAAGCGGTCAGGTCACCATACGGCAGGACAGTGCCGTATATGGAAGGACTTGAGACACGGATCACAGGAAGAAGTGGAACCGCGGGCGCCGATTCGAAGGTGGATATCAGGATGACATCCCACAGACGCAGGTTCCGACCGCATCCTTCACCGGAGCACACCCGACTTGCCCCAAGGTAAGAATCACTCGTGGCGATCACACCCCGACCGCTGTCCGAGGCGGACTACCATCACCTTATGACCCGTGTACTGCTCGCCGAGGACGACGCGTCCATCTCGGAGCCGCTGGCCCGCGCTTTGCGACGGGAAGGTTACGAGGTCGAGGTGCGCGAGGACGGACCGACAGCCCTCGACGCCGGCATCCAGGGCGGCATCGACCTGTGTGTCCTGGACCTGGGCCTGCCCGGCATGGACGGTCTTGAAGTGGCCCGCCGACTGCGCGCCGAGGGCCACACCGTCCCCATCCTCATCCTGACCGCGCGCGCCGACGAGGTGGACACCGTCGTAGGCCTCGACGCGGGCGCCGACGACTACGTCACCAAACCCTTCCGGCTCGCCGAACTGCTCGCCCGTGTCCGGGCCCTGCTGCGGCGCGGCGCCGCCGAGCCCGCGCAGCCGCCCGCCACGCACGGCGTCCGGATCGACGTCGAGTCGCACCGTGCGTGGATGGGTGACGAGGAACTCCAGCTCACCGCCAAGGAGTTCGACCTGCTGCGGGTTCTGGTGCGGGACGCCGGGCGGGTGGTGACTCGTGACCAGTTGATGCGCGAGGTCTGGGACACCACGTGGTGGTCGTCCACCAAGACCCTCGACATGCACATCTCCTGGCTGCGCAAGAAGCTCGGAGACGACGCGGCGAACCCCCGGTACATCGCCACGGTGCGGGGTGTCGGGTTCCGGTTCGAGAAGAGCTAGCAGCCCGTGCGTCGTCGGCTCATCCAGTCAACGCTCGCCGTGGTGCTCGTGGTCATCGCCGTGTTCGGTGTGTCCCTTGTCATCGTCGAGACACGCACGATCAGCAACAGCGCCCAGGAACGAGTGGATTCCGAGGCGCTCCGGCTGGCCAGCATCGTGGACAGCCGGATCCTCGGCGCGGAGATCGTCGACTCGGAGGTGCTGCGCACCCAGGTCACGGAGGACCGCTACGCCGTGATCCGCATCCCGGGCGACCCGGTGATCGAGGTCGGCACCAAGCCGACGGGTGACGTCATCCACTCCACCGCCAAGGGCGAGGAGGGCGAGACGGTCACCGTGGTGGAGCCGCGCTCGAACGTCACCCGCGAGGTCGGGCGGACGCTGCTCATCATCGGTGCCGTGGCGCTGCTCGCCGTGGTGGCCGCCGTACTGCTCGCGGTACGGCAGGCCAACCGGCTCGCCTCGCCGCTCACCGACCTCGCGGAGACCGCCGAGCGGCTCGGCTCCGGCGACCCGCGGCCCCGGCACAAGCGGTACAGCGTTCCGGAGCTGGACCGGGTCGCCGATGTCCTCGACTCCTCCGCCGAGCGCATCGCCCGCATGCTCACCGCCGAGCGCAGGCTCGCCGCGGACGCCTCGCACCAGTTGCGTACGCCGCTGACCGCGCTGTCCATGCGCCTTGAGGAGATCACCCTCACGGACGACCCGGACACGGTGAAGGAGGAGGCGACGATCGCGCTGACGCAGGTCGAGCGGCTCACCGACGTCGTGGAGCGGCTGCTGACCAACGCGCGTGACCCCCGTACCGGCTCCGCCGTCTCCTTCGACCTCGACGAGGTCATCCAGCAGCAGCTGGCCGAGTGGCGTCCCGCCTACCGCAGCTCCGGCCGCGCGATCGTCAGCTCCGGCAAGCGGCATCTGCAGGCCGTCGGCACCCCGGGCGCGGTCGCCCAGGTGCTGGCCGCGCTGATCGAGAACTCCCTGATGCACGGCGGCGGCACGGTCGCCCTGCGCACCCGGGTCACCGGCAACCAGGCCGTCGTGGAGGTCACGGACGAAGGTCCGGGGGTTCCGACCGATCTCGGTGCAAGGATCTTCGAGCGGACGATCAGCGGCCGCAACTCCACGGGGATCGGCCTGGCGGTCGCGCGTGACCTCGCGGAGGCGGACGGCGGCCGGCTGGAGATGCTGCAGGCGCAGCCGCCGGTGTTCGGCCTGTTCCTGTCGCGCACGCCGCCGACGAAGCGGCTGCCGACGGACGAGGAGGAGCCCACGGTCCGCTGAGGCGGAGAAGGCTGCTGGTCAGCTCACGCGCTGCTTGGGGCGGGGCAGCGGCTCCGACGGCGGCTTAGGGAAAGCCTCGGCCTCCACCACCGGTTCCTCGGCCGGCAGCGCCTTGAACACCCAGCTGCGGTACGACCAGAAGCGGAACAGCGTCGCGATGCCGATGCCGAGCACCTTGAAGACATTGCGCTGCAGCGAGCTGTCCCAGCCGAAGCCGTAGATCGCCGCGAACAGGACGCCGTTCTCGATCACCAGGCCGACCAGGCTGAACGCCAGGAACAGGGTGAGTTCCTTGGTGCGGGCGCTCTTGTCGCGGTCGCGGTAGGTGAAGTAGCGGAAGCCGACGTAGTTGCACCCGATGGCGACGATCGTCGCGATCACGTTGGCGCGCACGGCCTGCAGGCTGGTCAGATGCCACAGCAGGTTGGAGACCGCGAAGTTCACCACGGTGCCCACCACGCCCACCGCGCCGAACTTGGCGACCTCGCGCGCGAGCCGTTTGAAAGGCCCTTCGGAACCACGTTCCATGGGTGTGCAGGCCCCTGTCATCTCGGATGTCATCGCGGATTCGTCGACCCAGCCATGCTAACCATCGCATTCCTCCGCCGCCCGTGAAGCCGCTCACAGGTCGGGAAGAGACGCGGAAAAGAACGGTAAGAGGTACGGAAATCGGGCCGCCGTGGCGTGACCGATACCCTGGGGGAGTGACGTTCCCGGTAGTCGGCATGGTCGGCGGGGGGCAGCTCGCTCGTATGACACACGAGGCGGGCATCCCGCTCGGCATCAAATTCAAGCTTCTGAGTGACACCCCTCAGGATTCCGCGGCGCAGGTCGTCGGCGATGTCGTCATCGGCGACTACCGCGACCTCGACACGCTGCGTGACTTCGCGCGGGGCTGCGATGTGATCACCTTCGATCACGAACACGTACCCACCGAGCATCTGCGCGCCCTGGAGGCGGACGGCATCCCCGTGCGCCCGGGCCCGGACGCGCTCGTGCACGCCCAGGACAAGGGCGTGATGCGGGCCAAGCTCGTCGAGATCGGTGTGCCGTGCCCGAGGCACCGCATCGTCGCCGACCCGGCGGATGTCGTCGCCTTCGCGGCGGAGGGGGACGGCTTCCCGGTCGTCCTCAAGACCGTCCGCGGCGGCTACGACGGCAAGGGCGTGTGGGTCGTCGAGTCGGCGGAGGAGGCAGCCGACCCCTTCCGCGCCGGCGTCCCGGTCCTCGCGGAGGAGAAGGTCGACTTCGTACGGGAGCTGGCGGCGAACGTCGTACGCTCCCCGCACGGCCAGGCCGTCGCCTATCCGGTCGTCGAGTCCCAGCAGGTGAACGGCGTCTGCGACACCGTCATCGCACCCGCCCCCGACCTCGACGAGTCCCTCGCCCTCCAGGCCGAGGAGATGGCGCTGCGCATCGCCAAGGAACTCGGGGTCGTCGGCCATCTCGCCGTCGAACTGTTCCAGACCGGCGACGGCCGCATCCTCGTCAACGAACTCGCCATGCGCCCGCACAACTCCGGCCACTGGACCCAGGACGGCGCGGTCACCAGCCAGTTCGCCAACCATGTCCGCGCGGTCCTCGACCTCCCGCTGGGCGACCCGCGCGCCCGCGCCCCCTGGACCGTCATGTGCAACGTCCTGGGCGGCGACTACCCGGACATGTACTCCGCGTACCTGCACTGCATGGCCCGCGACCCCCAGTTGAAGATCCACATGTACGGCAAGGACGTGAAGCCCGGCCGCAAGGTGGGCCACGTCAACACCTACGGCACCGACCTGGCCGACGTCCTGGACCGCGCCCGCCACGCAGCCGGCTATCTGAGAGGCACGATCACCGAATGAGCTCCGTCGCAGGACCCGCCGTCGTAGGAATCGTCATGGGGTCGGACTCCGACTGGCCCGTCATGGAGGCCGCCGCGAAGGCGCTCGACGAGTTCGAGATCGGCTACGAGGTCGACGTCGTCTCCGCGCACCGCATGCCGCGCGAGATGATCACGTACGGCGAGCAGGCCGACGGCCGCGGCCTCAAGGTGATCATCGCGGGCGCGGGCGGCGCCGCCCACCTCCCGGGCATGCTCGCCTCGGTGACCCCGCTGCCGGTGATCGGTGTCCCCGTACCGCTGAAGTACCTGGACGGCATGGACTCGCTGCTCTCCATCGTGCAGATGCCGGCCGGTGTCCCCGTCGCCACCGTCTCGGTCGCCGGCGCGCGCAACGCGGGCCTGCTCGCGGCCCGCATCCTGGCCACCCACGACGAGGAACTCCTCGTCCGGATGCGGGAGTTCCAGCAGGAGCTGAACGACCAGGCCACCGAGAAGGGCAAGCGGCTGCGCGCCAAGGTCGAGAGCGGCGCCGGCGGCAGCGGCTTCGGCTTCGGGAAGTGACGGGCATGACGTCGCTGGACCAGGCCCGGGAGCTGCTGCGCGAGTTCCCGGTCGTCGACGGGCACAACGACCTGCCCTGGGCGCTGCGCAAGCAGGTCGGCTACGACCTCGACGCCCGCGACATCGCCGTACACCAGAACGCGCATCTGCACACCGACCTCCCGCGGCTGCGCGAGGGCGGTGTCGGTGCGCAGTACTGGTCGGTGTACGTCCGCTCGGACCTGCCCGACCCGGTGCCGATGACGCTCGAACAGATCGACTGCGTACGGCAGTTGCTGGCCCGCTACCCGCAGGAACTGGCGCCCGCGCTGACCGCCGCGGACATGGAGTCGGCGCGCGCGGAAGGCCGTATCGCCTCGTTGATGGGTGCGGAGGGCGGGCACTCGATCGCGGGCTCCCTCGGCACGCTGCGGGGGTTGTACGCCCTCGGCGTCCGCTACATGACGCTCACCCACAACGACAACGTGGCGTGGGCGGACTCGGCGACGGACGAACCGGGGGTCGGCGGGCTGTCGGCGTTCGGCCGGGCGGTCGTGCGGGAGATGAACCGCGAGGGCATGCTCGTCGACCTCTCGCACGTGGCGGCGACGACGATGCGCGACGCGCTGGACACGTCGACGGCCCCGGTGATCTTCTCCCACTCCTCCTCCCGGGCCGTCTGCGATCACCCGCGCAACATCCCGGACGACGTGCTGGAGCGGCTGCCCGCCAACGGCGGTGTGGCGATGGTGACGTTCGTGCCGAAGTTCGTGCTCCAGGCCGCCGTGGACTGGACGGCCGCCGCCGACGACAACATGCGCGCGCACGGGCTGCACCACCTGGAGACCACCGAAGAGGCGATGAAGGTGCACCGCGCCTTCGAGGAGCACCACCCGCGCCCGGTCGCCACGGTCTCCACGGTCGCCGACCACCTCGACCACATGCGCGAGGTCGCGGGCGTCGACCACCTCGGCATCGGCGGCGACTACGACGGCACGGCCTTCACCCCCGACGGCCTCAACGACGTCTCCGGCTACCCGAACCTGATCGCGGAACTGCTCGACCGCGGCTGGTCCAAGGCCGACCTGGCCAAGCTGACCTGGCGGAACGCGGTACGGGTGCTGGGCGCGGCGGAGGACGTGGCGCGGGACGTCCAGGCGACGCGGGGGCCGTCCAACGCGACGATCGAGTCGCTGGACGGCTGACGAACGGGTGGCCGGTACGGCGCGGGAGCGGCCACTCCCGCGCCGTACCCCGAACGCCCCGCCCACCAGGAAGCCCCCACGTCGGCGTGCGACGGTGACCGTATTGCCGTAACGACGTACGGAGCCCGCCATGGCCGACCTCCAGGACCAACTGCATGCCACGACCGAGGTCGGCGAGCTCGACGACTTGGTCCATGAGCCCTTTCCCGCCGGGCCCTTCCCGCCGGACAGCGCGGAACCGTACGACCCCGTCTCCGACCCGGCCGCGGCGCCCCTGGAGCGCGCGCACGCCATCCTCGCCGCGCACCCGGTCGCCGACGGCTACAGCGGGCTGCCGTGGGCGCTGCGGCATCTGCCGTGGTTCGACCTGGAGCTGGGGGAGAGTTCCGTGGACACCGATGTGCCGCGGCTGCGCGAGGGGCATGTCGGCGCGCTGTTCTGGTCGCTGCACCTGCCCGAGGGGCTGGCCGGGGACCGGGCGGTCGGCGCCACCCTGGAGCAGCTGGACCTGGTGAACACGGTGGTCCGCGCCCACCCCGAGGGCCTGCGCCTGGCGTACACCGCGGGGCAGACCACCGACGTGCGCAACTGCGGCCGTATCGCCGTGCTGCTGGGCCCCGCCGGAGCCGCCGCGCTCGGCGACTCGCTGGGCATCCTGCGTTCGCTGCACGCGCTGGGGCTGCGCGTGCTCACGCTGTCCGGGGTGTCCTGGGCGAGCGAGGCGGGGCTGACCCGGTTCGGCGAGGAGGTCGTCCGCGAGATGAACCGGCTCGGGGTGCTCGCCGACCTCTCCGGCGCCTCCGAGGAGACGATCCGCCGCGCGCTCGCGGCCTCGAAGGCGCCGGTGCTGTTCACCCGTTCCGCCGCCCGCACCCTGCGCCCCCACCCGGCGAACCTCTCCGACGGACTCCTCGCCGCGGTCGGCGCCGCCAAGGGCCTGTGCATGGTGCCGCTCACCGCCGAGCAGACCGGCCCGTCCGTCCGGGACGTCGCCGACCACCTCGACCACGTCCGCCGGGTCGCGGGCCCGGAGTCCGTCGCCCTGTCCGGCACCTACGACGCCGGCACCGCCCACCCGCAGGACCTCGCCGACGCCTCCTGCTACCCGAACCTCTTCGCCGAGCTCCTCCACCGCGGCTGGTCCGAGCCCAACCTCGCCCTGCTCAGCTGGGGCAACGTCCAACGCGCCCTGCGCAGCGCCGACTTCACGGCCCACGCCGCACAGCAGCGCCGCGAGCCGTCGACGGCGAAGATCGCCGAGCTGGACGGGTAGATCTTCGGCTAGTGGTCGATCCGGCAGAGGCAGAAGGGGTGCCCTGCCGGATCGGCGTACACCCGGAAGTCCTCCTTGTCCTGCCGCTCCAACAGCCGCGCGCCGAGCGCCAGTACGGCCTTCTCCGCCGCCTCGATCTCCTCCCAGGTCGACCCGGCGTCGAAGTCGAGGTGGAACTGCTGCGGCCGGTCCGTGCGCGGCCACTCGGGCGGGACGTACTCCGTCACCCGCTGGAAGGCGATCCGCGGCCCGTCCGGGATGTCGAGGACGACCCACTCCTCGTCGGCGGCGCGGGGCGTGCCGCCCAGGACGCCGCCGTAGAAGCCGGCGAGCGCGAGCGGGTCCGGGCAGTCGATCACGGTGGAACGGAAACGTACGGCAGTCATGGTGACCTCCTCGGTCAGCAGGCGCAGAGGCAGAACGGGTGCCCCGCGGGGTCGGCGTACACCCGCCAGCTGCGCGAGCGGTCCTCGGTGTCCAGCGGGGTCGCGCCCAGCGTCAGGACGCCCTTCTCGGCCGCGTCCAGGTCCTCTACGGTCAGGTCGAGATGGAACTGCTGCGAGTCGCCGGGCGCCGGCCACTTCGGCGGTACGTGCCCCGGTGCCTCCTGGAACGCCAGCGACTGTCCGCCGGGCACCCTCAGATCCACCCACTCTCCCCCTCCCTCCACTTCGACGGTGCCGCCCAGGACCCCGGCGTAGAACGCGGCGAGCGCGCGCGGGTCGGGACAGTCCAGGACGACGACACCCAAGTCGGCGATGGCCATGACGGACTCCTTCGGGTTACCTATACATGGCTTGAGTCAGTAACGGTTACCTCATGCTCCCGTATAGGAGGTAACATCGCAAGCATGAGTGAGAGAGTTTCCGCGCCCGGCGACCTGGCCCTGATCGAGGACCTGGTGAACACGCTGGACATCGAGGCGGGCACCGACGCACTCGACACGGAGGTCGGCCGGGCCCCCTTCGGACTCACCGCGCACCAGGTCCCGTACGCCCGCGAACTCCGCGAGTCCCTGCGTGCCACCCTGCTCGCCCACGCGGGCCACCCCGCGCACCAGGACGTGACGCCGCTCGGCGAACTCCTCGCGCGTGCCCCGCTGTTGATCGCGCTCGACGCCCGTGACGGTTCCGCCCGGCTCACCCCCGCCGACACGGAATCCCTGCTCTCCCGCGTCGCGGCGGCGATCGCCCTGTCCCTCGTCGCGGGTACCTGGCCCCGCCTCAAGGCCTGCGAGGCCCCGACCTGCCACTGGGCGTACTACGACCGCAGCCCGGCGGGCCGGGGCCGCTGGTGCTCGATGGCGGTGTGCGGGGCGCGCGCGAAGATGCGGCGTTACCGGGCCAAGTAGCCCTTGCAGAAGGCGACTTGGGCGGTCACGACGCCGAGTGCAGCCCAGTGGTGCAGAATGCAGCCAGACGCCGGTCCGGCCGACTGAGCCTCGGCCGGACCGGCGTCGCCTGCCTACGCCCGCGTCATGCGGTGGGACGGCCCATCGCGCGGAACGTCCAGCCCGCCTTCCGCCACAGCTGCGGGTCGAGCGCGTTGCGCCCGTCGAGGACCACCCGGGCGCGTACTGCCTCGCCGAGCGTCGCGGGGTCCAGCTCCCGGAACTCCCGCCACTCCGTCAGGTGCAGGACGACATCGGCGCCCCGCACGGCCTCCACGGCGGTGTCGGCGTAGCCGAGCGTCGGGAACAGCCGCCGGGCGTTGTCCATGCCCTTCGGGTCGTACACCGTGACCTGGCCGCCCTGGAGGTGGATCTGGCCGGCGACATTCAGCGCGGGGGAGTCGCGGACGTCGTCCGAGTCCGGCTTGAAGGCCGCGCCGAGCACGGCGACCCGCTTGCCCAGGAAGGACCCGCCGCCGAGCGCCTCGCGCGCCATCTCGACCATCTGGCCGCGCCGCCGCATGTTGATGGAGTCGATCTCGCGCAGGAAGGTCAGCGCCTGGTCGGCGCCCAGCTCGCCGGCGCGCGCCATGAACGCCCGGATGTCCTTGGGCAGACACCCGCCACCGAAGCCGATCCCGGCCCGCAGGAACTTCTTCCCGATCCGCTCGTCGTGCCCGATCGCCTCGGCCAGCTTCACGACATCGCCGTCCGCGGCCTCGCAGACCTCGGCCATCGCGTTGATGAAGGAGATCTTGGTGGCGAGGAAGGAGTTCGCGGCCGTCTTCACCAGCTCGGCGGTCGGGAAGTCGGTCACGACGAACGGCGCTCCGGCCGCGATCGGCACGGCGTACACCTCGCGCAGCAGCTTCTCGGCCCGCTCGCTCCGTACACCGACCACGATCCGGTCCGGACGCAGCGTGTCCTGGACGGCGAACCCCTCGCGCAGGAACTCCGGGTTCCAGGCCAGCTCGGCGTCCGCACCGGCGGGGGCGTGCGCGGCGAGATAGGCGGCCAGCCGGTCCGCCGAACCGACCGGCACGGTGGACTTGCCGACGACGAGCGCGGGGCGGGTGAGGTGCGGGGCGAGCAGCTCGAAGGCCCGGTCGACGTACGACATGTCGCAGGCGTACTCGCCGTGCTTCTGCGGGGTGTTCGTGCACATGAAGTGGACGTCGCCGAACTCCGCGACCTCCGCCCAGTCCATGGTGAAACGCAGCCGCCCGCTGGATCCCTCGATACCGGCGACATGCTTGCGCAGCAGCTCTTCCAGCCCCGGTTCGTACATCGGGACCTCAGCCCGCTGGAGCATCGCGATCTTCTCGGGCACGACGTCCAGACCCAGCACCTCGAAGCCCAGTTCGGCCATGGCCGCGGCGTGCGTGGCGCCGAGATAGCCGGTGCCGATCACGGTGATCTTGAGGGCCATGGATGCTCCAGAAGGTCTACGGACGGATGCGCGCCCGAGCATAGTCGGACGCTCTGACGGGCAACTTTCCCCTGTCGCCAAGCTCACGTATCACTCCCGTGGGCGGGCCCCTAAAATTTGGGTTACTTAACGGTAATTAGCGCCGTCATCACAGCGTCCTTGGAGCGTGAGAGACCTTGGCCGGATCGGCTGACTTCGACCTGTACCGCCCGTCAGAGGAGCACGACATGCTCCGCGACGCGATCCGCTCACTGGCCGAGGCGAAGATCGCGCCGTACGCCGCAGCGGTGGACGAGGAGTCCCGCTTCCCGCAGGAGGCGCTCGACGCCCTGGTGGCGAACGACCTGCACGCCGTCCACGTGCCCGAGGAGTACGGCGGCGCGGGCGCGGACGCGCTGGCCACGGTGATCGTGATCGAGGAGGTGGCCCGGGTCTGCGCGTCCTCCTCCCTCATCCCCGCGGTGAACAAGCTGGGCTCGCTCCCCGTGATCCTCTCCGGCTCCGAGGACCTGAAGAAGCGGTACATGACGCCGCTCGCCAAGGGCGACGCGATGTTCTCGTACGCCCTCTCCGAGCCGGACGCGGGCTCGGACGCGGCCGGCATGAAGACGAAAGCGGTCCGCGACGGCGACCACTACGTCCTCAACGGTGTGAAGCGCTGGATCACCAACGCGGGCGTCTCCGAGTACTACACGGTGATGGCGGTGACGGACCCCGAGAAGCGCTCCAAGGGCATCAGCGCCTTCGTCGTCGAGAAGTCCGACGAAGGTGTCTCCTTCGGCGCCCCGGAGAAGAAGCTCGGCATAAAGGGCTCCCCGACCCGCGAGGTCTACCTCGACAACGTCCGTATCCCGGCCGACCGCATGATCGGCGCCGAGGGCACCGGTTTCGCCACCGCGATGAAGACCCTGGACCACACCCGCATCACGATCGCGGCGCAGGCCCTCGGTATCGCGCAGGGCGCCCTCGACTACGCCAAGGGCTACGTCAAGGAGCGCAAGCAGTTCGGCAAGCCGATCGCCGACTTCCAGGGCATCCAGTTCATGCTGGCCGACATGGCCATGAAGATCGAGGCCGCCCGCCAGCTGACCTACGCGGCGGCGGCCAAGTCCGAGCGCGGCGACAAGGACCTCACCTTCCAGGGCGCGGCGGCCAAGTGCTTCGCCTCGGACGTGGCGATGGAGGTCACCGTCGACGCGGTCCAGCTCCTCGGCGGCTACGGCTACACCCGCGACTACCCGGTCGAGCGCATGATGCGCGACGCGAAGATCACGCAAATATACGAAGGAACGAACCAGGTTCAGCGCATCGTGATGGCGCGCAACCTGCCGTAACGGCGAATGCGGAAGGGGGCCCTTGGTGGACAAGGGCCCCCTTCCGCATGTGACCGGTCGTGTCAGCTGCCCGAGACGGTCACCTTCTGGTCGTTGTTCAGCTCGTTGACCAGTGTCTTGACCTTCGCCTTGTCCCAGAGGAGGTTGCCGCCGGTGGAGCCGGAGATCGGCATGTTCATCGAGGTGCCGTCGCCGCCGCTGACGCCCTTCATCGCCCAGAACATGGACGCCAGGTCCCAGAGCGACATGTCCTTGTCGACCGAGAGCGAATCCAGGCCCGCGCCGAGCGTCGGGTAGAGCTTGAAGGGGTTCAGCAGGGTCCCCGGGGTCGCCACCTGGTGGGCCAGGGCGGACAGGAACTTCTGCTGGTTCTTCGTGCGCTGCAGGTCGGAGGCGGCGAACGCGTGCCGGGTGCGGACGAAGGCCAGGGCCTCCTCGCCGTTCAGCGTCTGCTTGCCCGCCTTGAAGTTGGCGCCCGAGTACGAGTCCTTGAAGCCCTTGTCGATGTCGATGGTGACCCCGCCGACCGCGTCCACGATGTCCGCGAAGCCGTTGAAGCCGATCTCGACGTAGTGGTCGATGTGCAGGCCCATGTTGTACTCGACCGTGCGGACGAGCAGCGTCGGCCCGTCCTCCGCGTACGCGGCGTTGAGCTTCTCCTGCCGGCCCGTGTTCGGGTACGTCTTGCCGGAGGAGGAGCCCACGTACGACGGGACCGTGACGTTCGAGTCGCGCGGCAGCGAGATCAGCGTGTCGCCGTTGCCGCCGACGTGCAGGATCATCATCGAGTCGGTGCGCTTGCCCGCGGCGGACCCGGTGTGCAGTTTCTTCTTCTCGGCGGCCGTCAGCCCCTCGCGGCTGTCGGAGCCGACGATCAGGTAGTTCGTGCCGTCGCCGCCCGCCGGCCGGTCGATCACCTTCGACAGGTCGACGTCGCGGTTCAGCTTGGAGTCGGCCCAGAAGTAGGTGCCGATGGTGGTCGCGACCAGCACGGTGACCACGGTGATCGCGGTCCACTTGATACGACGCCGCCAGTTCGGCGCGCGCCGCGGACCCCGCCCGTCGTCCGGCCCCTCGGGTCCGCCCGGCCCACCACCGCCGTAGACCTGGCCGGTGTTGTAGCCGTCGTACCCGTTGTTGTCGTAGCCGCCCTGGCCGTAGCCGTTCTGGCCCTCGTCATAGCCCTGGCCGCCCGTGTACGACGGCTGCGGCGGGACTCCGGCGCCGTACGGCGGGGCCTGCGGGCCGCGTCGTACCTGGCGCATCACGCGTGCGCTCTCCGGCTGTGCGTTCGCGCCACCGCGTCCGTACTCGTTGCCGCGGTTGCCGCCGGACCATCCCTCGGGCCAATCGTTCATGGGGCCCAGTGTGCAGGTAGCGGCCATGTCGTTTACAAGGGTCGTAGGAAAATCAGGGCACTGCTGTTGCGAAGCCAACACAAAGTCCGCAGATATCCGCTCGGCATAGGGTGGCGTCCATGACAGATCTGCCGGGCAAGCCGACGTCCGCCTCCCGGACCACCCTCAGCCACATCATGACCAACGCCGACACGAACCTGCTGGGGACCGTGCACGGCGGTGTGATCATGAAGCTGGTCGACGACGCGGCGGGCGCGGTCGCCGGGCGGCACAGCGGCGGCCCGGCCGTCACCGCGTCGATGGACGAGATGGCGTTCCTGGAACCGGTCCGGGTCGGCGACCTCGTCCATGTGAAGGCGCAGGTCAACTGGACCGGCCGGACCTCGATGGAGGTCGGTGTGCGGGTCCTGGCCGAGCGGTGGAACGAGTCGACCCCGGCCACCCAGGTCGGCTCGGCGTATCTGGTGTTCGCCGCCGTCGACGCCGACGGCAAGCCCCGGCCCGTACCGCCGGTGATCCCGGAGACCGAGCGCGACGAGCGCCGCTGCCAGGAGGCCCAGATCCGCCGCACCCACCGCCTGTCCCGCCGCCGCGCCATCATGGAACTGCGCGAGAAGCGGGCGGCGGAGGGCCTCGACGACTGAGGGCGGCTGAGGCCCGGCACCGGCGCCGTTACGAGCAGCCCACCTCGTCCCCCGCCACCACCCCGAACTCGCCCTGCTGCACATCCGCCGCCCGCACCCGAGTGACCTGGTTGAAGTCGCTCCCGGCGATCACCTTCAGCAGCGGCCCCTGACCCTTCACCGCCCGCAGCTCGCTCCCGGGCAGCGCCGCCGCGAGGGACTTCGCGGACCGGTCCCAGCGGGGGTCGTAGGCGACGACCGTCCGTCGTACGGCGTGGTCGGCGGCGCTCGCCGGCTGGTGCGTCGTACGGAAGCCGGTCGCCGCCAGTGCCGCGTCGACCCGCTTGCCGAGGCCGGCGGTCGCCGTCCCGTTCTCCACCTGGACCCGGATCTGCTGCGGGGCCACATCCACCTTCACGGCATTGGCGCGCGGCGCCCGGGGCACGGTCAGCGGCTTGTCGTCGCGCAGGGACTCGAAGAGCTTCGCCGCTTTCGGCTCGTCCCACTTCAGGGTGGAGCCGATGCCCTTCACGACGTGTCCCATCTGCCCGATGGGCACGGTGGTGAACTCGGAGGAGGACGGCGAGAAGGAGCGCATCGCGCGGCCGAGGTCGAGGAGTTCGTCGGTGCCGAAGCCCTTGTCGGCGCGGACCGAGCCGAGCACGGCGCGGGTCACGTCGCGGAACTTCAGCGGGTTCAGCAGCACCCCGGAGGAGGTGGCCTGGTCGATCAGCGCCGCCAGGAAACGCTGCTGGCGCTTCATCCGGCCGAGGTCGGAGGCGCCGTCGACGTGCCGGGAGCGGACGTACTGGAGGGCCTGACCGCCCATCAGGGTGTGCGATCCGGCGGGGAGATCGAGGCCGGTGTACGAGTCCTTCAAGGGTTCGGCGGTGCAGATCTTCACTCCGCCCAGGACGTCGACCGTCTTCATGAAGCTGGTGAAGTCGACCTCCAGGTAGTGGTCGATCTTCACGTGGGTCATGCTCTCGACGGTCTGCACGGTGAGGTTGGGGCCGCCCTCCGCGTACGCCGCGTTGAGCTTGACGGGGTGCGGGCCGTGGCGTTCGCCGGTGGTCCGGTCGGTGTGCGGGGGCGTCTCGGCGTAGGAGTCGCGCGGCAGGCTGACCACGCTGGCCCGCTCCCGGTCCTCCGAGATGTGCACGATCATGATGGTGTCGGTGCAGTGACAGGGGGCGCCGCCGAGGTGGTACTTGTGCCGCTCGTCCTCGGTGATCTTGTCCCGGCCGTCGGTGCCGACGAGCAGGACGTTCATGCCGTGGCCCGCCCGCGGCCGGTTCTTCATGTCCTTGAAGGGGTCGACGCGGGCGATGTCCGCGTCGAGGCTGCTGACCACCGCGTGCCCGATCCCGGCGGAGGCGAGCACCACCACGGACAGCGTCGTCGCCGTCCGCATGGCCCAGCGCGGCTTCTTCGGCCGTACGGGGGGCCGTGGGCGGCGCCGCGGTGGACGGGCGGCGGGGGAGCGGCGGGGCGGCGTGGGCATGGGGGACACCTCCGCGAGGGCCGTACGTGGGATCTTGAGCACCGTAGGCCCATACGATCTGATACCACCGCAGCCGCCCGGGCGGGGCGCGTCCGTGTCCCCCGTTCGCGGTAACGTGAGCCCCCTATGAACGCCAAGCCCGACGTGCGACTCCCCGCCGTTTCTGTGATCATGCCCGTCCTCGACGAGGAGCGGCATCTGCGCGGAGCCGTCCAAGCGATCCTCGCGCAGGAGTACGCCGGCGAGATGGAGGTCGTGCTCGCCCTCGGTCCCTCGAAGGACCGCACGGACGAGATCGCGGCCGAGCTCGTGCGCGAAGACCCCCGTGTCCACACCGTCCCGAACCCGGCCGGCCGCACACCCGCCGCCCTCAACGCCGCGATCAAGGCCTCCCGCCATCCGATCGTCGTCCGCGTCGACGGCCACGGCATGCTCTCGCCGAACTACATCGCCACCGCCGTACGGCTCCTGGAGGAGACCGGCGCGCAGAACGTCGGCGGCATCATGCACGCCGAGGGCGAGAACGCCTGGGAGGACGCGGTCGCCGCCGCGATGACCTCGAAGATCGGCGTGGGCAACGCGGCCTTCCACACGGGCGGCGAGGCCGGCTCCGCCGAGACGGTCTACCTCGGGGTGTTCCGGCGCGAGGCGCTGGAGCAACAGGGCGGTTACAACGAGGAGTTCATCCGCGCCCAGGACTGGGAGCTGAACTTCCGCATCCGCGAGGCGGGCGGCCTGATCTGGTTCTCGCCGGAGCTGAAGGTGTCGTACCGGCCGCGGCCGAGCGTGAAGGCACTGGCCAAGCAGTACAAGGACTACGGCCGCTGGCGGCACGTCGTCGCCCGCTACCACGAGGGCTCCATCAACCTGCGCTACCTCGCCCCGCCGACCGCCGTGTGCGCGATCGCGGCCGGCCTCGTGGTCGGCGCCGCCCTGACGCCCTGGGGCTTCCTGATCCCGGGCGGCTATCTCGCGGCGATCGCGCTGGGCTCCCTCCCGGCGGGCAAGGGCCTCTCGCTGAAGGCCCGCCTGCAGATCCCGGTCGCCCTCGCCACCATGCACATGTCGTGGGGCTACGGCTTCCTCACCAGCCCCAAGTCCCTTGCGAAGCGCGTCATCGCCTCCCGGCGGCCCGCGGTGCTCAGCCCGTCCAACAGCTGAGCACCGCCATGACGACGGCCCGGACCGCTACCAGACGTAGTTCGGGTCGATGTCCATGCACGCCGTGGTGTCCGAGCCGTTGAGGGCGGCGGCCGACGCCGGTGTCGTGTTGTCCTCGGCCGGTGCCTTGTACGTGGTGCCGGTGCTCCAGTCCGCGCCGACGACCAGGGTGACCCCGGAGACGCTCGTGGACTTCTTCACCGCGCTCGTCGGGATGCCGAGCGCCTTGGCGACCCGCTGGGCGTCGCCCTCCAGATCGGCGCTCGGATATCGGACGACCGTCCTGGCCTCGCTGAGGATCGCCGACGAGTCCGCCACCGCCTCCTTGAAGCCCTTGCCGACGAGGAGCTGGGCCACCGCGGTCGCCCGCCCCCGTACCGCGCTCGTCGTGCTGGTGCGGGTGCCGTTCTCCACCTGTACGGCGATCTGGTCGTCGGCGGCGGCCGGATCGGTGGACGCCTTCACCGCGGTCGTCTTCTTCTTGTCCTTGCCGTCCAGCGCGATGTCCTCACGGACCAGCCGGAAGAGCTGCGCCGCGTCGGCCGGCCTGGGCACCACCCGGCCGCTGCTGCCCGAGTACTCCCAAGGCATCGTCGTCATGGTGATCCGCTTGGTCGGAACCTTCTTCAGTTCCTTGCTCAGGTCGTACAGCTTGGCCACGGTCCCGAGACCGTTGTCGACCGTGATCGCCTTGGTGGCCGTCTCGGCGAGGCTGCGCAGCTTGCCCGGGTTGCTCAGCGTGGCGTTCTCACGCAGCTGGCGGACCATCGAGTTCATGTACTGGTGCTGGGCCTTGGTCCGCGCGATGTCGGTGTCGTCCTCGAAGCCGTAGCGCGTGCGCAGCCATTGGAGGGCCTGTTTGCCCTTGACCGGTGTAGTGCCCGCCTTCAGCTTCAGACCGGAGCCCTTGCCCGAGGACGTGTGCGAGTAGACGTTGGCCTTCACACAGACCGGCACCCCGCCGATCGCGTCCGCCATCGACACCACACCCGAGAAGTCGACCATCATGAAGTGGTCGATGTGGATGTCGGTCAGCTTCTCCCAGGTCGCCACCGTACAGCCGGGGCCGCCGCGGCCCAGCGAGTCGTTGGTGATGACGTTCGTCTCGGCCGCGTACTTCTTGCCGGTGTCCGGGTCCGTGCACTTGGGGATGTCCACCAAGGTGTCGCGCGGCATGCTCACGACCGACATGTTCGAGCGGTCGGCCGAGACGTGCAGCAGCATCTGGACGTCGGCGCGGGCCGGGGACCCGAAGGTGTCCTTCGCGCCGCCGAGCTTCTGGTTCTCCGCGGAGTCCCGCGCGTCCGAACCGATCAGCAGGATGTTCAGCGGGGTCTGCCCGGCCGCGTTGGCCTTGGACGCGGCAGCCCGGTCCTTCTCGTCCCCGAGGTTCAGGGGGTCTTTCTTTATGTTGTTGTTGAGGTGCTGGTAGTACAGGTATCCGGCGCCGGCCGTCCCGAGTATGACCACCGCGAGAACGGTCGCCGACCAGCGCAACGCCCGGCGTCTACCGCCCTTGCGTCTGCCCCTGCCACCGTCCGCCCGTCTCTTCCCGTCCGCCGGTGTGAGCGACATCGTGTCCTCAACCGCCGGCACCTCCCCACGCACGCTGCTCTGAGTCAAGTCCCCACCCCTCCCACGCCGCGCCCTGACGCACGGGTCCGCCCCGCGCCCCGTTAGACGCGGAACGGACCCGTGTGGTCACTTACTTGGCGCACTCAACCTTGTCCGCCGTGGACTTCTGGACCCCCTCCGGCGTCGACCCCGCGGTCGAGGTGAGCGGAACGCCGGCTCCCTTGAAGTCCTTGCCCAGGGTCAGCGTCATCGCCGGCAGCCCCTGGGAGTTCTGCACACTCTTGCCCGGCTTCATCGCGGACCCCGAGAGGCCCATGATGGCGGCGAGCCGTCGAGCCTGGTCCGCCTGGTCGGGTGCGTACTCGAGGGTCGTCTTCGCGAGCGCCGCCGGAGCGTTGCCCGCGTTCTCGGACTTGAGCACGCCCTCATCATTCTGCAGCCACGTAAGAGTTTCCTGTGCGCTGCCGGCGACGGCCCCTCCGTTGAGGATCCGCACCCGCACCGCGGAGGCGGCGGACTTGGTGCCCTTGAGCCGGGCGGCCACGGCGGCCTTCTCCTTCGCGGCCTTCTGCTTGACCGCGGTGAAGGAGGTGTCGCTCTTGATCAGCGAGAACACCTGCGGGGCGGTCGTGTTGTTGAGGACGACCGTCACCGGGGTCTTCTCCGCCGGGTTGTCGACGACCGGCACGGTGGTGAAGGTCAGGTTCTTCGGGTTGAGCTTGCCCAGCTCCAGACCGAGGTCCTTCAGCTTGCTTATGCTGTCGAGGTTGTCGTCGACGGTCAGCGCCTTGGTGCCGGCCTCCGCCAGCTTCAGCATCTTCGCGGGGTTGGTGAGCGTGGAGTTGGACTTCAGCTTCCGCATCAGCGCGCTCAGGAACTGCTGCTGCAGCGTGATCCGGCTCAGGTCACCGCCGAAGCCCACCGAGTGCCGGGTCCGCACGAAGGCCAGCGCCTGCTCGCCCGTGAGATTGTGCGTGCCCTTGGACAGCTTCAGATGCGAGTCCGAGTCGTCGATGTTCTTCGCCAGACAGACCTCGACACCGCCGACGGCGTCCGTCAGCGTCTTCACGGCGTTGAAGTCGGCCACCATGAAGTCGTCGGGCTGGATCCCGGTCAGCTCGGTGACGGTGCGCACCGTGCAGCTGGGCGTGCGGCCGCTCTGGCCGAGGCTGGTGTTGAAGCGGACGCCCGTCGAGCCCGGGATGACCTTCGACGTGCCGTCCGACTGGGTCGTAGGACAGTCCGGGACATCGGTGATCAGGTCACGGGGGATGCTGAGCGCGGTCGCGTTCGAGCGGTCCTTGGACACGTGCAGCAGGATCGTGGTGTCCGCGTGGCCGACGCTGCCGGCGTCGCCGTAGCCCTCGTTGCCCGCGCCCGTGCGTTTGTCGGTGCCGATCACCAGCAGGTTGATGGCCTTGCCCTTGCTGAAGCCACCGGTGCTCGCGCCGTCGTCGGAGACGGCCGTGATGTTGTCGTTGAGGTGCTTGATGTAGAGGTAGCCGGCCGCGGAGACGGCCACCAGCACGAAGGCCAGACCGCCGCCGGTCCACATCAGGATCTTCTTGCCCTTGGCCTTCTTCTTCACCGGCCGGCGACCGCGCCGGGCGGGTGGCTCCTCGGGCGCGCCCCGCCGTCTGCGCGGCGCAGGCACCTCACGCCCGGGGGTCCTCGGGACCGTCTCCCGCTCCGGCGCCGCCACGCTGCGGTTCTGCGCAGTGGCTCTACGGGGCCCCGGCACCGCTGACTGCGGTGTGGAAGGAGTCAGTCGCAGTTCGTATTCACCAGTGTTCGGATTGAGTACCCACTGGTCTGCGGGGTCGATGTTGTCCGCCCGCCTACGGCCTTGCGCGTCCACGGTTTACCGAATCCTCCGTCGGGGCCACGCGGCGCCTTCCCCCTTCAGGCGCTCGGGTCTCGTTCATCCGGTGCGCAAGCACACCGGATCGCTCACACTATCCGGCCAGTTGAGCGTCAAGTGACGGCGGTGACAAATTCCACGTCCCTACAACCGGTCAATCCGCCCTATTTTTCGGAACAGAAGTTCGTCGACTTGGTGTGCGCTTTACCCGCAGCCGTCCTCGGCGGCGGTGTTCCCGCGAAATGTCGGCGCGGACGTGGCCCCCGAACCGGGCGCCGGATTAGGGGCGTTTGCACCGGAATCCCGTGGAACTTCGGGAACTTCCCCGGTCACCGCGACCGTCGCGTCCGTACGAATCCGGGCGAACAGCTTTTCGGCCTCGGGCTCCACGAGTTGGTCGCGATTCGCGTTATAGATGTACGACTCCCGCGGAACGGTGAGGAATTGCACATGTTCGGTGGGGATGTCCCGTACGTCGCGCACCAGTTCGTACAGTCCGCGCAGACTCGCGAGATCCGGATCGGTCGTCAGGGACGAGGTGGCGGCGTCCAGCACCGGATACAACTTCGCCGGATTGAACAGCACGTCGTCGCTCTGCACCTTGTTGACAAGTGCGCCCAGGAATCGCTGCTGACGGTCCATCCGGTCGGTGTCACTGCCGTTCCCCAGCGACTTCCGCGCCCGCACGTACCCGAGCGCCTGCTCCCCGTCGAGCGTGACCCGCCCCGCCGGCAGCCTCAACTTGGCAGCCTTGTCGCGAATAGGCGCTTTAAGACAGACCTCCACCCCATCAACAGCATCGACCATGTCCTTGAACCCATGGAAGTCCACCACCATGTGATGGTCGATCCGCACGTCGGTCAGCTTCTCCACGGTCCGGATCGTGCACCCCGAACCCCCCACCTGGAACGCGTAGTTGAACATCGCGAACATCGGCTCGGTCCGCGTCCCGTCCGGCCGCAGACACCCCGGCACATCCACCATCAGATCCCGCGGCAAGGACACCGCGGTGGCGCTGCGCCGGTCGGCCGCCAGATGCAACAGGATCGTCGTGTCCGACCGCTCGGTCCCCGAGTCCCGCCCGTACTTCGCGTTCCCGTCCCCGGACCGCGAGTCGGACCCGATGAGCAGAATGTTCTGCGCCCCCTTCACGAGGGCGGTGGGCCGCTCCTTCTCGTACCGGGCGAGCTCGGCCGCGGCGGCGTTGTCCGGCGTGATGTTCCCGTCGAGCTTCGCGTAGACGGCCCACCCGGCCCCGACGGTCCCGAGAACGACCACGCCGACCCCGAGCCCCACCCCACGCACCCACCGCCGACGCCGCCGCCGCACAAGCCCCGCCCCGGAAGCGGAAGCCCCCGCACCCGGCCCGAGAACCCCTCCTGCGGTGTCGTCGAACACGTGCGGTTCCACCCCTCATGGCCGTCGTGCGAGCGCGTGGTCCTGCGTGTGGTTCTGCTCTTACGACCATGGCGTGGATGGGGTGGGGAGGCGGACGGTGGGGGTCCATTCGGGTGACTGGATGTACCTGGGGGGCGCGGGGAACTGCGCGACCGGCCACAACGGACCCGCACCCGCCGTACGACCCCCGCCACCCCCTTCAGTAGCGCGTCACAGTCACCCGCTCACTCTCAACGCGCTTCGCCAAAGCCCCCTCGCCCAGCTGATCGAGATTCCGGCACAACACCACGGACCCCCCGGAGGCCAGCGGCGCATACAACCCCGCACTCAACCCCTCCCAGGTGTCGTACGACAGCCCGGACAACACCCGGGCCCCCGCCTCGCCGTCGGCCCGAGCCCGCTCGACAACCTGCACACCTGTCAACTCCACCCCGCCCACGACCAGGGCGGGATCCTCAGGATCGACCGGCGAGAACGCCACGAACCGATCCCCCTGGCTCGGCACCTCGACGGCATAGTCGGCGAACCCGGCCGGAGTCTGCGGAAACCGCCCCCCAAGAGGCCGCAGCGCAAGAGCCACCCGCTCCCCACCGCAAGCCCGAGCCGCTTCCAGCGAGTCGGGCCCGCTCACGACCACGTCGGCCGCCGCAGGATCCCCGTCCACGTCCGCGACCACCCCCACCGACGAACACGCCAGCAACCACACCGCCGTCTGCCAGTGCGCCGGCAGCAACAAGACGACCCGATCACCGGGCCCCGCCCCAAGATCCCCCTGAAGGAGATTCGCGGTCTTGGCCACCCAATTGGCGAAGGTGGCCACGGACAATTCGACACGTTCCCCCGTGGCGTCGTCGTAGAAGGTCACCAGGGGGCGGCCGGGATCCGCGGCGAGCGCGGAACGCAGCAGGTCGGCAGGGGTGCGATCGGTGGCGTTCACCCGCGAAAGCGTACGCGGGCGCGCGACCGTACCCGCAGTGCGGGACCACCGGTTCGGACGAACGGCAGCCGACGGTCCGTCAGATCCCAAATAGACAGATATATAAGACTATGTTCAGGATCAGGGGCATGCGTGGATTTCTTGCTTCCTCGATCGGCGTCACCTGCGCCGCCGCACTGGCCCTCCCGCTCACCCTGCCCGCAGCCGCCGTGCCGACCAAGGCTCCGGCTCGGGCGGCGCAGCCGACGAGCGGCGCGAGATCCGCGCCGACGGCCGCCGAACCGGACCTCCCCGGCAGCACCCAGTCGCTGCCCCTCGCCCCCACCACCCGCGACCGCACCCGGGGCGCGGCCCCCGAACAGGGCCTGACCCGCGACGACATCCACCGCTTCGCCCTCGTCGGCGTCACCTGGGACGACCCGGACACGGAACTGCGCGGCCGGGTCCAGGTCCGCACCCGGGCCACCGGCACCGGTCAGTGGTCCGGCTGGCAGGACGTCGACACCCACAACGAGGACCACGGTGCCGACCCCGGCACCGCCGAACGCGATTCGGGCCACGTCCACGGCTCCACGGCTCCGCTGTGGGTGGGCGACTCGGACGGAGTGGACGTACGCGTAAGAGCGGACCGGGGCGCGACACGGGCCGTAGGAGACCAGGCGTCCGCGCTCCCCACCGGACTGCACCTGGAACTCGTGGACCCGGGCGCGGAACCCCCGGCCGCGGGCGCCCGCGCGCCCGCCCGCCGCGCCGCCCTGCCCCTCGCCGCCACCGAGCTCCCGGCGCTGAGCCGGGCGGCCACCGAGCGGGAGGCGGTCACGAGGTACGGCCGGTCCAAGCCGTACATCGGGCCGCGCCCGCGCATCATCACCCGGCGCGGCTGGGGCGCCGACGAGAAGCTGCGGGAGAAGGGGTTCGTGTACACGAAGAAGGTCAAGGCGGTCTTCGTGCACCACACCGCCTCCGGCAACAACTACAGCTGCTCGCAAGCCCCTTCAGTCATTCGCGGTATCTACCGCTACCACGTCAAGAGCAGTGGCTGGCGCGACATCGGCTACAACTTCCTCGTCGACCAGTGCGGAAACATCTACGAGGGGCGCGCCGGGGGAGTGGCGAAGCCGGTCCGGGGCGCACACACCCTCGGTTTCAACACGAACAGCACGGGGATCGCCGTCCTCGGAACCTTCGGCACCGCCAAACCGTCCTCGGCGGCAATGACGGCCATCGCCCGCCTCGCCGCGTGGAAGCTCGGGCTCTACGGAGTCAATCCGCGCGGCAAGACATACCTGAAGTCCGGTGGTGGCAATCTCTACCGAAAAGGAAAGAACGTACGACTCAACGCGATCTCCGGCCATCGGGACGGTTTCGCCACGGAGTGCCCAGGACGGCAGCTCTACGGCAGGCTCGGCTCGGCCCGCTCCACGTCGGCCCGGTTCCAGGGCCGCTGACGGCGGGGGTGCCGGGGAAGGGTCTGCGGGACGCGTGCACGGTCCGCATACACTGGCCGGCCGAAATGGACAGTTCGGCCGGTCCCGGCAGGAAGCAGAGACGACAGGTGACAGAAGCGATCCTCCTGGTCGGCGGCAAGGGCACCAGGCTGCGCCCCCTCACGGTGCACACCCCGAAGCCGATGGTCAGGGCGGCGGGGGTGCCGTTCCTCACGCATCAGCTGGCGCGGGCGAGAGCGGCGGGCGTGGAACACATCGTCCTGGCCACTTCCTATCTGGCGGAGGTGTTCGAACCGCACTTCGGTGACGGTTCGGCCCTCGGCCTCCACATCGAGTACGTCACGGAGGACGAGCCCCTCGGCACGGGCGGCGCCATCCGCAACGTGGCCCCGCGCCTCCACTCGGCCCCCGACGACCCGGTCCTGATCTTCAACGGCGACATCCTGACCGGCCTGAACATCAGGGCCCTGGTGGACACCCACGAGGCGACCGGCGCGGACGTCTCCCTCCACCTCACGAAGGTCACCGACCCGCGTGCCTACGGCCTGGTCCCCACCGACGAGACCGGCCGCGTCCTGGCCTTCCTGGAGAAACCGCAGACCCCCGAGGAGATCGTCACCGACCAGATCAACGCGGGGGCGTACGTCTTCCGCCGCTCGGTCATCGACACGATCCCGGCGGGCCGCCCGGTGTCGGTGGAACGGGAGACCTTCCCGGACCTCCTCGCCGCCGGCGCCCACCTCCAGGGCCTGGTGGACTCGACGTACTGGCTGGACCTCGGCACCCCGGCGGCCTTCGTCCGCGGCTCGGCGGACCTGGTCCTGGGCCGCGCCCCGTCCCCCGCGATCCCCGGCCGCTGCGGCGACCGTCTGGTCCTGCCCACGGCCCGGGTCGCCCCCGACGCCAAGCTGACGGGCGGCACGGTGGTGGGCGAGGGCGCGTTCGTGGCGGAGGGCGCGCGGGTCTTCGGCTCGACGATCCTCCCCGGCGCCGTCATCGAACCCGGCGCCGTCATCACCGACTCCCTCATCGGCACCCGGGCCCGTGTCGGCGAACGCTCCGTCCTCACCGGCACGGTCATCGGCGACGGCGCGGTCATCGGCGCCGACAACGAACTCCGGGACGGCATGCGGGTGTGGTGCGACGCGCGGATTCCGGCGGGGGCGGTGCGGTTCTCTTCGGACCAGTAGGAGGGGACTTTTCGACTTGCCGAGTCGGGTGGTGGGTGGGCATAGGCACGGGGGTCTGGGGGGCAGAGTCCCCAGGGACGCCCGCCCCCACCCACCCGCACGCTCACAACTTCCCGATGTCCCCGCGAGGCATCTTCGGCGCCCGCCGAGCCGGGGTCCGCCCGCTCAGCAGAATCAACCGGGCCGCCCGATGCCGCTGCCCCGCATACGGCTCCAGCAACGACAGCATCACCGCGTCGTCCGCGTCCCGGTCCCCGGCGAGCGCCCACCCCACGATCCCCGGCAGATGCAGATCCCCCACGGTCACCGCGTCCGCCGCCCCATGACTCCGCTGCACGGTCTCCGCGGACGTCCACGGCCCCACCCCCGGCACGACCTCCAGCCGGGCCCGCGCCTCCTCCGCCGGCATCGACACCGCCTGCTCCAGCCGCGCGGCGACCCGTACGGCACGCAGGATCGTCGACGCCCGCTTGTCGTCGACCCCGGCCCGGTGCCACTCCCAGGACGGAATCAACGCCCACGCGCGCGGCGCCGGCATCACCCACATCCGCCCGCCGACGGGCCCCGGCGCGGGTGACCCGAACTTCCGCACCAGCGACCGCCAGGCCCGATACGCCTCGTCGGTCGTCACCTTCTGCTCCAGCACCGACGGAATCAACGACTCCAGCACCAGCCCGGTCCGCGTCAGCCGCAACCCCGGCCGCCGGTGCTGAGCGACAGCCACAAGCCGATGCCGGGGCACGAACGCGTCGGGGTCATCGGCGGCACCGAGCATCTCCGGAAACCGCTCCAACAACCACTCACCGCCGGGCCCCCAGGCCTCGCCGCGAACTTCCGAGCCCCGTGCGGTGACCCGCAAGGTTCCAGGTCCCACAGGCGTGAGGCTGGCCCGCCACAGGGACCCGTCCGCGTCCGCCCGAAACGTGGGATCCCCGGGCCCCCGCCGCAACGGCCCGAGCACCAGCCCGAGATCAAGCGGCCAGTCCGGCACCCACCGCCGCACCCGTCCCGCTTCGGTCACTTGCCGAGGCACACCCCCAGGCACGACAACATCCCCACCCCGCACGGTTGTACGGGTGGGCCGATGAACGAAACGTCCGGCCACAGTGAGATCCAGGGGTGAGGTGAGTTACCTGAGGAGTGTCAGGAGCCTAGGCCCAAAGGGGCGCGGGGCTGTGTCAAGTTGCGGCTCCGCCGCGTGGGCGCGACCAGCGACATACGACCCGCACCCGCAAACGAACACAGCTCCAACGGCGATTCAGCGCACCTCGACAAAAGCCGACGCATCCCGCTCAGCCCGAGCCGCAGGCGACGCGGCCGCATGCCCCACAGCCACCGCCCCCATCGGATCCCACCCCTCCGGCAGCCCCAGCACCTCCCGCACGACATCCCGGCAGAACATCGTCGAAGACACCCACGCCGACCCCAGCCGCTCCCCGGCAAGCGCCACCAGGAAGTTCTGCACACCCGCCCCCACGGCCACCACGAACATCTCCCGCTCGGCCCCGTCCCGCCGCGCGTCCCCGTACGTGTGCGACCCGTCCATGACGAGACACGGCACCACGAGATACGGCGCCCCGCGCAACACGTCCCCACGCCGCACCCGCTTGGCGATGGACTCCTCGGACTTCCCGTCCCGCCGCAGATCCGCGACCCACGCGTCCCGCATCGCGTCCAGCAACGCACCCCGCGACTCGGCCGACTCCAGCAGCACGAACCGCCACGGCGTCGTGTGATGCGGCGCCGGCGCGGTCACCGCCGCGGCCACGGCCCGCCGTACCGCACCGGGGTCGACCGGCTCGTCGGTGAACGCCCGTACCGTACGGCGCTGGGTCACCGCTTCCCGTACCGCCTCCGACGTCCCCAGCCGGAACATGTCGTCGCGCCCGCCCCGCACCATGGCCCGCGCCCCCGTCCCGTCGCCCTCGGAGGTCACGACGTGCGGCAGCCCCCGCACCACCGCGACCGGCAGCCCCGCGGCCTTGCCCTTGACGAGATCACCGGCGGCGGCGAGTTCGTCGGCGGTCGCCACGACCGTCGCGCTGAGCGGGTTGCCGTAGACATCCGTGCCCCCGCGCAGATCGTCCAGCACCCGCACCCCGGCGGCGCCGATCGCGACGTCCGTGAGCCCCGTGCGCCAGGGCCGCCCGAAGGTGTCGGTGACGACGACGCCGATGTCGACGCCGAGCGCGTCCCGCAGGCCGTCCCGGATCGCGCGCGCGGAGGCGTCCGGGTCCTCGGGCAGCAACAGCACTGTCCCGGCAGGGGTGTTGGAGGCGTCGACCCCGGCGGCGGCCATGATCAGACCCTGCCGGTTCTCCACGATCCGCAGAGCGCCGCGCCGCGCCACGACCCGTACGGTCTCGGCGTCGATCGCGGCCTCCCGGTCGGCCGCCTCGACGATCCGCCCCTCCGCCTTGGACACGATCTTCGAGGTGACCAGGAGCACGTCCCCGTCGACGAGCCCGGGCTCGGCGGCGGCGATCAGCTTGGCGAGGTCGTCCCCGGCCGCGACCTCGGGCATCCCGGGCACGGCCCAGACCCGGTAACCCTCCACCGGCGGTTCCTCGCTCATACGGCCCGCACCTCCTCCGCCAGCGCCAGCGCCTCCCGCGCCATCCGCGCGGTCGCCTCGGTGTCGGTCATCATCAGCGGTACGGCCCGGCAGCGGATCCCGGCCGCCTCGACGTCCGGTACGGAGGCGGCGTCCACGGTGTCGACGAGCCAGCCGTCGAGCAGCCCGGAGCCGTAGTGCTCGGCCACCGCGGTCGCCGTGGACTCCACGCCCACCGCCGCGAGGACCTTGTCGGCCATCCCGCGCACGGGCGCGTCCCCGACGATGGGGGAGAGGCCGACCACGGGCACCCCGGCCTCGGCGATCGCCTCCCGGATGCCGGGTACGGCGAGGATGGTGCCGACGGACACGATCGGGTTGGACGGCGGGAAGAGGATGACGTCCGCCTCCGCGATCGCCTCCAGGACGCCGGGCGCGGGCTTGGCCTGCTCGGCCCCGACCGGTACGACGGCTTCGGCGGCGACCGAAGCGCGCAGCCGTACCCAGTACTCCTGGAAGTGGATCACCTTGCGTTCGCCGTCCAGCTCGACGGCGACATGCGTCTCGACGCGGTCGTCCGTCATGGGGATCAGCCGCACCCCGGGCTGCCAGCGGTCGCACAGCGCCTCGGTGACCGCGCTCAGCGGATACCCGGCGCCGATCATCTGCGTCCGCACGATGTGCGTGGCGAAGTCCCGGTCGCCGAGCCCGAACCACTCCGGCCCGACCCCGTACGCCCCGAGCTCCTCCTTGAGGTGGAAGGTCTCGTCGGCACGGCCCCAGCCCTGCTCCTCGTTGATGCCGCCGCCGAGCGTGTACATCACCGTGTCGAGGTCCGGGCAGACCTTCAGCCCGAAGAGGTGGATGTCGTCCCCCGTGTTGCCGATCACCGTGATGTCCGCGTCCGGCACGGCCTGCTGAAGACCGCGCAGGAACCGGGCACCACCGATACCTCCTGCAAGAACCACAATGCGCATGGGCACAAGTCTTGCAGGCGGGTACGACAACGCGTCAGGCAGTCACGGCATCGACTGGTTCGAGCCCCGTCCGCCGCGCGCAGGCCGTGTGCATGGGCATCTCGGTCAGTCCCGGGAAGTAGACGTGCAGGCTTATGGCCGGTTCGAGGGTGTCGTTGACGACCTCGTGGACGTACCCCGGCGCGAACACCCGCTGCGCACCCGCCCCCAGCGCGCGCGTGCCCCGCTCGGTGCGCTCGGTCAGCGTGCCGTCCAGGACGGTCAGCACACCGGAGGAGGGGCCGTGGTCGTGCAGCCCGCTGCCCTGTCCGGGCACCCAGGACAGCAGCCACACCTCGTAGCCGGGGCCGGCGCTCAGCCGGTGGTACCAGCGGGTCGTCGCGTCGTACTCGACGAGATGTTCCCACTGGGCGCGGTCGGCGGCGACCGAGCGCGCCAGGCCGACGAACTCGGCCACGGTGGCCGGGTGTTCGCGCGGGGCCCGGAGGAGGTGCGGGACTTCGAGGATGTCGCCGGCGATCTGGAGGTCGCTGTCGCTGTTCATGGGGGTGCGGTGGTTCCTCGGCGTAAGAAGTAACGGCGGGGGCTGGGTGTCACCAAAAAACGAGAAAACAGGTAGGGCCGGAGCGCGTAGGGCTCAACAGCCGGAACAGCAACAACAGCTACAGCGAGCGTGGGCAGCACCGAGGGACCCGGCGGAGCGGGTCGAGGTGAGTGCCAAGTTCGCGAGCATGCCCACAAGAACATCGGTTCACACCCGCACTGTCAACTCGACGCCCGGTATGTGGGACATGTTTCACCTCATCCGGTTCATCTGGGAGGTGAAAGGTTTGTTCAGGAGGCTATCGGGACACATGGCGCACAACCGGGCGCATAAACCCCGTGGAACGAGATCGAACTCCTGAGCGTCCTCCCCCGTACAGGCTCCGTCCCGGGGTAGGAGGCCCGTGAGGGTCTCTGCCGCCTGTCAAGGTTTATGCCGATTTGAACACTTTCCGCTAGGCCTTGGTTCCGCAGAGTGAATAAGGGGCCCAATAGCAGATCTCGGCTTGACTCGCCCGGATCAGCACACTTGTAATTTCACTCGTGTCGTTCAGCCGACATCGGTAACGGCTACATCACGGGGACGCGAAAGACAGACGAGGGGCGCACATGACCGAGCTGGTGCAGCAACTGCTGGTCGACGACGCGGACGAGGAACTCGGCTGGCAGGAGCGCGCGCTGTGCGCCCAGACCGACCCCGAGTCCTTCTTTCCCGAGAAGGGCGGCTCCACCCGCGAGGCCAAGAAGGTCTGCCTCGCCTGCGAGGTCCGCTCCGAGTGCCTCGAATACGCCCTCGCCAACGACGAACGCTTCGGCATCTGGGGCGGCCTCTCCGAGCGCGAACGCCGCCGGCTCAAGAAGACCGCCGTCTGAAGCGCACGGCATGCCTCGGGACATATCTCGGGATCTACTGAACGGCCCGTCGCAGCTGGGTTATCCACAGGCGGCGGGCCGTCGCTGTGCCCAGCCGATAGTGTGGGCGATCGTCCGAGACGTACCGCAGTCCCCTCGGGACGCATGCGTCCACCGCAGTCCATCGAACCGGGGCCCGTACCTCGATGTCCGTGCACAGCCACACGGCAGCCCAACACGACGCTGCCACTCCTGAGTTCCCGCGTCACGTAGTCACCGCGGTGCTCGTCTCCCACGACGGCGCCCGCTGGCTGCCCGACGCGCTCGCCGGGCTGCTCGGCCAGGAACGCCCCGTGCAGAGCGTCATGGCCGCCGACACCGGCAGCGCGGACGACTCCGCCCAGTTGGTCACCGACACCCTCGGCGCCGACCGCGTGCTGCACCTCGCCCGGCGCACCGGCTTCGGCCAGGCCGTCGAGGAGGCCAACCGCACCGCCCCCGTGCTGACCCCGGACGACCTGCCGTACCTGAAGCGCCCCAGCGGCTGGGACCCCGTCACGCGCACATGGCGCGACGACGCCTACGACATGCCGGAACTCCCGCACGGCGAGCCCGTCCAGTGGCTGTGGCTGCTGCACGACGACTCCGCCCCGGAGCCCGACGCCCTGGCCCAACTGCTGCGCGTGGTGGACCAGGAGCACGAACTCGGCCGCGACGACGTGGCCGTCGTGGGCCCCAAACTGCGCGGCTGGTACGACCGCCGGCAGCTCCTGGAGGTCGGTGTCACCATCGCCCACTCCGGGCGCCGCTGGACCGGCCTCGACCGCCGCGAACAGGACCAGGGACAGCACGACCACGTCCGGCCCGTGCTGTCTGTGTCCACCGCCGGGATGCTCATCCGGCGCGACGTCTTCGACGAACTCGGCGGCTTCGACCGCCGGCTGCCCCTGATGCGCGACGACGTCGACCTGTGCTGGCGCGCCACCGCCGCCGGCCACCGCGTCCTGGTCGCCCCCGAGGCGGTCGTACGGCACGCCGAGGCGGCCTCCCGCGAGCGCCGCGCGGTCGACTGCGCGGGCCGCACCGTCGCCTCCCCGCACAAGGTCGACAAGGCCGGCGCCGTCTACACCCTGCTCGTCAACAGCCGTACGGCCGTGCTGCCCTGGGTCCTCGTCAGGGTCGTCGTCGGCACTGTGCTGCGGACCCTCGCCTATCTCGTCGGCAAAATCCCCGGACAGGCCCTCGACGAGATCCGCGGCCTCCTGGGGACCCTTCTTCGTCCCGAGCGGATCATCGCCGGACGGCGCAGGCGCGGCACCCCGCAGATCGACAAGGCGGAGCTGCGGCCGCTCTTCCCGCCGCCCGGCGCGACCCTGCGGGCCACCTTCGAACAGGCCGCCGCCAGCTTCGTCGACACCTCCGACCCCGAGATCACCTCGGGGGCCGGCCGGCACGGCGGCGCGGTCGAGTCCGGACCCGGCGGCGACGACGCGGACTTCCTGGAGATCGAGCAGTTCGCGCGCGTGAAGCGCATCGCCCGCAAGCCCGGCCCGGTGCTGTTCCTGGTGCTGCTGCTCGTCTCGCTCGTCGCCTGCCGTGGCCTGCTCGGCAGTGGCGCGCTCACGGGCGGCGCGATGCTGCCCGCACCCGGCGACTCCGGCGAACTGTGGTCCCGGTTCCTGGACTCCTGGCACCCGGTGGGCGCCGGCGGCACCCCGTCCGCGCCGCCGTACCTCGCGTTCGTCGCGATGCTCTCCTCGCTGCTGTTCGGCTCGACCGGCCTCGCCGTCACAGTCCTGCTGGTCGCCTCGGTGCCGCTGGCCGGCTTCACCGCCTACTTCGCCTCCCGCCCGCTCGTCGAGTCCCGCCTGCTGCGCGCCTGGGCCGCCGTCGTCTACGCCTTCCTCCCCGCCGCCACCGGCGCTCTCGCGGGCGGTCGCATCGGCACCGCCGTACTCGCCGTGCTGCTCCCGCTGGCGGCCCGCGCGGGCATCGCCGCCAGCGGTCTGACGCACTCCTCGGGCGCCCGCGGCAGCTGGCGCGCCACCTGGGCCTACGCCCTGCTCCTGACGGTCACCACCGCCTTCACGCCGATCATCTGGCCCATCGCCCTGATCCTCGGCATCGCGCTGCTGGTCGTGCGCAGGGGCGACATCACCGCCTACGGCCTGCGCTTCCTGGCCCAGTTGGGCACCCCGCTGCTGATCCTGGCGCCCTGGTCGCTGACGCTGCTCCCGTTCGGCTTCTTCCAGCAGGCAGGCCTGGAGTACGGCTCCGGGTCCGCGTCCCCGCTCGACCTGCTCGGCGCCAGCCCCGGCGGCCCCGGCACGGTCAACAGCCTGATGCTCATCGGCATCGTGCTGGCCGCGCTCGCCGCCCTGCTGCGCAGCGAGCGCACCTTCGGCATCCGGGCCGCCTGGGGCGTCGCCCTGGTGGGCCTCGTCTTCGCCGTCCTGTCCAACAGCTCCACCTGGGCCGGCCCCGCGACCCTCGTCTACGGCCTCGCCCTCCTCGCCGCCGCCGCGCTCGGCGCCGACGGGGCACGCGCGCGTGTCGCCGAGCAGAGCTTCGGCTGGCGCCAGCCGGTGGCCGTCCTGATCGCCTTCGCCTCGGCCGCCGGCCCGCTGCTCGTCGCCGCCGGCTGGATGCTCGGCGGCGCCGACGGCCCCCTGGAGCGCCGCGACCCGACACAGGTGCCTGCGTTCGTCGCCGAGGAGAGCGACACCCAGGACCAGGCCCGCACCCTCGTCCTCGACAGCGACTCCGCCGCCCACGTCGGCTACATGCTGGTGCGCGGCTCCGGCGCCCGCATGGGAGACGGCGAGTTCGCCGCGGCGGACGGCGAGAACAGCAGACTCGACAAGGTCGTCGCCAACCTCGTCGCCGGCTCCGGCGCCGACCAGGCCGACGAACTCGGCGGCTTCGCCGTGCGCTACGTCCTCGTCCACAAGGGCGCGCCCCGCGAGGTCAGCCGCGTCCTGGACGCCACCCCCGGCCTCAGCAGGCTCAGCCAGGCCGACGGCAGCGCCCTGTGGCGGGTCAACGCGCAGGTCTCCCGCGCGGCCATCGTCGCCGGTACCGCCGCCCCCAAGCCGGTCGCCGCAGGACCCGTCGACATCCACACCACGATCCCGTCCGGCGCCACCGGCCGCGTCCTGCGCCTCGCCGACTCGGTCGCCGCCGGCTGGACGGCCACCCTGGACGGCAAGCAGCTCACCCGCACCACTGTCGACGGCTGGGCCCAGGGCTTCGAACTCCCGTCCTCCGGCGGCCGGTTGGACGTCACCTACGACGACCCGATCGGGCACACCGCCTGGCTGTGGACCCAGGGCGCGCTCGCTCTCGTCCTCGTCGTGCTCGCCCTGCCGGGCCGCCGCCGTGACGTCGACGACGACCTCCCCGAGGAGGAGTTGATCCCGGCCCAGGCTGTCGCGGGCGAGGGCCGCCGGGCCCGCCGTCTGCGCGCCCAGGCGGAGACCGAGGCCGCCGCCCAGGCGGACGAGCCCGTCGGCACCGGGGAGTTCGACGCGTTCGGCTCGGACACCACTCCTCCTCCTGCGGAGGAGGCCGCCGCCGCGATCCCGCAGCAGCAGTCCTACAGCGACTGGGACGCCGCGAGCTACGCGGGCGCCGAGTACGGCCCCTACGGCGGCGAGCAGTACCAGGCCGACCAGCAGTACCCGGCGGGCACCTACGACCAGTCGTACCAGGCGGACCCCTACCAGGGCGGCCAGTACGACCCGTACGCCTACGGCGGCCAGCCCCCGGCACCGGCCTACGACCCGACGTACGAACAGGGCTACGACCAGAACCAGGGGCAGGACCAGGGCTACGACCCGAACTACGACCCCGCCTACGACCCGGCGTACGACCCCGCCCAGCAGTATCCGCACGGCAGTGAGCGCCCCGACGGGAGCCAGCAGTGAACCGCACCACCCTGTCCTTCCTCGCCGGCGTGGCCGCGCTCGCCGCCGTCACCGGGTTCGCCGAGATGAAGACACCGGCCGCGCCCGGCGCGCACACCGCCAAGGCGGCCGCCCAGCTGCCCGTGGAGCGCACCAGCCTGCTGTGCCCGGCGCCGAGCACCTCCGACCTCGCCGACACGTCGTACACGTCCTTCACGCCCGTCACGACGGGCACGGACGACAGCGGCAAGGCCGAACTCCAGGCCGCGGGCGAGGAGTCGGGCGACGGCACGAGCAGCAAGAACAAGAAGAAGCCCGCCAAGCCCGTCCTGGCGCCCAAGGCCCCCGGCACGCCGGCCACCGGTGACAGCTCCGGCGCCGACTCGCCCGCGCTGCTCGGCACGGCCGAGGGCAAGTACGCGCCCGGCTGGACCGTCCAGGAGACCACCGAGGTCGCCGCGGGCAACGGACGCGGCCTCCAGGGCGTCAACTGCACCGCCCCGGACACCGAGTTCTGGTTCCCGGGCGCCAGCACCTCCGCCGACCGCACCGACTACGTGAACCTCACCAACCCGGACGACTCCGCCGCCGTCGTCGACATCGACCTCTACGGCAAGGACGGCGACCTCAAGTCGACAGTGGGGGAGGGCATCACGGTCGAGCCGCACGCCGACGAGCCGATCCTGCTGTCCACGCTCACCGACAACCAGGAGACCGACCTGACCGTGCACGTGGTCGTGCGCAGCGGCCGGGTCGGCGCGTCCGTGCAGGCCCTCGACGCCAAGCTCGGCGGCGACTGGCTGGCCGCGTCCACCGACCCGGCGGGCAGCCTGGTCATGCCGGGCATCCCGAAGGACGCCACCTCGGTACGGCTGATCGCCTTCACACCGGGCGACTCGGACGCCGACCTGAAGGTGCGGCTGTCCTCGCCCACCGGGATGATCACGCCGGCCGGGCACGAGACCGTGCACGTCAAGGCGGGCATGACGGTCGGCGTCGACCTCGGCGACGTCACCCGCGGCGACCCGGGCTCCCTGGTCCTGACGCCGACCGACCAGTCCGTGCCGGTCGTCGCCGCGCTGAAGGTCGTACGGGGCAAGGGCAGCAAGCAGGAGACGGCGTTCATCCCGGCGACCGGCGCGGTCGGCACGCGCGCGACGGCCGCCGACAACAGCAGCAAGGGCTCCACGCTGTCCCTGGTCGCGCCCACCCGCACCGCGACCGTCAAGGTCACCGCGTCCGCGGGCAGCGGCGGCGGTACGCCGGTCTCCAAGACGTACACGATCAAGGCCGGTACCACACAGGACGTCGAACTCCCGGTCCCCGGCGGCCTGAAGGGCACCTACGCGCTGACCGTCGAGCCCCAGTCGGGCGGCCCGGTGTACGCGGCCCGGACGCTCTCGGCGACCGAGGAGGGCGTACCGGGCTTCACGATCCAGACACTGCCCGACGACCGGGGGACGGTGTCGGTGCCGCAGACGGACGAGGACCTGTCGGTCCTCCAGAAGAAGTAGCGGCCCGCGATCCCACGCGCGCGGGGAGGGTCAGTCCTCCCCGTAGCGCGGATCCACCGTCTCCGGGGTGAGCCCCAGCAGTTCGGCGACCTGCTCCACGACGATCTCGTGGACCAGGGCCGCGCGTTCGTCGCGCCCCTTCGTGCGGATCTCGACCGGCCGCCGATAGATCACCACGCGCGCGGGCTGCCCCTCACGGGCGGCGATCGTGCCCCCCAGGGGCACCGACTCGTCGTTCCAGCCCTCGCCCGCACCACCCAGTCGAGGGACTTCGAGGACGAGGAAATCGATGTCGGCCAGCTGCGGCCAGCGTCGCTCCAGACGCTCCACGGAGTCCTGCACCAGATCCGCGAACGCCTCGGCCCGGCTCGCGGCCAGCGGAACCTGCGGCGGTGCGATCGGGCCGCGCATGCCCCGGCCGTGGCGATCGCGGCGGCGGGGCCCGGGGCCGGCGGCAGGGGGCGGTACGGGGGTGTCCATCACTGGTGAAGCGTAGTCCCCGTCAGGTCCCGCCGCCGGACTCCACTCGCCGTCCGGGGGCTCGGGCGCCATGTCGCCGGATGACCATTCCAGCCAAGGTTGGGCTCGATTCCGTATGTCTCCAAGTCCGTCGCTCTCAAGGCAATTGACGGTGTTTGTACCGAGTGATGACCGGACCCGATCCCGTTCGAGATCCCGAGAAGGGGCGTTCGCGCAGGTCAGTGGCGTGTTGTCGGAGAGGTGTGTGGGGCGTTTCACAACCCGACACGGTGGAGTGACCTGGGAGAGAGTCGTCGCGGCCCGCTCAAGAGTGCGGTACCGTCCAACGTCGTGAGCCCTGTACGTCGCTGTTCGCGCACCGCTTGCGGCCGGCCCGCCGTCGCGACGCTGACGTACGTCTACGCCGACTCGACCGCGGTCCTCGGCCCGCTCGCCACCTACGCCGAACCCCACTGCTACGACCTGTGCGCCGAGCACTCCGAGCGCCTCACCGCGCCCCGCGGCTGGGAGGTCGTCCGCCTCCTCGACAGCTCCGCTCCGGCGCGCCCGAGCGGCGACGACCTGGAAGCGCTTGCCAACGCGGTCCGCGAGGCGGCCCGCCCGCAGGAGCGGGCGGCCAGGGGCGGGGCTCGTACGGCGGACCCGATGGAGGTCGCGCGCCGGGGGCATCTGCGGGTGCTGCGGTCGCCGGACAACTGAGCTGGACAGCTGAGCCGGACAACTGGGGGCGGCTGTCCGGGAGTTCGTTCAACGATCCCATGGTGACCCTGCCCGCTGGAGGGACTTGCTGCGCAGAGTCCTGCCCCGAGCTCAGGTAAGAGTCTGTGGACGGCTCAGTTACCGCACGTCGCGCTGTCGGTGCGGGCGGGTAGTTTGGGGCGACCGATAGGACTTTCTGGAGGGTTGGCCGTGTCTGCTGATTTGTCGCAGCTCGTGAAGGCGTACGACGTACGGGGCGTCGTCCCGGACCAGTGGGACGAGTCCTTGGCCGAGTTGTTCGGGGCGGTCTTCGTCCAGGTGACCGGCGCCAGTGCGATCGTGACCGGGCACGACATGCGGCCCTCGTCCCCCGGGCTCTCCGCCGCCTTCGCGCGCGGGGCGGCGGCGCGCGGCGTCGACGTGACCGAGATCGGTCTGTGCTCCACGGACCAGCTGTACTACGCCTCGGGCGCGTTCGGCCTCCCCGGCGCCATGTTCACGGCCTCGCACAACCCGGCGAAGTACAACGGCATCAAGATGTGCCGGGCGGGCGCGGCCCCCGTCGGCCAGGACACCGGCCTCGCCGAGATCCGCCAACTCGTGGAGTCCTGGCTGGACTCGGGCGCCCCCGAGGTCTCCGGCCCGACGGGAACGATCACGAAACGGGACACGTTGGAGGACTACGCGGCGCACCTCCGCGGCCTCGTCGACCTGACCTCCATCCGCCCCCTGAAGGTCGTCGTCGACGCGGGCAACGGCATGGGCGGCCACACGGTCCCGACCGTGTTCGCCGGTCTGCCGCTCACCCTGGTCCCGATGTACTTCGAGCTGGACGGCACCTTCCCGAACCACGAGGCCAACCCGCTCGATCCGGCCAACATCGTCGACCTCCAGGCGCGCGTCCGCGAGGAGGGCGCCGACCTCGGTATCGCCTTCGACGGTGACGCCGACCGCTGCTTCGTGGTCGACGAGAACGGCGACCCGGTCCCGCCGTCCGCGATCACCGCCCTGGTGGCCGCCCGCGAGCTGGCGAGGAACGGCGGCACGGGCGTGATCATCCACAACCTGATCACCTCCTGGTCGGTCCCCGAGGTCGTCAAGGAGAACGGCGGCACACCGGTACGCACGCGCGTGGGCCACTCCTTCATCAAGGCCGAGATGGCGAAGTCCGGCGCGATCTTCGGCGGTGAGCACTCCGCGCACTACTACTTCAAGGACTTCTGGAACGCCGACACGGGCATGCTGGCCGCCCTCCACGTCCTCGCCGCGCTGGGCGGCCAGGACGGCCCGCTCTCCGCCCTCGTGGCCCAGTACGACCGTTACGTGGGCTCCGGCGAGATCAACTCCACGGTCGACGACCAGGGGGCCCGCCTCGCGGCGATCCGCGCCGCCTACGAAGGCCAGGACGACGTGACCCTCGACGAACTCGACGGCCTCACCGTCACCTCCGCCGACTGGTGGTTCAACGTCCGCCCCTCCAACACGGAACCGCTGCTGCGGCTCAACACGGAGGCGCGGGACGAGGCGACGATGGGGAAGGTGCGGGACGAGGTGCTGGGGATCATCAGGGGCTGACGGTTTCTTCTCTATGCCGGTCGGGAGGTTTCGGCCCGTCCGGCGTTCGAGAACGAGGCCGTTCAGGCCGAAGCGGGGTCTGGGGGCGCAGCCCCCGGGTCCGTCGGCCCCAACCCCGGCACGCACCCCCCCCACCGGCGGTAACCTGACCAGGCACATCCGCACGCACCGTCGTAGACATTCCGCCTCGGAGGGACACCCCATGCCGCTCGAAGCCGGCCTCCTGGAGATCCTGGCCTGCCCGGCCTGCCATGCCCCCCTCAAGGAGCAGGACACCGAGCTGATCTGCACCGGTGAGGACTGCGGCCTGGCCTACCCCGTACGGGACGGCATCCCCGTCCTCCTCGTCGACGAGGCCCGCCACCCCGCGTAACCGACGACGACGCGATCGGAGGCCGCCGCCCATGCTCGACGAATCGCTGCTCGACTCCCCGGAGGCACTGGCCGAGGCCGACCGCCGAACCCTGCTCCGCGGTGCCGCCGAAGCCGGTGCGAGGGTGCGCACAGCCGCCCGGCACGCCGCCGAGGCCGGAGTCCACGACCTGAAACCGGACGGCCGCCCCCGCGCCATCCTGATCGCGGGCCCCGGCGCCGCCGCCACCTGCGTCGCCGACCTGCTCGGCAAGCTCGCCGGCGCCAGCAGCCCCGTCACCCGCCTGGCACCCACCGGAGTGGCCTCCGCGGCCGGCGCCCTGCGCTGGGAACTCCCGGGCTGGGCGGGCTCCGTGGACCTGCTGCTGATCACCACCCCGGACGGCAGCGAACCCGGCCTCTCCCTGCTCGCCGAACAGGCCTACCGCCGCGGCTGCACCGTCGTCGCCGTGGCCCCGACCCGCAGCCCTCTCGCTGAGGCCGTGGACGGCGCCCACGGCCTCTTCGTACCGATGGCGACCGCACCGTACGAACACGACGAACCGCTGGCCGCCTCCGCCCCCGGAGTCCTCTGGGCGCTGCTCACCCCGCTGCTCGCGCTCCTGGACCGCACCGGCCTGCTCAGCGCGCCGCCGGAGGCCCTGGAGAAGGTCGCCGACCGGCTCGACCAGGTCGCCGAGCGCTGTGGGCCCGCAGTCGTGACGTACAGCAATCCCGCCAAGACCCTGGCCGCCGAACTCGCCGACTCGCTCCCGGTGATCTGGACGGAGGGCGCGTCGGCGGGTCCGGCGGGCCGCCGTTTCGCCGCCGCGCTCGCCGAGTTGGCCGGCCGCCCCGCGCTCGTCTCCGAGCTGCCCGAGGCGCTCGCCGAGCACAACGCCCTGCTGGCCGGCCCGCTCGCCGCGAGCGCCGACCCCGACGACTTCTTCCGCGACCGCGTCGACGAGGCGCCCGCGCTGCACGCGCGCGTGGTGCTGCTCCGGGACCGCCCGATCGGCGGCCTCACCGCGGCCCCGACCGCCCGTGACCTGGCCCTCAGCCACGACACGCCGATCAGCGAGCTGGAGCCCGAGGACGGCGGCGAGTTGGAGACCCTCGCGGAGCTGATCGCCATGACGGATTTCGCCGCCGTTTACCTGGCGCTCGCCTCGGGCGCCTGATCTTGTCGTCGAATCCCTGAGCCGCCGTACACCGTCGTACGGGGCGCGAAGCCACGTCGTACCCAGGTAGTCCTCGGGTCGTACGCAGAGAGAACCGGTAGAGAGCCACATGGACCGCCTCGACAACACCATCCGCCCCTACGCCTGGGGTTCCACCACCGCCATCCCCAAGCTGCTCGGGGTGGAGCCGAGCGGTGAGCCGCAGGCGGAGATGTGGATGGGCGCGCACCCGGGCGCACCCTCGCGCACCGCGCGCGGGACCCTCGTCGAGGTCGTCGAGGCCGCTCCGGAGCGGGAGTTGGGCGAGAAGGCGGTCGCGAAGTTCGGCCCCAGGCTGCCCTTCCTGCTGAAGATCCTCGCCGCCGGCGCCCCGCTGTCCCTCCAGGTGCACCCCAACCTGGAGCAGGCGAAGGAGGGTTACGCCGACGAGGAGCGCAGGGGCATCCCGGTGGACGCCCCGCAGCGCAACTACAAGGACGCCAACCACAAGCCCGAACTGATCTGCGCGCTCACGGAGTTCGACGGCCTGTGCGGCTTCCGCGACCCGTTGGAGGCAGCCGAACTGCTCGCCGGCCTGGGTGTCGACTCCCTGAAGCCGTACGTCGACCTCCTGCACGCGCACCCCGAGGAGGCCGCCCTGCGCGAGGTCCTCACGGCGATCCTCACCGCCGACCCGGAGGAGATGCGCCACACGGTCACCGCGGCGGCGACCGCCTGCACCCGCCTCGGCGGCGACTACACCCCCTACGCCGACATCGCCCACCACTACCCGGGCGACCCCGGCGTCATCGCCGCGATGCTCCTCAACTACGTCCGACTCCAGCCCGGCGAGGCCCTGTTCCTCGGCGCCGGCATCCCGCACGCCTACCTCAACGGGCTCGGCGTCGAGATCATGGCCAACTCCGACAACGTCCTGCGCTGCGGCCTGACCCCCAAGCACGTCGACGTCCCCGAACTCCTGCGCGTCGTCCGCTTCGAGGCGAGCGACCCCGGAGTGCTGCGCCCCGAGGCGTCCCCGGACGGTGAGGAGGTCTACGAGACGCCCATCGAGGAGTTCCGGCTGTCCCGGTACGTCCTCCCGGCGGGCACAGGCGTCCACGACCTCACCCTCGACACCCCGCAGATCCTGCTCTGCACAGCCGGTGCGGTGACGGCGGGCGAGTTCGAACTCGCCCCCGGCCAGTCGGTCTTCGTCCCGGCCGGCGACAAGGCCGAGGTGTCCGGAGTCGGCACGGTCTTCCGGGCCACTGTGATCGTATGACCGGGGCTGTGGATACCTGACGAGTCGCCGCCGGGCAGGGCTGCAAGAATGGCCCACCGGCAAAGGGCGGGCAAAGACGGTCGGACGGCCCATCCGGGGGCAGACGTCCGACGTGGACGTCCGGCACAGACGTACGAAGGCGAAGGGACACCGCGAACACATGAGCGCGTCAGGCGGCACCAGGGCGATCGTGGCGGCACTCGGCGCCAACCTCGCGATCGCGGTATCGAAGTTCGTGGCGTTCGCCTTCAGCGGCTCGTCCTCGATGCTCGCCGAGGGCGTCCACTCCCTCGCCGACTCCGGCAACCAGGCCCTTCTGCTGATCGGCGGCAAGAAGGCCCAGCGCGAGGCCACCCCGCAGCACCCCTTCGGCTACGGCCGCGAGCGGTACATCTACGCCTTCCTCGTCTCGATCGTCCTCTTCTCGGTCGGCGGCATGTTCGCCGTCTACGAGGGCTACGAGAAGATCAAGCACCCTCACGAGATCGAGCACTGGTACTGGCCGGTGGGCGTCCTCGTCTTCGCGATCATCGCCGAGGGCTTCTCCTTCCGTACGGCCATCAAGGAGTCGAACGAACTGCGCGGCACGCACTCCTGGTCGCAGTTCATCCGCCGCGCCAAGGCCCCCGAGCTGCCGGTCGTCCTCCTGGAGGACTTCGGCGCGCTCATCGGCCTGGTCCTCGCCCTCGGCGGCGTCGGCCTGGCCCTGCTCACCGACGACGGCATCTGGGACGGCATCGGCACCCTCTGCATCGGCATCCTGCTCATCCTGATCGCCTTGGTCCTGGCCGCCGAGACCAAGTCGCTGCTGCTCGGTGAGTCCGCCGGCATCGAGGACGTCCAGAAGATCGAGGCCGCCATCGTCGACGGCCACACCGTCACCGGCATCATCCACATGCGCACCCTCCACCTCGGCCCCGAGGAACTGCTCGTCGCCGCCAAGATCGCCGTCCAGCACGACGACACGGCCGCCGAGGTCGCCACCGCGATCAACGCCGCCGAGTCCCGCATCCGCGAAGCGGTCCCGATCGCCCGCGTCATCTACCTCGAACCCGACATCTACAGCGAGTCCGAAGCCACCAAGGGCCCCGACCGCGAAGCCACCCCCGGAGGCCCGGCCCAGCACCCGGCGGCCGGGCACTGACTTCCCCGGCTCCTACGACGGGCTCTCCCCATCCGGCTACCCCTGCTGCACGGGCCACGGCGCCACCGGGGCCGCCCTCCGCCGCCGGACGGCGGACTCGGCCACCGTCCCGTCGTGATCGCTCGCGAAGAAACGCGAGTCCATCGCGTTCGCACGGTTGTCACCGAGCAGGAACAGCCGCCCCTTCGGGACCTTCACGTCGTACGTCTTGTGCACACCGTCGACATCGCCCAGCTCGACATACGGCTCCGACAGCGGCTTTCCGTTCACGGTGATCCGCGCGTCCGTGCCCGATCCAGCGCAGCACACCACCTCGTCGCCGCCCACCCCGACGACCCGCTGCATCACATTCCCCGAGAACCCGTACCGGTCCGGCGCCGAGAACAGCACCACATCACCGCGGCGCACCTCGCCACCGTCCACCTTCTCGAAGATGATCCCGTCACCCGCCTTGTACGTCGGCACCATGCTCTGGCTGCTGATGGTTGAACTCCCTACGAGTTCCGCGCGTACACGCAGGGAGCCGAGCGGCAGCACCACCCCCAACAGCCCCACCAGCACAGCCGCGACCCCCAGTCCCCGCCCCTTGCCCGGCATCGTTTCCCTCCCCACGCGGCACTTCCGCGGCGCAGAGGGTAGCGGGCGACTGTGAACAGACTGTGCAGGCCCGCGACCTGCCGCAGCCGCGGGCCTGCCACCGCTAACCGACCTCGCTCAGCACACCGAGCACCGCCGCCTCGTCACCGGCCGCCAACAGCCGCTTCCGGAACCCGGCATCCGTCAACTTCCGCGACAACAGCGCCAGAATCCGCAGATGCTCATCACCGGCCGCCGCCTCCGGTATGGCGATCATGAAGACCGGCCGGGCCTTCGTACCGTCCAGCGAGTCCCACTCGACCCCCTTCGCCGACCGCGCGAACCCGACGACCGGCGCACTCACCGCATCCGTCTTGGCATGCGGAATCGCGATCTCCTCCCCGAGCCCGGTCGTCCCCAACTCCTCCCGCCGCAACGCGGTCGCCACCAACTCCTCGACGTCCACGACCTTGCCGGTCCGCACCAACAGCCCGGCTACCTCACGGATCGCGGCCTCCTTGCCGACCGCGTTGAGGGGGACCTTCACGGTCTGCTCGGTGAGGCGGCCTGAGACATCCGCCGCCCGACTCAAAGACGCAAACATCCCTGATCGCCCGCATCCACCCCCTTCCCACCGACGTTCGTACGCACCCCGTCGACGCCCTCCCGGAAGCCCGATCCGACGCCGGGCGCCCGCTCGGTTCGGCTGGAACTGTCCGGAGCGGACTGGGGACCGCCGGTCCTACCGGTGTAACTTGGGACGGAGCCAGACGTCGCTGCTGATGGCGGTCGGGCGGTCCCACCGCGGACCGGCCGAGGGAGAGAGGGCCTCCGACGGACTGCGCTGCGCGCACGCGGGCATGCCTGTGTCCTCCTTGGGGCACCCCTGTGTCCGCCGCCGCGCAGACCAGCCGTACCCACCTCGCCCCAACCCCGAGGAGTACCTCGCAATGACGACTGTCGACAACCGACAGGACTTCAAGGTCGCCGATCTCTCCCTGGCCGAGTTCGGCCGCAAGGAGATCACCCTCGCCGAGCACGAGATGCCCGGCCTGATGTCGATCCGCCGGGAGTTCGCCGCCAGCCAGCCGCTGGCCGGCGCCCGCATCATGGGCTCGCTGCACATGACCGTGCAGACCGCCGTCCTCATCGAGACCCTGGTCGCCCTGGGCGCCGAGGTCCGCTGGGTGTCCTGCAACATCTTCTCCACCCAGGACCACGCGGCCGCCGCCATCGCCGTCGGCCCGAACGGCACGCCCGAGAACCCGCAGGGCATCCCGGTCTTCGCCTGGAAGGGCGAGACCCTGGAGGAGTACTGGTGGTGCACGGAGCAGGCGCTGACCTGGCCGAACACCCCCACCGGCGGCCCGAACATGATCCTGGACGACGGCGGCGACGCCACCATGCTCGTCCACAAGGGCGTCGAGTACGAGAAGGCCGGCAAGGTCCCCTCCCTCGACACCGCCGAGTCCGACGAGCACCGCGTCGTCCTCCAGGTCCTGCAGCGCACGATCAGCGACGGCTCGCAGAAGTGGACCCAGCTCGCCTCGGAGATCCGCGGCGTGACTGAGGAGACCACGACCGGCGTCCACCGTCTCTACGAGATGCACCGCGACGGCACCCTCCTGTTCCCGGCGATCAACGTCAACGACGCCGTCACCAAGTCGAAGTTCGACAACAAGTACGGCTGCCGCCACTCCCTGATCGACGGCATCAACCGCGCCACCGACGTCCTCATCGGCGGCAAGACCGCGGTCGTCTGCGGCTACGGCGACGTGGGCAAGGGCTGCGCGGAGTCCCTGCGCGGACAGGGCGCCCGCGTGATCATCACCGAGATCGACCCGATCTGCGCCCTGCAGGCGGCGATGGACGGCTACCAGGTCACGACGCTCGACGAGGTCGTCGACAAGGCCGACATCTTCGTCACCACGACCGGCAACAAGGACATCATCATGGCCGCGGACATGGCCAAGATGAAGCACCAGGCGATCGTCGGCAACATCGGCCACTTCGACAACGAGATCGACATGGCCGGCCTCGCGCAGATCCCGGGCATCGTCAAGGATGAGGTCAAGCCGCAGGTCCACACCTGGACGTTCCCCGACGGCAAGGTCCTCATCGTGCTGTCCGAGGGCCGCCTGCTGAATCTGGGCAACGCCACCGGCCACCCCTCGTTCGTGATGTCCAACTCCTTCGCGGACCAGACCCTGGCCCAGATCGAGTTGTTCACCAAGCCCGAGGAGTACCCGACCGACGTCTACGTGCTGCCCAAGCACCTCGACGAGAAGGTCGCCCGCCTCCACCTGGACGCGCTCGGCGTGAAGCTGACCACGCTCCGCCCCGAGCAGGCCGCCTACATCGGCGTAGAGGTCGAGGGCCCGTACAAGTCGGACCACTACCGCTACTGAGCCGACGACCCTGTCCGCTGTGACCGCGTCCGTGCACTGACGCGGTTCTCAGCGACAGGTCCTCAGCAGCAGATCCTCCGAGGCAGGCCCCCGCACCCCCGTGTCGGGGGCCTGCCCCTTTGGTTCCTTTGGCCGGACCGGCCCGTCAAGACCCAGGACCCCGATGCCCCGCGGCCGATATTCGCTCCACGATCCGCACGATCACACCCCCTTCGCAGACGAGCACTTCCAGTGCGCCCCCGGCCCCTCCGGCTGGCGCTACGTCTCCCAGCTCACCGCTCCCTCCGGCGATCACCACGGCTCTGTCGACCTCACCCTCGACGAACTCGGCCGTCCCATCCGGCTGGAACTCCACGCGGCGGGCTGGCAGGTGCGCGGCGCCGCCCTCGACGGCGTCACCTGGGTCCGCACCGACCCCACCGGCACCGATGCCTCCGAAGGCAATGTCCGCGCCCACGCCTTCACCGGCACCTCCCCCGCGTTCCTCATCGCCACCACCCGTCTCCTGCGCCTCACCCCTTCCTCCGCCGCGACCCGCGTCCGCCTCGTCACCTTCACGGACCCGGTCCTCGCCCCGCGCACCGTGGACCAGTCCTGGGCTCTGCTGAAAAGAGAAACACACGGCACTGACAACGGCCCTCTGACCGTGGACGAATACCAGGTCACAGCCCTGGACACGGGCGAGCAGCACGCCGTGCACATCGCCGGCGACGTCGTGCTCGCGGCCCCCGGCATCGAACTGGAGGAGCTGGAGTCGCCGCCGTCCGTCTTCGGCTGAGCAACGCCGTTCCCGGTCGGCCGACGGGGAGGGGATTCCGGTCCGGCCGGTGAGGGGGGCTCAGGCGGGCGGCGCGAATCCGGTGGAGGGCCGAGGCTCGGCGGGCGATGCCTTCTGCGGCGCTGGGGGCTGCGGGCCGGGCGTCGGTGGGACCGGATCGGCTCCCGTGCCGCCCGCGGTGGGCGAAGGGGGAGTGGCTGGGGCCGACCAGCCAACGGGAGCCGGCGCGGGAACAGAGCCGGAAGTCTGAGGAGGAGCCGAAGACTGCTGAGGAGCCGACGACGGCTGCAGCGCCGCGTTGCCGAAGGCGCCCGGCACACCGGTCCCAGGCCTGACCCCGCCTGCCGACGCGCTCCCGAACGCCTGAGACGGCGAATAGCCGCCTACCCCACGGTTCCCGAAGGCCCGCCGCATGTCCCTCTCCTGCCGCTCCTGCACCACTGCCGCCAGATATGCGGCCGGCGGAACACCTTGCGGCGCCGGGGCTCCCGTACGGGCGACGAGATCCGTGGCAAGCCGCTCGGCCATGGCCCAACCCACCTGCGGATCCAACTGCTGCATCCGCGTCAGGTATTGCCGGATGGCCAGCCACAACCCATCGGGAACGGCGGACAGATCAAGCTCGGCGAAACGTCCCGTCAGCCAGAGTGGCGGAGGCGGCACGAAGGACGTCTGTCCGGCAGGCACCCTTTCCCGTACGACCAAAGTGCCCGCGAACACATCCCCGAGTCGTCGACCACGCGCCGAAACGAGCGAGGCGATACAGGCGACGGTCCCGAACGTCATCAGGATCTCGACCACACCGATGGCACCCCGCACGAGGGCGTGCCGGAACCGGATCGGCCCGCCGTCGTCCCGTACCACGCGCAGCCCGAACGCCAGCTTCCCGAGCGAACGCCCATGACTCAGCGTCTCCACCGCTATGGGCGCGCCCACCAGAACCAGCACGAAGGCCGCGATCGACAGCGCGATCTGCGCCGCGTCGTCCAAAGAGGCCGTGGAGAACATCAGAGCCACGCTCACACCGATGTAAGCGGCCATGGCCACGATCAGATCGAGCAACACCGCCAGCGCCCTGCTGGGCAGCCTCGCGGGGCGCAACTCCAACGCCACCGCCTCGCCCGTCACCAGCTCACTCACGCCTGCCGCCCTTCCCCTGCCCTGCCCCTGGAACAGCCAGTCTGCCAAGCTGAGGGCACATCGCGCCCCAGTACGACAAGCTGATCCACGACCAGTAGTCGACGAGCAGCCGAGGAGCAGGCAACCAGATGGACCTCGACGTCTTCGTCTCGGCCCACCGAGCCGAGTGGGACCGCCTCGACGCGCTGCTCCGCCGCCAGCGTCGCCTCAACGGTGCCGAGGCCGACGAACTAGTCGCCCTCTACCAGCGAACGGCCACCCATCTCTCCCTGATCCAGTCCAGCGCCCCAGACCCCCAGCTCACCGGTCGGCTCAGTCAACTCGTGGCACGCGCGCGTAGTGCGGTGACAGGAACCCGTCGAGCCTCATGGCGTGATGTCACGCACTTCTTGGGGCACAGTTTTCCGGCCGCGGTCTACAGGGCACGCCACTGGTGGGTCCCCACCGCGCTGCTGTCGACGGTGGTCGCGATCCTCCTGGGCTGGTGGATAGGTACCCACCCCGAGGTGCAGTCCTCCATCGCGGCCCCAAGCGAACTGCGCCGGCTCACCCGCCCCGGGGGCGAGTACGAGACCTACTACTCCAGCCACCCGGCAGCCGCCTTCTCGGCGCAGGTCTGGACGAACAATGCCCAAGCCGCCGCGCTGTGCCTGGTCCTGGGAGTCTTCCTGGGCCTACCGGTCCTCTGGATCCTCTTCGAGAACATGCTCAACCTCGGGGTCGGCATCGGCCTGATGTCGTCGGCCGGCCGACTCGACACATTCCTTGGCCTGATCCTTCCGCACGGCTTGCTCGAACTGACGGCAGTCTTCGTAGCGGCGGGTACGGGCATGCGCCTCGGCTGGACCCTCATCGACCCCGGCCCACGCTCGCGCCGCACCGCCCTCGCCGAAGAGGGCCGAGCCGCCGTGGGCATGGCCATCGGCCTGGCCTTGGTCCTCTTCGTCTCCGGCGCCATCGAAGGCTTCGTCACCCCGTCTGGCCTCCCCACCTGGGCCCGCATCGGCATAGGCGTCATCGCCGAAGGCACCTTCCTGTCGTACGTCTACGTCCTGGGCGGTCGTGCCGTACGCGCCGGTGAGACAGGCGACGTCGAGGCATCCGAACGCAGCTCAACCGTCCCTACGGCTGCCTGATGTGCGGGCACTCCCGCTGAGCTGCTAGTCTCCTCTTCGCCCCAAAGGAGCCGTTGACACGGACCGGTCGGGGAGGTAGATTTGAACAGTTGCCTAGAACTGGATCTGGTCCGGTCGGCAGCAGCGAGTGTCTGTCTGCTTCTTGGAACTTTGATTCCGAAGAAGCCACACTCCCGATGAATCGGAAAAGAGCGGCCGGTAAGTCCGGCCCGGAACTTCTGATAAAGTCGGAGTCGCCGGAAAGGGAAACGCGGAAGCGGAAACCTGGAAAGCACCGAGGAAATCGGGACTGGAAACGGTCTGATAGAGTCGGAAACGCAAGACCGAAGGGAAAAGCCCGGAGGAAAGCCCGAGAGGGTGAGTACAAAGGAAGCGTCCGTTCCTTGAGAACTCAACAGCGTGCCAAAAATCAACGCCAGATATGTTGATACCCCGTCTGCCGGACATTGTTCCGGTGGCGAGGTTCCTTTGAAGAAAACATACAGCGAGGACGCTGTGAACGATCATCTTATTCCGGTGGTTGTTCCGCTCTCGTGTGTGTGCACCCGATTACGGGTAAACATTCACGGAGAGTTTGATCCTGGCTCAGGACGAACGCTGGCGGCGTGCTTAACACATGCAAGTCGAACGATGAACCACTTCGGTGGGGATTAGTGGCGAACGGGTGAGTAACACGTGGGCAATCTACCCTGCACTCTGGGACAAGCCCTGGAAACGGGGTCTAATACCGGATGATACTCCCGCACTCATGTGTGGGTGTTGAAAGCTCCGGCGGTGCAGGATGAGCCCGCGGCCTATCAGCTTGTTGGTGAGGTAATGGCTCACCAAGGCGACGACGGGTAGCCGGCCTGAGAGGGCGACCGGCCACACTGGGACTGAGACACGGCCCAGACTCCTACGGGAGGCAGCAGTGGGGAATATTGCACAATGGGCGAAAGCCTGATGCAGCGACGCCGCGTGAGGGATGACGGCCTTCGGGTTGTAAACCTCTTTCAGCAGGGAAGAAGCGCAAGTGACGGTACCTGCAGAAGAAGCGCCGGCTAACTACGTGCCAGCAGCCGCGGTAATACGTAGGGCGCAAGCGTTGTCCGGAATTATTGGGCGTAAAGAGCTCGTAGGCGGCTTGTCACGTCGGGTGTGAAAGCCCGGGGCTTAACCCCGGGTCTGCATTCGATACGGGCTAGCTAGAGTGTGGTAGGGGAGATCGGAATTCCTGGTGTAGCGGTGAAATGCGCAGATATCAGGAGGAACACCGGTGGCGAAGGCGGATCTCTGGGCCATTACTGACGCTGAGGAGCGAAAGCGTGGGGAGCGAACAGGATTAGATACCCTGGTAGTCCACGCCGTAAACGGTGGGAACTAGGTGTTGGCGACATTCCACGTCGTCGGTGCCGCAGCTAACGCATTAAGTTCCCCGCCTGGGGAGTACGGCCGCAAGGCTAAAACTCAAAGGAATTGACGGGGGCCCGCACAAGCAGCGGAGCATGTGGCTTAATTCGACGCAACGCGAAGAACCTTACCAAGGCTTGACATACACCGGAAAGCATTAGAGATAGTGCCCCCCTTGTGGTCGGTGTACAGGTGGTGCATGGCTGTCGTCAGCTCGTGTCGTGAGATGTTGGGTTAAGTCCCGCAACGAGCGCAACCCTTGTCCTGTGTTGCCAGCGTGCCCTTTGGGGTGACGGGGACTCACAGGAGACCGCCGGGGTCAACTCGGAGGAAGGTGGGGACGACGTCAAGTCATCATGCCCCTTATGTCTTGGGCTGCACACGTGCTACAATGGCCGGTACAATGAGCTGCGATACCGTGAGGTGGAGCGAATCTCAAAAAGCCGGTCTCAGTTCGGATTGGGGTCTGCAACTCGACCCCATGAAGTCGGAGTTGCTAGTAATCGCAGATCAGCATTGCTGCGGTGAATACGTTCCCGGGCCTTGTACACACCGCCCGTCACGTCACGAAAGTCGGTAACACCCGAAGCCGGTGGCCCAACCCCCTTGTGGGGAGGGAGCTGTCGAAGGTGGGACTGGCGATTGGGACGAAGTCGTAACAAGGTAGCCGTACCGGAAGGTGCGGCTGGATCACCTCCTTTCTAAGGAGCACTTCTTACCGATCCCTCCGGGGTGAGGTCAGAGGCCAGTACATCGGCGAATGTCCGGTGCTGGTTGCTCAAGGGTGGAACGTTGATTATTCGGCACTCGTGACTGTCTTCTCCTTCCAGTACTGCTCTTCGGAGCGTGGAACGTCGAGGGAAGCAGCAGGAGTGCCGGGCACGCTGTTGGGTGTCTGAGGGTACGGCCGTGAGGCCGCCTTCAGTGCCGGCCCCAGTGAACTCCGGTGCAGACCGGGGGTGATGGGTGGTTGGTCGTTGTTTGAGAACTGCACAGTGGACGCGAGCATCTGTGGCCAAGTTTTTAAGGGCGCACGGTGGATGCCTTGGCACCAGGAACCGATGAAGGACGTGGGAGGCCACGATAGTCCCCGGGGAGTCGTCAACCAGGCTTTGATCCGGGGGTTTCCGAATGGGGAAACCCGGCAGTCGTCATGGGCTGTCACCCACTGCTGAACACATAGGCAGTGTGGAGGGAACGCGGGGAAGTGAAACATCTCAGTACCCGCAGGAAGAGAAAACAACCGTGATTCCGGGAGTAGTGGCGAGCGAAACCGGATGAGGCCAAACCGTATGCGTGTGAGACCCGGCAGGGGTTGCGTATACGGGGTTGTGGGATCTCTCTTCTGTCGTCTGCCGGCGACAGGACGAGTCAGAAACCGTTGATGTAGGCGAAGGACATGCGAAAGGTCCGGCGTAGAGGGTAAGACCCCCGTAGCCGAAACATTGACGGCTCGTTTGAGAGACACCCAAGTAGCACGGGGCCCGAGAAATCCCGTGTGAATCTGGCGGGACCACCCGCTAAGCCTAAATATTCCCTGGTGACCGATAGCGGATAGTACCGTGAGGGAATGGTGAAAAGTACCGCGGGAGCGGAGTGAAATAGTACCTGAAACCGTGTGCCTACAAGCCGTGGGAGCGTCGCGCATCGAGTTTACTCGGTGCGTCGTGACTGCGTGCCTTTTGAAGAATGAGCCTGCGAGTTTGCGGTGTGTTGCGAGGTTAACCCGTGTGGGGAAGCCGTAGCGAAAGCGAGTCCGAACAGGGCGGTATAGTAGCGCGCTCAAGACCCGAAGCGGAGTGATCTAGCCATGGGCAGGTTGAAGCGGCTGTAAGAGGTCGTGGAGGACCGAACCCACCAGGGTTGAAAACCTGGGGGATGACCTGTGGTTAGGGGTGAAAGGCCAATCAAACTCCGTGATAGCTGGTTCTCCCCGAAATGCATTTAGGTGCAGCGTCGTGTGTTTCTTGCCGGAGGTAGAGCACTGGATAGGCGATGGGCCCTACCGGGTTACTGACCTTAGCCAAACTCCGAATGCCGGTAAGTGAGAGCGCGGCAGTGAGACTGTGGGGGATAAGCTCCATGGTCGAGAGGGAAACAGCCCAGAGCATCGACTAAGGCCCCTAAGCGTACGCTAAGTGGGAAAGGATGTGGAGTCGCAGAGACAACCAGGAGGTTGGCTTAGAAGCAGCCACCCTTGAAAGAGTGCGTAATAGCTCACTGGTCTAGTGATTCCGCGCCGACAATGTAGCGGGGCTCAAGCGTACCGCCGAAGTCGTGTCATTCCAGCAATAGCCCCAACGGGTGCTGGGATGGGTAGGGGAGCGTCGTGTGCCGGGTGAAGCCGCAGCGGAAGCTAGTGGTGGACGGTTCACGAGTGAGAATGCAGGCATGAGTAGCGATACACACGTGAGAAACGTGTGCGCCGATTGACTAAGGGTTCCTGGGTCAAGCTGATCTGCCCAGGGTAAGTCGGGACCTAAGGCGAGGCCGACAGGCGTAGTCGATGGATAACCGGTTGATATTCCGGTACCCGCTGTGAAGCGTCAAACATCGAGCCCGTTGATGCTAAGGCCGTGAAGCCGTTCCGGACCCTTCGGGGAAGGGAAAGTGGTGGAGCCGCCGGCCCAAGACGGTAGTAGGTGAGTGATGGGGTGACGCAGGAAGGTAGTCCAGCCCGGGCGGTGGTTGTCCCGGGGTAAGGGTGTAGCCCGTCATCCAGGCAAATCCGGATGACACGAGGGTGAGACCTGATGCCGAGCCGATTGTGGTGAAGTGGATGATCCTATGCTGTCGAGAAAAGCCTCTAGCGAGTTTCATGGCGGCCCGTACCCTAAACCGACTCAGGTGGTCAGGTAGAGAATACCGAGGCGTTCGGGTGAACTATGGTTAAGGAACTCGGCAAAATGCCCCCGTAACTTCGGGAGAAGGGGGGCCATCACCGGTGAGAGGACGTGCTCCTTGAGCTGGGGGTGGCCGCAGAGACCAGCGAGAAGCGACTGTTTACTAAAAACACAGGTCCGTGCGAAGCCGTAAGGCGATGTATACGGACTGACGCCTGCCCGGTGCTGGAACGTTAAGGGGACCGGTTAGTCCGACTTCGGTTGGGCGAAGCTGAGAACTTAAGCGCCAGTAAACGGCGGTGGTAACTATAACCATCCTAAGGTAGCGAAATTCCTTGTCGGGTAAGTTCCGACCTGCACGAATGGCGTAACGACTTCTCGACTGTCTCAACCATAGGCCCGGTGAAATTGCACTACGAGTAAAGATGCTCGTTTCGCGCAGCAGGACGGAAAGACCCCGGGACCTTTACTACAGTTTGATATTGGTGTTCGGTTCGGCTTGTGTAGGATAGCTGGGAGACTGTGAAGCTTGGACGCCAGTTCAGGTGGAGTCGTCGTTGAAATACCAGTCTGGTCGTGCTGGATGTCTAACCTGGGTCCGTGATCCGGATCAGGGACAGTGTCTGATGGGTAGTTTAACTGGGGCGGTTGCCTCCTAAAGAGTAACGGAGGCGCCCAAAGGTTCCCTCAGCCTGGTTGGCAATCAGGTGTTGAGTGTAAGTGCACAAGGGAGCTTGACTGTGAGACCGACGGGTCGAGCAGGGACGAAAGTCGGGACTAGTGATCCGGCGGTGGCTTGTGGAAGCGCCGTCGCTCAACGGATAAAAGGTACCCCGGGGATAACAGGCTGATCTTCCCCAAGAGTCCATATCGACGGGATGGTTTGGCACCTCGATGTCGGCTCGTCGCATCCTGGGGCTGGAGTCGGTCCCAAGGGTTGGGCTGTTCGCCCATTAAAGCGGTACGCGAGCTGGGTTTAGAACGTCGTGAGACAGTTCGGTCCCTATCCGCTGCGCGCGCAGGAACATTGAGAAGGGCTGTCCCTAGTACGAGAGGACCGGGACGGACGAACCTCTGGTGTGCCAGTTGTTCTGCCAAGGGCATGGCTGGTTGGCTACGTTCGGGAGGGATAACCGCTGAAAGCATCTAAGCGGGAAGCCTGCTTCGAGATGAGTGTTCCCACCCACTAGATGGGTTAAGGCTCCCAGTAGACGACTGGGTTGATAGGCCGGATCTGGAAGGCGGGTAACCGCTGGAGGTGACCGGTACTAATAGGCCGAGGGCTTGTCCTCAGTTGCTCGCGTCCACTGTGTTGGTTCTGAAACCACGAACAACCCCATGCCCATGGTCACGGGTGTGGTGCGGTTGATGTGTTTCATAGTGTTTCGGTGGTCATAGCGTGAGGGAAACGCCCGGTTACATTCCGAACCCGGAAGCTAAGCCTTACAGCGCCGATGGTACTGCAGGGGGGACCCTGTGGGAGAGTAGGACGCCGCCGAACAAATATTGCGAAAACCCCTGTACCGTTTATTCGGTACAGGGGTTTTCTGCGTTTAAGGGGTCCTGAAAAGGGTCTGCTTTTCAAGCAAACCCTGGATTACAGACGTCCCGCAGCCTTGAGAGCCAGATATGCGTCCGCCAGTGCCGGTGCGAGGTCGTCCGGTGTCGCGTCGACGATGGTGACGCCATGCCGGCGGAGTTTTTCCGCAGTGCGGTCGCGTTCGGTCTGGGCGCGTGCTGCGGCTGCCGCCTCGTAGACCGCCTCCGTGGTTCCACGGGCCGTAGCCATGCGCGCGATGTGCGAATCTGCTACGGACGCCACCAGAACCGTATGGCGCTGGGTGAGTTGGGCGAGTACGGGAAGCAGGCCCTCTTCGACGGGGGCCGCGTCGAGGCTTGTCAGCAGGACGATCAGGGAGCGGCGGGGTGCCGTGCGGATTGCGGTGGCGGCCAGGCCTCGGGCGTCTGTTTCGACGAGTTCCGGTTCGAGGGTCGCCATCGCGTTGACCAGTGAGGGGAGTACGTCGCGTGCTGTGCGGCCCTGGACGAGGGCGCGGACGCGGCGGTCGTAGGCGAGGAGGTCCACGCGGTCGCCGGCCCGGGATGCCAGGGCTGCCAGGAGCAGGGCGGCGTCCATGGAGGCGTCGAGGCGGGGGGCGTCGCCGACGCGGCCGGCCGAGGTGCGGCCGGTGTCGAGGACCAGGAGGATGTGACGGTCGCGTTCCGGGCGCCAGGTGCGTACCGCGACCGTCGTCTGGCGGGCGGTGGCGCGCCAGTCGATGGAGCGGGTGTCGTCGCCAGGGACGTATTCGCGCAGGCTGTCGAACTCCGTTCCTTCGCCACGGGTCAGCACGCTGGTGCGGCCGTCGAGTTCGCGCAGGCGGGCGAGCTTCGACGGGAGGTGCTTGCGGCTGGTGAACGGGGGCAGGACGCGTACTGCCCAGGGGACCATGTGGGTGCCCTGGCGGGTGAGGAGGCCGAGGGGGCCGTAGGAACGGATGGTCACTCGGTCTGCTTGGCGGTCGCCTCGGCGGGTGGGGCGTAGGCGGGTGGTGAGGCGGCGGCGTTCGCCGGGCGGGACTGTCAGGCGGTGGCGGGAGGCAGCGAATTCCGTGCCGGGGAGCCAGCTGCTGGGGGGCCAGGCGTCCCGGATGCGGGCTTGGAGCAGGCGGCGGGACGGGTTGGTGACGGTCAGGGTGACGTCGGCAGATTCGCCCAGGCGTACGGTGGCGTCGCCCGAACGGGTAAGGCTCAGGCGGCGTACGGGGGCGGCCAGGGCGAAGTCGCAGGCGCAGGCCACCGCCAGGGGGACGTTGACGGCCAGGATGCCTGTCCAGCTGGGTTCCCAGATGCCTACGGGGAGGGAGCCCAGGGCTGCGAGGAGGGCGGCGCGGCCGGTGAGGGCCATCAGCGGGGGACCGGGACGTGGGCGAGGATCGCGTTGATGACGGAGTCCGCTGTCACGCCCTCCATCTCGGCCTCGGGGCGCAGTTGTACGCGGTGGCGGAGGGCGGGGAGTGCCAGGGCCTTCACGTCGTCGGGGATGACGTAGTCGCGGCCTGTGAGCCAGGCCCATGCGCGCGAGGTGGCGAGGAGGGCGGTGGCGCCGCGCGGGGATACGCCGAGAGCGAGGGACGGCGATTCGCGGGTGGCCCGGCAGATGTCGACTACGTAGGCGGTGATTTCGGGGGAGATCGTTGTCTTGGCGACCGCCGCGCGGGCTGCTTCGAGGTCGGCCGCGCTTGCTACGGGGCGCAGGCCGGCGGCGTGCAGGTCGCGTGGGTTGAAGCCTTCGGCGTGGCGGGTGAGGACATCGATCTCGTCCTGGCGGGAGGGGAGAGGGATCGTCAGTTTGAGGAGGAAGCGGTCGAGTTGGGCCTCGGGGAGGGGGTACGTGCCCTCGTACTCGACGGGGTTCTGCGTCGCGGCGACCAGGAAGGGGTCGGGGAGGGGGCGCGGGGTGCCGTCGACCGTGACCTGGCGTTCCTCCATCGCTTCGAGGAGGGACGACTGGGTCTTCGGCGGGGTGCGGTTGATCTCGTCCGCGAGGAGGAGGTTGGTGAAGACCGGGCCGGGCTGGAAGCGGAACTCGGCGGAGCGGGTGTCGTAGACCAGGGAGCCGGTGACGTCGCTGGGCATCAGGTCCGGGGTGAACTGGATGCGCTTGGTGTCGAGTTCGAGTGCGGATGCGAGGGCTCGGACGAGCAACGTTTTGGCGACTCCGGGGACTCCTTCAAGTAGAACGTGTCCGCGGCAGAGGAGGGCGACGACGAGGCCGGTCACGGCGGGGTCCTGGCCGACCACGGCTTTGGCGATCTCGGCGCGCAGGGATTCGAGGGAGGCTCGGGCGGCGCCCGGATTCCCCGCAGGCCCGGCGTTGTCAGTGGTCGGGTCCATCATGGACGGCGTACCTCTCTTTCGAGGGCGTCGAGTTGGTCGGCGAGTGCGATGAGGGCCGCGTCGTCGCTGGGCGGCGGGCCGAAGAGGAGGGCGTGCAGGGTCTGTCCGTCGCCGTGGAGGTGCGCGGAGAGCGCGGGGAGCAGGGCTTCGGGCGCGTGCGCCTGGGAGACGGGGACGCCTACGAGGGGGGCGAGGCGAGTGCGGGTGGTGGAGCGCAGAGAGGTGGCCGCGCGGTCGCGGGCGTTGGCCTTGCGGTAGAGGCGGGCGCGGCCTTCGACGGTTTCGGAGGCGCGGATCGCCACGGGGAGTCTTTCGGGCACCAGGGGGCCGAGTCGGCGTGCCCGCCACAGGGCGGCCAGGGCTGCGGCGATGAACAGCTGCAGGGTGCCCCAGAGCCAGCCCGAGGGGAGCAGGTCGAAGAAGCTCTGGCTGCCGGAGTCGGTGGCCGAGGTGTCGGACAACGAGGGGAGGTACCAGACCAGATGGGGGCGCGAGCCGAGGAGTTGGAGGGCGAGCGAGGCGTTGCCCTGCTTGTCGAGACGCTTGTTGAAGAGGATGTCGGGTGCGCCGATGACGACGGTGTCGCCGCCCCCAGACGTGTCCGGGAGCCGGAGCAGGGTCGGCCGGCCGTCGCTGGGGTAGCACTCGTCGGCGTCGGTGGCCGTCGTCGTGTACCGGTAGTCACCGGTTTCCGCGTCGCCCGCGCGCTGGGCGGCGGGCATCGAGCAGTCGGGGGAGAGCGGCGAGTCGAAGCTGGGCCCGGAGTCCACGGTGACCTTGGGGGCGAGCCGGTTCAGGGACGGGGCGCCGGGGGCGACGAGGACCGTACGGCTGCCGGAGTTCGCGAACGCCGCGTGCAGGCCGGCCTGTTGATGCTTGGTCAGCAGGTCCGGGACGGCGACGAGCAGGGTGGTGTCCGGGCCGGCCGCGGCGCGGGCCTGGGCCAGGGTCGAGACCACGCGCGTGGACACGCCCCGGTCGCCGAGGAGTTCGGCGACGGCGCGGCTGCCGTAGGGGTCGGCGGAGCGCGGGTCGAGGTCGCCGTGCCGGGCGTCGGAGCGGATCGCGGCGATCGCGACGGCGGCTGCCATGAGGAGCACGAGCGCGAGGACGATGCCGCGCGCGCGGGTCCACACCTGGCGGACGGTGGGCGAGGCCGAGGTGGCGGGAAACGTGGCCTCCGTGGTCATTCGGTGGCCCCCTGGCTGGTGTGGTGGGCCGTGCTGTGGGCGCTGCTCGTGAGGACGGACCTGGTCCGTTCCAGGCCGTGGTCGAGTTCGGCGATGCGGCGGTACGACTGCTCGCTCGCGCCGCGTCCGCCGTACGTCACGTCGTCGAAGTGTCCGGCGGCGGCGCGCAGTTCGTCCGTGTGCGACGGGAGTGCGCGGCCGGCTTCGGCCACCGCCTCGTCGGCGGTGCGGCCGGGGCGGACATCGAGCAGGGCGCGTTCCTCCAGGGAGCGGACGATGGCACGCATGCGTTCCTGCACAGCGGGGTTCCAGTGTCCCTGCGCGGCGTGTGCCTCGGCGGCCGAGCGGTGTTCGGCGGCGCTTCGGGGCCGGTCGTCGAACAGGGCGGCGGTGGAGGCGGGTTCGCGGCGCGGGGTGCCGAGGCGCCACCACAGGGCGGCCACAACCGCGAGGACGACCAGGATGACGACGATCAGGCCGAGCGTTCCGCCGGGTGTCGCCTCCGATGCCCTGCTGAACAGTTTGTCGACCCAGCGCGAGATGGCGTCCAGGGCTCGTTGCACCAGGCTGGGGTCGTTCTCGTGGTACATCTGCTTGGACAGTTCACGCCGGGCCGCCTCCCGCGCGGGGTCGCGCGGGATCGTCACCGGCGGCTCGTCCCCCGAAAGGGCCGACGACCGTACGACCGTGCCGTGGGCGCGCAGCAGTGCCCTCGTGGCCGATTCGACGGTGTGCGGCAGCGCCGCGGGCACCGCTGTGAGAACTCCCCCCGCCAGGCTCACCGCATCAGCTCCCCGGGGTGGGGCCGGGGGCGGCGGTGCCGTAGTCCTGGACGCCGGCGGCACGGGCCAGGTCGAGGTCGAGGGCCTCGCGACGGATGCGCTGGTCGATGTACAGGAGCACGGTGACGCCCGCCGTGATCGGGAACGAGATCATGCGGCCGATCACCGCGCCGAGGCCGCTGATGATGAGGTACGTCCAGCCGACGTCGCCGGTGCCGTTGACGAGGCCGCTGAGGCCGTCGCCGCTCAGCAGTCCGGCGATGAAGGCGAACGGGATCACGAGGATGGACGACAGGATGCTCGCGATGATCTGGGCGAGCAGCTGGATGCCGAAGATCCGCCACCAGGAGCCGCGCACCAGCTTCGCGGAGCGGCTCATCGACTTCACGATGCCCTGCTTCTCCAGCATCAGCGCGGGCGAGGCCAGGGAGAAGCGGATCGCCAGCCAGAGGGTGACGACGCAGCCGGCGAGGCCACCGATGACGGCGAGTGCGATGCCCCCGTCCTGGGATCCCGTGACGGCCACGATGATGCCGGGCACGGTGGGGATGCCGATCAGGGCGATGGCCATGAGGATCAGCAGGCAGATCAGGCCGAACAGCTTGAGCACCTGGGGGCGGGCGTCACGCCAGGCTTCCGTGGCGGTGACCGGCTTGCCGAGGACGGCGCGGCTGGTGACGGCCGTGAGCAGGGCGGTGGCGATCACCGTGCCGATGAGGGCGACCAAGTAGACGACGCCGGTGCTGAGGAAGGCCTCGCTCATCGCGCGGGTGACTTCGGAGGCGCTGGCGTTCGGGTCGTCGAGGGCGCTGGTGCTGCTGAGGTCGCTGAAGGCGAAGCCCTGGACGAGGACGACGATGGTCTGCATGACGACCGCGACGGTGAGCGAGATGCCCAGGACCGTGCGCCAGTAGGTGCGCATGGTGGAGACGGCGCCGTCGAGGATCTCGCCGACGCCGAGCGGGCGGAGCGGGATCACACCGGGCTTGGCCGCGGGCGGGGGACCGCCCCAGCCGGCTCCCCAGCCGGGAGCGCCGTAGCCGCCGGGCCCGCCGTATCCCCCAGCGCCTCCGGGGCCCGCCGGGCCGCCGGGGTGGCCTCCGCCCCAGCCCGGGCCGGGTGGTGGGGGCGGTGGCTGGCCCGGGCCCGGGGCGCCGGTGGGCGCGGACCACTGGGCGGGTGGCGGCTGCTCCTTGGACCACTGAGGGCCGGTGCCCGACGGGTCCGTGCCGGGCTGGTCCGCGGGCTGTGCGGGGCCGGAGCTGTCGGTCGGCTCGGCGGGACCGGAGGCGCCGGGCTCGGGCCCGTCGGGTGGGGCGGATCCGGGCGAGGCCCAGCCCGGAGTGTCGTTCATCGTCGCTCCTTCACGGTGCCCGTCCGCGGGCGCGGCGGCAGGTTGGCAGCCATCGTGCCATGGGGTGGTCGACCGGTGACCGGCCGCGGTATGGGCTGCACACCTTCAATTGTCCGCCGGATACGGGGCAGACTGACCGCATGGCTGATCAGTACGCGCAATCCGGCGAGGACGGCCGGCCGACCGAGATACCCGCGATCCGCTGGGACGAGCCCCCCGAGGGGCCCGTACTGGTCCTGCTCGACCAGACGAGACTGCCGGCCGAGGAGGTCGAGCTGGTGTGCACGGACGCCTCCGCGCTGGTGGACGCGATCCGCTCGCTGGCGGTGCGCGGGGCGCCGCTGCTCGGCATCGCGGGGGCGTACGGCGTCGCGCTCGCCGCCGCGCGGGGCTTCGACGTGGACGAGGCCGCGATCGCGCTGGCGGGCGCCCGGCCCACCGCGGTGAACCTCTCCGTCGGCGTGCGCAGGGCCCAGGCGGCACACCGTAACGCGGTGGCCAAGGGGGGTGATCCCGAGCAGGCGGCCGGGGCCGCGCTGGCGGCGGCGCGGCGGTTGCACCGGGAAGACGCCGAGGCCAGCGCACGGATGGCCGCACACGGGCTGGCCCTGCTGGACGAGCTGTTGCCCGGCGGCGGGCACCGGATTCTGACGCACTGCAACACCGGAGCGCTGGTGTCGGGCGGAGAGGGCACGGCCTTCGCGGTGGCGCTCGCGGCGCACCGGGACGGGCGGCTGCGGCGGCTCTGGGTGGACGAAACGCGTCCATTGCTGCAAGGTGCTCGCCTGACGGCTTATGAGGCGGCACGCAATGGAATGGCGTACACCTTGCTCACGGACAACGCGGCGGGCTCCTTGTTCGCGGCCGGGGAGGTGGATGCGGTGCTGATCGGGGCGGACCGGATCGCCGCCGACGGTTCGGTGGCGAACAAGGTGGGGAGCTATCCGCTCGCCGTGCTCGCCCGGTACCACCATGTGCCGTTCATCGTGGTGGCGCCGGTGACGACGGTGGACCCGGACACGCCGGACGGGGCGTCCATCGAGGTGGAACAGCGCCCGGGTTTTGAGGTGACCGAGGTCACAGCACCCCAGGTGCCGGTGACGGGAGCGGGAGGCGGGATTCCGGTGGCACCCCTGGGGACCCAGGCGTACAACCCGGCGTTCGATGTGACGCCTCCAGAGCTGGTGACGGCGATCGTCACCGAAGAAGGCGCTGTTTCGCCTGTGACGGCGGAGGCGCTGGCAGAGCTGTGTGACAGGTCACGACAGGTAACGATTTAGTTAATGGGATGATGTCGTTTATGAAGGGACGAGTCCTTGTCGTCGATGACGACACCGCACTGGCCGAGATGCTCGGCATTGTGTTGCGTGGTGAAGGTTTTGAGCCGTCTTTCGTAGCCGACGGCGACAAGGCGCTGGCCGCTTTCCGTGAGAGCAAGCCCGACCTGGTGCTCCTGGACCTGATGCTGCCCGGACGGGACGGTATCGAGGTGTGCCGCCTGATCAGGGCGGAGTCCGGGGTGCCGATCGTGATGCTCACGGCGAAGAGCGACACCGTCGATGTCGTGGTGGGCCTGGAGTCGGGCGCCGACGACTACATCGTGAAGCCGTTCAAGCCGAAGGAGCTGGTCGCCCGGATCCGGGCGCGGCTGCGGAGGTCCGAGGAGCCGGCGCCCGAGCAGCTCGCCATAGGCGATCTGGTCATCGATGTGGCCGGTCACTCCGTGAAGCGCGACGGGCAGTCGATCGCGCTGACGCCGCTGGAGTTCGACCTGCTGGTCGCGCTGGCCCGTAAACCGTGGCAGGTGTTCACGCGTGAGGTGCTCCTGGAGCAGGTCTGGGGCTACCGGCACGCGGCGGACACCCGTCTGGTCAACGTGCATGTCCAGCGGCTGCGTTCCAAGGTCGAGAAGGACCCGGAGCGGCCGGAGATCGTGGTGACCGTCCGTGGCGTCGGTTACAAGGCGGGACCGAGCTGACATGTCCAGGGACAGTGCCGCTTCGGCACCCGGGGGGACCGGGGCCCGCCCGAGGCGGCCTGTCGGCCGGACGGCGGCGGGCTCCCGCTGGGCACGCCTGTTGGAGGGCGGGCTGCTGCAGGGCGGGGTCCACGGTAGCCCGGTCCTCCGCCTGTTCATGCGCTGGGTGCGCCGGCCGCTGTTGCCGGTCATGCGGCTGTGGCGGCGCAACATCCAGCTCAAGGTCGTCGTCACCACCCTGCTGATGTCGCTGGGCGTCGTCCTGCTGCTCGGCTTCGTCGTCATCGGACAGGTGCGCAACGGCCTGCTGGACGCCAAGGTGAAGGCCTCGCAGAGCCAGGCCACGGGTGGGTTCGCCGTGGCCAAGCAGCGGGCCGACGAGGCGGCCAGCGGGACCGCGGACGACGGCTCCGCGACCGACGGCAACTCCACACAGAACGTCATCTCCTGGATGAGCGACCTCGTGTCGTCGCTGTCCAGCGGCGGTCAGGGAGCCTTCGACGTGGTGACGCTGCCGGCGGGCGCGGACAGCGGCGGCGGTCGCAGTCCGCGCGGTTCCGGGTACGTCGACCCGTCCGCCAGCGTGCCCGAGGACCTGCGCGCCCGCGTCAACGACAACACGTCGGCGGCCCAGAGCTACACCCGGATCATCTACAGCAACGGCAAGGAGTCCCAGCCCGCGCTGGTCGTCGGCAAGCAGGTCAACGACCCGAACAACAACCCGTACCAGCTGTACTACCTCTTCCCGCTCACCCAGGAGGAGAAGTCGCTCAGCCTGGTCAAGGGGACACTCGCGACGGCCGGGCTCTTCGTCGTCGTACTTCTCGGGGCCATTGCCTGGCTCGTGGTGCGGCAGGTCGTCACGCCGGTGCGGATGGCCGCCGGAATCGCCGAGCGGCTGTCCGCCGGGCGCCTCCAGGAGCGGATGAAGGTCACCGGTGAGGACGACATCGCGCGGCTCGGCGAGGCCTTCAACAAGATGGCGCAGAACCTCCAGCTGAAGATCCAGCAGCTGGAGGACCTGTCGCGGATGCAGCGCCGGTTCGTGTCCGACGTGTCGCACGAGCTGCGGACGCCGCTGACGACCGTACGCATGGCGGCCGATGTCATCCATGACGCGCGCGTGGACTTCGATCCGATGACCGCGCGGTCGGCCGAACTGCTGGCCGACCAGCTGGACCGGTTCGAGACGCTGCTCGCCGACCTGCTGGAGATCAGCCGCTTCGACGCGGGAGCGGCGGCCCTGGAGGCCGAGGCGATAGACCTCAGGGAGGTCGTACGGCGGGTCATCAGTGGGGCCGAGCCGCTCGCCGAGCGCAAGGGCACGCAGATACGCGTCGTCGGCGACCAGCAGCCCGTGGTCGCCGAGGCCGATGCCCGGCGGGTGGAGCGGGTGCTGCGCAATCTCGTCGTCAACGCCGTGGAGCACGGTGAGGGCAAGGACGTCACAGTCAAACTCGCCACGGCGGGCGGGGCGGTCGCCATCGCGGTGCGCGACTACGGGGTGGGGCTCAAGCCCGGCGAGGCGACCCGGGTGTTCAGCCGCTTCTGGCGGGCGGACCCGGCACGCGCGCGTACCACCGGTGGTACGGGGCTGGGGCTGTCCATCGCCCTGGAGGACGCGCGGCTGCATGGCGGCTGGCTGCAGGCGTGGGGTGAGCCGGGCGGTGGTTCGCAGTTCCGGCTGACGCTGCCGAGGACCGCCGACGAACCGCTGCGGGGCTCGCCGATACCCCTGGAGCCCAAGGACTCACGCCGTAATCGTGGACTTAATGACGCCGGTCTGCCGAGCGGGGGTGGGGACAAGCGCGCGACGGTCCCGGTGCAGCCGATGGGTGACCAGGGACCGCCGATACCCGCGCGGACCCCGATCGCCCCGAGGCTGACCGCCACGACCGCGACAGCCGACCCGACGGCGCTGCCCGGCAACGGCGCCCGCGTGGTGCCCCGGCCGACCGGCGGCACACGGCGCCAGGAGGACCGGCCGACCGCGGACGCGCCTCGGAGCGACACCGGGCGCGGTACGGACCCGGGCGTCGTACCGGAGGAATCGAACAAGCAGGGGGAGGCATCTCGTGGGCGCTGACCGCGACGGGGGCGCCCGGCGAAAGCCGGCACGCGCGGCGGCTTACGTCGCGTGTGCCGTCGTAGTGCTGGCGGGATGTGCCTCGATGCCGGACAGCGGGGACCTCCGGGGTGTCGAGTCGACGCCGCGGCAGGACACCCAGGTGCGGGTTTTCGCGATGCCTCCCCGGGAGGACGCGACGCAGGCGGAGATCGTGCAGGGCTTCCTGGAGGCGCTGACCAGCGACGATCCGAACTACAAGACGGCACGCCTGTACCTGACCGCCAAGGCGGCGCGGAACTGGCAGCCGGAGGCGTCCACCACGGTGCTCGCCGACGGGCCGAGCACGGAGGTCGTCCATCCCCCCGGGGGCCGGGAGGACAGTGACGCCTTCACGTACGCGCTGACCGGTGACCGGGTCGCCACGGTGGACTCGCAGCAGGCGTACTCGCCGGCGGACGGGCAGTACAGCCAGCGGGTGCACCTGGAGAGGGACGCGAAGAGCGGGCAGTGGCGCATCGACGGGCTGCCCCAGGGCGTCGTCATGGGCAGCTCGGACTTCCAGCGCAACTACATGTCGGTCAACAAGTACTACTTCGCGTCGAACACGACAGCTGGGACGACCTCGCAGCCGATCGCCGTGGCGGACCCCGTGTTCGTACGGCGGCGGGTGGACCCCATGACGCAGATGGTGCGTTCGCTACTCGACGGGCCCACCAGCTGGCTCGGGCCCGTGGTCAGGTCGAGCTTCCCCACCGGGACGGCTCTGCGCAAGGGGGTCACTTCGCTGACCCCCGACGACCAGAACAAGCTGACCGTCCCGTTGAACCAGAAAGCCTCGCGGGTAGGGCTGACCCGGTGCAACGAGATGGCGACCCAGATCCTCTACACGCTTCAGACCATGACCCCCACGGTGGACGAGGTCGAGCTGCAGGCCGCCAACGGCGCACAGCTGTGCGTGTACTCCGAGAACAACGCGGAGTCCCTCGTGACACGCGGCCCCGTGAACCACCCCGTGTACCTGTACTTCCTCGACGACAAGCACCGGGTGGTGCGGATACCCGGCGGGAGCAGGGGCACGCACACCGAGGCGGTGCCGGGTGCGCTGGGTGAGGGCACCAAGCCGCTGGGATCGGTGGCGGTGTCGCGCGACGAGGAGAGCGGGGCCGGGGTCGGTCTCGACGGGAAGTCGCTCTACGTCGGGTCGATGGTGTCGGGCGCGTCGCTCGGGGACCCCGTGCTGACCAGCCAGGGCAAGACGGCGGCCGACCGGCTGACGGCTCCCAGCTGGGATGTGCAGGGCGACCTCTGGGTGGCCGACCGGGACCCGAAGAACCCCCGGCTGCTCCTGCTGCAGAAGGGCGCCGGCCAGCCGATCGCGGTCGACACCCTGGGGCTGGACGGCCGGATCGAGTCAGTTCGGGTGGCGGCCGACGGGGTGCGGATCGCGCTCGTTGTGGAGAAGGACGGCAAGCGGTCCCTGCTGGTCGGGCGGATCCAGCGGAGCGGCGCGACCGGGGAGCAGCCGGTGGTCTCGGTCCTCGAACTGCGTTCCGCGACCCCGGACCTGGAGGAGATCACGGCCATGTCGTGGGCCGGGGACAGCCGGCTCGTGGTGGTCGGGCGCGCGAAGGGCGGCGTGCAGCAGATGCGGTACGTCCAGGTCGACGGCTCCACTCCGGAGGGCCCGGCACCCACGGCCCTGACCGGCGTGAAGGAGATCGCCGCGTCCGACGACGACAAGCTGCCGCTGGTGGCCTACTCGGAGGACGGGATCGTACGGCTGCCCACCGGGGCGCAGTGGCAGAAGGTGGTCAAGACGGGGTCGGCGCCGGTTTACCCGGGGTGAGGACGATCGCTGGTCCAACCGGGTTGAGATGCTTGCCGGTTGACCTGGGGTGAAGCAGTGAGGAGCGGCCGTCTCCGGTCGGGCTGAGGCTCGGCGGGAGACGGCCGTTCGCGTGTTCCGGGGCGAGGTCGCACTCGTGTGGGGGACGGCTGTCGGCGGTTGCGCGGAGTTGTCCACAGGTAGGCGTCCACCGGTTGTCCACAGGGGTGGCCGGTCGGCGAGGGCCTTGGCACAGTGGTGGCCATGCGGGGGTGGTGGCGGGACCTCACGGATCTGGTGCTGCCGGCCGAGTGCGGAGGCTGCGGGACGCCTCGTACGGTGCTCTGCCCGGAGTGCCGTGCCGCCCTGAGCGGGGTCGTACCGAGCCGGGTGCGACCGGTGCCCGAGCCGTCCGGGCTGCCGGCGACGTATGCGGCGGCTCCTTACGCGGACGAGGTGCGCGCGATGCTCCTCGCCCACAAGGAACGAGGCTCACTGGCCCTCGCGGGGCCACTGGGCGCCGCTCTCGCGGGCGCTGTGCGGGCGGGACTCCGAGAGTGCCGGGCGCGGGGCCATGGGGCTGTGACGGGGCAGGACAGGGGGTTGGCGGGCCAACCCGGGAGTTCGGCGGGGTGGGGTGGAGGTTCGGCGGGGTTGGACGGGGACTGGGTGCCGGGATTCGGCGAACTGGGAGAGGAAGGCGACGAGGGCGAGTGGGAAGACTGGGCTGAGGGGGTGGCGGGGGCGCGGCAGGCACCCGTGGGAGCACGGCGGGCAGCTGCGGGGAGACACGGGCCGGTCGTAGACGGCGCCCCGTTCCGGAGCGGTGTCGAGGCGCCGGTGTTGCTTGTTCCCGTGCCCTCCGCGCGTGGCGTGGTGCGGGCTCGCGGGCATGATCCGGCGCGGCGGATCGCTCTCGCGGCGGCGGGGGAGTTGCGGCGGAGCGGAACGCCGGTCCGGGTGGTGGCCGTGCTCCGGCAGCGGCGGTGGGTGGCCGACCAGTCGGGGCTCAACTCCCGGCAGCGGCTGGAGAATCTCGCCGACGCCCTGGAGGTGGTCGCTGGTGGTGCCCGGTTGCTGGTCGGCGGTCCGGTCGTGCTCGTCGACGACCTGATGACGACGGGGGCCTCGTTGCGGGAGGCGGCGCGTGCCGTGCGTGAGGCGATCACCCGCGACGGACCAGGAGGGGCAGTTGGAGCAACTACGGCTGTGTACGCGGGTGTGTCCCGGGAAGGCAGAGGGGAACAGATGCAGGCATCAAAGGAGAAGGGGAGACACATGGCACTCAGTGCACCGGGAATCGTGGGTGTGAACGGCCCCGGTGACCTGATCTGCGCAGCCGTGATCGCGGCGTCGCCAGATTCCTTCGAAATAAACCGGAACTGACTGCAAACTTGCGTCGTTGCAGGTAACGACAGGGCCAATTCACCTGAACGGAGGTACGCCGCGGTAGAGGGTGACGACATCCGTCCGGGCGAGATATGTTCGGTTGTGAGAGAAAGGCGCAGGCCGCACCTCTCCTATCCGAATGCCGTGCTGCGGGTTTTCTGCAATCACCCGCGGCCATGGGGTGGAGATCTTGCCCCTGGGGGAGGAGGAGGTGGAAGTCACCGAGTCCGAGGTTCCGGGGTGACCGGGGCCTGGTGCAAAAGGGAGACGCTCCGCAGCGAAGCGGAGTGATCCGGGAACGGAGTTCTGCGTGGACATCGTCGTCAAGGGCCGCAAGACCGAGGTGCCCGAGCGGTTCCGCAAGCACGTGGCCGAGAAGCTGAAGCTGGAGAAGATCCAGAAGCTCGACGGCAAGGTGATCAGCCTCGACGTCGAGGTGTCCAAGGAGCCCAACCCCCGACAGGCCGACCGTTGCGACCGAGTGGAGATCACACTCCGCTCCCGCGGTCCGGTGATCCGGGCGGAGGCATCGGCCAACGATCCGTACGCGGCGCTCGACCTCGCGGCGGAGAAGCTGGATGCCCGGCTGCGCAAGCAGCACGACAAGCGTCACACGCGCCGCGGTGCCCGTCGGCTCACGGCCGCCGAGGTCCCCGACCACGTCCCGGGCGCGGCGACGCTCAACGGCAACGGCCACGCCGCCCCCGACGAGCAGTCGGACGGTGTGCCCACCAAGAAGATCGGTTCGCTGGAAGTGAAGGGCGAAGGGCCCCTCATCGTCCGAGAGAAGACCCACGTCGCTTCCCCGATGTCCCTCGACCAGGCCCTCTACGAGATGGAACTGGTCGGACATGACTTCTACCTGTTCGTCGACTCCGAGACCAAGGAACCGAGTGTCGTCTATCGACGGCACGCCTACGACTACGGCGTCATCCACCTCAGCACGGACCCGATGGTCACCCAGGCGCAACCGCCCGCGGCGGGCGGCACGTTGCGCGGCTGACCCACCCGGCGACAGCTGAGCCGGTGCCCCTGGAGCGTGTGTGCGCCCCCAGGGGCACCGGTGTGCGACCACTTCGCGCCCCGCTCCGTGACCGCACTGTCGTCCAGGCATGGAATCATGGCCGCACAGGGCCCAACCGGTGGGCCGCTGCCTTGGGTTGGCGATGGCGCAGGACCACAGGCCACAGCCTTCAGGGGGAGGAACGATGGCGGAAAGCTTCGGACCGATGCATGTCGAGGATGCCGATGGCGTCGTCGCCATGGGCCCGGAAGCGGGCTCGACACGCAAGGAGCCGATCAGAGTCCTTGTCGTGGACGACCACGCCCTCTTCCGCCGAGGCCTGGAGATCGTGCTGGCGGCCGAGGAGGACATCCAGGTCGTCGGCGAGGCGGGCGACGGTGCCGAGGCCGTGGACAAGGCCGCGGATCTGCTGCCGGACATCGTCCTGATGGACGTACGGATGCCGAAGCGGGGCGGAATCGAGGCGTGCACCTCCATCAAGGAGGTGGCGCCCAGCGCGAAGATCATCATGCTGACGATCAGCGACGAAGAGGCCGATCTCTACGACGCGATCAAGGCGGGTGCGACGGGTTATCTCCTCAAGGAGATCTCGACCGACGAAGTGGCTACCGCCATTCGCGCCGTGGCCGACGGACAGTCGCAGATCAGCCCCTCCATGGCGTCGAAGCTGCTCACCGAGTTCAAGTCGATGATCCAGCGCACCGACGAACGCCGATTGGTGCCCGCGCCACGGCTCACCGACCGTGAGCTGGAGGTTCTCAAACTCGTCGCCACCGGAATGAACAACCGCGATATCGCCAAGCAGTTGTTCATCTCCGAGAACACCGTGAAGAACCATGTGCGCAACATCCTGGAGAAGCTGCAGCTGCACTCCAGGATGGAGGCCGTCGTCTACGCGATGCGGGAGAAGATCCTCGAAATCCGGTGACCCTCACGCCAGCAGGCGCAGGAGCTCTCCGGCGAGGGGCGCACGCAGTTCGGGGGCGTCGACCCGCTCCACGCGTACGTCCGTGCAGTCCACCCAGCTCGCGGCCTCGACCAGGGCCTGCGCCACGGACGGGACGGCCTTCGCGCCGTCCAGGGTGACCTGCTTGGCCACCAGGGTGCGGCCCTCCCGCGCCGGATCGACGCGGCCGACCAACTGGCCGCCGGCGAGGACCGGCATCGCGAAGTAGCCGTGGATCCGCTTCGGCTTGGGGACGTAGGCCTCCAGGCGGTGGGTGAAGCCGAAGATCCGCTCCGTGCGTGCCCGCTCCCAGATCAGGGAGTCGAACGGGGACAGGAGCGTGGTGCGATGCCGACCGCGCAGGGAGGTCTCCAGGGCCGCCGGGTCGGCCCACGCCGACTTGCCCCAGCCCTCCACCGTGACCGGGACCAGGCCCGAGTCGGCGATCACCGTGTCGACCTGCTCGCCCTTGAGGCGGTGGTAGTCGGCGATGTCCGCGCGCGTGCCGACGCCCAGTGACTGGCCCGCCAGCCGGACCAGACGGCGGAGGCACTCGGTGTCATCCAGCTCGTCGTGCAGCAGCGGCTCCGGGATCGCGCGCTCGGCGAGGTCGTACACCCGCTTCCAGCCGCGGCGTTCCACGCACACCACCTCGCCGTACATGAGCGCGCGCTCGACGGCGACCTTGGCGCCGGACCAGTCCCACCACTCGCTGGTGCGCTTGGCGCCGCCCAACTCGGTGGAGGTGAGGGGGCCTTCGGCGCGGAGCTGCTTGATCACCTGGTCGTAGGTGCCGTCCGGGAGGTCGTGGTTCCAGTGCGGCCGACTGCGGTAGGCGCGACGGCGGAAGGCGAAGTGGGGCCACTCCTCGACGGGGAGGATGCAGGCCGCGTGGGACCAGTACTCGAAGGCGTGCGTCTGGGTCCAGTACGCATCCTCGACCGTCTTGCGGGGGACGGCGCCCAGGCGGGCGTACGGGATGAGTTCGTGGGAGCGGGAGAGGACCGAGATGGTGTCGAGCTGGACCGCGCCGAGATGGCGGAGCACGCCGCGCACGCCCGCGCGGCGGTCGGGGGCGCCGAGGAAACCCTGTGCGCGCAGGGCGATGCGGCGGGCGTCGGCTGCCGACAGGTCGGTCGTGGGGCGCGGGGCACTCGTCATGTCTCCGCACGATAGAGGGTGCCACTGACAATGCGCGCTGACCTGCGGATTCGCCTCGCTACGGCTGCGCGGGCAGGTAGGGCGCGGTCGAGGGCAGGCCCAGGTCCGACGGGAGCAGGGAGGCGACCCAGCAGTCCCGTCGTACGCCCTTGTTGTTGATCGCGGAGCGGAGCGTGCCCTCGATGGTGAAGCCGGCGTGTTCGGCGACCGCGCGGGAGCCCTTGTTGCCGACCTCCGCGCGCCATTCCACGCGGTCGATCGACAGCCGGGTGAAGGCCCAGCGGGAGACGGCGACGGTGGCCTCCGTGATGTAGCCGTTGCCGCGGTACTGCTTGGTGGCCCAGAAGCCGACCTCGCCGACGCCGAGCGAGCGCATCGTGATGCCGAGCATGCCCACCAACTCCCCTTCGGGGAGAAAGACGCCGAAGGTGAACATCGAACAGTTCGCCCAGCCCTCGGGCACCAGCTGCTCGGTGAAACTCCGCGCGTGCTCCGGGAGGTAGGGCGAGGGGATCGTCGTCCAGCGCTGGATCTCGGGGTCCTGGGCCGCGGAATACACGACATCGGTGTCCTGCGGGCCGACGCTGCGCAGGAGGAGGCGGTCGGTCGTGAGTGTGACGGGTTCCATCGGCCGATTCTGCTCGGGGGCGCACAAGGACGCCATGCTTTTGCGCTGCGTGAGCGAGTGATCACATTTCGCGCAATTCCTCGGAATGACGCGGCACCATCGGCGACTCCCGGCCGTTGTCCCCTTTGAAGCGTTTTTGAAGTAGTGGACGGTCGGCGTCCCCGGCAGGCTCCCGGCGTGGCGGGGTCCTCGCATACGATGGCCGTTGCTCAGCCATGTCATTGGAAACCGACCGTCCCAGGCCCGACCGGCAAGGAGACCAACCCCCGTGTCCGTCCTCTCGAAGATCATGCGTGCAGGCGAAGGCAAGATCCTGCGCAAGCTGCACCGCATCGCGGACCAGGTCAACTCCATCGAAGAGGACTTCGTCGACCTCTCCGACTCCGAGCTGAAGGCCCTCACCGAGGAGTACAAGCAGCGCTACGCCGATGGTGAGACCCTGGACGACCTGCTCCCCGAGGCGTTCGCCACCGTGCGCGAGGCCGCCAAGCGCGTCCTCGGCCAGCGTCACTACGACGTGCAGATGATGGGCGGCGCGGCCCTGCACCTCGGCTACGTCGCCGAGATGAAGACCGGCGAGGGCAAGACTCTGGTCGGCACCCTGCCCGCGTATCTGAACGCTCTCTCCGGGGACGGCGTCCACCTCATCACGGTCAACGACTACCTGGCCGAGCGCGACTCCGAGATGATGGGGCGCGTCCACAAGTTCCTGGGCCTCGAGGTCGGCTGCATCCTCGCCAACATGACCCCGGCCCAGCGCCGCGAGCAGTACGCGTGCGACATCACCTACGGCACGAACAACGAGTTCGGCTTCGACTACCTGCGCGACAACATGGCGTGGTCGCAGGACGAACTGGTGCAGCGCGGCCACAACTTCGCGATCGTCGACGAGGTCGACTCGATCCTCATCGACGAGGCCCGTACGCCGCTGATCATCTCCGGCCCGGCCGACCAGGCCACCAAGTGGTACGGCGACTTCGCCAAGCTGGTCACCCGCCTGAAGAAGGGCGAGGCCGGCAACCCGCTCAAGGGCCTGGAGGAGACGGGCGACTACGACGTCGACGAGAAGAAGCGCACGGTCGCCATCCACGAGGGCGGTGTCAGCAAGGTCGAGGACTGGCTGGGCATCGACAACCTCTACGAGTCGGTGAACACCCCGCTGGTGGGCTACCTGAACAACGCCATCAAGGCCAAGGAGCTCTTCAAGAAGGACAAGGACTACGTCGTCATCGACGGCGAGGTCATGATCGTCGACGAGCACACCGGCCGTATCCTCGCCGGCCGCCGCTACAACGAGGGCATGCACCAGGCGATCGAGGCGAAGGAGGGGGTGGACATCAAGGACGAGAACCAGACGCTCGCGACGATCACCCTCCAGAACTTCTTCCGCCTCTACGGCAAGCTCTCCGGCATGACCGGCACGGCGATGACCGAGGCCGCCGAGTTCCACCAGATCTACAAGCTCGGCGTCGTCCCGATCCCGACCAACCGGCCGATGGTCCGCAACGACCAGTCCGACCTGATCTACCGCACCGAGGTCGCGAAGTTCGAGGCGGTCGTCGACGACATCGCCGAGAAGCACGAGAAGGGGCAGCCGATCCTCGTCGGTACGACGTCGGTCGAGAAGTCCGAGTACCTCTCGCAGCAGCTCGCCAAGCGCGGCATCCAGCACGAGGTGCTGAACGCCAAGCAGCACGACCGTGAGGCGCCGATCATCGCCCAGGCCGGCCGCAAGGGCGCCGTGACGGTCGCCACCAACATGGCCGGCCGCGGTACGGACATCAAGCTCGGCGGCAACCCCGACGACCTCGCCGAGGCGGAGCTGCGGCAGCGCGGCCTCGACCCCGAGGAGCACATCGAGGAGTGGGCCCAGGCCCTGCCCGCTGCCCTGGAGAACGCCGAGCAGGCGGTCAGGGACGAGTTCGAGGAGGTCAAGGACCTCGGCGGCCTCTACGTCCTCGGCACCGAGCGGCACGAGTCGCGGCGTATCGACAACCAGCTGCGCGGTCGCTCCGGCCGCCAGGGCGACCCGGGCGAGTCCCGCTTCTACCTCTCCCTCGGCGACGACCTGATGCGGCTGTTCAAGGCCCAGATGGTCGAGCGCGTGATGTCCATGGCGAACGTCCCGGACGACGTGCCGATCGAGAACAAGATGGTCACGCGCGCGATCGCGTCTGCCCAGTCGCAGGTCGAGCAGCAGAACTTCGAGACCCGCAAGAACGTCCTCAAGTACGACGAGGTCCTCAACCGGCAGCGCGAGGTCATCTACGGCGAGCGCCGCCGCGTCCTGGAGGGCGAGGACCTGCAGGACCAGGTCGTGCACTTCATGGACGACACGATCGACGCGTACATCACCGCGGAGACCACCGAGGGCTTCCCGGAGGACTGGGACCTCGACCGGCTGTGGGGCGCGTTCAAGCAGCTCTACCCGGTGAAGGTCACCGTGGAGGAGCTGGAGGAGGCGGCCGGGGACCGGGCCGGTCTGACCGCCGAGTTCATCTCCGAGTCCATCAAGGACGACATCCACGAGCAGTACTCGGGCCGCGAGGAGCAGCTCGGCTCCGAGATCATGCGTGAGCTGGAGCGCCGGGTCGTGCTGTCGGTCCTGGACCGCAAGTGGCGCGAGCACCTCTACGAGATGGACTACCTCCAGGAGGGCATCGGCCTGCGCGCGATGGCGCAGAAGGACCCCCTGGTCGAGTACCAGCGCGAGGGCTTCGACATGTTCACCGCCATGATGGACGGCATCAAGGAGGAGTCCGTCGGCTATCTGTTCAACCTGGAGGTCCAGGTCGAGCAGCAGGTCGAGGAAGTCCCCGTGGAGGACGACAAGCCGTCGCTCGACAAGGAGGACACGGTGCCCGCGCAGGCGAGCGCCCGTCCCGAGATCCGCGCCAAGGGGCTCGACGCACCGCAGCGGCCGGACCGGCTGCACTTCTCCGCGCCCAGCGTGGACGGCGAGGGCGGCATCGTCGAGGGCGACTTCACCAGCGACGACGAGCCGGTGCGCTCCGAGGCGGACGGCCTCACGCGCGCGGAGCGCCGCAAGCAGGGGCGCAGGGGCAGCCGTCGCAAGAAGTGACGGTCGCTCCGCGCGGGCGCGGCGAGGCGTGACAGGCGCCCCTGAGTGAGGGGCTGAGCCTGTCGGGGCCGCTGCCCGTGGCGAGACCTTGAAGGGCCGGGCATCGTGAAGGTGCCCGGCCCTTCGGCGTGCGTGTGCGTGCGCGGGCTGCGGCGAGCGAGCCCCGCCCGTCAACTGCCGTCGGCCGCGCGAGCCTTCCTCAGTCGTCGTCCGGGGTGTGCGGAGCGCGAGGTCCGCCCCGTTCCACCGCCGTGCAGCGCCAGCGGAGGTCCGCGCCCCGTTCCAGCCGGAAGGCCATCGCCCGTACCTGATCACCGGCGCTGATCCGGGCGAAGGCCTCCACGGCGCCAGGGCGGGCGACGTAGTAGCCGATGTCGCGGACAACCGGGCGGGTGCCCCGGGTGGCACGCAGGGGGCCGTGTTCGGCGAGCCGGATCAGCTCGTCGTAGGCGCGGCCGGCGGTGTGCCGGAGCATCCAGTGGACGGGCCGCTGGCCGCTCAGCACGGCGAGGAGGCGGTCGGCGAAGAGGTCGGTGGGGCGAGGCTGCGGAACACGGCTCGGTGCGGCCTGGGCGGGCACGGTGCGGGGTACGGCCCGGCCCGCGGTGGGCGTTGACGTGGCAGGCGCTGTGCTGCGACCCGGCGCCGGCGCGAGAGCGGTCGGGACCGAGCCCTGGCCGGACGTGACCGTGGGTGTCGCACGAGCCGCGCCCTGGCCAGACGCGGCTGTGGGCGACGTGCGCGCTGCGCCCCGGCCCGCCGTCGCGGAGGGGGAGGTCGCGCGGGGCGCCGGGGTCGCGTCGTAGGCCGCCTCGGTTCCGGGCGTCGCGAGACGTGCGTCCCCGACGGCGGCGGGCGCGATCGGCAGGGCCTCGCCGGTCGTCGTACGGGACGTGCCCCCGCCCTGTCCGCGTGGCGAAGCCGTGCCCGGGCGGCGTGGGTCGCGGCGGGTCGGAGGGCGGGTCGGGGTGTGCTGGGCGGCCCTGGTCATGACTTTGTGCATGGAGGTCCCCGTGTCGTCGGCCCGGGATGTACCGGGAAGTAACTTGCTGGTTGGGGATCTTGTACGGGGCCGTGGACGAGGGTGGCAAGGACGGGGAGGGGCGGGTCGGAGGGGCCGGATTGTTCACTTATCCGAGTGATTGGTGGGCCTCCTGGCCCATCAGTGCAGGGGTGCTCCGGGTGAATTTCCGGCGTGGGGTGGACGCCTCCAGTGGTGCGGGTGGGGACTCGATGGGGGACGCGCGCACGTATCCTGGAGGCCCTCCCGGAGGCATGGCACCGTCCTCCGCGAGGCACTCTCCGACTACGAAAGCGGCCAGCCATGCGCGTCTACGTCCCCCTGACCCTCCCCGGTCTCGCCGAGGCGTACAAGACGGGTGAGCTGGGGACGGGACCCTTCGTCGCGTACGCCGTCACACCCGCGCTGCGCGAGTGGTATCTCTCCGACGACATCGAGGAGTTGGAGTACGCGGCGCTGAACCGGGCCGCGCTGGCCTCGCTGCGACTGCTCGCGGCCGACGTCGACGCGCCGCGGCGGCGGGTCGTGGTCGCCGTCGACGTACCCGACGGCGCGGCGCACGCCGACCCCGACCGCGGACTCGACCCGGCGGCGCTCGGCGAGGTGCGGGTGAGCGGAACTGTGGCGCTGGCCAAGGCGGCGGCCGTGCACGTGGATCTGGGTGACGCGGAGAAGGACGTGAGCGCCGCCGCCGACGCGCTCGCGGCGGCGGACCGCGGGGACGACGACGCGCAGTTCGTCGTGGACGGGGCCGAGGACCACGAGCTGCTCTGGTACGCGACGCAGGAGATCCCGAACCTCGTCGGGCTGGCCGACTGAGCCCGCCCGGCGGCGGCCGACCGGCCGGAGATAGCCGTTGACCTGCGGTTCTCTTGATTGTCAGTGGCGGCGGGTACGTTTTTGGCATGGGGATGCAAGCAAACGCGCACATCGTCTGGGACTGGAACGGCACGCTGTTCCACGACAATGACGCGATCATCGGGGCGACCAACGCGGCGTTCGCCGAGCTCGGGCTCAAGGCGATCACGATGGAGGAGTACCGGACGCTGTACTGCGTGCCGGTGCCGAAGTTCTACGAGCGGCTGCTGGGGCGGCTGCCCACCGACGCCGAGTGGGAGGTCATGGACGACACCTTCCACCGGTACTACGCCGAGCACCGGGTCGTCTGCGGACTGACTGAGGGCGCTGCGGACCTGCTCGCGGGCTGGCGGACGGCGGGGCGCAGCCAGTCGATCCTCAGCATGTACGTCCATGACGAACTCGTCCCGCTGGTACGGGAGTTCGGGATAGAACCGCACTTCATACGGGTCGACGGGCGCACCGGGCCCTCGGGTGGCAGCAAGGCCGAGCACATGGTGCGGCACCTGGAGGCGCTGGCCGGCGTGGACCCCGCGCGCACGGTGGTGATCGGCGACGCGGCCGACGACGCCGTGGCCGCCCTGCACGTGGGGGCCCGGGCCGTGCTGTACACCGGCGGTTCGCACGGCCGGGCCAGCCTCGAAGTGGTCGGCGTGCCGGTGGTGGACTCGCTGGCGGAGGCCGTCGCGGAGGCGGAGCGGCTGGCGGCGTAAGGCGGCCTGTCAGCGTGGTGCCGCAAGAGCCACCGCGCCCCCAGGTCACGTCACCGGCGCCTTCGCCCGCAGCACCGTGAGGAACTCCCGCATCCAGCTGGAGTGATCCGGCCAGGCGCGGGCGGAGACCAGCGTGCCGTCGACGACGGTCTCGGCGTCCTGGAAGGTCGCGCCGGCGGACTGCATGTCGAGTTCAAGGGCGGGGTAGGCCGTGACGCGCCGGCCGCGCAGGCCGTCGATCGCGGCGGTGAGCAGGGGGCCGTGGCAGATCTGGGCCACGGGCTTGTCCGTGTCGAAGAAGGATTTGAGGATCTTGCGGAGTTCGGGATCGTTGCGGAGGTACTCGGGGGCCCGGCCGCCGGGGATGACGAGGGCCGCGTACTGGCCGGGATCGACCTCGGAGAAGGCGAGATCGGCGGGCCAGGTGTAGCCGGGTTTCTCGGTGTAGGTGTCGAAGCCGGGTTCGAAGTCATGGACGACGAACTGGAGCTTCTTGCGCTCGGGGGCCGCGATGTGGACGTCGTAGCCCTCCTCGCGCAGGCGCTGGTAGGGGTAAAGGACCTCCAGCGACTCCGCTGCGTCGCCGGTGACGATGAGGATCTTCGCTGTCATGTCGGTGCGCTCCTCCGTGGCCGTGGCGGGTGTCTTCGCCGGGCGTCATGGATCCGCGGGTTCGGCGGCTCAAGGGCCTGAGTGCTCAAGGGCTCATGGGTCCAAGGATCCAAGGGCTCATGAGCAACGTGCCGCGTGCTGGAGTGCTTGCCAAGGGCCCTCGTCGCGCGGACGCCGTCACCGTCCCGCCTGCCCGTGAATACGACGATTTCACTCTCTACGCCCCTGTGCATAACGTCAAAGTTCCACCCTCTGTTTTGTACACATCCGGCTCGTGACGAGCCCCCGGTGAGGAGCGATAGCCTTGTGGCGTGATCAGCGCGATATTTCGCGGGGGCATCGTCGCCCCTGCTCCGCGCCCGGCGAACACGGACGACATCCGTGACCGGGCGGCGGTCGCTGGTCCCAGGGCCTGTTCCACAGGTCCGCGCGGGCGGGACGGAGCTCCAAGGGCTCCCAGGACGCCGTGTACACCCCTGGTACCGGCGCGGCAGAGAGCAGCGTCACACCCTTCGGGCGTGCCGAAAATGGCTGATAACCCACCGCTCATCTCACCTTGCGGCATAGCGTCTCAGCAGACCGGACACCCCGGGCCGTGGCGTCGAGCCGCAGGGGAAGACATCGAACTTCCTTCTACGTCACGCAACGGCGCGCGACAGGAGCCAGAGGACAATGCAGACCAAGCTGGACGAAGCCAAGGCCGAGCTGCTCGAACGGGCTGCCCGGGTAGCTGAGAACAGCCCGGTCGGGGGGCACCTACCGACCGGGAAGACGGACGAGAGCACCCCGGACCGGGACACCGTGCTCGCGTTCCTCCAGCGCTACTACCTGCACACCGCCCCGGAGGACCTCGCCGACCGCGACCCGGTCGACGTCTTCGGTGCCGCCTACTCCCACTACCGGCTGGCCGAGACCCGACCCCAGGGCACGGCGAACGTACGGGTGCACACCCCGACGGTCGAGGAGAACGGCTGGACGTGCAGCCACACCGTCGTCGAGGTCGTCACCGACGACATGCCCTTCCTTGTCGACTCCGTGACCAATGAACTGACCCGCCAGGACCGCGGCATCCACGTCGTGATCCACCCGCAGGTCGTCGTCCGCCGTGACCTCACCGGCAAGCTCATCGAGGTGCTCACCACCCCGCCCTCCGGCGAGCTGCCGCACGACGCGCACACCGAGTCCTGGATCCACGTCCAGATCGACCGCGAGACCGACCGAGCAGACCTGAAGCAGATCACCGCCGACCTGCTGCGCGTCCTGTCCGACGTCCGCGAGGCCGTCGAGGACTGGGAGAAGATGCGCGACCTGGCGCTGCGGATGGCCGACGAGCTGCCCGCCGAGCCAACCGCCTCCGACCTGCCCTCCAGCGAGGTCGGCGAGGCCCGCGAGCTGCTGCGCTGGCTGGCCGCCGACCACTTCACCTTCCTCGGCTACCGCGAGTATCAGCTCCGCGAGGACGACTCCCTCGCCGCGGTCCCCGGCACCGGCCTCGGCATCCTGCGCTCCGACCCGCAGCACGGCGGCGAGGATCACCACCCGGTGAGCCCGTCCTTCGAGCGGCTCCCGGCCGACGCCCGCGCCAAGGCCCGCGAGCACAAGCTACTCGTCCTGACGAAGGCCAACAGCCGTTCCACGGTGCACCGGCCGTCGTATCTCGACTACGTGGGCGTGAAGAAGTTCGGCGAGAACGGCGAGGTCGTCGGCGAGCGCCGCTTCCTGGGCCTGTTCTCCTCGGCCGCCTACACCGAGTCCGTCCGCCGGGTTCCCGTGATCCGGCGCACGGTCGACGAGGTGCTGGAGGGCGCCGGCTTCTCGCCCAACAGCCATGACGGGCGCGACCTGCTGCAGATCCTGGAGACGTACCCGCGCGACGAGCTGTTCCAGACCCCGGTCGACGAACTCCGCTCGATCGTCACGTCCGTGCTCTACCTCCAGGAACGCCGCAGGCTGCGCCTCTACCTGCGCCAGGACGAGTACGGCCGCTACTACTCGGCCCTCGTCTACCTCCCGCGCGACCGCTACACCACCGGCGTCCGCCTCAGGATCATCGACATCCTCAAGGAAGAACTCGGCGGCACCAGTGTCGACTTCACCGCCTGGAACACCGAGTCGATCCTCTCCCGGCTGCACTTCGTGGTCCGCGTCCCGCAGGGCACCGAACTGCCCGAGCTGTCCGACGCCGACAAGGACCGCATCGAGGCCCGCCTGGTGGAGGCCGCCCGCTCCTGGGCCGACGGTTTCGGCGAGGCGCTGAACGCCGAGTGCGGCGAGGAGCGCGCCGCCGAACTGCTGCGCAGCTACGGCAACGCCTTCCCCGAGGGCTACAAGGCCGACCACAACCCGCGCGCCGCCGTGGCCGACCTGGTCCACCTGGAACAGCTCACCGAGGAGCAGGCCTTCGCGCTCAGCCTCTACGAGCCGGTGGGCGCGGCTCCCGACGAGCGCCGCTTCAAGATCTACCGCAAGGGCGAGTCGGTCTCCCTCTCCGCCGTGCTGCCGGTCCTCAGCCGCCTCGGCGTCGAGGTCGTCGACGAGCGGCCGTACGAACTGCGCTGCTCGGACCGTACGACGGCGTGGATCTACGACTTCGGGCTGCGGATGCCCAAGTCGCAGAACGGCAACGGGGATTACCTCGGCGACGACGGCCGCGAGCGGTTCCAGGAGGCGTTCGCCGCGACCTGGACCGGGCAGGCGGAGAACGACGGCTTCAACGCGCTGGTGCTGAGCGCCGGGATCGACTGGCGGCAGGCGATGGTGCTGCGGGCGTACGCCAAGTACCTGCGGCAGGCCGGTTCGACCTTCAGCCAGGACTACATGGAGGACACCCTCCGCAACAACGTCCACACCACCCGGCTGCTCGTCTCCCTGTTCGAGGCGCGGATGTCGCCGGACCGGCAGCGCGCCGGGCGCGAGATCGTGGACGCCCTCCTCGAAGAGCTCGACGCGGCCCTCGACCAGGTGGCGAGCCTCGACGAGGACCGCATCCTGCGGTCCTTCCTGACCGTCATCAAGGCGACCCTGCGCACCAACTTCTTCCAGGAGGCACGCGGCGGGCACGCGCACGCGTACGTCTCGATGAAGTTCGACCCGCAGGCCATCCCGGACCTGCCCGCGCCGCGGCCGGCGTACGAGATCTGGGTGTACTCGCCGCGCGTCGAGGGCGTGCACCTGCGCTTCGGCAAGGTCGCGCGCGGCGGGCTGCGCTGGTCGGACCGGCGCGAGGACTTCCGCACCGAGATCCTCGGCCTGGTCAAGGCGCAGATGGTGAAGAACACCGTCATCGTGCCGGTCGGCGCCAAGGGCGGCTTCGTCGCCAAGCAGTTGCCGGACCCGAGCGTGGACCGCGACGCGTGGCTCGCCGAGGGCATCGCCAGCTACAAGATGTTCATCTCGGCCCTGCTCGACATCACCGACAACCTGGTGGCCGGCGAGGTCGTCCCCCCGGCGGACGTCGTCCGGCACGACGAGGACGACACCTACCTGGTGGTCGCCGCCGACAAGGGCACCGCGACCTTCTCGGACATCGCCAACGGGGTCGCCGAGAGCTACAACTTCTGGCTCGGCGACGCCTTCGCCTCCGGCGGCAGCGCGGGCTACGACCACAAGAAGATGGGCATCACCGCGCGCGGTGCCTGGGAGTCCGTCAAGCGGCACTTCCGTGAGCTGGGCGTCGACACCCAGACCGAGGACTTCACGGTCGTCGGCGTCGGCGACATGTCCGGTGACGTGTTCGGCAACGGCATGCTGCTCAGCGAGCACATCCGCCTGGTCGCCGCCTTCGACCACCGGCACATCTTCCTCGACCCGACCCCGGACGCGGCCGTCTCGTACGCCGAGCGGCGCCGCATGTTCGAGCTGCCGCGCTCCAGCTGGGCCGACTACAACACCGACCTGCTGTCGGCCGGCGGTGGCGTCTTCCCCCGTACGGCCAAGGCGATCCCGGTCAACGCCCACGTCCGCGAGGCCCTCGGTATCGAGGACAAGGTCGCCAAGATGACGCCGGCCGACCTGATGAAGGCGATCCTCAAGTCGCGGGTCGACCTGCTGTGGAACGGCGGAATCGGCACGTACGTCAAGGCCAGCACCGAGTCCCACGCGGACGTCGGCGACAAGGCCAACGACGCGATCCGGGTCGACGGCGCCGATCTGCGCGTCAAGGTCGTCGGCGAGGGCGGCAACCTGGGCCTGACCCAGCTCGGCCGGATCGAGTTCGCCCAGCATGGCGGCAAGATCAACACGGACGCGATCGACAACAGCGCGGGCGTGGACACCTCCGACCACGAGGTGAACATCAAGATCCTGCTCAACGGCCTGGTCACCGACGGCGAGATGACCGTGAAGCAGCGCAACAAGATCCTCGCCGAGATGACCGACGAGGTCGGCGCGCTCGTCCTGCGCAACAACTACGCGCAGAACACCGCGATCGCCAACGCGCTGGCCCAGTCCAAGGACATGCTCCACGCCCAGCAGCGCTTCATGCGCACCCTGGTCCGCGAGGGCCACCTCGACCGGGCCCTGGAGTTTCTGCCCACCGACCGCCAGATCCGTGAACGCCTCGCCCAGGGACAGGGGTTGACCGGTCCCGAGACGGCCGTCCTGCTGGCGTATACGAAGATCACGGTCTCGGACGAACTCCTGCACACCACGCTGCCCGACGACCCCTACCTGCGTACCCTGCTGCACGCCTACTTCCCGACCGCGCTGCGTGAGAAGTTCGCCGAGCAGATCGACACCCACGCGCTGCACCGCGAGATCGTCACCACGGTCCTCGTCAACGACACGGTCAACACCGGCGGTACGAGCTTCCTGCACCGCCTCCGCGAGGAGACCGGGGCCTCCCTGGAGGAGATCGTCCGGGCGCAGACCGCGGCCCGCGCGATCTTCCACGCCGCCGAGGTGTGGGACGGCGTCGAGGCCCTCGACAACACCGTCGAGGCCCCCGTCCAGACCCGCATCCGGCTGCACTCGCGCCGCCTGTGCGAGCGAGGCACCCGCTGGCTGCTCAACAACCGGCCGCAGCCGCTCCAGCTCGCCGAGACCGTCGACTTCTTCGGCGACCGCGTCGAGCAGGTCTGGTCCCAGCTGCCCAAGCTGCTGCGCGGCGCGGACCTGGAGTGGTACCAGCAGATCTACGACGAGCTGACCGGCGCCGGCGTCCCCGCCGAACTCGCCACCCGCGTGGCCGGCTTCTCCTCCGCCTTCCCGGCGCTCGACATCGTCTCGGTGGCCGACCGCACGGGCAAGGACCCGATGGACGTCGCCGAGGTCTACTACGACCTCGCCGACCGCCTCCACATCACCCAGCTCATGGACCGCATCATCGAGCTGCCCCGCGCGGACCGCTGGCAGTCCATGGCCCGCGCCTCCATCCGCGAGGACCTGTACGCGGCCCACGCGGCCCTCACCGCCGACATCCTCACGTCCGGCAACGGCACCTCGACCCCCGAGCAGCGCTTCGCCGCGTGGGAGAAGAAGAACGCCGCGATCCTCGGCCGCGCCCGCACCACCCTGGACGAGATCCAGGGCTCGGAGATGTTCGACCTCGCCAACCTGTCGGTGGCGATGCGGACGATGCGCACCCTGCTGCGGACGCATTCGTAGTCCCTACGACCGTCTCGTCGTAGTCCCTGCGACGGCACAGGCGCCCCGGGCCGCAATGGCTCGGGGCGCCGTTTTCATGGGGTGTCTTAGGCGTATTCAGGGGGAGCGCTTACTCAGCCCCGCTAAGCCTGGTGGTGTGACTCTGAACCTCACCGAGGAACGCGCGACCGCCGCCCCCGTACGGCCGGTGCGGAAGGTCGTCCTGGAAGTCGTGAGATTCGGGATCGTCGGCGGCAGCGGCGTTCTCGTCAACTTCGCGGTCTTCAACGCCCTGCTGCACGGCCTGCGCTGGCCCGCGATGCTCGCGACCGTCCTGGCCAGCTGCGTCGCCATGGGCGCCAACTACCTCGGCTTCCGCTACTACACCTACCGCGACCGCGACGCCCCAGGCGCCCGCCGCATCGCCCTGTTCTTCGCCTTCAGCGGCATCGGCGTCCTCATGGAGAGCGGACTCTTCTACGTCGGCTACCACGGGCTGGGCCTCCACGGTCCGCTCGGGGCGAATGCCGTGAAGGCCCTGTCGATCGTGCTCGCGTCCGCGTTCCGTTTCCTGGTCTACCGCACCTGGGTGTTCCAGGACGAGGACGTCCAGAAGGACTTCTAGGCGGCCTTCTCCTTGGGCTTGTCGGCGCCGCCCGTGAAGGCCTCGTAGGCCTCCAGGACTTCTTCGGTCGGCCCGTCCATCCGCAGCTCGCCGCGCTCCAGCCACAGCACGCGGTCGCAGGTGTCGCGGATCGACTTGTTGTTGTGGCTGACGAGGAAGACCGTGCCCGCGTGCTGCCGCAGCTCGCGGATCCGCTCCTCGGAACGCCGCTGGAACGACCGGTCGCCCGTCGCGAGTGCCTCGTCGATCAGCAGGACGTCGTGGTCCTTGGCGGCGGCGATGGAGAACCGCAGCCGGGCGCCCATGCCGGAGGAGTAGGTCCGCATGGGGAGGGTGATGAAGTCGCCCTTCTCGTTGATCCCGGAGAAGTCGACGATGCCCTGGTAGCGCTCCTTGACCTGCTCCCGGGACATGCCCATGGCCAGGCCCCCGAGGTAGACGTTGCGCTCGCCGGTCAGGTCGCCCATCAGGGCCGCGTTGACGCCGAGGAGGGAGGGCTGACCGTGGGTGTAGATGCGGCCGTTCTCGACCGGGAGCAGGCCGGCGACCGCCTTGAGCAGGGTCGACTTGCCGGAGCCGTTGGTGCCGATCAGGCCGATCGCCTCGCCCTTGTAGGCGACGAAGGACACCTTCTTGACCGCGTGCACCTTGCGCACGCCCGCCGCCTTCTCGGCCTTCTCGCGGCGCAGCATGCGGTTGAGGGCGGCGGTCGCGGAGCCGCGTCCGGCGCCGGTTCCGTTGACCCGGTAGACGATGTCGACGCTGTCGCAGACGACGGTCGGGATCGTGCTGTCCGCGGCCACGGGGGTCCGCTCGGTGTGGTACTCGATGGTCTGCTCAGCCACGGCCGTACGTCTCCTCAGCCTTCCAGAAGTAGATGAAGCCGCCGACTCCGGCGATCAGCGCCCAGCCCAGTGCGGCCGGCCACACGTGTGGGGGGAGCTGGCTGGCGTGGAAGCTGTCGATCAGCGAGTAGCGCATCAGGTCGATGTAGACGGCCGCCGGGTTGGTCTCCAGGGCGAGCGTCACGATGTGCGGCAGGTGGTCCTTGCTGGTCAGCTTGTCGATGCTCCACATGACGCCGGATACGTACATCCAGGTGCGCAGCACGAACGGCATCAGCTGCGCGATGTCCGGCGTCTTCGCACCCATCCGGGCCATGATCATCGAGACGCCCGCGTTGAACGTGAACTGGAGGATCAGCACCGGGATCGCCATCAGCCAGGAGAAGCTGATCGGCACACCGAAGCAGAGCAGGATCACGACGAGGGCGGCCATCGAGAACAGCAGCTGCTGGAGCTGCTGCAGCGCGAACGAGATCGGCAGCGCGGCCCGCGGGAAGTGCAGGGCCCGGACCAGGCCGAGGTTGCCGGAGATCGCCCGGGTGCCCGCCATGATCGAGCTCTGCGTGAACGTCCAGATGAACACGCCCGTCACCAGGAACGGGATGTAGTCCGGCACGCCGCGCTTCGTCCCCAGCAGGATGCCGAAGATGAAGTAGTACACCGCCGCGTTCAACAGCGGCGTCATCACCTGCCAGATCTGGCCCAGCTTCGCCTGGCTGTACTGCGCGGTCAGCTTGGCGGTGGCGAACGCGGTGATGAAGTGGCGCCGCTCCCACAACTGCCGGACGTACTCGGGCAGGGAAGGGCGGGCGCCACTGACCGTGAGGCCGTGGCGGGCGGCGAGCGCCGCGAGGTCGTCTTCGTCGGCCGGGGCCGGCGAATGGGGCGGTGTGTGGAGGACCTGGCTCACATCCGCTGCTTTCGCTCGGGGGGAGGGGGTGCGCGCGTCCGGCTGCCGTGTTCCGTTGCCCGGCGTTTCCTTACGTTTCTCTTTACGTTCTCTTACGTCGGGACGGGACCGTATCGTCGCAACGTGAGCGTAGGCCGATTCGGCGTCGGAACGCAACCGTTTCGTCGTGACGGATGTGATCGGGTCGTTAGGGTCGTTGGGTTTGCGTCGGGACGGGTCTGTTGCGTCGATACGGGGTGGGGCGGGGGCGTTGTGGCGACGGGCCGGTTCCGTCCCCGCGACGAGCCGGTAGCGTCGCAACGCCCCGCCTCCGCCGTCGGCCGCCCCCCATAACCGGCCGGCCGCCGTCCGCGTCACGGCGAGTCCGTTTCGTCGCGACGCGCCCCACCCGCGTCGGAACGCAACCGTTTCGTCGCAACGCCCCTATGCTTGAGCTATGACGACGAACGCCGACGAGCCCAAGACACGTCAGCGCCGCCGAACCCCCGCCGGGGCGGCCGTACTCCGCGAGGATGTGACCGAAGCCATTCGGGCGGCGGTCTTCGAGGAGCTGGCGGCGGTCGGGTATGCCCGGATGTCGATCGAGGGGATCGCGCGCCGCGCCGGAGTGGGCAAGACGGCGGTGTACCGCCGCTGGCGTTCGAAGCTGCACCTGGTGCTCGACGTCGTGTCGGCGATCGCGGTGATGGGGCTGCCGACGCCGGACACCGGTTCGCTGGAGGGTGACCTCCGGATGCTGTACGAGGTGACGTCGCGGGCCCTGCGCCACCCGGTGGCCTCGCAGATCATCCCGGACCTGCAGGCCGAGGCGGCCCGGAATCCGGAGATCGCCGACGCGATGCAGAAGGCGTTGCGCGAGGGTCAGGAGGGTGTGGCCAGCAAGATCCTCGCGGCGGCGGAGCACCGTGGTGAGATCCGCCCCGGCATGGACGAGGACTTGGCGCTGGACCTGATCTCAGGCCCCCTCTACTGGCGCGCTGTGGTGATCCGCAGCCCGAAGCTGCCGAAGGGATACCTGGGGTCGCTGGCCCGGGCCACCACGGCGGGACTGAAGGCGCTGTAGGGCTCGACCGACCCGGCGAGTCACCCTTCTTGTCGGTCCAGCCGCCGCGCCAGTTCCCCGAGTTCAGCCGCCCGCAGCACCCGTCCGCCGAACCCCGGCAGCGGTACGTGCAGGGCCTCGCTCCAGCGTTCAGGGATCGCCGCGCTCCCGTACACCGCCCCGGCGAGCCCGCCCGTCACGGCGGCGACGGTGTCCGTGTCGCCGCCGAGGTCGATCGCGGCGCGCAGGGCGTCCTCGTAGGAGGACGTGGTGCGTACGGCCCAGAGGGCGGAGCCGAGGCAGGGCCAGACGGCGCCGTTGAACTCCGTTGCCAGGTCGGGGTGCCAGTCGGGGGAGAGGACGACGGCGTACCGCTCCCGGTGGTCGGGGTGGACGTACCCGAGGGTCTCCTCGACGGCGTCGAGAGGGTCGCGGTCCTCCAGCGCGACGCGCACCAACTCGTGGAGGACGGCGGTGCCCTCCCAGGCCGCGCGGTCTCCGTGGGTGAGGGCGGAGATACGGCGGGCCGCGTCCATCGTGGCGTGGCGTCCCGCGCGCGAGAAGTGGACGGCCGACGGGGCGGCGCGCATCAACGCGCCGTTCCCGGCGCCCCGTTGGCTCGTCCGGAAGTGCAGGGCGGCGGCCAGGTCCCAGGGGTCGCCGCTGCTCAGCACGGCCTCGGTCTGCAGGCCGATGTCCTTCGGATCGGCGGCTGCCCATCGCCGGAACCGCCCGAACATGTCCGGGAGTTGGAGCCCGTCGCACTCCAACAACGACTCCGCGACGAGTACGGCCATCTGCGTGTCGTCGGTCGCCTCGCCCGGGTCCCAGCCGCCGCCCCCGCACATCTCACCGCCGTCGCCAGGCGCCGGAAACCGGGCGGAGAAGGCGCCCTCGGGCCCGAACTCGAAGGGCGCGCCCAGCGCGTCGCCGACGGCGGAGCCGACGACGGCGCCCACGGCGCGCTCCGCCCTGGAGGAACGGTCCATCAGGCTCGCGCGGCCCCCGGATACAGCCGCACCCACCCCTCCCACGCCGACGCGATCATGTCCTGGACGTCGTGCTTGGCCTTCCAGCCCAGTTCGGTGGCGATGCGGTCGGCGGAGGCGACGACGCGGGCCGGGTCGCCGGGGCGGCGGGGGTGGATGGTCGGAGGACGGTCGTAGCCGGTGATCGCGTTGATGCGGTCGATCATCTCGCGGACCGAAACGCCTTCCCCGCGGCCGATGTTGAGGGTGAGGGCGCGGCCGGGGGAGGCCTGGAGGGCGCGGGCCGCGGCGACATGTGCCTCGGCCAGGTCGACGACATGGATGTAGTCGCGGACGCAGGTGCCGTCCGGGGTGGCGTAGTCGTCGCCGAAGATGCGCGGAGGCGCGTCCTCGGTGAGCTTCTCGAAGACCATGGGGACGAGGTTGAAGACGCCCGTGTCCGCGAGTTCGGGGCTCGCGGCCCCGGCCACGTTGAAGTAGCGCAGAGAGGCCGTGGACAGGCCGGTCGCCCGGCCCGTCGCGCGGACCAGCCACTCACCCGCCAGCTTCGTCTCGCCGTACGGCGACATGGGGACGCACGGTGTCTCCTCGGTGACCAGTTCCACGTCCGGCATGCCGTATACGGCCGCCGAGGACGAGAACACGAAGGACGGGACGCCGGCCGTGGTCACCGCCTCCAGGAGGACGCGCAGGCCCTCGACGTTCTCCCGGTAGTAGTGCAGCGGCTGGTCGACCGACTCGCCGATCTGTTTCTTCGCCGCGAGGTGGACGACTCCGGTGACGTCCTGGTCGGCGAGGGTGCGGGCCACGAGGTCCGCGTCCAGGGTCGAACCCAGCACCAGGGGCACGCCGTCGGGCACGCGCGCGGCGATGCCGGTGGACAGGTCGTCGTAGACGACGGTCTGTTCGCCCGCCTCGGTCATCGCCCTTACGACGTGTGCCCCGATGTAGCCGGCTCCGCCGGTGATCAGCCAGGTCATGTGCGGCCGTCCCATCCGTCACTCGATCAGTGGAGGCGCGTCCCTCACGCTCCCCGGGCCTCAGTCAATCAGGCGCCGGAGTGTGCCGCGGTCAACTGCTGGGACTCCCCGTGGGGGCCGGAGGGCCGCACGCGCGCGTGCGGAGTCGCCGGAACCGCCCTCGATGACCGCCACAGACGGACGAAGGAGAGGACGGCCGCGGTGGCCAGCAGACCGTTGCGTACGACCATCAGGGCGCAGCCCGTCCACGTGCTGTGGATGACGTCTCCGTACAGGGCGGGGAACTCGACGGAGCTGATCGCGGTCGCCGCCACGATCAGCGCGGCCACCGGGCGCTGCACGGTGTGCCGGGAGGTCAGGCAGACGGCGGCCAGGCCGAGCAGCCAGATCATGTACTGGGGGCTGATCACCCGGCTGGTCACGGTGAACAGCAGGACGGCGCTCAGCGCGGCGTCGTAGGGGGTCGCGTCGGTCCAGCGGCGGGCCCGGATCCGCCACAGCAGCAGGAACCCGAAGGCGACCGCCGTGAGCGCGAGGGAGGCGTCGGCGACGGCGGCGACGTGCGGTCCCGTGAACTCCATCGCGCCGTACTGGTAGTGCGCCCGGCCCGGCCAGCCGACGTGGGTCGCCAGGCCGAGGAGCGTGCCGCCCAGTGACTCGATCTGTACGCCTCTGCCGCCCTGTTGGCGCAAGAAGGCGAAAGGATTGTTGAACAAGGCTACGAGCATCATGAGCGACAAGACCCCCGTCCCCACCGCCCACGACCACACCGACCGCGTCGCCCGCCCCCTCGGCACCCCCAGCAGCACCAGCGCCGGCCACACCTTCACCAGCGCGCCCAGTGCCGCGAACGCGCCGCACGCGCGCGTGGAGCGCGACAACGTCAACAGGGAGATGACGGCGAACGCTGTGACCTGCACGTCGTAGCGGACGAGCGGCATGTGCAGGAGGAGGGGGAGGCAGGCGATCCAGTAGGCGGCGCCGCGCAGGCTGTGGCCGGAGCGGGTGCCCGCGCGGGCCAGGACCACGGTGATCAGCGCGTCGGTGGCGAGGGTGAAGGCGACGAACGCCTGGAAGTACGTCAGGTCCGGCAGCAGCGCGGGGGCCAGCAGGACCGGTCCTGCACCCGGCGGGTACTGCCACAGGTGGTCGTGGGCCGGGAACGCGCCCTGCGACAGGACCCCGTACCAGTGGTAGTAGAGGCGCCACACCTCCCGGGCGACCGCGCCCCGGCCGAGCAGGGGCAGGCCGTTGTACGCGAGGAGGAGCAGCATTCCGGCGCGGGTGGCGAGCCAGGCGAGCGTGAGGGCGGGGAGGCGGTGTCTGCGGACGGCGTTCATCACAGCGGATCGTAAGCCGGGTGAATGCCGCAGGAATGCTAATACACCGTCAATCGCCGGTAAGAGCTTGCTAACAGTACAAAATCAGCCAGGTGGACAGCCAAGGTGAGGGCGAGTACGGGCACGGGCGCGGGCGACGGACGCGTGCGGAGGTCGTGGCCGTCGTCGTGCCGGTGGTCGTCATGCTCGCGTTGGGGCTGTGGGGGCTCGACCGTGGCGGGATGTGGGGCGACGAGGGCGTCACGTTCCTGGTGGGGCGGCGCACGGTGCCGCAGATCTGGCGCCTGTTGCACGGCGTCGACGCGGTGCACGGCCTGTACTACCTGCTCATGCACGCCGTCCTCGCCGTCCACCCCGGCGAGGTGGCCCTCCGCCTGCCGTCGGTGTGCGGCGCGGCGGCGGCGGCGGGCCTGGTCGCGGCCCTCGGCATCCGGTTGGCCCGCCCCCGGGTCGGCCTCTGGGCCGGCCTGCTCTACGCGATCACCCCGCTGACCGGCCACTACGCACAGGAGGGCCGGTCGTACGCCATTGTCGCGGCCGGAGTCGCCGGGGCGACGCTGCTGCTCGTGCGGGCGCTGGAAGGGCGCTCGTGGTGGCCGTACGGCGCCGTCCTCGCCGTGACCTTTCTGCTGCACGAGTTCGCCGTACTGGTGCTCTGCGCGCACGCGTTGACGCTGGCGGCGGCGCGGGTGCCCAGGGCGGTGTGGGCCGGCTGGGGGCGTGCGGCGGGCGTGGTGGTGGGGGTGCTGCTGCCGTTGGCGTGGGTGTCCCAGCGGCAGTCGGGGCAGGTGGCGTGGCTGCGGGTGCCGGACCGGGACACCACCGAGCGGCTGGCCCGGGGCTTCCTTGCCGTCGCCCCGACCGGAGTCGCCTTCTGGACCTCGGTCCTGCTGATCCTGCTGGGACTCGGCGGGGGACGGCTCGCGTCGGTCGCGCTGCCGTTACTGGTGGTGCCGCCGGTGATCCTGCTGACGGTCTCGCAGTTCCGGCCGCTGTTCCATGAGCGGTATGTGCTGTACGCGCTGGCGGGGGCGCCGTTGCTGGTGGCAGCGGGGGCGGACTGGCTGGTGGGGATGGTGGGCCGGCTGTGGCCGGGTGGTCTCCCGAGTCCGGAAATCGCCCATGAGGCGGGCCGAGTGGCTGGGGTCGAACGCCACCCCCAGCTGGTCGGTGCCCTGGTCCCGGGCGGTCACCGCTCACCACTCGACCGTACGTCCGAAGCCGAAGCCGAAGCCGAAGCCGAAGCCGGAAGCCGCCCACCGCGCCCCGCACAGCCGGACGCCCGCCGCCCGCCCCGCCGCACCGCCCTCCCCCTCCTCACCCTCGCCGGCGTGTTGGCCGTAGCCGTCCCCTTCCTTCACGGCCTCCCCGCCTACCGGAACGACCGCCTGGCGGCCCACCGTCCCGAGAACCTCGCCGCGGTCTCCGCGCTGGCCGGTCGTGAGCTGCGGCCCGGCGACCCCGTGCTGTTCCTGCCGTCGTTCTGGCGGGTGACGGAGTTGGCGTATCCGAGGCCGTTCGCCGGGGTGCGGGACCTGGCGCTGGCGGAGTCGGGGGCCCGGTCCGGGACGCTGAGCGGGCGTGAGGTGGCGCCGGGGGAGTTGCGGCGGCGGCTGGACGCCGTGGACCGGGTGTGGATCGTCGCGCAGTCGAATCTGCTGCCGTCCCGCTGGGTGCCGGGCGACCCGGCCGACCGGGTCAAACTCGACGTCGTGGACGGGGAGTTCGCGTGTCGGCGGCAGTATGTGAGCGGACGCGTGAAGCTGGCTCTCTACATCCGCCGAATGCCTCCGCAGCACCTGGTCGTGCCTGCTCCAGAACCCATGGTCATGCCTGCTCCAGCGCCGCCGAGTCCAGCGCGTCGGTGAGTTCGTCGAGGCGTGCCCGCAGCGCGCGGATCTCGTCGACGTCGAAGCCGGTCGCGCCGAGGATGCGGCGCGGCACGTCGAGGGCGCGTTCGCGCAGGGCGACGCCCTCGTCCGTGAGCCGCACGTCCACCGAGCGCTCGTCGCGGGCGCTGCGCTCACGCCGTACCAGACCGGCCGTCTCCAGCCGCTTGAGCAGCGGGGACAGGGTGCCGGAGTCGAGCCGCAGGTGTTCGCCGAGCTTCTTGACGGGCAGCTCGCCGTGCTCCCACAGCACCAGCATCACCAGGTACTGCGGGTACGTGAGCCCGAGATCCTTGAGGAGCACGCGGTAGACGCCGCCGAAGGCGCGTGACGCGGCGTTCAGAGAGAAGCAGATCTGCTGGTCCAGGTGGAGCCAGTCGCTGGTGGGCGTGTCGGCGGGAGTGGTGGTCATGGTTCCAGGGTAGCGCTAGCGGGCCATTTAGTTGTGTGCAATTAAATTGTGTGCTCTACTTGTCGTCGTGAGGGGGCCCGGACACCCGGGCCGAACGCCTCGTAAAGACTTCCGAGAGGGATGGTTTCCATGGACGCGATCTACACCGCCGTAGCCACCGCCACCCACGGCCGTGACGGCCGCGCGGTCAGCAACGACGGCAAGATCGACCTTCAGCTCGGCATTCCGGTCGAAATGGGCGGCAACGGCCAGGGCACCAACCCTGAGCAGCTGTTCGCCGCCGGCTACGCCGCCTGTTTCGGCAGCGCCCTCGGCCTCGTCGGCCGGCAGTCCAAGGTCGACGTCACCGACGCGGCCGTGACCGCCGAGGTCGGCATAGGCAAGCAGGGTGAGGGCTTCGGCCTCAAGGTGACGCTGCGCGTCGAGCTCCCCGACACGGTGGACGAGGCGACCGGCCGCAAGCTGGTCGAGACCGCCCACCAGGTCTGCCCCTACTCGAACGCCACCCGCGGCAACATCGAGGTCGACCTCGTCATCGAGTAGTCACATCGAGTACGACGCTTCTACGACCCCGGCGACGAGCGCTGATCACCTCGTCGCCGGGGTCGACCGCGTCACCTCACCGGCTGAGCCTGCTGCCCGTGCGCCTGCACCGGCACGGCAGCGACCGCCTTCCCCCGCGCCACGCTCTCCAGCAACAACGGCACCCCCACCACCGGCAGCAGCCACACCAGTACGACCAGCCGCCCGCCCCACACGCTGATGTCCGGGTGCGCGGCCTGCGTGAGGATCCCGGTGAACGCGGCCCCGATCAGGAACACCCCGAACACCGGCCGCCGCAGCGCGCCCCACGCACCGGCGCCGAGCGCCGCCGCGAGCACCGGCTGCCACAGCTGCTGCCGCGTCCACTCCAGCCAGAAGTTCGCTTCCAGGTGCAGGAATTCGGGGTACAGCCGGGTGCGGTCGGGCAGCGCGTAGTGATCGGTCAGCAGGTCCTGGAGGCTGTCGGTCTGCGACGGGTAGTTCAGCAGGCTCGCCAGCAGCAGCGTGCCTACGGCCGCCGCCGCGCCGAGTGCCGCGATCACCACCCACGCCCGCCGCCGCTGTCGTACGGCGATCAGCGCGCCCGCACCGGCCAGGCACAGCCCGAGGAACAGGGCCTGCGAGTGCTTGACCGTGAAGAGCAGGAGCAAGGAACCGCCGACCAGGGCGAGCCCGGCACGCGTACGGCGGCCCTGCGACACCAGCGCGCAGCCCCACACCGCTGCCAGAGTCAGGACCATCATCAGGCCCTCGGTCATGGGGCGCATCGCGGTCGTCCCGCACGGCAGGACGTAGTAGAGGGCCTGCCCGGTCAGCGCGAGCGGCACCGACACGGACAGCGTGCGCAGGATCAGGAACACGAGGATCCCGCCCGCGACGGTGAGGAGGACACTCGACGTCCACAGCCCCCACACCGGCCCGAGCAGCGTGACGAACGGGACCAGGAACACCGGGTATCCGGGCCGCACTTCGAAGATCCGCATGAACCGCTCGGGCATGAACGGCGTGATGAACCCGCCGCTGTTCCCGGCCCGCAACTGCGCGTCCACCACCCGCCATTGGGCGGCCCGGCACTTCTTCGCGACCCGCGCGGCCGGGTCCTTGCCGTGGAAGTTCAGCACGTTCACGCTCTGGTCCCGCCGCGCGATCGCTCCCCTGCTCGCGCAGTAGTAGTCGATGGTGACCGTCGCCGCCCCGCGCTTGCTCTCACCGCTCAGACTCAGCGCGTACGACAGGTAGTTCTTGGTGTCGGGGGTGTCCCGGCCGGTGACGTTGGCGAGTTGGAGCACCGCGAACACGGCGGCCAGCACCAGCACCCACGTGCGGGGCCTCATGAGGACGCCAACTGGTCGTGACCGGCGGTGGGGGAGGGTACGCGCGTGACGGATCCGGCCGGCGGCTGCCAGTCGTCCTCACCCAGCAGCAGTGTCCGTACGACCCTCTCGGCGGCGTTCCCGTCGTCGAACTCGCAGTAGCGCGACCGGAATTCGGCCCGCAGCCGCGTCGAGTCCTCGTCCCGCCAGGCACCCGAGGCGAACAGCCACGCCAACTCCCGGTAGGAACCGGACACATGGCCCGGTGGCGCGGCGGTGACGTCGAAGTACGTGCCCCGGCTCGCCGCGTACACCTCCCGGTCGTCGGCGTGGAGGACGATCGGGCGGTCGAGGTTGGCGTAGTCGAACATCAGGGCCGAGTAGTCGGTGACCAGGGCGTCGGACGCCAACATGAGGTCTTCCACGGAGGGTTCGTCGGTCGCGTCGACCAGCACACCCCGCCGGTGCAGGTCCGCGAGACCCATGCCTCGCGCGGGACCGGTCGACAGCGACGGATGCAGGCGTACGACGAGGGTATGTTCCGGGCCGAGATCCTCCGCGAACCGGGCCAGGTCGAGGCGGTCGACGTGGCCGCTCCGGACGTACTCGCGGCGGGTCGGCGCGTACAGCACGACGGTGTGCTCGGCGGGGATGCCGAGCCGTTCCCGAACCGCCGCCCCCGCCCCCGGTGTTGCTCGGACGAGGACGTCGTTGCGCGGGCTGCCCGTCCGCTCCGATGCGAAGTGGCACGGATACGCCCGCTCCCACACCAGCTCCGAGTGCCGGTTGGCGACCAGGCTGTGGTCCCAGCGGTCGGCACGGCGCAGCATCTGCGGCACGTCGACGCCGTAGCGGGCGCCGGGCTTGTCCAGCAGGTCGGCCGCCATGTACTTGAGCGGGGTGCCCTGATGGGTGTGGATGTGGACGCTGCCGGGGCGCTTGGTGAGGGTGCCGGGCCAGTTGACGTTGTTCACGAAGTACTTTGCCCGCGCGGTGACTTGGTGATAGCGCGGGGTGTTGAGGAGGACGTGCTCGACGTCCGGCGGCAGCAACGCGGCCTGTTCCGCGTCCTGTACGACCCACACGCCCCGGAGCTGCGGCGCGATCTCCCGCGCCTTGTAGTACACGGCGGCCGGGTCGCCGAGCACCCCGCGGTGCGAAAAGGCCGAGTACACGACGAGGTTGGGGTCGAGCGACCGGCGGGCGTGCAGCGCGGCCCAGCCGCCCTTGACCCGCCCCGCCGCCGACTTGCGTGCTTGCAGCGCCCGCCGTTCGAGCTGCCGTGCGGCCCGGCCCGCCTGCCGCCTGACCTGGTACAGCGCGTAACTGCCCTCCAGGACACGGACTTCGGCGTCCACCGCCACGCCCGCCGGCTTGTGCTTGGCGAACAGTTCGGCCGTACGGCGGAAGAACTCGGCCTTGTCGGACGGGGGCAGGCGGTCCGGCTTGCCGAGGATGTCGAGACAGTGCTCGCCCATCTTGCGGTGCAGGTAGGGGCGCCAACTCGCCAGCTCCGGGCGGGAGTCGACGAACGCGAAGACCCGCTCGTACTGGTCGTGGATGTCGAAGTGCTTGCGGCTGGTGGTGGACAGGATGTTGCCCTGCCGCCGCTGCCGGTAGTTGAGGCAGATCCGGTCGAGGGTGGCGATCCGCTCGGCGCTGAGCAGCACCGGGAACGTCCAGGGCGTGTCCTCGTAGTAGCCCGGCGGGAACTCGAAGGCGTGCTTGTGCACGAACTCCCGGCGGTACACCTTGTTCCACACGACCATCAACAGGTCCAGGATCTCCGGGTGTTCGGCGACCGTGAAGGTGTCGTCGACCTCCGTCAGGACGTGCGCGAGGACATTGCGCCGGGTGCCGCCCCACCAGTAGGTGCGCGCGTAGTCGAAGACCAGCACGTCCGGGTCGCCGCTCGCGTCGAGCCGGTCGGCCATCGCGCGCAGCGCGCCGGGCGTGAGGGTGTCGTCGCTGTCGAGGAAGAAGAGGAAGTCGCCGGTGGCCAGGGGCATTCCGGCGTTGCGGGCGCGGCCGAGGCCGACGTTCTCCGGCTGGTGCAGCACCTGTACGCGCGGGTCGCGGGCCGCGTACTCGTCGAGGATCGCGCCGCAGCCGTCCGGCGAGCAGTCGTTCACGGCGATCACCTCGATGTCCCGGTAGGACTGCTCCAGGACCGAGTCGAGGCACTCGCGCAGAAAGCCCTGCACCTTGAAGACGGGGACGATGACGCTGAAGCGGGGCACTTCGGGTTCAGCTCCTTACGAGGGTGGCGGCGGGGGCCGGGACGCGCTCCGCGAGCGGGATCACGGGCGGGACCGCCGCCGGCGGCTCACCGAGGAACACCCGGCGCACGACCCGTTCGGCGGCCAGTCCGTCGTCGAACTCGCAGAAGCGGGACCGGAATTCGGCCCGCAGGGCGGTGGACGCCTTGTTCGCGTACGAGCCGTCGCGGAACACCTGGGCCAGTTCCTCGGGCGTGCGGGCCACCGGGCCCGGCGGGGCCTCCATGAGGTCGAAGTAGACGCCCCGCGTCTCCCGGTAGACCTCCCAGTCGTCGGCGTACACGACGATCGGCCGGTCGAGGTTGGCGTAGTCGAACATGATCGACGAGTAGTCCGTGACCAGCGCGTCGGCGGCCAGGCACACGTCCTCGGAGGAGCGGTGCCCGGTCACGTCGATGATCCGGCCGCTGCTCTTCGCCCGTCCCTGGTCGTGGAAGTAGTGGGCGCGCAGCAGCACGACCACGTCCTCACCGGCCGCCGCGCAGAAGGCCTCCAGGTCGAGGCCGGTGTCGAAGCCGGTCCGGTAGTCGCGGTGGGTGGGCGCGTACAGGACGGCCGTCTTGCCCTCCGGTACGCCCAACTCCCGCCGGACGCGGGCCACTTCGTCGGCCGTCGCCGTGTAGTACACGTCGTTGCGCGGATAGCCGTACTCCAGCGCCTCGTAGGAACCCGGGAAGGCGCGCTCCCACATCTGCGTGGAGTGCCGGTTGGAGGAGATGTTGTAGTCCCAACGGTCCACCCGGCCGAGCAACTTGGCGAAGCTGCCGGTCGCGGCGGCCACCACCGGGTACGTCGACTGGTCCACGCCCATCTTCTTCAGCGGGGTCCCGTGCTGCGTCTGGACGTGCACGCTGCCGGGCCGCTTGACGACGCCCTCCGCGAAGTTGGCGTTGTTCACCAGGTACTTGGCGCGGGCCAGCACCTCCCAGTACTTCCGGCTGCCGATGACGGCGTGCTCGACGCCCTCCGGGACGGCGTCCACCGCGTCCGGCTCGACCAGGAACACCGAGCGGATGTGCGGGGCGAGTTCACGTGCCTTGGCGTGGATCGCGGCCGGGCTGCACGCGTAGCCCCGGCCCCAGTAGGCGCTGTAGACCGCCAAGTTGGGGTCGAGGGGGCGGCGCAGGTCTAGGGCGTAGCGCAGGCGGGTGCGGAGCATCCAGGGGCGGGGGACCCTCCCCCAAGCTCTCGACTTCGCTCGACTCGGGGGGACCCCCATGGCCGCCCCCGACGCCGCCCGGTTGGCGCCTCGCAGCGCCCGGAACGCCGAGTACGCCCCCGACGCCAGCAGTCGGTGCTGGACCCCCACACTCCCGCCCGGCGCGCGGAAACCGGCGGGCCGGTGCGTGCGGTACAGCCGCCCCGCCCGGCGGAAGAAGGCGCGGTGCCCGGAGGGGAGGCGCTCGGGCCGGGAGGCCGTCTTCAGCACCACCGCGAAGAGCTGTTCGAACAGGGCGCCGGACAGCTCGCTCCCGGCGGCACGCGTCAGCACCATGTCGACCTGGTCGAGGAGTTGGTGGTGGTGCGCGCCCGGCAGGTTGAGCCGGCTGCCCTGCCGCCGCAGCAGATGCCGTACGACCACCGAGCGCAGCACCGCCACCCGCTCGGCGGCGACGGTGACCAGCCCGCCCCAGCCGAGGTCGGTGAACGGGCCCTCCGGGAACGTGAGTTGGTGGTCGGCGAGGAAGACGCGGCGGTAGGCCGCGCTCCAGGCCGGGAGCTGAACGCCCGTCAACTGCGGTGCCTGGGCGGGGGAGAAGGCGCCGGCCGGGGTCTTCGCCAGCAGCGGGGCGGCCGGGTTTGTGGGTTCGCCCTCCCACCACGGGGTCCGCTCGTGCTCGAAGTACAGGACGTCGACGTCGCTCGTCTCCGTCAGCCGGGCGTGCAGTGCGGCCAGCGCGCCCGGGGCGAGGGTGTCGTCGCCGTCCAGGAACACGACGTAGGCGCCGGTCGCCGCCCGCAGGCCGGTGTTGCGTGCCCCGCTCAGGCCCGCCGAGGGTGGTGAGTGGACCGGGGCCACCCGGGAGTCCCGTCCGGCGTGGGCGTCGGCGACGTCGCCGGCCGGGGAGCCGGGGGCGTCACAGACCGGGATCAGCTCGAAGTCGCCGTAGGACTGCGCGAGGACCGAGTCCAGGGCCTGGGAGAGCCGGCCGGCGACCCCGTGGGACGGGACGATGATGCTGAAGCGGGGCATTCTGTTCTTTCTCCAGTGGTCCGGAGGGGTCCGGGTCAGTGCGCGCGGTGGCCGGGTCGCCCGGTCGGACGCCAGGTGGACGGCCGGGTCGGTGTCGGCCGCGAGGGGCTTGATGGCATGCGAACTCCCCGGTGTGGGAACGGCGTTCAGAGGCGGTCGGTGACGGGCTGGGACGCCGTGGGCTGCGGCACGGTGGCGAGCGGGGAGGGCGTGAGGCTCGCGGCGGCGGACGGGACCGGGTGGCGGTCGGCGAGCGGTACGACGGGCGGGAGGTCTCTCTCGCCCAACACCACGTGGCGTACGACCCGTTCGGCGGCGCGGCCGTCGTCGTAGGGGCAGAAGCGCTCGCGGAACGCGGTGCGGAGTTGGGTCGAGCGGGAGCCGCGCCAGTGGTCTGTCGCGAAGATGTCGATCAGTTCGTCCTCACTGCGCGCGACGGCGCCCGGCGGGAAGGCGCGCAGGTCGAAGTAGGTGCCGCGGGCCGCCTCGTAGGCCTCCCAGTCGTCGGCGTGGATGACGATCGGGCGGTCGAGGTTGGCGTAGTCGAACATCAGGGACGAGTAGTCGGTGACCAGCGCGTCCGAGGCGAGGCAGAGCGATTCGACGCTGGGGTGGTCGGTGACGTCGATGATCCGGCCGGACGCGGGGGCGAGGGGGCCCTCGTGCCAGTAGTGGGCGCGGGCCAGCACGACGAAGCGCGGGCCGAGGCGGCGCAGTACGCGGTCGAGGTCGACGTGGGCGCGCTGGACGCGGCGGTAGTCGCGGTGGGTCGGTGCGTAGAGGAGGGCGATGGCGTCCTGCGGGATGCCGAGCGACTCGCGCAGGCGGTGCACGTCGGCCGAAGTCGCCTGCTGGAACACGTCGTTGCGGGGATAGCCGTAGGCGAGCGTGGTGTAGCTGCCGGGGTAGACCCGCTCCCAGGTCAGGGTGGTGTGGCGGTTGGGGGACAGGACGTGGTCCCACTTGTCGACGCCCTTGAGGAGTTCGTCGAAGTCCATGTCCCGTGCGGCGGCCGGGCGTTCCTGGAGGTCGAGGCCCATGTGCTTGAGCGGGGTGCCGTGTTGGGTCTGGATCAGCACCTGGCCGGGGCGCTTGACCAGCCGGCGGTCGAAGTTGACGTTGTTGACGAGGTACTTGGAGCGTGCGAGCGCCGTCCAGTAGGAGGCGGTGTTGGGGCGCAGCCTGCGGGTGGCGGCCGGGATCGTGTGGTGGTGCTCGGGGCGGGCGACCCACGCGGTGCGGATGTGCGGGGCGTGGGTGCGGAACGCGGTCTCCAGCGCGCCCGGGTTGCAGCTGTGGCCGCGCCCCCAGTAGGCGGCGAACACCGCGCGATCCCTTAGCGGGAGCCGGAGTTGGACGCGGTAGTGGAGCTGGAGAACGGCTGCCCTGAGCGTGCGGAGGGCCTTCGCGGTGAGCTTGACCGTGCTGCGCCGCCAGCTCATCGCCTTCTGCACGGCCCGGAACGTGCGGTGCACGCCGAAGTGCACGAACGTGTGCCGCATCCGGGTGCGCAGCGGGACCGAGGTTCCGGGGATGCGGTAACGGCGGTAGTGGGCACGGGCCTTGCGCAGGAACTCGGCGCGGCTGCCGCGCGGCAGCCGGTCCGGCTTGGTGAACACCGTCGCGAGGTGGTCGACCATACGGCGGAACAACACCGGCCGCCACTGCGCGAGTTCGGGGCGCGCGTCGACGAACGCGAAGACCCGGTCGTACTGGTCGAAGACGTCGAAGTGCTTACGGCTGGTGGTGCCGAGGATGTTGCCCTGGCGGCGCTGGCGGTAGTGGACGCAGACCCGGTCGAGGGTCGCGATCGTCTCCGCCGCCATCAGCACCGGATAGGTCCACGGGGTGTCCTCGTAGTAGCCGGGCGGGAAGGCGAAGCCCTGGCGCTCGACGAACTCCCGGCGGTACGCCTTGTTCCAGGCGACCATGATGACCCGCAGCAGCCCGGGGCGGTCCTCCAGGCGGAAGGGGGCCGGGCCCTGTTCGGTCAACTGGGCGGCGGTCTTGTTGCGTTGGGCCTCGCCGGACCAGTAGGTGCGGGCGTAGTCGAAGACGAGGACGTCGGGTTCGCCGGTCTCCTTGACGCGGTCGGCGATCGAGCGCAGCGCGTCGGGCGTGAGCGTGTCGTCGCTGTCGAGGAAGACCAGATAGTCGCCGGTCGTCTGTGCCAGACCGGCGTTGCGGGCGCGGCCGAGGCCCTGGTTCTCGGGGAGGTGGACGGCGCGTACGCGGGCGTCGCGGGCCGCGAACTCGTCGATGATCGCGCCGCAGGCGTCCGGCGAGCAGTCGTCGACCGCGATCAGCTCCAGATCGGGATACGACTGGGAGAGCACCGATTCCAGGCATTCGTGCAGGTACGCCTGGACCTTGTACGCGGGGACAATGACACTGAACCTGGGCAAGGGACATCCATGGGTCGGTCGGCGCGGGCGTTCTGCCCGGGAACGGCCGATGGAGTGACTTGGTTACGCCGCGTACGGCATACGGGGGACGCACGGTGAACGCGAAGGGGCGGGCCGGTGACGGCCCACCCCTTGAGCTATGTGCGGTTTATTACTATTTGACCGCGCCCGCCATGACACCGGACACGAACTGCCGCTGGAACGCGAAGAACACGGCCAGCGGGATCACCATGGAGATGAACGCACCGGGTGCCAGTACGTCGATGTTGTTGCCGAACTGGCGTACCTGGGTCTGTAGTGCGACCGTGATCGGCTGGGTGCTGGACTTGGTGAACACCAGCGCGACCAGCATGTCGTTCCACACCCACAGGAACTGGAAGATGCCCAGGCTCGCGATCGCGGGCCCGCCGAGCGGCATCACGACCCGCGCGAACAGCCGGAGTTCGCCGGCTCCGTCGAGGCGGGCCGCTTCCAGCAACTCGCGCGGGATCTCGGCGAAGAAGTTCCGCAGCAGGAACACCGCGAACGGCAGCCCGTACCCCACATGGAACAGGATCACCCCGAAGATGGTCCCGAACAGGCCGATCTTGCCGAAGAGTTCGGCGATCGGGATCAGCGCCACCTGCACCGGCACGACCAACAGGCTGACCACGCCCAGGAACCACCAGTCGCGGCCCGGGAACTCCATCCACGCGAACGCGTAGCCCGCGAGTGCGCCGATCACCACGACGAGGACCGTCGCCGGGACGGTGATCAGGACGGTGTTCCACAGCGAGCTGGTGATGTCGCTGTTCTCCAGCAGTGTCTTGTAGCTGTGGAAGGTGAGTTGGGAGGGCTGGCTGAAGACCTTCCACCAGCCGCTCGCGTTCATGTCCTCCGGGCTGCGCAGCGAGGACAGCAGCAGCCCGATCGTCGGCACCAGCCAGAACAGGCCGACGACGATCAGGAACACCCGGACCAGACCCCCGCTCGCCGCCGCCGCGAGCCGTCCGCCGAGCGACTCCCGTGCCTTGACGACCTCAACAGGCCCTGTTTTCCCCAGAGTTCCGGCATCCGTCGTCATCGCCGCACCTCCCGCCGCAGCCGGCGCACATTGAAGAGCATCACCGGGATCACCAGCAGGAGCAGGAACACCGAGATCGCGCTGGCGATCCCCGGCTGGCCCTCCGAGAAGCCCTTCCGGTACAGCTCAAGGGCGAGCACGTTGGCGTCGTCCTGCGAGGAGCCGGGGGCGATGATGAAGACCAGGTCGAAGATCTTCAGCACATTGATCATCAGCGTGACGGCGACGACCGCGAGCACCGGTGCGAGGAGCGGTACCGTGACCCGCCGGAACACCTGCCACTCGTTGGCACCGTCGACCCGCGCCGCCTCCAGCAACTCCCTTGGCACACCCGCGAGTCCGGCCGCGATCAGCACCATCGCGAACCCGGCCCACATCCACACGTACGACCCGATGATGGCCGGCGTCACCAACGACGGGCCGAGCCACTCCACACCGTTGTACGGCGCCTTGAAGTTGCTTGCCGGGAGCCGTAGTTGGGCTCCGTCGGCGCTCGCGGGCAGCGTGAAGGCGCCGTCGCCCGCGGCCTTGGTCGAGGCGACCACCTTGCCGTCCTTGACGGCCTCGATGCGCATCCCGCCGTAGCCGAGCTCCGACGGGTCGACCGCGCCGAGCTTGCCGACGCCCTTGCCGCGGGTGAAGTCCTGCCAGGTCGTGCCGGTGATCTTCCCGGGCTCGGGCTTCGCGGCTACGGCCTTCTTCGCGCTGTCGGGCATCTGGTCGGGGGCGACGCCGACCAGCGGGAGTGTGACGGTCTGGCCGGTGTGGACCGTCGTACTGGTGATGAAGCCGCCGTGGTCCGCCTTGAGCGGGGACTGGCGGCCCGGGTGGGCGTTGGGGAACGCCGACGACGAGACGAACGTGTCGTGGATGCCTACCCAGACCGCGTTGGCGACGCCCTTGTGCGGGTCCTGGTCGTAGACGAGGCGGAAGATGATGCCGGCGGCGAGCATCGAGATCGCCATCGGCATGAAGACGACCAGCTTGAACGCCGTTCCCCAGCGCACGCGTTCGGTCAGCACCGCGAAGATCAGACCGAGGGCGGTGGCGACCGTCGGCGCGAAGATCACCCAGATGATGTTGTTCTTCAGGGCGGTGCGGATGCCGTCGTCGGTGAACAGGGCCTTGTAGTTGTCGATGCCGGCGAAGCCGTCGCCGGCCTGGTTGCCGAAGCTGCGGACCAGCGAGTACCCGATCGGGTAGACCACGAGCGCGCCGAGCAGCACCAGGGCGGGCAGCAGGAACAGCACTGCCACGGTCCTGCGGGTGCCGGTCACGCTCTTGCGGTTGCGGGGAGGGACGGAGGCCCCGGGAGCCTCCGCCGCTGCCGATGCCATCGCCGGCTCAGCTCCCGCTCGCGTACGCCGCCGCCGCGTCCTTCTCCAGCTGCGTCTGCGTGCCCGCGATGTTCGTCGGGTTCTTCAGGAAGTCCTGGAGGTCCTTCCACTCGCCCTTGCCCGGGGTACCGCCGAAGGACTGCGGGGCCTGGTCGGACATGTCGAAGCGGAAGTCGTCACCGGCCGCGATCAGCGACTTGGCGATCGTCCGCTGCACCGCGTTCGGGTACGCCGAGTCCGGCACGTTCTTGTTCGGGGAGAGATAGCCGCCCAGCTTCGCCTGGATCGTCGCTGCGTCCGGCGAGGCCAGGAACGTGGCCAGCGCCTGGGCCGCCTTGGAGTCCTTCAGGATGACGGCCGCGTCGCCGCCGGAGACCACCGGCGCGGTCGAGCCCACCGACGGGAACGGGAACACCTTGGCGTCGGTGCCCACCTTCGCCTTTGTCTCACCGATGTTGACCTGCACGAAGTCGCCCTCGTAGACCATCGCGGATTTCGGCTGGTCGCCGCCGGTGAAGGTCTGGGTGACCGAGGCGGGGAACTCCGTCTGCAGCGCGCCGTTCTGGCCGCCCGCGATGTACGCCTTCTTGCCCCAGATCTGCGCCAGCGTGGTCAGCGCCTCCTTCACGGAGGGGTCCGTCCACTTGATCTTGTGCTGGGCGAGCTCGTCGTACTTCTCCGGGCCCGCCTGCGACAGATACACGTTCTCGAACCAGTCGGTGAGCGGCCAGCCGTCCGCGCCCGCGATCGAGAAGGGGGTGACGCCGGAGTCGTAGACCGTCTGTGCGGTGGTCAGCAACTCCTGCCAGGTCTTGGGCTCCTTGGCGCCCGCGTTCTCGAAGACCTTGGCGTTGTACCAGATCAGCGACTTGTTGGCGGCCTTGTAGTACACGCCGTACTGCTTGCCGCCGACCTTGCCGATGTCCTGCCAGCCCTGCGAGTAGTTCTTCTGCAACTCCGCGAGCGCGTCGGCTCCGAGGGGCTTGGCCCACTTCTTGTCGACGGCCTGTTTGATCGCGCCGGGCTGCGGGAGCATCGCGACGTCCGGCGGCTGGCCGCCCGCGATCTTCGAGCCGAGGAAGTTGATGATCGGGTCCTGGGCGGGCACGAAGGTGACCTTGGCACCCGTGCGCTTCTCGAACTCCGCGAGGACCGCCTTGAAGTTCTTCTGCTCGGCACCCGTCCACACGGCGGCCACTTCGAGGCTTTCGCCGTTCAGTTTGGGGAGGGCGACCGTGCCGGTGCTCTCCGAAGGGGTGCTGGACTTGCCGCTGTCGCTCTTGTTGTCGCTGCCTCCACAGGCGGTCAGCGAGAGCGCCAGTGCTCCCGCGGCGACAACTGCCGCTGTGCGTACGGTGGTGCGTGTCCCGTTTGTGCTGCTCGTGCTGCGCATCACTGCCCCGTTCTTCGTTCCTCGTCGAACGCTCGAACGCTTCCGTGCGCACTGGTCTACGCCCGGTGCTTGAACGCGGCAAGATGGCGTTCGCTGTCAAGACCGCGATCGTGATTGGGTCGTGACGTGGGGTTGTGTGGGCGACCTGTGAACGATCAGAGGAGTGACGGGACCTCCGCCGCCGACACCGAACGCGTCGCCCGCTCCAGCGCGCTGGCCAGCAGCGCCAAGTCCGTGGGCCCGTTGCCCAGTTCGCGGACCGGGCGGCGGGCCGGGGGGTCGCCCATGCGCTGCCACTCCAGGGGGACGACCGTGGGGCGGAGCGTCGCCGTGCGCGGGATACGGCCCGTGACGCGACCGCCCTGGAAGGGGGTGCTCCGGCCGTCCGGGAGGGTCAGCCGACCGCGGCCGGGCGCCGGTTCCTCCGGACCCTGGGTCGTCGGGTCGAGGGTGACGCGGAGGGTGGCGTGCCGGGCGGGTTCCGTCTCGGCCGTACGGGCGTCCAGCGTGGCCACCGCCACCAGGTGCACGCCGAGCCGCTCGCCCTCGCGGGCCACCGCCTCCAGCGCGCGTATGACGGAACCGGCGGCGGGGCGGCCGGGCGAGCCCAACGGCGGCTTCACCAGGGCGTCCAGGTCGTCGACGACCACGACAAGACGGGGCAGCGGCGGTGCCGCCTCCGTCTGCTGCCGGGCCGCCGCCGGGCGCAGCCGGATCGTCGAACTCGTCGGACTCTCCAGATCCCCGGCACCGGACGTGCCGCGCTGAGCGACGATCCGGCCCGACACCTCGTGCCGGGAGTGCCACTCGGCGAACCCGATCCGGCCCAGCAGCTCGGCCCGCCGCTTCAGCTCCGCGCTCAGGGACTGCGCGAACTCCCGCATCCGCACAGGGTCGTTGGCCGTGAGATGGGTGGTGACATGCGGTACGTCCGTGCAGACCCGCAGGCCCTCGCCGTGACCGCCGCCCGCGCCGACACTGTCCCGGCCGTCGATCAGCACGATGCCCAGCCGGTCGGGACGCTCGGCCGCCGCGAGCGAGGCGACCACCGCCCGCAGCGACTCCGTACGGCCGCTGCCCGGCGGGCCCTCGATCAGCAGATGCGGGCCCTCGGAGGCGAGGTCCGCGCTGACCGGCCCGCGCGGTCCGGCCCCGAGCACCGCCCAGGCCCGGCCGCCGAGCGCGTCCTTGTCGTCACCCGCGTCCGCCCAACGCGCCAGCAGGGACGCCGGGGTGGCCCGCGCCAGCCCCAACTCGTCCAGCAGCCGCGCCGATTGGGGCAACGGCGCCGACACGCGTGCGTGCCGCTCATCCGTCGCGCCGTCGGCCCTGAGCGGCGCCAGCGCCCGCGCGAACCGCTCGGCCCACGCGAGCGAGACCGCGTCCACGGCGGCTACGGTGCCTTCGCCTACGGGGCCGTTGGAGTCGGGCCCGACCGGAGTGGAGTCCGCCGAGCCGGGATCGGACACATGCGAGGCAGGCGCACTGGGGCGTGCCTCCACCGCGCCGGGCTGCTGAGCTCCGCCGTGCGCGACCCGCAGCAGCCGCAGGGCCGTCGCCACGTCACCGCTGAGCAGCGCGACCGCGCCGCACTCCCGGAACGTCGGCGCCGCCGCGCAGGCCGCCTCGTAGGTCTCCGTCACCGGTGAGGTGGGCGAGGCGGCCTCCGTCTCGGCGAGGCACACGACGTGGATACCGGCCCGGGGCCCGTCGTGGGCCAGCCGCGCCACCGCCTCGCGCACATCGGCCCCACCGGGGTCACCGTCCACCACCAGCACGGTGTACGGCCCCGCGAACCCGTCCGCCGAGCCGTCACCGTCGTCGGTGCGGGCCCAGGAGGGTCGGTGGACGGCCCCACGCACGGGGTCGGCGGTGTCGGACGAACGGGGCCGGGTGGCACCGGAGTCCGGATCGTCGAAGGCGCGTGGGCCGGGTGCGCCGGAGCGGTCGTGATGGGCCTCGTCGGTGATCGAGTACGCGGTGGAGGCGCTCGCGCCCGGCTGGTGACGGTCCTCCGGGTGCCGTGCGGTGCCCGGCCGTCCCTCCGCCGGACCGCGCTGCGCGCCGATCCCCGGAGTACGCCGGCCGGCGTTGAAGGAGTTCCCGTAGGTGGCCCTCGGCCCGCCCCCGACGTGCGTGTCCGTGGCGTGGTCCTCCAGGCGCCGCAGGAGCTCGTCCGTGCGGGCCGTGGCCTGTTCGCGGTCGTAGGCCAGCAGGAGGCGGCAGTCCTGGCCGTGCCCGGGACGCAGATGCGGCAGCCAGCCGAGCCAGGACCACTCGGCGGTGCGCTCGGCCACCGGACGCGCCCGGTCCGTGCTGATCAGCACGATCTCCAAGGCGTCCGGGGAGTGCAGCGCGGCGAGCTGGGCCACCACCGCGCGGGCAAGCCCGGCCAGCCGTGTGCGCGGTCCGGCCAGGCCCAGCGCGCCGACCTCGCGGAGCCCGGAGGTCACCGGCACCGCGGGCAGTAGCGTCGAGCCGTCCGGTGTCGCCCGGTCGGCGGTGCCGAGCCGCACGGTGAGCGCCTCGGGGTGACCGGGGCCGCGCTCCCACAGCCGGGGTCCCGGGCCCAGGGCGGTGAGCAGCAGGGCGGCCGGGTCGGGCCAGGTGTCCGGCTGCTGGGCGGGCACGGGCGGGGTCGGCGCGTTCTTGCCGGCGCCCTCCCCGTCGTAGGAGTCGTAGGAGTCGTAGGAGTCGCCGTACGAGCTGTCGTACGGCGAATCGGGGTCCTCGGCCGGTGACTCGCCGCGTGCGCCCGTCAGGCGGCGGGCCCACTTGCCGATGCCGCCGCGCCTGCGCACGCCCTGCGGCACCTCGGTGCCCCGGAGGGGGGTGCCCTTGCGTCCGCCGTCGCCGGGTTCGTCGTGCGCGGGGATGTGGGAGGTCGTCGTCCGCGCGGAGAACGATTCCTCGGCGCGGACGTCCCCGGGGGCCTCGCCGAGCGTTCCGAAGCGGCCGGCGTGGGTGTCCCCGCCGTAGGGGACCACGCGGTGCTCGATGCCCGGGGCGGCGCCCTGGCCGGGCACCACGGGCGGCTGCGCGCGGGGGCCCGCGGGGGTGCCGGGGGACACGCGTACGTGGCCCTCGCCGTCGGGGGTCGTCTCGGCGCGCGCTCCCGGGCCGCCGGACGGGGTCAGCCGCAGGGCGGACTCGCCGATCCGCAGCAGCGCGCCCGGGGCGAAGCGCACCGGGCGGGTGCCCACGCGCGTGCCCGACAGCGTGGTGCCGTTCGTCGAGCCCAGGTCGGCGACCGAGACCCGGCCGCCGGGGTCGACCGTGACCGCGCAGTGCAGCCGGGAGACGTCCGGGTCGTCGAGCGGGACGTCGGCGTCGGCGGAGCGGCCGATGTGGATCTGGCCGCCGTGGAGCAGGTGCACCCCGCCCGCGTCCGGGCCCGCGACGACATGGAGCTGGGTCGGGGCGTCGTCCAGCTCGGGGTGTGCCTCGGGCTCGGCGGGGGCGCCCAGGGACAGCACCGCGCCGTCCGTCAGCGGGGGCTCGCCGAGTGTGCAGCGCTGGGTGTCCAGGCGCTCCACGCCCGCGTAGAGCACGATCGGGGCGCCGGACTCGCGGCTCCGCTCGGGCGTGGACGCGGCCGGGTCGGCGGAGACCGCCGAGGCCAGCGCCGACGCCACCGCGGCCAGGGCCGTGCCGGCGGGCGCGGTGACCAGCACATCGCAGCTCGCGGAGCGGCCCCGCGGCTGCGCGGGCGGCCCCAGCGGGTCTACGACGGTCAGCCGGATCTGCATCGCCGTCAGCGGTCCCTTCTGCCCCGGGCGCGGAATATTCCCCCACCCCGCGCGAGCACATCGGCCAGTTCTGCACGCATCCTCGCACCTGCCACTGACAATGCGCCCGGGGCCCGGCAGCAAGTGATCTTGATTGGTCAGCTCTGTCCCCAAAAGTGCCTGACCAGTGCCGCACCGGTAATCGAGTGAGACCGGTCATGTCCGGGCTTCGGCAACCAGGAGACCGGGGTAAGCGTCTTTCCTTCGAACATGTACGGCAGCGCTTACGTAGGTAGCCCCAAGAGGGGCGGCACTACAGTGGACCGGAACACAGACAAGCAGCAGGGAGCGCAGACGTGCGGCCGGTAGGCAGCAAGTACCTCCTGGAGGAGCCGCTCGGACGCGGCGCCACGGGCACCGTCTGGCGGGCCCGCCAGCGTGAGACCGCGGGCGCCGAGGCGGCTGTCCAGGGTCAGCCCGGCGAGACCGTCGCGATCAAGGTCCTCAAGGAAGAACTCGCGAGCGATCCCGACATCGTGATGCGGTTCCTGCGCGAGCGGTCGGTGCTGCTGCGCCTGACCCACCCGAACATCGTCCGGGTCCGCGACCTGGTCGTCGAGGGCGATCTCCTGGCGCTTGTCATGGACATCATCGAGGGCCCCGACCTCCACCGCTATCTGCGCGAGAACGGCCCCTTCAGCCCCGTCGGCGCCGCGCTGCTCACCGCGCAGATCGCCGACGCGCTCGCCGCCAGCCACGCCGACGGCGTCGTCCACCGCGACCTGAAGCCGGCGAACGTCCTGCTCAAGCAGGGCGGCGGCCAGATGCACCCGATGCTCACCGACTTCGGCATCGCCCGCCTCGCCGACTCCCCGGGCCTGACCCGCACCCACGAGTTCGTCGGCACGCCCGCGTACATCGCGCCGGAGTCAGCCGAGGGCCGCCCGCAGACCTCCGCCGTGGACATCTACGGCGCCGGCATCCTGATGTACGAGCTGGTCACCGGCCATCCGCCGTTCTCCGGCGGCTCCGCCCTCGAAGTCCTGCACCAGCACCTGAGCGCCGAACCGCGCCGCCCCTCGACCGTCCCCGACCCGCTGTGGACGGTCATCGAGCGCTGCCTGCGGAAGAACCCGGACGAACGGCCCAGCGCCGAGAACCTCGCCCGCGGACTGCGCACCGTCGCCGAGGGCATTGGCGTGCACGCCAACTCCGCGCAGATCGCCGCCGCCGAGAACGTCGGCAGGCTGCTCGCCCCCGACCCCGCGCCCGCCGCCGTACCGGGCGTGCCCGGCGCCGCGGACCCGACGCAGGTCCTCTCGCACGGCGCGGGCGGCTTCGACCCGAACGCGGCGACCAGCGTCCTCCCGCACACCGGCGGCCCGTTGGGCGCCGCCGACCCGACCACCGTGCTGCCGAGCCGGGGCGCGGCCGACCCGACCACGGTCATGCCGCAGAACCCGTACGGCCAGCAGGGACAACAGGACCAGCAGGGACAACAGGGCCAGCCCGGCGGCCCCGGCCCCGAGCAGCCGCACCCCTGGCAGAACCAGCTGCGCGCCGCCCGCGACCGCAACGAACAGACGCAGTTCCAGCCCTACCTCGACCCGGGCGAGGACCCGCTGCGCCGCCGCCCCCAGCGCCAGGTCTCCCGCCCCCAGCAGCCGCCGCAGCAGCCCCGCCAGGCCGCCCAGCAGCGCCCGCAGCAGCGGCCCTCACAGCGCCAGCAGCCCCAGCAGGGCTACGGCTATCCGCAGCAGCAACAGCCGCAGCAGTACGCCCCGCCGAGGCAGCCGCAGCAACCCCAGCAGCGGCCGCAGGAACCGGCGCGCGAGCCCCGTCAGTCGCGGCAGCGCAATGCCAACCCGATGAAGATCCCCGGGCTGGGCTGCCTGAAGGGCTGCCTTTTCACGATCGTCCTGCTGTTCGTCGCGGGCTGGCTGGTCTGGGAGCTGACCCCGCTTCAGGACTGGATCGGCACCGGCAGGAGCTACTGGCGGGAGATCAGCCACGTCGCCGGACAGGTGAGCGGCTGGGTCAAGGATCTGAGTTCCGCCGGGGGCAACTGACCGCCGATCGACCGCCGTAAAGCCCCAAGTCCGGCGTTGTGTTGGTGATTTGTCGACACCCAGTGGGTGATTTCCGCCCTGGCGGTGAAGGTTGGCTCATCCGACGCGTAGTTTTAACGACAACACGCGTCTGGATGGAGCAGTCTTGGCACGGAAGATCGGCAGCCGGTACACCGCCAACCAGATCCTGGGGCGGGGCAGCGCCGGCACGGTGTGGCTGGGCGAGGGTCCCGAGGGGCCCGTCGCCGTCAAGCTGCTGCGCGAGGACCTCGCGTCCGACCAGGAGCTCGTCGGCCGCTTCGTGCAGGAGCGCACCGCCCTGCTCGGCCTGGAGCACCCGAACATCGTGTCCGTACGGGACCTGGTCGTCGACGGCAACGACCTCGCCCTCGTCATGGACCTGGTCCGCGGCACCGACCTGCGCACCCGCCTCGACCGGGAACGCCGGCTCGCCCCCGAGGCGGCGGTCGCGATCGTCGCCGACATCGCGGACGGACTCGCGGCGGCCCACGCGGCAGGCGTCGTGCACCGGGACGTCAAGCCGGAGAACGTGCTCCTCGACATGCAGGGCCCGCTCGGCCCCGGCGGCGCGCACCCCGCCCTGCTGACGGACTTCGGGGTCGCCAAACTCATCGACTCCCCGCGCCGCACCCGCGCCACGAAGATCATCGGCACGCCCGACTACCTCGCCCCCGAGATCGTCGAGGGCCTGCCCCCGCGCGCGGCCGTCGACATCTACGCCCTGGCGACCGTCCTCTACGAACTCCTCGCCGGATTCACCCCGTTCGGCGGCGGCCACCCCGGCGCGGTCCTACGACGCCACGTCACCGAGACCGTCGTACCGCTGCCGGGGATCCCCGAGGAGCTGTGGGCGCTGCTCGTCCAGTGCCTGGCGAAGGCCCCGGCGTCCCGGCTGCGCGCCTCCGAGCTCGCGGCCCGGCTGCGTGAACAGCTGCCGCTGCTCGCCGGGATGCCCCCGCTGGACGTCGACGAGCCCGACACCGAGCAGGAGGACGCGGAGCCGGAGGAGGCCCCGGTGGCCACGCCGGCGCGCGGCGAGCGGGTCCGGCGGGGGGCCGTACCGCTGGTGCCCGGCGCCAAGCCCGCCGACTCCAACCGGGACACGCACACCTCGATGCGGGTGCCCGCGCCGGACGAACTGGCCGGCGGGGCGCGCGGGACGGCACGGGCCCCGCGCGCGGCGGGCGCCCCGCGCCCCGGCTCGGCCCGGCACCGGGCGGCGACCCGGCGCCGACGGCTGACGCTCGGGGCGGCGGCGGTGGTGCTGGTCGCGGCGGTGGGGGTCGGTACGTGGGCGGCGACGTCGGGGGGCGACTCCGGCGCGAACTCCCCGGACACGAAGAACTCGGCACCGGCTTCGCCGTAGGGGGCCTTCGGCACTTCTCGGCCGACCGAGACGGGTGGTGGGCGGGCATAGGCCGGGGTCCGGGGGGCGTAGCCCCCGGTGACGTCCAGTCGCCGCAGGCCCGGCGCACCCCGCTTGGCGGAGCCGTTACGCTGGAGGCGTGGCAGTCGTCGATGTTTCCGAAGAGCTCAAGTCCCTCTCCTCGACCATGGAGTCGATCGAGGCCGTCCTGGACCTGGACAAGCTGAGGGCAGATGTCGTCGTCCTTGAGGAGCAGGCGGCAGCGCCCTCCCTGTGGGACGACCCGGAGGCGGCGCAGAAGGTCACCAGCAAGCTGAGCCACCTCCAGGCCGAGATCCGCAAGACCGAGGCCCTGCGCGGCCGGATCGACGACCTCTCGGTCCTCTTCGAGATGGCCGAGGAGGAGGACGACCCGGACACCCGCGCCGAGGCGGAGAACGAGCTGACCGCCGTCAAGAAGGCGCTGGACGAGATGGAGGTCCGCACCCTTCTCTCCGGCGAGTACGACTCCCGCGAGGCCGTCGTCACCATCCGCGCCGAGGCCGGCGGCGTCGACGCCTCCGACTTCACCGAGAAGCTCCAGCGCATGTACCTGCGCTGGGCCGAGCGCCACGGCTACAAGACGGAGCTCTACGAGACGTCGTACGCCGAAGAGGCCGGCATCAAGTCGACCACCTTCGCCGTGCACGTCCCGTACGCCTACGGCACGCTCTCGGTCGAGCAGGGCACCCACCGGCTTGTCCGGATCTCGCCCTTCGACAACCAGGGGCGCCGTCAGACCTCCTTCGCCGGTGTCGAGATCCTGCCGGTCGTCGAGCAGACCGACCACATCGAGATCGACGAGTCCGAGCTGCGAGTGGATGTCTACCGGTCCTCCGGTCCCGGCGGCCAGGGCGTCAACACCACCGACTCCGCGGTCCGCCTCACCCACCTCCCCACGGGCATCGTCGTCTCCTGCCAGAACGAGCGCTCGCAGATCCAGAACAAGGCCAGCGCGATGAACGTGCTCCAGGCCAAGCTGCTTGAGCGGCGCCGCCAGGAGGAGCAGGCCCGGATGGACGCCCTCAAGGGCGACGGCGGCAACTCCTGGGGCAACCAGATGCGTTCGTACGTCCTGCACCCGTACCAGATGGTCAAGGACCTGCGTACGGAGTACGAGGTCGGTAACCCTGAGGCCGTGTTCAACGGCGAGATCGACGGCTTCCTGGAGGCCGGAATTCGCTGGCGCAAGCAGCAGGAGAAGTAACTCCGAGAGTCGCTTTCGAGTGACTTTGTCGACTTGGCAACTGCCGTCCACCGGGCGGCAGTTGCCTTTCGTGTATCCGGATGTCTGGGTTTTACATCACACTCACAGGTTCCATCCACCAGCAAAGAACCCGTAGTTGGACATTGCGCTCGCAACGGCCTTGACGTTGCTGTGAAAAATGGGAAGGGTGAAGCGTGGCATGCGTGTCTCTGGGGCGCATGTGAACCGGGGGAGCCGAGCTTTCGCCAGCCGCTACCCCTGTCGATCACGGCCCCGGACACCGACGCACCACTGACGACGAGCTACATGGGGGTAGCAACCTAATGACGAAGAAGACGCGGATCCGTGTCGCGCGCATAGCGGCGGGCGCGATCATCGCCGCCGGCGCCTCGCTGACCGCCGCGGGTGCCGCATCGGCGCTCGACCTCACCGCGAGCGCGGACGACAGCGGGATCTCCGTGAACGTCAACCTCGACGACACGACTCCGCCCGCGACCCCGACCGACACGGGCGTCCCGACCATCCCGGACAGCACGCCGCCGGCCACCCCGACGTCCACGCCCGTCTCGACGCCTCCCACCGACGAGCCGACCGAGCCCACGGACAACCCCACCGAGCCGACGGACGAGCCGACGACCGACAGCCCGTCGGACGGCAGCACCAGCGGCTCCGGCTCCACCGGTGGCAACAACACCGACCCCGACGGCGGCTCCTCCGCCCAGGAGGCCGGCACCTCCGCCCTCACCGACACCGGTTCCGACACCTCGGCCCAGGGCAGCGGTGACGAGCTGGCCGAGACCGGCGCGGGCCAGACCGCGTTCCTGCTGATCGGCGCCGCGACGATGATCGCCGGCGGCATCGGCTTCCGCGTGCTCCCGCGTCTCGCGAGCGGCCGCGGCGGTGCGGCTGCCTGACGGTAGCCGTCCTCGCACGGACCGTACGCACGTCGTACGACGAAGGGCCCGGAGCTTGTCGCTCCGGGCCCTTCTGCGTGTCCTCGTCCAGGCCGCCTACGCGGTCTGGTGCGCCACCAGCGCCAGCGCCGCGATCAGCACCGCGAGCAGGGCGATCAACGCCATGGGGTTGAGATTGCCCCACGGGTTCTCCTGCTGCAGCCGCTCGCGGTTCGCGCGGCAGACGGGACAGCGGCCCTCGTTCACGGGCGCCGCGCAGTTCGCGCACACCAACCGGTCGTACGTCATGCGCTCGCCCTCCTTGCACCGGCTTCCACAGACACAACGCCTCGGGAAACTAGAACGTTCCCCCTCCACTGTGCCAGGTTCCGCGGGATTCGGCGCGGCTCGCCTTATCCTGCCCCGACCTTGTGCGTTCCAGCCCTTCAAATCCGCGACAAAACGTGCAAGCCTCGCACAACCCCGGAGGGCGACTGCGCGGGCACACCCGGGTCGCGTATGGTCACGCTCACCTACCCCCGGCTACCCGTGGTGCTCCCGTGATCCGATTCGACAGTGTCTCCAAGGTCTACCCCAAGCAGACCCGCCCCGCTCTCAGGGACGTCTCCCTGGAAGTGGAGAAGGGCGAGTTCGTGTTCCTGGTGGGGTCCTCCGGCTCCGGAAAGTCCACCTTCCTGAGGCTGGTCCTCCGCGAGGAGCGGTGCAGCCAGGGCCAGGTGCACGTGCTGGGCAAGGACCTCGCCCGCATCTCCAACTGGAAGGTGCCGCAGATGCGCCGCCAGCTGGGTACCGTCTTCCAGGACTTCCGCCTGCTGCCCAACAAGACGGTCGCCGAGAACGTGGCCTTCGCGCAGGAGGTCATCGGCAAGTCCAAGGGCGAGATCCGCAAGTCCGTGCCCCAGGTGCTCGACCTCGTCGGCCTCGGCGGCAAGGAGGACCGCAGGCCCGGTGAACTGTCCGGTGGTGAGCAGCAGCGCGTGGCCATCGCGAGAGCCTTCGTGAACCGGCCCAAGCTCCTCATCGCGGACGAGCCCACCGGCAACCTCGACCCGCAGACCTCCGTCGGCATCATGAAGCTGCTCGACCGGATCAACCGGACGGGCACCACCGTGGTGATGGCGACGCACGACCAGAACATCGTGGACCAGATGCGCAAGCGCGTCATCGAGCTGGAGGGCGGCCGCCTCGTCCGTGACCAGGCGCGTGGCGTCTACGGCTACCAGCACTGACCGCCGTTCGACCGCCGTCTGATGTCCGTCCACGGAAAGGCCTGAAGAAGCCGCCATGCGCGCCCAGTTCGTACTGTCCGAGATCGGTGTCGGTCTCCGCCGCAACCTGACGATGACCTTCGCGGTCGTCGTCTCCGTAGCCCTGTCCCTGGCCCTGTTCGGCGGCTCGCTCCTGATGAGCGACCAGGTCACCACCATGAAGGGCTACTGGTACGACAAGGTCAACGTCTCGATCTTCCTCTGCAACAAGAGCGACGCCGAGTCCGACCCCAACTGCGCCAAGGGCGCGGTGACCGACGACCAGAAGGCGCAGATCAAGTCCGACCTCGGCAAGATGTCGGTCGTCCAGAAGGTCACGTACGAGTCGCAGGACGAGGCGTACAAGCACTACAAGCAGCAGTTCGGCGACTCCCCGCTGGCCAGTTCGCTGACGCCGGACCAGATGCAGGAGTCGTACCGCATCAAGCTGAAGGACCCGCAGAAGTACCAGGTCATCGCGACCGCCTTCGACGGCCGTGACGGCGTCCAGTCGGTGCAGGACCAGAAGGGCATCCTGGACAACCTCTTCGGCCTCCTGAACGGCATGAACTGGGCCGCCCGCGCGGTCATGGCGCTCATGCTCGTCGTCGCCCTGATGCTGATCGTCAACACGGTGCGCGTCTCGGCGTTCAGCCGTCGCCGTGAGACCGGCATCATGCGGCTGGTCGGCGCGTCCGGCTTCTACATCCAGGCCCCGTTCATCATGGAGGCCGCGGTCGCCGGGCTCATCGGCGGCACGGTCGCCTGCGGATTCCTGGTGATCGGCCGGTACTTCATCATCGACCACGGCCTGGACCTGTCCCACAAACTCAATCTGATCAACTTCATCGGCTGGGACGCCGTCCTCACCAAGCTCCCGCTCATCCTCGCGACGAGCCTCCTGATGCCTGCGCTGGCAGCGTTTTTCGCGCTGCGCAAGTACCTCAAGGTGTGACGCATGCCAAGAGGGCCGTACGGGCAACCGCCCGTGCGGCCCTTCCCGTTGTCCTAGACTCACCGCCATGTCAGGCCGCGACCTGTTCTGTCAGCCCCGCCGCATCCGCCGCGGGGCCGCCCTGACATTGGTGTTCGCGAGCGTGCTCGTCGCCGGTGCGGCGACCGGGTCGTTCGAGGAACCCGCCCGGCCGGACCGCAAATCGGCGTCCGGTACGGCCCGTTCGGCATCCATCGGCCGTACCGAGGACGTCGCGAAGGCCGCCGCCGAGGCCAAGGCCGACGGCAAGTCGCCCATGGAGGCCGCCGAGCGCGCCGTCAGCCGCAGCGGGGACCGCTGGGGTGCCGTGTACTCCCAGGGGGAGTACGAGGAGTTCGAGGAGGCCCTCGACGGCCAGTACACCGGCGTCGGGCTCTGGGCCCGCCGGGAGCGAGACGGCCGGATCGAGGTGACCAAGGTGCAGTCCGGGTCGCCCGCGGCCACCGCCGGGGTCCGCAAGGGCGACCGGCTGCACACGATCGACGGCGAGAACGTCGACGGACAGCCCGTCACCGAGGTCGTGGCCCTACTCCGCGGTGATGCCCAGGAGGCCGCCGCCGGCACCACCGTCACCCTCGGCCTGGAGCGCGGCACGCACGCGTGGAGCGAGACCGTACGGCGCGCCCGCCTCTCCACCGACTCCGTGACCGTCACCAGGCCGGCCGGCGAGGTCACCGTCATCAGGATCGCCGCGTTCACCAAGGGCGTCGGCGACATCGTCCGCACCGCCGTCCGCCAGGCCCCCGCCGACTCCGGGTTCATCCTCGACCTGCGCGGCAACTCCGGCGGCCTGGTCGCCGAGGCCGTCACCACCGCCTCCGCCTTCCTCGACGGCGGCCTCGTCGCGACGTACGACGTCGACGGCGAGCAGCAGGTCCTGCACGCGGCCACCGGCGGCGACACCACCAGACCCTTGGTCGCGCTCGTCGACGGCGGCACGATGAGCGCGGCCGAGATGCTCACCGGCGCCCTCCAGGACCGCGGTCGCGCGGTCGTCGTGGGCTCCAGGACCTTCGGCAAGGGCTCGGTCCAGATGCCGAGCCGACTCCCGGACGGCGTCGTCGCCGAGCTCACCGTCGGCCACTACCGCACCCCCTCCGGCCACACCGTCGACGGCCGGGGCATCACCCCAGACCTCGATGTCACCGCACAGGGGCAGGCCGCCGTAGAGCGGGCGGAGACGGTGTTGAGCGGGCTCGGGGACGCTTCGTAGCCGTCTGCCGGCGCCGTTCGTAATCACCTTTCCCTCCGGCCCCCTTGTGGTGCGAAAATGGGGAGCACTATGAGCAAGGGAATGTACGTACCCAAGGAGTCCCAGCCCAAGCAGGGCGGCGGGACCGTCGGCAAGGCCAGGGACGGCGAGAAGGGCGGCAAGCGCAAGATCGTCGCCCAGAACAAGAAGGCCCGGCACGACTACGCGATCATCGACACCTACGAGGCCGGGATCGTCCTCTCCGGCACCGAGGTCAAGTCGCTGCGTGAGGGTCGGACCTCGCTGGCCGACGGCTTCGTCCAGATCGACGGGGGCGAGGCGTGGCTGCACAACGCCCACATCCCCGAGTACCACCAGGGCACCTGGACCAACCACTCCGTGCGCCGCAAGCGCAAGCTGCTGCTGCACCGCGAGGAGATCGACAAGCTGGAGTCCAAGACCCAGGAGACGGGTCACACGATCGTGCCCCTCGCCCTGTACTTCAAGGACGGCCGGGCGAAGGCCGAGATCGCCCTCGCCCGCGGCAAGAAGGAGTACGACAAGCGGCAGACCCTGCGCGAGAAGCAGGACCGCCGGGAGTCGGACCGCGCGATCGCGGCGGCGAAGCGCAAGCAGCGCGGCGAGTAGCCACGAGGAATACGGTGGCATCGGCGTGCGTTGGTCACGTACGATGGCTACTGCACCCCACAGCGGGCGCAGCAGTAGATTGAAAAAACAACATGGGGATGATCGGTTTCGACAGCGGATGTCGAAGCAGGGGAAGCGTGTCGAGGAAGCGGCAATGATCTCGTTAACCATATGTCGCAACCAATAATCGCCAATTCCAACAGCGATTCCCGCGCCTTCGCCCTCGCTGCCTAATAAGCAGTGAGTGAAGGCCCTTAACGGGTGTCAGCCCGGGAGTGTTCCCGACCCGGATCCTGGCATAATCTAGGGGACTAAACCATCGAGCCCGGTCACGGGGTTCGATGGGAAATCAAACAGTGACTGGGCCCGTCGGCGACTTGTTCGCGTGATCACCGGGGCCGAGAAAATCACAGCGAACTGCACACGGAGAAGCCCTGTTTCAGCACCGGTGGACGCGGGTTCGATTCCCGCCATCTCCACTCATCCCATGTTTGTAATTGAGCACAGCGGTAAAGCCCCTCACTGTTTCGGCAGTGAGGGGCTTTTCCTGTCACTTGACAGCAAAGGTTGACATACGCAGGCCGTTGCTCAGGATCAGATAGACGTCCGTACGGCCTTTCGCCGCACCCGAGAGTTCCGCGGTCACTGTCTGGTAGTCGTACGGCGATGGAGTCGCCGCCGTGTGAACCGTCCCCAGGAGCTTTCCCGTCGGGGAACCCAGCCTGACCTTGAGCGTGCCGGCGGCCGTACCCGCCACCCGGGCCGTGAACTTCGTTGCCCCCGCGCCCAGTTGGGTGTCCGCGAACTTCAGCCACGCGCCGTCCGCCGCCGCGCCCACCGCCGTGCCGCTCGCCTTGGACTCGTCGACGAGATGGACGGCGGAGTAGTCGTCGAAGTTCTCGGCGCGGGTCGTTCGGGACAGGTTCCGGGGCGGGATGGTCTCCCCGTGGACCTGCCAGGTCGTACGGGTGCGGATGTCGGCGGAAGAGGCTCCGGCCATGACGTCGTACGTGCCGGATTCCACGACCCATTTCGAGCGCGTGACGTCCCAGTGGGCCAGGTCCCGCTGCCGGAGCTTCAGGTGGACCGTTTTCGTCTCGCCGGGTTTGAGGGACACCCGCTGGAAGGCCTTCAGCTGTTTCAGGGGTTCCTTGTCGCGGGACGTGCGCTGGTGCGTGTAGAGCTGCACGACTTCGTCGCCCGCTCGTGTGCCGGTGTTCGTGACCGGGACCTCGTAGCCGCCGGCGACGGGTTTCAGGGTGCCGTAGTGGAAGGTCGTGTACGAGAGGCCGTAGCCGAAGGGGTAGAGGGGTGTGCCCTGGAAGTACTGGTAGGTGCGGTCGGACTTGATGATGTCGTAGTCGAGGATCGACGGGAGGTCGGCGTCCGAGCGGTACCAGGTCTGGGTGAGGCGGCCGGACGGGTTGACGTCGCCGTAGAGGACGTCGGCGAGGGCGTTGCCCGTCTCCTGGCCGGCGTGGGAGGTCCAGAGGAGGGCCGGGACTTCCTTCTGCACAGCACCCAGCGTGGTGGGATAGCTGTTCTCGACGATCACGACCGTCTTCGGGTTGGCCTGGTGCACCGCCTTGACCAGGGCTTCCTGGGAGGGGGCCAGGGACATGTCCGTGCGGTCGTGGGCCTCGCGGCCGTTGATCGACGGCATCGAGCCGATGACGACGACCGCTGTGTCCTTGCCCTTCACCGCGGCCACGGCGTCATCGATGCCGTTGCGGACCACGTCCTTCGTGTAGTGCGCCGCCTGGTCCTTGGGTACTAGGCCCAGGGTGCCGTTGGCGTCGGTCGGGCCGAGGTAGACCGGGTTCGACCACCAGGACTCGGCCGTCTCGTAGCCCGCGTATCTCAGCAAGTACGTTCCGTCGTCCTGCTGTTCCAGCTTGAACTGCTGCTGGACGTACCAACCGTTGGGCTGGGTCTGGTCGTTGACGAAGTTCGACCAGTTGTAGCCGACGTACCTGCCGTTGGCGGCCGAGCGCAGGGTGACGATGCCCGAGCCCCAGTCGAAGGCGTCGAACTGGGCTGTGGTCGTTGGGGTGTTGGTGGTCTCCTGCAAGGGGGCGCCCGTGTCGCCGGTGCCGGCCGTGACGTACTTGCCGGTCGCCGTGTCGCGCAGCGCGATGCGGTCGACTCCCTCGCTGGTGGCCACTGGCGTGCCGAGTTTCGAGGCGATGCCCTGCGCGGGCGTGACGGAGTAGGGGAGTGTGCCCGAGTACCAGTCGGTGTAGAGCGTGTCGGCGAGGGGGCCGACCACTGCCACGTTTTTCTGTGTCGCTTTCAGCGGAAGTGACACACTTTTTTTGAGCAGTACCGTCCCCTCGGCCGCCGCCTTGCGCGCCAGTTGCCGATGCGCCGGGCTGTCGATGACCGACGCGTCGATCGAGCCGTACTTGCCGCCGCCGGGGTCGAATTCACCGAGCCGGACGCGGACGGAGAGGATGTCCGACACCGCCCTGTCGATGTCCGACACCTTCAACAGGCCCTGCTGCAGTGCCGAGTTGATCGCGGAAGTCGTCGGGCCGGGGTCGGCGCTGTTGTCCGTGAAGCTGTCGACGCCCGCCTTGAGCGCCGCCGCGTCGCCCTCCGCGATCGTGGGGTAGTACTGCTGGGGAGCGACGAGATTGCCTGGGGCGAAGGCGTCGGTGACGTTCAGCAGATCCTGCCCGGTCCAGGTCCTCACTACGTCGTTCAGGTCCGGATTGACCGTGGCGGGACGGCCGTTGACCAGGTTGTACGACGTCATCACGCCCGTGGCCGCGTCCGCCGCGATCGCCGGTTCGAAGGCGGCCTCGTCGTACTCCTTCTCCACCCGTGGGCGCAGGTCGGAGGAGGTCGTCGCGCGGTCTGCCTCGTTGTTGTAGGCGAGGTAGTGCTTGAGGGTGGGGGCCGTCTTGAGATGGTTCGGGTCGCCGCCGGTCAGGCCCTCGCCGTAGGCCGTGGACAGGGCGCCGGTCAGTTCGGGGTCCTCGCTGTAGCCCTCCTCGTTGCGGCCCCAGCGCGGGTCGCGCAACAAATTCACCACCGGGGCCCAGAGGTTCAACCCCCAGCCGTCCGGGCGCTGTTGCTGGAAACCACGGGCCTCGTCGCCGACCGCCGAGCCGACCTGTTCCATCAGCGCCGGGTCCCAGGTCGAGGCGAGTCCGACGGCCTGCGGGAAGACGGTGGCCTTGCCGAGCCAGGCCACGCCGTGCAGCGCCTCGGTGCCGGTGCGGAAGGACTGGATGCCGAGGCGGGGGATCGCCGGCTCGTACTGGTGGAGGAGGGAGATCTTCTCGTCAAGGGTCAGCCGGCCGAGCAGGTCGTCAACGCGCTTGCTGACGGAGAGAGCTGGATCGCGGAAGGGGTACGGGGTGTCGGCCGTCGCCGGGACCGTCGCTCCCAGACCGACGATCAGGGCGAACGCCACGGCGAGCGTGGTTCTGTGACTTGTTCTGTGACTTGTTCTGTGACTTCTTCTCTTGCCTTCCATGTCGCGGCTCCTTCGGGTAGGGCCTTGCTCCAACGGTGGTGAGGTCAGGGCGCGTTGCGCGGTGCCGTGCTCGCTCGTTCCGTCAGCCGGGGTGCGAGCAGCGTCGCGTCGGGCACGGTCTTGCCGCCCAGCTTCTTCATCAGCAACTCGACGGCCCTGGAACCGAGTTCGGCGGCGGGCAGCGCGACCGAGGTGACCGGGACCCGTACGGACTCGGCGAGTTCGTCGGGACAGATCGCGGTGACCGACAGATCGCCGGGGACACGCAGACCGAGCTGCTCGAAGGCGTCGACGAGGGGTTCCAGGAGCGGTTCGTTGTGGACGACGACTCCGGTCAACGCGGGCTGCTCGCACAGCAGTTGTTCGGCTACGGCGGCTGCCGCGGCGGGCGCCGGCTCGCAGGGGTGGACGCAGGAGATGAGCCCGTTGCGGTGCGCGGCGGCCGTGAAGCCCTGAACGACCCGCTGGGCGAAGGCGGTTCGGCGGACGTACACCTCGGGCGGTGACCCGACGAGGGCGACGACCCGGTGCCCGAGCCCCGCGAGCCGTTCCACGCACAGCTCACCGGCCGCCTTGAAGTCGAGGTCGATGCAGGTCAGCCCGTCGGCCTCGGCGGGGAAGCCGATCAGCACGGACGGCCGGTCCAGGGAACGGAGCAACGGCAGCCGGGGGTCGTCCAGTTGGACGTCCATCACGATCAACGCGTCCACGAGCGCCGAGTCCGCGACCCGCCGCAGGCCCTCCTCGCCCTCCTCCTGGGTGAGCAGCAGTACGTCGTGGTCGTGGCGGCGGGCCGTGGTCGCCACCGACATCGCGAACTGCATGACCACGGGGACATGGATGCCGGTCCGTAAGGGGATGACGAGGGCCAGCACGTTCGACCGGCTGCTGGCCAGGGCGCGGGCACCGGCGTGCGGCCGGTAGCCCAGCTCGCGGATGGACGCCTCGACGCGCTGCCGGGTCTCCTCGGAGATCGGGCGCTTGCCGCTCAGCGCGTACGACACGGTGCTGGGGGAGACCCCGGCGTGCCGGGCCACATCAGTGATCTTCACCATCAGCCCAGCTCCAGGGTCAGGAACCCGCTGCCCGACTTCGACCGTTCCCCGGCGGCCAGCGCCCACGCCACGGACGGGTCACTGCAGGACGCCCGGAGCGTGTCCCCCTCCCGTACGACGGTGAAGGTCACGTCGCCGACCGGCACCGTCACCTGCGCGCCCCGCTCCAGGCCGTACGCCCGCAGGGTCACCCCGTCGGCGAAGTCGTAGTCGGGCCGGTCGGCCACCGCGCCCACCGGGATCACCGCGCCCGGCCGGACCAGGAGCGGCACGCTGTCGAACCCGTGCTTCTCGCGCGTCCAGCGCGGCCCGGTGACCGTACGGCCGGTGAGGTAGTGGGTCCAGGTGCCCTCGGGGACGTAGTACGAGACGTCCCCGTCGTCGCTGAAGACGGGCGCGACCAGCAGATCGCTGCCGAGCATGTACTGCCGTTCCAGATGCGCGCACCCCGGGTCGTCCGGGAACTCCAGGACCATCGCCCGCATCATCGGCACGCCCTCGGCGGAGGCGGTGCGCGCGGTCTCGTAGAGATACGGCATGAGGCTCAGCTTCAGGCGGGTGAACTGCCGTAGTACGTCAACGGATTCCTCGTCGAAGAGCCACGGGACGCGGTACGAGGAACTGCCGTGCAGGCGGCTGTGGGAGGACAACAGGCCGAAGGCCAGCCAGCGTTTGAAGAGGGCGGGGGTCGGGGTGCCCTCGAAGCCGCCGATGTCGTGGCTCCAGTAGCCGAAGCCGGACAGGCCGAGCGAGAGCCCGCCGCGCAGCGACTCGGCCATCGACTCGTAGGTCGCCTCGCAGTCGCCGCCCCAGTGAACGGGGTACTTCTGGCTGCCCGTTGTGGCCGAGCGTGCGAAGACGACCGCCTCGCCCTCGCCCCGGTGTTTGCGCAGGACGTCGAAGACCGTGCGGTTGTAGAGGTAGGTGTAGTAGTTGTGCATACGCTCGGGGTCCGCGCCGTCCGCGTAGGCGACATCGACCGGTACCCGCTCGCCGAAGTCGGTCTTGAAGCAGTCGACGCCCTGCGCGAGCAGCGCCTCCAGCTTTCCGGCGTACCAGTCGCGGGCGGCCGGGCTGGTGAAGTCGACCAGGGCCATGCCGGGCTGCCACAGGTCCCACTGCCAGACGCTGCCGTCCGGCCGGCGCAGCAGATGCCCGAGCGCCTTGCCCTCGGCGAAGAGCGGCGAGCGCTGTGCGATGTACGGGTTGATCCAGACGCAGATGTGCAGCCCGCGGTCCTTCAGCCGGGCGAGCATGCCCTCCGGGTCGGGGAAGACCCGCGGATCCCACTGGAAGTCGCACCAGTTGAACTCGCGCATCCAGAAACAGTCGAAGTGGAAGACGGACAGCGGGAGTTCACGCTCCCGCATGCCCTCGATGAAGGACGTCACCGTCTCCTCGTCGTAGGAGGTGGTGAACGACGTCGACAGCCACAGGCCGAACGACCAGGCGGGCGGGAGTGCCGGGCGGCCGGTGAGGGCGGAGTACTTGCGGAGGATGTCCTTGGGGGTCGGGCCGTAGATGACGTAGTACGTCAACTGTTGGCTCTCCACGCTGAATTGGACCCGGGACACGGCCTCCGAGCCGACCTCGAAGGAGACCCGGCCGGGGTGGTCGACGAAGACGCCGTAGCCCGCGTCGGTGAGGTAGAACGGGACGTTCTTGTAGGCCTGTTCGGTCGCGGTGCCGCCGTCGGCGTTCCACATGTCGACGACCTGGCCGTTCTTGACGAGCGGGCCGAAACGTTCGCCAAGTCCATAGACGGAGGTGCCCACTTGGAGCCCCAGCTGCTCGCGCAGATAGTGGGCGCCGGTCGCGTCCCGCATGATGCCCATGCCCTTGGGGCCGCTGCTGGTGAGGGTCCGGCCGTGCGCGAGGAAGCCGACGTGCCAGGGCCCGGTGCGCGCCACCTGGACCGACAGCGCCCCGGAGGTGAGGGTGGCGTGCTCGTCGTCGTAGGAGGTGTGTACGGCGCTGTGCTTTTCTGGGGGACATCCCCCAGACCCCCGGACGGTCTTCTGGACGTCGAATTGGGGGCCGCGCGGCTGTTCGCCCTCGAAGTGGGTGAAGGTGACGCCGATGACGTCGGGCATCGGGGCGTGGGCGCTGATCGTCACGACCGGTCCCTTCAGCAGGTCGCCGCGGTGGCGGATGGGGACGGTCGGTGCGTGGATCTCCAACGCGCCGTCCGGAGCGGTGACATCGAGGACTTCTACCGGGTGGGCGGCGGTGACGCCCTCGCGCAGCAGCCAGTAGCCGTCGGTGAACTTCACGTGGGGGGTCCCCTTACTACTTGACGGCACCCACGGCGATGCCGCGCGTGAGGGTCCGCTGGAAGACGAGGAAGAAGACGATGGCGGGCAACACACCGAGCAGAGCGGCCGCGTTGGTCATCGTGGCGTCCATCAGACGCTGGCCCTGGAGGACACCGAGGGCCACCGACACGGTCTGGTTGTCGTTGGAGATCAGCATGACCAGGGGGAGCAGGAACTCGTTCCAGGTCCAGATGAAGAAGAAGACCAGGAGGACGCCGATCGTGGGGCGGCTGACCGGGACCACGATCCGCCACAGCACCTGCCACTTGTTGGCGCCGTCGATCCGGGCCGCCTCGATGATCTCGCGGGGGAACTGGCCGAGCACGGACGAGAGGAGATACGTGCCGAACGCCGCCTGGATCACCGTGAAGACGATGATGACGCTCAACCTGGTGTCGTACAGGCCGACTTGCTTGCCCAGGTAGTAGATCGGGTAGACCAGCGCTTCCTGCGGCAGCATGTTGGCGAGGACGTAGAAGGCCAGGACCCAAGTGCGGCCCCGGATACGGCCGATGCCGATCGCGTACGAGTTGAGTACGGAGAGCACGGCGGCGAGGACGGCCACCGAGCCGCTGATCAGCACCGAGTTGAAGAGTTTCCGGCCGTAGTCGACGCGCTGCCAGAAGTCCTTGAGACCGTCCAGGTAGAGGCCCTTGGGGAGGCTGAGCGGGCCGTGTTCGGAGTACTCGGCCGGTGACTTCACGGCGTTGATCAGGACGATCAGGAACGGGACGACCATGAAGAGGGCGGCGATACAGAGGGCGATGAGCACCGGGTAGCGGCGCAGGGCGGTCGTCATGCGCGGTCACCTTCCTCCGCGCGGGTCTGGAGTTTCAGGAAGGCGAGGGAGAGCACCAGGATGATCACGGTCAAGACCGTGGAGATCGCGGCGCCGTAGCCGACCTGGGTCTTCTCGAAGAACGTGGTGAAGGAGAAGTAGGAGGGCACGTCGGTCGCGCCGCCGGGTCCGCCTTTCGTGAGCACGTACACCGCGCCGAACACCTTGAGCGCGGCGATCGTGCACCAGGTGAGGACGACGTAGATCTCGGGGCGGATCTGCGGCAGCGTGATGTGCCAGAAGCGGCGCCACCAGCCGGCGCCGTCCAGCTCGGCGGCCTCGTACAGCTGGGGGTCGACACGTTGCAGCCCGGCCATGAACACCACGAGCGGGAAGCCGAGTTGGACCCAGACCATGACGCCCATGACGCTGTAGAGCGCGATGTCGGGGTCGCCGAGCCAGTCCTGCTGCCAGGAGCCCAACCCGACTGTCTTCAGCAGGGTGTTGAGGGAGCCGTTGTCGGGGGCGAGGATCCAGCTCCAGACGATGCCGGCGACCGCGATCGGGAGCACCTGCGGGAGGTAGAAGCAGGCGCGGAGGATCGAGGCGATACGGGTGCCGAAGTGCTTGCCGATGTAGTCGAACAGGGCGGCGGCGAGGACGAGTCCGACGATCGTCGGTACGGCCGCCATCGCCACGACCATGAACAGGCTGTGCCGGAAGGACGCCCAGAACTCCGAATCGTCCAGCAGGTCACGGTAGTTGGCGAGCCCGGTCCACTTGGGGTCGCCTACGCCCTGCCAACTCGTGAAGCTCACGGCCGTGTTCATCAGGAACGGGACGACGATCACGGCGAGGGCGGCCAGGGCGCCGGGGAGCAGGAACAGGGCGTACGAGTTTCGCGGGCGAGGGCGGTGCGGGCCGGTGGTGTGGTGCCTGCCGTCGGCCCGCGCGCCCTTCTCGACGGTGACCGTCATGTCGACGGAACGCCCTTGTCGTACGCCTTCTGCAGGTTGCTGAGATAGGCGTCCGGTTTCTCGCTGCTGGTGATCAGCTTCTGGGTCTCGGAGACAAGGACGTCGTAGAAGCCGGGGACCGGCCAGTCCGGGTAGAAGGCGAGGCCGTCACGGGCCGTGAGGGTGTTGAAGTTGGCGATGAGTTCCTTGGACTTGGGGTCGGTGATCGCGGAGGTGTCGGCCGCGACCGGGATGCCGCCCTTGTTGCCCATCAGGTTCTGGATCTTCTTCGACAGGGTGATGTCGATGAAGTCGTAGGCGAGTTGTTTGTTCTTGGCGCCCTTGGGGACGACCCAGATGTTGCCGCCGGAGCCGAGGGTGAGGTTCGAGCCGGGCCACAGGGTCGTGTCCCAGTCGAACTTGGCCTCCGTCTGGAAGCGGCCGTACCACCAGCTGCCGGAGAACAGGATCGGCGCCTTGCCCTGGATCCAGGAGACACCGGCGTCCTCGGCCTTGGTGGAGCTGGAGGTCTTGGCGATGTAGCCCTTCTTCACCCAGTCGGCGAAGGTGGTCGCCGCGTACGTCCAGGCCGGGTCGTGGAAGTCCGTCTTGCCCTTGTACAGCTCGTACTTGTCGACCCAGGTGCGGTCGGCCTTCGACAGCGCGAGCTGGTAGAGGTACTGCTGGGCCGGGTACTCGGCGCCCGCGTTGGCGAGCGGGGTGACGCCCTTCGCCGCGAACTGGTCCATGGCGGCGGTGAGTTCGTCGAACGTCTTCGGCTCGGCGATCTTGTACTTCTTGAAGAGGTCCTTGTTGTAGTAGACCATCGTGTACTCGCCGTAGTCGGTCACGCCGTACCACTTGCCGGAGCCCATCACTCCGTTGGTGTCGTACAGGTCCGTGGCGCCGACGCTCGCGGGGATCTTCTTGTCCCAGCCGCGCGCCTTCGCTTCGGCGGTGAGGTCGGTCAGCAGGCCTTGCTTGGAGAGCAGGCCGGCGGTCGCGTTGCCCTTGTTGTACTCCATGACGTCCGGCGCGTCCGAGGAGTTGAGGACCATCGGGGCCGTCTTCTGGATCTGCTCGAAGCCCTTCTCCTCGAACTTCACCTTGACGCCCGGATGTTGGGCCTCGAACTCCTTGATGGCCTCGTTCCAGGCCACGCCCATCGCACTGTCGGGGCCCTCGTAGTGCCAGAGCTTCAGGGTCTTGCCGTCTGAACTACCACTGTCCGAACTGCCGCAGGACGTGAGCAGCAGGGCTCCCGTCACGATCACTGCGGCCGTCATCGTTCGCCTTCGGGTCGTCAACATCCAGGGCCTCCGGGGGAGTCGGATGGGTGTCGAAGCGCTTCGATGAAGGAACGTATGTAGGCGGTGCTGGTGCGTCAATGGGTTAGGCGGAGATTGGCGCAAGCGATTCGATAGAGGGATCAGGTCGCGCGGGCCGCGTCCGGGAACTCGGTGTCGCCGGCGTCCGTGACCGGTTGAATGGGGCGGTATGGACGCGCAGAAGGTGGCCTTGCGGAAAATGACGCCGTCGGAGTACGACGCGGCGACCGAGCACCGTGAAGCCGAGACGGTCCGTGAGCTCGGCAGGTTCATGCCCCAGGAGCCGGCGTGGGAGCGGACCCGGCAGGGCACAGCCCAGTTTCTCCCGGACGGGCTCGACACGGCCGGTCACCATCTCGTGGTGGCGGAGAACGGTTCGGGCGAGGTCGTGGGAAACGCGTGGATCGGTCCGGATCCGCGCCAGGCCGCGGGCACCGCCGGTTCGGCCATCGACGCCACGGCTATGACGTGTCGTCCATGTACCTGACCAAGAGCGTGCGAGGTTAGAGCGGACGACGGGGTCTTCCCCTGATCCGTGAGGCCGACCTGCTCGGCACCGCTGTCAGTAGCGCCGTTGCGGCCGCCACGACCGGTACTGCGAAGCCGGCCGTCGGGGACGTGTGGTCCGCTGTCCAGCCGCCCGCCGCCGACCCGCACGCGATGCCCATCAGCAGGCCTGTCACCGCGAGGCTCATGCCCTCGTTCAACCTGCCCTCGGGCGTACGGTGTTGGACCAGGGTCATGGCGGTGACCATCGTCGGAGCCGTTGCCATGCCTGCAACCAGCAGGGCAACCGCCAGTGCGAGGAGGGAACCGAGTGTGCTCGCGGCAAGCAGCGGCAGAGTCATCAGAGCCGTCATCGCCAACAGGCACCACCGCAGCCGGAGTTCCGGCGTCCCCGTCGGTTTCAGCCTCCCGTACAGCAGGCCCGCCGCGCACGAGCCGGCCGCCTGGAGTGCCAACACCGCACCGCCCACCGCACGGTGACCCGTCGCGTTCGCGTACGCGAGCGTGGCGACCTCCATCGAACCGAAGACCCCGCCCGTCGCCACGAAACCGGCGAGAAGGGGAGGGATGCCGGGCACGCGCAAGGGCGGACCGCCCCTCGGGGTCGGGCTCGGCGGCGGCTCCGTCGAGCGCTGTGCCGTGAAGATCAGGATGCCGGTGAGCAGCAGCGCCGCCCCGGTCAACGTCCCCGCCTCCGGGAAGAACGTGCCGCACAGGAACGCCGCCAGAGCCGGGCCCAGCATGAAGCACAGTTCGTCGGCCGCCTGCTCGAAGGAGTTCGCGGTGTGCAGGGCCTCGGTGTCGCCGGCGAGGAGGTGGGCCCAGCGGGCGCGGGACATGCCGCCGGTGTTGGGGGTCGTCGCGGTGGCCGCGTACGCGGCGAACAGGGTCCAGTCGGGGGCGCCGTAGCGCACGCAGAGGAGGAGGGCCACCGAGCCGAGGACCGCAATCGCCGTTGCCGGTACGGCCGTTCGGGACTGGCCGTGGCGGTCGGTCAGGCGCGCGAGCCACGGGCCGGCGAGCGCTGTCGCCGCGAGGCCGGTCGCGGTGACAGCGCCGGCGAGGGCGTACGAGCCCCGTGAACCGGCGATCATCACGACCGCGCTCACGCTGAACATGCCCGCGGGGAGGCGGGCGATCAGGTTCCCGGCGGTGAACGCGCGGGTGCCGGGGAGGGAGAAGAGGTGGCGGTACATGTCTCCCACCGTCACCCCCGGACGATCAAGGGGTCCAACACCTCTTCCGCGCCGATTCACGCACCTGCGTTGTAAGTTCGCCGGATGCCCTGGATACCGGCCCACGTGGACCCCCGACTCCTCCGCGCCTTTCTCGTCGTCGCCGAGGAACTGCACTTCACCCGTGCCGCCACCCGCCTGTACGTCGCTCAGCAGGCGCTGAGTCGTGATGTGCGCCGCCTGGAGCGGGAGTTGGGGACCGAGCTGTTCGTGCGGACCACCCGGCAGGTGACGCTGACGGCGGACGGTGCGCGGCTGGTGCCGTATGCCCGGCAAGTGCTCGCCGCGCAGGACGAGTTGCTCGCCGCGTTCCGGCAGGCCCGGCCCCTGCTCGTGGATCTGAACTCGCCGGGGCTGGGCACCGGACGCCGGGTGCTGCACCGGGCCCGCGAACTCGCCCCGGAACAGGAGCTGATGGCCCGCTACGAGAGCGGACTGACGGGCGCCGCGGGGGAGTTGCTGGCGGGTCGGCTCGACGTGTCGTTCGGGCGGTTCGCCGGGCTCGATCCGGTCTTGCGGGCCGGGCTCGACCATCAACTCGTGCGGTACGAGCCGATGGCGGTCGTACTGCCCGAGGACCACCGCCTGGCGTCGCTCGCGGAGGTGCCGGTGGACGCGCTCAAGGGGGAGGCCGTGTACGCGGGGGCCGGGAATCCGCGTACTCCGGAGTGGACGGATCTCGCGCGGCGTTTGTTCGAGGGGCGTGACATCGAGGTTGCGGCGCCCGCACCGATGGCCGTAGGGGAGGAGGAATTCGAACGGGTGATGGGTCGGACGCGGAACCCGATTCTTGCTGTAGTGGACTTTCCGGCCATGCGTCGGACGGTGTTGCGGCCCCTGGTGAAGCCGGTGCCCTTGTCTCCCGTGTCGCTCGTGTGGCGAAAGGGCCTGGTGCACCCCGGATTCGACGCGCTTCGACGGGCCTCGGTGGAGATCGGCAGTGCCGAGGGGTGGTTGCGTCGGCCCGCCGATGGGTGGATTCCAGCCATGGACGTGGACATGCTAAAGACGTAGAAAATACGCATCCCAGTACATGTGACGTCCCGTTGCGCTACCTTCGGGGACCTGAGCACGGTGTGGTAAGGGGGGCGCGTGGACCGGGTGGGGGCCCGGTTCGACGGCGTGTGCTCAGGGTCGTCTGCGCGCCCGGAACAGTTCCGTGGGGGGATGTGCGTGCGCGTGGATAAGTGGCGAGAAGACGCCCAACCGGAATGGCCCCAGGCTGCATCCGCGACCAGAGACGTACCGGTCGTAGGCGGAGAGGCCCAGGCGTTCCCGGAGACCGGAGCGGTCGGAGGAGCCGGAACGGTCGGAGTGACCGGAGCGGCCGGGGGATCGGAGATCCTGGAGGGCGGCCGGCCTGGCCGGCACGGTGGTCGCGCCAGTCATGCCGGCCACGGCAGTCATGGGACTCATGGCAGTCATGGCAGTCATGGCAGTCATGGCGGCCGTATACGGACCGAGTCGTCCGAGCCGTCCGGACCGCCGGGGGCGTCCTGGCCCGTCGTGCCCAAGGGAGTACGCAAGGGACCGGCAGGGTCGCTCACCGGTCCGCCCATCGGTTCGCCCATCGGGCCTTCCGGCGCCCTGGCCGATCCCTGGGGCGTGCCCGCGGCGAACGACCCCGACGAGGTGACCGTCCAACTCGACGGCCCCGCCGAGGAGTTGGACGATCCGGGCGCGAAGGGCGCCGGTCATGACGGATCGGACGGGCCCGTCTTCGTCGACGAGTCCGGCCGCCGCAGCCGTAGGTACCGCCGGATCGGCATGGCCGTCGGCATCGCCTGCGCGGTGTACGCCGTCGTCATCGTCGCCACGCTGCTGTCCGGCAGCTCCGACGCGCCGTGGCTCCCGGTGCCGGGGCAGAAGGACGACCCGCCCGCGAGCAAGGTCGACACCTCGCCGCTGCCCGCCGAGTCGGGCCGGCCGTCCGGTGGCGGCGGCAGCGTGGCGCCGGGGAACATCCCGACGGCGAGCGACGGTACGACACCGTCGCCGGGCGCGAGCGCGAGCGCGACCGGCGCGTCCAAGGCCCCTGGCAGCAAGGCGACCACGTCCGCGTCTCCCAAGCCGTCCGCGAGCAAGACATCGTCGGCGCCGGTCGGCGGGACCGTGAGCAATCCCGTCGTACAGCCCTCGCATCCGCAGGACACCCCGTCGTCCGGCCCGAGCACACCGACGGGCGGTACGAGCGCCCCGGCGGAGCCCACGCCCACCCCGACCCCGACGGCGGGCACCGGCACGGTCGCCGACGCCCCGAACACGCCGTCGCCCGTGGCACAGGGGCCGGCCGCGTCCTCCGAACCGGCACCGGCACCGGCCCCGTCCACGACCCCGGAGCACATCGTCTGATGGCATCGCACAACCGCCGCCCCGCAGCCACGAACACGGCCCCGGGCGGCCGTCACGGAGGCATGCCCAAAGCGGCACGCGGCTCCCGGCGGCGCCGCCTCTCCATGCGGTTCCTGCTGCCGATGCTGCTCCTTGTCGCGATGCTGGCGATGCTGATGCTGCGCGGCTATGTGCACAGCGAGATCCTCGCCGACCACCGCATCCGCCCCGAGGCCGCGACGAACAAGGTGCCGGACAAGATCCTCGACGGCGGCCCGGTCATCGACACCCGCAGCGGCCGTACGACGAGTCTGGACGTGCCGGACCACGACATCGTCCTCACCTTCGACGACGGCCCCGACCCGACCTGGACCCCCAAGGTCCTGGACGTGCTCAAGAAGCATCACGCGCACGGCGTCTTCTTCGTCACCGGCACCATGACCTCGCGCTACCCGGACCTGGTCAAACGCATCGTGGACGAGGGCAACGAGGTCGGCGTGCACACCTTCAGCCACCCCGACCTCTCCTTCCAGTCCAAGAAGCGCATCGACTGGGAGCTGTCGCAGACCCAGCTCGCGATCACCGGCGCGGCCGGTATCCGCACGTCGCTGTTCCGGCCGCCGTACTCGTCCTCCGCCGACGCGATGGACAACCTGTCCTGGCCGGTGACCGAGTACATCGGCACGCGCGGCTACATCACCGCCGTCAACAACACGGACAGCGAGGACTGGCAGAAGCCCGGCGTCGCGAAGATCATCAGCAATGCCACCCCGCGCGACGGCAAGGGCGCGATCGTCCTCATGCACGACTCGGGCGGCGACCGCCACCAGACCGTGCAGGCGCTCGACAAGTTCCTGCCGGAGATGCGGGCCAAGGGCTACACGTTCGACAACCTCACCGAGGCCCTCGGCGCGCCCAGCGCGCTCACCCCGGTGACCGGCGTGAACCTGTGGAAGGGCAAGACGTGGATCTTCCTGGTCCAGGCCTCGGACAACATCACCGACATCCTGGTGGTCGGACTCGCGATCACCGGGTCCCTCGTCATCGCCCGCTTCGCGCTGATGCTCCTGCTCTCCGTGATCCACGCCCGCCGGGTCCGCCGCAAGGACTTCGCCTGGGGCCCGCCGGTCACCGAACAGGTCACGGTCCTCGTCCCGGCGTACAACGAGGCCAAGTGCATTGAGAACACGGTCCGTTCACTGATGGCGAGCGAGCATCCCGTCGAGGTGATCGTCGTCGACGACGGCTCGGCGGACGGCACGGCGAGAATCGTGGAGGCGATGGACCTCCCGAACGTCCGGGTCGTACGCCAGCACAACGCGGGCAAACCGGCCGCCCTCAACCGCGGCCTGGCGAACGCCAGTCACGACCTCGTCGTCATGATGGACGGCGACACGGTCTTCGAACCGGCCACCGTACGGGAGCTGGTCCAGCCCTTCGGCGACCCGCGCGTCGGCGCGGTGGCGGGCAACGCGAAGGTGGGCAACCGGGATTCGCTGATCGGCGCCTGGCAGCACATCGAGTACGTGATGGGCTTCAACCTCGACCGCCGGATGTACGACGTCCTCCGCTGCATGCCGACGATCCCGGGCGCCGTGGGGGCCTTCAGGAGAAGCGCGCTGGAGCGGGTCGGCGGCATGAGCGACGACACCCTCGCCGAGGACACCGACATCACGATGGCGATGCACCGCGACGGCTGGCGCGTCGTCTACGCCGAGCGGGCCCGCGCCTGGACGGAGGCCCCGGAGACGGTCCAGCAGTTGTGGTCCCAGCGCTACCGGTGGTCGTACGGCACGATGCAGGCGATCTGGAAACACCGGGGCGCGCTGCTCGACCGCGGCCCGTCCGGCCGCTTCGGCAGGGTCGGTCTGCCACTGGTGGCCCTGTTCATGGTCGTGGCGCCCATCCTGGCCCCGCTGATCGACGTGTTCCTGCTCTACGGCCTGGTGTTCGGCCCGACGGAGAAGACGTTCCTGGCCTGGCTGGGCGTCCTCGCCGTCCAGGCGTTCTGCGCGGCGTACGCCTTCCGCCTGGACCGTGAACGCATGACCCACCTCGTCTCGCTGCCGCTCCAGCAGATCCTCTACCGCCAACTCATGTACGTCGTACTGCTCCAGTCCTGGATCACCGCGCTCACCGGAGGCCGCCTGCGCTGGCAGAAGCTGCGGCGCACGGGAGTTGTGGAGGCACCCGGCGGTCCGGTACCGACCCAGCGCAGCCGCAGTGGCAGTGACGATCGGAGGCCGGTCGCATGACGCACGGATACACGACGGGGACGAACCAGGGCTCCGGGTCCGATCCCGACTCGACGCCGGCCTACGGGATTCCCCAACAGCGGCAGCAGGAACCGGAGTTGGCGCCGGATCCGACAAAGGCGAAGGCCAAGGCGGGCGGCGGCGGCCGGGACCGCTACCTCGACCTCCTCCGCTCGATCGCGCTGGTCCGGGTGGTTGTCTACCACCTCTTCGGCTGGGCCTGGCTGTCGGTCCTGTTCCCTTCCATGGGCGTGATGTTCGCGCTGGCGGGTTCCCTGATGGCCCGCTCGCTGAACCGTCCCGCGCTGGGGGTGATCAAGGGTCGGCTACGGCGACTGCTGCCCCCGCTCTGGGCGTTCAGCGCGGTGGTGCTCGTGATGATGTTCGCGAGCGGCTGGAATCCCCTCAAGGACCCTGACCTGGGCGGCACTTGGTGGGGTGCGGCGAAGGTGCTCGACTACCTCGTGCCGTTCGGCGCACCGCCGTACCCCGAGCATCTGGGCTCCGAATCGGGCCTGTTGGAGAGCACGTGGGCGGACCAGGCGGCGGGACCGCTCTGGTACCTGCGGGCGTATCTGTGGTTCGTGATCGCGTCACCGCTGCTGCTGTGGGCGTTCCGCAGGGTTCCGTGGGCGACGCTGCTGGCGCCTCTGCTGCTGACGGCGGTCGTAGGCACGGGTGTTGTGACGATCCCAGGTGAGACGGGCAACGCGCTGTCGGACTTCGCGGTGTACGGCGGCTGTTGGGTCCTGGGCTTCGCCCACCACGAGGGCGTGTTGAAGCAAGTCCCGCGCTATCTCGCGGTGTCGGGCGCGACCGTCATCATGGGCTTCGGTCTGTGGTGGGCGTCGGGTCATCTGGGCCCGGACGGCTGGGACCTGAACGACATCCCGTTGGCGCAGGCGGCATGGTCCTTCGGGATCGTGGTGATCCTGCTCCAATACGCCCCGTCCTGGCAGGAGTTGCCCGGCCGCCTGGCCCGCTGGGACAAGCTGGTGACCCTCTCCAACAACCGCGCCGTCACGATCTACCTGTGGCACAACCTCCTCATCATGGCCACGGTCCCGATCATCGACCAGCTGTACAACCTGCCGTTCATGGAGAGCGACAGCGCGACAGCCCTGCTCGACAAGGCGGACACGTTCCTGATGTTCCTGCTGATCTGGCCGCTCATCGCGGTGGCGATCCTGGCGTTCGGGTGGATCGAGGACATCGCGGCGAAGCGGGGGCCGAGGTTGTGGCCGAACGGGGTCAGTGGTGGGGGGAGTCGGCGGAGGGGGACTTGAGGGCACGTATCAGGTGCCGTAGGCCGGCGGGTGTGGTGGTGAGGATGGTGTCGGGGGTGTCGCTTTCGCGAATGCGGATCGTGCCTGTGGGGTCGCCGGTGCCGTAGTCGCCGTTCCCGTACAGCAGGAGACGGAGCGCGATGCGATCACCGCGTTGGACACGGCCACCGGCAAGGCGCGCTGGACCCGCCGCGAGAGTGTCCTGTGCAGGGTCGCCGCCATCGGCGATTCGACCTTCGTCGTGTGGAGCGGCACGTCCGAGGAACGCGGATCGGTCGCAGGCGTCGACGCGCTCACCGGCGAGACATTGTGGGAGCACGAGTTCGAGGGGATCGAAGGGCTCATGGTGCGGGGGGAGCTGGTGATTCTGGACGCCGGTCGCTTCCGGGCACTGCACGGCCGTAGCGGCGACGAGATCCGGAGCGGAGGGGACGGGACGCTGCTCAGCCGGGCCGGGGGTGTCGAGGACGCGGCCGTCTTCCTCCGCTGGCGCAGCGGGTACTACGGGCCCAAGAGTCTCGTCGTAGGAGCCTCGGACACCGGTGCGGAACTCACCGAGACCCGGTTCCCCGAGAAGGCCCTGAAGCACTTCTGGGGACACCCCGAACTCGTCGACGGCGGGCGCGTGTTGTTCGCCCGGTCCTGCGAGCGCAGGATCCAGTTGTTCGCCTACGCGGGCCTGGACCGGGCCGAGTCGCTGGGGAGTCGGAAGCACACCACTTCATTGAGGGTGCCGTGCCGCAGGCGACCCAGCAGCCGGGGTCTGCGGCGGTTGACGATGCGGGGCGCGTACGAGCAGGTCGTACGGAATCCGCTGTACCTCACCGCCGGGCCCGGGTATGTGCTCGCCTCGGGCTGGGACGGGGTGGGCATGCTCCGTGACGGCCGCGCGCTGTGGGCGTCGCACACCATCCGGCCGGACCTCCGGCCGGACCTCCGGCCGGTGCCGCTCGACGGCGACCGTGTCCTTGTTCAGGGCCCGCAGCAGAAACGGCAAGGAGATCCGCCTGTACTGCGCCGACGTGGAGACCGGCCGGCGCCTGCTGCCCTGAAGACCTCGGCACGACCTCACCGCGCCCACTCTCCGCCGGTGAGAGCAACGTTCCCTTCCGGTCACTCACAGCCACAGCGTGGAAACCCGCCCTCCCTACCTTCGGGAAGCATCACCGCTCGTTACCCCGTAGTGCACCGTGGAGGCGTCATGACAGCCACTGGCAAGTGGATCGAGCACTGGGATCCGGAGGACGAGACCTTCTGGCGGGAAACCGGCGAGAAGGTCGCCCGCCGCAACCTGCTCTTCTCCGTGCTCTCCGAGCACATCGGCTTCTCGATCTGGACCCTGTGGTCCGTGCTGGTGCTCTTCATGGGCCCGGAGTACGGGCTGACCCCGGCCGACAAGTTCCTGCTGACCTCGATGGTCACGCTCGTCGGCGCGGTCGTCCGGGTGCCGTACACCTTCGCGGTCGCCATATTCGGCGGGCGGAACTGGACGATCGTCTCCGCGAGCCTGCTGCTCATCCCCACCATCGCCGCCTTCGTGGTGATGAAGCCGGGGACCTCCTTCGACACCTTCCTCTGGATCGGCCTGCTGGCCGGCATCGGCGGCGGCAACTTCGCCTCCTCCATGACCAACATCAACGCCTTCTTCCCGCTGCGGAAGAAGGGCTGGGCGCTCGGGCTCAACGCCGGCGGCGGCAACATCGGGGTTCCCGTGATCCAGTTGATCGCCCTCGCGATCATCGGAGCCAGCGGCGGGCCGCGCGTGCTCCTCGGGATCTACATCCCGCTGATCCTCGTCGCCGCCACCCTCGCCGCCCTCTTCATGGACAACCTCACCTCCGTGAAGAACGACACCGGCGCCGCCAAGGACGCCGCGCGGGACTGGCACACCTGGATCATGGCGTTCCTGTACATCGGCACGTTCGGGTCGTTCATCGGCTACGCGTTCGCGTTCGGCCAGGTCCTTCAGGTCCAGTTCGGCCGTACGCCGCTGCAGGCCGCGTACCTCACCTTCATCGGCCCGCTGCTCGGCTCGCTGATCCGCCCCGTCGGCGGCTGGCTCGCCGACCGCTACGGCGGCGCGAAGATCACCCTGTGGAACTTCGTCGCCATGGCCGCCGCCACCGCCATCCTGGTCGTCGCCAGCATGCAGAAGTCGCTGCCGCTGTTCGTCACCGTGTTCATCGTCCTGTTCGTGCTCAGCGGGCTCGGCAACGGGTCGACGTACAAGATGATCCCCGGCATCTTCCAGACCAAGGCCCTCGCGAAGGGGCTTGAGGGAGACGAGGCGGCTGCCTACGGCCGGCGGCTCTCCGGTGCCTCCATGGGGCTCATCGGGGCCGTCGGCGCGCTCGGCGGCGTCGGCATCAACCTCGCCTTCCGCCAGTCCTTCCTCTCCTACGGCTCCGGAACCGGCGCGTTCGTCGCCTTCCTCGCCTTCTACGGCCTCTGCTTCGCGGTCACCTGGGCCGTATACCTTCGCCGCCCGACCGCCCAGGCGCAGGCCAAAGCTTCCGCATCGGAGGCGAAGCCGCAGCTCAGCTATGCCGAGGTGTGACGTAACACCGTCGACATAAAGTCGAACCGAGCCTGTCACGCACCGTTGACAGGCTCGTTCGGCATGTAGGCACCGCCGCACCATCCCCTGCACGACTGCATGTACGACTACGTTCGGGACGAGAGCCATGTACGAACAACCGCAGCGACCGGAGAGCGCGCCCCACGGCCCCCTCTCCGGCTTCACCGTGGGCGTCACCGCCGCGCGCCGCGCCGACGAGCTGGGGGTTCTGCTCCAGCGGCGCGGCGCGGTGGTCGTGCACGCGCCCGCGCTGCGCATCGTTCCCCTCGCCGACGACAGCGAACTGCTCGCCGCCACCAAGGAGTTGATCGACCAGGCGCCCGATGTGGTGGTGGCCACCACCGCCATCGGGTTCCGGGGGTGGGTCGAGGCCGCCGACGGATGGGGGCTCGGCGAAGCCCTCCTCGACCGGCTGCGCGGGGTGGAACTGCTCGCCCGCGGGCCCAAGGTCAAAGGGGCGGTACGGGCCGCCGGCCTCACCGAGGAGTGGTCCCCGTCGTCCGAGTCCATGGCCGAGGTGCTCGACCGGCTCCTGGAGGAGGGCGTCGACGGCCGCCGGGTCGCCGTACAGCTGCACGGCGAACCGCTGCCCGGGTTCGTGGAGTCGTTGCGGGCCGGGGGAGCGGACGTCGTGGTGGTCCCCGTGTACCGGTGGATGCCGCCCGAGGACATCGCCCCGGTGGACCGGCTGCTGGACGCGGCGGTCTCGCGCGGCCTGGACGCGCTGACCTTCACCAGCGCGCCGGCCGCCGCCTCGCTCCTCTCCCGCGCCGAGACCCGGGGCCTGCTGCCCGAACTCCTCGCCGCCCTGCACCACGACGTCCTCCCGGCCTGCGTCGGCCCCGTCACCGCGCTCCCGCTCCAGAACCACGGCGTCACCACGGTCCAGCCCGAGCGCTTCCGCCTCGGCCCGCTCGTCCAGCTCCTCTGCCAGGAACTCCCCGCCCGCGCCCGCACCCTGCCCGTCGCGGGCCACCGGGTGGAGATCCGCGGCCACGCGGTCCTGGTCGACGGCGCGCTACGGCCCGTCCCGCCGGCCGGCATGTCCCTGCTCCGCGCCCTGTCCCGCCGCCCCGGCTGGGTCGTCGCCCGCGCGGAACTCCTCCGCGCCCTCCCCGGCGCCGGGCGCGACGAGCACGCCGTAGAGACGGCGATGGCCCGCCTCCGTACGGCACTGGGTGCGCCGAAGCTGATCCAGACGGTGGTGAAACGGGGGTACAGGTTGGCACTGGACCCCGCCGCCGACGCGAAGTACTCCGACGGTTGAGCGGGTGGTTGATGCGGGCGTTGCTGGGGGCTGCCGCCCCCAGGCCCCCGCTTCGGCCCCGAAAGGGCCTCGTCCTCAAACGCCGGACGGGCTGCATTTTGTCGGCCTGCGTCAAGAAGTGAGCCGAGACGAGGAAAGCAAGCGCGTACGCCACCAGCCCCGCCCACACCCACCCCCGGTACGGCCGCCCGCGCGCCAGCCCCGACATCGCCGAGCCGCGCACGCGCATACGCGGCCGTCCACGCGCGCTCGGTACGAGGGGTTCCGGCCGCGCGAGCGGGCAGGCACTGTAGAGGTAACGGTTTCCCGACCGGGGTAATCCCTAGGCGGTGACAGGCACATGGCACTGGGTACGACCATGGCCCCGTACGAGCTGCGCTTCGACGCCGGGCGGATCTGCCTGGATCTCCTCGCGACCACGCATCCCGAGGAACGGCTCGACGCACCGGAGCCGCTGCGCGCGTGGATCGTCCGCTCCGGGCTCGTCCCGGCGGCCACCGGGCTCACGCACGTCGACGCGATCTGGCTCGTCGGCTTCCGCGAACTGCGGGGACGGATCGGACAGTTGGTGCGCAGCAGGCCGCCGGTGGAGGGCGGGTCCTACGATCTCGCGCTCGCCCACCTCAACGACCGTGCCCGCGCCGAGCCCCCGGCACCCCGTGCCGTACAGGCCGAAGACGGGGTGCTGGTGCGGGAGTTGGCCGGTCCGCCGGGGTGCGAGGCGCTGCTCGCGGTGATCGCCAGGGACGCCGTCGAGCTGCTCACCGACCCGGTCGCGCGGGCCTCGCTGCGGGAGTGCGAAGGCGACAACTGCCCCATCGTGTACCTGGATACGTCACGGGGACGCAGGAGGCGCTGGTGCTCCAGTGAGGTCTGCGGGAACCGCGAAAGAGTGGCCCGGCACCGACGGCGCGCGGCCCTCGCCCGAGCCTGAGAATCCCATATGCGGCTTCTGTGAAGTGACGGATCATCAATTGATGAAGTGATTTTGACAACAGTGCGTTTCACTCAGCCGTCGCACGGGCAGCCCGCGTGATCTTGCTGATGTGGTGGAAATGTAAAGATCGTACGGCTGGAATGTGCACTCATGTCCCGCTCGTCACGTCACTTCAAAGAAAACTGTCGCCTCACGTTGAACACCCGCCCACCCCTCCGCGTACCTCTCCTTGAGCGACCGACCGGGGCAACCCCCGGACACCGGAGGTGGGCGTGCGCAAGGATTCCGTCGTGGCCAATGAACAAGCGCCGAGGGCCCGACATCGCATGTCCCAGTCCTCGGAACCTGATGAGGAGCTGATGCGTGCCCTGTACCGAGAGCACGCCGGACCCTTGCTCGCCTATGTGCTGCGGCTCGTCGCCGGCGACCGGCAACGTGCCGAGGACGTGGTGCAGGAGACGCTCATCCGGGCCTGGAAGAACGCCGGCCAGCTCAACCGGGCGACCGGATCGGTACGACCCTGGCTGGTGACGGTCGCACGGCGCATCGTCATCGACGGTCACCGCAGCCGGCAGGCCCGGCCGCAGGAGGTGGACCCGTCGCCGCTGGAGGTCATCCCCGCGGAGGACGAGATCGACAAGGCGTTGTGGCTGATGACACTGTCGGACGCGCTGGACGACCTGACCCCGGCCCACCGGGAGGTGCTCGTCGAGACGTACTTCAAGGGGCGTACCGTCAATGAGGCGGCCGAGACGCTTGGCATCCCCAGTGGCACGGTGCGCTCAAGGGTGTTCTACGCCCTTCGATCGATGAAGCTTGCTCTGGAGGAGCGGGGGGTGACGGCATGAGCATTTACGGGGGATACGGAACGGGTAGTCCTGGTTCCATGCAGGGATCTCAGGGCTCGAACGAACACGAGACCGTCGGCGCCTATGCCCTCGGGATTCTCGACGACGCCGAAGCAACCGCTTTCGAGGCACACCTCGCCACCTGCGAGTGGTGCGCCCAGCAGCTCGACGAGCTGGCCGGGATGGAACCGATGCTCGCGGCGCTCGCGGACCTGCCGGGCTCCGGCACCCCCGCGATCGGTGAGTCCCTGTCCGCCAAGCCGAGCCCGCGGCTGGTGGAGCGGCTGGTCGACGACGTAGGTGAACGCCGGGCCATGAAGCGCCGGCGCAGCTTCTACATGATCGCCGCGGCGGCTGCCCTGATCATCGCAGGCCCGCTGGCCGTCATCGCGGCCAACGGCGGTGACGACTCCGGTCAGAAGGGCACCGTGGCCGCGGCGACCGCGAAGGACACCTTCGAAACTCTGTCCGACAAGGTCACTGCCACGGACAAGAGCACCAAGGTCACCGCGACCGTGGCGATGACCAAGAAGGACTGGGGCACCCTCGGAGTCGTGGAGCTCAAGAACGTCAAGGGCCCCCTGAAGTGCTCCCTGATCGCCGTCGGCAAGAACGGCGAACGCGAGACCATGAGCTCCTGGTCGGTCCCGGCCTGGGGTTACGGCATCGCGAACGCCACCAAGGCGGAGGCCAAGGCGCCGCTCTACGCCCAGGGCGGAGCGGCCCTCACGCCCAACCAGATCGACCACTTCGAGGTCATGACCTTCGACGGCAAGAAGCTCGTGGAAGTGGACGCCTGACAGCCGGCCGACTGTGCTCGACGGGGTCCGGAGCGCGCCAGGCGCGCACCGGACCCCGCGTCTTTGTCAGGATCCGCCGGGCGGGCCCCTCGCCTCGGCGGCCTCCCTTCGCGTACGGTTGACGGCTGCCCAGCACGTCAGAAGGGGGCCCGGTGGCCGCACAGGCTCAACAGGAGACCGCGCTCGATGCGGTGTCCGACAAATCCGCCCAGGATTCACTACGGGACCGGGAGATCAGCGGCGAACAGGCACACCTGGACCGGGTGTACCGGCGTCTCGAGGAGAAGATCCGCGAGGCCGAGTTCCTCATGAACGACGCCGCCAAGCGCGGCCAGGTCGGCACACCCGGCGCGCTCGCCGAACGCGACGCGCAGGTGTTCCGCGCCGGTATCCACCTCAACCGGCTCAACAACGAGTTCGAGGACTTCCTCTTCGGCAGGATCGACCTGCTGCTCGGCAAGGACGGCCAGAAGGGGCCCGACGGCGCGTACACCGCCGTCGAACCCGCCGACGGCTCCGTGCGCGACGACAACACGGCCGACATCGCCGAGACCCTGCACATCGGCCGCATCGGAGTCCTCGACACCGAGTACGCGCCCCTGGTCATCGACTGGCGGGCGCCCGCCGCCGCCCCGTTCTACCGCTCGACCCCGGTCGACCCCGGCCGGGTCGTACGGCGTCGCGTCATCCGCTCCAAGGGCCGCCGGGTCCTCGGTGTCGAGGACGACCTGATGCGGCCCGAGCTGACCGCCTTCCTCGACGGCGACAAGCTGGCCGTCATCGGCGACGGCGCCCTGATGGCCGCGCTCGGCCAGGCCCGCAGCCACACCATGCGCGACATCGTGGCGTCCATCCAGGCCGAACAGGACCTGGTGATCCGCGCCCCCGCCGCCTCGGTGACCTACGTCGAGGGCGGCCCGGGGACCGGCAAGACCGCCGTCGCCCTGCACCGCGCCGCCTATCTGCTCTACCAGGACCGGCGCCGCTACGCGGGCGGCATCCTCATCGTCTCGCCCACCCCGCTGCTGGTCGCGTACACCGAGGGCGTCCTGCCGTCCCTCGGCGAGGAGGGCCAGGTCGCCATCCGGGCCATCGGCTCGCTCGTCGACGGCGCCGAGGCCACCCTCTACGACTCCCCGGCCGTCGCCCGCACCAAGGGCTCGTACCGCATGCTCCGCGTACTGCGGAAGGCCGCGCGCGGAGCCCTCGAAGCAAACGAATCACCGGCCAGGCTGCGGGTCGTCGCCTTCGGCCGCCGGCTCGAACTGGAGGCCGCCGACCTGGAGCGAGTCCGGCAGAACGCCCTCAGCGGTACGGCCCCGGTCAACATGCTGCGCCCGCGCGCCCGCAAGCTGCTCCTGGACGCCCTGTGGGAGCGCTCCGGCTCGGCCGGCCGGCACACCGACCCCGAACTCGCCGCCGAACTGCGCTCCTCCTTCGACGAGGACGTGGCGAGCGAGGACGAGTTCATCGCGTTCCTCGACGCCTGGTGGCCCGAACTCACCCCGCGCGCCGTCCTGGAGGCGATGTCCGACGAGCGGAAGCTCGGCCGCTGGGCCCGGCGCATCCTCAACCCCGGCGAGGTCCGCAGGACCGCCCGCGCCCTGAAGCGGGACGGACTCTCCGTCCACGACGTGGCGATCCTCGACGAACTACAGGCGATCCTCGGCACCCCGGCCCGCCCCCGCAAGCGGCGCGACCTGGACCCGCTGGACCAGCTCGCCGGCCTCGAGGAGCTGATGCCCGTACGCGAGGAGACGCAGCGCGAACGGGCCGAGCGGCTCGCCCAGGAGCGCGTCGAGTACGCGCACGTCATCGTGGACGAGGCCCAGGACCTCACCCCGATGCAGTGGCGCATGGTCGGCCGCCGCGGCAGGCACGCCACCTGGACGGTCGTCGGCGACCCGGCCCAGTCCTCCTGGTCCGACCCCGACGAGGCGGCCGAGGCCCGCGACGAGGCCCTCGGCTCCCGCCCCCGCCGCCGCTTCACCCTCACCGTCAACTACCGCAACCCGGCCGAGATCGCGGAGCTGGCGGCCAAGGTCCTGGCCCTCGCGATGCCCGGCTCCGAGTCCCCGTCCGCGGTCCGCTCGACGGGTGTGAAGCCGCGTTTCGTGGCTACGAACAATGAGCACAGTGCCGTCGTACGGAACTCGTTGTCGGAGTCGGTCCGCGCGGAGGCGGCCCGGCTGCTCGACCAGGTGGACGGCACGGTCGGCGTGGTCGTCGCCATGAACCGCCGCGAGGAGGCCCGCCGCTGGCTCGCAGGTCTCGGCGACCGGGTCGTCGCCCTCGGCAGCCTGGAGGCCAAGGGCCTGGAGTACGACGCGACAGTCGTCGTATCGCCGGCGGAGATCGCCGACGAGTCGCCCGCCGGCCTCCGTGTCCTCTACGTCGCCCTCACCCGCGCGACCCAGCAGCTCACGGTCGTCTCCGCCGAGCGCGACGAGCCGGACGCGAACGGGGTGCCGGATCTTCTGCGGGACTGATTCTGTGAACCTGCGGGATGGGAATGGCCTTACGGGATCCGTTTGTTAGCCTGGGTGTGACACCGGCCCGATCCAAGCCCCCGGGCCCAACCTTCGTCGCTACGAGCGACCACTTGCCGCGAGGCGAGCATGGCGGGTCGGTGTCACTGAACGACAGGAGAGGCCCGCGTCACGGGAAAGTGACGCGGGCCTCTTCTTGTGGTGAATCTCTTTGTGGGTCGCCGCGAACAAAACGTTCGCAATCGGGGGCGGCTAACGCCTACCGGGCAGTAGGTGCGACCATCGGAGCGCGTACTCAGCTCAACGGTGAAAGCAGAGGAAGTCGGCCATGGCTACGGCGCCCAGCGTCTCCTACTCGATCACGGTCCGTCTGGAGGTGCCCGCGAGCGGAACCGCGGTCTCCCAGATCACCACGGCCGTGGAGTCCCACGGAGGCTCGGTGACCGGCCTCGACGTGACCGCCTCCGGCCACGAGAAGCTCCGGATCGACGTCACCATCGCGGCGTCCTCCACCGCCCACGCCGACGAGATCGTCCAGCAGCTGCGCGGCATCGAGGGCGTCACCCTCGGCAAGGTCTCCGACCGTACGTTCCTCATGCACCTCGGCGGCAAGATCGAGATGCAGTCCAAGCACCCGATCCGCAACCGTGACGACCTCTCCATGATCTACACGCCGGGTGTCGCCCGGGTGTGCATGGCGATCGCCGAGAACCCCGAGGACGCCCGTCGCCTCACCATCAAGCGCAACTCCGTCGCCGTCGTGACGGACGGCTCGGCGGTGCTGGGCCTGGGCAACATCGGCCCCATGGCCGCGCTGCCGGTGATGGAGGGCAAGGCGGCCCTGTTCAAGCGGTTCGCCGGGATCGACGCCTGGCCGCTGTGCCTGGACACCCAGGACACCGACGCGATCGTCGAGATCGTCAAGGCGATAGCCCCGGGCTTCGCCGGCATCAACCTGGAGGACATCTCCGCGCCGCGCTGCTTCGAGATCGAGGCCCGGCTGCGCGAGGCCCTCGACATCCCCGTCTTCCACGACGACCAGCACGGCACCGCGATCGTGGTCCTCGCCGCGTTGACGAACGCGCTGCGGGTCGCCGGCAAGGACATCGGTGACATCCGGGTCGTCATGTCCGGCGCGGGCGCGGCCGGTACGGCCATCCTCAAGCTGCTGCTCGCCGCCGGCGTCAAGAACGCGGTCGTGGCCGACATCCACGGTGTCGTGCACGCCGGCCGCGAGGACCTGGTGGAGGCCAAGGCCGACTCGCCGCTGCGCTGGATCGCCGACAACACCAACCTTGAGGGCCTGACGGGCACGCTGAAGGAGGCCGTGCGCGGCGCCGACGTCTTCATCGGCGTCTCCGCCCCGAACGTCCTCGACGGCGACGACGTGGCCGCGATGGCCGAGCGCGCGATCGTGTTCGCGCTCGCGAACCCCGACCCCGAGGTCGACCCGGCAATCGCCCGTCAGACGGCGGCGGTTGTCGCCACCGGCCGCTCGGACTTCCCGAACCAGATCAACAACGTGCTGGTCTTCCCGGGTGTCTTCCGCGGTCTGCTGGACGCCCAGTCCCGCACCGTCAACACCGAGATGATGCTCGCCGCCGCGACCGCACTCGCGAACGTGGTGACCGAGGACGAGCTGAACGCGAACTACATCATCCCCAGCGTCTTCAACGACAAGGTCGCCGGTGCGGTGGCCGGTGCGGTCCGCGAGGCCGCGAAGGCGGCGGGAGCGGCGGCGCCCTCGGCGTCGTAGCCCATCAGGCCGCGTGTGTGCGGCGGCTGTGAGGATCGCCACGGTCGCCCGCGCATCGGCGCGTCGCGGAACCCGGGGCCTTGGGCGGCCGTTTATCGTGGCGGCCAGGCTTCGGGCCTTCCAGGCCCGGCCCTCGCCGCCGGGAGCGGACGAAGCGTCACCACGCTGACGCGGTGGCGCTCTTCGTGTGACTCCCAAGGGTGTTCTCGCGACTCCTACGGGTGCCGGATTGGCTTTCCCGCCGCAGGTAGGGGCAGGATGCGTCTTCGGGCGCGAGGGTCTGGACGACGGACCCGGGTCCGGGGACTCACCGAGGACCCTGGCAGCATCGGCTTCACCGTGCCCGATATGCGGCTCCGCCGCGTGGCACGCCTCAAACGGCAAGAAGAACACGGGAGTAACAACATGAACCGCAGTGAGCTGGTGGCCGCGCTGGCCGACCGTGCCGAGGTGACCCGCAAGGACGCCGACGCCGTTCTGGCCGCGTTCGCCGAGACCGTCGGCGAGATCGTTTCCAAGGGTGACGAGAAGGTCACCATCCCCGGCTTCCTGACCTTCGAGCGCACCCACCGTGCCGCTCGCACCGCGCGCAACCCGCAGACCGGCGACCCGATCAACATCCCCGCCGGTTACAGCGTCAAGGTGTCCGCGGGCTCGAAGCTCAAGGAAGCCGCCAAGGGCAAGTAGGCCTTCGCGTGCGCGACGGGATTGCGTACGAGGCTCAGTAACGCGAATGGGGCGGCCACCCGGTCAGGGTGGCCGCCCCATCGTCGTAGGAGCACTTCTTTACGGCTATCCCAGGGCCTTGCCCGGGAGTTCGACCTTCGCGCCCAGCTCCACGAGCTTCTCCATGAAGTTCTCGTAGCCGCGGTTGATGAGGTCGATGCCGTGGACGCGGGACGTGCCCTGGGCCGCGAGGGCCGCGATGAGGTACGAGAAGCCGCCGCGGAGGTCGGGGATGACCAGGTCGGCGCCCTGGAGGCGGGTCGGGCCCGAGACGACTGCCGAGTGGAGGAAGTTGCGCTGGCCGAAGCGGCAGTGCGAACCGCCGAGGCACTCGCGGTAGAGCTGGATGTGCGCGCCCATCTGGTTGAGCGCGGAGGTGAAGCCGAGCCGGGACTCGTAGACGGTCTCGTGGACGATGGAGAGGCCGGTCGCCTGCGTCAGGGCGACGACCAGCGGCTGCTGCCAGTCCGTCTGGAAGCCCGGGTGCACGTCCGTTTCGAGCGCGATGGACTTCAACTGCCCGCCGGGGTGCCAGAAGCGGATGCCCTCGTCGTCGATCGCGAAGGCGCCGCCCACCTTCCGGTAGGTGTTGAGGAACGTCATCATCGAGCGCTGCTGCGCGCCCCGGACGTAGATGTTGCCCTCGGTCGCCAGCGCCGCGGACGCCCAGGACGCGGCCTCCAGGCGGTCCGGGAGGGCCGCGTGGGTGTAGCCACCGAGCGAGTCCACACCGGTGATGCGGATCGTCCGGTCGGTGTCCATGGCGATGATCGCGCCCATCTTCTGCAGTACGCAGATGAGGTCTTCGATCTCCGGTTCCACGGCCGCGTTGGCGAGTTCGGTGACGCCCTCCGCCAACACCGCCGTCAGCAGCACCTGTTCGGTCGCGCCCACGGACGGGTACGGCAGCTGGATCTTCGTACCGCGCAGCCGCTGCGGCGCCTCCAGATACTGCCCGTCCGCCCGCTTCTCGATCTTCGCGCCGAACTGCCGCAGCACCTCGAAGTGGAAGTCGATCGGCCGGCCGCCGATGTCACAGCCGCCCAGACCCGGGATGAACGCGTGGCCGAGCCGGTGAAGGAGCGGACCGCAGAACAGGATCGGGATGCGTGACGAGCCCGCGTGGGCATCGATGTCGGCGACGTTGGCGCTCTCGACGTGCGACGGATCGAGCACCAGCTCGCCCGGCTCCTCACCCGGACGGACCGTCACCCCGTGCAGTTGCAGCAGTCCGCGTACGACCCGAACGTCTCGGATGTCCGGTACGTTGCGCAGTCGACTTGGCTCACTGCCCAGCAGGGCGGCGACCATGGCCTTCGGTACGAGGTTCTTCGCACCGCGGACACGGATCTCGCCCTCCAGCGGGGTTCCGCCGTGGACAAGCAGTACGTCGTCTGAGCCGTTGACGGTCATGAATCTCGCGTTCCGTGGAGTTGGGCAGGGGCCGAAGACGTAAGCGTAATGGCCGCCCACCCCCCTTCAGAAAGCCCGAGGACCCCTCAGCTACGTCATAGCTGTGTCACAACACGAACCGTTCTCAATCGGGCACATGGGGTCACCGGGCGGGTGGTGTGCGCGTCGGACGCTTCAGTGCGCCCTGAGCTGCGTTCACTCAGGTACCCGCATTGCCTCCCCCATCACGGGGAAGATGCGGGATCATGTCTGGCATGACCGAGGTGTCCTCGCTCACAGGGCGGTTGCTCGTGGCAACACCCGCCCTGGCGGACCCGAACTTCGACCGCGCGGTGGTGCTCCTTCTCGACCACGACGAGGAGGGCTCCCTCGGTGTCGTCCTCAACCGGCCCACCCCTGTGGACGTCGGCGACATCCTGGAGGGCTGGGCGGACCTCGCCGGCGAACCGGGAGTCGTCTTCCAGGGCGGCCCGGTCCAGTTGGACTCGGCCCTCGGTGTCGCCGTCATCCCGGGCGGCGCGTCGTCCAGCGAGCGCGCCCCGCTCGGCTGGCGGCGGGTGCACGGCGCGATCGGCCTCGTCGACCTGGAGGCCCCGCCGGAACTGCTGGCCTCGGCGCTCGGCTCACTGAGAATCTTCGCCGGGTACGCCGGCTGGGGCCCCGGTCAGCTGGAGGACGAACTCGTGGACGGCGCCTGGTACGTCGTCGAGTCGGAGCCCGGTGACGTCTCCTCGCCGTCCCCGGAGCGGCTCTGGCGCGAGGTGCTGCGCCGCCAGCGCAGCGACCTCGCGATGGTGGCGACCTATCCGGACGACCCTTCGCTGAACTGATGCCGGTGGGCTTCAGTACCCTTGGCCGTATGAGCACTCTTGAGCCCGAGCGCGGGACTGGTACGGGGACCCTCGTAGAGCCGACGCCCCAGGTGTCGCACGGCGACGGGGACCATGAGCGCTTCGCCCATTACGTCCAGAAGGACAAGATCATGGCGAGCGCCCTGGACGGCACTCCTGTGGTGGCGTTGTGCGGGAAGGTCTGGGTTCCGGGCCGCGACCCGAAGAAGTACCCGGTGTGTCCCATGTGCAAGGAGATCTACGAGTCCATGGGCTCGGGCGGGGACGGCGACAAGGGCAAGGGCGGCGACAAGTAGCCGTTCGGCCGGTCTGACTTTCCAGGCCCTCGGGGCACGCTTCGGCGTGCCCCGAGGGCCTTTTGCGTGTCACGAAGTGGTTGAGACCTCTTGTGGCCGCGTTCATCTACTCCTTAATCTCCGTGGTGTTGTGCAGAGCGAAACGCCCATTGCATATGTTGCAACGCACGCCCGGATTCCCGGAGGAACGCTCCATGAAGCTCGCCCCCAGATTCGCCCTACTCCTGGCCACCGCCGCCGTCGTGGCGGGCTGCGCGCCCCAGACCTCCGACAACTCGTCCTCGGACAAGGACGACCAGAGCGGCACCCTGCGGGTGTGGCTCTTCCAAGAGGTCGGCAACGACCCGAAGGCGAAGGTCGTCGACTCCGTAGTCGCCGCTTTTGAGAAGGCTCACAAAGACACCCGGGTCGACCTGGAGTACATCCCGATCGACACCCGCGCCCAGCGCGTCAAGGCCGCCTTCAACGACCCGAAGTCCGCGCCCGACGTCATGGAGTACGGCAACACCGACACGGCCGGCTATGTGAAGGACGGCGGACTCCTCGACGTCACCAAGGAGTTCGGCGCCTGGAGCGAGGCCAAGGACACCGACCCCACCGCGAAGCAGTCCGTCACGGTCGACGGCAAGCTCTACGGCTCCCCGTTCTACGTCGGCGTCCGCGCCCTCTACTACCGCACCGACGTCTTCACGGACCTCGGCCTCCAACCCCCCAAAACCATGGCCGAGTTGGCGTCCACCGCCCGGAAGATCCACAAGGCGAAGTCCGACCTCTACGGCCTCGTCGTCGGCGGTGCCTACACGTACGGCGCGATGCCCTTCGTCTGGGCCAACGGCGGTGAACTCGCCACCGCCCAGGGCGGCACGTACACCTCCGCGATCGACAGCGCCGCCGCCCAGAAGGGCATCAAGGCCTACACCTCGCTCTTCACGAGCGACAACTGTCCCGCCGCCAAGTGCGCGGTCATGGGCGGCAACGACACGATCACCGCGTTCGCGGCAGGCAAGGCGGGCATGGCGATCGGCGGCGACTTCAGCCACAGCGCTGTCGAGGCCGGCAAGGTCAAGGGCAAGTACGCGGTCGTCCCGCTGCCGGGAGTCGCGTCCGGCTCGGTCGCCCCCGCGTTCGCCGGCGGCAACAACATCGGTGTCCTGAAGAGCACTTCGCACCGCACACTCGCGGTGGACCTCATGGAGCAGCTCACCTCGAAGGCGACACAGGCCTCGATGTTCGAGGCGATGGGCTTCCTGCCGACGTTCACCGACGTCCGCGACGCCGCCGCCGCGAAGGTGCCGTTCGAGAAGCCCTTCGTGCAGACCCTGGCCGCCGGCACCAAGTTCGTTCCCGCGTCGCCGGGTTGGTCCGAGATCGACTCCTCGCTGGTGCTGCCGACGATGCTGCAAGAGGTCATCAGCGGGAAGAAGAGCGTGGCGGCGGCTTCGAAGGACGCGGCGAAGAAGATGAACTCCGCGTTCAGCTCCGCGGGTTGAGCGGATGCGTACGCGAACGACCTGGACCCCCTGGCTCTATCTCGCCCCCGCCCTTGTCGTCCTCGGCGGTCTGCTCGTCTACCCCATCTACCAGCTCGGCCTGATCTCGTTCTTCCAGTACACGCAGGCCCAGGTCAGCGGTGGCGAGCCGACGACCTTCAAGGGGTTCGGGAACTACGCGGAACTGTTCTCCGACAGCCAGTTCTGGCAGGTGCTGCTGTCGACCGTGCTGTTCGCCGGGGCCTGCGTGGTCTCGACGCTCGCGGTCGGCTGCGCCCTCGCCGTGCTGCTCACGCGGGTGCGGGCCGTGCCCCGACTCGTGCTGATGCTGGCCGCGTTGGGGGCGTGGGCGACACCCGCGGTGACGGGTTCGACGGTCTGGCTGCTGCTGTTCGACCCGGACTTCGGTCCGGTGAACCGCATCCTCGGCCTTGGTGACCACTCCTGGACGTACGGGCGCCTCAGCGCGTTCTTCCTCGTCCTGCTCGAAGTGGTGTGGTGCTCCTTCCCGTTCGTGATGGTGACGGTCTACGCCGGCATCCGCGCCGTACCCTCCGAGGTCCTGGAGGCCGCGGCCCTGGACGGCGCCTCGCAGTGGCGGATCTGGCGCTCGATCCTCACGCCGATGCTCCGCCCGATCCTGACCGTCGTCACCATCCAGTCCGTCATCTGGGACTTCAAGGTCTTCACCCAGATCTACGTCATGACCAACGGCGGCGGCATCGCGGGCCAGAACCTCGTCCTCAACGTGTACGCCTACCAACAGGCGTTCGCCTCCTCGAAGTACAGCCTCGGCTCGGCGATCGGCGTCGTCATGCTGCTGATGCTGCTCGCCGTCACGCTGGTCTATCTGCGCCTGCTCCGCAGGCAGGGGGAGGAGTTGTGAGTACGCTCCGCGGTTTTGTACGACGGCCCTGGCGGCTCGCGGCCGAGGCCTCGGCGCTGCTGATCGCGGTCGTGGTCGCGTTCCCCCTCTATTGGATGGTGCTCAGCGCCTTCAAACCGGCCGGGGAAATCGAGTCGAGCGAGCCCCGGCCATGGACGCTGGCGCCCTCCCTGGACTCGTTCCGGCGGGTCTTCGGGCAGCAGGAATTCGGCCGTTACTTCGTCAACAGCCTTGTCGTGGCGGGCACCGTGGTCATCGTCTCGGCACTGATCGCCTTTCTCGCCGCGACCGCCGTGACCCGATTCCGGTTCCGCTTCCGGACCACCCTCCTGATCATGTTCCTGGTGGCCCAGATGGTGCCCGTGGAAGCGCTGACGATCCCCCTGTTCTTCACCATGCGGGGCCTCGGCCTGCTGAACACCCTGGGGTCCCTGATCCTGCCCCAGATTGCCTTCTCGCTGCCGTTCGCGATCTGGATGCTGCGGGGGTTCGTGAAAGCCGTACCGGACGCGCTGGAGGAGGCCGCGTACATCGACGGGGCGAGCCGGACGCGATTCCTGTGGCAGATCCTTTTCCCGCTCGTCTTCCCTGGGCTGGTCGCCACGAGCGTGTTTTCCTTCATCTCGGCCTGGAACGACTTCCTGTTCGCCAAGTCCTTCATCATCAGCGACACTTCCCAGTCGACCCTGCCGATGGCCCTCCTCGTCTTCTACAAGCCCGACGACCCGGACTGGGGCGGGGTCATGGCGGCCTCCACGGTGATGACGATTCCGGTGCTGGTGTTCTTCGTACTCGTACAGCGACGTCTGGTCTCGGGGCTGGGCGGAGCGGTTAAGGACTGACGTGACTTCAGAGACGGAACTGATTCCGGCGCCGAACAGTGTCGCGCCGGCACTGCCCGGCGGGGGCGTGGGCTACGTCCTCGACGCCGGGACGGAGATCGACGCGGGCCCCGGCACCGAGCGGGTGGCGCAGTGGCTGCGGGCCACCGTCGGCGCGGCGACCGGACTGCCACTGACGCCGCACAAGGACAGCGGAAACCGCATCATGCTGCGCGTCGGCCCGGGCGAGTCCGACGACCCCGAGGCGTACACCGTGATCGTCGACGGGTATCTGGTCCACCTCTGGGGAGCCGATGAACCCGGGCTGTTCTACGCCGCCCAGACCCTCCGTCAATTGCTCGGCCCCGAGGCCTTCCGCCGTGCCCCGGTCACCTCTAAGCGCCGTTGGGAACTACCCGCGGTCAGCATCCGCGACGCGCCCCGCTTCCGCTGGCGCGGCCTCATGCTCGACGTCGCCCGGCACTTCATGCCCAAGGAAGGCGTCCTGCGCTACCTGGATCTGATGGCGGCGCACAAACTCAACGTCTTCCACTTCCACTTGACGGACGACCAGGGCTGGCGCGTACAGATCAAGCGGTACCCGAAGCTGACCGAGATCGGCTCCTGGCGGGCCCGTACGAAATTCGGCCACCGCGCCTCACCCCTGTGGGACGACAAGCCCCACGGCGGCCACTACACACAGGACGACATCCGCGAGATCGTCGCCTACGCCGCCGAGCGGCATATCACCGTGGTCCCCGAAATCGACGTACCGGGACACTCGCAGGCCGCGATCGCCGCGTATCCGGAACTCGGCAACACAGACGTCATCGACACCAACTCCCTCTCCGTCTGGGACACCTGGGGCGTCAACCCGAACGTACTCGCCCCCACTGACAACACCCTGCGCTTCTACGAGGGGGTGTTCGAGGAACTCCTCGACCTGTTCCCCTCGGAGTTCATTCACCTCGGCGGCGACGAATGCCCCAAGGACCAGTGGAAGCGGTCGCCGACCGCGCAGGCACGCATCAAGGAACTCGGGCTCGCGGACGAGGACGAGTTGCAGTCGTGGTTCATCGGACACTTCGACAAGTGGTTCTCCGCGCGCGGGAGGAGGCTCGTCGGCTGGGACGAGATCCTGGAGGGCGGTCTCGCGGACGGGGCCGTCGTGTCGTCCTGGCGCGGCTACGAGGGCGGGATCACCGCCGCGCGCGCGGGCCACGACGTCGTCATGTGCCCTGAACAGCACGTGTACTTGGACTGGCGGCAGGACGCCGGCGAGGACGAGCCGGTGCCGATCGCCCATGTGCGCACCCTGGAGGACGTCTACCGCTTCGAGCCCGTTCCCTCGCAGCTCACCGAGGCCGAGGCCCGTCATGTGCTGGGCGCGCAGGCCAACGTGTGGACCGAGGTGATGGAGGATCACGCGCGCGTGGACTACCAGACGTTCCCCAGGCTGGCCGCGTTCGCCGAGGTCGCCTGGAGCGCCCTTCCGGCGCCCGCGGAACGGGACTTCGCCGACTTCGAACGCCGGATGACCGCCCACTATCCGCGACTCGACGCCCTGGGTGTCGCCTACCGCCCGCCCACCGGACCCCTGCCGTGGCAGCGCCGCCCCGGAGTGCTCGGACGGCCCAAGGACGGCCCGCCCCCGAACGCCTAGAACACAGAAGGGAAAAAGGCCCCCAGGGGTCACCGATGAGTGGCAATTCGCGCGTACCGGTGATGCCGTACCAAAACGGACCATCTCGCTGATGAGGCGGGCGAATGCCTCCTAGCGGACCCCCGCGTTCGGGTCTTGCGAAGATGTGCCAGAGTTGCCACGTCCGCCCTGTCAGCACGTACCGTACGGCAGCAACAGGTGGGACCAGGTGGGGCAGCGGGAAGGGGCAGCCGGTTTGACCACGCACGCACCGCAGGCGGGGCAGTCCGTCACGCTGCCCACAACGCTGGACGAGGCCGTGGCGGCGCTCACGGCCCTGCCCACGGCCGTTCCCGTGGCCGGCGGCACCGACCTCATGGCGGCCGTCAACTCGGGCCAGCTGAGGCCCAGCGCGCTGGTCGGTCTCGGGCGGATCAGCGAGATCCGCGGCTGGCAGTACCAGGACGGCCACGCGCTGCTCGGCGCGGGCCTCACGCACGCCCGCATGGGCCGCCCCGACTTCGCCGCCCTCATCCCGGCGCTCGCGGCCTCCGCGCGCGCCGCGGGCCCGCCGCAGATCCGCAACGCGGGCACCCTGGGCGGCAACATCGCCTCGGCCGCGCCCACCGGGGACGCGCTGCCCGTACTGGCCGCCCTGGAAGCGACGCTGATCATCGCGGGCCCGGGCGGCGCCCGCCGGGAGATCCCGGTGTCGCACCTCCTGGCCGGCGTCGAGATGCTGCGCGGCGGCGAACTCATCGGCTTCGTGCGCGTGCCCCTGCTGCACGCCCCGCAGGTCTTCCTGAAGGCGACCGGCCGGACCGGACCCGGGCGCTCGGTCGCGTCCGTCGCGGTCGTCCTCGACCCCGCCAGGCGCGGCGTCAGGTGCGCCGTCGGCGCCATAGCGCCGATGCCGCTCAGACCCCTGGACGCCGAGCAGTGGGTGGCCCGGCTGATCGACTGGGACAACGGCCGCGCGATCGTCCCCGAGGCGCTGACCGCCTTCGGGGAGTACGTCGCCGCGGCCTGCATCCCCGACCCGGCCCCGGCCGAGGACGGCTCCGTGGAACAGCTTCCGCCCGCGGTACTGCACCTGCGGCGCACCGTCGCCGCACTTGCCCGACGAGCACTCGGGAGGGCGCTGTCGTGACCGACGACCAGCACGGAGAGGGCACCCCCCAGGGCGGCGGACGCTGGGACCCGCTGCCCCAGGGCGACTACGACGACGGTGCCACGGCCTTCGTGAAACTCCCCGAAGGGGGCATCGACGCCCTCCTCGCCGCCCCGGGCCACGGCTATGTGCCGCCGCCCATAGCGGCCGGCCCCGCCCCGGACGACCCGTCGGGCACCGGCTCCTGGGCCGTGCCCGCCGAGGGCGTCCAGTGGCCCGACCCGAACGCCGTACCGCAGCAGGGGACGGCCGGGGGCGACCAGTTCGCGTACCACCCCGGGGCCACCGGCCAGTGGACCTTCCAGGACACCAACGCCCAGGACGCGGGCGCCGCGCCCGGTCACGACGTGACCGGGGAGTGGTCGATCCCCGTCGCCGGGGGCGATCTCCCGGACGAATCGGGCGAGTTCACCACCTCCGCCCTGGTCGAGCAGTGGGGCGGCACCCCGCCCGCCACCCTGCCCGGCGGCGCGCCCGCGCCCTGGGCGACGGACGGCGCGGGCCAGAACTGGGCACAGCAGGCGTCCGGCACGGGTGTGACGGAGCGGCCCGGACAGCCCGAGGCGCACCCGGCCGAGCACACCGACGGCCGGGGTGCGGCCTACCCGGCGACGGGCACCGACGGGCGGGGCACGGCGTACCCGGCCACGGACACCGACGGGCGGGGTGTCGCACACCCGGCCGACGAGGTGTCGGCGCGCGCGGCCACCCGACCGGCCGCCGACGCGACCCGCCGGCCGTACGAGGAAGCCCAGGGCAGCGACCCGTACGCGCACGCCCGCACCGAGGCCGCCGGCGACCCCTACGGGGACGCGCGCGGCGACCGTCACGACGACGCCTCCGCCGAACTGGCCGCGGCCGACGCGCAGTCGGCCGACGAGAACGGCGCGGCGGGCGGCGATGCCGAAGGGGCCGAGGGCGCCGCTGAGAGGCCCGCTGGGCCGTCGGTGGCGGCCGACGCGTCCGACGGTGCCGAAGCCGCCCCGGAGGCCGCTGAGGCGCCCGTGACGGCCGCGGACGCCGACGTGTCGGACGAGGCCGCCGAGCCCGGCCCGAAGCTCTCCGGCGACGAACACCCGCTCGCCTCCTACGTGTTGCGCGTCAACGGCGCCGACCGGCCTGTCACCGACGCCTGGATCGGCGAGTCGCTGCTCTACGTGCTCCGCGAACGCCTCGGCCTCGCGGGCGCCAAGGACGGCTGCTCCCAGGGCGAGTGCGGGGCCTGCAACGTCCAGGTCGACGGACGGCTCGTCGCCTCCTGCCTGGTGCCCGCCGTCACCGCCGCCGGCTCCGAGGTCCGTACGGTCGAGGGTCTCGCCGTCGAGGGACAGCCCTCGGACGTGCAGCGGGCGCTCGCCAAGTGCGGGGCCGTGCAGTGCGGTTTCTGCGTGCCCGGCATGGCGATGACCGTGCACGACCTCCTGGAGGGCAACCCGGCCCCCACCGAACTAGAGGCGCGGCAGGCCCTGTGCGGCAACCTGTGCCGCTGCTCCGGCTACCGGGGCGTCCTGGACGCCGTACAGGAAGTCGTCGCCGAACGGGAGGCGCACGCCGCTGCCGCCGAACCTGAGTCGGACGGCGACGAGGCGCGTATTCCCCACCAGGCGGGCCCCGGAGCCGGTGGTGTCCACCAGTCGGCGTTCGAGTCCCCGCGCACGCAGGACCAGGTGTACGGCCAGGACGGAGGTCAGGCGTGAGCAACGAAGCCGCCACCGCGACCACGGAGGCCGCGCCCGCCGCGGAGCATCCGGGCCACGGCCTGGGCGCCTCGCTCCCGGCCGCCGACGCCCGCGCCAAGACCGAGGGCACCTTCCCGTACGCGGCCGACCTGTGGGCCGAGGGCCTCCTGTGGGCGGCCGTCCTGCGCTCGCCGCACCCGCACGCGCGCATCGTGTCCGTCGACACGTCCCACGCGCGGGACATGCCCGGCGTACGGGCCGTCATCACCCACGAGGACGTGCCGGGCCAGGACCGCTACGGCCGGGGCACCGCCGACCGCCCGGTGTTCGCCTTCGAAGTGGTGCGCCACCACGGGGAGCCCATCGCCGCCGTCGCCGCCGACCACCCGGACACCGCGCGGATGGCCGCCGCCGCCATCATGGTCGAGTACGAAGTACTCGACCCGGTGACCGACCCCGAGCAGGCCTTCGAGGCCGAACCGCTGCACCCCGACGGCAACCTGATCCGGCACATCCCGCTGCGCCACGGCGACCCGGACGCGGCCGGCGACATCGTCGTCGAGGGCCTGTACCGCATCGGCCGCCAGGACCCCGCACCCATCGGCGCCGAGGCCGGCCTCGCCGTGCCCCGCCCCGACGGCGGCGTCGAGCTCTACATCGCCTCCACGGACCCGCACACCGACCGCGACACGGCCGCCGCCTGCTACGGCCTGGAGCCCGACCGCGTGAAGGTCGTCGTCACCGGCGTCCCCGGGGCCACCGCCGACCGCGAGGACCAGGGCTTCCAACTCCCGCTCGGCCTGCTCGCGTTGAAGACCGGCTGCCCGGTCAAACTCACCGCCACGCGCGAGGAGTCCTTCCTCGGCCACACCCACCGCCACCCCACGCTCCTGCGCTACCGCCACCACGCCGACGAGGACGGCCGCCTGGTCAAGGTCGAGGCCCAGGTGCTGCTCGACGCGGGCGCCTACGCCGACACCTCGTCGGAGGCCCTGGCCGCCGCCGTCTCCTTCGCCTGCGGCCCCTACGTCGTCCCGAACGCCTTCATCGAGGGCTGGGCCGTCCGCACCAACAACCCGCCCTCCGGGCACGTGCGCGGCGAGGGCGCCATGCAGGTCTGCGCCGCCTACGAGGCGCAGATGGACAAGCTCGCCAAGAAGCTCGCCATGGACCCGGCCGAACTGCGCCTGCGCAACGCCATGGCCACCGGGGACGTCCTCCCCACCGGCCAGACGGTGACCTGCCCGGCACCGGTCGCCGAACTCCTCCAGGCCGTACGGGACTTCCCGCTGCCGCAGCTCCCCAAGGACACCCCCGAGGACGAGTGGCTGCTGCCCGGCGGCCCCGAGGGCGCGGGCGAACCGGGCGCGGTGCGCCGGGGCGTCGGCTACGGCCTCGGCATGGTTCACATGCTCGGCGCGGAGGGCGCCGACGAGGTCTCCACGGCCACCGTGAAGGTCCACGACGGCATCGCGACCGTCCTGTGCGCGGCCGTCGAGACCGGCCAGGGCTTCACCACCCTCGCCCGCCAGATCGTCCAGGAGACCCTGGGCATCGACGAGGTGCACGTCGCCCCTGTAGACACCGATCAGCCCCCCGCCGGCCCCGGCTGCCGGGGCCGCCACACCTGGGTCTCGGGCGGCGCGGTCGAACGGGCCGCGAAAATGGTCCGCACCCAACTGCTCCAGCCCCTGGCGCACAAGTTCGGCATGTCCACCGAACTCCTCCAGATCACCGACGGCAAGATCACCTCGTACGACGGCGTCCTCTCGACGACCGTCACCGAGGCCCTGGACGGCAAGGAACTGTGGGCCACCGCCCAGTGCCGCCCGCACCCGACCGAGCCCTTGGACGAGGCGGGCCAGGGCGACGCCTTCGTAGGCCTCGCGTTCTGCGCGATCCGCGCGGTAGTCGACGTCGACATCGAACTCGGCTCCGTCCGGGTCGTCGAACTGGCCCTCGCCCAGGACGTCGGCCGCATCCTGAACCCGACCCAACTGGTCGCCCGCATCGAGGGCGGGGTGACTCAGGGCGTAGGCATCGCGTTGACGGAAAACCTGCGCACCGCGCGCGGGTTGATCCGCCACCCCGACCTCACTGGCTACGCCCTTCCCACCGCCCTGGACACCCCCGACATCAAGATCGTGAAACTCGTCGAGGAACGTGACGTGGTCGCGCCCTTCGGGGCGAAGGCGGTCAGCGCGGTACCGGTGGTCACCTCCCCGGCGGCGATCGCCTCCGCCGTACGCGCCGCGACCGGCCGCCCCGTGAACCGCCTGCCGATCCGCCCCCAGGCGGCGGTTGTGACGAACGGGCAGTACGGGCAGTAGGCGGCGCCGGCAGAGCGGTTACCGAGGGACGGGAACGTTCACGGGTGGTCTGAGCGTCTGACGGGGTGAGGATGTCTCGGACGTTTCGCGTCCGTCCGCGCCCTGCGAGGCGTTTTCGTTGCGGGTTCACCGCGTTTTCGCTGGTCAGGGCCATTGTCAGTGGTGCCGCGTAGTGTTCTGGGCAGTGGGGACGACCGCGGAACACCGGTGCCGCACGGGGAAGATTCACGCACGGGGGAACCATGCACGGGGGAACGATGAGCAGGACCGACGCCGGTTCTACGGCGATCACGATCACCTTGACCGAGGACGACCTCGATCCGTACGTCACGCACGCGTCCACGCGCCGCTGGCTGACGGGCCCCGGACTGCCGGGCGACAGCGCCCTGTTGACCTTCGAGGAGCTGCGCAGGGAGGGCCTGCGGACGGTCGCGGACTCGCTGGGCGATCCCGACCCGCTGGCGGAGGAGCTCCGGGACCAGCTGGTGATAGGCGCGCTCTGGGGACCCGACGGCGGCGAGGCTGAGTCGATCCTGCTGGACGGCGAGACGGGCGCGATCGCCACGACGTACTTCCTCCACGACCGCCCTGACCTGATGGAGGCCGGCCCGCTGGCCCCGTCGGTCGAAACGCTGGCCCGCTTCACCACGACCACCGACGAACTGACCGCCCTGCGCGGCCAGTTCGCGTCATACGAGGGCCGCCACGGCGCGCAGACGGCGGCGGAGGCGTCACGCCACCTGCTCGCGATTTTCGAGTCGGAGACGGACGGCGAGGTGCCCCCGTTCTGGAAGGCGGCGGCCCTCATCCGCCCGCTGGCCCTGGTCGCGGGCCCCGGTACGACCTCGGGGCTGACCCTCGACATCCCGGCCCGCCTGCTGGACCAGGAGTTCGGCCAGGGCACGGTGGCCCGCTTCGAGGAGGTCGACTTCCCCGCCACACTCACCCACGAGCCGACCCGCCGCTTCCTGCGCGAGACGGGCCTGCCCGAGGACGCACTCCTCTTCCAGCTGGACACGGACGTCCCGCTCCCGACCCTGGCCGAGTTCTACGAGGACGAGCCCGCCGACGAACTGCCCGCCCGCTCCGACGAGTTGATCCGCCTCGGCTATCTCGTCGAGAACAACAGCCTGGTGGTGGACGGTGCCACGGGCGAGATCCTGACCTGGAGCGAGCCGGAAGCGACGCTCGCTCCCCTCAACACGGACGTCTCGACCCTCGCCTTCACGCTCTGGCTGCTCCACCGCGAGCGGAAGATAGACGCGAACCTCTCGGGCGAGCTGACGGCAGAGGCGTACGACCAGTTGGCCACGACGATGCTCCAGACCTTGTCGACGGTGGACCCGACGGGCCGGCAGGCCGGAGTGGCCGGCCGACGCCACCCGCACTACTGGACGGAGGCGTTCCAGGACGAGGCGGGAGGCGTGCTCTGAAGCGGACGCGGACGCGGCCCGCCGCGGAATTCGTTCGCGCCGATGCGAGGTGACCCGCTACCTTGCGCCTGACCGCGACGCGGCGAGGGGGAACGGGACATGGACACCGAGCACACACGGACCGACCGACTGTGCGTGCTGCTGGAGCAGTTCGACAAGGCCCGGGAGATGGCCGAGGTCCGGCTGACGGGACTCGACGACGAGGAGTACCTCTGGGAGCCGGCGCCCGACTGTTGGTCCCTCCGCCGCCGGAGCGAGGCCGTGACGCCGAGGGCGTTCGGACCGGGCGAGTGGGTCCTCGACCTGGGCGCACCGGACATCCCGGCGAGCGAGTACGCCGAGGTTGCCCGCCAGGCCGCCGACGGCATGACCGTCGACAAGATCGCCGAGGACTGGAGCGTGACCGTCGAACGGGTCGAGCAGGTCCTCGCCCACACAGGCGAGCCGGAACCGGACTCGACCCCGATCACGACGATCGCGTGGCGCCTGGGCCACCTGCACTTCCAGTTCGCGGGGGCGTGGGAGTGGACGTTCGGCGATCGACGGCACGATCCCAAGCGGATGGTCGACTTCAGCCCCTCCGCGGCCCCGACCCTGGAACAGTTCTGGCCGGTGATCGACCGCTGGCGGACAGCCGTAGCCACCGTGACGGAAGAGGAACTCGACACTGTCGGCTTCTCGCAATACCCGTACGGCTCCGACCCCGACGACCCGTACATCGCCGTCGTGGCGGGAGCCAACCTGGAATTCATCCACCACATGGCGGAGATCGCACTGCTGCGGGATCTGTGGCGGGCGAGGTCGTGATGTGAGTCAGGTACCGGGCTGAGCGCTCCACGCGTTCTGAAGAGCCGCCTGCACACCCTCCCCGAGAACCGCACGCGTCGTCATCTCGCCCGGCAGAGTGGGCAGTTCAGCCCAATGTGTCACGGTCTCGGCACTGTCGAGCCCGTAGGGCAGCCGGACGACCCCGTCGGAGTCGACGAAACAGTCCCTGTGCTCAGTACCGTCCGCGCCGAAGTGCAGAGAGGTGAAGTACATCGGCCGCACCAGCCAGAATTCCTCACCCAGCGCGGCATCGGCTTCGGCGCCACCGTCCGCCGGATACCGACCGGTGATCGCGGCTGCCACGGGGGTACCGCTTGAGGGCAGTGCACTGCGCGCGTCGACCCACGTCACCACGGTGTCCAGATTCACCATCTCCACGCCCGGCAAGACGCCCGGGCGCCCGTGCAGGTTGCGTCAGCTTGCTTCGCGCTGGGTGGCGTAAGCCGCCGTCGCGGACGCGCAGTTGACGACCCACGATCCCCCTGCACAGACCCGGTGCCCCACATCGCGGGCATAAGCTCCGGGACTGGGCTGTGACTGAGCTTGGTCAGGGCCAAGCAAGTCAGTGTGGACCAGGCGACTTACCTAGCCCCGTTCGGACTGGGCGTCACAGCCCTGGGGGAGTCTGTCTGACCAAGGAACGCGTACTGGTCAGAACCTGTCTTGGAGGCCGTGGCGGGAATCGAACCCGCGTAACTCGCTTTGCAGGCGAGTCCCTGAACCACTCGGGCACACGGCCGTGTTTGGTGAGTTGACCGTATGTGGGGCGGGTGGGCTCGGACAAGGGGGCCGGTGGTGCCGCAACGGGACTGCCATACCGCGTTCATGAATGGCGGAGTGGGGGACAGTGGTCGTACGACCAAGGTCTCAGCGGTGGACCGTCTTTCGACAGGGGTCAAGCCGGAGGATGAGCCTTACGCTGGCCCGCATGACCGTCCTCGAACCGCGTGACGCCGATGTCACGGATGCTGCTCCTGACCTGGTAGATGGGTGTCGTGGCGGGGTGCTCGGGCGGTCGTATCGGGCCCTCAGCGTCGGGATCGTGTCTGTCGTGCTGTTGATCGCCTTCGAGGCGACCGCCGTGGGGACGGCCATGCCCGTCGCGGCTCGGGAGCTGGACGGGGTGGCGTTGTACGCGTTCGCGTTCTCCGGGTACTTCACGACGAGTCTGTTCGGGATGGTGTTCGCCGGGCAGTGGTCGGACCGGCGGGGGCCGCTCGGGGCGTTGACCACCGGGATCGGGGCGTTTGCGGCCGGATTGCTGGTCGCGGGGACCGCCCAGGTCATGTGGGTGTTCATCCTGGGGCGGGCCGTGCAGGGGCTGGGCGGTGGGCTGGTCATTGTCGCTCTGTACGTGGTGATCGGGCGGGCCTATCCGGAGCGGTTGCGGCCGGGCATCGTGGCCGCGTTCGCCGCGAGTTGGGTGGTGCCGTCCGTCGTCGGGCCGCTCGCCGCCGGCGCGGTGACCGAACAGCTCGGCTGGCGTTGGGTGTTCGTCGGGATTCCGGTGCTGGTCGTCTTTCCGCTCGCGCTTGCCCTTCCTCAGATACGGCGGCGGGCGGCCGGGCCCGTGTCCGAGAGCGGTCAGCAGCCGCCCGGCTCCTTCGACCGGCGTCGTATCCGGCTCGCCCTCGGGATCTCGCTCGGTGCCGGGCTCTTTCAGTACGCCGCCCAGGATCTGCGGTGGTTCTCGCTCGTCCCGGCTGCCGCGGGCGTCGCGCTGCTCGTGCCGGCCGTGCTCGGGCTGTTGCCACGCGGTACGTACCGGGCGGCGCGGGGGCTGCCCTCGGTCGTGCTGTTGCGTGGGCTGGGGGCCGGGGCGTTCATCTCGGCGGAGTCCTTCGTGCCGTTGATGCTGGTGACCCAGCGGGGGCTGTCGCCGACGTTGGCCGGGTTCTCGCTCGCGGCGGGCGGCGGGACGTGGGCGCTCGGGTCGTGGGTGCAGGCTCGGGCGCGGGTCGAGCCGTACCGGGAACGGCTGATGACGTTCGGGATGGTGCTGGTGGCCGGTGCCATCGCCGCGGCTCCGAGCGTCCTCATCCATACGGTTCCCGTGTGGATCGTGGCCGTCGCCTGGGGGTTCGGGTGTTTCGGGATGGGGCTGGTGATGTCCTCCACCAGCGTGCTGCTCCTCCAGCTCTCCGCGCCGGAGGAGGCGGGCACCAACTCGGCCGCGCTGCAGATCTCCGACGGGCTGTCCAACGTAGTGCTGCTGTCCGTCGGCGGGGCCGCGTTCGGTGCGCTCGGCGGGGGCACGGTCGGGCATGTGGTCGGTTCGGCCAGTGGCGGCTCCCATCCGGCCGCGTTCGCCGCCGTGTTTCTGCCGATGGCGGGGGTGGCGTTGGTGGGGGCTTGGGTGACGACGAGGGTGCGGGCTGCTTGACATTGGTACCACGTTGACCCCATGGATGGTACCGTTGTGGTATGGCTATGAACCTTCGTCTGCGCGACGACCAGCAGGAGGCGCTCAAGCTGCGTGCCGAGGAGGAGGGGCGCAGCATGCACGCCGTAGTGCTTCAGGCGATCGATCGGTATCTGGAGCAGGAGGCGGACCGGGCCACGGTTCGTCGGCTCGGGGCCAAGTACGCGGCGGGCCACGCCGACCTGCTCCGGAGGCTGGGGGAATAGGTGAAGTACCTCACGGTCCAGGAGGTCCTGGACCTGGCGGAGCTGGCTTGTGGGGAGCAAACCCAGGTTGCCGTACGTGATCTGGGACTGCTCAGCTCGGCCGTCCACCGTCCCCAGTCGCAGATGTTCGGCGTCGCGGCATACACGGACCTTTTCGAGAAGACTGCGGCGCTGCTCCATTCGCTTGCCGTGCACCATCCTCTGGTGGACGGCAACAAACGCATGGCATGGATGGCCACGGTCGTCTTCCTCGACTTCAACGGCACGGAGATGCTCGACGTCGATCAGGACGAGGCGTACAAACTCGTCATCGAAGTGGCGGCGGGCAGCCTGGAAGATGTAGGGCCGATTGCCCTGCGTCTGCGGGCCCTCCACGAGGCGATGTGACCTCAGTCCCATCCCAGGGCACCCCGGCATCGTCCGCACGTTGACACCGCCACCCCGCCGGTAGGGTGGCCCGGTTGTCATACGTAGCCGAGCCGCCCTACCAACCAAACGGAGACCGTGACTACCACCGCCGCCTCCTCCGCCAACACCCACCACCTCTCCCCGGCCTTCCCCGGCCGCGCTCCCTGGGGCACCGCGAGCAAGCTGCGCGCCTGGCAGCAGGGGGCGATGGAGAGGTATCTCCAGGAGCAGCCGCGGGACTTTCTCGCGGTCGCGACCCCGGGCGCCGGCAAGACGACTTTCGCGCTCACCCTCGCCTCCTGGCTGCTGCACCACCATGTCGTGCAGCAGGTGACCGTGGTCGCGCCGACCGAGCACCTGAAGAAGCAGTGGGCGGAGGCCGCCGCGCGGATTGGGATCAAGCTCGACCCGGAGTACAGCGCCGGGCCGCTCGGCAAGGACTACGACGGGGTCGCCGTCACGTACGCGGGCGTCGGCGTGCGGCCCATGCTGCACCGCAACCGTGTCGAGCAGCGCAAGACGCTGGTGATCCTCGACGAGATCCATCACGCGGGGGACAGCAAGTCGTGGGGTGAGGCGTGCCTCGAAGCCTTCGAGCCCGCCACCCGCCGCCTCGCGCTCACCGGTACGCCGTTCCGGTCCGACACCAATCCCATTCCCTTCGTGACGTACGAGGAAGGGAACGACGGGATTCGGCGGTCCTCCGCCGACTACACCTACGGCTACGGCAACGCGCTCGCCGACCACGTCGTCCGGCCGGTCATCTTCCTCTCCTACAGCGGCAACATGCGCTGGCGGACCAAGGCCGGCGACGAGATCGCCGCCCGGCTCGGCGAACCCATGACCAAGGACGCGATCAGCCAGGCCTGGCGTACGGCGCTGGATCCGCGCGGCGAGTGGATGCCGAGCGTGCTGCGCGCCGCCGACCAGCGGCTGACCGAGGTCAGGAAGGGCATCCCGGACGCGGGCGCCCTCGTCATCGCCTCCGACCAGGACTCCGCGCGCGCCTACGCCAAGCTGATCCGCGAGATCACCGGCTCCAAGGCGACCGTCGTACTGTCGGACGACACCGGTGCCTCCAAGCGCATCGACGACTTCGCCGCGAGCAACGACCGGTGGATGGTCGCCGTGCGGATGGTGTCGGAGGGCGTCGACGTGCCGCGGCTCGCCGTCGGGGTGTACGCCACCACCATCTCCACGCCCCTCTTCTTCGCCCAGGCTGTCGGGCGTTTCGTGCGGTCCCGGCGCCGGGGCGAGACCGCCTCCGTCTTCCTCCCGACCGTCCCCGACCTCCTCACCTTCGCCAACGAGATGGAGGTCGAGCGCGACCACGCCCTCGACAAGCCCAAGAAGGAGGGCGAGGAGGACCCGTACGCCGAGTCCGAGAAGGAGATGGACGAGGCGAACAAGGAGCAGGACGAGGACACCGGCGAGCAGGAGCAGTTCGCCTTCGAGGCGCTGGAGTCCGAGGCCGTCTTCGACCGGGTGCTCTACGACGGTGCCGAGTTCGGTATGCAGGCGCACCCGGGGAGCGAGGAGGAGCAGGACTACCTCGGTATCCCCGGGCTCCTCGAACCCGACCAGGTGCAGCTGCTGCTGCAGAAGCGGCAGGCCCGGCAGATCGCGCACAGCCGCAAGAAGCCGGACGAGGAGGCCGACCTGCTCGAACTGCCCGCCGAGCGGCGGCCGGTCGTCTCCCACAAGGAGATGATGGAGCTGAGGAAGTCGCTCAACACCATGGTCTCCGCGTACGTCCACCAGACCGGCAAACCGCACGGCGTCATCCACACCGAGCTGCGCCGCACCTGCGGCGGCCCGCCGAGCGCCGAGGCCACGGCGGGGCAGCTGCGCCAGCGCATCGCCAAGGTCCAGGAGTGGGCCACGCGTATGCGCTGACCCACCCCCTGCCGACCCCGCACATCTGTACGGAAGTTGTGCACGGGCGATCCGCAGGTCAGGACATATCGGCGTGAAGCGAACCGGTCCGTACCAGTCGGTGCCCGGATTCTGGACGGAGACTTCCGCTCAGCGAACCGCCTTCGCTAGTGTCCCGCTACGCACACGCCCCGTGGCAGCGCCGCCGCGGAGCGCAGCCGTGAAGCGACTGGGCCCGGACACGCCGGGCCGCCTCGCCGATCGGCGGCCTCTGAAGCGCGTCACTGACGGGACTCGGTGACGCATCCGCCGCGAGGGGGCCGCCGACCTCACCACTTAAGGAGTGGGCGTCGTGACCGCGGAGACCTCCCAGACGCTCGACCGGGGACTGCGCGTCCTCAAACTGCTGGCCGATACGGACCACGGGCTGACCGTCACCGAACTGTCCAACAAACTGGGCGTCAACCGGACCGTCGTGTACCGGTTGCTGGCCACCCTGGAACAGCACGCTCTCGTACGACGTGATCTGGGCGGCCGGGCCCGGGTCGGGCTCGGGGTGCTGCGGCTCGGCCGCCAGGTGCACCCTCTCGTACGGGAGGCGGCGCTGCCCGCGCTGCGGTCGCTGGCCGAGGACATAGGGGCGACCGCTCATCTCACCCTGGTCGACGGGGCCGACGCCCTCGCCGTCGCCGTGGTCGAGCCGACCTGGACCGACTACCACGTGGCCTACCGGGCCGGTTTCCGTCACCCCCTGGACCGGGGCGCCGCGGGCCGGGCGATTCTCGCCGCCCGGCACCAGAACGCCAACGAGCCCGGATACACCTTGACGCACGGGGAGTTGGAGGCAGGCGCGAGCGGTGCCGCGGCTCCGCTGCTCGGGGTCACGGGGGTCGAGGGCAGCGTCGGCGTGGTGATGCTGGCCGACGCCGTACCCGAGCGGGTGGGGCCGAGGGTCGTGGACGCGGCGCGGGAGGTCGCGGAGGCGTTGCGCTGAGGCCTTTCGCGGGCCTTGGGTGACCGGCGCACGGCCGAAAGTGACCGTCGCGTTAGATTGATCCCGTGCTCCTCTCTCGCCTCACGCGCCCCTGGGCCGTAGCCGTCTGTGCCCTGCCCGTCGTGGCGCTGCTCGCCACGGCGGCCTTCGCGCCGCTGCCGTTCTCTCTGACGCAGCCCGGTCTGACCGCGAACGTGCTCGGCGAGAACAAGGGCACCCCGGTGATCACGATCTCCGGGGCGCCGGTGCGTACGACGAGCGGCCAGTTGCGCATGACGACGATCGAGGCGACCGGACCCGATCAGCGTGTCTCGCTGAGCGATGTGATCGACAGCTGGTTCCGCACGGATCGGGCGGTCATGCCGCGTGACTCGGTCTATCCGAGCGGCAACAGCGTCAAGGAGATCGAGCAGCACAACACGGAGCAGATGCAGGAGTCGCAGGACGACGCGACCACGGCCGCGCTCGACTACCTGAACCTCAGCGACAAGAAGGTGAAGGTCACGCTGAAGCTGGCGGACGTCGGCGGTCCCAGCGCGGGCCTGCTGTTCACTCTGGGGATCATCGACAAGCTGAACGGCGACGGCGGTGGCGGTGACCTGACAGGCGGTCGCACCATCGCCGGTACGGGGACGATCGGCACCGACGGCACGGTGGGCGCGGTCGGGGGAGTGGCCCTCAAGACCCAGGCCGCGCGCCGCGACGGGGCGACGGTGTTCCTGGTGCCGAAGGCCGAGTGCTCGGACGCCAAGTCCGAACTGCCCAAGGGGCTAAGGCTGGTCGCGGTCACCTCGCTGAAGGGCGCGGTGAGTGCGCTGGAGGCGCTGGAGTCGGGTAAGGGTTCCGTACCGGGCTGTTAGGCCACGGCCGGCTTCGGGCCGTTCGGCGCGGCGGCCAGCCGCAGGCCCAGTTCTACGAGGGTCCAGCCGAGGCGGGTGCGGAGTTCGTGCGAGGGCTTGGCCTCGGCGGCGAGCCGGTGGGCCGCGGCCCGGGCCTGGAGTTCGGCGGCTCGGGTGTGGTGCAGCGCGAGGTGGGTTTCCGGGTGCATCGGGGTTGCCTCGTCTCACTCTGATTCGGTTGGGAAGGCGTGCAGGTGGAAGCGCACCTGTTCTGCTTCGGGTGAGTCCTCGGCCTCGTAGTTTTCGAGCAACTCGTGGATCTTTCCGACGAGTTCACGGGTGCGCTCGGGTGTCAGTCGTACGGTCCAGTCGCTCATGTCGTGGGAGTGGGACCACTTGGGCAGCCAGTCCTGCCGGGTGCCGACCCAGGTCGACAGTTCACGGGCGTGCATGGTCGCGACCTCGTGCAGGTAGGTCTCGGCCGCGCCACGCACCGCCGGATCGGCGTCGACGATCAGGTTCTCGTCGAAGTCGATGCCCTGATCGACCGCCTGCCACCAGCGCTCCCGCCCCTTGCCGCGCTCCGGGGCGTCCTCGACGAACCCGTGCGTGGCCAGTTGGCGCAGGTGATAGCTGGTGGCCCCGCTGGACTCGCCCAGCCGCTCGGCGAGCATCGAGGCGGTGGCCGGTCCGCGCCGTCGCAGCGCGTTCAGTAGCTGCATCCGCAGCGGATGAGCGATGCCGCGCAGTGAACGGGCGTCGAGATTGCGGTACTTGGACGGTTCTGGCTCCGGCATGCGTCCAAAGATAGCGTTGCAAAGAAACCTTTGCAACGCTTCTTTTGCATCAACTTCTTTGTAACTGGCCCTCCGTCAGCCCTACTTCACCAACCCCTCCGCCTTCATCCAGTCCAGCGCCACCTGATGCGGGTCCTCCCCGTCGACGTCCACCTTGGCGTTCAGGGTCCGCGCCACCGTGTTGTTCAGCTTCTCCGTGACCGGGGCGAGGACCTCCGCGATCGCCGGCCACTTCTTCAGGGCCTTGGTGTTGATCTCGGGCGCCGCGTTGTAGTTGGGGAAGAACTTCTTGTCGTCGGCCATCACCGCGAGGTTCATCGACTTGATGCGGCCGTCGGTGGTGAAGACCTCGCCGTACGTACAACTCCCCTTCTTCACCTGGGTGTAGATGATCCCGGTGTCCATCTGCGTGATGTTCCTCGCCGGGAGACTCATGCCGTACGCCTTCTTCATGCCCGGCAGTCCGTCCGCGCGGTTGGCGAACTCGCTCTCCACGCACAGCGTCACCGCGCCCGGGTTCTTCTTCGCCAGCGCGGCCACGTCCGAGAGCGTCTTCGTGCCGTACTTCTTGAAGTTGGCCTGGTTCATGGCGAGCGCGTAGGTGTTGTTGAGGGCGGAGGGAGGCAGCCAGGTCAGGCCGTTCTTCAAGTCCGCGTCCCGTACCGCCTGCCATTGTTTCAGCGGGTCGGTGATCGGCTTGCTGTTGCCGAGGTAGGTGATCCACGCGGTGCCGGTGTACTCGTACATCCCGTCCGCGTCACCGGACTTGACGGCCTCCCGCGCTCCGATCGAACCCTGGATGCCGGTCCGGTCGAGGACGTCCGCGCCGGCCGCCTCGAAGGCGATGCCCATCATCGCGCCGAGGATCAGCTGCTCGGTGAACTCCTTTGAGGTGACGGTGAGATGGGCGCCCTTGAGGGGCTCGCCCTTGCCGACGGTAACGGGGCCGACATCGTCGACCATGGGGGAGCCGCTGGTCAGCCCGCAGCCGGAGACGACGATGAGCGCGCCGACCGTCATCAGACAGGTGCGTCTCATGTGCCCACCTCCAATCCCCTTGGCCGCAGCAGCAGTTCGGCCAGGGAGGCCAGCCAGTCCACGAGCAGTGCGAGGCTGACCGTGAGGATCGCGCCGAGGACCAGGACGGGCATCCGCTGGGTGGTGATGCCGGTGGTGATCAGTACGCCGAGGCCGCCGCCCCCGCCGAAGGTCGCCAGGGTCGCCGTACCGACGTTGAGGACGAGGGCCGTTCGGACGCCGGCCAGGATCAGGGGGACCGCGAGGGGCAGCTCCACCCGTCTCAGGACGCCGAGTTGGGACATACCGATGCCCCGGGCCGCCTCCAGGAGCGTGGGGTCGTTGGCCTTCAGGCCGGCGATGGTGTTGGACAGCACCGGCAGGACGGCGTAGATGACCATGCCGATCAGGGCCGCCTTCTCGCCGGTGCCCAGCCAGATCACCAGCAGGGCCAACAGGCCGATCGCCGGGGTCGCTTGGCCCATGTTGGCGAAGGTCATCGCCACCGGGGTGGCCTTCCGAAACGCCCTGCGGGTCAGCAGGATGCCCAGCGGGATCGCGATGATCAGCACGAAGAACGTGGAGATCACGGTGAGTTGGACCTGCTGCCAAAGGGCCTTGCTCACCTGCCCGTTGGAGAGCGCGTTCTCCGAAATAGCGTCCAGGTGCGCCTGGTCGAACCACAGCCAGGTCGCCAGCAGGACCGCCACCAGGAACGCGGGCAGCATCGTCAGCTTCTGCCAGGTGATCCGGCGCTTGGGGGGAGTCGGGGGCGCCGGGGCCGCCGTCTCCTCTTCTTCCAGCTCGGGAGTGGTGGTCACGCCTTCTCCTCCCCTCCGGCGCCCTCCTGCTCGGCCTGCGTCTGGAGGGCCCGCGCCTCCACCAGCTCGTGCTGGGCCTCCATCGCCTCCAGCCGGTCGGCCTCCAGGAGTTCGTGCACGGAGTTCATCAGCGTCTCCATGTCGACGACGCCGATGTACTCGCCGCGCCGCCCGGTCACCGCGACCCGCCCCGCGTTGTCCGTGAGCACGGCCTCCAGCGCGTCCCGGAGCGTCGCGTCCCGGGTCACCGTGTCGCTGACCAGCGTGCCCGCGCGGGCCAGTGAGCCCTTGGCGCGCATCATGTCGCCGCGCCGCAGCCACTTGTAGGGCCGGCCGCGCTTGTTGAGCAGCAGGATCTCGTTGGTGCCGCTGTCGCGGAGCTTGTTGAAGATGTTCTGCAGCGGGTCGTCGACGGTCACCGTCGGATAGTCGGTGATCTCCACGTCCCGTACGCGGGTGAGGTTCAGCCGTTTGAGGGCGGCCCCGGCGCCCACGAACCCGGACACGAAGTCGTCCGCCGGGTTGGTCAGGATCGCCTCCGGGGTGTCGAACTGCGCGATGTGCGAGCGTTCGCGCAGCACGGCGATCCGGTCGCCCAGTTTGATCGCCTCGTCGAAGTCGTGGGTGACGAAGACGATCGTCTTGTGCAGTTCGTGCTGGAGCCTGATCAACTCGTCCTGGAGATGATCGCGAGTGATCGGGTCGACCGCGCCGAACGGCTCGTCCATCAGCAGCACCGGCGGATCGGCCGCCAACGCCCGTGCCACGCCCACGCGTTGCTGCTGCCCACCGGAGAGCTGGCGCGGATAGCGGCCCTGGAACTCGCCGGCGTCGAGCCCGACCAGGTCGAGCATCTCCTCCACCCGGTCCCTGACCCGGGACTTCGACCAACCGATCATCCGCGGCACCAGCGCGATGTTCTGGGCGACCGTCATGTGCGGGAAGAGCCCGCTCGACTGGATCGCGTACCCGACCTTGCGGCGCAGTCTCACCGGGTCGATGTCGGTGACGTCCTCGCCGTTGATCCGGATCCGGCCGCCGGTCGGTTCGATCAGCCGGTTGATCATCTTGAGCGTGGTCGACTTGCCGCAGCCGGAGGGCCCGACGAAGACGACCAGCTCGCCCGCCTTGATCTCCATGTTGACGCTGTCGACCGCCGGCTGCGGACTGCCGGGGTACCGCTTGGTCAGGTTCTCCAGCTCGATGGAGGCACCGGACGTAGTCGTAGCTGACTCAGGCACGGATCCCCCCGGGAATGGTCAGCCGTCCGAGAAGGACGTACGCGGCGTCGAACAGCAGCGCCAGGACGATGATCCCGAGCGTGCCCGCCAGCACCTGGTTGAGGGCGTTCTTGCTGCCGAGCGACCCGAGGCCGCGGAAGATCTCGTTGCCGAGGCCGGGCCCGGAGGCGTACGCCGCGATGGCCGCGATGCCCATCAGCATCTGGGTGGAGACGCGGATACCGGTCAGGATCGGCGGCCAGGCCAGCGGCAGTTCGACCCGCGCGAGCCGTATCAGCCGGGACATCCCGATGCCCTTCGCCGCGTCCACCAGGGACGGGTCGACCCCGCGCAGCCCCACGATCGCGTTGCGGACGATCGGCAGCAGGCCGTACAGGGTCAGCGCGATCACCGTGGGCGGGACGCCGAGTCCCACGATCGGAATGAGCAGACCGATCATGGCGAGCGACGGAATGGTCAGAATGGTCGAGGTGGCCGTGGTGGCGAGGTTGCCCGCCCACTCGCTCCGATAGGTGACGACCCCGATCACCACCCCGATCAGCGTGGCCACGACCATGCACTGGAAGACCGCGCTGGCGTGCTGGTAGGCGTCGGTGAGCAGCTGCTGGTGCTGGTTGCCCAAGTACTCCCAGAAGCTCACATGCACACACCCCTACGTCGGTCGGGTCGTCCCTTCCGGCTCCGCCGCCGCCTGTTTCACCAGCGGGATGACCCGCAGTGGAACGGGGTTCTCCATCACGATCGCGGTGGCGGCCCGGACAATGCCATCAAAACCGACAACCCGGTCGATGACCCGCTGGAGATCGGCGTTCGAGCGGGCCACCAGCCGGCACAGCATGTCCCCGCTGCCGGTGGTGGTGTGCAGTTCGAGAACCTCCGGGACGGTCGCCAAGTGCGCCCGTACGTCCGGCCCTTGTCCCTGCCGGATCTCCAGCGTCGCGAACGCCGTGACCGGATAGCCGAGCGCCGCCGGATCGACCTGCGGACCGAAGCCGCGGATGACTCCATTCGACTGAAGCCGGTCCAGCCGCGCCTGCGCCGTCCCCCGGGCGACCCCGAGCCGCCGGGACATCTCCAGCACACCGATGCGCGGCTCCTCGGCCAGCAGCACGATGATCCGGCCGTCGAGCTGATCGATCCCCATGGTGTCCGCCTCCGAGGATGGTCATCCTGTACAGAAAGGCCGCCTAAACGGTCGTATCACTGAACAAGCTGCCCAGCGGAAACGCAAACTATTGCGCACCTTGCCGGGGAGGGGGAGCCTGCGCTCATGGCTGTCATCTCTGCGAACACTCACCCCACTCCCGACACCGCCCGGCAGGCCGACCCCTTCCCGGTCAAGGGAATGGACGCGGTCGTCTTCGCCGTGGGCAACGCCAAGCAGGCGGCGCACTACTACTCCACGGCCTTCGGTATGACGCTGGTCGCCTACTCCGGACCGGAGAACGGCAGCCGCGAGACCGCCTCGTACGTCCTCACCAACGGCTCCGCCCGCTTCGTGTTCACCTCCGTGATCAAGCCCGCCACACCCTGGGGCGAGTTCCTCACCCGGCATGTGGCCGAGCACGGAGACGGCGTCGTCGACCTCGCCATCGAGGTCCCGGACGCGCGCGCCGCCCACGCCTACGCCGTCGGGCACGGCGCCCGCTCGCTCGCCGAGCCGTACGACCTGAAGGACGAGCACGGCACGGTCGTCCTCGCGGCCATCGCGACCTACGGCGAGACCCGTCACACCCTGGTCGAGCGCGTCGACTACGACGGCCCGTACCTCCCCGGCTTCGCCCCCGCCGACCCGCTCGTCGAGGCGCCCGCCCACCGCACGTTCCAGGCCATCGACCACTGCGTCGGCAACGTCGAGCTCGGCCACATGAACGAGTGGGTCGGCTTCTACAACAAGGTCATGGGCTTCACGAACATGAAGGAGTTCGTGGGCGACGACATCGCGACCGAGTACAGCGCGCTGATGTCGAAGGTCGTGGCCGACGGCACCCTGAAGGTCAAGTTCCCGATCAACGAGCCGGCCGTCGCCAAGAAGAAGTCCCAGATCGACGAGTACCTGGAGTTCTACGGCGGCGCGGGCGTCCAGCACATCGCGCTCAACACCAACGACATCGTGCGGACGGTACGGACCATGCGCGCGGCCGGGGTCAAGTTCCTCGACACCCCGGACTCGTACTACGACACCCTCGGCGAGTGGGTCGGCGACACCCGCGTCCCCGTCGAGACCCTGCGCGAGCTGAAGATCCTCGCCGACCGCGACGAGGACGGGTACCTTCTCCAGATCTTCACCAAGCCGGTCCAGGACCGTCCTACGGTGTTCTTCGAACTCATCGAACGGCACGGCTCGATGGGCTTCGGGAAGGGCAACTTCAAGGCCCTGTTCGAGGCGATCGAGCGGGAACAGGAAAAGCGGGGCAACCTGTAACTCACGGGTCCCGCAAGGGACTTGGGAGGACCGTGGCCGACGCGCCCATCGACCTGACCGCACCGGCCCTACGCTGGCTGTGGGAGAAGGGCACCCTGCACGAACCCACGGTCCTCCAGTCGTTCGCCCTCGACGAAGTCCACCAGCGCCTGTACGTCCTCCAGTTGAGACAGGGCGGCGCCGACGCGGGCAACCTCTGCCTCAACCAGCTCGACTACACAGGCAAGTCGCTCGGCCACATGCACCTCCAGGGCTTCGGGCACGGGGTCGGCATGGGCGTGCAGAACACGCCCGACGGCGACGTCTGGATCTGGACCGAGGCCGCCGCGAAGGCCGGTTCCGGGGGCGCCTACGGCCAGGCCGTCACCCGCTTCCACTTCGCGAACGGCGCGGTCCGCACCGCCGCCGACGTCGCGATCCGCAAGCCGATCGCGAACTCCACCAACAACCAGCCCACGGTCTGCATGACCTCGAACCGCATCGCCATCCGCTACCGCGTCGCGAACAAACCCCGGTACCGGGTCTGGGACTTGGACGCCTTCGTAGCCCGCGACTACTCCGCGCCACTCGCCGACATACCCCAGACCGGCGCCCACCCGGACCCGGCGATCCCGTTCCAGGGCTACGCCCTTGACGGCGACTACCTCTACCAAGTGGCCGGAACCGCCTACGACTCCACCACCAACCCGCCCGCGAAACACGGCAACACCTACGTCTCCTGCCTCGACATCCGTACCGGCGAACTGCTCCAGCAGTCCCGCACGGAAGCCGGCTACTCCCTCACCTACCGCGAACCGGAGGGCCTCGCCGTCCGCACGAAGCCCGACACCCGCCTGTGCCTCGGCTTCGCGTCCGGAGAGCCCGGGGCACGCCGCTTCTCCCTCTGCCACAAGCCGTAGGCACGGTCCCCAGACCTCAACCCGCCTTCTCCTGCGGCTCCTTGTCCTGAGCTTCTTTGTCCGTGGGCAAGGGCTCGGCCGGCGGCTCGCCCAGTGCCGCCAGCGCCTGCTGCGCCGCCGGTACTCGTAGTGGGGAGAAGTACGGGTTGATCTGCAGCGCCTCCTGGAGATGGCGGCGCGCGGAGGCGGTCTTGTCCAAGTCCCGCTCGATCATGCCCCGGTGGAACGCGTAGAGCGCGTCCCGCACCCCGCCCCCGTGCACCTTGTCCGTCGCCGCCGACGCGAACTTCAGGGCCTCCGCGTCCTGGCCGGCCCGGTGCAGTGCCCACCCCAGTGCGTCCGCCACCGGGATCCCCGGCTGCCGGGCCCACTCACCGCGCAGCCGCCGTACGGCATCCCGCGCGTCCCCGTGGTCCGCCTCGAACATGCCGAGCACCAGCTCGTCGTCGACGCCGCCCGCCGCGTCGCGGGTCACCAGGGTCCGCAGGGTGTCATACTGCACCCGGGCCGCCTGGGTGAGGCCCAGCGACTCGTACAACTCGCCCAGTTCCAGGGCGTATTGGGGGGACGGCTGCTTGGCTAGGGCGACCTGGTAGGCGTTCAGCGCCTCCGAGGTGCGGCCCAGTGCCGCCAGTGCCCGGCCCTCCCCGGCGAGTGCCTCCCGCTGGTCGGGATCGATCCGTACGGCCGCCTCGAAGTGCCGCAGCGCCACCTCCCGGTCCCCGCGCTCCCAGGCCAGCTGACCGGACCGCTGCCACCAGGCCGCCTGTTCGGCGGGCGCGGTCGCCCTTGCCGCCGCGTCGGCGAGCTGGGCGGCGGCGTCCTCGCGCCAGCCCCGGTCGCGGTAGACCTCTGCGGCCCGCGCCATCACGGCGGGCCCGGAGTGCAGCTCCTGGAGCTTTTCGAGAGTCCGCCGGGTCGCCTTGTAGTCGCCGAGGCCGGTGTACGCGTCGATCAGCAGCGGATACGTCGTCCAGCGCTTCGGCGCCGCCTTCACCGCGGCCTCGCCCCAGGTCCGGGCCGCCCGGAAGTCGCGCCGTTCGTTCGCGAGCGCCGCCAGACCGTCGAGGGCCACGGCGCTCGCGTCGTTCCCCTTCGCGCGGACCTTCAGCGAGGTGTGGAGGGCGTCGTCGGCCTTCGGGTAGTACAGGGCGTCCCCGGTCCGCCGCCCCTGCTCCACATAGGCCACCCCGAGCACCGCCCAGGACCGCGCGTCCTGTGGATGGACCCGCACCCGGGCCTCGCGGTCGCCGATCAGCGCGGCCAGGTCGGGCAGCGCCGCCGGCACCCCCGCGGTGACGGCGGTCAGCGCCTGCGCCTTGGGTCCCGGCGCGGGCGGCGGCGCCGGACGCGGTTCCTCGGGCAGCAGCCACAGCAGCCCGCCGACCATGGCACACCCGGCGACCGAGGCGATCAGCACCCGCCGCAGAACGGGGGAGCGGCGCCTGCGAGGCTCCGCCACCAGGGACGTACCCGGGCTCCGCTGTTCGTTCTCCATGGCGCTCACTGTGCGTCAGTACGACGACCACACCCCGGCAGCCGAAGCCGCGCGCGGACGGGGTTCACACCGATGGCCGCGAGTGCGACGCTGTGATCATGAGCCGTATCGAAGCGCCTCGCGACCACGACACCGGACCCCTTCTCGACCGCCTGCTGACCGGTCTGCCCGCCGAGGCCGTCCTCACCGACCCGGACGTCACGGTCTCGTACGCCAACGACATGGCGAGCTTCTGCCCGTCCGGCACCCCCGCCGTCGTCGTGCTGCCGCGCACGGTCGAGCAGGTCCAGCACGTGATGCGCGTCGCCACCGAACTGCGCGTCCCGGTCGTCCCGCAGGGCGCCCGCACCGGCCTGTCGGGCGCGGCGAACGCCTCCGAGGGCTGCATCGTGCTCTCCCTCACCAAGATGGACCGCATCCTGGAGATCAGCCCGGTCGACCGCATCGCTGTCGTCGAGCCGGGCGTCATCAACGCGACCCTCTCCCGCGCGGTCAACGAACACGGCCTCTGCTACCCGCCCGACCCCTCCAGCTGGGAGATGTGCACCATCGGCGGCAACATCGGCACCGCCTCGGGCGGGCTGTGCTGCGTGAAGTACGGGGTGACGGCCGAGTACGTCCTCGGTCTGGAAGTCGTCCTCGCCGACGGCCGGCTGATGAGCACCGGGCGCCGTACGGCCAAGGGGGTCGCCGGATACGACCTGACCCGCCTGTTCGTCGGCTCCGAGGGCTCGCTCGGCATCGTCGTGAAGGCGGTCCTGGCGCTGAAGCCGCAGCCGCCCGGGCAGCTGGTGCTGGCGGCCGAGTTCGGGTCCGCGGCGGCCGCGTGCGACGCCGTGTGCCGGATCATGGAGGGCGGGCACGTGCCGTCCCTCCTCGAACTGATGGACCGTACGACCGTCAAGGCCGTCAACGACCTCGCTCACATGGGACTGCCGGAGAGCACCGAGGCGCTGCTGCTGGCCGCCTTCGACACCTTGGACCCCGCCGCCGACCTGGCCGCCGTAGGAGCCCTCTGCGAGGCGGCCGGGGCCACCCAGGTGGTGCCCGCCGAGGACGCGGCCGAGTCCGAACTGCTGCTCCAGGCACGGCGGTTGTCGCTCACCGCGCTCGAAGCGGTCAAGGGCACGACGATGATCGACGACGTGTGCGTGCCCCGGTCGCGGCTCGGCGAGATGCTCGAAGGGGTGGAACGGATCGCGGAGAAGTACCAGTTGACGATCGGCGTCTGCGCGCACGCCGGCGACGGCAACACCCATCCCACCGTCTGCTTCGACGCACAGGACCCCGACGAGTCCCGGCGGGCCCGCGAGTCCTTCGACGAGATCATGGCCCTCGGCCTGGAACTCGGCGGCACCATCACCGGCGAACACGGCGTCGGCGTCCTGAAGAAGGAGTGGCTGGCCCGCGAGATCGGGCCGGTGGGCGTGGAGATGCAGCGGGCGGTCAAGGCGACCTTCGACCCGCTGGGCATCCTCAACCCGGGCAAGCTCTTCTGATCCTTCCTGCGCCTCACTCCCCGTCCCGCGACTCGTCCGAGGGCCACGGGTCGCGCAGCCACAGGTCGTCGGCCGGGGTCGGTGCGAGCAGCTCGGCCAGGCCGTCGTCGATGCCGAACTGCTCGGCCTCAGAGCCCGGGGGCACCACCCGCAGGGTCCGCTCCAGCCACGCCGACACCTGGGCCGCCGGGGCCTCCAGGAGAGCGTCTCCATCGGGTGAACTCAGCGCCATCAGGACGACACTGCGCTTCTCCACCTTCGTCGGCCACACCCGCACATCCCCGTGCCCGCACGGCCGGAACACCCCCTCGACAAGCAGTTCACGGGCGAACGTCCAGTGCACGGGGTGCTCGGAGTTGATGTGGAAGCAGATGTGGACGGCGTACGGGTCGTCCGTGCGGTAGCTGAGCCGGGCCGGAACGGGAATGCTCCGTTCCGGCGACAGGATCAGCTTCAGCTCCAACTCCCGCTCTACGACTGTGTGCATGACATGTGTCCTCTCTCGCGCACGGGGCCCCGCGGTGGGCCCGTACGAGTGAGAGGGCGTGCGGCCCGAAGCATTACGCGGGTTCGGGAAACTTTTTTTCCGTGCGGCTTCGCGAAGGCTTCGCGGGGCTTCGGGGCGTGTGGACTCCGTGCACGAGCTTGCCCGGAAAGGAGTGGGTCCGGCGGGACGGGCAGTGGCGGTCGCACGGGTCTGATAGATGTGGACACCCCCATTTGACCTCCGAGCAGATACGGGACGACGGACATGAGCGCCCCAACGCCGGCACCCGGTGACGACAGGCCCCGCGAGGGGTACTACCCGGACCCGTCCATTCCTGGATACGTCCGGTACTGGAACGGCACGGCCTGGGTGCCCGGCACCAGCCGCCCGGCGCCGTCGGACGGGCTGTCGCCCGCCGCGCCCGGCGCGGGCCCGTCCGTCGAGGAGACCGGACCGCACTTCTTCGACGAGGACCCCGCGCCGGCCCACCCCGAGCCGGCCTCGGCCTGGGGCGCGGACCGCGCCCACCAGAGCGGTTTCGGCGGCGCCCAGGACCGCCACGTCTCCTGGGGCGCCCCGGACCCGAGGGTCCCCTCCCAACCGGAGGAACCGCCCAACCCGGGCACCTTCGTCTTCCGCCGCCAGACCCCGGGCCCGGACACCCCCGACGAGGGCACGACGACTTTCCGCCGCCCCACCCCGCGCACCCCCCGACAGGGCGGGGAGCCGGGCGGGGGCACGGGGAACGCGGGCGGCGCGTCGGCGGGGGCCGCAGGCGACTTCGGCGCACAGGGCTCCGCCGCGGCCGGGGACGACGGCGCCCGGGGCTCTGCCGGGACCGGCTCCGCCGCCGGGGGGTACGGCCCGCAGGGTTCACCGGGGGCCGGCCCGGGGGCCGGCGGCTTCGGCCCGCAGGGCCCGGGCGGCTCCGGTTCGGCCGCCGGTGGCTACGGGCCCGTCGGCACCGGCTCCGCCGCCGGTGGCCAGGCGCCCGGCGGGAACTCCCCGTCCGCCGACCCCTCCGGTCCCGGCTTCGGTGCCGGAAAGGCCGCCGCCGCGCGTGCCGCCGCAGCCCAGGCGGGCCAGGCAGGCACCGGCACGGGGACGCCCGCCGGCACCGGGGCGCCCGGCCCCGCACCCGCCGCTTCCACGGACCTCTCCGGCCCCCCGCAGCCCGCCCCCGGCGTCCCCCAGCAGTCCGGTCCGGTGCAGCAGCCGCAGGCGGCCGTAGGCATGCCCATGGCCACCGGCTCCGGTGGCGGGCAGCCCTCCTGGGCGCAGCAGGTGCACCGGCTGGCCGGGGACGAGGACGGGCCCGTGGCGCCCTGGAAGCCGCCCGTGGAGGACGTGTTCCAGGCGGCGGCCCGGCGGCAGTCGGCGGCCCGGCCCGCGGGGCTCGGCAAGCGGCTGCTGGCGCGGCTCGTCGACACCGTCGTGCTCGGCGCGGTCACCGCCGTGGCCGCCGTGCCGCTCGGTGCCAGGGCGGCCGACCACGTCAACGAGAAGATCGACGCGGCCAAGCTCTCCGGCCGCGCCGAAACGGTCTGGCTGCTGGACGGCACCACGGCCGTCTACCTCGGCATCGTCCTCGCCGTACTCCTCCTCTTCGGCGTCCTCTACGAGGCGCTGCCGACCGCCAAGTGGGGCCGCACCCTGGGCAAGAAGCTCTGCGGTCTGGAGGTGCGCGGCATCGAGAGCCACGAGCCGCCGGGCTTCGGCGGGGCGCTGCGCCGCTGGCTGGTCTACAGCGTCCCGGGCCTGCTCGGCATCGGGATCGTCGGTGTCGCCTGGTGCCTCTTCGACCGGCCCTGGCACCAGTGCTGGCACGACAAGGCAGCACATACGTTCGTAGCGGGATAGCGGGGTACGGCATCCGGGGTACCTGATTCCGTACCCCGGACGGCCGCTCGCCGGATGCGGAGCCGTGGTGTTCGCGGTCCACTCGGGCCCATGAGTACCGAACCGCCTCCGGGCTCCGGCCGGCAGCCGCCGGAAGACGACCCGTTCAGGAAGCAGCCCCCTCCTGGCCAGGGATCGGGCTCACCGTACGACCCGCCGCCGTACGGCAGTCAGCCGCCGCCCTTCGGCAGTGAACCGCCTCCCTACGGCGGCGGCTCCTACCCCACCGACCCCCTCGCCGGCATGCCCCCGCTCGCCGACAGCGGCCGGCGCACCCTCGCCCGGATCATCGACATGATCCTCGTCGGCATCCTCGTCTGGCTGCTCACCTGGGCCTTCGGCGTGCACGAGTACGACCTGAACTCCGACCACGTGTCGTACGCCAAGTCGCTCGGGCAGTCGCTCACCGCGGCCGTGCTGTACATGGGCTACGACACCGTGATGCTTTCCAAGTCGGGCCAGACGCTGGGCAAGAAGTGGCTGGGCCTGCGGGTGGCCAACCTCGACAACGGGGCGACGCCCTCCGTGCAGACCAATCTGATCCGCGCGGCGGTGCTGTGGATCCCCTTCGCGTTCTGCTGCGCCTGCATCTGGACGGTGATCTGCGGCGGTTGGAGCTACTTCGACAAGCCGTACAAGCAGGGCCTGCACGACAAGGCCGCCAAGACCGTGGTGGTCAGCACGCGTTGAGGTGACCGGGGGCAACACCCGGGCGTACACAGCGAATCGGCGGGTCCGTCGTCAACGGACCCGCCGATTCGCGTGGTTGAGCCTGTGCTTGGGCTTGTGCTTGGTCTAGGGAGTGCTCCGCTCCCGTACCGGCTCCGCCGACGAGACGGCGGCGGCGGACACGGTCTCCCGCCGCACCGGCACCCGCCTGCGCTGCGGAACGACCGCCGGGGCGGGCGCGGGCGCGGCCTCGGCCGCCGCACGGGCTGCGGCTGCGGTGCGGGTCTTGGGCTGTGGCACCGTCAGGGAGACGAGCAGCCCGAGGGCGAGCGCCGCGAAGGCGACGACCGCGATCCCCAGACCCGAACTCGTCTGTGACAGCAGCAGCATGGCGAGCGTCGAGAAGATCACGGTGAACGAACCGTAGGCGAGCTGTGCGGCGGTCGGACGAGGCATGGCAATCGAGTCCTCGTTAGGCGATGGAGGGGAGCTGTGAAAGGGGGGTGCGACAAGGATGTCGGCCTGGCTTTCCGCCGGTTCCGGGCGATCCGCCAATCGACTCTATTCGCCTGCATGCCCGAGTGGAACGAGCAGTAAGCATGACCTAACACACAGCTCCGGAGCATGGGGGGCGCACGGAGTCATACCGTCCACGAAGTGGACGGATGTACGCGCCTGTTGAGCGATCCACGAGTGGGCCGCGGGTGTCCGTAAAGCGGACCCCGGCTTCGCATAGTGCACTTGTCCTGCTCAAGTCAAGATCTGTCTTTTCTCGTAAACCTCTAGTCAAATAACGTCACTTGACTATCACGCGTACACCGCGCGCGGACCTTCCATGACTTCCAGGACCCCCCTTCCGCGCGGTCGGGTACGCAGGGGAGGACATCAAGTGACCAGCAGACCCTGGACGTTCAGAGCGGCCGCGACAGGTGTCGCCCTCGCGGCGGCCACCGCCACGTTCTCGACGTTCGCCGTGGCGGAGGCCAACACCTCGGCCAAGTCCGCCGCCGTCGACCGGCACGACCCCGCGCCGGTCGCGCAGAAGGAGCACGACCTCGACGGCCCGCTGAGCAAGACGCAGGACGCGCAGCGCCAGGAGGCCCTCAACGAGGTCATAGCCGGCAAGGCGTCCGTCAAGGACCGCAACGGCTCGAAGGTCGTCCAGCTCAAGAGCAAGGGCGGCAAGAGCAAGTACGTCGAACTGAGCCGGGAGAAGACCGACAAGATCTTCACGATCCTGGTCGAGTTCGGCGACCAGGTCGACAGCCGCTACGGCGGCACCACCGGCCCGCTGCACAACCAGATAGCCGCGCCGGACCGCACCAAGGACAACTCCACGGCCTGGCAGGCGGATTACAACCAGGCGCACTTCCAGGACCTGTACTTCGGCACCGGCAAGAACACCGAGTCGCTCAAGAAGTACTACGAGAAGCAGTCCTCGGGCCGCTACTCGGTCGACGGCGAGGTCACCGACTGGGTCAAGGTCCCCTACAACGAGGCCCGTTACGGCTCCAACAAGGCCTCCACCGGCGCCTGGTACGCGGTCCAGGACGGCGTCAACGCCTGGGTCGCCCAGCGCGAGGCCGCCGGTGACACGGCCGCCGAGATCAAGACGGAGCTGGCCCAGTTCGACCAGTGGGACCGCTACGACTACGACGGCGACGGCAACTTCAACGAGCCCGACGGCTACATCGACCACTTCCAGATCGTGCACGCCGGCGAGGACGAGTCCGCCGGCGGCGGCGCGCAGGGCGAGGACGCGATCTGGGCCCACCGCTGGTACGCCTTCGGTACCGACGCCGGCTCCACCGGGCCGGACACCAACAAGCTCGGCGGCACCCAGGTCGGCGACACCGGCGTCTGGGTCGGCGACTACACGATCCAGCCGGAGAACGGCGGACTCGGCGTCTACGCCCACGAGTACGGCCACGACCTCGGCCTGCCCGACGAGTACGACACCGCGGGCGGCGAGAACTCCACCGGCTTCTGGACGCTGATGTCGTCCGGCTCCTGGCTCGGCACGGGCAAGGAGGCCATCGGCGACCTGCCCGGCGACATGAACGCCTGGGACAAGCTCCAACTGGGCTGGCTGGACTACGACGTGGCCAAGGCCGGCACCAAGTCCAACCACACGCTGGGCGTCGCGGAGTACAACACCAAGAACCCGCAGGCGCTGGTGGTGCAGTTGCCGGAGAAGGCGGTCACCACCGAGGTGGTCACCCCGGCGCAGGGTGCCACGCAGTGGTGGAGCGGCAGCGGCAACGACCTGAGCAACACCCTTTCCCGGACAGTGGACTTGACCGGCAAGTCGTCGGCCGCGCTCACGCTGGACGGCTGGTACGACGCCGAGCAGGGCTACGACTACCTCTACACCGAGGTGTCGAAGGACGGCGGCGCCACCTGGACCCCGATCGACGGCAAGCTGGCCGACGGCTCCGCCATCCCGCGTGACGGCAGCGGCAACCCCGCCCTCACCGGCACGGCGGCCGCGTACCAGAAGCTGACGTACCCGCTGGACGCCTACGCGGGCCAGAAGATCGACGTCCGCTTCCGCTACCAGACGGACAGCGGCGTGGCCCAGAAGGGCTTCGCGGCCGACGAGATCACGGTGACCGCCGACGGCGGCGCCCTCTTCTCCGACAACGCCGAGTCCGCGGACGCGGCCTGGACGGCGAAGGGCTTCTCGCGCATCGGCGCGTCCTTCACGGACGACTACGCGCAGTACTACATCGCCGAGAACCGCCAGTACGTGTCGTACGACAAGGTGTTGAAGGTCGGCCCGTACAACTTCGGCTTCTCGACGACCCGTCCGGACTGGGTGGAGCACTACGCCTACCAGAACGGCCTGTTGATCTGGAAGTGGGACACCTCGCAGGCGGACGACAACACCAGCGCGCACGCCGGTGAGGGGCTGATCCTGCCGGTCGACTCCCACCCGGCGCAGCTGAAGTGGTCCAACGGCACCCTGATGCGCAACCGCGTCCAGGCCTACGACTCGCCGTTCAGCCTGTACCGGACGGACTCGATGACGCTGCACAACGCGGACGTCGCGACCAAGGTCAAGTCGCAGCCCGGCGTCCCCGTCTTCGACGACGGCAAGTCGACCTACTACGACACGTCGAACCCGACGGCCGGTGTCAAGATCACTGACACCAACACCCGGATCAAGATCGTCAAGGAGCCGCTGAACGGCTCGACGATCAGCGTCCAGATCGGCCCCTCGGTGAAGTAGTCGGTAAAATCGCAGGTCAGAGACGTGTCGGCGGCGACCCCCTGGCGGGTCGCCGCCGATCCGTGTTTAGGTGCGTCCTGTGCTTGGCTTATTGACACCGACATCGAATTCGACCCGCCAGGGGGTGTGACCGCATTGTCCGCAGGAGGTTTCTGCAAGCTGCCCACAGGCAGCGTGGTGGTGGCGTTGAACCTGCCAAGACCCACCACCCAGGGCGACGGCTGCGTCCGCGTGCTCGTCCACGCCCGCAACCGCGCCCGGGCCCTGACCCGGCTCCGCAACCTCGGAATGCGGGCCGTCTACCTGCGCGGCAACGCGGCCCCACCGACCCCGGACGAGATCACCGCGGTCCTGCACCACCCCGACGGGCTGATATGGCGTACGGCTCCTGACAACGCTGTCGTGGTCCCGGGCGCGGAGCTGCCGCAGGAGCTGTGGCATCCGATCCGGGCGCTGCTGCGGAGGCCTCCGGCGGCGGCCTGAGGGGTTGTGCGTTGTCTGCGGGCCGGTGGGGGCTGGCCGCGCAGTTCCCCGCGCCCCTAACGGGGCACGAGGCCCCTGACAATGCTCAGGGCACTGTTGCGAAGGCCCGCGCGCCTGCGTAAGGGGCGGCGGCTGCAGCGCCCCTTCAGGGGCGCGGGACTGTATCGATATGCGGCTCCGCCGCGTGGGCGCGACCAGCCCCCACCGGGCCCGCGGACAAAGAACTGCTAGACGACCGGCTTCCCCGTCAACTCCACCCCGGCCGAGCGCAGCTCCTCCAACGCCCGGTCGGTGGACTCCTTCGCCACCCCAGCCGTCAGGTCAAGCAACACCTGCGTACGAAACCCCTCCCGCACCGAGTCCAACGCGGTCGCCTTCACGCAGTGGTCCGTCGCGATCCCGACGACATCCACCTCGTCGATCTCCCGCGCCCGCAACCAGTCGCCCAGCGACACCCCGTTCTCGTCCCGCCCCTCGAACCCGCTGTACGCCGCCGCATACGCCCCCTTGTCGAAAACCGCGTCGATCGCGCCGGAGGCGACCGCGGGCGCGAAGTTCGGATGGAAGCCGACGCCCTCCGTGCCCGCGACACAGTGCGCGGGCCAGGAGTGGGCGTAGTCGGGGTTGTCGGCGAAGTGGCCGCCGGGCGCGATGTGGTGGTCGCGGGTGGCCACGACATGCCGGTAGCCGGCGGGTGCCTGCCCGATCAGCTCGGTCACGGCGGCGGCCACGTCGGCACCACCGGCCACCGCGAGACTTCCTCCTTCGCAGAAGTCGTTCTGCACGTCAACGACGATCAAGGCGCGGCGCATGGTGGTGTCCTTCGCGGAGAGTGAGATTCGAGCCTAGAGACTTCGGCGCCACCGCGGGAGGGCGCACTCCTGATTTTCGTACTGGTCTTAACTTGCGGGTCGTAAGTGGCGGGTCTTAACTACCCGAGCGCAGTTGGACGTACTCCGTAGGAATGACGGCCTCCCCGCGTGACAACTGGGTCGCCGACAACGGCAGGTTGCCCCGGGCGACGGCATGCCGGTCCCGTACGACGTCCAGCGGTTCGCGGGCCACGACCTCGCCGCCCTTGACCAGCTCGACGAGCAGCTGGCGGTCGGCCAGTTCGGCGGGGACGGGCCCGGTGCCTATCACCTCGGCCTCCGCGATCCCGTCGGCGTCCAGCCGCCGCGCGGCCCACTTGCGCCCGCCGATGGACGTCTTGCCGCCGCTGGACTTCTTCGCGACCGGCACCAGCGGCGCCTTCGGGTCGGCGGACTCGGCGCGGGCGACCAGTTTGTAGACCATGGAGCAGGTCGGGTGCCCGGAGCCGGTCACCAGCTGGGTGCCGACGCCGTACGCGTCCACGGGCGCCGCCGCCAGTGAGGCGATGGCGTACTCGTCGAGGTCGGAGGTCACGATGATCTTCGTGTTGACGGCGCCGAGTTCGTCCAGCTGCTGCCGCACCCGGTGCGCGACGAGCAGCAGGTCGCCGGAGTCGATGCGGACGGCGCCCAGTTCGGGCCCGGCGACCTCGACCGCCGTACGGACGGCCTCGGTGACGTCGTAGGTGTCGACGAGCAGGGTGGTGTTGCGGCCGAGCGAGTCCACCTGGGCCTGGAACGCGTCGCGTTCGTTGTCGTGGAGCAGGGTGAAGGCGTGCGCGGCGGTGCCGACCGTGGGGATGCCGTAGCGGAAGCCGGCCGCGAGGTCGGAGGTGGTGGCGAAACCGCCGACGTAGGCGGCGCGCGAGGCGGCGACGGCGGCCAGTTCGTGGGTGCGGCGGGCGCCCATCTCGATCAGCGGGCGGTCCCCGGCGGCGGAAGCCATGCGGGAGGCTGCGGCGGCGATCGCGGAGTCGTGGTTGAGGATGGAGAGGATCACGGTCTCCAGCAGCACGCACTCGGCGAAGGAGCCCTCGACGCGCATGATCGGCGAGCCCGGGAAGTACACCTCGCCCTCCGGGTAGCCCCAGACGTCACCGCTGAAGCGGTAGGCGGCGAGCCACGCCAGGGTCTCCTCGTTGACGACGTTCCGCTCGCGCAGGAAGCCGAGGACGTCCGCGTCGAAGCGGAAGTTCTCCACCGCGTCCAGGACGCGTCCGGTGCCCGCCACGACGCCGTAGCGGCGGCCCTCGGGCAGCCTCCGGGTGAAGCACTCGAAGACCGAACGCCGGTCGGCCGTACCCGCTTTGAGGGCGGCCTGCAGCATCGTCAGCTCGTAGTGGTCGGTGAAGAGCGCCGTCGAGGGAACGTCCACCGGCAGCCCAAGGTCCGCTACGTCCACTGAACTCTCCTGGTCGTGATTTTCCGGGTCCCCCGAGGTCCGCCGGGGGTCCGGGGGTTGTCCCCCGGTGTGTGCCGCATGACGATGGATGGTACTCCCATCTCGTCACTCTGACGATTTGTGGGGTCCATTTGTGCGGAGGCCCCCTTGTGGTGGCAGCATGGGCCGTGTGACGTCACCCGCACCCCTGGAGATCGAACGCACCGAGTCGGCGGAGGAGGTCTTCGCCGTACCCGAGCCGGATGTCCCCTGGGTCACGATCGTGCACAACGACCCGGTCAACCTCATGAGCTACGTCGCGTACGTCTTCCAGACGTACTTCGGCTACTCCAAGGACAAGGCCCACAAGCTCATGATGGACGTCCACCACAAGGGCCGCGCGGTCGTCTCCAGCGGAAGCCGCGAGGAGATGGAACGCGACGTGCAGGCCATGCACGGCTACGGTCTGTGGGCCACCCTCCAGCAGGACCGGAAGTAGCGACCCATCCCGATGCCAGGACACTTCGAACCACTCCGCGGCGGCGGTGCCGCCGTCGCGCTCGACGACGTCGAGATCTCCATCATCCGGTCACTGGCCGTCCAGCTCCTGGAGCTGATCGGCCCGGGCCCGGGCGAGGGCGCCCCCGACGACCCCCTCGCGGAACTCTTCGCCGAGGGCCCGAGCGAACCGCCCACGGACCCGGTGCTCAGGCGCCTGTTCCCGGACGCCTACACCGACCCGGAGCAGGCCCCCGACTCCCCGCAGGACGCCGAGGAGAAGCTCGCGCACTCCGCCGAGTTCCGCCGCTTCACCGAGAACGACCTCAGGGCCGGCAAGCGCGAGAACGCCCTCGCGGTGATCCGTGCCCTCGACTCGCTCACCCCCGGCGGCGACGGCGGCGCGGTCCTCAAGCTGACCGTCGAGGAGTCCCGCCAGTGGCTCGGCTCCCTCAACGACCTGCGCCTGGCGATCGGTTCACGCCTCGACATCACCGACGAGGACGACACCGACGACCTCTACCGCCTCCCCGACGAGGACCCGCGCAAGCCGATGGTGATGGCGTACCTCTGGCTGGGCGGTCTCCAGGAGACCCTGGTCACGACCTTGATGCGCTGACCACCGCAAACCCCGTTCCGTTCGCTCAGCGGACGCTCAAATCCGGATAACGATCGCGTCACCGCGACGGCCAGGAATGCTGGCCGTCGCTCATTTTTGTCCGCTTCTTCCTGTGGTGTGCGTCATAAACGTCACCGTCGATCACAATTGCGACCGTGATAGATCTTCACGACCACCCGGCGGACGCCACCCATGTCCCGCCGGGTTCGCCATGCGGCCGACGGACCTCGGCCGGGCAGCTCCAGTCCATGGGGGGATTCGGAGAAAGGCGCACCACACATGACCTCCGCTCAGGTCGAGACGGACAAGGCCCCCGAGGAGGGGTACGAGCGCGGGCTCGGCAGTCGTCAGGTCCAGATGATCGCGATCGGCGGCGCCGTCGGCGTCGGACTGTTCCTGGGAGCCGGGGCGAACATCGCCAAGGCGGGACCCAGCCTCATCTTCATGTACGCCCTGGCCGGCGTGATCATCTTCTTCATCATGCGGGCACTGGGCGAACTGCTCCTGTACCGCCCGGTGTCGGGCTCCTTCGCGGAGTACTCCCGCGAGTTCCTCGGCCCGTTCTTCGGCTACTTCACCGCCTGGACGTACTGGCTGATGTGGGTGGTCACCGGCATGGCCGAACTCACGGCCGCCGCCATCTACGTCAACTACTGGTTCCCGGCCGTCTCCCAGTGGGTGACGGCGCTCGCCTTCCTGGTGATCCTCTTCGTGGCCAACCTGATCTCGGTGAAGCTCTTCGGCGAGATCGAGTTCTGGTTCTCGATGGTCAAGGTCACCGCCCTCATCGGCATGATCGTGATCGGCCTGGGCGTCCTCACCTTCGGCTTCAGCAGCGCCGGTGACACCGCCTCCGTCGCCAACCTCTGGCAGTTCGACGGCTTCTTCCCCAAGGGCATCGGCTCCTCCCTGATGACCCTCCAGGGCGTGATGTTCGCCTACCTCGCCGTCGAACTGGTCGGCGTCACCGCGGGCGAGTCCGAGAACCCGGAGAAGATCCTCCCCAAGGCGATCAACACCCTCCCCTGGCGCATCGCCCTCTTCTACGTCGGCGCCCTCACGGTCATTCTCTGCGTCGTGAAGTGGACCGAATTCGCGCCCGGCGTCAGCCCGTTCGTCGAGGCCTTCGCGAAGATCGGCATCCCGGCGGGCGCGGGCATCGTCAACTTCGTCGTCCTCACGGCCGCCCTGTCCTCCTGCAACTCGGGCATGTACTCCACGGGCCGCATGCTCCGCACCCTCGCGGACAACGGCGAGGCCCCCAAGGCCTTCAGCAAGCTGTCCGCGTCCAAGACCCCGGCCCTCGGCATCACGGTCTCCGTCGCCTTCATGGGCATCGGCGTGGTCCTCAACTACGTCGTCCCGGAGAAGGCGTTCGGCTACGTCACCTCGGTGGCCACCGCCGCAGGCATCTGGACCTGGCTGATGATCCTGATCAGCCACGTCCTCTACCGCCGCGCGGTCGACGCGGGCCGCCTTCCGGCCTCGTCCTTCCCGGCCCCGGGCGGCGCGAAGTTCTCCTACGTGGCCATCGCCTTCCTCCTCTTCGTCACGGGCCTCATTGCCTACGACCCCGACTCCCGCGTCTGCCTCTACGTCATGGCGGGCTGGACCTTCGCCCTGATCGGCGGCTGGATCGCCCTGAAGGTCCGCAACCCACAGGTCACCGAGCGCCGCGAGCCGGAGTTGGAGAAGGCCGGCTGACCCGTCCGGTCCCGGCATCTGGGCCGCCCCGTACCACCACTCGGTACGCGGCGGCCCTTCTGCTTATCCTGACGACCATGTCGACCCTGACCATCACCCAGGCCCTCTTCGACCAGATCGTGGCCCACGCGCGCGAGGACCACCCCGACGAGGCGTGCGGAGTCGTCGCGGGCCCGGCGGGCACGGACCGCCCCGAGCGCTTCATCCCGATGCTGAACGCGGCCCGCTCGCCCACGTTCTACGAGTTCGACTCGCAGGACCTGCTGAAGCTCTACCGCGAGATGGACGACCGCGACGAGGAGCCGGTGATCATCTACCACTCCCACACCGCGACCGAGGCCTACCCCTCCCGCACCGACCTCTCCTACGCCAACGAGCCCGGCGCCCACTACGTCCTCGTCTCCACCGCCGACACCGACGACGCCGGCCCCTTCCAGTTCCGCTCCTACCGGATCGTGGAGGGCGAGATCACGGAGGAGGACGTCAAGGTCGTAGAGGCATACTGACCGCGTACGCAACAGCCCAACTCGCCGTGACGGAGATGGTGTTGACGCAGCGGTCGAACGCACGGCGCCCCACGCTGGAGGATGTCGCCCGCTGGTCGGGGGTCTCGAAGTCCACGGTGTCGCGGGTGGTCAACGGTGAGCCCAAGGTGAGTCCGGAGGTCGCGGTCCGGGTCCGGGAGGCGATCTCCGCGCTGGGCTACGTCCCCAACCAGGCGGCCCGGCAACTGGTCACCCGCCGCACCGGCGCCGTCGCGGTGGTGGCGGCCCAGCCCGAGGACCGGCTGTTCCTGGACCCGTTCTTCGATTGTCTGCTGCGCGGCATCCGGGGCGAACTCGCCCGGCACGGCGCCCAGGCCGTCCTGCTGTTCGTGGACGAACCCGACGACTACGCGCGCGTGGCCGACTACCTCGGCGGCGGCCATGTCGACGGCGCGATCCTCTTCTCGCTGCGCCCCGGTGACCGGATGCCCGAGATGGTCGACAGGCTCGCCCTGCCCGCAGTCTTCGGCGGCCGTCCCCTCCTGTGCGACGGTGACCCCGTGCGCGGCCAGGCCTACGTCGACGGCGACAACCGGGGCGGCGCCCGCCAGGCCGTCCGGCACCTCCTCGCGCTCGGCCGCGAGCGCATCGCCACCGTCACCGGCCCCTACGACCAGGAGCACTCGGCCGCCGACCGGCTCGCCGGCTACCGGGACGCCCTCCCGGACACCGCGCCCCACCTGGTCGAACGCGCCGACTACACCCGGCAGGGCGGCGCCGACGCGATGGCCGCGCTGCTCGACCGCCATCCGGACCTCGACGCCGTCTTCGTCGCCTCCGACCTCATGGCCTCCGGCGCCCTCCAGACCCTGCGCGAACGCGGACGCCGGGTCCCGCGGGACGTGGCCGTGGTCGGCTTCGACGACCTCGTCTCCATCTCCGAGTCGACCGACCCGCCCCTGACCACTGTTCACCAGGACGTCGCCGAGATGGGCCGCCTGCTGGCCCGGCTGCTGTTCGACCGCACCGAACAGCACTCCGGGCAGGACCTGCCGTCGGCGATCGTGCCCACCCGGCTTGTCGTACGGCAGTCCGCCTGAGCTGCGCCGTCTCAGCCCCCGAATGAATTTCGTCCGAATTGTGAGATCGCCTACCGGGGCCCGGACCGGGAATCGATACGATGAGCCCATGGTTCTTCTCGACGTGAGCGAAAAGGCGCCGGGCACGCTGCTCGTGGCGCGGCTGCACGTCGACCTGTGCAGGCTGAACAGCGCCATCTGTTGACAGCGCGCTGTCGCCGTACAGGCCGTGCGCCGCGGCAAGCAGACGTGTGCCCACCGACACCAGACGACCCCTCCCGCTTCCGACAGGAGCCCCTTGCCATGGCCATCGAGGTCCGCATCCCCACCATCCTCCGCACCTACACCGGCGGCGAGAAGGCCGTCGAGGGTGCCGGTGAGAACCTCGCCGCGCTCTTCGCCGACCTCGAGACCCGGCACGCGGGCATCCAGGCCCGCATCGTCGACGGCGGCGAACTGCGCCGCTTCGTCAACGTCTACCTGAACGACGAGGACGTCCGCTTCCTCGACGGCATCAACACCAAGCTGACCGACGGCGACAGCGTCACGATCCTGCCGGCCGTGGCCGGCGGTATGGCCTGATCCTCGATGCGCTACGACTCCCCGCTGGCCGCGGTGGGCAACACCCCTCTGGTGCGCCTGCCGCGGCTCTCGCCGTCCAACGACGTCCGTATCTGGGCCAAGCTGGAGGACCGCAACCCGACCGGCTCCGTCAAGGACCGCCCGGCCCTGCACATGATCGAACAGGCGGAGAAGGACGGCCGCCTCACCCCCGGTTGCACGATCCTGGAGCCGACCTCGGGCAACACCGGAATCTCGCTCGCGATGGCCGCGAAGCTCAAGGGCTACCGCATGGTCTGCGTGATGCCCGAGAACACCTCGCAGGAACGCCGTGAACTGCTCGGCATGTGGGGCGCCGAGATCATCCCCAGCCCCGCGGCCGGCGGCTCCAACACGGCCGTACGCGTGGCCAAGGAGCTCTCCGCCGAACACCCCGACTGGGTCATGCTCTACCAGTACGGCAACCCGGACAACGCGGGCGCCCACTACGCCACCACGGGCCCGGAGATCCTCACCGACCTCCCCTCCATCACCCACTTCGTGGCAGGCCTGGGCACGACCGGCACCCTGATGGGAGTCGGCCGCTACCTCCGCGAACACAAGCCGGACGTCAAGATCGTCGCCGCCGAGCCGCGCTACGACGACCTCGTCTACGGCCTCCGCAACCTCGACGAGGGCTTCGTCCCCGAGCTCTACGACGCCTCCGTCCTCACCACCCGCTTCTCGGTCGGCTCGGCCGACGCGGTCACCCGCACCCGCGAACTCCTCCAGCAGGAGGGCATCTTCGCCGGCGTCTCCACCGGCGCGGCCCTGCACGCGGCGATCGGCGTGGGCAGGAAGGCCGTAGCGGCGGGGGAGAGCGCGGACATCGCGTTCGTGGTGGCGGACGGCGGCTGGAAGTACCTGTCGACGGGCGTGTACACGGCGGCGACGACCGAGGAAGCGATCGCGACCCTTCAGGGGCAACTCTGGGCCTGACGCCCGCGCCCCGGGCAGTCACTCCCCGGGGCCGTCGGCGAACTCCGGTGCCGGCGGGGACCAGTCGGCCATGATCCGGTCGTCGACGCGGTCGAGCACCGCGGTGCCGAAGAGCGCGACCGCCGCGGCATGGCCGGGCCGTCGGGGAACGCCGACTTCAGCGCCACCGCCCCGATGCCGAACGCCGGCACGGTCCGGATCCAGGCATGGTCGAGGACCAGCAGGGTCACCGCCGGCACCGCAGCGGCGGCGGCGATCGTCGACCACCAGCCCCGGAGCCGCGGCTGGCCGGGAACGGTCTCGAACGGACGCCGGGCGCAGCCCTCACCGAGCAGCCGCGCCTCCGCCGCCTCCAGATGCCGCCAGGCGTTCGGCGCCCGCAGCGCCCACAGGTACTCGCCCTCGCTCTGGCCGGGGGAGTAGGCCGGGTTGCGCACATGCGGCGGCAGCGCCTCGGTCCACAGTTCGCGTTCGAAGTCGTCGGCGTCCTCGGGCAACCTGCCGCCGGACATCCAGCGCTTCTGGCCGGATCTGTCGGGTGACGTCCGGCGCAGCGCCCCCTCGGCCACCAGCCTGGCCACCACCCCCTGTTTCACCGCCCACTGGTCCTGGCCGTTCAGCACGCCGAGGGCCGGCGGACCGAGCCGCTCCACGACATGCGGTTCTACGACTGCGCCGTTCCGGTCCTCGGCCACGAACGCCTCCAGACGGCGATCGGCGGCGGCACCGCGCACCTTGTCGTCGAGAAGCCACGCCGTGACCGCGATCACGAAGCAACCCGCGAGTATGAGCCAGTCCGTCATACAGGTCAGTTTCCCCGCACACCGGCGCTCGACGCCTGCGTACACCAACCCCAATTGCCATGGATTCAGCGGCTGTTGCGCATCACACGCCTACCGGGCGAGATGCCGGACCTGATCCCACAGAACCGGGTCCGCGACCCCCACCCGCCGCCGGAAATCGGCCACCGGCACGGACCGCAGCTCGTCGGTCTCCAGGTAGCTCGCCCGCTCCTGCGCGTCCCCGACCGACCCCGGTGGCAGCGCGATCACCCCGCCCCGCTCGTCGCGGTACTTGCTGGTGATCTTCGCGACCGTCGCCGTCCGCCTGCGCACCGCGAGCACCAGACACGGCCGGTCTTTCGCCGCCCCCGGCTGATCCTCGTAGGGGACGTTCGCCCACCAGATCTCGGCGGGCTGCGGCCGATCCCCCCGCACCTTCCGTGCGGGCCGGCGCCCCCGCCCCCACCCGTCGACGAGCGTGGCGACCAGCGCCAGCAACATCACCGCCGCGAGCGCGAGCCACCAGAATCTGTCCATGGGGACGACGCTACCGGCGCGCAATCCCGGCCGCGCGCCCTCTCGTACACCCCACACGCCCCGGTTCCAGCCGAACCGGTGACACCACAGGTGAGTTCCCCCACAACGGCCCTTGGCGGAGGAGCGACCGGTCCTTTTGCGCCTTACGCTCGACGGACCGCACGACCCCCGTCCCCCAACTCCAGAAGTTATCCGCCAGCGGAGGTTTCTGCTTTATGAAGCTCACCGTCGTCGGCTGCTCGGGGTCGTTCCCGTCCGTGGAATCGGCCTGTTCGAGCTACCTCGTAGAGGCCGACGGCTTCCGGCTGCTCCTCGACATGGGCAACGGCGCCCTTGGCGAGCTGCAGCGCCACTGCGGTCTCTACGACCTCGACGCGATCTTCCTCAGCCATCTGCACGCCGACCACTGCATCGACATGTGCGCGTACTTCGTCGCACGCTACTACCGCCACGACGGCGGCCGTTGCGACCCCATCCCGGTCTACGGCCCCGAGGGCACCGAGCACCGCCTCACCACGGCCTACGGCGACACCCCCACCGCCTCCTCGATGAGCGAGGTCTTCGACTTCCACACGGTGAAGCCGTCCACGTTCGACGTCGGCCCCTTCACCGTGCACACCGAGCGGGTCCGCCACCCCGTCGAGTCCTACGCCATCCGCGTCGAGCACGGCGGCCGGTCCCTCACCTACTCCGGTGACACGGGCGTGAGTCAATCCCTGGAGGAACTCGCCCGGGACACCGACCTGTTCCTGTGCGAGGCCGCGTTCACCCACGGCAAGGAGAACATCCCCGACCTCCACCTCAACGGCCGCGAGGCGGGCGAGGCGGCGACCAGGGCGGGAGCCCGGCGCCTGGTCCTGACCCACATCCCCCCGTGGACCGACCCCCAGGCCAACCTGGCCGACGCACGCGGGTTCTTCGCCGGCCCGGTGGAACTGGCGGCGCCGAGGGCGTCGTACGAGATCTGAAGTCGGCGGCGCGGCAGATTCGACCCGCCTCACGCACCTGTACCGCAAGGCCCCCGTAGCCCGTTCTCCCGGCGGCGGGGGCCTTCGGCATTCCGCTCCGCTCAGCGCAGCAGGCTGCCGCCGTCCACCGTCAGGACCTGGCCGGTCAGCGCCTCGGCGGAGTCGCCCGTCAGGAAACCCACGGTCGCGGCTACGTCGTCGGGGACGAGGGGGCGGGGGAGTGCCTGGGTGGCCAGGGCCGCGTCGAAGGCCTCGTCCGGCTGGTAGGCGGTCGCCGGGGTGCGGGTGAGCCCCGGGGCGACGGACGTCACGGCGATTCCGTCCTTGCCCAGCGCGGCGGCCAGGGTGCGCGCGAAGGCGGTGAGCGCCCCCTTGCTGGTGATGTAGCCGAGCAGGTCGGGGCTCGGTGGCCGCCACACGGTGTCGGAGGTGATGAGCACGATCCGGCCGAACCCGCGCTCCCGCATCCCGGGCACGAAGGCCTGCGCCAGCAGCAGGACCGACTCGACGTTGACGGCCTGGATCCGCCGCCAGTCGGCGAGGCCGGTGGTCTCCCACTCCAGCGGGTCGGCCGCGGCGGCCGAGTGCACGAGCACGTCGACCCGGCCGTACCGCCCCAGGATTTCCGCGGCGGCCCGCCGTACGTCCTCCTCCGAGGCGAGATCGCATACGACGTCTCCGGTCCGGTCCAGGACGACGACCTGGTGTCCGAGCCGGGCGAGTTCACGGGCGATCGCACCGCCGATCGCGCCGGCTCCGCCGGTCACCACCGCGACCCGTGCCGTCGGGACATCAGCCATGGTTCTCATCTCCTGCGTCGCAGCATTGAGGGCATTGAGGGCATTGAAGGAGCGCTCATTGCTCAGGCAAGCAAATTGTGCGCCGGTCGACGGGCGCACGGCAAGTCGTCGCTGCGGCATAGTGGTACGTGTAACCGTCACTCTTACACGCTCCGGGAGCGCGATGCCCACCAGCAGTCGCTTCGTCGTCGCCGTCCACGCCCTGGTCGCCCTCGCGGTCAGCGGCGACAAACCGCTGCGCTCCGAGGACCTCGCCCACTCGGCCAACACCAGCCCCGTGGTGATCCGCGGCCTGCTGTCCCGGCTGAGCGCCGCCGGCCTCACCAGGTCCCAACTCGGCGCGGGCGGCGGCGCGTTGCTGGCCAGGCCGGCCGAGGAGATCCGGCTCCTGGAGGTGTACCGGGCGGTGGAGGACACCCGGCTGTTCACCCTGCACCGCACCCCGCCGCCGCCGGACTGCGCGGTCGGCAGCAACATCGTTGGCGGTCTCCAGCCCGCGCTGACCCGCGCCCGCGAGGCCTTCGAGGCGGAGTTGGACCACACCACGATCGCGGAGATCGCCGACGAGGTCGCCCGCCTCGGGAACTTCACGATGCCGCTCGAATGGTGACCGCCCGACGGGGTGACCCGCGGCATCTTCCGAAGATAAGTGTCGCTGTGTCGCTTACACAGTGCTAATGTCGAAGCGTCCGTCACCCAGGGCGGACGTCACTCACGACAGGAGCACACGATGAGCAGCACCCCCTCGGCCGTCGACCTGCTACGGCATACCTTCGACACCTTCCTCGCCAAGGACATGAAGGCCTGGACGGACCTGTGCGCCGACGACGTCGTAGCCGAATTCCCGTTCGCCCCGGAGGGAACGCCGGCCCGGATCGAGGGGCGCGAGGCGCTCTACGAGTACCTGCGCGGCTACCCCGACCTCATCGACATCAGCGAGATCCCCTCGGTTCGCCTCTATCCGACCGCCGACGAGAACGTGGCGATCGCGGAGTGGAGCGTGATCGGCAGCGTGGTGTCCAACGGCAATCCCTACAACATGAGTTACGCGACCTTCGCGACCTTCCGCGACGGACTCCTCCTCAACTACCGGGAGTACTGGAACCCGAAGGTCTTCCTGGAGGCGCTCGGCGGCGACAGCTTCTGATCGCACGCCCCCTTATGTCGAACTGCTTGCCTGGGCAACTAAACAAGCCTATTGTTGCTCGGGCAAGCAATTACAAGCCCCCTGTATCTTGCGTTCTGCGTCGTGCAGAGAAGAGGTCCAGAACATGGCCGCCCACACCTCCCGCCGCTCCCTCCTGGCCCGCGCCGCCGCCCTGACCGCGGTCCCCGCGATCGGCTCCGTCGTCGCCGACACGGCACTCGCCGCCCCGGCCCGCGCCGCCGACACCACCGGCCTGCCCGACTACGCCCCGGTGCCCCAGTCCTCGCTCGGCCCGGCGCTCAACAGCCAGGGCTACTACGTCGGACGTATCAAACGGAACCTCTACTGGGTCACCGACGGCACCTATGTCTCCGCGTTCCTGACCACCCGCGACGGCGTGGTGCTGCTCGACGCGCCGCCCTCGATCGGCCACAACATCCAGCGCGCCATCGACGACGTGACCAAACCCAACGGCCTCAGCAGCAAGGTCACGCACCTCATCTACTCGCACCACCACTCCGACCACGCCGGCGGCTCCGGCATCTTCGGCCGGAACGTCACCCGGATCGGGCACTCCGAGACCCGCAGACTCCTCGTCCGGGACAACGACCCCAACAAGCCCGCCCCCGAGGAGACCTTCGAGGACCACCGGGTGCTGCACATCGGCGGCGAGCGCATAGAACTCGCCTGGCAGGGTGCCAACCACACCCCCGACAACATCTACATCCACCTCCCCGCCCACGACACGCTGATGCTGGTGGACGTGGCCCTGCCCGGCTGGGTGCCGTTCGCCAACCTCAACATCAACGAGGACATCCCGGGCTCGCTGCAGGCGCCGGCCAAGGCCCTCAAGTACCCGTGGACCACCTTCATCGGCGGCCACCTCGGCCGGCTGGGCACGCGCCGCGACCTCAGGATCCACATCGACTGCATGGACGACCTGGAGACGGAGATCCGCACCGCCCTCACCACGGTCGACGCCACCCCCTACTTCGTGAAGTACGGCAACAACACCTGGGCCGCGGTCAAGACCTACCTCGACGAGGTGATCGCGGTCGCCGCCCGCCCGGTCGTCCGGAAATACACCGGCGTCCTCGCCGCGGCCGACGTCTTCACCGAGAGCAACGCCTTCATGCTCATGGAGTCGATGCGCCTCGACAGCGGCTTCGGAATGACCGTCCACGACTGACCCGCCCCCACCCGAACCACACCAGGAAAGAGACTGTGATGAAAGCGATTCAGCAGTACGACTTCGGTGGACCCGAGGTGCTCACCGTGACCGAGATCCCCGAACCCGAGCCGCGCGCCGGACGGGTCCGGGTCCGGGTGACGGGGACCTCCGTGAACCCGGCCGACCTCGCGGCCCGCGCCGGCTGGCTGCGCCAGGTGCTGCCCGATCTGGCACCGCCGTTCATCCTCGGCGCGGACCTCGCGGGCACGGTCATCGACGGCGACGGACCGTTCGCCCCCGGCACCCGGGTCGCCGGGCTCGCGCCCTGGTTCGTCAACCAGGAGGGCACGTACGCGGAGGTCGTCTCCATCGACCCCGCCCATCTCGCCCAGATCCCGGACGGCGTCGACGACATCACGGCCGCGGCCGTCCCGATCACCTCCGAGACCGCCTGGCAGTCCCTCGACCTGGGCGGACTCGAAGCCGGGCAGACCGTCCTGGTCACGGGCGCGAGCGGCGCCATCGGCGGCTGGGCGGTCCAGCACGCGGCAGGCCGCGGCGCCAAGGTCGTCGCGGTGGCGTCGAACGGTGACGAGAAGTACGTCGAGGGCCTCGGCGCCGACATCGTCCTCGGCCGGGCGGGCGACGCAGGCGAACTCGCCGCCGCGGTACGGAAAGCGGTGCCCGGCGGGGTCGACCTCGTCGTGGACCCCGCCGGTATCGGCGGCGACCTGATCCACGCCGTGCGCGACGGCGGCGTCTTCGTCGTCATCGCGGTCGTGCCGGAGCCCCCGGCGGAGCGCGGTGTCGAGGTACGCAGGGTCAGCGCACAGTCCGACGGCCCGCTGCTGGCGCAGATCCTCGCCGACCTCGCCGACGGGAAGAAGAAGGCCCGCGTCGGCCTGACCCTCCCGCTGACCGAGGCGGCCGAGGCGCACCGGAGGAGTGAGGAGAGGTCGGTGCGGGGGAAGATCGTGCTCACGGTCTGAACGGGCCGACACACGGCCCGAGTTGGCCGATACGACGATGCCCGGCCCGGAGCGGACTCCGGGGCCGGGCATCGTCGCGTCGTACGGGCGGCTCACGCCTTGGTGAGGTCCTCGATCTCCTCCTCGGGCTCGCGGCCCGGGGTGGGGAGGTTCCACTTGGTGATCGCGAAGCGGAAGACGAAGTAGTAGACCGCGCCGAAGACCAGACCGATCGGGATGATCAGCCAGGGCTTGGTGGCGAGGTTCCAGTTGAGGGCGTAGTCGATGAAGCCGGCGGAGAAGGTGAAGCCCGCGTGGACGCCGAGCGCCCAGGTGATCGCCATGGACAGGGCGGTCAGCACCGCGTGGATCGCGTAGAGCACCGGGGCGATGAACATGAACGAGAACTCGATGGGCTCGGTCACACCGGTCACGAAGGACGTCAGCGCGAGCGAGATCATCATGCCGGTGATGGCCTTGCGGCGCTCGGGGCGGGCGGAGTGCGCGATGGCGAGCGCGGCGGCCGGCAGGCCGAACATCATGATGGGGAAGAAGCCCGACATGAACTGTCCGGCGGACGGGTCACCGGCGAAGAAGCGGGTCAGGTCACCGTGGACGACGGCACCGGTGGAGTCCTTGTAGTCGCCGATCTGGAACCAGGCCACGGAGTTGACGAACTGGTGCATGCCGACCGGGATCAGACCGCGGTTGATCAGGCCGAACAGAGCGGCACCGAAGGAACCGAGACCGGTGATCCACTCGCCGAAGTTCGAGATGCCCTCACCGATCGGCTTCCAGACCAGGCCGAAGAAGACACCCATGAGCGTGCCGACGAACGCCATGATGATCGGCACCAGGCGACGGCCGTTGAAGAAGCCGAGCCAGTCGACCAGCTTGGTCCGGTGGAACTTCTGCCACAGCACCGCGGACAGCAGACCCATGATGATGCCGCCGAGGACACCGGGGTTGTTGTAGGTCGCGGCCACGTCCGCGCCCTTGAGGATCTTCGCGTCGGTGACCGGAAAGGCCTTGAGCACATTGCTGTAGACGAGGAAGCCGACAAGCGCGGCCAGCGCGGTGGAGCCGTCGGACTTCTTGGCGAAGCCGATCGCTACACCTATACAGAACAGCAGCGGCAGGTTGTCGAAGATCGCGCCACCGGCGGTGGCGAAGACCGCCGTCACCTTGTCCGGCAGATGCAGCTTGTCGTGGATGTCGGCCTGACCGAACCGGAGCAGAATGCCCGCCGCCGGAAGCACGGCGATCGGGAGCTGAAGGCTGCGGCCGATCTTCTGCAGGCCCTGGAACAGGCCGGATCCCCACTTCTTCGCGGGGGCCGCCGTTGGCGCGGTGGCGGTGGACATAGACTTCCTCCATCGGGTGGTGGTCTACACCACTCAGTGGTGTAGACCTGTTGTAGCAGATGAAGTCCGCATAAAGGAACCCGCAAAACCTGCGACCGAATCGCTACGCGACGTACACGACGGCACAGAGGGCGAAGGGCCCCCGGACCGATGGTCCGGGGGCCCAACTCGCCTACGCCGTCAGGCTTTTGTGACGTCCTCCCGCTCCTCCTCCGGCTCCCGCCCCGGAGTCTTCAGATCGAACTTCGTGATCGCGAAACGGAAGACGACGTAATACACCGTCGCGAAGCACAGCCCGATCGGAATGATCGCCCACGGTTTCGTCGCCAGGTTCCAGTTGATCGCGTAGTCGATCAGCCCCGCCGAGAAGCTGAAACCGTCGTGCACCCCGAGCCCCCAGGTCACCGCCATCGACACACCCGTCAACACCGCGTGGACGGCGTAGAGGAGGGGCGCGATGAACAGGAACGAGTACTCGATGGGCTCGGTGATACCGGTCATGAAGGAGGTGAGCGCGACCGACACCATGAGCCCACCCACCTCCTTACGGCGACTCGGCTTCGCGCAGTGTGCGATCGCGAGCGCCGCCGCCGGCAGCGCGAACATCATGATCGGGAAGAACCCCGACGTGAACTGCCCCGCGTTCGGGTCGCCCGCCAGGAACATGTTGATGTCACCGTGCACCACCGTCCCGTCCGGCTTGGTGTAACTCCCGAACTGGAACCAGATGGGCACGTTCAGGAACTGATGCAGCCCTACGACCAGCAGTGCCCGGTTGGCCAGACCGAACACCCCGGCACCCACCGCACCCCGGGCGCTCAGCCAGTCGCTGAAGTGCTCCAGACTCGTGCCGATCGGCGGCCAGATCCACAGCGCCACCGCCGCGACCGCGATCGCCACGAACGACATGATGATCGGCACCAGCCGCCGCCCGTTGAAGAAGCCCAGCCAGTCCACCAGCTTCGTACGGTGGTACCGCGCCCAGAAGAACGCGGTCAGCAGCCCCAGCACGATCCCGCCGAACACCCCGGGATTCTGGTACGTGAACGCCGACACCGATTGATCGGCGGCCTGGCAGCCGATCCCGGGCAGCACGTCCGTACCGCCCGTGCAGTCCTTGGGGAACTGGCGCAGCACGTTGTAGTAGACGAGGAAACCGACCAGCCCGGCCAGCGCCGTCGACCCGTCCGACTTCTTCGCCATCCCGATCGCGACACCCACACAGAACAACAGCGGCAAACCGAGCTGACCGTCCAGCAGCGCGCCGCCGGCACCCGCCATCACCTTCGAGACATTGGTCCACCCCAGCCCGTCGTCCCCGAACACGTCCGGCTGCCCGAGCCGGTTGAGGATGCCGGCGGCCGGCAGTACGGCGATGGGGAGTTGGAGACTGCGGCCCATCTTCTGCAGCCCCTGGAACACCTTGTTCCAGGAGACGCGCCCGGGACCGGCGGCGGCGCTGTCGGCGCTCATGGACGCCCCTCGGTAATGTGGTGTAGACCAGTTGCGACGTGATCGTCACCATCATTCGGCACGCACGACATGACCGCTCGCGAAGCTGGGCCAACTGTGGGTTACTGCGACAAAGCGGTTCGGATCAGGGAGAGAACACCATGGCCACCAAGGCTGAGAAGATCGTTGCCGGGCTGGGCGGCATTGACAACATCGAAGAGGTCGAGGGCTGCATCACCCGCCTGCGCACCGAGGTGAAGGACCCGAGCCTGGTCGACGAAGCCGCTCTGAAGGCCGCCGGCGCCCACGGCGTCGTCAAGATGGGCACCGCCATCCAGGTCGTCATCGGCACCGACGCGGACCCGATCGCGGCGGACATCGAAGACCTGATGTGAAGCGCGGGGATCATCCCCGGCCTCGCGCACCGAGGGGGCTCTTCCCGATCCGGGAGGAGCCCCTTCCGCGTCTACCACTAGGCTCTTCGCCATGTCTCGAATCGACGGCCGAACCCCCGAACAGCTCCGCCCCGTCACCATCGAACGCGGCTGGAGCAAGCACGCCGAGGGCTCCGTCCTCGTCTCCTTCGGCGACACCAAGGTCTTCTGCACCGCCTCCGTCACCGAAGGCGTCCCCCGCTGGCGCAAGGGCAGCGGCGAAGGCTGGGTCACCGCGGAGTACTCCATGCTGCCCCGCGCCACCAACACCCGCGGCGACCGCGAATCCGTCCGCGGCAAGATCGGCGGCCGCACCCACGAGATCAGCCGCCTCATCGGCCGCTCGCTGCGCGCCGTCATCGACTACAAGGCCCTCGGCGAGAACACCATCGTCCTCGACTGCGACGTCCTCCAGGCCGACGGCGGCACCCGCACGGCCGCCATCACCGGCGCGTACGTCGCGCTCGCGGACGCCGTCACCTGGGCCCAGGGCAAGAAGCTGATCAAGGCCGGCCGCCAGCCGCTCACGGGCACGGTCTCGGCCGTCTCGGTAGGCATCGTCGGCGGAGTCCCTCTGTTGGACCTCTGCTACGAGGAGGACGTCCGGGCCGAGACCGACATGAACGTCGTCTGCACCGGCGACGGCCGCTTCGTCGAGGTCCAGGGCACCGCCGAGGCCGAACCCTTCGCCCGCGACGAACTCAACGCCCTCCTCGACCTCGCGGTCGCCGGCTGCGGCGAGCTGACCGCCGTACAGCGAAAGGCACTTGAGGCCGCGCTGGAGAAGTAAGAGGCTGGACGGGTCAGTAAAGGACGTACAAAGAGAAGCGGGCTGCGGGGTCAACCCGGCAGCCCGCATCCGCGTCCCTACGCATACGGAACGGAAACGGGGAGTGGACGCAGAAGCCCACCCCCACGGGAGGAAACCGAACCATGGCCGCCGCAAGCCGTCGTAGCCGTATCGCCGTCGCCACCACCGTGGCGGTGATCGGCCTCACGGCCGGACTCGCCACCGGCTGCGACGCCGTCGACAAGGCCATCGACTGCGTCCAGACCGCCGACACCATCGCCGACAGCGTCACCGGCCTCCAACAGGCGGTGGAGAACGCGGCCAACGACCCCACCCAGACCGACCAGTCCCTCAACTCCATCGAGAAGGACCTCGACAAGATCGGCGACAAGACCGACAACGCGGACGTCAACAAGGCTGTCGACGACCTCCGCAAGGCCGTCGACAACGTCCGCACGGCGGTCAAGAACGGCGACAACACCCCCGACATCGGCCCCGTCACGGACGCGGCGGGCGAACTGACGAAGGTGTGCACGTCGTAGACGTGGACCGGACGTTGGGATACTGGACGCCATGACACGCCTGATCCTCGCCACCCGCAACGCCGGGAAAATCACCGAACTCAGGACGATCCTCGCCGACGCGGGACTGCCCCACGAACTGATCGGCGCCGAGTCCTACCCCGACATCCCCGACGTCAAGGAAACAGGCATCACCTTCGCCGAGAACGCGCTGCTGAAGGCCCACGCCCTGGCGCAGGCAACAGGCCTCCCCGCGGTCGCCGACGACTCCGGCCTCTGCGTCGACGTCCTGAACGGCGCGCCGGGCATCTTCTCGGCCCGCTGGTCCGGCACCCACGGCGACGACAAGGCCAACCTGAACCTCCTCCTGGCCCAGCTCTCGGACATCGCCGACGAACACAGGGGCGCGCACTTCGCGTGCGCGGCGGCGCTTGCGTTGCCGGACGGCACGGAACGGGTGGTCGAGGGGCAGTTGCGGGGCGTGCTGAGGCACGCGCCGACCGGCACGAACGGCTTCGGCTACGACCCGATCCTCCAGCCGGAGGGGGACACGCGGACCTGCGCGGAGCTTACGGCGGAGGAGAAGAACGCGATCAGCCATCGGGGGAAGGCGTTTCGGGCGTTGGTGCCGGTGGTGCGGGAGTTGTTGGGCTGAACGGAAACGGCCTGCGCATCGATCCTTTGATACGCAGGCCGTCTGTGTGCGGCGGAAGGGATTCGAACCCTCAAGCCCGATCAAGGGCCACAGATCCTAAGTCTGCTGTGTCACCATTGCACCACCGCCGCTAGCTGTCTGTCATCGTACCGGGAGTCGCCTGCAGCCTTGAACGAAGGCTATGCTGAACCTCTCTGAAGCCTCCCAAGGTGCGGACTCTTGTCCTCCCGGGAGGCTTTTTTCATGACCAAGACCTCTTCCACGACAGTGGACATACGCCCAGCCACCCCCGCCGACCGCCCCACCGTCGAGCGGCTCTGGCTGATGTTCCGGCACGACCTGTCCGAGTTCGACACCGCGGCGGAGCCCCAACTGCCCAACCCCGACGGCACGTTCCGCAGCGAGCGGGTGGACGCGGCGTTCGGTGGGGGTGGGGACGACTGGGCGCCGTATCTCTTCCTCAGGGGGGAGCGGCCCGTCGGGTTCGCGTTCGTGCGGGGGCTCAGTGGGCCCACTCGCGTGCTCAACAGCTTCTTCGTGGTGCGGGGAGTCCGGCGCGGCGGGGTGGGGCTGCGGGCTGTCCAGGATGTCGTACGGCGGCACCCGGGCCGTTGGGAGATCGCGTTTCAGGACGCCAATCCGGGGGCCGTGGCGTTCTGGCGGCGGGTCGGTGAGGACCTTGCCCCGGGGGAGTGGAACGAGGAGCGCAGGCCGGTGCCTCAGCGGGCCGACCTGCCTCCCGATGTGTGGATCTCGTTCAGGTGTGGAGAGGCGACAAGGGGCTAGATACCCAGGTCCTTGATGATCTTCGCCACGTGGCCCGTCGCGCGGACGTTGTACAGCGCGTGCTCGACCTTGCCGGACTCGTCCACGATGATCGTGGAGCGGATCACGCCCATGTAGGTCTTGCCGTAGTTCTTCTTCTCGCCGAAGGCCGCGTAGGCGTCGAGGACCTGCTTGTCGGGGTCCGCGAGGAGGGTGACCTTGAGGTTCTCCTTCTCGCGGAACTTGGCGAGCTTCTCCGGCTTGTCGGGGGAGATGCCGATGACGTCGTACCCGGCGCCGGCCAGCACCTCCAGGTTGTCCGTGAAGTCGCAGGCCTGCTTGGTGCAGCCGGGCGTCAGGGCCGCCGGGTAGAAGTAGACGATGACCTTGCGGCCCTTGTGGTCGGCGAGGGACACCTCGTTGCCGTCGGCGTCGGGGAGCGTGAAGGCGGGGGCAACGTCCCCGGGCTGGAGTCGTTCACTCATCGCGCTAGCGTAACCGGGGGTGCTGACAGTGCACTGCGCGCGAGAGCTGACAGACTGTCCGGCACAAGCACCAGCAGACTTCGGAGGCCGTACGGTGGCGGACACGTCGAACACGCCGGACACCAGAACCCCGGCGCAGATCGAGGCGGACATCAAGCGTCGCCGCGATGTCCTGGCCGACACGCTCGACGAGATCGGGGTGCGGGTGCACCCGAAGACCATCGTGGGCGACGCGAAGGCCAAGGTCGCGTCCAGCATCGATCACACCCTCGGGAAGGCGTACGTCGGCGTCAACCGGGTCGTGAGTGACGTCAAGGGGCAGTTCGTGGACGACGAGGGCGCGCCGAGGGTGGAGCGGATCGTTCCCGTCGCTCTGGTCGCCGTCGGGGTCGTGGGGCTGTTCGTCCTCGGGTCCCGGCGCGGCAAGGGTCGTAAGGGCTGATTTCGTGGGGTACCCGGCGGCGTACCGACGGGTCCGAGGCAGGTAGGTTCGTGGGCGTGAGCGCCAAGAGAGACGAGCAGAGCACCCAGCACGACAAGCTGCCCATCCGGATGCTGCACGACCGTGTGCTCGTGCGGCAGGACAAGAGCGAGGGCGAGCGGCGTTCGGGCGGCGGGATCCTGATTCCGGCGACGGCCGCGGTCGGGCGGCGGCTGGCCTGGGCCGATGTCGTCGCGGTGGGCCAGAACGTACGGACCGTCGAGCCCGGCGACCGGGTCCTCTACGACCCCGAGGACCGCGCCGAGGTCGAGGTGCGCGGGATCGCCTACGTCCTCATGCGCGAGCGCGACCTGCACGCGGTCGCCGCGGACCGCTTCGAGGGCTCCGAGGACTCGACCGGGCTGTACCTGTAATCCAAGGCTCTGAGGGGCTGGTGACCACGGTCACCAGCCCCTCAAGGCTTTGAAAGAGCCGGTCACTCCTTCTTGCGCGCCGTGCTCTGCGGCCCCGCCGTGGTCCCTCCGGTCGTCGTGCCGCCGGTGGTGCCGTCCGTTGTTGTGCCCGTGGTGCCGCCGGTTGTCGTCGTGCCGGCCGTGGTCGTGCCCGTGGTGCCGCCGGTGGTGGTCGTGCCGCCGTCCGTCGTGGTGCCTGTGGTGCCGCCGGTCGTCGTGGTGCCGCCGTCGGTGGTGGTCGTGCCTCCGGTGGTGGTGCCGCCGTCGGTCGTTCCGCCGTCGGTGGTGCCGCCCTGGGTCTGGCCCTGGCCGCCCTGGCCGCCGGTGGTGGTCGTGCCGCCGTTGTCCTGGCCGTCGGTCGTGGACGGCTGGGAGGGCTGGATGCTCGGGGGTGCGACCGTCTCGGCGCCGTCCTGGAGCTGGAGGTCGAAGTCGTTCGCCGGGGTGCCCTTGAGGGCGGACTTGGTGAACTGGGCCCAGATCTCGGCGGGCGCCCCGCCGCCGTTGACGCGGGGGAGGCCCATCGCGCCGTAGAGGGGTTCGTGGGCGGCGGTGGTCGGGTTCTGGCCCATGACGGAGACGACGGTGGCGAGGTCGGGGGTGTAGCCCGCGAACCAGGCCGCCGTGTCCTTCTCCGCTGTGCCGGTCTTGCCGGCCGCCGGGCGGTCGGCGCCCTGCGCGGCGGTCGCGGTGCCGTTGTCGACGACGCTCTCCAGGACGTTGGTCGTGGTGTCGGCGGACTCGCGGCTCACCGCGCGGGTGGTCTTCTGCGCGGGCAGCTTGACCTGGTCGGTGCCGTCCTTGGTGATCTTCGAGATCATCGTGTACGTGTGCCGCTGGCCGTGGTTGGCGAGGGTGGCGTAGGCCTCCGCCATGTCGAGGACGCTCGCGGTGGAGGGGCCGAGCGCGATGGACGGGGTGGCGGTGAGGTCGGGGGTGTCGGCGGGGATGCCGAGGTCGGTCGCGGTCTGCTTGATCTTGGCGGGGCCGACGTCCACGGCCATCTGCGCGTACACCGAGTTGACGGACTTGTCGGTGGCGGTGCGGACGGTGATGTCGCCGTAGGAGGCGCCGTCCTCGTTCTCGGGGGCGTAGGAGCCGCCGCTCCAGCCTTCCACGGGGCGTTTGTCGGTGCCGTCGTAGTAGGTATTGGGGGTGATGGTCTGGCCGTCCTGGGTCTGCGAGTCGTTCTGGATCGCGGAGGCGAGGACGAACGGCTTGAAGGTGGAGCCGACTTGGAAGTCGCCGCGGGTGGCGCCGTTCGTGTACTGCTTGACGTAGTCGATGCCGCCGTACATCGCGACGATCTGTCCGGTCTTGGGGTCGACCGAAGCGCCGCCCGCGCGCACGTAGTTGTCGACCTTGCGGCTCTTCTTGCCGAGCTTGGACATGAGTTGGTCGTCGACGGCCTTCACGAAGGCGTCCTGCTTGCTCTTCTGCAGGGTGGTGGTGATGCGGTAGCCGCCGGCTTCGAGGGTGTCCGCGTCGATGATCTTGTTGGTGGCGAGGTAGTCCTTGATCGCGGTGACGATGTAGCCGCGCTGGCCGGACATGCTGGTCGAGGCGCTGGCCTCCTTCGGCATGGGGAACTTCATGCCGGTGCGTGCGGACTGGGTGAGCCAGCCCTTCTTGACCATGCCGTCGAGGACGTAGTTCCAACGGGCCACCGCCGCGGCCTTGTTCTCCGGATGCGCTACGACGTCGTACTCGCTCGGCGCGTTCAGCAGCGCGGCGAGATAGGCGCCGCGGCCGGCGTCGAGGTCGACGGCGTCCTTGCCGTAGTAGGCCTGGGCGGCGGCCTGGATGCCGTAGGCGTTGCGGCCGAAGTAGCTGGTGTTGAGGTAGCCCTCCAGGATCTGGGACTTGGACTCCTCGCGGTCCAGCTTGACCGAGATGAAGAACTCCTTCACCTTTCGGGTGACGGTCTGTTCCTGGCCCAGGTAGTGGTTCTTGACGTACTGCTGGGTGATCGTGGAGCCGGACTGGGTGCCCTTGCCGGTGGCGGTGTTCCAGGCGGCGCGGACCATCGCCTTCGGGTCGACGGCGGACTCGGAGAAGAAGTCCCGGTCCTCGGCGGCCAGTACGGCGTGCTGGGCGTTGGCGGAGACCTGGTCGAGTCCGACGTTCTCGCGGTTGACCTCGCCGTCGCGGGCGAGTTGGGTGCCGTCCGCGTAGAGGTACACGTTGGACTGCTTGGTGGCGAGCGCGTTGGCGGGCGGGATCTTGACCAGCGAGTAGCCGAGGTAGAACGCGCCGATCAGCAGCGCCACGAGCACGACGACCCCGGCGAGCGTCATCCGCCAGGTCGGGATGATCCTGCGCCACCCGGTGCGCTTGGGCCGCTTGGGCTTCTCGCCCCCGGATGCCCCGGGCGCCTTGGGTGCGGCAGCCGCTTCCGGCTCTCTCGGTGCCCAGCCCTGCTCGGGCTGCTGCGGCTGCGGCTGGTCGCTCATGTCGTGCACGGACTCCTGTTTCGCGTCGTACTGTCCCGTACGGCCCCGCATGTTCCCATACGGTCGCGTATGTTCCTGTACGGCCTTGTGCGCTTCTGCGCCCCCAGACGAAGACTCTCGCACCATGCGTTCCGTTCCCGCCGATCGGCACGCACTTGCCCGGAAAATGCGTGGCGTGCGTCACCACCTGCGCACTAGGCTCCTGCGCTTCGGTGTCAAGACGTGGTGGAGGGTGGGTTTCTGGTGGGTGCTGGGCGGTTGTACGCGGCCGTCGCGGCGGGGGGTTTCAGGCGGTACGCGACGTATCGGGCGGCGACGCTCGCCGGGGTGTTCACCAACACCGTGTTCGGCGTGGTCCTCGTCTACACCTATCTGGCGCTGTGGGACGAGCGCCCGCATCTCGGGGGCTACGACCAGGCGCAGGCGGTGACCTATGTGTGGCTGGGGCAGTGTCTGTACGCGACGCTGGCGATCCAGGGCGGCGGGTTCGAGAAGGATCTGATGGAGCGCATCCGTACGGGTGACATCGCCGTCGACCTGTACCGGCCGGCCGATCTCCAACTGTGGTGGCTGGCAAGCGACTTCGGGCGGGCGCTGTTCCAGATGCTGGGGCGGGGCGTGATCCCGTTCACCGTCGGCGCGCTGTTCTTCAAGATGGCGCTGCCCACGGACGTCGGCTCCTGGGCGGCTCTGCTGGTGGCGCTGCTCCTGGCCATGGCCGTCAGTTTCGGCATCCGCTATCTGGCCGCGCTGAGCACGTTCTGGCTGCTGGACGGCACCGGCGTCAACCAGGCCACGATGATCCTGGGGATCTTCTGCTCGGGCATGGTGCTCCCGCTGAACGCCTTCCCGGGCCTGCTCGGCGAGGTCGTACGGGCCCTGCCGTGGGCGGCACAGCTCCAGATGCCGGCGGACGTGCTGATGGGGAAGACGGCCCCGCTCCACGCGTACGCCTTCCAGGCGGCCTGGGCGGTGGCGCTGCTCGCGGCGGGGCGGCTGCTGCAGTCGGTGGCTACGCGAAGGGTGGTGGTGCAGGGTGGCTGAGACAGTGGCTGAGAGTGTCCAACTGCACGACAGCACACGGGAGTTGCCCCGCTGGCGTGAGGGGCTGCGCGCCTACGGGCTGATCGCCGGGATGTGGGTCCGGTCGAGCATGACCTACCGCGCCTCCTTCGTCATCACGGTCGTCGGCAACCTGCTGGTGACCGGTCTGGACTTCGCCACGATCCTGCTGATGTTCTCGCGGGTCGACTCGCTGGGCGGCTGGTCGCTGCCCGAAGTCGCCTTCCTGTACGGCCTGTCGGCGACCGCGTTCGGGATCTCCGACCTGGTCCTCGGCTCGATGGACGTGCTCGGCACCCGCATCCGCGACGGCTCCTTCGACACGTTGCTGGTGCGCCCGGCGCCGGTGCTGGCGCAGATCGGCGCGGACCATTTCGCGCTGCGCCGGCTGGGCCGGATCACCCAGGGCGGCCTGGTGCTGGGGTACGCGCTGCTGAGCGTCGACGTCAACTGGACCGCCGGGAAGCTGCTGTTGGTGCCGGTGATGCTGATCTGCGGGGCGGCGATCTTCGGTGCCCTGTTCGTGGCGGGCGCGGCCTTCCAGATCCTGGCGCAGGACGCGGCCGAGGTGCAGAACGCGTTCACGTACGGCGGCAACACCCTGCTGTCGTATCCGCCGGTGGTGTTCGGCAAGGACTTTGTGCGGGGCGTGACCTTCATGCTGCCGCTCGCCTTCGTCAACTGGGTGCCCGCGTCCTATGTGCTGGGGCGGCCGTACCCGCTGGATCTGCCGCCGGGCGCGGAGTTCGCCTCGCCGCTGGTGGCGCTCGTCTGCTGTGCGCTGGCCGGGCTGGCCTGGCGGGCGGGGCTCAAGTCGTACCGAAGCACCGGGAGTTGAAGGTGACAGAGCAGGCGTTCATCGAGCTGGACCGCGTCGAGAAGGTCTTCGACGTGCGCAAGAAGACCGGGTTCATGAAACGGGAGCGGCGCCAGGTGCGGGCCGTCGACTCGATCTCCTTCGCCGTGGCGCGCGGTGAGATGGTCGGCTACATCGGGCCGAACGGCGCCGGGAAGTCGACCACCATCAAGATGCTGACCGGCATCCTCACCCCGTCCGGGGGCCGGCTGCGGGTGGCCGGCATCGACCCGTCCCGCGAGCGCACCCGTCTCGCGCACCGCATCGGCGTGGTGTTCGGGCAGCGCACGACCCTGTGGTGGGACCTCCCGCTGATCGACTCGTACAAGCTGATGCACCGCATGTACCGCATCCCGGACGCCCGTTACGCCGCGAACCTCGGCCGCTGTGTCGAACTCCTCGAACTGGGGGCCCTGTTGGACGTCCCCGTACGTCAACTCTCCCTGGGGCAGCGGATGCGGGGCGACATCGCGGCGGCGCTGCTGCACGACCCCGAGGTGCTCTACCTCGACGAGCCGACCATCGGCCTGGACGTCATCTCCAAGGCCAAAGTGCGGGAGTTCCTGCGGGAGTTGAACGCCGAGCGCGGCACCACGGTCCTGCTCACCACCCATGACCTCCAGGACATCGAGCAGTTGTGCTCGCGGGTGATGGTCATCGACCACGGCCGCCTGATGTACGACGGTCCGCTCACCGGCCTGCACGAGGCGGGGGAGAGCGAGCGGACGCTCGTGGTGGACCTGGAGCGGGAGTTGCCCCCGATCGAGGTGCCGGACGCGCGGACGGTGAAGGTGGAGGGACCGCGGCAGTGGCTGACGTTCCCGGCCTCGGCGTCGGCGGCCCCGCTGGTGGCACGGATCGCGGCGGAGTACCCGATGGTGGACCTGTCGGTGCGGGAACCGGACATCGAGGCGGTGATCGCCAAGATGCTGTACTCAATGGGGGACACCCCCAAACCCCCGTCCGAGCAGGCGGAGAAGGCGGTGTCGTAGTCCCCCGCAGCCCTCCGTCGAGCGGTCTTGCAGCCGCTCATGGCTCTTCTCCGAGCGACCTCGTAGGCTGCCCTGTATGACCGACGACGCAGTCCCGGAGCTCCGCGCATCCGACGCCGACCGTGAGCGAGTCGCCGAGGTCCTGCGCGACGCCGTCGCCGAAGGCCGGCTCGACATGGAGGAGTTCGAGGAGCGTCTTGAGGCGACGTACAAGGCGCGGACGTACGGCGAACTGACCCCCATCACGGCCGACCTGCCGGCCCCCGGGGTGACCCCGCCGCCGGTGAACATGGTCAAGGAGCCGGTGGAGAGCGGGAGTTGGGCAGGGCGGATCGTCGGCGGCGAAGGGTCCTCGACCGCCGCCGTGGCCATCATGTCCGGATTCCAGCGCAAGGGACGCTGGACGGTTCCCAAGCGGTTCACCGCCGTCGCCTTCTGGGGCGGCGGCGAGATCGACCTGCGCGAGGCGAACTTCGCGGACCGCGAGGTCGAGATCAACTGCATCGCGATCATGGGCGGTGCGCAGATCATCGTGCCGCCGGGCGTCGAGGTCGTCGTGCGCGGCATCGGCATCATGGGCGGCTTCGACCACAGCCAGGAGGGCGTGCCGGGCGACCCCGGCGCCCCGCGCGTGATCGTCACGGGCTTCGCCTTCTGGGGCGGGGTCGGCGTGGAACGCAAGCTCCCCCGGGCCGAACGCCAGCGGCTCAAGGAGGAGCGGCGCCGGCAGAAACTGGAGGGCGGTTCCTCGACGAAGGAGCTCTACGGCTCCCACCGCGACGCCCTGTCCGGCGGCCTGCACGACGCCCACCGCGAGGCCATGGAGGAGCACCGCGAGGCGATGCGCCGCCGGCACGAGGAGCGGCGGGAACGGCACGAGGAGCGTCGCGAGCGGCACCGGGAGCGGCGGGAGCGCAGGCATCGCGACTGGGACTGACGGGGACTGATCGGGACTGGTCCGCCGGCTCACAACCGGGCGGGGACCGCGCCCTTGAGGTCCGTCAGGTCGATGGTGTCGGCCATTTTGCGGTAGCCCCGGTCGCCGGGGTGGAGATGGTCGCCCGAGTCGTACTCGGGGGCGTACCTGCGGGGGGCGTACGGGTCGCGCAGCGCCTTGTCGAAGTCGACGACGGCGTCGTACACCGTGCCGCTCCTGATCTCCGCGTTGACCCGCTGGCGTACGGCGTCCCGGGCCGCCGTGTACCGGGGGTAGCCGCCGAAGGGTGTCAGGGTCGCGCCGACGACCTTGATGCCGTGGGCGTGGGCCTGGCGGACCAGGGTGCGCAGGCCGGCCAGGATCCGGTCGGCGTCGGCGCCGTGCAGGGTGTCGTTGACGCCGAGGTCGAGGACGACGACTTTGACGTTCGGCCGGCCGAGCACATCACGCGCGAAGCGGGTCGGTCCGCTCTGGTTCTCGGCGGGCCGCCCGGCATGGCTCACGAGTATCTGGTTGCCGCTGATGCCCGCGTTGACGACGCTGTAGCGCGGCACGCCCTGCTGTCCGGCCGCCACGGCCGCGCGCAGCCGCTGCGAAAAGGCGTCCGGCCAGCGGCGGTTGGCGCTCACGCTCGAGGTGGAACCGTCGGTTATCGAGTCACCGAACGCGACGACCGTGCCGTTCGCGTCGTGGCTCAGCACGTCCAGCGCGGTCAAGTAGCGCCACACCGAGGTCCGTTGGGTGTACGGCGTGGCGCTCGGGTTCTCGACACGGTCGCCGTCGGCCAGGTAGGAGTTCTGCCGGGCGTACGGGTGGTAGGTGACCGGGCCGGACTCGGCGGGGGCGTAGGTGGTGACCAACACGTCGGCGCCCTGCGGGACTTGGAGGCGGACGGCGTCGCTCAGCATCTGCTGCCCGGCCGGGACGGTGACGGAGGTGGCGCCGCCGAAGGCCAGCCGGCGCATGGTGCCCGGGGCGGCGGCGGAGCTGTTGTGGCCGGCCGCGAGGGCGATCGAGGCGTGGGTGACGGTCAGTGGGGACTGGCCGTAGAGGTTGGAGAGGGTGATCCGGGCGCTCGTCCCGGCGGCGCTCGTGTGGACGACGTTGCGCACCGAGCGGCCCGCCATGCCCACCGGCTCGGTGCCGGGCTCACCGCCCACCGGGGCGGCGGACCAGGCGCCGACCCAGGTACCGGCCGAGGCGGGGGCGGCGGAGTGGGCACGGGCGGAGTTCGTCCCGTCGTCGCGGGTTCCGTCACCGGCGGAGACACCGACGTATATGCAGACGGAAACGGCCACGATCAGGGTGATGATCGCGGACAGCAGGGCATAACCACGACGCTCGGTCACGCGGTGCGGATCTCCTCGGGTGAGTGGCAGGCCCCTGCCATTTTGCCCTTTCGGGTGACGGTGGGAACTCCTGTTCCGTTCCGGGAGTCGGTCAGGAAGGGACAATATGCACGGTACCGGCGAACGGGTGGAGCGGGTGGATCGAGTGGAACGTACCGAATTGGGCACCGAGAGTGACGGTTCCCGCCGCACGATGACCACGTTCAGCGCGGCCGACGAGGAGAAGCAGCGCGGCGTACGCCGGATGAAGTTGACCGCGCTGGCCCTGCTGCTCTTCGTGGCCGTCGTGTACGTGCTCGCCAAGTGGGCGTCGAACTCGGGCGCGGGCCCCTGGGCGGGCTATGTCGCCGCGGCGGCCGAGGCCGGCATGGTCGGCGCGATGGCCGATTGGTTCGCGGTCACCGCGCTCTTCCGCCACCCGCTCGGCCTGCCCATCCCGCACACCGCGATCATCCCCAACAAGAAGGACCAACTGGGCGTCTCCCTGGGCGAGTTCGTCGGCGAGAACTTCCTCTCCGAGGAGGTCGTACGGCAGCGGCTGCGCGCGGTCGGCATCGGCAGCCGGCTCGGCGCCTGGCTGGCCGTACCGGACCACGCCGACCGGGTGACGGCGGAACTGTCGGCCGCCCTCCGCGGCGCCCTCACCGTGCTGCGCGACTCCGACGTCCAGGCCGTGGTCGGCGAGGCGATCACCCGCCGCGCCGACGCCCAGGAGATCGCCCCCGGCATCGGCAAGATGCTGGAGAAGATCGTCGCCGACGGCGGTCACAAGCGGGTCGTCGACCTCATCGTCACGCGCGCGCACGACTGGCTGGTCCTGCACGACGAGCAGGTCATGGACGCCGTCGAGGGCGGCGCGCCCGGCTGGACCCCGAGGTTCGTCGACAAGCGGATCGGCGAGCGCGTCTACAAGGAGTTGCTCCGCTTCGTCACCGAGATGCGCGATATGCCCTCCCACCCGGCCCGCGGCGCCCTGGACCGCTTCCTCGGCGACTTCGCCGCCGACCTCCAGTCGGACACGGAGACCCGTGCGCGGGTGGAACGCCTCAAGGGCGAGGTCCTCGGCCGCGGCGAGGTCCAGGACCTGATCGCCAGCGCCTGGACGTCCGTACGCTCGATGATCGTGTCGGCCGCCGAGGACGAACGCAGTGAGCTACGGCTGCGGGTGCGGGCGTCCCTGCTGTCGCTCGGCGCGCGGATGGCGGTCGAACCGAAGCTCCAGGAGAAGGTCGACGGCTGGGTCGAGGGCGCCGCGGTGTACGTCGTCACCACCTACCGCAAGGAGATCACCTCCCTGATCACGGACACGGTGGCGAGCTGGGACGCGGAACACACGACCCGCAAGATCGAGGCGAACATCGGCCGCGACCTGCAGTTCATCCGGATCAACGGCACGGTGGTGGGGTCGTTGGCGGGGTTGCTGATCTACACGGTGTCGCGGGTGGTGGGGGTATAGGCGGGGGTGTGGGGGCCGATTGCCTGGGGCACCCGGAGGGCGTTCGCTCGACGAGGAGGACCCCATGGCGAGTGCGAGTGCGAGTGCCGACACCCGGGCCGGGACCGGTCGGACGATCACCTCGTCCATCCCCGCCCGCCTGGACCGCCTCCCGTGGTCCCGCTGGCACTGGACGATCGTCATCGGCCTCGGCACCGTATGGATCCTCGACGGCCTGGAGGTCACGGTCGTCGGCAACATATCGAGCCGCCTCTCCGAGCCCGGCAGCGGCCTGACGATCAGCTCCGGCCAGGTCACCGGCATCGCGGCGGCCCTGTATGTGGCGGGCGCCTGCTCGGGCGCCCTCTTCTGGGGCCACCTCACCGACCGCTACGGCCGTAAAAAACTCTTCATGATCACGCTGATCGTCTACCTCGCGGCGACGGCCCTCACCGCGGCCTCCTTCTCCACCTGGTGGTTCTTCACGTTCCGCTTCCTCACCGGCTTCGGCATCGGCGGCGAGTACGCGGCGATCAACTCCGCGATCGACGAACTGATCCCGGCCTACTGCCGGGGCCGCGTCGGCCTCGTCATCAACGGCAGCTTCTGGGTGGGCGCGGTGGGCGGCTCGCTGCTCTCGATCGTCGCGCTGAACACGAGCCTCTTCGCGGCGGACGTGGGCTGGCGGCTGACCTTCGCGCTGGGCGCCGTACTCGCCCTGGTGATCCTCCTCGTACGACGTCATGTGCCGGAAAGCCCGCGCTGGCTGCTGATCCACGGCCGGGACCGGGAGGCGGACGAGGTGGTGACCTCGATCGAGCGCCGGATCGAGACCGAACAGGGCCACGAACTCCCGCCCGCCGAGGGCGAGATCACCATCCACCAACGCAGGAGCGTCTCGTTCGCCGAGATCGCCCGCACGATCTTCCACGACTACCCCAAGCGCGCGACGCTCGGCTTCTCCCTCTTCATCGGCCAGGCGTTCCTGTACAACGCGATCACGTTCGGCTTCGGCGCGATCCTGACGAAGTTCTTCAACGTGCCGACGGGCAACACGGGTTACTACTTCGCGGTCATCGCCGTGGGCAACTTCATGGGCCCGCTCCTGCTCGGCAAGCTCTTCGACATGGTCGGCCGCCGGGTGATGATCTCGTCGACGTACCTGCTCTCGGGGCTGCTTCTCTTCGGCACGGCCTGGCTGTTCGACCGGGGTTCGCTGAGCGCGTCCACACTGACGGCGTGCTGGTGCGCGGTCCTGTTCTTCGCCTCCGCGGGCGCGTCCAGCGCGTATCTGACGGTCTCGGAGATCTTCCCGATGGAGACCCGGGCGATGTCCATCGCCTTCTTCTACGCCCTCGGCACGGCCGCGGGCGGCATCAGCGGCCCGCTGCTCTTCGCGGACCTCACGGGCACGGGCAAGGTCGCCGACACGGTGCTCGCGTTCCAGATCGGGGCCGGGCTGATGTGCGCGGCGGGGCTGGTGGCGGCGGTGCTGGCGGTACGGGCGGAGCGGCGGTCGTTGGAGGATGTGGCCACGCCGTTGACGGCGGTGGGGTCGGGGCGTGCTGCGGGGGCCGCCGCGCGCCCGGCGTGAGAGGGCGGGCGGATCTGAGTACGCGTACTCTGTCGCGCCCCCTGCCGATGCGGGAACCATCGTACGTATGACCGAGAAGCTGCTGAGCCCCCTGCGGACCCGCCCCTGGCCGGAACGCTGGCTGACCCGCACCCTCGGCGCCGCCCTCGCGTCGGCGGCGTACTTCGTGTGCGTCGCCTGGACGGGGGCGTCCGTCCCGGGCGTGCTGGTCCTCGCGGTGCTCCTGCTGTTCCTGGCGGGCTACCTCGGCCGCCGCGACGAGCCGGCCTGGCCCGTGCTGCTGGTGGCGGTGCCCCCGGCCGGCCTGATGTACGTCACCCACCCGCGGGGCTATGCCAACTGGCCTGACGAGACCGAATGGCCCCAGCAGTGGGCGTTCGCGACGCTCGTGATCGGTGCGGGGGTGCTGGTGGCATCAGCGGTGGGCCGACGTTTCCGCCCGTGCGAGGAGGACTCGGCGGAGGGTGTGCTGTCGGCCCACGGCTGCTGAACTGCCGTAGCGGACGCGCTTCTTGGTGACAGCGCGGGTCTTCGAACTTGAGCGGCGCGACCCTTTCCGGCGGTCGCCGGAGGGGGACCCTCTCCGCGAAAGCGTGACGCCTCGGCGCCGGGTGTCACGCTTTTGCCGGGTCCGTCGGTGTCGCCGACCGACTCAGGCGTGCCGGTCCGCCACCGCCCAGGACGCGACCGCGACTGCGCCCGCGACACCGAGGACCGCGGGCCAGGCGCCGACCTTCTTGGCCAGGGGATGTGACCCGGCGAACGCGGCGACATAGGCGACGGTGAGAGCACCCGCCGCCTTTCCGCCGACCCGCTGCCGCCACTGCTGCGCGGCTGCGGCCCCGGCAACGGCCAGTACGGCCCCGCCCAGTTGACGCTTCTTCGTCCAGCGGGCCACGCCGTACCCGCCCACGAGCCCGCTCGCGGCGACCACCGCGCTGGGGACGTTCGGGACCTTGGCCATGATGTGCCTCTCCGATAGCAGGAAACCCTATTCGCGCGACAAGCATAACCTGTCAAATGCTTAAGTGAATTCTCTGAATTCAGGCCGCATTACTGTGGAACCTGAAACTTATTTTATCCACGTGACGATCCATTGAGATTTCGGTAAGAACGTCGATAATGTTGTCAACAATCGCGCGAACGGCCGGTCGGCGCTCCGCTGACGAGCGGAATCTCTGGAATTACCGAAATCGAAGGAGTCGTTCGTGAGCAGAGACAGAACCCGTTTGGTACGCACCAGAAGGACCTGGCGCGGCATAGCCGGAGCCGTCACCGCAATTGTGCTGGTCGGCGGCGGTTTCGCCGTGGCGAATGCCTCGACGGACACACAGACCGGTAAATCGGCGGCGGGCGTCAAGCGCCCGGTCGACAAGAAGGCCACCGGCGTGGGCGCCGTGGTCAGCGCGGCCAATGAGTTCCTGAACACGCTGGACGCCGACCAGCAGGCGGAGGTCCTGCTGGACTTCTCGCAGGCGAACGCGACCGCGTGGTCGAACCTCCCCTGCGGCTCGACCTGCCGCCCCGGCATCCAGCTCGGTTCACTGACGGACACTCAACTGGCCGCCGCCATGAAGGTGGTGAAGCTGGCCACGGGCACCGGCAAGGGCACCGGGTACGACCAGATCACGCAGATCCTCAAGGCCGACGACGTGCTCAACGCCGCACAGGCCACCAGCTCCGCGGGTCCGGCGCAGTCGGACACCGCGTCGAGCACGGCCTCGGCGGACCCGTCCGCCACGGCCGACCCGTCCGCGAGTTCGACGGCCACCGACGCCCCGACCGACGTCCCGACGGGTACCCCGCCGTCCGGCGGCACCGGAGGCGGCGGAATGGGCGGCTACGGCAGCGGCGTCTACTTCCTCGCGTTCCTCGGCACCCCTTCGACGACCGGCACCTGGCAGCTGCACTTCGGCGGCCACCACCTCGCCGTGAACCAGACCTACAAGAAGGGGAAGGTGGCAGGCGCCAGCCCGTTCTTCGTCGGGGTCGAGCCCAGCAGCTGGACGGCCGACGACGGCACCACGTACTCGCCCCTGGAGGCGCAGCGCAACGGCATGCTCGCGCTGACCGGCAGCCTGAGCACGGAGCAACTGGCCACGGCCAAGCTGTCCGAGTCGTTCAGCGACGTACTCCTCGGCCCGGGTGAGGACGGCCAGTTCCCGGCGACCAAGGAAGGCATCAAGGTCAGCTCGCTGTCGCCCAAGCAGCAGCAGCTGGTCCTGAAGGCCATCCACCCCTGGATCGCCAACGTGGACGACGCCACCGCGAAGAAGCTCATGAAGACGTACGCGCATGAGCTGAACGAGACCTACGTCGGCTACTCCGGCGGCACCGCCCTCGACACCCAGGGCGACTACGTGCGCATCGACGGCCCCGGCGTGTGGATCGAGTTCGTCTGCCAGAACGGCCTCGTCTTCCAGGGCAAGGTCCATTACCACACTGTGTACCGCGACCACACTCGCGACTACGGCAGCGAGTTCACCTTCTCATGACCCGACCGCGAACTTGGCTGACCACAGCGCTTCGCCTGGTGGCCGGGATCGCGATCGCGGTACCGGCGGCGCTCCTCCTCGGAGCGTCGCCGGCCGCCGCGCACCCGATGCCGCACTCGGTGGTCCAGCTCGACGTGTACAAGGACTCGGTCACCGCCCAACTGGCCCTGCCGGTGGGCGACTTCGCGACGGCAAGCGGCATCGACCTCACCACCGTCAAGTCGACGGCCCTCCCCGCCAAGTCGAAGGCGATCCGCACGTACCTCGCCGCACACATCCACCCGACCACCCTCAAGGGCGAGGCATGGCAGGTCGCGATCGGCGCCCTGAGCCTCAGCCGCACCGAGCAGACCTCCACCGGCCCCTACCGCGAGCTGGTGGCCAAGGCCGTACTCACTCCACCACCCGGCGCCGACGTACGGCACTTCACCTTCGACTACGACGTGATCGTGCACCAAGTAGTCACCCACATCACACTGGTGACGGTACGTCAGGACTGGGCGGTCGGCCGGGTCACCGGCGACGGCGCCACCCAGGTGGGCACCATCCGCCTCGACGTCCGCCATATGAAGGTCCCGCCGCTGACGGTCGACCTGGGCAAGGGCAGCGCGTGGCGAGGCTTCGTGGCCATGCTCCAACTCGGCGCCAACCACATCCTCACCGGCACCGACCACCTCCTGTTCCTGCTCATCCTGCTGCTGCCGGCACCGCTGTTGGCAGCCGGGGGCCGCTGGAACGGCGGCCTGGCAGGCCCCCGCGCCGCGCTCACACGCATCGGCCGCATCACTCTCGCGTTCACCGTCGGCCACTCGGCCGCGCTGGCCGCCTCCGCCCTGACCCGCCTCCAGATCCCCGGCCGACCGGTCGAGGCGTTCATCGCGGCGAGCATCCTCGTGGGCGCGGTCCACGCGATCCGCCCGCTCTTCCCTGGCAAGGAAGCCCTCGTGGCCGGCGTCTTCGGCCTCGGTCACGGCATGGCGTTCTCCTTCGTCCTCGCCGAAATGCACCTGTCCACAGGCCAGTTGGCAAGCAGCCTCCTAGCCTTCAACCTGGGCATCGAACTGGTCCAACTCCTGCTGGTCTGCCTGGCGTTGCCCTCCCTGCTGGTACTGGCCCGCCTCCGGGTACAGCCCGCCCTGCGGGTGACCGGCGCGCTGATCACGGCCACGGCGGCCGTCGGCTGGCTGGCGGACCGCCTGGGGCTGCCCAACCCGGTGGCGAGGGCGGCGGACAGTGCGGGATCGCATACGACGGGGATGTTGACGGTGCTTGGGGTGGGGGCGGTGGTGGCGGTCGGCTGGACGCTGGTCACGCGCCAACGCCAACGTCAACGGGGTGGCAGGCTGGCGGAGTTGGGGACAGCGACGTAGCGATGTAGTGACGTAGAAGTTGATGCGGGCCGGGGTGTGTGCTTCCCCGGCCCGTACCCGTACCCAGCGGCTTATGAGGAGAGCCACTCGGTTGCGTTGAGGGCGAGGGCGGCGTTGGTGGCGCCGGTGTCGTTCCAGCCGTCGTAGAGCGTGTTGCCGGACTGCCCGGTGCCGTCGTCGACCGGCGAACTGTCGCCCCAGAACGCGACCTTGCCGCTCCCGAAGGTGCTGGTCGCGAAGAAGGCGCCGGTGTTGCCGGAGTAACCGCTGCGGTACAGCAGCCCCTTGGCGGCGGAGTTGTCGGCGGGCTTGATCGTGGCGGTGGTGCCGTTGGCGATCAGGCTCTTGGTGACGGTGCCGAAGGAGCCGTGCAGTACCGGGTTGCTGCTGTCGCTGATGGCGGCCGGGTAGCCGGAACTGATGTTGAGCGAGTCGATGGAGAACCCGAACGGGTCAGTGGAATCAACGCTGTTGTTGGTCATCAGGTCGTTGAGGATCTGGACCGCGTCGTACCCGTCGTTGTTCCGGTCGGACCCGGTGTGGTCGGAGATCATGAACAGCCCGCCACCGGCCTTCACGAAGTTCATGATGGCGGTCTTCTCGGCCGTCGTGAACTTGATGTTCGGCTCGGGCAGCACGAGTGTGTCGAAGTTCGACAGGTCGTTCGCCGACGAACCCCCGTAAGTCAGCGCGCTGGTGGCGGTCTTGAGGCTGTAGTCACCGGTCTTCTGCAGCGCGATGCCCCACGAGGAGAGGGCTCCGGTCCAGTCCTTGTCGGAGGAGGGGGAGGAGTCCTGGGCGAGCGGGTCCGGCTTGCTCGTGGAGATGATCCAGTCGGCGTTGCCGGCCTCCTCGGCGTGCCCGTCGTCGAACAGCACGCGGTGCGTGGTGGCCGCGGCGGCGGGGGTGACGGTGGCGGCCTGGGCGACGGCGCCGGTGGCGAGCAGGCCGAGGACGGTGAGAGCGGTGGTGAGCCTACGACGTGACGTGAACTTGCCAAGACTGAGCATCCGGTGAACCTCCGTGAAGTGGGGGGATTCCATGAGTGGGGGGTGGAGTCAACAGGGGGTGCGGGTGCTGCGGATGTCGCCGACTGCGGTGAACTGCGGTGAATCTCCGCGCGTAGAACGGTAGTTGAGTGATCACCGATCAACACAAGGGAGGACGGTACACACGGGACCGGGACCGGCGGGAGAGGCTCCCGGCGGTTCACGTAGATCTCTTACTTGGCGGAGCGGGCGTGGGGAAAATGGCGCGGTGCCGGGCGCGGTGCCGGGCGCGGTGATGCATGGCGACCCGGCACCGGAGCGCTGACGCGCGGTGTTGCTGGATTGCTTACCGCACGTCGACGAAGTCGCCGGGCGCTGTCGCCGCGGCGGTGGTGGAGGTACCGGCGAAGACGTAGCGGTAGTACCCGTCGACCGTGGCCTTGGTGGTGGTCTTCAGGACGCCGGTGCTGTTGGTCTTGACCGTCTTGAGGGTGGTGTAGGTGCTGCTGCCCTTCTTGCGGAACTGCAGCTTCGCGGGCTGGGACACGTAGCCCGCGTACTTGCCCGTCGACCAGTTCGCGCGGGCGAGCTTGCCGGTGACCGTGATGGTCTTGCCCTTCTTGACCGGCTCGGGCGTGGCGTTGGCGGTCAGCGTGGAGGCCTTCTTGATCGAGGCGGTGGCGACGTCGTCGTTGTAACTGGCGTTCGCGTACAGATCCCAGGCCCCCAGGAACAGCTTCCAGGTCCCGGCCACACCGTTGTCCTTCATGTCGGTGGCGGGGTGGATGTTGAAAACGGCCTTGCAGGTGTACGTCCCCTGGGTGGCCGTCTCCGTGCAGGCGGGGTCGTCGTCCGTCCCCAGCCCACCGGTGATCCCGGCAGTGGTCGAACTGTCGGTCCCCTGCCACAGGAAGGCCTCGGTGAGGGCGACACCGCTAGCGTCCGTAGCGGTGTACGTGACGGTGACGGACTTCGTGCCGGTGGTGCCGAGCACGATGTCCTTGCCCCCGTTGATGACGGCGTGCGAGAACTTGGTGTTGCCCAGGGAGTCTCTGGGCTGAACGGCCTTCGAGGCGAAGGAACTTACCTCCGCCGCGGCCCCCCTACGCTCCGCCGCCTGAGCGGCAACCGGAAGAGCGAGCGCGGACAGAACGACAGCACCGGAGACGACACCGGCCGCAACGCGTATACGCATGAAACCCCCACAGGAACCCGAGAGGCCCGCCCAAGTCTCCGCTTGGCCGGGCCTGTTGATCTCCGCATCATATGGACCCAGGTCGGAAATGGTGAAGATCTCTTGTGCAATAAGTGCGTAACGGGGCAGTGGGGATTGGGGAGTTGGCAGCAGCCCCTCTCGCCGACGCCGCTGACGATCAGGCGCTGCTCCAGAAGGCAAGGGCCTTGTTGATCAGGCTCCTTGCCGAGTCTCCGTGGCACGCCGCACCGCTGAGGGCGTCGAATGCCTTGTGGTGGAGGCCAAGTTCATCGGCGGCGGTGATGTCCACGCCGCAGGAGACGAGTTCGTAGTGGGCGCGGTCCTCACCCATGTTGAACCCGGGCATGGGCACGATGCCGAACTCGGCGGTGGCGGGGAGAATCCCAAGGTCGAGCGAGGGTAGATCGATCTCCCGGAGGAGACGCTCCAACTGCTCGCACATGACCGGACCGCCCCCTACGTTCGTGTACAGGGCCTGTTCGCCGAGGACCACGTCATAGCGGTGCTCACCGTCGTACAGGACCTGTTGCCGCTCCATGCGCTTGGCCACGCCGGCCGGTACGTCGTCCGGAACTCCGAGGAAGTCGACGACGCGGCGCAGGATCACGGTCGCGTACTCCTCGGTCTGGAGCGTGCCCCAGATCATGTTGGGAACGTACGCCTTGCCGTGCCGAGTCTGCTGATACCAGCCGATTACCTCGTCCTGGATGTCTTCCGTGCCGGTGGACAGTCGTTGTTGCCATGGGGTCGAACTGGTCACTGGATCTCTCCTCCCGATTGCCCCGGACACCGAAGATCGGCCGCCAAGGACGTCACGTACTCCTCAAAGGGAACCGACTCCGCGAGGGCGATCCGCTGATACTCCTGGAACGGTTCAGGGGCGCCCTCGTACACCTCCCGGCCGATCTGAGTTCCGGCGCGCTCATAGTGCATGAGCACGATCCGAGAACGGTCGAACATCCAGAAGTCCCGTACTCCCGCAAGGGGGTTGGGACGCTCGGTCACATCAAAGATGCGAACGGCTTCCCCGGCCTCGATGGTGTGGCGGTAGTACTCGAACTCGAAGCGGAGATAGTCCGTGAGGGGCTGGGTCACGATGTGTACCCGCCCGACCCGGCGACCGCCGGCCGCATACGCCTTGACCCGGTCAGACCAGGGCCGAGTCGCATCGCGCGATACTGGCTCCCCGGCCAGGAACCGCCGGATCGCCTCTTCCTCCTGCGGCACGCGGTAGACGGGCAGAGTCTCCAGGCGCCACGCCTCCTGTTGCATGGAGTCGAACGTCTTCCGCCAGCCCTCACCGGCCAAGAGCACGAACAACCTCCTCCTTCGGGTACTTATCGGGGCACGCACCGCTGTGGCTGTATGTCACATACGGCGCTCCGGTGGCCCTGTCGTGGACGTGGCTGTCGTACGGCTCGGTGGGACGGATGCCGAGTTGGCAGCGGCAACAGATCAGGACCATCGAACCTCTACCCAGGCCTGCCGCAGATGTCGTCCCCGAGGGCATGGATCGATGGCATGTGTGCATTCCTCGCGGCATGGCTCGCCACCGTGTGCGCAGCCGGGGCACGAGTTGTAGTGGGCCATGAGTGCCTGGTACGCCTCGTCGGACGTCTGCTTGGCGACGGCGACGGCGGCAGCCGCGTGCGTCAGAGCGGCGCGCAGCTTTTCGGGATCTGTCAGCAGACGGCTGAGGGTGGGCTGGATATGCCAACGAGGTCCGGCTGTGGATTGCGGTCCGGGTACGACGAGGTGAGCGGTGTCGCCGAGCACAGTGATCCTCGACGCCTCGGGCATCCCCCAGGAGGAGGCTCCCTCGGTGGGCACGAGCCAGTAGTACACGCTGGTCCATGAATCCTCGATGACGGCTCCGGTGTCTCCACGCAGCCGTCCGAGCGCTTCCAACGCGATGGTGCGCGGGACCTTGACAGCGTCCCACCACTTGCCGACGGGGAGCAGTGACATCGAGCAGCCGGCAGGCATCCAGTCCAGAGTGGGGGTGTTCATGAAGTCACCATCGGGTGACGGACGGTGGTGAATCGATACCCGCCCGGTAATCTCACCGTGGGATGGATTCCTATCTCGCCTGTGGATAAGGGGGGTTGAGCAGCAATGGCCACGCCGCTCGTGCCGATCGAACTGCCGGACTGGGCATGGGAGCGTGCCGATGTCAGACAAGCTCTGCGCGCGCGGAGCATGGGCGCAGTGTTTCGGCACGTGCAGCAGTACGCGGGTGCCAGTCAGTCCCGTATCGCAGCGGCAACAGGGATGACGCAAGCCCGTGTCAACGAGATCATCAACGGTCGCCGCGAAGTGTCCCGGCTGGATGTCTACGAGCGCATCGCGGACGGCCTACGGATGCCTGATGACGCACGCCACCTCCTCGGCTTGGCCGCGAGCAGGGAGAAGCGTTCTGGCGGTGCCGCGTTCGACCTGGCGGCTTTTCCTGAAGTCGTGCGCGTGTACGCCGCGCAGAATTCGGCGGCAGAGGAGATTCAACAACAGGCACGCGAGGCACAGGAGTTGGATGTACTGGCCGTGCGCGGCCTCGGCCTGATCGGGCTGAACGACAGTCTGCTGCGAGCCCTCTTGCCGGGCGAGCAGGGCGGTAAGGGTTTACAGGTGCGGGTCGCGCTCCTTGATCCGGACAGTGACGCCCTGGCTCAGCGGGCGGCGGAGATCGGGGAATCCGCAGAATCCCTCGCCGGAGGTGTGCGATTGGCCGAAGCGCGGTTGCGGGAGCTGTCCGACTCGTGCGACATCAGCGTGTGGCGGTACCGCATGCTGCCTACCTGGCGGCTGATTCGCACAGACTCGACGCTGTTCGTCGGTGCCTTCGACGCGGGGTGGGAAGGCCATGAATCGGCGACGTACAAGGTCATGGAGACACCGCACGGTCCCCTGTTCCGCGGCTTCCGCAGGATGTTCGAGGCGGTCATCGATGGTGCTGAGCGCACGGTGTGACCAGGAAAGAGAGGAACGGTTCGTGATCGAAGCGGAGTTGAAGGCACGGGTTCTCTCACCCGACACGGTCACACGGCAGCTCGATGAGCGCGCCACGGCTCGCGTTGAGGTGTACCAGGACACGTACTACGACCGTCCTGATGGCTCGTTGGAGAAGGCGGACCAGGAGTTGCGTGTCCGAACGGTGCGGGGCACGGAGAGTACGCGGACGGTACTCACCTTCAAGGGGGCCGCGGTCGATGAGGACTCAGGGTCCAAGCCCGAGTACGAGACTTCCGTCGAAGACGCAGACGCAGCCCACGCCATCCTGTGCGGCCTCGGCCATATCAAGGTCATCGAGTTCGAGAAACGCTGCCGGAACTACGAGTTCGAGGCGTTCGGCCGGCGGATGCTGGCCACGGTCGTGCGCGTGCCCGAGCTCGACGGGACGTTCCTTGAGGTGGAGACGCTCGTCGATGAGGGTGACGTGGCGGCGGCTCTGGACGACATTCGCGCCGTCTTCACCGATTTGGGCATTGAGCCCGAGGAGATGACGCGTGAGACCTACACAGGAGCAGTGGCGGCACGACGTCGCTGACCTAGGAACGCGGCCAGGGTGGCTGCGGTCGGGATCTTCTGCCGTTTTGGAGTAGGGGGACCTTCGAGGGCTGGCAGCGGAGCTTCACCGCAAGGTTGAGCGCCGTTGACGTACGGTCGCGGTCGGTTTACGTTCGAGCGTCTTGGGATGCTGATACGCAGTTCACTTTGCTGGCTCGGAGACTGTGTTGGCCGAGGCCTCTGATATCACATAGGCGTCTGCAAGTTTGACCAAGGAACCATGGACGAAACGAAATGGTGTAGCGCGCGGGTGGGCGAACGGTCGGCCAGCTACGCCGTGGAGTCGATCTGGACCGAGGCACGCGACACCACCAAGTTCCAGACAGACACCCGCAGTAGATATATGATCAATCCCCAGATCTGCAATGAGTAGCGAGGATTTTAATGGACCAGTCTAGCCCTGAGCACTATCCTGTCGCAGATTTCATCAAGTGGAACAACGAGAAGGAACTCGTCCTGAATCCGAGCTTCCAGCGGGGGCCAGTCTGGACAACGACTGCGCGTACTTACCTAATTGACACCATCTTGCACGGCTATCCGATTCCTAAAGTTCTGATGCGTACGCACATTGACCGTACTTCACACCGAATTTTCCGCGAAGTAGTAGACGGGCAACAACGCCTACGGACAATTATAGATTTCGCTGCCGGAAAATTTAAGCTCGGGATCCGATCGAAGAGCTATCGTGGGTCAGATTATGCCAGCCTCCCGGGTGAGGTTCAAGATAAGTTCTTGGCGTACAAGATCACCGCCGAACAATTGATCAACGCCTCCGATAGTGATGTTCTTGAAGTGTTCGCTCGGATTAACAGCTATGCTGTCCCGGTAAATGCTGCTGAGCTCCGGAATGCCAAGTTCGATACAGAGTTCAGTTGGTCAGTGCAGGAAAAGTCTCGCAAATGGACTGATCTTTGGGATCTGGGAATCTTGGGCAAGCGAGATCAGGTCCGGATGATCGGGTATTCACTTATGGCGGAGATGTATGGAATTCTCCTCCAAGGTGTTACCGATGGCGGCGAAGACAAGATCAATCGCCTTTATGAGCGAAAGAAGAGTAACTTCCCCGAACAGGAATTGGTCGAAGATCACGTCGATCAGATCCTTTCAATCATGTTCGAGCGAGTGGTGCCAAGCTTCGCTAATGAGCCGATCGTCAAGAGGCCTCAGGCTTTGATGATTTTCGCGGCGTTGGCGCATGTGAAGTATGGTCTGCCGGCGGGTGATATTGGTGAAGTCATGCCTAACCGGGGCGATGGCTTGAATGGGGCTGTCGATCGGTTCACGGCCAATCTGACTTTTCTGAATGAAGTACTCAAGGCTGAGGAGCCGCCCAGGAACTATGAGCGGTTTTATGCGGCATCAAAGTCTTCGACTCAAAGGATCGCCAGCCGTCGCGAGCGCTTTAAGGTATTTTGCGAGGCCATAGTCGCAGACAGCATGGAGCGTTAGTGCTGAGTCTTTCGGTCCCGTACATCGCCTTCAGGGTCGAATGTGAAGAGATTCTCGCATCTTTCTCTGTGCCTGCTCGTGGCGATCGAAATGAATTCGGAATTGGAGCGCATCGAGTTGCGCGCGAAGGGGCTGTAATTGCGCTACACGACGCCTGGAACCGATTCTGCAAGAATCTGGTATTGCGAAGTTCCTACCATCGGTTCGAAACCCGTTCAGGTCAAGTGCTTCGTCCAGCGATAGGGAGAAATCAGAGTGAAGCGCTACAGTTCTTGAGTGCAAACCTTTCGGCGATCTCCTCGAAATCGTTCGGAGAGCCGACCTGGTTTATACCCGCAGCAACGATTGATGCGGCGTCCGTGTTAGATGTCCCTAATAGGGCAACTATTGCAGCCGCTATCGGTGTTTCGACTATCCATAGCACGGTGTCACCCAGTGTTGGAGTGCAAGCCAATGCCTCACCTCCGAAAGAAGTGCAATCGGTACGCAATTATATTGCACATCGGGGAAAGAGTGCTGGAGCAAGAATGTCGCCTTTGATGTCGACATATGGAGCGTCTAATGTCCTTCAACTGCTGGATTCGCCAGTTGCGGGCGGTATTAAGCTTTTTGAGTCTTGGGTATTTGATTTGCTTGATATGGCCGAATTTGCCACTCGGTGAATAGGCGGGCCTGAAGAGGCGTGCAGGGGCTTGGTCGTGCTTTCAGTTGATGTCTGCAGCCTCTTATGACTCGCATAACGCCTCGCTCCAACGCTCTGATGAAGGTGCCCCACGCCCGAGTTGCTACCGCCACGGCAGATCCGCAAGCTTGCTTGGAGTCGCGTATGAAGGCTCCGGTCTCGGTGCGCGCTCACTCGACGCACTCTGTCCCGCTACCCCTGCTGTACGGGGAGTGTGACGCTTGGTGCTCAAGCGTCACACTTTTGCGGGGCGGTCCCCTCCGGGGCCGTCAAGGGTCGTGCCGCTCAGGTTTGAAGACCACTTCACCCAGCGGCGATCGCTGAGTACGTCCAAACATCCGCCGGTAGCGCGTGCTTGAGCTTCCACTTGATCGCCATCGGCTTGCTTCCTGTAGCGCCGTCGAACTCGGCAGGACCGAGCAGCATCCACGGTTGGGCGCTCCCGATGTCCGTGCTTTTGTAGCGGCGCACGAAGAGCAGGACATGGCTGCCCTCGCTTACGTGATTCCGGTAGCGCAGACCTGTGGGAGAAGTGGCCGACGTCTGATTCTGGGACTCCCAGTGGAAAAGAGTCTCGCTCAACGCGTAGTCGTGGTAGCGGGTTTGTGGAGAGAAGTCCTTCTCGTCCTTCTCCAGAGTGATGAGGAGTGCGTCGGTCTTGATCGACTCGCACCACTTCACGCCCTCACGGAAGTCGCCCGGCATGAAGCCGCCGATGTAGGACTGGCCAAGGGCAGGGAGGATCTCTTCGCGGCTGTACGAGGCATGCACGGTCAGCGGAACGCCGTTCTGCCCGCCAATGCCCAGAAGAGGGATCGGGACGTGCTCCGTGTGCGCAAGGTTGTACTCCAGAACCTGGCGCAGCTCACTGCGAACTGCCCGCTGCTCGCGCAGAGTTGTGAATCCGGCATCGTAGTCTGCGAAGCCCTTGCGAGTGACGCCACCTAGCGGCCACAGCTGGAAGAAGAGCATGCGGGCATACGCCTGCCCTTGCTCGTCGAGGTCGCCGTAGGAGGGAGCGTCGTCCGCCAGCATCCGCGTGTACGCGGTTACCCGCAGCGGGTCGTCCACCTGGAGAAAGGCGGATGCGCGCTTGAGGAGGTTGGCTTCACCTTCCGGCGGCTCACCTTGAAGTAGGCCGGAGCGGCGCAGCAACCCGGTCCAAGAGTTGCCGTTGCCTCGGTAGAGCTCCTTCAACTCGCGACCGCTCTCGTGCAGATACCGACTGAGCTTCGGCTCGGCGTAGTCGGCGACCTCGCGCGCCAGCACCGTGACGTTGACACCGATCTGGTCCTTGATGTTGGCGATGATGATGTTCTTCGCCTTCTCCTCAAGGATGATCTGGCAGCCGGACGGCAGCTGGGGGAAGTCGTGCTCGATGTTGTCCAGGAGCCGCTTTCGGGTGAGGTTGGTGAGCGCCCGGAACTGGTTCTCGAAGCGGAACTCCTTGCGGTGCTGCCCAATGAAGTCCAGCACCGTGAGCACGGCCTTGTCCTCGGTGCGGCGCAGGCCTCGGCCGAGTTGCTGAAGGAAGACGGTCGCGCTGGAGGTGGGGCGCAGGAGGAGCAACGTATCCACGTCGGGGATGTCGAGCCCCTCGTTGAAGAGGTCCACCGAGAAGATCACTTGCAGCGCCCCTGACCTGAGGTCTGCCAGTGCCTGTCCACGTTCTTCGGTAGACGATCCCCCAGACAGTGCTACGGCATTGAGGCCGGCCGTCCGGAAGGTCTCGGCCATGGAGTGTGCGTGCGCAACCGAGACACAGAAACCCAGCGCCCGCATCGCCCCAGGGTCGGTGACCTTGTCCCTGACGGCCTTCACGACCAGCCGTGCTCGTGCGGTGTTCCCGGTGAGTACGTTGCTCAAAGCGCTTGCGTCATACGCTCCGCGCTTCCACTCCACCGTGCTCAGATCGGTGGTGTCACTGATACCGAAGTAGTGGAAAGGGCTGAGGAGTTCGTTCTCCAGTGCTTCCCACAGTCGCATCTCGGCGGCGATACGACCGTCGAAGAACTCGTCCTGGATGTTCTTGCCGTCCATGCGCTCGGGCGTCGCGGTGAGCCCGAGCAACTCAAGCGGCTGGAAGTGGTCAAGGATTTTCCGGTATGTCGGTGAAGTCCCGTGGTGGAACTCGTCGATCACGATCACGTCGAAGTGATCACGGGGCAAGCGGTCGAGTGCTCGTGCGTTGAGCGACTGGACGCTGGCGAACACATGAGTCCAGCGTTCCGGGATCTCACCGCTGTGCAGCGACTCTCCGAAGTTCGCGTCCATCAACACGTCTTGGTACGTCCGCAGAGATTGCTGCAAGATCTCCTTGCGGTGCGCGACGAACAGCAGGCGCAAGTCGCGGCCGTGCTTCTTCCGGAGCTGCTTATAGTCGAGTGCCGCCATCACCGTCTTGCCGGTGCCTGTCGCCGCTACAAGCAGATTCCGGTGCCTGTCGTGCACCTCGCGCTCGACCTCGAGTCGCTCCAGCATGTCGCGCTGGTGCGGATACGGTCGTACCTCGAGACCGGACAGGGTGATCCCGCGGTCTTTGGCGGCAGTCGAAGAGGTGCCTCCTGCGACGGCGAGTGCCTCCTGGAGGCGTGGCCCGTCAGCGTCGGGATCGTACGTCTCGAAGGACGGATCGTTCCAGTACGCCTCGAAAGTCGCCGCGAACTTCCGCATGACGTCGGGCGTGGCGACAGAGGACAGTCGAACATTCCATTCCAAGCCGTCGAGGAGCGCCGCCTTGGAGAGGTTGGAGCTGCCTACCTATCCCGTGTCGTAGCCGCTGTTGCGACGGAACAGCCAGGCTTTGGCGTGCAGACGTGTCGATCGCGTCTCGTAGTTGACCTTGACCTGTGCATTGAAGTCCTGCACCAAGCGGTCCAACGCACGCCGCTCGGTCGCGCCGATGTAGGTGGTGGTGATGACTCGTATCGGCACGCCTCGGTCGCGTGCAGCCTTCAGAGACTGCTCGATGATGCGCAGGCCGTGCCACTTCACGAAGGCGCAGAGCAGCTCCACATGGTCGGCGGTGGCGAGTTCGGCGCGCAGCTCGAAGCCGAGACTGGGGTCCTCCGGCGAGTTGGTGATGAGGGCGGTGTCGGAGAGGGGAATGCCCGGGCGGACGGCAAAGACGCCTGGCGCCTCTTGCCTTGTCAGCGCGAGGAGTTGGCGAGGGCCATCAGCCACGAGGTCGACCCACTCCTGGGCACCTTCAAGGGTGCTGATGGACTCCAGGATGTGATTGGCGGCGTGTACCCGCTCGTCGGCCGGTAGGTGTTGCAGCACGCGTCGGACTGTTTGGGCAACGTGCCGTGTCAGGACGTGAGGCACGGATTCGGTTCCCACTGGGTCGGTCACCGGGTGCCAGCCGAGGGCTGCGAGCTCCTTCAACTGTTGTGCGAACCGGAGAGTGATGAGCTCCTCGTAGAGGCCGGTAGACGGTTGCGCAACACCCCGTGGCTCGGACACGCCGGCTCCCCCGATCGGCAGACAGTTGCGCTCATGTCTAACAGAGGGCTCTGGCGTCGGACGGTCAGGGTCTGGTCGAGAGTGCCCTTGCGGCAAAAGTGATCAACTTCGAAATCATGTTTGACACGAGTGATCGAGCTCGATCCAATATGGAGTCGTGGAAATCGAACGAGTTGTCGGTCGTGTCGAAGGTGTCGATGTGGGAGCGGTCTTCCACCGGCGGTTGGATGTGATGCGCGCCAAGCTGCACCGAACCAACCAGAAGGGCATCTCGTGGCTCAGGGATGAGGACGGCAGTGAGGTCGGCGATGCCATCGTCCTGAACGGTGGGTACGAGGACGACGAGGATCACTGGACATGGGTGCGGTACACGGGTGCCTCTCCTGACAAAGACAAGGATGAGAAGACCAAGAGTCTTTTGCGTAGTCAGTCATGGACGTACCGGGACAACGCGGCTCTGAAGCGCAGTTATGAACGCGGTCATCCGGTTCGTGTCATTCGTGGCTATCGCGGCGATTCGCGCTATTCGCTACCCGATGACTACAGGTATGACGGCTTGTATCAGATCACCGCTGTTCGCACGGCCGTGTCCAAGTCGCCTGCACCTGATGGCTCCAAGATTGAGATTTGCCAGTTCGATCTGGAGCGACTGCCTGACGAACTTCAGGAATAGTGACCTGCGAGGTTCGTTTTCAGCTTGAGTGCCGAGGGGCCCGGATTTCGTCGCTGTGCGGCGCATTGGTACGTGACTTCGCCACACCGGTGGCGATTCGTTGAACGATGTCCTGGGCCGACTCGTGTTCCCAGAATCGATGGACTGACCACCCCGCGGCGCGCAGATGCTCGGTCGTCTCGCGGTCGCGGACCATGTTCTTGTCCAGCTTGTTGCGCCACCACTCCGCGTTCGACTTGGGCTGCGTCGCGTGCAGCGGGCAGCCGTGCCAGAAGCAACCGTCCATGAAGATCGCGATCTTGGCTTTCGGGAAGACGATGTCGATCGTGCGACGTGGCATGCCAGGCACCGGCACGTTCACCCGGTACCGCAGGCCCTCGGCATGTAGGAGGCGTCGGACCGCCACCTCGGGGGCCGTGTCGCGGGAGGTCTGTCGGCTCATGCGGGCGGACACGGCAGGGGAGGACGGGACGGCATCTGGCACGGAAGTATTGTGCCGGCGTACTTGAGGCGTTGGGTCGAGAGCCGCAGATCACGTCCGTTCGTCGCGCCGGTAGGTCCACATCTCCGCTAGCAAGCCACCCCGAACACGGATCAGCCAGATCAGCTCGCTCACCGTCGCCGCTGAACCTGCTCCCCGGCTCACCTCCCCAACCGCAGCCAGCAGTTCCCCTTCGCTCAGCACCGCACTGATGTCGAAGCGCAAGTCCGGCTGGGCGGCCCGGACGTGATCCATCGCCCGCCGAACGTCATCGGGCCCCGTGATCTCCGGATGCGCGTGGTCCCGCCACTCCGGATGAAGGACCTCACCGGCGACAGTCGAATCGCCGGTGTTCCACATCTCGAAGTAGCGGAGCACCAACTGGCGTTCAGCGGACGTGTGTTGTTCAGTCGTCACGCTCGCCCCTCAGCCCCCGTGACACTCCCCATAAGCCCGCCCCGACCCACACCAACAAGAAGCCCCCCGCTGAGGCGGCCAAACCACAGCCCGCCCCCTCGCCGCCAGTGTCGTCGCATACTGCGGCAACAGATCAACATCTCCCGGCGAAGCCCCCTCCGACGCCGCGAACGCCTCATAAGAAGGCACCGTCCCCGTCACGATCCCGAGGTTCGGGGTGCCTGAAGCGGCCAGCTCCCGCAGTGACCCCTCTATCGTCGCGAGGTGCTCCTCGTGCGAGGGATACTCCACGGCCAGCGAGGCATACGCCCCCACCAGTTCCGCCAACTCCCCCTCCGGCCAGTGCAGTACAGCCACCGGGAACGGACGTGACAGCGCCTCCCGGAACGCCCCCAACTCCGCCCGTAGCCGCGAGATCTCGGCCTCGAGCTCCGCCGGGTTGTCCGACCCCAGTGACCACACCCTCTTCGGGTCGTGCAGCTCGTCCAAGGAGACGGACGACGAATGCAACGTGTCCGCCAGCGTGTCCCACTCGTCGTGCGACACGCCCAGCATCCGCCGCACCCGGTGTCGACCGAACAGCAACGGATGCGTCGAGTACGGCGGTTCAGGGACGTCCGTCAGTAGCAGAACCGCCCCCTCCGTGAACGTCTCCTGCGCCGCCTCCAGCTCGTCGTGGGACTCCAGGGACTCCGCGACGATCACCCAGGGGGCGGGATCGCGCGGGGACGCTGCCCGGACACCGTCGATGATCGCCCTGGCCTCGGCCTCGTGGCCGTACTCCCAGAGGTTCGAGGCCTTGAGGGCTCGTACCAGGTGAGGGGTTTCCAGGTTGTCCGGCGACGACAGCAGGCGGTCGTAGAGCGCGGTGGCGGCGGGGCGGTCGCCGGCCAGTTCCAGGTGGGCCGCGGCCTGGAGGAGCAGGGCTTCGGCGTCCTCGGGGTAGCGGGCGGCCGTCCGCTCCAGGCGGGCCGCTTCGGCGGGGTGGTCGACGTTCTCGGCGGGCGTGTCGGGGCGCATGAACGACACGGTACTGCCGATGCCGACGCAGATGGAGGCAAGGGGAGAGATATCCGCAGGTCGGCCAGTGAGAGAGGCGTGGGACCGGTGTGAGACGGACGTGCGGCAGACGTGGAGAGGTCGGGCCACTGGGAACGCCGGGTAGCTCCCGGGCTTCCAGCAGGTTTACGACCGCTGCGCCACCCCGTCCTCTGCCGTCGCCGTGGCCCCTGCCGACCTCACCGCCCCCGCCGCCCATCCCATGACCCCCACCCCCACCCCCACAATCCCCGCCCCCACGAACAACGGAGCCGAATACCCCCACCCCGCGCTGATCACCAAGCCCCCGAGCCATGCCCCCACCGCGTTCCCCACATTCGACGCGGAGACGTTCGCACTGGCCGCCAGCGGTACGCCGCCCGCCGCGTCCGTGACTCGCGTGATCATCCCGGGGACCGTCGCGAAGCCGAACGCGCCCAGCAGGAAGACCAGGATCACCGACGCCGGGCGGCTGCTCGCCAGCAGGCCGAACGCCGTCAGCGTCGCCGCGAGCCCGATCAGCGAGACGATCAGTGTCACGTCCCTGTTGTGGTCCGCGCCCCGCCCGCCCGCGATGTTGCCTACGACCAGGCCCGTGCCGTAGACCACCAGGAGCCAGGCCACGTCCGTCGTGGAGAAGCCCGTGACCTCGGTGAAGGTGTACGCGAGGTAGCTGAACGCGCCGAACATGCCGCCGTAGCCGAGGGCCGTGGCCGTCAGGGTCAGCCATACCTGGGTCGAGCGGAAGGCGTGGAGCTGGGTCCGCAGACCTGCACCCTCACTCACCCGTCCCGCCCAGCCCGGGACCAGTACCGCGATTGCCGCCAGCGCCACCGCCCCCGTCCCCGTGATCGCCCAGAACGTCGCCCGCCAGCCCCACCGTTCGCCGACGAGGGCGCCGAACGGGACACCGAGCACGTTCGCCACCGTCAGGCCGGCGAACATCATCGCGACCGCTCGGGAGGCCCGTTCCGGTGGGACCAGGCGGCGGGCTACCAGTGAACCGATGCCGAAGAACGTGCCGTGGCAGAGGGCCGCCACCACGCGGCCCAGGAGCATGGTCGGGTAGTTCGGGGCGATCGCGCAGAGCAGGTTGCCCGCGACGAACAGGGCTACCAGGCCGACCAGGACCGGCTTTCGCGGTAGTCCTGCCGTCGCCGCCGTGACTCCTATCGCGCCCACCGCGACCGTCAGCGCGTAGCCGGAGATCAGCCAACCCGCGGCAGCCGTCGACACGTTCAGGCTGCGGCTGACCTGGGGCAGCAGCCCGGCGATCACGAACTCGGTCAGGCCGATTCCGAAACCGCCGAGCGCCAGCGCCAGCAGGCCCAACTGTCCACCGCCATAACGGAGGTCGGGTTCCGCGGGCAGATCACCACTCCTCAGATCACCACCCCGTCGATCTGCAACGTCTGCACCGCCCCGGCCGCGAAGGTCGCGCTCACCGTCTTCCCGCTCAGATACGTGTCCGAGTGGGAGGTGTACAAGTCGCCCCCGCCGCCCGTCACCGTGTTCCAGCGCGGGACCAGACCGCTCGTACCGCCCGCCACCGTCGTGAACTTGGAGAGGTCGAAGGTCAGGGTCGTCGAGGAGGAGCCCGTGTTCGCCGCGACAATCACCAGGCGCTTCGCGCTCGCGTCGTAGCCCGCCGCCGCGTAGCTCACGCCCGTGTCGAGGATCGTCATGCCGGGGCGGATGTGGCGGCTGAACTGGGCCATCACGTAGTACTTCGTCTGTACCGCGCCGGCCGTGAGTGTGCTCTGGTCGTACGCGATCATCGCCCAGCCGGACGACGGGTCCATGACCTGCCAGTACGTCCACGCCGTGGGGTGCAGCCAGCGGAAGTCGTAGAGCAGGTTGCTCGCCATGGTCAGGCCGGTGGCGTCGCTGTCGCCCGTCTCGGAGTTCCAGAGGGCCTTGCCCGACGTGGTCACCACGTCCGTGTAGAGCAGGTCTCTACGGCCGCCCGAGCCCTGGTAGCCGTGGACGTTGACGCGGTTCACGTACCCCTTCGTCGTCGAGCTGAAGGCGCTCCACGTCGTCCGCGCCAGGTCGTAGCTCGTCTCGTCGGACGCCGAGATCTTCGTGCTTGTCAGGCCGCGGCTGTCCAACTCGCTTCTGACATACGGCAGTACGGCCGCCTGGACCGTCGAGTCCATGTGGCAGCCCTCCTGTGTGCCGGTCGCCGTCCACCAGCTCGACGAGGGCTCGTTGAAGGCTTCGACCGTCGCGAAGTTCACGCCCCAGTTGTTCTTCGCGTACAGGGCCACGGCCGCCAGGTGGGAGGCGTGCTGGCGGTAGTTCCAGGACTGGAGGTTGTTGCCGCCGCCCGAGGCGCCCGACGGGTTGTGGTTCAGACACATCCACCACATGGGGGAGTTGGCGAAGAGCTCGGTGGTCGCGCCGCGTGCCGTCGCCTTCACCAGCATCGCGCGCTGGGTCGCGTCCGCCGTCCACTTCCACGCCGAGGACGTGGGGTCCTCGTTGTTCCAGTCCTGCCAGTAGCCCTCGATCTGCTTGAACGCGGGGATGTTGGCGGAGGCGACCATCGACTCGCCGCTCACCGTGTTCCAGCTGCACGCGCCGAGGTTGTAGCGGGCGATGTTCAGGCCCAGGCCGGGGAGCGAAGTGCCGTTGTAGGTCGTCGACTTGGTGGTGAAGAAGATGTCGGCGAAGTCGTCCCGGGCGCCGAAGACGTTGGCCCACCAGGCCAGCGAGGTGCCCCAGCCCTCCCAAGTGCCGTACTTCGTCGCCGGGTTGACCGCGATCGTCGCGTCGGCGCGTGCGGTACCGGTCGCCAGGGCGGTGCCGAGGAGGCCACCACCCGCCGCGGCCAGCAGGGTTCTGCGTCGGATCATTTCTTCTCCCGATTCGCTCAACCGCCGGTCGTCCCACCGGCGTCGGCCATCCCCCCGGCTCGTGCCACCAGGAAGCATCGGGTGTGGTGCGTGGGGTTGTCGAGGGTTGTGACACCCCTTTCTAAAACCCGTGTACGAAGGATCGAACGGCGATGTTCACACGCCAACGGGAGCCATGGCTCTGGCGAGTTCAGGAGCCCGCCTTTATCGTGCCGCCCATGCGGGTCCCCGTCGTGCAGCAGCACAGTCGTCGACGCCGTGCGCTGCGCCGACGCGCCCTGTGGACCGGCGGCGAGTTGCTCGTCACCGCCGGGGTCGTCCTGCTCCTGCTCGTCGTCCAGCAGCTGTGGTGGACCAACCGGGAGGCCCGCCAGGGCGCGGAGCGTCAAGTGCAGGCGCTGGAACGGCAATGGGGGACACAGACGCCGACATCGCCATCATCGACATCGCCATCGACACCGGCCAACACGGAGGCCGCCGACGGCAGTTCACCGCACCGGACCACCACCACCGCCAGCGGATCCGGAGGGTCCACCACCCCCCATCCCTCCCAGGCCTACGCCATCCTCACCATCCCCCGCCTCCACCTCCGCGTCCCGATCGCGGAGGGCGTCAGCAAGCGGAACGTGCTCAACAAGGGGTACGTCGGCCACTACCCCGGCACCCAACAGCCGGGTCAGGCAGGGAACTTCGCGCTCGCCGGGCACCGCAACACCCACGGCGAACCCTTCCGGTATCTCCCTCGACTGCGGCTCAAGGACACCGTCCAGGTCGAGACGAGCACGGCCACCTACACCTACACGGTCGACAAGATCCTGCCGCGGACCTCCGCCGCCGACTCCGGCGTCATCCGGCAGATCCCGCGCTCGACCGCCAAGCCGTCCTACGGCTACAGCGCCCCGGGCCACTACATCACCCTCACCACCTGCACCCCGGAGTTCACCTCCCGGTACCGCATGGTGGTGTGGGGCACGCTCACGTTCACGCGACCGCGGTGAGGGGCCGATGAGGGCTCACGCCCGCTCCCGCAGCCCCACCACACTCCCCGCCGCCAGGACCGCGAGTGCCGCCGACACCACCATCGCGATGTCCGCGCCGCGGGCGAGACCGCTGCCCGCCGACGTGGCGATCGCGATCGTCAGCGCGACGCCCGCGCAGGAGCCGATGTAGCGGAAGGTCTGCTGTGCGCCGGAGCCCATCGCGGCCCGGGCGGCCGGTACGGACTCGACGGAGAGCAGGGGCAACGCGGCGTTCAGCAGGCCGCTGCCCACCCCGGCGATCACCAGGCCCGGCAGGAGCCGGGTCCAGGAACCCGAGTCGAGTGCGCCGAGCATGGTCAGGACGCCGGCCGCGTGGAGCAGGAAACCCAGGGCGAGTTGGTGGCGGGAGGAGACGCGGCCGGCGAGGCGGCGGGCCTGGAGGGCGACCGTGAAGGACAGGCCCGACCAGAGGAGGAACAGCCACGCCGTGTCCATCGCCGACAGGCCCAGCGTCTGCTGGAGCAGCGCCGGCAGGAAGCTGAACAGGCCGATCACCGCGAAGCCCGTGAACAGGCCGCCCGCCGAGGAGGCCAGGAAGGGGCGGTGGCGCAGCAGGCCCAGGTCGATCATCGGGGTCCTACCCCGGCGTTCGACGAGTGCGAAGACGCCGACGAGCAGTACGGCCGCCAGCAACAGCAGGCCCACCGGCGCGCGCAGCCAGCCGTCGCGGCCGAGGGTGAGTGCGGCCACGAGGGCGACCAGGGCCAGGCCGAAGGTGACCGCTCCGGCCAGGTCGGGGCGTCCGCCCCGTGGCGCGCGGGACTCGGACAGCGTACGGACGCCGAGCGCGGCCACGACGAGGGCGGCGGCGCCGAGGACGCCGTAGGCCACCCGCCAGTCGGGCATCGCGCCGGCCACCAGTGGGCCGACCGCTATGCCGCCGCTGACGAACGCGCCCCACACGCCGGTCGCGTGCAGTCGGCCGCGCGGGGTCGGGAAGGCGTGGACGATCAGGCCCAGGCTGCTGGCGAGGAGTGCCGCGCTGGACGCGCCCTGCGCGATACGGGTCAGGGTGAACAGCAGGGTCGAGGAGGTGAGCGCGGAGAGCGCGGTGGTGATGCCGAGCGCGAAGGTGCCGGCCAGGAAGATCCGGCGGCGGCCGTAGTCGTCGGCGAGGCTGCCGGCGACCAGGAGCAGCGCGGCGAGGCCCAGCGGGGTGCCGTTCAGCAGCCAGGCCTGGGCGGAGAGCGGGGTGTGCAGGGCGGCGGCGATGTCGGGGAGGGTGACCATCGGCGCGGTGTATGTCATCAGCGCCACGGCGGTGGCCGCGCTGGTCAGGGCGAGGGTGGCACGGGGGCGGGGCGCTTCGACCTCGGTGACCTCGGGCTTTTCGGAAACCGGGGAGAGGGTTCGTTCACTGAACCTAGTCATGCGGAGTACCGTAGCACTGTGGGTTCGTTCATTGAACCTTGAGTCGGAAAATGGCTAAGGTGGTCGGCATGGCACTGGGCAAGGACTACGCGACGCAGGAGTGCTCGATCGCCCGGGCACTGGAAGTGGTCGGCGAGCGCTGGACGCTGCTCGTCATCCGCGACGCCCTCTACGGCGTACGGCGCTACAACGACTTCCTCGTCCACCTCGGCATCCCGCGCGCGGTGCTCGCCGCCCGCCTCCAGGCGCTCACCGCCGAGGGCATCCTCGAAAAGCGCCGCTACCAGGAGTCGCCGCCGCGCGACGAGTACCTCCCCACGGACCGCGCGCTCGCCCTGTGGCCGACGCTCCGCTCGCTCGGCCGCTGGGGCCGCGAGCAGTTCGACGAACCCCAGCTGCGCTACTTCCGGCACGCGGACTGCGGCACCGAACTCGGCTGGTACGGCGAGTGCCCGAGCTGCGCGCTCGTCGTCCCCGTCGGCGACGTCCTCCTGGACCCGGGCCCCGGACTCGACCCGAACCCGGCGGACCCGGTCAGCCGCGCCCTCCTCAAGCCGCGGCGACTGCTCCAGCCGATCGAGTCCGATCAGGTATAACGGACGGTACGCGCACGGCAGTTGAGGGGAGGAGACGGTCGATGGTCCGCGATCGCGCCGCCGTACTGCTCCTCGTACTGCTGCTCCCGCTGATGCTGGCCGACACGGGCAGCCTCCCGGCCGTCGTCGCGCTCGCCGCGACCGGCGCCGCCCTCACCGTCTGCGCCCTCCTCGCCGCGCGCAGCGCGCCCGCCGTACCGCCCACCCGGGTGCGTACGGCCATCCGCGACCGGGCCCGCCGTACGGCGTTCCTGCCCCAGCGCGACCCCGACGCCTCGGGCCGCCCCCGGCCCCGGGCCCCAGGAAGCACCCTCCGGACGACCACCGCGTAACGCGTTCCCGCGCGGGTCGTCACATCGCCATGCCCCACTCCGGCACGACGAGACCCACGGAGGGCTCACCCATGTCCGTTCTCACCCATCTGGTCGGCCAACTCGCCGACTTGCTCCACCCGTTGTTCGGCCCGTCCGCGGTCGCCGCCGCGATCGTCCTGTTCACCGCGCTCGTACGACTCCTCGTCCATCCCCTCTCCCGGGCCGCGGCGCGCGGACAGCGGGCGCGGGCCCGACTCCGGCCGCAGGTCGCCGAGTTGCGGAAGAGGTACGCGAGGCAGCCGGAGAAACTGCGGGCGGCCGTACTGGAGTTGCACGCCGACGCGAAGGTGTCACCGCTGTCCGGGCTGCTGCCGAGCCTGTTGCAACTCCCCGCGTTCTTCCTCCTCTACCGGCTGTTCTCCGGCGGGGGCGACGGACTGCTCACCCACCGGCTGTTCGCCGCGCCGCTCGGCGGACGGTGGGCCGACGCGCTCGCCGGGGGCGGGGTGTTCGGGCCGGCGGGGCTCGTGTACGTCGGCCTGTTCCTCGGCGTCGCCGTGGTCGCTGGTTTCAGCTACGTCCGTGCCCGGCGGACGGTCGTCGACGCCGGTGCCGTCGGCCGGGTGCTGCCGTTCATGTCCTTCCTCACCCTTGTCACCGTGGCCGTGGTGCCGCTCGCCGTCGCCCTGTACGTGGTGACCAGCGCGGCCTGGAGCGCGGTCGAGCGGGCCCTGCTGTACAGCTGAGCGGCGCGGTTACGGTCCATTCCGTGAACCGGGTATTGCGGACTGGACCTTGAGCTTGGAGGATCGACCAGTCCTCCGATGGCTGCACCCATCGGTCGACGGCCCGCGCGATCGATGGAGATGGTGAAGATGAAGCTGCTGCGAGTCGGTACGGCAGGGGCGGAGCGGCCCGCGCTGCTCGACGCCGAGGGGATCCTGCGGGACCTGTCCGGCATCGTCCCGGACATCGACGGGCCGCTGCTCGCCGACAGCGCCGCGCTCGGCCGGATCCGTGCGGCGGCCGACGCGGGGTCGCTGCCCGCGCTGGACGCCGACGGGCTGCGGGTCGGGCCGCCGCTGGCGCGGATCGGCAAGGTCGTGTGCATCGGGCTGAACTACCACGACCACGCCCGCGAGACCGGCGCCGAGCCGCCCGCCGAGCCGGTCGTCTTCTTCAAGGCGGCGGACACGGTCGTCGGGCCCTACGACACCGTGCTCGTCCCGCGCAAGTCGGTGAAGACCGACTGGGAGGTCGAACTCGCCGTCGTCATCGGCCGTACGGCCCGCTATCTGGACTCCCACGAGGAGGCGCTCGCGCATGTCGCGGGGTACGCGGTCGCGCACGACGTGTCCGAGCGGGAGTTCCAGATCGAGCGGGGCGGGACGTGGGACAAGGGGAAGAACTGCGAGACGTTCAATCCGCTGGGGCCGTGGCTGGTGACGTCCGACGAGGTGCCGGATCCGCAGGCGCTCTCGCTGAAGTTGTGGGTCAACGGGGAGCTGAAGCAGGACGGCACCACCGCCGAGCAGATCTTCCCGGTCGCCGAAGTGGTGCGCTACGTGAGCCAGTTCATGACCCTGTACCCGGGTGATGTCATCAATACCGGTACGCCGGCGGGGGTTGCTCTCGGGCAGCCCGAGCCGAAGCCGTTTCTTAGGGCTGGGGATGTGGTTGAGCTGGAGATTGCCGGGTTGGGGCGTCAGCGGCAGGAGCTGAAGGACGCGTAGGCCGGTGTGGAGAAAGAGGGCACCATGACCGTTGCGCAGACCGAAGTGACGCTTGAGGAGTTCGAAGCGCTCGACGCCGCGGCGCCAGAGAGCCTCCACGTCGAGCTGATCAACGGGAGGGTCATGGTGACTCCGGCGCCGGACGGCGACCATGACGAGAATGTCATGTCCGTCGGAGACCAGGTGCGGGCGCACGATCCCGGGCTGCGCATGTACCAGGAGCGAGGGCTGGCCATTCCCGCCTGTCGCGCCGGGCGGGCTCGCGTCGATGGTGCGGTCGCCCCGCTCGGGAACTTCCGGGGGCAGCCGTCCTGGGCGGATGCCTCGGCCGTCTTGATGGTCGTCGAGGTGACGCCGGGCAGCGAGAAGGACGCGGACGCCGACCGCATCGAGAAGCGGGACGCCTACGCCCAGGCCGCACTGCCGGTGTATCTGCTCGTCGACCGGCACCGTGGCGAGGTGGTCGTGCACTGGGAGCCCGAGGGCGGTCGATACCAGCACTCGCAGACGGCGGTCTTCGGCGCGAAGCTCGGGCTGCCCGAGCCCTTCGGGTTCGACCTGGACACCTCCGACCTGGCCTGACGCTCCCTGTCACTCGTCCAGGAACTGCTCCAGCGCCGCCACCACGAACCGGTGGTCCTGCAGCTGGGGCAGGCCGCTCACCGTCACCGTGCCGATGACGCCCACGCCCTCGACCCTGATCGGGAACGAGCCGCCGTGGGCCGCGTACTCGTCGGGGTCGAGGCGGGAGGAGTCCTCGAAGGTGCTGCCCTTGGCGCGGAAGCGGGTGCCGACCAGGTAGGAGGCGGCGCCGAAGCGCTCGACCACCCTGCGCTTGCGGTCGATCCACGCGTCGTTGTCGGGGGTCGAGCCCGGCAGCGCCGCGTGGAAGAGCTGCTGGCCGGCGCGGCGGATGTCGATGGCGACCGGGGCCTGGCTCTCGCGGGCGAGTTCCACGAGGAGGGAACCCAGCGCCCACGCGTCGTCGTGGGTGAAGTGCTGGAACACCAACCGGCGTTCCTGTGCTTCGAGTTCCTCCACCGTCGGGGTGATCTCGGGGGCGATCCGCTGGGTCATCGCGGGCTTGTGCTGGGTCACAGGGTCACCGTCACTCCGTCGCGGGCGCTGCGGCGCGCGGCTTCCAGTACGTCGAGGGCGGCAGCCGCCTCCAGGGCGGTCACCGGGTTGGGGGCGCCGTCGTGGAGGGCGGCGGCGACGGCCGCGTAGTACGCGGGGTAGTCACCGGGGAGGGTGGGTTCGGGGCGGCCGCCTCCGGTGAGCGGGGACTCGCCCGAACCGACCCGGCCGTAGAGGGACTCGGGCTCCTCGCCCCAGCCGTCCGTCGCGACGGGGCGCTTTCCGTCCCGCAGGTCCGCCTCCTGGGGGTCGAGGCCGTACTTGACGTAGCCCGCCGTGGAGCCCAACACGCGGAAACGCGGGCCGAGTTGGGCGGTGGTCGCGGAGACGTAGAGGTGCGAGCGGACGCCGTTCGCATGGGTCAGCGCGATGAACGTGTCGTCGTCCGTCTCCGCACCCGGGCGGCGGATGTCCGACTCGGCGTACACGGAGGTCACGGGCCCGAAGAGGGTCAGCGCCTGGTCGACGACATGGCTGCCGAGGTCGTAGAGGAGACCTCCGATCTCTGCCGGATCGCCGGACTCGCGCCAGCCGCCCTTGGGCTGCGGGCGCCAGCGCTCGAAACGGGACTCGAAGCGCCATACGTCGCCCAGCTCGCCCTCGGCCAGGAGCTTGCGGAGGGTCAGGAAGTCGTTGTCCCAGCGGCGGTTCTGGAAGACGGAGAGGAGCAGGCCGTGCTGCTCGGCGAGGGCCGCCAGCTCACGGGCCTCGGCGGCGGTGCCTGCGATCGGCTTGTCCACGACGACCGGCAGACCGGCCTTCAGGGCCGCCGTCGCGAGCGCCACGTGCGTCTTGTTCGGGGACGCGACGACGATCAGGTCCAACTCGGCGGCGCGGTCCAGGAGTTCGTCCGGGGACGCGGCGATGCGGATGTCGGGGAACTCGGCGCGGGCCTGGTCCTGCCGCTCCGGGTTCGAGGTGACGACCGTGTCGAGGGCGAGGCCCTCGGCGGCGGCGATCAGCGGGGCGTGGAAGACGGAGCCCGCGAGGCCGTAGCCGACGAGGCCGACGCGGAGGGGTGTGCGAGTGGTGCGTCCAGTCATGCCCTCCACTTTCGCAACGCTGTTGCCAAAGTGCAAGTGGTGGGGAGAATGGGGGAGTGAACAGTGCGCGGAGCGGGAGTGGAGCCGGAACTACGGCGGGTGCGGGTGCGGTGGGTGCGAATCTGCTCGCCGTGCGCAGCCACAACACCGCGCTGGTGCTCGACCTGCTGCGGACCGCGGGACCGGACGGGATCAGCCGTCTCGAACTCGCCGACCGCACCGGGCTCACCCCCCAGGCAGTCAGCAAGATCACGGCCCGGCTGCGGGAGCCCGGACTTGTCACGGAGGCCGGCCGCCGCGCCTCCACCGGCGGCAAACCGCGCACGGTACTGCGCCTGGTCCCGGAGGCCGGCCACGCGGTCGGCGTGCATCTGGACCGGGACGAACTGCGGGTCGTCCTCGTCGATCTCACCGGGACGGTGGTCGGAGAGCGGAGCGCCCCGCTGGACCTGGGGGCGGGTGCCGCGGTGGTCGTGGAGGCGGTGGCCCGGGAGGTCGAGGGGCTGGTGGGGGAGGTGGTCGGAGGTTCCGCGCGCCTCGCGTCCGACGGTCATCTGCTCGGTGTGGGCGTGGCCCTGCCCGGGCCGCTCGACCACATCCACGGTGTGCTGCATCGCGTCACCGGATTTCCAGAGTGGGACGGGTTTCCGCTGCGGGACGCGCTCGGGCGGCGGCTCGGGGTGCCGGTCGTCGTCGACAAGGACACGAACGCCGCCGCGCTCGGGCTGGCCGTCGGCGGGGAGGGCGGGGCCTTCGCCTATCTGCATCTCGGTACGGGACTCGGCGCCGGGCTGGTGATCGGCGGGGGTGTGCACCGGGGGGCGCGGACCGGGGCCGGGGAGTTCGGGCACCAGGTCATCCAGCTGGACGGGCCGCCCTGCGACTGCGGGAACCGGGGCTGCATCGAGGCCCTGTGCCTGGCCGCCGTAGCGCGCGGGGATGTGGATGAGGCGGCGCGGGTGCTCGGTGCGGGCGCCGCGAACCTCGTGGGCCTGCTCGACATCGACCTCGTGCTGCTGGGCGGCCGTACCGTCGCCGCCGACCCGGAGCCCTTCGTGCGCGGAGTCGCCGCCGTCCTCGGTGAACGCGCCCGGCGCGAGGGCGCGGGCGAGGCCGCCGTACCGGTGCGGGTCGCCGCCGGCGGGGCGAGGGGTGTGGCGGAGGGGGCCGCGCAGCTGCTGCTCGGACCGTTGTTCGGGCGGGCGGACGGGTAGGCCGTCCGGCGGGGGAGGTGTTCTGAAAAGTGTGTCACTTTCTCCGAGGACTGTGACACTTCCGCCGAACAGGGGTCCCGCCGCGCCCGTTCGAGGCACACCGACGGCCGCGTCACCCTCCATCGGCCCCCATCTCCGGCACGCTCATGTGCTTATGCGATTGCCCCTGAGAACGCGCACCCCGCTGCGCACACCCCTGTCCCTCTGCCTCGCCGCAGCCGCCCCCCTCCTCGTCACCGCCGCCCCACCGGGCCACGCCGCCGACACCACCCCCAGCTGCGCCGCCCCCGACTCCCGCGCCTTCCCCCTCACCACCCGCATCCACGACGGCCCCAACACCTACGAGGCCGGCGGCGGCTACGGCACCTGGTATCTCGACCTCACCAACACCACCGCCCGCCGCTGCACCGCGATCCACCCCGTCGTCGTCCTCGTCGACCAGCAGCGCGCCCTGAAGCCCTCACAGCCCAGACTCGACTTCTACGACGGCGCCGGCCCGCGCCCGCACCCCGTCCGCTTCGCCACGACCGAGAAGGCCGAACTCGTCGGCGCCTTCGACGACGGCTTCCCGGGCTTCACCGTCGACCCCGGCAAGACCCTCACGGTCAAGGTGCGCCTCGCGCTTGCCCCCGGCACCGGACCGAACGAGATCACCGCCAACGCGGCCGTCGTACAACGCCATGCCGACGACGGGGACTGGGTCGGCCAGTCGAACGACTACCGCTTCGACGTCGAGTCGTCCCCGGAATCCAGCACGCCCACCCCCGCCACAACGGCTCCCTCCGCCACGACCCCGCCCGCCGAGGACCTCTCGTTCGCCGACGAACTCGCCCGCACCGGAATCGGCCCCGCCTACCTCGTCCTCGCCGCCACGTCCGTCCTCCTCGTCACCGCCGGCGCCCTGCTGCTGGCCCGCAGGCGCCGATAACGCGGGACGCCGTCTCTGCGAACATCTCCGCGAACATCTCCGCGTGGACTACCCGAACGACCAGGCCCCCGGCGCCCCCGTCCGCTCCGGCATCCCGGAGCACGGCCGCATCCCCAAGTACTACGCGGTGAAAGCCCAAATCGCCGCGCTCGTCGACGAGTTGAGGGAGGGCGCGGTGATCCCCACCGAGCGCGACCTCACCGAGCGGTACGAGGTCGCCCGCGAGACCGTCCGGCAGGCGCTGCGCGAACTCGTCCTGGAGGGCAGGCTGCGCCGGCAGCGGCCTACGCCGACCTCGTCGACGGCGGCCGGGTCACCGCCCTCCCCGGCGCCCGCGAGACCATCGAGACCCTCAAGTCCCAAGGCCGCACAGTGGTGTTGACGACCGGCTTCGCCCGCACCACCCAGGACGCGATCCTGGCCGCCCTCGGCTGGCAGGACCTCGCGCACCTCACGCTGTGCCCCGCCGACGCCGGCGGCCGGGGACGCCCGTACCCGGACATGGTCCTCACCGCGTTCCTGCGGACGGGCGCCGCGGACGCCGTAGGACAGACGGCCGTCGTCGGCGACACCTCGTACGACATGCTCAGCGGCGTCCGCGCCGGCGCAGGCATGGTCGCCGGTGTGCTCACCGGGGCACACCGGCGCGACGCGCTGAGCGGGGCGGGCGCGACGCACGTCCTCGGCTCGGTCGCCGAACTGCCCGCGCTGCTGGCGGAGTTGACGCCCGGGAATCAGACCAGGTCGACGATGTCCGCGATGGAGTCCACGACCTTCGTGGGGCGGTAGGGGTAGCGGTCGAGGTCGGCCCTGGTCGTCAGACCGGTCAGCACCAGGAAAGTCGTCATACCGGCTTCCAGCCCGGCCAGCACATCGGTGTCCATGCGGTCGCCGATCATGGCGCTGGTCTCCGAGTGCGCGCCGATGGTGTTCAGCGCGCTGCGCATCATCAGGGGGTTCGGCTTGCCGACGAAGTACGGCTCCTTGCCGGTGGCCTTGGTGATCAGCGCGGCGACCGAGCCGGTCGCGGGGAGGGCGCCCTCGGGGGAGGGGCCGGTGTTGTCGGGGTTGGTGGCGATGAACCGGGCCCCGTCGTTGATCAGCCGGATCGCCTTGGTCAGCGCTTCGAAGGAGTAGGTCCGCGTCTCGCCCAGGATCACGAAGTCGGGGTCCGAGTCGGTCAGCACGTAACCGGCGTCGTGCAGCGCCGTCGTCAGTCCGGCCTCGCCGATGACGTAGGCGGTGCCGCCGGGGTGCTGGTTGTCCAGGAACGCGGCGGTGGCCAGGGCCGAGGTCCAGATGTTCTCCACCGGCACCTCCAGACCGATCCGGTTCAGCCGGGCGTGCAGGTCGCGCGCGGTGTAGATCGAGTTGTTGGTGAGGACCAGGAACGGACGCCCGGTCTCCCGCAGCTTCTTGATGAACGCGTCCGCGCCGGGCACCGGGACGCCCTCGTGCATCAGCACCCCGTCCATGTCGGTGAGCCACGATTCGATGGGCTTGCGCTCTGTCATGGTGACCATGCTATTCACTTCCGCTTCCACCTCCCCCATACGGAGCAATCGGGCCCCGCCAGGGATGCGCGACCGGGTGACGAGGAGGAGTCTCCAGTTATCTGGAGGTTCACGATGGGCTCACTGAAAGTCACTCTCTGTGCGGGCGCGGCGGTCCTCGCGGCGCTCACCCCGACGGCGTACGCGGCGGACGGAGGCACTGTCTCCGTGACCCCCGCGTCCCCCGCCCCCGGCGCCGACGTAGCGCTCAGGATCAGCGGCTGCTCCGGTACGACGGGCTCGGCGGTGTCGGACGCGTTCGTCGCCGACGCGAAACTCGTCGGCACGGCCGGCACCCTCGCCGGCGAGACCCAGGTCCGCTCCTCGCTGGAACCGGGCAGCTACGACGTGAAGATCACCTGCGGCAGCGTGACGGTGAAGGGCGCGATCAAGGTCGTAGCGAATGAATCCGGATCCCCCTCCTCCCCGCCCCCCGCCTCCCCCGCCTCCCCCGCCGCCCCCGTCCACGCGGGCGGTGGCGGTACCGCGCACCTCTCCGCCACGGACGCCCGCGCGGCCGGTCCCGGTACCGTGCACGCGGTGGTCGGGCTGTTGCTGGCCGGTGTTGCCGCGACGGCCGTGGCGCTGCGCAGCGCCCGCCGGAGCCGTAGGCCCAGCCGGACAGACTGACCGGCCATGTTCGATCACGACCGGCCCGCCGAGCACGAGCGCTCCACCGGCACCGGACGGCTGCTGACCGGCGTGGCCTGGGCCATGCTGCTGCTCGGCCTGTGGCTGTGGGGCCAGGACCTGACCGACATACGGCAGGGCATATCCGCGCCGACCACCGGCGACGTGGCCGCGGTCGGCCGCCCCGCCGAGGCCGAACTCCCGCCCGCCGCAAAGCCGTTGGGCAATGCCCTGCCGCAGCGCATCGACATCCCCGACCTCGCCGTACAGGCGCCCGTCGTGACCCGCGGCCTCGACGCGCAGGGCGCGGTCGACCCACCGCCGTTCGACCAGGCCGGTGTGGTCGGCTGGTACGGCGGCGGGGTGCGGCCGGGGGCCGCCGGCACCGCGCTGATGGTCGGGCACGTCGACACCGAGACCCGGCCCGCCGTCTTCTACAAGCTCAGCACGCTGCGCCCGGGCCGCGTCATCCGGGTCGTCCGCGACGACGGCAAGGTCGCCGACTTCACCGTCGACGACGTACGGGTGCTGACCCGCGCCCACTTCGACGCCCAACAGGCCTACGGCACAAGGCAGTCGGGCCGCGCCGAGCTGCGCCTCATCACCTGCGGCGGCACCTTCGACCGCGCCGACCGCAGCTACACGGCGAACGTCGTCGTGTCCGCCTACCTCACCGGAACCGGGGTGTGACAACCGAGCCCGGCCGACGACCCGCTTCCCCCCTGAAGCCGCCGACCGGGCTGGTCCTCGACCGCACGCGCACGGGTTGCGGGAGTAACCCGGCGAACGGCGCGGGAGGTCTGGAAAACCAGTGGTGGAGGATGTGGACCGGCCGGGGGCTAGGACCGTTGGGAATGACTCTAGAACGAATGAGCGCCCGGGCCTAGAGGGTGAATGACGCCATGTCCCGATGCGGTAGCTCCCTGTCATATGCACAGGTGGTCGATGCCGCTACGGAGCCCTCAACTCGGCATCGTCCACGCCCCGTTCGATCACCGACCGCGCGACCCGCTCCAGCGGCAGCCGGCGCTGCCGCGCGTAGCGGCGCAGCGCGACGAACGCCTCATCGGTGCCGACCTGCCAGCGCTCCGCGAGCATCCCCTTGGCCTGCTCGATCCGTACCCGGCTCGACAGTGCCTCCTGCAACTGCCCGGCCAGGGACCGGTATTGGGTATACGCGCGATGGTTCTGCAGCCCCAGCCCCGCCGCGTCGGCCAACGCCTGTGCCACCACCAACTCCCAACGGCCGCCGTCCGGCTCGTCGTTGGGCAGCGTCGGCACGAACACGTTGAGCGCGCCGAGCAGTGTGTCCCGGCGGCGCACCGGCACCGCGAAGGTCGCCGCGACGCCGTGCCGCAGCGCCCGTTCGGTGAACTCCGGCCAGCGGGCGGCGGCATGGGCCACCCCGATCGACACCGGAGCTACGGCACGCCCGGAGCCGTAGCTCTCCAGACAGGGCCCGCCACCGTGCTGGGCCGCCAGCAGATCGAGCGCCACCGCCTCCCGATGGCTGCTCCCGGCCAGCGACACGGCCTCCCCGCCGTCGATCAGCATCACCCCGGCCGTCCACGCGGACAGCAGCTCCACGCAGTGGTCGGACAGCCGGCGCAGATAGTCCGCGGTGTCGAAGGTCTCGGTGAGGGTGTCGGCCGCCTCCACCAGCGCCGCGGCGAGCCGGCCCTCCCGGGTCGTGTGGTGCATGACGGCCACCTTCCCCTGCCCTTGGGCCGGGCGCCTACCCAACAGGGCGGGGCTGTAACAACCGGCCGACAACATCCCGGGCGTTCTCGTGGGCGGCACGCCACGTATGTCACGATTGAGCCTTGGATCGGTACAGCCAAGGGGGAGTTGGATGTACGGCAGCCAGGGGACCCCGGTCCCCTTCGGCACACGGGCGTCGGCACTGGTCCTGGGGGCGGCACTGCTCCTCGCGGGATGTTCCTCGGGGGGCGGGGACAAGAAGCCCGACGCGGGAGCGAAGATCACGCAACAGTCCGGCGGCAGCGACCCGATCTGGGTCAACCCGGACACCAACGCGGCCCGGCAGGTCGCCGCCTACACCAAGGCCGGCAAGACCGCCGACGCCGAACAGATCAGGAAGATCGCCGAACAGCCGACCGGCGAGTGGATCGGCCCGGAGAACCCGAAGGCGGAGGCCCAGGGCTTCACCGAGGCCGCCGACAAGGCCGGCCGCACCGCGCTCCTCGTCCTCTACAACATCCCGCACCGCGACTGCGGCCAGTACTCCCAGGGCGGCGCGGGCGACGGCGACTCCTACCGCGCCTGGATCGACGCCGTGGCCCAGGGCATCGCCGACCGCTCCGCCACGGTGATCCTCGAACCGGACGCCCTGCTCCACCTGGTGGACGGCTGCACCCCCGCCCAGTACCAGGACGAGCGCTACGACCTCCTGAACTACGCCATCACCAAGCTCAAGTCCCTCAAGCAGACGAAGGTCTACCTCGACGCCGGAAACGCAGGCTGGGGCCACCCCGACGAGATCTACCAGCCCCTCCAGCGAGCGGGTATCGCCAAGGCCGACGGCTTCGCGGTGAACGTCTCCAACTTCTACTCCACCGAGGACTCCATCGCGTACGGCAGACAACTCTCGGCCAAGACCGACAACAAACACTTCGTCATCGACACCAGCCGAAACGGCAACGGACCGTATACGGCAGGAGACGAGGACAAGAACTGGTGCAATCCCCCGGGCAGGTCCCTGGGCGAAACCCCGACCACCAAGACGGCAGACCCCTTGGTGGACGCCTACCTGTGGATCAAACGCCCGGGGGAGTCGGACGGCACCTGCAAGGGCGGCCCCAAGGCGGGCGATTGGTGGGCGAGTTACGCACTGAAGCTGGCCAAGTCCTCCAACTAGCGCACAGTCCCACGCCCCTGTTTTTTAGGGGCGCGGGGCTGTATCGATTTGCGGCTCCGCCGCGTGGGCGCGACCAGCCCCCACGCACCCGCGGCCAAAAGACAACCGCTACGGAACCTTCACCCAGAGCGCCTTACTCGGCGTCCCCTGATCGTCATCCACAAACAGCATGTACCACCCCGACTGCACCAAGTTCTTGTCCTTCGGCACAGTCACCGTGATCTTGTTCCCGGACGTCTTGAAGTCCAGCGCAATAGACCGCTGATCCACATCCGTGACATGCGTGGACGCACTCGGCCGAATCAACCGCACCTTCTTGATCGAAGAAGCATGTTGCGAGGTGAACGTCCCCGACGCCCCCCGAGCAATCGACTCCGGCCCCCCGGAAATGTCCGGCCGAGAATCCCGGTACAGATACGGCGGCGTGTAGATCTCGATCCGCTGCTCGAAAACCCCCGGCTTCGTGTTCGCCTTGTCCGCGTACAACGAGTTGGACCCGAAGAACATCACCCGCCCGTCCGGCAGCAGAATCGACCCGGAGTGATAGTTCCGCCCCACCAGCGGATCGGCGACCTTCTCAAAGGTATTCGTGTCGGGGTGGTACAGCCGCGCCTGAAGGATGTCGGAGTCACTGCGCCCCCGATAGTCCTCAGAACCGCCCGACACCAGCACGGTGTCGTCCGGCAGGATCGACGTCTGCGGATACCGCGTGCCCTTCTCCAGCGAGGGCCCGTCCACGAACTTCGGGTCGGCGTCCTTCAGATCGACCAGCCGCGTCCTGTTGGTCGACAACTTGGACTCACCGACACCCCCGCCCCCGATCACCATGTACTTCTCGTCCTGCGCCGGAGACAGCAGCACGGTCGCCGAGGTCTCCAGCATGTTCGGATCACTGAGCCCGGGAATCCTGGTGAACTGATTGGTGTCGACGTCCCAGATCCCGGGATCACGCCCCACGTTGTCCGGCCCGTACCCCGCGTTCGACCCCGAGTAGAACAGCTTCCCGTTCTCCATCAGGAACAGCGCCGGATACGTGGGGAACTGCCGCTTGGTCTTCGTGTACGTCCACTTCTTGGTCGCGGGATCGAAGATCTCGTTCTTCCCCGGCACCAACTGCCCGATGTCATCGAGCCCGGAGACGCTGAGCACCTTCCCATCGCTCAGCGTCGTCAACGTCGGATACCACCGAGCCTCGTTCATCGGATCGACCTTGATGTACTTCTCGGCGACCGGATCGAACTCGTACGCGTTCTTGATTCCCTCGAAGTCCCGCTTGTCGAGCCCGAACTTGTTCCCGATGCCGTAGGTGTTGCGCTCGTCGGCGCCGGTCAGCCCCTGGACGCGGTAGTTGTCCTGGGTGCCGGTCTCGTACTTGGTGCCCTCCTTGGGCGCCTCTACGACGACCCGGGCGTAACCGGGGTTGTTCCGCAGGAACCTGCCGGTCTTCTTGTCGAACACCTTCGTCGCGCGCGGGATGAGGACCGAGTCCGTGGAGACGAACGACTTGCCGTTCGCCTTGCCGGTGAACTTCGTGCCCTTGGGCAGTGTCATCGGCTTGTCGGGGTTCTCGTTGTAGAGAATCATCACGCCCCCGGCCTTTCTCACATCCCCCTTCAGCTTCTCGTACTTCTGGGTGCCGCCCGCGATCAGCAGGTTGCCGTTGGCGAGTTGGGTGTGCCCGGTGCAGAACAGGTCGGCCGGGGTGGGCACCTTCTTGATGGTGCCCTTGACCGGATCCCAGATCCGGGTGTCGAACTTCTTCGCGTTGAAGTTGTCCTGGTTGTTGCCCGACCCGGCGATGAGCAGCACCTTGCCGGTGCGCAGCAGCGCCGCGTGAATGGTGTCCTGCCGGTACTCCTTCGGGAACTGGATGATGTCCCAGTGCCCGTTGTCGGCTTTGTACTCGGGCTTGTTGATGACGTACTGGTGGTATCTCTCGGTGCCGAATCTGTACAGCCAGGGTCCGTTCATCCCGGCCAGGGCGATGACGACCACCGTGCTGATCGCGAGTCGACGGGCACGGCGCCGGCCGGCTTCCTTCATTCCTTACGTCCCCCCGGTCCACCGAGCGCGATCTGCATCGTCTGCTCGCTGTTGGTGGCCGAGGCCGCCCAACTGGGCTTCTGCTGGGGCACATGCGAGGCCTGCACCGGCTGCGGCGGGACGGCGTCCCGGGGTTCGTCCGGGATTGCGGGCGGCTGCTTCTTCTCCTGGCGCAGCATGTACCGCCAGGCCAGGATCGGCGACGCGGTGATCAGCAGGGCGAACGTGGCCCAGGTGATCATCGCCGGGTGGGAGTGCCCGTTCTCGAACCCGGCCATCAGCGAGCCGCCGAAGATCAGGATGAAGAACCAGTGCACCCGGAACGTCCCGAACAGCGTGTCGGGGCTGGCCGAGTCACCCTTCGGTGTCACGACGAACTTGCTCTTGCGGCGCAGTACGGCGTCCAAGAGCGAGCGCGCGTAAATCGGCGCCGACAGCGCGGACATCACCATGCCGGCGACCCCGCCCGACCCCTCCGGTTCGTGCGGGGAGACGTTGTGCCGCCGGTTCCAGATGTAGAGGCCGATCTGCAGCGCGGACGCGTTGCCGTAGAGCATCAGCCACATCGTCGGGTCGATGTTCACACCCGAGGCGCCCAGGCCCAGGAACAGGGCGCAACTCAGCGCCGCCAGTATCCAGTTGAGGGCGGACATCGGGTAGAAGATGATCATCATGGTGTAGTTGAAGAGCTTGCCCGGAGGCATCGAGAAGAAGCCCTTCCAGTACTGCTTGAGGATTGTCTCGTACGTCCCGCGGGACCACCGGAGTTGCTGGGTGAAGAAGTCCGTCCAGGCGCTGGGGCCTTCGCCGACCGCGAGCACGTCCGGTGTGTAGACCGACTTCCACTTCTTCCCGGTGGCCGGGTTCTTGGCCCGGTGCATCTCGAAGCCGGTGGCCATGTCCTCGGTGATCGAGTCGTACAGCCCGCCGATCTGCTGAAGTGCCTTGATCCGTACGGCGTTCGAGGTGCCGACGAACATCGGCGAGCCGTATCGGTTGCCGGCCCGCTGGATCAGGGCGTGGAAGAGGAACTGCTGCGACTCGGCGGCCTTGGTGACCGGGGTGTCGTAATTGCCGTACACCTGGGGGCCGATGACGAAGCCGACGTCCGGGTCGCGGAAGAAACCCAGCATCCGCTCCAGGTAGTTGGGCAGCGGTACGTGGTCGGTGTCGACGGAGGCGAAGTAGTCGTACTCGTCGCCGTGCGCCTCCAGCCAGGCGTTGTAGTTGCCGTGCTTGGTCTTCGCGCGGTTGGGCCCCTTGGGCCGGTTCCACTTCTCGATTCCCTTGCGGGTGAAGTGATGTACGCCGAGCCGCCCGCACACCGCCTTGACCTCGGGGTCGTCGCCCTCGTCCAGCAGCCACACGTGCAGAAGCCCCCGGTGGCGCAGCCGTACGGCCGCCTCCAAGGTCTTCGTGACCATCTCCAGGGGCTCCTTGCCGGGCACGAACGTCGTGATGAACGCGACTCTCGTGCCGGTCTCGGGCACCACCGGGATCGGGTCGCGGGCGACCAGCGTGGCGTGCGCGTTGGACAGCACGTTCATGCAGCGGAAGAACTCGATCAGACCGATCGCGACCAGCATCACGATGTCCAGCGCGGGCAGGAAGTCGTAGGCGGGATAGTCGCGTTGGGTCCAGTGCTTGGGCTGCAGCAGCCAGCCCAGCAGGATCAGGGACAGCAGCGGCGCCGCACCCAGCATGAGCGCGGCGCGGACGCGGTGCGTCTCCTGCGACAGCAGCGACCGGTACTGGACCTTGTACGGCTTGTCCGGGGCGGGCTGGGTGAGGGGTCCCGCAAGGCGGCTGTAGTGCTCGTAGTCGTATCTCGGAAGCGTCTTCTTGATCCGGCGGAAGCTGCCGGTCCGGTGTCCCGGGACTCTGAGTTCGGTGGTTTGTGACGGGTCGAAGCCCTGTCGGGCGCCCGTCGGCGTCGACGTCATGAGTCATCCCCCCACACGCGGAAACGCGCGTGTCTGTTTGTCGCGGCCGCCCGTCAGGGTCCCCCTCGACTCACGACGGGCGTGTCAGTGGTGGCCACAGTCACCACACAGTCCACTCACAAAGACATGCGACTGCGACCGTCCGGTTGCGCGATGCCCCCTCCGACATCTGTTCCCGGGCGGGGCCCCTCCTCCCCGCGAAACAGCGCAACCGGTTCCGTACCCCCTCAACTGCCGTGTACCGACAGCATCTTCAAAACCAGGGTTCTACGGTGTTCATCTTGATCGCAAGACACGAAACGCGGTGTTTACCGGTCATACGCGTTCATTGGGGCGCTTGTGGGGATCATGTGGAGTCGTTGTGGACAGTCTTGTGCGCACGTTGTCGAAGTGTTCCCTTATGGCCCTCTCGGCGCGCTTCGCATCCCCGGACCGGACCGCGTCGAGGATCTCCCGGTGCTGGCGGCAGGTGACCTCGGGGTCCTGCGGGCCGGTGGCGAGATCGGCGCGGACGCGGTGGAAGGCGTCCCAGAAGGCTTCCAGGACCTCGCTCAGCAGCGCGTTGTCCAGCCCCCGGTAGAGAGTGGCGTGAAAGGCGCGGTCGGTGGCCGCGAGCCCCACTCCCTCGGCGGCCTCCCGCTCCATCTGCCGTACCAGTGCGTCGAGTTCGACGAGATCCCGCTCGGGCAGCCGCCCCGCGAGCCGGGCGACGAGCCCCGACTCCACCGCCTCCCGCAGTTCGAGCAGCTGCAGCAGACTGTCCTCGCCCCGGTAGTGCCCGACGACGGTACGGAACGCGAGGCCCTCGACCATCGGCGCGAGCGACATCGGGCCGACGTACGTCCCGAACCCGTGCCTGATCTCGACGATCCCCATCGCCTGCAGGGCCTTGAGCGCCTCGCGCACCGAGTTCCGGCTCGCGCCGAGGAATACCATCAGCTCGGGCTCGGTCGGCAGCGGGGCCCCGGAGGGCAGCCGACGGTCGAGGATGAGCTTCTTGATCCGCTCCTGGAGGTCACGGGCTGCCATGGCGAGAGGGTATCCGGCCAAACGGGGGGAGGCCTGTGTTCCGTCCATGCAAAAGGCCCCCCGCAGTGCGGAGGGCCTCCGGCGCCGCGAGGGACTTCGGGGTCAGGCTTTCGGCCACGGTCAGCGTGGTACCGGGGCGAGGGGGTGTGGGTGGCGGAGCCCCCGCCGCGCGCGGTGAAGCCGCGCAAAAACGACGATAGCGAGGCCGCTTCGCGCTTTCCGCGAACATGCCTCGCCATCGCTAGCGTGCGCCGCCAGGGACTCGAACCCCGGACCCGCTGATTAAGAGTCAGCTGCTCTAACCAACTGAGCTAGCGGCGCCTGCTGACCTGCACAACCCTACCGGACGTGGAGGGGTGCTCCTCACCACCCCCTCGGGCTCCCGGCGGGCCCCTGTACATCATTCGGACCGTCAACATGCGAGTCCGGAAGACAGTTGAGAAACTGGCGGACGTGTACGAGTGCGGAATTTTCCACCTGGAGTGTGAGGGGCATCGCATGGAGACTCCGGTATTCGAGGAATTCGATCCCGCGAGCGATTGTGATTGCCCAGGATGTGTTCACCGGCGGCGCGCCCTGCCGCATTCCCCGACCGACCGCACCGGTGGCCGGCCCGCTGCCCAGCGGGTCCTGGTCGTGGCCGCCGCCGCGTCCGCGGCCCTTGCCGCCGGGCACGCCGTACCGGCCCTCGCCGCTCCCCACGTCTCGCCCCACCCCGGCATCCCCGCAGGTGACACGGGTGACGAGCCCGCCACCCCGCAGGGCGCCAAGGCCCCGCTGCACGGCCCGAGCGGGAAACCGGCGAAGCCGGCCGGTGTCCTCAAGGCGCCCGCGACCACCCGCGCGGAGATCATCAACCGGGCCAAGACCTGGATCGCGGCGCAGGTGCCGTACAGCATGGACGAATACTGGTCCGACGGTTACCGGCAGGACTGCTCGGGGTTCGTCTCGATGGCCTGGGGGCTGCCGGGGAACGAATGGACCGGCAGCCTCGACCAGTACGGGACGCGCATTTCCAAGGAGGAACTGCAGCCCGGCGACATTCTGCTGTTCCACAATCCGGAGAATCCCGAGAAGGGCTCCCACGTCGTCATCTTCGGCGGCTGGACCGACTACACGCACACCTACTACATCGCCCTGGAGGAGACCCCCCCACACGCCCGGCGCCAGTCCACGCCGTACGCGTACTGGAGCCACTCCGCCAACTACGTCCCCTACCGCTACAAGGGCCTGACGGCGAGCGCGGCGGAGGTGACCCCGAAGCCCGCGGTGCCCCCGGTGACACCGGCCGGCGCGGTCACGCGGAAGACGGCGTACCCGGGAGCGGCGTATTTCGGCCCCGGCGCCGACAACAAGTACGTCACCCAGCTCGGCACGATGCTCGTCGCCCGCGGTGCCGGCGCCTACTACACCGCGGGTCCCGGCCCGGTCTGGTCGGACGCGGACCGGCTGGCCATCCAGGCGTTCCAGAAGGCCCAGGGCTGGACCGGCGCGGACGCGGACGGCCTGCCGGGACCGCTGACCTGGGAACTGCTGATCACCGGCAAGGGCAGGAACATCGGCGGCGCGGTGGTGGGGGCGGCGGGCCCGCCCGGTGCCCCGGCGACCTCGCAGGGTGTCCCCGGCTATCCCGGCCGGGGCGTGTTCCGCCCCGGCGCGACCAACAAGTACGTCACCGAGCTCGGAAAGCAGCTGGTCAAGAAGGGCTTCGGCAAGTACTACACGACCGGCCCGGGACCGCGCTGGGGCGAGCCGGACCGGCGCAACGTCGAGGCCTTCCAGCGCGCCCAGGGCTGGCGGGGCGGCGCGGCGGACGGCTACCCGGGGCCGGAGACCTGGCGCCGGCTCTTCTCGTAACCACGTTCATCCCCACCCGTTGTGACGCATCTGGCGCGGAGGCTGGAGGCAACCATGAGTACGACGACCACTTCACAGACGCCCGAGAACGAGGAACCCGCGGGGCCGCCCGAAGCGGTGCAGGCCCGTCCCGCGCGCCTCATCCAGAACGAGGCGACCACCGAGATCCCCGTCCACCTGCTCTTCCGCGACGACCCCGACCCGGTGTCGTTGCCGCTCCGACCCGCCGTCGTAGGACGCAGACAGGGCACCGGCGAACAGCGGCGCTTCCGCCGCCCCCTCCCGGCCAAGCCGCGCCCGGCGCCGGAGGTCGACCCCGAGCTGGTGGAGCGGCCGGCCCGGGTGCTGCCCGGCACGGCGGGCGTGCTCGCCGGCTCCTGCGGACTCGCCGGCTGTCTCGCCACCTCGTGGTGGGCGGGCGTCCTGTCCCCGCTCGCGGCCGACGCGCTACGACTGCCGGTCTACGCCGGTGCCGGGCTCGGTCCCGCGCAGTGGGCCGCGTACGCCGGGGCCGGCGTGCTCGGGCTGTTCGGCTTCGGCGGACTGGCCCGGGGCCGTACCGGACGGGCCTGGGTGCTCGGCCTGTTCGGGCGGTACCGGGGGACCGTCCGGCGCACCGGGCTGATGTGGGTCAACCCGCTGCTGCTGCGCCGCCGGGTCGACGTACGGCTGCGGCACTGGCGCAGCGAACCGATGCCGGCCGCCGACGCGAACGGGGTCGCGCTGCGGGTCGCCGTGCTCGTGGTGTGGCGGGTGCGGGACACCGCGCGGGCCACGCTCGGGGTCGAGGACCACGAGACGTATCTGCGCGAGTGCGTGGAGGCGGCGCTGACCCGGGTGCCCGTGGAGCCGCCGGGCGGTGGCGCGAAGGGCGCGGCCGAACTGGCCGTCGACGCGCTGACCCGGCTGGTCGCGGCGGACGCGGGGCCGGTCGGCATCGAGGTGTTCTCGGTGCAACCGCTGCGCGTCGAGTACGCCCCGGAGGTGGCCGCGGCGATGACCCGCCGCCGTATCGCCACGCTGGACGCGCAGCAGCGGGCGACGATGCTCACATCGGTGGTCGACTCGGTGGAGGACACCGTCACCCGGCTGACCATGCGCGGTCTGGTGGAGCTGGACGACTACGAACGCAAGGCGCTGGTCAAGGACTTGACGGTCGCGTTCTGCTCGGGGCGGGGGGAAGCGGCGCGGTGACGGACCTGGAGACGTCCATGGAGACGGACACGGCTTTTGGTATGGACACAGTCAAGTAGGGGCAATAACCTGAGACTTGGTCTAGACCTGCACGGCTCACGGAACTCCCCACACGTTCTCCAGGAGCGGCAGCATGCGCAAAAAGACCAAGTGGTACGCGGGCGTGCTCGGGCTCACCACGGCCGGGGCCATCGCGCTCTCGTCCGGGGCCGCGAGCAGCCACGGCTACACCGACCTCCCCATCAGCAGGCAGAAGCTCTGTGCCAACGGCACGGTGACGAACTGCGGCGACATCCAGTACGAGCCGCAGAGCGTCGAGGGCCCCAAGGGCTTCCCGGCGGCCGGCCCCGCCGACGGCCAGATCTGCAACGGCGGGATCAGTCGCTTCGCCCAACTCAGCGCACCGAAGGCCCCGTCCGGCGCCGCCTGGCCGACGACCAAGGTGACGGGCGGTCAGTCGTACACGTTCCGCTGGCAGTTCACGGCGATCCACGCGACGACGGACTTCAAGTACTACGTCACCAAGGCGGGTTGGAACCAGAACCACAACCTGGCCCGCTCGGACCTCAACACCACCCCCTTCCTCACCGTCCCCTACAACGGCCAGCGCCCCTCGTCGTCCACCATCTCCCACACCGGCACCCTGCCCTCGGGCCTCTCCGGCCACCACGTGATCGTCGCGGTGTGGACGATCGCCGACACGGCCAACGCGTTCTACTCCTGCGATGACGTCACGTTCTGAGCGTGAGGTTCTGAGCTTTGCTTGAGACAGTCCGGCATCCCCCGGGGGTAGGTTCCCCACACCAAGTGGCATCCGACCTCGGGGGAAGCATCATGGACCTGATCATCTACCTCGTTCCAAGCCTCGTCATGGGCTTCGCCCTCTTCATGGGATATCGCGTGACGCGCCGCTGGCTCCAGGTGCGCGGTGCCTGGAACAGCGGGCTGACGGCCGAGGGGCGTTGCCTGCGCTCGTACACGACGGTGAGCGGCGGGCACGGTGACACCTCGGTGCGCACCACACTGCACCACGTGTACGAGTTCACCGCCCGCGACGGCAGCTCCGTGCGGTTCGAGGAGGAGGGCGGGCGGGGGACCGTCATCGAGGGCGACTACGTCACCGTGTACTACACCGACGGCCGCGAGGTGGTCGCCACCGCGCACGAGCCCAGCCGGGGCAAGCAGGCGGCGGCCACCTTCGGCATCCTGGCCTTCCTCGGCGTGATCGTCGTGTTCTGCGTCGGCTTCATGGCCTCCTACGCCACCACCTTCGCGGGCTCGGGCCCCGACGGGTTCTGACCGGCACACCTCTCCACATCTGACGGTACGTCAACTACGGTGCGCCCCCATGGAGTCCAGGAGGCGTACCGTCGCGGAACTCGTACAGGCACGGTGGGACGACCACCGCCCGGGACTGTGGTGCGAGGAGCGGACGCTCACCCACCACGAGGTGGCGGCCGGCGCCGCGGCCAGGGCGGCCCTCCTCGCCGACCTCCTCCCGCCCGGCACCCCACCCCACATCGGCGTACTGCTCGACAACACCCCTGAATACCCCCTGTGGTTGAGCGCGGCGGCCCTCGCGGGCGCGGCCGTCGCCGGCATCAACCCCACCCGCCGCGGCCCCGAGCTGGCCCGCGACATCCTGCACACCGAATGCCGGATCCTCGTCACCGGGCGCGCACACCTTCCGCTGCTCGGGAACCTCCAACTGGCTGGCGTACACCTCCTGGTGACGGACACTCAGGCCTACGGCGACCTCCTCGCGCCGTACGCGAACACCAAACCGGACGCCTTCTCCCGGGCCACCCCCGACGACCGCATCCTGCTCTACTTCACCTCCGGTTCCACCGGCGCCCCGAAGGCCGCGATCTGCACCCAGGGCCGCCTGGCCGCCGCCGGAGCCTCACTGGTCGACAGCTTCGGGGTCCTCCCGGACGACGTGCACTACATCTGCATGCCGATGTTCCACGGCAACGCGGTGATCGCCGACTGGGCACCGGCGCTGGCGGCCGGGGCGGGGGTGGCGCTGCGCCGCAGGTTCTCGGCGTCCCGCTTCCTGGACGACGTACGGGCGTACGGGGCCACGTACTTCACCTATGTCGGCCGTGCGGTGCAGTACATCCTGGCCACCGAGGAACGCGCCGACGACCGGGACAACCCGCTGCGGATGGGCTTCGGCACGGAGGCGGGGGCGGTGGACGCGGCGGCGTTCGAGCGGCGGTTCGGGGTGCGGCTGGTGGAGGGGTACGGGTCCTCGGAGGGCGGGGCGGCGGTGCAGTGGTCGCCGGGGACACCGTCCGGGGCGGTCGGACGGGCGGCGCCCGGGCTCGCCGTACTCGATCCGGAGACGCGGGCGGAGTGCCCGCCGGCGGTCTTCGACTCGGCCGGCCGACTGCTCAACGGGGAAGAGGCGATAGGGGAGTTGGTGAACCGCGCGCCCAACCCCTTCGAGGGCTACTGGCGCAACCCGGAGGCGGACGCGGAACGCCGCCGGGAGGGCTGGTACTGGACCGGCGACCTCTTCTACCGCGACACCGACGGCTACCTCTACTTCGCCGGCCGCACCGACGACCGCCTCCGCGTCGACAGCGAGAACCTCGCCGCCGCGATGATCGAGAACATCCTCGCCCGCTACGAGGGCGCCGACGCCGTGGCGGTCTACGCGGTACCGGACCCAGTCACCGGCGACCAGGTCATGGCGACGATTGCCGGGCACTTCGACCCGCTCGGCTTCGCCGAATTCCTGCTGTCCCAGCCGGACTTGGGGACGAAGATGGCACCGCGCTTCGTACGGGTGGTGCGCCGGATGCCGGTCACGGCGACGAACAAGATCCACCGGGCGGGGCTGCGGCGGGAGGGGATCCGGTGCGCCGATCCGGTGTGGTGGCGGCCACCGGGGGAGGCGGCGTATCGGCGGCTGACTCCGCAGGACGCTGTCGTAGCAGCGGGGACCAGTCGGATCGGCTGAGGATGTCGGCCAGTTCGCGGCGGGTGCGGACGCCGAGTTTGGCGTAGGCGCGCCGGAGATGGTTGTCGACCGTGCGCACGGACAGGTGCAGTGCCTCTGCGATCTCCTTGCTGCGCAGGTTGCCCGCGGCGAGCAGGGCGATCTCGCGTTCGCGGTCCGTGAAGGCGTAGGTGGCCTCCGCGCTCGCGAGGAGGGGAGTGCGCACCCCGGGGCACCTGGCGGTGAAGGCCCGGGTCAGCAGGGACGCGGCGGTCGCGCGGCGCGGGTGACCGGCCCGGCGCCAGGCCGCGGAGGCCGACGCCGCGGCTTCGGCGGCGAGCAAGTGGGCGCCGATGGCGCCGAGTTCATGTGCCGCTGCCAGCAGCAGGTCCGGATCGCTTGCGGCCAGAGCGGCACTGAGACGGACCCGGGCCGGAGCGAGATGGCCGTCGCACTGCCTGCTCAGCTCGGCCAGCCGTCCGGTGACCTCCTTGGCGCCGCCCAGTCGGGCGATGTCCGTCAACAGCAGCATCTCCGAGGTGGGTTGCCCGGTGTCGCGGGCGTCGGCAGCCGCGGCGGCCAGGATGTCCCGGGCCTGGGACAGGTGTCCGCGGGAGGCCTTGAGCCAGGCCTCGCCGAGGCGCTCCTCACCCGCCTGGTGGCCCATGACCGGGTAGGTCCGCATCCGGACCACGGCCGCCTCGGCGGTGTCGAAGTCGCCCAGTAACGCGGCCGCGGCGGCCAGGCCTCCCCAGGCCTGGGACAGCGGCCGGACCTGGTGGTGGATCTCGCCCTGGGTGATGGCTTCGGCGTACCAACGGCGGGCGGTCGCCGCGTCGCCTGCCAGCCATCCCACTCTGCCGCGGTAGGCCGCGGCCCACACCCGGGTCTGGGCCGAGTCGGTGTCCACCAGGTCGGTCAGAATGCCCTCCGCCACCTCCCCGGCCTGCGCCAGCTGCCCCGCGTCGGTCAACGCGAAGACCACGGGCACGAGTTGGGATGTCGGATGCGCGGGGCCCAGTGTCCGGTCGTCCACCTTCACATGGGCCGCGTAACTCGCCCGGCCCGAGTCGATCGCCTCGCGGGACCTGCCGACGTAGGCCAGCCCGGCTGTCCTGGACATCGAGGCGATCAGCCAGGAGTTGATGTCCTGGGTCTCCTGGATATTGGTGTCCAGGCCGTCGAGCAGCGCCAGAGCCTGGGCGGGGCGGCCCGAAACAGCCATCAGGGACGCCTTGTTGAGAACGAGAAGGCGTTGACACGCAGGGCTGGTGACGTGCCGTAGCGCGGTGTCGTTGACCCGGAACGCCTCCTGAGTGTGCGCGGCGACCCAGAAGAGATTCCAGGTGCGGACCATCGCGGCGGCGATCCCGTCCTCCTCCGACGCGGCCCGCTTCTGGGCCTCCGCGAGGATCTCCTCCGCCCGCTGCCAGCGCCCGAGTTGGACCAGGGAGTCGCCCTGGAGGAGTAAGGACTCGTATGTGCGGTCCGCCTCGGGAAGAGCCTCCAGCAGGGCGACGACCTGTTCGTAGTCGTGGACGTGGCGTGCCAGCGCGGCGGCCCGGACGATCAGGCCGGGATCGGCTGTACCGGTGGCGGCCAGTTGGTAGATGGCCACCCGGAGGGCGTCGTCGTGGCGTCTGCCGCCGTACACGCCGATCCGCTCGATCTGCCGGAGCAGCAGCGTCCGGCGGCGGACCAGCGAGAGCCCCTCCCGCAGTGCCTCGCCGTAGAGCGGGTGGCTCAGGACGACGAGGGTGCGCCGTTCGTCCTGCCGGACGTCGACCAGTCCGGCTTCGTCCAGCTCGGCCACCACATCCATCGACGCGGCCGAGACCGCGTCGGCCAACGAGACCGACCCGCACACCGCGAGCAGTTCCAGAACTCTGCGCGCCACGGTGTCCACGGCGGCGAGGCGGTTCCTGATCAGCTCGCCGAGCCGTGGGGTGGTCGGCAGCGCTCCTTCGGTGAGGGTCCAGATCTCCCCGTCGTTCGACAGCGTCCCGGTGTCCAGCGCTCCGTGCACCAGCTCGCGCAGATACAGGGCGTTGCCCCCGGACGCCTCGAACAGACGGTGGAGGGTGCGGTGTCCGAGCGGTGCGCCGAGTACAGTGCGCAACAGCCGTTCCGCCCCGCCCCGGTCGAAGGGTTCCAGGTCGATACGGCAGACCGCGTCGCCCCGTGCGAGTGCCTCCACGGCGTCGGCGTCGGCGGCTTCTGCGGCCGGGCCACCGGTGCGTACCGTGGCGATCAGCCGGATCGCGCCCGCGTCGAGCAGATGGCGCAGCAGCGCGGTGGACGCCTTGTCCAGCAGGTGCAGGTCGTCCACCAGGACCGCCCACCGGTCGTCTCCCCGGGGGCCGGCCAGCAGCCTGGCGACCTCGGCGAACCCGGAGACCGGGTCCGACAGGTCGACGCCGGCCGGTATCAGGTGGGCGATCGCGCCCATCGGCGCCGCTGCCGCCGAGGCACTCGCGGTCACCCGGATCCCTTTGGCCCCTGTGTCCACGGCCCGGGTGAGGAGTTCGTCGGCGAGCCGTGACTTGCCCACTCCGGCCGGTCCGAAGACCACCACGGTGGTGCACGCGGGTCTGCGCCATGCCTGCTCGAAGGTCTCCAGCTCCCGGTCCCGCTCTACGAACGGCCACGGTAGATCAGGCATGTCTGTCCCCCGGTCCGGCGGCACCACTGACATGAGCCTGCCCAGCGTGGCATGCCTGCGGCACTTTCCGGAGGCGGCGGGGCGCGGGAACCAGGGCTCTTTGAGCAACGGTTGCTCACGCCGTACCACGGCGACCGGAGCACTGTTTCTCCTGGATCCGCCGACCGACGAGCTGCGCGAGAGCGACGGCTCTGAAGCCGCGGCCGGCGATGACTCGACGGGTGGAACGGGGAGAGAAACGTTGGACATCAAGAACAAGCTCGGGCGTAGCGCGGGTATCGCGATCGCCGCGGCGGGGATCGTGGCGCTGAACCTGCCCGGCGATGCGATGGCGAGTACCACCGCGGGGTGTCGGCGGTCTGCACGATCAAGACCACCAACGGGCACTACCTGACGGCGGTCGACGAGGGAGGGCACACGACGAACGCGATCCAGAGCGACCGGACAGTCGCCTCGACACGGGAGAAGTTCACGCTGGTGCCCGCGGGAGACAGCTTCCACTACGGGTTCCGCAGCAGCAACGGGAACTACCTCTCCGCCGTGGGCGGAGGCGGCGTGGCCAACGCCGACTCCATCCACACGGATGCGACGTTGTCGAACTTCGGCTCGTGGGAAGAGTTCCAGATCGACTGCACCGACCCGTGACGGGCATCCGCCCCGAAAACGGCTGAGGGCGTTCTCCACGGGGGGAGAACGCCCTTGGTCGATCTCTGCGTTTGCCCAGCGGTGGACTTACCAGCGGCCACCGGTGACGTGTGCGGGCCTCCAATAGACGGCGGCCCAGATTCCGTGGTTTGCCGCGGCTCCCCAGCCCCGGCTCCAGGAGGTCAGCAGGTTGCCCGCGTTGGTGCAGAGCCAGGCCGGGACCTTGGCGGTACAGGCACGAACGGCGCCTGCGATCGCTCCCCGGGCGATGTCCCCGTAGGAAGCGATGATCCAGAAGTGGTCCCCGGTCACACCGGTCGCCAGTGCCTGGACGGCGTGCCCCTTGCTGGTGGACGTCGCGGAGGTGATGGTCCCGGTGTTCTGTACCGGTGCGTCGGTACGGACCGTGGCCACACCGGCGAAGGCTTCCTGGACTTCGCTGATGAGTCGCGCCCGGCTCTCCGGAGTCGCCGTCAGGTGTTCCCACTCCGACGACTCGGCAGAGGTCGGTCCTCGCGGGTTCACCGCGAACTGCCGGGCCGCGACGGGACTGGTCGCTTTCTTGGAATCTTCTTGGGCACTGCCGGCCAGCAGACCGCCGGCGAGGGCGGTCACGACTGCGGCACCCAGCGCCGCGGCGATCCATCGGCGCCGCGGGGATCGGCGTACCGCGGACCACTCGGTTTCACGGGTCTTCACTCGGTGTGCTCCCCTTCGTGATGGTTACTGGTACCGCACGATGGTTCCAGTCGGTTCAGCACAAAGAGTGATATCTATGGATCTTATGATCAATTGATCAGTCGTGATCGTCTTTGTCTTCCGTTGCGAGCGGCCCGCACACGACCAAGGGCACCCTCCCGAAGGAGGATGCCCTTGATCACACACTGTGCGCCGCCAGGGACTCGAACCCCGGACCCGCTGATTAAGAGTCAGCTGCTCTAACCAACTGAGCTAGCGGCGCATGACTCACGCCTTCCGCTGGATCAGAGTCTCGCGGAGGGCGACGAGAAAATACTACCTGGTCCGGAGGGGTGCTCCGGACCAGGCCCTGGTTTCTAGATCGCGAGAGACAGCAGTACGGGGCCCGCTTCGCGGTTCAGGGTGTCCGCTGCCTGGCGGAGGCGGTGGGCGTCTTCGACCGGGAGGGACAGGGCCAGGCAGCCCACCGAGGAGCCCGCCGTGATCGGGACGGCCGCGCAGACCGTGCCCAGTGCGTACTCCTGGAGGTCGAGGTGGGGGACGGTCGGCGGCTGGGTCTCCAGGCGGGAGAGCAGCAGCTTGTCGCTGGTGATGGTGCGCGAGGTGAGGCGGGCCATCTTGTGCCGGGAGAGATGGTCGCGGCGGCCGTTGTGGTCGAGCTGGCCCAGCAGGCTCTTGCCGAGCGCGGTGGCGTGCGCGGAGAAGCGGAAGTCGACCCACTCGTTGACCGCCGGGGTGGTGGGCCCGGCCGCGTACTGGGTGATCGTGACCTCGCCGTCGACGTACCGGCTGACGTAGACCGCCGCGCCCAGGGAGTCGCGCAGCCGGTCCAGGGTCCGCTGGATCTGCTCGCGCACCGCCTGGTCGCGGCCGGCCGCGGAGCCGAGCCGGCCCAGGGCCTCGCCGGTGACGTAGGCGCCGTCGGTGAGCTGCTCGACGTAGCCCTCGCGGCGCAGTGTCCGCAGCAGTATGGTCAGGCGCTCGACGCCGAGGCCGGTGCGGCGGGCCAGTTCGGTGTCCGTGACACCGGTGGCGTGTCCCGCGAGGGTCTCCAGGACGCGCAGTGCGTCCTGTATCGAGTGGTAGGGAGCGGTCGGCTCGTGCATCAGCGCCACGGTGTTTCTCCCTGCGCTCGCTTTTTGGGCCGTGATACCGGACAGCGAATCCTCTCCACGATAACTGTCAAACGGCCGATGTGGAGCGGCTGTTGGCGAGATTGTGTCCCTGCTCATGCCCTCCCAACTGGGGTGCGGGACCTTTGGCATATGCCTACGGCATGCCACGTGGCGTAGACCTTGGGTGTTCGGTTGTTCACTTGGCGTAGTTGAACAAACGTCAAAGAATCGCGCCGAGAAATTCCCGGGTCCGCCGGTGTTCCGGATCGCCGAAGATCCGCTCCGGCGGGCCCGATTCGATGACCTTGCCCGCGTCGAACATCAGGACCTGGTCCGAGATGTCCCGGGCGAAATTCATCTCGTGGGTCACACAGAGCATGGTGATGTCGGTGGTGCGGGCGATGTCCCGGAGCACGTCGAGCACGCCCGCGACCAGCTCCGGGTCCAGCGCGGAGGTCACCTCGTCGAGGAGCAGTACCTGCGGGCGCATCGCCAGCGCCCGCGCGATCGCGACCCGTTGCTGCTGGCCGCCGGAGAGCCGGGTCGGGCGGGCGTCGGCCTTGTCGGCGAGGCCGACCAGGTCCAGCAGTTCCAGGGCGCGCGCCTCCGCTTCGTCCTTGGGCATGCCGAGGACGGTGACCGGTGCCTCGGTGATGTTGCGCAGCACCGTCATGTTCGGGAACAGGTTGAACTGCTGGAAGACCATCCCGATCTTCTTGCGTATCTCACGGACCCGCTTCTCGGCCGCGGGGAAGAGCTGCTCCCCGTCGACGGTGATCGTGCCCTCGTCCGGCTTGGTCAGGGTCATCAGCAGCCGCAGGATCGTGGTCTTGCCGGACCCGGAGGGGCCGATCAGGGTGACGTGCTTCCCGGACTCGACGGAGAAGTCGAGGCTGTCGAGCACGGTGTTGGCGCCGAAGCGCTTGGTGACGTGGTCCAGGCGGATCAACTCGCTGCCGTCCACCGGGGGGTTGGCGTTGGCGTCGGGTTCTTTCATCAGGGGCGTGTCAGCGGACAAGGCGTCGCTCCAGGGCTCGGATCAGCAGGGAGGCGGGATAGGAGATGAGGATGAAGGCCACGCCGATCACGGTGATGGGCTCGGTGAACTGGTAGTGGTCCTGGGAGAAGAGCCGGGCCTGTCCCATCAGCTCCAGCACGGTGATCGCCATCAGGATCGGGGTGTCCTTGAGCATCGCGATCACGTAGTTGCCGAGCGCCGGGATCACCCGGCGGATGGCCTGCGGCAGGATGACGGCCGTCCAGGTCCGGCGCACCGGCAGGTTCAGCGCGGTGGCCGCCTCCCACTGGCCGACGGGCACCGCTTCGATGCCCGCGCGGTAGACCTGCATCGTGTACGTCGAGTAGTGCAGCCCGATCGCGAAGACACCGGTGGTCAGCGCGGAGAAGGTCAGCCCCCACTCGGGCAACACATAGAACAGGAAGAACAGTTGCACCAGCAGCGGGGTGTCCCGGACGAACTCGGTGACGACCCCGACCGGCCAGCGCACCCAGCGGGTCGGCGTCCGCATCAGCAGCGTCCACACCAGCCCGAGCACGAACGAGATCAGCGAGCCGAGGACCAGCACCTGCAGGGTGACCTTCAGGCCGTCCCAGAAGTACGGCATGAACTCGCTCACGGCGTTCCAGTCCCACTTCACGCGACCCCACCTCCTCCGACGCCGGTGGTCTCCGGGCGCCTCAACTCACGCGCGGCGAAACCGCCCCCGGTGTCCTTGCCGATCCCGGCCTTGAGCCGCTTCTCCAGTCCGCGCATCAGCCGGGTGAGCGTGAAGGCGATCACGAAGTAGATCAGCAGGATGTACGTGTAGATCTGCGCGCTCTGCTGCAGCGCGAGCCGTACCAGGTTGGCGCTGAAGGTGAGATCGCCCATGCCCATGACCGAGACCAGGGCGGTGCCCTTGAGGAGTTCGATCAGCAGGTTGCAGAAGGACGGGATCATCTCCGGCACGGCCTGCGGCAGCAGGATCAGCCGCATCCGCTGCCAGGGCGTGAAGCTGAGCGCGACACCGCCCTCCTGCTGCGCCGGGTCGACCGCGTTCAGGGCGCCGCGCACGATCTCCGTGCCGTACGCGCCGTAGGTCAGGCCGAGGGCGAGCGTGCCCGCCCACAGGGGGACCAGTTGCCAGCCGAAGGCGACCGGCAGCACGAAGAACACCCAGAAGATCATGACGAGGGCGGAGGTGCCGCGGAACACCTCGGTGTAGAAGCCGGCGAGGAAGCGGACGATCCACAGCCGGTGGGTCCGCGCGATGCCGACGACGAAGGACACGGCGGTCGCCAACAGTGCGCTGAGGACGAGGAGTTGGACGGTGGTCCAGATCCCCTTGAGGACAAGTTCCCAGAGTCCTGAGGTCATCCGCTGCAGAGCTCCTTCGCGGTGAGGTTCGTCATCTCGGCCTTGGTGAATCCGAAGGGCCGCAGGATGCGGAACAACTCCCCGCTCTTCTTGAGCTTGTGCAATTCGGCGTTGAAGGCGTCGCGCAGCTTCGTCTCGGTCGGCCGGAACGCGAAGGCGCCCCCGTCGATGCGCGGTTTCCCGTCGACGAGCGGGGCGAAGGGCGTGGTCGACTCCGCCTTCGCGGAGTTCTTCACGACCGCGCGGGTGGTGAGCGCCGTGCCGGCGAAGACGTCGACACGCCCCGCTTCCACGGCGTTCAGCCCGGCGACCTGGTCCGGGACGATCAGGATGTCGCTCTGCTTGTACCCGGCGTCGACGGCGTGCTGGATCTGCGCGTAGCCGGTGCCGGTGGCGAACCTCGCCTTCTTCGCGACGACGTCCTTGTAGGTGTGCAGCCCCTTCGGGTTGCCCTTGCGGACGACGAACGCGTCGAGCACCTGGTAGTCCGGGTCGGCGAAGATGACCTGCGCACAGCGTTCCGGGGTCACGTACATCCCGGCGGCCACGACGTCGAACTGCTGCGAGTTCAGCCCCGGGATGAGCGATCCGAACTCGGTGGGCACGGGCTGCACCCTGTCGACGCCGAGCCGCTTGAAGATCGCTTCCGCCAACTTCGGTGCCTCACCGGTCAGTTGACCGTCCTTGTCGATGTAGCCGAACGGGATCTCACCCGCTATCCCCAGCCGTACGACGCCCTGTGCCTTCAGCCGGTCGAGCAGTTCACCGCCGCTGGTGGTCGACGCGGTGGCCACACGGCTGCAGCCGGCCGCGCCCAGCGCACCTGCCGCCGCCACCCCGGCGAGCAGTGCCCGGCGGGTGTGCCCCGGCGTGTGACCGGATGTGTGTCTGTCGTTCCCAATTGGTGGAGCCATGGGCGCGCAGCTACCCGACCGCTCCGGGGTTATGCACCCTGGATGACATGACGGATCACTTCATCGAGGTCTCACTCGCAAAGCGGAACGTCCACTGCCGGGCAAAACTGCTGGTAGACCGCGCCCCGCTGACCTGCGCGGCGATCTGGAACGCACTGCCGCTCGCCGGCGACGTCTACCACGCCAAGTACGCCCGCAACGAGATCTACGCCCTTTTCCCGCCATTCGCGGAAACGGAACCCCCGCTGGAAAACCCCACGGTCACCCCCATACCGGGCGATCTCTGCTATTTCGCCTTCGCGGGCACGGAACTGGGCACGAAGGCCTACGGCTACGACCGCGAGGTCCGCGCCGGTACGACGGTCGTCGACCTGGCCCTGTTCTACGAACGCAACAACCTCCTCCTCAACGGTGATGTGGGCTGGGTACCCGGCATCGTCTGGGGCGAGGTGACCGAGGGGCTGACGGAGATGGCGGAGGCCTGCAACGACCTGTGGCGGTCCGGCGCGGCGGGGGAGACGCTCAGCTTCCGGCGGGCGTGAGTCCGCCGGTGAAGCAGGCGTGCGCCGCCCGCAGCACCAGTTCGTCCCGGTGCCGTGCCCCCACGATCTGCATGCCGATCGGCAGACCGTCGCCGTCGTTCCCCACGGGGACGGTGGCGGCGGGCTGTTGGGTCATGTTGAAGGGGTACGTGAACGGGGTCCAGCCGGTCCAGCGGCGGTGCCCGGAACCCTTCGGGACCTCAACTCCCGCCTCGAACGCGGTGATCGGGAGAGTGGGCGTGACGAGGAGGTCGTAGCGGTCGTGGAACTGGCCCGTCCTGCGGCCGAGTTCCATCCGGACGTCCACCGCCGCCAGATAGTCCAGCGCGGAGAGGCGCGCCCCGGCGGCGCAGATCTCCCGCAGCCCCGGGTCGAGCAACTCCCGTTGCTTCGGGGCGAGTTTCTGGGTCACCCGGGCCGCTCCGCTGAACCACAGGGCGTGGAAGGCGTCCACCGGGTCCGTGAAGTCGGGGTCGGTCTCCTCGACGTACGCGCCGAGCGCGGCCAGCCTCTCCACGCCCCGCCGTACCGCCGCCGCGACCGCCGGACGCACCGCGACCTGGCCGCCGAGGGACGGGGAATACGCGATCCGCAGGCCCTTTATGCCGTGCGCGAGCACCTCCGTGAAGGATCCCGACGGGCGGTCCAGGCACGACCAGTCGCGGGCGTCCGGTACGCCGATCACATCCAGCAGCAGCGCCGCGTCCGCCGCGTCCCTGGCCATCGGGCCGACGTGCGACAGCGTGCCGAACGCGCTCGCCGGGTACAGCGGCACCCTGCCGTACGTCGGCTTCAGCCCGAAGATCCCGCAGAAGGACGCGGGGATTCGGACGCTGCCGCCGCCGTCCGTGCCCAGCGACAACGGACCCGCGCCGAAGGCCACCGCCGCCGCGCTTCCGCCGCTCGAACCGCCGGCCGTGCGCGAGGGGTCGTGCGGGTTGCGGGTGATGCCGGACAGCGGGGAGTCCGTGACGCCCTTCCAGCCGAACTCAGGGGTCGTCGTCTTGCCGATGAACACCGCGCCGTGTTCGCGGAGCCGGGCCACCGAGGGTGCGTCCTCGTCCCAACTGCCCCGCTCGGCAATGGTCTTGGAGCCGCGCAGGGTTGGAGCGCCGCGCTGCAGCAGGATGTCCTTCACGGTGACCGGTACCCCGTCCACCAGCCCGGCCGGCTCGCCGCGCCGCCAGCGCTCCGCCGACTCGGCCGCCCGCGCCAACGCGCCCTCCGCGTCGAGCCGTACGAACGCGTTCACGACGGGCTGGATCTCCTCGGCCCGCTCCAGGGTCGCGCGGGTCGCCTCCACGGGGCTGAACTCCCGCCTGCGGTAGCCGTCCAGGAGTTCCACGGCGGTCAGCTCGGTGAGTTCGGTCGTCATCCGGCCCTCCAGAGTGGGGAGTTCAGTGCCCCGGTACGTACCCGCGCTTCTTGTCGACCACGTTCCGCAGCGGCTTGCCCGCCGCCCAGCGCTCGTACAACTCCACGAACTGCGCGCCGAGTTCGTCCCGCCAGCCGACCGTGTCGCCGCTCATGTGCGGGGAGACGATCAGCCCCGGGACCTGCCACAACGGGCTGTCGGGGGTGAGGGGTTCGGTCTCGAAGACGTCCAGTGCGGCGCCCGCGATCCAGTGCTTGGTGAGTGCCTCCGCGAGCGCGTCCTCCACGACGAGCTGTCCCCGGCCCACGTTGATGAAACGGGCCGAGGGCTGCATGCAGCCGAACCGTCGGGTGTCGAACATGCCCCGCGTCTCGTCGGTCAGCGGTGCCGCCGAGATCACCCAGTCGGCGCGGGCCATCAGCCGGTCGAGTTCGCCGGGGCCGTGGATACCGGTGCGTGGGGTACGGCCGACCAGCGCCGTCGTCACGCCAAGTGCCTTGAGAACGCGGACGATCGCCCGCCCGATGGGCCCGGAGCCGACCACACAGGCCCGGGTCCCGGCCACCCGCTGTGCCTCGCGGTGCCGCCAGGTCCGCCCCCGCTGGAGGTCCAGCGTCCGCGGCAGGTCCTTGGCCATCGCGAGGACGAGGGCGGCGACGTACTCGGCGATCGGATCGTCGAAGACGCCGCGCGCGTTCGTCACCACCGTGTCGGAGTCGGCGAGGTCGGGGCACATCAGGTGGTCCACGCCCGCGCTGGCGGTGTGCACCCAGCGCGGTCTCGGACCCCCGCCCGGCCAGGCGGAGCGCACTGCGCGCGAGGAGAAGTCCCACACCAACAGGATGTCGGCGGACGGCAGCTGCTCCGCGAGTGTCGACGCGTCGGCGTGCTGGACGCGTACGCGGCCGGTGAGCTTTCCGAGGCGGGGGAGCGGGTCGGCGTCCAGGACGAGAAGGGTGGGCGGGGCAGCGGGAGTTGCGGTCATGCGGAGCCGTTTCTCGCGGGAAACAACCGGGGTGCGGCCGTCTGACATGCGCGGATTGACCACGCTCGCACTCGAACCTACCTTCGTCAACACGGACGCCCGCACGGACCGTTGTCACCCCGTTTCTCTTGGTGAGGCCGGTGTTGCCATGCACGTTTCCTTCCTGGGCGGACCCCGCCCGCAGCGCGGTGTCGGTGTCGTCGCCCCCTTCGACTTCGCGCTGGACCGCGAGTTGTGGCGGTGGGTCCCCGACGACATCTCGCTGCACCTCACGCGGACGCCGTTCGTGCCCGTCGAGGTGAGCCTCGACCTGGCGCGACTCGTCAGCGAACACGAGACGCTCCATGACGCGGTCCGCACGCTGAACGCGGTGGCCCCCGAGGTCGTCGCGTACGCCTGCACCTCCGGGAGCTTCGTCGGCGGACTCGCCGGGGAGCGCGCGATGTGCGAGGCGATGACCCGGGCCGGCGAGGTCCCGTCCCTGACCACCTCGGGCGCCCTGCTCGCCGCCCTCACCGAGCTGGGCGCCCGCCGGATCGCCCTGGTCACGCCCTACACGGTGTCCGTTACCCAGTCCCTGGAGGAGTACCTCGCCGAGGCCGGCGTCGAGGTCACCGGCCGCGCCTTCATGGGCCTGACCCGGCACATCTGGAAGGTGCCGTACCGGGACGTCGTCGACATGGCCCGCCAGGCCGTCAAGGGCGCCGCCGACGCGCTCTTCATCAGCTGCACCAACCTTCCGACGTACGACGTGATCCCCCAGCTGGAGGCGGAACTGCAGATACCGGTTGTGTCGGCCAACCAGGTCACGATGTGGGCAGCCCTGCGCCGACTGGGTACCCGTGCCGTGGGCCCCTATCAGGCGCTGCTGGACGAGTCCGCGCGCCGCCCGGGGCCGGTACTGCCGGAAGAACACCAGGAAGGCTGGTCATGACCGCACTCGGATTCCTCTACCCGGGACACTCCGCCGAGGACGACTACCCGCGCATCGAGCAGCTCCTCGGCAGCGACATCCGCCTCGACCTCGTCCACACGGACATCGGCGAGGACGCACACCGCGTGGACGCGCTGCTGGAGATGGGCTCCACCGAGCGCCTCACGGCGGGCGTCGAGGCGCTGCGCATGTCCGGTGCCGAGGCGGTGGTCTGGGCCTGCACCAGCGGCAGCTTCGTCTACGGCTGGGAGGGCGCCCACGAGCAGGTGCGCGGCCTGGCCCGGGCGGCCGGCCTGCCGGCGTCGTCGACGTCCTTCGCCTTCGTGTACGCGGCGAAGGAGCTGGGGGTGCGACGGGTGGCCGTGGGCGCGACGTATCCGGACGACGTGGCGGCGCTCTTCGCGGACTTCCTCCGGGCCGGCGGAGTGGAGCCGGCCGTGGTGCGTGCCTCCGGCATCATCACCGCCGCCGAGGTCGGCACCTGGGGCCGGGACGAGGTGCTCGCGCTGGCCCGTTCCGTCGACGGCCCGGACATCGAGGCCGTCCTCCTGCCGGACACGGCCCTGCATACCGCCGGTCATCTCACGGGCCTGGAGAAGGAGCTGGGCAAGCCGGTCCTCACGGCGAACCAGGTCACGGTGTGGGAGGCGCTGCGGCTGACGGACCGCAGGGTCAACGCGCCGGAGCTGGGCGCGCTGTTCACCAGGGAACCCCTCGTGCAGGCCGACTGAGCCGCCCGGCCGGGTTCCGGGAATAAAGCGGAGACACCCTCCTGTTAGCCCGGGCAGACACCGCACAGCTCACAACAGGAGGCACCCACCGTGGCGGCAGACGACGAGGCCCGGAGCGCGACCGACGAGATCCGGGGTACGGCGCAGGGCACCGCCCCCGTCCCCCTCTCCGTACTGGACCTGGTGACCGTGGGCGCCGGCCGCACCGCCACGGACGCGCTCCGTACCAGCGTGCGGATCGCCGAGCTCGCCGAGGCCCGCGGCTTCCACCGCTACTGGGTCGCCGAGCACCACTCGATGCCGGGCGTCGCCTCCTCCTCGCCCGCCGTGATCCTGGCCCATCTCGCCGCCCACACGGACCGCATCCGCCTCGGCTCCGGCGGCGTCATGCTCCCGAACCACGCCCCGCTCGTCATCGCCGAACAGTTCGGCACCCTGGAAGCACTCGCCCCGAACCGCGTCGACCTCGGCCTCGGCCGCGCCCCCGGCACCGACGGCGCCACCGCGGCGGCCCTCCGCCGGACCGACCGCCTCAACGAAGGCGCCGACGACTTTCCCGAGCAACTCGCCGAACTCGTCCGCTTCTTGGACGACGACTTCCCGGACGGCCACCCCTACGCCCGTATCCACGCGGTCCCCGGCCCGATCCAGTCGACCTCGCCCGGCGGCGTCCAGTCCCCGCACCGCCCCCCGATCTGGCTCCTCGGCTCCTCCGGCTTCAGCGCCCGGCTGGCCGGCATGCTCGGCCTGCCCTTCGCCTTCGCCCACCACTTCTCCGCGCAGAACACCGTCCCGGCCCTCGACCTCTACCGCGAGTCGTTCCGGCCGAGCGCGGTGCTCGACGCGCCGTACGCCCTGATCGGTGTCTCCGCCCTCGCCACCGACGACGAGAAGGACGCCCGCCGCCAGGTGCTGGCCGCCGCCCTCAACATGGTCCGGCTGCGCACCGGCCGCCCCGGCCTGGTGCCCACCCCGGAAGAGGCCGAGGCGTACGAATTCAGCCCCATGGAGCGGGAGTTCATCACCTCCTGGAACGCCAACGTCATCCACGGCACCGCCGACGAGGTCCGCTCCGGCCTCGACGACCTGCAGAAGCGCACGGGCGCCGACGAGTTGATGCTCACGTCCCACGCCCACAACGCCGACCTGCGCCTGCGCTCGTACGAACTGATCGCCGACGCCTATGAGTTGACGGCCAGTCAGGAGGCCTGATTGCAGGCTTTCGTACCCAGCAACTCGGAGATACGATCCGGCGCCACCGGGCGGGAGTAGAGCCACCCCTGTCCGGTGTCGCAGCCGATCCTGCGCAGCCGGGACGCCTGCGCCGAGGTCTCCACACACTCGGCGGTCACCGACAGGCCCAGCCGGTGGGCGAGTTGGATCATCGCCTCGACGATGACCTCGTCGGCCGGGTTCGGCGGGACGCCCTCCCCCTCGTACTGGAAGCCCCGTACGAAGGAACCGTCCAGCTTCAGGACCGAGACCGGCAGGCGGCTCAGGTACGCCAGGTTCGAGTAACCGGTGCCGAAGTCGTCGATGGCGATGTGCACACCCATGTCGCTGAGCGCCTGGAGCGCCTGCAACGGCCGACCCGCCGAGCCCATCACCGCGGACTCGGTCAGCTCCAACTGGAGCAGATGCGGGGCGAGTCCGGTCTCCGCGAGGGTCTCCGCGACGTCGGCGACCAGGTCCGAGTCCCACACCTGGCGTACGGCCACGTTGACGCTCACGAAGATCGGCGGCTCGTCCGGGTGGTCCAGCTGCCAACGCCGGGCCTGGCGGCAGGCGGTGACCAGGACCCAGCGGCCGAGCTGCACGATCGAGCCGTCCTCCTCCGCCAGTCCGATGAACCGATTCGGCGTCAGCATGCCGAACTGCGGGTGGTTCCAGCGCACCAACGCCTCGACCCCGCGCAGCCGTCCGTTCTCCATGCCCACCAACGGCTGGTACTCCAGGGTGAATTCACCCCGCTCGATGGCCGGGCGGAGGGTGGAGGCCAGCGCCTGGCGGGTCATGCGGTGCGCGTTGCGCTCCGGATCGAACAGCGTCCAGCGGGACTTGCCGTCGGCCTTCGCCCAGTACAGCGTGGTGTCGGCGGCCTGCATCAGACAGGTGGCCGTCGTACCGGCCGCCTGCCGCTCGACCACCCCGATCGACGCCGACAGCGACAGCCGTTGGCCGGAGAGGTCGAAGGGCGCCTGCAGCGCCCTGAGCACCGACTCGGCGAGATCGGCCAGTTGGTCGGTGCCGGTCGAGTCCTCGACGAGCAGCGCGAACTCGTCGCCGCCGAGCCGTGCCACCAGCGGGGCGGTGGCCCGGGCATGGCCCGCCTCGTCCGCGCACCGCGTCAGCCGTTCCGCCACGGCGGCCAGCAGCCGGTCGCCGACGCGGTGGCCGAGGGTGTCGTTGACCGCCTTGAAGCCGTCCAGGTCCAGATAGCACAGGCCGATCCGTCCGGTGCCGCCCTGCTCGTACGACCCCGCCTCCAGCGCGGCCGAGAGCCGTTCGAAGAACAGGGTGCGGTTGGGCAGCCGGGTCACCGGGTCGTGCATCTCCAAGTGCCGTAGCCGCGCCTGGAGTTCACGGCGGTCGCTGATGTCGGTGAGTGACAGCAGCACGCCGTGCTCCGCGGCCGGCAGCGGTGCCGCGGTCACCTGCACCCACAGGGAGTGCCCGTCGGGGTGCTTGACCCGGCGGGTGCGGCTCAGCTTGGCCTGCCGGCCGCGCAGCACCTCGCGATAGGCGTGCCAGGTGCGGGCGTCCGACCTCAGGTCCACCAGATCGGCCGCGACCAGCCCGGCGAGCGCCGCACCGCCCTTGCCGAGCAGCGCGGCGAACGTGTCGTTGGCGCTCACCACCAGCCCGTCGCGGTCCACGACGGCCATGGCGAGGGGGGACGCGGAGAAGGCGGACCCGAGCCTGCCGTCCACGGGAAGACTGACACCGGGCGACGCGTCGCCACTACTCTCTGTTACGGCCGGCCGGATGAGGTCTGCCGCGGGCGCCGGCCCTTCGGACGTTCCGCTCACCGCTCGCTCCCGCAGTGCACTCGATCTTCGGATGGGTCTCGTCGGGATGGCCGACCGGGTGGGAGGCCGCCGTGCCGTGTCCGTGCAGGAAAGTGTGCCGATCATAGAGGTTGGCCCCCGGCCCTTCCAGCCACTCTCCAGTGTCCCGGAACAACGGCCCGTTCCGGCAGATCGATTCCGCCCGCACCTGGACGGGTTCGCCAAATGGCCGACCGCATGTGACGTTCCGTGAGTGTTTCCGGATGTCGGCCCGGGCGTGTCTCAGCCGTCCCGGGCGTCCCCCTCACTCATCTGGTGCAGATAAACGAGGCATACCCCAACAAACCATCACAGGCTGGGTATCGGTGTCCCGCGAACCGCTCCCGGAGGTCCTCGTGCCGTGTCAGCTCCCCCTCAAGGGGCTCTCCCGTACGGCACCCAAGGGGCTCTCCCAGTGGCGGGCGCGCCCCCGACTGCGCAGCACCGCGGCCGTGTTCACCACGATGTCCGCGGTCGCCGCGACCTCCATCATGTCCAGCCAGTCGGTTGCCGAGCCCTACTCGTCCACCCCCTGCGCCCTCAAGCGCACCGACGCCCACCACTCCGAGGGCCTGGACACCTGGAACGCCGCCTACCCGCGCCCCGCCCGCCCGCTCAACGCAGTGATGATCTTCCTCTCCTTCCCCGACGCGACCCCGCGGACCACCCCCGCCGAGCTGGCCGCCGACCACTTCCCGGCCACCACCCGCTTCTACGAACGCGCCTCCTATGGCAGGTTCACGCTCCGTCCGCACCCGCTGCGGAACTGGGTCCGCATGCCGAGGCCGTCCACGTCGTACGCCATACAGCGCGACTGGAACCCGGTGAACCGCGCCGCGTATCTCCGCGACGCGCTCGCCGCCGCCGACCCCGAGGTCGACTTCTCCCACTACGACGTCGTCTACTTCGTGGCCGATCCGGACGCGCCCGGGGTGGACTCGGACGCGACGAAGGTCGTCAACCTGGACACCCCGCTGCGGGCCGACGGCACGGACATCCGGCGGGTCGTCACCGTGTTCGAGAAGCACCCGCCGGACCGGCTTGTCCTCGCCCACGAGACGGGCCATGTCTTCGACCTGCCGGACCTCTACCACCGGCCGGTGGACGGCAAGGGCGACTGGGACACGTATGTCGGCGACTGGGATCTGATGGGCAGTCAATTCGGCCTGGCCCCCGACCTGTTCGCCTGGCACAAGTGGAAGCTGGGCTGGCTGGATCCGCGCCAGGTGGTGTGCGTACGGGGGGCCGGGCCGACCCGGCTGACCCTGGAACCCCTGGCCGCCGAGCCCCCGGCGGCCGGCAACGCCGGATCGCCCGCGTTCGGACTCGGCCTCGGCGTCAAACTGGCCGTGGTGCGGACCGGCACCGACAGCGCGCTCGCCTTCGAGGCCCGCAGCCCCGTCGGCAACGACAGCACGGCCTGCAAACAGGGCATCCTCGTCTACCGGGTACGCGGCGGCGCGGCCTCCGGAAGCGGCCCGATCGAGGTCGTCGACGCCCACCCCCGCACCGAGGCCTGCTGGGAGACCTCGGTCTACCCGCCCCTGGCCGACGCCCCGGTCGCCCTCGGCGAGACCTTCACCGTGCCCGGCGACAACGTACGGGTGGCGGTGGAGGGACGGACGGATTCGGGGGCGTGGACGGTGACCATCACGCCGGGAGACAGGCCCTGAGGACCGGGTACGTCAAAGGGCCCCTCGCTCTCGCGAAGGGCCCTTCACAGGTGCGCCGCCAGGGACTCGAACCCCGGACCCGCTGATTAAGAGTCAGCTGCTCTAACCAACTGAGCTAGCGGCGCCTGCTGACGTCGTAGACCTTAGCATCCTGATCGGCGGGAGGAAAAATCGATATGTGCACGGTCGCGCGGGCGGCGCGCACGGCTGCCCAGAGCAGGATTTCCGCGCCGGGGAGCCAGGGCCGGCGGGTGTCGGGAGCGACCAGCCAGCGGGAGTCGAACGGCGTCCGATCGGCCGCGCCGACCAGTGCCGGGACGGTCACCGCGTCGCCCTTGCCGTGGCACAGCAGCGGCGGGACCGACCCCGTACGACCGCGCTCCGCGTCAGCCGCGCCCCACTCCTCCCAGCCCAGCAGTGAGGGCAGCCGCTGAGCCGTCCCGGGGGTGGCGAACAGGAGCATCCGGCCCCGGTGCGTCGCGACCGGCCCGGAGCCGGGACCCTCGTCCCATAAGCGGTCGACCATACGGCGGCCGAAGATGGCCGGAGCGTTCACCACGTCGAAGGCGGAGCCGCAGGGCAGGACGACCGGGGCGTCCGGCCGCTCCCGCCACAGGGCGAGCGTGCTACGCGGATACGTTCCTGCCGAGGCGAGCCAGGCGGCACCGTCCGGTGTCACGCCCGAGATGTCGAAGCGGTCGGCGAAGGGGTCGTCCTGCGTGCGGCTCATGGCGAACAGATCTACCGGCCGTGAGCGCGCGCTCTCCGAGGGTTGCCCGAAATCGGGACAGGAGGGGGCGGGAGGGAGTATCTTGCCCACCGGGCATATGCCAATAGCTGTGCCGAAAACTCCCTCGCCCCTCGGGTCACACCGGGTCTACGGCCCCGCTGTCCCGCCCCTCGGTGCCGCGCAGCAGATCCCGCCCGAACTCGACCATCTTCTTCGCGTAGTCCTCGGTCCACCCGGCCCGCTCGGCGATGTCCGCCGGCGTCAGCCGGTCGAACCGGCGCGGGTCGGCGAGCTGGGCCGCCGCGATCGCCTGGAACTCCACCGCGCGGTCCGTCGCGGCGCGGAACGCGTGCGTCAGCTCCGTCGCCCGCGCCAGCAGCGCGCGCGGGTCGTCCATCGACTCCAGGTCGAAGAAGTGCTCCGGGTCCTCGGCCGCCTGCGCGGGCTCGAAGAGCAGGGGCGCGGGGCGTAGCCGCGATTCGTTGCGACGCGGCGTGTGCTCCGCCATGTCTTCTCCTCCTCGTACGTCATGGATGACCCGCCTCACGAGCCGGACCACCGTCCATTGTCTCCCGACCGCGCAAGAGGCCCCGGGCATACCACCGGGGCACGGTCCCGGAACCCTCAAGCCTCCCGGACCCCGCGATGTTCCCCGAGGTGCACCGGCACCGCGTGATTGGCTGCCCAGCCGTCAGGGTCTCCACACCACCCGGTGTTCTGCCAGATGCGCCAGCACCGCGTGGTTCGCCTCCCACCCGTCCGGGCTGTATCCATGGGCCGCCTCCGGCGGCGTGCCGGACTCCGTCCGGCGGGAGGCGGCCGGGCGTCCGCCGGCCCGGCGTTGGAACGCCGGTTCATGGTCTCCAGCGCACCCGGTGTTCTGCCAGGTGTGCGAGCACCGCGTGGTTCGCCTCCCACCCGTCCGGGCTGTATCCATGGGCCGCCTCCGGCGGCGTGCCGGACTCCGTCCGGCGGGAGGCGGCCGGGCGTCCGCCGGCCCGGCGTTGGAACGCCGGTTCATGGTCTCCAGCGCACCCGGTGTTCTGCCAGGTGTGCGAGCACCGCGTGGTTCGCCTCCCACCCGTCCGGGCTGTATCCATGGGCCGCCTCCGGCGGCGTGCCGGACTCCGTCCGGCGGGAGGCGGCCGGGTGCCCGCCGGCCCGGCGTTGGAACGCCGGTTCATGGTCTCCAGCGCACCCGGTGTTCTGCCAGGTGTGCGAGCACCGCGTGGTTCGCCTCCCACCCGTCCGGGAACTTCACCGTCACCCCCAGCTGCACTGGTTCCGTCGACGGGTGGTCGTCCAGCAGTTCGCTCACCCCGGCGCGGCAGACCACGATGCAGGCGTGCCGGTGGCGGGAGGCGAGGACGCAGAGGCGGCCCGTCTCCAGGTGGAAGGCGGTGGCGTCGGGGCGGCCGGAGAGGGGGTGGAGGACCACCGTGACGTCGAACTCCCGCCCCTGGAGCCGGTTCGCCGTGTCCACCGTCACGTCCGTGACGCCCAGCTCCGCCAGCGCCGCGCGGACCGCCGCCGCCTGGTCCCGGTGCGCGGTGCCGACCGCGATCCGGTCGGCGGTCAGGGGGGTGGGGTCGGGTGAGCGCTCCGACGTGGCCGCGCCGCCCCGGTCCAGCAGCCGTCGTACGACCGTCGCCACCGCCCGTACCGCCTCCGGGTCCGTGCGGGGCGTGTGGCGGGCGGGGAGTTCGAGCAGGCCCCAGCCCGACTCCGCCGCCTCGTCGATCACCCGGTCCGGGCCCGAACCGTCCGACGGGATGCCGAAGTTGAGCCGCCGGTCGCCGTGGCCGGTGCCGCTGCGGAAACGGGTGTACGGGTAGAACGCGTTCGACACCAGGGGTGCTGCTGACGCCGGGAGACGCCAGGACACCGGCAGGCGGTGCTGCGGCAGTTCGGGGTTGTGCGCGAGCAGGGTCGTCACCGCCGAGGCCGAGGGGTCGTACGACAGGCCCGCCCACTGTTCCGCGCCGACGATCGCGAACGGGTCCAACTGCCCCGGATCGCCCACGAACAGCGCCCGCTCGAACAGCCCGGCCACGGCCAGCAGCGAGTCCGAGCGCATCTGGTACGCCTCGTCGACGATCGCGTGCCGCCACGGCTCGTCAACTTTGACGTGTGCCCACTTGGCCGCCGTCGAGATGACGACCGGGAGCCCGGCCAGCTCACCCGCCTTCGCCGACTTCCTTACGTTGGGCAGGTCGTCCAGCGCCTTGTCGTACGGGTCCGCGTCACTGCTGTGGAGGCGGCCCACGGGCAGCTCGCCGTTCTTCTCGGCGAGCCGCATGACGAGGTCGTCGACCTGGGCGTTGGTCTGCGCGACCACCATCAACGGGCGCCCCGCGTCGGCCAGTTCGAGCGCCGCGCGGACGACGAGCGTGGACTTGCCGGCGCCGGGCGGGGAGTCGACGACGACTCCGCGCGCGGTGCCGTGCAGGGTGTCGCGCAGGATCGCGTCGGTGGCCCGGCCTGCCTCGGCACCGGGGTCGAAGGTGATGTCCGGGGTCACAGGACGTCCTCCTCGGTCACCGGGTCCGCCGACTCCTGGACAGCGGTCTCCTCGCCCGGCGGGCCGCCGTGCGTCCACGGTGTCTCCTCCGGGTCGGGCAGTTTCGCGCCGCCGCGCTGCTCGTGCTCGAAGAGCGTGAAGCAGATCCGGTCGCCCTTCTCCGGCACGGAACCGGTCTCCGGCTCCTTGCCCCGGCCCATCTTGTCGACGACCCGGAGCACGACGAGGGCACCTTCCTCCTCGTGGCCCACGAACTCCGCGGACTGCGGCTTGCCGCCCAGCGACCGGAACACCTTGACCCGCTCCCCGAGATGGGGCCGGTCGTCCGTGCGCACGGTCACCAGCGGGCGCGGACGGGGGCTCTTGCCCTCGCTGTACGCCATGACGACATCCGTGACCTCGCCCGCGAAGGCCTCCCCGGCGAGCCGCCGCCCGGCCATCACCAGTGGGTCGTCCAGGGCCTCCTGGGCGTCCAGACGGGCCTGTTCGCGCTCGCGCGTGGCGAGCTTGTTGGCCGCTGTCACCGCGTCGTCGCGGCGCGGCTGCGGCGGCTCACCGGCCACGATCCGGTCGCGGTGACCGGTGAACGACCAGCGGTCGCGCGTCCACCGGTCGACGGCGTGCGCGCCCTCGGGCAGCGCCCGCAGCAGGTCGAGCCCGCGCCACACCGCGTCCCAGGTGGGGCGGGTGCGGCTCTCGACGAGGGCCCTGATCTCCCGCTCGGCGGCGGTGAGTTCACCGAGCCGGTCGTCGGCCTCCATGCCGTCCTCGGCGGCGGCGAGGGCGGTGCGGGCGCGGTCGTAGCGCTCGATGGCGGGGGCGAGCAGCTTGTTGTCGAACGCCGGGTCCGTGGCCGGGCCCGCGGGCGGGCACACCAACTGACCCTGCGCGTCCCGCCGCAGCTCCGCGTCGAGCGCGGCCTCGGCACCGGAGACACCGGCCGGTGGGTCGATCCAGGCGAGCAGCGCGCCCAGGTGCTGATCCTCCAGGCTGGACTGACCGGTCGCCCAGTGCCGGCCGAGTACCTCGGTGAGCGCGAGCAGCAGCGCGGAGCCGGGCACCCGGGCCCGCTCCCCGAAGTGGGTCAGCCAGCGCCCGAGCAACGGCACGTGCGGGGGCGCGGGATGCGGGGTCTCCGGGTCCTGCTCGGCCGTACGGCGAAAGCGCATCGAGCGGCCGAGCAGCCGGACCAGCTCGATGCCCGCGCGGCTCGGCACGATCAACTGCGGGGCGTCCGCGCACAGTTCGACCTCGACCTTGACCCGCTTGCCGGTCTCCGGATCGGCCTCGTTGCGCTCGGCGGCCTCCACGTCGTCGGCGAACGTGTCGATGTACGGCAGGACCACGTCCGCGAGTTCGGCCAGGAACGCGAACCTGAGGTCACGGTCGCGCGGCTGCGGTACGACGAGCAGGCGCGGCGCGTCCCGGTCCGTACCGACGAGGGCACCGAGGGGTGCGCCGGCCTCACCGGCGGTGGTGAGCGGCACCAGGACGAGGGGGCGCTCGGACAGGTGCCGGTGGCGGACGGTGGCGGCGGGCTGGGCGCGGCCGGTGCGAACGGCCTCCAGGCGGGCGAGAGTTGAGATCAGCGACATGGGGCGCCCTCCGGCCGGGCGTCGTCCAGCACTCCCTGTCGGCTTTGCGGCTCCTCCGGGTGGTACACCAGCGCCTCGGCCCGCAACTCGGCTGCTCTCCGCAGTGCCGCCACCGCCGGGTCGTCCGGGTCGCCGGCCTCGCCGTGGGCCGCCGCCAGGACCTCGTCGATCGTGGTCAGGTCGCCCAACTCGGCGCGCAGGGAGCGGCCCAGAGCGGTGACCGCGCCAAACGCGCGGGAGCGGTCGCGGCAGTGGAAGGCCAGCTCGCAGGCGGCCAGGCACTCGGGGGCGTAGGCCGCCGGTACCGACTCGACGGCGGCGGTGAGCTCGGCGGTTGGGCGGTCGGGGGCGAAGCAGGTGCCCTCGGGGAGGGTGTCGGCGATGTCCTCGATGCGGGTGAGCCGGGCCAGTTGGCGACTGGTGACCGCGCGCTGCTTGCGGACGTCGACGGCGGACGCGGTGGGCAGGTTCGAGAAGTCCTTCGGGCAGACGAGCAGCACGCGGGTGTGTACCCGGGGGACAGGATCGAGGCGTCCGGCGACCTCTTCCAGGGCCAGCACATAGACCGCCGACTGGCGGGCCGCCGCGCCGACCTTCGCCGGGTCCGCCGAACCGTCCAGCATCGGGAAGGACTTGATCTCCACGACCGTCCAGCTGCCGTCGGGGTGCACGACCACCGCGTCCGGCTCCAGGAAGGCCGGGGAGCCCGCCACGTCCAGAGCGAGCATCGGGTGGTCCAGCAGCGTCCAGGCGGCGGCCTCGGTGGCCTCCCGCAGTGCGAGCGCCGTACGCGCCGCGCGCCCCTCGGGGCCGATCGCCGACAGCTCGGGCACCCGCGCGCGGGTCGGCGGTTCGGCGCCCGCGTCCAGCTTCTCGTGCACCAGCCGCAGCAGCTCCGCGCCGCCGTCCGCCTTCACCCGGGCCTCGAACGCGTTGCCCCGCATGAAGGCGAACTGGGACTGCCCGAAGGCGGACGGCGAGCCGAGCGCGTCGGCCAGCACCGCCTTGTTCACCCCCGCGCCGTCCAGGATCGCCCGTCGCTCGCAGCCCGGGTTCGCGGCCAGGGCCGCGAGGGCGCGCGCGTCCAGCGCCTTGGCCGGGACGTCAGGGCCGCGCAGCTCAGCGAGCCGGTGCCGGAGCGCCGTCCCCCGCGTCCGTGGGGGAGGCACCCGGCTCGGCTCCGGTACCGAGCTGTGACTCGCGCTGCCGTGGAATTCGCTCACCCGGGGAAGTCTGGCATCCACCACTGACAATTGAGGTTTCTGTGCCGAGAGAGGCGCCACGGGAGCGGGCCGCGACGAGTGAGCCGCGCCCCTCGAACCGCGTCCTGATCCGGTCCGCGCCCTTCATGACCTGCGGCGCCAGCAGGAACCCGAGCCCCATCACGACCACACCCGCGACCGCGTCGAGGAGGTAGTGGTTCGCGGTGCCCATGACCACGATCGCCGTCAGCAGCGGATAGGCGACGCCGACGGCCTTGGTGAGCCGCGTGCCGCCGTAGCGCCACAGCATGACTCCGCACCACAGCGCCCAGCCGCAGTGCAGGCTCGGCATCGCCGCGTACTGGTTCGTCATGCCGCCCAGGCCGCGCGGCGCGCTCGCGTCGCCGCCCCACCAGCCGTACGAGCTGTACTTGGCCATCGTGTCGACGAAGCCGTAGTCCGGGGAGAGGAGCCGGGGCGGGCAGGTCGGGAGCAGGGTGAAGCCGATCAGGCCGATGAACGTGGACGTCATCAGCCAGGTGCGGGCCGCGCGGTAGACCTGTGCACGTGACCGGAACAGCCAGATCAGGATCGCGGGCGTGATCAGGTAGTGCAGCGACGCGTACCAGAAGTCGGCCGGTATGCCGAGCCAGGACTCGCGCGTGAACAGCCGGTTGAGCGGGTGCTCGGCGTTGATGTGCAGGAACTTCTCGACGCGCAGGATCGCCAGACCGTGGTCCACGGCGCTGGCCGTGTCGCCCCTGGCCAGCAGGCGGCCCACCGAGTACGAGGCGTACACCATGAGGATCAGCGGCAGCTCGGTCCACCAGCGCAGCCGGCTTCGCCGGTCCGCCTCGATGCCTGGTGTCTCGGTCTGCGGCATCCGATCGCCCTCCCCCTTCTGTCCTGGTGCGGTGCCCGGTGCTCCGGCTTCCCGGTTGCTCGGTCGGGACACTTTACGGCGTATGCGCGCGCCCCGTTTCGGGCGCCCCCGGACCTCAAAGACGCAGAGATCGCCCCCCGGGTTGCCCTTCCCCAGGGTGCGCGATGATGGAATGAGCCGCCTCTGGTTATCTCCCGGAAAGGTCCCCCATGGCACCGCGCATCCTGCTGGCCCGGCACGGACAGACGGCATGGTCGCTGTCCGGGAAGCACACCGGCAGGACCGACGTCCCGCTCCTCGAAGAGGGCCGGCGCGGCGCCAAGGTGCTCGGCGAGCGACTGCACCGCTCCCCGCTGGACGGCCTCCCCGGGGTCGAGGTGCGCACCAGCCCGCTGGCACGCGCGCGTGAGACCTGCGAACTCGCCGGCTTCGGCGACCGCGCCACCGACTGGGACACCCTCATGGAGTGGGACTACGGCGCCTACGAGGGCCTCACCCCGCAGGAGATAGCGGCCCTGCGGCCGGGCTGGCTGATCTGGCGCGACGGCGTCCCCTCAGGGGAGACCCTCGCGGAAGTGACCGCCCGCGCGGACGAGGTCGTCGCCTGGGCACGCGCCGAGGACCGTGACGTCCTGGTGTTCGCACACGGCCACATCCTCCGGTCGATCGGCGCCCGCTGGCTGGGCCTGCCGATCGACTTCGCGGCCCGCATCCGCCTCAACCCGACGTCCCTGTCAGTACTCGGCTGGGCCTATGACGAACCGGCGATCGAGAGCTGGAACGACCTGGGGCACCTGGTCGCCTGAAAGCTCCTGCGCCTAGGCCGCTGTCCTGGGCGGGCTGGAATGCCTCTCCAGGAACGTCGACACCCCCGAAGCGCGCCGGTGGGGCAACAGCACCCGCGCAGTCCCGGCCAGCATCGTCTGAATCCGCGACGACTGCACCAGGTCCAACAGATCAAGCACCCGCATCCCCGCAGTCGCCGCCTCGTCGGGACGGCCTCCCCGCGCGAGATCGTCGGCAAGCTCGGCCGTGTACAGCGCGATGTTCCGCGTGAAGTGCGGATCCTGGAGCTGGGCTGCACGCCGAGCGTGGCGTGCCGCCCGCGGCCAGTCGCCCAGCGTCGACCAGCACTGCGCCTCAAGACCCTCCAACTCCGCCTCTCCGTAGAAGCTCATCCACTCGGGGTCGGCCTCCGAGTGGCCCCGCTCGTAGAGGGCCTGCGCGCGCGCCAGCGCCTGTTCGCAGCCGGTGCGGTCGGCGAGCCCCGCCCAGCCGCCCGCCTCGCGCAGCGCGAGCAGCGACATCAGGCGGGCCGAGCCCAGGGGGCGGGCGACGCGCTGCGCGGCTTGTGCGGCGCGCACCGCCTCGCGCGGGCGTCCGGCGTCCCGCGCGAGGAACGCCGTATTGCAGAAGGCGTGTGCCTCAAGGCCCGCGTCGCCGGTCACCCGGGCCGTGGCGAGGGCTTCCGCGTAGTGGGAGCGGGCGTCGTCGAAGCGGCCGGAGTCGTGGGCCAGCCAGCCCACGGAGATGGCGAGTTCGCCGGCTCCGGAGTGCAGTCGCTCGGCGACGGACTGCCGGGTGGTGCCCGCGTCGAGCAGGGCGTAGGCGGCGCGCAGCGGGGCCGCCGCGCGCCGGTAGAGGCCGTCGGCGCCGTGTCGGTCGTCGAGCAGCCGGATTCTGCGGACGGCCTCTTCCAGGGCGCCCGCCTCGCTCGTCCCGGGACGGCGGGCGGCACGTTCCGCTGCCACGGCGTCCAATGTGAGCCCCAGTGGGCCCAGCGTGCCGGCGGCCACCGTGACGGTGCCGCCCCTCATGAATGCGCGACGCAGCACGTCGCTCTCCTCGTGGTTCTCGTGGTTCTCGTGGTTCTCGTACGGGTCCTGTGTGTCATACGGCTCGTACGCCTCCTGCGTCTCATCCGGCCCACCCGTCTCGCCCGGGGTGTATCCCGGGCTCGTGGGGTGTGCGGGGGGCGTGTCCTCCGCGGTGCGCGCCCCGCGTCCGCGTACGGACGAGCGGGGCGCGAAGCCGAGATCGGCGAGCGTGCGGCCGGGGAACATGTGCAGGAACACCCGTTCGTACGCGTAGTTGGGGCAACGGATCTCACCGGCCTCGACGCGGCCGACATAGCGCGCGTCGCAGCTGACCCGCTCGCCGATCTCGCGGGCGGACCGGCGTACGGCCGCGGCGAACTCCGCCGGTGAGCGCTGTCCGCGCAGCCGCCGGAAGGCGAGATTGGGTCTCGGTGGTTGGGGGAACTGGGGCAGGGGCACCGTTGACGACGCCATGGCCGGGTCCTCTCGTGCGAACCGTCGAACCATGCCGGATTCAGGGTGACTTGTGTGAGTGACGCCCTGTTTCCAGCGGGCAAGAACGTACCTGCTGTGCACGACCCGCCACGCAGGGTTTGGCTACAAACCGGATATCTCATCCGGGATCTGCCATGAACTGCCATCCTTTGCGGCGGACTTGTGCCGTAGCCGTTGACGCTTCGACGCGTTGAACTCCATGGATCCGGGAGCCACCCGACTCCCGACCCGCTCGTCCAAGGAGGGGTTCCGTGGTGGAGACCGGCATGGAGACCAGTCAGAGCGTCGATCCTCGAATGCCGAGCGCTGAGTGCAGTGCGCCACCGTTCGCGGACTCCGCCTGCGATCTGGTGACCGTGCCGACGCGGCAGGGCCTGGAGGCCGTTGACATCCTGCGGCGCGGCGCGTGCGACGGGGTCGGGCCCGTGCTGCACGACGACGGCGACGGCACCCTCGGCTTCCTGGTCCCGCCGGGCACGGCGGCGGCCTGGGACGTCCCTGGCAGCACCTGCACGGGGACCCACGGCCGGGGCCTGCGCCTCGCCCCCGACCCCGAACCCCCGGTCGAGGGCTCCGACTGGCTGCTGCCCCCCGGCGGCGCGGACCTCGCGACCGACCCTGCGGTCCTGCGGGCCGCGCTGGGCGAGGCGGCCCGGTTGATCGAGGCGGCGGACGGCTGTCGGTGAGCGCCACGCGCTGAGGCCGGACGCGCCGGACCACCGCCGCACGCCGATAATGGGCCAATGGGAAAGTCCAGGAACACCCGGCGAGGTGGTGCCGGCTCCGCCGAAGCCGTCGTCGAGGCCGTCGACGGTGGGCTCGCCGAGCTGATACCCGACCGGGACCGTGCGCGGGCCTGGACCCTGTTGATCGACGGGGCGCCGCAGTCCTACGTCGACCTCGACGACCCGGCGTATCTGTCCTTCGAGTACCAGCGCCGCCTCGGCCACGTCATCGACCTCGCCGCACCGGCCGGGAAGCCGATCCAGGCCGTGCACCTCGGCGGTGGCGCCCTCACGCTCGCCCGGTATGTCGCCGCCACCCGTCCCCGGTCCACCCAGCAAGTCGTCGAGTTCGACGCGGCGCTTGTCCAACTGGTCCGCCGTGAGCTGCCGTTGGACCCGAACGCGCGGATCAGGGTGCGCTCCACCGACGCCCGCGCGGGACTCGCGAAACTGCCCGAGGGTTGGGCGGACCTCGTCGTCGCGGACGTCTTCAGCGGCGCCCGTACGCCCGCCCACCTCACCTCCACCGAGTTCCTCGACGAGGTGCGCCGGGCGCTCAGGCCGGGCGGGATCTACGCCGCCAACCTCGCCGACGGACCCCCGCTCGCGCATCTGCGCGGCCAGATCGCCACCGTGGCCGCCAGGTTCACGGAACTCGCGCTGATCGCCGACCCGACCGTGCTGCGCGGCAAACGGTTCGGCAACGCCGTCCTGGTCGCCTCCGACCACCCGCTGCCGCTCGCCGAACTGACCCGGCGCGCCGCCTCCGACCCGCACCCCGGCCGGCTCCAACACGGCCGCGAACTCACCGACTTCACGGGCGGCGCCGTACCGGTGACGGACGCCGCGGCGGTCGCCTCACCGGCACCGCCCCCGTCCGTGTTCCGCTGAGTTCGAAAATCCGGCCCAACCGGTCAGAAGTCCAACCCCCGTGCCAGCAGCGGCAGATGGCGCTGGTACAGCTCCGCCAGGTCCTCCTGTCCGTCACCCTCCACCCAGTGCCGTACGAGCGTCGTGAACACGGCGATGATGGCCGCCGCCGCGCACTTGATCTCCAGGTCGGTCGCGGCGCGGCCGGTGCGTTCGGCGATGATCGCGGCGATCGCCTCCTCGCTGCGCTGCTGTTCGACGACGTTGCGGGCCCGGATCGCGGCGTCGGTGAAGGTGATGCGGGTGCGCAGGAGCAGGTCCTCGCGGTCCTGGTCCAGCATCTGACCCAGCGGCCCCTTCAGGGAGTTGAGGATCGCGTCCACGATCGGCTCGCCGGCGGGACGCGCGCGGAGGGCCTCGGCGAGCGCGGGGTCGTACTCGTCCTGGATGACCACGTCCTCCTTGGTGGGGAAGTACCGGAAGAACGTGCTCGGCGAGACCTCCGCCGCGTCCGCGATCTGGTCGACCGTGGTCGTCTCGTACCCGTGCTCGGCGAAGAGGCGGTAGGCCTCACGGCGGATGCGCTCGCGGGTCTGCCGCTTCTTGCGCTCGCGCAGGCCGAGGGGGGCGGCGGAGGTCTCGTGCGTCGTCATGCCACCGATTCTGCGTGTTCCCGCCGGGACCGGGCCACCGTCCGGGAGCAGGTGGTGCGGCCGGGCAGGAAGAGCAGGGCCAGCACCGCGGCGAGCAGGGAGATCGAGCCGCAGGCGGTCAGCACCAGGTTCATGCCGTGCACGAAGGCTTCGTGGGCGGAGCTCGCGAGGCCCGTGTCGTGCAGCTGCCTGGCCACCTCGTCGGCGCCGGAGACCGAGTCGCGGGCCGTGTGCGCCGCCTGCGCCGGGAGGCCGTCGGTGCGGACGCGGGCGAGATAGCCGTAGCCGAGGAGGCTGCCCAGGCCGGCCACGCCCAGGACGCCGCCGAGCTGCTGCACGGTCTCCAGGAGGCTGGTGCCCGAACCTGTGTTGTCGGTGGGCAGCGAGCCCATCACCAGGCTGGTCGCGGGGACGACGGCGAGTCCGAAGCCGAGGCCGGTGAGGGAGAGCCACAGCGCGGTGAAGCCGTAGCCGGTCGAGCCGTCCGAGGTCGCGCCGAGCAGGGCGCCGGCGGCGAGCACGGACAGGCCGAACGGGATGACCGTACGGACGCCGAGCCGCGGCACCAGGGGCTCGCTCGCCGCGGCCGCCGCCATCAGGCCCCCGATCAGAGGCAGTACGCGCAGTCCGGTGCCGAAGGAGTCGTTGCCGAGGACCGCCTCCAGGTACTGCGGGACGACGAACAGGATGCCCATCACCGCGAAGTTGACGAAGACGGCGATCAGGGTGCCCCACAGGAAGCGGCGGTCGGCGAAGAGCCCCAGGTCGACGATCGGGTGCGGGTGGCGGCGCTCGCGCACCACGAAGGCGGTCAGGAGTACGGCCGCGGCGGTGAGCGGGACGGCCACGCGCGCGTGCGTCCAGCCGAGCTGCGGGATGAGGATCGTGCCGTAGACGAGAGCCGTGATGCCGAGGCCGCCCAGGAGGGTGCCGAGGGTGTCGAAGGCGGGGGTCTCACGCGCGCGGGTCTTGTCGCGGGGGAGCAGCCAGATGCCTGCCGTCAGGGCGAGGGCGGCCACGGGGAGGTTGAAGAGGAAGATCGAGCCCCACCAGAAGTGGTTCAGGAGCCAGCCGCCGACCAGGGGGCCGACCGGCATTCCGAGCGCGGTGGCGGCGGTCCAGACGGCGATGGCCCGGGGCAGTTCCTCCTTGGCGAACACGCGCGGCAGGATCGCCATGGAGAGCGGGGTGATCGCGGCGGCGCCGAGGCCGAGGACCGCGCGGGCCGCGACGACCTGCGCCGTCGAGGAGGCCAGCGCCCCGCCGAGCGAGGCGAGTCCGAAGAGCGCGATGCCGGAGAGCAGCAGGCGTTTGTGGCCGTAGCGGTCGCCCAGCAGGCCGACCGGGAGCATCGCCACGGACAGGGTCAGCAGATAGCCGCCGCCGATCCACTGCAACTGGGCGCTGTCGGCGTGGAGTTGGCCCGCGATGGTCGGCAGGGCGACGTTGATGACGGTCCCGTCGAGGCCGACGATCAGCACGCTCAGGGTGAGCGCGGCGAGCGCGAGCCAGCGGCGGGGGGACGAGGACAGAGGGGGCGGTGCGGACATGCGGACCTCCCAGAAGGTAGCAACCTAATGAGAGGCTACTTCCAAATGGGAGTCAACTGTCAATATGTAGTTGGCTTTCACTTTCTGGTCCGTCTGGCCCGGGCCGCCCGGGCGCTAGTAGTTCCCCACATCCACCCGCGGCGCCCCGTCGTGCCACGTACAGATCACCGACACCTTGCCCGTGCCCTTGGTGAACTCCACCCGGAGCCACGAGTCCGTCTTCCACACCTGCATCGACCAGCCCGTACCCGGTGTGGCCGACACGAGCGACACATAGGCCGGCGCGAAGTCGAGTTCGAGCACCACCCGCCCGCCGTCGGTGTCGTAGCTCTTGACCTGGCCGGAGGTGGAGACGGAGGGGGACGGGCTCGCCGTAGCCGTCTCCGTGGGGGTCGGGCTCGGGCTGCGGGTCGGTGTCGGGGTGCTCGACGGGCTCGGGACCGATTCGGCCCGAACCGTCGGTTCGGCGGGCGGTGTCGCCTCCTGCGCGGTCGCGCCGGCCGCCGTGATGGGCAGGGCGCGCGGCGGGTCGTAGGCCGTGCCCGTCATGACCGTGTGGACGCCCCACCAGGACAGCGTGACCGCCGCGCCGGTGGCGAGCGACCAGGCCAGCACGTGCATGAATCCGTTGACGAGTCCTCTGGGCATCGCGGCCATACTGCCTCACGCGCCCCACGGGTGTCGCGGCGATGGCCATGGCTTTGTCCACGGGCGGGAGTTGTCCACAGGCCCGGATGCGGGTCGCCCGCATGGCGTACGGTGCGGCGCATGGCAAGTGTGCTCGTGGTCGAGGACGACCAGTTCGTACGCTCGGCCCTCATCCGGCATCTGACCGACGCCGCACACACGGTGCGCAGTGTCGGTACGGCACTTGAGGCGCTGCGCGAGGTCGCCCATTTCCGTTTCGACGTGGTCATCCTGGACCTCGGACTGCCCGACCTGGACGGGTCCGAGGCCCTGAAGATGCTGCGCGGGATCACGGATGTCCCTGTGATCATCGCCACCGCGCGGGACGACGAGACGGAGATCGTCCGCCTGTTGAACGCGGGCGCGGACGACTACCTCACCAAGCCCTTCTCGGTCGACCATCTGTCCGCCCGCATGTCCGCTGTTCTACGACGCTCCCGTGCCGCCACCGGCGAGGCACCCTCGTCCTCGGTCCTCCGCGTCGGCGGTCTCACTGTCGACCCGCTGCGCCGCCAGGCCGACCTGGACGGCGTCCGACTCGACCTCACCCGCCGCGAGTTCGACCTCCTCGCCTTCCTGGCCGGCCGGCCCGGTGTGGTCGTCCCGCGCAAGGAACTCCTCGCCGAGGTGTGGCAGCAGTCCTACGGCGACGACCAGACCATCGACGTCCATCTGTCCTGGCTGCGCCGGAAGTTGGGGGAGACGGCGGCCCGGCCGCGTTATCTGCACACCCTGCGGGGTGTCGGCGTGAAGCTGGAGCCACCGGGAGCGGAGCCGCTGCGATGAGGTGGGCACTGGTCAGGGTCTGTCTGGCGATCGCGGCGATGGTCGTCGTCGCCTTCGCGGTGCCGCTGGGCCTGGTCATCAAGGAGATGGCCCGCGACCGCGCCTTCTCGAACGCGGAGCGGGAGGCAGCCGCCGTCGCTCCCGCGCTGTCCATCACCACCGACCGGGACCAGCTGGAGAAGGTCGTCGCCTCGGCGGGCACGGACTCCGGGATGGCCGTCCACATACCGGCGGGGGAGGGGAAAGCCGCCCTCGACATCGGGCGGCAGCGCGCCGCAGGCAAGGACATCGCGACCGTAAGGAAGTTGGGCCGCGCCTCCACCACCGAGGTGCCCGGCGGCTCCACCCTGCTGCAGCCGGTCGCGCTCAACTCCGGCGAGATATCCGTCGTCGAGGTGTTCGTCCCGGAGTCGGAGGTCAGCAACGGCGTCGGTACGGCCTGGGCGGTGCTCGCCGGGGTCGGCATCGCGCTGATCGTCGGTTCCGTAGCGGTCGCCGACCGGCTGGGCGTACGGATGGTGCAGCCCGCGCAGCGCCTGGTCGAGGGCGCGCACGAACTGGGAGAGGGAAAGCTGGGGGCGCGGGTGCCCGAGGAGGGGCCGACCGAACTGCGGCTGGCGGCAGTCGCGTTCAACTCCATGGCCGACCAGGTCGTACAACTGCTGGCGAACGAAAGGGAGTTGGCGGCCGATCTGTCGCACCGCCTCCGCACGCCGCTCACCGTGCTGCGGCTCAACGCGGCGTCGCTAGGGGACGGTCCGGCCGCCGAGCAGACGCGGACCGCCGTCGCGCAGCTGGAGCGGGAGGTCGACACGATCATCCGGACCGCGCGGGAGGCCAAGCCGCAGACCGTGGCGGCCGGGCCCGGCGCCGGGTGCGACGCGGCCGAGGTGGTGCGCGAGCGGATGCGGTTCTGGTCCGCGCTCGCCGAGGACGAGGGCCGCAAGGTGCGGGTGGCCGGGGTGGAGCGGCCGGTGCGGATACCCGTGGCCCGCGCCGACCTGGTCGCCGCCCTCGACGCCCTGCTGGGCAATGTGTTCCGGCACACGCCCGAGGGCACGGCCTTCGCGGTCGACGTGCACAACAGCGAGGACGCGGTGATCATGCTCGTCTCGGACGCGGGCTCCGGCATACGCGACCCCGAGGCGGCGATGGCCCGCGGGCGCGGCTCCGGCAGCGACGGGTCGACCGGGCTCGGCCTGGACATCGTGCGCAGGCTTGCCGAGTCGACGGGCGGGGACGTCCGCATCGGCTCCTCGATGCTCGGCGGCACGGAGGTGCGGATCTGGATCCAGCTGGACGGGCGCGAGCCGGAGCGCAAGGGGCATCGAGGGGCCGTACGACGGCGCCGGCGCGGGAGATTGGTCTCTACCTTTAACCGTTCCCGATCCCTCCCTTAAGCGCGCCCTAAGATCGCCAACCCCCGCCCGGATCAGGCGCTTTGCCCGATTCCGGATCGCTAGCGTGCTGCCGCACCCACCCCCCAGGCGGACAGCGAAAGCAGGCACGCGATGAGCACCCACCGGCGCAGGATCAGCAACAGGAACAAGGTGATCGGCGGAGCGGTCGCCGCGGCGGTGGTCGGCGGCGGCGCGATCCTGCTGACCGGCGTGGCCCAGGCGGCGAGCGTCGGCGCGGCCTACACCAGGACCAGCGAGTGGTCGACGGGGTACACCGCGCAGTACGTCGTCACGAACACCACCGGCGCCACGAAGAAGGACTGGACGCTGGAGTTCGACCTGCCGTCCGGTTCGAAGCTGAGCTCGCTGTGGAACGCCGAGTCGAGTGCGAGCGGGCAGCACGTCACCGTGAAGCCGCCGAAGTGGGACACGGACGGGCTCGCGGCCGGCGAGTCGGTCACAGTCGGCTTCGTGGTCAACGGCACGGGCCAGCCGACGAGTTGTCTCATCGACAACGCCAAGTGTTCGGCCGACGGCACCGCGACCCCCGAGCCGACCGGCCGCCCGACGGCCTCGTCGCCGACGCCCACACCGACCGCCACGCCCACCGCCACCGCCAAGCCGACCCCCACTCCCACGCCGACCCCCACCGCCTCGCCGTCTCAAAGCACCGGCACGACGGCCGCCGGAGGCTTCGCCCCCTACGTCGACACCTCCCTCTACCCGGCCTTCGACCTGCTCGGGAACGTCACCGCGACCGGCGTGAAGAACTACAACCTCGCCTTCATCACCGACGGCGGCGGCTGCACCCCCAAGTGGGGTGGGGTGACGGACCTCGCGAGCGACGGCGTGGCCTCCCAGATCGGCGCGCTGCGTGCCAAGGGCGGCGACGTGCGGGTCTCCTTCGGCGGTGCGTCCGGCTCCGAGCTGGCGACGACGTGCGGTTCGGCGAGCGCGCTGGCGACGGCCTACGGCAAGGTCGTGGACGCGTATGGCCTCACCAAGGTCGACTTCGACATCGAGGGCGGCGCGCTGCCCAACACGGCGGCGAACACGATCCGCGCCCAGGCGATAGCCAAGCTCCAGCAGCAGCACCCGAACCTGGACGTCTCCTACACCCTCCCGGTGATGCCCGAGGGCCTCACCCAGGACGGTGTGAACCTGCTCTCCAACGCCACGTCCAACGGCGTGAAAATCGGCACGGTCAACATCATGGCGATGGACTACGGACCGGCCTACAGCGGAGATATGGGAACGTACTCAGAGCAAGCGGCTACCGCTACTCAGGCCCAAGTCAAGAGTGTTCTCGGGCTCTCTGAAAGCGCTGCATGGAAAGCGGTTTCTGTCACTCCGATGATCGGCGTGAATGACGTGTCATCGGAGGTCTTCAAGGTCGACGACGCGACCCAGCTCGTCGCTTTCGCCAAGGCGAAGGGGCTCGGCGGTATCTCGATGTGGTCCGCGACCCGCGACAAGCAGTGCGCAGGCGGGGTCAAGCCCACCGCCGACGCGACCTGCAGTTCGATCGCGCAGGCCCCGTCCGCCTTCTCCAAGGCCTTCTCCGCCTTGCAGTAGTCGCCCCACGTGCCCCGGGAGCCCCTCGCGGCTCCCGCGGCCCCAGTCGCCCCGTAGCGGACGTATGGCCACTCGGCTGTACGTCCGCTTCTCTTGCTCGTGCGTGTCGATTACGTTTCGACAAATGAAGGCGGCGGGTGTTGACGCATGACCAGACATGGGACTGTTATTACGCCACCGTGTTTGGTCGCGTTGGTTTCTGGTCGGTTACGACGACCTGGGGCATGGCGCATTCCGGCCGAACCCTGTCCGTCAGGAGCCGTACATGCCCGACTTCTCCCTCCCCGCCGCGAGCCGCCGTTCCGTCCTGCGCGGCATAGGCGGCGCCGCCGTGCTCGGAGCCGGTATACCCCTGCTGAGCGCCTGTGGCAGCAGCACCGGCTCGTCCGACTCGAAGACCGTCACGCTCGGTTCCAACGCGTCCGACGCCGTGCCGAAGAAGGCGTTCGCGAGCGTCTACGCGGACTTCAAGAAGACCTCCGGCATTACCGTCAAGGTCAACACGAAGGACCACAACACCTTCCAGGAGCAGATCAACTCCTACCTCCAGGGCACGCCGGACGACGTGTTCAACTGGTTCGCCGGGTACCGGATGCAGTTCTTCGCGGCCAAGAAGCTCGCCACCCCGATCGACGACGTGTGGGCGAAGATCGGGGACAACTTCCCCGACGCCATGAAGAAGCTCAGCAAGGGCGAGGACGGCAAGTACTACTTCGTGCCGCTGACCACGTACCCGTGGGCGATCTTCTACCGCAAGAGCGTCTTCACGGCGAAGGGCTACACCGTCCCGACCACCTGGGACCAGCTGGTCGCCCTCTGCAAGCAGATGAAGAAGGACGGCCTGGTCCCGATCGCCTTCGGCGACAAGGACCAGTGGCCGGCGATGGGCACCTTCGACCAGATCAACTTCCGCCTCAACGGCTACGACTTCCACAAGGCGCTGATGGCGGGCACCGAGTCGTGGACCGACCCCAAGGTCAAGGCGGTCTTCGACCACTGGTCCGAGCTGCTCCCGTACCACCAGGAGGGCTTCATGGGCCGCACCTGGCAGGACGCGGCACAGGGCATCGTGTCGAAGAAGTCCGGCATGTACCTGCTGGGCTCCTTCGTGGCGCAGCAGTTCACCAACAAGGCCGACCTCGACGACCTCGACTTCTTCGCCTTCCCGGAGATCAACTCCGCGTACGGCCAGGACACCGTCGAGGCGCCCACCGACGGCTTCATGGTCAGCAAGGCCCCGAAGAACCACGACGGTGTCGTGAAGCTCATGGAGTACCTGGGCAGCCCGGCGGCCGAGGAGCTGTACCTCAAGACCGACCCGAGCGTGGTGGCCGCCTCCAGCAAGGCCTCCACCGCCGCGTACTCGCCGCTGCAGAAGAAGGCGTTCGACATGATCGGCGCCGCCAAGAGCCTCACCCAGTTCATGGACCGTGATTCCCGTCCGGACTTCACCTCGACGGTGATGCAGCCCGGACTGCAGAAGTTCCTCCAGAACCCCAAGGGCGTCGACAGTCTGCTGTCCTCGATCGAGCGCCAGAAGAAGACGATCTTCGCCTCCTCATGATCTCCGAGACGACTACGACGAGCCCGGAGGCGGAAGCCGTTCCGCCTCCGGGCCCCGCGCCTGCCAAGAAGCGGGTCCCGAAGGGCGCCAAGCGCCTGCTGACCCGCCGTGACCGCATCACGCTCGCCTTCATGGCGGGCGTGCCGACGGTCCTGCACGTGGCCCTTGTCTGGGTCACCGCCCTCGCCTCGATCGCCCTGGCCTTCACCAGCTGGGACGGCATCGGCTTCGGCTCGATCAAGTGGGTCGGGCTGGACAACTTCCGCCAGTTGTTCGCCGACAACCCGCAGTTCTGGCCCGCCCTTGAGCACAACATCATCTGGTTCGTCGTGCTCATCCTGCTGCCGACGCCCTTCGGCCTGTTCCTGGCCGTGCAGCTGGACAAGAAGATCCGCTTCAGCCGCGTCTACCAGACCGCGTTCTTCCTGCCGGTCGTGATGTCGCTGGCGGTCACCGGATTTGTCTGGCAGCTGATCTACAACCCGGACACCGGCCTGATCAACAGCCTCATCGGGGCCAACAAGCCAGGCCACTACATCGACTGGATCGGCGACCCCAAGCTCAACCTGTGGGCCGTCCTGATCGCCGCCTCCTGGCGGCACGCCGGCTACATGATGATCCTTTACCTGGCCGGTCTGAAGGGCGTCGACCCGTCCCTGCGGGAAGCCTCCGCACTGGACGGCGCGAACGAGTGGCAGACGTTCAAGAACGTCATCTTCCCGACGCTGCGCCCCACCAACACGGTCGTCCTGGTCGTCACGATCATCGAGTCGCTGCGCGCCTTCGACCTGGTCTTCGTCTTCAACAAGGGCGCCCAGGGCACCGAGCTGCTGTCGATCCTGATCACCAACAACATCATCGGCGAGTCCAGCCGGATCGGTTACGGGTCGGCGATCGCCGTCGTCCTGCTGGTCATCTCCCTCGCGGTCATCATTCCGTACCTGATCGCGACCTTCCGGAAGGAGCGGCGCGCATGACCACCACCACCGCCGCGCTCGGCGTGAAGCAGCGCACCCCGCTCCGCCCCGCCCGGGTCCTGCTGCACACGTTCCTCGTCGTCACCTCGCTGGCCTGGCTCGCCCCGCTGCTGTGGGCAGTCTACGCGGCCCTGCGCCCGTACGCGGAGACCAGCAACAAGGGTTACGTCTCCTGGCCGGACACGCTGAACTTCGACAACTTCAAGAACGCGTTCCAGCAGTCCGACATGACGCACTACTTCGTCAACACACTGATCATCGCGGTCCCGGCCGTGCTGCTCACGCTGCTGCTGGCGTCGATGGTCGCGTTCTACGTCAGCCGGTTCGACTTCCGCTTCAACATCGCCCTGCTGCTGGTCTTCACGGCCGGCAACCTGCTGCCGCAGCAGGTCATCATCACCCCGCTGTACCGCCTGTACCTGCTGATCGACCTGCCGGGCATCACGATGAGCGGCAAGCTCTACGACTCCGCGCTGGGCCTCGTCCTCATCCATGTGGCGTTCCAGTCCGGCTTCTGCGCCTTCGTGCTCAGCAACTACATGCGGATGCTGCCGACCGAGCTGACCGAGGCGGCCCTGGTGGACGGCGCGTCCGTGTGGCGCCAGTACTGGCAGATCGTGCTGCCGCTGTGCAAGCCGGCGATGGCGGCCCTGGCCACCCTGCTCTCCATCTGGATCTACAACGACTTCTTCTGGGCGATCGTGCTGATCTCGACCGGCGAGAACATGCCGATCACCTCCGCCCTGAACAACCTCTCCGGCCAGTACTTCACCGACCCCAACCTGGTCGCGGCCGGCGCCCTGCTCACCGCGATCCCGACCCTGATCGTGTACTTCGCGCTCCAGCGCCAGTTCGTCAGCGGTCTCACGCTGGGCGCCAACAAGGGCTGACGCCCTTCCCCTTGAAAGAGAACCACCGTGCACGACCACCCCTTCACCGCGCTCGCCTCCGTCCCCGTGAATCCGCGCACCGCCCGGGTCCACGAGGAGGGCTGGCAGTCCTGGAGCCCGAGCGGCGCCTACTCCTTGGGCGCGAGGCCGTACCGGCCGGCCAACGCCAACTGGGCGACGGTGTGCTACCGCCCAGGCGCCACCGTCCCCGCCGAAGTCTTCCAGGGCGAGGGTCTGCTCGCCCTCGACCCCGGCGACGGCTCACCGGCCCGCCTGTGGGCGGCGGTCGACCCCACCGGATCGGTCCCGTCGATCCGGCTGTCGGTACGGGAGGGGGTGGCGGAGATCGCCGCCGACGGCCCGGTGAAGGAGTGGACGGGCACCACCATCCAGTCCGTGCTGGGGGACTGGGCCGACAGCCTGGCCCTGCCGTCCCCCCGCCCCGCGCCCACGGTCTGGTGCTCCTGGTACGAGTACTTCACCGCCGTCACCGAGGACGACATCCACGAGAACCTCCGCGCGATGGACACCCTCGACCTCCCGATAGACGTCGTCCAGATCGACGACGGCTACCAGAGGGCCCTGGGCGACTGGCTGACCCTGTCCGGCCGCTTCCGCTCACGGGCCGGCACAGCCGACACGATCCGCGCGCGTGGCCGCAGGGCGGGTATCTGGACGGCCCCCTTCCTGGTGGACCCTGCGAGCGACCTGGCCGCCGAACACCCCGAGTGGCTGGTGCGCGACCCGGCGGGCGGCTTCGCCCACGCCGGCCGCAACTGGGGCCACGACCTCTGCGTCCTGGACCCCACCCACCCCGGCGCGGCGGCGTACCTGACCGAGGTCTACGCCACCCTCCGCACCGAGGGCTACGACTACTTCAAGGCCGACTTCCTCTACGCCGGCGCCCTGGACGGCCTACGCCACAAGGGAGTTGACGCCATCGAGGCCTACCGGGCCGGGATCGCGCTGATCCGCGAGGCGATCGGCCCGGACGCCTACCTGCTGGGGTGCGGCGCGCCGATCCTCCCCTCCCTCGGCCTGTTCGACGCGATGCGGATCAGCCCCGACACGGCACCGCACCGCCGCCCCGAGGCCGACGACTACTCCCAACCCGGCCAGGATTCCGCCGAGTTCACGGGATTCGCCCGCCAGTGGCAGCACGGCCGCCTCTGGACCAACGACCCCGACTGCCTGATGGCCCGCCCGGCCGTGGAGACCCGCGAACGCTGGGCGGCCCATGTGGAGGCCACCGGCGGCCTGATGGCGTCGAGCGACCGCCTGCTGTCGCTCGACCAATGGGGCGTGGCGACAACTCGCCGCCTGTTGACGGGAGTTGCACGATGACCATCGCATACGGCGGCGACTACAACCCCGAGCAGTGGCCCGAGGAGGTCTGGGCCGAGGACATGCGCCTGATGCGCGAGGCCGGGGTGACCATGGTCAGCGTCGGCATCTTCTCGTGGGCACTGCTGGAACCGGCCGAGGGCGTCTACGACTTCACCCTCCTGGACAAGGTCCTGGGCCTGCTCCAACAGCACGGCATCAAGGCCGACCTGGCGACCCCGACGGCGGCACCCCCGGCCTGGTTCTTCCGCGCCCACCCGGAGGCGCTGCCGGTGGACCGGGACGGCCGGAGACTGTCGTACGGCAGCCGCCAGACGTTCTGCCCCTCAAGCCCCGCGTACCGTACGGCGGCCCTGCGCATCGCGGGCGAACTGGCCCGCCGCTACGCCGCCCACCCGGCGGTCGCGATGTGGCACATCCACAACGAGTACGGCTGCCACAACCCGGCCTGCTACTGCGACGAGAGCGCCGAGGCGTTCCGGGTGTGGCTGCGCGCGAAGTACGGCGACAGCCTGCCGGCGCTGAACGACGCCTGGGGCACGGCCTTCTGGAGCCAGTGGTACTACGACTGGGCGGAGGTCCTGCCCCCGCGCGCGACGGGCGCGGTCCCGAACCCGGCCCACCAGCTGGACTGGCGCCGCTTCTGCAGCGACGCGCTCCTGTCGCTGTACAAGGCGGAACGGGACGTACTGCGGGAGTCGGCCCCGACGATCCCCGCCACCACCAACTTCATGGTGATGTTCAACTTCGACGCGCTGGACTACTGGCGCTGGGCACCGGAGTTGGACGTGGTGTCGAACGACCACTACCTCCGCTCCACGGACCCGGAGTCGGAGATCGACATCGCGATGAGCGGCGACCTGGTCCGCTCGCTGGCGGGCGGCCGGCCCTGGCTGCTGATGGAGCACTCGACCGGCGCGGTGAACTGGCAGCCGGTCAACAGGGCGAAGAACCCAGGTGAGTTGAGACGCAACGCGCTCGCCCATGTCGCGCACGGCGCGGACGGCATCGCCTACTTCCAGTGGCGGGCGGCGAAGGCGGGCGCCGAACAGTGGCACTCGGCGATGCTGCCGCACGCGGGGACGGACAGCGCGATCTGGCGGGACGTGGTCCAACTGGGCGCGGACCTGCGGGCGTTGGCGGAGGTGCGGGGCAGCACGGGCAAGGCGTCGGTCGCGGTGGTGTGGGACTGGAACGCCCGCTGGGCCCTGGAACTCCCGTCCCAGCCCAGCGAGGAGGTCCGCTACCTGGACCAAGTCCGCTCCTGGTACGAGCCGTTGTGGCGATCGGGTATCGCGGTGGACTTCGTCCGCCCGGACGCGGACCTGTCGCCGTACCGCCTGGTCCTGGCCCCCAGCCTGTACCTGGTGGACGACGCAGGCGCGGCCAACCTCTCCGGCTTCGCGTCGTCTGGCGGCACGCTCGCGGTGGGCTTCCACAGCGGGGCCGTGGACGAGAACTGCCATGTGCGGCTGGGGGGTTACCCCGGGGCGTTGCGGGAGACGCTGGGCGTGCGGTCGGACGAGTTGTTCCCACTCCTGCCGGGCGAGTCGCTGGGGCTGAGCGGTGGTGGTACGGCGTCCCTGTGGTCGGAGCGGGTGGCACTGACGGGCGGCGCCGAGGCGGTGACGTCGTACACGGAGGGTCCGCTGGCCGGTGTCCCGGCGGTGACGCGGAACGCGTACGGCACGGGCACGACCTGGTACCTGGCCACGCACCCCGACCCGGCGACCCTCGCAGGCCTCCTGGACCTCATCCGCCGCGAGGCGGGAGTGGAGCCGGTACGGGTGACGCCGGAGGGCGTGGAGGCGGTACTGCGGCGCGGCGCGGACGCGGACTATCTGTTCCTCATCGACCACGCGGGGCGGGGTGCGGAGGTGCGGGTCGCGGAGGACGCGGTCGAACTGCTCTCCGGGGAGCGGGTGTTGGGCGGCTCGGTGAGTGTTCCGCCGGGCGGTGTGGTGGTGGTCCGGGAGCAGAACGGACGGTCACTTCCGTGAGCGACGACAAAGCCTCATGCTCGTACGAACTGGCCGCAACCCGCACCCAAGAGGTTCAGATGCTCTACCGGAGCCCTGCTGACTTTTGCGTCGAGTACGCCAAGGCGAACGACGGCGGCAAGACCGATGTATTCGGCGCGGAGTCCACACTGGAACAGGTGACCGTCGTCAGTGAGACCCCGGACAGGGCGCGGGTCGAGGCGCTCCGGTTCCTATGTGGCCACGACCCGGATTCCGGGTACTACGACGCTTCTGAGCGCACCGCCTTCGTCCTGGTCAAGCGGTCCGACGGGTGGCGCCTGCACTCCGAGGAAAATCTCGGCTACGAGTGACAACTGATCGGCGTCTCCGACCCTGCACGCCCCGCCCGTCCATCCCGCCGAACATCCCTCCGCCCGGCCCGTGATGGTGGAAGCCGTCGAAGAGCGCGTCCGCGAGCAGCATGCCGCCGACTCCCGCGGCGCCCGCGACGAGGGCCGTCTTCCACCATGGGTGCTGTACCAACCCCCGGCCATGGAAAGGCCGTTGACGACCCCGCCGGGGTAGTAGTACGGCGTGTTCGCGCCGGGCCGTGCCGAGGCCGTGTACGTCTGTCCGCCGACCGTGACCTGCCCGCCGGTACCCTGCGCGGGCAACTCGGGCCCCGGGTCGAGGCCCAGCGCGCCACGGGCGGTCCTGATGTGGTGCAGCCCCTCGATGGCGGTCTGCGTCACCAGCCCGTACTGCATGGGGGAGTAGGCGGTGGCGAGTTGCCCCTCGGCGGCACGGTGCCGCTCGGCGGCGTCGGCGAGGGCCTGCCGGGCGGCCGTGTTCCCATCCGCATCCAGCGTGGACAGACTCCCGCCGAGCCGCTCCACCCAGCGGGTGGCCTCGGCGCCCGCGTCGGCGTCGTAGACCTGCTGCGCGCTCCCGGCTCCCGACCGTGAACTCCCGCCGCCCGCCTGCCGCTTGCCGTAGGCGACCGCACCGCCGACGACCAGGGCCAGCAGCACCAACACGAAGAAAAACACGACGTCCTCCCGTCCGCGCCGGGATCGAATCACCCCGTACACAGGGATTGGACGACTTGGGGCTGAGAGGTTGCTGCGCGGGGTCTGAGGGGTGGCTGTGAATGGCGGCGGGCTGCCTCAGTTGTGCAGTGGGCCGACCACGTCCTCGACCACCCGCACCGTCTCCCCGCTCCGCACCAGTTCGGCGATGTGCTCGATGTCGGCGTGGAAGACCCGGTCCTCGTCAACGGTCGGGACGGCTTCCCGGATCCTCGCCCGTAGCGCCTCCGCCGCCGGGGAGGGCGAGAGCGGCGCGAGCAGGTCGAGGGCCTGCGTCGCGCACATCAGCTCGATCGCGATGACGTAGGCGAGTTTGCGGGCCGCGCGGTAGGCCTTCAGGGCGGCCAAGTAGCCGTTGCTGACCGCGTCTTCCTGATTGGCCGAGGTGGTGACGTTGTCGGCGGACGCGGGGACTGCCAGGCCCCGCAACTCCATCGTCAGCGCGGCGGCCGTGTACTGGGCGATCATGTAGCCGCTGTTGAGGCCGGGCTTGGGCGCCAGGAAGGCGGGCAGCTCGCTGAAGTTGCTGTTCACCATGCGGTCGGTGCGGCGTTCGGAGACCTTGGCCAGGACCGTCATCGCGTTGGCCATGGTGTCGGCCTGGATGCCGACGTAGGTGCTGTCGCAGTTCGCGCCGCTCAGGGCTACCCCGTCCTCGCCCTCGGGGTGGATGACCGGGTTGTCGCCCACGGAGTGCAGTTCCTCGACGATGACCTCCCGGGCCTGTGCGAGCGCCCGCTTCGCGCCGCCGTGGATCTGCGGGACGGCGCGCAGGGAGAGGCTGTCCTGGAGCCGGTGGTCGAGGAACTCGGCGCTGATCGCGCTGGATGCGGTGAGTCGCCGTAGGTTCTCGGCTACCGCGGCCTGCTCGGGGTGCCGTTTACGCTCCTGCAACCGGGCGTCGTAGGCGCGGACCGTGCCCTTGAGGGCCTGTACCGACAGGCTCGCGGCGATGTCGGCGGTGGTTGCCGCGACGCCGGCGTCATGGGCGGCGAGGACGGCTATCGCGGTGACGGAGTGCGTCCCGTTCGTCAGCGACAGTCCCTCCTTGCAGGCGAGCCGGGTCGGTTGCTCCCCGATCCGGGCCAACGCCTCGGCGCCGGGGAGCAGTTGGCCGCCGTACGACGCCCTGCCCTCTCCCAGGAGTACGAGGGCCATGTGGGCCTCGGGGGCCAGATAGCCGACGGAGCCCTCGCCGGGGACGTGCGGGGTGACGCCGGCGTTGAGCATGCGCCGGATCAGTTCCAGGGTCTCGAAGCGGATGCCGGAGTAGCCCTCGCCGAGGCCGACCAGTTCCATGAGAGCGATGGCGCGGACGATCTCGGTGGGCAGCGGCTCGCCGACGGACACGGCGTGTGAGCGGACGATGTTGCGCTGGAGCTGCTCCGCGTCCGCCGGGTCGATGACCTCCGTGACGTTGTCGCCGAAGCCGGTGGTGACGCCGTAGACGAGGCGGTTCTCGGCGAGGAAGCGTTCGACCAGTGCGCGGGACTTGCGCACGCGGTCGACGTAGGTCGCGTCGAACTCGACCCGGGCGCCGTGGCGGGCGACCGCGACGAACTGTTCGACGGTGATCGGCTCCTTGCCCAGGGTGACAGCGGCCACGGACAGCTCCCCACGCTTGACGTGTATCCATTCACTTGCATAGCGAATGAATCACTTTATTTATAGCTTGGCAAGGGAGGCAGGGACTTCACCGCGTGGAGGAGAGCGGCGAGGGTGTGGGGCGGGATCGCGGCTATGTGGTGGGGGTGGTCGCTCTCGCGGAGGTGGATGTGGGCGCCGGTCGCCGCTGCCGCCAGTTCCACGCACTCGCCCTCGCCGCCTGTGCTGAACGACGACTTCTGCCAGACGAGGTGGGGCATGGCGGGTCCTCTCAAAGGGCGTACATGACGTGCTGGATCAGGCTCAGCGAGTCGCGTGACTCGTGTGACTCCGGCGCCGATTCCGGGTGGCGCCAGCGGTCCGCGGGCGCCGTGGACCTGCTGCAACTGCTCGGCGTCCGCCGTGGCCGGCGCCTGCGGGAAGTCTCTGACCTGCTGTATCCCGCCGGGGCGCGGCACGCCCCCTCGGCGTGCCGCGCCCCGTCCCCCGGAGTCCCCCGTCGGTCAGGCTTCACCCGCCGTCGGCAGTACGCCCGTCCGCGCCGCCTCCCCGTACCACCGCGCGCTCGACTTCGGGGTCCGGGCCAGCGTCGCGTAGTCCACGTACACCGCCCCGAACCGCTTCTCGTAGCCGTACGCCCACTCGAAGTTGTCCATCAGGGACCAGAGGTAGTAGCCGCGCACGTCCGCACCGTCCGCGATGGCCCGCCGTACGGCCGACAGGTGGCCGTGCAGGTACGCGATCCGCTCGGGGTCGTGGACCCGCCCCTCCGGGTCCGGCTTGTCGTCGTAGGCCGCGCCGTTCTCCGTGACGTACAGCGGGAGGCCCGGGGCCTCCCTCGTGTACCGCGCGATCAGGTCGTACAGGCCCGTCGGGTCGATCGTCCAGCCCATCTCCGTGCGCTCGCCCGGGGTCTGGAGGAACGCCACGTCGTCCGCGCCCGGCCAGGGGGAGTGCGCGCTCGCGCCATGGCCGTCGGCGCGCGGGCCTGCCGAAGCAGAGGCCGCCGCCTCCACCAGCGTGGGCGTGTAGTAGTTCAACCCCAGTGCGTCCAGCGGCTGGTGAATCAGCGTCAGGTCGTTGTCGAGGACGTACGACCAGTCCGTGATCGACCTCGTCGCCTCGAACAGCGACTGCGGATACGCCCCGTGCAGCATCGGACCGTGGAACACCCCGTTGGCCAGATCGTCGATCTTCCGGGCCGCCGCCAGATCCGCCGGTGACTGCGAAGCGGGCCTGACCACCGACGAGTTGAGGCTCACCGCGATCGAGTTGCGGGCCGGGATCGCGGACCGCAGTGCCGAAGTGGCCAGCCCATGCGCCAGGTTGAGGTGATGGGCCGCGCGAAGCGAAGCGCCCGCGTCCGTGCGGCCCGGCGCGTGCACCCCCGAGCCGTAGCCCAGGAACGCGCTGCACCACGGCTCGTTGAGCGTGATCCACTGCTCCACCCGGTCGCCCAGCGCCTCGCCCACGATCTGCGCGTACTCGGCGAACCGGTACGCCGTGTCGCGCTCCGGCCAGCCGCCCGCGTCCTCCAACTCCTGCGGCAGGTCCCAGTGGTAGAGGGTGAGGGCCGGCTTGATGCCGACCGCCAGCAGCTCGTCCACCAGACGGCGGTAGAAGTCCAGGCCCACCTGGACCGCCGGGCCCCGGCCGGTCGGCTGCACCCGTGACCAGGAGACCGAGAAGCGGTACGCCGTCAGGCCCAGGTCCGCCATCAGCGCCACGTCGTCGCGGTAGCGGTGGTAGTGGTCGACAGCGATGTCACCGTGCTCACCACCGGCCGTACGGCCCGGCGTATGACTGAAGGTGTCCCAGATCGAGGGCGTACGGCCGTCCTCCCGCACCGCCCCCTCGATCTGGTACGCGGAGGTCGCGGCGCCCCAGAGGAAGGCGGGAGGAAAGGTCACGGGGGTCACGGGCTCAGGCATGGAAGCGCTCCCATAAGGGGTCGTGGAGACCAATGAGTAGGAGGAGGAAGGGGCCGAGCCTGCTGTGCCCGGCCCCGGATCGGGCGTCAGCCCTTGACCGCGCCCTGCATGATCCCGCCCACGATCTGCTTGCCGAAGAGCAGGAAGGCGATCAGCAGCGGCAGCGTGCCGAGCAGGGCGCCCGCCATGATCACCGACTGGTCGGGGATGTAGCCGGTGCCCAGGGAGTTCAGGGCGACCTGGACGGTGGGGTTCTGCTGGTTGAGGGCGATGATCGGCCAGAGGAAGTCGTTCCAGGCCATCACGAAGGTCAGGAGACCCAGGACCGCCATGGCCGGGCGGGCGGCCGGGAAGACCACGTGCCAGACCACCCGGAGGCTGCTCGCGCCGTCCACCCGCGCCGCCTCGATCAGTTCGGTCGGCAGGGCCTGGACCAGGTACTGGCGCATGAAGAACGTGCCGAAGGCGCTGACCAGAGTTGGCAGGATCACCGTCTGGAGGTGGTTCGACCAGTGCAGGTCCGCCATCCACAAGTACAGGGGTACGACGGCCAGTTGGGGCGGGATCATCATCGTGCCGATGGTGAGGAGGAGCAGGGTGCTGGAGAACCTGAACTTCAGCTTGGCGAAGGCGAAGCCCGCCAAGGTCGAGAACAGCACCGTGCCGATGGTGATGGTGCCCGCGACGACCGTGGAGTTGAACATCGCGGTGCCCATGCCGGCCTGGTCCCAGGCCGTCTGGAGGTTCTTGAACAGGTTCCCGCCGAACCACAGCGGCGGCGGGGTCTGGGCGAGCCGCGTGTTGGTGCGCGAGGCCGCGATCGCCGTCCACACCAGCGGGGCCAGCGAGACCAGCGCGAAGACGACCAGGACGACGTAGGTCAGCGGACCCGCGTGCATCTGCTTGCCCGCGCCCATCACCCGGCGGCGCGGGGCGCGGGCCGGCGGTACCGGCACCCGATCCTGAGGGAGTGTCAATTCGCTTGTGGTCATTGGGACTTCCTCAGCCGTCGGGTGAACAGCAGGTTGATCGCGGCGACGATCAGCAGGATCAGGAACATCGACCAGGCGATCGCGGACGCCTTGCCGAGGTTGCCGATGATCCAGCCCTGGTCGTACATGTACAGGCCGAGCGTCTGGTACTGGTGCTCGGAGCCGCCCTTCGAACCGCTGACCCCGCCGAACAGCAGGGGCTCGCCGAAGAGCTGGGTCGCGCCGATGGTGGAGACGACCACGGTGAAGAGGATGGTGGGGCGCAGCTGGGGGATCGTCACATGGCGGAACTGCTGCCAGCGGTTCGCGCCGTCGATCGCCGCCGACTCGTAGAGGTCGGCGGGGATTGCTTGCATGGCCGCCAGATAGATCAGCGCGTTGTAGCCGGTCCAGCGCCAGATCACGATCGACGACACCGCGAACTGCGAACCCCACGTGGACTCACGCCAGTTGATGGCACCCACGCCGACGAAGTGCAGCAGCCAGTTGACCATGCCGCCGTCCCACGAGTACAGCAGCGTGAAGACGAGGGTCGCCGCGGCCACCGAGGTGGCGTACGGAGTGAGCATCACGACCCGCCACACGGTCGAGCCGCGCAGCCGGTAGTTGAGCAGATGCGCGATCCCGATCGCCATCAACAGCTGCGGCACGGTGGAGATCAGACCGATGGTGAACGTGTTCTTCAGGGCGTTCCAGAAGAAGTCCGAGGACAACAGGTTCCGGTAATTGTCCAGCCCCGCCCACGACTTGTGGTCCAGCGACGACAACTGCACGTTGTGCAGCGAGTACCAGGCCGTGTAGAGCAGCGGGATGAGGCCGAAGGCCCCGAAGATGATGAAGAAGGGGGAGATGAACGCGTACGGCGACGCCTTCATGTCCCAGCGGTACAGCCGGCTCCGCCACGAACTCGGGCCGGGCGCCGGCGTACCGCGACCGCCGCGGGCCGCGCCCGGCTGGTGGCCGGGCGCGGCGCCGGAGCCCGGCGCGGGGTGTGCGAGGGCCTGCTTGGAGCTGCTCACTGCCCGAGCACGTCCTTGATCTCCTTGGTGGCGGCGCTCCATCCCTGGGCCGGGGTCTTGCCCTTCTGCTCCACCTGGAGGATGCCGACGTCAGTGATCGCGGTACCGATCGGCTGGTCCTTGATGCCGAAGGTCTGCACCGGGATCGTCTTCGCCGAGTCGGAGAAGATCTGTGTGATCGGCGCGTTCGAGAAGTAGGCCGTCGTGGCCGCGGCCGGCTTCAGATTCGGGTACGCCGCCGGGGTGGACGGGAAGCTGGCCTGCTTGGCGAAGACCTTCTCCTGCTGCTCGGGCGCGGTCAGCCACTTCGCCAGCGCGATGGCGTCGGCCTGGTGCTTGGACGCCGTGGGAACACCGAGGAAGGAACCGCCCCAGTTGGCCGCGGTCGGCGCCGCCGCCACGTCCCACTTGCCGCTGCCGGCGGTGCCGGACTTCTCCTGGATGTAGCCCATCATCCAGGCGGGGCAGGCCACCGTCGCGAAGCTCGCGTTGGCGAAGCCCTGGTCCCAGGTCGGGTCGAACTGCTTCAGCTTCGCCGACATGTTGCTGGTCGCCACCGCCATCGCCGCGTTCCAGGCCGCCTTGACACCGGTCGACTTGTCCCAGATGACGTTGCCGTCCTTGTCGTAGTACCGCTGGCTCTCGCCGCCGATGGCCGCGTTGTAGACGGAGGACGCGGAGTCCACGAACTTGGTGCCCTTGGGCGCCTTCTTCATGTAGTCCTTGCCGACGTTGACGTACTTCGACCAGTCGCCCTTCCACAGATTGGCGAGCTGGGTGCGGTCGGTGGGCAGACCGGCCTTCTGGAAGAGGTCCTTGCGGTAGCAGATCGCCATCGGGCCGGTGTCGGTGCCGAGGCCTATCTGCTTGCCGTCCTTGGTGGTGGCCTGGGCGTTCTTCCAGGGCAGCCACTGCGACTTGTCGACGTCCTTGCCCAGGTCGACGAACTTGGCGGCCTGCGTCTGGACGGCCTCGGTGATGTTGCCGACCTCGATGGCCTGGATGTCGTCGGTGCCGGCACCGGCCTGGAGCCGGGTGAGGACCTTGGGCCAGTACACGTCGGTACGGGTGGTGACGTCCTCCTTGATGGTGATGTTCGGGTGGAGCTTCATGTACTCGTCGTACAGACCGGCCTGCTTGTAGCCGAAGACGCCGAAGGTACCGACGGTCAGCGTGGTCTTGCCCTTGCCGCTGTCGCTCGCGTTCGACGAAGTGCCGTCCGAGTCGCTGGAGCAACCGGCCAGCACCCCTGTGGTCAGGGCGGCGACGGCCGCGAGGGCCATCAGCCGATGGGACCGTCGGGTACTCGTGCGCATTGCGTCCTCCTGTTGCCTGACGTGCCGACCCCCCGGCCAACTGCATTGTTGGGCCCGTTAGTTCACGCTGCGGCTCGGGCGGGGAACGTGCGGGATGTGTATGTGTCAGGTACCGTGGGAGCGCTCCCACCGGTGATGTGTTGAAGGGTCGTCGGTTCGCGCGGGGGTGTCAAGGGAGCGGACGCGGAGAGATGCGTTCAGTTATCGGGCTGTTAGCTAACCCCGGGGGAGGTACGGAATCGGCCGGAGGCGGGGCTTCTCACGCCCCTCTTCCCTGATCAGGACTGTTACATTCCAGGCCAACGGGTGGGTCGACAGGAGGCGGAGCCAATGGCAAGCCACGGAGCGCGGGGCCGGAGCGGCGGCCGGCCGACCTTGGAGGAGGTCGCGGCGCGCGCCGGTGTGGGCCGCGGCACGGTCTCCCGGGTGATCAACGGTTCGCCGCGGGTCAGCGACGCGACCCGCGCCGCCGTGGAGGCGGCGGTCGCCGAACTCGGCTACGTCCCCAACACGGCCGCCCGCGCCCTCGCCGCGAACCGCACCGACGCCATCGCCCTCGTCGTCCCCGAGCCCGAGACCCGCTTCTTCGCGGAACCGTACTTCTCGGACATGCTCAAGGGCGTAGGAGCCGAACTCTCCGAAACCGAGATGCAGTTGCTGCTCATCTTCGCGGGCAGCGACCGCGAACGGCAGCGCCTGGCCCAGTACTTGGCGGCACACCGGGTGGACGGCGTCCTGCTGGTCTCGGTCCACGCGGACGACCCGCTGCCGGACTTGCTGGCGCAACTGGAAATCCCGGCGGTGATCAGCGGCCCGAGGTCGGCGGCGGAGACCCTGACCTCCGTCGACTCGGACAACTACGGCGGCGCCCGCTCGGCGGTGGAGCATCTGTTGGCCCGGGGCCGCACGCATATCGCGCACATCACCGGCCGCCTCGACGTCTACGGCGCCCAGCGCCGCGTCGACGGCTACCGCGAGGCGCTGCTCGACGCGGGCCACGAGGTGGACGAACACCTCATCCAGCCGGGCGACTTCACGGAGGAGGGCGGCCGCCGGGCGATGAAGGAGTTGTTGGCCCGCCGCCCCGACGTGGACGCGGTCTTCGCCGGCTCGGACGTCATGGCGGCGGGCGCCCGCCAGGTGCTCCGCGAGGAGGGCCGCGTCATCCCCGACGACGTCGCGCTCGTCGGCTACGACGACTCGGCCATCGCCCGCCACATGGACCCGCCCCTCACCAGCGTCCGCCAGCCCATCGAGGAGATGGGCCGCGCGATGATAGACCTCCTCCTGGCGGAGATCGCGGACCGGCGTCCGGCCACGTCCCGGGGGCTGGAGCGCCGACAGGCGGTACTGGCAACGGAGTTGGTGACTCGGGCGTCGTCCTGAGGGGTGGAGTCGGTCATCGGGGGCGAGTGTGATGCGCGACGATGTCCCGGATGTCCATGAGCCACTGGCGTGGGGAAACACCCTCGGGGACACACCTGGAGAGGTGTGACCTGCCCTGCCGGGCCGGCCCGGCGGCTGACGACAGGAACAGCCTCGGGCCGGCCTGGCGTGGGCAGGTCAGCGGATGAACGTGAGTACCCGGTCGCGCAGTTCGGTCATCGCGGCGCTGTCCGCGGCCTCCACGTTGAGCCGTAGCAGAGGTTCCGTGTTGGACGGGCGGAGGTTGAACCAGCTGCCGTCGCCCAGCCGCACGGTCAGGCCGTCGAGGCGGTCGACGGCGACCGCGTCTGTGCCGGTGCCGCAGAAGGCGGCCTCGACCTCGTCCAGCGTGGCCGCCGCGTTCCTGACCTCGGAGTTGATCTCCCCGGAGGCCGTGTAGCGCGTGTACTCGGCGACCAGTTCCGACAGCGGCCGGTGCTGCTCGCCGAGGGCCGCCAGGACGTGCAGAGCGGTGAGCATTCCGGTGTCCGCCCGCCAGAAGTCGCGGAAGTAGTAGTGGCCGGAGTGCTCGCCGCCGAACACCGCGTCGTACTCGGCCATCCGTGCCTTCATGAAGGAGTGGCCGACCCGTGAGCGGACCGGTCGGCCGCCGTACTCGCGGATGATCTCTACGGCGGCTGCGGAGGTGATGACGTTGTGCACGATCGCGGCACCGGGATGCCGGGTCAGCTCCCGGGCCGCGACCAGGCCGACGATCGCCGACGGGTCGACGGGGATGCCGCGTTCGTCGACGAAGAAGCAGCGGTCGGCGTCACCGTCGAAGGCCAGCCCGAGGTCGGCGCCGCTGTCGCGCACCTTCGCCCGGAGGTTCACGAGGTTCGCCGGGTCGAGCGGGTTCGCCTCGTGGTGGGGGAAGGATCCGTCCAACTCGAAGTAGAGCGGCACCAGTTCGACCGGCAGGCCGGCCAGGACGGTGGGGACGGTGTGCCCGGCCATGCCGTTCGCGGCGTCGACGACCACCTTCAGCCGGCGGTCACCCTTGATCTTCACGAGTGAGTTGAGGTGGGCCGCGTAGCTGCCGAGCAGATCACGGCGGGCCGTCACGCCTGGATGGCGGACGGGTTCCGGCAGGTCATCGGTCTCCAGCCACGTCCTGATCAGCTCCAGACCCGTGCCCTCGCCGACGGGGGAGGCTCCGGCCCGGCAGAGTTTGATGCCGTTGTCCCGGGCCGGGTTGTGGCTGGCGGTGATCATCGCACCGGGCATGTCCAGGCTGCCGGAGGCGTAGTAGAGGTAGTCGGTCGAGCCGAGGCCGGTGTCGATCACGTCGGCTCCGGCGGAGTTGGCGCCCAGGGCGAAGGCCGCGGCCAGTTCGGGTGAGCTGGCGCGCATGTCCCGGGCCACGACCACGCACGGGGCCTTGGTCAGCCGTATGAACAGGGCGCCGATCCGTTCGGCGATCACGGGATCGAGCTGGGTGGGGACTTCTCCGCGGATGTCGTACGCCTTGACCAGACGGGAGTAGTCGGTCATGTGGTGCCTTTCGGAGGTGGACGAGCGGCGGGCAGGGAGGTCGGTCAGGCGGCTTCACCGGTGGTGAGCCAGCCGAACGCCGCCACCTCCGCGGACGCGGTCTTCAGGTCCTTCGAGTTGTCGACGCCTCGCCAGTAGCCGTTGATCCGGTAGGCCGTCAGCCGGTCCTGCTCGGCGAGGGACGGGAAGGTGGTGTCCTCGTGGTCCCCGAGATCCGGCAGCAGCGCGGCCACCTCGGGTTCGAAGAGGTAGACGCCCGCGTTGATCCAGTGCGGCAGCACCGGCGCCTCGACGAACCTGCCGACCCGGTCGTCGCCGCTCACCTCCACGACGCCGTACGGCGATTTGAGCGGGGTGACCGCCACGGTGGCCGGCGCGGAGCGTTCGGTGTGGGTCCGGGCCAGGTCGCGCAGCGAGAACCGGGTCAGGATGTCCCCGTTCAGTCCCACCCACCGCTCGTCGGGATACGGCAGATGGCGTGCCGCGTGCTTGAGCCCGCCGCCGCGGCCGAGGGGTTCGTCCTCGACGACGACCTCCACCCTCAGCGGCAGCCGGTGAGAGGCGACGTACTCCTTGAGGACATCGGCCAGGTAGCCGCACGAGACGACGACGTCCTCGATGCCCTCGGCCGCCAGCCAGCGCGCCTGGTGCTCGAAGATGGGGCGCCCGGCGACCTCGACCAGGGCTTTCGGAACCCGGTCGGTGTACGGACGGAGGCGGCTGGCCCGGCCGCCGGCGAGGATCACCGCCTGACGGACCAGCGATGCGTCCGGACCGGTCGGGGCGGGCTTGAGCGTGCTGTTCATGGTGTCTCCGGGGTGTCCGGGGGTGGATGAGCGGGTGGTTCGGCTCCGTCGAGCGGTCGGACGGGGCCGAGGGACCGGCTGGGCGGCCAGGTCGGACGGAGCAGAGAGGTCAGCCAAGTTAGCCAGGTCGGACGGGGCCGATGGGGCGGGTGGAGACGGCGAATCCGGCGAAGTCGGCGTACTGGGCGCGTGGTGTCGCCCAGCTCGGGTCGCTGCCGCCGAAGAAGGTGGAGAAGAACACGCCGTCGATGCCGAGCCGGTCGGTCGTGCGGAACTCCAGACCGCCCGCGTGCAGGACGCGCTTGTTGTCCAGACTCACGTCGATCGTGCCGTCGGACCGGCCGGGGGTGTTGAGCCGTACGGCCTGCTCCACGCAGACCCAGCGGCCCGTCGGCCAGTGCCACGAACCCCGGCCCAGGGAGGTGCCGTGCTCGACGGATGTGGGCAGATAGGCGTACACCTCGGCGGCGCCGCCGGTACGCCACATGTAGCGGGTGGACAGGCCGTTGCCGCCGTCGGGGATCCGTCGGCCGCTGGTGACGGTGCCGCCGTAGAGGCCGGGCAGCTTTCCGCCCCTGACGAAGTCGAACTCCCGCGGGAAGCGGACGTAGTACCGCAGATGGAGGGCGTCCACGGGCCCCGACTTCAGCGGCAGGTAGAGCTGTGCGCCGCCCTGCGGCCGGTGGTAGTCGCGGGACACCGTGGGGCTCGCCGACTGGGCCGGGTAGCGGACCCGCACCACCTGGCCCAGCCTGCTGTCGCGCTGGGGCAGGAACACGGCCCGGGACAGCCCGAACGAGCCCCCGTTCCCCGGCCGGACCATGGGCCCGAAGAACCGCTCCACGCCGCCCGCGTCACCGCTCAGGCCGGTGCCGGGACGGGAACCGGGCGGGTCGGGCGCGGCGCTGTGGCCGCCCTTTCCGTTTCCGTGGTCACCCCGGTGTTCCGGGGACGTACCCGAGCACGAGGCGAGCAGGACGACCGCTGCCGTCACACTGAGCGCGACGAGTCGCCTTCTGCGCATGCTGCCGCTCCTGTCCTTGACATGGGGAATGGTGGTGGCCGGACACGGGGGAGTGGTGGGGGCCGGGCACGGGGGACGGCGCCGGCCGCCTCAACTGTCAGGCGGTGTTGCGGACATGGCGCGCGACCTTGGGGCGCGGGGTGCGGCGATGGCGTACCTGATGGACGGTCTGCAGACCGATCGCCGAGAGGAGCGCGACGATGGCCGCGAAGCCGAGCCAGGGGAACGGCGGCAGGGTGACCTCCGTGCGGCCGTGGCGCACGATCTCCCCGTCGCCGGCCATGGCCAGCGGCGCCCGGACCCGGGAGTCGGTGATGTCGATGACGGAGCCACGGTCGGCTTCGATGCCCTTGCGCTCGGCCAGGACGTCCAGGTCCGTGCCGGTCGCCCGGACCGTCCGGGTGAGGTGTATCCCGCGCTGGGCGCCCGTGATGGTCAGTCCGTCGAGGCGGGCAGGGGCGCCGAGGTCGACGGCCGTGCTCGCGCCGGAGACCGAACCACCCTTGATCCGCAGCCCTGTTGAGGCGGACGTCAGGCCCTTCCCGGACGCGTTCCTGACTTGTACCGAGGTCAGTGAGACTCCGGTGGTGGTGGCCGCCGCCGTCACGCCGGTCCGGCCGCCGGTGATGGTCACTTCGCGCAGGGCGACATCATGTGCCTTGCCGTCGACGGAGATTCCGGTGCGCGAACCGTCGATCCGGATCCCCGAAACGGTGACCCGGGGACCGGACACGGAGACGCCCCGTGCGAAGTCGCCCACCGTGCCGCCCGTGACGGTGGCCGAGCTGATGTCCTTGCCGAGCGAGATTCCGGTACGGCCGCCGCCGAGCCGAGGCCTGTCGACGGTCACCCGGCTGCCGGGGCCGGTGATGGACACCGCGGTCTTCGTGTGCCGGACCGTCGCGTCGGAGACGGTGCAGGTCACGCAGGACAACATCCGTATTCCGCCGCCCCGGTCGGATCCGGAGTCGGCGCGGACGAGGCTGAGGCCGTGCTGCGGGGTGGCCCGGATCCCGACGCCTTCGTTGTCCCGGGTGGTGACGCGCGAGAGCGTTCGCCCGTCGGTTCCGCCGACCGTGACGCCGTTGCGGCCGTTGCCGCGGGCGGTGAGCCCGGTGACGGAGGTGCCCGTGTCACGGTTCAGGACGAAGCCGTCCTCGACGGAGTCCTTGGCGGTGACGCCGTTCAGCAGGACCTCGACGGAACCGGCGAGCCGCAGGCCGGTGCGGTTGCCCTGAAAGGTGGAGCGGACGGCCGAACCGGTGCTGCCCTTCCCCCAGGTGACACCGGAGAACCGGGAGGCGGCCCGGCCCGACAGCCCGAAACCGGAGACGGTGCTGTCACTGATGTCGAGCCGGCCGCCCGCCCCCATGTAGATGTACGGGCGCACGGGAGCGCCGTCCGCAAGGCTGCCTCCCCGGGGGCCGGCCGCGGCGAGCGTGGTGTCCCGTATGTCGAGAGTCGCCCTGCTGCCGCGTATCCACGTTCCCGAAGCCGCCGAGCCACCCGCGCTGAACAGCACCTTCCTGGTCACCCGTCCGATCCGCAGAGTGGTTCCGGGCGTGAGCAGCACGGCCGCCCCGACCCGTACGGTGGACGGGTCGTCGCCGTCCTGAGTGATCCACCCCGGTCCGGCGTTCGCGGCCAGCCAGCTCATCCGGACATCTGCCGTGCCGGGCGAACGGCGGGCCTCGATGACACCGTGGTGGACGAGGTCCACGACACCGGGCCGGATCACGATGAGCCGGTCCGGTTTCCCGTTGCGCTGCCAGGCGGCGAGGTCGGACTGCGCGGGGTCCGCGGCCATCGCGGGGGACACGGCTGACAGGGCACAGAGCACGGTCACGGCTACGGTCACGGCCCTGGCCATCCTGCTGACGGTGGTGGGTTTCACGCGGTCGCCTCACTTTCCGCCGGCTGTGCCGCGCTATGGCTGGTGCGTACGACGACGCCGTTCTCCACGGAGACCTGACGGGTGAGCCAGCGCTGCTTGCGGATGGTGGCGAGCGCGCCGAGCTTGACCACGGCCATGGCGAAGGAGACCAGCACGAAGCCGGGGACGAGGAAGAACGAGGACGGCCTGCGGACCAGATGGGGAAGGATCTTCATGGACCGGCTGACCCACCACCAGCCGGCCAGACAGGCGACGAAGAACCAGTCCTGGCGGATCACGGCAAGGGTCATGAAGGCCGGGGCGAGCAACAGGGTGAAGCTGCTCACGCCTTTGTCGATCATGGTGAAGGCGAGGAACGGATGGCGCCAGACCCAGCGCCGGGACAGCGCTCGCAGGTCCGACCGCCAGGTGTTGCGGGCCCAGCGCAGCCGTTGTTTGAGGAAGATCCGCAGCGTGCCGGGGAAGGTCGACCAGACCCGCGCCGAGCGCTGCATGAAGGCGAGATGCCCGCGTTCCAGGATCAGGGTGGTCAGCCGTTTGTCGTCGCCGGACATGCACGGGACGCCCATGAAGGTCTCCGCCATGAAGTCGTCGGAGATCTCCAGCAGCAGCTGCCTGCGGTAGACGGCGGTACGCCCGGACAGACACGAGACGGCCCGGCCCATCACACTCTGCGAGGCGTTCTCGTCGAAGTACCGGTAGTCGAGGAACATGTCGTTGACCCGCTGGAGGAAGCCCTTCGGGTTGTAGACGTTCTGCCGGGTGCCCACCCCGCCGACCCTCGGATCGACGAAGGGCATGCAGGTCTCGGCGGCCACGTCGTCGGCCCAGATGGTGTCGGAGTCGACGAGGGCGACCAGCTCCGTGCTCGCCGCCTCCCAGCCGCGCACCAGGGCGTCCCGCTTGCCGGGGACGTCGGTGACGACGACGGTCACCGGGTAGCGCGAGGCGATGTCCCGGCACGCCTGATCGGTCGCGTCGATGACGAGGATGACCTCCTCGACATCGTTCGCCAGCCAGGACTCGATCGCGTGGGCGAAGATCGCGGGGTCCTCCTGGTAGACCGGGACGACGACGCTCATCGGGAGTCGGAAGCCGTTCTTGACCGGTTTGTACAGGGCGGCGGGCGCGCGGCGCAGCAGCCAGCAGCCCCATCGCACGAGGCCGAGGACGCCCAGCGGCAGATAGATCAGGTAGTACCGGAGATCGATGAGGGTGTTGTCGAGTAGTCCGTTCATGGAGCCTGTTCTCAAGAGACCCGCACGGCCGACGGCAGCGGGGGGTGGCGAGCGGGGAGGGGGGAGCGGGGAGCGGTAAGCGAGGTGCCGGGCGGACGGCCGTGGGGGTGGTGGGGGTGGTGGGGAGCGGCGGATGCGCGGAGCTGGGCCGGCGATCGGGGCCCACGCGGCGATCGGGGCTGGCGCAAGGAAGGCGGTCGGGGCTCGCGTAGGGAAGGTGGTGGGGGTTCGCGCAGGGAAGTGGGGCTTGCGGCGGAAGCCGGGGCTCGGGCTCGGGCGGGGGCGGTCTCGGGGCGGGAAGGATCTGCTCCGGGAAGGGAACCGCCCCGAGGGAGGGGACAGTCCCAGGTCGGGGCGACAGCCCCGGGCGCCCGAGCCCCAGCGGTCCTGGCGGATCCTGCGGTCGTGGCGGATCCTGCGGTCGTGGCGGATCCAGCGGTCGTGACGGACCCGGCGGACCCGGCGGTCATGGGAGCGGGGCGCGTGGTGTTGGCTCGCGCGGGTCGCGCGGTGCCGTAGGTCAGCGCACGTCGGCCGGTCCGCCGGCTGCTGCCTGGGCCATCCGGTCATTGACCTCGACCACGGCCTTCAGCAGCGGCATGCGCAGCCCCATGGAGTCGGCCACGCCCAGAAAGCCCTGGGTGTCCTTCGGCAGGCACACCCCGCCGTAAGGGGTTCCGCCGCGGATGCCGTAGAGAGGATTGAGGGATCCCTCCGCGGACCGTGCCACGGTCTGGGCGATGGGATCGAGTTCCAGTCCCAGTTCCTTGGTCACGAGCCACATCTCGTTCCAGAAGCTGATCTTCGTGGCGTTGTAGATGTTGTGGGCACACTTGACCAGCTCGGCCTCGGCCGGGTTCGAGAAGTAGCGGATGTCGCCGCCGAACGGCTGCAGCAGCTCGCCCAGCCGTTCCCGGGTCCGCGCGCTGCGGGACGCGACCACCGTCATCCACGGGTGCCGGAAGTCCTCCACCGCCGACGCGGCGCGCAGGAACTCCGGGTTGCTCGCTATCGTGAACCCCTCACCGGGCACCTTGCCCGAGTTCAACTCCAGCAGCGGCTGCACCACTTGCTCCGCGGTGCCCGGTGGAACCGTCGAACGCACCACCACCACATGGGACTCGTACGACTCCCGCAGAGCCTGCCCCACCGACACCGTGCCCGCCTCGAACGCGGAGAGGTCATAGGTGTGCCCGACGTTGGGCGTCGGCAGCGTGAGGATGATGAACGAGCTCGGCTCGGCGCGAAGGTCGAGCCCGCCCTGTGCGTCCAGGCCCTCCGAGCGGAGCGCCTCCAGGCGCCGTTCGTCGACGTCGATGAACGTCACCTTGTGGCCGGCGTGGAGAAAGCCCCTGCCGGTCGCGGTTCCCACGACACCTGAGCCCACGACAAAGATTCGCGCCATGCGAAGTTACCTCCTGTGAAGTGTCCGATACCGGCCTGCGAGCACTGGAAAAGCCCGCGGGAACGGCTCATGTGTGCGAGGTGCGGTAAAGGAGAAACGCTGTTCTGCCCTTGCACGACCCAGTAGACGGAGCACTCCGTCAATGGGTTCCGTCGCCTGCCGGGAGAGCCGCTCCAGGAGGCCCATAGAGAAGGCTTTTGTCCGAAATTCACAGCCTAAGATCCCTGGAAGATGCAGCTCAGAGGCACTTTGAAGACTCTTTACCGGAACTCCGGTGTGATGGGGGAAGGTGCCGCGGAAACCCTTGGAAAGCGTGGCCGCCGAGGGGGAATGATGTCGCCAGGGGGCTCCCTATCCCACACTGTCGGGCCCGGTGTCAATCCCCTAAATCATTGACTGTCGACTTCCGGGACATTGTCCGGTCGGGCTGATTCCGGTGAAATGGTTTGCGGAATTCCATCGGTCAGGGATTCGGGCAGGGGAGGGAATTCCCGTTTCCCCGATATTTGGGAATCCTGTGAGATTCCCATGGCTTCCGGGGTGGCTTTCCGGGGAGGTCTGGAGCGGGTGGCCCATGCATCCAGTGATCACGCGGGGTCGCGCGAGCGGGATCGGTGCGGTTTCACCTGTGGTGTTGACGCGCGGTGGCCGTCTCCTCGCGCTCGGGGCAACGTCTCGAAGTCAATCTCGGGACATAACGATCGAGTCGTGAATGACCTTGAGTGGAGGTCTGCCGGGCGGTGGGAGGGCAAGGACGATCTCGGGGCGAGTGGAATTGTCCAGACGTTCGAACCGACGCCGAGGGCGGCAGCGCTTGTGGCGGCGGTGCCGATACGGGGTCAATGGTCAATACCTGTGGCGGAGTTGTCCGGCGGCAGTGCAAAAAGCCGTATCTCAACCGAACGTGATCGCTTGATTCGCTGGTCGGGCATGGTGTTGCTCGGGTTGAGGGAGGCATGCGGCGTCTTGCGTCCGCTTGCTGGCCGAGAGGTGCGCGGTGGCCTCGGTACCGAGACCCTGATGGACGTGCTGCCGCGCTGGGCGTGGATCCGGCGCCGTGCGCCCGCGCGGGACATCGCGGACTTCGACGGCGGTCAGCCGCTGCGGGTCGTCGGTTCACGCGGAGCACCGGCGGGGCCGTCGAGGTCTCGGCCGGCAAGGACAGGGAGACCGCGAGGCTGAGGCAGGGGCTGCCTTCGGCTCGCAGCCTGTGAGGCGCCGGTCCGGAACGACGTCGCCCCGGCCGGATCGGAGTCCGTTCGGGGCCTGTTCCCGCGCGCCCCCAAGTGCAGATTCCGGCCATGGCGGCCTTGACCCGGTCGAACTCCTCGCGCTCCAGGAAGACCATCTCGTCCTCGATGCCGTTGTCCACGCGGGGGAGGCGGGTCAGGGCGCAAGGGTTGGCGGCACGAAGCTGTGGCTGTGCCTCCACGGCGGACTGGAAGATCGAGTACAGGGTCCCGTGGAGGTTGGCGAGGGTCTTCGGGCTCAGCGGCTTGCGGACCCACTCCTCCTTGTTCTTCTTGTCCCGCTCCCAGGGCTCCAGGGCGTTCACCCAGCGCCGGATGTCACTGGAGGTGATGGCCTCCGCGTCGCAGATGTCCTTGTCCCTGAAGAAGGGGATGAAGTGGTTGCGTATTTCCCGGCGGTAGTCGTGCCGGGTGCGGATCTCCACGCCGGTGAGGGTCTCCACGAAGTGTTCGGCTCGCGTGGCGAAGGAGGCGACGGTCTTGTTCTTGCCGTCCTCGCCCGGCTGGACGAAGCCCTCGCCCGGCTGGACGAAGCCCTCGCCCTTGACCCACCCCGGCGGCCAGTGCTGTCGGTGGGCGTCCACGAGACTCTGGAACTGCTTCGCATCCGGCTCGGAGTCGAAGACCTCGGACTGAGGGGTGCCGTCCCTGGCACCACCCTCACGCCACCGGACCTGATGCGTGGTGCTGCCGTCCCTGCAGACGCACTTACGAGCGCTCGCCATGAGGGGAACGCAGGACCCTTCTTCAAGATCCCGGCCGGCCGCCAGCGTGGGCCGCAGAGGAGCAAAAAGAGGCCGCCAACCCGCCTATCGCAGGTCAACGGCCTCTCGTAAGAGGGTGAGTGACGGGACTTGAACCCGCGACTTCCTGGACCACAACCAGGTGCTCTACCAGCTGAGCTACACCCACCATGCCCGGTCGTTCACTCTGCGAGTTTCCGACCGGCCGAGAAAAAGTGTACAGGGTCCGAAGGGGTGCTCGCGCACGGCTTTTACGGGGTGGGCTGGACGTGCTTCGCGGCGATTGTGCGGGCGGTGTCGGAGTCGGGACCGGGCTGCGGGACGAAGATCGCCTCGCGGTAGTAGCGCAGCTCCGCGATGGACTCGCGGATGTCGGCGAGGGCGCGGTGGTTGCCCTTCTTCTCGGGGCTGTTGAAGTACGCCCGCGGGTACCAGCGGCGGGCCAGCTCCTTGACCGAGGACACGTCCACGATGCGGTAGTGCAGGTACTCCTCCAGGGTCGGCATGTCGCGGAGGAGGAAACCGCGGTCGGTGCCGACCGAGTTGCCGCACAGCGGGGCCTTGCCGGGCTCCTTGACGTGCTCCCGGATGTACGCGAGGACCAACTCCTCCGCGTCGGCCAGCGTCGTACCGTCGGCCAACTCGTCGAGCAGGCCTGATGCGGTGTGCATCTGGCGTACTACGTCCGGCATCGTCTCCAGCGCCTGGTCCGGCGGGCGGATGACGATGTCCACCCCCTCGCCGAGCACGTTCAGCTCGGAGTCGGTGACGAGGGCGGCCACCTCGATGAGAGCGTCGTCTGACAGCGAGAGGCCGGTCATCTCGCAGTCGATCCACACCATGCGATCGTTCATGTGTCTAACCCTAAGGTGCGCGCCGCCCGGCCGGACCGACCGTGCGGTGACCTTGTGGTGCGGGGGCTCGCGAAAACCCCCGGAGCTCTCGAAAAGCCCCGGAGCGTGCGAAAGCCCCGGAGATCTCCTGACGGAGACCCCCGAGGGCTTGCTGTCGCTACGTCGCGCTGCGCTGGCCGGGCAGGCTCGCCGCCGCCCTGCTCGTGGCGTACGCCTCACGGCCGTTCTCCGCCGCCGAAGCGGAGGAGGCCGACGCGGACGCCGCCGAGAGCGCGCTCGCCGCCGTACGACGGGTCTGCATCGGGACCGGGCCCTCCGGGTGGAGCGAGGGCGGCAGGCCCGCCGGGCCCAGGGACGACGGACCGCCGGGCTGGCCCGGGGCGCCGTCGCCGTCCACCTGCTTGTCGCCCTGTGGCCTGCGGGCGCGGTACGCGGCCCGATAGGCGGCGGGCGACGAGCCCAGCTGGCGGCGGAAATGGCCGCGCAGTGCCACCGGTGAGCGGAAGCCGCAGCGGCCCGCGACCTCGTCCACCGAGTAGTCCGACGTCTCCAGCAGGCGCTGCGCCTGGAGCACCCGCTGCGTGATCAGCCACTGCAGGGGAGCGCTCCCGGTGAGCGAGCGGAAGCGGCGGTCGAACGTACGCCTGCTCATGTACGCGCGTGCCGCCAGCGTCTCCACGTCGAACTGTTCGTGGAGGTGCTCCAGCGCCCAGGCGACGACCTCCGCGAGCGGGTCGGCGCCGATCTCCTCTGGTAAAGACCGATCGAGGTAGCGCTCCTGACCGCCGCTTCGGCGAGGGGGGACCACCAGGCGCCGGGCGAGCGCGCCGGCCGCCTCGTTGCCGTGGTCCGTCCGCACGATGTGGAGACAGAGATCGATTCCGGCCGCCGTACCGGCGGACGTCAGTACGTCTCCGTCGTCGACGAAGAGTTCCCTCGGATCCACGTGCACCGACGGATAGCGCTTGGCCAGCGTCGGCGCGTACATCCAGTGGGTGGTCGCGGGACGGCCGTCCAGCAGGCCCGCCGCAGCCAACACGAACGCGCCGGTGCACAGGCCTACTATGCGGGCCCCTTCTTCATGCGCCCGGCGCAGTGCGTCGAGTGCCTCCTCCGGCGGCGGCGCGGTGATCGACCGCCAGGCAGGCACGACGACGGTGCCCGCCCGCGAGATCGCCTCCAGGCCGTGCGGCGTGGTGAGTTCCAGCCCGCCGGTGGTGCGCAGCGGACCGTCCTCGCCGCCGCACACAAGTAGGCGGTAGCGCGGAACTCCGGCGTCCTGCCGGTCGATGCCGAACACCGACAGCGGTATGGAACTCTCGAAGATGGGGCCGCCGCTGAACAGCAGCACCGCGACGATCTCCTTGCGGCGTCGCCCGGAAAGCTTCCGGGCCGCGGCTTCCGGCGCGGCAGTGGAGTCGTGGCTCATACTGCTAAGCCCCCCTCGGTGGTCGCGGCTCCTCGGTTGTGTCGCTCCTGCACGTTTCCCCTCGGTCCTGCACGAGTCCCCCGCCGTAAGACGTCAAGATCGAATCTACTGTGTCCAGTGGTGCCGGGGTGACCAGTTCGGCAACCGGCATATTGTCGACATGGCAACTTGGCGTGAAGCATTCGATCACGAAGCGTTGCACTCGTGGGCCGTGCAGGGAAGTGCGCCTCCCCGTAGTGGCCAATCCCCGTAGGGTGCGCAGGGCCTCCCAGACCCTTTCGGTGCAGGTGGAACGGGGGTTGGGGGGTGGTTCGGACAACAGATGCGCGGTGGCCGGAAGTTGGCTGAAAAGCGTCGGGCGCGTGCGCGGAAACCGGTCAGTCGACCGGTGTACTTCCTCCGGCGTGCCGACCGCCCCGGTGCGCCCCCGCCGCCGCCCGGTGACGGTGGCCGCGGTACGGGGACTCCTCCTTGTCCAGCAGCCGGGCCGTGCCCCGCTCGGAGCGGCGCAGCAGCACCTGGCAGGCGGCGGTGACGGCCGCGAGACCGAGGGCCGTGCCGGTGGCGCCGGCGAGCGAGGTGCCGTACCAGAGGAGGACCAGGGGGACGAGGACACAGCTGAAGACCGCCCAGCGGACCACGTCGGTGGCGGTGTCCGGGCCGGGGTGTGCCTCGGAGGTCGTACGGTGTCCGGACATGGCGTGCTCCCTGGGGCGGCGGTTCGCCGGGTTCAACGCTTGTTCGATGCGTCGGTCACTGTAGGGCAGCCCATGGGCGGACGCGGGGATAAGTGAATCCTGTGCAAACCGCCTGTACGGGGCAGCAACCATTGCGTCACGGGCGCCCCCTCGTGCATGCTCCGTGGAACTCCGCCGGAGCGTGTGCGGGATATGGGCTAAGGAGGACTGGCGCCGTACCCTTGGGGGTATGGGGTTGGGAAGATGATTCCCGGACACAGCTCCGCCGCACACTGTTGTCCCCTCCCAAGAGGATCAAAAAGCCGAGACACCCATGGCCGGTCACGAATCTTTCGAACCCGCGGACCGCAAGCGGCCCGTCGCCGATCCCACGGCGGCCGAGCCCCTGGCGGCGGAACAGCCACGTCATTCCTGCGATCCCGCCTTCAAGCATGGCGTCGTCGTCGGTTTCGACGGCTCCACGTCCAGTGAGCGTGCCCTCGCGTACGCCATCGGCATGGCCCATCGTTCGGGCGCGGGCCTGGTCATCGTGCATGTCGCCAACCGGCTGCCCACCACGGTGTGGGCGGGCTGCGAACCACCGGTCTTCGTCGATGTGCCGGATCACCGCACCGAGGTGCTGGGTCTTGAACTGGCGTGTGCGGAATACCTCGCCGAAGTGCCCTGGATCCTCGTCGAGCGCGGTGGGGACATCTGCCACGAACTCGAAGAGGTGGGGCGGGAGTACGAGGCGGACGCGATCGTCGTGGGCTCGACCCACGGCATCGTCGGACGCATCTTCGGCTCCGTCGCGGGGCGGCTCGCGAAGCGGGCGCAGCGGCCCGTCGTCGTCATCCCGTAGGTCGTAGGTCCAACTCGCCGGTCGGCTCCGAATTCACTGCTGTGCAGAGGTGTTTGTGTCCTTGTGAAGGGCATATATCGGTCACACCGCACAACCGCACATGCATGAAGGGAGCCCGCCGTGGACAATGACGTCTCCGCGGGAAGCACCACCTCGATCGTCGGCCGACTCGCCCTGGGAATCACCCTGTTGGCCTTCGGGCTCGGGTACACGGATGTCATCAACGGAGTGTCGGCGGCTGACGCCGTGTCACTCGCTCACTACGTAGGCGGAGTTGCGCTCTTCGTCGCCGGGCTGTTCGCGTTCCGCGACGGCGACACCGCTACTGGTACGGCCTTCTCGGCGTTCGGTGCGCTCTGGTTCACCTGGGCCGTCAGTGCGGGCAACTCCGTGTCGGACAATGCGGCGGGGTTGTTCCTGGTCCTGTTCGCCCTTGTCGCTCTCTCTGTGACCCTCGCTGGTGGGGATCAACTCACCCAGGGGACATACGGGTTGTTCTTCGTCTCCCTCGTGCTTCTTGCCATCGCGCAGTTCGCCGGCAACGACGGGCTGAGCAAGGTCGGGGGGTGGTTCGGTGTCGCTGCGGGGGCTGTTGCCTGGTATTCGGCGACGGCGGCTCTCGCGCACTGGCCGACGGTTCTTCCTCGTCGGGCTGCGGGTCGGGGCGTGACGGCTACCAGTTGACCGGCAGTTAGGAAGGCCCCCCACGTGTATGAGGCACACGTGGGGGGCCTATCCGTTCGTCGGCCGCTACCGGCCGGTGGGGGTTGCTCGCGCCCACGCGGCGGAGCCGCAAATTGACTCAGCCCCGCGCCCCTAAAAGCAAAAGACCTACTCGACCGTTACCGACTTCGCCAGGTTCCTCGGCTTGTCGATGTCCCGGCCCAGCGCCAACGCCGTGTGGTACGCGAGGAGTTGGAGCGGGATGCCCATCAGGATCGGGTCCAACTCGTCCTCGTTCTTCGGGACCACGATCGTCTGGTCGGCCTTCTCCTGCTCTTGGTGGGCCACCGCGAGGATTCGGCCGCTGCGGGCCTTGATCTCCTCCAGAGCGGCGCGGTTCTTCTCCAGGAGGTCGTCGTCGGGGACGATCGCTACCGTGGGGAGGGCCGGCTCGATCAGGGCGAGGGGGCCGTGCTTCAACTCCGAGGCGGGGTAGGCCTCGGCGTGGATGTACGAGACCTCCTTGAGCTTCAGGGAGGCCTCGCGGGCCACCGGGTAGCCCCGGACGCGGCCGATGAAGAGCATCGAGCGGGCCTCGGCGTACCCGGCCGCCAGCTTCTTGATCTCGTCCTCGCGGTCGAGGATCTCGGAGATCTGGGCCGGCAGCTTGCGCAGGCCCTCGATGATGCGCTTGCCGTCGCGGACCGAGAGGTCGCGGGTGCGGCCGAGGTGGAGCGCCAACAGGGCGAAAGCCACTGTGGTGTTGGTGAAGCACTTGGTCGAGACGACACAGACCTCGGGGCCCGCGTGCACGTACATGCCGCCGTCCGCCTCGCGGGCGATCGCCGAGCCGACGACGTTCACCACGCCGAGGACGCGGGCGCCCTTGCGCTTCAACTCCTGGACCGCCGCCAGGACGTCGTACGTCTCACCGGACTGCGAGACCGCGATGTACAGCGTGTCGGGGTCAACTACCGCGTTGCGGTACCGGAATTCGGAGGCGGGCTCGGCATCGGCGGGGATGCGGGCCAGCTCCTCGATCATCTGGGCGCCGATCATGCCCGCGTGGTACGAGGTGCCGCAGCCGAGGATCTTGACGCGGCGGATCTGCCGGGCCTCGCGGGCGTCCAGGTTGAGGCCGCCGAGGTGCACGGTGGAGAAGCGGTCGTCGATGCGGCCGCGCAGCACGCGGTCCACGGCGTCGGCCTGCTCGAAGATCTCCTTGTGCATGTAGGTGTCGTGGCCGCCCATGTCGTAGGAGGCGGCCTCCCACTCGACGGTGGTCGGCTCGGACGTGGTGCGGGTGCCCTCGGTGGTGTATGTCCGGAAGTCGTCGGCCTTGAGGGTCGCCATCTCGCCGTCGTCGAGGGTCACTATCTGGCGCGTGTGTGTCACCAGTGCGGCGATGTCCGAGGCTACGAACATCTCCTTCTCGCCGATGCCGAGGACCACCGGGGAGCCGTTTCGGGCCACCACGATGCGGTCGGGGAAGTCGGCGTGCAGCACGGCGATGCCGTACGTCCCCTCGATCACCCGGAGCGCCTGGCGGACCTTCTCCTCCAGGGTCTCCGCCTGGGAGCGGGCGATGAGGTGGGTGAGGACCTCGGTGTCGGTCTCGGAGAGGAACTCGACGCCGTCCGCCTCGAGCTTCTTCCGGAGGTCCGAGGCGTTGTCGATGATGCCGTTGTGGACGACGGCGACCTTGCCGTCGGCCGACAGGTGCGGGTGGGCGTTCACGTCGGAGGGGGCGCCGTGCGTGGCCCAGCGGGTGTGGGCGATGCCGGTGGTGCCCTTGAAGCGCGCCGGGACCTTGGCCTCCAGGTCACGGACCCGGCCCTTGGCCTTGACCATCTTCAGGCCGGCCGTCTTCGGGGTCGTGACGGCGATGCCCGCCGAGTCGTAGCCGCGGTACTCCAGCCGCTGCAGGCCCTCCAGCAGCAGCGGAGCAACGTCACGCTTGCCGATGTATCCGACGATTCCGCACATATACAAGTGTTCCTAGCCGTAGACGATGCGGCGCAGCTGCCTGAGCGTGAGCTCCGGCGGTGCGACCGCCCGGTATTTCAGGTCCGCCTCGATCCGGTCGAAGATCGTCGCGTTGACCAGGCCCTGGGCCTGGAGCTCGCGGTGGCGGCGACGGACGTACTCCTCGGTCGTCTCGTCGAAGTAGGCGAGCACGTCCTGGATCACCCGCAGAGCCTCGCCCCGGTTGAGGGGGGTGGAGCGCGTCAGATGATCAACGAGTTCGTCGTGCACCCGGTTGATCCTGGAGTACCGAAGAAGGGTTTGCAAGAATCCTGCCCGATATCGGGCAACGGTCTGTTGAAAGTCTTATGGGGCTCTGTTCGTAAGCTGTCCATCCTGTGTCTTGCGCCTCGTTGCTCATATGGACGAGTTTCAGTCGCCATGGACATTCCTCGTATGGGAGTACCCGAAGAGCTCGCCGAGCGCATGAGCATGGCGGAGCAGCACGAGTACCTACGCTCCAAATTCTCCCGGCGCACGATGATCAGAGGCGGCGCCGTGACCCTCGGTGCCGTCGCCGGCGGCGTGTTCGTACCGGGCGCGGTCGCCCAGGCGGCCGTCCCCAGCCAGGCCTCCGCCACCTATGCCGCTACCTCCACCGCGTCGTCGGTCGACGGGGCCCTCGTCGCCCCGTTCGGCCGCCACCTCGCGTTCGGCAACGACCCGAGCACCGAGGTCACGGTCTCCTGGCAGGTCCCGACCAACGTCAAGAAGCCGTTCGTCCGGATCGGCGCGCACCCCTGGGACCTCTCCCGCAAGATCGAGGCCGAGGTGCGCACCCTCTACACCCCGGCGGGCGTCGGCGCGAGCGGCGACCACACCCAGTACTACCTGCACGCCAAGCTGACCCACCTGCGCCCGGGCCGGACCTACTACTACGGCGTCGGCCACGCGGGCTTCGACCCGGCCGAGGCCCACCTGCTCGGCACCCTGGGCACCTTCACCACCGCGCCCGACCGCGCCGTGCCGTTCACCTTCACGGCCTTCGGCGACGAGGGCGTCGGCTACCACGGTCTGGCCAACAACAGCCTGCTGCTCGGCCAGAACCCGGCGTTCCACCTGCACGCCGGCGACATCTGCTACGCCGACCCGGCCGGTGCGGGCAAGACCGCCGACGCCGGCTTCGACTCGCGGACGTGGGACCTGTTCCTCGCCCAGACCGAGTCCGTCGCCAAGTCCGTGCCGTGGATGCCCGCCTACGGCAACCACGACATGGAGGCCTGGTACTCGCCCAACGGCTACGGCGGCGAGGACGCCCGCTGGAACCTGCCGGACAACGGCCCCGACAAGACGAACCTGCCGGGCGTCTACTCCTTCGTCTACGGCAACACGGCGATCATCTCGCTCGACGCCAACGACGTGTCCTTCGAGATCCCGGCCAACCTCGGCATCTCCGGCGGCACCCAGACCAAGTGGCTGGAGGCGCAGCTCAAGAAGTTCCGCGCGGCCGAGGACATCGACTTCGTGGTGATCTTCTTCCACCACTGCGCGTACTGCACCTCCACCGCGCACTCCTCGGAGGGGGGAGTGCGAGGCGAGTGGGTGCCGCTGTTCGAGAAGTACACGGTGGACCTGGTCATCAACGGCCACAACCACCAGTACGAGCGCACCGACGTCATCAAGAAGAACGCCGTCGTCAAGAAGCTGCCGATCGGCGGCACGGCGTACCCGGAGACCGAGGGTGTCGTCTACGTGACGGCCGGCGCGGCCGGCCGCAGCCTGTACGCGTTCTCCGCCCCGGACTCCTACGAGGGTCACGTCGCCGACGTCGACTCCGTGGCCGCCTTCGTCAACACGAAGGACGGCAAGGTCAACGAGACGGTCGCCTGGTCGCGCGTGCGCTACCTCAACTACTCGTTCCTGCGCGTGGATGTCCAGCCCGCCTCGAAGGGCCGTACGGCCACCCTGACGGTCCGCGGCATCGCCGAGACCGGTGCCGAGATCGACCGCTTCACGGTCGCCCGTAAGGCCAAGTAAGTCCGGATTACGCCCGGAAGGCGGGGCGTACTCATTACGCAGGCGGTCCTCACATCCGTTTGAGGACCGCCTGTTTGGCCATCGAGAACTCCTCGTCCGTGAGCACCCCGTCCCGGTGCAGCTCGCCGAGTTCCCGCAGCCGCCGCAGCAGCGCGTCGTGGCCGTCCTCCGCCGCGGCCGTCAACTGCCGGGCGGGCTCGGGCCGTTCGGGTCGTACGTCCGGCTCGGCGGCGGGGTGCGGGAGCCGGGCCTGGACGGCTGCGGCGATCAGGGCCATCAGCGAGTCCTTCTTGAAGCCCCACAGCTCCACGGAGTTGGGGTCGTACTTGGGCGGCGCCTTGGTCGGCGCGTGGCGCACCGCGAAGCGGATGTAGCCGTTCTCAAGACCGGCCGACGGCCGCCACTCCACACCGACGAGGTCCGTGACGGCGAGAGTGCGGGCGCCGGCGGCGGACTTGGCGTCCTCGGTCTTCCAGTTCCACTCCAGCCGTACGTGCTCGCCGTCGAAGCTCGCGGTGCCGTCCCCGGCGGAGACGGAGAGCGGCACGGCCGGGCCCGGCAGCAGGTACTCGGCCACCGGGTCCGCCGGAACCCCGTCGAGCAGCAGGGCGTTGCGCGCCTCGTCCACGAAATACTCGGCGACGCCGTACCGGTCCGATTCGACGGTCAGTTGATAGGGGTCGTCGCCCTCGGCGAGCCGGCCGCCGGTGGCGTGCAGCAGCGGGTCGGCGCCGTCGCGCAGCCGCAGTCGCAGCCGCCCCGACTTCCGGCCCTGCTCGAACGAGACGCCCGCCAACGCGCCCAGGGGAACGACGAGTTCTCCCAGCGTCCTGCGGAACAGGCCGACGTTCTTGTCCCGTCCGGGAGTCAGCCGCAGGGCGTCGCCGTCGAAGATCCAGGTGCCGTCCTTCTGGATGATTTCCGCCATAGGAGGGATTCTTCCATCGCCGTGGCGACAGAATGGTCTGTACCTGTCCGGCTGCAAGGAAGGGACCGCTTGTGAGACACCTTGTGAGACAGCGCCACAGAACGACCCGCCTCCTCGGTTCGCTGCTGCTCGTCGCCGCCGCGAGCGTGTCCGTCGTCGGCGCCGCACCCTCCGCCGAGCCCGCCGCCGTCACCCCGCTGGGCCGGGTGGTCCCGGCGCCCGCCAAGGTCACCCCGGCGGGACACCCGTACCAGATCACGAGCGGCACCCGGATCCGCGTCGACGACACACGCGAGTCGCGCCGGATCGGCGCGTACCTCGCGGGCATTCTGCGCCCCTCCACCGGCTACCGGCTGCCGGTCACCTCGCGGGGCAAGGGCGGTATCCAACTCCGGCTGGCCAAGGGCACGTTCGGCGCCGAGGGCTACCGGCTCGTCAGCGGGACCTCCGGAGTCACCATCACCGCGAGCAGGCCCGCCGGACTCTTCCACGGCGTCCAGACCCTCCGCCAACTCCTGCCCGCCGCCGTCGAGAAGAACTCCGTGCAGCGCGGCCCCTGGCGGATCGCCGGCGGCACCATCGAGGACTCCCCGCGCTACGCCTACCGCGGTGCGATGCTCGACGTCTCCCGGCACTTCTTCACGGTCGCCCAGGTCAAGCGCTACATCGACGAGTTGGCGCTCTACAAGATCAACGAACTGCATCTGCACCTCAGCGACGACCAGGGCTGGCGCATCGCGATCAACTCCTGGCCGCGCCTCGCGACTTACGGCGGCTCGACCGAGGTCGGCGGCGGCGCGGGCGGCTACTACACCAAGGACGACTACAAGGAGATCGTCCGCTACGCCGCTTCGCGTTTCCTGGAGGTCGTCCCCGAGATCGACATGCCCGGCCATACGAACGCGGCCCTCGCCTCCTACGCCGACCTGAACTGCGACGGCGTGGCACCCCCGCTCTACACGGGCACGGACGTCGGCTTCAGCTCGCTGTGCGTCGGCAAGGACGTCACGTACAGCTTCGTGGACGACGTGATCCGCGAACTGGCCGCGCTCACCCCGGGCCGCTATCTCCACATCGGCGGCGACGAGGCGCACTCCACCAGCCATGAGGACTACGTCAAGTTCATGGACCGGGTGCAGCCGATCGTCACCAAGTACGACAAGACGGTGATCGCCTGGCACCAGATCACCGGAGCGCATCCGGTCAAGGGCGCCCTCGCCCAGTACTGGGGACTCGACGACACCGACGCCGCCGAGAAGGCGCAGGTCGCCGAGGCCGCGAAGAACGGCACCGGACTGATCCTCTCGCCCGCCGACCGGGTCTACCTCGACATGAAGTACACCGAGGACACCCCGCTCGGCCAGGACTGGGCGGGCCTGGTCGAGGTCAAGCGGTCCTACGACTGGGACCCGGGCAACTACCTTGCCGGGGTGCCGAGTTCGGCGATCCGGGGCGTCGAGGCGCCGCTGTGGTCCGAGACCATCGTGACCGGCGCGAACATCGACTACATGGCCTTCCCCAGACTGCCGGGCGTGGCCGAGCTGGGCTGGTCGCCGGCCTCGACGCACGACTGGGACACGTACAAGGTGCGGCTCGCGGCGCAGGCCCCGCGCTGGGACGCGCTCGGGATCGACTACTACCGGTCGCCCCAAGTGCCGTGGCCCGCAGGCTAGTTGAGCTGTATTCGGGAATGGGGCGGGCACCCCGGAGGACCGTACTCCGGGGTGCCCGCCTGCTTTGTGGGTCAGAACCCGGCGATGGGGTTCTTCAGGGTGCCGACGAGCTGGAGCGCGCCGGACGGGTCCGCCAGGTCCACCATCTGCTCGTTGTTGCGCAGTTGGAGCCGGTTGAGGCAGGACAGCGAGAACTCGGGCGCGAACATGTCGTACTGCCGGAACCTGTCGGCGAGTTCGGGTGCCGAGTCCTGGTACTCGCGGGTGACCTCCGCGACCGTACGCCAGAAGTCGTCCTCCTCCAGGACGCCTTCGGCGGCCAGGTTGGAGGCGAGGAAGCGGAAGAAGCAGTCGAAGACGTCGGTGAAGATCGACAGGAGCTTCTTGTCCTCGGGGACCTCGACCCGCAGCCGCTCCACCGTCGGCGGCAGCACCGCGTCCGGGTCCATGACGGCGATCTCCTCGGCGATGTCCTTGTAGATCGCGCGCTGGACCGCGCCGTCCTTGAGGACGAGGATCACGTTCTCGCCGTGCGGCATGAACACCAGGTCGTAGGCGTAGAAGCTGTGCAGCAGCGGGGTGAAGTACGCCCGCAGATAACGCCGCAGCCACTCCACCGGGGCCAGCCCCGAGCGCTCGACCAGCGCGCCGGCGAAGGACGCGCCCTCGTGGTCCAGGTGCACCAGTGAGGCCATCGTCGCCAGGGACTCGCCGTCCCGGAGCGAGGAGACCGGGCTCTCGCGCCACAGGGCGGCGAGCATTTTGCGGTAGGGCGAGTAGCGGTCGGTGGCCGCCTCGTACTCCAGGTGCCGGTAGCCGACGGCCGCCCGCTCGCGGATGACCGACAGGCCGGTGGACTTCAACACCGGGTCGTTGTCGATGAGTTGGGCGAGCCAGTCGTTGATCGCCGGGGTCGCCTCCATGTAGGCGGCCGAAAGTCCGCGCATGAAGCCCATGTTGATGACGGACAGGGCCGTCTTCACGTAGTGCTTCTCGGGGTGGGACTTGTTGAAGAAGGTCCGGATGGACTGCTGGGCGAGGTACTCGTCGTCGCCCTCGCCGAGACAGACGAGGTGGCCGAGGGCGACCTCGGCGGCGAAGGTGACGGTGAGCTTGTTCCACCACTGCCAGGGGTGGACCGGGATGAGGAGGTAGTCGTCGGGGTCGAGACCCTTCTCGAAAAGTGTGTCGCGGAAACGGTTCAGCGTCACACTTCCCAGCTCGTCCCGCAGGAAGGACTCGTACTCGATGCCCACACCCGCCGTGAACGCCGCCCGTGAGCGGTGCGCGGCCAGCCAGACCAGCCGGACCGGGCTCGCGGTCTCGGGGGCGTACGAGAGGTACTCGCGGACGCCGAAGCCGAGCCGCCCGTTGTTGGCGACGAAGCAGGGGTGGCCCTCCGTCATCCCCGTCTCGATGACCTGGAAGTCGCTCGTCACCAGCTCGGCGACCGGGATCTGCGGCTTGGTGAGCTTGTAGCAGGTGCCGGAGAGGGTGGAGGAGATCTCCTCCAGGTAGACCGGCAGGATCGCCTCGCTCAGCCCGAGCGACTTCTGCAGCTCGATGAAGAACTCCAGTGCAGCGAGGGGGAGTTCGACGCCGTCACGGTGACGGGTGATGGAGTCGGCGTCGACCTGCCAGTGGTCGAGGGCGCGGCGGATGGCGGTGAACCGGTAGCGGGTCAGGCCGTCGTCGCTGCGGACGACGTACAAGTCGCTGTCTTTGTCGGCCAGTTCGGGGCTGATCAGCCGCTCGTGCGCGAACTCGGCGAGGGCCTTGCGGATCAGGAGGCGGTTGGCCTTCTCCCAGCGTTCGGGGGAGAGGTGGGCCACGGCGTCGGCGAGACTCATGCGGACACCGCCATGGCCGCGACGCTGTGCCTTTTGAGGAAGCGTTCCCGTGTGCAGAAACTCAACAAGGCTTTCTTCTCCGGCTTTTGGATCTCGCGCTCGGGTACGAACCCGACCGCCTCGTTCAGGGTGTGGACGGCGGTGTTGGACACGTCCGGTTCCACGACGACACGTTCGACGGCCGGGTCCTCGAAGAGGCGGGCCATCACGGCGGTGATCACCGCGCGGGTGAAGCCGTGGACGGGCGTCTCGGTGGCCGGCGTCAGGAAGTGCATGCCGACGTCACCGGGCAACGGCTCGTACAGCCCGACCAGTTCGCGATACCGCGGGTCGTAGTACTCCATCAGGAAGGCGGGGACACCGTCCTGGAGCCCGAGCAGCGCGTGCTGGTGTTCGTCGGCCGCGATCTCCATGTAGGCGCGCTCGACGTCCTCCAGCTTCGCGTCCTGCATCATCCAGAAGGCGGCCTTGGGGTGCGTGAGCCACCGGTGCACCAACTCGGCGTCCTGCAGCGGGTCGAGGGGGCGGAAGGTGAAGGTCATACGGCGAACTCCTGGAACGCGATGGTCTGTTCGACCGGGTAGTACTCGGTGCCGAGCAGCTCACGGATGATGTACGAGTTGCGGTACGCGCCCATGCCCAGGTCCGGGGACGTGATGCTGTGCGCGTGGACGCCGGCGTTCTGCAGGAAGACGCCCCGGCCCGTGGTGTCGATCGAGTAGTTGCGCGCGATGTCGAAGTTGCCCTGCGAGTCGTAACGCAGCCGCTCGTGCACGGGCTTGAGGAACTCCGGCTCGGCGTACTTGTAGCCGGTGGCGAGGACCAGGCCCTGCGAGCGCAGGGTGTAGTCCTTCTCCTGCTCCTCCTGGCGCAGACCGAGTTCGTAAACGCCGTCGCGGTAAGTGACGTCGTTCAGCGCGGAGTTGGTGAGCAGCCGGGTGGGAACGGGTCCGCCGACCCTCTTCTGGTACAGCAGGTCGAAGATCTCGTTGACGAGGTCGCCGTCGATGCCCTTGAACAGGCCCTTCTGCTCGGCCGTGAGGCGGTAGCGGGTCTGCTCCGGCAGGGCATGGAAGCAGTCGATGTACTCCGGGGAGGTCATCTCCAGCGTGAGTTTCGTGTACTCCAGCGGGAAGAAGCGCGGCGAGCGCGTCACCCAGTTCAACTCGTAGCCGTGGACGTCGATTTCACTGAGCAGGTCGTAGTAGATCTCGGCGGCGGACTGCCCGCTGCCGACCAGCGTGATCGACTCCTTGGCCTGCAACTCCGCTTTGTGCTGCACATAGCGGGAGTTGTGGATGAAGTCACCGCCCAGACCCGCGACGGCCTCAGGGAGGTAGGGCGGGGTGCCGGTGCCCAGGACCAGGTGCCGGGCGCGGCAGAGGTCACCGGCCTCGGTCCGGACGACGTAGACCTCGTCCTCGTACGTCACTTCGGTGACAGTCGTGCTGAAGCGCACGTTGGAGAGCCTGTTTGCGGCCCACCGGCAGTAGTCGTCGTACTCGACCCGCAGGGGATAGAAGTTCTCGCGGATGTAGAAGGGGTACAGACGCCCCTTCTCCTTCAGGTAGTTGAGGAAGGAGTACGGCGAGGTCGGGTCGGCGAGGGTGACCAGGTCCGACATGAACGGGGTCTGGAGGTGGGCGCCGTCGAGGAACATGCCGGCGTGCCACTCGAAGTCGGGCTTCGTGTCCAGGAAGATCCCGTCGAGTTCGACGATCGGCTCGGTGAGGCAGGCGAGGCCGAGGTTGAAGGGCCCGAGCCCGATGCCCACGAAGTCGTAGGTCTTGGTGGCGGGTTCAGGAAGCGCGGTCAAGGGACTCTCCCAGGTACTGCTCGGCGTGGCCGGCGATCAGGTCGAGGACGGCGGCGATGTCGTCGGCCGTCGTCTCGGGGTTGAGCAGGGTGAACTTCAGGTAGTGGCGGCCCGCGACCTCGGTGCCCGCGACCACTGCGTCACCGGAGGCGAACAGGGCCTTGCGGGCGTACAGGTTGGCGCGGTCGATCTCGGCCGGGTCGGTGACGGCGGCCGGGATGTAGCGGTAGACGAGGGTGGAGAGCGAGGGCTCGACGACCACGTCGAAACGCGGGTCGGCCGCCAGCAGCTTCCAGCCCTCCTCGGCCAAGTCGCAGACCTCGTCGAAGAGTTGGCCGATGCCGTCGGCGCCCATCACGCGCAGCGTCATCCACAACTTGAGCGCGTCGAAGCGGCGGGTGGTCTGCAGGGACTTGTCGACCTGGTTGGGGATGCGCTCCTGCACCATGCGCTGCGGGTTGAGGTACTCCGCGTGGTAGGTCGCGTGGCGCAGGGTGTCGGCGTCGCGGACCAGGACGGCGGACGAACTCACCGGCTGGAAGAAGGACTTGTGGTAGTCCACGGTGACCGAGTCGGCGCGCTCGATGCCGTCGATGCGGCTCCGGTGCTTGAGGGAGGCGAGCAACCCGCAGCCGTAGGCCGCGTCGACGTGCATCCACACCCCGAACTGCTCGCACAGCTCGGCGATTTCGGGCAGTGGGTCGATGGAGCCGAAGTCGGTGGTGCCGGCGGTGGCGACGACGGCCATGGGCACCAGACAGGCGTTCTTGCAGCGCTCCAACTCCCGGGCGAGAGCGACCGTTTGCATCCGCTTGTCGGCGCCGACGGGTATCGACACGACGGCGTCCTGCCCAAGTCCCAGCAGCTTCGCGGACTTCTTCACGCTGAAGTGGCTGACCTCGGAGGCGAAGATACGCAGTTTGGCGAGAGTGTCGGTCTTCGCCTCCTCGCGCGCCAGCAGCAGGGCCTGGAGGTTGGACTGGCTGCCGCCGGAGGTGAACACCCCGTCGGCGTGCGGCCCGAGACCGATCCGCTCGTTCGTCCAGTCGATCAGCTTGCGCTCGATGAGGGTGCCGCCGGCCGACTGGTCCCAGGTGTCCAGGGAGGAGTTGACGGCGGAGAGCACCGCTTCGCCGAGCACCGCGGGGATGACGACCGGGCAGTTGAGGTGGGCGAGGTAGCGGGGGTGGTGGAAGTAGATCGCGTCCCGCAGATACACCTCGTCCAGCTCGTCGAGCACCGCGCCGGTGTCGTGGAGCGGGCGGTCGAGGTCGATCCGGTCGATGAGGGGGGAGAGGGCGTCGACCGTGACGCCGGTGAACGGTCGTTCGGTGGTGGCGAGTTTGGCCGCCACCCGCTCCACGCCTTCCGTCACGGAGCGGCGGTAGTGCTCCGCAGTCGTGTCATTGAGCAGGTGCGAGCGCATGTGGGGGTCCTCCGGTGGGGACGGGTTTGAATTTAGGTAAGGCTAACCTAACTTAGATCTTTGGAACCCGCCCCTCCCGTGACTGGCGTCACTCGCACATCGGCCGCCTCTCACCCCGCTTCGCGCAACTGCTCCTCGCTGAGCCCCTGCCGCCAGTACCCGACGAAGGTCACTCGCCGCCGGTCGAACTCACGCTCACTCACGAAGTGCCGCCGCAACGCCTTCACTTGACCGGACTCACCCGCGATCCAGACGTACGGCCGCTCGGCGGAAGGTAGTTGGGCAGCGCGCAGGGCGCCGAGGGCCATGGGGGACCCCTCGGCGCCCTGGTTCTCACGCACCAGCCAGGTCACCTCGGCGTCGGCCGCGGTCACCAAGTCCTGCACATCACCGGCATGTTGGACCTCCAGCCACACCCGTGCAGGCATGCCCGCGGGCAGCGCTTCGAGAATCGCGGACACGGCGGGGACGGCGGTCTCGTCACCCCAGAGCACCACGAGATCGGCGTCCTCCGGCGGCCGGAAGCGAATGGCCCGATTGTCCGCGACGGCCGGCCCGAGCAGCACGACCCGGTCCCCGGCGGAGGCGCGGGAGGCCCACCGGGAGGCGGGCCCGGCGGGTTCATGCAGCACAAAGTCGATGTCGATCTCATCGGGATCGCGGCGCAGTGCGCGGAGCGTGTACGACCGCATCACCGCCCGCACGTCGTCCGGGAGTTCACGCCAGGCCTGCCACCACCCGTCACCGAGCTCGTAGGGCACGGCGGGCTCGGACTGGCCCGGGTGGGGGAGAAAGAGCGACAGGGACTGATCACACCCGTCGGAGAAGAAGTAAGCCAGATCGCCCCCACCAAAGGTGACGCGGACCAGAGACGGCCCAAGCCGCTCCGTCCGGACGACCTGGAGTGAGAAGAACCGGAAGGGCGCGGCGACGGCCGTAGTCATGGGGCAACTCCCAAAACGGAGGTGAGGGGTAACTCCCTGGGGGCGCGGGGAACTGCGCGACCAGCCGCAACCGGCCCGCAGCTCCCCATAAAGCGCAACCACCCCAAATTCAGCTGACCGTCTTCGCGTTCTCGATCGCCTTCGCCAGATCCTCAAGCAGCGGCGCGCACTTGGCGTACGACAGAATCGGCTCGGGGTTCCGCGCGATGACCTGCCCAGCCTTCACCGCAGGCAACTTCTTCCACGTGCCCTCGGTGATGTCGGCGGGCTGAATCGCCGACGTCCGGTTGTCCATCATGATGATGTCCGCCCCGTACTTGTCGACGTTCTCCCAGCTCAGGTTCTCGTACCAGCCGCCACTCGCCTTCAGGGCGGCGGCGGACGGCTCGACGAAGTTCACGCCGAGCGCCTTGTAGTACTCAAGGTCGATGGAGAGGTTCGACCCGGAGACGTAGAAGATGTCCTGGCTCGCGGAACCGGCGAGGACCTTGATGTCCGGCTTGGCCTTGGCGGCGGCGCGCAGCCGGGCGGCAGCGTCCTCGAACCGCTTCTTCGCCGCGGTGATGGTGGACGAAGTGGTGTCCGCGCCAAGGGACTTGGCGAGTTCCAGCATGCGCGCGAGCGGCGTCGGCAGCTGGACGTCGTACACGGAGATGCCGACGGTCGGGGCGCCCACGGCGAGGATCTTCTTCTTCGACTCCTCCGGGACGTACCAGAGCGTGCCGGAGGAGTCGAACATCGTGGTGAGGAGAACGTCGGGGGAGAGGGCCGCGTACTTCTCGATGTTGAACTGGCCCCACTCGTTGCCGATGATCGTGACCTTGCTGATGTCGAGGTCACCGGCCTGCACGTCAGCCTTGCCGTCCTTCAGCTTGGTCGGGCCGAAGACGCCCTTGGACTCGATGCCGTAGTCGTGCAGCGCGGCGGCGACACCGATGAAGGAGACGATGTTCGCCGGGGTCTTGTCGGTCTTCGCGGTCTGGCCGCGGTCGTCCTTGAAGCTCCACGGGCCGGACTTCGCGGCCGTCGTCTCCTTGTCCGAGCCACCGCTTTTCGCGTCGTCGTCGCCGCAGGCCGCGAGCACGGCACCGAGGCCGAGGGCGCCGCCCGCGGCGAGGATGCCGCGGCGGGAGAGGTGGGTGGCACGGGCGTTGGACATGTGTGGCTGCTTTCGAACAGGGCGGAGCACCCGCCGGACAATTCGAAGGTAGGTTAGCCTAACCTCACTGAATGTCCAGTGGGTGGGGTGGCCGCCACCCACGCCCTGCGCACTTTGGCTTTCAACCTCCTTGTCCCGTCCGTCCGTTGTGATCATGCTCGTTCGTAGTGAGCCCAGCGCACTGATGTTCGGTGACATGCGGAGGTGGAGTGGCTACCACGGTGGAAGCGACGGATGTGGACGCGGTGGTGCGGAGCGACGCGGCACTGCTGGAGGACGACCTCGCCGAGTTCCTCGGCTCGCTGACCGCCCCGGCGCGGGCGACGGCCTCCGTCTACGACACGGCACTGCGGCGCTCCCTGTACGAACCGGTCGCCGACGCCGTCGGCTCCAGGATCGGCCAGCAGGCGCTGCCCCCCACCGCCGCGGCCCCCGGCGGCCGGGCTCCGCTGCGCCCCTCGATGGTCTACTGGGCCTACCGCAACTACCGGGGTTTTCCCGGTGAGTTGGCCGCCGGGGACGAAACGGCCGCCGAGCTGGCCGTCGTCCGCCGCACGGCAGTTGCCGTAAGGATTCTGCTGAAGGCCGCCGTCGCCCTCGACGACATCCAGGACGGCAGCGACGTCCGCTACGGCGAACCCGCCCTGCACACCACCCACGGCACACCGCTCGCCCTCAACGCCGGCGCCTGGCTGATCATGTCCGCGCTGCGGCACGCGGCCGACCCGGCCGTCGTGGACAGCCTGCTGCGCTCCGTCGGCGACGGCTTCACCGGGCAGGCCGTCGACATGTCCTCGCGTACGGCGCTCACCCGCGCCGAGCTGCTGGCCGCCCCGCGCGCCGTCCGGGTCGGCTTCTGGGAGGAGACGGCCGCACTCAAGACCGGCACCCTGTTCCGGATGCCGCTCGACGCGGCGGTCGCGGGACTGCGGGTGGTCGAGGACGACCGGCTCGTCCTGGACGGCGCGATGCGCCAACTCGGCCTCGCCAGCCAGCTGTTCAACGACCTGACCGACTTCGTGCCGGAACTCGGCGGGGCCAACACCCACGAGGACTTCGACGGCCTCGGCAACCGGGTCCTCCTGGAACTCCTCGACGACGCACCGCCGGAAGCGGAATTCAAACGGTACGTTCTCGGTCACCCGCAACTGGAGCGGACGCTTCTCGCGCTGGCCGAGGAGGCCGTGGCCCTGAAGCGGGCCGCGAAGGACGCCGTCCACGGGGTGTGCCGCTCCGAGCGCAGTGCCGCCTACTTCGACGTCACGATCGAACGCAAGGGCCACCTCATCGACCGTCTGCTCGCGACGGTCCGGCAGCGGAGCGGCTTATGACGGACAGGGCGACGCAACGGCTGAGGAACGGCACCCGTACCTGGCACGAGGCCCTGGAACGCACTGGATTCGCCACCGCGATGCTCGCCGGAACCCTGCCCCTCGACCGCTACGTCCGCCAACTGGCCGTCTATCACGAGGTGTTGCGGACATTGGAGGCCGAACTCGCCGGGGCCACCTGCTCGTCCGTCGGCGCGGTCTGGTTGCCGGACCTGAGCAAAGTCCCGCTCCTCGAACGCGACCTCCGCCACTTCGCCACCCTGGGCGCGACCCCCGAACCCTGCCCGGCCGCCACGGAGTTCGCCGACGAGATCCGGCGCACCGCCGCCACTGATCCCCCCGAACTCCTCGGCTTCCTCTACGTGTTGGAGGGCTCCACCCTCGGTGCCCGCTTCCTGCTCCGGTACGTCACCGAGGCGTACCGGCTCACGGACGGGAACGGCGCGTCGTACTACGGCAGCGGCGACCGCGCCCGCTGGACGGCCCTCACCGAGCGCCTCGACCGCGCGCTCGGCGAAACCGCCGTACAGGAAAGGGTGTTGGCCGCCGCGGAGCGGGCCTACCGGCATGTCGCGCTGATATCCGCAGAGTTGTCGGTGGGCCTGGGCAGCCCGGCCCCCGAACCGGTGTAGCCGCCTGTCAGCCCGCGAGGCCCAACTCGCGGGCGATCAGCATCCGTTGGACCTCGCTGGTGCCCTCGCCGATCTCCAGGATCTTGGAGTCGCGCCACATCCGGGCAACCGGGTACTCGTTCATGAAGCCGTAGCCGCCGTGCACCTGCGTGGCGTCGCGGGCGTTGTCGACGGCGATCGTGGAGGAGTACAGCTTGGCGAGGGCCGCCTCCTTCTTGAAGGGCTCGCCGGCCACCAGGCGGGAGGCCGCGTCGCGCCAGGCGAGGCGGGCGGTGTGGGCCCTCATCTCCATGTCGGCGATCTTGAACTGGATGGCCTGGTTGGCGCCGATCGGCCGCCCGAACGCGTGCCGTTCCTTGGCGTACTTCACCGACTCGTCGACACAGCCCTGCGCGAGGCCGGTGGCGAGGGCCGCGATCGCGATCCGGCCCTCGTCGAGGATGCGCAGGAACTGGGCGTAGCCGCGGCCCTGTTCGCCCAGCAGGTTCGCCGCCGGGACCCGTACGTCCGCGAAGGACAGCTCGCGGGTGTCCGAGGCGTTCCAGCCGACCTTCGAGTACGGCGCCGCGACCGTGAAGCCGGGCGTCCCGGACGGCACGATGATCGCGGAGATGAGCGGCTTGCCGTCGGGCTTGCGGCCGGTGACCGCGGTGACCGTCACCAGACCGGTGATGTCCGTACCGGAGTTGGTGATGAAGCACTTGGAGCCGTTGATCACCCACTCGTCGGTGTCCGGGTCCAGGCGGGCCGTGGTCCGCGTCGCCCCCGCGTCGGAGCCGCCGTCCGGTTCGGTCAGCCCGAAGGCGCCGAGGATTTCGCCGGAGCACAGCCGGGGCAGCCACTCGGCCTTCTGGGCGTCGGTGCCGAAGAGATGGATCGGCATCGCGCCGAGGGAGACGCCCGCCTCCAGGGTGATCGCGACCGAGGAGTCGACCCGGGCCAGCTCCTCAAGGACGAGGCCGAGGGCCAGATAGTCGCCGCCCATTCCGCCGTGCTCCTCGGGGAACGGCAGCCCGAACAGGCCCATGCGGCCCATCTCGTGGACGATCTCGTACGGGAACTCGTGCCGCTCGTAGAAGTCGCCGATCTTCGGCGCCACCACGTCGTGCGCGAACTCCTCGACCGTACGGCGGAGTTCTTCCAGCTCGGGGGAGAGACGGTGGTCCATGGCGGTCACTGCTCCTTGTGGGGCTGTGCTGTTTTACCGAGTGCGCGGACGGTGCGGGACGGGCTGGGTCGGCCCAGTTGTTCGGCCATCCACACGCTGGTGGCGGTGAGACGGCCGAGGTCGACTCCGGAGTCGATGCCGAGACCCTGGAGCATCCACACCAGGTCCTCGGTGGCGAGGTTGCCGGTGGCGGACTTGGCGAACGGGCAGCCGCCGAGGCCGCCCGCGGAGGCGTCCACGGTGGTGACGCCGTGCTGGAGGGCGGCCAGGGTGTTGGCGAGCGCCTGGCCGTAGGTGTCATGGAAGTGCACGCCCAACACATCGGTGGGGACGTGCTGTTCGTTGAGCGCGGCGAGAAGTTCCAGGACATGTCCGGGAGTTGCCACGCCGATCGTGTCGCCGAGGCTCAGCTCGTCGCAGCCCATGTCGACCAACGCCCGGCAGACCCGGACCACTTGGGCGATGGGTACCTCGCCCTCCCAGGGGTCGCCGAAGCACATCGAGAGATAGCCGCGCACATGGGCGCCCTCGTCCTTGGCGCGGGCCACGACGGGGGCGAACACGGCCAGCGACTCGTCCACCGTGCGGTTGAGGTTGGCCTTGGCGAAGGACTCGGTGGCGCTGGCGAAGACGGCGACGCGGTTCGCGTCCAGGGCCAGGGCCCGGTCCAGGCCGCGGCCGTTCGGCACGAGGACGGGGAGGTGCACTCCTGGCAGATCCCGCACGAGTGGGAACAGCTGCTCGGCGTCGGCCAGTTGGGGCACCCACTTGGGGTGGACGAAGCTGGTGGCCTCGATCGTGGTCAGGCCCGCGTCGGCCAGCCGCCGGATGAACTCGGCCTTGACCTCGGTGGGCACGGTCGACTTCTCGTTCTGGAGTCCGTCACGGGCCCCGACCTCGTGGATGCGCACCCGGGCGGGCAGATCGGGGGCCGGTACGACCATCGGGAGTGTCACTGGTCCTCCTCCGCAGGTGTGACGACCGCCAGCACCTGGTCCATGGCGACCGTCGCGCCGGGGGTCACATCGAGTTCGGCGACGGTGCCGGCGTGCGGCGCGGAGACGACGTGCTCCATCTTCATCGCCTCGACCACCAACAGGCTCTGTCCGGCGGTCACTTGATCCCCCACGGCGACCTTCACCACGGTCACCGTCCCCGGCATCGGCGCGGTCAGCGAACCGGCGCCGGAGCGGTCGGCCCCGCTGAGCGAGGCGGCCACCGGATCGTGGTCCCGCACCTGCCAGGCGTCCCCGTCCCGGCCCAGCCAGTCACCGGCCCGGCGGAAGGTGTGCCGGACCCCGTCGAGGGTGACCGCGACCTGGTCGGCGGTGACCGTGTGGCTGCCGCGCGGGACGTACTCCACGGGCTCGGTCACCCGCAGATGGAAGCCGACGGGCTTCGGAGCACCGCCCAGCCGCCAGCCGCTCGGCACCGAGAACGGGTCGGTCCAGCCCTCGCCCTTCGGCCGCAGAGCATCCAGTCGTACGGCGGCTGCCGCCTCGTAGACCTCCTCGGGCACCTCGTCCGAGATGAGGGAGTCCGCCTCGCGCTCGACGAGCCCGGTGTCCAACTCACCCGCCACGACGGCCGGATGGGCCAGCAGGCGTCGTAGGAACCCGGCGTTCGTCGGCACGCCCAGGGTGACCGTGTCCGCGAGGGCGGCCCGGAGTTTCCGGAGCGCGGTCGCGCGGTCGGGGCCGTAGGCGATGACCTTGGAGAGCATCGGGTCGTAGAGGCTGCCGACCTCGGTTCCTTCGGAGAGCCCGGAGTCGGTGCGGACGCCGTCGCCGGAGGGTTCGTTCAGTTTCAACACCGTGCCGCCGGAGGGCAGGAACCCGCGCGCGGGGTCCTCGGCACAGATACGGGCCTCGATCGCGTGCCCGGTCAGCCGGACGTCCTTCTGCCGGAAGTCCAACGCCTCCCCGGCCGCGACCCTGAGCTGCCACTCCACCAGGTCGAGTCCGGTCACCAACTCCGTTACTGGATGCTCCACTTGGAGGCGGGTGTTCATCTCCATGAAGTAGTACGACGACGGGTCGTTCCCGGGGACGATGAACTCCACCGTGCCCGCGCCCGCGTACCCGCACGAGCGGGCCGCCTGGACCGCCGCCTCGCCCATCGCCGCGCGCGTGGCCTCGTCGAGGAGCACGCTCGGGGCCTCCTCGACGACCTTCTGGTGCCGGCGCTGCAGGGAGCACTCGCGCTCGCCGAGGTGGACGACGTTGCCGTGGCCGTCGGCCAGGACCTGGATCTCGATGTGCCGGGGGCGGTCGACCCACCGCTCCACCAGGAGGGTGTCGTCGCCGAAGGAGGCGCGGGCCTCGCGGCGGGCGGCGGCGATCTCGTCGTCCAGGAGGGTGAGGTCGCGGACCAGGCGCATGCCCTTGCCGCCACCGCCGGCCGACGGCTTGAGGAGGACGGGGGCACCCAACTTGTGGGCCGCCTCGGCGAGTTCGGGGTCACGGCCGCCGGGGACGACCGGGACACCGGCCGCCTCCACCGTCTCCTTGGCGCGGATCTTGTCGCCCATGAGGGCGATCGCGTCCGCCGGAGGACCGATGAAGACCAGCCCGGCGTCGGCGCACGCGCGCGCGAAGGCCGCGTTCTCGGCGAGGAAGCCGTACCCCGGGTGCACGGCCTGCGCGCCGGTGCGGGCCGCCGCCTCCAGGAGCCGTTCGACCGACAGATAGCTCTCGGCGGCCGGTGCGGGACCGATCCGTACCGCCGTGTCGGCCTCCCGCACGTGCCGGGCGTCCGCGTCGGCGTCGGAGAAGACGGCCACCGGGCGCACACCGAGCGAGCGCAGGGTGCGGATCACGCGAACCGCGATCTCGCCCCGGTTGGCCACCAGGACCGTCTCGAACATGTCGACCATCTCGGACACCCTCATCACATCCGGAAGACGCCGAACTGGGGGTCTCCCAGAGGCGCATTGGCACAGGCGGTCAGGGCGAGGCCGAGGACCTGGCGGGTCTCCAGGGGGTCGATGACCCCGTCGTCCCAGAGGCGGGCGGTCGCGTAGTAGGCGTTGCCCTGGCGCTCGTACTGCTGCCGGATCGGGTCCTTGAAGGTCTCTTCGTCCTCGGCGGGCCAGGACTCGCCGCGCGCCTCCAACTGGTCCCGCTTCACGGTCGCGAGGACCGACGCGGCCTGCTCGCCGCCCATCACGGAGATCTTGGCGCCGGGCCACATCCACAGGAAGCGGGGGGAGTACGCCCGGCCGCACATCGAGTAGTTGCCCGCGCCGTACGAGCCGCCGACCACGACCGTCAGCTTGGGCACACGCGCGCAGGCGACGGCGGTGACCATCTTGGCGCCGTGCTTGGCGATGCCGCCCGCCTCGTAGTCCCGCCCGACCATGAAGCCGGAGATGTTCTGGAGGAACACGAGCGGGATGCCGCGCTGGTCGCACAGCTCGATGAAGTGGGCGCCCTTCTGGGCGGATTCGGAGAACAGGATGCCGTTGTTGGCGACGATGCCCACCGGGTGGCCGTGGATGCGGGCGAAGCCGGTGACCAGGGTCTGCCCGAACTCGGCCTTGAACTCCGAGAAACGGGAGCCGTCGACCACGCGCGCGATGATCTCCCGTACGTCGTAGGTGGTACGGGAGTCGACCGGGACCGCGCCGTAGATCCCGTAGGGGTCGACCTTCGGCTCCACCGCCTCGGTGACCTCCCAGGGCAGCGGCCCGCGCGCGGGGAGCGTGGCGGCGATGTTCCGGACGATCCGCAGGGCGTGCGCGTCGTCCTCCGCGAGGTGGTCGGTGACACCCGACACGCGCGCGTGGACGTCGCCGCCGCCCAGCTCCTCGGCGGTGACGACCTCACCGGTGGCGGCCTTCACCAGGGGAGGGCCACCCAGGAAGATGGTCCCCTGATTCCGGACGATGACGGCCTCGTCGCTCATCGCCGGGACGTAGGCGCCGCCGGCCGTGCACGACCCGAGGACGGCCGCGATCTGCGGAATCCCCGCCCCCGACATCCGGGCCTGGTTGTAGAAGATCCGCCCGAAGTGCTCGCGGTCCGGGAACACCTCGTCCTGCATGGGCAGGAAGGCGCCCCCGGAGTCGACGAGGTAGATGCACGGGAGCCGGTTCTCCAGGGCGATCTCCTGGGCGCGCAGGTGCTTCTTCACGGTCATCGGGTAGTACGTCCCGCCCTTGACCGTGGCGTCGTTCGCGACGATCACGCACTCCCGGCCGCTCACCCGGCCGATCCCGGCGATCACACCGGCGGCCGGGGCGGCCCCGTCGTACATCCCGTCGGCGGCCAGTGGCGCCAGCTCCAGGAAGGGCGAGCCCGGGTCGAGCAGCGTGTCCACGCGGTCGCGGGGGAGCAGCTTGCCGCGTGCGGTGTGGCGGTCCCGGGCCCGCTCACCGCCGCCGAGCCGGGCCGCGGCGAGCTTCTGCCGCAGCTCCTCGCCCAGCGCGCGGTGCGCCGTCTCGTTGGCCCGCCACGCCTCCGACGCGGGGTCCTCCCCCACGCTCGAAAGGACTCGCGCGGGGGCACCCCCATCGCTCGTCAGCTCCGGTGCCTCTTGCATTCTGTGGGTCCCCTCGCACAGCGATCGGCTGCTCTCGACTGTTAATGAGCGTTAACCATTTCCTTCAGGTTAACGACCGCTAACCTCCCTGTCTAGAATTGCTTTCATGACCACGAGAACCGACGCCCCCACCCGCCGCGAGCAGATCCTCAAGGAGGCCGCGCGGCTCTTCGCCGAGCGGGGATTCCACGGCGTCGGCGTGGACGAGATAGGCGCCGCGGTGGGTATCAGCGGCCCCGGCCTCTACCGCCACTTCCCGGGCAAGGACGCGATGCTCGCCGAACTGCTGGTCGGCATCAGCGGCCAGCTGCTGACGGGGGCGAAGCGGCGGCTGGCGGAGGCGGAGGGGGTGACCTCCTCGGAGGTGCTGCTCGACTCGCTCATCGAGGGTCACATCGACTTCGCCCTCGACGACCGGCCCCTGATCACCCTCCACGACCGCGAGCTGGACCGCCTCCGCGACACCGACCGCAAGCTGGTGCGGCAGCTCCAGCGCCAGTACGTCGAGCTGTGGGTGGAGGTCGTACGGGACGTCTACCCGGAGCTGGCCGAACCCAGCGCGCGGTCGGCGGTCCACTCGGTGTTCGGCCTGCTCAACTCGACGCCGCATCTGGGGCGGCCGGGGTCGCTGCCCGGGCGGGGGGCGACGGCGGAACTGCTGCACCGGATGGCTCGGGGGGCGCTCGGGGCGGCGGCTTCGGGCGGGTGAGGCGGGCGGGCGAAGGGCGTGACGAGCGTTACGTCCCCGATCCACTGGACGCCCCTGTCTACCGGCCGGTACGCTCAACGCTGAGCAAGCGCTTAGCCATCGAGCCGCAACCATCAATTGAGCAACCCCGATGGCGAGCAACCACATCCGCGAGAGCGGCGCCGGTTCAGGCGCGAAGGAAGGGTGGCGGCGGTGCGCCGTACTGTGTTCAACGAGGACCACGAGGCGTTCCGGGAGACCCTGCGGGCCTTCATAGAGGCCGAGGTCGTCCCCGTCTACGACGAGTGGTTCGCCGCCGGCCAGGCGCCGCGCGAGTTCTACTACAAGCTCGCCGAGCTCGGCGTCTTCGGTATCCGCGTGGACGAGGAGTACGGCGGCGCGGGCATCGACTCGTACAAGTTCGAGGCCGTCCTCTACGAGGAGACCGCGCGCGCGGGTGTCTCCTTCGGTGGCTCCGGTGTGCACGTGCTGCTCGGCCTGCCCTACATCAAGCTGCTCGCCAACGACGAGCAGAAGAAGAAGTACCTCCCGAAGTTCGTCTCCGGCGAGGAGATGTGGGCCATCGCGATGACGGAGCCGGGCACCGGTTCCGACCTCGCGGGCATGAAGACCACCGCCAAGCTCTCCGAGGACGGCACGCACTACGTCCTCAACGGCGCCAAGACCTTCATCACCGGCGGTGTGCACGCCGACCGCATGATCGTCTGCGCCCGCACCTCCGCGCCCACCAAGGAGGACCGCCGCCACGGCATCTCCCTCTTCGTGGTGGACACCAAGGCCGAGGGCTACTCGGTCGGCCGCAAGCTCGACAAGCTCGGCCTGAAGACCTCCGACACCGCCGAGCTGGCGTTCGTCGACGTCAAGGTGCCCGTCGAGGACCTCCTCGGCGAGGAGAACAAGGGCTTCTACTACCTCGGTCACAACCTCGCCTCCGAGCGCTGGGGCATCGCCTTCGGCGCCTACGCGCAGGCCAAGGCCGCCGTCCGGTTCGCCAAGCAGTACGTCCAGGACCGCGTGGTCTTCGGCCAGCCCGTCGCCGCGTTCCAGAACACCAAGTTCGAACTGGCCGCCTGCCAGGCCGAGGTGGACGCCGCCGAGGCCGTCGTGGACCGCGCGACCGAGGCCCTGGACGCCGGCGAGCTGACCCCCGCCGAGGCGGCCAGCGCCAAGCTGTTCACCACCGAGGTCGCGCACCGCGTGATCGACCGCTGCCTCCAGCTGCACGGCGGCTACGGCTTCATGAACGAGTACCCGATCGCCCGCCTGTACGCGGACAACCGCGTCAACCGCATCTACGGCGGCACCAGCGAGATCATGAAGACGATCATCGCCAAGGACATGGGCCTGTAAGGTCCCGGCAATTACCGCCCGGTACAACTGGACGCCATGAACCAGGCACTACAGGATCTCCTCGATCTGCTCGACCTCGAGCAGATCGAGGAGAACATCTTCCGCGGCGAGTCCCGCTCCGCCGTCGTCCCCCGCGTCTTCGGGGGTCAGGTGGCGGCCCAGGCCCTGGTCGCCGCCGGACGGACGGTCCCCGCCGACCGGTACGCGCACTCCCTGCACGCGTACTTCCTGCGCACGGGCGACCCGGGCGCGCCCATCGTCTACACCGTCGAGCGGATCCGCGACGGCCGCTCCTTCACCACCCGCCGTGTGCTCGCCGTCCAGCACGGCCGGCCGATCTTCGCGCTGTCGGCGTCCTTCCAGGTGTACGAGGAAGGCCTCGACCACCAGGCCCCCATGCCGCCCGCGCCCGACCCGGAGACGGTTCCCACCGGCCGCGAGCGGCTGCTCGGCTACGACCACCTCGACCAGGGGATCGTTGAACGATTCCTGGAGGCGCGTGAGGCGATCGACCTCAGGTACGTCGACGACCCGCCGTACGGCAGGTTCGGCGAGCCGCGCGAACCGCACTCCCAGGTCTGGTTCCGCACCAACGGCAAGCTGGTGGACGACCCCCTCCTCCACGTAGTCCTCGCGACGTACGTCTCCGACATGACGCTCCTCGACTCGATCCTCCTCGCGCACGGCCGCGGCGGCTGGGCCGTAGGGGATGTCGTAGGAGCGTCGCTCGACCACGCGATGTGGTTCCACCGGCCGTTTCGCGCGGACGAGTGGCTGCTCTACGACCAGGAGTCGCCGTCGGCGTACGGCGGGCGCGGGCTCGGGCAGGCCCGGATCTACACGCAGGACGGTCGGCTGGCCGTTTCCGTCATCCAGGAGGGTGTCGTCCGGGTTCCTCGGGAACACTGAGGGGCATGGCAGAAGCAGAGGAAGACGAGGGCGGCGGCGAGTCCATCCTCACGGTGATCGTCGCGGCCGTCGCCAACCTGGGGATCGCGCTGGCCAAGGCGGTCGCGGGCGTCATCAGCGGCTCCAGCGCGATGCTCTCCGAGGCCGCGCACTCCGTCGCCGACACGGTCACCGAACTCCTCCTCCTCACCGCCCTCAAACGCAGCGAGAAACCCGCCGACGAGGAACACCCCCTCGGCTACGGCCCCGAGCGCTACATCTGGGCGATGCTCGCCGCCGTCGCCACCTTCGTCGGCGGTGCCGTCTTCTCGATCTACGACGGCGTCCACACCCTGGTCGCCGGAGAGGACCTGGGCGACCCGCTCATCTCCTACATCGTGCTCGGCGTCGCCTTCCTCCTGGAGGGCTACTCCCTGCGGACGGGCGTACGCCAGGCGCGCGGCGAGGCGGCCCGCTTCGACGCCTCCTTCAAGCGCTACCTCCGCTACACCCCCGACACCGCGGTGAAGGCCGTAGTACTGGAGGACTCCGCCGCCCTCGTCGGCCTGGTCCTCGCGGCCGGCGGCCTGCTCGGCGGACAGCTCACCGGCTCCGGCGTCTGGGACGGCATCGCGTCCCTCTGCATCGGCCTCCTGCTGCTCTACGTCGCCTGGGTGCTCGGCCGCTCCAACGCGGAACTCCTCATCGGCCGCCCGCTGCCCAAGCCCATGCGGGACCGCATCCGGGAAGAGCTGCTCGGGGTCGAACACATCGAGGCCGTACTGGAGTTGACGACCCTCGTGCAGGGCCCGCGCGAGGCGCTGGTCGCCGCGAAGATCGACTTCCGGGACCGGTCGACGGCCGCGCAGATCGAGTGGGCCTGCGAACAGGCCGAACAGCGACTGCGGGAGGCGTTCCCGTCGGTGAACCGGGTCTACCTGGACCCGACGCCGGGCTATGCGCAGCGGCGGGCGGAGGGGCTCAACCCCTGGCCGTGACAAGGGAGTTGAGCCACGTCGAGGCGGGCGGTCAGGAAAGGCCCGCCTCCGTCAGCAGATACGCCGTCAGCGGGTCGTAGTACCTGGGGCTGACCACATGGTCGTCGAGCGGGACGGCGACCTGGAGAGTGCCCTCGGACTCGGCGAGGAAGAGCGCGGGGTCGTTGCAGTCCGCGTAGCCGACGGAGTCGACGCCGTGCCGGCCCGCGTAGCCCGCCCAGCCGTGGTCGGCGACGACCAGGTCGGGCAGCGGGCGGCCCTCGCGCTCCAGGGCGGTGAGGATCGCCTTCATCGGCTCACCGGAGTGGGTGTGCCAGAGCGTGGCGCCGTGCTCCAGGACGGCCACGTCCGCGAACTGCATGACGTACCCCTCCTCCGTCTGCAGCCCCTCCGGGATCACCACGATCTCGCAGCCGGCCGTGCGCAGCGCGGCGGCCGTGGAGTGGTGCACTTCGAGCAGGCCGCCCGGGTGGCCGGTGGCGAAGAGGACCCGCTGCTGTCCGTCGGCCGCCTTGCGCAGCCGCGCGGCGAGGCGGTCGAGCGCCGCGACCGTCAGCTCCGGGTCTATGGTGTCCTGCCCGTAGCGGTACTCGGGGTCGTCGTTCACCCCCACCCGCTCCGCCATCACCGCGAGCACGTCCTGCTCGTCGGACCAGCGGTTGCCGAGCTCCAGGCCGAACCAGTAGTGGCGGTCGCCGTTGGCCAGCTTGCGGTAGTGGGAGAGGTTGTTCTCGCGAGGGGTGGCTACGTCGCCCGCGATACGGGTCTTCACAAGGTGATCGACGAGCTCGGCGCGGCTGGGGGTCCCGGGTATCGGCATGCCTCCCATTGTGGAGCAGCGGGCTGTGCCGCTGCCCGACGTCCCGCACGCTGGGATGTGGATCACTCGCACCCGACCACTCACAGGTGGCGCAGGCCGAACCACAGCTCCATCCGTACGTCCGGATCGTCCAGGTCCGCGTCCAGCAGCGCCGCGCACCGGGCGATCCGCTGCCGCACGGTGTTGCGGTGCACGGCGAGCGCGACCGCCGTACGGTCCCAACTCCCGTGCAGGGAGAGCCAGGTGCGCAGGGTCTCGGTGAGCGCCGGGCTCGCGGCGAGCGGGGCGAGGAGGGTGCGGGCGTGTGCCTCGGCTTCCCCGTGGGGGACCAGTTCGGCGAGGCCGGGGCGGCCGGAGGAGCCGTGCCGGACCAGCGGGGCGCGGGTCGCACGGGCCCGGGCCAGGGCACGGGCCGCCTGGGTGTCGGCGGCGGACCAGTCCTGGGGAGCTACGGGGGCACTGACACCGAGGGTCCAGCCGGCTTGCGGGGCGGGTTCGCGATCGGCGGGGACCAGTACCCGTACTACCTCCGGCGTCAGGTCGATCAGCGCGGAACCGAGGGCGGCACCCAGCGCGGACGCGGCGACGGGGTCGGGGGCGCCATCGAGTTCGGGCGCTGCGTGCACGACGGTCCACCGGTCACCGCCGAGCAGCGGCGCCACGTTCTCCGGTGGAGCGCCCAGCAGCAGTCGTACGAGCGCCGACGAACGGCCGGCTCCCGTGCGGCTCTGGTGTTCGCCGGTGAGGAGAGAGAGCAGTACGGCGGCGACGGAGGCGATGGTGTGGTCGCCGGGGGCGCGGTGCGGGGCGGCGACCCCTAGGACGAAACCCTGACCGGTACCCAGGGCGTAGGCCGCGAGATGAGCGCCGGGGACGGTGTCGGTGGCGGAGGTGGGGGGTGTGGCGGAAGCGGGCGTTTCGGTGGGGCGTACCACCCGCGCCAGCTCTGCCAGCGCTTCCGCTCCCGTCGCGTTCCGCCCGGCCGCCGCGATCTCCGTGCCGTCGGGCCCGTACAGCACGGCCCGGCCGCTCACGCGCTGGGCGAGCTGCCGTAGCACCGAAGGGACCGGGTCGGGGCGGGAGGCCGCTGCGGCCAGGCTCTGCTGGGCCTCGGTGACACGGCGGAGTTCGGCGAGGCGGGCCTGTGCCATCAGCTGCCAGACCGCTCGGGCCACGCGGGAGAAGGGGGTGGGGGGCGGGACCTCCAGGAGCGGCAGGTCGTAGTGGTCGCAGGCCGCGACCAGGGCCCTCGGCACGGTGTCGTGGACCGGCGCGACACCGAAGCCGAGGGCCACACCGCCCGCCTCGACGATCCGGGAGACGTAGTCGGCGAAGTAGGTGCCTGAGCCCGCCGCCTCCGGGATGTGGACGCCCGCGGTCAGCAGCAGCTCACCGCCCAGCAGATACGGATACGGGTCCGGCATCTCCGACGTGTGCGCCCAGTGGATGACGATGTCGGGGTCGGTCGGGCCCGCGATCTGCCGCAGCCCCAGATCCTCGCGGGCCAGGAGGGCGGCGAGGGGTACGGGGGGTGTCGGGGGTGTAGGGGGTGCAGGGGGAATCGTGAGGTCCGGCATGGTGGACGTTTCCTCCAACGCCTCGTGCTCGAATGGATGAAACGTACACTTCGCAGCCGCTTTCCGGCCACCTACTGTCGACGCAGACCAGGCAGCGACCACGCGAAGGAGCCCCCGTATGGCCGTCGACTACACCGTCATCGTCGTCTACCTGGCCGGCATGCTGGCCATGGGCTGGTGGGGCATGCGCCGCGCCAGGTCCAAGAGCGACTTCCTGGTCGCGGGCCGCCGTCTGGGTCCGGTCATGTACTCCGGCACCATGGCCGCCATCGTCCTCGGCGGCGCGTCCACCATCGGCGGCGTGGGCCTCGGCTACCAGTACGGGTTGTCCGGGGCGTGGATGGTCTTCACCATCGGCCTCGGCCTGCTAGCCCTCTCCGTCTTCTTCTCCGCCCGCATCGCCCGCCTGAAGGTGTACACCGTCTCCGAGATGCTCGATCTCAGGTACGGGGGCCGCGCGGGAGTGATCTCCGGCGTGGTCATGTGGGCCTACACCCTGATGCTCGCGGTCACCTCGACCATCGCCTACGCCACGATCTTCGACGTCCTCTTCGACATGAACCGCACGGTCGCGATCGTCCTCGGCGGCTCGATCGTCGTCGCGTACTCGACGCTCGGCGGCATGTGGTCCATCACGCTGACGGACATGGTCCAGTTCGTGGTGAAGACGATCGGCGTACTGCTCCTGCTTCTGCCGATCGCGGTCGTCAAGGCCGGCGGCTTCTCCGAGATGAAGGCGAAGCTGCCCACCGGGTACTTCGACCCGCTGGGCATCGGCGGCGAGACGATCTTCACCTACGTCCTGATCTACACGTTCGGCATGCTCATCGGCCAGGACATCTGGCAGCGCGTGTTCACGGCCGGCAGCGACAGGACGGCCAAGTGGGGCGGCACGGTCGCCGGTACCTACTGTCTCGTCTACGCCCTCGCCGGCGCCGTCATCGGCACGGCGGCCAAGGTCCTGTACCCGAACCTCGGCAGCGCGGACGACGCCTTCGCGACCATCGTCAAGGACGAACTCCCGGTCGGGGTAAGGGGATTGGTGCTCGCGGCTGCGCTCGCCGCCGTGATGTCGACGTCCTCCGGCGCGCTGATCGCCTGTGCCACGGTCGCCAACAACGACATCTGGTCGAAGCTGCGGGGAGTCGTCCGGCGGGACGGCGAGGAGGAGCAGCACGACGAGGTGCGGGGCAACCGTGCCTTCATCCTCGTCATGGGCGTCGCGGTGATCGTCACGGCGATCGCGCTGAACAACGTGGTGGAGGCGCTGACGGTGGCGTACAACCTCCTCGTCGGCGGCCTCCTCGTCCCGATCCTCGGCGGCCTGCTGTGGAAGCGCGGCACCGCGCAGGGGGCACTCGCCTCCGTCGCCGTCGGCGGCCTCGCGGTCGTCGGCCTGATGGCGGACTACGGCATCCTCGCCAACGAGCCTGTCTACTACGGCCTGTTGTCGTCCCTCGTCGCCTACGTCGCCGTGTCGCTCGCGACGCCGGCGACCGACGCGGCGGTACTGGCCGCCTGGCGGGAGCGGCTCGCCGGGCGCGGCACCCCCGAACTGGCGTCCGAACCGGTCGGGGCCCACCAGTAGAGTCGTAGCAGACGTACAAAGAAGCCCATACGCGACGAAGCGTAGGAAAGAAGGCAGTCCCCATGACCAGCAACGAGACGCCCCGAGGCCCCGTCGACTCCTCGCGCATCCCGCGCTACGCCGGGCCCGCGACCTACGCCCGGCTGCCGCGGCTGGACGAGGTCGGCGGCGCGGATGTCGCCGTGGTCGGGGTGCCGTTCGACGCCGGTGTCTCCTACCGGCCGGGCGCGCGCTTCGGCGGCAACGCGATCCGCGAGGCGTCCCGGCTGCTGCGGCCGTACAACCCGGCGCAGGACGCGTCCCCGTTCGCCCTCGCGCAGGTCGCGGACGCCGGTGACATCGCGGCGAACCCGTTCAACATCAACGAGGCCGTCGAGACGATCGAGGAGGCCGCGGACCAAATCCTGGGCACCGGCGCGCGGTTGATGACCCTGGGCGGCGACCACACCATCGCGCTGCCCCTGTTGAGGTCCGTCGCGAAGAAGCACGGCCCGGTGGCACTGCTGCACTTCGACGCCCATCTCGACACCTGGGACACGTACTTCGGCGCCGAGTACACGCACGGGACGCCGTTCCGGCGCGCGGTGGAGGAGGGCATCCTCGACACCGAGGCGCTCTCGCACGTCGGCATCCGCGGTCCGCTCTACGGCAAGCAGGACCTCAAGGACGACGAGAAGATGGGCTTCGGCATCGTCACGTCCGCCGACGTCTACCGCCGGGGCGCCGACGAGGTCGCCGACCAGCTCCGCCAGCGCATCGGCGACCGCCCCCTCTACATCTCCATCGACATCGACTGCCTCGACCCGGCCCACGCGCCCGGCACCGGCACGCCCGAGGCGGGCGGCCTGACCTCCCGCGAACTTCTGGAGATCCTGCGCGGCCTGGCATCCTGCAACCTGGTGTCGGCGGACGTCGTCGAGGTGGCCCCGGCGTACGACCACGCCGAGATCACGTCGGTGGCGGCGTCGCACACCGCGTACGACCTGATCACCATCATGTCCCGTCAGATTGCCGAGGCCCGTTCGAAGTGACCCACGACCACGACCTGGAACTCCGCCCGACCGCAGCTCAGACGGAGGCCGCGCTGAATCCTCCCCCCGGCCGCAACGGCGGCGACCTGGTCGTGGAGACCCTGGCCGGGCTCGGCGCGACGACCGTCTTCGGCCTGCCCGGGCAGCACGCGCTCGGCATGTTCGACGCGCTGCGCCGCTCCGACCTGCGGTACATCGGCCTACGGGTGGAGAACAACGCCGGGTTCGCGGCGGACGCGTACGGCCGGATCACGGGTGAGGCGGCGCCGCTGCTGCTGTCCACGGGCCCCGGCGCGCTGACATCGCTGGCCGCGCTCCAGGAGGCACGCGCGGCCTCGGCCCCCGTCCTGGCCATCAGCAGCCAGATCCCGACGGCGGGCCTGGGCGGCGGCCGTCACGGCTATCTGCACGAACTCCCGGACCAGTCGGCCTCGTTCAGGGGCGTGGTGAAGTCCGTCCACACGGTCCGCACGCAGTCACAGATCCCGTCCGCGATCGCGGAGGCGTGGAAGTCCGCGCTGACGGCCCCGCACGGCCCGGTGTGGGTGGAGATCCCGCAGGACGTACTGCTGGCCGAGACCCGCCTCCCCGTGGTGACGGCGGTGGACGCGACCCCGGAGGACCTGGTCCCGCGCCCCGAACTGACCGCCGTAGCAGCGGACTTGCTGTCGCGCGCGGCGCGTCCCGCGATCATCGCGGGCGGGGGAGTGGTACGGGCGGACGCATCGAAGAAGCTGCGGCAGCTGGCGGAGAAGCTCCAGGCTCCGGTGGTCACGACCCCCGGCGGCAAGGGGGCGTTCCCGTGGAACCATCCGCTGTCGTTGCAGTCCTGGCTGGAGGACCGCCACACGACGGACTTCCTGGAGGACGCGGACGTACTGCTGGTGGTGGGCTCGGGGCTGGGTGAACTCTCCTCGAACTACCACACGTTCGCCCCGCGCGGCCGGATCATCCAGATCGAGGCGGATCTCGGCAAACTGGAGTCGAACCACCCGGCGTTGGGCATCCACGCGGACGCGTGGCACGCGGTGCAGGCGCTGTTGGAGACGGTGACGGAGCGGACGGACGCGACGGCGGAGGGGCGGGTGGCCGAACTGCTCGGCCGCGTCCGGGAACGTATCGCCGCTCAGGAACTGACCCTGGAACAGGGCGTGTTGGAGTCGGTCCGCCGGGCGCTCCCCGCCGACTCCCCGTCCTTCTGGGACATGACGATCCTCGCCTACTGGGCCTGGTCGGCGTTCGACGCGAAGGGCCCCAACCACCTCCACTCCGCCCAGGGCGCGGGCGGCCTCGGCTACGGCTTCCCGGCGGCGCTGGGCGCGGCGGCGGCGGACCCCACGCGGCCGGTGCTGGCCGTCTCGGGCGACGGGGGCGCGCTGTACTCGATCGCGGAGCTGGCGACGGCGCGACAGTACGACCTGAACGTCACCTGGCTCATCGTCGACGACGGCGGCTACGGCATCCTCCGCGAGTACATGACGGACGCCTTCGGCGAGGCGACTGCTACGGAGTTGACCCGGCCGGACTATGTGGCGCTGGCGGAGTCGTTCGGGGTGCCGGGGGTGCGGACGTCGCCGGAGGCACTGGAGTCGGACCTGGCGAAGGCGTTGGCGGAACCGGGGCCTTCCGTGGTCGTACTCCCGGCTGTGTTGCGGATGTTCGCGGCTACGCATCTGGGGTGACGGGTGGGGGAGCGGCCGGCGGCTGTCTCCGCCGGCTCTCCCCGCAGCGCCCCTGAGCGGAGCTCACATCCGCGGATCCGGCTTCAGCAGGGCGAAGGCCGCGCCGAAGGGGTCCGCGAGCCAGGCGATGCGGCCGACCTTCGGTACGTCCGCCGCCGGCATCAGTACGGAACCGCCGTTGGACCGCGCCGTCTCGATCGTGGCGTCGACGTCCGTCGAGTGGAAGTACGGTACCCAGCGCGGCTGTTCGCCCTCGCCGGCGTTGAGCGGCGCGACCCCGCCGAAGGAGGCGTCCTGCTGGTCGCCGGCGCTGGTGCTCAGTACGCGGTACGTCATGCCGGGAGCCGGCATGTCCTGGCTGCGCCAGCCGAACAGGCCCTGGTAGAAGGCGATGTCCGCCTCCGGGTCGGAGGCGTGCAGTTCCGCCCAGAGCAGGGTGTTCGGGGCCGAGGTGAGTTCCAGGCCCGCCGTCCTGCCGGGCTGCCAGAGCGCGAACTGCGCGCCCTGCGGGTCGTTGGCCTGCGCCAGCATGCCCTCGCCCATGACGTCCATGGGCTCCATCCGTACGGTTCCGCCGCCGGCCGTGACGGCCTGGACGGTGGCCGCGATGTCCTCGGTCTTGAAGTGGATCATCCAGGCGGAGCGTGCCCCTTCCTCGGTGAGCGGTCCGAGGGCCGCGACGGTCTTGCCGTCCACCTGGAAGAAGCCGTATCCACCCGTCTCGGGCCCGGCCGAGACGAACTGCCAGCCGAGGACGGCGCCGTAGAACGCGGCGGCGGCGTCGGTGTCGGGGCTGCCGAGGTCGAGCCAGTTGGGCGATCCGGTGATGAAGTCGGTGCCGAGCATGAAGTCCTCCTGGAGTGCGGGGCGGGCGGGACGGGAGTCACGATGCCGTCCCGACCGTCGCCGTCCGCGCACGAGCACCGAGAGGACTCCGGTTTCCACCGAACGGGCGAACGTTCGCCGGTACCGGTGTCGCGCGCGCCGACAGACTTCCCGCCATGGGTGGACACGAGGTGGGCGAGGGCGGCCGGGCGGTCGAAGTCGGTGTGACCTTGGGGCTGTTGGCGCCTGGGCGGTGCACGATCTCGAGGAGGTGGCCGCGATGGCGGGGTGGTCGCGCTCGCCGCCGACGACGGGCACCGTACGGGCGGCCGTTCCGGCTGCTACCAGGCGGCCCTCAACGGATTCGGGTTGCACGCCGGGGCGCATGCGGTGGCGCGACAGCTGCTGCGCAGGGGGCGGACAGCATCCCGACCTTGATGGAAGTGGTTGAACTCCCCCTGCTCAGACGCTCGGTCAGAACGCTCAGTTCTCGGCGAACCTGTTGATCAGGTTGTGGGGTGTGTCGTCGCCCAGGACCTCGTGGAGATCGGGTTGCTCGGCGGCGGATGCGGCGCTGCGGGGGAACATGGCCTGCTCGTACTCGGTGAGTGCGGTCTCCATGTCGTCAGGGTGAGCTGCGATGGCCCGGCCGAGTTCGGCGCCGTCGTACATGGCCAGGTTGGCACCCTCGCCGTTCGGGCCCGTGAGGTGCGCGGCGTCACCGATCAGGGTCACCCCCGGTGTCCGGTCCCACCGGTGGTCGACGGGCAGGGTGTGGAGAGTGCGCAGGACCGGAGGGGTCTCACCGTCGGCGATCAGCGCGGTGAGTTCCGGCGCCCAGCCGTCGAACTCCTGCACTATCCGTGCGGTGGCCGCGGCGGGATCGGTGAAATCGGTGCCTTGGAACCAGTCCTGCGGCTTGGAGAGCATCACCCAGGAGTGGAAGTTCCCGTCGCGCTCCCGGTGAGCCATGATCCCCTTTCCCGGCTCGAGCGCCATCGTCGCTCCGGCGCCGAGGGTCTTCGCGCTGGTCGGGTGCCGGGTGTCACCGTCGAACAGGTAGGTCTCGACGAACGAGATGCCGATGTACTCGGGCGTCGCATCGGACAGCAACCGCCGGACCCTCGACCAGGCGCCGTCCGCGCCGACCAGCAGGCCCGTGGCGACGGTGGTGCCGTCGGCGAAGGCCACCTCATGGCGGCCTTCGCCGAGGGAACGGACACCGCTGACCTTGTGCCCCCACCGGACAGTGCCTGCGGGGAGCGAGTCGAGCAGCAGCTGCCGCAGCTCGCCGCGCAGCACCTCGGGACTGCCGCCCGTACCGTCGTCCGGCAGGTCGAGCAGGATCTTCCCGTCCCGGTCCAGCACCCGCATCGCCTGACGTCCCTGCAGGACGATGCCGCGGAACCCGTCCATCAGGCCGGCCGCCCGCAGGGCCAGCTGTCCGTTGTAGTCGCGGATGTCGAGCAGCCCGCCCTGCGTGCGCGCCGTCACGGAGGACTCCGCCTCGTAGACCGTCGACGGGATTCCATGGACGTGCAGGACACGGGCGAGCGTGAGACCGCCGAGCCCGGCACCGATGATCGTGACGTGAGTGCTCACAGTGATTCCTCGCGTGTTCACGCCTGCCGGATGACGCCCGGCAGGACCTGTCCGAAACGTTCCAGACCCCGCCGACAAAGAACCGACACACGTCACCGGCGACCGACAGCACACCGACACCATGAACGCGCGTATCGCGGTGGCGTACAACGATCGGGCTCCCCGCGGATCGCGAGGAGCCCGACCCGGCACTGCCGCCTACCAGATCGCCTCCACCCACTCCGGGTGGTCGATGAACGGGTTCCGGTTGTGCTGGTACGTGTTGTAGATGACGTTGTTGCGGTTCTCCTCGAAGGCGCTCGGCGGGTCCGCCTCGCTCCATGCCTTGAGGACGGAGAGCTTGCCCATGTAGGGGTTGCTGCCGTTGCCCACCTTCTCGTTGGGCTCCAGGTCGGCGAAGCCGTCGTCGCCCTCGTAGCGCACGGCCATGTAGAGGATCATGCGGGCCACGTCGCCCCGGTCCGCCGCGCGCGGCGAGAAGGAGTCGGAGTCGACCGTGCTGCCGCCGCCGTTGGTGACCGCGCTGCCGCCGTTGTCGAAGTCCAGGTTGCCGCGGATGCTGTTGACCTGGACGTCGGCGGGACGCAGGTGGTGCAGGTCCGTGCCGGGGCCTACCACCTCGCCGAAGTCGCCGTGGGACTTGGCCCAGGTGTGCTCGCGGTTCCAGTCGCCGACGTCGCCGCCGTTGAGGGACTTGGCGCGGGAGACACCGCTGTACAGCAGGATCACGTTGCTGCTGTTGTTCGGGTCCTGGTCGGTGGCCATGAGGGCGTTCCAGACCGCGGAGTACGAGATCTTCGTGACGTTGGTGCTGATGATCGTGTGCAGCGAGGACTTCAGGGTCGTACCCGTCTTGCCGACCGCGTTCTTGTAGTACGTCGAGTCGTACGCGGTCGTCGTGGCGGCGGCCGGGGTTGCCGTCAGGGTCGGGGCCGCGAGGCCCACCAGGACCGCTGCGGTGGTCAACGCCACCGTTTTCCAGCGGTGCATGCGAGTCACCAACATAAAGAGTGTCCCATCTACGCGGGTTGAATGGGGCGGCAAACGGGAGCGTGGCATGGACATGCAGTCCTGTAAATAAACGAGACGTGTCGATCAGGTGACCGGACGCGACAATTTGCCTCGTGTCTACGCGAGTTGACGTACCAAAACGGCCCCCGACCGGTGGGTCGGGGGCCGTTCGGCGTTGTCTACGTCAGCTCTACTTCACGTCCGACGGGTCCAGCCGGTACAGCGTCGACGTGTTGGTCGTCGACGTCGACGAGGTCGAAGAGCTCGAACTCGACTCGGTCGTCGCGCTCTTGTCGTACGCGCTCTCCTTCACCGCCGTCGCGTTCTTCTGCACCCACGCGGTGATCTCGGTGTTCAGGGTGCTGTTGCCGCCCATCCCGCCGCCACCGAGCTGGATGTAGTGCAGCTCGCCCTTCTTCACCAGCTCCTTGAGCTTGGCGAGGGTCATCGCCTTGTCGGAGCCGGTGAAGCCCCACATGGAGATGACGGGCTTGTGGGTGCTCAGGATCAGCTGGCCCGCGCTCTGCGAATTCGACACCGCGAGCAGCCACTTGGCGCCGTCCTGGTGCTTCTCCAGGTAGGAGATGAGCGCGCTGGACGTCGTACCGCCCATGCCGCCGCCACCGCCGAAGCCGCCGCGCGTACCGCCGGTCCCGCCGGGAGCCGTACCGCCGCCGGGCAACTCCCCGGTCGTACCGCCCTGTTGGCCACCGGCCGCGCCACCCGCCGTACCGCCGGTCGTCGGCGCCCCGCTCGGCGCTCCGCCGCCCTGCGGCACCTCACCCGTGCCGCCGCCACCCGGCGTCGTGCCGCCGGGAGCCGTGCCGCCGCCGGGTGCCTCGCCGCTCGCCTGGCCGCCACCCTGCTGGGTGCCGCCGGGGCCGCCCTCGCCGCCGCCGAAGCCGCCCCGGCCGCCGCCGGGAGCCCCGCCCCCGCCGAAGCCGCCGCCGGTCGACGGACCGGCCGTCGGGTTCGAGCCGCCCATGCCGCCGCCGGTACCGCTCGACGCGGCCGGAGTCACGGCGTACGCCGTCGGACCGGCCAGGGCCGCGACGATCGCCGCCGCGATGGAGGCTGTCAGGAGTCGGCCGCGGTTGCCCGAGCGGAAGACGAACAGGCCCACGATCGCGAGGACCATCAGCACGCCCACCGTCGGCCACAGCCAGGTGTTCCAGCCGGAGGCGCGGCGCAGGACGACGATCGCCCAGAGTCCGGTGACCGCGAGGCCGGCCGGGAGGACCCACGACCAGCGGGCGTCGCCGCTGCGGAAGGCGCGCCACAGCATCACGCCGCCGCCACCGCACAGGGCCGCGATGCCGGGGGCGAGCGCGGTCGTGTAGTACGGGTGCATCGTGCCCTGGGCCATGCTGAAGGTGACGTAGTGGAGCAGGGTCCAGCCGCCCCACATGATCAGCGCGGCGCGGGTCGCGTCGGTGCGCGGGGCGCGGCCGACCAGAACCAGACCGGCGATCAGGGCGATCGCGGAGAAGGGGAGCAGCCAGGAGATCTGGCCGCCGAGGATGTCGTTGAACATGCGGCCGAGGCCCGCGGTGCCGGCGAACGTGCCGCCTCCGCCACCACCCGCGCCTCCGCCGCCGTTGCCCTCGCCGCCGAAGACGCGGCCGAAGCCGTCGTAGCCCATGATCAGGTCCCAGGCCGTGCCGTCCGTCGAGCCGCCGATGTAGGGGCGGTCGGAGGCGGGGACGAGGGAGACGGCCGTGGCCCACCAGAAGCTGGAGACGGCCAACGCGACCGTGGCCACGGCGAGTTGGACCAGCTTCTTCTTCCAGCCGAGCTTCGACGCGAACAGGTAGACGGCGAAGACGGCGGGCAGGGCGATGTAGCCCTGGAGGAGCTTGGTGTTGAAGGCGAAGCCGAAGCAGGCCGCGGAGCCGATCAGCGGCAGCAGCTTCTCGGTGCGCACGGCGCGCAGGCCGAGGGCCGCGCCCGCCACCATCAGCAGGACGAGGAGGGTGTCGGGGTTGTTGTCGCGGTTGATGGCGACCGTGATCGGGGTGAGGGCGAGGACCAGCGCCGCGATGGTCGCGGCCACGTGGCCGAAGTACCGCTTCACGGAGGAGTGCAGGATCCAGATCGTGCCGAGCGCGGCGGCGACCTCCGGCAGCATCATCTGCCAGGTGCCGAAGCCGAAGATCCGGCACGACAGGCCCATCACCATCAGGGAGAAGGGCGGCTTGTCGACCGTGATGAAGTTGCCCGCGTCCAGCGAGCCGAAGAACCAGGCCTTCCAGCTCTGCGTGCCGCTGTAGACGGCGCTGCTGTAGAAGCTGTTGAGGCTGGAGCCGGTGAGGTTCCAGGAGTACAGCACGGCAGCCAGGACCATGATCGCGACCAGCGCGGGCAGCGACCAGCGGGGCGCCTTCTCGGGCGGTGCCGTCTCGGGTGGGGCCGGCGGCGGCCAGTCGGCGGACGCGGGTTCGGTGTGGGGGTGTGGATCGGTGGCAGATGTCACCCGGCCATCGTGCGAAGACAGGGTGGGTGCGTGCTGTGCCGGACCTAGTGCTCGGCTGTGAATTCGCAAAGGCCCGGGTAACGGGTCGTACAACCGTTCCCCAACCCGTACAACCTTTCATGCCTTCCTGTGAGTCAAGTCATGCATGACTCAATGGATATCCCGCCGAGCCAGAGTGCTGGCGGCCGGCGCGGGCGCCGGGGTGCTCATACCCGTGCTGGCCGCCGCAACGCCCGCTGCCGCGGCCACCCCGACGGTCAGCTGTACATCCGCCAGGGCCGGCCTCGCCGACAAGCTGAAGAAGGACATCACCGCCGCCCTCGCGACCCGTAAGGGAACCGTCGCCGTCGGCCTGTACGACCGCAAGACCAACACCACCTGCACCCTGCGGGCGACGACCGCCTACGACTCGGCCAGCACTGTCAAGGTCACCGTCCTCGCCACGCTGCTGTGGGACGCGAAGAAGCACAACCGCTATCTGACGACGCGGGAGACCACGCTCGCCACGGCCATGATCACCAAGTCGGACAACGACGCGACCTCCACCCTGTGGAGGCAGTTGGGCCTGACGAAGATCAAGGGCTTCCTCACCGCCGCCGGCATGACCCAGACCAAGCCGGGCGCGAACAACTACTGGGGCCTGACCCAGGAGATCGTGACCGACGAGCAGAAACTGCTCAAGCTGGTCACCGCCAAGAACACGGTGCTGAGCGACAACTCCCGTGCGTACATCCTGAAGTTGATGAACCAGGTGATCTCCAGTCAGCGCTGGGGCACGCCGTACGGCGCCCCGTCGACCGTCACCGTGCACGTCAAGAACGGCTGGCTGCAGCGCTCCACGCACGGCTGGCGCGTCCACAGCTTGGGCACCTTCAACGGGGGTGGCCGCGACTACATGATGTCCGTGCTCACCCAGGACAACAGCACGATGAGCTACGGGATCACGACGATCCAGGGTGTCGCGAAGGCCATTCACAAGGACCTCGCGTAACCAATAGGTCTCCCGCACGTCACCCACCCGTCCTACGGTGGCGCCCATGCGCCTGAGAACCGTACTCGCGACCGCGACCGCCGGCCTGGCGGCGGCCACCTGTCTCACCGCCGCCGGGCCCGCGAGCGCCGTCAGCAACCCCCGTACCAGCAACGCCTGTTCGTCGACCGTCTCGATCGACCGCTTCTCCGACGCGCTCGACAAGACGACGTACGACGGCACCTTCGTCGGCAACTTCTCCGCGCTGGCGGTGGACAAGGACGGCTCGCTCGCCGCGCTGGAGGACCGTTCCTCCCTGTTCGACCTCGACGCGAAGACCCTCCAGCCGAAGCGGGTCGTCCCGCTCGCCGACGAGAACGGCGCCGCGCTCGACTCCGAGGGTCTGGTCGTCGACCGGGACGGCACCCGCCTCATCACCTCCGAGACCGAGCCGTCGATCCGCCGCTACTCCGCCGACGGCAAGATCCTCGACCGCCTCCCGGTCCCCTCCTCGCTGCTGGTGGCCCCCGCGGGCCGGGCCGTCTCCAACCAGACCTTCGAGGGCCTGACCCTGCTGCCCGGCGGCCGTACGCTTCTCGCCTCGATGGAGTACCCGATCGCCGGCGACACCTCCGGCGCCGTCCGCTTCCAGACCTGGACCCGGACCAAGGGCGACCACTTCAAGCCGGCCGCGCAGTACGCCTACAAGTCCGACGCGGCCTTCCTCGGCGTCCCCGAGGTGCAGGCCCTCCCCGACGGTCGGCTCCTCGTCCTGGAGCGCGGCTTCACCAGCGGTGTCGGCAACACCGTCCGCCTCTACCTGGCCGACCCGCGCCACGCGACGGACACCAGCGGGATCGACACCCTCACCGGCCAGCCCGGCGTCCGCCTCGTCAAGAAGACCCTCCTCGCCGACATCGCCGACTGCCCGTCCCTCGGCGCGACGGCGAAGCAGCCCCAGCCGAACCCCCTCCTCGACAACATCGAGGGCATGGTGATCACGGGACGGGAGAAGGGCCGCCTGAAGGTCCTGCTGGTGAGCGACGACAACCAGAACGCGGTACAGACGACCCGGTTCTATGACCTCCGGGTGCGTGTCTGACCCACCGGCCCTCCCTCTGTTTATTGCGGAGGGATGAAATCCGGTTCGATTCGCGTTGGTGTCTTCCGTAGATCGGCGAACGGAAGGCACCCGCGTGGCAGCGAAGCAGGGGGAAACGCAGGGCTGGGCCCGAAGGCTCGCCGGGTACGCCTGGCGGTACCCCAAGGACGTCGTCCTCGCGCTCGGCGCCTCCCTCGCCGGTATGGCGGTCATGGCCGTCGTCCCGCTGGTCACCAAGGTGATCATCGACGACGTGATCGGCGGCCACACCCGCTCCATGGCCCCCTGGGCGGGAGCCCTGATCGTCGCCGCGCTCCTCGTCTACGTCTCCGCCTACATCCGGCGTTACTACGGTGGCCGGCTCGCCCTCGACGTTCAGCACGACCTGCGCACCGAGATGTACGGCACGATCACCCGCCTCGACGGCCGCCGCCAGGACGAGCTGTCCACCGGTCAGGTCGTCGGCCGCGCCACCAGCGACCTCCAGCTGATCCAGGGTCTGCTCTTCATGCTCCCGATGACCATCGGGAACGTCCTGCTCTTCCTGATCTCCCTCGCGATCATGGCCTGGCTGTCGCTGCCGCTGACCCTGGTCGCCCTGGCCGTCGCCCCCGCACTCGGCTTCATCGCCCGCCGCAGCCGCAGCAAGCTGCACCCCTCCACCTGGTACGCGCAGGCCCAGGCCGCCGCCGTCGCGGGGGTCGTCGACGGCGCCGTCAGCGGCGTACGCGTGGTGAAGGGCTTCGGGCAGGAGGACCAGGAGACCGGAAAGCTGCGCGAGGTCGGCCGCCGCCTCTACGCGGGCCGGCTGCGCACGATCCGGCAGAACGCCCGCTACACCCCCGCCCTTCAGGCCGTCCCCGCCCTCGGCCAGGTCGCGATGCTCGCCCTCGGCGGCTGGCTCGCGGTGCGCGGTCACATCACGCTCGGCACGTTCGTCGCCTTCTCCACCTACCTCGCCCAACTCGTCGGCCCGGTCCGCATGCTGGCCGTGGTCCTCACGGTCGGCCAGCAGGCCCGCGCGGGCACCGAGCGCGTCCTGGAGCTCATCGACACCGAGCCGTCGATGACGGACGGCACCAAGGAACTCCCCGCCGACGCCCTGGCCACGGTCGAGTTCGACGACGTCTCCTTCGGCTACGACGACGACCGGCCGGTCCTCAACGGCCTCAGCTTCGAGATCCGCCCCGGCGAGACCCTCGCGGTCGTCGGCTCCTCCGGCTCCGGCAAGTCCACGGTCTCGCTCCTGCTGCCCCGCTTCTACGACGTCACCCACGGCGCGGTTCTGGTCGGCGGCCACGACGTCCGCGAACTCACCCTCGACTCCCTCCGGGCCGCGATCGGCCTGGTCCCCGAGGACTCCTTCCTCTTCTCCGACACGGTCCGCAACAACATCGCCTACGGCCGCCCCGACGCGACCGAGGAGGAGATCCTCACCGCCGCGCGGGCCGCACAGGCCGACCGGTTCATCAAGGAACTCCCCGAGGGCTACGACACGACGGTCGGCGAGCACGGCCTCACCCTCTCCGGCGGCCAGCGCCAGCGCGTCGCCCTCGCCCGCGCGATCCTCACCGACCCGCGCCTGCTGGTCCTGGACGACGCGACCTCGGCGGTGGACGCGCGCGTCGAGCACGAGATCCACGAAGCCCTGAAACAGGTCATGGAGGGCCGGACCACGCTGCTGATCGCGCACCGCCGCTCCACCCTCAACCTCGCCGACCGCATCGCCGTCCTCGAAGCCGGCCGCCTCGCCGACATCGGCACGCACGACGAACTCCAGCAGCGCTCACCGCTCTACCGCCGTCTCCTCACCGACCCCGACGAACTCGGCGGTGTCTCGCCCGGCCACGCCCTGCCCGCCGCGGAACCGGCCGAAGACACCTCCGTACGCGCGGAGTTGGACGCCGAGTTCGACGCCGAGCGCGGGCTCACGCCCCGGCTGTGGACCGGTGACCGCGAGCCCAAGGACACCGCGCTGTCCGGGATGCCCGCGACGCCCGAACTCCTCGCCCAGGTCGACGCGTTGCCCCCGGCGACCGACACCCCCGACATCGACGAGGCGCGCGCGGTGCGTGCCGAGGACTCCTACGGTCTGCGCCGGCTGCTGCGCGGTTTCGGCGCCCCGCTGCTCATCAGCCTCGGCCTGGTCGCCGTGGACGCGAGCATGAGCCTGCTGCTGCCGGTCATGATCCGGCACGGCATCGACCAGGGCGTGACCAGGATGGCGATCGGCGCGATCTGGTCCGCCTCGCTGCTGGCCCTCGTCGCCGTGGCCGTGCAGTGGGTGGCACAGCGCGGCGAGACGAGGATGACCGGACGCACCGGGGAGCGGGTGCTCTACACGCTCCGTCTGAAGATCTTCGCCCAGCTCCAACGCCTCGGACTCGACTACTACGAGCGGGAGTTGACCGGCCGGATCATGACGAGGATGACGACGGACGTCGACGCCCTCTCGACCTTCCTGCAGACGGGCCTGGTCACGGCCTTCGTCTCGGTCGTCACCTTCTTCGGCATCATGGTCGCCCTGCTGGTGATCGACGTACAGCTCGCGCTGGTCGTGTTCGCCACGCTGCTCCCGCTGGTCATCGCCACCTTCTTCTTCCGCCGGGCGAGCGTGAAGGCGTACGAACTCGCCCGTGAGCGCGTCTCGTTGGTCAACGCCGACCTCCAGGAGTCGGTGTCGGGGCTGCGGATCGTGCAGGCGTTCCGGCGCGAGAAGGACGGCGGCCGGCGGTTCGCCGAGCGCAGCAGCAGCTACCGCGAGGCACGTACGCGGGGCCAGCGGCTGATCTCGGTCTACTTCCCCTTCGTGCAGTTCCTGTCGTCGGTGGCGGCGGCGTCCGTACTGATCGCGGGCGCGGGAAGGGTGGACGACGCGACGCTGACGACAGGCGCACTGGTCGCATACCTGCTCTACATCGACCTGTTCTTCGCCCCGGTCCAGCAGCTCTCCCAGGTCTTCGACGGCTACCAGCAGGCCACGGTCTCCCTGGGCCGCATCCAGGAACTCCTCCAGGAACCGACCTCCACCCGAGCCGCCGACGAACCCCTCGAAGTCCTCTCCCTGCGCGGCGACATCGCCTTCGAGGACGTGCACTTCGCGTACGGAGACGACGAAGAGGCCATCGGGGGCGTCGACTTGAGGATCCCCGCCGGCCAGACGGTCGCGTTCGTCGGCGAGACGGGTGCGGGCAAGTCGACGCTCGTGAAGCTGGTGGCACGCTTCTACGACCCGACGGGCGGCCGGGTCACGGTCGACGGCACGGACCTCCGGTCCCTCGACATCACGTCGTACCGCCACCACCTGGGCGTCGTCCCCCAGGAGGCGTACCTCTTCCAGGGCACCGTCCGCGACGCCATCGCCTACGGCCGCCCCGAGGCCACCGACGCCGAGGTGGAGGCGGCGGCCCGCGCGGTCGGCGCGCACGAGATGATCGCGACGCTGGACGGCGGCTACCTCCACGAGGTCGCCGAGCGAGGCCGCAACCTCTCGGCGGGCCAGCGCCAGCTGATCGCCCTGGCCCGCGCCGAACTGGTCGACCCCGACATCCTCCTCCTCGACGAGGCGACGGCAGCCCTCGACCTGGCGACAGAAGCCCAGGTAAACCAGGCCACCGACCGCCTCGCCGGCCGCCGCACCACCCTCGTCGTAGCCCACCGCCTGACGACGGCGGCCCGCGCGGACCGGGTCGTGGTGATGGATCACGGCCGGGTCGTGGAGGACGGCACGCACGACGAGTTGTTGGGGCTGGGGGGGTATTACGCGGAGCTGTGGCGGACTTTTGTCGGAGAGGATGTGCCCGCGACCGCCGCCTGACCTGCGTGGGTTCGCGGCCGCACCGGGCGCCGGACGGAGTCCGGCCGCCGTCTCGATGCCCGGGAGGCCGGCCAGGGCCGAGCGGTGCGAGTGCGGCATGGGGAGGTTCTGCTCACGGCCGGGTCGTGGAGGACGGCACGCACGACGAGTTGTTGGGGCTGGAGGGGTACTACGCGGAGCTGTGGCGGACTTTCGTCGGTGCGCCCGAGACCGAGGAGCCGGTCGGTACGGTCCGCTGAGGGGCGCGCAACCGTTCGACATACGTCTTGCGTCCGTACATCAGTACGCTGTTCGGCTGCTGTGCGGGAGGGACGACTGTGGACATGGGTGCGCTACGACGGCGGGTGGCGCTCGGCATGGCCGTGCTCACCGCGTCCGGACTGCTCGCGCTCGCGGCCCCTGGCAGCGCCCAGGCGGCGTCGGTCTGCCCGGGGCGCGAGGTGGCGACGCTGCCCTTCTCGACCGGTACCGTCCATGTCTTCCGCCGGGGCGACTACATCTGCGCGTACACCGCCCCCAAGAACTCCGGCGCCCGGCGCACGATGTCGGTCAGCGTCCAGGCCCGCGGCAGCCGCCCGGTCGTGGACAAGGGGCGGTACACGCGCCGGGCCGGACCGGTCACCGTGCACGCCGGCCACCGCTGCGTACGGATCGAGGGCGCGGTCGTCGGCGGTTCGGTCGGCTCGGGCTGGATCCTGTGCTGAACCCCCGGCCAGTGCCCTGAGTGAACAACCCCCTCTGGTGTGACGGTAGTTGCTCGGATAGCTTCCGGTTCACAACTGCCTCACAGGGGAGATCGCATGCGCAAGGCGCTCAGATGGCTGCTGGCGCTCACCGTGCTCATAGGCACGCTGAGCACGGCCGGGGTGGCCACCGCCGCCCAGGCCGGCCGAACCGGTCAAACTGCAGACATCAAGGACCAGCTGCTGGCGATACCCGGCATGAGCCTGGTCCAAGAGAAGCCGTACACCGGCTACCGCTACTTCGTACTGAACTACACCCAGCCGATCGACCACCGGCACCCCTCCAAGGGCACGTTCCAGCAGCGGATCACCGTGCTGCACAAGGATGTCTCGCGCCCGACGGTCTTCTACACCAGCGGCTACAACGTCTCCACGACCCCGAGCCGCAGCGAACCGACCCGGATCGCGGACGCCAACCAAGTCTCCCTGGAATACCGCTACTTCACGCCGTCCCGGCCCGAACCGGCCGACTGGTCCAAGCTCGACATCTGGCAGGCGGCGAGCGACCAGCACCGCGTCTTCAAGGCCCTCAAGTCGATCTACACCAAGAACTGGATCGCCACCGGCGGCTCCAAGGGCGGTATGACGGCCACCTACTTCGAGCGGTTCTACCCGCGTGACATGGACGGCGTCGTCGCCTACGTCGCCCCCAACGACGTGGTGAACAACGAGGATTCGGCCTACGACCGCTTCTTCACCAAGGTCGGCACCGAGGAGTGCCGCGACCGCCTGGACGCCGTACAGCGCGAGGCGCTGGTGCGCCGGGAGTCCCTGGAGCAGAAGTACGCGGCGTACGCGGCGGAGAACGGCTTCACCTTCACCACCGTCGGCAGCCTGGACAAGGCCTACGAGGCCGTCGTCCTCGACTACGTCTGGGGCTTCTGGCAGTACAGCCTGCTCTCCGACTGCGACTCCATCCCCGCGAACGCGGCGACCGCCACCGACGACGACATCTGGACCTCGGTCGACACGATCTCCGGCTTCTCCTTCTACACCGACCAGGGCCTGTCCCCGTACACCCCGTACTACTACCAGGCGGGCACCCAACTCGGCGCGCCCACCGTCCAGTTCCCGTACATCGAGAAGAAGTACATCCGCTACGGCTACCAGCCGCCCCGCAACTTCGTCCCCCGCTCCATCCCGATGAGGTTCCAGCCGGGCGCCATGCGGGACGTCGACAGCTGGGTCCGCCACCACGCCGACCACATGCTCTTCGTCTACGGCCAGAACGACCCGTGGGGCGCCGAGCGGTTCGCCGTCGGCAAGGGTGCGAAGGACTCGTACGTCTTCACCGCGCCCGGTCTCAACCACGGCGCGAACGTCGCGGCCCTGACCGCCGACCAGAAGGCGCTGGCCACCGCCCGCATCCTGGCGTGGGCCGGTGTCCCCGCCGCGACGACGGCACAGGCGAAGCCGCTGGCACCCTACGACGCGAGGCTGGACCGGCAGGGCGTCGAGCGCGAGCCGACGCTGCGCCCGTAACACCCTTACTGCGCCCGGCCGTTGACTACACCGGCCGGGCGCAGCCCACGGGTCGGCTGCCGCCGAGCTGGACGTAGAGGGCGGTCGAGGCCGGGCAACTCGCGCGTCTGAGCACGGCCTTGACCACCTTGTACTGCGGCTTCTTCTGCCCCGAGCCGTCGCACGCGGTCTCCCGGACCTGGCCGCTGCCCGAGCCGTAGACGCAGTCGCCGACGATCGTGCGGGGGCCGCCCCCGCCGCCCGGGTCGCCGGGGTGCGGGGGGCCGAGGTTGCGCATACACGCGTAGCCCTTCGGTACGGCGCTGTCGCGGCCCGTGCCGGGCGTGCCCTGGGCGCTGATGTGCAGCACGAAGTCGGTGGTCGCCGGGCAGGCGGGGCCGCTGCCCACATCGCCGTCGTAGCGGGCGATGACCCGGGCGGCGGCCCGCTCGCTGGTGCAGGGCACCTCGGTGAAACTCGTCGTACCGAAGGAACTGCACTCGTCGACGGCGAGGAACACCGCGCCGTAGCCGGAGGGCCGGGTGGTCGAGGACGCGGACGACCTGGCGCCGGGGCTGCCGTCACCGGCGTCGGAGCCGCCCGTGGACGAGCAGCCGGCCAGCAGGGCGGCGAGCAGCGCGCACACCGCCCCGGCGCTCCATCTCTCACCCATCGTTCCCCCCGGACTGCCCCGCCCAGCGTGACGCGCGACGGCGGGCGCACGCCAGCGGTGCGGGGGGCTTTGGGCCAGTTGGCGGGGGTGGGGCGGGTGCGCAACGTACCTCTAGTACGACAGTCCGTGACCGACCCGATACAGCACCTGCGCCGGGTCGTCCGCACGTTGCACGGCCACCGGGAGCTTCCCGCGCGGGGCCACCCGGCCCGCGATCACCCGTGCCGCCGCCCGCAGCTCGACGTCGGTCCAGGAGTAGGACGCCAAGTAGGCCGGGACGGCAGGTAGTTGAGCAACATCGTAGGGGTTGCGGACGGCGACGGCCACGACCGGTCTCCCGGTGGCGGCCAGTTGCTCGACCAGGGTCCTCTGCGGGTCGGCCGCCGTGACGTTGTAGGTGGCCACCACCACCGCGTCAGCCGCCCGCGCCGCCGCCACGGCCTTGGTGACGGTCTCGGCGGAGGGAGCGGTGCCGGTGGACAGGACGGTCGCCGTGAAGCCCAACTCCCGCAGGGCAGCGGCCAGTACACCGGTGGGCGGTCCCGTCGTGCCGGACGGGGAGGCCGGATCGGCGCCGACGACCAGGACGTTCCCGTGCGTACGACGGGACAGCGGGAGCAGCCCCGCCCTGTTGACCAGGAGGGTGGTGGTCCGCTCGGCGATGCGGTCGGCGGTGGCGAGATGTTCGGCGCTGCCGACCACGAGGTCCACGCCCGCCCGGCTGACGTACGGCTCCTCGAAGAGTCCGAGCCGTGCCTTCAGCCGCAGCACCCGCAGGACCGACTCGTCGATCCGCGCCTCGGTCAACTCACCGTTTCGCACGGCCGCGATGACGGCGTTCCAGGCGACGTCCAGGGAGGGCGGGTCGAGGAGTTGATCGACCCCGGCCTTCAGCGCGAGCACGGGCACGCGCTCGTCGCCGTACTTCTGGCGGACGCCCGCCATGCCCAGCGAGTCGGTGACCACGACGCCGTCGTAGCCGAGTTCGCCGCGCAGGACGCCGGTGACGATCGGGTGGGAGAGGGTGGCCGGGTCGCCGGAGTCGTCGAGGGCCGGGACCTTGAGGTGCGCGGTCATGATCGCGTCGATCCCGGCCTTGACCGCGGCCCGGAAGGGCACGGCGTCCAGCTTCCCCCACAGCTCGCGGCTGTGCGTGATGACGGGGAACCCGGTGTGGCTGTCCACGGCGGTGTCCCCGTGCCCCGGGAAGTGCTTGGCGGTCGCCGCCACCCGGCTGTCCTGGTACCCCGTGACCTCGGCGGCGACCAGGCCTGCCACCGCCTCCGGGTCGGCGCCGAAGGACCGTACGCCGATGATCGGGTTGGCCGGGTTGACGTTCACGTCGGCGTCGGGGGAGTAGTCCTGGTTGACGCCCATCGCGCGCAGCTCGGCGCCGGAGATCCGGCCGACCGTGCGGGCGTCGGTGCGGGAGCCGCCGGCGCCGAGCGCCATCGCGCCGGGGAAGAGGGTGGCGGGCTTGCCGATCCGGCAGACGATGCCGTGCTCCTGGTCGGTGGCGATCAGTACGGGCAGCCCGCGCGGTTGGCCGAGCGACGCCTTCTGGATGCCGTTGGAGAGGTCGGCGATCTGGTACGGGTCGCGGGTGTTGTGCGCCCAGCTGAAGTAGATGATCCCGCCGACCCGGTACTTCGCGATCAGCTCGGCGGCCGTGCGCACCCCGAGCTCGCTCAGGTTGGCGTCGGCGTCGGCCTGGTCGGGGGCGGTGGCGGAGTGGCCGTAGACCCGCGTCACGAACAGCTGGCCGACCTTCTCCTCCAGGGGCATGCGGGAGATCAGCGAGCGGAGTGCGGTGTCGTCGGCGTGGGCGGGGGTGCCGACCGCGAGGGACGCGGTGACGCCCACGGTCGCGGCGAGGACGGTACGTCTGGAGGGCATGTGCGCTCCTTCCGGAGAGGTTTCCGCCTGTCAGGGGAGTGCACAGTAACCAGGGGAGGGGCCGCCATCGGCGCAGTTGGAGGGGGGCGCGCCGATGACGGCTTGCTGCCGGCCGCGGTACGGAGGAGAGGGTTGGTCAGCGTTCGCAGCCAGCAGCGAGGCCGACGCCGTACCGCGGAGACTCATCCGGCAGCATGCCGGTTGGACGGAGTCGAACGGGCCAGGGTTCCCGTTCGCGGGCCTATTCCCGGAAGTTGGTGAACCTGTGCACAACGGGACGGATGGGGTCACACACAGGTACGCGCGGGCGAACGGAGGTCGTCCATCCCGTGGACGTCCCGGCGGAGCGGGCGGCCACCGCCCGATCATGAGGGCATGACCGTAGTCGACATTCCCGGTTCCAAGTCCGTCACCGCCCGCGCGCTCTTCCTGGCCGCCGCGGCCGACGGCGTCACCACCCTCCGGCGTCCGCTCCGCTCGGACGACACCGAGGGCTTCGCGGAGGGACTGACCCGGCTCGGCTACCGGGTGGGCCGGACCCCCGGCGCGTGGCAGATCGACGGCCGCCCGCAGGGACCGGCGGTCACCGAGGCCGACGTGTACTGCCGGGACGGCGCGACCACGGCCCGCTTCCTGCCCACCCTCGCGGCGGCCGGCCACGGCAGCTTCCGCTTCGACGCGTCCCCGCAGATGCGCCGGCGGCCACTGGGGCCTTTGAGTAATGCGCTGCGCGACCTGGGCGTGGACCTGCGCCACGAGGAGGCCGAGGGCCACCACCCGCTGCGCATCGAGGCGTCCGGTGTCGAGGGCGGCGAGGTGGTGCTCGACGCCGGCCAGTCCTCGCAGTACCTGACCGCCCTGCTCCTGCTCGGCCCGCTGACCAGGAAGGGCCTGCGGATCCGGGTCACGGACCTCGTCTCCGCGCCGTACGTCGAGATCACCATCGCGATGATGCGGGCGTTCGGAGTGGAAGTGCGCAGGGAGGGCACGGTCTACGTGGTACCGCCGGGCGGCTACACCGCGACCACCTACGACATCGAGCCGGACGCCTCCACCGCGAGCTACTTCTTCGCCGCCGCCGCGGTCACCGGCGGCGAGGTCACCGTCCCCGGGCTCGGCACCGGCGCGCTCCAGGGCGACCTGGGCTTCGTCGACGTACTGCGCCGCATGGGCGCGGAGGTGACGACCGACGCGCGCGGCACCCGGGTGCGCGGCACCGGCGAACTGCGCGGCCTCACGGTCAATATGCGGGACATCTCGGACACCATGCCGACGCTGGCCGCGATCGCCCCCTTCGCCTCCGGCCCGGTCCGCATCGAGGACGTCGGCAACACCCGGGTCAAGGAGTGCGACCGCCTGGAGGCCTGCGCGGAGAACCTCCGGCGGCTGGGCGTGGAGGTGGTGACGGGGGACGACTGGATCGAGATCCGGCCGGGCTCGGAGGCGCCCGTCGGCGCGAAGATCAAGTCCTACGGTGACCACCGCGTCGTCATGTCCTTCGCGGTGACCGGGCTGAGGGTGCCGGGTATTTCGTTCGACGACCCGGGGTGCGTACGCAAGACTTTCCCCGGTTTCCACGAGGCGTTCGGGGCGCTGCGGGGCCGGCTGCGGGCATGAGGGGATCAGCGTGGGGTTCGAACTGAAGGCACCGGTCCTGACGGGCGGGTCGGTGCGGCTGGAGCCGCTCGGCCACCGGCACGCGGCCGATCTGGCGGTGGCGGCGGAGGAGGACCGGGGGTCGTACGCGTTCACCTGGGTGCCGAGGGCGGACCAGGTGGGCGCGTACATCGACGCCCAGCTGGCCCGCGCGGCCACGGGCATGCTCGCGCCGTACGCCCAGATCTCGACGGCGACCGGGCGGGCGGTCGGCGCCACGGCCTACTGGGAACCCCGCTGCTGGCTGACGGACGATCAACTCGACGCCGTCGAGGTCGGGTTCACCTGGCTGGCCCGTTCGGCGCAGGGCACCGGCATCAACGCGGAGGCCAAACTCCTCCTCTTCCGGCACGCCTTCGAGGAGTGGCACGTCTCCCGGGTCGACCTCAAGACCGACGCACGCAACGACCGCTCCCGCGCCGCGATCCAGCGCGTCGGCGCCCGCTTCGAGGGCGTCCTGCGCAACTGGTCCCGCTCCTGGGCACCGGGCGAGGACGGGCGGCTGCGCGACTCCGCGATCTACTCGATCACGGCGGAGGAGTGGGAGGAGTGCAGGGCGGGGTTGGAGAAGCGGCTGGGACGGGGAGTGTCGACATCATGACCGCCTACCTCATTCTCCACGGCTGGCAGAACCATCGCCCCGAGGGCCACTGGCAGCACTGGCTCGCCGACCGGCTCCGCGCACTCGGCCACCAGGTGACGTACCCCCAGCTGCCCGACGCCGACGACCCCGACCTGGAGGTGTGGCTCGGCGAACTCGCCAAGTATGTGCGGGACGACGCCGACGCCGAGCTGGTCGTCCTCGCGCACAGCGCCTCCGCCCTGCTGTGGCTGCACGCCGTCGCCCGCGGGGTCGTCCGGGACAGTGACGCGGACCGGGTGCTGCTGGTCGCACCGCCGTCCGCCTCCGTCGTCGTACGGCATCCCGAGATCGCCGAATTCGCGCCGCCCGCCGGCGAGTTGACGCTCCCCGGAGCCACCCGGCTGGTCGCCGGCGACGACGACCCGTACTGCCCGGAAGGCGCCCGCACCGTCTTCGGCGACCCGCTCGGCATCCCCACCGAGATCATCCCGGGCGCGGGTCACCTGGACCTGAACGCCGGGTACGGCTCATGGCCGGCCGTGCTGGAGTGGTGTCTGGACGGGACGGCGCCGCTCACGGCTCGATGACGTCGCAGTCGCGCCGGGCCTACGCCGAGTCGTTCAGCAGCCGCCCCAGGTGGTTGTGGCCCGCGCCCAGCAGCTCGGGCAGCGGCGCGGCCGCCTCGTACCACCGCTTCTCGTACTCCCAGCACAGCCAGCCGTCCCAGCCGTGCCGGGACAGGACCTCCACGCACTCGGCGAGCGGGAGGACACCGGCCCCGAGCGGCAGCGGGGTGGTGTCCTCGGCCGAGGCGATGTCCTTGACCTGGACGTATCCGAGATACGGGCCCAGCGCGGCCAGTGTCTCCGCCGGCTGCTCGCCGCCCAGCCAGGTGTGCATGACGTCCCACAGGGCACCCACCTGCCGGTGTCCGACCGGGCCGAGCACGCGGAGTGCGTCGGCGCCGGTGCGGTGGGAGTCGTGGGTCTCCAGCAGGATCCGTACGCCGAGGTCGGCGCCCCACTCCGCCGCCGTGCCGAGCCGTCGCGCGGCGGTCGCGTCGGCCTCGTGGGCGGACTGTTCGGTGCCTCCGCCGGGGAAGACCCGGACGAAGGGCGCCCCCAAGTCCCGTGCCAGTTCCAGGAGTTCGCGGATCTCCGTGAGTACGGGGGCGTCGTCGCCCGGCGCGGCCACGCGTGCGTACCCGGCGAGGCCCAGGACTTCGACCCCGGACGCCTTGAACTCGGCGACCACGTCGGCCCGTTGGGCGGCGTCGAGGCTGGGGTGGACGGGCTCCTCCGGGTGTGCGCGCAGCTCCACGCCGTGGTAGCCGTGGGTGACGGCGAGGTGCAGCACGTCGGCGAGGGGGAGCCCCGGGACACCGAGGGTGGAGAAGGCCAGTTTCATGATTCTCGCCTCGCTACTGGGCCCCGGTGGCGGTGATCCTGCCGGGGGTCCGGGGGGTGTCCCCCGGGATGGCACAGCATGGTCACGACACTACTCGTCACTCTCCGGTTCCGTGCAGGTCGAGGCGCCAGTCCTGGCCGACGAGGTCCTGGCCGAAGGAGCGGTGGGGTTTCTCGGCGACGAGGACGAAACCGTGCCGCTGGTAGATGCGGCGGGCGGCGCCGAGGATGTCGTTGGTCCACAGCACGAGGTCGTGGTAACCGACACCGCGCGCGAACTCGACCACCGCCGAGACCAGTTGGTCCCCGATACGGAGCCCTCGGGCATCCGGCTCGACGAGCAGCAGCCGCAGCCGCGCGGTGCCCGGGGCGTCGTCCCGCACGCACATCACACACCCCACCGGCCGCCCGTCCAGCTCGGCGATCCACACCCGCTCCAGATGCGGATCGTGGTCCTCGGCGAAGTCGGCGACGATCCGCGCCACGAGCCCCTCGTAGTCGGCGTTGAAGTCGTACTCGGCGGCGTAGAGCGCCGCGTTGCGCTGCACGATCCACCCGAGGTCACCGGGCCCCGGCTCCCGCAGCACGACATCCTCGGGCCGCGGCCGGTGACCGTCCGTGTCCTGCGACAGGATGGTGCGTACGGTGTGCAGCGCCTCGGAGAGCCGGGGCCGGTCGGCGGCCGGCACGGTCGCGAGCAGCGCGCCGACGGATTCGTCCGCCCGCTCGGCCAGCAGGCCGGCGGTCTCCCGTCCGCGTGCGGTGAGCGTGATCTGCCGCCGCCGCGGATCCCGCCGCGAGGGCGCCCGCTCGATCAGCCCGTCCTGCTCGAACCGGTTCAGGATCCGGCTCAAGTACCCGGCGTCCAGGGACAGTTCGCAACGGAGGTCGGCCGCGTCCGTGTGCGGGGAGTGCGCGAGTTCGTACAGGACGCGGGACTCGGTGAGGGTGAAGGGGGCGTAGAGGTGGCGGCTGTAGTCGAGGGCGCCGATGACGTTCGTGTAGAAGCGGTTGAAGGCGCGGATGTCCTGGACGGTCATGATCAGTCCCCGGTGCTCGCTCAGGGTAGTTGACTCAGTCAGAGGTATTGCGGTTCCGACCGTAGTACGCGGGGCCGCCGTCCGTCCATGGCGTGGCCTCACATCTCTACGACGACCTTGCCCTTGGCGTGGCCCTGTTCGAGATACGCGAAGGCGTCGGCGATCCGCGCGAACGGGAGGACCCGGTCGGTCACCGGCCGCAGCTCGCCCTTGTCGACCAGTCCGGCCAGCAGGTCGAGGTCCGCTCCGCTGGGATGCATGAACAGGAACCGGTAGCCGACGCCCTCCTTGCGGGCCCGGCGGCGGACCTTGGCACCGGCCAGCCACAGCGCGGCGGCGACCGGCGGGCCGGCGTCGAAGTCCGCGCGGGCGTTGGCCGGCGTGGGCGGCCCCGCGATGGAGACCGTCTTCGCGCCCCGCTTGAGGACGGCGAAGCTGTCGAGCAGGTCGTCCCCGCCGGTCAGGTCGAACGCGCCGTCGTAGTCGCTCAGTACGTCCTTGAACTTCTCCTTCCGGTAGTCGACGACCGTGGTGGCCCCGAGCGAGCGCACCAGTTCCGCGCCGCGGGACGACGCGGTGGTGGCCACCTCCGCCCCCATCCGGGCGGCCAGCTGGATGGCGAGGGTGCCCACGCCCCCGGCCCCGCCGGAGATGAACACCCGGTCGCCCGCGGTGACGCCCAGTTCGTCGCGCAGCGCCTGCAGAGCGGTCAGCCCGGCCAGCGGCAGCCCGGCCGCGTCGGCGAAGTCCAGCGACTCGGGCATCCTCCCCACCAGCGATTCGTCCACGACGGCGTAGTTCGCGTAGGCGCCCAGCTTCTTCTTGTCGACCCTGGCGAACACCCGGTCCCCGACCGCGAACCGGGTGACGCCGGCACCGACCGCCTCGACCTCGCCGGACAGTTCACTGCCCGCCACCTGGGGCAGGTCGAGGCGCTGCACCAACCGCATCGCACCCTGACGGACCTTGTAGTCGATCGGGTTCAGCCCCGCGGCCCGTACCCGGACGAGCACCTCACCGGCGCCCGCCGTCGGCTCGGGGACCTCCCGCAGTTCCATGGCGATCGCGTTCCCGTACCGGGTCAGCACGAATCCCTGCATGTCAGTGGCCCGCTCTCCTGAATGTGTACGATGCTTACATCGCGCTGCGAGTCACGCTACGAGGGGATGTGAGCAGTGTCAACTTCGGAGAGGCCGCGCTATCACCACGGTGATCTGCGCGCGGCTCTGCTGGGCGCCGCCATGGATCTCCTGGAGGCGGACGACGGTGGCCTGTCGCTGCGCGCGGTGGCCCGCCGCGCCGGTGTCTCGGCGACCGCGCCCTACCGGCATTTCGCCGACAAGGAGGCGCTGGAGTCCGAACTCGCGGCCCAGGGCTTCGCCGACCTCGGGCGCCGCCTCGGCGCCGCCGATCCGCAGCCGGCCACCCCGGACGGCTTCGCCCGACTCGCCGTCGACTACGTCCGGTTCGCCCTGGACCGGCCGGCCCTGTTCCGGCTCATGTTCGGCACCCCCTGCACCAACCCGGAGGACGCGCGGGCCGTCGCCGCGGCGGAACTCGGCGCGTTCGTGCTGACCCACGTGAGCCAGGCCTTCCCGCAGGCCGACGCCGAGGCCCTGGCCACGGCCGGCTGGTCACTCGTCCACGGCCTCGCGTTCCTGCACCTGGACGGCAAGCTCCCTTCGGCGAACGCGGACGAGGTCGAGGCACGCGTGACGTCGGCGATCACCGCGATCCTCACGCTGCGGCTGACGGGCTGACGGGCTGACGGGCTGACGGGCTGACGGGCTGACGGGCTGACGGGCTGACGGCGAGCGGAACCCGTCGGCGGCGCAGCGCGGGGTCCTGCCTTCCCGACCGGGTCGCGGGCCAGGTCACCGGCCCGCACGGGCCACGCGAGGGTGCCAGTCCCACCAGAACCGCCAAGTGGACTGCCCCGCAAGCCCGTTCGCGTACTCCGGGAGCGGCCCCGGCGGATCGTCCACGATGTTGTCGGCGGTCGACAGCACATGCTCCAGGGCGAGCAGTTCGGCCTGCGCGAGGTCCAGGGGCGGCCGGGCGACAGACACGGTCAGGGCGCCCCCGAACCCGGACACGACCCGTGCCCCGAACCGCTCCTCCCAGCTGCGCAACAGCGCGCACAGCAGCGGGAGCGGAGCCCCGGCCGCCCACCCGACGATCGCCGGCACGTCGGCGCTGCGGCGGGCGGGCACCAGGGCCAGCTGGCATGTGCGCACGAAGGGCTCGGTGCGGAGCAGCTCCGCCACGGCCCGCCCCGCGGCCTCCGCAGGGCTCATCCCGGCACCGGTCACCGGCTCGGCGGGCGCGAGTCCGGGCCAGGACTCGAAGGGATGCCCCGGATCGTGCGGCCAGGGTGCGATGTCGTCCGGATCGTCGTCGTCCGGCAGGACATCGGTCGCCGGCGGACTCGACCAGTACGGCAGCCGCCGACGCCGGTCCTCGGCGAAGTCCACCGCGAGCTCGGTGTCGAGCCGGACCGCGTCGACCGTGCTCAAGTCCTCGGGCCGGTAGGGGTCGTCCCGCCGGCAGATGAACGGATACAGGCCGTCGACCTCGGCCCGCTCCAGCAGCCGGGGCCACAACTCCACGATGTCATCGGGCAGTTTGTCGGCGAACCAGACCTCCACCTCCCGAAAAAGTGTGACACTCTGCGTCGAAAGTGACACACTTTTTTAAAGCAGGTCCCCTCCGGAGGCGCCGGCGGCGCTACTTCCGAGGCACTCCCGAAGACCCCCGCACCATCAACTCCCCGCGAACCGTGGCGATCCCGCCCGGCGGCGGCTCCTCCCGCCCCATCGCGATCCGCCCGGCCCGCGCGCCCGCCTCAGACAGCGGCAACCGCACCGTCGTAAGAGAAGGCACCGCGTCCACGCTGAACGGCAGGTCGTCGAAACCGGCGACCGAGACGTCGTCCGGGATCCGCCGCCCCGACTCCCGCAGGGCCGCGCACGCCCCCACCGCGACGGAGTCGTTCGCCGCGACCACGGCCGTCAACGACGGGTCGCGGCGCAGCAGTTCGAGCGTGGCCTCATAGCCCGACCGTCGGTCGTAGCGTCCGTGCACGGTCCACCGGGGGTCCTCCGCGATGCCGTGCGCGGCCAGTGCCTCCCGGTGGCCCTCCAGCCGGTGCCGGGTCGTGGTCCGTTCCTCCGGGCCCGCGATGTAGCCGAGCCGCCGGTGCCCGAGGCCGATCAGGTGCTCGGTCAGTTCCCGGCCGCCCCCGCGGTTGTCGAAGGTCAGCGCGAACGCCCCGGTGTCCGGCGCCGGCGGGCGCCCGCACAGGACTACCCGCGTCCCGGCCTCCCCCAGCTTCCGCAGCTTCGCCGCGACGGCGGCCGCGTGCGGCGCGTTCTCCATGGCGCCACCGGTCAGGACGACGGCCGCCGCCCGCTGCCGCTGCAGCAGGGTGAGGTACGTCAGCTCGCGCTCCGGGGAGCCCCCTGTGTTGCACACCACAGCCAGCCGCTCCCCGCCCGCACGCCCGCCCGGCCCCCCGATCTCCGACTGGATCGCGCTCGCCATGATCCCGAAGAAGGGGTCGGCGATGTCGTTGACCAGGATGCCGACCAGGTCGGAGGTGGCCGCCGCGAGCGCGCTCGCGGGACCGTTGAGGACGTAGTCGAGCTCGTCGACCGCCCGCAGCACGCGCTCGCGGGTGGTGGCCGCGACCGGGTAGTTGCCGTTCAGTACGCGCGACACCGTCGCGGGGGAGACCTGGGCGCGGGCCGCCACGTCCGCCAGGGTCACCGTCATGTCGTTCGTCCTCCGGTCGCGCATCTTGTCGTACGCCGTTGTGCATAGGCTGCTCAAAGGAAGCCCCCGTCCGAGCAGACGATAAGGCCATAGACCCCCGTCGTTCGCCCCCTCGAACAACTCGACCCCATCACGGTCTTGTACAGACCTGTGTGCAAAGGCTAGCTTCTGCATATATAGAAAGCGCTTGCTGCGTTGTTGAAACGTATGCGGACGAAGGGAAACACGTGACACGCAAGACGGTGCGTATCGCCATGAACGGCGTGACCGGGCGCATGGGCTACCGACAGCACCTCGTCCGCTCGATCCTCGCACTGCGAGACCAGGGTGGTCTAGACCTCGGCGACGGAACCGTGCTGTGGCCGGAACCGATCCTCGTCGGCCGCCGCGAGCACGCGCTGAAGGCGCTTGCCGAGCGGCACGGGCTCGACCCCGAGAACGTCTCCACGGACGTCGACGCGGTCCTCGCCGACCCGACCGTCGAGATCTACTTCGACGCCCAGGTCACCTCGGCCCGCGAGGGGGCGCTCAAGAAGGCGATCGCCGCGGGCAAGCACATCTACACCGAGAAGCCGACCGCGACCGGCCTCGACGGCGCCCTGGAACTGGCCCGCCTCGCCGACGCCGCCGGCATCAAGCACGGCGTCGTCCAGGACAAGCTGTTCCTCCCGGGCCTGCTCAAGCTCAAGCGGCTCATCGACGGCGGCTTCTTCGGCCGGATCCTGTCGATCCGCGGCGAGTTCGGCTACTGGGTCTTCGAGGGCGACTGGCAGTCCGCCCAGCGCCCGTCGTGGAACTACCGCGCGGAGGACGGCGGCGGCATCGTCGTCGACATGTTCCCGCACTGGGAGTACGTCCTCCACGAGCTGTTCGGCCGCGTCAAGTCCGTCCAGGCCATCGCCACCACCCACATCCCGCAGCGCTGGGACGAGAACGGCAAGCCCTACGACGCCACCGCCGACGACGCCGCCTACGGCATCTTCGAACTCGACAGCGGTGCCATCGCGCAGATCAACTCCTCCTGGGCCGTCCGCGTCAACCGCGACGAACTCGTCGAGTTCCAGGTCGACGGCACGGAGGGCTCGGCGGTCGCGGGCCTGCGCAACTGCCGTGCCCAGCACCGCAGTTCCACCCCCAAGCCGGTCTGGAACCCCGACATCCCCGCCACCGAGGTCTTCCGCGACCAGTGGCAGGAGGTCCCCGACAACGCCGACTTCGACAACGGCTTCAAGGCCCAGTGGGAGCTGTTCCTCCGCCACGTCTACGCCGACGCCCCCTACCACTGGGACCTGCTGGCCGGCGCCCGTGGCGTCCAACTCGCCGAGCTGGGCCTGAAGTCGTCCGCCGGGGGCCGCCGTCTCGACGTCCCGGAGATCTCGCTGTGACCATCCAACTCCCGGACGCCTCAGGGGCCTTGAGGGCCTACGAGCCCCGGTCCGAACCCCTCGCCGTCACCCCCGGCACCCCCTTCACCTCTCGTACGGTGTTCTCGGCGGCCCACGTCGTGGCCGACCCCTTCGCCGACACGAGCCCCGACTCGCCCGCCGCCGTCGACTGGGACGCCACCCTCGCCTTCCGCCGCCACCTCTGGTCGCACGGGCTCGGTGTCGCCGAGGCGATGGACACCGCCCAGCGCGGCATGGGCCTGGACTGGGCGGGCGCGGCCGAGCTGATCCGCCGAAGCTCCGCCGAGGCCAAGGCGGTCGGCGGCCGGATCGCGTGCGGTGTCGGCACCGACCAGATCACCGGCGGCACCCTGGCCGACGTACAGGCCGCGTACGAGGAGCAGTTGGCCCTCGTCGAGGAATCGGGCGCGCAGGCCATCCTGATGGCGTCCCGCGCGCTCGCGGCAGTCGCCAAGGGCCCCGAGGACTACCTGGAGGTCTACGGCCACCTGCTCCGCCAGGCCACCGAACCCGTCGTCCTGCACTGGCTGGGCCCGATGTTCGACCCGGCGCTCGCGGGCTACTGGGGCTCGGCCGACCTCGACACGGCCACCGACACGTTCCTCGAAGTCATCGCGGCCCACCCCGACAAGGTGGACGGGATCAAGGTGTCGCTCCTGGAGGCTCAGCGGGAGATCGACATCCGGCGCCGACTGCCGCAGGGCGTCCGCTGCTACACCGGCGACGACTTCAACTACCCCGAACTGATCGCGGGCGACGACCAGGGCTTCAGCCACGCCCTGCTCGGCATCTTCGACCCGCTCGGCCCGCTGGCGGGGGAGGCGGTCCGCGTCCTGGACACCGGGAACACGGCCGGCTTCCGCGAACTCCTCGACCCCACCGTCGAGTTGTCCCGCCACCTCTTCCAGACCCCGACCCGCTTCTACAAGACGGGCGTGGTGTTCCTGGCCTGGCTCGCGGGCCACCAGTCGCACTTCACGATGGTCGGCGGCCTCCAATCGGCCCGCTCCCTCCCGCACTTCGCCCGCGCCTACCAACTCGCCGACGGCCTGGGCCTGTTCCCCGACCCGAAGCTCGCGGAGGAACGGATGAAGAACCTGCTCGCCCTGTACGGAGTGACCCAGTGAGCGATCCCGGCCTGTCCCGCTTCTCCATCAACCAGATGACGGTGAAGCAGCTCAGCATGCCCGAACTGGTTGACGCCTGCCTGGAGCTGGGCGTCCCCGGCGTCGGCCTCTGGCGCGAGCCGGTCCAGTCGTACGGCCTGGACGCCACCGCGAAGCTGGTCCGCGGCGCGGGCCTCGCGGTGACAACGTTGTGCAGGGGCGGCTTCTTCACGGCGCTCGACCCGGCCGAGCGCGCCCGCGCCCTGGACGACAACCGCCGGGCCGTCGACGAGGCGGCCACGCTGGGCACGGACACCCTCGTGCTGGTGTCCGGCGGTCTGCCGGCCGGCTCCAAGGACCTGCACGGCGCGCGGGAGCGGATCGCCGACGCGCTGGGCGAGTTGGGGCCCTACGCCGAGGAGCGGGGCGTACGGCTGGCCATCGAACCGCTGCACCCCATGTTCGCCTCCGACCGCTGCGTGGTCTCGACGCTCACCCAGGCCCTCGACCTCGCCGAGCGCTTCCCCGCCCAGCAGGTCGGCGTCACGGTCGACACGTACCACATCTGGTGGGACGACCAGGCTCCGGCGCAGATCGCCCGGGCGGGCGCGGGCGGCCGTATCCACACCTTCCAGCTCGCCGACTGGATCACCCCGCTGCCGGAGGGCGTCCTCAACGGCCGCGGTCAGATCGGGGACGGCGCGATCGACATGCGGGAGTGGAAGTCGTACGTCGAGTCCGCCGGATACACCGGCCCCATCGAGGTCGAACTGTTCAACGACGGCCTGTGGGCCCGGGACGGCCGCGAGGTCCTGGCGGAGACGGCGGCGCGCTTCGTGGAGCACGTGCTCCTGTGAGTCCGTGAGTGGCTCGACGCTTGACCGGGCCCGCCGGAAGTTCGTCACCTTCCGAGTGTTCTGCCCCGCATCGGCGATTCGTCCTGCGGGGCAGTTTCATGTCCGGCGCCGGAATGTGAGAGTCGCCTTCACACAGGTCTCTTTAATAAATGCAGATCACGGCGTGTGTATGGGCCGAAATTCCTGTGACTGAGCTGTCGATTCACCTTTTTCGGAGCCTTCCGGAACCGTATCTCCCCAGGTCGTGTCTATAGGATCGTGCTCGCCGCGGGGCCGGGATAAATCCCGGAAACGCGGTTGGCCGGGTTTTCTCTTGTATGAGAGAAGCCTGAGAGCCGCATAAGAGAAGTAATTCTCGGAATCGAACAAGGAGTTATCTGTGAACGTGCGTATCGCCGCCGTCTCCCTGGCCTCCGCGGCGCTCGTCGCCGTCGGCGCCACCGCTGCCGTCGCCGCGCCCGCCCCGGCGCCGAGCATCACGCTCAAGGCCAACCACACCACCGTGAAGCTCGGCGACGTGGTGACCTTCACCGGCAAGTCCACCGGTCTGAAGCAGGGCTCCAAGGTGACGCTCCAGGTCAAGTCGGGCCCGACCTGGAAGTCCCTGCCCGTGACCGCCAAGGTCAACCACAGCGCCTACAAGCTGACCGACAAGTTCCAGAAGAAGGGCGTCTCGGTCCTGCGCGTCAAGGACGGCGCCACCGTCTCCAAGGCGGTCTCGGTCACCGTCCGCTGACGCCGGCCGCCCCGCCCCGAAACACCCCTGAGCCCTGCCCCACCCCGTCCGATCCGGGGTGGGGCAGGAGGTCAGGAGTATGCCGTACCCGCCCGCCCTACTTCTTCGCCGCCCGCTTCGTCAGCACCGTCAGCACCACCGGGATCAGCATCTCGACGACCCGCGTGACCGTCGCCGGCGGCAGGCCCGTCTTCTTGGCCACCGCGTTCGCCACCGGCTTGGCCGCCTTGGCCAGCACCCCGGCCATGAGCCCGCCGGTCGCGAAGCCGCCCAGCGTGGCCACGCCCTGGAGGGGAGCCTCCTGAGGCGTCTCCACGGTCGCCGCCTCACCGGACAGCGCCGAGACCGTCGTACCGACGACCTCCCTGGCGCCCGCCTCGTCCGTCCCCAGCAGGCCCGCGATCTCCTGGACCTTGGCATCGCCCAGTTCGTCGAGGACGTCGCCCTGGAAGGCCGTAACAGAGTCTTCGCTCATGCCTGAAACGCTACGTCCGCCCCGATTCGTCGGCACCTGGAAGCCGTCGGGAAGCCGTTTTGAAAAATTCTCAAGACGGCGTACAACCCTCCCCGCAGTCCGCGGGTCGTACTAGGCATCAGGACTCTTGGAGGGGGATCTGGGGGGATCGCGGGGGTTCTGATGTTGGAGGGGAAAACCCGAGGGGGCTTGGTCGACGGACCGGGCCCCCTCGAATTTGTGCCGTCCGCCGGCGCCCTGACCGGACCGCCGGATTCAAAAGCGTCACACATTCCCCCGGACTGTCACACTTCTAGAAGAACACCCCGCACCGCAGCAGCACATTCGCGTACGGCCGCGCCTCGCCCGTCCGTACGATCAGCCGCGCATCCGCCGACAGCTCCTTGAGCTTCTCGTGGGAGACGAGATCGAGGTCGGGGAAGCGGGCGTCGAGCAGGGCGGTGGCGGCCCGGTTGGCGCCGCGTATCTCGCGCGCCGCCGTCGCGCCCTCCACCACCAGCTCGGCCAGCAGCCCGTCCAGCACCTCCGCGAACGACGGCACCCCGGCCCGGAACGCCAGGTCCACCACCCGGGGCCCGGCCGGGATCGGCATCCCGGCGTCGCACACCAGCACCCCGTCCCCGTGCCCCAGCTCGGCCAGCGCGCCGGAGAGATGACGGTTGAGAATCCCTGCCTTCTTCACAGCTCGGCGACCTCGTCCGCCGTGGGGAAGGACTCCTGGGCGCCCTTCCTGGTGACGGCCGCCGCCCCGACCCGGGCCGCGTACGCCGCCGCGTCCGCCAGCGCCGAACCCGTGCCCAGCTTCCAGGCCAGCGCCGCGGTGAAGGCATCGCCCGCACCCGTCGTGTCCACGGCGTCCACCTTCACGGACGGCACCCGGGTGACCCCCTCCCGCGAGGCCACCAGTGCGCCCTCCGCGCCGAGCGTCACGACCACCGAACGCGGCCCCTTCGCCAGCAGGATCCGCGCCCAGTCCTCGGGCCGCTCGCTCACACACGCGTCCCCGAGGATCACCTTCGCCTCGTGCTCGTTGACGATCAACGGGTCGCAGGCCGCCAGGACTTCGGACGGTAGCGGCCGGGGCGGCGACGGGTTCAGTACGAACCTGCTGTCGGGCGCCAGACTCCGTACGACCTCGACGACCGTCTCCAGCGGGATCTCCAGCTGTACGGAGACCACGCGGGAGGCGTGGAAGAGGCAGGCGGCGGCCTGGATGTCGACCGGGAACAGCTTCCCGTTGGCCCCCGGCGACACCACGATGCTGTTGTCGCCGGACGGGTCCACCGTGATCAGCGCGACCCCGGTCGGCGCCCCGCCGACCAGTACCCCCACCGTGTCGACCCCGGCGGCCCGCTGCGAGTCGAGCAGCAGCCTGCCGTACGCGTCGTCGCCGACCCGGGCCAGCAGGACCGTACGGGCGCCGAGCCGGGCGGCGGCGACCGCCTGGTTGGCGCCCTTGCCGCCCGGGTGGACGGCCAGGTCGGAACCGAGGACCGTCTCGCCTGCGCCCGGCCGCCGCTCGACGTCGATCACGAGGTCGGCGTTGGCCGATCCGACGACCAGCAGGTCGTAGTCGTACATGAAATGACTCCCCACAGTGGTGACTTGGAGTGGTGACCGGTCTGCTGTCAGCCGGTGAAACCGGCCACGTTCTCCTTGGTGACCACCTTCACGGGCACCTTCACCGTCGTCTCCACCTTCTTGCCCTGAGCCGCGCGCAGCGCGTTGTCCACGGCGATTTTGCCCAACTGGCTCGGCTGCTGCGCCACGGACGCGTACAGCGTGCCCTGCTTGACGGCGGTCAGCCCGTCGGGCGTGCCGTCGAAGCCTACGACCGAGACCGACTTGCCCGCCTTGGAACCGAGCGCCTTGATGGCGCCGAGGGCCATCTCGTCGTTGGCCGCGATGACGCCCTGGACGTCGGGGTGCGCCTGGAGCAGGTTCGACATCACGTCGAGGCCCTTGGTGCGGTCGAAGTCGGCCGGCTGCTGGGCGAGGACCTGGATGCCGGGGTAGGCCTTCAGCCCCTTGGCGAAGCCCTCGGCCCGCTCACGCGCCGCCGAAGTACCCGCCTGGCCCTGGAGGATGACGATCTTGCCGGTGCCGCCCAGCTTCTCGGCGACGGTCTTGGCGGCGAGTTCACCACCGGCGATGTTGTCGGAGGCGACCAGGGTGTCCACGGCCGCCTTGTTGACGCCCCGGTCGACCGCGATCACCGGGATCTTCGCCTTGTCGGCGGCCTTCACGGAGTTGCTCGCCGCGTCCGAGTCCACCGGGTTGACGATGATCGCGCCGTAGTTGGAACTGGTGAAGTTCTGCAGTTGGTTGGCCTGTTGCGAGGCGTCGTTCTGCGCGTCGGTGACGGTCAGGTCCAGGCCCAGCTTCTTGGCCTCGGCCTGCGCACCGGAGCGGATCTGCACGAAGAACGGGTTGTTGAGCGTGGAGAGCGACAGGCCGAGCTTGGGCTTCGACGTCGTGGAGGAGTCGTTGTGCAGGAAGGAGGTCGCGCCGACGATCGCGACGGTGACGACGGCGGCGAGGGCATACGTGGTCGCCTGCTTGCCCCTTCCGCCACCGCCCCCACCAACGCCCGTACCGCCGACGGGAGTTGCTCCCGCCTTGCGCCGCACGGTATCCAGCAGCACCGCCAGTGCGATGACGACACCGATGACGACCTGCTGCCAGAAGGCCGACACGGAAAGGAGGTTGAGGCCGTTGCGCAGCACCGCGAGGATCAGCGCGCCGATGAGCGTGCCGGACGCCTTGCCGGTGCCGCCCGCGAGGGAGGCACCGCCGATGACGACCGCGGCGATCGCGTCCAGCTCGTAGCCGTCGGCGGCCTGCGGCTGCGCGGAGGACAGCCGGGACGCGAGGACGATGCCCGCGGCGGCGGCGAACACACCCGACAGGGCGTAGATCGCGAGCTTCTGCTTGGAGACCCGCAACCCCGAGAGCCGCGCGGCCTCTTCGTTGCCGCCGATCGCGTACATGGACCGGCCGATGTACGTCCGCCCGAGGATGAAGGCGGCGATCAGCCCCATCACGATCATCACGAGGACCGGCACCGGCAGCCAGCCGCCGAGGGTGTCACCGAGGTGCGAGACCGAGTCGGGGAAGGCGATCGGGGAGCCCTGTGAGATCACCAGCGACAGCCCGCGCGCCACCGACAGCATCGCCAACGTCGCGATGAACGGCGGCAGTTTGCCGTAGGCGATGAGGAAACCGTTGACGAGACCGGCCGCGATCCCCGTGGCGATCGCGAGGATCACGGCGAGGAAGACCGGGACGCCGTGCTGCGTGGCGCTCCACGCGAGCACGGTGGCGGACAGGGCGGCCACCGAACCGACCGACAGATCGATGCCCGCCGAGACGATCACGAAGGTCACGCCGAAGGCGAGGATCGCGGTGACGGCTGCCTGGACGCCGACGTTGAGGAGGTTGTCGGTGGTCAGGAAGTCGCCGGACAGCGCCGACATGGCGATGACCAGGACGATGAGCGCGGTCAACGCGCCGTTGTCGAGCAGCAGTCGGCGGATTCCCGAGGCGCCACTCGCGCCCGTCGTGCTTGTGAGCGTGTCAGTGGCCACGGTGGCCCTCCACAGCGGTAGTTGCTTGGGTTGGTGTGCCGGGTGTGCTGACGGCGAGTGCCATCACGGAGTCCTGCGTGGCCTGTTCGGCGGAGAGCTCGCCCGCGATGCGCCCCTGGGCCATGACGAGCACCCGGTCGCTCATGCCGAGCACCTCGGGCAGATCGCTGGAGATCATGAGCACGGCGGCACCGGCTGCTGTCAGCTCATTGATCAGCTGATAGATCTCGACCTTGGCGCCGACGTCGATCCCGCGCGTCGGCTCGTCGAGGATCAGCACCTTGGTGTCGGCGAGCAGCCACTTGCCGATGACGACCTTCTGCTGGTTGCCGCCGGACAACGTCCGTACCTGCTGCCCGAGTCCGGCCATCCGCACGCCGAGTTGCTCGGCGATCCGGGCGGCAGCCACCCGCTGCCCCTTGAGGTCGACAAGACCCCCCTTGGTGGCGGCCCGCATGGTGACGAGCCCGAGGTTCTCCTCCACGGACTGGTCGAGGACGAGCCCCTGCCCCTTGCGGTCCTCGGGCACGAGCCCGATCCCGGCGGTCATGGCCGCGTTGACGTCGTGCCCGCGCAACGCGGAGCCGCCGACCTTCACGGCTCCCTGGTCGTACCGGTCGGCCCCGAAGACGGCCCGCACGACTTCGGTACGACCCGCTCCGACGAGCCCGGCGATACCGACGACCTCACCGGCCCGCACCTCGAAGCTGATGTCGTGGAAGACACCGTCCCGGCTGAGCCGTTCGACACTGAGCAACGCGGCCCCGGTGTCGGCCCGTTCGCGCGGATACTGCTGCTCGATGGACCGCCCGACCATGAGCCGCACGAGCTCGTCCTCGGGCGTGGAGGCAGGCACCTGCCCGACGGACTTCCCGTCCCGGATGACGGTGACGCGGTCACCGAGGGCGGCGATCTCCTCAAGATGATGGGTGATGAAGACGATCCCGACGCCGTCGGCGCGCAGTTGGCGCACGATGGCGAAGAGCTTCTCAACCTCCTCGGAGGTGAGGACGGCGGTAGGTTCGTCCATGATCAGCACACGCGCGTCGAGGCTGAGCGCCTTGGCGATCTCGACCATCTGGAGCCGCGCGATACCGAGTTCACGCACACGGGCGCGCGGCGACACGTTCACACCGACGCGCTCCAGCAGCACGGCGGCGTCGGCCTCCATCCGATTCCGGTCGATCATCCCGAGCCGGCGCGGCTGCCGCCCCAGAAAGATGTTCTCGGCGACCGTCAGATCGGGAACGAGGTTGAACTCCTGGTAGATGGTGGCGATCCCGAGCTGCGCGGAGTCCTGCGCACTGTGGATGCGCACCTCCTCGCCACCGGCCAGGATGCGGCCGCCGTCGGGACGGTAGGCGCCGGAGAGCATCTTGATGAGGGTGCTCTTGCCGGCGCCGTTCTCACCGAGCAGCACATGGACCTCGCCCCGGCGCAGATCGAAGTCGACGCCGTCCAGCGCGACGACACCGGGGAAGGTCTTGCGGATGCCCTCGATGCGCAGCAACTCGTCGTCGTTGCTCACGACTTGCTCCTTCGAACAGTTTGAACAGGGGGTTGCGCGGGTCCCGGCTCACCGCACGAGCGGCGCACGACGAGCCGGGCGGGAAGGGTGACGGACTCCGGCACCCGCCCCTCGATCCGGTCGACGAGGGCGCGCACGGCGGCCCGCCCCAGCTCAGGGGTCGGCTGGGCGATCGCGGTGATCGGCGGATCGGTGTGCACGAACCACCGGATGTCGTCGAACGCGGCCAGCGCGAGGTCCTCGGGAACCCGAAGCCCACGCGCGCGTACGGCGTCCAGGGCCCCGAGTGCCATCAGGTTGTCGGTGGCGAAGACGACCTCGGGCGGCTCGGGCAGATCGAGGAAGCCCTCGGTGGCCCGCCGCCCGCTCTCGGCCTGGAAGTCGCCCTGCCCGATGTAGTCGTCGGGAAGGGGGAGGCCGAACTCGGCGAGCGCGTCCCGGAAGGCGGCGACGCGCTCACTGCCGGTGGTCGTGGCCGCGGGCCCCGCGATGATGGCGAGCCTGCGATGCCCCAGCCCGTGCAGATGCGCGACGAGATCCCGGATGGCGGCCCGCCCGTCGGCCCGCACGACGGGCACGTCCAGGCCCGGGATCCACCGGTCCACGAACACCATGGGCGTCCCGGCCCGCGCGGCGTCCAACATGCCCGGGGAGCCGCCGTCGGTGGGGGACACGAGCAGTCCGTCGATACGGCGGTCCAGCAGCGTCCGCACGTGGTGGTCCTGCAGCTCCGGCCGCTCGTCGGCGTTGCCGATGATCACGCTGTACCCCAGCGCGCGGGCCTCCTCCTCGACGGAGCGGGCCAGCTCGGTGAAGTACGGGTTGAGCACGTCGCTGATGACCAGGCCGAGGGTGCGGGTCTGGTCGGTGCGCAGCGACCGGGCGACGGCGTTCGGACGGTAGTCCAGCGCCTCTACGGCGGCCAGCACGCGGGTGCGTGCGTCGTCGCTGACCGACGGATGGTCGTTCAGCACCCGCGACACCGTGGCCACGGAGACCCCGGCCTCGGCGGCGACGTCCTTGATGCTCGCCATCGCCGTTCCACCTCCTTGTGGAATCGATTACATGGAGGATTGGAATCGATTACATGGGAGTAAATCAAGACCCTGAGACCGGATCGTGATGAACGGGGTTCATGTGAGGGGAAGGCGTTGGTGGCGTGGCCGACTCAGTCCAGGGAGGACAACGCACCCGCTATCAGCGACCGCGCCGCGGCTCCCCTCGCGGCCCCCTGAGAGAGGCGTTCAAAGGCTCGGGTGTACAGCTCGACCTGGCTCGGCTGTGTGAGTGCGGAAGCGGCATCCAACGTGTCCGCGTGCACCCTGGCGCCGTCGAAGATCGTGAAGGTCGGCATGGGCCACAGAGTTCGTTGCGCCGAGAACGGGACGATGCCCACAGCGACGTTCTGGAGCTCCATGACCCCGAGCAGGTGGCCGAGCTGCGCCGCCATGGTCTCGGCGCCGCAGAGCCGGTACCTCAACACCGACTCCTCCAGCACGAACGAGAACCGCCGGGAGGCGTTGCCCAACACGGCGTTGCGCCTCATGCGGGCCGCCACCGCATCGCTCACGTCGTCCGGGGTCCCCCGGAAGGCCGCGATGGACGACAGGAGGGCAGTGGCGTAACCGGGTGTCTGGAGGAAGCCGGGGACCACGTCAGACACGTAGACGCGGAACACCTTGGTCTGCTGGTACAGGTCGACCACGGAATCCTGCAGGAGACGGAGACCGCTCCGCTGGAGTCGCCTCCACTGCACATGGGCATCGGCGGACTGCCTGTTCGCCGCGATCAGATCGGGAGCCTGGTCTTCGGCGGCGCAGGCCCGGCACCACGCCGTGATGTCCGCGTCGGAGGGAGGGGTCCTGGCGTTCTCGATGCGGGACGACTTCGACTCCGACCAGCCGCACCTGACAGCCAGCTCCCGGCCGCTGATCCCGGCATCCTTCCGGATCTCACGCAGACGGCCGGCGAGGACTTCGCGTGCCTTCTGGACGCTCGAAGAGGGATGCGGGGGCATGGAGCTGGCTTTCCGTCAGATCTTGTACAGGTGATGCGGTACGGCGCGCTCCCAGACCGTCTCGAAGGCGGTCGAGCACAATTTCACGGATTCCGGGTCTGCCGTGAACTCATCCTCGACCACCACTCCGTCACCGGAGAAGTGGTGCACCCGGAGCAGCGCGCCGTCGAACAGCCAGAAGTCGTTTCCGGGAAGGGGGATGTCGGTGGCCCGGCGTCGCGGCAGCCACCGAACGTCCTCACCCGCCGTGACGTTGGCCTGAGTGACGTAGTGCTCCCAGCGGATGTACTCCGACACGGGTTCGGAGACCACCCGGGCCCGGCGGATCGTCATGCCGCGGGCCACCGCGTCCGCGATCGACTGGTAGAAGGGATGCCACCAGGCCTCACGATCCGCCCAGTTGATCCGCTCACCCTGCTTCCACGCCTCGAACCGGTCGGTCGAGGCATAGGAGTCGCGTAGCTCCAAGTGGAAGGCGGACCGCTCACACTGGCCAAGCAACTCAGCGAAGCTGGGCGTGCTCGACGGCATCACACGCCTCCCTGATCATCGGAATCATCCGAGCCGGAATCCTGACGATCGCCTCACTGCCAGGCACCCGGCCGTTCGCGGGGCTGCTTGTCTCACACTCCGTCTGAGTCTCGGTGCTCGGCTTCCATCCCTGCAACAAGATCTCCTGCGCTTCCGCGTCCGCCCACACCGTTGGGCAGTGGTCCAGGTCGGTTTCGGGATCGATTCCAACGAACTCTACGGCCATGGCCGGCTCCTGGGTTCGAGTACTTGCTGTGACTTGCATCAGCTTCTTTGAACTGCGGATACAGCGTCAATAGCGGTATCAGCCATGCCAATTCACGTGCAAACCCGTGCAAGTTTGTAGAGCCTCCGACGACCCGACTCCTAGCGTCCTTGCAGCACGCAGAAAGGCCGAGGAGGAAGCTATGGCACAGGAGCCGCAGGGCTACCACCTGACCGAACCGCCGGCCGAGCCCTCCGCTGTGCCGGGCTGCTCGGGCTGTCTGTCCCTTTCGGTCACCAGAGAGAACGCCCGCTCCAGAGGTGACTACAGCGCCGTGTCTGACGCGAACGTGGCACTGCGTCACCACCGGGCGGAGGCACACGCAACGTGAGCACGGAAACCGGCTCCGACTTCTCCGCCGACCGGCCGTTGATGACCCTGCGGGTCTCGCGTGACTCCGGACGCTCCTGGGAACTGGCGCGCGCCGTTTTCGGCGCCGATGACCTGGCTCCCCTGGTCACCTCGGAATGGCCCCCGTGCCAGTGCCTGCGTTGCGCTGCGCGCGCCAAGCGCTCCGACCGCTGAGACGTCGGTCCCCCCTCCCATGAACTCCCGCCCGACACGGGCGGCGGCGGTCAGTCATGGCCGCGATCAGCAGAGCAGGAAGGTGTAGCGATGCAGAACGGAACCGACCTGTACGCGCTCGACATTGGCGGCGCCTCGTTCGTGAAGGCGTGCGGTGGCCCCTGTACCGAAGGGTGCGTGACCCTGGCTCGGATCGGTGAGGACGCCTGGGCGTTGGGCGACAGCAAGCGGCCGGAGGCGGTGCCTTTGCGGTTCACCACGGAGGAGTTGGACGCGGCCGGTATCGACCCGGCGCGCTTCGGTCTGAGCGTCTGATCCGCCCCGTCTGCCGGCCGGACCGGATCCATCCCCTGCCCTTGGGCCCGGCCCGGCCGGCACTACTCGAAACGGCAACGACTGGTGCACCACCACGGCTATCTGTGGACCGGCCCGAAAGAGCGTTTCGACCATGAGGCGCTACGGCGGCCCCCGCATCCGGAGCCTCCCCCCGCCGGAAGCAAGCCGGAACTGATTCAGCGCTACCGCGAGGTGGCGGCGGAGTTCCCGACCGTGGATCTTCCGCCGTTCGAAACGGCGTACTGGCTCATCAAGCCCCGTTCCTTCGTGCGTGGTACTTGGGACGAGGCAAAGGAAGCGGCGTCATGGCTCGGGGAACAACTCGCGGAGTACACACCCCGGTTCGTCTCCCAGGCGCAGCGCGACACCACCCACCTGGTCCGTCTGGTGAACTCTGCTGCTGAGCGGCTGGACTCGGGGTCCGATGTGTCGCTCGGCTTCTATCTCGAACGTCCCTCGTATCTGTCCCTGGCACTGGTGACGTGCTCCCCGAACCGTTCGAAGCCCGAACTGGCCTGCCCTGCGCGGTAGTCCCGGGTCGAGCGGTGCGGCCCTTTGCCTGTCCCTGTCGGAGCAGACCATCTCCGCAGAAGTGTGACACTTCCTGGTCGAGTGTCACACTTCTACGCCTCGGTCCCTTGGTGCCGAGGATCCCCGCCCACCGCCCGACTTCGAAGGCCCCTCAGGTCGAGGCCAGTTCGCACCACACGAGCTTCCCTCGGTTGCCGTTCCGGGACAGCGGCTGCCAGCCCCACTGGTCGGCACAGGCGCGGACCAGTGCGAGGCCGCGGCCGTCCTCCACGTCGCCGAGTTCCTCCAACGACCGTGGCGGCTCCGGCGGTTCGGGATCGGCATCCCAGGCCCCGAGCCGCAGTACCCCCGCCGTCCAGCCCACGCCCAGTGCGGCGGGCCCCTTCGTGTGCTGCACGGCATTGGCGACCAGCTCCGTAGCGAGCAGCTCGGCGGTGTCCGCCAGCCGGATCAAGCCGTGCGTGGTGAGGATCAGCCGGAGGGTGCGGCGGCTGACGGTGACGGCGCGCAGGTCGTTCGGGATGTACAGGCAGTACTCCCAGGGCACGGGTGAGTTTTCTGGCATGCGTCAACTCCGGTTCGGTGGTGGGGATTTCGGAGGACTGCGGGGTGTCGTGGCGGTGGCAGTGCCACAGCCGTCCTGGCAGGACGGAGTGGTGCGCTTCCGGTATCCCGGCGTTTCCGCAGCGTGTGCGTCGCATCACCGACGGTAGGTCTATAACTTCATGTTCGGCAAGTCGATCGCGTAATCTGCCCTCCTAATGAGTCGCGCACACAAGCGCGTTGAGTCGAGGAGCGGCAGATGGCGCTGAGGCGCGAACCAACAGCTCGCCAGACGCGCCTGGCTGTCGAACTGCGCAGACTCCGGGAGGCGGCAGGCCTCTCGGCCCGAGAGGCCGCGGGGCTGCTCGGAGTGGGTTCCGCCCAGATCAGTCACATCGAGTCGGCGCTCGCGGGCGTGAGCGCGAAGCGACTGCGCAGTCTGGCAGCCCACTACGTGTGCACAGACGGAGAGTTCGTCGAGGCACTGATCGCCATGGCGACCGACCGGACTCGGGGCTGGTGGGAGGAGTACAGAGGGTCCCTGCCCACGTCCTTCCTCGACCTGGCCGAGTTGGAACACCATGCGACGTTCCTGCGTGAGGTCCAGTTCCAGTACATCCCTGGCCTGCTTCAGACCGAGGACTACGCTCGCGCCATCTTCTCCGACAGGATCCCTGAACTCCCGGATGAAGACCTGGAGTTGCGGGTGCGGCACCGAATGCAGCGCAAAGTGATCCTCGAAGGTTCCGACCCCAAGCCGTACCAAGCGATCATCCATGAGGCGGCACTCCGCGTCCGTGTCAGCGACCGTGCCGCCTCGCGGGCCCAACTCGCCGCCATGCTCGAAGCCTCCGCGGAGGACAACGTCACCGTGCGGGTCGTCCCATTCGATCTGGACGGCTTCGGCGGGTCCTGGACCGCCATGATGCTGGCGGGCGGTGCCGTACCCAGGCTGGACACAGCCGTTGGGGACGCGCCGCACGCCGCTGCCTTCATCGATTCCGAGGCCCAGCTCGACGTATTTCGAACGCTCTTCCGTAGAGTAGAAGGCATGTCGCTCGACCCCGAGCGATCGCGTGACTTCATCGACGGGCTGGTCAAAGAGCTGTGAGGCACCCCATGGACACCCGCGACCACTGGCGGAAGTCGTCGTACTCCGGCGCCGGGGACGGCAACTCCTGCGTAGAGATCGCCGACCACCCCACCCGCACAGCCATACGCGACTCCAAGACCCCGGCCCGAGCCACCCTCACCTTCCCGGCCCCCGCCTTCACCGCCTTCGTCGAAGCGCTGAAGCAGCAGTCCCGCCCCTGACCCCGCCCCACTGTCACACCCGCCCGGTACCGTCGGATTATGTCCAATCAGGCGAGGAGTCCGGGGACCCCCACAGGCGAGCGCCACCTCGCCGTCCTCGAAGGCGTCCTGGAGCGCATCACCTACGCCAACGAGGAGAACGGCTACACGGTCGCCCGCGTCGACACCGGCCGCGGCGGCGGCGATCTCCTCACCGTCGTAGGCGCACTCCTCGGCGCCCAGGCCGGCGAATCCCTCCGCATGGAGGGCCGCTGGGGCTCGCACCCGCAGTACGGCAAGCAGTTCACCGTGGAGAACTACACGACGGTCCTCCCGGCCACCATCCAGGGCATCCGCCGCTACCTCGGCTCCGGCCTCGTCAAGGGCATCGGACCCGTCTTCGCCGACCGCATCACCCAGCACTTCGGCATGGACACCCTCCAGATCATCGAGGAGGAGCCCAAGCGCCTCATCGAGGTCCCGGGGCTCGGGCCCAAGAGGACCAAGAAGATCGCCGAGGCATGGGAGGAACAGAAGGCGATCAAGGAGGTCATGCTCTTCCTCCAGACCGTCGAGGTGTCGACCTCGATCGCCGTACGGATTTACAAGAAGTACGGCGACGCCTCCATCTCCGTCGTCAAGAACCAGCCGTATCGCCTCGCCTCCGACGTCTGGGGCATCGGTTTCCTCACCGCCGACAAGATCGCCCAGTCCGTCGGCATCCCGCACGACAGCCCGGAGCGCGTCAAGGCGGGCCTCCAGTACGCCCTTTCGCAGGCCACCGACCAGGGCAACTGCTATCTCCCGGAGGAGCGGTTGATCGCCGACGCGGTCAAGCTCCTCCAGGTCGACACCGGCCTCGTCATCGAGTGCCTCGCCGAACTCGCCCTCCCGGACGAGGAGTCGGGCGACCCAGGCGTCGTACGTGAAAAAGTCCCCGGACCCGACGGCGACTCGGAACCCGTCACCGCCGTCTATCTCGTCCCCTTCCACCGTGCCGAACTCTCCCTCGCCGCCCAGCTCCGCCGCCTGCTGCACACGGCGGCCGACCGCATGCCCGGCTTCCACGACGTGGCCTGGGACAAGGCGCTGGCATGGCTCAAGAGCCGCACGGGCGTAGAACTCGCCCCCGAGCAAGAGGCCGCCGTCAAGCTCGCGTTGACGAAGAAGGTGGCCGTCCTCACCGGCGGTCCCGGCTGTGGCAAATCCTTCACCGTCCGCTCGATCGTCGAACTCGCCCGCGCGAAGAAGGCGAAGGTCGTCCTCGCCGCCCCAACCGGCCGTGCCGCCAAGCGACTTGCCGAACTCACCGGCGCCGAGGCATCGACCGTCCACCGGCTGCTGGAGCTGAAGCCCGGGGGCGATGCCGCCTACGACAAGGACCGCCCCCTGGACGCGGATCTGGTCGTGGTCGACGAGGCCTCTATGCTCGACCTCCTCCTCGCCAACAAACTCGTCAAAGCCGTACCTCCGGGAGCCCATCTCCTCTTCGTCGGAGACGTGGACCAGCTCCCCAGCGTCGGCGCCGGTGAGGTGCTGCGGGACATGCTGGCCGAGGGCGGTCCCATCCCCGCCGTACGCCTCACGCGCGTCTTCCGCCAGGCCCAGCAGTCCGGCGTGGTGACGAACGCCCACCGGATCAACTCCGGCCAACACCCCGTCACCGACGGCATGAAGGACTTCTTCCTCTTCGTCGAGGACGACACGGAGGAGGTCGGCCGGCTCACCGTGGACGTGGTGGCGCGCAGGATTCCGGCCAGGTTCGGGCTCGACCCGCGCCGGGACGTGCAGGTGCTCGCGCCCATGCACCGGGGACCGGCGGGCGCGGGCAACCTCAACGGGCTGCTGCAGCAGGCGATCACGCCCGGCCGGCCCGACCTCGCGGAGAAGCGGTTCGGCGGCCGGGTCTTCCGGGTCGGCGACAAGGTCACCCAGATCCGCAACAACTACGAGAAGGGCGAGAACGGCGTCTTCAACGGCACGGTCGGCGTCGTCACCTCACTCGACCCGGTGGACCAGCGCCTCACCGTGCTGACGGACGAGGACGAGGAGGTCCCGTACGAATTCGATGAACTGGACGAGTTGGCGCACGCGTATGCGGTGACAATCCATCGTTCGCAGGGCAGCGAGTATCCGGCGGTGGTGATCCCGGTCACCACGAGCGCGTGGACGATGCTTCAGCGGAACCTGTTGTATACGGCCGTCACCCGGGCCAAACAGCTGGTCGTGCTGGTCGGATCGCGCAAGGCCATCGGACAGGCCGTGCGTACCGTGTCGGCCGGGCGGCGCTGCACGGCACTGGACTTCAGACTGACCGTAAAAAATGATCGATCAAATGAGTCATGAAGGTCACACAGCACTTCCAGTTGCCGGGGTGGAGGGGGCAGGATGAACAGGTTGGCGGCACTGAGTGCCGTCAATAGGCCCAATGGTCGACCCCGAGTGCACTCTCCTGCGCCAAATGGGGGATGGTAGAGACAGTCAGGGCAACCTCGAAGAAGAGGCACAACGTCGGTGAGGGATGACGTGAGCGACAACTCTGTAGTACTGCGGTTCGGCGACGGCGAGTACACCTACCCGGTGATCGACAGCACCGTCGGCGACAAGGGCTTCGACATCGGGAAGCTCCGTGCTCAGACCGGTCTGGTGACGCTGGACAGCGGTTATGGGAACACCGCCGCCTATAAATCCGCCATCACCTACCTCGACGGTGAGCAGGGCATCCTCCGGTACCGCGGCTACCCGATCGAGCAGCTGGCCGAGCGTTCCACGTTCGTGGAGGTCGCCTATCTGCTGATCAACGGCGAGCTGCCGACCGTCGACGAGCTCACCGTGTTCAAGAACGACATCACGCAGCACACCCTGCTGCACGAGGACGTCAAGAACTTCTACAAGGGCTTCCCGCGCGACGCCCACCCGATGGCGATGCTGTCGTCGGTCGTCTCGGCGCTGTCCACCTTCTACCAGGACAGCCACAACCCGTTCGACGAGAAGCAGCGCAACCTCTCCACGATCCGCCTGCTCGCGAAGCTTCCGACGATCGCGGCGTACGCGTACAAGAAGTCGATCGGCCACCCGTTCGTCTACCCGCGCAACGACCTCGGCTACGTCGAGAACTTCCTGCGCATGACCTTCTCGGTCCCGGCCCAGGAGTACGACCTCGACCCGGTCGTCGTCTCCGCGCTCGACAAGCTGCTGATCCTGCACGCGGACCACGAGCAGAACTGTTCGACCTCCACGGTCCGCCTCGTCGGCTCCTCGCAGGCCAACATGTTCGCCTCGATCTCGGCCGGCATCAACGCGCTGTGGGGCCCGCTGCACGGCGGCGCCAACCAGTCCGTCCTGGAGATGCTGGAAGGCATCCAGGCGAGCGGCGGCGATGTCGACTCCTTCATCCGCAAGGTGAAGAACAAGGAAGAGGGCGTCCGCCTGATGGGCTTCGGCCACCGGGTGTACAAGTCCTTCGACCCGCGCGCCAAGATCATCAAGGCTGCCGCGCACGACGTCCTCTCGGCCCTCGGCAAGTCCGACGAGCTGCTGGACATCGCCCTGAAGCTCGAAGAGCACGCGCTTTCCGACGAGTACTTCATCTCGCGCAACCTCTACCCGAACGTCGACTTCTACACCGGCCTGATCTACCGGGCCATGGGCTTCCCGGCCGAGATGTTCACGGTCCTGTTCGCCCTGGGCCGCCTCCCGGGCTGGATCGCCCAGTGGCACGAGATGATCAAGGAGCCCGGCTCCCGCATCGGGCGCCCGCGTCAGATCTACACGGGGGTCGTCGAGCGCGACTTCGTGCCGGTCGAGGGCCGCTAGACGCTCCGCTGGGTCCGCCGGTTTTTGTCTGCGGGCCCAGCGGGGCTGGTCGCGCAGTTCCCCGCGCCCCTGACGGGGCGCTGCAACACGGCAAACTCAAGACGGCGCCCTTTCGACACCGACTTTGTCGCCCCGGAGGCGAACCGAGCCTCAAAAAAGATGGAAGAAGGCGCCCTGCCGACGGTCCCCCCACGGGCCGGCGTACAGGGCGCCTTCCCATGTCCCGGTGCGGATTCCCCCCACGGGATCCGGCCGGGCGCCTGTGAGAACCAGCGCCTGAATCGCTGTCGTGCCGAAGCTCGATGAAACTGAGCTTCGTTGAACTGAGCAGAACGAGCAAAACTCCTCGTACTACTGGGTGGAGCCAGTGATGTGTGCGATCTGCCGGGACACCGCACGACGGGAGGGCCGCTCAAAGCTCCCCGGTGTACGTGTCCCGGCAACGCATCTCTGAGGAAGTCCCCCAAGACATCCTCAGATGCCAGTTCGCGCCCCCCAAGACGCTTACTGACATCGTCAACTTAGACCTTCGAACCCCTTCGATGGTTACGTTCACATCACTGTGATCTGCGTCTCTTGCATATGTCCGTTAGATGCGCAAGAGCCCCGATGTCGCGGTCGGGACCCCAGCGTAAGGATGATGCGCGAGGCTTGTGAAGAGCTTATGTGAGGCCGTCGTCGGTCTCTAGAGGGACTCTTACTTCAGGTTCCCGTAACTCCCGGTAACTTTGCGGAACTTCAGCGAAATGTCCTAAGTCGCAGGCTGTTGGAGACCACGAACACCGAGGAGAAGGCCATCGCGGCACCCGCGATCATGGGATTCAGCATGCCCGCGGCGGCCAGCGGAAGCGCCGCCACATTGTATCCAAAAGCCCATACGAGATTGCCCTTGATGGTGCCGAGCGTCCTCCGGGACAGCCGGATCGCATCCGCGGCCACCCGCAGATCCCCGCGCACCAGCGTCAGATCGCTCGCCTCGATCGCCGCGTCCGTCCCCGTGCCCATCGCGAGCCCCAGGTCCGCGGTGGCGAGCGCGGCGGCGTCGTTGACCCCGTCGCCCACCATCGCGACGGTCCGCCCCTCGCCCTGCAGCCGCCGTACGACGTCGACCTTGTCCTCGGGCAGCACCTCGGCGATCACGTCCCCGGGGGAGATGTCGACGGCGGCGGCCACGGCGTCCGCGACCGCGCGGTTGTCGCCGGTCAGCAGCAGCGGGGTGAGCCCGAGGGCCCGCAGCTCGCGCACGGCCTCGGCGCTGGTCTCCTTGACCGCGTCGGCGACCGCGACGACCCCCCGCGCCACTCCGTCCCAGCCGACCACCACGGCCGTACGACCGCGGCTCGCGGCCTCGGAGGCGGCTCGGGTCAACTCCTCGGGGAGGGTGTCGTAGAGGCGCCCCACGGCCACCTCACGGCCCTCCACGCGCCCGCGCACGCCACGTCCGGGCACGTTCTCGAAGCGCTCGGCCGGCGGGAGTGCGCCGATCCGCTCTTCCGCTCCCGCCGCCACGGCCCGCGCGACGGGGTGCTCGGAGGCGTGCTCCAGGGCCCCCGCGAGCCGCAGCAACTCCCGCTCGTCGGTGCCTTCGGCGACGTAGACCTCCTGGAGGGTCATGCGGCCAGTGGTGATCGTGCCCGTCTTGTCGAGGACGACGGTGTCGACGCGGCGGGTGGACTCCAGGACCTCGGGGCCCTTGATCAGGATGCCGAGTTGGGCGCCGCGGCCGGTGCCGACCAAGAGGGCGGTCGGGGTGGCCAGGCCCAGCGCGCACGGGCAGGCGATGATCAGCACGGCGACGGCCGCGGTGAACGCGGCGGCCACATCGCCGGTGACCGCGAGCCACGTCCCGAAGGTGCCGAGCGCGATCAGCAGCACCACCGGCACGAAGATCCCGGAGATCCGGTCCGCGAGCCGCTGCACCTCGGCCTTGCCGTTCTGCGCGTCCTCCACCAGCCGCGCCATGCGCGCGAGTTGGGTGTCCGAACCGACCCGGCTCGCTGCTACGACGAGCCGCCCGCCGGCGTTCACCGTCGCGCCGGTGACCGTGTCACCCGGTGCCACGTCCACCGGCACCGACTCGCCGGTCAGTATCGACGCGTCGACCGCCGAGACGCCCTCGACGACGGTGCCGTCGGTCGCGATCTTCTCCCCGGGCCGTACGACGAAACGGTCCCCGACCGCCAACTCGCCGACCGGGAGCCGTACTTCACGACCGTCCCGCAGGACCGCAACCTCCTTGGCGCCCAACTCCATGAGCGCGCGCAGGGCCGCTCCCGCCCGCCGCTTGGAGCGGGCCTCCAGATAGCGGCCCAGCAGGATCAACGCGACGACTCCGGCGGCCACTTCGAGGTAGATCGTCGAGGCGCCGTCCGTGCGCGAGACGGTGAGGCGGAACTCGTCGTGCATGCCGGCCATGCCCGCGTCGCCCCAGAACAGCGCCCACAGCGACCAGCCGAACGCGGCCAGCGTGCCGACCGAGACGAGGGTGTCCATGGTGGCGGCGCCGTGCCTGGCGTTGGCGAACGCGGCCCGGTGGAACGGGAGTCCGCCCCAGACGACGACCGGTGCGGCGAGGGTGAGCGCGAGCCACTGCCAGTTGTCGAACTGCAGTGCCGGGACCATCGAGAGCAGGACGACAGGCAGTGCGAGGACGGCCGAGACGGTCAACCGCTCGCGCACGGAGGCGAGTTCGGGATCCTCGTCACGGGTCTGTGCCTCCGGCTCCGGCGGTGCGGGTTCCTCGGCGGTGTACCCGGTCTTCACCACGGTCGCGATGAGGTCGGCGACCCGGATGCCCGCCGGGTAGCTGACTTTCGCCTTCTCCGTCGCGTAGTTGACGGTGGCGCTGACGCCGTCCATGCGGTTGAGCTTCTTCTCGACGCGGGCCGCGCAGGAGGCGCAGGTCATCCCGCCGATGAGCAGCTCGACCTCGGCCGCTTCGGGGGCCGGGGCTATGGGTGTGTCTGTGGTGGTGCCGATCGCGGTGGTGCTGGTCATGTCCGGACTCCAGACATCGGACCGGACCGCACGGAGCCAGTATCAGCTGGTCGGCACGGCCCGGTCGGAAACAGAAGCGTCGTACTGATGCTGCCTCGCGCTGTTTCAGACCTGGCCGACGAGCTCGAAGCCGGCCTCGTCGACGGCCGCGCGGACGGCCTCGGCGTCGAGCGGGGCGGCGGACACGACCGTGACCTCGCCGGTCGACGCGACGGCCTTCACCGAGCTGACGCCGGGCAGCTCGGAGATCTCGCCGGAGACGGAGCCCTCGCAGTGTCCGCAGCTCATCCCGCTCACCTTGTAGACGGTGGTGACGGAACCCTGGGTGTCGGTCTGGGCGCTCATGTCGTTCTCCTCGTGGAGGCGTGTGGAGGCACTTGAGGTCCGAGTGGCCCACGGTGGCTCACTCTGGAACCCAGAGTATACCCCTAGGGGGTATTTCTCCAAGAGGGGTCGCGGCGGGCCAGACCCGCGTCCGCCGTGGTTCTCCCGGGTGATCGCCAAGACCCTGCACAGCAGCGGCCAGTTCGCCGTACGGCTCGTGGTCCTCCTCGCGGTGATGCTGGGCATCTCCCAGGCCCTCGGCCTCGACACCCTCCTCGGGGCCTTCGCCGCCGGCCTGATCACCCGGCTGGTGCTGCACGGCGCGGCCCCGGAGAGCGCGGGTTCGGTCCTGGAGAAGGCCGAGGCGATGGGCTTCGGCTTCCTGGTACCGGTGTTCTTCGTGGTCACCGGCATCGAGTTCGACCTCGACGCCCTGCTGTCCGGGGGCCACGCCCTGCTGCTCCTCCCGGTGTTCCTGGCGCTGTTCCTCCTCGTCCGCGGCCTTCCGGTCCACGTCCTCGCCCCGCGCGATCTCGTACGACGGGACCGGCGCGCCCTCACGCTGCTCGCGTCCACCGCGCTGCCCCTGGTCGTCGCCATCACCACCATCGGGGTCGACGACAAGGTGCTGAAGTCGGCGGACGCGCCGGCGCTGGTCGGCGCGGCGATGGTGTCGGTGCTGGTGTTTCCGCTGGTCGCGCTGCGGCTGCTGGGCGAGCGGGTGGGGTGGAGGGAGCCGTCAGGGGGTCCGAGTCGTGGTGAGGTCCGCCGCGGCCCGGCTCTCGGCGACCATCGGCGCCAGATAGCGGATCAGGACGTTCTTCAACTCCCGGACGTACGCCTCGCGTTCGGCGCCCTCGTGGGAGAGGACCAGTTCCAGGCCGGCCTTGTAGAGGCCCAGACACATGTACGCGGTACGGGTGACGTCGGCGGCGGGGGCGCCGGGCAGGAACGCCGCGATGAGTGCCTCGACCTGGCCGAGCAGGTGCGCGTGCAGCGCGTCTTGCTCCTCGGCGAGCCGGCCGGGGATGTCCGGGCCGTGCGTCAGGGCGAAGAACACCGGGTGCTGGCAGCTGAAGGCGGTGAAGCGGTCGACGGCGGTGCCGATGGCCTCCTCCAGCGGGGTCGACGGGTCGACCGCGGTAAGCGCCTCGCCGGTGGTCTCCCGCATCTCGTGGATGAGCCGGTCGCCCAGCTCGATCGCGATCGCTTCCTTGTTCGGGAAGAACTGGTAGAGCGTGCCCGGTGAGACACCGGCCTCGCGGGCGATGGCGTTGGTGCTGGAGGCCGTGTAGCCCGTCGCGCAGAAGACGTTGGCGGCGGCCTCCAGCAGCTGGGCGATACGGCGCTCGCCGCGGGCCTGGCGGCGGGGGCCGGCCTTCTCCTGGTCCACGGACACGAGTTGTCCCCAGCTCTCCGAACGGCGTTGACAAACACGAGCGGTCGCTCGCATTCTGATCCTGGTGAAACGCGAGCGATCTCTCGTGTTTGCCATCCTATTGCAATGCCGACCCCTGTCGCCTGCCTGCGCGGAGGCACGGGTCATGGTGAAGGGGAGCACCGCACGATGACCGAAGTCAACAGCCCGCCGCGCCTCGGAGGGTGGACACGTTTCGTGACCGCCCGCCCCCGGCTGTCGCTGCTCGTGGCCCTGGTGCTCACCGCGCTCGCCGTGGTGGCCGGCAGCGGGGTCGCCGACCGGTTGGGCAGCGGCGGCTGGGAGGACCCGACGGCCCAGTCGACGTACGCGACCAAGGCGCTGGAGCGCGAGTTCCCGGCCTCGCAGCCCAACCTCCTGCTCCTCGTCGACTCCGGCGGCGCCTCGGTGGACGACCCGGCGGTCACCGCCGAGGCCGACCGCCTCACCGCCCGGCTGACCGGCGAGCGGGGCGTCGTCGGCGTCGGCTCGTACTGGCAGACCAAATCCCCCGCCCTGCGCGCGAAGGACGGACACGAGGCGCTGATCGCCGCCCACATCACGGGCGACGAGAAGGCGATGAGCGACACCCTGGACCGCATCGCGCCCGTCCTCCGCGGCACCCACGGCCCGGTGCGGGTCAAGATCGGCGGCATCGTCGCCGTCCGCCACGAGATACAGACCACCATCCAGGAGGACCTGGCCCGCGCCGAGATGATCGCCCTGCCGGTGACCCTCCTGCTGCTGGTGATGGTCTTCGGCTCCGCGATCGCCGCCCTGCTGCCCCTGGGCATCGGCATCGTCGCGATCCTCGGGACGAACGCGGTGCTGCGCGGTCTCACGGAGTTCACCGACGTCTCGGTCTTCGCGATGAACCTCACCACGGCCCTTGGCCTCGGACTGGCCATCGACTACGCCCTGTTCATCGTCCGCCGCTTCCGCGAGGAACTGTCCACCGGCGCCGAGCCGTTGCCCGCCATCGCCACCACCCTGCGCACAGCCGGCCGCACAGTGCTCTTCTCCGCCCTCACGGTCGCGGTGTCCCTGGCCGCGATGCTCGTCTTCCCGATGTACTTCCTGCGCTCCTTCGCCTACGCGGGCATCGCCGTGGTGCTCCTGGCAGCGGCAGCCGCCCTGATCCTCCTCCCGGCAGCACTCCTGCTGCTCGGCCACCGGGTCAACTCCCTGGACCTACGACGCCTGTTCCGCCGAGGCAGGCCCGCGCGGACACCCGGCTCCGGCGAGGAGGGCACGGCCTGGGCGCGCCTGGCGACCCTCGTGATGCGCAGGGCCCCCGTCTTCGCCCTCGCCACCACAGCCGTCCTCGTCCTCCTCGGACTGCCCTTCCTGGGCGTCAAGTTCGGCACCGCCGACGACCGCCAACTGCCCTCGGGCGCCGAGGCCCACGTCGTGCAGCAGCACATCCGGGACGGCTTCCCGGGCAACCCCGGCGGCACCGTCGAAGTGCTCGCCGAGGGCCGGGCGACACCGGCGCAGTACACCGCGTACAGGACCAGGATCGCCCAACTGCCCGAGGTGGTACGGGTGGACGGACCCGTGGTGCGGGGCGACTCGGCGTACTTCACGGTGCTCCCCAAGGGCGAGGCGGTCGACACCACGGCCCAGCGCCTGGTCGGCGCCCTGCGCGCCACGGACGCCCCCTTCACGACCAAGGTGACCGGCACGGCGGCCGTCCTGGTCGACTCCAAGCACGCGATAGCGAGCCGCCTGCCCTGGGCGGCCGTCCTCATCACCGTGGTCACCCTGCTCCTGGTCTTCCTCCTGACCGGCAGCGTGGTGATCCCCCTCCAGGCGGTACTGCTCAACGCGCTCAGCCTCACCGCGATGTTCGGCGCGGTCGTCTGGGTCTTCCAGGACGGCCACCTCTCCGGCCTGCTCGGCTTCACCAGCACCGGCTCCATAGAGACGACCCTGCCCGTCCTCATGTTCTGCGTCGCCTTCGGACTCTCCATGGACTACGGCGTGTTCCTGCTCTCCCGCATCAAGGAGGAGTACGACCGCACAGGCGACCACAACCAGGCGGTCCGCCACGGCCTCCAGCGCACCGGCGGCCTGATCACGGCGGCGGCGGTGATCCTGGCGGTGGTGATGGTCGCGATCGGCACGTCCCGGGTGACCAACACCAAGATGCTGGGCCTGGGCATCGCGCTGGCGGTCCTGATGGACGCGATGATCGTCCGGAGTCTGCTGGTCCCGGCGGTGATGAGACTGACGGGGAGGGCGACGTGGTGGGCACCGGGTCCGTTGCGACGCGTTCATGAACGGTTCGGTGTAAGCGAGGGAGGAGAGAACCCACCCAGGGGCGCGGGGAACTGCGCGACCAGCCACAGCGAACCCGCAGACGAAAACGGCGACGGGAGCCTGAATGAAAGCGGTGGTGTTCGAGCAATACGGTGACCCCGCCGAGGTACGAGACGTACCCGACCCCCACCCCGCACCGCACGGAGTGACAGTCCGGGTAGAGGCCACCGGCCTCTGCCGCAGCGACTGGCACGGCTGGCAGGGCCACGACCCCGACATCACACTCCCTCACGTACCGGGCCATGAACTCGCCGGTGTAGTGGAGGCGGTGGGCGCCCGGGTCGCCAACTGGCACCCCGGCGATCGAGTCACCGTACCGTTCGTGTGCGCCTGCGGAACCTGCGAGGCATGCGCGGCCGGTGACCAGCAGGTCTGCGCGCGGCAGACCCAGCCCGGCTTCACGCACTGGGGCTCCTTCGCCCAGTACGTGGCGCTGGACCACGCCGACGTGAACCTGGTCGCGATGCCGGACGGGATGTCCTTCGCGACGGCGGCCTCGCTCGGCTGCCGGTTCGCGACGGCGTTCCGCGCGGTGGTGCAGCGGGGCCGGGTCGCCGCGGGGGAGTGGGTCGCGGTGCACGGCTGCGGCGGGGTCGGCCTGTCGGCGGTGATGATCGCGGCGGCCTCGGGCGCCCGTGTCGTCGCCGTCGACATCTCGCCCCAAGCACTGGACCTGGCAAGGAAGTTCGGGGCGGCGGAGTGCGTGGACGGGGCGAGCACCCCGGACACGGCGACGGCGATCCGCGAGCTGACGGGCGGCGGCGCCCACCTCTCCCTGGACGCCCTGGGCTCACCGGCGACCTGTGCCGCCTCGGTGAACGGCCTGCGCCGCCGGGGCCGCCACATCCAGGTGGGCCTGCTCCCCTCTCCGTCCGGTACGACCCCGGTCCCGATGGCCCGCGCGATCGGCCTGGAACTCGAACTCCTCGGCAGCCACGGCATGGCGGCCCACACCTACCCGCCCATGCTGGAACTGGTCCGGTCGGGAGTGCTCCGCCCCGACCTCCTGACCACGTCCACGATCACCCTTGACGAGACCCCGGCCGCCCTCGCGGCGATGGGCGCGGCACCGGGAGCGGGGGTGACGGTCATCGAGCCGTGGCGGTGAGGGCGGCCCACTCGTGGTCGAGGATCGCCATGAGCACCTCGTCGACCCACTCCCCGTCCCGCAACCGGGCCTCGCGCCGCACACCTTCGACCACGAACCCGACCTTCTCGTACACCCGCCGGGCCCAGTGGTTGTGGCCGTAGACCTCCAACTGGATCCGATGCAGGTGCAGCTGCGGGCGGTGGGATCCCACTCGTGGAGGACGACCTCGCCGAGGAGTTCACCGGTGACGGGGTCGGTGACGGCGAGGTTGAGGCGGTCGGGCTGGTCGGCCCGGGTCGCGTACCAGGAGCGCAGCCGCTCCGATGTCAGTTCGGTCGACGGCTCGAAGGTGAAGCGGATGATGGATCCTCGGCGGCGGTCGGCCGCGCGGGCAACCGAATTGCCCCGCCCGCCGGCACAGCCCAAGCGACCGACGCGGCACCGGACACCCGGCGCCGCGTCACCGTACCGGCTCGGGTCAGTCGTCCCTGCGCCCCCGGTTGCCCGGCCGGGAGGCCACCCAGGCCCGGACCGTGTCGGCGTACCAGTAGGGCTTGCCGCTCTCCACGTGGTCGGGCGGGGGCAGCAGGCCGTGTTTGCGGTAGGAGCGGACGGTGTCGGGCTGGACCCGGATGTGGGCCGCGATTTCCTTGTACGACCAGAGCCGTCGGTCGGGCATCAGTGCACCTCCCCGCGCGCGCCGCGGCGGCGGCCGGGGGCGGTCGTCGGGGGAGCCGTGCGCTGCGCTGGCGATCACAAAACCTGTGCCCGGTCAACGACACAGAGTGAGAAACGGGAAGCGCCTGTGGGCCGGGTGTGACCCAAGACCCGCGTACACGCGACATGTGTGACATGAAGGGGGCTTTTGTGACGCAAGTGATGCAAAGGTGCACGCGGGCGCGGAGGCGCGGCGCGTTGACATCTGGCGCGAAGGGCGGATGACATCCGCGGCGAACAAGGGGACGCAGCAAGGTGGGCCGGACCCGCTGCACCGGGCCCGGCCCACCGGCTTCCCCGCATCCCCCCTCGGACCGGCCGGTCCCCGGAGGCCTGCGCGTCCCCGGGGATCAACCGGCCAGGTGATCAGCCTGCATCAACGCGCCCGGCCGGTCTTGGAGAAATCCGCACCCCGACCGGGAGCGACCAGCAGACTCGTCGCCTCGCCCGTCATCCGGTCCCCGGCCGGCATCCCCGGCTGCGCCACCGGCGGACTCGCCCGGCCCACCGTGAACTGGCCCGGCGTGCACCCCGTCATCGCCCTGAACTCGCTGCTCAGATGCGCCTGGTCGTAGAAACCGCAGACCGCCGCCGTCTCCGCCTGGCTGTGGCCGGCCGCGAGGAGCCGGCGGGCGCGCTGCAGCCTCAGCACGCGTGCCGCCGCCTTGGGGCCGAGTCCGATCTGTTCCCGGAAGCGGTTCTCCAACTGCCGTACGCTCCAGCCCACTTCGTCGGCGAGCCGGGGCACCGGCACCGCGCCCCAGTTCCGCACCAGCTCCGACCAGGCCCGCTCCACCCGCGCCGAACTGGGCGTACCGGCCGCCGACCAGCGGGTGAACACCTCGTCCAGCAGTCCGAACCGGGCGGTCCAGGTCGGCAACGCGGCGAGCGCGGCGGCCAGTTCACCGATGCCGGTCCAGCGGGAGCCGAGCGCGTGCGGCAGTTCGTCGGGGTCCACCACCCGGTCGGCGAGCTCGTGCTGAGCCGTACCGAACAGCGTGAACGCGGCCCACGGCATCAACAGCACCTCGACCCCCGCGAGCCGCCCGCTGTGCTCACCGAGCGCGGCGGTGGTCGTAGGCCCGCAGAACACGGACCCGAGCGTGGCCGACTCCCGCCCCACCCGCGAGATCCGGACGACTCCTTCGAACCCGAGGAGCAGCGTCGCGGCCCCTATCGGCGCCTCCAGCCGAGCCCGGGGCCGCGACAGGGCAAGCCGAATCCCGCGATAACTGATCACCCCGGGCCGCAGCCGAGGATGCGGTACCCCGAGCACGGTCTCCCAGGACCCACCGGGACCATGCCCGGCACGGACGCGCACAGCAACAGACATCCACTCATGCTCCTACGGCACGACAGCGCCCCGATAGGGGCGCGGGGCTGTGTCGATTTGCGGCTCCGCCGCGTGGGCGCGAGCAACCACAACGAACGCACCCGACAAACAACCGACCCCGCCCTGTCTCGTCCGAATGTCTGGACAAAACATTGACAGGGCTCGGGCCACGGGACTAGAAACCGGGGAGAGCCGAAATAAAGGGGAAGTCGATGGCGTACGACCTGATCACCATGGGGCGGCTAGGGGTGGACCTCTATCCGCTGCAGACGGGCGTGCCGCTGCCCCAGGTGACGACCTTCGGGAAGTTCCTCGGCGGCTCGGCGGCGAACGTCGCCGTAGCCGCCGCCCGGCTGGGTCGCGAGACGGCCGTGATCACGCGCACCGGCGACGACCCCTTCGGCACCTATCTGCACGAGGCGCTGCGCGACTTCGGCGTCGACGACCGCTGGGTCACCCCGGTACCCGGCCTGCCGACCCCGGTCACCTTCTGCGAGATCTTTCCGCCGGACGACTTCCCGCTGTACTTCTACCGGCACCCCAAGGCTCCGGACCTGGAGATCGACGCCCACGAGCTCGACCTGGACGCGATCCACGAGGCCCGGATCTTCTGGATCACCGGCACGGGCCTGAGCGAGGAGCCCAGCCGTACGGCCACGCTCGCGGCGCTCGCGCACCGCGCCAAGTCCGGTACGACGGTCTTCGACCTCGACTGGCGGCCGATGTTCTGGAAGGACCCGAGCGAGGCCCGCCCCTTCTACGAGGAGGCCCTGCGCCACACCACCGTCGCCGTCGGCAACCTCGACGAGGTGGAGGTCGCCACCGGCGTGCGCGAGCCGCACGCCGCCGCCCGCGCGCTGCTGGACGCCGGTGTCGAACTCGCCGTCGTCAAGCAGGGCCCCAAGGGTGTCCTCGCGGTCAACCGGGACGGCGAGTCGGCCGAGGTGCCCCCGCTGCCCGTGAACGTGCTCAACGGACTCGGCGCCGGTGACGCCTTCGGCGGCTCGCTCTGCCACGGTCTGCTGGCCGGCTGGGACCTGGAGAAGATCATGCGGCACGCCAACGCGGCCGGGGCGATCGTCGCCTCGCGCCTGGAGTGCTCGTCCGCGATGCCGACGGTCGCCGAGGTCGAGGGCGCGATCGCGGCCGGAGCGGTGCTGTGAGGGCCGGCCGTGTGGCGGGCGCCGAGCACGAACGCGAAGGCGGGGACGGAAACAGGGACGGGGACGGCGTGACGCACGCGCATGTGGACCACGAGGGCGACGACGGTCTCTCCGGTCACGACACGGGCCACGGCGCAGGCGCGGGCACCGGCCCACGCGTGGACATCTCCGAACTCGTCCGCGTCCGCGCCCGCCACCCCGAGGCGATTGCCGAGGCCGCCGCCCGGCGCGTTCGTCGGCCGCTGCTCAACGACGCCGGCCGGCTGATGATCGTCGCCGCCGACCACCCGGCCCGCGGCGCCCTCGGCGTCGGCGACCGCAAGTTCGCCATGGCCAACCGTGCCGAACTGCTCGAACGCCTCTGCCTGGCGCTGTCCCGGCCGGGCGTCGACGGTGTTCTCGCGACCGCCGACATCCTGGACGACCTGCTCCTCCTCGGCGCCCTCGACGGCAAGGTCGTCATGGGCTCGATGAACCGCGGCGGCCTCCAGGGTGCCCGCTTCGAGCTCGACGACCGGTTCACCGGCCACCGCGCCGAGGACATCGAGCGGCTCCGCTTCGACGCGGGCAAGCTGCTGCTGCGCATCGACTACGACGACCCGGGCTCCCTCACCACCCTGGAGTCCACCGCCCGCGCCATCGACGACATGGCCGCGCGCCGACTTCCCCTGTTCGTCGAGCCGTTCATCAGCCGCCGCACGGACGAGGGCAGGCTGAAGAACGATCTCTCCGCCGAGGCCGTCATCAAGTCCATCGCCATCTCCTCGGGCCTGGGCGGCACTTCGGCCTACACCTGGCTCAAGCTCCCGGTCACCGAGAACCCGGACGACATGGCCCAGGTCATGGAGACCTCGACGCTGCCCGCGGTCCTCCTCGGCGGTGAAGTCGGCGACGACCAGGACGGCGCCTACGAGAAGTGGCGCGGTGCCCTCCAACTCCCCACTGTGCGGGGCCTGGTGGTCGGCCGTTCGCTGCTCTATCCGCCGGACGGAGATGTGGCCGCCGCCGTCGACACCGCCGTAGGGCTGCTGTGAGGGCCGGCTTATGACGGGCGCCGGTGACGGGGAGCGGATCGTGCTTCCGCTCAGCGGTGGATGTACCGTGCGAATTACGGATCAAAAGGTCCAACTCCCGGGCGGGGAAAGCGTGTTCGCCCGGGCACAGAACGCCTCCGGCGCGGGAGGCCGCTTCGCCCTGGCAGGAGCGAAGTGCGAGCGACGACTCCCCGCTCGCTACGGCCCCGCGCCGGAGGTCTCCAACACGGCTGATCACCCTGCGTGTCGGAGCATGCGCACTGAGGTTCCCGGCCTCGGGCATCGAGTCGGACGGGGTCGCGGAGCCGTACCGGAGTTGCGGATCAGCTTGCACCCGGACCACACGGAGGAACACCGATGACCTCAACGACGAGGCTCACGGTCGCACAGGCGCTCGTACGCTTCCTGTCCGCCCAGTACACCGAACGCGACGGCGTACGGCGGCGGTTGATCAGTGCGACCTGGGGCATCTTCGGCCACGGCAACGTGGCCGGGCTCGGCCAGGCGCTCATCGAGTACGCCACCGTGCCCGCCGGGGAGACACCCCCCGCGTCACCGGTCATGCCGTACCACCAGGGCCGTAACGAACAGTCCATGGTGCACGCGGCAGTTGGCTACGCGCGGCAGTCGAACCGGCTGTCCGCGCACGCCGTCACGACCTCCATCGGCCCCGGCGCCACCAACCTCGTCACCGGCGCCGCGCTCGCCACGATCAACCACCTCCCGGTTCTGCTCCTCCCCGGCGACACCTTCGCCACCCGGGTCGCCGACCCGGTGCTCCAGCAGCTCGAAGTCCCGTACGCGGGCGATGTGTCGGTCAACGACTGCCTGCGCCCGGTGTCGAGGTACTTCGACCGGATCACCCGCCCGGAAGCGCTGGTCCCCGCCGCCCTGAACGCCATGCGTGTGCTCACCGACCCCGTCGAGACCGGGGCCGTGACTCTCGCTCTCCCGCAGGACGTTCAGGCCGAGGCGCACGACTGGCCGGACGAGTTCTTCGCCGAACGCACCTGGTACGTAAGGCGACCGGCCGCCGACCCGGCCGAACTCGCCGCTGCCGTAAGGGCGATCCGGGCCGCCAAGCGCCCGCTGATCGTCGCGGGCGGCGGAGTCCACCACAGCCGGGCCGAGACCGCCCTCGCGGAGTTCGCCGCCGCCACCGGCATCCCGGTCGCCTCCACCCAGGCCGGCAAGGGCTCCCTGAACCACGACCACCCACAGGACGTCGGCGGCATCGGCCACACCGGCACCGCGACCGCCGACGAACTCGCCCGCCTGGCCGACCTGGTGATCGGCGTCGGCACCCGCTACACCGACTTCACCACCGCCTCCCACACCCTCTTCGAACGCCCCGGCGTCCGCTTCCTCAACCTCAACATCGCCCCGTACGACGGCCACAAGCTCGCCGGACAGCCGCTGATCGCCGACGCCCGCGGCGGACTGGCGGCACTGGCAAAGAAGTTGGACCGCCACGGCCACCGGGTCGACGCGTCGTACATCGCCGAGTACCGCGAGGACAAGGAGCGTTGGGAACAGCGCGTCGACGCCTGCTACGAGGCCGACGAGCCCGACGTACGCCCCACACAGCCCCAAGTCCTGGGCGCGCTGGACGAGATCGTCGACGAGTCGGACATCCTCATCAACGCGGCCGGCTCGCTCCCCGGCGATCTGCACAAGCTGTGGCGGACGCGGTCGTGCGACCAGTACCACCTGGAGTACGGCTACTCCTGCATGGGCTACGAGATCCCGGCCGCGATCGGCGTGAAGCTGGCCGCGCCGGACCGGCCGGTGTGGGCGCTGGTCGGCGACGGCACGTATCTGATGATGCCGACGGAGATCGTGACCGCCGTACAAGAGGGCATCGCGATCAAGGTGCTGCTGATACAGAACCACGGGTACGCGTCCATAGGCGGCCTGTCGGAGTCGGTGGGCGCCGAGCGGTTCGGCACCGCCTACCGCCACCGGGCCGACGACGGCACCTACACCGGCGCCCCGCTGCCCGTCGACCTCGCCGCCAACGCGGCAGCCTCGGGATGCGCGTGCTGCGCGCGAAGACCGTCCGTGACCTGCGTACGGCGCTCGCCGAGGCGCGGGCCGCGGACACTCCCACTTGTGTCTACGTGGAGACCGAAACCGCAGACACTGTGTCGGGCGCGCCTCCGGCGCAGGCCTGGTGGGATGTTCCTGTGGCCGAGACCGCGGCCCGATCGTCCGCGGTCAAGGCACGTGAGCTGTACGAACGGCACGTCACCACCCGACGCCGCCATCTGTGAAGGAGCAACTGGGCATGACGAAGATCGTCAACCACTGGATCGGCGGCAAGACCGTCGAAGGCGCGTCGGGGAACTACGGGCCGGTCACCGACCCGGCGACCGGCGCGGTCACCACGAAGGTCGCGTTCGCGTCGGTCGAGGAGGTCGACGCGGCCGTCGCCGCCGCCAAGGACGCCTACGCGACCTGGGGCACGTCCTCGCTCGCCAGGCGGACCACGATCCTCTTCAAGTTCCGGGCGCTGCTGGAGGCCAACCGGGACGCCATCGCCGAGCTGATCACCGCCGAGCACGGCAAGGTGCACAGCGACGCGCTGGGCGAGGTCGCGCGCGGCCTGGAGATCGTCGACCTGGCCTGCGGGATCACCGTGCAGCTCAAGGGCGAACTCTCCACCGAGGTCGCCAGCCGTGTCGACGTGGCGTCGATCCGCCAGCCGCTGGGCGTCGTGGCCGGCATCACGCCGTTCAACTTCCCCGCCATGGTGCCGATGTGGATGTTCCCGATCGCCATCGCGACCGGCAACACCTTCGTGCTCAAGCCGTCCGAGAAGGACCCGTCGGCGTCCCTGAAGATCGCCGAACTGCTCGCCGAGGCAGGCCTGCCCGACGGTGTCTTCAACGTCCTCCACGGCGACAAGGTGGCCGTGGACCGCCTCCTGGAGCACCCGGACGTCAAGGCGGTCTCCTTCGTCGGCTCGACGCCGATCGCCCGCTACATCCACACCACGGCCTCCGCGAACGGCAAGCGCGTCCAGGCCCTGGGCGGCGCCAAGAACCACATGCTGGTCCTCCCGGACGCCGACCTCGACGCGGCGGCGGACGCGGCCGTGTCCGCCGCCTACGGCTCGGCGGGCGAGCGCTGCATGGCCATCTCCGCGGTGGTCGCGGTCGGCTCGATCGGCGACGAGCTGGTGGAGAAGATCCGCGAGCGCGCCGAGAAGATCAAGATCGGCCCCGGCAACGACCCGACGAGCGAGATGGGCCCGCTGATCACCGCCGTCCACCGCGACAAGGTGGCGTCCTACGTCACGGGCGCGGCGGCCGAGGGCGCGGAGGTCGTCCTGGACGGCACCGGCTACACGGTCGAGGGCTTCGAGGACGGCCACTGGATCGGCATCTCCCTCCTCGACAGGGTGCCGACCACCGCGAAGGCGTACACGGACGAGATCTTCGGCCCGGTCCTCTGCGTCCTGCGCGTCGACACCTACGACGAGGGCGTGGCCCTCATCAACAGCTCCCCCTTCGGCAACGGCACCGCGATCTTCACCCGCGACGGCGGCGCCGCCCGCCGCTTCCAGCTGGAGATCGAGGCCGGCATGGTCGGCGTCAACGTCCCGATCCCGGTCCCCGTCGGCTACCACAGCTTCGGCGGCTGGAAGGACTCCCTCTTCGGGGACCACCACATCTACGGCAACGACGGCACGCACTTCTACACCCGCGGCAAGGTCGTCACCACCCGCTGGCCCGACCCGGCCGACGCCCCCACCGGCGTCGACCTCGGCTTCCCGCGCAACCACTGAGCAGTCCTGAGCAACGCCGAACGGGGCCGTCCGCATCGCGGACGGCCCCATTTTTTCGCTACGACGGCTGCGGTTCCCGTAGGGAGTCGAATCGGTGCCGACACTGCCTTAGGCGGCTGATTACGGAACTCTACGCAGTCCGGATCAACGAATTCCGTAGGCGAACACCCATTGACGTGATGGTTTCCGTCAATGTTCCATCAGCGCGTGACCGACACCCTCCCCACCGCCGAAGCCGCCGTCTCCGAGGCGACGTCGGACAGCCCCCAGCGCCCACGGCAGCTCAAGCGATCCATCGGCATCGTCGGTGGCACGCTCCTGACGCTCTCGTGCGTGACGCCGGCCTCCACGCTCTTCGTGATCGTCCCCGACCTGTTCGGCTCGCTCGGCACCGCGACCGCCCTCACGATCGCGATCGGCTCGGTCCTCTGCATCGCCGTCGCGTTCTGCTACTCGGAGCTGGGCACCCTCATCCCCAGCGCGGGCGGCGAGTACGCCATGGTGTCGACGCTGGCGGGCCGCCTGGCGGGCTGGCTGGTCTTCGTCCTGTCCCTCCTGGTCGTGATGATCGTCCCGCCGGTGATAGCGATGGGCACGGCGGACTACCTGACCCCGATCGTCCACCTGAACCCGTCGATGACCGGCGCGGGCGTGATGCTCCTGGCCACGCTGGCGGGCCTGTTGGACTTGAGGGCCAACGCGTGGATCACGGGCATCTTCCTGGTCCTGGAGGTCATAGCGGCAGGAGTGGTGGCGCTGCTCGGCTTCACGCACAGCCACCGGGGCCTGGGCAGCCTGACCTCGATGCAGGTCGCCGGCACGGGCGGCCACACGGACACGGTGACGGCGATGCTGGTGGTCTCCGGCCTGGCGATCGCCCTCTTCGTGACCCAGGGCTTCTCGACGGCGGTCTACCTCTCCGAGGAACTGGAGAACCCGCGCCGCAACGTGGCCCGCACGGTCCTCGCCACCCTCGCGATCTCCACGGTGATCATCCTGGTCCCGGTGGTCGCCATCACAGTGGGCGCGTCCGACCTCTCGGAGCTGACCGGCGGCGACATCAGCAGCATGGTCACCGCTTGGTCCAACTCGGCGGTCGGCACCTTCGTCAGCCTCTGCGTCGCCCTCGCGATCATCAACGCGGGCATCGTCATGGTCATCCAGAACTCCCGCGTCCTCTTCGCCTCCGCCCGGGACAAGGCCTGGCCCACCCCGGTCAACACGGTCTTCGCCAAACTCGGCCGCTTCGGCTCCCCCTGGGTGGCCACCCTCGCCGTGGGCGTCCCCGGAGCAGTCCTCTGCTTCGTGAACCTGGACACCCTCTACGGCGTGACAGGCGTCTCGGTGACCGGCATGTACCTGCTGGTAGCGGTAGCCGCCCTGCTGTCCCGCCGGGGCCAACACAGGCACACACACGCGTGGCGCATGCCCCTGTGGCCCGCAATGCCGATCCTGCTGATCGCGGTCCTGGCGTACATCCTCACCCAACAGGAGACGAGCTACCTGCTGTGGACGGGAGGGATAGTGGCGGCGGCAACTCTGTACTGGGCGCTCTATCTCCGCCCCCGCAAGGACACTCGCTGGCTGGTGTCGATACCGGACGACTAGAGGTCTTTCAGGGGCGCGGGGAACTGCGCGACCAGCCCCCACGCACCCGCACCCGGCGATCCACATAAGCCTCCCGAGCTAGAAGCCGTACACCAGGCGCGGTACACCCCTCACCCCCGGTTCACCCCAGGGTCTGCCCCAACTGTCAGAGACGCCCCGTACCGTTGACGACATGGATCTTCGCTCACCGCTACGACGCCCACGGCAGTGGCTCGCCGCCACGGCCGCCGTAGCCGTGCTCGCCGCCGCCGGCACCTGGACGGCCGTAGCCTCCGACAAACCGCCGGAGGTACACCGCGCCGACCGCGTGATGGCCGTGGACGGCGTGAAACTCGACACCTCTTACTTCACGGCCGGAGGGACCGACGCCCGCCGCCCCGCCGTCCTCCTGGCCCACGGCTTCGGCGGCAGCAAGGACGACGTACGGAAAGAGGCCGAGGACCTGGCCGGAGACGGGTACGCCGTCCTCACCTGGTCCGCGCGCGGCTTCGGCAAGTCGACCGGCAAGATCGGCCTGAACGACCCGGACGGCGAGGTCAAGGACGTCTCCAAGCTGGTCGACTGGCTGGCGAAGCAGCCGGACGTCCAGCTCGACAAGCCCGGCGACCCGCGCGTGGGCGTGGCGGGCGGTTCCTACGGCGGAGCGATCTCCCTGCTCGCCGCCGGTTACGACGACCGCGTGGACGCCATCGCCCCGGCGATCACCTACTGGAACCTCGCCGACGCCCTGTTCCCGAACGGCGTCTTCAAGAAGCTCTGGGCGAGCATCTTCATCAACTCCGGTGGCGGCTGCGCCAATTTCGAGCCCCAGTTGTGCGCGATGTACGACCGGGTCGCCGAGGCGGGCAAGCCCGACGCTGCGGCGCGCGCCCTCCTGGAGGCCCGCTCCCCGTCCGCCGTCGCCTCGCACATCAACGTGCCGACCCTCCTGCTCCAGGGCCAGACCGACTCCCTCTTCCCGCTCGGCCAGGCCGACGCCGCCGCGAAGGCGATCCGCGCCAACGGCGCCCCCGTGGACGTCGACTGGATCGCGGGCGGCCATGACGGCGGCGACATGGAGACGAGCCGCGTCCAGGCACGCGTGACCTCGTGGTTCGACCGGTACCTGAAGGACGACAAGAACACCGACACCGGCCCGGCCTTCCGCGTCACCCGCACCGGAGGCGTCGACTCCACCGACGGCGCCGCCCAGCTGCGCGGCGCGAGCGGCAGCGTCTACCCCGGCCTGGAGAAGGACCCGCGCGCGTTCGCCCTGACCGGCCGCCGCGAGCAGAGCTTCACCAACCCGGCCGGCGCCAGCCCGCCCGCGATCTCCGCTCTGCCCGGCCTCGGCAGCACCGGCGGCCTCTCGCAGCTGTCCTCCCTGGGCATCGGAGTCTCCCTCGACTTCCCCGGCCAGTACGCGGCGTTCGCCTCCAAGCCCCTCACCCAGGGCCTCCGCATCACCGGATCGCCCACGGTCACCGTCCACGTCAAGTCGACGAGCGACGACGCCGTCCTCTTCGGCAAGGTCTACGACGTGGGCCCGGGAGGCACCCAACAGGTGCTCCCCTCCCAGCTGGTGACCCCCCTCAGGGTCGAGGGCGCCAAGGCGGGCAAGGACGTCACGATCACCCTCCCGGCCATCGACTACGACGTCCAGAGCGGCCACCACCTGCGCCTGGTCCTCGCCTCGACGGACCTCGCATACTCCTCCCCGACGGCCCCGGCGACGTACACCGTCACCCTGAAGAGCGACCTCAAGGTGCCGACGGCCCCCGGCGTCACGACCGCTGCGGCGACACTGCCGTCGTGGGTGTGGTGGCTGCCGCTGGCCGGCGCGGTGTTCGCGCTGCTGCTGACCGGACGCCGTCGCACCGCCACTACACCCACTGACCCCGAGCTGGCCGAAGTCCCACTCCAGATCACCGACTTGAGCAAGAGGTACGCGAAGTCGGCGGACCGGTACGCGGTACGGGACCTGTCCTTCCGCGTCGAGAAGGGCCAGGTGCTCGGCCTGCTGGGTCCGAACGGCGCGGGCAAGACGACCACCCTGCGCATGCTGATGGGCCTGATCAGACCGGACGACGGCGAGATCAGGGTCTTCGGCCACGCGATCCGCCCGGGCGCCCCGGTGCTGTCCCGGGTCGGCGCCTTCGTCGAGGGCGCGGGCTTCCTCCCGCACCTCTCCGGCCGCGAGAACCTGGAGCTGTACTGGCAGGCGACGGGACGGCCCCCGGAGGACGCCCACCTGGAGGAGGCCCTGGAGATCGCGGGCCTCGGCGACGCGCTCGCCCGCGCGGTGCGCACCTACTCCCAGGGCATGCGCCAGCGCCTCGCCATCGCCCAGGCCATGCTCGGCCTCCCCGACCTCCTCATCCTCGACGAACCGACCAACGGCCTCGACCCGCCGCAGATCCGCGAGATGCGCGAGGTGATGATCCGCTACGCGGAGGCCGGCCGCACGGTCATAGTCTCCAGCCACCTCCTCGCGGAGGTCGAGCAGTCCTGCACCGACCTCGTGGTCATGGACCGCGGCCGGCTCATCCAGGCAGGCCCGGTCGCCGAGATCATCGGCTCCGGAGACACCCTGCTTGTCGGCCTGGCCGCCGACATCCCCGACCCGCTGGTGGAGAAGGTCGCGGCCCTCCCGGACGTGGAGTCGGTGACACGCGCGGAGGGCGGCCTGCTGGTGCGACTGGCACCCGGCGACAGTCCGGTACCCGAGGATCGCCTGGTGGCTGCCAACTCCCCGGCGCAGGGCGCGAACACGGCCACCACCGAGGCCTCCGGCACCGCACTCGACGCGCCGGTGTCCCCGCCTTCCACCCAGGGCTCCGCCACCGCCGCCCGACTCCTCGTCGAACTCGTACGACTCGAAGTCCCCGTCTCCTCCGTCGGCCCGCACCGCCGCCTGGAAGACGCCTTCCTCACCCTGATCGGAGGTTCCGCATGAGCACGCTCGCCGAGCCCGCAGAGGTGGCCTCCGGCTACCGAGCGGGCCGCACACTGCCCCTCCGGGTCGAGCTGGTCCGGCAGTTGAAACGGCGCCGCACCCTGGTCATGGGCGGCATCCTCGCCGCGCTGCCCTTCGTCCTGATAGCCGCCTTCGCGATCGGCGGCACCCCGGGCGAGCGCAACGGCCAGGTGACCCTGATGGACACGGCCACCGCGTCCGGCGCCAACTTCGCCGCGGTGAACCTGTTCGTGTCGGCGGGCTTCCTGCTGGTCGTCCCGGTCGCCCTGTTCTGCGGGGATACGGTCGCCTCGGAGGCCAGCTGGTCGTCCCTGCGCTATCTGCTGGCGGCACCCGTGCCCCGGGCCCGCCTCCTGTGGTCCAAGCTGGTCGTCGGCCTGAGCCTCAGCCTCGGCGCGATGGTCCTGCTCCCGCTCGTCGCCCTGGCCGTCGGCACCGCCGCCTACGGCTGGGGCCCACTGGAGCTGCCCACCGGCGGCGCGATCGGCTCGGGCACCGCCGCCCAACGCCTACTGGTGGTCGTAGCGTTCATCTTCGTCTCCCAACTGGTCACCGCCGGGCTCGCGTTCTGGCTCTCGACGAAGACCGACGCACCCCTGGGCGCGGTCGGCGGCGCGGTCGGCCTGACCATCGTCGGCAACGTCCTGGACGCCGTCACGGCCCTCGGCCACTGGCGCGACTTCCTGCCCGCCCACTGGCAGTTCGCCTGGGCGGACGCCGTACAGCCCCATCCGGAGTGGTCCGGCATGATCCAGGGCGCGGCGGTCTCCGTTACGTACGCCATCGTGCTGTTCGCCCTGGCCTTCCGGGGTTTCGCCCGCAAGGACATCGTGTCCTAGGTCACCGGAGGATCTCCCACCGGTCTCGACGGGCCTTGATCGCGACCCCTTCGAGACGCTTCCGCAACTCCCCGTAGCGCACGTTCCCGTCCCGTCCGCCGTCACAGTCGCAGAAGCCGACGTCAACGGACCGAGGGGGCACGGGAGATGGACACCGACCGAACACGACCGGCGCAGGAGTGCGCCCGCCACCGCACCCGGCACCTGCGCGCCACCCTGCTCGCCCTCACCGCCGCGGGCGGCCTGCTGCTCACCGGCTGCGGCGCGGGCGAGGGCAGCCACTCCAATACCTCGGACGCGGCCAACCGGACCGGCTTCCCGGCCCCGGCCCCCGCCACCACCTCCGGCGGTGACAACAGCAGCGAACAGGACGGCGAACAGACAAGCACCCCCGCCGACAAGATCGCCCCGTCCCCCGACTACCTCTCCACCTTCGTCCTCGACGTCGACACGGCCTCCTACGGCTACGCCCGGCGCATCCTCGCCGACGGACAGCTGCCCGACCCGTCGACGATCCGCCCCGAGGAGTTCGTCAACAGCTTCCGGCAGGACTACGAGCGCCCCGACGGCAACGGCTTCACGGTCACCGTCGACGGCGCCCGCACCGACAGCGCCAACTGGTCCCTGATCCGCGTCGGCCTCGCCACCCGCACTACCGACGACAACGCCGAACGCCCGCCCGCCGCCCTCACGTTCGTCATCGACGTCTCCGGCTCCATGGCCGAGACGGGCCGTCTGGACCTCGCCAAGAAGTCCCTCGACGAGATGACGGACCGGCTGCGCGACGACGACTCGGTCGCGCTCGTCACCTTCAGCGACGAGGCCGAGACCGTTCTCCCGATGACCCGCCTCGACGGCCACCGCGGCAAAGTCCACCACGCCATCGACGAGTTGGAGACCCAGTCCTCGACCAACCTCGGCGCCGGCGTCGAGACCGGCTACGCCACCGCCACCGAGGGCCTGCGCGAGGGCGCCACCAACCGGGTCGTCCTCATCTCCGACGGCCTCGCCAACACCGGTGACACCAACGCCGATTCGATCCTGGAACGCATCTCGAACGAGCGCCGCGACCACGGCATCACCCTCTTCGGCGTCGGAGTCGGCAGCGACTACGGCGACGCCCTGATGGAGAAGCTCGCCGACAAGGGCGACGGCCACACCGCGTACGTCTCGGACGACGCCGACGCCCGCAAGGTCTTCGTCGATCAACTCCCGCAGAACATCGACCTCACCGCCCGCGACGCCAAGGCCCAGGTCGCCTTCGACCCCGAGACGGTCGCGCAGTTCCGTCTCATCGGCTACGAGGACCGCAAGGTCGCCGACGACGACTTCCGCAACGACAACGTCGACGGCGGCGAGATCGGCCCCGGCCACACCGTGACCGCCCTCTACGCCGTCCGCACCAGGCCCGGCGCCGACGGCCACCTCGCCACGGCCAGCGTCCGCTGGCTCGACCCCGACACCCGCGCCCCGCACGAGGAATCGGGCCAGCTGGAGACCGACGCCCTGCACGACTCCCTGTCCAGTGCCTCGCCCCGTTTCCAAGTCACCGCCGTGGCCGCCTACTTCGCCGACTCGCTCCGCTCCGGCGACCTGCCCGGCGACCCCGGCCTCGGCGAACTCGCCGACCGCGCCCACGCGTTGGCGAAGAAGACGGAGGACAAGGACGTACGGCAACTCGCCGAGGCGATCGACGAGGCGAGCCGGATGGACTGAACCCGACCGAACCCGGACTCGACCCCACCGGCCCCATTGACCTTCCCCTACTTGCGAGTAAGTTGACGGCCCAGTCACCGTCTCACCGCCGACCGGGAGCAGCCGACATGGGCGTACGCAAGGACCTGAAGCGGGCGCGGCAACGCACCGACCTGGCGGCCCGCACCCGGGTCGAACTCACCAGGGACGAGCGGGGCGTCGTACGAGAGGCGAGCACGCTGCCGCTCGCGCCGAGCCCGACGACCGGCAGCACCGCCGACCTCCCGTTCATCAACGCGGCGGAGGCACCCGACACCGTGGTCCTCCGCCGCGAGCAGGGCGGCAGCTGGCAGCCCGTCACCGCCGCCGCCTTCGCCCGTGAAGTCACCGCCACCGCAAAGGGGTTGATAGCCGCCGGCCTCGAACCGGGCGGCCGGGTCGCGGTGATGTCCCGCACCCGCTACGAGTGGACGGTCCTCGACTTCGCGATCTGGACGGCCGGCGGCCGGACCGTGCCGATCTACGCGACCTCGTCCGCCGAGCAAGTGGAGTGGATCGTAAGGGACTCGGGCACCCGCTTCGTCGTCACGGAGAACGCCGAGAACACCGACACGGTCATGACGGGCACCGCCCGCCACCCCCAACACCCGCGCATCTGGCAGCTGGACGCGGGAGCCGTCGCCGAACTCGCCACCCTGGGCCGGGACATCACAGACGAGGAGGTCACCAAGCGCCGTACCGCTCTCACCCCCGACACGGTCGCGACGATCTGCTACACCTCCGGCACCACCGGCCGCCCCAAGGGCTGTGTCCTCACCCACGCCAACCTGCACGCCGAGGCCGCCAACACGGTCGAACTGCTGCACCCCCTCTTCACCGAGGTCACCGGCCAGGTCGCATCGACACTCCTCTTCCTCCCGCTCGCGCACATCATGGGCCGCACCCTGCAGATCGCCTGTCTGATGGCCCGCATCGAGATCGGCCACTGCCCGAGCATCAAGCCCGACGAACTCCGCCCGGCGCTAAGGGAGTTCAGGCCCACGTTCCTGGTCGGGGTGCCGTACCTCTTCGAGAAGATCCACGACACCGGCCGCGCGACCGCCGAACGGATGGGCCGCGCCGCCTCCTTCGACCGCGCCGACCGCGTCGCGGTCCGCTTCGGCAAGGCGTACCTCGACAAGTTCCTCGGCACCGGCAAGGGCCCGAGCCCCGCCCTGTACGCCGCGTGGGCCCTCTACGACCTGCTGGTCTACCGCCGTATCCGCAGCGAACTCGGCGGCCGTATGCGGTATGCCATCAGCGGCGGCTCCCCGCTCGACCGCGACCTCAACCTCTTCTTCGCCGCGGCCGGAATCATCGTCTACGAGGGCTACGGCCTCACCGAGACGACGGCTGCCGCCACTGTCGTCCCGCCCCTGCGGCCCCGCCCCGGCACGGTCGGCCTCCCGGTGCCCGGCACCACGATCCGCATCGCCGACGACGGCGAGGTGCTGATCAAGGGCGGGGTGGTCTTCGGCGCGTACTGGAACAACCCGGCGGCCACCGACGCCGTACTGACGGACGAGTGGTTCGCGACCGGGGACCTCGGCGCGCTCGACGAGGACGGCTATCTCACCATCACCGGCCGCAAGAAGGACATCCTCGTCACCAACGGCGGCAAGAACGTCTCGCCGGCCGTCCTGGAGGACCGGCTGCGCAGCCGCGCCCCGGTCGGCCAGTGCCTGGTCGTCGGCGACAACCGGCCCTTCGTCGCCGCTCTGATCACCCTCGACCCCGAGGCGATCGCCCACTGGCTGTCCGTCCGCAAGCTGCCCGCGGACACCCCGATGTCCACGGTCGTACGGGATCCGCGCATCCGTGCCGACGTGCAGAAGGCCGTCGACTACACCAACGAGGCCGTCTCGCGCGCCGAGTCGATCCGCGCGTTCGCACTGGTCGAGGGCGAGTTCAGCGAGGAGAACGGGCTGCTGACCCCGTCCCTGAAGGTCAAGCGTCACGCGGTGCAGGCGGCTTACATGGACGAGATCGAGGCCCTGTACCGGCGCTGACGTACGACAAAACGGCGGGCCACCGGAGGACCGGTGACCCGCCGCGGCGGAACGGGGACGGATCAGCCGTTGCCCGTGCCGTTGGCCGACAGGGCCGAGATGTCGTCCAGGATGTGCGAGAGGGGTTCGTCGCCCTTGGCCTGGGTCGAGTTCTCGACGCACTGCTGGTTCTGCGGCGCGGACAGGACCGGGATGTCCTGGACCGTGACCGGCACGACGCCGACGATTGAGCCGGCGTTGAGCTTGGCGGGCAGTCCCACGCAGGGCTTGTTCAGGGAGCCCTGGACCAGCGAGAGCTGCGGGCTCATGTCGCCGAAGGTGGCCGAGTTGCCGAAGTCCTGCGAAGCACCGGTGCCGCTGGTGGAGGTCGTGCCGGTGTCGTTGCCGATGGCGAGGGCCTGCGGGGCGGCCGTAGCCGTGATGCCGGCGACCGAAGCGGCGATCGCAGCGGTTGCCCACAGCTTCTTCATGTTCATTCCCTTTCGAAAAGGCGGACTCCGGGGAGGAGATGCGTGATTGTCAACGCCGCGATCCGGATGGGGGTTGCGGGCTTTGCCCCGTCTGGCGGAGCGTATGCGGACGGGAAGGAACACGTCGCTGCGCCCCTCACAGACAGGCCGACGCGATCCGCGTCCGTCATGCGCGGGTGTCAAGCGAGCGGGCCGCCGAGAGATCGGCGACCCGCTGGCGAGAGCCCGCGAAAGGGGCCCGACGCGTCCTGTCTCAGTGGTTGTTCGTGCCGTTGCCCGACAGGGCCGAGACGTCGTCCAGGATGTGCGACAGCGGCTCGTCGCCCTTGGCCTGGGTCGAGTTCTCGACGCACTGCTGGTTCTGCGGCGCGGACAGGACCGGGATGTCCTGGACCGAGACCGGCACGACGCCGACCAGCGAACCCAGGTTGGCCTTGGCAGGCAGGCCGATGCAGGGCTTGTTGAACGAACCCTGGATGAGCGCCATCTGGGGGCTCATGGTGCCGTACGTGGCAGAGTTGCCGAACGTCTGCGAAGCACCGGTGCCGCTGGTGGAGGTCGTGCCGGTGTCGTTGCCGATGGCCAGCGCCTGGGGCGCGGCGGTGGCGGAGGCGCCTACGACGGAAGCGGCGACCGCGGCGGTAGCCAGTACCTTCTTGATCACTTGCTGTTCCTTTCTGGGAAAACCCCGTCCACCGGAGCGTCTTGCTCAACTGCCCTGGGCCCGGTTGGTTCCTTCGGTTCACTCCGTCGGCCCATACAGGAAAGGTGCCGGAACACGCCTCAAGGCTCTGTCATTCCACCCCCGTCCGGGTCTTGAGCGGTCCGACCGGGTGAATTGCCGAAACCAAAGCCTCTGCCTGTGGTTGATACGAGAGCGGGAACGTGTTTCTTTGGCGGGAAGTGTGACTGGAGTACCAGGCGCACCGGTCCGATCAGTAGAAATGATTAACCGTGAAGCGAGCCGGTGGACCCGGGCTCAGGTGAACCGCTTCCCCGTTGGCGAAGGCTCGATGCCGATGCTGCCGGGGCGTTCGGGTGAATTCCCCGGCGGTTCGCATTTCGCAGTTTCCCGGATGTCTATTCTTCGTTTTACAACCGCCGGTCATGGTGCGAGCCGATTCAAGCTGTGCTCGCTCGGGTTCATCCGCCACAGGGGCATGACCGGAGAGAAGGGAAAGTTCATGAAGAAGAGCGCTGCAGTCGTCGCTGGCGCAATCATGGCCCTGGGCGTGGCTGCTCCGGCCTTCGCCGACGCCGGCGCCACCGGTTCCGCCGTCGGTTCTCCGGGCGTCCTGTCCGGCAACGTGGTCCAGGTCCCCGTGCACATTCCCGTCAACCTGTGCGGCAACACCGTCGATGTCCTCGCCTTGCTGAACCCGGCGTTCGGCTCCGCGTGCGCCAACAACTGACGGTGTAACGCCGGCCGCCCCGCTGCGTCACGGCCGGCCTTGGACACCACTTCTCACGTTCCACGGCCGGCTTTTCCCACTTGTTCAAGCAGGAAGAACAACGAGATTGCGACAGAACCTGAGTAGAGGAGTGGTCGCGGCCGCCGCCGCGACGAGCGTTCTCTCCCTGTGCGGCAGCCCTGCGCTGGCCGACTCGAACGCGGGCGGTGCCACCAACGGCTCGCCTGGTGTGCTTTCCGGCAACACCGTGCAGGTACCGATCCACGTACCGGTCAACGCCTGTGGCAACACCGTGAATGTCATCGCCCTGCTGAACCCCGCTTTCGGCAACTCCTGTGCCGACCAGTCGAATTCGGTCAGACAAGTCCCGCAGGAAGTCCCAAGGCCAAGGGGCTCCAGCGACACCAGTTCCACGGCGAGGCCCAGGTTGCCCGTGCAGACGTCTCCGTCGGAGGTCGCCAGGCACACCCCGGCCGTTGGTCGCACTCCGGCTCACCGGTTGCCCGCGCCCGCCGACCAGTCGCGGCACAACGCGGCCTCCCAGGGGCTGCGGTCCGAGCCTTCCGCTCAGCCGCAATGGCGGCCGGGCCCCGTCCCCATGGGCACCCGGCCCAGCCTGGCGCAGACCGGCAGCGAGGCCATGCTGGCGACCTCGGGCGTCAGTGCCGCGCTGCTCGCGGGCGGGCTGATCCTTTACCGGCGAGGCCGAGCCGCGCACCGTCGGTGACCCACCGGGTCGGATGCCTGATCCCGGATCCACCGGCTCGCTTGACGGTTGATCATTTCTGGTGATCGGGTCGGTGTTTCCGGCTGTGGGACGACAGGGCCCGAGACCTGTGAACACGCGGGAATGCTGGCCAGACCAAGCGGCCTGGGCCTCGAAGGCGTCCCGTGAGGGTCGGTGTTCGGGCAGGTGGGGGGAGCCGCCTGGCCGAACGGGCCGGCCGGGCGGGCACGTTGATCAGGTGGTCGCGGATGGTCGGGCAGGTGGCCTTGGTGTGGAAGGTGCCGGCGAGGGGTTCCGCAGGCGCGGGTGAGGTTGGAGACCGGCGCGGTCGGCGCCGGCCAGGTGGAGTTCGTCTGGAAGCATCCCGAGAGCGTGCGTGAAGGGGCCGTTCTTCGACTCCGTGATCACCTGTTCCACGATCGCGTGTCGCCGGTGGTCGGCCTCGGCGTCCACCAGCGGCAGGCGGGTTCGGGGAAAGCTCCGTGGTAGTGCCAGGTGGTGAACAGCTCGCCCTGCCCCCGGGCAGGGCCGCCGGGTTCAGGCGCAGGACGTGCGCACGGTCAACCGTGCGGTGTGCTGCTCCTTCGGCTTGGCGGCGTGCAGTTGCTTGAGGTGCCCGTGGGTGAAGGACCGCAGGAAGCTGCCCGGCGTGGACGGTGACGGCACCCCGATGAACAGGCCCTTCATCGCTCCGTGCCGCAGCCGGTGCCGTTCCTCGAAACCGGCAATCGCACCCGCTCGGCGACCGGGCCGGAAAGCCCGCACCGCTCGGCCAGGCGCACCAGCGGAGCCAGCCCGCCGTACGCGATCAGATTCGGATCATCGAACCATGCGGAGACCCTCGCCCCGGCGTGGGAAGACTGTATTTCGGAAGTGCCCTCGTGATCGTGCGTGCTGGAAGCCTGAAGAACTCCCATCATCGCAGACCACAGGGCACTTCTTCGTTCTCGGTAACATCACGGCCGCACCTGAACCCGTGGATCCGGGCTCAGCGGTCTCATCCGTGCTCGCGAACCTGTTCATGCACTACGCGTTTGATATGTGGCTGGAGAGGGAGTTCCCCACCGTCACGTTCGAGCGTTACGCCGATGACCAGGACGGGAAACACCAGAGCTCTTATGAGCACACGGAGTTCACCTTCCTCGGGTACACGTTCCGGGCGCGTAAGTCGCAGGACGAGCGGGGCAGGCGGTTCTTGCCCTTCGAGCCTGCGATCAGCAAGGACGCCTTGAAGAGGCCCCGCGCAGGCACTTGCCGTCCACCGCGATCGCCCGGCGCCTGACGCGCAACGGATCGGCCTGAGCAGCAGCCTGGTGGGCCCGACGTTGTTCGCGCTCTCGGCCGCCATCAGGCATCAGAGGCGCGGGAATGGCGCGCTCGTCGGGGAGCAGGGACTTCAGGTAGGTGAACCCGGCCGTGCTGAGCTCAGCCGGATCGAGGCGTCCCAGCCCGCTGCGCAGGGTCTTCTCACCCGGCACCCGGTAGCGGCCCAGGAGCGGGTGGTGGGGTACGCCGAAGGCGGTCGGTTCCCCGGGTGTCGCACGCCGGCACCACTCCGCTGCCGCGGTGATCGAGTCGTGGCCCGCGGGCGTCATTGCGCTGACCAGCAGGGCCGGCAGGGAGGAGAGCCGGTAGCGCACCAGTCTGGTGATAGTCGTCGAAGTAGCCGGCAGGGTCCCCGGCGTCATTCCGGTCCGGGACAGCAAGTTGCCTGGCGGGGAGGTGCTGTTGATCGGGTCGGCCACCTGGACGGAGTTCATCGGAGCCCTGGGGTCCGCCCGCTTCTGACACCGGCACCGCTGAAAAACGGTCCGTGCCACCCGCCGGACAGGCAGGTGGCACGGACCGTTCTAGGGGAAGAACGCGCGGTCAGGAACCGGGTCGATCTGGGGGCCGGGCTTCTCGCCCGGGATCAGGCCGGCTGGCAGACCGATGTGACGGTGACGGTCGCGTCATCGGTGCCAGTGTTGTGGACAGTGACGGTCCAGGACGTACCCGGGGAGCTCGTCAGCGTCTGAACCTGGCCCGTCCCCGTCAGCTGGGTATCCCCGCCGCTGACGGCAGTGAACGCCCCCAGGGTGGTGCAGGACGGTCCGCTCAGCGTCGCCGTGGCGCCGGCGAGAACGGTCTGGGGAACCGAGGTCAGCAACTGCGTTTGCGTGGTGCCAGACGGTCCGGTGGGGCCGGTGGCGCCGTCGGCGCCGTCGAGCCCGGTGAGGCCCTGCGGTCCGGTCGGTCCGGTCGCACCGTCAGTGCCGTTGAGCCCGTTGAGCCCGTTGTTTCCGTTGTTCCCGGTGAGACCCTGCGGTCCGGTCGGTCCGGTCGCACCGTCAGTGCCGTTGAGCCCGTTGTTTCCGTTGTTCCCGTTGAGGCCCTGGGGGCCGGTCGGACCCGTCGCACCCGTCACACCGTCGAGCCCGTCGAGCCCGTCGAGCCCGGTGAGGCCCTGCGGTCCGGTCGGGCCGGTGTCGCCGGTCAGGCCGGTCGGACCCGTCGCACCGGTCGCACCGTCGAGCCCGGTGAGGCCCTGCGGTCCGGTCGGTCCGGTCGCACCGTCAGTGCCGTTGAGCCCATTGTTTCCGTTGTTCCCGGTGAGACCCTGCGGTCCGGTCGGTCCGGTCGCACCGTCAGTGCCGTTGAGCCCATTGTTTCCGTTGTTCCCGTTGAGGCCCTGGGGGCCCGTCGCACCCGTCGCACCCGTCACACCGTCGAGCCCGTCGAGCCCGTCGAGCCCGGTGAGGCCCTGCGGTCCGGTCGGGCCGGTGTCGCCGGTCAGGCCGGTCGGACCCGTCGCACCGGTCGCACCGTCGAGCCCGGTGAGGCCCTGCGGTCCGGTCGGGCCGGTGTCGCCGGTCAGGCCGGTCGGACCCGTCGCACCCGTCACACCGTCGAGCCCGGTCAGACCCTGCGGTCCGGTCGGACCCGTCGCACCCGTCGCACCCGTCACACCGTCGAGCCCGTCGAGCCCGTCGAGCCCGGTGAGGCCCTGCGGTCCGGTCGGGCCGGTCGGACCCGTCACACCGTCGAGCCCGTCGAGCCCGTCGAGCCCGTCGAGCCCGTCGAGACCGTGCGGGCCGGTCGGGCCGGTTGGGCCGAGCGGACCCGTCGGCCTGTCAATCGAGTCGCAGAACGGCACACCGGTCGCAGCGACCCAGCGTGCGGTCACCCAGCCGGCGCGGCCCGCCAGCTTGTACCAGATGTTGTTCCCGTCCACGGAAGCGCCCGTGTCCCGGCACAGGATGCTGATGTGCGCCCGGAACGGGAACGAGCCCAGGATCGCCGAGTTGGTCGTCGGCCGCTCACGGATATTGACGCCGATCCTCGCGGTGACCGTCCCCGTCACCACCGCCCGAAGGTTTTCGTGATGCGTTTTCACCCCCGCCCGCTGAGTGATTCGACCCGCCTGCGAGGCGGCGGCCTGAGCCTGCGCCCGGCCCTCGACGGACTGCGTCTGCGCCGAAACAGGGCCGCACAGGCCCCAGGTCAGGCCCAGACTCACCGCCCCGAGAACCAGTGACGAGACGCCTCTGGTCTTAACAGCCCCATGCACCAAAACCCACCATGCCTTTCCTGACGAAATTGCGAGGGATGTGGTGGGGACAGCAGACTGCATATGACGCTCACAAACCAGACAACATTCACTAAATGGACCAAAAGCGGCATGTGTGTCACCCGTGAAGCTCGCAAATAGTCAGCTAATAAGCACCGGATGGGACATCCAGATGCCCTATTGCGACGCGCGGCGAATATGGGCGTCTCCACAGGGGGTCTGTCGAAGTGCGGTGCCGAGCGGCCGTCGTCGGTGTGTGTGAGGTTCCCCTGAGAGGCGGAGAGAGGTGACAGTGGGTCAGATGGGACTCAGGCCCAGGTCTTTGGCGATCTCGCCCGCGTGCCAGGCCCGTTCCGGGTCCGTACGCATGAGTTGGAGCGTGCGATCCCATCCTCCCCGGGGAGCGCGTTCTGGCCGCACCCGGTGCGGTGACCTACATCAGCGCCCCGGGACACTGTCTGGTCGACGGCGACTTCTACGTCCAGGAACATCGGACAAAGGACCCCTGGCGGTGCGAACGAGCCGGACTGGCAGGGCACTTCACTTTGCTTTTCCGGACCAAGAACGCAATCGCCCTGGAGCAGGACGGACGGGCCATCGCGGCCGGCGTCGCGGTGGCCCGGGCGGCGGGCGACGAGGTCGTGGCCGCAGCGCGAAACTCCGCGGCTTCTTCGACTAGAACGCCATTGGCTACGTCTTCGCCGTCGTCGTCAACTTCACCCTGCCCACCAGCGTCGGACCGATCCGCGTGGCGCCGCCGGCCCGATTTTGTGAAGGCCGCTCCTCTCGTGGATCACTCCATTGGCGGCACAACCCTCGCGGGTACCGCGCGTTGACACAACGTCGGGCATCCGCCCGGATGTTATTTCAACCCCCAAGGAGCACCTCTCCATGTCGCGTATCGCGAAGGGCCTGGTCCTTACCTCCGTTGCCGCCGCGGCCGTCGTCGGCACCGCCGGCTTCGCCGCCGCCGACAGTGGCGCGAACGGCACCGCCACCAACTCCCCGGGCGTCCTGTCGGGCAACGTGGTCCAGGTCCCGGTTCACGTGCCGGTCAACGTCTGCGGCGACACTGTCAACGTCATCGGTCTGCTGAACCCGGCGTTCGGCAACACCTGCACCAACAGCTGACGTCTCCGCGCACTTCACGGCCCGGCCGTCCTTCCGCACGGAGGGGCGGCCGGGCCGCGTGTTCTCCGGCACGCTTGCGGTGCTCCGAATGGACGGGCGGATGCCCGGTCACCGGGTCGGCCTAGAGCGAGGCGTTTCACCAGCGACGTTGCTACGAGACGGCTGGTTACCTGGTGTGCTTGGCCGGTTGCAAATGGTGATGGGTGACTGAACGGTGGGCACAAGATCCGACGCATCATCGAAAGGAACTTCCATGCGAGGTCTGTCCACACGGCGTATCGCGTCCACCGCACTCTGCGCTGCCCTCCTGACCGCCATCACCGGCCCGGCCGCCGTGGCGGCCGACTCCGCCCAGGGACGCAGCCATGCGGCGTCCCAGGTGCCCGCCTCCGGCGCGGACGCGCTCCTCGCACGGGTCGAGAGCCTTGGCAAACTCGGCGGAGCGCTCCCGCCGGCCGCCAACCTGTTCAACACGGCACTCAAGGCCGACAACGGCCGACTCTCCGCTGCCCAGGCGACCCGACTCGTCAACTCCGCGAAACGGGCTGTTGCCAGTATGACTCCGAAGGCCACCGCGAACCCGCAGGCCAAAGACGCCGTGAGCGACGCCCACGCCGCCCTGCAGAAGGCGCTGGACGCCCTCCAAAAGGCCGTCACCTCAGGGGACGCCGGCCAGGTGGCCACGGCGGTCAACGGCATGGAGACGGCTCTCGTCAACTACCTCGCGGCCACGCTGCTCGCCAGCGGCTTGCCTACGTCCACCCTGCCGATGCCGACGCTGCCCACGACGTAAGCCGTCAGGGGAAGCGGCCCCACAGCCGTTGCGCCGGAATCTCCCTGTCGGCGCAACGGCTGTCTTCTTTTCCGGTCTGACCTGGCTATTCAGCGGAATTGGGTGAGGTGACGCTCTCACAGCAGAAGGGTGTGGAGGACGTCGAAGAATTGAGCTGGTAGGAGCGGCGATGTCCCACATCCGGCCGATGTACGTCGCGGTGATGCTGTAGCGCCAGCCGGTCTTGTGCTTGAGTTCGGTCAGCTCGACCACGAAGTAGCCCTCCTGGATTGAGCCGTCCTGTTTCAGAGAGGTCTCCCAGGCTGGCTCGGGCAGCTTCGCGATCGCGATCACGCTCGGGGCACGGAGCCTGCTGGAGGCCGAGCAACTCCAGTTGCGCCACTAGGCCTTGGGCCAGCCGTCTCGGACTCGACCATGCGCCGGGTGCCGGCCGGGCTCGACGAGCCGACGCAGCGCAAGATCGCGAAGGTGCGTCGGCGGGTACGCCGCCACGTGTGGATGTTGCTGCACCTGCGACCGGGCGGCTTCCTCCGTCTCACCGTCGTCAGACGGTACTTGAAGGGCTGGATCGCCGTGGGCCTGGACGCCACGGTCATCACGAGCGTGTCCAGGAACGAGGGAGCGGCGGGGACGTTCGAGGGCACGCGATGGAACCGCGCCCGGGCAACGCGTGGGCGAACACCTCCAACGGCAGGGATATCACGGGCGAACCGCCGAACCGATCAACGACCGAACCCCGATGACGAATCGAGGCTGATCAGGACTCGGCGGATTGCGGAAAAACTTCTGGACTCCGGGTTTCCGCCCCGACCGAACTTCGTTGAGCACGGCGTCAGAAATCCCTGAATTGACATGAGTTGCCGAGGAAAGGAACAAGATGAAGTCCCTGAAGGCTGCCGCCGTCGTTGCCGGGTCCTTGGCCATCGCTGGCGCCGCCACGCCCGCGTTCGCCTACAACGCCGCCGACGTGACGCCCACCAGCCTCAACGGCGCCGTGAACACGCTCGCCAAGGGCTCCTTCGACGTGATGCCGCTGCATCACCAGTCGAACGCGCTCGACACCGAGAACAAGGACTCCGTGCTCAACACTGTCAAGGGCATGACCGGTGCGCTGAACCAGCACAACCCGCTGCTCGGCGGTCTGCCGTTGCACAACTGACCTGCCCGGGACGGTGTGCGAGGGGCGTCGAGAGGCGTCCCTCGTTCGTGTGGAGAGCCTTCGAGTCATCGCCCGGTCGGGTGAGAGGACGCCGGGCCGCCTGCGGCGCCGTCGATAAGGTCGAGCGGTGACCTCAACCTCAAGCGAAACCCGCCCTTTCCACCTCGCCGACCTGGGCACCGTTGTCGTACTGGCCTGGAGTGGCGAGGCTCCCGACGGCGCCATGCCCTACCTGCTCGCCTACCCCCTCGGCGACTCCGCGGACGGCCCTGAGGCGTCCTCCGCCGCCGTGCGGCAGTTGCTGGAGAGCAACAGCCTGCCTGTGGGCGGCGACCTGGTCGACGGTGCCGCGAAGCCGAGCCTGCCGGTCAGCCTGCTGGTCGAGGCCGGACAGGCGGTCGTCAACATGTGGCAGTTCAGGGCCCAGTGCGCCGCGCCGCCCGAGTGGCTGGAGGCGGTCGCCGAACGCGGCTTCGCTTATCTCGTGTTCACCACCCGCCCCTGGCCCGGGGCTGCGCCGGGCAAGCCCGTGGATGCCGGGGCACTGGCTGCGTTCGCGGGCGCCGAGGAGACCCTGAAGGAGGCGGCGCACATCGTCCTGCCGGCCAGGAGCCTGCGCGGCTGATGGCGAGAACCGTAGGGGCCGGCCGGGGGTTCGCTCTACTGCTGGTGCTCACGGGGGCGGGTGGGCTGACGGCCTCATGGGCGATCACCATCGACAAGTTCAAGCTGCTTCAGAACCCGAACTTCACGCCTGGCTGCAGCCTGAACCCCGTGGTGTCCTGCGGCAGCGTCATGAAGAGCGCCCAGGCCTCGGCCTTCGGGTTCCCCAACCCAATACTGGGCCTGGTGGCCTACGGCATCGTGATCTGCGTCGGCATGAGCCTGCTGGCCGGCGCGGAGTTCCCCCGCTGGTACTGGCTGACCTTCAACGTTGGGTGCCTCTTCGGGATCGGGTTCGTGTCGTGGCTGCAGTTCCAGTCGCTGTACCGGGTCGACGCGCTGTGCCTGTGGTGCGTTCTGGCGTGGGTCGCCACGATCATCTTGTTCTGGTACGTGATCTCGTTCAACGTACGGAACTTGTTCCTGCCTGCGCCGGGCATACTACGGGCGTTCTTCGGTGAATTCACCTTGGTGTTGCCGCTGCTGCACATCGGAATCGTCGGAATGCTGATCCTGACGCGGTGGTGGGATTTCTGGACAGGCCGATGACCGGGTTCTGGTGCCAATGTGACACTCGTGGTCATTGAAATGATGTCATTTTCCTGCGGGCAATCCGGCATGGGAGGCGAGGCGACCGGCATCGCTGTAGCCGGACAGCGACTCGATGATCTCGGCACGGAGGAACTGTCAAATCCTGTGGATCGGCGGGACTGTCCGATGATGGTCGATCAAGCAAGCGGCTTGCGATAACGGACGTAATCGTTCTGCCGCCGGAACCCCACGCTCTCGTAAAGATCGTATGACCGGTGCGGATTTGCCGTGCTCGTGTGCAGTCGGGCGGTCGCTGCACCGTGCTCGCGGAGGCTACGCAGCCCGTCCAGCAACAGGGACCGGCCGATTTCGAGACGTCTCCGGTCCGCTTGGACACTCAGCTCTTCTATCTCGCCTACGGTGCGGTCGTACCGGCGGATGGAGCAGAGGACGACGCCGACCATGTGCTCCCCGTCCCACGCGGCCCTCCAGCATGCCGACTCCGAGCAGGAGCGCCGTGGCCTCCTGTTCGGAGGCCGAGGCGTTCGCGCCGATCACTGCCGTCCGCGCGGTTCCATGCTGCCTGACGAGCTGGCGGATCCGCTCTTCGGCCCAGCTCAGCATGGCTGAGCCAATGCCCTGACCGCGATGCTCGGGCAGGAGGTAGCCGCGGTGCAGGTACAACCACGTATCGTTCTGCTCCTGCCACCACCGGATCGTCGAGTAGCCGACGATGCCCCCATCGTGGACCACCAGGATCTGGTTGTCGGACGGCTCATCCAACTTGGCAGAGGCTTCGGTGATCTCGACAGCTGTCGGGAGCCCTTCCACAACTGAGTGGACATCGACCCGGTCCCGCTCTGCACAACCCAGCCGCACTGCGGCCATGGCGCCGTGGTCTTCGTCGCGGCGATACGGCCGGAAGCCAAAGCCGACCGGAAGGTCAGGAGACGGAAGGCCACGACTGTCGTTCACGCTCACACCAAGCTCTCACTTCAACTTTGACCTGCTGTGTTCACCTGTCAATGAGCGTAGGCAGAGTAAGTGTCAAATTCTGCGAGTCGGTTGAGTTTCGGGGAGTTCCGGCACCAGGATGGCAGGATCGCCGAGGAGAACCGCATGCGCTCGCCCGTGTCGGGGTCGATGCGCTTGTCGTTTACGCGCGGGGCCTTGACCTCGACTGCCCCGGCCGCCGTGGTGACCTTCCTCGGCCGGTGGTAACCGTTGCGCACCACCAACCGCTGTCCGTTCTCGTCCCGTTGGTCGGCCAGCTCGGCGATGTAGGCATTGAGGTCTTTCAGCGTTGCCGCTCCAGAGTGAGGACGGCTGCTGCGATTGACGTCATTCGATTCGGGCTGCACCGCGCTTTGCGGAAGATCCGCCAGGACTTCAGACGGGCGATGCCACCCTCGACCGGGGCCCGCGCCTTCGACAGCGCTCGATTGACGGTCTGCTGAGTGAGCGACAGCTCGCCTCCCGCAGGCCGTCTGGCCGGTGTGGTCACCCACGCGCCGGCACCGATGTAAGCGCGATCGGCGAGGACCGGCACTCCCTGGCGCTCGCAGATCCTGATGATCCGATGGGCGCGAGCCGCGGTCAGGTCATGGCAGCGCCCCGGCAGGGCCGGTGACAGCCACAGCACCTCGCCGTGATGATCCGTGACCACTTGCACGTTCACCCCGTGCCGACGGTGCTTGGCGGAGTAGTCGGCGCGGCCGTCGCCGAGGCGGTCGCACTCGTCCAGGGTGCCGTCGAGCAGGACGAACTCGGGTCTGCCTCGCGCAGAGCGCGCAGCAGACCGGGTGCGCGGGCGGCCAGGAGATCGATGACCGCGGTGGTGTAGGCGTGCGCGGTGCCGACGGAAATGCCGAAACCGGCCGCGAGCTGGGCGAGGGTGTCGTGCTTGCGCAGGTACACCAGAGCGACCAGGGCACCCTGGTGCGGCGGGAGCTTGCAGCGGCAGTCACCCTCGCGGGTGACGATGAGCATCGTGACCCACTCGACGAGCGTATGGGGCAGGTCGAGTGCGGCAGGATACGGAACCAACAGGGCTCCTGCGCCGATGGGTTGAGACGTCGAACACCTCCCTCAACGGCACGGGAGCCTTGTGTGTTGCGGCCACGATGCCTGTCACCCGATCGGTGGCCACCCTGAAAGACCTCATTGACCTCCGCTGCCGGCGCGGCATCCGGCATCCGCCTCGCGCCCGCCCGGCGAGCTCATCCTGCGGAGACCGCCGCTTGGCGTGGTGCCGTCCTCGCTGACCACCAGGTAAGCACGGGCGTGCATTCCCGGCCGACGCCGCAACGTCGGCCGTGCTCGATGACCTGTCGATCGATCCATCGGGAACGTACGCCTCCTTCCGTCAGGCCGATCCACAAGTCCTGAGCGTTGCTCCCCGGCGCTCACGTTTGTGCGGTCATCTGTGACTGTGCCGTCTCCACCGCGTTGGTCGCGGCTCCCCGGCGCCGCTGACCTTGCGCCGTTCCAGCCGGGTCGTCAGCTGTTTGACACCGGTCCGGCGCACGCCCTCCCCGAAAGGCAACGCGCGGAGCCGAATTCGATAACAGCGTCCTTGTCCAGGGAGCGGTCACCGACAGCAGATACAGAACAACTGCACTATTGCCGAACATCGCGGAGTTAATCGCCATGGTTCGCCACCCCTTCCATACCGTGGAAACATCCAACACCATGCATATGTCAGGTACGGGTGACCTTTGGCGAGAGGGGAGATTATGCCCCCTTGCCGAGGGTTGTCGGATCCGGGAGGACAGCATGCGAATCGTTACGCAGCAGGCGACGGAATGGCTCGCCGCCGCCGCAACCGACCCGAGGGCGTGCAAGCGGCAGTGGCACGGCGACACCGGGATCGCAGTGCTGGCCTGCGGGCGGTTCTGGGACGTGCTGAGCGTCTCGGAGGAGCTCGGCGTACTGGCCCTGGACACCCTGTTGAGCATCCCGGAGTTGCCGGGACCCGCGTTGGCGGACACCGCCTCGCGAAGGGTGGGCTTCTTCCTCCCGCCTGATCCAGAGGTCCGCTGGATCGGCTCCGACATCCGGTATCTGGGCAAAGGTGCGTGGGTTACGGTGCCCCCACCGCACCGGACGGCAGGGCGTCTGCGCTGGCTGGTCCCGCCGGACGGCGCCGGCACGTTGTTCGTCCCTGCGGCTGTGGAACTGGCCCTGCAGCAGGCGCTCGGAAGATTTGCCGCGCAGGCCAACACCAAGCGGCGTTGCCCCACCTGTGACGCGCCCGTCACAGTGCCTTCGAACCGCAGCGCCAGGCTGGCCCGCTGACGCCGGCGCCGTCCGGATCACTGCACAGCTCAGGGATGACCGACTTGCTCTTCAGGGGGTCGGTACCATCTCGTCCCAACTCACGAGGGGCAGTTCGGCGATACGTTCCCACAGGACCGGAGGCGGAACGCTGATGGAGCGCCGGTGCCGCCCGGTCGGGAAACTCGCGGAGACCAGGGCGCTCCACCGCGCGTCCCACGCCCCCGGGACCATCCGGTCACCGGCCCGCCACTCCCTGACCAGAGCGGCATAGATGGGCGGGTCTTCCCGGCCCGTCCGGGGCCGTTCTCGGTACGGCGGCTGTTCTTCCCACTCAAGGAAGAGGTATCCGGTGGTGACGGTGTAATCCATGCATCGGCAACGCGCTCGCGTACGCCGGTGGTACGCCTGTGTACTGGCAATGGCCCGTATTGGATGAGTTTGCATCCCTCGTTCGGGTCCATGTGGATATCGGACAAGGACCCTACGACCGCGCGCCGGAGCCCACATCCTTGCCGTCCTTGTGGATTCGGATGTCGTTGCTCGACGTGCCCGGTGAGGCGGTCCTGCAAGGGCGGCGACAACCGGAAGTGGACACTGTCGTAAGGCTCTTCGGGCACCCCGGCCCCGCCGGCCGACGGGACCGGGCCGCCGCTCCGTCGCCAACTCAAGCGACAACGCCACGAGGCCCGTCGTCAACTGGGTCCAGAACGTGATCTTGCCGAGCCGCTCGTCGAGCGTCTTGCCGGTCATCTTCGCCACCAGAAGTGGAAGCCGGAGAACATGGCAGCGCGACGAAGGCGGTCAGCGGGATCCCGTCGGCTGGGCGAGGCGGCGGGCGGGCAAGGTGGCGGTGGGCATCGGGAGGCCGTCGCGCTCGGTACGGCGGCGGTGGTGGTGTCGCACGTACTGCTCTCGTGGTACGAGAACGCCGCCCAGGCCGCGGACGTGCGGGCTGCCCCGCTGCGCGTCGAGCAGTACGCTGCCGGCCTGCGCAAAGCGTGCCGCGAGGTCGGTCACCGCGACCCTCGAGGCACCGGGACGGTGGAAGAACATCGAGTCCATGCTGAAGACCGATCCGACCGGAGGCCGAAGACGTCGCCGACCAGATCGCAGTCCTCCCACACCTCGACGCTGTGAGCATGACCCGGATCGTGCAGGCGGACCAAGCTTTCGATCAGCTCGTCGGTGAGCCACAGGGGGACGCGGCCGGCGCGGCATTCGCGGACGACCCGCTCGAAGCGCCGGTCCAGGCCGGTCGACCACGGCAGCCGGATGCCAAGCCGCCGGGTGAGGCTCCGGCCGAGGTGTGCGGCCGAGACGGGCAGCACCGGCCTGGGGTCGGGAGACCACCAGGAGACGGCGTAGGGATCGGCCGATTCCTGCCCCGCGAGCCGGATGCGGCCCGCCTGGACCTGATCGGCGAAGACCACCTCGTTGAGGGCGCGGGTGTATTCGTCGGATGCCGGGAACGGATGGGCCCCGGCGGGATAGGCCGCCAGGAGGCCGGCGGGACTGAGGCCGGCGGAGAAGGCCACCGGACCGTCGGGCGCTGCTTCCGGCACGTCCAGCGCCTCCCAGCCAGGGCATCGGCTCACCACCGTGCCCCTCCGTGCTCTCGCCTCTGCACCGGCTCGACGTAGTCGTCGTGCTGGAGGAAGCCGATGTAGCGGTCCAGCATCTCCGCGTCCACCGGAGGAATGTCGATCCCGGCGTCCAGCAGCGCCCGTTCCGCGTCGGCGCGAGTGAGCTCCGGGAAAAGGCCCTGGAAGTACATCTCGCTCACGGCGATGTCGGCGCGCGCACCGGTCGGCGAAGAGCGGGACGAACGCGGTCATCGGGTCGGTGGGGTGCCCTGCCGCGTACCTCACCAGCGTGGCGATCCACTCGGCGTAGGGGATCTCCTGGACCGGGTAGCCCCGGCGGCGCAGGCGGTCGGCGAGCGAATCCAGCGGCGTGGAACGGGGGTTGGTGAGGTGGTGAACCCCGGCGTGAGCGGGATGGCGGGTGGAGATGTGCCCGATGACGCGGGCGAGGCAGTCGGCCGGCAGGAAGTGCAGCGGCAGCCGGAGGAACAGACGATGGGGGCCGTCCTCCGCGGCCGGAGGACGGCCCCCACCAGTGGCATGGCGGCTGGGGCGCCGCATCAGGGTAGTGATGCTTGAGAATGGCCTAGGGCAGTCGCAGTCCGGCGATGCCGAGGGGTGCGCCGATGCCGGTGGGGCCGTCGTAGCCGGTCCGGGCGGTGCACAGGTAGGAGCCGCCGCAGCTGCCGTTGGAGCCCTGGGTGATGTCGCGGAAGGCCTGGGGGTGGGCGTAGGGGTAGGAGTTGGGGTGGTCGGCGGGTCCTGGTGTGCCGGCGACGGCGTACATGCCGGCGAGCAGCGGGCTGGACAGGCTGGTGCCGCCGACCACCAGCCAACCGGTGCTGCCGTCGTCGACGGGGGTCGTGTCGTAGACGGCCAGGCCGGTGGCGGGGTCGGCGTCGGCGGAGATGTCGACGGCGGTGCGGCGCGAGCAGCCGGCGTCGTGCTGGAAGGGCGGCTTGGATTCGTAGAGTGAGCAGCCGGAGCCGCCTCCGCTCCACGCGGTCTCCGTAAAGCGGGAGGTCCCTTGGACCTGGCGCAAGGTGGTGCCTCCGGCCGCCGTGACATAGCGGGAGGCGGCGGGGTAGATCAGGTTGGGGTAACCGGCATCGCCGCTGGCGGCCACAAAGGCGACGCCGGGGGTGAAGACGGAATCGCCTGCGGTCTCGCCGGAAAACTCCGGAGCGCCCCAACTCATGGAGACGTACTTGGCTCCCTGGGCCACGGCCTGGCGGATCGCAGTGAACAGGTTGGAGAAATAGGCGTCGGTGGCTTCGACGAGCAGGATCTTGCAGTCGGGGCAGGCGGCGCTGACGGCGTCGAGGTCCAAGGACGTCTCCATCGCCCAGCCGGAATCGGCTGCCGTGGGTTGTGTCGTGCCGCCGTTCTGGTTGACCTTACGGAAGCATCCGTTGGCGGTGGTGCACGGCGGCAGGTTGAACTGGCGGCGGTAGACCGCCAGGTCCCTTTCGGCGGTGCGGGTATCGAACGGGTTGACGATGGCGACGGTCCGCCCGGATCCGCCGCGGGGCAGGCTGTAGGCGGTTTGGATGTCGCTGGGGTGGTAGCCGCTCGGCTGGCTCCCCGGCTGCACCGAGCGCAGCGGTGGCAGGTCGGTGCGCAGCATCGCCAGGCACGAGGCCTGGCCGGGCCCAGGGGAGGGATTGCACACCCGCCGGGCCTTCACCGCCCCCGGACCGTCACTCGGTCGGGCGCTACGGTCCGACAGCCGGGCCGGGGCAGCCGCGGCCGTGCCGGTCAGGCCCAGGACCAGGGACACGATGAGCGCCATGCGCAGAAGTGGAAGGGATCGCATGCTCTTCCTCGTCGGGACGCCCGCAGGCTGGAGGGGTTCCGGCCGAGCGGTCACGGCGCACCGCACGGACCGGCCTGATGCGGGGATCATGTCTGCCAGGCGGGTCGACGAGGCATCGGACCCGCGGTCCGAGTCCGCCGAATGCAGCAGTCATTCAACCCCGATGCCACGGGGCGACGAAGACCTGCACGACGAGCGCGTCCGGCCGGGCGCTGCCCTCATCCATCTTCGGATTCTTTCGCGCTATGAAGGGCATGCCGGGGACCCGGCGCGAAGAAGATCTGCCCGACGAGTTCCCGGAAACAGGCCAGGGCGGTAATGGGGGGAATCCCGGATACCGCCATACTGAGTGCGGAATGCGGAGAATTGCCCACGCTCAGGGCTACCGCCGTCCCGGAAGAGAGCAGCATGATCGCCCATGAGCGGTGAGTGGGGCGGCGCTGAACGGAGGCCAGCAGGACGGACGAGCCTGCTACCAGCCACGGCCCGTACACGGTCAGTGGCCACCATTGCGCCAGAGGGGGAGGCACCACCAGCGAAGCGACAGCGCTCAGTTGACGGTATGAATAGGAGATGGACCAGCCCAGCATTGCCACCGAGCACGCGGTGATAATGGAAACCAAGACCGCAGTAGGGATGACTCTGCGTCGTCCGGCGGGAAGGCGGAGCCCTGGCCGAGAGCGCCGACGGTCGACTCGGTGGCGTGGCCGACCGGCGCTGTCCATCAGCGGAGTGGGGGGACCGGAGCCGGCTGCTGCCGACAGCATCTCGGCCAGCTCCTCGACCGGATCCCATCCGTCCAGCGTGAGCGTTGGATCAGGGACATGCATGAGGTGGTCCACTCCGAACGACTGATGATCACGGGGGTATGGGTCGGCCCCGCCATAGTCGTTTCTCAGGCCGAACGACAGATCTGGTTCGTCCTGATTCCAGTTCATCTCTGGCTCCTCCGGGGCTTGCTCAGGGGGCGGCTTTCAGATATTCGCTCTGCATCCAGGCGATGCAATTGAGGAAGTCGTCAAGCAGGTCTGAACAGCCTTTGACTTGCGCTGGCTCTTCGGGGTCTTCGAGGCAGGCGAGAGCTGGTTCAACCTCGCCAAGATGTCTTTCCTTCCAAGTCACGCCCCCCTAACGGTCGTAGCCAAGGGTGAGGTAACGGCCTTTCGAGGTAATACTTTTGCCAACGCCGATCAATCGCCCAGGCTGTTGGATTTCACGATCATGGCGACGAATTTCTGACGATGGACTGTACGTTTTTATGGAAGGCTTCGCGGTCGACCATGAATTTTTCGGTCTTTCATTCCTTTCCGGCATGCCTGATCCCGGATCCACCGGCTCGCTTGACGGTTGATCATTTATGGTGATCGGGTCGGGCTGCGCAGCGAGGTGCCCGATCGACGGACTCGCAACGGTGCTGAGAGGGCCGGCGACGCGCGCCTCGCCGCGGAGGTCACGGATGGGGGATGTGCGTGTACCGGGGGAGCACCGCGGGGTTGTCGGTGCGGTTGACCGAGCATCGGGCCCTCTGCAGGAGAGCGTCGGTGAGTCCGTCCAGGAACTCGGCGCCGACGTGGGCGAGTTGGGTGCACAGCCGGGTCGATGCCGACGGCAGTGTCCGCATGGTGAGTCTCGACGAGTCCGTCGGTGTAGAGGGTGAGGACGCGGCGGGGGGAGAGAGGTTCGGCTGCGTTTGTGGGCGGTCGACGGTGCGCTCGCCGCCCGGGTGGATCGGCGCGGCCCGGGCGATGGTCGGTGTGAGCGCAGATGTTCTCGGGTCGCAAGTGTGCGCTCGGCCTCGGGAGGGACCGAAGCTCCGGCTGGAGCCACCCATACGGTCAGGCCCTGCGTGTCCGGACGCAGCCGGAACGCGAGCCACGCCTGGCAGGCCTCGGCGAGGAAGGAGCGGGATCAGCCAGGTATGGCAGCACTTCCCCGGGTCGGCCGGCGAACCAGATCACTGCGGTGCCGCGTGGACCAGCCGGACCAGGCGGTGGCTGGCGTAGGTGGTCTGCCCCTATCGGCCGCTGCCCGCCCGCCGTATTCGTCCGGTGTGAGGCCGAAGGCTGAGGTCTCCGACGTCGGCGGCTCACCCGCGGCTGGACGGCTGCGGTGGGTGTTCATGGCCGACGCACCAGGTGGAGACGAGTGAATAGATCCGTTTTGAGGCGTTTTGATGGGGTGACAAATTTGGATATCTCATACACTGCCCGCCGTGATAGCGATCTTGTCGGAGGAGCACGGAGTGTTGTCGATCGTGGTGCCCTGCTTCAACGAGGAACAGGTGCTGGAAGCTTTCAATGACGAACTCCATGCGAGGCTCGCAGAGCTACGCCAGCCGTACGAGGTGGTGTTCGTCGACGACGGCTCACTCGACGGCACGCTGTCCCTGCTGCGCACGTTTGCCGCCCGCGATCCTCATGTCCGGTATCTGTCCTTCTCGCGGAACTTCGGCAAGGAGGCAGGCCTGCTCGCAGGCCTGCGCGAATCCACCGGGGACCACGTCGCCATCATGGATGCCGACCTCCAGCACCCCCCCTCCCTGCTCAGGCGGATGCTCGACCTCCAGCGCGAGGGCTTCGACCAAGTCGTCGCTCGCCGTTCCCGGGACCATGACGGCCCGCTGCGGGCCCTGTTGAGCCGCAGCTACTACCAGCTCGTCAACCACTGGGTCGAGGTCGAGCTGGTCGACGGCGCCGGGGATTTCCGTCTGCTGTCGCGCCGTGCCGTGGACGCGCTCCTGGAGCTGGGTGAGCGCAACCGCTTCTCCAAAGGCCTGTTCTCGTGGATCGGCTTCCGCACTGTCTTCTTCGACTACACGGACGTGCCGCGCGGCGGCGGCACCAGCAAGTGGAGCTACCGCCATCTCCTCAACTACGCAGTCGACGGCATGGTGTCCTTCAACAGCCGCCCGCTGCGATTGGCCATCCATGTCGGACTCCCGCTCACCGGCCTCGCCCTCCTCTATGCCGCCTGGATGGTCGGCGCCGTGCTCATCGGGGGCGTCACCGCGCCCGGGTACGTCAGCCTGCTCGTCGCAGTCACCGGCTTCGGCGGGATGCAGATAGTGCTTCTCGGCCTTGTCGGCGAGTATGTCGGCCGGGTCTACAACGAGTGCAAACAACGGCCTCACTACCTGGTGAGTGAACGCACGCCCTCGGGTTTGGCCCGTACGCCCGCGCAGCGGGCACACTTCTCGTGAAGGGTCAGATCCTGCGCTTCGCGCTCGTCGGAACCGTCAACACGGGGACGTATTACGTCAGCTACAGGCTGCTGTGCCTGTGGCTGCCGTATCTGGCCGCGCACGTCCTGGCCACCGTGCTGAGCATGATCGGCTCGTTCTTCATGAACGTGCGCTTCACCTTCGGCACCAGTCCGAGCTGGCAGAAGTTCCTGCGCTTCCCGCTGACGAATGTCACGAGCCTCGTTCTGACCACGGCAGGCGTCTACGCGCTGGTCTCCGGGCTCGGCGTGGATCCACGCACAGCCCCGCTGATCGCAGCCTTCGGCGCGATCCCCGTTACGTTCCTGATCGCCCGTTGTGTCCTGGTGTCGACATGAGACGTGAACGACTGCAGTACTGAGCGGGATGCGACAGCTTTCTGTCGCGCCTGTTCGGTGGGGTGCGCGCGCCGTCCACGCTGGGTTCGTTCCTGCGTTCCTTCAGCCACGCGTACGTGAAGCAACTGCACGCTCTCGCACGGCGGTTCCTGCCCGCGCCGGCCGTCCACGCCCTGCTGCTGCCCGGCGCGGAAACGGTGGCCCCCGTCGATATCGACGACACGATCCGCCGCACCCACGGCCATGCCAGGCAGGGTGTCGGCTACGGATACAGCAGGTCACCGCCCGCCTGATCGTCCGCCGCGTCAAACGTCCGGGCACCGTGAACGTGCCCGACGGGCAGGGCGAGCTGTTCACGACCCGGCGTCACCGCGCCGCGTTCACCGACTCGCCACTCCCGTTGGCCGACACCGAACGTGATCACCGGCGCCACGCGGTCGGGCAACAGGCGATCGTGGACATCAAGAACGGCCCCTTCGTACACGCCCCGTCCAGCCACCCTCGGCGAATGCCGTCCGGCTCGCGCTCGCCGCCCTCGCGCACAACCTGACCCGCGTCGCCGGCAACCGGCCTCGGCGCCCCCAGCCACCGCCCGCCTGACCTGCCCCGACCATCCCACCCGCAAGGGCCCGTGCCCTGTCACCCGAAACGATCACCTCGGAATCAAGCCGGTGGATCCGGGCTCAGCGCTCCAGCGGCGGACCACACTCGGGCCCTGCTGGACGTGCCGCCATTCGGTGGATTATTGCCACACCTGGTTTTCGATGAACGCGAAGCGTCGTGCATTGCTGGCATCTTGAGGGTCTCCCATTCGGTTTTCCGGAAGGTGCCCATGCAAGCGCAGTCCACCAGCCTTAACGTGACCCTCCCGTCACAACAATCTCCTCTTGACAGAAAAGCGGTGACCGGGCCGTCGGACAGGAGTCGTTTCGGCGGCGCATGGTGGGTCTGGGCCATGGCCGGAGCGTTGTTCATCGCGTACGCGGCTGTTTCGCTGCGCATCCATCAGCGGATGCTCTCCAACAGCTATGACCTGGGGGTCTTTGAACAGTCCATCCGCTCATATGCGAACGGACACCTGCCCGTCTCCGAACTGAGGGGGCCGAACTTCCCTATTCTGGGGGATCACTTCTCTCCCATCGTGGCTCTCGTCGCGCCTTTCTACCTGCTGCGGCGTTCAGCGGAAACCCTGCTCGTGGTGCAGGCCGCACTGATCGCCCTGAGCATGGTCCCCCTGACGCTTTGGGCGCGCCGAACCCTGGGTGACCTGGCGGGCGCGGTGCTCGGTGCCTGCTACGGGCTCTCCTGGGGCATCGCAAGCGCTGTCGGCTTCGACTTCCACGAAGTCGCCTTCGCCGCCCCGCTGCTCGCGTTCTCTCTCGCCGCACTCGGCAGTGGCCGGCTGACCGCCGCAGCGTGCTGGGCGTTGCCGCTGCTGCTGGTGAAGGAGGACCTCGGGTTCACGGTCCTCGCGCTCGGTCTGGTCATCTCCCGGCGCGGTGACCGCAAGCTCGGATACCTGACCGCGGCGCTCGGTCTGGTCGGGGCGCTGCTGGCGATGCTGGTGTTTCTGCCGGCCTTCAACCCGAGTGGTTCGTTCCCCCGTTGGTACCTGGCGGACAACCCCGCGGCCGGTTCGGGCGTTTCGGGTGCGGGCGGCGGAAACGGAGTGCTGGATCTGCTGTACAGAGGCACGGTGGGCCTTGTCACCCCGCAGATCAAGGTGGAGACCCTCGTGCTCACGCTGGCTCCCACCCTGTTCCTGGCTGTTCGCTCCCCGTTGCTGTGGGTGGCCCTCCCGACGCTCGCCTGGCGCTTCTTCTCGAGCAACTACGCCCACTGGGGCACCGGTTACCACTATTCGCTGGTACTGATGCCCATCGCGTTCGCCGCCTTCGTCGATGCCCTGATCCAACGGGGCACGGGGAGTGGCAGCCTGCGCCGATACCTTGCCGGTACGGTCGCGGTCACCCTCCTGATCCTGCCGAGCTTCCCCTTGTGGCAGCTCTTCACCCCGGCCACCTGGCGGTCGGATCCGCGCGTCGCCGACGCCCACAGCCTGATGAAGAAGATCCCCGACGGCGCCACGGTCCAGGCGTCCACCTACCTGGTGCCCCAACTCACCAACCGTACGAGTGTCAGTCTCTTCGGCTACGCGGTCAGCCGGCCCCACCCCCAGTGGATCATGGTGGACACATGGGTGGCGCCACAATGGCGGTGGCCGCAGACCTATGAGCAGGAGAGCATTTCCCTGGCCCAGGCCCGGCATGAGGGGTACCGCACCGTGGCCGACCGTGACGGCTTCGTTCTGCTGCACCTGACACACCGACCCGAACGCAAAGCGATCTCAGGTGACTTGGGCGCCTCCAAGAAAGAAGGCTGAGTTCGCTTTTTCTGGTCAATGAGTCCGCATCGGAAAGAACGTGGAAGCGTGGTGCTGCCATGAAGCCCTCCATCTGCCTTTGTATGATCGTCAAGAACGAGGCAGGCGTCATCGAGCGATGCCTTGCGTCCGTGCGCGATCTCGTGGACACCTGGGTGATCTCGGACACCGGATCGACCGACGGAACCCAGCAATTGATCCGCCGCGCACTCGACGGAATTCCGGGCGAGCTCCGCGAGGAATCCTGGATCAATTTCGGGCACAACCGCACCCTGAACATCCGGCACGCCCGCGGCAAGGCCGACTACCTGTTGCTCCTCGACGCGGACCATGTCCTCAGGCGGGACGGGGCCCTTCCCCGGCTGACCGCCGAGGCGTACATGCTCCGGCACGAAGGTGCCACCGAATACCGGATCAAGCGTCTGGTGCGGGGCGACATCCCCTGGCGCTACGAGGGGGCCACCCACGAGTACCTCGTCGCCCACGCGCACGAGGGCCAGGAGAACCTCGATGCCCTGGTCATCGAGGACCACGCCGATGGCGGCTCACGCCACGACAAGTTCGAGCGCGACGCACGCCTGCTCAGCGCCGAGATGAAACGCGACCCCTCCAACACCCGCACGGTCTTCTACCTGGCCCAGACCATGCGCGACATGGGCAACACCGCCGAGGCGATCAGGCTGTACGAACACCGTGCTGCGATGGGCGGCTGGCCGGAGGAGGTCTACTGCTCCCTGCTCCAAGCCGGGATCCTGCGCGCCGATTCCGGTGACTGGCCGGCCGGGATGGACGCGCTGATCCGGGCCTGGGAGTCACGTCCGCGGCGGCTCGAAGCGTGTTACGAACTGGCCTCACGGTTGCGTGTCATGGGCCGCCATCACATGGCGCACGCGATCGTCGCAGTCGGCCTGGACAAGGAGCGGCCGGACGACATCTTGTTCACCCAGCCGTGGGTCTACCGCTGGGGCCTGCTGTCTGAGTTCTCGATCACGGCGTACTGGGTCGGCGACCTCAAGGGCTCGCTCCAGGCCTGCGACCGGCTGCTCGCCATGCCCGACCTGCCCCCGGCATACCGCAAACAGACCGTCGCCAACCGCGAGTTCGCCGTACGCGGGCTCGCCGCGATCCCGCAGCCGAGCAACGGCCCCAGGGCCGGAAAGGGCAGGCAGCCAAGCGCTGGCACGAAGACGCACTGACGCACTGACGGCCGGTGCCGGGCAAGGCAGGTTCGCCTGCTCGCCGCGGCCGCGGTCGATGGAGCCGTCGTTCAGGTGCTCCTGCAGTTGTGTCAGGTAGCCGTTCTGACGTGCCAGTGCCGGATGAGTGAGCAGGGCGCCGAGACGCCCGAAGGCGGCCTGATAGGCGAGCCCTTCGGTCTCGTCACAGATCACGGCCACGGTCTCCGCGGCTAGGAGCTCCTCCGGCAGGGCACTGAGATCGTCCAGGCCGGGACCGGTGGCCGTCGCTCGGGCGGCGCCGTCGACGCGGAGCCCGGCGACGGCCTGCTCCAGCCGGTGGCGGTGACACTCCCGCGGCCGTGACTGTGCCCCGCGGGGTTCCAGGATGAGCAGGTCGCAGCCGAACAGCTCCACGCGTCTGCGCGGGCCTCGGCCTGTCTCCCAGGCCCGCCGCATCATGTCGGGCGCCGAAGAGATCCTCGACCCCCTCGCCGCTCCTGCCGACGAATCTCCGGCGCAGGACACCAGGTGAACTTCCCACGTTCTGGGGAAGCTTCAGGCGCGTCCTCGACCCCCACCCCCAGCCACGTGAGGTCCCTCGTGGACCTTCGGCTCAGAGGCTCGCTCCGCCGCCCAGCAACCGGGCGAGCGTGCTCACCGTCCCGTCGATCTCCCGGGCGCACCCGTACAGCACGGAGCGGGGCCTCCCCCACGGGTCCGAGATGTCGTCCTCGGCCGGCGGGACCGGGGTGGCGGCACCCCGACGGCCGGCCGTGGCCGCGACCACGCCGTCGAAACCGCCCACGGCCGGCGGGACTTGCCCATCCGGCACCTCGCCATGCGTGGTCGCCGTACCTTCCCCGCCCCGCGCCGTGTCGACTCCCCCCACAGCGAGACGTACGAACTCCTTCAGGGTGAAGCAGCGCCGCAGCGCCGTCGGCGCGAGCCGTACGGCGGCCTCCCGGTGTTCGTGCGCGAGCCCGAGGACCAGCGCTGCTCCCGCGACGTGCTGCGCGGTGAGCGGGCGGGCCGTGAAGCCGGAGCCGTCACCGCCCAGTTCCTCCAGGACCGCCCTGGTGGAGAACTCCATGCCGGACCAGGGCCGCGCCTGCGTTCCGGCGCTCTCCGGCCGTACGGCCGAACCGGGCGGAAGTCTCGCGGCAAGCAGCCGCTCGGCGAGCACCGAGCGGTGCACGTTGCCCGTGCAGACGAACAGGACCCGGGTCATTTCCCGCCCGCGAGACGTGCCCCCGCGGCGGCCTCCTTCCGGGGATCCGACACACGAGGAGCCGGCAGCTCGCCGTACGACCCGTAGGTGCCGTAGCGATTGCCCCGGGGCACCGGAGCCATGCTGAAGACGGTGCCGAGGACGCGGACACTCACGCGGTCCAGCGATTCCGCGGCGGTGCGGACCTGTTCCCGGCTGGTCTTCGCGGCTCGGACGACGAGCAGCGCGCCCTGGGCGAAGGAGGCGAGTCCGAGGGTGTCGGCGACCGGCAGCAGCGGCGCGGTGTCGACGATCACGACCTCGTAGGTGTCCGCCAGTTCGCGCAGTACCGCTTCCATGCGCGCCGAGGCGAGCAGCTCCGTGGGGTTCGGCGGTACGGCGCCGCTGGCGAGAACCGAGAGCCGGCCGTCGGCCTGCTGCATCACGTCCTCGATGCGGGCCTGTCCGATGAGCACGGTGGTCAGACCGGCGTCCTGGACGAGACCGAAGGTCGAGGCCACGCACGGTCGGCGCAGGTCGCCGTCCACGAGGCAGGTGGAGACACCTGCCTCGGCGAGCGAGAGGGCGAGGTTCACCGCGGTGTTGGTCTTGCCCTCACCAGGCACCGAACTTGTCACCACGATGATCCGGGGCGCCTCGTCGACCTGCGAGAACTGCAGGTTGGTGCGCAGCCTTCGGAAGGCCTCGGCACGGTGGGAGTGCCCGTCGGCGCTGACGAGCGGTTGTTTGGGGGCGTTCCTGTCGTACGGGATGGTGCCGAGGTCCGGCAGCATGGTGAACTCGCCCAGCGACTTGCTGGTCTTGAGGGTGGTGTCGAGGGTCTCGCGCAGGGCGACGAGTCCGGCACCGAGCAGCAGGCCGCCGAGCACTCCTGCGGCCAGGTTCAGCAGCGGGCGGGGTGAGACCGGACCGGCTGGGGCGACGGCTTCCTGGGTGATGCCCAGGGAGACGGGCGAGGTGCCGTCGCCCGTACGGAGGCTCTTTCCTGACCTCTCCGAGCCGGGCGCGCGCTTGGGCGCCTCCAGTCGCTCGACGACCGCGCTGAACCGCTGCGCCACGGCGTTGGCGATGCGCGCCGCACGTTTGGGCCGGGTGTCCCGGACGGTGATGTCGATGAGCACGGTGTTGAGCGGGGCGACTGCGGTGATCCGCGATGCCAGTTCCTCCGGAGTGGTGCGCAGTCGCAGCTCCTTCACCACGGGCCGGGTCACCTGACGGGTGGTCACGATCGCGGCGTACGACTGAACGCGCGCCTGCGAGAAGCTCTGCCCCTCGTTCATCTGGGCGGTGTCGTCGCCGGTGCGGGTGGCGACGAAGAGCTGGGTCCTCGCCTCGTAGACGGGTGTGCTCAAGCTCGTCGCGGCGAGCGCCGCCCCGGTCGCGAGAACGAGACTGACCACGACGGTCGGCCAGCGTCTGACAAGAGCCTTCAGGAATCCGTGGAGATCCAAGCTGCACCCCTCATGGGACCGAGGGAACCACCCGAAATGGAATGTTCTGTTCCCTGTGTACGCACCCGACGATAGGGACTCGCGCGCGTCAACCGGGGGAGCCGCCCCTGTGTCGGCCCGCCGAACGTGGGCCATTGGGAAGCAAGTACTCCACCATCCGGTGGCTTCTGGCCGACATCACGCCAGTCGGTGCCTATATATCCCATTTATTCCATGTATCTAGATGCTGGTACCCAGATTTTGCTCATGGCCGACGCTGCGGCTTGGCCTGGACTGAAGTCGAGGAGAGTGAAAGAAGATGACGGCATCGCCCAGATGGCGGGTTGCTCTGGCATCGGCAGCATCGGCTGCCGTGCTCGTCGCGGCACCGCTGGTGGGGGCGCAGACCGCCCACGCGCAGTACCCTCCACCGCCCCCGAGCCTCACCCTCAGCAGCACCACGATGCCCGCCGGAGGTGCACTGACCTTCCGCGGCACCGGCTTCGCCGCCAGGCAGCTGGTCACCGCGTGGCTGTTCTCGAATGAAGTCGTCCTGGGCAGGTACAGGGCGGACAGGAGCGGAGTCGTCAGAGGCGATGTGACCATCCCCAGGCGCATGGCGCTGGGCAGCCATACGTTCAAACTGATCGCCCGCCACCCCGGCCTGACGCTTTCCTCCCCTATCACGGTGCAGGGCAGGGTCGGTCGGCCAGGCAACCAAACCGGCCTTTCGTGGCACACCCATCACCGCCCGAACCTCGCGGAAACCGGCAGTGAAAAGGCCCTGGCGCTGGGCGGCTCCGCGGCGGGGCTGGTCGCGGCGGGCGGGGGCACGATGCTGGCCGTGCGGCGTCGCCGCAGTTCATGACGGAGCAGGACATCGGCAAGGCGGAACCAAGGCGTCCCGGCCGGGGCCGGGACGCCTTCCGCATGCGCAGGCCCGGCCGCTCCCGCGAGGGGGCACCGGGCCGCCGTCGCGTGCTCAGGAACACCCTGCTGGCCGCCGCGGCGCTTCCACTGGCCGGCGCCGTCTGGATCGGTGTCACCGGGCTGCTCGCCCGTTCGGAGCTGATCGCGGCGGGGCGGGACCTCGACGCGCTGCGGGAGTCGGTGGCGCCCGTGTCCGGCGCCGCCTCCGGTGCCGTGCCCGCGTCCGCCCAGGAGCGGGAACGGGAGGTGCGTTCCGCCGCCGCCCACGCCGCTCGGGCACATCGCCTCACCACCGGCCCGGCCTGGTACCCCGCGGCCGAGCTGCCCTTCATCGGCGGCCCGCTCAGGACCGTGCGCGGGGCCGCGTACGCGGCCGACCGGCTGGCCGGCGATGTGCTGTCCCCGCTGGTGCGAGCCTTGCCGGCACCCACGCCTGACAGCCGCGGTGACGGGATGTCCGAGGCCCTCATGACCTTGCAGAAGCACGCGCCGGAAGTCGTCCGGGCCGCCCGCGCCGCGGTCGAGGTGCGGGCCGACGTGCACGGGCTGCCCCGGTCCACCTGGTTGCCGGCGGCCGACCGGGCACGGGCCGGGCTCGCGCGGCAGATCGACCGCCTCGGCCCGGTGATGACCGATGCCTCCCTGGCGGCCCGCGTCCTGCCGGCCATGCTCGGCGCCCAAGGGGAACGGCGCTATTTCCTCGCGTTCCAGAACATCGCCGAGGCGCGTGGTACCGGGGGCGTTCCGGGGGCTTTCGCCGTGCTGTCGGCCGACCGGGGGCATCTGTCCTTCGAGCGGTTCGGCAACAACACCGAGATGGCCACAGCGAAGACGGACCTCGACCTGGGAGCCGACTTCGCGGCCCGCTACCAGGGCAGCGAGCCCACCCGCGTGTGGGCCAACTCCAACATGAGCCCGCACTTCCCCTACGCGGCCCGCATCTGGGCCGCGGCGTGGCGCGAACACACCGGCGAGCGCGTGGACGGTGTGTTCGCCGTCGACCCCACCACGTTGAGCCGTTTCCTGCGCGTCACCGGCCCGGCCCGCATGGCGGGCGGCACTGAGCTCACCGCCGACAACGTCGTGGACCTCACCGAACGCGCCAGCTACGCGATGTACGACGACGTCGCCCGGCGCAAGGCGTTCTTCGTCGAGGCGGCCCGCGCCGCCGCCGGACCCCTGATCACCGCGACCGGCGACATGCGCCGGCTGCCCGCCCTGCTCGTCGCCCTGAACGACGCCCAGCGGGACGGACGGCTGAAGGTGTGGAGCGCGCATGCGGCGGAGCAACGTCTCATCGAGTCGCGCCCCTACTCGGGCACGCTCCCCGAGACTCCCGGCCCCTTCGCTGGGCTGGTGGTGAACAACGCGGCCGGCTCCAAACTGGACTACTACCTCGACCGGAGCCTGGTCTGGGAAGCGAACGGCTGCTCCAGCGGCGAACGCCCGGTCACCGCGACCGTGAACCTGACCAACCGGGCCCCGGTCTCCGGGCTGCCCGGTTACGTCACACTGCGGGAGGACTCCCCGCCCTACCGCACCCGGCCGGGTGACAACCGGCTCCTGGTGTCGTACTACGCGGGCGTCGGCGCCACCCTGACCGACGCCACCCTGGACGGCCGCCCGGTGGAGGTCGCGCCCGGCGTCGAACGCGGCCACTCCGTGTACACGTTGGACCTGGAGCTGCCCGCCCGCTCCCGCCGCACGCTGGTGCTGCACCTGCTGGAGCCGCACGCGGACCGCGCCCCGGTCCTCCTGCCGCAGAGCCTGGTGACGCCACTGCGAGCCACACTGAAACCGGGCGGTTCCTGCCGTGTCTGAGCGCTCGCGTCGTACCAGGGCGGCCGTACTCCTGGGTGTACTGCTGCTCACATCGTGCGCGACGGGGGAGCGCGCCCCGGACGATCCGGCAGGCGGGGCCGCGGATGGGCGGCGGGTCGCCGCGCACCGGGTCGAGCACCTGCGGGTCAAGGTGCTCAAGACCTTTTCGCACGACCCGCAGGCGTTCACCCAGGGACTCGAGATGGTCGGCGACACGCTCTACGAAGGCACTGGCATCTCCGGCCGGTCCTCGGTACGGGCAGGGCCTTTGGGCAAGAAGCCCACGGTCCGAACGGCACTCCCCGCGCCTTTGTTCGGCGAGGGTGTCACCGTGCTCGGCCGAACCCTGTGGCAGCTCACCTGGCGGAACCGGACCGCCATCGAGCGCGACGCCAGGACGCTCGTGGAGCTGCGTCGCGTCCCGTACCGCGACGACGGCTGGGGCGTGTGCCTCGAACGGACCCGGCACCGCTTGGTGACCAGCGACGGCTCGTCACGGCTGACGTTCCGTGACCCCAGGACGCTCGCGAAGACGGGCGAGGTCGCCGTGACCGAAGGGGGCAGGCCGGTGACGGAGCTGAACGAGCTGGAGTGCGTCGGTGCCGCCGTGTATGCGAACGTGCTCTTCACCGACCGGATCGTGCGCATCGATCCCGTCACCGGAGCGGTGACGGCGAGCATCGACGCCTCGGGCCTGCTGCGCGACGACGAACTCGTCCCGGGGTCCACGCTGAACGGTATCGCAGCGGTCCCCGGCACTCATCAGTTCCTGATCACCGGGAAGTTCTGGCCCAGAATGTTCCGTGTCGCGTTGGTCCCGGCCTGACGGACGTGCGGCCCCGCACGCCTTGTCCGTGGCCTTCCGGGGACCCCTCGACTCCCGGCCCGGCGTCGGCATATGCACGGGGCATGGAGCTCTGCCCATCGGGTGAGAATTGCCCGCAGTCCAGCGTCGCACCCCGCAGTTCACCGGGCAGCCATTCACACTCGAATAGTCCTTTTTTGATGCGCTTGGAGGGCAAATGTGGCTGTTCGGGGAGACGATGCCCCATGTACCAGCGGCAAGGCCTGCGCAGGCGCAGGTCATCCGGGAGCAGCCGCCGACCGGCCGCCGCACCGGCAAGCCCGTCTGGTACGCGCCGGCCGCCGTCATCGGCGACGTGGCCAGCGCCGCCGTGCCGGTGTTTCTGGCCTTCGCGCTGGCCGGCGGCACCCATGCCGCGGCCTATGCGATGGCGGCGGCCGCAGCATGGCTTCTCGTGCGCGGCGCACGGGACCGCTACGGCGAGCGCTGTCTCGGTGAGCGCGACAACATCGGCCCCGCGCTGCAGGACTGGCTGGTGCTGGTCGGACTGCTCGCGGTGGTGCGGGCGGCGACAGGCGAGGAGTCCCCGTTCCTCCTCGCGCTGGCTGCCCTGGTGCCCTGCGCCCCGATGAGCGCCGCCGTAAGGAATCTGATCCACCGTCACCTGGTGGCGCGACGCCGCGACGGCCGGACCGTCCGCAGGGCCCTGGTGATCGGGGAGGCGAACGCTGTCGACGGTCTGGTGAGCCACCTCGCGAAGCGGACCGACCACGAGTTCGTCGTCGTCGGGGTGTGCCCGATCGGCGACGAGGACCCGCACGCACTGGCCCCGGTCGCCGCCCGTATCGGCCGGCAGGCACCGCCACGCCCGTCGGCCGACTCCGCCCCGGTACTGGAGGCGGCCCGCCGGCTCTACGCGGACGTGGTCCTCGTCGTGCCGGGACCGTACATGAACGGAACGCGCCTGCGGCGGCTGTCGTGGGCCCTGCACGGCGAGGAATGCCCGCTCGTGGTCGTACCGGGTCTGGCCGAGGTTGCCGGACGTCGGGTGGGCGTCCTCTCCGTGGCCGGGCTCACCATGCTGGCCGTGGCCCCGCCCCTGAGGCGGGGGCTTGCGACGCTGCTCAAGTCGGTGACGGACCGGCTGGGCGCGGCGCTGTTGATCGTGCTGCTCGCCCCGGTGTTCGTGGCGGTGGCCCTCGCCGTACGGATGGACTCCCCGGGTCCCGCCGTGCATCGGCAGACGCGCATCGGACGCGGCGGAAAACCGTTCACCATGGCCAAGTTCCGCACCATGGTCGTCGACGCGGAGCGACTGAGACACCAGTTGACCGGGACCAACGAGCAGGACGGCCGCATGTTCAAGATCCGCCGCGATCCGCGGATCACCCGCGTCGGCCGCGTGCTGCGCCGCTGTTCCCTGGACGAACTGCCCCAGCTGTTCAACGTGGTCCGGGGACACATGTCCCTGGTCGGTCCGCGCCCGCCGCTGCCCGACGAGGTTGCCGGTTACGACGAGGTGGAGCGGCGCCGGCTGGCCGTCAAGCCGGGGCTCACCGGGCTGTGGCAGGTCAGCGGCCGCTCCGACCTCTCCTGGGACGAGACGGTCGCCCTGGACCTCAGGTACGTGGACAACTGGTCCCCGTCGGGGGACCTCGGGGTGCTGTGCCGGACGGTGGGGGCCGTCGTAGCGGGAAGAGGCGCCTACTGAGCAGCTGCCCGCCCCGCCACCACGCGCGACAGCACCGACGACATCCACTGATGTCCACGGCATCCACCAGCACCGGCGATCCCCCTGGAGGGCCCATGCCGCCCGGAAGCCCCATCGACCACTCACCCCGGGACCCTTTCGGACCTGACCGCCTCGGCTCGCCCGTCGAGGCTACGGACGTGCTCGCCTTGGCGGACCGGCTCTTCCGGTGGGCCGACGCCCGCGACTGGGCGGGCCCGGACCCGTACGACGGGCTGACCGGGCCGCTGGGACGGCTGGCCGTGCACCGTGTGCTTCGGCAGGTGCTCCTGCAGACCGTCAAACGCAGCCGGATCGACCTGCGTCCGGTGCTGGGCATTCACCCGCTGCGCACCGCGACGGCCGCCGGAACCGCGGCCGGCGCCTGCGCCAGGCTCTCGGCCTCCCCCGTGTGGCGGGAGCGCGCCCTCCGACTGGGCCGGTCGGCGGCCGCGGAGCAGTTGTGCGGGCGCTACGCCGGGCTGTGGCGCTACGAGTTCGATGTGCAGACCCGCTGGGCGTACTACCCCGCCTCCGTCCCGAACCTCGTGGCCACCACCTTCTGCGCGGACGGCTGTCTGGACACCGGGACGCTCGACGACGAGGCGGTACGGTCCCTTGCTCACGGGCTCCTGGAACACCTGCACAACGGCGAGTTCTTCACCTACACACCGGCCAGTGACGTCCTCGTCCACAACGCCAACCTCATGGGTGCCGCGCTCGCCGCCCGCCTGGCCCGCACCGGGACGCTCCCCGACGAACTGGCGAACCGCCTGGTCGATGCCGCCCGCGGTGCCGTCGAGGTGAGCCTGGACGGGCAGCGCCCCGACGGCTCGTGGCCCTACGGACGGGGCCCGCGGCTGGGCTGGGTGGACGGCTTCCACACGGGGTACGTGCTGCTGCGCCTCGAACAGGCGGGAACGCTGCTCGGCGTTGACGTCCAGCACCCCCTCGCACGAGGAGTGGACCACTACCTGCGGCACCTGTTCGACGGCCCCCTGCCCCGCTACTTCGCGGACGGCCGGAGCAGACGGGACCCGAACAACGACGCCACGGCGGTACGGATGGTGGCATGGGCGGCCCAGCACGGCTTCTGCCGGGCCGACTTCACCCGGGCCGTGCTGGCGGCCGTCGTGGACCGCTACCCCGGTCTCGGCGCGGACACGCGGGCCGGCGGCTCCCCGCGGAACGGGTCCCTGTGGGAGTCGCCCCGGTGGAGCGCCGCTCCCCTCCTGGACGCACTGACCGCCCTCCACGCCGTCCTGCCGGGCGGCCCGCACCCGTCCGCCCCGGCCGCCGCTCAGCCGACGACGGCCGCCTCGTAGCCCGACAGGACGTCCGCGGTCCGCCCCGCGCCTCCCGTCGCGTTCCGCTCCCACCACACGGCCGCGCAGAACAGCCCGAACACGGCGAGCCCCCGGTCGCGTCGGCCCCGGACGTGTTCGGCGACGAGGCGGTCGGCGGTCCGCCGGTCGAAGACGTCGTCGAACAGCGGGGAGCGCCGTACCTCGGCCCACAGACGGTCACCGTGCTCGCGCAGCAGCGACCGCACCGGCGCCCCGAACCCCGTCTTGGGGCGCCTGGCGACGAACTCCGGCACACCGGACGCCACCGCCGCCGCGCGGAAGCGCGCCTTGCCGTCGCCCAGCCGCAGTTGCTCCTCCGCGACGGCGCCGAGGGCGGCGGCCACCACCGGCTCCCCCAGGAACGGCACCCGCAGCTCGACGCTCGCCCGCATCGACGCGCGGTCGCCGTACAGCAGGTTCAACCCCGGCAGAAACAGTCGCCGGTCGCACTCCGCCAGCGCGGAGAGGGGCGTCCCGCCCGCGTCCAGCACGCCGCTCGCCACCTCGCGATGCCGCTCGGTGACCGCCTCCAGTCCGACGAGCGGTGACAGCGCCGCCCACTCCCGCCCCGAGTAGTACGCCTGAGTCGCCCACGACCAGTCGCGGGGGCCGAGCTGGAGCAGCCGCCCGAACTTGTCCGCACGGCCCCGGTAGCGCCGGGGTCCGGGGACCAGGGTGGTGGCGCCGAGAGCGGGGCGCGCCCACGCGGGAAGCCGTTGCAGCAGCAGCACGGCCTGATAGCGCTCGTAGCCGAGGAAAAGTTCCTCGACGCCGAGCCCCGACAGCAGCACGGTCGCCGCACCGCGTGCGGCGCGGGAGAGCTGCATGAGGGTGACGGCGGCCGGGTCCCCGAAGGGGAGCTCCATGGTGGTGACCAGCTCCGGGATCCGGCGCAGTACATCGACGTCCAGGTCGACCCATGTCAGCGGCAGGCCCAGCTGTCGGGCGACCCGGGCGGCGTAGGGTGCGTCGTCCTCGAACGGCTCCGAGGCGATCGTCTTGGTGCGCGCTCTGGCGGCGAAGGCGGGTCCGGCGAAGCCCTTCCTGCTCATCTCCACGCCCAGCCAGGTGCTGTCCAGCCCTCCGCTCAGCAACAGCCCCACCGCCACGTCCGCGCGCATCTGCCGGGCGACCGACGCGCGGACGGCGGCACCGATGTCCTCGGCGGGCATCGCGGCGCCGGCCCGCCACCAAGGTGACGCCGCGTCATAGCCGGGAGCGCGCCGGGACAGCACCGTCCCGGCCGGTACGGCGCGAACGCGCTGCCAGCCGGTCCGCGGCGGCGGCGTCCACAGGAACATGGCACCCTGCGCCACCGCGACCGGGTCGGCGCCGCCGGTCAGCCCGGCGGCCCGCAGGGGTTCGATCTCACTGGCGAGCGCGACCGTGCGGCCCGCCGCGTCCGAAGCCGCGTACAGCGGTTTGACGCCCAGTCGGTCACGCCCGTAGCGCAGCTCGCCGTCGGGCAGGAGGAGGACGAAGGCGAACATGCCGTCCACCTGGTCGAGCAGCCGCGGCGCGTCAGGCTGCAGCAGCAGTTCGTAGAGAACCTCGGTGTCGCCCTCGGTCGTGAACGTCACATGCCGCTTCCGCAGCACCTCACGCAGGTGCGCAGCGTTGTAGATCTCGCCGTTGTAGACCAGCACGCCCCTCTTCGGGGAGCCGAAGGGCTGGTCGCTTCTCGGATCGAGGTCCACGACGGCCAGGCGGCGGAAGTGCAGCGCCGCGTACCAGTTGCCACCGCCGAGGTCCAGGTGTCCGCTCGCGTCGGGGCCACGGTGCGCGAGCGCCGCGCACGGGTCCCCGTGCGACGGCGGCAGGTTTCGCGCGGCGTGGTTCAGCAGGACGACGAAGCCGCACATCAGAGTGCCGCCGTGGTCGATGGGGAACCATCGGCCGGGTAGGCAGCCTGCCCACCCGGTTTCGGGACGGCGCCCGAGGCGCCGGGACCGGGCGGCGGACACCCCAGTGCCCTGGCCAGAGCCGGCGTGCGGGGGGCGGTCCCCACGACGCCATCCTCCGTGAGGGAGCGGGCCGCGCGGCAGGCGACGAGGGAACTCCACAGCGCCGAGGCGAAGTCGGCGGCGGCAGCGGTCTCCTCGCCGAGGGGCTCGCCCCGGACGAGGCGGACGAGGGAGTGCATCTCGGCCGCGTGCCCCTTCGGGCCGCCCCGGTACTTCGTCGTGACCGCCCTGCCCCCCTTCCACACGGTGAGCGAGCGGAAGTCGTCGATCCTGGCCGCCATCCGGTCGGTGGCCACTTCCAGGAGTTCCTTGGGAGCGCCGGGCGGCGTCAGCCCCCCGTACACGATGGACGCGGCCGACCCGTCGTCGTAGGTGATCTGCAGGGTGAGGCTCTGCGCGGCGGCCGGGTCCCGCGCATCCACACCGACCGCCCGCACACCGACCGGCCTGCCGGGGACCAGGAAGCCCGCGGTATCGATGAAGTGGCACACCTCGCCGAGCAGACGGCCACCCTGCCCAGGGTCGAAGTACCAGTGGTCGGCCGGGAGCCGGCCCGCGAACACCCGGTGCACGACCTGGAGAGGCGCGCCCGCGGGGAGCACGGCACGAAGGTCCCGCACCGAGGGAGCGAACCGCCGGTTGAACCCCGCCATCGCCGGGGCGCCGGAGACCAACCACGCGTCCGCGACGTCCTCCAGTTCCGTCTCCGTCAGGCCCAGCGGCTTCTCGCAGTACAGGGCGGCACCCCCGCGCAGCACCCGCGCCGCGTACTGGCCGTGGCTGTCATGGCGGCTGAGCACCATCACGCAGTCCGCGTCACCCGAGGCGAGGCCGGTGTCGACGCTCTCGGCCACGGTACGAAAACCCCACCGCCGGCCCTGGTGCGCGGCGGACAGCCCCCGTCCGCCGGCGACCCAGGAGAACGCGACACCGGGTTCCCGTTCCAGCTCGGGGAAGAGCGTCCTCGTGGCGAAGTTGCCCGCGCCGATCGCCGCGAGCCGCAAGATGCCGCTGGGGGCGGTCCAGGTGCGGCAGCCCGCGTCCGGAGCCGGCCGGGACGGGAGCTGCGCGGTTGCGGAGTAGCGCAGCAGCAGGGCGACGCTGCGTCCGGCGGTCGACGGCTTCAGCGCCTCGTACGCCTCGGCCGCGTCCTCGACGGGGAAGACCCGCGGCTTGAGCCGGGCGAAGTCCACCGCGCCCGTCGCCAGGAGCCGCAGCACCTCGGCGAGGTTGCGCCGTTCTGTCCATGGGACATAGCCCTCCGGGTACGGATGGCCGTCCTCCTCGAAGCGGGCGTCGTACCGGCCGGGGCCGTAGGACCGCGCATAACGGATCGTCAATTCCTTGTGGTAGTACGACGACCGCGGCGGTGCGACGTTTACGTCACCGACGACCACCACGGTGGCGCGGTCACGGGCGAGGAGGCCGGCGAACTCGACGGGGTCGGAACTGGACGTGGCGGCGGTGATGAGCACCGCGTCCGCGTCGGCGCCTGCCCAGTGCCGGGAGACGGCGCCGGGCAGGCCGTCCGCCTTCCGCGGGAAGGCCACCAGACCCGCCGACTCGGCGAGCGCCACCATGGCGGGGTCGGGATCGACACCCACCCCGTCGTATCCGTAGGCGCGCAGCAGTTGGAGCGTGATCTGGCCGACCAGGCCGAGGCCGATGACGGCGATCCGTGAGCCCGGCACCACCTCGGCCTGGTGGATGCCCTGAAGCGCGATCGCGCCGACCGTGGCGAAGGCGGCCCATTGGGTGTCCACGCCGTCCGGCACGGGGACGACAAGGTTACGGGGCACGGCGACGATCTCCGCGTGCGACGCGTAGCGGGCCCCGGCGGCAGCCACCCGCATCCCGGGGCGGATGTCGTCGGCCCCCTCGCCGGTCCGCAGGACGGTGCCCGCGCAGGAGTACCCGAGCTGCACCGGACGGTCCAGTCGGTCCTGGACCGTCCGGTAGGTCTCGACGAGGCCCGTTCGCTTCACGCTGTCGAGCACCTGCGCCACCTGCTCGGGCCGCTGCCGTGCCTTGCCGAGCAGGCTCTGCGCGCCGGTCGAGACGGTGGCCCGTTCCGTACCTGCGCTGATGAGCGACCAGTCGTTGCGGATCACCACCACACCGGCGGCTGCTTCGGGGGCGGGAATTTCTCCCACCGTGATGGCGCCGGTGCGCGGGGACAGGAGGACTGTTTTCATTTCCTGCCTTTACGGGGAGGGATCGCGGCCCAGCGCACTGTAGGGAGGGCAAATCACCGGCACATGCGCTTCTCTCCCGGAACGGACCAGACGGACGAACATCTCCATACGGCCGGGTGAACATGCCTCCGGCATGATGGGTGTTGTCACGGAATACCGATTCTCTGGTGCCCGGCGAGCGCTTCTTTTGCTCCGGGAACTACGGCCACCGGTGGGTGCCGCCCCGGCAGCGGTCCGGTGCCCGCTCGGAAGGAGAATTCGAGTGAAGCGACTGATGGTCGTCTACGGAACGAGACCGGAGGCCATCAAAATGGCCCCGGTCATCGAGGCACTCCACCGGTCCCCGATATTCCGGCCGACAGTGACGGTGACCGCCCAGCACCGCGGACTGCTCGACCAGGTCCACGCGTTGTTCGGCATCCGAGCCGACCACGATCTGGACATCCTCAGCGAGCGCCAGTCCCTCGCCGACATCACCGTGCGTGTCCTCGACGGGCTGTGCCCGCTGCTGCGGCACGAGCGCCCGGAGGCGGTGCTGGTCCAGGGGGACACCACGACCGCGTTCGCCGGGGCCCTCGCCGCCTTCTACAGCCAGGTCCCCGTGGTCCACCTGGAGGCGGGACTGCGTACCGGCGACCGGTACTCGCCCTTCCCCGAGGAGATCAACCGCCGGCTCGCGACCCAGCTGGCGTCCCTGCATCTGGCGCCCACCCCTCACGCGCGGGACAACCTGCTGCGGGACGGCGTCCACCCGTCGTCCGTCGTGGTCACCGGGAACACGGTCATCGACGCCCTGCTCTGGGCGGTCGGGCGCAAGGCGCACTACGAGGACCCGGCCCTGGCCGACCTCGACGACACGGCCCGCCGGGTCCTGCTGGTGACGGCCCATCGCCGGGAGTCGTGGGGAGGCGGAATGGAGTCCATCGGCGGTGCCCTCGCCGATCTGGCGCGTGCCGAGCCCGACCTCCTCATCGTGCTCCCGCTGCACCCCAATCCGGTCGTACGGGCGGCGATCCTGCCCCAGGTCGCCCACATCGGCAGCATCCGCCTGACGGAACCGCTGGCCTACGGGGCGTTCGCCCGGCTGATGAACCGTGCGCACATCATCCTGACCGACAGCGGGGGCGTCCAGGAGGAGGGGCCGGGCCTCGGCAAGCCCGTGCTGGTCATACGGGACACCACGGAGCGCCCGGAGGCCCTCCGGGCCGGAACGAGCCGCCTGGTGGGAACCGACCGTGAGCACATCGTGAAGCAGGTGCGGTTGCTGCTGCACGACCGTGGGGCGTACGCGGCCATGGCGAAGGCGGTGAACCCGTACGGCGACGGGCGCGCCGCGGACCGTACCGTACGGGCGATCGGGCACTGGATGGGCCTGTGCGGGCGCCCCGCGGAGTTCGGCGACGCGCCGGACTCCGCGGGTGACCTGGCGTCAGCTCCAGATGCCGCGGGTGTCGAAGACGGCCTTGCCGCGCAGCGCGGTGCGTTTGACACCGCGGAAGGCATCGTGGTCCACGAGCAGCACGACGACATCGGCGTCCCGCACCGCGGTGGTGACGTCGACGAGTTCGGCCACGCCCGTTTGCGCCAGTGACTCCGGCAGTTCCCTGATGTGCGGTTCCGCGACCAGCAGCCGGCCCAGCTGACGCTCGGCCAGCTGTGTGACGATGTGCAGGGCGGGGCTCTCCCGGAGGTCGTCGATGTTCGCCTTGAAGGCGAGACCGAGGCAGGCGATCACCGGGTCCTTGAACCTGCCGGCCGTCCGGACGACCTCGCCGAGCACATAGTCGGGCCGCTCGTCGTTGACCTCGCGGGCGAGCCGGATGAGACGCGACTGCCGGGGCGCGGTGCCGACGATGAACCAGGGATCAATGGCGATGCAGTGCCCGCCCACGCCCGGCCCCGGGCGCAGGATGTCGACTCGCGGGTGACGGTTGGCCAGGGCGATGACGTCGCCCGCGTCGATGCCGAGGTGGTCGCAGACCATGGACAGTTCGTTCGCAAAGGCGATGTTGACGTCTCGGAACGCGTTCTCGCTGAGCTTCGCCATCTCCGCCGTGGTGGCGTCGGTGAGCAGGCATTCCCCCTTGGCGAACACCTCGTAGAGCGCGCGTGCCCGGTCGGCGCAGCCTTCGCCCACGCCGCCGACGACACGGTCGTTCGTCACGATCTCGATCATCGTCCGGCCCGGCAGGACGCGTTCGGGGCAGTGGGCGACCCGCACGTCGGGCGCGTCGCCCACGTCGTGCGGGAAGGTCAGGTCGGGCCGGTGCTTGCCCAGCCACCGGGACAACTCGACGGTGGTGCCGGGTGGTGAGGTCGACTCGAGGATGACGAGGTCACCGGCTTTGAGCACCTCGGCCACCGAGGCCGCGGCGCTGCGCACGTACGACAGGTCCGCCGTGCGGTCCTCCTGGAGCGGGGTGGGGACGGCGATGATGAAGGCGTCGGCGGGCTCGGGCGCGCCGGTCGCCCGCAGCCGGCCCATGGCCACAGCCCCGCTGACGGCCACCGCCAGATCCGGTTCGACGAAGGGGGCACGGCCGGCGTTGATGAGTTCGACGGTGGCGGGGTTGACGTCGACACCGACGACGTCGATGCCGTGGGTGGCGAGGGCGGCGGCGGTGGGGAGGCCGATGTAGCCGAGGCCGACGACGCAGACAGTGGAAAACACCGGGAGAATTTCCTTTCGGGGGGTGCACAGGGAACCGGTCGATTGCGGTCCGGCGAAAACTCAGGAGGCACCTCACAGAATGGACCGGGAGGACACTCGTCGCCTGACAAGCGCGCCGTGCCGACGGACGCATGTTACGGCCGGACGTGTGAATTACGTTTCCCGAGCACGGGGGGCCGGGCCATGAAGGTTACTAGCGGAATATTGTCCCGGCATGACTGAAACCTTGAGTAGGTCCACAATTGGGCACCTTCAAGAACGCGCCCACGGAGATGGTCATGATTATGTGAAAGGTTCTCCGCATATCCGGCATCACCATATCCGCGAGCGAGTGGTCTCGGGCGTGCACAACCTGGTGGGTAAGGTCATCGAACGGAATGGCCAGTGCCGGGTCCTCGAGGTCGGCGCCGGGCATGGAACCTTCACCGACCATCTGGTGGCGGCCGGGGCGAAGGTCGAGGTGACGGAGATGAGCGCCCCCAGCGCGGCGGTTCTTCGGCACCGTTTCCGGAACAATCCGCACGTCACCGTCATTCATGACCCTGAAGGAAAGGCGATCTTCCGCCCGGAGTCGCTCGACGCCGTGGTGTGCATCTCTGTACTTCACCATATCCCGGACTACCTGGGTGCCGTCGAACATCTCGTTCAACGTATTGTTCCCGGCGGTGTTTTCTTCAGCATTCAGGACCCCTTGTGGTATCCGCGCAGGTCGGGACTTTCCATGAACCTGGATCACGGCGCTTATCTTCTTTGGAGGCTCGGCCAGGGTGAACTGCGCCGTGGCCTGGCCACCAGGGTGCGCCGCCTGCGCGGCCGCTACGACGAGACGAACGAGGCGGATATGTCGGAGTACCACGTCGTCCGGCAGGGAGTGGACGAGGTGGCCCTGCAGGGGCTCCTGGCACCGGTGTTTCACGATGTGGAGCTGGAACGTTACTGGTCGACGCAGTCAGGAGTGCTGCAGGCGCTGGGGGAACGATTCGCTCCTGCCACCACATTCGGGCTCTTCGCACGGAACCGCCGCTGAGCGGCGTCTCCGCTCAGGAGACGGACCCGCGAGGAACCCCTCCGCGCCCGCTGGAGGCTCGTCTCCCTGACCGGACCTAGTCATGGCACATCGTTCCCCTCCGGGCCCGCGAAGCGCAGGTGGAAGGGTCGGCGGCTCGGCGTCCTGCGCCGTCGGCCACCGCCGGCCCAGCGCCGGGCGGTGTGGGACGGCCGCTGTGAGGCGTCCTTCACATGGAGCGTTCCGAAGCCTGTGCCTGTGCGGCTGTCGGGCAGTCCTCCCCGACGCGATCACGGGGCAGACCACGGGGGACCGGGATGCGCAGTGGCTCCTCGCTCTTTCTGGTCAGACGGCGAGTCAGCCACCGTCGTGCCGGTGTTTCGAACACGTCCGTGAGGACGAGGCTTCCTGCTACCAGCCCGGCCAGGAAGAGCAGTCCGCCCCATGGAGCAATGGCTTCGAGCCGCCATCCGGCAAACTGCAGGACGGCCGCATACAGAAGGGCTGCCAGCGGGCGGTGCAGTACGTACACACAGTAGGACGCTTTGCCCAATGATTCGTAGATGCCCTGGGTGGCAGCCCGCGGCTCGTTCCTCGCGCCGAGCAGGACAATAAGCGGAAACACCAGCAGCACAGACAGCAGTTGCACGATCGGACCGGGGCTGAAGAGCGCCATGACCGGCAGCACGCCCATCAACATCAACGGTGGAATCTTCGGCGTGCGCAGCTTGTCCTTGAGACGGTGGACCAGCAGGCCCGCGCCGAAGGAGTAACCCACCCGCGCCAGCCCCCCGGGAAAGGTTGTCCAAGTAAGGCCCAGCGCCGGGGCTTCGATGTACATCAAGGCACAGACGTAAAGTCCGCCGCACACCAGAACCGTACCGAAAAGAATCTTAACCGATTGCAGCGGCCGCCAGAAAGTAACCCAGAGAAGGTTCGCGAGCAGCTCGAAGAAGATCGACCACATCGGTCCATTGAGAGGGAACAGCCCCTGACCCATCGGCGCGGGAAGCATGAATGCCGCAAACGGAACGGTGATGAACAGCTCCGCCCAGCTCCAATGTTCCGTGGGTGAATTGTATGTGATGCACAATGCCGCATGCGCGACGCCCAAGAGAAATCCCATGCCATAGAGAGGGTACAGCCGCGCCCAGCGCTGACGCAGGAACGCCAGAGGGGTCATCCCGCGGCGGAGACGATCCTCGTAGGCATGGGCCAGCACAAAGCCACTCAGCGCGAAGAAAAGATCGACAGCCAGTGCCAGGAAGACCGGCGCCGATCCGAACAGCCGCGGAGAGTGCAGGAGGACAATACACAGGGCCGCAACACCACGGATTCCGTGAAGTGTCCGATAACTCTTGACCGGCACAGGCAGGCTGCCCCTTTGGGAGGTGAAGCGACTTGAACACTCGTCGTCCGCGTTAGCGGTGGTCACTTTAACCCTGGGCGCAAGGTTTGCGTTTGACGACCGGCCGCTTGACATGGGGCTTTACTTGATGCAACGAGGATTATCACTGTGATGGGCTCGCCGCTGTAATAAAAACGGCTTATCCCGCCGAAAGTGTGAATCGAATGCGTGCGCCCCCACATCTCCAGTAACCGTGATCCTGCCCGCGGATACGTTTCGCGTATGAGTCGCATTGAGGCCGATACATGCAAAAACGACGCAAGCAAGAGGACGGAATGCCATACGGACCGCGTGAGACCGCTCAAGGTCACGGTTCACGGGGGCGCGGGGGCCCGTCTCCAGGCAGCCGCCGTTCAACTGCTTGCACGAGCCGCCAGGCCGGTCGGCCATCGGGGTGTCCAGCGCCTGACATGGATGTTGTCCAAGCACTTCGACAGGGACAACCGGGTCACCGTCCTTATCGGCGAGGGCTCACGACTGCGCGTGTACCTCGACGACGGCTACTGGACGAAGCTGCTGGATCCCGGTTTCGCCTATGAGCCGGAGATCAGGGACATGCTCGACAGGGTGCTCACACCCGAGACGATCTTCCTGGACTGTGGCGCCAACATCGGCTTCTGGTCGGTGCTGACCCGCCATCGGGCCCGACGCGTCGTGGCGGTGGAGGCGAGCCCGGAGACCTTCCACCGGCTGACAGACAACATCGCCCTGAACGGCGGGGGAGTCGACGCCGTCCACGCCGCCCTCTGGGGACAGGACGACGCCTCGCTCTCCATCGTCGGCCACCATCTGTGCCACGCGGCGGCGTCCGTTTGCGAAAGAGACGCGGATGCGGGCCGGAACGGCTGGCGGTCGTTTGACGTCGCATCGGTGACCATCGACACGCTCCTGCGGCGCCACTGCGCCGGACTGAGCGGACCCGTCGTGGTCAAGCTGGATGTGGAAGGCGCGGAGATCCCGGCCGTCGAAGGCGCGAAGGAGACCCTCGCCGAACGCGATGTCGTCTTCCTGTTCGAGGACCACGGCCTGGACCCCACCTGCAAGGTCAGCCGTCATCTCCTGGACATGGGGATGGTGGTCATGTCACCGGGCAGACCCCGCCCGCTGACCATCCGGGAGATTGCCGCGGTGAAGGTCGAACCGACCCGGGGGTACAACTTCGCCGCCTGCCGGCCCGATGCGCCCTTCGTCGAGTTGCTGGCCCGCCCCCGGAACTGAGTGTCCCGACCCGCTCCGGCGCACGGACGCCGGGCTCAGCCCTTCCCGCCGTCGACCACGTCCCTGGCCGGTAGACCGCCCTGCACCGGCACGGTGTCCCTCGCGGGCCGTGCGCCCCGGGACGACGTCGTCGTGCGGGACAGCGCGATCCACACGGTGAAGACGGCGTAACCTGCCGCGCAGGCGAGGGCGGCTGCCGCAGGCCCCGCCCCGCCGAACAGGGACACGGCGGCGAACTCGGTCGCCGCGGCTGCCACGGCGATCACCGCCAAGTGCCTGCGTCGTCCGGTGTCACGAAGCTCAACGCCCTGGTAGAGGCGCCCCACCGCCAGGACAGCAGTGGCCGGTACCAGGAGGAGGACCGCGGGCTGCGCGGCCCGGTAGGCCTCACCGTAGAGAAGGGGCAGGGCGAAGTAGGCCAACGGGGTGAAGGCCCCGACGCAGACGGCGACCAGCATCAGGATCCTGCGCAACTCGACCGGGTGGCCCGGCCGCCCCCGCGAGACGAGAGGAAAGAGCGCTGCGGGGAGATAGCCGACGACCTCGGAGACATTGGTGGCGATGGCGTAGATCCCGAGGGTCCCGTCCGCCCCGACGACGGAGAGCGCCATCTGGTCGGAACGCTGCAGGACGTAGGTGGACCCGTTGAGGACATGGAGATCCACGTTCCCCCGGCACCAGACGAGAGCCATGTTCCGGTGCCACGCCGCCCTCCCCCGTCCGTGCCCGGCGGACGGGAGCAGCGGTCTTCCGGAACATGAGAGGCGGAGGAGGAAGGAGTTCACCACCGCCTGCGCGACGAGCGACACCGTGGCCACCTCCAGAGCCGACATGAGCCCGAGGGGAACGCAGAGGAGACAGCCGAGGACAGGTCCACAGTTCCCGAGGGTCCGTGCCACGATCAACCGACCCAGCCAACCGCTGCTCACCAGCATCCCGGTCGTCAGCCTGAACACCAGTCCGCCGTAGACGGCGGCGGTGGCACAGGGCGGAAGAAGCCACGACGGCTGCAGCCAGGGGGGCGTCCAACCGCCCACCGCGACCGCGGCGGTGGCCACCGCCGCGGTGGCCAGGAGCGTCCAGGCGAGGTAACCGGCAGCGAAAGACGCCCCTTCCGTCCGCACGTCCGCGAGGCCTCTGAGGACCCCCACCTCACCGCCCATCTCAAGGCACGTCAGGGCAAGAGTCGTGAACACCACAATGGACGCGTAGTGGCCCCGCTCGGTCGGCGCGAGCAGCCGCGCCACCAGGAGTGACCCCAGAAGCGCGGTGATCGCTCCGCCCATCACGCCGAGAAGAGCCAGCGAGGCCTCTCCGCGGAGCGACGCCGGGACGCGCGAGGCGGAGATGCCTTCCGTCCCCTTCCGCGTCATGGGCCGTCCGGACTCTCGGACCGGACGCGCCGCCGAGCACATGCGTATCCACGACCGCGGTCCCGGGCGACCGCCGTGGACCTCACGTCGCGCCCGCCGGACGTGCATACATGGCGCGGCGCTCCGCATCCGACGACGAGGGCGAACGACCGGACGGGAAAGGCAGATCCAGCATCCTCGCCCGGCACGGGTCCCCGGAGAGAAGTTCCCGCGGGGCGAGCCCAGTCCCGGCTCGCGACTGCGTCCCCGGGCGGACCGTCCTTCCGGTCGCCGCGCGGACCGGCGGACCGCAAGCCCTGGGTTTGTGTTTCGTGCATCGGATACTCCTCAACGGCCGATCGCACGGCCGAGTGGACAGCGCAGCGCCAGTCCTCCGGGCGCGGCGGCGGGTCGGCATCCGGGGCGAGCACCGGTCACCGCCGCCAGGACCGATGGGCGGTGGCGACCGACGGCCCGATGCCGGAGAGCGGCGGAGTAAGAGCGATGCCCGGGCTGCTCTGCCGTCTGAGGGGCGCCGAGCCGGTGTCCCCGGCCGGCACCGCGGTACGCGGAACACCGACGAGGGCGAAGGCACACGCCACGACCAGCCATGACGGCAGACCGATGTACGTGGTCTCGAAGGCCACGTTCGTGAAGGCGATACAGCAGACACCGACCGTCGCCCCGAACCAGGCGGACGCAACAGGATGGGAGCGCGCCCGCCACGTGCGCCACAACGTCGCCACGATCAGCAGCGCGAATGCGGTGCCCGCCAGCCAGCCCAGGTAGTAGACGTACCCGACGAAGGAGTTGTGGGGGCCCGACGCGGCCCTGTCGAGCTCCGCACCCTGGAACACGACCGCGATCGGGCGGCCCGCTCCGGCGCCGAGGAGGGGCTCGGACCGTGCGACATCAAGTGCCGTGCGCCACATGGCGTAGCGCAGTTCCACATTGTTGGCCGCCTCGCTGTCGGCATCGCTCTCACTTGCCTGCATCCGGCTTACCAGCCCACCGACGACCGGCAGGTCCGAAGGCTGCCGGTGCGCCACCGACACGCTGATCACAGCCACCAGCCCCACGATGAGGAAGCTCCAGGTCAGCGCGGGCCATTGGACCGTTCTACGGCGACACGCCCGGCTGGCCAGTGTGGTCGCGGCAATCGCCGCACCCACCGCAAGCAGCGGTCCGCGCTTGTCGGCTGCCGCCGTGAGGCAGGCGGCTCCGATCAGCGTCCACAGAAGCAGCCGGCTATCCCCTCTCTTGCGCAGGACCATGCCGAAGGCTCCGGCGATCGCCAGGTACAGCCCCACGGCGGCAGGAATGATCAACCGGCCCAGCACCATCATCAGGAGCGCGCCCGTGGTCGGCAGGTACAGGAGCCATCTCCTCCGGAGGAACTCCTCTACGGGCTGCGTGAGAAACCATGTCGCGGCGGCCCAGGCGAAAAGGGGATACAGCCCGAGGATGCAACCCTTCATCGCGCCCGGATAGCCCTGTGCCACACCACGGACTACTGCCTGGGCAGCGGCGAGGGCCAGCAGAATGGCACACATTCGGTATCCCCGCAGGCGAGACTCCGAAAGGGCTCGTGAAGCCCAGACCGGAGAACCGGCAAGGAGCGCGAGTACGACCAGGACATCCAGAAGGTAGACCGGATCGAGACCTACCGTCGCATAGTCCTTGCCGAACAGGAACAAAGGTGCCAGAGCTGCTCCCCACAGCGCCCAGACCGCCACCCTCCGAAATGCAGACACAAGGAGCAGGACGCCGACACAGGCGGCAGAAAACAAAAGCCCGAGCAGTGCGGAGTCCACACCCAACGTGCCCATGACGTCTCCTTCCGTCGTCCCGCTCTGTCCTACCACGCGGGCAGTCCCAACTCGGCGGATCATGGTCACGATTCCCCAGCGGATTCGGTCGGGAATTTTTATGAATAAATGGACAGTGCAGCAACTCCGTGTCGTCCTGGACTCCTCATGGGACGGGTGATCTCATGGTGAGGTCTTTACCGAAGAACCGCCCTCCGGCGAAGATGACCACGAGGGGCAGAGGGCGAGCGTCATCATTCCGAAAATCCGCTTTTCACCGCAGGCGCCATTGTTGATGCACAGGAGAAGGACAGTGTTCCCGATTCGCAAGGGAAGTCCTTCCACGACTTCATTGCCGAGAGTCCTTGTTTTGAGACACAGTGCGATCTTGGGTGGAATGGGGCGAGCCGCGGAATTCTTCACGCCGGTCGTGGAGTCGTGCTGCCGGGTCGTCGCAGTCGTCTCCCTTTCCGCGGACCGCACCGGATCCATGAAGTTCAAGGCGACCTGGCTGGCTGGGGCGGCCGCGACGGTGGGCGCCGTTGTGCGTTGCGCCCGTGCGCTGACGGTGATGTCACCGAGCGCGATCTATCTCCCGATCTCCCAGTGGGGCCTGCCGCTCCTGCGCGACGCCGTCATCACCCTGCTCGCCAGGGCATTCCGCTGCGCCCCCGTGATGCATCTCCACGGCTCTCAACTTCCCGCGCGACTGCGCTCGAACCCGTTTCTGAGAAAGGCGCTCGGGGGCAGTCATTGGTTGGTACTCAGTGAGAACGTGGCGGAAGATATCAGGGCGTCCGGTTGCCGAGTCGCATCCGTGCAAGTGATGAGAAATCCCGCGCCCACGGGCGCCGTCTCGACCCGTCCATCGGATTCCGGTGGACGCTTGCGCGTCGGCTGGTTGGGGACGATGCACAGGAGTAAAGGCTTCGACATCGTCTGCGATGCGGTGGCGGGATTGAAACGAACAGGCGCCCTCGTGGAGTTCTCGGTCGCAGGAATGCGCAGTGACGTACCACCTCATTACATGTCGTGCGTGGACGAGGACCTCGGCGTACTGGCACCGGAGGAGGTTCATTCGTTCTGGTCCGGGATCGATGTCTTCGTCCTGCCCGCTCGATGGGCAGAAGGACTTCCCTTCGTGCTGCTCGAAGGCCTTCAGGTGGGCTGCGCCGTGGCCGCGACATGGTCGCCCGGCAGCGCGGAACTGTTCAGTCGGGATTGTGTGGAGCAGATCGACAGCACCGTCGAATCGGTCACCGATTTCCTGACGCTGTGCATGGCCGATATCGACGGTGTCCGGCATCGGCAACAGAAGGCCTGGGAAGAACTCCGCCCGCTCTACGATCCGGACACGGTCAGGGATACGTTCTCACGGATCTGGCGGGACACGAATTTCTGAGTGGCGGTAATGGGAATGGGGGGTGAACGGAGAGACAGCGTGTCCACACCCGAACCGCCGGAACACCACGGGTCGACAAGGCCGATGGGCCCCCGCCCGCCCGTGACGGTGTGCGGGCTGCCCGTCCACCCACTCACCCTTCACGAGTCGGTGGCGGCCGCCGAGGCACTGATCGCGGACGGCCGCTCCCACCAGCACGTCGTGCTGAACGCCGCCAAGATCGTCCAGGCCCACGACGACCCGGAACTGGCCCGGATCATCCGCTCGTGCTCGCTCGTCAACGCCGACGGGCAGTCGGTTGTGTGGGCGGGCCGCCTCCTGGGAAGCCCGCTGCCCGAGCGGGTCGCGGGCATCGACTTCATGCTGGCGCTGTGGCGCAGCGCCGCACGCAACGGATACCGCGTGTACCTCCTGGGCGCCGAACCGGCCGTGGTCGAGGAGACCGCGCGCATCGCCGCCGGGCAGGGCGTCGAGGTCATCGGATACCGGGACGGCTACTGGGACGAGGCCGAGGAGCCGCGGGTGGTGGCGGCCGTGCGCGAGGCCCGCCCGGACGTCCTGTTCCTCGCCGTGCCGAGTCCGCGCAAGGAGTACTTCCTCGCCCGCCGGCAGAAGGACCTGGGCTGTGCCCTGGTGGTCGGTGTCGGCGGATCCTTCGACGTGGTGGCGGGACTCCGCAGCAGGGCACCGCGGTGGATGCGGCGCGCCGGCCTTGAGTGGTTCCACCGGCTGGTCCAGGAGCCGCGCCGCATGTTCGTGCGCTACGCGGTGGGCAACACCCGATTCGTAGCCCTCACCGCCTTGTACTGGGCGCGGCTGTTGACTGGCCGCCGCGGAGGCGACGCGTAGGGCCGACGGCCCGCGGAGCGCGTTTTCCGGCTGTTGTACCGCCGCAGCTGGTGCAGCAGCCGGCCGCGTGCTCACGGCAACATACGGCTGACCTTGTCATGATCTCCCGTGCGAGCCTCCAGTACCGTAAGCGAATTGTCACCACCGCGGAGAGTCCGGCCTCAAAGGGTTGGTGCGGAATACTTGCGGCCGGATGTGTGAATTACGCTTCCCGATCTCCGTGGAGCCGGCCGTGAAGACAGTCTCCGGAATACTGTCCCGGCATGACTGAAACCTTGAGTAGGTCCACAATTGGGCACCTTCAAGAACGCGCCCACGGAGATGGTCATGATTATGTGAAAGGTTCTCCACATATCCGGCATCACCATATCCGCGAGCGAGTGGTCTCGGGCGTGCACAACCTGGTGGGTAAGGTCATCGAACGGAATGGCCAGTGCCGGGTCCTCGAGGTCGGCGCCGGGCATGGAACCTTCACCGACCATCTGGTGGCGGCCGGGGCGAAGGTCGAGGTGACGGAGATGAGCGCCCCCAGCGCGGCGGTTCTTCGGCACCGTTTCCGGAACAATCCGCACGTCACCGTCATTCATGACCCTGAAGGAAAGGCGATCTTCCGCCCGGAGTCGCTCGACGCCGTGGTGTGCATCTCTGTACTTCACCATATCCCGGACTACCTGGGTGCCGTCGAACATCTCGTTCAACGTATTGTTCCCGGCGGTGTTTTCTTCAGCATTCAGGACCCCTTGTGGTATCCGCGCAGGTCGGGACTTTCCATGAACCTGGATCACGGCGCTTATCTTCTTTGGAGGCTCGGCCAGGGTGAACTGCGCCGTGGCCTGGCCACCAGGGTGCGCCGCCTGCGCGGCCGCTACGACGAGACGAACGAGGCGGATATGTCGGAGTACCACGTCGTCCGGCAGGGAGTGGACGAGGTGGCCCTGCAGGGGCTCCTGGCACCGGTGTTTCACGATGTGGAGCTGGAACGTTACTGGTCGACGCAGTCAGGAGTGCTGCAGGCGCTGGGGGAACGATTCGCTCCTGCCACCACATTCGGGCTCGTCGCACGGAACCGCCGCTGATCACCGTTCCGTCCAAGACGGACCCCCGTGGAATGGCTCCGAGGCAGGAGGATCGGAGTCCGGGCGCGCGACGAAGGTCAGCAACGGGCCGCCGGCCGCCCCACTGATCAAGGCGGACGGTCTGAAGCCCGGCAGCCTTCTCTTCCCCGGGGACAAAGGCGGCCTGCGGGGTCGGTCTTGCGGCGTGTCCGGGACAAGGCCCGCAAGGCCGTCCTGCCCGAGCACAAGTACAGCTCTCCGACCGGCAAGCGCGTATACGACCTTCGCGGCCTGTCTGACCACCTGGCTCAACCATGGCGTCCCGCCCGCGAGGTTTCCGGGTGGGTCGGCAACAGCGTGTCGGTCCTGCTCGCAACGTACGCCCGATGGATCAGGCCTGCTCGCCGCGCTCCAGCAGCGCATCGAAGGCCCCCGGCGACTCCCGCCAGCCTCTCCTGGCAGCGAGACCGTACCCAGAACTTCGGGAAGTCTTCGGGAAGTACACCCGCCAAAACCCGTGTGGATCCGTTCCCATCCGGACTGCCGCCCTCGCCACCAGAGCGTCGGCCCGGCCTTACGCCACCGCGCCCACTAAAATGTCCCTGACCAGCAAAAACGCCCTCCGAAGGGAGGGCGGAAACATTACATGGGCAGAGCGCCCCCGGCAGGACTCGAACCTGCGGCCAAGCGCTTAGAAGGTGTGCGAGGTTTAGCGATGTGCTCACCTGCGTTTATGCAGGTCGCCTCAGACCACACTAAAGAAAGGCGCTTGGCCTGAGATTCTTGGGACTTTGACGCGATCCGAGCGGCTGAACTGAGCCCGCCCCGGTCGCCACTGTACGGGCGTCCGGGGCGGTCAGGGTGCGGCTCCGTGCTTGGGACGGAACGGGCCTCGCGCGTGAGGGACCTACCGCACCCGCATGGGGGCGCCGGTTAACCATCGCTAACCGGCGCGTGAGGGTGATCCCCTGATCGTTGCATATGCCAAACACAGGTCAAAATTCGAACCTGCATTCGAATGTTGAGCGGATCGCCCGGCGGGACGTCGGGGGAGCGTCGACCGCCGGGCGACCCTGTCATCGGGAGCGCGCGAGTTCGCGCTGCAGGTCGACGAGCGTGCAGCCGTGCAGGGACCGCACGAGCTGCCCGGCGAGCACCCACCGCGCGGCCTGCGTGCCGTAGGCGACGACGTCCTTATTCGCAGTGCGCACCGGGTGCCCGAACGCCGACTGCGACCAGATGCGCCCGTACACCGCGCACACGTCGCTCTCGCGGACCCGTAGGGCGACACTGCTGTCGACGAGGTGCGGGCACTGTACGACTGCCTTACCCGCGCACGGCAGGCAGAGCGGCGGGTGCGTCGTCATCAGGTTCTCGGGCCACCGGTCCCAGTCGCCCCGGTGATCCTCGACCAGCCACAGCACGCCGCGGCTGTCGCGGCTCGCCGGCATCCCGCACACCTGACACATGAGGTACTGCATCGCCACGCGCTGTCGCTCGGGGTGCACCTCGCCGTACCGCGGGCGGCCGACGCCCTGCGCGAGGGCGCGGCCGTTCCACAGCACGCCGAATTGGTCGCGATCCTCGGGCGCCTCGTCAACGAACGCGATGCCGCCCCGAGCCGAGTACACAACCCTGCGGGTGTGCCGCTGCTCGCCGCTCCATGCCGCGATGAACGGGACGACGTCCGGCCGGGCCGGTGCCGTTGTCACGAGGCACCCCCGACGGCGCGACCCACGTCGGCGAGGGCGAAGAACAGGCGGCCGGTCTCGCGCGCGTGATTCCGGTACTCGTCGACCTCGGCGAGCGTGGCGACTTGCGACAGCTCGTCGATCCCGACCGCGAGCAGCGTGCAGCCGCACCCTTCGACCGCGCGCACCCATCTGGGGTGCTGCACCTTGAGCGCGTAGCCGGTCTCTCGGAACCAGAGCAGCGCCACGCCGCGGCGCAGGGTCAGCCGCATGCCGACGTTGGGTACCGGCTCGCCGGACCGGCGGGCGCCGAGCGACTGCGCCACCTGTCGCATGGTGGCCTCGACGGCGGCCGGGTCGACGTCGTCGAACTGCGGTGCCTGATAGGTGAGCATCAGGCAGGGGATCAGCACGCCGTCGTCTGTCTCCTCGACCCACGTGCGCACGTTGACCGACATGAGCGTCGAGAGGGGTACAGCCTCGGCGACCGGCGCCTCGGTGGTCATCGGGTGCCGTCCATGGCCATGCTCGCCCCGGCGGCCGCGAACGCCTCGTACAGCGCCGTGCCGTCCGTGAGCGAGGTGCCCGGCGGCACGATCCACGAGCGGGCGTTCAGCGTGTGCGGGACGACGACGGCGGGTGGCGGCACCCGCAGCAGCTCGCCCTCGGCGACGACGGTCGCGTCGTCCTGGTCCCACTCGGCGGCCGAGCCGAGCGGCACGAGCACCTCGACGTGCGCCTCGGTGTGCAGCACGGGTCCGACCTCGACGCCCGCAGTGCGCAGCGCGGTGACCGTGCGCCACCCGCGCGACCGTTCCATGCGGACGACGTCCCACCCGCGGCCCGTGGGCAGCTCGGCGAGCTGCCCCTGATCCCACAGTGCGAGGGTCTGCGTCACACTCGCGCCGCTGTCCCTGATCCAGTCGAGGGACACGAACCCGTCGAACCCGCCGGCTGCCTCGGCGAGGTGCGCTCGGCGGATGTGGTCCTGTGTGCTGCGTGCTGTCGGTGCGCTCTGCGGCAGCGCGTCATTCGTAGTCACGTCACTCGCTCCGCTCGGGAGTAGTCGGGGGGATCGACTCGACGAGCAGTCGCCCGAGTTCGGCGTGCAACAGTGCGGCGTCGTCATAGGTCAGTACGAGGTCGCCCTCGCCGACTCGGTCGCCGTTCTTGCCTACGGTGAGCGGGATCGCGACGCGTCCGGCTGCTGTGCGCCGTAACGGTCCGCTGCGGTCGATGCGTACGCCCTGCGAGGGGTTCGCGGTCACGCCGACACTCCCTCGCCGAACTCGCTGAGTCGTCGTCATGACACGGACGGTAGAAGGGAAACAGAGAGGCGACCCGGAACATTCTTCCGGGTCGCCTCTTGTTCCGGGTGTCAACTCACGCCGACCGCCCGCCTGTTCGAGCTACGCGAGCACGCCGACGTGCTCGGCGATGCGGTGCAGGTCTTGCCGCATCTGCGGCCGCGGGCGCTTCAAGAGCGTCTGCACAGCCTCGCGCACGAGCGGGAAGTACCGGATCTCTTCGGGTGACGCTTCCATGATCTGTTTGAGCATGTAGAGCGTGCCGAAGTCGTCGCCGGTCAGCCGGTGCGCGTGCATCACCTCGACGAGGTACCGCGTCGTGCGTTCGAGCGGCAGCACGCCGCCCGGCGCGGGCACCTCGACGTCGTCGGCAAGGCGCAACGCCTCGGACGCGTCGCCCTCTTCGGCCGCGAGGTGCACGCCGTGCATGCTCACGTTGGTCGGCCCGAACGAGGTGTGAAAGTCGTTCCGGTCGACGCCGAGGCGCCGCGCGACCTCGTTCGCCTGCGTCAGCAGATCCCACGCCGTCGGCGCCTTGCTGTCACGCACGGCGGCGATGACCGCGGCGAGGTGCAGCGCGCCGTACGCCGAGAGGTGCTCGGGGGTGGCGTCGTCGCCGGGCCGGCAGTGCCCGATCGTGCTGCGCGCGAGGTCGAGCGAGTCGGCGACTTCGCCGCTCGACGTGAGGATGCCGCACACGTTCCATGCCGAGGCGGCGATCAGGGCGGGGTCGCCCGTGTCGTCGGCGATCTGCATCGCCCGGTCGGCGGCGCGCAGCGACAGCTTGCGCTCGCCCACGCGCCGTAGGAACACCTGATGCAGGTGCAGCAGAGACACGAGTGCGCGGGTCGCGTCGAGTTCTGCCTCGCCGCTCGTCGCGCGCAGCGTGGCGTACGCCTCGGCGAGCAGTCCGGGCAGCATGCCGCCGACGGGGGCGTACCGCTCGGTCTCGGTCTCGTAGATGCCCCACGTTTCGACGACGCGCTCGCCGAGCTGCTGCGCGGTGTACGGGTCGCCGGGCAGTCCGAGCCCGAGGTGCGACGGTGGGGCGTTCAGCGCTCGTCGGATGGCGGGTACCGAGGGGTGCTCGGGTCCGCCGACGAGGCTTAGGTCGATCGCCGATCCGACGAGGTCGGCGACGTTGTCGAGGTTCAGTTCGCGGGCGAGCCGGATGAGCATGGACAGCGAGTCGATACCGATCACGTTGCGCTCGACCTTGCTGAGCCAGTCCTCGGAACGACCGACGAGACCAGCGAGCGCAGCCTGCGACTTGCCGGCCTTGACGCGGTAGTACCTGATCCGCTCCCCGGTCGTCATGACAGATGGATTGATCATGGATTCCCCTTGATGGGCGTAGAGCACTCGTCAACCAGCGTACGGCCGTGACGGGTTGCTGCGCGTCGGTCATACTGGGAATCGCCCCTTCGGGGAGCACTCACCCGGCCCCCGCCGCGCCCTGCGACGGGGGCCGACGAACGCACAAAAGCGCCCCTGCCCGGCCGTGAGGCCAGACAGGGGCGCAGTGCTGTCATGCGATGCGGCGTCGCTCGGCGGGCAGCCCGAGCAGCGACGACGACGGGTTCGGGTCCGGCGACGGGTCGCTCGGCTGCGGGGCGCCGTCGCGCCTGCAGACGAGGGCGTCGGGATCCCATGACGGCGCCTGCAGGCTGTACCCGTCCGGGCACGTCTGCCCGTCGCGTCCGTCTGTTCCGTCCTCGCCGTTCTGCCCGTCTTGCCCGGCCGGTCCGTCGGGACCGGGTGGGCCGGCGGGTCCAGTAGGACCGACCGGCCCCTGCGGACCGGTGACCGTGTCGCCGGGATCGCCCTGCGGGCCGGTTGCTCCGGGCGCCGGGGTGATCGTGGGCGCCGCCTTGCCGGGCTCGCCCTGCGGTCCGCGAGGACCGGCCGGACCGGGGATCGGTACCGGCACCTCGGCCCGCCGCGGTAGATCCTCAACCGCCCGCGCCGGGTCCGGCGCGGCCGGCGTCTTTCCCTCGGCCTTGATCTGCTCGCGCAGCACCCGCACGTCGCCGGCGAGCGTCGTCACCGCGTCGCCGCGCAGGTTCGCCTCGGCGATCGCCTCCCTACGGGCGGACGACTCGGCGTCGATGCGGAGCCACACGAGGACAACCGCACCCGACAGCACGAGCAGCACGGCGGCGACCGCGAGCGACCGCCAACGCTGCGCGAGGATCGGCTGAGCATGACGTCGCGTCACGTGGGTTGCCCTCCAAGCTCGACGATCCGGTCGCGTAGCTGCCTGTTCTCGCTCGTGAGCGCCGTGATCTGCCCCTGCAGCGCCGCTTTGTCGGCGCGCTCACTGGCGAGTTCGGCGTACGCCGCGGCGAGCTTCACATCGTTCTCGGAGATCTGCCGCGCGAGCTTGTCTCGCTCTTCCTGCAGGTTGTCGACGAGCGTCGAGTACCCGCCGAGCACGGCGCCGGACTGCGAGGCAGCGTTCGCCCCGCGGTGTCCGATCAGTGCAGCGGCGGCCGCCGCGAGCCCGACGACGATCACGCCGACCGCGCTGAGCGTCGCAGCGTCCACGCGCTACCTCCGGGTTGTGCAGTGGGGTGTGACCGGGGCCGTAAGGCCGGTGTCACCCGCTCGTCGAGTCGCCGCCGAGGTACCGCGCGCCGTCGACCGGTTCGAGCGCCTCGAACCTGGGATAGGCCGGCGGCCGCGCCCACCCGAGGAACACACCCGCGAGGTTCTGCAGGAATGTGCCCGACAGCCGCTCGCCGAGCAGTTCGAGCAGCCTGAACACGAGGTAGTACGCGATGCCGGCCGCGACTGTCACGGCGGCCGTGACGGTGGTCGAGTCGATGTCGAACCCGGCGCGTGCGACCAGGGCGAGCAGCAGCCCGACGAGGTACGGCACGGCGGTTCTCATGAACGAGACGAACAGACCAGTAGGCATAGCGGATCCGTTTCTGACGATCGAATGTTGACGGTCAGTGACCGGACCGGGTGGAGCTCCACCCGATCCGATCACTGTGTGTGCTACTTCGGGGAGTTGAGGTCAGGCGACGACGGTGAACCCGTGCGCCGCGCCGAGCCGCTTGAGCGACGTCATGCCGGGCAGCCCGTCGGCGTCGGCGCCGCTGTATCCGTAGCGGCGCTGCAGCAGCGCGTACGCGCTCTTCGTGGCCGTTCCGGCGTGCCCGTCGGCGTACTGCTTCGCGAGCAGTCCCTCGGACACGAGGGCGCCCTCGACGTACTCGACGGCGGCGTACGAGACCGGTGTGCCGCTCTTCGGCGGGTCCGTCTTGAACGCCTTCACGAGCTTGGCGAGGCTGACAACCTTCTTCGTCGACGTGCCCGCGGGCAGCTTGAGTTCCTTGCCCGCGGCGAGTTTGTCGACGTCCTTGATCCCGTTCAGGCCGGCGAGAACCTTGACGGTCGTCTTGTGCGCGGCGGCGATCTCGCCGAGGGTGTCGCCGGCCTTGACGGTGTACGTCGACGAGGACGTCGCCGACCCCGAGCTGCTGCTCGCCGCCTTGTACTTGGGACGGCCGTACCCGGCGATGTCCGCCTCGGTCCGCACCCTGCGCGCGCAGATGTTCGCGGTGTTGCCCTCGATCGTGTAGACGAGGCTGCCCGACACCGAGGTCACGATGCCGACGTGATCGATCTTCCCGATCTCGTTCGTGCCCGACCAGTCGAAGAACACGATGTCACCGCGCTTGATCCCCTTCGCGCCGGCGTGCCACTGCCCGGCCGACTTGAAGCGCTGCGCGTGCGCCACGGTGTACGCGTAGTCGGTGCCGAAGCACACCGCCTCGTACTCGCCCGACTCGACCGCGGCGCGGGTGATCGTGGCGTTGCACCATGGGAAGTTGTAGGCGTACGCCGAGCCGTTCCTCTGCCGGTACCACGTCTGTATCGCGTTCGGCTCGCCGGTACCGATCCACCGCTCGACCGCCCTGATCATGCCGTCGACGCTCATGCGGACGCGCCCCCCTTCGCGGTGTCGTCGCCCTCGGCGGTTGCGTCCTGGTCGACGCCGTCGACGTCCTCGACCGCCTCGTCGCCGACGGTCTCGGGGCCGGTGTAGAACCCGGCCATGTCCGGGGCGCCGTGCACCTGCGCGAGCAGCGCCTGCTCGTCGTCGACGGTCGGGCCGTTGCCGGTCCGCACGAGGTGCTGCGCCTGCTCTTCCTGATCGCCGAGCCGCTCGGGGATCGGCCGGTCTGTGTCACCCATGGGTGAGCCCCTTCCTGGGCATGAAAAATGCCCCTGCCGTGTCGGCGAGGGGCGAGCGTGAGGTGCGGCGGCGTCGGGTTACGCGGGCTCGAACAGCACCCACGCCACGACGGACGTTTCGGTGTTGCTGCTCGACGTGATCGTGAAACCGACGCCGGGGTTCTTCGTGACCGACAGGTGCCCGAGGGCGCCGCCGCCCGCCTGCCGGAACGGCGCGACGCGGGTGTTCGCGGTCACGGACGCGTTCGCCACGGTGACCGTTCCTGCGACGAGGGTCGAGACGCCCATGCGGGCGCCTGCGCCTTCCTTGATCGCGACACCGCCGCCGGCCGAGCCGAGGTTCAGTGCCTTCGGCGTGCCGTCCCAGATGTTCCACACGCCGCCGGACTGCCCGGACGCGACGGCGGCGTACCCGCCGACGTTCAGGTTCCCGGCGACGTCGCTCGGCGGGGCGAACACGTTGACCGGCGCCGCGGTCGTGCCGGTGCGCTCGGCGATGTTCAGCCCGCGGCGCAGTACCGCGTTACCGCCGCCGTCCGACCAGCCTGCAGCGTCGGCGTGCAGGAAACCCGAGGCGACCGACACGTACGCCGAATCCTCGACGCGCACGCCGTACTGCGGAGAGTTGGCCTGCGTGCCGTTGTCGTCAGTGCCCGGATAGCAGGTGAGCATGCCCACGATGACCGGCACCCCGGCCGTGTCCACCTTGAGCCCGGCGTACGCACCGCCGCCCAATCCGCCGTTGCGGCCGTCGCGGCGGGTGAGCAGGTTCTCGATCTGCAGCGGGGCGTTCCCGACCGCGTCGACCAACACGCCGTTGAACCCGTTCCGGTCCGTCGAGCAGCCCGACAGCAGCATGCCGCCCGAGCCGGTGCCGGTCGCCCAATCGCCGGTCAGGTGATAGCCGTTGTTCCCGTTCCACTCGGCGCGGCAGCCGATCGCGTGCGAGTTCGCGGCGTTGATGATGTTGAACCCGTTCGCGAAGTTGCCGATCGCCTGACAGTCGATCATCGTGAGGTCGGTCATGATCTGCACCGACAGACCGTGCCCGGCGTTGTTGTCGAGCATCACGCGGTGCAGGCGCCACGAGTACGGGTTGATTCCCTCGTTCTCGCCGCAGTAGATGCCGTTCCCGCTGCACTGCCGCACGGTGAAGTCGCGCAGCCCGACGTTCTGAATGTTCCCCTTCGCGGACAGCCCGTCGACCCCGGATCCCACGGGCAGATCGCGACCGTCGATCATCACGTTCAAGATGCGGTGCTCGGCGCTGATCGTCGAGTACCCACCGGTCGCGGCGTCGACGAGTTCGATAACCGCCTCGCCCTCGAACGACGCGAGCGGCTTGAGGTAGCACGGCGGGTCGGTCAATCCGGGCACAGTCATGAGGTTCGTGTGCGTGCCCTGCAGGGTGACCGCGGGCGGGATCGTGAGCGGCTCACTCGTCCGGTAGGCGCCGGCCGGCAGATAGACGATGCCGCCCATCGGCGCCGCGGCGAGCGCTGCCTGAATCGCGGCGGTGTCGTCCGCAGCGTTGTCGCCGATCGCGCCGAAGTCGCGGACGTTCAGCCAGTCCCGTACAGAGCCGGCCGCCGCCTCGGCGGTGCCGATGTTGTGCGCCTCGATCCACGCGCGCGTGCTGCCGCCTGCGTCGGCCCACATGCCCTCGACGCCGTCGGGCCCGAAGAACCGAGGCAGGAACCCGTACTCGTCGGTCGTGACCGTCGTGATCGGCGTGCTGCCTGCGTCGAGCAGATCGGCGTACGGCGTGCCGCCGGTCGACTGGTCGTAGAAGGTGACGACCGAGCCGGCGGCGACACCCCACAGACCGTCGGAAGGGCGCACGACAAAGTCGCCGATGCCTGCGCCGAACTCGTGGCGAGCCATGATCAGTCCACCACCCAACTAATGCCGGATCCGGGAAGCACGTATTCACCCTTCGCGATGCTCGGATGCTGCGACAGCCACACTTGACCGGGGCGGTCCGTTGCGGCCGAGTAGATGGTCAGGCGACTGATCTCGACGCCGGTCGTGTAGCAAATGGCGTACTGGTCGCGGTTGGGATGCCGGTAGGCGGCCGGGATCAGCACGGGCAGTCGGGACTCGTCGCCGCCCGCGAGCGTGCCGGCCGCGCGCTGGAAGCTGCCGAGGCGCAAGTGCACGTTGCCGTTGCGCTTCTGCAACACGCTCTCGGTGCCGATAGTCCACGCGGACAGCGGGGAATTGATGCCGATCACGCCCGAGTCGTCGAACAAACCGGCCCAAGAGTCGCCGGTCCACACCCGCACGCGCCCGGTGTTCGTCTCGAAACACATCTCGCCCGGCGCCGGGTTCGGGTTCCTGGTCGACGAGGTGCACGGCCGGATGCGGACGCCGACGTACAGCTCGTTACGGGCGACGGTGACCGAGTTCGCCCCGGACACGAGACTGACGTTCCCGAGCGGCACCTCGAACGTGCCCGTGTCGCCCGTGTTCTGCGTGAGGGCGGGGGCGCCGCCGCCGGGAGCGCCCGCCTTGACGACGGCGCGCACAGTCCAGTCGGACCGGTCCAGCCGCAGCACGACCCGGTCGACCCTCGTCGACCCGCTGCTGTTCGCGGTGACCGGCAGGTTCAGCGTTGACGTGCCGGACGTCCACGCGTGCCCGCGCACCGAGGCGTAGACGTTGGCGCGCAGGTTCACAGACAGGCCGGTACCGGGCGTCACGACGGCGGCGTCGCCGGGTTCCCCGTACACGCCGTCGCCGCTGAAACGGGCGGCGATCTTCTCGTACTCGGTGTCAGTGACCGCCCTGTCGTTGTGGGCCGGACTCGGCCATGAGTCTTGAGCCACGCGGAAGCCTCCTTATCGGGTTTCGAGCCGGCCGAGTCGGCGGCCGAGCGTGCGCAGGGCTTTGACCATCGCGGGATCGGTCGTCGCTTCCGGCGAGCCGATCAGCGTCGTCACGTACTCGCCCGAGTTGGGGGTCGCCTGCAGGTGGATGGAGCGCACAAGGTTCGCGATCTCGACGCCGTACGGAAGAGCGACGGTGACCCTGTCGCCGAGATCGAAGTCGCGGCCGGCCTTGAGATCCTCGGTGTCAACCGTGACCGTGGCGAGTTCGACCGGTGCGGCGCCGCCGGCGATCTCTTCCTTACCGGCCTGCGTCAGTTCCCCGTTCGTGTCGTTCTCCGCCGAGCCGTCGACGTACTTCTCGACGCGCCACCAGGACGCAGCCGCTGCAGCGTCGGCAGCCTGCACGTACACGCGCCCCGTCGTGCCGGTCTCCGGTTCGGTACCGGCGATCAGTGCGTGCGTGACGTCCGGCGCGGACTGCTTCACTTGGATCGAGCGCAGGTTGCCCAGACCGATACTGAACCGCGCCGTCGCCGTCAGATCGCGCGGCTGATAGCAGCCGAACAGAATCTGCGTCGCCGACTGCCGCGTGCGAAACCCGATCGCGCCGCCGTCGACGGCGATGCGCCTGCAGGTGTCGAGCAGCGCCTCGAACCGCGTCTTGACGGTGGTCGAGGCGCCCACGCCGGCGACGCTGTCGAGCGCGAAGTTCGCGATGCGCCGCTCGGCGCGGGCGCCCGGACCGCAGTTCTCATTGACCAGGGCCCGAATGATCGTCTCGGCGTTCGTGCTGGCGATCTGCCGGTACGTGTTGGCGAGCTGCGCCGTCCACGCGTTCGCCGGGGTGGGCCACGTGATGTATCCGGCCACGATGGCGAGGTCGTCGGAGAAACTGACGGTGACCCGTCCCGAGCCCGGCGACTCGGTGACCGACCACGAGAAATCGGCGGGGATCTCCAGCGGGCCGGACATCCACACCGCGCCGTCCCGTATGAGCACGAGCCGGTTGCCGGGCTGCAGTTGAGCCATGATGTCCGGCCGCGCCGGTAGGTCGACCGAGCCCGAGCCTGGCTCGTTGAACTTCTTCGTCGCGTCGAGGTTCGTCCAGCCGTCGAGCGGGTCGCCCTGCACGTCGAGGTTCTTGTCGGTGATGAGCAGTTGCACGGCCACCGGTTCCGCCGCTCCCTTCGGTTCAGGCTGTCTCGTACCTCGGGTTGAACCGCAGATCGACGGCGCTGCCGGGGCCCGAGCCGTTCAACAGGAACGTGACCGGGTTCTTGCCGGGGGCGAGCCCCCACAGAACGGCGCTCGGCCAGTCGAGCGCACCGACCCAGTTCGAACCGTCCTGGTAGCGCACGGTCGGCGGGTCCGTAGAGATCGTGACTTGCTGGCCGGCGAGCAGGTTGCCGTGCCCGACCGCCGTCGGGTCGACCGAGAACGACTCGCCGGTGCCCTCGTGCGTGAACGTGATCAGGCTCGCGGGACCGGTGACGGTCCACTTCGGCCACACGATCACGTCGCCGGGGTTCGTGACCTCGGTCTCGCCGAGCACCTGCGACGACGAGATCGTCGGGTACGGCGTGAAGAACGAACTCAGGCTGCCGGTTTCCCGGTGCACGGCGACCTCGACCGGGTCGACCCAGTAAGGGTCTTCACACCACAGCGAGATCGCTGCGGCGTCCGAGACGATCCCGGACCCCTTCGAGCCGCGCCCCTCGAACCCCTCGCGGTAGTAGACGGCGATCCGCCGCCGCGTGCCGTCCGGCCGGGCGATCTCCAACCATCCCGGCGTGCGCTTACCGTCCGGTCCTTCGCGCAGGGTGCGCGTGAACGCGGTCGCGAGCGCGCGCCATCGGCCGATGAACTCGACGTGCGTCTCGCCGTAGACGTACAGCGGCCACACGATCGCCCTCGGCTGCGCACTGGCGTACCGCAGCCGCGCGCCGCCCCGCGGGTGCGCATCGGTGGTCAACTCGTACGGTGTCGCGCCGAGCCCGGACACGCCGTCGGCGAGTGTGAACCAGCCGGCCGCCTCGTCGTTCAGCGGCCATACCTTGCCGGTCGGGTCGGTGTACGTGGCTGTCGCGAACCCGATCTCGGGTAGGGGGACCGGCGTACTGCCGCCCCCGCCCGTGGGGGGCGGGGTGACAACCGGTGCGGTGATCAGCGGCATTTAACGCGGCCTCCCCACCCGAGCGAGCGCATCCTGTCGCCGCTGCAGCAGCTCCAGATCGCGCACGGTCATGTCGAGCGTGCGCGGATAGATGTTGTACGTGTGGCCCGAGTCGACGGCCGTCTGCCCACCGCCGGACGGCAGCGCCGCCCGCACCGCCGCGGCGGCCGGTACCGGCTGCTGCAGGCTCCGGGCCATGGTCCGCACCATCGCGGCGCCGACCGCTGTGATCGACGAGTCGTGATCGAGCACGGTCTGCCCGCCGCCGAACTGCAGCAGCTCGGGCCCGTTCTCGCCGACCCATGCGACCTCGCCCGGCCGGGGGCGGCCGCCGCCTGCGTACCCGCCGGGGCGGTTGTACGCCGAGGCGAGCGAGCCGTACCTCGACAGCGCGTACCGCATCGAGGCGTACACGTTGGCGAGCGGATCCCACACGCCGCGGCCGCGCAGCTTCCCGGCGTACGCGTTGAACGTCGGGTCGATGACCTGCATCAGGCCCTTCGACGGAACGCCGTTCTTCGCGTTGATGTCCCAATTGTTGATGGCGCGCGGGTTACCGCCGCTCTCTTGGTTCATCCTGCGCAGGGTGGTCCCGAGCAGACTCGACGGTTGCCCGACGAGCTTGAGCGCCTGCAGGACAACGCCCGACCAGCGCTTGACGCCCGAGCCGCCGACGTCGCCCGACGAGCCGCCGAACATGCTCGTCGCGGCGTTGACGACCTTGTCTTTCAGGCCCGTGAGCATCTTGATCGGGACCTTCCCGATCATCTGCGCGACCTTGCTCTGCCCGATCTTCGCGATCTTGTCGCGGATGAACTTGGTCGCCTTGTCCCACAGCTTGCCGGGGTTCGACAGGAAGTCGACGCCGTCCATCACGACGCCGCCGACCTTCTTCGCCTTGTCGACTGTCCAGTCGACTGCCGACCCGCCCCAACCTTTGAGCGTGTCGACGACGCCGCCGCCGGCGAACTTCTGTACCGGCAGCTCGCCGTACTGGTTGATGTACTGCAGGGTGCTGAACCCGACCTTGCGGGCCGACGAGCGCTTGACGACGAACTCGTCGGCCATCATGAGCGCCGGGATCGAGTCCCTACCGGGAACGCCGCCGTGAGTGCGGCCGCCCTCGGCGAGCAGCTTCGGAGCGGCCGGCAGCTTGCCGAGACCGACAAAACCGGCGACCTTATCCCAGACCGCTTTAATGCCCTTCGTATACACCCATTCAATTACAAAGTTGACGGGTGTTTTCGTGAGCGACTTGATCTTTCCGAACGCCGTGCCGATCGCGTCCTTCGCCTTGCCGAACGCGTCGCCGACCAGCCGTACGGCGCTCTTGATCCTGTCGAACTGCGGCTTGAGCGCGTTGTTATACAGCCACGACGCGACCGAACCGATCCCGTCGAACGCCGGCTTGATCGCGTTGCGGTACAGCCACGTGCCGACCGAACCGACGGCGCGCAGCCCTGTCTTGACGTACTCGAAATAGATCTTGACCCCGCTCCACCACCACGAGGCGAGCGTCACGATCCCGCGGAACGCCGGGGCGATCGCCTTGTTCCACAGCCACGAGGCGGCGGCGCCGAGGGCGGACAGACCGGCCTTGACGAACCCGAAATAGACCTTGACGCCGGCCCACCACCACGAGGCGAGCGCGACGATCCCGCGGAACGCCGGGCCGATCGCGTTGTTCCACAGCCACCCAGCGATCGCGCCGAGCGCCTTGAACGCGATCACGAGCGGCGCAATCACGATGACGGCGAGGACGGTGAACAGCACCTTGCCCGCGGTCGCGATCGCCGAGAAAACCGGCGACAGGACCGTCGACCACAGCCACACCGCGGCCGTGCCGATCGCCTGCAGTCCGATCTTGAGGTACTCGAACCCTGGCTTGAGCGCGCCGTTCCACAGCAGATCCCAGCCGGCTTTTATCCCGGACCATGCCGCTTGCACCGCGGTCCGGAACCAAGTCACCTTGTTGTACGCGACGATCGCGGCGGCGACGAGCGCGAGGATCCCGACGACGATCAAACCGACGGGGTTCGCCGACATGACCGCGTTCAAGATGCCCTGCGCCACGGCCCACCCGCGGGTGACCGCCGTCGCCGCGAGGATCACGCCGCGATAGATCGAGAACGCGGCAGTCATGCCCCACGTGGCGATCGTGGACGCGCCGGCCACGACGGCGACGCCGCCGATCGCGACGCCGAGCGGGATGAGCCACGCGCCGTATTCCTTGACCCACTGCACGCCGCCGGCGAACGCGTCGCCGACACCCTTCGCGGCGGGCACGAGGACGTTCACGAGGGCGCCGCCGACCGTCTGCGCGGGCGGCAGCACGTAGTCGTTCAGGAACGTGCCGAACGACTTGAGCGCGGGCAGCGCGTACTTGTCCGCGAAGTTGGCGAGCCCCTGCAGCGCCTGCCGCTTGAACACCTCGATCTGATTCGCGGCGGTGTTGTGCAGGGTCTTGCCCATCTTGTCGGCCGCGCCGCCGACCTTGCCGAGCCCGTCGGCCGCCTTGCTCGGGTCGAGCGCGAACAACGCCTGCCCGAGATCCTCGCTCTGCGTTCCGAAGAGCGCGACCGCCGCCTGCGACTGCAGAACCGGATCCTTGATCCCGCGCAGCCGGTCGAGGGTGAGGTCGAGCACGCCGTTCGCGGACTTGCCACCCTTGGCGAACTTCGCCGCCATGTCGTCGGCGTTGAGCCCGAGCATCTTGAACCCGGCCGCCGACGTCTTGCTGCCGTCGACCGCCCGGATCGAGAACTCTTTGATGCTGTCGGCGACGAGGTCGCCGTCGCGGGCACCCGCCTGCAACCCCTGATTGATCAGACCGATCGCGGTCGAGCCGGACAGACCAGCCTTGCGCCATTGCGTCGAGTACTCGTTGACCGTGTCGATCAGGTCGCCGGCCTTATCGGCGCCCGACTGGAACCCGGCCGTGAGTAGGTCGAACCCTTCCTTGCCGTTCTTGACGAGCCCGGTCCGGATGAGCTGCCCGACCGCCTTTGTCGACTCGCCGACGTCGGCGTCGAACGTCTCGGCGAGGTTCAGCGCCGCCTTGCTGAGCCCGGCGATTTCCTTCTTCGGGGCGTTGATCGAGGCGACGCCGTTCTGCGCGAGCGCCTTGAGCGAGTCGTTCACTTGGTCGATCGACTCGCCGTACCCCTTGGAGTACACCGAGCCCGCGATCTTCCCGGCGCGCGCCGACTCTTTCTCGGTGAGCCCGAGCTGCGCGCCCAACTTCGCGTTGCTCTTGTCCTGCGCGACCGCCTCGGCGAACCCGGCGGCGAACAGCACGCCCGCCCCGGCGGCGACGCCGACGACACCCTTTTTCAGGGCGCCGCCGATGCCGCCGAGGAACCCCTGCCCGGCGTCCTGCCCGGCCGAGGTGCCGGCCCGCGCGGACTCGCCGCTGATCTGCTGATTGAGCAGCCGGCCGAACCCGCGTGCCTCGGGCACGACGGACACGTACCCGACGCCGACCTCGACCGGCATGCGTCATTCCCCCTTGGTCTGCGCGAGGATGTGCTCGTACGCCGCTTTCGCGCGCGCCTTGTCCTGGTCGGCCTGCGCCTCGTCGGGCACCGGGTCGCCCGGCCGCCACGACGGTTTGGGCCACGGCAGCGCACTGCCGCCCTTCTTCGGGTCGCGGTTGGCGTTGACGAACGCCGTCAGCAGCAGCGCGAGCAGATCGCGCGTGTCGGCCGCCGCGTAGTCGAGCTGCCGCCACGCGTGCCCGTTGTTCGCGCGGGCGGTCGCCCCGTCGGGAGGAAGGTTCTCGACCAGGACGCGCAGCAGCCGCAGCGTTATCTCGCCTCGCCAGTAGGCGGCGAGCGGACCGCCCGGCCCGTAATCGGGGTAGTGGTGGGCGAGATCCGCCTCGACGGCCTCGGGGTGCTCGCCGAGGACGTCGAGGACGGTGTACGAGTAGGTCTCGACGACGTCGTCGCCGTCGCCTACCCCTTCGTAGGGCGCACCTTCTGCACCTTGTCCTGCGCCTCATTGCGGATGCCGACGTACAGCAGCATCACGCTGTTGACGTCGCCGCCGGCCGCGAGGAACTCGTCGAACTGGTCGCCGAGCAGGATGCGCGCGCCGGCCTCGTCGCCCTTCGCCTCGTTGAGATCCTGCTGCACGTCGTCGGGCGTGAAGATCGGATGCGGGAAGCTGAACACGGCGGGCGCCTCTTCGGGCCCGACCTCGAACTCGACCCGCTCGCCGCCGACCGCGTCGACGTACGAGCGCTTGACGGTCTCCAGCCGGTACCGCGCCTTGCCGGGCTTGCTCATGATCGTGTCTCTCTCTCGGGTGAGCTGCGGGTGAGCATGTGAGGGCGAGGGGCGGTCGGGGCTCACCCAGAACCGCCGCCCCCCGCCCGATCAGGGGGTGCCGCTATGCGGCGAGGGAGCGCCACCCCGGCCCGTCGACCCAGTTGCGGCACGACGTGCCGACGACCGAGTCGCGGTAGGCGTTGAAGGTGACCGGGCGCTGCGTCTCCGTGCTGCGCGCCCACTGCTCGTCGTCCTTCGAGGTGAGCCGGGCGCGCGGGAAGAACTTGACGACGTAGATCTCTCCGCCGTCGTCGCCGTAGTCGAGCCCGATGAACAGCAGCCGGCGGAACGGGTTCGCCGGGCTGCCCGCCCGGTCCCACTGCCACGCGGTACCCATGGCGGGCAGCGCGCCGGTACCCGACAGCGGCAGTCCCTCGAACAGGGCGACGGTCGCCGCGTTCGTCTCCTGTGGCGCGAACTGCGCCGACAGCACGTCCGATTCGACGTCCGATCGGGTCGGCTCGACGGACTGCGACGAGGTGACGTCGGACATCGAGAGGTCGGACGTGAACGTGAGCCCGTCGTCGGTGGTGTAGCCGACCGGCACGTACCCGGCGGGGATCGTCGCGAGGGTGCCGTCGGCCTCGGTGAACGGAGCGGTGACCGCCGATGCCGAGTAGTCGGCGGCGAACACGGCCTGTACGAGCTGCTTGCGGATGTACTCGGTGTGCAGCCCGGTTTCGAGCGACACCGGGGTCGGTGTGGACATGCTGTGTCCCTCCATGGGAAAACCCCCGGCCGTCGAGCGGTCCGGGGGCGAGTGGTCAGGGTTGGCGGGTGAGCGCGTGATCAGGGGGCGGCGAGGGCGCGGCCGCGCAGGGACACCTCGACGGCGAACGAGCTGCGTTCCTGCCCGCTCACCGGGTCGGGTGCCGAGTCCGGCCCGCCGACGTCGACGACGTCGTACGCCACCGCGCCGCGCCACCCTGGGATCGCGAACACGAGCGCCCGCACGACCTTGACGAGGTCGGCGACGGCGCCCTCGTCGGGCCCCCAACAGTGGATGTCCAGCCGCGGCCGGTCCGTGACTCGGTCGAGCCGGCTGCCGCCGACCCGCTCGATCCGCACGAACCGAGCCGGCCTCGCGCTCGGTACTCGGGTGACGACCGGTACGTCGTCGCCCCGCTCGACGAGTGCCGTCCGCAGGTACCGGCGCACGATGTCGACGCCGTCGGGGAACTCGACCGGCGCCGCCATCACTCGACCCCGCGTGCGGCGTCGAGGGCGCGCAGCAGTGCCCGCCGCGACACCTCGGGGTCGTTGGTCGAGTAGTCGCCGATCACGGCGCCTCGGGCCCGGCGGTCGCCGGTCTCGACGTCGACTCGGAACTGCCCGCCGGCCTCGGATGCCGAGGCGGCCGCGGCGGCGACTGCCCTCGTCTTCCGCTCGATCAGTGCCCGCATTTCCGGCGTGCGCAGGAACGAGGCGATGTTCTGCCGGTTGGGTACGAACCTGTTCGCCACGGCCGGTCACCCCTCGACGCTCTTGAGCCTGATCTCGTAGTGGTGGAACTCGGCCGGCGTGTAGGCCGGACCGGGTGGGCCGATCACCTCGAACGACAGCTCGCCCCACTGCACGCGTGCCGAGCCGTGCACCGTGAGCGAGGCGCCGGCGGTGTCGACCGGGTTGCAGATCATGAGCCATTCGCCGATCTGCGCCGACCGCTGGTCGGTGTCCTCGGCGCCCGTGTTCTGCTGCAGCCACGCGGCGACCTCGGCGTGCGTCGTCGCGCCCGGCGACCAGTCGTCGACCTCGTTCTCGTACCGGTCGGTCGTCCGGCCGGGGTGCTCGACGTCGACGAGGTGCGGCAGCATCTCGTCGGGGATCACAGCAACCGCCGCCCGAAGCACGCCGGGTCGGTTCGCCACCCCGGCAGCCCCTCGTCGACGAGCCCGAGCGAGTACGCCGCGTCGGCGTCCGGGTCGGTCTCGTCCTCGGGCTGCAGTTGGGCGATCTCGTCCTCGGTGAGGTACAGCCCGCCGTCCTCCCCGAGCGACTCGGAGTACTGCCCGATCGTGCGCTGCCGGTACCCGCCGGGGTTGGCCATGACCCGCCGGACGACCGCGACGCAGATCGCCCGCAGCGTCGCCTCGTCGGGCGTGTGCCCGCTCGGGATGTGCCGCCGCATGATCGCCGTCGCGTCGTCGAGGTACGCCTCGACCTGCGCCCGTTTCGGGCTGCCCTCGGGGAGGGTGACGGCGGCGCGCGCGGTGTAGTCGCCGACTGTTGCGAACGCCGCCATCGCCCTACTCCTTCGGCTGCTCGGGCTCGACGACGCCGGCCGCCTCGGCGGCCGCGATGATGTCCTCGCGGCTCGCGTCGGCGGCGACCTCGACGTCGTGCTGCTCGGCGAACGCACGCCACGCGTCGACGCCCGAGCCACGGCCCGAACGAGGCGGTGCCTCGTCGCCGGTACCGCCGCCCTCGCCCGTGGGCGTGGGCGCCTCGGCCGAGGAATCGGCGTCGGTCCACGCGTGGTCGCCGATCCGCTTCGCGACGGCGGCGGGCACCTCGCTGTCGGGCCCGTACGCCTTACCGTCGACGTGCACGTACGCGATCAGTCGCCGCCCGCTCATGCGATCACCTGCGCCTTGAAGGTCAGGTTCGGCTCGCGCAGGATCGGCAGACCGACCGCCGCGGCGTGCGTCCACAGCCGGATCGGATCCTTGCTCTTGTACGTCGCCGCGACGACGCCGGGCTGCTCGCTCGCGACGAGGCTGTACTCGGATTCGAGCGCCTCGGCGGTCGTGCCGAGCAGCGTCGCCCCGAGTTCGGTCGGCTGCCCCGCGGTCGTCGCGCCCGCCTCGGGCAGCAGCGCGATCGCGTTCGCCGGCGTGATCCGGGTCGAGACGCCGTCGACCTTGACGCGCGCGTCGTACACCTCGAACGGCGGCAGATTCAGCGAACGCAGCACACTGTTCGCCTGCTCGGCGTTCAGCATCGGCGCCGTGCCCGCCGGGGCGAGCGGGAACACCTGCCGAATCACCTGCTCGCACATCGCGAAGTGCTCGACGACCGCGTTCGGCGCGAGGATCACGGCCGGCGACTCGCCGTTCGTGTCCTCGTACGTGTTGACCCACGAGCGCAGGTCAGTGAGCGGCGTCGCGTTCGCGTGATCCGACCACAGCGTCGCGGCGACGACCGAGTGCGAGGCGGACCGGCCGAAGTCGACCGTCTGCTGCAGCTCGGTGACCGGCGCCTGCGCGTTGACGAGTGCCTGCCCGCGCACGACCTCGAACCGCGCGCCGATGTTGCGGGCGAGGCGCTGCGCGTCACGCGCGATCAGCCGCAGCACGCGCTCGTCGTTCTGGTCGAGCTTCCGCAGCCGCAGCCGGTCGTACTCGTTCAGCGGGATCTTTTCGGAGATCGGGGGCAGCTCGCCCATGACCTTGCCGATCCCCTCGCGGCGGCCGATCTTCGACTCGGCGTCCCACGAGCGGAACGACGCAGTCTCGGCGAGCCCGCCGCCGCCCTTGGTGTACTCGTACGCGATGTCGTCGACCTCGACGTTCGGCAGCCACCGCGACAGCGTGAAGCGGTTCACCTGCAGATCGGCGAGTGCCTGACGAATCAGGCCGGTGAGTTCGGTCGGTTCGATGAACTCAGTGTCGAGAGTCCAGCTCATCTCAGATCATCCCCTCTCAGACGAACCGGATCGTGCCGGCGACGTCGGTCTTACCGGCGGCGTCGACGGCGACGGGCAGACGCGATGCGCGCACCTTGCCGTGCGTGAGCATCGCGGCCGATGGGTCAACGGTGGTGACGTCGGGCGCCTTCACCGCGGCGTACAGGAACCCGACGAGGGTCGCCCGGCCGTCAACCGCGGCGTTGTCGTACGGCCCGTACTTGCCCGGCGTCGCGGTGATCTCGCCGAGCGGGATGCCCGACTTGAAATACCCGTCGGGGTAGTGGGTGGCCTTCGTGAATGCCGAGGTGTCGAGCGAGATCGTCTCGGTCGAGTCCGTGCCGTGCGCGGACCCGAGCCACGACTGATCATCCGACCCGAACATCTCAGTCGTCTGACCGAGAATCATGGTCTTTCCTCCGTGTTTTCAGCTCTTGTCGGAACCCTTGCCGAGCAGCTCGCGGTACAGCTCGCGGCCGGCGTCGACGCCGCCGCTCTTGCTGCTGCCGCCCTTGCGTCCGCCGCGGCGGGCTCCCTGGTCGAATCCGCCGCCGCGGCGACGGCGCGTGTCGCGCCCGCCCTCGCGGTCGTCGTCCTCGTCGTTCTCGTCCTTGCCGGACTTCTTCGGGGCGAGCCGGTCGACGAGTTCGGCGATCGCGTCCTCGTCGACCTCGCCCTCGTCGTCGACGTACCGGCGCAGGTTGACGTCGTCGGCGACGTCCTTCGCGTTGTCGAGACGCCCCTTAGCGGCGGCGAGGAACGCCGAGCGGGCGACCCTCTCGCCGGACTTCACCCGTTCCTGCGCCACGGCGGCCGCGACCGCCTCGTCGACCTTCTTGTCGGCCTCGCTCATGCCCTCGCGCTTCAGCCGGGCGAGTTCCTTCGCCGACCCGGCGTTCGCCTTCGCGCGCGCCTCGTGCTTCTTCGCGAGCGCCTTCCACTTCGCGGCCTCGGCCTTGTCGTCGGCCTTGTCGTCGCCCTCGCCGCCCTCGTCGCCGTCGCCGTCGCCGTCGTCGTCGTCCGTGTCGGAATCGTCGTCGCCGTCCTGGTCGCCGTCCTGGTCGCCGCCGTCGGCGTACCAGTAGGGCGAGAACGGGGTGACCGCGTAGGGGTGCGACCAGCCGGCTTCCGATTCGATGCCGGGCAGGGTGGGCAGCGTGCGCGTGCGCATGGTGGTGTCTCCCGTGTCGGGGTGGGTGAGCGGGTGCGTGCGCCGTGTCGGCGCGGGATTCACGAGCCGGTCGACTACGTGAGGTCGTCCGGTCCGGTGAACTCGTGACGGCGGACCGCGAGCAGCGGGCCGTACTCGCCGTGTTGTCGGGTGATGATCACGTCGCGGTAGTCGGGGGCGCGGCCGCCCGCGTCCGACTCCCCGGTGCCTTTCGCGACAGCGTCGTGCGCCTCGCGCAGCAGCGCCTCGTCGATGACGTGCCCCGGATCCTTGCTGCCGACGAGCGGCTCGACCTTGCAGTCGCAGCCGGGGTGAATCGGCATGAGGTTCTCGACCCGGTACCGCTGTGTGCTCGCGAGCGTGCACAGCGCGCAGTTCTTCGTGCCGGTGAGCCGGCGCCGGAAGAACCGCGCCCCGCCTCGCTGCATGGACTGCTGCGCGGCGTGCGTACGGGCGAGCTGCAGGTCGGTCTCGGTGATGGACAGCAGCCGCGTACGCCCCTCGGCGACCGCCTGCGCGTACGCCTTGCCCTTGCTGAGTGCCGTCCACGTGCTGACGAACGGGCGCGTGTACACCTCGGCCGGGTCGACGCCGCGCAGCGCCTCGGGCAGTTGCACGCCGGCCGGCGCCGCGGCGGTGCCGAGCATGTCGGCGATCATCGCCGACAGGTACGCGTCGGTGATCTGCCCCATCTGCGCCTGCGCCGCGAGCACGGTCGGCAGCACTTGCTCGATGTACGCCGCGGCGTCGCCGTCGCGGTGCCCGCCGAGGCTGTCGAACGCGTCGAGGACGAACTGAATCACCCGCGCCCGCAGCGACGTCGACAGGGAGTCGTACCGCTCGGTGAGCGCCGTCTGCAGCGCCTCACCCACCGGTACCCGCTCCCTCGTCGTCGGGCAGGTTGCCCGCCGTCGGCGCCGGGTTCGCGGGCAGCAGCGAGGCGGCGAGCAGCTTCTGCGCCGCGGCGCCGCCCGCGATCCTGCGCACGCGCTGCGGTGTCTCGCCGAGATCCTCGGCGATGACGTCGAGCGGGTAGCCGATGCTCGACAGCTTGGTCGCGGCGTCCGCCTGCACAGCCGGACTCAGGTACTGCGGGTTCGCCCAACGCACCGTTGCCTCGGTGTAGTCCTCGGACACACCCGCCTGCGCGGCCGCGAGGGACATGACCTCTTCGAGTCCCTCGCCGAACGCGGCGATGTGCTCGCGCACCTTCGCGACGTGCATGATGTCGAGTGCCGAGACCGTGTCGGCGCTGATGTTGATCAGGTCGCTCGCGTAGTAGTACGCGGGTGTCTGCGACAAGATCAGCATGTCGCGCACGTCGGACTCGTGCTCTTTGAGGAACCCTGTCAGGTCGGTTGCGTCGAGCTGCCCGAACTGCGCGTTCTCGCCCTCGCTCACCCATACCGTGTTCGGGCCCGGCGTGAACGGCTGCTCGACGACAGTGAGCCCGGTGTCGGGATCCTTGCGCCGAGCGAACTTGTGCCCGCGCACCCACTTCTGCCGAAACCCGCTGTACCGGCTCGCGGCCATGCGGTTCAGCACGCCCATGTTCACGCGATCCTGCGTGTCCAGCACGCACGCGAACTCGGGCTCGGGGTCCTCGCCCAAATCCGGCATGCGGGCGAACTCGACGAGAGGCATCCGACCGAGGTCGTGCGGCTCACCCTCGTCGCTGTCGCCGACGTACACCCACGAGTCCGGCCCCCACGGCAGCCGGCGGCCGCTGCACCGCTCGGTGCTGCGGTACGGGAACGAGCGGTCGTCGTACAGCACGCGGGCGTACGCGTAGCCGTCGATGTCGTTGTGATACGCCTTCAACCCGACGAGCGGCTCACCGGTCTCGGGGTCGTACTCGACGACGCACTCGCTCGGGTGCTCGGGCGTGATGAGCGGGCTCGGCCGACGGTTGTCTTCCGTCCTGGTCGGATGCGGTCCGACGAGCATGTACCCGACCGACTGCGCCATCGAGCAGCGCCATACGAGTTTCTGCCGCGAGTCGAGGCGGTTCGCCTGCCACCATCGCGACGCCCGGTCGTCCGGCTCGCCGTCGGGCCCGGTCACGCCGAGGGCGAGCAGCCGGTGCACCGACGCGCCCGCGATCAGTCCGCAGAAGTTCGTGCGCGCCTTGCGCTGAAAGTCGATGAACGCCGCCTCGGCGTTCTTCGGCAACTGCGGCAGAGGCGGCCGGCCGCGGTAGTACAGCCACCACTCGTCGAGCTGTCCTACCCGCTTACGCAGTCGACGCCCGAGGCGCAACAGCATGTAATCCGGGTTGTCTAGCTCCGGAGTCTCGTCGAGCACAGCGCCCCCCTTCGGGTCGGTCAGAACGTGCCGCCGAACATCTCTTCTTCCTCGGCCGCGACGCCCTTCGCGATCGCGTCGAGGCGGCACTGCCACGCCAACACGGCAGCGACCGCCGCGTCGATCTTGTTCGGGCTGTCGGGATGAGCCTTGGCGATCTGCAGGCCCGAACGGCTCGGCCGGCGGCGGGCGTTGCACAGATGCCGTACGAGCGCCGACGTCCCGTCGTGCGTGAGTTCGCCCTCGGTGAGCGCGGTGTGAAACTTCTCCAGCGCTCGCACGATCAGCGTCGAGCGGCCGCCGGTCATCCACCACTCGACCGGATGGTTCCGGGTCGCCTGCACCTGCAGCCGCGGGCCGTACGCCGCTTCCCAATCCGCCACGTGGCTTTCCCACTTGGCGGGGTCCGCGTAGAACCCGACGACGTCGTACGTCGCGAACGCCTCGTGCACCGCGGCGAGCACCTCGACGACCGGCACCTGCCAGTCGATCGGAGCGCCGTCCGGGCCGAGCTGCGGCCGCTCGGGCTGCTCCCACACGCCGATCGTGAACAGGTGCCCGTCGGACAGCCGGCAGCCGATCAGCGCCGTCGCGTCGGTCACGCCGCGCGCACGCTTCCGCGAGCCGTCGAACCCGAGCACGATCCGGTCGCCGGGCTGCACCGAGCGGCCGAGGTCGGACGACGCCCGCACCTCGGGCTCGGTGAGCCACGCGTCGGCGGCGTGGGTGATCTGGTTCAACAGGTCGGCGCGCAGATCCTGCGGCTCGTTCGAGGTGTCCCAGAATTCCGACGTGAGCCGCTCGATCGGCGACCATCCCGGCGAGCACGGCGGGTCGTGCAGCACGCACCCGTCGGGGTGATCGCTGCTGTCGCCGTACGCGTACCGCAGCCCGGCGACGAGCGACTGCTCGTCGGTCATGTCGGTCTCGGGCGGCGCCTCGCGGTGATCGGCGAGGATGCCCCGCGCCCGCGATCGGCCGTCGATGATCGCCTGATAGTCGGCCGCCGACTTCTCAGCTACCGACCCGACGCCCGGCGTGTACGCGTTCGGTGTCTCGATCAGCGACCCGCCCAGCTTCGCGGCGTTGAACCGCATCACCTTCGCGAGCCGTACGCCGCCGTTCGTCGCGGTCCATTCCTCGGTCTGGTCGAGCGACGCGAAACAGGCGGGGTCGCCCTTTGTCGACGTCGCGCTCGACGTGATCGGGGAGACCTCGCCGCGCGGCAGATAGATCACGGTGTCGAGGACGTCGAGCCCGTAGTCGGTCGACAGCGACCGGCCGCGCGCCATCTCCAAAAGCGGGATCCACGTGTTGTCGGTCTGCTGCTCGGTCACCGCGGCGATACGCACGAGCGGCGTACGGATCGAGTGCCACGGCCGGCCGATCGGCTCGCCGTACGAGTCGAACCCGTCCGCGACGACGTCGGCGCACGCCTCGGTGAGCGCGATCGCCCCGACGAACGGGCTCTTGCCCCACCCTCGCGGCCGACTGAGCAGCGCACGGTGAATGACGCGCTTCCCGGTGAGCGGGTGCACCTCGTAGTACCGCAGCAGAAACTCAGCCTGCTCGGCCGTCGGAATGAACGGCTCGCCGTCGTCCCGGCCGGGCTGCGCGAGGTTCTGCATCATCCAGTCGAGGACGTAGTACCCGAGCGTCGGACGCTCGCCCTCGTACTCGGGGCCACGCCACGGCATGACGCCCCCCTACGTGCCCGTGCTGTCGCCCTGGTCGGTCTTCCCGCCCGGCATCATTCGCAGGTTCCCGTACCGCTCACGTGCGGACGGACCGCCCGAGCTGCCGCGACCCTGGTCGGCGCCGTCCGCCTCGGCGAACACCATGCGCAGCCGGGCCCGGTCCGCGGGCGTCGCGCCGAACGCGGCGACGCGCAGCCGCAGTTCGCCGGCCGCCGACAGATCGCCGCGCCACAGCCGGGCGTGAATCAGGGCGGTGTCGAGCAGGTACTGCCAGTCGGACGAACCGAAGTGCTCGGCCTGCGGCGAGTCGATCCACATCTGCCACCACTCGCGGGTGCGCTCGGGCCACACGAACTCGACGAGCTGCTCGTCGCGCTCGATCCGAAAGTCGGGCAGCTCGGGCGCCTCGGCCCGCTCCCACCTGAGCACGGTCTGCGGGATCGCGTCGGCGTTCCTGCGCGCCTTCCTGCCCGCCGGCTTCGGCGCCGGTCCCATGCCGCCCATGGCTGTACCTCCCGTGTCGGGTGTGCCGCAGCACGCCCGTGTCGGGGCGCTACAGCAGCGAGTCGATTACGTGCTGCAGGTCGCCGAGGCGCTGCGGCGTGCCGCCGAACGTCCGCCCCGTGACCGCGATGTACCGGCCGGTCGCGTACACCTCGACCGAGCCCTCGCCGAGCTGCAGCCGACGCCCTGCGTCGCCCGGCAGCCGGCCGTGCCCCCACACGTGCAGACCGTCGCCGCCCTGCGACACCTCGACCCACGTCGAGTCGCCGACCGCGTCGAGGACGTTGCGCGCCCAACCCGCGACCGCGCCCTCGTCGTCGAGGCAGTGATCGAGGTCGAGGCAGACGACGCCGTCGGCGGCGAGGACGAACCCGAGCCCGGCGCCCGCCGTCGAGCGGGCAGCGTCGCGGTACGTCGACCAGGACGCGGGGTCGGTGCTGCTCGCCGTACCGCCGTCAACGGACACCGGTACCTTGCGCGAGGTGCGCCGCACCCACCGCGGCCGGCTGGTCAGCTCGGCCGGGATCGAGCGGGCGGCACGGTGAGCAGCAGCTCGGCACGCCGGCTTGCAGAACCGCGCGTGCCGCCGGGCCGTGATCGGCATCGGCTCGTCGCAGTGCTCGCAGGTGCGCCTCGTCGTCATGGGTCCATCATACCGCGGCGTACGCTTTTAGCGCTCTGACCTGCATGTATCAGGTTCGTATCGGGGAGTGCGGCAGGCTGAGAGGCGATCTGCGGCCCCTCAACCGCGCGCCATCAAATCAGCCTGCCGCATCCCTGCCCGCCCGCCAGCGGACCGCCCGCGCCCCGCAGCGCGGCCGTTTTCCCCAGACCCGTACAGATCCTTAGCCGCAGCACCTCCCGAGCCGCAAAGGGGGCGGGGGGAGGGAGTCACCCCCCAGGGGGGAGGGTCGATCTCGGCGAGCGATCTCGGGGTGTCGTGTCCGGGTGTCGTAGTTCCGTCGCGGTCGGCAATCTGTGCCATCCGTACGGCAGTTGCATGCCCCTGACCTGCGGTTATGTGCAGTGCCTTACAAACGTGCAGGTCAGAGACTTACGGCATGAGTGGTGTCTGCACCTCGTCGTACGTGCTCGACGTGCTGCTGTCGTGCTCACACTCGCCACTGAACGATGCATAAACGTGCAGGTCAGAGCGTTGCGATCGTCGTGCAGCGTGCGTGATTTGCTCGCCCGTCCGGTACTTGTGTCCTCGGTCCGCAAATCGTGCGCTGCGTACGGGAGTTACGACGCTCTGACCTGCAGCTTTGTGCATGTCCGTCGAGCCTCGACTGTGTGCTGCCGACCTCGGCCGGGCAGTGTCTCGGGCTCGCCTCGTACTGCACTGCTCTGACCTGCAGCGATGTACGCACCTGCGCATACGTGCAGGTCAGGGGGGTGCAACTCGGGGCGGGGGGTGGCGATTTGGTACCGGGGGTGTCAGATCAGACCGGGGTGTCGCTCGGCCGGGCGCTGCCTGCGTACGGCCCACCGTGCGGCGTTGCCCTGTCTGCTGCTCTTGACCGCGTGGCAGTCGGCGCACAGCGCCTGCAGCATCACGATCCGGTGATCATGCTTGTCGCCGATGTGGTCGACCTGATTCGCCGGGCGAGCGCACACGCGGCCGTCGATCCGGTTGCGGCACCGGTACTCGTCGCGCTGCAGCACGGCCGGTCGGATCACGGTGTACCAGTCGGGCGGCAGCTCGGCCCGTCGGTTGCTGCCTACCCACCCGCCGCTCATGCGTCGTCGTCCTCGTCGTCCTGGTCGCGGCCGTCGTCGTACGGCTCGGCTCGCTCGGCGCTGCTGTCGAGGGCTGCGTCGGGCGTGAACCCGAACGTCGTACCGGGCTGCGTCGGCTGCTCGCTGCGCAGCGCGTCGAGGATGCGCAGCGCAGCGTTCTCGGCGTCGTCGAGGCGGCGTCGGCTGTAGCCCTTCGCCTTGATCTCGACCTCGTGTGTCCCGTCGGTGAGGCGTACGCGCATGGTGGCCGGTTCCTCCCGACGGTGGGTGGCACGCGCGGGGCGGGCAGCAAACCCGCCATGGTTTGTACGTCACCACCCCGCGCGAGTGGGGGTGGCGCCGCCTCGGGGGGTGAGGCGGCGCCGTGCCGGTCGAGGGTGGGGTGCCCGGCCGGCGGGTGGGGGAACGACAAACGCCCCGCTGTAGGGCGGGGCGTTCGGGAAGATTCGGTGTCCGGGCATGGCGGACTTGCCGACAAGAGTGCGACACGTGATCGTCAGAGTCAAGTTCGGGCGGCGAGTTGAGAGTGAGATCGGTTCGAGCGCTCGCCCGCTACTACCTGTAGGTGCTCTCTCTACGGCCACCCCCCTATATAGGGGAGGGGAGGGGAACGCGCGCGCGCGAGTCCCCCGAACGTCCCCCAGGGACACAACGCGTTGACCTGCGTACTCGTCTGAGAATCGCGATCGATCCGCGTGCGATTCGTCGACGATTCGCGATCGATTCGCACGCGATTCTCGTGCAGAACTGCGTCAAGTGCCGTCGCCCACCGCGGACATGCAGGCGCCCCGTACCGCGAGGGATGCGGTACGGGGCGCAGGTGCAGCGGCCGGGGCGCTACTCGGTGTCGGCGACGGTCGCGACGAGTTGCTGCAGCTTCCCGCCGAACGACAGCCGGCCCGTGGGTACGTCGGTGCCGGTCGCCCCGGCGGCGAACGCGTCGGCGACGAACGCGGCGATTTCGTCGAGGGTCATGAACTTGCCCGCGGGTACGTGTTCGATCTTCTTAGACACCGGTCACCCCCTGCGCGGGGCGGCGAGCTGCCTGCCCGGCGCTGCGGAACGCGTGGATGCTGCCCGCGCCGACCTCGCGGGCGCGGCGTGCAGCAGAGATACGGCTGATCGGCTGCTCGGCAACCTGCAGCGCCGGCCCGTCCGCCCGTTCGCCGATCACCTGCCGCAGCAGTCCGGCGGCGCGGTCGCCGAGCGGCACGGACACCGGGCCCGAGCCTCGTTTCGGGTACTCGACTCGGGCGGTTCCGGCGCCGAACTCGACGTCGCGCACGTCGAGCGACAGGGCGTCGCCGAGGCGTACCTCGCCCTCCCACAGCAGCGCCCACAGTGCACGATGCGCGACAGGCACAGACTCGTCGGCGAGCAGCTCGTCGAGCCTCTCTCGGGTCAAGGTGAGCTGAGTCATGGCGGCAGTCCTCTACTTCCTCGGGCCGTTCTGCGACTTCCAGCCTGCCAGGAACCCGCGGTTGTTCGTGATGTTGTACGTCGGCGCACCGCGGCGGCCGGAAGGCAGCGCCCACACGAGCCCGCAAACCGCGGCGGCCGCGAGGAACTGCACGAGGCTGTCGACGAGTATCTGCAGCGCCTGCATGCCGAAGTACGCGCCCACGCCCGCCCCGGCGGCGAACACGCCTTTAGCGGCAGTGCGTTGCGCCTGCGGGTCGAGTCCGGGTGTTGCCGGGGGTGCAACGGGCGCGACCGGCACGTACTCGGGTCCGTACTGCGGGTGCAGCATGCCGTCGATCCGTACGTACCCGATCACGCGCATGCCGGGCGGCGGGGCGGGCACGAGCTGCTGCTCGGCGTACGAGGCGACATGGGTCGGGGTCACGGTGCGGTCGAGGGGCGACGGCCGGGCGAGGGAGCGTTCGGGGTGCATGGCGGGGTCCTAGCTCGCGGTGTCGGGTCGGTGGCGTTCGATGTGGTGGCCGAGGCCGAGCAGCAGCAGACCGAGCCGGTCGACGCCGAGCCCGGCGAGCAGTACGACGACGAGGTGCAGCAGCGGCAGCGCGAGGTGCGGGCCGTCGACGGTGTCGATGTGGAACAGCACGACGACGATCGGCCCGACGGGGGCGGCGGTCCGCAGGACGTCGCCGGCTGCGCGTACGGCTCGTGCGGTACGGCGGCGGGCGGGCGAGGGGCGGGTCATGACGAGGTGCCTCCGTCCGAGGGGAGCACGGCGTATCGGCCGTACTTGGCCTTGTGCACGCGAGGGTCGGCGGCGAGCCATCGGCCGATCGTGGCGGCGTGCGGCGGGTCGACGTCGGGGTACAGGCGGGTGATGAACTCGCGGATCGCCTCGGGCCCGATCCCGGCCGGGCCGGACTTGAGCACGACCTCGTACACGAGCGCCTTGCGCGGGTCGCCGCCGGCCGGCTGTGCCTCGTCGAGGGCGGCGGGCGGCGTGTACGTGAACCCGCTTGCCTCGAAGATGCCGCGCACCTCGGCGTCGAGGTCGGGGTCGCGGTCGGTCGTCTCGTCGATCTCGCCGCGGATCCGGCGCATCGTGGCGTCGGCGTCGGCGATCGCGTCCTCGCCGGTCGGCACCGAGGCGGGCGCCGTCGGCTCGGGGTCGTCCCAATCGGCGGTTGGGTCGGTGTAGCCCTCGCGTACCGGCCGCTCGGCGGGCGGGTCGGCGACGGCGGTCGCGGCGGGTGCGGCGCTGCCGTTGAACAGGTGGTCGGTGTTCTCCCACCTGCGGGCGTACGGCTCGCCCGCGGCGAGGCGGGACAGCTCGTCGAGTTCGGGGCGGTACTCGGCGGTCGCGACGACGATCTTCGCGATCTCGCTCGGCGTCATGCGGTACACGACCAGGGCGCGCGCGGGGTCGTCGAGAACCTTGATCGCACCCGTACCGGCGGTCGGCATGTCCTCGGGCGAGATCTTGTCGCCCCACCCGAACAGGTACGCGACCTCTCGCTCGTCCGACTTCATGGCGATCTTGAGGCCGGACTGCACGACGAGCTGCGGCTCTTCGAGCACATCCTGCGTTGCCCGCAGCGCCGAGGCGATCACGTTGCACGCGACGGCGCGCGCGAGTTCGACGACCTGCAGCAGCACGTCGCCGGCCCTGCGCAAGGTAGGGTGCTTGCGCGCCTTTGCCGAGTACAGCTCGGCGACCTCGTCGGCGTTCGCGATGATGCCGGGCACGGCGGCCGACACCGGGATCTTGTCGTCGTCCGCCTCGATCTGCAGGTCGGCGTATCCCGGCTTCCTGGCCTTAGCGATGCGCAGCAGCGCCTCGGCCATGGCGAGCACCTTCTCGGGGGTGTCGGCGACCCAATCGATCGGCGGCCGGCCGGGGCGTCCGGCTTTCGCCCACGCGCGCAGCCACGGCAGCGCGAGCGAGCCGCCGTTGAGGTCGATCACCCACACGAGGACGTCGACCATGCGGAGTTGCCCGGCGATCGCCACGTTCATCAGGTTCGACTTGCCCGACCCCTTGCGGCCGGTGAAGATCGCCGTCAACTGTCGGATGCACGGCGCTGCCTCGCTGCCGTCCTTGTGAATGCCGAGCTGCAGCCCGTCGTTCAGCGAGCGGGGCGAGTAGTCGTCGGGGTACATGGTCGGCCCGGCCGCGACCTGATTCGCGGTCTCGATGTTCGCGAGGAACGAGCCGCGGTCGGCGCCCTCGGTGATCTCGACCGAGCAGCCGTTCGGCAGCCGCGCGTCGCCGGCCAACCCGTCTTGGTGCCGCTGAATGTCGCGCCACGTATACCCGCCCTCGGGCAACCGCCCTTCGAGGGTCATGCCGCCGCTCGGCCACATCTCGACGCCGACGACGAGCACGCCCTCGATCCCGCACACGCGCGAGAACCGCGCCGACCACTGCTCGGCGAGCGCCCGGTACCCGCGCATGATCCCGCTGTGCGCGGCCGCCGTGTCCTCGGCCGCGGCCGCCGCCTCGGCCCGCCGCCGCGCAGCACGGTTGCCCGCCATGGCGGCGCCGAGCCCGACCGCACCCGCCGCGAGGGTGGCGAGACAGTTGACCGTCCACGGGCCCGAGTTGAGCGCCCACGAGCACCATGCCCCCGCGCCGACCCATGCGGCCGCGCGGAGTACGAGACTGCCGCGCCCGGCGCCGGACTGCCGGCCCGCGATGTGCGAGCCGACGAGCCCGGCGCCTGCGACGCCGACACCCCACCAGGGGGACGCGCCGGCCGCGTTCGCCGCGTACGAGGCGGCGAGCGCGGAACCGGCGGCGCTGAGCGGGGCAGTGAACGGGCCGTGCCCCGACTCCCAATCGATCTGCACTGTCTGCCCTTTCACAGCGAGGTGTCGGCGTTCGCGCGCACGTCCCACTCGCGCTCGCCCGTGCGCTGGTTCTGCAGGCGCTCGATGTCGACGTGATGCAGCTTCCGGAACGCGCCGGGCAGCTCGCGGGCGAGTTCGCTCGCCTTCATCTGCAGGCGGTAGATGCCCTGCATGATCTCGATGATCCGGGGGTCGAGCGGCTGCTCGGCGTGGGCGCGGGCGGTCGAGATCTTCATCGCGTTCGCGATGTGTTCGAGGGAGTCGGGCAGGGCGGCGAAGTCGCGGCCGACCTGCATCATGCCGTCGGGCGAGTAGGTCGTCGCGATGCGTTCGAGTTCCATCGCAGGTGCAAGGAAGTGGTGTCCGCCGGACATGGCGTGTCCTCCGTGGGTCGAGCGGGAACCGCCGGCGGTCGCCGGGCGGCGTACGAATGTGGCGACGGGCGGCGGCGACGAGGCGACCGTCGGGCCCGTCATGGCCGGACCGCCGGCTGTACGGCGAGCTGCCCGACGCTGTCGGCGGCGCTGCCAGACGGCGCGCAGCGTGGCGAGGCCGGCGCGCACGCTGCGGTTCCACACGAACGAGGCGGCGCCCGCTATCCCGGAAAGGGCGCCGTCCCACAGCGCGCCCGCGGCACGGCCGATGCGGCGAGCAGCAGCTCGTCGTGCCGTCGCGGTGTTGCGCCACAGTGCGCGGGCGGGGGCGGCCGCCCACCGACTGACGCGACCGACACCGCGGGCAGTGCGCGCGATGCCGCGCCCCGTGGCACGGATGCCGCGCCCTGTGTTGACCATGCCGCGGCGGGCTGCGCTCGCGGCGGGGCGTACCCGTCCGAGCAGGCTGCGCGAGCGGGGCGTGCGTGTCCTGGTCGACGAGGTCGAGGGCGACGTCGAGGGCGAGGTGCCACCCCGCTTGGGGCGCTTGTGCTTGCCCCCGCTCGTGGGCGTGGGCAGCCGGGGCGACTTGAGCCGCCCCGCGCCCCGACCGCCGAGTGAGCCGAGGGCACCGAGGGCGCCCCGCCGGGTCCGCCCCGGCGTCCGGGGCGCCGCCCCGCCCTGCGCCCCGGCGGCCGCCCCGCGGGATCCGCCCCGACGGGGCGCCCCGCCCCGCCCCGAGGTGCCGCCCCGCCCTGCGCCCCCGGACGCCCCGCCCCGAGTACGCCCTCGGTTCGAGGTGCCCGCCCCGCCCCGAGTGCGCCCTGCGACGGCGGTCGTACGACGGCGGACGGAACGCCGGCGCTGCAGGGCGCCCCCGGCCGCGAGGGCGACGACGGTCGCGGCCGCGCCCGCCAGTCCAGCCGGGCCGGCTGCCTGATACGCGGCGGTCGCCACCATGGCCGAGGTGTTGCTGACGCCGATCACGAGCGGCTCGACCGGCACGCCGCGGCTGCGGGTGGCGCGCGGTGCGGGCTCGGCTGCAGCCTCGGCAGCCGGCTCGGGCGTGGGTACGGGCGGCGGCGCTGCGGCCGCCTCGACGGGCGGTTCGGGCGCGGCCGCGGCGGGCGCGGGCGGTGCTGCGGTGTCTGACACCGGGGTTGCTCCTTCACTGCGACTGCGGTCGTTGTGATCGAGGGGTGGGTGCGAGGGCGTGTATCGGCCGGTCAGAGGGGGGTGAGGTCTGACTGTGACTGCAGTCGCGGTCACAGTCAGACCGTCATGTGCCGGTGAGCGCCCGCACGTTGGGCGAGCCGAGTTCGAGCAGCTTCGGGTCGTCCGCCTCGACCTCGTCGCGCAGCTTCTGCGCGTGGCGACGGGACTTGTACGGGTAGCCGAGCGCGTGCTCGGACTGCAGCAGCTTGACGATCACGCCCTCGCCGGGCCGGCCGTTCAGCTCGGCGTACAGCGCCTTGATCTTCTTCTTCACCTCGGCTCGGGTCGGCGGCCGCTGCTCGTCGCGGGGCGCCTCGGTCTCGTCCTCGTCGGCGGGGCGCTCCGGGGCGCCCTCGTGGTTCGGGGCGGGTTCCTCGGGGGCGCCCTCGCTGTCGGGTGCGCCGCCCTGCGGGGCGCCCTGGTCGTCGGGGGCGGGGCGTTCGGGGGCGCCCTCGTTCTGCGGGGCGGGGGCGGCCGGGGCGCCCTCGGGTTCCGGGGCGGGGCGCTGCGGGGCGCCCTGCGCCGGGGCGGCCGGGGGCGGGGGCGGCAGCTCGGGGGCGCCCTGCGGGGCGGGGGCGATCGCCGGGGCGCCCTCCCGTTCCGGGTCGTCGAACGGGGCGGTCTCATCCCATGCCGGGTCGTACCCGCCGGCGTAGTCGATCGCCGGGGCGGGGGCGGCCGGGGCGGGCTCGGCGACGAGGGCGCCCTCGACCGGGGTGAGGGGGCGCCCGTACCGGGTGAGCCGCAGCGCGAGCACTTCCTCGAACGGCGCCTTGCTGCGCCACCTGCGCCCGTACCGGTGCCGCAGCCGAGCCCGCTCGGTCAGCCGCTCCTGTTCGAGGGCGATCACCTGCTCGTACGACCGCAGTTCCCACAGCTTCATGCGCCGCCACAGACGGAACGTCGAGATCGGGTCGAGCAGCCACCGCGAGAGGCGTACCGACTCCATGTGCTTCGCGGCGCTGATGTCCGCGGCGATGCCGATCGCGTGCCGCGCCGCCTCGACGACGACCACGAACAGAATCGGGATCACGGCATGCATGCCGACGCCGATCGGGTCGGGCCACGCGGCCGCCCCGTTGAACGCGATCGTCGCGACGGTCAGCAGCCACGCGGTTTGACGCAGCAGCCCGAGCGGCATACGCAGCCATGTGAGCAGCAGATCGAGCGCGAGCAGCACGAGAATCCCGGCGTCGAGCCCGATCGGGAAGAGCAGCGCGAACGAGCCGAAGTGCTTCGCTTCCGCGAGGGTGCGAACCGCGGCGTACGAGCCGATGAACCCGATCAGGGCGATCACGGCAGCGCCGAGCGCTACGCCGGCGATGAGCTTGCGCTGCAGGGCGGTGAGCTGCGGTCGGTCACGCTCGGGTTCGGTGCGGCGCTCGCCGTTACTATCAGCCACGGATCGGCCCTCTGCTCGACAGTTGGGGGCACGGTCCGCCCCGACCTATGGCGTTCGCGGCGCCGGCCGGGGCATTCCGTTGTGCGGGTTCGACCGTAGGTGAACCTGCTTTACAGTGTCAACAAGGTTAGGGCAGGATGAGCGCCATGCCAGAGCGGGAAGAGCCGCCGACACACGGTGCGGGCGAGGGAGAACCGAGGTTGGGGAACATGTCCCAGGTTGCTGCCGAACTCGGTGTGTCGCGGCAGTACGTGCACACGTGGCGCCGTACACACGAGGACTTCCCAGCGCCCCGCCGTCGGCCCGGCAGCACCCGTGACGAGTGGGATCTCGACGAGGTGCGTCGCTACTGGGATGCGCGAGACCTACGGCCCGGCGAGCGCACCGACCTACACGCCGACGACGAGCAGTGACCCGGACCCCGCCCGATGTGGCGGGGTCTCGTCGTACCCGGACGGGGCACCTCGCGCTGCGAGCGGCGGCAGCCGGCCGGACCATGACCGTATGGACGCGCAGCGCCCCGTGATCGTGAACCCGCCCTCGCCGACCGGCGGCCGCCGCGTGCGGGTCGACGGCGAGATTCTCGGGCTCGCGCACAGCCTCGTCGACGTCGCCGAGTTCCTGCGCCGAGCCGGCCTCGAACTCGAACCGAGCGAGGTCGCCGAGTCCGGCCTGATCGAATGGCGAGGCGGCGGCCCCCAATCGTGGGGAACCGCCGCCGACGGGTGAGTGCTACGCGGCCGCGCGATCCCGAGCTGCTGCTCGCTGCCGAGCCCGATCGTCGGCCCGCTTCCGGCGCCGAGCCGCCTCGTCGAGTTCCCGCTGCAGGGCGGCGAGCTGCGCGGGTGTCGACCACGTGCGGCGGCCGCCGTCGAGCCCGACCGGCGCCGTGCAGTCCGGACCGGCGCACGTCACGATGTCGTTCTCGCCGCCGCCCGCGTGCATCGTGAGATCGCTGCCGCAGTACGGGCACGGCCGATCCATCGTCACGGCGTACCGGTCGACAGTGCCGCCGATCGTCCGCTCGATCCGGCGCGCTGCCTCGCGGGCGACGAGTCCGATCGCCGCCCGGTGATGGTCGCGCAGGGGCAGGCACGGTCCCTCGTCGCCGCGCAGCCGGCCGAGTAGCCACTCGGCGGCGCGTACGGCCGACCGGTCGCCCATGGTGAAGTGCCACCGGTTCGGGTCTGCCTCGTCGCGGGCGGCGAGCATGCCGAGGGCGAGCCCGACCGGGTCGCCGGGGATCGGCCGGCGCAGCGCCTTGACCGTGTCGCGCTGAATCTCGGCCGCGATCTGGTCGGCGATCGAGCACAGTGCGACCTCGACGGCACGGCACGCGTCGACGACGTGCAGCCGCAGCGGCACCGGGCGCTCGCCGAGCTGTCCGGGGTGCCGGTCGGGGCGCGGCAGATGGCTGCGACCCTCGCCGGCGTAGTCGCAGTGCAGGCACTCGTACCGCGGCCGGCCGTGCTCGTCGGTCTTGGTGACGAGGTGCTGCGCGTGCTGCAGCAGTAGGGCAGTCTCGTCGCGGTCGTGCTCGTCGAGGGTGCGCAGGTACTCGGCCTTGCCCATGGCGGGCGGCCACGTGTCCGAGGTCTGCGAGGTGTCGATCAGGGCGCGCAAGTGGGTCCAGTGGTCGACAACGACCTGCAGGTCGTCGAGGGCGGTACGGGGGCGGGCGGTGTGCTGCATGGTGAGCGCTCCTGTGGTGCGTGGGGCGTAGGCTGATCACACCGCGTAGGGGCGCCCCGGATTGCTTGCCGGCATGGGGCGCCCCGCCGTCATTTCAGGGGTGGGCGAGGTAGTCGCAGGAGACAAAAACCTCGAGTTTTTTGATCATGAAAACGTTCCTCCCTACCCCTCCGATCCGGCGCCCGGCATGAACCGAGCGATCTGCCGCATGGCGTTCGCCTCGACGAGATCCCACGCCCGGCCGGCGTCGGCCAGGATCCGGCGCCGCAGGTTCATCACGGCGTGATGCGCGTCGACCGCCTCGGGCAGCGACGTCGGCTCGGGCAGATCGAGGGCGCACTCGATACGGCCGAGGGCGGCGGCGTCGAGGATCGCGTCGAGTTCGGCGAAACGCCGCGCCTCGGTGTGTGGCTGCCGGTGTCGCCACATACGGATCGCGTCGAGGGCGGCGTGCAGAGGGGCGGTCGCCGGGTCGGCGGCGATCGGGGTCGCGGTCGTGTTGTCCACGGGGTTCCTCACAGTCTGTGGATGGCGGGCGGGTCAGAGGGTCGGCAGCACGTCGTGCATGTCGCGTCCGGTCGCGTCCGGCTTGCGCCGTCGAGTGACGGGCGTGTCGTAGCCGGCGAGCGGGTTCCGGGGGCCGTGCAGCCATGCGAGGGCGGCGGCGAGTTCCTCGTCGGTGAGGTCGTCGGCCGCCTCGCCGTCGCGCTCGTCGAGGTCGGGCTCGTCGGGCTCGTCGAGGTCGTCGAGGTCGTAGGGCTCGGTCATGCCGCCTCTCCTGTACCGGTGTTGAGCCACGGCGCGAGGGCGCCGAGCACGACGTCGATGCGTGCCTCGGTCCGGTCGGCGATGCACCTGCACTGCGAGGTGCGCTCGCACTTCGGGCACGGAACGGGGCGGCGTAGGGCGTGTTCGAGAACGCGTCGGACGACGAGCGGGGCGGCGCCCACTTTATCGCCCACGCCCGTGGGCGTGGGCAGTGCGGCCGTGTCGTCCTGGTCGACGAGCACGATCTCGGTCGCGCCCTGATGCCCATGGATGAACTCGACGCTCACGCGGCCGCGGTCCCAGAACACGGCCGAGGGGTGCTCGCCGCGCCACCGCACCGAGGCGGTTCCGTCCGGCCACAGCACGCCGTCGGCGACCGATCCGTCGCCGCTCACACCGCTCACGTCATGGTGACGGCGCACGGTGAACCGCAGCGGCACGAGCTGCTGATCGGGGCGTACGACACGGCGCCCGGTGAGTTCGAGGGTGGCCTCGTCGAGCAGCGCCCGAGCGGCCTCGTCGTCGACGACGCGACGGGCGAATGCGAGCAGCGCCTCGACGGCGGTCATCGGCTTGTCGGTCATGTTGCTGTCTCCCTGGTCTGTCGGTAGCGGAGGTTCACGCCGTAGCCGTTCTCGTGATCGATCGAGGCGACGGCGGCGCCGAGTTCTGCCCAGTGACGCGCGGCGTCGGGGTCCGGCCCGCGGCGCTGCTGCTCGCGGGCGCGGCCGCGGCGGGGTCGGGGTCGAGCGCCGCCGAACGTGCCGTCGGGCACGGTCTCGGCGAGCTGCTTGTCGACGGACACCTTCACGAGGACACCTCGCATTCCTGGGGTGCGGTGCGCGCAGCCTCGCGGGCAGCTCGTACCGCCTCGCGTGCCTGCAGGTACGTGTCGTTCGGACGACCGGCGGCCGCCGGCTCGGATCCGGTGAGCAGCGCTCGCAGCTCGACCGGTTCGGCGCCGCCGCGGCGTACGCCCTCGCGCTCGGCCCGCAGCGCCGCCCGGTAGCCGGGGATGTTGTCGGGGTCGAGGTGCGGGTGCGAGGTCGGCTCGAAGGTGCCGACGTGCCGGTCGAGCCGGCGGCGAGCCTCGGTGCGCCACCGGGCGGCGATGTCCTTCGGCATGACCGCCCACGCCGACTCGGCGTAGTGGTCGCCGACCGCCCGGCCGGCGAAGTCGAGGGGGACGTCGCGCAGGATCGCCGCCCACATCGTGAGCTGCGCAGCCTGCTCGGTCTCGTTCACCTTCACGACGCGGTCGTCGACGAGGGCGATCTGCGACAACAGGTCGAGGGTCTCGTCAAGGGTCACGACGCGGTACCTCCGTTCAGGCGCTCGCGCAGCCGGTCGAGCCCGGCGCGCTGCTGCTGTGACTTGGTCATGGGCTGCTGCGCGAAGGGGACGACGACGCCGCCCGCGCCCTGCGCCGCCTCGGTGCGCTCGTTCTCGGCCCACTGCTGCCAGCGGCCGCCGAACCCGGCGGCGCGCACCTGGTCGTCGAGCATGCGCTGCCGGAACTTGCGGGTGACGGCGTCGAGTTGCTGCGCGGTGAGCTGCTCGCGGCCGGCGTCGGCGCGGGCGAGCTGCGCGGCCTGCACGTCCTCGTCTCTCGGCTGCCAGTCGGCGGCGATCTGAGAGAGAGCTGCCCGGCCGCGCACCCCACCTGCAGGTGCCTCTCTACCTTCACCCCCCTCGTGGGAGGGGAGGGGAGGGGAGGGGTTCGCGTGCGTGCGAGTCCCCGAGCTGTCCCCAGGGGACGCACCGCCGTGACCTGCGTAGTCGTCATATTCCGGCGTGCGGTCCGTCGACGAATCGTCGTCGAATCGGCCGCGATTCTCGTGCGGACCGTCGGCGAACCCGCCACGGTTCGGCAGCGGATCTTGTACGGCGCGCTGCCGGCGCTTCTTCTCTGCGGCCCGCTCGCGCTTGCCCTCGACCTCGGCGCGCGAGGGGTTGTAAGGGGCGAGGTAGTCGTGAATGAAGTAGTCGCCGGGCGCCGGCTGCGCGCACTTCGGGTGCCTGCACGAGTGACCGTGTTCGTGCCACAGTCCGGCCGCGAGCAGCTTCGCGATCTGCGGCTTCGAGCCGTACATCTTCGCAATGGCGCCGGGCACGATGCCGTCGGTCAGGTGCTGTGCGGCGTAGGCGCCGCAGCGCAGCCACAACCCGAGCGCCGCGTTACCTGCGGCGACGAACTTCGGGTGTGAATGGGCGTTGTCGTCAACGGCGAGCCAGGCCATAGGGGTTGTCTCCTATCCGAGGGTGAGCTGTCCCTCGGGAACCGAGGTCGTACGGGGGCGGCGCCCGCCTCGCCCGCGCCCGTGGGCGTGGGCGCCAGTGCCGGGGGGCGCCGTGCACTGATGGTCGATCACGTGCGGGCGGGTGCACTCCGCCTTGCGTCGGTGGCAGTCGGCCCACTGCAGGTCGGGTCCGCCCGCCGAGGTGCGTACACACCAGTCGAGCCGGTTCGGCTCGCGCAGCATCGCGGCCGCCGCGGCGGTCAACTCGTCGGCGTCGGCGGTCACATCGAGCGCCGCCCGGTTGCCGACGAGCTGCCGCAGTACGGTGCGGCCGCAGCGGCAGCGCTCACGACGAGCGCCGCCACTGCTGCTCGGGGGGCGGGGCATCAGTACTGCTCGACCCGGTTTCCGCCTCGCTGTGCACGCCTGCGTTCCTCGTGCGCCTCGAACTCGCCCTCGGTCGGCTGCACCGCGAGCAGCTCGGCGACGGTCGCCTCGACGTCCTGCGAGCCGGGCCCTATCTCGTCGAGCGTGCCGTTCATCTTGCGCTGCCGGTACATCGCGCGCTGCACCTCGCGCAGCAGCCGGATTTGATCGCCCTCGGTGGCGACCTCGGCGAGCTTGACCCTGAGTTTCACCTGCGGGTCTTTGTCCTCGTCGGCGGCGTGACCGGTGTACGTCGTGCTCGCGAACTCGACGACCGCGACGATCCGGGCGCCGGGCGACTCGAACAGTCCGCGGCGCAGGATCGCCGGGATCGCCTGCTGCAGCATCGCCGCGGCACTGTCGAGCTTGACCTCGACCTCGGCCTCTTCGTTCAACCTGGGCATGTCTACTTCCTCCGTCGCTTGTTGAGGGACTGCTGCAGCGCCGCGTACTGCCGGGCGGCCGCTGCTCGTATCGCTGGGATCGGGCACTCGTCGCGGCGGTGTCGGCCGTAACCGATCACGAGCGACTCGACCTCGACGTCGCCCTGCGCGGCCTTGCTGAACCGCCCGCACGGACAGTCGGCGTCGGCCACGGCGAGCCCTCGGTTACCGTCCTTGCGCACCCGCAGCCCGTAGCCGGGGTGCGGGTTGCCGATGGTCGGCCCGATCCCGTTCACGGCTGCTCGCCGCCGAGGGCGACGACCGCGTCGTCGTCGAGCAGCCCGCACTCGCGCCAGTGCTCGACGAGGTCGCCCTGATCGGGTACCGGCGGCACCGGTCGGGAGGTCGCCGCGGCGATCTCGTCGGCCGTCCGCCGCCGCGGGGCAACGGCAGTTCCGGGGAGCGGAGCGCCGACGGCGGTCGAGCGGCGGCGCCTCATGCCGCGGCCCCCATCACGTACCGCTGCACGTACGCGTCGGGCCAATCCGCCTTGCCGAGGGCGTCGCGCTGCGCCTGCGGCATCGAGAACCGCGGCAGCCCGCACCAGTCGTAACCGGCTGCGCGCAGCCACCATGCGTCGGCCTGGTCGGCGCCCTCGTCGTTCTCGAACTGCGCGCCGTCGGCGAGGAACGCGGCCGCGGTCATGTCCCGTTTCGAGGCGGCGCCGTTGTCGGCCGCGTACTTCTTGAGCGTCGCCGGGGCGACGTACGCCCACGGCACGTCGGCGTCGAGCAGCAGCGCTTGCACGACGCCGTGCAGGGCGGCGATCGGCTTGAGCGACCTCGGGTGCATGCGGGTCGGCAGATCCTCGATCACGGCGAGGTGCGGCCGGTGCTCGGCGATCTCGGCGATCAGCGCCCCACGGATGTGCAGCAGCCGGCGCGGGCCGTCCTTCTGCCGGGTCCGGATCCGGAACGTCGAGCCGTCCGGCCTGCACACGCCGGTCGAGGTGATCGAGAGGTCGAGCCCGAACACGCGGAACTCGTCGGGGCTGCCGGTGCGGCGGTCGTCGAGCAGCAGCTCGTCGCCCACGGCGATCAGACCGGGGATCGTGTCCGTCATGCCGCACCGCCCGAGCGCGGGCTGATCGGGCCGTACAGGGCGCGCAGCACGCCGAGCGGCTGCACCTCGCCGTCGTCCTCGGCCCGCAGCAGCGGCTCGCCGAGCCGGTCAGTGCTGCCGTGCCACTTCCACTCGCGGTCGAACTCGTCGCCCCACAACAGCGACAGGTCCCACGAGTCCCCGCGCGGGTCGCGGTACACGCCGCGGTCGCGGTCGAGGCGGCCGCCGCGCGGGCGAGCCGGCTCGTCCTCGCGCGGCCGGTCGTGCTGCTCGGGCGCCGGGGTGCAGGGGAACGGGCCGTGTTCGGCGTCGAGCCGGTCGGCGATCCCGCGCAGCAGCTCGGCAGCGAGCGACTTGCACACGCCCGGCGTGCGCACGGTGTACGAGCCGTCGCGCTGCACCGCGACCACGATCGCGGCGTCGCCGTTGCGGTCGACGTCGAATCCGATGATGTTCCGGTCGGTCATGCGGGTGCCCCTTCGGTGCTCGGCTCGACCCACGGGCGCAGCGGCCACGCGCGGTCGACGACCGCGTTCGGGTCTGTCTTCCGGAAGTGCTTTTCGAGCCCGGCCGCCTGCTCGGCCGCCCAATCGATCTGTGCGGCGTGCAGCTCGGCGAGCGAGAGATCGCGGAACGCGTAGAACCGCGGCCGTCGGATCGCCTGGATCCGCTCGGGCAAGTCACGCCACCGCGTGTGTGCGATCTCCGCGATCCTGCGGGCGATCTGCGCGGCGGCGAGCGCGTCGAACGAGCAGCCGTGCGCCGCCTCGTCGTCCCACGGCACGCCGTAGACCTGCGCGAGCGTGACGAGCTGCCGCGCCCCTTGCTGCTCGCTCGGGCGCTTGCGGAACTGGTCGGCGTGCTGGTCGAGCACGCGAGTGTCGATCACGTGCAGCGGGGCGCCGTCGAGCCGGTCGTGCAGGGTCGGCAGTTCGTACCGGCGGCACTCGCGGTCGAGCAGCGTCAAGTCGTACGACACGTTGTGCCCGACGATCGCCGAGCCGGCGAGCAGCACCTGCCCGGCGAGTTCCGCAGCGATCTCGCCGACGACGTCGCGCGCCGGGTCACCCTTCGCTCGCGCATGCTCGGTCGTGATCTTGTGTACCTCGGTCGCCTCGGCCGGGATCTCGACACCGGGGTCGGCGAGCCATTCGCCGGCCTCGGCCTCGATCCCACCGCCGCGCGAGATCACAGCGCCGGTCACGATCCGGTCGTTCTCGACGTCGACGCCCGTCGTCTCCAGATCGAACGCGGACCATCGGCCGAAGTGCCACGTCATCGGCGTGCCCCCGATCCGGGCTGCGCCGCCGCCGGCCACGAGGTCGCCGGCTGCGCGGTCGGCGGTTCGGTCGCGTCCTGGTCGCCCTCGCCGAGCACCTCGACGTCGTACACGCCGTCGTCGTCCGGCCCGAGTTCGTCGCCGTCGCCGCCGTCGCCGCCGTCGTCCTGGTCGCCGACCTCGCCCGTCGTCGGGTCGATCCCCTTGTCGATGTCCTCGGCGATCCGCATGAGGTCGAGCGACAACTCGTCGGACCCGTCGCGGGCGACGTGCCCGGCGCGGTTCGCCCGGTGCCACACCTCGCGCACCTCGGCGGACGTACGGCACTCGCGGGCGTCGCCGAGGTAGTCGGGCAGCTCGGCGGGCGCGGCCTCGATCGCGGGCCGATTGAGGCTTGCCGGATCGAGGGCGGCCGCCGTGCTGATCGGACCGGTAAGGGCGTGCCGCAGCTTCGGCAGCGACGGCACGATCATGATCACTTGGAACTGCTTTGTCTTACCCTTGCGCAGTGCCTTGCGCTGCTCGATCCACATGCGGACGGGCATCATGCCTTTGCCGCCCGTCGCCTGCAGCACGGTGTCGAGCCCGCCGGCGAGCGCGTCGGCCGCGTAATACGACTTCGTCTCGATCCGCCACACGCCGAGGTCGGGCAGGTCGGGCAGGAACACGCCGACGCGGGACGTCGGGCGGCACACCTCGTCGGCGGGGCGCTCGTGCCATTCGTCGCCGTACCGCGCGAGGCAGATGCACGCGTCGCCCGACAGGCGCTCGGTCACGCCGTCGCAGCGCCGCGAGCAGCCGCCGCCCGTCCACATCTCGTACGACTGGTCGAGCGGGTCGCCGGCGGGCAGGATCGCCCGCAGCTCGCTCGCCTCGGTGATGACCCGCCACTGCGCGACGGGCTGCCCCTGCGGCGTCCACTGCTCGACCCGGCCGCCGTACAGCTCGGCCGCGGCCGCGACGTACTCGCGCGAGTGCGAGCTGAGAATGAACGTCTTGGACTTGACCGGGATCGGCCGCCCGTTCGGCTTCGGGTTGGGCCGGCTGTAGCCGGTGCGGATACGGCCGAGTTCGGCCGCCTGCCGCTTCATGGTCATGATGCGCGATCCCATGGGTCACGCTGCCTTTCGGTTGGATGCGCCCGGCGCCCACGGCGGGTCGATCGCCGGGTACGCGCTCGGGGCGTCGTGCAGGTATCGGGAGGTTTCGAGGGCGCCGAGGAATGCCCGGAACTGCGCCCGGCCGGACGGCACTTCGATGAACCGGCGACTGCGCGGCCGCAGGTTCAGCAGCGCCGTACGGTGCACCCGCGGCGCCGGCTCGCTGCTGTCGTCCGGCAGCAGCCACTCGGGGGCGTGCCGCAGGGCGGCGAGCTGCAGCGGCTGATCGTCGTACACCGTGCTCGCCGGCTTCTTCGCGCTCGTCTTGTAGTCGATGAGCCAGAGCTGCCGCCGCCGGAACCGGCCGGTCGGCAGCCACAGCCACAGATCGCCCGTACCGGCGTAACCGCGCTTGCGGTTCATCACGGTCGTCTCGACCGCCTCGACGTCGTGCTCGAAGTCGACGCGCCACAGCCGGAACCATGCGGCGAGCTGCACCGCGTACGGCTCGACCTCGGGGTCGTACGGGAACGGGGTGTTGAGCACGAGCGACACGGCCCGCAGGTGCACGCGGGTGCCGAGGTCGCGCGCCTGATCGGTGTACTCCCGTGACACGGCGACGAGTTCACGGCGCAGCGCCGTCGGCTCGGTGCGCGCCCGGCGGGCAGTCGTGATCGGGTCGGCGATGACGGCGTCGGCTGTGAGACCGGCCGCCCACGGCACGAGCGCCGGTTTCGCGATGCTGCCGAGCGCGTTCGTGACGCTGATCAGGTCCGGCCCGCCCGCGGGATCGGTGTAGTACCGCCCCCGCTCGGTGTCGTGCGCCCACTTCGGATCGGTCATCGCGCCGCCCCCGCCCACATCGCGGCGTGTCCGTCGCGGGCACCGTGGAAGAACGCAGCGATGCGGGCGAGGCGCCGTGCACGGACGAACGACGCGTCGGGCAGCGCCGACGGGCGCGGGCACGTGCAGGGCAGCACGGTCGGGAACTCGCACGGGCGCGGGTGTCGGTGAGTGGACTCGCCCTGTTGCGGCGATCCGCCGCGGGTGTCCTCCTCACTCCCGATGCCGTGCGCGGCGAGCAGCTCGCCGTCGTACTTCGCGAGCAGCTTCTCGACGAACCCGTTCGGGTCGCGGCTGTCGGCGTAGTAGACGCGCAGCGCGTGCTCGACCACGGTCCGGGCGCTCACTCCGCACCCCCCGCACGGTGCGCCCGGATCCTGGCATCGTGGCGTTCCCGTTCGAGCCGGGCGACGTCCGCGGCCATGTCGAGCGCCTCGTCGAGCCCGTACGCGAACGCCTCGGCCCGCCCGACGTCGGCGACGTACTGCCACCCGTCCGGGTCGAGCCACGCCCGCAGACCGGACACCGCGCCGTCGGTGACGGCCCACCGTTCCGAGCCGGCCGACTCGCGCTGTACGACGACCTCGCCGTACCCGCCGCCGAGCCCCTCGGGCAGCGGCACGCGGAACTCGACGGCGAGGGCGAGCTGCGCCGCGAGGTGCTTCACGTACTGCGCGAGCACCCACGGTTCGGCGCCGTCGAGGTCCCATCGGTCCGGGTCGGTCATGGTGGCGAGCACGTCGTCGGCGAGCTGCCGGTACGACTGCGCGTCGAGAACGAGGCTCGACGGGTTCAGGTCGTCGCCGAGCAGCGCGCGGCGGGTGCGCGCGGCAGCCTCGTCGATCGCCGCCTTACGCCCGAGCTGCCCGGCGATGACGGCGAAAAGCATGTGCTGCAGCGCCTCTTGCGCGTCGCGGGCGCGAGCCCCCGCCCGGTCGGCTGCCCAGCCTCGCCCCTGCGCGCGCTGATGCGCCATGCGCCACGCGATCCGGTACCGGTCGCGCTCGGTGCGCAGCCGCTGCACCTCCGGGTCGCTGTCGAGCACCTCGGCGCGCTGCGCGTCGAGCAGCGCATCGGCGGCGTCGCGGTGTTCTTCCGAGCAGTACGCGATCGGGTTGCTGTCGAGGTAGTCGCGATCGACCCGGCCGTACCGGTCGTGCGGGGCGTTCTTGCTGTACCACTGCGTGAACTGCGTCGTGTGGCAGTACCCGCAGTCACTGATGTACGCGGTCACTTCGGCTCACCCGCCCCGCGGTCGGCGTTGAGCAGCTCGACGAGGTACTCGGCGAGCGCCGGCCCGACGTCGATCACGGGCTCGGGGCAGCACTCGAACGCCGTCGGGTCCTCGGATGCCATGTGGTCGGGGTCGGTGCAGACGGGCGCGATCGCGTTCGCCTCGTCGTGCACGCCGTACTCGGTGTACGTCACGCGCCACTCGGGCCGGTCGCTGCCGGTCGTCTCGCGTAGGTACTCGGCCGCCTTGCGGCGGGCGTCGTCGAGGGCGTTCACGCTGCCTCACCCGCCTCGGCGAGCTGCGGAATGCTGTGCTCGGTACGGAACTCGGCGATCGCCTCGACGCAGCACACGGGCTCGCCCTCGACGCTGTGCTCGTCCTGATTCGTCGAGTCGTCGGCCGCCTCGTCGGCGGTCAGCACCTCCCACCGCAGCCGGCAGTGCGAGCACGTGTGCGTCTCGGTGCAGGTGACGGTCACCTCGTCGACCTGCGGGCGCTGCCGCAGCTCGGCCGCGATCTCGTCGCAGCGTCGCCGGTAGTCGCCCTCGACGTCGCGGCTCGCGAGGCTGTCACTCACGGACAGGAACCCGAAGTTGCCGAGGCGGCGGGGTAGAACCGCGACCGTGATCGGCCCGCTCGGGGCGACGAACTCGGCGAGGTCGTCGAGACCGGTGAGCCCGAGGTCGGCGGGGCGGCGAGGCTTGAGGGTGACCATCACGCGCCACTCGTCGCGATACGTCTTCTTCACGCGGCCGCACCCCTCTCGGCGTGCTGCTGCGAGGCGGTCGCCCGGCGGTCGGCGAGAGAGCGCAACTGCCCGGCGAGGCTGAGCACGAGCAGCCGCTCGGCGAGGCGCCCGCACTGCCGGCCGTACACGGGCAGCTTGGTGCGCACCTCGGCGACGAGGTCGTCGACGAGCCCCTCGAACGGCAGATCTTGCGGCCGCTCGATCAGGTGCGGGTCACGCGCCTGCATGTCGACGAGCCCGTCGAACCGGTCGAGGAACCGGTCGGTGAGCAGCGCCTCGACGACGTCGGTCACGACGCGCTGTACGAACGGCTCGACGTCGAGGGTTACGCCGGTCGGAATCGGCTCGGTGGTGATGCGGTACGGCCCGTCAACGGGCGTGTTGGGCTTGGTCATCGGGAACCCCCGGACGAGGCGGCGATCAGGACGGCGGCGACGATCAGCAGCCCGACAGCGACGAGTGCGTTCTCGATCACGGGCGGACCGCCGTCCGGCGCCCGAGGTCGGCGAGCTGCTCGCCGTACAGGGCGGGCACGCCGATGCCGACGAGGCGGGCGCGGACGCCGCCGACCTTGCAGCGGACGGTCATCGACACCCCGGTCGAGTCGGCTCGGGCGTCGCCGACGCCGAGCGCGTGCATCCACTGCTTCCAGTCGGCGAGCGACCGCGGGTGAACGACGAACTGCACCTCGCCGCCGGCGGCCGACACGTCGGGCTTGCCCGGCATGCCGTCGGCCTGCGCCCGCGCGGTGTCGGCGACGCTCTTCGCCCTGCGGCACTGGTCGAGGGCGGCGACGGCGGCCGGGCTCGGCGCGGGCCGGTTCTTGCCGGGCACCGAGAACGGGTCGGTCGACTGCTTGAGCAGTCCCAACTCGTCGAGCTGCTGCGCCGCTTCGAGGGCGGGGTCGCCCGTAGTGCCGTGCACGACGGCGGCGGCGATCGCGCGGGCTGCCCGCTCGATGTTCGGGTTCGTCATGCCGACGCCGCCCCTCGGAACTCGGCGGGCACGAACTCGTCGTGAACGAGGGCGACGTGCACGCGGATCCGGACGGTCGAGCCGTCGGCGCGCTGCGGCGACTCGGTGCGCAGCGTCCACAGCGACGCCCCGTCGAGGGCGGGCGCGCGGTTCACGTCGCCGCCGAGGGCGTACGTCCACTGTGCGAACTGCTCGCCGTCGGCGACGACGACGTGTACGCCGTCCTCGCGAACGAGCGGCGGCCGCACGGTCGGCAACATCAGGTAGTCGATCGCCGCCTCGACCGCCGCGAGCTGCGGGTCGATCTTCGGCGCCTTCGCGGAACGGAGCGGGATAGGCTGTGCGCTCAAGGCACTCGCCTCGCTTTCTGCAGTAGTTGAGTGGGGCGCGAGCCGACAGGGGTCGTTCCGGATGCCGGTCCGGGTCGGCCCCGACTCGCGTCCGGGGTGATGTCAGGCGGCGGCCGCGCCGGGCCGGTACTGCGCGAGCTGCTGCTGCGCCTCGGCCCGCTTCTTCTCCTTCGCGGCGGCGCTCTTGGCGCGGCGCGCGGCGACCGACTTGAGGGCGAGCGCGCTGTAATGCGCCTTGCGCAGCGACTCGGCGACCTCGGCGATCTGCTGCTCGCTCGCGTCGGGGTGCATCTCGCGCGCCTTGTCGAGGAACCGCGTGTGATGCGACGCCCTACGGGCGGCCTCGGTACGGGCCGACCGGTTGGTCGTGTTGGCCCAACTCATGTGGGCCGCGAACCTCATCTGCTGCGACCGCTCGCTCGTGTTCACGGTGTGCCCCTCCCTCGGGATAGCTGCCCACGCCCATGGGCGTGGGCAGTGGGTCGTAAAAAAGAGCATCTCGGCGCACGTCGAGTACTTCGCATATGCGGTCGGCAACGTCCTCCGTGACCGAAGGTCGCTCACCGGACAACAGCGCACCGATCTTGCTTTTCGAGACGCCCACGGCTTCGGCGAGCTTCCGGATATCGATCGATCCGCCGCCCGGCGCCCAGGTCATCAGTCCGCGCAGCATGTGACTGCTGGTCAGATAGAGCCGGGCAGAGTCCATGGGTGCGCCTCCGTTTGCTGCCCACGATCGTGGACAACGCCAGTAGAGCACATCGTTCGAGCGGTGTCCACGATCGTGGGCAAGGCAAGCCAACGTCAAGAATCAGCCGACCGTGTACTCTCGCCCCCCATAGCTGCCCCTGATCGTGGACAATGTCAGGCAGGCAAAAAAGGTTGTACGTCCTGACCTGCAATTTCGTGCATACGCCCGGTTTTGGGCGTGGACTGATGAGACTAGAGAGGCGGAGGGATGCCGCAGCAGCGAGACGCGCTTACCGAACTCGTGAAGGCGCATGTCGGCCGAGACCGACGCATGTCCACCCGCGAGTTTTCCGCCGTCGCTGTGGACCCGGACACCGACTGGTCGCCGAGCAAGAGCCTTGTTGCGAAGATCATCGGTGACCAGGGGTACGACATCACGCCTCAGCTCGTCGGCGCGCTCGCGATCGGCCTCGGGCTCGACCGCGAGATCGTCGCGGCGGCCGCGCACCTACAGGTGATCGGGTACACCGACGCCGAGTTGTCGGCCGGAGCGCCGGCCCGACTGATTCGGGAGATCGGCGCCGAGGGTGGATCGACCGCTAAGGCCGAGGCGGTAGCCGAGCGATGGGACGCTGAAAAGTAAGCGCTCACCCGAACGGGTGATTCTTCTGTGAAGTGGTGTTTAACCCGCTGCTCTTTGGTGACGAGATCACCCACTGTTGCCTGTGATACGCCCTGTGTTTACGGCCTGCCTCGTCGTAGAGTGATCAGACCTCGCGCGTGTCGAACGGCCGTTCGATTCATGCTGTGCGGAATCGGGCGGGCGGGAACAGGGGGTCACGTTGACAGATGTGCGAGTTGAGTCGGTCGAACTCGACCGCGGTACGCCCATGATGTACCGCGACTTCGGGACGTACGTCCGGCTTGCTCACGATCCCCAACAGATCGACGAGGCTGCGGCGCTCGCACTCCTGTGCCTCCGCATGCCGCAGCTCGTCGGGAACCTCGAAGTGCAGCGAGGCCAGTAACCCCCCACCCCTGCACGGATACGCCCCGGTAGCCGACTCGCCGACGAGCCGGGCACCGGGGCGCAGTCGTCTCTCAGCCGAGGCGGTCGGCCGGGCTGAGACGAGCATGAGCCGAGCGGGCGCGCTCGGCGCCGGCCGACGACGCGTACCGAGACAGCATCTGCCGGGAACTCCACCCCGTGATGCGCATGAGGTCGTCCTCGTTCCCGCCGTTCACCTTCCACAAGTGAGCGAACGTGTGCCGGAATTGGTGAGGGTGGATCGGGTCGATCTCGGCCTCGGCGCACCGCCGTTTGAGCATGGTCCCCACGCCCCAGATGGTGAAGCGGTGCATCTTTTGCCCGCGGTCGCCCCACCACAGCCACATGTCCTCGTCGAGTGGCTTGCCCTTGTGCTTCGCCGCCGCCCGCAGGTACCGGTCGAGGGCGGTCGCCGCGGTCCGGCCGAACGGTACCGACCGCCATTTGTCCTTCTTCCCGAGGACGCGCAGCACCATGAGGTCGAGGTCGAGGTCGACGACCTTGCGGTCGGTCAGTTCCGACAGCCGCACGCCCGTGTCGAGGAACAGCAGCAGGATCGCCGTGTCTCGGCGGTCGGCGTACGTCTTGCCCTTGCACGCCCGGAACAGCTTGACGAGGTCGGCCTCGGGGATGACGGGTACCTCGGTCTCGGTGACCGTCGGCGGTTTCATCGTCCGCATGGGGGTGCGGTCGATCTCTTCCTCGTCGGTGAGCCAGTTGAAGAAGGTTTTCAGCGCCCGGAAGTGCTGGTGTGCGTTCGCCGGCGACGTACGCGCGATCGTGGCGGCGATGTACGCCTGCACGTGCTCGCGGTGCACCTCGTCGAGTTCGCTCGGCGCGGGCCGGCCGGGCGTCCCTTCCTCGTCGGCAACCGGCTGATAACCCGCGTCCTGGTCGAGCAGGAACCGCGCGAACGAGTTCACGGCGTTCGCGTAGATGCGGATGGTGTTGTCTGACTTGTTCTCTGACTTGAGGGCGCGCAGCCACGAGGCAGCCATGGGCCCGATGTTGTACCGCTCATCTGCCATGAGAACACCATGTGCCCACGATCGTGGACAGTCAAGGCGCTTGGCCCGAAAGCGATGTGCATAGGTCGGGAAAAAGAAATGACCAGCGTTTCCGCTGGTCAGAAGGCGTTTGCGCCCCCGGCAGGACTCGAACCTGCGGCCAAGCGCTTAGAAGGCGCCTGCTCTATCCACTGAGCTACGGGGGCCGGGTGTGGTGGCCTCGGTCGTGGTGTGCCCGGGTGTGGGCCGGTCCGTGACGTTGCCGGGGACAAGGATAGGGCTCCCGGGTCCTTGTCCCTGTTGCTTCCCCTCCGTGGCTCGATGTGGAGGTTCAGTGAAGCGGTCCTGATAATCGCAGGCAGGTACGAATCGTGCATCGCTTTTGGTGCCCCGCGCCACGGGTGTTGTGCACTCGTTATGCCTGGACTGTGCCCATGCCCCAGTCATCCCTTCCGTCCGTTGTGTTCTGTCGGCGCGCAGACATGCTCATATGCTTCAGAATTCCCCCAAAATTGGGCATTCTTCACATGTGGTGACCTTGGACGTACGGCCTCAGCTGCTCGACGCACTCTCCGCCCTGCGCGACCGTGTCGCCGCCGCACGCTTCCCGCTGCCCCTTGCGGGGGCTCCACGCGCGCGTGCCAACCGCGACGAACTGCTCGCCCAGCTCGACGACTATCTGGTGCCCCGCCTGAAAGAGCCCGAAGCGCCCCTGCTGGCAGTGGTCGGCGGCTCCACCGGCGCGGGCAAGTCGACGCTCGTCAACTCCCTTGTGGGGCGCCGGGTCAGCGAGGCCGGCGTGCTGCGGCCGACGACCCGCACACCGGTGCTGGTCTGCCATCCGGAGGACCATCACTGGTTCAGCGGGATGCGCGTCCTGCCCGACCTCACGCGCGTGTGGGTGCCCCATCAGGACCCGGGGGACGAGTTGCTCCTCCCCGGTGAGGACGGTACGCGCGTGCTGCGGGTCGAGACCGCCGACTCCCTCCCGCGCGGAATCGCCCTCCTGGACGCGCCCGACATCGACTCCCTGGTCGCCGACAACCGGGTGCTGGCCGCCGAACTGATCTGCGCGGCCGACATCTGGGTGATGGTCACCACGGCCGCCCGCTACGCCGACGCCGTGCCCTGGCATCTGCTGCGCTCGGCCAAGGAGCACAACGCGACCCTGGTGACCGTCCTCGACCGGGTGCCCCACCAGGTGGTGTCCGAGGTGTCCAGGCAGTACGGCGCCCTGCTCGCCAAGGCCGGGCTCGGCGACGTACCGCGCTTCACGGTGCCCGAACTCCCCGAGTCCGCCTGGGGCGGGGGGCTGCTTCCGGCCAGTGCCGTGGCGACACTGCGGAGTTGGCTCGTGCAGCAGGCGCAGGATCCCGGGGCCCGGCACCAGTCGATGGCCCGCACGGCCTACGGCGTCCTCGACTCGCTGAAGTCGCGGATGCCCGAGCTGGCCGGTGCCGCCGCCGCCCAGTACGCCGCCGCGCTGCGGCTCACGGCCGCCGTCGACGGGGCGTACGACAGCGAGCACGCGCGCGTGCGGGGGCGGTTGCAGGGCGGGGCCGTGCTCGCCGGGGACGCGTTGAAGCGCTGGCGCGCCTTCCCGCTCGACTGCTCCGCCGGCGAACTCCTCGACGCCCTCGCCGAAAGCCTCGCCGCACTGCTGCTGTGCGCCGTCACCGCCGCCGACGAACGCGTCGACGACGCCTGGCGCCGCGAACCGGCCGCGGGCGCCCCCGAACTCACCGACCGCGACCCCTCGCTGGAGAGCGCCGAGCACCGCATCGGGATGGCCGTACGGCGGTGGCGGCGCGAGCTGGAGGAGTACGCCGAGGAGGAGGTCGCCGACCTCGACCGGAGCATCGCGCCCGATCCCGAGGTGGTCGCCGCCCTCGTCGCCACCGCGCTGCTGGGCGGCCGCAGGGCGCGGTCCGCGGGGGAGGGGCTCGCCGAGCGGATCGGCGCCCATGGGGCGCTGCGGCTGCGCGACCGGGCCGGACGGCTGCTCAACGACCACCTGGACCGGGTCGTGCACACCGAGCGCGAACGCCGGCTCGCCCCGCTCGGTGCCCTCGACGTGCACCCCGAACCCCAGGCCGAACTCATCGCCGCGCTGTCCGTACTGCAGAAGGAGAGGTGACCGGTGACTGCCGTCACTGACCAGGACCACACGGACGAGATGGACCACGCCGACCATGCCGACAACGGCCGCGATGCGGACGCCATGGACGAGCGCCCTGAAAACCCCCCTCCCGTAGAGGCCGCACAGGAAATCGGCGACCAGGAGAACCCCGGCGACCACGCGCGCGTGCCGGCCGACACCTCCGGTCGTGCGGGATCCAAGGCGGCCGTAGACCCGACGAACTCCACGGACCCCGAGGAATCGGCCGGCTCCTGGGACGACGGGCTCATCGCGCGGCGGGTCAACGAGGCCACCGCCGCGCAGCAGGCCGCCGCCGCGGAGATCAGGGCCTCCCGGACGCAGGCGGCGCACACCGCGCACCACACCGCCCACGTCCCGGCCCCCTTGGCGTACGACGGGCCGCTACGGTCCCGTCTCGACGCGCTGCGCGAACTGGTGGGGCTCTCCAGGACCCGGCTCGACAGCGGGACCCTCGCGGAGGCCGGGCGGGTCCTCGACGAGGCCGCCGCGCGGCGCAGGCTCTCCGGGCAGCACACCGTCGTCGCCATCGCGGGCGCCACCGGCAGCGGCAAGTCGCAGCTCTTCAACGCGCTTGCCGGAGTGGCCATTTCGGAGACGGGCGTACGACGGCCCACCACCGCCGCGCCCATCGCGTGCAGCTGGAGCGACGGCGCGGCCACCCTCATCGACCGGCTCGGCATCCCGGGACGGCTGCGCAGGCGCCCCCTGCAGAGCGCCGAGATGGAGGCCCAGTTGCGCGGGCTCGTCCTGGTGGACCTGCCCGACCACGACTCGGCGGCCGTCGCGCACCGCGAGCAGGTCGACCGGGTGCTGGCGCTCGTCGACGCGGTCATCTGGGTCGTCGACCCGGAGAAGTACGCCGACGCGATCCTCCATGAACGTTATCTGCGGCCGATGGCGGGCCACGCGGAGGTCATGTTCGTCGTCCTCAACCAGATCGACCGGCTCCCGGGGGAGGCCGCCGACCAGGTCCTCGACGATCTGCGGCGGCTGCTCGACGAGGACGGGATCGCCCTGGGGGAGTACGGCGAACCCGGCGCGACCGTGCTCTCCCTGTCCGCGCTCACCGGCGACGGCATCCCCGAACTGCGCGAGGTTCTGGGCCAGTTCGTGGCGGATCGTGGAGCCGCCGCACGGCGAATTTCAGCCGATGTCGACGCGGCGGCCTGGCGGCTGCGGCCCGTCTACGCCACGGGGCGGCGCACCGGGCTCAGCGAGGAGGCGCGGGACGAGTTCGCCGCGCGGCTCGCGGACTCGGTGGGCGCCACCGCGGCGGGCGAGGCGGCCGAACGCGCCTGGCTGCGCAACGCCAACCGGGCCTGCGGCACGCCCTGGCTGCGGCTGTGGCGCTGGTACAACGACCGGCGCGAACCGACCACCGGCCGACTGCCCGCCCGCGCCCAGGCGGACGAGGAGGCCACGGCACGACAGCGCGTCGAACAGGCGGTCCGTACGGTCGCCGACCGGGCCTCCGGCGGGCTGCCCGCGCCCTGGGCGCAGGCGGTACGGGAGGCGGCCGTACGCGGGGCGCAGGGGTTGCCCGAGGCGCTGGACGAGCTGGCGGCGCGGGCCGGGCTGCCGGTGGGACGCCCGCCGCGGCCGGGGTGGTGGCCGGCGGCCGTACTGGCGCAGGCGTCCATGACGATCCTCCAAGTCGTCGGCGGGCTCTGGCTGTTGGGCCAGATCATCGGGTTCATGGCGCCGAACCTGGGGGTGCCGGTGCTGCTGATGGTGGCCGGCATCATCGGCGGCCCGCTCGTCGAGTGGAGCTGCCGGATGGCGGCCCGCGGCCCCGCCCGGCGCTATGGCCTCGACGCGGAGCGGCGGTTGCGGGAGGCCGCGGCGGGCTGTGGACGGGCACGGGTGCTCGATCCGCTGGCCGCCGAGCTGCTGAGGTACCGGGAGGTGCGGGAGCAGTACGCGCGGGTCACCGGGACGGGCGTCGGGGCCGGGTGAACCTCGGTCCGAACGTCGTTCCCTCGTCCGGGTGATGAGGTTTTCCACAGGTGGGCGGCGGTGCACAGCGCTCAGCGGGCCCGGCTCGGCGGAGGCAGTCTGACTGCAGTCGTACGGGACGGGCCCGTACGCGTTTCCGCCCGGCCGGCGCGGCCGGGTGAGGGAGGGATGCGCGATGAACGAGACCATGGTCTGCGCGGTGGGCAACGTGGCGACACCGCCGGTGTACCGGGAGTTGGCGACGGGACCGTCGGCACGGTTCCGGCTGGCGGTGACCTCGCGTTATTGGGACCGTGAGAAGAACGCATGGACGGACGGCCACACCAACTTCTTCACGGTGTGGGCCAATCGGCAGCTGGCCACGAACGTGGCGGCGTCGCTGACGGTCGGTGACCCGGTCGTCGTCCAGGGCCGGTTGAAGGTGCGCACGGAGGCGCGCGAGGGGCAGCCGAACCGGTCCTCGGCGGACCTCGACGCCGTGGCGATCGGCCACGACCTGGCGCGCGGCACCTCTGCCTTCCGGCGGGCCAACAGGCCGGACACGGCGGCCTCTCCGCCCCGGCCCGAGCCCGACTGGGAGACCCCGGCCGGGGATTCCGCCGACGCCTCCGAGCAACAGGAACGGCAGCGACAGGCCGAGCCCGTCGGGTGACGTGATGTCAGTGAATGCCCCGAGCTGATCGAACTACGGCTTTTCCATGGCTTATCGATGAATGCGTTCCGAATGACTCGGTGGATTTGTCGATGAGCCACGCTCGCGGGTGATCTTGGCGATAACGATTCCGAGTCGGAACGGTTATCCGATCACCCGACCGGAGAACGTGGTGCGCCCGCGTCCCTAGGATGCCGGACATAGCTCGGGCACAGCTCTCGGCGCTACAGATTCTGCTGGTGGGACCACGCCACGCCCCCCACGCCCATGGGTCCTGCTCGAAGGGGAATTCCGTGTCTTCTGCGTTGTCTGTCTTCTCCGCGTTGTCCGTGCGTGGCCGGGGCGCCGTGCGCTTCGTCGCCGCGACCTGGGCGTGCGGACTCGTCGCCGCCGGTGTGCTGGCCGGCGCGGGCCCGGCCGTCGCCGACGAGACACCGCAGACCCAGGGCGGGGCGACGGCCACGATAGGCGGGCTCAAGACGTACGGCGACGCCGTGATCCACGACGCCGGCGGCAGCGATGTGCAGGTCTCCGCGGGCCTGTTCGAGATGTCCGTGGACGGCGGCGGCACCCTGCAGACGTACTGCGTCGATCTCCAGAACCCCACCCAGCGCGACGCCAAGTACCACGAGACGGCGTGGAGCGGCACGTCGTTGGGCACCAACAAGAGCGCGGGCAAGATCCGTTGGATCCTGCAGCACTCCTACCCGCAGGTGAACGATCTCGCGGCGCTCGCCGCGAAGGCCGGCACCAAGGGCCTGACCGAGAGCGACGCGGCGGCCGGCACTCAAGTGGCCATCTGGCGCTACTCGGACGGCGCCGACGTCGACGCGGCCGACCCGCAGGCCGAGAAGCTCGCGGACTATCTGCAGAAGAGCGCGCGTGACGTGGCGGAGCCGCAGGCCTCGCTGACCCTCGACCCGCCCGCGGTCTCCGGCCACCCCGGCGAGCGGCTCGGCCCGGTGACGGTGCACACCAACGCGAACGGCGTGACGGTGACACCGCCCGCGGACACCGCCACGACCGGGGTGCGGATGGTCGACAAGGACGGCAAGGCCGTCACCTCCGCGGCGGACGGCAGCCAGGTGTTCTTCGACGTCCCCGAGGACGCGGCGGACGGGTCGGCCGAGCTGACCGTGCAGGCCTCCACCACCGTGCCCGTCGGCCGGGCCTTCACCTCAGAGAACAGGAGCCAGACGCAGATCCTCGCCGGTTCCAGCGAGTCGACGGTCTCGGCGGCCGCCGACGCGGACTGGGCGAAGACGGGGGCGATACCGGCACTGTCGGCGCGGAAGAACTGCGTCGCGGGCGGCGTGGACATCACGGTCGCCAACGAGGGCGACGAGACGTTCACCTTCGCTCTCATGGGGGTCGAGCACGGCATCGAGGCCGGGGACTCCCAGACGGTGACGATCCCGCTCCAGGAGGACCAGGCGTACGACTTCACGATCACGGCGCCGCACGGCTACGAGAAGCGGTTCGCCGGAGTCCTCGACTGCCGGACGCAGAGCGACGCGGGCGGCGCCGTGACGCAGACGCTCAGCGAGCCCAGCCCCGCCACGGTGGGCGGCGGCACCACCGTCGACACCAACCTCGCCGAGACGGGCGGCTCCGCCATCACCCCGATGATCACGGTCGTCGCCCTCGGCCTGGTCGGCATCGGCGCCACGGCCCTGATCCTGCTGCGGGACCGCAAGCCCGGAAAGCAGGGCTGAGCCGTAGCGGTAGCGGTACGGAACACCATCGACACCGGATGTGGGGGGAACCACTGATGAAGATCACCGTTCGCCGTGGAGCGGTCGTGCTGGCCGCGACCGGGCTGCTCGGCGCCGTGCCCGGGACCGTCGCGGCCGAGGCCGCCCAGCCGCGGGCCGCGACGACGGCGACGACCGCGGCATACGACTGCAGATACGGAGCGGTCTCGGTCTCCGACGCCGCCGGGTCGGTGGTGCCCACGGCCCACAGTGCCGGCGTGGCGCTGCACGCCCGCCTCCGGGTGCACAACACCGAGGCCGTGACCCTGCCCAAGGCCACCTACGTCTTCGCCCTGGGCAACTTCATGAAGAACCGCGGGCCGGCCCCGCTCGTGCGGTGGCGCGTGGGCAACGGACACTGGCGGAAGATGAGCCTGCACTGGAACAAGAAGACCAACGGCTCACTGCCGCTGTGGAATTCCACGGCCCTGTCCCTGGGCACGATCCCCGCGCGGGGCACCGTCACCACCGAGATATCGGTGACCTTCCCCAAGAAGTCGATCAAGGCCGTCGACTACGACTTCCTCGACGTCCGCAGCGGCGTCTGTGGCGGCACCAGGCTGGACTGGTACGTCGGCAACGGTTTCGAGTACTGGCCGTGGCACGGCACTCCGGGCAAGCCGGTGTAGTTCCCACCGGACCGGGCGCCCCAGCCGACGGCGAACCCCCAGTTCACAGTGCCCCAGCCCATACGCGTTTCCCCCGAGGGCCAGGGGTCAGGCAAGATGGACTACATCTGCCCACTCCAGATTTCAAGCTGCCGGACGGTTTCTCTTGGCTGAGTACATCTACACCATGCGCAAGACGCGCAAGGCGCACGGCGACAAGGTCATCCTTGACGATGTGACGCTGAGCTTCCTGCCCGGCGCGAAGATCGGTGTGGTCGGACCTAACGGTGCCGGTAAGTCCACCGTTCTCAAGATCATGGCGGGCCTTGAGCAGCCCTCCAACGGCGACGCCTTCCTGTCGCCGGGCTACAGCGTCGGAATGCTGCTCCAGGAGCCCCCGCTCGACGAGTCGAAGACGGTCCTGGAGAACGTGCAGGACGGCGCCGCCGAGATCATGGGCAAGCTCAAGCGCTTCAACGAGGTCGCCGAGCTGATGGCGACCGACTACTCGGACGCCCTGCTCGACGAGATGGGCAAGCTCCAGGAGGACCTGGACCACGCCAACGCGTGGGACCTGGACACTCAGCTGGAGCAGGCCATGGACGCCCTGGGCTGCCCGCCCGGCGACTGGCCCGTCACCAACCTCTCCGGTGGTGAGCGCCGCCGCGTCGCGCTCTGCAAGCTGCTTCTCGAAGCCCCTGACCTGCTGCTGCTCGACGAGCCCACCAACCACCTGGACGCCGAGTCCGTCCAGTGGCTGGAGCAGCACCTCGCGAAGTACCCCGGCACCGTTGTAGCCGTCACCCACGACCGGTACTTCCTGGACAACGTCGCCGAGTGGATCCTCGAACTCGACCGCGGCCGCGCCCACCCCTACGAGGGCAACTACTCCACCTACCTGGAGAAGAAGGCCTCCCGCCTCAAGGTCGAGGGCCAGAAGGACGCCAAGCGCGCCAAGCGGCTGAAGGAAGAGCTGGACTGGGTGCGGTCGAACGCCAAGGGGCGGCAGGCCAAGTCCAAGGCGCGTCTGTCGCGCTACGAGGAGATGGCCGCAGAGGCGGACAAGATGCGGAAGCTGGACTTCGAGGAGATCCAGATCCCGCCGGGCCCGCGCCTGGGCTCCATCGTCGTCGAGGTCAGCAACCTCTCCAAGGCCTTCGGCGACAAGGTCCTCATCGACGACCTCTCCTTCACGCTGCCGCGCAACGGCATCGTGGGCGTCATCGGCCCGAACGGCGCCGGCAAGACGACCCTCTTCAAGATGATCCAGGGTCTTGAGGAGCCGGACTCCGGTTCCATCAAGGTCGGCGACACCGTCAAGATCTCCTACGTCGACCAGAGCCGCGAGAACATCGACCCCAAGAAGTCGCTGTGGGCCGTCGTCTCGGACGAGCTGGACTACATCAACGTCGGCCAGGTCGAGATGCCCTCCCGCGCCTATGTCTCCGCGTTCGGCTTCAAGGGCCCCGACCAGCAGAAGCCGGCCGGCGTCCTCTCCGGCGGTGAGCGCAACCGCCTCAACCTCGCGCTCACCCTCAAGCAGGGCGGCAACCTGCTGCTCCTCGACGAGCCCACCAACGACCTCGACGTCGAGACCCTGGGCTCGCTGGAGAACGCGCTCCTGGAGTTCCCGGGTGCGGCCGTGGTCGTCTCCCACGACCGGTGGTTCCTGGACCGGGTCGCCACGCACATCCTCGCCTACGAGGGCGAGTCCAAGTGGTTCTGGTTCGAGGGCAACTTCGAGTCGTACGAGAAGAACAAGGTCGAGCGGCTCGGCCCGGACGCCGCGCGTCCGCACCGTGCCACCTACAAGAAGCTGACCCGGGGCTGATCTTCTTGCGCCACATCTACCGCTGCCCACTGCGCTGGGCGGACATGGACGCGTACGGCCACGTCAACAACGTGGTCTTCCTCCGCTACCTGGAGGAAGCCCGTATCGACTTCCTGTTCCGCCCGGACAAGGACTTCAAGCAGGGCTCGGTCGTGGCGCGCCACGAGATCGACTACAAACGCCAGCTCGTCCACCGGCACGCACCGGTGGACATCGAGCTGTGGGTCACGGAGATCAGGGCGGCGTCCTTCACCATCACCTACGAAGTGAAGGACGGCGACCACGTCTACGTCCGTGCCTCCACGGTCATAGTGCCGTTCGACTTCGAGGCACAACGACCGCGCCGGATCACCGCCGAGGAACGGGAGTTCCTGGAGGAATACCGGGACGACGACGAGGAGGAGGCCGTCGCGGCATGACGGTCCTCCACCTCGCCGACGAAGGGGAGGCGGCGGATCTCGCGGCCTTCCTCTCCCGGCTGCTCCACTACGACCGCGGCGCCGCCGTCCGCCTCCAGGCGGCCGGCACGGCCCTCGCCGTCTTCGGGCGTCCGCCGTCCTTCGAGGTGCTCGCCATCCGCGCGGTGCGCCTCGCCAAGCCGTACGAGGACGGCCTCGACGCCACGCTCGACGTGACCGTCTCCGCCGGTGAACTCCTGGAATCCCTCGACGAGTCGGCGGCCACGGCCCGGGTACCGGCCGCGGTGACCGGCCCGCCGTGGGCCGGGGTGCTGCCGCCGCGCGGCGGCTGGGCTCCCGAGTCCGGGCTGCCCGGACCGCAGGAGCTGCGCGGGATGATCGCCGCCGGGGTCGCCGAATTCCGGTCCCGTACGCAGGAGTTGGCACCCGAGGGCCGTACCCGCACCGAACTCGACCGCATAGGGCGGGAGATCTGGTCCCGGACGGTCGGCGACACCCCGCTGCCGGTGCGCGCCGTGCACGCCGCCCAGTCGCTCGGATTCCTGCGTCCCGGCGGGGAGCCGGGCCTCTTCTCGTCCGGCGCCTGGCTGCGGCTGCGCACGCCGTACGGCTCGATCGCCGTCCGTAGGGCGGGAGTCGGCGCACTCGGCGTCAGCGTGCGCTGAGCGCGCCGTCCAACTCCCCGCGCGGCGAAGGGCGTTCAGCCCTCCGCGTTGAGCCCCCGCGTTCAGCCCGCCGTGCTCAGCCTTCTGTGTTCACCATCGAAGCGGCCGCGTACGTCAGGTAGTTCCACAGCGTGTGCTTGTGTTCCTCGGACAGACCGAGTTCGTCGACGGCCACCCGCATGTGCTGCAGCCAGGCGTCGTGGGCGGCCCGGTCGACCTGGAACGGGGCGTGGCGCATGCGCAGCCGCGGGTGGCCGCGGTTGTCGCTGTACGTCGTGGGACCGCCCCAGTACTGGATCAGGAAGAGAGTGAGGCGCTCCTCGGCCGGGCCCAGGTCCTCCTCCGGATACATGGGCTTCAGCAGCGGGTCCCCGGCGACACCCTCGTAGAAACGGTGAACGAGCCGACGGAAGGTCTCCTCCCCGCCGACCTGCTCGTAGAAGGTCTGCTCCTGAAGCGTGCCGCGCCGAATCTCTTTCACGCTCCCATGGTCTCAGACGGCGTGGCGGAGGACTTCGGACTTAGGACCTTGTCCGAGGGGACCGCTCGCCTCCCCGGCCGTACCGCAGGACAGTGGACGTATGGGCGCGCACGCTCTCGACAAGGATCTGGACGCCGTGGCCGACTCCGCGCGGGCGGAGCTGGTGCGGTGGATCGGGCTGAGCGGGGCGTGGGACGCGGACCCGGGATGGCGGGCGGTGTTCGAGGCGGTGCCGCGGCATCTCTTCGTGCCGTACTACTACGTCGGTGTCGCCGGCGGCTACGAGCGGCTGTGGGGCGGGAGCCCCGACCCGCGCGTCCGGGAGCGCTGGCTGCGCGGGGTGTACGCCGACGCCCCGCTGGCCACCCGGCTGCGCGACGGGGAACTGCTGTCGTCCAGCAGCCAGCCCTCGCTGATGGCCAGGATGCTCGTCGAGCTGGGGGTGACGGACGGCAGCCGGGTGCTGGAGATCGGCTCGGGCACCGGCTACAACGCGGCGCTGCTCGCCCACCGGCTCGGCGACGGCCTGGTGACCACCGTCGACCTGGAGCCGGAGATCACCGAGTCCGCGCGCAGCCATCTCGCCGACGCCGGCTACCGCCCGACCGTCGTCACCGGCGACGGCGCCCGCGGAGTCCCCGAACACGCTCCCTACGACCGGATCATCGCGACCTGCGCCCTGCCGTCGGTGCCGCCCGCCTGGCTCGCCCAGTGCAGTCCCGGCGCCCGGATCCTGGCCCCGCTCGCCACCGGACTGATCGTGCTCACCGTGCGGGACGCGGAGCACGCCGAGGGCAGCTTCCTCGACACCGCCGCGTACTTCGTGCCCCTGCGCGGTACCGGGCCCGCCCCGGCGGACGAGGTCCCGCACCGGTCCGGCGACCACGAACTCTTCCGCTTCCTGCTCACCCTCACCCACGGCACCCTCGACCCGCAGGACGCCCACGACCTGTGGGAGCGTGAACTGCGGCCCGGGCGCGAGCGCTACGGCGTGACGGTCGCCGACGGCCGGGTGCGGGCGTGGCTGGACGATCCGGAGGGGCCGTACACCTGGCCCCTCCGCTGACCGGTCTCAGCCCCTGCGGACCGTGATCGTCGTCCACGCGCCGACGTGCACCCGGTCCCCGTCCTGCAACGGCACCGGCACGAAGGGCTGGATGGGCTCCTCGCCGCCGTTGACCGTCGTACCGTTCGTCGAGTTCTGGTCGACGACCGCCCAGCTGCCGTCCGGCTGCTGGACCAGTACCGCGTGCTGGTGCGAGACGCCCGGGTCCTCCGGCGGCACCGACAGGTCGATGTCGGGGGACTCACCGGTGGAGTGCCGGCGGCGGCCGATGGTGATCTGGTTGCCGATGAGCTGGCGCTGCTGCTCGGGGGAGTACGCGGGCAGGTTGAGACCCGCGGCCTCCGGGCCCGAGCGCTGCATCATCGCCATGAAGTACTCGCGGTCCGGGCCGATCGTCGCCAGCCATGTCGTCGGCTGCTGCTGGTACGCCGGGCGGGGCGGGGGCGGGGCCTGGGTGGAACCGGGCTGCGGGTAGCCGTAGCCGCCACCGCCCTGACCGGGACCGCCAGGACCTCCGGGGTCGCCCAGGGAGCCCGGAGTCGGCGGGGAGATCACCCAGTCGTCGCCACCGCCGCCGAAGGACGGGCCGCCCTGCTGCGGCCGGCTCGTCTCCTGCGGGAACCCGGGCGGGGCCGGCGGGGCGGACTGCTGGAACGCCTGCGGGGCGCCGCTGGTCTGACCCGGGCCCGCGAGGGGCGTAGGTCCTGGCGGTGGCGGGACCGGCCCCGAGGGGTCGGGGCCGAAGTTGGGGGGACCCTGCGGGTTCGAGGGCTCGTTGCCGTACGGCCGCGGCGGACTGGACGGGTCGTTGCCGAAGCCCTGCGCGCCGCCGGGACCGCCGGGACCACCGCCCTGCCGTTCGCCGCCGAAGGCGCCGGGGCGGCCGCCTCCGAAGTCGCCCTGGCCGGGTCGCTCGTTGCCGAACTGGCCGCCGGGGCCCGGGGGTTGCTCATTGCCGAACGGCCGCCGACCGGACGCCTCGTTGCCGAAGGGCGGGGGCGGAGGCGGGCCGGAGGGCTCGTTGCCGAACGGCCGCGGCGGACCGGACGGGTCGTTGCCACCGAAGGGCGCGGGACCGCCACCCTGGCGCTCACCGCCGAAGCCTTGGGAGCCGCCGGGACCACCCTGCCGCTCGTTGCCGAAACCTTGGGAGCCGCCGGGGCCGCCGGGCCCACCTTGCCGCTCATTGCCGAAGCCCTGCGAACCCTGGCCACCGGGCCCACCAGGCCCACCGGGACCGCCCTGCCGCTCGCCGCCGAAGCCCTGAGCGCCGCCGGGGCCGCCGGGCCCACCCTGCTGCCGCTCCCCACCGAAGCCACCGGGGCCGTTCGGACCCCCAGGACCGCCGGCGCCTCCGGGCCCAGCGGCACCCCCCGGCCTCCCGGACCGGTTCGTCGGTTCGCCGCCGAACGGAGGTATCGGCTCGGCCGGGCGGTTTATCTGCGAGGGGCGCGAGCCCTGGTACTCGTAGGAGTCGCCGCCGTACGTCGGACCGGGCGGCGGCTGCTGGAAGCGGGCCGCCGGGCTCGGGCCGGGGTTCGACGGGCGCGGGGCCGCCGGGGTGTAGGAGGTCGCCGTGTTGGTGAGGAAGTTCCACCGGCACTCCTCGCAGAACGGCGCACCGCCCTCACGGGGCGTGCGGCACTGCGGGCAGAGCTCGGCCTCGGCACTCGGCCCGTTGCCGGGGCGCGCGGGCGGCGGGAAGCCGTAGCCGCCGCCGGGGGGCGGTGGAGGGGGCGGGGGTACGGCACCGGCCATGCGGTGACCGCAGACCTCGCACCAGTCGTCGGAACCCGACTGGTGTCCGTTCGGGCAGGTCGGCATGTCGGCGCGTCCCCCTTTCGCACAAGGTCGTACTAGCTAGGTCACTTCTTTACACGAACAGTCTTTGTGGACCGTGTCTCGAGAGTCATCTCGTCGGCCTCCGCGACCTTCGCCTTCAGTCGCACAGTACCCGCCGCGGCGTCGACCACGTCCACCACCTTCGCAAGCAGTTTCGCAGTATCCGCGTTTCCGGAGACGCTGGCGAGCTGAACGGCCCGTCCCAGTTTGGCCGTTGCTCCGTCGACATCACCCGATTTGCGGAGATCGAGTCCTTGTTGGATGACTTCCGCCAGTTCGGCCTGGCCGGTGTAGTGCGCGACCTGGGGGTTGATGGACGTGGACGCCACCATGTCGTCGGTCCACACGGCCTTCACCAGCCCCTGGGCGCCCAGGTTCTGCGTACTTCCTCCCCCACTCTCGGCTCCGCTCGAGCGGGAGGTGCCCCCAGGCTGCGGGACGACCAGCGAGACCCGGGCGGCCAGCATCTCCTGGCCGACGTTGGCGGTCGGGACCTCGACGCACACGTGGTAGTCACGGGACTCGTCTCCCCAGGAACCGGTGGGGTAGTCCCCGGCGCGCGGGCCCGCCTCGGTGCGGCGGTCGGTCAACTCCTCGACCCGGGGCGCGACTTGCTTGACGAACTTGATGGCCGTGCCCACCGGCGTCCACAGCCGCAGTGCGACGTCCGCGACCTCCTTGCCCATCGCCGTCTCCATCATCTTCGTGAAGTCGGCGGCGAGGTTCGCCGGGTCGGCGACGATGTCGGCGGTGCCGAGCAGCGCTGAGGCGATCCCTGTGACTTCTTTCACTTCCCAGTCGGTGCCGACACCACGGGCGTCACAGGTGAAGCGTCCGGCGCAGGAGTCGATCGCGGCCTTCAGGTCCTCCGGCGCCTCGTGCTCGTTGCGGCCGTCGGTGAGCACGATGCCGTGGCGTATGGAGACGTCCGCCGAGGACAGCAGCCGGTCGGCGAGGCGCAGCCAGGTGCCGATCGCGGTGCCGCCGCCCGCGCTCAGCTTGCGCAGCGCCTGCTTGGCCTGGTCGCGGGTCCGGGAGTCGGCGACCGCGAGCGCGCCGCCGCCCGGATACACCTCCTTGGCGACATGCGTGCCGCCGATCACCGCGAAGTGCACCCCGTCGCGCAGGGTGTCGATCGCGGCGGCGGTGGCGTCCCGGGCGTTGCGCATCTTGGTCGGCGGATAGTCCATCGACCCCGAACAGTCGACCATGATCGCCACGGCCGCGTCCGGGCCCTGACCGGGCGCGTACAGATGGGGCGCCGCGACGGCGCTCCCCACGGTGCCGCCGCCGGTCGAGGTCACGGTGACGATCGCGTTGACCTCCCGGCCGCCCTCGGGCAGGTACTCGTTCTGGTACACGTCGACCGAGAACTGCGGCACGTTCGACTTCGAGAAATTGGCCATGCCTACTCTGATCCCCCTCAAGTGCCCCACCTGGATGGGGCGATGACTATGAGCGGACCGGTCCCCACCGGTCCGAGACCGCCCCCGTTTTGTACGGCCTCAGCCGGATACTGCCCCTTGCGGCGGGGCCGGGAACGGCACGACGGCCACTGTTACGTTGTCGTGGCCCCCGCCGTCCAGCGCGTGACCGACCAGGACCTGGGCGCTGTGCAGCGGGCGGACCATGGCATCGGGGGGCACGACCTCGGCCATCTCCTCGGCCGACTCCGCGTAGTTCCACAGGCCGTCCGTGCACACCACCACTACACCCGGCCGGTCCGGCTTGAAGGAAGCCGTGTGCGGCTCCAGTTCGTACGCGTCCGCGCCGAGCCAGCCGGTGATCGCGTGGGCGCGCTCGTCGGCGTAGGCCTCCGCCTCGCTCATCAGGCCCGCGGCGACCATCTGCGCCGCCCACGAGTCGTCCTCGGTGAGCCGGGCCGGCGGTGAACTGCGGTCCACCGGGATCCAGTAGGCGCGGCTGTCGCCGACCCAGCCGACCACGAGCAGCGCCGGGGTGACGACGGAGGCGACCAGGGTGCAGGCCGGCGCGTTCTGGTGCGGGGCGTGCTCGCGGGCCGTCGCGGGCTCCTCGGCAAGGGAGTTGACCGCGTGCGAGGCCGCGATGATCGCCTCGTGCATCGCCTGCTGCGGGTGCGTGCCCTGCGGCAGCGCGGCCAGCAGCGACTCGCCGGCCTTTCGGGAGGCGGCCAGCGAGGCCGCGTCGGGCCGGGTCGCCGAGGACACCCCGTCACATACGACCGCGACGAGCGCGGGCGCCCCGTCCGGCAGCGCGCACTGTCCTACGGCGAAGGCGTCCTCGTTGCGATGGTGGCGCAGCCCGCGGTCGCTGACCGCCGCGAGCGGGCCCGACTCCTGTTCCATGTGGTCGCGTTCGCGGGGCTGGGCGTGCCCGCAGTTCTCGCAGTAGCCGTCGGGATCGACCCGGCCGGACCGGCAGGCCACGCACACCTTGGTGCCCTCGGCCGGGGTCGGCGGGTCGGCGGTGACCCGCGGGTCCGGCGCCTGGAGCGGGTACTCGTCGGGCTCCGGCGGCCGGTCGAACCGTACGCCCGTGGCCGGGGAGACCGGTGAACCGGTGGGCGGCGGCGGGGAGTTGGGCGGCAGCGGGGTGCCGCCCGAGTCGGTGCCGGGCAGGTCGGTGGGCAGATGGACCGTCGGCGGGGTCTCGGCGCCCTCCGGCTGGGGGACCACGGGCCAGTTCACGTCCGTGGCCTCCTCGGGCGGGAGCGGTCCCGCGCCGTTCATGGTCAGCGTCGGGTGGTCGTCCGGCGGCGCGGGCACGGCCGACAGGTCGTACCCGCACGCGCCGCAGAAGCGGTCGCCCGATTCGAGCGGCTCCTCGCAGCTCGGGCAGGCGGACAGCTGGGGCATCTGGGACATCAACTACACCCACGTCCGGGGGCGGTAACGGTTGGCACGTTCCACCAGGTCGATCCTCTCCTCGCCGCCCCGCGCCAGCCGGGCCAGCGTGCGGTACGAACGCTCCAGGCCGAAGCGGAGTCCCCGCTCGTCCAGCTCGTTGCCGAGCAGTTCCCGCCGCGTCGGCGGCACGGAACCCTGGCCTCCGGAGAGTATCCAGTCGAGCGCGCAGCCGAGGACCTCGGCCGACAACTGCTCGCGCCGCACCGCGTCCAGACCGTATCCCTCCAGCGCTTCCACCTGCCCGGCGGACGCGGTCAGATCGTCCAGGAACGGCGTGTCGCCCGCCGTCGCGGTCCGCCGCCGAAGCCGCGCCCGTACGGCGGCCACACGTGCCGCCGTGTAGTGGATCGAGGCCTCCGACACCGACTCCAGCGTCCGTACGGAGCCCGGGCGGTCGCCGGTCGCGAGCTGGACGCGGGCCAGGCCGAAGGCCGCGCTCACGTAGCTCGGGTCGGTCGACCACACCAGCCGGTAGTACTCGGCCGCGTTGTCCAGCTGCCCCAGCACCTCGGCGCAGAGCCCGAGCGCCAGCTTCGGGGCCGGCTCGCCCGGGAAGGCGTCGTAGATCGCGTCGAAGGACAACGCGGCGGCCTCGAAGTCGCGGGTCGCGAGGGCTGCAACTCCCCGGTACCAGACCACCCGCCAGTCGTCGGGCCGCTCGTCCTCCAGCTTCGCCAGGGCGTCCAGCGCCGTGTACGAGTCGCCGTTCTCCAGCCAGGCCCTGATCTGCCGCAACCGGGTCTCCACGGACGGCGACGGCGCGGACGCGAGGGCGCCGAGCAGTTCGGTCGCCGCGGTCGTCATCAGCCCGGCCAGGAAGCCCGCGTTGGGGTCGGTCGGGTCGACGTGCGGCACGGGCAGGGCGAGCGCCACGGCGGGGGAGTCGACCTGCTTGACGATGTCCGGAGTCGCGCCCCCCGACCCGTTGACGGCGGCGGTGCCGTTCGGCCGCTCGGCGACCGCGGTACCGACGGGATGCGGCACGGAGACGGGCAGCGCGGCGTCGGCGCGCGTGGCCGCCTTCTTCCGGGGCCGCACCACCCGCGCCCCCAGCAGCGAGACGTCCCCGTCCAGCTGCGGGAACAACTCCGTGTCCGTGACCTTGAGTTCGGGGCCGAACAGGGTGGACAGGGACGGGCGGGCGCGGCCGGTCTGCAGCGAGACGACCTCCCGCAGCACCCCCGTCAACTGCTCGGCCATCTCCTGCGCGGAGGCGAACCGGCGGGCCGGGTCCGGGTCGGTGGCGCGCACCAGGAGCCGGTAGAACGACTCGTAGCGGCGGAACACCTCGATGTTGTCCGGGTCGGGCAGCGAGTCCACGAAGACGTTCGTGTAGCCCTGGAAGTCGAAGGTGAGGACGGCGAGGGTGCGGCCGACGGTGTAGATGTCGGACGCCACCGACGGACCGACCTCCGCGACCTCGGGTGCCTGGTACCCCACCGTGCCGTAGATGGCCGACTCCTCGTCGTCCATTCTGCGCACCGCGCCCATGTCGATCAGCTTGAGCTGGTCCTCGGTCTGGATCGCGTTGTCGACCTTGAAGTCGCAGTACAGCAGGTTGCGGCTGTGCAGATGGCCGAGCGCCTCCAGGGCCTCGATGCCGTAGGCGCAGGCCTGCTCCACCGGCAGCGGATCGCGCTTCCCGGTCGCCGTACGGCGGTCGTTGGCGATCTCCTTCAGGGACTTGCCGCCGACGTACTCCATGACGATGTACCCGTCCAGCGAACCCGTCCGCTGGTCCAGGTGCTCCACGAAGTTGTAGATCCGCACGATGTTGGAGTGCTCGATCTCGGCGAGGAAGCGCCGCTCGGAGATCGCGGCGGCCATCGCGTCCTCGTCGCCGGTGTCGAGGAGACCCTTGAGCACCACCCAGCGGTCGGAGACCGCGCGGTCCACGGCGAGATAGACCCAGCCCAGGCCGCCGTGCGCCAGACAGCCCACGACCTCGTACTGGCCGTGCACGACGTCACCGCCGGTCAGCTTGGGCGTGAACGAGTACGGGTTGCCGCACTTGGTGCAGAACCCCTCCGTCCGCCCCGGGCTGTCGCCGCGCGCCCGCCCCACCGGCGCACCGCAGTCCGAACGCGAGCAGAACCGCTTGCGCTCGGGCACCTCCGGGTTCTCCAGCACCATCGCGCGCGGGTCGGGCCGCGGCACGTCCGGCACCTGCACCAGACCGACCCCGAGCCGGCCGCGTGTCGAGGACGCCGACGACGAACCGGAGCTGCGCACCGACACCGAGCGGCCCGACGACTGCCCCGACACCGAGCGCGAGAGCCGGCCCGACACCGAGCGCCGCGACTTCGACGACTGCGACGACGTACGCGAACTGCGGCTGCTGGTACGGGAACTGCTGCCCGAACCCCGCGAGCCCCTGCCGCCGCCGGTCATCCCGGTGGGCGGTGAACCCAGCGCGCCGTTGGCCGACACCACCGGCGCCAGACCGCAGGTGTCGCAGTACAGCTCGCCGCCGCCCACGTCCTCGTACGACCCCTCGCAGCCGGGCCGCTGACACTTCCGCTGTGCCTCACTCATGACCGACCCCGCTTCTCCCTCGTCACTCACGCGCCCGGCCCCCTCGAGTCCTCGGGACCGCCCTGCGGCCGGGTCCGGGAAGCGCTCAACTGCTCGGCGGCGGCGTGCTGGTAGCGCAGCACCGCCTGTTCCGCGACGCGCAGGTCGCAGGGCGCGCTCCACAGCATGCGGCGCGCCGCGTCGTACCGCTCGATGAGGAACGGGTCCTCCGCGAGACCGTGCCGGGCGACCTTCGCCTTGTACGCGTCGAGCCGGCCGCGCAGCTCCGCGCGGACCGCCAGCGGCTGGGTGACCGCCGTCAACGACTCGCGGGCGCGCAGCAGTTCGTCCTCCGCCTTCTGCTCCAGGGACTCCAGGAGCGGCGACAGCCGGTGCCACTGGGCGTGTCTGCGGTACTCGGCGGCCGTCGACAGCTGCTCCTGCAGCACGGTCGGCGGTCCGCTGACGACCGGCACCTCCGTAGCGGCGATCTTCGCGAGGACCTCACCGCGCGCGGTGCGCGCCTCGGCGAGGGTGCGGTCCGCGCGCGAGAGCACGTCCCGCAGCTTCACCAGCCGCGCCTCCGCGTCCTGCCGGACGGTCAGCACCGCGTCGATCTCGCGGCGCACCTCCTCCAGCGCGCGCGCCTCCCGGTCGTAGACCGTGGTGTCGGGCCGGCCGCCGCCGGGTGCCGAACTGCCCTGCGCCCGCACCCAGAAGGCCAGCGGGTCGGAGATGACCCGCTCGCGCAGCTCGGTCAGGGTGGTGGTGATGCGCTCCAGGTCGTCGCCCGCCGGGTGCTCGCCCGGACGGACGCCGACGGAGTGCGCCAGCTGCCGGGTGCGCTGCAACTCCGCGGCCAGTAAATCGATCCGGGCGGGCAGCGCGGACCACACCGCGTCGGACGTGACAACCATGTCGAGAGAGGTCGCGTACAGCTCGTTCATCTCGTCGACCAGCGCGCTCAGCGAGAACTGGTGGCTGAGCTTGCTCGAACCGCCCGTCAGCGTCGGGGCGTTGGCCGTCGCCGTGGTGGAGCCGGCGACCGTGACGGACTCGCCGCGCAGCAGCTCGGTCAGCTCGACCAGGTCCTCACGGCTGGACCAGCGGCGCCGGGAACGAATGCTCTGGGCGGCGTGGAACGCGTCCGTGTACGCGTCGAAGTACGCCCACAGCAGCGTGATCGACGCCTCGGCGGTCGTCCAGCGCTCCTTGGTCGTGCCGGTGAGCTCGGCGCCTTCGAGGAGTCTGCGGCCCGCGTGGTCCTGCAGGGCGAGGAGCGAGGTCTCGATGGCCTCGTGCTCCGCGCCGAGCCGCGCCAGCGCACGGTCCACCTCGTCCCGGTCCATTACCGGCCCGGGGGGTCCCGTGACGCCCATCGATCACCTCTCGCTGCGTTGTGTTCCGTCGGTGGTCCGTGTCTGTGCCGTTCGGTGGTTGACGGTCCGTCACTTGTACTTCGGTACGGGCGGGTTGGCCGACCTCGAGTCCGCGCGCAGGGTGGGCAGCAGCCATTTCGTGTACGACGCGCGCCAGCCGCTGGGGCTGGTGCGGTAGGTCTCCAGTATTCGGTTGACCCGGCGTACCAGATCGGTGGCCTTCAGGTTCATCGCCACGCCGTAGTACTCGGTGGTGAAGGGGCTGCCCTTCAGCTCCACCGTCGGGTCCTGCGCGGCCTGGCTGGCGGCGAGCGCGCCGTCGGTCACCACCGCGTCGGCCTCGCCGAGTTGGAGCTTCACCAGACAGTCCAGCTGGTTGGGGACGGGGTCCATGATCGTGACGCTGGCGGGGATCTTTTTGCCCTTGTCCGCGTTCAGACTGTCGTTCGCCGTGGAGGTCTTCGCCGAGCAGACCCGCTTGTTCGCGAGGGTGTCGTTGTAGCCCGTGATCGTCGACACCTTCGGGGCGAGGACCTGCTGGCCGGTGACGAAGTACGGGGCGGAGAAGGCGACTTGCCCGGCGCGTTTGCAGGTGATCGTCATGGTGCGGACGACCATGTCGACGCGGTTCTTCTGGATCGCCGGGATGCGCTCGTTCGTCGGGATGGCCAGGAACTGGATGCTCTTGTCGGTGTAGGCGCTGCCGAAGATGTTCTTGGCGATGGCCGTGACGAGGTCGATGTCGAAACCCGCCAGGTCGCCCTTGTCGCTGTTCGGATCGCGGTAGCCCCAGCGGTAGCTGTTCTGGTCGACGCCCACCTTCAGGACACCGCGGGCCTTGATGGCGTCGATCGTGGTGCCCCCGGCGTCCGACGGGGCCGGGCTCTGGTTCTGGATGGTGCCCTCGTCGCACTTGGGGGCCCTGGCCTGGACGCCCTGAGTGGTGCGCTGTCCGCCGAGGTCCGCGCCGGCCTCGCCGCGCGACTGGGTGAGCGGCAGCAGCAGGACGAAGGCGACCGCGAGGACGCAGACGACCGCCATCGCGCCCACCCCGCCCCAGCCCCGCAGGCTGATCCGCAGGCGTCGTACAGCCCTCAGACGGCGAAGAAAGTCACTGCGTGCTCGCATGGTCACGCCCCCTTTCACCGGTACTCCGACAGCCTGCGCCCGACGCCCAGTACGGCACCGGCCGCGCCGAGCACGGCGAGCACCGCGGCACCGACGGTGAGGCCCGTCATGGCGTCCAGACCGTCACCCGCGGACCGCTGGAACTCCTTGGTCTCGTGGGTCAGCGCCGTCTCCAGCGAGGCGTCCACGGCCTGGAAGCACTCGGCCGTTGCGCCGTCCTTGCCGATGACACCGTCGCGGGCCGCCTGGTAGTCGCCCGCGTTGTTGTGCTCGCTGACCTGCTTGTGGCGGGAGATCCACACCGTCATGGAGCTGTTGGCGACCGCGACGGGCTTGCGGCCCGCGGAGTCGTCGGCGAGCGAGTCGGCCAGTTTCAGGCCCTTGCCCAGCGTGGCGATCTCCTGGTCGTAGCCCCAGTCGTAGGCGTCCATGACCGTGCCGTTCGCGAGTTCGTGGGTCTCCGCGCCGCGGCTGACCAGCGTCAGGTTCTCGTCGCTGCGGGCCTTCAGTGAGGCGATGCGGGCGTCGTGCAGCACGTTGAGCGACTTGACCCCGTGGTCGTAGGAGTCGTTGAGGCCCGCGCGGGCGACGGTGTGGCCGACGACCACCCACAGCAGGACGACCGCGGTGGTGGCCGAGGCGGCTACCAGGCCGTGGTTCAGCACCCGGTTGGTGCGCTGGTAGTTGCGCCGCTGGGCCCAGGCCAGTCCGCCGAGCGCGACGAGCCCGAGGGCGATCGCGAACCACGGGTACGGCGTTGCGTTCCCGTAGTCGGTGCTCAGCCGCGCGTTCTCGTTCTTGTAGAGCTCCTGGGCCTTCGGCAGCATCTTGGTCTGCATGGTGTCGTTCGCGGCGCGCAGATAGGCGCCGCCCACCGGGAAGCCCTGCCGGTTGTTGGCGCGGGCCGACTCGACCAGGCCCTTGTACTGCGGCAGGAGTTCGTTGAGATCCGTGATGATGGCCGCGGACGACGAGCCCGGGTCGGTGTTGGCGGCGGCCGTGACGAGCTTCGAGGCGGCCGTCTTGATGTCCAGCTCGTACTGGTTGCGCGTCGTCTGCGTCTCCTGCAGACCCGCCAGATAACCGGTGGCCGCCATCGTGTTGGCGTCCGCGAGCGAGCGGTAGATGTCCGCCGCGTCCGAGCTGAGCGGCTGGCTGTGGTGGAGCACGTCGTCGGCCGCCGTGGCCCGGCTGTCCGTCTGCCAGGCGGTGACCGCGCCGAACGCCACCACCAGCACGGCCAGCAGCGCGCCGATGGCCCGCAGCCGGCCCGGCTCGGTGGTGGCCGCCGCGCGCAGCCGGTCGACGCCCTCGGCGAGGGCTGTACGGCGCGCGGGTGCCGCGTCCGGCGCACGCCGGGGCGCGGGCGCCCCCGGCCGGCCCGACTGCGGCGGCAGCGCCGGCATCGTGGGCGCACCGGAGCCCGGTGGCGCCGTACTGCTCTTCGGCGGTTGTGTCACCGCTGACCTCCCCCAGGGTCATCCCGTCGCCGCAAGTATCGCCGCCAGGACTGACATTCCGCACGGGCCTTCACTGGATCTTGATCGGATCGCAGCGTGATGACCGGAATTCCGGCACCACACAACGCCCCCCACCGCCCCCTTGTCCATGAATACGCCGTGGGAATCTGTTCGGTTCCCGGGTGTCAGTGCTCGTAGAACTCCCGCGCCCGCACATGTGCCTCGGCCGGAACGCCCACGTGGTCCAGCCCCAGCAGCACCGAGCCGAGGACCGGCCGCGCCGTGACCACCGTCGCCACCGCCTTGGGTGCCCGGGCGGCCAGCAACTCCCTTATATGGTCGTCCAGTTGGGGATGCCGGGCGGCGAGGACGCTGCCGCCGAGCAGCACCGGCGCCTCCTCGTCGAGCAGGTCGAGGCGGGTCAGCGCGACCGTCGCCATCGCCACCACCTCCTCCGCCATCCGGTCCACGATCGAACGGGCCACCGGGTCGCCGTCCGCCGCCGTCGCGAACAGCACGGGTGTCAACTCGTGCCGCCGCTCGTGCGTGACCTGTTCGAGATGCAGCGCCTCGATCAGGCCGTACATGGAGTCCAGGCCGAAGTACGCCGGGAGCGTACGCGCCAGCGCCGTAGGACCGCCGCGTCCGTCCTCGGCGCGGGCCGCGTGCCACAGGGCCTCCTCCGCCAGGCCCCAACCGCCGCCCCAGTCACCGGAGATACGGCCGATCGCCGGAAAGCGGGCGGTACGGCCGTCGGGCCGCATGCCGACGCAGTTGATCCCCGCCCCGCACACCACGGCGACCCCGCGCGGCTCGGGGATGCCCGCCCGCAGCACCGCGAACGTGTCGTTGCGCACCTCCACACTCGTGCCCCACCCGCGCGCGTGCAGCGCGGCGGCCAACTGCTCCTCCTCCACCGGGAAGTCGGCGTTGGCGAGACAGGCCGACACATGCTGGACCGCGCTCACCCCCGAGTCCGCGAAGGCGCGGGCGACGGCCTCGGCGACGTTGTCCACGGCGGTCCCGATGCCCACGACCGGGGGCCGGAACCCGCCGCCGCGGGCCGTGGCGAGGATCTCTCCGTCGGCCGCCACGACCGCGACGTCGGTCTTGCTGTTGCCCGCGTCGATGGCGAGGACACTTGCGGTCAGGCCCACGCGAGGTGCTCCCGGTTGTGCGCGATCAGCTGGTCGGTCAGGGCTTCGGCGTACTCGTACTGGCCGATCAGGGGATGTGAGAGCAGCGCCCGGAACACCCGGTCCCGGCCACCACGCAGCGCGGCCTCCAGGGCGAGGTCCTCGTACGCGGTCACATTGGCCATCAACCCGGCGTACAGCGGGTCGACTTCGGACACGGCGAGCGGGGTCGGGCCCTTGGCACCGATGGCCGCCTGCACCTCGATGACGGCGTCGTCCGGCAGGAACGGCAGCGTCCCCCTGTTGTACGTGTTCACCACCTGGTACGGACTCCCGCCCCCGCCGAGCAGGGAGGCCGCGAGATCGACGGCGGCCTCGGAGTAATAGGCCCCGCCGCGCTTGGCGAGCAGCGCGGGCTTCTCGTCGAGGGCCGGGTCGGCGTACATCTTCAGCAGGTTCCGTTCCATCTCGGCCACTTCGGAGGCCCGCGACGGCTTCGTACGGAGTTCCCGTACGACCTCGTCGTGCGCGTAGAAGTACCGCAGGTAGTACGACGGGACGACGCCGAGCCGGTCGAGCAGCACCCGGGGCAGGCTCAGGTCGGCGGCGATGTCGTCGCCGAACTCGCCGAGCAGCTTGGGCAGGACGTTCTCGCCCTCGGGGCCGCCCAGCCGCACACCGGTCTCCCAGGTGAGGTGGTTGAGGCCCACATGGTCGAGGTGCACATCGTTCGCGCTGACCCCGAGGAGCCCGGCGAACTTCCGCTGGAAGCCGATCGCCACATTGCACAGCCCGACCGCCTTGTGGCCGGCCTGGAGCAGGGCGCGGGTCACGATCCCCACCGGGTTGGTGAAGTCGATGATCCAGGCGTCCGGGTTGGTACGGCGGACCCGTTCCGCGATGTCGAGAACCACCGGCACGGTCCGCAGCGCCTTGGCGAGGCCGCCCGCGCCGGTCGTCTCCTGGCCGACGCAGCCGCACTCCAGCGGCCAGGTCTCGTCCTGCTCGCGGGCGGCCTGGCCGCCGACCCGGAGCTGGAGCAGCACCGCGTCGGCGCCCTCGACACCGGCGTCCAGGTCGAAGGTCGTCACGATCCTGCCGGGGTGCCCCTGCTTGGCGAAGATCCGGCGGGCCAACCCGCCCACCAGTTCCAGGCGTTCGGGCGCCGGGTCGACGAGGACCAGTTCCTCGACGGGCAGGGTGTCCCTCAACCGGGCGAAACCGTCGATGAGTTCGGGTGTGTAGGTCGAGCCTCCGCCGACCACGGTGAGTTTCATACGTGGTTAACCCTTCACTCCGGTGAGCGTGACACCCTCGACGAACGCCTTCTGCGCGAAGAAGAACACGAGGATCACGGGGGCCATGACCAGCACGGTCGCGGCCATGGTGAGGTTCCAGTCGGTGTGGTGCGCGCCCTTGAACGACTCCAGGCCGTAACTCAGCGTCCAGGCACCGGGGTTCTCGGACGCGTAGATCTGCGGCCCGAAGTAGTCGTTCCAGGCGTAGAAGAACTGGAAGAGCGCGACGGCCGCGATACCCGGCTTGGCCATCGGCAGGACCACCCGCACGAGCGTCTTGAACTCGCCGCAGCCGTCGACCTTCGCCGCGTCCAGGTACTCGTTCGGGATCGTCATCAGGAACTGGCGGAGGAGGAAGATCGAGAACGCGTCCCCGAACGCCATCGGGATGATCAGCGGCCACAGCGTGCCCGACAGGTCCAACTGCTTCGCCCAGAACAGGTACATGGGGATGATGACGACCTGCGGCGGCAGCATCATCATCGAGATGACCAGCATCAGCGACAGATTCCGGCCCCGGAAGCGGAACTTGGCGAGCGCGTACGCCACCGGGATCGACGACACGACGGTCAGGACGGTGCCGAGACCGGCGTAGATCAGCGTGTTCTTCCACCAGGTGAGGAAGCCCGGGGTGTCGAAGACCTTCTTGTAGTTGCCCCACTCCCAGGTGTGCGGGATCAGGTCGCGGCTCAGGGCCTGGCTGTCGCTCATCAGCGAGGTCAGGAACACGAACACGAAGGGGAGCGTGAAGAAGAGCGCGGCGGCGACACCGAGCGAGTGGACCGCGATCCACTCCATGAGCGCCTTGCGGCGGGCGGTGCGCTCGGCGGGGGTCACCGGCGCCCGCAACTCCACCGGTTTGTCCAGTACTTGGGCCATGGTCAGTCACCTGCCAGGTTGAGGCCGCCCCGGCGCCGCATCAGGAACGCGGTGAACACCATCGACAGGGCGAACAGGACGAGTGCCACCACGCAGGCAGAGCCGTAGTCGAAGCGCTGGAAGCCGAGGTTGTAGACGAGCTGGGGAAGGGTGAGCGTGGACTTCTCCGGGTAGCCGGGCTCGAACTGCGTGCCGGCGCCCTGGATGACGCCGGACGCGACCTTCCCGGCGATGAGGGGCTGTGTGTAGTACTGCATGGTCTGGATCACGCCGGTGACGACGGCGAACATCACGATGGGCGAGATGTTCGGCAGCGTGACGTACCGGAACCGCTGCCAGGCCGAGGCGCCGTCCAACTCGGCGGCCTCGTACTGCTCCTGGGGTACGTCGAGCAGCGCGGCCATGAAGATGACCATGAGGTCGCCGATGCCCCAGAGGGCGAGCAGGGTGAGCGCCGGCTTGGACCAGGTGGGGTCGTTGAACCAGCCCGGGGCCGGGATGCCGACCTTCTCCAGGATCGAATTGACCGGCCCGGTACCGGGGTTGAGGAGGAACGCGAACGCCATCGTCGCGGCCACCGGCGGGGCCAGGTACGGCAGGTAGAAGAGCGTGCGGAAGACGCCCGTCGCCGTCTTGATCTTGGTGATCAACAGGCCGACGCCGAGCCCGAACACGACCCGGAGCGAGACCATCACCACGACCAGCCACAGAGTGTTGCGCATCGCGGGCCAGAAGTACGGATAGTTCTTGAAGACGTACGTCCAGTTCTTCGTCCCCACCCACGTCGGCGGCTTGAAGCCGTCGTAGTGCATGAACGAGAAATAGACCGTCGAGATCAGCGGATACGCGAAGAAGACCGCGAAGCCGATCAGCCAGGGCGACATGAAGGCGAGAGTACGAAGCGCCGACCGGCGACGCTTCGACGCCAGAGTAATTGTGCTCATCCCGCTGCTACTTCGCCTGCGCGATGTCCGTGTCGATCTGCTTGGCCGTGCTCTTCAGGGCCGAGTCGAGATCCTTGACCTTGCCGCTCTCGTAGTCGTATCCGAGGTTCTGGATCGTCGTCAGGTACACACCGCCGTTGATGGAGGCGGGACTTGTCGTCGAGTACTGGTTCGACGCGATGTCCAGGAACGTCTTGAAGCGCGGGTCGTACTTCAGCTTCGGGGACTTGAGGGCGGCCAGCGTGGAGGGCACGTTGTGGATGGCGTTGGAGAAGTTCACCACCGCGTCCGTGTCCGTGGTGATGTACTTGACGAACTCCCAAGCGGCGTTCTGCTTCTTGCTGTTGGCGGCGATACCGGTGATCGTGCCGGTGATGTAGCCCTTGCCGTACTGGGCGACCTGGTCGTCCGGGACGGGCAGCGGGGCAACTCCGATGTCCAGCTTGGGATTTGCGGCCGTGGCCATCCCGAGCCGCCACTCGCCGTCGAGCTGCATCGCGACCTGACCGGTGTGGAAGGGGTGCTTGTCGCCCCACTCGTCGCCGAGGGTGGAGCGGTAGCTCTCCAGCTTCTTGAATCCGCCGAGTTCGTCGACCAGCTTCTTCTGCAGGGTGAATCCGGCCTTGAACGCGGGGTCCGTGGCGAGCGCCGATTTTCCGCTCTTGTCGAAGTACGTCGGCGAGAACTGTGCGAAGAGGTGCTCGGTCGTGGTCTCCCAGCCGTGGTAGTCCGGCATGAACCCGAGCTGCGAGTACGTGTCGCCCTTGGCGACCGTCAACTTCTTTGCGTCGGCCTCGAATTCGGACCACGTCTTGGGCGGGCTGGTGATGCCGGCCTTCTTGAACTCCGTCTTGTTGTAGTAGAGCCCGTACGCGTCGCCCAGCAGGGGAGCGGTGCAGCGGTTGCCGTCGAACTGGGTGTACTCGTTCATCGCCTTCGGGAACGTCGTCTCCGGGTCGATGCCGTCCTTCTTGAAGAAGGGGTTGAGATCGACCAGGGCGCCCGAGGAACAGAACTTGCCCACGTTGTTGGTGGTGAACGAGGAGATCACGTCGGGCGACTTGCCGCCGCCGGTGCGCAGCGCCTGGTTGATCTTGTCGTCCGTCATGTTGCCGACGACGTTCACATGGATGTTGGGGTGCGCCTTCTCGAACCCGGCGACCAGCGACTTCACGGCGCTCAGCTCGGACGCCGCGCTCCAGGCGTGCCAGAAGTTGATCGTGACGTCCTTCGACGCGTCGTCGGAGGCACCGGACGAGGACTGGCCGGTACAGGCGGTGGCGAGCAGGGCGAAGGAGGCGGAGGCGGCGACTGCGACAGCCGCTTTCCGGGATGTTACGGACATCTTCCGGGGTGTTCCGGGCATGGCGAGGTCTCCCAAGGGCGGGGCGGGGCGAGGTGGTTGGGGAAGCCGGGTGGGTCGGGGTGGGCGGGCCGAAACCGGTCTGGGGGAACCGGAGTCGGCCGGTGGGATCAGCGCGAGGTGTCGAAGACCTCGTCGCGGGTCGTCGCCAGCGCGCTTTCCAACGCGCCGCGCAGCACGGGCTGTTCATGGACGTCGCCGACGACGAGCCGGGGCCGCGACGCCGCCAGCTCCTCCAACTCGGCCTGGACGAGGGCACGCAGCGGTTCGCCGCCGGCGGTCAGTGACGCACCGCTGAGGACGACGAGTTCGGGGTCGAGCACGGAGACGAGCGAGGCGAGACCGGTCGCGAGGTGGGTCGCGTAGATCTCCAGGAGCCGCCGCCGGGGTCCGGTGGTGTGGTCGGCGGCGGCGGCGACGAGGGCGGCGGCGACCTCGGCGTAGGGACCCGTCGGAATCTCGGTGATGCCGAGTTCGCGGGCGAGTTGGGGCAGGGCCTGCGATCCGGCCAGGGCCTGGTAACCACCGCTGTTGGCCTTGGTCACCTGGCGGACCAGGGGTGCGCCCGGCACCGGCAGGAAGCCGACCTCGCCCGCGCCGCCGGTCCAGCCCCGGTGCAGCCGGCCGCCGAGGACCAGGGCGGCGCCGAGACCGCCCTCGTTCCACAGCAGCACGAAGTCGCCGTGCCCGCGGGCCGCGCCGAGCCGCTGCTCGGCTATGGCGACGAGGTTGACGTCGTTCTCGTACTCCACTGGCATCGGCAGCGCGGCGGCGAGTTCGTCGAGCAGGGCCGGGGAGTGCCAGCCCGGGAGGTGTGAGGCGTAGCGCAGCCGGCCGGTGTTGGGGTCGAAGGCGCCGGGGGTGCCGATGACGAGGCGGTGGATGTCGTCACGGGCGAGCCCGGCGGCTTTCACCGCACCGTCGAGGGCATCCGTCACCTGCCGCACGACGGGCTGGGCGGGCCGTCGGCCGGGGGTCGCGAGCTCGAACTCGCCCACCGTGCGGCCGGTGACATCGGCGACGGCGGCGCGGATGCGCTCCGGCGTGACGTCGAGCCCGGCGGCGTACGCGGCGCCCGGATTGACCACGTACAACTGGGCGTTGGGCCCGGGCCGCCCCTCGCTGGTCCCCGTGGCGAGCACGAGTCCCGCCGCTTCGAGCCGGGCGAGCAGCTGGGAGGCGGTCGGCTTGGAGAGTCCGGTGAGCTTGCCGATCCGGGTGCGGGAGAGCGGGCCGTGCTCCAGGAGGAGGTCCAGGGCGGCGCGGTCGTTCATGGCGCGCAGGACGCGGGGGGTGCCCGGGGTACCCGTGCCCGGGGTGCCGGAGGTTCCTGCCATGTCGTACGCCACCTGCCTTTCGAACTCCCGAACCGCACAGCCTGTCATGTGATCACTGTTAGGAAAGTTTCCTATTGGGTGGGAGGAACGTAAGCCCGGGATGAAGGGGGCGTCAATAGACACCGCCCCCGAGGCAACAGACTCGTTACCTGCGGGGGCGGTGGGAGAAGGTACTGGTGCTACTGAACGTCGATGTAGTCACCGGCGGCGGTGGCCGCGCCGGTGGTGGAGGTGCCGGCGAAGACGTAGCGGAAGTAACCGTCCTTCGTCGCCTTCACGGTCGTCTTCAGGGCGCCACCGGTGGTGGAGGTGACCGTCTTGACGGTGGTGTAGGTGCTCGAACTCTTCGCGCGGAACTGCAACTTGGCGGGCTGCGACACGTAACCGGAGTACTTGGAGGTCTCCCAGTTGGCCCGCGTCAGCGCACCGGTGACCGTGATGGTCTTGCCCTTCTCCACCGGCTCCGGGGAGGCGTTGGCGGTGAGCTTGGCGGCGCGCTGGATCTTGACCTTGCCCTTGTTGCCCCAGGCCGCGAAGTCGGTGGAGTAGCTGATCTGGTCGTCCGAGTCGTCCAGGTCGGCATCGATGTGGGCGTAGACGCCGGCGACGTTCCAGGTGGTCGCGTCGGCCGTCTCGTACAGGCTGTCCCCGGGGTCGATCGTGATCGTGTCGGAGCAGGACGCGGTGACGGTGGTGTCCGTCGTCGCGGTGGTCGTGCAGGTCGGAGACGCGTCGGCGTCGATCTCGTTGTCGAAGGCCGCGAGCGAGCCGCGGTAGAGCATGATCCCGGCGAACGTCGTCTTGTAGTCGATCGTCACGTCGGACGGCCGTGTCAGCGTGTACGTGACGGGCACCTTCACCGTCGCGGTTGTCCCTACGACGATCGCCTTCCCCTTGTTGACCGTCACCCCGCTGAAGACCAGATCCGGTGTCGCGGCCTGCGCGAGCGGCGCGGCCAGACCGGTCAGGGCCAGGGCACCGGTCAGGGCGGCGCCGATGGCGAGCTTTCTCATTTGTCCCCACATTCGAAACGGACCCCTGGGCGTTGCGCTCCAGAACAAGGGCCCGTCGTGGGGCGACCTTAGGCATGAGGGGGCTGCGAGGGAAATGAGATCAACCTGTGAAGGTGATCGCATCACGGCTTCGTCACGATGGACAAAGACGCAGGTGGGAGCGGGGGCCGGAGATTTGGCCGATCTGCCGCAATTGCGAGGCCTGTTGGACGCTTTTCGGCCGCTACGACTCCTCCTCCGAGGCCGATTCGTGATGTCCCCGGCGACACCTCCCAGCCACCTCACAGAATCCTGACTTTTGATCAACCGCGTTCGCGGGACATGGGGAACGGCGAGAGGGGTGCGGGCATGAGCGTGTTGGCCGAGTACCGGCAGGAGGCGGGGAGCACGCCCGCCGTCAACGTCGTATGGGCTGTAGCGGTACGCCCGTCACTACGCCGACGAGCCCGCACCGCGGGTATCCCCCTCACCCCCGACGCCCTCGCCCGCCGCCAGACACGCCAACTCCGCGTGCTACGGCCCTCCGTGGGCTGGCCCGACAGGATGCGCACGGAACTGAAGGCGTCGGACCGCGCCTCCGTCACCGCGGAGAAGGGCCGCGAGGAGGTCTGGTTCCAGTGGCGCCCGGGCCGCCGCAGGCACACGGTCTGGGGCTCGATCACCTTTGACGAGGCGGCGGGGACGGTGCTGCTGGACCTTCGCGAGGGGGCGGCGTACACGGGGGTTTCGGGGGTACGGCGGGGGGCTTCCTTTGTGGCGTTGTGTCAGGTGGCCGGGAGGTTGGGGCTGGTGGAGGGCGAGAGTTGATCCGCCCGGGAAATGAGCGGCAGGGTCCCCAGGTACGCGGTACGGTGCGCCGATGTCTGCGATCAAGAAGTTCCAAGTCACCTTTGACTGTGCGGAACCTGAGCGCGTCGCTCGCTTCTGGTGCGAAGTGCTGGGGTACGTCATGCCGCCGCCACCGGAGGGGTTCACCACCTGGGACGATTTCAACCGCACCCTGCCTACTGAGAAGCGGGGGGCTTGGTCCGCCTGCAGTGACCCCTCGGGCGTGGGCCCGCGCCTGTACTTCCAGCGCGTCCCCGAAGGCAAGATCGTCAAGAACCGGGTGCATCTCGACGTCCGGGTCGGCACCGGGCTCGTGGGGGACGAGCGCCTCGCGGCGCTCGAGGCCGAGTGCGCATGACTGGTCGCGCTCGGCGCGACCCACGTGCAGACGCTGTACGCCGACGAGGAAAACGAGTCGTGCATCCCGATGCTGGACATCGAGGGCAACGAGTTCTGCATCGACTGACCATCGACGAGGTGGGAGTCGGCGTCGATGACGGGCGAGCTGGCGAGCTGGTCGGCCTTCCGAGTGGGAGCGCACCGACGCCTGGTTCCTCACGACCCAGGACGTCATGAACGGGCTGTGGCTGGGCAGTTGGCCTGTGCGGGCACTGCACGTTTCGATGGTGTTCGAAAGGATGGCTGGTATCCACGGGCGGTGCCTACGGTGTGACGCAAAGAGGTCGGCCACAGCGAGCTGCATCGGTCGACCGAGTGGCAGGTCCTCACGGGCGTCTGCTCGAACTGGCGTCACAGTGGGGCCCCAGGCAGGGAGACTTCTGGATGCAGTTGCTCAAAAAGCACGTGACCCGTACAGCTGTGGCTCTCACTCTTGGGATGGGCGCGCTCATCGGCGGCTCCAGCACTGCTTCGGCTGCCGACGTCCATCCCCAGTACGTGACCTACAAGTGCGATCCCGGGCGGGCCTGCGTTTACGACACTTCCGGGGGTGTCTGGAATATGGACGGCTGTGGAGACAACTGGATCTACGGCCGTTTCAACTATGCCAGGGCCCACGGCAACAGCTTCACGGTGTATTACGTGAACAAAACGTGGGATTTCGTCTGGGCAGGGGGCCAGCGGACCCTGGACGGCAACAATTACGTCGAGCGAGTGCATGTGGATTGCTGAGCGCTGACGACAAAAGCAGCCCCCCTCCAGCTTTGAGGAAGGGGGCTGCCTTACGGAGCCATGTGTCCCTGCTGCTGGAGTTGGGCAGCCTCAGATGTGCCGATCAGGGCGCATGGACGCTTGGGGGCCTCGTGAACGTAGCAGCTCTGCTCGTCTCCGTCGGTGCTTTGCTGGTGTCAGGAGCGGCTTCGTATCGTCAGCTCAGGCTGGCTGCGCATGCCAATACTTTGCCCGTTCTGGTGGAACTGTTTCGGGAGCACAGAAGCGACTACCTTGCGGAAGCTCGTTGGTTTGTGCATCAGGAGTTACCTGGTCGCGATGTTTCGGAAGGTTTGCAAAGCCTGTCTCCTGAAGAGCTCAAAATGGTACGCGGTTTGGCATGGTTCTACGACAACCTGGGAGCTCTCGTAGCTCATGGGATTGTTGATATTGACCCAGTCTCTGGATACCTGGGTGGCTCTGTGATCTCTACCTGGGAGAGCATGGCACCACTTGTAGCCGCTCATCGCGTTCGAAGGCGTGCAGTAGGACGGGACGGCGACGCGGAGTGGCAGGGGTATTACGAGAACCTCTATTACCTGATCAAGAAGAACCCGCCCAGTGCCGTGCGCAACCGGCTTGAGCGATGGTCTTTGAACACCTCGGTTCCACCTCGGAACTAAGAGATGGGCACAGGAACGCTAATGCCTGTCCCGCATCGGCCGATCCTCATGCCGGAGATTCGTCGGCCCTGTGTGCTCTCGACGATGGCCGGCCGGGTCGCCGCTCGCAGGGCCTTCATGGCAAGGCTCGTCTCCTCGGTCAGGAGCCCTACTGGCCGATGCGAAGATCACGGGATGTCCCGTGTTTCATGCGGCTGGCTTGCCTCGACAGGTTCACCGGTGAAGTCGGCCGTCTCTACGGCTCTGACGTAGCCCCGAGCTACGAACGGCCGCCTGACGCTTCCGCTGCGTCAGCGCAGGGCTGCGGTGAACCGCGTCCAGGTGGTGGGGGTCAGGCGGAGTATCGGGCCGTCAGGGGTCTTGGAGTCGCGGATGGCTATGGTGCCGGGGATGTTGCGGGCGACTTCGAGGCACTCGTTGGCTGCCGTGCTGTAACTGGACTTCGTGAAGTTGAACTCGGGCACGGCTCACATCTCCTTGCGCAGGCTGTCGATGAGGGTTAGGGAGTCGCGTGGAGCGAGGCTGAGCCGGGATGTGCGATCGAAGAGGACGCTATAGGCATTGCTGTCCACCTCGTTCTCCACCCACACCATGCCGGTGATGGTGTCGCTCTGGACCACGTCGAGGGCTTCGTCCTCTGCGAAAGAGATGATGCTGAACGGGCCCGCGATGCATGGGTGCGCGCCGGCCCGGAATGGGAGTACCTGAAGGCGTACGTTCGGCAGTTCGGCCAGTTCAAGTAGGCGCTCCAATTGGGCGCGCATGACGGCGGGGCCGCCAACTTCCTGACGTAGCGCGGCTTCCCAGATCACCGCGTACGACTGGAGTGGACGTTCGCCCAACAGTCGCCCTTGGCGCTTCTGCTTGATCTCGGCCGCGCGCTCGATGTCGTCCGGGTCATCCCAGGTGCCCTCGGCGACGGCCAGCGCGCGCGTGTACTCGGGGATGTGGAACAGGCCGGGAATCAGCGACGATTGCCAGTTACGGATGTGGGTCGCCACGTCCTCCATGGCGATGTACTCCGCCATCGTTCCGGTGTCGAGCGAGTCGCGCCACCAGCCCTTGGCCTTACGGCGCTCGCGGTCCAGTTTCGCCAACTCCAGTAGCCGTCCTACGACTTGACTATCTTCCGCCCCGTAGAACTCGCACAGCACCCTGATGTCGGGGTCCCGCATCGGTACCCAGCCACGTTCCATCTTCACGATCTTCGTGCCGGTCGCGTTGATCGACTCGGCCGCCTGTTGCTGCGTCTTTCCTGCCGCGTCCCGCAGGCGCAGAAGTTCTCCACCGAGCTTGCGTGCCAAGACAGTTGAGACCTGGCCCTGTCGAGGCTGAGTTGATCGCATCACGGTCACAGTGTGTCCCATCGGCGTCACCGAGTCGAAGAGATTCACCCTCTCAGGAAGAACTTCCTCAAGTAGATTGCGCTCAGGGTGGAGGTGTCGCTACTTTCGGTGCTCGACCCGCTACAAGGAGAGGTGTGTGTTCCGTGACCGAACACCCCACCGCCCGCGACGCCGACCCCGTCCCCCACGAGGACCGTCTCGACTACACCCCCGTCGCCCGCAGCGTCACCCTCGCCCGTCGTCGCGCCGCGCGGCTCGTCACCAAGTGGGGCCACCCCGCCCTCGCCGGAGACGTCGCGGTCGTCGTGTCCGAGTTGATGAGCAACGCGCTGCTGCACGGCAGCCTGCGGGATCGGCTGATCCGGGTGCAGATCAACGCCACCGGTGTCGTCCTTCGTGTCGAGGTCAGCGACCCGCGCGGTGAGCGCCTGCCCAGTCCGTGCCCCGTAGGCGACACGGATCAGTTCGGTCGGGGATTACTGCTGGTCGGGGCCCTGTCCCACCAGTGGGGATGGGAGCCCCGCTCTGTCGGCAAGACCGTCTACGCGGAGTGGGTGCTCAGCCCTGACCCGGCTACGGCGAATCCGTTCATGGGCGCGAGGGAGTGACAGGAATGGCGCTAGCGTGGGCACGTGCCACAAGGGCGCTCGGTGAGCGGAAGGGGCGGCCGATGACCATGCCGTACGCGGAGGGGGATACTCCGCTGATTCCCCGTCCCGACCTCAGTCTTCCGGCGCTTCGGCAGGCTGTCGCCACTGTTGCCCCCTCCCGGCTCCCTGAGTTCTTCGAGGATCTGCAGAAGGCGTTCGTGCGGGCCGGCGACGAGGACAGTGTCGTACCGATCCGGATGTTCTACCGGGAGTGGGGCGTGGTCGTCGAGATCGAGCGCCACCCGGAGACGGCCCGCCGGCTACATGCCGCCGAACTGGCGATCAACAGCGCGGACCCCGCCGTACGCGACCGTGCCGTTCGCGAGGCCGGGGAGATCGTCCGCGCCGCGCACCGCGAGGTCGCGGGTGGCTGACTGGCACTGGGAGCTGTTCCAGGACGACATGCTGGACGGACTCCCGGATGCGGCCCGTACTGAGACGGAGCGGCTCGCCAACGAGATCGCCGTACGTGAGTCCATAGTCTTTCTGGAGGGTGCGGCCTATACCGGCCCCGGACCCGGAGTGCGTACGGAGAGCCGTGGGCTGCTCATGCTCACCTATCTGACGGATGTGCGTGGGGAGCGGATCGTGGTGGTTCAGGTGAGCTGGTTCGGATAGGGCTTCATCGATCGTGCGGCGTGTACGAGGAGCGGTTGACCTTGGCTACGTCGACTTCGCCGAGGCGTACCGGGTGGGCGGCGAGCCGTGGGCGGAGCGGACGGTGCGGGGAGACACCGGCTGAGGGGGCGGGGATGATTCCGTCGGGCCCCGCTCCGACAATCCCCGTGCGCCCCGACCGCCCCGCGTGATACTCCTCGCTGCCATGAGCGATCTTGTGACAGCACGGCTCGTGCTGCACCCGATGACCGTCGGTGAAGCCGAGCGAGTGGTCGCCGGTGAGCCGGGCGGCGGTGACCGGTGGGCGTCCGGATACCCCACCGACGGGGACGTGTTCGCCGCCAGGCGCTTCCTGGGTACCTGTGCGAACACCGGTGATCCCCAGCCGTTCGGCAACTACGAGATCCGTCGGCGGGAGGACGGCCGGGCGATCGGCGGCCTCGGCTTCCATGGACCCGTGGACGAGGACGGCAGCGTCACGATCGGCTACGGCATCGTCCCGTCGGCCCAGGGGCAGGGATATGCCTCCGAAGCTCTCCGCGCGCTGCTGCGGTTCGCGCGGGCGCACGGAGTCACCTGCGTGAAGGGCGATGCCGACCACGACAACATCGCCTCCCACCGCGTCATGACGGCGGCGGGCATGCGGCCGGCCGGACAGGACGAACGTGTCAGATACTTCGAGATCACCTGGGCCGACGCGACGCCGATGAGTGAGCCGATGAGTCAACTGTCCTGGTACGGCGTCCGATGCGTCTTCCGGCATCGCGAACTCGGGGTCTACGAGGAGCGGTTGACCCTCTGGCGGGCCCGGTCGCTCCACGAGGCCATCGGGCGTGGGGAGTTGGAGGCGCGCGAGTACTGCGCTGACCTCGACGGCGTCGAGTACGCCGACTTCGCCGAGGCATACCGGATGTTCGGTGAGCCGGGGGAGGGTGCCGAGGTGTTCTCCCTCATGCGGGAGAGCGGTTTGCCTGCCGACGAGTATGTGGGGCGGTTCTTTGCTACGGGGGCTGAGCGGGCGGGAGGCTGAGGCGCGTCCGGGGCCGGGAGGGCGAGGGGATTGCCCAGGCTGACCTTGGACTCGGCGTCGTAGCAGTGCGCCGTCTTCGTGTTGCGGTTGATCAGGACGTAGACCGGGACTCCCGCGGCGGCGTAGGTGCGGAGCTTCGGGCCGGTGTCCATCTCGGGGAAGAGGAAAGTCACTTCGCCGACCAGGGCGACCAAGTCGATCGGGTACCAGCCCTGGTGGGCCTTGACGTACGACTCGTCGCGTTCGGTGGGCTCGCGGTGACGCGGTAGCCGTTTCCCATGCCGCTCAGAAGTCCCGCCGAGTGCAACTGAACGGCGAGTTCGAAGGCGCCCTTGCTGTGACGGTGGTCCGGCAGTGCGGGCACGAGGGCCATCTCCTCGATGTACTCCGGTCGGATCGGCATCGGTGAGGTCTCTTTGACCGTACCCAACAGGCTGATCGGCTCCTGGTCCGTCCTCATCGCCGGCATCCTCCTCGTCGGACTCCGGATGTGGTGTTCCGGCAGAACGATGGAGTACGTGAGGCACGGTCGACCCTGCAGTACCGCCATCATTCACTCGAACGAGTGTGCTGAACCGTTCCGCCCGCGCCCGCCCCCTACGCCCCCTGCACCCCCGTACGCCTACCGCCCCGTCGGCCGCTGCGAAGCAATGGGCGAAGTCGCCGCCACCTGAGGCGAATCCGAGTTGGAGTACACCGAAGGCGCCGCGACCGACTCCGTCGGGTCCGCCGTGCCGTCCGCCGGGTCCGCCGTAGCCCCGCCGACGATGCGGATGTTCGCCTCGTCGAAGGCTCGCTTGACGCGCCACCGCAGTTCTCGCTCGACGCTGACCGACTTGCCCGGCATGGTCTTGGCGGAGAGGCGGACGACCATCGAGTCGATGAGGACGCTGTCGAGGCCGAGGACCTGGATGGGGCCCCACAACAACTCGTTCCAGGGTTCTTCCTTGCTCATCCGCTCGGAGACCGCGTCGAGCGTCGCCTTCACCCGGTCCAGGTTCTCGGACGCCTTGACGGTGACGTCCACGCCCGCCGTGGCCCAGCCCTGGGAGAGGTTGCCGATGCGCTTGACCTCGCCGTTGCGGACGTACCAGATCTCGCCGTTGTCGCCGCGGAGCTTGGTCACGCGCAGGCCCACCTCTATGACCTCGCCGGAGGCGACCCCCGCGTCGATCTGGTCGCCGACGCCGTACTGGTCCTCCAGGATCATGAAGACGCCGGAGAGGAAGTCCGTGACCAGGTTGCGGGCGCCGAAACCGATCGCCACACCCGCGACACCGGCGGAGGCCAGCAGCGGGGCGAGGTTGATCTCGAACGTGCCGAGGATCATCAGCGCGGCCGTGCCCAGGATCACGAAGGACGCCACCGAGCGGAGGACCGAGCCGATCGCCTGGGAGCGCTGGCGGCGGCGCTCCGCGTTCACGAGGAGACCGCCGAGCGCCGTGCCGTCCACCGACTCGACCGTGCGGTTCATCCGGTCTATCAGCTTGGTGATCGCCCGCCGCACCGTCATTCTCAGCACCGCCGCGATCACCAGGATCAGCAGCACCCGCAACCCGATCGCCAGCCAGGTGGACCAGTTCTGCTCGACCCAACTCGCTGCGTTGGTCGCGCTCTCCTGGGCGTCCTGGAGCGAGGGCACGGTCACCGCCGTCTCCGAGGGGCTCGGAGACGGCGACGGCGAGGCGGCGGCCAGTAGGACGGCGGACAAGGACACGGCAGGTACCTCCAGGTGCTGCGTCCGCCCTCCGGCATGGTCCGACAGGGGCAAGGTCACGAATAGGTCACCAAGAGGGCAGGCCCACCACACTATCGGGGCATCGTGTGTGGATCGTTGCCGTGTTCAGGGGAGAGGCTGTGCTCAGCCGGGAATGAACAGGTGGGACGAACCCACACCCGTCCCGGGCCCGCATCACATGTGGTCGAAAACACTCCCAGCCCGTTACCGGGACATGGTGGCGCTTCCACCAGGCATGAGGGGAGACTGACTACAGATCGTCCCGGCGCGAGCCACGCGCCGCCGACGCACAAGGAGGCATCCGTGCCGCATGTCCTGGTCCTCAACGCGTCGTACGAGCCACTCGGCGTCGTACCGCTCCGCCGCGCGCTCGTCCTCGTCCTGGAGAACAAGGCTGTCTCCCTGGAGGAATCCGGCGCCTATATGCACAGCGCAACCGTCACAGTCCCCGCACCCAGCGTGGTCCGGCTCAAGCGATTCGTGCGGGTTCCCTATCGGGGGCCCGTTCCTCTTACCCGGCGGGCGCTCTTCGCGCGCGACGGGGGCCGGTGCATGTACTGCGGTGGCGTCGCAACCAGCGTCGACCATGTCATTCCGCGCAGCCGCGGGGGCAAGCACGCCTGGGACAACGTGGTGGCGTCCTGCCGCCGCTGCAACCACACGAAGGCCGACCGACATCTCTTCGAGATCGGCTGGCGGCTGCGCCACAAACCCGCCCCACCCACCGGCCTGGCCTGGCGCATCATCGGGACCGGACATAGGGACCCGCGCTGGCTGCCGTACCTGCAGCCATACGGCGCGGAGGACGCGATGGCCCGGATCGACGGCATCTCCGCCTGACGATCCGGGCTTTTGTGTACCCCGCAACACCCGGTTCCGTACGACGGTACGGAGCGGTCCGCCCCGGGAGGCCCCTGTGCCCCCGGGGCGGACGGTCATGCGTAGCGCAGTTCGCCGGGACGCACCGAGCGGCGCAGCAACGGCAGTGACGTGGCCGCCGCCAGCAGGCAGGCCGCGTAGACGCCGATGGGGACCAGCAGCGCGTCGTACGGCACCGGGACGGCCGTGTGCTCCGAGGCAGCGCTGCCGTACCAGATGCCGATCGTCATGCCGCCGAGGCCCGCCAGGGTGAGCGCGGGCGCCAGCGGTACCGCGGTCTCCAGCAGGGTCGCCCGCGCGAGCACCGGGTACGGCACTCCGGCCGCCACCTGGGCGGCGAGCCCGCGGCGCCGGGTGGCGACGGACTCGGCGGTGCCGACGGCGAGCGCGGTCAGGACCAGGGCGAGCGCGAAGAGGAGCGCGAGGCCCACGAGGTTCAGGCCGTTCTCGTAGAACCCGATGCCCTCCGCGTACCGGTCCGCCCGGTCGCGCAGGACCGAGAGCAGCACCTGCCGTATCCCCATGAAGCCCGAGCCGACGACCGTCACGAGCAGTACCGCGGCGTGCGTACGGGCCGCCGCCCACGGATCCTCGCGCAGTCGCTCCGCCGCGATCAGCACCGCCGGGCGCCGGGCGCGGGCGGCCAGGCCCTCCCCGAGCTGCCGGGCCGAGGCGCCGGTGAGCCACACCGCGACGGCGCCGATCAGGAGGCACACGCCGACGACCGTGAGCGGGGTGAGGGCGAACTCGAAGGGCACGTCGTGGAAGGGGGTGGTCACGATGTACACCACCGTCAGCGCCAGCACCGCCGTCGCCACCCGGAACAGCCGCCCCGGACCGTCGGCCGGCCGCAGCCGCCGTATCCGCCCCAGGGGAGAGGCCACCACCCGGCGCAGCATCAGCGCGCTCACCGCCGCGCCCAGCACCGGCACTCCTACGGTCACCACGGCGATGCCCGCCCAGGCCAGGGGGACGGGGCTGTGCCACAGCCGCAACAGGGCCGGTACGGCGAACGCCGTGGCCACCGCCGAGCCCGCCAGACAGGCCGGCCCCGACTCCAGCGCCGCGATCCGCCGGGTCTGGCCGGGGGTGGCCCCGGCGAGCCGCAGCGCGGCGAGCCGCCGGTCGCGGTGCACCGCGCCGACGCGGGCGCACTGGCCCAGAAAGCCGAGCACCGGGATGAACAGCAACAGCAGCGCGGCGACCACACCGATCCGGGTACCGGGCTCGTCGAGCAGCCCGCCGCCCACGGACACGGTGAGGTACCCCTTCAGCGGCAGCAGCACGGCGACGACCAGCCCGAGGCCGGTCGCCAGCGCCGCCCCGACGGCGGTGAGCAGGACGCGCCACCACTCCCGGCGGTCGGACCCCCGGGTCAGCAGCCAGGCCAGCCGGAGATCGGCGAGCAACGACTTCACGCCGTCACCCCCGCTCGCGCCACGGTCCCGTCCGTCAGCCGGATCTCGCGGTCCGCGTACGCCGCGACCTGCGCGTCATGGGTGATCAGCAGCACCGCCGTACCCGACTCGCGGGCCGTGCCCACCAGGGCCGACATCACCTGCTCGCTCGCCAGGGAGTCCAGGGCACCCGTCGGTTCGTCCGCGAAGACGATCCTCGGGCCGGTCACCAGGGCCCGGGCGAGCGCCACCCGCTGGGCCTGGCCGCCGCTCATCGCGCCCGGCCGCAGCCCGGCCTGCCCGCGCACCCCGAACCGCTCCAGCCACTCACCGGCCAGCTTCTGCGCCTCGGCACGGGTGGCCCCGGCCAGCAGCAGGGGCAGGCCCACGTTGTCGGCGGCCGTCAGCTCGGGTATCAGCTGCCCGAACTGGAAGACCACCCCGAACTCGGTCCGCCGCAGCTCGCTGAGCCGCTTCTCCGGCAGCTCGTCCAGCCGCTCCCCGGCATACGTCACCGTCCCCTCGTCGGGGCGGACGATCCCGGCCAGGCAGTGCAGCAGGGTGCTCTTGCCGCTGCCGCTGGTCCCCGTGACGGCGAGGATCTCGCCGGCCGCCAGGTCGACCGAGGCGCCGTCCAGCGCCCGGGCCCTGCCGTGCGTCTTGGCGAGGTCCCGGGCCGCGAGCAGCGGCGCCGCCGTACCCCCGTTGTCGCTCATGCTGTGTCGACCTCCGCGGTCAGAGTGGTCAGCCGGGCCGCCGTCGTCGCCATCCAACGGAGGTCCGCGTCAAGGTGGTTGAGGGCGTAGTCCGCCGAGAGGACGGTCGCCAGGTCGGCGCCCTTGGCGGTCTTGAGCGCCGTGAGTTCGCGCATCCGCTCCATGTGGGCGGTGCGTTGGGCCCGGAGATAGGCCTCCGGGTCGCCGCCGGACAGGATCGAGACGACGACCTTGGCGAAGATCTCGTTCGTCACGAAGGGCGCGGGCGGCGCGATCTCCCCTGCCCAGTGCGCGAGTTCACGCGCACCCTCGGCGGTCGAGCGGTACGCCGTCCGCTCCGGGCCACCGTCCGAGCCGGTGCCGTCGACCTCCGCGAGACCGTCCCGGACCAGGCGTTGCAGGGTCGTGTAGACCTGCCCGTAGGCCAGCGGGCGGGCCTGCGGGAAGCGTTCGTCGTGGCGTCGCTTCAGGTCGTAGCCGTGGCTCGGTCCTTGGGCGAGCAGGCCCAGCAGGATGTGGCGGGTGCTCATGGGCATCAGTATGCACTGGATACATGTACTGAGTGAATAGTGATCAGCAAGAGACGTGCGGGATGCGCGGTGCGGGAGTGGCCACGGTGCCGCCCGTACCCCAACCTGGAGGTCTGCCGTCGCGCCCACTGGGTAGGGCTGCGGTAACCAGCCGTCGCCCGATCCGACAAGGAGGCCACCGTGGCCGCATCGGCATCACTTCCGCTCCCGGCCCGCTCCAAACGCACCGCGGAGCCGTCCGCCGACCTCGAACCCGACCTCTTCCACGTCGACTCCGAGGGCGCCTGGGCCGAGACCCCGCTCACCAGCGAACCCCCGCTGACCGACGCCGAACCCCTCACCAGTGAGCCCCCACTCGCCGACACGGCCCCGCTCACCAGCGAGTCCGCGGTGTTCGCCGACCCGGACTCGACGAGGCCCTAGATGACAGCACCCCGGCCGGTCGAAGCCCTCGGCGAGGAGTTGTCCCGGCTCGCCGAACTGCACGGCGTCGCCACCGCCTACAGCCCCTCCCCGGACCGCGCGGTCCCGGCCTCGCCCGGCGCCGTCGTCGCCGTGCTGGCCGCCCTCGGTGTCGACGCGAGCACCCCGCGGGCCGTACGCGCCGCGCTCGCCGCCCGCCAACAGGAGCTGGCCGAACGGCTGTTGCCGCCCACCGTCGTGGGCCGGCACGGCAGCACCCCCGCCGCGCTCGACGCACTGCCCGAGGGCACCCGGCTGCACATCGAGACCGAACAGGGCGAGACCCGCACGGGCATTGAGCAACTCCCGCCCGGCGTCCACCACTTGACCGCCACCGCCCCGGACGGCCGCAGCGCCGGGGCCCATCTCGTCATCGCCCCGGACCGGTTGCCGACGCCCGCCGGACGGTCGTACGGACTGATGGTGCAGGTCTACTCCCTGCTCTCCCGGCACTCCTGGGGCATGGGCGACCTCGGTGACCTGGGCGAGCTGACCGCCTGGGCCGGGCGGGCGCTCGGCGCCGGATTCGTGCAGGTCAACCCGTTGCACGCGGCCGTGCCCGGCGCCCCCACCGACCCGTCGCCCTACCGCCCGTCCTCGCGCCGCTTCCCCGACCCGGTGTATCTGCGGGTCGAGGACGTACCCGAGTTCGCGTACGTCGAGGAACGCGAGCAGATGCGCGGGCTCCTCGAACGAGCCGCGCGGCTGCGCGAATCCGTCCTGGAAAAGGGCGCGTTGATCGACCGCGACGCCGTGTGGGAGCTCAAGCGGGAGGCGCTGGAACTCGTACGGCAGGTCCCCCTCGGGCCCGGACGGCGGGCCGCCTACGTCGACTTCCTCGCCCGCGAGGGCCAGGCGCTGGAGGACCACGCCACCTGGTCCGCCCTGGCCGAGGTGCACGGCTCGGACTGGCACCGGTGGCCCGCCGGTCTGCGCGACCCCCGCTCACCCGAAACCGCCCGCGCCCGCGCCGAGTTGATGGACCGTGTCGACTTCCACTCCCGCCTCGCCTGGCTCACCGACACCCAACTCACCGCCGCCCAGCGGGCCGCACGGGAAGCGGGCATGCCGCTCGGAGTCGTGCACGACCTCGCCGTAGGTGTGCATCCCGACGGCGCCGACGCCTGGGCGCAGCAGGACCACTTCGCGGCCGGCATGTCGGTCGGCGCACCCCCCGACGCCTTCAACTCCCTCGGCCAGGACTGGGGGTTGCCCCCCTGGCGCCCGGACCGCCTCGCCGAGTCGGGCTACGCCCCCTACCGCCGCCTGCTCCGTGCGCTCTTCCGCTACGCGGGCGCCCTGCGCATCGACCACGTCATGGGCCTGTTCCGCCTGTGGTGGGTCCCCCAGGGCGGACCGCCCACCGAGGGCACCTACGTCCGCTACGACGCCGAGGCCATGCTCGCCGTCCTCGCGCTGGAGGCCTCGCGCGCCGGGTCGGTGGTGATCGGCGAGGACCTGGGGACCGTAGAGCCGGGTGTGCGCGAGGAGTTGCAGGAGCGCGGGGTGCTCGGCACGTCGGTGCTGTGGTTCGAACGGGACTGGGACGGCGACGGCCGCCCCCTCGCGCCCGAGAAGTGGCGCGCCGACTGCCTCGCCACCGCCACCACCCACGACCTGCCGCCCACCGCGGCCCGGCTCACCGGCGAACACGTCGAACTCCGGGACCGGCTGGGCCTGTTGACCCGTCCGGTGGAGGAGGAGCGCGTCGAGTCCGCCACCGACGTGGGGGAGTGGCTGGCCCTGCTGGCCCGGCTCGGTCTCTACGAACCCGCGACGGGTGGCGGGCGGCCCGCGTCCGAGGAGGAGGCGGAGATCCACGCCGTCCACCGCTTCCTGCTCCGCACCCCCGCCCGCATGATCGGCGTCTGGCTCCCCGACACGATCGGCGACCGCCGCCCGCAGAACCTCCCCGGAACCTGGGACCAGTACCCGAACTGGCGCCTCCCGATCGCCGACGCGGAGGGCCGCCCCGTGACCCTGGAGGAACTCGCCGCGTCCCCGAGGCTGCACGCGCTGGTGGATGTGCTGCGGGTGGGGCTGGGGGCGGGCTCGGAAACGGCCTCGGGTGAGGGTGTGGGAACGGGTTCGGGTGAGGGTGCGGGAACGGGTTCGGGTGAGGGTGCGGGAACGGCTTCGGGTGGAGGCGCGGAAGGGGGGCCGTGAAGCCCGTACGCCCCATACGGCACCCCCGGGCGCGCGGCTCGTTCGGGCGTTCGCTACTTTTGCGGTGTGGACAAGAAGAACGCCCTGCGCGCCGGTGCCCTGGTTGCCGGTACGACGCTGATGATGCTGCTCATGACGTCCCCCGCGCTCGCGATCACCCGCGACGACGGTGACGACCCGGGCAACGGCCTGAGCGTCGCCGAGACGCTGGGACTCTTTGTCCTGTGCCCGCTGGCCCTGTTCGCGATCATCGCGGGCCTGGTCCTGGTGCTGGACAAGTCCAAGGACCGTGCGCCGAAGGCCAAGTCCGCCACGAAGACCGGCGCCGGCACCGCCGCCGACGCGAAGGTCTGACCTCACGTTTCACGAGGGCGTCCGCCTCACCACGACGGTGAGGCGGACGCCTTCGGCATGTTCTCTCGCCGGGCGCACCGGGCGCACCGGCCTCACGGGCTCGGCGCGGTCAGGTACCGCTGCACCGTGGGCCCGAGCCAGACCGTGATCTCCTCGCGGGTCAGCGCCACGGTCGGCGGGATGCGCAGCACATAGCGGGTGAGCGCGAGCCCCAGGAGCTGGGAGGCGACCAGCCCGGCCCGCGTCGGTGCCTGCTCCGGGTCGGGGCACGACTGCCGCGCCACCGGCAGCAGTTGCTCCCGGAAGATCTCCTGCATCCGCTCGGCCCCGCCCTGGTTCGTGGCGCCGACCCGGAGCATCGCCGTGAGCTCCTCGTTCTCCTCCCACATGGCGAGGAAGTGCGTCACCAGGGCGTGGCCCACCTCGTCCCGCGCGGCCGAACTCAGGTCCGGCAACCGCAGGTCGTAGGAGACGGCCGCCGCGAACAGCCCCTCCTTGTTGCCGTAGTAGCGCATCACCATCGACGGATCGATCCGCGCGTCCTTGGCGATGGCGCGGATGGTGGCGCGCTCGTAGCCGTCGGCGGCGAAGCGCTCGCGGGCGGCTTCGAGGATGGCGGCGCGGGTGGCGTCGGAGCGGCGGGGGCTGGTGCCCGGGCCGGTGCTCGTGCCGCTTGTGCTGGCGCTGTCGTTCATGCCAACAAGCGTAGGCCAACACCTGTTGACAGTCCAGGGAGCTGGTCTTAACCTCGTCAACAAGCGTTGGCAAACAGATGTAGGCAAACAGTCGTTGGCACTAGGAGGTCGCCATGAACCACACCGTCATCGTCGTCGGCTCCGGCCCCACCGGCCTGCTCCTGGCCGGTGACCTCGCCGCCGCCGGCGTCCCGGTCACCCTGCTGGAGAAGCGCCCCGAGAAGATCAGCAACCTCTCCCGCGCCTTCGTCCTGCACGCCCGCACCCTGGAGCAGCTCGACGCCCGCGCCCTCGCCGACGACCTCGAAGTCATCGGTCAACCCCTCGACAGGCTCCGTCTGTTCGGCCGCCTCACCATCGACCTCACCCCTCTCCCCTCCCGCTTCAACCACCTCCTCGTCCTCCCGCAGTACGAGGTCGAGAAGGTGCTGCTGCGGCGCGCGGCAGAGGCAGGCGTGGACTTCCGGTACGAGACCGAGATGACCGGGCTGACGCAGGACGCGGACGGCGTGACCGTCGAAACGCGCGGACCCGGCGGGGAGTCCGAGTCGCTGCGGGCCGCGTACGTCGTCGGCGCCGACGGAATGCGCAGCGCGGTGCGGAATTCGATCGGGCTGCCCTTCCCCGGCCAGTCCGTCATCCGTTCCGTCGTCCTCGCCGACGTACTGCTCGACGAGAAGCCCGACACCCTGCTCACCGTGGCCACCGTCGGCGACGCCTTCGCCTTCATCGCGCCCTTCGGCGACGGCTACTACCGCGTCATCGGCTGGAACCGCGCCCACGACGCCGCCGACGACGAGCCCCTCGACCTCGACGAGGTCAAAGAGATCGCCCGGCTCGCGCTCGGCCGTGACTTCGGGATGCGCGACGCCCGCTGGATGTCCCGCTTCCACAGCGACGAACGCCAGGCGCCCGCCTACCGGGTGGGCCGTGTCTTCCTGGCCGGCGACGCCGCGCACGTGCACACCCCGGCCGGCGGCCAGGGCATGAACACCGGCCTCCAGGACGCGGCCAACCTCGGCTGGAAGCTGGCCGCGGTGCTCGGCGGCCACGCGCCGCTGACCCTCCTCGACAGCTACCAGTCCGAGCGCCACCCCGTCGGCAGGGCGGTCCTGCGCAGCAGCGGCGGCATCGTCCGCCTCGCGATGGCCAAGCGCCCCTGGACCCTCGCCCTGCGCGCGGCCCTCACCACGGTCCTCGACCACGTGCCCCCGGCCCGCCGCAAGGCCCTCGGCCAACTCACCGGCATCGGCTACGCCTACCCCGCCCCTCGGGGCACCCACCGCCTGACCGGCACCCGCGCCCCCGACCTCTCCCTCGCGAACGGCACCCGCCTCTACGAGGCACTGCGCGGCGGCCGGTTCGTACTGATCACACCGGAGGCCTACGACACGAAGGGCGCCCACGACGGCCGGCTGGCCGTGGAACGCTGGGCGAGCGACGGTCGTACGGCACTGCTGGTGCGGCCGGACGGGTATGTGGCCTGGGCGGCGGACATGGTGGATCCGGCGGCGGTCGAGAAGGCCCTGGGCGAGTACGTCGGCTGACGCCGGTGCCGCGGGACGGGAGTGATCTCTCCGGCCGCGGGGAAGTGTGGGGAGAGGAACGGTGGCGGTCGGGAACGCAGTCGGCGCCGCGCTGCCCATCAGTAGAGTGACACTTTCGGCGACCGGCGGCGGGCCGCGCCGTCGCGCTGTACATTCGGCCGGGTGCTCCCTCCGTATGTGGATTTCCGTCCGATCGGCAGATGCAATCTGAGCTGCCCTTTCTGCTTCGGACCCCGCCACGAAACGCCCACCATGCGTCGTGAGGAGGCATTCCGGATCGCTGCGACGCTGCGGCAGGAAGGGGTGCAGGGAGTCGTGATTTCGGGTGGGGAGCCCACGCTCCTGCCGTATCTCGGGGACTTGGTCGAGGAGTTGAGCAGCCCGCTTCCGGACGGCGGCTCGCCTCCCAAGGTGGTGCTCAGCACCAACGGACTCGCGTCGCTCCGGGTAATGCAGCGGATCCTGCCGGGACTTTCGTGGATCGCGCTGCCGCTGGAATCGGCGGACGACAAGGAGCACCGGGAACTCAGGAAAGGTGTCGCACCGCACCGGGAAAAGGTTCTCGATCTGTTGCGGGAAGTGCGCAAGAACTACGAGACGGTCGGCGTGAAACTGGGGACGGTCGTCACCCGGCGCAATGTCACGGGAGCTCCGCGCGTCCTCGACCTCATTGAGCAGTCCTGGCTTCCCGACGTCTGGAAGGTCTACCAGATGTCGGAGACCAACTACGGGGCGGACAACGGGGATTGGCTCTCCGTCGGTGACGACGAGTTCGAGGAGGTGGTGGCGCGGTGCCAGGAAGCCGCCGACGAGCGGAAAGTCACCTTGCGTGTCTACCGGAACTCCACTCGGACGGGCAGCTACTTCTTCATCGACCCCGACGCCGAGGTCGTCGTGATCGACGACGGTGAGGAACGGCGGCTCGGCAACTTCTTCGACCTGCTCCAGGACGACGGGGTCCGCCCGTCCAGTCTGGTCCAGCCGTCCAGGAACATCGCGAACTTCGTCGGCACCTATCCGGACCACTGAGAGGCTGTCATGACGGCGCACGTACGCGTGGGGGTTCAGGCCATCGTCCGCTCCGGCGAGCGCGTCCTGCTGGGTCTGCGGGCCAATACTTTCGGCGCCGGCACCTGGGGGCTGCCGGGCGGGCATCTCGAAATCGGCGAGACGCTGACCGGAGCCGCCTGCCGTGAACTGGAGGAGGAGACCGGGGTCCGCGCCCGTGCCGCGCGTGTCGTCTGCGTCACCGACCCGGATCCGGCCGCCAACCATCACATGCAGGTCGGCGTGGAGATCCCGGCCTACACGGGCGAGATCCAGGTGCGCGAACCGGACCGGTGCGAACGCTGGGAGTTCTGGCCGCTCGACGCGCTGCCGGCACCGTTGTTCGTGGGGTCGGTGGAGGTGCTGGACAAGGTCAGGGGCGGGGTACTTCTCCCCTCCTGACGCTCGCCCTGACCCGTACGGAGGCGAGTGCCCCCATTTCCGAGCGCAGCGCGGCCTTGTGCTGTTCCTGGTTGGCCTCGAACTCCTGCCAGGTGCTGGAGAGTTCCCACTGCGCCCGGAACTCCTCCAGGCTGTCGGCGTAGTACCGGCTGTCCTTCCTGAACTCCACCTCGAAGACACTCATGCCCCGCCGGGTCCGACGCTGCGGATTCGACGTGATGTACGGCTCGAAGAAGCCGACGTTCGAGGTGAGGAGGGTGGAGCCGCTGACGTCCAGGGAGGTGATCCGCAGTTCGATCCGGCCCGGGTACATCGTCCTGAGCAGCTTGTACGACTCGACCACGGGAAGAAAGGTGTTGTTGTACGAGGGGCTGCTCTCCACCAGTTCCACGATGTTCTGGTAGTTGCCCGGTTCGGAAGCGGCGTTGTGCGGCATGAAGGCGGCGAGGCTGTTCCACGGACTGCTGATGACGACGTTGAAACGGACCCCGCGCGCCAGCGCGTCCTTGACCCGTCCGTAGAAGAGCCGGGTCTCCTCCAGGAAGTAGGAGGCGCCGGCGTGGGCGATGAGCCGGATGACGCTCGGCTCCTCCTCCAGGGCCCTCCGCTTGGCGTCGTTGCGCTCGGTGTTCTCCTGGGGCTTGTACACCTTCTCGATGCGGTACGGGAGTTCGTCGTCCGGAGTGATGGCCGCCCGCATGTCCGCCAGTTCGTCCTGGAGGATGTGCGTCTGGGGATGCTCCTGGCCGAGGTCGGGAGAGGCGATGGCGCGACCCGTCGCCGTGGCGAAGGCCTGCACGGCTGCCGTCGTACGCTCGTTGGCCTGTCGGTCCCAGCCGTCCGCGGCCGCGAACTCCGTTGCGGCGAGGGTGGCTTGCGCGATGATCGTCTCGCGGTGCTCCAGTCCGAGCGCCACCTGTACGGAGACATGGAGGAACTCCAGCTCGGCGAGGTTCTGTGGGCTCGGGTCGGCGTCGTAGCGTGCCGCGGCCAGGGCGATGCGCGCGCCCAGGGCCCTGGGGTGTTCGCCGCCTTCGTTCTCGACGAAGAGGGCCACCGACTCGGCGAAGCTGTCCACCGCGCCGTGCAGGTCCTGGTCGTCGCCCGACGCCCTGGCCAGGTCCAGGCGTACCCGGTCGGCGGTCAGTCGGGTCTCCACGTCCTTCTCCCGCTCGTACTTCAGCGAGTCGAAGGCCTTGTCGGCCCAGACGGCGGCCGCCTTCGGATCGCCCAACTGGAGGCTCACGGCAGCCAGGTTGGCGAGGATGGCCGGGACCTCGTAGGTCTCGTACTCATGGGCGCGGGTGAGCGCGCAGTTCAGCACGGCCCGAGCGCGCACCAGGTCGCCCTGCTCGGCGAGCAGGGACCCGAGGTGGTTCCAGAGCTCCGGCTCCTTGTACACGACCTGGTCGATCTCCGAGAGCTCCATGGTGCGCAGCATCGTGTCTGTCAGGTCCGCCGCGGCCTTGCTCAGACCGAGGGCGAGCAACAGCTCGACCAGGTGGGTGTAGCGGGCGATCCGCTGGGGCTCCTCCTCCCACGGGGCCTGTCCGCCGCGCAGGCGGTCGACGTAGTGGATGAGGGCCGCTTCGGATTCCAGGACGGAGTACTGCTTTTCCGGGCCGCCGTCCTCGTGTTCCGTCATTTCCTCCGCGGTCGATATCGCCTCGTCGAGGTCACTGATTTCTTTCATTGATCAGTTTCCTTCCGGCCGGCGTCGCGTACGCCGGCTCGGGTCGGTCCTCGTCCATTGCGGGCGTACACTGCCGTATCCCCTGTCATGGAGAATCTGACCGGCCCGTGTGCGTTTCTCCGCTTTCCTGACCCCCGTGACGGCCGAGGGCTGAGGTTGTGAAGGCAAGGACAGTTTGTAGTTCTCGAACAGCCTGAGCGCCTCTTTCACGGAGATGGCGAAAGCCTCGTCGCTCTCCTTGGAGGACGTCCCTCTGGGCTTGACCAGCAGGCCGAAGACGACGGGCGGATCGACTTGCCGGGTCTCCTCGATCGGGCTGCCGGCGTAGGCGGCGGGATCGCGGAGAGTGCGCTCGCAACGCAGTCGTAGGGCCTTCACCTTGAGGTTGGGGCCGTCGTGGTACATGGCGTCGGGCTCGACGACCTTGCCCACCAGGGGCTTGGGGTCGACGGAGACGGTCGCCCGCCAGAGCTGTCCCGCCTGTGCCTCGCCGAAGTTGGTCGTGGACAGCGGGCCCGTCGTGCCGTTCAGTTCGAGTCTGAGCAGGGCGAGGTCCGAGGGTGTGTTGCCCCAGAGGATGTGCGCGGGTGTCCCGTCCCGGAGATGCAGGGTCGGCTTCGCGGTGAGGACATCGCGTCCCAGTGAGTGCGCGGCCGTCAGTGCGAATGTGCGTGCGATACGCAGACCGGACGCTATGCGTGTTCCCGCGAGATATAACTCGATCAAATGCTCGTCCCGCGCCATGTACGGCCCCCGTCTGTCCCGCTGTACGTTCCAGAAGTCTCACCCGGAAAGAGCAATGTTAACCGCGATCAGGTTTTTTCGACCGGCTCTTCCCGATCGAAGTTTCCCATGATGCCGAAGAGCCGGATGTGGTCACGCTCAGTTTGATTCCGAGGAAGCGGCCCGGAGATGAGGGACTGGATCTTTTCCGTTCGCCGTGGATGTCGGCCAGCAGGAGATCGAGGAGTTCGCTGTCGGCCGCCTCGGATTCCTCGACCCGGTCGGTGAACTTCCTCCAGAGGCCGTCGGCCTTGCTGGGGAGGCGGACGTCCTCGCCCTGGTCGTGCCACTCCTCCCAGGCCTCCAGCCACCGCCGCATGCCGTCGAACGACTCCTCGCAGGCCTCGCGCAGCTGCTCGGAACTGTAGAGCTCGATGCGCGCCGCCAACGTGGCGGCGGAGTGCAGGGCCTCGTTGCGTACGCCTTCGAGCTGCGGGAGGTCGAAGGTCTGCCGGGTGTGGGCGCGGAGCTGGGCGTAGGTGTGCACCGTGCTCATCAGGTCGTCGTAGGTGGCCACGCGGTGGTCCCAGATCCGTCGCTCCCGCTCGCGTCTCGATGTCGCCCGCTGGGTTATCCAGGCGGCGCTGAGAGTGGCCGTCGCGCCCAGGGACGTGCCGATGATCGCGGCCTCTGCCGGGGTGATTCTCACGCCGTCATGATGAGGTGGCGGTGGTGCGGACGGAACGCCTCCGGTGGTGACAGCCCCTTCAGTGTGAACGCCTCCGGTGGTGATCGCCCCTTCGGTGTCGTGCGCTCCCCGGCCGCGGAGTCACTCCGCCGCCCTCTGGGTCCCGGCCAGCAACTCCCTCAGCAGGTCGGCCAGTTGTCCGGCCCGTTCCGCGTCGAGGGCGGTGGACAGGGCCTCCTGTTGGGCTGCCAGCCCCGCCCCCACCGCCTCGTCGATGAGTGCCAACCCCTTCTCCGTCAGGGTCACTTGGAGCCCGCGCCGGTCGTGCGGGTCGGGGGAGCGGCGGAGCAGGCCGGCCCGTTCCAGTTTGTCGAGGCGGCCGGTCATGCCGCCCGTGGTGAGCATCAGCGTCGCGGAGAGCTCGCGCGGCGAGAGGGTGTACGGTTCGCCGGCCCGGCGCAGGGTCGCGAGGACGTCGAACTCGCCGCGCGAGATGCCGTGCGGCGCGTACGCCTTCTCCATGCGGTCGCCCATGGCCCGCGAGAGCCGGAAGATCCGCCCGAAGACCTCCATCGCGGCGGTGTCGAGGTCGGGCCGCACCGCCGCCCACTGCTCGACGATCGCGTCGACGGGGTCCTTGTCGTTCATGGGGCGAGTATCCGCCGGTCGGTAGGTCGGTCGCAAGAAAGCGGCTTGTTGCTAAGTTGCTTAGTGGTAAGCTAGTTACCATCGACCTACTTCGGTTCATGCTGAAAGGCGTCTCTCCCATGGCCAGTCGCCCGGTCCTGACGGCCGCTCTCACCGCCCTCGCCCCGATCTCCTGGGGCACCACCTACGCCGTCACCACCCAGTTCCTCCCGCCCGACCGCCCCCTCTTCACCGGCCTGATGCGTGCCCTCCCCGCCGGTCTCGTGCTCCTCGCGCTGGCCCGGGTGCTGCCGCGCGGTGCCTGGTGGTGGAAGGCGACCGTGCTCGGCGCGCTGAACATCGGTGCCTTCTTCCCGCTGCTGTTCCTCTCCGCGTACCGGCTCCCGGGTGGCATGGCCTCGGTCGTCGGCTCGATCGGGCCGCTGATCGTCGTAGGCCTCTCGGCGGTCCTGCTGGGGCAGCGGCCCACCGCCCGGAGCGTGCTCACCGGTGCCGTCGCGGCCTTCGGCGTCAGTCTCGTCGTACTGAAGGCGGCCGGTGCGCTCGACCCGGTCGGCGTGCTCGCGGCCCTCGCGTCCACGGCCTCCATGTCCACCGGCACCGTGCTGACCAAGCGGTGGGGCCGCCCGGACGGCGTCGGCCCGCTCGCCCTCACCGGCTGGCAGCTCACCGCCGGCGGCCTGCTGATAGCCCCCGTCGCCTTCCTGGCCGAGGGGGTGCCGCCCGCGCTCGACGGGCGGGCGGTCGGCGGTTATCTGTACCTCGCGCTGGCGAACACGGCGATCGCGTACTGGCTCTGGTTCCGCGGCATCGGCCGGCTCTCCGCCACCCAGGTCACCCTCCTCGGCCCGCTGTCCCCGCTGACCGCGGCCGTCGTCGGCTGGGCGGCGCTCGGGCAGGCGCTCACGCCGTTGCAGATGGCGGGGATGGCGCTGGCGTTCGGGGCGACGGTGGCCGGGCAGATCGGGGCGCGTACGCCTCGGGTTCTCGTTCGGGGAGTAGCGTCACGCGGAAACGCCGTGACGCAACGCCGGAGGCGCCCGTGGCCGAAGAGTTCTGCCCCAGTTGTGGCAAGCCGCTCACCGCACGGGCGGGCCGTACCGGTCGGCGTTCCGTGTACTGCTCCGCCGCCTGCCGGCAGAAGGCCTACCGGGAGCGGCAGGGGAGCGGCGGAGTAAGTGTGCACGGCCTGATCAAGGAGATCGGGCGGCAGGTGGAGGAGCTGGTGCCGCAGCCGCCCTCCGTCTTCTACTCCGGGGTGACGGAACTGTCGTCGTCCGTCGCGCGGCTCCGGCGAGTGGCCCGCACGGCGCGCGACACCGCTCAGGAATCCGTCACCCCTGTGACCGTTACGGAAGTCCCGCTCGACGAAGGTGACTTCGCCGCGCTCGTCGAGTCCCACCGGCGTGAGATCCAGGTCCACTGCTACCGCATGACCGGGTCGTACGACGACGCCGAGGACCTGGTGCAGGAGACGTTCCTGCGGGCCTGGCGGGCCCGGGACACCTTTCAGGGGCGGGCCGGTGCCCGTACCTGGCTGTATCGCATCGCCACCAACGCCTGCCTGGACTTCCAGCGCCGTACGGCCCGCCGCCCCAAGCGGTACGAGCCGTTGCCCGGCATGAACCACGGTGGCGGGGAGCCGCCCGCCCGTATCACCTGGCTGCAGCCCTACCCCGACGACGAGTTGCCCTCCGCCGAGGAACAGCCGGAGGCCGCCGCCGTCTCCCGGGAGACCCTCGAACTGGTCTTCCTGGCCGCCGTCCAGCATCTCCCGCCGCGCCAGCGCGCGGTGCTGGTGCTGCGGGACGTGCTCGGGCTGACCGCTGTCGAGACCGGCGAGGCCCTCGACATGACCGTGGCCTCGGTCAACAGCGCGCTGCAACGCGCCCGCCCCACCCTGCGCGACCGGCTCCCCGGCCGGCGTGCGGACTGGACGGCCGACGGGCCCACCGAGCATCAACGCGCCCTGGTCAAGCGGTACATGGCCGCCGCCGAACGCCTCGACCTGTCCGAGGTCGCCGCCCTGCTCAGCGAGGACGTCACCCTCACCATGCCGCCGAACCCGTTCTGGTTCACCGGCCGCGACGCGCTCGTGGAGTTCCTGAGCGTGAGCCTCGACGTCAACTCGCCGATGTTTCTTGGACATTGGCGTCATCTCCCGGCCCGCGCCAACGGGCAGCTCGCGGCCGGGGGTTACGTCCGACGGCCCGGAACGACCGTCTACCGCGCGCAAGTCCTCGACGTGCTCCGTTTCGGCTCCGACGACCGGATCGTGGAGATCACGTCCTTCGAGCCGCACCTGTTCCCGGCCTTCGGACTCCCGCTGAGGTTGTGAGCGATGAGTGGTGGGCTCCCTGTGCGTCTGTATGGCCGACACGAACGACACGTACATCACGACCCACGAGGAGATCACCATGCTGCTCACCGACAAGACCGCGGTCATCTACGGCGCCGGCGGCTCGATCGGCGGTGCCGTCGCCCGTGCCTTCGCCGCCGAGGGCGCCCGCGTCCACCTCGTGGGCCGGACCCTGGAGACGCTGGAAGCCGTGGCCGCCGACATCAAGGACGCCGAGGTGGCCGTCGTCGACGCGCTCGACGAGACGGCCGTGGAGGAACACCTCGCCCGTGTCGGGGACGTGGACGTGTCCTTCAACCTCGTCTCGCGCGGCGACGTACAGGGCCTGCCGATCACCGACATGCCCGTCGACGACTTCCTGGCGCCGGTGATCAACGGCACCCGCGCCAACTTCATCACCGCCCGCGCCGCCGCCCGCCGCATGGCCGAGCGGGGCAGCGGTGTCGTCCTCACCCTCAACAGCGGTTCCGCGCACGGCAGTCCGATGATGGGCGGCACCGGTCCGGCCGACGCGGCGACCGACAGCCTGGTGCGCAACCTGGCGATGGAGCTGGGCCCACGCGGGGTGCGTGCCGTAGGCCTGTGGGCCGCCGGCATCCCCGAGACGCTCACGATCGAGAAGCTCGGCAAGGTCAACCCCGACCTCAACGAGGCGGCGATCCAGGGGATCCTGGGCCACCTGTCCAGCCTGCGCATGACCCGCCGCAACCCCACCCTCGCCGAGATCACCGCGACCGCCGTGTTCCTCGCCTCGGACCACGCGGCGAGCATCACCGGCACGTTCGTCAACGTCACCGGCGGGATGTTCCCGGGGTGACGGCGAAGGGTGACGGCGAGGGGCGCCCGGCGGATCGCCGGGCGCCCCTCGCCGTCGTAGAACCGCTTACGACGCAGCCGCGTCCGCGGCCTGGGCCTTCAGTGCGCGCTCCACACCGGACCGGGACTCCGAGACCAGGCGGCGCAGGGCCGCGTTGGGGTCGGCGGTGGTCAGCCAGGTGTCCGTGCGGTCCAGGGTGTCCTGGGAGACCTGGATCGACGGGTAGAGGCCGACCGCGATCTGCTGGGCGATCTCGTGCGAACGGGCGTCCCAGATCTCCTTGACCGCCGCGAAGTACTTCTCCGTGTACGGCGCCAGCAGTTCGCGCTGGTCGGTCTGGACGAAGCCCGAGATCACCGCTTCCTGAAGGGCGTTGGGCAGCTTGTCGGACTCGACGACCTGCGCCCAGGCCTCCGCCTTCGCCTCCTCGGTCGGGCGGGCGGCACGGGCGGTCGCCGCATGGCGTTCACCGGCGGCCGTCTTGTCCCGCTCGTACTCGCCGGCGATCTCCGTCTCGTCGAACCGGCCCACGGACGCGAGGCGTTCGACGAACGCCCAGCGCAGCTCGGTGTCCACTGCCAGGCCCTCGATCGTCTGGGTGCCCTCCAACAGGGCGTCCAGCAGGTCGAGTTGCTCCGGCGTGCGGGCCGTCGCGGCGAACGCGCGGGCCCACGCCAGCTGGTGGTCGCTGCCCGCCTCGGCGGAGCGCAGGTGCGCCAGCGTGGCATCCGTCCAGCGGGTGAGCAGCGCCTCGCGGGCGGCCGGGTCGGCGTACAGCTCGATCGCCAGTTTCACCTGCCGCTGCAGCGACTGCACGACACCGATGTCGGACTCCTTGCCGATGCCCGACAGGACGAGGGAGAGGTAGTCGCGGGTGGCGAGTTCGGCGTCGCGGGTCATGTCCCAGGCCGAGGCCCAGCACAGGGCGCGGGGGAGGGAGGACTCGAAGTCGCCGAGGTGCTCGGTGACGAAGGCGAGGGACTGCTCGTCGAGGCGGACCTTGGCGTACGACAGGTCGTCGTCGTTGAGCAGCACCACGTCCGGACGGTGCTTGCCGACGAGTTGCGGTACGGCGGTCAACTCGCCGTCCACGTCCAGCTCGACGCGCTCGTCGCGCACCAACTTGCCGGTGTCCTCGTCGAGTTCGTACAGGCCGACGGCGATGCGGTGCGGGCGCAGGGTCGGTTCGCCCTTGGCGCCGGCGGGGAGAGCCGGGGCCTCCTGGCGGATCGCGAAGGCGGTGATCACGCCATCCGCGTCCGTCTCGATCTCCGGGCGCAGGATGTTGATGCCGGCCGTCTGCAGCCACGCCTTCGACCAGGCGCTCAGGTCACGTCCGGAGGTCTCCTCCAGCGCGCCCAGCAGGTCGGACAGACGGGTGTTGCCGTACGCGTGCCGCTTGAAGTACGCCTGCACGCCCGCGAAGAACTCGTCCATGCCGACGTAGGCGACGAGCTGCTTGAGGACGCTCGCGCCCTTGGCGTACGTGATGCCGTCGAAGTTGACGAGCACGTCGTCCAGGTCGCGGATCTCGGCCATGATCGGGTGCGTGGACGGCAGTTGGTCCTGCCGGTACGCCCAGGTCTTCATCGAGTTGGCGAACGTGGTCCACGAGTGCGGCCAGCGCGAGTCCGGCGCGTACGCCTGGCAGGCGATGGAGGTGTAGGTGGCGAACGACTCGTTCAGCCACAGGTCGTTCCACCACTCCATGGTCACGAGGTCGCCGAACCACATGTGGGCCAGCTCGTGCAGGATGGTCTCCGCGCGCACCTCGTAGGCGGCGTCGGTCACCTTGGAACGGAAGACGTACTGGTCCCGGATGGTGACGGCACCGGCGTTCTCCATCGCGCCCGCGTTGAACTCCGGGACGAACAGCTGGTCGTACTTCTTGAAGGGGTACGCGTAGGCGAACTTCTCCTGGAACCAGTCGAAGCCCTGCCGCGTGACCTCGAAGATGGCGTCTGAGTCGAGGTATTCGGCGAGCGAGGGCCGGCAGTAGATGCCGAGCGGGACGGACTGGCCGTCCTTCTCGTACACGCTGTGCACGGAGTGGTACGGCCCGACGATGAGCGCCGTGATGTACGTCGAGATGCGGGGCGTCGGCTCGAACACCCAGGTGTCGTCCCGGGGTTCGGGCGTCGGGGAGTTGGAGACGACGGTCCAGCCCGTCGGCGCCTTCACGGTGAACTGGAAGGTGGCCTTCAGGTCCGGCTGCTCGAAGCTCGCGAACACGCGGCGCGCGTCAGGGACCTCGAACTGGGTGTAGAGGTATGCCTGTTGGTCGACCGGGTCGACGAACCGGTGCAGTCCCTCACCGGTGTTGGTGTAGGCGCAGTCCGCGACCACGCGCAGGACGTTCGGCCCCTCCAGCAGCCCGGCCAGGGCGATCCGCGAGTCCTTGAAGACCTCTTCCGGGTCGAGCGGATCGCCGTTCAGCGTCACCTCGTGGACCGTCGGGGCCACCAGGTCGATGAAGGACTCGGCGCCGCCCTCCGTCACCTCGAAGCGCACCGTCGTCGCGGACCTGTAGGTCCCGCCCTCCTGCGCGCCGGAGAGGTCGAGATCGATCTCGTACGAGTCAACGGTGAGCAGCGTCGCCCGCTGCCGCGCCTCTTCGCGAGTCAGGTTTGTGCCAGGCACGCGGTCATCTCCTCGTTATGTGTGGGTTGCGCCATCCTTCCACGGGACCTGACCGGAACGCGATGTCCGTTTCCCGCCGGTGAGCGGGGCGGACGAGCGCGAGCCTGGAGTCATGACGACGTACACGGCACGACCCATCGACCCCACGGTTCTGAAGGAACTGCGCTCTGCTGACGATGCGGGGCGCCGAATGGTTCCCGTACTCGATGAGGAGGGCGGCGCTCCGCTCCGCTGCTGCCTGCGCCGCAGCGAGCCGGGTGAGCGGATCGCCCTCGTTTCGTACGCTCCGCTGCGCCGCTGGGCGGCGGAAACGGGGGTGGATCCGGGGGCGTACGACGAGCAGGGGCCGGTGTTCATTCACGCGGAGGAGTGCGGAGGGCCTGCGGCCGGCTCCGGGTATCCCTTTGCGGACGCCCACCGGGTGCCGCGCCGCTATTCGGCAGAGGGCCACATCCTGGGCGGCCGGCTCGTGGAGACGCCGGACGACGATGCCTTCCGAAACGCCTTCGACGACCCGTCCGTGGCACTGGTCCACGTCCGGGCCGTCGAGTACGGCTGCTTCCTCTACGAGGTGCGGCGGCCTTCGGCCGCTGACCGGTGAGGCGGTCCTAGGCGCCCCGCAGCTCCGCCGCCACCAACTCCGCGATCTGTACCGCGTTCAGTGCGGCGCCCTTGCGGAGGTTGTCGTTGGAGATGAAGAGGGCGAGGCCGTGGTCGACCGTTTCGTCGGTGCGGATACGGCCGACGTAGGACGGGTCCTGGCCGGCGGCCTGGAGGGGGGTCGGGATGTCGGAGAGGGCCACGCCGGGGGCGCCGGCGAGGAGTTCCGTGGCGCGCTCGGCCGTGATCGGGCGGGCGAAGCGGGCGTTGACCTGGAGGGAGTGGCCGGAGAAGACCGGGACCCGGACGCAGGTGCCGGAGACCTTCAGCTCCGGGATCTCCAGGATCTTGCGGGACTCGTTGCGGAGCTTCTGCTCCTCGTCGGTCTCGTTCAGGCCGTCGTCGACGATCGAGCCCGCGAGCGGCAGCACGTTGAACGCGATGGGCCGCTTGTAGACCTGCGGCTCGGGGAAGTCGACCGCCGAGCCGTCGTGCGTGAGCTTGTCCGCGTCGGCGACGACCTTCAGCGCCTGACCGTGCAGCTCGGCCACCCCGGCGACACCGGAACCGGACACCGCCTGGTACGTGGCGACGACCAGCGCCTCCAGCCCCGCCTCCGCGTGCAGCGGCTTCAGGACCGGCATCGCGGCCATCGTCGTGCAGTTCGGGTTGGCGATGATGCCCTTCGGGCGGTCCACGATCGCGTGCGGGTTCACCTCGGAAACCACGAGGGGTACGTCGGGGTCCCTGCGCCAGGCCGAGGAGTTGTCGATGACGACCGCGCCCTGCGAGGCGACCTTCTCGGCCAGCGCCTTCGAGGTCGCGCCGCCCGCCGAGAACAGCACGATGTCCAGGCCGGAGTAGTCGGCGGTGGCCGCGTCCTCCACCGTCACACCGTCGAGGACCGTCCCCGCCGAACGGGCCGAGGCGAACAGACGCAGCTCGGTCGTCGGACCAAGAGAATTAAATGCAGCCCGCTCGACGAGGATCCTGCGCATGACCGTGCCGACCTGACCGGTGGCTCCGACGATTCCGACCCTCACAGCGACTCCTTCACCTGTTCCTGTACATCTGCGGCGTTTCCATCATGCGGCCGCCCCTGGTCCACCTGTCCAATTCTTTGCCCCGCATGCCCGAGGAGTGGGACACCGCCCTTGCCAGTGTGACCTACGTCTCCGAACGTTTCCGTGCGCTGCGGCGTCGTAGAGGAAACGCGGGAAGGGGGTGGCTTGTGCTGCGCAGAATGGCCCGTCGGGTCCGGGAGGGCGATGATCCACTGGACGCGGCCCAGGAGCGGCGGGTGCGGGCGGTGCTCGCGCTCGGCGGGGTGCCGCAGGCGGATCTGCCGGACGGGGTCCAGCAGGTACGGCTGCGGTTGCTGGAGCGGGCGGCGAAGGGCGACGAGGCACCGCGCGACGTCTCGGCGTGGGCGGCGGTCGTCGCCTCGAACTTCGCCATGGACTGGCACCGGGCCAGGCGCCGCCAGGAGCGGGTGGGGGAGCGGCTGGCCTCCCTGCGCCAACTCGCGCACCCCTCCGGCGAGGACACGAGTGTCCTGTCCCTCGCGGTGGCCCAGGGCCTGGACGAGCTGCCCGACCAGCACCGCCAGGTCCTCGTCCTCCGCTTCTTCGCCGATCTGCCGGTGCGTTCCATAGCGCACGAGCTGGGCATCCCGGAGGGCACGGTCAAGAGCAGGCTGCACACGGCGGTCCGCGCACTGCGCGACCGGCTGCACGAGGACGAGGTGGTGTGACGTGGCCACGCAGAACGAGGAGTACGACGGCGTGGACGCGCTGATGGCCGCGATCACGGGCGAGCCGGTGCCGGAGGCGGCCCGCGCGGACGCCGCCTACCTGGCCGAGCACCGGGCCGCCACGGCCGATGTGGCGCTGTTGCGGGAGCAGTTGGGGATCATCGGGGAGGCGCTCTCCGCACCGCCGCCGCGACCGGAACCCGGGCCCGTGCGCACACCGCGTCCCGCCCGGCGGCGCCATCCGACCCTGCGCGCCCTCGCCTACGGCACGCTCGCGTTCGCGCTGGTGGCGGGGATGATCACCGGGCTCGCCTGGCTGGTCGCGCACAACGGGGGCGTGAACTCCGCGTCGAGCAGCAGCGCGGACTCCGGGTCGAAGGTGGCGGGCGGCTCCGGCGGGGGCTCCAGGGCCCCGGGCGCGCTGTCCGACCCCGCCTTGTACGTGGCCTGCTCCCGCCTTCTCGTCGAGGGGACCGTGACCGGGGTGCAGCCGGGCTCCGACCCCCGCAAGCGGATCACACTGGCCGTCACCCGCTCCTACCGGCCCGCGCACGGCCCGGCCCACGTCACGGTCGTGCTGGCCGCCGGGACGAGTCCGGCGCCGCGCCAGGGGCAGCATGTGCTGGTCGGTGTACCGAAGGGCTCGGACACGGCGAACCTGTGGACCGTGGGCGACGACGCCGTAGCCGCGGACCGGGCCGCGATCGTCAAGGCACTCACCGGAGCCGGCGCGGGCACGGCCGTCTGCCCGAGCGGCTGACAGCGAGAAGGGCGGGCGCCCGCACGGACGCCCGCCCCGTCTGTCGTACGTCGTGCTACGACGTGACCTTCTCGATCTTCACGCTGCCCAGGCCCGCGACCGTGCCGTGGGCGTTGACCAGCTGGATCCGGCCGAAGAACTCACGGCCCGCCGGAGCCGCCGCCAGGGCGGTGACGCTGCCGGAGACGGTCGCCGAGGCGCCCGTCGCGAGCTTGACCGGCGTCGAGTCGTCGACGGTGACCGTGCCGAGCGCGGCCGAGTAGAACACGTCCAGGTAGTCGTACGCGGTCGACCCGGACGGTACCGAGTAGCCCGCGACCTCGACGGTGTAGGTCCCGGCGGCCGGGTTGGCGATCGAGACCGCCTCCTCCGAGTCGCCGTCGGCGGACTGGCCGACGACCGTACCGGCGGCGTTCTTCACCGTCAGGTCCAGGTCCGCCGCCGTGTCCGAGACGTTGCCGATGGACACGTCCAGGGAGGTGGCGCCGGCGGGCACGTCGACCGTGGTGGTCTGGGTGACGCCCTCGGTGATGGTGGGCCGCGCGGTCAGCGAGGAACCGAGCGGGCCGCCCTTCAACGTGCCGTCCAGCGCCGCGTAGTTGTTGGTCACCTTCCAGGAGGCGGTGGCCGGGACGCCGACCTTGGCCTCGGGCACGGTCACGGTCTCCGGGTCGAAGGCCGCGCCGAGCACGGTGGCGTCCAGCTTGTACGGGTTGTCGAGCAGCGGCGACGTGCGGCGCGACTCGACCTCGATCTCCCAGACACCGGCCTGCGGGTCGGCGTACGACCGCACGTCGGGCTTGCAGCCGTTGCCGTCGAGGTAGTTGTTGTAGCAGTACGGGGTGCCGGTGTCCTCGACCGGAACGCCGTACGGGTGGATCGAGATGAACCGCGTCTGGCTCTTGTCCTTCAGCCCGCTGATCGCGACCTCGAAGGCCTTGGCACCCTCGGGGACGGTCACGAAGTACGACTGCGTGCTGTCGCGCTGCACCGAACTCGACTTGGAGTAGGTGTAGTTGACGGGGGTCGAGACCACGACCGTGGTGAGGATCTGCTTGTCGAGGCCCTCGGTCTTCGGGTCGTCGACCTCCAGGATCGCGCTCTTGATGCCCGAACTCTTCGGCGCCGCCTGCACCTTGACGGTCACCGGCTGGTTCAGCGGGAGCCTGACCTCGTCCGAGCCGACGATCCGGAAGGTGCCGCCGGCGTTGTTCGCGAAGTGCAGCTCGTGCCGAACGGCCTTGTCCGCGCCAGTGGTTCGCGTGATGACGACGTCGTACGTCTTCTTCGCTCCGGCCTTGAGGCCGCCCTCGCGGTCGTAGAGACCGGTGCCGAAGCCGGGCGTCTTCAGCGCGAAGTCGATCGCGGTGTCGACGGGAGCCTTCACGGTGTAGTCGTGCGCGGTGGCGCCGTCCCTGATGGACTGCCACGCGTCCACGATGTCGATGAGGCCCGCGCCCTCCTCGTACGCCTGAACACCCTTGATGTGATCGGCCGTTGAGGTCAGCGCCGTGCGCAGCGTGGCCGGGGTGAGGGCGATGTGCTTCTGCTTGGCGGCGCTCAGCAGCAGCGCCGAGGCGCCCGCGGCCTGCGGGGAGGCCATCGAGGTGCCCTGGAGCATCGAGTAGCCGGCCGGCAGGGTGTAGCCCGCCTCGGCGACCGGGGAGCCCGGCAGCCAGGTCTGGGTGGAGTTGATCGAGGCGCCGGGCGCGACGAGCGTCGGCGTGAAGCCGCCGTCCTCACGCGGGCCGCGCGAGGAGAACGGCAGCAGCTGGTACTTCTTCTCCACCTGCGAGCCGTAGTTGGCGGCCCAGGTCTCCTTGGAGATGGCCGCGCCGACCGAGATCACCTTGTCGGCCAGGCCGGGGTCGCCGATCGTGTTGGCGCCCGGACCGGAGTTGCCGGCCGAGATCACGAGCTGCACGCCGTAGGTGTCGATGAGCCGCGTGTACAGCTCGGCGCGCGCGTTGTTGCCGTCGTTCAGCGCGGGCAGACCGCCGATCGACATGTTGACGATGTCGACACCGCGGTTGGCGACGAGGTCGATCATGCCCTCGGTGAGCGCCACGTTGGTGCAGCCGCCGGTCCAGGTGCAGGCACGGGACGACACGATCTTCGCGCCGGGGGCCGCGCCGTTCATCTTGCCGCCGAACAGGCCGTTGGCCGCGGTGATTCCGGCGACGTGGGTGCCGTGCTCGGACTCGATGACACCGATGTTGACGTAGTCGGCCTTGGCGCCGGACGCGTTGTAGACGACGTCCTTGCGGATCTCGACGACGAACGGGACGCGCTCGACGACGTCGGTCGAGGGGTCGTCCGTGCCGAAGTAGCCGACCTGGTAACCGTCCTTGTACGGCTTCATCGGGGTGTCGTCGGTGAAGTCGAGATTGTCGTTCAGGTCGACGCGCACGGTGCCGGAGGCCGGGTCGTACAGCACGCCCCAGGCGTCGGTGGTGTCACCGTCCCGGTTCAGGTCGCCCTTCTCGTCGCCTCCGGCGGTGGCGGACTCGTACATGTAGTTGAACTTGTAGTCGCCCGCGGGAGCTTTGAACGCCTCGGTGCCCTGGGTCGCCGTGGTGATGGAGAAGGACGGGCCGGAGACCGCCGTGGTCATCCGCCGCCAGGTGCCGTCGCCGTCGTTGACCGGGTCGGTCGAGGTGACCCAGTCCACGATCTTGCGCTCGCCGGTGGTGGTCTTCTGCAGTGCCGGGTGGCCGAGGTCGACGCCGGAGTCGAGGATGCCGATGGTGATGCCGCGGCCGTCCGCCTTCGGGTTCTTCTTCACGAAGTCGACGGCGCCCGTCTCGAAGGACGGGTTGTACGGGTTCTCGGCCGGGGTGCTCTTGCTCGGCCCCGAGTAAGTGGCCTTCGTCGTCGCCTTGTTGGAGCTCTTGGCGCTGGTCGCGGTGTCCGCGCTGGGCGTCGGATCGTCGAGCGCGATCTCCTGGCGCAGGTCGATGGCGTGCACCGAGGACAGCTTCGCGGCGGCGGCGATCGCCGCGTCCGCCTTGCCGGTGGGCACGGTGGCGCGGACGTAGCCGAGCTTGTCGTAGGTGCGGCCCACCAGGCCGCCCTTGACCGCGTCCAGCTCGCCGGCGACCTGCTCGGTCTGGCCCGGGGCGGTCGCGATCATCATCGTGACGTTCTTGTCGCCGTCGGCCTTGGCCGTGGCGAGCAGATCGGCGTCGTCCGAACCGAGCTTGGCGGCGGCGGACTTGACGGTCCCGTCCGTGGGCGCGGTGCTGGCCGGAGCGTCGGCGGAGAAGGCCATGGGTATCGGCCCGGCCGCGGAGAGCGCGGCGACGAGACCGGCGGCCACGGATATTCGGGCCACGCGTCTCTTGGGGGTGAGGGTCATCGGCATCCCTTGTAGGTGAAGAATCCAGTGCCGGACGAGCGCACAGCTTTACCCAAGGGACAGTTGTTTGGGAAGTGTTGACCGAATCGATATGGATGTATGGGGAAAACCCCCTGTCCGGCCGGGGGTTCAGGACTCCTTGACGCGCGTGTAGTGGCGGGAAGCCTTCGCGCGGTTGCCGCAGGCCGCCATCGAGCACCAGCGGCGGGTGCCGTTCCTCGACGTGTCGTAGAAGTGCAGGATGCACGCCTCGTGGGCGCAGCGGCGGATGCGGTCGGGGGCGGTGTCGAGCAACTCAAGGTAGTTGCGGGCGGCGAGCCAGGCGGGACCCCAGGAGGGATTGCTCAACTCGGGCAGTTCGCGGGGTCCTTCGGCGGTGAGCGAGACCAGGACACGCCCGTTCCGGAGTACGGCGTCGACGAGCGGGGCCCCCTCCCGCAGTGACCCGTCGACGGCCGCCTTCAGCGCGTCGCGGGCCTGGAGGACGTGGCTCAGCATCCTGGTGTCGGGGAAGTACCCGCCGTCCAGCCCGTTCGCGGCCAGCCACACGCCGAGCCCGTCGACATCGGTGAGCAGGTCCTGGACCTCCCCCTCCCGCATCCACCGCGTGTTGAGCAGGTCGAGCGCGAGCGGTTCGCCGACGAGCGGGCGGGGGTCGGGGGTGGTGGGCACCGGCATCGAGAAGCTCCCTTCTGATCTAACCGGTCAAGACTACGTGACCGGTTGACCCTGTCGATTCTAACCACTAACGTCTTTAACGACGGTTAGATCAGAGGAGGGCTTCTCATGACCCTGCACGCCGGCCACATCGGCCTGAACGTCACCGACCTCGACCGCTCACTCGCCTTCTACCGGGACGTCCTCGGCTTCGCGGTACTCGCCGAGGGCAAGGAGGACGACGACCGCCGGTACGCGTTCCTCGGCGACGGCGGCGACCACCCCGTCCTCACCCTCTGGCAGCAGGCGCAGGGGCCGTACGGCGGCGACCTCGCCGGCCTCCACCACCTCGCGTTCGCCGCCGACTCGATCGAGCAGGTCGAGCGGTACGAGGAGGCACTCAAGGCCTACGGCGCCGACTTCGCGTACGAGGGCGTGGTCGCCCATCGCGAGGGCGCGGCCTCCGGCGGCATCTTCTTCCACGACCCGGACGGCACCCGCCTGGAGATCTCCGTGCCGAGCGGTGCCGAGCACGCCCCCGCCCCGCACGCGGAAGCCCCGACCTGCGGATTCTTCTAGCCGTGGCCGCCATGCAGACGTATCACGCGGGGTCCCGTGCCGTGCAGGACCGGGCGGGAGTGCGGGACATCGCCGATCACGTAGGCCAGATCATCGGCCAGGGCATCAAACCCGTGGCCGCCGCCTTCCTGGAACTCCAGCCCCTCCTGATCGTGGGCGCCGCCGACCCGGCGACGGACCGGGTCTGGGCCTCCCCGCTCACCGGCCCACCCGGTTTCGTACGGGCGACGGGCCCCCACCAGGTCTCGGTCACCGGCGGCACACGCCCGGCCGACCCCCTCACCCCGGCCCTCACCGACGCACGGGACCTGCCGGTCGGCACCATCGCCCTCGACCCCCGCACCCGCCGTCGTATGCGAGTCGACGGCCGACTCCGTTCCACCGCACGGGGGTTCGCGATCGAGGCGGAGCGGGTGTTCTCCAACTGCCCCAAGTACATCCAGCGGAGAGAGTCGTACGAGACGGTCGCGGACCGCGTGCCCGCAGCCGCCCGGCGCGGCGGTGAACTGACCTCCGCACAGGCCGAGTTCATCGCGTCAGCCGACACCTTCTTCCTCGCCACCGTCCACGAGCACGGCGCCGACGCCAGCCACCGAGGCGGCAACCCGGGCTTCGTACAAGCGATTTCACCCCGCGAGCTGACCTGGCCGGACTACCCGGGCAACGCCATGTTCCTGAGCCTGGGCAACCTGTTCGCTGACCCGCGCGCCGGACTCCTCTTCCTCGACTGGACGAGTGGCACAGTGCTCCAACTCACCGGCCAGGCACGGACGGAGTTCGGCGTGGACGGCGAGCGCAGGGTGCGTTTCACCCTTACCGAGGCCGTCGAGAGCGCCCCTGCGCTCCCCCTGCGCTGGTCCGCGCCCGAATACTCACCTGCCAATCCGGACCCGGCACATTAACGTCTACCGGATGCGCAAGAAGCTGAGAGTCGCCGCCTACGCCGTCTGCGTCCGGGACGGACAGCTCCTGCTCGCCCGCTCGCCGGCCGAGGGCGGGGGCTACGAGTGGGTGCTGCCCGGCGGCGGCATGGACCACGGCGAGCATCCGAACGACACCGTCGTCAGGGAGCTGGAGGAGGAGACCGGCTACCACATCGAGGTCACCGGTTTCCTCGGCATGGACTCGAACCACCACGTCATTCCGTGGAGCTACCGACGCAAGGTGGACCAACACGGCCTCCGGCTCGTGTACGAGGCCCGGATCGTCGGCGGCGAACTCCGCAACGAGATCGGCGGCTCCACCGACATGGCCGCCTGGCACCCGCTGGACGACGTGTCGGGCCTGCGCCGCGTGCCGTTGATCGACATCGCGCTGAAGCTGTGGCGGGAGCGGCCGGCCGTAGGACGGGTCGAACGCGTCCCGGAATAGCTTCAGTACCCCGTCAGATGAACGCTGAGTAGCCGCTTCCCGGCGGCTCGACGAGCGTTCACGAACGCACAGGGGGCGCCAAGATCCACGTACGGTGATCGGCGCTACGCGTTGCCGTCTCGTTTACGCGCAGGTCATCCCCGATGCCAAGCATCCAGTACGAGCGGGCAGTTCGCGACCGCGATCGAAAACCGATCGACGCGAACACCCGCGACCACTGCCGACGCAGTTCGTACTCGGGGAGATCGCGCCATGTCGCGCACACGCTCTGTCGCCAGCTCCGCGCTGGGGGTCAACCGCCGTACCGTCCTCGCCGCCACCGCGGCCGTGTCCGTCTCCGCGGGCGTGGGTTACGCCCTCCGGCCCACCGACAGCCAGGCCGCCACGGGCGACGCCACCAACGCCACCAACGCCGCGGCCCAGGCACCCGTGGCGGAGTCCCGCAAGGCACCGGCCGCACCCCTGGCCCCCTACACCAAGGGCACCACCCTCGCCACGGTCGCCGCCCCGCGCACCCACTCCGGCTACCGCCGCCTCGGCGACGGCGCCGGCTGGAAGCGCGTGGTCCGCGCCGACCTCGCCGCCGCCAAGTCCGGGCGCGCGGGCCGCCGTACGGCACTCGCGTCGTTCGTGCAGTTCACCGACCTGCACCTGATGGACAGCCAGCACCCGCTGCGCCTGGAGTACCTGCGCTCGACCGACAAGCACGCCTGGCGCCCGCACGAGGCGCTGACCGTGCAGGGCGGGATCTCGCTGGTCGAGCGGGTCAACGCGCTGCGCGGCGCCCCGGTGACCGGCTCCCCGCTGCACTTCGTGATGACCACCGGCGACAACACGGACAACAACGCCAAGTCCGAGCTGGAATGGTTCATGAAGATCATGAGCGGCGGCCGGTTCACCCCCAACACCGGTGACCCGCGCCACTACGAGGGCGTCCAGAACAGCGGCCTCAAGCTGTACTGGCAGCCCGACTCCACCGTGCGCGACGGCGACAAGCAGCTCGGCTTCCCGCACCTGGGGGGCTTCCTGGCCGCCGCGATCCGCGAGGTCCGCAGCCCCGGCCTCAACCTGCCCTGGTACTCGACGGTCGGCAACCACGACGCGCTCCCGCTCGGCTGCTTCGGCTCCCACGCGGACCCGTACCTCACCGAACTCGCCATCGGCGGCAAGAAGTTGATGACCGCGACAGCGGCCGAGGCGAAGAAGCTGCAGAACTCGATCCGGGACGCCAAGGACCCCAAGGGCAGCGGTTACCGCGACTTCCTCAAGGCGCACGCCCGCTCCGCGCGCTCGATCACCCCGGACGAGAAGCGCGCCCCGTACACCTCCGCCGAGTACCTCAAGGCCCACCTCGACCCGGCCTACCAGGGCCTCGGCCCGGTCGGTCACGGCTACTCCTCGGCGAACGTCGACGCGGGCACGCAGTACTACGCGTTCCGCATCGCCGACGACGTGATCGGCATCAGCCTCGACACCACGGACGCGGGCGGCCACTACGAAGGGTCCATCGGGGCAACGCAGTTGAGGTGGCTCGACAAGACACTGCGCGACAACAAGGACTCGTACGCGGTGATCTTCAGCCACCACACCAGCAAGACGATGGACAACACCCGCCCCGACCCGGCCCACCCGACCGAGCGCCGCTACGAGGGCTCGGCGGTCGTCGCCCTGCTCGGCAGCCACCCGAACGTGCTGGCCTGGGTCAACGGCCACATCCACCGCAACGTCATCACCCCGCACTCGGCACCCGACGGCCGCAGCTTCTGGGAGATCTCCACCGCCTCGCACGTCGACTATCCCCAACTCGCCCGGGTCATCGAGCTGGTGGACAACAAGGACGGCACGCTCTCCCTCTTCACCACGCTCATCGAGTCCGCGGCCCCGCACCGCACCGACTTCTCCGACCTCACCCAGACCGGCCTGGCGGCCCTCTACCGCGAACTGTCCTACAACGCGCCGGGATCGAGCACGGTGCTGGGCGGCGACGCGAAGGACCGCAACACCGAGCTGATTCTCAAGAAGGGCTGAAACTCACTCAACTGGCGTACACCGGAGCAACCTTCGCTCCCGACCGCCGTGTCCCTCCCCCCGACCGAGCCGAACCGGGCTCAACGAAGGGGGAAGACATGGCAGTTCGTGCGGTAGTGATGGGTGCGACGGCGGTGGCGCTGTCGGTCGCACTGGCGGGACCCGCGCTGGCGGCGGAGCCCGCAGGCAAGGACCACACGGCGACACGGGAGGCACTCCGGGCGGCCGTGCGGGACGGCGTACCCGGCGTCACGGCGACGGTGAAGGACGGCGGCACCACCTGGTCGGCGACAGCCGGTGTGGGCAACCTCCGCACCGGCAAGCCGCGTTCGGCCGACGACCGGTACCGGGTGGGCAGCATCACCAAGGCCTTCGTGTCGACGGTGCTGCTCCAACTGGAGGCGGAGGGCCGCCTGTCGCTCGACGACACGGTGGAGAAGTGGCTGCCGGGCGTGGTCCAGGGCAACGGCAACGACGGCGGCAAGATCACCGTCCGCCGGCTCCTGAACCACACCAGCGGCATCTACAACTACACGGAGGACGACGACTTCGGCCGCACCTACTTCCTCAAGGACGGCTTCTTCCAACACCGTTACGACACGAAGACCCCGGCCGACCTGGTGGCGATCGCCATGTCCCACAAGCCGGACTTCGCGCCGGGCACGTCGTGGCACTACTCCAACACCAACTACGTGCTCGCCGGCATGGTCATCCAGAAGGTCACCGGCCACTCGTACGCGACCGAGATCCGCGACCGCATCATCAACCCCCTGCACCTGAAGGCGACTTCACTCCCCGGCACGAAGGTGACGGTTCCGAGCCCGAGCAGCCACGCCTACAGCAAGCTGGCGGAGGAGACGACGGGCCCGACGTACGACGTCACGAAGCTGAACCCGTCGCTGGCCTCGTCGGCGGGCGAGATGATCTCCAGCTCCGCCGACCTGGACCGCTTCTACGGCGCGTTGCTGGGCGGAAAGCTCCTCCCGGCGAAGCAGCTCAAGGAGATGCAGACGACGGTGCCGGCGGGCGACAGCCCGACCACGCGCTACGGCCTCGGCATCTCCGACATCAAGCTGCCCTGCGGTGTCCATCTCTGGGGCCACGACGGCGGTATCCACGGCTCGTCGTCGGCGGTGGTGGCGACGGCGGACGGCCGCCATTCGCTGGCGTTCAACTTCAACGGGGACTGGTCGGGGGACGCGGGGGCGGTGGTGGTGGGGGAGTTCTGCGGTAAGTAAGGGCGTCGCGGGCGCCCTGGGAGGCCTCCCTTGCATAAGCGGAACAAGGTTCCATATGCTGTTCCGGAACCTTGTTCCGCTTATCCGCCCTCCCGAGGAGAGCCATGCACTACCGCACACTGGGCCGCACCGGTATCAAGGTCAGCCCCTACTGCCTGGGCGCGATGATGTTCGGCGAGATCGGCAACCCCGACCACGACGACTCCGTCCGGATCATCCACAGGGCGCTGGACGCGGGCATCAACTTCGTCGACACGGCGGACGCCTACTCGCGCGGCGAGTCCGAGGAGATCGTCGGCAAGGCGCTGAAGGGCCGCCGCGACGACGTCGTACTGGCGACGAAGGCACACCTCCCGATGGGCGACGACCCCAACGAGCGCGGAAATTCGAGGCGTTGGCTGGTCCGAGCGCTGGAGAACTCCCTCCGCCGCCTCGGCACCGACCACGTCGACCTGTTCCAGATCCACCGCCCCGACCCGGACACGGACGTGGAGGAAACCCTCTCCGCCCTCACCGACCTGGTGCGCGCGGGCAAGGTGCGGGCGGTCGGCACGTCCTCCTTCCCCGCGTCGGACATCGTCGAGGCGCAGTGGGTGGCGGAGCGACGCGGCCTGGTCCGCTTCCGCACGGAGCAGCCGACGTACTCGATCCTCAACCGGGGCATCGAACGCGAGGTCCTCCCGGTCTGCGAGCGCTACGGCATGGGCACGCTGGTCTACAGCCCACTGGCGGGCGGCCTGCTGACGGGCCGCTACCGCAAGGGCGCGCCGGCGGACACCCACCGCTCCGCCTTCGGCTTCAAGCACCTCGCCGACGAGCACCGCCTCGACACGGTCGAACAGCTCGTGCGGCTGGCCGAGAAGGCGGGGTTGCCGCTGACCCACCTGGCCATGGCCTTCGCGATCGCCCACCCCGGAGTCACCTCGGCGATCATCGGCCCCCGCACGATGGCCCACCTCGACGACCTGCTCGCGGGCGCGGACACCGTCCTGTCCGACGAACTCCTCGACGAGATCGACGCGTTGGTGCCGCCCGGCACGGACGTGGGGACGCTCGACATGGCATACGCCCCACCGGCGATCCAGCGGCCGGCGCTGCGCAGGCGGACGCTTGAGGAGCGCCTGGCCGTCTGACCGGGGTTCGGCGTCGGTGGGTGCCGGCTGTGTCATGGCAGAAGCGCGTCTCACGCCTGGGGAGGGTGAGGTGCGGAAGTGTGACACTTGGGGCGGAAGTGTCACACTTTTGGCGGTCGACTTCGCGTGGCTCTGACGATCGACGTATCGGACCGTCGGAAAGACGGTTCGCGCCCGGTTCGCCGGAGGCCCCGCACCAATTGACCACGGGATAACCAACCGGACCCAGACACGAGACGCCCAGTTCATTCCGACGAAATGTCCGTGCCGCCTCATAACGGCTAACCCGCTGTTCACGGGGATGGCTCGATTCATACGCAAGGCGGGTGGTCGTGTGCGCGCTAGACACGAACTGCACGTGCTGTCGGTCTACGAAGGCTTCTTCTCCGGGGGAGCCCGAATCGTCCACAGCGACGTCATCATGGGACTCGTGGAGGGCGGCCAGCATCATTCGGTGCTGAGCATCCACGGCGAAGTACACCGAGAAGCAACCCGGCAGGCCATGGAGAACGACGCCTGCTACCAGCAACTGACCGCGGCCGGTGTCGGGGTCTCCACCCTCGGCCGTAGTTTCGGCGGTGGTGAGGGGCAGATCAGCACCGGGTTCACCGGCCCGGAGCTGGCCGACGCGGCCCGTGCCCTGGCCGACGCCGACATCGTCCTGTCGCTCAAGGAACAGCCGCTCTCCCTGCTGAACCAGGCGGGCCTGCCGCGCCGCCCGGTCGTCGTGTGCCTGCACCGTTCGGACCCCGAACATTCGGGCACCGCCCTCGACGAACTGAAGGCCGCCATCGCCGACGGCGAGGTCGTCGCCGCCGTGTGCTGCGCGGAGTCCACCCGCGACGCCTACCAGGCCACCGGCATCCCGCCCGAGGTCCTCCACGTCATCCCCAACGGCGTGGATCTGCTCCGCTTCCGCCCCGACCCGGCCCGGCGGCTCGCCTTCCGCGCCTCCCTGGGGATTCCGGATGCCGCACCCGTCGTAGTGTTCGCCGCCCGCTACGCCACCATGAAGAACATCCCGCTCTTCCTCAGCGCCGCCCACGAGTGGCTACGACGGGAACCCGCCGGCCACGTCGTCATGTGCGGCACGGGCATGACCGCCGACAACCAGCCCGCCCTCTGCGCCGACATCGACGCCGCCTTCGGGGTGGACAGAGAAGAACTCACCGCACGGCTTCATCTTCTCGGTGTGCGGCGGGACATGGAGACCGTCTACGCAGGGTCGGATGTCGTCGCGCTGACGTCGTCCTTCGGGGAGGCCGCGCCCTTGTGCCTCATCGAGGGCATGATGTGCGGGGCCGTACCCGTCGCCACCGACATCGGCGACAGCGCCTCCATCGTCGCCGGGCACGGCATCATCACGCCCCCCGACCCGGAGGCCATCGCGTCGGCCTGGACCGAGGCGGTCGTGGGCCGCGCGGAGTTCGCCAAGGCCCACGCCCGCAGCCGCGAACGCTTCAGCCGTACGCGCATGATCGCCTCCTACGCCGCCCTCCTCGACGGCCTCCACACCAGTCACACGACCACCACCGCGACACCACCACCCCTCCCCGAACCCCTGTAGCCATAAGCGCAGACATAAATGAGGAGGGACCACCGACCCCCCGGTGGTCCCTCCTCTCCCCTCCTGGTGCTGCCCCGGTCCGTCACTACCGGGGCAGCACCACGACATACGCGGCGGGATCGCGGTCCGCCGCCGCCATCAGCGCCGTACGGACCACCGCCGCCTGCTGCTCCAGCCCCTCGCGGAGCTTCCTGGGGGTGATGTGGACGACCGTGATGCCGAGCCGTTCCAGGTGCTCGCGCTTGCGGGCGTACTCCGACCACAGGGCGTCGTCGTCCTGGCGCGGGGCGCGGGTGTCCAGTTCCACGGCGACCGCCTGCCCGGGCCAGTACGCGTCCAGGCCGCCCAGGTGCGGGCCGCCGGGCAGGCGGAGGTCCACGTTCCACACCGGGTCGGGAAGGCCGTACTCGCTCACCATCCGGTAGAGCCGGTGCTCCGCGATCGCGCGGCCCTCGGCCAGCAGTGAGTCCACCGCGTCCACCACGTGCGGGCGGCTCAGCAGCTTCGCGTCGTTCAACTCCCGTACCACCGCGGCCGGTTCGCAGTGAGCACCGCGTACCGCCTCGGTGAGCAGCCGGCGGACCGCGTTCGCGTCCGACAGCCCGGCCACCGCGTCCGCGACGGCACGCGGCACCGGGGCGACCGGTACGCCCTTCACCTGCCGCGCGGCCGGGAGCGCCGGGGTGCGGAGGATGCGGGCGCAGCCCGTGGAGCGCAGCCGGCGCATCCGGGGGACCAGGACGTCGATCTGGTCGAGGGAGGCGAGCGACCCGGCCGAGGTGAAGCCGTACAGGGCCAGCGCGGCCAGGCCGGTGACCATCGTCTCCGCGTATGTCGGCCGGTGCGGCCCCTCCGCTCCGGGCTGGACCGGGACGCCGGTCGTCCGCTCCCGCGCCGCGTACGTCAGCACGGCCTGCAGCCGCTCCTCGCCGGTGGGCGGGCCGGGGTGCAGCAGGACGACGCCGGGGAGGAGCTGCTGCCAGGGGCCGTCGGGACGGCACTGCTCGTTCACCTCGGCGGCCGGGACGCCGTGCGCACGGAGCTGAGCCGTCGTCAGAACGCGGCGGTGCACCTCGGAGAGGTGGCTGAGGGGGCGGGGGGAGAGCGGGGTGTCGTGGTTCATGAACCGGGGTTTCCCGCGCCGGATCCGCTCCCTAACCGCTGTTACACGCTCGTCGACAAATCCTGACAAGGCGGTGCTAAAGGACGGGTGTTCGGATGTCGAGTAGGCACCGAAAACCCCTGGTCCGGATGGGGTGGACCAGGGGTAACGGCTGCGATTACCTGTATTCAGTAACGGTCACGGAGAGACCGATCGCAGGCCAACGATCAAGCGCGAGAACCGTCCGAACCCCGGCCCCCGTTGTCCGCCTCCTGCGCCCGCAGCGCCCGCGCCAGATCGTCCCGCGCCTCCAGCACCAGCCGCCGCAGCGCGGGCGCCGCCCCCTCGTGGGAGGTCAGCCACGCGTCCGTCGCGGCCAGCGTCGCCGGGCCGTCCTCGGCGGCCGGGAACGCCGGGAACAGACCCTTCACCACATCCATCGCGATCTGGATCGACCGCTCCTCCCACACCCGCTCGATCGCCGCGAAGTACTTCTCCGTGTACGGCGCCAGCAGCTCCCGCTGCGACGGCTGCACGAAGCCCGCGATCGTCGCCTCGACGAACGCGTTGGACAGCGCGTCCGACTCCACGACCTGCGCCCACGCCTGCGCCTTGACCGCCGCCGAGGGACGGGCGGCGAGACAGCGGACCTGGTGGCGCTTGCCGGACGCGGTGTCGTCCCTGGCCAGCTCGGCGGCCACCACGGACTCGTCGGCAACCCCGTGCGCGGTCAGCGGCTCCAGGAACGCCCAGCGCAGCTCCTGGTCCACCACCAGACCCTCGATCTTCTCCGTGCCGTCCAACAGACCCTGCAACAGCGCCAGTTCCTCCGGCGCCGACGCCACCGACGCGTAGAAACGCGCCCAGGCCAGCTGCTGCTCGCTGCCGGCCTCGGCGTCCCGCAGATCCCGCTCCGCGATGTGCGCCAGCAGCTTCGCGCCGGTCTCCCGCCACCACGGCGGCGAGTAGTTGACCAGCGCCGAGTTCGCCCACGCGTGCAGCATCTGCAGCACACCGATGTCGGTCTCCCGGCGCCCGAACTGCATCACCAGGTCGATGAAGTCCGGCGCGAGGAGCAGCGCGTCCCGCGTCATGTTCCACAGCGCCGACCAGCACAGGGCCCGCGCCATCGGGTCGGTCAGCGCCCCGAGCCGGTCCCGCAGGGTCGCCAACGACACCGCGTCGAAACGGGTCTTGGCGTACGTGAGGTCCTCGTCGTTGACGAGCACCAGCTCCGGCGCGTCCGCACCGGCCAGCTCCACTACGACCGTCCGCGCGCCGTCGACGTCCACCTCGGCCCGCTCGTACCGGACGAGGCGCTTGTTCTCCGTCCGGTAGAGGCCCACCACCACTCGGTGCGGGCGGAGTTCAGGGTGCGACTCGGCCGCCTCCTGCAACACCGTCAGCTCCGCGATCCGGCCGCCCTCCACGTCCAACACCACTTGCGGAGTAAGGGAGTTGAGCCCGGCCGTCTGCAGCCACGACCGCGACCAGGACGCCATGTCCCGGCCGCTCGTCTCCTCAAGGACCGACAGCAGGTCACCGAGGCGCGTGTTGCCGTACGCGTTCCGCTTGAAGTAGCGGCGCGCACCCTCCAGGAAAGCGTCCTGGCCGACGTACGCCACCAACTGCTTCAGTACGGAAGCCCCCTTGGCGTACGTGATGCCGTCGAAGTTGAGCTTCGCGTCCTGGAGGTCGCGGATGTCGGCGGTGATCGGATGCGTGGACGGGAGCTGGTCCGCGCGATACGCCCACGCCTTGCGGCGGTTGGCGAAACTGATCCAGGCGTCGGTGAAGCGGGTCGCGCCGACGCTCGCGAACACCCCCATGAAGTCCGCGAAGGACTCCTTCAGCCACAGGTCGTCCCACCACTCCATGGTGACCAGATCGCCGAACCACATGTGCGCCATCTCGTGCAGGATGACGTTGGCCCGGCTCTCGTACGACGCCCGCGTCACCTTCCCCCGGAAGATGAACTCCTCGCGGAACGTGACCAGTCCGGGGTTCTCCATCGCGCCGAGGTTGTACTCGGGCACGAACGCCTGGTCGTACTTCCCGAACGGGTACGGGAAGTCGAAGTGGTCGTGGAAGAAGTCCAGCCCCTGCTTCGTCACCAGGAACACGTCGTCGGAGTCGAAGTACGGCGCCAGACCCTTGCGGCACATCGCGCCGAGCGGGATCTCCAGCGTCGTACCGTCGTCGAAGGTGCGGGAGTAGGAGTCCGTGACGTAGTGGTACGGGCCCGCGAGGAACGCCGTGATGTACGTCGAGATCGGCTTCGTCTCCGCGAACTTCCATACGCCGTCGGTCAGTTCACCGACGCCGTTGCTCCACACCGTCCAGCCCTCGGGCGCCCGCACCTCGAAACGGAACGGCGCCTTGAGGTCCGGCTGCTCGAAGTTGGCGAAGACCCGGCGCGAGTCGGCCGGCTCGTACTGGGTGTAGAGGTAGATCTCGCCGTCCTCGGGGTCGACGAAGCGGTGCATGCCCTCGCCGGTACGGGAGTACGCGCACCACGCGTCGACGATCAGCTCGTTCTCCGCGGCCAGGTCCTCCAGCCGGATCCGGGAACCGTCGAAGACCTCGCCCGGATCGAGGTCCCTGCCGTTGAGCGACACCGCGGTCACGCCCGGCGCGATCAGGTCCGCGAAACTCGCCGCGCCCGGCTCGGCGCAGCGGAACCGGATCGTGGTCACGGACCGGAACGTCCGCGGCCCGTCCGCGCTGCCTTCGTCTCCGGCGGACTCGCCCACCGCCGAGCGCAGGTCGAGGGACACGTCGTACCCGTCGACGGACAGCAGTGCGGCCCGCTCCCGGGCCTCGTCGCGGGACAGATTCTCACCGGGCACGGAGGCACTCCCTCGGATGGTGTTCGATCAACGGCGTTCGCTGTGCGGTCAGGGCCGATCCTGCCATGTGCCCCTGACCGCGGGCACCCGGGAATGAGGTGGCAAGGGGCGGTGTTGCCGTGGGGAAACGGCCGTATTCCGAGGAGCGTCATGTCTGAGACCGCCAAGACCCCCGTGGACTTCTGGTTCGACCCGCTGTGCCCCTGGGCCTGGATGACCTCCCGGTGGGTGCTCGAAGTCGAGAAGGTCCGCGACATCGAGGTCCGCTGGCACATCATGAGCCTCGCGGTACTGAACGAGCCCAAACTCGACGAGCTGCCCGAGGAGTACCGCGAGCTGCTGTCCACCAAGGCCTGGGCCCCGATCCGCGTGGTCACCGCCGCCTGGCAGAAGCACGGCTCCGACATCCTCGGCCCGCTCTACACCGCGCTGGGCACCCGCATCCACAACAACGGCGAGGGCCCGACCGTCGAGGCCATCGCCGGCGCGCTCGCCGAGGTCGGCCTGCCCGCCGACCTGATCGACTACGCCGACCAGAAGGACTTCGAGTTCGACGCCGAGCTGCGCGCCTCCCACAAGGAGGGCATCGACAAGGTCGGCCAGGACGTCGGCACCCCCGTCATCGCCGTCCCCGGCCCCGACGGCGAGCAGATCGCCTTCTTCGGCCCGGTCGTCACCCCCGCCCCCAAGGGCGAGGAGGCCGCACGGCTGTGGGACGGGACCGTCGCGGTCGCCTCCGTCCCCGGCTTCTACGAGATCAAGCGCTCGCGGACCAAGGGGCCGGACTTCAGCAACCTGTAAGCCGTCACTTGTCCGGCTCGGGGAAGAAGCCGCCGTCCCGCCAGTTGAGGCGCCGCTGGTAGCGCCTGCAGCCGGGGACGGCACAGCGCATGTACGCCTCGGGGGCGAAGTCCTTCTTCTCCCCGCGGACGAACGCCTTCTCCTTCTCGTCGAGGTCGCAGAACTCCCGCAGCGGGCCAGGGCCGCAGCCGGGGCACCTCTTGTGCACCATGTCGAACCTCCAGAACCTCCACACGAGACGACGCCGGCAGCCCAGCGGCCCGGCCCCGCGAGCGTAAACGCCCGCAGGGCCGGGCCGCAGCCGGTCCGCCGGCCTCCCGGCTACCGTTCCCGCCCCCGCGCCACCTTCAGCCGCGCGAGATGGTCCTCGTACCCCTTCGCGTAGTACGCCGCCCGCCCCGCGTCCGGCTCGACCACCTCCGTCGGCCGCGTCCAGGCCGCCGCGTCCAGCGGAACCCCGTACCGCTCCGCCGCCGCCAGCACCGCGCCCCGCGCCCCCACCTCGCCCTCGACCACCCGCAGCGGCCGGCCCAGCACATCCGCGAGCAGCCGCATCCAGGCCGGGCTGCGCGTACCCCCGCCGCACACCGCCAGCGAACCCGTCAGCCCCGCCGCCTCCAGACAGTGCCGGGCCGCGTAACCGATGCCCTCGCAGGTCGCCCGGATCAGATCGGCGGGCGTCGACTCCAGGGAGACACCGGTCAGTTCGGCGCGGAGGCGAGGTTCGACGAAGGGCGCGCGCTCGCCGGACGGCGCGAAGTACGGCAGCACGCGTACGCCGTTCGCTCCGGGCGGGGTTGCGGTCAGTAGCGCGTCCACCTCCTCGTGCCGGACGCCCGTCGTCGACAGCACCCAGTCCAGGGCCGCCGTCCCGACCATCGCCGGCATCGCACGCAGCCAGTGCCCCGGCCGGTCGAGGGAGATGTACAGGCCGGCCGGCTCGCCGGAGAGGTCGAGGTCGGTGGTCGCGACGAGACTGGCGAGGCAGGTGCCGACGATGAGGAGTCCGTCGCCCGGTTCCGTCACCCCCGCGCCGAGCGCGCAGGCGGGCAGGTCGTAGGGGCCGTTCGCGATGCGGGTGCCTGCGGGGAGTCCCTCGCCACGGGTGGCCGCCTTTGCGATCGGGTCGCTGATCGGGGCCAGCAGGCGTCGGCGGCGGGTCAGGCCGAGGAGTTCTACGACACCGTTGTCGTACGACCGAGTCCTGGGATCGAGGAACGGCATCGACGCGTCCGAGACATCGGTGGCGGGAGGTGCCACTGTGAGTCGTTGGAAGACCATGTCCTTGCAGAACAGGGCGTGCGCTGCGGTGTCCAGCGCTTTCGGCTCGTGCGCTTCGAACCAGGCCAGCACCGGGCCGGGGCAGCCCGGGAACATCGCGCTGCCGGTGCGGCGGAACACCGTCTCGAAGGTTCCGTCCGCCAGCCACTGGTCGAGCAGTTCGTGTGCCCGGCCGTCCATCCAGGACACGGCCGGGCGTACGGGGCGCCCTGTCGTGTCGACCAGCCAGACGCCGTCGCCTTGGCCGGTCAGGCCGGCCAGTTCGACGGGGCCGTCCGTGGCCGAGGTGACGTCCTTCAGTACGGCAACTACCGCGCCGTACACCTCGTCCATGTCCTGTTCGACGTAGCCACCGTGCATCGACAGCTCCACCGGGCGGGAGGCTACGGCGAGTTGACGGCCGGTGCTGTCGAAGGCGGCGGCCTTCACGGTGGATGTGCCTACGTCGATTCCGATGTACATGTGGGGGTCTCCTGGGGGTTGGGGGTTGGGGGTGCTGGGAAGCTGGGCCGGTGTTGGGTAGGCGCCGTCGCGCACACCTCTTTTGGTTCGGTCGCCTTCGGGGCGCTTCAAGCCGGTGTCGAGAGCCCCACCGTGCTCGGCGCTGCGCGCCTCCGCGCGCTGGGGCTCTCGACACCGGCGCGCCCCTGCGGCTCCCTCTCGGCCGGCGCGTGGGGACAGGCCAACTTGGTGGGCCCTCAACGGAGTTGGTGGGAAAGAGGCTCGCCTCGTGCCCAGCGGCCTACTTCCTCTGCTGCTATTCGCGCCGCCTTTTCGGCTACGGCGCGGGAGGCGCCGCCCAGGTGGGGGGTGAGGACCAGCCTGTCGGTGAGGCCGAACAGGCTTGAATCGGTGGGCAATGGCTCGCGGGTGTAGGTGTCGAGGGCCGCTGCTGACACCTGACCGCTCTCCAGGGCCTCGCACAGTGCCTCCTCGTCCAGGAGGGGGCCCCGCGCCACGTTCACCACCACCGCGCCGGGGCGCAGCAGCGCCAGCTCGCGGGCGCCGATCAGGCCGCGTGTCTCGGGGGTCAGGCGGGCGTGCAGGGTGATGACCTGGGAGCGGCGCAGGAGTTCGTCCAGCGTCGCGACGCGCAGTCCGTGGATCTCGCCGTGCACATAAGGGTCGTACACCATCACGCGGGCGCCGAAGGCGCAGAGGGCGCGGGCGACGCGGCTGCCGACGGCGCCGTATCCGACGAGGCCGACCGGCAGGTCCTCCAGCTCCAACCCGCTGTGCTCGTAGGTGTAGTAGGCGGCCCCCGCCTCCCAACTCCCTTGCCCGGCAAGGAGTTCGTGCGCCTGCGGAATACGGCGGAGCACGGCCAGCATCGTCCCCACGGTGAACTCGGCGGTCGCGGCGGCGTTGCGGCCGGGTGCGAAGCACACCCGTACGTCGTGGGTCTTCGCCGCGTCCAGGTTGACGTTGACCGGTCCGCCCCGGCACACCACGACCAGCCGGAGATCGGGGCAGGCCGCGAGGACGCGTTCGGTGACCGGCCCCATCTGGGTGACCAGGACCTGTGCTCCGCCGTCGCCCCGCAGGGCCTCGATCAGTTCGTCCTCGGCGTCGCTCGCCTCCTCGACCTCGGCGACCCGCCCGAAGGGTTCCAGCGGCCAGCCGAGCGTCAACTCGCTTACGGCAAAGGGGTGTTCGCGCAGTTCCTCGGCGATCGCGGAAGTGATCAGCGACGGCAGGACGAAATGGTCACCGGCGGCGACGACACGCAGGGTCTCGGTCATCGTGGGGCTCCCTCCCTCTTTGCCACGATGAACGGGGAATGCCGAATGCGTAACCCCTGTGGGAGGTCCCGATGATGTTCGAGGGTGACGGCCAGGCGTGGCTGGGCATCGACCTGGGGACGCAGAGCGTCCGCGCGCTGCTGGTCACCGGCGACGGGCGCGTCCTCGGCGCCGGCACCGTCCCGCTGGCCGGACGTCGGGACGGGGTGCGGCACGAGCAGGATCCGGGGGAGTGGTGGGAGGCGGTGTGTGTCGCGTCCGGGGCTGCCCTGACGGGACGGTCGCGGCTACGGCTCGGTGGGCTCGCGGTGTGCGGCACCTCCGGGACCGTGCTGCTGACGGACGGCGCGGGGCACCCGCTGACACCGGCGGTGATGTACGACGACGGGCGCGCGGTGGCGGAAGCGGCGCGGGTGGGCATGCAGACGAGTTGGGCGCTGCCCAAGGCCTTGTGGCTGTTGGAGGCGTATGGGGGTGGGCTGGTCACCCATCAGCCTGACGTCATCACCGCTCGGTTGACGGGCCGCGGAACGGTCCCGACCGACTCCAGTCATGCCCTCAAGACGGGCTACGACGTGGAGCGTGAGGACTGGCCGTCTCAACTGGCCTACTTGGGTGACGTGTTGCCGGAGGTGGTCCGTCCCGGTACTCGGCTGGGAGAGGTCTGCGGGGCCGCCGCCGACGCGACCGGCATTCCCGTCGGTACGCCGGTCATCGCCGGGATGACGGACGGCTGCGCGGCCCAGATCGCCTCGGGGGCGTTGTACGAAGGCTCGTGGAACTCGGTGCTCGGTACCACGCTGGTCCTCAAGGGGGCGTCCGCGAGGCCCGTCCGGGACAGCGCCGGGGTGGTCTACAACCACCGTGCGCCGGACGGGAGTTGGCTGCCGGGCGGGGCGTCGAGCGTGGGGGCGGGCGCGCTGCCGGCGGGGGCGGATCCGGCGGAGATGGACAGGCTGGCGATTGAGTACGAACCTTCGGGCGTCCTTGCCTACCCCCTCACCTCACCCGGCGAACGGTTCCCCTTCCTCGCCCCGGACGCCACCGCCTTCACGCTCGGCACCCCGGCCTCCGAGGCGGACGGCTGGGCGGCGGTGCTCCAGGGCGTGGCGTTCACCGAGCGGCTGTGCCTCGACTATCTGCACCACCTCGGCGCCCCGATAGACGGGCCGCTCACCTTCACGGGCGGCGCGGCCCGCAGCGCGTACTGGAACCAGCTCCGCGCCGACATCCTCGGCCGCCCGGCCCGAGTGCCGGAACAGATCGAACCGGCCCTGGGGATGGCGGTGTTGGCGGCACACAGTGAAATGGGCGCCAGCCTGGCGGATACGGCCGACCGCATGGTTCGCATCCGTACGGTCCTCGAACCCCGTCAGTCTCGTACGGCCCGCTTCGTCGAGCCGTACGCTCGCCTGGTGGACGAACTGGAGAACCGGGGCTGGCTGCCGACCCCGATCGCGACCCACACCCGCACCCGCCTGAACCAGGAAACCCCCAACTCATGAGCACCACTCTCCTGTTGGCCCGCCACGGCCAGACCGTCTGGCACGCCGAGAACCGCTACGCCGGTATCAGCGACGTTGCCCTGACGGACGTGGGGGTCGCCCAGGCGGAGGACCTCGGCCGGTGGGCCGCCGCGCATCCGGTCGACGCGATCTGGACGTCCCCGCTGTCACGGGCTGTGCTTACGGCGGCGCCCGCCGCCCGCGCCCTGCACCTCACCCCCCACACCGAACCCGGCCTGCGCGAATGCGACTTCGGGGTGGTGGAGGGCCGTACGCTCGCGGAGTTCGAGGCGGAGGACCCCGGCGCGGCGGAGGCCTTCCGGGCCGATCCGGTGGCGTGTCCGTTCCCGGGAGCCGAGGATCCGACGGCAGCGGCAGCGCGCGGGCTGGCCGCCCTGCAGCGCATCGCCGTCGCGCATTCCGGGGGGCGCGTCCTGGTCGTTGCCCACAACACCTTGCTGCGGCTTGTGCTGTGCCGGGCGCTGTCGATTCCGCTAGGTGCATACCGGCGGGTGTTTCCGCGACTGCGGAACGCGGCGGTGAGTGAACTTCGAGTGGGAGATGGGGAGTTCGCTCTGCTGTCGCTCAATGTGCCCTGTGGTGAGGCAAATTGAAGACGGCGGCCCCCGCCAGTCACGTCCTCGCGGGGGCCGCCTTCTCGTCCGCCTGCCAGCGTGAAAGGTGAGAAGACGATCAAGAGGCAGGACGTTCTCAGGCGGGCAGGATCGTCTGGCGGGACCTCGCCGCCTCGTAACGCCGGGCCCTTGCCCTGATGGTCGTAGACCTGCTCGACGATCAGGCGGTCACCGAGGGGCTCGTAGGCGAGGACGCCCCAGCCGGAGCCCTGGGTGGTCGCGGCGGCCTTGGTCAGCTGCGCCTTGAAGCCGGCGAAGGAACCGAAGGACGCGGCGATGACATCCGCGAGCTCACCCACCCCGTCCGCAGCCAGCGGCTCACCGCCGCCGAGCCCCACTGCTCCTTGTCGCGTGCCTCCGCCAGCTGCTCCAGCGTGTCGTTGGCTCCCTTGACGTAGCCCGCGTGGTGCTTGTCGTGGTGCAGCTCGATGATCTCGGGGCTGATCACGGGAGCGAGCGCGGAGTAGTCGTAGGGCAGGTCGGGCAGCGTGTAGACGGGCATGACGGATCGATCCCCTCCGGACCTCTGGAACTCTTATTGCGATAGACTTGCAAGTGCAGGTTAGCAACAAGAAGCCCCCGCGGGTGGACCGCGGGGGCGTTTCGGGCGCGGGATCGGATCCGGCGCGGGTTCGGGTGTGTGGTTACTCCGCGACCGACGTGTAGTGCGAGGCGTCGCCCTCGATCGAGTAGCTCTCCTTGCCCTCGATGCCGACCGGGACGTCACCGGCGACGGTCACGCGGTTGAGGCGGCGGGGCTGGTCGTCGTAGTTGTCGATGGCGTAGTGCTGGGTGATGCGGTTGTCGAACAGGACGAGCTGGTTCGGGGACCAGCGGTGGCGGAGGATGTTCTCGGGGCGGGTGACGTATGCCTGGAGGATGTCGAGGATCTTGCGGGACTCGGTGGTCGACAGGCCTACGATCCGTTGCGCGAAACCACCTATGAACAGGCCGCGTTCGCCGGTCAGCGGGTGCACGCGGACGACCGGGTGGACCGTACGGAACTTGATGGACGTGAACTGGGCGCGCTGGGCGGCTTTTTCGTCGTCGATCTCCTCGTCCGGTACGGCGTAGTCGTAGTCGTTGGTGTGCTCCGCCCACAGGGTGTCGGCGAGGGCGCGGAGGGGTTCGGGCAGGTCGCGGTAGGCCGCCGCCGAACTGGCGATCAGGGTCTCGCCGCCGTACGGCGGGACGGTGATGGAGCGCAGGGTGCTGGCCTGGGGCGGGTTGAGGACGAAGGTGACGTCCGTGTGCCAGTGGTTGGCCCGGCCGCGCTCGCTGTCGACGGGCAGCACGTTCGGGGCGCCGTCGACGGCCGGCACGGTGGGGTGCGCGGTGGTGAGGTCGCCGAAGTGGCGGGCGAAGGCCTCCTGGCCCTCGTCGTCGAGGTGTACGTCGTCGAAGACCAGCGCCTTGTGGACGTTGAGGGCCTCGCGGATCGCCGCGACCTGCTCGGCGTCGAGCGGCTTGTTGATGTCGACACCCAAGACGCGGGCGCCGATGTGCGCGGTGACCTTCTGGATCTCGATCTCGATGGACATGGTGAAGTCCCCTCAGGCGAAGGCGGGTTGGGTGTACTGGTTGGCCGGGCGGGGGAGGCCGTAGCGCTCCCGGAGGGTGGTGCGCGGGCCGTACTCGGTGCGGAGCAGGCCTCGGGTGCGGAGGAGCGGGACGACGTGGTCGACGAAGGCGTCGAGGCCGGAGGGCAGGACGGCCGGCATGATGTTGAAGCCGTCGGCGGCGCCCTGGGTGAACCAGGTCTCGATCGCGTCGGCGACCTGTTCGGGTGTGCCGGCGAAGGTGAGGTGCCCGCGTCCGCCGCCGAGTCGGCCGATCAGCTGCCGTACGGTCAGCCGGTCGCGCCGGGCGAGTTCGACGACGAGGGTGTAGCGGCTCTTCGCGCCCTCGATGGCGTCCTCGGGCGGGAGATCGGCGGGGAGCCGGGCGTCCAAATCCAGGGTGCCGGGCGGTAGTTGGAGCAGGTTTTCCAGGCGGTCCACTCCGTGCGTGTACACGATGTGGTCCTCCAGGAGGCGTTCGTTCGCGCGCGCCTCGGCCTCCGTCGAGCCGAGTACCGGGACGATGCCCGGCAGTACCTTGATGTGCTCGGGGTCCCTACCGGCCGCCGCCGTACGGGACTTGAGGTCCGTGTAGAACGTCTGCGCGTCGGCGAGGGTCTGCTGTGCGGTGAACACCGCCTCCGCGTAACGGGCCGCGAACGTCTTGCCGTCCTCGCTCGAACCCGCCTGCACGAGGAGGGGGTAACCCTGGGGCGAGCGGGGGACGTTGAGGGCGCCCTCGACGCTGAAGTACGTCCCCTGGTGGCGCGGCGGGTGGATCTTCGCGTCGTCGCCCCACACGCCGGCCGCCTTGTCGGCGACGATCGCGTCGTCCTCCCAGCTGTCCCAGAGCTTCAGCGCCACATCGAGGAACTCGGCGGCGCGTGCGTACCGTTCCGCGTGTGCGGGCTCGTGGTCGAGTCCGAAGTTCCGGGCCGCCTCGGCACCGGCCGTGGTGACGATGTTCCAGCCGGCCCGGCCGCCGCTGATGATGTCGAGGGAGGCGAACTTGCGCGCCAGGTTGTAGGGGGAGTTGTAGGAGGTGGACGCGGTGGCGATCAGGCCTATGTGCTCGGTCGCTGTCGCGAGTGCGGTGAGCAAGGTGAGCGGTTCCAGTGCTCCGGCCGGGCGTTGGGCCAGGTTGCTCCACAACTGCGGTCCGTCGGCCAGGAAGAGCGAGTCGAAGGTGCCACGCTCGGCGATCCGGGCGAGGTGTATGTAGTGGTCCAGCTCTACGTGGGCGTAGGGGTTGCTCTCCGGGAGGCGCCAGGAGGCCTCGTGGTGACCGGTGTTCATGAGGAAGGCATTGAGGTGGAGTTGGCGGGGCATGCCAGGTCCTTAGGTGGGAGTTCCGGGTGCGTAAATCCAGCCCGTCCGGCGTTTGAGGACGAGGCCCCTTCAGGGCCGATGGGGGTCTGGGGGCGCAGCCCCCGGGCGGCACGAGCGGCCGACGTTCACCGAATGTCCGACGTGACGCCAAGCGCCGCCAGCAACCGCGACCGGTACTCACCGCGTGGACGCTCACGGTCGATGGTCAAGTCCAGCCCGATCCGCCCCTGTTCAAGCACCAGCACCCGGTCCGCGAGGACGATCGCCTCGTCCACGTCATGCGTGACCAGCAGCACCGAGGGACGGTGCCGCTCCCACAGCTCGCGCAGCAGCACATGCATCCGAATGCGGGTCAGGGCATCCAACGCTCCGAACGGCTCGTCGGCCAGCAGCAGTTCGGGCTCGCGCACCAGCGACCGGGCAAGCGCCGCCCGCTGGGCCTCGCCGCCGGACAACTCGTTCGGCCAGGCCCGCTCGCGGCCCTTCAACCCCACCTCGGCGAGGGCCTCGCGACCCTTTGCGGCGGCCTCCTTGCCGTCCGTGCCCAGCAGCACATTGTCGAGAACCCGGCGCCAGGGCAGCAGCCGCGAGTCCTGGAAGACCACTGACACCCGCTCAGGCGCGGTGAGTTGACCGCTTCCGACCACTTCGTGGTCGAGGCCCGCGATGGCCCGCAGCAGTGTGCTCTTGCCGGAACCGCTGTGCCCGAGCAGCGCGGTGAACTGTCCGGCGGGCAGGTCGAGGTCGATGTCGTCGAGGACCGTACGACCGTCGAACGACCTGGTGAGACCCCGGATTTGGACGGTCGGCGCGGTGGTCAGCTGCTGAGTGTGCGGCGCCATGACAGCACCCTCCGTTCGATGAGACGGACCGCGCTGTCGGAGGCCAGGCCGAACACGCCGTAGATCAGCAGGCCGACCAGGATGACGTCCGACTGGCCGTAGTTCTGGGCCTGGAACATCATGTAACCGAGGCCGCTGGTGGCGTTGATCTGCTCCAGGACCACCAGGCTCAGCCAGGAACCGGTCACCCCGAGGCGCAGGCCGACGAAGAAGCCGGGCAGGGCGCCGGGGATGACGATCTGGCGGATGAACTGGAGCCTCGACAGGCCCTGGACCTCGGCGAGTTCGACATAGCGGTGGTCGATGCCGGACAGCGCGGCGTGCAAGTTGAGGTAGATCGGGATGTAGACGACGATCGCGATGATGGCGATCTTGAAGGTCTCGCCGATGCCCAGCCAGAGGATGAACAGCGGGATCAGACCGAGGGTCGGGATGGCCCGGTTGAGCTGCACGGTCCCGTCGACGAGGGCTTCGCCGATCCGGCTCAGCCCGGCTACCAGCGCGAGGACGACACCGGCGGTGAGGCCGAGGGCGAAGCCGTAGGCGGCGCGTTCCAGGGAGGTCAGCACGTCGGTGGGCAGCGTGCCGGACGTCCACAGCCGGCCGGCTGTCCGCAGTACCGTCCAGGGCGCCGGGATCGCGGCCGGGTCCAGCTGCCCGGCGGCGGAGGCGGCGGCCCACAGGGCGAAGAAGAGCGCGGGGCCGATGATCCGGGAGGCGGGCAGGCGTTTGCCGGGGGCGAGGCCGCGGCGCCGCCCGCGCCGCCGTACGGCCGTCTTCTCCTCGACAGCCGTCACCGGCACGGTCGTTGTCGTGGTCGTCATGGCCGTCACTTCCGGTACTCCGCCGGGACGGCCTTCGCCGCGATGTCCTCGAAGCGCCGGTCGAAGAGCGAGTCCACCTTGAACTCCTTCACGAAGCCGCCCTCCGCCAGCAGATCGGCGGTCTCCTGCTCCCACTTGACGGCCTCGTCCCAACTCGGGGGGAACAAGGGCTTGTTGGCGAGTGCGGTGACCGACTTGGCCTGCGCGAGGGTCAGGTTCTGGGTCTTGACGTAGAACTCCTCGTTCCAGGTGTCCGGGTTCTCGTACTGCCAGACCTGGCCCTGCGCCCACTGCGGGATGTACGCGGCGATCGCGGCGGCCTTCGCGGAGTCGGCCAGCACGGCGGCCGGTGCCCACAGGAGGTTGAGCAGGTCTACGACATCGGTCGTGATGGCGTGGGCGCCCTTCGCCTCGTACTGCTTGAGGTACGCCGGTGCCTGGCTGTTGGCGAGCGGGGCGATGTCGACCTGACCCGACTGCAGGGCCGTGAAGAACTGGTTGCTGGTCAGCGGGACGAGCTTCACCTCGTCGTACTTCAGGCCCGCTTCCTTCAACGCCCGCAGAAGTACGACGCCTTGGGCCTGGCCCTGGGAGAACGCGAGTTTCTTGCCCTTGAAGTCGGAGACCGTGCGGATGTCGCTGCCGGGCTTGGTGGCGAAGAGGTAGTTGGGCTTGCGCGTGATGTTGATCGCGACGATCTTCGCGTCGAAGCCCTGGTAGTGCGCCTGGATCGGCGGGATACCCGCGTTGTTGGCGAGGTCGAGGGACTTGGCGCGGAACGCGTTGATGACATCGGGTCCGGCCCCGATGTTCACCCAACTCGACACGGTGAACGGCAACTTGGGCAACTTCGCCAGCTTGAACTGGAGTTGCTGGGTGTTGAGGTACGAGGAGATCTTCAGGCTTGTGCCGGACGGCACCTTCTCGGCGAGCGGGGCGGACAGACCGGCCCCCGACTTCGAGGCCGCGGCACTGCTCGTGGCGCAGCCGCTGAGGCCGGCGATGCCCGCGGCGGCACCGAGCACGGAGGTGAGGAAGAGCCGCCGGTCGAGGCCGGGCGCACGGGAATTGGGCATGGGAGGGCTCCCTGATTCAGCGGATGAGAAGTCTGACGAAAAGCCTGTGGAATGCAGGCAGAATTCCGGGCAGCGGAAAGACCGGAAGGGAATTCAGGCAGGATGAGGCCGGCGCTCGGGGCGCTTCAGCGGGTCAGCAACAAGAAGTGCGACAACTCATCGGCAGGCTCATGAGCAGGATGTTCCCGGTCATGCGTGCCCCCTGTCAATATTCCGAGTTTCTGAATTAAATACGCCCCGGTGAAGCGCCTGGTGAAGTGCTTGGCGACACGCTCAACGGATCCCGGAACAGCACGTCCAGCATCACCGAACCACCCGCCACGGCCAGCACGGAATCCGGGAAACTCGTCGGCACGACGGCCGACGCCCGCGCGTCACCGACCTCCTCGCGCAGCGCGTGCAGGCAGTCCTCCCGGTGGATGACCCCGAGTTCGGTGACGACCACCGTCTCCGGGTTGAGGATGTTGAGCAGCAGCCCGGCCGCCCGCCCGGCCATCCGCGCCCGCTGCGTCAACAGCCGTACGGCGACCGGGTCTCCGCGCTCGGCCGCGGCCACGACGTGGGTCGGGTTCACCCCCTCGACGATCCCCGCCTCCCGGGCCCGCCGGCACAACGTCCGTTCGCTCAGCTCCACTTGGAGGCAGCCGACGCGACCGCAGTCGCACGGCTCGGTGCCGCCGCGCAGGGGCAGATGGGCGATCGCACCGGCCTGCGAGCGAGGACCGTGGTGCACCTCGTCGTTGGTGGCGAAGGCGGCGTCGACCACGTTGCCGACGAAGAGATGCAGCACGCTGCGGCTGCCCCGGGCCCGTCCGAAGAGGCGCTCCCCGTTCACCAACGCGCGGGCGTGGCCGTCCACATGGACCGGGAGCCCGGTGCGGGTGCCGAGGGTCTCGCGCACCGGCACCTCCCGCCAGCCGAGCAGGGGGTGGTCGACGATGGTCCCGGTGTCCCGGTCCACCCAGCCGCCGGCGGCCACGCCGACACCGAGCGGGATGGCACCGGACGCGTCCGCGAGCAGGGCGTCCAGTCCTTCGGCGGCCCGCGCCAGCACTCGTGAGGGGTCGGTGGTGTCGTGTCCGATGCGTCGCTCGGCCAGCACCCGACCCCGCAGATCGAGCAGGGCCACCGTCGTATAGGGCACGGCCACATGGACTCCGCCCACGACGAACAGTGAGTCGTCCAGGTCGACGGGCACATGGGGCCGGCCCACACCTCCAGACCGTTCGGGTGTGGCCGACTCATGGATCAGGCCGAGTCCGGCGAAGCGGGCGCAGTAGTCGGTCACCGACGCGGGGGACAGCCCGGTCAGCCGGGCGATGGTGGAGCGGGCCACCGGCCCGTGCTCCAGCACGGACCGCAGGATGACACTCGCGTTGGTGCGCCGCCGGTCACTGTCGGCGGCGCGGGGTACGGGGGAGCGTAGAAGAGGTGCCGCGTTACGGGGCATGGGGATCTTCCTCGGGAACGGGTCCGACAGTGCGCCGTCGTCTTGCGTGTCTCACATGTGAGACACGTCGAGGCGCACCGGATCCGCTCCGCCCGCCTCAGGGGCGGTAACAGGTCGCCGCGGCCTGGCGTCGCAGGTCGACATAGCGACGCGACGCGAAGTTCCGGGCCTGGGCAACCATGCGGTCGAAGCTAGCAAAACGGTGCACCGCTGCCCAGACGGTGACCGGTGTGCGAGACGGCACGGGGTCCGCGTGACGGGCATCACGCCCGAGCGCGTGTAACGGGCATCCTTTGTCCGGAGCCCACCAAGTCCGCGCCGAAGCCTTTGTCGAGCGCTGACGGTGATCGGCCGAAGGGCCCTGGGATAGCGTCACTGAGTCCCCCTGTACCCCCCGTCAACCTGCGGAGTTCCCCTTGAGTACCGCCGTCGCCACCGCCCGCCCCGGACAGGTCCTCGCCGATCTGCTGCCCGCCTCCCGCGTCCGGGACATCGCCCTCGTGCTCGGCGGCGCCGCGCTCACCGGCCTCGCCGCCCAGCTCTCCGTGCCCGTGCCGGGCTCCCCGGTCCCGGTCACCGGCCAGACCTTCGCCGCGCTGCTCGTCGGCACCTCCCTCGGCGCCGGCCGCGGCTTCCTCTCGCTCGCGCTGTACGCGCTGCTCGGCCTGGCCGGCGTGCCGTGGTTCGCCGGCGGCACCCACGGGAGCGGGGCCTCCTTCGGCTACATCATCGGCATGCTGCTCGCCTCCGCCGCCGTCGGCGCCCTGGCCCGCCGCGGCGCCGACCGCTCGGCCCTGCGCATGGCGGCCACCATGATCCTGGGCGAGGCGATCATCTACGCCGTCGGCGTCCCGTACCTCGCGGTGAGCCTCGACCTGTCGACGAGCGCCGCGATCGCCGCCGGCCTCACCCCCTTCCTCCTCGGCGACGCCCTGAAGGCGGCCCTGGCGATGGGCGCGACTCCGGCCGCGTGGAAGTTCGTCAACAAGCAGCGGTAGGGCCGTAGTTCCTGCGGAAGAGGTTCGCCGGGTCGTACTCCGACTTCAACGCGGCGAGCCTCTTCCGTGTCTCCGCGTCGTACAGCCCCTCGGTCCGATCACCGGCCCCGAAAGCGAAGTTGAGCGCCCGGCCGAGTGTCGCGGGCGCGAGCAGCGCGAAGGCCGGGTCGAGCAGGGAGCGCGCGGTCGCACGGTCGCCGACCGCCAACAGCCGCACCAGGAAACGCCCTTCGCGGTACGGCACCGAGTTCGGCGCGGACTTCGCGAGGGCCCCGCCCAGATGATTGACCTGGACGACGCACATACCGGGCGCGTCCGGCTCGACGAGGGCCAGCACCTCGCCCACCCGCGCGACCTCCAACTCGCTGAGCACCGCGCTGTCTCCGTAGTACGCGTGCGGCTCGGGCGGATCACTGTGGATCGTGTGGCTCTCGGCGTACGGCATCTCCCGCAACGAGTCCGCGAGCAGCGGCCCCAACTCCCGCAGCGGAGCGAGGACTTGATCGCCGTCGGCCCCCGTGTACGCGACCCGCACGGAGACGACGTACCGCCCGCGCAGCTGCGGCGGCAGCGCCGGGATGTCCGGGTACGGTACGGCGGCGAAGGACGAGGTCAGCCCGTCCGGCACGGTCCGTGTCCACTCCTCGTACGCCCGCAGCAGGCCCGCCGGATTCACCTCCCGCCCGTCGAAGGCGAGCGAACCGCCGTAGAGCGTCCGCACCGGGACGAGGCCGATCTCCAACTCCGTGACGACACCGAAGGCATGCCCGGCGCCGAGCAGCGCCCAGTACAGCTCGGGCTCCGACTCCCTTGTCACCCGCCGTAGTCGCCCGTCGGCGGTGACGACGTCGAGCGAGCGCACATGGTCGGCCGCGTCCCGAACTCCCTTGCCAGGATGCCGAGTCCACCGCTCAGCGTGTACGACACGGCCCCCACACCCGGCGACGACCCGTTCAACGGCGCCAGCCCGTACGGCTCAGCAGCCGCCACGACCTGCGCCCACCGCACGCCCGCCCGGACCCGGACGGTGCGCGCCTGCGGATCGACCCGTACCCCGTCCATCCGCCGCGTGTTGATCAGCACCCCGCCCTCCGATCCACCCGGCAGCCCGTGCCCGGTGGCCTGCACCCCGACCGGCAGCTTCGCGCCGGCCGCGTACCGTACGGCGGCGATCACGTCGTCGGCCGAGGCCGCGCCGAAGACCATGGCGGGGCGCTGGGCGAACCCGGTCTGGAAACCGGCGAGTTCGTCGTCGTACCCGGGGTCGGCGGGGCGGAGGGCGAGGGGCTGCGTGTGCTGGCTCATGCGGTCATGCTGGCTCCATAACCTGACAGGTGCCGTCAAGCTTTCCGGCGGGAGCGAGAGCGGGAACAACAGGAAGGGCCGGGTGCTCCCGCGACCCGGCCCCCCTTGTCCGAACTCCGCTCAGCCCCGCAGGGTCTGCCGCCTCGGCGGTCGCTGGGACCAGTACAGGCCCGCCGCACCCGCCGCGATCAGGGCCGCACCGGCCGCGCCCAGCGGCAGTACGTCACTGCCGACGCCGGTCCTGGGCAGGGTGTCGCCGCCCGGCGCCACCGGCTTGTTGTCGGTGCCGAGCAGCAACGGGGTGGCCGGGGCGTTCGGCGACGGGTTCGTCGTACCGAACGGGACCGGGCCCTGCTGCCAGAACGTCTTCTTGCCGTCGGCGGACATCACCGGCAGACAGATCTTCCCGGCCTTGCTCAGGTCGTACGTCGCGTCGACGGCGTACGACTTCGACTTCCCCGCCGCGAGTGTGCCGACGGAGCACGTGAATCCGCTGTTCGAACCGGGCGGCAGATCTTTTGCGGCGATCGCCGAACAACCCTGCACGCCATTGACCTTGAGGCCGTCGAAACCGACGACCAGGAGATTGAGCTCGCCGCTGTCCTTGGTCCCCTCGTTCTTCACCGTGGCGGTGATCGCCGTCTTTTTCGAACTGTTGTCGACAGAAATCCTCTCCGGCAGGAGCGTGGTCAGTTTCACGCCCGCCGGTGCCGCGTCCATCGCCTTTCCGCCTTTGCTGCTTCCCGGCCCCTGGTCGTCCGCCGAGGCGGTGAAGGAAAGGATCATCACCGCCGAGAAAGATGCCGTGAGCAGCGATCCCGTGATGGCCGTCGCGATGGTCGTCGCGCGACGAGAACCCATGTTCGTCCCCCTTGTGTTCCCCTGTATCCCCCTGGGACTGCGCCTGAATTCGCAGTACTTGAAGAGGTACCACAAGATTTCTCCGCACTATGCTGGTACGGCATGAAGTGTGACCATTGTGGGGGTGCAGCGGATTGCCGGGGAATACGGGGAACTTGAGGAACGGCGGAACTCCGGGGCTATTGGTGACCGGGCGTTATCGACTGGTCGAAATCATCGGCCAGGGGGGAATGGGGCGGGTGTGGCGGGCCGCCGACGAAATGCTCGACCGGCAGATCGCGGTCAAGGAGATGCGCATCGACGGCCTCGACCCGGAGGACACCCGCACCCGCCGCGAACGCACCCTGCGCGAGGCCAGGGCCACGGCGCGGATCGACCATCCCAACGTCGTACGGGTCTACGACGTAGTGGACGAGGGCGAACGCCTGTGGATCGTCATGGAGTTGGTGGCCGGCCGCTCGCTGGAGCGGATCATGGCGGAGGACGGTCCGGTCGGCCCGCGCGAGGCCGCCCGCATCGGACTGGGGCTGGTGGCGGCGCTGCGGCAGGTGCACGCGGGAGGCGTCCTGCACCGGGACATCAAACCCGGCAACGTACTCGTCGAGAGCCGTGCGCAGCGTGTCGTGCTCACCGACTTCGGTATCGCCGCGATCCAGGACGCCGAGGCGCTCACCATGGTCGGCATGCTCGTCGGCTCGCCCGACTACATGGCACCCGAGCGGATCTCCGGCCGCCCGCAGGGACCGCCCTCGGACATCTGGTCCCTCGGCGCGACCCTCTGCGCGGCGCTCGGCGGCCGTTCACCGTTCTCCCGCGGCACCACCCTCGCGACCCTGCACGCGGTGCTCTACGAGGAGCCCGAACTCCCGTCCGCGGCGGGCCCGTTGCGGGAGGTACTGGCCGCGCTCCTGGAGAAGGAGCCGTCGGTCCGGCCGGGGCTGGAGGAGGTGGAGGAGGCGCTGAGTCCGGTCGCGTTTCCGACGGAGGCCGAGAAACTCGGTTCTGTGGAAACGCGGTTGGTGGAGGAGCCCGAGAGGCCGGAGGAGCCTGAGGCCCATCAGGAGTCACCCACTCCGGCCTTCCTGGAACCGTCGGTGGTCCGGGCGGTACGAGATCCCCGGGTGCACGATCCGGACCCCGGACCGCAACCCGACCCGCAACCCCACGCCGATCCCGCCCCGCCCGTCGAGGACCCGATACCGACCCAGCGTCCGGCGGTGGCCGGCGTCTCCCTCGTGCGCCCCGAGCGCCCGGTACCACCGCACCCCGCCCGCAGCCCCCGCCCGGACCTGGGCCCCCACCCCGCCCGGCTGCCCGGCCCCGCGCAGCCGTTCACCACCCGCTCCCGCCCCCACCGCCGTATCGGACTGATCGCCGCCGCGGCCGTAGCCGTAGTGGGCGCGGTGGTTGCGGCGATCCTCGTGACCGGGAACGGCTCGTCCGACGACACGGCAACGAGCTCGGCGTCGACGGCATCGACGGCGTCGACCACCGCCTCGTCGACTCCGACCGAACCGTCCGTATCCCCGTCCCCGTCCCCGTCCCCGTCCCCCTCTCCCACGGTCGAGGGCACCTCCCGCCCCCCGAGCCTGCCCCCGGGAACGCACCAGGAGGCGGGCGGGTTCGCGTGGGCGACGCCCACCGGCTGGCGGCGGGATCTGAAGACGGGGGCCGAGGTCCACTACACGTCCCCGGACGGCAGCCAGGAACTCGTGGGCAAGTCCTCCCTCGCCCGCGGTGATCTGATGCGGACGTGGGAGGCCTCGGAGCGGAACGCCCACCAGGGGCAGGACTACCGGAAGATCCGGCTCGTCAGCACGACGTTCCGCGGCTGTCCTGCGGTGGTCTGGGAGTACACGTTCACCCTCAAGGGCACCCCCTGGCACGCCCGGCTGCTCGGCTTCGACGCGGACGGGAAGTCGTACCAGATCAACACCTGGTACCGGCCGGACGTGGAGACCCAGGCCCTGAAGACCTACGACAGGGTCAAGAACAGCTTCGTCGTGCTGTGAACTCCCTTAACCGACGGACACCTTGTCCGTGTCGGCGACCGCGACCGCCTGCCCGCCCCGCACCCGCTCCTTGACGACGGCGACCGCCACCACGGCCAGCGCGACCAGCAGCGACAGCAGGACGGTCGTACGGCCGCTGCTCTCGCCCTTGGTGTCGGTGAGCATGTAGCCGAGGACGAACACGATCAGGGCGATCGTCGCCCAGGTCAGATACGGGTACAGCCACATCCGTACGACGAGCTTCTCCGGCGACTCGCGCTCGATGATCCGCCGCATCCGCAGCTGGGACGCGCAGATCACCAGCCACACGAACAGGGCCACCGCGCCGGAGGAGTTGACGAGGAAGAGGAAGACGGTGTCGGGGAAGGCGTAGTTGAAGAACACGGCGACGAAGCCGAAGACGACGGAGGCGATGATCGCCGCCATCGGCACCCCGCGCGAGGTGGTGCGGGCGAACGTCTTCGGCGCGTCGCCGCGTCCGCCGAGCGAGAAGGCCATGCGGGAGGCCGTGTAGAGGCCGGAGTTGAGGCAGGACAGCACCGAGGTCAGCACGATGAAGTTCATGATCTGGCCGGCGTGTGCGATACCGAGGGAGTCGAGGGCGGCGACGTAGGAGCCCTGTTCCTTGATCGACGGGTCGTTCCAGGGGAGCAGGCAGACGACGACCAGGATCGAGCCGAGATAGAAGACGCCGATGCGCCAGATGATGCTGTTGGTCGACTTGGTGACCGCGCGCTGCGGGTCCTCGGACTCACCGGCGGCCAGGGTGGCGATCTCGCTGCCCATGAAGGAGAAGACGACCAGCAGGACACCGGTCAGGATCGCGCCGGGGCCGTTCGGCAGGAAGCCGCCGTGGTCGGTGAGGTTGCCGATGCCGGCCTTGTCGGTGTGGGCGCCGGGCAGTACGCCGAAGACCGCCAGCGCGCCGACGACGATGAACGCGCCGATCGCCACGACCTTGATCCCGGCGAACCAGAACTCGAACTCGCCGTAGGAGCCGACCGATACGAGGTTCGTGGCGGTCAGCACCACCATCACGATCAGGGCCCAGCCCCACTGCGGTACGGCGGGGATCCAGCCTTCGAGGATCTTGGCGCCGGCGGTCGCCTCCACGGCGAGCACGACGACCCAGAAGAACCAGTACAGCCAGCCGATCGAGAAGCCGGCCCAGCGGCCGAGCGCGCGGTCGGCGTGCGCGGAGAACGAGCCGGACGTGGGGTTCGCGGCGGACATTTCACCGAGCATGCGCATCACCAGCACCACGAGCGTGCCGACGAGAGCGTAGGAGAGCAGGATGCCGGGTCCCGCGGTCGCGATGCCGGAACTGGAACCGACGAACAGACCGGCGCCGATGACGCCACCGATCGCGATCATCGACAGATGTCGGTTCTTGAGACCTGCCTGGAGGCCGGAACCATCAGTCATGGGGGGAATTCCTTTGCGCCGTTTACAAGATGGTTCAGTGAATCGGAGGCAAAGTGATGAGTGAACCTTTGATTCCTGATCGTTACTTGAGGTTTCCTTGAGGTTCCGAGGTGTTTCCCGGTTTTAACCGGGCTGGGCCCCGGAGCTGCTTCCCGGAAACAGCCGTGTCACACTCGTCCCATGCGCGTGTATCTCGGCTCCGACCATGCGGGCTTCGAACTCAAGAACCACCTCGTCGAGTGGCTGAAGGAGGCGGGCCATGAGCCCGTCGACTGCGGGCCGCACATCTTCGACGCACAGGACGACTACCCGCCCTTCTGCCTCCGCGCCGCCGAGCGCACGGCCGCCGACCCCGAGGCCCTCGGCATCGTGATCGGCGGCTCCGGCAACGGCGAGCAGATCGCGGCGAACAAGGTCAAGGGCGTGCGGGCGGCCCTCGCCTGGAGCGAGGAGACCGCTTCGCTCGGCCGGCAGCACAACAACGCGAACGTCGTCGCGGTCGGCGCGCGGATGCACTCGCGGGACGAGGCGACGAAGTTCGTCGAGACGTTCGTGTCCACGCCGTTCTCCGAGGACCCGCGGCACATTCGGCGGATCGACATGCTGGTGGAGTACGAGGCGACGGGAGACTTGCCGCCGATCCCGGCGCATCACCCTCAGCAGTAGGCGGGTCCGGGGCGGAGCCCCGAAGCTTTTCGAGGCCCACCCGTCAAGTGACCGAGACGGGTGGGCGGGTGGGAAAGGAATTGCGGGAGTGCCAGAGGGGCACACGATTCACCGACTGGCGCTGGACTACGGCGATCACTTCAGCGGCCGAACAACACAAGTCACCAGTCCCCAGGGCAAGTTCACAGACGCCGCCGCGCTGCTGAACGGTTCGGAACTCACCCGCACCGAAGCCCACGGCAAGCACCTGTTCCTCGGTTTCCGCGACGCCGACTGGATCCACATCCACCTCGGCCTCTTCGGCAAGGTCACCTTCGGCGGCGCCCCCGCGCCCCCGCCCACGGACACGGTCCGCCTGCGCCTCGCCAACGACACGTCGTACGTCGATCTCCGCGGCCCGACCACCTGCGCCCTGATCACGGACACCGAGAAGCGGGCGATACACGACCGGCTCGGCCCCGACCCCCTGCGCCCGCCGGCGGACACCGACCCGAACGCGGCGTACCGGCGCGTCGCCCGCAGCCGTACGACCGTCGCGGCCCTGCTCATGGACCAGAAGGTCATCGCCGGTGTCGGCAACGTCTACCGCGCCGAGGTCCTCTTCCGGCACGGCATCGACCCGTACCGCGCGGGCCGGGACATCACCCCCGCCGAGTGGGACGCGATCTGGGCCGACCTGGTCGAGCTGATGCGCGAGGGTGTCCGCAACAACCGCATCGACACCGTCCGCCCCGAACACACCCCCGAGGCGATGGGCCGTCCGCCGCGCGTGGACGACCACGGCGGCGAGGTCTACGTCTACCGCCGCGCCAACCTGCCCTGCCACATCTGCGGCAGCGAGATCCGCACCGCCGACCTCGCCGCCCGCAACCTGTTCTGGTGCCCCAACTGCCAGAGGGCGTAAGGCGGTTCTAGAACCCGTGCGGCAGCCAGGGTGCGACCGTCGACCCGAAGGCCGGCGACGCCTCCGCCAGCGCGCCCGCCCGCAGCTCCCGCACCCGCCCGGCGCCCGCGAGCGACCCGAGGGAGAACCCGCCGAGATACGCTGCCCCCAACTCCCGTACGGACAGGGCGAGATCGGCCGGCTCCTCGGTCCGCTTGCAGGACGCGCCCTTCGCGTCGCCGGTGAGCCGCCAACGCCCCTCGTTCCAGGGGCAGAAGACGTCCTCGACCTCGAACACGACGTCCACCGGCGTCTGGTAGGTGCGCGCCTCCAGCGCGGCCCCCAGGTCCACCAGCCGTACGTGCAGCGAGTCCTGCTGCCGCAGGCCGCACCGGCGGAGGTCGGAGACGAGATGCTGCCAGGAGTCGTCGACGGGACGGCTGCGCACCGTGAGCTTCGACGTCAGGTCGATGCCGAAGAGAAACCGCCACAGCGCCGCGTACGACGCCGGGTCCAGCGCCTCCAGATCGCGCAGCAGCACCTCGCCCATGGGGACGGAGTCGTTCCACTCGGGCTTGACGAAGTACCGCGTGTAGCCCACGACTTCACCGTCACGCTCGGCGACCACGCACTGCAGCGGTGACGCGCCCTGCCGCTCGCTCTCCGGGTCCAGCAGCGGCAGGTTCTCCCACCCGGGCCGCCGCGCGAGCATCCCCGGCCGCCCGGCCACCTGCCGCGCGTACACCGCCTCGCACTGCTCGCGTACGGCGCCGGGTTCGGCGTAGCGCAACCGTACGTCGTCCGTGCCCGGCGGCACCGTCAGCCGTACCCGGGCGGTGTCGATCTCGGCGCTCCCGCGCAGCGTGGCGATGCCGTACCCGAACCGGCCGTAGATCGCCGGCTCGGAGGCCGTCAGCACGGCGAGCGGCTCGCCCCAGGACCGTACGTCGTCCAACTGCCGCCGCATCATGGACGTCAGGAGGCCGCGGCGCCGATGGGTGGCGGCCACGCTGACCATCGTGACGCCCGCGGCCGGCACGGAGGCGCCGCCGGGCACGGTGACCCGGAAGCTGAACGCGCCCGCGGTTCCCACGCACGCGTCGCCGTCCCAGATGCCGAGGGAGCGGTCGACCTCGGTGAGCCCGTCCCACAGCTCACGCTCCTCGGGCGACTCCGGAGTCCCGCCGAACGCGGTGATCAGGGTGTCGTACCAGGTGTTCCACTCGTCCCGCCGCAGCACCCGAAGTTCGGTCCGGTCGGCCCGCGTGTTTCTCGCATCTGTCCCCATGGGCCATGCCTATCAGTGCATTGCGGGACGAGCCAGGGAATTTCCGCTCGGCGCCCGCACAGAAGCCTCTGGTGAAGTTCACTGTGAAGTTGAACCTTGCAGGGGGGACAAGTGGGACCTCCCGTGCCAAGCGGCTGGTCGGATGGATAGGGTCCCGAACTAATGGCAGCAGGACGAGAGCGGCGCGCGGAGGCCGACACGTTCATGGCCCGGTTGAGGAAGCTGGTTCACCGGGTCCGCACCGGCCTGCGCAGAAGTGCCGTCGACTACTTCCGCGGGGACGGCTCGGACTGGGTCGCGCTGGCCGGACTGCTGATCACGATCCCGGTGATCGCGGCCATGACCCTCGCCAACGCGGTGTGGTTCTCACCGGCCGCACTGGTCCTCCCGATCGTCGCGGGCGGCCTGGTGCTGCGGCCCGCGAGCCTGCTCGGCCTGTACGCGGCGGCGGCCACCGGTCTGATCGTGGAGTCGGTGAAGCTCGGCCCGTACACCGAGGGCCCGGCGCGGGTGACCCCGGGCGTGGTGCTCGTGGTGGCCGCGTGCGGCTTCTTCGGGCTGCTGATCGCGCAGTTCCGCAGCCGGGTGGGCGTGCCCTGGCGGCGCGGCGGCACCATGCTCTTCGACCTGCGCGAACGCATCCGGGTGCAGAGCAAGCTTCCGCAGCTGCCGCAGGGCTGGCACCGGGAGATGGCGCTGCGGCCGGCCGGCGGCCAGTCGTTCTCCGGGGACTTCGTGGTCGCGGCCCGCACGAACGGTGGTCGGACCATGGAGGTCGTCCTCACCGACGTCTCCGGCAAGGGCATGGACGCCGGCTCCCGCGCACTCCTGTTGTCGGGTGCCTTCGGCGGCCTGCTCGGCTCCCTGCCCCCGCACGCCTTCCTGCCCGCCGCCAACGGCTATCTCCTCCGCCAGGACTGGGACGAGGGCTTCGCCACCTCGATCCACCTCGTCCTGGACCTCGACTCCGGCGACTACGAACTCTTCTCCGCCGGCCACCCGCCGGGCCTCCAGCTCAGCGCGGGCAGCGGACGCTGGGAGGAGAAGGCGGCGGAAGGGCCGCTGCTGGGGGTGTACGACGGCGCCCAGTTCGACCCGGTGAAGGGCTCGCTGCGGCCCGGAGACGTGCTGATGCTGTTCACGGACGGCCTGGTGGAGACCTCCGACCGGGACATCGTCGAGGGCATCGACCGCCTCACCGGCGAGGCCGACCGCTATGTCGCCGGCGGCTTCCACGGCGCCGCCTGGCACCTCATCGAGGCGGTCGCCAAGGACGTCAACGACGACCGCGCCCTGCTCCTGGTCTGCCGGGAGGGTCCTACGGCATCGGCATCGGCATCGGCGTCGGCCTCGGCGTCGGCACAGGGGCTGTCCCGGTGAGCGAGCCGCTGACCCTTGCCGAGGTGGAGGCCATCGCCCGCGCCGCGCACGCGGGCCAGACCGACAAGGCGGGCCGGCCCTACGCCGAGCACCTGAGGGCCGTAGCCGAGGGTGTGCGTGTGCGGGGCGGGGACGCGGAACAGATCGCGGCGGCCTGGCTGCACGACTCCGTGGAGGACGACGCGCTCACCGAGCGATGGCTGGAGGAGGCCGCGCTGACCCGTCGTACGAAGGACATCGTGCTGGCGGTCACCAAGCGGGCGGGGGAGACCCCGGAGACGTACGCCGGGCGCGTGCTCGCGGCCCCCGGCGCGCTCCTGGTGAAGGAAGCGGACCTGGCACACAACGCGGACCCGGCCCGCCTCGCCGTCCTCGACGAGGCGACCCGGACCCGGCTGACCGAGAAGTACGCACGGATGCGCGCGCTTCTCGGTCTCGGCGTCTTCGACTAGGCGTTGACCTTCTCGCGCACGACCGGTTGCCCGTGCTGCTCCAACTGCGCGCGGTCGCGGGCCAGTTCGGCCGCGTCGTGCCGGAACGCCCACTTCATCCGCGGCTCGACCGCGAAGCGGAACACCCGTCGTACGGGCGGGGTGCACAGCAGGGTGACGGCGGTGACCGCGAGGGCGCTCACGAGGAGCGCGCCGTACGGCCGGTGCAGCCAGGCGTGGTGGAACAGGCCCGCGTAACCGGCGCCCTTGATCAGGAAGCCGTGCAGCAGATAGCCGTACAGCGTGCCCGCGCCGAGCGCCGTGAACCATGTCTTACGGCTCGGCACCCAGGAGTAGAAGCCGGCCGTCAGCAGCAGCGAGCAGGCGAACATCAGGAGCATCATCACCGGCCCCGCCCACCAGGGCGCGCCGAACTCCTGCGCGGAGTCGTGGTGGTAGAACCAGCCGGCGTTCATCCGCGGCACCGCCCAGTAGCCGACGGCCAGCGCACCGGCGAACACCGGCACGGACAGGACCCGCACCGCGCGCAGGCGCACCCACTGGAAGTGCTCGGGCTTGAGGAGCAGACCGAGCACGAAGTACGGCAGGAACTGTGCCAGCCGCTGCAGGTCGAAGTCGTCGGTCATGTCCGGGGTGCAGGAGGCGAGCATGGCGATGCCGAGTGCGAACGGCAGCGGGTGGCGGACCAGTTTCCAGATCGGGGTGGTCAGCCGCCAGATGAACAACGCGCAGAGGAACCAGGTGAGATACAGCGGGTCGAGGAGGGTGATCTTCTGGTGCGGGTCGTCGTTGGCGTACCGGCTGAAGAGCGAGTAGGCGATCTCGAAGACGACGTACGGCACGGCGACACCGGTGATGAGCCGCTTCAGGCGGTCGGGGCGGAGGTCGAAACTCCGGGAGAAGTAGCCGGAGATGATGATGAAGGCCGGCATGTGGAAGCTGTACACGACCATGTACAGGCCCTGAAGCACTCTGTTGTCGCCCTTGAGGGGCTCCCAGGAGTGCCCGACGGCGACCAGCAGGATCGCCAGGTACTTCGCGTTGTCGAAGAACGCGTCGCGAGTTTTGGGCTGTTCGTTCTGTTCGTTCTTTTTGCTCTGTTCGTTCTGGCCGGAGGGCGTGGCAGCGTGGAACATCTGAGGCACCCTAGCGTTGCCTGTGGGAATCGGTGAAACCATCGGACGCGCGTCCGAAAAGTTTCCTAAATCTCATGATTCATCCCGAACAAAAGGCGCAAACGGCGATGTCGGGAACGCCCGTTCGTGTGCTGCCGCCAATTATTCGAACTACCTGCGAACGTTTCTCTTCCGAACCTTTGCGACCAACGATGCGTCACCCGCCGCATAGGTGGGCCGGGTTGGTGGCACGATGGTTCTGGCGGGGGTGCGCGCGGTGGCGTCCCCGGGCCGGGAGAGCGGACCGACCGAGGGTGTGATCAGTTGTGGCCATTTCACTGTCTGTGGTGCTGCTGTTGGCGATCATCCTGGTGGTGTTGATCCGAGGGGGATCGATCAAGGCGGGCCCAGCCATAGTCGCCATCCTCTTCGGCTTCTTCCTCGCCTCGACCGGCATGGCACCGTCCATCAACCGGTTCCTGAACTCGATAGCGGAGACGATCAACTCGATCAACTTCTGATGGCGCGACGTTTCACCATGATGAAGTTGCCGGAGAACGGCAGAGTTCACCGGGCGCTTGCTGCCGGGGAGCACCCGGGCCGCGGCGACGGCCGAGCGGGTACGGTCGCCTGAACGGTCTTCGGTGGTCAGTGCCGGGACGCGGATCGTGATGAGCGGTCCGAGGCGAGTACGGGGTGACGATGGTTTACCTTGCGATGACTGCGGTGGCGCTCGTATCCATCGTGGCGGCCGCGGTGACCGTGCTGGTGCGCCGCGATCGGCGCCGGATGGCTGCTGCCAGTCCCGAAGCGCGGCGAATCGAGGCGGCGGCCACGAGAGACTTTCGTGACGCGCGCCGACAGGCTCATGGATATGAGCATTTCAGCGATGCCAGCGGCGGCATCAGTGCCCTGCGGGATCGTGACTCCCGTTAGCCCCATGGGCATACGGGGGACGCGGCAGGCCGATCGAGGCCGCCGGAAACGACCAGAGCCAGGCGGAGAATTCGACCTCCGACCTGGCCCTGACCGATGTGGAGCGGGCGACGGGAATCGAACCCGCGTAGCTAGTTTGGAAGACTAGTGCTCTACCATTGAGCTACGCCCGCACATGACGCGCCGCAGGTCAGACGACCGCGGCACAGAAGGCATCGTAGCGGGTCGGGTGCCCTCGGCGCACACCGTCTTTTCCGGGCCCCGCCCTCTGTCCCGTCCCGCATCCCTGCGCTCGTGAAATGCGGCGGCTCCACTGCCTGCGGCCATGTACCCTACGTGTCGCACCAGACGGGGTGTGGCGCAGCTTGGTAGCGCGTCCGCTTTGGGAGCGGAAGGCCGTGGGTTCAAATCCCGCCACCCCGACCACGTGCCGGACCTTCGGGGCCGGCGGCAGGACCGGTACCACACGAGTACCTCGCGAGATCGCCTTTTGGGGCGTCCAGCCGCTGCGGCTACTATGCAAGCTGCGCGCCCGTGTGTCTCTCACACTCTGAAGTCCTCCGGGCGACCAGAAACCGCCGGACCTGTCTGGGTCCGCAACCCAAGAAGTCAGCCCCCAAGGAGACCGAACCGTGAAGAGCGCCGTGGAGACCCTGAACCCGACCCGGGTTCGGCTCAGCATCGAGGTGCCCTTCGAGGAGCTCAAGGACAGCCTCGACGCGGCGTACAAGAAGATCAACCAGCAGGTCACGGTGAAGGGCTTCCGGAAGGGCAAGATCCCGGCTCGCGTCATCGACCAGCGGTTCGGCCGCGGTGCGGTGCTGGAGGAGGCGGTCAACGACGCGCTCCCGAAGTTCTACACCGAGGCGGTCAACGAGGCGGAGCTCAACCCGCTCGGCCAGCCCGAGGTCGACATCACGGACCTGAAGGACGGCGAGACGCTGAACTTCACCGCCGAGGTCGACATCCGCCCGACCATCGAGATCCCGGACTACTCGGGCATCGAGGTCGAGGTCGACGCCGTAGAGGTCAGCGAAGAGGACATCGACAAGTCCGTCGAGCAGCTCCGCGAGCGCTTCGCCTCGACCTCCCCGGTCGAGCGCGCCGCCGCCGACGGCGATGTCGTCACCCTCGACCTGGAGGCCAAGGTCGACGGCGAGGTCCTGGAGGACGGGGTCGCCGAGGGCGTCTCCTACACCATCGGTTCCGGCGAGCTCCTCGACGGCATCGACGAGGCCGTCACGGGCCTGGAGGCCGGTGGCGAGGCCACCTTCGCCTCCGAGCTCAAGGGCGGCTCCGCGGCCGGCCAGGAGGCCCAGGTCACCGTCAAGGTGAGCCAGGTCGCCGCCCGCGAACTCCCCGCGCTGGACGACGAGTTCGCACAGCTCGCCTCCGAGTTCGACACCCTGGAGGAGCTGCGCGCCGACAGCCGCAAGCGCCTCGAGAACATGAAGCAGTACGACCAGGCCACGCAGGCCCAGGAGCGCGTCCTGGACAAGCTGCTGGAGCTCGTCGAGGTGCCCGTCCCCGAGAAGCTCCTCGAGGACGAGATCAACACCCGCAAGCACAACCTGGAGCACCACCAGCTCGGCCAGATGGGCCTCGACCTCCCCCAGTACCTGGAGATCCAGGGCAAGACGGAGGAGGAGTTCGAGACCGAGACCAAGGAAGCCGCGGTCAAGGGCATCAAGACGCAGTTCGTCCTCGACGAGCTCGTCAACAAGGAGAAGCTGAACGTCAACCAGGAGGAGCTCACCGAGCACCTCATGCGCCGCGCGGCCTCCTCCGGCATGTCCCCCGACCAGTTCGCCCAGGCCGTCGTCGAAGGCGGCCAGGTCCCGCTCCTGGTCGGCGAGGTGGCCCGCGGCAAGGCCCTGGCCGTCGTGGTCGAGGCCGCCACCGTGAAGGACACCAACGGCGAGATCGTCGACCTGGACGACGAGGACGACGAGACGGCCACCGAGACGGCCGAGGCCGTCGAGGAGCCGACCGAGGCGTAAGCAGCCGAACGAGGGGCCCTGGGGATGCGACAAGCCCCGGGGCCCTTTTGTCTACGTTCACTGGGCGCGCCCTGAAGGGGCGCGGGGCTGTATCGATGTGCGGCTCCGCCGCGCGGGCGCGACAAGCCCCCACCGACCCGCAGCCCCGATACAAGCGCAGCCACCCCACCCCAGGGGATTCCGCTCAGGCCAGCGCAGCGCATGCGCTGACAGCGAACAGTTCCCTTTGCGGGATTCCCCGAAGGGACCCGCGCGTTAGGGTCCATGAATACGAGGGCAGGGGAGTCCCCGTTGCCCCCGGCAGTACACGTGAGACGGCCCGGCGCCGTCGTAAAGACGAGCAGGTGGATACGTGACGAATCTGATGCCTACAGCCGCCGGCGAGCCCTCTTTCGGTGGCCTCGGCGACCAGGTCTACAACCGACTGCTCGGTGAGCGGATCATCTTCCTCGGCCAGGCGGTCGACGACGACATCGCGAACAAGATCACCGCACAGCTCCTCCTCCTTGCCGCCGACCCCGACAAGGACATCTACCTCTACATCAACAGCCCCGGCGGCTCGATCACGGCCGGCATGGCGATCTACGACACCATGCAGTTCATCAAGAACGACGTGGTGACCATCGCCATGGGCCTCGCCGCCTCCATGGGCCAGTTCCTCCTCAGCGCGGGCACCCCGGGCAAGCGCTTCGCCCTCCCGAACGCCGAGATCCTGATCCACCAGCCCTCCGCCGGCCTGGCCGGTTCGGCCTCCGACATCAAGATCCACGCGGAGCGGCTGCTGCACACCAAGAAGCGCATGGCCGAGCTGACGTCCTTCCACACCGGCCAGACCATCGAGCAGATCACTCGCGACTCTGACCGGGACCGCTGGTTCGACGCCGATGAGGCCAAGGAGTACGGCCTCATCGACGACGTGATCCCCACGGCCGCCGGTATGCCGGGCGGCGGCGGCACCGGGGCCTGAGGCCCCAGGACAGCCACCAGCCGACCGCCACAGCCCCCAGGAGAGAGACAGTGAACAACTTCCCCGGCAACGGCCTGTACGACCACGCACGCGCCGAATACACGGCTCCCGCCGCCGAGTCCCGTTACGTGATCCCGCGCTTCGTGGAGCGCACCTCGCAGGGCGTCCGTGAGTACGACCCGTACGCGAAGCTCTTCGAGGAGCGCGTGATCTTCCTCGGTGTCCAGATCGACGACGCGTCCGCCAACGACGTCATGGCGCAGCTGCTGTGCCTGGAGTCGATGGACCCCGACCGCGACATCTCGATCTACATCAACAGCCCCGGCGGCTCCTTCACGGCGCTGACCGCGATCTACGACACGATGCAGTTCGTGAAGCCGGACGTCCAGACGGTCTGCATGGGCCAGGCGGCGTCCGCCGCCGCCGTCCTGCTGGCCGCCGGTACGCCGGGCAAGCGCATGGCGCTGCCGAACGCGCGCGTGCTGATCCACCAGCCCTACAGCGAGACGGGCCGGGGCCAGGTCTCCGACCTGGAGATCGCGGCCAACGAGATCCTCCGCATGCGTGCCCAGCTGGAGGACATGCTGGCCAAGCACTCGACCACCCCGCTGGAGAAGATCCGCGAGGACATCGAGCGCGACAAGATCCTCACGGCCGAGGACGCCCTGTCGTACGGCCTGATCGACCAGATCATCTCCACCCGGAAGATGAACAACGCCGACGTCCGCTGACCCGGACCCTGTATCGTCCACCACCCCTCGGCACGGTCCACGTGGAAGTGAACCGTGCCAAGGGGGGCCCAAACGGGGGGCCCGGCAAGGTACCGTCGGACATAAGGCAGCACCAGGAGCCGCTGGACCTAGGCGTCTCCCAGGCGAAGGGGAAGCACACCGTGGCACGCATCGGTGACGGCGGCGATCTGCTCAAGTGCTCGTTCTGCGGCAAGAGCCAGAAGCAGGTCAAGAAGCTCATCGCAGGGCCCGGTGTGTACATCTGCGACGAGTGCATCGACCTCTGCAACGAGATCATCGAGGAAGAACTCGCGGAGACGAGCGAGGTGCGCTGGGAGGAACTCCCCAAGCCCCGCGAGATCTACGAGTTCCTCGAGGGTTACGTCGTCGGCCAGGAGTCGGCGAAGAAGGCACTCTCGGTCGCGGTGTACAACCACTACAAGCGCGTCCAGGCCGGTGAGAACGGCGGCGGCCAAAGCCGCGAGGACGCCATCGAGTTGGCGAAGTCCAACATCCTCCTGCTCGGCCCCACGGGCTCGGGCAAGACCCTCCTCGCACAGACCCTGGCCCGCATGCTGAACGTCCCGTTCGCGATCGCCGACGCGACCGCGCTCACGGAGGCGGGCTACGTCGGCGAGGACGTCGAGAACATCCTGCTGAAGCTGATCCAGGCGGCGGACTACGACGTCAAGAAGGCCGAGACCGGGATCATCTACATCGATGAGATCGACAAGGTGGCTCGCAAGAGCGAGAACCCCTCGATCACCCGTGATGTCTCCGGCGAGGGCGTCCAGCAGGCCCTGCTGAAGATCCTGGAGGGCACCACGGCCTCGGTCCCGCCGCAGGGCGGCCGTAAACACCCTCACCAGGAGTTCATCCAGATCGACACGACGAACGTCCTGTTCATCGTGGGCGGCGCCTTCTCGGGCCTGGAGAAGCTCATCGAGTCCAGGGCCGGCGCCAAGGGCATCGGCTTCGGGGCGACGATCCGCTCGAAGCGGGAGCTGCAGGCAAAGGACCAGTTCGAGGACGTCATGCCCGAGGACCTGGTCAAGTTCGGCATGATCCCCGAGTTCATCGGGCGCCTCCCCGTCATCACCTCGGTCCACAACCTGGACCGCGAGGCCCTGCTCCAGATCCTCATCGAGCCGCGCAACGCACTGGTGAAGCAGTACCAGCGCCTCTTCGAACTCGACGGTGTGGAGCTGGACTTCGAGCGCGAGGCCCTCGAAGCCATCGCCGACCAGGCCATCCTCCGCCAGACCGGCGCGCGCGGCCTGCGCGCCATCATGGAGGAAGTCCTCCAGGGCGTCATGTACGAGGTCCCGTCCCGCAAGGACGTGGCCCGCGTGGTCATCACGGCGGACGTCGTCCTCTCGAACGTCAACCCGACCCTCATCCCGCGCGACGCGCGCGGCCGGGGCCCGGGCGAGCAGAAGACGGCATAACAGCGTTTCTTGAACGGCCAAGGGGCCCCGGTCAGTCCAACTGACCGGGGCCCCTTGGCCGTTGAGCCGGAGCTACGCCATCAGGCCTTGACCCGGACGTCGTTGCGGAGCTTCGCGGCCAGCGACGCCGTGCTCTCCACGGTTCCGCCGTTCCCGGCGGCGAGTTCAGCGATCCCGAACGCGCTGACGACGGCGACGGTGCTGTGGTCGCCCCAGATGCACATCGGCAGCTTGATGGTCTTCGCGGCACCGGCGGCGGTGCTCGACGTGTCGTTGTTGGCGATCTCGGCGACCTGGCACTTCATGATGCCGTTGGAAAAGCCCGCCGGAGTGACCTTCTCCGGGCTGCCGATCAGCTTGCCGCTGCTGCTCTCGCTGCTCTGGTCCTTCTCCGACTCCGTCTTGACCTTCGCGAACATCGCGTCCACGACGGCCTCCGGGTCGTCGATCGTGCCGTACACGCCGTCGAAGGACAGCGTCTTCTGCGCCAGGCCCGAGCCGTTCTCGTAACCGGCGCTGACCTCGACGGGGTTCTTCACGCCCCACTTCTGGAAGTCGGCCTTGTCGTCGTCCGTCATCGAGTTCGCGGAGTCGGCGTCGCTGTCCGACTTCTTGTACGTCCCGTTGATGACCGTCGCCGGCGTGGTCAGCTTGTGCGCGCCGTCGTCGGCCACACCGCCGCTGCCGCTCCCGCCGCCGATCACGAAGTACACGCCGACCGCGACGGCGGCCACGACCGCCACCGCGCCGATGACCAGCCCCGTCCGCTTCTTCCCGCCACCGGGCGCCGGGGGCTGCGGAACGCCGTACGGCGGCTGCCCGTAAGGCGGTTGCTGCCCATAGGGGTTCGGCTGCGGCGGGACGCCCTGCGGGGGCTGCGGGTAGCCGTAACCGGGCTGGGCGGGAGGAGCCTGCTGGGGGTAGCCGTAGCCGGGCTGAGGGGCGCCCTGCGGCGCCTGCTGCGGAGGCGGGCCGTAGGGACCCGGCTGACCGTACGGTCCGGGCTGCTGAGGCTGCCCGTCGTACGGGCCCGGCTGGTTGTAGCTCATTCTGGGTTCCCCTCCAGATGCTTATGCGTTCCCGACATCCTGGCTCAGTCACAGGAACCGCACGGCATCGGGGGCCGCACCGTTACAGAACAAACGCGTTTCGGGACACCCCCGCGACACCCCTAAACTGGCCCCGTGACCGAGAACGCTCAGCAGCAGCCATCAGCGCCCGACTCCGAACTGCCGACCCAGTACGCGCCGGCCGACGTAGAGGGGCCGCTGTACGAGCGCTGGGTGGAGCGGGGTTACTTCGAGGCGGACGCGAAGAGTGAGAAGCCGCCGTACACGATCGTCATCCCGCCGCCGAACGTCACGGGCAGCCTGCACCTCGGGCATGCCTTCCAGCACACGCTGATGGACGCGCTGACCCGTCGTAAGCGCATGCAGGGCTTCGAGGCGCTGTGGCTGCCGGGTATGGACCACGCGGGGATCGCCACCCAGAACGTCGTCGAGCGCGAGCTTGGCAAGGAGGGCAAGTCCCGCCAAGACCTGGGCCGTGAGGCGTTCGTCGAGCGCGTCTGGCAGTGGAAGGACGAGTACGGCGGCAAGATCCTCGGCCAGATGCGCCGCCTCGGCGACGGCGTCGACTGGACCCGCGAGCGCTTCACCATGGACGAGGGCCTCTCGCAGGCCGTCCAGACCATCTTCAAGCGGCTCTACGACGACGAGTTGATCTACCGCGCCGAGCGCATCATCAACTGGTGCCCGCGCTGTCTCACCGCGATCTCGGACATCGAGGTCGAGTACCAGGACGACGACGGCGAACTCGTCTCCATGAAGTACGGCGAGGGGGACGGCACCATCGTCGTCGCCACGACCCGCGCCGAGACGATGCTCGGCGACACCGCCGTCGCCGTCCACCCCGACGACGAGCGGTACAAGCACCTCGTCGGCCGGCACATCAAGCTGCCGCTCACCGACCGCACCATCCCGGTCGTCGCCGACACCCATGTCGACCCGGAGTTCGGCACCGGCGCCGTCAAGGTGACCCCGGCCCACGACCCGAACGACTTCGCCATCGGCCAGCGCCACGACCTCGAAGCGCTGACCGTCATGGACGAGCGCGGTGTCATCACCGTCCACGGCCCCTTCGAGGGCCTGGACCGTTTCGAGGCCCGTTCCGCGATCGTCGCCGCGCTGCGCGCCGACGGCCGGATCGTCGCCGAGAAGCGGCCCTACGTCCACTCCGTCGGCCACTGCTCACGCTGCAAGACGACCATCGAACCGCGCCTGTCCATGCAGTGGTGGGTCAAGGTCGCCCCGCTCGCGAAGGCGGCCGGCGACGCGGTCCGTGACGGCCGGGTCAAGATCCACCCGCAGGAGATGGAGAAGCGGTACTTCGACTGGGTCGACAACCTCCACGACTGGTGCATCTCACGGCAGTTGTGGTGGGGCCACCGCATCCCGGTCTGGTACGGCCCGGAGGGTGAAGTCGTCTGCGTCGGCCCCGACGAGGAGCCGCCCACCGGTGAGGGCTGGACCCAGGACTCCGACGTCCTGGACACCTGGTTCTCCTCCGGCCTGTGGCCCTTCTCGACCCTCGGCTGGCCCGAACAGACCCCGGATCTCAAGAAGTTCTATCCGACCGACGTCCTGCTCACCGGCCACGACATCATCTTCTTCTGGGTCGCCCGGATGATGATGTTCGGCCTGTACGCGATGGACGGTGAAGTCCCCTTCAGGACCATCGCGTTGACGGGTCTGGTCCGCGACCAGTTCGGCAAGAAGATGTCCAAGTCCTCGGGCACGGCCGTGGATCCGCTGGACTGGATGAACGCGTACGGCTCCGACGCCGTCCGCTTCACCCTGGCCCGCGGCGCCAACCCCGGTACGGACGTCCCGATCGGCGAGGACTGGGTCCAGGCCTCCCGGAACTTCGCCAACAAGATCTGGAACGCCACGCGCTTCGCGCTGATGAACGGCGCGACGATCGAGGGCGACCTCCCGCCCGCCGAGCAGCTCTCGGCCACGGACCGCTGGATCCTCTCCCGTCTCAACAAGACGGTCTCCCAAGTCGACGCGCTCTACGACGACTTCCAGTTCGCCAAGCTCTCCGACGCCCTCTACCACTTCGCGTGGGACGAAGTCTTCGACTGGTACGTCGAGTTGTCGAAGACCACGTTCCTGGCTGGCGGCGAGCCCGCGAAGGTCTCCGGCCGCGTCCTGGGCGAAGTCCTGGACGTCACCCTGAAGTTGCTGCACCCGATCGTCCCCTTCGTCACGGAGACCCTCTGGACGACCCTGACGGGCGGCGAGTCGATCGTCATCGCGGACTGGCCGAAGGACAGTGGCTTCCGGGACGAGGCGGCCGAGAAGGAGATCGGGACCCTCCAGCAGGTCATCACCGAGGTCCGCCGCTTCCGCGCCGACCAGGGCCTCCAGCCCGGCCAGCGCGTCCCGGCCCGCCTCACCCTGACCGGCACGGCCCTCGCACCCCACGAGGCCGCCATCCGCCAGCTCCTCCGCCTCCAGCCGGAGGGCGACGCCTTCGCGGCGACGGCCACCCTCCCGGTCGGCGGCGCCACGGTCGCCCTCGACCTCTCCGGCACGATCGACGTCGCGGCGGAGCGGAAGCGCCTCGCGAAGGATCTGGCCGCCGCCGAGAAGGAGAAGGCCCAGGCGACGGCGAAGCTCGGCAACGAGGCGTTCCTGGCCAAGGCCCCGGACAACGTGGTCGACAAGATCCGAGGCCGCCTGTCCAAGGCCGACGAGGACATCGAGCGCATCAAGGCCCAGCTGGACGGCTTGCCTCAGCAGTAGCCAACCAAGAGGCGCGGGGAACTGCGCGACCAGCCACAACGTTCCCCGCGCCCGCCAAACAGGACCAGCCACCCCCATCCTCGGGCGCACCCCTAAACTGGCCCTGTGACTGACAGCGACCCGTTCGACGAGATCATCGAGGCCGAGACAGACCGCGACCCCGACCTCGCGGTCATCGAGGCCGGCAGCCGAACCCTCCGCACCCAGGGCACCGGCGCCCCTCAGGCCGACGTACCCGGTCGCCCCGAAGACCCCCAGGTGGACGCCGCGCTGCGCGAGGTCGAGGCAGAGCTGGCCACCCGCTGGGGCGAGACGAAGCTGGAGCCGTCGGTCAGCCGTATCGCCGCGCTGATGGACGTCCTGGGGGACCCCCAGCGCTCGTACCCCTCGATCCACATCACCGGCACGAACGGCAAGACGTCCACGGCCCGCATGATCGAGGCCCTCCTCGGCGCCTTCGAACTCCGCACCGGCCGCTACACCTCCCCGCACGTCCAGTCGATCACCGAACGCATCAGCCTCGACGGCGCCCCGATCTCCGCCGAGCGGTTCATCGAGACGTACCACGACATCAAGCCGTACATCGAGATGGTCGACGCCCAGCAGGAGTTCCGGCTGTCGTTCTTCGAGGTGCTGACGGGGATGGCGTACGCCGCCTTCGCGGACGCGCCCGTCGATGTGGCCGTCGTGGAGGTCGGGATGGGCGGCACCTGGGACGCCACCAACGTCATCGACGCGGATGTAGCCGTGGTCACCCCGATCGATCTCGACCACACCGACCGCCTCGGCGGAACGACCGGTGAGATCGCGGCCGAGAAGGCCGGCATCGTCAAGCAGGCCGCGACCGTGATCCTGGCGCAGCAGCCGGTGGACGCGGCGCAGGTGCTGCTGAAGAAGGCCGTCGAGGTGGACGCGACCGTGGCCCGGGAGGGGCTGGAGTTCGGGGTCGTGTCGCGGCATGTCGCCGTCGGCGGACAGCTCATCAACCTGCGCGGGCTCGGCGGCGAGTACGAGGAGATCTATCTCCCGCTGCACGGGCCGTACCAGGCGCACAACGCCGCCGTCGCCCTCGCCGCCGTAGAAGCGTTCTTCGGGGTGGGTGCCCAGCGGCCCGACCCGCTCGCGATCGACACGGTCCGCAAGGCGTTCGCCTCCGTCACCTCGCCGGGGCGTCTTGAGGTCGTACGACGGTCGCCGACCGTTGTGCTCGACGCGGCGCACAATCCCGCGGGCGCCCGTGCCACCGCCGAGGCCGTCGCCGAGGCGTTCGACTTCAGCAGGCTGATCGGAGTGGTCGGGGCCAGCGGGGACAAGAACGTGCGCGGGCTGCTCGAAGCCTTCGAGCCGATGTTCGCCGAGGTCGTCGTCACGCAGAACTCCAGTCACCGCGCGATGGACGCGGACGAACTGGCCGCGATCGCCGTCGAGGTGTTCGGCGACGAGCGGGTGCAGGTCGAGCCGCGGCTGCCGGACGCGCTGGAGGCGGCGATCACGCTGGCCGAGGAGGACGGCGAGTTCGCGGGCGGCGGTGTGCTCGTCACCGGTTCCGTCATCACCGTCGGTGAGGCCCGACTGCTCCTCGGGAGGGGCTGACTTTCGTGCGTACGCTCTGTTCCTCGACGTTGCTCGGCGAGTTCTTCGTGATCGGTTTCGCCGGTCTGGTCGCCATGAAGGACCCGGATCTGACCACGTCCACGGTGTGGACGGTGTGCGGGATCGCGATGGTCCTGTCGGTCGCGCTGTGCGGCGTGGTGACCCGGCCGGCCGGCATCGTGCTCGGCTGGGCGCTGCAGATCGCGCTGATCGCGGCGGGCGTCGTGGTGCCGTCGATGTTCTTCCTGGGGGCGATCTTCGCGGCCCTGTGGTGGGCGTCGGTGCACTACGGCCGGAAGATCGACGAGGCGAAGGCGAGGTTCGCGGCGCAGGCCGCGCAGGCCGCCTCCACTACACCTGACGCTGCGTAATGGGCGCATGGACACGCCCTGTAGCCTCGGCCTTGTCGTGAGACGACCGTGACACGACCCTGAGCCGACCCGCACCATCATGATCCGAAGGAGTCCCGTCGTGACCCAGCGCACCCTCGTCCTGCTCAAGCCCGACGCCGTTCGTCGTGGCCTGACCGGCGAGATCATCAGCCGCATCGAGCGCAAGGCCGGCTGGCAGATCACCGCGCTGGAGCTGCGCACCCTGGACCAGGACACCCTGGAGCAGCACTACGGCGAGCACAAGGGCAAGCCCTTCTACGAGCCGCTGGTGGAGTTCATGGCCTCCGGTCCGGTGGTCGCCCTGATCGTCGAGGGCGAGCGGGTCATCGAGGGGGTGCGTGCGCTGGCCGGTCCGACCGACCCGATCGCCGCCGCCCCGGGCTCGATCCGCGGGGACTTCGGAGTCATCGTGCGGGAGAACCTGATCCACGCCTCGGACTCGGAGGAGTCCGCCGAACGCGAGGTGAAGATCTTCTTCCCGGGGCGTTCCTGAATCTCCATCAGTAACGCACATGCCTGACCAGGGACGGCCGCGATTTTCCGGCCGTCTCTCGGCATATGCGTGCCGATCGGGGGAACGAGTGCCCCCGTTGGGCCGTCTCCACAAGCGAGGCGGTGCCTCACATGCTGACAATGGCGAAGACCCTCGCGCAGTGTTCGTGATGGCGCGTCTACGATGGAAGCCTTCACGTCACTGCACCCACTTCGCCGACCTGAAAAGCCCTCAAAGCTCCCAGGAAGGCCAGACGAATCCTGATGGGGAACTCAATGTCGTTCATCGGCCGTGACATGGCTGTCGACCTCGGGACCGCCAACACGCTGGTGTACGTCAGGGGTCGCGGGATCGTACTCAACGAGCCGTCCGTCGTCGCCATCAACACCAACACCGGTGGCATTCTCGCGGTCGGTTCCGAAGCCAAGAAGATGATCGGGCGCACGCCCGGCAACATCGTTGCCGTACGTCCGCTGAAGGACGGTGTCATCGCCGACTTCGAGATCACCGAGCGCATGCTCCGCTACTTCATCTTGAAGATCCACAAGCGGCGCTATCTGGCCCGTCCGCGTGTCGTCGTCTGTGTGCCCTCGGGCATCACGGGCGTCGAGCGCCGTGCCGTCATCGAGGCGTCGTCCCAGGCCGGCGCCCGCCAGGTGCACATCATCGAGGAGCCCATGGCCGCGGCCATCGGTTCCGGCCTGCCGGTCCACGAGGCCACGGGCAACATGGTGGTGGACATCGGCGGCGGCACCACGGAGGTCGCGGTCATCTCGCTCGGTGGCATCGTCACCGCCCAGTCCATCCGCGTCGCGGGCGACGAGTTGGACAACGCGATCATCCAGCACATCAAGAAGGAGTACTCGCTCCTTCTGGGTGAGCGGACGGCTGAGCAGATCAAGATCACGATCGGTTCCGCGTACGACCTCGACGACGACCAGCACACCGAAATCCGCGGCCGGGACCTGGTCTCCGGTCTGCCCAAGACCGTCGTCATCTCCGCCGGCGAAGTCCGCAAGGCGATCGAAGAGCCCGTCAACGCGATCGTCGACGCGGTGAAGACGACCCTCGACAAGTGCCCGCCGGAGCTGTCCGGCGACATCATGGACCGCGGAATCGTTCTGACCGGCGGTGGAGCCCTGCTGAAGGGTCTCGACGAGCGGCTGCGCCGGGAGACCGGAATGCCGATCCACATCGCGGAGGACCCGCTGGACAGCGTGGCGCTCGGCTCCGGCAAGTGCGTCGAGGAGTTCGAGGCGCTCCAGCAGGTTCTCGACGCCCAGCCGCGCAGATGACGTAACACTTCGGTTCCGCCGTACGGGATGATCTCTTCTCGTGCGGCGGATCGTTGATACGGAGGCATAGGCTCCGTCATAGGCCTTCGTTCACATCTGACGGGCCCTCGTACACACCTGCATACCTGAACCTCTGCACATTTCTATGAGGAAGGCACGGCCGCCGCACGTGAGGGACACACGAGAGAGCCGGCTGCTCCTGGTGCTGCTGATCGCCGTCGCGTTCGCGTTGATCACGGTGGACATCCGGGGAGGGCAGGACTCACCGGTCGAGGGTGCCCGCCGGGCCGCGGCCACCGTGTTCGGCCCGATCGAGAACGGCGTGTCGTCCGCCGTGAACCCGGTCGGCGACGTGATCTCCGCGGTCCGCGACTCCGGCGCGCGGCGCGACCGGCTCGCGCTCCTGGAGAAGGAGAACGCGGCCCTCAAGGCGAAGCTCGGCAGCGACGACCGCAACCGCAGCCGCCTCAACCAGCTGGACAAGATGCTGAAGGTGGCCGGCGAGGGCCAGTACGGCATCAAGGGCGCCCAGGTCATCGCGATAGGAGCCGCGCAGAGCTTCTCGTGGACGATCACCATCGACGTCGGCGCCAACGACGGCATCAAGCGCGACATGACCGTCCTCAACGGCGACGGACTGGTCGGCCGTGTGACGACCGTCGGCCCGGACGCCTCGACCGTCCTGCTCGCCAACGACCCCGACTTCACCGTCGGCACCCGTATGGAGGGCAGTGACGAACTCGGCTTCGCCTCCGGCGAGGGCGACGGCCCGCTGCGCGTCGAACTCCTCAACGGCAAGGCCGAGGTGAAGAAGGGCGACCGGCTGGTCACCTTCGGCTCGCAGGCCGACAAGCCGTTCGTGCCCGGTGTCCCGGTCGGTGTCGTCTCCCGCGTCGACCCCTCAGGCGGCGGCCTGACCCGCACGCTCTACGTCACGCCGTACGTCAACTTCACCAAGCTCGACATCGTCGGCGTGGTCGTGGAGGCCCCGAAGAAGGACCCGCGCGACACGGTCCTGCCCGCGAAATCCAAGCCGACCCCGACCCCGACGGTGACCGTCACGGCGACCCCGTCCGCGAACGCGCCGGTCAACGGCCAGTAACAGCAGTAGGAGCCCCTCCCCATGCGTGTCAACCGGATCCTGCTCTCCGTGCCGCTGGTCGTCGTCGCCATGGTGATCCAGGTGAGCGTCCTCGCCCGCCTCCACCTCCCGGGCGCCGTCCCCGACCTGCTCCTCCTCACGGTCCTCGGCCTCGCCATGGTCTACGGCCATGTCACCGGCGCCCTCATCGGCTTCGGCGCCGGACTCCTCGCCGACCTGGCCCCGCCCGCCGACCACGCGGCCGGCCGCTACGCCCTCGTGCTCTGCGTCATCGGCTACCTCGCGGGCTTGGCGAAACCGGAGAACGGCCGCCTCAAGTCGGCGACCGGCCCGATGGCCGTCGTGGTCGCCGCCGCCCTCGGCTCCACCCTCCTCTACGCCGGTGTCGGCGCCCTCGTCGGCGACACCGCCGCCCGCCATGTCGGCCTGCCCAGCCTGCTGTTCACGGCCGCCCTGTACGACCTGCTGCTCGCCCCGTTCGTCGTCCCCGGCGTCATGGCGCTGGCCCGCCGCGCCGACAACGACCCGCTCGCGGAGACCAACGCCGCCAAGTCGGCCGACATCTCCTCGGGTTGGCTCTCCTCGGGCACCGGCCTGAAGATCGGCGGCCAGCGCGGTGGCCTGCGGATGAGGACGGCTCGCGCGCGGGTGGCCCGGGCGGGACGTATCAAGGGGGTCAAGAGGCTTTGACCACCGGGGAGTTGGCCCACGGACTCACAGGTCCGTCGTATATGACTCATACACGCATCGTGTACACGCACTGAGAGGGGGAGGCAGCACCAATGACCAACATCCCGGAGACCGGACGGACTCCACGGGTCCAGATCAGGCTCGTCGTCATCCAGATCCTCGTCCTCTCCCTCCTGGGCACCCTCGGCGGGCGCCTCTGGTACCTCCAGATCCGGGAGGGTTCCGCGTACCAGAAGGAAGCGTCCGGCAACCACGTCCAGCAGGTCGTCGATCCCGCGGTGCGCGGTTCGATACTGGACGCGCGCGGTGTGCCCCTCGCCGACAACGAGACCCGGCTCGTGGTCTCCGCCTCCCGCACCGACCTGCTGAAGCAGGCCGACGACGGCAAGGCCGTCCTCACCAAGCTGGCCGGCGTGCTGGGCCTGAAGCCCGAGGACGTCATCCAGAAGGTCCGGCTGTGCGACGCGAAGACCCCGCAGCCGTGCTGGAACGGCTCGCCGTACCAGCCGATCCCGATCACCGACGAGGCCACCGCCAAGCAGGCCCTGCAGATCCGCGAGCGCTCCGAGGACTTCCCCGGCATCACCGCCGAACCCGAGGCCGTACGGCGTTACGCGGCCCCCGGCGACGCCAACGCGGCGCAGGTCCTCGGCTATCTCTCGCCGGTCACCGACGACGAGATCACCCAGGCCAAGGACTCCGACTCGCCGTATCTGCGCTCGGACCAGGTCGGCCGCTCGGGCCTGGAGCGCCAGTACGACAAGGAACTGCGCGGCAAGGCGGGCGTCACCCGCTACGAGGTCGACAACCTCGGACGCGTGATCGGCAAGGCCAAGTCCGATGCGTCCGAGCCCGGTTCGAACCTCGTCACCAGCATCGACGCCCGTGTGCAGCGCGTCGCCGAGTACCAGCTCGACAAGGCGATGAAGACCGCCCGCCAGCAGTTCGACAAGATCACCGGCGAGAACTACAAGGCCGACTCCGGTGCCGTCGTCGTGATGGAGGCCAAGACCGGCCGGATCGTCGCCATGGCGTCCGCGCCGACGTACGACCCGAACGTCTGGGTCGGCGGCATCTCCGCCAAGGACTACAAGCAGCTCACCGGCAAGAACTCCGACTACCCGCTGCTCAACCGGGCCATACAGGGTCAGTCCGCGCCCGGTTCGACGTTCAAGGTGGTCTCCACGGCCGCCGCGGTCGAGGCCGGCTACAAGTGGGACGGCGGCTACCCCTGCACCAGTTCGTACTCGGTGGGCGGCCAGGTCTTCAAGAACTTCGAGGGCGAGAACTTCGGCCCCATCTCGCTGGGCCGCGCGCTCGAAGTCTCCTGCGACACCGTCTTCTACGGCCTCGCCGACGCCCAGTGGAAGAAGGACGGCGGCATCAACCCGAAGAAGGGTGAGCCGAAGGACTACTTCTACAAGGCGGCCCACCAGTTCGGCCTCGGCAAGACCACCGGCGTCGACCTCCCGAACGAGGTCACCGGCCGCGTCCCGGACCGCAAGTGGAAGCAGCAGACCTACGAGGCCAACAAGGCCTACTGGTGCAAGACCGGCAAGAAGGACGGCACGTACGTCCAGAAGATCGCCTACGAGAACTGCCTCGAAGGCAACAGGATGCGTGAGGGCGACTCGATCAACTACTCCATCGGCCAGGGCGACACCCTCGTCACGCCGATCCAGGAGGCCATGATCTACGGCGCCCTCGCCAACGGCGGCACCGAGTACGTCCCGACCATCGGCAAGGCGATCGTCAGCGCCGACGGCAAGACGGTCCAGGAGATCAAGCCCCAGGTGAAGGCCAAGCTGCCGATCAGCGCGGCCACGCACAAGGGCATCGACAAGGCCCTCGCGGGCGTGGTCACCAGCGGTACCGCCGCCTGGAAGTTCCAGGGCTGGCCGCAGGACAAGATCACGCTGCACGCCAAGACGGGTACGGCGGAGGTCTACGGCAAGCAGACCACCTCCTGGTTCGCCACGTACACCAAGGACTACACGGTCGTCATGACGATCGCCCAGGCCGGTACGGGCTCGGGCGCCTCCGGTGAGGCCGTGCGCAACATCTACAACGCGATGTACGGCGTCCAGGCCGACGGCTCCATCGACAAGAAGAAGGCGCTGCTGCCCACCCCGCAGACGAGCCTCCCCAAGGTCCGCGCCGACGGCACGATCGCCTCCCCGAAGATCACCGCCGACCCGGCCAAGGAGCTGGAGAAGCAGCAGAAGGCGACCGAGGGAGGGGTCACGGCGGCGGACGACACGCAGCAGCCGGCCACCTCGCCCTCGCCGACCACCACCAACAGCAACACCCGCAGGCGCCCGCGCAGAAGGGGAAGCCGGAGGATGCTCACATGACCGGCAACAGCTTCTCCGTTTCCGGATACGGCCCCGAGCGGGCCGGCTGGACGCGGGTCTTCGCCCGTGACTCGCTGGCCCGCCGCCTCGACTGGCCGATACTGCTGTCGGCTATCGGGCTGTCCCTGATCGGCTCGCTCCTGGTCTTCTCGGCGACCCGCAACCGCACCGAGATCAACCAGGGAGACCAGTACTACTTCCTGATCCGGCACCTGATGAACACCGGCATCGGCATCGCCCTGATGATCGGCGTCATCTGGGTCGGCCACCGCACCCTGCGCGTTGTCGTCCCGTTCCTGTACGGCGCCTCGGTGTTCGGCATCCTGCTGGTGCTCACCCCGCTCGGCTCCACGGTCAACGGCGCGCACTCCTGGATCGTGCTCGGCGGCGGCTTCTCGCTCCAGCCCTCCGAGTTCGTGAAGATCACGATCATCCTGGGCATGGCGATGATCCTCGCCGCCCGGGTCGACGCGGGCGACAAGCCCTACCCCGACCACCGCACGGTCCTCCAGGCCCTCGGCCTGGCCTCCGTCCCGATGCTGATCGTCATGCTGATGCCCGACCTCGGGTCGGTCATGGTCATGGTCATCATCGTGCTCGGCGTACTGCTGGCCTCCGGCGCCTCCAACCGCTGGATCTTCGGCCTGCTGGGCGCGGGCGCGATCGGCGCGATCGCCGTCTGGCAGCTGCACATCCTGGACGAGTACCAGATCGCCCGCTTCGCCGCCTTCGCCAACCCGAGCCTCGACCCGGCCGGCGTCGGCTACAACACCAACCAGGCCCGCATCGCGATCGGCTCCGGCGGCCTCACCGGCGCGGGCCTGTTCCACGGCTCGCAGACCACAGGCCAGTTCGTCCCCGAACAACAGACGGACTTCGTCTTCACGGTCGCGGGCGAGGAGCTGGGCTTCGTCGGCGCGGGCCTGATCCTCGTCCTCCTGGGCGTGGTGCTGTGGCGCGCCTGCCGCATCGCCCGCGACTCGACCGAGCTCTACGGCACGATCGTCGCCGCCGGAATCGTCGCCTGGTTCGCCTTCCAGTCCTTCGAGAACGTCGGCATGACCCTCGGCATCATGCCCGTCACCGGCCTGCCACTGCCCTTCGTGTCCTACGGCGGAACGTCGATGTTCGCGGTGTGGCTCGCGGTGGGTCTGCTGCAGTCGATCCGGGTCCAGCGACCCATGTCCGCATAGCCGTTACCTGTAGGTTCGCTCGGGTTTCCCCGGGGTTCATTTGGGACGCCCTCTGCCATCCCGGCTCGTCAGCAACTAGATTCGGTTCATGGCGGACACAAAGCGCGAGATCGAGCGTAAATACGAGTCCGACGAGAGTGGTCTGCCCGACCTGACCGGCGTCGCCGGTGTCCGGGCCGTCATCGACAAGGGCGTAGCGAACCTGGACGCCGTCTACTACGACACGGCCGACGAGCGACTGGCCAAAGCCTCGATGACGCTGCGCCGCCGCACCGGCGGTTCGGACGCGGGCTGGCACCTGAAAGTGCCGGTCGCGCCCGGAGTCCGCGACGAGATCCGCGAGCCGCTCTCCGACACCGTGCCGCGCACTCTCGCCGGCCTGGTCCGCTCCCGGGTCCGCGAGGCCGAGCTGCTGCCCCTGGTGCGGCTGCGCTCCGACCGGGACGTACGCCACCTCGTGGACGCGGACGGCGCGCTGCTCGCCGAGGTCAGCGTGGACGCCGTACACGCCGAACGCCTCGCCGACGGCGGCGGCACCGCGCAGTGGACCGAGATCGAGGTCGAACTCGCCGACGACGGTGACCCGGTCTTCCTCGACAAGGTGGAGAAACGGTTGCGCAAGGCGGGCGTACGACCGTCGTCGTCTGCTTCCAAGCTGGCCAGAGCGCTTGCGGAGACCGCCCCGAAGAAGCCGAAGAAGCGCAGGGCGCCCGTGCCGCCGCCGGACCCGGAGACCGCCGGCGACCACGTCCTCGCCTACGTCCGCGCCCAGCGCGACGCGATCCTCGAACTCGACCCCGCCGTACGGCAGGACGCCTACGACTCCGTGCACCGCATGCGGGTCGCCACCCGCCGGCTGCGCAGCACGTTCCGCTCGTACGGCAAGGTGCTCGACCGCACGGTCACCGACCCGGCCGGCGAGGAACTGAAGTGGCTGGCAAGCGAGTTGGGCGTGGACCGGGACCGCGAGGTGATGACCGAACGCCTGACGACGGTCCTCGCCGAACTGCCCCGCACCCTGGTCTCCGGCCCGATCCGCACCCGCATGCGCACCTGGGCGGGCGCCCGGCGCGGCGGCTCGCGCCGGCGGCTCATCGGCGTCCTGGACTCCAAGCGGTATCTCGCGCTGCTCGACACCCTGGACACGCTGGTGGCCGAGCCGCCCCTGCTGCCGGACGCCGCCGGCAAACCGGAGAAGGTGATCGGCAAGGCCGTACGCAAGAACTTCGGGAAGGTCTCGGCGCTCGTCGAGGAGGCGATCGGGGCTCCGCCCGGCGCGGACCGTGACCTCGCGCTGCACGAGGCCCGCAAGAAGGCCAAGCGCACCCGGTACGCGGCGGAGGCGGCGAGCCCCGCGCTCGGTGCTCCGGCCCGTGACCTGGCCAAGTCCATGAAGTCGCTGACCAGCCTGCTCGGCGAGCACCAGGACAGCGTCATGGTCCGCCAGACCCTGCGCGAGCTGTCCGCGGTGGCGCACGCGGCGGGGGAGAGCTCGTTCACGTACGGCGTGCTGTACGGGCGCGAGGAGCAGCGGGCGGCGGCCGTGGAGGCTGAGCTGCCGGGGATGTGGGAGGAGATCGGGTCCGGGGTGCCCGTCTGAGCCGTACGGGGGACCTCCGGGATCGCGTTAGTCTGGATGGTCACCCGTCCGTTCAGTACCGCTCACGAAGGTTCGCGAGATGCCTGCCGAAGTCGCTGCGGCCGCAGAGTCCGTGTTTCCGCAGCTCGAAGCCCTGCTCCCGCATGTGCAGAAGCCGATCCAGTACGTCGGCGGAGAGCTCAACTCCACCGTCAAGCCGTGGGAGTCGTGCGATGTCCGCTGGGCGCTGATGTACCCGGACGCGTACGAGGTCGGCCTGCCCAACCAGGGCGTCATGATCCTCTACGAGGTCCTGAACGAGCAGGAGGGCGTCCTCGCCGAGCGCACGTACAGCGTGTGGCCGGACCTGGAGGCACTGATGCGGGAGCATCGCGTCCCGCAGTTCACGGTCGACAGCCACCGCCCGGTGGGCGCCTTCGACGTGTTCGGGCTCAGCTTCTCCACCGAACTCGGTTACACGAACATGCTGACGGCCCTGGACCTGGCGGGCATCCCGCTGGAGTCGAAGGACCGGACGCTCGACGACCCGATCGTGCTGGCCGGCGGCCACGCGGCCTTCAACCCCGAGCCGATCGCGGACTTCATCGACGCGGTGATCATCGGCGACGGCGAACAGGCCGTCCTCGACATGACGAAGATCATCCGAGCTTGGAAGGCGGAGGGCCGCCCGGGCGGGCGCGAGGAGGTCCTCTTCCGCCTGGCGAAGACGGGTTCGGTCTACATCCCGGCGTTCTACGACGTCGAGTACCTGCCGGACGCCCGTATCGCGCGCGTGGTCCCCAACAAGTCCGGCGTCCCGTGGCGGGTGAGCAAGCACACCGTCATGGACCTCGACGAATGGCCGTACCCGAAGCAGCCGCTCGTCCCGCTCGCCGAGACGGTCCATGAGCGCATGTCGGTCGAGATCTTCCGCGGCTGCACGCGCGGCTGCCGCTTCTGCCAGGCGGGCATGATCACCCGCCCGGTGCGGGAGCGGTCGATCACGGGCATCGGCGAGATGGTCGAGAAGGGCCTGAAGGCCACGGGCTTCGAGGAGGTGGGCCTGCTGTCCCTGTCCTCGGCCGACCACTCGGAGATCGGCGACATCGCGAAGGGCCTGGCGGACCGGTACACGGAGGACAAGATCGGCCTGTCCCTCCCGTCGACCCGCGTGGACGCCTTCAACGTCGACCTGGCCAACGAACTGACGCGCAACGGCCGCCGCTCCGGCCTCACCTTCGCCCCCGAGGGCGGCTCGGAGCGCCTGCGCAAGGTCATCAACAAGATGGTGTCGGAGGAAGACCTCATCCGCACGGTCTCGACGGCGTACGGCAACGGCTGGCGCCAGGTGAAGCTGTACTTCATGTGCGGCCTGCCCACCGAGACCGACGAGGACGTCCTCCAGATCGCCGACATGGCGATGAAGGTGATCGCCGAGGGCCGCAAGGTCTCCGGCCAGAACGACATCCGCTGCACGGTGTCGATCGGCGGCTTCGTCCCCAAGCCCCACACCCCCTTCCAGTGGGCCCCGCAGCTCTCGGCGGAGGAGACGGACGCCCGCCTGACGAAGCTCCGGGACAAGATCCGCGGCGACAAGAAGTACGGCCGCTCGATCGGCTTCCGCTACCACGACGGCAAGCCCGGCATCGTCGAGGGCCTCCTCTCCCGCGGCGACCGCCGGATCGGCGCGGTCATCCGCGCGGTCTACGAGGACGGCGGCCGCTTCGACGGCTGGCGCGAGCACTTCTCCTACGAGCGCTGGATGCGCTGCGCGGAGAAGACGCTGCCCGCGTTCGGTGTCGACGTCGACTGGTACACCACCCGCGAGAAGACCTACGAGGAGGTCCTCCCCTGGGACCACCTGGACTCGGGCCTCGACAAGGACTGGCTCTGGGAGGACTGGCAGGACGCCCTCGACGAGACAGAGGTCGAGGACTGCCGGTGGACACCGTGCTTCGACTGCGGGGTGTGCCCGCAGATGGACACGTCCATCCAGATCGGGCCGACAGGGAAGAAGCTGCTGCCGTTGACGGTCAAGAAGGACGCTGCGGCCAGCGGACACACTCACTGACGTGAGTGAGGCGTTGCGGTGCATCGTGGAGGTGCTGGGGGACGGCAGCGAGGAAGAGGCGGCTGCCGTTCTGAGGGCGCTCGGCGCGCAGACTGGACGGCGGGCGACCGTGCGGGAAACGCCGAGAACGCCCCTGCCGCCCCCTGGAGGCTCGGCGACGGTCCATTCCGAGGTGGAGTGGGTCTGAGGGGCTGAGAGCCTGGGAGAGACCAGTGCTCGGCGCCGGTCGCCTGAGTGGATGCTCTCGGTTCGCGAGGAGCCGTCTGGCTTCCCAACGTGGCGATATCCGCTACGGAGAAGGCAGACATGCCGGCGAGTGAGCCACCTGCGGACGGACCGCAAGCAAGCGGTCCTCAATGGGGACGCCCCGGTGACGGCCATCCCCCTTCGGCCGGTGATGCCATCCACCGGACCTCCGCAGAAGAAGCAGCGGGGCCGTGCCGGTCTTTGGGGTTGTGCCGGAGCCCTGGCCGCGGTGGTCATCATCGTCGTGGTTGTGCTGGTGATCGCGTGGCGCACAGCGCCGGAGGCAACGGGCAAGTAGGCGGCGGCGCGGAACTCCGCGTCTAGCAGAGCGGCCGTGGCACCGACACCTCACAGAGTGCTGCGACAGACTCTCCGCTGCAGCACTTTCCCGGTGCTCGTCGGCAGTCGGCAGTCGGCCGTCCTGAGGCTCTTTTCGGTCAGGACGCCATCCCAAGGCATGAGTTGCCATACAGCTCGCCACGATTCAAGGCATGGCGACCTCGGGGGCACGAAGCAGTCGACTTGGCGGGTTGGGACAGTGGTGGGGAGTTCTGGCCGGCGCACTACTGATCGCCGCATGGATCAACAAGGCGGCTGGACCTGCGGTGGTGATCACCCTCTCGGCCGCCGTCCTGCTCTGGTGCTTCTTCCAAGCCCCGGTGACGTGCAGTGCCCCCGTCCGTGGACGCGAGGATGGCTGCCGTAACAACGCAACTGGCCTTCTCATGGGCTGCCACATCCGTCAGCACCGTTGGCAGAAACTCAAGATGCTGATCCTCCGACGTCAGGTACGTGCCTTCTGTTCAGGGCTGTTCTCGGATGGCAAGGCCACCCTCGTCACCCTCGCGGCTATCGGCAGCTTCCTGTCGGGGCTCGTTGCCTTCATTCCCGGCGTAACCGTCAGCTGATCGTCACACCGGCGAAAGGGCCCGTCAGGTCACACGGCAGGTCAAGTTCGGCCGGACGGACGTAGGGCGGAGGCGTCACCGGAGACGAACCGGGGCCGTCCTGCTCGATCATCCGAGAGGGACGCTCCCGCCATGTGGAAGCGGGACCGGATGACCTGGCTCAAGCCCTCGTTCCTTGCGCGGGCGGCAGTCGGCCAAGCAACAACGGCTTGATCCATGTCAAGGCGCGTTCACAGACTTATCGGCGTGCTGCGTACGTGGCGGGAGCGGTGCTGCGGATTGCGGCCATTTGGGTACTGCAGCCTGGCATGTCCTTGGTCACCTTCTCAGGTCGACCTGCGGGGATAGGGCGAGAGGGTTGCCCTTGACGAGTGGATATGCGAGCAGACAATTGCTGGATAGAGTCGTCTCGTTACAACTGGTTGTGGGGACAATCAGAGTGCTTCGGGGAGGGCTAGCACCTCATGAGTCGTCGTTCTGTCGGCGTTGTCGGCGTCTGGGCTGAAATGCAACGGCAGCAGCAGCGCCAGATACAGGCGGAAGCCAGACGGCAGAGACAGGAAGCGCAGCAAGCGCGTGCCTATCAGCGGCGGGCCGTGCAGAGTCACCGTGAGTACAGGCAGGCAGAGGCGCTGCGCCGCACGGAGGAACTCGACGCACAGGTTGCATCACTGCAAGGTCTTCTCGCCTCGGGTTGTCAGGCTCCGGCTTTCAGGGCTTCCTCGCTCCTGCGCCCCGAGGAAGTCCAGCCCTTTGCTCCAGGAGTATTGGCACAGCCCGCGCCCATGCCGGACTTCAATCAGTACCAGACACAGAGTGGGTGGACCGCCAATCGCCGGGCCCAGGCGCAGGCCGAAGCACGGGCGCGCTTCGAGCGGGACTGGCAGGCCGCCCAGACGGCGGAGGCTCAGCGGCAGCAGCAGTTGGCGTCTTACCAGCGGGAGTACCAGCAGTGGGCCGATGCCCAGCTGGCCGAAGTGCGTCGGTACAACGCTGGCATCGTCGAGGTGACCGATGGAGTGAGGCGGCGCGATCCCGAGTCCGTGGTCGAGTACTTCTCGGGAGCTCTCTACGCCTCCACAGCGTGGCCAGAGGATTTCCCACGTCAGGTGGCAGCCGCCTATGACCCGGCAGCTCGACAACTGGTGCTGGATTGGGAGTTGCCCGCGTACAGCATCGTTCCGGAGGCCAAGTCCGTTCGGTACGTGTCCGGAGTGGACCAGGACAAGCAGACACCTCGCCCAGTGGGCCAGCGTCGGGCCCTGTACCGGGAGGTTCTCGCGCAGTGCATGCTGCTCGTCCTGCACCAGCTCTTCGCCGCGGACGAGCTAGGCGCGCTCGAGTCGGTGACGTTGAACGGGTTCGTGGACGGGCATGACCCTACGACGGGTCGGCCAGGACACACTTACCTGGCTACCGTCATGACTTCGAGTTCGACGTTCCGCGACCTGCACTTGGCACAGGTGGACGCAGGCAGCTGCCTGGCCGACGCTCTGCGCGGCCAACTCTCGCCCCGCCCCGACCAACTGACGCCGGTACGCCCGAGCCGCCTGCCACTGGATGTCGGGAACCGCGTTGTCGCGCATGGCAGCGATGAGGAACCTGACTTGTACGGCATGGATCCAATCGTCTTTGAGGACCTGGTCGCCGATCTCTTCCGGGCCATGGGGATGCAGGCGGTCACCACTCAACGTTCCAACGATGGCGGCGTGGACGTCAACGCACTGGATCCGACACCGATCCGCGGTGGAAAGATCGTCGTGCAGGTGAAGCGCTACCGCAACACGGTGCCGCCCACCGCCGTGCGTGATCTGTACGGGACCGTCCAGGATGCCGGCGCCAACAAGGGCGTACTCGTGACGACGTCAGGGTTCGGCCCTGGCTCACACACCTTCGCCAACGGCAAGCCGCTCGAACTCATCTCGGGCACTGAACTCGTCGACCTGCTACATCGCCATGGCTTGCGCGGGCGCCTGGGCGAAACCGCGCGTCAATCTCCTGCACGGCCGACGCCGCCCGGTCCGGACACTCGGCTGCCCGACGACTACAACGTCCTGGGCATGTCGTGGACCGGAAGTGTCGCCTTGGATGTGTGCGCCCTCGTCTGCCGTGGCAACCGCGTCCTCAGCGACGAACACTTCGTCTTCTTCAACAACCCTCAAACCGCGGATGGCTCCGTGCGGGCCCTTCCTCCCACGACACCTGACAAGGCCGCAATCTGTGTCTCCTTCGACGGCCTGCCGGACGAGGCTGACCGGTTCGTCCTCGTAGCAGCCATCGACCCGGAGGTAAACCCTGAGGCGGACCTCTCCGGCTTCACGGACGCCTGCATCCGCCTGCGCGACCCGGGGCTGAACGAAGTGGGACGACTCGAAGTCTCCGACGGCCGGCCACGCGAAACGGCCCTGGTACTGGGCTCGTTCCGCCGAAGGCCGAACGGGGACTGGGACTTCGTGCTCGGCGGCAAGGGCTACACGGGCGGCCTGGAGGAGCTCGTTCAGGACTTCGGCATCGAAGTGGAGTAGATCCGCCCAAAGGCCGGACACTGTTGTGACCGATCAGGGCTGGCGTGCTTCCGCGGCGAAGACCAGGAGGGCTCAGGGTGAGAACGTGGTGGCTCATGCAGGGAGACGTTCGGGTCGGTGAGCTCCGCGAGTACGAGATCGATCAGCCGACGTTCTTGTGCCACTTCGTGTCCGGACCGGGCTGGGAGACCCTCAGTGCATTGTTCGAGGCGTGGGCGGCCGTACAGGGGCCTGACCCGGACGGGAGCTGCCATGCAGAGGCTCTCCGCCCTCTGATGGATCTTGGACTGACCCTGCACCCTTCGGACGGTGGCGCGCCTCCGGCGCCGAGGAACCAGCCAACTTCCACATATATTCACGGACTTGGGCTCGCGCAGCCCGGATCGCCGTAAGGGCTCTCGGTCCGGCCCCGGCCAGGGTGTCGACCAGGCGGGAGACCGTCGGGTCGGAGGCCACCGGCCCGAACACGCCCGGCTCCGCTCGCAGCATCCCGACATCGGCCAGGCAGTCCCCGCCGAGCGCGATCGCGAGGGCCACATCCAGCAGGATCTTCCCCGGATCATGCACCGCCCGTTGCTTCCGTCACGGCGTCAGGGCCGCCGATATCACCTGATCCAGCCCGGTCTTGCGGACCGTCTCGACCAGCAGCACGCCACCAGCCTGGCTGACCACTTCACGACCGCCGCCCTCAACGCGGACACACGGATACGACCCGATACGCTTCTTCACCTGAGGAGTGCAGCTTTCTTGACGACGACCAGGACCCTAGACAAGTCCCATCGTCCCAGGTCAGAGGCACTCCTCACCTTCTTGATCACACTTCGGACAGGCTCGTTCGTGAAAGCGCGAGGTTAGCCACCGCTCCGGCCGAACTCCTCTCGGCACTCATCGGCGTGATGGAGTCCGGCGGGGCCTGGGTGATGAACCTGCGGCTGGTGCCGCACTGGTTGATCGCCGGGGCCACCCGCTCCGGCAAGTCCACCTTGCTGGCCCGGCTCATCACCCAACTCGCCCCACAGCCCGTCGCCCTGGTTGGCATCGACTGCAAGGGCGGCATGGAACTCGGTCTGTTCGCCCGGCGGTTGAGCGCGCTGGCCACGTGCAGGCGCGCAGCGGTCGCAGTGCTCTCCGCCTTGGTGGTCGATATGCAGGACCGCATGAGCGTGTGCCGGTCGGCTGGCGTGCGCTCCATCTGGGAGCTGCCGGACAAGCTCCGGCCGGTGCCGGTCGTCGTGATCGTTGACGAGATCGCGGAACTGTACCTGTCCGACGGCACCCGTGAGAGCAAGGCGGAGGCGGAACAGTGCTCCACGCTGCTGCTCCGTATCGGGCAGCTCGGGGCTGCGCTCGGCCTGCACCTGGTCGTCGCCGGACAGCGCGTCGGCTCCGACCTCGGCCCCGGGGTGACCGCGTTGCGGGCCCAACTCGGCGGCCGTATCTGCCACCGCGTCAACGACCCCGGCACGGCTGAGATGACCTTGGGCGACCTCAACAAGGACGCCGTGGCCGTTGCGCAGTCGATCACTGCGGAGGAACGGGGCGTGGCCGTGTGCACGGGTCCGGACGGCGGTTGGAGCCGTGCCCGCTCCCAGCTCACCCCGACGGAAGAAGCCGTGGCAACGGCTCGCAAGCACTCCGGCATGACCCCCGAGCTGCCTGCCATCGACTGCGCGCTTGCGGCGCTGGAAGGAGAGATCAAGTGACCGGCGGAGATGTGATCAGTGAGAGTACGGCGTTCACGTTCGCGGTGATCTTCGGGATCATCACCGTCCTCCTCGTCCGCTCCCGTGACGTGCGCGCCTGGGAAGCGGTCTGTGTCGGCCTGTTCGGGGTCTACCTCGGCCAGACCCCGGTGGTCTTCACCATCCACGGCCTCGTGATCTGGCTGATCAGCGGCTTCTCCCACACCTGAGCAGAAGGGACCCACCACCATGCCTATGTCTCGCGTGAGGTGCCCGTTCTGCAAGGGCGACGGAGCCCGCAGGACCTGGACCGGACGGCTGCGGCGCTGCCGCGTCTGCCGGGGCACCGGAACCATCCGCTGACCAACCCACACCACCCCCAACCAGGCAAAGGAGCGATTCCCATGACCCACCACGCGCCACCACCCACCCACCGTGCCGCTTCGACGGCCCACCCCGGAAGGTCACCACCATCACCCCGGAGTTCACCCCGGCTGACAGGCGCGCCGCCCTCGACCGCGCGGCGCGCCTGCGTCAGCTCCCCGAAACCGACCGCGACGCCATCCGCCTCGCCCAAGACCCCCACTTCCCCCGCTGGCTGGAGCAGATCACCGCAACCGGCGGCTGCGCCCACCCCATCCACCTCTCAGGCTCCACCACCACCCTGGACGGGGAAACCGGCGAGATCCTCCACCACTACGACACCCGCACCGAACCCGGCGAACGGCTCCTCGTCCGCTGCCGCAATCGACGCGCAACCGTCTGCCCGGCCTGCTCCCGCCTCCACGCAGGGGACACCTACCACCTCGTCCGCGCGGGCCTCCTCGGCGGCAAGAACGTCCCCGCCACCGTCCGCCAACGCCTCCGGTTCTTCATCACCCTGACCGCCCCGTCCTTCGGACCGGTCCACCGTGCCGGGGATCGCTGCCGACCCCGCCGTGATGGCGGTCAGTGCGAACACGGCCGTCCCCTCGGCTGCGGCACCGTCCATACCCCGGACGATCCCGCCGTCGGCCAACCCCTCTGCGCCGACTGCTACGACTACCCGGGCCATGTGCTGTGGCACGCACACGCCTCCAAGCTGTGGGACCGGTTCGTCATCGACGTACGGCGGCGCCTTGCCTCCTCGGCCGGCCTCGTGCAGTCCCGCTTCGCCGCGCACGCCCGGCTGTCCTTCGCCCGCGTCGCCGAATACCAGAAACGGGCGGCCGTCCACGTACACGCCGTCGTCCGCCTCGACGGCCCGAACGGACCCGACGACGACCCCCCGCCCTGGGGCAGCCTCGACCGTCTCATCGACGCTGTACACGCCTCCGCCCGGCGGGTCGTCGTCCACACCCCCCACAGCCCCGCCGCTGGCGAACTGGCCCTGTGCTGGGGCGTCCAGATCGAATCCCGTCCGCTGCGCGCCGACGGCGACGGATCCGACGATGACGCCGTCGCCGCCTACGTCGCCAAGTACGTCAGCAAGGGAGCCAGCGAGACCGGCGCCGGCACCGACCAAAGGATCACCACCTGGGACGACATCGGCGCGGCGCCCGTCAGCGGACACGTCCGCACCCTTATGCGCGCCTGCTGGCGCCTGGGCGGCCTCCCCGAATACGAGCCGCCGAACCTCCGCACGTGGGCGCACACGCTCGGGTATCGGGGCCACATCCTGACCAAGTCCCGCGCCTACTCCACGACCTACGCAGCACTGCGCGCCGAACGCGCCCACCACGTCGGCCACACCGACATCCCCGACACGGTCACCGAACGGAACTGGCGCTATGTCGGCTCCGGCCACACCCCCGGCGCCGCCCTCATCGCCGCCGGAATCGCCGAAGACCTCGCAGAGTCCCTGCGGCTTGGTGTGGAGGCGAAGCAAGAGGGGGAGTGGGGCAGATAACCGCTCTGCCTGAACATGAACCTCGGCAGCCTGAGGGTCTGTTGCCGTCCCGATCCTGCGATGGTAGGCCTGCGGGCCTGATTGAGAGCGAAGTCGTGATCGTTGACGACGATGGGACGGAAGAGCCGTTCGACCCGACGTCGTGAGTGAGATGAGAAGCGGTGCCCTGGCGCGACGCCAACTGCATTGCGCACTCAGCTAGTTAAGATCTGGCACATGGTGACGCTTGCTGGCGAGTGGTGGCAGTCAGGTACTTTTTGGGGCGCGGCAGCAGTGATTGTGGCCGTGCTCGCGGCCGGGAGCGCGGTGTGGGCGACGCTCAGGGCCGCGAACCCCAAGCGCCGGCTGTTGTATCGCATCTACTCGCGCACACCGTTGTTGAACCCGACGGCAAGTGTCCCCGGCGGATCTTTGACCGTGATGCACGGAACGAGTGCGTTGGCCAATCCCTGGGTGGTGGAGGTGGAACTGATCAACGCGGGACGTCGTGACATCTCGGCCTCGATGTTCCACAACGGGGAGTCGATCACCCTGGATTTGGGGGTTCCAATCATCGCCCTATTGCACACTGAGACGTCGTCCCGCACGCAACGGCCGCCAACTGCTGTAGTCAACGGCCGAGTCCTGGCCGTGCCCCCGTGCCTCTTGGGCAAGAGGCACACGGCCACTTTTTCCCTTCTAGTGGACGGTGATGAGCCGCAGTTGGAGTGCTTGGCCCCGCTGACCGACGTAAACGTCGCTGAAGGGCGTCGCCCGGGCAGTGCAGCGATGACCCTCGCGGAGGTGGCCGACGCTGCGATACCTGCTGTTGTTGGATTTCCGATGACAGGTGTGTTCAGCCAACTGATGCAAGGAGTCCTGAACCGAAGACGTCGCTGAGGTTCCGGCTCCGGATCGGCTGAGCTCATGTGTCGGCTGAGCCGAGTCAGAAGACCTTCGCGAAGTCGTCTTCCTTGAGGATCAGACGGTCACGCACGTCCTTGGGGATCAAGACCTTCATGTGGATGAGTGGGGCGCGAATCCCCTTCACCTTGGTTCGCGTGATCTTGCACTTCACGCCGACCCTCAGCAGATCCGCAGCCATGGCCTCCATGCCGCCCTCCTCCCAGCGTTCCCGGAAGGTCTTGCCGTTGTGGACGTTCACCCAGCGGTCCTTGGTCGTCTCCGGGTCGATCGCCTCAAGGTCGGCAATCAGCCTGTCCACGGTCTGCTCGGCCTGCTCCTTGGTGAACCGCGTCTTCGTGTACCGGCCCCCAGGTTCCAGTTCGCGCATGTAGTAGGCGATGGATCCTTCCAAGCGTGCGACTTCCTTGCGAGCCTCGGCGCCCTTGGCGTACTCCCGCGTTTGTACCAGTTCGTCTCCGAGGACAGAAAAGCGCGTCGGCGACGAGCTGCTCGTAGACCCCCATGGGGTTGGGCGCGCCACGTCCGCCGCTCTTGCACTTCTGGCAACGGAGGTAGTGGTAGGTCCCGAATTCGTTCCTGGTCGCCTGCACGATCATGTTGGTGTCGCAGTCGGCGCAGAGCAGCACGCCAAGGAACTTGGTGCCGCTCCTTGTCCGCCCGGTAGAGCTTGATGTCCCTGTTCACGAACAGGTGCGGTTGAGGCAGACGTCAACGAGATTGTCGTAGGGCCCACGGCGCAGAGCTGAAGTCCCCGTCGCCTCAAGGGAGTTGGCTGGCGGTCGGGGTCGCGGAAGCCGACTGCGGCGGGTAGCTCGGGTGCAGGGAGGCGGAGAGCGGGGCCAGCGTTGCGCACAGCGCCGTGGGGAACGCGGGTTCCACGCGGTGTACCGCCTTGCACCCTCCGGTCGGGCTCGCCGTGATCGTCTTCCAGCCTGCGGGCTCGGCGCGGAAGAACCAGCGGTCGCCCAGCCGGGACGTGCAGCCGGACGGGGTCGCGGTCGTGTCGCCGCAGACCGGGCCCGTACGCCAGGAGAAGTCGATGACCAGCCACTTGCCGTCGCAGTGTTCCGCGTCGCGGTAGCTGTGCTCGGGGGCGTCGGCCGCGATCATCGCCTGCTCGTAGGAGGGGACGGTGCAGCCGGTGGCCGGCGGGTTGCAGCCGAGTTCACCGCACAGGCGCAGTGCGGGCAACTTGGCGCCGTCGGCGGTGAACTGGGTGTCCTGGTCCACGATCAGTTTCTGGCTGCCCAGAGGCTTGGGCAACAGGAGTCGCGTCGAGGCAGTACGTTCTCCGGTGCAGCCGGAGCGCTTGTCCCCCGACGGGGAGGAGTAGGTGATCTGGACCCACAGGATGTTCCGCTCGGAGGCGGTGAGTGCGGCTTTGAGCGCCCGCACGCAGGGGTGCTTGCCGTCGGGCACCTGCGCGGTCAGGGTCAACGTGCGCTGATCTTCGGCGAGTTGGGCCGCGGTGACCCTGGAGGGCTCCATCGTGGTCCAGGGGATCGACCCGGTCGGCGTCGCTTCGTTCGCGTCACCGGCCACCTGCGTCCCGCAGGCGCCGAGAAGCAGTACGGCTATGGCGCAGAGGGCGGTGGCCATTGCCACCCCAAGTGTTCTGCCTGGTCGCACGAGCTCTCAATCCCCCCCGGATCGCACCGACGTTGACTCCGGTCCATTGAACACCGGCATCAAGTACGGGGATCAATATAGGGAGTTCAGTGCGCCGCGACCCACTCCGCCACGGTCGTGACGTCCGCCTGCATCGGGAACACTTTCTCCGTGAGGACTCTGTGCACCTCGGGGTCGTTGTCGAGGCAGCCGTCGGACAGGACGGTGAGGGTGAAGTCCAGATCGGACGCCTGGCGGAGCGTAGACAGGACGACGCCGCTGGTGGCGATGCCCGTGAGGACCAGGTGGTCGATGTCGTTGGCCCGCAGCACCATGTCGAGGTCGCTGCCGGCGAACGCGCTGACGCGGCGCTTGGTGACGAGGATGTCGCCGGGGTCGGGGGCCACGTCCGGGTGGATCTCGTTGGCCCGGGTGGCGGCGGCCGACGCGGGGGAGCCCGCGAGCCTGCCGAACATCTTGTTGCGGGCGCTGACCTCTGGGGCACCGGGGCGGAAGCCGACGGTCACGTAGATCACGGGGACGCCGTCCGCGCGGGCCGTGTCGATCGCCTTGCTCAGGCGCGGCAGATGGGCCGGGTCGGGGTAGCGGTCGACGATGACGCGCTGGACGTCCATGACGAGGAGGGCTTGCTTGGACACCGTTGTCCTTTCGGACGGGGGCAGGACGTGAGGGGGCACACGTGAGTGGGGCGGGCTAAGTCATCACGTGATTACTTGCTTAACGTAACCATGCCCTGTAGTCATGTCAACGAGTGATTACTTGACCTGTCCGAGGAGGTTGCCGGTGGAGACGAGTGAGGCCGACGGACCCCGGCGGCGGGACGCGGCGGCGACCCGGCAGGCGCTCCTGGAGGCCGCGAGCAGCCGGTTCACCCGGCTCGGGTACGACCGCACGACGCTGCGGGACGTGGCCGCCGACGTCGGGGTCAACATGGCGCTCATCAAGCGGTACTTCGACTCGAAGGAAGGGCTGTTCAAGGCGGCGCTGGCGTCAACTCCCCGGTTTCTGGGCCGGGATGTTCACTTCCCGCAGGACCGGGAAGGTCTGGCCGAGGCGCTCAGTCACCAACTCTCCGCCGGTGCCTGGCCGGAGTTCGGCGAGCACCCCGTGCTGATGCTGCTGCGCGGCTCCGGCGACGAGCGCGTGGACGCGCTGCGCCGCAAGGCCCTCGACGAGTTCGGCCGCCAGATCCTCGAAGCGTCCGGCGGGGGACCGGCGGGGGAGGACGACGACGAACGGCTGCTGCGGGCGCAGCTCCTGGTCGCGCTGGGCGTCGGCGTCGCCGTCGTACGGTCCGCCGTAGGTCTGCGGCCCCTGCGTGACGCGACCGCCGGTCAACTGGCCGCGCCCCTGCGGGAGATCGTCGACGCGCTGCTGACGCCCCCTGCCGACGACCGCTGAACCGCCGCACAATGCACGGGTGGACGACTTCATGATCCGCCCTGCCGAACCCACCGATCTGGACGCCGTCGCAGGGCTGCGGTGGCAGTGGATTCTGGAGGGCGGGGACCAACCCGTCACCTCCCGCGAGGAGTTCGTACGGCACTTCGTGGACTGGGCGGCTGAGAACGCCTGTTCGCATCGGTGCATGATCGTCGTACGGGACGGCGCGGTCATCGGAATGGCCTGGCTGGCCGTGGTCCAGCGGGTACCGAGTCCGCGCGCCCTGCACCGGGCCTCCGGTGATCTGCAGTGCGTGTATGTGATCCCCGGCGAACGGGACAGCGGGGTCGGCGGGCGGCTCGTGGAGGCGGTGCTGGGCCGCGCCCGGGAACTCGGCCTCGAACGCGTCACCGTCCACTCCTCGCCCCGGGCGATCCCCGCGTACGCCCGACGAGGCTTCGCCACCTCGCCCAGGCTGCTGCACACCCAGGTCTCCCGCGCGGACTCGTACCCGTGACCCGTGCCGGGGTCGAGGGGGGAATGAGGAGGGTGCCGTACCGCATCCGTACGGGGTGTTGAGGCGTCTTGACTGATATGGACGCCCCTGTGAAGTTCGAGAAACCCTCCGCGCAGCCCGCGCCGCAGTCGCCCGAGGGGTGTCTCGTGGTCGCGATCCGTGTTCCCGTGCGGATCGTTGTGCTCGTGCTGGTCGTGCCGGTGCGGGTGGTGTGGGACGTGCTGGTGGTCGGTGGGCGGTTCTTCTGGCGGACCGTGCTGCGACCGTTGGGGCAGGCGTTGTTCGTGTGGCCGTTGGTGGCGCTGTGGCGGTATGTCGTCGTGCCCGTCGCCAAGGCGGCCGGATGGCTCGCGAATGTGCTCGTCCTCGTGCCCCTCGGGTGGCTCTACCGGTATGTACTGACCCCGCTCGGGCACGCCCTCGCTTGGACGGCGCGCGGGATCGGGAGTGGGCTGGCGTGGGTGTACGCGCGCGTGCTCACTCCCGTCGGGCACGCGTGCGTGTGGGTCGTCGACGGGGTGACCGCGGCCGTCGCGTGGCTCGGGCGGTATCTGCTCGTCGTGCCGGCCGGGTGGCTGTACGCCTGGGTGCTCGCCCCGGTCGGGCGCGCGATCGACTGGTGCGGGCGGGGGCTGCTGTGGCTGGCGAAGGCTGTCGGCACCGGTGTCGGAGTCGTCCTGTACTGGACGGCCCGGATCCTGCTCGTGCTGCCCGCGATCGCGCTCTGGCGCTGGGTCCTGACACCGGTCGGGCGGGTCCTCGCCGTCGTGGGACGGGAAGTGTGGGACGCCCTCGGGCACGCCTGGCGGGTCGCCGGGCACATCTCGCTCGCCGTGGGGCGGGCGTTGGGGACCCTCTTCCGGTGGATTTTCGTGGCGCCGGTGAGCTGGGTGTACCGGACCGTCCTCACCCCGGTCGGACACGTCGTACGGGACCTGGTGCTGCGGCCCGCCGCCGAGGCCGCGCGCGCGGTGGGCCGGGTCACCCGGCAGGCGCTGACCGCCGCGCGCGAGTCCGCACGGCAGGCGCGGGCCGACTTCCGGCGGATGGTCTTCGGCGAGCCCGGGCAGCCGCAGCCGGTGGAGCGACGGGAACCGATGGGCGACGAGACACGTACTCTTGGTAGAAGTACGACCGTTCTCACGAAGGACTAGGACACTGGGCAAGCGACAGCCCGAAGGCCCGCCGCCCGCACCCGCGGTGCAGCGCATCCGACTGCGCTACACCAAGCGCGGCCGCCTCCGGTTCACCAGCCACCGTGACTTCCAGCGCGCCTTCGAGCGTGCGCTGCGCCGTGCCGAGGTGCCGATGGCGTACTCGGCCGGGTTCACACCGCACCCGAAGGTGTCGTACGCCAATGCCGCACCCACCGGCACGGGCAGTGAGGCGGAGTACCTGGAGATCGCGCTCACCGCCGAGCGCGACCCCGACAAGCTGCGCGAGCTGCTCGACGAGTCGATGCCCGTGGGCCTCGACATCGTCGACGCGGTCGAGGCCCGGACCTCCGGGCTCGCCGACCGGCTCACGGCTTCCGTGTGGGAGCTGCGGCTCGACGGGGTGGCTCCCGAGGACGCCGAGCGCGCGGTGGCCGCGTTCAACGCGGCCGAGAGCGTCGAGGTCCAGCGCATGGCCAAGAACGGCATGCGCACCTTCGACGCCCGCTCCGCCGTAGCGAGCCTTGAAGCCGTTTCCGAGACGCACAGTCCACAGGCTGATAGGCCTACCGACCAGGCCTGTGCGATACTGCGGCTGGTTGTTCGGCACGTGACGCCTGCCGTTCGACCCGACGACGTCCTGTCCGGTCTTCGCGCCGTGGCCGACCTGGCGCCGCCGGTCGCCGCAGCGGTGACCAGGCTGGCGCAGGGGCTGTTCGATGAAGAGACCGGCACGGTGACCGACCCGCTCGCGCCCGACCGCGAGGCAGCAGTGACCGGGAATCCCACGGTCGCCGAAGCTGCCGCCGCGAAGGCGCCGGCGTAGGGAAGGTTCCGCGTAGGGACGGACGTCGTAGCGCCGCCCTCGGACTCGGGAGCCACCTGGGTCGGGCAGCGCACCGACCACAAGACTTTCGCCAGGCCGTCCGCAACTGGGCGTACGGAACCGGCGAGACAGGACACAGAGAGCTCCCGTGCGGCGCCCGCGCCCCGGACGGCGGCACCGCGCAACGCGCGAGCCGCGGACGTCACCGGCATCCAAGCCGGACCAGGCGCGGCGCCCGGGAGCCTGACGGGAGAAACGCCCGCATGCTCGAACCGACCGAACCCACCGAGGGTTCCGAACCGAACACCCCCAGCGACACGCTGCCGCCGCGCCGCAGGCGCCGCGCCGCGTCTCGCCCGGCGGGACCGCCGACCGCCCCCGAGGGCGCGGTCGAAAGCAGCGCTCCGGCCACACCGGCCGAGGCGAGCGACGAGAAGCAGGACGAGACCGTAGAGGCCGTAGAGGCCGACGCGGTCACTGAGCCCATTGCGGCCGAGGTGACCGAGGTGGCCCCCGAGGCGCCCGTCGTCGCAGCAGCCGTAGAAACCGAGGAAGAGGCCGCGCCTGCCGGGCGTACGCGCCGTCGTGCGACCCGGAGGGTGTCCGTGCCCGCCGGGGCGCCCGAGGCGAGTGCCGTGCCCGAGGCGGCCGAGATCGTGGTGCCTGCTGTTGCCGCTGCCGCACTTGAAGAGACCACCGTGGCGGAAGAGGCCGCGCCCGTCGTGTCCGGCGAGGACGCCGCTCCGCGCCGCACCCGCCGTCGTGCCACCCGCAAGGTGACCGCGCCCGAGGCCGCTGCCCCCGAGGCCGCGGTGGAGCAGGCGGAGGAGCCTGCCGCGTCGGCCGTCGTCGAGGAAGCCGTAGCTGTCGAAGCTCCGGCGGAAGAGGCCGCGCCCGCCGGGCGCACGCGCCGTCGTGCGACCCGGCGCGCCTCCGCGCCCGCCGGTGCGCCGCAGGCGGCCGAGGCTGTCGAGTACACCGAAGAGACTGAAGCGGCCGCAGCGCCTGCTGCCGCCGCTGTAACCGAAGTGACCGAAGGTGCCGCGCCCGCCGCGTCCGATGAGGATGCCGCGCCGCGTAGGAGCCGTCGTCGCGCCACGCGCCGTGTGTCCGCGCCTGCCGGGACGCCCGTGGGCGAGGAGGCCCCTGTGAACGACGAGACCGCCGCGGACGCCGCGGAGCCGAACACCACCGCCGACGCTCCCGCCGAGGACTCCGGGCCGCGTCGTCGGCGCCGGGTCGTGCGGACCGCGGCCGGCGGGTTCTCCGCGCCCGCGCCCAAGAACGGCAACGCCGCTGAAGAGGACGAGGGGCCGCGCCGGCCCGCGCGGCCGGCCGTGGCCGTGTTCCGGGCGCCCGTCTTCACCGAGCCGATGTTCCAGACGCCGGAGCGGGCCGCCGCCGCTGCCGCCGAGGCGGTGGAGGACGACGAGGAAGAGGTCGTCGTCGCCGAGCCCGTGGCCGTGGAAGTCGTCGAGGAAGAGACCGGCGGGCGTCGTCGGCGCCGTCGCCGGGGTGCCGCCTACGAGGCCGAGCCCGTCGCGCCGGCCGTCGTCGAGGCCGCCGTGGTCGAGGAGGAGCCGGAGGAGGCCGACGAGGCCGCCGAGGCCGCCGAGGACTCCGCAGACGGTGACGAGACCGAGGAGACCGGTTCGCGCCGCCGCCGTCGCCGTGGCGGCCGGCGTCGTCGCCGTGGCGAGTCCGCCACCGGTGAGGACGAGGCCGAGGACGGCGAGGAGTACGCCGCCGAGCAGGCTGCCGAGGATGCCGAGGACACCGCCGAACAGGTCGAGGAGGATGCCGAGGAGGCGGACGACGACCAGGGCGGTTCCGGGTCGAGCAGCAGCCGTCGCCGGCGCCGTCGGCGTCGTCGCGCCGGAGACTCGGGTGGCGAGACCGAGACGACCTCGTCGTCGGACGACCCCGAGCGCACCGTCGTCAAGGTCCGCGAGCCGCGCGCCAAGAAGGACGACCACCCCAGCGACGAGGTGCAGTCCATCAAGGGTTCGACGCGTCTCGAAGCCAAGAAGCAGCGCCGCCGCGAAGGCCGCGAGCAGGGCCGTCGGCGCGTCCCGATCATCACCGAGGCCGAGTTCCTGGCCCGCCGTGAGGCCGTCGAGCGTGTGATGGTCGTCCGGCAGAGCGGTGAGCGCACGCAGATCGGCGTCCTGGAGGACGGCGTGCTCGTCGAGCACTACGTCAACAAGGAGCAGTCGACCTCGTACGTCGGCAACGTCTACCTGGGCAAGGTCCAGAACGTACTGCCCTCCATGGAGGCCGCGTTCATCGACATCGGCAAGGGGCGCAACGCCGTCCTGTACGCCGGTGAGGTCAACTTCGAGGCGCTCGGCATGGCCAACGGGCCGCGCCGCATCGAGTCCGCCCTGAAGTCGGGCCAGTCGGTCCTCGTGCAGGTCACCAAAGACCCGATCGGGCACAAGGGCGCGCGTCTGACCAGCCAGGTCTCCCTTCCCGGGCGCTACCTCGTGTACGTCCCCGAGGGCTCGATGACCGGCATCAGCCGCAAGCTGCCCGACACCGAGCGGGCCCGGCTGAAGACCATCCTCAAGAAGATCGTCCCCGAGGACGCGGGCGTCATCGTGCGTACCGCCGCCGAGGGCGCGAGCGAGGACGAGCTGCGCCGTGACGTCGAGCGGCTGCAGGCGCAGTGGGAGGACATCCAGAAGAAGTCGAAGAGCGGCGGCGGTTCGAACGCCCCGTCGCTGCTGTACGGCGAGCCGGACATGACCGTCCGCGTCGTGCGCGACATCTTCAACGAGGACTTCACCAAGGTCATCGTCAGCGGTGACGAGGCGTGGGACACCATCCACGGCTACGTCTCGCACGTCGCCCCCGACCTCGCCGACCGGCTGTCCAAGTGGACGTCCGAGGTCGACGTCTTCGCGACGTACCGCATCGACGAGCAGCTGATGAAGGCGCTGGACCGCAAGGTCTGGCTGCCGAGCGGCGGTTCGCTGGTCATCGACAAGACCGAAGCGATGATCGTGATCGACGTCAACACCGGCAAGTTCACCGGTCAGGGCGGCAACCTCGAAGAGACCGTGACCAGGAACAACCTGGAGGCGGCCGAGGAGATCGTGCGCCAGCTGCGGCTGCGCGACCTGGGCGGCATCGTCGTCATCGACTTCATCGACATGGTCCTGGAGTCCAACCGGGACCTGGTGCTGCGGCGCCTGCTCGAATGCCTCGGGCGCGACCGTACGAAGCACCAGGTCGCCGAGGTCACCTCGCTGGGCCTGGTCCAGATGACCCGTAAGCGCGTCGGACAGGGCCTCCTCGAGTCCTTCTCCGAGACCTGCGTCCACTGCAACGGCCGCGGTGTCATCGTGCACATGGAGCAGCCGACCTCGGTCGGTGGCGGCGGCAAGCGCAAGCGGCGCGGGCGCGGTGGAGACGGGCAGGACGCCCACGACACGCACGACGGTCACGAGACGCACGAGCACGACTCCGACGAGGTCGAGACCGAGGCGGAGGTGGCGGCCGAGGTCGCCATGCCGGTGCCGTTCGCGGAGACCGAGTTCAGGCCCGACGAGGACCTGTACAGCAGCGCCGCCGAGGCGGAGGCCGCGGCCACCCGTGGTGGGCGTTCGCGGCGCCGGACGAGCCGGCGGGCGTCGGCTCCGGCCGGTGCGCCGAGGGCGGAGTCGCGTGAGTCGCGGCAGCCGCGCGAGGTCCACGAAGTGCGTGCGGAGGCCGAGCCGGTCGCCGTGGAGGACCCGGTCGTCGAGGCTCCGGTCGCTGCCGAAGCGCCTGTCGCCGAGGTTGTCGACGACGCCGCGCCCAAGGGGCGTACGCGCCGTCGTGCGACCCGCAAGGCGACCGCGCCCGCCGGGTCTCCGGCGGGGTCCGAGGAGGCCGCCGTGGTGACGGTCACCGAGGCCGCCGCGCCGGTCGTCGTCGAGACGCCCGCGCCCGCCGAGCAGCCCGAGGCGCCCGCCGAGAGCGCGGCTCCGGCCCGCCCGCGGCGTCGTGCCGTGCGCAAGGCCACCGCGCCCACCGCGTCCGAGGAGGCGGCTGTCACGGTCGTACCGTCGGCCGTGACGGAGGAAGCGCCGGCTGCCGAGGCTGAGTCCGAGGCCGAGGCTCCGGCCAAGAAGACGGCCGCGCGCAAGGCCGCCAAGAAGGCCCCGGCGAAGAAGGCGGTCGCCAAGAAGGCGGCGGCCACCAAGACCGCGGCCAAGAAGACGGCCGCGAAGAAGACGACGGCCAAGAAGGCCGCCAAGACCACGTCGAAGAAGACCGCGGCGGCGGAGCAGACGAGCCCGTCCTCCGTCACCGCCTCCACCGACGAGGGCTGAACCCAGGGCGGGTGCGGCCGGTCCATGTGACCGGTCGCACTCCCCACGGGCCCGGTTTGACCCGTTCGGCTGCGGCCCCGTAACCTTGACTGTCGGCGTGTCCACTGGTGACACGCCACATCCCCGTAAACCTCTTCCTCCCGGGTGTGTTCCACCGGGAGAGGCCGTCTGCTCCGCAGGGCGGCTGGACTGCGGGGGTGCCGTCCCTGAGCTAGAGAGTGAGATCCGCGTGTACGCCATCGTGCGCAGCGGTGGTCGCCAGCACAAGGTTGCTGTCGGCGACATCGTTGAGGTTGACAAGATTTCCACTGCCAAGGTTGGCGACACGGTCGAGCTCTCGACCCTGCTCGTTGTCGACGGCGACGCTGTGACCAGCGACCCGTGGGTGCTGGCCGGCATCAAGGTCCAGGCCGAGATCGTGGACCACCACAAGGGCGTCAAGATCGACATCCTTCGGTACAAGAACAAGACCGGTTACCGCCGTCGTCAGGGCCACCGCCAGCAGTACACGGCGATCAAGGTCACTGAGATCCCCGCGGCTGCGAAGTAAGGGACTGAGGAGAGATGGCACACAAGAAGGGCGCATCGTCCACCCGGAACGGTCGCGACTCCAATGCCCAGCGGCTCGGCGTGAAGCGCTTCGGCGGTCAGGTCGTCAACGCTGGTGAGATCCTGGTCCGCCAGCGCGGCACCCACTTCCACCCCGGTTCGGGCGTCGGCCGTGGCGGCGACGACACGCTGTTCGCGCTGAACGCCGGTGCGGTGGAGTTCGGTACGCACCGTGGCCGCAAGGTCGTGAACATCGTTCCGGTCGGCTGATCGGAAGCTTTCGCGAGGCGGACCTCACTTCCCCTGGTGGGAAGAGGGTCCGCCTTTCGCGTGTTAGTGAAAAGACACCCCGTAAGTAACTGGAGGCACATCCCATGACCACCTTCGTGGACCGCGTCGAGCTGCATGTCGCCGCGGGTAACGGAGGCCACGGCTGTGCCTCCGTCCACCGTGAGAAGTTCAAGCCGCTCGGCGGCCCGGACGGCGGCAACGGCGGAAGGGGCGGTGACGTCATCCTCATCGTCGACCAGTCCGTGACCACGCTGCTCGACTACCACCACTCCCCGCACCGCAAGGCCACCAACGGCAAGCCCGGTGAGGGCGGCAACCGCTCCGGCAAGGACGGCCAGGACCTGGTCCTGCCGGTGCCGGACGGCACGGTCGTGCTCGACGGCGCGGGCAACGTCCTCGCCGACCTGGTCGGCCACGGCACCTCGTACATCGCCGCACAGGGCGGCCGCGGCGGCCTCGGCAACGCGGCACTGGCCTCGGCCCGCCGCAAGGCCCCCGGCTTCGCGCTGCTCGGCGTCCCCGGTGACCTCCAGGACATCGTCCTGGAGCTGAAGACGGTCGCCGACGTCGCCCTCGTGGGCTACCCGAGCGCCGGCAAGTCCTCGCTGATCTCCGTACTGAGCGCGGCCAAGCCGAAGATCGCCGACTACCCCTTCACGACCCTGGTCCCGAACCTGGGCGTCGTGACGGCCGGCGAGACCGTCTACACGATCGCCGACGTCCCCGGACTCATCCCCGGCGCCAGCCAGGGCAAGGGCCTCGGTCTGGAGTTCCTGCGCCACGTCGAGCGGTGCAGCGTCCTCGTGCACGTCCTGGACACCGCGACGCTGGAGTCCGAGCGCGACCCGATCTCCGACCTCGACATGATCGAGGAGGAGCTGAAGCAGTACGGCGGGCTCGGCAACCGGCCGCGCATGGTCGTCCTGAACAAGATCGACGTACCGGACGGCAAGGACCTCGCCGAGATGGTGCGCCCCGACCTGGAGGCGCGCGGCTACCGCGTCTTCGAGGTGTCGGCCGTCGCCCACACGGGACTGCGTGAACTGTCCTTCGCCATCGCGGAGTTCGTCGCCGCGTCGCGGGCCGCGAAGCCGAAGGAGGAGGCGACCCGGATCGTCATCCGCCCGAAGGCGGTCGACGACAGCGGCTTCACCGTCGTACTGGAGGAGGACGGTCTCTTCCGCGTGCGCGGCGAGAAGCCCGAACGCTGGGTGCGCCAGACCGACTTCAACAACGACGAGGCCGTCGGCTATCTCGCCGACCGGCTCAACCGCCTCGGTGTGGAGGCGGAGTTGATGAAGGCGGGCGCCCGCTCCGGCGACGGCGTCGCGATCGGCCCCGAGGACAACGCGGTCGTCTTCGACTGGGAGCCGACCGTCATGGCCGGCGCGGAGATGCTGGGCCGGCGCGGTGAGGACCACCGGCTCGACGAGCCGCGGCCCGCGACGCAGCGGCGTCGGGACAAGCAGGCCGAGCGGGACGAGGCGGCGCAGGAGTTCGAGGAGTTCAAGCCCTTCTGAACCATCGGCGTGGCAGTCTGACGGTCCGTCAGGCGTAACCGAAACCGGCTGAGACCCGTTGCTCTCGAAGCAACGGGTCTCTTGCTGTGTGCTCATTTGTCATGGACGCGATACTTACTGTTCAACAGGCGGGACTCCGCGCACTGTGAGCTTCCAAGTGACCCAAGAGACCAACGTCGCAGGGGAGTTCACGATGACCGGAGCCGTATCACCCGATCGACGACGTTTTCTCGCGGCCGGCGCGGCGGTGCTCGGGGCCGCCGCCTCCGCCCAGTTGTGGCTGCCGACCTCCGCCCGGGCAGCCGAAACCCCGCTGCCCGATGGTGTGTTCAGCCTTGGCATCTCCTCCGGCGACCCGCTGCCCGACGGCATCGTGTTGTGGACGCGCCTCGCCCCGGACCCGCTGAACGGCGGTGGGATGCCGGATCAAGTGGTCCCGGTGGAGTGGGAGATCGCCGAGGACGCCCGTTTCAGAAAGAGCGTGCGCCGCGGAATCGCCCCCGCCCGGCCCGAGTACGGGCACAGCGTTCACGTGGATGTACGGGGACTGCGCCCGGGCCGTGACTACTGGTACCGCTTCCGCACCAGTGGCCAGCTCTCCGCCACCGGCCGCACCCGTACCGCGCCGCACCCGGACAGCTCCGGCGGCCGGCTGCGCGTCGCGCTCGCCTCCTGCCAGAACTGGCAGAACGGCTACTTCACGCCGTACGCCGACATGCTGTCCCAGGACCCCGACTTCGTGCTCTTCGTCGGCGACTACATCTACGAGTCGGCGCCGTCGAGCGCGGGGCCGCGCCGGCACGAGGGGACCGGGGAGCCGTACAGCCTGGTGCAGTACCGCAACCGGTACGCGCAGTACCGCAGCGACCCGGACCTGCTGGCGATGCACGCCAACACCCCCTGGGTGGTGACCTTCGACGACCACGAGGTGGACAACGACTGGGCGGGGGAGGTCCCGCAGGACCCCGACAAGCAGCCGCACGACGCGTTCGTGGCGCGGCTGACGGCGGCCTTCCAGGCGTACTACGAGCACATGCCGGTGCGGGCGGGCGCCGTGCCGAACGGGCCGCACATCCAGATGTACCGGCGCCTGGAGTTCGGCCGTCTGATGCGGCTCAACGTGCTGGACACCCGGCAGTTCCGCAGCGACCAGGCCACCACGCAGGCCGGCGCCGAGGACCCGGCGATGACGATGATGGGCGCCGAGCAGAAGCAGTGGCTGCTGAACGGGCTGCGCCACTCGCCCGCCCGCTGGAACGTCGTCGCCTCGCAGATCATGATGGCCGAGACGGACATCCTGCTCGGCGCGGGCAAGCAGTGGTTCTACGACGCCTGGGACGGCTACCAGGTCGAACGCAACGCCCTGCTGCGGGACTTCAGGAGCGTCCGCAACCCGGTGGTGCTCAGCGGCGACCGGCACCTGACGATGATCAGCGACCTGAAGGAGGACTTCGCCGACCCGGACTCCGACGTCGTCGGTGCCGAGTTCGTCGGTACGTCCATCTCCAGCAACGGCGACCAGGACCAGGCCGCCTTCCACGCCCAGTGGGACCCGCTGATGGCGGACAACCCGCACTGGAAGGTGATCGACGCCCACCGCGGCTACCACCTGTTCGACATCCGGCGGGACGGCATCGACGCGAAGGTGCGGGTCGTGGACACCGTGCTGAAGCCGACGGCCACGCCGAGTACCTACGCCTCGCTCCGCGTCGAGGCGGGCGATCCCGGGGTCCAGGTGGTCTGAGGTTCTGTGAAGCCTGTGTGACCGGAGCCTGGGACTCATCTGTGTCCCAGGCTCCTCTCAGGTCAAACTCAGGAACAACTCTTACCTTCCATTAACCATGGAGACGGACTGTATTAAGGAAGCGCTGCCCTCCGGGACCCGGCTGCTGCACATCGGCCCGCACAAGACCGGGACCACCGCCATCCAGGGCGCGCTGTTCGACGCGAAGGACACGATGCCCGAGCACGGCGTCGACTTCCCCGCCCACAGCAGACACCCGATGGAAGCGGCCCTCGCGGCCTGCGCCCGGCCTGCGATGATGGGCGACACCGTGCCCACCGACAAGCACTGGACGCGCCTCCTCGACGCCGTGCGCGCCACCGGCGACCGCACCTCGGTGATCAGCAGCGAGTTCTTCGCCGACGCCGAGGACGACGAGGCCATCGCCCGGATCGTGGAGCAGCTCGGCGGCGAGCGCGTGCACATCCTGATCACCCTGCGCCCGCTGGCGAAGATCATGCCCTCGCAGTGGCAGCAGTACGTGCAGAACGGCCTGCGCATGGGCTACGACAACTGGCTGGAGCACATGCTCCGCAAGGCGCCCTACGAGCAGCCCAACCCCAGCTTCTGGCGCCGGCACCGGCACGACCGGCTGGTGGAGCGGTGGACCCGGGCCGTCGGCCCCGAGCGGGTCACGGTCGTCGTGGTCGACGACGGCGACCGGGACGGGCTGCTGCGCACCTTCGAGGCGCTGCTCGGACTGCCCGCGAATCTGCTGCGGCCGGTTCCGGACGCGGCGAACCGTTCTCTCACCCTCGCCGAGACCGAAATGCTGCGAAAGCTCAATGTGGAATTCCGCGGCAATGGGCTCCCCGACGAGCTGTATTCCAAGCTCGTGCGCAACGGCGCGGTCATGCATATGAAGAATTCGTGCAGTCCGACCCCGCAGGACGTGAAGATCACGACACCGCGGTGGGCCGTCGAGGCGGCGGGCTCGATCGGCGCCGAGATGGCCGGCACCATCGCCGCCACGGGCGTGCGGATCGTCGGCGACACCGCGCTCCTGTCGGCCGTACCGAAGACCGTGGAGAAGGTGCCCACGGCGCCGCGGATCGCGCCCGAGGTGGCCGCGCAGGCGCTGTACGGGGCGCTCGCGGCGGTGGCCGCGGCGCCGGTCCGGCACACCGCGCCGGCGAAAGCGCGGACCGTTCACCAGACGTCGTCGAAGGAACTCGTACGAGTTCTCGGTCACCGATGTCTGAAGAGGCTGCGGCGCCGCTGAGAGGTGTCGTCGCGCGGTCACCAGCAGTGCAAGATGAATGACAGGTGTCGCTCACATATGCGGCGGAGGTCACTCGCCTTGCACTGCGGTAACCGTGAGTGGGACCATTTGCCAGTTCCCCCGTTGTCCCGAGGTAGGTCAAGGTCGCCTGTGTCGCACATAGCCAAGCCCCGCACCACCGCAGTGATCCTGGCCGGCGGTACCGGCCAGCGCGTGGGTCTCTCGATCCCCAAGCAGCTGCTGAAGATCGCCGGCAAGGCAGTCATCGAGCACACCCTGACCACCTTCGAGAACGCCGACTCGATCGACGACATCATCGTTCTGATGGCGCCGGGCTATGTCCCCGACGTCGAGAAGATCGTCGCCAAGGCCGGCTTCGAGAAGGTCACCCGGATCATCGAGGGCGGCTCCACGCGGAACGAGACCACCGAGCGCGCCATCGCCGCCCTCGGCGAGGGCCTGGCCGAGGGCGAGGACGCCAACGTCCTCTTCCACGACGCCGTGCGCCCGCTGCTCTCGCAGCGCGTGATCGACGACTGTGTGATCGCCCTGGAGCGCTTCCAGGCCGTCGACGTGGCCATCCCCTCCGCGGACACCATCATCGTGACCCGCACGCACGGCGACGACGGCGAGTTCATCACCGAGATCCCCGACCGCTCCCGGCTGCGCCGCGGCCAGACGCCCCAGGCGTTCAAGCTGTCCACGATCCGCCGCGCCTACGAGGTCGCCGCCGGGGACCCCAACTTCCAGGCCACCGACGACTGCAGCGTCGTACTCAAGTACCTGCCGGACGTGCCGATCCACGTCGTCGCGGGCGACGAGTACAACATGAAGGTCACCCAGCCCGTCGACGTCTTCATCGCCGACAAGCTCTTCCAGCTCGCCTCCACGGCCGCCCCCGAGCAGGTCGACGAGGCCGCCTACCGCGAGCTGCTCACCGGCAGGACGCTGGTCGTCTTCGGCGGCTCGTACGGCATCGGCAAGGACATCGCGGAGCTCGCCGAGGGCTACGGCGCCAAGGTCTACGCGCTCGGCCGCTCCACCACCGGCACGCACGTCGAGAACCCGGAGGAGGTCGACGACGCGCTGTCCAAGGCCTACGCCGAGACCGGGCGCATCGACTACGTCATCAACACCGCGGGCGTGCTGCGCATCGGCAAGCTGGCCGAGACGGACAACGCGACCATCGAGGAAGCGCTGAAGGTCAACTACCTGGCGCCGGTGCAGATCGCCCGTTCCGCGTACAAGTACCTCGCCGAGACCAAGGGCCAGCTGCTGCTGTACACCTCCAGCAGCTACACCCGGGGCCGTGCCGAGTACAGCCTGTACTCCTCGACCAAGGCCGCGATGGTGAACCTCACGCAGGCCCTGTCCGACGAGTGGGCCGGCGACGGCATCCGCGTCAACTGCGTCAACCCGGAGCGCACCGCTACACCGATGCGCACCAAGGCCTTCGGCCAGGAGGCCGCGGGCACCCTGCTCTCCTCCGAGGCCGTGGCCCGCGCCTCGCTCGACGTGCTGCTGTCCGAGCTGACCGGCCATGTCATCGACGTCCGCCAGCAGGACCCGACGGCCGGTGCGGCCAGGGCCTCGGGCTTCGAGGCCGCCCTCGCCTCGGTGCTGGACGTCCAGGACGGCGTTTAATTAAGCCTGACTCTGAGATCCCGGTAAATTACTCAAAACCCCTAAGAGCAGGTTTATCAGTGATTTCCACCGCCATCCGCGTTGCCCGGGTGGGCAGCGCGGCCGAGCTCGCCGCGGCCGTCCTCATGATGCTGGGCTTCCCCGCCCTCATGCTGGCCGCGCTCATCCCGAGTGTCCCCGCGTTCGCCGCGGCGGCCGTCGTGACGTACGTCGCCGACCACTATCTGCACCGCCAGGGCAGCTATCTGGTCAACCGCCTCAGCAAGGTCAGGGCGGGCCTGTCCATCCGCTTCCTGATCCGCCAGCTCCTGCTGATCCTCCTGCTGGCCCGAATGGACCTCTCGGACCACCTGATCTTCTACGGCGCGATCGCCTGCTTCATCGCCTTCTACGGCCTCCAGGCCCCGCACGGCGCCGTCGTCACGCTGATCCGCAACCGCCGCCGGATGCCGGTCGCCACCCGCAACGTCGACCTCGGCTCGCGCATCAACATCCCGGACGCCCCGCCGTTCGGCCTGCTGGAGCGCTCCGCCGAGAAGATGCTCCACCTCGACCTGTTCGCCGTCGTGGGCCTGCTGATCTCCGCACAGCTGGACTCGGCCGTCGCCGCCTTCATCGGCATCGGCGTCACCCTGTTCCTCGGCACCTTCTACGTCCTCGCGCTCGTCCCGTACATACGGGGTACGAAGATCCCGCCGACCGCCGAGGTCATCCTCGAGGCCGTCGACGACTGGCTGCACGAGTACCAGCCGCAGACCGTGCTCTGCTTCTCCGGCTCCAAGGACTCGGCCTACCAGGTCAACATGTGGCTGGAGACCATGGAGCAGCTGGACACCCGGCCCCTGGTCCTGCTCCGCGAGCGCGTCATACTGCAGAACCTCGCCCCCACCAAGGTCCCCGTCATCTGCGTCCCCGGCGGCGTGCACCTGATGAACATGGACCTGTCGAGCGTGCGCGTCGCGCTGTACGCGGCCAACGTCGGCAAGAACATCCACCTGCTGCGCGTCCCCACCATGAAGCACGTCTTCATCGGCCACGGCGACAGCGACAAGCTGGCCAGCGTCAACCCGTTCAGCAAGGTCTACGACGAGGTGTGGACCGCGGGCCGGGCGGGCCGCGACCGCTACGCCATCGCCGACGTCGGTGTCCGCGACGACGACATCGTCGAGGTCGGCCGCCCGCAGCTCGCCCCCATCCGGACCTGGCAGGGCGTGCCCGAGGACCGCATCCCGACCGTGCTCTACGCGCCGACCTGGGAGGGCTGGGACAACGACCCCGGCAACACCTCCCTCCTGCTGGCCGGCGAGAACATCGTGAAGAAGCTGCTCAAGGCCGACCCGCCGGTCCGTGTCCTGTACAAGCCGCACCCCTTCACCGGCACCGTCAGCTCCGCGGCCGGCTCCGCGCACCGCAAGGTCACCGCCCTGGTGGAGAAGGCCGCCGCCCAGCGCGCGACCGACCCGCGCTTCCAGGCCGACGCCGCCGCCCAGAGCAAGGCCAAGGCCGACATGGCGCGTATCGAGGCCCGGATCACCGAACTGACCGGCGGCGCCGCCGACAAGGGCGACGAGGCCGAGCTCACCCGGGACGGCGTGGTCGACCTGGCCAAGTACGAGGAGATCGCCCGGCTGCGCGCCGAGTGGAACGACGCGTACTGGAAGTCCTTCGGCACCTTCGAGCACCGGGTCATCTCCGGCGCCGAACCGCGCCTGTACGACTGCTTCAACGTGTCCGACGCTATGGTCTCCGACATCTCCAGCGTGGTCTCCGACTTCATCGCGAGCGGCAAGCCGTACGCGGTCACGGACTCCGCGCAGCTCGGCGTGGAGGAGTTCAAGCGGCAGAACACCGCGGTGCGCGCCGCCGTGATCCTCTCCAACAAGGCCGCCGAACTGGGCGAGCTGCTGGCGGCGGTCCGCGCCCCGGACGCCGACCCGCTGGCCGAGGACCGCAAGGAACTCAAGGAGTACCTGCTCGGCCCGGACGAGCCCACGTCCATCGAGCAGTTCAACACCGCGGTACGGGACCTGGCGCTCAAGTCCGAGGCCCGCAACGTCGGCCAGGAACGGTCGGCGGCGACCGGTGACCCGGCGAGTCCGTCGGAGGCCCACCTGTCGGCCGACCCCACCGCCGGCTGACCTGCGCGAGTCAGAATTTGGTCAAGAAGAGCCCGGTTTTTGGGGAGTGATCCTCGAAAACCGGGCTCTTTTGCGTATCCCCTGCTGACGGAGGACAACCGATCCACCCGGTCGGCAGTCTTCTAGACGGCGATTCAATGGACAAAGGGGAACGCGTGACCGTGACGCAGCCTGATGTGACCGTGGTCATCGGGGCGTACGAGGCGATGCCGTACCTCGTCGAGTGCCTGCGCTCGGTCGAGGCACAGACCCTGGACCCGGCCCGGATCGAGGTCGTCGCCGTCGACGACGGCTCGACGGACGGCACGGGGGAGTACCTGGAGCAGTTCGCGGCCCGCGCCGCGACCCACGTCACGGTGATCCGCCAGGAGAACTCCGGCGGCCCCAGCTCCCCGCGCAACGTCGGCCTCGGCAAGGCGACCGGGCGCTACGTCTTCTTCCTCGACGCCGACGACCGGCTGGCCCCCGAGGCCCTGGAGCGCATGGTCGCCATGGCCGACCGCAACGGCACCGACGTGGTGCTCGGCAAGGTCGAGGGCATCAACCGCGTCCCGCCCAAGGCCGCGTGGGTCGAGACGCTGGAGCGCACCGACGTCTTCCACTCCAACATCAAGTTCACGCTGAGCGCCCAGAAGCTGTTCAGGCGGGCGCTGCTGGAGCGGTACAGCATGCGGTTCGACGAGTCGCTGTTCACCGGCGAGGACGCGCTGTTCACGATGGAGGCCTATCTGCGGGCCGACGGCGTCTCCGTGATCGCCGACCACACCTGCTACTACCTGGTGGGCCGCGACGACGGCAAACACGTGACGAAGAGCGGGAGTTACACCCTGCGCTTCGACTCCGCGCGCGCGTTGATGAACCTCATCGCGGAGATGGTCCCGCCGGGCGTGGAGCGCGACAAGCTGATGCTCCGCCCGTTCCTGGTCACCCTGCTCCCGCAGTTCGGACCGAAGTACCTGGCGGACAGCGAGCAGGTACGGCGCCACAAGTTCGAGCTGGCCAAACCGCTGATGGCCGCGCACTGGACCGACGAGGTGGCCGTCCGCCTCAAGGTCGACGAACGGCTGCGGCTGCATCTGGTGGCCAAGGAGCGTCCCGAACTCCTGCTGGACGTAGTCGAGTTCGTCAAGTCGAAGAAACGTCCCGACGCGGTCGTGGAGAAGCGGGGCCGCCGGGTGTACCTGGCGTATCCGCACTTCCGCTCCGAAGCGGCGGGGCTGCCCGACTCCCTCTACCTCGCCGAACCCCGAGAGGCTCGCGAGGTCGAGGGGTATCGGGAGGGGGCGGCGGGTGCGTTGCTGCGCCGGGCGACGCGGAAGGCGCGCCGGGTGCTGCTGTCCCGCGCGGTCACCTCACGAGGCCGGGCAGCGGTCTGACGGATCCTGGCGGACGGTGAGCCCGGTCGCGGGGTCGCTCAGAACCTCCTGATGGGTGGTCTTGCGGAGGATGCTTCCCGGCTCGACGCCCAGTTCCTGTACAAGGTGGCGCCGGGTGTCGCGGGCCCGGCCGGCTTCGAGGACGGCCCTGGCATGCTCCTCATGAGCGGAGAGCCGCTCGGCGCATCGGGCCAACGACGTGATGCTGCGGATCATCGACGGATGGGTCACCAACCGCTACATCGACCAGTTCCACACCCTGTGGACGCACCCGCACGCCTGTGACCAGGGCACCTGAGACACGCTGAAAGCGGCGGAGTCCCGATGGCCGTCCGTGACCACCGAAGGTCCCTCGTCGGGCGTGCGAACGGTCACGGACGGCTGTCCGGGGACTGGACCGATGCACGGCCCCCGCCCTGTTCGCGTAGATTGCCGCGCGGGGCAGCCGGACCTACGCGAGGGGAAGTCAGCACGTGGCAGGGGCAAGGCAGGCCGTGACCGAGGCCCGCAGGATCGTCGTCAAGGTGGGTTCCTCCTCGCTGACCACCGCGGCCGGCGGCCTGGACGCCGACCGCGTCGACGCCCTCGTCGACGTCCTCGCCAAGAGCCGCAGCGGAGGCGAGAGAGAAGTCGTCCTCGTCTCCTCCGGCGCCATCGCCGCAGGACTCGCCCCGCTCGGACTGCGCCGCCGCCCCAAGGACCTGGCCCGCCAGCAGGCCGCCGCCAGCGTCGGCCAGGGCCTCCTCGTGGCCCGCTACACCGCCTCCTTCGCCCGCTACGGCATCCGCGTCGGCCAAGTGCTGCTCACCTCCGACGACATGAGCCGCCGCTCCCACCACCGCAACGCCTCCCGCACCCTCGACAAACTCCTCGCCATGGGTGCCCTCCCGATCGTCAACGAGAACGACACCGTCGCCACCGACGAGATCCGCTTCGGCGACAACGACCGGCTCGCCGCCCTCGTCGCCCACCTCGTCCACGCCGACCTGCTGGTTCTGCTCTCCGACATCGACGGTGTCTACGACGGCGACCCCAGCAAGCCGGGCACCTCGCGGATAGCGGAAGTACGGGGCCCGCAGGACCTCGCCCACGTCGAGATCGGCAGCGCGGGCAAGGCCGGTGTCGGCACCGGCGGCATGGTCACCAAGGTCGAGGCGGCCCGTATCGCCGCCGCCGCAGGCATTCCCGTCGTGCTGACGAGCGCGGTCCACGCGACCGACGCGCTGAGCGGCGGCGACACCGGAACCTACTTCCACGCCACCGGCAAGCGCTCCGCGGACCGGCTGCTCTGGCTGCAGCACGCGTCCACCCCTCAGGGCTCGTTGACGCTCGACGACGGTGCCGTGCGCGCGGTCGTGCAGCGCCGTATGTCGCTGCTGCCGGCCGGAATCGCCGCCGTCGAGGGCGAGTTCAGCGCGGGCGACCCCGTCGAACTCCGGGACGGCGCCGGACACCCGGTCGCCCGGGGGCTCGTCAACTTCGACGCCAAGGAGATCCCCCAGCTGATCGGCCGCTCCACCAGGGAACTGGCGCGGGAGCTGGGGCCGTCGTACGAGAGGGAAGTCGTACACAGGGACGACCTGGTGATCCTCCACCCGTAAAACAACCGAAACGTCCGCCTCCCTCGGTGGACGTTCCGCAAAAGTGCCACACGGACGCCCTGCGCCTGCTCAACTTTGCTCAGGGACTCATCCGCGCGAGCACAGCAGCTCGACCATTGCGTAAGGAGGCCGTCGTGAGACGAGTGCGCCCTGGGGCGGCGGCGTCCCGCGGTGGTGCCACCTCCCGCGCGCCCGGCGAGGAGCGCACGCTGACGAGCGTCGCGGCCGGCGCCCGGTACGAGGGCGGGGAACCCAAGGACCTTCCCCGGCTGTGGCATGTCACCCTCAGCGTCTCCGGCGGCGAGGCCCCGCTGAAGGAGGTGCGGCGCGGCCTGGAACAGCTCGCCCACGACCACCCCTTTCTGCTGACCAGCCGCTACGCCAACGACCACGCGGAGATCCGCTACTGGGAGGAGGCCCGCGACCTGCACGACGCCGCCGCCGTCGCGCTGCGCCTGTGGGGTGAGCACCGCCAGACCGCCAAGCTGCCGCCGTGGGAGATCGTCGGCCTGGAGGTCATCGACCGCGAGACCTACCACCAGCGCATCTCCGAGGGCTACGGCCCGCTGCCCGCGACCCCGGTCGGCGTACATCCGTTTTGAGCCGTCTTCGGGCCCTTCCGTACTTGTCTCGCGGTTTGGGATAGCCGGTGGACGCCTCCGCCCGGCGCACTACCCTTCCCTCATGACCACGCTCTCGCCGTACGATTCCATGTCCCCGGTCACCCGGGCCGCCTACCGCGCCAAGTCCGCCGCCGCCGACCTCGCGCCGCTGCCCCGGGCCGAGAAGGACGACGCGCTGCTCGCCATCGCGGACGCGCTGGAAGTCCGTACGAGCGAAATCGTCGAGGCCAACGCCAAAGACATCGCCAAGGCCCGAGCGGCCGGCACCAGCGAGACGGTCATCGACCGGCTGACCCTCACCCCCGAGCGCATCCGGGCCATCGCCTCCGACGTCCGGGACGTCGTCGCGCTGCCCGACCCGGTCGGCGAGGTCGTCCGCGGCTCGACCCTCCCGAACGGCATCGACCTGCGCCAGGTCCGCGTCCCCCTCGGCGTCGTCGGCATCATCTACGAGGCCCGCCCGAACGTGACCGTGGACGCGGCTGCGTTGTGCCTGAAGTCCGGCAACGCCGTCCTGCTGCGCGGCTCGGCCTCCGCCTACGAGTCCAACACCGCCCTCGTACGCGTCCTGCGCGACGCCGTCGGCGGCGCCGGACTGCCCGCCGACGCCGTGCAGCTGGTACCCGGCGAGAGCCGCGAGAGCGTCCGCGAGCTGATGCGCGCCCGGGGCCTCGTCGACGTCCTCATCCCGCGCGGCGGCGCCTCCCTGATCCAGACCGTCGTCTCCGAGTCCACGGTCCCCGTGATCGAGACGGGCGTCGGCAACTGCCACGTCTACGTCGACGCCCACGCCGACCTCGACATGGCCATCGACATCCTGATCAACTCCAAGGCCCAGCGGCCCAGCGTCTGCAACGCCGCCGAGACCCTCCTCGTCCACCAGGACATCGCCCCCGAGTTCCTGCCCCGCGCCCTGGACGCCCTCGCCGAGGCCGGCGTCACCGTGCACGCCGACGAACGCGTCCTGGCCTACGCCAAGGAGTCCAAGGCCACCGTCGTCGAGGCCACCCCCGAGGACTGGGACACCGAGTACCTCTCCTACGACATCGCCGCCGCCGTCGTCGACTCGCTCGACAAGGCCGTCCAGCACATCCGGCTGTGGAGCTCCGGCCACACCGAGGCGATCGTCACCTCCTCACAGCAGGCCGCCCGCCGCTTCACCCAGTTGGTCGACTCCACCACCGTCGCCGTCAACGCCTCCACGCGCTTCACGGACGGCGGCCAGTTCGGCTTCGGCGCGGAGATCGGCATCTCCACCCAGAAGCTGCACGCACGGGGCCCGATGGGCCTGCCGGAACTGACGAGCACCAAGTACATCGTCACCGGCGACGGGCACATCCGCCGCTGAACCAGAGGCGTTTGGCATATGCGCCAGGCATAGGGCCTCGTGGACGGAGAGACATCTCACCCTGCGGATGAATTTCCCTACCGCCTGCCCAAATTGACCCCCCAGGTCTACTCTGGAGAGGTGCCGGAGGACGTGGGGGGCACGCCGTTCCCTGACGGCTGGGAGCCCGACGACGACCACGACCGCGGAAAGTCGGACGAAGAATTCGACTCCGTGGTCTTCGACGAGGCCTTCGTACGGGCGGCCGTAGTACACGAGCCGACCGCCGTCGAGCGTCTCCTTGCCGCCGCGCAGGCGAGAGCCGAAGCCTCCGAGGCCGAGGCGCGCCGCGCCCAGCGCGGCAGAGGCGCACGAGGCGACGACGACCTCTTCGAGGACACCTACGGACGCGATTTCGGCCATGATCCGGAACTTGACGACCTGGACGACGCCGACCTCGTCGAAGGCCGCTACGGCGCCCCGGGAACGTACGGCAAACAGGTCCGCTGGCACCGCCCCGTCGCCTGGCTGCTCGCCCTGGTGATGGGCATAGGCATGGTCGCCCTGGCCTTCTCGGCGGTCTACCGCGGCGCGTCCTCGGGCAGCAGGGACCGCGTCCCGCCCCCGGCCTCCACCGGCGTGGAACAGGGCACGGGGGCGGCACCCTCCGTCTCCGCGGACAACTCCCAGCCACCACTGTCGGCCGCACCGCGCACGCCCTGAGCGAGCTGTGACCGGGTCGGTGAGAACCTGTCAGAACTTGTCGTGTACCAGGGCGTTTACCTGAGGCTCCGGAGACCTACTCTGAAAGTATGGGCGGTCCAGGAGACCCACCTGAAGGGACGCCCGAGGGCGCTCCCGGGGGTGGTGAGGACGAGTACCGATCCGTCGTGTTCGACGAGTCGTTCGTCCGTGCTGCCCGGCTCCAGGAGTTCTCCGCGCAGGAGCGCATGGCCGACCACGCCCCCGCCGTCCGCCGCCGCCCGGCCCTGCGCCGCGGCCTCTCCCGCCAGGCCCTGATCCTGGTCATGCTGATCGCCGTCGCCTTCGGCACCGCGATCTACATGGGCGTACGGCACCCCTACACGACCCCCACGGCCCAGCAGCCCGCCGAGCCGCTGCGGATGACCGTCATCCCGCTGTCCCCCCAGGGCAAGGTGCCGGGGGCGGCCGACGCCGAATATCTCTTCGCGCACAGCCCCGCCGCGCAGTTCGACGTCGGCGGCGACGGCATACCGCTGCCGGCCGCGCGGCGCACCGAGCACTTCTCGGACAGCCAGGTCGTGGCCGCCCTGAGCACCGCCAAGGACTACATCGTCGAGTCCTCGCTCTACCCGGCCGTGCTCACCGGCGGACAGATCCGCCCCGCGCGTGTCCTCGTCGATCCCGACCAGCTCGACCAGTTCGACCAGAGCTTCGAGCACCCGGCCGCCGACGGCCGGCACGAGTCCACCGGATGGCTGGTTCGCTTCGATCCATCACGCGCCGAACTGGCCGACCGCAAGATCCGCGTCCAGGGCACCCTGCAGGCCGCCGAGGTCGACTCGTCCACCCTTGAGGTCACCGCCGACGGAACCTTCGTCTACGCGCTCCGGCCGACCGGCTCCGGCGACAAGGCCCAGGCATCCCTGTTCACCGTCCGCCGCGAGCTCCAGTTCCGCTTCGACCGCGACGACCTGCGCATGGACCAGGCCCAGATCGTCGCCTCCTACGTCCAGGCCGGACCGCTGTCCTGCGCCGAGGACTCCGTCACCTATCTGCGGCCCCTGCTCGCCGGCCAGACCGCCAAGGCGGGCGGCCCGGCCGGCACCGACCCGTTCGCCACGGGCGGCGCCACGGCCCTGTGCGGCTCACTGGCGGCCGGCGCACAACCGAAGGTGTGAAAGCCGTTCAGCCACGGCTGTGCGAGGCCGCCGCAGGTATGAGGCCGGTGTGTATCGGCCGGGTCAGTCCTCGTCGCGCGGCGGGGTGTCCGTGGGCGGCTGCTCGGTGCCGTTGGCCGATTCGGTCGGCGGTCCGTCCTGCGGGGTCGAGCTCGCGAAGCCGCCGAAGCCGCGCCGCACCCGGCCGCCCAGGTCGCCCGCGCCGCCGGCGATGTCGCTGACCAGCTTCATCAGCGGGTCCTTGGAGCTCTTGACGTTGCCGGCGTAGCTCGCCGCGGACTCGCGGAACGAGTCCGTGACCGAGGTGTCCTTGTCCTCGCTGCGCCGCGGGTAGTGCCCGTCCATGATCCGCTGGTAGTCGCGGGACTCGGCCCACTTCTTCAGCTCGGCCGCCCGGACCGTGGTGAAGGGGTGGGAGCGGGGCAGTACGTTCAGGATCTTCAGCACCGAGTCGCGCAGGTCGCCGCCCGACTCGAACTCCTCGGCCTGCTTGAGGAAGGCGTCCACGTTCATCTCGTGCAGGTGGTTGCCGCCCGCGATCTTCATCAGGCCGCGCATCGAGGCCCGCAGGTCCTGGCCGACCAGCAGACCCGCGCGGTCGGCGGACAGCTCCGACTTGCGGAACCACTCGCGCAGCGCCGTCACGATCGCCAGGATCGCGAGGTTGCCCAGCGGGATCCAGGCGACCTTCAGCGCCAGGCTGGTCAGGAACAGCAGGATCGTGCGGTACACGGAGTGGCCGGACAGGGCGTGGCCCACCTCGTGGCCGACGACCGCCCGCATCTCCTCCTCGTCGAGCAGCTCGACCAGGCCGGTGGTGACGACGATGATCGGCTCGTCCAGGCCGATGCACATCGCGTTGGGCTGCGGGTCCTGGGTGACGTACATCGGCGGGACCTTCTCCAGGTCCAGGATGTAACAGGCGTCCCGCAGCATGTCGTTGAGGTGCGAGAACTGCTGGTCCGACACCCGCACCGAGTCGGACAGGAACAGCAGGCGCAGACTGCGCTCGGGCAGCAGCCCGCTGAGCGCCTTGAACACCGTGTCGAATCCGCTCAGCTTGCGCAGCGCCACCAGGGCGGAGCGGTCGGCCGGGTGCTCGTACGCGCGCGAGGAGATCCCCGGGAAGCGCCTGCGCTGCCTGCTCGGCACGTTCTCGTGCGCGTTCTGCTCGTGGCCGTCTTCGGACATGTGGTCCCCCATGTGCGTCTGTGTGCGCTGAGTGCCCCCGAAGCAGAGCCCAGCCTAGGCGGAGATACCGTGGACGGGCAGTACAGCGAAGGAGTCAACGCATGGAGCCCCATTCCGCAGCCGCCTGGCTCGCAGAGGCCGCGAACGCCGCCCCCCGGCAAGGATCGGGGGACCTGCTCAAGGTCGTACTGATCGTCATGTTCTTCGGCTGCATCCTGACCGCGTGGTTCCTGCTGCGCGGGTACAAACAGAAGGACGACTGAGACGCCCGTCGAGTTCCCTGCCGACACCCATGTCCGGTTCCCAATGGCGGAGTCGGCGTGATCGCCGCCGGGATGCCCGCATACCATGGGCCGACATCTTTATCCCGCCCACCGGATAGGTTCTGCTGAAGATGAGCTTCCACGGCACTGCTGCCCAGTTGGTCACCCTCGCCGCCGAGGGGGAGGGCGGAGGCAACCACGAGAGCCTCCAGCCGATCATCACCGGTGGCGGCGCGTTCATCGTCCTGCTGCTGCTGCTGTGGATCACCACCCGCTTCAACCGCGACCGCTAGGGTCTGTCCCTTCTGTCCACCGGACGGGTCCCGGGGCCTTCACACCGGGCCGGTAGGGTCTGCACGCATGGGAGAGCAGGACATGCCTACCGGTCCGGCGAACGACACGACGCGCGGCACGGAGAACCGAATGGTGAACGGCCCGCGCAACAACGGCCCGTCGAGCCCCGGCAAGCGCCGTCTCGGCGTCATGGGCGGAACGTTCGACCCGATCCACCACGGACACCTCGTGGCGGCCAGTGAGGTCGCCGCGCAGTTCCACCTGGACGAGGTGGTGTTCGTCCCGACCGGCCAGCCGTGGCAGAAGACCGACCGCAAGGTGGCCCTGGCCGAGGACCGCTACCTGATGACGGTGATCGCGACCGCCGAGAACCCGCAGTTCTCGGTGAGTCGTATCGACATCGACCGCGGTGGCCCCACCTACACCACGGACACCCTGCGCGACCTGCGCGCGCTCAACCCCGACGCGGACCTCTTCTTCATCACCGGCGCCGACGCCCTCGGCGCGATCCTCACCTGGCGGGACGCGGAGGAACTGTTCTCCCTCGCGCACTTCATCGGGGTCACCCGGCCCGGCCACACACTGACCGACCCGGGCCTCCCCGAGGGCGGTGTCTCGCTGGTCGAGGTTCCCGCGCTGGCCATCTCCTCCACAGACTGCCGTGCGAGAGTCGCCAAGGGTGACCCGGTCTGGTACCTGGTGCCCGACGGAGTCGTGCGCTACATCGACAAGCGCGAGCTGTACCGCGGCGAGTGAGCCGAGAGGGGCACCGGTGAACGACCGATACGACGCCGGGTACGGCGGCGACCAGTACGAGCTCGTCGGCTACGACGAGTACAACCAGCCTGTCTACCGCCAGGTCCCGGCCCAGCAGACCCAACAGCCCCCGCAGCAACAGCCGTACGACCCGTACGGGCAGCAGCAACAGCAGGGCTACGCCTACGACCCGTACGCGACCGGCACCCAGCAGCAGACGCCCGACTACGACACGGGCGCGCAGCAGGCCTACGACAGCCGGCAGGCGCCCCAGTCCGGCTACGACCCGTACGCCACCGGGACGACGACGGCCTACGACCCCTACGGGCAGACCGCGACCAGCGGACAGCAGCCCCGGGTCGCCGAGCAGACCGCCTACATCCCGCAGCAGGGCGGCCCGGCCGAGAAGACGGAAGCCCCGAAGACCCCGGAGACGGGTGAACGGGACTACCGCACCGAGCAGTTCGCCTTCGTGGAGGAGCCGACCGACGACTCCGAGGACGTCATCGACTGGCTGAACTTCACCGAGAACCGCACCGAACGCCGCGAGGAGGCCAAGCGCCGCGCCCGTGGCCGCATGGTCGCCCTCGTCGTGGCCCTGGCGCTGGTCGTGTCCGGCGGCGTCGGCTACCTCTGGTACGCCGGGAAGCTCCCCGGGGTCTCCTCGTCCGCCTCGAAGTCCGGCACCACGACGGCCGCGAGCGCCCAGAACCGCGATGTGATCGTGGTCCACCTGCACAACACCGCGAAGGGCGGCACCTCCTCGGTGCTGCTCGTCGACAACACCACCCTCAAGCAGGGGACCACCGTGCTGCTGCCCAACTCGCTCGCCCTCACGGACGACGACGGCAACACGACGACGCTGGCCAAGTCGGTCGACGACGACGGCACCTCCGGGACCGTCGACCAGCTCAACACGGTCCTCGGCACCGACATCGAGGGCACCTGGCGCCTCGACACCCCCTACCTGCAGAACCTGGTCGACCTCGTCGGCAACATCGACATCGAAACCAACACCGACGTGCCCGACCCGGCCGCCACGAAGAAGGGCGCCGCGCCCCTCGTCCACAAGGGCAAGGACCAGACCCTCAGCGGCAAGATGGCCGTCGCCTACGCCACCTACCGTGCCTCCGGCGAGTCCCAGAACACCCAGCTGGAGCGGTTCGGGCAGGTCATGCAGGGTGTGCTGCGCCAGCTGACCTCGGACCCGACGGCGGCGACCACCACCGTGCAGACCCTGGCCCAGATCCTGGACCCGCCCCTCACCGACAAGGACCTCGGCACCTTCCTCGCCAAGCTCGCCGACCTCGCCAAGGGCGGCGACTACAAGACGGCCCTGCTGCCCGTCCAGAACGACGGCACCCTGACCGCGCAGGCCTCCGCCAGTGTCGTCAAGGACGTCCTGGGCGGCACCGCTAAGAGCCCCGACGAGGGTTCCGCGGTCCGGGTCGCCGTCCAGAACGCCACCGGCGTCAAGGACGACACCGAGAAGGCCCGCGTCGTCCTCCTCAACGGCGGCTTCACCTTCCTGGAGGCGGGCACGGCGTCCGCAGCCTCGGCCAAGTCCAAGATCACGTACTCCGACGCGGCCGACAAGGAGAACGCCACCGAGGTCGCCAAGACCCTGGGCCTGCCCACCAGCACCGTGACCAAGGGCACGGTCGCCGCGAACGCGGACGTCTCGGTCGTACTCGGAGAGGACTACAAGCCGTCGTCGTCCTCATGACGAGGGCGCAGTGGCGGTAAGGCGCAGTAGCTGTGACGGAGAGCACGCCCCGGAGGCCGGAGCCGGTGTCCGGGCCGACGTCCGGGGCGTGATCCGTCATTCACGTGGGGTGCCGTCCGCGGTCCGTGAGACCCTTGAGGTCTGTTGACCGCCGACCGAAAGCCGCGTAGTGACCGCCACTGACCGCTCCATCGAGCTCATCTCCGCCGCCGCCCAGGCGGCCGCCGACAAGCTCGCGCACGACATCATCGCCTACGACGTCAGCGACGTGCTGTCGATCACGGACGCCTTCCTGCTGGCCTCCGCTCCCAACGACCGTCAGGTCAAGTCGATCGTCGACGAGATCGAGGAGCGGCTCAGCAAGGAGCTCGGCGCCAAGCCGGTGCGCCGCGAGGGCGACCGTGACGCCCGCTGGATCCTGCTCGACTACGTCGACATCGTCGTCCACGTCCAGCACAGCGAGGAGCGCGTCTTCTACGCCCTGGAGCGGCTGTGGAAGGACTGCCCCGAGCTGGACCTCCCCGCCGACGCCAAGCAGACCCGCGGCAAGGCCGCCGAGCACGCCAAGCTGCAGGCCGAGGAGGACGCCTCCGAGTTCGGGGAGGTGCGGTGAGCGCCGGCACGGACGGCCGCAAGGCGGGCCGGGGCCGCCGCGTCATCCTGTGGCGGCACGGCCAGACCGCTTGGAACGTGGAGCGCCGCTTCCAGGGCACCACGGACGTCGAGCTCACCGAGACCGGCATCGGCCAGGCCCGCAGGGCCGCCCGGCTGCTGGCCTCCCTCAAGCCCGACGCGATCGTCGCCTCCGACCTGAAGCGGGCGGCGAACACGGCCGCCGAGCTGGCCGCCCTCGCCGACCTCGACGTCACCCACGACGAGGGCCTGCGGGAGACCTACGCGGGCGTCTGGCAGGGGCTGACGCACGAGGAGATCATCGCCCGCCACGGCGACGAGTACGCCGCGTGGAAGCGCGGGGAGCCGGTGCGCCGCGGCGGCGGCGAACTGGAGACCGAGGTCGCCGACCGGGCCGCCCCCGTCGTGCTGCGGCACGCCGAGAAGCTGCCCGAGGACGGCACCCTCGTGGTGGTCAGCCACGGCGGCACGATCCGCACCACCATCGGACGGCTCCTCAGTCTGGAGTCCCCGCACTGGGAGAGTCTCGGCGGCCTCTCCAACTGTTGCTGGTCCGTGCTCGGCGAGGGCGCCCGCGGCTGGCGCCTGCTGGAACACAACGCCGGCACGCTCCCGGAACCGGTGCTCGGCGACGACGACTGAGCGGCCCTCCAGGGCCCCGACCCCGGATTTCACTTTCCGGCAGGTCGCAGGCTAAAGTTCTTCTTGTTCGCCCGCCGAGCGGGAAGAACGCAAGGGGCTATAGCTCAGTTGGTAGAGCGCCTGCATGGCATGCAGGAGGTCAGGAGTTCAATTCTCCTTAGCTCCACAGTCGACACTCTTGAGTTGTCAAGGATCGAGAGTCGTCCGCGATTGAATCGATGAGATCCCGTCCCTTTCAGGGGCGGGATTTTTTCGTCCCTGTCAGCGCCGCCGCACGCAGTCGGGTCTCCTCGTCGGCCGGGGTGTAGACCACGATCCGGCACTCCGGCATGCCGTTGACCGACAGCGACACCGACGTCATCCGCATCTCGCCCACCTCCGTGTGCCGGAACGTCTTCACCCGCCGCCCCGGCTCCGCCACGTCCCCGCTCTCCCACAGTCGCCTGAAGAGCGGGCTCGCCGCCGACAGCCCGCGTATGAAGTCCTCCCAGACGGGCTCGCCCGTATGCACTCCGTAGGCCGAGCGCAGCGTCGCCACCATCACCGGCAGCTCCGTCTCCCGGTACAGCAGCGGACACTCCTCCTCCGGCACCGTGAACAGCTTCCACAGCGCGTTGGGCATCGGGCCCGGCGACAGCGGCTCCAGCCAGAACACCGTCCGGTAGGGGGCGTTGGTGGCGAGGATGTCGTACCGCGCGTTGTAGACCACCGCCGGGCGCGGATCGAGGGCGTCGAGGATGCCCTGTATCTCCGGGCCCACCGACTGTGTGATCACTTCCGGAGGATGCGCGTACGGCACCTCGGCCAGGTGGTACAGATGCTCCCGCTCCGGCGCGTCGAGCCGGAGGGTGCGCGCCACGGCGTCCAGGACCTGCGCGGAGGCATTGATCGGGCGCCCCTGTTCGAGCCAGGTGTACCAGGTGACCCCCACGCCGGAGAGCTGGGCGACCTCCTCGCGGCGCAGCCCCGGCGTACGCCGACGGAAACCCGGAGGCATGCCGACGTCGTGCGGTGTCACCCTGGCGCGCCTGCTGCGCAGAAACGAGGCCAGCTCAGGTCGGCGGCGCTGTGTCGTCCCCATCGTCACATCCCCCATACGTCACATCCCCCATACTCGACGCCCGACTTGCTCCCCGCCAGGTGCTGCCAGTACCAGCATCAGCGGGCTCTCGGCACCCGTACCGGAGCGCCCCCACGCTCGACGGCATGACGACAACACCCTTGACGGGACCGGATTCCGCACCCGTTCCAAGTCCTGCCACAAGTAAAGCCCCCGGCACTGACAATCGCCGCGGACCGCTGCTCGCGCTCCTGCTGGCGGCCCAGTTCATGGCCCTGCTCGACGTGTTCATCGTGAACGTCGCCGCTCCCACCATCGGCACCGAACTCCACGCGTCCGGCGCCGACTTGCAGCTGGTCGTCGCCGGCTACACCATCACGTACTCGGTCCTGCTCATCACCGGCGCACGGCTCGGCGACCGGCTCGGCCACGCCCGGGTCCACCTCGCCGGGCTCGCCCTCTTCACCGCCGCCTCGCTCGCCTGCGGCCTGGCTCAGGGCTCCACCGAGCTGATCGTGTTCCGTCTGGTCCAGGGCTCCGGTTCGGCGCTGATGATCCCGCAGGTGCTCAGCCTCATCCAGCGCAACTTCCTCGGCGAGGCCCGGGTGCGGGCGCTCGGCATGTACGCGGCGGTCATCGCCGTCGGCGCCGCGGCCGGGCAGATCGTCGGCGGCGTGCTCGTCAGCGCCGACCTGTTCGGCACCGGCTGGCGGCCGGTGTTCCTGGTCAACGTGCCCGTGGGCGTCGTACTTCTGCTCGTCGGCAGGCGCCTGCTGCCGAAGGACGGCCGGTCGGAACCCGAGCGGGTGCGGGCCCTGGACCTGCCGGGGCTGGTGCTGCTCGCCTCGTCCGTCTCGCTGCTGACGGTGCCGCTGGTGCTCGGGCAGGAGGAGGACTGGCCGCTGTGGTCGTGGCTGTCGCTGGTCGCGGCGGCGGTGCTCTTCGCGTCGTTCTGCGGGTACGAGTCCCGGCTCGCGCGGCGCGGTGGCGCCCCGTTGATCGCACCGCGTGTGCTGCGTCACCCGGGCATGGGTCTCGCCGTCTTCCGGATCCTGGCGGTCATGGCCGTCAACGGCGGTTTCCTGTTCGCGCTCACTCTGCACGTCCAAGGGGGCCTCGGATTCAGCGCGTTGCGCGCCGGCCTCACCTTCGCACCGACGGCGGTCGTCTTCGGGGTGGTCGGTCTCACCTGGCGCAGGTGGCCGGCGGCCTGGCAGCGGGCGCTGACCCCGCTCGGGTTCGTGATCACGATGCCGTCCGTCGTGGGAGTCGGTCTCGCGTTCGAAGGCGGCGATCGCGGCGGGGCCGTACTGTACGTGGCGTACGTTGGCGTGGGGGCCGGGCTCGCGCTCGCCTTCGGTCCGACGCTGACCCGGGCCCTGGCCACCGTGCGGCCCGAGGACGCGGCGGACGCCAGCGGTCTGCTCTCCTCGGTCGCGCAACTGGGTCAGCTGCTCGGGGTCGCGGTTTTCGGCACACTGTTCTTGAACCGGCTTGAGTCACTTGGGGCCCCGGGGGCGTATACCTCTGCGAAGGCGCTTTTGGCGTGCATGTTCGCGCTGGCGGGGACGGCCGCGGTGGGTGCCGTGTCCGGACTGGTACTAAGGCGTCGCTGACCGTATTGGTCCGGCCGTGGCAGAATCAAACGGCCGGAAGGGGGCGCGGCCCGACGGGAGGGAGTAGCGATGCCTGCGAGCATCATCGAGGAGGTCGACCACCTCTTCGATGCGGCGTTGATACGAGATACGATCACCCGCCTGAGCTGCCCTTCCTGCGGTTCCGCCCACGTGGCCCAAGTCCTCGGTGACAACGGCGGAGTTTCCTACGTGTGCACGGCCTGCGGCCACAGCTGGAGCTGATCGATGGGTGCACACAGGCGAAAGTGCGACTGGTGCGGCAGTGGGACGCCGATCGTCCGTGACATGGAACCGGTGAATCCCGACTACCAGTACTGGTGCGAGGAGTGCGCGCGGGCGCTGATCATAAAAGGCGATCCGATCGAGACGTACCGCGAACTCGAGGGCGAGCCGATCTACGGCCGACTCCTCGAGGAGCACTGCACGTTGAAACGGTTCTATTCGTTCGTCACCGCTTGACTCCGGCCGGGGCCCCGCGAGGAGGTCCCGGCGATCAGGGGCACGATCACGGCGACGGAAACGATTTGGTGGTCCACCGGGTCGCCCGGTAATGTTGGCGTCGCCGCCGGGGAGACCCGGTAGCACACCGCAAGGGGCTATAGCTCAGTTGGTAGAGCGCCTGCATGGCATGCAGGAGGTCAGGAGTTCAATTCTCCTTAGCTCCACAGGAGTCGAAGGCGGGTCATCCCACAGGATGACCCGCCTTCGGTGTCTTCAGGGGGAGTTGGCGCAGGTCGTGGAGCGGCGGGCCGCCCCTTCTTAAGAAGAAGGCGACCCGTCGTCCGTGTGCTCAGCGGCCCAGTGCGCGCCGGCCGCGGCCCTGGGAGAGGACCGGGAGGTTGCGGGACGGACCCTTGTCCCTGGCCGTCTCCTCCTCCAGGCGCAGGGCCAGCGCCGGGCAGCGGCGCACCGCGCGGAGCGCCTTCGCCTCCGCGTAACGCGGCACCTGGGCCTGCGCGACGGTGGGGAAGCCGTCGGCGCCGAGTTCGAAGACCTCCGGGAGGATGTCCGCGCACAGACCGTGGCCCCGGCACAGCGTCCAGTCGACGTAGATCTTCTGACGGCTGGGACCGTTGTCCTCGGCCTCCGCGCCGCTCGTGATGCCCGCGGGGAGCTGGCCGCCCTCGAAGAGCGGCAGAACGCCCTCCACGGGCCTTCCGCAGCCGTTTCCGAGGACATGGGCGGCGAGGTCGTCCGTGAACGCCTTGATGGTCGATTCCAGGAACATCGCGGAACCGTCCGGGTGCGAGCACGCGCCGCGCCGCTTCACGGCCTTGGCGACCTGCTTCAGCGCCTCCAGGGCGGCCGGGCCGCCGCCGTTGAGGATGTCCTCCATGCCGCGCGCGGCGGCGGGCAGACCGAGGTAGCAGGGACCGCACTGTCCCGCGCTCTCGTCGGCCAGCCACTGGGCCACACGAAGTGACTCGCCCAGGGGGCAGGTCTCCTGGGTGATCGGCATGATGGCGCCCGCGCCGAGCGCACCGCCCACCGCGTCCAGGGAGTTGCGGGAGACGATCGCCTCGTTGACCGTCGCCGCGTCGATCCACTTGCCGTGGTAACCACCCGTCAGCACACCCTGGGGGACCGGCGGGGCGCCGGCCAGCTGAAGGACGTAGCGCAGCGGCACACCCGTGGGGACCTCAAGCACCATGGGGCGCGCGACCGCCCCGGAGACCGTGAGCATGACGGTGCCGGGCTCGTCGTAGAGGCCGGTGTTGCCGTAGCGCTCGGGGCCGATGCGGGCGGCGATGGCGAGTTGGGCGAAGGTCTCGGCGTTGGAGAGCAGGGTCGGGGCGCCGCCGACGCCGTTCTGGGAGGCGCTGACCTTGCGGCCGGGCGGGATCGCCGGGCCGCCGTCGATGGAGCGGATCAGCGACGCGGCGGCGCCGGTGACCATGCGGACCGGGTTGCGCTGGACGAACGCCTTCAGTGCCGAGCGGCGGGTGTTGCTCAGGCCGCGTTCGGAGAGCGCGGCCTCCATGGAGCGCTGTGTCGACTCACGGGTGACCCCCACCACGAGCGTGCGGGCACCCAGGGCCTCGGCGACCAGCAGGGCGCCGTCCAGGATGAGGTGCGGGGCACGGTTGATGAGCACCGTGTCCTTGCGGCAGGCGGGTTCGTCCTCACTGCCGTTGACGACGACGACCGGCCGTACACCGCGTTTGATCGCCGCTTCGGCGACCGACCGCAGCTTTTTGTGGAAGGGGAAGCCCGCGCCTCCGCGGCCCTTCAGGTTGATCGCCTCGGAGAGCTTCGCGAGCTGCTCCCCGCCCATGGGTTCGAGCGGCCCGTGCACCTTGAGGTGCATGGGCAGGTCGAGTCTCTCGACAAGGTCGAAGCCCGACGTGAGCTGCGGAAGCCCGACGACGCGGACTTCTGGGACGTCGGGCAGGGCCTCGTTCACCTATAGCCTCCGGAAGGCGTGTTCCAAGGTTCGCCCGAGCCGCCCTGCGCGTCGAAGTCGTACGAAGCGTTGGGCGTTTGATCAGTGGCGGGACCGCTGTTGTACGTGTCACCAGAGTTGTACGTATCGGAGGCCCCGTTCGACTCACCGGTGGGGTACACATATCCCTCGCCGTACCCGCCCGCGCCCGAATTGTTGTTGTACGTCGGGATGTTGTATCCGGTGTCCTGGAGCGGGTCGTAGGCCGACGGGGGCGCCTCGCCGACCGGCGGCGGCGACGGGATCGGCCAGCTGCCCGAGGTGCTGCCGCCGCTGTCCGCGCGCGGGACCGCCTGCGTGTTCTGCATGTCCATAGGCACGTTCATGCGGGAGGTCTGGTCGGTGACGTACGGCATCTGACCGGTGGACTCCGGTGTGGCGGTGCGGTAGGCCGCCGCGAAACCGTTCGTGTCGGCCGCCGGGGTCATGGACCTCGTCTCGTATGCGGCGGCGGGGTCCACGCGCGGCATCGACCCGGTCTCGGTGAACGAGGGCTGGGCCGGCCGCCGGCTCTCGCGCTTCTCGAAGCCCGGCAGCGCGGACTCGGCCACACGGCCCCGGCTCGCGTCGAGATCGTCGAGGCCGGGCCGCTCCTCGTTGCCCAGGAGCATGGCGACCCTGTCGGCGAACTTCCGCTTGAACGAGCGGGGCGCCGAGCGCAGGGCGAGGGCCGCGGCGACCCCGACCAGGCACAGCTCGTACGAGATCATGAAGAACGGCTTCGCCGCGCGGCCCGCGAACAGGCCGTGGACCAGCGCCGCGCACCAGGCCGGGTAGGCCAGCATGTGCATCGCGCGCCAGCGGGCGGCCACCGGCGCCGGGGACGCGAACTGGTTGCGCAGGGCGCCGGTGATGCCCACGAAGATCATGAGCAGGCCGGCCAGGGAGCCGAGGCCGATGAGCCCGGCGCTGCCCTTCACGCCGAGGCTGAACGGGATCAGCGCGGCGATCAGGACGGTGTGGTCGAGTGCCAGCTTCACCGTGATGTGAATCACGAGGAACGCGATCGAGCCGACGGCGGTCACCCGGTGGATGCCCTGGGCCACGATCCGCTGGCGGATGTTGAGGACGACCCGGTCCTGGGCGACGAGGCCCCAGATGACCGAGCAGGTGAGCGACACGAGCGAGAGAACGCCCGCACCGAAGTTGAGGAAGTCCTGTACCTGGCTGCCTCCGAGCAGCACGAACACGGGTATGAAGAGCAGGACGACGAGGCTCACCACGCCATAGGCCGAACGGCCCGGCTTGGGGAGCGAACTGGTACTACGACGAGGGTTCATGGGGGCAACTCCGAGCAGTATCGGGAAAGCGGTCCCGCTGCCGAACTCTAAGTGGCTCCATACCGGTGGGTACGAGGTTTGAGTTATTGCGTTGTTATCAAACGACAATGCGCTTGCTGTGATGTCCCGTAGTGGGTGGTACGCGAAGGTAGTCCTTGAACTTGGTTCAGTGCAGGCCGGTGTGGTCAGGGTGCCAAGGGTGATACGGAAGCGCGTCGCGTTGTGCTCAAGCCCTGCGGTACCCTCATGCCATGCGTGCCGTACGCCTTCTGCTTAGCGAGCCGCGCTGATCAGTCCCGACCACCGGTGAACGGTGAGGTCGGAATCGGCGCGGCGTCCCCTCCTGTGCGAGGGGATTTTTCGTTTCTTGAATGTCGCAGCCGCTGGCAGAGACGATCGATGGAGCTTTGAGGATCATGAGCGAGACGAACCCCGCTGCCGCCGCCGAGGTGGTCGCGCCGCACCGCTACACGGCCGCCATGGCCGCGGACATCGAGGCACGCTGGCAGGACTTCTGGGACGCCGAGGGCACCTACGAGGCCCCGAACCCGAGCGGTGACCTGGCCGGCGACCCCGAGCTGGTCGCCCGCCCCAAGAAGTTCATCATGGACATGTTCCCGTACCCCTCCGGTGCGGGCCTGCACGTCGGCCACCCCCTGGGCTACATCGCCACCGATGTGTTCGCCCGGTTCCAGCGGATGACCGGTCACAACGTGCTGCACACCCTGGGCTTCGACGCCTTCGGCCTGCCCGCCGAGCAGTACGCCGTGCAGACCGGCACGCACCCGCGCGTGTCCACCGAGGCCAACATCGAGAACATGAAGGTCCAGCTGCGCGCCCTGGGCCTGGGCCACGACAAGCGCCGGTCGTTCGCCACGATCGACCCGGAGTACTACAAGTGGACCCAGTGGATCTTCCTGCAGATCTTCAACTCCTGGTACGACGACGAGGCCGACAAGGCCCGCCCGATCGCCGAGCTGATCGCCCAGTTCGAGTCCGGTGAGCGCGCCGTACCGGGCCACACGCGCGCGTGGCCGGAGCTGACCGCCACCGAACGCGCCGACGTCCTGAGCGAGTTCCGCCTGGCCTACGCCTCCGACGCGCCCGTCAACTGGTGCCCCGGCCTGGGCACGGTCCTGGCCAACGAGGAGGTCACCGCCGACGGCCGCTCCGAGCGCGGCAACTTCCCCGTCTTCAAGGCCAAGCTGCGCCAGTGGAACATGCGCATCACCGCCTACGCCGACCGGCTGCTGTCCGACCTGGAGGAGCTGGACTGGCCCGAGGCCATCAAGCTGCAGCAGCGCAACTGGATCGGCCGCTCCGAGGGCGCCCGCGTCGACTTCCCCGTCGACGGCGAGAACATCACCGTCTTCACCACCCGCCCCGACACCCTGTTCGGCGCGACCTACATGGTGCTGGCGCCCGAACACCCGCTGGTCGACAAGTTCACCCCGGCCACCTGGCCCGAGGGCACCCACGACGTGTGGACCGGCTCTCACGCCACCCCGGTGGAGGCCGTCGCCGCCTACCGCGCGCAGGCCGGCACCAAGTCCGACGTGGAGCGGCAGGCCGAGGCCAAGGACAAGACCGGTGTCTTCACCGGCGCGTTCGCCACCAACCCGGTCAACGGCGACCGGATCCCCGTCTTCATCGCCGACTACGTACTGATGGGCTACGGCACCGGCGCGATCATGGCCGTCCCGGCGGGCGACCAGCGCGACTTCGACTTCGCGCGCGCCTTCGAGCTGCCGATCACCTGCATCGTCGAGCCCACCGACGGCCGCGGCACCGACACGTCGACATGGGAGAACGCCTTCGGGTCCTACGACGCGAAGATCATCAACTCCTCGAACGACGACATCTCCCTGGACGGCCTGCCCGTCGCCGAGGCCAAGGCCCGCATCACGGAGTGGCTGGCCCGCAAGGGCATCGGCGAGGGCACCGTCAACTTCCGCCTGCGCGACTGGCTGTTCAGCCGCCAGCGCTACTGGGGCGAGCCCTTCCCGATCGTCTACGACGAGGACGGCGTCGCCCACTCGCTGCCCGAGTCGATGCTGCCCCTGGAGCTGCCGGAGGTCGAGGACTACTCGCCGCGCACCTTCGACCCGGACGACGCCAACACGTCCCCGGAGACGCCCCTGTCCCGCAACGAGGACTGGGTGAACGTCACCCTGGACCTGGGTGATGGACGCGGCCCCCGGAAGTACCGCCGCGAGACCAACACCATGCCCAACTGGGCCGGTTCCTGCTGGTACGAGCTGCGCTACCTGGACCCGCACAACGACGAGAAGCTGGTCGACCCGGCCATCGAGCAGTACTGGATGGGCCCCCGCGCGGGCATGCGGCACGGCGGAGTCGACCTGTACGTCGGCGGCGCCGAGCACGCCGTACTGCACCTGCTGTACGCCCGGTTCTGGTCCAAGGTGCTGTTCGACCTGGGGCACATCTCGTCCCCGGAGCCGTTCCACAAGCTGTTCAACCAGGGCATGATCCAGGCCTACGTCTACCGGGACGGCCGCGGCTTCCCGGTGCCCGCCGCCGAGGTCGAGGAACTGGGCGGCGAGTACTACTACCAGGGCGAGAAGGTCTCCCGGCTGCTGGGCAAGATGGGCAAGTCCCTGAAGAACGCGGTCACTCCGGACGAGATCTGCGAGGAGTACGGCGCCGACACCCTGCGCCTGTACGAGATGGCCATGGGCCCCCTGGACGTCTCCCGGCCGTGGGACACGCGCGCGGTGGTGGGCCAGTACCGGCTGCTGCAGCGGCTGTGGCGCAACGTCGTCGACGAGACGACCGGCGAGGTCACGGTCGTCGACACGGAGCCCGACGAGGAGACGCTGCGTGCCCTGCACAAGGCGATCGACGGCGTCCGCCAGGACCTGCAGGGGCTGCGCTTCAACACGGCCATCGCCAAGATCACCGAGCTGAACAACCAGCTGACCAAGGCGGGCGGGGCGGTGCCGCGTTCCGTCGCCGAGTCCCTGGTCCTGCTGATCGCACCGCTGGCCCCGCACGTCGCCGAGGAACTGTGGCGCAAGCTGGGCCGCACCGACACGGTGGTCCACCAGGACTTCCCCGTGGCCGACCCGGCGTACGTCGTGGACGAGAGCGTGACCTGCGTCGTACAGGTCAAGGGCAAGGTCAAGGCGCGCCTGGAGGTCCCTCCGACGATCTCCGACGCCGAACTGGAGAAGGTCGCGCTGGCCGACGAGAAGGTCGTCGCCGCGCTGGACGGCGCGGGCATTCGCAAGGTCATCGTGCGGGCGCCGAAGCTGGTCAACATCGTTCCGGCGTAGCCTTCCGTGCGGTCCTGCGACGGGCTCGGGGCGAGCGCCTCGGGGTAGTCCCCTACGGGCAGGTTCGGGGTTCTTTTGGAACCCCGAACCTGCCCGTTGCGTTTACCGTTGAAGAGCGGCGCGGCGTGTGCCGCCCGAAACCGGTGGAGGAGCGTTGGAAGCCGTGATCGCAGTCTTCGCCCTTCTCTTCCTGCTGTTCGTGGTCGCAGGCGGCTATGCGGCGGTCAAGGCGGTCGGCGCGGCCAAGCGAGGCGTCGACCGCACGGTCGCGCAGGCCCGGCGCACGGTCGAGGACCACACCCTGCGCGCCAAGTCCCTTGCCCAGCCCGGCCCCCAGGGACAGGTGGCCCAACTGCGGCTCGCGCTGCGCACATCGATGCGCGCGACCCAGGACGCGCTGCGCGCGGGGGTGCCCGAGGACGAGTCGCTCAAGGAGTCCCTCGGCCTCTTCGAGCGGCTCAGCGCACACGGCCGTGAACTCGACGGCGAACTCAAACGACTGGAGTCCGAGCCGGACCGCAGAATGCTCGCCGAGCGGCTGCCCGCCCTGCGCGAGCGCACCGAGCGCATCACGAAATCGGCCGACTCACTGCGCTGGGCCGCCCGCGACCGCGCCGGCCGCTTCGCGGAGGACGACCTCGACGCGCTGAGCGCCCAGATAGACGTGGAGGCAGGAGCCCTGCGGCACTGGACGAAGTCGGAGCACGCGCCGCCCCCGTGGCCCGACGCCCCGGCCGCCGACGCCACGACGGCGCACCAGACATGGCCGGAGACCCCGCGCTCCCGCCCCGCCGCCGAGGAGCCCGCCCCCTCCGCCATCACCCCGCCGGGACGGCGTCCCAGCTACCCCTGGCAGAAGAAACCCCGCCCCGAGAGCACGACTTGACCGGGAGGTACGGTCCGAGCGTGCGACACGGTGTGATCCGGCCGGTTCCGGCCCAGGTGAAAGGGGTCGGACTGCCGCCCGGCCGCTACGGCAGGTAACCTCCAGCTCATGTCCCGCCATGTCGCGATCGTCACCGATTCAACGGCCTACCTGCCGCCGCTGACGATGGAGCGCCACGGCATCACAGCGGTGCCGCTGACCGTGGTCCTCGGCGACCAGGCACTCGAAGAGGGCACCGAGATCTCCACCCGCTCCCTGGCCCTGGCCCTGCAGAAGCGGCACCCGGTCACCACCTCGCGGCCCAGCCCCCAGCTCTTCGCCGAGACCTACCGCAGGGTCGCCGAGTCCGGCGCCACCGGCATCGTCTCCCTCCACCTCTCCGCCGAACTCTCGGGCACCTACGACGCGGCGGTCCTCGCCGCCCGCGAGGCGCCGGTGCCGGTGCGGGTCGTGGACACCGGCATGATCGCGATGGCGCTCGGCTTCTGCGCACTCGCCGCGGCCGAGACGGCGGAGGCGGGCGGCACGGTGGACGAGGCGGTCACGGCCGCGGAGAAACGGGCCGCGGGCACCTCCGCCTACTTCTACGTCGACACCCTCGACTATCTGCGCCGGGGCGGCCGTATCGGCGCGGCCCAGGCCCTGCTGGGCTCCGCGCTCGCCGTGAAGCCGCTGCTCCAGCTGGAGGGCGGACGCATCGAACCCCTGGAGAAGGTCCGGACGGCGTCGAAGGCGATCGCCCGCCTCGAGGAGATCGTGGCCGACCGGGCGGGCAGTGCGCAGGTCGACATCGCCGTCCACCATCTCTCCGCGCCGGAGCGCGCGGAGGCCCTCGCGGAGCGGCTTCGGGTACGGGTGCCAGGACTGGCCGACCTCCATGTGAGCGAGGTCGGGGCGGTGATCGGGGCGCACACCGGGCCCGGGTTGTTGGGGGTTGTGGTTTCGCCGCGGTGACGGTGGCCGTTTGTGGCGTGCGGGGTGTTCGGCGGGGCCGGTAATCGGCAGGGTAGGTAACTCGTGTGGGTGACGGAGTTATCCACAACTGGGCGCGTCTCCCCCGGAATTGAACAAGATCATCGCGAAGTGGCGATACGTCCGATCCTCGGCGCATGGCACTTCGATCACGCTCACACACAGCGACCGCGACCAGCGGTCCGGGCCGCGCCCCGTCCTCGGACGGCCGCACCCGCGATCGCCGCGCGCCGACCCGAGGCCGGGCACAACGCCAGGCTTCGGCGGACGAACTCCGGCGACGCGCGGAACTCCTTTTCGCCGAACGAGTAGGGGAACGGCGGGAGTTGGGGCATGGGCCGCCGGGGGAGGAACGGGGGGTTCCGGCGCCGGGGGAGTGGGTGGCGGCCCGGGCGACGGCCCGGGTGGGAGCGCAGGTGGGTGTTGGGAGGCAGTCTGACGTCCCGTACGTCGGAGGGGCCGAGGGGGCGGCGGTGCCTGCGAGGCCTGCAAGGGCCGGAGACGTCGGAGACTTCAGCGATGTTGGGGAGGCCGATGTCGGGGACGGCCGCGCGGTAGGGGTCTGGCGCGAGCGGGCCGGGTCGGCTCTGCGGGAGCGGATGCCGGTGTGGGTGCAGACGCGGTGCGGGCTGGAGCGGCGGAGCGTGGTCGCGCTCGGTGTGCTGTTCGTGGTGGCCGCGGTCTTCGCCGTACAGCACTTCTGGGTCGGGCGGACCCAGCCTGTGCGGGCCCCGGAGGTGGTGCGGGCGGCGGCTCCTTACGGGACAGGCGGCGATGAAGGGGGCGGCACCGCGGGCAAAGGGGCCGAGTCGCGTACCTCGGCCGGGGCGCGGGGTGTATCGAGTGCGGCTGGCGCCGCCGGCGCCGAGATCGTCGTGGATGTCAGCGGCAAGGTCCGTAAACCCGGGGTTCATCGGCTCCCGGCCGGTTCGCGGGTGACGGATGCGCTGCGGGCGGCGGGTGGGGTGCGTTCCGGCACGAACACCGAGAGGCTCAACCTCGCTCGGTTCCTTGTGGACGGGGAGCAAGTGGTCGTCGGAGGACCGGCCCCTGGGGCGGTGCCCGGCGCGGGTGGTGCGGCAGGAACAACGGACACCGGTGCGGTGGCCGCTCCAGGGGCTCCGGTCTCCCTCAACACGGCCACTGCCGACCAGCTCAACACCCTGCCGGGGGTGGGCCCCGTGCTGGCCCAGCACATCATCGACTACCGCACCCAGCACGGCGGTTTCCGCTCGGTGGACGAACTGCGCCAGGTCAACGGCATCGGCGACCGCCGCTTCGCCGATCTGCGGGATCTGGTACGGCCATGACCCACGTCCACGACGACGCGTCCCGCCGTGCCGTGCATGCCTCCTCCGGGAACCGGCGGGGTGCCGCGCACCCCCACCAGGAAGGCCCGACAGACCTACGGCTCGTACCGCCCGCGCTCGCCGCCTGGGCGACAGCCGCGCTGGCGCTGGACGCGTCACCGGCCTGGGTCACCGGTGTCGCGGTCGCCGCCCTGGTGGCGGGGCTCGTGCTTCTGCTGGCGCGAAGGCGGGGCGGGGTGGGCAGCAGCCTTGCTTTCGCCTCCTGGACCCGTGCCTCGATCGCCGCCCTGCTCCTCGCCATCGCGGCAGCCGCCGCCTCCGCCGGGTTGCACGGGGCGGATCTGCGCCGTGGCCCGGTGCCGGAGCTGGCGCGGCAGTACGCGTCCGTGACCGCGGAGGTGGAGGTCGGTTCCGATCCACGGTTGACCCGGCCCCGGATCAGCGGGGATCACGCGGCTCCGGTCTCCGTGCTGATCGAGGCCGAGGTGCGGAGGGTGGAGCAGACGGACGGGACGGTCGTGGAGACACGGGCGCCGGTGCTGTTGATCGTCGATCCGGGCTCCTCCGCTGGGGGTGCCAGGGGTGTCGAGGGCGCTGCCGGCCCGGAGCATTCGCCCTGGCTGGGGCTGCTGCCGTCCACGCGGGTGCGGGTGACCGCGAGGCTGGCGCCCTCTCTGACCGGCGGGGACCGGGTCGCGGCCGTGCTGCGGGTGCGGAACCAGCCGGTGCCGGAGGTGGTGGGGAAGCCGTCCGGAGCCCAGCGGTTCGCGGGGCGGTTGCGGGCCGGGCTGCGCGAGGCCACCGACGGCCTGCCTGCGGACGCGCGGGCGCTGCTGCCGGGGCTGGTCGTCGGCGACACCGCGCGCATCACACCCGAGTTGGACGAGGCCTTCAAGGAGACGGACCTCGCGCACACCCTCGCCGTCTCCGGAAGCAACCTGACCATCCTGCTCGCCCTCCTCATCGGACCGCCCGGCCTCGCCCAGCGCGTCGAACGCCGAGGTCTGGCACCCCGCCTGGGGATCTCGCTCCGAGCGACCGCGTTGCTCGGCGGGGTACTCACACTCGGATTCGTCGTCGTGTGCCGGCCCGACCCGAGCGTGTTGCGGGCCGCGGCCTGCGGCGCCGTCGCACTGCTCGCCCTGGCGACCGGACGCCGTAGATCACTGATCCCGGCGCTGGCGACGGCCGTACTGCTCCTGGTGCTGTACGACCCGTGGCTGGCCCGCAGTTACGGCTTCCTGCTCTCCGTGCTGGCCACCGGAGCCCTGCTCACGCTCGCGCCACGCTGGTGCGAGACGCTGCGGCGGCACCGGGTTCCCCCGCGGCTGGCCGAGGCGGTGGCCGCCGCTGCCGCTGCGCAGGCGCTGTGCTCGCCGGTCGTGGCCGTGCTGTCGGCGCGGGTGAGTCTGGTGGCGGTGCCGTGCAACCTGCTCGCGGAGCTCGCCGTCGCACCGGCCACGGTGCTGGGCTTCGCGGCACTGGCGACGGCACCGGTGCTGATGCCGGTGGCCAAGGTCCTTGCGTGGGGCGCGAGTTGGCCCGCCGGGTGGATCGCCGACGTGGCCCGGACCGGCGCGGCGCTGCCCGGTGGGGGAGTGGACTGGCCGGGCAGTTGGACGGGGGCGCTGCTGCTCGCCGTAGCCTTCGCGGTCCTCGTGCTGGTCGGCCGAAGGCTGCTGAGGCATCCGTGGCTGTGCGGTGTCTGCGGGTTGCTGCTCCTGCTGGTCGTGGTCGAACCGGCGCCGCTCACCCGGGTGATCACGGGATGGCCGCCGCCGGGCTGGCGGTTCGCGATGTGCGACGTCGGACAGGGCGACGCGACGGTGCTCGCGGCGGGCAAGGGCACCGGTGTGGTCGTGGACGCCGGACCCGATCCGAAGCTGGTCGACCAGTGTCTGCGCACGCTCGGCATCACCAGGATTCCACTGGTCGTCCTGACCCACTTCCACGCCGACCACGTCGCCGGACTGCCCGGGGTGCTGCGGGGCCGCTCGGTGGGCGCGATCGAGACGACCTCCTTCCAAGAGCCCACGGACCAGGCCGAGTTCGTACGGAGAGCGGCAGCGGAACGGCACATCCCGATCACCCGGTCCGTCGCCGGTGAACAGCGCCGCGCCGGTCGGCTCTCCTGGCAGGTGCTGTGGCCGCCACCGGAACCGGCACCGGACCAGGACGGCCCGAACGACGCGAGTGTCACGCTGCTCGTCCGGACGGCAGGGCTGCGGCTACTGCTGCTCGGGGACCTCGAACCCCCAGCCCAGCAGGAGCTGTTGAGGTCACCGGCGGCGGCACTGCTGGGAGGCGTGGACGTGCTCAAGGTCGCCCACCACGGTTCGGCCTACCAGGACCCGGACCTGATACGCAGAGTGGCCCCACGGGTGGCGCTGATCTCTTGCGGTGAGGACAACCCCTATGGACACCCGGCCCCCAGCACGGTCGCGGCGCTCCGCGCGATGGGCGCGGTGGTCCTGCGGACGGACCTCGACGGGGCCTTGGCGGTGGAAGGCGAGGGGGCCGGGCTGCGGGTCACACGGGACTGAGGACGACAGGGACCCGTCTCCCCGGCGTCGAGCCCGGCGGCATGGGCGTTGAGCTGCGGTTGGCGTGAGACTGGAGGCATGAATCCCGCACAGGTTGATGCCTACCTCCGCCGGTTGGGAGTTCCGCGCCCGGCGCTGCCCACCGTCGATGTTCTGCGCGAACTGCATCTGCGTCATCTGCAGACCGTGCCCTTCGAGAATCTGTCGATTCATCTGGGAGAGGAGATCGTGCTGGAGGAGAAGCGGCTGCTGGACAAGGTCGTGGGCGCGGGCAGGGGCGGGTTCTGCTACGAACTGAACGGACTGTTCGGTGCGTTGCTCGCCGCGCTGGGATTCGAGGTCGCGCTGCTGTCGGCGCGGGTGTACGGGGACGGCGGGCGCCTGGGAATCCCGTACGACCATCTCGCGCTGCGGGTGCGGACGGTGGACGGGAGTGTGTGGCTGGCCGACGTGGGGTTCGGGACGCACAGCCACTATCCCCTGGCCTTCGAGGAACGAGCTGAACAGGCGGACCCCGGCGGCGTGTTCAGGATCGCCGAGTCCGCGAACCCCGGGGACCTGCCAGATCTGCCAGGCCTGCAAGGCCTCGCGGACCCGACGGACCTGGATGTCCTCCGGAACGACAAGCCCGAGTACCGGTTGGAGACGCGGCCCCGGGTGCTCGGTGACTTCGTGGCCGCGGCGTGGTGGCAGACCACTTCACCGGAGTCGCATTTCACCCAGTCGCTGGTCTGTTCGCGGCTCACGGACGACGGAGGGAGGATCACGCTCAGCGGTCGCGGCCTGACGGTGACGGCGGCGGACGGGACCCGGGATGTGCGTGAACTGGCAACGGACGAGGAGGTGTTGGCGGAGTACCGGGAGCGGTTCGGGATCGAGCTGGGGGAGGTGCCGACAGTGCGTACGCCCGCGTAGCCGTGGGGGAGTGCGCGCGAGCCCGCAGCCGTACCGGAAAATGTCCCCGTGAGCGATGTGAGACATGTGCTGGTGCTGCCCGACCGCGACGCGGCCGAGGAGGCGGCGGAGGCGCTCGGGGAGCGCTTCGCCCTCGACGAGGAACCGCAGCTGGTGCGGGACGCGCTGGCCGGCGAGGACGATGCCGAGGACGCGCAGTGGCTGCTTGTACTGCGGGACGAGCGCGGACGGCTCGACCCCGGTGAGCTGGACGCGTTCGCCGGGGAGTGGGACGGCTGGCGCGAGGAGCCGTAACGGTCACGAGCCAACCCACGGGCCGCCCGCGCCGACACCCACCCCGCTCCATGCCCCCACCAGCACCCGCCCTCACCGGCACCCGCCCCCGTTGTCAGTGCCGCGTGCGATGCTTTACGAGATGGCCAAGAAGACTGCGAATGACGACCCTCTCGCCCCGGTGACGCTTGCCGTGGGCCAGGAGGACCTCCTGCTCGACCGTGCCGTGCAGGAGGTGGTGGCCGCCGCCAGGGCCGCCGACGCCGACACGGACGTACGTGACCTGACCTCGGACCAGCTGCAGCCCGGCACACTCGCCGAGTTGACCAGCCCGTCGCTCTTCGCCGAGCGCAAGGTCGTGGTCGTACGCAACGCGCAGGATCTGTCCGCGGACACGATCAAGGACGTGAAGGGGTATCTCGGGGCGCCCGCCGAGGAGATCACCCTGGTGCTGCTGCACGCGGGCGGGGTCAAGGGCAAAGGGCTGCTCGATGCCGCGCGCAAGGCGGGCGCGCGGGAGGTGGCCTGTCCCAAGATGACGAAGCCGGCGGACCGGCTGGCCTTTGTGCGCAGCGAGTTCCGGGCGACGGGGAGATCGGCCACGCCGGAGGCCTGCCAGGCGCTCGTCGACTCCATCGGCAGCGATCTGCGGGAGCTGGCGTCCGCGGTCTCCCAGTTGGTCGCCGACGTCGAGGGGACCATCGACGAGGCGGTCGTCGGGCGGTACTACACGGGGCGGGCCGAGGCGTCGAGCTTCACGGTCGCGGACCGGGCCGTGGAGGGCCGGGCGGCGGAGGCGCTGGAGGCGCTGCGGTGGTCGCTGTCCACCGGGGTGGCGCCGGTGCTGATCACCAGCGCGTTGGCTCAGGGGGTGCGGGCGATCGGAAAGCTGTCGTCCGCGCGTGGCGGGCGGCCGGCGGATCTGGCGCGTGAGCTGGGGATGCCGCCGTGGAAGATCGACCGGGTGCGGCAGCAGATGCGGGGCTGGACACCGGACGCGGTCTCCGTCGCGCTGCGGGCGGTGGCCGAGGCGGACGCGGGAGTGAAGGGCGGTGGGGACGATCCGGAGTACGCGTTGGAGAAGGCGGTCGTCACGATCGCCCGGGCCGCCAGGTCCCGGGGACAGACCTGAGCCCCTGCCCTCAGCCAGGGGGCGGGCCCCCGAAAGCGCCCGGCCGGGGATACAGCAATGCCCCCGAAGTGGGTCCGGGGGCACTGTACGTGGCGTGGCGACCACGATGTCTGTCCGTGAATCGAGGTAGAGGGCTCGACGTTGTCCTCACGGCGGATTGCTACTGGTCCGGTCCGCGCGAGCGCGGGCCAAGGACAAGTGCGGAAGGATCAGCCCTTGAGCGCGGTGACCTTGGAAGCAAGCGCCGACTTCTTGTTGGCGGCCTGGTTCTTGTGGATGACGCCCTTCGAGACGGCCTTGTCGAGCGCACGCGCGGCAGCGCGCTGGTGCTCGGTGGCCTTCTCGACGTCACCCGCGGCAGCGGCCTCGCGGGCCTTGCGGATCGCGGTCTTCAGGGAGGACTTGACGGCCTTGTTGCGCAGCCGAGCCTTCTCGTTGGTCTTGATCCGCTTGATCTGGGACTTGATGTTCGCCACGAATGAGCCTTTGCAGGTTCTGGCACGGGGCCGCACGGGTCCCGGGCCGATGATTTTTCTTGGGGTGTGTCTCGTGCCGAGAGGGCAGGAGACACAGCCACCCAGGCTACCAGCAGCCCGCCGACCCACCCAAACCGGCTACCACGGCGCCATCGGTTACCGTCTCGCACCGGCCCAAACCGGACCGCACCTCCCACGCGTGGGACCATGGAGCCTACGTATCGATCCGACCCGAGACCGCAGACACTGCGGACGCCTCAAGAATCAGGACCCTGCGTGCCCGCGATCCCCAGCCATGTGCCCGAGCCGAGCCGTACCGACCCGGCGCTGATCCGCAATTTCTGCATCATCGCGCACATCGACCACGGCAAGTCCACGCTCGCCGACCGGATGCTCCAGCTGACCGGAGTGGTCGACCAGCGGCAGATGCGTGCTCAGTACCTCGACCGCATGGACATCGAGCGCGAGCGCGGCATCACGATCAAGTCCCAGGCGGTGCGTCTGCCGTGGGCCCCCACCGACGGGGGCGACGAGGGCACCACTCACATCCTCAACATGATCGACACCCCGGGACACGTCGACTTCACGTACGAGGTCTCGCGGTCGCTCGCCGCCTGCGAGGGCACCGTGCTGCTGGTGGACGCCGCCCAGGGCATCGAGGCCCAGACCCTCGCCAACCTCTACCTGGCGATGGAGAACGACCTCACGATCATCCCCGTACTGAACAAGATCGACCTGCCGGCCGCGCAGCCCGAGAAGTTCGCCGAGGAGCTGGCCAACCTCGTCGGGTGCGAGCCCGACGACGTGCTGCGGGTGTCCGCGAAGACCGGTATCGGTGTCGACGTACTGCTCAACAAGGTCGTCAAGGAGGTCCCGGCGCCGGTCGGGAACGCGGACGCGCCAGCCCGCGCCATGATCTTCGACTCGGTCTACGACTCCTACCGCGGTGTCGTGACGTACATCCGGGTCATCGACGGACAGCTCAACAAGCGTGAGCGGATCCGGATGATGTCCACGAACGCCACGCACGAGCTGCTGGAGATCGGCACCAACTCGCCGGAGATGCTCGGTGCCGACGGGCTCGGGGTCGGCGAGGTCGGCTATCTGATCACGGGTGTGAAGGACGTCCGCCAGTCCAAAGTCGGTGACACCATCACCACCCTGCACAAGGGGGCGACCGAGGCGCTCGGCGGTTACAAGGACCCCAAGCCGATGGTCTTCTCCGGGCTGTATCCGTTGGACGGGTCCGACTACCCGGAGCTGCGCGACGCCCTCGACAAGCTCCAGCTCAACGACGCCGCGCTGGTGTACGAGCCGGAGACCTCGGCGGCGCTGGGCTTCGGTTTCCGCGTCGGCTTCCTCGGGCTGCTGCACCTGGACGTGATCCGGGAGCGGCTGGAGCGCGAGTTCGGGCTCGACCTCATCGCGACCGCGCCGAACGTGGTGTACCGGGTGGAGATGGAGGACGGCAGCGAGCATGTCGTCACCAACCCGAGCGAGTTCCCCGAGGGGAAGATCGACAAGGTCTACGAGCCCGTCGTGCGCGCGACGATCCTGGCGCCGTCGGAGTTCATCGGTTCGATCATGGAGCTGTGCCAGACCCGGCGCGGCACCCTGCTCGGCATGGACTACCTCTCCGAGGACCGGGTGGAGATCCGCTACACCCTTCCCCTCGCGGAGATCGTCTTCGACTTCTTCGACCAGCTGAAGTCCAAGACCCGCGGCTATGCCTCGCTGGACTACGAGCCCACCGGTGAGGTGGCCTCCAGTCTGGTCAAGGTCGACATCCTGCTGCACGGCGACAAGGTGGACGCCTTCTCGGCGATCACGCACAAGGACGCGGCGTACTCGTACGGCGTGCGGCTGGTCGCCAAGCTGCGGGAGCTGATCCCGCGGCAGGCCTTCGAGGTGCCCATCCAGGCCGCCGTCGGCTCCCGGGTCATCGCCCGCGAGACGATCCGCGCCATCCGCAAGGACGTCCTCGCCAAGTGCTACGGCGGTGACATCTCGCGCAAGCGGAAGCTGCTGGAAAAGCAGAAGGAGGGCAAGAAGCGGATGAAGATGGTGGGTTCCGTGGAGGTTCCCCAGGAGGCGTTCATCGCGGTGCTGTCCAGTGACGACAGCGGTGGCGGCGCCAAGGGCAAGAAGTAGCGGTCCCATACATCGGAATTCCGGAGCAAACCGAGACGATCCCCGAGGCCCGTCGTGCTGTGGCGCGGCGGGCCCCGCGTCCTGGCTCTGTAGGAAGCGACAGTCCGCCGCCCCTTACGCACCGGCCGGTCGCGCCTTACTCTGATCACTGCTCGATGGTTACTCGCGAGTTAAACAACAGCCGTAGCACTGAGCCAGCCGCACCGTCGCGGGCCCCCGGAGGATGTCGTGAGCGACACACAGACCCTGATCGAGAACCGTCCGCCGTCCGTCGCGGGCCTCTTCCTGGAGCGAGTGGCGGCCACGCCGGATACCGAGGCCTACCGTCACCCGGTGCCCGCGGCCTCCGGCGAGGGCCCCGACGACTGGAAGTCGCTGAGCTGGGCGCAGGCCGCCGAGCGGGTCTTCGCGATCGCGGCCGGTCTGATCGAACTGGGCGTACAGCCCGAGCAGCGCGTCGCGCTCGCCTCCGCCACCCGGATCGAGTGGATCCTCGCCGACCTGGGCATCATGTGCGCCGGCGCCGCCACGACCACGGTGTATCCGCAGACCAACGCCGACGAGTCGACCTTCATCCTCTCCGACTCCGGGAGCAAGGTTCTGATCGCGGAGGACGCGACGCAGCTCGCCAAGGCGGTGGAGAAGCGCGCCGAGCTTCCCGAGCTGACGCATGTCGTGGTCATCGACCCGACCGGCGTCGACACCGCGGAGACCGGCGACTGGGTGCTGAGCCTCGCCGAACTGGAGCAGCGCGGCGCCGCGTACCTGGAGAAGAACCCGGATCTGGTCAAGGAGCGGATCGCGGGCATCACCAAGGACCAGCTCGCGACCATCATCTACACCTCCGGCACCACCGGCCGCCCCAAGGGCGTCCGCCTCCCGCACGACAACTGGTCCTACCTCGCGAAGGCCATCGCCGCGACCGGGCTGCTCGGCCCCGAGGACGTCCAGTACCTGTGGCTGCCGCTGGCGCACGTCTTCGGCAAGGTGCTCACGTCCGGCCATATCGAGATCGGGCACGTCACCGCCGTGGACGGCAGGCCCGACAAGATCATCGAGCATCTGCCGATCGTGCAGCCGACGTACATGGCGGCCGTTCCGCGTATCTTCGAGAAGGTCTACAACGGGGTCGCGGCCAAGGCGCGGGCCGGCGGTCCCGCCAAGTACAAGATCTTCCAGTGGGCGGCGGAGGTCGCCCGCGAGTACGCCAAGGTCACCCAGGACAACTTCCGCCGCACCGGCGCCGCCACCGCGCCCTTCGGTCTCGCCGCCAAGCACAAGGTGGCCGACGCGCTGGTCTACGCGAAGATCCGCGAGGCCTTCGGCGGCAAGCTGCGCGCCTGTGTGTCGGGAAGCGCCGCGCTCTCGCCCGACATCGGCTACTTCTTCGCCGGCGCCGGCATCCACATCCTGGAGGGCTACGGCCTGACCGAGTCCTCCGCGGCCTCCTTCGTGAACCCCGGCGAGGCCTACCGCACCGGCACGGTCGGCAAGCCGCTGCCCGGCACGGAGGTGCGCATCGCGGACGACGGCGAGATCCTGCTGCGCGGCCCCGGCATCATGGAGGGCTACCACGGGCTGCCCGAGAAGACCGCCGAAGTCCTGGAGCCGGACGGCTGGTTCCACACCGGCGACATCGGCGAGCTGTCCCCGGACGGCTATCTGCGCATCACCGACCGCAAGAAGGACCTCATCAAGACGTCCGGCGGCAAGTACATCGCGCCCAGCGAGGTCGAGGGCCAGTTCAAGGCCGTATGCCCGTACGTCTCCAACATCCTGGTGCACGGCGCCGACCGGAACTTCTGCACCGCGCTCATCGCCCTCGACGAACCCTCCATCCTGGACTGGGCGAAGGACAACGGCCTCGAAGGCAAGTCCTACGCCGAGGTCGTCGCCGCCCCCGCGACGGTCGCCCTGATCGAGGGCTACGTCAAGGAACTCAACGAGGGCCTCCAGCGCTGGCAGACCATCAAGAAGTTCCGCCTCCTCCCGCGCGACCTCGACGTGGAACACGGCGAGATCACCCCGAGCCTCAAGCTCAAGCGCCCGGTGGTGGAACGCGAGTACAAGCACCTGATCGACGAGATGTACGCGGGTTCACGGGAGGCGTAGCAGCGTGCCTCGCGCCCCGAAAGGGGCGCGGGGAACTGCGCGCCCAGCCCCCACCGACCCGCGCGTGACAAACTGCCTGTCTATCTGGTCGAGCGCCGCCGCAACTCCCGCACCAGTTGCCCCAACTCCCGCACCTGGTGCCGAAGTTCCTGCACCTCCTCGACCGTGCTCGCCGCCATCTGGGTCTCAATCTCCTTGAGCCGCCACGCCAGTTCCTCGAACTGTCCCTGCTCACGGGCCAGCATCCGCTCCAACAACTGGTTCTTCCGGTGCAGTTCGAGGAAGACGGTGACCTTCGCCCGCAGCACCCACGGATCGAACGGCTTGGTCAGATAGTCGGCCGCGCCCGTGGCGTAGCCACGGAACGCGTAGCCCGCGTCCGAGTCGCTGCCGGTCAGAAAGATGATCGGGACGTCCTTGGTCTGGTCGAGCCGTTTGATGTTGGCCGCGGTCTCGAACCCGTCCATGCCCGGCATGCGGATGTCCAGCAGGACGACGGCGAAGCGCTGCCGCAGCAGCGCCTTCATCGCCTCCTCGCCCGAACGCGCGCGTACCAGTGGTTCGTTGAGGGACCCCAGGACGGCCTCCAGCGCGACCAGGTTGTCCTCCATGTCGTCGACCAGGAGGATGCTGGCACGCTCGTCGGTCGTTGCCTCAGCGCTCATCATGGCTGGCCTCACTCAGTCGTCGGCGGTATCGCCGTCTCCTCCGGGGTACCCGGTTCCGTCCCCGCGATGTCCGTCCCGGCCTCGGGGTCCAGGAGGGCGCAGACGACGGTCAGCAGCTGGTCCACGTCCACCGGTTTGGGTACGTAGTCGTTGGCGCCCCGCGCGATGGACTTCTCCCGGTCGCCGGGCATCGCCTTGGCGGTGAGCGCGACGATGGGCAGGCCGGTCCAGCGTGGGGCGCGGCGGATGGCGGCTATGGTCTCGTAGCCGTCCATCTCCGGCATCATGATGTCCATCAGCACGAGTTCGACGTCGGGATTGCGCTCCAGGGTCTCGATGCCCTCGCGGCCGTTCTCGGCGTAGAGCACCGGCATGCCGACGCGGCCCAGGACATGGGTGAGCGCGAAGACGTTGCGGATGTCGTCGTCCACGATCAACACCCGTCGCCCCGGCAGCACTTGACCGGCCCGGCCGGCCTTCCACGCCTCCAGCTTGGTGGGCGTCGGCCACGAGTCGTCCACCTCGTGCCCGGTGAACGGCTCGGCCGACAACTGCTCGGCCGTCGTGGGCAGTTCCTGGTCCTCGGTCGTCCGCCCGGTCGCCGCGTGGCCGGGGCTGACGACGGGGACGTAGAGCGTGAAGGTCGAGCCGCTGCCCGGTTCGCTCTCCGCGACGATACGGCCGCCGAGCAGCCCGGCGATCTCCCGGCTGATCGACAACCCCAGCCCCGTACCGCCGTACTTGCGGTTGGTCGTGCCGTCGGCCTGCTGAAACGCCTCGAAGATCACCGGGAGTTTCTCGGCGGCGATCCCGATGCCGGTGTCGGAGACGGCGAACGCGATGACCTCGTCGCTGTCGTGGGAGTAGCGGTGGTCGGGGTCCTTGACCCGGTTGACGCGGAGTTCGACCCGGCCGGTGGTGGTGAACTTGATGGCGTTGGACAGCAGGTTGCGCAGGATCTGCTGGAGCCGCTGCTCGTCCGACCACATCTCGCGCGGTACGTCCTCGCCGACCGAGACCTCGAAGGCGAGCCTCCGGTCCAGGGTGAGCGGGCGGAAGGTGGCGTGGACGTAGTCGAGGAGCTTGATGAGGGGGAGGCGTTTGGGGCGTACGTCCATCCGGCCGGCCTCGATCTTCGACAGGTCGAGGATGTCGTTGATGAGCTGGAGCAGGTCCGAGCCGGAGCGGTGGATCGTGGTCGCGAACTGCACTTCCTGGTCGGTGAGATGGCCGTCCGGGTTGTCCGAGAGCAGCCGGGCCAGGATCAGCAGCGAGTTGAGCGGGGTGCGCAGCTCGTGGCTCATGTTCGCCAGGAACTCCGACTTGTACTGGGAGCTGGTCGCCAACAGGGCTGCCTTCTCCTCCAGTTCGGCGTTGGAGCGCCGCAACTCGGCCTGCTGCTTCTGGAGTTCGTCCGAACGTTCCTGCAGCTGCATGGCGAGGCGCTGGGACTCGCCGAGCAGGGACTCCGTGCGGGAGTTGGCGATGATGGTGTTGATCGCCACGCCGATGGTGTTCACGAACTGGTCGAAGAACGCGAGGTGGACGTCGGAGAAGCGGGAGAACGAGGCCAGTTCGATGACGCCGAGGAGCTTGTCCTCGAAGATGATCGGGATGATGACCACGCTCGCCGGAGCGGCTTCGCCGAGCCCGCTGTTGATCTTGATGTAGTCCGGCGGGGCCTCCTCCACCAGGATCCGCTTCTTCTCCCGCGCCGCCTGCCGCACCAGCCCGTGCACCGGCATCCCGCCCGTGTCGACGGTCGCGCCCTGCGCCGACCCGTACCCGGCGATGAAGGCAAGTCCCTTGGCCGGGATCGCCGTTCGCAGGCTGTCCTCGTCCGGGTCGGCCAGGAAGAACGCCCCGTACTGGGCGTTCACCAGCGGGGTCAGCTCGCGCAGGATCAGGTCCGCGACCTCCATCAGGTCCCGGTGCCCCTGCATCAGCGCGGCGAGCCGGGCCAGGTTGGACTCCAGCCAGTCCTTCGCGCGGGTCGTCTCGCGGAGGTTGGCCACCATCAGGTTGATGTTGTCCTTCAGCTCGGTGACCTCGCCCTGGGTCTCCACCGTGATCGAGCGGGACATGTCTCCCTGTGCCACCGCGGAGGCCACCTCGGCGATCGCGCGGACCTGCGTGGTGAGGTTCAGCGCGAGTTCGTTCACGTTGGTCGTCAGGCGCTTCCAGGTGCCGTAGACGCCCTCCACCCGCGCCTGGCCGCCGAGTTGGCCCTCGGAGCCGACCTCGCGGGCCACCCGGGTGACCTCGGAGGAGAAGGAGGAGAGGGTGTCGACCATCGTGTTGATGGTGGTCTTCAGCTCCAGGATCTCGCCGCGCGCGTCCACGTCGATCTTCTTCGACAGGTCGCCCTGCGCCACCGCCGTCGCGACCTGGGCGATGTTCCGGACCTGCGAAGTCAGGTTGTCGGCCATGTAGTTGACGTTGTCGGTCAGGTCCCGCCAGACACCGGAGACGCCCAACACCTGGGCCCGGCCGCCGAGTCGGCCGTCGGTGCCGACCTCGCGGGCGACGCGCGTGACCTCGTCGGCGAAGGCGCGCAGCTGCTCCACCATCGTGTTGACGGTGTCCTTCAGTTCGAGGATCTCGCCACGCGCGTCGACCGTGATCTTCTTCGACAGGTCGCCGTTGGCCACGGCGGTCGTCACCTGGGCGATGTTCCGGACCTGCGAAGTCAGGTTCAGGGCCATGAAGTTGACGTTGTCCGTCAGGTCCTTCCAGACCCCGCTGACGCCCCGCACCTGCGCCTGTCCGCCGAGGTTGCCCTCCGTGCCGACCTCGCGGGCGACGCGTGTCACCTCGTCGGCGAAGGCGGAGAGCTGGTCGACCATGGTGTTGATGGTCGACTTCAGCTCCAGGATCTCGCCCTTCGCCTCCACCGTGATCTTCTTGCCGAGGTCGCCCTGCGCCACGGCCGTCGACACCAGCGCGATGTTGCGGACCTGCGAAGTCAGGTTGTCCGCCATGAAGTTGACGTTGTCGGTGAGGTCCTTCCAGACCCCGGAGACACCTCGCACCTGCGCGCGTCCGCCGAGGTTGCCCTCGGTGCCGACTTCGCGGGCGACGCGTGTCACCTCGTCGGCGAAGGCGGAGAGCTGGTCGACCATGGTGTTGATGGTCGACTTCAGCTCCAGGATCTCGCCCTGAGCGTCGACCGTGATCTTCTGGCTCAGGTCGCCGTTCGCCACGGCCGTCGTCACCTGGGCGATGTTGCGGACCTGCGAAGTCAGGTTCGACGCCATGAAGTTGACGTTGTCCGTGAGGTCCTTCCAGACCCCGGACACGCCCCGCACCTGCGCCCGACCGCCCAACTGGCCCTCGGTGCCGACCTCGCGGGCGACGCGCGTGACCTCGTCGGCGAACGCGGAGAGCTGGTCGACCATCGTGTTCACGGTGAGCTTCAGTTCGAGCAGCTCACCGGTCGCCTCGACGGTGACCGTACGGGTCAGGTCACCGCGCGCCACCGCCGTCGTCACGAGGGCGATGTCCCGCACCTGCGCGGTCAGCCGGGACGCCATCGTGTTGACCGCCTCGGTCACGTCCCGCCAACTGCCCGACAGTCCCTGCACCTTGGCCCGCCCGCCGAGCCTGCCCTCGGTGCCGACCTCGCGGGCGACCCGGGTCACCTCCCCGGTGAACAGGGAGAGTTGGTCCACCATCTTGTTCACGGTGCGGCCGAGCCGTCGTAGATCACCGCGCAACTGCCTGCTGCCGTCGTGCAGATCGACCCGCTGGGTCAGATCGCCGCCCGCCACCGCGTCCAGGACCCGGGTCGCGTTGGCGGCCGGGGCGACCAGGGCGTCGAGGAGCTGGTTGACGTCGTTGACGCGGGAGGTCCAGCCGCCCTGGCCGGGGCTGGCCGAGAGGCGTTCGTCGAGGCGGCCGTGGCGGATCAGCTCCCGTTTGACGCGCTGCGTCTCGGAGTTGAAGTGGGTGCTGCGGTCCATGATCTGGTTGAAGGCGGCGGTCAGTTCGGCCACCAGGCCGTGGCCCGTCTCCGGTGCCTTCGTGAAGTCGCCGTCGCGCGCCGCCGTCATCACGGCGAGCAGAGGGCGGAGATCCGATGCTCGGATCCAGTCCTCTTTGTGTCCTTCTTCGAGCACACGCGTAGCACTGTTCTCACTCATGGCGGCCCACTTCGGTAACTCGGCGCTTATGGCCGCGGTCAGTCTGTCACTCTGTCCGCATCGATCGAGGTGTATTCGTCCGAACTGCTCCGGGAGCTGCGCATGGGGGCCATTCCGACGCAACGGGAGACCACTTCACGTGCTCCTGGTGCGCCCGCGCACCACGGTGCGGACCCGCGCACGACCATCCGTGCCACGCTCTCCGGAAGCCCTCTCGCACCCGGCTCCGCCCGCTGCCTGGTGCGCGCCGCGCTCCTCGAGTGGACCGAACTCGCCCTGCCCGGCACCGAACATCTCACCGACCGGCTGGCCGACGATGCGATGGTCGTCGTCAGCGAACTCGTCACCAACGCCGTCGTACACGCCGGTACGGACGTCGAGCTGGTCTGCCGGCTTGAGGACACCCGGTCCGTCGTCGTGGAGGTCGCCGACCACCACCCCTCCCGCGCCCCGCGCGACAACAGCAGTGAACCGGCGTACGAGACGCCGGAGTTCGGGCGCGGGCTGCGGCTCGTCTCCACGCTCGCCGAGGCCTGGGGCGTCACCTACCGCACCGGCACCAAGACCGTGTGGGCCCGCCTGCCCGCCGAAGGCAGCCCGGCCGACGAGGAGTTGGAGACGTACGACGGTGAACGCGGCCTGCGCGTAGCCGAGATCCTCGCCCCCGAACCCCAGCGCGCCGAACGCGACCGGGACTGGCTCGGTCGCGGCGCCCTCTCCTTCCTCGCCGAGGCCTCCGACCTCCTCGCCGGACAGCTCGACGAGGACCTGGTCGCCGCGCTCGCCGGACAGCTGATCGTGCCGAGACTGGCCGACTGGTGCGCCGTATGGCTGGAGGACGAGGCGATGGGTCGCGGCGGCTGGGGCGAGGACGCCGGCGCCGGACCCCGCCTCGCCCGCGTCTGGCACGGCAGCGAGAACCGCATCGAGGAACTGCGCGGCGCCCTGGAGAAGGACCCGCCCCGCCCGCAGGACTCGCTGCGGCCCGTGGCCTACCCCTGGCCCGCCGACGCCCTCGGCCCGCACGGCACCCACGGCGCGGCACTCGCGTACCGGCTGATCGCGGGCGGCCGTCCGCTCGGCACCCTGGTCATCGGACGGTCCGGGCTGCCGTGCTTCCCCGACGAGGTCACCGGCCTGGTCGAGGACCTCAGCCGCCGGGTCGCGCTCGCCATCGGCGCGGCCCGCCAGTACGCCCGCCAGGCCACCATCAGCCGCGTCCTGCAGCGCGGCCTGCTGCCCGGCGCCGTCGCCGAGATCCCCGGCATGCACAGCGCCCTCGTCTACGAACCGTGCGACAAGGGCGGCCCCAGCGGCGACTTCTACGACCTGTTCCCGGCCGGCGACGGCCGGTGGTGCTTCGCCCTCGGCGACGTCCAGGGCAAGGGCCCCGAGGCCGCCGTGGTGATCGGTCTGGCCCGCCCGTGGCTCCGCCTCCTCGCCCGCGAGGGCTACCGAGTCGCCGACGTCCTCGACCGCCTCAACCAGCTCCTCCTCGACGACGCCACCGAGGCCGCCGACGCCGCGGCCCACGCCCTGGTCGCCGCGGGCGGCATGCCCGGCCCCGTCGGCGACGGCCCGCGCTTCCTCTCCCTCCTCTACGGCGAGCTGGTCCCCTTCGACGGCGGCGTCCGCTGCACCCTCGCCTCCGCCGGACACCCGCTGCCGCTGCTCCTCGGCCCGGACGGCTCCGTCGCCACGGCCGCCCGCCCGCAGACCCTCCTCGGCGTCCTGGAGGACGTCACCTACACCAGTGAGACCTTCGAACTACGGCCCGGCGACAGCCTGTTGTGCGTCACGGACGGGGTGACCGAGCGCCGTTCCGGCTCCGTCCAGTTCGACGACGGCGACGGCCTCGCGACCGCGCTCGCCGGGTGCGCGGGGCTGAGCGCCGAGCTGATCGCGGAGCGGATCAAACGCCTGGTGCACGAGTTCGGCGGACGCCCGCCGGAGGACGACCTCGCGCTGCTGGTGCTCCAGGCGGAGTAGTCCCGCCCGGTGCTGGACAATGGAGGACATGCCTTCCGCACTCCCCGACGGTGATCCCGTCCCCGACGACGGCGCCCTGCCCGCGCAGGCGCTTGCCGGGGCCGCCGACCGCCCCCTCGGGTTCTATCTGCACGTCCCGTACTGCGCGACCCGCTGCGGCTACTGCGACTTCAACACCTACACGGCGACCGAGCTGCGCGGCACGGGCGGAGTGCTGGCCTCCCGCGACAACTACGCGGACACCCTGATCGACGAGGTCCGCCTGGCCCGCAAGGTCCTCGGCGACGACCCGCGCCCGGTCCGCACGGTCTTCGTCGGCGGCGGCACGCCCACGCTGCTCGCGGCGGGCGACCTCGTCCGGATGCTGGGCGCGATCAGGGACGAGTTCGGCCTCGCCCCGGACGCGGAGATCACGACGGAGGCGAACCCGGAGTCGGTCGATCCCGCCTACCTCGCGGCGCTCCGCGACGGCGGCTTCAACCGAGTCTCCTTCGGCATGCAGAGCGCGAAACAGCACGTCCTGAAGGTCCTGGACCGCACCCACACCCCGGGCCGCCCCGAGGCCTGTGTCTCCGAGGCCCGCGCGGCCGGCTTCGAACACGTCAACCTCGACCTGATCTACGGCACCCCGGGCGAGACGGACGACGACTGGCGGGCCTCGCTCGACGCGGCCCTCGGCGCGGGCCCCGACCACATCAGCGCCTACGCCCTGATCGTCGAGGAGGGCACCCAGCTGGCGCGCCGGATCCGCCGGGGCGAAGTCCCGATGACGGACGACGACGTGCACGCGGACCGCTATCTGATCGCGGACGAGGTGATGTCCGCGGCGGGCTTCGACTGGTACGAGGTCTCGAACTGGGCGACATCGAATTCCGGCCGTTGTCTGCACAACGAGCTCTACTGGCGCGGCGCCGACTGGTGGGGCGCGGGCCCTGGAGCGCACTCGCATGTGGGCGGGGTGCGGTGGTGGAACGTGAAGCACCCAGGCGCGTATGCAGGGGCGCTGGCGGCAGGACGCTCACCGGGTGCCGGGCGGGAGATCCTCTCCGCGGAGGACCGCCGGGTGGAGCGGATTCTGCTGGAGCTGCGGCTGCGGGAGGGGGTGCCGTTGGAGCTGCTGCGGGAGGCGGGGCTCGCGGCGTCCCGGCGGGCGCTGGGGGAGGGGCTGCTGGAGGCGGGACCGTACGAGGAGGGGAGCGCCGTGCTCACGTTGCGGGGGCGGTTGCTGGCGGACGCGGTGGTGCGGGATCTGGTGGACTGATCACTCGGGGGAGTGAATCGGGGCGGGAGGCCGATCCGGTCGCTGATCCACTTTCCTAGGCTGCCGTTGTGAGCGACCGGCGAATCACCAGGTTCTTTGCGGAGTTCGAGCCTCCTGAGGGAACGAGGGCCGAACTCCTCCGGGGGGAAATCGTGTTGGCGGTCAGCCCTGACCTGGTGCACAACGCGATCGTGGAGACGGTTCAGGACCAGATTCCCCGGAGGGGCTGGAGACGGCTTCAGACGCAGCGAGTGGCGATCCCCGACGAGCCGAGTGAGCCGCAGCCGGACCTCGTGGTGATCGAGCGCGGTGCCGGCCCCGATGGCGGAAGACTGATGCCTGCCGAGGCCGTCACGCTGCTGGTCGAGGCCGTCTCCACCAACAGCGTCCATCGCGACTACAGCGTCAAGCGCTCGATCTACGCGGCGGCAAAGGTACCCGGGTACCTGATCATCGATCCGATCATGGCCCAGTGCGTCCTGTTCACCGAGCCGACGGGCATGGGCGAGGACGCGGACTACCGGTGCCGGCGCATCACCAAGTTCGGCGACCTCACACAGTTGGAGCCCATCGGCACGGAACTGGACACCAGCGAATTCGCCACCTATGAGAACGTCACGCCTCACCGCCGGCCGTGACGAAGTCGATCAACTCCTCGACCCGCCCCAGCAGTTCCGGCTCAAGATCCTTGTACGACCCCACCTTGGCCAGAATCGCCTGCCACACCGCACCGGTGTTTTCCGGCCAACCCAGGGCCCGGCACACCCCCGTCTTCCAGTCCTGACCGTGCGGGATCCTGGGCCACGCGGCGATGCCCACGGAGGACGGTTTCACGGCCTCCCAGATGTCGATGTAGGGGTGGCCGACGACGAGCGCGTGCTCGCTGGTGACCGACTGGGCGATGCGCCACTCCTTGGTGCCGGGGAGCAAATGGTCCACCAGGATGCCGAGGCGGGCGTCCGGGCCCGGGGCGAACTCCGCCACGATGGCCGGCAGGTCGTCGACGCCCTCCAGGTACTCGACCACCACGCCCTCGATGCGCAGATCGTCGCCCCACACCCGCTCGACGAGCTCGGCGTCGTGCCGGCCCTCGACGTAGATGCGACCGGCGCGGGCCACACGCGCGCGTGCACCGGGAACGGCGACCGAACCGGATGCCGTACGGGTGGGCCGTAGCGGACTGGACACAGGCCTGACCAGGGTGACCACCCGGCCCTCCAGGAGGAAGCCGCGCGGCTCCAGGGGGAACACCCGGTGCTTGCCGAAGCGGTCCTCCAGGGTGACCGTGCCGGCCTCGCAGCGGATCACCGCGCCGCAGAAACCGGTGCCCGGCTCCTCGACCACCAGGCCGGGGTCCGCCGGGACCTCGGGTACCGGCTTGGGCTTCTTCCACGGCGGGGTCAGGTCGGCGGAGTACTGGCGCATTCGGATGACGATAGGAGAAGGCCGGGAGGCGTCACCGCGACACGCCGAAACGCGTTGCCAACGCGTCCCGTTGGGCCCGCACGAACCCCGCGTCCACCACCGCTCCGTGACCGGGCACGTACACCGCGTCCTCGCCGCCCAGGTCGAGGAGGCGGTCCAGGGCGGCCGGCCAGTGGGACGGTACGGCGTCGGGGCCCGCCTGGGGTTCGCCGGACTCCTCGACCAGGTCGCCGCAGAAGACGACCGGCGGGGAACCGGGGACGAGCACTGCGAGGTCATGGGCCGTGTGCCCGGGCCCGGCGTTCGCCAGCAGGACCTCTCGGTCGTCGCCCAGAGAGAGGGGCCAATCGCCCGACACCAGGTGACGGGGGTACACCAGGGCGGCCACGGCCTCGTCGGCCACGCGCGCGTGGAGGCCGTTTTCGACCGCGTCCCTACGGAGTGCCTCCCGCTCGTCCGCCAACACCCGCTCCACGCCCACCACCCCGAACACCTCCGCGTCCGCGAACTCCGCCGCCCCGAAGACATGGTCGAAGTGGGGGTGGGTGAGCGCGAGATGGGTCACAGGGCGCCCGGCGAGCGCCCGCGCCGCCGTACGCAATCGCGCGCCCTCCGCGAGACTCGACCCGGCGTCGATCATCAGCGCCGACCCCTCCCCGACGACCAGACCGACCGTGCAGTCCCAGCCAGGCAGCCGGCACCGGCCCACCCCGGCGGCCAGCCGCTCCCACCCCGCCTCTTCCCAAGTCACCGTCATACGGCGACGCTAACGGTGACGGCACCCCACGGCGTGGCATCGCAGGACCGGCCTTGCCCGGGGTGTACCTCACGGCCGTACACTGGCCGGGGAACGCTGGCACTCACGCGCACAGAGTGCCAGGAAAGGGCGGGCTCGCGACAAGCGGCGACAAAGGCGACCAGAACTGGAGGTGTGCGCGATGCTCAGCGAACGCAGGCTTCAGGTGCTGCGCGCCATCGTCCAGGACTATGTCGGCACCGAGGAGCCGGTGGGCTCCAAGGCGCTCACCGAGCGGCACAGCCTCGGCGTCTCCCCGGCGACCGTGCGCAACGACATGGCGGCCCTGGAGGACGAGGGGTACATCGCCCAGCCGCACACCAGCGCCGGACGCATCCCGACGGACAAGGGCTACCGCCTGTTCGTCGACAAGCTCGCCGGTGTCAAGCCGATGACCGGCCCCGAGCGCAAGGCCATCCAGAACTTCCTCGACGGTGCCGTAGACCTCGACGACGTGGTGGGCCGTACGGTACGGCTGCTCGCGCAGCTCACCCGGCAGGTCGCCGTCGTGCAGTACCCCTCGCTGACCCGGTCGACCGTCCGGCACGTGGAGCTGCTGTCGCTGGCCCCCGCGCGCGTGATGCTCGTGCTGATCACCGACACAGGGCGGGTCGAGCAGCGCATGGTGGACTGCCCGGCCCCCTTCGGGGAGTCCTCGCTCGCGGATCTACGCGCGCGGCTCAACAGCCGGATCGCCGGCCGCCGCTTCGCGGACGTGCCGCAGCTCGTGCAGGACCTGCCGGAGGCCTTCGAGAACGAGGACCGCGGCACGGTCGCGACGGTGCTCTCCACCCTCCTGGAGACCCTCGTCGAGGAGACCGAGGAGCGGCTGATGATCGGCGGCACCGCCAATCTCACCCGCTTCGGACATGACTTTCCCCTCACCATCCGCCCCATCCTGGAAGCCCTGGAGGAGCAGGTCGTCCTCCTCAAGTTGCTTGGTGAGGCGGGGGATTCGGGCATGACCGTACGGATCGGTCACGAGAACGCCTACGAGGGACTCAACTCCACGTCGGTGGTGTCGGTCGGCTACGGTTCGGGCGGCGAGGCAGTCGCCAAGCTCGGCGTGGTCGGACCGACCCGCATGGATTACCCGGGAACGATGGGAGCGGTACGCGCAGTGGCACGGTACGTCGGACAGATCCTGGCGGAGTCCTAAGTGGCCACGGACTACTACGCCGTTCTCGGCGTGCGTCGCGACGCGTCGCAGGATGAGATCAAGAAGGCCTTCCGCCGGCTCGCGCGCGAGCTGCACCCGGACGTCAATCCGGATCCGAAGACCCAGGAGCGGTTCAAGGAGATCAACGCCGCTTACGAGGTGCTCTCGGACCCGCAGAAGAAGCAGGTCTACGACCTCGGCGGCGACCCCCTCTCGCAGGCGGGCGGCGCGGGCGCCGGCGGCTTCGGCCAGGGTGGCTTCGGGAACTTCTCGGACATCATGGACGCGTTCTTCGGTACGGCGTCGCAGCGCGGGCCGCGCTCGCGCACCCGCCGTGGCCAGGACGCCATGATCCGGCTGGAGATCGAGCTGGACGAGGCGGCCTTCGGCACCACGAAGGACATCCAGGTCGACACGGCCGTCGTCTGCAACACCTGCAACGGCGAGGGCGCCGCCCCCGGCACCTCCGCGCAGACCTGTGACATGTGTCGCGGTCGCGGTGAGGTGTCGCAGGTGACCCGGTCCTTCCTGGGCCAGGTCATGACGTCCCGCCCCTGCCCCCAGTGCCAGGGCTTCGGCACCGTCGTGCCGACGCCGTGCCCGGAGTGCGCCGGTGACGGCCGCGTCCGCTCGCGGCGCACGCTGACGGTGAAGATCCCGGCCGGTGTGGACAACGGCACGCGGATCCAGCTCGCGGGCGAGGGCGAGGTCGGCCCCGGCGGCGGCCCCGCCGGTGACCTGTACGTCGAGATCCACGAGCTGCCGCACGCGATGTTCCAGCGCCGCGGCGACGACCTGCACTGCACGGTCACCCTCCCGATGACGGCGGCGGCCCTCGGCACGAAGGTGCCGTTGGAGACGCTGGACGGCATGGAGGAGGTCGACATCCGGCCCGGCACCCAGTCCGGCCAGTCGATCCCGCTGCACACCCGAGGCATCACGCATCTGCGCGGCGGCGGCCGGGGCGACCTCATCGTGCACGTCGAGGTCACCACCCCGACCAAGCTCGACGTGGAGCAGGAACGCCTCCTCAGGGAGCTGGCGAAACTGCGCGGCGAGGAACGGCCCATGGGGACGTTCCAGCCGGGACAGCAGGGCCTGTTCTCCCGTCTGAAGGACGCTTTCAACGGCCGCTGAACCGGTCGTCGAATCGGTCGTCGAACCGGCCTCCGCCTGGGCATGCATCTGTCCTATGCCCGGCGGAAGGCCGGATTCGGACTTGTTCGGAGGACGTGACAACATGCCGTCATGTCCTCCGCGCTGACCGATCTCTTCCCGCATCCGATCGTGCAGGCCCCCATGGCGGGCGGTGTCTCCGTACCGCGCCTCGCGGCTGCCGTGTCCGAGGCCGGCGGGCTGGGGTTCCTCGCCGCCGGGTACAAGACCGCCGACGGCATGTACCAGGAGATCAAGCAGCTGCGGAGCCTGACGTCCCGCCCCTTCGGCGTGAACCTCTTCATGCCGCAGCCGGAGTATGCGGACAAGGCCGCGGTCGGCGTCTACGCCCACCAGCTGGCCGGCGAGGCCGCCTGGTACGACACGGAACTCGGCGACCCGGACAGCGGTCGCGAGGACGGCTACGACGCGAAGCTGTCCGTGCTGCTCGACAACCCGGTGTCCTTCGCCTCCTTCCACTTCGGCGTCCCCACCCGTGAGGTGCTGGACTCGCTGCGCCGGGCCGGCACCTTCACCCTCGTCACCGCCACCACCGCCGAGGAGGCCCTCGCCGTGGAGAGGGCCGGCGCCGACGCGGTGATCGCGCAGGGCGTCGAGGCCGGCGGCCACCAGGGCACCCACCGCGACCTCCCGGAGAACGACGGCTCCGGCATAGGCCTGCTCTCCCTGGTCGCCCAGATCCGCGAGACGGTGAGCCTCCCGATCGTCGCCGCCGGCGGTCTGATGCGCGGCAGCCAGATCGCCGCCGCCCTCGCGGCGGGTGCGAGCGCGGCCCAGCTCGGCACGGCGTTCCTCGCCACCCCCGAGTCCGCCGCGAACGTCCTGCACAAGCAGGCACTCACCAACCCCCTTTTCACGCGTACCGAGCTGACCCGCGCGTTCTCCGGCCGCCCGGCCCGCGGCCTGGTCAACCGCTTCATGCGCGAGCACGGCCCGTACGCCCCCGCCGCCTACCCCGAGGTCCACCACCTCACCTCCCCGCTGCGCAAGCAGGCCGCCGCGGCCGGCGACGCGCAGGGCATGGCGCTGTGGGCCGGGCAGGGCCACCGCATGGCACGCGAGCTGCCGGCCGGCCGGCTGGTCGAGGTACTGGCCGCCGAACTGACCTCGGCCCGGACAGCGTTGTCGGCCGGGGGTGACCTCCGATGACGGCGCCGGTGTTCGTGGTCGAGTCCCTGGCGGGTGTGGGCCCCGGCTCCCTCGCCGAGGTGGACGGCCCCGAGGGACGGCACGCCGTTTCCGTACGACGGCTGCAGCCCGGCGAGGACGTCGTGCTCACGGACGGACAGGGCCGGGGCGCCGCCGGTGTGGTTCTCAGGGCCGAGGGCAAGGACCGGCTGATCGTCGAACTCCACGCGTTCCCCGTCGAGTCGGAACCCAGTCCCCGCATCACCGTCGTCCAGGCTCTCCCCAAGGGCGACCGCGGCGAACTGGCCGTGGAGACGATGACCGAGACCGGCGTCGACGCCATCGTCCCCTGGGCGGCCGCCCGTTGCATCACGCAGTGGAAGGGCGAGCGGGGTCTGAAGGCCCTCACGAAGTGGCGGGCCACCGCCCGCGAGGCCGGCAAGCAGTCCCGCCGGCTGCGCTTCCCCGAGGTCGCGGACGCGGCAACGAGCAAACAGGTTGCCGCACTTCTCGCCAAAGCCGACTTCGCCGCCGTACTCCACGAGGACCGCGACTACGGCAGCGAGCCCCTATCCACCGCCGAACTCCCCGACGGGGGCGAGATCGTGCTGGTCGTGGGCCCCGAAGGCGGCGTCTCCCCCGAGGAGTTGGCCCTCTTCGAGGAGGCCGGGGCGAAGGCCTACCGGCTCGGGCGTAGCGTGCTGCGCACATCGACCGCCGGGACAGCGGCCACCGCCCTGCTCCTGGGCCGTACCGGACGCTGGTCCTGAGCGAGGGAGACCGTCGTGGAACTGGCCCAAGTGAGGCTGCTCGTCACCGACTTCGCGGCCTGCTACCGCTTCTACGCCGAAGTCCTCGGCCTGAAGCCGCAGTCGGGGGCGACCGAGGGGCCGTACGAGAAGTTCAGCCCCACTGCCGGGTCGGCCGGGATCGCGCTGCAGGACCGGGCGATGATGGCCCAAGTCCTCGGTGAGCTGGGGGAGTTGGTGACCGGACACCGCTCGCTCGTGGTGCTGCGGGTCGACGACCTGGACGCGTACTGCGAGCAGATCGCCGACCGGGGGGCCGTGTTGCTGCACGGCCCGGCGCCGATGACGGACCGGATGCGGGTCGCGCATCTCAAGGACCCCGAGGGCAATGTGGTGGAGCTTCAGGAGTGGCTGCTGCTGCGAGGCTGACCGGTCGTGCGCCGGGTGACTGCGCCCCGGGCGCACGGGTGGCCGTATGCGCTCTTCCGTGTGCGCCCCGACGGTGGCAGGCTGCCGTCCATGGGGGCGTTGAGGCAGAACTGGCGTCGGCCGCGCGGACGGCGGGTGGCCGCTGTGGCGGGGCTCGCGATGGTGTCCGTGGGCGGGGTCGTCGCGTGCCAGCCCGGTGATCTCAGCGCGGCGACCGTCGCGTACACCACCGACAAGACGGCGACCGCGGAGCTCAAGCGGGACCATGTGAGCGTCCGCTATCTGACCTGCACGGGCAACTACGGCAGCGGCAACAAGGCCTACACGCCCGGGAAGACGCCCTCGCCGTCCGAGTCCACCGTCGTCTCCGTGGACTGCCAGGGGCAGACGAACGACAACCGGGACATCACCGTCACCGGCAAGGTCACCCGGGCCGTCGACGGCGCCTGTGTGCGCGGTGACCTGGTCGGCAAGGTGGGCGGCAAGCAGGTGTTCCACGTGACCGGGCTCGGCGACTGCAACGCGGCGACACCCTCGTCCGTGAGCAACCCCAACCCGAGTCTCACCTACGGACCGGGACCGACCGTCACCGTCACGGTCACCAAGACCATCTGGTGCAAGGGCGACCCGACCTGCTGGCCCGTGGAGGGCAAGTGACAGCCCTTCCATAGCGGGCAAGTGATCCAAACCGCTGTCGGCGCGGGCCGCCGCTGCATACGCTGATCAGGTGACTCAGCCCTCAGCGTCCGCAGCCCAGGCCGGTCCCCAGGCCTATCTCCGCTTCCCGCACCTGCACGGCGAGTTGATCGCCTTCACCGCCGAGGACGACGTGTGGCTGGCCCCCCTCGACGGCGGCCGGGCCTGGCGGGTCAGCGCCGAGAACGTGCCGGTGACCCACCCGCGCGTCTCGCCCGACGGCACCACCGTCGCCTGGACCTCCACCCGGGACGGCGCCCCCGAGGTACACATCGCCCCGGTCGACGGCGGACCCGCCAAACGCCTCACCCACTGGGGGAGTTCACGCACCCAGGTGCGCGGCTGGACGGCGGACGGCCAGGTCCTCGCCATCAGCACCCACGGCCAGGCGAACCTCCGCCGCAGCTGGGCCCGCACCATCCCGCTGGACGGCGGACCGGCAACCACCCTGCCCTACGGGCCCGTTGGCGATGTCGCCATCGGTCCCGCCACCGTCCTGCTCTCCGCCCCCATGGGCCGCGAGGCCGCCTGGTGGAAGCGCTACCGGGGCGGCACGGCGGGCAAGTTGTGGATCGACCGCGAGGGCGACGGTGAATTCACGCGCCTGCACGAGGAGTTGGACGGCAACATCGAGTACCCGGTGTGGGCGGGGGAGAGGATCGCGTTCCTCTCCGACCACGAGGGCACCGGCGCCCTGTACTCCTCCCTCGCCGACGGCACCGACCTGCGCCGGCACACCCCACTCGACGGCTTCTACGCCCGGCACGCGGCCGGCGACGGCACCCGGATCACGTACTCCTCCGCCGGTGAGCTCTGGCTCCTCGACGACCTGGACGGCGCCGAACCGCGCCGGCTCGACATCCGGCTCGGCGGACAGCGCACCGACCAGCAGCCCTTCCCGGTGTCCGCCGCCCGCTGGTTCGCCTCGGCTTCGCCCGACCACACCGCGCGCGGCAGCGCCGTCGCCGTACGCGGCACCGTCCACTGGATCACCCACCGCTCCGGCCCCGCCCGCGCACTGGCCGCCACGCCCGGCGTCCGCGCCCGGCTGCCCCACACCTTCCGTGTCGACGGCGAGGAGTGGGTGGTGTGGGTGACGGACGCCGAGGGTGACGACGCCCTGGAGTTCGCCCCCGCCACCGGCCTCGCCCCCGGCGCCACCCCGCGCCGCATCGCCGCCGGACAGCTCGGCCGCGTCCTCGCGCTCACCGTCGCCCCCGACGGCGGCCGCGTCGCCGTCGCCTCGCACGACGGCCGCGTCCTCCTCATCGAGCGCGAGACCGGCGAGGTCCGCGAGGTCGACCGCGGCGAGGACGGCGACGCCTCCGGCCTCTCCTTCTCGCCCGACTCGGCCTGGCTCGCCTGGTCGCACCCCGGCCCGCGCCCGCTGCGTCAGCTCAAACTCGCCAACACCACCGACCTGTCGGTGACCGAGGCCACCCCGCTCCGCTTCCAGGACTACGCCCCCGCCTTCACCCTCGACGGCAAACACCTGGTCTTCCTCTCCACCCGCTCCTTCGACCCGGTCTACGACGAACACGTCTTCGACCTCGCCTTCGTGGTCGGCGACCGCCCGCACCTGATCACCCTCGCCGCGACCACCCCGTCCCCCTTCGGACCGCAGCGGCACGGCCGCCCCTTCGAGGCCCCCGACAAGGACGAGACCCCCGACAGCGAGGGCCGCCCCACCACCCGCGTCGACCTCGAAGGCCTCGCCGACCGCATCGTCCCGTTCCCCGTCGAGGCCGGCCGCTACTCCAACCTGCGCGCCGCCAAGGACGGCGTCCTGTGGCTGCGCCACCCCGTGCAGGGCGTCCTCGGCGCCACCCGCGCGACCCCCGAAGACCCGGACCCCAAAACCGAGTTGGAGCGCTACGACCTCGCCCAGCAGCGCATCGAGCACCTCGCCGGGGACGCCGAACACTTCGAGGTCAGCGGCGACGGCAAACGCGTCGTGCTGCGCACCGACCACAAGCTGCGGGTCGTCCCGAGCGACCGCCGCGCCTCCTCCGAGGACGACGACAGCGACTCGAACATCAACGTCGACCTCTCCCGCATCCGCCAGACCGTCGACCCGGCCGCCGAATGGCGCCAGATGTTCGACGAGACCGGCCGCGTCATGCGCGACAACTTCTGGCGCGCCGACATGAGCGGCGTCGACTGGGCCGGCGTCCTCGACCGCTACCGCCCGATCCTCGACCGCGTCGCCACCCACGACGACCTCGTCGACCTCCTCTGGGAGGTGCACGGCGAACTCGGCACCTCGCACGCCTACGTCACCCCGCGCGGCGGCTACGGCACCGGCGAACGACAGGGCCTGCTCGGCGCCGACATCTCCCGTCACGCGGACGGCAGTTGGCGCATCGACCGCGTCCTGCCCTCCGAGACCTCCGACCCGGCCGCCCGCGCCCCGCTCGCCGCACCCGGAGTCGCCGTCCGCCCGGGCGACGCGATCCTCGCGGTAGCCGGACAGCCTGTCGACCCGGTCACCGGCCCGGCCCCTCTTCTAGTCGGCACGGCGGGCAAGCCCATCGAACTGACCATCTCCCCGGCGGGCGGCGGCGACCCCCGCCACGCGGTCGTCGTCCCCCTCGCCGACGAGGAACCCCTCTACTACCACGCCTGGGTCGCCGACCGCCGCGCCTACGTCCACGAGAAGTCCGGCGGCCGCCTCGGCTACCTCCACGTCCCCGACATGCAGGCCCCCGGCTGGGCCCAGATCCACCGCGACCTGCGCGTTGAGGTGGCCCGCGAGGGCCTGGTCGTGGACGTCCGCTACAACCGGGGCGGCCACACCTCGCAGCTGGTGGTCGAGAAACTGGCCCGCCGCATCGTCGGCTGGGACCTGCCGCGCGGCATGCGCCCGTACAGCTACCCCGAGGACGCCCCCCGAGGCCCCGTAGTGGCCGTGGCCAACGAGTTCTCCGGCTCCGACGGCGACATCGTCAACGCGGCGATCAAGGCGTTGGGTATCGGCCCGGTGGTCGGCACGCGCACGTGGGGCGGCGTGATCGGCATCGACAGCAGATACCGCCTGGTCGACGGCACGCTGGTCACCCAGCCCAAGTACGCGTTCTGGCTTGAGGGTTACGGCTGGGGGGTGGAGAACCACGGGGTGGACCCGGACGTGGAGGTGGTGCAACGGCCACAGGACTACGCGGCGGGAAGGGACACCCAACTGGACGAGGCAATCCGCCTGGCGTTGGAAGCACTGGAGACCAGTCCCGCGAAAACACCGCCAGTCCTGCCCACCTGAGGGGCGCGGGGCTGTATCGACTTGCGGCTCCGCCGCGTGGGCACGACCAGCCCCCACGCTCCCGCACCCGACGACGATACGATGCCCACCGTAAAGCGCCGCCCAACCCCCGGAGGGGATCCCACATGTCAGGGGAACCGCAGGACGACTGCCTGTTCTGCAAGATCGTCGAGGGCCACATCCCGGCGACGATCGTCCGCGAAACAGTCACCACCGTCGCGTTCCGGGACATCAACCCCCAGGCCCCGACCCACGTCCTGGTGATCCCCCGGGTCCACTACCCCGACGCCGCCTCCCTCGCCGCCGCCGAACCGACGATCGCAGCCGACATACTGCGCGAGGCCGGCGAGGTCGCGGCGGAGGAGAAGCTCGACAGCTACCGCGTGGTGTTCAACAAGGGCACCGGCGTGGGCCAGACCGTGTTCCACGCCCACGCCCACGTCATGGGCGGCCGCGGCATGCTATGGCCCCCCGGTTAACTCACCGTGTCCGTACGTGAATTGGTTATCCTCGGCACCGCCAGCCAGGTCCCCACCCGCCACCGCAACCACAACGGCTACCTCCTCCGCTGGGACGGCGAGGGCATCCTCTTCGACCCCGGCGAGGGCACCCAGCGCCAGATGCTCCGCGCCGGGGTCGCCGCGCACGACCTCAACCGGATCTGCGTCACCCACTTCCACGGCGACCACTCCCTCGGCCTCGCGGGCGTCGTCCAGCGCATCAACCTGGACCGCGTCCCGCACGAGATCACCGCGCACTACCCGCGCTCGGGCCAACACTTCTTCAACCGCCTGCGCTACGCCACCGCGTACCGCGAGACGGTAGGCATCACCGAGGCCCCGGTGGACGAGGACGGCGTACTCGCCACCACCCCCTCCTACACCCTGGAGACCCGCAAGCTCTCCCACCCCGTCGAGTCCTACGGCTACCGCCTCACCGAACCCGACGGCCGCCGTATGCTCCCCGACCGTCTCGCCGCGCACGGCATCAAGGGCCCGGACGTGGGCCGTATCCAGCGCGAGGGAGCCGTGGACGGCGTATCGCTCGAAGACGTCAGTGAGGTCCGTCCCGGGCAGCGGTTCGCGTTCGTCATGGACACCCGCCTCTGCGACGGAGTGCACGCCCTCGCGGAGGGCTGCGACCTGCTGGCGATCGAGTCGACGTTCCTGGACGAGGACGAGCAACTGGCCGTAGACCATGGGCACTTGACCGCCGGACAGGCGGCCCGGGTGGCCCGGGACGCCGGCGTCCGCCACCTCGTCCTCACTCACTTCAGCCAGCGCTACTCCGAGCCGGAGGAGTTCGAGCGGCAGGCTCGGGCGGCCGGGTTCGAGGGGGAGCTGACCGTGGCCCACGATCTACTCAGGGTGCCGGTTCCGAAACGGCGATAAAACACCCGTACGATACTTCGATGCCCATCCCCAAAGCCGAACTGCACCTCCACATCGAAGGCACCCTCGAACCCGAGCTGGCGTTCGCCCTCGCCGCCCGCAACGGCGTCGAGCTGCCGTACGCGGACACCGAGGCGCTCCGCAAGGCGTACCTCTTCGAGGACCTGCAGTCCTTCCTGAACCTCTACTACGAGCTGATGGCCGTCCTGCGCACCGAGCGGGACTTCGAGGACCTCGCAGGCGCCTATCTCGCCCGCGCCGCCGCGCAGGGCGTGCGGCACGCGGAGATCTTCTTCGACCCGCAGGCGCACCTCGCGCGGGGCGTGGACATGGGCACGGTGGTGGAGGGCCTGTGGCGGGCGCTCGGCGACAGCGAGACCAACCACGGCATCTCGACCCGGCTGATCATGTGCTTCCTGCGCGACGAGTCCGCCGACTCGGCCATGGCGACCCTGGAGGCGGCGAAGCCGTACCTCCACCGGATCACCGGCATCGGCCTCGACTCGGCGGAGGTCGGCCACCCGCCGGTGAAGTTCCGCGAGGTCTACGAGGCCGCCGCCGCGCTGGGGCTGCGACGGGTCGCGCACGCCGGTGAGGAGGGTCCGCCCGCCTACATCACCGAGGCGCTGGACGTCCTCGGCGTCGAGCGCGTCGACCACGGCCTGCGCTGCATGGAGGACGCGGACCTGGTGGCGCGGCTGGTCCGGGACCGCATCCCGCTCACCCTCTGCCCGCTCTCCAACGTCCGGCTGCGCGCGGTGGACGTCCTCGCCGAGCACCCGCTCCCCGCCATGCTGGACGCGGGCCTGCTCTGCACGGTCAACTCCGACGACCCGGCCTACTTCGGCGGGTACGCCGGTGACAACTTCGACGCGGTGCGCGAGGCGCTGCGCTTGAGCGAGGACCGGTTGCGGGAGCTGGCCCGGAACTCGTTCATCGCGTCCTTCCTAGAAGACCACGAGGAGTTGCGGGCTCGTTATCTGGCCGAGGTGGAGGCGTACGAGTTCTCGTAGGCGGGTGGTGTTGAGGCTGCGGGCCGGTGGGGGTTGGTCGCGCCCCGCGGCGGAGCCGCATGTCGATACAGCCCCGCGCCCCTGACGGGGCGCGTCGATTGCGGCAGGCGGCGCCGGCCCGAGCGCACGGCGACCGCCGTCATCGGCACCGCCACCACGATCAGCCCCGCCGCGAGGACCGCCCCCATCGCCGGGAACCCGGCCCCGGCCGACAGCACACTCCCCGCCAGCGGCCCCGCCGCCGTCCCCAGTGACGAGGCCGAGCCGACCAGGACCGCCCAACGGCCGCGCGGATCAAGGGAGGCGGCGAGACCGAGGACGTAGGACAGGACGATCGGGTAGAGGGTGTTCCAGGCGATCTCGCCGGTCGCGAACGTCCTCAGGTCGTGCGCGGACGCGCTGAGCACGATGCAGCCCGCGATGAGCGCCGTGCCCGCGCCGATCGGCACCGCGCGCCCCAGCCGGGAGCCGAGTGCGCCCGCGCCGATGACGCCGACCAGGCCGGTGCCGAGCGCGATCGCGAAGACCGCGCCGACGGTGACCTCGGACAGGTGGGCCTGGGTGAGGCCGATGCGTCCGCTGACGCCCCAGAGGGAGTTCTGGGCGAGGGACCAGCACAGCAAGGTGGCGGCGAGGACCAGTCCGGCGCGGCGGTGGGGGAGTCCGGCGGTCTCCACGCGCGCGTGCTCCGTCGACGTACGGACCGGGAGGCGGCCGGTCAGCGGCCATACGGCGAGTGCGGTCAGCGCGATCGCGGCGAGCGGCCGGCCGTGGCCCGCGCCGAGGTGCGGGACCGTCAGATAGACGGCACCCGCGAGCGCGGACACGCACAACAGGCCGAGCGTGGAGGCGCGGTGGGGGTCCCTCTCGGCGGCGATCCCGGACGCGGCGACCGTGGTGGCCGTACCCGATCCGAAGCCGCCGACGATCGCGCCCGCGACGACCGCGGGGACGGCGTGCGTGAGGGCCGCCGAGCCGTAGCCGAGGACGGCGAGGGCGAGGCCGATGCGGGCGAGGGTGCGCGGGCCGACCCGGTCGACGCGAGAGACGAGCAGAAAGCCCGCCGCCGCCGAACTCAGCAGCAGCGCACTGCCGACGGCACCGGCCTGTGTGGCGGACAGCGGAAGCCCGGCGTCGAGGCGGCCGACGGTGGTGGGCAGGAGGTAGGGGGCCAGGTACCCGGCCGTGAAAAGGGCGACGAGGGGCCAGGGCGTGGTGGTGCTGCGGGCGGACACGGGCGTTCCCAGGGCATGCGAAAGAAGCGGCTCGAAAAGGGGATGGGCGACGACCGTCGACGGACAGGAACGCGCGGGCAATTTGTATCAAGCACGCGGTTGGGGAAAGAAGGGCGGGGGGTGTGATGTGGGGCACGTTCTGTTTGGGGTGGGGAGCGCCGGGTAAATGAGCGCCCACATCGCGGAGTCGCCCGGCGAATTTCCGCCGCTAACGCCAGTGAACCGCCCCGCCGGCCGCCCGCGCCGTCGCCTCGATCTTCGCCCTGACCTCGCGCATCACCGTCACGATCCGCCCCTCGTGCTCCGGCGTCAGCCGGACCACCGGGACCGAGCAACTGATCGCGTCCAGCGGCGGGTTGTCGTAGCGCAGCGCGAAGCCGAAGCCGACGATTCCGAGGACGCCCTCCTCGCGGTCGATCGAGTAGCCGCGGGCGCGGATCGCGGCGAGGTCGGCGGTCAGGGACTCCCGGGTGGTGTGGGTGTTGGGGGTCGCCGCCTCGTACGGCCCGGGCGGCAGCTCGGCATCGTCCCGTTCCGCGAGCAGCGCCTTGCCGAGGGCGCCGACATGCGCGGGCAGCCGCCGTCCCACCCGGCTGATGGTGCGCAGGTACTCGTGGGACTCCCGCGTCGCGAGATAGGCGACGTCCCGCCCGTCCAGCCGCCCCAGGTGGATCGTCTCGCCGAGCGCCTGGGACGCCTCGTCGAGATACGGCCGTACGGTCCGCACCCGCGGGTCGGAGTCCAGATAGCTGGTACCGGTGAGCAGGGCGTGGATGCCGATGCCGTAGAGCGAGCCGGTGCTGTCGGTGCGGACCCAGCCGTGCGCGATCAGGGTCTGGAGGAGGGCGTACATCGAGCTGCGCGGCACGCCCAGCTCGTCGGCGAGTTCCTGGAGGCGCGCGGGACGGGCGCCGCGCTCGGCGAGCAGTTCGAGCAGCTCGACCGTGCGGGCGGCGGACTTCACCTCGCGGACGCCACCGGGCTCTGACATGGGGCGATGGTAGCGAGCAGGTGCGCCCCATTGACGGCTGTGGTTCGCGTACCTAACCTTTGTCTTCATACGTGGATGACGTCTACATAGGGAGATGGCCAGGAGATGGCCCAGGTGAACGGCGAAACGGAGACCGTGGTGCGCAGGCTGCGGGACGGGATGGCGGGCGGCGTGCTGTCCTTCCCGCTCACCTCCTTCCACGACGACGGCTCCCTCGACCCCGACGGCTTCCGCGCCCATGTCGCCGCCCAGACCGCCACCAACCCCGGCGCGATCTTCCCGGCCTGCGGCACCGGCGAGTTCTTCTCGCTCGACGAGGACGAGTACCGGCAGGTCGTCACCATCGCCGTCGAGGAGGCGGCCGGCCGCGTACCCGTCGTCGCCGGCGTCGGCTACGGCTGGGCACAGGCCGCCCGCTTCGCCCGCATCGCCGAGGAGGCCGGCGCCGACGCCCTCCTGGTCCTCCCGCACTACCTCGTCGCCGCCCCACAGGACGGCCTGGTGGCCCAGCTCGAACAGCTCGCCGCCCGTACCCGGCTCCCGCTCATCGCCTACCAGCGCGGCCAAGTCGCCTTCACCGCAAGCTCGTTGAAGCGCATCGCGGGCATTCCCGGCGTCATCGGCCTCAAGGACGGCCACAGCGACCTCGACCGTCTGCAACGCCTCACCCTCGCCGCCCCCGAGGGCTTCCTCTTCTTCAACGGCGCCTCCACCGCCGAGATCCAGGCCCGCGCCTACGCCACCGTCGGCGTCCCCGCCTACTCCTCCGCCGTCCACGCCTTCGCCCCCGAGATCGCGAACGCCTTCTTCGCCGCGCTGCGGGACGGCGACGACAAGACGGTCGAGAAACTGCTCCGCGAGTTCTACGTCCCGTTCGTCGAACTCCGCGACCGGGTACCGGGATATGCCGTCTCCCTCGTCAAGGCGGCGGCCCGGCTGCGCGGTCGCCCGGTGGGCCCCGTGCGCGCCCCGCTCACCGACCCCACGGCCGCCGACCTGGCCGACCTCACCGCCCTGCTCACCACCGGACTCGACCTCGTAGGAGCCGCGCTGTGAACCTCACCATCGCCGACGTCCGGCTCACCCCGATCCTGGTCGCCGACCCGCCGCTCCTGAACACCCAGGGCGTCCACCAGCCCTACACCCCGCGCCTGATCGTCGAGATCGAGACCGCCGACGGGATCACCGGCCTCGGCGAGACCTACGGCGACACCAAGTACCTGGAACTGGCCCGGCCCTACGCCCAGAAACTGATCGGCCGTCAAGTCTCTGACCTCAACGGCCTGTTCACCGTCGCCGACGAGGTCACGGTCGACAGTTCCCGGACCTCCGCGCAGGTCGACGTCGGCGGACTGCGCGGCGTCCAGACCGCCGACAAGCTGCGGCTGTCCGTCGTCTCCGCCTTCGAGGTCGCCTGCCTCGACGCCCTCGGCAAGGCACTCGGACTGCCCGTGCACGCGCTGCTCGGCGGCAAGGTGCGGGACGCCGTGGAGTACAGCGCCTACCTGTTCTACAAGTGGGCCGACCACCCCGAGGGCGTGGCGAGCGAGAAGGACGACTGGGGAGCGGCCGTCGACCCGGCCGGAGTCGTCGAGCAGGCACGGAAGTTCAAGGAGCGGTACGGCTTCACCTCCTTCAAGCTCAAGGGCGGAGTCTTCCCGCCCGACGAAGAGATCGCCGCCGTACGGGCGTTGGCCGCGGCCTTCCCCGACCACCCCCTGCGCCTCGACCCCAACGGCGCCTGGTCCGTGGAGACTTCGCTGAAGGTCGCGAAGGAACTCGGGGACGTCCTCGAATACCTGGAGGACCCCGCCCTCGGCACCCCCGCCATGGCCGAGGTGTCCGCCGGGACCGACGTGCCGCTCGCCACCAACATGTGCGTGACGACCTTCGCCGAGATCAAGGAAGCGTTCACACGCGATGCCGTACAGGTGGTGCTCTCCGACCACCACTACTGGGGCGGACTGCGCAACACCCAGCAACTCGCCGCCATCTGCCGCACGTTCGGCGTCGGCATCTCCATGCACTCCAACACCCACCTCGGCATCAGCCTCGCCGCGATGACCCACGTCGCCTCGACCGTCCCCAACCTCCACCACGCCTGCGACTCCCACTACCCCTGGCAGTCGGAGGACGTCCTCACCGAACGCCTCACCTTCACCGACGCCGAGGTCACCGTCTCCGACGCGCCCGGCCTCGGCGTCGAACTCGACCGCGCCAAGCTGGAGTTGCTGCACCAGCGGTGGCTCGACGACGACGGTGCGCTGCGCGAGCGCGACGACGCGGCGGCGATGCGGATCACGGACCCGGAGTGGGTGACGCCTTCGATGCCGCGCTGGTAGGAACCGTGACCGGATCCGGACGCGCCCGTCATGGGCAGCCGACGGGCACCCGCGCGCACCGTACGGCCCGGACCTGCGGTTCCCATACCGGCGCGACGGGCGGGTCCGGAGCAGGAGTCGCGCTCACGCGTGCGTGGTGGTGCACACTGGCCTGATCCGCATCACGTCAGGGAGCGCACCGTGACCGCGTCCACCGCGTCCACCGGAAAGGGATCGTCGGCCGACCGGGAGAGGAGATCCTGTCCGGCCCAGGTCGACCCCCTGTCCGCACTGCGCGCGCCGGACGACCCGCCCTGGGACGTGTACCTCACCGGCACCGTCTTCCTCGACATCATCTTCACCGGCCTCGAATCCGCCCCCGTGCGCGGTACCGAGTCCTGGGCGCGCGGGATGGGGTCGAGCCCCGGCGGCGTCGCGAACATGGCGACCGCGCTGGCCCGCCTCGGCCTGCGCACCTCACTCGCCGCGGCCTTCGGCGACGACCACTACGGCGAGTACTGCTGGGACGCGCTGGAACAGGGCGAGGGCATCGACCTCTCCACCTCCCGCTCGGTACCCGGCTGGCACTCCCCGGTCACCGTGTCGATGGCCTACGAGGGCGAACGCACGATGGTCTCCCACGGCCACGAGCCGCCCCCGGAGACCGAGTTCAGCGAAGGCGGCGCCCCGGACCGTCCCCCACGCGCGCGTGCCGCCGTCGCCTCCCTCACCCCCGGCAAGCAGGCCCCCTGGGTCGCCCGGGCCGCGAGCGAGGGCACCCGGATCTTCGCCGACGTCGGCTGGGACGAGACCGGAGCCTGGGACCTGGCCGGACTCGCCGACCTCGCGCACTGCGAGGCCTTTCTGCCGAACGCCGAGGAAGCCATGCGCTACACCGGCGCCGACTGCCCCCGCGACGCCGCCCACGCCCTCACCGAACACGTACCGCTCGCCGTCGTCACCCTCGGCGCGGACGGCGCCTACGCAGTGGACCGGCGCACCGGGGAATCGGCCTCGGTCCCGGCGATCGCCGTCGAGGCCCTCGACCCCACCGGCGCCGGCGACGTCTTCGTGGCCGGCTTCGTCACCGGCACCCTGGCCGGCTGGCCGCTCGCCGACCGCCTCGCCTTCGCCGGCCTCACCGCGGCCCTCTCCGTCCAGGAGTTCGGCGGCTCACTCTCCGCCCCCGGCTGGTCCGAGATCGGCGCCTGGTGGCGCAAGGTCCAGTCGGTCGAGGGCCAGGACCCGACGGCCCTGAACCGGTACGCGTTCCTGGCCGGACTCGTACCGGAGGAACAGGGCGACGGCAGTCCTTGGCCGCTGCGGCGGGCGGTGCCGACGATCGGGTTCGGCAGGTCGACGTAGGGGAGGAGGCGAGGGCCGGTGGGGATCGCCCGCCGCGGGGGCGGCGAATCGTTCCTGCTCCGTTCAGCGGGCCCCCGCCCGCTCCACCACCCCGACGACCTCTTCCCGTACCGCCTCGAAGACGGCCTCGGGCAAGGTGCCGAGCGGTGTGAGCGCAAGGGCGCCGAGAATCCGGCGGACATCGGTGTCGTAGGGGACGGCCTCGCTGAGCACGTCGTAGCCGTCACGGACCGCGACCCGCAGAGTGAGCCGGTCCGCCCCCGTCACGGCGACCGCGATCACGAACGGAACCTCTCCCCGCAGCACAACGGTCAGCTTGCGATAACCAGTGGCCACCGGCTCCCGCCAGCGCAGACTCAGCAGCAGCGGGCGCTTCGCCAGCAGCTCGGCGAGGTCGGTCTCGACGGGACCGTCCGGTTCCAGGACGACCGCGCGGGCGTCCAGCACCAGCGCGGGGGGCAGCAGACAGCGCAGCGTGCTGCCCACTATGTTCCCGCCGACCGTCGCGGTCCGGCGCACCGCACCGGTCCCCACCCCGGCCGCCGCCCGCCGCAGCACCTCCGGCACCCGCGTGTCGATCTCGTGCAGCAGTACGGCCGCACCCAGCGTCCCGTCCCCGATCACCTTCGCCTCGGGCACCTCCCGCAGCGACACCGCCTGCTCCGGGAACCCGTCCCGTTGCCAGGACGCCCACACAAGGGTCGCCCCGCCGACAGGCACCGCCCCCTCGGCCAGACACTCCTGCGCTTCGGACACGGACGTGGGCAGACGCACGAACACAGCGGCCGACCTGCTTTCCCTGCATGGCTTACCTGACGGACACAGCGCATTGTCCGTACATACCAGGGGGCGCGAACAGGGCTCACGGCGTCACCCTGTGCACCCTCCCTGCGCTGGGCACGCCCCGTATTTCGTGGCCCGACGGTCACCGAAAAGGCCTACGGCGTTGTCAGTGGCCCGGCGTACCCTGGAAATCACCAGGCCGCCCTTGTGGCGGGCGAGTCGTTTCGAGGAGGACGAGCAAGGCCTACAGAGCCGGCCCATGACTCAGACACCCACAGCTCACACCCCCGCGCAGGGACAGGCGAGAGCAGAGATCACCGTCCCCGCCCAGCACGCCATGGTGACCCTCCTGGGATCCGGCGACGCTCTCCTGCGGGTGATCGAGAAGGCCTTCCCGGCGGCCGACATCCACGTCCGGGGCAATGAGATCAGCGCGGTCGGCGATGCCCGTGAAGTCGCCCTCATCCAGCGCCTGTTCGACGAGATGATGCTGGTGCTCCGCACCGGGCAGCCGATGACGGAGGACGCAGTGGAACGCTCGATCGCCATGCTCAGGGCGAGCGAGAACGGGGATGGCCCTGAGGAGACACCGGCCGAGGTGCTCACCCAGAACATCCTGTCCTCGCGAGGCCGCACGATCCGCCCCAAGACCCTCAACCAGAAGCGCTACGTCGACGCGATCGACAAGCACACGATCGTCTTCGGCATCGGCCCCGCCGGCACCGGCAAGACCTACCTCGCCATGGCCAAGGCGGTCCAGGCCCTCCAGGCCAAGCAGGTCAGCCGCATCATCCTGACCCGCCCGGCGGTAGAGGCGGGCGAGCGGCTGGGATTCCTCCCGGGCACGCTGTACGAGAAGATCGACCCGTATCTGCGCCCGCTGTACGACGCGCTGCACGACATGCTGGACCCGGAGTCGATCCCGAAGCTGATGGCAGCGGGGACGATCGAGGTGGCGCCGCTGGCATACATGAGGGGTCGTACCCTTAATGATGCTTTTATCATCCTGGACGAGGCCCAGAACACGAGCCCCGAGCAGATGAAGATGTTCCTCACCCGGCTCGGGTTCGAGTCGAAGATCGTGATCACCGGTGACGTGACGCAGGTGGACCTGCCGAGCGGGACGAAGTCGGGGCTGCGGCAGGTGCAGGACATCCTGGAGGGGCTCGACGACGTGCACTTCTCCCGCCTGTCGTCGGCGGACGTCGTACGGCACAAGCTGGTCGGCCGTATCGTCGACGCGTACGAGAAGTACGACAGCGAGAACGGTACGGAGAACGGCACCCACAAGGGTGCCCGTGACAAGCGGAAGTAGATCAGCACGACCATGTCGATCGACGTCAACAACGAGTCCGGAACCGAGGTCGACGAGCAGGCGATCCTCGACATCGCCCGCTACGCGCTCGCGCGGATGCGCATCCACCCGCTCTCCGAGCTCTCGGTGATCGTCGTGGACGAGGACGCCATGGAGCAGCTCCACATCCAGTGGATGGACCTGCCCGGGCCGACCGATGTCATGTCCTTCCCGATGGACGAGCTGCGTCCGCCGAGCAAGGACGACGAGGAGCCTCCGCAGGGGCTCCTCGGTGACATCGTGCTGTGCCCGGAGGTCGCCGCGAAGCAGGGGGCCGAGGCCGAGACGCAGCACACCATGGACGAGGAGCTCCAACTGCTCACCGTCCACGGTGTGTTGCACCTGCTCGGGTACGACCACGAGGAGCCGGACGAGAAGGCCGAGATGTTCGGTCTGCAGGCCGCGATCGTGGACGGCTGGCGGGCGGAGAAGGGCCACGACGGCCCCTCCCCGGCGCCGACGGTCTCCTAGGGCACCGGGGCACCACGTCTCATGAGTCCTCAGATCGTCGTCGGCGCCATCGCCCTTGTCGTGGTCGCCTGGCTCGCCGCCTGCGCGGAGGCGGGCCTCGCGCGTGTCTCCAGCTTCCGTGCCGAGGAGGCCGTACGGTCCGGTCGGCGCGGCAGCGCGAAGCTCGCGCAGGTCGCCGCCGACCCGACCCGCTATCTCAATGTCGCGCTGCTGGTCAGGGTGGCCTGCGAGATGGCGGCCGCCGCGCTGGTCACCTACGAGTGTCTGCATGTGATCCACGGCACCGCGCCCGCGCTGCTCGCCGCGATCGGCGTCATGGTCCTCGTGTCGTACGTCGCGGTGGGGGTGTCCCCGCGCACCATCGGACGGCAGCATCCGCTGAACACGGCCACGGCGGCGGCGTATGTGCTGCTGCCGCTCGCGCGGATCATGGGCCCGATCCCGTATCTGCTGATCCTCATCGGCAATGCGCTGACGCCCGGCAAGGGTTTCCGGCGCGGTCCGTTCGCGTCCGAGGCCGAGTTGCGGGCGCTGGTGGATCTCGCCGAGAAGGAGTCGCTGATCGAGGACGAGGAGCGCCGGATGGTGCACTCGGTCTTCGAGCTGGGCGACACGCTCGTGCGCGAGGTGATGGTGCCGAGGACGGATCTCGTCGTCATCGAGCGGTACAAGACGATCCGTCAGGCCCTCACTCTCGCGCTGCGTTCCGGCTTCTCGCGGATCCCGGTGACCGGTGAGAGCGAGGACGACATCGTCGGGATCGTGTATCTGAAGGACCTGGTCCGCAAGACGCACATCAGCCGGGACGCCGAGTCCGAGCTGGTCTCGACGGCCATGCGGCCCGCGAGCTTCGTGCCGGACACCAAGAACGCCGGTGATCTGCTGCGCGAGATGCAGCAGGAGCGCAATCACGTCGCGGTCGTCATCGACGAGTACGGCGGCACGGCCGGCATCGTCACCATCGAGGACATCCTGGAGGAGATCGTCGGCGAGATCACCGACGAGTACGACCGGGAGCTCCCTCCGGTGGAGGAGCTGGGTGACGACCGTTACCGGGTGACCGCCCGGCTGGACATCGGTGATCTGGGGGAGTTGTACGGCTTCGAGGCCTACGACGACGAGGACGTGGAGACGGTCGGCGGGCTGCTCGCGAAGGCGCTGGGCCGGGTCCCGATCGCCGGTGCCTCCTCCGTCGTAGAGCTGCCGGACGGCCGCGAACTACGACTCACGGCGGAGGCCTCGGCCGGGCGGCGGAACAAGATCGTGACGGTGCTGGTGGAGCCGGTGGGGTCGGCCGGTCCGCCGGAGGAGGAGACGAAGCCGGAGTGAGCCCCGAGCAACTGCGCGCGTTCTGTCTGTCGTTCAACGCGGTGGTGGAGGACTTCCCCTTCAACCCGGACACGTCCGTCTTCAAGGTGCTGGGCAAGCTCTTCGCGCTGACCCGGCTGGACGCGCGGCCCCTCACGGTCAACCTCAAGTGCGACCCGGAGGACGCGGTCCGGCTCCGGGAGGAGTACGAGGGGCTGATCATCCCCGGGTATCACATGAACAAGCGGCACTGGAACACGGTGACGGTGGACGGGGACCTTCCGGAGCGGGTCCTCAAGGAGCTGATCGAGGACTCGTACGACCTGGTCGTCGCCGGGCTGCCGCGTGCCGAGCGGCTCCGCCTCGACCGGCCCTGAAAGACATGCGGGATCGGTCCTTCGTATGCTCTGGTCATGACCGAGAGCAGCGCGCTTGACCCCGAGGACCGCAAGATCGTCACCCTGGCCCGTTCGGCCCGGGCCCGCAACGGTGTGCCCGAGGGGGCCGCTGTGCGGGACGAGACCGGGCGCACGTATGTCGCCGGGACGGTCGCCCTTGAGTCGCTGAAGCTGAGTGCGCTGCGGACGGCGGTGGCGATGGCGGTGGCGTCCGGGGCGAAGTCGCTGGAGGCGGCGGCGGTGGTGACGGGTGCCGACGGCGTTTCGGCGGAGGACCGGGCGGCGGTACGGGATCTGGGCGGGCCGGAGACACCGGTGCACGTGGCTGCGCCGGACGGGGTGGTTCGGCTGACGGTCGCTGCCGGCTGAGGTGGTGCTGGGGGCTCCGCCCCCAGACCCCCGATCGGCCCTGAAGGGGCCTCGTCCTCAAACTCCCCCAGAGGGGGGACCCCCAACGGGCTGGATGATGCCGACCGGCACCTGAAGAGTCCCGTGTCCGGAAGTAACCCGTCCAGATTTCGCCCTTGCTCTTCCCCCGTCTCCCGCGCATCAATGGAACCGTAAGTTCCGACGGACCGTCAGATTCTCGCTCGCGTGGCGCACCGCACCGCGTCCGTGAGGGGGGGCTGAGGTGTTTCTCCCGTCCATCCCCACATGGCATTCCCAGACTCGGGAAGGGAACCGGATCCATGAAAGGCAAGCTGAGAAGCAAGCGAATCGGAACGGGTGCGGCACTGGTGACGGGGGTCCTCGCGGCCACCTCGCTGGCGTTCGCGCCCAGCGCGCTCGCCGTCACTCCCCAGACGGCGACGATCACCGCGGACTGCGGCATCTTCGGCGGCGGCGCGGCCACGCTCACGGCCACGCAGGACGGGACGGCGGCGACGGTCACCGTCAACTCGTCCATCACCGCTCCGCTGGCCCTGGCGCAGAACTCGATCGCCTCCACCTTCACCTTCGTGAACGCGAGCGGCGGCACGACCGTCTTCAGCGGGACGGTGAACCCGGCCATGGCGACCGGCGACGCCGTCACCGTCGGTCCGCTCAGTGGCACCGTCGCCTCCGGTGACAGCCTGGAGGCGTACGGCGGCTCGCTGAAGATGACCATCTTCGGTATCGCCGTGACCTGTACGGCCACCGGAGCGCAGTCGCCGGGTCCGTTCGTGTTCGACTGAGAAGTCGCCCGACAATTCCCCCCACGGGCTCAACTGGGCCGTCAACTCCCGCTGTTGGGCAGGAGCTGACGGCCCATCAGTTTATTTGCCCGTCTCCATTGACTTCTCACGCGATCCCCACATCAATGCCCCCTGTGGGCGCGGACGAGCCGCTGTGCCCACCGTCCTCAGGAGGGGGCACAGCCATGGCTACGACATCTCGAAGACGCCGCCTGGCGTCGTTGCTCGGGGTGACCGCGCTCGCGGTCGCCACGGGCGGTGCGCTGGCCTGTCCGGCCGGCGCGTCGACGAACGTGGACTTCGCCACGCACTGCATCCCGCCGGCGGTCGCGGGCATCCCGCCGATCGACGGCACCACGACCGCCGCGATCACGGTGGACAACACCGCGCCGAAGGTCGGCGACACGGTCACCGTGACGTACACGGTGGTCAAGCCGGCCGCCAGCAACCCGACCGCGATCGCCCTGCCGGCCGACATCATGACGCCGACCGGGAAGGTCACCCTCGGCGGTGCCCAGACCGGCAGCTTCACGGTCGCCGGGCCCAAGAAGAACGACCCGGTGCCCGGCAACGGCGCCTTCCCGTCGTTCTCCATGACCGGCACCTTCACGGTCACCACCCCGGGCGCGATCACCCTCTCGCCCGGCGACTACAACATCCACACCAGCTACATCCTGGAGCTGGACACCCCCTGCACGGTGACGAACCCGCCGGCGCCGGTCTCCGAGACCGTCACCGCGACCGCCACCGTCCCGGTCAACACCCGTGCCATCAGCCTGGGTTCGGCCTCCGGCAACGCCGGTGACAGCGTCACCGTCACCGGCAGCAACTTCACGCCGGGTGCCACCGTGACCCTGGCCGGGCGGTCCGGCAGCGCCCAGACCGCGGACACGGCGACCGTCACGGCCACCAGCGCCGGCACCATCAGCGGCTCGCTCACCGTCAACGACAAGACGACAACCGGGATCGTGGCGTACGAGGGCAGTGCGTGGAGCGCCGATCTGGGTGCCGGTCCGGCCGCCTATGTCGTCAACGACACCACGCCCGTTCCGCCGGGGAGTCAGAAGCTGACGACCACCGTCAAGGCGGGCAGTCTGTCGATGTCGCAGGCCGGGGACGCCGTGGGCCTCTCCGCCGTCGACTTCGGCAAGGGCGGTGCCTCCACGGGCGCCCTCAACACGGTGACGGTCCAGGACTTCCGCGGCGGACCCGCGGGCTGGTCCCTGACCGGCAAGGTCACCGACTTCACCGGTCCCGGCGCCAAGATCGCTGCCGGGGCGCTGAGCTGGACTCCCGCCTGCGCCACCAAGGCGGGCAGCCCGAGCACCTGTGTCGCCGGTTCGGCGGGCACCGTGGGCAGTTCGGGGGCGACGCTCGCGTCCACGCCCGACGGTACGGTCACCGGCGGTCAGTTCACCGTCGACGCCGGACTCTCCCTGAACGTACCGGCGTTCACGCCTCCGGGCTCGTACTCCGGCGTTCTGACGCTCACGCTCACCTGACCGTCCGAACTCACCTCCGGTGGCCGGGCGCCCGCACCCGCCCGACCGCCGCACACCACGTCCGTGGGGGTCCGCACCCATGCGCAAGCTGTACGTCCTCCTCCTGAGCCTCTGCCTCGGCGTGCTCGCCGCGCCCTCCTCCCACGCGGCGGACAACGGCAGTTGGTCCGTGTACCCGGCCGCCTCGCAGATCGCCGCGCGGCCGTACTTCTATCTCTCCGCCGATCCCGGCCAGACCATCCAGGACAAGGTGGTCGTCGCCAACAAGACGGCGCAGCCGCTCACCTTCCGGCTCTACGCGGCCGACGCCTACAACACCGCGCGCGACGGCGGGTTCGCCGTACGGACGGTGAAGGAGAAGATGCGGGGCGTCGGTGCGTGGGCGAAGCCCGCGAAGTCCCGAGTCACCGTCCCCGCCCACAAGTCGGTCACCGTGCCGTTCACCCTGCACGTACCCGAAGGCGCCGAACCGGGCGACCACCCGGGCGCGTTGGTCGCCCTTGACGAGCGCGTCGACAGGGGCGACGGCTCACTCGCCCTCGGTGTGCAGCGGGCCGTCGGCGCCCGTGTCTACCTCCGGGTGAGCGGCCCCACGCTGCCCGCGCTCGCCGTCGAGCACGTCCACATCTCCCATCACCAGCCGCTGGTACCGGGGTTGGGGAGCAGCGACGCGACGATCTCCTACACGCTGCACAACACCGGCAACGTCACCCTCGACCCGAAGGTGACCCTGAAGGCACAGGGTCTGTTCGGCCGGACGCTGCTCTCGCGCGGACTGACCCGCATCCCGGCCGAGTTGCTGCCCGGGCAGAGCGTGAAGCTGACCGAGCCGTGGAAGGGCGCGCCCCAACTCGACTGGGGCGACATCACGTTGACCGCGAGCGCGCCCGGCACCAAGCAGTCGGCGAGCGCCTCGTTCTTCGCGCTGCCCTGGCTCGCGGCGGCGCTGCTGCTCGCCGTCGGGTTCGTCGGGGGAGTGCTGGCGGTCAGAGCGCGTCGGGGCCGCGCTCTCCCGTCCGTACCCGTACGACCGTCTCGACCGGAATCGACCACACCTTCCCGTCCCCGATCTTCCCCGTCTGTGCGGCCTTGACGATCGCGTCGATCACGGCGTCCGAGTCCGCGTCGTCGACGACGACCTCGATCCGCACCTTGGGCACGAGGTCGACGCGGTACTCGGCGCCCCGGTACACCTCGGTGTGGCCGCGCTGCCGGCCGTAGCCGCTGGCCTCGGTGACGGTCAGGCCGTGCACGCCGAGCTCCTGGAGCGCCGTCTTGACCTCGTCGAGGCGGTACGGCTTGACGATCGCGGTGATGAGCTTCATGCCTGGGACTTGACCTTCTGGAGGGAGGGGACGGACGGACCGACCGGGGCTCCGTGCCCCAGGACGCCGTGATCGTATGCGGTCTCGGCGTGCACCGTAAGGTCCAGACCCGTCCGCTCCTCCTCTTCACTCGCCCGCAGCCCCATCACCCTGTCGATCAGCTTCCCGATCCCGTACGTCACGAGAAACGCGTACGAACCTACGGCGACCACGGCCACCAGCTGCTTGCCGAGCTGGGCGAGCCCGCCGCCGTAGAGGAGGCCTTCCGGGCCGCCGGTCATCGAGGTGACCGCGAAGACGCCGATCAGGAGGGTGCCGATGACGCCGCCGACCAGGTGGACGCCGACGACGTCGAGCGAGTCGTCGTAGTTCAGCTTGAACTTCCAGCCGACCGCGTAGGAGCAGACGGCACCGGCGGCGAGGCCGACGACCAGCGCGCCGAGGAGCGAGACCGAGCCGCAGGACGGGGTGATCGCGACCAGGCCGGCCACCGCGCCGGAGGCCGCGCCCAGGGTGGTCGGGTGGCCGTCGCGCTTCTGCTCGACGAAGAGCCAGCCGAGCAGGCCGGTGCAGCCGGCGGCGAGGGTGTTGAGGAAGGCCGCGGCGGCGAGGCCGTTGGCGCCGAGCGCGGAGCCCGCGTTGAAGCCGAACCAGCCGAACCAGAGCAGGCCCGCACCCAGCATGACCATGGGGAGGTTGTGCGGGCGCATGGCATCTTTTTTGAAGCCGAGGCGGGGGCCGACCACCAGGCACAGGGCCAGGCCCGAGGCGCCCGAGGTGATCTCGACGGGGAGGCCGCCCGCGAAGTCGAGGGCGCCGAGGTGCGCCGCGATCCAGCCGCCCGGGCCCCACACCCAGTGCGCGACGGGAACGTATACGAGCACTGCCCAGACGGGCACGAAGACCAGCCACGCGCCGAACCGCACCCGGTCCGCGACCGCGCCGCTGATCAGCGCGGCCGTGATGATCGCGAAGGTGAGCTGGAAGGTGGCGAAGAGGAGGGTGGGGACGGTCCCGTGCACGCTGTCCGGACCGAGGCCCGCCATGCCGGCGCGCCTCAGCCCGCCGATCAGGCCGCCGCCGAGGTCGTCCCCGAAGGCGAGCGAGTACCCGGCCGCCAGCCACACCACCGTGACCAGGGCGATCGACACGAAACTCATCATCAGCATGTTGAGGACGCTCTTCGTGCGGACCATGCCGCCGTAGAAGAGGGCCAGGCCCGGGGTCATCAGCAGGACCAGGGCGGTGGCGGCGAGCAGCCAGGCGGTGTCGCCGGTGTCGATACGCCCGGCGGCGAGTGCGGCGGCGGGGGTCACGGTCGTCACGGTCGTCACGGTCGTCTCCAACGGGGTGGGGGCTCGTCAGAGGGTCACCGGCCCGAGTTTCCGGTTGTGGACGTCCGTGTTTCCGTGACGTTTCATTGCGTCGGGGTTACCGAAAGCTCACCGTGTCAGGCTCCGGTGGACTGTTGTGCGGCGCGGGCCTGTGGATCAGGGACAATGGGCGCCATGAGCGTTCGTACCCCGTCATCCAAGCCGTCTGACTCGTCGGAGGCTCCCCACCGCGCCGGCTTCGCCTGCTTCGTGGGCCGCCCCAACGCGGGCAAGTCCACCCTTACGAATGCTCTGGTCGGCCAGAAGGTGGCGATCACCGCCAACCAGCCGCAGACCACGCGGCACACGGTCCGCGGCATCGTGCACCGGCCGGACGCCCAGTTGATCCTGGTCGACACCCCTGGCCTGCACAAGCCGCGCACACTGCTCGGCCAGCGGCTCAACGACATCGTCCGTACGACGTGGGCCGAGGTCGACGTCATCGGCTTCTGCCTGCCGGCGAACGAGAAGCTGGGCCCGGGCGACCGTTTCATCGCGAAGGAACTGGCGTCCATCAAGAAGACGCCGAAGATCGCGATCGTCACGAAGACCGACCTGGTCGACTCCAAGACCCTCGCCGAGCAGCTCATCGCCATCGACCAGCTCGGCAAGGAGCTGGGCTTCGAGTGGGCGGAGATCGTGCCGGTCTCGGCGGTCGCGGACCAGCAGGTCGACCTGCTCGCCGACCTCCTCATCCCGCTCCTCCCGGAGGGCCCCGCCCTCTACCCCGAAGGCGACCTCACCGACGAGCCCGAGCAGGTCATGATCGCGGAGCTGATCCGCGAGGCGGCGCTTGAAGGTGTCCGGGACGAGCTCCCGCACTCCATCGCCGTCGTCGTCGAGGAGATGCTGCCGCGCGAGGACCGCCCGGCCGACAAGCCCCTCCTCGACATCCACGCCTTCGTCTACATCGAGCGGCCCAGCCAGAAGGGCATCATCATCGGCCCGAAGGGCGCGCGGCTGAAGCAGGTCGGGATCAAGTCGCGTAAGCAGATCGAGGCGTTGCTGGGGACTCCGGTGTTCCTGGACCTGCACGTGAAGGTGGCGAAGGACTGGCAGCGGGATCCTCGGCAGTTGCGGAAGCTGGGGTTCTAGGGGGGAGTTGGGGGTTCCGGGGGCTTTTTTCGCCCCCGCCACCCCTACCCGTCCCATCCTTCTGGGGCTCCGCCCCGGGCCCCGCTCCTCAAACGCCGGAGGGGCTGGATTTTCAACGCGTTGGAGGGTCTGGGGGCGCAGCCGCCAGTGGCGTGGGGGACATGTCCTGCAGGCCTATCACCCGCAGGAGTTGGAGCCGCTCGTACGACTCCGTGCCCGGGCGGGCCGTGTGGATGATCAGCAGGTGGTGGGCGTCCTGGTTCAGGAGGACCTCGCAGTCCAGTTCCAGGAGGCCGACCAGCGGGTGGCGGAAGCGCTTCGTGGACTGCCGGCGTACGGCGACCTCGTGGTCCTCCCACAGCCGTGCGAACTCCTCGCTGCCCGCCCGTAGTTCGGCCACCAGTGCGGCCGGCTCCGGGTCGTCGGGGCGGGCCGCGGCCACCGCCCGGAGGTTCGCCACGTGGGCGCGCGCGTGCTCCGGGACGTCCTCCGGCGGGAACAGTTCCCGTGAGGCGGGGTCCAGGAAGAAGCGGCGGAGCAGGTTGCGCTCCCGGGGCGGGCGGGCGAACGCGTCGCCCGACAGCGCCCGTGCCATCGCGTTCTGCGCGATCACCTCACCGCAGTCGCTGGACACGTGCGCCGGGGTGTCGTGCAGCCGGTCCAGCACGAGGAGGAGGCCCGGCCGCAGATGCGCGGTCCCGCCTCCCCGGCGCGGCGGTTCCTCGCCCGTCAGATGGAAGAGGTGGTCGCGTTCGTCGTCCGTGAGCCGGAGCGCCCGCGCGAGCGCCGTGAGCATCTGGCGGGACGGGCGCGGGCCCCGGGACTGTTCGAGGCGCGTGTAGTAGTCCACGGACATCCCGGCGAGCTGCGCCACTTCCTCGCGGCGCAGGCCGGGCGTACGGCGGCGGGCGCCGGCCGTGAGGCCCACGTCGGAGGGGTCGAGGCGGGCCCGGCCCCGGCGCAGGAAGTCGGCGAGTTCGGCTCGGTTCACGCTTCCAGCGTGCGGCAGTCCGCCCGGCTTATCCAGGCACTGCCGATCCCCTGATCGGAAGGTCTCTCCCGGCCGCGCCCGACCCGTCCCAGGCTGGTGGCACCAGACCGTGAGGAGCAGATGATGTTGACACTGGTGACAGGTGCGACGGGACAGGTCGGCCGGCGTTTCGTACCGAGGCTGCTGGCGCAGACCCGGCAGGGGATGGGGGTCCCCCCGCTCGAGCGAAGCCGAGAGTGGGGGAGGGTACGGGTGCTGGTCCGCGACGAGGCACGCGGCGAACCCTTCGCCGAGCTGGGCGCCGAGGTCGTGCTCGGTGACCTGCGGGACGAGGCGGCACTCGGCAAGGCGGCGTCCGGCGCCGACGCGGTCGTGAACGTCGCCGCGTCCTTCCGCGGTGTACCGGACGAGGAGGCCTGGGCCGTCAACCGGGACGCGGCGGTGGCCCTGGGGAAGGCCGCCGTGGCCTGCGGCGTACGGCGCTTCGTCCAGGTCAGCACCGGGCTCGTGTACGGCGCCGGGCGGGGCCGTCCGATGACCGAGGACGACGAGATCCGGCCCGGCGGCGAGATGTGGGGCGCCTACCCGGAGTCCAAGGCGGCCGCCGAACGCGAACTCCTCGCCCTCGACGACATGGACGTCCGCGTCGCCCGCCTCCCCTTCGTCTACGGCGAGGGCGACCCCCACCTCGCCAACTCCCTGCGCTGGGCGACGAGTTGGGCCTCGAACCAGCGCCTGCACATGGGCCACCACGCAGATGTCGCCCAGGGCCTGCTCCGCGTCCTGCACGCCCCGGGAGTCGCCGGCCGCGTCTACAACATCGCCGACGACGCCCCGGTCACCGCGGTCGAACTCCACCTGCTGAACGGCGTGGAGATCCCCACCGACATGCACACCCGCACCGACCCCGACCCCTGGTTCGGCATCATGTCGACGGAACGCATCCGCCGGGAACTGGGCTACCGCCCGCTGTATCCGACGGTTTGGGCTGCGCGGGACGCGGGCGTGCTCTGACAGCAGCGGCGGTGGCTCACAGGGGGACGATCCTGACTCGCTGACCACCGCACAGCTTCGTCAGGTCGTCGACGTCCGAGGTGAGGATGGCGACGGGGCCGGGCTGGTTGAGCGCGGTGACCGCCACGGTGGCGTCGATCGCGTACGTGTGACCGTGCAGGCCGGCGTCCTTGAGGAGTTTGGCGGCGGCTTTCGCGGTCTGCGCGGTCACGGGTTCGATCTGGTCCTTCGGCAGCGGCTCCCCGTGGAGCAGGGCATCGGCCTCGGCCCGCTCCTCATCGGTGAAGGCGCCGTGTTCCTCCTCGTAGCGGCGTACCTCCGCGGCCAACAGGTCGTTGCGAATCTTGCGGGCGAACGCCTCCGCGACGTAGCCGGAGACGGTGTCGGTGAGCTCGCGCGCAGCCTCCACGAGCTCCTCGGGCACGGTGATGGTGATCTTCTTGCTGGCCATACGTCGACCATGCCGCGATATGGCAGATGGTGACCCGCGTTTCAGTCCACCCCCCGAATCCGCCGAACCAGCAGCGCCCCCGCCATCCCGATCACCGCCGACACCAGATACAGCACCCGGTACCCGCCCAGATACGTCACGATCGGCGCGGCGAGGGCGGGGGCCGCGACCTGGGGGAGGGCGTTGGCGACGTTGATGACGCCGAGGTCCTTGCCGCGGTCCAGGGCCTTCGGGAGGACGTCCGTCATCAGGGCGAAGTCGACCGAGGTGAAGACGCCGAAACCGATGCCCAGGAGGGCCGCCGAGGCCACCGCGCCCGGCCAGGTCTGCCAGCCCGCGAGGACCGCCGTGGCGACCGCCATCAGGACGCCGGACCAGATCACGAACGGTTTGCGGCGGCCGACCCGGTCGGACCACACCCCGCCGACCACGACGGTGGCCAGAAGCGTCAGCCCGTTGACCGCCGTGAGGATCAGGACGCCCTGGTCGGGGTCGTGGTAGTGCAGGCGGTCGCGCAGGTAGTACAGGAGATACAGCAGCACCAGCGCGTTGCTCAGGTTGATCAGGAAGCGGGTCAGCCATGCCCAGCCGAGGTCGGGATAGCGGCGCGGGCTCAGCCAGAAGCCCTTCAAGAAGCCCTGCCAGGACCACAACGGCCTGTCCGCCGGGCGGAGTTGCAGGTCCTTGTAGCGCAGGACGTACGGGAGCACGCCCACCGCCGTGAACACCGCGCACGCCACATAGCCCGCCCCGATGCCCCCGGCCGCCGTCGCAAGCCCCGTACCGCCGACCACGCCCAGGATCTGCGCGGCGCCCAACCAGCCGCCCACAGAGCCCCGTTGGAGGCGCGGGACGCGGTCCGGCACGGCCGCCGTGACCGCCGCGAAGGCCGCGTTCAGGGTGAGCTGGACCAGGCACCAGCCGGCCGCCATCGTCCACACCCCGCCCGCCCCCGCGAGCAGCAGCAACGACAGCGCCCCGCCCGCCGACCCGGCCACGATCCACGGCGTACGGCGGCCCCACCGGGACGTCGTACGGTCGGACAGCGCGCCGAAGAGCGGATTGGCGACCAGGGACACCAGCGCGCCCGCGCCGGTCACCCACGCCAGCATCGTCTCCTTGGACATGCCGGTGCCCGGCGCGAAGTCCTTGGCCTGGGAGGCCAGCAGGATCTGCAGCGGGCCGTACCAGCCCACCCAGATCGCCCCGTTGGCGAGCGAGAGCGCGGAGGCCCAGCCCCGGCCGACGCGTTCGACGGGCTCGGCGAGGGCGCTGGGCGCGGAGACCGCGTCGGCCGCGTCGGCCGTCGTCATCCCTGTACCAGCTCTCTCTGCGCCCGCAGCAGGCCCTGGAACCAGCCGTACGACGCCTTCGGGGTGCGCGCCTGCGTCTCGTAGTCGACGTGGACGAGGCCGAAGCGCCGCTCGTAGCCCTCCGCCCACTCGAAGTTGTCGAGGAGCGACCACACGAAGTAGCCGCGGACGTCCACGCCCGCCTCCAACGCCCGGTGCAGCGCCCGGACATGGCCGTCGAGGTAGGCGATCCGGTCCTGGTCGTCGAGGCCGTCGTAGGAGCAGCCGTTCTCGGTGATGACGACGGGCGGGAGGCGGTCGCCGTAGCGGTCGCGGAAGGTGGTGAGGAGTTCGGTGAGGCCCTCGGGGACCACCGGCCAGCCGAAGTCCGTGACCGGGACGTCCTCGATCTCCCTTACGGAGAAGGGGAGTTCGGCCGGGAGTGTCAGTCCGCCGAACTCGATCTCCGCGCCCTGGGGTGCTCCGACTCTGCTCGGCGCGTAGTAGTTGATGCCGTACCAGTCGATCGGCTCGGCGATCACCTTCAGGTCGGACTCCACGTCACCCGGCATCAACTCGCCCAGCCCGGACGGGTATTCGCCGAGGATCAGCGGTTCCGCGAACAGACGGTTCAGCAGCAGGTCGTAGAAGTTCGCCGCCTCGATGTCCTCCGGCTCCTGCGAGGCGGGCCAGGTCGGACCGTGCGAGTTGGCGATCCCGATGTCGGTGGCACCGGCCGCGCGCAGCGCCCGTACCGCCAGGCCGTGGGCCAGGAGTTGGTGGTGGGCGACCGGGAGCGCGTCGAAGAGCAGGGTCTTCCCCGGGGCGTGGGCGCCCAGCGCGTGTCCCAACAGGGTATGTTCCGCAGGCTCGTTGAGGGTGATCCACTTCTTCACCCGGTCGCCCAGCCTCTCCGCCACCACCGACACGTACTCCGCGAAACGCGACGCCGTGTCCCGGTCCAGCCAGTCCAGCCCCACCGGGAGGTCCCAGTGGAACAGGGTCGGGACCGGACGTACGCCCGCCGCGATCAGGTCGTCGACGAGACGGTCGTAGAAGTCGAGGCCGCCGGGGGAGTTCACCCGCGGCCAGGAGATCGAGAAGCGGTACGCGTCCACGCCCAGGCCGGCCAGGAGGGCCACGTCCTCGCGGTGGCGGTGGAAGTGGTCGCAGGCCACCGCCGCCGTCGAACCGTCCTTGATCCGGCCCGGCTCGGCCTCGAACACGTCCCATACGGAGGGCTCGCGCTCGCCCGCCGCGCCCTCGATCTGGTGGGCCGAGGTCGAGACGCCCCAGAGGAAGCCGGCCGGGAACCGAGGTATCGGGTTGCCTGCATCAGTCGCCATGCGCCGGATCATCCGTACCGCTGGTAACGGGTGTCAACGGGCGGGCGTGAACAAGCAGTTACGCACCTTCCTTCAACACCCTTTGGATCAGCGCCCGTTGCTCCTCCGTAAGCCTGGGGTCGGCCGTGTACACGGTCCTCCCGTCCACCGTGATCTCGTAGTGGAAGCCGTCCGGGACGCCTGCCCCGGGCGCGCGCCGGCCGTCGGCGACCGCCCGTTCGGCCAGCGCGTGCCACTCGTGTGCGTCGGGCCGCGCCGAGGTGTCGACCTCGCCGCGGCGCTCGATGCCACCGAACCCGCCCGTGCGCCGTACCTGAATACGCATGGGTCCTGTCTAGTACGGATACGGGTCCGGCGCGACTGCCGCGACTACGAGGTCGGCACTCCGACCTGTTCCCACGCCTTCTGCACGGCCTGCAACTCCTCGCCGCCGTCCCCGAAGCGGGTCTTCGCGGCCGCGACCGTGAGTGTCGCGAAGTCGGTGAACAGGGCGTCCTTCTTGAGTTCGCCGCCGGTCAGGACGTCGTACCAGATCTGTCCGGCCTTCTCCCAGGCGTGCCCGCCGATCGCGTCGGCGACCAGGTAGAAGGCGTGGTTGGGGATGCCGGAGTTGAGGTGCACACCGCCGTTGTCGCGCCCGGTCTTGATGAAGCCGTCCATCGTCGCGGGCTGCGGGTCCTTGCCGAGGGCGTCGTCGTCGTAGGCCGTGCCCGGGGCCTTCATGGAGCGCAGGGCGACGCCGGTGACGCGCGGGGCGAGGAGGCCGGCGCCGATCAGCCAGTCGGCGTCGGCGGCGGTCTGGCCGAGCGAGTACTGCTTGATGAGCGAGCCGAAGACGTCGGAGATCGACTCGTTCAGGGCGCCGGACTGGCCGAAGTAGGTCAGGTTCGCGGTGTACTGCGTGACGCCGTGGGTGAGTTCGTGGCCGATGACGTCGACCGGGATGGTGAAGTCGAGGAACAGCTCGCCGTCGCCGTCGCCGAACACCATCTGCTCGCCGTTCCAGAACGCGTTGTCGTACTTCACGTCGTAGTGGACGGACGCGTTGAGGGGCAGGCCCTCGCCGTCGATGGAGTGCCGGTTGAAGGCGTTGAGGTACAGCTCGAAGGTGGCGCCGAGGCCCGCGTAGGCGCGGTTGACGGTCGCGTCCTTGCCGGGGTCGGAGCCCTCGGCGCGGACCTTCTTGCCGGGCAGGTCCTGCTTGTGCTTGGCGTCGTAGATCGTGCGCTGCGGCTTGTCGGTCGCGGTGGGCGCGGCGACGGTCGGTGCGCCGAGCACGGTGGTCAGCCGGCGGTGGGTGCGCTCGTAGGCGTCGCGCTGCAGGGTCTCGCGGGCGGGACCGGCGAGCGCGGGGTCCTCGTGCTGGGCGAGCTTGTCGAGGACATGCGGTGGGACGATCGTGCAGAAGACGGGCTCGAAGCCCCCGTGAGTCGTCATGCCCGGCACCCTGGCACCGAGTTATGCCGCTGTCACTACCGGCAACCATGATTGGTGAAAAACGGGGACAATCATCACAGTCTCGTAGCGGAGAGTGGTATACGACGGGGAATGTCCCGCATAGTGATACGGCCCCCCGCACTGCGCACGACTCGGCTACTCTGCTGAGCATCATGCGTTTCGGGCTGCTTCTCCTTAGCTGCCGCGGCGAGGGCCTGTAGTCCAGGTCGACTCCCTCCCCGCGGAGCTTCGCGTTGCGTCGTCGGCCGTCCTTCAGGACACCACGAGGAGCCCACGCATCATGGCCCAGAGCGCCAATCGCCAGCAGCCCAGTTCCATGCCGATCCACAAGTACGGCCAGTACGAGCAGGTCGACATCCCCGACCGCACCTGGCCCGACCAGCGGATCACCGTCGCCCCGCGCTGGCTCTCCACCGACCTGCGTGACGGCAACCAGGCCCTGATCGACCCCATGTCGCCGGCGCGCAAGCGCGCGATGTTCGACCTGCTGGTCAAGATGGGCTACAAGGAGATCGAGGTCGGCTTCCCGGCCTCCGGCCAGACCGACTTCGACTTCGTGCGCTCGATCATCGAGGAAGAGGGCGCGATCCCGGACGACGTCACGATCTCCGTGCTGACGCAGGCCCGCGAGGACCTGATCGAGCGGACCGTGGAGTCCCTGAAGGGCGCCAAGCGCGCCACCCTGCACCTCTACAACGCGACCGCGCCCGTCTTCCGCCGCGTGGTCTTCCGCGGCTCCAGGGACGACATCAAGCAGATCGCCGTCGACGGCACCCGCCTGGTCATGGAGTACGCCGAAAAGCTGCTGGGCCCCGAGACCGAGTTCGGCTACCAGTACAGCCCCGAGATCTTCACGGACACCGAGCTGGACTTCGCGCTGGAGGTCTGCGAGGCGGTCATGGACGTCTGGCAGCCCGGCCCGGGCCGCGAGATCATCCTCAACCTGCCTGCCACCGTTGAGCGTTCGACCCCGTCCACGCACGCGGACCGCTTCGAGTGGATGGGCCGCCACCTGTCCCGCCGCCAGCACGTCGTCCTCTCCATCCACCCGCACAACGACCGCGGTACGGCCGTCGCCGCCGCCGAGCTGGCGCTGATGGCCGGCGCCGACCGCGTCGAGGGCTGCCTGTTCGGCCAGGGCGAGCGCACCGGCAACGTCGACCTGGTCACCCTGGGCATGAACCTGTTCTCGCAGGGCGTCGACCCGCAGATCGACTTCTCCGACATCGACGAGATCCGTCGTACGTGGGAGTACTGCAACCAGATGGAGGTCCACCCGCGCCACCCGTACGTGGGCGACCTGGTCTACACGTCCTTCTCCGGCTCCCACCAGGACGCCATCAAGAAGGGCTTCGACGCCATGGAGGCCGACGCCAAGGCCAAGGGCGTCACGGTCGACGACATCGAGTGGGCGGTCCCGTACCTGCCGATCGACCCGAAGGACGTCGGCCGCTCCTACGAGGCCGTCATCCGGGTCAACTCGCAGTCGGGCAAGGGCGGAATCGCGTACGTCCTCAAGAACGACCACAAGCTGGACCTGCCGCGCCGGATGCAGATCGAGTTCTCGAAGCTGATCCAGGCCAAGACGGACGCCGAGGGCGGCGAGGTCACCCCGAAGGAGATCTGGGCGACCTTCGAGGACGAGTACCTGCCGAACCCGGACAACGCCTGGGGCCGTATCCAGGTCAAGACCGGCCAGTCGACCACCGACACCGACGGCGTGGACACGCTCACGGTGGAGGCCACCGTCGACGGCGTCGACACCGTGCTGACCGGTTCCGGCAACGGCCCGATCTCCGCCTTCTTCGACGCCCTGCAGTCCGTCGGCATCGACGTACGGCTCCTGGACTACCAGGAGCACACGATGAGCGAGGGCGCCTCCGCGCAGGCCGCCTCGTACATCGAATGCGCGATCGGCGACAAGATCCTGTGGGGAATCGGGATCGACGCGAATACGACACGTGCCTCGCTGAAGGCGGTCGTCTCGGCCGTCAACCGCGCTACCCGCTGAACCATCCTGACCGGCGGTTTACCCGTCGCTCAAGGGCCCCGCACGCCGCTCTCCGACGGGCGGGGCCCCGTCGTTTCCCGGCCATTCCATGTGCAGGTCACGAGCAGGTCTCGTCCTGGGTACTGACTCCAGCTCAACAATGTGGCTAACATCACGCCAGCGCGGCGATGTTGCCGCGGCGTTACGGAGGTGCGACGTGCTGCCAGAACGGGGACGAAACGGCCGAGTTGTCCATGAGGGCCGTGCAGCGCGCGTGCTGGGCATCCGTACCGCGTGGACCAGCGTCGGAGACGGCGAGTTCTTCTGCCCCGGCTGCGGGGGCGACCGCAACTACCAGCGGCTCACCGGACGCCGCCGCTTCACTCTGCTCGGCATGCCGGTGCTGCCGCGCGGCGACACCGGGCCGGTCGTCGAGTGCGCCGCCTGCCAGGGCCACTACGGCACCGACGTCCTCGACCACCCCACCACGAGCCGCTTCTCCGCGATGCTCCGCGACGCCGTCCACACGGTCGCCCTCGCGGTCCTCGCGGCTGGCGGCACCTGCGCCCGTACGTCCCTGGAGGCCGCCGCGGGCACCGTGCGCGCCGCCGGCTTCCAGGACTGCACGGAGGACCAGCTCGGCGCGCTCGTCGAGGCCCTGGCCGCCGACACCGGCCGCGTCTTCGGCGAACCCAGCGGCGCCGGCCTCGCCATAGAACTCCACGAGGCCCTCGACCCGCTCGCCCCCCACCTCGCCCCGGCGGGCCGCGAATCGATCCTGCTCCAGGGCGCCCGCATCGCCCTGGCCGACGGCCCCTACACCCCCGCCGAACGCGACGCCCTCGCCACCGTTGGCGCGGCCCTCACCATCTGCGCGGACGACGTGACCCGGCTGCTGGCGGCGGCGCGCACGCCGTCGTAGTCCCCGCCCGTACTCCCCAGGGAGTAATAGGGCCGCCCGACCACCCCCGGGCCGTTGTCGACTGTGCCAGGGGTCCCTTCTTCGTCAAAGCCATGCGCAACCGGCCGGGCGGTCGGCGAGAGTCCCTCATCCGGGAAAGGCGGATCAACGCCTACCTCGGGCACATCTCCCAGCACCTGCTGTGGGATGTGGAAGCCGAGGACTGGTTGGTCCTGGGCTTCGAAGTGGTCGACGGCCGGTCGTGCGACTTCGCGCCGGACTCGACTGACCTGGCGTTGGTGGTCGACGCGATCGGCGAGATCGGTCTGCTCTCCCTCCCGCAGATCGCCCGGGACTGGACCGAGACGCGGTGGGACAAGGTCGCCTCGGACAGCTCCGAGGCCGAACTGTTCCGGGGCGACTCGCTTCTCTGCACGGACATCAATCCGAGCAACTTCATCGTGGTGAAGCGTCGAGCGTGGGCCGTGGACTGGGCGTGGCCGACCCGAGGCGCGGGGTTCATCGATCCTGCCCTCCTGGTCATCCAGCTCGTTGCGGCCGGGCACACCCCCGGCGGTGCCGAGAAGTGGGCGGAGCGGTTGCCCGCATGGCGCCAGGCGGCTCCGCGTGCGCTCGATGCCTTCGCTGCCGCCAACCTGCGGATGTACCGGGCCGCCGTCGACCGGAAGCCCGACGTGGACTGGCTGAAGGCCATGGCCGACGCATGCCGGACGTGGGCCGACCACAGAGGCGTCACCAGGGAGTAGTTCGCGCGGGTCAACTGGGCCCGGACTGTGTTGCTGGGGGCTCCGTCATCCAGACCCCCGTTAGAGCAACCCCGCCGCCGCCAGGAACTTCCCGACCTGCTCCACCTCATCCGCCGACAATGACACCTGCGGCTCCGCCGTCGCCGCACACTCGATCACGCCCCGAAGCTGCAGCGCCGCCTTGAACGCCCCGAGGGCCGACGAACTGCCCCCCATCCGCGCCGGATCACCCACACCCACCAGCCCGAACAACACACACAGCCGTTCCTGCTCGGCCCGCGCAAGCGACCAGTCCCCGGCCCGGCACAGCGCGTCGAGACGGACATACCCGTGCGGGTCGACATTGGCGAGACCAGGCACCGCCCCGTCCGCCCCCAACGCCAGCGCCGAGTCGACGAAGAGCTCGGAACCGGTCAGCACGCTGAACCCCGTGATGTCGGGATGGACTCGCGCGCCGGTGACGACCGTACGGAAGCCGCCGAGGTCACCGCTGGAGTCCTTGAGGCCGGCCAGAACACCCTCCGCGGCGAGTTCGAGGACGAGGTCGGCGGGCAGCTTGGTGTGGACGGAGGCCGGGAGGTCGTAGGCCACCACGGGGACCGGCGACGCGGCGGCGACGAGACGGTAGTGGCGGGCGATCTCCGCCGGGTGGGTCCGCGTGTAGAACGGCGCGGTCACCACGACCGCATCCGCGCCCGCGTCCGTCACGGCGGCCACATGGTCCAGTACCCGCGGCGTCGTCATGTCGATCGCCCCGGCCAGCACCGGGAGTTGGCCCCCCACATGAGCCACGACCGCCTCGACGACATACCTGCGCTGCCGGTCCGTCAGATACGCCGCCTCCGAGGTCGAGCCGAGCAGGAACAGCCCGTGCACCCCGGCCCCGACCAGATGGTCGACGAGCCTGAGCAGTGAACGGACGTCCACCTCGCGGTCCGGTGTCATGGGCGTGCAGACGGGCGGTACGACACCGGTGAGCGGGGCGGGGAAGGTCATGAAGGCTCCATGGGGCGGCTTTGGCGAACGAGGTCGCCGGTGGTCAGGTCCTCCTCCACAGGATGGTGGCAGCGGTAGCGATGTCCTGGTGTCGACGCGGGTGAAAAGTCCGGCATCGCGGAGGCGCACACCTCGTCCGCCTTCCAGCAGCGGGTACGGAACGGGCACCCGCTCGGCGGACGCGTCGCCGACGGCACCGGACCGATCAGCGGGATCGGGTCGATGGGGTGCAACAGACCCGGCGTCGCCGAGAACAGCGCCCGGGTGTACGGGTGCCTCGCCCGGTCGGTGACCTGGGCGGCCGGGGTCTCCTCGACGATCCGGCCCAGGTACATGGTGATCACGCGGTCGCTCATCCGCCGTACCGTCTGGATGTCGTGGGACACGAACACCAGGGCCAGGCCCAGGCGTTCCTTCAGGTCCAGCAAGAGGTTCAGGATCTGGGCGCGGACCGAGACGTCCAGGGCGCTGGTCGGTTCGTCGGCCACCACCAGGTCGGGGTCCAGCGCCAACGCCCTCGCGATCGCCACTCGTTGGCGCTGGCCGCCGGAGAGCTGGCCCGGGAGGCCGTCCGCGAGCGCGCGCGGAAGGCCCACCAGCGACATCAACTCCCGTACCCGTTCCTCTCGTTGGCTCCGGTCGCCCCGGCCGTGCACATCCAGCGGGTCGCGCAGTATCCGGCGGATCGTCAGACGGCGGTTCAGCGCGGTCGACGGGTCCTGGAAGATCATGCCGATGCCGGTGCCCACGGCGGCCCGGCGTTCGCCGTCCGGCATCGACCACAGGTCGCGGCCCCGGAACGACACCGTGCCGGACGTCGGCCGCTGTACGCCCACCAACACCTTCGCCAGCGTGGACTTGCCGCAGCCCGACTCGCCGACCACGCCGACCGTCTCGCCGGGCGCGATGGCGAGATCGGCGCCGGTCAGGGCGTAGACCCGGTCGCGGCTGAACAGGCCGCCGCTGCGCGCCTTGTGGACGACATGGGCGTCCGACAACTCGACCAGCGCGCCGCTCATGACACCGTCTCGCTCTCCGTCGTCACCAGGTCGATCGCCGGGTGGTGGCAGGCCGCCGTGTGCGTGCGCGGGCCGACCAGGTCCGGTGCGGTCGTACGGCAGATGTCGCTCGCCAGCGGGCAGCGGTCGGCGAAGCGGCAGCCGGCCGGGAAGTCGGCGGGGGAGGGGACAACTCCCTTGATCTGGGTCATGCGTTCGGCCGCCGATTCGAGGGACAGTACGCTGCCGAGCAGGCCGCGCGTGTAGTGGTGGGCCGGCGACTCCACCAGGTCGGCGGTCACGCCCGTCTCCACGATCTGTCCGCCGTACATCACGACCACCTGGTCGGTGACGTCGGCGATGAGCGCCAGGTCGTGCGAGACGAGGACGAGTGCGAAGCCCAACTCCTCGCGCAGGCGCAGCAGTAGCTCTATGACCTGTGCCTGCACGGTGACGTCGAGGGCGGTGGTGGGTTCGTCGGCGACGATCAGCTTGGGGTCGCGGGACAACGCCATGGCGATCAGGACGCGTTGGCGCTGGCCGCCGGAGAGTTCGTGCGGGTAGCTGCGCAGGGTGCGTTCGGGGTCGAGGCCGACCATCGTCAGCAACTCGCCTGCTCCACGACGGCCTCCACGCCGTATGACCTGCTTGAGCTGCGCGCGGATCGTCATCGCCGGGTTCAGGGACGACAGCGCGTCCTGGTACACCATCGCCATCTCGTGGCCCAGCAGCTTGCGGCGGACCCGCATCGGTTCGCCCACCAACTGGCGCTGGTTGAAACGGACATGGCCGCGCACCCTCGCGCCCTTCGGTTCCAGGCCCATCACCGCGAGTGCCGTGAGTGACTTGCCGCAGCCCGACTCGCCCACCAGGCCCAGGACTTCACCCGCCTGTACCTCGAAGCTGATGCCGTCGACGATGTCCACGCCGTGGTGGCGGCCCTCGAAGCCGATGGCCAAGTTCTCGACCGCCAGGACCGGTTGACCGTCGGGGTCGGGCAACGGCCGTGCGCGGGACCGGAGTCGTCGCGCCGCCTCCGTCAGGCCGGGGAGCGGGAGGACCTCGCCGGTGCCGGGCTCCGGCGCGTCGAGCGGGTCCTCGTCGTGCCGTACGTCCACCTCGCGGGGCGCGGGGGCCGCCCAGGCGTCCGAGACTCCCTCGGACAGTATGTTCAGGGACAGTACGGTGATCAGCATCAGCAGGCCGGGGAAGACCGTCGCCCACCAACCCCCGGTCAGCACCATGTTCTTGCCGTCCGCGATGACACTGCCCCACGACGGGTCCGGGGGCCGTACGCCCGCGCCGATGAACGACAGCGACGCCTCGAAGACGATCGCCTCGGCTACCTGCACGGTGCAGAACACCAGGATCGGGGCAGCGCAGTTGACGGCCACGTGCCGGATCACGATGTGTGGGGTGCGGGCGCCGATCACCCGCTCGGCGATCACGTAGTCCTCGCCGTACTGGTCAAGTACGTTGGCCCGTACGACCCTTGCCACCGGCGGAGTGAACAGGAACGCGATCGCGCAGATCAGTACGGTGATCCCGCCGCCGAACACGGCGACCAGCACGGCCGCGAGCGCGATGCCGGGGAACGCCATCACCACGTCCAGGCAGCGCATCAGCGTCTCGTCGACACCCTTGCGGGCGGTCGCAGCGATCGCGCCGATCAGCGCGCCGACGACGAGGGCCAGCGCGGTCGCCCCGAGCCCGATCGCGAGGGACCAACGGGCGCCGTACATCAGCCTGCTGAGGATGTCCCGGCCCAGGCTGTCCTGGCCCATCCAGTGGTCGGCGGAGGGGTGCCCGGTGCCGTCGACGGGGAGTTGCTGGTCGAGCGGGTCGTCGGGCGCGAGGAGCGGCGCGAACAGCGCCACCAGGACGACGACCGCCAGGAAGCACACCGCGACCTTCGACGGCAGCGGCAGCCGGCGCCGGCCGCGCAGCCTGATGCCGGGCCGGGACAGGGTCTCGGCGAGGCCCTTGCGGGAGAACTGGGGGAACCGAGTGGACATCAGGAGGCATCCCTCAGGCGCGGGTTGACCAGCAGATAGAGGATGTCGATGACCAGGTTCACCACGACGAACCCGGTCGCCGTCGTGAGCACCACGCCCTGGACGACGGCCGGGTCGCCGTTCTGCACGGCGTCGATCATCAACTTGCCCATCCCGGGGAGGGAGAAGATGGTCTCGATGACGACCGCACCGCCGAGCAGGTATCCAACGCGCAGGCCCAGTACGGTCAGTGGGTTCATCAGCGCGTTGCGGAGCACGTTGCGGCCGACCACGACCCTCGGTGGCAGTCCGCTGCCGATCGCCGTCCGGACGTAGTCCTTGTCCAGCTCCTCGACCACCGACGTCCGTACGATGCGCGTGAGTTGGGCCGCCACCGGCAGCGACAGCGCGAGCGCCGGGAGCGCCATCGTCTTGAACCAGCCGGTGAGGGAGTCCGCCGGGTTGATGTAGCCGCCGGTCGGGAACCAGCCCCGGTCCACCGCCAGATACTGGATCATCAGCAGCGCCAGCCAGAAGCCCGGTGCCGCGACCCCGGTGAGCGACACGACCCGGATGATCTGGTCGGGCAGCCGGTCCCGGTAGATGGCCGCCGTCACCCCGCCGAGCAGCGACAGCACCACCGCGATCGCCAGCCCCAGGAAGGTGAGTTGGAGGGTGAGCGGCAGCGCGGTGGTGACCTGCTGGACGACCGGCGCCCGGGTCAGCGCGCTGGTGCCCAGGTCGCCGTGGAGGAGCGCGCCCACGAAATGGACGTAGCGGATGGGGAGGGGATCCAGCAGCCCGTTCCGCTCGCGGAAGTCGTGCAGTTGCCGCGGGGTCGGGTTGGCGCCCTGGAAGAACGCGGACGCCGGGTCGACGTCCGAGAAGCGCATCACCACGAACACGAACAGCACGATGCCGAGCATCAGCGGCACGAGCAGGACGACGCGGCGGGCCAGAATCCTGACGACGGTGACCATGGGCCAACTCCTGTGCGGCTAGACCCACTTGGCCTGGAGGACGTTTATGCCGGGGTAGGGCTGTGCCCTTATCCCCGTCAGCCTCTTGGGGTCCCAGGCGGTCATCAGCTCGTTGTGGACGACCGGGTAGAGCACGGCCTGTTCGGCGACGACGTCGATGTAGTCCTGGATCATCGTCTGCTTCTTCGCCGTGTCCGGCTCCCGCGTCGCCCGGTCCATGTCCTTGAAGAGCTGCTTGGCGACCGAGTTCCCGGCCCAACGGGCGTAGCCCATCCAGAGGTTCTGCGGGCCGTAGTTGTAGTGCATGATCAGGTCGGCGTCGAGGCCGAACTGGTTGGGGTTCGAGGCGGCGGCCACGATCTGGTAGTCCTGCTTCTGGTCCATCTTGGTGAAGACTGCCGTGGTCTCCTGCGGGGAGAGGGTGGTCTTCACGCCGATCGCGTCCCAGGACGCCTTGATGGTGGGCAGGCAGTCGACGATCCAACTCACGTTCACCGACATGAGGTTGACGCTCAGTCCGCTGACCCCGGCCGCCTTCAGCAGCGCCTTCGCCTTGTCGGGGTCGTAGCCGTAGACCGTCTTCGCGCGCCGGTAGGCCGGGTTGCCCTCGTTGAGGAAGGACGAGGACGGCTTCCCGTGCCCGCGCAGGGCGACTTGGACCATCTTGCCGGTGTCGATGGCGTAGTGGAGTGCCTGGCGTACGCGTACGTCGTCGAAGGGTTTGTGCTGGGTGTTGAACATCAGGAACAGGTTGTTCATCCCGGCCCCGCCCGCGACCGTCAGCCCGCCGCTCTGCAGGCGCTGGATGTTGGCGTAGGGGATGTTGTCGGCGATCTGCGCGCCCGCGCTCGACCCGGAGATCTTGGCGACGCGGGGTGCCGCGTCCACGATCGTCAGCCAGTTCATCGTCTTGAAGGCGGGCGGGCGCGGGCCGTTGTAGCCGGTGAACGCGGCGAAGGTGGTGTTGGACTTCGGGTGGTGCGCGGTCTGCCGGTACGGCCCGGAGCCGACCGCCCTGCCCTTGATCGCGTCGTCCCAGGCACCCGGCTGCGAGAAGATGTGCCTCGGCATGATCTTCGCGAGGGTGAGACGTGAAATCCCTTCCGGGAAGGGGAACTTGAGGACCAGCTCGACGTTCCGCGCGTCGATCTTCCGGGCCTCCTTCAGCCAGCTCACGAAGAAGCCCTGCGCGAGGGTCGTCGTCTTCGGGTCGAGGATGCGGTCGAAGACGAAGACGACGTCGTCGGCGGTGACGGGCTGCCCGTCGTGGAACGTGGCGCCCGCACGGAGCGTGAACTTCCACGAGGTGCCGCTCGTGTCCTTCGGCACGGCGGTCGCCAGTGCCGGGTAGGGCGCGCGGGTGATCGGATCGGTGTCGATCAGGCCCTCGTAGATGTGGTTGTTGCCGGCCATCGCGAACGCGGACGCGGTCTGCGTCGGGTCCCAGCTGCCGTCGTTGCCGTAGCCGATCACCGCGGTCAGGGTGCGGTTCCTGCCGGTGCCCCCGCCGCCGGTGTCGTTCGTCGACTGCGGCCCCGACGAACAGGCCGTCAGGGACGAGGAGATCGCCGCCGCCGCGCCCAGCGCGCCGGAGTACTTCAGGAACGCCCGGCGGTGCAGCGCGGGCACGTTCTGGGTCACGTCTTCGCGCACGGTTCCTCCAGGAGGTACGACGTCCTACGTCCTGCGGTCAGCGCGACCATAAGAGCGCCCGTGGGGGCGGTCAAGGCATCACACACGAATGGAGTAGCCGTCAGAGGTCGGACCAATGGCGGTTTGAAATGGCGGGAGTTGATGTCTTTCGGGGGCGCCCGAGCCTGGACATGGGACGTGGGACCTCTGGTGCGCGTACGATGCGGCGCATGTCCGGGGAGTCAAGGAACAGTCGGGTACAGCGCGAGGTCGTCCAGCTGATCCTCGACCGCAAGCTCCAGCCCGGTGCGCCCCTGCCCACCGAGGCCGAGCTGATGGAAGACCTCGGGATCAGCAGAAACTCCGTCCGCGAGGCCCTCAAGGCGCTCCAGGCCCTCGACATCGTGGAGATCAGACACGGCTACGGCACCTACGTGGGCCGGGCCTCGCTGACCCCCCTCGCCGACGGCCTCACCTTCCGCACCCTCACCCGGCACGAGGACGACGCGGACGCGCTGGCCGAGATCCTCCAGGTGCGCGAGGTGCTGGAGGAAGGCCTGATTCATCGGGTCTCCGCCATCCTCACCGAACCGGAGCTGGACCGCCTGGAAGTGGTGGTGAACCGGATGGAGGAGGCGGGCCGCTCCGGCCGGCCCTTCCCCGAACTCGACCGCGCATTCCACGAGTTGCTCTACGCCTCGCTCGGCAACGAACTCGTCCCGCAACTCCTCGGCGCCTTCTGGACGGTGTTCCACCGGGTCGCCGGAGCCCGCGGCTGGACCGACGACCCGACCCCCGACGTCACGGTCCGCCGCCACCGCGACATCGTGACCGCGCTGCGCGCCCGCGATGTCGAGGGCGCGCAGCGCGCGATGGCGGACCACTTCCGCGGCATCGAGGCGCGCGCGGCGCAGGAGTCGCGGGGAGTGGGCTGACGTACGGGTGGACCCTGAACTGTGGTCAGAGAGCGGTCAGTTGGGCCACGATGGACGCGCCGTCCAGCCACCCGTTCTCGCGGGAGATCTTGCCGTCCGTGAACTCGAAGACGTGCACCGTCCGGAAGGCGATCCGGCGGTTGTTGTCCGAGTAGTAGGTGTGGGTGCGCTCGGACTTCTCGGTGCGCAGGTCTGCACCAGCTGCTCGTAGCGCTCCTGCGCGGCGGAGATGCCGACCGCGGGGCCGCCCGGCCGGCCGACGGCGTCGTGCTCGATGTCCTCGGTGTGGACGGACACCGCCGACGCGGGGTCCCCGTGCTCCTCGGCGAAAACCTTCTCACTGCAAGAAGGTATTCGCCTGTCGGAAGGCCGCAGCCTGATCCGCGAGGGCCGAACGGTCACCATCGCGGAGGCGGCGGAGGCGGCCGATGTGTCCCTGGCCACGGCGTATCGTTCCTTCTCCAGCCCGCGGGAACTGCTCCAGGAGACCCAACTCCTCGTCCGTGCCCCCGACTTCACCGCCGATCTGCCCGCCGGCCCGGCCGAGCGCCTCGACACGCTGATCTCCCGCGTCGCCGAGCCGGGGATTCCCACCCGCAATCAGACCCGCCTCGGCTACACCCGCACCGCCCTCGAACCCCTCGCCGACACCCTCCCGCCCGAACTCCACCGCCCTCTGACCATGGCCGTCACCCTCGTGTACGGAGTGGAGGCGCTGATCGCGACCCGCGACGCCTGCGGACTCGACCCCGAGGAGGCGCGGGACGTGATGCGATGGGCGGCGAGCGCACTGCTGGAGAAGGCGGTGCGCGAGGCATCGGACGCGTGAGAGGTGAGTCGGATGACAGTGGCGTGGGACGAGCGGGACGCAGGTGTCCTACGGCTGCCGTCCGGCCGTCTGGTCAGGGGCCGCGGCCTGCGCCGGCCGCTCCCGGCCGAAGGCCCGGTCCCGACGTACGGCGTGTATCTGCTCGGCAGGCCGCCGCCCGAAGTCCCTTGGCAGGCACGGTGGTTGCGCTGGCCGGACTTCCGGCTGCCCGCCGACCGCGCCGAGGCGCGCACGGTCCTCACCGAGGTCTGGCAGCGGTCGCTCACCGAGCGCGTCGAACTCGCCTGCGGCGGCGGCCGGGGCCGCACCGGCACGGCACTCGCCTGCCTCGCGGTCCTCGACGGGGTACCGCCCGGGGAGGCGATTTCCTACGTCCGCGCCCACTACGACCGGCACGCGGTGGAGACGCCGTGGCAGCGGCGGTACGTACTGCGGTTCGGGGCGCCGTCAGGCCCGGCGGGCCCGGAAGCGTAGGCGGCGGCTCTGCGGTTCCAGGTCCACAGCCACGTCCGTGAAGCCGGCCCGCTCCAGCCCGCCCGGCGGACGGACGGGCCCTCGCCGCGTACGGCGGTCAAGTCGGCGCCGGCGCACGGACGTTGGCGCGGCTCTTCGTCGCGGAGACCGGCCTCGGCTTCGGCCAGTGGCGGGAACGGCTGCGGATGCAGGCCGCGTTGCCGTACCTGGTCGAGGGACTGCCGGTGGAGGCTGTGGCACGGCGGGTGGGGTACGCGTCGGCGAGCTCCTTCACGGCGGCGTTCCACCGCGTTGGTGGGGGTGACGCCGAGGCAGTACTTCCCGCGCTGACTGCATCCGGTCTCAGCCGCTGCTCCCGTCACGCGAGGGCCGCTGCCACCAACTCGGCGGTCTCGGCCACCAGTTGGTTGTCGTACGGTGCTTCGGGCAGCGTCGGCTTCGTGGTCAGGACCGCGAGGACGACCGGGTCACCGGCCTCCGTCCAGGCGATGCCGACGTCGTTGGCGGTGCCGTAGTCGCCGCTGCCCGTCTTGTCGGCGATCGTCCAGGTCGCGGGGAGCCCGGCGCGGAAACGGGCGGCGCTCGTCGTGTTGTTGAGCAGCCAGGCGGTGAGCCGGTCGCGGTCGGGACGGCGCAGGGCGTCGCCGAGGACCAGCCTGCCGTACAGGCCGGCGATCGCGCGGGGGCTGGTGGTGTCGGTGATCCGCTCCGGTTCGGCCGAGTTGAGTTCGGTCTCCCAGCGGTCGAGGCGGGTGACCGGGTCGCCGAGGGAGCGGGCGAAGCGGGTGATCGCGGTGGGGTCGCCGAGTTCGCGCAGGAGCAGGTTGCCGGCGCCGTTGTCGCTGTAACGGATCGCCACGTCGGCGAGCTGCTCGATCGTCATGCCGTCGGCGAGGTGCGCCCGCGTCTGGTCCGAACCGTCGACGAGATCGGCCTCCGTGTAGTGCACGACCCGGGAGAGGACCTCCCCGTGCCGGTCCAGATCGCGCAGGACGGCCGCGGCGGCGAGGGTCTTGAACACCGAGCACATCGGGAAGAGTTCGTCGGCACGGTGCACGACGGTCTTCCGCGTACCGAGGTGGTGCGCGAACACGCCTGCGCGGGCGGTGTGTTGCTCTTCGAGGGCGGCCAGACGCGCGGAGACGCCGGTGTCGGTGGATGCCGGCGCGGGGGTGGCGCCGGTGAGGAGGGCTGCGGTGGTGACGGCACCGGCGGCGAGGAGAGTACGGCGGCTGGTCGTAGCGGGCCTGGAGGACTGTTCGGAGCCTGAGATCACGCTCTCCTTTGTTCGGTCGGCGTCGACGATCGGTCGGTTTCCGTCGACGATCTCTCCAGTGACCGACGCGAGGGCTCATACCTTGGTTGCCCCGCCGTAGACCATCGGTCGATGCCGGGCCGGGGCCGGGCTCGGCACAGTGGGTGCATGGCGAACACCACGGGGATCAACAGGGCACAGTTCCTGGCGGGGGCGCTGGCCCTCGGGACAGCGGGCGCGTTACTGCCGTCGGGGCAGGCGACAGCGAAGGAGCAGACGGCGGGGAGCGGCCGACGCGGTCTGCGCCGCCACGGCGTCGTCTACACCGTCGTTGAGGGCGGCACCCCCGCCACCGCCTGGAGCCCGAGCCGGATGCGGGCCGACCTTTGCGCCATCCGCGACGAGTTGCACGCCGACACGGTCGAGGTCACCGGCGACGGCGTCGACCGCCTCACCGCCACCGCCGCCCGGGCCGCCGAACTCGGCCTGCACATCTGGCTCCAGCCCACCCTCGCCGACGTCCCGGAGCGGGACATCCTCGAACACCTCGCGGAGACCGGCCGGTTCGCGGAACGCCTGCGGCGGCAGGGCGCGCGCGTCGACTTCAGCGTCGGCTGCGAGTTCTGGCTGTTCGTACCCGGGATAGTGCCGGGCGCGACGGTCCTGGACCGCGTCGAGAACCTCCTGAACGGCACCTTCGACCCGGTCAAGATGCAGCGCAAGCTGGACGCCTTCACCAAGAAGGCGGCGGCGCTGGGCCGTTCGGTCTTCCACGGCAACCTCGGCTACGCCGCCGCCCAGGACGACGAGGTCGACTGGAACCTCTTCGACATCGTGGGCATCGACTACTACTCGTACTTCCGCCAACCCGCCGCCTATATACGGGAGTTGCGCCGCTACCAGCGCTGGGGCAGGCCCGTCGCCATCACCGAGTTCGGCACCTGCGCGTACAAGGGCGCAGAGAAGACTGCCGGCATGGGCTGGAACGTCGTGGACCACAGCAAGAGCCCGGAGGAGATCAAGGGCCACCTGATCCGCAGCGAACACACCCAAGCCGCCTATGTGGCCGCCCTGTTGGAGGTCTTCGAGTCGATGGGCCTGTACGGCGCGATGGCCTTCGAGTTCGTCACCCCGGACGCCCCGCACCGCGCCCACGACCCGCGACACGACCTCGACATGGCGAGCTACGCCCTCACCAGGACCGTCGAGGACCGTCCGTTCGACCCGACTTCACCGTGGCACTGGGAGCCGAAGGAGGCGTTTCGCGCGGTGGCGCGGCACTATCGGGCAGCTCGAGTGTCATGAGGATGCGATGTTTGCCGGGCCCGAGGTAGTCCTTCTGGACGTCTCCGGTCTGAGTGAACCCGAGATGTTCGTAGAGGGAGACGGCTCGGTCGTTGTCGGGGGCGACGGTGAGCCGGACCTCGTGCGCGTGCTCGGAGCGCAGTTGTCCGAGTGACTGCACCATCAGCCGACGCCCCAGTCCGTGGCCCCGCAGGCCCCGGGTGACACCGAGGCTGAGGATCCAACTGAGGCCGGCATCGGGCGGAGTCGCGATGAGATACCCGTACAGAAGGTGCCCGTCGTCCACCACCAGGAGATGGTCGCGGTACACGTCGAACAGCTGACGCAGGACGAAGAAGGGGTACGGCTCCATCGGGAACGCCTCCGCGTCGAGGCTGGCGAGTGCGGGAAGGTCGTTCTCGACGGCGGACCGGATACACAGCGGCATCCGGTCGGGATTGAGCGGCATCCGACCAGGATTTCCCGTCGTGCCAGGGCTGTTCAAGGGCCTGGGTCAATGCCTGGGAGCGTGTTGCCGCCATGCGCCCTCCATGCATCCGCGCCAGTCGCATGGCGGGAGAAAGGGGGTCCCGTGGATCGATGATGTTGATACGGTGGGGCATGCCTTCTGGATCACTGGAAGACCTTCCGCAGTTGAACGCGGACGTACCCTGGGACGAATTCAACCCAGCGGACTACATCAGTCACAACTACCGCAGCGTGTTTCCTGCCGATGCGGAGATCATCGCCATCGTCCGCGATCATTTCAGTGATCATTTTCGCCGGTTTCCGGGGCGCCAGGTCCGGGGCATCGATGTGGGTGCCGGAGCGAATCTCTATCCGGCCCTGGCGATGCTGCCCTGGTGCGAGGAGATCACTCTGCTCGACTGGTCGAAGCGGAATGTGGGCTATCTTCGGGACCAGTTGGACTCCTATGACGAGAACTGGGATGCGTTCTGGCGGAGTTTGTGCCGGAATGACGGATATGCCGCCTATCCCCATGATCCGCGGGAGAGGTTCAAGCAGATCGTCCGGGTCGAGCAGGGAGATCTCTTCCATCTGGCCGGGCGGGAGGGACGCTGGAATCTCGGCACCATGTTCTTCGTCGCCGAATCCATCTCCACCTCCGAAACCGAGTTCGAGCAGGCGATCAAGTGCTTTTTTCACCAGCTCGAGCCCGGGGCGCCGTTCGCCGCCGCTTTCATGGAGGAGTCCGAGGGGTATGAGGTGGGTGGCCTGCATTTCCCCGCGTACAGCGTGCGGAGAAGGCAGATCCGCCGCGTCCTCAGGAGGCACGCCAGGGGGCTGCGGACGACCTCGGTGGGGAAGCAGGCCAAGGTGCGCGACGGCTACAAATCGATGATCGTGGCCCGCGGATATCGGCGTACATAGATTTCCTGAGGGGGCAAAGGATGGAGATCAAGCCACGCCAGCATCTGCTGGACATCTGGCAGGCGGTCGCCCGGTACTCCTTTGACGACGGGGAGTGGGTGTGGGGCACACCGGGCGGGGAAAGCGGTATCGCCGACGCGGAGCGCCTGCTCTGTCTGCTGTACCCGGCGACCGAGCTGCCCTTGTTCCGGCTGGACGACCCCGACGCCACGCAGCGCGACGTCCAGCAGGTGTTGAAGCCGGCGGGCGGACGGCTGGAGATTCCGGCCGCCCTCGTCACGGCGGCCGCCGAGTTCATGCGCACGCACACCGACGGCAAGCGGCCCACGTTCGCGGGCGGTCACTCCTTCCGGTCCCGGGACAAGGAGCGGGACCTCACCGAGGAGCAGCGCCGACTCGACGTCCTGGACTCGTTCTCCCTGTCCATCACCCTCTGTCTGGCCCTGCTCGGCTTCCTCAAGGTCTACGAGACCAAGACCCGCCGTGACGAGATGCGGGCTGCGATCAGCGAACTGAGGACCGCGACCAGCAACCGGCTCACCGCCGCCATGGTGGGCCTGCTGCGTTCCTTCACGGTCACCGTCTACGACCCCGACTCCACCCAGGGCCAGACCCTCTGCGAACTCCTCGGCCAGGGGCAGTTGTCGCAGCGTCAGACGCTGGCGAGATTCCAGCGGCGGTTCCGGCCGCTGCGCGCCACCATCGTCGAGAGCTTCATCCTCGGTGTCGACGTCCAGGAGGCCCTCAAGGACGAGAACCAGCTCTTCGAGTGCGGCTGGACCTGGAGTCTGGTGCGGGACGCCCCCGAGGTGGAGACCGAGGCACCCATCGGGCCGCAGCCTCCCGGTGTCGCCAATCCGGTGCCGTACGTCTATTTCACCGTGGTCGCGCTCGACGGCATCGAGGACCTGTTCTCGGACCGCACCCTGACCCTCAGGCTGCTCAACGCCGAACAGCAGAAGCTGGCCGAGGCGCTGCGACTGCGCAGGGAGATCACCCAGCAGTACTGGTCGGGCATCGCCCGCTTCGACCACGACCGGTGGCCGCTGGAGGACATCCCCTGGCGTACGACGGGACAGCGGCTGGAGTCCGAGTACTTCTCCCTCTCCGTCGCCGCCATCCTCGTGCATGACCTGCTGCGCCGCCGGGCCACCGACGACGACCTGACCCGCACGGTCCGCGTCATGGAGCGCCTCGCCGAACGCGGCCGCATCACCAGCCGAATGACCCGCGACGACCTCATGGTCCAGTTGCACAACCCCGGCGTCACCCTGCCACTGCAGGGCGGCGGCACCATCGGTCCGCCCATGGACTGGACGATGAACGACTTCTCGACGCAACTCCTCAAGCGCACGGTCCAGTTGTGCACGCTCTCCCGCAACCTGTCCGCGCACGACCGACTGCTCAGGCTGGCCGAGGACATCTTCGGCCATGTGTGGCGGCGCCGCATCGGAGACGGCGAGGGCGTCGGTCTGTGGGACAACGTGCATGCCGTCTACCCGGAGACGGCCCCCACCGGCGGACAGGTGTCCTGGAGCATCACCGAGCGGGTCACCGAAGCGGTGGTGAAAGCGCACAAGATGTACTGGGAGCCGCCGCTCCGCAGCGTCGAACTGACCGGACTGGCAAGGGCGTCGATCAGCGAGGCCACCCACCGCTTCGGCATCGAACTGATGACACCCGCACCCACCCCTGACGGACAGCGCGGAACACAACTCAGGCGCATCGAGGTCACGTTGCGCCGCGCCCGCGTTCTGGTGGACGAACAGCCGGGCACCGCCTACGCGTTGACGCTCGACCTGCTGGTCCGGCTCGACGAACTCACCCGGGCCCGCGAAGCCGCCACGATCCAGGGAGCGTGAACCGTGCTGATCTTCGCGGCCTCCGACAAGGGAGGCACGGGCCGTTCCGTGACCAGCGCCAACCTCGCCTACCAGCGGGCGCTCATGGGGGACGACGTCTGCTACCTGGACTTCGACTTCGGTTCGCCCACCGCCGCGACCGTTTTCGACGTGCCCGACGCCCGCCATGTCGCCGAGGACCGCGGACTGCACTCCTACCTGATGGGCGAGATCGCGGAACCGGTCAGGATCGATGTCTGGGCGGACACCGAACACCGGGTGCTGCGTAACCGGCCGCCCGGAGCCGGCCGGTTGATCCTGATGCCCGGTGACCTCAGCGGCGGCGAGTTCGCCACCTCCGGGGACAATCTGCGCCGCTGCGTGGACCTCCTGCTGCGCCTCAACGGCGAGTTCGACCTGATCGTCGTCGACCTCAGCGCCGGCCGCAGCTACGCCGTCGACATGGCTCTGGCGGCCACCTCGCAGCGCTCGATGAGCGGCGTCCAGGCCCGCTGGCTGGTCTTCCACCGCTGGACCCGCCAGCACGTGGAGGCCGCGGCGAACCTCGTCCATGGCAAGCGCGGCATCCTGGCCGGCGGTGTCGCCCGCGGCCACGACGAGGACGCGCTGCGCGGCGCCATCCGCTTCGTACGGGCCGCCGTACCCGACCCCGACTCGGCGCTGTGGTCGCAGGCCACGCCCACCCAGTCGGCGTGGATGGAGCAGTGCGACGCCGAGTTGAAGCAACTCGCCTCGCGCTACGGCATCGGCTACACCCAGGTGCTCGGCTCGGTGCCCCTCGAACCGGTCCTGCAGTGGCGTGAGCAGCTCATCACCGACGAGGACGTGCTGGACAGCCGGATCGCCACCATGGAGACCTGGCAGGCGCTCAGCGACCTGGCCGCCCGGCTCACCGACGACAAGTGCTGGGAGGAGGCATGACGGAGGCCGTCTTCCGGGAGACCACCGCGAACCCGCTCACCCAGTCCGTGCCGCTGGCTCACCTCTCGCTGGAGCTGGGCCACCTCTACATGGAGGACTTCGAGGCGGGCCCCGAGCGGCTGCGCGAGCATTTCGCCGAGGTACGGATCTGGGTCGACGCGGCCCAAGCGTCCGCCGCCCGCCGCATCGGCGGCAGACGTCCCCGTATCAGCACGTGCTTCCTGATCGACGACTACTTCACCCGCTTCTCCACGCCGGCCGAACTGATTCCGCTGATCCTGGAAGAGGCCGAGAAAGCCGGGCTCGTCATCGACTACCTGGCCCGCGAGTCGGGTTGCGCGGTCGCCGACGGGATCGAACTGGCCGAGTCCGTCATGCACCGCCTGGTGGAATCCCCGCCGCCGGGCAGCTACGGCGGCTCCCGCCCCCCGGTCAGCCAGACCGGCTGGCTCGCCAACGGGCAACGCACCACCCCCACCCGCAGTGCCCTCGCCGAGATCGTCACCTGGCAGCCGCCCCAGGAGACCGCCGCGCGCAATCACTCGGTCTTCATGGACGCCGAGTTGTGGTCCGAGACGGACCGAGGACGCCTGTGGTCCTGCCCGTTCCTGGCCGCCGTATGGCAGTTGGCCCGCCTCGGTCTGCTACGGCACCTGGGCGAGCCCGTGTTGGTCCCGCACCCCTGGTCCGACCCGGAGTACCCGCGTGACTGGGACCGACTGCCGCCGCTGCTCAAACTCAGCGACTCCCGGGTCTCGTTCAGCGCCTACCGCACCTGCACGCTGATGCCGAACCGGTTCCTCGCCGTCGAGGACGCCGTACGGCTCATCCTCGACCAGGTGGACGTCGACTCCGGAGCGCTCGACCAGGTCGCCAAACGGTCCGCGGGCGAAGGCGTCGCCGTACCGGAGGCGGTCGCGCGGCGCGCCACGTACGTCTTCTACGAGGAACCCGCCAACCTCCGCGCCGTACAACGGGACTTGGCATGACGGCACCCGGGCGGCGCACCCGTTCGGTGCTCGCCTGCGGTGAGGTGCGCACCTGTCTGCTTCCGTCCCTCCAGGCGCTGGACCGCCGGGCCGCCGTGCGGTTGCTGAGGCTGCGCGCCGACGAACACGTCAGGGTGTCCGAGCGGCCCAATCTGTACGCCCGATCGCCCGAGGTCCTGACGGGAGTGGACTGCCGACTGCCCGCCGCGAACGGTGCCAAGGTCCGGGCTGTCGGCACGGTGGCCGCCCGCGCGGCACTCACCGAGGGGCGCGTCCTGCAGTCCACCGCCTACTTCAGCGCCCCGGCCGACGGCCCTGACAACCGTCGTCCCTGGGGGCATTATCTCGTTCGGCCCGGGGTGGTCGAGCCGTTCGGAAAACTCCCTGAACAGGCCGTCGCGCAGGGCGTGTTGCGCGGTGGCCGGCGCGGCGAGCTGGACCTGGGGATGATCGCGGAGGGGCTGCTGGCGCAGCTGGTGCGGGATCCGATCCTCGACCAGAAAGCGCCGTTCAAGTCACGCCGTACCCAACTGCGATGGGCCGCGCGACGGACCCCTGAGGGCGAGGGGCCGTCGCTGGACCGCTTCACGCTGGCCGAGGACGGGCTGAGGACGGTCGAGTTGAGGGTGCCGGAGAGTGTTCCGACGGTCGCGGTGGCGGGGCTGTGCGAAGACCTGGCGTTGCACGACTGGCTGTTGACGACGCTGGTGCACCTTCTGGAGAACAGCCGGCTTGCCGCGGCGGACGGGTCCGAGGCGGTCCTGGCGCTGCGCCCGGCCGTGGATCATCTGCTGCATCTGTGGATGCCGCGCGCACACGTGGACCACGGACTGGGACACCTGTGGGACGTACTCGAACGGGAACCCGGCTTCACCCGGCAGTGGCAGACGTCGGTCCAGCGCATCCGTGACCAACTGGCCCTCCAGGCCATACCGTTGCTGCACAAGGCTCTGGCGTTGCGGCGCTGACCGGAACAGGTCCTGGGAAAGATCCGTCGGGGGGACAGTCATGGATGGAGCGTCCGGGACACCGGATCCGGCGCGGTCGGGGGGCGTACGCATACCTCCCGTCCTGCTGAAGACACTGGTCACTTTTGTCGTGGCCACCATCGCGTACGTGATCACCAACCTGATCAACCAGTCGCAGGACGAGATGTGGCAGCTCGCGGTCTCCATCGTCATCGGTGGTGCCGCGCTCATCGTCCAGTACATGATCGACTTCGAGCGGCGGCTGGCGTCGGTCGAGGGCGGCCAGCGTGTGCAGAGCGGGGACATCGGTGACGCGCTGGCCGCGCATCACCGCGAGATGAAGGACATGGTGCAGGAGAAGTTCCAACTGGTCGGTGATGTGACCAAGCTCTTCAGCGAGTTGGAGCGGTCCGGCATGGGTGCCGAGCAGGTGCGTCGGCTGGTCGAGAGTGCCACCAAGTTGGGGGACCAGGGTCCGGAGATCGCCAGGGCCTTCGCGCGGGGCGAGATGGACCGCCTCGCCGTGTTCGTGGAGGACCTGGCCACCAGGGTCGTGAGCTGGCGCGGCGATCCGAACGAACAGCTCGTGCGCCTCACCGGCCATGCGACGGTGAGCATCGACGCCACCAGCACGTTCGTGGACGTGGCCTATTGGGACACCAAGGACGCGCAGGACTACCTGCAGGTGCAGCGGAGCGCGATCGAGCGACGCGGGGTGAGGGTGCGGCGCCTCTTCATCGTGCCCCGCCCCGATGACGTCAACGAAAAACTGCTGCAGATCTGCGAGTTCCAAAGAGGTCTGGGCATAGACGCGCGTGTCGTGATTCTGTCTAAGGTGCCGCCCGGTGTGGGGCGCGGCGGGCGGCGGGACTTCATGATCTTCGACGACGAGCTGTACTTCGAGATGAACTCGGACGTGGCCCGGGAGGAGTCCAGGAGCGAGCTGAACGCACGGAGATCCCGGGTGACCGAGCAGATGACACAGTTCAATCAACTGTGGGGGGTCACCTCGCGCGACCTGCCGAACCTCCCCGAACCCGTGCGTCCGGCCGATCCGCGCCCACCAGCGTGACCCTGTCCCGCCGGCGGCCCTGAAAACAGTTCGCCCACGCCCAACTCCTCCGGTGCGGTCGCCAGGTCCTCGGCTTCGTCCTGCTCGAGAACAGGCCGCCGAGCTCGAACGCCTGCTGAAGCTGGGCGCGCGCTTCGCCGACATCGGCCAGACCGGGGACGAGCGGTGGCATGCCCTCGCCGATCCCGAAGGCAATGAGCTCTGTTTGCTCAAGGCCCGTATGGCCTGTTCGAACTGGCCGGCAAAGGTGCCGACGCCCTCCCGCTCGAACAGTTGGCCATGGCCAACGCCCTTTGTGCGCACCGGACTTGTGGCCGCCGTGTGGTCGACAGACTCCTGCCGAGTGTAGGCGGAGCGGGGCACCCCGGAGAGGAGAAGCGTGAAACCCGGAAGGGGAGGGGAGCCAGCTGTGGGCACACTGCTCGGAGGCGGAGGACACCTTGAGGGAATCGTGGTCGGTGCCGTTGGTCGCCGGAGTCGTTCGGGTGCGAGGAGTGCGATGAAGCCGACTGTCGGATCGGTCGCCGTGGACACCCGGACCGGGAGAGTGGGCATCGTCATGGGGCACGAGGGACCCTACGTCCAGCTGCGGCCGTACGGCGGCGGACGGGAGTGGGACGCCGAACCGGCCGCCGTGCGCGACGCGACCCCGGCGGAGCGGCTGAGCGCGGCGACCGCGTACGCGAACGCCCGCAGCCGGGGCGAGGTGCCTTGACCCGGCGCCTCCCGATACCCGGATGCGTCGTGGGGCGCGGAGCCGTAGGGGACAATGGGCGCCATGAGTCTGTTCCGCGACGACGGCATCGTGCTGCGCACCCAGAAGCTGGGTGAGGCGGACCGGATCATCACGCTGCTCACGCGGGGTCACGGGCGGGTACGCGCGGTGGCGCGCGGGGTGCGGCGGACCAAGTCGAAGTTCGGGGCCAGGCTGGAGCCCTTCTCGCATGTGGACGTGCAGTTCTTCGCGCGGGGGAGCGAACTCGTCGGGCGCGGGCTGCCGTTGTGCACGCAGAGTGAGACGATCGCTCCGTACGGTGGCGGGATCGTGAGCGACTACGCCCGGTACACCGCCGGTACGGCGATGCTGGAGACGGCGGAGCGGTTCACCGACCACGAGGGCGAGCCCGCTGTACAGCAGTATCTGCTCCTGGTGGGCGGGCTGCGGACGCTGGCCGGCGGGGAGCACGCGCCGCGTCTGATTCTCGACGCGTTTCTGCTGCGGTCGCTCGCAGTCAACGGGTACGCCCCGAGCTTCGGGGACTGTGCGAAGTGCGGGATGGCGGGACCCAACCGGTTCTTCTCCGTGGCGTCCGGCGGAGTCGTCTGCGTGGACTGCCGGGTGGCCGGGAGCGTCGTACCCTCGCCGCAGGCCCTCGAACTGCTCGGTGCGCTGCTCACGGGAGACTGGGAGACTGCGGACGCGTCCGAGGCGCGCCATGTGCGGGAGGGGAGCGGGCTGGTGTCCGCCTATCTGCACTGGCATCTGGAACGCGGGCTGCGCTCGCTGCGGTACGTGGAAAAGTCGTAGGTCGTCGTAAGTCGTAGAGGGAGACAGGAACGTCATGGTCGTACGCGGGATCCTGGGGCGCCAGCGGCGCGAGTACAAGGCGCCGGAGCCGCACCCGTCCGGGGCCCGTGCGCCGAAGCTGCCCGGTGAGCTGATCCCGAAGCACGTGGCGATCGTCATGGACGGGAACGGGCGGTGGGCGAAGCAGCGCGGGCTGCCGCGCACGGAGGGCCACAAGGTCGGCGCCGAGCGGGTGTTGGACGTGTTGCAGGGCGGCGTCGAGATGGGGGTCGGCGCGATCTCGCTGTACGCCTTCTCCACCGAGAACTGGAAGCGCTCGCCCGACGAGGTGCGCTTCCTGATGAACTTCAACCGCGACTTCATCCGCAAGACCCGCGACACCCTCGACGAACTCGGCATCCGGGTGCGGTGGGTGGGCCGGATGCCCAAGCTGTGGCGGTCGGTCGCCAAGGAGCTCCAGATCGCCCAGGAGCAGACCAAGAACAACGACGCGCTCACGCTGTACTTCTGCATGAACTACGGCGGCCAGGCCGAAATCGGCGACGCCGCACGGGCGTTGGCGCAGGACGTGAAGGCCGGCAAGCTCGACCCGGCGAAGGTCAACGAGAAGACCCTCGCGAAGTACCTGTACTACCCGGACATGCCGGACGTGGACCTGTTCCTGCGCCCCAGCGGCGAGCAGCGCACCTCCAACTTCCTTCTCTGGCAGAGCGCTTACGCCGAGCTTGTCTTCCAGGACGTGCTGTGGCCGGACTTCGACCGACGCGACCTGTGGCGCGCCTGCGTCGAATTCGCCCAGCGGGACCGGCGGTTCGGCGGCGCGGTACCGAACGAGAAGCTGCTCGCGATGGAAGCGGAGATGCGGGGGCGGCCCGAGGAGGGCTAGGGCCTGTCCGGCGGATCCTGTCGCAGACGCGGGGCGTGGTGCGCGCTCCCCCACTGCCCTGAAGGCGTGGGGGACCCCCAGCCGCGTTGTCGTCGGTCGCTGACGTCCCCCAGCCTTCGGCCGGGAGGTGCCCCCACCGCGTCGCCCGCGGCGGAGCCGCTGATGTCAACGCCTCCTCCGCCCTGCAGCCGCACGCACCACGCCCCGCTCACCGGCGCTGATCAGGCACTGCTGATCTCCTGCGACCTGATCCGCCGGACAGGCCCTAGCCGCTACGGCTAGCATCCCGCCTCATGGACATGGGGCGGGATGACGTGACGGGGCGAGTGGTCGAGCTGGAGTACCGGCCGGTCGTCGAGGACTTCGCGGCGGCGCTGAGAGCGCGCAGGGGCATCATCCCGTCGACGCGAAGACAACTCTGGCTGCTGGGGATCGGGGCCTTCTTCGCCGTGCTGGCGATCGGGAGCGCGCTAGCCAAGGGCAGGTCGGTGCCGATCCCGCTCATCGCCGGTGTGTGCGCCGTGGTGGTTGTCCTGGTGTTCCTGCCGCGGATCCAGGCCCGTCAGTTCCAGCGCCTCGCGGAGCGGCGGGGCGTGATCCGGGTGACCGTGACGGACGCCGGGGTGACCGTCGCCACCGACGACTCGGTCACCTCGCTCAACTGGACCGTGCAGCCCCGCTACCGGGAGACGGCGGACGGCTTCTACATGTTCAGCCCCGAGAAGAACGCCCTCAACTTCACCCTGCTGCCCAGGCGCGGCCTGCGGGACCCCGCCGACATCGACCGGCTGCGGGCGATCCTCGACGCCCACCTGAGCCGGGTCTAGCGCGCCCTAACCGGCCGCCGCCGCGCACTCCGCGCACGTGCCGAAGATCTCCACCGTGTGCGCCACGTTCACATAGCCGTGTTCCGCCGCGATCGCCTCCGCCCACTTCTCCACGGCCGGGCCCTCGACCTCGACCGCCTTGCCGCAGACGCGGCAGACGAGGTGGTGGTGGTGATCGCCGCTGGAGCAGCGGCGGTAGACGGACTCGCCGTCGTCGGTGCGCAGGACGTCCACCTCGCCGGCGTCGGCGAGGGACTGGAGGGTGCGGTAGACCGTGGTCAGGCCGACCGAGTCGCCTTTGTGCTTGAGCATGTCGTGCAGTTCCTGGGCGCTGCGGAACTCGTCGACCTCGTTGAGCGCCGCCGACACGGCGGCACGCTGGCGGGTGGATCGTCCCTTCACGGGCGGGCCGGCCGTCGTCACCGTTGCCTCCTCACGTCTGCACTTTGCCGGGCCATTGTGCCAGCCCGGACTGTGCTTGGTCAGACGCCGACCTCGTCGGCGGCCCCCCGGGTGGCTGGAATCACGCACTCCACCGGGTCTCCGGCGGGCCGCGCGGCGGCTGCCGCCCGGGCCCGGCGGCGGGCGAGCGGGGTCGCGAGGGCGGTGAGCGCGATGAACGCGCCGATGGTCAGGAGCACGATCGTCGCGCCGGGCGGGACGTTCTGGTAGTACGAGGTGACCGTGCCGCCGATGGTCACGCTCACGCCGATCGCCACCGCGATCACGAAGGTCGCGGCGAAGCTCCGGCTCAGCTGCTGGGCGGCGGCCACCGGGACCACCATCAGCGCCGACACCAGCAGCAGCCCGACGACCCGCATCGCGACGGTCACCGTGACCGCCGCCGTGACGGCCGTCAGCAGGTTCAGCGCGCGCACCGGCAGCCCGGTGACCCGCGCGAACTCCTCGTCCTGGCTCACCGCGAACAGCTGCCTGCGCAGCCCCAGCGTGACCACCACCACGAAGGCCGCGAGCAGACAGATCGCGGTCACGTCGGACTGCGAGACCGTCGACAGGGATCCGAAGAGGTACGACGTGAGGTTCGCGTTGGAGCCCGTGGGCGCGAGGTTGATGAACATCACGCCGCCGGCCATACCGCCGTAGAAGAGCATCGCGAGGGCGATGTCGCCGCGGGTCTTGCCGTACCAGCGGATCAGTTCCATGAGGATCGCGCCGAGGACGGAGACCGCGGTGGCCATCCAGACCGGGGAGGTGTTCAGGAGGAAGCCGAGGCCCACGCCCGTCATGGCGACGTGGCCGATGCCGTCGCCCATGAGGGCCTGGCGGCGCATGACGAGGTAGATGCCGACGGCGGGGGCGGTGATGCCGACCAGGACGGCGGCGAGCAGGGCCCGCTGCATGAAGGCGTAGTTCAGGAAGTCCATCAGCTCAGCAGTCCCGTGCGGATCGGTTCGGCGTCCGCCGCCGAGTGCGGGTGTACGTGGTCGTGGCCGGGCAGGGCATGCTGGCCGAGGGCGTGCGGGGGCGGGCCGTCGTGCTGGACGCAGCCGTCGCGCAGGACGACCGCCCGGTTGATGAGGGGTTCCAGCGGGCCGAGTTCGTGCAGGACGAGCAACACCGTTGTGCCCTCGGCGACTTGGCGGGACAGGGTGTCCGCAAGCACCTGCTGGCTGGCCAGGTCGACGCCCGCCATCGGCTCGTCCATGATCAGCAGTTCGGGTTCGGCGGCGAGCGCGCGGGCGATCAGCACCCGCTGGTGCTGGCCGCCGGACAGGGCGTTCACCGAGTCCTTGGCGCGGTCCGCCATGCCGACCAGCTCCAGGGCGTGCCGTACGGCCTCGTGGTCCGCCTTGCGCAGCAGGCCGAAGCGGGTGCGGGAGAGGCGGCCGGAGGTGACGATCTCGGTGACCGTGGCGGGCACTCCGCCCGCGGCCGTGGTGCGCTGCGGTACGTAACCCACGCGCCGCCAGTCCCGGAAGCGGGCCCGGTCCGTGCCGAAGAGCTCGATCTCGCCCTCGCCGATCGGGACTTGGCCGATGACCGCGCGGATCGCGGTCGACTTGCCGGAGCCGTTGGCGCCGAGCAGCGCGACGACCTCACCGCGGTGCACGGTGAGGTCGATGCCGCGCAGGACGGGGCGCGAACCCAGCTCGGCGCGGACTCCGCGCAGCGATATGACGGGTTCGCTCATGACGTCGTCCTCCGCGCTGTTCATCGTGTCGGTCACTTACTTCCCAGGGCGGTCTGCAGCGCCTTGAGGTTGGCCCGCTGGACCGCGAAGTAGTCCGTGCCGCGGGACTTCTTGGTGATGCCCTCGATGGGGTCGAGGACGTCGGTCTTCAGGTTCGCGTCGGCGGCGACGGTCTTCGCGGTCTTGTCGCTGACGAGCGTCTCGTAGAACACGGTGGTGACGCCGTCGGCCCTGGCCATCTTCTCAAGGTCCTTCACGCGCTCGGCACTGGGCTCCGACTCGGGGTCGAGGCCGTTGATGGCCTCCTCGGTGAGGCCGTAGCGCTCGGCGAGGTAGCCGAAGGCGGCGTGGGTGGTGATGAACACCTTGGTCTTGGTATCGGCGAGGCCGGTCCTGAACTCGGTGTTGAGCGCGTCCAGCTTCTTGACCAGGGCCGCGGTGCGCGTCCTGTAGTCGGCCGCGTTCTTCGGGTCGGCCTTCTCGAAGGCCTTGCCGACGCCCTCGGCGACCTGGGCGTAGCGCACCGGGTCGAGCCAGATGTGGGGGTCGAGGCCGGCCAGTTCCCCGTTCTTCGAGGTGTCGTGGGAGGCCGCGTGGCCGCCGACCTCGTTGCCGTGCTTCTCCAGCGCGGTCAGGGAGGCCGCGTCGATCTTCGTCTTGAGCCCGGACTGACTCACCGCGTCGTCGACGGCGGGCTGGAGGTTCTTGAGGTAGAGCACCGCGTCGGACTCGCCGAGCGCGGCGGTCTGCTGCGCGCTGATCTCCAGGTCGTGCGGTTCCTGGCCGGGCTTGGTGAGGCTGGTGACGTGGACGTGACTGCCGCCGATCTGCTCGGCGAGGTACTGCAGCGGGTAGAACGACGCGACGACGTCGAACTTGTCCGTGTTGGCGGCCGCCGCGCTGTCGGAGCAGGCGGAGAGGGTCCCGAGGCCGAGGGCGGTGGCCGCGGCTATCGCGATCCCGGATATGTGGCGTCGTCGTACGTTCATGACAGTCATTTTCAACTGAGATGGAAACCGTTGTCAACAAGGTTCGAGTACGGAACCGATTTGATATGCGGGCGGGCGGCGCCGGTAACCTAAGTCATTCGCCCGCCCGTCCTCCCGACCGCCACCCCTCATCGAGGCGCTTCGCGCCGCCCCTCCTTACCGTCCATTCGTCATGAAGAGAGCATCGTGGCCGCCGACAAGATCGACACCATCGTCAGCCTGAGCAAGCGCCGTGGCTTCGTTTACCCGTGCAGTGAGATCTACGGCGGCCAGAAGGCCGCCTGGGACTACGGACCCCTGGGTGTCGAGCTCAAGGAGAACCTGAAGCGCCAGTGGTGGCGCTACATGGTGACGTCGCGCGAGGACGTGGTCGGTATCGACTCGTCCGTGATCCTGGCCCCCGAGGTGTGGGTCGCCTCCGGCCACGTCGCCACCTTCTCCGACCCGCTGACCGAGTGCACCTCCTGTCACAAGCGGTTCCGTGCGGACCACCTGGAGGAGGCGTACGAGGCCAAGCACGGCCGCGCCCCCGAGAACGGCCTGGCCGACGTCAACTGCCCCAACTGCGGCAACAAGGGCCAGTTCACCGAGCCCAAGCAGTTCTCCGGCCTGCTCTCCACCCACCTCGGCCCGACGCAGGACACCGGCTCGATCGCCTACCTGCGCCCCGAGACCGCCCAGGGCATCTTCACCAACTTCGCCCAGGTGCAGACCACTTCGCGCAAGAAGCCGCCGTTCGGCATCGCGCAGATGGGCAAGTCCTTCCGCAACGAGATCACGCCCGGCAACTTCATCTTCCGCACCCGCGAGTTCGAGCAGATGGAGATGGAGTTCTTCGTCAAGCCGGGCGAGGACGAGAAGTGGCAGGAGTACTGGATGCAGGAGCGCTGGAACTGGTACACCGGCCTGGGCCTGCGCGAGGAGAACATGCGGTGGTACGACCACCCCAAGGAGAAGCTCTCCCACTACTCCAAGCGCACCGCCGACATCGAGTACCGCTTCCAGTTCGGCGGCAATGAGTGGGGTGAGCTGGAGGGCGTCGCCAACCGCACCGACTACGACCTCACCGCGCACTCCAAGGCCTCCGGCCAGGACCTCCACTTCTTCGACCAGGAGGCCCAGGAGCGCTGGACGCCCTACGTCATCGAGCCGGCCGCCGGTGTCGGCCGCGCGATGCTGGCGTTCCTCCTCGACGCGTACGTCGAGGACGAAGCACCCAACGCCAAGGGCAAGTTGGAGAAGCGCACGGTACTGCGCCTCGATCACCGCCTGGCGCCGGTGAAGGTCGCGGTGCTCCCGCTGTCCCGCAACCCCGAGCTGTCCCCGAAGGCCAAGGGCCTCGCAGCCGCCCTCCGGCAGAACTGGAACATCGAGTTCGACGACGCCGGCGCCATCGGCCGCCGCTACCGCCGCCAGGACGAGATCGGCACGCCGTACTGCGTGACGGTCGACTTCGACACCCTCGAGGACAACGCGGTGACGGTCCGCGAGCGCGACTCGATGAAGCAGGAGCGGGTGTCGCTCGACCAGATCGAGGGCTACCTCGCCGGGCGTCTCGTCGGCGCGTAGCCTCAAGTCCGCTCAAACGAAAGGCCGGACGAGCCGAGCGGCTCGTCCGGCCTTTCGCATGGGGCTCAACGCCCTTGCAGCGCCTTCACGTTGTCGCCGAACGTCCAGTTCTTCGAGCCGTCCCAGTTGATGGACCAGGTCATCAGGCCCTTGAGGGACGTGCCGTAGTGCTTCCAGGACTGGGAGACCAGTGACGGGGTCATGTAGCCGCCGCCCGCGCCCGATTGGGCGGGCAGGCCCGGGACCTGCTTGTCGTACGGGACCTTGATCGTCGTGCCCTGGACGACCAGACCCTTGTTGAGGCAGTCGGTCTGGGCGGTGAAGCCCGCGACCGTGCCGGCCGAGTACGAGTCGCCGGAGCAGCCGTACATGCTGCCGTTGTAGTACTGCATGTTGAGCCACCACAGACGGCCGTTGTCCGCGTACTTCTTGACGATCGGGAGGTACGCGCCCCAGATCGAGCCGTATGTGATGCTGCCGCCGGTGACGTAGGCGGTCTCCGGGGCCATCGTCAGGCCGAAGCCGGCCGGCATCTGGGCGAGGATGCCGTCGATGATGCGGATCAAGTTGGCCTGGGACGTGGAGAGTTGGCTGATGTTTCCGCTGCCGACCAGGCCCGTCTCGATGTCTATGTCGATGCCGTCGAAGTTGTACTTCTTCAGGATCGGGACGATCGTCGAGACGAACTTGTCGGCCACGGTGGACGAGCTGAGGTCGATGCCCGCCGCCGCGCCGCCGATCGACATCAGGATCGTCTGGCCCGACGCCTTCGCCGCGCACATCTCGGCGGGCGTGGCCACCTTCACTCCCGCGTCCATGCCGTCTTCCCAGAGGGCCGTTCCGTCGGAGCGGATGACCGGGAAGGCCGCGTTGATCACGTTGTAACCGTGCGTGGCGATCGCGGAGTTGGTGATCGGGGTCCAGCCGAAGGGCGGGTGGACGCCGTTGGCGGAGCCGTCCCAGTTCTCCCAGTAGCCCTGGAGGACCTTGCCGGCCGGGCGGGACTTGACCGCGCAGGTGTCGGCGGCCGAGGCGGTGGGGGCGGTGGCGATTCCGAGGGGGATGACGAGGGTGGCCGCGGTCAGGGCGGCGGTGAGCAGGCGGCGGAGCATACGGGGCCTCCCGGTGGGGGTGCGGTGAGGTGTCGTATGCATGACATTGCTCGTGGTCCAGACCTTTCGTCAAGAGGTCTGTACCAGTCAGGCGATCCGGCGGCCCTCCGATCTGACAAGTATGGAATGACAGATATTGAAATCTGTCATCTGTCATGCCAAGGTGGTCCGCATGACGATCCCCACGCGCTCACTCGGTACCACCGGCCCCCAGGTCTCCGCCCTCGGCCTCGGCTGCATGGGCATGTCCGCGCTGTACGGCGAGGCGGACCGGAGCGAGTCCATCGCGACCATCCACGCCGCCCTCGAAGCGGGCGTGACGCTCCTCGACACCGGCGACTTCTACGCCATGGGCCACAACGAGATGCTGATCGGCGAGGCCCTGCGCGCCGCCCCCGCCGCCCTTCGCGAACAGGCCCTCACCAGCGTCAAGTTCGGGGCCCTGCGCGGTCCGGACGGCGGTTGGTACGGCTACGACGGGCGGCCCGGCGCCGTCAAGAACTTCGCCGCCTACTCCCTCCAGCGCCTCGGCGTCGACCACATCGACGTGTACCGGATCGCCCGGGTCGACCCGGACGTACCGATCGAGGAGACGGTCGGCGCGATCGCCGAACTGGTCGAGCAGGGCTACGTCCGGCACATCGGCCTCAGCGAGGCGGGCGCCGACACGATCCGCCGGGCCGCCGCCGTCGCGCCCATCGCGGACGTCCAGCTGGAGTACGCGCTGATCACCCGGGGCATCGAGGACCGCATCCTGCCGACCACCCGTGAACTGGGCATCTCCGTCACCGCGTACGGCGTGCTGTCCCGGGGGCTGATCTCCGGGCACTTCACCGCCGACCGGCAGCTCGGCGCGAGCGACTTCCGGGCGTACTCACCGCGCTTCCAGGGCGACAACCTCCAGCACAACCTGGGCCTGGTCGAGCAGTTGCGGAAGATCGCCGAGCAGAAGGGCGTCACCGTCGCGCAGATCGCCATCGCCTGGGTGCTGTCCCGGGGCGAGGACATCGTGCCGCTGATCGGCGCCCGCACCCGGGAGCGGCTGACGGAGTCGCTGGGCGCGCTGGACGTCGTACTCGACGCGGCGGACCTGGCCGCGATCGAGGCGGCCGTACCGGCTGACGCGGCGCTCGGCGAGCGGTACCCGGCCGCCGCGATGGCGCATCTCGACAGCGAGCGCTGATCCGGCCTGCGGGTACGGTCTTCTCCATGGCAGCGAGCGAGACCCTGACCGCCGAGCGCATCCTCGAAGCGACCGAGGAGGTGCTGCGCCGCCACGGCCCCGCGAAGGCGACCGTGGTGGACGTGGCCCGCGCGCTCGGCGTCAGCCATGGCACGGTCTACCGGCACTTCCGCACGAAGGCGGCGCTGCGGGAGGCGGTCACCCAGCGCTGGCTGGACCGGACGGCCGAGACGCTGTCCGGGATCGTCGAGGGGACCGACCGGGATCCGGAGACCCGGCTGCGCGACTGGCTCGCGGGGCTCTTCGCGGCCAAGCGGCGCAAGGCGGGCGCCGATCCGGAGCTGTTCGCCACCTACAGCGTGCTGGTGACCGAGCACGGCGGAGTCGTCAGTGACCATCTCACCGAGCTGACCGGGCAGTTGACCCGGATCATCCAAGCGGGCGTGGACACCGGCGCGTTCACCACCTCCGACCCCCTCACCGCCGCCACCGCCGTCTTCCAGGCCACGGGCCGCTTCCACGATCCGGGTTACGCCAAGGAGTGGGAACGGCCGGGCGCGCAGGCGGAGTTCGAGGCGGTCGTGGACCTGTTGGTGCGGGGTCTGCGGGGCTGACAATCGGGTCCATGGAAATCGGGTCCATGGAGCGGCCTCGACGCGTTGCCGTCATCGGAGTGGGCGTCCTCGGAGCCTGCGTGGGCTGGAACCTGTCCAGGCAGGGTGCCGAGGTGGTTCTCGTCGACGCGGGCCGGCCGGGCGAAGGCGTCACCGACTGGTCCTTCTCGTGGGTCAACGCCAGCAACAAGACCGTGCGCAGGTCCTACTTCGACCTGAATGTCGCGGGCATGGCGGCGCACCGCGAGCTGGCGGCGACCATCGGGCCGGACGCGTGGTGGTTTCCCAGCGGCCATCTGCGCTGGGCGGACGATCCGGCGGCGGAGGCGCGGTTCCTGAGAACGGCGGAGCTGCTGGCCGGTTGGGGCTATCGGATCGAACTGTCCACCGGGGCCGAGGTGCGCCGCCGCCTCGAACCGGCTCTCGCGCTGCCCGACGAGGTTTCCGTCGTGCTCTACCCCGACGAGGCCTGGGTGCACGGCCGCCGTCTCGTCGGCCGCCTGGTCGGCCAAGCGGTCGCGGCCGGCGCCGAGTTGAGGTCCAGCACTGAGGTCCATGACATCGGTACCGCTGCCGACGGAAGCGTCCGGACCGTCGCCCTGTCCGACGGGAGTGTTCTCGACGTGGATGCCGTGGTGAACGCGGCGGGCCCCAGCGCCTCCCGCATCGCCGGGCTCGTCGCACGGGACCTGCCGATGCGCCGGGAACCCGGGGTCGTCACCCGGATCGCCTGTGCCCCGGTCCCGATCCACCGGGCCATGCACGCGCCCCACATCGAGATCCGCCCCGACGGAGACGGATCGATGGTCCTGCACAGCCGCGAGATCGACGCACTCATCGACACCGGCGAGGAGGATCCCGCGGAACTCGCCCGGCTGCTCCACGCATCGGCACGGCAGGTCGTTCCCCAGCTCGCCGACTCCCGCGTCACCGGGACCCGGGTGGCCTTCCGGCCCATCCCGGCCGACGGATTCCCCTCGGTGGGAGCGGTACCGTCCGTGCCGGGCTACTACGAGGCCGTCTCCCACAGCGGCATCACGCTCGGGCCCGTGCTCGGCCGGCTGCTCGCCGCGGAGATCCTCGGCGGGGAGAGGGACGAACTGCTCGCGGACTTCCGGCCGGAGAGGTTCTCCGGTCAGGCCTAGCTCCGGGCCGCGCACCGCCAGAACTCCCGCATCAGCGGTGTCGGTGTCGGGCCCGTCATCGCTACCTGGGTCAGCAGGATCGTGACCGTGCCCGTCGGCGGGACGATGTGGGCCGTGGTACCGGTGCCGCCGACCCAGCCGTAGCGGCCGGGGACGTTCCACGGGTCGACCGGGGTGACGTCGACCTGGCCGCCGTAGCCCCAGCCCTGGCCCTCCAGGAAGAGGGTCGCGGCCTCGCGCTGGGCGGCCGTGAGGTGGTTGGTGGTCATGCGGCTCACGGAGGCGGGAGAGAGGACCGGGGTGCCGTCCGGTGCCGTGCCGTTGCGCGCGAGCATCCGGCCGAAGGCAAGGAGGTCGTCGGCCGTGGAGACCAGGCCGCCGGCGCCCGAGGGGAAGGCCGGGGGCCGGCTGAAACCGCCGTCCGGGGTGTCCGACTGCTTCAGGGAGCCGTGTTCGCCCGGGGTGTAGGCGGTGGTGAAGCGGTCCCGTTTCGACTCCGGGACCATGAACGCCGTGTCCATCATCCCCAGCGGCCCGAAGAACCGCTCCGCCAGGAAGTCGGGGAAGGACGAGCCCGAGGCGCGGGCGACCAGGACGCCCTGGAGGTCCGAGCAGGTGTTGTAGAGCCACGCGGCGCCCGGCTGGCGCACCATCGGGATCCGGGACAGGGCGGCCAGCCACTCGTCGGGGCCGGGCTGGAGGTAGGGTGCACGGCCGTCCTGCTGGAACGCCAGCAGCGTCTGGACGGCCGGCAGCGAGAAGTCGTCCGGGAATCCCCACCCGGCCCGGAAGCTCAGCAGGTCCTCGACGGTGACGGGCCGGTCCGCGGGCACGACGTCCTCGACCGGCGAGGACGGCATCCGGACCACCGTCGGCTTCGCCAGCTCCGGCAGCCACTCCGCCACCGGGGTGTCCAGCGCCAGCCGCCCGTCCTCCACCAGCGTCAGCACCGCCGCCGCCGTGATCGGCTTGCTGATCGACGCGATCCGGAAGATCGAGTCGCGGGACATCGGCGCGGTGCCTTCGACGTCGGCGGAGCCCACGGCCACCACCTCGACGTCGTCGCCGCGGGCCACCAGGCCCACCGCCCCCGGCACGGTGCCGTCGTCGACGCGTTGTCGCAGGGTGTCGTGGAGAGAACTCATCGGTCGGCCTTCCGGTCCGGGGAGTCGCATCGGATACGTCTGATACGACTCTCCTCGCCTCGCGAACTCATCGCTCCCCGGTCACTTGTCGGACGGGTCCACCGTCGCCTGGTGCTCCTCGGCCAGATGTTCCTCCGCCTTCAGCCAGGGCAGGAACTGCGCGCTCTTCTTCCAGCCGCAGGTGTCGCACTTGATCGTGCGCTGCGCACCCTTGCGCTCCACGCGGACGACATGTTCCCGCCCGTGCTGGTCCCAGCGGCTCACCTTGCTCGTGTTGATCTGCAACATGCGCCTCGCCTCCGCTCAGGAGTCTCCGGCAAGGAGTGTGCAGCAAGACCAACATCAACGGGGCCCAATTCACGGCGAGTTGTCCAAGCTGTGAACATGTCATCCGGTGGTTCGTCCGGCTTTCAGCCGATCGCGCGCGGCAGCCGCAGGCTGAGCAGCCCGGTCAGCACCACACCCGCCAGCTGCACCAACAGCGTTGTCACCAGGGCGTCCCGCATACCCATGCCCGGGATCAGCGACAGGAAGAGCGTGCCGAGCGTGGCCACGCCCAGCGCCAGCGCCGACTGCTGGGTGGTCACCATCACGCCGGCGCCCACACCGGCCCGCGCGGGCGGCACCTCGGACAGGATGATCCGGAAGATGATGGGCAGTTGGAGCGCCTGACCGACGCCCGCGACCGCCATCCCCGGCAGCAGTTCGACGAAGCCGAGGTCCGGCCAGGAGCGCCACGCGGCCAGCACGATCAGCCCCACGCCCACCCCCTGCACGACCGAACCCGCCGCCACGACCCGGGTGCCGTACCGGGTCACCAGGCGCGGCCCGGCGAGCGAGACCAGGAAGAACGCCACGGCCATCGGGGCGAGCGCCAGGCCCGCCGCGACCGGGCCCAGGTCCGCGCCGCGCTGCAGCGCCACCGCGATCACGAACATGAAACCGCTGAAGCCGATCGACAGCGGCAGGACGATCATCAACCCGCGCCGCAGCGAGGTCAGCGCCAGCAGACTCGGCGGCACCAGCGGCGTACGGCCCTGCCGGTCCGCCCTGCGCTCCACCGCGTAGAACGCGGACACGATCCCCGGGAACGCGGCCAGCGACAGCCACGTCCACAGCGGCCAGCCCGCCGCCCGGCCCTCGGTCAGCGGCACCAGCAGCGCCAGCAGCGACGCGGCCAGCAGGAAGGTGCCGGGCACGTCCACCGGCTCCGGGTGCTGGGAACGCGTCTCCGGTACGACCTTGGCGGCCAGGACCAGTCCGACGATGACGACCGGCACGTTCACCAGGAACACCGCGCGCCAGCCGGTACCGGCTATGTCTGCTGCGACCAGGACCCCGCCGAGGATCTGCCCTGCCACCATGGCGAGGCCGGCCGTCGCGCCGTACAGGCCCATCGCCTTGGCGCGGCGCGGGCCCTGGGTCGCGGCCTGGATGGTGGCGAGGACCTGCGGGAGCATCGCGGCGGAGGCCGCGCCCTGGGCGATCCGCGCGGCGACCAGCGTCCAGGCGGTGGGCGCGAGGCCGCAGGCCAGCGAGGTCACGCCGAAGGCGGCCATCCCGCCCAGGAAGAGCCGGCGGCGCCCGAACAGGTCGCCGAGCCGGCCGCCGAGGACGAGCAGCACGGCGTACGAGACTCCGTAGCCGGCGACGACGAGTTCGAGGACGGCCTCGCTCGCCGAGAGGTCCCTGCCGATGGTCGGCAGGGCCACGTTGACGATGAAGAAGTCGATGAGGGGCAGCGCCGCGGCCAGCAGCACCGTGAACAGTCCGAGGCCGCCGAGCACGGGTGGCGCCGCCGGGGATCGGACGGTGCGGGAAGTGATGGTTTCGGTCACGCCGACGAGCCTGCGCCTCCCGCCAGACTGGTACCAGAGTGTCCTTATCCTGGTAGCAGGACTACCTGGAAACAGGGTCCGCGCGGCGGCAGACTGGGGTGATGACGACCATGGCACAGGAAACGGCGACAGTGACAGGGGCGGCGCGAACGGCGGCTTCGCAGACCGCGTCGACGGTCCGGCGCCATGAACTCGCCGCGTTCCTGCGTCACCGCCGCGAGCACATCGCTCCCGAGCAGGTCGGCCTGCCGCGCGGCACCCGGCGCCGTACGCCGGGGCTGCGCCGCGAGGAGGTCGCGCAGCTCGCCGCGGTCGGCGTCACCTGGTACACGTGGCTGGAACAGGCCCGGGACATCCAGGTCTCCGTACAGGTCCTCGACGCACTGGCCCGCACCCTGCTGCTCGACCGCAGTGAGCGCACCCACCTGTTCCAGCTGGCCGACGCGATCGATCCGCAGCCGGCCGCCGACTGCCCGGTGGTCACCCCCGCCCTCCAGTCGATGCTGGACCAGCTCGACCCCATCCCGGCCTGCCTCCAGAACGCCCGGTACGACATCCTCGCCTACAACCGCACCTACGGAATGCTGCTGTGCGACCTGGACGCGGTGCCGCCCGAGGACCGCAACTGCATGATCCTCTCCTACACGCACGAGGAGTGGCGGTCCTCGATCGTGCACCTGGAGAAGACCCAGCGGCTGATGGCCGCCCGCTTCCGGGGCTCGATGGCCGACCATCTCGCCGACCCCACCTGGAAGACCCTGCTCAAGCGGCTGCACACCTCCCCCGAGTTCTGCGAGGTCTGGGACCGCCACGAGGTGCTGGGCGCCAGCCCCCGCCGCAAGGAGTTCCGCAACGCCCACGTCGGCCGCCTCACGGTCGACCACACCGACCTGTGGCTGGGCCCTTCGAGGGGCCCGCGGATGGTGACGTACGCGCCCGTGGACGAGGAGTCGAGGCAGCGCCTGGAGAGGCTGCACGCGATCGCACTGGAGAAGTGAGGCCGGGCTGCCTCCACCGCGTCAAAGCCTCGGGTATCCCGACCGGTTGTAGCTCGGGTTGCTGCTCAGGGTCATGAACTCCCGGCCCCGCCGCAGCTCCTGTACGACCTCTTCCCAGCCCGGGTCGTCCACCGCGCCAGAGTGTCCCGCGTCGGGTGAGGGTCAGCGACCGGCCGTCGAACGAGAACGTCCACCCCGAGTAGCGCATGACCATCGCATCGGGCATCTGTTCAATTTGCTGAAATCGCCGGCGGCTGCCAACGGAAGGATCACGCGGCCGGGCAGCTCCTACGCGGTGATCCCGGCCGCCTCGCGCACCTCGACGGACGACAGCTTCTCCGCCGTCCGCTCGGCGGTCCGCCGCGCCCAGGCACCGCTGGTCACCGCCCCCAGCACCAGCACGGCCAGACCGCACACCACGAGAATCCACCACCCGGGACGCGCCGCCGACACGAATGTGTCCTTGTACGACGACGATCCGACCCCGGAGGCCAGCACCGCGCCGACCACCGCGACCCCGAGGGTCTGCCCCAGCTGCCGGCTCGTGGAGGCGACGGCCGCCGCGACTCCCGCCTGTGCCCGCGGCATCCCGGACACCGCGGTGTTGGTGATCGGCGCGTTCACGAAGCCGAAGCCGATGCCGAACAGCAAGTACCCGATGAAGCGCGAGACGTTGGACGTCTCCGCCTCGAACCCGGCGAACAGCAGCGCGCTCACGGTCATCGCGGAGCCCGCGATCAGGAGGGGTATCCGGGGACCCCGACTGCCCACCAGCCGCCCGGAGACCGGCGCGCACAGGAACGTCGGCACCGCCATCGGCAGCATCCACAGTCCGGCGTGCAGCGCGTCCAGACCGACCACGTTCTGCAGATACAGCGTGGACAGGAACAGGAAGCCGCCCAGCGCCGAGAACGCGCTGATGGCGATCACCGTGGCCCCGCTGAACGGCGCGGAGCGGAAGAAGCGCAGGTCGATGAGGGGTTCGTCGCGCCGCGGCTCGTACCAGAGCAGACCGGCGAGAGCGACCAGCGCGAGGATCGCGAACGGCAGGATCGCGGTGAACCCGGAGTCCGGCGCCTCGATGATCGCGTACGTCAGCGAGCCGAACAGCGCGATCACCAGGAGCTGGCCGACCGGGTCGGCCCGGCGGGCCTTGGGCGCGCGGGACTCGGGAATGAACTTCAGTGTGAGCAGCAGCGCGGCCACGCCCACCGGCAGGTTGATCCAGAAGATCGAGCGCCAGCCGACCGAGTCCACGAGCAGCCCGCCGATCAGCGGTCCGGCGGCCATCGATATGCCGACGACCGCACCCCACACGCCGATCGCCCGGGCCCGCTCGCGCGGCTCGGTGAAGGTGTTGGTGATGATCGACATGGCGACCGGGTTGAGCATCGAGCCGCCGACCGCCTGGATCATGCGGAACCAGATCAGCGCGTCCAGGTCGGGCGCGAGGGAGCAGAGCAGCGAGCCCAGACTGAAGACCACCAGGCCGACGATGAAGACCCGCTTGCGGCCGATGCGGTCGGCCGTGGAGCCCGCCAGCATCAGCAGGGAGGCGAGGACCAGGGTGTACGCGTCGATCGTCCACTGCAGACCGGAGGTGCTCGCGTGGAGATCGGTCTGCATCGCGGGCAGGGCGACGTTCAGGATGGTGACGTCCAGGCTCACGATCAGCAGACTCATGCAGCAGATCGCGAGCACCAGCATGCGGCGACGGTGGCTGAGCTCGGGCATGCGAACCAGCGTACGCGAAACTCGATAGTGCGTCTAACTAATTACCGATACATGATCTCTGGCGGTACGCCACAATGGAGCAATGTCCACGCCCGTCGCCTCGCCCGTGTCGCCCTTGCGGATCGGCCCGCACACCGTCTCGCCGCCCGTCGTCCTGGCCCCCATGGCCGGGATCACCAACGCGCCTTTCCGCACCCTGTGCAGGGAGTTCAGTGGAGGTAAGGGTCTGTTCGTCAGCGAGATGATCACGACGCGGGCGCTGGTCGAGCGCAACGAGAAGACCATGCAGCTGGTCCACTTCGACGCGACCGAGAAGCCGCGCTCGATCCAGCTGTACGGCGTGGACCCGGCGACCGTCGGCAAGGCCGTCCGCATGATCGTGGAGGAGGACCTGGCCGACCACATCGACCTCAACTTCGGCTGCCCGGTGCCGAAGGTCACCCGCAAGGGCGGCGGCTCCGCGCTGCCGTACAAGCGGAACCTGCTGCGGGCGATCCTCAAGGAGGCCGTCAGCGGGGCCGGGGACCTGCCCGTCACCATGAAGATGCGCAAGGGCATCGACGACGACCACATCACCTTCCTCGACGCGGGCCGCATCGCCGTCGAGGAGGGCGTCACGTCGATCGCCCTGCACGGCCGTACCGCCGCCCAGCACTACGGCGGCACCGCCGACTGGGACGCCATCGCCCGGCTGAAGGAGCATGTGCCGGAGATCCCCGTGCTCGGCAACGGCGACATCTGGTCGGCGCAGGACGCGGTGCGGATGGTGCGCGAGACCGGGTGCGACGGGGTCGTGGTCGGGCGCGGGTGCCTGGGGCGGCCGTGGCTGTTCGCCGATCTCGTGGCCGCGTTCGAAGGACGTGAACAGGCCCGTGCCGGAGGCACTGATGGATGCAGTCTGAAGCCGTCGTTGCGCGAGGTCGCCGACATCATGGTGCGGCACGCGACGCTGCTCGGCGAGTGGATCGGCGACGAGGCGCGCGGGGTCATCGACTTCCGCAAGCACGTCGCCTGGTACCTGAAGGGCTTCGCGGTCGGCAGCGAGATGCGCAAGCGCCTCGCCATCACCTCGTCCCTCACCGAACTCCGCTCCGGCCTCGACGAGTTGGACCTCGACCAGCCCTGGCCGGTCGGCGCCGACGGGCCCCGCGGCCGTACGTCGGGCAACAACAGGGTGGTGCTGCCCGACGGTTGGCTGAAGGACCCGTACGACTGCGCGGGGATCGGCGAGGACGCCGAACTCGACACCTCGGGCGGCTAGTTCGTCTTCGGATGGGGCGTCGAGCCGTACGCCGTGAGGAACTTGTCGCGGAAGGCGCTCATCTTCCATACCGGGGCGTCGTGCGCGGGGCGCAGGCCGTCCGTCCAGTTCCAACTGTCGATCTTCGCAAGGACCTTGGGATCCTTGGCGACGATCGAGATCGGCACGTCACGGCTGGCGTGGTTGCCGCTGACCCGGGCGATCGGCTGGTGGTCGCCGAGGAAGACCAGCACGGTGTTGTCGTTGCCGTAGCGCTCCAGCCACTGGGTGAGGGAGTTCACCGAGTACTGGATCGACTTGCCGTACTCCTGGCGGGACTTGGTGGTGTCGGAGATGACGTCGGAGGCCTTGTTGCCGGCCTTCTCGATCGCGTCGAAGACCGAACCGTTGCCCAGTCGGTCCCAGGGGACGAGCTTCGGGATCGGCGCCCAGGGCTGGTGGCTCGACGTCAGGATGATCATCGACATCAGCGACTTGCCGTCGGCGCGCGGCTTGCTGTGCACCTGCTTCTGGAACTGCTCAAGGGCGTACTGGTCGGGCATTGTCGACCAGCTGAACTTCGGTCCCCTGTAGCCCAGTTGGAAGGCGTTGTAGACCTTGTCGAGGCCGTAGAAGCTCTGCTCCGGCCAGCCCTTCTGAATACCCGGCATCACGCCGACGGTGTCGTAGTCGCCGGTCTTCTTGAAGGCGTCGGTCAGGCTCAGGTGGTCGCTGGCCATCACCGTGCGGTAGCGCTGCTGGTTGTTGACCCACAGCCCCGACATGGTGGTGGAGTGGCCGAGCCAGCTGCTGCCGCCGTAGGTCGCCGAGGTCAGCCAGCCGCTCTTCGCGGCGAAACCGGCCTTCGACAGGGCCTTGGTGTCGGCTGCGAGGGTCTCGTCGACACCGGGCGCCATGATCGGGTCCTCGATCGCGCTGCGGCCGTAGCTCTCGATGAAGGTGAAGATCATGTCCTTGCCGCGCAGGTCCGGGACGAGCTGGCTGCCCGGGGTGTTGCCGAAGGCGTCGACCTTGGCGACCTTCTCGAACTCCGCCTCGTCGCGCAGGGTGTTGCGGATCGCCACGGTGCGGAGCTTGAGGATCGCGGCGGTGTGGTCCGCGGCGAGCGGCACGCCGGAGACCTGGAAGCCGAAGGCCGTGCAGGTGATCCAGGCGGTGCCGGCGATCAGCGCGCCCCGGGACGCCTGCGCCTTGTGGCCGGCCAGCAGGTTGCTGAGCCGGACCGTGGCCAGCGCGACCAGGACGATCAGCAGCAGGACGAAGACGATGACACCGACCGTGAGGACGGACGTGACCGTCCCGCCGAGCGTGTCCGAGAGATAGCCGCGGGCGTCGGCGAACAGGCTCCAGTCCAGGACGACGTTGAAGCCCCGGCCCAGGTATTCGTTGAAGCCCATGTCGAGCATGTTCAGGATCGCCACGACGGCGGTCAGCGCGCCGCAGAACGCCGCCAGCACGATCCGCGGCCGGCGCGGCAGGCTCATCAGGACGACGGCCCCCATGATCGCCTCCGCCGGCAGCCGCATGAACTCTGCGGGCTTCAGGCTGTTCAGCGTGGTCGGCATCTGCAGGCAGACGTAGACGATGGCGGCGGCGAGCACGGTGACGGTCCAGGAGACGACACGAGCGGCGACGGGGTGCTTCTCCCGCCAGCTCCGCACACGCCGCCGCAGGCCCAGCCGACTGCTCCAGGTGCGGGGGCCCGGGCGGGAGGGGCGGGGGGTGGCGGCGGGGGTGGTGTCCGAGGCGGGGGCTTCGAGGGCGGGGGCTTCGGGGTCCGTTGCGGTCGGGGCGTCGGCGTCGGCTTCGGTGCCGGGCTCCTCGGAGTCGTTGGCGTCGGTGCCCGCGTCGGTGTCGGTGATGTCGGTGTTCTCGGGCGACTCGGGCTCTGCTGCCTCGGACTTGGTTTGGGGCGCGGCCTCCGCCGAGGCTTCGGCGGGAGCTTCTACGGCCTTCCCGGTCTCGGCCGGAGTCTCTACGACTGGCTCGGTCCCGGCCTCAACCTCGTCCCCGGCCGCGCTCGGTATCGCTGTCGCGTCGCCCGGCGTCGGCTCCGTGTCGACGTCGATGTCGACGTCGTCGCTGATGTCGCTGCCGGTGTCCGGCGGCGGAACCTGGCCATCGGCTGCCCCGGCCGTGTTCGGTGACTGGCGTGTGCTCGTGTGCTGAGGCAACCCGAAGGTCCTTCCATGAGGAGCCCGTAGTCGGAGTGGCGGCCCGAACTGGGGAGGCAGGGCCGCCGTCATTCCGTACGAGTTGCCTCATGCGCCCGTTCACGGAACTGGGCAAACACCCGGCAAACGGCTTATCACCGTTGCGTCACGCGCCCCCTACCGCCGTGAGCAGCGCCAGCGGAGCCGCCGCCGACCTGGACTCCCGCACGCACGCGTGCGGGTAGGGGACCGGCTCCGGGTGGGTGTCGCGGCCGTAGCCCGCGAGGACCTCCGGGAGGCGGTGGCCGGCCGCGGTCGCCGCGTCGACCAGCGCGTGCGCGACCGTACGGGCCTCGTCGTGCAGGCCGTAGCGCGAAAGGCCCAGCGTGATCAGCGCGTTGTCGTGCGGCCAGAGCGAACCCCGGTGGTACGACAGCGGGTGGTACGCCGCCTGGCCGGAGGCGAGCGTGCGGACGCCCCAGCCGGAGAAGAAGTCCGGCTCCAGGAGCCTGCGGCCGACCAGTTCGCCGTACTCCTTGTCCAGGAGCCCGGACCAGAGGAGATGGCCCGCGTCCGAGGCCAGCGCGTCCACCTGGCGGCCCTCCCCGTCCAGCGCCAGCGCCGGGAACGAGTGGTCCCGCATCCAGAAGTCCTGCTGGAAACGGTCCCGCAGGTCGGACGCCGCCTGCTCCAGGAGGGCCGCGTACGTCTCGTCCTCCCACACCGTCCGCGCCACCCACGCGGTGCGGCGCAGCGCGTCGTACGCGTACCCCTGGGCCCCCGCCGCCATCACGGGACCGCTTGCGCGGGTGCCGTCGGCCCCGCAGATGGCGCCGGGGGAGTCCTTCCAGTTCTGGTTGGCCAGGCCGCCCTGGTCGGCGCGGTAGACCAGATAGCCGCGCGAGGTCAGACCGCCGTGGTCCAGCATCCAGCCGATGGCGGCACGGGCGTTGGGCTCCAGGCGCCGGGCGAGTGCCGTGTCGCCGGTCTGCTCGACATACGCGCCGAGCAGCACCAGGAACAGCGGGGTCGCGTCGACCGAGCCGTAGTAGCGCCCGTACGGCACCTGCCCGAAGTGCGCCAGCTCGCCGTGCCGCACCTCGTGCACGATCTTGCCGGGCTGCGACACCGACTCGGGGCCGACCGCCGTCGCCTGGGTCGCGGCGAGCGCCGGCAGTGTGGCGGCGGCGAGTTGGGGGCGGTAGGGGAGCGCGAAGAGCGAGGTCAGGAGGGCGTCCCTGCCCAGGAGGGTCAGGAACCAGGGGGCGCCCGCCGCCGGTACGCGCAGCTCCTCGCCGTCGGGGCCCGTCGCCGGGACCTGGAGCGAGGCCAGGTCCGACAGACCTCGCGCGCAGGCGGCGGCCAGCTCCGGCCAGCCGGTGGGGAAGGAGACGCCCTGGGCGTACTCGCCCTCCAGCGCGAGGAGTTGCTCGTTCAGGGCGGAGGGTGAGCGCGGTACCCGCAGGGCCCGCTTGTCGCCGTGCGGGCGGGCCATCACCCGCAGGGCCAGCTCGGCGGTGCCGTGCGGTTCGAGGTCCAGGGTCCACACCATGCGGCGGGCGCCGGTGCCGGTCTCCTCGACGCCGTCGGGGGCGGGCTCGGCCGTGACCGTCGTACAGGATCGCCATTCGCCGCGCTGGTAGGCGAACTCCACGCCGTCGTCCAGGACTTGGCGGGAGCGGGTGGCGCCGGTCTTCGCGTAGGTGCGGTGGTCGGAGCGGAGTTCGAACTGGTCGGTGAAGTCGGCGTCCGCGGTGACCGCGAGCCGGACCGTGGTCGGCACCGGCCGGTTGCTGGTCACCTTCAGCGACTCGACGAACGAGCCGTCGCCGACGGCCTGTTCACGGAAGAGCGTGTGCGCGGGCGGCTCCTGGCGCCCGCCGCGTGGGACCAGGACACAGCGCGCCATGTCCCCGTCGGCCACCGGTGTCAGCGCCTCCGGCACCGCGCCATCGACCGTCAACTGCCAGCGGCTCAGGTGCCGGGCGTCCCGTACGAATAACCCGTCCGGGGAACTGCCGCCCCGTACGCCGCTGATGTCCCCGCCGTCGCCCACGGCTGCGAACGTCCCGCCGTGCACGAGCAGATGATGCCGGTCCGTCATCCCCGGTCCCCTCCCTTGATTCTCTTGGCGCCCTTGACTTCTGTGCCACTCATGTCGAACGTGCCGAGGCCCGTGCCGGACACGCCGTGCCCGGGGGGCTCGTGGAGCAGATCCAGGGTCAGCGCGGCGGTCCAGCTGAAGCCGGTCGCGCCGCACGCCTCGCCGTCGTACGGGTCGACGTACTCGGCGAAGTCGGTGGCGGTGGCCGTCTCCAGGACGGCGTCGCGCAGCGCGTCCGCTCTCGGCCGCTCGCCGTGCAGCCGCAGGCCGCGCTCCAGCAGCCAGCTCGTGTTGAACCAGGCCGGGCCGCGCCAGTACCGGTGCGGATCGAAGGCCTCGCCCAACAGGTCGTAGCTGGGCGGGAGTCGCGTGGTGTCGCCGAGCCCGAAGTGCGGGCCGGACGCCGTACGGACGAGTGCCGCGGCGATGTCCCGGGGCAGGTCGGGGAGGAGCAGCGGGATCAGGCCGGAGACGCTCCGCTCGGGAATGAGGCCGTCGCCGCGCACGTCGCGGCAGAAGAACATGCCCTCCGCCGGGTCCCAGAGCCGCTCGATCAGGACGCCGGTCAGCCGTTCCGCGCGTGCGTGCCGGGCCGTGCCGGTGGCGCCCAACTCCCGTGCGATACGGGCGAGTGCGTGCTCGGAGGCGATGAGCAGGGCGTTGAACGAAGGGTCCTCCACCGCGAACTCGCTTGCCCCGTCCGCGTATTCGCCGTCCCGGTAGTCCGTCGCGAGACGCACGTAACGGCCGTAGTCGAGGTCCGTGGGCCGGTCCTCGGCGGCCCCGTGGTCGAGGTCGGCGCGGCGGAAGGAGCGGGCCGGGGCGGGGGTGATCCGGCTCAACGGGGCGTCCCAGCAAGGGCTGTTGTCCATACCCTGTTCCCAGGGGTGCACCACGGACGCGAGCCCGCCCCCGCCCAGATCGCGTCGGTGCAGCAGATAGCGGTGCCAGGCGGCCAGCCGGGGGTAGACACCCGCCAGGAAGCCGCGTGCGCGGGACAGGCCCGGGTCCGCGCAGTGCACCAGCCAGGCGGCGAGCGCGTGCACCGGTGGCTGCACGATGCCCGAGGTCTGTACGGTGCGCGGGGCGCCCGCGGTGTGCCCCGCGGTCGAGGAGCGCCAGAAGTCGGGGCTCGGGAAGTACGCGTCGAGCGGTACGGAGGGGTTGAAGACGATGTGCGGGATACGGCCGTCGCCCCACTGGGCGGCGAGCAGGGTCTCCAGCTCCGTCTGTGCCCGCAGCGGCGAGAGGTGCCGCAGGCCGATCGCGATGAACGCGGAGTCCCAGGACCACTGGTGCGGATACAGACCACGAGAGGGGACCGTGGAGGCTCCCGTCCAGTTCCCTTCGAGTACGGCAGCCGCCCTGAGGTGCAGCGAACCTGACAAGGACGGCGGATCGTATACGAGGTGGTGCTCCACGGGGAGGGCTGTGAGCTGGGCAGTGCGATCCACTCGGGACTCCACGAAACACATCGTGCCGACCGGTTCGGTCATGGCTACCGTAGGGTTACGTCTATTTAACACGCAAAACTCAATATGTAATGCAGGGTTGAGAAACACAAGGGGGTGCGCATGACTGGACGAGGTCAAGCGAGCGCCGGCGATCTGCTCGAACTGGTGCGCACCGGGCGCGCCACGACCCGCGGCGCCCTCCAGCAAGTGACGGGCCTCTCACGCGCGACCGTCGGCCAGCGCCTGGACCGGCTCTTCCGCGCGGGCTGGCTGCGCGAGGGCGCGGGCGGTCCCGTGGACTCCCCGCTGGGCGGTCGCCCCTCGATCACCCTCGAATTCGACGACGCCCATGCCGTAGTTCTCGCGGCTGACCTGGACACCCGCCACGCGCGCGCGTGCGTCCTCTCCCTCACCGGTGAGATCCTCGCCGAGCACGGCGGCACCCTGGTCGTCGAGGAGGGCCCGGACGCCGTGCTGGGCGAACTCGGCCGCTGGTTCGCCGAACTCCTGGAGAAGGCCGGACACCAGCCGTCCGAGGTCTGCGGGATCGGCCTCGCCGTCCCCGGACCCGTCGACAGCGAGACCGGCCGCGTCGTCCAGCCGCCGATGATGCCCGGCTGGGACGGCTACGACATAAGAGGCCGCCTGGCCCGCGCCTTCACGGAACACACCGGCGCCCCCCGGGTACCGGTCCTGGTCGACAACGACGCCAACCTCATGGCCTACGGCGAACAGCGGACCGGACACCCCGACTGCTCGGCCTTCGTCCTGGTCAAGGTCTCGACCGGTATCGGCGCCGGAGTGGTCGTCGGCGGCTCCATCTTCCGGGGGATCGACGGCGGCGCCGGCGACATCGGCCACATCCGGGTCCCGGCGGGCGCGCAGGCGCTGTGCCGATGCGGGTCCTACGGCTGTCTCGCCGCCGTCGCCAGCGGTGGCGCCGTCGCGCGACGGCTGGCCGAGACCGGGGTGCCGGCCGAGTCAGGCTCGGACGTACGGGACCTGCTGGCGTCGGGGCACCCGGGAGCGGCGGCCTTCGCCCGCGAGGCCGGACGGCAGGTCGGGGACGTCCTGGCGACCGTGGTGACGCTGCTCAACCCCGGAGTGCTGATGATCGCGGGAGACCTGGCCGGAACCTCCTTCCTCACGGGTGTACGGGAGCTGCTGTACCAGCGGGCGCTGCCGCGCTCCACCGCTCATCTGCACGTACTGACCTCACGGCTCGGGGAGCGGGCCGGGCTGGTGGGGGCGGGTGCGCTGGTCGTGGAGTACCTGTACGCGCCGGAGCGGGTGGAGGAGCGGCTGCTCGCGCTGGGCATGTGACGTCCGCGGGCATGTGACGTCCGAGTTTCCGTCGGGAGACGCGTCCGGCGGCCGTCCGCATGGTGAAATCCGGTCGGGTGTGGAAGCGTGATTCTCGCCACCTTTGATAAGGGTGGCGCTCAGGTGAGCGGATCTTGCACGGATGCACTTCTCCAAGGGGTGGCACTCCGTGCCACCCCTTGATCGTTCATCGATCGAAAACAGGCGAGCCGCAAGCCGCTCGAATGAGCGGGAAAGTGTGCTGATGACTCTTGTTGCGTTCAAGAAGTGAAAACATCCGGCGGTCTTCGCTTGCCGAGCTTTGACTTTCGATCCGCTGGCAGACGGCTGGTTACGGACGCATGACACGCAAGTGGACGTACCCAGGCGCCTTCGATCTGGGTATGTTCCTGGCCGTCAGGGCAGCCACCCGCGTCCCGAGGAGTCGAGACCCGTGTCGGAAAACAAAGAACCCCACGTAGCGAAGTTCGTCTATGACTTCACCGAGGGAAACAAGGACCTCAAGGACCTTCTCGGCGGCAAGGGTGCCAACCTCGCCGAGATGACGAACCTGGGCCTTCCCGTGCCCCCCGGCTTCACCATCACCACCGAGGCGTGCAAGACCTACCTCGACAGTGGCGAGGAGCCGGCGGCACTGCGTGACGAGGTGAGTGCGCACCTCGACGCGCTTGAGTCGACGATGGACAAGAAGCTGGGGCAGGCCGACAACCCCCTCCTCGTATCGGTCCGTTCCGGGGCGAAGTTCTCCATGCCCGGCATGATGGACACCGTCCTGAACATCGGCCTCTCGGACAAGTCCGTGCAGGGCCTGGCGAAGCAGGCAGGCGACGAGCGCTTCGCGTGGGACTCCTACCGCCGCCTCATCCAGATGTTCGGCAAGACCGTCCTCGGCGTCGACGGCGACCTCTTCGAGGAGGCCCTCGACAAGGCCAAGGAGGCCAAGAAGGTCACGGTCGACACCGAGCTGGACGCGGCCGACCTGAAGAAGCTGGTCACCCGCTTCAAGCGGATCGTCAAGACCGAGGCAGGACGCGACTTCCCGCAGGACCCGCGCGAGCAGATGGACCTCGCCATCCACGCGGTCTTCGACTCCTGGAACACCGACCGCGCCAAGCTCTACCGCCGCCAGGAACGCATCCCGCACGACCTCGGCACCGCCGTCAACGTCTGCTCGATGGTCTTCGGCAACCTCGGCCCGGACTCGGGCACCGGCGTCGCCTTCACCCGCGACCCCGCCAGCGGCCACCAGGGCGTCTACGGCGACTACTTGCAGAACGCGCAGGGCGAGGACGTCGTGGCCGGCATCCGGAACACCGTGCCCCTCGCGGAACTCGAGAAGATCGACAAGCAGTCGTACGACCAGCTCATGCAGATCATGAAGACCCTGGAGAACCACTACAAGGATCTCTGCGACATCGAATTCACCATCGAGCGCGGCCAGTTGTGGATGCTGCAGACGCGGGTGGGGAAGCGGACGGCGGGTGCGGCGTTCCGTATCGCGACCCAACTCGTCGACCAGGGGCTGATCGACGAGGCGGAGGCCCTCCAGCGGGTCACCGGCGCCCAGTTGGCGCAGCTGATGTTCCCGCGCTTCGACGAGGACGCGAAGGTCCAGCAGGTCGGCCGGGGCATCGCGGCCTCGCCGGGCGCGGCGGTCGGCAAGGCGGTCTTCGACTCGTACACCGCGGTGAAGTGGTCGCGTTCGGGCGAGAAGGTCATCCTGGTCCGCCGTGAGACCAACCCCGACGACCTCGACGGCATGATCGCGGCAGAAGGCATCCTCACCTCGCGCGGCGGCAAGACCTCGCACGCGGCGGTCGTGGCCCGGGGCATGGGCAAGACCTGCGTCTGCGGCGCCGAGGAACTGGAGGTCGACACCAAGCGACGCCGGATGACGGTGCCCGGTGGACATGTGGTGGAGGAGGGCGACGTCATCTCCATCGACGGGTCCAGCGGCAAGGTGTACCTCGGTGAGGTCCCGGTCGTCCCGTCCCCGGTCGTGGAGTACTTCGAGGGCCGGATGCACGCGGGCGCCGACGACGCGGACGAGTTGGTCGAGGCGGTCCACCGGATCATCGGATACGCGGACCGAGTACGCAGGTTGCGCGTCCGCGCCAACGCGGACAACGCCGAGGACGCGCTGCGCGCCCGCCGCTTCGGCGCCCAGGGCATCGGCCTCTGCCGTACGGAGCACATGTTCCTCGGCGACCGCCGCGAGTTGGTGGAACGCCTGATCCTGGCCGACACGGACACCGAACGCGAGGAGTCCCTCAAGGCGCTTCTCCCGCTCCAGAAGGCGGACTTCGTCGAGCTGTTCAAGGCGATGGACGGACTCCCGGTGACGGTCCGCCTGTTGGACCCGCCGCTGCACGAATTCCTCCCGGACATCACGGAGTTGTCGGTCCGCGTCGCGCTTGCGGAGTCCCGCCAGGAGTCCCACGAGAACGACCTCCGCCTCCTCCAGGCGGTCCACCGCCTGCACGAGCAGAACCCGATGCTGGGCCTGCGGGGCGTACGCCTGGGCCTGGTCATCCCCGGCCTGTTCACGATGCAGGTGAGGGCGATCGCCGAGGCCGCCGCCGAGCGCAAGGCGGCGAAGGGCGACCCACGCGCCGAGATCATGATCCCGCTCGTCGGCACGGTCCAGGAACTGGAGATCGTCCGCGAGGAGGCCGACCAGGTCATCGCCGAGGTGGAGGCCGCGACGGGCACGTCCCTGAAGCTGTCCATCGGCACGATGATCGAACTCCCGCGCGCCGCACTGACGGCGGGCCAGATCGCCGAGGCGGCGGAGTTCTTCTCGTTCGGCACGAACGACCTCACCCAGACGGTGTGGGGCTTCAGCCGCGACGACGTAGAGGCCTCGTTCTTCACGGCCTACCTGGAGAAGGGCATCTTCGGAGTCAGCCCCTTCGAGACGATCGACAGGGACGGCGTGGGTTCGCTGGTGAAACTGGCGGCGAAGGCCGGCCGCGAGACCCGCCCGGACCTCAAACTCGGCGTCTGCGGCGAACACGGCGGCGACCCCGAGTCGGTCCACTTCTTCCACGAGGTCGGCCTGGACTACGTCTCCTGCTCGCCGTTCCGGATCCCGGTGGCGCGACTTGAGGCGGGGCGTGCGGCGTCGATGGCGCAGGGGAGCGATCACCGGTAGGCCGCAGAGCCACTGAACGCCGGAACCGTCGCCTGTCCCCGACCCTCACCGATGGGCGGCGGTTCCGGATCACGAAAGAGGGGCGGCACCCTGTGCGGGGGTGCTGCCCCTCTCGGGGTTGTCTGTGGGGATTACCGGCGGTGCATGGGCCGCTTCGACCCGGAGTCCCGATGCGTGGACGCGTTCGCGTTTGTCCGCTCCGCCGCATTTCCATGCTCATTGAATAGTTGGTGGCCGATGCGCTCGGCGAGTGACGATCGTGCGGACCCCACTGCAGTCAACGAGGAGGCATCACCATGCGATTCAGCAAAGGCGCGGCACTCGTCGTAGCGTCCTTGGCGCTCAGCACCGGCACTCTCGCCGGCCCCGCCTGGTCCGCACCGGCGGGCTCCAACGACAACTCGCAAGCGAGCGTGGACGGTGTGGACGGCGTACCGGCGCGGGGTGACGGCGGCGACTGCGCCTACGGGCGGCTCTGCCTCTACACCCAGCCGAACTTCAAGGGCACCCGCTTCGATCTCTACGTCTGCAACGACTACCGGCTGGTCCAGTGGAACGGCGCGGGGTCGGCCTGGAACAACCAAACGGTAGGCACGGTCGCCGCGTTCAAGAACCGGCAGTTCACCGTTCTCGACACCATCCCGGGCCGTGAGGTGAACGGGACGATCCACGGCTTCTCCAGCTACAACTTCGCGCCGGTCTGGTACGCGTACAACTGCTGACTCCGATGTCGGCGGGTGGCGGCCTCCACAAGGAGCGGCAGGCCGCCATCCGCCCATGACCACGGTGTCCCGGCAGGCTGCGGCCGCACGGATCGGCCAGTTGCCGGAAGAACTGACCCGCCCGGCGGCCCAGTGGAGCCCGTCGGAGTCGGTCCGTACCGCACCACATCGCCTTCGGCCGACACTGCCCCGGTGCCGGGTCCGAGTCGGGTGATCAACCGTTGCCGCCGGGGTCGCCTACTCGCAGGCGACCCCGTCCCCGTCCCGGTCGAGGTGGGAGTCGTAGCCGGGGTCGCCCCGGTAGAGGGGTGTCACGCCGGCGGCGCGGGCCGCGGTGCAGTTCGTGTAGTAGGTGCTGCCGCCTCCGCCGGAATCGGAGCCGCTGTCGTCGGAACCGGAACCGGAACCCGAACCCGAACCGGAGCCGCTGCCCGCTGCCGCCTCAACCGTGACCGTCTTGGTGACCTTGACGGTCTTCGTCGCGGTCACCGTGGGCGCGGGGGACGGAGCCGCCGTCTCCGTCGCGGTCGCCGTGACCGTCATTGTCGGCTGTGGCTTCGCCGCTGCCGGCTTCGCGTCGGCCGTCGTGTCCTTCTTCGTGTCCTGGCCGGAGCCGCCGGCGCCGAGGCCTATGAGGAAGGCCAGCGCGAGGGCCGGGAGCACGTACCGCTTGCGGGCCCAGCGGGGTGCGGGGCGGTCCGGCTGGGGAGCCGGTGGTACGGGTGGCATCGCGTACGGATGGGTCATCTCGTCCCCCTGTGTCTGGTGTGGCCTGGAACGTAACGCCGGGATGGGATGCGTGAAGGGGGAGTGACCAACCTGTGATGGTCCGTGATCGTCGGGTCACTCGGCGTGGGGGGAGCGGGGCCGGTCCGGCTCTCGTACGCTCTTCGTGCACCGGGATGCACGCGTCGACGGAAGGAGCCGCCCATGTCCGGTTGGAACGAGAAGGCCGTCCCCGATCAGCGCGGCCGGGTCGCCGTCGTCACCGGAGCCAACAGCGGGCTCGGCTACGTCACCGCGCGGGAGCTGGCCCGCAAGGGTGCCCGGGTGGTGCTCGCCTGTCGGAGCGAGGTGCGGGGGAGCGAGGCCGCCGACCGGATCGTCGCCGAAGTGCCGGGCGCCGAGGCGCAGTTCGGGCGGCTGGACCTCGGAGACCTGAGCTCCGTACGGGAGTTCGCGGCCACGTTCCCGTACGAGCGGCTCGATCTGCTCGTCAACAACGCCGGGGTCATGGCGATGCCGTACGGCACGACGGTGGACGGCTTCGAGACGCACTTCGGTATCAACCACCTCGGGCACTACGCGCTGACCGGACTGCTGCTGCCCGCGCTGCTCGACGCGCCGGACGCCCGGATCGTCACGGTCTCCAGCTTCATGCACGCGCTCGCCAACATCGACATCGACGACCTCAACAGCGGGCGCCGGTACGGTCGTTGGACCGCCTACGCCCGCTCCAAGACCGCCAATCTGCTCTTCACGCACGAGCTGGCGCGGCGGCTGGCGGCGGCCGGTTCGGGGGTGGTCGCCACCGCCGCCCATCCCGGGTACGCCGCCACCAACCTTCAGACCGCCGGGCCGAGGGTGGAGGGGCGCAGGAGTGCGGAACAGGCCATGGAACTCGGCAACCGGGTCTTCGCCCAGTCGGCGGAGGTCGGTGCGCTGCCCTCCCTCTACGCGGCGACCGCGCCCGACGTACGCCCCGATTCCTTCTACGGTCCGCGAGTTGCGATGTGGCGTGGGGCGCCGGCACGCTCCTGGCGGGCACCGTGGACCCTCAACGACGCGATGGGGCAACGACTTTGGGCGGCCTCGGAGGAGCTGACGGGGGTCGTATACGACCAACTCAAGCCGTAGGAACGGGCGTTCAGGCCGTCGCTCCGCTGTCCACCACCAGGTCCGTGCCCACCACCGACGCCGCGTCGTCCGAGGCCAGGTAGAGGACCGCGGCGGCGATTTCGGCCGTGGCGGAGATGCGGCCGAGGGGGAGCGTGGCCCGTACGCGTTCGGCGCGGTCGGTCTCCGTCTCGCCGGGGCGCAGGGACATGGGGGTGTCGGTGGCGCCGGGGCTGACCACGTTGATACGGACGCCCTCGCGGATGTGGTCCACGGCGGCACCCTTGCTGAGCACGGCGACCGCGGCCTTGGACGCTGCGTAGGCGGCGGCCCCGGGGCTGCTGGTGTGCACGCCGAAGGTGGACGCCACGTTGACGATCGCACCGCCGGACGGCTGGGCCCGCATCTGCGCGATCTCGGCGCGCAGGGCGAGGAACACGCCGGTCACGTTGATGTCGAGCTGTGTGCGCCAGTCCTCCTCGGTGAGGTCGGCGAGGGGGCGCCCGCCCCGGAAGACGCCCGCGTTGTTGACGGCCACGTCGAGCGAGCCGTACCGGTCGACGGCCGCCCGCACCAGCGCGTCCGCGTCGGCGGCCTTCGACACATCGGCGCTCACCGCGAAGGCCTTCCCGGCCCCGCCCCCGCCCCCGGCCTCGATCAGGGCGACGGTCTCGTCGAGCGGTTCCCGCCGCCGCCCGGCGACGACGACATTCGCCCCCTCGGCGGCGAACGCGAGGGCGATGGCGCGTCCTATCCCGGACCCGGCACCGGTGACGAGGGCGGTCCTGCCGGAGAAGCGGTTGCTGGAGCGGTTGCTCATGAACGGGCCTCTTTCTAGAACGATCGGTTCAGTATGAGGGTGTAAAAAGGCGCCTGCATTGCCGGGGCCTCAGTCGAGCAGCGCCAACGCCTGCTCCGCCGCGTCCCGCACCCGCGCCGGGTCCCCGGACGCCCGGCCGACCACCCGCAGCCCCTGCATCAGCACCAGCAGCATGCGCGCGAGGGCGAGCGGATCGCGGTCGGCGGGCAACTCGCCCTGCGCCTGCGCCCGCACCAACGCCGAGCGCAGTACGGCCTCCAACTGGTCCCAGTTGCGCTCGACCAGCCGGGTCGCGGCCCTGTCGTGCGGGGCCAGCTCGGCCGCCGTATTGGTCACCAGGCAGCCCAGCGCCCGCAGTTGCTCGTTCGCCGCCTCGGCCGCATAACGTCGTACGACCGCGCGCACGGGCGGCAGTGCAGGGCCCGGCTGGGACAACTCCCGCACCATCGGCGTGAGTCCGGCCCGGTCGTAGCTCTCCAGCGCCTTCAGATACAGCTCGTGCTTGCTGCCGAAGGTCGCGTAGATGCTGGCCCGGCCGATGCCCAGGTGCTCGACGAGATCGGACATCGACGTCGCCTCGTAGCCGCGCCGCCAGAACAGCTCCAGGGCCGCCCGTAGCGCGGTCTCGGGGTCGAACTCCTTGGTCCTGGCCATACAGCGCAGCCTAGATCCAGTTGGAATGAGCGGTCAAGAAAGAGTGTCAGGAAGACCGGTCCCGCCGCAGCGCCTCCACCAGTAGTTCGGTGAACTGTGCCGCGGGCCACGACGGCCGGCGTCCCGTCGCCGTCTGCACCTGCGCCTCGCGCTGCCGGAACACCGGGTGGTCGAGGGGGACGTAGGCCACGCCCTCGGTCGCCGTGTCCTGCCCGATGTCGCCGAGGTCCCCGACCAGGGCGAGGCCGCCCCCGGCGCGGACGAACTCGTACTGCGGGGCGAGGCTGTCGCAGACCAGCGCCGGACGGACCGTGATCCCCTCCAACTGGGCGCCGATGTCGAAGAGTTCACGCTGACTGGTGCCCGGCGGGGCCAGGGCGAGCGGGTAGGCGCACAGGTCGGCGAGGCCGATGCGGTCGCGGTCGGCGAGTTCATGGCCGAGCGGGACGATCGCGGCCACCGGGACGACGACCGCGCACTCGACACGGACATCGTGCTGCGGGCCCATCGTGTACGTGACGGCGACATCGGCGAGCCCCTCGACCACGCGGCGGGTCGCCTCCTGGCGGTCGACCACGTCCACGCGGAAGGCCAGGTCGGGGTGCTCGCGCCGGAAGCCGGCGACCGCCCGCGGCACCAGCCGTCGCGCGAACCCCTCCGAGCAGGCGACGGCGACACTGCGCGCCTGCGCTCCCCGTCCCGTCCTCAACTCCTCAAGGAGCGCGGTCGATTCGGTCTCGGTACGGCGGGCGTGGGCCAGCAGCCGGGAGCCGGCCTCGGTCAGGGTCATCCCGCGCGGATGCCGGGCGAACAGCGGGACGCCGACGCCCGACTCCAGCTTGGCGATCTGTCTGCTGATCGCCGAGGGCGCGACGTTCAGGGCGTTCGCCGCCTCGGTCACCGAGCCGGTGCGGGCGACCTCCAGGAAGTAGGCGAGGTTCACCGGCAGGAGCTGCATAGGGGTCTCCTGTGGTCATGTAGTGCGTTGCCGAAATCAGAACGCATCGCGTCACAAACGGCAATGGTCGCACGCCGGAATCCGCCCTACTCTGCTGGAACGGCGAGACAGCACCGCCCGGCCGACCCCGCCCGCCCTGGAGAGATCTGCCCGTGATCCCTGAGAAACTGGCCCGTAAAGCCGAGGAGTTCGTCGACTCGGGTGCCTTCTTCACCGAGCTGGCCACCATGGTCGGGTACGCCACGGAGAGTTCCCGGCCGGAGGGCAGCCTTGCTATTGAGGCATACCTCGACGAGTTCCTGACGCCCGCCCTGACCGCCCTCGGCTGCGAGGTCGCGCGCCACGACAACCCCGATCCGGCGGGCGGCCCCTTCCTGGTCGGCACCCGCGTCGAGTCCCCCGACCTGCCGACCGTGCTCGTCTACGGCCACGCGGATGTCGTCGAGGGCCAGGCGGGCCGGTGGAGCGAGGGCCGCGACCCGTGGACGCTGACCGCCGAGGGCGAGCGCTGGTACGGACGCGGCGCCGCCGACAACAAGGGCCAGCACCTGGTCAATCTGGCCGCCCTGCGGCTACTCCTCGCCGACCAGGGCTCCTTGGGCTTCAACCTGACCTTCCTGCTGGAGTCCGGCGAGGAGATCGGCTCACCCGGATTCGCCGAATTCGCCGCGACACACCGGGAGTTGCTGCGCGCCGATGTGCTCGTCGCCTCGGACGGGCCACGTCTGGACGCCACCACCCCGACCCTGTTCCTCGGCGCGCGCGGCGGCCTCCAGCTCCAGCTCACCGCGGATCTACGGCCGGGCGCCTACCACTCCGGCAACTGGGGCGGCCTGCTGCGCAACCCCGCGACCACCCTCGCCGGCGCCGTCGCGACCCTGGTCGACGGCCACGGCAGTATCCGGGTACCGGAGTTGCTGCCGCCCGCGATCCCGGCGGCGGTCCGCGAGGCACTCGCCGGTGTCGAGGTCGCCGCCTCGCCCGGTGACCCGGTGCCGGACGAGGGCTGGGGCGAGCCCGGACTCTCCGGCGCCGAACGGCTCTACGCCTGGAACACCCTCGAAGTCCTCGCCCTCGGCGCGGCCGACGCCGAACGGCCGGTCAACGCGATCCCCGGCACCGCCCGCGCGGTCCTCCAACTCCGGTACGTCGTCGGCACCGACGTCGACAGGGCCGCCGAGACCGTCGCCCGGCACCTGGCCGCGCACGGGTACCCGATGGTCGACGTCCGCGTCCTCGGCAGCTTCGCCGCGAGCCGCACCCCGCTCGACGACCCGTGGGTGCGCTGGACCCGGACCACGCTGGAAGAGGTCGCGGGCGGCCCGGTCGCCGTACTGCCCAACATCGGCGGCTCGCTGCCCAACGCCGTCTTCACCGACATCCTCGGCCTGCCGACCCTCTGGCTGCCCCACTCCTACCCCGGCTGCCTCCAACACGCCCCCGACGAGCACCTGTTGGCGTCCATCGCCCGCGAGGGCCTGGTCCTGGCGACCGGCCTGTTCCACACACTCGGCCACCCACCCACGGACCGGCCGCTCCCCACGCACGCATAGCACCGCCACCCGTACGCACAACACCCGAGCGTCCCCGAGTCTCGGCACCCGCACCCCGTCCGGCCCTCCCCCCAACGCCCGCCGGAAGGACCCCCGATGACCGCTCCGTCCCCCCAGCCCACCCAGTCCACTCGTCCCGACGACACCCGAAGCCCCGGCCGCCCCACCGCACGCCGTGCCATCGCGGCGGCCACCATCGGCAACGCGCTCGAATTCTTCGACCTCGCCCTGTACGCGCTGATGGCCTCCTACATCGGCCGCACGTTCTTCCCCGGCGGCAACCCCGGTGTCCAACTGGTGCAGGCCTACGCCGTGTTCGGCGTGACGTATCTGATACGGCCGCTCGGCGGGCTGCTGCTCGGCGCGTACGCGGACCACAACGGCCGTAAGAAGGCACTCGTGTTGTCGATCCGGCTCATGGTGCTCGGCACGCTGCTGCTCGCGGTCATGCCCGGATACTCGACCCTCGGGATCGCGTCGACCCTGGGGATCGTGCTCGCGCGACTGATCCAAGGGTTCGCCGCCGGAGGGGAGTTCGGGGCGGCGACCTCGTTCCTGGTCGAGCACGACGACCGGCGCAAGAGCTTCCTCGGCAGCTTCCAGTTCGCCGGTCAGGGCCTGTCGACGCTCATGGCGGCGGGGTTCGCGGCTGCTCTCACGGCCTTGCTGTCCGACGCCCAGATGACGTCGTGGGGCTGGCGGGTGCCGTTCGCGTTCGGGCTGCTGATCGGCCCGGTGGGCTATTTCGTACGCCGCTACATGGACGAATCCCCGGTGCTGGCATCGGAGTTGGAGTCGGCCGCGCCGACGCCCTCCCCGATCGTGTCGGTCTTCCGGCACCACTGGAGCGGACTGCTCATCGCCGGCGGTGCGCTGGTCGTGTCGACGGCGCTGAACTTCATGCTCCAGTACCTGCCGACGTACGGCATCGGTCAACTGGGCCTGGACGCCTCGCTGTCGTTCACGGCGCTGCTCATCGCGGGGGCCGTCCTGACCTTCGTCACCCCGTTCGTGGGGCTGCTGGGCGACCGGCACGGCAGGCTGCGCATCATGATCCCGGCCGCGCTGCTGATCGGCGTGAGCGTGGTGCCGCTCTTCCTGTGGCTGAACGCCTCGCCGTCCTTCCTCACCCTCGCGCTGTGCACCACCGTCCTCGCCCTGCTCAAGGCGGTGTACTTCGGCACGCTGCCGTCGGTGATGGCCGACGTCTTCCCGGCCCGGGCGCGCGCGACGGGCCTGTCCTTCAGCTACAACACCACGGTCGCGCTCTTCGGCGGCTTCACACCGACGATCGCGGCGGCCCTGATCGAGACGACCGGTTCGCCGGTGTCACCGGGCTACTACCTGCTGGCCACGGCCGTGTTGAGCACCGCGGCCCTGACCACCGCGCTGCGCACCGGCCGGGTCCGCTGACGGGGAGTGCCGGGCGCTCAGGTCAGTGCGCCCGCACCTCGTACGTCTCCACCCGCACCGACGCGTCGTCCAGGCACTCCCCGGAGACCAGGTCGAAGCGCTGCTTGAGCAGCGGTGAGGCGACGAACGGGCGGCCCTGGTGGGTGCCGGTCAGGCCGCGGGAGAGGACGGCCGCGCCGTTGAAGGGGTCGCGGTTGTCGATGCCGTAGAGAGTGCCGGCGCGGTCGCGGAACAGGGCGACCTGGCGGCCGTCCGGCAGCAGGGCCGCCACCCCCCGGCCGGGGATGAGCCGGTTGAGGTCGCAGACCGCGAACCAGCCCTCTTCGAGCCGGAGTTGGACCTTCAGGTCGGTCGTCTCGGGAGCCAGGGTCATCGCTGGGCGCTTCCTTCCAGGACGTCTGCGGTCTGCTGGGGCCGCATGCCGATGGTCAGCAGCGGCAGGTCGGGCTTGATCTGGTCGCGCTCGGGAACGAAGCCCACGACCGGGTCCGGGGTGTCCGGCGCGTTCACGAAGGACACGAACCGGCCCAGCTTCTCGGGGTCGTTGATGGTCTCGGCCCACTCGTCGCGGTACCCGGCGACATGCGCGGCCATCAGCGACTCCAGCTCCTCGCAGATGCCGAGCGAGTCGTCCACGACCACCTCGCGGATGTGGTCCAGGCCGCCCGGGATCCGCTCCAGCCACACGCTGGTGCGCTCCAACCGGTCGGCCGTACGGATGTAGAACATCAGGAACCGGTCGATCAGGCGCACCAGTTCGGCATCGGAGAGGTCCTGGGCCAGCAGGTCCGCGTGGCGCGGGGTCGCGCCGCCGTTGCCGCCGACGTACAGGTTCCAGCCGTTGGCCGTGGCGATGACGCCGAAGTCCTTCGACTGGGCCTCGGCGCACTCGCGGGCGCAGCCGGAGACCGCCGACTTGAGCTTGTGCGGGGAGCGCAGTCCCCGGTAGCGCAGCTCCAGGTCGATCGCCATCCGGACGGAGTCCTGGACGCCGTAGCGGCACCAGGTCTGGCCGACGCAGGACTTCACCGTGCGCAGGGCCTTTCCGTAGGCGTGGCCGGACTCGAAGCCCGCGTCCACCAACCTCGCCCAGATCAATGGGAGTTGCTCCACCCGCGCGCCGAAGAGGTCGATGCGCTGGCCGCCGGTGATCTTCGTGTAGAGCCCGAAGTCCCGGGCCACCTCGCCGATCACGATGAGCTTCTCGGGGGTGATCTCGCCGCCGGGAATGCGCGGCACGATCGAATAGGAGCCGTTCTTCTGGAGGTTGGCGAGGAAGTGGTCGTTGCTGTCCTGCAACGCCGCCTGCTCGCCGTCCAGGACATAGCCGCTCGCGCCGATCGTCGGGGCGAGGGACGCGATGATCGAGGCGACCGTCGGCTTGCAGATCTCGCAGCCGTCGCCGCCCCGGGCGCCCTCACGGCCGTAGCGTTCCAGCAGGTCCTGGTAGGTGCTGACGCGCAGCGCGAGGGCGATCTCGTACAGCTCCTCGCGGGTCTGCGCGAAGCAGCCGCACAGGCCCTTGTCGACCTCGACGCCGCTCGCCTCCAGCTCGGCGGTGACCAGCTGGCCGAGCACCTTGACGCAACTCCCGCAGCCGGTACCGGCCTTGGTGCACTTCTTCACCTCGGGCACGCTCGTGCAGGAGTGGTCCGTCACCGCGCCCCGGATCGTGCCCTTGGTGACGTTGTGGCAGGAGCAGATCACCGCCTCGTCGGGCAGCGCCGAGGGACCGAGCTGGACGGCGCCCCCGGAACCGGCAGGCAGCACCAACTGCTCGGGGGAGACGGGCGGTACGGACCCCGTGAACGCGCGCAGCGTGCCGTAGGCCTCCGCGTCGCCGACCAGGATGCCGCCCAGCAGCTCGCCGCCCCGGCCGATCACCAGCTTCTTGTACGTCCCCGCCCGCGCGTCGGAGTAGACGACGTCGAGGCAGTCCGCGGTGGCGCCGTGCGCGTCGCCGAAGGACGCCACGTCCACGCCGAGCAGCTTCAGCTTGGTCGACAAGTCGGCGCCGGTGAACGCCGATTCGTCCCGCGCGATGGTCGCCGCGACCGTCTCCGCCTGCTCGTAGCCGGGCGCCACCAGGCCGTACACCCGGCCGTCCGCCGCCAGCGCGCACTCGCCGATCGCGAACACGTGCGGGTCGGTGACCGTACGGCACTGCTCGTCGACCGTGATGCCGCCGCGCTCGCCGACCGACAGCCCCGATTCCCGGGCGAGTTGGTCGCGGGGGCGGACACCGGCGCTGAACACCACCATGTCCGTGGCGAGTTCGGAACCGTCCGACAGCTTCATGCCGGTGACGGCGCCGTCCGCGTCCGCCACGATCTCCTGCGTACCGGTCCCCGTGTGGACCGTCAGACCCATGTCCTCGATGGTGCGCAGCAGGGCCGCGCCACCGCCCTCGTCGACCTGTACCGGCATCAGCCGGGGCGCGAACTCCACGATGTGCGTGGCCAGTCCGAGCCCCTTGAGCGCACCGGCGGCCTCAAGGCCGAGCAGCCCGCCGCCGACCACCGCACCCGTCGTGGCCCGCGACTTCGCGTACTCCTCGATCGCGAGGAGGTCCTCGATCGTGCGGTAGACGAAACAGCCGTCGGAGTCCTTGCCCGGCACCGGCGGCACGAACGGGTACGAGCCGGTGGCGAGGACGAGGGTGTCGTACTCAACTGTCAGTCCGGAGCGGGCCGTTACCGTCCGCGCCGCCCGGTCGATCGTCTCGGCCGGGTCGCCGACGTACAGCTCGATGCCGTGGTCCTTGATGAACTCCGCGTCCGTGAGCGACAGTTCCTCGGGTGTGCGGCCCGAGAAGTACGAGGTGAGCTGGACGCGGTCGTAGGCCGGGCGCGGCTCCTCGCACAGCACGACGACGCGGTGCGTGGCGGTCAGGCCGCGCTCGGCGAGCGCTTCGAGAAAGCGCTGACCGACCATGCCGTGGCCGACGAGCACGATGGTGGGCACCACACGTGGATTCGAGGTCATGTCCAGGAGCCTGCGACTTCGGTGTTACCCGACCGCATCACATCTGTTTCCCGTGAGGAACGCTGCCCTCAGCGGGAGCGCGCGGGGGGTGTGAGGGTTCCGGGCGCGCGCCGGGGGCGGAGTGTGAGGACGGGCGGGTCCGGGCCGGTTCGGTTAACCGAACCCTGCGCTTCCGTGCAGGCACCATCGTGTACGGCGGGCGCCGGCGGAACGCTGGAGACATCGGTTTTCGGCAGTTCACGGCCAGGAGGAAGCCCCATGAACGGTGTCCGGCAGGCACAGCCAGAGGCACAGACACCCGTCCACGACACGGCGGCCCTGCGGACGTGGCGGATCGCCCGCGAGCCCTTCACCGCCGCGACCTGGCGCCGCACCGCCTACGCGGTACTCGCCCTGCCGGTGGGCCTGGCGTGCGTCCCGCTCTCCCTGCTCGGCGCCCCCACGGCCCGCTGGCAGCGGGGGCTGGTCCGCCGTTTCCTGGACACGGACATTCCGGGCACCGCACGGGGCGGCGGCCTGCGCCACGCCCTCCTCGCGACCCCACTCAACCTCCTCACCACACTGATCACGGTCTACGGCTGGGCGATCGTCCCCATGAACCTCGGCTGGCCGCTGCGCGCCGGCTCCGACTACTCCGGCGCGTGGGGCGGCCCGACCTTCGCCGGGGCCTGGGCCTTCCACGCGATCCTGGGCGGCATCGGCTTTCTGCTGCTGATGCCGTGGGTAGTGCGGGGCCTCACCGCAGTACAGCTCCGTGTCGCCAGGTCGCTCCTCTCCTAGGTTGATCCCATGCCGAGCCTCCGCTCCCGCCTCCGTACGCTCGCCGTCGCCACCTTCGGCCGCCGGGCGCTGGCCGCCGTCCTGTACGGCGTGATCGCCCTCCCGCTCGCCCTGGCCGGCTTCTTCCTCACCCTCGTCGGGCTGGCGTTCGGCGGGGCGCTGTCGGTGACCACGCTCGGGCTGTGGCTGCTGGCCGTCACCGTGCGGGGCGCGCTGGCGCTGGGCGCGCTGCAGCGGGGGCTCGCGCGGCGACTGCTCGGACTGGAGATCGAGCAGCCGGGCGTACCCGGTGGCAGCGGGCTCCTCGGCTGGCGTCGGGGCGTACTGCTGGACCGGGCGGGCTGGCGGGCCGCCGGCTGCGCGCTGCTGACACCGTTCACGGCCGTCTTCGCGTACGCGGCCGTAGTCATCGGATACGTCTACGGCGTCCTGCTCACCCTGCACCCGCTGCTCAAGCGCTGGAACTACAACACGGTGCACCGCGCCGACGGCTCGACGCACCACGTGTCACTGGAGGTCTTCGGCCACCAACTCGACTCCTGGCCACGCTGGTTGATCCCGTTCGTGGCCGGACTGCTGCTGCTGGCCGTCGCACCCGTACTCCTCCGTTACGCCCTCGGTCCGCAGCGCGCCCTGCTGACCGTACTGCTCGGTCCCGACGCCGCGACCCGCCGGATCCGCACCCTGGAGGAGACCCGCGCCCGGGCCGTCGACGACGCCGCCGCCACCCTCCGCCGTATCGAACGCGATCTGCACGACGGCACCCAGGCCCGGCTGGTCTCCCTCGCCATGCAGCTCACCATGATCCGCGAACTGGTCACCACCGAGGCCGCACCCGACCGCGTGCTGGCCGTCGTCGATACCGCCCGGGGCAACGCCACGCAGGCCATCACCGACCTGCGCCACCTGGTCAAGGGCATCCATCCGCCCGTACTCGACGAAGGCCTGCACGCCGCCCTCACCACCCTCGCCGCCGACAGCGCCCTTCCCGTCACCCTCACCACCGACATCGGCACCCGCCCCACGCCGGCCGTCGAGACCATCGCCTACTTCTGCGCCGCCGAGCTCCTCGCCAACGCGACGAAGCACGCCCGGGCCACGGCCGCCACCGTCGACGTCACCGCCCGCGACGGAGACCTGCGGCTGCGCGTCACCGACGACGGACAGGGCGGCGCGACCCTCGGCGCCGGGTCCGGACTCACCGGCCTGCTGGCCCGGGTCCGTACCGTCGACGGCACACTGACCTGCGACAGCCCGCGCGGAGGCCCTACCGTGGTCACGGTCGAGCTGCCCCACACGTGAACGGAGCCGTGCCGTATGCGCGTCGTCATCGCCGAGGACTCGGCCCTCCTGCGCGACGGCCTGGTCCAGCTGCTCCAGCTGCGGGACGTGGAGGTGGCCGCGGCGGTCGGCGACGCGGAGTCCCTGCTGACCGCGGTCGCGGCCCACGTCCCGGACGTCGCCGTCGTCGACATCCGCCTCCCGCCCACCCAGACCGACGAGGGCGTACGGGCGGCCGTACGGCTGCGGGGGCAGTACCCGGCGATGGGCGTGCTGTTGTTCTCGCAGTACGTCGAGACGACCCACGCGGCCCAACTCCTCGGCAACCCGGCCGGGTTCGGGTATCTCCTGAAGGAACGGGTCGTCGACATCAGCGAGTTCGTCGGCGCGCTGGAACGCGTCGCGGCCGGCGGCACCGCCCTCGACCCCGAGGTCGTGGCCCAACTCTTCGGCGCCGCCCGCCGATCCACCGCCCTCGACACCCTCACCCCACGCGAACGCGAGGTCCTCGCGCTGATGGCGGAGGGCCGCACCAACCACGCGATCGCCACCGCGTTCACCGTCTCCGAGCGGGCGGTCGAGAAGCACGTCGCCAATATCTTCACGAAGCTCGACCTGCCGCCGTCGGAGACGGGAAACCGGCGCGTGCTGGCGGTACTCCGCTACCTGGAGAACGGCCGCTGAAGCCCGGCGAAGAACAAGCTCACCCGGCGCGATGTGCGGCGAGCCGTCGGCACACGTCGGTCACCTGGTTCGGCATCGTGTGCGCGCACCAGGGGACGCGGCCCTCTTCGATCACCTCGCGCCACCTGCGCGGGCTGCGGCCCTGAGCCGGGCGATGCCACTGTCCTCGACGAAGTAGGCGTCGTCCTTGTCGACCGTGGTGGGAAGGCGCGTGGCGTCGCCGCACACGACACCTCCCGGCACCCGCTGCCTCCGTGATCCAGATCACGGGGCCCAAGTGCATCGTGGGGGGCCGCCCACCGCCTTTTACCCGGTGTAGGCAACCAGTGGGAGCAGAGACAGTGCGCATCGAGCAGGGTCAGGCGGGTGAGTTCGAGGAGTTCGTGGCGGCCCGCTGGTCGGTACTCCTCCATCTCGCGCGCCTGCTCGTCGGCGGGGACCGGCATCGGGCCGAGGATCTGGCGCAGGAGTCCTTGGTCAAGCTCTGGTTCGTCTGGCCGAAGGTCTCCCAGGACGCGCCGGAGGCATACGTCCGCAAGGTGATGGTCCGCGCGGCGGCGCGCGCGGGCCGGCGGCGCTGGTGGGGTGAACGCCCGGTCGAGCGGCTGCCCGAGGGGGCGATGACCGGGGACGTCTCCGCCGACGTGGCGGAGCGGTCCCGGCTGGAGGCCGCGCTCGCCCAGCTGTCGCCGAACCAGCGCGCGGCCGTGGTGCTGCGCTACTACCAGGACCTGCCCGAGGGCCAGGTCGCGGACGCGCTCGGGTGTCCGGTGGGCACCGCGCGCTCCCACGCCTCCCGAGGTGTGGCGCGGCTGCGGCAGATCCTGACCGACGCCATCGAGCCGACGCGGTGAAGGAGGACCCCATGGATCAAATGGATCCGTTCGAACGGCAGTTGGCGCGGCTGATGCGCGACACGCACGAGCCCGTCCCCTTCGAGCCGCGCCACCGCGAACGTCTCCACGAAGGAGTACGTGTCCGCCGCCGGACCCGGGTGGTGCGCAGGACCGTCGGCTGCGCCCTGGCCGTCGTCGGCGTCGGTATCGGGCTGCTCCTGCTGCCCGCCGGTCCGACCCGGGTCCAGCCCGCCGAGCCCCACCCGAGGCCGGCGACGAGCCCGACGTCCACCGGCTCGGCCCCGACACCGGGGGAGACTCCGACGGCTCCGCCCACCTCGTCCGCCACGACATCCCTGGCCGATCCCGGCGCCACGACTTCGGACACTCCCACGGCGCCCGTCACGACCGGGAGTTCGGCCACGGCCACGGCAACCACCGGGGGGAACACGGGCGTTACGACACCGCCCGCCACCTCCTCCACCCCTTCGGACACGGCGACCGCGGAGAACCTGAGCCAGAGCACGCCGTCGTCCATCACGTCGTCGCTCACCGTCTCGCCCGGCTCCGGTTCCTGAACTCACCCCCGCCACTGGTTCCTTCGGCATGCCCCGAACCAGTGCACAGAAAGGGCAAACCATGATGAATGACGAGTCGCTCAGGCCGGCGGACGTGATCCCGATCAGCCGGCTACCGCGACGCACACCGGTGCCGACCCATCGCGCCGGCCCCGTCCTGGACGTGGTGGTCCCGGTGTTCAACGAGGAGACGGACCTGGAGCCGAACGTCCGCCGCCTCCACGCGCACCTCTCCGAGGCGTTCCCGTACCCGTTCCGGATCACCGTCGCCGACAACGCCAGCACGGACCGCACCCCGCGGATAGCCGCCCGCCTGGCCGCCGAACTGCCCGGAACCGAGTGGCTACGGCTGCCCGAGAAGGGCCGGGGCCGGGCACTGCGCGCCGCCTGGTCGCAGTCGCCGGCGCCGGTGCTCGCGTACGTGGACGTCGACCTCTCCACCGAACTGGCCGCGCTGCTGCCCCTCGTCGCCCCGCTGATCTCCGGCCACTCCGACATGGCCATCGGCACCCGCCTGGCCCCCGCCTCCCGGGTGGTGCGCGGCCCCAAACGGGAGGTCACCTCCCGCTGCTACAACGCCCTGCTCCGCTCCACCCTCGCCGTCGGCTTCTCCGACGCGCAGTGCGGATTCAAGGCCGTACGGCGTGATGTCGCCGAAGTGCTGCTGCCCCTGGTCGAGGACACCGGGTGGTTCTTCGACACCGAACTCCTGGTGATCGCCGAGCGGGCCGGACTGCGCATCCACGAGGTGCCGGTCGACTGGGTCGACGATCCGGACAGCCGGGTCGACGTCCTCGCCACCGCGCTGGCCGATCTGCGCGGCATCGCCAGGATCGGCGGAGCACTGGCCCGCGGCACCCTGTCACCGGCCGCGCTGCGCCCCGGCACGGACGAGGCCGGTGCGCCGGCCGGACCGGGCGCCCACATCGCACGGGCACCGGCCGGACCGGCCGCCCAACTCGCCCGCTTCGCCGCCATCGGCGCGATGAGCACCGTAGGGCACCTCCTGCTGTACGCGGCCCTGAGCCCGGCGCTCGGCGCCCAGGCCGCCAACGCGCTCGCGCTCCTGCTCTGCGCCCTCGCCAACACGGCCGCGAACAGACGGCTCACCTTCGGACACCGAGGACGCGGCAGCGCGCTGCGCCACCACGGCAAGGGGCTCGTGGTCTTCCTGATCGGCCTGGCGCTCACCAGCGGCTCCCTCGCGGCCCTGCACCACGCGGCACCCGCGGCCGGCCACGCCACCGATCTCGCCGTACTCCTCGCGGCCAACCTGACCGCGACCGTGCTGCGGTTCCTCCTCCTGCGGGCGTGGGTGTTCCGCGCATGAACGAGACCATCACCCCGGCGAGCGCCTGGAACGCGAGACTGTCGGAGCGGCCCGCCACCGCGGACGGCGAGTGGCGACGGCTGCGCGGGGCCGGCAGGGAGTACACCCCCGCACTGGCCTTCTACGGCGTCCTGAAGCTCATCGGCTTCGCCTCCTTCATGTGGCTGCTGGACTCCGCCGGGAACTACCGCACCAAGAACCCGCGCTTCGGCGGCGGCGCCCACCCGTGGGACGTACTGGCCACCTGGGACGGCTGGTGGTACCAGCAGATCGCCGTCCACGGCTACCACCCCGAGCTGGTCCGCATCCCCGGAGCCACCGGCATGATCACCCTCGAAGGCAACTCGGCGGCCTTCTTCCCGCTGTACCCGGCACTGATCCGCCTGGCCTCCGAACTCACCGGTCTTGGTTCCTACGGCGCCGGCCTGCTGGTCTCCGTGCTCGCCTCCTTCGCCGCCGCCCTGGGGATCTACGCCGTTGCCGCGCACCTCCTGGACAACCGGGCCGGGCTGGCCGCGGCCGGACTCTGGGCCGTGTGGCCCGGTTCCGGTGTGGAGTGGGCGGTCTACTCCGACTCCCTCTTCGTCGCCCTGGCCGCCTGGGCCTGCCACGCCGTCCTCACCCGCCGCTGGCTCACCGCCGGCTTCCTCACCTGCGCCGCCGGCCTCAACCGCCCCACGGCGGCGGCCCTGATCGCCGCGGTCGCCCTCGCGGCCCTGCTCGCACTTCGCGACCGCCGCGACGGCACCCTCCGACCACTGGCCGCGATGGCCGTGGCACCGCTGGGCCTGCTCGCCTATCTGGGCTGGGTGGGCCACCAAATGGGCGACTACGGCGGCTACTTCAAGCTCCAGTCCGGCGCCTGGGCCCACGAGTGGGACTACGGCCGCCAGACCCTCGACGTCCTCACCTCCATCCCGGTGGGCCACACCGCCTACCTCTTCGCCTGGCCCTTCGCGGACCTGATCAGCGCCTGTGTGGTCCTGCTCGGCTTCGCCCTGCTCCCGCTGCTGATCCGGCTGCGCCCGCCTGCCGTCCTGCTGGTCTACACGGTCCTCACCGTCGCGCTCGTCCTGGGCAGCCAGCAGATATTCAGCAACGTCTCCCGCTACCTGCTCCCGCTCTTCCCCCTGTTCCTTCCACTCGCCGCCGCACTGCGCCGCCTCAGCCTCGCCCACCAGTTCACGCTGCTGGGGATGGCGGCCCTGGCCTCGGGCTCGTACGCGGGCTACGCGCTTTTCGAACTCGGCGTGCCGTAGCGGGACTTGGGGGCTAGCGACTCCCCGTCAGATGCGCGAACACGACGACATTCCCCTGATAACCCGTCGACCGCGAGTAGCCGCCCCCGCACGTGATCACCCGCAACTCGGGCCGCTCGGCGGCGCCGTAGACCTTCTGGTCGGGGAAGTGGCTTGCCTGATACACCTCGACCGCGTCGACCGTGAACAGCGCGACGGTGCCGTCCAGCCGGTCCAGTTCGACGGTGTTGCCCTTCTTCAGGGCACCGAGGTCGTAGAAGACGGCGGGCCCGTCGGCGTTGTCGACATGGCCCGCGACGATCGCCGTGCCGGTCTCACCAGGAGTGGTGCCGGACTCGTACCAGCCGGCGAGGTTCTTCTTCGCGGCCGGGGGCACGTCCAGGCTCCCTGTGTTCGTCAGTTTGAGGCCCATCAGCGGGGCGTCCACATGGATGGCCGGGATACGGATGCGGTCCGGCGGCGACGGCGGCAGCGCACTGGCCGCGGCGCGTTCGACGGCCGGATCGGGGCGGGCCTCTGCGGCGGACGGCTGCGGCGGCGCGTTCGTCCCGCTGCCACTGGTCAGCAGCCACGCGCCCGCGCACAGGGCGCCCACGGTGACGGCCCCTATCGCGGTATTGCCGAATCCCGCACGACATCTACGACGACGCATTACGCACCCCTCTCCATGACCAGGGCCTGCCCCGCGCCCCCTCCGGGTCACGAGGGGCGTCGGACCCGGAGGGGGAGGGGCTTGCGGTACCGGCGGACGGACAGCGGAGGGTGTCCGTCAGATCCCGTCGCCTCTCGCCCGGCGATGCAGGAGCCAGGTACCGCCCGCGGCGGCGACGGCGAGAGCCGTCACACCGGCCGCGGTCTGCACGGGGTCGGGGCCCAGGGCGCCACCGACCCCCGTCTTCACACTTCCGCGCGGCTGTACCTGTTGCCGCATCGAGGCCAGCGTCACCATCAGATCGCCGGAGACCTGTCGGCCGTCCGTGCACTTCGCGACGATCTCGTACGTCCCCGGCTGCGCGCTCGGCGGCACCTTGAACTGCCCGATCGCGTCGCCCTCGTGCGTGCTCGGCGCCAGCGTGAACGTGCCGGCGCCCACCGCGCTGGCGTCACCGGCCGCCGTACCGCCGTCGCCGCACGCGGCCGTGTTCACCGTGACGTCGCCGCCCGGCACGGCGCTCGACGGGAACACCTCCAGGCTGCCGGTCTCGCCGCCGTACGCCGGTGCGGTCGCGAGACCAGCGACGGCGACGGCGAGCGCGGTACCGGTCAGCAGACGGGCCGTACGACGCATCGGTGCTCCTCCGAGCTGTGGTTGGCTGCCCTTCCGAGGTAAGTGGCACCGGGCCGAGCCCGCTTCCTGAGCGTGCGTCAGAAGTGTGGTGAATGGGTGTCAGGAGGGGGCCGGAACGGCCCGTCCCGCCGCCGTTTCAGCAGGTCATGGGGGTACGGCGACCCCGTCCCGAAGGACTACCCGAAGAGCGCACGCCGAGCGTGTGAACGGGTGACGACCGGTCGGGCTTGACCTCAAGAATGGTTGAGGTACCAGGCTGCCCGCATGGACACCGACACCGCTCCGCTCCCCGTCACCGTCGTCATCGGCAGCAACCGCCACCGCCGCTTCGGCCCGGTCGTCGCCGACTGGCTCCTCACCCACGTGAACGACCGCGCCGACCTCACCCTCCAGGTCGTCGACGTCGCCGACACCGGTCACCTGCCCACGACCCTCGCCCCGACCCCGGAGGCGACCGCCGCCCTCTCCGGCATCACCCCGAAACTGTCCTCGGCCGACGCCTTCGTCGTCCTCACCCCCGAGTACAACCACTCCTTCCCGGCCGGCCTCAAGAACCTCATCGACTGGCACTACACGGAGTGGCGCGCCAAGCCCGTCGCCCTTGTCTCCTACGGCGGCCTCGCGGGCGGCCTGCGCGCGGTGGAACACCTCCGCCAGGTCTTCGCCGAACTCCACGCCGTCACGGTCCGCGACACCGTCTCCTTCCACAACGCGGGCGCGTCCTTCGACGACCGCGGCCTCCTCAAGGACCCCGCCGCCCCGGACGCGGCGGCGAAGGCGATGCTCGACCAACTGGTGTGGTGGGGGCGGGCGTTGAAGGAGGCACGGGAGCGAAGGCCGTACTCCGGGTAGCGCTCCGCGCGGAATTCACCGGAGCATCATCGACTGGCAACTCGGCGCGGCCTGGGGCGGGTTGCCGTCCGGCTGGGAGGAGGGTCGACCTGGGCCAGGCCCACCTCTACGTGTTCCGGGCACGGAGTACGTCCGCGTCCCGTTCGCCACCCAGACCGTCGACGACGGCTACCCGCTCACTGGGCGGACGGAGAGCTCTACTTCTTCAGCGGCCCCCAATACGTCCGCTACGACATCGCCGCCGACCGCCAGGACCCCGGCTACCCCAGGCTCATCGCCGACGGCTGGATCGGCGAGGGCATTGACGGCGCGCTCAACCCCGGCAACAACTTCTTCGGCGTCAAGGCGAAGGCGACCGACCCGCCCGAGACCCGCCAACTGGTCAGGACCCAGGAGGTGTTGGACCGGCCCGACGCGCAGTTCCCTCACCTCGGAAGGCACGGAGCGGCGCCGTGGTCGCGGCGGCGTTGTACTTGTGGGGCTCCGGATCAGCCCCGTCTGGCCTGCTTCAGTTCGCGGTCGACGGCCCAGGCGTCGGCGACCGGGCCGAGGTGGGTGAGCTTGTCGGGGTTGATCACCGCACGGATGGTCTGGATCCGGCCGTCGACCACGTCGAGGGCCAGGGCGTGGAGCACCTTGCCGTCGCGGTCGCGGAAGAGCGCGCCGGGCTGGCCGTTGACGTCGTGCGGCTCGAACGACACATCGATCCGGATCAGCCAGGGGAAGACCGTGCCGAGCACCCGGGCCACGTTCTCCGCGCCCATGATTGCCCTGGCCAGCTGCGGGGCCTTTCCGCCGCCGTCCCCGACGAACTGCACGTCGGCGACGAGCAGTTCACGCAGCCCGCCCACGTCACCGTTCTTCAGCGCGTCGAAGAACCGGGTCGCCAGCTCCTGCCGCTCCTGCCGGTCCGCGGCGAACCGGGGCCGCTTGTCCGCCATGTGCCGCCGGGCCCGCACCAGCAGTTGCCGGCACGCCGACTCCGAACGCCCCACGGTCGTGGCGATCTCGTCGAAGCCGAAGGCGAACACCTCGCGCAGCACGAACACCGCCCGCTCCAGCGGGCTGAGTTGCTCCAGCAGCAGAAGCGCCGCCATCGACACCGAGTCGGCCAGCTCCACCGACCGCGCCGGATCCTGGTACGGGTCGCTCAGCAGCGGCTCCGGGAACCACGGCCCGACGTACTCCTCCCGCCGTACCCGCGCCGAACGCAGTACGTCGATCGAGATCCGCGTGACCGTGGCCGACAGGAACGACTTGGTCGAGGTGGGCCGGGTCGTCGAGCCGTCGTAGCGCAGCCAGGTCTCCTGCACCGCGTCCTCGGCCTCGCCCACACTGCCCAGGATCCGATAGGCGATCGAGAACAGCAGCGGTCGCAGCTCCTCGAACTCCTGGGCCTTCCGGTCGGTTTCGCTCACGCGGGATCTCCTCGTCCTGGCCGGTGCGGGTGTGGGCGGGGTTCAGCCGAACAGGCCGGGCTCGTAGTCGCCCGCACACGGCTGGCGGGTGATGATGTTCAGGCGGTTCACCGAGTTCATGAAGGACACCAGGATGACCAGCGCGGTGAGCTGCTCGTCGTCGAAGTGCTTGGCGGCGTGCGCCCACACCTCGTCGTTCACCCCGCCGGCCGCGTCCGCGACCCGGGTCCCCTCCTCCGCCAGTTCCAGCGCGGCCCGTTCGGCCTCGGTGAAGACCGTGGCCTCGCGCCACGCCGCGACCAGGTTCAGCCGCACCGAGGTCTCGCCGGCCGCGGCGGCCTCCTTGGTGTGCATGTCGACGCAGACGGCGCAGCCGTTGATCTGGCTGACCCGCAGCGCCACCAACTCCTGTGTCAGAGCGGGCAGTTCGGAGTTCTTGAGCGACCTGCCGACTGCCATGAACTGCTTGGCGGCCTTGCTCGCGGTCGGGCTGGCGAGGTAGTTCAGTCGTGCGTCCATGATGCCCTCCGTGGGCCGTCGTCGTCAGTGGCTACACCCACGGGACGAGACGGCCCTGGCTCCTGTGACATGGACGAACGTGACCCGGGTCTCACCCCACGTTGACCGCGCTCCAGGCCGCGGCCACCGCGGCGTACTCCGAACTCCCCACCCCGTAAAGGTCCTTGGCCGCGCTGAGCGTCGCCGTACGGGCCCCGGCGTAGTTCGTCGAGGACGTCATATAGACCGTCAGCGCCCGGTACCAGATGGCCCCCAGCTTGTCCCGGCCGATCCCGCCGACCGAAGAGCCGTTGCAACTGGGGGAGTTGTAGTCGACCCCGTTGATCGTCTTCGCGCCGCTGCCCTCCGCGAGGAGATACGCGAAGTGGTTCGCGACGCCCGACGAGTAGTGGACGTCCAGATTCCCGACCGTCGAACTCCAGCAGTCCGCGGAATTCCCGTCCTTGGACGGCTTGTCCATGTACCGCAGCGCCGGCCGCCCGAAGCCGGACCGCACGATCTTCTCGCCGATGAGGTAATCCCCCTGGTCGGACGCGTTGTTGGCGTACCACTCCACCAGCGTGCCCATGATGTCGGAGGTCGCCTCGTTGAGCCCGCCGGACTCGCCCGAGTACGTCAGCGCCGCCGTCTTCGACGTCACGCCGTGCGTCATCTCGTGCCCGGCGACATCCAGCGCCACCAGCGGACCGAGCTGCGTCCCGTCACCGTCGCCGTACGTCATGCAGAAGCAACTGTCGTCCCAGAAGGCGTTGTTGTAGCTGTTGCCGTAGTGGACCCGGTTGTACGAACCCTTCCCGTCGCCCGCGATGCCGTTGCGGCCGTGGATGTTCTTGTAGTAGTCCCAGGTCTCGTTCGTGCCGTACTGCGCGTCCACCGCCGCCGACGAACGGTCCGAACTCGCGCCCGTGCCCCAGTGGTTGTCGGTGTCCGTGAACACCGTGGACGGCGCCCGGCTGATGCAGATGCCGAGGATGCACAGGTCCGTCTTGTTCGCCGCGTCACCGGTGTAGGTCCCGCCGCGCGTCGCGTCCTTGAGCTGGTACGCCGATCCCGACAGCGTCGTCTCCAGCGGCACCGTCCCGCTGTACAGCGACTGCCCGTCGCCGGTCGCCGTCTCCACACTGTCCCAGGCGTCGATCCGGGCGCCGGTGCGGGCGTCGGTCAGCACCGTGCGGGCGACCGGGTTGCCGAGCGAGTCCTTGGCGACGACGTCGGTCCGCCAGGCGAGTTTCGGGGTGCCGTGGAGGGCGTCGACTATCAGCTGGGGCTTGGCGGTTACGCTCTTGAGCGCCTCGCCGAGATGGGCCGCCCGCAACGCGTTGACGGCCAGGTCCGCCGCCTTCGGAGCGGCCACCTTCGGTGTGACGGTCGCCAGGGATATGGAGGCGCGGGTCGCACGGTCGGCGCTCCGATAACTCCCGTTCGGAGCCAGATGCACCACGAAGTCACCGCCGAGCACCGGGAGCTGACGGTACGTCCGGTTGTAGCGGACGTGCTGCGTGCCGTCCGGGTCGACGATCACGTCCCGGACCGACGTGGCTTCCGAGGCGGTCAGCCCCAGACTCGTGGCATGGGCCACCAGCGCGGACGCGGCGTTCGCGATCGCGGTGCTCCGCGTCGGCCGGTCGACGGCGTGGGCGATGGGGGAGAGGGTGGCGGCCAGCAGGGTCGCGGCGCCGGCCGCGATACCGGCCGTGGCGAGACGGGAACCATGAACGTGCCGTGTCAGACTCATCGGTCTCCTCAAGAACGCAAGTGGGGGGCGTGGGGGCCGCGTTGATGTTGAATGAGATTTAAAGGGTCATGACATGTCGTGTCCATAGCGCGTGCAAAGGCTTCTCGGCCCCCGCCCCCAAGGAGAGTGATGACGACGCCCCTCCCCTTCTTCGTCTACGGCACCCTCCGCCCCGGCGAGCCCAACCACGACCTCTTCCTGCGCGGCCACACGGAGTCGGAGGAACCGGGACACCTGCACGGCGCCGTCCTCTACGAAGGCCCCGGCTACCCGTACGCCGTCGAGGGCCCCGGCTCGGTGGTCGTCGGCGAACTCGTCACCGCGCGCCCCGAGTCCTACCCCCGACTCCTCCTCGCCCTCGACCGGCTTGAGGACTACGCCCCCGGCGACCCGCGCAACCTCTACGAGCGCGTCGAACGCCCGGTGACCCGCGACGCCGACGGCACGGCGGTACGCGCCTGGGTGTACCTCGCGTCCCCCGCCGTCACCGCCGCCCTGCGCACCCACGGCAAACTGATCGAGGGCGGCGACTGGCGCCACCGCCGCTGAACGGGACTCAGTTGCTGCCGGAGGCCAGCGCCCGCGCGACCCCCGTCTCCTTCGGGCCGAGGAACTGCGGATCGGGATGGATCGCCACGTCCAGCGCCGCCTTGCCCGCCGCGAACACCTCGCGGGTACCGCCGTAGTACCAGGTCGCGTTGTGCGCCTCGTCGACCCCGACGCCGTACGAGTCGACCCCCGCCGCCTCGCACAGCGCGACCGCCCGCCGGATGTGGAACTTCTGGCTGATGAGCACGGCCCTGCCGACGCCGAAGATCTTCTTGGCGCGGACACAGGAGTCCCAGGTGTCGAAGCCGGCGTAATCGGTCACCACGCGCGCGCGTGGCACCCCGTGCTTCGCCAGGTAGACACGCATCGCGTCCGGCTCGTCGTAGTCCTTGCGGCTGTTGTCACCGGTCACCAGGACGACCTTCACCCGGCCCTCCCGGTACAGCGTGGCCGCCGCGTCCAGCCGGTGCGCGAGATACGGCGACGGCTCGCCGTCCCACAGCCCGGCCCCGAAGACCACGGCCACATCGGTGCGCGGCGCGTCCTGAAGGGTCCGCAGCCGGTCCGCCGTCGCCACCCACAGCCAGGTCGCCGGCAGCAGCGCGAGGACACACGCGAGGGCGACCCCCTGCACGAGCCGCCGCCACCCGGCACGCGTGCGTGGCAGCCGAGGTCTGCGGAGTTTCAGGCGACGCATGGAAGGGCCCCTCACCGTTCGGTTTCGACAGTCACAGACGCGCCGTAACCCGCTCCGGTTCGCCGCCGGCAGTGTGACCGGCTTCACTGTGAACGTCGAAGCCGCAGGTCACCTCGCCTCACACACCCCCGGCACCCCACCGTGAACCCCCGGAAAAGACCCGTCATTCCGGTGCAACGGCACGGCAACGTCGTACCGCCACCATCTCTTCATGACGGCGTCGCATCATCCCCACGACGAGTCCACGACCCTCGACAGTACGGCGCATCTCATGAACCGGATCAGCAGTCAGCTCGCCAGCCAGCTCAGCCTCGTCTCCCTGAACGGCAGCCGCCGCCCCGGCCCGCCCGCGCTCGTCCTGGTCGCGCACGGCAGCCGCGACCCGCGCGCCCTGAGCACCGTACGAGCCCTCGTGGAACGCGTCCGCGAACTGCGCCCCGGCCTCCCCGTCCACCTGGGCCACATCGAACTCAACGAGCCCCGTCTGACGGACACCCTCACCGCACTCGGCCCCACGGACGCCGTCCTCGTCCCCCTCCTCCTGGCCCGCGGCTACCACGTCAAGCGCGACATCCCCGAACTGGCCGCCGAGACACCGGCACGCACGCGCGTGGCACCCCCGTTGGGCCCGCACCCCCTCCTCGTGGAGACCCTCTACGACCGCCTGGTGGAGGCGGGCTGGCGCACCCGGACGGACGACCGGACCCGCCGCTCCAGCGCCGTGGTCCTGGCCGCGGCAGGATCCCGTGACCCGGACTCCAAGGTGGACACCAACCACACGGCCCAACTCCTCGCCGACCGCCTGGGAGTCCCCGTGATCCCCGCGTACGCCTCGGCGGCGACCCCCACGGTCCAGACAGCCGTCCGGGCGTTGGCCGCCCGAGGCCGCCACAGGGTGGCAGTGGCGTCCTGCTTCACGGCCCCCGGCCGCTTCGCGACACAGTGCGCGGAGGCGGCTCCGTGGATCGCATCGGCACCCTTGGGAGTCCACCCGGCGATGGCCCGCTTGGTACTGCACCGCTACGACCAGGCGATGGCGACGACGGTGAGCACAGAACCGGAACTGGCGTCCGCTTGAAAGCAACAGCGGGGCCGACTCCCTAAGGGGCGCGGGGCTGTATCGATTTGCGGCTCCGCCGCGTGGGCGCGACCAGCCACATGCGACGGTCACCCGCAAACGAATCCGCACCCGGCAGATGCATAGGCGCCCCGCAACTCCTGAATTGTCACTGCCTGCGCTTACTGTCGAGACATGTCCTACGACGCGCACGCAACCGAACGCTGGGCCCCCGAACCCGACAAACGCCCCGGCCGCACCGCCTTTCAGCGTGACCGCGCGCGCGTACTCCACTCCGCCGCACTCAGAAGGCTCGCCGGCAAAACCCAGGTGGTCACACCGGGAACCCGCAGCCAGGCCTGGGACGCCAGCCCCCGCACCCGCCTGACCCACTCCCTGGAGTGCGCCCAGGTAGGCAGGGAACTGGGCGCGGCCCTGGGGTGCGACCCCGACCTGGTCGAAGCGGCCTGCCTCTCCCACGACCTCGGCCACCCACCCTTCGGCCACAACGGAGAACAGGCACTGAACGAATTCGCCGACGACTGCGGCGGCTTCGAGGGCAACGCGCAATCCCTGAGACTCCTCACGCGTATCGAGCCCAAGCGCTTCACCGCCGAAGGCTCCGTAGGCCTCAACCTCACCCGAGCCGCCTTGGACGCAGCCACCAAGTACCCCTGGCCGCGCGGAGCCCACCCCACCGACCCCAAGTCCCCCAAGTTCGGTGTCTACGACGACGACAGGCCCGTCTTCGACTGGGTCCGCAAGGGCGCCCCCGGCACCCGCACCTGCTTCGAGGCCCAGGTCATGGACTGGTCGGACGACGTGGCGTACTCCGTGCACGACGTCGAGGACGGCCTGCACGCGGGCCACATCGACCCCAACTGCCTGCACGCCGAACCGGAACGCCAGGAGATCTTCAAGGTGGCCATCGGCCGCTACGTCCCCGCGGACACGGCCCCCGACGAACTCGCCGAGGCGCTGGACCGGCTCCAGAACCAGCCGTGGTGGCCGCACGGATACGACGGCTCGGCGGTCGCGCAGGCCCGCCTCAAGGACGCCACCAGCCAGCTCATCGGCCACTTCTGCCTGGCCGCCGAGGCCGCCACGCGCGCGAGGTACGGCACCGGCCGCCTCACCCGCTACGACGCCGAACTCGTCGTACCGCACGAAGCACGGCTGGAGTGCGCGGTCCTCAAGGCGGTCGCCGACCGGTACGTCATGCAGCGCGCCGAGCAGGAGCGCATCCGCGCCGACGAGCGCGTCGTGGTCGCCGAACTCGCCGAGGTGCTCACGAGCCGCGCCCCGGACGGTCTGGAGCCGCAGTTCCGCGCCCAGTTCGACGAGGCGCCCGACGACCGCGCCCGCAAGCGGGTGATCGTCGATCAGATCGCGTCATTGACCGACGCGTCGGCGCGGTCTCTTCACGCACATCTCACATCCCTGGGGCACAGTGACGCGGAACAAGCCCGAATGTGACCCTCCGTGGCCTGATCGGGCCACACCCCCTTCCCGCATCACGCTGCGTGCGGGACGCTCGCATATGGCGGCACCCTTACGAGGAGGCATCAAGTGGTCGACGCGGATCAGACATTCGTCATCGTCGGAGGAGGCCTGGCCGGCGCCAAGGCGGCCGAGGCGCTCCGAGCGGAGGGCTTCACCGGCCGCGTGATACTGATCTGCGACGAACGCGACCACCCGTACGAGCGTCCGCCGTTGTCCAAGGGCTACCTCCTCGGCAAGGAGGAGCGCGACAGCGTCTTCGTCCACGAACCCGCCTGGTACGCGCGCAACGACATCGAGCTGCATCTCGGCCAGACCGTCGACGCCATCGACCGTACGGCCAAGACGGTCCGCTTCGGGGACGACGGCACCCTTGTCCACTACGACAAGCTGCTCATCGCCACCGGCTCCGAGCCCCGCCGCCTCGACATCCCGGGCACGGACCTCGCGGGCGTCCACCATCTGCGCCGCCTCTCGCACGCCGAGCGCCTCAAGGGCGTCCTCACCTCACTGGGCCGGGACAACGGCCATCTGGTGATCGCCGGCGGCGGCTGGATCGGCCTGGAGGTCGCGGCGGCGGCCCGCGAGTACGGCGCCGAGGTGACCGTCGTAGAACCCTCGCAGACCCCGCTGCACGGAGTCCTCGGCCCCGAACTCGGCCAGCTCTTCGCCGACCTGCACGCCGAGCACGGCGTCCGCTTCCACTTCGGCGCCCGGCTCACCGAGATCGTCGGCCAGGACGGCATGGTCCTCGCGGCCCGCACGGACGACGGCGAGGAGCACCCCGCGCACGACGTCCTCGCGGCCATCGGCGCGGCCCCCCGCACCGCGCTCGCCGAGGCGGCCGGCCTGGAGCTGGCCGACCGCGCGCACGGCGGCGGCATCGCGGTCGACGAACGGCTGCGCACCTCCGACCCCGACATCTACGCGGCCGGTGACGTGGCCGCCTTCCACCACGCCCTCTTCGACACCCGGCTGCGGGTGGAGCACTGGGCCAACGCCCTCAACGGCGGCCCGGCGGCGGCCCGCGCGATGCTCGGCAAGGACGTCACCTACGACCGCGTGCCCTATTTCTTCTCCGACCAGTACGACTTGGGTATGGAGTACTCCGGCTGGGCGCCCCCGGGCTCCTACGACGAAGTGGTGATCCGGGGAGACGCGGGCAAGCGGGAGTTCATCGCCTTCTGGCTGAAGGAGGGACGCGTGCTGGCCGGGATGAACGTGAATGTGTGGGACGTCACAGAGCCCATCCAGCAGCTCATCCGCTCCAGGACACAGGTGAACACCGAGGCCCTGGCGGACCCACACGTTCCGCTGGACAGCCTGGGGTCCTAGACGTTCTCGTCGTCACTGGTGTCAGTCCGGCCCCGTAGAATTCACGCGTGGCAGGACGGATCAACGACGAGGACGTGAAGGCGGTTCGGGACGCGGTCCCGATCGACGCCGTGGTGTCCGAGTACCTCCAGCTGCGGAACGCGGGCGGCGGCAACCTCAAGGGTCTCTGCCCGTTCCACGACGAGAAGTCGCCGTCCTTCCAGGTCAGCCCGAGCAAGGGTCTCTTCCACTGCTTCGGCTGCCAGGAGGGCGGCGACACCATCACGTTCGTGATGAAGGTCGACCACCTCACCTTCTCGGAGTCGGTCGAGCGCCTGGCCGCCCAGGCCGGCATCACGCTGCGGTACGAGGAGGGCGGGTACAACCCCTCCCACCAGCGCGGCGAGCGCATCCGCCTGGTCGAGGCCCACAAGGCCGCCGCCGACTTCTACGTGGAGCAGCTCGCCGTCGGCCCCGAGGCGGACGCCGGCCGCAAGTTCCTCGCCGAGCGCGGCTTCGACCAGTCCGCCGCCGAGCACTTCTCCGTCGGCTACAGCCCCCAGGGCTGGGACCACCTCACCCGCTACCTCCGGGGCAAGGGCTTCACCGACAAGGAGCTGCTCCTCTCCGGTCTCTCCCAGGAGGGCCGCCGCGGCCCCATCGACCGCTTCCGCGGCCGTCTGATGTGGCCGATCCGCGACATCGGCGGCGAGGTCGTCGGCTTCGGCGCGAGGAAGCTCTACGAGTCGGACAACGGCCCGAAGTACCTCAACACGCCGGACACCGCGATCTACAAGAAGTCCCAGGTCCTGTACGGCATCGACCTCGCGAAGAAGGACATCGCCAAGTCGTCCCGCGCGGTCGTCGTCGAGGGCTACACCGACGTCATGGCCTGCCACCTCGCCGGAGTCACCACCGCCATCGCCACCTGCGGCACGGCCTTCGGCACCGACCACATCAAGATCCTCCGCAGGCTGCTGATGGACAACGGCAGCGCGCGCGTGATCTTCACCTTCGACGGCGACGCGGCCGGCCAGAAGGCGGCCCTGCGCGCCTTCGAGGACGACCAGAAGTTCGCCGCCGAGACCTACATCGCGATCGCGCCCGACAACATGGATCCGTGCGAACTGCGCCTGGCCAAGGGCGACGAGGCGGTCGCCGACCTGGTCGAACCCCGCACCCCGCTCTTCGAGTTCGCGCTCCGCCAGATCGTCGTCCGCTACGACCTCGACACCCCCGCAGGCCGCGCCTCCGCCCTGGACGAGGCGGCCCCGATCGTCGCCCGCATCAAGAACAGCGGCGCCCAGCACGAGGTCGCCGTCCAGCTCGCGGGCATGCTCGGCATCCTCGACACCCAGTTCGTGGTCAAGAGGGTTGCGCAGCTGGCCCGTTGGGCCCGCGACCGCGGCGGCAAGGGCCCCGCGCCCGCGAGGGGCGGCGCCCAGCAGCAGTACGACACCACCCCCCGCCCGCCCACCGGCGGCCCAGCCCTCACCCTCCGCAACCCGGTCTTCGCCACCGAACGCGAACTCCTCAAACTCGCCCTCCAGCGCCCCGAGTTGGTCTCCCCGGCCTTCGACGCGTACGGCGTCGACGAGTTCACCGCCCCGCCCTACGCGGCCGTACGCGAGGCGATCATCGAGGCGGGCGGCGCCGAGTACGGCCTCCAGGACCCCCAGGACTATCTCGTCCGGGTCCGAGAGGCGGCACCGGACGACGCGGTCCGCGCGATGGTCACCGAGCTCGCCGTGGAGGCGATCCTGCGCCGCACGGTCGACGAGAACTACGCGGGCGAGCAGCTCGTCACCGTCCGCCGAAGAGCCGTAGTACGCCGGATCCACGACATCCAGGGCACGCTCACCCGCCTCGGCAGCCACGGAGACTCGGCGGAACTGGCCGCCGTACAGAACGAGTTGTGGGTTCTTCAGCAGTACGACCAGGCACTCCAGGTGCACGGCGCCACAGCGCTCTGAGCGCGTAGTTACGGAACGGACTCAAAAAGTCACCGCACGCCCCTCGTGGCGGCGATGTGTCGTACTCCACACTGGGTTCCGGTGCCTGAGTCCTCGGAGCGCGGCCGATCCGTCCCCGGCGGGTCCTTCACCCCCGCGGTTCCGCTCATCGAGTACGGGACGGATTGCGGCGAGGCCGCCCACTCCGCCCCTGAAGTACCGCTGTCGTACCCCCTGGCAGCGATCATCCTGGAGGTCGCCCCCGTGCAGACCCAGACCCTCGACCAGACCGAGACCAGCACGACGGACGGCGCGGAACCGGACGCGGAGACCGATGTCCTCGCGACCGTCCCCCCGCAGAGCCGTGCCGCGCACCACCCCGAAAACGCGGACCCGGAGAGCCCGCCCGAGCTCGAAGAACCGACGGCCGAAGCGGTGGAGACCGCCGAGACCCCCGAGCCCGACGTACGGCCCCGCGGCCGGGTCGCCGCCGACAACGGCGCGCCCTCCTCGGACCTGTTCCGCCAGTACCTGCGCGAGATCGGCCGCATCCCGCTGCTCACCGCGGCCGAAGAGGTCGACCTCGCCCGCCGCGTCGAGGCCGGCCTGTTCGCCGAGGAGAAGCTCGGCGGCGCCACCGACCTGGACAGCCAACTCGCCCTCGACCTGGACAAGTTGGTCGTCATGGGCCGCATGGCCAAGCGCCGCCTGATCGAGGCCAACCTGCGGCTCGTCGTCTCCGTCGCGAAACGGTACGTCGGACGCGGGCTGACCATGCTCGACCTCGTCCAGGAGGGAAACCTCGGCCTGATCAGGGCGGTCGAGAAATTCGACTACGCCCGCGGCTACAAGTTCTCCACCTACGCCACCTGGTGGATCCGCCAGGCCATGTCCCGCGCCCTCGCCGACCAGGCCCGCACGATTCGCGTCCCGGTGCACGTCGTCGAACTCATCAACCGCGTCGTCCGCGTCCAGCGGCGGATGCTCCAGGAGCGCGGCTACGAGCCGACCCCGGAAGAGGTCGCCGACCACCTCGACCTCGCCCCCGAACGCGTCAGCGAGGTCCTGCGGCTCGCCCAGGAACCGGTGTCGTTGCACGCGCCGGTGGGGGAGGAGGACGACGTCGCCCTCGGCGACCTGATCGAGGACGGCGACGCGACGAGCCCCGTGGAGTCCGCCGCGTTCCTGTTGTTGCGGCAGCACCTGGAAGCGGTGCTGTCGACGCTGGGGGAGCGGGAGCGCAAGGTCGTACAGCTGCGGTACGGGCTGGCTGACGGGCGTCCGCGCACGCTGGAGGAGATCGGCCGGATCTTCGGGGTGACCCGGGAGCGGATACGGCAGATCGAGTCGAAGACGCTCAACAAGCTGCGGGACCACGCATTTGCGGATCAGCTGAGGGGCTATCTGGACTGATGCCGGGTGCGGGTCGGTGGGGGCTGGCCGCGCAGTTCCCCGCGCCCCTAAAAAGACCTCAGCCGAGGGGATTTTAGGGGCGCGGGGCTGTGTACATTTGCGGCTCCGCCGCGGGGCGCGACCAGCCACGACGGACCGTCAGCCGAACAACAACCGCTAGTCCACTTCCGCCACCGCCTGCGCGAACTGCGCCTTGTACAACCGCGCATACGCCCCGTCCGCCGCCAACAGATCCGCGTGCGCGCCCTGTTCGACGATCGCCCCGTTCTCCATGACGAGGATCGTGTCCGCGTCCCGGATCGTGGAGAGCCGGTGCGCGATCACGAACGACGTACGCCCATGGGCGAGTTTGGCCATGGCCTTCTGGATGAAGACCTCGGTACGCGTGTCGACGGACGACGTCGCCTCGTCGAGGACCAGGATCGTCGGGTCGGACAGGAACGCCCGCGCGATGGTGATGAGCTGCTTCTCACCGGCGCTGACGCCTGTGCCCTCGTCGTCGATCACGGTGTCGTAGCCGTCGGGCAGCGTACGGACGAACCGGTCGGCGTGCGCCGCCCGCGCCGCCTCCTCGATCTCGCCCCGGGTGACCTCCCGCGAGGCGCCGTACGCGATGTTGTCGGCGATCGAGCCGCCGAACAGCCAGGTGTCCTGGAGCACCATGCCGATGCCCGCGCGGAGTTCGTCGCGGGACATCCGCGCGATGTCGACGCCGTCGAGGGTGATCCGGCCGCCGGAGACCTCGTAGAACCGCATGAGGAGGTTCACGAGGGTGGTCTTGCCGGCGCCTGTCGGGCCGACGATGGCGACCGTGTGGCCCGGTTCCACCGTCAGCGAGAGGTCCTCGATGAGCGGCTTGTCGGGGTCGTAGCGGAAGGAGACGTGCTCCAGGGCGACCAGGCCGCGCAGTTCCTCGGGTCGTTGGCCCGGCATCGGGTCGGCCGACTGCTCCTCGGCATCGAGGAGTTCGAAGATCCGCTCGGCCGAGGCGACGCCGGACTGGACCAGGTTCGCCATGGACGCGACCTGCGTCAGCGGCATCGAGAACTGGCGCGAGTACTGGACGAAGGCCTGCACGTCACCGATGGAGAGTGAGCCCGAGGCGACCCGTAGGCCGCCGACCACGGCCACCAGCACGTAGTTGAGGTTCGACACGAACATCATCAGCGGCTGCATGACCCCGCTGTTGAACTGCGCCTTGAAGCCCGCCTCGTACAGCGCGTCGTTCTGCTCGGCGAACAGCTGCGCCGACTCGTCCTGCCGCCCGAACACCTTCACCAGGTTGTGCCCGGTGTACATCTCCTCGACGTGCGCGTTGAGCTTGCCCGTCGAGCGCCACTGCTGCACGAAGTGCGGCTGCGAACGCTTGCCGATGCGGGTGGCGACGAGGAACGACAGCGGCACGGTCACCAGCGCGACCAGGGCGAGAAGCCATGACACCCAGAACATCATCGCGAGGACGCCGATGATCGTGAGCACCGAGTTGATCAGCTGGCCCATCGACTGCTGGAGCGTCTGCCCGATGTTGTCGATGTCGTTGGTCGCGCGCGAGAGCACCTCACCGCGCTGCCGCTTGTCGAAGTACGACAGCGGGAGGCGCGACATCTTCGTCTGTACGTTCTCGCGCAGCCGGAACATGGTCCGGTTGACCGCCCGGTTGACCATCCTGGTCGCCACCGCCATCAGCAGCCCGGCCACCAGGAACGTGCCCAGCGCGAGCAGCAGCACATGACCCACCGAGGTGAAGTCGATGCCCTTGCCCGGGGTGAAGTCCGTGCTCTGCAGCATGTCCGCGACCGAGCCCTGGCCCCGGTCGCGCATCGCCTGGAGGGCCTGCGCCTTGGTCGTGCCGGCCGGCATCTGCCGCCCGACGATGCCCGCGAAGACCAGGTCGGTGGCGTTGCCGAGGATCTTCGGCCCGACCACGTTCAGCCCGACGCTGATCACCACGCACACAAGCAGCAGTCCGATGGTCAGCCGCTCCGGCCTGAACTGGCCGATCAGCCGCTTGCCGGACACCTTGAAGTCCATCGAACGGGCGTCGGGGCCCGTCCCGGCCATCATCCGCCCCATGGGCCCGGCCATCAGGCAGCCTCCGCTTCCGTCAGCTGGGAGAGCACGATCTCCCGATACGTCTCGTTGTCCGCCATCAGCTCGTGATGGCGGCCCGTCCCCACAACCCGTCCCTCGTCGAGTACGACGATCCGGTCGGCGTCCCTGATGGTCGCCACCCGCTGCGCCACGATCACCACGGTCGCCTCGGCGGTCTCGTGCGCGAGGGCCGCCCGCAGCGCCGCGTCGGTCGCGTAGTCGAGGGCGGAGAAGGAGTCGTCGAAGAGGTAGATCTCGGGCCGCTGCACGAGTGTCCGCGCGATCGCGAGCCGCTGCCGCTGACCGCCGGAGACATTCGTGCCGCCCTGCGCGATGGGGGAGTTCAGCCCGTTCTCCAGCCCCTCGACGAAGCCCTTGGCCTGCGCCACCTCCAGCGCGTGCCACAGCTCCTCGTCCGTCGCGTCCGGGTTGCCGTAGCGAAGGTTGGTCGCGACCGTGCCCGCGAAGAGGTACGGCTTCTGCGGGACCAGGCCGACCGTCTTGGCCAGCAGCACCGGGTCGATGGTCGACACGGCGACACCGTCGACGAGGACCTCGCCGTCGGTCGCGTCAACCAGGCGCGGGACCAGACTCAGAAGGGTGGACTTTCCGCTGCCGGTCGAGCCGATCACGGCCGTCGTCTCGCCCGGGCGGGCCACCAGGTCGATGGACTTCAGCACGGGTTCCTCGGCGCCCGGGTAACAGAAGCCGACCCCGCGGACCTCCAGATGCCCGTGCCGGCGCAGTTCGAAGACGGGAGCCACCGGCGGCACGACACTGCTCTCCGTGTCGAGGACCTCCTCGATGCGCTCGGCGCAGACCTCCGCGCGCGGCACCATCATGAACATGAAGGTGGCCATCATCACGGACATCACGATCTGCATCAGATAGGCGAGGAACGCGGTCAGATCACCGATCTGCATCCCACCGCTGTCGATCCGGTGCGCACCGAACCACACGACGGCGATCGACGACAGGTTCACCGTCGTCATGACGACCGGGAACATCAGCGCGAGCAGGTTGCCCGTCTTCAGCTGCATCTCGGTCAGATCGGAGTTGGCCTTCCGGAACCGGTCCTTCTCGTACTCGTCGCGGACGAACGCGCGGATGACCCGGTTGCCGGTGATCTGCTCGCGCAGCACCCGGTTCACCGAGTCCAGGCGCACCTGCATCGACCGGAACAGCGGCCGCAGCCGCCGCACGATGATCGTCACGCAGATCGTCAGCGTCGGCACCACCGCGATCAGCACCCCGGACAGCGGCACGTCCAGACCGAGCGCCAGGATGATCCCGCCGACGCACATGATCGGCGCCGACACGAGCAGCGTGAACGTCATCAGGGCCAGCATCTGGACCTGCTGGACGTCATTGGTCGTACGGGTGATCAGCGAGGGCGCGCCGAAGTGGCCGACCTCGCGGGCCGAGAACGACTGCACCCGGTCGAAGATGGCGCCCCGGATGTCCCGGCCGAGGGCCGCCGCGGTGCGGGCGCCGTAGTAGACGGCACCGGTGTTGCAGACGACCTGGACGAGCGAGATCCCGATCATCAGGGCACCGAACGACAGGATGTAACCGGTGTCACCCTTCACGACACCGTTGTCGATGATGTGCGCGTTCAAGGTGGGCAGGTAGAGGGTGGCGCAGGTCTGCAGGAACTGCAGCAGCACCAGCAGGGCGATGGGTTTCCTGTAGGGCCTGAGATAGGTCCGCAGAAGTCGTATGAGCACGCTGGGTCTCTCGGAGTCGGCGGGTGGGGGGTGGGCGGTCTGCCCCTCGCCCCCATCGTCCGACACTCCACCCGCGTTACCTCAACTGATTAAGCCAAGAGCCGTGCCACATGCACCCTTATGAACCCTTAAGAGCGCAACGCGTGAACTCCTACGACCGGAACGCCCCCGGATGGGTCTGTTCCCGTACGGACACGTACTGCTGGCGCACCGCCTGTCCTACGGCCAGTTCGTCACCCGGCTCCAGCACCTGCGCGACCGGACCCTGCCACGGCGGCGGGGTGCGCGGATCGAGGGTGCCCTGGGAGACACCGAGCGCCCACGCGGCCTGCCGGGCGGCACCGATCGCCGCGTAGTCGGCGGGCTGCGGTACGACGACCTGTGTCCCGAAGAGCGCGGGCGCCGCGGCCTGCACGGCGGGCAGTTCGGCGGCCGGCCCGAGCAGGAAGAGCCGCCGTACCGCCACGCCCCGCCCGCGCAGCACGTCCAGCGCGTCCGCGAGCCCGCACAGCATGCCCTCGAACGCGGCCCGCGCCAGATGCTCCGCCTTCATCGACTCCCGCCGCAGCCCGGCCAGCGTCCCCGCGGTGTGCGGCAGATTCGGCGTCCGCTCACCCTCCAGATACGGCAGGAACACCAGCCCGTGCGCACCCGGAGTCGACTTCATCGCCAGCTCGGACAGACTCTCCAGATCGGGCAGCCCGAGCAGCTCGGCGGCCCCGCGCAGGGTCCGTACGGCATTGAGCGTGGTGACGACCGGCAGATGCATCCCGGTCGCGTCGGCCAGCGAGGTGATCATCCCGCTCTGGTCGACGAGCGCCTCGTGATGTACGGCCATCACGGACCCGGAAGCGCCGAGCGACACCACGGCATCCCCGAACCCGATCCCGAGCCCGAAGGCCGCGGCCATGGTCTCGCCGGTCCCGGCGGAGATCAGCAGCCCCTCCGGAGTCGTACCGGCCGCGTCCGACGGGCCGATCACCTCGGGCAGCAGGGCCTGGTGACCGAGGGCCAGCTCGACGAGGTCGGGCCGGTAGCCGCCGCCGGCTGCGGACCAGTAGCCGGTCCCGGAAGCCCCGCCACGATCGGTGGTCCGTCTGACCGGCCGCCCGAGGAGCTGCCACACCAGCCAGTCGTGGGCCTGCAACAGGGCGGCCGTACGGCGGGCGTTGTCGGGCTCGGTCCGGTTCAGCCAGCGCAGCTTGGTGACCGGCTGCGCGGCCTGCGGGACACAGCCCACCGCCTGCGCCCACGCCTCGCGCCCGCCGAGCGCGTCGATCAGATCGGCGGCGGCGACCTGCGCCCGCTTGTCACCGCCGACCATCGCGGGCCGCACGGTGTTGCCCTGCGCGTCCAGCGGCACCAGCGCGTTCTGCTGCGCGGACACACCGATGGCCTGCACACCTTCGAGCAGCCCCCCACCGGCCGCCTCGCCCAGCGACAGCAGCCAGGCCTGTGGATCGACATCGGAGGGCCGCCCGCCGCCCTCGGTCTCGGTTTCGACCGGATGCGGCGCGTATCCCTGCCTGAGCACGGACCCCGTGTCCGTGTCACAGACGACGATACGAGTGAAATCGGGCGAACTGTCCAACCCGGCGACTATCCCCATGGCGGAAATTCTGCCGTACGGCGGGAGGTGACCGTGCCGGGTCGGGGCTCCCTAGGTGTTGCTGGTGCCCCAGTCGTCCTCGCCCGTGCCGTTCGCGTTGCGCTCACGCAGGGACCGTACGCGCTGGGCGACCGAGTCGGGGACCCGATCGCCCACCTTGTCGCCGACCGCGTGGTACGCCTTGCCCGCGAACTGGCGGCCCTGCTGCGCCGCCGACTCGGCGGTGTTGCGGACGGTCGGGTTCTGCGCGACCTGGCGTGCCGACTTCTTCAACTGCTCGTAGCGTTCGCGTCCGGCCCGCGTGCCCAGCACGTAACCCAGAGCCAGTCCGACGACGAACGTGAGCTTGTAGCGCATGACGGCCACCCTTCCCTTGCGTAGTCCCTCGCGGGTCTCCGGCGCGGCATCGGTGCCGGGGGAACCGATTGGCGGAGCACCCCCCTGCTTGCGCTAATGTATGTGTCGCAGCGAGCGCACGCCCCCTGGCGAATACCCGGGTAGGTACGATCGATGCAACGAGGCATTCCCCTGTAGCTCAATTGGCAGAGCAGCCGGCTGTTAACCGGCAGGTTACTGGTTCGAGTCCAGTCGGGGGAGCTTCGATCTTCCGTAGCTCAATTGGCAGAGCAGCCGGCTGTTAACCGGCAGGTTACTGGTTCGAGTCCAGTCGGGAGAGCCAGTGGACGAGGACCCCGTTGGGGTCCTTTTTCATGTCCCCCGGAACCGCTCGGGGCAGGCCGCAGTCCTCATGGTCGTGCGAAGTCGACCATCCGAAGCAGGAGATCGTATGAGCGGCTATGCTGCGGCAGACGGCGCGCACAAATGTGCGCGACGCGCCGTAATGGGGCGGTAGCTCAGCCGGTTAGAGCAGCGGACTCATAATCCGTCGGCCGTGGGTTCGAGTCCCACCCGCCCCACTGTGCAGGCTTCTGACCTGCGGAAACGTTCTTTTTTTGGGTGCCGGATCGTCAACTTTGCCTGGGCGGACTGAATCCGCTGCTCGTGGGTTTGATGCCACGTTGGTCTGCGTCGGCTGATGCCCCTCTGACCTGCATGGACGTGCAATCGCTGAGACGGGTTCTGCTCGGCTCTGCTGCGACAGGGCATTAATTGAGGCCCTCCTGAGGCCGGAGGTACCCGCGAAGTGCCCGGATGCGTTGTCCGACGAGTTGTCTGTGGGCGGCTCAGGGCGCTTCGTGTCGTGACCCTCTGGGGTTGTAGCTCTGCGAGGAGTGCGTTTGGCTAGGTCCTAAGGAGCCAAGGAAACGGCCCCAACAGAAAACGGCCCCTGAGGGTTACTGGACCTGACTCTGTCGGGGATCTTGGATGGTCGGGCTCAGCTGCCGAGGGTTCGCCAGGACTATGACCGGGGGATCTCGTTCTGGTCCAGGAAGGCGGTCGGCGGTCTTGGCGAAGAGTGTTCCTCGGTCGCTGACCGGCTGCTGAGTCGTCCGATGTTCACGGCGATGGCCGTGAGTACGTGTTGCAGGTGGGCTTTCGGCTGTCCTCGGTAGCGGCAGCGGCGCATGGCGTGTCCGTGGGTGAACTCGTTGATGGTGCTCTCGACTCCGGAGCGGACCGCGTAGCGGGTCTTCCAGTCGGGTGTCTGCTGCTCGGCGCGGACGCGGAGTTGCAGGTCGCGGGGTTCTCGTGGGGGAAAGCCCACGGTCCGGGGGCTGTCGGCGGTGGTGGTGCAGCGGGTGCGGGCCGGACAGGGGCGGCACTGGTTCTTGGTGAACCGGGCCACGATCAGTGGGGCGGCGCTGGGTGAGGACGTCGGGTAGGGGCCGTGCCAGCCCGCGCTGACCTGGCCCTGGGGACAGGTGACTTGTCGTCGGTCGAAGTCGATGTGGAAGTCGTCGCGGTCGAATCCTTCGTTCTTGCGGTGCTGGCGGGTGGGATTGCCCGGCAGCGGCCCGCCGACGGTGATCTGGTGTTCGCGGGAGGCTCGTTCCAGGTGGACCAGAGAGGTGTGCCGCCGTCGACCAGGTGCTCGGCAGGCAGCAGTCCGCGACGCGCCAGGCGGGTGTGGATACAGGGCAGAGCCTGCCCGTCGTTGGTGGCGGCCGACGTGGTGGCCACGTCCGTGATTACGTTGGCGCTGTCGGAGACACACGTCTCGGTGAAATGCGTGGCGAACCCCTTCCAGCGGATGATGTGCTCGTGACGGACGTAGCGCGCCGTGGTGTCGTAGGGGGAGACGATCGCCAAGACGGAGGGCGGCAGCCCGCCGTCGTCGGTGCGCCAGTGCAGGCGGCCTGCCGAATCGCGGTAGTAGTTCTGCACGACGATCTGCCGCAGGGTCTCGGCCTGCGGGCCCGGCCGGTAATCCGGTCCGTGCCGGCGGAGGCGTTCCAGCAGTCGGCAGGCGTCGTCGCTGGCGGCGAGGATCCTGGACTTGGGCCGGGTGGGGTTCTTGCCCAGACGGACCGGACGGCCGTAGCGGCGCCCCCAGTCCTCATCAACCAGGCCGGTCAACAGGTGCGAAGCGGTGCGGGCCACTTCTTCCCGTACGGCGCGGACGGCCTCGGTGACTAGCTCCAGCCGGGTCAGGTCACGCACCGCGGCCAGGACATGGGTGGAGTCGGTGCGCTGCGTGATGTGTTCACGCACGAGACCGGCCTCCTTGAGACGGGCCAGCGCGAGGTCGAGGAGGTGGTCGGCGCGGTCGCCCTCGGCGAGACGGTCGCGGAAGTCGGCCAGCACACTGTGATGGAATCCGGGATCGTCCAGCTCCATGGCCATCGCGTACTTAAAGGCGATGCGGCAGCGCACCGCCTCCGCTGCCTGACGGTCCGACAGACCGAGCAGGAACTGCAGCACACAGACAGTCGCCAGCTGGGCGGGCGACAGACCCGGACGACCGTCACGCGGGTACCAGTCGCCGAAGTCCTCGTCGCACCACAGCCCGTCGAGGCGGTCTCTCACTCACATCGCCGTGGTACCGCCCGGGTTGCTCGCCCGCGCGATCCGCGCAGTCTGAGACGGGACTTGCTCACCGGAACGGGGACGGAGCGACAACGGACACCTCGACAGCTGCATCGGCCTGCGGAACAGCCCGAGCATGCCCGCTGATCAAGTCGGCGCACTGGGAAACTCCAAGATCCCCGACAGAGTCAAGCTCAGGCGACAGGTCGCTGTGGTGAGGTTGCGAGGGCGGCGGGGAGTTCGGTGCGGGATGTCAGGCCGAGCTTTTGGTAGACGTGGCCGAGGTGGTATTCGACGGTTTTGCGGCTGATGAATAGGCGGGCGGCCACCTCTCGGTTGCCGGCGCCGGATGCGGCCAGTACGGCCACTTGCAGTTCCTGCGGGGTGAGCAGGTCGGCCTGCGTACGGGATCGCTGCGGTAATCGGGCGCCGGTTGCGGCCAGTTCGGCGTGGGCGATCCGGGTCCATGCCTCGGCGCCCAGGGCGCTGAAGGTCTGCCAGGAGGCCGTCAGGTGTCGGCGGGCGAGCGCGCGGTTCTTGCGGCGGCGCAGCCGCTGTCCGAAGCACAGTTGCGTACGGGCCGCTTCAAAGGGGCGGCAGCTGTCCGCGTGAGCCGCCAGGGCCTGCTCGAAGCAGAGGTCGAAGCTGTCTGCGGAGGTGGCCAGTCCACGTGCCCGGGCCGCCAATGCGACGGTGATCGGCCGCCGGGTCTCGTCGGCCTGCTCCTGCAGGATGCCGGCGAGCCGGCCGGCGTCGGCGTACCGCCCCTGGCGGGCGTAGGCCTCGGCCAGTTCCGCGGCCCAGGCGAAGTGCGCGGCCTCGCGGAAGCCCGTCGCGACTGCCAGCGCCTCGGCGCGCTCGAGGCTGTCGATCGCCTGGTTCATCTGGCCGAGGCTCAGCCGCAGCAGGCCGAGGCTGCCGTGGACCAGGAGCTCCATGACGGCTGCGCCGGCGCTCTTCGCCTGTCCGAGGGTGAGGTCGGCGTATCGGTGGCACTCGGCGACCTGACCGCGACTGGCGCAGATGGCCGTCAGCAGCTGCCGGTTGTTGGCGACTTCGGTGAGCAGGCCCGCATCGGTGGCGAGCTGTTCCGCTTGCAGGGCACCCGCGTACGCCTTGTCCCACTCACCCGTCCGGAAGTCGATCAGGGCCTGCTCACCGACCGGCCAGACCATCAGCGCGGCCGAGCCCTGTTCGGCGGCGAATTCCGCAACGACCTGGTGCAGGCGGGCAGCCTCCTCGAAGCGATCCATGATCGTGAATCCGTACGCGACGTCGCTCAGCAGCGGCAGCATCGCCGGCGGCGTAGCACCACCGGCCCACAGGTCGGCGAATCCCTCATCGAGCTTCTGCTCCCCGCCGCCCCGGCCGAGCATCGTCTCCACGATGGCGGCGGCGCAGCGGCAATAGCCCGCCATCGGATCGTGGGAGCCGCTGACCAGGGCGACCGCGGTGTGGGTGATCTCCAGGGCCTCCTCGCCCAGTCCGGCGAAGACAGCCGCGGCGAAGGCACTGGCGAGGAGGCGCAAGGCCTGCTCAGGGTGGGTGGGCAGCAGCCGGTGTGCTTCGGCGGAGGTGCGCTCGTACGCCAGGCGTGGCTGGCCGCCGCGAGTGTCGATCCGGCCCAGCAGACTGACCGCCTCGCCGCGGGCGACATCGTCTGCCGGGCCCGTCGCAGCAAGCAGGTCCAGCAGCCGGCGGGCGCGGTCGGTCTGGCCACCGGTGAAGGCCGTGTTCGCGGCTGCCAGCAGCCGCCGGCCGCGATTGCGTGCGGAGACGCTGAGCTGTGCGGAACGCTCGTAGGCAGCCGCGGCAGAGCCGTAACCGGCCACGCCGGCCGCTCTGACCGCGCACCCCTCGAGCGCCTCGGCCACCGATTCGTCGGGGCCGTACACGGCGGCGGCCAGATGCCAGGCGCGCTGCTCATCGGCCGCGGCGCCGCCCGTCTCGGCTGCCGCCTCGGCGATCAGCCGGTGTGCGTGGCGACGGCGGCTGGCCGGGACTCGCTGGACGACGGCGGAGCCCACCAGCGGATGGCGGAAGGAGATGCCGACGGGTGTCAGCACGACGAGGCCCGCGTCCTCGGCGGCGCCGAACGCGTCCGGCGTCACCCCGACCGAGCGGAGTACGTCGTAGCGCACCGTCGCGTCGGCGTCGGGCAGCAGGGCCAGCATCAGCAACGCCCACTGGGAGGCCTGCGACAGGCGATCCACCCGCTCGCCATAGGCATTCTCCAGGACCGAGCCGATCGGAGGCGGCTCGACGCCCGGCCCCGAGTCCACCTGCGCCCGAGCGGCCAGAAGGCCGGGCATGTCGATCAGCGCCAGCGGATTTCCTCCGGTCAGCCTGATCACTCGATCCGTCTCGGCGCCTCGGAGGGAGATCTCGCGTGATGCCATCAACTCCCGGGCGGAGACATCGTCCAAGCCGGTGAGCGGCATCCGCGGCAGATCCGGAAGGGGCTCGTCCGGGTCCTCGCGCGACGCCAGCAGCAGGCCGACCCGGTCGCGTTCCAGGCGCCGGGCGGCGAATGCGACTGCCTTCACCGATGGGGCGTCCATGAGATGTACATCATCGAGAATCAGGAACACCGGGTCGTCCTCGGCCGCGGTGGTCAGGACATCGAGGAGGGCCGCCCCGACGGCCAAGTCGTCGACCGGTGCGGGGGTGTCCCTATCGGTCAGCGCGAGTGCCGCTTGCAGCGCCGTCCGCCGCATGCCGGAAAGGTGCGCCCGGTCGAGGTCGAGCGGGCCGAGTACGGCGCTGAGCCCCGCGAAGGGGATACGGGCCTCGTCGCGGGTCCCGGACACCGGCAGGACCCGGCCATGTGGCGTGGCGTGTGCGGCGGCGTAGGCCAGGAGTGCGGTCTTGCCGATGCCCGCCTCGCCGGTGAGTAGCAGCACGTCGCTGGTGCCGGCCACGACCGTGTCGACGAGCCGTCCGATCCGCTCGCGTTCGGCTGCCCGGCCCACCAAGCTGCCGTGCGGGATGGAGGGCGCAGTGCTGTGCTCTGGCATGGCACCGCCACCGATCATGTCGGTCGCACACTTCATGTGAAGTCCGCACTTTAGCGCGTTCTGGATGAAATTGAGTGTGATATCTATGATCTGTCGGCCTCGCGACTAGGGAGGCTCCCTGATTCGGTGCGCGGTCAGATCCGGTCCTATCGGGAGAGACCCACAGGGTCTCTGTGGGTGACCGAAAGGACCGGTCCTGTGCCCGAGTATCGAGCAACGATCAACGGCTTCTGGTGTCGCAACGAACCGTGGGACGACCCCGTCTTCAACGCGGACGGCTACGGCAGCGAGTTCCTTCTCGATGTCAACACCAAGACCGCCCGCCCCGATGGCAGCATCCGGCTGAACCTGGACGGCGAGAGCGAGCTCATGGGCGACACCCGGAACCTGCCTAACCGGATACAGGCCGGGTCGGGAACCCTCCAAGGCGGCATCGTCACCGGCGACAAGTTCCCACCGGTCGCCAAGCCGTGGCAGCGTAACGGAGGCCTCGATGCCGGCCGGTACCCGCCGTACACCATCTGGACAGGAGATCTACAACCCGGAGGGGAGATGGTGATACTCACCGTCACCTGCTGGGAGTACGACCCGTCTCCCGGGTTCTTGAACGGGTGGCTGGACTGGCAGGTGAAGACCGACAAGGAGTACGGGCAGCGGGCCAAGGAGATCTTCGGCGGCATCTGGCCCGTCTCCAAGCCGATCTTCGACGCCGTCTCGCTCGGCATTCAGACCGCCGGGACGCTGGTCGGCCTCTGGTCTCCGCTGGGATCGCCGGGGCTCCGCCCGATCGGCATGCAGCGCAACCCGGCCGACCCTGACGGCTTCCTCTTCAACCCCAGGTCCATCGCGTTGAACACCGAGACCGCCGACTACCTGGTCGCCAACGACGTACAGGGCCTCGGCCCCGGAATCGTGGAACTGCTCTATCGGGACGATCCTTACCTGCGTGGCGTCGTCTCCGTCTTCGTCCAGATCGAGCGGCTCGGCGGCGGCGAGCTGCCGGTGCAGTCCGACTGGCGCTGGTGCGACGAGTGCCAGGGCCTGTACTTCGGCGGCGGCTGGGCCACTTCGCGCTGCCCCGCCGGGGACACCCACCGGCCGGCCGCCGAGAGCCACAGCGGCGATTACTCGCTGCCCATGGACGCACCCGCGGCCGCCGACCGGCAGAGCGACTGGCGCTGGTGCGACCGCTGCCAGGGCATGTTCTTCGGGCCGGGCGTGGTCAACTCGCACTGTCCTGCCGGGGGCGCCCACACGGATCCGGGCCAGAGCGGCAGCTCGGACTACAGCCCGTACCACAACGCCGCGCAGGATCCCGGCCGGCAGTCCGATTGGCGCTGGTGCGACAAGTGCCAGGGCATGTTCTTCGGTCCGGGAGCCCCGAATTCACGGTGCCCGGCCGGCGACACACACCGCCTGCCGGAGCTGAGCCGCAGCGGCGACTACAGCCTTCCGCACCAGCCTGCTGCCTGACCTGACCGGGGACGGCGCGCCCGCCGGGTGCGCCGTCCGCCTCCGTTCGCCCGATTCCCGTCTTCCGCGAGGAGAGGCACCGAAGTGGATCCCACCCTCATGGCTGGCCTCAAGGCCGTCAGCCTGCTCAAGTCCGTCTACGACGCAGCGCGCCTGCAAGATCAACTGGCGACCATCGAGTTCACGATCAGGCAGCTCGGCGAGCAAATCGACGGGGTGCTCGCTATCGACGTCAATGCCGCGTTCCGCCACCTGACAGTCGCAAGCGAGGCGACCGGCGGGGGAGTTCGGCAAGCAGAGCTGATGCTCGCTCGTGGCAGCTTCGAGAGGATGACGCTACGGCCCGCCAAAGATGCGACCTTGTCACGCTCCTTGGGCATGACCGACAGAGAGGTCGCCGCGATCGGCCACGCCGGCAATTACAGCTACTTCCTGCTGAACGACGAGCCGCGGCTCGCCTTGCGGGAGGCGTACCGATGCACCGTGCGCTTCCCCGCGCTGGGTGTGCAGCTCTTCCCCGTCGAGATGTTTTCGAAGGACTATCGGGAGGCCGGGAGGTCCATGTCGGCCCGCGCAGCCCGTCGGTCCCGAGCCCAAGTGGCCCATGAGGATGCGGTCATCGAGCACAAGTCCAAGCGGGCCGGGTACTACCGGGAGATGGCCTGGAAGATACCGCTGGCCGGGGCGGTCTTCGTGGGCGGCCTCGCCGCGGGGGTCTTCGCGCCGCCGCTGGCGGCCCAAGCCGGCGTCCGCGCGGCCGGCATCCTGGCCGGGACCGGCGACCACGCAATCACCGATGTCCCCGACAGCCGGCCGAAACTGAACCTGGGGACCGACGCTGATGATCCCGCCGAAGAGGTTGAACTCATGCGGCAGGCCCGCTCCGAAAGCGACGCACATCTGATGGAGCTCACGATGCAGCCGTGAAGCCGCGACAGTTTACGAACCCGGCCGTCAGCGCCGGGTGGGAGACTGCCCGGCCGGCTGGGCGCGGTCGGTCATGTCCGTGGCGTCCGTACGAACGCATGGAAGTGACGCTGCACCACATCCTGGTGCGCGTGGCCTCCGCTACCCAGCCACGCCGACCACGCAGCACAGCGCCGAGCCACCAGAACGGTTTTGCCGTCTTCGCTGCGTCGGAACCAGGTCAGCTCCGCGCCTGCCGCCCTCTTCGACCTGGTCGTCATCGACGAGGCCAGCCAGTGCGCCATCCCGCACGTACTGCCGCTGCTCTTCCGCGCCCGGCGTGCCCTGGTTATCGGCGACGCCATGCAGCTACCGCACATTGCGAAGATCGGCCCGGAATGCGAGGCTCTGATCCGACGCAAGGCAGGACTGCGCTCCGACTGGCTGGAGAAGCACCGCCTCGCCTACCGGCGCCACTCCGCCTTCCACGCCGCCGAACGATCCGCCGGCGGCACCCTGCTCCTCGACGAGCACTTCCGCTGCCATCCAGACATCGCGGCCGTCTCCAACGAGCTCTTCTACGACGGCGGACTCACGATCCTCACGGACACCCGCGACCGACCGTCCCTGCCCTGGCCCCCACTCATCTGGTCGCATGTCGCAGGGCAAGCCACGCGTCCGCGCCACGGCGGCTCCTGGGTCAACGGCGAAGAGATCCGAAAGGTCGTCAGCTCCGTCCGCTACCTGCTGGAGCAGCTACCGACCGAGGCCACGATCGGCGTGGTCACCCCCTTCAAACCCCAAGCCGAGGAACTGCGCAACCAGTTGAACGGATTCGGCGAGGACCGGGTGCGCGTCGGCACGGTGCACACCTTCCAGGGCGGCGAGCGCGACGTCATGGTGTTCTCCCTCGTCGCGGGCGAGGGCATGCATCCGGGCGCGATCAGCTGGGTCAGCGGTCAGCTCAACCTCTGGAACGTCGCCATCACGCGGGCGCGCACCCACCTCATCATGGTGGGAGACAAGGACCTCTGGCGCCGTCAAGGCGGTGTCGCCGCCGCACTTCAGGACGCCGTCGAACACGCTCCCCTCACCCGTGAAAACAACCGGGACGAACTGCTGAGGCGCCTCTACCAGGTCCTGTCTGCACCTGCCGGAACGACCGTCACACTCGGCGAGTGTGTCAACGGGCACCCGGCCGACGCGCTCGTAAGGACCTCCGACAGCCCTGCTCCAAGCGCCGTGCTGCTCGACCCGGGACCCGACGACGACAACGACGACGCGGCACGCCACCTGCGACTGATGCTGCATCGCCGAAAACTTCTGGACGGTGGCGAGCAGGGAGGCACGGCTATGCGCTACCCGGCTTGGAGGCTGTACGACGTCAACGACGGCTGATCACGAGGCCGCTTGAGACTTTGCCCTGTCGGTCACTTGCCGTAGGCCTGCTTCCAGCGCGCCCGGTGGCGGGAATCTCCCCGTCCGTGGCCGTTCACGCCGCTCAACGACAAGAGGGAAGCACCGTTGTTCCACAATCCGAGGTGATCCCGGTGTACGGCGAGGATTCCGTGCTCCACCGCGAACTTCTCCGAGGGACGACTGAAGCGCGTGGTCGTCACGAACACGGCCACATCTGCCCGGAAGTGCACCTTGGCGCCCAGCAGATCGCGCAACTCCCGACTCGCGATGGTGCTGCTCGGTGCGTACCGCTTGCACTGGACCACCATGGTCCGGCCGTCCGGCAGACGCCCCAGGACGTCGGCACCGTTGTCGTGCGAACCACCCACCCGCCGGACCTCCGAGCACCCGTCGCGGCGGCACAAGCTCGCGACCAGTTCCTCGAACTCCGTGCCGGTCATGGCATCCACCTCGGCGAGGGTCCGGCGGCCGGCCTTCACCTCCTCGTCCTGACGCCAACGATGGTCCCGTGCACGCACCATCCGGTCCGTGCGCCACAGCCACCAGCTCATTGCTCCGATGCCGCCGAGAATCAGGGCCGCCGCGACATACGGCCACACGGCCGACCAGAACGTCACCAGGAGGACCAGCAGCACACCGCCGCCGATCCCGGCCGACTTCAGCCGCGCCCTGCGCCGCCTGCGAGCAACCGATCCCCGTCCACGCCGAGCAGCCATCCTCGCCTCCCCTGCCGTCCCTGATGGGCAGTCTGGGGAGTTCAGGGCCGTGTGAGAAGAGCGCCAGTCAGCCATGGCCTGATCGGCTCACTGCACCGGAAGTGCGCTGCCTGTATGACCTGGCCCATGGTGTCCATGGTCGCACTCCAGCGTGTCCCACTGGCGGCAGTACCCGCGCCCTCGTGCTGGCGACCGAACACGGAGTGAGCCCCCACCGCGGGCGCTTGGGCCTCCGGGCTCGGCAGCGCGGGCCAAACCCTCTGCCCTAGCTCCATGGCTGCGGCTGTTGGGTCCAACGGAGTCCTATTAGGGGGTGTCGTTCGGATCAGATCGGCTGCGAGAGGCGGAGCTCGTGGCAGGGGCGAGTGCGTCCGCTCCCGTCTCTGGTCATAGCTGCCAGTGCGACAAGGGGTGGCGCTGCCCGAAGAACGTCGGGCACTGAAGTCTCCGGGTGCACGCCGGAGCGCGCTGTCTCGGGCTGGCATGCGCCCTGCCACCTGGTGACCCCGCGGAGTACTCTCGGCCGATCGTCGCTTCTCGCGCAGGGGGAACGGGTGGGCGCAAAAGTGGTGGTCGTCCATGGCGTTGGCCAGGAGTACGCAGGGAGCAACAGCCTCCAAGCCGGAGTCGCCGCGGCCGTGAGGGACGGGCTGTGCCATGCCAGAGGTCCGGACGTCGATCCGTCGGAGGTGGCGGTCGCCTTCTACGGGAATGTATTCCGCTTCACCCCCGGTGAGGGAACTAAGGGCGGCCAAGACGCCTATACCTTCCGTGACATCTCCAGCGGGCCGGAGGCCGAAATGCTCACGGCCCTATGGGATGGCACACGAGCGGACGGTGCCTGGTCGCTCACCGCCGGACCGGCCAACAGCAAGGCGGCCACGCCTAGGACCGTGCAGCAGGCGCTGAACGCGCTGAGCCGCTCGCCGTTCCTTGCCAGAGCCGGCCAACGCTTCCTCATCGGTGTGCTCAAGCAGGTGACGCGCTACCTGACCGAGGAAGAGACGCGCCGTCGGGTACAGGCCGAGATCGCCGCAGTCATCGGGCCACAGACCAGGGTGGTGGTGGGGCACTCCCTGGGTTCGGTGGTGGCCTACGAGGCGTTGTGCGTCCGTCGCCCCGACTGGTCTGTGCGCACCCTGGTCACCATCGGGTCTCCTCTCGGGATTCCACAGGTCGTTTTCGATCGTCTGAACCCCATGCCGGTGAACGGCCGAGGGCAGTGGCCGGGCGGGGTGTCCCGCTGGACGAATCTCTGCGACGAGCGCGATGTGGTCGCCCTCGTGAAACGTCTCGAGCCCCTGTTCGGCGACGGTTCGTCCCGGATCCGGGACGTTTTGATCCACAACGGTTGGCAGGCCCATGCGATCCAGCACCACCTGACGGCCAAGGAAACCGGAAAGGCGATCGCCGACGGACTGAGCGGCTGAGGAGGGGCGGGGCATGACCCACGCGATACCTGATTTCGCCGAGGGCACGGCCGGATTCGTCGTCGCCGCCGGCAACGTCGACTACGAGTACGCAGAACAGTTGCCCGCCGTCGAGCAGGATGTGGCCACAGTCCTGGACCTCTTCGGTAAGCTCGGGTACAGCTCCGGTGCACGGCTGCTCGGCCACACCGCCGATGGGCTGCGCGCCGGGTTGGCCGACTGGGCGGACCGCGACGAGATGAACGCCGATGTCCCCCTCGTGCTCTACTACAGCGGCCACGGCGAGTTCGACGACTCCGAGCGGCACTACCTTTTGTGCAGTCATGGTGACGTCCGACGTCCGACGGCGACCTGTCTCGCGACCGAGGATCTCGTGAGGATCGTCGTTCAAGCGGGCATCACCCGGGTTCTGTTGATCGTGGACACCTGTTACTCGGCTCAGGGGGTCGTCAACACGATCCGCCAGGTCGCGACCAGCCTGGCCGGGGCACTGACAGCGACTCCAGGAGCCGACCAGCATCGGATTGACGCGTTCTCGGTCGTCGCGGCCGCCCGGTCGCTGGAGGCCGCGCGAGACGGTGCCTTTACCCACGCGTTGCGCGAGGCTTTCGACGACCCCGCCCTGGGCGGGATCCGGCAGCGTCGGCTCTACCTGGAGCAACTCGTGGACCGCGTGAACGAGACCCTGGCCAGGATCGCGCCGGAGCAACACGCGACGTGGGGCACGCTGCTAGGCGGCCCGGGATTCACATTGCTGCCCAACCCGCGATTCCATCCCGACGCCCCGCCGGAAGGCACCGACATGGCCGAGACGTCGGCCTGGCTGGAGACGGCCGAGCCCTCCACGCCGGAACCCGACCTCGTCGGACGGGCCGCTGCCCTGCGACACCTGCGTCAATGGCTGACCGATACACCGGCCGGACTCGCCCGCGCGCTGGTGCTCACGGGGCCGCCCGGAGTGGGCAAGTCCGCACTGCTCTCGCACCTGCACCCGACCGCCGACGGCGGCACCGAACCCGTCATCCATGCCAGGCTGCACGCCCGCCACATGCTGCTGCCGTCGCTGGTCGGAGAGATCGCGCGAGCCGCTGGATTCTCGTCTGGCACTGGCGTGGAGGCCCTGTTGGCCGAGCTTCGTCACCGACGGGCTCCCCTGACCGTCCTGGTGGACGGACTCGACGAAGCCGGTACGACGAGGGACGAGGACGAGGAGCCGTACCGTATCGTGAGCGACTTGTTGCGCCCGCTGGCGGCACTGCCGTGCGTACGGCTGGTGGTGGCCACCGCACAGAGGTTCGTTGCAGCACTTGGGCCCGGCTTCACGCTGATGGACCTCGACGCACCCGAGTGGAACATCTCAGCGGATCTCACCCCCCTGGCCCGACGCCTGCTCCGGTCCCCGGACGGCCCGGACAGCACGAGCCCCTACACGGCGTCTCCGGACGAGACCGTCGACTCACTCGCGGCGGAGATCGCCGAGTGCGCGGACGGCAACTTCCTGGTGGCCAGGCTGATCGCCCGCGCCCTCGCCCACGCTCCCGCCTCTGATTCCCACGGCATGCCCAACGGTGGGCATGCCGTGGGAATCCCCGCCACCTTGCGATGGGTGCTGTGGGAACACCTGGGCCAAGTGCCGTACGCACAGCCCCTCTTGACCGCATTGGCCTTCTCTGAGGGGGAAGGACTGCCCCGCTACTCCCTTTGGTCCCGCGCCGCCACGGAGATCTTGGACCACACGGTGACCGACGACGACATCGACCGCCTGCTGCGCGCTGCCTCGCCCTATGTCGTGGAGGCTCTCGACCCGTACGGCCGTTCCGTGTACCGCCTCTCCCACGAGTCGCTTGCGGAGCAGCTGAGGAACATGGCGCCTCCCGGCGCACGGGCGGCCATGACCCGCTCCCTGTTGCTCACGGCGGCCCGACATCGCAAGGACGAGGAGGACGACGCCACCGAGCACGGCGCGGACGAACCACGACTCGGACTGATCGACTGGCCTGCTGTCGACCCCTACATTCGCGACCATCTGGCCACTCACGCAGCTGCTTCGGGGGACCTCGACCCGCTACTGCTCGATCCGTTGTTTGTCCTGTCAGCCCATCAGGACCGGCTGCTGCACGCCCTTGATGCGGCCCGCAGCGGCGAGGCGCAGGCTGCCGCGGAGGCGTATCGCCTCTACATCGACACCCTCGACACTGGGCCGGAGGCACGTACTGAGGCCGGGCAACTGGCCAGGTGGGCCCGCCGCACAGGTGCTCATGTCCTGGCGGAGCGAACCGAGCGGCGCTTCCCCGACCACACGGACTGGCTCAGGCCCCCGCCGCTCGATCCGACAGAGAGCCACCTGATCATCAGCTGCGACGAGCCCCTGACCTACTCCGTGGAAGACCACCCGGAGGGCTGGCGGTTGACCGCCACGACCGAGGGTCCCGGAGGCTTTCGTACGTCCTACGAGATCACAGGATTACGCAGCATGGGCGGAAGCGGCTCGGCGTACGCGCGCTAGCTGTGCCGACCCGGCAGTCAGCCGCCCGGAGCTCGCGGGGGAGTCCCTCCGAAGGCCGCCGCTTCGGGTGCGGGGCCTCAGTGCGTGACGGTGCTGTCGCGGAGCGAACGACCGGGCGCGTGCCGCCTCCACACGGGCCCCTGCCCAATCGGTCAGCGCCCGGGTGAAGTGCGTGGCGAGGTACCCCTCGGGGCCCACCCGGCCCTCCTCCACGCGTTGCGGTGCTATCCCTCGTAGGCGTAGGCAAGGCTGGACGCGTTTCTGACCGTCGACAGCTGAACCGGACCCTGACCGCTGAATCTGTGGGACTACTTGCCGGCCGCGGACGCCCCTGGTCATGGTCCCCGGGCCGATGTCCTCCACACGCGAGGGCACCGACCCGACGTGATTTCTTTCCTGTTCCCAGCGGAGAACAGGCCGACGGAGCCTGGCCGGGTGTCCAGTGCCGCCGTCTGGGCTCATAGCCTGGTGGGCCAGACCGCCGCTGCTGATAGTGCTTCAGTACTCTTCAGCGCATCGCGGGAGGGGGCGCTGGTGAACCGTTTGCGCATAGCGTTCGGGATTGTCGTCGTGATCATGGGCACGGTCTGGCTGCTCGACGGCGGCTCGGCTCTCCGCTCGGGTGGGCGCTGGGTGCTGATTGCATTGCCGTACACCCTGATCGCACTGGGGCTACTGCTGGTCCTGCGCGCAGCCCTGCCAAGGGGCCTGTTGGCCGGCCCACTGACGCTGATTGTCGGCGGGGCGCTGTGGGGCGCGTACGACCTCGGGTACTTGGGCGGCACAGCGGGGAGCAAGGTGCTGCCGACTCTGGCGATCGCGGTCGGGGCCTCGCTGGCCCTTATGGGCAGTGGTGCGGGGCAGACCGGCGGCGAGGACCACCCGTTGAGGCGGTATCGGAGCGTGCTGCTGCCGGTGCGGCGGAAGGTGCTGACAGGTTCCACCGACTTGGTGAAGGTCGGCATCGGGTCCTATTTCGGGGACGCGCGGATCGATCTCTCCAGCGTCTCGTTCGCACGGGACCGGATGGGGCGCGGACGGCGTGTCCTTCAGGTCGATGTCACGGTGCTGTTCGGCCGAGTCGAGCTGGTCCTCGACACCGCGTGCGTCGTCGTCAAGGGCAACGTGGAGAACAGCCCGGCGGTCCACTTCGCCGAGCAGGTCCGGGTGCACATGACGCCGCCCGAGGGGTCGGAGCGGCAGATCGTGCTGAACGTCCTGGGAGTCGGCGGGTCGGTGGCGATCCGTTCGCTGTGACGTGTTCTACGCGCCGTCCGGGTGCTTGAAGTCCTTGCTCTCCAGGGTCTCGTGATCGCGAAGCGGGGCGACGGAACCGGGCCTGAGGAAATCGGTGATGTCCTTGTTGAGCTCGTACTCCGCTCGCGGGTTCCCGGGCAACTCGTAGTGCATCGCCTTGGCCAGGTCGAACCGGTGCAGGTCGAAGACCGTGGCGAGAAGCCTGGAGTGGCCGCGGGACGCGGCTATCGCGCCTCGGTAGGCGAGCAGGGACAGGGCTCCCGCGAGGAGTGGCGCCGCGGACCAGGGGTCGAGACGGGCCAGCAGCGGGGTCGTGGCGAGCGACAGCAGGCCAAAGGAGATGCTCAAGGAGGCCGTGGAGGTGATCAGTTCGAACTGGCGGGCGACCGCGCTTTCGAGCCGGTCGGAGATGTGCGGATACAGTCGCGGGTAGACGACCATCATGTCCAGGCCGTACCGGTCTCCCGCCACCCGCTCGCCACGGCGGAGAACGTTCCCGAGCAGGGTCGGCAGGAGGTCTGTCGGATGGGCTGCCGCTTCGAGATGCTCCGCCGCCAGCCTGTCGTCGGTCGGGTACGTGTCACGCACCTTCTCCGCTCGCGACTTCATGCGCACCACTCGCGAAATCCTGCGATCACGGTGGGCGAGTTCCCGAAGCGTGGAATGCGCGCCGGGCGGTGGCACCGTGAAATCGAACTCGGCCACGGTCTTCGCGTCGTCCCTGCGTCGCCGGTGGCGCTCCACGGTGGCGGGGACGAGGCCGGCGATGGGAGAAGGGCTGGCCCAGTAGCCCTCAAGCAGTTGGATTAGGGCGGTCTCGAAGGGGCGCAGGAGTATTCCGCACAGCAAGGCGGCCAGTCCGAACAGGGCGATGGCGAGCGCGTCCCGCTTGCCTTCCGGAAGCACGTGGTCGAAGCGCAGGGGCTCGTTCGGCGAGTACGCGCCGGCCCGGGCGAGCACGACGACGGTCGTGACGACGACGGTGGCCGGAAGGACGTTCAGCAGGCTGAAGCGCGATCCTCCGAGGGCTTCGGTACTTGCGGAGACCAGTCCCCCGAGCATGCTCAGGACCTCCTTGAGGTGCCGAACCTCACGATGAGGCGTTGAAGACACTGTGGACACTTCAGCCCAGGGTCCATATCCGCCGCGTCGATGACGAAATTGGGGTGTTTGACGGAGCCGACGCAACCGATGCAGACGAATACATCAAGGTCCGTCTTCCCGACGAGCGTTCCCAATAGTCGGGGGTCCTCCGCTGCTCGGTACATCGCCCGGTCCATCGGCTGGCCGCAGCACACCTGGGTCGCGTTGGACGAGACCTTGAGGACACGCTTGGCGCCCGCAGTGCACGACGGGTTGGAGCACACGAAGACGCGGTCCCCGTTGCGCAGTTGGCCGGCCGACCCGAAAAACGGCTGCGATTGCACCAATAGCAGCCGCTGCAGCGTCAGTAGCCGTACCACCAACCCCTGATACCGGTACCCGCTCAGCACACGTGCCACGGCGCCCTCCCCGAAAGCGGTGCCCTGAGTATGCCGTCCGGCTCGCTGCGCCGACCAGATATCCATCAACTGCTCAGGGGTGGGCACATCACTGCGAGGCATATCCCGCCGGGTGGAGCCTCTAGGCGTTGGAAAGGGACTCCGCTGCGCGCGGGTTCAAACCTCGTCCTTGAGCTGGAGCGATCGTCCTCTATGTCTTCGGCCCGACCCTGCCGGGCCTCATTGAGGCCGAGTTGAGGCCGCAAGGACAGGAACAGACTGACAAGGGCTGACTAGCCCCAACATGGATAAGCGCATCTGACCTGCGAAAACGTCAAGGATGAGCGTAGATCGACAAGAGCCGCCAAGATCCTCAAAGGACTCATAATCCGTCGGCCGTGGGTTCGAGTCCCACCCGCCCCACTGTGCAGGCTTCTGACCTGCGGAAACGTTCTTTTTTGGGTGTCGGATCGTCAACTTTGCCTGGGCGGACTGAATCCGCTGCTCGTGGGTTTGGGGTTCGGTGGTGCTCGGGAAAGCGGCAAGGCGTCTGACCTGTGGCGGAGTGATTGATCGAGGTTGTCGCTCGCCCTCCGGGTGACCGCACTGACGGCCGATGCCAAGACCCAGGGGCCGTGCAGGGGCCGGGACGGCGCGGCCGTGCCTCGGCCGACGGCGTCTCCTGGCCACTCACAACGGGACCAGAGCGAGTCCCGAGGAGAGCGTCCCGGCGATTGCTGTGGGGCAAGGAAACTGCCCGAAGGGGAAACGGTCCCGATGAGCTACTCGACCCTCTCCCGTGGACCTCTGCGTATGACCGGAGTGAGCCGGGCAGCTGCTGCCGATCGTGGCGTCGCGCGGACTTGTAATCAACCCTCTCAACGATCGTGCCCGTTCACCGGGATGCTGCTCGGGTCACATCGGTCGGGCGAGGTCGGTCTCGTAGGCGAAGATCACTGCCTGGACGCGGTCGCGGGCGTCGATCTTGCTGAGGATGCGGCTGATGTGGGACTTGACGGTGGATTCGGCGAGGTGGAGCCGTTCGGTGATCTCCGCGTTGGTCCAGGCGGTGGCGATGGCGGTGAGGACTTCGCGTTCGCGTTGGGTGAGGTCGGCGAGTCGGCGTTGCTGTTGTGGGCTGTGGCCGGGGAGGTGGTCGCTAAAGGCGTCGATGAGCTTGCGGGTCAGGCCCTGTGAGATGACGGCGTCGCCGGCGGTCACGGCGCGGATGCCGGCGACGAGTTCGTCGGGCTGGGCGTCCTTGAGGAGGAAGCCGCTGGCGTCGGCGCGCAGGGCGTCGTAGGCGTATTCGTCGAGGTCGAAGGTGGTCAGGACCGGGACGCGGGAGCGGCCGCCGGACGCGATGACGTGGCGGGTGGCCTCGATGCCGTCCATGCCGGGCATGCGGACGTCCATCAGGACGACGTCGGGCCGTAGTTCGGCGGTCTTGCGGACGGCTTGGATGCCGTTGGCGGCCTCGCCGACGACGGACATGTCGGGCCGGGCTTCCAGGAGCATGCTGAAGCCCATGCGGTGGACGTGCCTGGGGACGGTCGGCGGGTAGCGGTGCAGGTGCGATGCCTGGTCCGCCCGGCGTTGGGCTGCCCGAGACCGACCTTCCGTGAGCAGGTTCCCCGACTGCTGGAGCGACATCGGCCATCGATTACGGGACAGAGCCGTTGGCGGACACACCCGCACGCCGTCGAAGTCGCACAGCCCGGCATCGACATCGAAGTGCGGTGTTGTCATGATCCGAGGCTGTCCGGGGCGGACAACCGGGGAATCGGACGATCGGACGATCGATGGGACATCGACCGGGGAAGAATGAACAAACGTCCCCGGGAGGTACGGCCATGACACCCAGCAAGCGGATCGCGAGGATCACCGAAGAGCAGGAAACGATCATCCGCGAGATCGGGAAGGACTGGAACGCGGTCGACTGGGCGACCGGGCCGGGTGACCGCGCGGCCGCCGAGGACGCGGTCCGGGAGGTTTACCGGGGCCTCGGGCTGCCGCCCCCACGGTTCATCGTCTGGCTCGACTCTCCATGGGCCGGCCTGATCGGGCAGGCGGTGCTTCCCGGGGTCATCGCCTCGGTGACGGGCGGAAGATATGCCCGGGTGCGCGCCCGGTTCCGTCGGCGGATACGTGGACAGTTGCGCACCGGAAAGGAATTCCTCCACACAGAGGTCGTCGGCCGGGCCGAGGCCCAGGTGACCCCCGCGCTGAACAAGCGAGTGGGGTCGATGGTCGTGGGAGAGCTGTCCCCCGGGTACACCTGGCGGATGGAGGCGCAGAGCGCGATGGTGTGGCCGGCCGGCGGCAGGAAACCCGAGCCGTGGGCTCAGCCTCGGGTGCAGGAGGAACTGGCTGCGCAGGTGGCCGCCCAGGCAGGCATCGCCCCGGTACCCGAGGTGCCGCTGTTCCGGTTGCCCCACCGCTGGCGGTATGAATTTGCGCAAGGGGAGGATGTGGCGGCGTTCGCGTGGGCCGACGCCATGGAACTCATCGGCGTCACCGGTCTGGATACCGTCCGTGCACAGCGGCAGGTGAGCCGGCACGCGGGCCTGTGGTGGGCCTACCGCGACTACGCCGTCCTCACCTCCCGCCCCGACATCCTGCGGCAGGACGCCCAGGGCTGTCTCCACTGCGCTGACGGACCGGCAGCTGTGTGGCCCGACGGCTGGGTGATCCATGCCTGGCACGGCAGGGAGGTTCCCGGCAGCCTGATCGAGGGGTACTGGGACGCCGACCGGATCCTGCAGGAGAGCAACAGCGAGATACGCCGCGCGGCGATCGAACGCATGGGCTGGGGCGAGTTCATCGCCGCCGCAGGCCTGCTTCAGATCGGTTCCAGCGAGCCGGACCCCGGCAACCCGGGGTACCAACTCGCCCTCTACGAGCTGTCCGCCGGGACGTTCCCCGCCACCACCGTACGGGTCCTGCTGTGCACCAACGCCACACCCGAGCGCGACGGCACTCGCCGCCAGTACGGGCTCTTCGTGCCCTTCGACACGCCCGATCCCATCACCGCGGCGGCCGGCATGCTCGGCCTTACCCGCGAGCAGTACCTCACCCTCGACCGCGCCACCTGAATCGGAGAGCCCCATGGCCCAGCAACAGCGCACCCTCGGATACGTCTCCACCCTCGCGGGAACCGACGTCCTGGAACACCTCGACCGGCAAGCCGCCATCCCAGTCTCCTCAGGTCTGCAGCGTCAGGGCGATGTCGGGCTGATCCCGGTCGGCCTCATCGGGTACAAGCCGCCGAAGGGCGGCAAGCAGGTCCCCGCCGCCGGAATACCGCTGGTGTCGTCCGGCGACGGTGCGCACACCCACCTGCTCGTGGCCGACGGCCCGGTGACCTGGGCTCCGATACGTGACGGCGGCGCCGACGTCGGCTGTTTCACCGTCCACGAGAGCGCCACCGCCTATGTCCTGCATCCCGAACACGGGGCCATGGGCCACGCCCCGGGTGTCTACCTCGTGCGCCGGCAGGTCGAGGACCGCGGCCGCCTTGTCGCCGATTGACCCGGCGGAATCGTCACGAGCACTGTCAGGCGGGTGCCTTGACGACAGTTACCGACCTTGAGGCCCTCTACGGTCAGCCCATGACGGAAAACGGCCACAGAGACTCCGCCACCGAGTACCGGGCCTTCGCCACCCGCACCGTCTCCACCGGAATTTCCCCAGGCTCCTGCGACCGCAGCGACACCCGAACCCTCCCCAAACAGCAACGTCGGCCTCCAAGACCACAACCACGTCTTGGAGGCCGACGTCACGCACGGGCCCGCATTCGCCAACAGCATCCGTATGTCGGGGCGGAGCCTCTGCGTGTTGGAAGGGAATCCGCTACGGGCGAGCTCGGGCGGCAGGAGAGCCGATCGGCCCGATCGTCGTCGACTGCAACAGCTCACTGGCGGAGCGCGCCGTGCCGGAATGGCAGGCAACCCTGGACGCCCTCCAGGCTCTGCCCGAGATCGGCACCGAGGCGCCGGTCGGCTGCGGCGGCATGACGTTGGGCACCGCGATCGGGCTGCTGTTGACGGCGATCGAACCCCGGATCACCGCTGCGGCCATCGGTGGGGTCTTCGTGTACGAGGCCCTGACCGAGGCGGCCAGACAGATCACCATTCCGATCGAGTTCCTGCTCCCGTGGGACGACGAGGAAAACAACCGCCAATCCGGTCTCGCATTGTTCGACGCCTGCGCCTCGAAGGAAAAGGTGTTGCACGCCTATCCGGGCAGGCCTAACCAGGTGCCCAGATTCGAGGTCGACAACTCGGTCCGGTTCATCGTCCGGCATCTCGGCCGGGTCGGCACGTCACCGGCCTGACCTGACGGCGGTTCGGAGTCCGGCTTCGGGCCGGTCGCCGGACCGCCGCCACATCTCGACAGAGCGTCCGAGCACAAGGAACCGGGCCCTTCCGCGCCGCGCCTGTCAGGGACACGGACCGTCCCCTCGGCCAAAGTCATAGGGGCACCCCCGCTTTCCGTTCTTTCCTCCTGCACCGAGCGGCCCATGGGATTCACTCCCGTGCCCGGTCGCGACCGAAATTCCAGGCCTCCCACGGCTGGCCATGCGCTTTCCGTGACGCGCCGAAAGCGGAGAGTAGTGAATGAGGTTAGTGTGGCGTCAAACGTTGAGTGATCGTCCGTCCGATCCGCGCTGGCCGCTGCCGCGGAGAGGGCTGTCATGGCTGAAAAGAGAATGCTCAATGCACTTCGTTTCCCGCCGTACTCGCCTCAGCAGGGCCGTCGTAGCGACGTGCGGGCTGTCGTCGTTGATCGCCGCCTTCGTGACGGCCGGCTCCGGTGCTGCTGCCGAGCCGCGTCCCTCTGGGGACAGCCCCTCTCCTGGGGGCGCGGTCATCACACTCAGGACCGCCAAGGTCGGCGCGCCCGGTAATCCTTCGGTGGGCATTGTCCCGTTCAAGGACGCCCTGTACCACTCGTGCGCCGAAGCTCCCTCCCCGAGCAAGTGTCTGACAGTCGGCGGCGTGCGCCATCGCTACGAGATCGGGCAGCTCGAAGTCACCGTGAAACAGTGGGTGGCGTTCCTGAATACGGCCGATCCCGAGGGACGCAACCGCCTCGGTCTCTATGACGAGACCGAGAGTTCGTCGGCATGGCCGAGGTACGGCCAGATCAACTTCTCCCGCAGCGCCGACAGGGGCAGCCACTACTCGGTGGCCTTTCCGGAGTGGGCGGACAAGCCGTACGGCTTCGCAAACTTCCTGAGGGCGGCACGCTTCGTCAACTCGCTCTACAACGGCCGACTGATCTCTAAGCAGTCCAGCAGCAACGGCCCCTTCAACTATGTCACTTATCAGGTCAGGCTATCGGCGCGGACCGAGCGCGGGATGTACGACTTGGCCCGGCCGAATACGACCCGAGCCCACCGCTCGGGCTTCGTCCTGCCGAGCCAGGACGAATGGATCAAGGCGGCTTACTACGACCCGCGCGGCGGCGGCACCTACTCCTACTGGAAGTACCCCACCAATCCGGGAGTCTTCGGCGACGGAGACGCGACCGCCCCCAACCCCACCGTCCTCACCCCGGCCACCGGCGATGTCACCAACGCGGCGACCCAGCCACTGGCCTCGTACCACGCGAGCGGAAAGCCGGCACCGAGCTGGTGCCCGGGACAGCTGCAGCCCGAGGCCTGCTCCACCGTCAACCCATTGGGACTCGACCCCAGCACCTATGCCGAGGTCTACCAGGGCAGCCTCAGCACGGTCGGCGGGGCGAGGACCACCTCGCCGTGGGGCACTCTCGACCAGGGTGGCAACGCGGTCGAGTGGACCGACACGATCACGGCGCCCCCCTCCGGACGGAGCTCCCTGCGGGTGTGGCGGCGGCTCCACGGCGGAATCTCCAACGCACCGGCCTTCCAGATGTGGCCCTCCGCTGTCGGGCTGCAGCCGCAGGACAACGTGTTCTACAACCACACCTATCCGTGGCTGGGCATCCGGATCGGGGTGATCGGCGATCTGAAGCCCGGCAAGTCCTAGTACTACAGGGCCACTTGCTGTGCCGAGCTCCGGTGATGCCGCGGACGCCCGCCAGTTTCCGCGCCGCCCACCTAGGGATTCCGCGGTCTGCCGTCCGATCTGGCCCTGTAGTACTAGGCGGAGAGGGAAGTCGTCTGCCGCGACCGTGCGGAGGTCTGCACGGCAGCGTCGGTCACTGGGGCACCGCAAGCCGATGGCCTCCGCGGCCTTGGTGAGACTGAACCCGCTGGGCCGGGCCTCTGGTCGGCACGATCAAGGGCTCGACGCTGTCGAACCTCAAGGAGTTGCGCCCCGGCTCGGCAGGGGCCACGGAAGTGCGGTTGCTGTTCGTTTTCGACCCGGACCGCCAGGCCGTGATCCTGGTCGGCGGTGACAAGGCGGGCAACTGGTCCGGCTGGTACCGCGTCGCGGTGCCCCAGGCGGAGCAGGCATACGCGGAGCATCTGAAGCGAATCGATGGAGAGGACGGGGCATGATGACGGATCACCTCAAGGACCCGCAGGCCGTCTCCTGGGGAGACCTGGCCGAGGATTTCGCCTTCACCGATGCCGAAAAGGACCAGATTCAGAAGGGGGCTCAGGCGATGGTCCTGGCCTCCCGTGTGCACCGCGTCGCCGAGTTGCGGAAGCGGCAGCACACCACACAGGTCCAGGTTGCCGAAGCCATGGGTGTCACCCAGGCCCGCGTCTCACGCATCGAGAAGGGCCAACTGGAGCGCAGCGAGGTCGACACCCTTGCTGCCTACGTCAAGGCGCTCGGCGGCAAGCTGAAGATCGTCGCTGACTTCGGCGATGAGACCTACGTCCTCGGCTGACCCGATCGGCAAGCTGTGACCCAGGTTCATGCGCAGTCCGGTGGACAAAATCGTGCGTAAGTCCCATCCTCTTGGCTGAACTGGACGGACGCGGCTGCTGCTGTGACGAGTGTCCGTCTCGAAGGCTCTCAGGGGCCATCGAGGGGCCACAAGGACAGGACTCATAATCCGTCGGCCGTGGGTTCGAGTCCCACCCGCCCCACTGTGCAGGCTTCTGACCTGCGGAAACGTCTCATCAGGCGTGCGGATTCAGGAGTTTGGGCCACGGGGCTGAATCCGCTGCTCGCGAGTTCGAGTCCTCTGCCATCAGCGTTGGTTGAGGTCACCAGCGTCTGGACGTCGATTTCTGGACGCTGGCTGGACACGAGGATCCGGAAGTGCTGCCCGGTGACCTCGGGTGTCGGGAGACGGCCCATACCACCGCGGACTGACCGCCAGGCGGCCCGGGTCGCTCAGAAGCTCGGTGCTCGTCGGTGCCGCGCGAGCTCTACTGCTTGAGGTCGATCGTGCGGACTGGCCGGCCTGTTGTGCGGGCGATGGTTTCGAAGTCGCGGTCGTAGTGGAGGAGGGTGAGTTCCGCTTCTTCCGCGGCGGCGACCAGGAGATCGATCGGGCCCGCGCTGCGGTGCTCCCCCTCGGCAGTGAGTTGTTCCTGGACGCTGCGGGAACGGCGGTAGACACCGTCCGGCACGGGGCACCAGGCGTAGTTCGGTGATGTCGCAGATCGCGACGAGGCCGGTGCCGATCCTGTCGTCCCATTCGGCCGTGTTCTGGCGGAGCAGGACGCGAGCGAGGGCAGAGGGGGTCACTTCACGACACAACGCACCCTGGATGTGCTCAGCATCAACAACCGCGAATCATTCTGATCCCGGCAGCCGGCTATCGCTGGTTCCGTCTCAACGAAGTCCTCGCTTTCTGGTTCGTCTACACCGCCGTTGACCACGCATCAGAGTTCCAGGCGGTAGCCGTGCCCCCGCAGGGTGGTGATGCGGGGCAGGCTGCCGGCGTGGGCCGCGGTGTCGGCGGCCTCGGTGAGGTGGCGGCGCAGGCCGGCCATGGTGACGTCGAGGGTCTTGGTGGAGCCGAACCAGTTCTCGTCCCAGACCTCGGCCATCAGGGTCTCCCGGGACACGGCCTCGCCCGGGTGCTCGGCGAGGGCGGAGAGCAGGTCGAACTCCTTGGGGCGGAGCGGGACTTCCTCGTCGTGGAGCGTGCAGCGGCGGGCGGAGACGTCGAGGACGAGGTCGGCCAGGCGGACGGGTTCCGGTGGTGGAGCGGCGACGGTGCGGCGGCGCAGGTGGGCGCGGAGCCGGGCGAGCAGGACGGAGAGGCTGAAGGGTTTGACGAGGTAGTCGTCGGCTCCGGCGTCCAGCCCGGCGATGACGTCGATGTCGTCGGTGCGCGCGGTGAGGATGATGATCAGCAGGTCGGGCCGGCGGGCGCGCAGGGCGCGGGCGACGTCGAGGCCGTCCATGTCGGGCAGGCCCAGGTCGAGGAGCAGGACGTCGTACGACGACCGCGCGGCCTCGGCCAGGGCGCCGGAGCCGGTGCGGCTCCAGGTGGGTGCGTAGCCGTTGCCGCGCAGACCGGTGTGAAGGTGGCGGCCGATGGTGTCGTCGTCCTCGACGACCAGGACGCGTGGGCGGCTGCGGTCGACGGCGGAGAGCGTGCGCATGGGCGACAGCCTAGAAGCGGGCGGTCCGCCGGTCCGGTCCGGCACGGTCACAGGTCGCGCAGTTCCTCGACGGCCGGGCGTCCCGCGCTGCGGATGCCGTTGAGGGCGGCGGCCAGTACGGCGGCCACCGCGGCGCCCGCGGTCAGGATCAGGTAGCCGGAGGGCACGGACAGGCTCGCCGGGGGTGGGTCGAAGACGCCGGTGAGGACCTTCACCAGCATCTCGGACAGCGCCCAGCCGATGAGTGCGCCGCCCGCCAGTCCGCCGGCGGTCAGCAGCAGGGCCTCGGTGAGGACCATGCCGCGCAGCTGGCCGGGTTTCGCGCCCAGCACGGTGGCGATGGCGAAGGTACGGCGGCGTTCGGCCAGGCCGAGGGCGAGGACGAGTCCGCCCGCTCCGGCGGCGAGCAGCACGGCGAAGGCGAGTTCGATGCGGGTCAGGCCGGCCAGGTCGACGGAGGTGAGGCTGGTGCCCACGGTGCCGCGGGTCTGGGTGAGATCGGTGACGGTGGCGCTGGTGCCGAGTTGCGTCCGCAGGTGGGCGGCGATCTGCTGCTGGTGGGTGCCGCCGGTGTCGAGCAGGAACGCGCCGACCGCGTCGCTGCCGGTCGCCTTGGCCACGTAGGCGGCGTTGGCGACGAAGAAGCTGTCCTTGGGGGCGGTGGGGAACTCCTTGACGATTCCGGCGTAGTGGAAGGGGACGGTACGCAGGGCCTTGGTACGGGCGTCCTGGATGCGGAGGTTGACGGTGTCGCCGGGGGAGAGCTGGAAGTCGTGGACGGTCTCCACGCTGACCAGGAGGTTGTCGGGGCGCTGGGCGAGGCGCCGCATGAGCTGGTGGGCGGTGCCGCCGGCGAAGTAGGCGTCCTGGAGCGAGGTGGCGTGGGCGATGGTGTCAGGGCGGACGCCGTAGAGGTCCTGGAGGTCGGAGCCGACGTAGGCGAAGCGGTGCTGGACGGGCTCGACGTGCCGCACGCCGGGGACCTTCAGCGTGCTCGCGGCGCCGGGCGGGACGTGGGCGCCGGGGGGTTCGGTGACGGTCACGTCGGCGCCGTTGGTCAGCCGGGCGTCGGCCTCGGCCTGCTGGTGGTAGGTGGCGTTGAAGACGGCGGTGGAGAGGGCGAAGGACACCGCGAGGGCGAGCAGCACCACGGAGCGGGCCAGTGGGCGGCGGCGCCGGCACAGTACGGCGGCCGTGGTGCCGGCGAGGGTGGCGGTCAGCGGGCGGGCCAGGCGGGCCAGGGCCGGGCGGCCGTGGGTGAGGGCGAGCAGGGTCAGGCGCCACAGCAGCAGGGCAGCGCCGATCCACAGCAGGGCCGGGCCGAGGAAGGCCCAGTAGGAGACGGAGAGGGTGGGCACGCCTTCGGGGGCGAGGACGAGGGCGTACTGGTTGCCGGAGGAGGCGCGGAAGACCAGCCACGAGCCGATGAGGAGGGCGAAGTCGAGGCCGTAGCGCATCCACCAGGGCGAGCGGGTGGCGCGGACGCCGGTCTCCTTGCGGGTGTCGGCGACGGTCACCGAGCGCAGGTCGCGCAGGGCGGGGACGAGGACGGCGCAGGCCGCCACGGCGGCGCCGAGGACGAAGGCGATGCCGTACCAGATGACCCAACTGGCCGCGTTCGCGCCGAAGGAGGCGGCGCCGAAGGCGAGGCGTCCGGTCAGTGCCGCGATGCCCAGGCCGGCGGCTCCGCCCACGCCGCCCACGAGTGCGGCTTCCAGGCCCGCGAGCGTGGTGATCTGACGGGGGCGCAGCCCGCGCAGCCGCAGCAACCCCTGTTCCTGGCGGCGCCGTTGGCCGCCCGCCGAGGCGACCGCGGCGGTCAGCGCGGCGGCCAGTACGGCGCCGGGTACGCCGAGGAAGAGGAAGAGGATCTGGGCGTAGAGGGCGTCCTGGCGGGCGGAGTCGAGGGCGGCGCCGAGGTTGTCGCCGACCAGGGCGCCGCCCGCGGTCTTGGCTTCGAGGTGGTGGGCCGCGCCGGTCACGGTGCTGAAGGCGGCGGCCGGGTCGGCGGGCAGGCCGGCGTCGCGGGCGACGTGGATCTGGGTGGTGAGGGCGGTGGCGCCGCGGGTGAGGGAGGTGAACCGGGCGGCGGGCAGGAGGATGACGTTGTCGGGGGGTGCGGTCGGCTGGGACTGGGTGGGGGCGCCGACCTTCTGGAACAGGGAGTCGGCCTGGGGAAGGTCGACCACGCCGTCCACGCGCACCTGGCGCGCTCCGGTGCCCGGCAGTTGGATCGTGACGGTGTCGCCGGGGGCGGCGTGCAGGTTGGAGGCGGTCTGCTGGGCGAGCAGCACGCCGGTGGGCGGGCCGGAGAGAGTGCGCATCCCGTCGGGGAACAGGTGGCGGTAGCCGGGTGGCAGGCCGAGGGCCATGCCGGGGCCCGTGGTCTGGGTGCTGCCCTGCACCCGGGCGGTGAAGCCGGTGGTGCGGGCGTATCCGACCGGGACGGCGGCCCGGGTGCCGGGGTCGGTGCGGACCTGCCGCAGAACGGAGTTGGGGTCCGCGCCGGGCTGCACCTCGACCTGCCAGTCCACGGCGACGGAGCGGACGGCGCGCTGGGTCATGGTCGCCTTCGAGGCGGTGAGGAAGGAGCCGAGGGCGGCGACCAGGGCGACGGCGAGCGCGATGCCGGTCATGGCCGCCAGCAGCCGTCCGGCGCGATGGCGTGCCAGACTCCTGGCCCACGAGGTGATCATGGCGTGTCCTCCGGTGCGAGCAGCCGTCCGTCGCGCATGGCCCGCCGGACGGTGAGCCGGGCGGCGACGGCGCGGTCGTGGGTCGTGACGACGAGGGCGGCGCCCGTGCGGTCCGCCGCTGTCAGCAGGGCGTCCAGGACGCGGGCGCCCGTGGCGTGGTCGAGGCGGCCGGTGGGCTCGTCGGCGAGGATCAGGCGTGGTTCCTGGGCGAGTACGCGGGCCACGGCGACCCGCTGGGCCTGGCCGCCGGAGATCTCCTCGGGCAGCCGGTCGGCGAGGTCGGCCGCCCCGACCAGACCGAGGGCCTCGGCGACCGGACGATGTGTCTGTGCCTCCGGCCGGCCGGCGAGGACGAGGGGAAGAGCGGTGTTCTCCGCGACGTCCAGGGCGGGGACGAGGCTGTCGGCCTGGAACACCAGCCCGATGTCGGCGCTCCCGCCGAGGCCGGGCCAGGAGACGGCGCCGCTGGTGGGGCGTTCGAGCCCGGCCAGCAGATGCAGCAGGGACGACTTCCCCGACCCGGACGGGCCCACGATCGCCAGCCGGTCGCCGCGCCGGACGCTCAGGTCGGCCCCGTGCACGGCCACCACCGCCGTCGGGCCCCGTCCGAAGGTCAGTGCCGCGTCCTCGCAGACGACGAGGATGTCAGTGTCGGACATCGGTCACCACCCGTGTCTCCCGTGCCCGTCCGTCGGTCAGGGTGATCACCCGGTCGGCGATCCGGACGGCCTCCGCGCTGTGCGTGACGATCAGCACCGCACAGCCGTCCGCGGCCCGCTCCCGCACCATCCGCAGCACCAACTGCTCGGTGCCGCCGTCGAGTTCACCGGTCGGTTCGTCGGCCAGCAGTACGGCGGGGGAGTTCGCGACGGCCACGGCCAGTCCGGCGCGTGCCAGTTCACCGCCGGACAGCTGCCGCGGCAGGGCGCGGGTCCGCTGACCCAGCCCCACCTGCGCCAGCAGCGCCTCGGCCGCGACAGCGGGACGGCCGCGCACGGCCCGCTGGGCCAGGCGGATGTTGTCCCGCACGGTCAGGTGCGGCAGCAGGTTGCGGCTCTGGAGCAGGACGCCGATGTGGCGGGCGCGCAGCCGGGCCCGCTCGGTCTCCGGCCGGTGGCTGATGCGGACACCGTCCACATGGACGTCGCCGCCGGAGGGTTCGTCGAGTCCGGCCAGGCACGCCAGCAGGGTGGACTTGCCCGCTCCCGAGGGGCCGACGACGGCGACCGTCTCGCCGCGCCGCACCGTCAGCGACACTCCGCGCAGGGCCAGGGTCTCCTCCTCGCCCGCACGGTAGAAGCGGTACAACTCGCGGGCGGTGAGCGCGTCGTCGTCGTGCGACCGGGTGGGCATGACGGTCACCGCCACGCGAAGGAGTCGCTGACGATCCGCCACGGGTCGACGTTGTCGGCGTTGACCGGCCCGGACAGGGTCAGGTCCACCTCATGCCCCTGCCGGTAGAAGGCGTACCGCTCGAACGCGTCCCGCACCACCTTGCCGGTGACCGGGTCCTTGGCGGAGTCGCCCTGGTAGGTCAGCCGGACGACATGGCCGGCGTGCCGGGTCACCTCGGTCACCTTCGGCCCCGCGAACTTCGGTACCTGCGTCTTGAGTTGGGGCACGACGGTGTTCGTGACGGAGCCGACCGTGGGCGCCGCGGAGGCGGTGGCCGTGGTGACGCGGACGGTGTTCAGCTTGTCCGTGAACACGGTCGTGGCGCCCTGCCCGGTACGGGCCCAGCCCTCGGGCACCTTCACCGTGAAACCGGTGAAACCGCCGGCGGGCCGGTACGCCACGTACACCTGGTTGTCGGGGATGTCGCCGGGCGGATTCGACTCGGTGGGCGCAGGGGTCGCCCTGGCGTTGCCCCCGCCGGCCGGGGCGGCGGACGTAGCGGACCCCGAGTGCGAGCCGGAGCCCGAACAGCCGGTGATCACCGCCGCGACCAGGGCCAGTCCTACGGCGGCGGATGTGCGTACAGGAGCCATGGCCACTGCCCTCCCGGAAAGCCTGCGACCGGGGATCGGTCATGGCACCGACGCTAGGAGGCGGCCGGTTAACGCCCGGCACGCCGAGGGTTAGACGACGGCAAAAGCGCGTGGCGCACCGCCTCCGGGCAGGCCGGCGGCCCGCAGGATGAGGGCATGAGACAGCGTGTGGTGCGCGTCGCCCTCACCGCCGCCCTGGTCGCCGTGGTCCTCCTCGCCGTCCCGCTGGCCCTGGCCATCAGGTCGTCCCTCTACGCGGACCAGCGCGACACCCTGGAGCGCGCGGCTCTGTCGGGTGCCGTGCGGGTCAGCCCGGACTACACGACCGGCGATCCGGTCGAACTGCCCGCCCCGCCGGCCGGAGGGCGCCTCGGCCTGTACGACACCCACCTGCGCCTGCGGGCGGGCAGCGGCCCCAGGACCGGTGACGCGGCGGTGCGGCGGGCCCTCGGCGCGACGGTGGTGCGCGGTCACTCGGGCGGTGACCTCACCGTCACCGTGCCGGTGTCGCACGCCGAGCAGGTCATCGGCGTCGTACGCGCCTCCTCGACCACCGACGCCGTACGCGCACGCGTCCTCGCCGTGTGGGCCGTCCTCGCCTGTGCCTGCGCCCTCGCCCTGACCGTGGCGGTCCTGGTCGCCCGCCGCCAGGCGCGGGTGCTGGCCGCCCCGTTGGAGGACCTCTCCCGCCACAGCCGGGCCGTCACCGCCGGCGACCTGAGCGCACGCGCCACACCCAGCAGCATCGCCGAGATCGACCAGGTCGCCCGCACCCACAACGAGATGCTGCACAGCCTCACCGAACTCCTGCGCCACGAACGGGACTTCACCGACAACGCCTCCCACCAGCTGCGCACCCCGCTGACCGGACTGCAGCTCACCCTGGAGGCGGGCCTCGCCCAGGACGACGACGCCCTGCTGCGCCCCGCCTTGGAGGAGGCGCTGGCCACCACCCGTCGCCTGCACGGCACGGTGGAGGAGGTGCTGCGGCTGTCCCGTTCCCCCGGCGTGCCCGGCACTCGGGCCCCGTCCGTGCCGGTCGCACGGCTGATGGGGGAGACCGAGGACCACTGGCACGGGTTGTTCGCCCGCGACGGCAGGCGACTGCTGTGCACCACGAGTGACACGCCGTGCGACGCCCGCGTCCCCGGTGCCCCGGTCGCCGAGATCCTCGGCATCCTGCTGGACAACGCGCGCGTGCACGGCCGGGGCACGGTCCGCCTCACGGTCCGGGACCTCGGTGACGCCCTCGCCTTCGACGTCGCCGACGAGGGCGCCATCGAGACGACCCGGCCCTTCGAGCGCGGCCACACCGGTGACGGAGAGGGAGAGGGCATCGGCCTCGCCCTGGCCCGGGACCTCACCGTCACCCTCGGCGGCAGACTCTCCCTGACCGGCCGCCGTCCCACCATGTTCACCGTGCTGGTGCCGGTCCGTCAGGACGGGACCGGAGACGAGGCAGGGGCCGGCAGCGGCTGAGGACGCCGGTACGATCAGTTGGCGTACCCGGCCCGCCCCCACGCACCCGCGGCCGACAGCAAGTCCGAGGAGTGGGGGAGCCATGGCGCCTGCGGGCCGACGTGAAGACCGGTGCTCGGCCCAGGCGCCTGGTCGCCGTCCTCACACGCCTCCGCACCCTCACGCTCGAAAACGGCTGCCCCCTCGAACGACGCCTGCCGGGCATGCGGGCGCGACATCACCGTCCCGCGCAGACGTCCGCGATACCGTGCCACGGAAGATCACGCCAAGGGAGGATGCTCATGGAGTTCCGGCTGATCCTGTGTCCTTCCAAGGCGCATCTGCGGATGTGCCCGCGGCGGTCGTGGCCGACCTTCTATCGGCAACTCGGCGAGTCACACCGGACCTGGTGAGGCGCTCCGGCAGCCGACCGGACCGTCCGCACGGTCACGGCCAAGCCTGATGACCGGTGTGTGTTCTGGGACGTGCGGACCTGTGGATCAGCCCGAGAACGCTTCGTGGTGTCGGAAGATCTATGAGGTTCGGCACCCCGCTCGCTGAGCACGACCGCGCGAAACCCGAATCTCTGGAGGACTCCGCGTCCGGTGAACACAGCGGATGAGACAGACACGAAGCGCACGGAGCATTCCGCGCTGCTTCGGGAGGTCGTCAGGTTCGGTGCCGTCGGCGGGCTGGGCGTCGGGGTCAATCTCGTCGTGTTCAACGTCAGCCGAGCGGTGACGTCCCTGCCCGTGGTGCGATGCAGCATCATCGCGACCAGCGTGGCGATAGTCTTCAACTACCTGGGTTTCCGGTATTTCGCCTATCGGCACCGGGACCTTCAGGGCCGTGCCGTGGAGTTCGCTCTCTTCTGTCTCTTCAGCGTCGTCGGCCTGGTGATCGAGAACGGGGTGCTGTACGTCGCAACGTACGGCTTCGGCTGGGACTCGGCTCTTGAGAGCAACCTCTTCAAGATCGCGGGGATCGCTTGCGCGACCGCCTTCCGCTTCTGGTCCTACCGCACCTGGGTGTTCCGGGTGCAAGGCTGAGGGTCACAGAATCGTCAGGCGCACAGGTACACCCAGCACCACCAGCCCTGGGGAGCAGAGTGGCCGGCGGCTCGCTGACCGTGCCCTGTTGGCGGTCCCGGCGTCGATGACAGCCCAGTGCCGGGTCGCGAGCACAGCCGTGGCGGACGGCGCGAGGAGCGTGGTGGCCGTGTGCCGGTGGACGCGTCGACCCGCGAGGACCGGGCCCGGGGCGAAGCGGTCAGGTGACGCGATCTCGTAGTGCGGTGGGGGCGATGTAGGCGTACACGGCACCGTCCAGCCGGACGAGTCTCCAGCCGCGTGCGTAGGACGGCGGACGGGTCGCGCCGGTGGTGAGGACCGCGACCGGCATCCGCTGGGCCGCCTGGGCGATGCCCGTAGCGTCGGTGTTGGCGTTGGGGCCATCGGTACTGGCGGAGGCGCACCCGGCGGAGAAGGCGATCGGGATGGTCGAGGGCCCGGTGAGCAGGCAGGGCGGGCGTAAACCCAGTCGGCGCAGCGCGGCGGACGTGCGTTCCCAAGTCTCGTGGTCGGCGGTGGTGCGCCGGACGGTGTGTGCCAGCACCGCGTACTGCACCGCCAGATGCCCGGCAAGGCCCACTGCCACCAGCGTCACGGCGACCGGCCGCCAGGCCCGGCCCGGCGCGGTGACCAGCCAGACGAGCGCGTCGGCGACCGGGATGGCCAGCAGTGCGTAGGTGGGCAGTAGGAAGCGGGGCGCGGCGTAGCCGATGAGGAACAGATACGGGATCGCCGCCGTCACCGCGCAGGCCAACGGCAGCGCGGTGGACGGCGTACGCCGACCCCGCACGGCGACTGCCAGCCCGATCGCCGCCAGCACCGGCAGGGCGAACCACCAGGCCGTCACCACGGGGTTCGGCATCGCGCCGGTGCACGGGCGGCACAGCGAACGCCCGCTCAGGCTGCGCAGTTGGTCACCGATGGCGATGTGCCAGCCCAGACCGCCCTGGATGTCGGATCCCTCGGACAGCCGCTGACTCAGCCCACCAAAGCGGACGTACGCCTCTATCACCCATTCGGCCGCCCCGGCCACCAGGCCACCCGCCAGAGCGATGAGCAGCCGCGCGTGCCGCCACTGGCGAAGAACCACCAGGGCGAAGAGCAGCGGCAAGGCCACCCACACCGCGTCCGTGGGCCGCATCCACGCCATCAGCAGGGCACTTGCCGCCAGCCCCCACACCGGCCCACGCCGGGTGCGGTCGGTCTGGGCCTGCAGGAAGCAGCCGACACCTGTCAGGGCGCCGACCGCCACCCAGTAGTTGGGCATGGCCTGAGGGCCGTAGAAGACGGTCACCCACAGGCTCGCGAACAGTGCGCCGCCCAGCGTGAGTACCCGGACCGGGAACAGGCCGCGCCAGACGCGCAGCGCCACGAACAGCCCGAGGCCCGACAGCAGTGCCAGGTAGACCCGCAGGAGCGGGGTGGACGACGACCATCCGGCGACCGGTGCCACCAGCAGCGAGATGCCGCGGGCGCGCGGGGCGCTGAAGAACGACGCCGGGGCGTGGGAGCTGACCTGGCTGACGTACACCGACTCGTCCCAGCCCAGCCCCATCCCCGGTCGCACGACTGTCAATTGGGCCAGGACGAAGGCGCCCGCCACCGCTGCCAGCCACCACTGGCCCTTCCGGTCCCGGCCCGTGGCCGGTGCGAGTGCCGGCTCGTGGCCGTCGGTGGGGTGCAACCCCACGGTGTGCAAGGGCCTGGTCATCATCCGTCCCTCGTGCTCGACTGCATGCAGGGTGCTCGATACCCTACAGGCTGTAGGGTCTATGGCAGGGGTCGGGCTGAACGTGGTCAAATTAACGCGCATGCACCCGGAGCGCATCGCCGAGGTGGACGAGGTCCGGCCGCGCCGGGGAGGGATCGTGCTGCGGCTGTCCCTGGTCGGAATCGGCGTTGACCAGGCCACCCTCATACTTCAGGCCCGCGATGGAGGCCACGCCGAGATGCGGCTGCCCGCCGACGGTTACGGTGGCCGGTTCCAGGTACGGATTCCGCTGGACGCCCTCGCCACCGCGTGCACCGCACGGGACTGGATCTGGGATCTCTACCTGGACGCGGGGACGGAGGGAGAGCCGTTACGCGTGGGCAGGCATCCGGACGGCATCAGCGGCGAGAAGAACGTCTTCCTCTGCCCGGCGCAGCATGCGGCCGGGGTGCGGGTGCAGCTGTACTGCACGGTCTCGGACAACTTGTCGATCGCCTGCGCGCGGGAGGAGTAGCGGTGACATCAGACGCCATGGCGGCGACGACCTCGGCGCGTGGGAAGCCGTACGATACGCCGCCGAGCGAACGGCCCAGGTCATGCGTCAGATCCTCGTATCCGAACCCGCCGGCTCAGCCCTTCTTCCGTCCCCGTCCACGCCGGTGACCCCGGCCTCCCTCCGAGGTGAACTCCCACGGTGCCCGCACACCTCTCGCCCTCGAACCTCCGACAGCACACGCCCACGGACCGCGTTCCCTCCCCGGCCGGGTCACCGCGCCCCCGTACACGGCTGCGCGGGGGCGCGGCCTCGGCCACGGTCTGGTATCTGAGGCTGCTCGCCGTGCTCAACCTGGCCGCGGTGGTCTCGCTGTCGTTCCGCGACGAGGTCCAAGAGCACAACGTCGGTGAGTACTTCACCCCTTATCTGGCCACCGCCGGTCTCATCTCGGCGGCGCTGGCACTCTTCCTCGCCGTGGTGATGCGGCGCCGCAAACGGGCCGCGTGGATCTTCAACCTGCTGCTGGCCGGCGGGCTGTTCGCGCTGTACACGCTGGCCATGACCCAGGAGGCGTACCGCGAGCACGTCACCAACTGGGGCTCCCTGCTTCTCACCGGCCTGTTCGTGGCCGCGCTGCTGGTCGGGCGCGGGGAGTTCAAGGCCGTCGGGGACCGTTCCAACCCGAAGCTGGCCCTCGCCGCGGGAGCGGGCGGTCTCCTCGTCAGCGGCACGATCGGCACGCTGCTGGTCGCCGCCACCAACAAGCTGCCGGGCGCCACGCTGACCGACGAGATCGCCTACACCCTGCTGCGCGGCATCAGCGTCGGTCCGCTCGCCGACCGCGTCGACGCCGTGCACGCGCCGCGCTGGGTCGACATCCTCATCAACATCCTGATCGCAGCCACCTTCCTGCTCGTCCTGTACGCCTGCTTCCGTGCCCCGCGTGGCCGCGCCCTGCTGGGCGAGGACGACGAACAGCGGCTGCGCGACCTGCTGGCCCGGCACGGTGAGCGAGACTCCCTCGGCTACTTCGCCCTGCGCCGCGACAAGGCCGCCATCTTCTCGCCCAGCGGCAAAGCGGCTGTCACCTACCGGGTGGTCGGCGGCGTCAGCCTGGCCTCCGGCGACCCCATCGGCGACCCCGAGGCATGGCCCGGCGCCATCGACGCGTGGCTGGAAGAGGCCCGCCGGCACGCCTGGACCCCGGCGGTGATGGGCGCGAGCGAGGAGGCCGGCACCATCTACGCCCGGCATGGGCTGGACGCCCTTGAACTGGGCGACGAGGCCATCGTGGAGATCGCCGACTTCGCCCTCGAAGGACGTGCCATGCGGGCCGTACGGCAGGCGCACAACCGGGTGCACCGGGCCGGATACACGGTGCGCGTCCGACCCCACGAGGACATCACGGACGACGAGATGGCGCTGCTGATCGACAAGGCCGACCACTGGCGCGACGGACCGACCGAACGCGGCTTCTCCATGGCGCTGGGACGGCTCGGCGACCCCGGCGACGGCCGCTGCGTGATGCTGGAATGCCGCGACGCCGACGGCGAACCGCGCGCCCTGCTCAGCTTCGTCCCCTGGGGCGAGGACGGCCTCTCCCTGGACCTGATGCGCCGGGAACGCGCCTGCGAGAACGGCCTGATGGAGTTCATGGTCGTTGAACTGCTGCTGCGCGCGAAGGAGTTGGGCGTACGGCGGGTGTCGCTGAACTTCGCCATGTTCCGCTCGGTCTTCGAACGCGGCGCGCGCCTCGGCGCGGGCCCGGTACTGCGGCTGTGGCGCTCGATGCTCACCTTCTTCTCCCGCTGGTGGCAGATCGAGTCGCTCTACCGCGCCAACGCCAAGTACCGGCCCGTGTGGGAGCCCCGCTTCCTGCTGTTCGCCAAGAGCGGCGACATCCCCCGCATCGGCCTGGCCGGCGCCCGCGCCGAGGGCTTCCTCACCCCGCCACCCCTGCCCGCCCTCCGGCGCCGCAGGCGTTCCTCCGCCGCCGAGGGAGAGCCGGCCCCGGCAACCCAGAGCTTGTAAGGCGGCTCCACAGCGGGCACGTCTCGCGGCGGTGAAGCCGAAGGGCACGTCCCCTGCGGCCCGGTCGACCGGTTCGGTCAGTTCCAGCTCCGGGACGGGGTGCAGGTGGTGATCTTGTGATCTTCGCGTACGAGTGTCCGCTGCGGATCTGGTGGAGCATGACGCGCTAGGAGACCGCGGGGGAGGCGGGCCGCAGTCTGGCGACGACCCGGTTGGCGGCCGCTTTCTGCAACAGCCCGTAGGCGAGCACAGGCAGCAGCAGGTGGGGCTTGTCGGGCAGCGAGGTCGTGATCAGTACCGCGCTCGCGCTGCTGTTGTTCATGCCGCAGGCCAGGGTCAGCGACGAGGCCACCGGAGCGTCCAGCCGCAGGACGCGGGCGGCCAGACGGCCCAGCACGAAGGACAGCGCGCACACCAGGGCGGCCACGGCGAGGGCGGCGGCGAACAGCAGCGGACGCGGGTGGGCCAGGAAGGAACCGAGGGCGCCGCTGGCGTTGACGTAGGTCAGAACCAGCGAGCCGGCCAGGGCCGAGGGCACCACGACCCGCAGGAGACGGCCCTGCCACGACGGCGGCAGCACGAGCGCGCACAGGAGGCCTGCGGCGCAGGGCAGGACAACGGTGGCGAGAGTGAATCCGCTGTGGGCGGAGCCGCTCGTGCTGGTGAGCGTCTGTGCGTAGCCGCCGCTGAGCAGCGGTGCCAGAGCCGCCAGCAGGAGTGGTGTGGTGAGGGGACTGAGCAGGGTGGAGGCGAGGACGAGTCCGACCATGGTCGGCTGGTCCCCCTCGCCCTTGCTGGTCCATACGGTGGCGCCGGCGGCCACGGGCATGGCCACGATCAGGATCATCGCGGTGAGCAGTCCGCTGCCGCCGTCGGAGTCGGGGGTGCCGCGCAGCAGGAAGGCGACGAACGGCACGACGAGCAGCGGAATCGCCAGATGCAGTGCGAGTCCGGCCAGCATGGCCTTGGGACGCCGTAGCACGCGGCCGAGTGCGCGGACGGGTACCTGGAGCCCGGCCGAGAACAGCACCAGGGACAGCAGGAGCGAGGTGGTGCGCAGTGTCAGGTGGGCCGGTCCGCCCAGCGGCACGGCGTGCGGGCTGCGCAACCACAGGCCCGCCCCCGGCAGGAGCAGAGCGGTGACGTAGGAGACGAGGACGGCGCGGCCGAGCCGACGGCGCAGCCAGTTCGTCGCACGGTCAACAGGCGAGTGGGAAACAGCGGGAGGGTTCACGGCGGCCTTCTTCCGTCACGAGGGCAGGGGCGGGACGGGACGCCGATATGCGCAGGTGGGACAGGTGGATGTACATGAGGGCATCCTTCTCGGACGGTACGTGTGGGACAGGTGATCAGCACGCGCAGTCAGGATGCGTTCAGGTATCCACTGGCACGGTCGTGTCTCATGACCTACGAACTGTCCGAAACACCGGAAGCCGAACGGGACGCCAACGGTCGTCCAGTTCCGCACGACCGCCTACCGCGCGGGCGTGTACTGGCTCGCCGTGGCCCTGATCAGCGTGGTCGGCACTCTGATCAGCGACAACCTGACCGACAATATGGGCGTCCCGCTGGAGACGACCACCACGGTGTTCGGGATCATTCTCGCCGTCGTGTTCGTCGTCTGGTACCGGCGGGAGCGGACCCTGTCGATCCACAGCATCGACACCACCGGCCGGGAGTCCTTCTACTGGCTGGCCGTGCTGTTCACCTTCGCGCTGGGCACGGCGGCCGGTGACCTGGTCTCCGAGCGCATGAACCTCGGCTACTGGCTCTCGGCGGTCCTGTTCGCCCTGGCCATCGCCGCTGTGGGCATCGCCCACTTCGCCCTCGGCCTGGACGCGGTGTGGAGCTTCTGGATCGCCTACGTCCTCACCCGTCCGCTGGGCGCCTCGATCGGCGACTACCTCTCCCAGCCGACCGGTGACGGCGGCCTCGGCCTCGGCACCGTCGTCACGAGCGTCCTCTTCCTCGCGGTCATTCTCGGCATGGTGGTGTATCTGACGGTGACCCGCAAGGACGTCATCGACCGCGAGCCCGTCGCGGGACAGGCGGCCTGAGCAGCACGGGAGGCGTTCAGGAACCTGAAGCTCGGCATGGCCGGCACCACGATGTCCGACTTCATGAACCGCGACGCCGGCACCAAGTACCTTGCGAAGGGCGCGACTTCACTGGGCTGGGGACCGCAGGGTTTCGGCCTCGGCTATCCGGCCGGCGCGGCGATCCTGATCTCGATCCTGGGCGTCGTCTTCGCCGTGTGGAAGCCGACCGGGATGACGTTCGTCATCCGCGACATCGTCAGTTTCCGCGGGGAGGCGCTGTTCTGGTCGGCGATCCTCGTCGCCAACACCCTCGGCACCTCCATGGGCGACTTCCTCTCCGACAGCTCGGGCCTCGGCTACGCCGGCGGGGCCGCGCTGGTGACGGGCGTGCTGCTGGTGCTCGTCGCGCTGATGAAGGTGCCCGCGGTGCCGAACGTGCTGCTGTTGTGGATCGCGTTCGTGCTGACCCGTCAGCTCGGCGCCACCGCCGGTGACTTCCTGACCAAGCCGGTCGCCAAGGGCGGCCTCGACCTCGGCACGGCGGGCTCGTCGGCCGTACTCCTGACGGGCCTGATCGGCTTGACGGGGTACGCCCATCTCCAGGAGCGTCGGCGCCCCGCCCCGCGACCTTCGTAGGACGTCGCCCGGCCAGGGGGCGCCAGCCGGTCGTGCGCACGGTCACCGCCCACGGCATCCGTCTGTGAATCGCCGATTCCCCGGCCGACGCCGAGTTCCCCGTCTGCCTGACCCTCGCCGACTCCGGGCTACGCGGTGCCCTCGATGCGTGCGGTGCTGATCGTCATGGGTGTTCCGGTGACGGCGATGAGGTACAGGCGTCGATTCGCGCCGGGCAGGGCGCGGTGGCCGCCGGCCGGTCGTACGACGTACACGGCCGTGCTGTGCGGGGCGAGGGTGGCGGGGCCCGAGGTGATGGTCCACCAGCCGGAGGCGCCCTGGCCGAGGCGGCTGGCGAAGTGCGGGGTGAGGGCGGTGCCGGTGGTGTTGGCCGCGCGCACCGTGACGGAGGTGACGGCGCGGTGAGACCGGCCGGAGAGGTGAGTGGTGAGGGTCATACGCAGGGGCGGCGGGCTGGCGGCGGCGATGCAGGCGCACAGCAGTGCCGGGGTCACCAGCGCCAACGCCACGGCGGCCTTGGCGGGGCGGCCGGTGAGGCGGGGGATACGGGGCTGCCAGGCGTGGGCCAGGGCCGAGGCGGGGACCGTCGCGGCGGCGGCCAGCCACAGTGGGGTCATCATCAGGAAGTAGCCGTCCTGGGAACGGGTGGCGAGGTAGAAGGACAGCCAGGGCAGGACGGTCAGCGCGGTTCCCAGACGGCGGGCGAACAGCAGGGTCGCGGCGAGCAGGCCGACGAGGAGCAGCTCGCTGGCGTAGGAGTAGTAGTCGAGGCGGCTGCTGCCGTCGGTGAAGTAGTAGGAGATGCCCATCAGGCCCTGGCCGTGCAGGATCGCCTTCTGGGTGAGGGGCAGCAGCAGTCCGTGCAGCCAGGCGGAGAAGCCCTGCGCGGCGAAGTAGGCGTTCACTGCGGCCCACGTCAGGGCCGCGACCCCGGCGAAACGGCCCAGCACGGCCGCCGCGGGGCGGGCCCCGAGTTCGCCGCGCCGTACCGCGTACAGGCCGATCAGGAGGAACGGGGCGAAGAACCAGGCCAGTTGCTGGGCGGCGCAGGCGGCCCCCAGACACCCGGCCCGCAGCGCCCCGCTCCGTCCCAGGCGTCCGCCCGCTCCGGTGGTCGGCCAGTAGACCGTCACCGGGATCAGCAGGGCCAGGGCGACGATCGCCGGGTAGCCGGAGCGGGCGTAGCCGGGGAGGGTGCCGAAGCCGAGGCACACGGCGGTGGCCGCCGACCGCCACGGGGCGGGTAGCAGGAGCCACAGCATGACCGTTCCGGCGATGAGCGCCCCCGTGGTGACCAGGGTGGCGGCTGCCGACGTGTGCAGGAGGGCGCGGACCGGTGCGGCGAGCAGGGCGGTCAGCGGGGGATAGCCGTACGTGTAGTCCGCCGAACCGGACATCGTCTTGGTCAGGCCGGAATTGGACGTGCCGAACAGCCAGGGCCAGGGCTGTCCGTAGACGGGGCGGCCGTGCGTGATCTGGTTCGCGGCCTGTGCGGTCAGTACGCCCTCGTCGGTGCCGATGTGGTTCAGCCAGTAACCGCAGATCACCAGGGCCACCGCGAGGACGAGAACTCCGGCGTCCACCCGGACCAGGGCCCGACGACCTCGTACGGCGAGTGCGAGTACCCCGCATACGAGGATCCCGGCGTAACAGACGGAGATGACCGCGGCGACGGGCGGATCGGAGAGCATCGCCTGGGTCCAGGCCGAGCGGGTACCGATGAACAGGCTGATCGTCCCGATCAGCGTCATGCCCCGGTGCCACTGCTGGGGGTTGTCCGCGTCGTCGGAAGCCCGTGGCCGGCCGGCGCTGGGCGGGCGTGTGTAGCGCCGCCGCACTCCCGTGTCGACGGTATGGGCGGCCATGTCCACCTTCTCCATACTCAGCTACTACATCATGTAGAGGTGAGATGGGCACTCCAGGTTCGTCCAGATGAGGTGAGAGCGTCATAAGAGGGTGGTCCGGCGTTCAGGAATGGCCGACCCGTTCGGCAGGGAAAGCCGGACGGCCGCCCAACTGGCGATCAGCTGGGCGGCCTCGGCCAGGGCGCAGGCTCAGCCGTTCGGGCCGGCCGGGGTCGTGGTCGTCTTGAAGCCCTCGGTCTTGTTGGCCTGGACGGCGAAGTCGTTGGTGAACGTCTTGCCGAGGTCCACTGCCCCCTTCACGTTGCCGACCAGCTTCTCCGTCGCCAGGGAGGTCTTCGGGCCGCCGGCCGGCATGAGACCGTCCGGGAGGAACTGTCCCTTGTCCTCGTTCAGGGCCGAGATGTAGTCGGCCTTGGTCACCAGCTGGTTCGACACGAACGACGCCGGGAGCTTGTTCGCGATGTCGGCCGCGCTGTGGGCGTTGATCCAGTGCATGGTGGCGACGAGCGCGTCGACGACCTTCTGCACCGTGGCCTTGTGCGAGTTCACCCAGTCGGTGCGGGCGAGCACGCTGGCGGCGGGATAGGCACCGCCCATCGCCGCCGTGGCGCCGTCCGTGGTGGCCAGGTCGATCGCGGAGGTACCGACGCCCTTCTTCTGGATCGCGGCCACGGTCGGCTGTGTGGTCATCACGCAGTCGACCTTGCCGTTCTGCAGTGCGGCGATGGCGGTGGAGCCCGCGCCGACCCCGATCCGGTGGAACTGGCTGGTCTTTATGCCCTTCTTGGCGGCCAGGAACTGGGTGAGGGTGTCGGTGCCCGACCCCAGGTCGGTGACGCCGAGGGTCTTGCCCTTGAAGTCGGCGGCCGAGTGGACGCCCGACTTGCTGGTGCACATCTCGCGCTCGCCCGGCGCGCCGGAGAGCTGTACGACGTCCTCGACGGCCTTGCCCTTCGCCTGGAACTCGATCGTGTGGTTGTACCAGGCGCCCGCCATGTCCACCTGCCCCGAGGCCATGGCCTCCTCGGCGCCCACGCCGCCGTCCTGCTCGGTGCTCAACTGCACGTTGACGCCGTACTTCTTGTAGAAACCGAGCTGCTGGGCGAGCTGGTAGGGCAGGTAGATCTGCTTGTCGAGGCCGCCGGCCATGAGCTTGACGGTCGGTGTGGAGCCCGAACCGCCGGTCGAGGCGGAGGAGTTGCCGGAACAGGCGCTGGTGGCGCCGAGGGCGAGAACGGTGAGGACGGACGCGGCGACGGCGACGAGTCGTCTGGACATGGCTGACCACATTCCTTTGCTGAGGGTACTGGGACGAAGCAGGGGAGGGGGCGTCAGATGGTGTTGGCGGCCTCGGTCGGGGCCGGCGGGCGCCAGGACAGCAGCCGGTGTTCGAGCTTGCCGATCAGCCACTCGGCGCCGAGCACGATGACCGAGATGACGAGCATCGTGGCGAACACGCCGTTGGGGTCGAAGTTGTTCTGCGCGGTCTTGATGACCAGGCCGAGGCCGCTCTGCGCGCCGAGCACTTCGCCGACCAGCGCGCCGACGATGGCGAAGCCGAAGGCGCTGTGCAGGCTGGCGATGATCCAGGTGAGTGCCGAGGGCACGGTGACGTGCCGGATGATCTGCAGCTGCGAGGCGCCGAGGACCCTGGTGTTGGCGAGGATGTTGCGGTCGACCTCGCGGACGCCCTGGAAGGCGTTGAAGAAGACGATGAAGAACACCAGCACCGCGGCGAGCAGGATCTTCGGCAGCACGCCGATGCCGAACGCGACGATGAAGATCGAGCCGAGGACGATACGGGGGATCGCGTTGACCATCTTGATGTAGGGGCCGAGCACGTCGGCGAGGAAGCGGCTCTGGCCGAGCGCGACGCCGAAGACCACTCCGGTGACGGCCCCGAGGGCGAAGCCGACGAGCGCCTCCTGGATCGTTGTCCAGATGTTCGAGTAGAAAGACCCGAACTCGGTGCCGTGCCGGAAGAGGTCGACCAGCCGCTTGGCGATGCCGGACGGCTGCCCGAAGAAGAACGGGTCGACGATCCCCCAGGCGGTGAAAGCCTGCCAGCCACCGAGGACGAAGACCGCGAGCCCGATGCGCCCCGCCCACACCAGCGCGGTGCGCCGCCGGACGGCGCTCCGCGCGGCGGCCGCGGCCGAGACCTGGGAGGCGTTCGCGGCCGGAGCGGTGGAAACAGCGGACGTCGTACTCATGCCGTACCTCCTGCGGTGCGTGCGTAGGCGCGCTCCACCTCTTCACGCAGGCAGTCCCAGATCTGGTGCTGAAGTTCGATGAAGCGGGGCTGGAAGCGGATCTCCTGGACCGCGCCGCGCGGGCGCGGCAGGTCGATGTCGAAGACCGCCTTGACCGAGCCGGGGCTGGACGTCATGACGACGACCCGGTCGGCGAGCGCCACGGCCTCGTCGAGGTCGTGGGTGATGAAGATGACCGACGGGCGGATCTGCTCCCACAAGCCGAGGAGTTCGGTCGACATGATCGCCTTGGTCTGCACGTCCAGGGCGCCGAACGGCTCGTCCATGATCAGGATCTTGGGTTCGTTGATCAGTGCCGCGGCCATCGCCACGCGCTTGCGCATGCCGCCGGAGAGCTGGTGCGGGTAGCGGTCCTCGAACCCCGTCAGGCCCACCCGGCGCAGCCAGTCGCGTGCCGAGGCGTGGGCCTGCTGCTTGGGCACCCTGCGGAAGACGGGGCCCATCAGGACGTTGCCGAGGACCGTCTTCCAGGGCAGCAGGGCGTCGGTCTGGAACATGAAGCTGACGCCGTCGGTGACGCCGTCCACCTCACGGCCGCCGACTTTGACCGAGCCCTCGCTGGGCCGGTCGAGCCCGGACACCATGCTCAGCGTCGTCGACTTGCCGCAGCCGGTCGGGCCGACCACCGCGCAGAACTGGCCCGGCTCCACGGTGAACGAGACGTCCTGGAGTGCCGTGAACACCTCACCCGCGGGAGTCAGAAAGCGTTTGGTGAGCCCTGAGATCTCGACTCGGGCGCTGTCCTGGCCGGTCGTCTCGGCGACGGGGCCCGCCGCGACGTCGTTTCGCGAAGCCATCTGAGGCTGTCTCCTTCCCCTCTCGGAGGTCCTCGGAGGTCGAGGAAGGCAGACGCTAGAGGCCGCGCGGTGTTACGTCGCTGTTTCAGACGTATCCCGCGTTAGTCGTGTTAACGGGGGTTCTGCGCATTCTGCTCAGCGGTTCGGGGGGTGGGCAGAATGTCCGCGGTGGGACACAATCACGCCACCACGGGTACGGCGAAGGGGCCGGGCCCGGCCGTACGACAAGGGCGAAGTCACCTGTGATGCCCATCCGAATCCGGATCGGCCGCGGCGGGAAGGGGAGGCTCTCCGCGCGGATCCTGGCCAACCAGCTCGCCATCCTGGCCCTCACCGGAGCCATCGGCTTCGTACTGTTCGCGTTCGCCCAACGGGCCGAGATCGACCGTGCCTACGAGCAGCGGGCGCTGGACATCGCGCAGACCACGGCCGCCGACCCGCAGATCCGGCACACCGTGGAGTACGGCGGTGGCGGCGACGTCGTGCAGACGGTCGCCGAACGCATACGGAAGGCGTCGGGGGCGTCGTACGTGGTCGTGATCGACCTACGAGGCGTCCGCCACTCGCACCCCGACCCGGCGCTGATCGGCGAGCCGGTGGGCGATCCGATCGTGGTCCTCGACGGCCGTCCCCATGTCGGCTCCGACCAAGGCGCGACCGGGCGGTCCGCCAACGGCAAGGCTCCGCTGTACGGGCCCACGGGCAAGCTGGTCGGCGAGGTCTCGGCGGGCATCCCGGAACACGATGTGCTCGGCGAGCTGTGGCGGGAGCTGCCCACCTTCGGCCTGTACAGCGCGATCGCCGTCGCACTCGGCTCGGCTGCCGCGTTCCTGCTGGCCAGGCGGCTGAAGCGGTCGACCTTCGGGCTGGAGCTGGAGGAGATCGCCGGACTGTTCCAGGATCGCGAGGCCATGCTCCACGGCATCCGGGAGGGCGTGCTCGCCTTCGCTCCCGACGGCCGGATCACCGTGGTCAACGACGAGGCCCGCACTCTGCTCGGCCTCGGCACGGCGCTCGGCAGCCGGCTCGACGAGGTGCTGCCCGACGGACGGCTGCGCCGCGCCCTGGACGGCACCCTGACAGGCACCGACCTCAACGTGCTGACCGACGACCACTGCCTGGTGGTCAACCGGATGCCGGTGACGCTGCACGGCCGCGAACTGGGCGCGGTGGTCACCGTGCGCGACCGCACCGAGCTGATCGGACTGCTGCGCGAACTGGACTCGGTGCGCGGGCTGACCGACGCCCTGCGCGCCCAGCAGCACGAGTTCACCAACCGTATGCACACCGTGGCCGGGCTGCTGGACATCGGCGACCACGACGCCGCCTTCGAGTACGCCGTGGAGTCGGCCGGCGCCGACCAGGCGCTGACCGAGTCCGTGCGCGAACGGATCGGCAACGCGCTGCTCGTGGGGCTGATCGTCGCCAAGACCACGGTGGCCGCGGAACGCGGGGTACGGATGGTGCTCAGTGAGGACTCCGCGCTCGGCGAGGACCCGCCGCATCTGCGCCGGCTGCTGACCATCGTCGGCAACCTGCTGGACAACGCGATCGACGCGGCCTCCGGCGGACCGCCCCCGGCGGGTGGCCGGGAGGTGCTGCTCTCGCTGGTCGAGGCCGTCGACCTGGTGATGGTGCGGGTCGCCGACAGCGGCCCGGGGATTCCGCCGGGCGCCACCGAGTCGATCTTCGAGGACGGCTGGTCGACCCGGCCCGACCGGGGCACCGCCCGGCGCGGGCTGGGCCTGGCCCTCGTCCACCGGCTGACCCAGCGGCACGGCGGGACGATCACGGTCAGCGAGGGGCCGGGCGCGGTCTTCACCGTCGTACTGCCCCTGACGGACGGCACTCCCGTGCCACGCGACGCACAGTTCATGACGGCCTCGACGACCGGAGGTGACCGCGGATGATCCGGACCCTGGTGGTGGACGACGACTTCCGGGTCAGTCACATCCACTGTGACTACGCGTCCCGCATCGAGGACTTCGAGGTGGTCGGCCGGGCGGCGACCGTGGCCGAGACGCTGGACGCGGTGCGCACCCTCCACCCCGACCTGCTGCTGCTCGACGTCTTCCTGCCCGACGGCAGCGGACTCGACGTGCTGCGGCGGCTCAGCTCGGACGAGGGCGGTGCCCGTCCCGACGTCATCATGATCACCGCCGACCGGGACATCACCTCGGTAAGGACCGCCATGAAGCTCGGCGCCGTGGGCTACCTGGTCAAGCCGTTCGGCTCCGCCGACCTGGCCGAACGGCTCACCGCCTACCGCGAACTCCAGCACCGCGTAGCCGCGTTGGGCCTCGCCCCACGCACCGACCAGGCCGACGTGGACGCCCTCTTCAGCGCCGCCCGGCCGCCGGCCGTCCCCCGCGTCCCTGCCAAGGGGCACTCCGCACCCACCCTCGCCCTCCTGCACCAGGTCCTGCGCACTGCCTACGACCCCCTGTCCGCAGCCCAGGCCGCTGAGCTCACCGGAGTCTCCCGCGCCACGGCCCAGCGGTATCTCTCCTATCTCGTACGGGAGGGCATGGTTCGGCTCGAACTCCGCTACGGAGCCACCGGCCGTCCCGAACACCGCTACCGGATCGCCCGGTGACCCGGGTGTCGAGCCCGATCTGACAGCAGCTCGGCAACAGGGCGTTCGGAACATGGGCGAAAAGGTCAATAGGGTCCAACTCGTCGATCATGCTTCTGTGAAGCGGCGTGTGCGTGATCGACGCCCCATCCAATGTTGGTGATGTATCCTGGATATGTACATCACGGATATGGGAGGCGCCGGTGTCCGTCACTCAGATCGATCTCGACGACGAGGCGTTGGCCGAGGCCATGCGGCTCATGGGTGTCACAACCAAGAAGGAGACCGTCAACGCGGCCCTTCGGGACTATGTCGCGCGGATCAAGAGGCTTGAGGCTGCGGAGAAACTGGCCGCGCGAGGTGCGCGTGGCGAGTTCGAGCAGGCCGCAGCGGCGCATGACGCTGAGAAGCGTGGGCGACGCGAGGCCTTCGAGTGATCACGTACTTGGTGGACACCTCGGCTCTGTGGCACCTGTTTCGCACCCCGGGTGCGTTGCGCCCCTGGGAGGGGCACATCGCCGCCGGGGTGTTCCACCTCTGCGAGCCGACCCGTGCAGAATTTCTCTACTCGGCAACCAGCCCGTCCCATCGGGATGAGCTGGCGGAGGAACTGGACGCGCTCTGCATACTCTCGCCCGTTCCGAAGAACGCTTGGCGTTGGGTCGACACCGCACAGTACAAGCTGACTCAGCAGGGCCGGCATCGGGCGGCTGGAGCCATCGACCTGCTGGTGTGCGCCACAGCTGTGCACCATGGGCACACTGTCCTCCACGTGGACAACGACTTCGCGACAGTGGCCGGAGTCCTCAAGGAAGTTCAGCAGCGAGACGTACGAGTCTGATCACCCCGTGTGCTGTGCCCCGCCTCCCTGGACCCTTGAACCCGCGCGTTCGGGATTCCAAGGCTCGTAGTGGCGGCCGGCGGACAGGCCGGCCGTCGACCCCGTTCCGTCGCCGCCCCCGATCCGCTTTCGAGCCAGGCTCAAGGCGCCGACCGCAGCCTGCTGGAGACCCGAGTAACGGACCGTGATGGGCTGCATGTACGGAGGCGATATGGCTCGGCGCGTTGTGATCACCGGCATCGGGGTGCGTACCCCGGGCGGCCTGGGAACGAAGGCGTTCTGGTCGTTGCTGAGCGATGGGCGGACGGCCACCCGGAGGATCTCCCGTTTCGACCCCTCGCCCTTCAGGTCCCGGATCGCGGGCGAGGTGGACTTCGACGCCGAGGCGGAGGGGTTCAGCCCGCGCGAGGTGCGCAGGATGGACCGCGCGACGCAGTTCGCCGTCGCGTGCAGCCGGGACGCGGTCGCCGACAGCGGCCTCGAACCCGCGGCTCTGGACCCGTGCCGTATCGGGGTGAGCCTGGGCAGCGCGGTCGCGTCCGCGACCAGCCTCGAGCGGGAGTACCTGGTGCTGTCCGACAGCGGCCGGCAGTGGCTGGTGGACGACGGTTTCCTCTCCCCGCACATGGCCGACTACCTCAGTCCGGGGGTGATGCCCGCCGAGGTGGCCTGGAGCGTCGGCGCCGAGGGCCCGGTGACGATGGTGTCCGACGGCTGCACCTCCGGCCTGGACGCGGTCGGGCACGGCGTTCAGCTGATCCGTGAGGGAACCGCCGACGTCGTCCTCGCGGGCGCGTCCGACACTCCCATCTCACCGATCGTCGTCGCCTGCTTCGACGCCATCAAGGCGACGACGCCCCGCAACGACGACCCGGAGCATGCCTCCCGCCCGTTCGACGGCTCGCGCAACGGTTTCGTCCTGGCAGAGGGCGCCGCGATGTTCGTCCTGGAGGAGTTCGAGGCGGCCCGGGCCCGCGGCGCGCAGATCTACGCCGAGGTCGGCGGATTCGCGACCCGCTGCAACGCGTACCACATGACCGGTCTGAAGAAGGACGGCCGGGAGATGGCCGAGGCGATCCGGGCGGCGCTCGACGAGGCCCGGCTCGACCGCACCGCCGTCGACTACGTCAACGCGCACGGCTCCGGCACCAAGCAGAACGACCGCCACGAGACCGCGGCGCTCAAACGAAGCCTCGGCGCGCACGCCTACGACGTGCCCGTCAGCTCCATCAAGTCGATGGTCGGGCACTCGCTCGGCGCCATCGGGTCCATCGAGATCGCGGCCTGCGCGCTGGCCCTCAGGACCAACGTCGTACCGCCCACGGCCAATCTGCACACCCCCGATCCCGAGTGCGACCTGGACTACGTGCCGCTGACCGCCCGCGACCAGCGGGTGGACACCGTGCTCTCGGTCGGCAGCGGGTTCGGCGGGTTCCAGAGCGCGATGGTGCTGCACCGGCCCGAGGTCGCCGCATGAGCCGCCCTACCAGCGACCGCGCGAGCCTGCCGACGGCCGACGCCCCCGGGCGCGACGCCTCTCCCGTGGTCGTCACCGGAGTCTCGGTGGTGGCGCCGGGCGGTCTGGGCACCGAGGAGTACTGGAAGTCCGTGCTCACCGGCCGCAGCGGCATCGGGGAACTCACCCGGTTCGACGTCCGGGGCTACCGGACGCGGCTGGCCGGGCAGATCAGGGACTTCGAGGCCGCCGAGCACCTGCCCAGCCGGCTGCTGCCGCAGACCGACGTCTCGACCCGGTACGCGCTGGCCGCCGCGGCATGGGCGCTCGACGACGCCGGTGTGAGCGCCGAGACACTGCCCGACTACGACATGGGCGTGGTGACCTCCACCTCGCAGGGCGGCTTCGAGTTCACCCACCGAGAGTTCAACAAGCTCTGGAGCAAGGGCCCGCAGCACGTCAGCGTCTACGAGTCGTTCGCCTGGTTCTACGCCGTCAACACCGGCCAGATCTCCATCCGGCACGGCATGCGCGGTCCGAGTGCCGCCCTCGTCGCGGAGCAGGCGGGCGGCCTGGACGCCGTGGGCCATGCCCGCCGTACCGTGCGGCGCGGCACCCGTCTGGTGCTGAGCGGCGGAGTGGACTCCGCCTTCGATCCGTGGGGATGGGTGGCGCAGTCGGCGAGCGGCCGGATCACGACGGCGACCGACCCGGCTCGCGCGTATCTGCCCTTCGACACCGCCGCGTCCGGGCACGTTCCCGCCGAGGGCGGCGCGATCCTGATCGTCGAGGACGCCGCCTCGGCCCGTCTGCGCGGTGCGGAGCAGATCTACGGCACGCTCGCCGGGTACGCATCCACCTTCGATCCGCGGCCCGGCTCGGGCCGCCCGCCGGGGCTGCGCCGCGCGGCCGAACTGGCGCTGGCCGACGCGGGGTTGGCGGCAGGCGACATCGACGTCGTCTTCGCCGACGCGGCCGGGGTGCCGGAGCTGGACCGGGCCGAGGCGGAAGCGATCAGCGGCCTGTTCGGGCCGGGTGCCGTGCCGGTGACCGCGCCCAAGTCCCTCACCGGCCGGATGTACGCGGGCGGCGGACCGGCCGACCTGGTCGCCGCGTTGCTCGCCGTCCGGGACGGTGTGGTCCCGGCGACCGCGCACACCACGTCGGTGCCGGCCGACTACGGCATCGACCTCGTCCTCGGAGAACCCCGCGCGCTGCCCGTCCGGGCCGCACTGGTGCTCGCTCGCGGGCGCTGGGGCTTCAACTCGGCGGTCGTCGTGACCGGTCCGGCGAACTGACGTCCCCCACCCCGTACTTCGACCCACCACTTCCTGGTAGGAGACCAAGTCATGGCACAGATCCACATGGACGACCTCCGGCGCATCCTCGTCGCCTGCGCGGGCGAGGACGACGGCATCGACCTGAGCGGCGACATCCTCGACACCGCGTTCGGTGACCTGGGATACGACTCACTCGCCCTGATGGAGACCGCCGCCCGGATCGAGCGGGACTACGGAGTCGCCCTCGCGGACGACGTGATCGCCGACGCGGAGACGCCGCGCGACCTGCTCGACCTGGTCAACCGGGCCGTTCCGGCGGACGCCCGGTGACGGCCGGACCCGACTTGCGGCACACCGAGCACAGCCGGGTGGTCCACGCGCCGCCCGGGCCGCTGTACGACCTGGTGGCGGACGTGACGCTGTGGCCGGCCGTCTTCGGCCCCACCGTGCACGCCCTCCGGCTCGAAGGCGACCGGGACAGCGAGCGGATCCGGCTCTGGGCGACGGTGAACGGGCGGGTGAGCGACTGGGTGTCGCGCCGGACCCTCGACGCCGACCGGCGCACGGTCGGTTTCGAGCAGGAGGTCAGCAGTCCGCCGGTCGCCTCGATGGGCGGCGAGTGGCTCTTCCGCGAGCTGGACGGCGGCCGGACCGAGGTGGTGCTGCGGCACCACTTCACGGTCGTCGACGACGAACCGTCCGCCGTGACCTGGGTGCACGAGGCGCTGGACCGCAACAGCGCGGCGGAACTCGCCGCGCTCGCCCGGATCGTGGAGACCGGGCATCCGCCGCGGGAGATCGTGTTCTCGTTCACCGACACCCTCGCGCTGACCGGCCCGCCCGAGGCGGCCTACGAGTTCGTGGCCCGGGCGGACCTGTGGCCCGAGCGGCTTCCGCACGTCGCCGGGGTCACGCTCACCGAGACCGCGCCCGGGGTGCAGGACCTGCGGATGGAGACGGCGACAGCGGACGGCTCGACCCACACCACCCATTCGGTACGGGTGTGCCGGCGGCCGGAGTGGATCGCGTACAAGCAGGTCGTCACCCCGGAGCTGCTGCTCGGGCACAGCGGGCTGTGGACGTTCGGCGAGGGACCGGACGGGCCGTTCGCCACCGCGAGCCACACGGTGGCCCTGAACCCGGAGGCGGTGTCCCGGGTACTGGGCACGGGCCACACGACTGCCGACGCGCGGCGGCAGGTGCGGGAGTTGCTCGGCGACAACAGCCGCACCACGCTGTCGCACGCCGCCGGGCAGGGGGCTCCGGCCCGGTAACCGAACAGGAGCGAGGCAAGGGCCCCGGCGATGAACCACCGCCGGGGCCCTCGCCGTTCAGCCTTCCGTGACCCGGGTCCGGACGAGCAGGGCGGGCCCGTCGGGCCGGCCGGTGACGACGCCGTTCATGCCCTTCGACGGCTGCTCCCAGCGATATTCCCATGCGGGTCCGGTGCCGTCCGGGCCGCCCAGCGCGACCTCGACCACGCCGTCCGGCCCGGCGGTCGCCGTCCAGGTCAGGCACGGCAGGGTGAAGGTCGTACCGGACACGAAGGGCCCGGGAGCGTGCAGCAGCAGCGCACCGCCGACCCGCTCGGTGTACGGCTCCGTGTCGCCTAGGCCGCTGCCTCCGGACAGGGTGCCGCCGCTCGCGTCCGCTCCCCGCGGGGGCACGAAGCCCAGCCGCAGGTCCCGGACGAGGCTGCTGAACCGGGGGCTGAAGGTGAGCGGTTCAGGCTGTACGGCGATGGTGAAGGACTCGCCGGGACCCACTGCGTCGGGGGCCGTGACGGTGAAACCGAGGCGGTAGGGGATGTCATGGGTGTCACCGGCGGGCTCGGTGTACACCTGGCAGGTCAGTGCGACCGTCGCGGCGGCCGGGGCGGTGGGCGCGGCCATCCCGTCACCCTTCCCGCACGGCGGTGACCAGTCCGCCCGCGCCGGTGCCGGTGCGGGCGTCGAGGAGGGCCTCTCGTCCGTAGCGCCGGTGCAGTTCCTCCATGGTCGGGGCGTCGGCCGGCCGCCAGCCGTGCCGGATGAGCCAACCCGACGGATCGGGCTGGGTGGAGCGCCACGGGGCGTTGATCGAGGACTGCATGCGCTTGAAGCCGCTGACGTCGCCGCGGTAGGTGGTGGTGGGGTTGACGACTTCGATGCCGACCCGGCTGCCGGGCGCGGACAGTTCGCCGACCCGGTCGACGAGCCGGTCGTTGTCGGTTTCGGTCAGATACGGCAGCAGTCCCTCCGCGAGCCATGCGGTCGGCGCCTGTGGACTGAATCCGGCGCCCGCCAGGGCGGCGCCCCAGTCCTCGCGCAGATCGGCCGGGACGGTCGTGCGTCCGCGTCCGGCGGGCTCGGCGGCCTCGCCCAGGACGTCGTACTTGAAGTCGAGGACGTCCGGCAGGTCTATCTCGAACACCCGGGTTCCGGGGGGCCAGTCGAGCCGCAGGGCGCGGGTGTCCAGGCCGGCGGCGAGGATGACCACCTGGGTGCAGCCGCCCCGGGCCGCGGCCAGCAGGTAGTCGTCGAACAGCGCGGTCCGCAGGGCGATGTAGCTGCCGAACACCTTCATGCTGCCGACCGTCTCGTCGCCGACCGCGTCCACGAACGCCTTGGCGTACGAGTCGTCGAAGAGCCGGTCCTCGCGGGCGCTCTCCCGTGCCCGGGCCAGCGCCACGCCGACCGCCGTCAGTCCGACGCCCTCGGGCAGCCGGCGTCCGTCGCCCTGTGGCGGTGCGCCGCCGAGTCGTGTCTGGTCGAGCTCGCCCATGCGCGCTCCCCTTCCCTTCCCTGTGTCGGGTCTCCGTGTGTCGGGTCTCCGTCCGGCCGCCGGATGCCGGCCGCCGTCCACTTGTGTCAGGTGCCGCTCGACTTCCACTGGAAGCGGCCGAAAGCCGCCGCCGGGCGGGAGCGCGCCTCGTACGGACCGCCGTGCACGAGCCATGCTTGAGCCCCGGTCGAGTCCCCTCGGCCAGCCTGACGACGGACGTGCGGCATCACCGCACCGACGAACGGAGGTCGTTCCCAGTGACTGGTGCTCAGCGGCAGGACACCCACCTGGCTGCCGTCGCCGACCGCCCGGCGCGGCGTCGGCTGCGGGTCGGCGGTGATCTGCCGTACTTCGACGATCCGGCCGAACTCCGCGACTACGCCCAGGCGTTCGAGGATCTCGGCTACGACCATCTGGGCTTCGGTGAGCATGTGCTCTCGGCCCGGACGGACGACTGGCCCTCCGAGATCTCCCCGTGCGCGCCCTGGCACGAGTCGTTCACGCAGGCCGCCTATCTCGCGGCGGTCACCTCCCGGGTGGAGCTGACCGCCGCGGTCCTGCTGCCGCAGCGGCCGGTGGCGCTCGCCGCCAAGCAGGCCGCCGAGGTGGACATCCTGTCCGGTGGGCGGCTCAGGCTGTCGGTGAGCGTCGGCTGGAACCGGGAGGAGGTCCGCGCCCTCGGCGTGGATCCGACCGTCCGCGGCCGGCTGATCGAGGAACAGATCGAGGCCATGCGGCTGCTGTGGGAGGAGCCGGCGGTCAGTTACGGCGGTGAGTTGGTTCAGCTGCGGGACGTGGCGCTCAACCCCCGCCCCGCGCGGCGGCTGCCGGTGTGGATGGGCGGCGGCGACTTCGCCGGGGGCGGCGTGCCACGGCCCGCCGTCCTGGACCGGATGGCGCGCCTGGCGGACGGCTTCAGGATGTTCGGGCCGCTGATGCGGGACACGGAGGCCGGGATGAAGGTCGTCGCGGAGCTGCGCGCACTTCTCGCCCGGTACGGCCGGGACGAGGAGGCCTTCGGGATCGAGGCGCGGATCCCGTTGCAGCTGGTGCCCGAGGAGGAGTGGGCGGCGCGCCTCGCCACCTGGCGGGACGCCGGGGCCACGCACGTCTCGCTGTCCAACCGGCGCGGAGCGGGCGGTGCGGACGCCGAGATCGCCAGGCTGGCCCGGTTCGTGGAGCTGACCCGACAGGACTGGTGACGCCGGAGTGCTGCGCCGACTGACCCCCATCACCGGATACGGGGGTCAGTCGGCGTCCGTCGCCACGTCCCGGGCGTGCACGCCGGGGGTGTCGGGGTCGAGGTTCCAGGCGACGATGCGGGCCGGGTGGATGCGGATCAGCTCGCCGCTGAAGTACGGGTTGGGCGGAGCCTGCTCGCGCAGCGCCTCGGCGCGGCCGCGTATCTCGATGCCCCGGCCGCGGAACGGGGAGTTCGTGCTCCCGGCGGGCGCGAAGTCGTCGACGACGAACGAGACCTCAGGGTGCGCCTCGATGTTGCGGAACTTGCGGCTGGCGGCGAGGTTCGGGCCGCCGATGTCGATGGTGCCGGTGTCCGTGTCGAGGACGAAGCTGACCGGACGGTTCTGCGGCTCGCCGGACGGGCCGACCGTCGCCAGGCGGCCGTGTCCCTGTGTGGCCAGATAGCTCAGTTCCGCCTCGCTGAACGGCACGGTCATCGGGCGCTCCCCTCGTCGGGTTCGGTCACGGTTTCTTCCGGGAACCGCGGTGCGGTGGCTCCGAGGTGGCGTACGAGCCGGCGCAGCTGCTCGCCGTAGGACTCGTTGAACTCCGGTGAGCCGGGGTCCAGGCCGGTCACCTGACGGGCCGTCTGCGGCAGCATGATGGGGGCCAGGATGACGCCCATGAGCGCCAGCCGGACGAAACCGGGGTCGAGGTCGTCGGCGATCTCGCCCCGCTCCTGGGCGTGGCCCAGGTTGGCCACGTCCTGGCCGAGTGTGGCGTCGTCGTACGTGTCCGCCGTCGACTCGCCGGTCAGGCCCCGCCAGATGAGCAGCCGGGCCGGGCGCGGGTCCGCGAGGCCGGCGCCGAGGTAGCGGGTGGCGATCTCCTCCAGTGGCAGGTCCGGGTCGGCGAAGACCGTCTCGTGCTCCGCCCAGCCGCGCTGGATCTCGCGGTAGAGCCCTTCCTTTCCGCCGAAGTAGTAGTTGATCAGCTGCTTGTTGACGCCCGCACGGGCCGCGATGTCCTGGACGCGGGCGCCGGCGAAGCCCTTCTCGGCGAACTCGTCCAGGGCTGCCTCGCACAGCGCCCTGCGGGATCGCTCGGCGTCCCGCTGCCGCTCCTCGGGGGCGGGGGAACGGCGCGACCCCTGCCGTCCGCTCGCTGCCGGTGGGGTCTCCTCGGCCGTCGGGCCGGTGGTCGGGCTCATGACTCCACCCTAGCAAACGTATCAACCACACACCTGACTGAATCAGCCAACTCTCAGCCTTAATCAACCAGTCGTTTGACAGAGGAGAACGTCCGGTTGAGACTGCTGGTGTGACAGCTTCCCCCAGCAATGAACCGGACCGCACGACGGAACAGCCGGGACTGACGCCCGAGGCGCGACGAGCCGTGATCGTCGTGCTCGTCGGCGCCGTACTGGCCTTCCTGGACGCGACCATCGTCAACGTCGCCCTCGACTCGCTGTCGTCGGCGCTGCACAGCTCCCTCCAGACCATCCAGTGGGTGGTCACCGCCTATCTCCTCGCCCAGGCGGCGGTCCTCCCCATGACGGGGTGGGCCGCGCGCAAGGTCGGCCCACGGCGCCTGTACGTGGCGTCGCTGCTGCTGTTCACCCTTGCCTCGGTGGCCTGCGGACTGGTCGACAGCGCCTGGGCCCTCATCGCCGCCCGCACCGTCCAGGGCATCGGCGGCGGCATGATGATCCCGGCCGGGCAGATCATCCTGGTCACGGCGGCCGGGCAGCAGGGGCTGGCCCGGGTGATGGGCGCGGTCGGCATCCCGATGGTGCTGACCCCCGTCTTCGGCCCCACCGTCGGCGGCCTGCTGGTCGATCACGCCGGCTGGCAGTGGATCTTCCTGATCAACCTGCCGCTGGGTCTGGCCGGTCTGACCCTCGCGCTGCGCCTGCTGCCCGCCGACCGGCGGGGAGAGGACCCCGGGCCGCTGGACATGACCGGACTGATCCTCGTCTCGCTGGGCATGGTCGGCATCACCTTCGGACTGTCCGAGGCGGGCAGCGACCACGGGCTCGGCTCGGTCCAGGTGCTCGGCTCGTTCCTGGCGGGCCTGGCGCTGACCGCCGGGTTCGTGCTGCGCGCCCTGCGGGTGCGGCATCCGCTGCTCGACGTACGGCTCTACCGCGACCGGTTGTTCGGCTCCGCCTCGTTCGTGACCTTCGTCTTCGGCGCTGCCACCTACGGCGGAATGATCCTCATGCCGCTCTACTACCAGGTGGTCCGGCACGAGGACGCCTCGACGACCGGCCTGCTGCTCGCCCCGCAGGGCATCGGCGCCGCCGTCGCCATGGGCCTGTCGAGCCGACTGTTCGAGAAGATCGGCAGCCTCACCTGTGTCATCGGGGCGGTGGTCAGCGTGGTCGCCAGCGTGCCGTTCGTGCTCATCGGGGCCGACACCTCGTACTGGCTGCTCGGCCTGGCCATGGTGGTACGGGGCCTGGGCATCGGCCTGTCCGTCATGCCGGCCATGACGGCTGCCTTCCAGGCCCTCGACCCCGGCCAGATCAGCGACGCGACACCGCAGCTCAACATGGCGCAGCGGGTCGGCGGGTCCATGGGCACGGCCGTGTTCGTCGTGGTGCTCCAGCGGCACCTGGCCGGCGGCACCGGGCCGTCCGACCAGGCGGAGGCGTTCGGCACCACGTTCTGGTGGGTGCTCGGCACCGCAGTACTGGCCGTGCTGCCGACCCTGCTGATGGCGGCCGTCGAGCGCCGCCGCCAGCAGGGCACGGTGTCAGCCAAGGACAGCGGGCAGCCCGCCGTGGACGGCGTCGGCACCGCCTGAGCGGGCCGTCGGCCGCGCCGCCCCGCTCACGCGGTGTCCGACGAGGGTGCCACGGTCCGCTCGGACCGCGGCACCGTCCCCCGCTCCCTCGGGCCCGGCACGGCCGCGGGCCCGCGGGGGCGGGACCAGCGCCGCATCACCGGCATCTCGACCAGTGAGTGCAGCAGCCAGGCGACCGGCAGACAGGCGGCCAGGAACAGCAGGCTGAGCCCCGCCGCCTGCCAGCCGGACAGCCCCATGCCGAACCCGATCGCCCGGGTGCCGTAACTGAGCACCAGCTGATGGACCATGTAGAGCGCGAAGGACACCTCGCCCAGCCAGACGGCCACCCGCCCGCGCAGTGGCGAGTACCGCCCGCTCAGGTCGGCGACCGCACCGGCCGGGATGAGCAGGGCCAGCGGCACGATGGTCAGGGCGACCGTGCCGTACTGGCCGGGGGCGTACAGCGCGCCGGCGTAACCGGCGAGGAAGAGCACCGCGGCCGGCCCGAGCCCCACCGGAAGCCAACGGCCGAGGACCACCAGCCGGGCCAGGAACATCCCGAGCACGAACTCGAAGGCCCGCGCCAGCGGGAAGAAGTACACGAACCACAGCTGCGTGACCGAGTAGTCCATACGCGGCGACAGATGCGGGCCGTCGTCGAGGAAGAGCGCGGAGACGACCGGCAGGCACCACACGGCGAGCACCGCGCCCGCCGCACCCCACCACAGCGCCCGGGCGGAGAGCCGGTTCACCAGCGGCAGCAGGAACGGGAACGCGGCGTAGAACACCAGCTCGCTGCAGAGCGACCAGCTCACCTGGTTGATGCCGGTGAGGACGTCGTACCTCGGGATCCAGGACTGCACGAGCAGCAGGTTGGGCACCAACTGCCCCGCGGTGAACGCGTCGCCGAATCCCAGCATCAGCACGACCGCCGCCAGCGCGGTCACCAGATGGGTGGGGTAGATCTTGCACAGCCGGCGCCGCCAGAAGGCACGTGCCGCGGTGCCCGCCCGCGCCGACCAGGTCAGGACGAAGCCGCTGAGCACGAAGAAGAACGACACCCCCGTCGAGCCGGCGGCGCTCCACCAGAAGCCCGGGCCGGTGCCCGAGATCCAGCTCGCGGGCAGCAGGATGAAGAAGGCGTGCGAGAAGAAGACCATTCCGGAGGCGACGAACCGCATTCCGGTGAGGGTCGGCAGGGCGGGGCGGCGCGACTGCGCCGCCGTCTCCACGGAACCGGTCGTTTCCACCTGCCGCCCCCTCACCTGCTCGGCGGCGTCCAGCCGCTGCGGCGCAGGAGGTCGGCGAAGGTCAGCAGGTCCGGGTGGGCGGCGCGCAGCGCGGGGATGTCGGCCCGGTAGCCGATGTCGTTGAACCACTCGAACGTCTTCGCCATCCAGATGTCCTTCTTGGCCAGCTCCTCGAGCGGGATGAACTCGTAGCGCGCCGGGCGGCCGGTGTGCGCCGCGAAGGCGTCCGCGATCTCCGGCCCGGTCAGCGCCTCGCCGGCGACCTCCAGGCTGCGCCCCACGAAGGACTCCGGGTCGTCGAACGCGTCGGCGACGAAGTGGCCCATGTCCTGGGAGGCGATCACCTGCAGCTTGGTGTGCGGATACAGAGCGCGGCGGAACACCAGCGTCCCGTCCGCGTCGGGCTCGGGCGGCAGGTCCAGGAAGTTCTCCATGAAGTAGACCGGGCGCAGGAATGTGGTGGGCACACCCGCCGTGCCGATCGCCTGCTCCGCGCGGAGCTTGGTCTCCCGCCAGCCCACGCCGCCCGGCTTCTCCACGCCGCCGACGGAGCTGTGCACGAGGTGGCGGACACCGGCCCGGCCGGCCTCCTCGGCGAACAGCCGGGCGTGCCGCTCCTCACCGTCCAGGCCGTTGCCGTGGGTCGGGGTGAACACCGTGAACAGGCCGTGGGCGCCGGCCAGGGCCGACCGCACCGCCTCGCGGTCGTCGAACTCGCCGGGCACCAACACGGCGCCCTTGGCGGCCAGTTCACGGGCGGCGGGCTTGTCGGGGTCGCGCACCAACGCGTGCACCGTCCAGCCCCGGTCCAGCAGATGCCGGGCGGCGCTGCCGCCCTGGCGGCCGGTCGCGCCCAGGACCAGGATCCATCGCTTGTCGTCTGCCGTCATCGCGGTCTCCTCGGATAGCCAGAGTGCTGCGCCGCGGAACGCCGGTGCGCCGCGCGGCCAGCGTCACCGCCACCGCTCGAATCCGACTTGAGATGAGCCGCCGGCACGGAGTGCGAGCCGTCTTCGAGCGCTCTTCGAGAACTCGCCGGAAGCCTTGCCCAGGGATTGGCGCGCCGGCGACAGAGCCCGTGAACCCGAGACCCGAGAGACGAATCGCTGAACGCTAAGGAGAAGGCGGCCCATGCCTGAAGGACCTCAGCTCATCAGCCGACTGGCCCGGCCACTGCTGGCGGCGAGCTTCGTCGCCGGCGGCTACGGCGTGCTCCGCGAACCGGGCCCGCTGCCCGAACTGGCCCGGCAGCACGGCGTTCCGCTGCCCGAGGCCGCCACCCGGGCGACCGCCACCGGCATGGTCGTCGGCGGACTGGCCCTGGGCAGTGGCATCGCGCCGGTGCTCGGCGGCGGCACTCTGATCGCCTGCCTGGTGCCGACGACACTGACCGTGCACGCCTTCTGGCGCCAGGCGGACCCGGCGCGACGGCGCATGCAACGCAACGAGTTCTTCAAGAACGTCAGCCTGCTCGGCGGCCTCGTGATCGCCGCCGCGGCCTCGTCCCGGCGATCGCTGCCGGTCGGCGGGGACGGTGCCTGATGTCCGACGACGGACAGACCCGAGCAGTCATGGCGCCGACCGCCCCGCCCGCGCTCGCCGAGCGCGCCCGCGACCTCGCGTCGCTGGCGGGCAAGCACGCCGCCGACGCCGACAGAGAGCGGCGGCTCCACCCCGACGTGGTCCGCTCGGTCGCGGACGCGGGGTTCGGACGGCACTTCGTCCCGGCCCGCTGGGGCGGTGCCGAGGGCACCTTCGCCGACCTGCTGACCGCGGTCGCCCGCGTCGGCGAAGGATGCACCTCCGCCGCCTGGGTCGCTGCCCTGGCCGCGACCGTACCGCGCATGGCCGCGCATCTGCCCCGCCAGGGGCAGGGCGAGATCTGGTCCGACGGCCCGGACACGCTGCTGGTCGGCGCGCTGATGCCGCTCGGCCGGGCGGAGCGGGCGGCCGGCGGATGGCGACTGACCGGCACCTGGTCGTACGTCAGCGGCGTCGACTTCTCCGACTGGGCCCTGGTGTGCGCCAGGACCACGGAGAACGGTGCCGAAGTACCGCGCTACTTCGCGCTGCCGCGCGAGGCGTACGCGATACGGGACACCTGGTTCACCGTCGGGATGCGCGGCACCGGCAGCAACACCCTGTCCGTGGACGACGTGTACGTCCCGGACCACCGGGTGTGCACCCGCGCGGCCGTACTGGACGGCGAGTGCCCGGACGGGCCCGCCACCTGTACCCGGGTGCCGCTGAAAGCGGTGAACGGCCTGTCCTTCGCGGCGCCGGTGCTGGGTGCCACCAGGGCGCTGCTGGCCGAGTGGACCCGCTGGGCCGCACCCAGGATCTCGGCGGCCGGCGGTGGCGATCCCCGCCTCGCGGAGAACGCGCTCCGGCACGGGGTGCTGGCCCGCGCCGCCGGGGAGGTGGACGGAGCCGAGCTGCTCCTGGCCCGCACCGCCCGTGCGGCCGACGCGGGCACGCTCGACCCGCTGGTGACCGCGCGCGGGGGCAGGGACTGCGCGCTCGCCGCGGAGCTGCTGCTGGCCGCGGCGGACCAGCTGTTCAGGGCCGCGGGCACGTCCGCGCAGGTCGAGGGAAGTCCGTTCGAACGCGGCTGGCGCGACGTCAGCGCGGCGGTGAGCCACTTGGTGCTGCGCTTCGAACCGGCGGCGACGGCCTACGCGCAGGCGGTGCTGGCGGCACAGCGGGAGACCTGAGGGGCGGTACGACGCGAAACCCGCCCTCCTCACCGGCGATACGGGAGGAGGGCGGGTCTCGTGGTGTCAGCGGGTGGGGGCGGAGCGCGACACGGTGGCCCGGCGCACCGTCACGCGTACACCGGAGAACTCCGGGATCTCGCTGAACAGGCCGATGCCCAGGGCGAGTCGGTCGGGCCGGACGCTCTCATCGGGACCGTCGGCCGACCGGGTGAGGTGGGCGGAGCGGGACAGGAGGCGGCGGCCCAGGTCCGGCACCGCGAGGACCTCCTCGCCGTCCAGCGACCACACCGCCGTGCCGCGGGCCCGGTCGACCCGTACCGCGCACTGATGGCGGCGGTCCGGCGAACGCTCGGCGACCGGGATCTCGTAGGTGAAGGTGCCGTGGCCGGTGCCGGGCCGGCCGAGCCGCTCGTACAGCACCCAGACCCGGTCGTTGGTGAGCAGGAAGTCGAGAACCAGGCCGGAGCCCAGGTCCACGCAGAGCATCCCGCCCATCCCCGCACGGGTGTCGGCGACGCCGCTACCGCTCACCGGCCCGGTGCCCGGCCCAGCCACGGGCACCCGCACAGCCGGGCCGTATATCTCGGCCGCGAGTTCCATGTGAGCGGTGAGTACCGACCCGTCGCGCAGGGCGAAGCCCGGTGGGGTGGCGGTGCCGGCGAAGGCGACCCAGCGCAGGTGGCTCACGGCGTCCGAGGACGCGGGGGCCGCGAACCGGGGCCGGCCGGTCGCCGGATCGCGGCCCGGCGGCGCCACGACCAGGCCCTCCGGAGTGACGCGGGCGATCCCGTCCCCGGCGGCCAGCCCGGCCGCGGGACGGGCGAGCCACCCCGGCGGCAGCCCGGCCGGTTCCCGGTCCGGTCCCGCGGGCCGGAACTCGTCGACGAATACCGACTCGTCCTGGACGTCCGTCGAAACGCCCGTACCGCTGTGTCGTGTGTACGTCACCGTGCCTCCTGTTTCCCACGCCCCGCCCGGGCGCTGTCCGTTCGCGCGTGCCACGACGCCGGGTCAGTCGCCGACCCCCGACATCTCCAGCGCCTCCGCCGCCGCACGCAGGATCCGCAGCCGCCCGTCCAGGGACGTCGCCGCCGCGGACACCATGACGCCCAGGGTGGTCACGCCGGCCTCCGCGTACGCCTGCATCCGGTCGGCGAGCCGGGGCACCGGGCCGGCGAGCGAGGTCTGGTCGATGAAGTCCAGCGGCAGCGCGGCCGCCGCACCGGCCCGGTCGCCGTCGGCCAGCCGCTCGTGGAAGACCTCGATCTCGTCGGCGTAGCCCATCTCGCGTGCGAGTGCGCAGTAGAAGTTGTGCGCCGGGTCGCCGATGCCCAGCAGGTAGACGTACTGGCCGCGCAACGCGTCCACCGCGGTGGGCACGTCGTCCGCGACCGACGCGGGCAGGCTGGGCAGGATCTCGAAGCCGGTCATGTCCCGCCCGGCCGCCTCCCGGCCCGTACGGATCTCGGTGACGGCCTTGGCCGCCGCCTCGGGCGGAGTGAACACCCCCAGCCAGCCGTCCGCGATCTCACCCGCGAGCCGCAGACTGCGGGGTCCCACCGCCGCCAGGTAGACCGGGATCCGGGACCGGGGCAGCTCGGTCAGCACGTGCAGCGGCGCCCCGTCACGGCCGTCGGCCGGCAGCTGGAAGTGCCGGCCTCGGTAGGTCACGGGGCCGCCACCGAGCGCCTGCCGGACGATATCGACGTACTCCCTGGTCCGCTCCAGCGGCCGGCCGAACGGCACCCCGTACCAGCCGTCCGAGACATCGGGGTTGGACACCCCGAGGCCCAGCCGGAACCGGCCGCCGCTCAACGCGTCCAGGGTGGCCGCGGTGAGCGCGGCGAGTCCCGGCGGGCGCGCCGGTATCTGCATGACGGCGGACGCCAGGCCGATCCGCTCGGTCCGGCCCGCCACCAGGCCCAGCACGCTGGCCGCGTCGGACCGGTAGCCCTCCGGGGCCAGCACGAGCCCGTAGTCCAGAGTCTCTGCGGCGCGGGCGAGTTCGCCCGCGCCCTGGTAGACCAGATTCGCCGCAAGCCGCATCGTCAACTCCCTCGGAGGATCCCGGATTTCGCAGAACTCGTCAGATGAGGTGTGCGCCGCCGTCCACGAGCAGCACCTGCCCGGTCGTGTACGCGGCGTCGGCCAGGCCCAGCACGGCCTCGGCGACGTCCTCGGGCCGGCCCACCCGGCGCAGCGGCGTGCTCTCCCGCACCTTCCGCGCGATCGGCACGAAGAAGTCCTTGCCCTGCGTCCACGGCGTCTCGACCAGGCCGGGAGCGACCGCGTTGACGCGGACCTCGGGCCCGGTGGCGTTCGCCAGCAGCCGGGTCATGTGCTCGATCGCCGCCTTGCTGACGGCGTACGGGATCGAACTGCCCGCCGGGCGGCTGCCGGCGATCGAGGAGATGTTGACCACCGATCCACCGCCGGTCCGGGCCAGGTGCGGCATCGCGGCGACCGTCGTCTGCCAGGTGCCGATGACGTTGAGGCCGAGGATCTCCCGCCAGAGGTCGGGCGTGGCCGCCGCCAGGTCGGCGTGGGGTACGGGCCGGGAGACGCCGGCGTTGTTCACCAGGATGTCGAGCCGCCCGTAGTGCGCGACGGCGGAGTCGACGAGGTGCCGGGCCTGGGCCTCGTCCGAGACGTCGGCCCGTACGTAGATCGCGTCGGGCAGGGCGGCGGCGACCTTCTCGCCGGCCTCCACCGAACGCGCGGAGTTCACGACGACGCGGATCCCCTCGGCGGCGAGGCGGACGGCGACGGCCTCGCCGATACCGGAGGAGGAGCCGGTGACGAGCGCGACCCGTGCCTCGGTCATCAGTAGTTCCCCAGTCCGCCGCAGACGTTGAGGGCCTGGGCCGTCACGGCGGCCGCGTCGTCGCCGACCAGGTACTCGACCATGGCGGCCACCTCGCGGGGCTCCACGTACCGGCCGAGTGGCACGCGCGTGGTGATGCGGTCGTGCGCCTCCTGCTCGTCCACGCCCCAGATGGCCGCGTAGTGCTCGCGGACCCGCGCGGCCATCGGCGTCTCGACGAAGCCGGGGCAGACCGCGTTGACCGTGATGCCGGTGCGGGCCAGCTCCAGGCCGAGGGCCTTGGAGAAGCCGACCACTCCGTGTTTGGACGCCGAGTAGGGCGCGGCGTGGACGACTCCCTGCTTGCCGCCGGTGGAGGCGATGTTGATGATCCGGCCGCGCTCGCGGTCCAGCATGCCGCCGGCGTTGAGCACTTCCTTGGTCATGAGGAAGACACTGTTGAGGTTGGTGTTGATCACGTCGAGCCACAGCTCGTCGGGGATCTCGGCGGTGGCGCCGCCGCCGCTGCGGCCCGCGTTGTTCACGAGGATGTCCACCGGGCCGTACCGTTCGACCGCGGCACGGACGTACCCCCGGATCTGCTCGGGGTCGGCCACGTCGCAGACGGTTCCGTCGACCTCCAGGCCCTTGTCCCGCAACTCCTTGACCACGGCGGTCAGTTCCTCGGAGCGGCGGGCGCAGATGAAGACACTCGCGCCGCGGCTCGCCAGCCGGGTGGTGATCTCCAGGCCGATCCCGCTGGTGGCGCCGGTCACCAATGCCACCGGCCGCACTGCCTCCGTCATGCTGCCTCCCTGCACGTCCTCGACGACGGCCCGCCCCCTGCGGGGCCTGCGCGTCCTGCGGACCGAGACTGACCGGCGGGACTAGAGGCGGGGTGGAAGGCGGATGGAGCCGGGCGGACGGTGGAATCGCGGATCCGGTGGGCGCCGTACCGTCCTTCGAGCTGCCCTCTAGGCGGGCCGGGCACGGTTGGTGCGGCATCAGCCGTTCGCACCCGGAGCCCTGGAGGAGCCGATGACCGTCACCCCGGTCCGTACCGACCTGTACTCGCAGGTCCAGCACTTCTACGCGCACCAGATGCAGGCGCTGGACGCCGGCCGGTTCGCGGACTACGCCGCGACCTTCACGGAGGACGGCAGTTTCCAGCACTCGCCGGGTGCCACGCCCGCGGTCACCCGGCCGGGCATCGTCGCCGAACTGGTCGAGTTCCACCGCCGGTTCGAGAACGATCCGGTCCAGCGCCGGCACTGGTTCAACCACATCGCCCTGGAGTGGCAGCCCGACGGCACGATCCGCTCCACGGTCTACGCGCTGGTGGTCACGGTCCGTCCGGGCGGCAAGCCGGAGATCGCGCCGAGCTGTGTCGTGCACGATGTGCTGGAGGCCGGCGAGGAGGGCATCCTCACCAGGTCGAGGCTGGTCACGCACGACCAGATGTCCTGAGGACCGGAGAAGACGGGGCCGGGCGTCCCAGAAACACGAACTCCCGCCCCCGTCCCCTCCCCACGATCGACGCCCGAGCGGCGCGGCGCGGCGCGTCGCGTCGCCAGACCAGCACACCCCACCGCCCCGGCGGCCCGCCGACCCGACGGACGACCCGGCAGCCCGACGGCACGGTCCTCCAACAGGCCCGACGGCCTGGCGTTCCGACAGGCCGGCGGCGCGGTGGCCTGACGGCTCAGCGACCCGAGGGCTCGGCGGCCCGGCGGTCCGGTGCCTCAGCAGCCCGGCGTGCGAGCAGCCCGGCGCGCCAGCGATGCAGCAGCCCAGCGATCTGACGGCCCGGCAGCCGGCGGCCTGGCGTTCCGGCAGCCCGGCGGCGCGGTGGCCTGACGGCGCGGCGACCCGAGGCTCGACGGCCCGGCGGCCCGGTGCCTCAGCAGCCCGGCGTGCGAGCAGCCCGGCGCGCCAGCGACGCAGCAGCCCAGCGACCTGGCGGTCAGGCAGCCCGCGGCGCGGTGGCCTGACGGCTCAGCGACCCGAGGGCTCGGCGGCCCGGCGACCTGACGGCCCGGCGCTTCAGCAGCCTGGCGCGCCAGCGACGCAGCAGCCCAGCAACCCGGCGACCCGGTGCTCTGACAGCCCGGCGACCTGACGGCCCGGCGCCTCAGTGCGTTGTGGCAAAGGGAGTCCCTGTTCGATGAGCAGGGGCTTCTTCGTGTGCGGGGCATGATCGCGGAGGGGTAGGGGCAGGCAGCGGACGGCTTGTTGTTGATCGAGGAGGGTGCGATGCCGTCGGTGCTGGGGTTGATGGAACAGCGTGAGGCGCGGGCGAGGCAGGATCTGGAGTCCTGGACGGAGGTCCTGGAGCAGGCTCAGGTGGAGGTGGATGCCGCGCGGGAGCGGGTCGAGCGGGCCCGGGTGGGGCGTGAGGAGCTCGTGTCGGTGCTGGCCGGGGAGAGCCCGGTGAATACGCCGGTTTCCGTGCCGTCCGGTGGTGAGATGGCTGCTGCCGTGGGATCGGGCGGCCCTGGCGCAGGGAGGGTGGCGAGAGGCCGCCGGGGTGGCGGTCGGACATGGGCGAGGAGGTGCTCAGCGGCCTGTATCGGGAGGTGTTCGCCGCGGTGGTGGCCGCTTTGGGGCCGGTGAACGGGGTGGAGCTGACGCGGGCGGTGGGCCGGGAGGCGGAGATCAAGAACGAGGTGGAGAAGATCCGGCACCGTGCCCATGTGCTGGAGAAGCGGGGCTGGCTGGTGCGGGCTGAGGACGGACGGTTCATGCCCGCGCCCGGAGCAGTCGGGCGGGACGCTTCTCCGGCCAGCGCGGAGCGTCTGCGGCCAGGCGCCGGGACAGTCTGATCACGGCGGCCCACCACACCATCTGGGCGTGGTGGTGGGGGCGGCGTTCGTGGTCGCGGCTGAGGCGGCGTGAGCGGGCCAGCCAGCTCAGCGTTCGCTCCACGATCCACCTGCGGGCCAGGACGACAAATCCGCGTTGTCCGTCGCAGCGGCGCACGACCTCGATCCGGACTCCGTGGCGGGCGAACGCCTTCGCCAGTGCCGGACCCTGGTAGGCGCTGTCGACCCACACCAGCTTCAGCAGCCGGCCCGGCTGGTCCATGAACGTCTCCAGCAGCGCGGGGGCGGCCTTGGAGTCGTGCACATCGGCCGTGGTCACGGTGACTTCGAGGAGCAGGCCCTCGGTGTCGGTCAGGATGTGGCGCTTGCGCCCGTCACGTGATTTGCCGCCGTCGTATCCGCGGCTGTCCTCGCCGACGGTCTCGGAGGCGTCCACCGACTGACTGTCGATGATTGCCGCACTGGGTTCGGCGTTGCGGCCTGAGCGTTCCCTCGCCGTGCAGCGCAGGCGTTCGTGCAGTTCACGCACGTAGTCGTAGGACCGCCAGCGGCGGAAGAAGTCGTAGACCGCCCGCCAGTACGGGAAGCCGACCGGCATGGCCGTCCACTTCACGCCGTTGTCGACCAGGTAGCGCACCGCGTCGAGTATCTCGCGGTGGCAGTACGCCTCCGGGCGCCCGCCAAGCTCGAGGAGCCAGGCCGGCACCGGCATCGCCGAGCGGACCTCGGCCCACTCCGCATCCGTCATGTCACTGGGACAGCAGCCTGCCCGCAGCCCCGGAGCGATCGAACCGAACCGGTGCACGTAGCAGTCACACCCAGGTGTGACCGCAGTGGACGCAGGCACAGTGGTACTGCTCAACTGATCGGGCAACGGGCTTCCTTGGTCGTGCTGGTGTCGTAACCGCGTCACTACCAAGGGGCCCGTTCTTTCATGCCCGCGACCGCACCCGTACCTCTGTCCAGATGATCACCCGCGCCGCACACCTCGAACGAAATCCGGTTAGCCACAACGCACTGACATGCGGGCAGGATTTTCGGTCCGGCACCGATCCGCTCCCGCAGCCGAACTCGTAACCGCCACGATTCGCCAGACCAACCCTAACCAGCGCATACCTACCCACCCAGGCCGCGCAGCCAAAAGGAAATCCTGAGCCGATCACTACATTCCGAAATGATCACTAAACCTGCACCTCAGAGCTTGCCCGCATCCCAACTGCCCCAGGAAAACCCAGGTCAGAACCATGCCGTACCACGGCAAGAGATCCCGAAACGATCACTAAGATATGCATGTCAGCGCATCATTCACCTAGTGATCATTTGTCACAGGCGCGCTTGTGCCAGATGGCGTGGTCCATGCCGACCACGAAGGTGTCCAGCAGGTTCGGGAGCACCGAGAGCGGGACGGGGACCGAGGAGATTACCCCGCCGTCGTCGAAGATGGTCGCCGCCCAGGTACCCGTGCTGTCCGACCAGACCAGGCGGAGGAGGGCGTGGTCCGTGGCGCTGACCGCCACGGCGCGGAGTTCTGTCGCGGAGGGGGCGATGGCCCTGGGCTCTGAGGCGAGCGGGCCGCTGACCGAGACCGAGTGCTCTCCCCAGCCGTCGGACCACGACCGGTGGTGCAGCGTCATGTCGGTGCTGCGGAAGAAGACGTCCAGCTGGTTCTGGTCCCTGGCGACGATCACGGGTGCCGAGGTCAGGGCGTCGTTGAGTGACTCCCTGATGATGAAGCCGTCAGCAGGCTTGTACACCAGGTGGTACAGGTCGCTGTTCCCGCCGAGGCCCACGATCTGCAGCTCGCCGTTCCAGGCGACGACCGAGGGCCGCGACAGGACGAACCCGCCGCCGTTGTCCCAGGGGCTCCATTTGCTTCCGTCCCAGAAACTGTGCAGCAGAGCGCTGTCCTGACCGACCATCAGCAGATCCAGGCGATCCGCGCCCAGCGACACGGCGGCGACGTCGGAGAACGCTGGGCCGCCGAGCGAGGTCCACTGGCCCCACTGCGTGCCGTCCCAGGACAACTGCCAGACCGCGCTGTCGAGGCCCACGCCGAACACGTCGATCAGGCCCGGGGCCCGGGAGAGGACCGTGGGTGAGCCGACGAGGGCGCCGTGGAGCGGCTCCCACCCGAGCCAGCGGCTGTTCCAGACGTTGCGGTAGAGCGCGGAGTCCGGGCCCACGGCGAATACCTGAATGGTCCCGGACCCCATGGCCAGCACCGCGGGCGGGTGGGCGAGGACACCGCTGAGGGACTCCCACTGCCCCAGCGGGAACGGGTTGTCGGTCAGCAGCCCGCAGGCGGGCCCCGGCGGGAAGAACGTGTCCATCAGCTGCTTGAACGGGCCGAAGGCGTCCGTCTTCCCGGTGAGGTTGCGGTAGGTGTCCGCGAGCGTGGGGCCACCTTTCTGGATGATCTCCTTGAGTTCGTGACCCAGCTGGAAACGCAGGTAGTTGATGAACAGCGCTGCGCAGCCGAGCGAGATGTTGTCCTTGTCGGTCGGAAAGTTCTCACTGACGAAGTCGGGCCGATCACTGTCCAGCCAGTAGTGCGCCGTCGCCCATCCGTAGGCGACGCCCGGCGCGTTGAGCTCGGCCGGGTAGAAGTCGGTCGCAAGAACGCGGGAGAGCGCCTCCCCGTTGCTGGAGCCGCAGTTCCAGCCGACGTCCTGCACCGCCATGAACACTTCGCTCTCCTCTGCGATCGCGAGGAAGCGGACCAGGTCCTGGTCGGTGCCGCTGTAGGTGGACAGCATGATCTGCGGGTTGCGGCAGGTCATGTGGCGCCCTCCCTGGTCCCCCGGAATGAGGTAGAGACCGATGGGGGCACCGATGGTCTCGTCCCAGGGAACGGTGACCCCGAAGAGGTTCGCCAGCCGCGTGTAGTCAGCCTCCGAGGTCGCCTTGAGCGCCTGGGTCAGTGCCTTTCCGGTGGGGCCGAGCGGGGAGAGGTAGAAGTACGCGATATTCGTGGTGGACCCGTCCGCGATGAACTGCACGTCGGAACCGGTCTCTGCGAAGGCGGTCGGAGCGGTGGTGTCGGCGGACAGCACGCGGAAGTCGTCGGTCATGACAAGATCCCTTCTTCTTCGGTCCCCTGGTCGTTGTGGCGGCGCTCGTCGTCCAGGGCGAGTTCCAGCGCCCGGATCAGCGCCACCCATCCGGCGAACGGCTTGTCCGGGCCGTATTCATGGCGCAGAACGCCCTGGACCGGTTCGGCGTTCAGGTCGAGATCCATGGTCAACCGGGCACATGGTCGGAGGTTGCTCACCTGGACAGCGTGCTGGGGACGGGCGGGCCGCGCGTCGGGGGCGGCACCCTGACGTTTGCCGGCCCCGGCGTCTACCGGTCAGGCCTGCGACTGCGGGTGGTGCGCGAAGGCGACCTGCAGCTGTCCGCGGTTGCTGATCGCCAGCTTGCGGTAGGCGCGGGCCAGGTGGGTTTCCACGGTCTTGGTGGTGATGAAGAGCGCCTGGGCGATCTGGCTGTTGCTGTCGCCGTGGAGGGCGAGCAGGGCGACCCGGCTCTCGGCCGGGGTGAGGGCGCCGACGCCCTCGACAGCGGTCCGGCGCGGGCGCACGCCGATGCCGTGCAGCTCGGTGCGGGCCCGCTCGGCGAGCGGACGGGCGTGCATGCCGTCCGCGAGGGCGAGGCCCTGCCGCAGCGGCTCCCGGCAGGCGTCCCGCTGCCCGCTGCGGCGCAGGGCGGCGCCCAGGTCGACCAGGCTGTGCGCGTACTCCAGCGCCGCCGGGGTGCCCCGCAGCACCGCGGCGGCCTCGGCCAGGCGGTCGAGGTCCGGGCGCGGGCGGGCGACCGTGCCGGCCGTGCGCAGCGCCACGCCGACAGCCTGCGCGACGCCGACGGCCCGGGCACGGTCCAGGGCCTGGTCAGCGAGCTCCTGGGCCTGCCTGTGGTCGCCGAGGTGGTGCGCGGCGAGCGCAGCCGTCGTCCGCCAGGGCAGCAGGCCCGGATGGTCGATGCGGTAGTCCTGCTCCAGATGGCGGCCCGCGGCGCGGGCGGCGGCGAAGGCCGTCGACGGGTCGTGCTCGGCCAGTGCGAGCCGGGCGCGGGCGTGCAGCACCAGGGCGGCGTCCATGGAGACTGCGGGGTGCTGGTCGGCCAGGCGCAGGGCCTCGCGGGCGGCGGCGAGATCACCGCGTTCGAGGTGCAACTGGGCGAGCAGCGAGCCGATCCAGCCGTTGCCCGCGGACCAGCCGGCGGCGTGGGCGGTCTGGGCTGCCGCGAGGTCGGCGAGCGCCGGTGCCAGGGCGCCCTGGTGGTAGCGGGACAGAGCACGGTGGTAGTTGGCGTTGGCGTAGGCCAGCAGATCACCCCGCCTGCGGGCCGCGGTCACCGCGGCGTCCGCGGCCTGCTGGGCGGCGTCCAGTTCGCCGCAGATGACCAGGGCGTGCAGGACGATCCCGGTCAGCGCTCCGTGGCCGGCCGGCGGGGGCAGCACGTCGTCGGCCAGCGCGGCGTCGGCCAGCCGGCGCACGTCGCAGGCGGGGTCCCCGGCCAGGGCGAGCCGCAGGGCGACGTGGGCGAGCAGGCTCGGCCGGCTCGGCGGGTTGGCGCCGCGTGCTGCCGCGAGCACCGGGAGCAGCCGGAGATCGGCCTTGGCCAGCAGGGGAGGATAGAACGTCGCGATCGTCAGGTAGTCGGCCAGCAGCCCCTGCCAGACCGGGTCGTGTGGTGGGAGCAGGTCAAGGGCCTCCTCGCTGGCGGCGGCCCCCGCCGGAAAGTCGCCGCGCGCGTGGCAGGCATGGGCCAGCATGCCCAGCGCCTGGGCCCGCTCGTGCGGGGCCGCCCTGCCGAGCAGCGTGAGCGCCTCGGTGAGGGAGTCGTGCGCGGCCATGTCGCCGCCGGTCAACTGCGCCCGAGCCAGTTCGACCAGCAGCTCGCCGCGCTCCCGCGCGGGCTCGGCCAGCGCGCGGTGCAGCAGCCGGGCGGCGGCGGCCGGGTCGCCGCGGCGCAGCGCGCGCCCGGACGCCTCGCGCAGCACGGCCACCGTCGCGGCGTCGCCCGCCGGCTCGGTGGCCAGCAGATGTCCGGCCACCCGGTCGACGCCCTCGCCGTCGGCGGCGAGCAGGTCCGCGGCGCGTCGGTGGGCTCGGGCGCGCTCGAACGCCGGGACGTCGGCGTGGACGGCGGCGGCGATCAGCGGATGGGTGAACGTCAACGGGTTGCCGGGCAGCAGCAGATGCGCCTCGGCGAGCACGTCGGCGGCCCGCTCTGCCGAGGGCAGGTCGAGGGTGGCGTGGGCGGCGGCGCGGCGCAGTGGGGTGCCGTCACCGAGCACGGCGACCGCGGCCGCCAGCCGTCCGGCCTCGGCGGGCAGCCGGGCCATCCGTGCCAGCACGGACCGCAGCACCGTGTCGGGCAGCAGGCCTGCCACGGCGCTTGGCACGGGGCTGAGGCCGTCGGCTCGCAGCGACCGCAGCAACTCACCGACGAGGAAGGGGTTTCCGCCGCTGGCGCGGGCCACAGCCGCCCCGAGCTCGCCGTCCGCGGCTGGAAAGGCGCTGGTCACCAGCAGGTTGACCGCGCCGGTCGTGAGCGGCGCAGGGGTGAGTAGCCGACCGTGCGGATGCGCCGCCAGCTTGTGCAGCATCGACTCGCCGCTTCCGTCCTCACCCTCACGCACGGTGATCACCAGCGTGAGCGCCAGCTCATCGACCCGGTCGGCCAGCATCGCCAGGAAGCGCAGCGAAGCCGCATCCGCCCACTGCGCGTCGTCGACGGCCAGCAGCACCGGCCGTGACGTGCCGTCGGGCAGGTCCCAGCCGCTCAGGTGCGCGGTCAACCAGCACAGGCCGAGCAGGGTGGCGTCGGCGGTCGGCGTGGGGGCCGTGATGCCGTGGGCACCGGCCTCCAGCAGCAGCGGGGCGGTCAAGGCGGCCAGGCCGGTCAGCAGCCGCGCCCGCTCCCGCGCGTCCGCCGCGGCCACCGGTGGTGACAGCAGCTCGACGGCAACACCCAGGGCGATCTGGCGCTCCAGTTCACGTCCGCGCCCCGCCAGCACCCGCAGTCCTGCCATCCGTGCGTAGTGGTCGGCGGCCGCCAGCAGTCTCGTCTTGCCGACGCCGGGCGGCCCCTGCAGCACGACCACCGTCCCGGCCCCGTCCCGCGCCGCGTCGATCGCGGCCCGCAGCGCCCCCAGCTCCTCCTCACGCTCGAGCAGTTCCCCGGCGCTGCCGACCCGTTCGTCCGCCCACGTGTCCACGGCGCGCCCCCCCGTGTGGGGGCCTGCCGACACGCCCGGCCCCACGGCGCATACCCTAGAGGAAAGATGCCTGCTCCAGGGCGATATGACTAGCCGTCACATCAAGTGCGAGCGATGCGACTGACTCCGGGCCGCTCAGTCAATGCCGTGGCAGCGCGCTTCCCCCGCTGACCCTCAGCCGTATCACCAGCCTGCGCGCTCCTGGCCTTCGTGCTGTCCGGTGCACCGTAATACGCCACGCTCATCGGGTCCGCTCCCAGAGTTACTGCCTCCTGGTCGCCCTGAGCCTTGGCAACCCAGACGAACGCCATGAACCGATTCGCGAACTCCGCCGATGCCCCCGACTTCGACGCGCCCCAGATCCTGCGCCGCACCCGGCGCAGGCGCACCATCGGCATCGCCGCCGTCGCCGCCCTCATCGCGGCGGGCGGGGGCACGGCCCTGGCCACCTCGGTCGCCGGCAGCTCGACCCCGGCGGCTACCAGCACGGCCACCAACAGCGACGCCACCACCATGGTCGTGCTGGTGTCGTAACCGCGTCACTACCAAGGGGCCCGTTCTTTCATGCCCGCGACGGCACCCGAACCTGCGTCCAGATGATCACCCGCGCCGCACGCCTCGAACGAAATCCGGTTAGCCACAACGCACTCAGCAGCCCGGCGCGCCAGCGACGCAGCAGCCCAGCGACCTGGCGGCCCGGCAGCCGACGGCCTGGTGTTCCGACAGCCCGGCGGCGCGGTGGCCTGACGGCGCGGCGACCCGAGGGCTCGACGGCCCGGCGGCCCGGTGCCTCAGCAGCCCGGCGTGCGAGCAGCCCGGCGCGCCAGCGACGCAGCAGCCCAGCAACCCGGTGCTCTGACAGCCCGGCGACCTGACGGCCCGGCGCCTCAGCAGCCTGGCGCGCCAGCGACCCAGCAGCCCAGCAACCTGACGGCCCGGCAGCCCGGCAGCCCGACGGCGCGGTGCTCCGGCGGCCCGGCGGCCCGGCGGCCCGGCAGCCCGACGGCCTGACGGCCCCGGCGTTCAGCCGGCAAGTCGTCCCGGGCGTTCCCAGTCAGGGGTCTCCAGGGCGGGGTCGCCGCTGAGTACGGCCTGGTGGAGTCGCTGCAGCCGGGAGGACGGTTCCACGCCGAGTTCCTCGGTCAGGGTCTCGCGCAGTCGGCGGAAGGCGTAGAGCGCCCGCCAGCCGCTGCCGGACCGGTACAGCGCGATCATCAGCAGGGCGCACAGGTTCTCGTTCATGGGGTGGCGGGCCACCAGGGTCCGCAGCTCTCCGAGGAGCGGGGCGTGCCGGCCGAGCCGCAGATCGGCCTCGATCCGCCGCTCCAGCACCTGGGTCCGGCTCTCCTCGATGCCGAGGAGCTCCATCTCCAGCACCCGCCCCACCGGAACGTCGGCGAGCGCCGGCCCCTTCCAGCAGGCCAGTGCCCGGCTCAGGCTGATGGACGCGGCACGCGCGTCCCCCGCCTCCAGAGCGGCTCCGCCGCGGGCGGCCAGTCGCTCGAACTCCCGCAGGTCGAAGGTCTCGAGGGGCGCGGCCAGTTTGTATCCGCCGAGCGACGTGACCAGTACGTCCTTGGCGGACAGGTCCGAGCCGGGCGGCAGCGTCCGCGTGATCTTGCGGCGAAGCTGGAGGATGTAGGTCTGCAGGGTGGTCAGCGCGCTGCGCGGGATGTCGTTCCCCCAGACCTCCTCCATCAGTGTGGGCACCGGGACGAAGTGCCCGGCACGCAGCGTCAGCAGGGACAGAATCTGCCGGGGCTTGCCGGCGCTCGGCACGATCGACAGGCCGCGTTCGCGGACCGAGAACTGTCCCAACACCTCGATGTTCACCGAGAGTGCCCCCATTCGCGTCAGGTTCTCATGTCGTGTTCGGTCGTAGCCGAGCTTGTCACTCAGTGCCTCACGGGGCCCAGTGCACACGTCACGACTCCGCCGTGAACACCTCACCCGGCACGTGAGTTCCTCACAAACTGCCGCTCACCACGGCTTTCTGACGTCACGTCAGGCTCAGACGGGCGGGTTGCCATGCTTGCGGACGGGCAGGTCGGCGTGCTTGGTGTGCAGCATCGCCAGGGACCGGGTGAGCACCTCGCGGGTGTCGGCCGGGTCGATGACGTCGTCGACCAGGCCCCGCTCGGCGGCGTAGTAGGGATGCATCAGCTCGGCCTTGTACTCCTTGACCAGCCGGGCACGTACGGCGTCCGGATCACCGGCCGCGGCGATCTCGCGGCGGAAGATGACGTTGGCCGCGCCCTCGGCGCCCATCACCGCGATCTCGTTCGTCGGCCAGGCGTAGGTCAGGTCCGCCCCGGTGGACTGACTGTCCATCACGATGTAGGCACCTCCGTAGGCTTTGCGCAGCACCAGGGAGATCCGCGGCACGGTGGCGTTGCAGTACGCGTACAACAGCTTCGCGCCGTGCCGGATGATCCCGTCGTGCTCCTGACCCACGCCCGGCAGGAACCCGGGCACGTCCAGCAGGGTGACCAGCGGGATATTGAACGCGTCGCACATCTGCACGAACCGCGCCGCCTTCTCGGACGCCTCGATGTCGAGCACTCCCGCCAGCACCTGCGGCTGGTTGGCGACGATGCCGACGACCCGCCCGTCCAGCCGGGCCAGTGCGCAAACGATGTTGCGGGCCCAGAGCTCGTGGACCTCCAGGTACTCGCCGTCGTCGACGATCTCCTCGATCACCCGGGTCATGTCGTACGGCCGGTTTCCGTCCGCCGGCACCAGGTCCAGCAGCGCCTCGCACCGCCGGTCGGCGGGGTCGGCCGGTTGGGCCGCCGGCGGGTGCTCGCGGTTGTTCTGCGGCAGCAGGGACAGCAGGTGGCGGACCTCTTCGAGGCAGGTCTCCTCGTCGTCGTACGCGAAGTGGCAGACGCCGGAGGTACCGGCGTGCACGTCCGCGCCGCCGAGGGCGTTCTGGCCGACCTTCTCCCCTGTCACCGCCTGGATGACGTCCGGGCCGGTGATGAACATCTGCGCGGTGTCGCGGACCATGAAGACGAAGTCCGTCAGAGCCGGAGAGTACGCGGCTCCGCCCGCGCAGGGGCCCAGCATGACGCTGATCTGCGGAATGACGCCGGAGGCCCTGGTGTTGCGCCGGAAGATGCCGCCGTAGCCGGCGAGCGCCACCACGCCTTCCTGGATACGGGCACCCGCACCGTCGTTCAGGGAGACCAGTGGGGCCCCGGCCGCGATGGCCATGTCCATGACCTTGTGGATCTTGGCGGCGTGCGCCTCACCGAGAGCGCCGCCGAACATGCGGAAGTCGTGCGCGTACACGAACACCGGCCGGCCGTGCACCGTCCCCCAGCCCGTCACCACGCCGTCCGTGTGAGGCCTCTTGGTCTCCATGCCGAAGCCCACCGCGCGGTGCCGCCGCAACTGCTCCAGCTCCGTGAACGATCCCTCGTCCAGCAGCACGTCGATGCGCTCCCGCGCGGTCAGCTTGCCCTTGGCGTGCTGCGCCTCGGTCGCCTTCTCGCTCGGGCCCTGCCGGGCCTGACTGCGGATGGTGCCCAGTTCCGTCACGAGTCGCCGCTGGGGCGAGATGGCCGGCGGCCTTTCTTGAGCGGTCGTCATCGGATGCCTCCTGGTCGGCGCCCGGACGGTGTGTCCGTCCAGGTACCGACTCTCCGGCGACCGCCTAGACGCTGGGTCGAAGGCGGGTGGACCGCAGCCGTCCTCCAGGGGCGGTCCAGCGGGGTTCCAGCAGCGGCCGAAAGGGTCGTCAACGTTCCGGACCCACCGACGTGAGGTGAGACGGCATGGCCGTGGATGTGACGCGCTTTCAAGAACTGTTCGGCTCGTTTCCGACGATGGTCTCGATCGTCACGGCGGTGGACGCGGACGGCAGACCCCGCGGACTGACCTGCAACGCGGTGTCGGCCGTGTCGGCCCGGCCGCCCCTGCTGCTGGTCTGCGTGGACAAGCAGTCGCACACCCTGGACGCCCTGCTGACGTCGGGGGCGTTCGTCGTGAACGTGCTGGCTGACGGCGGGCAGCAGGCGGCCCGGGTCTGCGCGGGCCGCTCCGAGCGGAAGTTCGCCGGGCTGCGGTGGATGCCGTCGGCCGTCGCGGGCGGCGCCCCCGTCCTCGTCGACGCCGTGCTGGCGTACGCCGAGTGCGTCGTCGTACAGACGGTGGAGGCGGGCGACCACTGGATCCTCATCGGCCGGGTGGAGGGGGCCGAGGTGCTGCCGCGGTCACCCGTGCTCTACCACCGGGGGGAGTTCGAGGTGTGGAACCCTCAGGCCCGGCAGGTCGGCAGCCGGCCGTGAAACTCGACCATCTCGGCGAACAGGGCCCCGATGTCCAGCGGCGCTCCCGGAACCGCACCCTGCGCCTCCGCGTAGGCACGGCGCAGGTTCGGCAGTAGCCGCTCGGAGTCGCGGAGCCCGGCGAAGTCGCCCAGGTCGCAGGCGCGGGCGGCCTCCAGGGGGCTCAGTCCCGCGGCCATGCCCTGCCGTGCCGTCGCCTGGACCCACCGCAGGTAGCTCTCGGTGACGTCGAACACCTCGGGGCCCGCGACCGGGCCGTGGCCGGGCACCACGGTGCGGGCGCCCAGCGACCGCAGCCGGTCGAGGACGGCGAGCGATCCGCTGACCGATCCCATCGCGCAGAACGGCGTGACACCCGACATGACGATGTCTCCGGTGAACAACACCTTCTGGTCGGGAAGCCAGACGACGGAGTCGTCGGTCGTGTGCGCCGGGCCCGGGTGCAGCACCTCGACGCGCACCTGGCCCACGTGCAGGGTCACGCCGTCGCGGTAGGTGAGGGCCGGGGGCGCGAGTTCGAGCGCGCCCCAGTGCACCTCGGGCCACAGGCCGGTGAGGTGCAGCCCGGCCGCCATCGCCTCGCTGCGGGTCCGTTCGTGGCCGACGACCAGCGCTTCGGGGAAGACGAAGTTGCCGAAGGTGTGGTCGCCGTGGAAGTGGGTGTTGACCAGGATGCCGGGAGGTGCCGCCGTCACGCCGCGCACGGCCTCCCGCAGGCGGCGGGCCCGGGTTTCGGTCGCGGCGGTGTCGACGAGTGCCGCCCTGCCGTCGTGGACGACGAGGCCCGCGTTGTTCAGGCACCAGCCGCCGTCCGGCTGGACGTAGGCGAAGACGCCGTCCGTCACCTCCTCCAGCCACGCGTCGTCCGGGGCCGCGCGGCCGTGCTGTTCGTCGGATGTCGCACGCGGTGTCATCACATGGGCCTCCCGAGGGCTGCCGCGGTCGTCGCGGGGTCCGGTTGCGGTACGACCCTTGCCGCAGCGGGTCGAGTACGACTCGAACCCTGAACGCCCGGGCCGTGTCCCCGGCACCCGGTGCCGGGAGTCCGGCGCGCGGCCCGGCGGAGCGTTGCGCACCTGCACGGCACCGGGCCCTATTGTGCCGTTCGGGACATGCCACGGACACTGAGTGACAACGGGAGCATCAGGGCTGCGGGAAACGGGGAGGCTTGAGTGATTCGCGTCTTGCTCGCCGAGGACATGGGGATGGTGCGAGGGGCGCTGGTGGCGCTGATGGAGATGGAGCAGGACCTCAGCGTCGTGGCGCAGGTGGCCGACGGCCGTGAGGTCCTCTCCGCCGGTCTGGCGCACCGCCCCGACGTCGCCGTGATCGACGTGGGCCTTCCCGGAGTGGACGGCATCGCGGCCGCGACCCAGTTGCACGAAAATCTGCCGGAGTGCCGGACCCTGATGCTGACCGGCACGGACCAGCCCGGCACCGTGCGTCGGGCGATGGAGGCGAAGGTCTTCGGCTATCTGCTCAAGGACGCCCCGCCGTCGGAACTGGCCGCGGCGATACGCAAGGTGGCGGACGGTCAGCGGGTGATCGACACCCGGCTCGCCTTCACCTTCTGGCAGTGCGACGACCATCCGCTGACCCAGCGGGAGTCCGACGTCCTGTCACTGGCGTCGGAAGGTGCTGAGGTCCCGGAGATCGCGGCTCAGCTTCACCTCGCCGTCGGTACCGTCCGGAACTACCTGAGTTCTGTGGTGACCAAGCTGGGTGCCCGCAATCGTCTGGACGCGGTACGGATCGCCCGTGACGCCGGCTGGATCGCCTGAACCCGTGCCGTGCCGGGGACCGGTCGGGCATTCGGCGACCAGGTAGAACCAGCCGTCCGGATCCGCGGTCGCGCGCAGCCGGCCGCCCACTCGCGTCAGCCGTTCGGTGAGGTTGTCCAGCCCGCCGCCCAGCCGGTTCGTGTTCTCGGAGCCCGGGACGACCCCGTCGTTCGAGAGGGTGAGGCGTACGCCGCCGTCCACCTCGCGCAGGACGATGCGGCAACGTTTCGCCCGGCTGTGCCTCAGCAGGTTGGTCACACCCTCGCGCAGAACCGTGGCCAAAACCGTCTCCTTGTCGACGGGGAGACCGTGCACGGACATGTCCATGGACACCTCGATGCCCGCCGCGAGCAGGACGCCTCGCACCGAAGCGGTCTCGTCGGCGATCCGCATGTTCCGGTAACCGCGGGACATCGAACGCACATCGGAAAGCGCCTGGCGCGAGGTCTGCAGGATGTCCAGGAGTTCCGTCCGGGCCCGGTCGTCGCTCGATCCCACCAGCCGGACGGTCAGCTCGCTCTTGAGAGTGATGACGGACAGGCTGTAGCCGAGCAGGTCGTGCAGGTCCCGGGCCATCCGCAGCCGTTCCTGTTCGGTGGCCAGCCGGGTCGCCGCGCCTCGGGCCCGATGCAATTCGGCCACGAGTTCGGCGATACGGCCGAGACCGTAGATCATCGTGCCGATCATCAATATCGAAACAACCAGCCAGGACGCGCCGAATATTCGGCTCCCGAAGAGGAACGCGATGCCACTGGCGGCGATACACACCCCAGCGAATAGCCCTACGGACAGAGGCGGGTCGAGGACCAGCAGGATCGAACCGGCCAACAGGCCCGCGAGCCCCACCCAATTAAGGCCGAAAAGCATCGGTGGTATAAAGGTCAACAGGGTCTGTAATATCAGGGTCAACTTTCCGTAGCGCTCACGTAACCATAGTGCAGCGGGTGCGCAATGTATGGCCTGTACGGCGCCGACCAGCGGCAGAGTGATCAGGAAACCGACGATTTGCCAGGGTCGTGGATGTGATGCCAGAAAGTTGAGAGCGATCATAAATGCCACGCTGCATTGGATGGCGGCCATGAGATGCAGCGCCAGACGGGGTGCCTGCTCTCCACCAGGAATTTCCGTCACCGTAATTCCCCCGCGAGTCGACCTTCGAAAAATCTCATTGAACCCTAACATGCACCCCCAATCCGCCCCGAAGCTTTTCGGCTGTGGTCGAAGTGCGGGAACGCCGCTCAGTGGGCGGGCGCGTCCTGCGCGTCCGACAGCCAGAGGAAAGCGATTTCGCCGTAGAGCTCGCGAAGCGAAGCGGCTGCACATGAGTACGCCCCCGTGGAGGCCGGCTCCGTGACTTCCTTCGGGACGCAAGGGTGTGTCGGCGTAACGTCTTACCGTGGTCGTGCCGTTCGTGCCGGCCGCGTCTGCCCTTGGGGTGAACGCCCAGGTGTGACCGGGCGGTTGGGCTTCCGCGTCGTTTCGCCTCGCGGCCGTACGGGCAGACCACGGGCACGGGAGGGGGACTCGGCGGTGCCTGATCTGGTGGAGACGAAGAGCGGGCGGCGGCTGCAGGTGGAGGTCTCGGGGGACCCGCGGGGCCGTCCCGTGTTCCTCCTCCACGGCATGCCCGGCAGCCGCGTCGGGCCGCGGCCCCGGTCGATGTTCCTCTATCAACACGGCGCGCGGCTCATCAGCTTCGACCGCCCCGGATACGGCGGTTCGGACCGCAGGCCCGGCCGGCGCGTCGTGGACGTCGTCGAGGACGTGACAGCCGTGGCCGACGCCCTCGGGCTCGGCCGTTTCGCGGTCGTCGGCCGGTCCGGCGGCGGACCGCACGCCCTGGCCTGCGCCGCGCTGCTGCCCGGCCGGGTGACCCGCGCGGCGGCCCTGGTGGCACTCGCGCCGCGGGACGCGAAGGGGCTCGACTGGTTCGCCGGGATGGCGCCCTCGAACGTCCTGGAGTTCCATACGGCGTTCACCGACCCGGAGCGGTACGCGGCCCGGATCATCCCGCGGTCGGCGGCCATCCGCAGCCACCCGGCCCGCCTGCTGGAGGAGCTGCGCTCGGAGCTGACCGACGAGGACCGGCTGATCGTCTCGGACAACAGCATCCGCTCCATGCTGCTGCGCAACTACCACGAGGCGCTGCGGACCTCGCCGTACGGCTGGATCGACGACGCCATCGCCCTGACCCGCCCCTGGGGCTTCGACCCGGCGCACATCGGGGTGCCGGTGCTGCTGTGGCACGGCGCGAAGGACGTCTTCTCGCCCGCCGCCCACTTCTCCTGGCTGGCCGCGCGCATTCCGCGGGTCAAGGGCGTCCTGGAGCCCAAGGCGGCCCATTTCTCGGCGCTGCGCGCGCTGCCCGACGTACTGGACTGGCTGCTGTCGGGCACGCCCCGGGGCTGACGGTCACACCGCGAGCGGTTCCAGGTCCCGGTACACGCGCCGCTCGTGCGTCGCCAGGTGGGTGATGCCGTTGTTCTCGCCGAGCTGCCGTGCCTGCCTGCGCAGTTCGGTCACCGCCTCCTGACGCAGCACGTGGGCCTCGTCGGTGCGGCCGAGCGCGTCGAGGGTGAGCGCGCCGTTGCTGACGACGGCCAGGGTCTCGGGGTGCTGCCGGCCGAGGATCTCGCGCAGCGAGTCGATGGCGCGCTGTTCCAGTTTCCAGGCCTCCTCCAGCCGGTCGGTCTCGGCCAGCACGATCGCGTAGTTGGCGGAGCAGAACAGGGTGTGCGGGTGGTGGTCGCCCAGCACCGCGTTCATCCGGTCCAGCGCCTTGCGGAACACCGACTCGGCCTCTTCGAGGTCGCCGCAGCCCCAGTGGAAGATGCCGAGGTTGTTCATGGCGGTCTGGGTGTACGGGTGGGCCTCGCCCGGCACCTTCACGTACTCGGCGAGCACCCGCTGGGCGGTCCTGCGCGCGTCCTGGCGGTCGCCGGCCGCGAACAGGTCGGCGGCGAGGTTCAGTTCACAGGCCAGCGCGTCCGGTGTGCTCGCCGCGTTCTGCTTGCGGTACTGCTCCAGCGTGGCCGACGTGAGCCGCTGGCCCTCGTCGAACCGGCCCGCCCTGCGCAGCGACACGGCGAGCGACTTCGCGCACCGCAGGGTGCCGGGGAACTCCGGGCCCAGTGTGCGTTCGTGCTTGGCGTACGCGTCCTCCAGCACGGTCACGGACTCGGTGTAGCGGCCGACCTCGCGCAGGTCCCGGCCGAGGTTCTCCCCGGACGACAGCGTGTAGATGTGATCGGGGCCGTGGACCCGGGTGCGCCGGTCGAAGGTGTCCTTGTCGATCTGGCGCGCGTCGCTGTACCTGCCGACCATGCGCAGCGCCAGCGCCAGGTTGTTGGCCGCGTTCAGGGTGCGCGGATGCGACTCGTGGAAGATCTCGCTGAACCCGCTGTGCGCCTCCCGGGCCAGTTCCACGCCCCGCGTGTACTGGCCGAGGGCGGCGAGGTCGGTGGCGAGGCTGGAGGTGGTGACGTACGTGTGCGGGTGGGTGCTGCCCAGGACCCGTCGCTGTCGCTCGCGCAGGGCTTCGTTGATGTCCTGCGCCTCGACGTAACGTCCCTGCGAGCGCAGGACGTTGGCGAGCTGGCCCTGGAGGTAGAGGTACTGCACGTCGTCCTCGCCGAGTATCGGCTTCCAGTGCGCGAGGAGGGTCTCGGCGAGTTGCTGGGCGCGGGGGAAGTCCCCGCGCTTCCACAGGTAGCGGACGCGGTCGATGAGCAGTCGGCGGGGGTCGGACTCCGTGCAGTTGCGGATGTCCGAGGCCGACAGGTGCGGCCAGATGGCGTCGAAGCGGGGCCAGGACTCGCGGTCGTCGGTGGGCTCGTCGCCGTCGGGCCGGGCGCCCGCGAGCACGGTGTGCACCATGTGCCGTGCCGTGCGCCGCTCGTCCTCCGTCATCTGCGAGCGGATCACGGCCTGGACCAGCCGGTGGATCTGGATGGAGCTGGACACCTGGTCGACCTTGGCGAGCGCGAGCCTGCCGATCTCCCGGATCACCCGGCCGAGGAGCAGACCTTCCTGGAGCGCGGGGTCGTAGGGCTTGAGTGCGTCGAGCATCTCCTTGCCGTAGAGCAGATGGGAGGAGATCGGCTCGGGGGCGAGGAAGGCGCAGAGCTGGAGCAGTCGTACCGAGGCGGGTGAACGTTCCTTCAGGCGCTCGATGGAGATGTTCCAGGTCGCGGCCACTGTCTCGGGGTAGTCGGCGGCCTGGTTGAGGGCGAGGACCGCGGCCGCCTGTTCGGTGAGCCTGCGCAGGTACTCGGCGGTCGGGGTGGCGGTCTCGGCCAGCCAGGCCGCGGCCTGTTCCACGGCGAGCGGGAGGTCGCCGACGGCGGTGGCCACCTCGTCGGCCTCCTGCAGGGTGAGCCCCGGGGCGCGGCGGGAGAGGTGCTCGGTGCTCTCGCGGCGCAGGAAGACGTCGACGCCGAGGGTGGCTCCCCGCTGGGACCACGACTGGTTGCGGGAGGTGACGAGGATGTGGCCGCCGCTGCCGGCCGGGAAGTAGCCGACGAGGTCCTCGGGGGCGTCGGCGTTGTCGAAGACGAGTATCCACCGCCGGGTGGGGTTCCCCTCGGAGAGCATGTGCACGGCTTCCTGGCTGGCCAGCGCCATGTCGTCGCCGCCGGGCGCCCCGATGAGGGCACCGAGTTCGGCGAGCGAGGCGACGACGTCGTCGACGTGCTCCGCAGAGACCCACCAGACCAGGTCGTAGTCGGCCATGAAGCGGTGCACGTACTCCAGTGCGATCTGGGTTTTCCCGACCCCGCCCAGGCCGAAGAGGGCCTGGGGCTGCGGCAGGACGACCGACATTCCGCCGCGCAGCTGTTCGCGCACCTGGTCGAGGATCGGGCCGCGCCCGGTGAAGGTGGTGTTGCGCTGCGGCACGTTCACGAACCGGGGCTCGTGCGCGGGGAACCGGGGCGCCGCGGGCCCGGCGTCCGGCAGCTGCACGGGCAGCTCCAGCGCGCTCAGCAGGGCGGCGGCGCACTGCGACTCGTCGGACCCCTGGAGGTCGATCATCAGGTCCTGGTCCAGATACGACTCCTGCGGCCGGGCCTCGTCGATCCGCACCGGCACCAGCGTGCCCGGTGCCGGGGTGGAGCTCACCAGGGCGCTCAGGACGCCCTCGGCATACCGTGAGTGCTGGAGGGCGCTGGACAGCAGGACCAGGGTGCGGGTGGCGGGCCCGGTGCGGTCGACGGGACCGCCGGACAGCTCGTGCAGCGTGACGTTGCAGCCGGCCCGCTTGAGTAACGACTCCACCCAGTCGGCCCACATCCGGTTCTCCGCCGCGTACACGATGATCATCTCGGCCGTGGTGGCCGACGGCCGGCGCCGGATGAAGGCGTCGCGGCAGCGCTGCCGTACCGGTTCCGGGATGGTCGGCAGACTGGTGATCGCGCCGTCGGTGAGGACCGAGGTGAGCCGCTCGAAGGCGGACAGCAGGGACTTGGGATCGCCCTTCTCGTCGCCGAAGGTGGCGAGCGTTTCTTCGTAGGCGTAGTAGGGGCGGTAGGGGATCTCGACATGGCCCCAGTAGTCGGTGATCTCGTCGGCGCCCAGCTGCTCGCCCTGCCGCCCCTTCGGCAGTCCGGCGAACTTCAGCCGGGCCAGCGCGCGGCCCGCGTCGACCTTGTCCTTCTCGCCCTCGTCGATGCGCATCGGCACCGGGAGCACGCGTATGCGCCGTTTGCGGTGCTCGTCCCCGACGCTGTGCGCGACGTCGGCGGCGCCGTTGAGGGACTGGTCGCTCAGGGTGAAGCAGTCGACCAGGACGTCGGGCATCTGCAGGGTGCAGATGTCCGCGGTGTCCGAGAGGCCGGTGCGGGAGTCGATCAGGACGTAGTCGTAGGAACGCTTCATGCTGTCGCGCAGTTCGTCCAGGAAGGCGCCGCCGCCGAGCCGGTCGTAGAAGTTGTCCCACTCCAGGGAGGAGGCGGTCGCCGAGTAGGCGCGGAACTGGCGGCCCGCGGAGAGGAAGTCGAGCGAGCCGCCGTCCGGGAAGCTGAGCCCCAGCGGTTCGGGGGACAGGGAGGCGGCGTGCTGTTCGACGTCCGCGAACTCCCGGTGCCAGGCGCCGGTGCGATGCGTGCCGTCCGTCGCCGCCCAGGCGTAGTCCTGGAGGATGTTGAGGACACCCGTGGTGGCCGTGATCACGTTGGGGTCCAGGAAGGGATGGAAGAACCGGTGCAGGCCCGGTGCCTCCAGGTCCCAGTCGACGGCGAGCACGCGCTTTCCGTTGGCGGCCAGAATCCACGCCGTGTTGGCCAGCGCCATCGTCCGTCCGGTGCCGCCCTTGTACGAGTAGAAGGTGATGATGCGTCCGTCTCGTGCGGCCGTCATGCCTCTCCTTTGTCGTCGTCTTCCGGGTTCTCCGGACCCGGTCCGGGCGGTGCGGAGAGGTCCCGCAGCCGAGGTCGCGGAACATGCGGGACCTCTGGCGGCCGGGCCTCGGCGTGCTTGAGGAACTGCCGGGTGGTGTGTGCCACCACGGCGGGCAGCACATTGGTGAAGGCCGTCAGGGTGGGGACGCCGTTGACGGCGATGCGGTGGTCGCTGCGCCGGGCCCGGTCCAGGATGGTGGGCATCGCCCGCTCCAACTCCTCGGCCAGGCGCTGTCCTTCGGGCCCGCGGCACTGGAGGTCGGCCCGGTTGCGGGGGATGATCGCGCTCAGCCAGGGACGGGCCGCCGCGTCGAACGTCTTGAGCCGGCGCCGGCGTTCCTCGTCGCTCAGCGCCCACTGGTCGACCAGCAGGATGCCGGGGCCCTGGACCGGGGGTTCGTGCGCGCCGGGGGTGAACACGTGCTCGCTGGTGTCCTCGTCGTCGAAGGAGGCGACGGTCACCCGGTAGTCCAGGGTGCGGATCAGATCCTCGGCGACCGCGGGCAGCGGCCGGGTCGACTCCGAGTGGTACGGGTTCCAGCCCAGCGCGTCGTCGCCGTACGGCTGCCGGTCGCGGTGCTGGGGGACGGTGTCGCGGGTGGGCGCGGCCACGGTCAGGCGGATGTGGCGGGGGCCGGTGCCGGGCGGTTTGAAGGCGCTGGGGGTGGCCTCGTAGTCGCGGGGCCGGCTGGGCGGGAGCGCCGACTCGTGGGCGACGCGGACGATGCGCTCGGCGAGACCGAGCACGGTCTCCTCGTACTCCTCGCGCAGGCGCTTGAGCTTGATCAGTCCGTAGATCCCCCGGGTCGCGTATCCGCTGCCGAGACCCGAGTCGTCCAGGTGGATGTGGCGTACGGAGTCGGGCAGTTCGTTGAACTCGACGCGGGTCCACAGCGCGGGCACGATCGCGGGCACATCGCTCTCCCCGGTAGTCCTGGCGTGCAGCATCCGCTCGGTGAACGCGAACCACTCCCGGCCGCACATCTCGCTGGAGAAGTAGCGGGGCGAGAAGAGCGGTACGAACACCCGGCACGAGGCGAGGTTCTGGCTCAGCTTCTCGGGCCAGCCCTCCCCGGAGCGCATCTCCCGGTCCATGAAACCGGCGTTGGAACCGGCGGGCAGGGCGGTGAGGGCCATGATGTGGCTGCACAGATCCTTGAACAGGACACGCACCCAGTGATCGGGGTCCCCGCTGTCCGGACCCCATGGCGGTGTGTGGGCGTAGGACAGGAAGAAGTAGGGCCGATGGTCCGGAACGCGGCCCTGTGCGCGTTCAGCTCTGTCCACCAGTCCCCCTGCCTGCCGACAAGCCGCCGGTCCGCCCCGCCGACGGCGCCCCTCCGGCCGGAACCAACAATGTGCCGGACTGGGCGCCCCTACGGTTCGTTATTTTCAGGCCAAAGGCTGGCGATATCTGGACATCTGGGCTTGGGCGTGACCGACCACGTCCCTTATCCCACACAAGGTGACCGTTTTTGATGCCCACGCGGCTTCGCGCAGCAGTTCTCCCGGCAGCCGGGAGCCGATCGCGCCGAAGTCGCTGTCGTCCAGGACGAGATCGCGGTACTCGACCCAGTTCCCCTCCTGCCCCATCACGCACCGGTACGTCCGCCGGGCGGCCCGGCGACGCAGGAAGCAGTCGGTGCGCGGGCGCGCCAGATACTCGGCGTAGTGGAAGGCGCTGCACACCTCGAACCCCACCCGCAGCAGCAGGATCTGGGCGTCGGCGGCGTACAGCCGCCGCATCGGCGAGAGCCTGCCGAGATGGCTGCGCAGGGGATGCCGGCTCAGCAACTCCCCTGCCCGCGGCCCGAGTCCGGCGAACGAGGTCTGCGGATGCGCGCTGCGCACGGCGCCGGGCGTGGAGCGCACGCACTCGGCGAGCGCCCCCATCGTGGGGCACCCGGTGGAGCCGGGGTCGAAGGGCGGCATCGTCGCGCGGTACCGCTCCGCCTCCTCCTCGCTCAGCCCCGCGACGGCCGTCCGGTACGCCCGTGAGGTGTCGGAGTTCTCGGGAGTGAACGCGGGCACGATCAAGGTGCCGTCGGGGCCGAGCGCGTCCAGCAACGCGTCCCGGACCGGCCCGGGAGCGGTCCCGGTGCCGTTCAGCGCCGCGTGCACCATCAGCACACCACCCCGGCGGATGCCCAACGACCCCAGCAGGGACGGGAGTTCACCGGTCCGCAACCCGCGTTCGGTCACGGAGGCATACGACTGCTCAGCCACGGGCGTCCGCCCACTGGGACCACATCCGGGCCACCAGCACGGCGCCGGTGACGGTCAGTTCGCCCTCGGGCAGCAGGGTGAGCGCGGTCAGTGCGCGGGCGGTCCGGTGGTCGTCCGCCGCCGCGCCCAGCGCCTCGTCCGCCTGGTCCAGCAGGGCGCCGGCCGGGCTGCCCAGCACATGCAGGTCCGCCGTCTCGCGCAGAGCGGTCAGCCGGGCCCGGCGGCCGATGCGGGGGAGTTCCCGGGCGAACTCCTCGGGCCGCACGTCCACCGCCACGCCCAGCGCGCCCAGCCCGTGGGCCCCGAGCCGCAGACCGCTGCCGCGGACGAGCGGGGTGAGGACGGTGGGGCGGAACAGGCCGGGGCCGGTGTGCCGCGCCGAGGTGTCCTTCTCCAGCAGTTCGTAGCCACGGATCACCCGTTCCGCGAACGCTCCGCACTCCAGCGGCGGTGCGACGGGCACGGGGAAGCAGTCGCGGTAGGGATCCGCGTCGTCGATCAGCGGGCCGTCCTTCGCCCACAGCCGGCCGAGCGGGCGCCAGCGCCCGGATGAGGCCGGCTCGTCCAGCGCGATCCGTGTCTCCTCCGTGCCCCCGCCGGACTCACCGCTCTCGCGCACCCGGAACTCGCCCGGTCCCACGGTCACTTCGATGCGGCCCGGGGCGCCCAGCCGGTATGTGCCGAGGGCGGGCAGATGCAGCCGGGTGCCGGGCTGGTCCCAGGAGAGGGAGGTCCTGACCCCCGTCCAGAGGGCCACGGCGACGGACAGCGCCATGAACCGGGCCGTGTCGGGGGGACCGCTGAGGGACCGCTGGAGGCCGGTGCGGACGTAGGGATGGGCGAGGATCTCGTCCAGGAGCGGGGAGGTGTCCCGGTCCCCGTCCACGGCCAGCAGAAACCGCCAGGCCTCCAACTCGTCCGGACCGCCCGCCAGTTGCTCCCGCGCCCGGCGCAACAGCACCCGGTCCAGGTCGAGTTGGGCCCATTGCAACTGCTCGGCGCCCAGCACCGCCGGGGCGAAGGAGCGGTCGGTCACCCGGTCGGCGATACCTTCCACCAGCGAGCGCAGATCGCCGCAGAAGACGCTGGGGTTCCCGAATCCCGGTTCGATGCCCGGCTGTTGCCCGGAGCTGTACCGGTGCCCGTACAGCCCGCCGCCGCACGAACTCACCACGGGACAGCGGCGGCAGGTGTCGCTGATTCCGTCGATCCCCAACTGCCGTGCCTGCACGCCCTCGTGGGAGGCGAACTCGGCGAAACCGTGCTGGAACACGTCGTAGCCGGTCTCGGGAGCGCCCGCATAGGCGGTCTTCAGCCAGTCGGCCTGCTCGAAGGTGCCGTCCGTCTCGATCACGGCCAGATCGCTCGGCGCGAGTCCCATCGCCTCGGTCAGACTGGGCCCCCCGCGCAGGGTGCTGAGCACGGATTCGAAGGTCCGCACCGGCATCGGGCGGCCCTGCTGATCCCAGCGGTCGAAGACCTTGAGCAGCCAGTCCGCGTACGGGGTCTCGGCGCCGGACGGGTTGGGCGGCGGCCGGTCCCAGGTGGAGTGGGGGAGGAGGTAGTCGATGCGGGGCGGGCCGAGTTCGCTGAGGGCGTCCTGGACGGCGACCGGGTCGTTGGTCACGTCCACCGTGCAGAGCAGTCCGCTGAACAGGTGCCGGTACTCGGGCTCCTGGAGCAGCCGGATGCCGCGCAGCACACGGTCGTAGCTGCTGCGTCCCTGACGATCCACCCGGTGTCTGTCGTTCGCCGCACGGCCCCCGTCGAGCGACACGCTGACGTGGACCCCGAACTCCTTGCAGACATCCAGGTGACGGCGGTTGAGGGTGACCGCGTTGGTGTGCATACGCAGGTCGAGTGCGGTGTGCGGGGCGAGGGTGCGGGTGAGTTCCGCACAGATGTCCCGTAATCTCCTCGGGCCCACGAGAAGCGGTTCTCCCCCGTGCATGATGACGGAGACGGAGTCGAGGCCCTGTGCGGTGGCGTGGTCCGCGAGTCGGCGGGCGACGGTCCGCACGGTGTCGGGACGGATGAAGGTAGGGCGGGAGCGCCAGCTCTGGTCGGCGTGCTGGTACACGTAACAGTGGTCGCAGAGCAGATCACACCTACTGTGGATCTTGAGGACCAACTGTCTCAGAGGTGGGTTGCCGGGATCCTGACTCGTCACCGGCAGCACTATCGCAGATTCGGAGCAGAGGGAAGTGCGAATGGCACAACCCTGTCGAAGCATTGACGTCCTGACGGCTCACTGACGTGGGTACGGGTGGTGGACGCGTCCGCCGGGCGCACCCACGTCAGTGTGAAGTTTCGCGGACGGCGGCCCGGATCAGGTCGCCGAGTTGAAGGTGATCGGACGGCGCGTCCCGTGGTCCGGGCGATCGGTGACGCGGCCCGCGTTGTGCACGGTGGCGGCGGTGTACGGGTCGATGTCCTTCAGCGGGGTGGTGCGCCGGGGGGTCCGCCCGGCAGGGCTGGAGGAAGACCTCATGTCATTGATGACGGCGGTCATGTCGGTTGGTCGCTCCGGTTCGACTGGATCGGATGGAGATTACGGGGGAGTCCAGCTAGCCGGTCGACTCGTGTTCCCGATGATGCGGACCATACCGGAGGATCGCGCCAAGAGGTGTCCCACATCAGGCTGGTTCCCGTACTCACGGACTTCTTAGTCTGGGTGCCGGGGCGCGCAAAACAATTCGGGGCGCGCAACGACATCGGGGGGCGCCATGGGGGCTGCTGCCACACCTGTGCCGAGCACCGTATTGCACGACGAGGACCTGCCGCCGCTGTTCCGTTTCAGTGATGAGGCGGCGTTGCACCATCAGAGTGACGCCTTCCGGGGGACCCGCACCCATCTGGCCGTCCTGATCCTGGCCACTGCCGCCGCCGCACTGACCCAGGCGGCGTCCGGCCGGGCGATGACGGTGTGCGCGGGCGTGCTGTACGGCGCGACCATCCTGCTGGGGCTGAGCACCTCGCGTCGTCGCGCCCGGGCCCGCTGGCAGACCCACCGTGCAGCGGCCGAACTGCTCAAGTCGCTGGCCTGGCAGTACATGGTGCACGGCGGCCCCTTCCACTCCGGGGTGCAGGACCCGGACGGGCTGTTCGCCGAACGGCTGGAGGAACGTTTGCGCGAGCTGCGCAAATGGGGCTGGGAGGACTCCCGCGACGGCTCGGGCGAACGCGGAAAGGGGCAGATCACGCCCCGGATGCGGGCGGTGCGGGCCAAGCCGTACGCCGCGCGCCGGGACCTCTATCTGCGCGACCGGCTTCTCGAACAGCTGCTCTGGTATCGGAACAAGGCGTCGAGGGCGTACCGCTCCGCCGCCCGCTGGTCGGCCGTCACCGCGATCCTGACCCTGTTCGCCCTGGTGGCGGCCCTGCTGCCGAGCGCGGGCGCCGGACTCGGCGGCGCGGACGTGGCGGGACTGCTGAGCGCGGCGGCAGCGGCGGGCGTCGCCTGGCAGGAGGTGCGCCGGCACGGTCCGCTGACCTACGCCCACTCCCTCATCGAACAGGACCTGGAGACGACCCGGATCGCCATGTCCACCACGGTGAACCAGGGCGGCTGGGCGGAGGCGGTGGAGCAGGCGGAGCGGCTGATGTCACCGGCGCACACGGAGTGGCTGGTGCGGTTCGGCGGCTGATGTGGCGTCAGTTCACGTCTGTGAAGGGCGGGTTGGTCCGCGGCCGGGCGGTCGGATCAGTCCCGCCGCGCGCCCGGCCGCCACACCACAGTGACCGGCACCCCCGTGCGCTCGGCATACGCCACCACGTCGCCGGTGCCGCCCGGGCCGCGTGCCGGGCGGCCGTCCCAGACGGCGATCAGCAGGTCGCAGTGGTCCACGATCCAGCGGCCCGCGGCGAAGTACGCTTCCTCGTGCGTCGGTTCGACGGGCAGGTAGACGCGGGCCGCGCAGGACCTGAGAATCCTGCGGTACGCGGAGCGGACCTCGGCGCCGCCCAGGTGGGCTTCGTAGTCCATGCCGGGGATCACCGCCGTCAGGGACACCCCGTGGTCCAGGGCGATGTCGGCGAACATCTGGTCGGCTCCCGCCGCGAGGCTGCTGAGGGCCGCCAACTCGCCCTCGGTGCCGGACAGTTTGTGCCGCAGTGCGGAGTGGACCCAGGGCAGTACGGCCGGCGGGATCACGCGATGTCCAGTGATGCCGATACAGGTGGCGGCGACCCGCGTTTTCAGGACGGCGGTGTCGAGGGTCCGGGTGGTCTCAGCCGACATGGGAACGCCCCTCCCGACACCATCAGTACGCATACCATAACTCAGGGCGATGAAGGCGCACAGGGGGCGCAGGGGGTCACGGACGGTGTGCGCTCCGGGGTGTGGGGCGTCGAAGCCCGACCGAGTGAACGCCCGCCGCGCCCCACCCGTACCCCCTGCCGTGACCCACCAGACACAGCAGCCCGACCGGCACCGCACAGCCGGTCTCCGTCTCCGTCGTGGCGCCGTGCTGGCGCTGCTTCCGCTCGCCGTGGCGTGCGGTGGGAGTGAGGACGACGGGGAGGGGAGACGGAGGTCGGCCGCGCCCTCCGTGACCGCCGCCCCCGAAGCCGGTGTGGTCGCGCCCGCGAAGGTCGAGGTGATCGCCGGACTGACCGGATGCACCGCCGAGATCCGGATCGAGGCGGAGGAACTCCGTGAGGGGCAGTGCCGTACGAAGCAGGGCGAGTACCGGATCACCACGTTCCCCGAGGAGCGGTTCAAGGTGACCTGGCTCGACACCGCGGCCGTCTACGGCGGCAAGTACCTCGTCGGCACCCGCTGGGTCGTCAGTGCGCGGCCCGAGCTGCTGGAGGGGTTCCGGGCCCGACTCGGCGGAACCGTACAGGAGTTGCGCGGTGTCGGGCCCGCGGCGTCGCCCTCCTACGGGCCCAAGGCGTCGGCCTCCTGAGTCACCCCTCCGTGCGGAGGTGCCCCAACACCTCCGCCAGCGGCAGGTCGAACCGGTCCTTGTCGCCGGCCCACCGGCGCAGCACGCTCGCCGCGCCCTCCGCCAACTCCGGCGGCAGTTCCGCCGTGCGCAGGGTCGCCGCGATCTCCTCCAACTCCGGTGCCCAGCGCCAGGCCCGGGCGGCGACGCTCGGCAGCTGATCGGTCTCGGCGAGGATGTTGGACGTCAACGAGCCTGCCTCCAGCGCCAGTTCGGCCGCCACGCCGTGGCTCGCGGCGAGCGCGTGTGAGACGGCGGCCAGCACCCGGGCCGACTTCTGGTACGAGGCGTACGACATCTTCAGCGCCGACGCCGCGCCGATCCCGGCGTCGAGGGGACGGGCCAGTACCTGGGTGCCCTCGAACACCGCCGCCACCCTGGCCACTTCCTTCCCGTCGCCGCTCAGATAGAGGCGCGGGGCGCTGCCCGGTCCCGGCGGGCCGCCGACGATCGAACCGTCGAGCATCGGCACGTCGCGCTCCGCGCACGCCGCCGCGATACGCCGTGTGCGGTCCGGGCTGATCGCGTTGGCCTCGACGTACACGCCCCGGAAGGGGTGTGCGAGGACCTCGTGCGCCACGTCCTCCGCCGCGTGCGGCGGGCACACCGACAGCACGAAGTCGCTTGCCGCCAGGGCGGATTGGAGGGACCCGGCCGCCTCCAGGCCCGCGTCCCGGGCCCGTTGGAGGCTGGCGGCGCCGCGGCCGGTCGGGACGTACAGGACCCGGGCACCCGCAAGGGCCGCCTGGCCGCCGACTCTCGCGCCCATGGCGCCGGGATGCAGAAGCGTCAACGTGGTCATGGGCCCCACGTTAGGCGGGGCCCGCGACCGGGTCGGCGCGCGGTGCCGACAACCAAGCGCGGGCCATGACTTGCCCTCCGTCGGCCCCTGCTCACTGAAACATTCAACAAATGGATCTTCGGGACCGGTAAAGGGCTCTACCCGCATAGATGATCCCGGTGCTGTCATGCTCACGACTGCCCGGAATCCCTGCCGGGCACCGCTCCGGGAGATCCCCCATGCCCCGAATATCCCGCTCCCTGGTCACCGCCCTCTCCTCCCTCGCCCTCGCCGCCGCCGGCCTCACGGTCGCGGCGGGCACCGCGCACGCGCAGAGCTGCAGCCAGGGCTACCTCCCGCTCCCCGACCCCAGTTGCCAGCCCGGCGACTTCAACCCGGACGTCACCCAGTCCACCATCGACACCACCATCTGCGTCTCCGGGTGGACCGCGACCGTCCGGCCCTCCAGCTCCTACACCACCGCGCTGAAGAAGAAGCAGATCGTCGAGTACGGCTACACGGACACCAGCACCTCGGACTATGAGGAGGACCATTTCCTCCCGCTCGAACTCGGCGGCTCCCCCAAGAGCGAGCTCAACCTCTGGCCGGAGCCGGAGTACGGCACCAAGACCGCCGCCAACAAGGACACCGTCGAGAACAAGCTGAAGAAGGCCGTCTGCGCGGGCACCGTCACGCTCTCCGACGCCCAGGACGCGATCCTCACGGACTGGACGACCGCACTGTCCGACCTCGGCCTGAGCTGAACCCTCGCCCGACTCAGGGGCCGGTCTCCTCCCTCGGGAGTAGCCGGCCCCTCGCCACTCCTTCCAGGGAGGCAGATCAAGTGCCTCCGCAAGGGCGATGTTCTTGGGCGTCGCGAGGAAGAGTGTGGGGCATAGGAGAGGGGCATAGGAGATATGAGCCTCGGGAGGGCGCCATGAACCGACAGATCCGTGTTCGCGTGATTCGCCGGCCCGCCGCGCCCCGCGACGACACCATCGACCGCAGGACGCCGTCGGGGCGGATCCTGCCCTACTGACGCGAGCGGCCCCCTCTCACAGGGGCGACCGCCAACTCGCCGTCGTACCCGCGCCGTCGTACACCCTCAGTCGTACGGCGTCCCGGCCGTCCGGCAGCGGAGTCGTCACGTCGACCGTGATCTCCAGGCGGGACACGTCGGCACGACCGGACGCGGCGGCGAGGGCGCGGCGCAGGGCGGCGAGGAGCCGGGCCGCCACCCGGTCGGGGACGAGGGCGTCCACCGGGCCCTTGAAGCGGATCGAGGGCTGGACCGCGAGGGTGGCCGCCGCCTCCCGAAGTACCTTGCCGCGCAGACTCGTTGGCGCCCCGGCCGGTGGTTGCTGCAGGGCGAAGATCGCCGTGCGGACCTCCTGGACCGTCGACTGGAGTTCGTCGACGGCGCGTCCGAGGGCCTCGTGGGCCGGGTCGGCCGGCCCGCCCCTGCGCTGCGCGGACTCCAGCAACATGCCGGTGGCGAACAACCGTTGGACGACCAGGTCGTGCAAGTCGCGGGCGATGCGGTCGCGGTCCTCGTAGACCGCGAGGCGTTCCCGGCCGTGCCGGGCGTCGGCCAGGACCAGGGCGAGTGCGGCCTGGGACGCGAACTGCGTCGCCAGCGACCGTTCTACGGCCGTGTAGGGGCGGTCGCCCGGCCGGCGCGGGAGGGCGAGCGTGCCGATGAGGCGGCCCTCCGCCTGGAGCGGCAGCATCATGCTGGGTCCGAACCGGTGCCGTACATGCGTCGTCATGCGCGGGTCGGTCGCCGAGTCGTCGATGAACACCGGTTCACCGCCCAGGAGTTGGACCAGGACGGGGCTGCCGGGCGCGATGGTCGTACCCAAGATGTCGCCCGGGTCCTCGAAGGTGGAAGCGGTGACGATCTCCATGCCGCCCGCCTCGGTGGGCTGCAGGATCACACCCGCCGCGGCTTCGGCCAGCGCCCGGGCGCCCTCGGCGACCGTCAGCAGCGCGTCGGCCGCCCGCTCGCCGGCGAGCAGCGCGGTGGTGACGGCCGCGGCGCCCTCGATCCAGCGCTCGCGCTGCCGGGCCGTCTCGTACAGGCGGGCGTTGCCGATCGCGATACCGGCCTGCGCGGCGAGGACGTGCAGCAGCTGTTCGTCCTCGGCGGTGAAGGGGGCGGCGGGCCGCTTGCCGGCCAGGTGGAGGTGGCCGAACACCTCGTCGTGGACGTGGATCGGCACGCTGAGCACGCCCGTGGGCGGCTGCTCGGCCCCGCCGGTGCGGATCTCGGTGAGGCCGTCCTGCCCGGGATCGGTCGTGCCGAGCGCCGCGTACCGCGCGCCGGTCAGCTCGGCGGCGCCGTCCACGATGTGCTGGAGGGTGGTGCGCAGTTCGAGCTCGGAACCGACGCTCAGGACGGCTTCGAGGAGGCGGGAGAGGCCAGGGACGCCGGCCCGCGGGTCGGCCGGGTCCGGGCTCAGGCGGTCGCCAGGGGGGCCAGGACCAGCGGCTCGATCTTGCCCTCCAGCATGTAGCCGAGGCCCTGTACGGCGCACACGTCCGGCCGCTCGGCGATGTTCACCGGCATTCCGGTCGCCGTGCGCAGCATCTGGTCGAAGCCGGGGAGCAGCGCGCTGCCGCCGACCATCATGATCCCGCGGTCCGCGAGGTCGGCCACCAGGTCGGGCGGGCAGTTGCGCAGCACCCGGCCGATACCGTCGAGCACGGCGGTCAGCGGGGTCTCGATCGCGTCCCGTACGGCCGCGGTGTCGACCCGTACGGAACGGGCGAGGCCGCTCGCCACGTCCCGCCCGTGGATCTCGGTGGTGGTCGGGCCGTGCGGGGTGAGACCGTTGCTGGAGAGAGCGAGCTGCAGCGGACGTACGGACTGGCTCGGCAGCATCAACTCGTGCTCGTGGCGCAGGTGTTGGACGATCGCGTGGTCGACGGCCTCGCCGCCCACCGGGATGCGTTCGGCGGTGACGATCGAGCCGAGGGAGAGCACGGCGACCTGGGTCGCGGCGGCCCCGCACACCATGATCATGGTGGCCTCGGGCCGCTCGACCGGGAGCCCGCAGCCCACGGCGGCGGCGATCAGCGTGTCGACCAGCTCCACCCGGCGCGCCCCGAGCCCGACCAGCGTCTCGATCGCGGCCCGCTGCGCCAGCGGATCGGCGTCGTGCGGGGTGCAGGCGGCGGCCCGCAGCCGGGGCTTGCGGCGCAGCGCGCGGCGCACCTTGTCGCCGAGCAGGTGCCGCAGCATGCGCTGCGCCATCTCGATGTCGACGACGGTCCCGCCGGAGACCGGCCGGACGACCCGGATGTAGTCGGGCGTACGGCCCGTCATCTTCTCCGCGAACTCTCCTACGGCGATCAGCGCGCCGGTCCGCGTGTTCACGGCGGCGACGGACGGCTGGTCGACGACGAGCCCGGCGCCCTTGACGTAGACACGGGTGCGGGCCGCTCCCAGGTCGACGGCGAAATGGCAGCGTCGCAACTGCTCCAGACTGACGGTCATGGAAGGTTCTCCCGAGAGCGGACCGGGGCGTCGCCGGGCGGCGGGCCTCTTTCGCATCGTGCGGGGGCGGGGCAGTCGGCGCGCCTTGTGGTGGGCCGGGCGGGGTGCGGCTGAATGGGGGTATTTGTCTGTTATGTATTAAGTAAGGAAAGCGTAAAGAGTATGGGAGGGTGTCCTCATGACAGCCCGTCGCTCACACGGGCCCGGTCCGGATCACCCCCAGTTCCGCCAAGTCCTCCGGACGCACCCGGAGTTGGTCCGCCGTCCGCTCCGTCTCCGCCGGCGCCCGCTTCAGGATCGCGGTGGCCGGCTCCGGGGCGATCACCGAGAAGTAACTGTCAGGCGTGGCCCAGATGTTGCCCGGCGCGGCCAGCGCCAGCGCACCCCCCGAACCGCCCTCGCCGATCAGCAGCGTGGTGACCGGGACCCGGGCCGACGCCACCGCGCCGAACAGGTCCGCGATCGCCGCCCCCGCGCCCTGCCGCTCCGCCTCGGCGTCGTTCGCCGCGCCCGGCGTGTCCACCAGCGTCAGCACCGGCACCCCGAGCCGGTCCGCGAGCCGGATCAGCCGCGCGGCGGTCCGATACCCGGCGGGCCGGGTCGCCGTCCCGGCCTGCGCGGCATACGCGACGGTCCGCCCCGCCCGCTCCCCGAACCCACACAGCATGCCCGCGTCGGTACCACCGCACCGGTCCCCGCTGATCGCCAGCCGGTAGCTGAAGTAACTGTCCAAGTAGCGCTCGGCGCGGGGCCGTTGGGGAGAACGGGCACGCCGCACGGCTTCCCAGCCGGTGGCCGGGAGGCCGGCCGCCCCGAGAGGCACCGGTACCGGCGCCTGCCCCTCCCACGGCGTGGTCAGCAGCCGCAGCCACCTCCCCAGGGTTTCCCGCAGCTCCTCCGGTTCCACGATCGCGTCGGCCGCGCCCGCCGCCACCTGGGCCTCGGCCGTGTACGCCGTGGGGTCCGCGTCCGGTGGGCGGACCCGGGAGCCCGCGAAGCCGACCTGGGCGCCGGGCAGCGCCAGGATCACATCGGCGCCCGCGCCCAGCGTGGCCCAGCCACCGCCCGTGGTCGGATCCCGCAGCACCGCGATCTGCGGCAGCCCGGCCTCCCTGGTGAGCGCCGACTGCCGTGCCACGCGCTGGAGTTGGGTGAGGGCGATCATGCCCTCCTGCATCCGGCTGCCCCCGGTGGCGATCAACGGCACGACCGGCAAACGGTGTTCACGGGCGTACGTGTACGCCGACTCCAGCCGGTCCCCGGTGCGCTCGCCCAGCGAGCCGCCGAGAAAGCCGAACTCGAAGGCGATCAGCACCGCCCGCGTGCCCCCGACCGTCGCCGTACCGCACACGACCGACTCCGACTCACCGGTGCGGCCGGCGGCGCGGGCCCGCGAGGCGTCGTAGCCCTGCCAGGCGAGGGGGCCGTCGGGCTCGGACTCCCTTGCGGGGTACGGGAGTTCGGTGAAAGTGGAGTCGTCCGTGACCAGGGCCAGGGTCTCGCGGGCGGACAGGCGGTCAGTCATGGGTCAGGGCCCGCTTCAGGATCTTCCCCATGTCGTTGCGGGGGAGCGCGGAGAGGTGGTGGACGACGCGGGGGCGCTTGTGCGGGGCCAGGCGGCCCGCCACATGGTCGGCCAACTCGGCGAGTTCCGGCGGGGATTGGGGGTCCGCCGGCACGATCCAGGCCACGATCCGCTCGCCCAGGTCGGGGTCCGGTTCACCGGTGACGGCGGCCTCGCGCACCCCGGGGTGTTCGAGCAGCGCGTTCTCGATCTCACCCGCGCCGATCTTGTAACCCCCGCTCTTGATCAGGTCGGTGGCCTTGCGGCCGACGATCCGCACATAGCCGTCGGGATCGCGTACGGCCATGTCCCCGGTGCGGAACCAGCCGTCGGCGGTGAACGCGGCGGCCGTGGCATCCGGCCGGTTGAGGTACTCGGTGAACAGGTTCGGCCCGCGCACCTGGATCTCGCCGACGCTCTCGCCGTCGTACACCGGAAGAGGCGTGCCGTCCTCCTCGACCAGGCGCAGTTCCACGCCGGGCAGCGGGACCCCCACCGTCCCGGCGCGCGGCTCGCCGTCCGCCCGCACGCTCGTGTTCATGAGGGTCTCCGTCATGCCGTAGCGCTCGATCACCCGGCGCCCGGTCGCCGACGCGATCCGCTCGTGGTCGTGGACCGGCAGCGCGGCCGAACCGGAGACCAACAGCCGTGCCCGGGCAAGGGACTTGGCGAGTCCGGGGTCGTCGGGGAGGGTCTCCGCGATGCGGTGGTACATCGTCGGGACGCCGAACAGCATGGTCGCCCCGTCGTTCAGCTCCCGTGCCACGCCCTCCGTGCTGAACCTGCCCAGGTGCCGCACCGAGCCGCCGCGCCGCAGCGGGCCCAGGATGCCCAGCACCAGCCCGTGCACATGGAACAGCGGCAGCCCGTGCACGAGCACGTCATCGCCGGTCCACTGCCAGGCGTCGGCGAGCGCGTCCAGCGTCGTGGCGATCGCCCGGCGCGGGAGCACGGCGCCCTTGGGCGGGCCGGTGGTACCGGAGGTGTAGACGACGAGGGCGGGGTCCTCGTCGGACGACTGCACCTCGGCGACCGGTCCCACCGCGTGCACGTCGACGTCGACGCGCTCCAAGTGCCGTAGCGCAGAGGGAAGTTCGTCGCCGGGCGCCGCAAGTACCAGAGTCGGCGCGCTGTCCGCCAGGATGTGCCCCAGCTCCTTGTCGCCCGACTTCGGGTTGAGCGGCACCGCGGCCACCCCGGCCCGCAGTGCCGCCACCACGGCGACCGCCGTCTCCAGCGAGTTGGTGGCCCATACGGCGACCCGGCCGCCGCCCGCGCACCGGACCGCGAGGGCGTCCGCCGCCGCGCCCAGCTCCGCGTAGGTCAGGGAACGGTCACCGAACCTGAGGGCGGGCTGCTCGCCCGGGTTCGTCAGGGCCGGGAAGAGGGTGGACACGCGGCGCGCTCCTTAGCCGTCGGGGGCAGTGGTCCCCGGCGTCGGGGACACCCCCGTTCCTACACCACGTCCGCCACCACACAACTGATGTTGTCCGGACCCCCGGCCGCGTTCGCCGCGTCGACCAGGGACCGTACCGTCTCCTCCGGGTCCTGGCCCGCGGTGAGGAGTTCGCGGATCCGGTGCTCCGGGACGACCGCGGTCAGGCCGTCCGAGCACAGCAGATAGCGGTCGCCGCGGTGGGTGTCGTGGAGTTTCAGGTCGGGGCCGCCGGTGGTGAGGGCCTTGAGGAGCAGCGAGCGCTGCGGGTGGGATCCGGCCTCCTCGGCGGTCAGCCGGCCCTCGTCGATCAGCGACTGGACGACCGAGTGGTCGTGGGTGATCCGGAAGAGCCCGCCCTCGCGCAGCAGATACGCGCGCGAGTCCCCGATGTGCACGAGCGCCAGCTGCGAGCCCGTCCACAGCAGCGCGGTCAGGGTCGTGCCGTTCTCGTCGGGATCGGCCACGTCACGGACCGCGTCGGTGGCGCTCCGTACCGCCTCCTCCAGGAGGTTGAGCACATTGCCCGCGGGCACCTCCTCGGTGTCCAGGAAACGCAGCGCCTCCACCGCCGCGCTGCTCGCGGGCCCGCCCGCCGGACCGAAACCGTCGGCGACCGCGAGCAGCCGCGTGCCCGCGTACGCGGTGTCCTGGTTGGAGGGGCGGACCCGCCCGCGGTCCGAGTGGGCGGAGTAACGCAGTTCGAGCATGGTGGTGTCCTTTCCGGGTACGGCCGCCAGGGCCGCGAGATGGTCGGCGAGGAACCCGGCGAGATCCCGCCGTACCGCCGTCTCCGCCTCGACCCGGGCCCAGAAGGCGCGGATCTCACGGGCGGCGGCGGCCGGTTCGAGGGCACACACCTCACGGATCGAGGCCAGCGGCATCCCCAGCCGCCGCAGCCACGCGACCAGCCGCGCCCGCTCCAGCTGCTCGACCGCGTAGTAGCGGTAACCGGTGTCGTGGTCCACCCGGGCCGGCCGCAGCAGGTCCAGCTCGTCGTACAGCCGCAGCGCCTTCGGCGACAGCCTGCACGCCCGCGCGAAGGCCCCGATCGTCAGCATGCTCATGCGGGCCCCCCTTTCTCTTCCGGTTCCGCCACCGATGCTGGGGCTTCACCGAGGGTGAAGGTCAATCCGGTTGCCCCGGTCGCGGGGGCCGTGGTTACCCTGCGAAAACGATCTACCGCCGTACGAAGCTGGAGGCTCCCGTGCCCCGAATCGCGCTCGCCACCTACGACCCCGGACCGGAACCCAGCAAGGACCGCGACCTCCCGGTGCTGGTCGAGGCGTTGCGGGCGGCCGGGGCGGAGGCCGTCGCCGTGCCGTGGGACGACGGGGGGACCGACTGGGGCGGCTACGACCTCGTCCTCATCCGGTCGACCTGGGACTACAGCTGGCGGGCGGCCGAGTTCGTGGCCTGGGCGGAGCGGGTCGGCAAGGCGACGCGGCTCGCCAATCCGGTGCGGGTCGTGCGCTGGAACACCGACAAGCGCTACCTCGGCGACCTCGCGGCGGCCGGCGTGCCCGTCGTACCGACCCGCTATCTCGCCCCCGGCGACCCGGCCGACCTCCCCGGCGAGCACGAGTACGTCGTCAAGCCGACCTCCGGCGCGGGCGCCCGCTTCGCCGCCCGCTACACACCCGACGAGCACGAGACGGCCGTACGACAACTGGAGCGCATGCACGCGGAGGGGTTCACCGCGATGGTCCAGCCGTACCTCACGAACGTGGACGTCAGCGGGGAGCGGGCGCTGCTCTTCTTCGGCGGGCGCTATGTGCACGCCTCCCGGAAGGGCGCCGTGCTTTCGCGGGGCACGGCCTACGACGACGACAAGGTGTCCCACCCGGACCTGGAGCCGTGGACCGCCACCGAGGCCGAACTCGCCGTCGCCGAACGGGCGTTGGCCGCGGTACCGGACGCGCCGGAGCTGCTGTACGCCCGCGTGGACCTGGTGGACGGGCCGGACGGGGAGCCGTGCGTGATGGAACTGGAACTCGTCGAGCCGAACCTCTTTCTGGATCTGCATCCGGGGTCGGTGGGGGTGGTGGTGGAGGCGGTGCTCGCCGCTATCCGCTGATCGCCGTTCTCTGGAGCAGCCCCCACGTGAACTCGGCCGCGCACCGGTGGCGTACGCCCTGCGCGTCCGGGGCGGTGAAGGCGAGGCCCCAGCGGGTGGGGGCCGTGCCCTCCAGGGGGCGGGCGGGGGCGAAGGCGCGGGCCGCCTCGTCGACCGTGCAGGACCAGGGGGTGAGGTCGTCGAGGGTGCGGAGGGGCGGGGGCGCGGCGCCGGGGGCGCGGACCAGCCATTCGTTCCACACGGCGCCGTTCGGGGCGGTGAGCACCTCGAAGCGGAGGTCGGGCCAGAGCGGGAGGGGCCACTGCCGGGCCTCGCAGTCCAGGTCGCCGATCTTCCTGTTCACGGTCGACTCCGGGGTGCCGAGGATCGCGCGGTAGCGCGAAGCGGCGGCCCGGCCTCTCGGGGAGTGCAGCATGGCCTGCCAGCGCTTGTTGGCCTCGCGCATGTCGGCGATCGAGACGCCCAGCTCATGACGGGCGTCCTCGACCAGGTCCGGGTTGTGGTCCGCCATGCGGCGCAGCAGGACGAGTTGGAAGTCGAGGGGGCTGAAGGGGTTCGCGGGGCGTTTCGCGTCGGGCATGCGATCCATCGTCGCGCACGGCACTGACATCGGGGCTGCGGCCACCTGGGCTGCCGCCGTCGGGCAGGAACAGGACCGAGTTGACGTAACGGGGACCGCGCGCGAAGGGCAGGACGCGGCGCAGCAGGCCCCGGGAGACGACGTACGAGGTGCGGGCCTGGTGTTCCTCCAGGGGGAAGGCCGACAGTCTCATCCAGGTTGTGTCCGGCAGGACCCAGCCCTCGTAGCCCAGCAGCGACAGGTAGGTGACGACCGGGGCGATCGGCTGGATGCGTGATTCCAGTTCGACGAAGAGCGCGGGGCGGTCGCGGGTCAGGAGGCCGGTCGCGCCGTGCAGGACGGCCAGTTCGTTGCCGTCCACGTCGATCTTGATGAAGCCGACGTCCTTGAGGCCGAGCCCGTCGAGCGTGACGCAGGGGACGTGCAGCGCGCGGGCGTGGATGTCCCGGCGGACCAGCGAGGACACACCCCGGTCGCCCTCGTCGTCCGGCGGCAGCCACAGGCGGGCGGTGCCGGGGCGGTCGGAGGCGGCGGCCGGAATCACCCGGGCGTTCGCGGGGGCGGCGGCGGCGAGCAGTCGCGCAAGGTGGGGGACCGGTTCCACGGTCACGACCTGGCGCGCGTGTCTCCAGAGGCGGTGCGTCCAGGGGCCGTACCAGCCGCCGACGTCGACCGCCGTGCCGCAGTCGGGGGGCAACAGGTCGCCCAGGCGGGCCAGCTCGGGTTCGAAGCGGGGGTAGACGGCGCGGGCGGTGGCGGCGACCAGGCGGGTGGGGAGGAGCGGCGCGAGGCGGGCGGTGAGGGTGCGGGGAGTGTGTGCGGCGGTCATCGGGCCATCCGTTTGAGGAGTTCCAAGTGCTCTTCGTCGTCGGTCACTTGCTCTCCGGACGAGGGCAGGAGCTGTGGGATGCCGTCGACGATGGGGTAACGGCGGCGCAGGCGCGGGTTGTAGAGGGCGTCCGTGGGCAGCAGGTGCAGCGGGCCCTTGTCGAGCGGGCAGGCCAGGATCTTCAGCAGGGGGTCGTCCGGGTTCATGGGGGAGTCAACTCCTTGGCCTCGACCGCTGGTTGAGGCGCGTTGTCGTGCTTCGGCATGGTCAGCAGGACGGTGACCGCCAGGGTCGTGCCCCCGATCCGCAGGGCCAGCCGCAGCGGGTCGTGCGGCAGCGCCTCGCCGAACGCGAGCGTGCCGAGTACCGCCGTGAACAGGCTCGTCACCGTCGTGCAGACCGGCACGATCAGCGAGGCGCGGCAGCGCTGCAGCGCCGCCTGGGACATCACCAGGCCGAACGCGCCCGTGCAGAGCAGGAGATACGGGTACGGGGACCGCAGCAGGTCAACCACCGCCCCGCCCAGGTCACTTGTGGTGAGGAAGCTCGACACCCCCTTGATGGCGAGGGAGCTGACCCCGTACAACAGGCCCACCGCCACGCCGTATTCGACGCCCGTGGTGGGCAGCCGGTGCCGGTGGGCCGCGCGGCGCTCGGTGGACCGGTACAGCCAGACGCCGGCCGCCAGCGAGGGCACGCACACCAGCAGGATCAGCGGATAGGGCGCGGCGCGGCTGACGTGGTCCGAGCCCTCCTTCAGTGACAGTACGACCATCAGCAGGGCGGCGAGGATCGCGCCGAGCGCGTACCGTTCCCGGCCGCTGGTCTCCTCGCCGAGCAGGCGTGCGGACAGCAGCACGAGCAGCACCAGACCGGACACGAAGATGCCCTGCGCGGCGGCGATCGGCAGCGTCCGGTACACGGCGAGCTGCGCGCCGAACCCGGCGGCGAGGGCGAGGGACCCGCCGATCCACAGCGGGCTGCCCAGCACCAGCCTCAGCAGCCTTGCCGGTTGACGGACCGTCACCTCGGGCAGGGCCGTGAGCGCCCGTTTCTCCAGCACGAAACCGGTGCTGTACAGCACGTTCGCCAGCAGGGCCGCGGCCACTCCCCACCACACGGCCGCGCCCCCTACGTCTTTCGCGCGTGCAGCAGCAGGATCGACGCCAACTGCGGTCTGGCACAGGCCAGTCGGTCGAGGGGACGTAGCGGGCGCGGTACGCCGTGGAAGGGGGCGCCCTTGAGTCCTACGACCTCGAAGCCGGCCGCCGTCACGAACTCCCGTAGCGCGCGCGGGGTGTAGAGCCGCAGATGTCCTACGACCTCCTTGCCCGGGCGGCCGTGGATCGCGCGCAGGCTCACCTCCGAGAACACGGGCTGGACGCCGGCGAGCAGCAGGGCGCGGTTGTACCAGGCGGCCAAGTTCGGTGTGGACAGCATGAGATGGCCTCCCGGGCGCAGGACACGGTGGATCTCGGCGAGCGCCGTGTCCGGGTCGACGAGATGCTCGATCACCTCGCTGAACAGCACGGCGTCGGCGGCGGCCGTCCGCAGCGGCAGCGCGGTGAGTTCCCCACGGACCGTGTACGGAAGGTGAGTTCGGGCGCGGGCCAGGGCGTCCTGGGACCAGTCGACGCCGATGACGCGGTGGCCGGTGAGGAGGGGTGCGGCGGTGGCGGCCGCCGTGCCGTCGCCGCAGCCGATGTCGAGGACGGTGCGGGGATGTCGGGTGGCCGGGCCGAGGGCGGCGGCCAGGACGCGGGCCTGGCGGAGGGTGCGGGACGGGCCGGAGGCGACCGGGACGGCGGGGTTCTCGTAGAAGTCGCGGAGGCCGGGGTGGTGCGGGGCGGTGGTCGTCATGCCTCGTGCTCCTCCGTCGTGTGCAGGTAGTGCTCGAACAGGTCGCGGAGGTGGGCGCCGTCGCCCGGGCCGAGGAGGGTGCGCGACCAGCGCAGGGCCACGTGCAGCTTTCCGGCGGTGGAGGCGGTGGTCACGGTGAGGCCGCGGGGCATCCGGGCCGGGGCCGAGAACCACACGGCGTGCGCGCGGCCCGCGGTGCCGCCGAAGTCCAGGGCGTACGGGATACGGCCGATGTTGCTCAGGAGGGTGGTCGAGGTCCAGGGCGCGGCGGCTCTGCGCAGGCCCCGGGTGAGGCTCGCCCGCCAGGCCACGGGGACGACGGGAGCGGTCAGCAGAGCTGCCCCGTGGCCCAGTTGGGGGCGGGGGAGGGCCTTCAGCGCGCGGGTGCGGGTCGCTGTGCGGTGGAGCAGTTCGCCCATCTCGGCGGGGTCGGTGGTCAACTCGTGCGGGGCGAAGGTCACTTCGACGAGTCGGGTGCCGTTGCCGATGGGCATGTCGGTGCCTCGGGGGCGGTCGTCGACGGGCATCGTGACGCGCAGCGGGCGGGGGTGCTGGCCGTGTTCGCGGTTCCAGTGGGCGATCATCAGGGCCGTCGTGACCATGAGTTGGTCGTTCACGGTGTACGGGGAGCCCTTGGGGCGGTGCGGGACGCCGAGTTCGGTGAGGAGGAGGCCGTTGCCGCCGGGGGAGGGGTCGGGGGTGCCGGGGGCGACGCGGGCGGGCGGGGTCCATACGGACGGGGTGGGCGTGGGGGGCTCGGGGGTGTCCGGGGGGCGGGTCGGCGGGGCGGTCGGGGCGTTGGAGTGACCGCCGTACAGCTCCGCCGCGGTGGCGAGGATGCGGAGGCAGGCGGGGCCGTCCAGGGCGGTGTGGTTGACGGTGAGGAGGAGGGCGGTTCCGTGGGGGAGTCCGACGGCTTCCAGGCGGATGGGTGGGGATGCGGTCAGGGGCGGGGTGTGGTCCAGGGAACGGGTGCGGGCGTGTTTCAGGGCGTCTCGGGTGGGGGGTGGGAAGGTCACCACCTCTACGTCCGGGTCGTCGGTCAACTCCCATTCGTAGCGGCGGCGGTACCAGGGGCCCGGGGCCTCGCGCATGAGGATGCGGGGGTGGTGGTGCAGGGCCCGCGTGAACGCGGCGCGGAGCCGTTCCGGGTCGAGCGGGCCGGGGAGATGGACCTCTATGTGGACGGTTTCCGGTTCGGTGGACTGGTGGCAGTGGCGGGCTATTTCGTCGACTGTGGGGAAGGAGATGCGGGTGGGGGAGCGGGGGTGGTCGAGTGTGGTCATCGGGGGTCGTCCTTTTCGTGCGGGTGCGTGGGGGCTGGTCGCGCCCGCGCGGCGGAGCCGCTTATGTCACGGCCCCGCGCCCCTTCAGGGGCACCTTGTGGTGACGTCGGCCGAGACTCCCGGTGGCTCGGGCCGCGCGCCGAGATCGTGGGGCCGGACTCGATCGCCCCTGGGCCCTCCACAGCGTCCGGCTCCGGTTCGGTCTCCGACCACCGTCCGGCCAGCTCCTCCCAGGTACTTGGACTTCCCTCGCCTCCCGGCTGCTCGCCCATCGCGCTCGTCCCCCGCTCCCGTTGCGGCAGCGGTGTCGGTGACGGTGACGGTGGCAGGACCAGCGTCGAGTCCGGGGTCTGCGGGTCCCGCCACTCCCGTACGCTCACCAGGCCCGCGAACAAGCCGATCAGCGCGAGGAGTTGGGCCGTGCGGCTGAACGCTCCCTCGCCCGCGCCCACCGGGTCGCCGGCGCCCGTCGCCGCCACGATTCCCGCGCCCGCCAGCGCCACGAACGCGATCGGGACGAGCAACGCGTGGCGGCGGTACGCGAGCAACGCCAGCGCCGGTACCAGTAGGGCGAACCAGCCCGCGATCACCACTCCCACCAGCGTCAGCGCCACCGTGCCCAGCCACAGGCCCGGGAGTGGTGGGGGTGGTTGGAACTCGTCGGGGTTGGGCTCGTGGCGGCGCCAGATCACCAGGGCCAGGAGGGCGGCCAGGGCTACTCCGCTGCCGATGAGGCCTGCCTCGTATGGTGTCGCCGGGGTGTAGGACAGCTTGATCGTGCCGCCCGCGCCTGCGGGGACGCGCCAGCCCTGTTGCCAGCCGTCCAGGCGGACCGGGGACAGCTCCTTGCCGTTCAGGGCGGCTTTCCAGCCGTCGTTGTAGTTCTCGTACGTGGTGAGGTACGAGGCCGTGCCCGAGCCGAGCGTCACCTCTCGGCGGTCGCCCAGCCAGTCCAGGACCCGCAGCCCCCGACCGGCGTCCGTCGCCGGTGTGACACTTCCGCGGGTCAGTGTCACGTCTGTCAGGGAGAGGGGTCCCGCGTCGCCCGCCTCGACCCGGTGCGTGCCCGACGTCAGCTCCAATGCCGGGTCGTCCCGGCCTTCCTGGCAGAGCGTCACCTGCACGGCCCGGCGCTCGGTCAGGTCCCGTACCGTCCCCGTCACGCTCGTCTGGTACAGCTCGCCGTCCACCGCCACCACCGGGCCCTTTCCGCAGGCCAGCGTGAAGGTGCGGGCGGGGTCGGGCTGGGGGGTGCGGTACTGGTCGAGGGCCGGGATGTACGCCTCGGTCAGGCCCACGGGGAGTTGGAGGTTCTCGTCGGCCACCGGGTTGTGGAGCGTGAGCGGGGCCGTCTTCGTGATCGTGATGTCGAGATGGTCCGTGGTGATCGGGTCGAAGCGGACCACGCCGTTCTCGTCGACGCCGGCGATCGTCGCGCCGTCGGGCGAGCTGATGTCGACCTCGGTCGCCCGGGTCGACAGACCGCCCGCGGGCGCCAACACCACTTCACCCACGGCCTGTTTACCGGTCCAGGACAGATGGATCGTGGGGCGGTCGCCCGCCACCCAGCCCGTCGTCAGGTCGCCGTCCGTCAGGTTGCGGGCCGAGAGGCCTGCCCCGAGCGCCGCCGTGGAGTCCGCCGTCGCCGTGATGCGGTGCTGCTGGGCGGGGGCCACCTCGTAGAGGAGTTTGTCCAACTCCTCGCCGGGGATCGCCACCGCGCTCGCCTTCATCTCGTACGTTCCCGCCGTCGACGTCGAGAACGTGCGGTGCAGGCCCGCTTCCGTGCCCGTCGGGGAGAGTCCGGTCGGGTCGGCCGTGCGGTGCAGGGAGACGATCTCGGCGGCGGCGTCGGAGCTGTTCGCGTCGGTGGGGAGTTTCAGGAGCCGGGTGACCTGGACATGCGGCAGGGCGATCTCGGAGAAGCCCGCGCCGGTGAGACCGGTGCGGCGGGCCACCGAGTCGACGATCGTCAGCTTCATCCAACTCGTCGTGCCTGAAGGGGCTTTGATCGTCTGCGTCATGCCGTTCGGCTGGAGGTAGCTGGTCGCCGACCCCTTCGCCGTCTCCACCCGCACCTCCGTCGCCGCCGCCCGCACGCTCTCCTGCGGGAGCGGGGTCACCTTGAACGAACTCGGCATGTCGTACGACCCGCCCGTGAAGCCGATGCGCAGCCACTGCCCGTTCGGGGAGCCCGCCGCGCCCTCCGCCCACGCGGTGTCGGGGTTGCCGTCGAAGGCGTTCACCGGGTCGAACTGGGGCAGCTGGAACAGCCAGTTGCCGCTGGAGGACGCCGTCACCGAGCGGGCGCCGCGCAGCTCGGCCACCGTCTGATGGGCGATGCCCTTGGTCGGCAGGATCTGTTTCGGCTTCTTGCCCGCGTCCTGGACGGCGTCCGGCGCGTTGCGTTCGTCGGGGGTGTACGTGTACGACGTGTTGGCGTCGACCAGTCCGAACCGGGTGTCCGCGCGGCGCAGTCCGTCGCCGAGTATCTGGAGGGCGGGGGAGCCGAGCCCCGGGTGGTTGTCACCGGTCAACACCGTTGCCCGGCCCCGGAGTTCGGTGGCCAGGGGCAGGATCGACTCCGGTCCGCCGGAGACCACCGCCGTGTCGGCCACCGGCGTCAGGCCCGCCTGGCCCGGCCGTACGACGTCCTTGCCCGTCGGCTCGTAGATCTCCACCGCCCGCTGGCGCGGGTAGAGGCCCTCGACCTGGAGCGGGGTGCCGCCCGCGATCCGGCCGCCGGTCATGACCGGGCCGAGGCCGGTCACCCGCTGGTAGCCGGACTGTTCCAGGGTGCGTTTGACGGTGGTCGTCGGGACATAGCCGATCTGGTCGGGGTCGAGGTCGTTGCGGACGACGACGTAGTAGATGCCGGCCCGGCTCAAGTAGTCGGCCAGGCCCGGGACTTCGCCGCCGGAGTCCAGTGCCTGTTCCACCGCGTCCATCGCGCGCCGGTTGCCGGGGGTGCCCATCGGGACGTAGTCGCGCTCCGCCCAGCGGGAGTCGGCCAGGACATCCAGGGGCTCGTCGATGGGGGAGCCCCAGGTGTAGATGCCGTGCGCGGTCGCAGGGACGACCAGGGCGCGGGAGTCGGGGGAGTACTTGTGCAGCCAATCGGCCGTGGACTGCCAGTACTTGGGGAGCTGCTGGAACGAACCCGGGTTCAGGATCGACCCGTTGAGATACGGCCACGCCAGGCCGGGGAGCACCAGGACCACCGCGACCAGCGGGGCGAGCCGGCGCCCCCGGACCCGGCGGGCGCCCCGCGACTCGGCGGCCACGCCCACGAGGTGGGCCAGGCCCAGGACGAGAGCGAGAGCGAGCCCCGCCTGGAACTTGTAGATGTTGCGGAAGGGCACGAGCGGGCCGTTCAGCCAGTCCTGCACCAGCCCGTGGAAGGGCGCCCCGAACGAGCCGCCGTACCCGGCGAACAGGATCAGCGCGACCGACACCGCGACCAGCACCAGCCAGCGCCGCTCCGGCATGTCCCGGCGGGCCAGTCCCGCTAGCCCGAGGCCCGCCGCGAGTGCCGAGCAGACGATCACGATCACCGAGGAGGCGACCGTCCAGCCGGCCGGTATCCAGGCCTCGCCGAGGTGCAGATAGGCGACCCAGTCACCGGCTCCGCGCAGGCCCTCCGTCGCCGACATGGTGTCCGTCGTGGTCTGCGAAGTCTCCACGTAGGGAAGGAAGTTCTCGCCGTAGACACCGAGCATGAGGAGGGGGATCCACCACCATGCCGTAGCCAGAACGACCCCCGGCACCCACCAGGCGATCAGCTTGCGCTGCCGTGGTCCGGCCGGGCGGGAGAGCAGATACAGACCCACCGGGAACAGGGACGCGAGGGTCGCCGCCGCGTTGACTCCGCCCATGAACGGGACGATCAGCGCCGAGCGCAGGGCGGCCACACGGGCCGTGCAGCGCTCGTTGGTCAGCGGCAGCAGGACCCAGGGAAGGAAGGCGCCGGGAAGCGCGGCGGCCGACGTAGAGCCGACGACGATCGTGAACACCGGCCACAGCGCATAGGTCACGGCGGCGAGCAGCCGGGACACCGGGCTCCCGACCCGCAGCCGCTCGGCCAGCCGCAGCGCGCCCCAGAAGGCGACCGAGACGACGAGGGACAGCCACAGGCGTTCCGCCGGCCACACCGGCAGGTGCACGGCGTGGGCCAGCCAGTAGAACGGCAGCATCGGCCAGAGATAGCCGGCGTACTGGTCCTGGATACCGCCGAAGGAACCCCGGTCGTGCCACAACTGGCCCAGATCGGAGAGGAATTGGCCCGGGTCGACGGTGACGCCGAGCTTCGTGTCGAAGGTCTGCCGACCCGGGTGCACGGCCAGGAACAGCACGAACACCACGGCCCAGAACCCCAGCAGCCAGCGCCACGACCGCGGACCCTCCGGGGGCCCCGCCAGGGTCGCGATGGTGGGGTCGGCCGCCGGAGGCGGTGTCTGGACCGTGGTCGCCGTCATCGTGGACACCGCCGGAGGATGAGGAGGAGGTTCCAGGTGGCCAACTCCCTTATCCCGGGCGCCTTGACGACGGCTCGGTCGAGGAAGGGCCAGTAGCGGGAGCGCGCCGCGACGACCATGACGTCGTCGCGGGCACGGACCTGCCGCAGGGTGGCACCGATGTGCACGGCGAACAGGTTCTCGCCGAGGGTGTGCTTGGCGGCCTTGCCGGTACGGCGCCGGTAGCGGGCGCGGGCCCGTTCGGCACCGAGGTAGTGCCAGGGCGCCCACTCGTGACCGCCCCACGGGGACAGCCAGTTGGTGAACGACACATAGATCAGCCCACCGGGCCGGGTCACCCGCGCCAGCTCACTGAGAAACGTCTGCGGATCGGCCACATGCTCAAGGACGTTGGACGAGAAGGTCACATCGGCGACCCCGTCGGACAGCGGCAGCAGATACCCGTCCGCGACGACCGTCCCGTCCGGCGGCTTCTCCCCCAACTCCCGTACGTCGGGCTCGAAAAGGTAGGCGTGGGCCCCGCGCCGCCGGAACTCCTCGGTGAAGTAGCCACTGCCACCGCCGACATCGACGACCGTGCGTCCGGCGAGGGACCCGTCGTAAGCCTCGACCTGATCGGCAGCGTCAAGGGCGAGGAGCGCGTAACAGGCCTCCGGATCGTCCTGCTCATGCAGGAAGGCACGAAAGAGGGAGAGAGATCGACGAAGAGACGGATCTTTGAACCGCCGGTCCACTGTGGCGCCCCTAAAGGGGCGCGGGGAACTGCGCGACCAGCCACGACGCACCCGCACGGGCGTCACGACCCCCAGCCCCTCACCGCCTCAGAGGCAACCGCTCGAAACTGTCTGACGGTCCGGTGCCAGCGATAGCGCGCCGCCCGATCACGAGCCGCCTTGCCCATCAACTCACGGCGATGCGCGGACAGCGCAAGCGCACACCAGGCTGCCGCGAAGGAAGACTCCCCCCGAGCCAGTACCCCCGTCTCCCCGTCCACGACGGAGTCCCGAAGCCCAGGCACGTCGAAGGCGATCGCCGGCGTCTCCCGGGCGGCGGCCTCCGTCACCACCAGCCCCCACCCCTCCAACGCGGAAGGATGCAGCAACAACCAAGCCGCGCAAAGGAGTCGGTGTTTCTCCGCCTCCGAGACATGGCCCGTGAACTCCACCCCGGGCCCCGCGAGTCGCTCCAGAGACTCACGCTCAGGACCGTCACCGACGATCAGAAGACGCCCGCCGACCACGGGACGTACCCGCTCCCACAGCCGTAGCAGCAGATCGATCCGCTTGTACTCGACAAGCCGCCCCACTGCCACGAACAACGGCTCCGGCGAGCGCTCGGCACAAGGACCAGGTTCTTCGACTCCGTTGTGGACGACCCGGATCCGGTCCCGCTCGATCCCGATCCCGCGCAGCGCGTGTGCGGTGGAGGGAGAGACCGCGACCAGCAGGCCACGATGCTGCGCCCCGGTCAGCGCCCACTGTTCGAGCCGTCGGCCGATTCTCGCCGCCGGGGCCATCGGGCCGTCGAACCGCATCCTCCACACATCGGTGTGGACATGGTTGACCAGGCAGATGGTCGGCCCGTGATGCCAGACGGGAGCGAAGTAGGGCATGCCGTTGCACACCTCGACCAGCAGATCGCAGTCACCGATCCGCCGGGTGAACGCCGTACGGGCGCGCAGGAAGTGGCCGTAGGTACCGCCCGCCGACACGACCCGGTAGTCGCGGTAGGCCACGGGGCCGCCGCACAACAGGGTCACCTGGTGGCCGAGCCGGGTCAGGCCGTCGGCGAGTCTGTCCACGAGGAGTTCGGAGCCGCCGGCCGAGGGGTTGTCGAGGTCCCGGTGGGCGAGGAAAACGATGCGGCGCGGTTGCGGCACCGGCGCCGGGGGGTACTGCGCGGCCGGCGGAGACGCGGTGCGCAGCTGGTGGGGCACGTGCTGGGGCATGGGTGCTCCAACTCGTCTCGGGGTGCGGAACTCTGCGGGGACAAGGGGTGGCAAGGGCGGCCAAGGGCGGGCGCGGTGCGGAGTTCTGTGGGCGGGCTGTGCTCGGGTGGGTGGACAGTTTTCGCTTCGGCGTTCCTGACGGCTACTCACCCGCGTGACAATTTCCGGGGTTATTAGAACTGACGTCACGTCACATCGTGGGCGGATACTCGGGCGAAGCGGGCGATTCGGGGCGCCGGCGTCCTCGTAGCACCAAAACGCCGCCGATCACGGCCAGGACGAATCCGGCCACAGCGGTACCGATCGGCAACGACTGCCCCACCAGGCGCAGTTGACCGCTCTCCTTCTTCGCCAGTTTCACCTGTTCCTGCTGCGTGGCCGTGGTGAACGCGAGCTTGTCGGCGTCCAGGAGGAGGACCGCGTCGTAGGCGTGACCGGGGGCGCGCAGGGTGCGGCGGGGGCCGGTCTGGGCGTAGATCACCCGGCCGGTGCGCTGGTCGACGACCAGCTCGATGCCGTGGTTGGAGTACCACTCCTCGGCCAGGATCTGGGGGGAGTCGGGCTGGTCGACGAGGCTGCCGGGGACCAGCCGGGTGCCGATCTTCGTGGGCGGGACCGTGCCCTTGAAGACATAACCCGAGTAGCCCTGCACCTTCTTGGTCCCCGAGTAGCGCAGAGTGACCGTCCCGCCAAGGGAGTTGTCCCACCACTGGTACGGCTGTTTCCGCACGTCGAACGGGAACTTCAGGTAGGCGTCGCCCTCGAAGTGCGGGTTCTCGTGGCAGCAGTGCACCGGCTGGTTCGTCTTACGGTCCGTGACCCAGCGGTTGGGAAAGAACTCCAGCGCGTCGTGCGGATCGGCGGCCGGCAGGGACTTGTCGGTGTCGACGGTCGTGGTGACGTCCCACACCGCGTCCCCGCTCTTCTCGCTGTCCGCGACATCGCCGCGCACCTGCTGGGTGACAGTGATCCGCTGGTCGTCGACGGTCCGCAACTCACCGGTGTCGAAGTAGCTTCCGGTGCCCCGGTACACGGCGGTCGTGTCGATGTCGATCGGCGTCACGGCGGCCCGCGGCTCGACGTACCAGGCCAGCAGCGGCGCCAGGACCAGCAGAAACGTGCCAAGTCCCAGGAGAATCAAGGAAAGTGGAGAGGCTGTACGGCGCATCCGGACACTCCAGTGAATTCGGTGAAGGAGTTCGGGCCGGCCCTTGGGCCGGGAACCGTAGGCGCCCCTTGACGGAGTGTCAATGTCTGCCGACACTGGGCCGACGGGCAGGGGCGGACGACCTCGGGACAGAACCTCAGGACAGAGAGGCCGACCCTGCGATGTCCAGACTGCTCGCCGCCGTACTCACCGTGGCTCTTGCCGCCGCCCTCGCCGTCGGCGCCGCACTCGGTGTCGTCGCGCTGCTCGACGCCAGGCCCGACCAGCCGAACACGCCCCTGATCACCTACGAGCAAGCGGGTCAAGGGAGTTGACCCCATGGCCGCTCGACCGGCGACCGTGACGGCACGCTCGGCATGGCTCGACGTGCCACGCCCCCAGGTGCGCGAGTTCGCCGCGATCGCCATGGCCGAGGCGCCCGTGCTCGCCGAGGAGATCCTGCGCGAGATCCGCCGCGAGCATCCCCAACTGCCCCTGGTCCTCGACGACTCGGGCGAACCCATGGCCCTGATCGGCATCCGCCGCGCCATCGAGGTCTTCGTCCAGCACCTGGAGACCGCCGAGGGCCGCCCGACCGTACCGCCGGGCGTCTTCCAGGAGTTCGGGCGCGGCGAGGGCCTCAACGGCCGCAGCCTCGACTCGCTCCAGGCGATCTACCGCATGGGCGTACGGCTGGCCTGGCGGCGGTTCGCCGAGATCGGCCAGCGCGTCGAGATCCCGCCGCCCGCGATGTACGAACTCGTCGACGCGGGCTACGAGTACCTGGACGGGCTGGTCGATCAGTCCGTGCGCGGCTACGCGGAGGCCGCTGCGAGACAGGCGGGGGAGCGGCTGCGCCTCCAGCGCCGGCTGATGGAACTCCTCCTTGCCGAACATCACCGCGGCGACCCGGCCGAGGTGCTCTCCGAACGCGCCGCCCGCATCGGCTGGCCGCTGCCCGACAAGGTCTCCGTCGGCGTCCTGCTGCGCCCGGCCCGCGAGGCCGTCGCCCCCGCCGTGGGCCAGGAGGTCCTGCTCGACATGGAGTACGAGCAGCCCCGCATGGTCGTCCCGGAACCGGACGCGGCCGGCCGCCCCGAGCTGCTGCACCGCGCGCTGACCGGCTGGGCCGGCGCGATCGGGCCCCCGGTGCCGCTGGCCGACGCGGTGAAGTCGGCGCGCTGGGCCGAGGCCGCCGTAGGGCTGATGGAGCGGGGGCTGTTGCCGGCCGGAGGCGTTCTGTACTGCACCGAGCACACCGAGGCGCTGGTCCTGCTGCAGCCCGAGGAGCTGATCGACGATCTCGCGCTGCGGTGTCTGGCGCCGCTCGCGCACTGCGGGCCGACGCACGGGCGGCGGCTCGCGGAGACCCTGCTGGCCTGGCTGGAGACCCGGGGCGGGGCGCCGGAGGTGGCCGCGCGGCTCGGTGTGCACCCGCAGACCGTGCGTTACCGGCTGCGCCAGATCCGCGAACTGTGGGGCGGCGAGATCGACAATCCCGACCGGCGCTTCGAGCTGGAACTCGTGCTGCGGGCCCAGCGGTTGCGCGGTGCGCTGGGCGATCCGCGGGCCCGGCGGTAGTCGGGCGGTCACCCGACCATTGCCCGTGCAACCCTCTATGGCTAGCCTGTGTTCGTTATCCCGATCGTCAGTTGAAATTTCGAACACGCCAGCTGACGCAGCCACTCATCGACATCCAAGAAGGGGGCCGGTTGTGGGACGCCTCGTACCTGCCGTGACCCGGGCTCTCGACATCCTTGAGCTCTTCCTCGACGGGGACGGGACGCTCTCCGCCCCCGACATCGTGCGCAAGCTGCAACTGCCGCGCACCACCGTGCACGAACTCGTCACCACTCTCTCCGCCCGGTCGTACATCGTGCCCATGCCCGGACAACCCGGACGCTACCGGCTCGGAGTCCGTCCGTACCAGCTCGGGAGCCGGTACGCCGAGCAGCTCGACCTCGCCGCCGAGGGCCAGCAGGTCGCCCGGTCCGTCGCCGAGACCTGCGACGAGACCGTGCACGTGGCCATCCTCGAAGGCACCGACGTCATCTACATCGCCAAGGTCGACTCCACGCACGCGGTGCGCATGGTGTCGGCGGCCGGCCGCCGGCTGCCCGCCCACTGCACCTCCGTGGGCAAGATGCTGCTGGCCTCCCTCCCCGAGCCGGAGCTCACCGCACGCATCCCCGCGGGTGCGTCACTGGTCGCGATGACGCCCAACAGCATCGTCGAACCGGACGCCCTGCGGGAGGCTCTCGCCGAGATCCGGTCGCGCGGGGTCGCGGTCGAGAGTCGTGAGTCGAATCCGGATGTGTCCTGTGTGGCTGCTCCGGTCCGGGACCGCACCGGCCAGGTCGTCGCCGCGCTCTCCATCTCCGTCCCCATGATCCGCTGGAGCGACGAGCGCCGCGTCGAACTGGAGCAGCTCGCCGCGAAGGGTGCCGCCGAACTGTCGGAGCGACTCGGACACCGGAGCGTGGCATGACGTACGAAGTGGCGGTACGGGCCGAGGCCACCCTCGGCGAGGGGCCGACGTGGGACGCGGCGGCCGGGCGGCTGATCTGGATCGACATCCTCGGCTCCAGGGTCCATACGTACGACCCCGCGACCGGCGCGCGTACGGTCCGGGTGACCGAACAGCACGTCGGCGCGGCGAAGCCCCGGGTCGGCGGGGGGCTGGTCCTCAATCTCCGGGACGGGGTCGGGCTCGTCGATCCCGACGGGGAGTTCCGGTGGCTGCACCGGGAGCCGGTGCCCGGGCGGCGCGCCAACGACGCGGCCGTGGCGCCGGACGGGGCGCTGTGGGCGGGGACGATGCGGTACGACGAGGCGGCTTGCGGCGGCACGTTGTCCCGGATCACCGGGGACGGGTCTGTGCGGCTTGTCCTCGACGACGTGGCCGTCAGCAACGGGACGGGGTGGAGTCCGGACGGGCGGCTCATGTACTACATCGACTCGCCCACGCGGCGGATCGATGTCTTCGAGTACGCGGACGGGCGGGTTTCGAAGCGGCGGCGGTTCGCTGAGGTTGAGGCCGGCGCCGGGTTTCCTGATGGGCTGACTGTCGACGCCGATGGGTGTGTGTGGGTGGCGTTGTGGGGTGGGAGTGCCGTGCGGAGGTATACGCCGGACGGTGAGTTGGAGCGGGTCGTTTCGTTGCCTGTGCCGTTGGTGACCGCGTGTGCGTTCGGCGGGGCGGACTTGACTGACCTCTACGTCACTACAGCGCGGGTGGGGCTCAACTCGCCGCATCCTGTTGCTGGTTCGCTGTTGGTTGTGCCGGGGGCGGGGAAGGGGTTGGCGCAACCTGCGTTTGACGGGTGAGGGTTGAGTTTTGAGACAGAGCCTCAGCTCGCCGCTCGCTCCAAGCCGGCCAGTGTTTGTCGTTCCGACGGAGTCAGTGGCGGGCCCGAAAGCGGCGGCAGGAGTGGGCCGTTGAGGGCCGCCAGCAATGTGCCGGGGCGCATCAAGGCTGACGCGTCCGCCTCCATGCTCGTCACCGCCGCCAGTGCTGCCGCCGCCTTGTACGAACCCGTCGCCGACTTGAGGAGGCGGCGGGAGTAGCCGGTGATCAGGCGGTCCGCCCTGGTCGGCTCGGGGCCCTTCGTCTCGGGGTACCAGATGTCCTGGCCCACTGCCATGGCCCAGGCGCCCTCCACGGGGGCGGCCACTCCGTGCTGGACCTTGGCGGCGAGGCCGGGGGCGGTGAAGCCCTCGTGGTCCAGTTCGCGGGCGAGTATCTGTGCGCCGAGCGCGGCCACCGACATGCCTTGTCCGTAGGCCGGGTTGAAGGTGGCGAGGGCGTCGCCGAGGACGACCAGGCCGGCGGGCCAGTCCTGGAGCTTCTCCAGGTAGCGGCGGACGTTCTTGCTGCTGTGGCTGGTGTGGATGTCCGTCAGGGGTTCGGCGCCGGTGACGAGACGGCCGAGGATGGGGTCCGGCAGGTCGCGGATGTACTGGAGGAAGCCGTCGGGGTCGGCGGGCGGTTCGCCGCCGCGGGTGCCGGCGAGGCTGACCATCCAGCGGTCGCCCTCGATGGGCAGGACCATTCCGGCGCGGCCGGGCCGGGACGCGTACGGGTTCGCCTGGAGGATCGTGAGGGGGAAGTGCTCGGCGCCCTCCGGCCTGCGGTAGATCCGGGTCGCGTTGACGAGGCCGGAGTCGACGGTCTTCTCGTCGATCCCGGTGACCCCGAGCGCTCCCAGCCAGCGCACGATCCGGGAGCCGCGGCCACTGGCCTCGACCACGAAGTCGGCGTCAAGTTCCGTGATCCCGGCGTCCGTTGAGATGCGTACGCCGGTCACGCGCCGGGCGTCGCCGAGCAGGTCCAGGCCCCGGGCCGTACGGATCTCGGTCTTCGTGCCGGCCAGGACCGCCGAGCGCACCACCCAGTCCAGCAGCGCGCGGGTGCAGGTGAGCATCCGGGGGCCCTCGTGCTTCCAGCGGCGCAGCCAGCCCTCGGAGGTCAGGGCGAGCATGCCCGAGCTGAGGGAGATCTCGTGGGCGCCCGCGGCGAGCAGCTGTTCGCGCACGCTCGGGCCGGGCACGAGGCCGTCGATCGCGGCCAGGCCGCCGGACATCAGCAGATGGGCGTGGCGCCCCTGCGGGAGACCCCTGCGGTGCTCCGGTCCGTCGGGCAGCTCGTCCCGGTCCAGCACGATCACCTCGTCCGTGTGGACGGACAGGGCGGCGGCGGCCAGCAGGCCGGCCAGACCGGCACCGACGACGACAGCTCTCCGCGGCATGGGGCTCCTCAAATCAGCCTGGTAACAGGGGTGTTCGCGCGACCGAGGGTCAGCGCGGGGTGGCCTTCACCGTACTCTGCGGTACGGCCGTGGCGAGCCGCGAGCGGGCGAGGGCCCGGGCCAGCTCGACCAGGCCACAGGTGTCGGAGACCTCCGTGGCGTAGAGCCGGTAGGTGCTCGGTGTGCCGAAGGGCTCCTCGCGGGCGGCGGCGCGGCGGGCGGCGTCGGCCACCATCGCCGCCTCGGCCGCCACCCGGGCCTCGTGCGCGGAGCGGCCCTCGTTCAGCGCGGCGTCGCGGGTGCGTTCGCGCAGCCGGTCGTCGAAGTACGGGGCGAGCGCCAACAGGCCGTCGTGTATGGACACTTCACGCCAGTGCAGCCGCATCCGGGGCAGCTGCCAGAGCGCGCTGGGCGGCTTCGGGGCGAGGGACGCGAACCGGACCTCCGACCAGAGCGGGCCCAGTCCGCGCAGCGCGCACAGGTCGCGCCGTTGCGCGCGGAGCGCCGGCAGCAGCCTCGGCAGGGCGAAGCCCGCGGAGCAGGTCAGGGCGGCCAGCGAGGCCATCGGCGGGGCCACCCCGGTGGAGAGGAAGTCGAGGTTGTGACCGGTCCAACGGGCCACCACCGACGTGTACTTGGTGAGTTGGAAGCCGACCACGTCCAGCAGGGTGCCGACGAGGATCAGTCGCAGCCCCGTCCGCAGCAGACCGGTGACCTCCCGGGCCCAGGAGACGCACACGGCGCACATGGCGAGGGTGGCCGCGCTGTGCCCGAGCAGATAGAGCACGATCATCTCGCGCACGTAGGGCGTGTTGGCGTAGTACGTGTCCAGGTCGGTGAGCCGCTCGGTGCTCGCGTCGCCCAGCGCGAACAGCACGACGATGGCGACGATCAGCGCGCCGTAGGCGGCCATGCCGCGCAGCATCATGCGGCGGACACGGGCGGGGGAGCCGCCGCGCCACTGGAACAGCAGGATCACCAGGGAGCAGCTGTACGCGGAGATCATGCCGTAGGTGAGGGGGGCGCCGAAGTTCGGGATGCCGGTCAGGCCGTTGACCGCACTTAACGTCGTCGGCGCCGCGCAGACGAGGCCCAGGGAGCCGAGGACGATCGCCGCGCAGGTGGACACGGTCAGCGGGTCGCGAGGGGCGTTCAAGGGCCGGGCCAGCAGGGCGGTGCAGGAGAGCAGGAACACGGCGGCGGCGAGATACACCATGAGGCTCATGCCCGGGTGCTCCCTTCCGTCGTACCGGCGCGGACCCGCGCGGCGTCGACGAGCGGGGACCGGGTCAGCGCGTCGGCGATGGGCACGAGGAGGGCCGTGCTGGGAGCCCGGTCGGGGAGCCCGCCCGGTTCGCCGGCGGGCGCGAGGTGCGGATCGCTCTCGTGTTCCCCGGTGTCACGGTCGCGCTCCTCGGCCACGGCCGCGGCGACGACCGCCGCCCACGCGGTCGCCTCGGCCTGCTCCGCCCCGCCCGTCGTGCGCGCCACGGCCTCCAGCGTCCGCTCGTACAGGGCCCGGTCGAAGAACGCGTCCAGGTGGCCGAGCGCGTTGTGGATGCTGGTCTGCCGCCACACCAGCCGGGTCGCGGGGGAGGAGAAGCGCGGCCGGGGCAGCCGTAGCGCACGGCGGGTGAGGAGTTCGTCCAGTTCGTGTTCGAGCGGTTCGAGGCGGGCGTACGTCCGCCGGGCCTGCCGGCGCTGGGTCAGGCGGGGGCCGGCCAGCGGGATCAGCACGCCGACGACGATCAGGACCGCGCCCAGTCCGGCGGCGGCCGGCGAGACGGTCGTACCGAGCTTTGTCCAGTCCCGTCCGAACCAACGCGCGATCACCGCCGCGAACTTGGTCAGGCTGTATCCGGCGCCGCACAGCGAGCCGACGCCCAGCGTGACCAGCCCGGCGCGCAGCCAGCCGTGCACCTGCCGGGCCCAGCGCAGCGAGGAGACCGTGGTGACACTGACGGCGGCGAGGTGCCCGGCCAGATACAGCACGATCATCTCGGCGGTGAACGGTGTCGTCGCGTAGTAGGTGTCGAAGTCGGTGCGGCGCTCCACGGGGGTGTGGCCGAGCGCGAACATCACGGCGATGCCGACCAGGACGATCGTGTAGGCCACGATCCAGCGGCGGGCGGTGCGGTGGACGTGCGGTCCGCCCCGCCAGTAGACGATCAGGACCTGGGAGGACGCGCTGTACGCGGTGATCGACGCGTACGTCAGCGGTGCGTCGAGGTTGGGGACGCCGCTGAGCCGGTTGACCGCGCCGACGGTGGGCGGCGCCCCGAGGAAGAAGCAGGCCCCGGCCAGGGCGAGGAGTACGCAGATGACCCGGAGATAGGGGTCGCGCCAATGGCGTATGAGATCCGGGGCCTTGACCAGCATGCCCAGCCACAGCAGGCCGCAGCTGAGGTAGTTGATCAGGCCGCTCATTTTCTGGTCCCGCGGTAGTTGAGGGCGGCGCCGATGCGCCCGGCGACACCCTGCTGCGTACCGTCGTCGGTCTCGGCGGGGCCGTACGCGGAGTCGGTGCCGGCCGCGGACTCCAGCCAGGGGCGCAGCCGCCCGCTCATCAACATGCCGAACCGGTCCGCCTCTTGCTCGTCGGCGACGCTGAAGTCGGTGCGGGCGGCGACGGGCCGGGGGCCGCGCTCGGCGGTCAGCTGGGGAGGGCGCTCCGTGGTGCGCCGGTGCATGTGCCACACCTCGTGGCAGAAGATCACGATCTGATGCCAGGCGGCGGCCCGCTTGTCGATCACGATGACGTCGTAGGTGTCGCCCTCCAGCCAGAGCCCGCTTGCGGTGTGCGGCGGGAACACCTCGCGGCGCACCACGATTTCACGTCCCCGCCAGCGGATGACGGAGTCGACCAGCGCGTCGAACAGGGCCTCGGGTTCGGCGGGGACCGGGACGCGCATGGGGTCGATGAGGGCGCCGGCGAGCCGCCTCATCTCCTTCTTCGTGCGCACCGCTGCAATATGCCAGGACATACGTCGACTCAGCCACCTCACCGTCGCCGCGGCAGCGGGAAACCGGCCGCTTCCACCAAGGAGGAGACGGAGGTGATCCAACGTCTGGCGTGTCGGGTCGTGTTCGAGTGATCGGACAGCCCGCCGAGGAAGGTCGTCACCACGTCGTACGCTCCCTCGTCTCGCCGTCCGCCGCACAGCCGGTCCGAGGTTACGCGTCCACAACTGCCGACGTCATGTCGTTCGGTGGCCGTTGTGGGACCGGGAACGACCGCTGTGTCCGGAAATCGACCCCGAGAATGAATGTTGCACTGTGCTCAACCCATTGACGTGGACGCGCTTCGATTTTACGGTCCCGTTCGAAGTTGCGAGCGCTATACGGTATTTCGAACATGACGGGACTCCTACCGGCAAGGGGCGGGGCATGGGACCACGTGAGCCGCAGCGCGGGCACCTCCCGGCCGCGGCCGAACCCGGCCGCACGCCCGGCCGTCTTCCGGATCCCCGGGGCCCGGACCCGCTCGCCAAGTACGGCGTGAAAGAAGCGGACGCGCGGCGGGCCGGTGACTCACCGACGGAGGTGCCGAGTTGAAGCACCCGAGACTGGCGCCTCAAGTCCGGTGGCTACGTGGCCTGTTCGACCGGCGGCGTCATCGGCGCCCGCACCTCCGGGGACCGCGTCAACGCCGTCTCCTCCTGGGGCAGCAACCACTCCGCGATCGGCGTCGCCACCTCCCCGACCGGCCTCCCCGGCACCTGGACCGACCACGGCAAGGCCTTCACCTCCGCATGGTCCGGCTCGACCCCGCGACCGGCGTCAGTATGTCTTGGCATACCACTACTACGACGGAGAGGATTCAGGGATCCCAAAGCTGGGGCTGAACACCTTGAGCTGGACAACCACCGGCTGGCCAAAGCTCCTTTAGGGGCGCGGGGCCGTATCGATATGCGGCTCCGCCGCGATGGGGGTCCCCCGCTCGAGCGAAGTCGAGAGTGGGGGAGCGACCAGCCCCCACAAAGCCGCAGACGAAACTCAACCCAGAAAGGCCCGCATGCGCACCGCCCGCTTCACCCTCGACCCCGCCTTCACGGTCGGCGAAGTCAACCCCCGCCTCTTCGGCTCCTTCGTGGAACACCTCGGCCGCTGCGTCTACACCGGCATCTTCGAACCGGACCACCCCACCGCGGACGAGGACGGCATCCGGCAGGACGTCCTCGACCTCGTCCGCGAACTCGGCGTGACGGCCATCCGCTACCCCGGCGGCAACTTCGTCTCCGGCTACCGGTGGGAGGACTCGGTCGGCCCCGCCGAATCCCGCCCCCGCCGCCTCGACCTGGCCTGGCGCTCGACGGAGACGAACCGTTTCGGCCTCTCCGAGTACATCGCGTTCCTGAAGAAGGTCGGCCCCCAGGCGGAGCCGATGATGGCGATCAACCTGGGCACCCGGGGAGTGGCTGAGGCCCTGCAACTCCAGGAGTACGCCAACCACCCCGCCGGCACCGCCCTCTCCGAGCAGCGCGCCGCCCACGGCGACAAGGAGCCCTTCGGCATCAAGGTCTGGTGCCTCGGCAACGAGATGGACGGCCCCTGGCAGACCGGCCACAAGACCGCCGAGGAGTACGGCAGGATCGCCGCCGAGACGGCCCGCGCGATGCGCCAGATCGACGCCGACGTGGAACTCGTCGCCTGTGGCTCCTCCTCCCAGGCGATGCCGACCTTCGCCGCATGGGAGGCGACCGTCCTCCAGGAGACGTACGACCTGGTCGACTACATCTCGCTGCACGCCTACTACCAGCCGCTCGACGGCGACCTCGACTCCTTCATCGCCTCCGCCGTCGACATGGAGTCCTTCATCGAGAACGTGGTCGCGACCGCCGACCACGTGGGCGCCCGCCTGAAGTCGAAGAAGAAGATCAACCTCTCCTTCGACGAGTGGAACGTCTGGTACACGGCTGACTGGGAGGAGCACACCAAGAACGCGGACCCCGGCGACTGGCCGGAGGCCCCGCGTCTGCTGGAGGACAACTACAGCGTCATGGACGCCGTCGTCTTCGGCTCGCTCCTGATCGCCCTGCTGCGGCACGCCGACCGTGTCACCGTCGCCTGCCTCGCCCAGCTCGTCAACGTGATCGCGCCGATCATGACCGAGCCCGGCGGCCCGGCCTGGCGGCAGACGACGTTCTTCCCGTTCGCGCAGGCCTCGAAGTACGGCCGGGGCCAGGTCCTGGACGTCCGCGTCGACTCCCCGACCCACGAGACGAAGCAGTACGGCGAGGCCGACCTGCTGCACGCCACGGCGGTGCGCGGCGAGGACGGTTCGGTCACGGTGTTCGCCGTCAACCGCAGCCGCACCGAGTCGCTCCCGCTCCAAGTCGGCCTGAACGGGCTCGACTTGACCTCGGTCGTCGAGCACAGCGCCCTCGCGGACGCCGACCCGGACGCCCGCAACACCCTGGCCGACCCGGAGCGGGTGGCCCCGCACCAGGTCGAGGGCACCGCCCTCCAGGACGGCACCCTGACCGCCGTACTGGAGCCGCTGTCCTGGAACGTGATCCGGCTCGCCTGAGGTGGTCAGTGGCCGGGGGAGGCCACCGGTGTCACCGGTACTCCTCCGGCCGCGCTGCCCAGCAGCGTCAGGCGTACGTCCTTCGGGCCCGCCGGTGTGGTGCCGTCGGACAGGACCGCCAGCGCGAGTGTGTTGGTGCCACGTGTGCGGAGGATCCCGTTCGGCAGGGCGAAGGTGTGCTGTGGGCCCACGTCGTTGATGTACTGGCCCATGTTCCAGCCGTTCAGGAAGATCTGGACGCGGTAGGCGCGCGTCGGGTCGTCGTCGAGGACTAGGCCGATCGAGGCGTCGATGCCGGTGTCCACGGCGAGCTTGAAGGTGGTCCGGTACCAGGCCACGCCCTGGCGCTTGTCCGCGCGTGGGAGGGTGACGGCGTCCCAGCCGGAGTCCGGGAAGTCCGGCAGATGCCAGCCCTCGCGTTCGCCGTACAGGCCGCCGTTGTTCTGCGGGCCGCGCACCGGATCGGGCGCCGCCTCGCCCTGGAGGCGCCAACTCACCTTCGGGGAGGCGCCCTTGAAGGTCACGGCGGTGAGGCCGCGGGCGACCTTGTGGGTGTCGAGGGCCTTGCCGTCCTGGTCGTGCTGCATCCGCCGGACCAGGACGGACAGGACGTGCGGACCGGCCGTGCGCAGCTTCTCCGGAACCGCGAGGGTCGCCTTGGCGGTCCAACTCCCTTGCCGCACACTGCTGGTGGTCGGCACCGGCATCCGGTGGGTGCCCAGCGGTTCGCCGTCGAGCCAGGCCATCAGCAGGCCCTGGGTGCCGGAGCTGTAGGCGAGGGTCACCGATTCCAGGGCGTCGGCGGCGGCCGTGGTGAACCGGCCCCGGTACCAGACGTCGCCGTAGTGGAAGCCGTAGTCGTCCGCGAAGAGGACGGGCTGTCCCGACGGGACGGCCGTCGTACTGAACGACGAAGTCCGGTTCGCCTGCGTCCACTTGGAGTCGTCGAAGGCGACCGCGGCCTCCTGGTTCTCCACCTTCCGGCGCCAGCCGTCGAGCGCGGGAAGCGGTACCGCGGGCACTCCCGGCAGCAGCGCGTCCGGGTTCGAGCGCAGGCTGAATGCGTTGGTGACGGTCGCGGGCACGGCCTGCCCGTTCCAGGTGACCTCGGTGATGCCGCGCGGCCCCCACACCTCCAGGCCGGTCTCGCCGATGGTGTCGCCGGTGAGGTGGGCGGTCGTGCCGCTGACGGTGGCCTCGCGCAGCAGCGCCGGGCCGTAGACCAGCGCGGTGCCCGAACCGGTCTCGTAGGGCCACAGGCGTACCGAGCCGGCCTCGTCGGCGAAGACCAGCAGGAGGGGGTTGTCGACGCCGCCGCCCTGGACCAGGATCCGGGTCAGGCCGCCGATGCCGAGCGGGACGGTGACATGCAGGATGCCGCGGTCCCAGACCCAGGCGGCCTGCGCGTCGAGCCGGGTCACCACCGGCTCCTCCGGGCACTCGACCACGGCGTGCGCCATCTCGCCGCGCTTGCCGGCGAACACGGCGATGTCCTGCCGGCCGGCGGTGAGGACCATCATCGGGGTGGCGGTCGAGTACCTCAACTTCCGTCCGCCGAGGGCGAGTCGGGCGACGAGGAGGCGGGCGTCCTGGGCCGGGACGGTGACCTCGATGTCGTCGTCCGGGGCCGACAGTGTCGAAGTCACGTCCGCCGCGGTGTCGTTGCGCAGGACGTAGACGTGCGAGCCGGTGTCGGCGTTGGTGAGGTGGTACGCCTTCAGCCCGTCCACCGTGACGTCCGCCGCCCGGTCCAGCTTGGCGAAGTCGGGCACCGTCCGCAGCAGATGGCCCAGTTGGTGCATCGGGACGAGCTTCGGGGTCGGGTTGCGGCCCTCGTCGAGGGCGGCGCCGTAGTCGTACGACGTGTAGACGACCGGCGCCGGCAGCCAGCCCCACGAGGTGCCGCCGAAGGTCATGTAGACGTTGTGCAGGGTGAGCCCGTTGGCGAGGTTGGTGAGGTAGAAGCGCCGCTCGTACGCCGCGTCACGCGTCCGGCGCGACTCCGCGTAGCCCTTCCCGTCGAACCAGGACCCGCCCCACGGATCGAACCAGCCGCCCCCGAACTCCGGTACGAAACCAGGGGTCTTGGGGCTGGCGGTCGCCCCGCCCTTGGCCCCGCCGATCCCGAAGTGGCCCCAGTCCGGCGGCGGTTGCGTCGGCGTCGGATAGCCGTCGAAGCCGTAGAGCCAACCGCCCGTGTCGCCGCCGGTGTCGAAGGACCCGGGGGTCCAATAGCCGTTGCGGCCCTTGTCGTTGTGGAACAGGGGGACGTCGATGCCGTCGGCGCGCACCTTCTTGTACAGGTGGGACATGTAGGCGGCGCCGGTCGGCTGGGTGGTCTGGGCGTCGTACTCGTTCTCGATCTGGTAGAGCAGCACCGTGCCCGTGCCCTGGGTGAACAGGTGCTTGGAGACGATGGAGTTGACCTGGGTCAGCCACTCGTCGACGTGCGAGAGATACGTCGGATCGGCCGTCCTGGCGGTGCCCTTGGTGGCGGTCAGCCAGCCGGGGAAGCCGCCCGCGTCGATCTCCGCGTTGATGTAGGGGCCCGGGCGCAGGATGACGTAGAGGCCGGTCTCGGCGGCCGTGCGCAGGAACAGGTCGAGGTCGCGGACGCCCGTGAAGTCGTAGTGGCCCTGCGCGGGGGAGTGGTAGTTCCACGAGACGTAGATGCTGACCGCGTTGTAGCCGAAGGCGCGCATCTTCTGCAGGACGTCCCGCCACAGGGACGGGCTCGGCAGCCGGAACGGGTGCATCTCGCCCGACCACAGGACCAGGCGTCTGCCGTCGACGAGCAGGGAGTAGCGGTCGTAGCCGATCGTGTGCGGCAGCCCGTCCGCGCCCGGCGGGGCGGGGGGCGGGCCGGTCGGTACGACGTGCGCGGCGTACGCGTCCGGGGAGCCGGCGCTGCCACCGCCCAGCGCGAGTCCGAGCGCGGCCGTACCCGCGAGGGTGCTGAAGGTACGCCTGCTCAGCTCCACTGGAAGCTCCTTTCGGGTCCGGTCCGTCGGCGGCACGTGCGAAGCCATTTTCCGTGGTGATCCCAGGAGGCTTTCGTGCGGGGTCATTCTGTACGCCAGAACGGCCCACAATGGACGCATGAGGATCTCGGCACGGGCGGATTACGCGGTACGGGCGGTACTGGAGCTCGCCGTACGGGGTGACGACGGCCCGCTGAAGGCCGAGACCATCGCCACCACCCAGGGCATCCCGCACAAGTTCCTGGAGGGCATTCTCGGCGATCTCCGGCGCGCCGGGATCGTCGACAGCCGGCGCGGCGGGGGCGGCGGCTACCGGCTGGCGCGCGACGCGACCGCGATCACCGTCGCGGATGTCATACGCGCGGTGGACGGCCCGATCGTGTCGGTGCGCGGCGAGCGCCCCACCGGCCTCGCCTACACCGGCTCCGCCGAACCCCTCCTCCCGCTGTGGATCGCGCTGCGCGCCAACGTCCGCAAGATCCTGGAGGGCGTCACGCTCGCGGACATCGCGGCGGACGCGCTGCCGGAGCCGGTACGGCGGCTGGCGGCGGAACCGGCGGCGTGGGAGAACCCGTAGCGGCGGGCCGTTCACCGTCGTCTCAGGCCGCGCTCAGATTCACCCTTTAGCGTCACCTCCCGTTCATCCCTACTCAATCGGTGGGAAAGCCGGGAACGGACGGGACGCACCACATGCGCACGCTGATACTGCTCGCTCTCGCGGGCCTGGGGGCCCAGCTCGTGGACGGCAGCCTCGGCATGGCCTACGGGGTCACCTCGACGACGCTGCTGCTGGCCATGGGGACCAATCCGGCCGCCGCCTCCGCCACGGTCCATCTCTCCGAGATCGGTACGACCCTGATGTCCGGGGCCTCGCACTGGCGGTTCGGGAACGTGGACTGGAAGGTCGTCGTGCGGATCGGCGTACCGGGCGCGGTCGGGTCGTTCCTGGGGGCCACCGTGCTGTCGCAGCTCTCGACGGAGGTCGCGGAGCCGGTGATGTCGCTGATCCTGCTCGGGCTGGGTGTCTACGTCATGTCCCGGTTCACCTTCAAGGGGCTGCCGGAGGGGCAGCTGGGCAAGCCGCTGCGGAAGCGGTTCCTGGCGCCGCTGGGCCTCGTCGCCGGGTTCCTGGACGCCACCGGCGGGGGCGGCTGGGGGCCGGTCGGTACGCCCGCGCTGCTGGCCAGTGGCCGGATGGAGCCGCGCAAGGTGATCGGGTCGGTCGACACCAGCGAGTTCCTGGTCGCGGTGGCGGCGAGCCTCGGTTTCCTGTTCTCGCTGGGGTCCCAGGGGCTGAAGTGGACCTGGGTGATCGCCTTCCTGCTCGGCGGGGTGGTCGCCGCGCCGGTCGCCGCCTGGCTGGTCCGGCTGGTGCCGCCCCGGGTGCTGGGCTCGGCGGTCGGCGGGATCATCGTCGTGACCAACGTCCGTACGCTGCTGCACAGCGACTGGATCGGTGCGCCGGGCGCGCTGAGCACACCGGTCTACGTCGTGCTGTACGGGATGTGGGCTGCCGCTCTGGCGTACTCGGTCCGCGCCCATCGCCGGGACGAGGCGAGGAAGGCGCGGACCGAGTCCGAGTCCGCCGAAGGGCGGCAGCCCGTCAGGGTGTGATCGGCGCTCGCCGATCAGTGCGTTCTGATCAACTGCCTCCCGATCAACTAGTACTGACGCCCACGGTCAGGGTGGCCGTGTAGCCGTCGGAGACGCTCGTGCCGAGCGCGGTCAGGGTGAGCAGGCCGGACGCGGCCCCTCCGTCGTCGTAGACCGTGTCGTCGGCGAGGACCGTCTCGGCGGTGGTGTTGTCCGAGTACGGCGAGGTGGCCTGCACCATCTCGTTGAGGTCCGCGTCGAAGAACAGCTGGCCGGTGTGGACGAGCGTGCCGCCGGTGTAGGTGCCGTCGGCGATCGTCACGCCCGTGTGCACCCGCATATGGACGTGGACGGCGCGCGAGACGTAGTGCCCCGGCCAGATGGAGATCAGGCTCACCTGACCGTTGGTGTCGGTCAGTTGCCCGCCGCGCAGGAAGGTGCCGTCGTCGTCCTCCGTGTGTCCGTTCTTGCCGACGTAGCCGGAGTACTCGCCGAGCGCGTCGCAGTGCCAGAGCTCGACGAGGGCGTCGGCCAGCGGCGCGCAGTCGTTGTCCTGGTCGACGACGGTGAAGGTGTACTGGACCTCGACGCCTTCCTTCTCCTCTCTGAGGTCCGTGCGGACGAGAGCGCCGTCGAGCGAGTACGGACCCTCGGTGACCTCGGCGGTGAGGGTGCAGACACCGCTGGAGGCGGAGGCCGACGCGTCCGTGGAGATGGTGGTGGTCGCCTCGTCGGTGGCTGTCGCGCTGCTCGTGACCGTGTCGGCCGAGGCGAGGCCGGCCGCCACCAGGCCTCCCGCCAGGGCCGCGGTGCCGCCGCCGATCAGGACCCGGCGGCGCTGCATTCCCTTGTCCCGGCGGTGCCGGGCGGGTTGTTCGTGGTGTTGCTCGGGGTGCTCTCGTGTTCCCGTCATGGACAGCGAAGTTAGGGCCGTACCTGAAGAATTCCTTAATGTGCGGCTGTGAAGGGCCTGGGGACGGATCGGTCAACGCCCGCTTATTTCCACAGAGTTCACACACTGTGGGGAGAGTGTGAAAGGCGCATCTGTGAATGGCCTGAGTTCGCCCTGACCGTTCCGGGTGCGGCTTCCTACGATGCGAGCGCCCCGTCGGTCTTCACAGGAACTTCATTGGTTCTTCAAAGATTGGGTCTTCAAGGACCTGGGGCACAGCCACCCCCCAACCCAAGGAGAAACCATGCCTGGTGGGCTCCTCCTGAGTGGTGCGGTCGCCGCACTGCTCGCCACCGCGCTGCCGTCCGCGCAGCACTCGTCGTCGCCGGTCTTCGACGACCCGCCGCCGGACAAGATCGTCATCAACGTCGCGACCGTGAACGGCTCGGGCTGCCCGCAGGGCACGACGGCGGTCGCCGTCTCCGAGGACAACACCGCCTTCACGGTGACCTACAGCGCGTATCTCGCCCAGGTCGGCGGCAACTCCGACCCCACGGCGTTCCGCAAGAACTGCCAGCTCAACCTGGTCGTCCATGTCCCGCAGGGCTTCACGTACGCCATCGCGAGCGTGGACTACCGCGGCTTCGCCTCGCTCCAGCGCGGCGCGAGCGGTGCGCAGAAGGCCTCGTACTACTTCCAGGGCTCGTCGAGCACCGCGTCCAAGAACCACCCGTTCAACGGCCCCTACGACGACAACTGGCAGGCGACCGACAGCACCGACTGGGCCCAACTGGTCTGGGCGCCCTGCGGAGTTCAGCGTAACTTCAACATCAACACGGAGCTGCGGGTCGCCGCCGGCACCTCCTCGTCCAGCGCGGTCAGCTTCATGACCATGGACTCGACGGACGGCGACATCAGCACGGTGTACCACATGGCGTGGAAGGAGTGCCCGGCCTCCTGAGGTGATGTGGGGGTGGCCCGTGTCGCACCGCGGGCCACCCCCTTGGGTTCAGCTCTGCTGGACGCCGAGAGTCAGCGTGCCGGTGTAGCCGGACGAGGTCGAACTGCCCAGCGTGGTAAGGGTCATGAGGCCGGACGCGGCGCCTCCGTCGTCGTAGATCGAGTCCTGCGCGAGGGTGGTGCGGGTGACCGTGTTGGTCGAGTACGGCGAGATCTTGGCGACGGCGGTGGTGATGGTCTCGTCGATGAACAGCTGGCCCGTGTGGAGTTCCTGGCCGCCGGTGAACGAGCCGTTCGAGGTGAGCGTGACGCCGGTGTGCACCTTGACGTGGATGTGCACGCAGCGGCCCCGGTACCAACCCGGGTAGATCGTGGTGATGTTGGCGAGTCCGGCGGTGTTCGTCAGGACACCGCCGCGCAGGAAGGTGCCGTCGTCCGGTTCGCTGTGGCCGTTGTTGCCGACGTAGCCGGAGTACTCGCCGAGCGCGTCGCAGTGCCAGATCTCGACGAGCGCGTTGGGGATGACGGCGCAGGTGCTGTCGTTCACGACGGTGAGGGCCAGCTTGAGCGGGATGCCGGCCTTGCCTTCGGTGACGTCGGCGCGGACGAGGGCGCCGTCGAGGTAGTAGGGGCCTTCGGTCATCTCCTTGGTGAGGGTGCAGACTGCCGCCGCGGCGGCGGGAGTTGTGCCCGTCGTGGTGGTTGTGGGGGCCTCGGGCGCGGCGGCGCCGACGGCCAGTACGGCGGCCGTGGTGCCGGTGGCGATCAGTACGGTGCGGCGCCCGATCGGGTTGGTTCCTGCTCCAGAAGTGTCTGTCATGGACACGGCACCATAGGTAAGGATTCTGTTGGTCAGCTGTGGGGTTGGTAAAGTGACACTTCGTCAAGTTCCTTGCAAGACAGGGGACATGGTCTTTGCCGATACCTGCCTCCTGCCGGCTCGATGGCTCGGGAGAGGATCGCAGGGTGAACGACTTCGACTCCCGCCGTGCCGAACCCGGCGAGTTCCCGCGCCTGGGCGCCGCGCTGGACACGGTCAACCGCGACTTCGCGGCGATCTTCCCCGACCGGGAGCCGCTGGTCCTGATGGTCTGGGCGGGGACGAGGACCTTGGCGAGCATGTCTACGTCGCGCTGTCCGACGGCACCTCGCAGGGCAACGGTCTGTCCGAACCCGAGGATACCCACGCCGATCCTCTCGTCCATGTCGCGGAGGCTGCGCAGGAGACCGTGGTCGAACTGCTCTGGCAGGCCTGGCCGGTGTGCCCGTTCCACAAGCTCGGCACGCATCCGCGTCCCGAGGGGACGACGGCCGACTGGGAGTACGGGGAGAGCTGGGGCCCGGGGGTGGTGTGGTGGTGCCGGGGGCATCGCGGGGACGACTGCCACGACCTCGCGTCGGTAGGCGAACTGGCCGGTGCCCTGCCGGGCAAGCAGCGGCGCGAACTCCGGCGCGGGAAGCGGAAGCGGGGCAGGACCGGATGATGCCGCGGCCCCGCTTCACCCCACGTCAGGGAGCCAGGCGGCGTTCGGCCGAGACGGAGTAGGCGTGGCGGCGGAAGGTCACCATGGTGTCGTCGGAGAGGTCCACGCCGGGGGCGAGCCGGGTGGGGTCGAACACCTGCTGCTGCCAGTGGTCCTCCCGCGCCGAGCGGGCCGTGATGTGCAACTGCCCGGCCGGGATCAGCGGCCGGTGCTCGGGCCAGGCCTGTGAGGGGTCGTGGGTCGGGTCGCCCGGCTCCGCGAACTGGAAGACCAGGGTGAAGGAGAGGGGCCCGGCCGCGAGCCGGGAGTCGAGGTCGCCGATGAGGAAGTCCGGGGCCAGCGTCTCGCCGTACGCCGAATCCAGCTCCACTTCACCGAGTTGGGGCACGAGGCGGTAGCGGAACGGCCGGCGCTCACCCGCCTCGTCCACCAACACGAAGGCGTGCAGGCCGTCGTAGCGGGCGGTGGCGAAACTGGCGGGCGCCTGCTGACCCGCGAAGGACTTCAACGCCCCCCGGCTCTCCGGGTGTTGGGCGAGCACGGTGGCGAACTTCCCGGCCGCCGCCAGCTTCCCCTTGGCCCGGTCGGCGAGCCCGCCCTCCGTGCCGGCCTTGCCCAGCGCCTCGACGAGGTCGATGAACCCCTCGGGATCGTGACTGGGAAAGACCCGGAAGGTGGCCGCCACCAGATCCATGACGCCCTTGCCGGCGTCGAGGAACTTCACGGCCATCCCGCGTACGCCGCGCGCCCGGTCGTCGGCGTCGTAGCGGCCCGACCCGTTGGAGAACCGTACGACCGCCTCGGACTCGGCGGTGAGACAGGCGGCGGTCGTCCACTGCGAGACCTGCCCGCTGGGCACGAAGCGCGCGTCGTAGACGGCGCCGCGCGCGTGCAGCCGGCGGTCGTGCGGGCGCGGTGGCGCCGCGGCCTCGATCCGGTCGACGGCCTGTGCCGCGGTCATGCCGTCCTTGGTGACCGAGGAGTCCTGTGATGACTGAGCCATGCCCGCATCATCGCACCAGCGGCTCCCGCAACTCCGTTCCCCGCCGACACCACGGCGCCAGTTGGAGCACGCCGAACACCGCCTCCACGCCGAGGAACAGCCACAGGAACCGAGGGGCGCCCTGCGCGAGGGCGTACCCCTGCCAGGCGGTGAACAGCACACGGGCCACCCCGTCGAGCAGACCGTGCAGAACCAGCGGCCGGACGATCCGCAGCACGGCCCAGACGACCACCACGGATCCCATCAGATTCGCGTACAGAGTCTGTATGGGGTCGAGTTCGGGCAGCACACCCGGCGTCGACAGTGCGTCGTGCACCAGTGCGTACGTCCACGGGGTCGCGAAGCCGGCCGCCACGACACGGGTGGGCCTGAGCAGGGACGCCTTCCGGTTCTACGAACAGGTGGGCATCCTCACGAGCGAGCGCCGGCCGAACGGCTACCGCGACTACCCGCCCGAGGCGGTCTCCTGGCTCGAATACGTCCGTACGGCACAGGCCCTCGGCTTCTCCCTGGCCGAAATCGCCGAGCACGGCGACCTGCTTGTCCTCGCCCGGTTTGCCGACGTGTTCGCCGTCGACCTCAAGCCAGCGAGAGGAAGAGCTTTTCCAGGCGGGCGCGCATCTGTTCGCGGCTCTCGTCGGACGTGGCCTCGCCGTTGACATCCGTCAGGCACTGCTGCAGACCGGTGGCGATGATGGCGAACCCGGCCCGGTCGAGCGCACGGGAGGCCGCGGACAGTTGTGTCACCACATCCTCGCAGTCTCGCCCTTCCTCGATCATCCGGATCACCCCGGAGATCTGGCCCTGGGCCCTGCGCAGCCGGTTCAGCACGGATTTCAGCTCCGCACCCGCGAGTTCCAGATCCACCATCACTCCTCACCGATACCCCTAGGGGTAATGTAACAAATCCGGCCATCACACAGGAGACGGCCGAGGACTGGTCTCAGTCGTGCGAGAAGCGGATCGCGGGCAGCGCCCGGCGCAGCCAGGCCGGGGACCACCAGGCGGCCCGGCCGGTCAGGCGGAGCAGGACCGGGAGCAGGAGAAGCCGGATGAGGAAGGCGTCGAGCAGGACTGCGACGCCGAGGACGATGCCCATTTCCTTGGGCGGCAGTGGATCGGCGAGGGCGAAGGTGAAGAACACGGCGACCATGACCGCGGCGGCTGCGAAGACGACCCGGCCGGAGTGGGCGAGCGCACCGACGACCGCCTGCTTCGGGTCGCCCGTCCTCTCATGGTGCTCCTTGGCCGAGGAGAGCAGGAAGACCGTGTAGTCCATGGCGATGGCGAAGATCATCGCGAAGAAGAACACCGGCCCCCATCCGTCGAGGAAACCCTGTGGTTCGAAGCCGAGCAGGCCCGAGAGACGGCCGTCCTGGAAGATCAGCCTGGCGACGCCGAAGGCGGCGGCGGTCGCGAGCAGGTTCGTCAGTACGCCGACGGCGGCGACCAATGGGGCCTGCAGCGCGACCAGCAGCAGGAGGAAACCGAGAACCAGGATGACTCCGATGACCAGAGGTGCCTTGTCGTCAAGGGCCTGCTTGAGGTCGAGGTTCTCCACGGCCGCGCCGCCGACCAGCGCGTCGGCCGGGAGTTCCGTGCGCACCGTGCTGACGGTCCTCGTCAGTGAGGGGTCGGACGGGTCGACGGACGGCATGGCCTGGATGAGGTTCCACCCGGATCCGTCGGCCGCCCGCTGGGCCGGCAGGACGCTCGCGATGCCGTCGGTCGACTTGAGCGCCGTGAGTGTGGCGGTGACCGACGTGTCGGGTACGGCGACCTGGAGCATGCCCGGCGCACCCTTGCCGAAGCTCTCCTGCACCAGGGTGTAGCCCTGACGTGAACTGTCGTTGGCGGGGACCACCTTGATGGACGGCATCGCCGTCTTCAGTCCGAACACCGGCACGGCCAGGGCGATGAGTACGGCCAGTGCGAGGGCTCCGAAACGCAGAGGCTGCCGCCACAGGCGCTCACCCCACGCACCGAAACGCGGTGACTGCGTCCGGTCGGCGCGGGTGCGCGGCAGGGCCCACCTGTTGACGTTCGGCCCGAGCTTGGCGAGAACCGCGGGCAGCAGCGTGAGGGTGGCGGCGAGGACGAAGAGCACGGAGAGCATGATGCCGACCGCCATGGTCCGCACGGCGGGCGCGGGCACCAGCATGACCGCGGACAGGCTGACCAGCACGGTCAGCCCGGACAGCAGGACCGCCTTGCCCGCGGTGTCCATGGTCTCCTCGACGGCCCGCCGTGGGTCACGGCTGTGCCCCAGGGCGGCGCGGAACCGAATCACCAGGAACAGCGCGTAGTCGATGCCGAGCGCGAGCGCGAACATCAGGGCGAAGTCCATGGCCCAGATGGAGATCGGCGTGACATGGCTGATGAGGACGAGGGAGCCGACCGACGCGGCCAGGCCCGCCATGGTGAGCAGCAACGGCAGTCCCGCGGCGATCAGCGAACCGAACGCCACGACCAGAACGGCGAGGGTCACCGGCCAGGACAGGATCTCCGCGTGGATCATCGCCTTGAGGTTGGCGGTGTTGAAGTCGCTCCACATCGCCGAGGATCCGGTGGCCCGTACGGTCACGTCGGCGGTCGACAGTCTGCGCAGCGGCTCCTTGAGATGCTCCGCGGCACGCACCATGTCGTCGGTGCCGGACGCGGCTGCGCCCAGGACAAGGCCGGTCCTGCCGTCACGGCTGATGCTCGTGCCGGGCTGAGGAGGCACGACCTCACTGATCCGGTCGTCGGACTTCATCTCCTCGGTGACTTCGGCGATGACCCGCCGCACCGAGGGATCGCCGAGCTGATGACTCTTCGACGTCACGACCACCTGGATCGCGGAGGAGCCGGCCCCGCCGAAGTGCTTCTCGGCCAGCTCCCGGACCTTCACCGACTCCGAGCCGTTGCTCTGCCAGCCCGCACCCGAGAGCACGGAGGTCACCTGCGGGGCGAACGCTCCGAGGACGGCGACGATCACCAGCCAGCCGACGAGTACGTGCTTGACGTGTCCGGCGGTCCAGGCCCCGAGCCGACCCAGCGGGCCGACCCGGCCGGGCGGCGAGGGGTCTTCCTCGGTGCTCCTGCCGGTTGCGGCGGTGGCGGATGTGGACATGGTTCCTCCTGGCATTTAATACCCCCGGGGGTATGGCATGCCGATGAGGGTACCCCCAGGGGTATCTAAATTGGTAGGCTGTATACCCGTGGGGGTATTGAAGAAGCGATGTCGGACATCGGCGTCGCCGCGCTCTGAAGGGATCTGAGCCATGCGCTACGACCGCACCGTGTACGTCAGGACCGACTTCGCCACCACTGTGGCGGCGGTGCGTGAGGCTCTCGCCGAGCAGGGGTTCGGGATCCTCACCGAAATCGACGTCGCCGCCACACTCAAGGCGAAGCTCGGTCAGGGCATGGAGGACTACCTGATCCTCGGCGCCTGCAACCCGCCCCTGGCCCACCGGGCTCTTGAGATCGACCGCACCATCGGGCTGCTTCTGCCCTGCAATGTCGTCGTGCGCGGAGACGGTGAGGGGACCGTCGTCCAGGCGCTGGATCCCGACACGATGACCGCCTTCACCGGACTCGAAGCCCTGCGCCCCGTGGCCGAGGAGGCGGGACGCCGGCTTGACGCGGCTCTGGAGGCCATCGAGCGGCCCTGAAGGCGGAGAGGCGGGTGGGCTGTGGGTGACCCGGTGATCAGAGCGTGCGGATGAACTCGGTCCAGGCGGTGGGGGAGAGGGCGAGTTGGGGGCCCTGCTTGTCCTTGGAGTCGCGGATGCGGATGGTGGAGGGGCAGGTGGCGATCTCGACGCAGTCGCCGTCTCCACCGCTGCTGTAGCTGCTCTTGAACCAGGCGAGTTCGGGCGTGCTCATCACGCTCCCAGGGTGATGATGAATTTCGTCCAGGTGGCGGGGGCGAGGGCGAGTTGAGGGCCCTCGGTGTTCTTGGAGTCGCGGACGTGGATGGTGGAGGGGCAGGTGGCGATCTCGACGCAGTCGCCCGAACTGCTGCTGCTGTAGCTCGACTTGTGCCAGGAGAGGGCGACTTCGACGCAGTCGCCATCGCCGCTGCTGCTGTAGCTGCTCTTGAACCAGGCCAGTTCGGACGTGCTCATAGCGCTCCTCGTATCCGTTCCAGCAGGCTCATGGACTCCTCCGAGGTGAGAGCCTGTGAACGCATCCTGGCATAACGCTGCTGGAGCACGCTTACTTCCTTCGCCTCAGAGATCAGCAGACCGGCTCGCTGTCCCTCGCAGTAGGCGAACCACGTGTTGTTGGGGGTCTCCAGCAACTGCATGGGACCGGCCAACCCTGCGTGGCTCTCCCGTACTTGTGGCATGACCTGGATCTCGATGTTCCGCAGCCTGGAGAGCGCAAGTACGTGGTCGATCTGCCCCAGGGTGACCTCAAGCCCGCCGGTGCGCCGCAGGAACGACCCCTCCTCCAGGATGAAGTTGAACGCCGTGTTCGGCCGTCCCCTCAGCAACTCCTGCCTCTTCGCCCGCTCTACCCACTGCGCTTCGACCTGCGCGTCGTCCATCGGCGGTAGTTGTTCGAGGAACAGCGTCCGCGCGTACGCCTCCGTCTGCAACAACCCAGGAATCATCCGGCATTCGTACGTGTACAGCGTGATCGCCGTCTTCTCCTTCAGCGCCCACTGCCGGAACCAGGACGCCAACCCCGGCCGCCGTTCCAGATGTTCCGCCGCCCGCCGAACCGCCCCGGTGTTGCCCAACACCGGGGCGGAGTGCTCGACGAAAGCCTGGTCCGGCATCCGCCTCCCCAACTCCACCGACTCCACGGTGTGTTTGGAGTAGCCGATCCGCCGCCCGAACTCCTCCCGGCCCAACCCCGAGTGCTCCCGCAACGCCTGCAACATCGCCCCGAACGTCCGCAGGCTGTCGGACGCCTCCGGCTCGCCGCTGCCCTCGACCATGGTCACCCACCTCCCGCGCACATGGTCACGGAACGTAGCGCGTACTGTCCAGCGGGTGACCCCGTACGCTCGCGCAGCGTACGGGCCCGGAAGCTGGTGAAGTGGCCTCCCCTAACGCCACATTGGGCACATGACCACCCAACCAACCGTCACCGTACACACGTTCAGTCAGCGCCTCAGCCCCACTCCCCGCGGTGCCCGTCTCGCCCGTCACCTCGCCCTGAACCAGCTCCACGCCTGGGGCATCCCGCACGGCAGTGACGCCTCCGACGCCGTCGCCGTGATCGTCGCCGAACTCGCCGCGAACGCCGTGACCCACGGGCGTGTGCCGGGACGGGACTTCGAGCTGCGGCTCTCCCTCGTCACCGGGAGTATCCGCATCGAGGTCACCGACACCCGTACCGGGCCGCGTCCGCCCGGACCCGGTGCCGTACGGCAGCCCGAGACGCTCGACGATTTCGGGCGTGGGCTCGTGTTGGTGGAGGCGATGGCGGACCGGTGGGAGGTGCTGGACCGGGAGCCGTTGGGGAAAACCGTCCGCGCGGAAGTCGACGTCCGCGCTGGTCATCCCTTTTCCAAGTAGCCCTACTGGTGCGATGATTGGGCAGTGCTCATAGCCCTGAACGTGCTGCTTTTTGCCGCCGCCTTCTTCAGTCTCGCCGTGGGCATCACGGCCGTCACGTCGTCCTGGGTGTTTCCCTGGCTGGCCGGCAAGATGCTCAGGCCCCGGCTCTGGGGCGCCGGATACACCTTGTTCGGCGTCGTCGTCCTGTATCACGCGGTAATCGCGCTGGTGGATGTCGACCCGGAGCTCCAAATGGTGCTGGCGGTCGTCACCTCGGTGGTGGCTCTTGGTGGCCTCGGCATGATGGTCTTCGCCCAGCGGATCGGCCGGGGAGCGCCGCCGTCGCTCCCTACCAGGCCCGGCGCCCCCGAGTAGCCTCCTCCTCACAGGTTCCGGACAAGAACACTTCAGGTTCGGCATGGACTCTGATCCCCATGCATGGACACCGACCCCACACCCCCGCATCCGCACGCAGTCGCCGCTGGTTCATGAACAAGGCGCTGCTCGCCGGAGGTGTCGCCGCCGTGGCGACCATGACCGGATGCTCCAACGACTCGTCGGCCACGGCGAGTTCGTCCTCCGCCGCACAGTCCGGCGCCCCGAGCGGTATGCCCTCGGGCGGGCCCGGAGCCGGCGGTGGCGCGGGCGGCGGCATGGGCCCCGGGGTCTCCCAGGTGAAGTACAAGGACCTCAAGGGCGTCACCGCCGACGGTATGGTCGTCGACGACCTGTTCACGATCCACTCGACCGGTGTGTCCACGGATGGACTGGTCAAGGCGGCGCAGGCGTTCCTCGACGGGCTCTCCGCGAAGGAGCGCAAGTCCTGCACCTTCGACGTCGACGCCGACGAGTGGACGGCCTGGAGCAACGTCGACGGCTACGCCCGCAAGGGCGTCCGCATGGGCGACCTCGCGGAGAAGAAGCGCGACCTCGGCTACGCCCTGCTCGGCGTCGCGCTCTCCGCTGAAGGGCTCACCCAGACCCGCAACATCATGAAGCTCAACCAGTTCCTCGGCGACTCCAACGGCGGCAACCAGAAGACCCTGACCGAGGGCCACTACTTCTTCACCTTCATGGGTACCCCGTCGACCACCAAACCGTGGGGCTTCCAGTACGAGGGCCACCACGTCGCCGTCAACTACTTCGTGCTCGGCGACCAGGTCGTGATGACACCGACCTTCATGGGCTCCGAGCCGACCACGGCCACGTACAAGGGCGAGAAGATCACCCTGTTCCGGCCGGAGACGACGGCCGGCCTGGCGATGATCCGCTCCCTCACCAAGGCGCAGCTCGCCAAGGCGGTCTCCTCGCAGGACAACGGCAACGAGGACATGAAGGCCGGCGCCGGCTCGGACAACCTCAAGCTCGCCTACGCGGGCCTGCGCGGTTCCGAACTCACCACCGCACAGCGGAAGAAGCTGCTGGACGTGGCCGGGGTATACATCGGTTACATCAACGAGGGGCACGCCGAGGTCAAGATGACCGAGGTGGAGAAGCACCTGGACGACACGTACTTCTACTGGATGGGCGAGACGAAGGACGACTCCGCCTTCTACTACCGCATCCACAGCCCGGTCGTGCTCATCGAGTACGACGCCCAGGCCCCGCTCTTCTACCACGAGGCCTCCTCCGCGAGCCCCAGCGCCAGCGCCAGTGCGAGCCCGAGCTCCAACGCCGGCGGCCCTCCCGGCGGCATGGGCATGGGCGGCGGCACCCCGTCCCAGGAGCACATCCACACCATCATCCGCACCCCCAACGGCGGCGACTACGGCGTGGACCTGCTGAAGCTGCACCTGGACAACGACCACTGACATATGCCCAATTGGAGCGGGCCCGGCGGGGCTGGTCCTGGGGAACCTGCTCCTGGACCAGGGCATCGACTGCGAAGAACTCCGCCGCCAGGGCTTCGAACCCGGCTCCGTCACCCCGAGCGTCGTGGTCCGCGAACGCCTCGCCCGCCGCTACGGCCCCACCCTCGCCGAAACCCCGCTCGCCATCGTGCGCGCGGTGGTGACGTCACCGTCCTCTATCACCGCACCCGGACCGCTTCGAACTCCGCCTCCCCGGCCGCCACACCCCCTCCCCGACCCGACCGCCTCACTCCTCGGCGTCATGACGGGAGCCTGGGCCACCCAAGTGGTCGCCACGATGGCCGAGCTGCGCATCGCCGACCACCTGGCCGACCACCCGGGCACCGACGCCGACACCCTGGCCCACCTCACCGCCACCGGCCAACCCCTGTGCACAGGCACGGAGTTCAGCCTCCACCCACTGGCACGCCTCTACGCGGGCCCGTTCTACGACTCCTTCGCGGGGCTGTCGCATTGTGCGGCTCCGCCGCGTGGGCGCGACCAGCCCCCACACACCCGCACCCGGCAACGAACGCCTAGCCCGCCTGCCCCATCCCCGCAGCATTGGGCCAACTCTGAGCATTGGGCCACCCAGTGGCAGGCGCCGGCGCAAGATTCTGCATCCCATTGGGACTGGTAGCCCCCCGCACCTGCGCGGCCGTAAGCCCATTACGAGCAGGAACTCCAGTGGGCGTCGGCCCTTGAGGAGCCGGCGCGGGCGTACCGTACGGCTGCTGCTGAGGCTGCTGCATGACGGGCATCTGCTGCGACACCTGAGCCAACTGCTCCGGCATCTGCGCAACAGGCTGCATCGGCATCTGCGGAACCTGCGCCGCGGCCACCATCGGCTGGTACTGCGGCTGGGGTTGGGGTTGGGGCTGCGGCACGAGCTGCGGCTGAGGTGCCGCGGCCGCCGGCACCTGCATGGGTACGGGCTGCGGCTGCGGCTGCATCTGCGTGATCGCCGCAGGCATCTGCATGCCCGCGCCGTTGGTCGCGCCGACGAGCCGGTCCACGGCCGCCGTACCCGAGCTGTAGCTGGTCCCTGTGCTCAGCTCGGGTACGGCGGCTCCCCTCCTGGTCCCGTAGAGCACCTGTTCCAGGCCGGACACCAGGCGACGCACGTCCACCTGGGGGCGCACCACGAGGCGCAGGAAGCGGCTGGACGAGCCGATCTTGTTGCCGCACTCGCGGACCAGGATGCGGTGCTCGGTGAGCATCCGGTCCCGGACCACGGTCCCCTCGGCGCCCACGGGGAGGCGTACGAAGAGGAAGTTGCCCTGCGACGGATAGACCGTCAGGCCGGGCAGCGCGGAGAGATGGCTCGCCATGTCGAGTCGGTCGCGGCGCACCTGCTGGAGGCTCTGCGCGTACTCCGCGCCGTGCTCCTTGAGGATGAACACCACGTGTTCGGCGAAGGCGTTGAGGTTCCACTTGGGCAGCATCGAGCGGACGCGCCCGGCGAGGGCGGGGTTGGCGACGAGGTAGCCGAACCGTATGCCGTGCAGGCCGAAGTTCTTGCCGAGGCTGCGCAGCACGACCACGTTGGGGCGCAGCATCGCCTCATGTACGACGCTGGGTTCGACCTCCGCGTCGGCGAATTCCAGGAACGACTCGTCGATGACGATGAGGTCCAGGTCGGCCATCGCGTCCATGAACTGGACGAGTGCCTGCTTGTGCAGGAAGCCGCCGTCGGGGTTGTTCGGGTTGCAGATGACCGCGACCTTGGTGTTGCGCTTGCGGATGAACTCGGCGTACTGCGCGAGGTCCAGGGCGAAACCGTTGGACTCCTGGAGCGGGAACATGTCGACCCGCTTGCCGGTCTCCATGGGCTGGTCGGTCCAGCGGCCGAAGGTGGGGACGGGGATGGCGAGTGACTCGCGGACCATCAAGTGGTCGATCCAGGTGATCAGTTCGGTGGAACCGTTGCCCATCGCCACGCAGCTCGGCGGGAGTTGGAGCAGATTGCAGAGCTCGGCCGTGATGGTGTCGGCGCTGCTCGGGTAGTACGTGATGATCTCGCGCAGCCGGGCCGCCATCTGGTCGAACATGGCGGGGGTGGGGAAGTACGGGTTGCACGGGATACAGAAGTCCACGGGGCCTGTGCCGTCGCTCTCACGCGCCAGCGCTGCCATCGACGGGCTGTGCGCCGCCGTACTGCGGAACAGCGAGGTGACGTTGGAGTCGGCCAATGGAACCTCCGTATGAAGGCGGGCCCGGCGGGGACGACCGGGCCCGTCGTCTTGGGTGGCCCGCGCGGGGGAGCACGGGCCGCCCTTGAATACGGAGACGAGTGTGGCGCTGTTCAACGGATGTGAAATTAGTGTGAGTTCGGGAACCCCTGGCCCGAGCTTCGCGTCACGCGCTGAACGTGTGGATCGTCGACGTCTTGTACGTCTGACCCGGCCTCAGCACTGTCGACGGGAAGTTCGCGTGGTTCGGCGAGTCCGGGAAGTGCTGGGTCTCCAGGCAGAGTGCGTCGCCCTGGCGGTAGGTGTGGCCGCCGGTGCCGGTCAGGGTGCCGTCGAGGAAGTTGCCGGTGTAGAACTGCAGCCCCGGCTGGTCGGTGGCGATCTTCAGGGTGCGGCCGGAGTGCGGGTCGTGCAGCGTCGCGGCGTGCTCGGGCTTCGCGGTGATGCCCTTGTCGAGGGCCCAGTTGTGGTCGTATCCCTTGGCCTGCACCTGCTGGACGTGGGCGGCCCGGATGTCGCGGCCGATCGGCTTGGTCTTGCGGAAGTCGAAGGGGGTGGCGGAGACCTTGGCCAGTTCGCCCGTGGGGATCAGCCCCGAGTCGGTGGGCGTGTAGCGGGAGGCGGGGATCGTGAGCTCGTGGTTCTCGATCGTGCCGCTGCCCTCGCCGGCGAGGTTCCAGTAGACGTGGCTGGTCAGGTTGACGACCGTGGCCTTGTCGGTGGTGGCCTCGTAGTCGATGCGCCAGTCGCCGTGCTTGTCGAGCGTGTACGTCACCTTCACCTTGAGGGTGCCCGGGTAGCCCATCTCGCCGTCGACGCTGGTGTAGTACAGGTGCAGGCCGACGTCGGAGCCGGCGGTGAAGCCCTCCACGTCCCAGATGTGCTTGTCGAAGCCCTGGGTGCCGCCGTGCAGGCTGTTGACCCCGTCGTTGACGGAGAGCTGGTAGCTCTTGCCGTCCAGGGTGAACTGGCCCTTGGCGATGCGGTTGCCGTAGCGGCCGATCAGGGCGCCGAAGTACGGGGTCTTCGCCACGTAGTCGGCGATGTTGTCGAAGCCCAGGGAGACGTTGGCGTACCGGCCGTGCCGGTCCGGGAGCTCCAGGGACTGGACGACTCCGCCCCACGACAGCACCTTGAGCCGGGTGCCGCCGTTCTCCAGCGACCAGCGGTAGACCTTGCTGCCGTCGGCGAGCGTGCCGAAGAGTTCCTTCACGGGCTTCCTGCCTCCGGATGCCGCCTGCGCCGTACCTGTACCGAGGGTGCTCGCGGCGATGCCTGCGGCTGCCGCGCCTGCAATGACCGTGCGTCTGTTCAGTTCCATTTAGCGGCTCCTGCAAATGGGAGGGGCCCCGCCGTGCCTTTCGTGCCTTGCGACAGGACAGACAGACGGGGCCCGATCTGGACTTACGAACCGGACTTGCGTTTGTTCCACACGTCGAAGCCGACCGCGGTCAGCAGGGCGAGGCCCTTGATGACCTGTTGCCAGTCGGTGCCGACGCTGAGGAGGTTCATGCCGTTGTTCAGCACGCCGAGGACGAGACCGCCGATGATGGCGCCGAGGACGGTACCGACACCGCCGCTCATGGAGGCGCCACCGATGAACGAGGAGGCGATGGCCTCCAGTTCGAAGCCGTCGCCCGCCTTCGGCGAGGCCGCGTTGAGACGGGCGGTGATCACCAGACCCGCCAGGGCCGCGAGCACGCCCATGTTCAGGAACACCTGGAAGGTGACGCGCTTGTCCTTGACGCCGGACAGCTTCGCGGCCGGCAGATTGCCGCCGATCGCGTAGATGTGGCGGCCGAAGACGGTGTTGCGCATCACATAGCCGTAACCGGCCACCAGGACGCCGAGGATGATCAGGATGATCGGCGCACCGTCGTAGCTGGCGAGCAGCAGGGTGAGCCAGGCGATCGCGGCGACGATCGCGACGAGCTTGAGCAGGAACAGCTTGGTGGGCGGTACGTCGAGCGAGAACTCCTGCTGCCGGCGCCGGTCGCGCACCTCCTGCCACACCACCGCGGCGATCATCACGAGGCCCAACAGCAGCGTGATGTTGTGGTAGTTGGTGTTCGGGCCGGCCGCGGGCAGGAAGCCGTTGCCGATCTTCTGCAGGCCGCCCGGGAAGGGGCCCAGCGTCTGGCCCTGCAGGAGGATCTCCGTGAGGCCGCGGAAGAGCAGCATGCCGGCGAGGGTGACGATGAAGGACGGTATGCCCGCGTAGGCGATCAACAGCCCCTGTACCGAGCCCGCCACGGCGCCCATCAGCAGGCACAGCACCAACGCGACCGGCCACGGGACCTGGTGATTGACCATCAGGACCGCCGCGAAGGCGCCCACGAACGCGGTCAGCGAGCCGACCGACAGGTCGATGTGCCCGGCGATGATGACCAGCATCATGCCGATCGCGAGGATCAGGATGTAGCTGTTCTGCAGCACCAGGTTGGAGACGTTGCGCGGCAGCAGCAGGTCCCCGCCGGTCCAGATCTCGAAGAGGATCACGATCAGGCCGAGGGCGATCAGCATGCCGTACTGCCGCATGTTGCGCCGCAGGCCGTCCAGGACCAGCCACAACAGGCCGCCGCCCGCGCCCGATCCGTCCTTGCCCGGCGGTGCCGCGGCCGGGATCTTGTCGGTGACGTCCGTGCTCATCGCGTTACCTCTTTGTCCTTCGTCATCTGGCGCATCAGCACTTCCTGCGTGGCCTCGGCCCGGGGCACCTCACCGGTCAGCCGGCCCGCCGCCATCGTGTAGATGCGGTCGCACATGCCGAGCAGCTCCGGCAGTTCGGAGGAGATGAAGACCACCGCCTTGCCCTCGGCGGCGAGTTGGTCGATGACCGTGTAGATCTCGTACTTGGCGCCCACGTCGATGCCGCGCGTGGGCTCGTCCAGGATCAGCACCTCGGGACCCGCGAAGATCCACTTGCTGAGGACGACCTTCTGCTGGTTGCCGCCCGACAGCTTGCCCACCGGCTCGAAGACGGTCGGCGCCTTGATGTTCATGGATGTGCGGAACCGCTCGGCGACCTGGCGTTCCTCGTGCTCGTCCACCACACCGCGCTTGGCGACCTTGTTCAGGGCGGTCAGCGAGATGTTCCGGTTGATCGTGTCGATGAGGTTCAGACCGTAGTGCTTACGGTCCTCCGTGACATAGGCGATGCCGTGCCCGACCGCCTCCGCGACGGACTTGGTGCGGATCTCCTGGCCGTCCTTGAGGACCGTGCCGCCGGCGTACCGGCCGTAGGAGCGCCCGAAGACGCTCATGGCGAGTTCGGTGCGGCCGGCGCCCATGAGTCCGGCGATGCCGACGATCTCGCCCCTGCGCACATTTATTGACACATCGTCAACTACCTTGCGCTGCTGGTCGATCGGGTGGAACACGGTCCAGTCGCGGATCTCCAGCGCGGGCGCCGCCTCGGGCTCTCCCGCGTACGGGGTGCGCTCGGGGAAGCGGTGGTCGAGGTCGCGGCCGACCATGCCGGAGATGATCCGCTCCTCGGTCGTCTCCGGCGCCTTCACGTCGAGGGTCTCGATGGTGCGGCCGTCGCGCAGGATCGTCACCGAGTCGGCGACCCTGCGGATCTCGTTCAGCTTGTGCGAGATGATGATGCAGGTGATGCCCTGCTTCTTCAACTCCAGGATGAGATCGAGGAGTTTGCCGCTGTCCTCGTCGTTCAGGGCCGCCGTCGGCTCATCCAGGATGAGCAGCTTCACCTTCTTCGACAGCGCCTTCGCGATCTCCACCAGCTGCTGTTTGCCCACGCCGATGTCGGCTACGCGGGTCTCCGGGTGGTCGCTGAGGCCCACCCGGCGCAGCAGTTCGGTGCCGTGCCGCAGGGTCTCGTTCCAGTTGATGAGCCCGCGCGTGGCGTGCTCGTTGCCGAGGAAGATGTTCTCGGCGATCGACAGGAACGGCACCAGCGCCAGCTCCTGATGGATGATGACGATGCCTCGGTGCTCGCTGGCCCGGATGTCGCGGAAGCGGCACTCCTCCCCTTCGAAGAGGATGTCGCCCGAGTAACTGCCGTGCGGATGGACGCCGGAGAGCACCTTCATCAAGGTGGACTTCCCGGCGCCGTTCTCACCGCAGATGGCATGGACCTCGCCCTGACGGACCGTCAGTGTGACGTCCGAGAGCGCTTTGACACCGGGAAAGGTCTTGACGATCGAGCGCATTTCCAGGACGGGTCCCGCCATGGTCGTGCCTTCCAATCAAGTGTGGGGTCGGGTGACGGGCAGCGGAACTACTTGAGTTGCGCGTCCGTGTAGTACCCGCCCTTGACCAGCACGTCCTCGTAGTTGGACTTGTCCACGCTCACCGGCTGCAGCAGATAGGCCGGGACGACCTTGGTGCCGTTGTCGTAGGTCTTGGTGTCGTTGGTCTTCGGCGTCTTCTTGTTGAGGACGTCGTCGATCATGGTGTCCGCGACCTTGGCGAGCTCACGGGTGTCCTTGTAGACGGTCTGCGTCTGCTCACCGGCGATGATCGACTTCACCGAGGCCAGCTCGGCGTCCTGGCCGGTGATGACCGGCAGGGGCTTGCTGGCGGAGCCGTAGCCGTCCGACTTCAGCGCGGACAGGATGCCGATGGAGATGCCGTCGTAGGGCGACAGCACCGCGTCGACCCGGCCCGTCTTGTACGAGCCGGTGAGGATGTCCTCCATGCGGTTCTGCGCCTTGGTGCCGTCCCAGCGCAGGGTGGTCACCTTGTTGAGCTCGGTCTGCCCGGACTTGACGACCAGCTTCTTCTGGTCGATGTACGGCTGGAGCACGCTCATCGCGCCGTTGAAGAAGTACTTGGTGTTGTTGTCGTCGTTCGAGCCGGCGAACAGCTCGATGTTGAACGGGCCTTTCTTGCCGCTGTTCAGACCGAGCTTCTGGATGAGGTATGTGCCCTGGAGCACGCCGACCTTCGTGTTGTCGAAGGAGGCGTAGTAGTCGACGTTCTTCGTGCCGAGGATGAGGCGGTCGTAGGCGATGACCGGGATCTTCGCGTCGGCGGCCTCTTGGAGCACGTTGTTCAGGGACTTGTTGTCGATCGCCGCGATGATCAGGCCCTTGACGCCCTGGGTGATCATGTTCTCGATCTGGGAGACCTGGGTGTCCGGGTCGTCCTCGCCGTAGACCAGCTTGGTCTTGTAGCCCTTGGACTTGAGGTCGCTGACCATGTTGTTGCCGTCGGAGATCCAGCGCGCGGAGGACTTCGTCGGCATCGCGATGCCGATCGTGCCGCCCTTTGCACTGCTCTCCTTCTCCTTGCTGCCGCCCGAACCGCTCTGCCCGCACGCGGACAGGGTCAGCGCGAGGGTGGCGGCGCCGGCTATGAGGGGGAGGGCGCTTCTGCGGATGCGCATGTGAACTGGCCTCATTCTTCTCGTCGTTGAGAGGTGCAGCGAGTGCGTGGGGGTGGTTCAGGATGCGGTGCGGTGGTGCGGGTGCGGGATGGTGCCGGTTGTGTTGTGTGGTGCGGGCCCGGTGGGGGCTGGTCGCGCAGTTCCTCGCGCCCCTGGAGGGCGGGCCTGCGTTTCCAGGTGCACCTGGAAACCGGGCTGCGTTTATAGGGGCGCGGGGAACTGCGCGACCAGCCACAGGCGGCCTGCAGACCCCATCGGTCAGTCAGTGGCACTCTCTGTCGGGAAACGGTTGAGGGATCCCGGCAACCTGGTACCGAGCGGAGCCATGTCGCCGTCCGCGCCGTGCCTGGCCAGCAGGTCGAGGGCCAGCCGCCCCCGCCGTACCCGCTCGCGCGCCGTGTCGAGGGTGACGTCACGGAGGTGGGTGCCCCACGGGTAGATGCCGGGGGCCTTGGACAGACCGAACTTCAGGTACAGCGGGGCGCCGCGCCGGATCAGCTCGGCGACCTCGTACATCCGGATGTAGCCACCGAGGTCGTCCGGCGCCTCGATGTACATGTCCATCGGAGCCGCCGACACCCGCCGGATCTCGGTGAGATGATCGAGCGTCAGATCGCTGGGCACGTTGAGGGAGTCGGCGCCCAGCCGCTCGTAGACCGCGTACGCCGCCGGGTTGACCGGACCGATCAGCGCCGAGACCTTGAGCGTCGTGTCGGCCGGGATGATCCCGGCGACGCGCGCCCGGTGCAGCGTCCACAGCACGCCCTCGTCGGCGACGAGCAGGCACTTGACGCCCAACTCCGTTGCCCGCACGGCGTCTTCGATACAGCCGGCGACCGCGTCGTGGCCCCGGGCGCGCAGACCCCCGCCGCGCGAGTCGGAGCGGACCGAGCCGCCGATGTCCCAGGTCCCGCGCGGACCCGTGAACAGGCAGAGCTCGATGTCGCGTTCGGCCGTGGCCTCGACCATCTCGGTGATCTCGGCGTCGGTCAGCATCCACACGCCGCTGCCCTGGCTGATCCGGTGGATCGGGACGTCGAGGCGCGAGGACTCCTTGAGGATGACCGCCAGCGCCTCGGGACCCTCGCAGGAGGGGATCTCGGTGCGCCAGCGACCGCCGCCGGGGAAGGTGTGCGGCGAGGCGTCGGCGGGGTCGAGGGCGGGCGCGCCCAGGCCGAGCGCGGAGAGCGCCTGCTCCCCGGGCCTGCGGGCTGCCGTGGCGGTGTCGGTCACTGGCTGTCCTTCGTGTTCGGTATTTCGGACGCGGTTCGCGGCTCGGGGTACGGAAAAACTGTGGTGGTACGTCGGCACGGGGTGGTCAGGACACCCCGTGCCGACGTACGGCTGGGGGTTTCCTACGGCCGCAGCAGCACCTTGCCGACCTTGGGATCGCCGGACCCCACCAGCTCGATGGCCTGCGGGAACTCGGCGAGCGGAAGCTCATGGGTGACCAGGGGAAGCGGATCGAGCAACCCCGCCCCGAACACCCGCACCGTGTGCGCCCAGGCGTCCGGCGGTGCCCCGAAGACGGTGTGCACCTCCAGCTGCCGTACGACGAGATCGGTGGGGTCGAGCCCCTCGGCGCCCGGCGCTGGGATGCCGGTCAGGACCAGGCGTCCGCCGCGCCTCAGCAGCGCGGCGGCCGTGCGGGCCGCGTCCGCGGAGCCGGCGGTCTCGATCACCACGTCGAAGTCGTCGGGGAGGGGTTCGTGCTTGGTACGGAAGTCCGTGGCGCCGAACTGCTGCGACAGGGCCGCACGGTCCGGGCGGGAGCCCACGACCAGGAGTTCGGCGGGGGAGTTCGCCTTGAGGAACTGGATCGCGAACATGCCCAGGGTTCCGGTGCCGACCACGGCTGCCCGCTCACCCGGCCGCGCGTTCGCCTTCAGTGCCGCCGCCGCGATGCAGGCCGCCGGTTCCAGCAGCGCCGCCGCCGTCAAGTCGGCCTCGTCCGGGAGGACATGGAGCAGCCGGGCGGGGAGGGTGAGGGTGGTGGCCATGGCGCCGGGCTGGGTGAAGCCCGTCTCCTCATAGCCTGCCGTACACAACGTTGTCTCGCCCGCGTGACACCGGTCGCACACCTGGCAGTTGCGGAAGCCCTCGCCAACGACCTTGCGGCCGACCAGACTTGACGGCACCCCGGCGCCGACCGCCTCCACCGTGCCGGACCACTCGTGGCCCGGCGTGAGGGGGTAACGGACGTATCCCTCGGGCCTGTTGCCCTGGTACACCTCGCGGTCGCTGCCGCAGATGCCGACCGCGTGGACGCGCACCAGCGCCTCGCCCGCGTCCGGCTGCCGCGCCTCGTGCGGGACCAGCCGGTGCTCGCCCGGTCCCGCGACGACGACCGCCGTGCTCACTTCGAACCCTTCGGCTTGCGCTGCTCCCAGCCGTCCGCCCACAGGTCGAACCGGGCCTGCTGCTGCGGGAATTCGGCCGCCGCGTCGGTGTCCAGCTCGACGCCGAGACCGGGCGCGTCGGAGAGGTGGAAGTAGCCGTCGATCACCTGCGGGGCACCCTTGACGACCTTCTTGATCTCCGCGTCCGCGAAGTCGTTGAAGTGCTCCAGGATCTTGAAGTTCGGGGTGGAGAAGCCGACTTGGAGCGAGGCGGCGGTCAGCACCGGTCCGCCGACGTTGTGCGGGGCGACGAGGACGTAGTGCGCCTCGGCGGTCGCGGCGAGCTTGCGCGTCTCCCAGATGCCGCCGATGTGACCGACGTCGGGCTGGATGATGTCGACGGCCTGGCTCTCGAACAGCTCACGGAACTCGACGCGGTCGTGGATGCGTTCACCCGTGGCGACCGGGATGTCCACCTTGGCGGCGACCTTCTCCAGCGCCTTCAGGTTCTCCGGCGGGACCGGCTCCTCCAGCCAGGCGGGCTTGAACGGCGCGAGTTCGCGCGCGAGCCGTACGGCGGTGGAGGGTGAGAAGCGGCCGTGCATCTCCAGCATCAGCTCGGCGTCCGGGCCGATCGCGTCCCGTACGGCCTCGATGAGCGAGACGGCGTACAGGGTCTGCTCGTGGTCGAGTTCGAAGTGCCCGGTCCCGAACGGGTCGATCTTCAGCGCCTTGTAGCCGCGCTCCATGACTCCCTGGGCGGCCTTGTGATAGGCCTCCGGGGTCCGTTCGGTGGTGTACCAGCCGTTCGCGTACGCCTTCACCTTGTCGGTGACCTTGCCGCCGAGCAGCTGCCACACCGGCACACCGAGGGCCTTGCCCTTGATGTCCCAGCAGGCCATCTCGATCACGGCGATGCCGGACATGACGATTTCGCCCGCCCGGCCGTAGTCGCCGTACTTCATCCGGCGTACGAGGTCTTCCACGGCGAACGGGTCGGAACCGACAATGTGGTTTGCCTCGGCCTCGCGCAGGTAACCGATCAGCGCGTCGGTGTGGCCCAGCATCCGGGTCTCGCCGACGCCGGTGACGCCCTCGTCGGTGTGCACTTGGACGTACGTCAGATTGCGCCATGGCGTCCCGACCACGTGCGTACTGATTCCCGTGATGCGCACGGCAGATGCCCCCTGTGCTCTTCGGTGCTGTTCGAAATTTCGGCTCACGTTCGAAATGCTGGGCAGACAGTAAGGACGGCGGGGCTGGGGTGTCAATGGGTCGAACAAGTAACGGTTTCGGCAAGAGGTTCGATCGCCGGTTGGGTCCCGGATGGGTCTCGGCCGGGTTCGGCGCGCGGTTCCTTGCACAATTTTCACAGACGTGACTATGAACGTTACCTGTGGGGAACTTAGTCTTCGGGCGTCATGGACTACTGCCACCCCTGCGGCCGGCACCTGAACGGCGCCCTCGCGTGCCCGGGGTGCGGCGTATCAGCCGAAGTGCCCGTCGAGTCATCTCCTGCCTACGCGCCCGTAGTTGACGTACGTTCGCAAACGGATGGTGGGGCGGGGGAGGGCCGGGACGCGCCCGAAGGCGGGCATGAGGAAGCCGTCGAGGGCATCGAGGACGGTGAACCCCAGGGGCGCGCTGCGCGGCGGAGGAGTCGCGGGCGGGGTGACGGTGACGGCGCCGCCGAGGGCCCGGACACGCCGGGTGCGAGTCGTCGCGATCGCAAGGCCGCGGCACATCGCCGGCGGCGGCGCCGGGTGCTCCTCGTCACGGCCGGCTTCGTGCTCGCGGCCGGCGGGCTGAGCCTGGCCGAGGTGGGCGCGGACGCGCCGTTCTCGACCTCGAAGCCCGCGGCGCCGGGCGACGCGTCGGCGGAGGGTGCGGCGTCCTCGGAGGCCAGCGGTACGGCCGAGCCCTTGGGTGACACGAAGACCGTGGGGGCGGGTGCGGGTTCGGCGTCTCCGGCCGCGTCGGCGTCACGGTCGGCTTCGCCTTCGGAGTCCGGGAAGGGGACGAAGAGTCCCTCCGCGTCGCTGACACCGACGACCGCCGCCGGCAACACGTCCCCCACATCGCCGTCCACCACCGAGCCGACGACCACTCCGACCTCGGAGCCCTCGTCCTCGCACCCGAGCCCGACGCCGTCGCCTTCGGAGACGTGCAAACAGATCTTGTGGTGGTGCTCCTGAGCCGTTCGGCTTGGGGGTTCGGGGTGGCTCGGGTCGGGGTTCGGGGTCGAGTGGGTTGGGGTTCGGGGTGGCTCGGGTCGGGGGTTCGGGGTGGCGTGGGTCGGGGTTCGGGGTGGCTCGGGTTAGATCTTCAGCATTCGTCGTAGCAGGCCTCGGAGTGCCAACCTTTCGTCGTCCGACAGCCCCGCCAGCGGCTCCCGGGCGAACCGCAGCGATTCGCGCAGGCTACGGGCCACCCGTCGCCCCTCGTCCGTCGCCGCCGCCAGCTTCACCCGCCGGTCGGCGGGATCGGGGCGGCGCTCCACCAAACCCCGCGTCTCCAGCCGGTCCACGATCCCGGTGACGTTCGACGGCTCGCACTTCAGCTTCTGCGCCAGCTTGCGCATCGGCAGTGGTTCCAGGGACAGCAGGCTGAGCAGCCGCGCCTGGGCGCCGGTCAGCGAGTGGTCGCCCGCCGCCTCCTCGTAGTCCTCGTAGAACCGCGCCACGACATCGCCGATCAGCTCGACGACCTCCAGGGTCACGGGGTCGGCGCGGCGCGTGTTGTCGGAGCGCGTCTTTTCGGGTGTGGACATGCGCTCCAGCGTACCCCGTTACTTGACATCATGAAATATTCAGAGGCATGGTTGTTTCAGGTACTGAAGTATTTGAGGCTCCCCGCACGGAGACACGAAGAAAGGCGCTTGTGATGATCAACCGCGAATGGCACCTGCTCAGCCGTCCGGTCGGCTGGCCGAAGCCCGAGGACTTCGCCCTGGTGGAGACCGAGACCCGGACCCCGGGCGAGGGCCAGGTGCTGGTGCGGAACAAGTACCTCTCCGTCGACCCGTACATGCGCGGCCGGATGAGCGCCGCCAAGTCGTACGTCGCCCCGTTCGAGCTCGGCAAGGTCATGCAGGGCGGCGCGGTCGGCGAGGTCGTCGAGTCCAACGCCGAGGGCATCTCCGTCGGCGACCACGTCCTGCACTTCGGCGGCTGGCGCGAGTACGCGACCATCGACGCCAAGGGTGCCGTCAAGGTCGACCCCGACCTCGCCCCGCTCTCCACCTACCTCGGTGTCCTCGGCATGACCGGCCTCACCGCCTACGCCGGGCTGCTGCGCACCGCCTCCTTCAAGGAGGGCGACTCCGTCTTCGTCTCCGGCGCCGCCGGTGCCGTCGGCAGCCAGGTCGGGCAGATCGCCAAGCTCAAGGGTGCGTCTCGGGTCATCGGTTCCGCCGGGTCCGACGAGAAGGTCAAACTTCTCGTGGAGGAGTACGGGTTCGACGCTGCCTTCAACTACAAGAACGGGCCGGTGAGTCAGCAACTGCGGGAGGCGGCTCCGGACGGTGTCGATGTTTACTTCGACAATGTCGGGGGCGACCACCTTGAGGCTGCGATCGGTTCGCTCAACGAGCGTGGGCGTATTGCCATTTGCGGCATGATCTCGGTTTACAACAGCACCGAGCCCGTGGCCGGGCCGAAGAACCTCGGGCGGCTCATTCAGACGCGGGGGCGTATTGAAGGCTTCCTCGTCGGCGACCACTACGACCTTCAGCCTGAGTTCGTGCGGGAGGTCGGCGCCTGGGTGGCTTCCGGTGAGCTGAAGTACCGGGAGACCGTCGTCGAGGGGATCGAGAACAACCTTGAGGCGTTCCTGGGGCAGCTGCGGGGGGACAACACGGGGAAGATGATCGTCAAGCTCTGAGCGGGCGGTGTTGGGTAGGCACCGTGCGCACCTCCTTTGGTTCGGTCGCCTTCGGGGCGCCTGAAGCCGGTGTCGAGAGCCCCACCGTGCTCGGCGCTGCGCGCCTCCGCGCGGTGGGGCTCTCGACACCGGCGCGCCCCTGCGGCTCCCTCTCGGCCGGCGCGTGGGGACAGTGCAACTTGGTGGGCCCTCGTCGTTGGTGAGGGCTTGCGCCGTTGGTTCAGCTTGCCAGTGCTGCTTGGTGGGCGGTTTGGACCAGGCGGGTGTTTTCTGGGGCCGGGCCGCCGGGGAGGGTGAAGCGGCGGCGGGTGTAGCCGTAGGTCAGGCCGGTGCGGGGGTCGGCGAAGGCCTGGGAGCCTCCGGCGCCGCTGTGGCCGATCGTGCCGGCGCTCAGGAACGGGTACCAGGTGCTCGCCGTCGCCTGGAAACCGAGGCCGTACGCCCGGTGCGTGCCGGTGATCATGTCGTGGCCGACGGAGTGGAGCTGGCCGAACTCCGCTACCGTGTCCGGCTTCAGGAGCGGGGCCCGGTCCTCGACCACGCTGATCGCCGCCGCGTAGAGGCCGGCCAGGCCGCGTGCCGATGCCACTCCGCCGACCGATGCGGGGCCCTTGGCGCGGATCGTCGTTTCGTTGGGGAGCGATGAGAGCTCGGTGGGCTGGGCCGCGTGTTCGTTGAAGGCGATGCCGGTGAGGCTGTGGCGGCTGTCCGGTTCGTGGGGGGTGTGCGGGGACTGGTGGTCGGGGGAGGGGGGCTGGGTGGTACGGAAGCGTGGCTCCTGGGTGGAGGGGAGGCCCAGGTAGAAGTCCAGGGTGTAGGGGGCGCGGACTCTTTCCTCGTACACGTCCTGGAGTGAACGGCCTGTCGCTCGTCTGACGATCTCGCCGGTCAGGGCGCCGATGACCAGGGCGTGATAGCCGAAGGCCGTGCCGGGACGCCAGAACGGGCGCTGGTCGGCGAGGCGTTCGGCGACCGCGCGGTCGTCGGCCAGTTCGTCGAGGGTGAAGCCGGTGTCCGTGCCGATCAGGCCCGCACGGTGCGCGAGCAACTCGCGTAGAGTCAGCGCGCCTTTGCCCTCGGATGCGAACTCCGGCCAGTAGTAGGTGACTTTGCGGTCCAGTTCGAGGGTGCCGTCCTGGACCAGCAGGGCCACCACGAGGTGGGCTGCGCCCTTGGTGGACGAGAACACGCCGTAGAGGGAGTTGTTGGTGGTGCCGGACGGTCCGGCCCACAGGTCCACGACCTGTCGGCCGTGTACGTATGCGCACAACTGGCCTTCGTAGTCCGCGCGTTCCGTCGACACGAACGCGGCGAACTCCTCCCGGACCGTTTCGAAGCCGTCGGCTACGGTGCCGTGGATCTCCTGGGTCATCCGCTCTCCTCAACTGATCCGCTGCTCGCGTGTGCCATGGTGAACAACGCCTGTCCGACCTGCGGGAGTTCCCCCTCGGACCTCCTCCTGGTTCCAGAGATCGGTACGGCGAGCGGCACCCGTTCGACTCAATGGGCGAGGGAAGGTGTTGGTGTCACCGATGCCCGGATGTCGCATTCAGGGGGGTGGGGAGTGGGCATGCTGAGTGCAGCTACCGGGTGGCGGGCGCGTGGAGAGGGGTTCCCATGGCGACCATTCCTTCGCTTCCGAGCAGGGACGAGGTGTTGCGCATGGCACGCAGCACCACCGACATCACCGGGCAACTCCTGGACACCGCCGGGAACATCACCAGAATCGCCATCAACACCCTTGATCCACGGGATGGTTCGGGTGCCGAGGCGCTGCGGGTGCTGCGGGAGACCACCGCCGAGCTGGCCGAGGCGAGCGCTTCGCCGCAGGCTCAGGAGGCCTTCTATCGCATGGTCGACACCCTGACGCGGCTCGGTACGACCGGTGCGCCGCTGGCCGTGCATCCGGTGAGTCGGCCGGCGCAGGTGCTGTTGGGTGTGCTGGGGGACAGCCTGTTGCCCGTTCTCGACGTGGTGGAACCCGCCGTCGAGGAGTTCGCCGCCGCGCTCGGCGATCTGGTCGAGGCGGCCTCCCCGCTGCTGCCCGCGGCGGCGGGCGTGGCGGCCGGCATACTGCTCGCCCTCACCCCGCTGCTCCGCGCGGCGGCCGACGCCCTGGCCGACTCCTCCCCCGAACTCCGGCGCATCGCCGAGGCGTTGACGGCAGCGCTGGCTCCGCTGCTGCCCCCGCAGGTGGCCCTCGCGCAACGCGCGGCCGCTGCGGGCGCGAAGGTTCTCCGGGCCACCTTGCCGCCTCTCGCCGACCTTACGGAGGCCGCGGCCGCGACCACGAAGACGGCCGTGCCGATGGTGGTCGCGGGCGAGGAGTTGTTCGTCTCCGCCCTGGAGAGGGTTCAGCCGGTTCTGCTGGCTGCCGCCTTCCGTGCGGGGCGGGTGGCCCGGGCTACCGCGGTACGGGTGACCGCTGCGGTTTCACCTGCGGCGGATCGGGGCGTTGTGGTGGCTGTATCGACGGCCTAGGGCAGGCCCAGGGCAGGCCTGGGACATACCCAGGACATGCCCAGGACCCGTCCGGCGTCGACCCTGAGTAAGGTTCTCCCCATGCATGATCTTGGGGCGGGGTTCGGCTATCTCCTGAAGGGCCAGCGCTGGGTGGCCCGGCACGGGCGGCAGTACGGGTTTGGTTTGGTTCCTGGGCTGATCACGCTGGTTCTCTATGTCGCGGTGCTTGTCGCGCTCGCGGTGTGGGGTGAGGACTTCGTCGGCTGGGCCACGCCCTTCGCGGACGGCTGGGCGAGTCCGTGGCAGGGGCTGTTCCGCGGCTTCCTTACCGTTGTGCTGTTCGTACTGGCCCTGCTGCTCTCGGTGTTGACCTTCACGGCGGTCACCCTGCTGATAGGGCAGCCCTTCTACGAGACCCTCTCCGAGAAGGTCGACCGGGATGTCTCACCCGACGGCACGGCCCCCGAGTCGGGCCTCCCGCTCTGGCGCGAACTGTGGGTCTCGGCCCGCGACAGCCTCCGGGTGCTGATTCGTGCGCTTGTGTGGGGGGTTCTGCTTTTCGCCCTGGGATTCCTTCCGTTCGTCGGCCAGACCGTCGTTCCGGTGATCGGTTTCTTCGTCACCGGGTTCTTCCTCACCGAGGAACTGACGGCCGTCGCCCTGCAGCGCCGAGGCGTCGACCTCCGCGCCCGCCTCACCCTCCTCCGCTCCCGCAAGCCCCTGATCTGGGGCTTCGGCACCCCCCTCGGCCTCGCTTTCCTGGTCCCGTTCGTCGCCGTCTTCCTGATGCCGGGTGCGGTGGCGGGGGCGACGCTGATGGCGCGGGACCTGCTGGGCGAGGAGACCGAGGGGGAGGACACGGAGAGCGGGCCCGCGTCAGTCGACCGCTGACGCGTCCATCGCCGCTGTCACCATCGCTCTGACCTGCGCGATGATGTCCACCCGGTGCTGTACGAAGTCCGGGTCGGTGATCGTCCCGGTCGCCGGGTCCGTGTTGCCCGTTCCGAACTGCAGCACCGGCGTGTGGATGTGTCCGCCCGGCAGCGAGTCGTGCAGCCCGAGCCGGTCCCGCAGCAGGGTCGCGCGGTAGGCGATCTCGTTGGAGAGGTAGTTGCCGCCACCACCGGCACGGGCCGTGGAGCCCGCGGTAGGTCCGTCCGGCCGTACGACGGGGGCCGTCCCGCCCGCCGGGATCTCGGTGACCTCGGTGTGGTCGTAGACGGGGAAACGTCCGGTGTTCGCGGCCACAATCGCCTTGTACGGCAGGGTCGTCGACGTCCACTGGGGCTGCGAGGCCGGGTCGGTGACCGGGACGGTCTCCGTGCGCGAGATGTTGTCGTTGTCCGGATAGCCGCCCCGCCAGGCCCCGTTGGTCCGCTCGACGTCGAAACGGCCCACCCGCCCCTGACTCACCGTCGTGAACAGATCCACCTTCGGGAGGTACGGCCGCAGCGTCCGCTCCACGGTCCCCTCGGCGAAGTCGGCCCAGCGCACCGGGAACATGGCCGTCTCGATGCGGGCCGGACCGTCCGCCGTCTGGATCACCGTGCCGTCGAGCGCGAGCGCGGTGGCCCCGGACGGGTTGGATATCCTGATGTCCGCGTCCAGAGTGAACGGGTCGAAGCCGGTCACCAGGATCCGCTTCAGCCCCTTGTCGCGGGCCGGATAGCGGATGCTGCTCTGTCCGCGCGAGGTCCGCTCCAACTCGGAGAGGAGTGCGGTTCGTTCGGTGCCGCTGATGCCGAACTCCGGTGCCCAGGTCCGCACTTCCCTGGTCATTCCCAACCGCGCCCAGTACAGCGGCCGGTCGTCGTCCCGGCTGAGATCCCCGCCGGCGGGACCCCGTCCCTGCGCCCGGTCGACTGCCCGCTGCCACAGCGCGGTTCCCTCGCTTACGACGATGCGGCGGGCCTGCGCGTAGCTGTGCGCCGCTTCGAGCGCGTGGGTGAACTCCGGTGCCACGGTGTCGAATCCGGAGTGTTCGAGGATCTCCTGGGGGACCGCCCTGTCGAGCCGTTGTTCCTCGACGGTCGGGGGGAGTGTGGTGTCGGCTGCCGCCGCGCTGGTGCCGGTGGCGGAGAAACCGGCCAGCAGGGCCAGTCCGAGGACGCCTGTCCGAACTCGTATGCCATTCAAAGTGGTTGAGGCCTTCCGTCGCAGTGGGGTGCGGTGCCAAACGGCCGCAGTATCGCGTGACGGGAGTGGTCTACGCCACGGGTGCGACGGACGATCCGATCCCCCGTCTCCTCGGCCGGGACGGAGTGATCCGCTCCGGGTGATACTGCCGCTCATGACGGCACTGAAGACAGCGAAGACAGCGAACCTCGGCGTGCTCTTCGCCATCGAGCTCGGCGCCCTTGTCGCCGTCGCCTACTGGGGGTTCACCCGGGACCTCGCCACCCCGCTGACCTGGCTGCTCGGCCTCGGCGCGCCCGTCGTGCTCGCGGTGTTGTGGGGGCTGTGCGGTTCGCCCAAGGCCAAGTACAAGACGCGCGGCGCCGGCCGGGTCGCCTTCGAGGTGGTGTGGTTCGGTGCGGGGGTCGCCGCGCTGGTCCTTGCCGGGGCCTACGACTGGGCGCTTGTCTTCGGCCTCGTGTGCGCGGTGAGCAAGACGCTCGCCGTCATCTGGCGGCAGGTGTAGGGGAGTCGGGCGAGGTCACGTCTCGCCCAGCAGGGTCAGGAAGTCGCGGAACGCCCCGGGCATGTCCACCGACTCCGGGTCCAGCAGCCACTGGTACTGCAGGCCGTCCATCACCGCGACCAGCAGGGGAGCCGTCCGCTCGGGGGTGAGGCCGTTCGGCAACCGGTCGCCGTACTCGGCGCGCAGCACCCCCGCCATGCTCGCCCGCACCCTGGCGTACCGCGCGGTGAAGTAGTCCCGTGCCGGGTGCCCCTCCGTGACGCTCTCGCCGAGGAGTGCGGAGAAGGTCTGGATGATCGCGGGCCGCATCGCGTTGTACTCGACCAGGGATGCGAGGAGGTCGATTCGCCACTGGCTGTCCGGGACCGCGTCCCACTGGTCCCGCTCCTCCAGGACGGCGACCAGCAGCGCGTCCTTCGTGGGGAAGTAGTGCAGCAGGCCCTGCTGGGTCAGCCCGACCCGCTCCGCCACCGCCGCCAGGCTCGCGCCCCGGTAGCCGCGCTCGGCGATCACCTCCAGCGCCGCCCGCACGATCTCGGCGCGCCGCTCCGCACTCTTGGCCCTGGCGTTCATGGCGTCACCGTACGACATCCGTCGTATGCAAATATAACGGCAAGGTTACGAAACCTACCGATCTACAGGTAACCGTTGCACGATGGAGGCGCAGGGCACAGGACGGACTCAACGAGGAGGCGCCGCGGTGGCGGAAACCCATGAAGCGCGTGAAGCAGTCGTCGAAGCGGCCCTCGGCGCACTCGGCCTCGATGCCAAGGCCCGGCTGCTGGCCGGTCAGGACATGTGGTCCCTGCCCGCGCTCCCGGAGATCGGCCTGACGTCCCTCGTCATGTCCGACGGCCCGATCGGCGTCCGGGGCCGGCACTGGACCGCCGACGACCCCTCCGTCGCACTGCCGTCCCCGACCGCCCTCGCCGCCGCCTGGGACCCCGAACTCGCCCGCCGTGCCGGTGTGCTGCTCGCCCAGGAGGCCCGCCGCAAGGGCGTCCACGTGCTGCTCGCGCCCACCGTCAACCTGCACCGCTCCCCGCTCGGCGGCCGGCACTTCGAGGCGTACAGCGAGGATCCGTACCTCACCGGGCGGATCGGCTCCGGGTATGTGGAAGGCGTTCAGGCGGGCGGCGTGGGCACGACCGTCAAGCACTTCGTCGCCAACGACGCCGAGACCGAACGCTTCACCGTCGACAATCTCATCTCCCAACGCGCGCTGCGCGAGCTGTACTTGGCCCCCTTCGAGCTCATCGTCGAGCAGGCCCGCCCCTGGGGCGTCATGACCGCCTACAACACGGTCAACGGCACGACGATGACCGAACACCGCCTCCTGGTGAACGAGATCCTGCGCGGCGAATGGGGCTTCGACGGCTTCAACGTCTCCGACTGGACCGCCGCCCGCTCCACCGTCGGCGCCATCGAGGGCGGCCTCGACGTCGCCATGCCCGGCCCGAAGACCGTCTACGGCGAGGCCCTCGCCCGGGCCGTGCGCGCCGGTGAGGTCGCCGAGGCCACGGTCGACGCGGCCGTACGGAACGTGCTGCGGCTCGCCGCCCGCGTCGGCATCCTGGCCGGCGCGGAACCCGTCGTCGCGGAAGCCGAACTCCCGTCCCCCGTCGACGGCGAGGCTCTCGCCCGCGAGATCGCCCGCCGCTCCTTCGTCCTCGTGCGGAACCAGGACAACGCCCTTCCGCTGAAGCCGAACACCACCGTCGCGCTCATCGGCGCCGCCGCCCGCGACGCCCGTGTCCTCGGCGGCGGCTCCGCCACCGTCTTCCCGGCCCGGATCGTCTCCCCGCTCGACGGCCTCACCGCCGCCCTCCCCGAAGGCACCCTGAGCTACGCCGTCGGCGCCGACCCGAACACCGAACTCGCCGTCGCCGACCAGGGGTTCACCCTGCGCGCGATCTGCCGCGACGCGGCGGGCCAGGTCATCGCGACCGTCCCCCTGCCCAACGGGCAGATCAAATGGGTGGGTTCGGACCTCCCCGAGGGCGTCACCCACGACACCCTCCACACCGTCGAACTCACCGGCACCTTCACCCCGCGCGCCACCGGACAACACACCTTCGGCATCAAGGGCATCGGCGCGTTCACCCTCACCGTCGACGGCACGACGTACTACGACGACGTCCAACGCCCGGCCAAGGACGACCCGTTCATCTCCTTCTTCGGCGCCCCCGAACCCCGCGCCCTCGTCGAACTCACCGCCGACGCCCCCGTTGACGTCTCCCTGACCTACACCGTCGCCCGCCCCGTCGGCATCCCCCTGCGGGTCGTCGGCTTCGCGCTCGCCCACCAGGAACCGCAGCGCGACCCCGACGAACTGATCGCCGAGGCCGTCGCGGCGGCCCGCGCCGCCGACACCGCCGTCGTCGTGGTCGCCACCACCGAACGGGTGGAGTCGGAGGGCTACGACCGCACGGACCTCCAACTCCCCGGCCGCCAGGACGACTTGGTGCGCGCCGTCGCCGCCGCCAACCCGAACACCGTCGTGATCGTCAACTCCGGCTCCCCGGTCGAACTGCCCTGGCGCGAGGAGGTCGCCGCCGTCCTGCTCGGCTGGTTCCCCGGCCAGGAGGCCGGCGCCGCCCTCGCCGACGTCCTCACCGGCGCCCACGAACCCGGCGGCCGGCTCCCCACCACCTGGGGCTCCCTCGCCGACGCCCCGGTCAGTCAAGTGGTCCCCGAGAACGGCGAACTCCCTTACCGCGAGGGCGTGTTCATCGGCTACCGCGCCTGGGAGAAGGCGGGCCGCGTCCCGTCGTACCCCTTCGGGCACGGCCTCGGCTACACCGACTGGACCTATGACGACATCAAGGCCGACAGTTCGTCCGTCACCGTGCGCGTCACCAACTCCGGTGGCCGGCACGGGCGTGAGGTCGTCCAGATCTACCTGGCCCCGACCGAGCACGACCCCGAGCGCCCGGCCCGCTGGCTGGCCGGATTCGCCGGGGTCGAGGCCGGGCCCGGCGAGAGCGTCGAGGTACGGGTCGAACTCCCGCGCCGATCTTTCGAGATCTGGGATGAGACGGCGAACGGGTGGGCAGTTGTAAAGGGTTCGTACGAGATCCAGGCGGGCCGCTCGATCACGGACCGCCGGGTCGCCACGACGATTAACGTCTGACCCGGGACCCGTCTCCCCACAGACAGCCCCGGTCCGGGACCTGACCCCTGGACCGGGGCTCATTTCATGCCCGCGCCGCCGCCACGGTCAGCGGGCCGAGAAGCCGTACACCGTCTCCGAGCGGTAGACCTCGCCCGGGCGCAGCTCCGTGCTCGGGAAGTCCGGGCGGTTCGGGGAGTCCGGGAAGTGCTGGGTCTCCAGGGCGACTCCGGCACCCGGGGCGAACGGGTCGCTCAGGTAGTCACCGGTGTAGAGCTGGATGCCGGGCTCGGTCGTAGCGATCGCCAGTACCCGGCCGGACGCCGGGTCGTGCAGCTCGGCGATCTCGACGGGGGCCGGGGTCAGGCCCTTGTCGAGCGCGAAGTTGTGGTCGTAACCGGTGCCGACCTTCCGTGACTCGCGGAAGTCGAAGCGGGTGCCGGTGACGTCGTCGAGCGTGCCGGTCGGGATCAGGTCGGCGTCGACCGGGGTGAACCGCGAGGCTGCGAGCCGGAGTTCGTGACCGGCCGCGCTGCCGGTGCCGCTCAGGTCGAAGTAGCTGTGGTTCGTGAGGTTCACGACGGTCGGCGCGTCCGTCGTCGCCTCGTAGGCGATGCGCAGCGCGCCCGACTCGTCCAGCGTGTACGTCGCCGAGACGTCCAGGCGCCCCGGGAAGCCCTCCTCGCCGTGCCCGCTGACCCGGCTCAGCCGCACGCCGTGCTCGACCGGCTCGACGTCCCACACCCGCTTGTCGAAGCCGCGCTCGCCGCCGTGCAGGGAGTTGGGCGCGTTGTTCCGCGCGAGGGAGTAGGTCACGCCCTCCAGTGGGAAACGGCCGCCCGCGATCCGGTTCGCGTACCGGCCGACCAGCGCGCCGAGATACGGCTCCGGATGGGTGAGATAGCCGTCCAGACCGGCGAACCCGAGCACCACGTCCGCCGCGTGGCCCGCCCGGTCCGGCACCTCCACCGACTGCACGATCCCGCCGTACGACAGCACCCGCACCCGTACGCCCGCCCGCTCCAGGGTCCAGCGGTGCACGGGAGTGCCGTCGGGAAGGGTGCCGAAAAGTTCGCTCATGAGGGAAACCCTAGGTCACGGGGTCGTTCGCGGTGACGTGCCGGTACGCGATCTCGGCGAGCCGCGCCTGACCGTTCGTACTCGGGTGGAACCAGTCCCAGTGGCTCAACTGGTCCGTGCCGAAGCGGTAGTCGTAGACCGCGCCCCCGTCGAAACGGCAGCGCACATCCGTCGCGCACACCTGTTCCAGGACCTTGTTGTACTCCTGTACCCGGTCCCGCACCGTGTCGCGCCGCTCGGTGGCCGCCGAGTCCAGGGAGTCCGCGTCGGCCAGCATCGAGGGGCAGATGCCCAGCTTCCACACCGCCTTGCCCAGCGGGTTGGTCCGCCCCTGCGACCAGAGGCGCTTGAGATTCGGCACGCTCGCGACGTAGACCTGCGTCTTCGGCAGTGCCCGGCGCAGGGACTTCAGCGAGGTCTCGAACTCGGTGCGGAAGTCGGCGACCGAGGTCATCGCCGAGGCCGAGGTCCGGCAGGCGTCGTTGGCCCCCACCATCACCGTGACCAACTGCGGCTTGCGGGCGACCGCCTGGGTGATCTGGCCGGGCAGGTCGGCCATCCGCGCGCCGGTCTCCGAGTAGTTCCAACTCCGCTCGGCCGCCCCGGTCTTGCCCAGCAGCCGTACGGCGAGACTGTCGACCGAGGCTTCGCTGCCCGTCGCCCAGGACACCTCGGGGCAGTCCGACAGGACCGTACAGGCGTCGAAACCACGGGTGATGGAGTCACCGACCGCCGCGACCGAGGACGGGCTGCGGTCCCAGACCGGGGTGGGGGAGGGGTTCGCCTTGGCCGCCGTACCGCTCTTGCTGTGGGTGCCGGCGGACGTATCCCCGCCCGAGTCGCAGCCGGCCGCGCCCAGCACGGCCGCTGTCATGAGGGCGAGCGCGGCCCGTGAACGACGACGTCGCATTCGCATGTTGAGACCCATCCCCTCCATAACGGTCTCAACCCATAACAACGCGCCAGGGTTCCCGTTGCGGCCGGATGCAACGGCTCACCCCCGTACAAGCGTCCCCCTGGGTGAATGGCAGGGTTTCCTGGCACCGGGAGGGACGGTACGTCACACTCCGCGCGTCGCCGCACGGTAGCCTCGCCCTCAACGTGGCGGCCCTGCCGCCGCCGTTTCCCAGTCAGCAAGATGCCCCGCTCTGTCCGGAGGTCCCGGTGACGACACGTGGAGTTCTGTACGTGCACTCCGCGCCGCGCGCGCTGTGCCCGCACGTCGAGTGGGCCGTCGCCGGGGTGCTCGGCACACGCGTCAGCCTCGACTGGATCCGACAGCCCGCCGCGCCGGGAACGTGGCGCTCCGAATTCTCCTGGCAGGCGGAGGCGGGAACGGCGTCCAAGCTGGCGTCGGCCCTCCGCGGCTGGCACCTCCTCCGCTTCGAGGTCACCGCCGAGCCCTGCCCCACCGCCGAGGGCGAGCGCTACAGCTGCACCCCCGACCTCGGCATCTTCCACGCCGTCACCGGCATCCACGGCGACATCCTCATCCCCGAGGACCGCCTCCGCGCCGCCCTGACGAGGTCTCAGCAGGGTGAGACGAACCTGGAAGCCGACATCGCGAAGCTGCTCGGCAAGCCGTGGGACGACGAGTTGGAGCCGTTCAGGTACGCGGGTGAGGGTGCTCCGGTGCGCTGGCTGCATCAGGTGGTCTGACGTTTCGTTCCGCACACGCTGAGGGCCCCCACCGTCCGGTGGGGGCCCTCAGCGTCGTACAGGAAGTTCTCAGACCGTCCGGAACGCCAGCACCACGTTGTGCCCGCCGAACCCGAACGAGTCGTTCAGGGCGGCGATACGGCCCTCGACCGGCAGCTTGCGGGCCTCGCCGCGGACGACGTCCGCGTTGGCCTCCGCCTCCGGGTCGAGGTTGTCGACGTTGATGGTCGGCGGGGCGATGCGGTTGTAGAGCGCGAGGACGGTCGCGACCGACTCGACGCCGCCCGCGCCACCCAGCAGGTGACCGGTCATCGACTTGGTCGCCGAGACGGCCATGTGGTCGGCGTCGTCGCCGAACACCTTGCGCAGCGCCTTCAGTTCGGCCACGTCACCGGCCGGCGTCGAGGTCGCGTGCGCGTTCACGTGCACGATCTCCGCCGGGTCCAGGTCGGTGCTTTCGAGCAGGTGCTTCAGGGCCTGCGAGATACCGCGGCCCTCCGGCTCCGGCTGCACGATGTCGTGGCCGTCGGCCGAGATGCCCTGCCCGACCGCCTCCGCGTACACCCGGGCACCGCGCTTGGCGGCGTGCTCGGCGGACTCCAGGACCAGGACACCGGCGCCCTCGCCGAGGACGAAGCCGTCCCGGGCGGTGTCGTAGGGACGCGAGGCGCCCTGCGGGTCGTCGTTGTTCTTGGACATCGCCATCATGTTGCCGAACGCGGCGATGGGGAGGGGGTGGATGGCCGCCTCCGTGCCACCCGCGACGACGACGTCGGCGCGGCCGGTGCGGATCATCTCGATGGCGTAGCCGATGGCCTCGGCGCCGGAGGCGCACGCGGAGACCGGCGTGTGCACGCCCGCGCGGGCGCCCACGAGCAGACCCACGTTGGCGGACGGGCCGTTCGGCATCAGCATGGGGACGGTGTGCGGGGAGACACGGCGGACGCCCTTCTCCTTGAGCACGTCGTACTGGTCGAGGAGGGTCGTCACACCGCCGATGCCGGAGGCGATGACGGTGCCCAGGCGGTCGGGGTCGACGGCGGGGTCCTCGCCGGCCTTGTCGGTGAAGCCGGCGTCGGCCCACGCCTCCTTGGCCGCGATCAGCGCGAACTGCGCCGAGCGGTCCAGTCGGCGGGCCTGCGGACGCGGGATCACCTCGGAGGGGTCGACGGCGGCCGGCGCGGCGATACGGACCGCCTGCTCGGCGGCCCACTCCTGCTCCAGGGCCTTCACGCCGGACTTGCCGGCGATCAGACCTTCCCAGGTCGAGGCTGCGTCGCCACCCAGCGGTGTGGTTGCGCCGATACCGGTGACGACCACGGTGCGATTGGTCGGGCTCACGGGAATTCTTTCTCCAACGGTACGAGGATTAAGCGGCGCCACCGCCGGGTGGCGGGGCCATGCAGCCGGGCCTATGGGGTGGCTCGGGCCTGGTGGTGGTCCGGGCCTAGGAAGTGGCTCAGCCCTGGTTCTTGAGGATGTAGTCGGTCGCGTCGCCGACCGTCTTGAGGTTCTTGACGTCCTCGTCGGGGATCTTGACGTCGAAGCGCTCTTCGGCGGCGACGACGACCTCGACCATGGACAGCGAGTCGACGTCCAGGTCGTCGGTGAAGGACTTGTCCAGCTGGACGTCCTCAACCGGGATGCCGGCGATCTCGTTCACGATGTCGGCGAGACCGGCGACGATCTCTTCCTGAGTGGCGGCCATGTCAGGCGCTCCTTCTTTGTGATCCAGAGGGTGTGGCGGTGCTTTCCGAGTCGGATCCGATGATGATCCGGCACGGAGTGCCTAGGGGAGGGTAACGACCGTCGCGGCGTACACGAGACCCGCCCCGAAGCCGATGACGAGCGCGGTGTCGCCGCTCTTCGCCTCGCCGGTCGCCAGAAGCCGCTCCATAGCGAGCGGAATCGAGGCGGCCGAGGTGTTGCCGGTGGTGCGTACGTCACGCGCGACCGTGACGTGCTCCGGCAGTTTCAGCGTCTTCACCATCGAGTCGATGATCCGCTCGTTGGCCTGGTGGGGAATGAAGACATCCAGGTCGTCCGGGGTGATCCCGGCCGCGTCCAGCGCCTGCTGGGCGACCTTCGCCATCTCGAACACGGCCCAGCGGAACACCGCCTGGCCCTCCTGCGTGATCGCAGGGAACTTGCCCGTGGAGTCGTACTCGTTCCACGGCACGGTCTGCTTGATGGTGTCGGACTTGTCACCCTCCGAACCCCACACGGTCGGGCCGATGTGCGGCTCCTTCGCGGGGCCCACCACGACCGCGCCCGCGCCGTCGCCGAACAGGAAGGCCGTCGCGCGGTCCTCCAGGTCGGTCAGGTCGGACAGCCGCTCCACGCCGATGACGAGGACGTACTCCGCGCTGCCCTCGACGACCATGCCCTTGGCGAGCGTCAGGCCGTAGCCGAAGCCCGCGCAGCCCGCCGAGATGTCGAACGCGGCGGCCTTGTTCGTGCCCAGCTTGTCGGCGATCTCCGTCGCCACGGCCGGGGTCTGCTTGAAGTGCGAGACCGTCGCCACGATCACGCCGCCGATCTGCTCGGCGGAGATCCCCGCGTCCGCGATCGCCTTGCCGGACGCCTCGATGGACATCGCGGCGACGGTCTCCTCGTCGTTCGCCCAGTGGCGGGTCTCGATACCGGAACGCGAGCGGATCCACTCGTCGGACGAGTCGATCGTCTCCAGGATCACCTCGTTCGGCACGACGCGGACCGGACGGTAACCGCCCACACCGAGGATGCGCGCGTACGGTGCGCCCTTGCTCGGCTTGATCTTCGACATGTTCGTACGGCTCCTTCTTCAGGCGTTGGCGCCCGCTGCGTCAGCAGCAGAACCGGCCGCAGCTGCGATGAGCTCGCGGGCCGCGTCGAGGTCGTCGGGGGTCTTCAGGGCCAGCGTCTGCACGCCGGGCAGGGCGCGCTTGGCGAGGCCGGTCAGAGTGCCGCCGGGGCACACCTCAAGGAGCGCGGTGACGCCGAGCTCCTTGAAGGTCTCCATGCACAGATCCCAGCGGACCGGGTTGGCGACCTGGCCGACGAGGCGGTCCAGCACCTCGGTGCCGGTGGCGACCGCCTTGCCGTCCTTGTTCGAGACGTACGTCAACTTCGGGTCGGCGGGCGTCAGTTCACGCGCGGCCTCGGCGAGCGCGTCGACCGCCGGGCCCATGTGCTCGGTGTGGAACGCGCCGGCCACCTTCAGTGCCACGACCCGGCGCACCCCCTCGGGCTTGTCGGCCTCCAGGGCGGCGAGCTGCTCCAGCGTGCCGGCGGCCACGATCTGGCCCGCGCCGTTCACGTTGGCCGGGGTCAGTCCCAGCTTCTTCAGGTGCGCGACCGTGGTGTCCGGGTCCCCGCCGAGCAGCGCGGCCATCCCGGTCTCGGTGATCGCGGCGGCCTCGGCCATCGCCAGACCGCGCTTGCGTACGAGGGTCAGGGCGGCCGTGTCGTCGAGGACACCGGCGAACACGGCGGCGGTGATCTCGCCGACGCTGTGACCGGCGACGGCGTTCGGGGACACCTCGCCGAGAGCCGTCGCGGAGACCAGTCCGGCGGCGACCAGCAGCGGCTGGGCGACGGCGGTGTCACGGATCTCGTCCGCGTCGGCCTTCGTGCCGTAGTGCACCAGGTCGAGGTCGATGGCGGTCGAGAGGGCACGCAGACGGTCCTCGACACCGGGGAGGTCGAGCCAGGGGGTCAGGAAGCCGGGCGTCTGGGCGCCCTGGCCGGGAGCGACGAGTACGAGCACTCTCACACTCTCTCTTGGGGACGGGCACGACCGCCCGTGGGGACAGGGACGAAGAACACGAGGGGGTTTTGTGGGGCCCCGACAAAAACCTAGGTCTGGAGATCTCCATCGGCCAGACGCCCCAGGATCAGCGCGATCCGCAGCGTGAACGCGGAGCGTACATCGGACGGCGACCAGCCGGTGACGTCAGTCACACGTCGAAGCCGGTAGCGCACGGTGTTGGGATGGACGAACAGCATGCGCGCCGCGCCTTCGAGACTACTCGCCTGCTCCAGGTAGACGCTGAGCGTCTCCAGGAGCGCGGACCCGGCCTCCTCCAGTGGTCTGTAGATCTCCTCCACCAACTGGTCGCGCGCACTGGGGTCACCCGCCATCGCGCGTTCCGGAAGCAGGTCGTCCGCCAGCACCGGGCGCGGTGCGTCCTGCCAGGCGGAGCAGGCCTTGAGCCCGGCCGCGGCGGCCTGCGCGGACCGGGTCGCGGCCAGCAGATCCGGCACGATCGGCCCGGCCACGACAGGTCCGGCCGCATACGGGCCGATCAGCGACTTGGCGACCGCGAGGGGGTTGTCGCTGCCGCCCGCGATGACCACGAGCCGGTCGCCGAGCACCCCGGTCAGCACCTGGAGCTTGGCGTGCCGGGCGGCCCGCCTGATCGCCTCCACGGTCAGCTCGCTGTCACCGTCGGGCGCGGTACCCAGCACCACGCACACATGCTCGGGCGAGTTCCACCCGAGCGCGGCGGCCCGGGAGACGGCTCCTTCGTCGGCCTCCCCGCTCAGCACGGCGTTCACGACCAGCGACTCCAGCCGTGCGTCCCACGCGCCGCGTGCCTCGGCGGCCTGCGCGTACACCTGGGCGGTCGCGAAGGCGATCTCACGGGCGTACACGAGCAGCGCCTCGCGGAGGATGGATTCGTCGCCGGGGGCCGCCACCTCGTCGATCGCGGACTCCATGACCTCGATCGTCGTACGCACCATCTCCACGGTCTGGCGGAGCGTGATGGCCCGGGTCAGCTCGCGTGGCGCCGTACCGAAGACGTCGGTGGAGATGGCCTGGGGCGCGTCGGGATGCCGGAACCACTCGGTGAACGCGGCGATACCGGCCTGCGCGACCAGCCCGATCCAGGAACGGTTCTCCGGGGGCATCGCCCGGTACCACGGCAGCGACTCGTCCATGCGCGCGATGGCCTGGGCGGCGAGACTCCCGGACGACTGCTCCAGCCGCTTGAGGGTTGCCGGGTGCGAGTGGGCGCGGGGCGGGGGGCCTGCGGGTTTGGTGGTTTCGGGTTCGGGCACGGAACAAGACTGCCTTATCCGGTGTGGCTTGGTTGCTTGCGGGGCGGGGAGGTGGGGCGGTGTTGGGTAGGCGCCGTCGCGCGCACCTCTTTTGGTTCGGTCGCCTTCGGGGCGCTTCAAGCCGGTGTCGAGAGCCCCACCGTGCTCAGCCCTTCGGGCCTCCGCGCGCTGGGGCTCTCGACACCGGCGCGCCCCTACGGCTCCCTCTCGGCCGGCGCGTGGGGACAGCGGGAGTTGGTGGGCCCTTGCCGTTGGCGCGACTACCGTGGTGGGTGTGATGGACGTACGGCGTGCAGTCGAGCGGTACTCAGGGGGGGACCCGCAGGCCGGGATCCAGTCGTGGCACGCCTTTTCCTTCGGGCCGCACTACGACCCCGACAACCTCCGGTTCGGTGCGGTCATCGCCTGCAACGAGGAGCGGCTCGCCCCGGGCGCCGGGTTCGGCGAACACCCGCACAGCCACACCGAGATCGTCACCTGGGTCGTCGAGGGGGAGCTCAGCCACCGCGACTCCACCGGCCACCTCAGCCGCGTCCGCCCCGGTGACGTGCAGCGCCTCAGTTCGGCGGCCGGGGTGCGGCACGTCGAGCGCAACGACAGTGACTCGCCCCTGACCTTCGTGCAGATGTGGCTGGCACCGCTGGAGCCCGGTGGCGAACCGTCGTACGAGATCGTCCACGGCATCGCCGACTCCACCCCGTACGCGGTGCCGGAGGCCGGCGCGATGCTGCATGTGCGGCGGCTGGTCCCGGGCGAGCGGACGGCCGTACCGGACGCGGTGCATGTGTATGTGCATGTGGTGCGGGGTGAAGTGCGGCTCGGGGGAGAGGAGTTGGGGCCCGGGGACGCCGCCCGGATCACGGATGCGCGGGATCTGGTGGTGGAGGCGGCGGCGACCGGGGCTGAGCTGCTGATGTGGGAGATGCTTTAAGGGGTGGGGAGTTCGGCGAGTTCGGCGAGTACCGCGTCCGTGAACACCGGCCAGGCGTCGACCGCCCAGGCTCCGAACGCGTGGTCCGTCAGTGCCACGCAGGCCGCGCCCGCCGTCGGGTCCACCCACAGGAACGTACCGGACTGGCCGAAGTGGCCGAAGGTGCGCGGGGAGGACGAACTGCCCGTCCAGTGGGGGGACTTGGAGTCGCGGATCTCGAAGCCGAGGCCCCAGTCGTTGGGGTTCTGGTGGCCGTAGCCCCGCAACACGCCCTTCGTGCCCGGATATTGGACCGTCATCGCCTCGGCGACCGTCCGGGGGTCCAGGAGGCGTGGTGCCTGGAGTTCGGCGGCGAAGAGGAGGAGGTCGTCGACGGTCGATACGCCGTCCTTCGCCGGGGAGCCGTCGAGGGTTGTTGAGCTCATTCCCAGGGGGGCCAGGACCGCCTGGTGTAGGTACTCGGCGAACTCGATCTCCGTCGCCTTCGCGATGTGGTCGCCGAGCTGCTCGAAGCCCGCGTTCGAGTACAGGCGGCGCTGTCCGGGGGGTACCGTCACGCGGTGTTCGTCGAAGGCCAGGCCCGAGGTGTGGGCGAGGAGATGGCGGACGGTGGAGCCGGGCGGGCCCGCCGGTTCGTCCAGCTCGATGGCGCCCTCCTCGTACGCGACGAGGGCGGCGTAGGCCGCGAGGGGCTTGGTGACCGAGGCGAGCGGGAAGCGGTGGGCGGTCGGGCCGCGGGTCCCGAGGACGGTTCCGTCGGCTCGTACGACACCTGCCGCCGCGGTCGGCACCGGCCAGTTCTCGATCAACGCGAGGCTCTGCAAGGACATGGCGTCGAGCCTAAGCGCTCGGTCTCGGCCGTCCCGCCGATTTCTTACCGGTTCCGCTTGCTTCGAGTGCACTCCAAGGCCATAGCGTGGTGGTCATGACGGTGATGGAGACCACGGGTGCCAGGACCGACAGCTGCGGAGGCCCGCCGCAGACCGAGCGGCGTCCCGACGGCGCGGACAGTTACACGATAAGCGAGGTCGTCGCGTTCACCGGCCTGACGGCTCACACCCTGCGCTGGTACGAGCGCATCGGACTGATGCAGCACATCGACCGCTCGCACACCGGCCAGCGCCGCTACAGCAACCGCGACCTCGACTGGCTCGACCTCGTCGGCAAGCTCCGCCTGACCGGCATGCCGGTCGCCGACATGGTCCGCTACGCCGAGCTGGTGCGCGAGGGCGACCACACTTACGGCGACCGCTTCGACCTCCTCGAAGCCACCCGCCGGGACGTCCTGGCCAGGATCGCCGAACTGCACGACACCCTCGCCGTACTCGACCGGAAGATCGCCTTCTACGGCGAGGCCCACGCCTACGAGAAGGAGAAGGCAGGATGACCGACACCACGATCCCGACCGCGCGGCTCGGCGCGGACGGCCCCGAGGTCGGCGTCCAGGGCCTCGGCTGCATGGGCATGAGTTTCGCCTACGGTCCCCCCGACGCGAAGGAGTCGCTGGCCACCCTGGACCGGGCGCTGGAGCTCGGCGTGACCTTCTACGACACGGCGGACGTGTACGGGGCCGGGGAGAACGAGCGGTTCCTGTCGCCGTTCTTCAAGGCGCATCGCGACGAGGTCGTCGTCGCCACCAAGTTCGCCATGTCGATCCCGCCCGGCGAGCCCACCCGGCGGGTCATCCGCAACGACCGGCCCTACATCCGCCAGGCCGTCGAGGCGAGCCTGCGACGTCTCGACATCGACGTCATCGACCTCTACTACATGCACCGCCGCGACCCGGACGTCCCCATCGAGGAGACCGTCGGCGCGATGGCGGAACTGGTGCGCGAGGGCAAGGTCAGGCATCTCGGGCTGAGCGAGGTCACGGGAGCGGAGCTGCGCGCCGCGCACACCGTGCACCCGATCGCCGCCGTGCAGTCGGAGTGGTCGCTGTTCAGCCGGGACGTCGAGATCAGCCTGGTCGGGGCGGCCGTCGAACTCGGCTCGGCCGTCGTGCCGTACTCGCCGCTCGGCCGCGGCTTCCTCACCGGCTCCTTCGCCAACGCCGAACAGGACCTGACGGAGGGCGACTTCCGCCGGCACCAGCCCCGCTTCACCGGCGAGAACGCGGCGGCCAACGCGGGCCTCCTGGAACCCGTCCGCACGGTCGCCGAGGCCCACGGCGCCTCCCTCGGCCAGATCGCCCTGGCCTGGGCCCAGCAGCGGGCCCAGGTCCACGGCCTCCCGGTGATCCCGATCCCCGGCACCACCAAGCGCACGCGGGTGGAGGAGAACACGGCGGCGACGCGGATCGTCCTCACGGACGACGAGCTGAGTCTGCTGGAGCCGATCGCCGGCAAGGTGGCGGGGGACCGCTACGCGGACATGGCCTTCGCATCGACGAGCAGGGAGTAGGGGTTCTTACAGTTCCGCGAGGAGTTCCGCCTTCTTCACGGTGAACTCCTCGTCCGTCACCAGCCCCGCCTGATGCAACTCCCCGAGGTGCCGGATCCGCTCGGCGATGTCCGCCGGGTCACGCCGAGCAGCCGGTATCACGGCCGTAGGCCGGGCGGACCGCACCGCTGAGAGGACCGCTGCCGCGAACGGCAGCGACTCGTGCACCGGTCCGTACCCGAGCCCGAACACCACGGCCGCCGGGTCCTGATCCACCGGCACAGGCGGCGCGGCCCCCCGCAGCAGCCGTAGATGCCCCTCGAAGACCTCGGGGGAGCGCCACTCGACGCCGTTGAGGTCGGCGACCGGGAAGGTCTGGTCGCCGGCCTTCCACTTCGCGGACGAGGCGCCCGTCCAGAACCAGCGGAAGGACACCGTCTTTCCGTCGAAGGTCGCCTTTCCGTCGTATGCCTTGAAGCGCAGCGGCACTTCGGGCGCGGCCACCAGGAACCGTTCGGCCGGCCCGCGGTCGCGTTTCAGGTGTGCGCGCAGCTCGTCGGCGTAGTACTCGGCGAGGGTCTCGCGCTCGGCCGGCAGCACCAGTTGACAGGGGTCGCTGCCCTCCTTGAGCTGGCCGGCCGCCGCCTCCATGAGGGGGTCGGCGCCGGGGCGCGGCACGATGCGCAGGACGACGGTGCCGCGTCTGCCGGGGGCGAGTGTCACGGTGTCGATCGCGTCGAAGGGGATCAGGCGTTCACCGAGTGTCTGGAACAGCTTGGGTGTCCGAATGCCCCGCTCGTAGCGGATACGCACGAAGTCGGACTCGAACTCCCAAGCGGCATGAAATCCGGCCAGTACGTCACCCATGCGGCTCATCGTAGGCGGCACACACTCCTCCGTCCCATCCCCGCGCAGACCGCAGTTCCTGCTGTTTCTACGCGCGTCCGGCCGCCGTGGCGTCGGACAGACCCTGTCGGCAGGTGTCGGTGTCGTGTGCGCACGACACCGCGTCGTACGCGCCCACACCGATGTCGGCGAAATTGGCGAGGCTGTCGGTGCCCGACGCGAAGTAGCCGGTGTGACCCTTGGCGTCCTTCGCGGCCAGCACCCGCGCGCCGAACACGTTGGACACCGGGTCCTCGCCGTGGCCGAGACCGCCGACCTCCATGTACGGCACGTCCTGGATCCAGTCGTCGGCGTCCCGCATCGCCCACACCCGGGCGAGGGTGTGCAGGTGGGAGGCGTTCGAGGCGCGCATACCGGGGCTGCCGGCCACCGCGATGTCGGTCACCCGGGGCGGCAGTTCGTGCGCGGCGACCCCGCACACCACAGAGCCGTAGCTGTGGCAGAAGAGGGCGATCTGCGAGGAGCCGGGCAGCGCGCGCACCAGCGCGTTCAGCCGTACGGCACCGGCTTCGGCGCGTCCGGCGGTGGCCGAGTCGATGCCGAGGCCGCCGGGCGCGGTGTAGTCGGCCCAGGCGATGACGGCCGTGCGCGTGCCGGTGTCGGTCGCGGACCTCGCCGTGTTCTCGGCGGCGTACAGGTTCTGCGCCATGCCGACCGGCGCCGAGTAGCTCTTGTTCGTCTTCTGGAAGGTCAGCAGGTCGGTGTCGACACCGGGGACGATGATCGAGACGCGCTGCGCGGTGTCCAGGTCGCCGAAGACCTCGGCGATGCGGCCCGAGCCCTCGGGGTCGAAGGCCAGGATGTGGTGGTTCCCGCTCATCAGCGCCTCGAAGCGGTGCATGAGGCGGCCCGCCTCCTGCTTGCCGTAGGGCGTGAGGCGGCTGTCGTGCATGCGCTTTTTCTCGACCTTGCGGGCCTGGTCGAGGGCGATGTGGTTGGCGCGGTAGCGCAGCTGGACCGGGGCGCCGTTCATGTTGCCGACCGCGAGGGGATAGCGGTGCGCGAGGCGCGTGCGCTGCTGTGCGGTGAGCGAGGCGAAGAAGCGGGCCAGCCGGGTCGGGGAGGCGTCCGGGTCGGGCAGCTCGCGCCCGTTTATGTGGCCGTGCTCCCATGCGGAGAGGGAGGCCTGGAGCGCCGTTTTCCCGGGATGGCTGCGCACCGCGGTCCAGCCGGTGGTCGCCAGCATCACGAACACCACGGCCAGCGCGAGCAGCGCGCGCCAGGCGTTCAGCGTGGGGGAGGAGTCGAAGGAAGTCACTGGGAGGACACACTAGGAGAACGAGAGGGTCTCGCGTTAACCGAGTGATGGGGATCACGTTTCAGCGGTACGTGATGAGGAACTCAATACGACTCGCTCGCGCGCCAGTTCCCCGCGAGCGCCGGGCCCACCCCGTCGAGGTAGGCGGCGGTCAGCTCCCGCATCGCCTCGATGCTCAGGTCGTCCCCCGCGATCCAGGTCCGCTCCACCACCCGCATCGCGCCGCCGAACACGGCCACCACCAACCGGGGGCGATGGTCCGTGTCCACGTCGAGCTCCTCGCGTACGGCGATGATCTGCGCGAGTTCCTCCTCCAGCTCCATCGAGCGCCGCAGATGCGCGGCGAGCAGCGCGGGCGTCGACTCGATGACCCGGTAGGTGCGCATGTGCAGTTCCAGCGGTACGACCTGCTGGATCGCCTCGTTGATGGTGTCCCAGCTCTCCAGCACGGCCCGGCGCAGCGCCTCCAGCGGGGCCTCGTGCGGCGGGCGGGCGCGGACGGCTTCGACGAAGTGCGTCTCGGTGAGCCGGGGCACGAAGAACACGGCCTCCTCCTTGCTCGCGAAGTAGCGGAAGAAGGTGCGCTGCGAGACGTCGACGGCCTCGGCGATCTCGTCGACGGTGGTCTGTTCGTAGCCCTTGGCCGTGAACAGTTCGAGGGCGGCACGCAGCAGCGCGTCCCGCGTACGGGCCTTCTTGCGCTCGCGCAATGTCTCCATGCCGTTCTCCTCGCGATTGTTGACAGCCGCCGACATCTGAACCTGTTTGTCAACTGTCAGCGGCTGACACTAGCCTCGAACGCATGACTAGTCAGACCACCATCAGCGCGACGGGGCCGGGGGACAAGGCAGCAGCCGCCCCGTCCGACCCGACGCCCTCCACGGGGCTGCGCGGCCACCCGTGGTTCACCCTCATAACCGTCGCCGTCGGCGTCATGATGGTGGCCCTCGACGGCACCATCGTCGCCATTGCCAACCCGGCCATCCAGAAGGACCTCGGCGCCAGCTTCGCCGACGTCCAGTGGATCACCAACGGCTACTTCCTCGCCCTCGCGGTCTCCCTCATCACCGCCGGCAAGCTCGGCGACCGCTTCGGCCACCGCCAGACCTTCCTGATCGGCGTCACCGGCTTCGCCGCCGCTTCCGGTGCCATCGGGCTCTCCCACAGCATCGCGTTCGTCGTCACCTTCCGCGTGCTCCAGGGCCTCTTCGGCGCGCTGCTGATGCCGGCCGCGCTCGGCCTGCTGCGGGCCACCTTCCCGGCCGAGAAGCTCAACATGGCCATCGGCCTGTGGGGCATGGTCATCGGCGCCTCCACCGCGGGCGGCCCGATCCTCGGCGGCGTCCTCGTCGAGCACGTCAACTGGCAGTCGGTGTTCTTCATCAACGTGCCGGTCGGCGCCATCGCGCTCGTCCTCGGCCTGCTGATCCTGCGCGACCACCGCGCCAAGAACGCGCCGCGCTCCTTTGACATCCTCGGCATCGCGCTGCTCTCCGGCGCGATGTTCTGCCTCGTCTGGGCCCTCATCAAGGCTCCCACCTGGGGCTGGGGTGCCAGCCTGACCTGGACATTCCTCGCCGTGTCCGTGCTCGGCTTCGCCCTGTTCGCCTTCTGGGAGCAGCGGGTGAAGGAACCCCTGATCCCGCTGGGCCTGTTCCGCTCGGTCCCGCTGTCCGCGGGCGTCGTGCTGATGGTCCTGATGGCGATCGCCTTCATGGGCGGCCTGTTCTTCGTGACGTTCTATCTGCAGAACGTGCACGGTATGAGCCCCATCGACGCCGGTCTCCACCTCCTCCCACTCACCGGGATGATGATCGTCGGCTCCCCGCTGGCCGGCGCCGCGATCACCAAGCTCGGCCCGCGCATCCCGCTGGCCGGCGGCATGGCGGCCACCGCGATCGCCATGTACGGCATGTCCACCCTGGAGTCGGACACCAGCAGCCCCGTCATGTCCATCTGGTTCGCCCTGCTGGGCCTCGGTCTCGCCCCGGTGATGGTCGGCGCCACCGAGGTCATCGTGGGCAACGCGCCCATGGAGCTCTCCGGTGTCGCCGGCGGTCTCCAGCAGGCCGCGATGCAGATCGGCGGCAGCCTCGGTACGGCCGTCCTCGGCGCGGTGATGGCTTCCCGCGTCGACAGCGACCTGCCCGGCAACTGGACCGGCGCGGGCCTGCCCAAGCTCACCCAGCCCCAGTTGGACGCGGCCTCCGAAGCGGTCCAGGTCGGTGTCGCCCCGGTCGCCAAGGGCACCCCGGAGGCGATCGCCGCGAAGATCACGACGGTCGCCCACGACACGTTCATCTCCGGCATGAGCCTGGCCTGCCTGGTCGCCGCCGGCGTGGCGGTGGTCGCGGTGTTCGTCGCCCTGCTGACCAAGCGCGGCGAGAACGCGGAGGCGGGCGCCGGAGCCGCTCACATCTGACGGCACATCTAACCCTGATTCAGGGCGAGTTCGCCTATCAGGGTGACTGCGCTAAAGATTCCTGGCGTTCGGTACGCGCCGCAGGTCACAGTAAGTCAAGTCCTCCGCAGGGCAGGGGGGACGGGGTGGTCTGCGGCGCGCTGCCGGAGGGGGGCAGCGCGCAGGCAGGCTTTTTTCATGCGTACGGGGGTAGCCGTCGTAGTACGGAACTGGCGTGGACATCCAGGGAGTTGACGATGACGGGCTCAGGACGCGGAACACGCATCGGGTCGGACCGAGCGACCCTCGCCATCGTCGGACTGGTCTGCGCGATCGCGGGCTTCTTCCTGGCGGGGAACCTGGGGATCGTCCTCGGCCCGATCGCGGTGATCTGCGGCTGGCTGGCCATGGGCCGCAGGTGGGCGGGCTCACGCCGGGTGATGGCCCTGGTGGCCCTGGTCCTGGGCGCGATAGACACGGTGGCGGCGGTTCTATGGACGTTCTTCTGAACCGGGGCCGACCAGGCTCGGCACCCCCGACAGTGCCGCCACCTCCGCCCGCAGCGCCCGCACCTCCTCCGTGAGCGCCTCGATGGCCTCGGTCTGCCGGCGCTCCTCCACGTCGTCCTTCTCGAACCGGGCGATGAACCAGGTGGCGATGTTCGCGGTGACGACACCGAGCAGCGCGATCCCGGACAGCATCAGCCCGACGGCGATCATCCGCCCCAGCCCGGTGGTCGGCGCGTGATCCCCGTACCCCACCGTCGTCATGGTCGTGAACGACCACCACACGGCGTCACCCAGCGTCCGGATGTTCCCGTTGGGGGAGTCCCGCTCCACGGACAGCACCGCGAGCGAGCCGAACATCAGCAGCCCGACCACCGCGCCGGCGACATACGTCGTCAGCTGGATCTGCGAGGCCATCCGGGCCCGCCGCCCGACGAGTATCAGCGTCGACACCATGCGCAGCAGCCGCAGCGGCTGGAGTATCGGCAGCACGACCGCGCACAGGTCCATCCAGTGCGTCCGCACGAACCGCCGCCGGTCCCGGGACATCGCGAGCCGCATCAGATAGTCGGCGGCGAACGCCGCCCACACCACCCACTCGACGGCCGTGCACACCGCCGTCAGCGAATGACCGGCGGTGGTGTCCACGATCGGCACGGCATAGGCCAGGGCAAACGCAACGGCGAGCGCCAGCAACGGCCGCTGAGTCCGCTGCTCCCAACGGGCTTGCGCCGATTGTTGCTTCATGCCCGCATGTTAGGGGGATGGGCAGCCCCGAAGGGGCGCCCATCAGGGGCGCGGGGAACTGCGCGACCAGCCCCCACGCACCCGCAGCCGACGAACTACGCATCTCCTCCAGCAGCCCCAGGATCAGCCGAGGCAACATCCAGCAACTGATACCGATCGATCGCCTGCTTCAGCACAGACCGATCGACCTTCCCCTCCCGGGCCAACTCCGTCAGCACAGCCACCACGATCGACTCCGCGTCGATGTGGAAGAAACGCCGAGCGGCCCCCCGAGTGTCAGCGAACCCGAACCCGTCCGCCCCCAGGGACTGGTACGTCCCCGGCACCCACCGCGAGATCTGATCAGGAACCGACCGCATCCAGTCGGAAACCGCCACGAACGGCCCCTCCGCCCCGCTCAACTTCCGCGTGACATAAGGAACCTGCTGCTCCTCCTCGGGATGCAGCAGATTGTGCCGCTCCACCTCGACCGCCTCGCGCCGCAGCTCGTTCCAGGAGGTCGCCGACCAGACGTCGGCCCGTACGTTCCAGTCCTCCGCGAGGATCCGCTGCGCCTCGATCGCCCACGGCACCGCCACACCGGACGCCATGATCTGCGCCGGAACCGTGCCCGAGGCGCCCTGGCTGATCCGGTGAACACCCTTGAGGATGCCCTCGACGTCGACGTCCGCCGGCTCGGCCGGGTGCTGGATCGGCTCGTTGTAGACGGTGAGGTAGTAGAAGACGTCCTCACTGTCCGGCCCGTACATCCGCCGCAGCCCGTCCTGCACGATGTACGCGATCTCGTACGAGTACGCCGGGTCGTAGGCGACACAGCCCGGGTTGGTGGAGGCCAGCAACTGCGAGTGTCCGTCCGCGTGTTGCAGACCCTCACCGGTCAGAGTCGTACGCCCGGCGGTCGCGCCCAGTACAAAACCGCGCGCCAACTGGTCGGCCATCTGCCAGAACTGGTCACCGGTGCGCTGGAAACCGAACATCGAGTAGAAGACGTAGACCGGGATGAGCGGCTCGCCGTGCGTGGCGTACGCCGAACCCGCCGCGATCAGCGAAGCGGTGCAGCCCGCCTCCGAGATGCCGTCGTGCAGCATCTGCCCGGTCGGCGACTCCTTGTACGCGAGCAGCAGATCGCGGTCCACCGACTCGTACTGCTGGCCCAGCGGGTTGTAGATCTTCGCGCTCGGGAAGAACGAGTCCATGCCGAACGTGCGGTACTCGTCCGGCGCGATCAGCACGAACCGCTTGCCGATCTCCTTGTCCCGCATGAGGTCCTTGAGCAGCCGTACGAACGCCATCGTAGTGGCGATCGACTGCTGGCCGGAGCCCTTCTTCACGCTCGCGTACGTCTTGTCCTCGGGGAGGGCAAGCGGCTTGGAGCGCACGACGCGGGTCGGGACGTAGCCGCCCAGCGCGTTGCGCCGGTCGTGCATGTACTGGATCTCCTCCGAGTTCCGGCCCGGGTGGTAGTACGGCGGCGCGCCGGACTCCAGCTCCTGGTCGGTGATCGGGAGGTGCAGCCGGTCGCGGAAGCCCTTGAGGTCGGCGACCGTCAGCTTCTTCATCTGGTGCGTGGCGTTGCGGCCCTCGAAGTTGGGGCCCAGCGTCCAGCCCTTGACCGTCTGCGCGAGCACGACCGTCGGCTGGCCCTTGTGCTCCTTGGCCGCCTCGAAGGCGGCGAACACCTTCCGGTGGTCGTGGCCGCCGCGCCCCAGGTGCAGGATCTGGTCGTCGGTCATGTTCTCGACCATCGCGCGCAGCCGGTGGTCGTGCCCGAAGAAGTGCTCGCGGATGTACGCGCCGGTCTCCGTGGCGTACGTCTGGAACTGGCCGTCCGGCGTGGTGTTGAGCTGGTTGACCAGCACACCGTCGCGGTCCTGGGCCAGCAGCGGGTCCCAGGTGCGGTCCCAGACCAGCTTGATGACGTTCCAGCCGGCGCCCCGGAACTGCGACTCCAGCTCCTGGATGATCTTGCCGTTGCCGCGCACCGGGCCGTCGAGCCGCTGGAGGTTGCAGTTGACGACGAAGGTCAGGTTGTCCAGGCCCTCGCGCGCGGCGATCGACAGCTGGCCGAGCGACTCCGGCTCGTCCATCTCGCCGTCACCGAGGAACGCCCACACGTGTGACCTGGAGGTGTCCGCGATCCCGCGCGCCTCCATGTAGCGGTTCATCCGCGCCTGGAAGATCGCGCCGAGCGGGCCGAGGCCCATGGACACGGTCGGGAACTCCCAGAAGTCCGGCATCGACCGCGGGTGCGGATACGAGGACAGCCCGTACGGCGCCTTCGACTTCTCCTGGCGGAACGCGTCCAGCTGCTGCTCGCTGAGCCGGTCCAGGAGGAACGCGCGGGCGTAGATGCCCGGCGAGGCGTGCCCCTGGAAGAAGATCTGGTCGCCGCCGTCGCCCTGGTCCTTGCCCCGGAAGAAGTGGTTGAAGCCCACGTCGTAGAGCGAGGCGGAGGAGGCGAAGGTGGCGATGTGGCCGCCGACCCCGATACCGGGACGCTGGGCCCTGGACACCATCACGGCCGCGTTCCAGCGGGTGGCGTTGAGGATCTTGCGCTCGATCTCCTCGTTGCCGGGGAAGAACGGCTCGTCCTTGGTGGCGATGGTGTTGACGTAGTCCGTGCTGCGCATCTCGGGCACGGCCACGCGCTTCTCGCGGGCCCGCTCGATCAGCCGGAGCATCAGATAGCGGGCCCGCTCACGGCCGCGCTGGTCCACGGCGGCGTCGAGCGAGTCGAGCCACTCCTGGGTCTCTTCGGGATCGAAGTCAGGAACCTGACTCGGAAGGCCGCCAATGATGATCGGATTGCGATCGGATCCGGAAGCCACGCTGTTCCTTACCTGTCAGAGGGAGCTGGGTGAGGGGGCTGCACCGTTCCCCATGGTCTACCGCGGGGCGGCAATCGTCATCTCTACCGTGAGGTAACCGTGACTCGTTTAGCAAAGTCATTCGAGTCGCGTACCCTCGGAGGGTTCTCAAACGTGCAAACCGGGCAGAACGCTGTGGTGTACGTCACCAGCGGCCGCGATAGCGTGCCTGGAGTTGCGGCGACACGGCCAGGATCGTCACCGTTTCGGCGTTCCGAATCGCCGGGTACTTGCGCGATCCGGTCCGTCCGTGTGGACTACGGCCAATGCTTCGCGCACGCGCGATGCTGGACATTCATCAAGACATGATCAGGAGGCAACCCGTGAGCGCGACCGCGGACCACGCGGAGGAGCGGACGAACCCTGCCGTCAGGCTGGGGTTCCAGCCCGAGCAGGTGGTCCAGGAGATCGGCTACGACGACGACGTAGACCAGGAACTCCGCGAGGCCATTGAAGAAGTCATCGGCAGCGACCTGGTGGACGAGGACTACGACGACGTCGCCGATGCCGTGGTGCTGTGGTTCCGCGACGAGGACGGCGACCTGACCGACGTGCTGGTGGACGCCATCTCGTACGTCGAGGAGGGCGGCTCCATCCTGCTGCTGACGCCGAAGACCGGCCGTGACGGCTACGTCGAGCCGAGCGACATCTCGGAAGCCGCCACGACCGCGGGCCTTTCCGCCGCCAAGAGCGTCAGCGTGGGCAAGGACTGGAGTGGCAGCCGGCTGGTGACGCCCAAGGCGGCCAAGTCCAAGAGGTAGTCCACGGAGGTACCTCGATCGTCGAACCCCGGACGGGCTGGCCACGCCAGCCCGTCCGTCCGCATGCCGTGATCGCTGCGTAGGGTGGTGGGCCCAGGGTGGTCTCACCCGAACAGCCCCACCGAAGGGATGCAGGACGAGATGGCGATCCAGGTCGGCGACAAGGCCCCCGATTTCGAGCTCAAGGACAACCACGGCGCCACCGTGAAGCTCTCCGACTTCCGCGGCGACAAGAACGTGGTGCTGCTCTTCTACCCCTTCGCCTTCACCGGCGTCTGCACCGGCGAACTGTGCTCCCTGCGCGACAACCTGCCGCAGTTCACCGACCGCGACACCCAACTCCTCGCGGTCTCCAACGACTCCATCCACACCCTGCGCGTCTTCGCCGAGCAGGAGGGCCTGGAGTACCCGCTGCTCTCCGACTTCTGGCCGCACGGCAACACTTCGCGCGCGTACGGCGTCTTCGACGAGGACAAGGGGTGCGCGCTGCGCGGCACCTTCATCATCGACAAGGAGGGCGTCGTGCGCTGGACGATCGTCAACGGTCTCCCGGACGCGCGGGACCTGGGCGAGTACGTGAAGGCGCTCGACACCCTGTGATTGTTAGGTTCCAGGGCCTGCGAGGGTCGGGAACCCGTCACTAGGATCGAGACGTTGATCCGATACCGACGCACTACGGGGCATCCCCGCCCCTGGACACCAATGGAGGACTCGTGGGAGTCAGCCTCAGCAAGGGCGGCAACGTTTCACTGACCAAGGAGGCCCCGGGCCTGACCGCGGTCATCGTCGGTCTGGGGTGGGACGTCCGCACCACCACCGGTACCGACTTCGACCTCGACGCCAGCGCACTGCTGCTGAACAGCGCGGGCAAGGTCGCGAGCGACGCCAACTTCGTCTTCTTCAACAACCTCAAGAGCCCGGACGGCTCCGTCGAGCACACCGGTGACAACACCACCGGTGAGGGCGAGGGCGACGACGAGGCGATCAAGGTCAACCTGGCGGCGGTCCCGGCCGACGTCGACAAGATCACCTTCCCGGTCTCGATCTACGACGCCGAGAACCGCCAGCAGTCCTTCGGCCAGGTCCGCAACGCGTTCATCCGCGTGGTGAACCAGGCAGGCGGCGCCGAGATCGCCCGCTACGACCTCTCCGAGGACGCCTCGACCGAGACGGCCATGGTCTTCGGCGAGCTGTACCGCAACGGCGCGGAGTGGAAGTTCCGCGCCATCGGCCAGGGCTACGCCTCGGGCCTGCGCGGCATCGCCCAGGACTTCGGCGTCAACGTCTGACGTCCCCAGGCTTCACCCCTAGGCGCCGCACGGTTTGCGTGCGGCGCCTGGGGGTCCCCCTCTGGGGGAGCGCAGGACAACTCACACAGCATCGCCTCGGGGAGGACCAGCACTATGGGCGTCACACTCGCCAAGGGGGGCAACGTCTCCCTGTCCAAGGCAGCACCGAACCTCACGAACGTACTCATCGGACTCGGCTGGGACGCGCGTTCCACCACCGGAGCCGACTTCGACCTCGATGCCAGCGCGCTGCTGTGCAACGGCGGCCGGGTGCTCGGGGACGAGTGGTTCATCTTCTACAACCAGCTCAAGAGCCCGGACGGCTCGGTGGAGCACACCGGCGACAACCTCACCGGTGAGGGCGAGGGCGACGACGAGTCGATCCTGGTCGACCTCTCCAAGGTCCCGGCCAACGTCGACAAGGTCGTCTTCCCGGTCTCCATCCACGACGCCGACAACCGCGGCCAGACCTTCGGCCAGGTCAGCAATGCCTTCATCCGCGTCGTCAACCAGGCCGACGGCCAGGAACTCGCCCGCTACGACCTCTCCGAGGACGCCTCGACCGAGACGGCCATGATCTTCGGCGAGCTCTACCGCTACCAGGGCGAGTGGAAGTTCAGGGCGGTCGGCCAGGGGTACGCGTCCGGCCTGCGGGGCATCGCGCTGGACTTCGGGGTCAACGTCTCGTAAAGGGCCTTGGTCCCGACCGGCTGTCCCGGTCCGGGAAGTCTCCCTCTAGACTCAGTGCTCGACGTCAAATTTTAAGTAAAGCCGAGTGCGGCGCGGGGGAGACCCGTACACACAGGGATTGGGTAGCCAGTGCTTCTGAAAACCTTCGGCTGGTCGTTCGCGGTCACCGCGCTCGGTCTGGTCGCGGCGGCGTTCTACGGGGGGTGGGAAGCCTTCGGAATCGTGGCGATCCTGGCCGTTCTGGAGATCTCGCTGTCCTTCGACAACGCGGTGGTCAACGCCGGGATCCTGAAGAAGATGTCGGCCTTCTGGCAGAAGATCTTCCTCACGGTGGGCGTCCTGATCGCCGTCTTCGGCATGCGGCTGGTGTTCCCCGTCGTCATCGTCGCCGTCACCGCCAAGATCGGCCCGATCGACGCGGTCGACCTCGCGCTCAACAACAAGGACCACTACCAGCAGCTGGTCACCGACGCCCACCCGGCGATCGCGGCCTTCGGCGGCATGTTCCTGCTGATGATCTTCCTCGACTTCATCTTCGAGGAGCGGGACATCCAGTGGCTGCGCTGGATCGAGCGCCCGCTCGCCAAGCTTGGCAAGGTCGACATGCTGTCGGTCTGCATCGCGCTGATCGTCCTGCTGATCACGTCCTTCACCTTCGCGGCCCACGCCCACCAGCACGGCGGCGCCCACGCGGACAAGGCGCAGACGGTCCTGATCGCCGGTATCTCCGGCCTGATCACGTACATGATCGTCGGCGGACTCTCCGGCTACTTCGAGGACAAGCTCGAAGAAGAGGAGGAGCGGGAGCACGAGGAGGAGGAAGAGGCCGCGCGCACCGGCAAGCAGCGCTCGGCGGTGGTCCTCGCCGGCCAGGCCGCGTTCTTCATGTTCCTGTACCTGGAGGTCCTGGACGCGTCCTTCTCCTTCGACGGTGTGATCGGCGCGTTCGCCATCACCAACGACATCGTCCTGATGGCCCTCGGTCTCGGTATCGGCGCGATGTACGTCCGCTCGCTGACGGTGTACCTGGTCCGCCAGGGCACGTTGGACGACTACGTCTACCTGGAGCACGGCGCCCACTACGCGATCGGTGCCCTGGCCGTGATCCTCATGGTCACCATCCAGTACCAGATCAACGAGGTCATCACGGGCCTGGTCGGCGTCATTCTGATCGGCTGGTCCTTCTGGTCCTCGGTCCGCCGCAACAACGCGATCGCGGAAGCCGAGGGAAAAGCCGGCTCGGACGAGAAGACTGAGGTCTCGTCCGGGGTGTGACAAGCTCCCTGGTAAGGGAACGCTCTGTTCGGGGCGGCAGACAGAGGACATGCCCTCGGTCCGTCGCCCCGACGGCTTTGTCATGCGGAATGCGGTACGTGGATGTGGACGTGGGGGCGGGAATGGGCTTCTTCGACGGGATCTGGCGGCGTGAGGCCGACTTCGACTCGGGCAGCGCTGCCAGCAACGCGATCGAACTGACCAAACGGCACCACCAGGTCTCGCTCACCAAACAGGGCGCGGCCACCGGCAACCTGCGCGTCAACCTCACCTGGCGGATGCGGACCTCCGACATCGGCGGCCCCCAGCGGGACAGCCTGCTGCGCCACCCCTTCAAGGCCCTCAAGCCGCCCGAGGTCATGGGCCACAGCCAGAGCATGGTCAACGTCGACCTCGACCTGGGCTGCCTCTACGAACTCATGGACGGCACCAAGGGCGTCGTCCAGCCCCTCGGCGGCCTCCTCGGCGACGTCAACTCACCCCCGTACGTGAAGCTCAGCGGCGACGACCGCTTCGGCTCCGCGTCCGGCGAGACGATGTACGTCAACCTCGACCACCGCGACCAGATCAAGCGCCTCCTGGTCTTCGTCTACATCTACGACCAGACCCCGGCCTTCGACCGCACCCACGCGATCGTCACCCTCTACCCCAGCAACGGCCCCCGCATCGAGATAGGCCTCGACGAACGCCACCCCCAGGCCCGCTCCTGCGCGGTGGTGATGATCGAGAACGTCAAGGGCGAGCTGGTGGTCCGCCGGGAAGTGAAGTTCGTCTACGGCTTCCAGGCGGAGCTGGACCGCTTGTACGGCTGGGGACTGCAGTGGGGCAGGGGCTACAAGACGAAGGTGGAGCGATAGCTCCCCTTCAGGGGCGCGGGGCTGTGCCGATTTGCGGCTCCGCCGCGCGGGCGTGCCCAGCCCCCACCGGCCCGCACCCGAAAAACTACGCACTCACCCTCAAATGAACTGCGGCCCCTGCGGAGGCAACCGAAAATCCGGATCCACCGCACTCGCCGCAGGCACAGGCTGGGGATACCCGTAGGTCCCCGCAGGAGCCGCCTGCGGATACCCGTACGCAGGCTGAGTCACCGGCTCCTGCGCCGGCGGATACCCGTACCCGGACTGCACCGGAACCGCCGGAGGCACCTGCACCGGAACCGCCGGAGGCAACGGCTGCGAGACCTCAGGTCCGCCCCCCGCCTCCGACTCGTCGACCGTGATGCCGAAGTCCATGGCCAGCCCGCGCAGCCCGTTCGAGTACCCCTCGCCGAGCGCCCGGAACTTCCACCCCTCACCCCGCCGGTACAGCTCCCCGCAGATCAGCGCGGTCTCCTCGCCGGTCTCCGGCTTGATGTCGAAATACAGCAGCGGATCACCCTCGGCGACGGCGGCGTCGTACAGCATGATGCGCAGGCCCTGTACGCGGTCGAAGGTCTCGTCCTCCGCGGATGCGACCACCAGAATCCGGCTGACTTCGGGCTCGACACCGGCCAGATCTGTCTGGATCGTGTCGGTGGGGCCCTCGGCGACACGCTTCTTGCCGAGTCGCCAGACCTTCCCGGAGGGGTGCCGGGGCTGGTTGTAGAAGACGAAGTCCTCGTCGGAACGCACCCGACCGGCGGGGCCGAGGAGCAGTGCCGAGACATCCACGTCCGGGCCCCCCTGCCCGGGCGTCCAGCGCAGCACGGCACGTACCATGGTGGCCTCCAGCGGGACGTTCGACCCCTTCAGCATCGCGTGCGTCATGCGGTCATCCTGCCCTCTCGGTCCTGGTCACGACAACGTGGGGTGCGGACTCCGACACGGCCGAGTTACCTGAAGTTCATGCCCGGCGGGAACCCCCGACATGGGTTTGTACGTACTATTACCGGCCACCTATCGAAAACACTCACGGTTCACATCGTCACCACGGGGGAGCTTTATGCGTCATTTCGGGCACATTGCCCCTGAGGTGCGGCAGCGTCTCTTCTTCCAGGAGCCGTGCGAGTTCGACGCGGACTCCCCGGCCCGGCTGCTCGCCGCCGCTCTCGGCGCCACGCTCTACAGCCCGGCCACCCGGCCCCGGCTCGCCGACGACATCGTCAAGCTGGCCGGACGCGGCGTCGTGTCGATGGTGCTGTGCCTGGAGGACTCGATCGGCGACGAGGACGTCCCGGCCGCCGAGGAGAACCTGGTCCAGCAGTTCACCGAGCTGGCCGCCCGCCCCGACGCGGAGCTCCCGCTGCTGTTCGTCCGGGTCCGCGTGCCCGAGCAGATCCCCGATCTCGTCCGCCGCATGGGCCCGGCCGTACGACTCCTCTCCGGCTTCGTGATGCCGAAGTTCACCGAGGAGCGCGGCATGCCCTTCCTGGAGGCGCTGGCCGCCGCGGAGGTGTCGAGCGGCCACCGCCTGTTCGGCATGCCGGTCCTGGAGTCGCCCGAGCTGCTCTACCGCGAGTCGCGCGTCGAGACCCTGGAGGGCATCTCCCGCGCGGTCGACAAGTACCGCGACCGCGTCCTCGCCCTGCGCCTGGGCGTCACCGACTTCTGCTCCTCGTACGGCCTGCGCCGGGCCTCCGACATGACGGCCTACGACGTCCAGATCGTCGCCTCCGTGATCGCCGACGTGGTGAACATGCTGGGCCGCGCCGACGGCACCGGCTTCACGGTGACCGGCCCGGTGTGGGAGTACTTCCGGGTCCAGGAGCGCATGTTCAAGCCGCAGCTGCGGCGCAGCCCCTTCCTGGAGGGGCAGGCCGAGGAGCTGCGCGAGGCGCTGATCGAGCACGCCATGGACGGGCTGCTGCGCGAGATCGCCCTCGACCAGGCCAACGGGCTGATGGGCAAGACCTGCATCCACCCCACGCACGTGCTGCCCGTGCACGCGCTGTCCGTGGTCAGCCACGAGGAGTTCTGCGACGCGCAGGACATCCTGCGCCCCGAGCGGGGCGGCGGGGGCGTGCTGCGCTCGGCGTACACGAACAAGATGAACGAGGTGAAGCCGCACCGCGCCTGGGCCGAGCGGACCATGCTGCGCTCCGAGATCTTCGGCGTCGCCCGCGAGGACGTCGGCTTCGTGGAGCTGCTCGCCGCCGGAATCCCCGGCTGAATCGCAAGGGACGCATGAACAAGGCAGTGAACAACGAGGTCTGGTCCGGCAGTTGGGTCGCGGAGCGACTCGGCGTCGAACTCCTCGGCGACCCCGAACTGACCGGCCTCCTGGGCCTGGCCCTCCGCCGCAACCCCAAACGGGCCCACCTCCTCGTCTCGAACGTGCTCGGCAAACACGTCCCCCAGTCCCCGTCGATCGTCTACGGCTACGGCTTCACCCTGGGCCACCGCGTACGCGACCTGCTGGGCCCCGAGGAGTCCCGCCGAGCGGTGGTCCTCGGCTACGCGGAAACCGCGACGGGCCTGGGCCACGCGGTGGCCGACGGCATCGCCGTCGCCCCCTACCTCCACTCCACCCGCCGCCCGGTCCCCGGCGTGGCCACGGCAGGCGGCTTCGAGGAGTCCCACTCCCACGCGACCTCCCACCTCCTGCTGCCGGAGAACCCCGCGCTGCTGGCCGGCGAGGGCCCCTTGGTCTTGGTGGACGACGAGTTCTCCACTGGCAACACGGTCCTCAACACGATCCGCGACCTGCATGGGCGTTGCCCGAGGGACCGGTACGTGGTGGTGGCCCTGGTCGACATGCGGTCGGCGGCGGACGCGGGGCGGTTGGAGGAGTTCGCGGCGGAAATAGGCGCGAGGGTGGACCTGGTGGCAGCGGCTTCGGGCACGGTTCGCCTGCCGGCGGGGGTGCTGGAGAAAGGGCAGGAGTTGGTGGCGCGGTACGAGGCAGGGGGTGCCGGGACAGGTGGTTCGTCGTCCGCAGCGCCGTCTGGGCTGGCCGCGCAGTTCCCCGCGCCCCTAAAAGCCAAAGACCAGGGCGTTGAAAACAGCCCGACCCCCAACTCCCCAGGGGCGCGGCGCAGTGTCGATATGCGGCTCCGCCGCGGGGCGCGACCGGCCCCCACCGACCCGCACCCGACCCACAACCGAACCACCAGAGTCGAACTCCGCTGGCCCCACAACCTCCCCGACGGCGGAAGACACGGCTTCACCCCCGCCCACCGAATACGACTGGAGGCCGCTCTCCCAGCCATGGCCGCCCGCCTGGCCGAGGCGCTCCCCCCAGAAGCCCACCGCGTACACATCCTCGGCTTCGAAGAGCTGATGTACGCCCCCCTGAGACTCGCCCGCGAACTGGAGCAGATAGTCGACGCCGACGTCACCTACTCCACCACCACCCGTTCCCCCGTCCTCGCGGTCGACGACCCCGGCTACGCGATCCGCACCCGCCTCACCTTCCCCGCCCACGACACCCCCGCCGACGGCCCCGGCGACCGCTACGCCTACAACATCGCCGGCGCCGGCTTCGACGCGGTGGTCGCGGTGGTCGACTCCCGCGGGGACACTCCCGAACTGCACGGCCTGCTGGCCGAGTTGGCCGCACACACCCCGCACGTCGTCCTCGCGGTGGTCCCCTCGTACGTCCCCGAAAGGCCCCCCATGCTGCCCGAGCCCCTCCGCGGCCCCGCCTTCTCCTCGTACGCGCCGGAAGAGGTCGGCTGGCTGCTCCAGGATCTCTCGGACGTGACGCTGGAGGCGCCGACCGAGGAGCGCGAGGAGGCCATCCAGAGCGGCGGCGCGCACTACGCGGAGTCGCTGCCGGTGGAGTACCAGCCGAGCGAGCAGTACCAGGAGCTGTTCCACACCGCACTGGACGAGGCCGCCGGACGACTCGCGCTGGCGGTAGGGGCAGTCACCGAACTGGTCCTCGCCGAGCGCTCACCGCACCCCGTGCTCGTCTCGCTCGCCCGCGCCGGCACCCCCGTCGGCGTCCTGATGCGCCGCTGGGCCCAGTACCGCCACGGTCTCGACCTGCCGCACTACGCCGTGTCGATCGTGCGCGGCCGAGGCATCGACGCCAACGCGCTGCGCTATCTCGCCGCCCACCACGACCCCGCCGACGTCGTGTTCGTCGACGGCTGGACCGGCAAGGGCGCCATCACCCGCGAACTCGCCGACGCGATCAGGGAGTTCGAGGAGTCCGACGGCATCACCGGCTTCGACCCGGAGATCGCGGTGCTCGCCGACCCCGGCTCGTGCGTGAAGACGTACGGCACCCGCGAGGACTTTCTCATCCCCTCCGCCTGCCTCAACTCGACCGTGTCGGGGCTGATTTCACGCACGGTGCTGCGCTCGGACCTGGTCGGCCCGCACGACTTCCACGGCGCGAAGTTCTACCGCGAACTCGCGGGCGCGGACGTCTCGGTGGAGTTCCTGGACGCCGTGGCCGCCCGCTTCCCGGACGTCACGGACGCCGTGGCGACCCTCGCCAAGGAACTGCTGGCCGCCGACCGCACCCCAACCTGGGAGGGCTGGGCGGCAGTTGAGCGGATCAGCGAGGAGTACGGCATCCACGACGTGAACCTCGTCAAGCCCGGCGTCGGCGAGACCACCCGGGTGCTGCTGCGCCGGGTGCCCTGGAAGATCCTCGCGCGGGCCGGTGCGGGTGCCGACCTCGACCACGTCAGACTGCTCGCCGAGCAGAGAGGCGTGCCCGTCGAGGAAGTGGCCGAACTGCCGTACACCTGCGTGGGGTTGATCCACCCCAAGTACACGCGCGGTGCGACCGGTGCCGACGGCAAGGCGGTGGCGGTCTGATGCCGGTGCTTGTCGCGAGCGACCTCGACCGTACGCTCATCTACTCCTCGGCCGCCCTCGCCCTGACCATGCCGGACGCGCGGGCGCCCCGGCTGCTCTGTGTCGAGGTGCACGAGAGCAAGCCGCTGTCCTTCATGACGGAGACGGCGGCCGGACTGCTCACCGAACTCGGCGACGCGGCCGTGTTCGTGCCGACCACCACCCGCACCCGCAAGCAGTACCAGCGCATCAGCCTGCCCGGCCCGGAGCCGAAGTTCGCGATCTGCGCCAACGGCGGCCACCTCCTGGTCGACGGCGCGACCGACGAGGACTGGCACGTCGGGGTGCAGGCGAGGCTGGCCGCCGAGTGCGCGCCGCTGGAGGAGGTCCGCCAGTACCTGGCCGACTCCGCCGACCCGGCCTGGGTACGCAAGCACCGCGTGGCCGAGGACCTCTTCGCCTACCTCGTCGTAGAGCGCGAACTCCTCCCCGAGGAGTGGGTCAAGGAACTCGCGGTCTGGGCGGAGAACCGTGGCTGGACGGTCTCCCTCCAGGGCCGCAAGATCTACGCCGTACCGAAGCCACTTACCAAGAGCGCCGCCATGCGAGAGGTGGCCCACCGCACAGGCGCAACCCTGACCCTCGCAGCTGGCGACTCCCTCCTCGACGCCGACCTGCTGCTGGCGGCCGACAAGAGCTGGCGCCCGGGCCACGGCGAACTGGCAGACGAGGCTTGGACCGCCCCACAGGTCACCGCCCTACCCGAGCGGGGGGTCTTGGCGGGCGAGCGCATCCTGCGGGAGTTCTTGCGAGCGACGCACCCGACAACCCCCTAGGGGCGCGGGGCTGTATCGATTTGCGGCCCCGCCGCGTGGGCGCGACCAGCCACGAAGCACCCGCTGCCAATAACGCACAGGCCTTGCCTAGCTGCAGCAGCCCCCGCCGCAACAACCGCCGCCCCCGCCACCAGCTCCGGCCGCGGGGGCGGACGTAGTACCGCCCACCGCCACGGCCGACAGAAGCTTCACTGTGTCGTCATGCCCCGAGGGGCATGACGCCGGCGCGGAGGACTCCGCCATCGGCCGACTCAGTTCGAACGTGGATCCACAGGTGCGGCAGCGGTACTCGTAGCGGGGCATGAGTACAGGCTACTGAGCTTGAACTCGGGTTGTCGTAGCCGCTGACAAGGCTTGATCCTCGCGGTACGCCGTCTCTTATGAGGTATGCGCAGGGTGGCGGTCTGTCGGACGAGCGTCGGCAGTTCCGCGAGGAGATCCGGTTGAGGGCGGCCGATGGGTTCGCTGCGGGTGAGCCGATTTCGGTGATCGCGAAGGAGTTACGGGTCAGTGTCCGGTCGGTGCAGCGGTGGCGGCGGACCTGGGACAAGGGCGGTCCTCGGGCGCTTCGGTCGGCGGGTTCGGCCTCGCCGCCGCGGCTGAGTGAGGCCCAGTTCGTGCAGTTGGAGGCGGAGTTGGCCAAGGGGCCGGTGGCACACGGGTGGCCGGACCAGCGGTGGACGCTCTCCCGGATCAAGACCGTGATCGGCCGTCGGTTCCACAAGAGCTACACCCTGCAAGGGGTGCGCAAGCTGCTGATCCGGCACGGCTACTCCTGCCAGATCCCGGCAAGGAGAGCCGTCGAACGTGACGAGGAGAAGGTCACCGGCTGGGTGAAGGAGACCTGGCCGCAGGTGGAAGGACCGCGGCGGCGCTCGACGCGTGGATCGTCTTCGAGGACGAGTCCGGCTTCTCGATGACGCCGCCGATCGCCCGCACCTGGGCCCGACGCGGACGCACTCCGGTGATCCGGGTCCGTGGCCGCTCCCGCCGTCGCATCTCAATCGCCGCACTGACCTGCTACAAGGCAGGAGAACGGTCCCGGCTGATCTACCGGCCGCGCCGCGACGACGGCCGGCGCGACGGACGCAAGAGCTTCGCCTGGACCGACTACCGCGACCTGCTCATCACCGCCCACCAGCAGCTCGGCGGCCCGATCGTGCTCGTCTGGGACAACCTCAACGTCCATCTCGCCGCCGGGATGCGGCAGTTCACCGCCGGACGGGACTGGCTCACCGTCTACCAGCTGCCGTCCTACGCACCGGACCTCAACCCGGTCGAGGGCATCTGGTCACTGCTACGGCGTGGATGGCTGTCCAACACCGCCTTCACCACCCCCGAACACCTCATCCAGACCATCCGGCACGGCCTCCGCACCATCCAGTACCGCCCCCACCTCATCGACGGATGCCTCGCCGGAACCGGACTATCCCTCACCCCAACGACTTCATGAGTTCAAGCTCAGTAACGGGAGTGATGGGCACGGCGTGCGGCCGCTATCGCCAGGACGCTGGGTGTGGGCGATCCGTCAAGGAGCCAGAGTCCGTGGCCCCGGGTCATGCATGCCACGGATTTCTCTGACGCATCCTCACCACGGCTTCAGGAGAGTGTCTTTGCTCAACCATGACCTGACGATGATCCGCCCTTGGTTCCGAGCGTGCATTTTTTGACCCCATGCGACCAAACGCTTTGGGTTTAATTGCCACCCGAGTGCGCATATTGGCTCGGCGATCATTTTTCGTCGTAATTGATCAGCTTTGGTGGCCTGAAATGTGTCTAGACCGTGAAGATCCCGGCCGGTATCTCTTGTGTGATTCTGGGCGCCGCATGCGCCCTGACATATCAGAGGAGTCCCGTGAGGACCAGTCGCATAGGCCCTTTCCGGAGAAGACCCAACGGCAGACCCCTGGTCTCACCTCGGCAGGTGGCAACGGCAACTACGCTGGTGCTGTTGCTCGTCACCGAAGCGGCCGTAACGCTCTCGACCACAGGACAAGCCTTCGCCGTCTCCGCGCACAAGGCGCGCACCACTTCGGCGGCGAAGTCCCGCTCCGCCTCTGCCGGGCCGCTCTCGGCTCCTGACGCAGCGTCGGCATTCGCCACAGCCCGACTGCGTAAACGCAAGGTCGAGATTCTCGACCAACTCACGGCCAAGACCACCACTTGGGCAAATCCGAATGGCACAGTGACCACCCGGTCATATGCGGCGCCGATCCGCTTCGAGCGAGCCGGGAAATGGGTTGATGTCGATACAACCCTGCATATGAATGCCGATGGCGATGTGGCGCCCAAGGCCCAGCCAAATGCCTTGGTTCTCGCGCCCGGTGGCAAGAATGCCGTGCTGGCCGGCATGGGATCGGGCAAGCATCGGCTAGCGGTTGGCTGGAAGGGCACGCTTCCCAAGCCGTCCCTCAAGGGCACCACCGCCACCTACGCCAACGTGACACCGGGCGCGGATGTGACCGTACAGGCGACGCGGACCGGCTTCGAGGAGAACGTGATCCTCAAGTCGCGCCCCAAGACCGGTTACACGGTGACCATTCCCGTCTCCGCGAAGGGACTGACGGCCAAGCAGCGCAAGAACGGCTCGATCACCTTCACCGATGCCCACCACAAGGTCGTCGGCACCATACCGGCGCCGGTGATGTGGGACGCGCAGGTCGACGCCAAGTCCCTGGAGCACCCGCACCGTGCCCGGGTGAAGATGACGATGTCCCAGTCCGGTGACACGGTGAATCTCACCCTGACCCCGGACGCGAAGTTCCTGGCCGACCCCAACACGCAGTACCCGGTCACGGTGGACCCCTCCACGAGTCTTTCTCCCCTGCTGGACACGTTCGTGGAGAACACCGACACGGCCCCCGAGTACACCTCCACCGACCTGAAGGTCGGCACTTACGACAGCGGCACGGACATCGCCCGCTCGTTCCTGGAGTTCCCGGTCCTCCAGCTCGACAACACGCAGATCCTGTCCTCGTCGCTGAACCTGTACGAGTACTGGGCCGGTGGCTGCGTCCAGTCGCCGTGGGAACTCTGGGAGTCCGGAGAGTCCTCCACGGACACGGTCTGGTCGAACCAGCCGGTCTGGAAGTCGAAGTACGCCACGACCTCCCAGACCAAGGGCTACTCCAGCGACTGCACCACCTCCAGCGCGGAGGGCTGGGTCTCCATCGACCCCTCGACCTTCCTCCAGTACGCCGGTGACAACGGCTACGACGTCGCCTACATGGGCTTGGAGGCGTCCGACGAGACGGACAGCAACAGCTGGAAGCGTTTCTACTCCGCCAACGCCTCCGCCAACGTGCCCTACCTGTCGGTGACGTACAACTCGTACCCGATGCCGTCCGCCCCCACCGTGGCGCCCGGTGTCTCCTCGGTCTCCGGCTCCACCACGACGCTCTACACCAACACGACCACCCCGCAGCTCCAGTCGACCGTCAGCGACGCCGACGGCGGCAACGTCATGGCCCAGTGGAACGTCTACGACACCACCGGTGGCGCCAACACCAAGGTCATCTCCAACCTCAACGGCAGCTGGACCGCCTCCGGAGGCATCTCCAGCGCCTCCGTCCCGTCCGGAACCCTGGTGAACGGCCACACCTACACCGCGTGGCCCTACGGGTACGACGGCTCCCTGTGGTCGCGTCAGACCGTCCCCAGCGGACTGGTCTTCACGATCGACACCACCAAGCCCGGCGCGCCGACGGTCGCCTCCACGGACTACCCCTCCGGCGGCTGGGGCAAGGGTGCCGGGCAGAGCGGCGCGTTCACCATCACCCCGCCCTCCGGCGGCACGGACACCTCCGGCGTCGTCTGGCAGCTCGACTCCGGGGCACAGAACTCCGTGGCGACCACCGGTAGCGCCGTGAGTGTCAGCGTCACCCCGGCCGCGGACGGCCCGCACACCCTGACCGTCTCCACCCGCGACAATGCCGGCAACCTGTCCGCATCGACGGTCTACAGCTTCAACGCGGGCAACGGCGCCGTCACCTCGCCCACCGACGGCACCAGGACCGCGCGGCGTGTCACGCTGACCGCCGCCGCGGCGTCGTCGACGTGGCAGTCGGTTAAGTTCCAGTACCGGCGATCCGCCACGGACAGCTGGACCACCATCCCGGTCGCCGACGTGACGTCCGGCGGCAACGCGGTGAGCAGCTGGCCGGTGGCCGTCACGAGCGGTGCCAACTCCCCGCTCGTCTGGGACGTTTCCAGCACCTTGGGCGACGACGGCTCGGTCCAGGTACGCGCCGAGTTCACGGACACTTCTTCGGCGAGCCACGACACCTCCGCCGTCACCGCCACCCTGGACCGCGCGGCCACCCAGACCGCCACCGCCTCGGTCGGCCCGGGCACGCTCAACCTGTCGACCGGCAACTACACCCTGTCCGGCCCGGAGACCTCCGTCTTCGGCATGTCGGTCGCCCAGACACTCGATTCCCGCACCCCCCAGGGGACCCCGCCGGCCGGTCAGATCGCGCCGTTCGGGCCCGGCTGGCAACTGGCGGGCGCTTCCGCGACGGCGATGACGGACTTCACCGAGATCCGTCCGGTGACCTCCACCGCCGTGCAACTCGTCGGCTCGGCCGGCTCACAGATCTCGTTCACCAAGACCAGCAGCGGGTGGACCCCGGAGCCCGGCGCCGAGGCGTACACACTGACCTACAGCAGCTCCGCGGACACCTACACGCTGACCGACACCGCGGGAACGACGACGGTCTTCGCCAAGTCCTCCACCACGGCGGGTGTGTGGGCTGTCGCTTCGTCGAGCCCGGCGGGCAGCGGCACCTCGGTGCGCTACCGCTTCGACTCCGTGACCAGCGGCGGCACCACTTCGATGCGTCTGGCGCGGATGGCCGCGCCCACGTCCGCGATCTCCGACACCAACACGTCCTGCCTCACCCCGACGACGCCGGCAGTGGGCTGCCGGGTCCTGCAACTGAGCTATGCCACGGCGACCACGGCGACGGGCACGACCAGCGGTACGTTCGGCGACTACGCCGGCCAGGTCAACATGATCGTCATGTGGGCCACCGACCCGGCCACGGGTACGGAGACGTCCAAGGTCGTCACCCAGTACGCGTACGACTCCACCGGTGCCCTCCGTCAGGTGTGGGACCCGCAGATCACGCCCAACCTCGTGACCGCGTACACCTACACCTCGGCCGGCCGGGTGGCCACACTCACGCCTCCGGGCCAGCTCCCCTGGACGTTCACCTACGGCACCGCCGGCACCAACGGCGACACCAACGCGGGACGTCTGCTGAGCGTCTCCCGTCCGACCCTCACCCCGGGCTCCGCGTCGACGACCAACGGCACGGCAACCACCACGGTCGTCTACGACGTGCCCCGCACCACCGCGGCGGGGGGCCCCTACGCGATGGGCGCTTCGGACGTGGCCTCCTTGGCCCAGGCCGACGCGCCGACCGACGGCACAGCGATCTTCCCCGCCGACCAGGTGCCCACTTCCAACACCGGATCCGGGAACCTCACGTCCAGCGCCTACACCCGCGCCACGATCCACTACCTCGATGTCAACGGGCGCGAGTCCAACACCGCTTCCCCCGGTGGGCACATCACCACCACCGACTACGACGCTGTCGGGCACCCCGCTCGCCGGCTCAGCGCCGCCAACCGCGAACTCGCCCTGGCCGCGAGCACCAACACCGAGCTCAACGTGCTCGGACTGGCGGCGATGACCACCGCGCAGCGTGCCAACCTGCTGTCCTCGGTGAGCGTCCTCGACAGCAGCGGCCAGCTCCTGACCGACACTTACGGCCCGCTGCACCAGGTCACTCTGGAGCACGCGTTGGCCGCCTCAGGTACCAGCGCCGCCCGTGCGTCCGGCTCCGTCGTCGCCGCGCGGACACACACCCACAACACCTACGACGAAGGCCGTCCCACCGACGGCTCCGCGAACGCGTCCGGCCTGGCGACCACGTCCGTCACCGGCAGCACCATCGCGGGCTACGCCACGGACGCGGACACGCGTACCACCAAGTCCATCTACGACTGGACGCTGGGACAGGAGACCAAGAGCACGGTCGACCCGGCGGGCCTGGCGATCGCCACCGCGACGGGGTACAACTCCGCCGGCAAGGTGATCTCCAACTCCCAGCCGTCCTCCACCGGTTCCGACGCCGGTGCCACCACGACCACCTACTACACCGCCAGCGGAAGCAGTCCCTGCGGAGGCCACCCCGAGTGGGCCGACATGGTCTGCCGGACCGCCCCCGCCGGCGCCATCACCGGTGGTGGCTCCAACCCGAGCCAGCGGGCCACCACGACGACCACGTACAACCTGTACGGCTTGCCGAGCACGGTGACCCAGACCGCCAACGGCGTCACCCGCAGCACCACCGTCACCTACGACGCGGCAGGCCGCAAGAGCACACTCGCGGTCTCCGGCGGTGTCGGCCAGGCCGTGCAGACGACGACCACGACGTACAACACGAGCAACGGCCTGCAGGCCAAGGTCTCCACGCCGGACGGCGCCTCGACCATCATGAATTACGACCAACTCGGCCGTGCGATGTCCTCGACCGACGCGGACGCGAACACCTCCACCGTCCAGTACGACGCCCTGGACCGACCCACGCAGACCAGCGACTCGGCGCCGTCGACCACCACCTACACCTACGACACCAGCAAAGACCCGCGCGGTGTGCCGACGACGCAGACCGACTCCAAGGCCGGGGCCTTCAGCGCCACTTATGACGCCGATGGCAACGTGAGCACGGAGTCCCTGCCGGGATCGATCACCCTCAAGATCGCCACGGACGAGACCGGGCAGGCCACCTCCCGGGTCTACACCGACGCGAACGGGAACGTGCTGCTCTCCGACCAGGCGGGATACTCCGGAACCGGGCTGGAGGTCAGCCGGGCCCAGTCCACCACCGGAGGCCTCGGCGTCAACAACACGTACGCCTACGACGCCGCGGAGCGCCTCTCGGACGTCAGCCAGACGGTCCTCACCACCAGCGCCACCACCGGCGCGACCAGTACCTGCACCACGCGGCACTACGCCTTCGACAAGGACTCCAACCGCACGGGTCTGACCACGGCCGTCGGCGCCGCCAAGGCGGCCTGCCCCACCAGCGGTGGAACCACGGTCAGCCACAGTTACGACAGTGCCGACCGTGTGGTCGACAGCGGTTACACCTACGACGCCCTCGGTCGCACGACCGCTGAGCCGAGTGGGACGACGACCGCGTACTACGCCAACGACCTGGCCTATCAGCAGACCTCCGGCACGAGCCGCGTCACCTGGCAGTTGGACCCCCTGGGCCGCAACCGGTCCTACACGTCGGAGACCAACACATCCGGAAGCTGGGCCCAGACCGCAGCCCGCACCAACCACTACGACGGCACCTCGGACTCGCCTTCCTGGACCAGCGAGAGCACGAGCGCGTACACGCGCAACATCAACGACATCGCCGGGGACCTCAGCGCCGTCTACTCCTCGGCGAAGGGCGACATCCTGCTGCAACTCACCAATCTGCACGGTGACGTCAACATCGTGCTGCCCATCAACGACAACGCCACGCCGGTCCTGGTGATGGTGGCCGACGAGTACGGCAATCCGCTCACCGGTACCAGCACCTCGCGCTATGGCTGGCTGGGCGGCAAGCAGCGCTCCAGCGAGACGCCCTCGGGCGACATCCTCATGGGCGCCCGCCTGTACAACCCGTCACTCGGCCGCTTCCTCCAGACCGACCCGGTCTTCCAGGGATCTGCCACCGCCTACGACTATGTCAATCAGAATCCCACCACGGGCTTCGACCTGGACGGCACCCGGGGCAACCGCAACGGCATCTACTGCTCCCGGTCCGGCCGTTGGAAGACGTGCGACCTGTACCTCAGCGAGTACCGGACCCGGATGCTCATCGACACCATGTGGGACGGTGTCGGAGCGGCCGGCGTGTGCGCGGCAGCGGGTGCGGCGAGCTTCGTCAGCTTCGTCGGCGCTGCGGCCGGAGCGGTCTGCGCCGTCATCGGTGCGATTCTGGCGATGAGCGCGTACGCACTCAGCCATATCGATGACGCCGGGCACAACCGCGGTATCTACATCGAGATGTGGTTCTACCACTTCCAGTGGTGGTGGTTCGGATGGCACTACAGGTGGGTCCCGTCCGGGGGATACGTCTGGCATCAGTGATCGTCCGACCCTGCGGGGCGGGGGTGCGTCCCCCGCCCCGCAGGGCTTCGTTCCGGTGTGAATGAGAGGAGTGCAGATGGACAGTGCGACGACGCTCGTGCTGTGGATCGCTTTCGCCACGCTGGCCGCCGTGGGGGTGGCCGGCGGGGTCGGTCTGGTACGGGACCGAGGCCGGGAGGCGCCGCCCGCTGCCGCGGGCCTGCGCAATCCCCGTCTGGTGCAGATGGTGCTGGGCCTGTGGGGACTGCTGACGATCCTGCCCAGGCTGCTCGGTGTCGACCCTGCGGTCGGGCTGCTGCTGACCGTCGTGGGCCTGGTGCCGCTGGTCACCGTGCTCGTGCTCGAGGTCAGGGCGCGGCGGCAGCATCGTTGACGAAGACCCAGGTCGACATCCCCCGCACGGGTTGTCCTGCGGCAGGTTCGTACTGACCCTGCCGCACATCCCGAACACCGCTCGGTCTCTAGGGACGGTTGCAGTCGTAGAGCGTGAAGCTGCCGCCGGTGCGGCGGCCGTAGGAGGCGGGCGGGATACGGGTGCAGTGGGACTTCACCCAGGTGGTGGCGGCGGTGGTGGGGCGCTGGGTGGTGAGCAGCGCGTAGCGCACCTGGTGGGCGGTGACGAGGCTGCCGAGCTGCTGGGTGGTGGGGAAGGGGGTGTTGCCGGTGAAACCGCCCATGACGAGGATCGGTTCGGACTTCGCTCGCAGCAGGGGCTCGGCGGCGTAGGCGGTCTGGGTGGCCAGCAGGTACTTCTCGCCGCGGCGGTGCTTGGTGAGGTAGTCGAGCAGGGCGGTGTCGCGGGCGCTGGGCCGGTCGAGCGCTATCCGCCGCGGAGCGTGGTGATCACGGACGCTGTTGTAGTACGCGTTGCCGACCGGACCGGCTATCGGCGCGGTGGAGGCGCCCGCGTAGAGCGGGTCGAGGCTGGAGAGGGCCCAGCCGGCCGGTACGACCAGGGTGGCCGCGATCCCGGCGGCGAGGGCGCCGTGGACCATCCGCGGGGAGGTGCGCGGCCCGCGGCTCCACAGGCCCGCCACCCCGCACAGCGCGAGCATCACGGCGATCGGCAGCAGCCAGGAGACGAATCGGGTCGGCCAGTCCAGCACCAGCGCCCACACCACCGTCAGCACGATCGCCGCCGGCAGCGCCATGTGCCGCCGGCCGCCCGACCTGTCCTCCGACCCATGCGTCGATTCGTCCGCCGACCCGTGCTCCGATTCGTATGCCGACGCGTACGGCGACCAGCGCTCCGGCTCGTGTTCGGGCTCGTACGCCGACTCGTGTTCGGGTTCCGGCTCAGGCTCGGGCTCGGGCTTGTGTTCCGGGTCGTACGCCGACTCGTACTCCGACCGGAAGAGCGCGAGTCCGCCGCCGGTCAGCGCGGCGAGTGCCGGGGCGATGACGGCCATGTAGTAGGCGTGGTTGCCGTTGGAGGCGCTGAACACCACGGCGTGCACGGCCAGCCAGCCGCCCCACATCAGAAATCCCGTGCGCAGCATGTCGGTTCGCGGTTGCCCGGTGCGCCAGACGATGCCCAGGACCGCGGCGAGCACGGCGAGCGGCAGGAACCAGGCGACCTGCGGGCCGACCGTGTCGTTGATCAGCATGTTCCAGCCGGTGTTGCCGGTGGTGCGGCTGTTGGCGGTGCCGGCGACGGCGCCGAACGCGGTGGAATCGCTGCTGAAGCGGCTCAGGCCGTTGTAGCCGAAGACCAGGGCGAACGGATTGTTGTCGGACGTGCCGTCGAGGTACGGGCGGTCGGCGACCGGTGTCACCCAGGCGATCAGTACCCAGAAGCAGGAGACCGCCAGCGCGACCGCACCGCCCAGCAGAAAGCGCAGAGCCCGCTTCAACTGCGTGCCGGGCGCGGCGATTTGGTATACGGCGGCGAAGACCGGCAGCACCAGCCACGCCTGCAGCATCTTGGCCTGGAAGGCGAGCCCGATCCAGATCCCGCAGGTGATCAGCGGCAGCAGCCGCTCGGTGCGCACCGCCTTCTGCAGCGCTCCGGCGGCCGCCACCAGGAGCAGAGTGAGCGCGGTGTCCGGGATGGTGGCCCGGTTGAGGACCACGGTGACCGGGGTGAGGGTGAGCGTCAGCGCGGCGATCAGCGCGGCGAACGGCCCGGCCCAGGCCCGTACGATGCGGTGCAACAGCCAGACCGTCAGCACGCCCTCGACGACCTGCGGAAGAGCGGCCGCCCAGGTGTGCGGGCCGAAGAGCCAGACGGAGACGGCGTCGGGCCAGAAGGCGCCGGGGAGCTTGTCGATGCTGATCGAACCCTGGGTGTCGAGCCCGCCGAAGAAGAAGGCACGCCAGCCGCCGGCCATCGACCGTATCGCCGCACCGTAGAAGGGGTGGAGCGCGGCGTGCCCGATGCCCCAGGAGTACAGCGCCGTGGCGACGGCCAGCACCGCGGCGAGTGCCGGGCGTTCCCAGCGCGGGGCGTCTTCCGGCGGGCCGGTTCGGCGGTTCGCCGCCCGGCGGCCTCGGTGCGCTCCGGTGGGCCGGGCGGCGGAGATGGCGGTCATGGCAGTGGTCCTCGGGTCAGCAGGTCAGGTGGGGCTGCGGTGTGCCGGCGGCGGGATCACAGGCGGCGGGCCGACCGGAAGCCGCGGGCGTAGAAGTCGGTGCCGTCCAGCAGCGCGTGGCCCGACAGGTCGCCCATGGTCGGGCCGTTGGCGGCGGAGCGGCTGGAGTAGAAGCGGTGGCGGCCCTGGTCGTCGAGGCCCATGTAGATGCCCACGTGGTCGATGAAGTCCGGCCGGTCCTTGATGATGGCGAAGAAGACCAGATCGCCGGGTTGCAGGATGCTCAGGTCGGTGGCCTGCTTCGTGCCGGTGTGGGGGATCACCAGGCGGCCGGGACCGTAGGCGGCGATGGCGAAGGCGCGGCGCGGCAGACCGGTGCCCTTGGTGTTGGTGTTGTGCATGGGGATGCCCATGCGGTAGCCCCACACCAGCCGCTGGAAGCCGGAGCAGTCGACGCAGCCGTAGCGGGCCTGCTCCGGCTGCACGCGCGTGCCGTCCGGGAAGTCCCAGGGGACGCCCAGATAGTCGTAGAAGTCGGACTGTTCGTCGTAGTAGGCGAAGTCCAGCGGGTTGGCGACCTTGGAATTGCGCGGGCCGAAGTGTGCGGTGCCCGCGTAGCGCACGTCGTCGGAGTTGTGCTTGTCGGCCGCTCCGGCGCTGCTGTACTGGAAGGCCACCGCGAAGACGTCCGGGCTGGTGTCGCCGAGTGTCTTGCCGAACCAGGTCTTGAACCAGGCGGCCTTCTCCATGCCCGCCTGCCAGGTGTGCGGCAGCACCCGCACCCAGGCCTCCGTGGTCACCTTGGCCTCGGTGGTCCGCCGCTCGCTGAAGGTGCGGGTGGGCCCGGTGAGTACGGCCGTACGGGCTCCGTCGGTGAACGTGGCGAGCGTGCCGCCGTCGGAGCCGCGGACCACGGTGCGGTCGGGGGCCGACAGCCGCTCGAAGGTCTGCTTCCCGGTGTTCGAGCCGGTACCCGCGCCGTCGGCGGCGGTGCCGACGCTGTCGTCGCTGCCGTTTTCCAGGTGGTTCCAGGCGTATCCGCCCGCCACCCCGGCGGCCGCCACGCCCGCGATCGTCCCGAGCAGGGCGCGGCGGGTCGGGCGGCTGCGTCTGCCGGCGGAGTGGGAGTGCATGGCCGTTCCTCCTGGAAGTACGGGGGTGAGAGGGGGCGAGTCAGCCGGTGGGCAGGACGCCGATCAGGAGACCGGAGACCAGCACCACGTACGTGGCCAGCGTCACCGCCGTGGTCGAGATGAGTGTGGCCGCTATCGGCTGACGGACCATCTGGTAGGAGACCAGACCCGGGACGATGAAGCCAAGGGTCTGAGATGTGTACAGCAGCGGGAACTCGTGACTGAGGGCGAGCATCACGGTGGTCTGTATCAGCACCGCGCTCAGCACCACGGCGGCGAACAGCCGCTTGCCGTAGAGAATCACCGTGCGCTGCAGCAGTTTCGTCGTGAAGTACGTGAGTACCGCTACAGCGACCATCAGCCCGGCCATCTGCACGTCTGTGAGGAGCGTGAGGGCGATCCAGCCCGGGGTGATCATCCCTCCGGGGGAGAGGTTGGTGGTCAGGTAGCAGACGAGCGAGAAGACCAGCCCGAGGGCGATCCCGAGCGCGGCGGTCTGGGCGGTGAGGTTGGCGGGGATCACGGGTTCCTCGGGGACTGGGACTGATCGTAGGAGTAACGCGGGTCGTCTGTGGCGCTCTGGCTGTCGGGCCGGCTCTGGCGGGCGGCGAACTGGCGGGCGAGTTCGCGCTGATTCGGGATGTGGATGCTCTGGGTCGTCTCCAGCGGTGCCACCCAGCTGTACGGCTCCGGCTCGGGCGGCCGGGCCGTCGCGACCTGGGGCCGGACCAACACGATCTGCATGGTCTCCTGGTCCAGGCCGTCGCCGGCGGGTACGGCGTCGAACAGGTGGTCCTCGGAGTCGTCCAGCGGCAGCTCGGCCAGGCATTCCAGGAACAGCTCGCCCTGGCCGTGGATGTTGCCGATCGCCACCAGCGAGGAGCTCGGGCCGAGTTCCGCGAGGATCGCCTCGGTCACCTCCTCGGGGTCCCGGCGGTCGCCGCCGAGATCCACCACCCGCCCGGTGAAGCCGGCCGGGATCGCGTCGCGGGCGCTCTTGGTCGGGTGGCCGATCAGGAACACCGTCTCGGCGCCGAGGTCGGGCACGATCGCGCCCATCTGGCCGTTGCGCTCCACCCGGTCCGGGCGGCAGTTGATGACGACGCCGACCGGCCGTCGGATCGCGCCCAGATCCTCCAGCTGCTGGACGTTCATCAGCGTCGACTCGGGGTCGTTGGCCGCGAAGACGTTGGCGAACCGCAGCTGCTTGCCCTCGGGGGTGACATAGCGTTCCACAGACAGCACGCCCGGGTCGGGCGGCGCGTCCCACATGCCCTGCATCGCGGTCTGCCGCTCCACGCCGAGCAGTTCGGCGACGGCGAGCGCGATCGCCACGTTCTCCTTGAAGGTGAACCAGCTGAAGCCGCGCAGCTCGGCGTCGGTCACCGACTCCGGATCGACCGCGATCAGACGGCAGTTCCGCTTGTCGGCCTCCTCCTGGAGGATGTGCAGCCGGTCTTTCTCCGCCGTCACGCACACCCCGCCCACCGGCATCGAGCGGGAGAGCGAGCGGGCGACATCGTCCAGCGTCGGCCCCATCTCCTCCAGGTGGTCCTCGCGGACATTGCACAGCACGCCGATCGTGGAACGGATCAGCTTCTCCTGGTTGATCTCCTGCAGCGCGGGCATCACCGCCATGCACTCGATCACCAGCGCGTCCGGCCGGTAGGTGGCCGCCCGCCGCACGATGCCGATCTGCTCGACGATGTTGGCCAGCCCGAACTTGCGGTACACCGGCTCCTCGGTGGCATCCGGATGGATGAACCGGGCCGCGGTGCCGGTGGTCTTGGCCACCGTGACCAGGCCGCCGCCGCGCAGCGCGCCCGCGCACAGCCGGGTGATCGAACTCTTGCCGCGGATGCCGTTGACCAGCACCCGCGTCGGTATCTGTGCCAGCGAGGCGAAGTGCCGCCGCTGTTCCACGATTCCGGCGATCCACAGCCCGGCGCAGCACAGCAGGACTATGACGTAGAGGAAGAGCACGTCGATTCCGTCCTTACTACCGCTGGAGGGTGGTCTGGCGCAGGGACGGGGAGGGCCCGGCTGCGTGGCTGGATCTGTCCGCCCGGTCGCGTTCCGCCAGGGCCTGGCGCATCAGTTCCAGGCTGCGGGTGACCGAGCCGATCTCGTCGTGGTTGACCGGGTGCAGCACGGTGCGGCGGTCTCCGCCGGCGAGCCGCTCGACGAGTACCGCGACCGAGCGCAGCGGCCGGATCACCACGACGTACAGCCAGCCCAGGCAGGCCGAGCCCATGGTGAGGCCCAGGATCCCCGCGAGCATGGTGCGCTGCTCGGCCTGCACCGCGGGAATCTGGAGCGCGGCCGCGGGTTCCGCGGTCACCACGTGCCAGCCGAGGCGGGCCGTCGGGCCGCTCTGTGCCAGCGGCGCGGCAGCGTCGACCGAGGGGCCCGAGGACGTGTGGAGCACCCGTGAGACCGCGGTGCCCGCGGTCCCCGGGGCGCCCTGGGTGGCGCGGGCGAGACGGCTCAGGCCGGAGTCGGGCAGGGACTGGAAGGCGCGGTAGCCCACACTCGCCGCCAGCACCTTGTCGTCGTCGTCCGTCACCCAGACGCTGCCCAGCTTCGGCCTGGGCAGGATGGAGTTGAGCGCCTTCACGTCGATCTCGCCGAACAGGACCACCCCGGCCGCCGGGGCCTTGCCCTTGGCGGCCGGTACCTGGGCGTAGGCGGCGATCGCCGGGATCCGGCCCGAGGCGTTGACGGTGGTGATCCCGCCGCCGTCGGGCACGTGGACGAGGGTGCGCAGCGGTGTGTCGCCCACGCGCAGCGTGATGCGGCCCGAGCGGTCCAGGAGATACAGCGAGCGGTACTGCTTGTGGTCGGTGAGGGTGTGCCGCAGCACCTTGGCCTGGGCGGCCCTGCTCGTGCCCGGCAGGCTCGCGGTCGCGTCGCTCAGGTCGGTGTACAGCTGGTCGAGGGACTGCCGGATCCGGTTCGACGCGATCTCGGTGCGCGTCTGCTGGACGGCGAGGACCGGAGCCGGAACCGCGGTCGCGGTGTCCGCCCGGTTCAGCACGAAGATCATCGGTACCGTCCAGCAGACCACCACCAGCACGCCGACCACGGCCAGCGCCCGGTAACCCGGTCCGCGCCGGGCCGGGAACTCCTGCGGGCCGCTCTCGCCGAGCAGCTGTCGGCGCAGCGACTCCAACGCCCGCCCGATCCGCGCCAGTTCCCCGAAGCCGTGCACCGGCACCGGCCGGGACAGCTCCTCCCACGCGGTCGGCCCGTCCTCGGTCGTGCCGCGGGCCAGGCGGCCGGCGGACAGGTACAGCCGCAGCAGCGGCCGCTGCAGGGAGTAGTGCAGGGCCAGCCCGAGCAGCAGCGCGAGCAGGGCCAGCGCCCCCGCTGCCTGGAGCGCGAAGCCCGAATAGTCGACGGCGGTGGTCGTGGCGGACACCGCGCGGTGAGTGAGCACCACAAGACCGAGGTCGTCGGTGTCGCCCGGACCGGTCGTCGAAGCGACCTGGGCCCAGCCGGCCACCGTGCGCCCACTGCCCGTGGCGGCGCCCAGCAGGCTTCCCGAGGCGTCGGTGTCACGCGCCGACTCCTTCGCCGCGCGGCTCGCCGCCGAGGGCAGACCGCCCTCGGCGGCGGCCGGTGACGCCGTGCCGTGGGACTTGGTGGCGAGCGCGGTGCCGCTCGCGTCCAGCAACTGGGCGGTGCGTCCGTCGCCGTACACCGTGGGGGCGGGGAGCGCCTCGGAGACCACCAGCAGCCAACGCCGTTGGGTCAGGACCTGGTTCTGGTCCTGGTTGGCGTCCTCCTGCTGCGCGGGCAGAGTGAGCCTGGCGAAGTACAGCAGTTGCCGCGTGCCGGCCGAGGTCACCAGCCGGGGTGGGATCGCCCCGTGCCCGGACGCCGCCTTGACGACGTTCACGCCGGCCAGCTGCACGGTCTTCCCGCCGGCCGCCAGGAGTTTGCCGGTGTGCGGGTCGAGCAGCACACCGCCGAGGATCGCCTTCTTGGCAGAAGTCAGTCCTTTGAGTGCGGTCGCGGGGGTCGAGGTGCTTGTCGCCGGGTACGCGTCGGCTGTACGGCGTACCGTGCGCGCCTCTGCGTCGATCGTGGTGCGCATCGACAGCGAGGTGTCCGCGGCGATCTGCTGCTCCCCGTCCAACGCGGCCTGCGGCACCCGCCCGGCGTGGATGCCGTCGAGGGCGATCATGGTCAGGGTGGCGACCACCAGCAGAAGTACGACGAGTGAGGCGATCGGCGGGCGCACCCCGCCAAGTATCGGCATGTCGGCGCGGCGGCGGATGCGGTGTCGGCGCGGCGCCCGGGGAGCGGAGGGCAGGGCAGGGAATCCTTCCTCAACTGGCGCCGGGCGCCTGAATGTTCGACCAGTCAAACACTCTAGCCCTGCGTCATCACATTACCATCACACAATCATCCCAGTGTCGTACGTGTGAACGGACCACTGGGCGGCGGGCCGGCAGATACCGGGCCACCATCACTCCCGACATGCCGAAGGGCGGGCCCGCGAACGGGATCCGCCCTTCGGATGCCGGATGTCTGATCAGTCGTCAGGTCAGGGGACGAACGAGATCTCCGGGTACTTGCTGCTGGTCCCGTCGAGCAGGGTGCTGTGCTGCTTGCGCAGCTCCTGGTCGAAGAAGGCCGCGAGATAGACGCGCTGGACCGCGATCGCGCGGGTCGGGTCGATCGTGCCGTACTGCTGCTGGAGCTGCGCCTTGGAGAGCCCGAGCAGCTGAGCCTCCTGGGCCAGCATCCACTCGTTGTCGCTGAAGGACAGGTGCGCCGCGCCCTTGAGCTTGATGTCGACCTTGTATCCCTTCAGGTGCGACCACAGCGTGCGCCACGACGCGTCGTTGTTGCGGTTGTGGTTGGCGGAGCTGAAGAGCATGAAGGGGCGCTTCAGGTCCTTGCTCGGCGCCGTCCCGAAGAACTGGCCGTCCAGGTTGGCGCCGGCGACGATACGGCTGTCGAGCTGCATGGCGTTGACGACCGCCGCGCCGCCCAGCGACCAGCCGAACATCCCGATACGGGTCATGTCGACCGACTTCGTCAGCCCGGTGGGGAGCGTGGCCTTGCCGGCGTCCGGGTTGCCGCCCGTGCTGAGCGTTTTGAGCTGGTTGATGACGAACTTGATGTCGGCCGCGCGCACCTTGAGGGTGTCGGAGGAGTGCGTGCCCGACGGCATCTTGTTGGTCTCAAGCCGGTTGCTGGGGAACTGCACCTCGTTGGCGTCGTGGGTGTGGTCGACGGTGACGACGAGGTAGCCGCGGCTGGCGAGATCCTGGACGAGCGCGGTGCCCATCGCACGGTCCGAGTGCAGCCCGGTCGAGTACAGCAGGATGGGCAGCTTGCCGAGCGTGGTGTTCACCGGGGCGAGAACATGACCCGCCGTGGTCGGCAGGGTCACCAGCTGCGGCGACAACCCGCGCGTGGCGAGGAAGTGGGCGCCGGAGATCGACGGCATCCACGGCGCCTGATAGTGCCCGGACGTGGCGGTGGCCGGATACCAGAGCGAGACCATGAGCTCGCGGGACGTGCTGCTGGACACGTACGGATCTGTACGGGTCTTGTCGACGAGGTGCAGACCGACCATGCCCACGCTGTACTTCCCGCTCGGTGCGGGGATCTTGAGCTGCAGAGCGGACGCGGCCTTGCGGTCGGCCGCGAGAGTCTGAGGGTGCACGGCCTTCTGGTTGCCCAGCGGCGCCTCGTCGTTCTCGGGCGCCCAGGGCGTGCTCGGGGCGGACGAGGACGCGGTGGCCGCAGGCTTTGCGGACGGCGTCCCGGTGGCCATCGCCGACGTCAGCCCCACACCCAACGCGACGGCCAGCGCAGCCGCCGAACCGACCGATATCGCGATCAGTCTTCGACGGTGGAGCGGGCGGCGGTGATTCATGAAACCCCCTTGTTGGTCAGCCTTGTTGGTCAGCGATCACAGAACGGGCGATCGACTGCCGCACACCGTACCGCGACAGCGGCCGATGGCCCGCGCCCCGGACGTCGAGCACCGCCACAGTCCGATGATCCGTCGCAGGTTGATCCGGTTGCCGACCTCGGTGCGGGATGTGCTGCGGGAGGCCTTCGTGCCGTAGGAGAGGGGCCTCAGTTGTGCCCGGGCGTCCCGCGCTCCTCGCGGATCTGGCCGACCACCCGCGCGACCGTCTGCCGTACGGCCTCCGTCTCGGTCAGGAAGTGCCAGTAGTCGGGGTGGCGGCCCTCCAGCGTGGCGACCGCGCGGTCCAGGCGGGCCACGGCGTCGTCGAGCGGACGGGCGTGCCGCGGCTCGGGTGTGGTCCGCCCCGACATGGCCAGGCGCTGGGCGTCGCGGATCGCGAAGCGGGTGCGGTCGATCTCCTGCTGGGGGTCCTTCTGTACGGCGTTCAGCCGCCGCAGCCGGTCACCGGCCGCCGACACGGCCTCGTCGGTGGTGTTCAGCAGCGCCCGTACCGTCGACAGCAGTGACGTGGCGTCCGGCCAGCGCTGTGCGTCCCGCGCGGCCTGCGCCTCCTTCAGCTTCAGCTCGGCCTGCCGTACGTTCTCGCCGGCCTGGTCGGGCACGTGCTGGAGGTCCTGCCAGCAGGCGGCCGAGAACCGCCGCCGCAGCTCGCTCAGCACCGGGTCGACCTGCCCCGCGCGGGTGGTCAGCGCCTGCGCGCGGGTCCGCAGCGACACCAGCCGGTGGTCGATCTCGGCGGCCCGCTCGGGCAGTTGACCGGCCTCGGCCGTGATGGCCTCCGCCTCCCGCGCGACCTGCGTCGCCCGCTCCAGCGTCTGCGGCACCCCGTGCTGCCCGGCGCCCTGGTTCAGCTTCGTCAGCTCCGGCCCGAGCTTGGCGAGCCGCCCGGCGAGATCGTCGGCGCGCAGCCCCGACGCCCTTACGGCGTCCAGCGCGTTGCTCGCGGCCAGCAGCGCCTGCCGGGCCCGCTCCACGGCCGGCGCCAGCCGCGCGAGCTGTGTCTCCGCCTTGCCGAGCAGCGGCCCGAGCCCGCTCTCGAACCGGTCCAACTCCTGCTTGACCTGGCCGAGTTGGTCCTTGGCGGCGGTCAGCTCGGCGCGGGCGCGGTTCGCGGCGGCGGCCTCCAGGTCGTCGCGGTCGAGGTCGTGCGCGTCGACGGCGTTGATGTACCGGCCGCTCGCCTCGTCGATCCGCCGGCCCAGCGCCTCGAAGTCGGTCACCGCGCGGCGCGCGGCCGGCGAGGCGTCGACCGCGGTGATGGTGTCTATCGAGATCCGCAGATCCCGCTGGGCGGTGTCCAGCTCGTAGAACGCCGCGGCGGCGGCGTCCTTCGCCGCCTGCGCCTCGGCCCGCTGACTCTCCGCCCGCCCGCCGAACCAGCGCCGGGTGCCACCGCCCGCGAACGCGGCGGCCAGCGCCGGCGCGGCGAGCAGCGGCAGGCTCATCAGCGTGAGGGTGTCGAAGGCGGCACGGGCGGCTGCGGAACCGCGCCGGGGCCGTGTGAGCGGCGAATACGGCTGCGCAGGTGTCGCCGTCACATCCCTCTCCCGTGTCTTGCGTCCTGACCGTTGTCATTCTCCCACCGGTAGAGGACGAACACACGGGCCGGTCAGTTCGCGTTCCGCACCGTGACTTTCCCGTCGCTCGTACGGGCGCTCACCACATGGGAACTCGACGAGTCCCGGGGCACCGACACATCGACCGATCCGTCCCCGGTCCTGGTCGTCACGCGGTACTTCGTGCCATCGCCCTTCGGCAACGTGATCGTCACCGACCCGTCGCCGCTGCGGGACTCCACCAGATCCGGTACGGCCCCGAGTTCCAGATGCACCGACCCGTCGCTGGTGGTCGTGCGCACCTCCCGGGACGACACCTCGGCGTGCACGGACCCGTCCCCGGTGTGCAGCGTCAGCGGCCCCGTGGAGTCGGTCACATGCACGGAACCGTCGCCGGTACGCACACTCAGCGCGTCCTCGAACCCCCGTGCCCGCACACTCCCGTCCCCGTCCTCCACCTTCACGGAGACCCCGCGCGGCACCTCGATCCGGTGCTTGGCCGAACAGTCGGCGATCACCCCGGAACACTTCAGCCGCAGCACCAGCCGGTCGCCCTTCATGGCCCAGGTCACCTTGGGATCCGAACCGAGCGCCACGCTGCCCTGCCACCACCGGGTGACCTCGATCTTCCCCGCCGGGTTGGAGTCCGCGGCGACGACTTCGAGCGCCGAGTCGTCCGAGTCGATGGTGAGGGTACGGCCGGACAGCGCGAAGGTCCGCTGATCGGGATGCTTGTCGTCACCGGCGGAGGCACCGGCGCACGCGGTGGCACCCGTGAGAAGCAGGGCGACACCGGCGGTAGCGGTGAGGACACGGCGGGTGCTGCGGGTGCGGGTCACGGCGATTTCCCCCTGGGACGGTCGCGGAGTCCCGGTGACTCCTACGGCTCCCCTCGACCGTAGGGAGCGACGCTCCTGAGGGGCATCCGGCGCGCTCCCGGACTCGGGGTGGGGAAAACCCCCGGCACATCTCCGTGGGGATACGGGTTTGCAGGACAGGCCCCCTGGCAATGTAGGCTGTCGAATCGTCCTGGGCGCGTAGCTCAGGGGTAGAGCGTCGCCCTTACAAGGCGAATGTCGGCGGTTCGAAACCGTCCGCGCCCACCAGGATCAGTAGCAGGTCAGAGGCTCAGGTCAGCCGGTGTGAATCCGGTGACCTGGGCCTTTGTCTTTTGTCTTCGGTGAGCCTTCTCAGCAGCCGGTGAGGATGCGCCGCACAGCCGCGCGCAGCCCGTCCCGGGCCGGGTCGACGAGGATGCCGGGGATTCCGAGGGCCTGCGCTCCGGCGATGTCGGCCATCGGGTTGTCGCCGACCATCCAGACCCGCTCGGGATCCCCGGCCAGGTCCAGGGCCGTCTCGAAGATCCGGCGGTTCGGCTTCTCCCAGCCGATCAGCGAGGAGTTGACCACGGTCGCGAAGTGTCCGGCGAGGCCGAGATCCCGTAGCAGGCCGTCGAGTTCCGGGACGTGGTTGCTGACGACGACGTGGCGCCAGCCGGCCGCGGTCAGTTCCGCGAGCGCGGCGGTCGTGTCGGGGAAGACGGTCCACCGGGTCGCGTCGGTGTAGTGCGCCCGTACGCCCCGCGCGGCGCGGGCGGCCGGTTCGGCGTCGACGCCCGCGCCGACGTAGGCCTTCACGAAGAGCGGATGAAGGGCGTCCCACCAGGTGTCAGGGGTGTTGAGGGCGGGATGCCCGGTCTCGGGCCGATGCCAGGGGAATCCGTCGTGCAGCCCGGGTGCCAGATCGGCGCGGGCCACGCCGTGACCGGGTGCGACCTCGGTCAACGCCTCCACCAGGCAGCCGCGCCACATGCCGTCCCTGAAGGCCAGGGTTCCGTCGAAGTCCCACAGCACGACGCTTCCGGTCACGCGCGGGATTCTACGGAAGGTACCGGAAGGCGCTCGCGGATTTCGGGGGCGGTGGGCAGGATGGGCTCATGACTCAACCTGGCGCCACGCCCTCGGGCTCCGTGTTGTCCCTGTGGTCGAAGGACTCGGTGTTGTCGATCGGTTCGGTGGGGTCGGTGCTGTCCATCGGGTCCGTCGGGTCGGCCCTGTCCGTCGGGTCGATCGGGAGCTCGCTGTCGGCCGGGTCGATCGGTTCGGCGCTGTCGGTGGTCTCGGCGGGCTCGTGGCTCAGTACGGGTTCCGTGCTGTCGGCGCAGTCGCGGTGGTCGGTGCTGTCGTGGCGTGCGACGCGCGGCTTCTGGGCGGTCGGGGACGGGGCGGGGACCGGCACCGGGGTCCGTTTCGGCGGGGTGCCGGTCGTGGGGGTGGTGGGAGTCGCCGGGGCTGTCGCTGCCCTGGCGCTGGCCCAACGGGCGCTGCGCAAGCCGTAGTTCGGGGACGGCGGGGTCAGGACCAGAACTCGTTCGCCTTGTCGATGTCCTCGACGCACTCGTCCAGGTCCGTCATCTTGTCGCCGAGGATGCGGAACACGATGCCGCCGGTCTCGTCGATGCGCTTGCCGTCGCGCTCGGCCGTGATGCGGTGGAGTGTGACCGCGTGGCCCCGGCCGTCGACAAGGACGTTGCGCAGTTCGACGTGCAGGGTGCCGTTCGTCTGCGCGAAGAGCTGACCGTACATGTCGATGGTCGCGTCCAGACCCTTGAAGTCGCCGGACAGCGGGTGGGTACCGGGAACGTGGTGCGTGACGTCCGAGGACATCAGTGAGCGCAGGGTGTCCATGTCGCCGCGGACGAAGGCGTCGTAGCCCTTGCGGACGAGGAGTGCGTGCGGGTGGTCGGCCATGATCGGTCGCCGCCTCTCGGTTGTTTCGGCGATATAAGGCTTAACTCACCCATTGTCCGCCTTTTCGTCCACCGGTGGCGCCTCGTGGGCGTGCTTCAGCTTCATCCGTGATTCCACGCGCTCCGCCGCGGTGACCTCCGTCCAGAAGCGGTGGCCGCTGACGAAGACCGCGAGTTCGTGCTCGCGCTGCCGGAGCTTCTCCACCTCGGCCTGTTCGTCGGGCGTCCAGCCCGGGGAGGCGGGCCGTTCCACCTTGCGCCAGCCGCCCGTGTCGCTGAACCCGTCCAGGGGCTCGACCGACCAGGGCAGCCGCTTCAGCAGGGTCGCCAGCTCGGCCCGGACCTGATGCAGCTCCTCCTGACCGGCGAGGAGGTCACTCGGGAAGTCGTAGGTCGTTGCCACGCGCTAATGCTACGCCTGTTCGAATTTGGGTCGCGAGTTCCTTCCGGGACTTCATACGAACGGGTGTGGGCGGCCATGGTGGCCGAGGAACCTGGCGGTGTCAGTGGGGCTGCCTACTGTGGTCGGCATGGACGTGGAACGGGTGCGGCTCCGGCCGTGGGCGGACAGTGACTTCTGGTTGTTGGGTCGGCTCAACAGCCCTGAGATGACCGAGCACTTGGGGGGTCCCGAGACCGAGGCGCAGATCGAGGCCCGGCATCGGCGGTACGTCGGGCTGGAGTTGGGGTGCATGTACCGGGTCGAGTCGGCGGGGAGTGCGGAGACCGTCGGTTCGATCGGGTACTGGGAGCGGGAGTGGCGGGGTGAACCGGTGTGGGAGACCGGGTGGGGGGTGTTGCCCGCGTTCCAGGGGCGCGGGCTTGCCGCCCTCGCCGCCCGCGCCGTCATCGAAGCGGCACGGGCAGCGGGGCGGAACCGGCATGTGCACGCCTTTCCGAGCGTCGGCCATCACGCGTCCAACTCGGTCTGCCGGAAAGCCGGGTTCACCCTGCTCGGCGAGGTGGAGTTCGAGTACCCCAAGGGGCACTGGCTCACCTCGAACGACTGGCGGCTCGACCTCGGGGCCTGAGGCGCGGTTCAGTTGGCGCCCGGTGTGCCCAACTCCCGTACCAGCTTTGCCGCCACCGGCACCGCGATCCCGTGCCGCTCCGCCGCCCGCAGCAACGCCCCGCCGATCGCGTCCAGTTCGAGCGGGCGGTGGGCCTCCGCGTCGCGCTGCATCGAGGACTTGGTGCCCGGAGGGAACGTGTCGTAGCGGGCCAGCGCTCCCGCCGGGTCGGACGGGCCGCCGTAGGAGCGGCTCACCGCCGCCGTCTCCTCCAGCAGGGCCGTCAACTCCTCGCGGTGGCGCGTGCGTACGTCGCCGAGGGGGAGGTTGTACCGGGTGGTGAGGAGGGCCAGTGGGGCCAGGAACGTCATCTTGGCCCAGAGTGCCGCTGTCTCGTCGGGCAGGACCCGGGTCGTGGGGCCGGCTGCGCGCAGTGCGGCTGCCAGTGCCTCCAGGCGTTCGCGGGGGACCGGGTCGCCCGTGACGTCGATCTCCGCGAACGGGCTGCCGTGCTCGATCACCCCGGGGGCGACGCGAGTTGACTCGACTCGGATGATCGCGGGGGCGACTTGGGTGGGCGGGTAGTGGGCGCGCAGGTGGGCCGGGTGTTCGACGCCGTTCAGGAACGGGACGAGGAGGCCGTCGCCCAGTGCGGTCGCGGGGACGCGGGCCAGTGCCGGGTCGAGTGCCGTCGCCTTGACCGTGATCAGGCAGGCGTCGACCGGTTCGCGCAGTTCCGTGTCCGCTTCCACCGGTGCCGTGAAGTCCCCGAAGGGGGCGCTGCGGACCCGGATTCCGTTGCTGCGGAGGGTCGCGGCCGTTTCTGCTCCGGCCAGGCAGATCACCCGGTGGCCGGCCCGGGACAGCAGCGCCGCGAGCAGGCCGCCCACGCCGCCGGGGCCCAGTACGGCCACGGTGAGTTCGTTGTTCGCCATGTTGTCGGTCCTCTCGTCGGTCGGCCCCGTGCAGGGTGACGGTGGCCGCCTCGGCAGGATCATCGCAGGTGTGTTCGGGGGAGTGGCGGCGGTATCGCTTCCGGGGCGCGAGACTGGACGTATGTGCCGCAGTATCAAGACTCTTCGACCGCCCGCCCTGCCCGACGAGGCCACGGAGGAGGAGATTCGCGCCGCCGCGCTGCAGTACGTGCGCAAGGTCTCCGGGTTCCGGGCGCCCGCCGCGCACAATCGCGAGGTCTTCGACCGCGCGGTTGATCTGATTGCCGACGCGACGGCTGAGCTGCTCGCGGGGCTTGAGGTGAGGGGGGTTTCGCGGTGAGAGGTGCGGGCGCTTCGCGGGTGGCGCCGTGATCAAAGCGCGGGCCGGTGGGGGCTGGTCGCGCCCACGCGGCGGAGCCGCACATGTCACAGCCCCGCGCCCCTAAGGGCGGTCGCCTGCGGCGCCCGGCCCTTACGGCACGATAGCTCCGGCGCCCAGGCCCCTTGGCGCGACGGCTCCGGCGCCCGGGGCCCTCTACGGCGCGGCCGTCGCCTCCGTCGCCCCCGGCTGCCGTCGCATGACATACGCCGCCCCCGCCCCCGCCCCGAACAGCGCCGCCAGCGACACGCCCGTCGCCAGCCACGTCGTCCCCAGCCACTGGGCGCCGTAGTAGCCGAGTGCCACGCTGTACGCCGCCCAGGACAGGCCCGCCAGGGCCGACCAGGGGAGGAAGTCGCGGACTCGGCGGTGGGCGGCGCCCGCGCCGAGGGACACCACCGAGCGGCCGGCGGGGGCGAAGCGGGCCAGGATGACCAGGGCGCCGCCGCCGCGGGCAAGGGCGTGGCCGAGACGTTCCTGCGCGGTCGTGAGCCGGCGGGAGCGGGAGATGGCGTGGTCGAGGCGTTCGCCGCCCAGCCAGGCCAGCCGGTACGCCACCAGGTCGCCCAGGACGGACGCGGCGGCGGCCGACGCGATCAGGGCCAGGATGCTGGGGACCTCGTGCGGGACGGGCACGGCGTCGGTCGCCGCGCCGGTGCCCGCTGCCGCCGCCGTGGCCGCCGCGATGACCAGGACCCCGCTCGGCAGTACCGGCAGGAACACATCAAGCAGCACGGACAGGGCGATCATGGCGTAGATCCATGGGCTGCCGGTCAGCGACCCCACACTCTCGAACAACGCGGCTCCCCGTGAACTCCCCCGTGGGCCGCGGCAAGGACGGCCAGTGACAGCCATACAGCGTACGCCTGGGTGGGACAGGAGATTCACGGGGGGTGCGTGTGATCGGCACAGCTTGTTCACTCGGCTGCCCGTCCCGAGGGGCGGGGCGGGTCCGCATCCCGTAGCAACGTAAAGGGGCTTCAAGTACACCTGAACGTAAGGAACGGTACACATCATGGTGGCAGGCATGTGCGCGGGCGCCGTCGTCGCGGCCCTACTGGCGAGCGGCGGCACCAACACCGGTACCCCGGACGGCTACTCGATGCGGACGGACGCCCGGTTCGCGCCGGTCGGCGCCCTCGTTCCGTCGGCGGCGGTGACGTACGACACGAAGCTCGTCCCCGCCGCCGCGTGGATCGAGGTCGGCCAGCGGACGACGGTGGGCGGTGCCACGACCGTACGGCTGCGGGTCGACGGGATGGTGCCGGGGCACGCGTACGCCGTCCATGTGCACCAGAAGCCGTGCGGCGCGGACCCCGCCGCCGCGGGCGGGCACTTCCAGCACAAGCCGTCCACCGACCCGGCCGACGTCAGCGCCGACAACGAGGTCTGGCTCGGCTTCACGGCCGACGAGCACGGCGCCGGTGAGGCGAGCGCCCGGCACGACTGGAACTTCCGGGAGGGCGAGGCGTCCTCCGTCGTGATCCACGAGATGCCGGGCAGCGAGGTCCGCGCGGCCTGCTTCACCGTGCCGTTCGGCTGGGCTCCCTGAGCTGCGGATACGTCCAGGGGCGGGCGTCGGTCGACGGCGTCCGCCCTGTCGTCGCGGCCCGGAGAACCGCTCGCGCCACCGCGTCGGCGTCCGACAGCGTGACCGAGTCGACGCCGGGCCGGGCGCCCGCCGCGGTCACCCAGTGGACGCCCTCCGTGGGCACCCCGAACGCGAACCGCCGTGCGTGCGCCCGTCCCTGACGGTCTATCAGACGGTACGGGCGCGCTGTCACATCCAGCCCGCCCGTCTCGTAACCGTCCACGGTGTGCGGCCGGCACCCGCCCCTCTTCAGCAGCCGGCCGAGCAGCGCGTCGGCGGTGCGCCGCAGGTCCGGTTCCGGGAGCCGGGCCTCGACGAGCGTGGTCACCCGCACCGCCGAGCCCGGTATCGCGGCGGAGCGCGCCACCCAGGCGCCCTCTGCCTCCCGCACCTCCAGCCGCGGCCCGAGCACCTCCACCACGCCCGCCGCCACCAGCGCGGCCAGCTCCTCGATACGGCGCCGGGGCGGGCCGATGGACAGGAACGCGTTGAGCGGGGTGTACCAGCGGTCCAGGTGGTCGCGGCGCGAGTCGCCGGCGAGGCCGCGGTGGTCGACGACCAGCCGCAGTTCGTTGCGAAGATCGCGCAGCACGTCCAGGGCGGCCTTGAGCGGGCCGTCCACATTGCCGAGCGCGGCCTGCCCGGCGTCCTCGCGCAGATACGACAGCAGCCAGTCCCGCCAGGCCGCCGGGGCGGCGAGAGCGCGGTCCGGGTACGGCCGGGACAGCCGGTCCCAGCTCCACCGCTCGGCGTCCGGGATTCCGAACTCGTCGAGTATCAGCGCCTCTTGGGGATCGCGGTGCGGGACGGAGAGGAAGCGCCCGGTGAACTCCGGCTCCGGGCGCCAGGACGGCCGTAGCGTCCGCAGCAGCGTGGCGTAGTAGACCGTTTCCACCTCCTTCGCCACCAACGGCCATATCTCCGTGAGGAATTCGGGGGGCTCGCCGGAGTCGGCGCGTTTACGGAAGGCGGCTATGGCCTCCGGGGTGAGGGCGAGGGGGGTGTGGCGGCCGTGCGGGCCCTTCGCGTTGTCGCCGCGGGCCTGGTACGGGATGCCTCGGCGTGAACCGGCGTACAGGCGGGGCTCGTTGCCGGAGGGCAGATAGCGGAGAGAGCCGTCCTCCGCGCGGACGAAACAGCCGCCCCTGCCCGTCGTCAACAGGGCCGTGTGGTCGAAGAAGTTGAGACCGAGACCGCGCAACAGCACTGGTTCGCCCGGCTGTACGGCGGACAGGTCGGCGTCGGCCGGGTTGGCGGGCGGAATGTGGCGCAGGCCGTGGTGGCAGGCGTAGGCGGCGAGGCGCCGTTGGGTCGTGTCGCCGAGCGTCGGGAGGTGGCCCTGGGCCAGGACCACCGCCGAAAGGGCGGACAGGGTACGGCCGTTGTCCAGGGTGAGGGACTGGTGGCCGTCGGGTGTGTCGTCGAGACGAATCGCGCTCGCCCGGTGTGTCGCGACCTCGACGGAGTCCGGCGCCTCGTGGACCGTGCGGGCGAACACCCACTCCAGATAGCGGCCGTAGTGGGCGCGGGTGGGGTAGTCGTCGGGGCCCAGTTCGGCGGGCGCCCACTCGTGCAGGCTCGGGCCGGGGCGGATCGGGCCCGAGCAGTCGACGCTGTCGTCGGTGAAGAGGGTCACCTGGGAGGCCACGGTGTTCATCAGCAGCTCGGGGGACTGCGCGGAGCGCCAGACGCGGCCCGGGCCCGGGGGTGCCGGGTCGACGACGTGGACGGTTAGCCGGGTGCCGGGCGGGAGGAGTTCGGGAGCCGAGGCGCAGAGGCGTTCCAGGACGCTGGTGCCGCGCGGACCGGCGCCGACCACGGCGACGGAGACGGATGCCGGTTCGTCGTCGGACGCGTTCACTGCAGACAAAGGGGGGACTCCCGGGCGTGTGGGGCGCAATGGAGCGGACCGCCCACCGGAAGCGGACGGTCCGCCTCATCATGCCCTCAGTGAGGTCACGGGGATGTCAGCGGGGACTCCTCCACGGTCCTCAGCGTCCCGTCCGCCCGCGCCTGCTCCAACCGAAGCCGGGCCGAACGGCCGTGCAGCGTAAGGGTCATGAGCTGGTTGCCGAACCAAGGCCCGCCCGTCTTCCGCCACTTGACCGAGGGATCGGCGCAGCGGCCGTGCCGGGCGAAGCGGCGGCCCAGGCCACGGGCGACGGCACTCCAGCCGAAGCGGAAGCCGACCCGTATGTAGGCCGGGACGGAGTTGTGGACGGGGGAGCAGGTCAGCTGCAGGACGCGCGAAGTCGGGCCGCCGGTACGCCACTTGGGCTCCGCGACATACGCGTGGTGCACGTCCCCCGACAGCACGAGCACCGACGCCGGTGCCGCCGCGCCCGACCCCACCTCGGCGATCAGCCCCGCCAGCTCCTCGAAGGAGTCCGGGAACGCCGCCCAGTGCTCCAGATCGGCGGCCCGCCGCAGCTTCTCGCCGAACTCGGCCCAGCGGACGCCCCGTTCACCCCGGCACAGGGCCGCGTCCCAGGACTCGGCGTCGTGGATGAGGTGCGGCAGCAGCCAGGGCAGTGAGGTGCCGATGAGGAGATGGTCGTAGGAACCGGGTTCGGCGAGCGCCTCGGTGCGCAGCCAGTCGGCCTCGCCGGGGTCGAGCATCGCGCGCTTCTGCTCTTCGAGGACGCGAGCGGCGCGGCTGTCCACCATCAGCAGGCGTACGCGGCCGAAGTCGCGCCGGTAGCTCCAGCGGACGGAGGCCGGGTCGGCGTCGGCCCTGCAGGCGAAGGCGCGGAGTTCGTCGGTGCCGTCCGGGGTGTCACGGATCGCCAAGTAGAGGGGATCGGCGGCGAGTTCGGCGGGGGAGAGGTTCCCCAGGTGCTGGTGCACCCAGTACGACATCAGCCCGCTCAGCAGCCGCTCGCGCCACCACGGGGTGGCCCGCATGTCGGCGAGCCAGGAGGCGCTGGTGTTCCAGTCGTCGATGACGTCGTGGTCGTCGAAGATCATGCACGACGGCACGGTGGACAGCAGCCAGCGGATCTCCGGGTCCAGCCAGGACTCGTAGTAGAGGCGCGTGTACTCCTCGTAGTCCGCGACCTCGCCGCCGGGCGGCTCGCTCAGGTCGCGGCGGGCGGAGAGCCAGCGGCGGGTCGCGTCGGAGACCTCGTCGGCGTACACCTGGTCGCCCAACAGGAGGAGTACGTCCGGCCGTTCGGCCTCCGGGTCGCGCGCGATGCGCGAGGCCAGCGTGTCCAGGGCGTCCGGGCCCACCGGGTCGTGGTCGTCGGCGGGCGGCGCGGCCCACCGGCAGGAGCCGAACGCGACGCGGACGGTTCCGTCGGCCTCCGGGACGCGGATCACCGGGGGCGGGAACGGCGAGTCGGGCAGCGGCCACACCCGCGTACCGTCAAGGAGGACGTCGTACGGCGTCGAGGTCCCGGGCGTGAGGCCCTCCACCGGCACCAACGCGTAGTGATGGCCCGCGACTTGGAAGGTGCGGGCGGTGCCGCCGGCCCCGTCCGCGCAGCGCACCTCGGCGGTACATGGACGGCTCGCCTCGACCCACACGGTCGCGGACGAGCCGTCGGCGTAGCGAAGCAGTGGTCCAAGGCGCAGTCCGGCCAAGGTTGATCACCTTCCTCCGTCGCCCCGTACGGTACGGAACGACGGAGGCCGGCGCCTAGATCTCCAGGGAGATCAGCAGCCGCTGAGAACCGAGGTCAGCTTGGCCTTCTCGGCGGTGTCGACCGAGAGGTCGTAGTAGTACTTCACCTGGACCCAGGCACGGACGTACGTGCAGGCGTACGAGGTGAGCGGGGGCATCCACTCGGCCGGGTCCTGGTCGCTCTTGGACTGGTTGACGTTGTCCGTGACGGCGATCAGCTGCGGCCGGGTGATGTCGTTGGCGAAGGCCTGGCGCTGGGCGGTGGTCCAGTTGCGGGCGCCGGAGTCCCAGGCCTCGGCGAGCGGGACGAGGTGGTCGATGTCCAGGTCGGAGGCGGCGGTCCAGGTGGCGCCGTCGTAGACCGAGTACCAGCTGCCGCTGGTCGCGGTGCAGGCGGAGTTGGTGACGACGTTCGTACCGTCCCGCTTGAGGATGTACTCACGGGTGTTGCAGGTGCCGCTGATCGTGATCCAGGTGGGGAACAGGTCACGGTCATAGCCGGTCCGGACCTCGGTGGCCACGGTGAGCGAGGCGAGGTAGGTGCGGGCGGTGGCGGCGCTGACGGGGGTGGGGAGGGCGGCGGAGGCGGTCGGGCCGTTGAAGAGCGCGACAGAGGCTATGAATCCGGTAAGAGCCGCGAGTATGCTCAGCCGTCGACGCGCGTAGAACTTCGGCATACGAACTCCCTTGTGGCGTGGGGGTGTTGGAGTCGAGCGAAGGAATGCTTGCGGTGCCGTGTTGCGGCCGGGTGTGCGTTCGGTAAGAAGTTAGTGACGTGTGCATGACAATGCAATGCTTTGGCGGTCGCGTACTATGAATGGCGCAGAAGGGGAGTAGCTCTTCGCCGGACCGTCGACATACTGCTCAGCTCGTCTGAGCCGGCGCCCGGAGGCAGATCCGTTGCGTTGAAGCGCATGGATCGGCCAGCGAGACCTTCGGTAAAGCAGTGCACCATCCGCGTGTGCTGCCGTGCCGAGGTGTCCGCAGACGGTCATCGCACTCTCGGTGGGGCAGTACCCGACCGATTGAGGAACCTTGATCAGCATCAGTGTGACGGCGCTAGTCTTCGGCGTCGTCTTCCTGGCCGAACTCCCCGACAAGACCGCACTCGCCGGACTCGTCCTCGGCACCCGCTACCGCGCCTCGTACGTCTTCGCCGGCGTCGCAGCCGCATTCCTGCTGCATGTGGTGCTGGCGGTCGCGGCCGGCAGTGTGCTGACCCTGCTCCCGCAGCAGCTCGTGGCCGCGGTGACCGGTGTGCTCTTCCTGGGCGGGGCCGCGGTGCTCCTCTTCAAGAAGGGCGACGACGAGGAGGAGGTCCGGGGGCCCAAGGATCAGTCCTTCTGGAAGGTCTCCGGTGCCGGGTTCATGCTCATCCTGGTCGCCGAGTTCGGTGATCTGACCCAGATCATGACGGCCAACCTCGCCGCCCGCTACGACGATCCGTTCTCCGTCGGTCTCGGCGCGGTGCTGGCGCTGTGGGCGGTCGCCGGCCTCGGCATCGTCGGCGGAAAGGCCCTGATGAAGCGGGTGCCGCTGAAGCTGATCACGCAGGTCGCGGCGGTGCTGATGCTGGCGCTGGGAGCGTGGAGCCTGTGGGAGGCCGTGGCGGGCTGAGCGGGCGCGCGAGCTGAACGGTGAGTGAACTGTTTCCGGGGATGGTGGCGCGATGCCGGTCCGGTTTTGTATCGTAGAGAAACAAAGTGGCTCCCGTCCGTTTTCCCTGACCGGCGGACGGGGCCACTTGGGTCTGTCCGCCGGATCAGGTCGGAGGGAAGTGGCGGCGCCTCATCGACCCCGCGTCTCCGACATGATCCGGCGGACAGACCCAAAGTCCCTCCGGGGGCCATCCTGCACCCACTCATCCGTTCCGTTCCTTGGAGCCTGCCGATGACGGCCACCACCGTGCTCACCGCCCGCGCCCTCCTGCTGGACATGGACGGCACCCTCGTCGACTCGCACGCCGTAGTCGAGCGGATCTGGCGGCGCTGGTCCGAGCGGCACGGGCTGAACGCGGACGAGGTCATGAAGGTCGTGCACGGCCGGCAGGGCTACGCCTCCATGGCGCTGCTGCTGCCCAAACGGCCCATGGAGCAGAACCACGCCGAGAACGCCCGCATGCTCGCCGAGGAGACCGCAGACGTCGAGGGCGTCGTCCCGATCCCGGGCGCGCCGGAGTTCCTGGCCTCGCTGCGGGGGCTGCCGCACGCGCTGGTGACATCGGCGGACGTCGCGCTCTCCACGGCGCGGATGGGCGCGGCCGGGCTGGAACTGCCGGACGTCCGGATCACCGCCGAGTCGGTCGGCGCCAGCAAGCCCGACCCCGAGGGCTTCCTGAAGGGCGCCGCCGAACTGGGCATCACGCCCGCGGACTGTGTCGTCTTCGAGGACTCCGGGGCGGGGATCGCGGCGGGGCGCGCCGCCGGGATGCGTGTGGTGGGGGTCGGGCCGCAGGCCGCGTTCCACCGGCCGGACGTGGTGGTGCGGGATTTGCGTGCGGTGCGGGTGGAGGGCGTGGGCGGGGAGATTCGGTTGTACGTGGGGTAGGGGCGGGCCGCCTGGGCGCCTGGGCCTCTGCGAGTGAGGGGGCGGTGTTACGGCTCGGTCGTCTCCGACTCCAGCTTTGCTCGTGTTGCCGCCCCGTACACCCCGAGCGTGTCGGACTGGATGCCGCGCGCCAGCTGGTAGGTGCGTACCGAGGACTGCACCTGCTTGTCGAAGACGCCGTTGTCGGGGCCGGTGTAGAGGTTCAACTGGGCCAGCCGGAGCTGGAGTTCGGTGACCTCGGGGCCCTCGTCGCCGCGTTGCAGTACCGGGGCGGTGCTGCTGCCCTGGCGGTCGGTGGCGGACGCGCCCGACGCCGTGGCGCTGGTCGTCGGGGTCGGGCTGGAGGCCGGGGACCGTGACGCCGTGGCGGACGGGCTGCTCGTCGTCGACGGTGACGTGCTCGCGCTGAGCGTCGGGGACGGAGACGCCGACGTCGGCTGTACGGACGTAGAGGCGCTCGTGGACGGTGTCACCGGTGCCGCGCTCTTCGACGCCGTGGGGACGCTCGCGCGGACGTCCTTCGGGGCCGCCTCGTTCCGCGACGGCGTCTCGTACGAGAGCATGCCGCTCGCGAAACCGGCCGCCGCCACCACCGCCACGACGGCTCCCGCGGCGGCGAGGAGCACGGTACGGCGGCGACGGCGCGGGTGGTCGCCGTCGGCGAGCGGTTCCGGGATGTCCTCGCCGCCCTCGAACAGGCTCAGGTCGTTCATGTCCGGGGCCGTCGGCGGTACCGCGCGCAGTGGCATCGTCTGCTCGACTGCCGGCAACTGCTGCGTCTCACCCTCGGGTGGCGCGGGTGCCTGCATGGGGGGCTGCTCCTGTGAGTTGCCCTCCAGTTCCACATACGGTCTGATCCGCAGGGGGTCGAAGTCCTCCGCCGCTGCCGCCTCCGCCGTGCGCGCGTCGCGCAGCGCGTCGGACGCCCGTTGGGTACAGGTGCAGGACGGGGAGCCGTCGGTCGCCCGGGGCGCCCCGCACTGCGGGCATATGTGGCCCTTCGCCTCGTTCACGTGTTCGTCCCTCCCCGTCGGACTCCCGAGGTTATGCGGATCTCCTTCACGCCGTCTCCTCCGACCCCCGGAATGACTGCTTCCATTCGGACTCGACAGGCCGTAACGGGACACACCGATCACCATGGATGTGTAACGAGAGCCTCGGGAGGTCTTCATGGTCGGCGATGCGCACGGTATGACAGGGAATGTGCACGACGCGCAGCCACCGGAGAAACCCCCGCGGCGGGGCAGCGCCGCCCAGGAACACGTGTCGGGCAACGTCCTCGTCTCCATCGGGGCGCTGCTCCTCGGGCTGCTGCTCGCCGCCCTCGATCAGACCATCGTGTCGACCGCGCTGCCGACGATCGTCAGCGATCTCGGCGGGCTGGAGCATCTGTCGTGGGTGGTCACCGCGTATCTGCTGGCCTCGACCGCCGCGACCCCGCTGTGGGGCAAACTGGGCGACCAGTACGGGCGCAAGAGGCTGTTCCAGATCGCGATCGTGATCTTTCTCGTCGGGTCCGCGCTGTGCGGGGCGGCGCAGAACATGCCCCAGTTGATCGGCTTCAGGGCTCTGCAGGGGCTCGGTGGCGGCGGGCTGATCGTGCTGTCGATGGCGATCGTCGGCGATGTCGTCTCACCGCGTGAACGCGGGCGCTACCAGGGGCTGTTCGGTGCTGTCTTCGGCGCGACGAGTGTCCTCGGGCCCCTCCTCGGCGGGCTGTTCACCGAGCACCTGAGCTGGCGCTGGGTCTTCTACATCAACCTCCCGGTCGGTGTCGTGGCCCTCGCCGTCATCGCGACCGCGCTGCACATCCCGCGCAAGTCCACCCACCATGTCATCGACTACCTCGGCACCTTCCTCATCGCCGCCGTCGCGACCTGCCTGGTGCTTGTCGCCTCGCTGGGCGGTACGACCTGGGGCTGGGGGTCGCCTCAGATTGTGGGGCTGGCGGTGCTTGGGGTGGTGCTGGCGGTGGGGTTCGTTGCGGTGGAGCGGCGGGCCGCCGAGCCTGTGCTTCCGCTCAAGTTGTTCCGCGTCCGCACCTTCTCGCTGGCCGCCGTCATCAGCTTCATCGTCGGTTTCGCGATGTTCGGCGCGATGACCTATCTGCCGACCTTCCTGCAGGTCGTGCAGGGCATCTCGCCGACCATGTCCGGCGTGCACATGCTGCCCATGGTGTTCGGCATGCTGATCTCGTCCACCGCGTCCGGGCAGATCGTCAGCCGTACCGGCCGGTGGAAGGTGTTCCCGATCGCGGGCACTGGTGTTACCGCGCTTGGTCTGCTTCTGCTTCATCAGCTTGACGAGAACAGTTCCACCGGCGAGATGAGTGCCTACTTCTTTGTCTTCGGGCTCGGACTCGGGCTGGTCATGCAGGTGTTGGTGCTGATTGTGCAGAACGCCGTGTCGTACGAAGATCTTGGCGTCGCCACCTCCGGCGCGACCTTCTTCCGGTCCATCGGCGCCTCGTTCGGTGTCGCCATCTTCGGCACGATCTTTGCCAGCCGGTTGGGGGACAAGCTTGCGGATGCTCTGCGGGGTGCCTCGTTGCCGGGTGGCGTCACGGCGGACGGCCTTGAGTCCGATCCGCGTGGCATCTCCCAACTGCCGGGCGCGGTACGGCCGGAGGCGCTGCATGCTTATGCGTCCTCGATCACCGACGTCTTCCTGTACGCCGCCCCCGTAGCCCTCGTCGGCTTCGTCCTGGCGTGGTTCCTCAAGGAGGACAAGCTGCGCGGCTCGGTCACGGCACCGGACCTCACGGAGACCCTTGCCAGCAATCCGGTTCAGCGGTCTTCGTACGACGAGGTGTGCCGCGCGCTGTCCGTGCTCGGCACGCGGGAAGGCCGCCGCGAGATCTACAAGACGATCACTGTGAAAGCGGGCTACGACCTTCTGCCGGCGACGAGTTGGCTGCTGCTGCGCATCAGGCGGGACGGCTGGGCTGAACCGGGTGTGCTCGCCGAACGCAGCTCCGTGCCGCTGCCCGTCATCCTCGCCGCCGTCCGCCAGATCGAGGGGCGGCAGCTGGCGGTGCGGGAAGGGCTGGACCTGCAACTGACCGGCCAGGGGCGGGAGGTGGCCGAACGGCTGGCACAGGCCCGTGAGGAGTCTCTTGCGGAGACGCTGGGCGACTGGTGGGGGCCGGACCGGCCTACTGATTTGATCCAGCTGGTGAAGGAGCTCAACGCGGAGTTGTGCGGGTCGGATCGGGAGCAGCCGCTCAACGGGGCGGTGATCAGCGGTAGTTGAGGGTTTTGAGGGATCCGGTGGTGGAAGGTGTCGCGCAGCTGGGCCGGTGTTGGGTAGGCGCCGGGTAGGTGAGCCCGTGCTGGATAGGCACCGTGCGCGCACCTCTTTTGGTTCGGTCGCCTTCGGGGCGCCTCAAGCCGGTGTCGAGAGCCCCACCGTGCGCACCTCTTTTGGTTCGGTCGCCTTCGGGGCGCTTCAAGCCGGTGTCGAGAGCCCCACCGTGCTCGGCGCTGCGCGCCTCCGCGCGCTGGGGCTCTCGACACCGGCGCGCCCCTACGGCTCCCTCTCGGCCGGCGCGTGGGGACAGTGGGAGTTGGTGGGCCCTCACCGTTGGTTGAGCAGGGCCTTACGGAACCAGTGTTCTGCGTACGGGTCGTTGTTGTGGCGGTCGGTTTCCTTGTAGCCGAGGTGGGTGTAGAGGGCGCGGGCCTCGACTAGGTCGTGGCGGGTGTCGAGGATGATGGTGTTGGCGCCCAGGTCGCGGGCTGCCTCCTCTGCCGCCGTCACCAGCTTTGCGGCGCCGCCCCGGCCGCGCATCCCCTCGTAGAGGAAGACCCTCTTCAGCTCGGCGGTCGTCGGGGAGAGGAGTCGTACGCCCGCGCTGCCGGCCGGTTCGCCCCCGTACCGGGCTACCAGCAACTGGCCCCCGGGCGGGGCGAGTTCGGCGCCGGTGACGGCGGAGATCTCGCGCTCCAGCTCCGCCGGATCCGTCCGCCGCCCCTCGTGGAGCAGGTACCAGCGGTCGCTGACCTCGGTGTAGTACGCCCGCCAGAGCGCGGCGGCGACCGGGGAGTCGTAGGGCTCGGGGGTGATGGTCCAGGTCATGGGCGGTATGTCAGCCGACCGGGTCGGCCTTCCGCAACCGAATATGGGTGACCCCCGGAGAGTCCAGCACCTGTGTCTTCCGCCACTCGATGTGCTCGTCGCCCACATTGTCGAACAGGCGCCGTCCGCCGCACGCGAGCACGGGCACCACATGCAGGAGGAGTTCGTCCAACCACCCGGCGCGGATGAACTGCTGGACCAGGTCGGCGCCGCCGGCGAGGGAGACGGCCCGGTCGCCGGCCGCCTCGCGGGCCAGCTCCAGTGCGCGCTGCGGGCCTTCGGTGACGAAGTGGTAGGTCGTGCCGCCCTCCTTCAGCACCGGCTCGCGCGGGTGGTGGGTGACGACGAACACGGGGGCGTGGAAGGGGGGTTCGTCGCCCCACGGGGTCTCCCCGGTGATGAACATGCCGTGGCCCATGACCACCGCGCCCGGCCGTTCGGTCCACTCGGCGAGCAGTTCGTCGTCCGGGCCCGTGTCCCCGCCCGCCATGCCCTGCATGCGACGGAAGCTCCGCAGCCCGAACACCCACGAGTGCAGCCGCTCCCCGCCGATCCCGAGCGGATGCTCCCGCCCCGACTCCGGTCCCGCGATGTACCCGTCCAGCGACATGGCCAGCCGTGCGATGACCTCACCCTTGACCGTCTCACCCATGACAACCTCCTCGATCGGTTCTTACCCGTACGTCGATCGGGCCGCCGCCGGATCGACACACCGGCACCACGAAATCCCCGGAGTGGTGGCCGTCGTTTGAAGGGGGCCGTTGCGGCAACCCGGTACGAGATCCGACCGGCTACGAGAGCCGGTTGGCCAAGAACCCGGAAGGCACTCATGTCCACAGGCGTGATCATCGTTTTGATCGTGATCGTGGTCGGCGTGGTCGCTGCCGCGGCGGCCTTGGCGCTGCGTTCCCGGGGCGCGATCGGCGGCTCGGGACTGAAGCGCCGCTTCGGGCCCGAGTACGACCGGACCGTGGCCCGGCACGACGGCGACACGAAGGCCGCCGAGCGGGAGCTCGGCGAGCGCGTCCAACAGCACGGTTCGCTGCGGGAGCAGCCGTTGGAGCCCGCGGCCCGTGAGCAGTACCAGGCCCGTTGGGCCGCCGCCCAGGAGCTGTTCGTCGACTCGCCCCGCCAGTCCATGACCGACGTCGACCAGCTGCTCGGCGAGGTGGCCGGGGCCCGGGGCTTCCCCGACGTCGAAGAGTACGAGAAGCAGTTCGACGCACTGTCCGTGCACCACGCGGACCACGTCCACGGCTACCGGCGCGTGCACCGCGTCGTCACCACGCGCGCGAACGGCGCACCGGAGAGCCAGGCCAGTACCGAGGAGATGCGCGAGGCCATGCTCGAAGCCCGCGCCCTCTTCGACGACCTGATGAGCGAGGACAAGGGCACCGGCACTGGCAGTGGCCGCGGGCGCACCGGACGCCACACGTTCGGCTCATTCAACAGGCAAGCAGTGAAGGGAAGTTGAGCCGCATGACCGATGTGACACGACCCAACGGCGACACGACCGACGAGCGCAAGGGCGCGGACACGGGTATGGGTACGGGTACGGAGAGGGGTACGGGTATCGATCGGCGGGAGCCTGCGAAGACCGCCGGACAGCAGCAGGGCCCCGCGAAGACCGCCGAGCGCCGGGAGGCCACGACGGTCACCCCGACCCCGCGCCAAGGCGACCGCCTGGCCGACAAGACGGCACCGCGCGAGCGTGACGAGACGGCCCGGGGCGACCAGCAGGCGCAGTCGACGCGGCCCGTGCACGCCCCCGAGCCCCCGCCCACGTCTTCCGCCGCCGACAAGCGGCACGACCGGCTGGACACCGGGAACGGGAGCCTGCTGCCGCACGACGAGAGCGACAAGTTCAACCTGCGGCTGCAGCACGCGGTGACTGGGTTCGTCGACGAGCCCCGCGCCGCCGTCGAGGAGGCCGCCCACGTCCTGGAGGAGGTCGCCGACCGCCTCACGCAGGCCGTCACCAGGCGGCGTGACACCCTGAACAGTTCCTGGGAGTCCAAGGGCTCGGACGACACCGAGCAACTCCGGCTGGCCCTGCGGGACTACCGCGAACTGACGGAGCGGCTTCTACACATCTGACCCGCCGGGTCCACCGGACCCGTCATCCGCCCGGCGCTCCCGCCACTCCCGTGCGACCTCTTCCACGTCGTACGGCTTCATCCCCAGCGGAGGGCCGGGCGGCGGCTTGAACATCATGTCGCGGATCTTCACGTTGACTTCGGTGATGATCTGCCGAGCGATCCGCTCCGAAGGGGCCGAGTACGCCGCAGCCAGGGCGTCCTCGGCCTCTTTGCGCAGTGCCAGCGTCGGCGGCAGCACGGAGATGCCCTCGCGGGCCATCTTCTGCTTGATCCACCACAGTTCGTCGTACGTCGTGTCGGAACCGGAGGGCAACGGCTTGCCCGCGCCCGGGAGTTGGGCGAACTCGCCGGCTCGCTCGGCGTCCCGGATCTGCTTGTCGACCCAGGATTCGAAGGACACCCCCGGTGGCTTTCGCTCGGTCATGACTCCATTGTGCCGGACGTGGCGCGGCCGGGGGATTTATCATGCGGCGGCTGTGTAAGGACACCTCAAGGGGGAAGCGCACGTGCTCGAACTCACCATGGCCTCGGTCTCCGGGACGGACGAGGGCGCCACGGCCGGCATGCTGATGGCCGAGGCGCCCAGCGACCCGGGCGCGGTGCTGCGGGTGGGCCGCGACGAGTCGGTGTGCCGGCTGGTGACACCGGACGACTGGCTGTTCATCTCACGGGTCCATCTGGAGTTCCTGTGCGGACCCGAGGGCACCTGGCAGGTGAGCTGGCTGCGCGGCTCCCAGCCCGACCCGTCCTCCGAAGTACGGCTGATCGTCGGCGAGTACGCCCAGACCGTCGGCTACGGCGGCAGCGTCCCGTTGCCCCGTGGTGGCAGCGGCGAGATCGTCATCAAGGACCGCACCGGGCCGCGCAGCGTCAACGTCGGCTTCTACCACGGGAGTTGAGCGCCTCGGCGAAAGCCCTCAGTCGATCACCCTGGCCAGCGCGAACCCGTCGTAGCCCTTCTCGCCCACCGTCTGGATCGCCGTGCCCGACAGGCGCGGGTGCGAGCCGATCAGTTCGATCGCCGCGCGGGTGCCCAGGACGTCCGGATCCGTGTTGGCCGGGTCGGCGACCCGGCCGCCGCGGACCACGTTGTCGACGATGATCAGGCTGCCGGGGCGGGTGAGCTTGAGGGCCCATTCCACGTAGTTCGGGTTGTTGGCCTTGTCGGCGTCGATGAAGACGAGGTCGAAGGGGGCAGCGTTCTCGTCGGCGAGTGCGGGCAGTGAGTCGAGGGCCGTGCCGACCCGGATCTCGACGAGCTTGTCGAGGCCCGCGCGGGCGATGTTGCGGCTGGCGACCTCGGCGTGCTTCGGGCTGTACTCCAGGGTGATCAGGCGGCCGTCGGCGGGCAGCGCGCGGGCCAGCAGGATCGTGCTGTAGCCGCCGAGGGTACCGATCTCCAGGATGCGGGCGGCGCCCTGGATCCGGGCGAGGAGATGCAGCAGTTTGCCCGCGGCGGCGGACACCGCGATCTGCGGGAGGCCGGCGGCGTCGCTGTCGCGGAGTGCCGCCTCCAGAACCTCGTCGTGCGGGGAGAGGTGGCCGATCAGGTAGTCGTCGACGTCGTTCCACAGCTGCGACTCGCTCATGTGCCGGTGCCCTTCGTGAATCCGGTGATCGTGAATCGGGTGAGAATTGTTGCGACCCGTTCGTGTGCAATCACTCACTGTACGGATACGCGGTTATTTGCCGTGCCCAGGCAACCCGGGGCCGACTATCGTCATCCGGACAAAAGGAGGGCGGCCGTCAGGTGAAGAGGGGGTTGCCTGCGTCCCTCCCGCAGGGGGTGCGAACCTCATAGGGTTCGCAGAGGGAACAGCCGCGCGTGTGACGCGTGGGACGAGCGGGGCGGGAGGCCTACGAGGCGTGGCGAACGTGGAGCACAGCGGGCGACCGGGGGGAGCGGCGGGAGCCTTCGGGTCGAGTGCCGCCCAGACGGCCAGGGCACGGCTGCGCGCGGCGCGCCTGGTCCTGTGGCTGGTGGCCGCGGTCCTGGCCGTACGGCAGGTGGCCGTGGTCCTCAGGACCCCGCGCGGGGACCGGCTGACCGACCTGGAGACCTGGGTCGGGCCGAACGGTGTGCTGCATGTGAAGGGCTCGCTGTACGACTCGACGCAGTTCACCGGCACCCCCTTCGGCGGGCTCGTCCTCAAACCGCTTACACGGGCGGCCGAGCAGGCCCTCGGCTGGGGCTGGACCTTCGGCACGCTGCTGCTCGTCGTGGCGCTCGGTCTGGTCGTCTCCCGGGCCCTGCCGCAGCCTGTCACCCGCCGTGCCTCGCTGCTCGCCGCGCCCGTCGCGATCAGCCTGCTCATGCTGTCGCTGCCGGTGCGCAACACGCTCTGGCTCGGCCAGACCAGCGTCATCCCGGTCCTGCTCGTGCTGCTCGCCTGTTTCACGGTGCGCGGCGAGCGGGCCAGCGGCGTGCTGATCGGTCTGGCCGCCGCGCTCCAGCCGACGGTGCTGCTGTTCGCGCCGCTGCTGTGGTTCACCGACCGGCGACGGGCCGCCGTGACCTCCGCGCTGACGTTCGCCGCGAGCGTGGTGATCGCCTGGGCGGCGATGCCGCACGACTCGTACACCTACTGGGTGCACCACATGGCCGGCGTCGGCCTCGGCGGCAAGGCGGACGGCCTCGGCAACCAGTCCCTGCACGGCGCGCTGCTGCGGCTCGACCTGACCGGCCCGCTGGAGATCGGTGTCTTCCTGGCGCTCGGCGCGGTCGTCGCGTATGTGGGCCTGCGCCGGGCCGTGGGCTACGCGCGCGACGGGCAGCTGCTGCTCGCGGTCGCGGTCACCGGCTGCGCGGCGATCGCCGTGTCGCCGACGACCTGGCAGCACCAGCTGCTGTGGGTGCTGCTCGCGGTGGTGGGCCGGGTCGGCAAGCGGGCCTCGGACCGGTATGTGTGGCCGGTGGCGGTGGTCCTCGTCGTCACGCTGCCGGCGAAGATGATGCTGCCGAACATGTCGGCCGTCTACCCGCTGCGTGACAACGTCGTTCTGCTCATGGCCCTCGCCGCCGCGACCGTCGTGCCGTTCCTGCCGCGCACCGCGGAGTACTACCGGCGGCCGATCCCCACGGAGTACGCCGAGCCGGTTCCGGCCCGCTGGAAGCACGTCCCGCTGATCCCGCAGCTGCGCCGCGTCCTGACCCGCCCGAACCTCCTCCTCGAACTCCTCCTCATCCGCGTCACCTACGCCGCCTACCAGCAGGTCCGCCTCGCGGCGACGGGCGGCACCAACGCGGGCGGCCGGGTCACGGCGGAACACCACGGCCACCAGATCCTCGACATCGAACGCTTCCTGCACATCGACATCGAGCACGCGGTCAACCACTGGGTGTTCGAGGTCGACTTCCTGCGGGAGTTCTTCAACTTCTACTACGAGTCCTTCCACTTCGTGGTCCCGCTGAGCGTGATGGCCGTCCTGTACTGGCGCCGCCCGGTCGACTACCGCTGGGCCCGCTCCTCCCTCGGCTTCGCCACCCTCCTCGCCCTGGTCGGCTTCTGGCTCTACCCCCTGGCCCCTCCGCGCCTGCTCCCGGGACTGGGCATCATCGACACGGTCCACGGCGTCCAGGACTTCTCCAAGCCGGACTACGGCACCCTCACCGCCCTCACCAACCAGTACGCGGCGATGCCGTCCCTGCACTTCGGCTGGTCCCTGTGGTGCGGTGTGGTCATCGCGATCATCGCCCCGAAGTGGTGGATGAAGGCCCTCGGCCTCCTCCACCCCTTCTTCACCGTCTCCGCGATCGTCGCGACCGGCAACCACTGGGTACTGGACGCGGCGGGCGGCGCGGCGGTCGTCGCGGCGGGCTTCGGCCTGTCGTACGTCTTCCAGGGGCCGCGGGCGCGGTCGCTACGGCCACAACAGGCGGAGGCCAGCGCCGAGTTGGAGCCGGCGACGGGCGCGGCCGGGATGCGGAGCTGATCCGATACTCGTCGGACGCGGGTCCACCGGGGGTGAGGCGCGAAAGTGTGACACTCGGCGTTGAAGTGTCCCACTTTCGCGGGGGCCCCTCCGGCGGGAGCCATCCGGACCGATGGCTCCGCGCAACTACCGGTAGAGGAAGGTCTCGCCCGCGGGGGACCGGGTCCTGACCGCCACGGACGCCATGCGTCGGCCGTAGGCGCTCAGCACCCCTGCGGCCCGCCGTCCCAGGGCGAGCGGCTTCGGACGGCTCATGCACGTCTTCTTTCCGGTTTCCTCGCTGAGGCCCATGACGTTGTCGGTGTCGTAGCCGACGGTACTGCTCGTGGCTTGAGCGCCAATTTGCCGTCCTGAATAAGATCGTGTTCTTGACTGGCGTGAACACGTCTGATTCCAGGGGGAGTTGTGGGGATTTCGGTGCGTGTGGCGTTCGCCGTCGTGCTGCTCGGTGGGGGAGCGGTCGGCTGCGGGGGCGACTCAGCGAAGGCGGACTCGGCCGAGCTGACACCCTCGGCGGCTGTGGCCAAGGCGGTGGAGAAGGCCGAGGGCATCACCTCGCTGCACTACCGGGTCAGCGGGACCGTGCCCGAGAAGGGGCGGCTGACGGCCGAGGCGTCCATGAAGGCGAAACCGGCGGTCATGACCATGGTGATGACCGTGGCCGGCGCGCGTAAGCCCGGCGAGTTGGACATCCGGTTCATCGGTAAGTCGATCTATGTCGGCGGCAGTGGCCTCGACACGTCGAAGTGGGGCGGCAAGAGCTGGCTCACGGCCGAGCCGGCCGTGTGGGGGCGCGGCGCGGCGGACAACAACTCCTATGGCGTGCTGCCCGGTTCCATGGAGGGGAGCCCGGTTGTGCAGTCCACGATCATGGTGGGCTCCCAGGACGTGCGGAGGATCGGCGCCGAGACGGTCGACGGCACGAAGGCCACGCACTACCGGGGAACGGTCACCACCCGCGGCCTGCGCGACGCCCAGAGCGCAGCCAAGGGCAAGGCAGCCTGGCAGCGCCGGACCGACAGCCTCGACCAGTTCGTGGCCATGCAGGTCGACGGGACCATGACCATGGACCTGTGGGTCGACGGCGACGACCACCCCAAGCAGTTCCGGGTACGGGGCAAGACCTATCCCACGCAGAACGACGCCGACGGCGGCAGGCTCGACCTGACCGTCACCTTCCTCGACATCGACCAGAAGGTGACCGTCAAGACCCCGCCCGCCGACGACACCGCCGAACTCGGGGGCTGACGGCCCGAGTTCACGAGCACTCGAACCACACCGTCTTTCCGCCCCTGGACGCCGGTGACACCCCCCACTTGTCGGTCACCGCGTCCAGGATGACGAGCCCGCGGCCGTTCTCCGACTCGGGGTCCAACTCCGGGTTCAGGGTGGGGAGTTCAGGGCAGCCGTCGGTCACCTCCACGCGGATTCCGGCGACCTGGCGTTGCAGCCGCAGTCCGCAGCGCCGGCCCGGGACATGCCGGACGACGTTGGCGAGCAGCTCCGTCACGGCCAGTTCCACCGCGTCCGACAGCTCCGGCATGCCCCACTCCAGCAGGAACGAGCGGACGATACGGCGGATGTGCCGGGCGGAGTGTTCACCCACGGTGAGGTGCATGACGTATTGCCGGCGGTCGGGAAAGGCCAGCATGGCGGGGGGAGTTGGTTCATTCACACTACGAGGCTGACGCCCCGCCGCTACCCTCGGCAACTGTATGAATACAACCCGTTCGCGGGTGGACAGTTCTGGTCAGTTGTCGGGAGGCAGGGGGCTTCGCGTGCACATCAACACCCTCGATCCAGGGGCGTCGCCGCTGGACTACTACGGCTTCGAGCTGCGCCGCTACCGAGAGGCCGCCGGCCTCACACAGCGGGAACTCGGCAAGATCGTCAACTACACCGGGTCACTGATCGGCCAGATCGAGACGGCCCGCAAGCTTCCCACGCTGGAGTTCAGCAGGCGGGTGGATGCCGCGCTCGACACCGACGGGCTGCTGACCAGGTTGCTTGATCTGGTGCTGCGCAGCCAACTCCCCGCGTGGTTCCGCCAGGTGGGCGAGCTGGAGGCGCGAGCCGTCGAGATCTGCTCCTTCGAGGCGCACATGGTCCTCGGTCTCCTCCAGACCGAGGAGTACGCCCGCGCCGTGCTCGGCACGCTGGACCAGAGCAACCTGGACGACCGGACCGCCGTACGAATCGGTCGTCAGCGCATCTTGGAGAAGGAGAATCCGCCGGTCTTCTGGGCGATCCTGAGCGAGGCCGCGCTGTATCTGGAGATCGGCGGCCGGAAGACCATGAGGAACCAACTGGCCCGCCTGTTGGCGTACGAGGACAATCCTCGGGTCAACATCCAGATCCTGCCGTTCTCGGCGGGAGCGCACGCGGGACTGACAGGCTCGTATGACCTCTACCGCTTCCCGAGCGATCCGCCCATCGTCTACACCGAGGGCTACGGAAGCGGGCATCCGACTGCCAACCCGGACACTGTCAACGACTGTTCGCTCCGTTACGATCATCTCCAGGCCGCCGCCCTCTCCATTCGAGACTCGGCGGAGCTGATCCGGCGCGTGATGGAGGAACGTTATGGGGAACAACGCGATGCCGACAGGGACTCAGTGGCGGAAGTCCAGCTACAGCAGTGACCAGGGCGGCCAGTGTGTAGAAATCGCCGAAACCACCTGTCCCACCCCCATCCTCGCCATCCGCGACTCCAAGACCCCGGCGGGGCCGATCCTCACCCTCGACCCCGCCGCGTTCACCACCTTCGTCAACTGGACCGCTACGACGGTTGGTTGAAGTAGTAGTCGTGGTCGAGGTCGGCCAGCAGGCCGATCCGGGTCGGTGTCCAGCCGAACCGCTTCTGCGTGAGCGTGCTCGTTCCCGTGAGGTCGGACGAGACGAAGTGGCCCAGCCAGCCGAAGTGGTCCCCGGCCTCCTCGACCGGCACGCTCGTCACCGGTAGGTCCAGCCGCCTGCCGATGACTTCGGCGATCTCCCGTACGGGGATGCCCTCGTCGGCGACCGCGTGCAGGACCGAGCCCGCCGGGGCGTTCTCCAGGGTCAGCCGGAAGAGGACCGCCGCGTCGTCACGGTGTACGGCGGCCCAGCGGTTCGTGCCGTCGCCGGGGTAGGCCGAGACACCCTTGGCGCGGGCGATGTCGATGAGGGCGGGGACGAAGGCGTGGTCGCCCTCGCCGTGCACCTGTGGCAGCCGTATCGCCGACGCGCGCACGCCCCGGTCCGCTGCCGCCAGAGTCGTCAACTCGGCTGCGAGGCGCGGCATTTCGGGGTGGGTGGCGAGGTCGGGTAGCTCGTCCTCGGTGCGGCCGTGGCTCATCACGGAGCTGATGACGAGAGGGCGGTCCGAACCGGCGAGGGTCTCGATCAGGGCCTCCACCGCGCTCAGGTCCGTCGCGACGCACGCGGCGTAGTTCGAGAAGTCGTGGATGAAACCGGTGTGGATCACACCGTCGGCGGCGGACGCGCCCGCGCGGAGTGCGTCGAGGTCCTCCAGGGAACCCCGGTGGACCTCCGCTCCGGTCGCGGCCAGCCGTTCCGCCGAGGTGTCGGAGCGGGCGAGGCCGAGGACCTGGTGTCCGGAGTCGAGCAGTTCGCGGACGACCGCGCCGCCGACGAATCCGGTCGCGCCGGTGACGAAAACACGCATGACGAAATCACCCCAGGTGGGTCGGGAAGTGGTGTGCTTCCAGCCTGCGCCCGCCCGGGGCCGCCCGTCCAAGACCGACTCCGGAAGACGTGATTCACTTCCGGTATCACCACAGCTCGTACGGTCGTACAGTCGATGTATGAGTGACCTGGACCTGCGCCTCGTCCGCTACTTCACCGTCGTCGCCGAGGAACTGCACTTCGGCCGGGCGGCAGCCGTACTGCATCTCGCGCAGCCTTCGCTCAGTCGCCATGTGCGGCGGCTTGAGGGCGAGTTGGGGGTGCGGCTCCTCGACCGGACCACGCAGGGTACCCAACTCACCGAAGCGGGGGCGGCGTTCCTGCCCCGGGCCGAGGCGCTGTTGCGGTCGGCGGCGGAGGCGACCGCCGTGGCGCGGGCGGCCGGGCATCCGAGCCGGATCGTCATCGGGTACATGACCGGGCTCATCGTCACCCCTGCGGTGCGCGCCCTGCGGGTGCGTTGCTCGGACGCCGAGGTGCAGCACTGCTTTCTCGGGTGGGGCGAAGTGTCGTCCGCCTTGCTGGAGCACCGAGTTGACGTGGTGGTGGGCCGACTCCCCTTCTCCACCGAGGGGTTGAGCGTGACGGTCCTCTACAAGGAGCCCCGGGTGCTGCTGATGCCGGTCGGCCACCGGCTGGCCGGCAAGGAGTACGTCACCCTCGACGACATCGCGGACGAGCCCGTACCCCGTTTCCCCGACCCGGAGCTCAACGCGGTCTGGCGCATCGACCCCCGTCCGGACGGACGGCCGGCGCCGGACGGTCCGCTGGTCGAGAGTCTGGAGGACAAGCTCGAAGTCATCGCCGCGGGCGAGGCGGTCGCGCTCGTTCCGGTGGGCGCCATCCAGAAGGGCCTGCGGCACGACCTGACCACGGTCCCGCTGGAGGGCGCGGACCCCGTCCCGGTCGTCCTGGCCATGCGCGCAGGCGAGGAGAACCGCCGACTGCTCGCGGCCTTCCGCGCCTGCGCGGCGGAGCAACTGACCCCGCAACTGCCCCCTGCCGACCAGGACTTGTCCTAGCTCGGGCTCAGGCCTTCTCGGCGATGTGCCTGCCGAGGTCGAGTTCGATGCCCTGGGGCTGCTGGAAGCCGCGCGCGAAGAGACCGCGTACGCGCTCCGCGCTCTCCGGACGGCTCGCCGTGCGCCGGAAGGCGTCCAGCGAGGCCGCGAAGTCGCTCACCGGAATCGCGGTGGCCGCGTCGACGAGTTCCTTCGTGCCGGAGACCGCGGGCTTCTCGAAACCGGCGATGCGGCGGGCGAACGTATCGACGAAATCGTCCAACTCCCCTTCGGGCAGCGCACGGTTGACATAGCCGTACTCGGCCGCGAGCCGGGCCGGGAAGTCGTCGCCGCCCACCACGATCTCCATCGCGCGGGCCCTGCCCACCAGTTCGGCCAGCCGCCCCATGGCGTTGCCGCCGGGCACGGCGCCGATGCCGATCTCGGGCTGGCCCAGGATGGCGCCCGGGCCCGCGAAGCGGATGTCGGTGCTCAGGACGAACTCGCTGCCCGCGCCCCGGACTCGGCCGTTGATCGCCGAGATCGTGACCGCCGGGACCTTGCTCAGCCGCACCAGGTTGTCCGAGACCAGGGGGAGCCCGGTGGGGCCGAGCGGCATCGCGGCGGCGCGCTTGCCGTCCATCAGCAGGTCGAGGTGCGCCATGAAGTAGTCCGGGTTGGCGCTCTGGAAGACCACGACGTTCAGATCGGGGTCCTGCTCGATACGGGTCACCAGATCGGCGAGCTGCTCGACGGTGTCGAGGTCCATGAGGTTCATCGGGGCGTTCTCGAAGGTCACCTTCCAGTAGGAAGGCGACACCACATGCACATCGAACTGCGAGTGATTACTCATTGTTGTCATCCATTCGGATTTCGGAGGTTTTTGCGCAGGATCTTCCCGGCCGGGGATTTGGGTATCACGGTCAGGAATTCGACCGCTCTCACCTTCTTGTACGGTGCGACCCGCGCCGCGACGAACGTCATCACCTCGTCGGCGGTCAGCGTTTCGTCGGCGGTGACCACGAACGCCTTCGGAATCTCCTCGCCGTCGGCGTCGGGGATGCCGATGACAGCGGCGTCGGCGATGGCCGGGTGCGTGAGCAGCAGTGCTTCCAGTTCGGCAGGGGGAACCTGGTAGCCCTTGTACTTGATGAGCTCCTTGATGCGGTCGACGATGAAGACGCATCCGGTGGAGTCCACCCTGGCCAGGTCTCCGGTGTGCAGGAACCCGTCCGCGTCCACGGTCGCGGCGGTCGCGTCGGCGTTGCCCAGGTAGCCGGCCATCACGTTCGGGCCCCGCACCCAGAGTTCGCCCGGCTCGCTCAGACCGTCCTCGGGTACGCCGATCTCGGCACCGGTCGCGGGATTGACGAGCTTGTTGACGGTGTTGGGCACCGGCCAGCCGCTCGCCGCGATCGGCGCACGCCGGCCGGCGATGGAGACACCGCCGTCGGCGGTCGGCACCAGGTGGCTGACGGGGCTCAGTTCCGTCATCCCGAAGCCCTGCACGACCGGCACCGACAAGCGCTTCGACACGGCCGCGCCCAACTCCTCCTCCAGTGGGGCCGCGCCGCTCACCAGCATCCGCAGCGACGACAGGTCGTAGTCGTCGACCAACGGGTGTTTGGCCAGGGCCACCGCCACCGGGGGCGCGATGAACACGTAGGTGACACGGTGGAGTTGGACGGTCTCCAGGAACCCGGTCAGGTCGAACCGGGTCATGGTCACTATCCGGCTCCGGGCCGCGAGCGCGGAGTTCATCAGGACCGTCATGCCGTATATGTGGAAGAACGGCAGTACCGCCAGCACGACGTCGTCGGCGCGGAGGTCCAGAAGGGGTGCGATCTGCGTGACGTTCGCGACCAGGTTCCGGTGGGTGAGCATCACCCCCTTCGGTTCACTGGTGGTGCCGGAACTGAACGGCAACACGGCCATGCGCTCTGCGGGTTGGAGTCGAGTGTCCAGCGGAATCCGGTGGCCGGAGTCGTCGTGCCCGGCCCGTTCGCCGTCCAGGAGCAGGATCGACGCCTTGTCGAGCCCCGCGCTGTGGACGGCCTCCTCGGCCTGCGGGAGGAAGGCGCGCGCGGTCACCAGCAACACGGCCTTGGCCGCGGTGAGTTGCTTGGCGATCTCCGGGCCGGTGGCCATCACGTTGATCGTGGTCACGATCGCGCCCGACCGGATGATGCCGTGGAACGCGACCGCGAACGCCGGAGCGTTCGGGTGCAGCAGAGCCACCACATCGTCCTCGCCCACGCCGGCGGCCGCCAGCCCGCGGGCGAAGGCGTCGATGCTCGCGACCAGCGATGCGTAGGTCAGTTGCTCGCCCGATTCCGCCTCCGTCAGGGCGACCCGGTGCCGGTCCGCGGGGCTCACGTCGGTGAACAGGAACTCGTGCAGCCCGGTATCGGGGATCCGCACGTCTGGGAAGGGGCCGGCGAAACTCATGGACATGCCTCCGGGGGGTTCACGGGAGGTGGTTGGTCGCTGACATGCAGTCAGTTCAGGGCGGCGTAGACCTCGTTGACGTAGGCGATCGTGCGGTCGCTGCCCAGCAGCCCGGCGCCCATCTTGTTCATGACGTAGGAGATCGTGGTCCGGCGTTCGGTGTCGGCCACGACGATCGATCCGCCGAAGCCGGGCCAGAAGCAGACGCGTCCTCGCGGGATGTACGGAACGGAGGGCGAGGGCAGTCCGTATCCGATGCCGAAGCGCAGGTGTGCGCCGAGGACCAGATCCGGGCCGTCGGACTGCGGCCGGAAGATGAGGGCGATCGTCTCCGGCGACAGCAACCGCACTCCGTCGACCGCACCGCCACAGGCGACGACGGACTGGATCCTGGCGAGTGAGCGGGCGTTGCCCTGGCCGTTGGCCGCGCCGATCTCGGCGCGACGCCACTCGGGTGTCAGCGATTCGCGTGGGCCGACCAACGGTCCTGTGAAGGTTCGCAACCTGATGTGGTCCGGGTCGGGCGCGGAAGGATCGAGCGACGCGCCCTGGGGCGGAACCACATCGGCGACCCGGTCGGCTTCGCTGTCGGGCAGGCCGATGTGGAAGTCGGCGCCCAGCGGACCCGTGACCTCCTCGGCGACGAACCGGCCGAGGGTGCGGCCGTCCACCCGCCGGATCAACTCACCCACCAGATGGCCGTAGTTGAGGACGTGATATCCGGACGCGGTCCCGGGCGTCCACCAGGGCGCCTGCGCGGCCAGTCGGGCCGCCGCGCCCTGGGTGTCGTAGACGTCCTCGATCGTTATCGGCTGTTCCCATCCCGGGACGCCTGAGGTGTGGGACAACACGTGCCTCACTCGCACGTCTTCCTTGCCCGCGGCGGCGAACTCCGGCCAGTACCGCGCCACTTGGGCGTCGACATCGAGGAGACCGCGCTCGACCAGCAGCAGCGCCGCCAGCGCGGTGACCGTCTTCGTGCACGACCAGACGTTGGTGAGCGTGTCCCGCTGCCACGGCCTGGTCCGCTGCCGGTCCGCCCAGCCGCCCCAGATGTCGACCAGCGGCACACCGCCGACGTCGACCACGAGCGATCCGCCCAGCTCGTCGCCCGTGTCGACGTTCTTCGCGAACAGCGCGCGCAGACCGGCGAAACGCTCGTCGCACGCACCGGATATGTCAGTCATCGTCAACCTCACGCTTCGGCTCGGACTGCGGGTTCGGCCGACGGCCTACGGCTCGACGGTCTCGTAGAACTGCATGTCCCGGGTCTCCAGGGCCGGGATGGCCTGTCCGAATCCCCAGGTCCTGAAGTGATCGCTGGCCGCGTGGGCCTCGAAACCGGCGCGGTCCGCATAGATCTCAAGGATGTGGATCGTCCTGGGCCGCGCCGGATCCCGGTACGCGACGTAGCTCAGGCAGGCAGGTTCCCGCCTGCTCGCCGGCACCAGTTGCTCGACGGCCTGATACAGCGTCTTCTCCATCCCTTCGCGGGCGGTCCAGACGACCGAGGCCACGAATGCCATGGCGTCAGCCCTTTCCTCCGGATGCGGCGGTCCGCACCGCGATGGTGATCGCCTTGGTCAGTTCGGGCTGGATGCGGTCCAGCGCCCGGGTGTTCCGCTGGGCCTTGGCCAGCAGCAGCGCGCCTTCGATGGAGGTGAGGACCATCGTGGCCAGCGACTGGGCGTGTTCCATCGTCAGTCCGCGCTGCCACAGGCCCTGGGTGATCAGCTCCTCCCAGGAGGAGAACGATTCACCGGCGGCGGTCATCGCCTCGGGGTAGTTGTCGCCGTGCATCACGCTCGCGGCGACGGGGCATCCGGCTCGGTAGTCACTGGCCCGCAGCTGCTCCCGGAACATGTCGATGATCTCGTCGACGATCCGGGTCGGGTCGTCGTCGGCCACGAGGGCGGCGATCTGCTTGCTGCGCAGCGTCCCGGCCAGGCGGATCGCGTCGCGCAGCAGCTCGGCCTTGCCGCCGGGGAAGTGGTGGTAGATCGAACCGCGCGGAGCCTGGGCCCGGTCGGCGACCTCGGTCAGCGATGTCGCGTCGACACCGTTCTCCTGCACGGTCTCGAACCCGGCGAACAGCATCCGGCGGCGTACATCGGTCCGTGGCTTGCTGGGCACATCAACCTCCTCGCGTTCTATAGCTGAGACTATAGCTCATCGCTTCAGACGTGGGGGAAGAAGGCTGATTAGTCGCTGAGAACGGCTTTCAATGTGACTCATGGCACTCAATTTTCTATATCTCTAGGTATAGGATCCGCTCATGACTGATTCGATGCGGTCCCTCTGGTTCGTCGAGCCCCGTCGGCTTGAGTGGCGTGAAGTGCCCGCACCGGTGCTGACCGGCGACACCGACGCGCTGGTGCGGCCGGTGATCGCCGCACGCTGTCCGCTGGACGTGCCGATCCTGCACGGCCGGCTTCCCATGCCGCCCGGATACGCCTTCGGGCACAACGCGGTCGCCGAGGTCGTCGCCATCGGGGACACGGTCACCGGCGTCGCCGTCGGAGACCTGGTGGTCGTCTCGCCCGAGCTGTCCTGCGGGCAGTGCGAGCCATGTCGGCGCGGCTGGAGCACCCAGTGCACGACCATGCCCCACGGCGCCACCTTCGGAGTGGCGGTGAACGGAGCGTGGGGCGGCCTGTTCGACGACTTGGTGCGCGTCCCCTACGCGGACCAGATGCTGCACCGCATCCCCGCCGGGATCGACCCCCTCGACTGCGCGACGCTCGGCGACATCGCCGGCGCCACCGAGGAGTTGGCCCGCCGTCACATCGTGGACGGCGGCCGCAGGCGGGTCCTCATGCTCGCCCCGGGAATCACGGGCCTCTTCCAGACGGCCCTGGCATTCGCCTACGGCGCCGAGCACGTCCTCTACGTCGATCCCGACCTCGCCAACCGGGCCATCGCCGAACAGTACGGAGCGCAGACCGCGCCCGAGCCCCCGGCCGACGGGGAGGGCCTGTTCGACCTGGCGATCGAGGCGTCCGCGAGGGTCGAATGGTTCCACCGCGGACTCAGCCTGCTCGCGGGGGAGGGCTTCTTCGAGAGCCTCGGCGGTCTCACCGGCGAGATACCGTTCCCCGCGTTCCCCGTGTTCATGAAGGGCATCACCGTGCGCCTCGCGCGCTTCAACAGTGCCTCGAACGTGTCCAGGGCACTCGACGCCGTCGCCGCCGCCAAGTTCAAGCCCTCGGACTTCTACTCCCCGCTCGTGAACTGGGAGGATCTGCCCGAGGCGATGCTCGAACCGGCCCGCATGCTCGTGGCCGCGAAATGACACACAGTCAGGCCGCCCGCCGCGCAAAGGCTTTCGCGGCGGACGGCAGGCTACTGGTGGGGTTCAGAGCCGCTGAATGATCGTGCCCGTGGCCAGCGCCCCGCCCGCGCACATCGTGATCAGCGCGAACTCCTTGTCGGCGCGCTCCAGTTCGTGCAGGGCGGAGGTGATCAGCCGTGCGCCGGTCGCCCCGACCGGGTGCCCGAGGGCGATCGCGCCGCCGTTCACGTTGACCTTCTCCAGGTCCTGTCCGAAGACCTGCGCCCAGCTCAACACCACTGACGCGAAAGCCTCGTTGATCTCGACGATGTCGATGTCCTTGAGCGTCATACCGGCCTTGCCGAGCACGGCTCGCGTCGCGTCGATCGGCCCGTCGAGGTGGTAGTGCGGGTCGGCCCCGACCAGCGCCTGGGCGACGATCCGGGCCCGGGGGCGGAGTTTGAGCGCCCTGGCCATCCGCTTCGACGCCCACATGATCGCCGAGGCGCCATCGCTGATCTGCGAGGAGTTGCCCGCCGTATGAACTGCTGTGGGCATCACCGGCTTCAGCCGCGCCAGCGCCTCCATCGACGTGTCGCGCAGCCCCTCGTCCCGGTCGACGAGCCGCCACATGCCGAGGCCCGCGCGCTGCTCGTCCTCCGTCGTCGGTACCTGGACGGCGAACGTCTCCTTCTTGAAGCGCTCCTCGGACCAGGCGATCGCCGCCCGCTCCTGCGAGATCAGGCCGAGCGAGTCGACGTTCTCGCGGGTCAACTTCCGGTTGCGGGCGATGCGTTCGGCGGCCTCGAACTGGTTGGGCAGGTCCACGTTCCACTCGTCCGGGAACGGCTTCCCGGGTCCGTGCTTCGACCCCGACCCCAGCGGCACCCGCGACATCGCCTCGACACCGCAGCTGATCCCGACGTCGATGACGCCCGCCGCGATCAGGTTGGCGGTCATGTGCGAGGCCTGCTGCGAGGAGCCGCACTGACAGTCGACCGTCGTCGCCGCCGTCTCGTACGGCAGGCCCATCGTCAGCCACGCCGTGCGCGCGGGGTTCATGGACTGCTCGCCGGCGTGGGTCACCGTGCCGCCGACGATCTGTTCGACGCAGTCGGCGTGAATGCCGGTGCGGCCGAGGAGCTCACGGTAGGTCTCGCCCAGCAGATAGGCGGGATGCAGATTGGCGAGCGCGCCGCCGCGCTTGCCGATGGGGGTGCGTACGGCTTCCACGATGACGGGTTCCGCGGCCATGGGACACGTCCTCTCCTCGTCCACCGCGCGGCGCGGGCGTCCCGGCCACCCGCCACGCAGAACTAGTACGCGTTCTAGTTCTGTGTGCAGTCTGCTGACAGGCCGTCCACAACCGCAAGGGTCGTGCAGGGAATTCGGCTTGCCGTGCCTCTTGCTACTTGTAGAACCCGTTATTACCTTCACGGCAGCCGGGTTCCTGATGGACCGTCAGATGACGGGAGTTGCCGATGCCCTGTCCAGCGTTGCCCGAAGGGTTCGACTTCACCGACCCCGATCTGCTCCACCACCGCGTGCCCCTACCGGAGTTCGCCGAACTGCGCGCGGCCGAACCGGTCCGCTGGATCCCGCAGCCCGCGGGCATCGCGGGGTTCCAGGACGAGGGCTACTGGGTCGTCACCCGGCACGCCGACGTCCGGTACGTCTCCACCCACCCGGAGATCTACTCCTCCACCCTCAACACGGCGATCATCCGCTTCAACGAGCACATGGAGCGCGACTCGATCGACGCCCAGCGGCTGATCCTGCTCAACATGGACCCGCCCGAACACACCCGCGTCCGCCAGATCGTCCAGCGCGGCTTCACCCCCCGCGCGATCCGCGCCCTGGAGGAACGCCTGCGCGACCGGGCCCAGTCCATCGTGGCGAACGCCCGCACCCACTCCGGCCCCTTCGACTTCGTCACCGAGGTCGCCTGCGAACTGCCCCTCCAGGCCATCGCCGAACTCATCGGCATCCCGCAGGACGACCGCGTCAAGATCTTCGAGTGGTCCAACAAGATGATCGCCTACGACGATCCCGAGTACGCCATCACGGAGCAGGTCGGCGCCGAGTCCGCCGCCGAACTCATCGCCTACGCCATGGGAATGGCCGCCGAACGCAAGCAGTGCCCGGCCCACGACATCGTCAGCACCCTGGTCGCCGCCGAGGACGAGGGCAACCTGAACTCCGACGAGTTCGGCTTCTTCGTGCTCATGCTGTCGGTCGCCGGGAACGAGACGACCCGCAACGCCATCACCCACGGCATGCACGCGTTCCTCACCCACCCCGAGCAGTGGGAGCTGTACAAGCGGGAGCGTCCGTCGACCGCCGCCGAGGAGATCGTGCGCTGGGCCACCCCGGTCAACGCCTTCCAGCGGACGGCGACCCAGGACACCGAACTCGGCGGCAAACACATCAAGAAGGGCGACCGCGTCGGCATCTTCTACGCCTCCGCCAACCACGACCCCGAAGTCTTCGAGAACCCGGACGAGTTCGACGTCATGCGCGACCCGAACCCGCACCTCGGCTTCGGCGGCGGAGGCCCGCACTACTGCCTCGGCAAGTCCCTCGCGGTCCTCGAAATCGACCTGATCTTCAACGCCATCGCGGACGCGATGCCCAACCTGACCCTGACGGGCGACCCGCGCCGGCTGCGCTCCGCCTGGATCAACGGCGTCAAGGAGCTTCAGGTGACCGCCGGTTGAGAAGCTCGGGCCGGCGGCATCCCGGCGCCGCCGGCCCGTCCTCGATCACCGCTGTACTTACTTCCGTACCGCGAACTTCATGAGTTCCCGCTCGTCTCCCTGCTTGATCTTCCCGGTCTCGTTGATGACCTGGAGCTTCCAACTGGCGCCCTCGCGGACCGCCTTGGCGACCGCGCAACTGTTGTGGTCGCTCAGCAGGTTGGGCCAGATCTCGGCGACCTGCTGGGTGCTGCCGCCCGTCGCGTCGTACACCTTGAAGGCGATGTTCCGTGCCTTCTGGAAGGAACTGCCCTTCTTGTAGGCGGCGGCGACGAAGACGATCGACGTGATGTTGGTCGGTATCCGCGCGAGGTCGACGGTCACCGTCTCGTCGTCGCCCTCACCCTTGCCGGTCTGGTTGTCCCCGCTGTGCACCAACGAGCCGTTGCCCAGCGGGTCCATGGAGTCGAGCCCCGCGAGCCGTACCGGGTCGGAGCCCTGCATCGCGATGGCGATGAGATCGAGGTCCGTACCGGCCTTCTGACGCAGCTTCCCGATGATGCCGCCGCTGCTGCCGACGGTGGGGTCCCAGGACGCCCCGATCGCCAGATGGGTCACTCCGTCCAGATCCGCCGGACCGTCTTCCTTCGTGAGCGTGATCATGTGTGATCGATCCTCTTGATCGTGGGACTTAGACGCACGAATTCTGCCTTCTTGGCCGGGCTTTGGGCTACTCCCGTCCAGATGCGATCACGGCGAACACCCCGGCGACCAGAGCCGCGAGCAGGAGCGGGTAGCGCAGATCGTGGTGCAGGGTCAGCCACGCGCCGAAAAACGCGCCGACGGCCATCGCCACGGCCGCCGACAGGCGACGGAAGGTGCCGCGGCCCCAGCTTTCGCCCGCGACCGAGTCGGCGACCAGTCCGGTCAGGGTCATCGTCAGGACCGTGGTGGTCGAGAAGTCGGTGACCTTGAGCTTGCGGACCACCGCGTTGCGCAGTCCCATCGCGAACGCGGTGAGGGCGATCAAGGGGTACGTGGTGGCGCTGTCGCCCGGTGCCACGAACGCGATCACCGCGGCCACGCCCACGAGCAGCGCCTCCGCGCCGAGACTCACCCGGGCCCAGGTCCGGCGCGAGCCGGTGTCCATCCGCACCGCGATCCGGCCCCCGGCCGCCGCGCCCACCAGAAAGGCACCGAGCGAGGTGAGGGTGCGCGACACCGAGAAACCGGGTGCCCCGGCGGCGGCGAAGCCGAGGACGACGACATTGCCGGTCATGTTCGCGGTGAAGACATGCCCGAGGCCCAGATAACTGACGGCGTCGATCAGCCCGCTGACCACGGTCAGCCCCAGCAGCACGACCACCAGCCGGAGTCCGCGCGCCTCACGGTCGTAGGACTTGGGCTGTGTGTTCTGGTCCATGAACGCAATGTAGCGGCGGCCCCCGGGATGCCGGGGGGCCGCCGCTACGTGTGCGTGTGTGGGCCGGTGATCAGTACCAGCCGTTGGACTGCCAGAAGCTCCAGGCCGCGGCGGGGGAGCCGTAGCGGGAGTTCATGTAGTCCAGACCCCACTTGATCTGCGTGGCGGGGTTGGTCTTCCAGTCCGAGCCGGCCGAGGCCATCTTCGAACCGGGCAGCGCCTGGACCAGGCCGTAGGCGCCGGAGGAGGAGTTCGTGGCGGTGACGTTCCAGCCGCTCTCGTGCTCGACGATCTTGCTGAACGCGTTGTACTGCGCCGCGCTCGGGATCATCTTGTGCGCGATCGACTGAGCGGAGGAGGCGGAGGTCGTCGCGGCCTGAGCGGGAGCCGAGGTCAGCACCAGACCGGTGGTGGCGGCGGCCAGAGCGGCGGCGGTCAGGGCCTTCTTCGGGGAGGCGATGCGAGCGACGATGCGGGAGACGGACACGGAGAACCTGTTTCTTCGGGGACAGAGACGTCGTATGCGTGCCGGTGTCACGTGGTGCGCGGCCCCGGCAAGGCGTCGGCGCCGAGGCCCGTGAGGACTCGTCGGCGCCGTGCGACTGCTCCACAGAAGCACTCTCGATCCGTGTCCGCAAAGACCCCTTTTACTAGTTGTGGTCGCATGTGGGTGAATCGTCAACTGTGTGACGTGGCTCTCAAACCCCAGGTCAGAGGCCATGCGGGCGCGTACATGACACCTATTTGACCTACTAATCCACATCGTTGGTGACTTGCGTCATGTGGGACGCTTCACGCGGTTCGTCCGTCGAAAGTGACCCGCGTCTCGAAGGCCGCCCGCCGGGTCGCCCGGCGGAGCGCCCGCAGCAGCGCCGGACCGACGGTCAGCGTGAGCACGACGGTGACCACCGCCCGCCCCCGGGTCGAAGGCGCACACGCCCGCGCCCCTGGGCATCGGCTGTGGGGAGGGGTGCCCCGGTCCGGAGGCCCCGGTAGGTTCTGGCCATGTCGACGACGGGGAAGACGACGGGGAAACTGATCGGCTCCGGCCGTACCGCGGACGTGTACGAGATCGACGAGACGTGGGTGCTGCGCCGCAGCCGGGAGGACTGGGGGGACGCGGCGGCCGAGGGCGCGGTGATGGAGCATGTGCGCGCGTACGGCTATCCCGTGCCCCGGGTACGGGTACGGCCGGGGGACTCGCTCACCCCGCGCACCGACCTGGTGATGGAACGGCTGGCCGGGCCCACCATGCTGGAGGCCCTCGCCGCGGGCTCGATCGACGTGCGGGAGGCGGGGACCGTACTCGCCGCGCTGCTACGGCAGTTGCACGCGGTACCCGGCCGGCGCCCCGGCACCCGCGTCCTGCATCTCGACCTCCACCCGGAGAACGTGATCCTCACCCCGGCCGGCCCCCGCGTCATCGACTGGGGCACCGCGGAGGACGGCGACCCCGGGCTCGACTGGGGGCTCTCCGCGGTCATCCTCGCCCAGGTCGCCGTGGACGACCAGCCGATCGCCGAACCGGCCCGCGCGGTGCTCGCCGCGCTCCTCGCCGATCCCGCCGACCTCACGGCGGCGGGGCTGGAGGAAGCCCGGCGGAGGCGCGCGGCCAACCCGACGATGACTTTGCGCGAGGTCGAACTCCTCGGTGCGGCAGCGGAGTTGATCCGGTCGCTCGCGTCTCCTCGGGAACCGTGAATCAACGTGAACGCGTCACCGCCGACGAGTGCGTGAGGGGCCGGGGCGCCGAACGGCGTCTTCGGATGGGTTCCGAGGGCTGCGGGGCAGTGTGGGGGAACTTCGGGCACGTGGGGAAGAGGGCGGGATGCGGGGCGGCGCCGTCCCGCTTCGCCGGCGGCTGCTTGCCGGGGTCGTGGCGTCGCTCGCCGTGCTGGCGCTGACAGTTTCCTGCGCCAACTCGGCCGCACCGCAACGTCGTTCGGCCGCCGGGGTGCGCCCGTCCGCGTCCGCCGACAGCCCGTCCGCCTCCGCGAGCGCACCCGCGGCGACCGGCGGGAGCTGCGATCCGTTGCGGTCGTTGAAACCGCTCGCCGACATGCCGACGCCGGGCGGCAAGATGCCCGGCGGTACGGCGATGGAGCGGATCGTCGCCAGGGGGCGGCTGATCGTGGGGGTGGACCAGAACACCTATCTCTTCGGCTACCGCAACTCCGACACGGGGCAGTTGGACGGGCTCGACATCGACCTGGTGCGGGAGATCTCCCGCGCGCTGTTCGGGCGGCCGGACCGGGTGCAGTTCAAGGCCGTGCCGTCCGCGCAGCGGATCGAGATACTGCGACGCGGTCAGGTCGACCTCGTCGCCCACTCCATGACGATCACCTGCGAGCGCATGGAGCAGGTGCTGTTCAGCAGCGACTACCTCGACTCCGGCCAACGCGTCCTCGTCACCGACACCTCCCCGGTGAAGACCCTCGCCGATCTCGCCGGACAGAAGGTGTGCACGGCCCGGGGCACCACCTCACTGACCGAGCTGCAACGCGCCCGCCCGGCAGTGCGGCCGGTGACCGTCTCCGACTGGACCGACTGCCTCCTGCTGCTCCAGCAGGGCGAGGTGGCCGCCGTGTCGACCACCGACAACGTCCTCGCCGGACTGAGCGCCCAGGACCCCGCCACCCGCATCACCGGACCGCGCTTCACCTACGAGCCGCACGGAATCGCCGTACCGAAGACGACACCGGAACTCGTCCGCTTCATCAACGGCGTCCTCGCGCACCTGCGCACCTCGGGCACGCTCCGCGCCCTGCACGAACGGTGGTTGGGCCCCTACGGCGACTTCTACCCGCCCGCGCCGCGCTACCGCGACTGACGGCGCCCGAGCCCGGTACGGAGGATGCGCCAGGCGGACCCGTCACGGGGTCCGGTGACCGCCAGCAGCATTCCGGGGAGCAGGGTGACCCGCGTCACACGGTCCTACCCGGTGACCTCGGACCGGGGACGGCCGGTGTCCGGTGTGCGGGTGGCGGACGCGAGGAGGGCCAGTTTCTCGGCGGCGTCGGTGCCGGGGTCCGGGTGGTAGACGACCAGGGTCTGACCCGGTACGCCGTCGATGCTCAGTCGCTCCCGGTTCAGCTCCAGTCCGCCGACCTGAGGGTGGGCGATGTACTTCGGCGCGGCCTCGCAGGCCTGTACGTCGTGGCGGGCCCAGAGCCGGCTGAAGAGCGGGCTGGCGAGGGAGAGTTCACCGACCAGTTCGATGAAACGGGGGTCGTTCGTGTCGGGGCCCACGGACTCGCGGAACGCTGCGACCATGCCGCCGACGGCGCTCTCCCAGTACGGGTAGAGCGCCTGCTCGGCCGGGTCGAGGAACAGGGACAGCAGCCGGTTGGACCCGGCCGCGAAGCGCGGAGACAGCGCGGTCGCCAGGGAGTTGGCGGCGAGGACGTCGAAGTAGCGGCCCTCGACCAGCGCGGGGAGCGGGAGCGTGACAAGGAGCTTGGCGATCCCCTCGGGCACGGTCTCCTTCACCGGGCGGGGCCGGCGGCGCCGGGGCTTCGCGGCGCCCAGCCGCAGCAGATGGGCCGTCGCGTCCTCGTCGAGCCGCAGCACCCGGGCGATGGACTCCAGGACCTGCACGGAGGGGTTGCGGTCGCGGCCCTGCTCCAGGCGCAGGTAGTAGTCGGCGCTGATACCGGCGAGCAGCGCGACCTCCTCCCGCCGCAGGCCCGGCACGCGCCGTACCCCGTAGGCGGGGATACCGGCCTGTTCGGGGGTGACGAGTTCGCGGCGGGCGCGCACGTACTCGCCCAGCAGATTCGGTTCACCGGCCATCCCCGCACTGTAATTCGGCCGCCGCGCGCGTGCCTGGTCCTGTCACCCCCAGGGGCGCGGGGGCCCTGGCTGGGGCAATGCGCGGACGGCAGCGTCACCGGTGGCCGGCCGAAGGCGTGCCGATGCCGATCGGCGACGCCGGCCACGACGACTAGGAGCGACGACCATGTCCACGTATCTACTGGTGCACGGTGCCTGGCACAGCGGGGCGAGCTGGCAGCGGGTGGTCACGCTGCTGACGGCGGCCGGACACCGGGTGTTCGCGCCCTCGCTGACCGGCCACGGTGACAAGGCGCGGCTGCTCGGCCCCGAAGTGGGCCTCGACACACACGCCGACGACGTCGTCGGGCTCATCGCCGAGGAGGACCTCACCGAGGTGATCCTCGTCGGCCACAGCTACGGCGGGCTGGTTGTCTCGTCGGCCGCCAACCAGGTCCCCGACCGGATCGACCGACTCGTCTACCTCGACGCGATGGTCCCGGAGGACGGGGAGAGCGCGATCGACATCATGCCGGTGACGCAGGTGTTGATCGATCTGGCGGCGAGTTCGGGTACCGGCTGGCGGATTCCGCCGCTGCCCGAACTGCCGCCGCCCGGGGGCCTGTTCGGGGTCACCGAACCGGCGGACGTCGCCTGGCTGCGGACCACGCTCTCGGACCAGTCGGCGCGCTGCCTCCAGCAGCCGGTACGGCTGGACAACCCGGCCGCGCGCTCGATCCCCCGCACCCACATCCACTGCGTGGGCAGCGAACCGGAGGGCTTCGAGCGGCGACCGGTCCCCGCGATCCAGCCCAATGGCACCCCGGCCCAGGTGTGGGAACTGGAGACCGGCCACGACTGCATGGTCACCAAGCCGGCCGAACTGGCCGACCTGCTCGTCAAGTTGGGCTGATCCGGGGCCGGCCTCAGACCCGCACCGGCGCCGTCACCTCCGTCGGCTGGCACAGGACGAGGGCCAGGTCGTCGGTGGGCGGGCCGCCGGCGTGCGCGACCAGACGGTCGTACAGCGCGTGCAGTGCCCCGTCCGGCGTCGGCTCGCTCAACGCCGTCGCGCACTCGGTGAGCAGGGCGAACGGGGTGCCGTCGAGGGCGCGGGACTCGGTGAGGCCGTCCGTGTAGAGGAGGAGGCGGTCGCCGGGCTGGAGGCGGACCCGGTACTGCCGCGGGTCCGGGCACAGGCCCAACGGCAGTGCGGGGAACCGGGGTTCGAGAAGTTCGAGGCGCTGCCCGGAGCGCAGGGGCGCCGGATGGCCGCAGTTGACGAGCCGCACCTCGCCCGGCCCGAACTCGGCCAGCACCGCCGTGACGAAGTCCTCAGGACCGAGACCGGGGGCGAGCCGGGCATCCAGCGCCTTCGCCAGGGTCGTCAAGTCCGGTGCCGCATAGGCGAGTTCACGGAACCCGATGAGCGTGTCGGCCGCCGTCCGCAGCGCGTCGAGCCCGTGCCCGCGCGCGTCCCCGACCAGCACGCGCAGGCCGTACGGCGTCACCGCGAGGTCGTACAGGTCGCCGCCGACCGAGGACTCGCGGTTCGCGCAGTGGTAGCGGGTGCTGACGTGGGTGCCGGAGAGGGTGCGGGAGACCGGCCGCAGGATCGCCTCCTGGGCGATCCGGGCCACCCCCCGCGCCTCCGCGAGCCGTTCCCGCAGCCGGCCGCGCTGCCTCGCCGCGTACACACTGCACGCGCAGCCGAGGAGCAGCCCGCCCCAGCGGACGGCGAAGCCGGCGTTCAGCTGTGCCCCCGAGTCGAGCCCCGCCGCCAGGGCGAGCAGCACCGTCCAGCAGCAGACCAGGAGCGTACGGCGGGTACCCAGGAAGGTGGCGGCCATCAGCGGCCCGATCGCCAGCAGCGGCAGGATGGGCTGCACCCGGCCGATCAGCAGACCCGGCGTGGCCGCCAGCAGACAGCCGACCGGTGCGACGAGCAAGCGGCGTCCCCCGTCCATCGCGTTGTCCATCGCGTTCGTGTCCATCGCGTTCACTCCACGACGATCGCGGAATTCCCGGCTCCGTACCCGTGGCACGGGGGAGTTGACCAGCTCTCGAACACAACTCGTCGAATCAGGGCGGAAGGTGATCGAAAAGGGCGGCTGTTCCGGTGCTATGACGACTTTTGCGGGCAGCCGCGGGCCGGGTTCCGGGACCCGCGCATGGAGCCGGTGATGTACGGACACACTGGCCTAATGCCGGACAGGACTGACCATGGGAACCCAGGCAACTCCCACACCCCCGGGAACCCTGGGAATCTGCCGCCCGAGACCCGCAGTTTTGTCGGGCGGCGCGCCGAACTCGCCCGGCTCCACGCCGCGTTGGACCCCGCCGTCGGCCCGGCCAGGCTGGTCAGCGTCGTCGGGGTCGGCGGGGTCGGCAAGACCCGGCTCGCGCTGCGCGCGGCGGCGGAGGTCCAAGGCGCCTACCCCAACGGCGTCTGGCTGGCCGAACTCTCCCTCCTGCACACCGCCGGACTCGTCGACCTCGCCGTCATGGAAACCCTCCGGCTCGCCGACCAGTCGACCCGCCCGGTCATCGACGTCATCACTGAATGGGCCCACGGCAAAAGGCTGTTGATCGTCCTCGACTCCTGTGAGCACCTTCTCGCCGACTGCGCCAGACTTGCCGCCGCCCTGCTGTCCCGCCTGCCCGGCCTGCGCGTCCTCGTCACCAGCCGGGAACGGCTCGCCCTGCCCGGCGAGGAGGTCCTCCACCTCGAACCACTGCCCGTGGACGGCCGACCCGGCGATCCAGCCCATTCCGGTGCCGGTGACGCCGTAGCCCTGTTCGCCGAGCGTGCCGCAGCCGCCGGACGCCCTCTGAGGGACGACGACTCGGCCGCCCGCGCCACCGCGGTCGCCGTCTGCCGCCGCCTCGACGGCATCCCGCTAGCCCTCGAACTGGCCGCCGCCCGCCTCACCGACCTGACCCTCGACCAGCTCCACACCCGCCTCGGCGAACGCCTGCCCTCGCCGCTGGACCTGCTCACCTCCGACACCGGCGAACGCCCGCCCCGCCACCAGACCCTGCGCACCGCCATCGGCTGGAGTCACGAACTGTGCGCGCCTCTCGAACGGCTGTTGTGGGCGCGGCTGTCCGTCTTCAGCGGTGGCTTCTGCCTGGAGGCCGTCCGGCAGGTCTGCGCGGGCGGGCCGTTGCCCCTGGAGTGGATCGCCGGGCTGCTCGACCGGCTCGTCGCGCAGTCCATCGTGCTGCCCGACCCTGTCATCTCGGCCCGCTACCGGATGCTCGACACCGTCCGCGAGTACGGCGCCGACTGGCTGCACGCCCTCGGCGAGGAACGCGCCGTACGCCGACGCCACCGCGACTACTACGCCCGCCTCGCCCGCGAGGGCTGCGCCGAGTGGAACACCGGACGGCAGGTCGCCTGGTGCGAGCGTGTGCTGACCGAACACGCCAATCTGCGCACGGCCGTCGACTGCGCGCTGGCCGAGCCGGACGGGGCGCCCGCGACCGCCGTGGAGACGGCGGGGCATGTCGGCTTCCTGTGGCGGCACTGCGGCTACCTCCGTGAGGCCCAGCACTGCCTGGACCAGGCCCTCGCCGCCGAGTCGCCGCCCGGCCCCGGCCGCACCCTCGCCCTGTGGTCGCGTGGCGCGGTCGCCATCCTTCAGGGCGACCAGGAGGCGGCGGCCAACTGGGCGGTCCGCTGCGCCGACGCGGCCCGCGAACAGGGCTCCCCGGTCGCCCAGGTCGCCGCCGCCTACCTCAGGGGCGGCCACCTGGCACTCACCGGCCGACAGGCCGAGGCGATCGACGTCCTCGACGCGGCACCTCAACTCCCGGTCCAGGACGACGGGTTCGGCGCCGCCCAGCTCCAGGCCAGGCTCGCGCTGTCCCTCGCGCATGTGCTGCGCGGCGAGTTCGAGCGCGGCCGTGAGGTCGCCGACGAGGTGCGCACGGCCAGCCGGAAACAGGACGAGTACTGGTGCGGGGCCTTCGCGGACTATCTGATCGCCCAGGCGGACCTGGCGCGCGGCGACCTACGGGCCGCGGTGTCCGGCGCCCGCACCTCGATCGCGGGCCACGCCCTGCTGCACAACACCGTCGGCGCCGCCATGTCCCTCGACCTGCTGGCAGCCGCCGTCGTCACCGCGGGCGACGCCCACCGCGCCGCCCGCCTCCTCGGCATCGGCACCCGCCTCTGGGAGCTCACCGGCCGCGCCCAGATGGACTCCCCGGACCTGATCGCCACCCGCCGCACCTGCGAACTCCGCGTCCGCGAACGCCTCGGCGACGACGCCTACACGACCGGCTACCGGGCGGGCCTGGCGATGTCGTACGACGAGGGAATCGCATACGCGGCCATCAGTCAGTGACGCGGGGTGGGGCCGCCGAACGGCAGGAACAGGGTGCGGGCGCTGATCAGCCAACTCCCTTCCACCTGGCGGAAGGTGTCCTCGTAGTGGCCGACCTGGACCGGGGGACCGGCGGGGACCGTGCCGCCGTGGTGGCCGTCGACTCGGTACGTCGTGAAGTACGCCGTCGAGATCGCCGTGCCGGGGGAGGTGAGGGTGACCAGGACGTTCGACATCAGGCGGCGTGAGAGCCGGCCTGCGGGACGGGCGCCGAAGTACTTCCGCAGCGCCTCCCGCCCCTCGACCGCTCTGTTCCCCTCCGGCCACTCCCAGCGGCCGTCCTCGGTGAACAGCCCGGCGACGGAGGACGGTTCACCGAGATCGAGCCGGCGGACGAAGTCCAGGACGACGCGCTCACAGGCACGTTCGGCGAGCAGTCGCTGCAAAGGGTCCAGGTCCATGGGGTCGTTGCTATCAGCCGCGCCCCCCGCCCCACGACCGAATTACACCGCCACGTACGTCACCGGCTCGCTCCCCGTCATGACCTCAGCCTGCCCCAGCTTCACCAGGCGCCGCAGATGCGCCTCCGCCTCGGACACCGCGATGTTCCTTGACGGGAAGGGGATTTGGGCCCAGGGCCGGTTCCACTCCATCCGCTCCGCGACCTGCCACGCGGTGAGCGGCTCGGAGAGCAGGGCGAGCAGCCCGGTCAGCCGGTCCTCGTGGTGCGCGAGCAACTCCCGTACGCGGCCCGGCGCGTCGGTGAAGGTGTGCTGGTGGGCCGGGAGTACTTCGGCGGGCGCGAGCCGCCCGACCCGCTCCAACGAGTCGAGGTAGTCGCCGAGGGGGTCGGCGATCGTGGTGTCGTCGGGGTCCTCGTACAGGCCGATGTGCGGGGTGATCTCGGGAAGGAGGTGGTCGCCGGAGAACAGGCGGCCGTGGCCCGGGAGTTGGGCCGGGTGCTCCTCCTCCAGGTGCAGGCAGACATGGCCGGGCGTGTGGCCCGGCGTCCAGATCGCGCGCAGCCGCCGGCCCGCCAGGTCGAGGAGTTCACCGGGGACGATCTCCCGGTCGGGCAGCGCGGGCGCGAGCCCCGGCACGCTGCGCGGACGGGCCGCGCGGAGCGGGGCGAGGTGTTCCTCGGGGGCACCGGCCGCCGCGAGCTTCGCGGTCATGTACGCCAGCCAGCGGCCCGGTTCGGTGGAACGGGCCCGCCGTACGATCGCCGTGTCCGCCGCGTGCATCGCGAGCCACGCCCCGGACACCTCGCGCACCCGCCCGGACAGGCCGTGGTGGTCGGGGTGGTGGTGGGTGATGATCACGCCGTGCACCTCGCCGACCTGCGTACCGCAGGCATCGAGACCCGCGACGAGGGTGTCCCAGGAGGCCGGGTCGTCCCAGCCGGTGTCGACCAGGACTGGGCCGCGGTCGGTGTCGACTACGTAGACGAGCGTGGTCCCAAGTGGGTTGTCGGGGATGGGGACTTCGATGGAACGAACACCGCCGCCGTGGTCGTGGACCTGACCCGTGGACGTCATGGACTCCCCAATCGCCGCCTTCCGGCCACTATACGTGGACTCCATCGACCGGAACTGGTATTCAGTCCTCGTATCTGATGGATCGTCAGACAGCGGTTCAGGCAGCGGCACCGGGGAGGCGTTCGGCCATGACGGAGCTCGTGGAACACCGACAGCTGTTCATCGGCGGGGAGTTGACCGACCCCCTGGGCAAGGACGTCATCGAGGTGATCTCCCCGCATACGGAAGAGGTCATCGGACGCGTCCCGCACGCGTCGAGGGAGGACGTGGACCGCGCGGTCGCCGTGGCGCGCAAGGCCTTCGACGAAGGGCCCTGGCCGCGTATGACGCTCGACGAACGGGTCGCGGTCGTCACCCGGATCAAGGACGCGATCGCCGCCCGGTACGAGGAGATCGGCCGCGTCATCTCCTCCGAGAACGGGTCGCCGTACTCCTGGAGCATCCTCGGGCAGGCCCTCGGCGCGATGATGGTGTGGGACGCGGCGATCACCGTCGCGAAGAATTTCGGGGGTTCCGGGGGTCGTCCTCCGGGTGGGCACAGCACCTACGAGGAGTACCGGGACGGAGTCCTCGGCAGGATCCTCGTACGGCGGGAGCCAGTTGGGGTGGTCGCGGCCGTAGTCCCCTGGAACGTCCCGCAGTTCGTGGCCGCCGCCAAACTCGCCCCCGCGCTGCTCACCGGCTGCACGGTGATCCTGAAGCCGTCGCCCGAAGCGCCCCTGGACGCCTATCTGTTGGGCGAGATCGCCAAGGAGGCCGGACTGCCGGACGGCGTCCTGTCGATCCTCCCCGCCGACCGCGAGGTCAGCGAGTACCTGGTCGGGCACCCCGGTATCGACAAGATCTCGTTCACCGGTTCGGTCGCGGCCGGCAAGCGCGTGATGGAGGTCGCCGCCCGCCATCTCACCCGCGTGACACTGGAGTTGGGCGGCAAGTCGGCGGCGATCGTGCTGCCCGACGCGGACATCACGACCTCCGTCCCCGGCATCGTCTCGGCGGCCTGGATGAACAACGGCCAGGCGTGTGTCGCCCAGACCCGCATCCTCGTACCCCGCTCGCGCTACGACGAGTTCGCGGACGCGTTCGCGGCGGCGGCGAGCGCGCTCGTGGTCGGCGACCCGCTCGACCCGGCCACCCAGGTCGGCCCCCTGGTCGCCAAACGCCAGCAGCAGCGCAACCTCGACTACATCCGCATCGGCCAGGAGGAGGGCGCCAAAATCCTTACCGGCGGCGGCCGTCCACCCGGCCTCGACCGCGGCTGGTACGTGGAGCCGACCCTCTTCGGAGACGTCGACAACTCCATGCGCATCGCCCGCGAGGAGATCTTCGGCCCGGTCATCTGCCTGCTCCCGTACGGCGACGAGAGCGAGGCCGTGAAGATCGCGAACGACTCCGACTACGGCCTCAGCGGCAGCGTGTGGACGGGCGACGTGGCCCACGGCATCGACATCGCCCGCCAGGTCCGCACCGGCACCTACAACGTCAACACCTTCAGCCTCGACATGCTCGGACCCTTCGGCGGCTACAAGAACAGCGGTCTGGGGCGGGAGTTCGGGCCCGAGGGCTTCTCCGAGTTCCTCGAACACAAGATGATCCACCTGCCCGCCGGCTGGGAGGGGTGAACAGGGGATGGGTGACCGCTGGCAGGTCGAGGTCGACCGCTCCGTCTGTATCGGCTCGGCCCAGTGTGTCCACCAGGCCCCCGACCGCTTCCGCCTCGACTCGGCCATGCAGTCCCACCCGGCCGAACCGGAGACCGACGCCAACGAGCGGATCCTCGCGGCGGCCGAGGGCTGCCCGGTGGAGGCCATCATGATCACGCTGCTGGGGAGCGGGGAGCCGGTGTTCCCGCCCGAGGAGTGATCCTCTCGGGCGGGAGTGGAGTCCGGTCAGCGCCAGCCGGCGATGGCGCGGGCGACGTCGCGGAGGTCGGCTTCCTGTGCGCGGATGGCACCGGTTATGCGGTGCGCCTCGTCGGGCTTCGGCGGTGAAACGGGTTCACCAGAGGCGAGCATGTACTGCGAGACGCACGCCCAACCGATCACCGCGTTGTAGTCGGCGAACGGTCGCAGGAGGACCGCACTGTGCAGGAAGGTGGCTGCCCGGGCTGCGGGCTCCTCGTAGTACGGCTGTTCGTAGGGCTGCTCGAACATGTGGCGCCTGGCCATGGCGTCGAGGGCTCCCCAGTCCGCGATGGGGGTGTTGAGGGGAGCGACGCGGGTCTGGATTTCGAGAATCCATCCTGCGTCGACCCGGATGAGAGGGCTCAACGCTGGCCCTCCGGGGCGTCCTTGAAGACGTCCATGTAGTAGGCGACAGTCTCGTCGACGCCCTTCAGGAACGCCGCCCGCTGTACATCGGCGAGGATTATGTCGTGCGCATGGGCACGCATCGATTTTCCGAGCGAGGCTGCGTGCTCCTTGGCCACGGCGAGTTCTTCCTCGGTGAATTCCACTGTGATCATCGGCATGCAGCCATAGTATCAGCGGTGAAATCATTGGTTATGGCATCGGTCAATCGTCGGTTGACGTCAGGTCGATCAGGCGGCACACCGTCTCGATATCGATCTTCACCTGGGCGATGGACGCGCGGCCCGACAGCCAGGTGATCAGGGCCGAGTGCCAGGTGTGCTCGATCACGCGGACGGCGGAGAGCTGCTCGGGCGTCGGATGCTCCAGGCCCATCGCGTCCAGGATGATCACCGTGGTCTGCCGGGAGACCTGGTCGACCTCGGGGGAGACGCTGCGGTCCGCGAAGGTCAGCGCGCGCACCATCGCGTCGGCGAGATGCGGCTCCCGCTGGAGCGCGCGGAAGGCCCGCATCAGGGTCTCCGCGACCCGCTCGGCCGCCGTCTCACCGCCCGGCGGCTTCTTGCGGAGCGTGCCGTGCATGTGCTCCAACTGGTCCTGCATCGTGGCGACCAGGAGATGCACCTTGGACGGGAAGTACCGGTACAGCGTGCCGAGCGCGACCTGCGAGGACTCCGCGACCTCCCGCATCTGCACGGCGTCGAAACCGCCCCGGCTCGCCAGCTGCGCGCTCGCGTGCAGGATGCGGCGCCGGCGCGCCTCCTGCCGCTCGGTGAGGGGCGGCGAGGTCCGCGCAGTGGCTTCGGGCTTGGCTTCCACTGGCATGGCTCCCGTTCCGTGACTGTTCCCGTGACTGTCGGTGAGGGCGGGTGATCGGACCGATCGTGGCAGGGTCTCAGCCGTGGTGTGAATCACCTGATCCACTTCTCACAGCGCCCGTACCGGCCGGTAGATTCAGAACCTCCTGGACGATCAAGTCTGAAACTTGTTCTAGATTAGCGTCCCGGCGTAATCTCGCGGGACAGTGCAGGCAGAAGGGGGCTCAGAGTGACCGCTGAGGCCAGTCAGGCGGGCCCCCAGGAGGGCCCGGCCGCAGACGGCGAGCGACCGCTCCGTATCGCACTCCTCACCTATAAAGGGAACCCGTTCTGCGGCGGTCAGGGCGTCTACGTCCGCCATCTCTCCCGCGAACTGGCCCGCCTCGGGCACCGCGTCGAGGTCATCGGCTCCCAGCCTTACCCGGTCCTCGACGAGGGCTGCCCCGGCATCTCCCTGACCGAGCTGCCCTCGCTCGACCTCTACCGCTCCCCGGACCCCTTCCGCACCCCGAAGCGCGACGAGTACCGGGACTGGATCGACGCGCTCGAAGTCGCGACGATGTGGACCGGCGGCTTCCCCGAGCCCCTCACCTTCTCGCTGCGCGCCCGCCGCCATCTCCGCGCCAGACGCGGCGAGTTCGACATCGTGCACGACAACCAGACGCTCGGCTACGGCCTGTTGGGCGACGTCGGCGCCCCGCTGGTGACGACGATCCATCACCCCATCACCGTGGACCGGCAGTTGGAGCTGGACGCGGCGGAGAGCTGGCGGCAGCGGATGTCCAAGCGCCGCTGGTACGCCTTCACGCAGATGCAGAAGCGGGTCGCCCGCCGCCTGCCCTCCGTCCTCACCGTCTCCGGCACCTCGCGCCAGGAGATCATCGACCACCTCGGCGTACGGGACGACCGCATCCACGTCGTCCACATCGGCGCCGACACCGACCAGTTCTCCCCGAACCCCGCCGTACCCCAGGTACCGGGCCGGATCGTCACCACGTCCAGCGCGGACGTCCCCCTCAAGGGCCTCGTCTTCCTCGTCGAGGCCCTCGCGAAGGTCCGCACGGAACACCCCGACGCCCACCTGATCGTCGTGGGCAAACGCCCGACGGAGGGCCCGGTCGCCCAGGCCGTCGAGCGCTACGGCCTCGAAGGCGCCGTCGAGTTCGTCAAGGGCATCTCCGACGCCGAACTCGTCGACCTGGTCCGCTCGGCGGAAGTCGCCTGCGTGCCCTCGCTGTACGAGGGCTTCTCGCTCCCGGCGGCCGAGGCGATGGCCACGGGGACGCCTCTCGTCGCGACGACCGGCGGAGCGATCCCGGAGGTCGCCGGAGGCGACGGCGAGACCTGCCTCGCGGTACCGCCGGGGGACCCCGGCGCGCTGGCCACCGCCCTGAGCCGGCTCCTGGCCGACCCGGCGCTGAGAGTGCGGCTGGGCCGGGCGGGCCGGGAACGCGTACTCGCGCGTTTCACCTGGGCCAAGGCCGCCGAGGGCACGGCAGCCAGGTACCGCGAGGCGATCGCGGGCCGTACGACCTCTCCACCCCCGTCTCCGACCAGTGTTACCGGCGTCTATCCCGAAAGCAGGGCCACGTGCTGACCGTCGACTTCTCCCGGTTCCCGCTCGCCCCTGGCGACCGTGTCCTGGACCTCGGGTGCGGTGCCGGGCGGCACGCGTTCGAGTGCTACCGGCGAGGGGCACAGGTCGTCGCCCTCGACCAGAACGCCGAGGAGATCCGCGAGGTCGCCAAGTGGTTCGCGGCGATGAAGGAGGCCGGCGAGGCCCCGGCCGGCGCCACCGCCACCGCGATGGAGGGTGACGCGCTCCAACTCCCCTTCCCCGACGAGTCGTTCGACGTCGTGATCATCTCCGAGGTGATGGAACACATCCCGGACGACAAGGGTGTGCTCGCCGAGATGGTCCGGGTCCTGAAGCCCGGCGGCCGGATCGCCATCACCGTCCCGCGCTACGGCCCCGAGAAGGTCTGCTGGGCCCTGTCCGACGCCTACCACGAGGTCGAGGGCGGCCACATCCGCATCTACAAGGCGGACGAACTCCTCACCAAGATCCGCGAGGCCGGCCTCAAGCCCTACGGCACCCACCACGCGCACGCGCTGCACTCGCCGTACTGGTGGCTGAAGTGCGCGTTCGGCGTGGACAACGACAAGGCGCTGCCGGTGCAGGCTTACCACAAGCTCCTGGTCTGGGACATCATGAAGAAACCCCTCGCCACCCGGGTCGCCGAGCAGGCGCTGAACCCGCTGATCGGCAAGAGCTTCGTGGCCTACGCGACCAAGCCGCACCTCCCCCTGGCGGAAGCCAAGTGACCGCTCCCCGGACAGAACACCTCGTCCTGCCCGGGGTCCTCACCGCGGAGGAGGCCGCCGCGACCGTCGCCGGCATCCTCGCCGTGCAGCGGGAGGACGGGGCGATCCCCTGGTTCAGGGGCCATCACCTCGACCCGTGGGACCACACCGAGGCCGCGATGGCGCTCGACGCGGCGGGCGAACACGAGGCCGCCGAGCGGGCGTACAACTGGCTCGCCCGGCACCAGAACGAGGACGGCTCCTGGTACGCGGCCTACGCCGACGGCGACGCGCACGACGTCACCGACCGGGGCCGCGAGACCAACTTCGTCGCCTACGTGGCCGTAGGCGTGTGGCACCACTACCTCTCGACCGGCGACGACACGTTCCTGGACCGGCTGTGGCCCACCGTCTACGCGGCGGTCGAGTTCGTCCTCCGGCTCCAGCAGCCGGGCGGCCAGATCGGCTGGAAACGGGACGCCGACGGCACGGACACGTCGGACGCGCTGCTGACCGGTTCCTCCTCCATCCACCAGGCGCTGCGCTGCGCGCTCGCCATCGCCGAACAGCGCGAAGAACCGCAGCCCGACTGGGAGTTGGCGGTCGGCGCGCTGCGGCACGCGATCCGCCGCCATCCGGAACGGTTCCTGGACAAGGACCGCTACTCGATGGACTGGTACTACCCGGTCCTGGGAGGCGCGTTGACCGGTACGGAGGCCAAGTCCCGGGTGGAGGAGGGCTGGAGCCGCTTCGTCGTGCCCGGGCTCGGGGTGCGGTGTGTCGTCCCCAACCCGTGGGTGACGGGTGGCGAGTCCGCCGAACTCGCCCTCGCGTTGTGGGTGTTGGGGGAGTCCGACCGCGCGTTGGAGATTCTCCAGTCGATACAGAATCTGCGCGATGCGGAGACCGGGCTGTACTGGACGGGGTATGTCTTCGACGACGATGCGATCTGGCCGCGTGAGCTGACGACCTGGACGGCGGGGTCCCTGCTTCTGGCCGTGGCCGCTCTGGGCGGCCACGACGCTACGTGCGCGGTCTTCGGCGGCGAGCATCTGCCGATGGGGCTGGACCCGGACTGCTGCGGCCGGGTCGTCTAGTACTTGTGCATACGGTTGGCGATGGCGTGGCCTATGAACAGGTAGACCACGGCCGCCAGGCCGTAGCCGCAGACGACACGGGCCCACGCCCTGTGGAACGTGAACAGGTCGTGGGACCAGCCTGCGAGCCAGGTGGCCGCGTCATGGACGAACTTCACGAGGTCGTTGCCTCGGTTCGCGTCCAGTAGGTACATCACGATCCAGAGACCAAGGATCAGGGCCGCGATGTCTGCGGCGACCGCGACGATGTTGCCGGCCTGATTGGGGCCGCGACGGGATTCAGGGGACATGCACACCGGATTGCCGCTCAAACGTGCATGAAACCCGAACGGGTTCCCTCAAGTGGCGCAACCGCCCGGGCCGGGCGAGGCTGCCGGGGTAAGGACACCCACTCGGGGAAAACCCCGGAGGATTCCGTGCCCGTACCGATACGGCGCCTCTTCCTGGCGCTCACCCTGTGCTGCGCCCTGCTCGCCGGCGCCACCGCCTGCGGCAGCGCCACCGGCGACGCCACACAGAACACCGCGGCCGTCGTGGCTGCCGCCGCCACCCCGAGCCCCAGCACCACCGCCGAGCGCCAGAAGCTGGCCAAGACCCGCTTCGTCGCGAACGCGGGCCTCGCGGCCGGTGCCACCTACCAGTGGATCGTGAAGCCCTGGAAGGCCGGCAAGTTCAAGAAGGGTGCGAGCGGACGCAGGTTCGCCCTCGTCAAGGCGGGCCTCGCGGGCGCGTTCGCGTACAACCGGCTCAAGGCGGCCAAGAAGAACGCCCAGGGCGACCCCACGCTCTCCAAGGCACTCGCCCCGCTGACCGCCGGCATCGCCTCCCTCAAGGACCTGCCGTCCAAGCTCCGCAAGGGCGACTCGACCGACGCGACGGCGAGTTCCTTCGACGACATCATCAACAAGGTCAAGGACGCCGGGAAGAGCGCGGGCGCCGAGGTGACCGACAAGGTGCCGTCGGCAGGCCAACTGGCGGGCGGCTCCTAGGAGTTCAGCTCCGCCAGCACCCGCAGTGTGTGCGGGTCGGGCGCAAGGGCCAGCAAGTCCGTCACCGGGCCCTTGCGCCACAACTCCAGCCGCTCCGCGATCCGTTCACGCGGGCCGACGAGCGAGATCTCGTCGGCGAACGCGTCCGGCACGGCGAGGACGGCCTCCTCCCGGCGCCCGCCGAGGAACAACTCCTGTATGTGCCGGGCCTCTTCCTCGTACCCCATGCGTGCCATCAGATCGGCGTGGAAGTTGCGGGCCGCGTGGCCCATCCCGCCGATGTAGAAGCCGAGCATCATCTTCACGGGGAGCAGGCCTTCGGCGACGTCGTCGCAGACCTTCACCTGTGCCATGGGCGCGACGAGGAAGTTGTCACGGAAGTCGGTCGTGCCGTAGACCTCGGGGCGGCTCGGCGACCAGTACAACGGCAGCCAGCCGTCGGCGATTTCGGCCGTCTGCGCCACGTTCTTCGGCCCCTCGGCGCCCAGCAGGACCGGCAGGTCGGGGCGGAGCGGGTGGGTGATGGACTTGAGCGCCTTGCCGAGGCCGGTGCCGTCCGCACCCCGGTACGGATGCGCGTGGAACCGCCCGTCCACCTCGACCGGCGCCTCCCGCCGCAACACCTGCCGTACGACCTCGACGTACTCCCGGGTCGCGGTCAGCGGCGACCTGGGGAACGGCCGCCCGTACCAGCCCTCCACCACCTGTGGCCCCGACAGCCCGAGCCCGAGCATCATCCGCCCGCCGGAGAGATGGTCGAGGGTGAGCGCGTGCATCGCGGTGGTGGTCGGCGAACGGGCCGCCATCTGCGCAACCGCCGTCCCCAGCTTGATCCTTGACGTCTGCGCGGCGATCCAGGTCAGCGGCGTGAAGGCGTCGGAACCCCACGACTCGGCCGTCCACACCGAGTCGTACCCGAGCCGTTCCGCCTCCTGAGCCAGCGGCACATGGTCGGCGGAGGGCCCGCGCCCCCAGTACCCGAGTGCGAGACCGAGCCGCATGTCGCCTCCACAGTCAGCAATCTGACGGACCGTCAGTCAGTCGATGAGACGGCTGCGACTGTACGACAACGGCCCCCCACCCGGAAGGGCGAGGGGCCGTGGGAGACGGTGCGGGGCTCAGCCGCGCTGGATCCCTGACGTGTCTTGCAGTACGCCACGACGGCCGTCCTGCGTCTGTGCGATCAGCGCAGGACCGCGCTGCTCGACGGCCAAGTACCAGGTACCCGGCGCGAGTTCGGCGATCGGCGACGGCGAACCGTCCTCCCCGAACAGCGGCCGGGCCACCGGCACGGCGAACCAGAACGGCGAGAAGTCCCCGGCCGGAGGCGGCGTCGGCTGCGGCTGGGGCTGCCCGAACGGCTGCGCGGTCTGCGCCTGCTGCGGCGGAGTGCCGTACGACGGTTGCGGCGCACCGGCGCCCGGGTAGCCGTAACCACCGGGCGGCTGGGCGCCGTAGGGCTGCGGGGCGGCCGGCTTGGGGGCGGGGACGAGAGCGGCCTGGAGGGCCGGGACGAGCGGCGTCGCGACGGCGGCGCCGGCCAGGACGAGGGCGGCGATGAAGCCGAGGATGAGGCCTGCGCCGGCGCTGACGTTGTCCCCGACGTCGACCAGCGTCCAGAACAGGGCCCACGCGGTGAGAACCGTGAACGCCACGCCGACTGTTCCGAGGTCCAGGCCCAGGATCTTGCGCGGCTGGGGCAGGCTGCGGTTGACGACGATGAGAGCGGCACCGATGACGCCGCCCATGTAAGTGCCGAGGCCGTTACCGAGGCTCGTCCACGCGGTGATGTCCAGGTTGTACCCGTTGGCCGTGTAGAACTTGAGGAACGACGCGATGAAGAGCAATACCGCTGCCCCGATCACCACACCGTCGCCTCGTGTGAGGGAGCGGATATTCACTTCAGGTCCTTCGTAGGTCGTCTCGTCGTCGGTTGACCCTATCGTCCACCTTGCCAGGGTGTCCGCCCGGATCAGCCCACTGATCGCTACCCGCGCAGGAAACTCACGATTCCCTCAGAGATCCCCTGCGCCGCCGTCTGTCTCCAGGCGCCGTTCGTCAGCAGTGCGGCATCCTTGCTATCGCGCATATTGCCGCACTCGATGAACACTTTGGGAACCGTTGACAGATTGAGACCGCCCAGGTCCTTACGCGTGACGAGACCGGTGCCGTCGCCGACGTAGTTGGAAGGCTGTTCGCCCGTCGCGCGACGGTAGTCGCTCTCGATGTCGCGGCCGAGAACGGCGGACGGTGCGACGATCGCGCGGGTGTCGGCGGCGCCCGCGTGCACGGAGCCCGGCAGGATCACATGGAAGCCGCGGTCGCCGGCCGCTGCGCCGTCCGCGTGGATGGAGATCGCGGCGTCCGCGTGTGCGTTGTTGCCGATCTTCGCGCGCTCGTCGACACACGGTCCCCAGGCCGGGGAGCCGCCGTCGTGCGTCAGCTTCACCGTGGCGCCCTGCCGCTCCAGGATCTTCCGCAGCCGGTGGGACACGTCCATCGTGAACTGGGCTTCCGCGTAACCCGAGTTGGTGGACGTCCCGGTCGTGTCGCACTCCTTCCGGTTCGTGCCGATGTCCACCTTGCGGTTGATCTCGGCGGTGTGCTGGAAGTTGGTGACGTTGTGCCCCGGGTCGATGACGACGACCTTGCCCGTGAGGGGCCTGGAGTTCGGCGGCTTGTCGTCGTTCGACGCGGTGACAGAGGGCGAGGAGGACGCACCGGGCGCCGTGGCCGACGTACCGGCCGCCGCCCTGCCCGAGTCACCCGGGCCACCCACCGCCTCGTACACGAACCACCCGATCAGCGCCCCCGGCACCAGCGCGGCCAGCGCCACGGTCAGGGGGCCTCGACGGAAACGACGGGGCTGTGGAGGATCAAAGTCCGGACCTACGTACGACACGGAAGCCACCCTAGCCGTCTGACGGTGCGGTCCCGCCGAAGCGGCGGCAAGCGGCGCCAGGAGTCGCGGTCGACCTCAGATGCCGGTGCCTGTGCGCCGTAGCACCCGCAATGAGTCCGTCACCGACACCTCCGTGAACGCGCCCGAGTCCAGGGCCCGTTGGTACACGCGGTACGGGGCCTGCCCGGTGAACTCGTCCTCCGGGTCCGGGAACACGTCGTGGATGACGAGCAGCCCGCTCTCGGCGACATGCGGCGCCCAGCCCTCGTAGTCGGCGTTCGCGTGCTCGTCGGTGTGACCGCCGTCGATGAAGACGAGGGCGAGGGGAGTGCCCCACACGCGTGCCACTTGCGGCGACCGCCCGACGAGGGCCACCACATGCTCCTCCAGCCCGGCCTTGTGCAGCGTGCGCCGGAACGTGGGCAGCGTGTCCATCAGCCCGATCTCCGGGTCGACGGTCTCCGGGTCGTGGTACTCCCACCCCGGCTGCTGCTCCTCACTGCCCCGGTGATGATCGAGCGTGAGCACGGTGACACCGGCCGCGCGGGCGGCATCGGCGAGGAGGATGGTGGAGCGCCCGCAGTACGTCCCGACTTCCAGCAAGGGCAGCCCGAGGCTTCCGGCTTCTACGGCGGCGGCATACAGGGCCAGTCCTTCACCGACCGGCATGAACCCCTTCGAGGCCTCGAACGCGGCGAGGATTTCGGGCTTGGGTGCCAGGGGCATGCGGCGGTTCCTCCGGTAGGGACGAGCTTGTAGGCGCCCCTAGGCTACGTCTTTGTCTTTGTGCTTTTAGGGGCGCGGGGCTGTGTCGATATGCGGCTCCGCCGCGTGGGCGCGACCAGCCCCCACGCACCCGCACCCAACGAACTACCGATTACGCGCTAACCGTCTCCCCGGGCAACGACAGATCAAGGTCAACCGCAACCTCGTCACCACCGTGCGTCGCGGACGAGGCCAGCGGACCATGCCCGGTGGCACGCGCCGCCAGGACATACGCGCCCTGGGACGGGACCGCGAGGGCGTAGGTGCCGTCCTCGTCGGAGAGCGTCGCCCCCGCCTGCCGCCCCCGCCGGTCGATCAGCGTGACCTTGGCCCGCGCGACAGGCGAACCGTCGGCGCCCAGAACCCGCCCCCGGAAACCCCGCAGGATTTCCTCGGCGCGCTCCAGGTTGGCCTCCTCCTCGCTGCTGAAGTTCAGCTGCGGCGCCCGGTTCGGCTTGGGGAGGAACAGCGCCATCAGCAGGCCTACGGCGACCGCACCCGTCGCGATCATGAAGGACACCCGGAACCCGTGCATGGTGGGGATCGCGACCCCGCCCACATGGTTCGCGGTGTTCGCCAGCACCATGCCGATCACGGCGCTCGACACGGACGTACCGATGGACCGCATCAGGGTGTTGAGCCCGTTCGCCGCACCGGTCTCGGAGGCCGGCACCGCACCCACGATCAGCGCGGGCAGTGAGGAGTACGCGAGGCCGATGCCGGCGCCCAGGACGACCGCGATGACCAGGCTCTGCCAGGCCGCGCTCATCAGGCCGAGGCCGGCGCCGTAGCCGATGCCGATGATCAGCATGCCGAGGATCAGGGTGAACTTGGGGCCGTACTTCGCGGAGAGGCGGGCGTAGACGGGGGCCGTGAACATCATCGTCAGGCCCAGCGGCGCGACCAGCAGACCAGCGGTGACCATCGACTGGCCGAGACCGTAGCCCGTGGCCTTCGGCAGCTGGAGGAGCTGGGGCAGGACGAGGGAGACGACGTAGAAGGAGACGCCGACCATGATCGAGGCGAGGTTGGTGAAGAGGACCGCAGGGCGGGCCGTGGTGCGCAGGTCGACCAGCGGGGCCTTCAGCCGCAGCTCCATCACGCCCCACAGCAGCAGGACGACGGCCGCCGCGGCGAACAGGCCGAGCGTGGTGGTGGAGGTCCAGCCCCAGTCGCTGCCCTTGGTGATCGGCAGGAGGAAGAGGACGAGGCCGGCGGAGAGGCCGATCGCGCCGAGCACGTCGAAGGTGCCCTCGGCGCGCATCGGGGACTCCGGTACGACGAGGAGGGTGAGGGCGATGGCGAGGACACCGAGGCCGGCGGCGCCGTAGAAGAGGGCGTGCCAGTCGGCGTGCTGCGCGACCAGGGCGGCCAGCGGGAGGGCGAGACCGCCGCCGACGCCGATCGAGGAGCTCATCAGGGCCATGGCCGAGCCGAGCTTCTCGCGGGGCAGCATGTCGCGCATCAGGCCGATGCCCAGCGGTATCGCGCCCATCGCGAAGCCCTGGAGCGCACGGCCCGCGATCATCGTGAGGAGATCGCTGGTGAGGGCGCTGACGAGGGCGCCCACCACCATGATGGACAGGCTGGTGATCAGCATCCGCCGCTTGCCGAAGAGGTCGCCGAGGCGGCCCATGATCGGCGTGGCGACGGCTCCGGAGAGGAGCGTCGAGGTCAGGACCCAGGTGGCGTTGCTGGGCTCGGTGCTCAGCAGCTGCGGCAGGTCCTTGATGACCGGGACGAGCAGGGTCTGCATCACCGCGACAACGATGCCCGCGAAGGCGAGCACCGGCACGATGGCGCCGGACGGCCTCCGTGCGGGCTGTTCGGTCGACGTGTGCGTCATGGAGTGAGGCCTCCAGGCCGTAAGTGTGAGGTGATCCGTGCGGGATAAGTGCACGGTAAACCTCGTATGCATGGGCAACTATTCCGATGCTTCGGCGTACTAACGAATTCTTGACCGTCCCATGAATATCTGACCCTCCGTCACCCCTGGCCATTTACTGGAACGTGTTCTAATCTCGCCCGCCATGAAGGCCTATGTCGCCGGCGTCGGGATGACCAGGTTCGAGAAGCCGGAGAGCCGGGAGTGGCAGTACTGGGACATGGTGCGGGAGGCGGGGAGCGCCGCCCTCGCGGACGCCGGGATCTCCTACGGCGACGTAGAACAGGTTCCGATCGGCTACTGCTTCCAGCCCTCGACCGCCGGCCAGCGCGCCGCCTATGAACTCGGTCTCACCGGCATCCCCGTCTACAACGTCAACAACAACTGCGCGACGGGGTCGACCGCCCTGATGCTCGCCCGCCAGTTCGTCGAGGGCGGAGCCGCCGACTGCGTACTGGCGGTGGGCTTCGAGAAGATGAAACGCGGCGCGCTCGGCGGGGGCACGGACGGCGGCGACTTCGCCACGTCCCCCGTCGCCCGCCACTACGGCATCATGGCCGCCCGGCACGGCTTCGAGATGACCCCGCCCACCGCCCAGATCTTCGGCGACGCGGCCCGCGAACACATGGAGAAGTACGGCACGACCGAGGCCCAGCTCGCCGCCGTCGCCGCCAAGAACCACCGCCACTCCGCGCACAACCCCTACGCCCAGTTCCAGGACGTCTACGACGTCGACGACATCCTCGCGGCCCGGGTCGTCCACCACCCGCTGACGAAACTCCAGTGCTCACCGACCTCGGACGGGGCCGCGGCGGCGGTCGTCGTCTCCGAACGCTTCGCGCAGGAACGCGAGTTGAGGGGGTCTCCCGTCGAGATCGTCGCCCAGGCGATGACCACCGACACCGAGGACTCCTTCGCCTCCGGCTCCTGCGTCGACGTCGTCGGACAGCCCATGTCCCGGGCCGCCGCCCGCCAGGTCTACGAACGGTCCGGACTCGGCATCGAGGACGTGGACGTCGTAGAACTCCACGACTGCTTCTCGATCAACGAACTGCTGACGTACGAGGCCCTCGGCATGTGCGAACCCGGGGAGTCCGGGAAGCTCGTCGAGTCCGGGGGTACGACCTACGGCGGGCGGTGGGTGGTCAACCCGTCCGGCGGGCTGATCTCCAAGGGGCATCCGCTGGGGGCCACCGGGATCGCCCAAGTCGCCGAGCTTGTGTGGCAGTTGAGGGGAACGGCGGGGGAGCGGCAGGTGCCCGGGGCCGAGGTGGGGCTCGCCCACAACATCGGGCTGGGCGGGGCGGCGGTGGTCACCTTGCTGCGGGCGACGTAGGTCCTACGGCGGTGGTACGGCTGAGGCGAAATGCCGATGCCAGGGGCGTGGGCCGGTTGACAGTATGACGACCATGCCCCGAGCCGCTGATGTCTCCCGAATATCCCGCCTGTCCAGCAAGGGCGCGGCACCGCCCGCCTGGCTGGTCGTGGCGCTCGCGTGCGCCGGACAGTTCCTCGTCGTGCTCGACGTGTCCGTGGTCAACGTGGCGCTGCCGTCGATGCGGACCGACCTGGGCATGAGCGCGTCCGGACTGCAGTGGGTGGTCAACGCGTACGCCATCGCCTTCGCGGGGTTCATGCTGCTCGGCGGGCGCGCCGGTGACCTCTACGGCCGCAAACGGATGTTCCTGGTCGGGCTCGCGCTGTTCACCCTGGCCTCCCTGTGCGGCGGCCTCGCCCAGGACGGCTGGCAGCTCCTGCTCGCCCGGGCCGTACAGGGACTCGGCGCCGCGGTGCTGGCGCCCTCGACGCTGACGATCGTCACCTCGGCGGTGTCGGAGGGCGCGGCCCGCGCCCGGGCCATCGCCACCTGGACCGCGGTCGGCGCGGGCGGCGGGGCCGCCGGCGGACTCGTCGGCGGAGTGCTCGTGGACACGCTGTCGTGGCGATGGGTGCTGCTGATCAACGTGCCCGTCGGCGCTGTCGTTCTGCTCAGCTCACTGCGGTGGCTCCCGGAGAGCCGGGCCGGGGACGGGCGACGACTCGACCTGCCCGGTGCCGTCCTGGTCACGGCGGGCCTCGGGGTGCTGGCGTACGGGATTTCACAGACCGAGGCCGAGGGCTGGACGGCCACGGCCACCCTGCTGCCGCTGGCCGCCGGACTCGCGCTGGTCGCGCTCTTCCTGATCGTCGAGGCCCGCACGGCGGCTCCGCTGATGCCGCTCGGACTGTTCCGGTCGCGGGCGGTGTCGTCGGCCAACGCGGCGATGTTCCTGAGCGGTTCCGCGATGTTCTGTATGTGGTTCTTCATGACGCTGTACGCGCAGAACGTCCTCGGGTACACCCCGCTGGAGGCCGGGCTCGCACTGGTACCGAGCTCCCTGGCCGTTCTCGTTGGCTCCAAGTCCGCGCCCCGCTTCATGCCGGCCCTCGGCGCGCGCAACGTGGCCGTCCTCGGGACGCTGATCGCGGCGGTCGGCTTCGGCTGGCAGTCGCTGATGACCGCGCGGGGCGACTACCTCACCGAGATCATGCTCCCCGGAATCCTGATGATGCTGGGCGCGGGCCTGACCGCCACCCCGCTCGCCGCGCTCGCCACGTCCGGGGCCGCGCCGGGCGAGGCCGGTCTCGTCTCCGGGCTGATCAACACCTCGCGCACGATGGGGGGTTCGCTGGGCCTCGCCGTGATGTCGACGATCGCGGCGGCGCGGACGGCGAGCAGCGGCGGGAGTACGCGGGAGGCGCTGACGGAGGGGTACGCGCTGGCGTTCCGTACGGGAGCGGGGGTGCTGCTCGGCGGGGTGGTGCTGATGGTGGTGTGGCTGCCGTGGGTTTCCAGGAGAATCTCGACGAGTTCTGCGGGATGAGGCAACGGTCCGGGCGGCTCATGGACTCCTTTAGACATCTAGGAGGTGCCCATGGGGGATCGCAAGGAGGCTCGGGGGACTCGGGATGACGAGTTCCAGAGCTTCGTCATCGGCCGCTGGCCGCGGTTGATGCGGACGGCATTTCTTCTTACGGGGGAGCAGCACGCCGCGGAGGACCTGGTCCAGTCGACGTTGGAGCAGGTCTTCGTGGCCTGGCGCAAGGTCGGCTCGGCGGACGATCCGGAGGCGTACGTACGGCGCGTGATGATCAACGCCCACGCACGCAAACACCGCAGACGGCTCAAGGAGTTCCTGGCCCCGAAGGACGACTCGGGACTGGTGCGCGAGATCGCCGACACCGGTGACCGCATCGCCCAGGCCGAGGACCGCAACGCCCTGCTCAAGGCGCTGGCCCAACTCCCCGCGAGGCAGCGGGAGGCGGTGGTGCTGCGGTACTGGGAGGACCTCACCGAGACACAGACGGCACAGGCGATGGGCTGTTCCGTCGGCGCGGTGAAGAGCAACGCGGCCAAGGGGATCGCGAAACTCCGCGCCATACCAGGACTCGCCGAGACGGTGACGCAGGGAGGGCCGAAGTGATGAGCGCGGACCGGGAGACGAACCACACCATGACGGACAGAGACATCGCCCTCCTGCTGGCCGACGCGGCGGACGGGGTCGAGATCGGCATAGCCCCCTACCAGGCGGTGATCCGCGGCGGCCGTCGCCGCCGGGCCCGCCGCTGGGCGCTCGCCACGGCCGCGGCACTGGTGATCACGGGCGCGTCGGGCACCCTGGCCCTGGCCTCGCTGCGTGACGGGAGCGGCGCGGAGGTGACACCCGCGGTGACCCAGAAGCCGACCCGGCCGTCGACACCGGAGGAGCGGCATGTGTACACGCCGCAGGAGACGATGCTCGGGGCGGGCACCGAGAAGGGCCAGCAGTGGTACGTCACGGTCGATGTGTGGGGCGCCCCCCTCACAAAGGCGGAGGCCCAGGCCCAACTGCTGGCCATGTCCAACCGCCACGAGGAGCCCTGGGACAAGGACAAGGCGTCCGCACTGGTCGGCAAGATCACGTACTTCGTACGGCGGACGTACGGGAGCGGAGCCCCGAGTCTCCTGATGGGTGACTCGGCCTCCCCTCAGGACACCATGGCGGGCACGGACCTCAAGTCGGGCGCGTCCACCCTGGACCCGAAGAAGACCGACGGCCCCCAGCGTCTGGTGGTCGGCCAGGTAGCCAGGACCGCGCAGACGGTCCTCTGCACCTGGAAGGGCGGCACGTCCACCGAGGCCCGCAGGGTGGCCGCGGGCGCCGACGTCAACAGCGACGAAGCGACGATCCGCCCGGTGGCCGGCTCTCCGGACAACTGGTTCGTGTGTGTCGGGGCGGAGGGGGCGATGTTCGACTCGGTGAAGGTGACGAAGTAGCACGGCGCCTCGGGCGAACCGGCGCCGTGGAAAAGTGCGGTCGCCGTGGCCGGGAAGGCCACCCCGACGGCCCTCGGGCGGGGTGCCGGCAGGGGTTCGGTGCGGTGCCGGAGTGACGTCCTCGCGGCGCCGACTCCGGGCCCGCACAGGGGCGTTGACGGTATCCGCGTGAGCGTCCCGGATGGGGGATGACCTGGGCTTCCGGCCCGTTCGACTCTACGCTCGACGCCTCGGGGAGCCGGATAGTCGGAGTGGGGGGACCGGATGGAGGACCGGATGGACCAGAACCGGCACAGGCGGGACATACGCACGGTCGACGACGTACTTCGGCTTCTGGACGGGCTGTTCGCGCCGGAGGCCGATCGTTGGAGTTCTCGGGGTGCCTCCTGGTGGGACAGCTTCTATGCCGATCGGGACAGGGCGGTGCCGTTCTTCGTGGCGAAGCCGGACGAGAGTCTGGCCGGGTATCTCGACCGGGGGCTGATACCCGGGGATGGCCGTGCCCTGGACCTGGGGTGCGGTCCGGGGCGCAACGCTCTTCAACTCGCCGCGTGGGGCTTCGAGGTAGACGGAGTGGATCTGTCGCCCGCGGCTGTCGCGTGGGCAGAGGAGAGAGCCCGTGACTCGGGAGCCCGGGTCCGGTTCCACTGCGGAGACGCGTTCGCCCTCGCCCCCACCGAACTCCCCGGCCCCTACGACCTCGTCTACGACTCCGGCTGCTTCCACCACCTGCCCCCGCACCGGCGCGTCAGCTACCTCGCCCTGCTGGACCAAGTCCTCGCCCCCGGCGGTCACTTCGCGCTCACCTGTTTCGCGGCAGGCGGGATGGGCTCGGAGCTGCCCGACTCCGAGTTCTACGGTGGTTCCGGTCTGCAGGGCGGACTGGCCTACACGGCCGACGAGTTGCGGTGGATTTTCGGGGACCTGGAGGTGGTCGAGCTGCGTCGGATGTGGGACGAACCCGCCGAATCCCCGTGCTTCGGGGAGGACTTCCTCTGGACGGCACTCTTCCGCCGAGCCCCTGAGGTGTAGGGCGGGGCTACAACCACCCCTGTTGCCGGGCCTCCCGCATCGCTTCCATGCGGTTGCGGGTGGCTGTTTTGCCGATGGCGGAGGAGAGGTAGTTGCGGACGGTGGACTCGGAGAGGTGGAGCTTCGTGGCGATGTCGGAGACCGTCGCGCCGTCGACCGAGGCCTTGAGGACGTCGCATTCGCGGGCGGTCAGCGGGTTCGGGCCCGCGCTCAGCGCGGCGGCGGCAAGGGCCGGGTCGATGACCGTGTCGCCGGTCAGGACGCGGCGGATCGCGGCGGCCAGGTCCTCCACCGGGCCGTCCTTCACCAGGAAGCCGGCCGCGCCCGCCTCCATCGCCCGGCGGAGATAGCCGGGGCGGCCGAAGGTGGTGAGGATCAACACCCGGCAGTCGGGGGCCTGTTCGCGGAGTTCGGCGGCGGCGTCCAGGCCGCTCATGCCGGGGAGTTCGATGTCCAGCAGGGCGACATCGGGGCGGTGGGTCAGGGCCGCGTCCACGATCGCGTCGCCCCTCCCGACCTGGGCGACGACCTCCAGGTCCGCCTCCATGCCGAGCAGCAGGGCGAGGGCGCCGCGCATCATGCCCTGGTCCTCGGCGAGCAGCACTCTGACGGACTTGGCGGGCCGGTGCTCCCGGGGCATCTCATCCACGGGGCAAGCGTAAGGCCCGGAGCGGATATCAAAAACTCTTCATTGTTCGCGTCCGTGAGTCTTGACGGCCTTCGGCTGCGGGCAAACAATCGCTTCGGCATTCCGCCGACATCCTGGAATTCCCCGAGCCGGGCCGCTTTCGGAAAACTTTCGACAGTTCGACATTTCGATCGCGAATTGGTTCGGCATTTCGATCGAACGACGTCCGGTATATCGAACATCGCCCATCCCGCCCGCTCCTCCGGATGCCGGCCACCCGCACCGCCCTACCAGAAGCAGAAAAAGAGGTGCACCGTGTTCTTGAGACTCCTCCGCACTCGGCCGCGCCGGCTGAGAAACGCGACCCTGGCCGCACTGTCGGCGCTCGTGACCGTCCTCGCACTCGCCGTAGGTGTTCCGCAGGCGTCGGCCGCCACCTCGCTCCCGTGCGACATCTACGCCACCGCCGGGACACCGTGCGTCGCCGCGCACAGCCTCGTCCGGGCGCTCTACTCGTCGTACAACGGCTCGCTGTACCAGGTGCAGCGCGCCTCCGACAGTGCCACCGCGAACATAGGCCTGCTGACGGCCGGGGGATACGCCAACGCGGCGGCCCAGGACTCGTTCTGTTCCGGAACGACGTGCATCATCACCAAGATCTACGACCAGTCCGCGCGCCACAACGACCTCACGATCGAGGGTGCGGGCGGGGCCGGCGTGGCCGATGTCGGGTCGCCCGCGGACGCCCTGCCGGTGACCGTCGGCGGGCATCAGGTCTACGGCCTGGAGATCTCGGCCGGTATGGGCTACCGCGACAACTCCACCTCGGGCGTGGCCACCAACGGCGCCGCCGAGGGGATGTACATGGTGACCTCGGGCACCCACGTCAACGGCAGTTGCTGCTTCGACTACGGCAACGCCGAGACCAACAACCAGGACACCGGCAACGGTCACATGGACGCGATCAACTTCGGTACCGAGTGCTGGTTCGCGCCCTGCTACGGCAGCGGTCCCTGGGTGCAGGCCGACCTGGAGAACGGGCTGTTCCAGTCGGACTCCGGGTACAGCAAGAACACGGCGAACACCGGCACCGGAGCGATACCGTTCGTCACCGCTTTGCTGAAAAACAACGGTCAGGACCATTTCGCGCTGAAATACGGAAACGCGCAGTCGGGGAGTCTCACGACCACCTATTCCGGGGGTGAGCCCACCACGAGCGGTTACTCGCCCATGCACCAGGAGGGCGCGATCGTCCTGGGCACCGGCGGCGACAACAGCAACGGCTCCATCGGCTCGTTCTTCGAGGGCGTCATGACGGCCGGCATCCCGACGGACGCCGCCGACAACTCCGTACAGGCCAACATCGTGTCCGTCGGCTACGGCGGCTCGACCGGCACCACCGGCACGCTCGCGGCCGGTTCGGAGATCTCGCTGCGGGCGACCACCTCGTGCTGCACGGCCGACTACATCCGCCACCAGAACAACGCGGCGGTCCTCTCGGCCATCACGTCGAGCAGTTCGGCGCTCGACAAGGGCGACGCCACCTGGATCGTCCGCCGGGGCCTGGCCGACAGTTCCTGCTACTCCTTCGAGTCGCGGAACTACCCCGGCGACTTCCTGCGGCACTACAACTACCAGCTCTACCGCCAACCCATGGTCGGCACCGCGCAGTTCAGACAGGACGCCACGTTCTGCTCGTCGACCGGCAAGAGCGGCACGGGCACCTCGTTCGCGTCGTACAACTACCCGACCAGATACCTCCGGCACTACAACTACAACCTCTACATAGCGAGCGACGGCGGCTCGAACGCCTTCGACAGCGCCACCTCGTGGACGGACGACGTGAGTTGGGTCGTCACGGCTCCCTGGGCGCCGTAGCCACGACTGAGGACGTCAAGTCCGCCTGCTCCACCGGGAGTTCGGCGGTCACCGTGAAACCGCCGCGCGGCGACGGGCCGGCCCGCAGGGAGCCGCCCGCCGCCGCGAGGCGTTCCGTGAGGCCCTTCAGACCGGTGCCGCCGATGCCGTCGGCGGAACCGGACACGGAGGAGTCGCCCGGACCGTCGTCCGCGACCGTCAGGCGGGCGCGGTCCAGGACGCCGTCGAGGGTGATCTCGCAGCGGGTCGCGCCGCTGTGCCGTACGACGTTGGTGACCGCCTCGCGGACCACCCAGCCGAGCAGGGCCTCGGTCTGCGGGGTCAGCGGCGGGCCGGACTGGCGGACCACCGGGTCGATGTCGGCGGCGGACAACGCGGAGCGGGCGCGGTCCAGTTCGGTGGCGAGGCTGCCCTCGCGGTAGCCGGTGACGGCCTCGCGGATCTCGGTGAGCGCCTGCCGGCCGACGGCCTCGATGTCGGTGATCTGGCCGAGCGCGGCCTCCATGTCACGGGGTGCGAGGCGCCGGGCCGCCTCCGACTTCACCACGATCACCGAGAGGGTGTGCCCGAGCAGGTCGTGCAGGTCGCGGGAGAAGCGCATGCGTTCCTTCTCGACCGCGCGGCGGGCCAACTCCTCGCGGGCGGCGCGCAGTTCGCGTACGGCCTCGGAGAGGGAGAGGATCGCCGCGGTCACCATCGTCGACAGAAAGGTGCCGTAGGCGACGTTGATCGCGTCCCAGCCCGCCCGGAACACGGAGACCGCCGCCGCGAGCGCGGTCAGCGCGAGGCCGACCTGGCCGAGGCGCGGGCCACGCAGGCAGGCGCCGGTGGCAAGGCCGAGCAGCGGGAAGAAGTACAGCCAGCTGCCGCCGTAGCCGAGGGCGAGGCCGCAGGTGACCAGGCCCATCACGACGAGTGCCACCCGGGTCGAGACCGCCTCGCGCATCTCCTTCACGAAGGAGCGGAACACCACATAGATGTAGAGGGAGTTGAAGGCCAACAGGCCCAGGCCGCCGATCCAGGGGTTGGAGGTCTTGCCCTGGAGGAGGTTGGAGAAGGAGCCCAAACCCATCAGCAGCCACGGCAGCAGGGAGAAGCCGGTCGGCGGCGGGCCGGGGTTCTCGGGCCACTCGCCCCTGCGGCGCGCCTCCTTCTGCGCGACCTTGAACTCCGCCATGTCGGCCCGCCACCGGGCCCGTGCCGCCCGCCAGGCGCGGACCTGGCACCTGATCCCTCGCATCCAGGACATCTTTCTCGCTCCCCCGGTCACACGGTCCGCCCGGTCCGGCGGTACGCCAGCACAGCGTACGAACCGAACGCGAGCAGCCAGGCCGTCAGCACCACGATCGCGCCGAGTGCCGGGGCGTGCCCGTCGGCGACGGAGGTGCCGAGCTGGGCGAAGCGGTTGGTGGGCGTGTACTTCGAGATCGCGCGCAGCCAGCCGGGGAACAGGCTGATCGGGAACCACAGGCCGCCGATCACCGCGAGCCCCAGGTTGCAGGCCATGTTGGCGACGCCGGTGGTCTGGGAGGTGAGGCCGTAGCCGTTGGCGAGGCCGAGGAGGGTGAAGGGGACCGAGCCCAGCCACAGCAGCAGCGCGATCGCCGCCCACTGCCAGGCGTCGAGTCGTACGCCGTTGACCAGGCCGCCCGCCGCGAGCACCGCGACGATCGCCGGCAGCACGGTCACCGAACCGGTCAGCGCGCGGCCCAGGACGACCTGGCGCGGGGTCATCGGCGTCACCCGCAGCTGCCGCAGCCAGCCGATCGCCCGGTCCTCGGCGACCCCGCCGCCGGTGTTGAGCGCGGAGCCGACCGCACCGTAGGCGGCCATGCCGACCATGGCCGTGGCCTGGTAGCCGCTGTCGTCACCGCCGAGGTTCGTGAAGAGCAGATACATCATCACGGGCATCGCGATCCCACCGATCACGAAGCCGATGTCGCGCAGGGTCCGGCGGACTTCGAGGCGCAGGTAGTCGATCATCGGACCGTCTCCAGTTCACGTGCCGTCAGGGCGAGGAACGCGTCGTCAAGAGACGCCGGGGTGACCTCCAGGCCGTGGATCGCGTCCAGGTCCGCCAGTGCGCGTACCGTCGCGTCCGAGTCGTCGGTGCGCAGCAGGGCGCGGTCGCCGCGTATCTCCAGGGTGCGTACGCCGGGGAGCTGGGCCAGGCCCTCGGTGGGGCGGCCCGCCAGGTCGATGGTGACGAGGTTGCCGCCGGCCGCCCGCTTGAGCTGTTCGCCGGTGCCGTCGGCGACGATCCGGCCGCGGTCGATGACGACGATCCGGTCGGCGTGCGCGTCGGCCTCCTCCAGGTAGTGGGTGGAGAACAGGACGGTGTGGCCGCGCCGTGCGTACGCCCGCATCGACTGCCAGAACGCGTGCCGCGCCTCCACGTCCAGCGCGGCGGTCGGCTCGTCCAGCACGATCAGCGACGGGTTCCCGGCCAGCGCCACGGCGAACCGCACCCGCTGCGTCTGCCCGCCCGACAGCCGGTCCACCCGCCGCCCGGCCAGCTCGCCGATCCCGGCCAGCGCCAGGGCCCGCGCGACGGGCATCGGCGCCGGATAGCGCCGGGCGACGAACGCGACCAGCTCGCCGACGGTGACCCGGGGCACCGCCCGCGCCTCCTGCAGCATCGCCCCGACCAGGCCACCTCGTACGGCCGACTCCGGTGCCGCGCCGAACAGTTCTACCGTGCCGGCGTCGGGCGCGTTCAGCCCGAGCAGCAACGAGATCGCCGTCGACTTGCCCGCGCCGTTGCAGCCGAGCAGTGCGACCGTCTCGCCGCGCCCGATCTCCAGGTCCACCCCGTCGACGGCGCGCACCGTGCCGAAGGTCTTGACCGCCCCCGTGAAGGACACCGCGTGCTCTGTCCCACCTGTCTGTGTCATGGCTACGACGCTACGAACCCGCACCCCCTGTCCGGCAGATGCGCATGTACGGACTCGGGCAGGACAAATGTCACCGGTCCTCAGCGGTGGCACGCGGACCTGACACAGTGTCAGGAGCCTTCACAACTGCCGGGTGCTGGGCTATACAAGGGTCGCCGGACTGGAACGCGTTCTAGGTCGGCCCGTGACGACCTCGGTGCGGCCGACGGTGCGGACGGCCGCACCGAGGTCTTCGACCACCGGCGATCAGGAGCCCCATGCCCATCGACGCAGCCCTGGCCCTCGCGGCCGAACCCCGGACCGGCGAGATCTCCTGGACCACCAAGGACGTCCAGCTCTACCACCTCGGCCTCGGCGCGGGCACCCCGGCGACCGACCCCGACGAGCTGCGCTACACCCTGGAGTCCCGGCTGCACGTCCTGCCCAGCTTCGCCACCGTCGCGGGCAACGGCTCACCCGGCGTGATCAGCGGTCTGTCCATGCCCGGCATCGAGGTCGACCTCGCCCGCGTCCTGCACGGCGGCCAGTCCCTCCGCCTGCACCGCCCCATCCCGGCGAAGGGCACCGCGACCAGCACCGGCCGTATCGCCGCCGTGTACGACAAGGGCAAGGCGGCCGTCCTCGTCATGCGCACCGAAGTAGCGGACGCCGACGGCCCGTTGTGGACCAACGACGCGCAGATCTTCGTACGGGGGGAGGGCGGCTGGGGTGGCGACCGCGGCCCCTCCACCCGACTCGAACCCCCAACGGACGCCCCCGACAAGGTGGTTGAGCGCCACATCCGCGAGGACCAGGCCCTCCTCTACCGCCTCTCCGGCGACTGGAACCCGCTGCACGCCGACCCCGAGTTCGCCAAGGTAGCCGGGTTCGACCGGCCCATCCTGCACGGGCTGTGCACCTACGGCATGACGCTCAAGGCCGTCGTCGACACCCTGCTCGACGGCGATGTCACCCGGGTGCGCGGCTACGACACCCGGTTCGCCGGAGTCGTCTTCCCCGGCGAGACGCTGCGCATCCGCATGTGGCGGCAGGGCGACGCCGAAGTGCGGGTCGCGGTGAGCGCCGTGGAGCGGGACGACGCACCCGTCCTCGCCGACACGACCGTCGAACACGCCTGAGCCAGGCCAGAGTTGACCAGAGTTGAGGGGAGCCGCGCCATGCGCGCAGCCGTACTGCACGAGATAGGCCAGGACAAACTGGAAGTCCTCGACGACGTCGAGACGACGGGCTTCGGGCCCGGCCGGGTCAGGATCCGGGTGCGCGCCACGGGGCTGTGCCACTCGGACCTGTCCGCGATGGCAGGCGTACTGCCGCAGCCCGCCCCGTTCGTGCCCGGCCACGAGGGCGCCGGCGAGATCCTCGAAGTCGGCGAGGGCGTAAGCCACTTGAAGCCCGGCGACCGGGTCGTCGTCTGCTGGCTGCCGGCCTGCGGCGTGTGCGCCGCCTGCAAGCGCGGCCAGACCCAGCTGTGTCTGGCCGGGTTCATGAACGCGGGCACCCCCAACTTCAAGCGCCCCGGCGGCGAAGTGTTCGGCTTCGCGGGCACCGGCACCTTCGCCGAGGAGGTCGTCGTCGACGCCGGCTGCGCCGTGCCGATCCCCGACGACGTGCCCTTCGACATCGCGGCCCTCATCGGCTGCGGGGTCACCACCGGACTCGGCGCCGCCCTCAACACCGCAGATGTGGAGGCCGGTTCGTCGGTCGCCGTGATCGGCTGCGGGGGCGTCGGCATCTCCGCGATCCAGGGCGCCCGGCTCAAGGGCGCCGCCGAGATCGTCGCCGTCGACCCGGTCGCCTCGCGCCGCGAGGCAGCGCTCAAGTTCGGTGCCACGAAGGCGGTTTCACCGGACGAGCTGCCCGCCGCCAAGCAGGAGGTCACCGCAGGCGAGGGCTTCGACTACGTCTTCGAGGTCGTCGGCCGCTCCGCCACCGCCCGCACCGCCTACGAGAACACCCGCCGCGGCGGCACCCTCGTCGTCGTCGGAGCGGGCGCGCTCGACGACTTCCTCCAACTCAACATGTTCGAGCTGTTCTTCGACGAGAAGCGCATCCTGCCCTCGATGTACGGCGGGGGAGATGTGCTGCGTTCCTACGAGCGCACGATCGCCCTGTGGCGGGCGGGCCGCGTCGACCTGGAGGGCCTGATCACCCACCGGGTGCCGCTCGCCGACATCAACGAGGCCCTGGACCAGATGCGTTCGGGGACGGCCCTGCGTACGTGCATCGAGATCTGAGGGCTGGGCATGACGTTGCCACTTGAGGGTCTCGCCGCGATCGTCACCGGCGCCGGACGCGGGCTCGGCCGGGCCGAGGCGCTCGAACTCGCCCGGCTCGGCGCGGCCGTGGTCGTCAACGACTACGGGCAGCCGGGCCGGGACGGCTCCGGCGAGGCCTCCGCGGGCCCCGCCGAACGGGTCGCCGCCGAGATCCGCGAGGCGGGCGGCCGGGCCGTCGCCCACACCGGTGACGTGGCCGACACCCAACAGGCCAGCGAACTGGTCGAGTTGGCGATCGACGAGCTCGGCGGGCTCGACATCCTCGTCAACAACGCGGGCATCCTGCGCGACCGCATGGTCTTCTCCATGACGGAGGGCGAGTGGGACTCGGTGATCCGGGTCCACCTCAAGGGCCACTTCAACACGACCCACTTCGCGTCCGCGCACTGGCGCAGGCGGTCCAAGGAGACGGGCGCGCCGGTGTACGGGCGGATCGTGAACACCTCGTCCGAGGCGTTCCTCGCCGGTTCCGCCGGACAGCCCAACTACGCGGCGGCGAAAGGCGGAATCGTCGGCCTGACCACCTCCACGGCCCTCGCGCTGGCCAAGTACGGCGTCACCGCGAACGCCATCTGCCCGCGCGCCCGCACCCGGATGACCGAGGACGTCTTCGCCGGTTTCCAGGAGCCCGACGACGGCCTCGACCCCCTTGCCCCCGAGCATGTCGCCCCGCTCGTCGGCTACTTGGCCTCACCCGCCGCCGCACGGATCAACGGACAGCTGCTCGTCGTGCACGGCGGCATGGTCGCGATCGTCGAACGCCCGCACGTGCAGGCCAAGTTCGACAGCAAGCAGGACACCTTCACCTACGACGAGCTGGACGCCGTACTCACTCCGCACTACGCCCGGCGGCCGGCGGAGGAGACGTTCGCGGCGGCCGAGGTGCTCGGGCTCAAGCGGGAGTCCGGCTCGGCATGACAAAGGGCCCCGCTCGTCCGGAGACGAGCGGGGCCGTGTCGTGCTCAGTGACGCAAGCGGTCTGACGTACCGTCAGGCGTTCGCGTACTCGGACTGCTCGGACGGCTTGCGGTGACGGCCGTGGGCGGCAGCGTCGCCGTCCTGCGCCGAGACCGGGCCCCGGTGCCTGCCGTGGCCGGAGGTGTCCTGGGCGTCGGCGGACATCGTCTGTGCGGTGCTCGTGTCGTTCATCGGAAACTTCACCCCGTAGTAACAAGATCCTTCATACAGCTCGGCGATCTTATCCAGCCGTTCCCGGGGTGACGCGCGACGGCCTGCCGTCCGGAACGACTTCGTTACCGACCCGCACCACTTCGTTACCCGACCGCCACCCGGCCTTTGAGCGGAGCCTCCCGCAACGGCACCGGACGCGGTGCGACCGGCACCGGAGGATCCGGTTCCGACGGTTGCGACGGCTCCGGCGCGGCCTCCCCAGGCGCGCCGGCCGTCCCGTCCCGAACCGGATCCTCCGGGCGTGTATCCCCCGTACCCCCCATTTCCCCCGCCATTCCAGGGTTCCCCCCGACCCCCGAGCCCCCGTGGCCCCCGTTGTCCCCCGCCCCCCTGGGCACCGCCAGCCGCAGCACACCGCACGGTTCGTCCCGTGTGGCGTACGGCAGTTGCAGCACCCCGTCCTCGCTCCACAGCCCGGCGCCCGCCAACCACCCCTCGGGCGCCGGGAGTTGGAGCAGCTGCCGGTCCGAGGGCCGCCATACGCCGAGCCAGCTGCCGGCCGGCCCGTCGATGCGCAGCGCCACCCCGCAGTTCTCCGGCGTCAGCACCTGTCCCGGCTGGATCGCGAACGGTGTCACCGTGCAGTCCGGCACTCGCAGGCACTCAGGGAAGCGCACCGGCAGCGTGGAGCCGATCACCCCCCAGCCCAGCCGCTCCTCCCGCCCGGGCGACGGCGCGTCCGAGCGGATGAGGAGCAGTCCGCTGTCGGGGTCGGCCGCGAGCAGCCGGTCGTCGCTGTCCGCCGCGATCTGCAGCAGCGGCGACACCTCCCCGTCCCGCTCCAGATCCACCACGATCGCCTTGGTCCGCCCGCCGACCTCCCGGTCCAGCGCCAGCATCCGCCCCGCCCGGTCCAGCCAGACCCCGCCCGAACACCGCCCCGGGATCATCGCGAGATGCTCAGGACCGAACGCCCCGCCCGCCACCAGCCACACGGCGGTCGAACGCCGGCCCACGGCGAGGGCGTACGCCTTCTCGCCCCCCGGCGCGGGCGGCAGCAGCCGCAGCCGGGTGTCCGGGTCCGGGCACTCGACCGCGCCGAGCGGCAGCTCACCGGTGCCCGGGCCGGTCGGGTAGAGCAGCGAGAACGTGTGCCGCCCGTCGACCAGCCGCCGGATGAGCACCCGCCCGTCGCCCATCGGCTGCACCTCGCTGCCGGGCTCCTCCGGCTGGTTGCCGGGCAGCGGCACGGCGTACGGCTCGGGGCCGTCCAGGGTCCACCGCTCCGGGAACAGACAGTCGCCGGCCGGCGCCAGGCGGGCGGCGTACGCCCCGTCCGCGGTGATCGCACACGCGGTGCCCCCGGCACCATCAGTCCGCGTCTCCCCGTCCTCGTCCGCCGCCGTGGGCTCGATCGCACAGGCCGTCATGGTTCGGTCACCTCCGGCGACGAAACTAGTTTTCGTACGTACGGACGTGGGACCGATGAGCAGCCTCATCACACATAAGGATGGCCAAGTAACGATTCGCCTGAGGAAACGGGGGCGGGTGTGCTGAACGGGGTCGTAGGCCGGGTACGGCCGCTTCAGCGGTTCAGCCGATCGGTCCAGCCAGGTAGCCTTTCCCCGTGCCCCGTCAGTCCGTACCCCGCCTGTCCGAAGTCGTCGCCGCGCTGGAGAACCTGTGGCCCGCCGAGCGGGCCGAGTCCTGGGACGCGGTCGGCACGGTCGTGGGCGACCCGGAACAGGACGTCACGCGCGTGCTGTTCGCCGTCGACCCGGTCCAGGAGATCGTCGACGAAGCCGTGAAGTTGGGCGTAGACCTGCTGGTCACCCACCACCCCCTCTACCTCCGCGGTACGACCACGGTCGCGGCCTCCACCTTCAAGGGCCGCGTGGTGCACACCCTGATCAAGCACGACATCGCGCTGCACGTCGCCCACACCAACGCCGACCGCGCCGACCCGGGAGTCTCCGACGCCCTCGCGGGCGCGCTCGACCTCCGTGTCGTACGACCCCTCGTGCCGGACCCCACCGACCCGGAAGGCCGCCGGGGCCTGGGCCGCGTCTGCGAGCTGGACCACCCGCTCACCGTCCACGAACTCGCCGCCCGCGCCGCCGAGCGCCTGCCCGCCACCGCGCAGGGCATCCGCGTCGCCGGCGACCCCGACGCCCCGGTCCGCACGGTCGCCGTCAGCGGCGGCTCCGGCGACAGCCTCTTCGACGACGTACGCGCGGCGGGCGTCGACGCCTTCCTCACCGCGGACCTCCGCCACCACCCCGCGGCAGAATTCATTGCGGATCGCGCCCACAGTCCTCTCGCGCTGCTCGACGCGGCGCACTGGGCCACCGAGTGGCCCTGGTGCGAGCTGGCCGCCGCCCAGCTCGACGAGATCTCCGACCGCGAGGGATGGGGCCTGCGGGTCCACGTCTCCAAGACGGTCACCGACCCCTGGACCGCCCACGCGGCGTCCACCACACCTGACTCAATGGGAGCCCCCAACTGAACGCCGCGCCCGCCGACCAGATCCGACTTCTCGACGTCCAGGCCCTCGACGTACGCCTCCAGCAGCTCGCGCACAAGCGCAACTCGCTGCCCGAGCACGCCGAGATCGACGCGCTGACCAAGGACCTCACGCAGCTGCGCGACCTGCTCGTGGCCGTGCAGACCGAGGAGAGCGACTGCGCCCGCGAGCAGACCAAGGCCGAGCAGGACGTCGACCAGGTCCGCCAGCGTGCCACCCGCGACCAGCAGCGGCTCGACTCCGGGGCCGTCACCTCGCCCAAGGACCTGGAGAACCTCCAGCGCGAGATCGTCTCCCTAGCCAAGCGCCAGGGCGACCTGGAGGACATCGTCCTTGAGGTCATGGAGCGCCGTGAGTCCGCGCAGGAGCGCACCGCCGAACTGACCGAGCGAGTCGGTTCCGTGCAGGGCAAGATCGACGACGCGACCGCCCGCCGCGACGCCGCCGCCGAGACCCTCGACGCGGACGAGGCCAAGGCCGAGAAGGAGCGCGAGGTCATCGCGGCCACCATCCCCGCGGACCTCCTCAAGCTCTACGACAAGCTCCGCCAGCAGCAGGGCGGCATCGGCGCGGCCAAGCTCTACCAGCGCACCTGCCAGGGCTGCCGCCAGGAGCTCGCCATCACCGACATCAACGAGATCCGCGCGGCGGCCCCCGACACGGTGGTCCGCTGCGAGAACTGCCGCCGCATCCTGGTGCGCACGTCCGAGTCGGGTCTGTAAGGGGTTAACGGCGTGCGGGAGTTCATCGTCGAGGCAGACGGCGGTTCCCGGGGCAACCCGGGGCCCGCGGGCTACGGCAGCGTGGTCATCGACGCGACGACGGGGGAGACCCTGGTGGAGGCGGCCGAGTACATCGGCGTCGCCACGAACAACGTCGCCGAGTACCGCGGCCTGCTTGCGGGCCTGCGCGCCGCCCACGCCCTGGACCCCGCCGCCCGGATCCATGTCCGCATGGACTCCAAGCTGGTCGTGGAACAGATGTCGGGCCGCTGGAAGATCAAACACCCCGACATGAAGCCGCTGGCGGCGGAGGCGGGTGCGGTGTTCCCGGCGGACCGGGTGACGTACGAGTGGATCCCGAGGGCGCAGAACAAACACGCGGACAGGCTGGCGAACGAGGCGATGGACGATGGGGCGAAGCCCCTCCAGGGGCGCGGGGAACTGCGCGACCAGCCCCCACCGGCCGCAACTGTGACGACAACCGACAAGACTGACGTCCGCGCCGCACGCAACGTAGCCTCCCCCAGCGCGGGTTGGGCCCCCGCAGACATGGGCGCCCCCGCCACCTTCGTCCTCCTCCGCCACGGCGAAACCCCCCTCACCCCCCAGAAGCGCTTCTCCGGCAGCGGCGGCACCAACCCCTCCCTCTCACCCGTAGGCCAGGACCAAGCCGCCCGCGCGGCAACCGAGTTGGCGGCCCGGGGCACCATTCAGCACATCCTCGCCTCCCCCCTCACCCGCACCCGCGAGACCGCCGCGGCCGTGGCGGAGCGCCTCGGTCTGGACGTGACGATCGAAGAGGGCCTGCGCGAAACGGACTTCGGCGCCTGGGAGGGCCTCACCTTCGCCGAGGTCAGGGAGCGCTACCCGGACGACCTGACGACCTGGCTGGCCGACCCGACGGCCCAACCCACGTGCGGCGGCGAGAGTTTCGCGGCCACGGCAACCCGTATCGCCGCCACCCGCGACAAGCTGATCGCGGCCTACGCGGGCCGCACGGTCCTGCTCGTCACGCACGTCACGCCGATCAAGACGTTCGTCCAACTCGCCCTGGGCGCCCCGCCGGAGTCCCTGTTCCGCATGGAACTCTCGGCTGCCTCCCTGTCCGCGGTGGCGTACTACGCGGACGGCAACGCGAGCGTACAGCTGTTCAACGACACGTCCCACCTGCGCTGAGCGTCGCCGCCTCGCGGGCCAGCGCCTCGATCCGCCCCCAGTCCCGCGCGGCCACCGCGTCCGCCGGGATCATCCAACTCCCGCCCACACAGCCGACGTTGGGCAACGCCAGGTATTCCGGCGCCGAGTCGATCCCTATCCCACCGGTGGGACAGAACCGCGCCTGCGGCAACGGCCCGGCCAGCGACCTGAGATAGGCCGTACCGCCCGCCGCCGCAGCCGGGAAGAACTTCATCTCCCGCACCCCGCGCTCCAGCAGCGCGACAACCTCCGACGTCGTCGACACCCCGGGCAGGAACGGCACTCCGGACCCCCGCATCGCCTCCAGCAGCAGCTCCGTCCACCCGGGGCTCACCAGGAAACCCGCCCCCGCCGCCACCGACTCCTTCACCTGCCCCGGAGTCAGCACCGTCCCCACTCCGACCACGGCCCCCGACACCTCGTCCGCGATCGCCCGCAGCGCCTCCAGCGCGGCCGGCGTCCGCAACGTCACCTCGATCGCCGGCAACCCCCCGGCGACCAGCGCCCGCGCGAGCGGTACGGCGTCGGCCGCGTCCTCGATGACGACGACGGGCAGAACGGGAGCGAGATCGAGCAGTGAGGAGGAGACCATGACCTCATCCTGCCGAGCCGATGCAGCCCGCGCAAAGCTCATTGCGCATGCTGCAATGAGTGCCTCCGGGGGCGCTCAGTGAATCTCGTCCACCAGCACATCCAGCGACCAGGCCCGCCCCGCCTGCCCGGGCGCCTCCGCCTCCACCTCGTAACCCAGCCCCCGCAACGCGTCCACCAGCTCGGCGGGCGTTCCCGGCGCGCTCGCCGCCGAGAGCAGACTCCGCACGATGCGCCCCTTCGTCGCCTTGTTGAAGTGGCTGACGACCTTCCGGGTCGGCGCGTGCAGCACCCGTACGGTCGCCGTCCGCCCCGCGACCTCACCCCTCGGCTTCCACGCCGCCGCGTACGCGGAGGACCGCAGGTCGAGCACCAGCCCCTTCCCGGCGGCCTCGGGCAGCACGGCCGCCATCGGCGCCCGCCAGTGCGCGCCCAGCGCCCCGAGCCCCGGCAGCCGTACCCCCATCGAGCAGCGGTACGACGGGATCCGGTCCGTCACCCGCACCGCGCCCCACAGCCCGGAGAACACCAGCAGCGAGCGCGCGGCCCGCTTCTTCGCGGCTGTGTCCAGCGAAGCCAGGTCGAGGGCGTCGTAGAGGACACCGGTGTAGATCTCCCCGGCGGGCCGCGCGCCGGCGGTCCGGAGGTCGACGTTCTTCGCGATCTCGCCGCGCAGCCCCTCGCTCAGCCCGAGCACCTCGCGCGCCTTGTCCTCGTCGGCCGCGCACAGGTCGACGAGTTCGTCGAGTACGGCCGCGCGGGCCTCGGCGAGTCCCGGCAGCGACAGCGATTCCGGCTTGAGCGGGGCACCGCGGCCGGAGGAGGCCTTGCCTTCGGAGGGCGGCAGCAGGACGAGCACGGCGGTTTTCTCCTTACGGTGGGTGCTGCGCCAGCGTAAAGGGTGCGGCCGGGCGGATTGTGCCTACGCTCGTGTCATGCCCCGCCGCCGCATCCGGGTGACCGGCACCCGCGAAGCCCCGCTCCGCGCCGCCCTCACCGCGCTCCGCACCGAACTCGGCGTACCCGAGAGCTTCCCGCCGGCTGTACTGGCCGAGGCGGAACGGGCGGCCGCAGCGCCGCTGCCGCAGGTCCCGGACGTCACGGACATCCCCTTCTTCACCGTCGACCCGCCCACGTCCATGGACCTCGACCAGGCGATGCACCTGTCCCGCCGGGGGACCGGTTTCCGGGTCCGGTACGCCATCGCCGACGTCGCCGCCTTCGTCGTACCCGGCGGAGCGCTCGACGCGGAGGCCCACCGCCGCGTGACCACCCTCTACTTTCCCGACGAGAAGACCCCGCTGCACCCGCCCCTGCTCAGCGAGGGCGCCGCGAGTCTGCTGCCGGACGCGACCCGGCCGGCGGTGCTGTGGACGATCGACCTGGACGCGGACGGCCGTACGGTCGCCGTCGACGTCCACCGGGCCCTCGTCCGCAGCCGGGCCAAGCTCGACTACGCGACCGTGCAGCGGCGGATCGACGCGGGCACGGCCGAGGAACCGCTCGCGCTGCTCAAGGACATCGGCGAGGCGCGCGAACGCCTGGAGGTGGAGCGCGGCGGCATCTCCCTCAACGTGCCCGAGCAGGAGATCGTCGAGCGCGACCACACCTACGAACTCGCCTACCGCGCCCCGCTCCCCGCCGACGGCTGGAACGCCCAGATCTCCCTGCTCACCGGCATGGCCGCCGCCGACCTGATGCTCACGCACGGCACGGGCGTCCTGCGCACCCTGCCCGCCGCCCCCGACGGCGCCGTGGGCCGCCTGCACCGCACCGCGCACGCCCTGCACATCGACTGGCCGCACCACGTGTCGTACGCCCAGCTCATCCGCTCCCTGGACCCGCACCTCCCGCACCACGCGGCCTTCCTCCAGGAGTGCACGACCCTGCTGCGCGGCGCGGGCTACACGGTCTTCCGCGACGGCGACCTCCCGCCCATCACCGCCCACGCGGCCGTCGCCGCCCCCTACACCCACTGCACGGCCCCGCTGCGACGCCTGGTCGACCGCTACGCCGCCGAGATCTGCCTCTCTCCCGCGTCCCCGCCCGCCTGGGTCCTGGCCGGTCTCGACGCCCTCCCCAAACAGATGGCCGACGGCACCCGCCTCGCGGGCACGGTCGAGCGCGAGTGCGTGGACATCGTCGAGGCGGCGCTGCTGAAGGACCGTGTCGGCGACCTCTTCGACGGCTATGTGGTCGACGTGGACGAACACCAACCCGCCGTAGGAAAGGTGCAGTTGGACTCCCCGGCCGTCGTCGCCCGCCTCGACGGCGGTGCGACTCCGCTGCCGCTGGGGGAGCGGCTGCGGGTCCGGCTCACGCAGGCGGACCCGGGGACGTCGAAGGTACGGTTCGCGCCTGCTTGACCGCCGCTACGAGGGTGTCGGCGTCGTCGGCGTGGAAGCGGACGGTGCCCACCTCCCGTTGGCGTCCGAGGAAGGTGAAGTGGGTTACGGGCTCGGCGAGTTGGAGTGTGACGGTGGTCTGCGAGCCGACGGGGAGGTTCAGTTCGCCGTCGGTCCGTTCGTGGGTCATGCGCAACTCCCGCCGTACGGAGGCGACTTGCTCCAGCGGTATGCGCAGGTCGACATGAACGCCCCGGCGGACCCGGAGCGAGTCCGCCGCCAGGACGTGCGGGCGGACCGTGAAGGCCGCGTGCATGCCGACGACGAACACGACCGTGTAGATGTCCAGGGCGAACACGACGCGGTGCACCGCCGGCCAGTTCCGCAGCAGTACGGACATGGTGAGCGTCTCGATCACGCACACGAACACGAGCGCGGCCATCATCGCCCCCTGCCCCCGCCCGTACCCGAACGCCCGCCCGCCGTCCGCCCCTTGGGTCCGCCGGGTGATCCACAGCCAGAGGCTCGCCAGCAGTCGCAGCTCGTGCCGCAGGAGCACGGACACGGTTCTCATGGCCGCTCCCGGGTGACGAGCCGCAGCATTCGGCGGATCGCCTCCGCCTGGGCCGGCGCGAAGTCCGCGTAGAAGGCGCGCAGGAAGCCGCTGTCCTGCTCGACCGGGCTCCCCTCCGGGAGCAGCGTGGCCGGAACGCAGGCGGCGAGGGCGCGGGCCGCCTCGTCCACACGCGGGTCGGCGGGGTCGACGGGGTGCTCGGTGTCGGCGAGCGCGTCGAGCAGCGCGTACGCCTCGTGCGCCCGGGCGACCGCGTCCGGTGTCGCGACGGCGCTGCCCACCAGATCCATGATCCGGGCCCGTTCGGCCGGGGTCGCCACGGTGTCGAGCAGGGCGAGCATCTCGCGGTCCTTGGCGGCCATCGGCGAGTCGGCCGGGAGCGTCGAGGCGTGGGTCAACTCGCTGAACACCGCCGTCAGTTCGGGGGAGACGGGCCCTTCGGCGGGCAGTTCTCCCGAGTCCAGCAGGGTGCGCAGCCGGGCCCGGCGCTCCCGGATCGCCGACTCCTGCCGGGCCAGGTCCTCGTCGAGTTCGGTGAGCACCTCGACGAGATCCCGGCCCGCGTCGTCCGCGAGCACGTCCCGTACCTCGGTCAGCCCCAGACCCAGCTCGGTGAGCCGCCGGATCCGGGCGAGGACGACGGCGTGCCGCAGACCGTAGTCGCGATAGCCGTTGGAGCGCCGCTCCGGTTCCGGCAGCAGGCCCAGGTGGTGGTAGTGCCGGACGGTCCGCGTGGTGACGCCGACGGTCTCGGCGAGTTCTCCGATCCGCATGGGACCAGTAGAAACGCTGACGTTACGGCAGGGTCAAGCGCCGGCCGGCGCGCCGAACCACAGCCGCAGCGCGTCCGAGGGATCGCCCTCGGTGCCGTCCGTGTCCGCCGCCCAGGCGGTGAACCCGTCGGGCCGCACCAACAGCCCGGCGAGCTCCGGCCGCCCGGGGCAGGAGGCGGTGAGGACGTCCACCACACCCTCGTAGCCGTCCGCGCGGGCCCGGAGTTTCGGGTCGTCGGCGAGGTCGAGGAGGAGGGCGCGGCCGTTGTGGAGATGGTCGGCGAGGCGGGTGCCGTCGGCGAGTTCGAGGTCGGGGGCGCCGCGGCCGGTCAGCGGGTGGTCACCGGGGAGGTCGTAGTGCTGCCAGACGCCGGAGATCCGCTTGACGAGATACGTCGTCCCGTCCACCGTCCCCGCGAGGTCGGTGACCACCGAGCGCAGGGCCCGGGAGTGCGGCTCGGGGCGCATCACCGCGATCTGGGCGCGCGTCCAGTCGAGCACCCAGGCGCCGATCGGATGCCGCTCCACCGTGTACGAGTCCAGGAGCTCCACCGGTGCCCGGCCGCGCACCACCAGGGCGAGCTTCCAGCCGAGGTTCATCGCGTCCCCGACACCGAGGTTGAGCCCCTGCCCGCCGAACGGCGAGTGGACGTGCGCCGCGTCGCCCGCGAGCAGCACCCGGCCCGCCCGATAGGTGTCCGCCTGGCGGCAGTTGTCGGTGAAGCGGGTCGAGGAGTGGACCTTGTGCACGGTCACGTCGACGCCGGTCACGCGGCGCACACTCGCCTGCAACTCCTCGGCGGTGACGGGGGATTGGCGGTCGGCGGGCGGCCCGTCGAACTCGATGGAGACCATCCGTCCCGGCATCGGGCCGTAGGTGTACATCCCGGTGCCGGTGGCGTTCCAGCCCTTGCTCAGCCCCTCGGTGCCGGTCAGGTCGGCGATGGCCTGGTAGCCGGTGATCTCCGGTGCGGTGCCCGGGAATTCGATGCCGGCGAGCTTGCGCACGAGGCTGCGGCCGCCGTCGCAGCCGACCAGCCAGCCCGCGCGGACGGCCTGCGGCGCCGATCCGTCCGTAGCGGCGAGGTGGACGGTCACCCCCTCGTCGTCGGCGTCGTAGCCGGTCAACTCGACCTGCCTGCGCGCCTCGACGCCGAGTTCGTCGGCGCGCCGGCCGAGCAGCCGCTCCAACGCGGCCTGCGGGACGAACCGTCCGACCTCGCCGGGCGGGCCGACGTCCGCGAAGGCGGGGTCCGACGCGTCGAGCAGATCGGCCCGCAGGGTGATCCCGGCGAAGTGCCCGGCGGACTTCGGCGGCGGGGCGGCACCCTCGCCGCCGCTCTGTGCCTGCAGGAACTCCTTCATGCCGTTCGCCGTCTCCACCTGCACCTCGGTCAGCGCGGGCAGCAGCCCCCGCCGGTAGAGGGCGACGGCGGTGAGGGTGTTGATCCCGCCCGCCTTGACGGTCTCGTCCACCTTGGCCAACCGCTCCGCGACCAGCACTCGGGCTCCGCCGAGCCGCAGCTCACAGGCGAGCAGCAGCCCGATGGGCCCGGCTCCGGCGATGACGACGTCGTAGTTCGTGTCAGTGTTCACGAGCTTGAGTGTAGTCACTAAAAAATTATGTTGGCTACACTGTTCTCGTGAGCGAGAGCGTGAACAAGAGCAGGGACGCGGCCGAGCTGCCGCTGAGGGAGCGCAAGAAGCGGGCGACGCGGCAACGGATCTCGAACGTCGCCTCGGCGCTGTTCCGGGAGCGCGGCTTCGACCAGGTGTCGGTGGCGGAGGTCGCGCGCGCCGCCGAGGTGTCGACGATGACCGTCTTCAACTACTTCCCGCGCAAGGAGGACCTGTTCCTCGACCGCATCCCGGAGGCGGTCGAGATGTTCAGCGGTGCCGTACGCGACCGCGCCCCCCGCGAGACCCCGCTCGCCGCGCTCCGCCGCCTCGCCCTCGAACTCCTCGACCGGCGCCACCCGTTGGCCGGCCCCGACAGCGGATTCCCGGACTTCTGGGAGGTCGTGGCCGACTCGCCCGCCCTGCGCGCCCGGGGCCGCGAAGCCCTGGAGGAGATAGAGAACGCCCTGACCACCGCCCTCACCGAGACCGCCCCGGACACCCCCGACCCCGCCCTGACCGCGGCCCTGACCGTCGCCGCGTACCGCACGGTCTACGTCACCACCGCGCGCCGCGTCTTCGCGGGAGAGGGCGCGGAGGGACTCGTAGCAGACCATCGGGCAAGGGTGTGCGCCGCCTTCGACGCGTTGGAACGGGCTCTCGCCCCGGCATGACACGCGGCCCCGGCGCGTTGCACCCTGTAGAGGAGAGGGGGTGCGGCCGGTGAACGCACGCGAACAGGCCCTGTGGACGAGGGCGAGACTGGGCCACTGCGGCCCGCCGCTCGACCTCCTGACCGCCCGCTTCGACCGGCACGTCTACGCCCCGCACGCCCACGAGGAGTTCACGATCGGCGTCTGCGTCGACGGCTCCGAACTCATCGCCTACCGCGGCGGCCACATCCGCGCGACCCCCGGCTCCATCGTCGTACTCGCCCCCGACGAAATGCACACGGGCGGCCCGGCCAACGCCACCGACGGCTACGCCTACCGAGCTCTCTACGCCGACCCGGCACTGTTGACGGACGGCATCCTCGGCGGCAGCCTCCCGCACTTCCGCGAACCCCTCCTCGACGACGCCGAACTCGCCGTAGCGCTACGCCTTGCGCACACCGAACTCAGCGTCTGCCCCGACCCGTTGGAGGCGGAGTCCCGTCTCCCGTGGCTGCTCACGGCCCTGGCCCGCCGCCACTCGACGTCCCGCCCCGCGCCGGACGAGATCCCGGGCGCGGCCTGGGTGGCCCACGCGGTGCGGGATCGCCTGGCGGACGACCTGCTGACCCCGCCGTCGCTCTCGGCCCTGGCCGCGGACTTCGACCTGTCCCGCTACCAACTCCTCCGCGCCTTCCGTACGACGATGGGCATACCGCCGTACGCCTGGCTCGCCCAGTACCGGGTCACCCGGGCGCGCGGCCTGCTGGAGGCGGGCGGACGCCCCGCCGAGGTCGCGGCCCAGGTGGGCTTCGCCGACCAGGCGCATCTGACCCGCTGGTTCCGGCGGGTGCTCGGGGTGACCCCGGCGGCGTACCGCAACAGCGTTCAAGACGCCCGATGAGGGGGCGGCGCATCCTCGCCGTATGACTGCACGCGGCTGGTTCCTGTTCTCCCTGATGGGAGTGGTGTGGGGCATCCCCTACCTGATGATCAAGGTAGCGGTGGACGCCCCGCTCTCCCCGTCCATGGTCGTCTTCACACGCTGCGCCCTGGGCGCCGTACTCCTGCTGCCCTTCGCACTACGACAGGGCGGCCTCGTCCACACACTCCGGACGCACTGGCGCCCGATGCTGGCCTTCGCGTGCATAGAGATCATCGGCCCGTGGTTCACACTGACGGACGCGGAACGGCACCTGTCGAGCTCTACGGCGGGTCTGCTGATCGCGGGCGTACCGATCGTCGGGGTGGTCATGGCGCGCTTCTTCGGCGACGCGGAGCGGTTGGGCGGCCGGCGTGTGGCGGGCCTCGCCCTGGGCCTGTCCGGGGTCACGGTCCTCACGGTCCCGCACCTGACGGGCGGCGACGCGCGCTCACTGGCGGAGGTGCTGCTGACGGTGCTCGGCTACGCGACGGCCCCGCTGATCGCGGCCCGCTACCTGAAGGACGTCCCGACTCTCCAACTGACGGCCCCGTGCCTGGCACTGGCGGCGCTGGTGTACGCCCCGGCGGCGGCGCTGACGTGGCCGTCGTCGGTCCCCTCTCCCCAGGTCCTGGCGTCCCTCGCCGGCCTGGGCGTGATCTGCACGGCGGTGGCGTTCGTGGCCTTCCTGGAACTGATCAAGGAGGTCGGCCCGACCCGCTCGACGGTGATCACATACGTCAACCCGGCGGTCGCGGTGGCGGCGGGCGCGCTGTTCCTGGGCGAGGACCTGACGGTCGGCATCGGGGTGGCGTTCACGCTGATCCTGGCGGGGTCGGTGCTGGCGACGGCGGGGAGCGGTCCGAAGGGCGGCGGTCCGAGGGGCGACGGTTCGAAGGGCAGCGGTCCGAAGGGCGGTGCCCGCCCGGTAGCATGGTCGACACGGCAGACGAGCCGGGCGGACGGCCGCGTGGAGTACCCCTAGCGGGAACTCCCCGAGGAACGTCCGGGCTCCACAGGGCAGGGTGATGGCTAACGGCCACCCGGGGTGACCCGCGGGACAGTGCCACAGAAAACAGACCGCCCGGCGCTTCGGCGCCGGGTAAGGGTGAAACGGTGGTGTAAGAGACCACCAGTGCCCAGGGCGACCTGGGCAGCTAGGTAAACCCCACCCGGAGCAAGGTCAAAAGGAGCCACCGCTTCGAAAGAGGCGCGGCTCTGCGCGGACGTCCGAGGGCTGCCCGCCCGAGTCCGCGGGTAGACCGCACGAGGCCGGTGGCAACACCGGTCCTAGATGGATGGCCGTCGCCGGGGGGACCGCGAGGTCCCTCCGGACACAGAACCCGGCGTACGGCCCGACTCGTCTGCCATCCAGGCCCCTTGACCAGCGAAATTGCTGGGCAGGGGCTTTTTTCCGTAGGTCGACGGGCTTCGCCGGACCCCGGTCCATACCGGTTCGAACCGGACCGCGCGGCTACGTACGTAGCCATGAAAGCAGCCATGCCTGTGGGGCTGGAGACGGGCGTCGTGGGGAGTGCTCCTCGAGTGCATCGCTCGCCGGTCACCTCGTGCCGGAAGCCAAGGCTGCCCCTTCACCTTTCGGGACCGGCCTGTCGGGTCATGTGTTCAGGAGCGGTCTCAGACCCAGTCGGCCTTGCCGGAGCCACCACCGGCGTGTGCCGAGGAACGGATCAGGACGCCGGAGGACGAGCTGCGGTTTTGAGAAGAGGGTGAACCAGCACTGACTCCCATGCCGACTGAGGCACTATGGGCTCTTCTGCCTCAGGTGCGAACCGGGTGAAGCGACGGAGGGTGCAAGACGTCATGCAGGCCAAAGAAACTCTGTTCGCCGACCTTGTACAGGGACGGGCTCAGCAGTTCCAGGTTCCTCTCTACCAGCGGACGTACTCCTGGACGGAGAAACAACTGGTGCAGTTGTGGGGTGACATCCTCGAACAGGCCGAACTGCTGGAGTCCGGTGCGGAGGCGAGCACACACTTCCTCGGCTCGGTCGTGCTCGCGCCCTCCCCTCAGAACGAAGCGACCTTTCCCCGCTGGCTCGTTGTCGACGGCCAGCAGCGGTTGACCACCCTCTCCCTGGCGTTGGCCGCGATCCGTGACCACATCGCCGATACGCAGCCGGACGAGGCGGAGCGCATTGATGAGGAGTACCTCATCAACAAGCGCAAGCGCGGCAGCGATTACTTCCGCCTGCTGCCGACCCAGGCCGACCGTGCACAGTACGCCGCTCACATTCGTGTGGCCCAGGAGGAGCAGAGCGCGGGGGACAGGGTCGCCGCCGCCTACCGCTTCTTCCGCCGTAAGCTTGTCGAAGCGCACGATCCGACAGCGTTCCAGAACGTGCTTCGCATCGAGCAGGCGATCACGTCCCGCCTCACGCTGGTGTCGGTGACCGCCGAACGCGGCGACAACGTCCACCGCATCTTCGAGTCCCTCAACAACACGGGGTTGAAGCTCAGTCAGGCGGATCTGCTGCGGAACTACCTGTTCATGCGGCTGCCGACGCTCGGCGAGCAGGTGTACGAAACGTACTGGCTGCCCATGCAGGACAGCCTGAGCAACGGCGAGCTGGAACAGCTCATGTGGCTGCAGTTGGTGCTCGACGGCGACGACCGGGTCCGCCGCCAGGATCTCTATGCCGCGCAGCAGCAGCGCTTCGAGCGCTCGGAGGTGAGCGAGGCCGACATTGAGGCGTACATCAGGGAACTCCACCGCCGCAGCGCCCACTTCCGCCGGATCGTCCGCCCCGAGAACGAATCCGATCCGCTGGTACGAGGGCACCTGATCCGGCTGCAGGACTGGCAGGCGGTGGTGGCCTACCCCGCGCTGATGCTGCTGTTCGACCGTCGGGCACGCGGGGAGGCGGACGCCGCGGAGACGGCACGGGCCATGGAGTACATCGAGAGCTTCCTCGTGCGCCGGACGATCTGCCGGGTGCCGCCGAACAATCTGAACAGGATCTTCCAGGCCGTGCCCGCACAGTTCCCGCAGGGTGTTCCGGTCGCGGACGGCCTGCATCAGCTGCTCTCCGCGGAGAACCGCTTCTGGCCCGACGACGAGGAGCTGCGTACGAAGGTCCGGGAGGCGCCCTTCTACCGGTACGGCCTCCCGCATCAGCGCAGGCGTGTGCTGCAACGCCTTGAGGAGAGTTACGGCCACCCCGAGCCGGTGGACTTCACCTTGGCGCAGCTCACCATCGAGCACGTCATGCCCCAGTCCCCCGGACAGGAGTGGATGAGAGTGCTGGAGGAGGAGGCGGGTGACGGCGAGAGCGCGGAGGACCTGCACTCCCGGCTGATCCACTCCCTCGGGAACCTCACGCTGACCGCGGTGAACTCGGAGTTGTCCAACCATCCCTTCGAGAGGAAACAGGGACTGCTGCAGGGCAGTCACCTGGAAATGAACCGCCGTATCGCCGCCACCGACCGCTGGGGCGTGAAGGAGATCCTGGCCCGGGCCGACGATCTCGCCGACCGGGCGATCAGGTTGTGGCCCGCCCCGTTGCGCGGCGTCGGCCGTGCCGAGCGCAGCCGCGACTGGCACCTTGCCCACCAGGTTCTCGCCGCGCTTCCGCACGGCACCTGGACGTCGTACGGAGATCTCGCGGCGTTCATCGGTTCCGGGGCCCAGGCCGTGGGCAACCACCTTGCCGGTATCGCCGGCGTGGCCAACGTGTACCGGGTGCTCAACGCGGAGGGGAAGGTCGCCGACGGCTTTCGCTGGGGCTCCGAGGACCAGGGCGACGTCCGCGCGCTGCTGACGGCCGACGGCATCCACTTCACGATCACCGGGGCCGCCGATCCCGCCCAGCGGCTCACCAGTGACGACCTCGCCCTGCTCGTCGCGGACGCGGAGGGTGAGCCGGAGGAGGCTGGGGAGGTGGCGCGGCCCGTACCCGGCGGCCAGGCCGTGCAGACCCGGGCCGCGCGGTTCCTCCGGCAGTTGGCGGCGGATGACAGTGCGCAGACCGTGAGCGCGGTGAGTGAGGTGCTGGCGAGGTGGGAAGAACTCGGCGGCTGGGTCGGCTACGGCACCGGGAAGGTCACGACCAGCGCCTTCCTGATGCTGGGTGAAGCGGGCCTCCCGGGCCGAGGCGTCTGGCCACTCACCCTGTACCCAGGCGGTGGTCGGGGCGGTACTGCCGAAGTCGTGTTCCAGCACATGGCGACCCGGGAGCCGTTCACGGACCGTGCGCTGCGCGCCGAACTCCTCGCGCGGCTCAACGAGTTGGCGGGCGTCGACATCCCGGAGGGCAAGCTCGAACTGCGGCCCAACTTCCGCCTGGTGCACTTGGCGGAGAGCGCCAACCGCGAGTTGCTGATCGCGACGCTCACCTGGTTCCGGGACCGCTGGCCGGACCGTGACCCTGTCTGAGGCGCTGGGAGGGCGGGAGTACCGTCCGGTGCGAGCGCCACGCGTCTCGCGCCGCACGTAGCGCCGTACGGGCCCCGCCTCCAACTCGCTCCGCCGTCGCGACCTTTCAGCCTCCGTCGGCTTCTCTGTGAGCATGAACCAGGGCTCGTGCTGGGCGACGAGCGGGTTTTCCTCCCAGCGCGGCCTGACCCACGGCGGATTCCCCACCTGAAGATCAAACCCCCACTAGCCCCCAGAAGACATGCGCGGAGTGCAGCTCCCACTGGCTGTTCCCAAGGGGTGACGCCCTGATCCGGGCTTCCTTGCCAGCCGGAGTGGCGGGCGTCAACCCGTTGTGACCAGCTCGTCGAGTAGCTGCTCCAACAGATTGTTGTCACCGAGGAAGCTCTTCACCGAGGCGTCCTCGTTGCCTTGAGGGTCCAAGCCTGACCAGTTCAGGGCGTATCCCGCGTCGGCGCTGAGTTGGGCAAGGAACGCCCGCTGGGCACGGCCGTTGCCCTCGCGGAACGGGTGGAGCACCTGCGAGTTCCCTGGAGCTCCGCGCAAGTGTGCACGCGTGCGCACTGGGGCGCGGTGCTGGACGGTGGGCTCGATGAGTACTGGCACCGAGCTCCAGGGGAAGTGGGCGAATTCCAGTGATCGTCGCAACACGTAGTCGGTTGATCAGGCAGCGAGCAGTTTAGACAGACGCTCGGCTGGGGTTTTCCAGCCGAGCGTCTTGCGTGGGCGATTGTTCAGTTCGACAGGGACGGCGTCGAGGTCCCGGCGGGTGTGGGTGGACAGGTCGCTGCTCTTGGGGAAGTGCTGTCGCAGCAGGCCGTTCGTGTTCTCGCTGGAGCCGCGTTGGCAGGGGCTGGCCGGGTCGCGAAGTAGACCGGGACATTCGTAGCGATGGTGAACTCGTAGTTGGCGGCCATCTCGGAGCCCTGATCCCAGGTCAGGGACCGCTTCAGATGCGGCGGCAGGGCTTGCACGCTGCCTGGAGGGCGTCGCGGACGCTGACGGCTGTGTGGTCGGCGGGCAGATGGATGAGTATGCCGAAGCGGGTGCTGGGTTCGACCAGCGTCCCGATGGCGGAGCCGTTCTCCTTGCCGACAATCAGGTCGTCCTCCCAGTGGCCGGGAACAGCCCGGTCAGCGGCCTCAGCCGGACGTTTGCTGATCACGACCATGGGCCGCGAGAAGTGCTTCTGGCGCTTGAGTTGCTGCTGGGTCTGGCGATGGGGTCTGCGAAGAGCCGGTCGTCGCCGGCGAAGGCGTGCATCTCGTCTGCCAGGACAGCCCTCACACTGCCCAGCAGGTGGGCGTGGTCCGTCTTCGGGGTCCGAGCCACTGGGCGTGCGTGTGGACGCGGGGCGCCGTTCTGTTGAGCAACGCGCCTTGAGCGGGTCCAGGTAGAGCACTGAGGTGTCCTCCCGCCCTATGTCTGATTTGTGCTGCCAACTCGCCAACCGCTGGCTTTAGTTGTATGAAAATCTGACTGCCATGTGGCAAGGTCATGGGCTCAGTCGATCGTTGGGATCGGCGCAGAGGTAGGCGGTCACGGAGGAAGGCACTTGGCGAGGCACGAGGACAGCCGCAAGGACGACGATCCTGCTCCCCTCCACAGTCCCTCGCGGACATCTTCGTTCGTGATGGTCCACGTAGGCCAAGCGTCCGGAACCCAGCGCAATCTGCAGTACGGGATCGAAACCCGGTCGTGGGGGTTCCCTGCATGGAGGCCCGAGTACCGGTCCGCGCGCCCGCGCTTCGCCGTGCTGGCCACGGGAGTGGGTCCGCGCGTACAACTCGACGTATGGAGTACCAAGAAGATCACTCTGTACCTGTTCGAAGTACGTGAGAACTTCTACGAGGCAGAGGCCCCTCACTGGCCGGACGAGGAAGCCGAGAACGCCATCAAGTACCCGGTGCGCTTCGGCATCGAGCCGTTGGCTGTACTCCACGACGTCCGTCTCGATGAGGACGGGCCGCTGGGAATGGCCGCCAGTGACGCCATCCGTGTTTCGGGGACTCAACGAGGCATAGGCATGGTCGTCGACATGGATCCGCAGCCGTTGCTCGATGCGGCAGGGATCCCAGCGAACTGGTCCGAACGGCAGACGGTGGCCCTGAACCGCACGCCCGGCTTCACCGCGGAGCAGGTGAAGCCGCCCAAGCCACCGAAGCGGCCCTCCAGTGGTGCGGGCTTCGTCTCCGACCCCAAGAAGCGCAAGGCCATCGAACTGCACGCGGAGGACATGGCAGTCGCTCACTACGAGGAGGAGGGCTGGACGGTCGAACGCCTTGGCAAGCCGTACGACCTCCACTGCACCCGTGACAGGGAAGAGCGTCGCGTAGAGGTGAAGGGCACAACGGGAGCGGCCACGAGCGTCGACCTGACGATCAACGAGGTCGAGCATGCCCGGGACCCGCAGAACACCGTGGACCTATTTGTGGTCAGTGACATCAAGGTGGACTTGCGGACCGACAACTACACAGCGAGTGGCGGCAGGGTGTTGCACCTCTATGACTGGGCGCCGGCTGAGGAGGACCTGAGGCCGCGGAGTTTCGAGTACCGCCTACCGCTCGCCTGACTGCCCAGATGCACTTCAGGGGTTCCGGGAGCAAGCCCCCGCTAGCCCCTTGCCTTCGAGTCCACCGCCCTTACGGAGATCTTCCGTGCCTCTTCTTCGCATGTCCGCACGCGCACTGTTCGATCAGTGCAGTGACGGAGCCCTCTCTCAGCGGCTCGCTCAGAAGTACCGCTCCGTGCTCTTCCAGAACCCGCCGCCCAGTGAACGCCGCTCATGGGAGAACAGCATCCCGGCCCTGGCAGAGGTTCTGTGCGATGCAGGGCTTGATGACATCGAGGTGCTGATAGAGCACCGATTACCCCTCACCAGCCTTCGCGCAGACATTATCCTTGCTGGCTCCCACCCCGCGACGGGCAGACCGTCCTACGTCATCGTCGAACTCAAGCAGTGGAGCGAAGCGCGCCTCGTTCCTGGCACTGACAATTTATGTCTAGTAGCGAGAATGGGCAATCGACCGGCTCTGCATCCCGTGGCCCAGGTGCGCCGCTACTGCGACTACCTGCAGGATTTCACCAATGTGCTGAGCGATCAGGAGGGCGCCGTCGCGGGCGTGGCCTATCTGCACTACGCAGCCGATCAAGATGTCAGCGAACTGTTAAGATTACCCGACGCAAAGGCGCAACTCTTCACGGATACATCCCGCGGAGAACTTATTAAGTATCTACAGACCCGCCTTTCTGCCTTGGATGGTTCGGTAGAGGGTGATTATCTCCTGGACAGCCCCCGTGCTCCCGGCCGTCAACTAATGCGTGCCGCTGCTGCTGAGATAATCGACGGCGGTGAGTTCCTCCTGATGGATGAGCAAGAGGTAGCGGCGCGTTTGGTGAAGCGGGCGGCGGACCTGTCGCGACAGTCGGACCAGAAGGAAGTAATAGTGATATCCGGGGGTCCTGGTTCGGGTAAGAGCATCATTGCGCTGCACCTGATGGGACACCTCGGGAGGAACGGGCGAAGCGTTGTCCACGCCACCGGGTCCAAGTCCTTCACTACCACTCTTCGGCATGTCGTCGGCACTAAGAACGGCCGAATTCCAAAGCTCTTCCGTTATTTCTTCGACTTCGCAAGTGCTGAACGAAACGGGCTGGACGTCTTGATCTGTGATGAAGCCCACCGCATTCGCCAGCGGTCGTCGAGGCAGGGCGCGCACGCCGGGCATCGGAGCGGTCGAAGCCAAGTGGAGGAACTCATCGACGCAGCCAGGGTTCCCGTCTTCCTGATCGACGAGCATCAGGTCGTGAGGCCCGGGGAGATGGGAAGTGTCGAGACCATCGACGAGGCTGCTCACGCGCGCGGGTGCATTGTTCGCCATGTCGATCTCAACAGCCAGTTCCGGTGCGGCGGGAGCCGTGCCTACGAACATTGGGTCCTCCGTCTCCTCGGCCTTGAGTCCGGTGGTCCGATTCAATGGCACCCCGAGGAAGATTTCGAGTTACTCGTCGCCGAATCGCCCCAAGGGATGGAGAGCTACCTGCGGGGCAGGCAGGAATCCGGCTACACCTCGCGCATGACGGCGGGATTCTGCTGGCGGTGGAGCGATCCGCGCAGTGACGGCAGCCTCGTCGACGACGTGGTTTTTGGGGAATGGCGCAGGCCCTGGAACCTCAGAGGTGAGCAACCTGTAGGAGGGGCACCCGTTTCCTCGCTGTGGGCCACTGATCCGTCAGGCTTCGGGCAGATCGGGTGCATTTACACGGCCCAAGGATTCGAGTATGCCTGGAACGGAATGATCTTCGGTCCCGACTTGGTGTGGCGCGGAAATGAGTGGTGTGCTGTTCCTGGAGAGAGCAAGGACCACGCCGTGAAAAAGGCGGAGCCAGGAGCCTTCGGGCGCCTTATTCGAAATACCTACAAAGTGCTACTCACGCGGGGGATGGTCGGTACCGTACTCTACTCAACCGATCCCGAGACTCAGGCCATGCTGGCTAGCCTGGTCCCGACTGGGATAAAGCAGGGCTCATGAGTGGGTGACCTTCGCCTTCCCCTTGGTTCGCCGGTGCCCTCAAGGAGCCGGGCGACGCCTACCTGCGCATAATCCCGGTACGCGGCAAGCGCGAGGGTTTCTGCCGTTCGAGGGCAAACGGTTCTCAGCGAGCGTTTTCAGCGTTGCCTCTCCAGGGTGAGGACGGCCTTGGTGATGACGGTCATGCGCTTGGGGCCGATGCGGGATCTGCGGAAGATCTGCCAGGCCTTCAGTCGTGTCATGCCGCGTTCGACGGGCGCTCGTACCTGGGTGAGGGCGCGGTTGAGGGTGCGCTGGGTGGAGGTGAGTTCACGGCCGGGTGGGCGTCTGAGGCCGGTGGTGACCCGGGGGCCGGCGCCCGTGTAGGCACGGTCAGCGGGGATGGGGACGCCTTGTCGCTCGCAGATCCGGACGATCTTGCCTCCAGGGCAAGCATCCGGGCCGTCTCCTCGTTCCCCCAGGCCGTAGCCCCAAGGCTTTCTTCATATCCTTCTGGAGGCCCCTGAGCGTCGCGTCGAGACCGTCGGGGTCTCGCCAACGCGTGCCGTTCCAGCCCCTCCTGGCGCTACCTCGGGCTCATGGAGCTCCGAATCGTCACGGGCCCTCGGTCTCCTGCGGGTCACACAGCGCGAGCCATCGGAGTGCCCTCACGTGGCTCGTACTCATCCTCGGCCTCGACCAGCCGCCACGCAGGGTGGAAGTCGCGATGGCCGTCGTACGCCGCAACGAGTGCGTGGATCACCGGGCTACGGAAGTCCCGCGAGAGTCCGGCCCACAACTCCCTGGCCGCCCTCTTCCAGAGGACGCGCCCCTCGTTGTTCTCCACCCTCCGTGGAAACTCCTCCACCCAGTCCATGAGCTGGCGCTTCGCCTCGACGTCGGCGAGGACCCGGGCCTGCAGCTTTGCCACATCCTGGTTCTTGCCGGGCTTCAGTGCGCGAGCCGCAGTTTCGTCCTCGTGAAGACGGGCCCAGAGGAACTGCATCATGGCCGCGAATTCGTGGTCTCTCATCGCATTACCCCCTAGTCGGCGTTGAGAGGCCATCATCCACCAGACCGGTCAGTCCGTGAGCTTTTTCAGCGTGGGCCACTGGGTGACGCACATGAGGTGGTATGGGGGTCACAACGCACGAGGGTCATGTGCCGTTGAGGGAGGTGTTCGAAGTCTCAACCCATCGGCGAAGGAGCCTCGTTGGTTCCTTATCCTGCCGCACGGCCTGGTCGAGTGGGTCACGAGCTCATCGTCACCGGCGAGGGTGACCGATGCTGCAAACTCCCGCCGCACGAGCGTGCGCTCGTCGCTCTCGTGTACCTGCGCCGTCATGACACTCTCTCCCGCATCGCGGCAGGCTTCGGCATATCCGTCGGTACCGCGCACGCCTACGTCACGGTCGTCGTCGAACTGCTTGCCGACCGGGCTCCGGGTCTGCTGAAGGTACTGCGTGAGCGGGATCCGGACTTCGTCCTGCTGGACGGGACCCTCGCCGAGTGTGACCGTGCCTGCGACAGCCGGGGTGACTACTCGGCCAAGCACCGTCGGCACGGCGTGAACGTGCAGGTCGTCACCGATCCCGCCGGTGAGGTGCTGTGGATCTCGCCCGCACTGCCGGGTCGCACCCACGACCTGACCGCAGCCCGCAACCCGCAGCCACCGCATCGTCCGGATCTGCGAGCGACAAGGCGTCCCCATCCCCGCTGACCGTGCCTACACGGGCGCCGGCCCCCGGGTCACCACCGGCCTCAGACGCCCACCCGGCCGTGAACTCACCTCCACCCAGCGCACCCTCAACCGCGCCCTCACCCAGGTACGAGCGCCCGTCGAACGCGGCATGACACGACTGAAGGCCTGGCAGATCTTCCGCAGATCCCGCATCGGCCCCAAGCGCATGACCGTCATCACCAAGGCCGTCCTCACCCTGGAGAGGCAACGCTGAAAACGCTCAGTGATCCTCAGTAAGGCGTTCCTGCCCGCCGCAGAGGATGAGATCACCGACGAGTCCATCCTCACGCGGATCAGGCGAGGTGCCTGAGGCCGCCGTGACGTTCCGGGACGAGACCGCGAGGCAAGCCGGTCACCGAGCGGGAGGTCGCCGGGCGGCAAGGGGCATAGAGATTCCCACATCGGCCTGCAGATCGCCGTCTGCTGATCTCCGCTGTCCTCTTCCCAACAGCCTGTGCCACATATGCGGAAGACCTGAACTGGAACACTCTGCCCGCGCGTAGGAGAGCTGCAGCACCGGTATCGCTCGGCGACGGGCAAGTGGACGGGGCCGGGTCGTGGTGTCGGACTGGCGGCGGCGCTGTCGGCGGCGGAGCTGTTCCGAGCCGGCGCCCGTGCCGACGGCCGTCATTCCCGCCCAGCAGCATCCCACCGCCCTCGCCGTGACCGAGCCGGGAAACAAACACGGATCCGGCCTGTCGGTGGGGCACGGTAAGGTCGGCCAGGGGATTTCGCCGTGATGAAGGCGAGAAGCGGACAGCGGAGGTCGGACGGTGACGGCAGCAGGATCGCGTCCGGTGCCCAAGCCCGGACCGCCGCGTCCGGCGCAGCAGTGGTTCCAGGATCGGCCATCCCCGTACCCCTGGGAGCAGGACGCTCTCGACCATGTACGCCGCCTGATGCCGGCCGCCGAGCCCTATCGCGCTTGGGCCACGTTCTCCTTCACCGCGCAGTCGGGCCGTATCAACGAGTGCGACCTGCTGATCGCGGTGCCCGCGGGCCTGTACCTGGTCGAGATCAAGAGTCACCCGGGGCGGCTGGAGAACAACGGATCCACCTGGAACTTCCGAGGCTCCGACCGCACCAGGACGATCAACAACCCGCTCCACTTCAACGACGCCAAGTCGAAGGACCTCAAGAGCAGACTCCTGTGGGCGGCGCGCAAGTTGGGCATCCCCGAGCGCTCCGTGCCACGCGTGGAACCGGCGATCTTCCTCTCGGCTCCGGACCTCGAGAGCCATCTTGACGATGTCCAGAGAGTCAAGGTCTACGGGCGCGACGACCGCCCCACCGGTCTGAAGCGCATCTGGCAGGACTTCCTCGGGCTGCCGCCGGACCGCCCCGACCGCCGCATCACGCCCGACTTCTCCCGGGACACTCTGCCGCGTCTGCTGAAGGCCATCGGCGTGCAGCAGTCCACAGCCCATCTCAGGTTCGGCGATGCCTGGAAACTGCAGCCGCACCCCCTGGACCGTGGGCAGTCCTGGGAGGACCGCCTGGCAACGCGCGACGACGGACTTGTCCAGGAGGAGGGTCGCGTCCGCATTTACCTGGTCGGACACATGGCCACCGAGGCGGCGAAGAAGTCGACCGATCGCGCGGCCCGCCGTGAGTACCAGGTACTGCAGGGCATCACGCACCGCGGGATCGTCGAGGCCGTCGAGATCCGGGAGCACCAGGGCGGACCGGCGATCCTCTTCCGTCACAAGCACACGGACCTCCGCCTCGACCAGTATCTGGCCACCTACGGTGGCAAGCTCACCCCCGAGGTCCGCCTCGATCTCGTACGGCAGCTCGCCGAAGCGGTCCGCTACGCGCACAACCGCGCCCTCTACCACCGGGCCCTGGCGGCCAGTTCCGTCTACGTCTCCTTCCGCTCCGACGGGACGCGCCCCGAGCTGCGTATCACCGACTGGCAGACAGCGGCCCGCGACTTCGACAGCAACGCCACCTTCTTCCGGTCCATCGGCGGCTCGGCGCTCGACGCGGCTCTGATCGAGGACGCGGCCCGCCTCTATCTCGCCCCCGAGACCGACCAGCCGTACGCCGACCCGGCCGACCTGGACATGTTCGGGCTCGGTGCCGTCGCGTACCTGGTACTCACCGGCCAACCTCCTGCCCCCCAGCGAAGTGCTCTGAGCGAGCGCCTGCGCACCGACTCGGGCCTGCATCTGTACGCCGTCGCCGACGGCTTCTCGGACGCGCTCGACGAGCTGGTTTTCAAGGCGACCCGCTCGGACGTCAACGAACGCCTCGGCTCCGCCGAAGAGTTCCTCGACCTGCTGGACAGGGCAGAGCGCGCCAGCGTGCTGCCCGAGGCACCCACTGCCACCGGCGTCGACCCGCTGGAGGCACTGCCCGGCCAGTCGCTCGACGCGGAATGGTCCGTACGGCGTGTCCTCGGCACCGGCGCCACGGCCCGCGCTCTTCTCGTGGAGCGTGCGGTCGAGGACGAGGACGGTCACGTACAGATCGACGAGTGGGTCTTCAAGGTCGCTCTGGACGAGCAGAAGGCGGAACGGCTGCGTGCCGAGGCAGGCGTCCTCAAGGAGGTGGGCGGCGGCGCGATCGTGCAGCTGCGGGGCGAGGGGCTGCGCGAGATCGGCGGACGGACAGTCCTGCAGCTCGAGTACGCTGGTGAGCAGTCCCTGGGTGCCCGACTGCGCGGCAAGGGGAAGCTGACTTACCACGAGCTGGAGCGCTTCGGTGACGACCTGTTCAGGGCGCTGGACCAGCTTGCCGCCAACGGAGTCCTGCACCGCGACCTGAAGCCCGACAACTTCGGCATTCACCACAGTAAGGACCGGATCTGGCGTCTGAAGCTGTTCGACTTCTCCCTCGCCGACGCCTCCGAGCGGGACATCAAGGCGGGCACACGCGGCTACCTGGACCCGTTCCTCGGCTCCATGCGCCGGCCGTACTACGACGATCACGCCGAGCGGTACGCCGCGGCCGTCACCCTGCACGAGATGGCCGGCGGAGAGCGCCCCATGTGGGGTGACGGACAGGTGGATCCGCTCACCAACGAGTCCGCCGAACTGTACGTCGCGTCAGAGCTGTTCGAACCAGCCCTCAACGACGGCCTTACGTCCTTCTTCCGGCGAGCGCTGCACCGCGACACCGAGCACCGCTTCGACACGCTGCGGCAGATGCACGACGAGTGGCGCGAGGTGTTCCGGGCTGCCGACGCGACCAAGCCGGCCACCACCCCGGCCACGGTCGGTACCCAGGCCGAGGACGCCGAGGAGGCCCGCGATGCCGCCGCGGAGGCGGCGGACGCCGAGACGCTGCTGGAGGCCGCGGGCCTGTCGCCCCGGGCCGTATCCGTGGCGCACGGGCTGGGTGCCACTAAGGTGGGGGAGCTGCTCAACGTCCAGCCGTACGCGATCTCGAAGGCGCGGGGCGCCGGCGCGCTCGTACGCAAGGAACTCAACCGGCGCCGCAAGCAGTGGGCGGTCGCCCTGCGGCAGCCCGCCGGGAGCGACGCCCGACAGGCCGTGTCGGCCGCGCGCACGGACGGCGACTCCGACGCGGACGGACCGCTGGTCCTGTCGATAGACGACATGGCCGCCAGGCTCACCCCCGACCCCGGTCGCAAGGGTTCCAACCGTGCGCCCGTGGTCCGGCTCACGCTCGGCCTGCCGCCAGAGGAGGGCGGGCTGTCGCCGTTGGGTCCCTGGCCGGTCCAGGCCCGCATCGCCGACCACCTCGAGATCAAGCAGCCGCCGGTCTCCCGCCATCACCGCATCGAGATCAAGCAGTGGGCCGAGGCGGACTGGCTGGGGCGGGTGCGCGACGAGCTCGTCGAGATCGTGACGGCGGCCGGGCGGGTCATGACCGCGCAGGAGGCCGCTGTCGAGCTACGCGTCAGACACGGCGCGGGCGACGACGTGCCCGGGCGCACGCTCGCGCGGGCGCTGGCCGTTGTACGGGCCGCCACCGAGGCCGAGTTGTGGGACGGCGAGGGCGCGGAGCAGCACGAGCCGCGCCTGGCCGTGCACCGGCGAGGCGACACCGTATTGATCGCCGGGGAGTCGCTGCCGGGAACCGACGACCCCAGCCCCCGCGAACTGGCCGACTATGCGGCCGAGTTGGGGACGGAAGCGGAGCGTCTGGCGCGTCAGGAGCCGCTGCCGGGGCGGGCCGCGGTGGTCCGCGACCTGCGTGCGGTGCCCGCCCCGGAGGGCTTCGCCCCGCTCGCGGACACCCGGCTGGTAGCCCTCGCAGCCGCTGTCGCCGTGGGGACCGAGGTCACTCCTCGTCTCGAGCTGTATCCCCGTGACCTCAGCCTGGACCGCGCCCTGCGGATCTCGCAGGCAGGGGCGGGGGTACGACGGGACCGCGGCATCACGGTCGCCGAGCTGCTGGCACGGCTGCGTGCACGCTTCCCGGTGCTCGACGCGCTCTCCGGGGAGCGGGAGCCGACGTATGTCGAGCTGGAGGACCCGCTCAGGGAGGCGCGCTTCGACCTCCGGTACGACACCAAGCTGGAGCGGTTCTTCCCGCCGGCCCTTGAGACGGTAGGCCAGTGGACGTCCACCGGGACGGGCACCAGCTACCTGTCACCCGGTCACGGCGTCCCAGCGGTCGCGGAGGTGGACGGCGATCCGCATGCCGCCACCCGTGCCAGGCTCGCCTCCTGCGTGCAGCGCGGTGGGTTTCTCGCGCTCACCGTGAAGGGCAGTCGGCTGCCGGGAGCCGCCGAGGCGGTGGCCGCGGCGTTCCCCGTCGAACGCGTCGACCTCGGACGGGAGTTCCTCACCGAGTTTCGCGCGCTGGCGGCGGAGAAGGGGCAGGACTGGGAGAAGGTCCTGCGTGCCGACGCGGGCTCCGCGCCGGGGCTGATCAAACGGGGTCTGGCTTCGTTCGTACGTGCGGTGTGGGTGCGTCTGGAGGCCGTGCTGCTGGAGCGGGCCGCGGCGCCGCGCACGGTCCTCTTCCTGCATGACGCGGGACTGCTCGCCCGCTACTGGGACGAGGGTGGCCACGACCTTCTGGTCCGGCTGCAGACGGCGGCCCGCCGACCGGCCGACGACCCGCACGGGCTGTGGCTGCTCTGCCCCGTGGACACGCGGACGCAGGTCCCGCACCTGGATGGGCGGACGGTCGAGGTGATCGGCGGGGACGGCGAACGGGCCTATCTGGATGGCGACTTCCTGTCCGCGGTGGCTACGGCGGCCTAGAACCGCGCAGCCGTCAACGGCGCGCGCAGGGTCGTCCTGCCGGTCGTCAGTGCGCGCGCCTGGAAACGCCGCCCCTGCGGCCGATGCCGAAGGCCAGGCGGTAGACGTCGGGGATGTCGACCGCGTAGTCGCGCAGGTCGGTGGCGCCTGCCGCACGTCGTGTCATCACGCCGAGCCTTTCCAACTCGTCGATCAGCTCGCGGTGGTTGTCGACATCCTCCGGGCCGCTTCCCTGCGAACCGTTCGCCAGGGCCTCGCGCAGCTTCGCGGAGAGGGAGGCGTCCCGCCAGTAGGCGAGGACCACGGACGGCTGCATCGGCACCTGGCCGCCCCGCAGTTGCTCGACGGCGACCGCCGCCCAGCGGATGTCCTCCTTGATCTCGTCCACGCGGATCTGGGAAGCGGTACTCACGGACGCCCGGATGGCGTCGTAGTGGAGAGCGTGGTCGTGTGTGGGATGCCGGTCCCGGGTGATCGTCGCCGCGGTCGAGACGGCCTGGAGCAGAGTACGCGGACTCACCTGGCCCCGGCCGTCCTGAAGGTGGTTGGGAAGCCAGGTGTACGTGTAGCCGCGGCGGTGGCTCGGGCCCATGTACTGGCCGGCCATCGTGACGAACAGCTCGTGCTGGCGTTCCGGAGTGGCGATGACGTCGACGGGGGCGATGAACCGGCCTTCGCCCTCCCTGTGCCAACTGCCGGTCCACGTCCGGAACTTCTCCGCCTCGGGGCTCGGGTGATTGCCGAGCTGGTGGTAGAGCAGGCCGTACAGGTTCTCCGTGGTCCAGGTCAGGTCGGTCGCGTTGGCACCGAGTTTCGAGGCGTCGGGGAAGTGCTTGGGGGCGCTCTCGTACATGTCCGGGCGGACGAAGATCTTCGCCCGGATCGCGCTGGTGCTCATCCGGAGGTCCAGTGCCACCTCGAAGAGGCCGGACACCAGCCGGTCGACGACCGGCCGGTCGTTGTGGAGGTGCTCCAGGGCGTCGAAGATCAGCAGGCGGGTGCGGCCGCTCTTGCGGGCCTCCTGGTCGATCGTCCACAGGGCGCGTTCGTAGGACTCCATATGGTCGGCGACCCAGCGGACGCGTTTGTCCCAGCCTTCGATGCGCAGGATCTCCGGGGCCTGGAGCCCGGTCATGACCACGGCTGACCAGAGGTGCTGGGGCTTGACGCCGTCCTCCATGAGCTTGCTGATGACGCTCTTGCTGGGGTGGTGCAGGTTGGGCTCGCCACCCTTCGCATGGCCCGTGGCGACCGTCATCCGGTCCAGCCGGGGCATCATGTACGAGGCCGCCGCGATCTCACGCATCCGGTCGTAGCTCAGGACCTTGGTCCACACGGTCTTGCCGGAACCGCGTGCGCCGCGCACCACCGTCACGTCGGGGTCCAGCGCGCGCCGGTGGCTCGACGGGGTGAACAGCCGCGTGACGTCCGGGCTCACGGTGTCGGCGTCGAAGGCGCTGCCGGGGGCGGTGGCGAGCAGCGTCCTGTACTCGTCGGTGGACAGCGGGTCCGTCATGACAACTCCTCGCGCGGGAAGACGAGTTGGTAGACCTCTTTGAGGAACCTCTTGTACGCGGCCTCGACAAAGGGCAGTTCGGGCCAGTCGCGGTCCTGGAGCGGGTCGAGGCCGATCAGGTCGTGGCTGAAGAGGATCGGGATGGGCGTGTGCGGAGCCTGGTTGTCTTCCAGGGTCGGGTGGTACGCCTCCAGATCCGCGCCCTCCGCGTTGTCGTAGAGCGTGTCGGCGAACATCTTCTGGGCGTTGTCCCGGAGCTTGTGCAGTCGCTGTATGTCCCCGGCGGACCGGAACATGGCGGCGACGATACGGAGGCGCTCGCGCAGGTCGACGGCCCGGTCCGGGCGCTGCTTCCACTGGGAGAGCAGCATGCCGTAGCCGTACCAGGTGGACGGGTTGTCGACGGCGAAGAGCAGCGAGAGCCCGCTGAGTTGGGTGAGGGTGACGGCGGCGATGTCGTGGATACCGGCGCGGCTGTCGAGCAGGACGACGTCCGGCTGCCGCGAGATCCCGGCGACCTGCGCCTCGCAGGCGGCGATGGCCTCCTCCAGCCGCACGCAGAACGGCGTGGGTGCGCCGCCCGGTTCGGCGGGCGGGAGGTCGCTGTAGATGCGGTTCAGCTTCGCGAGGTAGTCGTAGTCGCCGCGGGGGCGGCCTCCGGCGGGCGCCAGCCAGATCTCGCCGTTGCCCTGCGAGGGCACGAAGAACGAGCTCTGGGTGACGAGCTCCAGCCCTTCGGCGTTGCCGACACCCGCTTCGACCAGGTGGTCGACGATGCCGTGATCGGGCAGTTCGCCGAAGCTGTGCAGGAGCGAGGAGACTCCCGGGGACTCCAGGTCGAGGTCGACGACGAGGACGCAGTGGCCCTTGTCGGCGAAGTGCCGGGCGAGGATGGCGGTGGCGGTGGAGCGGCCCACTCCGCCCTTGAACCCGTACAGGGCGACACGTCGCTCTCGCACCTCGGGCTGCGGCAAAGCGCCCGCTACGGCGTCCCGGGCCCAGTCGGCGCCCACGACGGTCCGTTCGAGTACGGCGACCCGGCCGCGGCTTCCCGGCTCGCCCTCGTCCTGGACGATGAGTTCGGGGGAGGCGAAGAACATCTCCGGTGCGAACATCGTGGACGCGGCCTGGACGGGCTGGGCGCCTGCGAAGGCCTGGGTGTCGCGTCGGAACTCCTCCGCGAGCGCTTCCAGTTCCTCGGCAGACAGCGGGTCTTCCTCGTCGTCGAGGAGGAGCGACGCACGCCCGAACAGGTCGCGTACGAGGACGGTGTCCCTGCCGGTTTCGGCGGCTCGGTGGGCGTGGCCCAGGGCGGCGTTCCACGCGGCGTCGAATCGGGTGGGGTTCATGGGGGTGGGCGCCTGCTTTTCCACTTCGGCTGCGTCTTCTGCTCGGGCTACTTGCTTGGGCTACTTCGCCTGCTGGTAGGCGGCGATAACGGTACGGGCCGCGGCGAGGTGACGTTTCACGCGCTGCTCGGATATCTGGCCGCTGTCACGGTAGCGGTGGGCCACGTCCCACTCGTCGGTGGATTCCCGGAAGGGGTTCTGCTGGGGGATCTGCGCGAGCACGGTGGCGCCGTGGTGGCCGTTGGCGAGCAGGAGGAGTTGGTCCCAGACATGCGGGAGGTGACCGTGCTGGGAGTCCTTCCACGCCTTTTTGGCCTGAGTCTGGCTCTGGGTCGGCCTGTTCCTGATCGTCGGGTTGTACGGAATGCCGAGCGGGGTGTCCTGTACGGACCCGAAGAAGTCGAGGAGCATCGCCTTGATGGCGCACTCTGCGGCGATCCCGGCGAGATGGTCGGCGGGGCCGAAGAGCGGGGGCGACTTGGCGAGTTGCGTTGCCGCGTCGTAGTGGCAGCGGCCCACCTCTAAGAAAGAGTGTTGGTGAGCGGGTGCGGGTGCCGGCGTGGATGCCGCGGGCGCCGGGGTCGCGGGTGCGGTCGGGGCCGCCGGGACCGGAGGGGGTGTCTGAGCCGTCACGGTGATCACCTTAGCGGCGTGATCATGGCAGATGAGAGTACTTTGCGATGACTCCTGGCGGGATCTGTTGCGGTCGACGGTGCTGGCAGGATTGGGACGCGAAGCCGTATGGCGATGTGCGGTGGGTGACATGGTGTTGCGAGAGGGATGGCAAAGAGTGACGGTCACGGGCCAGGATGCGCGGGCGGGGCTGGACCAGGCGGCGCTGCTGAAGGATCTGCGGCGGCAGGTCGTTGTCCTGGAGGACGATCTGCGTGCGCGCAGTGAGTCCGAGGAGGAGTACCGCGTCCGGCTGGAGTCCGAGTATCGGCGGGCTTGTGAGGCGCAACGTACGACGCGTGGCACTTACGGCGCGTGGCGTGATGAGCGGGTGACCCAGGCTGCGGTGGCTTGGGTGCTGGCTTGTGTCTTCGTGCGGTTTTGTGAGGATCACGGACTAATTGAGGTGCCGTTCATCGCCGGGCCCGAAGAGCGGCTGGTTGAGGCGGAGGAGCGACATGAGGCGTACTTCCGTGAGCACCCCGACCGCAATGACCGGGACTGGTTGATCGCCGCGTTCGAGTATCTCGCAGGGGCCAACGAGACGGTCGCCGGGCTCTTCGATCGTGCACACAATCCGCTGTGGGAGCTGATGCCGAGCTATGAGGCCGCGACGGAGTTGCTGCGCTTCTGGCGGCGGTGGGATGCCGAGGGGCGGATCGTTTACGACTTCACGTATCTGGCCTGGGATACGCGCTTCCTCGGCGATCTGTACCAGGACCTGAGCGACCATGCCCGCAAGACGTACGCGCTGTTGCAGACACCGGAGTTCGTCGAGGAATTCATCCTTGATCTGACGCTGGAGCCGGCCATTGCGGAGTTCGGGCTGGATCCTGTGGTGGAAGGACCTGGAGGAGTCGAGCGGCGGGGGCTGCGGACGATCGACCCTGCGTGCGGATCCGGGCACTTTCTGCTGGGGATCTTCGAGCGGCTCGTGGGGAAGTGGCGGGTGGAGGAGCCTGGCGCCGACGTGTGGGTGGTGGTGCGGAGAGCTCTGGAGGCTGTCCATGGCTGCGACAAAAATCCTTTCGCAGTAAGCATCGCTCGGTTCCGCTTGTTGGTTGCGGCCATGCGGGCTGCGGGGGCTGAGCGGTTGGTGGATGCACCTGTCTTTCCCATCAATGTGGCGGTGGGGGACTCGTTGCTTCATGGTCGGGATGCGGCTGGCATTCAAACGGATCTGGACACATTGTTCGCAGAGTTGGACGGGGGCGGGGCCGGGGAGGAGGGTGCCTTTGTCTATTCGACGGAGGATGTGGGAGATTTTGCGAAGCGGGTGGATCTGCTGGGGCGGGGATCCTATCACGTGGTGGTGGGGAATCCTCCGTACATCACCGTGAAGGACAAGCAGGAGAACGAGAACTATCGGAAGGCGTACAAAGAGTCTTGCGCCGGGAAATACGCTTTGTCGGCGCCGTTTGCGCAGAGGCTCTTCGAGCTGGCTTTGAAGGGAATGGGTGGCCGTCAGGGTGGGGGCGGTTTCGTCGGGCAGATCACGGCGAACTCTTTTATGAAGCGGGAGTTCGGCAAGAAGCTCGTTGAAGTGGTCTTCTGGGAGAAGGTAGAGCTGTCCCATGTGATTGACACGTCCGGGGCATTTATCCCCGGGCACGGCACGCCGACTGTGATTCTTGTGGGGCGGAACCGGATGCCGAATCCCGAACGCACTGTGCGGGCGGTGCTGGGTGTTCGGGGAGAGCCGTCCCAGCCTGAGGTCGCGGCTGAGGCAGCCGTCTGGCGGGCGATTGTTGAACAGGTGGATCGGCCTGGCCCCGGGTCGGAGGAGTGGGTTTCTGTTGAAGATGTGCCAGCTGAGACTTTCGCTTCGCATCCGTGGTCGGTGAGTGGAGGTGGGGCGGGTAGCGTTTTTGCCTCAATCGAGGAGGCTGGCACTAGGAAGCTTGCAGCTGCGATCTACCGTATTGGATTCTTCGGCGTCCTGGGAGCGGATGACGCCATGATTGCTCCGCGCCGTGTGTTCGATGCTAGGCGAGTGGATCCCTCCCTCACGAGCAAGCTAGTTCTGGGCGACGAAGTTCGTGATTGGAATGTGAGTGCAGGGGAGGGAGTGATTTTCCCCTACAACTCTGATCATACTCTGAGGGCTCTGGAGGACAGTCCGGGGCTTAGTGCTTGGCTTTGGCCGCTACGGACAGAGCTAGGGAATAGGGCTACATTTGCAAAGCGAACCTACTTTGCTGAAGGACGCCCTTGGTATGAATGGCACCAGCTTCCCCGAGATTTGGGCGCTGCGGCAGTGACCATTGCTCTAGCGTTTGTGGCAACACATAACCATTTTGTGCTTGATGGGGGTGGGAAGGCATTCAACCGTTCCGCGCCAGTTATTAAATTTCCGGCGGACGTGCGTGAGGAGGAACTCCTTGGGCTGTTGGGGGTACTCAACTCGTCGACCGCTTGTTTCTGGCTGAAGCAGGTGAGTCAGGACAAGGGGAACCGGGGCGGAGAGCGATCCACAGGGCGATATGCATGGGAGAGCTTCTACGAGTTCACCGGAACGAAGCTTCAAGAATTCCCGCTGCCGGAACCGATGCCGCAGGACCTGGGGCGCGTCCTCGACTCGCTTGCACAGGAGTTGGGGCGTTGTGACCCTTCCACCGTGTGTGAGTTGGGCACCCCAACTCGGGCTCGCCTCGATGAGACATCCGCTCAGTACGCCTACACGCGGCGGCGCATGATCGCGCTCCAGGAAGAGCTGGACTGGCAGGTCTACCGGCTATATGGGCTGTTGAGCGCTGAAGAGGTGGCTCGCACAACGGTTCTGTCGCCTGTGGGCACCACGATTCCTGAAGTGGACCTGGGGGAGCGAGCGTTTGAGATCGTCATCGCCTCCCGTGCAAACTCTGATGAGGCCGTTGAGCAGTGGTTCGAGCGGCATGGGTCGACTCCTGTGATCGATATCCCGGAGCACTGGCCCGGTTGGTACCGGGACATTGTGCAGGCCCGCATCGAGATCATTGAGCGCCGCAAGGACATCGGGCTGATCGAGCGGCCCGAGTGCAAGCGGCGGTGGTCCGTTGAGCCCTGGGAGAAGAAAGAGAAGGCTGCCCTCCGCGCTTGGTTGCTCGACAGGTGTGAGGATTCGGCACTGTGGTTCAACCTGCGTGACGGTGTAAAGCAGCCTCGTACGCTCACCATCAACCAGCTTGCGGATGCGCTGAGTTCCGACGCCGACTTCAACTCCGTCGCTGCGCTGTACGCCTCCGATCACCTCGACAAGCCTGACCTTCCGCTCGGGCAAGTGCTCGTCGATGTCATTGCCGACGAGCACGTGCCGTATCTCGCCGCCATGCGCTACAAGGACTCCGGCCTGCGTAAGCGTGAGCAGTGGGAAGAGGTCTGGGAGCAGCAGCGGGAGGAGGACAGAACCAGGCAGCGGCTCGATATCCCCGTACCGCCGAAGTACTCGTCCGCCGACTTCCTCAAGCACTCCTACTGGTCCCACCGCGGCAAGCTCGACGTTCCCAAGGAGCGGTTCATCTCCTATCTGGAGGCCGGGCCCGACGCCGACCCGACCATGCTGCTTGGGTGGGCCGGGTGGGATCACAAGGATCAGGCCCAGGCGCTCATCAACCTCATCGAGGACCGTACGGAACAGGGCGGTTGGGACGCCGAGCGGCTCACGCCGTTGCTTGCCGGGCTGCAGGAGGTCATGCCCTGGGTGCGGCAGTGGCACGGTGAGTACGACGCCGAGTGGGAGTCCGTGCCAGCGGAGGACTGTGATGCCTTCCTGGACGAGCAGATGGGCAAGCATCGGCTCAGTGCGGCGGATCTCAAGGCCTGGCGGCCGGTGAAGCGGGCGCGGGGACGTAAGGCTGCCGTGTCGAAGAAGGCGAGCGCCCCGGAGCAGTCCGCCCTCGACGTCGAGTAGGCGGAACGCAGCAGTGGGGGCGCCCGGATTCGCAAACTCCGGGCGCCCCCACTGACGTTGGGGTTGGTTCAGACTCGGGCGTCAGCCGCATAGGCGATGAACTTCGACCACGCCGTGGGCGAGAGGGCAAGATCTTCGCCCTCCTTCCGCTTGGAGTCGCGAACGTGGACGGCTCCGGCCATGGCGACCTCAACACAGTTGTCGCCCTGTGTTCCGCTGTAGCTGCTCTTGAACCAAGTCAGCTCGGTGGTGCTCATAGCGCTCCTCGCATCTCCTTCAACAAGCCCACGGTCGCCTCGTGGCTGAGGGCCTGCGAGCGCATCTTGCCATAGCGCTGAAGGAGGGCGCTGGTGTCTTTCGCGCTGGTGATCAGGGCACTCCCCTGCTGGCCCTCGAAGTAGCCGAACCACTGGTTCTCCGGAGACTCGGCCAGGTACATGGGGCCGTCGAGACCAGCGTGATCGTCCTGTCGCAGAGGCATGATCTGAAGCTGAACGTTGCGGAGTTCGGCCTGTTTGAGCAAGTAGTCGATGAGGATGCCGGTGACTTCGTCTCCGCCCGTCCGGCGTTCAAGCAGCGCCTGCTCGACGATGAAGCTGAAGGCCACGTTCTGCTTCTCGGACAGAAGGCGCTGTCGTTCGAGCCGCGCCTCGACCTGCCGTTCAAGTTGTTCATCAGTCAGCGGAGGCAAGCTGCTGAGGAAGACCGCTCGTGCGTACGCCTCCGGCTGCAGCAACCCAGGAATAGCCCGGCACTCATACGCGTAGAGCGAGATCGCCTCCTCCTCGATCCCCGCCCACTGCACGAACCACGACGCCAGCCCCTGCCTCCGCGTCAGATGTCGCGCCGCCGCCTTGAGCACCCTCGGCGCCTGAAGAACCACCCCCGCCCGCTCGATGAACCTCATCGACGGGAACCGTTTCCCCTGCTCCATCTTGGCCACCGCATGCACGGAGTACCGCACCAGCGGTGCGAACTCCTCCTGCGTCAGGCCCGCTTCCTCCCGCAACGCCTTCAGGACCGCGCCGAAGCTCTTGAGGCCGTCCGACACTTCCGGTTCACTGCTCACGACGCCGTCCAACATGCCCGGCCCACCTCCCACGTACGCCACCGGGACATCAACCCACCCATGGTTACGGGGCGTCACTCACCCTGTCCACTCCGTGAACCCACCCAGTCGCGGCTGTACCAGTGTCGTACCTGTTGAGGCGCTCTCCCTCCCGCGACGCTGAACCGCATGACCGCACCTCAGGCCCAACCAGCCGTCACCGTACGTATGTTCTTCCAACAGCTCAGCGCCACCCGGCGCGGTGCCCGCCTCGCCCGTCACCTCGCCACGCACCAACTCGACGTCTGGGGCGTCCCGTTCGGCTCGGACCTCTCCGACACCGTGGCCCTCGTCGTCGCCGAGCTGGCCGCCAACGCCGTACTCCACGCACGCGTACCGGGCCGCGACTTCGCCCTCCGCCTTGAGCACCGTATGGACGCGCTCCGCATCGAGGTCGCCGACGCCCGCGGCGACCGCCCCGTCGCCGGACAGGTGCCCGCGACCGGTGCCACAGACACGACCGCCGACCACGGCCGTGGCCTTGTCATCGTCGGCGCCCTCGCCTCCCGTTGGGGCGTCACCGACCGCCCAGGACCCGGGAAGGTCGTCTGGGCCGAGATCGACCTCTCCTGAACAACTGAGAACACCACCAGCAACCCTCACGGCATCGGAACCGCCGGCGGGCTCGCCCGCTGCCAGTAGTGCAGCACCGGAGGATGTGCGACCTCCTCCCCGAGGTCGGAGGTCAGCAGGTGATGCCGGGCGACCGCGTCGTCGACGATCTGCCGCCACCACTCCAGCCGGTCCCGGCCCGCATCGGCGGAGATCAACTCGTCGTGCAGCGCGTACAACTGGCACGTGTTGTGCCGCTGCGACTCGCGCACGTCGGCGTTGCTCTCGCTGAACCGCGACAACTCCGCGCCCTCGCACACCGGGCACCCGCACGTCCACGGATCGACGCGCGTGAACCAGTTCTGGAGCACCTCCACCCGGTGGTACTTCAGCAGCTCGCGGACGAGCACCACCGGATACGGCCGCCAGCCCCGGCCCTTGCGGCGCGGATCCATGCCGTGGCGGAGCATGGCGGTGACTCCCACCGCCGTGCCCAGCGCCCCGTGCGCCAGCGCGTCGAACGCCGCCAGGTCCGTGCGCCACAACAGCAGACGCGGGCACGAGCGGCACAGCACGCGCAGACCCTCGGCCACGCCCACCCGCTCCAACGGGTCCTTGTAGTGCTGCATGATCAGCGCCACGGGGTGTCGGCTGGCCCGAACCGCCGCCACCAGGTGCAGCAGCGACTCGTCCCGCAGCCAGCGGTAGCTGCACGGCAGCAGGACGACCGTGTCCGTCCGCTCCAGCCGGTTGGCCTGGGCGATCACCGCACGCAGGACGCGGGCGTCACCGTCCTCGTCCGGCGGTATGAAGCAGGTCGGGGTCACCGCGAACGCCGCCTTGTTGGCCAGCTGGCCGTTCAGGACCTCCTCCAGGCCGGAGAAGTCCAGCGAGTGCCAGCCGTCGGCCGCCTGATAGCCGAAGGGGCGGTCGACGGTCGCGACCCGGTGCTCGTGGCCGCCGTGGTCGACGGCCACGACTGTGTCCGGGTAGCTGTTGCGTATGTTCCGGCACCGCGACGCTGCATCGGCGCCGGTGAGAAGCAGGCCTCCGGCGTTTCCGTCGATGTGCGGCAGCAGGCCGATCGCCGACCTGTCGTTCACCATGATCAGTAACCGGTCGCGCAGTAAGCCTTCGATCCCGTCGCCCCCCATGGGGTCCCCCTCACGGTCATGAAGCACGTCCCGCTGGTCATGAGTGTCGGAGCCGGTCAAAAGGGAGCGCAAGACGGTCGTATGCGGGCGTAAGCGGTTCTCGGCCAGGCCGTCGGCAGGGTTACAGCAAGGCGGACATCACGGTGAGGTGCTCATCCATTGCCCTCCGCGACGATTTCGCCCGCACAAGTCGCTCAACGTGACACCTGCGTCACGGAACTTACGTCTGGCCTGGGCACAAGGCATCTCAAGACTGGCAAGATTGGACGTCGCGCGTGAGATCAATGCACCCCGACTGCTGCCGAGCGAGGGAACGAGAGCCGGATGCCCACCAGCGAGCTCTTCCTGAAGGATGTCATCGACATCAAGGAAGACGTCCATGCCGGCGATTTCAAGGTCGAGCTGTCCGGAGGGTTCACCGAAACCGATGCCCGCGTCGCGGAGTACGTGGTCACCGAGCAGCTGCAAGGGGCCTTCCGCAGGGCGCTCGGGCTGGTCGGGGCGGCGGTCAGGTCGGGGAACTCGCATGCCGCCTACCTGCATGGATCGTTCGGCGCCGGTAAGAGCCACTTCCTGACCGTGCTGCACGCCGTCCTGAACAACAACGCGGCGGCCCGCTCCAAGCCCCGGCTGCAAGAGGTCATCGCCGAGCACGACGACTGGCTGCGCGACAGTCGGTTCCTCACGGTGCCGTACCACCTCGTGGGCTCCACGGACCTGGACTCGGCCCTCCTCGGCGGGTACGTGCACGCGGTGCGCTCCCTGCACTCCGACAAGCCGACCCCTGCCGTCTACCGGGCCGACTCCGCGCTCGCGGACGCGCGCAGGCAGCGGGAGTTCCTCGCCGACGACGCGAAGTTCGTGCAGTGGCTGGGAGACGGAGCCGCCGCGGTGGCGCCGGGCGGTGGTGCCGTCGGCGCGGACGGCGATGACGACGACCTCGACCTGCTCGACGCGGACGACGCGGCCCCGGCCGCCGGCAGCTGGACCTCCGCCGACCTGACCCGCGCCTTCGACGCGCCCGCCGGAGACCCGTACCGCGAAGCACTCGTGTCCGCGCTGCTCTCCGGGCCCATGGCTGCGTACGCGCAGGGAGCCCGCGGTGACAAGGACGCCTTCGTGCCACTGGAGAACGGGCTGTCCGTCATCTCCCGGCACGCCCAGTCCCTCGGCTACGACGGCATCGTGCTGTTCCTCGACGAGCTGATCCTCTGGCTCCAGGCGCACATGGGCGAGCAGGACTTCGTACGCGACCAGGTGCAGCGGCTGGTCAAACTGATCGAGTCCGGGGACACCAACCGGCCTGTGCCGATCGTGTCCTTCATCTCGCGTCAGCGCGACCTGTCGCAGCTCATCGGCTCCGACGTGGCCGGCGCCGAGGTGCAGAACCTCGAGCAGCAGATCGAGTACCTGGCCGGGCGCGTCGACGTCGTCAACCTGGAGGACAGCAACCTCGTCGAGATCATCAAGCGCCGCGTGCTGGAACCGAAACCCGGGATGGAAGCGGCCCGCGACGAGGCATTCACGCTGGTCGAGTCGTCGAAGGACGAGGTGCGGCAGGTGCTCCTGGACGCACATGGGCGGACCTCGGCGACCTGGGACGACTTCCGCACTCTGTATCCGCTGTCACCCGCGCTGCTCAACGTCCTCGTGGACCTCTCCGGAGCGCTCCAGCGCGAACGCACCGGTCTGAAGCTGGTGCAGGAGTTGCTGCGGCGCCGTCGCGATGACCTGAGGATGGGGGAGCTGATCCCGCTCGGCGACCTGTGGGACGTCATAGCGTCGGGCACCGGCGAGGCGTTCACCGCCAAGCTGCGCAGGGAGTCCGAGATCGCGCACCGCTTCCACGCGCGCGTACGGGCCCATCTGCTGGAGAAGTACGGGTCCGTCGACGATCCGCGCTACCGGCGGGACGACCGGCTCGTCAAAACGCTTCTGCTCGGCGCGCTCGCCCCCAATGTGCCGGCTCTGGCGCGGCTGACCGGCGGACGTCTCGCCGCGCTCAATCACGGCACGATCCGGGCACGGGTGGGGTCGGCCGGATCGATCGCGGTGAAGGCGCTGCGAGACTTGCAGGCCCAGGGGTTCGGAGAGCTGAGGAGCGAGGGCGACGCCGACCCGGTGTTCCATCTCCACCTGTCCGACCTGGACGTCGAGCCGCTGCTCGAAGAGGTCCAAGGGGTCGCGGACAAGGTCGGGCAGCGGCGGCAGTGGGTCAAGGACCAGCTGTGGGAGGCGTTCGGCATCCGGGACACCCAGGCGTTCGTGTGCGAGCGCGAGATCGTCTGGCGGGGCACCAAGCGGACCGCCGAGTTCGTCTTCGGGAACGTACGCGATCCGCATCTGCCCGACGAGCAGTTCGAACCGCAGATGGACGGCAACATCCGTTTCGTACTGGACTATCCCTTCGACGAGCCTCAGCGCTCGCCCATTGAGGACGTTCAGCGGATCGAGGCCCTGAAGCGGTCGGGGCGGACCGGGAGCACCATCGTCTGGCTGCCCGACTTCCTCTCCGAGCAGCGGGCCCGGCAGCTCGGACGGCTCCTGAAGATCAACTATCTGCTGGAGCGCGACCGGCTCGACGACGTCACCGCCACCCGCTCGACCGAGGAACGGATCCAGATCCGCCACCAGCTCAAGGCGCAGAGCGACAACCTCACCACCCAACTCTCCGCCGTTCTTGAGCAGTTGTACGGGATCAGCAAGGCGGAGGCCGCGAACATCGGAGCCGAGGTTCCGGCGGACCAGCACTTGTGGTCGCTGCGGCCCGGTTTCACGCGGAAGAAGCCTGAGCCCGGAGTCGGCTTCGAGAAGAACCTCTACGCCCTCGCCGACGAGATGTTCGCCGTGCTCTATCCGAAGCACCCCGACTTCGACCCCGCCCTCACCCGCAAGCCGGTCACCCTGCGCGAGCTGAAGACCGCGCTCGAATGGATCGGCCGGGCCATGGAGAGCGGCGAGCGCCGGGTCGTCGTCGACAGCCACCAACTCGCCATGGTGAAGAAGATCGTGCACCCGCTTGGGCTGGGTGAGGTGCACGACGGTCCGCTGAACGTCAGCCGAGACTGGCGACTGCGGATCAACCAGAAGGCCGCCGACGCCCACGCCGGGACGGACCTGTCCGTCGAGGACGTCCGCAAGTGGATCGACCAGCTCGGGTTCACCGGCCTGGAGAAGAACGTCAGCAACCTGATCATCGCGACGTACGCGCTGCTCGACGACCGGACGTGGGTGTACCAGACCTCGGTGCTGCAGCAGGCCCCGGAGCTGGACAAGATCGGTGCCGGCTACGGTCTGCGGGCGGTCGAGCTGCCGACCGAGGAGGAGTTCGCGACCGCTCGCGAACGGGCCGGGAGGATCTTCGGGGTTCCCGTGCCGCCCGTGCTCTTCGCGCGGAACGTCTCCAAACTTGCCACTGGCGTACGGGAAGTGACTGAGAGGCACCGGGACGCCGTGAGCGGGGTCCGGGCCGTGTTGCAGAAGCGGGCCGAGGAACTGGGGCTGCGTGGACCGCAGGGCGCGGACGCTCCCCGCATGAAGTCCATGAAGGCCGCGGCGGACCTGGTGGCCCGGCTCGCCCGCAGTAACGATGCGACCGTGGCGGTGCGCGAGCTCGCGGCGGTGGCATACGACGTGACCGACCCGGAGATCGGGGCAGCTCTCAAGCAGGCCCCCGAGGTGCTGGCCGCCCTTGACGACACCAACTGGAAGCTGCTCGGCAGCGTGCGCGCCTTCGCCGGGCGGGACGACAACGTGGGGGACCGGGCGGCACGGCTGGCCCGCGTCGTCGAGGAGACCGCGAACGACCATGAGCAGGCCCGCTCGCTCGTCCCGGTGCTGCAGCAGCTCCAGGACCAGGCGCTGGCCCTCGTCAACGAAGTGGCACGTCTGGCGCAGGTGGCCCAGCCCGTGGCACCGCAACCACAGCCGACCGCGGGCGACGTCAGCTTCACGGAACACGGGCAGCCGGTGGTCCAGTCGGGGCCTGGCGTGACGGAGGGCGCGCCCCAGCAGTTCGACGGTGGCGAGCGGACTGTCGACGTACCTGCTCAGGACGTACGGCCGAGTGCCCCGCATGTCGTCGAGCCCACTCGACTCGAAGCAACCCTCGCCGCCACGGTCGCCGATGTGGAGGAGGAGATCAGGTCGTACCTCGCCACCCATCCGGGCACGCGCATCCAGGTCACCTGGCGTCCCGTGCCCACCGACGGCCAGGAGGCCGGACGCTGATGTCCGCCGCTCTGCCCCAGGTGGGCCGTCGCACCATCGAGGCCCTGCTCGCCACGCACGCCTCCGGGCTCGGGGACCGGCGGCTCGTCCTGGTGCACGGGCGCTACACCGCAGGCGCGCCCGAGGAGTTCACCGTGCGGACGGGGGAGGAGACGCGGCGAGTTCGCGTCAGTCACCAGGCGTCCGTCCTGGGCATCCTCGAGGAGTGGACGAAGCACCGGGACAAGGCGGCCAGTGCGGACCTCCTCGTCGTCACCACCGGCGTCGACGACGGCCAGATCGGCTGGGACCTGCGCGGGCAGGCGGTACGGCGGCAGACGCTCACGGTGGAGAACGCCGAGATCGTCATGCAGCGCTTCGGAGCAGCCGGACTCGACCCGCGCATGTACGACGAGGGCTGGCTGCTGGAGGCGCTGCTCGACGCCGAGCCTTCCCAGGGCTGGAAGCGCTTGGGCTCCGTCCTGACGCGGGACGCGGCTCTGCGCGCCCTGGTTGTGGCGCGACTCGGGCTGGGCAACGGCGACGACGAGGCGGGCCCTGTGTCGGGGGCTGTCGTCGATCTGGACGCCCTGCTCACCTGGTCCCGTACGCCCGCAGGGCCCTTGCGCTTCGCGGAGCTGGATCAGACCGAACGGGACGAGCTGAAGAAGTGGCTGGGTGAGACCACGGGCCCGGCGGCACAGGTCCTGATGTCCCTGGCGGAGACCGGGCGCGGACAGGACGCGATGCCGCTCGGTCTGCTGGGAGCGGTCCTGCGCGACCAAGCCGCGAGCCCGGACGTCGTGCTCGCCGTGGGCGGGCTGTTCGGGCAGGTGATGCCGCGCCGGACCGAGCTGCAGTCCTTCACCGAGGCCGTCGAAGGCGCCCTCATCCGCTGGATCGGCGAAGCTCGGCAGAACGCGGTCGCCCGGGCGCGGGTCTTCGCTGTCCTCGACCGCGCCGACCAGCTCGCCGAGGGCGCCGGACTCACAACGGCCCTCGAAACCAACCGCTTCCTGCCGTCCAGCTTCACGGCCCAGCTGCGGCACGTGGCGGCAGCGGCCCGCACCTCCCCCGCAGCGGGAGAAGCCGCCCTGGCCGAACTGAACGCGCACATGCTGGCCCGGCTGAACACGGAACGCGTCGGCGTGGCCGAGATGGCCGTACGGATCGCCCGCTGGCTGGCTCTTCCGCGGTCCGCGGTGGCGTCGGTGGCGGCCGGAGTGCGGGACCAGGCAGGGGACTGGGGCTGGGCGGACCGGGCGCTCGTGGTTCTGTGGGCCGGAGACCCCGACGGGGACGCCGCCACGGGCGAGGACCTCAGTGCCCTGTACGAGGCGGCCCGAGAGCGGCGCGAGCGGCTGGACGAGGAGTTCGCGCGGAGGCTGATGTCCTGGACGCCGAACGCCACCGCCCTCCATCCCGGGGGCTGCCTGGTCGTCGAGAACGTACTGGCCGAAGCGGTCAGGCCGCTGGCCGGCGACACGGCTCCGCTCGTCCTGGTCCTGGACGGCATGAGCTGTGCGGTAGCGGCCCAGCTCGGAGAGGAAGTCGAGCGCGAGGGCTGGACCGAGATCGTACCCAGGGAGGCGGGCTCGGCGGACGAGCCGCAGCGAATGGCCGCGGTGTCCATGTTCCCCTCGGTCACGGAGGTCAGCCGCGCGTCCCTTCTCACCGGCACTGCGGTCAAGGGCGGGCAGACGAAGGAGAGTTCGGGCTTCGCCGCCTTCTGGAGGCAGCGGCGACTCGACGCCCTGCTCTTCCACAAGGCCGGGATAGAGGGAGGAGCGGGAAGGTTCCTCTCCGAGGAGATCATGGCCGCGCTCGCCTCGGAGGCGGTGGTTGGCGTCGTGCTGAACACCATCGACGACGCCCTCGACAAGGGACAGCAGGGGCGGCGTACCCAGTGGAGTCTGGGTGACGTCACATACCTGCGGGAACTGCTGTCGGCGGCCAAGGGGTACGGGCGTCCGGTCGTACTCGTCGCGGACCACGGGCACGTGCTGGAGCGGGGCGCGAGTGAAGGACCCGTGGGTGACGAGGGTCAGGGGCCCGGCTCGGCCCGATGGCGTACGGGGGTGGCTAAGGACGGCGAGGTCCAGCTGTCCGGGCCCCGCGTACTGGAGGGCGGCGGCTCCATCGTCATGCCTTGGCGGGAGGACATCCGCTACACCGGCCGCCGGGCCGGGTACCACGGCGGAGCTTCGCTCGCGGAGGTCACCGTGCCGCTGCTTGTCCTGGTGTCCGACCGGGACCTGGTGCCGAGGGGGTGGGAGGCCCTGCCTCGGGAGCAGGCCGTCCCGCGCTGGTGGGCTCCTCACAAGGGCGGGCAGCCCGAGACCGTCGTACGGCAGGAGGCACCGCGCAAGCCGAAGCGGGGGAAGCTGAAGGAGCAGCCGGCCGGCGAAGGGCTCTTTGCGGCCGACGACCTCGTGGTACCGGCCGTGGACGGAGCCGCCCCCGCCTCTCTAGGCGAGCGTGTGGTTGCCAGCGAGGTGTACGAGGCGCAGAAGGAGTACGTACGCAAGGCCCCCGAGAGCAAGGTCGTGGCGGCCGTCATCGATGCGCTGGCCGGGGCGGGCGGCACCATGTCACCGGCCGCCCTCGCCGGGGCCATCTCGGCGACCGGGCGGGTGCGGCGCAACATCGACGGGTTCATCGCCACCCTGCAGCGGCTGCTCAACATCGAGGGCTACCCCGTCCTCGGCTTCATCGACACCGGGCACACGGTGAAACTCGAACTGACCCTGCTGCGCGACCAGTTCTTCCCGAAGGAGAAAACGTGACGTCGTCGCCCGACGTGAGCGCGGTCCGGCGGCGGGAAGTCGTCGACGCACTGCGCCGGGGCACCGTGCCGCACTCCGGGCTCGACCTCTTCGCGGTCGGACTCGACCGGTTCACCAGTGCCCTCGACGAGGATGTGGCCACGGTGGCGCGGGGCGGAGCCGCCTTTCACGCCATCCGTGGCGAGTACGGATCCGGCAAGACCTTCTTCGCACGCTGGCTCGCCGAACGGGCCAAGCGCGCCGGGCTCGCCACGGCCGAGGTGCAGATCTCCGAGACGGAGACACCTCTGCACCGACTGGAGACGGTGTACCGCCGGCTCACCGAGCGGTTGTCCACGGCGACCCATCAGCCCAGTGCGCTGCGCGCGATCGTCGACTCATGGTTCTACACGTTGGAGGAGGAGGTCCTCGACAACGGGGACGTGGACGAGGAGGACGAAGCGGCGCTGGGTGAAGCCGCCGACGCGCTGATGGAGCGTCGGCTTGCCGAAGTAGCCCGCACCACACCAGCGTTCGCCGCAGCCCTGCGTGGGTATCGGCGCGCGGTCGCAGCCGACGACGCGCCGACTGCGGAAGCCCTCATCGCCTGGCTCGGCGGTCAGAAATCCGTCGCCGCGTCAGCACGCCGGGCCGCCGGGGTGCGGGGCGACCTCGACCACTTCGCGGCGCTCGGCTTCCTGCAGGGTCTGCTCACTGTGCTGCGGGACTGCGGCCACCCAGGTCTGCTGGTCGTCCTCGACGAGATCGAGACCCTTCAGCGCGTGCGCGGTGATGTACGGGAAAAGGGACTCAACGCGCTGCGGCAGCTTCTCGACGAGATCGATGCGGGACGCTTCCCTGGGTTGTTCCTCGTCGTCACGGGGACGCCGGCTTTCTACGACGGTCAGCAGGGCGCGCAGCGGCTTCCGCCGCTCGCGCAGCGGTTGGCGACCGACTTCACCACTGACCCGCGCTTCGACTCTCCGAGGGCGGTTCAACTTCGGCTCGCGGGCTTCGACCTGGAGCGACTCGGTGAGTTGGGCAGACGCGTGCGCGACCTGTACGTGGGCGCTGCCCGGCATCCGGAACGGGTCGTGCGGCAGGTGGACGACGCGTATCTCATGGAGCTCGCCACTGCCGTGACCGGCGGACTCGGGGGCAAGGTCGGGGTCGCGCCCCGCGTCTTCCTTCGCAAACTCGTCGCCGATGTGCTCGACCGGGTGGACGAGTTCGAGGACTTCGATCCACGCAAGCACTACGCGCTCACCATCTCGGACGGCGAGCTGACCGAAGTGGAACGCAACGCGGCTGCCGCACGCGCGGAAGACATCGACCTGGAGATGCCGTGAGTGGCATCGACGACCTCGAACCCGCACTGGTCCACCACGTCGTCAACACGCTCGGCTGGCCCGGACTGCGCCCTCTGCAGGAGGAGGCAATCGGACCGCTGCTCGCGGGTGACGACACGCTCCTTCTGGCTCCCACTGCCGGAGGCAAGACGGAGGCCGCGTCGTTTCCGCTGCTGTCGAAGATGGTGCAGCAGAAGTGGTCGGGGACGTCCGTCCTCTACGTGTGTCCGCTCAAGGCGCTGCTGAACAACCTGTTGCCCAGGCTGGAGACGTACACCTCGTGGCTCGGACGCACGGCCGCCCTGTGGCACGGGGACGTCACGTCCGGCGCGCGGAAGCGGATCCTGGCCGCGCGGCCAGACATCCTCCTCACCACGCCGGAGTCGCTGGAGGCGATGTTGGTCAGCGCGAACGTCGATCACACGTCCTTCTTCTCGGGACTGCGTGCCGTGGTCGTCGACGAGGTGCACGCCTTCGCCGGAGACGACCGGGGTTGGCATCTGCTGGCCGTCCTGGAGCGGCTACAGCGTGTCGTCGGACGTCCCATCCAGCGAGTCGGACTGTCCGCGACGGTGGGAAATCCGGACGAGCTGCTGCTGTGGCTGCAGGGATCCGGAGCAGGGAAGCAGCCGTCCGCGGTGGTGGCACCGCACCTGGCAGATCCGAAGCCGGAGACATCGGCAGCGGCGTCGCCGGCCCCGGCGGACATCCAGCTCGACTACGTGGGCTCCGTCGACAACGCCGCCACCATGATCGCGGCTCTGCACCGCGGCGAGAAACGGCTCGCCTTCTGCGAGTCCCGCAGGCTCGTCGAGGAACTTGGCGAGAAACTGCGTGCCAAAGGGGTGACCACATTCCTCTCCCATGCCTCCCTGTCTGTTGACGAACGCCGACGTGCGGAACAGGCCTTCGCCGAGGCCCGCGACTGCGTCATCGTCTCCACGAGCACCCTCGAACTCGGCATCGACGTCGGGGATCTGGACCGGGTCATCCAGATCGACGCCCCGCTCACCGTCGCCTCCTTCCTGCAACGGCTGGGCCGTACAGGACGCAGGCCCGGAACGTCACGCAACTGCCTGTTCCTCGCGCTGGACCGCAGTGGACTCCTCGGAGCTGCGGCCCTCCTCATGCAGTGGTCGCGCGGCTGGGTGGAGCCCGTCGTCGCTCCGCCGGAGCCGCGGCACATCGTGGCCCAGCAGCTTCTCGCGCTGTGCCTGCAGGAACCGCAGGTCGGCGACCGTCTCTGGCAGGAGTGGTGGAACGGCCTCGGCGCGTTCGGCCAGTCCGCCGAGCCGATCGTCCGGCACCTGGTCGACAACGGCTACCTGGACCAGGACGGCGGACTCCTGTTCATCGGCCCCGAAGCCGAACGGCGCTTCGGGCACCGGCACTTCATGAACCTCACGGCGGTGTTCACCGCGCCCCCGCAGTTCACCGTGCTGCAAGGCCGCAGGGAGATCGGCAGGACTGATCCGAGTCTGCTCACCGAACGGATCGACGGACCAAGGCGGTTGCTCCTGGCCGGGCGGAGCTGGCAGGTCACCTACATCGACTGGAAGCGCAAGCGGTGCTTCGTCGAACCCGTCGACGGCGGTGGCAGAGCGAAGTGGAGCGGTGCCGGACTCGACTTCGGTATCTCCTTCGAACTGATGCGCGCGGTCCGGGAAGTGCTCCTCGGGGCGAACCCGCCGGTAGACCTCACGGCGCGTGCGGAGAAGTACCTGGCCGAAGCACGGGAGCACTTCACGGAGGAGGTACATCCCGGAGGCACGGTGATCACCCGTGGCTCGGGCGGATACGTGAAGTGGTGGACATGGGCAGGCCATCGGGCGAACGCCACGCTCGCGGCGACGCTTGCCGAGGACGCCGTACCTGCCCAACAGATCAATGACTGCTGGATCCGTCTGCGTGAGGACCTCAGCCCCGACGCCTGGAAACAGGTCTCGGCCACCGCCCCGGACCATCTGTGCCTGCCGGATGTCGACGAGCGGGCGGTCAAAGGGCTGAAGTTCGCGGATGCATTGCCACCCAGGCTCGCCGAATCGACGCTGGCGAGGCGGCTGGCGGATCTGGAGTCTGCAGCGCGAGTGCTTTCCGAATCTGTGCGGTTCGTTGTGCGTCCACGATGAGTGCCTGGGCGTCCGCCAGGAGTCGCGCAAAGGCGTCAGTTTTGGGGCCGAGCAGGCATTTAGCGAGCCCGACCCAGTACCGCATCCGGTCGAGCGCCGCTGCCAACAGCCTCTTACCTCCTGAGGTGATGCCGCGGCTGCTCCAGGTACCTCAGCCACAGCGCATGAGCTGCCCGTGCCTCCCGCAGCGACTCCTGCGCAAACCGCTCGTCCGCGAAGCCGGTCCGCCACTGTGACCACCGGTACGACTGCGGTACCGCCAGGTACCCTCAGACACATCGTCAACGCGGCCCGACGGGCTTCCGCTCCACCCCGGTAGAGTCTTGAAGGACATGCCCCCACCCGTACGAGTCTCTTCGTGCTGCCTGGGGGAAGTCCTTGCTGTTCCGCGCGTCCGCGAAAACGGTCGCCGTCATGGCACTCGACGGTTCGCTGTTCCTGCACCTCACCGACCAGTTCGTCCATATGCACGGCTATTGACCTGGCGCCTCGGAGATGCGTTCCTGGGAGCGCAGCATCCCTGTGTTGGTTGCTGCGCTGAATGACGCCGGCCTAGGCGACGCAGAAGTCATGCTGGAGTATTCGCTCCCGCTGAACAGCAAGCGTGCAGACGTCGTGCTCGCCGGAGTACACCCGGTCACGGGAGAGCCGTCTTACGTCGGGGTGGAGCTGAAGCAGTGGAGCCAGGCACTGCCTCATGAGGACGACCTCACTCTGTGTCATGTCGACGCCTACGCTCATCCGGTCCTCAACCCCATCGAGCAAGTGCGCCGCTACTGCGAATACCTCGTCAATTTCAACGGCGCTGTGGCCGAACACGGGCGCCGGGTGGCCGGAGTGGCATACCTGCACAACGCCACCGAGTTCGGCGTGACGGGGCTGCGTGAGATCGAACGTGACGGCCACGGACTGCTCTTCACCGCGGAACGCCGAGGCGCCTTCCTCGACCATCTTCGTTCGAGACTGAGCGACACCTCCGGCAACGTCACCGGCACCTCCTCGGCGTTCTACAACAGCTCCGCGGCGGGCAGCGGCATGGTGCTGCCGACCGTGGCGAGCCTGCCGTCGTACACGGACCTGCTCATCGACTACGCCGGCCGCACCACGCAGTCACGGATCCTGGTCGACGGCGATCCGCAGATCCAGGGCCAGACGATCACCAACTACCACTGCGACTACACCACCACCGTCCCCTCGGCGGGCGACCGCACGAACACCTACACCGATGTGTACGGCCAGGTGTCGAAGGTGGTCGAGTTCGGCCCTTCGACCTACACGACGGTGTACGAGTACACCCGCAGCGGCCAGCTCTCGAAGATCACCGACGCCAAGGGCAACCTCCCCACCTACACGTACAACTGGCTCGGCGAGCGCGTGACGACGACCGATCCCGACGCGGGCGGCTCCTCCACGGTGTACGACGACGGCCAGCAGCTGACGACCACCGACGGCAACGGCACGGTGCTGTCGTACGGGTACGACAACCTGGAGCGCCCGACGACGGTCAAGCAGGGCAGCACGCTGCTGACCGAGACGAAGTACGACACCGCGACCGGCGGCAAGGGCGAACTCGCCTCCGCGACCTCGTACGACAGCGCGGGCAACGCCTCCACCGAGGCCGTCGACGGCTACGACGCCCGAGGCCGCCAGACCGGCACCACCGTCACCATCCCCAACGCGGGCGACGGCGCCGGCCTGAACGGCAGGTACCACTTCGTCTACCACTACGACCAGGCCGACCACCGTACGGCGGTCGACTACCCCGCCATCGGCGGGCTGAAGGCGGAGACGGTCACCACCGGCTACGACAGCCTCGGCATGGTCGACAAGCTGACCAGCCCGTTGGCGACGTACGTCGACGCGACCGACTTCGACACCCTGGGCCGCCTCTCCGGGCGTACGTACGGCAGCAGCACCGACACCACCAACACCCCGGTCACGGCGCGCCGCAGCTACACCTACGACGACGCGACCGGCACCGGCTGGCTGAAGAACATCACCTCCACGACCAGCAAGGCCGGCAGCACCCCGGTGCAGAACGACGACTACGTCCGGGACGCGTCAGGGCAGATCACCGACCGCACCGACGAGCTCACCGGCCAGCACGAATGCTTCACGTACGACGAGCTGAACCGCCTCACCCAGGCGTGGACGACGGCGGTCTCGACCGGCTGCACCGGCGCCTTCACCCCTGACCTGACCAGCACCAACGACCCGTACCAGCTGGCGTACACCTACGACGGCCTCGGCAACCTGCAGAAGGAGACGTCCACGACGTCGAGCGGCTCGACCGTCCGTGACTACGTCTACCCCGGCTACTCCGCCGACCAGCAGAACTACACCGCGGGCGCGGCCCAGCCGCACGGCGTCACCAGCGTCGTCACATCGACCGGCACGGACACCTACGGCTACGACGACGCCGGCCAGATGGACTCCCGTACGGTGAACGGGGTCGCCTCCACGGTGCACTGGTCGTCGCTGCACAAGGTCTCGTCCGTGGTCACGGGCTCGAACACGACCAGCTACGTCTACGACGCCACCGGCAACGTGCTGCTGCGCAACGCCCCGAGCGAGAAGGTCCACTACCTGGAGGGTCACGAGATCCACAAGACGCCGAGCGGCTCGGCGACGGCCAGCCGCTACTACTCGGCGGACGGCACGACGGTCGCGGTGCGTGTCGCGGACGGCTCTGCGAACGGCGCGCTGACCTGGCTGCTCAACGACGGCCAGGCGTCCACCCAGCTCATGATCACCGCGGTCGGCGGCATCGTGACCCGCCGCCGCTATCTGCCCTTCGGCAAGCAGCGCGGCTCCACCGCCCTGCCGGCGTCCATGGACCGCGGCTTCACGGGCAAGGCGGAGGACGACTCCACGGGCCTGTCGATCCTGGGCGCGCGGATGTACGACCCGTCGCTGGGCCGCTTCCTGTCCACCGACCCGGTGAACACGCCGTGACAGGGGATGGCGGGTGAACGGGGCGGCCGCCACCGCGCTCGCGCATCGCAAGAACCGCGACGCACCGCAAGAACCGCGACGCACAGCAGCCGAGCCGGCCGGCGCGTGGCCGGGCGGTCGAGTGTGATGGCGCGGTGCTGCCGGCGCGAAAGTCTCAAGGCGCGAGGTCGGCCAGAAGGATGTCCAGCACGGTCTCCTCCTCGATGCGCACCCCGAGTTCGCCCAGCGCCACGGCCAGTGGGGGATCCCACGCCGCGTCGGCCGGTGTGCCGGTAAGGGGTCGGGCCAGCGGTGTGGCGGCGGCCGCGGTGCGGTAGTCGGCGGCGGTGTAGCGCCAGGGCTGCCAGGGGACGCGGCGCAGCAGGGCGTCGGCGATGCGCAGGCCGCCCCAGTCGAAGTCGCCGTGGTAGCGGAGCGTGGATCCGTGGGAGTTGAGGTGGCGTAGGAGGGTGAGGGCGGCGGCCGAGGGCTGGCCCTGGAGGCAGACCAAGGGCGGGCAGGTGGGGCCGTGGATGTCGGCCGCGGTGGCCAGGACGGTCGGGTTCTCGCACACGTACACGACCCCGGGCGCCGTCCTCGGCGGGCTGTGGGTGAGTTGGCGCAGCGTCAGGACAGCCGGTTCGCCCGCGTCGGTCATCCAGTCGAGAGCGGGGGTGCCGCGCAGGCCCACGGTGAGGACGGTGGAGGAGAGGGCATCTCTGAGCAGGCCGGCCGAGGCCCAGACCTCGCGGCGCCATTCGGCTCCGCTGCCGTCGGGGAAGCCGGTCAGGGCACGGATGCCGGAGAGGACGATCGTGGCGAGCGGGGTTCCGTCGTCGAGCGCGTGAGCATTGCCGAGAGCGGGGGCGGCGAAGGCGGGCAGGGAGACCGCCGGGTCGGCGGGCAGCGTCCGCAGGACCGTCGCGGCGTCGGTGAGCAGGGCCTTCGCCGCTTGCGGGGTGCGGGCGAGGCGGCGTATGAGACCGTCCTTGCGCAACTGGTCGGCCCACTCGGCCAGTTCGGGGCCCAGCGTGGCCAGAGGGGCGTATGCCTCCTGCCAGGCCCCCGCCTCCTGTGCGCGTACGTCGGCGAGCCGGGCGACGGGGCCGGTGAGCGCGGTGACGGCCGTGGCGAGGCCGTCGGGGCTGATGCCGGAGCGGCGCAGCACGGCATCCACCGCGTCGAGGCGCACGGTCAGTGAACGTCCGGCGCGTGGGGTGCGGCCCAGCAGGCGTTCGGCGGCGGCGCGTTCGGCGGTGGTGGGCGAGGTCAGGGCGAGCGGGCCGGTGAGGGGTTCGTCCCGCTCCATACGTCGCCGGACGCGCTCGACCAGCCAGGCCAGGCCGGGGTCGCCGAGCAGGCGGCCGAGGCGGTCGAGGTCGATACGCGGGCCGGGCTCTTCGGGGGGACCGGGCCGCCCGCGCCCACTCATGCCCACAGCGGGTCCTGGCCGGGGTCTGTGCCGTCGGCGGGCACGGGTGCCGCCGCCCCGACCGCAGCGGTCGGGGGAGCCGCCTGGGTGGGGAGGGTCGCCAGGAGGTGGTCCGGTTCGTTGCCCCGTACGCGCTCGGTGCCGTCCCATTCCCAGCGGGTCACCAGGACCGCGGCGATCTCGTCGACGCGGGAGAGCTGGGCGATGGCGATGCCGGGGACCTGGGGGTAGCAGGCCCATTCGCGTTCGCTGGTCATCACCACGTCCAGGTCGAAGGCGTGCAGCAGGCCCAGGCACTTGGCCCGCGAGTCGTCGTCCACGCCCGCGAACGCCTCGTCCAGGGTGACCAGGCGCGGGGCGTCGGGGGCGGCCGTGGCGTAGTGCGAGGAGGCGGCGGCGAACAGCGGTACGGACACGGCCAGGACGCGTTCGCCGCCGGAGGCGGGGCCGGTGGCCGGAACCCAGGCACCGTGCTGGTGGCGCTCGATGCCGAACTCGTGCCAGGACCGGTAGTCCAGCGCTGCGGTGAGCACCTCAAGCCAGCTGCCCGCCGTGTCGTCGGACTGCTGCCGGGCGATCTCGGCCTGCAGGAACTCCCCGACCGCCGCGCGGTCCTCGGGTGGCCACGCGTCCGCGGACTGGCGCAGGCGCTCCCGTGCCTGGGCCAGCCCGGTCGGCGCCTTGCGCGAGGGGCGCCACACCAGACGCAGCTTCATGCCGGTGGAGGTGGGCCGCTCCTGCAGTTCGGCGTTCATGGCCCGCACCTGTCGCTCGGCCGCGGCGATCAGCTCCTGCAGGGTGCCCGCGACCTCGGTGAGCAGGTGGGTTTCGAGGATCTCGCGTTCGTGTGCGGACAGGATGCGCGCCAGTTCGGTCACCTCGGTGGTGAGGGCGGCGGCCAGGGCGGGCACGGTCCGCCGGCGGCCCTGGTAGACGATGTCGACGACCATGCCGTCCTCGACCATGCGGGCGGTGGCGGTGTGGCCGCCGCGGGAGAGGGCGTCCTGGAGTTTCTTGAACTCCTCGCTGAGCCGTTTCTGGACGCGTTCCCAGGCGCCGTCGGAGTCGTCGGTGCCGGACGGGCCCGACAGCTGCGCCTCGATGGAGCGGGCGAGCGCGACGGCGGGGGTGGCAGCCCACGGTCCGTCGTCCAGTGCGGGCGCGGCCACATCGGGCAGCGCGACGGCCAGCAGTCCGGTGGCCGCGAACCGCTGGAGCGCGGCGATCGCCTCGGCGCGGGAGGCGGCGGCCTCGCCCACGTCCTTCTCCAACTGCTCGATACGGCCCTCCGCATGGCCGACGCGCCGGTCGGCAGCGGTGTGCTCCTCGCGGGAGCGGCGCTGGTCGCGGTCGCACGTGACCAGGGCCTCGGCGGTGGCGGCCAGGCGCCGCTCCAGCTCCGCGACGGCGGTGCCGACGGTGGAACGCAAGGTCGTGTGCCGTTCGTCGGCGGCGGCCGCCAGGCGGGCCGACTCCTCGGCCCGCAGGGCCAGTTCGGCCACCCGCGCGCCGGCTTGTTCGGCTTCCGTGCGTTCGTCGGCCACCGCGCGTCCGGCATCGGCGCGCTCGCGCAGGGCGGGCCACAGGGCGGCCAGGACGGCGGTGTAGTCGGCCAGCGCCTGGCGGACGGCGAGCAGCTGTGGACGGTCGGCGGGCAGGTTCACGGCTGCTGCCGTGTCGGTGAGTTCGGTGGCGGCCTCGGCTTCCTGCTCGGCCGCCGCGGCCAGTTCCGCGGAGCGTTCGTCCTGGCGGGCGCGGGCCCGGTGGACGGCGTCCGCGGCGGCTGCGGCCAGCGCGTGGGCGTGACGCAGGGCGGCGTCGTCCGGAACGGCGGCCAGTTCGGCATCCAGCGTGCGGCGGCGCCCGGCGACCGTGGCCCGTTCGGCCTTCAGCTCGTCCGACTGGCGTGCCAGGGCGTCGAGTTCGCCGCGCAGGACGGCGATCCGGGCCCGGCGCGCCTCCTCACGGGCGCCCTCGCCCACGTACACGGCGGCCTGCTTCGACCAGCTGCCGGTCAGCGCTCCGACGCGGAAGCGGCCGTCCGCCGCCACCCAGGTGTCGCCGCCGGAGCCGAGACCCACGGCGGCCAGAAGGCGGGCCACCGTCTGCCCGCCCACCGCCACGGCGCGCGGATCACCGTGGTCCACGGCCGCGCGCAGCACGTCGCCGAGCACCGGCCCGGTGAGCGGGGCCCCCGGTGACAGCAGGACGTCATGTCCGTCGGCGTGCAGGACGGTGCCGTCCGGGCACACCCAGGCGTCCAGGATCCCGGAGGCCTCCAACGCCGCCTCCAGACCCGCACGTTCACCGGCGGCCACATGATCGTGGAAGTCGACCAACCGCCACAGGGGCGCTCCGGGCGCCTGCTCACGCACGCCGGGAGTACGCGTGTGCGGTGCCGCGGGACCGCGCTGGCTGCCTGCTTCCAGGTCGGCGAGCTCCCGCTCGCTCTCGGCGCGCAGGGTGTTCAGTTCGGTCAGCCGTTGACCGAGGGCCGCCGTCCGGTCGGCCAGGTTCGCGGCCCGGGCACGATGGGCGTCGGCGGCATGCACCCGCGCGGGAGAGGGACCCCGCAGATGCGTGACCCAGTCCTGCAGGCCGTCCAGCAGGCCCACCGGGTCCTGGGGCGTCAACTCCTCGCACACGTCGAGGTGTTCGCGTACGACGGCGACCAGCTCCCGGCCCGCCCGGGTCGCGGCGGCCTCCGCCTGGGACTGGCGCTCGGCCGTGTGCCCGGCCTCGGTCTGCGCCTCGTCCAGCCGGCGGGCGGCGGCGCGCCGCTCGGCGGCGGCCTCCTCGGCGCGCGACGCCAGCTCCTCAACGTGATCGACCGTGCGCCGCCTGCGCGCCACCGACTCCTCGGCCGCGCGGCGCAGTTCGGCCTCCGGCGCGCCCTCGATGCGCAGATCACCGTCGAGGCGGGCGGCCGAAGCCGCCTCCCGCTCGCGCGCGAGTGTGTCCGCGACCTGCTCCTCGGCCGCCGCGAACCGTCTGCCGGCACTTGCGAGGCGGCCCAGGGCGCGGGTGTGTGCCTGGGCGGCCTGCTCCCGGTCCGCCTCGGTGCGGGACAGTTCACCAGCGGTGCGGCGGGCGTCGGCGGCCGCCTGCTCCAACTCCCGGGCGCTGCGCATCTCGGGGCCCTCGCGCAGCGCGGCCTCCTGTGCCTTCAGCCGTGCGGCACTCTCGTCCAGCTGTGCGAGCCGCCCCGCGATCGACTCCCTGTCCTCCTCGGCCTGCGCCCGCTCGGTCTGGGCCTGCGCGAGGTCACGGTTCAGCTGCTCGTAGCGGGCGTGTTCGTGGCGGGGGAGCCGGGCACGGCGGCGGGTGGCGACGCGGGCGTAACGGCGGTAGTGGTCAAGGAAGGCGGAGGCGGCCCGCTCGGCCTCGGTGGCCGCCCGCAGCTCCTCCTTCTCCTCGTCCAAGGACCGGAACGCCTCGGCCACATCGGCGATCACCGCCTGGTCCATGGGCGGCAGCGCCTCGGTCAGCGCACGCGACAGCGCCGCCTCATTGGGCCGCTTCGACAGCTGCGGCTGGCGCAACTGGACGAGTAGGTCCACCAGGGCCGCATACCGCCGCTCACCCAGCCCGAACAGCGCCTCGTCCACCGCCCTGCGGTACGCCGTGGCCGTGTCGTACACCATGCCGCGCCCGGCGACAGCCTCCGCGAGCCGGTCCCGCGACAGCGCGGTGCCGGTGGCGTCGAGCAGACTGAGCTCCGGTCCGATCCGCTGGTCGGTGACGGCGTACCAGTGGCGGGCGATGCCCCGCCCCGCCACCGCCTTCAGCCCGCAGGCCAGAGTGAGGAAGCGGTCCTGTCCCACGGCCTCGTCGTGGCGGCCGAACTCGATCCAGGTGTAGCCGAGCCGCTCGGGGTGCGGGTGCTGCCCGCCCAGCAGCAGATTCCACTCCATGCGCTTGCCCGGGTCGGCGTCGGGCTCCACGCGGCGCGCGGACAGGTCGCCGTCCAGGAGGAAGGGCAGGGTGAGGGCGAGGACCTTGGACTTGCCGGTGCCGTTGTTGCCACGCAACAGCAGCCGTCCGTCCCGGAACCAGAACTCCTCGGTGTCGTAGTAGAAGAGATCGACCAGGCCGATCCGCAGCGGCCGCCACCGGCCGGGCGCGGGGGTGGGCAGGGCGGTCACGGCGGTCACGCCTTTCGCTGAGAGGGACGAGGGGTGGGGACTCCCGGATCCCGTACGACGGTCTCGCCGACCGCGTACCGGGCCAGCGCCGGCAGCGGGGCGACGCCGTCGGGTGCGGCGGCGACCAGGCCGAGCGCGGTCAGCCTGGTCAGGGCCTGGTCGACCAACTCCGCTTCCGCGCCCGGCTGTTTGGCGCTCTTGGACCAGAAACCACCGTGTTCGGTGGCCAGTTCCCGCACCCTGCGCTCCAACTCGTCGCGGCTGACCGCGCCGTCGGCGGTCGCGAGGTGCTCGGCGAGCAGCAGGGTGACGTGTCCGCGGGTGCCCTGCTCGGGCATCCGGACATCGGTCAGGTCGTCCAAGGGGTCGACCATGGCGATGCCCTCGGCGCGTGCCTCCGCGACCAGGCCGGTCAGTTCGGTGATCCGGGCGGTGATGAAGGCGCGCTGGCGGGTGAGGTAGGCGAGCTCTTCGTCGGTCAGCTCCGCGTAGTACAGCACCGGGTCGTCCAGCAGCCGCCGGGTCAGCCGCTGGCGGATGGCGCGGAAGCGCAGTTCGTCGCTGTCCAGGGCGCTCTCGGCGGTCAGCTCGGCCAGGCGGTCCTCGAAGCCGTCGGCGGTGACCATCGACGGGCCGCGGCGGGCGGCGAGCAGTCCGGCCAGGACACGGCGCTGGACGTCGTAGAGCACATCGCCCGCCCCGCTGACGTAGGCGTCCTCGTCCCCGGCCACCCGTCGCAGCACGCCGTAGCGCATGAGAAGCCGTACCACCGCCGCCAGATCCAGCCGCTCCTCGCGCCGCTCCAGCGTGAACTCGATCCCGGCGGCGGCCAGATGGGGATCGGCGGCGTCCAGGACCACCTGCTCGGCGAGCCGGCCGAGCGCGATCTGCGCCTCGCCGCGCTCCAGCGCGGCCAGCGCCAGGCACAGCAGCACATAGCGGCGGCGGGTGAACGGCGCGCGGGCGCGGGAGGCCTCGCGGGCCGGATGGGTGGGGTCGGCCAGGGTGCCGGGTGCCCTGCCCAGCCGCGCCGCCTCCGCGTCCACCCGCAGCGGCCAGCCGGTGTTGCGGTCGAACCAGTCGCGCAGGTCGCCGGCGTGCCGGCGCACCAGCCGGAACTCCTCGGCGTGCGGGCCGTGCGCGAGCAGCAGCGGCTCCTTCAGCAGCGCGCGGGCGGCCTTGTGGAACTCGGCGGTGCGCCGACCGTCCAGCACCTCGCCCAGGGGCGTGGTCATGACTCCTCCCCGCTGAAAGTGCCGGCGGCGCGCACCTGACCGTTTCGGGTGAGATCGACGATCTCGACCAGGTGGTCGGGGCCGCGGAAGGTGCCGCCGGGGGTGCGGATCTCGGCCCTCGTACCGTCCGCCGGAGCGGTGAGCCGGATCTCCATCGTGCCGTCGTTGCTGGTCGCGACGGTGGCCGTCATGCCGGGCCGCCAGGTGGCCAGGGCGTCGCCGAGCAGCTGCAGGAACAGGCCGAAGGCGAGCGGGTCGAGCTCACCGAGCGCGGACAGCCGCGTGGCGCCGTCCGTCGCGAGGCGGGCGCGGGCGGCGTCGATCTCCTGCGTCTGCTTGGCGGCGATCTCGGCGAGGCGCCTGCGCTGCTCGGACCGGTCCTGCACCCGGCGGGTTCTGCCGCGCCGCTCGTAGCTGCCGGTGCGGCGCAGTTGCGGACTGATCCGCAGCGGCTCGGCCTCGGCCCACGGGGTGGAAGCGGCCACCGGGTGGGCGGCTCGCCGGTCGAGGGTGTCGGCGTCGACGGTGAGGTGACGTGCGGGATACAGCCCGAACGCGGCACGCCACAGCCGATGCCGCGCCGCGTCGTCGGGGGCCTCGGCGAACCAGCGGGCCAGGGTGCGGAAGTCCGCCGAGCGGTCCGAGCGCCCGGCCCGCCGCTCGTTCAACTGCCGTACGACCGCCAGCAGTTGGGGAATCGCCCCCAGAGCCCGGCCGCGCAGCAGACGGGCCTGCGACTCGCGGCCGTCCGCCGACACGAACCAGGCGGCCAGCCCCGACCACCTGCCCACCCACCGCTCGTACGCCCGCGCCTCGGCGCTCTCGGCCTCGTCCGGGGCGGCGTCGACCGCCTCCCGTGCCGCCGCCAGCCGCAACAGCACGCCGACCCGGCCCCGCTCCTCCAACTCGCCGATGAGCAGGGCGATCCGCCCTCCCAGCGTGATCAGGTCCTGGATGAACCGCTCCAGGTACTGGATCAGGCGGTCCTTGTAGGCGAGGAACACCTCGACCTCCACACCGTGCAGGTCGATTGTGCGCTGCAGGGAACCCATGAACGCCCGCGCGTTCTCCGCCAGCGCCTCGAACCGGCTCGTCAGAGCGGACAGCGCCAGATGCGCCTTGGCGGCGTCCGGCTCGCCTTCCCCTTCCTCCTGCTCGGCGGTGATCACCAGCAGGGCCCGCAACTGGGTGACGATGTCGTGCAGGGCCACCGCCTGCAGTGCGCCGCGCCGCCCCAGCGCCTCGTCGTACGTGGACAGCGCCTGCTCGGCGGCCTCGCCGGCCTGGGTGAGCTGGTAGATGAAGCGTTTGCGGTAGAAGTCCTCGACCGCGGTGACCCGGGAAGTGTCCGGATCCGCTCGCAGATTGCCCCACTCGACGAGGCTGTCCAGCGCCTTGACCACCGTGTCCACGTCGGCGGGCCGGTGCTCCGGCGGCAGCGCCGCGAACACGTCCTCGGGCCGCAGCTGGACAGCGAAGCGCTCCTTGGCGGCCAGGAACGCGCCCATCACCCGGCGGTACAGGGCGGCGTTGGGCACGGTGAGGTGGGCGAAGGGCGCGTACCCGGCCTGCGCCGGTCCGGAAGGCGTCGACGTCATCGTTCAGGCATTCTCCACGACGGACACCTCGCCGCGGCAACCGTGGCCTGACCCTCGCGCAGGGTCACACCGGGCTAGCTCTCGCCGCTTGCGCGCGGTCGGCCGTACGTCGCCGGTCGGCAGGGGGCCGGCAACCGCGTGCTGCTGGCGGGCGGAGGCAAGAAGGACTGGCCGACACGCCTGAGCCAGGCTGGTCGGTGTAGTGGTACCGAGCTTTGAGGATCTTGACTTGTTTGTCGTCGGCTCGGTAGACGAGGCGGTGTTCGTCGTCGATAAGCCGGGGTGCGCGCGGGGTGGGCCGGAGCAACCGCTCCGGCCCACCCCCGTGGCCCGCGACGCCCTGCGGAAGATGACCTTGGCGGCACACGCGGCCGGCGAACCGAGCTTCACCGGTTGCGTAAGGCACTGAACCGTTGAAAGCGCCGTCCGCGGGACTCGGCGCAGGGCGATCAGACCGATGGCCAGTGCCGCGCACACCAGGCCGAAGCTCTGAAGGCGGTTCAGGCGTTCCCCCAGGAACAGCAGCGCGAGGACAACCGGGACGGCGGGACAGAGGGACGAAAGTACCGTGGCCACGGCCATGAGCTGCCGGGCGGTCGCCTCCGGATACAGCACGATGGCGGCCGTCCCGACCATGCCCGCCACGACGGACACCACCCGGCTCAGCACCACCGGCCACAGACCGCTCGGCACCCCCTCGGACATCGCACTCTTTCTCTCCCCGGCGGTGCCCGGCGTGTCCTGCGAGACCAGCCACAGCGCCGGCAGTACGGCAGCCATGCCACCCACACGCGCGGGCGGGGCGCTCTCCTAGCAGCACCGCGCCCCGCCGTAGTCCACGAGCGAGGCAGAACCGCCGGGCCGCCGGACGGACTCCGCGCCGGGACCAGTGCGAGCGCGCTCCCGCCCAACTGGGCATGGAGGGCGACGGTCATTCCGCCGACCCGCCGACCCGCCGACCCGCCGACCCGCCGACCCGCCGGGACACCAGACCGTTGACGAAGCGGCCTGATGGGAGCGCTTGATCCCGCCGTTGCCCCGATTGCCGAAGCAGAGGGCCGAGAAGATCACCAGCGCCCGCGGGCGGAGAGTCAGCTCACCGGGTGGCCCGGGGTGATGCCACGTGCGCTGTCCAGTGACAGCAACGGGGTCGGGGCGCCTGCGAGGTTCTTCGCCGTCTCCGGAGCGAGGAGGAAACCGACGTGGTCGCCGCCGTCGATCCGGCTCTCCACGCGACCGACGAACCAGGCGGGCGCCTCGTCGAGGATCACGGACCCGCCCGGTCCCGGATGCCACGGGACGTCGGCGAACTTGTCCGTACGGTCGCCGGTCTCGCCGCCGAAGAGCTGGGCCAACCGGTCCTGGTCGCGGCGGAGCAGATGGACCGTGAGCCGCTCGGCATGCACAGCGACCCGGTAGGTGTGATTGGCCCTGGACAGCCAGACCACGAACCGCGCGGGCCGGATGGAGCACTGCGAACCGAAGCCGACCAGACAGCCGGACCTCTCACCGGCGGCCTCGGCGGTGACGACGTACATCGGACAGTCGAGCAGGTCGGTGAACGGATCGAGGTCGGTCACGGTTCGTGGCTCCCGGCTCGGGCGACGGATACTGCGGAGACGTTCGACAGTCTGCTTCGATCACAGGGGAGGGCTCGGGACCCTGCCGTCTGTGGTGCCCCGAAAGGCAGCGCCCCGCCGCCCTCAGGAAGCAGGAAGCCGTCAGTGCGTGGAGCGCGACGCTCCGCCGAACAGCCGGGCGAGTGCCCGGAACGGCAGCGTCACGACGGTGGCGATCGCGCTGCCGATGCTGCGGAGTACGTCTGCGATGGCGCGGAGCATGGAGACCTCCAGGATCGGTCTACGTCTTGGACGGATGTCGGTGACGGGTACCCGCCGGGGCATCAGGCACTCGGTGGCACAAGGGGCGTCCCGGCCCGGTTCGGCCCTGCGCCGGCTCCCGTACCGCCTCTCCCGTCGGCTCAGCCGTTGAGGACGCCCGGCAGAGCCAGCGCCGCCAGCAGCGTCGTGCCCAACAGCATCCATGCCACGTAGTCGCCGATGTGGCCGGACTGCAGGCGTCGTAGCGGAACCGTCCACGGCTTGGCGCCGAGCGGTTCCGGGCGCCTCACGGCGAGCGCGGCGAGGCCGAGGGCCAGCAGTGTGGAAGTGAGACCGAGGAGCGACCCGGCCGGGGTCCAGTGCGGGGAGGGGGCCGCGCGGCCGGACACCGCGTGCCCGACCGCGGTGGCGAAGCCGGGCACCGCGCCCACGGCGAGGGACGCGACGAGCAGCACGGCGGGGACCGCGGTCATGGTGTCCGGCACCCGGCTCAGCCGCTGCCGGGTCTCCGGCTCCTCGTCGACGCCGGTGGTCTCGTACGACGACTCGTCGCCGGGCCGGGGGCCGAGGCCGAAGAACACCCGCGCCGCGACCCGGAGCACCGCGCCCGCGGTCACCGCCGACACGGCGACGAACAGCACGGTCAGCGGGCCGCCGACCGCCTCCTCCAGCACCGCTTTCCCGAGGCCGGTGCCGAAGGGCGGCAGGCCGGCGAGGCTCAACGCGCCGACGACGTACAGGACGGCGACTCCGCGCAGTTCGCGGGCGCGTCCGTGCAGGGCGTGTTCGTCCACCGAGCCGTAGCGGTCGAGGAGGACGCCGGTGCAGGCGAACAGGGCGGCCTTCACACCGGCGTGGCCCAGGATGTACAGGGCGACTCCGTCGTCGGCTTCGGGGCTGAGGGAGCCGATGCCGATGAGGAAGAGGCCCATGTGGGCGACCGTGGAGTAGGCCAGCAGCCGTTTGATGTGCCGCTGGTACCAGCACATGACCGCGCCGACCAGGGCGGTCAGCACGCCGAGGACGAGGAGGGCACGGTCGAGGTCGGAGGCCGGGATGCCGCCCGGGCCGGAGAAGACCGTCCGGTAGACCCGCCACACGCCGTAGGCGCCGAGCTCGACCATCACACCCGACAGCAGCATGCACACGGGTGTCGGCGCGACCGCGTGCGCGTCCGGCAGCCAGAAGTGGAAGGGGACGGCCGCCGCCTTCACCAGCAGGCCGGTCAGGACCAGTGCGAAGGCCGCCAGGGTGAGGGCGTCGGGGCCGCCGTGCCGGTCGAGACCCTCACCGATCTTCGTCATGGCGAGTTCGCCGGTGCGCGCGTACAGCAGGCCGATGCCCATCAACATGGCATACGCGCCGAGGGAGTTGAGGACGCCGAAGGACAACGCGCCCTGTACGGCCTTCGGTTCCTCGACGCGGTGGCCGGTCAGGGCGTACGCGACGACGCCCATCAGCTCGAAGAACACGAAGGCGTCGAACAGGTCCCCCGCGATGGCGAAGCCGCACATGCCGCCCTGGAAGAGGAGCATCAGGGCGGGGAAGGAGCCCGCGTGGCGGCGGGGCGGTTCGTCGAAGTAGCGCCAGGAGTACGCCAGTGCCGCCACCGTCAGCAGCGAGGCGAGCGCTGCTATGCCGAGCCCGGGGCCGTCCCCGACGAGGACGATCCCGACGCTCTCGCCGCCCTTGGGGGTCCAGCCGCAGACCCATTCGGTCAGGGGCGGTGAGGAGTTGAGGAGGAGCACGATCGCGAGTGCTGCTGTGCCCGTGGCGAAGACGCAGCCGACCATCTCGGCGGCGGCGCGGGAGAGGTGGCGTCCGGCGGCGACGAGGAGGGCGGCTCCGAGCAGGGGGACGGCGACGAGGACCGGAAGCAGGTGGTGCATCAGCCGCGCAGCTCCGAGAGTTCGTCCGGGTCGACCGTGCCGTGGAGTTTGGAGATCTGCAGGACGAGGGCGAGCAGTACGGCCGTCACCGTGGCGCCCACGACCACGTCGGTGAGGGCGAGGGCCTGGACCACCGGGTCGACGACGGGTCGGGAGCCGGGCTTCAGATCGGAGAAGACGGGCGCGGTGCCGCCGTCGCGGTAGCCCACGGCCAGCAGCAGGACATAGGTGGCCGACTGGCAGACGGCCAGGCAGCCCACCGCGTGGATGAGGTTCCGGCTGGTGACCAGTCCGTAGCAGCCGACGAGGAACACCCAGGCGGCGACGAGGTACGGCAGCACCGACATCACTTCCCGCCGCCCTTCTCGATCTCCACGGCCTGGTCCAGGAAACGGGCGAGCAGGACGACGACCGCGCAGGCGACCTCCATGCCGATGGCCGCGTTCAGGAGGGGGACCGTGCCGCCCGAGGAAAGGGTGTTGAAGGTGCCGTAGGGAAGGAAGTTGGCGAGGAACGCGGTGCCGGCGACCAGTCCGGCGAGGCCCAGGACGAGGTAGGCGGAGGCCGCGAGGGCGTCGGCGATCTCGTACGAGCCGACCGGGCGGATGCGTTCCAGGGCGCGGTAGTCGGCGCCCAGGTAGAGCAGATGGAGCGCGGTCGCCACGACGACACCGCCCTGGAAGCCGCCGCCCGGGCTGAGCTGGCCGTGGGCGATCACGTACAGGCCGGTGACGACGGCGACGGGGAGGACGAGGAGGGCGTACCGGCGTACGGGGAGGGCGACCTGCTCGGGTTCGGGTGCGGCGCGGTGTTCGTCGCGGGTCTGGCGCAGCAGGACGACGGTGCCGAGGACGGACGCGAAGAGGATGCTCATCTCGCCGAGGGTGTCGAAGGCGCGCTGGTCGAAGTTGACGGACGCGATCGTGTTCGCGGTGTGCCGGGCGAGGGAGGCACGTACGGCCCGGTTCCCGTAGGGGTGCTGGTCCCTGCCGAAGCCCGGGAGGTCGAGGCAGGCGGCGACGAGGAGGGCCGCGAGGCCGGTGGCGCCGAGGGCCGCGACGATCAGCCGCGTCCGCCGGGTCATCGTTCCGTCTCCTTCTTCCGCTGCGGCCGTCGGACCTTGCGCACGGACAGCATGATCAGCAGGGGAGTGAGGGCGGAGCCCACGGCCAGTTGGGAGAGCGCCACGTCGGGGGCCTGGAGCACGGTGAACAGGACGGCCAGGACCGTGCCGAGGACGGCCAGGACGAGCGCCTGCCGCGAGGGATCGCGGGTGGCGACGGCGGTGGTCGCGGTCGCGGCGACCAGCAGCAGCGCCACGACGATCAGCGGATCATCCACGCCGGCCCTCCGCAAATCCGCCGGACAGGGCGCGGGAGGCGGTGAGGTTCCCGCCGATCAACAGGGCGCCGACGACCAGGAGTTTGACCAGCGCCCGGCTGGGGCCCGTGGCCACGCACACGGCGATCACGACGGCGGCACCGAACGCGGCGATCGCGTACGTGAGCCCCCATGCGCGCGGCGGATCCTCGGCCAGGTCCTCCGCGAGCAGTCGCGCGAAGACGAGGGTGCCGACCGGGCCCAGCAGGGCCAGCAGCAGGGCGAGATCGACGTACGACGGCCGGTCGTAGCCCTCGGACAGGAGCAGCAGCGCGGGGCAGGCCAGCGAGGTGGACAGGTTCTGCGCCACCACCCGGCGTCGCAACGGGCCCGTGGCGACGCCCCAGACCGCGGCCCCGACCCCCGCCGCGAGCGCGGCCGTCGCGGCGACCGTCCAGCCGTTCACCACCCGCTCACCGCGCGCCGCGCACCCCACGCGGCGAACGCGCCGACCAGCGCGGCGGACGCCCCCACGACGAGTTCCAGGGTGTCCACCGCGCTGATGAACACCAGCCACAGCAGGGCGAGGACCGCCCACCACGCCAGGACCTCGGCCACGCCGAGGAGCGTCGTACGCCGGTTCACCTGGCACCTCCGTCGATCCAACTCGCCCTGTGTGATCGGTTGTTTGCGTTACGTCATCCAAGCATCGCTGTTCCTCCGTCAGGCGGCGGCGCGCGATGACCTGGCCGGCGGCCGGTGTCCTGCTCCGGCAGCAGCAGCTCCTCGTATCTGCCCAACGCGAGCACCAGGCCGAGCATCAGGGGCGGGATGAGCACAGCGAGTACGGCCATGGCATGCCCTTCTCCGGAAAGATGCGCGGGGCGACATGCGGGTGTCCTCGGAGCGAGGGGACAAACCTCCGTGTGGGCACCCGGCCGGCGGGTACGCGGGAGCCCTGAGGATCTGGGCGGGAGCTCTGAAGATCCGAAGGGCCGGACACCACCGCCCGTCCGGCCCCCGACCCGAACGTTCCGACGCCGAGGAGAACCGTGTGACCTCGCTCCACACCTTCACCGAACCGGCCGAACAGATCCTCCGGCTGGTTCGTGCCGGGGCTGGCCGACTGGGTGGTGCACCGGCGGACCCGGATCGAGGACACCTCCGGGACGAAGGAGTCCCTGATCCACGCGCTGATGATGACCGAGGTCGGCATCCCCATCGCGCTGACCCTGCGCTACGAGGTCAACCCCCTGCTCCTCGCGGTGCAGTTGGGGGGCGCCGCGGTCCACGAGGCGACCGCCCTGTGGGACGTACGGACCGCGGTGCGCAGCGAACGGGAGGTCAAGCCGATCGAGCAGCACATCCACAGCTTCCTCGAATCCCTGCCCTTCGCCGCCCTCACCTCCCTGATGTGCCTGCACAGCGACCAGGTCAAGTCCCTTCTGAACGGCGGGCGTTCGGACCCGGGCGCCTGGCGGTTCGTGCCGCGCCGACGACCGCTGTCGCGCGGCTGTCTCGCGGGCATCGCCGCAGGCATCGGCGCGTGCGTGCTCCTGCCGTACGGAGAGGAGTTGCTGCGCTGCCGCAGGGCGGCCCGGACACCGGGAAAGCCGGCCCAGGACGAAACCACCTGGCAAGCCGCACAAGGAGAAGGAGAGGGAGCATCATGCGCATCGCATTCCTGATGGCGCCCGAAGGCGTCGAGCAGATCGAACTGACCGAGCCGTGGCAGGCGGTCACCGACCAGGGCCACGAGACCGCCCTCGTGTCGACGGAACCAGGACAGATCCAGGCGTTCAACCATCTGGACAAGGCGGACGTGTTCCCGGTGCAGCTGGTGGCCCGAGAGGCGTCGGCCGGGACGTTCGACGGCCTCGTCCTCCCCGGCGGGGTCGCCAACCCCGACCTGCTGCGCACCGACGAAGGTGCCGTGTCGTTCGTACGGGACTTCTTCGACCTGGGCCGTCCGGTCGCCGCGATCTGCCACGCTCCGTGGATGCTGGTCGAGGCGGACGTGGTCTCGGGCCGCACGCTGACCTCGTGGCCGAGTCTGCGCACGGACATCCGCAACGCGGGCGGGACCTGGGTCGACGAACAGGTACACATCTGCGACCACGGCCCCAACACGCTGGTCACCAGCCGCAGGCCCGACGACCTGAAGGCGTTCTGCGGAGCACTCCTCACCGAGTTCGCCAAGGCCCGGAAGGCCTTCCGGTGACCGAGCACCGGCACCGGTCCACCCCCGCCGGACGTTAGCCGCCCCGATCACCGGGAACCCGTCCAACGCATCGGAGCGGCACCCCGTGCCGGGGCGCTCGCAGAGGGGAGTCGACGGTGGTCGAGGTACGTGGACCGGAGGCGGCGCTGGACACGCGTGCCCTGGAGCAGGCGCTCCGCGACCGTGTGGACGCCGAGGTGCGATTCGACGCCGGCAGTCGGGGCGCCTACGCCACGGACGGCTCGAACTACCGGCAGGTGCCGATCGGCGTCGTGGTCCCGCACACGATCGACGCCGGCGCGGACGCGGTGGCGGTGTGCGCCGAGTTCGGGGCGCCGGTGCTGTCCAGGGGCGGCGGCACGAGCCTGGGCGGCCAGTGCACCAACACCGCTGTCGTCATCGACTGGACGAAGTACTGCGACAGACTGCCGTCGGTCGACGCCGACCGGCGCACCTGCGTCGTCGAACCGGGCATCGTGCTGGACGAACTCAACCGCCAACTCTCCGACCACCAGCTCCAGTTCGGCCCCAAGCCGTCCACCCACAGCCACTGCTCGCTCGGTGGCATGATCGGCAACAACTCGTGCGGCGGCTCCGCCCAGGCCTACGGCAAGACCGTGGACAACGTCCGGCGCCTGGAGATCCTGACCTACGACGGAACCCGCTGCTGGGTCGGCCCCACCTCCGACGCCGAGTACGAGGCGATCATCGCCGCGGGCGGACGAGTCGCCGAGATCCACCAGGGGCTGCGGCAGATCATCGACCGCACCATGGCGGACGTACGGCGCGGATTCCCCCGTATCCCGCGCCGCGTCTCCGGATACAACCTGGACTCGCTGCTGCCCGAGAACGGCTTCGACGTGGCCCGCGCGCTCGTCGGCAGCGAGGGCACCCTGGTCACCGTGCTGCGCGCCGAACTCGACCTGGTACCGGTCCCGCCGTACGAAGCCCTCCTCGTCCTCGGCTACGACGACATCTGCGCGGCCGCCGACGACGTGCCACGACTGCTGAAGCACAGCAGTCCGACCCAACTGGAGGCCCTGGACGGGCGGATGGCCCAGTTGATGCGTGAAGAGGGCGCCTATCTCGACTCGCTGGACGAGCTTCCGGAGGGCGAGAGCTGGCTCCTGGTCCAGTTCACCGGGGACAGTCAGGACCAAGTCGACGAGCAGGGACGGGAGTTGATCCGTGCGCTCGGACGCGGCGAGGACGATCCGACAGTGGCCTTCTCCGACGACCCGGCGCGCGAACACAAGATGCTCAAGGCGCGCGAGGCCGGCCTCGGCGTCACCGCACGCCCGCCCGACGGCCGGGAGACCTGGGAGGGCTGGGAGGACTCGGCCGTGGCGCCCGAGGTCCTCGGCGACTATCTGCGCGACCTGAAGAAGCTGTTCGCCGACTTCGGCTACGACCACCCTTCCCTGTACGGGCACTTCGGCCAGGGCTGCGTACACACCCGCATCCCCTTCGAACTCACCACCGCCGAAGGCGTCGCGCACTTCCGGGAGTTCCTCTTCCGGGCCGCGGACCTGGTGGCCTCCTACGGCGGTTCGCTCTCCGGCGAGCACGGTGACGGGCAGGCGCGCGGCGAACTGCTGCCCCGGATGTACGGGGAGAACGTGGTCGCCGCCTTCCGGCAGGTGAAAGCCCTGTTCGACCCGGACAACCGGATGAACCCCGGCAAGGTCGTCGACCCGTACCGCGTCGACGAGAACCTGCGCCTGGGACCCCTGTGGCGCCCCAACAGCCATGACACGCACTTCAGCTACCCGGACGACGACCACTCCTTCGACCGGGCGGTACTGCGCTGCGTCGGCATCGGCAACTGCCGTACGCACGAAGGCGGCGTGATGTGCCCCTCCTACCGGGCGACGGGCGAGGAGGAACACTCCACGCGCGGGCGGGCGCGGCTGCTGTTCGAGATGCTCGACGGGCACGCGGACTCCGCCATCACCGACGGCTGGCGCTCCACCGAGGTCCGTGACGCCCTGGACCTCTGCCTCGCCTGCAAGGGCTGCAAGTCCGACTGCCCGGTCGGCGTCGACATGGCCACCTACAAGGCCGAGTTCCTCTCCCACCACTACGAGGGACGACTGCGGCCTGCCGCGCACTACTCCATGGGCTGGCTGCCGGTGTGGGCGCGGTTGTCCCGGCCGGCGCCCCGACTGGTCAATGCCGCACTCGGTGCGCCGGGGATCGCCGGTCTCGGCAAGCGCCTCGCAGGGGTGGCGGTCGAGCGCGACGCGCCGGTCTTCGCCGAGGAGTCCTTCGTCCAGTGGTGGCAGACGCGCGGGACTCCCGACCCCGACCCGGCCGACCCGAGCACCGTCCTGCTGTGGCCGGACACGTTCAGCACCTACTTCCACCCGGGCGTCGCGAAGTCCGCGGTCCGGGTCCTGGAGGACGCCGGATTCAAGGTCGCCGTCCCGACCCGGTCCGTGTGCTGCGGCCTCACCTGGATCTCCACCGGCCAACTCGCCACGGCCAAGCGGGTGTTGACCCATACGCTCGATGTGCTGCGACCCTGGCTGGAGACCGGCACACCCGTCATCGGCCTGGAACCCTCCTGTACGGCCGTCTTCCGCGCCGACGCCCCCGAGCTGATGCCGGACGACCAGGACGTGCGGCGCCTGGCAGGACAGTTCCGGACCTTCGCCGAGCAACTGCTCAACCACAGCCCCGAAGGCTGGCAGCCACCGTCCCTCACCAGGTCGGCGACCGTACAGACCCACTGCCACCAGCACGCGGTCACCAAGGACGACGCCGACCGCGAACTGATGCGGCGCGCCGGGATCGACGCCCGTGTCCTGGACGCCGGTTGCTGCGGCCTGGCCGGCAACTTCGGCTTCGAACAAGGCCATTACGACCTGTCCATGACCGTGGCCGAGCAAGGGGTGCTGCCCGCCGTACGGGAGACCGCCCCCGGCGCGCTGGTCCTCGCGGACGGCTTCAGCTGCCGCACGCAGATCGAACAGGGCGGCACCGGCCGACGCGCCCTGCACCTGGCCGAGGCCCTGGCGCTCGCGATGGACGGACAACACCTGCCCGCCGACCACCCCGAGAAGCTCGCCGACCGGCCCGAGGGCTCCGCCCGGGACGGCCGCCTGCTGGCCGGGGGAGTGGTCGCCGCTGTGCTCGGGGCAGCGGCGACCGTCGGGACCCGGCGGCTCCGTAACAGGCAATCAGCGCGATGAGATGAGAGGAACTCCCGTGTCCATCAAGGTGTCCGACTACGTTCTCCAGCGGCTCCGCGAATGGGACGTCGACCATGTCTTCGCCTACGCGGGCGACGGCATCAACGGCCTCCTCGCGGCCTGGGGCCGCTCCGACAACAAGCCGAAGTTCGTGCAGTCACGGCACGAGGAGATGTCCGCGTTCGAGGCCGTCGGCTATGCCAAGTTCTCCGGCAAGGTCGGTGTCTGCGCGGCGACTTCGGGGCCCGGCGCCATCCATCTCCTGAACGGGCTCTACGACGCCAAGCTCGACCACGTGCCCGTCGTCGCGATCGTCGGGCAGACCAACCGCAGTGCCATGGGAGGCAGTTACCAGCAGGAGGTCGATCTGCTGAGCCTCTACAAGGACGTGGCCTCCGAGTTCTGCGAGATGGTGACCGTCCCCGAGCAACTGCCCAACGTCATCGACCGCGCGATGCGCACCGCGTACGCCAAGCGGACGGTGACCGCGATCGTCATCCCTGCGGACGTACAGGAACTCGACTACTCGGAGCCCAGCCACGCCTTCAAGATGGTGCCCTCCAGCCTCGGCCTGACGCACTCCGCGCCGGTCCCGCCGACGGCGGAACTCGCGCGCGCCGTCGAGGTGTTGGACGAGGGTGAGAAGGTCGCGATCCTCATCGGGCAGGGTGCGCGCGGTGCCCGGGCCGAGGTGGAGGAGATCGCCGAGGTGCTCAGCGCCGGGGTGGCCAAGGCCTTGCTCGGCAAGGACGCGCTGCCGGACGATCTGCCGTACGTCACCGGATCGATCGGCCTGCTCGGCACCCGCCCCTCCTACGAGATGATGCGGGACTGCGACACGCTGCTCGTCATCGGCTCCAGCTTCCCGTACACGCAGTTCCTGCCGGAGTTCGGGCAGACCCGGGCCGTGCAGATCGACATCGACCCGTTCATGATCGGGCTGCGCTACCCCTTCGAGGTCAACCTCGTCGGAGACGCGAAGGAGACCCTTCGGGCCCTGCTGCCGCAGCTGAAGCGGAAGAAGCACGGCTCGTGGCGCAGGAAGATCGAGATGAACACCTCTCGCTGGTGGGAGGTCATGCAGCGGCGGGCAGCCGTGGACGCGGACCCGATCAACCCCGAGTACGTCGTCCACAGCCTGGACGCCCTGCTGCCCGACGATGTGATCCTTGCCGCCGACTCCGGTTCCGCCGCCAACTGGTACGCGCGGCACCTGCGGATGCGCGGCACCATGCGGGGTTCCCTGTCCGGCACGCTCGCCACCATGGGGCCCGGGGTGCCGTACGTCATCGGCGCCAAGTTCGCCCACCCCGACCGCCCGGCGCTGGCGATCGTCGGTGACGGTGCCATGCAGATGAACGGCATGGCCGAACTCATCACCGCCGCCAAGTACTGGCCCGAGTGGGAGGACCCCCGGCTGATCGTCGCGGTCCTCAACAACCAGGACCTGAACCAGGTGACGTGGGAGATGCGCGCCATGGCCGGCGCCCCGCAGTTCCTGCCCTCGCAAGCCCTGCCCGACGTGCCGTACGCCGACTTCGCCCGCTCGATCGGCCTCGGCGGAGTGCGGGTGGAGAAGCCGGGGGAGGTGGAGGAGGCCTGGCAGCGGGCGCTCGGTGCCGACCGGCCGTTCGTCGTCGAGTTCCGGACCGACCCGGCCGTACCGCCGATCCCGCCGTACGCGAGTCTCGACCAGATCGAGGCCGCCGCCTCAGCGGTCATCAAGGGTGACAGCGACCGGGTCGGCATGATCCGGCAGGGCCTGAAGGCGAAGGTGCAGGACATGCTCCCCGGCGGCAAACAGCGCCAGGACAAGCCGGAGGAGTGATGGCCTCGCACACCGCCGGCGGCGGTGACGAGCCGCTCGTGGACCGGGTCGAGACCGCCGTCTACACCGTCCCCACCGACGCCCCGGAGGGCGACGGCACGCTGACCTGGGACTCGACCACCATGGTCGCGGTCCAGGTCAGCGGGGGCGGCGTCACAGGGCTCGGGTACACCTACGGCGCGGCGGCGACCGCCCAGGTCGTCGAGCGGCAACTCGCCGACGTAGTAACGGGCTTGAGCGCCTGGGACGTACCCGCCGCCAACGAGGCGATGAACCGGGCGGTCCGCAACGCCGGACGACCCGGCCTGATCGCCGGTGCCGTATCGGCCGTCGACATCGCCCTGTGGGACCTCAAGGCACGCCTCCTCGACCTGCCCCTGACCCGACTGCTCGGCGCGAGCCGCACCGACGTGCCGGTCTACGGCAGCGGCGGCTTCACGACGTACGACGAGCACCGGCTGGACCGTCAACTGCGCCTCTGGACCGAGGAGTTGGACATCCCCCGGGTGAAGATCAAGATCGGGGAGTCCTGGGGCCGGGCCGAGCGGCGGGACCGGGAGCGGATCGCGCGGGCCCGCCGGAGCATCGGCGACGCGCCGGAACTCTATGTCGACGCCAACGGCGGCTACACCCGCAAACAGGCGGTCCGGATGGCCCGGCACCTCGACGAGCACGGTGTGACATGGTTCGAAGAGCCCGTCTCCAGCGATGACCTGGCCGGGCTGGCAGAGATCCGAGCGGCCGTCGCGCCCGAGGTGACCGCCGGGGAGTACGGCTACACGCTCGCCTACTTCGGCCACATGCTCGGCGCCGGAGCCGTGGACTGCCTCCAGGCCGACGCCACACGCTGCGGCGGAATCACCGTCTGGCTGCGCGCGGCGGCCCTCGCGGAAGCGGCCGGACTGGAACTCTCCGGCCACTGCGCCCCGCACGTCCACGCGCACGCGGCTGCCGCGATCCCCAACCTGCGCCATCTGGAGTGGTTCTACGACCACACGCGCATCGAGGACCTCTTCTTCGACGGCACCCTCGACCCCCACGGCGGCAGCATCCGTCCCGGTGCCGACGGCGCACCCGGCCACGGCCTGACCCTCCGCGCCGAACAGGCGGAGAAGTACCGGACCGGATAGGCCGGGACAGGGACGGAGCCACGATGAACACGCCGAAGACGCCGAACACACGGGAATCCGTCGAGCACGACGCGTATCCGCCGCAGGCGCTGCACGACTACGCCTTCCTCGCCGACGGCGAACGCGGGGCACTGGTCGGCCCGCGCGGGGAGATCTGCTGGCTGTGCGCACCCCGCTGGCACAGCGACGCGGTGTTCTCCACCCTGATCGGCGGAGCCGGTCTCTACGCCGTCACACCGAGGGGCCGCTTCGTGCCCGGCGGACACTACGAAGAGGGCTCCCTGATCTGGCGCAGCCGGTGGATCACGGAAGACGGGATCGTGGAGTGCCGGGAGGCGCTGGCCTTTCCGGGGGAGCCGGGTCGGCTCGTCCTGCTGCGCCGCGTGCGGGCGACGGAGGGACCGGCCCGGGTCCGGGTGGTCCTGCACCCGCTGGCCGGGTACGGCACGCAGCCCCTGCGTGAGGCGCGACGCGACGACGGTGGTGTGTGGACCGCACGGGTGGGCGACCTGTATCTGCGCTGGACCGGTGGCGGCGACGCCTCACTCTCCGAAGTCGGCTCCACGGGGAGGCAGTTCACCCTCGACCTGGCGTTGGGCGAGGGACAACAGCACGACCTGGTCCTCGAACTCGGCGCGCTTCGGTTGCCGGACGACGCCCTCCCCAGGCCGTCCGACCTGTGGGCTCGGACCGAACACGCCTGGTCCGACGCCGTGCCCGCCCTGGACAACACCGTCGCCGCCCGTGACGCACGGCAGGCGTACGCCGTACTGCGGGGCATGACGAGTGCCGACGGAGGCATGGTCGCCGCGGCGACGACCAGCCTCCCGGAACGTTCCGAAGAAGGGCGCAACTACGACTATCGCTACGCGTGGATCCGCGACCAGTGCTATGCGGGCGAGGCGATGGCCGCGGCCGGTCAACACCCCTTGCTGGACGAGGCAGTTCGCTTCGTCGGTGCTCGTCTGCACGAGGACGGGCCGAAGTTGCGGCCTGCGTACATGGTCGACGGCGGACCCGTTCCCGATCAGCGCACGCTCGAACTGCCGGGATACCCCGGCGGCTTCGACCGGATCGGGAATCACGTCAACCGTCAGTTCCAACTCGACGTGTTCGGTGAGGCGCTGCTGCTGTTCGCCGCCGCCGCGCGCCACGACCGGCTCGACCGGGAGGGCCTGCGGGCCGCCGAGATCGCCGTGGCCGCCATCGCGGCCCGCTGGAGCGAACCGGACGCGGGCATCTGGGAGTTGGACGACCGGGCCTGGACACACAGCCGTCTGATCTGCGCCGCGGGACTGCGGCGGATCGCCGACGTGGCACCGGACGCGGCCCGCGAGAGCGAGTGGAACGGGCTGGCCGACATCATCCTCGCGCACACCACGGCGCACGCGACGCACCCCGGCGGACACTGGCAACGCGCCCCGGACGACACGGGGTTGGACGCGGCCCTGCTGCTGCCCCCGGTACGCGGACTGCTCCCGGCCGACGACCCGCGCACCCGCGCCACCCTCCGCGCCTACACCGAGAACCTCACCCGCGACCACTACGCCTACCGCTTCCGGCACGACGAACGGCCACTGGAAGAGGCGGAAGGCGCCTTCCTGCTCTGCGGCTTCGTGACGGCACTGGCCGAACACCACCAGGGACGCGAGGTGGAGGCCTGTCGCTGGTTCGAACGCAACCGGCACGCGTGCGGGGCAGCGGGTCTGTACGCCGAGGAGTACGACAGCGGCCAGCGGCAGCTGCGCGGCAACCTGCCGCAGGCCTTCGTCCACGCCCTCCTCCTCGAAACCGCGGCCACCCTCGCCCATGACCCACCCGTCCGAAGTCCAGGCTTCCCCTCACGACCTCCGAGACGAACAGGACGAGCATGAATCAGCAGACCGTTGTCATCACCGGCGCCAGCGCCGGCATCGGCCGGGCCACCGCACGGCTCTTCGCCGAGCGGGGCGCCAATGTCGTTCTTCTCGCACGGGGCAAGGCGGGCCTCGACGCAGCCGTAGCCGACGTGGAGGAAAGGGGCGGTCGCGCCCTCGCGGTGCCCACCGACATGGCCGACCCCGCACAGGCCGAGGCCGCGGCCGTGGCCGCCGAGGAGGCCTTCGGGCCGATCGACGTCTGGGTCAACAACGCCTTCACGTCGGTGTTCGCGCCGTTCATGGAGATCGAGCCGGACGAGTACAAGCGGGTCACCGAGGTCAGCTACCTGGGCTTCGTGAACGGCACCCGGGCCGCGCTCCGGCGCATGATCCCGCGGGACGACGGTGTGATCGTGCAGGTCGGATCGGCTCTCGGCGACCGGGCCATCCCCTTGCAGTCCGCCTACTGCGGTGCCAAGCACGCCGTCAACGGCTTCACGTCGAGCGTGCGCACGGAACTCATGCACCGGCACAGTCACGTGCACGTGACCGTGGTGCAGATGCCGGCGGTCAACACCCCGCAGTTCTCCTGGGTGTTGTCCCGGCTGCCGAAGCACCCCCAGCCCGTACCGCCCATCTACCAGCCGGAGGTGGCCGCCCGGGCCGTGGCCAACGCGGCGGACCATCCGCACCGCAAGCAGTACTACGTGGGCGCGTCCACCGCCGCGACCGTCCTCGCCAACAAACTGGCACCCGCCCTGCTGGACCGCTACCTCGCCCGCACCGGCTACGCCTCGCAGCAGACCGACGCCGGCGAACCCGGCACCCGCGAGACCAACCTCTGGCACCCGGCGGACGAAGCCCCGGAACACGACTACGGGGCACACGGCACCTTCGACGAGAGGTCCCACTCCCGATCGGCCCAGGCGGCACTCGCGCGACACACCGGGCTCGTGCTGGCCGGCGTGTCGGGAGCGGTGGCGATGGGTGTGGGAGCGGTGATACGGCGCAGGGGGCTCCGGTAGGGCATCTACGAGGCGTCGCGGGTCAGAACCGGACGTCCTCCGCGGCGGAGATACGTGCCCCCATGTTGCGTTCCATCATCCGCAGGGCGGCCTCGGCCAGGTCCGGGTGGATATGGGCCACGGCGTCGCGGGCCACCGTCACCCTCAGATGCCGGATGTGGGCGGCGAGCGCCGAGTACAGCACACACTGCTCGGTGACCTGCCCGCACAGTACGACGTGGTCGGCACCCTGCTGGGTCAGCAGATAGCCGAGCGGGGTCTCGTAGAAGGCGGAGTGCCGTGCCTTGACGACGAAGAGCGAGGCGTCGTCGGGTGCGACGGGCCGGACGAGGTCGGCGTGCGGTCCCTTCAGGGCCGTCTCCAGGATCTCGCCGTGATGGGACCGCCACTGCCCGAAGTTGTCGTTGACGTAGATGACGGGGACGTCGAGTTCGCGCGCGCGGTGCAGCAGCCTGGTCACGGCGGGCAGGGACTCCTCCACCGAGGGGATCAGCAGGGCGGCGTCGTCGTGGTCGTACGTGTTGATCATGTCGATGACGATGAGTGCGCTCTGTGCCATGCCTTCCACCCTGCGCCGGCGACGGCGTCCCTGCGGGCCGGGCCTCGTGATCAGCGGCCGAGGGCCTTCTGCAACTGCCGCTTGTCCATGGAGGAGCGGCCGTGGATGTTGCGCTTCTTCGCCTCGGCGTAGAGCTGGTCCTTCGTGGGGCCCTCGGCGCCGCTGTGTGAGCGCTGCCCGCCGCGCTGGGAGGCGGACTTCGGGTCACGCGTGGAGGTCTTGCTCGCGGTTTTCGACTCGCCGGCGCGGGCGCGCTCCTTGTTCACCGTGCGGGCCGCGATCTCCTTCGCCCGGCGCGTGGACTCGCCCCGCTGCTCGGCGCTCTCCTTCACATGCTCGTACTGTCGTTCCCTCTTCTTGTTCGATCCTGCAGGCATCGCGTCGCTCCTCTCCTGTGTGCTGCTGCCTCTCCTGCATCGCTCCACGGGTTCCCCTTCGGGGCGCCGCGTAACAGCCGTAGGGGGACTCGTCAGCCTTCGAGGCGGGGCAGCACCTTGGTGCGGTAGAAGTCGAAGAAGCCCTGTTGGTCCGGGCCGATCTGGTTGACGTAGACGGTGTCGAAGCCGGCGTCGACGTATTCCCTGACCGCCTTCACGTGGGCGTCCGGGTCGTCGCCGCAGGTGAGGCTCGCTTCGATGCGCTCGGGGCCGACGAGCTGCGAGGCCTGTTCGAAGTGGCGTGGGGTGGGCAGGAGTTGGGCGAGTTCGCCGGGGAGCTGTTCGTTGGCCCAGAGGTGGTGTGCCGTACGGACGGCTTCGTCCTTGTCGGTTGCCCAGCACACCTTGAGTCCCGCGGAGACGGGTTTGGTGCCGCCGCCGCTGCGCCGGAACCGTTCGATGGCTGGGGCCTCCGGGGCCATGGTGATGAATCCGTCTCCGATACGGCCGGCGACCTCGGCGGCGTGCGGGCCGAACGCGGAGACATCGATGGGCACCGGTTCGTCGGGGACCGTGTACAGGCGGGCGTTCTCCACCGTGTAGTGCTTGCCGCGGTGGCTGATCTGCTGCCCGGTGAACAGTTGGCGCATGACGTGGACGGCTTCCTCCAGCATCTCCAGGCGCACGTCGGCCTCGGGCCAGGCGTCACCGAGGATGTGCTCGTTGAGCGCTTCGCCGCTGCCGATGCCGAGCCGGAAGCGGCCATCCAGCTGGACGGCGCTGGTGGCCGCCGCCTGGGCGACGACGGCCGGATGCATACGGATGAGGGGGCAGGTCACCGCGGTCTGCACGGGCAGGGAGACGGCTTGGGAGAGGGCGCCGATCACCGACCAGACGAAGGGGCTCTGTCCTTGGTTGTCGTTCCAGGGGTGGTAGTGGTCCGAGATCCACAGTGACGTGAATCCGGCCTGTTCCGCCATCCTGGCCTGCTCCACCAGCTTGGCGGGACCGTGTTCCTCACAGGAGAGGAAGTAACCGAACTCCGTCATGGCGCTCTCCTCACGGGTGGTGGGTCGTCCGTCCTCCGGGTGGCCGTGGAACGTGGCGGGAAACGTCCGTCCCGCGCCGGTCTATGCCGGGCGTGAGATCTCGGCGATCGCCGTGGTGATCCGCTGGTGCAGGTGGTCGGGCAGCGGCGGCCCGTTGACCGAGCCGACGAGGTCCTCGGCGAGCTGGTGGAGTTTGGTGTTGGTGTGCTGGGAGACGTCGACCAGGACGCTCCAGGCTTCCTCGGGGCTGAGGCCGAAGGAGGCCATCAGGACGCCGCGGGCCAGATCGATGACCGGCCGGGTCAGCATCGCGCGCTTGAGCTGCACGACTTCCACGCGCAGCTCCTCGGCCTCGTCGGACACCCCGTTCCCCTCCATGAGGTCGTGCGCCGCAGCGGAATGTTCGTGCCAGTCGTGGGCAAAACCGTTGACGGGGGCGCGTGTTGACGCGAACAGCGACGACGTGTGGGTGAGGGCGAACAGCCTCTCGACCCACGGACTGAGAGCCCGCACGCCGAGTGTCTTGCCGTCCGCCAGCGCGAGTCGCCGGACCCGCAGCAGGACGTTGAGGCCGGAGCAGTCACAGAAACCGACGCCGGTCAGGTCGAGGTCCACGCCTGCGGGCGACCGGGCCAGTGCCAGGCGGAGGGCCTGCTGCATGATCTGTTCCGTGTCGATGTCGATCTCTCCGGAGACCGTCACGACCGTCCGGGTTCCGGCCGGGTGCGTCACGATCTCCAGGAAGGCCGACCGGGCAACGGCCGCCGGGACGCGCGTCGTTGCACAGACAGCTCGGCTGCTGCTCCTGGGCGGAGCGGAAGATCCGTGTTCTGACATGGCAGTCGCTCCCGAAGCGTTCGCCTGTCCTCTGCCGCTACAAGTTTCATCCGGCGTATGAAGCCCGTCAAGATATACCTGAAATCTATTTCGCGCCTTTGAATGCGTGAATGTTACGCCCTAGGCTGGGGCGCATGGGTGAAGTATCCGAGACACATGCCGGATGGACGTTCCTCACCAGCCATGCCAGGGTGCTGGCCACGATCGCCGAGGATCACCGCATCCGCATCCGTGACATCGCCGCGCGCTGCAGGCTCACCGAGAGGGCCGTCCAGAAGATCATTTCCGATCTGGAGGAGGACGGTTATCTCACCCGGACGCGGGAGGGGCGCACCAACGCGTATCGCATCGAGCCGGGCACCATCCTCAGGCACCCCGCCGAGGCGGGGATGACGGTCGAAGCACTGCTGTCCGCCCTCGCGCGGCACGACGACCAGCGTGACGGACGGCCGCAGCCGTCGTCGCCGGTACTGCGGCGGGAGCGTGACTCCGAATCCGCCAGGTGACGACGGCGGCTTGACGGTGCGACGGTTTGAGGTGCGCGGCGAGGGAGACTCGGCCGGTGCTGGGTGGTCAAGGGGAGTGGGGCTGCTGGGCCGTCTCCCCGCCTGATGCGGCGGGCGCGATTCGCAGCCCCACGGGTCCAACCGCGGCGTTGCCGTTGTCCACGCCGATCGGCTGCGCGTGGCAGGCGCCGTAGAAGCGTGCGGCTGAGTCCCGCGGCACGGGGGCGCTGACCCGGCGTCGCGACCGGGCGTTTCCTCGCCTCATTCGTCACGATCTGCCAGCTTTTCCTGGCTCGGCGTCATCGTGTGTGCGCGCTTGTTTCAGGGCTCCCCGAGCGGGAAGGCGGCATAGGAGTGCTTCGGACAGGAGGCACGTCCGTGGGAGCCGGTGTACGCCGGATCGCGGGTGTGTTCCGCCTGTTCAGTGCGTGCTCGCTCCCATGGGGACCGTCCAGTCGAAACCCCCGTGAGGGAGTTGTGAGCACCATGGACACCATCACCAGGAAGCGCCATCCGCACGACGACGCTCCGCAGACCGCCGCCGCCTTCGCCCGCCTCTCGCACCTGCCCGACGGACCCGAACGGGACGTGCTGCGCGACGAACTCGTCCAGGCGTGGCTGCCCATGTCCGAACGTATCGCCGGCCGCTACCGGGGAAAGGGCGAGGACTTCGAGGACCTGTGCCAGGTCGCGGCACTCGGCCTGGTCAAGGCCGTCGACGGCTACGACCCCGACCGGGGCCACGCCTTCGAGAGCTACGCCGTCCCGACCGTCACCGGCGAGATCAAGCGCCACTTCCGCGACCACATGTGGGCCCTGCACGTCCCGCGTCGGGTCCAGGAACTCCGCAACAGGGTGCGCGTCGCCCTCCGTGACCTGTCCGCGGAGGGCCCCGGCCGGCGCCCGACCGTCGCCGAGATCGCCGAGTACGCGCAGCTGAGCGAGGAGGACGTACGCGCCGGCCTGGAAGCGCTGGACAGCTTCGCCGCGCTCTCGCTGGACGCCGAGACACCGGGTGAGGACGCCGGTATGACACTCGTCGGCCTGCTGGGGGAGCGGGATGCCGGCTTCGACCTGGTTGTCGACCGCGAGGGCGTCAAGCCCGCCCTGCGGACGCTCCCCGAACGCGAACGCACCATCCTCTACCTCCGCTTCTTCCGGGGCATGACCCAGAGCCGCATAGCGGAGCAGCTCGGCGTCTCCCAGATGCACGTCTCCCGCCTGATCAGCACCTCCTGCGCCCAGGTGCGCGAACGCGTGCTGGCCGACGCCGCCTGAGCGCTCCGCTGGAAGTGCCGCAATGGGCTGTTGTTCGTCTGCGGCGCCATCGTGGCTGGTCGCGCTCCGCGGCGGAGCCGCATATCGGTGCGGCCCCGCGCCCCTTCAGGGCGCTGCTGAACCGCAGCGGCCTTCGCCCGACCCGCTCAGCCCGCCTCTGAGGCGGGCCGGCCGCCCTGCGGGACTTCTCCCGGGGCGGCCGGTGGCGGGCTCACTGCCGAACCCTCCCGGGAGCGGTTGGACAGTTGTCCGCCCTCTTCTGACTACCGGGCTGGGCCCGCCGCAAACAACAACAGCGGATCACGATGGGGGCGGAGCTCCGGGAATCTGGGCGGGCCCGTACTTGTCGAGGGCTTCTTCCAGCGGTGCCCGGACGTCGGACGGGAGGTCTCCGTTGCGCCCCCAGATGAGGATCAGTTCCGCGATGTTGCGCAGCTTGATGTTGGTGAGCTGGGAGACCTCGCGAAGCACGGCCCACCCCTCGTCCGGCGTGACACGTCCGAGGGCGACCATCATGCCGATGGCCTGGTCCACCGTGGCGTGCGAGGTGACGGCCTCCTTCAACTGGCCGACCTCTTCCCGCAGTTCCACGATCTCTTCCACGACCTCCGCGGGCACGGAGGGCTCTGTCGGGCCGTCATGTTGCGCACCGTCTCCCGAACGGGTGTCTGAAGTCATCGTTTTCTCCGAGGTCGCGATCCCGGTCCTGTGCAGTCGTCCTTCAGGTACATGGTCGCCAACCGGGCGCGCCAGTGCCAGATCACGCAGACCGCCAAAACAGTGCCACAGGTGTCGACGAGCAGGTGACGCTTGATGCCGCTGACCTCCTTGCCGCCGTCGTAGCCGTGCAGGCCACCGCGTTCACCGGCCCGGACGCTCTGGCTGTCCACGATGGCGGCGCCGGGAGTGGGATCACGGCCGAGCTGCACCCGCTCGCGCTCGCACAGCGTCGTCAACATCCGCTCCCACACGCCTTCAGTCTCCAGGCACAGCCGGCCCTCAGCCAGTACGCCGGCGCGTCGAGGATCTCCCGCCCGGGCCTGTATCGCCGGCCGACCACCGGCCCTGACCGTGGGAACCAGCGGACGAAGGATCTCCCGCTCCGGATCAGAAAGATCCGTCGAGTAACGTCCTCTAGCTGGCCCGTTCGATACGTCCGCGCAGGCCAGAGTGCATTTTTGCGCGAGATGGCACTGTCCCCGGCGTACGGCCCGGCTCGTCTGTTCACCAGGGCTCTGACCTGCGCTTATGGCCAGATCCGGACCCCTTGCGGTGTCCGGAGGCTCCCCCTTCTGCCTGCGAGTTCCCGGGAGTTCCCGTGGAAGTGTGCACGCGTTGTGCACTCGGAGACGCCATCCGGCCGCTGTGCGCCCTCGTGGTTGCTTGTGGTTGCTCGGTTTTCCTCAGCTGTGAGGCTTCAGCCCGCCGAGCGGGAAGTCCGGTGGAAGCAGGGGCGCCGCCAAGGCGGTGATTTCCGAGAGTTCCGTGCGGTGTTGCGGCAGTGATGCCCACAGCCGGCGCTGCACGGCAGCGAACCGGGCTGCTTCGGTGTTCGTGTAGGGGCGTTGCCGCTCCCTTTCCAGCATGGCAGCGGTACCACCTTGCCGGTTCCGCAGCACGCGAACGTCCCGGTCGGTCACCGTGACGGTGTGCACTGCCGGATGGCGGTCGAGGGCCGGTGCGAGTGCGGCGAGCGCTCGGTAGCACCGGTCGTGCCCGTGAGGGATGGTGAAGCGGGAGGGCAGTCCTTGTTCCAGGCCGAGGGCGAACCGATGCGCGGTGCCCTGGCGGCTGTCGGCCGCACGTACCGCCAGGACCAGCATCTCGACCCGGTAGCCCGCGGCCTGGAACCGGGAGGCCGAAGCCAGCAGGTCCGTGCCGGTGGCCGGCGCCGCCTCCACCACCACATCGGCCCTCCGGCTTCGGAGCCATTCCGCCGCCGCGTGCTGCCAGGCCCGGTAGTCGGCTCGCAGCACAGCTCCAGCCGTACGCGGACGGTCGGCGAGCAACCGGGCGTACTCGGGGTGGAACGCGCGGAAGTCCTCGCTGGACACAAGGACAGCACCTGGACGCATGGCGCGCAGCACCAGGACGGAGGCTGCTGTCTTCCCGGCGCCGGGCTGCCCCACCACGTAGACCGCCACCGGGTGGCGCCGGGGTTCGGGGTCGCCGAGATGGCTCGGAACGATCAGGTCCGTGAAGATGCGCCGGTGTTCCGCGAGCGACAGCTGGCGCTAGCCGCCCCCTCGGGCAGCGGCCGGATCGGCGCAGCCCCGGGGGAGCAGCGGTGCGGCCCATCGGAGGCTGTGACGGATGTCCTCGGCAACGGCCGTCCGTCGCGCCGGCCCAGGGGTTGTGCGCGCGATCTGCCGGACGCGCGAGGCGGTGTCGCGGAAGCGGTGGGCTTCGGTGACTGTCCATGGCCGTGTCCGCTCGGCGTTCACCGTTTGGGCGGCGCGCGGTGGGCGTGACCAACTTCCGTTCGGCGCCAGGCGGTTCAGGTACCGAATGCCGTTGACGCTGATCACTGTCACCAGGTTCGCCAGCTGCTCGGCCTCGATGATCCGCAGGACTTCGGGCAGTTCCCGGGAGCAGTGGTCGTGGTGGTGCGCTGACACGTAGCGGCCGGTCCCGGTGGCCCGCACCTGCTGGAGGTAGCGGTGCAGTACGGCCAGGCTGCTGAGGGCCTGCGGAATTGCGAGCGCGGTCAGTTCGACCCGGTGGCCGGCGTGTCGGTAGGCGCCCAGGGTGGTGCGGGCCTCCTGCGGGTCGGCCAGAGCGGTTTCGATGACGGCGTCCAGCCGGTGGCGGCGGGTGTAGTCCTCCACCTCGGCCTGCCAGCGGCGTGTGTCCGGGCGCGTTCGGACTCCGGCGCTGAGGTCGTCGACCGCCAGGAGTGCCGGATAGCAGGGGTGGACCCGTTTGTAGTCGTCGCTGCCGATGCGCACGGCGCCTCCGCGGTGGTCCAGCGCGTGGTGCACCAGGTCCGCGAAGGTGGATTTGCCGACGCCGGGCTGGCCCGCCACGAACACCGCGACCGGGGAAGTCTGGGGCGTGGCCTTCTTGGTGACGGCCGGCAAGATCGTGGTGACGAGCAGGTCGAGGTGGCGCTCTTCGGGCAGTACGGCAGGGGTAAACCGTTGTTCACCGTCACATGGCCGCGTCAATCGGCGTCCCGCGCGGTGGGCGCCCCTGCCCGATCCGGGCACGACTCCGTGGCCCGACAGGCATGAGGGAGTCGAGGACGACTGCAGAGGGTGATCGCGGAAGTGCGGCAGTCATCTGGCGTCGGGATCCTTCGAGCGGAGCTCGGCGCGCAGCAGTCGGGGTTCTGGGCCGGGGCCGCGGCCCTGCACGCTCCAGGCGTCGGCGTCGTCGAGTGCGTTCTGCACGTCGACCCAGGCGTCCTCGGAACCGACCGGGTCGATGGTGCACAGGACAAGTGCGCCCCGGTTGATTTCCTGGATCCGGGTGGTGCCGCCCGTGAGGTCCGCGAGCCGGGCGGCGAGTGCCGCGGCACGCCCTGCCAGGACCGCATCCACTCCTCCCCCTCACACCGCACTGATTACTGACCGTATTGCTAATCGATTAGCGTGCCGTTAACCGATTAGCGTGTCAAGGGTTGCAAGGAGTAGCCAGTTCCTCTCCGGGAGTAGGCAGTGCCCACTGCGGACTATCAGCGCATCGCCGAAGACCTGCGCAGGCGACTAGCGGAAGGAGAATGGTCGCCTGGTGAGCGGCTGCCCCCGCGGGCCCAACTGGCTCACGAGTACCGGACCAGTCCGGCCGCGATCCAGCGGGGCCAAGAACTGCTGATCGACACCGGCCTGCTGGAGGGGCGCAAGAGCGTCGGCGTCTTCGTCCGCGCCCCGGAGGCGCGTATCGCGCTGCCCGTGCTGCTGCCGATTCCGGACGCGATCCGGCAGGCAGGGCTCGTCCCGGCCATCGAATACCGGTCGGACGTCAAGGTCCCGGCTCCAGAGCCGATCGCCCGGCGGCTGTCGGTCGACATCGACACACTGTGCGTCCGCACGCGCTACGAGTATCTGGGCAACGCCCGCCCTCTTGCCCTCGGTGAATCGTGGGAGCCCATGGCCCTCACGCATCGCACGCCCGTTCTCCTGCCGGAGGACGGGCCGCTGGCCGGAACCGGCGTGGCTCGCCGGATGGCCTCGGTCGGCGTCCGGGTCGGCCACGCCCAGCTCCGCACTCACGCCCGGCACCCGGACGACCATGAGGCACTGCGGCTCGGGATCACCCGCCGCACGTTGATCATCAGGCTGGATCGGACCCACCTGACCGACACGGGCCAGCCGGTCGAGACCGCCACCTTCCTTCTCCCGCAGACGCGTTGGGAACTGGTCTACGACGTCCCGATACCGGCCAGCGAACCCCTCGGCGACGGGCATCGCCCGCGGGGAGCCGATGGTCACGCTGCCGAGAGCCGAGCGATCAGACAGGACGGCACCCCCCGCAGGCGGTGACCGCTGAGTGGGACGTGGTGGAGGGATGCCGGCCACGCGGACCGGCAGTCACAGATCGGGATCGGATGACCATCAGGGGGTGGGCGTGGCAGGTCGGGACTTGAGGGCTCTGTTCGGCTCCAACGACCACCGAGTGGGAGCGGATGAGGCGTTCACCAATCGGGAGGGCCAATGGCGGATGTTCGTGAGCGCTCTGGACGCCCACTTGCAGCACGTGACCGCTGCGGGTTTCGACGCCGCCGACCTGGAGGCACCACGACGCAACCTGCTCGTCTTCCACGGTGTCGGCGGCATCGGCAAGTCGACGCTGTCACGGAGGCTGGAGGCCGCGCTGGCCCATGCCGAACACAGGCCGGCGCAATGGGGTGAACCGGCCTGGCACGGGCCGCGGATCGTCCCTGTCCGGCTCGACCTGGCGCGCTCGGCGAACACTGATTTCGAACGCGTCATCGTCACGATCCGGCTTGCCGTCGCGGCCGCGGTCGGCCGGCCCATGCCCGCTTTCGACATCGCGCTGCGCCGCTACTGGGACCACCGGCATCCGGGCGAGCCGTTGGAGGAATACCTGCGCCGTGACGGCCTGGTGACCCGCTTCGGCCAGGCGCTTCCGCAGCAGATGCAGGCGGCGCTCGGCGAAGTCGCCCAAAGCCTGACACTGCCCGGAATGCTCGGATCCGCGGTCGGGCAGCTCACCGGGGCGCTGGTGAGGGCGCTGCGCGAACACCGCCGCTCAGTGCGCGCGTTGGCCGGCTGCGCGCGGCTGGCCGACCTCCTGGAGGCCGACACCGACCTGGAGGCGCTCTCCTACTACCCGCACCTGCTCGCCTGGGAGCTGGCCCGCTTACCCGCCCGCAAGCAGATCGCCCCGGTGGTGCTGCTGGACACCTTCGAGGACATCGGAGACCGCACCCACCGGGACATGGAGCGGCTGCTGCAGCACGTGGTGTGGCTCATGCCCAACGTCTTCTTCGTCGTCACCGGACGCAACCGGTTGCAGTGGGCCGACCCGGCCCTGCACGGCCAACTCGACTGGACCGGCCCGGCAGCCTGGCCCGGGCTGGCCGGCCACGGTGTGCCGGCGCCCCGCGCCGACGCAGCCGATCCGGGCGGTCGCGGTCAGATCCTGATCGGGGACTTCAGCGACGAGGACCGCCAGGATTACCTCACCCACCGCCTCACCGCCGACGGCCGGCCTCTGATCGACCCGACGCTGCGACGCGTGATCGCCGAGCGCTCCCACGGCCTGCCCCTCTACCTCGACCTGGCCGCCATGCGTTTTCTTGAGATCCGCCGCACCGGCCTCACCCCGCAACCGGCCGACTTCGACGTCGACTTCCCCGCCCTGATCGCCCGTACCCTCACCGACCTCACCCCCGACGAACGCCACGTCCTGCGCTCGGTCAGCCTCCTGGACGCCTTCGACATCCCCCTGGCCACCGCCAGCGCCGGAATCAGCCGCGACGCCCCAGTCCTCCGCCTGCTTGAGCGGCCCTTCATCCGCCACACCCCCACCGGCCTGTGGCCGTACCACCTGCACGCCCTCATCCGCTCAACCCTGCGTACCGCCGAAGACACCACCGACGACCGCTGGTCACCGCGAGACTGGCGAAACGCGGCTGAACGCGCCCACAGCGCCGTAGGCCGGCAGTGGGCCGAGCACACCGGTCCTGGCCGCCGTCTGCTGATCGCCTGCCTACGTCAAGGTCTCACCCTCGCATCCGAGTTCCACCTCGACCTGGGCTGGCTGGCCGAGGCGGCCTGGCGGTATGTCGGCGACTCGGTGTGGGAACCCGTCACCCCCACCTGGCGGGGCACCGGCGACGAGGCACATCCGCAGACGCAGGCCGACGCCCTGGTCGAACTGCTCAACACGCTCGGCCGTCGACAACACGAACACCGCCGCAGGACGGCCAACCGGCTCGCCGCCGTCATCGACACCGGTCTGCTGCCGGAGGAACTGGGCCCAATGGCCCGCTATTACCTGGCCAAAGCCCACCGTGACCTCGGTGACTCAGCCGCCTCCCGAACAGGGATGCAGCAGGTCGCCGAGGGAGGAGGCCGCCTCGCCCCCGCGGCCCGCCGCGGCCTGGCCCACCTCGCCCGCCTGGCCGGCGACTTCCCTGCCGCCCTGACCGTTGCCGAAACCCTTGGGTGGGCCGGCCGGCAAAACCGCGTACTCGGCGACATCCACTGGCCTCAAGGCGACATCACACGAGCGGCCGACGCCTACGAACATGCCCGCAACGACGCCGAACAACGCGGTATCGCAGGAGAACGCGCAACCGCCCAGGCACACCGCGCACTTGTACTGGCCTTCACGGACCCCACGACCGCGGACAGCGAAATCGCCCTCGCCCACCACCTCCTGACCGACCTCACACTCCACGCCACCACCCTGACCCTCGGCATCGCCATCCTCATCCGCGACGCGGGCCGCGGCACGGACGCCGACGAACGCGCCCAGGCGCTGCGCGCCGAGATCGAGACCGCCGGGCTGACTTCCCTCCTCCCCCTGCTTGAGCTCGCCGTCTGCTTCCACCACGCCGTCCGCGGCGACGAGGAACTCCTCGCCGCCGCCATCCACCGACTGCGCCGGATCACCAACGACGGCGATCACGCCTACCTCGCCGACATCGCATGCTTCATGGACAACCGGCCAATCACGCCAGATGGCAGCCCTGTCCGGTGGTTGGAGAACGAAGAGACCATCCGCCGACGCTGGCGCAGGCTCGTCACCGAGAGATGCGGCACTTAGCCCGTGCCTTGGCCGGCCTAGTCGGTTCGGTCGCAAGCCAGTGCTGGAAGTCGTCCCAGGCGGCTGGGTCGATGTTGACGTCTCTCACTCGTCACCGGCCAGTCCCTGGAGATCCTCCAGGGTCTTGGTGACCCCGGTCTGGCCCGCACGGTCGCGGGCGACGGCGTCCATCAGGCGGAGGGCATTGGCCGGCGAGCGCAGGAGGTCGATGGTCTCCTGCCAGGCGTCGTAGTCCTCTGCCGACATGAGGATGGCGTCGCCGTTCTTGAAGTGAATCCGTACGGGTGCATCGAAGCTATGCCGGGCGTGGGGCCCGGCTCGTCTGTCGGCAGGCTCTGACCTGGAACAGCGGAGTCTGCCTCGCACTGACGGCCACCGTGATGGGGGGATGCCTGGCATTGTGGTCGCCGCGGTTGCCGGTGAGCTCAGTTGCCGGCTGTCCGAAGAGCACTGGACGACTGGCGGTTACGCCGAGCCGATCGGCACTGCGGCAGCGTTCTCCCACGACGATGGAGGTGAGGTGCGGATGAGCTCTTGCGGGAGGGTGGAGGCGCTGGCCGCTCGGTATCCGGTGCGCACCGGCCTGATCGCCGCGGTCGGGTTCGGCGGTGTCGCCGGCCTGGCCAAATCCGCCGTCACCTGGGGTGTGGTGCTGTGGGGAGTGGGGATGGGAGTGGTGTTCGGCCTGGCGAGCCTTGGCGTGCGCTGGGAACTGGCCCGGCGCAGGCCCGACGGATCCTGGGGGCGGACTCCTGTTGCGCCGTCCGCGGGACAGCGGCGGGCGACAGCAACCGGTGTCGCCCTCTGCCTGGTGGCCTGGGGCGCGGGGACGGTGTTCCTCTGGCTCGCGGGACACCTCCGTCCCGCGCCCGTCGACTGGCCCGCCAGCGCAGTCATCGCGGTCGTGCCCGTGGCGATCGGTGTGCTCAGCGGCTTGCGCAGGACGAGGGCGTCGCGCCTGCCCCCGAGCGAGGACTGAGATCCCGGAGCGAGGACTGAGGTCCTGGCCCGCAAGCCGGCGTCGCTCTCGCACGTCGAGGCGGCGGCGCTGCCGGTCGTCGGGCTGACGGCGTGGCCGGGACTTGTCGACTTCACCGGGGCGGTCCACGACATCGACGTCGTGCTCGACACGATCGGCAACGACACCGTCGAGCGGTCGCTCGAAGTGCTGTGCCCGGGCGGTCACTTGGCATCAGCGGCCTGTTCGGCGGCTGACGCACAGGCCCCGGTCGAGAAGAGGAAATGACGAAGAGCCTGGAGCACATCAGCCCCTGGGGGGACCGCCGGGTCATGGCATCGAGGGTGTCATCGCGCTCCTGTGACCGGCGTGTGTCCCAACAGGGTTTTCTCGAACCCCTGTTGAACCTCCTGTTGCACCCCTGCGCCCGCCGGACACGTAGGGGCAGACGACAGGAAAGGAAGACCATGCCGATCGCCACCGAAGCCCAGTTCACCGAGGTGTACCGGGCGCACTACGAGGACGTGCTGCGGTTCGTCCGCCGGCGCGCGCATCCGATGAACGTCGACGACGTCGTCGGCGAGACGTTCCTCGCCGCGTGGCGCCGTCGGCGCGAGCTACCGGAGAACGCGCGGCCCTGGCTGTTCGGCACCGCACGCAACCTGATGCTGAACGCGAACCGGGGCATGCGCCGGCAGTCCGCGCTCGTCGTGCACATCGGCCGGACCGCCACCGCCACCGCCGACGCCCACGACCCGACGGCCGGCGTGGACAGCCGGCTGGAGCTGGTCGAGGCCTGGCAGGCGCTCGCCGCCGCCGACCAGGAAGTCCTCGCGCTGCACGTCTGGGAGGACCTCGGCGCCAAGGAGGCGGCCCGGGTACTGGGCTGCACCCGGGCCTCGTACTCGATGCGTCTCACCCGTGCGAAACGACGACTGGCCGACCGCCTGGGCCACTCCGCCGCGACCGCGTCGACCGCGCTCTCCCTCTCCACGCGCTGAGCCCGCGCGCACCCACCAGCCACGCGCCTCGCCGAGCCTGCCCCCACTCACCAGCCACGCCCTGAACAGGAAGCCAGGAACTCTCATGACCAACGACCTGCTCGCCCGCCTCGCCGATCTCGACGCCGCGCCGCGCCGCACACCGACCGCCCAGGAGACCGACCGCGAGGAGACGCTGCTGCGGAGCATCCTCGACGACACCGAGCGCCCGGGCCGCCCGGCCGGCGCCGTGTTCCGCCGCCCGCTGGTACGGCGGCTCTCCTTCACGGCGGCCGGAGCACTCGCGGCCGGCCTCGCGCTGGTCGCGGTGAACGGCGGTCTGCCCGGCGGCAGTTCGGGTCCGCTGTCCTCCTCGGAACTGGCCGCCTGGACCGGTACCGCCAAGAGCATGGACGTCGTCGCCGCACGCGGCTCCGCCGCCGGAAAGTGGTGCCTGGACGCGACGGACTCGAACGGCACCGGCACCGAGCCGGTGATCAGCAACGCGGACCTGCGCGGGAAGGTCGCCTCGATGATCGTGACGCGCGGCGGTCGGTCCGCGTACTGCCTGGCCGGTTCGGACGGTGGCATCTCGATGGGCATCTCCGCGGCGCGCCAACAGCCCGACGGGCACATCGAGGTGGACACGCTGGGCGCCCGGGGCAGCGGCGACCAGGAGCTCAACTACGTGATCGGCTGGGCGGGTTCGGACGTCCGGGGCATCACCGTACGGGACCACGGACACACGACCGAGGCCATGGTCCAGGACGGCCGCTTCACCGCCTGGTGGCCCGACGGCAACCCCGACGGCCTGCTCACGGGCACCTTCACCCTGCACCTGGCCGACGGCTCGACGCACACGGTGAAGGGCGCCGGCCTGCTTGGCTGACGCGGCCCTTCAACGGGCCCGGGAGCGCCCGCTGCTACCGCGCGCTCCCGCGGAACGCCCCCGTCACCACCGGCACCAACTGCCGCTCCAGCCGCTCGGCGGGCATGGCGGCCAGTTCGGTGCCGATGGGGGCCAGGGCGAGCCAGTTCAGCAGGCCGGCCGCGCAACGGGTACGGAAGATCAGTTCTTCCTCGTCGACTCCGGGGATGTTCGGCCCCAGTACCCGCAGGACGTCCCGGCGGCTCTTCTCGAACTTGCCGGTCAGGCGCTCCCACCCCTGGGGCGGCTCGATGCCGATGCGTGCCACGGTTCGCATCACGGCGAGGTCTTGCCCGCCGGCCGCGAACGCGCGCATCATCGGCCCGGCGAACGCCGCGGCCACTTCCTCGAGTGCCGGGGCGGGGCCGAGGGAGTCGATCGCGGCCATCTGGGCGTCCAGATACTGTTCCAGCGCGTGCTCGATCGCCGCGTCGCACAGTGCCTTGAGCGACCCGAAGTGGTAGCTCACCGCCGCGACGTTGGCCCCGGCGCGATCCGTGATCTCGCGGAGTGTCACGCCCTCCTGGCCGCGTTGCGCGAGCAACTCGAGGGCGGCCGACTGCAGGCCGTCCCGTGTGCGTTGACCGGCCTCCCGGCGCAGGTCCGTCTTTTTCACCCTTATCACGCCATGTACTCAATCATTTGTTTGACTGCATTGTCAAGGGGTCGGTTCGTCTCGCGGGCGGAGATCGAGGTCGGGGGCGCGGGGGGTCGCGGGGGGCTGCGGGACCACACAATTCAAACAGTGGCTTGACAGCTTGCCGTCGCCTCCATAAAGTCAAGCCATCGCTTGATTTACTAAGAGCGAGCGGGGGACCGCTGCTGTGCGGCTCCCGGATCCTGAGGACAAACATGAAGGAATGCGCCATGAAGCTGCTCAGCCGGAAGTCGATCACCGCCGCGACCGCGGTAGCTGTTCTGGGTGGTCTTTCCATCGCCGCCGTGCCGTCACAGGCCGCGAGCCCCGCCCACCACAAGTCCGCCGCCCCGACCCTGACCGCGCGTCAGCTGGCGGCGCTGCCGCTCACCGACCGCCACCTGACCAAGCACGAGAAGACCAACCTCGCGATCGTCCTGCGCGACTACTACGTGGCCGAGGGCAGCCACATCGACGTCCCGACCTTCGTCAACAGCTTCGCCAAGGACGGCGTCTTCAACGACATGGTCCCCGGCGTCGCCTACCGGGGTAAGGCGCTCGGCAGCGTGCTGCCCTACATGAAGGGCCTCTTCTCCAACGTTCACCGTGACCTCAAGCGCATCACCGTGAACGGCGACACCATCAGCATCGAGCTGTCGATCCAGGGCACGTTCGACGGTCAGCTCCAGGCGCCGACGGGTGGCGTCGTCAAGGGCAAGGGCCAGAAGGTCGACGCCCCGACCGCCGACTTCTGGTACCTGAAGAACGGCAAGGTCGAGAAGTTCGACTGCTTCGTCGGCTACTCGAAGATGTACTCCGACATGGGCGTGAACTTCGACTGGGCCTCGGCCGTCAACCAGCACTGAGCCACTCGCCGGCGGGTGATGCCGGGCCCTCGTGGCCTCGCATCACCCGCCGCGGCCCGTCCCGTCCAAGTGCCCTTCTTCGGCAAGTGTCTTTCTTCAGGTGGGGAACCCCTTGAACGCCACAGGCAACACCGTCCTCGTCGCCGGAGCGACCTCCGGCATCGGCCTCGGACTGGCGCTGCGGCTGCACGCGGCAGGCAACCGGGTCATCGTCTCCGGGCGCCGCGAGGACCGACTGAAACAGATCGTCTCGGAGCACCCCGGCATCGAGTCCGTCGTGCTCGACGTCACCGACCCGGCCGCCGTCCGGGATGTCACCGCGCAGCTCCTGCAACGCTTTCCCGACCTCGATGTCCTGGTGACGATGGCCGGCATGATGCTGCCGGAGGACCTCCGCCACGCCGATTTCCTCGCCGTGGCGGAAGCGACGGTGGCGACCAACCTCCTCGGCACCGTCCGCCTCGTGGCCGCGCTGACCGAACACCTCGCCACTCGGCCACGGGCGACGATCATGACCGTCTCCTCCGGGCTGGCCTTCGTCCCGCTGCCGATCGCCCCGACGTACAACGCCACCAAGGCCGCCGTCCACTCCTTCACGGAGAGCCTGCGTGTCCAACTGGCCGACACCGGCGTCGAGGTGTTGGAACTGGTGCCCCCGGCCGTGCGCACCGCCCTGATGGGCCAGGAGGACTCGCAGACCGCGATGCCCCTCGACGCCTTCCTCGACGAGGTCATGAGCATCCTCGGCGCCGCCGAACAGCCCGACGAGATCCTCGTCAAGGCCGTTGAACCGGTGCGCTTCGCCGAGGCCCGCGGCGAGTACACCACCATGCTGCGCCTGCTGTCCGGCCGGTGACGCGGCGATATCAACTTGATTGCGCAATCAACCGAAGAGTCAACCGCAGAGGAACGCATCGGCATGACGACCCGGCTGGGAATCGGTCTCCCGCAGAATCGCCAGTACGACCTCGGCAAGGACGTGCCCGATGTGGCCCGCGCCGCCGAGGACATCGGATACGACAGCCTCTGGGTGTACGAACGCGCCCTGTTCCCGGAACCACAGACCCAGCCGCTCTACGGCGTCCCCGGCCTGCCCTGGCCCGACGCCTACCGGGGCGTGGCCGAGCCGCTGGTCACGCTGACCCTCGCGGCGGCGGCCACCGAGCGGGCCGAACTGGGCACCGCCGTACTGGTCGCCCCGCTGCACATCCCCTTCCAACTGGCCAAGTCCCTGGCCACGTTGGACGCGGCGAGCGGCGGCCGGGTGGTCGCGGGCCTCGGCAGCGGCTGGTCCCTCGACGAGTACGCCGCCGCCGGAGTACGCCCGTTCGCGGAGCGCGGCAAGGTCATGGACGAGGTCTTCGAGGTGTGCCGGGCGGTGTGGGGCCCGGACCCGGTGGCCTACGACAACGGCCGGATCACGAGGATCGCCTCGGCAGTGGTCGGACCGAAGCCGGCCCGACCGATCCCGATCCTCGTCCCGGCCAACTCCCCACGGGCCATGCGCCGGCTCGTCGACCAGGCCGACGGCTGGCTGCCGTACGCCGACGGCCCCGAGCAAGTGGCCGCGAGCTGGCGCCAGTTGCAGGACCTCGCCGCCGAGCGGGGCCGAACCCGCCCGCTGCGGACGGTGGTTCGCGTCAACCCGGACTACACCGCCAAGCGGTACGAGGGCCCGGACCGCCGCCCCTTCCAGGGCGACGTCGAGCAGATCGTCAGCGACCTGATGGCGTACGACGGGATCGGCCTCGACGAGTTCCTGGTCGACCTCTCGTGGGCCGCGCGGGACGCGCAGGAACTCAAGGACGTCTCCGCCGAGGTGTACACGGCGGCACGCGCGGCCGGGTTCTGACCGGCCGGCTCAACTCCTGAGAAGATGACAGGATCCGGGGTCCGGAGCGCCCCCCGCGCGCCCCGGACCGTGGACCCCCCATCCCCCCGTCGTCATTCAGCTCTTCGGTGCCGGGCGGACCACGCGGTGGGTGTGCCGCGGGCGAGTGCCTCCGGCATATCGACCCCCGTCGACGCCACAGGTTCGCCCGAAGGCATGACCAGTGCTCCTGTTCCGCCAATGGGCACGCCCCTGTGCCCGGTAGGCTCCCGGCACAGACAGCTTCGTCGGTAATCGTGCCGGTCCGCAGGGGTCGGGTGTTGCCAGCGGGTAATTGGCAACACCGGTCGGCCGGCGTGTTGTTGGGGGGATGGCCATCGAGCACGACGGATTCGGCGCGGAGTTGCGCCGGCGCCGCATCGCGGCCGGTATGTCGCTGAGTGAACTGGCCGGCAAGGTGTACTGCAGCCGCAGCTTCCTCAGCCGCGTCGAGAACGGACGCCGCAGGGCGTCCCTGGAGTTGGCCCAGCTGTGCGACGAAGTCCTGGGCGCCAAAGGGGCGTTGGCCGGCCTGGCGCCACCACCCGACACCGACACGCCGCCGAGGGCCGTCCGCGGGGAGACCGTCCGACTGGTCAAGTCCCCCGGGAAGAACGGCCGTTCGGCCCCGGCACAGGAACGGGCCGAGTTCCGGCGGCTGCTGCGGCGCGGTGATCTCAGCCATGCCGCCGGTGAGATGCGCGAGGCCGAACGGCACTACACGGCCGCCTATCGCGGTGCCGCCGGGGACCCGAGGGCGCAGGCCGAAGCCGTGATCAGGCTGGCCCGCCGCTGGTCCGACCCCGGGCAGGTCGACCGTGAGCTGCTCCAGTCGGTCAAGGGGTGCCTGGCCGCCCTTGAGGGCGACAACGGCCCCGAGGCCGCGGGGCTGCGGCTGCGGCTCGAAGCGCATCTGGCGAAGAAGATGGCCCTGGCGGTCAGCCAGGACACGGCGGCGGGGCTCGCCGGTCCCGCCGAGGGCGCCCGGCTCGCCGAGGACACGCTGCGCCGATTACCCGAGGACGGCGACGACGAGGTGCGCTGCGAGGTCCTCACCGAATGCCGTTGGGCACGCTACGACTTCATGAGCGCTCCCGATTCACTGGACCTCTCCGAGCGGCTGCGCGAGGCCGCGGCCCGGCACGACTCGGCGTACTTCCGCGGTGAGGCGCTCATGGCCGTCGCCATCGACCAGTTGCGCAACGGCAGGATCTTCAGCGCCCTGGCCACCGCCAACCAGTACCGCAAGCACGCGGCGGACACCCAGAGCGTCCTGGCCCGCTGGCAGCGGCACACCCTCGACGCCCTGCTCGACCTGTGGCACGGCCGGTTCGACGCCGCCGCAGAGTGGATCTTCGTGGAGTCCCTGAAGTTCATCGAACTCCTCCGCGCCGACTACGCCGTACCGGCGGACAACCTGACACAGACCCGGCTTGGCCAGGCCTACTGGCTGTTGCGCCAACAGGGCCGCCTTGCCGAACTGTTCACCTCCGATCTGGCCGGCGACGTCGAGCGCCACGCCTACTTCCCCGTCTGGCGGGCCGGGCTGGCCCTGGCCCTGTGCGAGACCGGGCAGCATGCCGAGGGGGCGGACCTGTTCCTCGGCTGTGTCGCCGACGTCGACCGGTTCCCGCCGTCGGGCTGGGCCGTGCCCGCGCTCGTCCTGCTGGCGGAGGGCTGCGCGGCGCTGGACCTCGAGGGCGGATTCGAGGCCGAGGTGGCGCAGGCGGTGCCCTCGCTGCGCGCCCGGCTGGCGCCGCACGACGGCGGGCAGATCGCCCTGGGCGGCTGGCCCACCGTCCTCGTCGGCCCGACCGCCCGGGCCTGCGGGCTGCTGGCGCTGGCGGCGGGGGAGCCGGAGACCGCCCTCGACCACTTCCGGCAGGCGGCGGTCCCGGCCCGCTCCTCGCAGCCCGAACTCGCCCGCCTCCGCCTGGCCCAGGCCCGCGCGATACGCCGGGCGGGCGGCCTGGGCAGTGAGCCGCACGCGGTCCGGCTGCTGCGGGAGGCGGCGCGCGGGGCGGAGACGTACGGTATGACGTCGCTCGGGGCGCAGAGCCTGGCGCTGCTGGAGGAGCCGGGGAGAGGGTGAGCAACGGCCTCTGCGGCCGGTGGAGTTGGTGTGCCCGGCCGGTGTTTATACTGTGAAGTAGGTCACATCGGCGTTCGCCTCGGGCGCCCCGCCCCGTCGCTCCCGTCACGCCCCCGATGTCCCCCGCCCCACCCTCTGCCCCACACCTCACCCTGGGTAGTCAGCCAAAACGTCTTCGTGGGCGGGCGGTTGGGCATGTGGGCCACCGGATTGTCTACGCGCGTAGTGTACTGAACGCCCTAAACGGCTGTGCCTGGCGTGTTTGTGGGGTCCCTTGACCCGGGTCGGATGGCTCGGTTTCATACCTAACCAACTGCGCGGGGGGCTCGGGCGCCCGTCGGGAAACCGCAGCCCGTCTTTGGCGTACGTGCCGTGCTACGCCGCCAACTCCCCAGTTCTGTGCAGGCGTGTTGACGTATGCCCGCGATCCGACGCGTCACGCGCCACCCCGGAAAGGAAACCACCGGTGTCGCAGTTCCTCACCGCAGCCCGCCTCCATCGTCGCGCCGTCGGACACCGGTGGGTGAAGTGAGCAGACACCGGGATACGTCCGCGCAGACCGGACCCGGTACCGGTCGCGGGCGCAGTATCCGCGCCTCGCTCATCACGCTCGCCGTGGTGCCGGCGACGGCGATGGTCCTGCTCTGGGTCAGTGGTTCCTTCGCGCTGTTCGACCAGTGGCACCAGTCCAACAACGTCGGGCAGGCGGCGAAGACCACGTACGCCCTGCAGCCGGCGATCGGCGAGTTCCAGAAGGAACGGCAGCTGACGGTCGGCCTGCTGGCCTCGCACGGCAGCCGTACCGCGCTGGAGGCGCAACGGCGCAAGACCGATGCCCTGCTCGCCGGCTTCCGCAAGGCGGACGCCGCCTCCGGCGGTGTCGGATCGGCGCAGTACAAGGCCCAGTTGGCCACCGTACGCAAGCGGCTCACCGCGCTGACCACCGAACGGACCGCGGTCGACGCCGGGAAGAGCACCCGCCAGCAGGCCTACACCGTCTACTCCGACGCCGTCTCGTCGGCGCTGAACCTCTTCGGGATGCTGAGCACCGACAGCGGCGACGCGGCCACCGCGGCCGACGCCGGGCACGCCCTGGCCTTCCTGCGCGGCACGGAGGCCCTCTCGCAGGAGCAGGCGATCCTCGGCGGGGCCGCCGCGTCCGGGAAGCTGAGCGTCCAGGAGCGGTCGGCGCTGGCGGCGGCCGAGGCCGTCCGGGTCTCCGTGCTGTCCAACGAGGTGGAGCCGTACCTGCCCACGGACATGGGCGCGGCGCTGGAGCAGGTCATGGGCGGCCGGGACTGGGAGGCCATGGTGGCCTTCGAGACGGCCGTCGCGGCGGCGTCCGCCGGGCACGACGGCACGATCGCGGTGCCGCACACCACGGCGGCCCGGGCTGCGGCCCCGGCGCGGGTGACCGGCGGGGTGCAGGCAGTGGAGGGCCAGTTCCTGTACAAGGTCACCACGGACGCCCAGGACCGGACCCACCAGGTGCTCGTCAAGGCACTGTTCGGCAGCGCCCTCGCCCTGGTCGCCGTACTCGCCGTCGCCCTGCTGTCCTGGCGCATCACCCGCTCCCTCCTCGGCCGGATGTCCGGCCTGCGCGCCGAGACCCTCGAACTCGCCGAGGAACGGCTGCCCGAGCTGATCACCCGGCTGCGCACCCAGGGCAAACGCGCCGAACTCGACGACCTGCCCGAACTCGACTACGGCACCGACGAGTTGGGCAAGGTCGCGGAGGCCTTCAACAGCGCCCAGCGGACCGCGGTGAGCGTCGCGCTGGAACAGGCCTCGCTGCGTGAGGGCGCGCGGCTGGTCTTCCACAACATGTCCCGCCGCATCCAGCTCCTGGTGCACCGTCAGCTCACGGTGATCGACTCCATGGAACGCAAGGAGCAGGATCCCCAACTCCTCGCCGACCTCTACCGCGTGGACCACCTCGCCACCCGGATGCGGCGCAACGCGGAGAGCCTCACCGTGCTGTCCGGCGCGTCCCCCAGGCGCCGCTGGAAGCAGGCGGTGCCGCTCGCCGACCTGCTGCGCAGCGCGGTGTCCGAGATCGAGGGCTACACCCGGGTCGTCGTCGAACCCCTGCCGCCGATAGCGGTGTTGGGCCCGGCGGTCGGCGACACGATCCACCTCATGGCCGAACTCATCGAGAACGGCGTGACGTTCTCCCCGCCGCACACCGAAGTACGCGTCCGCGCACTGCCGGTGGCGCAGGGATACGCCGTCGAGGTCGAGGACCGGGGGCTCGGCCTGGCCGTGGACGAGTACGCGGCGGCGAACGAACTCCTGCACCACCCCAAGGACTTCAGCTTCACCACGCTCGGCGAGGACCCGCGCCTCGGCCTCTTCACCGTCGGCCACCTCGCCCAGCGCCACGGCATCACCGCCAGCCTCCAGGCCTCGTCCTACGGCGGATCACTCGCCGTCGTCGTACTGCCGCAGGCGCTCACCGAGCCGGTGGCCGACGGCGTACCGTCCCCGCTGGACGCCCGCGCGGAACGCCACCTGGCGTCGGTGGCCGGTTTCCCCACCGACCCGCTCCCGGGCCGGCCCACCGGCCCGGTCGGCGGCCCGCCGCGCGCCGGGGTGACGTCAGGCGGCATGCCGATGCGCACCCGCACCCGTCCGCGCGACACCCCGGCGGCACCTCCGCATGCGGGGCCCACCATCGCCACCACGACGCCGTCCCATGAGGACACGCCCTCTTACGAGACCGCGCCGTCCTACGAAGCGGCGCCGCCCCACGAGACCGGTTCTTTCACCGGCTCGCGCACGGGGGACGCGCCGTCCGAGGGCCCGCGCACGGGAGATGCGCCGACGCCGGGTGACATGCCGTCCGGGGGCTCTCGTGCGGGGGACATGTCGTCCGCAGGGTCCCGAGCAGGGGACCTGCCCTCGACCGGTTCCCGAGCGAGGGACCTGCCGTCCACGGGTTCACGCCTCGGGGAGATGCGGGCCCTGGGGTCCCGCAAGGGGGGCGCGCCGTCCTCCGGTTCCCGCGCGGGGGAGACGCCGTCCCTGGGATTCCAGGCGGGGGACGCGCCGTCCGTGGGCTCCCGCACCGGCGAGATGCCGTACGCGGGTTCCCCCGCCCGGGAGACGCCGTCCGCCGGTCTTCGCGCCGGAGACACGACTTCCGCCGGCTTCCGTGCCGGCGGCGGTGCGTCGCCCGGCGGTTCCCGGCCCGGTGGGGGCGCGTCGTCGCTCGGGGCCCGGGCGGGAGGCGTGCCCGGCGCGGGTGCCCGGGGCGGTTCCGGGCGGTTGCCGCGGCGGGTGCGGCAGGCCAATCTGGCGCCGCAGTTGCGGGACCGGGTCGTGCAGCCCGACGGTGACCGCGGTCCGGGGCGGGTGGCGGAGCGGCGGCCGGAGCAGGCGCGTTCGATGCTCGCCGCGCTCCGGGACGGCACCCGCAGGGCCCGTGCCCAGGAGGAAGTGCCCATGCCCGCCTGGCCCTCGTCGACGCGCGGGGAAGTCTCCGCGCCCGGCCGCCCGCCCGCCCCGCAGGACGAGTTCCCGCCGGCCACCTGGCCCACCACCCCGCCCGAGCGGCGTCAGCTGCCCACCCGTCCCCGTCCGACAAGGAACAACCCATGACTGCGCCCAACACCACGCACGGCGGACTGGCCTGGCTGCTGGACAACCTGATCGAGCGGATCCCCGAGACCCTGCACGCCATCGTCCTGTCGGAGGACGGACTCCTCGTCGGCTCCTCCGAGCAGCTCGCCCAGGACGACGCCGAGCAACTCGCCGCCATTTCCTCGGGAGTTCACTCGCTCGCGCTCGGCACCAGCCGTCACTTCGGCGGCGGCCGGGTGCAGCAGACCGTCATCGAGATGGACGACCTCTTCCTCTTCGTCACCACCGCCGGCGGCGGCGCCCGGCTCGCCGTACTCGCCACGTCCGAGGTCGACGTCGGCAACGTCGGCTACGAAATGACCATGGTGGTACGGCAGGTGGGGCAGTTCCTCAGTGCCGCTCCCCGGTTCCCGGAGTACAGCGGTGTGCCCTTCGCGGGTGAGCATGAATGAGACATTGGTCAGAGGAAGATCCGTGGGAGGACGAAGACCCCGCCCTGCTCGTCCGCCCGTACACGGTGACCGGCGGCCGCACCCCGACCGCCCACTCCGGCATCGAGCTGATCACGCTGATCAGCACCGTCCGGCCACCCACCCGCGACCAGCGCCTCCAGCCCGAACAGAACCGGCTGCTCGCGCTCTGCCGCGCCCCGACGGCGCTCGTGGAGGTCGCCGCCCGGCTCGATCTGCCCGTCGCGGTGATCCGGGTCCTCCTCGATGACCTGCTGGACAACGAACTCGTCTCCGTCTCCCCGCCCACCGCGGCCGGTACTCCCGACGCCCGTTTCCTCCAGGCAGTGATCGATGGAATTCGCAGAATCTGACCCCCGCGCAAGCCGCTCTCGCGCCGTCGCCGTCGCGCCCAACGCCGCCACGGCCAAGATCCTCGTCGCGGGCGGCTTCGGCGTCGGCAAGACCACGCTCGTCGGCGCGATCAGCGAGACGACGCCGTTGCGCACCGAAGAACTCATCACCGAGGCCAGCGTCGGCATCGACAACCTCGCCGGCGTGGAGCAGAAGACCACGACGACCGTCGCCATGGACTTCGGCCGGATCACGCTGAGTTCGGCCCTCGTGGTCTATCTCTTCGGCGCCCCGGGACAGGACCGGTTCTGGTTCATGTGGGACGACCTGTCCCGCGGCGCGCTCGGCGCGGTCGTGCTGGCCGACACCCGGCGGCTGGCGAGCTGTTTCCCGTCCGTCGACTTCTTCGAGCACCGCGGCATCCCCTTCGCCGTGGGCGTCAACTGCTTCAACGGCATCTGCGAGGAGGACCCCGAGGAGATCCGGACCGCGCTCGACCTCGCCCCCGACATCCCGCTCGTCCTGTGCGACGCCCGCGACCGCGAGTCGGTCAAGACGGTCCTGCTCGCCCTCCTCGAACACGTCATGCGGGGGCTGGCGGCGGAGGCATCGGGAGACCGCCAGTCGGTCTAGGGCCTGCCCGGCGGATCACGCCGCAGACGCGGGGTCTGGCACGCCCTCCCCCACTGCTGCCCTAAAGGCGTGGGAGGACCCCCAGCGGCGTTGCCGTCGGTTGTCGACGTCCCCCAGCCTTCGGCCGGGAGGTGCCCCCACCGCGTCGACGCCCTCCTCCGCCTTGCAGCTGGACGCACCAGACCCCGCTCACCGGCGCTGACCAGTCACCGTTGCTTTCCTGCGACCTGATCCGCCGGACAGGCCCTAGCCGTACGGCCGACCAGCGGTCCTCTGGTTCCTACGGTCAGGAGGGCTTCGTCGCCGTCACGGCCGTCGCGGTCAGCGTGCCGTCGCACTCCGCGAACTGCCCGTCGTCCAAAGCGACTTGGTTCGCCCCGGCGCCGGGCAGCCCGATCACCATCGTCGGGTAGATCACCGGCGCTGAACCGGACTTGCAGTAGCCGTCACCCTCACCCTGCACCTGCACGAAGGTCAGCTTCAGCCAGGCCTGACCACCGGGGGCGAGCTTCACCGGGGAGGCGGAGCCGACGGGGGTGACCTGGAGAGGGACGTTGAGCTCCGGGGAGCCGTTCGCCGCACCGGCGACGGTGGGGTGCCCCTGGAGGACACACGCCTTCGCGGTGGTGTTGGTGAACTGGACGATCGCCGCCCCGGTACCGGTGCCCTGCGGCCGGTCGGCGGCCTGGTAGGCGCTCGCCTTGAGCGAGGCCGCCGCGCACGTCTTCACCGAGGTGCCCGCGCGGCCGGACGCCTCCGTGGACCCGGTGGACCCCGTGGACCCGGAGGTCCCCGTAGACCCGGAGGAGATGGGGGAGGCGGTCGCGGTCGGCGTCTGGGACGAGACGTCGGACCCGCTGTCCGCGTTGCCTGGCTGACACGCCGTCATCACCAATGTCGCCGACAGTGCGGCCATCGCCATCGCGGCCCTGCGGATGCTGCTCTTCTGCATGACGTCCCCCGAGTTCGGTTCGTGCGACCGGACATGCCGGCGTTTCGGCGGGGGAGACAGTTCCGGCCGCACGCCCGGTTTCTTCTGTGCGCTCGCTGTGCCCTGGCTGTGACGAGATCAAGGCCGGATCAGGACGGCTCGTCCCGGGCCATGACCGCGCGGGCCGCGTCGAGGAAGGCCAGTCGGTTGTCCTCCAGGTAGTCCCGCACGCTCTCACCGTCGGGCAGGCCCCACCACACGGTCCGGTTGAGGTCGAGGAAGTACCGGCGGGCCGCGTCGTGCACCGGAAGCGGGAACTGAATGCGGACCAGCCGTTCCACGATCCAGAACCTGTTCATGACGTCCTGGGCCTTGAGGTTCCACGGGGTCGTGTCCTCCCACTCCGGCGGCCGAGTGAAGGCCATCCGCTCGGCCTCGGCCGCGACCTCGATGAACCGCTCCAGCAGCGCGAGCCGTTCCGCGCGCCGGGCCTCCGTCAACTCCGTTCGCTGCCGCTGCTGTTGGGCCCGTTCGGCCGACCGCTGGGTCGTGAACTGGACGAGGAACGACAGCACGCCGCCGAGGACCACGCCGCCGAACGACGTGAGGGACACCCAGACCTGACCGGACACGGCGGCCATCGTGCCATGTCCGGTGCCTCCAACGCCCGCCCCTTACCGGGAAGTTGGCCCGTCAGTCGGTCGGCTTTCCCGCCTCGAAGCTGGCGAAATACGCCGCCGCCATGTCCTCGTCCCCGTGCCCCTGTGCCGCCGCCCGCGCGAACCGTTCCGCGCCCGCCGCCGCCACGTCGAGGCGGACGCCGTGGGCCGCGCCGGCCTGGACGATCAGGCGGGCGTCCTTCTCCGCCGTCGTGACCGCGAAACTCGCCGGAGTCAGCTGGTCGTTGAGGATCGCGGCGGACTTGGCGTGCAGGTAGCCCATGTCGAGGGGGCCGCCGGCGATGAGGTCGAGGAAGCTCTGGGGGTTCACGTCCAGGGCCTGGGAGAGGGCCAGGGCCTCGCCCGCCGCGTTGGTCACGGCGAGGACCCAGCTGTTGGCGACCAGTTTCAGGCGGGTCGCGGTGGCCGCCGCGCCGTTCTCGCCGACCCACACCGTGCGGGCGCCGACCGCGTCGAAGGCCGGGGTGACCGTCTCGCGGCCGGACTCCGGGCCCGCCGCCAGGACCGTCAGCTGACCGGCCTCGGCGGGCTGGCGGGTGCCGAGCACGGGGGCGTCGTAGAAGACCAGCTCGTGGCGGCCGGCGAACGCGGCCTGTTCGCCCACCGATTCGAGGCCCGACGTCGTCGACTGGATCCACGCGGCGCCGGGGCGCAGGACGGGCGCGGCCTCGCGCATCACGTCCAGGACGGTGTCGCCGTCGTAGAGCATGGTGAGGATCACGTCCGCGTCGCGTACGGCCTCCGCCACGGTGTCGGTGACGTGCGCGCCGTCGGCGGACAGGGGTTCGGCCTTGGCGCGGGTGCGGTTCCAGGCGTGGACGGTGTGTCCGGCGCGGGCGAGGTTGCGGGCCATCGCGGCGCCCATGATGCCGGTGCCCAGGACGCCTACGGTGAGCTTCTCGGTGGTCATGACTCGGCTTTCGTCCTCGACGGTGTTGTCGAGGACCAGGGTGCCAGGGTGACGCGCGCCCGGCCTCCCGGCAGGCCGCGCGGCATCCATCCGCTTCGCCCGTCAGCCGGTGACCGTGAACCAGGTCGAGCGGGACTTCTGCCACTCTGGGTGCGTGAGATCCTTCGCCTCGGTGCCGTCGCCGTAGAGGTCGGCCGCGCCGTCGTCGGTGATCAGCTGGGCGCGGGCGCCCGCCACCGTCAGGTCCGGTACGTCGACGACCGCCTCCCAGGCGCCCGGGTCCGTGGTCGGCAGGTCGCGCAGCTCGACCGGCTTGTCGGCCGCGTTGCCGGTCCAGGAGTAGAGGGCGTACGGGTCGGAGTTGTCGTCGGCGGCCCAGGAACCGGCGACGATCAGATACTGGTTCGCCGCGTTCTTGCGGATGTCGCGCACCGAGAGACCGCCGAGGTCCAGCCCGACCGGCGTGCCGAAGGTCGCGGCGGTGCCGTTCGCGACCACCTTGTCGATGTTGGTGACCGGCACGAGGAGCGCCTTGCCGCCCGCCACCGCCGGAGCCAGCGGCGCCCGGAAACCGATGTACGCCGTGGTCGTCGAGCCGGGCGCGAACTCCAGGCCCTCCACGTTGAATCCGTCGATCTCCTTGGGGATCTCCCCGTCCGCGGTGCCCGCCGCGAAGCCGTACCTGTTGCCGTTCGCCTTGTCCCAGGCCACCAGGTCGTCGCGCAGCTTGCCGTACGAACTGCCGTAGGAGAGCGTCGTGTTGGCGCCGGTGCCGGTCACCTCGGTGGTGAAGACCGTGTTGCGGGCCGCCTTGTACTCGCCGTCCTTGTTGTTGCCGAGCGAACCCGTCCAGTAGATCGTGTCGCCGACGCGGGCCGCGCCCTCGATGTCGATCTCCTTGTCGACGCCGATGTCGTTGCTGAAGTCCCAGGTCCTGACGGGAGCGCCGGAGGCCGAACGGCCGTACAGGCGGAGGACGTTGGACTCGTCATCCGCCACGACGACGTAGCCGCCGCCCACGTCGACCGCGGCGGAGGCGTCGCTGGAGCCGGTGAAGTAGCGGGTGTCGGCGGGCTGTTGGACCGCCGCCGAGGCCGCGTAGTGGAGGGTCTTGGTGGCCGTCCTGCCGCCGAGGCCCGTGACCTTCACCGTCAGGTCGGTGTAGCCCTGCGCGGCTGCCGCCACGGCGAGTTGACGGGTGGCGCCGGTGCCGGTGACGGTCACCGCGCTCGGCGGCGCGACGGACGTCTTGCTGCTCTTGCTCGCCGCGACCGTCAACGCGCCCGCGTCCGCGCCGCTTTGGGCGACCGTCACCTGGACCGTCGGATCGCCGACCGCGCCCACCGAGCCCGAAAGGTAGCCGGCCGACAGGGAGATGGTCGGTGTGCCGTAACTCGCCGCGTGCGCCTGGCTGTTCAGGCCCAGGCCGAGCGCGGTGAGGGCGAGGCAGGTGCCCGCCACGGCGACCGTCCTGCGTCCGCTGGAGAAGACTCCGTTGGACAAAACTCCGTTGGGAAATGCGTAGTCCTGCACGGGGACCCCTTCGTCGGCTCGGTGTCGACGAGAAGGCTCAGCGGATCTCACCAACTCCGCGCGGCGCGGGCAGGTCCTGAGGGTGAACAACGGCGGACGGGCCGAGAGAGCGTTCCGTGACCCGGGCCAGGTGACGGGTGAAGACCTCCTGCGTGTCGGGGGTCAGCGTGCGCAGCGCGATCAGCGCGGTGATCACGACGTCGCACAGTTCGGCCTGCACGTCGTCCCAGGTGTGGGTGACGCCCTTGCGCGGGTTCTGGCCGGTCACCCCGATCACCGCCTCGGAGACCTCGCCGACCTCCTCGGACAGCTTCAGGATGCGGAGGAGGAGCCCCTCCCGGCCGTCGAGGGGACGGTTCGTGTCCACCCAGGTCCACAGGCTGTCGATGCCGTCCCAGAGGCCGGCCGGCTGGTCCTTCTGATCACTCATGGACCCAGCCTGCCATCAGGTCCCTACTCGTCGAACAGCGTCTCCTGCTCGAACTCCGCCGCCTCCCGCACCCGCCGGTTGCGCAGGCCCACCACCACGGCCGTCGCCGCCCCGGTCACCGCGAGCGCCGCCGGGACCATCCAGCCCCGGTTCACCGCGTGGCCGAGCGCGTGGTCCAGGGAGAGACGGCCCGGGCCCGTGATCGCGAGACCGGCCGCGGTCAGGGCGAGGGAGGCCGCGTACTCGTAGCCGCCGCCCACCGCGAAGAAGCCGTTGGGCGCGTGCACGGCGGTCGCGCCCGCCATCGCACCGGCCGCCGCGGCGCCCGCCGCCGGGGTCGCCAGACCCAGCGCGAGCAGGGCGCCGCCGCCCGCCTCGGCGAGGCCCGCCATCGTGGCGCTCTGTCTGCCGGGGGAGTAGCCCATCGCCTCCATGGCCGCGCCGGTGCCCTCGATCCCGCCGCCGCCGAACCAGCCGAACAGCTTCTGCGAACCGTGCGCGGCCAGCACACCGCCGGTACCCAGCCGGAGCAGCAGCAGGCCCAGATCTTGTCGGTCGAAACAGGTCACGGTGACTCCCTGGACGGACGGCGGGGACGGGCCCCTGCGGTGCCCCCCGACGTCTCTCCACCGTCGCACCTCCGACCCCCGGCGGGCCTGCGCAGACCGCCGTTCGGGTGGCGGCCCCCGGGGAACGGTGTGAGTCTGGCCGGCATGACGATTCAGCCAGCCAAACTCAGTGATCCGGCCGTCCGGGCCTTCGTCAGCGCCGTCAACGCCCATGACCGCGACGCCTTCCTGGCGCTCCTCGCGCCCGGCGCGACGATGGCGGACGACGGCTCCGACCGTGACCTCGCCGAGTGGATCGACCGGGAGATCTTCTCCTCCCACGGCCACATGGAGGTCGACCGCGAGTCGAACGGCGGCCGGGCCCTGGTCGCCCGCTACTCCAACGACGCGTGGGGCGAGATGCGCACCCGGTGGAGTTTCACGGTCGGCGAGGACGGCAGGATCGCCCGCTTCGAGACCGGGCAGGCCTGACCGACGTAAAAACCCTTGCCTTGGTGTGCACTCCAACTCCTAGTGTCCGCAGGCATGGAGACGTACAGCAGGACTCTCGGACGCACCGGTATCGGCGTGAGCGCTCTCGGCTTCGGCTGCTGGGCCATCGGCGGGGAGTGGCAGGACGCGAGCGGGCAGCCGCTGGGCTGGGGCAAGGTCGACGACGAGGAGTCCGTACGGGCGGTCCGGCGCGCCCTCGACCTGGGGGTCACCTTCTTCGACACCGCCGACACCTACGGCGCCGGGCACAGCGAACGCGTCCTCGGCCGCGCGCTCGGCAAGCGCCGGGACGACGTGGTCCTCGCCACCAAGTGGGGCAACGTCTTCGACGAGGACACCCGCACCCTCACGGGCTCCGACGACTCCCCGGAGTACGCCCGCCGAGCCCTCACCGCGTCGCTGGCACGGCTCGGCACCGACCACATCGACCTCTACCAACTGCACCTGTCCGACGCCGACTTGGAGCACGCCGCCCAACTCCGCGACCAGTGCGAGGAGTTCGTGCGGGAGGGGCTGATCCGGGCCTACGCCTGGAGCACCGACGACCCCGCGCGCGCAGCCGTGTTCGCCGAGGGGGAGCACTGTGCGGCCGTGCAGCACGCGGCGAACGTGTTCCAGGACGCGCCCGAAATGTTCGCGCTGTGCGAGGAGTTGGGGCTCGCCAGCATCAACCGCAGCCCGCTGGCCATGGGGCTGCTCACCGGCAAGCAGGCCGCCGGGCGGACCCTGGAGGCCGGCGACATCCGCAACACCCCGCCCGCCTGGATGCAGGGCTTCAAGCAGGGCGCCGGCGCCGACGAGGACTGGGTCGCCCGGGTCGACGCCCTGCGCGAGATCCTCACCTCCGAGGGCCGTACGTCCGCACAGGGTGCCCTCGCCTGGCTGTGGGCGCGCAGCCCGCGCACCGTCCCGATCCCGGGCTTCCGCTCGGTCGCGCAGGCCGAGCAGAACGCGGGCGCGATCGCGAAGGGGCCGCTCACCGCCGGGCAGTTGGCGGAGGTCGAGCGGGTGCTCGGACGGTGAGCGGTCGACGGGGCCGCGTCAGGGGGCGGTAGTACTTGGGCCGTGGGCCCGCGCGGTCCCGGGGCGGTTCCCGGTCCGCGGGTTTCCGCGCGGCCCCGCATGTCGAGCAGAACGCGGGCGCGATCGCGAAGGGGCCGCTCACCGCCGGGCAGTTGGCCGGGGTCGACCAGGTGCTCGGTAGGTGAACGGCCCCGACGGGACCAACAGGCGGGCTCACTAACCCTGGTTGCCGTGTTGTGCGTACTGCTGCTGCGGGGTGAACCGGCCGCCCCGGCCCTGCTCGGTCAGGGTGATCTGGCCGGCCTTGATGTTGGCCAGGCGCGGGGCGCGGCGGGCGATCGACGAGTCGTGGGTGACCATGATGAAGGTCAGCCCGTACTCGTGCCAGAGGCCTTCGAGCAGGCCCATGATGTCGTCGCGGGTGCCCTCGTCGAGGTTGCCGGTGGGCTCGTCGGCGAGCAGCACCTTCGGCTTCTTGACCAGTGCGCGGGCGATCGCGACGCGCTGCTGCTGGCCGCCGGAGAGCTCGGAGGGGGCGTGCTTGAGGCGGTCGCCGAGGCCGACCGAGGTCAGCGCCTCGGCGGCCCGCTCGCGCCGCTCGGTCGGCTTGACGCCGAGCGGGACCAGGGCCGTCTCGACGTTCTCCTGCGCGGTGAGTGTCGGGATGAGGTTGAAGGACTGGAAGATGATGCCGATCTTCTCGGCCCGCAGCCGGGTCAGCTTGGCCTCGCTGATGGTGGCGAGGTTGACGCCGTCCAGCTCGACACTGCCCTCGGTGGGGCGGTCCAGGCCGCCGATCATCTGCAGCAGCGTCGACTTGCCGCCGCCGGTGGGGCCCTGGATGACGAGCTGGTCGCCGTCCTCGATCGTCAGATCGACGCCGCGCAGCGCCTCGACCGTCTCCTTGCCCCGCGTGTAGCGCTTGGTGACGCCGGTGAGCTTGTACATGGGATCTCCGTCTGAACGTCCGTGAAGAAGAAGAGAGTTGGGGCGCCGTCTCCCGGGGGGAGTGGAGGCGGCGCCCCGGATCAGGGGTCGCGACCGAGCGACTACGACACGCTGCGCAGGGCGTCCGCCGGGCGCATCCGGGAGGCGCGCCAGCCGCCCATCGCGCCGGCGATCAGACCGCCGGTGACGGCGAGGCCGACCGCGAGGGCGATCGTGGTGAGCGAGACCGGCGCGTTGAGGGCGATCTCCAGGGTGTTCTGGGTGGCCTGCTGGCCGGGGCCGCCGCCCTGACCGCCGCCGGGGCCGCCCTGGCCGCCGCCGGTGGAGCCGAGCTGCGCGGTCAGCTTGGGGCTGATCGCGGTGACCGTGTAGGCCGCCGCGAGGCCCAGCGCGATACCGAGACCGCCGCCGATCAGACCGTTGACCATGGACTCGCCAACGACCTGACGGGTCACCTTGCGGCTCGGCCAGCCGAGCGCCTTCAGGGTGCCGAACTCACGCACCCGGCGGGACACGGCGGAGGAGGTGAGCAGCGCGGCCACCAGGAACGCGGCGATCAGCACCGCGATGGACAGCCACTTGCCGACGCTGGTCGCCAGGTTGGAGGCGGTGGACAGCGAGCCGGAGACGGTGGACGCGAGATCGGCGGAGGTGGTGACCGTCGTACCCGAGATGTTCTTCTGGATCGTCGTCTTGACGGCCGAGATCTGCTTGGAGTCGGTCGCCTTGACGTAGATCGTGGTGACCTTGTTCTTCGAGTCGCCCAGCGTCTGCGCCTGCTTCAGCGGCACGTACACGTCGATCGTGGACTCGCTGCTGTTGGGCGTCGCGATGCCGATGACCGTGAACTTGGTGCTGGAGATCTTGAAGGTCGAACCGACCTTGTACTTCTTCGTCTTGGCGTACGACTTGCTGACGACGGCGACCTTCGCGTTGGTCTGCGCGGTCGTGAACGTCTTGCCGGTGGTGATCTTCGACGTGGACAGCGGGCCGAGCGTCTGGTTGGTGACGTCGATGCCCGCGACCGAGTACGAGTTCACGTTGAAGTTGGCGCCGCCGCCCTGGACCTGCGGTGCAGCGGTGCTGCCTGTGCCGCTGCCGCCGCCGGGGCCGCCCTGCTGCGAACCGGAGGAGGAGCCGGAGGTGGTGGAGGACTTCGCCTTGCCCTGGGTGAAGGAGCCGTCGACCTTGGTGACGTTGAGCGTGAGCGCGCCGACCGCGGCGGACACGCCCTTCTGCGAGCCGACCTTGGTGACCAGGGAGGACGCGAGGGCCTGACCACCCTGCGTATTCACGCGGTCAGAGCTCTGCGAGCTGCCGCTGGAGGAGGTGGCGCCGAACTTGAAGCTGGGACCCTGTGAGCTGCCGGCCTTGGGGGCCGACTGCGCCTTGGTCACGGTCATGTCAGTTCCGAGACCGTAAAGAGACTTGAGGACCTTGTCCTGAGCCTGATTCATGCCGGCCGACACCGAGTTGACGGTGATGACCAGCGCGATACCGAGCGCCAGACCCATGGCGATGACCAGGGCCGCCTTCTTGCGCCGGCTCAGCTCGCGCTTGAGATAGATGCCAAACATCCCATTCCCCAAAGGTTCTTGGCGCCCGCTGTGGGCGCGGCCACAAACTATGGAGAAACCTTTGAGTCGACCTGAGTGCAGGATGTGTCTGGCCTGAGAAAAAAGCGCCCGAAATCAGAATTGCGTCAGACAGCTCATTCCTAAGCTGCGGAGGGCGTCCTGCCAGGAAACACCAGTTCAATGACCTGTTGGTATGGGGTCCCGCGCCTTCCTTCCGGCGTCTTTCGCCACCCCGCCGTGAACCGCCCCGGTCCGATTTTGTACGGTCCCCGGATGCGCGATTCCTCTCGGCTCACCCGGCGTGCCGCTCTCGGTCTGACCGCCGCCGCCCTTCCCGTGGCAGCGGCCACTCCAGCGTCCGCGGCGACAGTGATAGGCGGTGAGCGTCTGGCCCGCGACGGGATCCAGACGAGTGGTGCCACCGGTCTGCCCAAGAAGCTCACCGCCCGTTCCTGGCTCGTCGCCGACCACAAGACCGGTGAGGTGCTCGCCTCCTACCGCGCACACCAGCGCCTCGCGCCAGCGTCCACGCTGAAGATGCTGTTCGCCGACACCGTGCTGGGGAAGTTCGAGCGGACCCTGACCTACCGGGTCACCGACGCCGACCTCGCCGACGTCCCCTCCGGCTCCAGCATGGTCGGCGTCAAGCCCGGCATCACCTACACCGTCCACCAGCTGTGGCAGGGCGTCTTCCTTCGCTCCGGCAACGACGCCGTGCATGTGCTGTCCCACATGAACGGGGGGATCGCCAGGACGGTCGCCGAGATGCAGGCCAAGGCGAAGGACCTCCAGGCCCTGGACACCCATGTGGTGAGCCCGGACGGCTTCGACCACCCCGGGCAGGTCTCGTCGGCGTACGACCTCACCCTCTTCGCCCGGCACGGCCTGCACGACGACGACTTCGGCGCCTACTGCTCCACCAGGACCGCGAACTTCCCGGCCGGCGGCAAGAAGACCTTCCAGATCCAGAACACCGACCGCCTGCTCACCGGCGCCTACGGACTGCGCCCGTACAAGGGCATGATCGGCGTCAAGAACGGTTACACCAGCCACGCCGGAAACACCTTCACCGGCGCCGCCACCCGCGACGGCCGCACCCTCCTGGTCACCGTGATGCACCCGGCCAACGGCGGCAACGAGGTCTACAAGGAGACCGAGGCACTGCTCGACTGGGGCTTCGGCAAAGGGAGTTCGGCCCGGGCGGTGGGCACGCTGGTCGAGCCGCTGAGCGAGGGCGGGGCGACCGCGAGCCCCGCACCGTCGGGGAAGGGCGCCAAGGGGGCTCCGGGGGCCACGGGCGCGTCGGCCTCGTCGTCGGACGGCGGTGCCTCGCCCTGGCGGTTGCTGGAGGGAGCGGCCGGAACGGTGGTCCTGCTCGCGGGCGGCACGTTCGCGCTGCGCAGGCGGCGGGCGGCCGTAGCGGCGGCCAAGGCCGAAGAGAACCAGGGGAGTTGAATCAATTACGCGACAGCCGTTCCACCGCCCGGTGTGAAACCTCGCGGTCCCACGCGAGGCCCACCCCCACCCGGGCGGTGGAACGACTGTCGCCTCCCCCCTCGGGTGTGGTCTGTGGAAGCTCAGTGCCCCAAGTGTGAAGCTTTGGTGGAGAAGAGTTGAGCATAAGTCAGTAACCGGGCGCAATGGTACGGACGGTCAAATTCCGTTTGTGCAACTTGCCTCAGCCACGGCCCACATACGGCATAGAGGTCGCCAACACCGTCGCGAACTGCACATTCGCCGCCAACGGCGGCTCCGCCATGTGCCGCACCGTGCGCGCCACATCCGCGACATCCATCACCGGTTCCGGGGCTACCACCCCGTTGGCCTGCAGCGCCCCGCTCTCCATCCGCCGCGTCATGTCCGTCGCCGCGTTCCCGATGTCGATCTGCCCGACCGCGATCGAGAGTGGGGGAGATTTGGTGGCCCGGTCAGCGCGTGCTTGGTCGCGGTGTAGGCCACGGAGTGCGGCCGGGGCGTGTGTGCCGCACACAGGAACGCCCCAGATTGGTGTCCACAACCTGCCGCCACGCGTCGTACGGCAGTTCCTCCACCGGCACCAACCGGGTACAGGCCCATGTCAATCAGCCCGTCCGGCGTTTGAGGACGAGGCCCGTTCAGGGCCGGGGGGCACAGCCCCCAGGGCGTCGGCACCGACACCCCGCGCCGGTCACCACGGCGATCCTCGACTGCTCAGCGTTCATGGACCGCAGGCTACGAGCCGGCGTCAGCCCTCCTGCGGGTACCGCACCCCGATCCGCTCCCGCACCGCGTCCAGCGTGCGCATCACCGCGAGGGTGCCCTCCAGCGGCACCAGCGGTGACTCGGTCTCACCGGCCCGCAGCGCCCGCATCACCTCGGCCGCCTCGTGCCGCAGTGTGTTGCGCGGCCCGTCGGCCGGGTCGAGGACGAACTCCTCGGGGTCGCGGCCGTCCCGGTGCAGCACGAACCGCTCCGGGTGGAAGAAGCCGTCCGGGATGTCGATCCGGCCCAGCGATCCGGTCACCGACGCGGAGGTCCCCGTACCGCCGACGATCGAGCAGTGCAGCGACGCCAGCGCGCCGCTGTCCCAGGAGAACAGGGCCGCCGTCTGCAGATCGGCGCCCTCGGCGGACAGCACGGCCGACGCCTTGATGTCGGCGGGCTCACCGAGCAGCAGGTGCGCGAACGACACCGGGTACACCCCGAGGTCCAGCAGCGCGCCGCCGCCCTGCGCCGGGTCCCGCAGCCGGTGCGAGGGCCGGAAGGGCCCCGCGAGCCCGAAGTCGGCCTGGACGGTACGCACTTCACCGATCGCACCGTTGTCGACGAGGGCCTTCAGCCGCCGTACCAGCGGATTGCAGTACATCCACATGGCCTCCATCAGGAAGCTGCCGCGCGCCCTCGCCAGTTCCACGAGCTCCGTGGCCTCACGGGAGTTGAGGGTGAAGGCCTTCTCGACGAGCACGTTCCGTCCGGCCTCCAGACAGAGACCGGCCGCCGCGCGGTGCGCCGAGTGCGGGGTGGCGACGTAGACGACATCGATGTCCCCGTCCTCCGCCAGCGCGGCCCAGTCGCCGTAGGCCCGCTCGATCCCGAACCGTTCCGCGAACGCCTTCGCCGACTCCTCCGTCCGCGAGGCCACCGCGACCACCTCGGCGTCCGGCCCCGCGGCGGAGCCGCTATCGGATGCTTCGATCAGCGCCGCCGTGAACGCGGCGGCGATCCCGCCGGTCGCCAGGATCCCCCAGCGCACCTTCTCTTCCGTCATCGCGGCCCCACCCTCGTTCACCAGTACCTCGGCACCCTGTACGAGCTGAGAGCATAGGTGGCGGATCAGCCAGGGAGGGAGGGGCACATGCCCGAGCAGAAGGCGCAGGCGCAGGCCGCGCCGCAGTCCGTCGTACCGTCGTCGATCGAGGCGACCCGCCGCGCGGGCCTCCTCGTCATCCTCATCCTCGGCGGCCTCACCGCGACACCCCCGCTGTCGATGGACATGTACCTCCCCGCGCTCCCGGCGGTCACCCGCGCCCTGCACGCCCCCGCAGCGACCGTGCAGCTCACCCTCACCGCGTGCCTCGCCGGCATGGCGCTGGGGCAGCTGGTGGTCGGCCCGATGAGCGACAGATGGGGCCGCAGACGCCCGCTGCTGACCGGCCTCGCCGTCTACGTCGTGGCGACCGCCCTGTGCGCGTTCGCGCCGAACGTGGAGTTCCTGGTCGCCTTCCGCCTGCTCCAGGGCCTCGCGGGCGCGGCCGGAATAGTGATCGCACGAGCCGTCGTACGAGACCTCTACGACGGTGTGGCCATGGCCCGCTTCTTCTCCACCCTCATGCTGGTCTCCGGGGTCGCCCCGATCGTCGCGCCGCTCGTCGGCGGCCAGATCCTGCGGGTGACGGACTGGCGGGGCGTGTTCGTCATCCTGACCTTGGTCGGGGCGGCCCTCGCGGTCCTCGTCTGGACCCGCCTCCCCGAGACCCTCGCACCCGCCGACCGGCACGTCGGCGGCACCGGCGAGGCCCTGCGCTCCATGCGCCGCCTCCTCGCCGACCTCCCCTTCACCGGCTACATGCTCACCGGCGGCTTCGCCTTCGCCGCCCTGTTCGCCTACATCTCCGCCTCCCCCTTCGTCGTCCAGGAGATCTACGGCGCCTCCCCGCAGACCTTCAGCCTGCTGTTCGGCGTCAACTCGGTCGGCCTGGTCGCGGTCGGCCAGATCAACGGCAAGCTGCTGGTCGGCCGGGTCTCCATGGACAAGGTGCTGGGCGCGGGCCTGGCGGTGGTGGTGCTGGCCGCGACGGCGTTGCTGCTGATGGCGACGGGCGTGTTCGGAGAGGTGGGGCTGGCCCCGGTGGCCACCGCCCTCTTCGTCCTCATGTCGGCGATGGGCGTGACCCTCCCCAATGCCCAGACCCTCGCCCTCATGCGCACCAAGCACTCCGCGGGCTCCGCCTCCGCGCTGCTGGGCACCTCCTCCTTCCTCATCGGAGCCGTGGCCTCCCCGCTCGTCGGCATCGCGGGCGAACACACCGCCGTACCCATGGCCGTCGTCCAACTGGTGGCCGCACTGGTGGCGGTGGCCTGCTTCGTGGGAATGTGCCGTCCCTGGAACACCCGTACGACCGCGGAGGGAGTGGGGAGCTGAGCGCCCCGAGACTGCGCAGCGACACACCGGAACGGGCGGGCCTCGACCCCGGGGAACTCCGTCACCTGATCCGGGAGGTCCACGACCTCACCACCGGCGACCGCCCCTGGGCGGCCGGCACCGTCGTGGTCGCCGGCCGCGGCCCGGTGATCGCCGTGGAGGAGGCGGCGGGCTGGGCCGTACGGTATTCGGCCTACGACCCCGAGACCGACCGGGGCGTCGACCTGCCACCGGCATCCCGTGTCCCGACGACGGTCGACACCCCCTTCGACCTGGCCTCCCTCACCAAACTCTTCACGTCCGTCGCCGCGATGCAGCAGATCGAGCGGGGCACCCTGGGCATCGACGCCCGCGTCGGCGCCTACCTCCCGGACTTCCGCGCCGCCGCCCGCCACGACATCACCGTCCGCCAGCTCCTCACCCACACCTCCGGCCTGCGCCCCGAACTCCCGCTGTACGACTGCGCGGACGACGCGGAACGGCTGGCGATGCTCCGGGAGGAGGCGCCGGCAGGGGAGCCGGGCACGTATGTGTACTCCGACCTGAACCTCCTCCTGCTCCAGTTCGTCCTGGAACGCGTCAGCGGGCGCACCCTCGACGTCCTGGTCCACGACGGCATCACCCGCCCCCTGGGCATGACCTCCACCGACTTCGGCCCCTGCCCCGGCGCGGCGGCCACCGAGGACCAACGCCGACCGTGGGCCAAGGCGGACCGGGGAATGCTGCGGGGCGTCGTCCACGACGAGAACGCCTGGGCACTGGGCGGCGTGGCCGGCCACGCGGGCCTCTTCTCCACCGGCCGCGACCTGGCCGTCTTCTGCCGCACGCTGCTGGCAGGGGGTTCCTACGGCCCCGCCCGCATCCTCGGCGCGGACTTCGTGGAGTTGTTGCTGACCCCGCCGGGGCTCGGCTTCGGGGTCGATCAGGCCTGGTACATGGGGGAGTTGGCGGGACGCGGGGCGGTGGGGCACACGGGGTTCACGGGGACGTCACTGGTGCTGGACCCGGCGACGGACACGTTCCTGGTGCTGCTGGCGAACACGGTGCACCCGCGGAGGAGGGGGCCGGACAGCGGGCCGCGGGCGGCGGCGGGGACGCGGGTGGCACGGGCGGTGCGGGGTTTTTAGACGGTCACTTCTTGACCGACAGTAAACGGGCGGTGGGTGGGCACAGGTCCCGGGGGTCTGGGGGCGGAGCCCCCAGGGACGGCGGCACTCACCCCGGGCCACTTAGAATCGGCGGGTGAACGACCCCGTGACCCCGGCCGAAACCCTCCGTACCGCTCTCGCCGCGCTGCTCGGCGGGCTTCCGCCCAGGCAGGCCGCCGGTGCCGTGGAACGCCTGATCGGCAAGTACCGCGGGGCCACCCCGACCGACGCCCCGATCTTCAGGGACCGCGCGGATGTCGTCGCCTACGCCGCCTACCGGATGCCGGCGACCTTCGAAGCCGTACGCTCCGCGCTGGACGCGTTCGCCGACGCCGTACCCGGCTGGACTCCGCGGGGACACACGGACGTCGGCGGCGGCACCGGCGCCGCGACCTGGGCCGTCACCGCGACCTGGTCCGGCGACCGCCCGGTGACCGTACTCGACTGGGCCGAACCCGCACTCACGCTGGGGAAGGAGATCGCCGCCGCCAACCCCGGCCTGCGGAACGCCAGTTGGCGGCAGGCTCGCATCGGCTCGGCGCTCACCCTCGACGCCACCGACCTCGTCACCGTCTCCTACGTCCTCAACGAACTCACCGTCCCCGACCGCGCCGCCCTCGTCGACGCCGCCGCGTCCGCCGCCCAGGCCGTGGTGATCGTCGAGGCCGGCACCCCCGACGGCTACGCCCGCGTCATCGAGGCCCGGGACCGGCTGATCGGCGCCGGGTTCCGCATCGCCGCCCCCTGCCCGCACAGCGCCGCCTGCCCGATCGTCCCCGGTGAGGACTGGTGCCACTTCTCGGCCCGGGTCAGCCGCTCCTCCCTGCACCGGCAGGTGAAGGGCGGTTCCCTGCCGTACGAGGACGAGAAGTTCAGCTACGTCGCCGCCACCCGCCTGCCCGTCGAACCCGCCCCCGCCCGGGTCGTACGCCGTCCGCAGATCCGCAAGGGCCAGGTGCTCCTCGACCTCTGCGAGAGCGACGAGCAGCTGCGCCGGACGACGGTCACCAAACGCCACGGCGACCTGTACAAGGCGGCGCGGGACGCGAACTGGGGGGACCCCTGGCCGTCGTAGGCCTGAAGGTCGTAAATCCTGGCAAATCGTGCGATAGGCGGTGATCCGGGTCTCGGTGTGTCTCGTCCCACCTACCCCGCATGTGGGGTACCGCCTCCCGGGGCGCAGGATGGTGCGACGATGGGGGAAGTTCTCCGTGCAACAACAGGACGAGAACAGCAGGGCGACAACAGCGGGGCGAGGAGATAGATGAGCGCGACGTTCGGTGGCCGGACCGGTCGGCAGGGCAGACTCTCCTCGTGGCTGCGCGGACGCCGCCCGCAGGAGGAGGCCGCCGACGGCAGCGGGCGCGAGGCGCTGCTGCTCGCCGCCGCCGGAGCGGGACTGCCGCTCGCCCCCGCCGCGCACCCGGCCCCGGGCTATCGATGTTCGTGCGACCGTGTGGGCTGCCCCACACCCGCCCGGCACCCGGTGTCCTTCGCCTGGCAGACGCAGTCCACGACCGACCGCGCGCAGATCGAGCGCTGGGCCCGCCACCAGCCGCAGGCCAACTTCATCACCGCGACCGGCATGGTCAACGACGTCCTCGACGTCCCCCTGGAGGCCGGGCACGAGGCGCTGGAGCGGCTGCTCGCCGCAGGCATCGAGGTCGGGCCCGTCGCCGCGAGCGACGACGGCCGGCTACTCTTCTTCACCCTCACCCGCGGCACTCCCGAGGACGAGGACGAGTGGTGGCCGTGCGAACTGGACTGCCACCCCGAGACGATGGACGAACACCCGGGGCTGCGCTGGCACTGCCGCGGGTCCTACGTCCTCGTACCTCCGGCCCAACTGCCCGGTGAGAACCAGTCCGTTCACTGGGTACGCGGCCCCGAGCATCCGCTGCCCGACCCGCTGACCCTCCTCGAAACCCTCACGGACGCCTGCGCCCGCCACGCCGGCCAGGAGCCCGATCACGCGAACGCGGCCTGGCCGCTGGGCCGTTGACCGCCGGGGCTTGCTGACCGCCAGGGTTTTCGACCGCCCGATCCGTCAGCCGCCCTGCGCGGAGGTCAGCCCCTCGATCCGGCCCAGCACCGACACCCTGCCGCCCCGCTTCGGGTCCAACGCCACCTGGTTGGACACGAGTTGGAGGGTGAGGGACTGCTGCACGGCGCCCGTCGTCAGCGCCTGCACGTCCTTGTTCTGGGCCGGCACCGAGGTGCCCGTCGCCGCGGTCTCCTTCTGGAAATAGCGCGTCGTGTAGAACACCAGCGCCCCGCCGTCCGCGGTGCGCAGCGCCAGCGGCGCGTAGTCGCCGTTCGTCACCGGTTCGTCGAGGAACTGGACGGCCAGACCGGGCTTGGTGGCCTTCTCGCGGTCCGCGCGCCACGCGCTGGTGTGCGCGCCGTCCGCGAAGTCCGTCCCGCCGCTCTTCAGATATGTCGCATAGCGCTTGCTCAAGTCCCCCGGCGCGACGGCGAGTTCGGCCGAGTTCGTGGGCACGGCCTCGGCCCAGCCGTCCTTGTCGGTCCTGAACTTCGGTACGGCGGTGGGCGCGAGCAGGGTCAGATACGCCACCTGCCACGGCTCGGACAGGTCGTTGCGGGTGAACACCAGCAGCCAGCGGGCGCTGCCGCCCTTGTTGGCTGCGGTGTCGGCGAGGAACCAGCGCGGCCAGCCGGCCTTCTTCGGGATGGTGAACTTCGCGTCCGTCAGCTCCAGCGGGGAGTAACTCGGGTTCCCCGACGGGTAGTTGGTGTGCCCCGCTTTCAGCCGCGCCGCGTCGATGTCACCGAGCGCGCCGGTGACATGGGCGGCGTCCTGGGAGCTGTCGTACGCCTTGTCCGCCGCGTTGTACGCGGTCGTGAACTGCTGGAGCGCCTTGGCGGCCTCGGCGCGCGTGGTGGCCGGGAGGACCTCGCGTTCCCCGTGGACCACCACGCACCCGCTCGCCGTCAGCGACAAAGCGGCCATCGAGGCCGCTGTCAGTACGCGCCGGTCAAGCCTGCGGAGCCTTCGAGGGCTGCGATCCCTGCTCATCAGGTGTCTTCACCTTCCCCTTCCCGGAGGCGAACCCTACCGGGACGAAGAACAGGGTGAGCGTGGGGATCAGGTACAGCAGCCACACCGTGATCTGCAGGACGGTCGGGTCCGGCTGGAAGTTGAAGACGCCCTTGAGGAGGGTGCCGTACCAGCTGTCCGGCGGGATCGTGCCGCTGATGTCGAAGGCCACATTCGTCAGCCCCGGGATCCAGTCGGCCTCCTGGAGGTCGTGGAAGCCGTAGGCCAGCACGCCCGCCGCCACGACGACGAGCATCGCGCCGGTCCAGGTGAAGAACTTGGCGAGGTTGATCTTCAGGGCGCCGCGGTAGAACAGCCAGCCCAGGAACACGGCGGTGGCCAGGCCGAGGCCCACGCCGACCAGCGGGCGCGGGGTGCCGTCGCTCGCCGCGTGCACCGACGCCCACACGAACAGCGCGGTCTCCAGGCCCTCGCGGCCGACGGCGAGGAACGCGGTGGCGACCAGGGCGCCGGTGCCCATCGCGAGGGCCGCGTCCAGCTTGCCGTGCAGCTCGGACTTCAGGTGCCGGGCGGTGCGCCGCATCCAGAACACCATCCACGTCACCAGACCGACCGCGAGGATCGACAGCGAGCCGCCGAGCGCCTCCTGCGCCTCGAACGTCAGCTCCTGGGAGCCGAATTCGAGCGCGCAGCCGAAGCCCATCGCGATGAGGACGGCGACACTGATGCCGATCCAGATCGGCTTCAGCGCGTCCCGCCGGTCCGTCTTGACCAGATAGGCGATCAGAATGCAGACGACGAGGCTGGCCTCCAGCCCTTCGCGCAGACCGATCAGATAGTTGGAGAACACGGTCTACGACTCCTTTGCGTTCTTGGAGAACAGCGTGCTGCCCCACCAGTCGTCCTTGTCACGGACGCCCGGCGGGACGGCGAAGACCGCCGAACCCACGTGCTGGATGTACTCGTTGAGCGCGTCGGTCGCCGACAGCCTGCGCTGCAGCGGGATGAACCCCTTGCGGACGTCGCGCTGGTAGGCCAGGAAGAACAGGCCCGCGTCGAGCCGGCCGAGGCCGTCGGTGCCGTCGGTGAAGGAGTAGCCCCGGCGCAGGATGGTGACCCCGCCGTTGGAGTCGGGGTGCGCGAGCCGGACGTGTGCGTCGGGCTTCATCGCCTTCAGGAAGGGCGCGTCGTGCTCCTTCGCCTTGCCGACCGGCGCGCCCTCGCCCTTGTCCCGGCCGAAGACGTCCTCCTGCTCCTGGAGCGAGGTCCGGTCCCAGGTCTCGATGTTCATCCGGATGCGCCGGGCGACGAGATACGAACCCCCGGTCATCCAGGCCGAGTTCTCGCTGACATCCCCTTCGCCGACCCACACGAACTTCTTCAGCCGGTCCGTCTCGGTGCCCGCGATGTTGCGGGTGCCGTCCTTGAACCCCATGAGATTGCGCGGGGTTTGAGCCCCCGGGGTCGTCGACGAGGTCTTCCCGAAGCCGAGTTGGGACCAGCGGATGGCGACCTTGCCGAAGCCGATCCGGGCCAGGTTGCGGATCGCGTGCACGGCGACCTGCGGATCGTCCGCGCAGGCCTGGACGCAAAGGTCGCCGCCCGTACGGGACTTGTCGAAGTTGTCGCCGGGGAACTGCGGCAGGTCGACGAGCGCTTCGGGGCGGGCGTCCTTGAGCCCGAACTTCTCGAAGAACGACGGCCCGAAGCCGATCGTGAGGGTCAGCCGCGAGGGTTTCAGCCCCAGCGCCTCACCGGTGTCGTCCGGCGGCGCCTCGGCGAGCCCGCCGTAGGCCCCCTCGCCGACCGCGTGTCCGCCGGTCATCCGCCGGGCGGCGGCCGTCCAGTCCTTCAGCATCCGCACGAACTCGGCGCGGTCGTCGGTCTTCACGTCGAACGCGGCGAAGTGCAGCCGGTCCTGCACGGGCGTGGCGATGCCCGCCTGGTTGGCGCCGTGGAAGGCGACCGCGGCACCGGTGTCGGCGCCCGCCGGATCGACGTCCTCACCGACCCGGGTCATCGCGACCGCGCCACCGGCCGCGACGGCACCGAGCGCGAGCCCGGCACCGCCCCAGCCGATCAGCGAACGGCGGGACGGCGAACCGCTCTGCTGGACTTCGCTCTCCTGAACTTCGGTCATTTCAGGCCTACTTCACAACGGCGGCGGCGAGCTTGGACAGCGGCTCCGCGAGGGCGTTGACCGCGTCCGACAGTTCCTTGCGCTGGTCCTTGGTGACCTTGTCGTACGGCACGAAGCCGTCCGAGGTCGTGGTCGAGCGGTACTTGTCGAGCAGCGTGTCGATCGCGGCGAACTGCTTGTCCAGCTCGGTGGTCAGCGCCGCGTCGTTCTTCTGCGCGACCGGCTTCAGCAGCTCGTACGCCTTCTCGGCGCCGTCGACGTTGGCCTTGAAGTCGCTCAGGTCGGTGTGCGAGTAGCGGTCCTCCTCGCCGGTGACCTTGCCGGTGGCGACCTCGTCGAGGAGTTCCTTGGCGCCGTTGGCCATGGAGGTCGGGGTGATCTCCGCCTTGCCGACCCGCTTCTGCCAGTCCTTCAGATCGGTGAGCAGCTCATCGGCGAGGGCCTTCTGCGCGGTGCCGACCTTCTTGTCCACCCACAGGGCCTTCTCCAGCGCGTGCCAGCCGGTCCACTTCTGGCCCTTCTCCAGGTCGTTGACGCGGGTGTCGGTCTTGGGGTCGATGTCCCCGAACGACTCGGCGATCGGCTCGGTGGTCTCCCAGCCGACGCGGGAGGGGGCGTAGGCGTTCTTGGCGGCGGTGAGGTCGCCCGCCTTGATGGCGTTGACGAACGTCTCCACCTTCGGGATCGTCGCGTCGGCCTCGTTCTGCGCGTACTCGCGGTAGGCGGCGACGGCCGCGTCCAGCTTCGGATCGCGCTTGGCGACCGAGCCACCGGTGACGGTCAGCTTCTGCCGCACACCGTGGCCCTTCATCCCGGGCCGGCAGGCGATCTCGTACGACCCCGCCTTCACCTCTGCGGTGAGCGTGTACTTGGTGCCCGGCCCGATGTTCTCCTTCTCGGAGACGATCCGGTCGTCCGGGAAGAGGATCTCGACCTCGGTCGCCTTCGAGCCGGTGTTCTCGATCTTCAGCGTGACCTGGCCGGCCGGGATCGACTTGGTCGAGGTCGTGCACTTGGAGTCGGCCGCGGTGACCTGGATCGCGTCGCCGTCCTTGGCGTCGCTCTTCGCGGTGCACGCCGTGACGGCGGTCAGTGCGGCCGCGGCGGCGACAGCGGTGACGACGGGAAGTCGGACGGCACGCATGCAGGCTCCAAGCGGGAGTGTCTGGTGAGGCAGTGTGGTGAGGCTGCCCTAACTTACCTGAGGCTTACCTCACTCATACCCGCCCGGGTGGGTATTCACTGATCACAGAAAAATCACAGACACGGCTTGATCTCGATGGCGGAAAGCGCATGGCAAGGAATGGTCAAGGGAAGGTCAAGCGTGGTGCCGTGGAGCCACGACGGCCGCCCCCGTGCGCGGATGCGGAAACACCTCAACCGGCTGGTCGTAGACGTCCGAGAGCAACTCCTCGGTGAAAACGTCACCCGGCGGCCGGCGCCAGATCGTGCAGCGCCACGACCACCGCGTCCCCGGCGTGCGCCCTTTCCCGGCACAGCCGCAGCACCAGTTCCTGGTGCCGGAGGTCGAGCGCGGCCGTCGGTTCGTCTGGGGGTGACCTTCCTCGACGGCTGGCTGATCCTCGACGGCCACGACCGCGCCGTGGCCGCGCTCGCGGAGGGCGCGCAACCGGTGTGCATGGTGCTGTGCCGCGTACCGGACGAGCCGGACTGGCGCCGTACCGCCGATGAACTGACCGAGGCGCACGAACAGCGCATGAGCCGCCCCGCGGAGTACCCCACACGCCAACGGGCCACCCTGGAAAGGGGATTCGGCGAGGCGCTGTCCGCGCTGCCCTACGACGCGCGCACCGGTAGCTGCCCCCTCACCGGCGGCCTGGCCACCTGGGACGACCTGGCCGCCGATGTGATGCTTCAATTCCCCCGTGACTGACTACGACGTACTGCGTGTCTTCTGCGGCCCCAGCGGCGGATACGGCAACGAACTCGGCGTCGTCCGCGAGGGTTCCGTCATGCCGGACCCGGGCGAGCGACAGCTGTTCGCCGGGAAACTCGGCTTCAGCGAGACGGTGTTCGTCGACGACCCCGAGCGCGGAGTCATCGACATCTACACCCCCACCCTGCGCCTGCCCTTCGCCGGCCACCCCTGCGTCGGCACGGCCTGGCTCCTGGACATACCCGAACTGGTCACGCCCGCAGGCATAGTCGGCGCCCGCCTGGACGGCGAGTTCAGCTGGATCGAGGCGCTCCCGGAGTGGGCCCCGCCGCGCACCCTGCGCCAGTACGCCACCGCCACCGAGGTCGACGCCCTGCCCGTGCCCCCGCCCGGCGAGTGGATCTACGCCTGGGCCTGGGAGGACGAGGCAGCGGGCCGCGTCCGCGCCCGCGCCTTCCCCGGCCGCGACGACGGCATCCACGAGGACGAGGCGACGGGCGCGGCGGCGTTGTTGCTGACCGACCAGTTGGGCCGCGCTCTCAACATCACTCAGGGTGCGGGGTCGCAGATCCTTACGGCTCCGCAGCCCGGGGGTTGGGTCGAGGTCGGCGGCAGGGTCTTTCTGGAGCGCTGAGACTCAGCCGAGGTGTGCGACGAAGGCGCGCCAGGCGTGGCGGCCGAACGGGATGACTGGGCCGGCGGGGGTCTTGCTGTCGCGGACGGGGGCGAACGCGGGGATATCGGGGGCGAGTTCGAGGCATTCGCCCTGGCCGCCGCTGTAGCTGCTCTTACGTCATATCGCTGTCCCGGGACGCGAGGTTTCGTGGCCTTCGTGGGTCATTGACCGTACTCCTTGGCAGTGCGACGGATGAGTGCGAGTGATTCCGTCGGCGGCAGCGCAGCGGTGCGCGCATCGTCGAAGAGCGCCCGATAGTGGGCGACTTCAAGCCTTCGCTCCATCCAGATGTTGCCCGTGGGAGTCTCCGTCAATACGAGATCCTCTGCCGTCACCTGCGGAAAGCCCATCAACAGGTACGGCCCGGCGATGGAGTGACTGCGCTTCCTGTGAGGCCCAGAGTCACGCCGACAGAGGAAACTCCTCCCCCAACGCCCGGAACACCCCCGTGTTCAACGCGAACGCCCGCTTGAACGCCGCCGGATTGCCGATCCCCTCGAAAACATAGAACCGCACCCCGTCCCCCTTCCGCGAGAACCCCCACGTCCGCTCCGCCTTGTCCCGGATGATCTGCCCGCCGGAGAGGTCCCCGAGGTAACGCGTGTAGTGATGGGCGATGTACCCGGCCGGCCACGACTCCGCGCACTCCCGGACCCGGTCCGCATAGGCCCGCGTCGCGGGAAGCGCAGTCAACCCCGCCCGCCAGTCCGCACCCCGCAGATGCTCAAGGTCCCGCTCCAGCGCGGGCAGCCGGAACAACTCGCCCCGAATGAACGGCCCGGCCACCGGATCCGCCGCCAGCCGCTCGGCACCGGTCTCCAACGCCTCGTACACGAACCACAGTTGCTCGGTGTAGCGGGCGTACGCGGCCACGCCCAGCCGGTCGCCGAGCAGGTCGCTCATGAAGGTGAAGGTCTCGGCCTCCACATGCTGTCAACGGGTTGCCGACATTCTGTCGGTAAAAGCGTACAAGAAAAGACCCGCCCTCAGCAGAGGACGGGTCCCGAGGTGGTCCCGGGGTGCTACGGCAGCGTGAGAACCTCCGCCCCCGTCTCCGTCACCACCAACGTGTGCTCGAACTGCGCCGTCCGCTTCCGGTCCTTCGTGACGACCGTCCACCCGTCGTCCCACATGTCGTACTCGTGCGTCCCCAGCGTCAGCATCGGCTCGATGGTGAACGTCATCCCGGGCTGGATGACCGTCGTCGCGTGCGGGCTGTCGTAGTGCGGGACGATCAGGCCGGAGTGGAACGAGGTGTTGATGCCGTGGCCGGTGAAGTCCCGGACCACGCCGTACCCGAAGCGCTTGGCGTACGACTCGATGACCCGGCCGATGATGTTGATCTGGCGGCCCGGCCTGACCGCCTTGATCGCGCGGTCGAGGGATTCGCGGGTGCGCTCCACCAGGAGTCGGGACTCTTCGTCGACGTCGCCGACCAGGTACGTCGCGTTGTTGTCGCCGTGCACCCCGCCGATGTACGCCGTCACGTCGAGGTTGATGATGTCGCCGTCGCGCAGCACCGTGGAGTCCGGAATGCCGTGGCAGATCACCTCGTTGAGGGAGGTGCACAGGGACTTGGGGAAGCCGCGGTAGCCGAGCGTGGACGGATAGGCGCCGTGGTCGCACATGTACTCGTGCGCCACCCGGTCGAGTTCGTCCGTGGTCACACCCGGCGAGATGACCTTCGCGGCCTCCGCCATCGCTCGCGCGGCGATCCGCCCGGCGATCCGCATCGCCTCGATCGTCTCGGGCGTCTGCACCTCCGGCCCGGTGTACGGGGTCGGCGCGGGCTTGCCGACGTACTCGGGGCGACGGATGTTTCCGGGCACGGAACGGGTGGGAGAGAGCTCCCCTGGTACGAGCAGCGACTGGCCAGACATGCCAGCGAGTCTAACCAGCGGACATGGGGGAACATGGCCGTAGGGAAAGGAGCCGTTGATGGCCCTGTTCAAGAAGCGCACGGTCGGGAAGCCCGGCGAGTGGTACTACTGCCTCGAACACAAGAAGGTCGAGGAGGGGCCGGAGTGCCCCGCCAAGGACCGCTTCGGGCCGTACGCCACCCGCGCGGAGGCCGAGCACGCGATGGAGACGGCCCGCGAGCGCAACCTGGAGTGGGAGAACGACCCCAAGTGGCACGACGCCACGAAGGGGAGCGCCGACGAGGACTGATCAGGCACTGGCAGTGGCGTCGGCGGCGCGCTGCTCCTTCAGCCGCAGCGCGTGCTCGTCCGTCCTCGCGTCGTACGACATCAGCTTCGGCAGTCCTGCGGCCAGCAGCCCCACCGCGCCCACGCACGTCAGCCCGCCCGCCCACACCGAGGTCCGCACCCCGGACAGCGCGGCCATGCCACCGGACCTGACCTGGCCCAGCTGCGGGCCCACCGAGTAGGACAGCAGCTCGATCCCGGCGAGCCGGCCGCGCAGCTCGTCGGGGATCGTCTGGTTCCAGATCACCGCGCGGAAAATGCCGCTGACCATGTCGCAGCCGCCCGCGACGGTGAGGAACAGCAGCACCAGCCATACGTTGCCCACGGCACCCGCGCAGGCGATCGCCACGCCCCACAGCGCGGCGGCCAGCACCACCATCCGCCCGTGCCGGTGGATCCGCGAGGTCCAGCCGCTGGTCACACTCACCAGCAGGGCGCCCGCCGGGACCGTCGAGTACATCAGCCCCAGCGCCCACTCGGCGTGCAGGTCGTCCGCGAGGAACGGCAGCACCGCCAGCGGCATCGCGAAGAACATCGCCGCGAGGTCGATCGCGTACGTACCGAGCAGCTCCTTGCGGCTCCACGCGTACCGGGCGCCCTCCGCGATCGACCGCAGCGACGGCTTCTGCGCCTCGTGGGCGCCGGGGGAGGCGGCGATCCGGAAGATCAGGACCACGGACACGACGAACGTCAGCGTGTCCGCCGCGTACGCGTAGGGCAGCCCCGCGAACGCCACCACCACACCCGCCAGCGCCGGTCCGACGACCCCGCCGACCGTCCAGCGCAGGGAGTTGAGCGCCGACGCGGCCGTCATGTGCTCGTGGGCCACGATCCGCGGCCACAGCGAGTCCAGCGCGGGCCGCTGCACCGAACCGAGCACCGAGGTCAGCGCCGCGATCACATACAGCGGCCATACGGCGGGCGCCGGCAGCAGCGAGTTGAGCAGCAGCGCCCCGCACAGCACGCCCAGCCCGACCTCGGTCCACACGATCAGCTTCCGTTTGTCCCACGCGTCGGCGAGCGCACCGCCGTAGAGCCCGAACACGATCAACGGCACGAGTTCCACGGCACCGATCGCGCCCACCGCCGCGGCGGAACCGGTGAGTTCCTTGAGCTGGACCGGGAGCGCGACGAAGGACAGGAAGTTCCCGAAGTTCGAGATCAGGCCCGCGACCCAGAGCCGGCGGAAGTCGGCGGAGGCGTGCCAGGGGGCGAGGTCGGGGAGGAGGGCGCGGAGGCGGGCAGGGGGAGCGGTGCTGTCGGTCACGAGGGGCAATGGTCGGGGCCGGGGGAGGGCCTGGCAACCGGATTTCAGGCTCCCTACCAGCGGGCGGGCGGCGGGGCCGTCAACTGGTCGGTGAGACGGGAGAGTCGGTCCCGGAACCGCCTCCGCCCCCGCGCCGCCGGCAACACGTTCTCCCCGGCCGCCGCGCTCACCAGATGCTGCACGGTGTCGAGGTCCAGGTCCGTGCCGTCCGGTACGGCGAGCGACTCATGGGCCAGGGACGCCAGTTCACGGTCCTCGGAGCCGAGGGAGAGGACGGTCGCCCCGGCCCGGCGGGCGTCGTGCACCCGTTCAAGGAGCGGATCACCCGGCCCCTCCGGCGACACGACGAGCAGTGTCTCGCCGCGCCGGGCCGCCTCGATCCGGCCGAGTCCGACGGCCAGATGGGCCGGGTTGGAGGGTCGCGCGTCATGCCGTACCAGAGTCGGGGCCAGTTCCGGTGTGCCCGACCAGGCGGCCTCGTCGACCAGATGCGCCGCGAGATGCCACGGCTCGTACGCGGGCGTGCCCACCAGCAGCAGCCCGCCCCCGTGCGCCACCACCGACCCGCGCAGCACCCCCGCGAACCGCCGCGTGGCCCCCAACCACTCGGTCCCGGCGAGCACTTCGCGAAGCAGCGCGACCCGTACGGCGTCCATGTCCGCGCATCCTGCCGCAACCGGCCACTCGTGACGTGGAGTTCACCGCGAATTCGCCCAACTTGGGGAAGGTGCGGGCTCATCGGCCGCACGTCGCACGAGGAGCCACCCCATGACGGACACCGCAGACGTCACCGTCCCCTTCCGCGCGGGCCAAGGGGGCTACGCGAGTTACCGGATCCCGGCGATCGTGGTCTCCCGCGCCGGTACCCTCCTCGCGTTCTGCGAGGGCCGGGTCGCCTCCGCGAGCGACTACGGCCACATCGACATCGTCCTGCGCCGCTCCACGGACGGCGGGCGCACCTGGGGCCCGCAGACCGTCGCCGCCGACAACGCCACCGACCTCGCGGGCAACCCGGCCCCCGTCGTCCTGGACACCGGCCGCATCCTGCTCGTCCACGTCCGCTCCGCCGCCTCCGCGAGCGAGGACGCCATCCTGCGCGGCAAGGTGAAGGCGGCCGACGGGCGGCGGGTGTGGGTGCGCTACAGCGACGACGACGGGGTCACCTGGTCGAGTCCGAAGGAGATCACCGAGCAGGTGAAGAAGCCCGAGTGGCGCTGGTACGCCACCACCCCCGGGCACGCGATCCAGTTGAGCACCGGCCGGGTGGTCGTCCCCGGCAACCACACGATCCCGCCCACCGGCACCGACGTCGGCAACGAGGCCGAGTACAACAGCGGCCACTGCCTGCTCAGCGACGACCGCGGCGAGACCTGGTACCTCGGCTACGTCGACGAGAACACCGACGGCTACATCAACTGCAACGAGACCACCGCCGCCGAACTCCCGGACGGGCGCGTCTACTTCAACACCCGCAACGACTCCCCGTCCCCCGGCAACCGCGCCGACGCGTACTCCGAGGACGGCGGGAGGACCCTCGTCAAGCCGTTCCGCCCGCAGGCCGGTCTCGCCGCCCCCGTCTGCGAGGCCGGCGTCCTCCAACTCCGCGATCCCGACGTGCTGTTGTACTCCGGCCCCGGCGACCCGGCCGCCCGCGCCCTGATGACCCTGCGCGCCTCGGCCGACGGCGGCACCACCTGGCGCCCGGTGTTCACGGTCGACGGCCTGCCCGCCGCCTACTCCGACCTCGTCCGCGTCGACGACGACACGGTCGGACTCCTCTACGAGACCGGGGACTTCGGGGCGTACGAGACGATCACGTTCTCGCGGGTGCCCGTGACGGACCTCACCTGAGCCGATACGGGTGCGGAGGCGGACGTAAAGTCGGCCCATGACCTCTACCGACAGTGCTGCACAGACCCCCGCGACGCCTCCGGCGAAGGCCCCCGCCAAGGACCCGTGGGATCTCCCCGACGTCTCCGGACTGGTGGTCGGCGTGCTCGGCGGGACCGGGCCGCAGGGCAAGGGCCTCGCCTACCGGCTCGCCAAGGCCGGCCAGAAGGTGATCATCGGCTCCCGCGCCGCCGAGCGCGCGCAGGCAGCCGCCGACGAACTCGGCCACGGTGTCGAGGGCGCCGACAACGCGGAGACCGCGCGCCGCAGTGACGTCGTGATCGTCGCCGTGCCCTGGGACGGCCACGGCAAGACGCTGGAGTCGCTGCGCGAGGAACTGGCCGGGAAGCTCGTCGTCGACTGTGTCAACCCGCTCGGCTTCGACAAGAAGGGCGCCTACGCGCTGAAGCCGGAGGAGGGCAGCGCCGCCGAACAGGCCGCCGCCCTGCTGCCGGACTCCCGGGTCGCCGCCGCCTTCCACCACCTGTCGGCCGTACTGCTCATGGACACGGAGATCGCCGAGATCGACACGGACGTCATGGTCCTCGGCGAGGAGCGGGCCGACGTCGAGATCGTCCAGGCGCTGGCCGGCCGCATCCCCGGCATGCGGGGCGTCTTCGCGGGCCGGCTGCGCAACGCCCACCAGGTGGAGTCCCTGGTCGCGAACCTGATCTCGGTCAACCGCCGCTACAAGGCACACGCGGGGCTGCGCGTCACGGACGTCTGAGCGGGTGGGGGACACTGGTGGCGACCAACCGCATCAGCGTCCCCCACGTTCCGCCGACAGGAGCCGATCCCATGCCCCGCCTCGCCCTCTACGCCCTCGTCGTCTGCCTGCTCGCCGTGGCGGCCGCGGTCGTCTCCTTCGTGGAGGGCAGCTGGATCGGCATCGTGTGGGTACTGCTCGCGGGCCTCTCGTCCAACATGTGCTGGTACTACCTCAAGCGCGGACGCGCGGCCCAAGACCTTTCCTAGCGCCAGAACTGGTAGAGGCTGTAGCCGTACGACGTCGCCCAGTCGCTGACGCCCAGGCCCCGCAGGATCGCGTCGATCATGTCGAAGAACTCCCGGTTGATCGACGGCACCCACAGCAGCGCGAACACGAACAGCAGACCGAACGGCGCGAACGGCTCGACCTGCCGCTTGATGTCGTTCGACAGCCAGGGCTCGATCACGCCGTAGCCGTCCAGGCCCGGCACCGGCAGGAAGTTCAGGATCGCCGCGGTCACCTGGAGCAGGGCCAGGAAGGCCAGCGCGTACTGGAACTCGGCCGGCACCCCGTCGAGGGCGTGCAGCCAGAACGGGGCCGTGCAGACCGCCGCGAACAGTACGTTCGTCAGCGGGCCCGCCGCCGAGATCAGGCTGTGCTTCCAGCGGCCGTGAATACGGCCCCGCTCGATGAACACCGCGCCGCCCGGCAGCCCGATGCCGCCCATGATGACGAAGATCACCGGGAGCACGATGCTGAGCAGCGCGTGCGTGTACTTCAGCGGGTTGAGGGTCAGATAGCCCTTCCCGCCGATCGAGATGTCACCGCTGTGCAGCGCGGTGCGCGCGTGCGCGTACTCGTGCAGACACAGGGAGACGATCCACGCGGCCGTCACGAACAGGAACACGGCGATGCCCGGCTTCTCGGCGAACCCGGTCCAGGTGGCCCAGCCGGTCACCGCCGTGACGGCCAGGATCCCGAGGAAGACGGGACTGATCCGCCGGTCGCTCGGGCGGGTGGTGGTGGCGGTCATGGGGGCGGGCTCCCTGCTGGGGGTCGGTGGATCGCGAAGCCCGACGGTACCGGGCACTAGGGGAAAACGTCTCGCGGGTGGCCACCGGTTCCGGGGAAGGTGGGCGCATGGGACTCTGGCACGCGATCCGCGACCCCGTCACCCCTCGGGGACGGCGGCTCCCGTACGCCGTGCCCGGCGCCGCGCCGCCCCAACCCCGTGACCGCTTCCGTCGCCACCAGAGACAATGGACCCCGTGCGCTATCGCATTCTCGGCACCACCCAGGCACTCCGTCCCGACGGCACACCTGTCCCGGTCGGCGGGGCGCGGCTGCGCGCCCTGCTCACCGTGCTCGCCCTGCGGCCCGACCGGGCCGTGCCCGCGAGATTCCTGGTGGACGAGGTGTGGGGCGCCGACCCGCCCGCCGACGCGACGGGCGCACTGCAGGCGCTGGTGGGCAGGTTGCGCCGGGCACTCGGCGCGGACGCGATCGGCTCCACGGAGAGCGGTTACCGGCTCGCCGTCGCCGCCGACGACATCGACCTGCACCGTTTCGAGCGGCTGACCGGCGAGGGGCTGCGGGCGCTGGCCGACGGCAACCCCGCGAAGGCGGCCGAGGCCCTGGACGACGCGCTGGCACTGTGGGGCGGCCCGGCCCTCGCGGACCTCCCCGACCGTACGGCGGAGGCGGCCCGCTGGGAGACCCGTCACCTGGACGCCCGCCGCGCCCGCCTGACGGCGGCCCTGGCCCTGGGCGACGCGGACACCGCCCTGCCCGAACTGACCGCCCTGTGCGATACCCACCCCCTCGACGAACCCCTCCAGTCCCTCCGTCTCCAGGCCCTCCGAGCCACCGGCCGCACGGCGGAGGCACTGGCCGCCTACGAGGACGTACGACAGCTGCTGGCGGACCGGCTGGGCTCCGACCCGGGGCCCGAACTGCGGGCGCTGCACGGGGAGTTGCTCAGTCCCGGTGGTGAGGGGAGCAGTGGTGGCGCCGCGGGACCCGGCGGGCTCGGCGGTCGTGCCGGCCTCGGCGGACCTGGCGCCCACGACCGCACCGGCGGACCGGGCGACGGCAACGCGTCCGGTGCTCACGGCACGACCGTCGGCGACGCCGATCACGGGCGGCCCGGCACCGACGCCCCCGCGGACCACGCCGTCCCACCCCCCGGCAACCTCCGCGCCCGCCTCACCTCCTTCGTCGGCCGGGAGGCCGACATCGAGGCCATCCGCGGGGACATCGCGGCGGCCCGGCTGGTGACGCTGCTCGGGCCGGGCGGGGCCGGGAAGACACGGCTGTCGCAGGAGGCCGCCGAACGCGTGCGGTACGCGTCGCGGGACGGCGTGTGGCTGGCCGAACTCGCCCCCGTCGACGACCCCGAGGCCGTACCGGAGGCCGTGCTCACCGCCCTCGGGGCGCGCGAGACCGTGATGTACGGCGCCGGCGCCGAGGCGATCCGGGCCGCCGGGGGAGAGCGGCACGACGACCCCGTGGAGCGGCTCGCCGAGCACTGCGGCCGGCGCCGGATGCTGATCGTCCTCGACAACTGCGAGCACGTCGTGGACGCCGCCGCCCGCCTCGTGGAGGCCCTGCTGGAGCGCTGCCCCGAGCTCACCGTGCTCGCCACCAGCCGCGAACCCCTGGGCGTACCGGGGGAGTTGCTGCGCCCGGTGGAGCCCCTGCCCGACCCCGTCGCGCTACGGCTGCTCGCCGAACGGGGCGCGGCGGCCCGGCCGGGGTTCGCGGTCGAGGACGACATCGAGGCCTGCGCCGAGATCTGCCGACGGCTCGACGGGATGCCGCTGGCCATCGAGCTGGCGGCGGCCCGGCTGCGGATGTTGACGCCGCGTCAGATCGCCGACCGGCTCGACGACCGCTTCCGGCTGCTCACTTCGGGCAGCCGTACGCTCCTGCCCCGCCAGCAGACCCTGCGGGCCGTCGTCGACTGGTCCTGGGACCTGCTCGACGCGGACGAACGGGACGTGCTGAGCACCCTGTCCGTCTTCGCCGGCGGCTGCGACCTCGCCGCCGCCGAGGCCGTGTGCGGGCCCGTCGCGTTCGAGACGCTCGGCTCCCTGGTCGACAAGTCCCTTGTGGTGGCGGCCCCTTCGGGAGACGGGGAGATGCGCTACCGGCTCCTGGAGACCGTCGCCGAGTACGCGGGCGAACGGCTCGACGAGGCCGGCCGCCGCCCTCGCGCCGAGCGCGCCCATCTGACGTACTACCGCGAACTCGCCCGCACCACCGACCCGTTGCTGCGTGGCCCCGGCCAACTCGCCGCCGTGGAGCGGCTGGAGCGCGAGTACGAGAACCTCCGCACCGCGCTGCGGCACGCCGTCGCCGAGCGCGACGAACAGGAGGCCATCTGTCTCGTCCTGTCGCTGATCTGGTACTGGCAGATGCGCGACGTCCGTATGGAGGCCCGCAACTGGTGCGCCGAGGTCATGGCCCTGGGGCCGAACCCCTTCGCCGCCCCTCTCCAGCGCGCCGCCCCGGTCTGGCAGCGCTGTACCGACGTCCCGCCCCCGCTCACCGGAGAACTCCTCGCCGAGGCCCGGCGCGGAGTCCATCTAGCACATCTGGCCTGCATGGACACGGAGTTGGACGCCTGGGAGACACCGGCCGCGAAGGAGAAACTGCGCCTCATCGCCGAGGTCTACGAACCGGGCCTGCCGCAGACCTGCCGTACGCCCGGCATGTTCTGGTTCTTCGCCGTGATGCTGAGCGGCAGCGTGGAGCGGCTGCCCGAGATCCTCGACGCCGACGTCCACACCTGCCGGACCACCCCCGGTATGGAGTGGGAGCTCGCCACCACCCTCCAGATGCGCGCCAACATGCTCGCCAACCGTACCGACTGGGCCGGCGACGCGGCCCGGGACGCCGACGAGTCACTGGAGATCTTCCGCCGCCTCGGCGACACCTGGGGCGTCGCCGAGGCGCTCTCCGCCCGCGCCGAGGCCCGGGAGCGCATCGGCGAGTACCGGCTCGCCGCCGTCGACTACGAGGCCGCGATCGAACACGCCGAACGGCTCGGCGCCCACGGGCAGACGGCCGTGCTCGGTGCCCGGCTCGGCAGTGTGCTCATCGAGGAGGGCGAGTTCGAACGCGGCGAGCGCATCCTGCGCGAGGTCATCGACCGGCCGCACGGCGCGAGCAGCGAGGCGATGCCCGCCGCCCGGATGTTCCTCGCGAGCCGCCTCGCCACGTCCGGCCGGATCCCGGAGGCGCGCGAGGAACTGCGCCTGCTGCGCGAGGAGTTCCACATCGCGCACTTCATCGTCTTCGATGCGTTCATCCTCGGCTCGGAGGCCTGGGTGGCGGCGCTGGACGGCGAGTACGAGGAGTCCGTGGACAAGATTCGCAAGGCGCTGAAACGGGCCGGTGACCCGCTGTCCGAGGCCATCGCCCCGCACATGACCTCGCTGTACCTGGGGATCGCCGCGGTCGCCCTCGCCGAGCTCGACGGTGGCGGCCGGGCCCGGGACGGCGTCCGCTGCCTCGTCGCGGCGGAGGCGCTGCTGCCGCCCGGGCATGTCCGGACCTTCATGGAACGCGAGGTCTACCGCCAGGCCGAACAGCACGCGCGCGGCGCGCTCGGCGACGCGGCCTACGAGGCGTGCGCGGCCGGGTACGCCGAAGGCGGCAGCCTCTCCGCGAAGGAGGCCGCCGCCCTGGTGTGAGCCGGTACGAACCCGCTGGGACGGGACGCATGGCCCGGTCAGGTCTTGGTGCGGAACTTGTAGATCGAGATCGGGGCCATCACCGCGGTGAGCCCCACCGACCAGGCGAGGGTCAGCAAGGTGCCGTGGGCGACCGGGCCGCCCACCATCAGCCCGCGGGCCGCGTCCGCCAGGGCGGAGAGCGGGTTGTAGTCGGTGAAGTTCTGCAGCCAGCCCGGCATCGAACCGGTCGGCGCGAAGATCGACGAGCCGAACTGCAGCGGCATCAGCACCAGGAAGCCCATGGCCTGCACGGACTGCGCGCTCTTCATGGTCACGCCGAGGGTGAGGAACACCCACATCAGGGCCGAGCCGAACACCGCGGACAGCCCGATCGCGGCGAACATGCCGAGCCAGTGGTGGATGTGGAAGCCGACGAGGACACCGACGACCATCAGCACGGCGGAAGCGACCAGCATCCGCATCATCTCGACCGAGATCTTGGCGATCAGCACCGAGGCCCGACCGATGGGCAGCGACCGGAACCGGTCCATGACCCCGGTGTGGAAGTCGGTGTTGAAGCCGGTGCCCACCCCCTGGGCCATGTTCATCCCCATCATGGCGAGCAGGCCGGGCACGACGTACTGCACGTACGCCTCCTGCCCGCCGCCCAGCGACTGCCCGATCGAGCCGCCGAAGACGTACACGAACAGCAGCGTGAAGATGACCGGGAACAGGATGGCGTCGAACATCGACTCCGGGTCCTGCCGGATCCACAGCAGATTGCGCCGGATCAGGGCGCCGGTGTGGCGCAGGTGGTTGCGCAGCGGGATACGGGGGTCCGACGCGACGGCGCCGGGATTCACGGCGACGGCGCTCATACGGCGACCTCCTCGCGGTCGGGGGTGGGCACGGAGTCCTGCGGGGCGCTGGCGCGGTGGCCGGTGAGGGAGAGGAACACCTCGTCCAGGCTGGGCAGTTCGGTGGTGATGGAGGCGATGGTGAGGCCGCGGGCGCTCACCGCGCCGACCACGGCGGTCAGTTGCTCGTCGCTGAGGATCGGCACCAGGACCGTGCCGCTCTCCACGTCGACGGTGACGGTGGCGAGTCCGGTGATGCCCAGCTCGTCCAACGCGTGGGCCAGCGGCCGCAGTTGCAGCGGATCGGCGGGCCGGATGCGCAACGCCCGTCCGCCGACCTTCGCCTTCAGCTCGTCGATCCCGCCGTTCGCGATGACCTTGCCGTGGTCCACCACGGTCAGCTCGGAGGCGAGCGCCTCGGCCTCCTCCATGTACTGGGTGGTGAGCAGCACGGTCACGCCCCCGCCGACCATGGACTTCACCTCGTCCCACACCTCCATGCGGGTGCGCGGGTCGAGACCGGTGGTCGGTTCGTCGAGGAACAGCACCTGCGGGTGCCCGATCATCGAGGCGGCCAGGTCGAGCCGCCGCCGCATACCGCCGGAGTACGTGCTCGCGGGCCGCTTGGCGGCATCCGTCAGCGAGAACCGCTCCAGCAGTTCGTCGGCGCGGGCGCGGGCGTCCTTGCGGGACAGGTCCAGCAGCCGCCCGATCATGTAGAGGTTCTCCCAGCCGGGGAGCTTCTCGTCGACGGAGGCGTACTGGCCGGTGAGGCCTATCACCCGGCGCAGCTGGCGGGGCTGGCGCAGGACGTCGTAGCCGGCGACGGCGGCCTCGCCGGCGGTCGGGGCGAGCAGCGTGGACAGGATGCGTACGAGGGTGGTCTTGCCGGCACCGTTCGGCCCGAGCACACCCATCACGGTGCCCTCCCGGACGTCCAGGTCGACGCCGTCCAGCGCCTTGGTCTCGCCGTAGTGCTTGACCAGCCCCCGCACGGTCACTGCCGTGCCGCTGGGAGTGTTGTCGATTCGCGTCATGCCGATGACGGTGCCAGGGCCTGCCGACAGAACACCTACATCTCACCGACAGGGACCTGTCGGTACCCACACCTCGCCGACAAAGACACCGCAGCCCCGCCGACGGGGGAAGATCGGCGGGGCTGCCTGGTGCCGCAGTGGCTCTGATCCGGTCAGTGAACCGAGTGCTCCTCAAGAGGGAACGTTCCGCCGACCACGTCCTCCGCAAACGCCTTCGCCGCGTTGCCCATGACCGCACGCAGATCGGCGTACTGCTTCACGAACTTGGGCATCCGACCGCCCGTCAGCCCCAACATGTCGGTCCACACCAGGACTTGGGCGTCGGTCTCCGCCCCCGCCCCGATCCCGACGGTAGGAATGTGCAGCACCCGAGTCACCTCGGCCGCCAGCTCCGCCGGCACCAGCTCCAGTACGACCGCGAACGCCCCCGCGTCCTGCACGGACTTGGCGTCCCGCAGCAACTGCTGGGCGGCCTCCTCGCCGCGCCCCTGCACGCGATACCCCATCGCGTTCACGGACTGCGGAGTGAGACCGATGTGCGCCATGACCGGGATCCCGGACTCGACCAGCAGCCGGATCTGCTCGTGCGACCGCTCGCCGCCCTCCAGCTTCACCGCGCCGACCCCGGCCTCCTTCACCAGCCGGGTCGCCGAGCGCAGCGCCTGCACCGGACCCTCCTGGTAGGACCCGAAAGGCAGATCGCCCACGATCAACGCCCGCTGCGTGCCGCGCACGACAGCGGCGGACAGCATGGTCATCTCGTCCAGCGTGACGGGCACGGTCGACTCGTACCCGAGGTGGCAGTTGCCCGCCGAGTCGCCGACGAGCATGACCGGGATCCCGGCCTCGTCGAAGACGGACGCGGTCATCGCGTCGTAGGCGGTGAGCATGGGCCACTTCTCGCCGCGTTCCTTGGCGAGAGCGATGTCGCGAACGGTGATACGACGTGTGCCCTTGCCTCCGTACAGCGCCTTGCTGCCGTCGGAGGAACTGTTCCGCACAGTCTGGGCAGCCGAAAGCTGCGTCATTGCAACGGCTCCTTCAGTCATCTCGAGGCACCCTCACGGTGTCCCCGGATCCCCTCCATGGTGGCACCTCGTGCCACTGAGGGCCAGAGGGACCCCCGTCACGTCGACTTGTGTAAGGGCTGAGTAAAATATTTACGATACGGGACGGTCCCGTATCGTAATTCGTCCGGGACTCCTTAGTCTGGACCGCATGACCACTCCACCCGTCCCGGGCACCCGGATACCCGAAGCGGTGCACCGTCGCCGCTGGGCCATCCTCGGCGTGCTGATGCTGAGCCTGCTGATCGTGGTGCTCGACAACTCGATCCTCAACGTCGCCATCAAGACCATCTCCACCCCGGCCCCGACCGGCCTGGGCGCGACACAGAGCGAGCTGGAGTGGGCGATCAACGCCTACACCCTCGTCTTCGCCGGCCTGCTGTTCACCGCCGGCCTCCTCGGCGACCGGCTCGGCCGCAAGAAGACCCTGCTCGGTGGCCTCCTCGTGTTCGGCATCGGCTCCGCGCTGGCCGCCGAGTCCGGCTCGCCCGACCAGCTCATCGCCTTCCGCGCCCTGATGGCCCTCGGCGCCGCGTTCGTGATGCCCGCCACCCTCGCCGTCCTCATGAACGTCTTCGAGCGCGACGAGCAGCCCAAGGCCATCGGCATCTGGGCCGGCGGCGTCGGCCTCGCCATCGCCATCGGCCCGATCACCGGCGGTGTGCTCCTCGACCACTTCTGGTGGGGCTCGGTCTTCCTGATCAACGTGCCCATCGTGATCGTCGCGCTCGCCCTGATGATCTGGCTGGTCCCCGACTCCCGCGACCCGAGGCCCGGCCGCCTCGACCCGATCGGCGTCGTCCTGTCCGTCGTAGGCCTCGTCCTCCTGGTCTACGGCATCATCGAGGGCGGCGAACTGGCCGACTTCACGGCGCCCAAGGTGCTGTCGACGATCCTCGCCGGTGTCGTGGTCCTCGCCGGGTTCGTCTGGTTCGAGAAGCGCAGCGACCACCCGTCGATCGACGTCACGTACTTCAAGAACAAGGCGTTCTCGGCCGCGATCGCTGCCATCGCGCTGGTCTTCTTCGCGCTGATGGGCGTGACCTTCTTCTCGGTCTTCTACACCCAGAGCGTGCGCGGCTACTCGCCGCTGCAGACCGGTCTGCTGATGCTGCCGCTGGCCGCCGCGCAGATGATCTTCGCGCCGCGCGCCCGGCTGGTCGTCGACCGCTTCGGCAACCGGATCACGACCGGCGTCGGCCTGCTGCTGCTCGCCGGGATGCTCGCCGCCTTCGCGACCCTCAAGTCGGACACGCCGATCTGGATCCTGGAGGTCGTCTTCTTCCTCATGGGCGCGGGCATGGCACACGTCATGACCCCGACCAGCGTCGTCATCATGCAGGCCCTGCCGCGCGAGAAGGCGGGCTCCGCGTCCGCGCTGAGCAACACCTTCCGCCAGGTCGGCGGCGCGCTCGGCATCGCCGTACTCGGCTCGGTGCTCTCCACCGCCTACCGCAACGGCATCGAGGGCAAGCTCGGCTCGGTGCCGGCCGCCCTCCGCGACACGGCCGGCGAGTCCATCGAGGCCACCCTCGGCGTCGCCGCGAAGCTCGGCCCGCAGGGCAGGGCCCTGGTCGGCCCGGCCAACGACGCCTTCCTGCACGCCATGCACGTCACCGCGCTGTGCGGCGCGGGCGTCGCGGTGGTCGGCGCGGTGGTCGCCTTCCTCTTCCTGCCCGGGAAGCCGTCGGTCCGCCAGGAGGGCAAGGAGGAGCAGGAGTTGGTCGTCGTGGGCGAATAGCGACGACAATCGCCACAGACGCGGACGGGTGACAGCGAAGGGACGGAGTGAAGTGAGCCTTGCCGACAACGGGACTCAGCCGGGTGCCCCCACCAGGGGACGCCCGCGCAGTGAGGCCGTCGAACGCGCCATCACGGAGGGTGTGATGAAGCTCCTGGAGGAAGGCGTGCCACTGGCCGAACTCTCCATCGAGCGCATCGCCCGCACCGCCGGAGTCGGCAAGGCCACCATCTACCGCCGCTGGCCGGGCAAGGAGGAACTCTTCGTCGACGTCGTCCGCGCGGCCGAGCCGCAGGACCCCGAACTGCCCGGCGTCTCCCTGCGCGACGACCTCGTCGCGATGGCGGAACAACTGCGCCAGCGCGGCCTGATGACCCGTTCCTCGGCCCTGCTGCACAACGTGTACGCGCAGATGAAGAGCGCCCCGAAGGTGTGGGCGGCCTACCACGCGACGGTCGTGGAACCCCGCCGCCGCATGCAGGTCGAGCGGCTGCGCCGGGCCCAGGAGAACGGCGAACTCCGCACCGACCTCGACCCCGAGCTGATGAACGACATGCTGGTCGGCCCGATGCTCCTGCGCACCGTCATGCGCGCCGACGCCGACCTCCCCGAGGGCCTGTCCGAACTCCTCGTGGACACCGTGCTGGTGGCCCTGCGCCCGGCCGATTCCCAGGCCGATCCGGCCTGAGCCCGTATGTGCGCGTCTCGTCACAAGCACGCCCGACGGGCCGGTATCCGGAACTCACGGTGCGGACTTGTTCGTCCTCGTCCCCGTACGGCCGTCATGGGACGGCGGATCGGAACCGATCATCCCCTAGGGTCGTAGGCGCGGGGACGATGGTGTGCACGGCAGGTAGTGAGGCGACGGTATGGCACAGCAGGCGTATGTGGCGGAGACGGACGGCGGCGGCTCGGGGGACCAGTCGCGCGGAAACCGATTTCGGCGCCTGCGGAACAGACTGTTCGACGGCTGGCGGGGCGACCGGAGGATCTGGCTCCGGGGTCTGGTCCTCGCCGCGCTGGCGATCGTCCTCGCCCTGGTCATGCTGCTGCACTCGCGCATCCCGAACCGGATCGGAAACCTGGGCAGCCTCACGGAGACCTTCCTGCCCTGGTTCGGGATCACGATCCCGCTGCTGCTGATCCTCGGCCTGGTCCGCAAGTCGGCGACCGCGCTGATCGCCGTCGTACTCCCGGCGGTCGTCTGGCTGAACCTCTTCGGCGGGCTGCTGCTCAGCGACAAGACCGGCACCGGCGGCGACCTGACCGTGGCCACGCACAACGTCAACGCCGACAACCCCGACCCGGCCGGCACGGCCCGTGACGTGGCGGCGTCCGGCGCGGACATCGTCGCCCTGGAGGAGCTGACGGCCTCGGCGGTCCCGACGTACGAGAAGGCGCTCGCGTCGACGTACAAGTACCACGCGGTCGAGGGCACGGTCGGCCTGTGGAGCAAGGACCCGATGACCGGCGTCAAGGCCGTGGACATAAAGCTCGGCTGGACCCGCGCGATGCGCGCCACCGTCACCACCCCCGAGGGACAGATCGCGGTCTACGTCGCCCACCTCCCCTCGGTGCGGGTGAAGCTCGAAGCCGGCTTCACCGCACGGCAGCGCGACACGAGCGCGGACGCGCTCGGCGAGGCCATCGCCGCCGAGCCGCTCAAGCGGAAGATCCTCCTCGGCGACCTCAACGGCACGATGAACGACCGCTCGCTGAACGCGGTCACCTCCCAGATGCGCTCCACCCAGGGCGCGGCGGGCGACGGCTTCGGGTTCAGCTGGCCGGCCTCGTTCCCGATGGCGCGGATCGACCAGATCATGGTCCAGGGCGTGGACCCGGTCACCTCGTGGACACTCCCCAGGACCGGCAGCGACCATCTCCCGATCGCGGCCCGTGTGAACCTGGACACGAGCTCTTAACCTCGTGGAATAGCGGGCCTGGGAGTCTTTGTTCCGTAAATGAACTTAAGCTGTACGGAACTCCGCTCTCCCTTGAAAGGCACAGGCACCTCCATGCCCCTGGCCCTGCTCGCTCTGGCCGTCGGCGCTTTTGGTATCGGCACCACCGAATTCGTGATCATGGGCCTGCTGCCCGAGGTCGCGGACGACCTCCACGTCTCGATCCCCACGGCGGGACACCTGGTCTCGGCGTACGCGCTGGGGGTCGTCATCGGTGCCCCGCTCCTCGCGGCGGTCACCGCCCGTCTGTCCCGCCGCACGGTCCTGATCGGCCTGATGGTCCTGTTCGTGGCGGGCAACGCCCTGTCGGCCTTCGCAGCGAACTACGACTACTTGCTCGTCGCCCGCTTCCTGAGCGGCCTGCCGCACGGTGCCTTCTTCGGCGTAGGAGCGGTGGTCGCTACGACGATGGTCGCGCCCGAACGCAAGGCGCGCTCCGTCTCGTTGATGTTCCTGGGCCTCACGGTCGCCAACATCGTGGGCGTACCCGCGGCCACGCTGATGGGCCAACACCTGGGCTGGCGGGCCACGTTCCTCGCCGTCAGCGTGATCGGCGTAGCGGCGATAGCGTCGCTGGCCCTGCTGATCCCGCACGACCACGCACACGCCCCGGCGGTGGGCCTGCGCCGCGAGATGGCGGCGTTGAGGTCGCTCCCGGTATGGCTGGCCCTCGGCACCACAGTGGCCGGTTTCGGGGCGCTCTTCTCCGCGTACAGCTACATCACCCCGATGCTCACGGACGCGGCAGGCTTCGCCGACGGCAGCGTGACGCTGCTGCTGGCCCTGTTCGGCGTGGGCGCGACGGCAGGCAACCTGCTGGGCGGCCGCCTCGCGGACCACTCCCTACGGGGCACGCTGTTCGGCGGGTTGGTGTCCCTGGGTGCGGTCCTGGCCCTGTTTCCGCTCCTGATGACCACGGAGTGGACGGCGGCCCTGTCGGTCGTCCTCCTGGGCGTAGCGGCGTTCGTGACGGGCTCCCCGCTCCAGCTGATGGTGATGGAAAAGGCTTCTGCGGGCCCCTCGTTGGCTTCTTCCGCGAACCAGGCGGCTTTCAACTTGGCGAATGCGGGCGGCGCTTGGATCGGCGGCCTCGCCCTTGCCGCAGGCTTCGGCGCTACGTCACCTGCGGTGGCCGGCGCGCTGTTGGCCGTACTGGGGCTGGGAGTTGCTGCCACGGCGTGGAGCGTGGACCGGCGCCGGGGTGTGTCGGGGAGTGGCCGCGAGCGGCTGGTCGCGACGCACGTACCTGAACAGGCGACAGCACTCCAGTCCTGACCTTTGCCCACCCGACTACCCGTTACGGTCGGTGTGGGAAACGGGGGTCTGGGGGGAGCCCCCAGGGCCGCGCACCCCCGTGGCCCGCACTAGTCGAACCGCGCCAGGTCCCGCAGCCAGGCCGTAGCCGACCCGTCCGAAGGCGCCCGCCAGTCCCCGCGAGGCGACAGCGAACCCCCCGCCGAAACCTTCGGCCCGTTCGGCATCGCCGACCGCTTGAACTGCGCGAAGCCGAAGAAGCGGCGGCAGAAGACCTCCAACCACCGCCGGATCTCCGGCAGGTCGTACGCCACCCGCTTCGCCTCCGGGAAGCCCGGCGGCCAGGCCCCCGCCCCCGCCTCGTGCCACGCGTGCCACGCCAGGAAGGCGATCTTCGACGGGCGGAAGCCGTAGCGCAGGACGTGGAACAGGGTGAAGTCGTGCAGTGCGTACGGGCCGATCTTCGACTCCGTCGACTGCATCTCCTCGCCGGGGACCAACTCGGGGCTGATCTCCGTGTCGAGGATCGCGGTGAGGATCTTGCCGGTCTCCTCGTCGAACTGGTCGCTGCTCACCACCCAGCGGATCAGGTGCTGGATCAGGGTCTTCGGTACGCCGGAGTTGACGTTGTAGTGGCTCATCTGGTCGCCGACGCCGTACGTCGACCAGCCCAGCGCCAGCTCGGACAGGTCACCGGTGCCCAGCACGATGCCGTTGCGCTGGTTGGCGAGGCGGAACAGGTAGTCCGTGCGCAGGCCTGCCTGCACGTTCTCGAAGGTGATGTCGTACACCGGCTCGCCGGAGGCGAAGGGGTGGCCCATCTCCTTCAGCATCAGGCGCGCGGTCGGCGTGATGTCCAGCTCGGCGGCCGTGACGCCGATCGCCCGCATCAGCGCGTGCGCGTTGTCCTTCGTGTGGTCGCTCGTCGCGAAGCCGGGCAGCGTCCAGGCCAGGATGTCGCTGCGCGGACGGCCCGCGCGGTCCATCGCGCGCGCGGCGACGATCAGCGCGTGCGTGGAGTCCAGGCCGCCCGACACCCCGATGACGACCTTCGGGCCGCCGATCGCCGCGAGCCGCTGCTGAAGGCCCTCGACCTGGATGTTGTACGCCTCGTAGCAGTCCTGCGCGAGCCGGTCCGCGTCGGCCGGCACGAACGGGAAGCGCTCCAGGCGCCGACGGAGACCCAAGTCGGTGAGCGGCGGGGCGAGTTCGAAGGCGATCGTCCGGAAGTCGGCCGTCCGCGCGCGGTGCGTACGGCGGTTGTCGTCGAACGTGCCCATCCGCTGCCGCTCCTGCCGCAGCAGGTCGAGGTCGATGTCGGCCACCGCGTACTCGTCGCCGAGCGGGAAGCGGTCGGTCTCGGCCAGCAGTACACCGTTCTCGTAGATCATGGCCTGGCCGTCCCACGACAGGTCCGTCGTCGACTCGCCGAGGCCGGCCGCCGCGTAGACGTACGCGGCGAGACAGCGCGCGGACGCCGAGCGGCACAGCAGCTTGCGGTCCTCGGCGCGGCCGACCGTGATGGGGCTGCCGGAGAGGTTGACGAGGACCGTGGCGCCCGCCAGGGCGGCCTCGGCGCTGGGCGGCACCGGCACCCACATGTCCTCGCAGATCTCCGTGTGCAGCACGAGGGAGGGGACGTCCTGGGCCGCGAACAACAGGTCCACGCCGAAGGGGACTTCCTCCCCGCCGACGCGGATCGTCCCGCCGCGCTCGTCCGCGCCGTCGGCGATCTGGCGGCGCTCGTAGAACTCGCGGTAGTTCGGCGGGTACGACTTCGGTACGACACCCAGGATCCGGCCGCGGTGCACGAGCACCGCGCAGTTGTAGATCCGGTTGCGGTGCCGCAGCGGGGCGCCGACGACCAGCACCGGCAGCAGGTCCGCGGACCCCGTCACCACGTCCCGTAGCGCCTCCTCGACCTGGTCGAGGAGCGCGTCCTGGAGCAGCAGGTCCTCGATGGAGTAGCCGCACAGGCCCAGCTCCGCGAAGACGGCGACGGCGACGCCCTCCTCGTCGCAGCGGCGGGCGTGGCGCAGGACGGCTTCGGCGTTGGCGTGCGGGTCCGCGATCACGGTGTGGCCCGTGCAGGCGGCGACGCGGGCGAAGCCGTGCTGATAGATCGACCAGAAGTTCAGTGGAGGCACGGGTCCACTGTAATCGTCAGTGAGACGCGATGGGGTGGCGCGGGGTGTCGTATACCCCACGCCACCCCATCAACAGGTGACTCGCTTACCGCCTACCGGGTCAGTGGTGACCCTGCGAGCGGCTGAACGACTCGACGTAGCCGTTCGCGGGCGTACCCACGCCGGTCACGTCGTCGTAGCCCTTGACCGCGGACAGCGAGCTGTCCTTGCCGAGGCTGCGGACCGAGGTCAGCAGGCCGCCGGTGGCGTCGTAGCCGTTGGCGAAGTCCACGCGCGCCACCGCCAGGCCGGAGCCCGTCGGGTTGTCGGTCACGTCGTGGTAGACCTTCGTGCCGTACTTGGCGTAGATCGACGGGTTGGCGAAACCGATCGCCTTGCCGCCGCGCGCCTCCTGGGCCAGGGCCTGGACCGCCGCGATCACCGGGGAGGCGAGCGAAGTGCCGCCGATCCGGTACTCGCTGTACGACTCCGAGCCGTCCGACTGGGTCTGCGTCTGGCCGACCTTGAAACCGGTGTTCGGGTCGGCGATCGCCGAGATGTCCGGGACCACGCGGTTGCCGGTGGCGCTGTTGGCCTTGGCGAGCGCGTCCGGGACGACACCCTTCTGGTAGAAGGGCTCGGCCACGGTCTTGCTGGTGCCGCCGCCCGCGCCCGAGGTGAAGGCGCCCGGGAAGGCGGTCCAGCTCTTGCCGTCGGTCGACAGCGCGGCCTTCTCGGTCCCCCAGCCGGTCTCCCACAGGTACTTGTCGCCCTTGCCGACGGCGAGGGAGGTACCGCCGACCGCCGTCACCCACGCCGAGTTGGCCGGGGTGTCGACCTGCTTCACCTTGGTGTTGGCGACCTCGTCGCCGTTGTCACCGGAGGAGAAGTAGAAGCCGATGCCCTCGACCGCGCCCAGCTGGAACACCTGGTCGTAGGCGGCCGCGAGGTCCGGGGTCTGGTTGGCCTCGATGTCGCCCCACGAGTTGGAGACGATGTCGGCCAGGTGGTTGTCGACGATCTTGCTCAGCGAGTCGAGCAGGTCGTCGTCCATGCAGGAGGCGGCGCCCACGTACGTGACGTTCGCGTCCGGAGCCACCGCGTGCACGGCCTCGACGTCGAGGGTCTCCTCGCCGTACCAGCCCGAGGCGTCGCACTCGTCGGCGCCGGTGTGCGTGTAGTCGCTGGGCAGGACCTGCTTCAGCTGACTGGTCTTCCAGGTGGCGTCGCCGTGCTTCTTCGCGTAGGTGGCCGCGTCGAACGCGATGGTCGGCGAGGCGTAGGCGTCGGTGATGGCGACGCGCACGCCCTTGCCCGTGTACTTGCCGGCGCCGTAGGCGGCCCGCAGCTGCTTGCCGGTGTAGCCCTCGATCGCGTACGGGATCTTCTGGCCGTACGCCGAAGGCAGGGTGGTCGCGGTGTTGGAGCCGTAGTACGAGGAGAACGGCCCCGAGTTCTTGAACACCGCGGTCGGACCCGGCAGCGTGTCGTCGTGGTTCGCCTTGTGCGGGGCGTTGTCGAGACCGGTGACGGTCAGGACGGCACCGCCCAGGCTGTCCGGCGCGGAGGCCGTCTTCGACGGGGCGCGGTAGGTCTTCGACCCCTTCGAGTAGTTGTGCAGCGAGGTGCTGAACGCCTTCTCGACCGCCGCCACGTCACCGGAGACGGTGACGTAGTGCTGCGTGGTGCCGGTGATCTTCAGCCCGGCGGACTTCAGCCAGGACTTGACGGCGCTCACCTGGGCCGTCGTGGCGCCGAAGCGCTGCTGCACCTGAGCCGCGCTCAGGTACTTGCCGTACTGAGCCGACTCCGGGTCGGAGACGGCCTTGGCGTACGCCGCGAGGCCGGAGGCGTTCCGGCCGGCGAGGTAGACCCGGGCGGAGAGCTTGGAGCTGTCGGCGGTCGCTCCCTTGTCCGCCTTGGCCGTCGCCCACGCGGGCTTGGTGCCCGCGAGAGCGTCCCGGCCCGGGGTGTCCACGGCGTGCGCCGCGGGTATACCGAGCGCCAGAGCGCCGGCGAGCATGGGCAGTGTCGCTGCCATGCTCACGCCGGCGCGCATGGTGGCGCGATTGGATCTCATAAAACCCCCTGCTATGCGGTTCCACGCATGGAGTGGTTGGTCGTCGTCGATCCGTACGGAACCTGCGGCGGGAAGGTCCGCGGATGGATCACACGTGGGGCCACTCTTTCGATGAACCGTTCATGCCAGGGGAACGCGAAAGTCAAGAGAAACCCAAGGAACCGTCAGGCAGGGCGAATTGGATGGTTTTTTCCTTACGGGCGTGTAACGAACGACCGAGGGTGCTTTACGAACGCGCTTTTGCGCCACGCTCCTTGAGCATGCCGGCCATCAACTGGATCTCCGACTGCTGCGCGTCGACCATCCCCTGCGCCAGCCGTTTCTCCACCCCCACCCGGCACTTCTCCACACACCCCTCGGCCATGTGGATCCCGCCCTTGTGATGGTCCGTCATGAGCTGCAGGAAGAACACCTCGGCGGACTTGCCGCTCAGCGAATTCAGCTTCTTCAGCTCGGTGTTGGTCGCCATCCCCGGCATCAGCGCGCCGTCCTTACCGGATGCCATGTCACCCATGCCCATCCAGGTCATCGGCGGATCGGCCGACACCTTCGGCAGGTTCCACAGGTCCAACCAGCCCAGCAGCATGCCCCGTTGGTTGGCCTGCGTCTGCGCGATGTCGTATGCGAGGCGCCGCACTTCCACGTTTTTCGTCCGGTCCCGCACGATGTACGACATCTCGACGGCCTGCTGGTGGTGGACCGCCATGTCCCGCGCGAACCCGGCGTCCGCCGAATCCGCCGTAGGAGTGGGGGAGTTGGCCGATCCGCCGCCGTCCTCGGCGACCGCGTACGTGATCGCGCCGGCCGCGACCAGCGCCACCGCCGCGGCCCCCGCGATCAGTCCCACCTGCCTCACTGCGACAGCCCGCCCGTGCACGCGGCACCCGGCTCGGGCGTCTGGCTGCCCTGCACGAACTTCTCGAAGAACTTGTTCACGGCCGGGTCGCTCGCGCTCTTCACGGTGCGCTGGTGCCCCCACGCCGACAGCGTGATCGGGTCCTTCTGGCTGTCGTACGGGCTCATCAGCGAGTACGGCGTCGACTTCACCTTCGCCGCGAGCGCCTTGACGTCGGCGGCCGAGGCCTTCTTGTTGTACGTCACCCAGACCGCGCCGTGCTCCAGCGCGTGCACCGCGTTCTCGTCCTTGACGGCCTTGGCGTAGACGTCGCCGTTGCAGTTCAGCCAGACCGGGTTGTGGTTGCCGCCGACCGGCGGGTGCATCGGGTAGTTCACCGTGCCGGTGACGTGGGTGCGGCCCAGCGTCCCCTTCCACGTGTCCACGCCGTCCGCGCCGGCCACGAAGTGCCCCGAACCGCCGCTCTTGGAGTCACTCGCGGAACTGTCCTTCTTGCCGGACTGCGCGTGCACGACGGCGACCCCGCCGATGACGAGACCTGCGGCGACCACCGTGCTCGCCACGATCTTCACGAGCTTGGCGCGTCGCTCGCGGACCTGCTCGGCGCGCCGCATCTCCTCGATGCGGGCCTTGCGCGCCGCGTTGCCGGTGTTCTTCGCGGAACCCATGAGATGTGTGTCCTTTTGGGGGAAGGGACGGGAAGGTCGGGACCCGCTGATCGTAGTGGGGGAGGAAAGGGTTCTCGCAGGGCGCCCACAGCAAAGACCGCGGAAGAGTGCGAAGTGCCCCGGGCCAGGCATTACGAATGTCAGTCCGAGCAGGCAAGATGGTCAGCAGATGGGCATCAGCGCAGGACACCTGCCGTTCGCGAGCCGTTCAGCCCGAGGACGGCCGGTCGATCAAGGTCGGCAACGCGCACGAAATGGTGTTGTGGTGGGATGCTCAGGTGCCCGACCGCCTCCTGCGGTACGAGGACAGGCGGCCTGACCAGCAAGGATGGGGAAGCGGAAGATGGACAAGCAGCAGGAGTTCGTGCTCCGGACGTTGGAGGAGCGCGACATCCGGTTCGTACGGCTGTGGTTCACGGACGTGCTGGGCTTCCTCAAGTCCGTCGCCGTGGCCCCCGCCGAGCTGGAACAGGCCTTCGACGAGGGCATCGGCTTCGACGGCTCCGCGATCGAGGGCTTCGCCCGCGTGTACGAGTCCGACATGATCGCCAAGCCGGACCCCTCCACCTTCCAGGTCCTGCCGTGGCGGGCCGAGGCCCCCGGCACGGCCCGCATGTTCTGCGACATCCTCATGCCGGACGGCTCCCCGTCCTTCGCGGACCCGCGCTACGTGCTCAAGCGCGCCCTCGCCAAGACCTCCGACCTGGGCTTCACCTTCTACACCCACCCGGAGATCGAGTTCTTCCTCCTGAAGGACCGCCCCCTCGACGGCTCCCGCCCCACCCCCGCCGACAACTCCGGCTACTTCGACCACACCCCGCAGAACGTCGGCATGGACTTCCGCCGCCAGGCGATCACCATGCTGGAGTCGATGGGCATCTCGGTCGAGTTCTCCCACCACGAGGGCGCCCCCGGCCAGCAGGAAATCGACCTCCGCTACGCCGACGCGCTCTCCACGGCGGACAACATCATGACCTTCCGCCTGGTCATGAAGCAGGTGGCGCTGGAGCAGGGCGTGCAGGCGACGTTCATGCCGAAGCCGTTCTCGGAACACCCGGGGTCCGGGATGCACACGCACTTGTCGTTGTTCGAAGGCGACCGGAACGCTTTTTATGAGTCCGGCTCGGAGTACCAGCTCTCGAAGGTCGGCCGCTCGTTCATCGCGGGCCTGCTGAAGCACGCGGCGGAGATCTCCGCCGTCACCAACCAGTGGGTCAACTCCTACAAGCGCATCTGGGGCGGCTCCGAGCGCACGGCCGGCGCCGGCGGCGAGGCCCCCTCGTACATCTGCTGGGGCCACAACAACCGCAGCGCCCTGGTCCGCGTCCCCATGTACAAGCCCGGCAAGACGGGTTCGGCGCGGGTCGAGGTCCGCTCCCTCGACTCCGGCGCGAACCCGTACCTGGCCTACGCCCTCCTCCTCGCCGCCGGCCTCAAGGGCATCGAAGAGGGCTACGAACTCCCCCCGGGCGCCGAGGACGACGTCTGGGCCCTCTCCGACGCGGAACGCCGCGCGATGGGCATCGAGCCGCTGCCCCAGAACCTGGGTGAGGCCCTGACCCTGATGGAGCGCAGCGACCTCGTCGCCGAGGCCCTCGGCGAACACGTCTTCGACTTCTTCCTGCGCAACAAGCGGCAGGAGTGGGAGGAGTACCGGAGCGAGGTCACGGCGTTCGAGCTGCGGAAGAACCTGCCGGTGTTGTAGCCCGGCCGCTCTACTTCACTTCACGAACGCGGGAGACACGGCCGCGGTGCTGATGCGCCGCGGCTTTCCCCTGCCGGCCGCCGGTACCGCGTACAGGTCCGCCCCGTAGTCCCCGGGCAGTGCGTAGACGATCGTCCCCTCGCCCCGCCACACCGCCTGGTCGTCCACGCTCCGCGGCTCGGCCAACGGCGTCTCTCGCATCGTTTGGAGGTCCAGGACGTACAGATGCCACGGGGCGTCCTTCGGAAGGCCCTTCACCCGTTTCTTGAAGGCGATCCTCGTGCCGTCGGGGGAGAGGGACGGGCATTCGACGTTCGTGTGGATCGTGGTGACCGTCCGTGTGCGCAGGTCGCCCCTGACCAGGTACGTGCCGCCCTTTGTCGCCAGCGTCGCGTAGAACGTGTGGTCGTCCGCCGCGAAGGTCACGCCCCAGAAGTTGACGTCGGCCGCGTGGTAGGCGTGGCCGTTCTTGAGGATGCGGAACGACTCCAGGGACGGGATCAGCCGGCCCGACCTCGTGTCGACGATCGCCGCTCGGGTCGAGAAGTTCGTACCCGCGTACGAGTCGCCGCCGACGAATGCCGTCCAGGCCGCGAAGTGACCGGTGGGGGAGACCCGGGCCCGGGAGGGGATGCCGGGGACGTCGTAGTGGGCCTTCTCCTTGAGGTGGGCGTCGAGGATCAGGGCGCGGTAGGTGTCCGTGACCGTGCCGTGGACCGCCTGGAGGCAGACTCCGGTGCCCGAACTGGCGTAGAAGCGGAGGCACTTGAGGCCGGAGGCGGTGCGTGGGCCGGAGGGGTTGGAGGCCGGGACCGTGGTCAGTTCGTCTCGGTGGGGGCCCCAGGCCATGTTGCGGAACACCATGGTGCCGGGAGACGTGAGGGTGACCCGGCCCGCGGTGACCTGTGGGCCGTCGGGCTGGACCTGGTCCCGCTGCCCGGCACGCGCCGACGCGTGGAGTACCGAGGCGACGGCGACCCCTGCGAGCAGGACGATCGCCGTGGCGAGGATCAGGACGCGGTTGCGCAGAGTCATGAGGCAGGCTCCAGTACTGATCGGCCGGGGCGGAGCGTCAGTGCGAACACCGCGCAGACCGCCAGTGCCGCCGCCGACGCCATGAGCGCCGTACGGTCGCCCCACAGCGTCCACGCCGCGCCGAAGCCCAGCGAGCACACGAACCGCGCCGCCGCCTGGCCCGTCTGCACCAGCGCCAGGCCCGACGAGCGCAGCTCTTCCGGCACGCTGTCCGAGGCCGCCGCCATCAGTACGCCGTCGGTCGCCGCGTAGAAACCGCCGTGCAGGAGGAGGACGGCGTAGGGGAGGGCCGTGCCGTGCCAGGAGGTCAGCAACAAGGCGTACGCCGTGAGGAGGGCTCCGTGGCCGGCCAGGAATATCCGCCAGCGGCCGACGCGGTCCGCCAGGCGGCCCAGTGGTACGGCGAGCAGTAGGAAAGCCGCCGCCGTGCCCAGGGGGAGCAGGGCGAACCAGCGGTCGGGGACGCCGAGGCGGCGTTGCAGGAGCAGGTACACGAAGGAGTCGCTGACCGTCGCCAGGCCCAGGAGCAGTGCGCAGACGGTGATGCGGCGCAGGTCGCGGCGGGCGAGGAGGGCGAAGGCGGCGCCCAGGGCGGGGCGGCTCGAAGGCAGCGGCGCCGATGCCCGGCCACCCGGAACGACCAGCGCCGGCGCCGATGCCCGGCCACCCGGAACGAACAGCACCAGCACCAGCACCCCGACCACGGCCACGCAGAAACTCACCGTGAACACCGCGTCGTACCCGTCGACCGTCGCCCGCAGGATCAGGAACGCCACCAACGGGCCGAGCAGCGCGCCCGCCGTGTCCATCGCGCGGTGTACGCCGAAGGCGCGACCCCGGTTTTCCGGGGTGGAGGACAGGGAGATCAGCGCGTCGCGCGGTGCCGTGCGCAGGCCCTTGCCCGTGCGGTCGGCGGCCAGGATCAGGCCGATGGGGGTGAGGGTGTGGGCCAGGAGGAGGAGAGGCTTGCAGGCCGCCGAGACGGCGTAGCCCACGCCCGCCACCCACTTGTGGCGACCGCCGCCCCGGTCGGCGAGGTGGCCGCCGGCCAGGCGGACGAGTGCCGAGAAGCCGTTGTAGACGCCGTCCAGGAGACCGAAACCCAGCGGGGAGAGGCCGAGGCCTGTCACCAGGTACAGCGGCAGCACCGCGGTCACCATCTCGGACGACACGTCGGTGATCAGGCTGACCGCGCCGAGCGCCAGGACCGTGGGGGCGACGCCCGCGGACACCCGCGCCGCAGTACCCGTAGTACCCCGGGCACCCGGGGCAGCGTTGGCGCGGCTGTCCGCCACGTACATCTCAGGACGCCCAGATGCCGGTGATGTCCGCGGCCGAGGCCGCGTTGCCCGCGTGGGTGGTCAGGCCCTGGGAGTCCTCCAGGGTCCGCAGCAGGTTGTAGTGGTTGTACGTGGTCGAGGACGTGGCGCCCGCGGTCACCGGCTGGCCGTAGAACACCGTCGGGATGCGGTTGCCGCTGAGCAGGTTGTCCTCGTCGAAGGTGACGACGAGCAGGCTGTTGTGCGTCTTGGCCCAAGTCGCGTACGCGCCGAGGTTGTTCTTCAGCCAGGTGTCACCGGTCGCCACCGAGCAGTCGTGCATGTCGCTGCACAGGTTGGGCGTGACGAAGGAGATGTCGGGGAGTGTCGTGTAGTCCGTGGGGAACTGCGCGAAGGTCTTCGCCGTCGACGTCGCGACGTTGGAGAAACCGAACCACGGGTTGTGCTTACGCGCGTAGTTGCCGCTGCTGCATGTCGTCGAACCCTGGCTCGGCAGCGTCTCGTTGTAGCTGGCCCAGGTGCCGCCCGCCGCCGTCACCTCGGAGGCGAGGTTCGCGGCCGAGGAGAAGCCCGCCGTGTAGCAGCTGTCGCTGGTGATGCCCTGGGTGGAGCCGGAGAACAGGGCGAAGTAGTTCGGCTGGCTCGGGTGGGTGATCCCGTACGACTGGGTGAGGGCGGCGCCGCCGGACGCGAGCGAGTTGATGTAGGGGGCACTGGAGGAGCCGATGACCTGGCTGTAGGCATGGTTCTCCATCACCACGACGACGACGTGGTCCGGGGTCGGCACCCCGGTCGCGGCGTGCGCGGTCGAGGCGGTGCCGAAACCGGTCCAGACCCCGACGGCGGCTGCCGAGAAGGCGAGCGCGGACGCCACGACGGCGCGACCGCGGCGGTACACGGAACCGACGGAACTGCTGGAACTGCCAGAAATGTCAGAACTGCCGGACACTTCAACCTCCGGGTGGGGGGGAGGACGGGGGTGACGGTGCGGACAGAGCATGCACACGCCAAAATGCCCGCATCCCACCTCGCCCAACCCGATGGATGAAGAAGTGATGAACTACTGCCGCGGTCCGGCCAGTTGGGCCAGCACCTGATGCAGCGGCTCGGTGGCCCGCTTCCGGTACTCCTGGATCGCCCACCCGTTCCCGTCCGGGTCCTTGAAGTACATGAACGTCGCCCCGTCCTGCGGCGCGAACTGCACCGGCTCGCTGACGTCGAGCCCGCGCGCGGTCAGCTCGTCGTAGGCCGCCTTCGCGTCCTGCACGCACAGCTGCATGCCGTGGTACGTCCCCGGCTGCGGCGTCCCGGTCGGCACCTGCAGGCCGTCGACCAGCGCGATCGAACACCCGGACCCCGGCGGCGTGAGCTGCACGATCCGCACGCCCTCCATCACCTCGCCGTCGAGATCCACGTGGAAACCGACCTTGTCCTGGTAGAACGCCTTGGCACGGTCCACGTCCGAGACCGGCAACAGGATCACTTCGAGGGTCATGTCCATGGCTTGACTCCTTTGTCAGGCGCGTCACTCGAACCGCCACCGCGTCTGGCTGAACGGCTCCCCCTTACCGAAGCCGAAAACCGTGCGCGGCGCCACAGCGAAGACGAACGCGGATCCGCCACCGTGCTGGAAGGCCCCGTCCCGCACCTCGAAGTGCCAGAAACTGCCGTACTTCGCCTCCCACGCGGCGGCCAGCTCCCGCAGCCGGTCCTCGTCCGCGACCCGTACCGCCGCGCCCTCGACGACCAGGTCGTACCCCTTGTCCCAGGTGCTCGTGCCGGTCGTCAGCACGACGTGCGGGTTGTCGGCGAGATTGCGCGCCTTGCGCTCCTCGGGCCCGGTGCAGAAGTGCAGCGCCCCGTCCGACCACACCGCCGGCAAGGGCGTCACATGCGGCCGCCCGTCCGGCCGCACCGTCGAGATCCAGAACTGCTCGGCCGCCTCGAGCCGCGCCTCGGCCGTGGCCCAGTCGGTCGCGGTGGCCGCCGGGTCGCTGTAGCGGGGGGCGAGACGGGTCTGCGGTGCGCTGTCGGTCATCGGATACCCCTAGTCCCTGAGTCGTACGTCATCGGCTTCTCCCGGCGTCGGCTGTGCGTGCTCCTGCAGGACAGACCCCGTACCCCTCCGGAACTCATCGCCGCACGCCCCGGGGCCACCGCCCGCACCTGCGGTTAGGCTCGGGGCGTTACGACCTAGATCGGAACGACGTAGATCCGAACAACCTTGATCCGAACGACCTTGATCCGAACGACCTTGATCCGAGGGAGGCCGAGGATGACGGCGCTGGGACGCAGAAGCAGTACCTTCACGCGGCTGCTGCGGCACGGCTTCACCGATCCCTCGGCTGCCGAGCGGCTTCTGGAGAGCGCGGAGCTGGCGCCGATAAGGAACGACCCGGTCCTGCTGGAGGCCCTCGGCGCCACCGCCGACCCCGACCTCGCCCTTCAGGGTCTCGTACGGCTCCTGGAGGCGCAGCCCGAGCCCACCGCACGGCGCGAGCTGACGGACACGCTGATCGCGGCGAAACCCCTACGGGACCGGCTGCTCGGCGTGCTCGGCGCCTCCGCCGCCCTCGGCGACCATCTCGCCCGGCACCCGCGCGACTGGCACGCCCTCGTGATGTACGAGCCCCGTGACCTCCACCCCGGGGTGGAGGAGTTCGAACGCGGGCTGGCAGAAGCCACCGACCCCGTCGCCCTCCGCGTCGCCTACCGCCGCTGCCTGCTGTCCATCGCCGCCCGCGACGTGTGCGGGACCACCGACCTCGCGCAGACCGCCGCCGAACTCGCCGACCTCGCCACCGCCACCCTGCGCTCCGCCCTCGCCATCGCGCGCGCCGCCGCACCCGACGACGCCGCGCTGTGCAGGCTCGCGGTGATGGCGATGGGCAAGTGCGGCGGGCACGAGCTGAACTATGTCTCCGACGTCGACGTCATCTTCGTCGGCGAGGCGGTCGACGGCGCCGACGAGGGCAAGGCGCTCCGCGCCGCCACCAAGCTCGCCGCGCACATGATGCGGATCTGCTCCGAGACCACCGTCGAGGGCTCCATCTGGCCCGTCGACGCCAATCTCCGCCCCGAGGGCCGCAACGGCCCCCTGGTCCGCACCCTCGCCAGCCACCTCGCCTACTACCAGCGCTGGGCCAAGACCTGGGAGTTCCAGGCCCTGTTGAAGGCCCGCCCGGTGGCCGGCGACCTCGCGCTCGGCGCGGAGTACGTCGCCGCCCTCGAACCCCTCGTGTGGCAGGCCGCCGAGCGCGAGAACTTCGTCACCGACGTGCAGAAGATGCGCCGCCGGGTCGTCGAGAACATCCCCGCCGCCGAGATCGACCGCGAACTGAAACTCGCGCCCGGCGGCCTGCGGGACGTCGAATTCGCCGTCCAGCTCCTGCAGTTGGTGCACGGTCGCGCCGACATCTCGCTGCGCAGCGGCAGCACGCTCGTCGCGCTCCAGGCCCTCGCCGCCGGCGGCTACGTCGGCCGCGAGGACGCCGCCCGGCTCGACGACGCCTACCGCTTCCTGCGCACCATGGAACACCGCATCCAGCTCTACCGGTTGCGCCGCACCCACCTGGTCCCCGTAGAGGAGGCCGACCTGCGCCGCCTGGGCCGCTCGATGGGCCTGCGCACCGACCCGGTGGCCGAGCTGAACCGCGAGTGGAAGCGGCACGCGACGGTCGTACGACGCCTGCACGAGAAGCTCTTCTACCGCCCGCTGCTCGACGCGGTGGCCCAACTCGCCTCCGGCGAGACCAGGTTGAGCCCTCAGGCGGCCCGCGAACGCCTGGTGGCCCTCGGCTACGTCGACCCGGCGGCGGCCCTGCGCCACATCGAGGCCCTCGCCTCCGGCGTCACCCGCAAGGCCGCCATCCAACGCACCCTGCTGCCCGTCCTGTTGGGCTGGTTCGCGGACTCCGCCGACCCGGACGCGGGCCTCCTCAACTTCCGCAAGGTGTCCGACGCGCTCGGCAAAACCCCTTGGTACCTACGGCTGTTGAGGGACGAGGGCGCCGCCGCCGAGAACCTCGCCCGCGTCCTGTCGGCCGGCCGCCTCGCCCCCGACCTCCTCATGCGCGCCCCCGAAGCGGTCGCCCTCCTCGGCGACGGCGACGGCGGCAGCGGCCTCGAACCCCGCGACCGCGCCCACCTGGACCAGGAGCTACTGGCCGCGGTCGGCCGCGCCGACGACGCCGCCCAGGCGGTCACCTTCGCCCGCGGCGTTCGCCGCCGCGAACTCTTCCGTACGGCCGCCTTCGACATCGTCGGCTCCTACGGCACCGAGACCCAGCCCGCCGAGGCCGACCAGGGCGCCCTCGTCGACCGGGTCGGCGCCGCCGTCTCCGACCTCACCGCGGCCACCCTCGCCGGCACCCTGCGCGCGGTCGTCCGCGCGGGCTGGGGCGACACCCTCCCCACCCGCTTCGCCGTCATCGGCATGGGCCGCTTCGGCGGCCACGAACTGGGCTACGGCTCCGACGCGGACGTCCTGTTCGTGCACGAACCCCGCGAGGGCGTCCCGGAACGCGAGGCCTCCGAGGCGGCCAACAAGGTCGTCTCCGAGATGCGCCGACTGCTCCAGGTCGCCAGCTCGGACCCGCCCCTGCTGATCGACGCGGACCTGCGTCCCGAGGGCAAGTCGGGGCCGCTCGTACGGTCGTTGAACTCCTACGAGGCGTACTACCGCCGGTGGTCCCTGGTTTGGGAGTCGCAGGCGCTGTTGCGGGCCGAACCCGTGGCCGGGGACGAGGAGTTGGGCCGCCGGTTCATCGAGCTGATCGATCCGCTGCGGTATCCGGCCGAGGGGCTCGGCGACGATGCCGTACGGGAGATCCGGCGGCTGAAGGCCCGGATGGAGTCCGAGCGGCTGCCTCGTGGAGCGGACTCGACGCTGCACACCAAGCTGGGGCGTGGGGGGCTCTCCGACGTCGAATGGACCGTGCAGCTCATGCAGTTGCGGCACGGGTGGGTCGAGCCGGGGTTGCGTACCACGCGTACCCGGGAGGCTCTCGCGGCAGCCTGCGCCGCCGAACTCATCTCCGCCGAGGATGCTTCGACGCTGGACGAGGCTTGGGTGTTGGCGACCCGGGTTCGTAACGCGGTGATGTTGGTGCGGGGGCGGGCGGGGGACACGTTTCCTTCTGATCCTCGTGAACTGGCTGCTGTGGGGCGGTACTTGGGGTACGGGCCGGGGCATGTGGGGGACATGCTCGATGACTATCGGCGGACCACTCGGCGGGCTCGGGGTGTGGTGGATCTGTTGTTCTACGGGGCGTGAGTGGTTGAGTTCTGGCTGATCGCCGGTGGGGGCTGGTCGCGCCCGCGCGGCGGAGCCGCAAATGTGACGGCCCCGCGCCCCTTGGAGCGCGCCTGCCCTGGCCGGGGTCTTGAGAGGGCTACGCATTGGTCGGCAACCAAAGGCCGTCCGCTCTCCGTACCGCCACCGTGCGCTGCAGGGCGTACGGGAAGGCGCCGTACCAGACGCGGGAGACCGTGAAGCCGAAGGCGAGGCAGAGCATGCCGCCGACCGCGTCGAGCCAGAAGTGGTTGGCGGTGGAGACGATGACCATGAGGGTCGCCGCCGGGTAGAGGAGGCCGAGGATCCGGACCCAGGGGAGTTTCGCCAGGGTGAAGATCGTCAGGCCGCACCACAGGGACCAGCCGATGTGCATGGACGGCATCGCGGCGTACTGGTTCGACATGTGCTTGAGGTCGCCGGAGGCCATCGAACCCCAGGTCTCGTGGACCATGACGGTGTCGACGAAGTGGCCGCCGTTCATCAGCCGGGGCGGGGCCAGCGGGAAGAAGTAGTAGCCGACCAGGGCCACGGCCGTCGTCGCGAAGAGGACCAGGCGGGTCGCCGCGTACCGGCCCGGATGACTGCGGTACAGCCACACCAGGACACCCAGCGTCACCACGAAATGCAGTGTCGCGTAGTAGTAGTTCATCCCGACGATCAGCCAAGTCGCCGAGTTCACCGCGTGGTTGACCGACTGCTCGACGGCGATGTCGAGGTCGTTCTCCACGCGCCAGATCCAGTTGGCGTTGCGCAGTGCCTCGGTCCGCTGCTCCGGAACCGCGTTGCGGATCTGTGAGTACGTCCAGTAACTCACCGCGATCAGCAGGATCTCGAACCACAGCCGGGGCCGGCGCGGAGTCCGCAACCGGCGCAGGAAACCCTGCCCCGCGGCGTCCGCGACGGGGCTCGGAACGGCTTCTTCACGGCCTTCCAATGTCGTCACGGTGGTCTCACCCATAGACACAAAGTCTGCCAGAAAAGGCTTCCGGGACCGATCATCCCTTGGTCGGGTCCGGCTCGCATGTTCTACGACGAGAAGAGTCCCCGTACTACTACCAGCGCAGGGGAAGTCGCCGCGTTTTCTCCCCCTTAGGGACGATTTCGCTCCCCAGGCGCCGAAGCCGTCGAACCCCGCACCACCAGTTCCGGCATGAACACGAACTCACTGTGCGGCGCGGGAGTCCCGCCGATCTCCTCCAGCAACGTCCGAACCGCCGCCTGTCCCATCGCCGGCACCGGCTTGCGGATCGTGGTCAGCGGCGGGTCGGTGAACGCGATCAGCGGGGAGTCGTCGAAGCCCACCACCGAGACGTCCGTGGGCACCTGAAGCCCCCGCTGCCGGGCCGCCCGTATCGCGCCGAGCGCCATCATGTCGCTCGCGCACACGATCGCCGTGCAGTCGCGGTCGATCAGCGCGGCGGCGGCGGCCTGCCCGCCCTCCAGCGTGTACAGCGAGTGCTGCACGAGCCGGGTCTCCACGTCCTCGGCGGTCAGGGCCAGTTGGTCCTGCATCGAGCGGACGAAGCCCTCGATCTTGCGTTGTACGGGTACGAAGCGCTTGGGGCCCAGCGCCAGGCCGATGCGGGTGTGGCCCAGCGAGACGAGGTGGGTGACGGCGAGGGTCATCGCCGCGCGGTCGTCCGGCGAGATGAACGGCGCCTGCACCTTGGGCGAGAAGCCGTCCACGAGCACGAACGGCACGCCCTGCGCCCGCAGTTGCTCGTAGCGCTGCATGTCCGCGGAGGTGTCCGCGTGCAGTCCGGAGACGAAGATGATGCCGGCCACCCCGCGGTCGACGAGCATCTCGGTCAGCTCGTCCTCCGTGGACCCGCCCGGGGTCTGGGTGGCGAGCACCGGGGTGTAGCCCTGTCGCGTCAGCGCCTGCCCTATGACCTGCGCCAGGGCGGGGAATATCGGGTTCTCCAGCTCCGGCGTTATGAGGCCGACCAGGCCCTCGCTGCGCTGCCGCAGCCGTACCGGACGCTCGTAGCCGAGCACGTCGAGGGCGGCGAGGACGGACTGGCGGGTGGTGGCGGCGACGCCCGGCTTGCCGTTGAGGACGCGGCTGACGGTCGCCTCGCTCACCCCCGCCTGGGCGGCGATGTCGGCAAGCCGTGTGGTCACGGGAGTGGACTGTACCGGCCGTCGGCGCGCTGCGGGTTGCTGCGTCATCGCGATCCCTCGTGTTCTGGTCGGCATACGGCGTGCGGCAAGAGCTTGCAGAGTCTTGCACAAGTGTCTCATCGCCCGCTGAGCCGCATCAATACTCGGTTTCACCCAGATCGAGAGGAGGTCACGGGCGGGTAACTCTCAGGCCGTCTTGCAGTTTTTTGCAGCAAGGACTTTCGCGACGCTTGCATCGCTGTTACGTTCGGCGACGCCCGGCGGCGGCGAAGGAGCGGTCGGCGAGTCACAGGGGCGGCGGACGGGCCCGCCCCCTGCGGCACACGGGCTTTCACCCTCAAGGAGAACTCATGCGGCGTGGCATAGCGGCCACCGCTCTGGTGGCGTCCCTCGCCCTCGCGGCGACGGCCTGCGGCGGCAGTGACAGTGGCAGCGGCAAGTCGGACGGGCCGGTCACCATCACCTGGTGGGACACCTCCAACGCCACCAATGAGGCGCCGACGTACAAGGCCCTGGTCGCCGAGTTCGAGGCCGCCAACAAGAACATCAAGGTCAAGTACGTCAACGTGCCCTTCGACCAGGCGCAGAACAAGTTCGACACCGCCGCCGGCTCCAAGGGCGCCCCGGACGTGCTGCGTTCGGAGGTCGGCTGGACCCCCGCCTTCGCGAAGAAGGGCTACTTCCTGCCGCTCGACGGCACCGAAGCCCTCGCCGACCAGGCCAAGTTCAAGCCGAACCTGATCACGCAGGCCCAGTACGACGGCAAGACCTACGGCGTGCCGCTGGTCACCGACACCCTCGCCCTCGTCTACAACAAGGCGATCTTCAAGAAGGCCGGCATCACCACACCGCCCACCACCTGGGACGAGTTGAAGGCCGATGCCTCCAAGATCGACGCCAAGGAGAACGTGTACGGCTACTGGGGCTCCACCCAGGCCTACTACGCGCAGACCTTCCTCTACGGCGAGGGCACCGACACCGTCGACGCCGCCGCCAAGAAGATCACCGTGAACTCCGCCGCCGCGCAGAAGGCCTACGGCACCTGGCTCAGCCTCTTCACCGGCCAGGGCCTGCACGACGCCGACACCACCGCCGACGCCTACGCCCACATCCAGGACGCGTTCGTCAACGGCCAGGTCGCGTCCATCATCCAGGGCCCCTGGGAGATCACGAACTTCTACAAGGGCTCGGCCTTCAAGGACAAGTCCAACCTCGGCATCGCCCAGATCCCGGCCGGCTCCACCGGCAAGTCCGGCGCCCCGACCGGCGGTCACAACCTCTCGGTCTACGCCGGCTCGGACTCCGCGCACCAGAAGGCGTCCCTGAAGTTCCTCAACTTCATGACCTCCGCCGCCTCCCAGTCGACGATCGCGCTGAAGAACTCGACGCTGCCGACCCGCGACGACGCCTACACCGCCGCCGTCAAGGCCGACCCGGGCATCGCCGGCTTCCAGAGCGTCCTCGGCGCGGCCCAGCCGCGCCCGGCGCTCGCCGAGTACAGCTCGCTGTGGGGTCCGCTGGACACCGAACTGCCCAAGATCGCCGGTGGAAAGGAGTCCCTCACCAAGGGCCTGAGCAACGCCGAACTCGCGATCCAGAAGCTGGTCCCGGACTTCAGCAAGTAGCCCGAGTGGCCGTCGGATCCGCCAGGTCTGGGGGGACGGATCCGGCGGCCGTCGGCCTGCGCACCGGCCCAACTCCTGACCTTCCAGAAGGTGTCGAACGAACCATGACAGTCGCCATCGACCGCGCGACCGGCAAGCGCCACGGTGAACGCGCACCCCGACCCGGACCCCGCGGGCGCCTCAAGTCCGCCTACCAGAAGCACTGGTACGCGTACGCGATGATCATCCCCGTGGTCGTCGTACTCGGCGTCCTCGTGCTCTACCCCCTGGTGTACGGCCTGTACCTGACGCTCACCGACGCCAACAGCCTCAACACCGCGCGCACGATCGGCGTCAACCACATCGACGCCACCTACAAGTTCATCGGGCTCGACAACTACAAGGACATCCTGTTCGGCCCGACCTCGTACGACCGCTTCTGGTCGCACTTCATCTGGACGATCGTCTGGACCGCGGTCTGCGTCACCCTGCACTACACGATCGGCCTCGCCCTCGCCCTGCTGCTCAACCAGAAGCTGCGCGGACGCACCCTGTACCGGCTGATCCTGATCCTGCCGTGGGCCGTCCCCACCTTCGTCACCGTGTTCGGCTGGCGCTTCATGCTCGCCGACGGCGGCATCATCAACACCGCGCTGCACACCCTGCACCTGCCCCAACCCGACTGGCTGGAAAGCACGTTCTGGCAGCGGACCGCCGCGATCATGGTCAACACCTGGTGCGGTGTGCCGTTCATGATGGTCTCGATGCTGGGCGGACTGCAGTCCATCGACGCCTCGCTCTACGAGGCCGCCGAGATGGACGGCGCGAACCCCTGGCAGCGCTTCCGCTACGTCACCCTCCCGGGTCTGAGGTCGGTCAGCTCCACCGTCGTACTCCTCGGCGTCATCTGGACGTTCAACCAGTTCGCCGTCATCTTCCTGCTGTTCGGCAACACGGCCCCCGACGCCTCGATCCTCGTCACCTGGTCGTACTACCTCGGCTTCGGCCAACAGCCGCGTGACTTCGCACAGTCGGCCGCCTACGGCATCCTGCTGCTGGCCATCCTGATCGTCTTCACCTCCTTCTACCGCCGCTGGCTGAACCGCAACGACCAGCAGCTCGCGATCTGAGGCAGGAGTCCCCATGAGCACCACGACCACACCCCAACGGACGCGCCGCCGCGGCGAGTTGGGCCGAGCCGGCTCTCTCACCGCGCACGGCATCCTGATCGTCGCGAGCCTGATCGCCCTCTTCCCGATCGCCTGGCTGGTCTTTCTCTCCCTCGGCCCGGACTCGGACGACTACCTCCACCCGGCCGGCATCTGGAAGAAGATGACGCTCGGCAACTACTCGTTCGTGCTCCAGCACACCGAGTTCTTCGACTGGTTGAAGAGCTCGCTGATCGTCTCGCTCGGCACGACGGTCATCGGCGTCACCATCGCGGCCAGCACCGGCTACGCCGTCTCGCGCATGCGCTTCCCCGGCTACCGGAAGTTCATGTGGGTGCTGCTGGTCACCCAGATGTTCCCGATAGCGGTACTTATTGTGCCGATGTACCAGATTCTGGCGGATCTGCAGCTCATCGACAGCTACCTTGGTCTCATCCTCGTCTACTGCTCGACGGCGGTGCCGTATTGCGCCTGGCTGCTCAAGGGTTACTTCGACACGATCCCGTTCGAGATCGACGAGGCCGGACGCGTCGACGGGCTGAACCCCTTCGGCACGTTCGCGCGACTGATCCTGCCGCTCGCCAAGCCGGGTCTGGCGGTCGCCGCGTTCTACAGCTTCCTCACGGCGTTCGGCGAGGTCGCCTTCGCCTCGACGTTCATGCTGTCCGACACGAAGTACACGTTCGCGGTCGGGTTGCAGACGTTCGTGAGCGAGCACGACGCGCAACGCAATCTGATGGCTGCGACCGCTGTGTTGATCGCGATACCCGTGGCCGCGTTCTTCTATCTCGTGCAGAAGAACTTGGTCACCGGGCTTACCGCGGGTGGCACGAAGGGCTGACGGCGGGTTCGTTGTCGGCTGCGGCGCCGTCGTGGCTGGTCGCGCCCGCGCGGCGGAAGCCGCATATCGATACAGCCCCGCGCCCCTATGGGGGGCGCTGCCCCCCTACCCCCTTGAGACCCGAGGCGGCCGTGACGTCCATCCGACCCCGCTGACATCACGGCCGCCTCGCCCCCCAACTCTCCATGACCGAACTCCAGTTACGCACCAAGGACGCCATGACCCACCAGCACTCGGCCATCGCCCCGGCACCGAAAAACCCCGCCAAAGCCAAGCGCGGCGACTGGTGGCGGGACGCGGTGATCTACCAGGTCTATCCGCGCAGCTTCGCCGACAGCAACGGCGACGGCATGGGTGACCTGGAGGGCGTACGCTCCCGACTCCCGTATCTGCGTGACCTCGGTGTCGACGCCGTCTGGCTCAGCCCGTTCTACGCCTCCCCGCAGGCGGACGCGGGCTACGACGTCGCCGACTACCGTGCCGTGGACCCGATGTTCGGCAACCTGCTCGACGCCGACGCGCTGATCCGTGACGCCCACGGACTCGGTCTCCGCATCATCGTGGACCTGGTCCCCAACCACTCCTCGGACCAGCACGAGTGGTTCAAGCGGGCGTTGCGGGAGGGACCCGGCTCGCCGCTGCGGGAGCGCTATCACTTCCGGCCCGGAAAGGGTGAGCACGGCGAACTCCCGCCCAACGACTGGGAGTCCATCTTCGGCGGGCCGGCCTGGACCCGAGTCGAGGACGGGGAGTGGTACTTGCACCTCTTCGCCCCCGAGCAGCCCGACTTCAACTGGGAACACCCGGCGGTGGGCGACGAGTTCAGGTCCGTGCTCCGGTTCTGGCTGGACATCGGCGTCGACGGTTTCCGGATCGACGTCGCCCACGGGCTGGTGAAGGCGGAGGGGCTGCCCGACCTCGGCTCGCACGACCAAGTCAAGCTGCTGGGCAACGATGTCATGCCGTTCTTCGACCAGGACGGCGTGCACGACATCTACCGGCAGTGGCGCACGGTCCTCGACGAGTACGCGGGCGAGCGCATTTTCGTCGCCGAGGCGTGGACCCCGACTGTGGAGCGGACGGCCAACTACGTCCGCCCGGACGAGCTCCACCAGGCCTTCAACTTCCAGTACCTGGCGACGGATTGGGACGCCGAGGAGCTCCGTACGGTCATCGACCGGACGCTGGAGGCCATGCGGCCGGTCGGCGCCCCCGCCACCTGGGTCCTCTCCAACCACGACGTCACCCGGCACGCCACCCGCTTCGCCAACCCGCCCGGCCTCGGCACCCAGATCCGCACCGCCGGGGACCGGGAGCTGGGCCTGCGCCGGGCCCGCGCGGCGACGCTGCTGATGCTGGCGCTGCCCGGCTCGGCGTACGTCTACCAGGGTGAGGAGCTCGGCCTGCCCGACGTCGTCGACCTGCCGGACGAAGTGCGCCAGGACCCCGCCTACTTCAGGGGCGCGGGCCAGGACGGCTTCCGCGACGGGTGCCGGGTGCCGATCCCGTGGACGCGCACCGGGTCGTCGTACGGCTTCGGGGACGGCGGGAGCTGGCTGCCGCAGCCGGACGGCTGGGGCGAGTTGAGCATCGAGGCGCAGACGGGGACGGCCGGTTCCACGCTGGAGCTGTACCGGGCCGCGCTCGCCGCCCGTCGTACGCAGCCCGATCTCGGCGCGGGCGACTCGGTGGAGTGGCTGCGGGCACCCGAGGGTGTACTCGCCTTCCAGCGGGGGGAGTTCGTGTGTGTCGCGAACACGAGCGGGGAGTCGGTGACGACGTCGGTGTACGGCCGGCTGCTGCTCGCCAGCGGTGAGGTGACCGAGGCGGACGGCGAGGCGAAGCTGCCCGCCGACACGACGGTCTGGTGGACCACCACCCCGTAGCGCGAAAGTTCTTGCAGCAACTTCACACGGCCCGCTGCCCTTTTGGGCGGCGGGCCTTTAACATCTGGCCACCGCAAGGTTTCCACGGGATTTCAGCAAGAACATTCAAGAGCCTTCAACGGAGAAGGAACCCCACATGGCCAGCAGCAGATCACTTGCAGGCGCCTTCGCCCTCGCCGCCGCGACGGCGGTCCTGGTGTCCGGTACCGCACACGCCTCCCCGCCCGGCACCAAGGACGTCACCGCCGTCCTCTTCGAGTGGAACTTCGCCTCGGTCGCCAAGGAGTGCACCAACACCCTCGGCCCGGCGGGCTACGGCTACGTGCAGGTCTCCCCGCCCGCCGAGCACATACAGGGCTCGCAGTGGTGGACCTCGTACCAGCCGGTGAGCTACAAGATCGCCGGGCGGCTCGGCGACGCGACCGCCTTCCAGAACATGATCAACACCTGCCACGCGGCGGGCGTGAAGGTCGTCGTCGACGCGGTCATCAACCACATGTCGGCGGGCAGCGGCACCGGCACCGGCGGCTCGTCGTACACGAAGTACAACTACCCGGGCCTGTACTCCTCGTACGACATGGACGACTGCACGGCGACGGTCAGCGACTACACCAACCGCGCCAACGTGCAGAACTGCGAACTGGTCGGCCTCGCCGACCTGGACACGGGCGAGGAGTACGTCCGGTCCACGATCGCCGGCTACATGAACACCCTCCTCGGCTACGGCGCCGACGGCTTCCGCATCGACGCGGCCAAGCACATCCCGGCGACCGACCTCGCGAACATCAAGTCCCGCCTGACCAACCCCTCCGTGTACTGGAAGCAGGAGGTCATCTACGGCGCGGGCGAGGCCGTCCAGCCCACCGAGTACACCGGCAACGGCGACGTCCAGGAGTTCCGCTACGCCTACGACCTCAAGCGCGTCTTCAACAACGAGAACCTCGCCTACCTGAAGAACTACGGGGAGGGCTGGGGGTACATGAGCAGCTCGGTCGCCGGTGTCTTCGTCGACAACCACGACACCGAGCGCAACGGCTCCACCCTCAACTACAAGGACGGCGCCAACTACACGCTGGCCAACGTCTTCATGCTCGCCTACCCCTACGGCGCCCCGGACATCAACTCCGGCTACGAGTGGTCGGACGCGGACGCCGGACCGCCCAACAACGGTGCGGTGACGGCCTGTTGGCAGGACGGCTGGAAGTGCCAGCACGCCTGGCCGGAGATCAAGTCCATGGTCGCCTTCCGCAACGCGACCAGCGGCCAGTCCCTCACCAACTGGTGGGACGACGGCAACGACGCGATCGGCTTCGGCCGCGGCAGCAAGGGCTATGTGGCGATCAACCACGAGTCGTACTCGCTGACCCAGACCTACCAGACGTCGCTGGCCGCGGGCACGTACTGCAACGTGCAGAACAACACGTCGGTGACCGTCAACTCCAGCGGGCAGTTCACCGCCACTCTGGGTTCCAACACGGCTCTGGCGATCTACGCGGGCAAGACGAGCTGCTGAGCGGAGCGGGGCCGGAACTCCCGTGAGGGGTGCGGGAGTTCCGGCCCCGCGCATGGAGGAAGATCGCCGTATGGACACCTCCGGCAACCTCCCGACCTTGAGATCACCGCGGTTGCGGCCAGGAGACCGGGTGCGGATCGTCGCTCCGGCGTGTCCCCCCAGCCGTGAGCATGTCGCCCGTGGCGTCGAGCAGTTGACGTCATGGGGGCTGCGGCCCGAGGTGGGTGAGCACGTCTTCGACCAGTGGGGATACATGGCCGGCCGGGACGAGGACCGGGTCTCCGACCTGAACTCCGCGTTCGGCGACCCGGGGATCCGCGCGGTGTTCGCCGCCATGGGCGGCAAGGGCACCTACCGCATCGTCGACGACCTCGACACCGCCGTGCTGCGCCGTGACCCGAAACCGGTGGTCGGCTTCAGCGACATCACCCATCTCCATCTCGCCCTGTGGGCCCGCTGCCGCCTGGCCGGCCTGCACGGCCCCTTCCCCAACGCGGGCGACGCATGGTGCGGGCCCGCGTCGGCCGACGCCGTCCGCAGCGCGCTGATGACCACCGATCCCGTCGTCATCCACCGGGACGCCGGCGAGGCCAGTGGGTCCGTCACCGTCGAGGGCACCGCGACCGGTGTCCTGGTCGGCGGCAACCTCAGCGCGGTCCGCACCGAGGCCGGCGCCGGTCTGCCGAGCCTCAAGGGGGCGATCCTCTTCCTCGAACACCAGCGAGGAACAGGGCTCGGGGAGGTCGACCGCGCGCTGACCCAGTTGACGCGGGCCGGGGCGCTGGAGGGGTTGCGCGGTGTCGCGCTCGGCCAGTTCCTCGGCTTCGAGCAGGATGCCGACGACGCGACCCTCGGGGGATGGGGCATCGCCGACATCCTGCGCGACCGGCTGACCCGCCTGGGCGTTCCCGTCCTCGGCGGGCTCCCGGCCGGCCACGGCCCGCACCCACCGACGATTCCGCTGGGCACGCGCGCCACGATCGACACCGCAGAAGGGACCCTGACGGTTCAGGCGGCCGTCGTCTGACCGTCGACCGCGCAGGTCAGGAGGTGACGGTGATGTGCCTGGCCAGCGCGGTGACGGAGAGGTCGCCGTGATCGACCCACTGGGGGAAGGCCAGCGTCTTGTGCTGGGTGGCGCCGGGCGGGGTGATCTCCAGGAAGGAGGCGCGCACCGCGCCCGACGTGCCCGTGTTGGCGTGGGTCCAGGCCACAACGGCCTCGGCGCTCTGGCCGTCCTTGAGGGTGAGGGTCTTCTTCCCGGGGTTGTGCGCGTACCAGGTGTTGCCCCAGTGGGTGTGGGCCGTGAGCTTCTTGTGCGCGGAGTTCTCCAGGCCAAGGCCGGGGTAGCCGCGCAGCGCACATGTCCTGCCGCTCAGGTTGCGCAGCGTGATGACGACACCCTGGTGGTTCATGCCACCGGCGAGCCCGCGGCCGAAGGTGACCTTGAGCGCGGCGGTGGAGCAGGTCGGTGTCGCCTTCGCGGTGCTGGTGGTCGCGGCGTTCGCGGTGGTCGCCCAGGCCGCGAGCCCCAGCCCGGCGACGGCGGCCAGACCGACCACCGTACGCCCGAAGCGGCGGTCGGCACGGTGCCGGGGCTTGGTGGGGCCGGCCTGGTCGGTGGTGTTCTGCTGCTCGTTCACGGTGATGGTGCTCCACTCCTGCTCCGCGGCGCCGGGCCGTGGTGTGCGCCCTGTGCCGTCCTCTGGTGCCCTGCACAAGGTCCGATGCGCGGCCCCGCGGATTTGTTCGCGGAAGGTGTCAGAAGTTCGCAGGAAGTGGTCGGGGACGGTCTCGACGTGGTGAGGTCCTCCAGTCCGGCCAGCGCCGCCCTTCAGCCGGGCGACGACTTTCGGGACACGTCCGTCCGCGCGCCGCGCCGCGTATCCCGGGCGCTCGGTGTCGTACCAGCTCTCGGAGTCATCGGTTCCAGACCCTTTCGGCGGGAACCGTCAAGGCCGCAAGTGAAAATTCTTTCCATGCCTTTCACGACTCTTGCTGCAACCCTTGCGTCGGCGATACGGTCTCGCCGGGGTCGGACCCGAACTGAGCCGTAATCGCAAGGAGTTCACGCCTGTGATACCGAGATGGCCGGCGCCCCGCACGCGCCGCAACGAGCGACGGAGAAGGGCCACGGGCATCGTCGTCGCCGCGCTCCTCGCGGCGTTCGTCCCACCCCTCGCCGCCCACGCCGCGACCCCGCCCGCACCCCCGTCCGACGCGAAGCTGGCGGCCACGCCGGTCCGGCACGACGACACCCGCGAGCAGTTCTACTTCGTGATGCCGGACCGGTTCGCCAACGGCGACACCGCCAACGACCAGGGCGGGCTGACCGGTTCACGCCTCAGCACCGGCTACGACCCCACCGACAAGGGCTTCTACCAGGGCGGCGACCTCAAGGGCCTGACAAAGAAGCTCGACTACATCAAGGGCCTGGGCACCACCGCCATCTGGATGGCCCCGATCTTCAAGAACCAGCCCGTGCAGGGGACAGGGAGCGACGCCTCCGCCGGCTACCACGGTTACTGGATAACGGACTTCACCAAGGTCGACCCGCACTTCGGCACCAACAAGGACCTCGCGACCCTCATCTCCAAGGCGCACGCCAAGGGCATGAAGGTCTTCTTCGACGTCATCACCAACCACACCGCCGACGTCGTCGACTACGAGGGCAAGTCCTACGACTACCTCTCCAAGGGCGCCTTCCCCTACCTCACCCAGGACGGGCAGCCCTTCGACGACGCCGACTACGCGGACGGCACGAAGTCCTTCCCCGCCGTCACCACCTCCTCCTTCCCGAAGACCCCGACCGTCCCCGCCGGCAAGGCGGACGTGAAGGTCCCGTCCTGGCTCAACGACCCCACGATGTACCACAATCGCGGCGACTCGACCTACGTCGGCGAGAACGCCACCTACGGCGACTTCTCCGGCCTCGACGACCTGTGGACCGAGCGTCCCGAGGTCGTCAGCGGCATGGAGAAGATCTACGAGAAGTGGGTGCGCGACTTCGACGTCGACGGCTTCCGCATCGACACCGTCAAACACGTCGACATGGCCTTCTGGACCCAGTGGGCCACCGCGCTCGACAACTACGCGGCCCAGCACGGCCGGAAGAACTTCTTCATGTTCGGCGAGGTCTACTCCGCCGACACCTCCGTCACTTCGCCCTACGTCACCCAGGGCCGCCTGGACGCCACGCTCGACTTCCCCTTCCAGGACGCGGCCCGTGCCTACGCCTCCCAGGGCGGCAGCGCGCAGAAGCTCGCGAGTGTCTTCGGCGACGACTACAAGTACACGACCGACAAGGCGAACGCGTACGAGCAGGTCACCTTCCTCGGCAACCACGACATGGGCCGCATCGGCTACTTCCTCGACCAGGACAACCCGAAGGCCACCGATGCCGAACTCCTCGCCAAGGACAGACTCGCCAACGAGCTGATGTTCCTCAGCCGCGGCAACCCCGTCGTCTACTACGGCGACGAACAGGGCTTCACCGGCTCCGGCGGTGACAAGGACGCCCGCCAGACGATGTTCGCCTCGAAGGTCGCCGACTATCTCGACGACGACGAGATCGGCACCGACCGGACCGCCGCGAGCGATGCCTACGACTCAACTGCCCCGCTGTACAAGGAGATCGCCGCTCTCTCCAAGCTGCGCAAGGACAACCCGGCACTGACCGACGGGGTGCAGACCGAGCGTTACGCGGCCGACGGCGCCGGTGTCTACGCCTTCACGCGGACCAGCGGCAGTGCCGAGTACGTCGTCGCCCTCAACAACGCCGACACCGCGAAGACGGCGACCTTCGCGACCGGTTCGCCGGACATGAAGTACCGGGGGATCTACGGCACTTCGGCCACGGCGACGAGCGGCGCCGACAACAAGGTCACCGTCACCGTCCCGGCCGGTGCCGCGATCGTCCTCAAGGCAGCCGGCGCTCTCGCCCGTCCTGTGAGCAAGCCGACGATCACCCTCAAGGCGCCGGACGCCGGAGCTACCGGCACCGTCGAGCTGAGCGCCGACGTCAACGGCGGCCAGCTCAATCGGGTCGTCTTCGCCGCCCAGACCGGCAACGGCAAGTGGCAGACGCTGGGCTCCGCCGACCACGCCCCGTACAAGGTCACGCAGACCATCGGCAAGGACGTGGCGCCCGGAACGGCCCTGCGGTACAAGGCAGTTGTGGTCGATTCCACCGGCCGCACGGCGAGCGCGACAGCCGCCTCCACCTCCGGCACCCCGCCCGCCGAGGAGATCCCCACCGCCTCCTCCCGCGACTACGCGATCGTCCACTACAAGCGCACCGACGGCGACTACGACAACTGGGGCCTCTACGCCTGGGGCGACCTCGCCGACGGCGAGGCGACGACGTGGCCCGCGAGCCATCCCTTCGTCGGGCGGGACGCCTACGGTGCCTTCGCCTACGTCAAGTTGAAGCCCGGCGCGACGAACGTCGGCTTCCTGGTGGTCGACAAGGACGGCAACAAGGATGTCTCCGCCGACCGTTCGATCGATGTCACCAAGACCGGTGAGGTCTGGATCGAGCAGGGCAAGGAAGCCGTACAGACTGAAAAGCCCGACTATCCGGCGCAGGACACAGCCAAGGCCGTCATCCACTACCACCGCGCGGACGGCGACTACACCGGCTGGGGCCTGCACGTCTGGACGGGTGCCGCGAACCCCACCGACTGGTCGAGCCCGCTGCAGCCGGTGAGGACCGACGCCTACGGCGCGGTCTTCGAGGTACCGCTCAACTCCGGTGCCACCAGCCTCAGTTACATCATCCACAAGGGCGACGAGAAGGACCTGTCCGCCGACCAGTCGCTCGACCTCAAGTCCAACGGCTATGAGGTGTGGCTGTTGAACGGCCAGGAGAAGTACCTCCTGCCACAGCCGGCGGGCAGCGCGGCGGCCCTCGACCTGACCACCTCCAAGGCGGTCTGGATCGACCGGAACACGGTCGCCTGGAACGGCTCCGACGCGGCTGCGTCCACCCAACTCCTGTACTCCCACGACGGTTCGATCGCCGTGCAGGACGGCACGCTGAGGAGCGACGACGAGCGCTGGCTGCGGCTGTCGAAGACCGCGCTCACCGATGCCCAGAAGGCCGAGTTCCCCTATCTGAAGGACTACACGGCCTGGTCCGTCGACCCGCGTGACCGGGGCCGGGTGCGGGAGGCCCTGACCGGCCAGCTCGTCGCCTCCCAACGGGCCGTCAACGGCGCCGTGTTGGCGGCGACCGGCGTACAGATCGCCGGTGTCCTCGACGACGTGTACGCCGCCGCGACCAAGGCCGACCTCGGTCCGACCTTCCGCAAGGGCCGTCCCACGTTGGCCGTCTGGGCGCCGACGGCCCAGTCCGTGCAGTTGGACCTCGACGGCTCGCTCAAGAAGATGAACCGTGACGCCACCACCGGCGTCTGGTCCGTCACCGGTCCGGCCTCCTGGAAGAACAAGCCGTACCGGTACGTCGTGAAGGTGTGGGCGCCGACGGTCCGGAAGGTCGTCACCAACCAGGTCACCGACCCCTACTCGGTCGCCCTCACCGCCGACTCCGGGCGCAGCCTCGTCGTCGACCTCGCCGACAAGTCCCTTGCCCCGAGCGGCTGGTCGGGCCTGAAGAAGCCCAAGGCGGTGACGCTGAAGGATGCCGAGATCCAGGAGCTGCACATCCGGGACTTCTCCGTCGCCGACAGGACGGTCCCCGCGAAGGACCAGGGGACGTACCTCGCCTTCACCGACAAGAACAGCGACGGCTCGAAGCATCTGCGGGAGCTGGCCAAGTCGGGGACGTCGTACGTGCATCTGCTGCCCGCCTTCGACATCGCCACCATCCCGGAGAAGAAGTCCGAGCAGTCCACCACCGACTGCGACCTCGCCTCCTACGCGGCCGACTCGGAGAAGCAGCAGGAGTGCGTGGCGGCCGTCGCCGCGAAGGACGCCTACAACTGGGGTTACGACCCTTACCACTTCACGGTTCCGGAGGGTTCGTACGCGACCGATCCGGACGGCACCGGCCGTACCGTCGAGTTCCGGAAGATGGTCAAGTCCCTGAACGAGGACGGGCTTCGGGTCGTCATGGACGTGGTCTACAACCACACGGCGGCCAGTGGGCAGGCGGACTACTCGGTCCTGGACAAGATCGTGCCCGGCTACTACCAGCGGCTGCTGGCCGACGGCAGCGTGGCCACCTCCACCTGCTGTGCCAACACGGCGACCGAGAACGCCATGATGGGCAAGCTCGTCGTCGACTCCGTGGTCACCTGGGCCAAGGAGTACAAGGTCGACGGCTTCCGCTTCGACCTCATGGGGCACCAGCCGAAGGCCAACATCCTCGCCGTACGCAAGGCGTTGGACGCGCTGACGCTCGCGAAGGACGGTGTCGACGGCAAGAAGATCATCATGTACGGCGAGGGCTGGAACTTCGGCGAGGTCGCCGACGACGCCCGTTTCGTGCAGGCCACGCAGAAGAACATGGCCGGCACGGGCATCGCGACCTTCTCCGACCGGGCCCGTGACGCGGTGCGCGGCGGCAGCCCCTTCGACGCGGACCCCGGTGTCCAGGGCTTCGCGTCCGGGCTCTACACCGACCCCAACTCCTCCACCGCGAACGGCACTTCGGCCGAGCAGAAGGCCCGCCTCCTGCACTACCAGGACCTCATCAAGGTCGGCCTGAGCGGCAACCTCGCCAAGTACCGGTTCACCGACACCGACGGCAAGGAGGTCACCGGCGCCGAGGTCGACTACAACGGCACGGCCGCCGGGTACGCGGACGCGCCCGGCGACGCCCTCGCCTATGTCGACGCGCACGACAACGAGTCGCTGTTCGACGCGCTGACGTACAAGCTGGCCGCCGGGACGAGCGCCGCCGACCGGGCCCGGACGCAGGTCCTCGCGATGGCCACCGCCACCCTCTCGCAGGGGCCGTCCCTCTCCCAGGCCGGTACCGATCTGCTGCGTTCCAAGTCCCTGGACCGCAACTCGTTCGACAGCGGTGACTGGTTCAACGCGATCCACTGGAACTGCGCTGACGGCAACGGCTTCGGGCGGGGGCTGCCGATGGCGGCCGACAACGCGTCCAAGTGGCCGTACGCGAAAGGCCTGTTGACGTCGGTCAAGGTGGGCTGCGGGCAGATCGAGGGGGCCTCGGCCGCGTATCAGGATCTGCTGAAGATCCGTACGACGGAGGATGTCTTCTCGCTCGACACGGCCGGGCAGGTGCAGGCGAAGCTGTCCTTCCCGCTGTCCGGGAAGGACGAGACGCCCGGGGTGATCACCATGGAACTCGGTGATCTCGTGATCGTGTTCAACGCGACGCCGAGCGGGCAGGAGCAGAAGGTCGACGCCCTCGCCGGTACCGGCTACCGGCTGCACCCGGTGCAGGCGGCGGGCGCGGACGCCGTGGTGAAGTCCGCGTCTTACGACAAGGGGACGGGCACTTTCGTGGTTCCGGAACGCACTGTGGCGGTATTCACCCGGACATCCTGAAAGCGCATTATCGTGGTGGGGCGGGCTGTGGACATCGGCCTGCCCCACCGGTGTGTCAAAGGGCCAGGGCTGACAAATGGACGTCAATGGCAAGCTGACGCACGCGACCGTGCTGCTCGTGGACGACGAGCCCGCGAGCCGGTTCGCGGTCGAGAGTGTGCTGAGCCGGGCCGGTCATCGGGTCCTCGCGGTCGGCAGCGGCGGCGAGGCGCTCACCGAACTGGATGTGCGGCTGCGCAAGGGGAACGTGCCCGACGTGGCGCTGATCGACGTGCACCTGCCGGACATGAGCGGCTTCGAACTCTGCCGGCTGCTCAAGGAACGCCCGCGCATGGCGGGCCTGCCTGTCGTGCACGTGTCCGCCCTCGCCACCCCTCCGAGCGACCGCTGCCCGGCGCTCGACGCGGGCGACGAGGCCTATCTGACGGTGCCCGCCGAGCCCGAGGAGATCGAGGCGGCCGTCCGGGCCGCGGTCCGCGCCGCCCGGCTGCGGGCCGACGACCAGGCACTCGTCAAACGGCTGACCCTGCTCTCGGAGATGATCGTCACCATCCAGGCGGCGCGCTCCCTCCAGGAACTCGTCGAGGTCGCCGCCGACGGCACCGCACGGCTCACCAACACACCCGCCGCCGTGTTCGTCCTCGACCGGGACGACGAGCTCTACCGCGGCCTGCCCCGGGACCGCACCTCGGTCGCGCTGCCCGGACCCGGCGCCGACCGGGCCGTGGCCCGGTTGCTGCGGCGGCTCTCCCAGGGGCAGTCCGGGGTGCAGATCACCACCGTGCCCGCGCCCCTGTGGCCCACCGGGTTCTTCCGGCCCGGCGTCGAACACGACGCCCGGCTGGCGCTGGTCCTCACCCAGGAGGGCCGGGCCCCGGTCTGCCTCGCCGCCCCCACCCGCGGGCTGCGCCGCGTGGGCCCCGAGGCCGAGGCGCTGCTGGCGCAGCTCGCCCAGGCCACCGCGCTCGCCGCCGAGCCGCTCCTCATGTACCAGGTCGAACGGCATGTCGCCCTCACCCTCCAGCGCAGCTTCCTGCCCAAACCGGACCAGCTGCCCGAACTGCCAGGCGTCGACGCCGCCGTCCGGTACGTGCCCGCCTCCCAGGACGCCGAGATCGGCGGCGACTTCTACGCTGTCCTGCGGGCCGGCGGGGGAGTGCTCTTCGCCGTCGGCGACGTCGTCGGGCACTCGCTGGAGGCGGCCACCGTCATGGTGGAGATACGGCACGCGCTGCGCGCCTACTGCGTCGACGAGAGCGACCCGAGCGTGCTCGCCGAGCGGCTGGACCGGATGCTGCGGCACTACCACCCCGAGACCACGGCCACCATGTGCCTGGCCCTCGTCGACCCCGCCACCGGGCGCACCCTCATCTCCAACTCGGGCCACATCCCGCCGCTGATCGTCCGGGACGCAGGCACCGCGGACTACGCCAAGGCGGCGGGTCCCCTGCTCGGCGTGGGCCTGTCCCACCCGCCGCCCACCGAGCTGTTCCTCGAACCCACCGACCGGCTCCTGATGATCACCGACGGTCTGATCGAGACCCGGGGTACGGACATCTCGGCCTCCATGGAACACCTGCGCGCCGCCGCCTCCGGCGCCCTGCCCGGCCTCGACGCCCTGTGCGACACCCTCCTCGACTGCTTCGGCGTCGACCGGGAGGACGACATCGCGATGCTGGCGCTGCGGCTAGGGTGAGCCCGTCATTGGCTGAGAACAACAGGGGAACCCCATGCCGCAGATCACCGTCGACCACTCCCACACGATCTCCTTCGACCAGGACGGTTTCGCCCGTGCGCTGCACCAGGCGGTGGTCGAGATCGCTGCGGCGAAGCCGGAGGCGTGCAAGACCCAGTTCCGCCCGAGCGAGTACACGGCCTTCGGGTACGAGGGTCTCGACGAGCTGGGACACACCGTCGTCCATGTCACCCTCGGCCTGCTCGCCGGCCGCACCGAGGAGACCAAGGCGAAGCTGACCGAGAAGGTCCTGGAACTCCTCCGCGAGTACATCGACGAGGACGGCTCCGTGCTGCACGCCTCCGCCGAGGTACGCGAACTCGACGCGTCCTACCGGAAGTTCGAGCGCTAGAGGCTGTCCTTGGCCGCTGTTCTACGACGCCAGGGCGACCAGCCGGACGACGAGGTCGGTGAACGGCCCGTCGCCCGGCTCGTTCCGGAGGGACTCGCGCAGCAGCGCGGCCAGTTCCTCGTCGTACGCCGCGCTCACCGCCGCCAACGCCCCGAAGTCGTGCACGAGTTGGCGTTCCAGATCGGCGCGCGGGATGCGTCGGCCGTCCAGCCAGATCAGTGCCGTCGACTCGACCAGCGAGATCCACGAACGGATCATCAACTCCAGTCGGACGGGCGGCTGTTGGACCTTCATGTGGGACAGGATCTGGAGGTACGCGGCCTGCCGCACCCCGTCCACGAGCGCGTTGGTGGTGGACGAGCCGACCGCCGGACCACCGCGCATCAGCGCCGCGAAACCGGGCCCGTGGTCGTCCACGAAGTCGAAGAACCGGCCCATCACCCGCAGCAGCCGTCCCCCCAGCGAGCCCTCCTCGGGGACCATGAACCGCCCGGCGAGATCGTCCGAAGCACGCTGCAACGCGGCCTCGTACAGGCTGAGTTTGCCGGGGAAGTAGTGGTAGACGAGCGGTCGCGAGATGCCCGCTGCGGCGGCTATCTCGTCGATGGAGACCTCGTCGGGCGAGCGATGGCTGAACAGGTCGAGAGCGACGCCGATCAACTGCTGCCGCCGTTCCTCGACTCCCATCCTGCGGCGAACCCCGGTACTCATGCGAACACCTTACCGATCTGATCCGGCCCCGAACGGACCGGACCGACCAGGGTTGTTCACATCACCCCATCACAGATCCAACACCAGACGCACACTTCTGGCCCGGGACACGCAGATCAGCATCGAGTCGGCCCGCTCCGCATCCGTCAGCAACTCGTCCCGATGCTCCACTTCCCCTTCCAGCACCCGCTGTTGACAGGTTCCGCAGAAGCCCTGCTCGCAGGAGTAGAGGGTGTTCGGCAGCTCCGCGCGGACGGCGGCGAGCACGGTGGAGTCGGCGGGAACCGTCAACGTCCGTCCGCTGCGCCGGAGTTCGAGCTCGAACGCCTCGCCCTTCGCCGAGGCCCGGGGCGTGAAGCGCTCCAGGCGTACGTCCGGGAAGCGTTCCGCGACGGCCGTCATGAGCCCCTCCGGCCCGCAGCAGTAGACGACGGTCCCCTCCGGTACGTCCGCCAACTCCCCGTCCAGATCCGGCAGTCCGGCCACCACGGTCACCCGGTCCGCGCCGAACCCCTCGATCTCCGCCAGGAACGGCATCGACTCCCGCGTCCGACCGGCGTACAACAGCCGCCAGTTGACGCCCTCGGGCAGCGCCCGCAGCATCGACAGGACGGGCGTGATCCCGATGCCGCCGGCCACGAAGACGTACCCGGGCGCCTCGACGAGCGGGAACCTGTTGCGCGGCCCCCGCACCTCCAACTCCGCGCCCACCCGCACCTGTTCGTGCACCTCGCGCGACCCGCCCCGCCCGTCCTCGACCAGCCGCGTCGCGACCGTGTACGACGAGGTGTCCGCCGGGTCCCCGCACAGCGAGTACTGCCGCACCAGCCCCGAAGGCAGCACCAGATCGATGTGCGCCCCCGGCTCCCAGCCCGGCAAGTCCCTTCCTTCCAGACGCAGTTGTACGACACCCTCGGCGACCGTCTCCCGCGCGGCGACCCGCAGCCGCAGTGCCCGGGTGCGCGGCCGGCCGGAGGTCGGCGGGTCCAGCGCGGGCAGCGGCCACAGCGGTGAGACCCGCACCCGGCGCCGCAGCGCGCGCCGGGTCAGCAGCGCGGCACCGGCCAGCACCGCGACCGTGAGCGGCTTGGGCACTACTCCGCCCTCTTCTCGGCGGCCAGTGCCGCGGGCGAGGAGGCCAGATAGGCGACGGCCTGCTCGGTGCTGCCCTCCTGCGAGGGGTGGTAGGCGCGGCTCAGATAGCGGGGTATGGACCTGAGCATGTCGCCGGTGGCGGGCAGGGTGCCGCGCCGGCCGGCGACGTAGAAGTCCTTGAAGCTCGCGCGGCGGTCGACGAGGGTCGGGTCGTTCGCCATGAAGAAGCGGGCGCCGCGCTGCCACAGGAACATCAGCGCGGCGAACGCGGTGGCCCAGGTGCGGGCGCGCCGCCGGTAGCTGCCGTCGACGTGCATGAAGAGGTCGAAGGCGACGGACCGGTGCTCGACCTCCTCGGCGCCGTGCCAGCGCAGCAGGTCCAGCATGGTCGGATCGGCGCCCCGGCGGTCCAACTCCCCGGCGTTCAGTACCCAGTTGCCGAGGAACGCGGTGTAGTGCTCGATGGCCGCGATGATCGCGACCCGCTCCAGCAGCCACCACTTCCGGGCCCGGCCCGGGGGCAGGGTGCGGTCGCCGAGCAGCTTCTCGAAGAACCAGTCGACCTGCGCGGTGTACGGGGTCGGGTCGAGGCCCAACTCCCGCAGGTGCGGGAGGACTTCGTCGTGGGCCTGGGAGTGCATCGCCTCCTGGCCGATGAACCCGATCACGTCCTCGCGCAGCCTCTCGTCCCGGATGAGGGGGAGCACCTGTTTGTAGACGTGCACGAACCACCGCTCGCCGGCGGGCAGCAGCAGATGCAGCACGTTGATCGTGTGCGTGGTGAACGGATCACCCGGCACCCAGTGCAGCGGGGTGCCCTCCCAGGAGAAGGACACCTTTCGGGCCTTGAGCGGCTGCTTGTTGGACATGGCGTCAATGTACTGACGGGTAAGTCCGTGGGGAACCCTTGTGCGGGGACTTGTTGACGCGAGTGTCAGCTAGCGGAGGCCGGTGATCGTCCCGCCGTCGTCCAGCGTGCCCGTCAGCTCGGCCTGGACGCCCTGCTTCGTCTTCACGGCCAGCAGGCCGCCCTGCGCCGAGCCGGTCACCCCGCCCGTCGCCCTGATCGACTTCGTGTCCTTGCCGCCTGCGGCCAGCAGGTACCAGGTGCCCGCCGCCGACTTCCACAGCACTCCGGCCAGCACCCGCGGGTCGCGCGCCCCGCACGCCGCCACGTCCTGCGCCTTCGCGGCGACCGCGCCGTACGTCCCGCCCGGCGTGTGGAACTGCGCCAGGACCCGCTCGCCGCCGCCCCGCCAGGTCTCGGCCCGGGTGCACATCCACGCCGCCGTGCCGCTCGCGTCCGGCAGCGGCTGCTGGGCGTACTGCCAGGCGTTCACGGACCGTACGCCGAGCGAGCGCATCGCGCCGAGGGAGCAGGCGAAGGGCGCCCAGGCGTGCTGGGTCTGCGCGCCGGACACCTCGTGGGCCGAGCCGGGCCGTCCGGCGGTGAGATGCGCGGGGACCAGCTCGCCGAGGTCGCTCATCAGGCGGGTGCCGGTGTCGTCGGTCAGCTGGAGCACGTTCCACGACGTGCACGCGCCGGTCTTCTGGGCGGAGCTGGCCAGCGGCGAGGTGATGCCGTCGGTGAGGGCCATCGGCAGGGCGCCGGCGCTCGGCTTCAGCAGGTCCCGCTCGGCCGCCTTCCTCACCCAAGGGGCCGTCAGGTAGCGGACGTTGCCGTCGGCCCGGTCCAGGACCACCGCGTTCGCCTCGGTGCCGGTCGCGCCGTCGACCCGCGCGAAGTCCAGCGCGGCGCCCTTGGTGCCGTCCTTCGGTTCGGCATAGCGGGCGATACGCAGACCGTCGTAGAGGATCACCACGCGGGCGTTGTCGACCGTTCCCGCGTACAGGAGCTGGGGCGGTCCGGCCGGGCCGCCGGAGGGGGTGCCGGGGGTCGCCGAGACCTGGACGGACTCGCCGGGGCGGGCCCAGACGGCGAGGGCGCGGCGCAGCAGGGCGGTGTTCTCGGTGAGGTCGCCGCGGGCGGGCCAGACGGAGAAGTCCTTGCGCGTGGCGGACTCCCAGGCGGTGGGCACGACCCTCGTCAACTTGCCGGGGTTCAGGGCGGCTTCGGCCGCCGGGTTCTCCGCGTACGCGGGTGCGGCGGCGCCGTCCGGGCCCCAGCCGCCGCCCGGCAGCGCGAGCAGCGCGCCGCACACGGCGACGGCCGCCGCGGCGGCGAGCGCGGCCTTGCCGTGCTGACGGCGGCGCATCAGATCGGTGGGCCGGGCGTGCACCGAACAGGGGTCGAACTCGGGGGAGTCGAGCAGCGGGTACTGCGCGGGCGCCTCGTCGGCCTCGCGCAGCGCCGCGTCCACCTCGTCGACTCCGGCCGCGGCCAGCACGCGTCGTACGTCGCCGTCGGGCAGCTTCTCCAGGCCGCGCAGCGCGTACACCGCGCGGGCCGGTCCCGACAGGGCGGACAGCCGCTGGTCCAGGGCGAGTTCGTCGGCGCCGCCCGAGCGCGGGAAGAGCCGCAGGCCCCACACCTGGGGGAGCAGCGGCGGGAGTTGGGCGCGCTTGGGCCATGCCCGGAACGACAGCGGGAGGCCCGCCTCCAGTGCCGCACGCACGACCTGGAGGCGGACGAAGGCGTAACCGGGGTCGCCGTCCCGTCCTGTCGACTGGGCCGGGATCGCGGACGCCGAGGCGCGGCCCCTGGGCAGGGCGCGCTGGGTGAGGGCGTGCGCGGTCAGGACGCGCCGGTTGCGGCCGAGGCTCGGGGGGAGCACCAGATAGGCGAGCCGGACGAGCCGTGGATAGTGCTCGACGAGCGCGGCCTCGGCCTGTTCGACATCGACGACCGGGTCGGTGGGTGAAGCTGCGGGGCGCTTGGCGACATCCTGTGACTGCACGTTCAGCAAAACGAGCGAATCGTGAGTTGGTCACCGGCACCCGGGCGACTCAGGCCTCGGGCTCGACCAGGGCCCGCGCGTAGTTCGCCATCGACCGCTGGTAGCGCGGCAGATGGGGCGCCAGCGCGCCCAGCACGAGGGACAGGCCCTCGCGGTCGCGGCCCAGCTCTGCCAGACACAGGGCGAGGCACGCGCGTACCGCGTCGTCCAACTCGTCCGAGGGGCCGTCGAGTTCGGGTGTGAGCAGCTTGACGCCCTCCTCCGCCTGTCCGATGTTCCGCAGCGAACTGGAGAGTTGGATCTTTGCGCGACGGCCCTTGTAGCCATGCAGTCCAAGTGCCAGAGCCTCCCGATACAGCGGAACGGCCTTGTCCGAGTGCCCGGTCGAGTCCCAGGCGCAGGCCCGCTCGAAGGGCCCCAGCGGGCTGCCGGCCGGAAGTTCGGCGACTAGCGCGTCGATCATGCTCCGGAAGTCGGCCGCCCGCTCCTCCGGATAGTCGTCGAAGGTCGCCCAGGCGGCGGTCGTACGGTCTTCCCAGTCTTGGTTCACAGGCGCCACCTTCGCACACGCGTACAGCGGGCGACGATGGGATTGAGCGCGGGGCGCATCGCGGCCGTATCGAAGGAGAAGGCCCCTCGTCGGGGCCGTCTGCGGCATGCTGCTGACCGGACTAGCGGAGGAACGACAGATGAGGCTGACCCGACCGATGCTCGCGGTGGCCGGTGCCACGGCGGCGCTGGCGCTGGTGGGCTGTGGCGCCGACACCAAGGCCGCGACCATACCCACGGCGGCCACCGGCAGCCTGGAGAGCCTGGCGGCCAAGGTGAAGTGCACGCCCGACATCCAGACCGACGCCGACGAACTCCGCCAGGCCATCTGCAAGATGAGCTACGGCAAGTTCGTCCTCGCGACCTTCGCCACCGACCGCGGCCAGCGCGAGTGGATCAACGACGCCAAGGACTACGGCGGTTTCTACCTCGTCGGCCGCAAGTGGGTCGCCGTCGGCACCGACAAGATCGTCAAGAAGCTGCAGACGACGCTCGGCGGCGACGAGGAGATCGGCACCGACCACTCGAAGCACACCAGCTGAACTCCTCGTACGGACACACGGAAGCGGGCGGTGGGAGAATCCCACCGCCCGCTTCGTACTACCGGGTGCTACCGGCTAGCCGTGCTCACTGGCACTTCTTGCCGGTGTTGACGCAGTTGGCGATCTTCGCCGCCAGGTTGTTCTTGGTGACGCTGATGAAGTCGTCGTGGTCGGTCGACGCCTTGTGCAGCTGCTCCGGGAAGCCGTCCACCGCGTAGGCGTTCTTCACGGTGCCGTCCGCCTGGATGGTGGGGGGCGTGACCTTGTAGACCAGGCGCATCGTCAGCTGGGGGATGGCCTTGAAGCCGTTCCCGCAGACACCGCTCGCCGGGTCCGCGAAGGCCACGTGCGTACGGTGGTTGGCGCTGTCGATGTTCACGCCGTCCCAGCAGCTCTGGAAGGCGAAGGTGCGCACCACGTTGCTGCCCTGCGGGCAGATCGGGTACTGCTCCGTCAGCTGGACCTTGTTCTCGAAGCCGGTGCAGCTCCAGTGCGCGTTGGCGTTCGCCAGACCGTTGGTGAGGGTCTTGGCGTCACCGGTGATGATGCGCAGGAACTGCGGCATCGCGACGACCTTGCTGGCCGGCGAGCCGACGTACTTGATCTGCGCCGACTGCGGGGTCAGGATCTTGCCGACGTTGCCTTCCTTGCCACCGCCGAGCGCGTTCGCGTCGAACTCCTGCGAACCGTCCTGCACACGCACGACCGGCCAGTAGTACGCCGAGAGGTCACTCTGGTTCTGGCAGCTGGAGGGGGCGGCCAGCAGCGAGTCGTTCGTGGAGAACGCGTTGACCTTCTGGTTGCCGACGTAGTCGTGCTCGTGGTGCGCGCCGTTGGTCACGCCGGGCGCCACGATGACGTTGTCGGTGTTGTGGTTCTTGTTGGCGTTCACACCGCACTTGGTGGTGAAGGAACCCGTCGAGGCCTGAGCCTGGTTCTGCGGCTTCGCCAGAACGTTGTTCGCGGCCTTCGTGATGTCCACGAAGTCCGCGGCCGTCGGACCGTTGCCGGCCTGACCACCGTTGTTGGCGGCGGGCGCGGAGGCACTGGCACTGGCGCTCGGGGCGGCCGTGTTGCCGTTGTTCTGACCGCCGTTGTTGTTGTTCTGACCACCGTTGTTGTTATTGCCACCGTTGTTGTTCTGACCCCCCGCGGTGGTCGTGTTGGTGGCGTTCTGCGTCGTACAGGCGGCGAGCTGCTTCAGTGCAGCCGCGTTGACACTGCCGCCCACTCGCTGGATGTCGATGCGGATGCGGTCGATCGTCGCGGCCCGCTTCTCCTTGAGGGGGCCGACGATCGCGTTCTGCACGAAGCTCGCGTCGTTGGTCTGTGCCTGGCGCGTCGAAGCGAGCCGGGCGTAGGCCTCGGTGATCTGCTTGTCCAGGTTCGCCAACTCGGTGGCGACACCCTGACGAGCCTTCTGCGGCACGTTCGTCAGCTGCTGGCCGACGTCCGGGCAGGCGATCGTCGCGACCTGAGCCGCGGCGGCCTTCGTCTGGTTCTGGCCCGACGAGTTGGACTCGTGAGCCGAAGCGTTCATCTGCGCCCAGAGCAGCCCGGCCCCACCGAGCGCTAGGGCAGCCGAGGCGGCAATGGCCTTGGTGGCCATCGGCGTACGGCGTTTACGATCATTGCGTCCCATGGAACTCCTCTGACTTCCTTGCGGGGCAGCGAGGCGCCCGACAGGAGTGAAGCGGCGCCCTTTGATACGCAGGGAGTCCCAGGAGTGTTCAGCCGTCTCAGAAACTGATGAGAGATTCTTGGGTAAGTCCCCTCTCAACTGCCCTTTAAACACCGGCAGTTGTGATCGACTCACAGCCAGTGCTCAGCGTCCCTGGTCCAAATAGGCCAATACCGCCAGCACGCGGCGATTGTCATCGTCGGAGACTTCCAGTCCCAGTTTGGCGAAAATATTGGACGTGTGCTTCCCGATCGCCCGTTCCGTCACGACAAGTTGCCCCGCGATCGCCGCGTTCGACCGCCCCTGCGCCATCAGTTCGAGGACCTCGACCTCCCGAGGGGTCAACCGCCCCAGCGGCCGGTCGTCGGCCGCCCGCCGCGCCAGCAACTGCTGAATGACCTGCGGATCCATCACCGTCCCACCGCCCGCCACCCGCCGTACGGCGTCCACGAACTGCTCCGCCTCGAACACCCGGTCCTTCAGCAGATAGCCCACCCCGCCACTCCCGTCGGCGAGCAACTCCCGCGCGTACAACTGCTCCACGTGCTGCGACAGCACCAGCACCGGAAACCCGGGCCGCTCCCGCCGCGCCCGCAACGCGCACTGCAACCCCTCGTCGGTGTGCGTGGGCGGCAGCCGTACGTCGACCACGGCCACGTCCGGCGCCAACTCGGCCAGCGCCCGGGTGAGTTCGGGCCCGCTCTCCACAGCGGCGGCGATCTCGAAGTCGTAGGCCTCCAACAGCCGAACCAGCCCGTCCCGCAGCAGGAACAGGTCTTCGGCTAGGACAACGCGCACGGAATCTCCATGGTCACCACGGTGGGACCGCCCGCGGGGCTGCTGACGGCCAGGACGCCGTCGAATGTACCGAGTCGCCGCCCGACTCCGGAGAGTCCCGACCCCGCCCCGACCACGGCGCCACCCCTACCGTTGTCGGTGGCGGAAATCCGCAACAGACCTTCCCCGTAGCGCATATCGACCCACATACGGTCGGCCCCCGAATGCTTCACCGCGTTGGTCAGCACCTCGCTCACCGCGAAGTACGCGGCCGACTCGACCGGCGCGTCCGCCCGCCCGCCCCCGAAGTCCACGCTCACCTCCGTCGGCACCGGCAGCCGCAGCGCCAACGCCCTTACGGCATCGCCGAGTCCGCGCTCCGCCAGCACCGGCGGATGGATCCCGCGCACCAGATCACGCAACTCGCCCAGCGCCTCGACGGACGACTGCCGAGCCCGGGCGAGCAGTTCCCGGGCCTTCGCCGGATTCTTTTCGAGCAGCGCTTCGATTGTCCCGAGATCCATCCCCATGGCCACCAGCCGGGCCTGCGCACCGTCGTGCAGATCACGCTCGATACGCCGCAGCTCGGCCGCCGAGGAATCCACCGCGTCCCGCCGAGTCTCGGTCAACACCCTTACCCGCTCGGCGAGTTCACCCTGCCCCGGAGCGAGCAAGGAGCGGGTGAGCAGAAAATGGACCCGCAGCAGGGCGGGCGTGAGGAAGGAGGAAGCGACGAGCAGCGCGACACCCAGCAGCCCCGCGAGCAAGGCACTGCCCTGCCCACTCACCGGCACGAACCCGTACCACCACCCGACATACGTCCCGTCCGTGAACACCCGCCACAACCCGAAGGCCAGCGCGAACCCCTCCAGCGGATAGAACACCAGGGCAGCGGGCACCAGCGCGGTGACGAACCCGGCGACCATGTCGACGGGCAGCCACCGGAGATCACGCCAGGTGGCGGGGTCACCGAGCATCCGGAAGGTACGCGTCCAGGGCCGCGCACCGCTCGGGACCGGCCGATACGCCGGCGGAATACGCACCCCGCACCACCGCACGGCAAGCAGCCGCCGCCGATCCGCGTGCGCCCGCACCCCGGCCAGCACCCAGGGTGTGGTGATCAGCCCGAGCCCCACAGGGATGAGCACGAGGGAGACGAGGGTGAGGACGAAGAGGGCGAGGGACCCGTAGAGGGAGATGAGAGCGAGGGCGAGGCCGCGCAGCCCGGCCGTGACAACCGTACGGGCCCTGTTCGTGTCCATACGCCCAGTCTCACGGAGAGGGGCGAGGAGGTCACGGGGCCGGGCCACCGTGGAGGGGGTGTCGCTACCACCACCGGTTGTTTTCGTTTTTAGGGGCGCGGGGCTGCATCGATGTGCGGCTCCGCCGCGTGGGCGCGACCAGCCCCCACGCACCCGCAGCCGACAAACTACGACCCCAACGGCACCCCAAGCACCTTCGCCTCCACAACAGGGTCAAGCCCCACCCCCGGCCGATCCGGCCGCTGCGGCGCGGAACCCCCGATGCCCTGCAACCACTCCCACGTATCAGCCACCGTCTCCTCGACAGGACGACAGCTCAGCCCAGCCGCCACCGCCCGGGACACATCCGCACTGTGCAACGCGTCGTACCCCTCACTAAAGCCCGGAATCCACACCGGCAGCTGAGTCCACGGCTCGATACCGGCATCGAGCACGACATCCGGAGAGGTCCACCGCAACTCGGCCGCCCCACCAGTGACCCGCACACACGCGTCCAACAAGGACCCCATCGTCGCGTGCCCCTGCGGAGAGGTCAGGTTGTACGCCCCGCTCAACCCGCGCTCCACCGAACCAAGCACCCACTCCGCGAGATCCCGCACATCCACGTACTGGATGGGAAGCCCCCGCGGCCCCGGCGCCAACACCGGCCCACCCCGCGCAACCCGCCCCAGCCACCACGGCAACCGCCCGACGTTCTCGTACGGCCCGAGAATCAGCCCGGCCCGCACGAGCACCGACCGCTCCGCTCCGAACGCCCCCAGCGCCGCGAGCTCCCCGCCCAGCTTGTCGCGCGCGTAGTCCGTCTTGTCGGCGTCGGGCTCGGCGCCCTCGACGACGGGCGCGTCCTCGGCGTATCCGGCGGGCGGCGCCCACTCGTACACCGAGCGGCTCGACACATACACATACCGGCCCGCCCGCCCGGCGAGCAGCCGCGCAGCGTCGTGCACCGCGCGGGGCGCCGCCGACCAGGTGTCGACGACGGCGTCCCACTCGCCCTCGGCCACCGCGTCGAGCCCACCGGACGCGGTGCGGTCACCCCGCAACGCCCGTACCCCGGGCAGGGCCTCGTGCCGTCCCCGGTTGAGGACGGTCACCTCCCAGCCCCGCCCGAGGGCCGCCTCCACGACGGCCCGTCCCGCGAACTCCGTACCGCCCAGCACCAGAAGTCTCATACCTGCGACTCTGCCCGGGCGGCCCACGGAACGGAACGTGAATCTGCCGTCAGCAGACGATCAACGCGCGGTCGGCGGCGTGTACTTGTACCCGACCCGGCGCACCGTCTGGATCGCCTTGCGGTGCTCGACGCCCAGCTTGCGGCGCAGCCGGGCGATGTGGACGTCGACGGTACGGCCGTCACCCACGTGTCCGTAGCCCCACACCGTGGTGACCAACTGGTCGCGGGTGTGCACCCGGTTGGGGTGGGCCACCAGGTGGGCGAGGAGTTCGAACTCCAGGTACGTGAGGTCGAGTTCCTCGCCCTTGAGCTGTGCGGTGCGCTGCACGGTGTCGATGCGGACGAGCGGTTCGGCGTCGACGGTGATGCCGGGTACGTCGTCCGGCAGGACGTCGGGGTGCCCGGTCCGGGCGAGATGCGGGCTGTCGGCCGGGATGAGGACGAGGTACCCGACCATCGGCGGCTGCCCCGGCAGGGTGGGCAGCGTGTGCGGCGGCGCCGGCAGCCAGGTGGCACCCGGCGGCAGGAACTCCGCGACGTCGATCACCTCGTCCCGGTCGACGGCACGCAGATGGTTCCGCGTGCCGTTCGGAGCGGGGGAGGGTGCCGGGGCGTCGAGGGTGGCGGAGGGCAGAGAACGGATGATCGCCATGAGAGGTCAGCTCTTTCGCGCGAGAGGTTCGTCGAGGGACGTACGTCGAGTCGCGCAGGCCGGAGGCCGAGGGTGTACGGCTTTAGAGGGCCGGCGCGTTCATCGCGCGACAACACACCCGGTCGAAGTCATGGTGCTGACGGGAAGGCCAGAAGGGCTCCAGGTCACGGCGACCCGTCGCTCCGCACTTCTGGTAGTTGCCCATGGGCCCATTGAAGCAGACACACGCCCGCAACAGGACCCTCCTCTCACAGCTTGGACGCCCCCTTGGCGGGAAATTGACGTCCGGCCCCTCATCCCACCAGCCGTCTGTGCCAGGTCAGCGGCTTGACGTCGATGGCGTTGTCCGGATCGCCGTCCCAGCCGGCGGACAGCCCGGCGGCCCGGAGCGCGGCCAGCACCTCGTGCCCGACGGCCGTGGTGGTCTCGGCCGAGCCGTCGAATCCGCCGTAGTGCAGAGCGAGTCCGTGCCCCTCGGCGGCGCGCTCCGTGGCCTGTTCGTGGAAGAAGACGAAACCCCGGGCGCCCTCCTGCTTCGCGGCTATCTCCGCGAGGCCGCAACCTCCGCAACAGCCGAAGTTCTCCCTGGCCGTGATACCGCTCGCCTCCAGCGCCTCGAAGGCGTGGGTGAGCCGGTCCGGTTCGGTGACCCCCTCCCAGTCCGCCTGCTCGGTCACCCGCTCCACCCACAGCCGGTCCACCAGCCGTGCGGCCTGCGCGCGGGACACCGGCCGCTCGTCGCCCTTGACGAGGTAGTCCTCGGCGATCTCGGTCAGCGTCTTCCGGTCGTCGTAGCCGCAGCGCAGCCGCGTCCTGACCCGCTCCTCGACCTTCTCCCGCACCTCGTCGGGGAGTTCGGGCACCTCCTCCGGGGGCCCCAGGTCGACCGGCTTCCAGCCGACGCCCGCGTCCCAGCCGGCCGTCTGCCGTGCCCAGCCGGTCAGCAGCTCCGCCACTTGCCCGGGATCCGTGAGATTCGTGCCGTAGAACTCGTCCTCGGTCAGGCGGTGTTCGAGCCGGTAGTCCCCGCCCTTCTCGTGCCAGACCTGCGCGAACACGTCAGGGAGGTCGGGTATCCGCTGCACGACCAGGAAACGGTCGCGGGCGCCCCCGATCCGCGCCACCAGTTTCCGCAGCCTCCCCCACTCTCGACTTCGCTCGAGCGGGGGGACCCCCATCGCCGAAATCCGTGGGTACGCCTGCCCGTTCTCCGTCCCGGCCTTGATGTCGAGGCCCTCGTCGAGGCCCCCGTTGCCGTCCATGGATCAAGACTCGCACGCGCCACTGACAACGCGAGGGGGCGCCCACCGTGACGGTGGGCGCCCCCTCGCGCGAGTGCGGGGCGGATCAGACCTGGCCGGCCTTCTCCAGGGCGGAGCAGCACGTGTCGACGATGAGGCGCGTCACGAGGTACGGGTCGACGTTGGCGTTCGGACGGCGGTCCTCGATGTAGCCCTTGCCGTCCTTCTCGACCTGCCACGGGATACGGACCGAGGCGCCGCGGTTGGAGACGCCGTAGGAGTACTCGTTCCACGGGGCGGTCTCGTGCAGGCCCGTCAGGCGGTCGTCGATACCGGCGCCGTAGTGCTTGACGTGGTCGAGGGGCTTGGAGCCCTCGCCGAGGGACTCGCACGCGGTGATGATCGCGTCGTAGCCCTCGCGCATGGCCTTGGTGGAGAAGTTGGTGTGCGCGCCCGCGCCGTTCCAGTCGCCCTTGACCGGCTTGGGGTCGAGGGTCGCGGAGATGCCGAAGTCCTCGGCGGTGCGGTAGAGCAGCCAGCGGGCGATCCACAGGTGGTCGGAGACCTCCAGCGGGGAGACCGGGCCGACCTGGAACTCCCACTGGCCGGGCATGACCTCGGCGTTGATGCCGGAGATCGCGAGACCGGCCTTCAGGCAGTTCTCCAGGTGGGCCTCGACGATCTCGCGGCCGAAGATCTCGTCGGCGCCGACACCGCAGTAGTAGCCGCCCTGGGGCGCCGGGAAGCCGCCCTCGGGGAAGCCCAGCGGACGGGCGCCGTCGAAGAAGGTGTACTCCTGCTCGATGCCGAAGATCGGCTCCTGCGCGGCGAACTTCTCGGAGACCTCGACGAGCGCGGCACGCGTGTTGGACTCGTGCGGCGTCATGTCGATCTCGAGGACCTCGCACATGACGAGGATGTCGTCGCCGCCGCGGATCGGGTCCGGGAAGCTGGCGACCGGCTTGAGCACGCGGTCCGAGGAGTGCCCCTCGGCCTGGTTCGTGGACGACCCGTCGAAGCCCCAGATCGGGAGCTCGGCGCCCTTGGCGTCGTCGGCCAGAATCTTCGTCTTGGAACGGAGCTTGGCCGTCGGCTGGGTGCCGTCGATCCAGATGTACTCAGCCTTGAAGGTCACGGGCCACATCCTTCGGGGTGGGTCATTCGTCGCACTTGCGGGTGCTGCGGCGCAGCGGCACTGGAGCGCCGCGATTCATGCCGGGCAGCCTGTCAACATGCGATTTCCCGATCATTGCTCAAGTGTGAACCCCGTGTTACCTGGCGATGCTGTGGCGCGATTCACCCCACCCGCGCCCGGCCGACTGTTCGCAGTCGCAGACGGGGGCGGTCCGACGGCTCGTATGCGATGGGGTTAGCCCTCGGCGGCGGCCTCGCGGACCCCGCTCAGGAAGCCCCGGATCGCCGCCAACTCCCGCTCGTCGTACCCCTGGAGCAGTGCTACGGCGCTCCCGATGAGCGGACCGAAGAAGGACTGCCCGAGGTCGACCGCCCGCTGGTCCACTTCGACCACGACCTTGCGCCGGTCCCCCTCGCTCCGCGTCCGTCGCACATGCCCGGCCCGTTCCAGCCGGTCGACCAGGGCGGTGGTCCCCGCCGAGTTGAGCCCGAGCGCGGCGCCGAGGCGTCCGGTCGTCATCTCCTCGCCGGCCCGGGCGGCGTCCATGAGGGCGATCAGGGCGCGTACGTCCGTGGGGTGCATGCCGTTCTGGTTCGCGAACCGGGCGCTGTGCAGGCCGAGTTCGACCGCGACGGCCCGCAGGAGATGCACGATCTCCATCTCTGGCCCCGGCTCCGATCCCTGGTTCGGCACGCTCGCCTCCGATATCATCTCGCTCACCGAGTATCTCGTTCAGCGAGATAATAGGGGAGGGTGGCCGACCATGGGAACGCGCAGCACGTACGACCCCGAGCGCTTCGGGTCCGCCTACGACAAGGTCATGGCGAAGTGGCCCGAGCAGCGGGAGGCGGCGGTCGTCCCGACGCCGTTCGGGGAGACGTACGTGAATGTGTGCGGGCCCGCCGACGGGCGGCCGCTCGTACTGCTGCCGGGCGGCGGGGGAGCGACCTCGGCGTCCTGGTACGCCCAGGCCGGCGAGCTCGCCAGGGCCGGCCACCGCGTCCACGCCGTCGACCTGATCGGCTTCCCGGGCCGGAGTGTCGCCGCGCCCGGCCGCCGCCCGCGCACGGTGGCCGACCTGATGACCTGGCTGGACGCGGTGTTCGACGGGCTGGGCGTGACGCCGGCCGCCGACCTCGGCGGTCATTCCTACGGCGGCTGGATCGCCCTGCACCACGCCCTGCACGCGCCCGACCGGATACGCCGTCTGTTCCTCCTCGACCCGACCCAGTGCTTCGCCGGGTTCGAGACGGCGTATCTGCTGCACGCGCTGCCGATGCTGCTGCGGCCCACCGCGCGCCGGGTCCGCGCGTTCCTGGAGTGGGAGACCGGGGGAGCGGCGCTTGACCCCGACTGGCTGCGCCTCCAGGAGGCGGGCGCGGGGTTCCCGTCCGCGAAACCGGTGACCGGTCCCCGCCCGGCGCCGAACGCGCTGCGCGGGCTGAACGCGTCGGTCCTGCTGCTTCTGGCCGGAAGCAGCAGGACCTATGACACGCACCTGGTGGCGACCCGGGCGGCCGGACTGCTGCCGCACGTGGAGACGGAGATCCTCGCGGACGTCTCCCACCACGCGCTGCCGCATTCCGCGCCTGAGCGACTGGGCCGTCACCTCACCGGTTTTCTCGGACCCTGAGCGTCACCCCACCTTCTGGATCAGAGCACGGCGGATGAGGAACTTGCCGGGCTCACGGACCTGTTCGAAAGCGGCGTTGTTCAGCAGGACACAGCTGCCGGAGACCGAAGTCACCTTCACCGTCGTGGACTTGTTGTTGTCCAGGTTGGTGACCTTCAGCGTCGTCCCCGCCGGGAACTGGTTGCTGGAGGCGGCGGGCGCACCGGCCTCGCCGGAGAGCGTGACGGTCGAGCCGTTGCACACCTGGCTGCCCGCAGCGGCACCGGTGCCGGTGTTGCCAGTGTTGCCCGCCGGAGGGGTCGCCTTGGAGGTGGCCGTGGCCGTGGCCGCGGGTGCGGACTGCGCGGGCTGTGCGGCCTGGGAGCCCTGAGCCGACTCCCCAACCGTGCAACCGGACGCCTTCTGCTGCACCTTGATCTGCGCGATGACCGCCTCGCGGTTGGCGATCCGTGCCGCCGACTGCGCGTCGGGATTGGCCTTCTGGCCGGCGATGAAGCTCTGGTTGTTGCCGAGAGCGGTGGCGAGCCCCTGGCAGACCGTCGAGTTCGTCGCGGACAGCGTCTTGGCGTTCTGGGCCGTCGACTGCGACGCGTTCGACGTGGTGGCGAGAGCGAAGGCCCCGCCTCCGGCGACCGCCGCGGCGGTGACCAGCAGCGCCAGCTTCTTCTTCGTGCTGGCAGTTCTCCTGCGCGACATGCGCGTCTCCTGTGGGGTAGGGGACCGTACGCCGCTATGTACGGGATGCCGAACGATGTAACTCATCCGACACAGAAGTCACTGAAGTGACGTACGCCACACAGGAGTTGTGGATCAGTCACCGCACCCCGCTACCGGGACAGCGCCTCCCGTACGGCCTCGTCACTGCGCGCGACCACCGCCGTACCGTCGTCCGCGGTGATGATCGGCCGCTGGATCAGCTTCGGATGCGCGGCGAGCGCCGACACCCACCGCTCCCTCGAACTCGCGTCCCGCGCCCACTCCTTGAGCCCCAGCTCCTTCGCCACGGCCTCCTGGGTGCGGGTGATGTCCCACGGTTCGAGCCCGAGCCGCTCCAGTACGTCCCTGATCTCGGCCTCGCTCGGCACGTCCTCCAGATAGCGGCGGACGGTGTACTCGGCCCCCTGGGCGTCGAGCAGGCTCACGGCACTGCGGCACTTGGAACAGGCCGGGTTGATCCAGATCTCCATGGGACTCACGGTACGCGAAAACCCGTCTTCCACCTGCGTCACAGCGCCCTCAACAGCCGTTGTGGCCAGGGCGTTTGTCAGTGGCGGGCAGTAGAATAGAAGCAGTGTTCGAGGGTGTCGCCGGGGGGTCCGGACGGCGCCCTGACCGCGACAGGAGGATGTCCGTGCCCGCTGCCGCACTGAAGCCGAAGCCGCTGCCGACCCAGTCCACCGCGAAGCGCTCCGTCCAACTCGACCTGCCCTACGTCCCCGTGGCGAAGCGGCCGCTGCCGCCCGGACGCCCGCGGGAGTGGTACGTCACGCACAACCGCCGCCTCAAGGCGATGCGGCTGGCCATCGCCCTGCTCGACTCGGGCGTGTACGTCCCGAACCAGGCCCGCAACGAGACGATCCGCACCACCGCCGAACTGATCGGCGTCCACGCACCGTCGGACACGACGTGTCATATGGTGCGGGCGCTGATGCGGTACTCGCGCTGAGCCGTGGCGCCGGGCGCCCTGTGTTCTCGGGGCGCCCGGCGCCGGTATCCGGCAACGCTGAAAAGGCGTGCCCCTACGCCGACAACTCCTTCTCCACCGGCGTCCGGAACCGCGGTGTCACCCGTGTCGCCCCCACCCACCCCCGCAACCGCTCCGCCGCCTCCCCGATCGCCGCCTCCGCCTCCCGGCCGACGTCCGTCCGGTCGAGCACGCGCCACACGATCTCCCCGTCCGGCCGCTGGGCCCAACTGCCCACCACCCGCCCGTTCCACCACACCGTGGGCCCCACGTTGCCGCTGTAGTCGAACAACGCGGGACGCAACTCCGGTGCCAGGTACCAGTCCCGGTGCTGCCAGCCCATCGCCGTCGGATCGAGCGCGGGCAGCAGGGCCGCCCAGGGTTCGGCGGGGCCGGCCAGCGGGGCGAGGTCACCGGCGGCGACGTACCCCGTGCCCTCGTCCAGGGACACCGGCTCCGCGCCGATCGCCGTCAGCGCCCGGCGGACTTCCGTCACCCGCCACCCCGTCCACCACTTCAGGTCGGCCTCGGTGGCCGGGCCGCAGGCCGTGAGCCAGCGTCGCAGCAGGGCCGACTGGGCCTCGGCGACGTCCAGTTCGGGATGTTCCGGCGCCACCGCCCAGCGCAGCTGGTTCGACGTCCAGCCGCCGAGCGGACGGCCCCTTACGATCTTCCCCTCGACCCCCAGCACCCTCAGCAGCCGGGTCGAGAGGGTGTGGACGCCCTCGTAGTTCTTCCCGGCCGCGTACACCCACTGTTCCCTCAACCTCGGTTCGTCCTCGGCGAGTTCGGCCGCCGTCGCCTGCCCGCGCCGGGCCAGCGCGGCGAGCGCCGCGTCCTCCACCTCCTTCAGCCAGACCGCGTCCGGCGCCCCCGCCTTCGCCATGTCCTTGATCAGCGAGGCCCGTTCACGTGCGGCGACGGCGAGTCCGGTCGACGCGTGCACGACGGCGGTCAGATCGGCTGGGAACACGAACACCGTGTGCCGCATGCCGTGCATACGGACGAGGGTGCGGTCCTCGTACAGGGCGCGGGCGGTCTCCGCCACCGTGACGGCAGGGTCGGCGAGGCGTGCGCCCACGGCCAGGTACACGGTCGCCGGGTCCGTGCCGTGCAGGGCGACGAGGGAGTCGGCGACTTCTTCCGGGCATGCCGCGCGTGTCGTTCCGGCGAGTCGGTGGCGCAGCGCGAGCCTGGCCTGCCGTTCGGCTGCGCCGACGTACCGTCCCTTGCCGCTCATCCAGGCCTCCAGCCTGAGAGGTCCACTTCTCGACAGACAGTAAACGGGTGGGTGGGCAGACAATCTGTCCGTTCACCCGATCGCCCTGCGCGAAATGCGCCCCCACGCCCACCCGGTTTCACTGCGTACATGACCACCCCGGCCGACCGAGCGGAGCGAGGCCGCGCCGCGCGCAAACGCGTCCCCCGTTCCGCGCACGCCGGCTGGATCCCCTCCGTGGACCGCCCGGACCCCGTCGCCGTACTGGAACGCCAGGGCCGCGACCGTCTCCCGGAACTCCTCCCGATCCGCTACGGCCGCATGTCCGCCTCCCCCTTCGCCTTCCTGCGCGGCTCGGCCGCCGTGATGGCCGCCGACCTCGCCTCCCAGCCGCACACCGGGCTCACCGTGCAGCTCTGCGGCGACGCGCACCTCCTCAACTTCGGCCTGTACGCGTCCCCGGAACGTGCCCTGCTCTTCGACCTCAACGACTTCGACGAGACGTTCCCGGGCCCCTTCGAGTGGGACGTCAAACGCCTCGCCGCCAGCATCACAGTCGCCGCCCGCGAGAACGGCCACGGCGACACCAAGGCCCACCGCGCCGCACTGGAGGCGACCGCCACCTACCGTACGGCGCTGCGCGCCCTGGCCCGCAAGGGCGAACTCGACGTCTGGTACGACCGGATCGACGCCGACAGCCTGCTGCCCCTGGTCCGCTCCGCCCGCAACCGCCGCCGCGTCGAGTCCAGCCTCACCCGCGCCCGCCGCCGCACCAGCCTGCACGCCGTGGGCAAGCTCACCGAGACCGTCGACGGCCGCCACCGCATCGTCCACGACCCGCCCCTCCTGGAACCGGCCGGCGCCTCGGACATGGCTGCCGTACGCAAGATCTTCAGCGACTACCGCTCCACCCTCGCCGAGGAACGCCGCCTGCTGCTCGACCGCTACCGCTTCGTCGACGCCGCCCGCAAGGTCGTCGGCGTCGGCAGCGTCGGTACCCGCTGCTTCATCGTGCTGCTCGCCGGCCGCGACCAGGACGACCCGCTGTTCCTGCAGATCAAGGAGGCACGGAAGTCCGTACTGGAGGAGCATCTGCCGAGCGGACCGTACGTCCACCCCGGTCACCGCGTCGTCGCCGGACAGCGTCTGCTCCAGGCCGCGAGCGACATCTTCCTCGGCTGGATGACCGGACCGCAGGGCCGCGCCTTCTACTGGCGCCAGCTGCGCGACATGAAGGGCTCCGCCGACGTCGCCGGCATGAGCCCGGCGGAACTCCTCGCCTACGGCCGCCTGTGCGGCACGGCGCTGGCCCGCGCCCACGCCCGCTCCGGCGACCGCGTCGCCATCGCCGCGTACCTGGGCGGCACCGACACCTTCGAACACGCCGTGGCCGACTTCGCCTCGGCCTACGCCCCCCAGACCGCCGCCGACCATGCGAGCCTGAGCGCGGCGGTGGCGGCGGGCGTGGTGACAGCGGCGCCGGGGATCTGACGGGGTCGACTCCGGGTCGCCCAAAAAGAAGATGCACGCCGAGTGATCGCGCCCCTACGCTGGACACACGTTGCGGAGCTGCCCACCACCGCTTTACGCAGGACAGGCACCACCCCGCGGACTCGGGGCTACTCTCTACGCACCGACGGCCGGACGCCCTCCCCCAGCGCCCCGTCGCGCCCACAACAGATCACCGCTCGTACACACCCACGCCCACGGAGGCCCGTCATGGGCACCATCGTCATATCCGGGACCGTCGTCCTGGTCGTCTTCGGCTTCGGCAACCACGTCTGGTGGCTGGCCGCAGTCGCCGTTCTCTTCCTGTACCTGCAGTACGGCAGGGACTCCTCGTCCTCCTCGTCCTCGTCCTCCTCGGCTTCGTCCTCGTCGGCCGCGGGCTCCTCCTCGGGAGGCGGAGCCACACCGACGAGCTACCGCGCGTACCGCGACCGCCGGGACAAGCAGGCCAGGTGGGAGCGCCGCTACCAGCGCGAACGCCCCCTGGAGTCGCGTCGGCAGGCGCGCGAGAAGAGCAAGTGAGAGCAGGGGGAGATCAAGTAGGACACGGGGGCGCCCCTCACAACCCGGGGGCGCCCCACACCGGGAACCACCGGCTCAGATCCTGCTCGATCCGCAGGTCGTTGCCGAGCATCGACTTGACCTGCAGTTCCAGTGAGCTGTCGCGCCGCTGACCGTCACCGGCCAGCGGCGCGAACGGGAAGAACGTCCCGCGCTTGTAGAGATAGACGAGCGCGAGCCGCCGGCCCCCGTCGGCCCCTCCGTCCTCGAACCCGGCCAGCGAGCACAGCAGTTGGGGCCCGAAGCCGTTGACCTCCATCGCGCTGTTGACCGCGTGCAGATCGTTGACCAGCGCCGAGAGCTGGTCGGGCGCCCGGTGCGAGACCAGCCAGGAGTAGCCGTAGGCGTCCTGGGTCAGCTCCACCGGCGGACCGGTGCGCTCCGCGTCCGCATCCAGGAGTGCCTGGACCTCCCGGTGCGTCTGCTCGAAGGCCCCGCCCTCCACCGTGGCGAAGCACACCGCACCGCGCCCGGTCGCGGTGAATCCGGCCGCCGCCTCCAGCGTCACCGCCGCCGAGGGCAGCGCGAACAGCTGGTCGAGATCGGGGGCGACCGGTTTCGTACGGCCGAGCAGGATGTCGAGCAAGCCCATCCTCAGCCCGCCTTGTCGATTCCGGGCACCGCCGCCTCACCCAACTCGGCGGAGATCCGCCCCAGTTGGTCGAGCCGCTGCTCCAGGCTCGGGTGCGTCGAGAAGTACTTCGAGATACCGGGCTCGTTGCCGGTCGCCGGCGTGAAGTAGAAGGCGTTGAAGGCCTGCGCGGTCCGCAGGTCCTTGGTCGGGATCCGGGCGATGTCCCCGTCGACCTTGGTGAGCGCGGAGGCCAGCGCCGAGGGCCGCCCGGTGAGCAGCGCCGCCGCCCGGTCCGCCGCCAGTTCCCGGTACCGGGACAGCGCCCTGATCAGCAGGAAGCTGATCGCGTACACGGCCGCCGAGATCCCCATGATCCCCGCGAAGACGGCCAGCGTGTTCTGGTCCTTGCGCCCCCGGAAGATCTGCGAGTAGAACGCGAACCGCACCATCAGCCCGGCGAGCACCCCGAGGAACGACGCCACCGTGATCACGGCCACGTCCTTGTGCGCCACATGCGACAGCTCGTGCGCGAGCACACCCTCCAGCTCGGCCGGCTCCAGCCGCCGTAGCAGACCGGTGGTCACACAGATGACGGCGTTGTCGGCGTTACGCCCTGTCGCGAACGCGTTCGGCATATCGATGTCCGACACGGCGACGACGGGCTTGGGCATGTCGGCCACGGCACACAGCCGGTCGATCACACCGTGCAGATCGGGATACTCCTCCCGCTCCACGATCCGCCCCTTCATCGCGTACAGCGCGATCCGGTCGGAGAACCAGTACTGCGCGACGAGCAGCCCACCGGCCAGCACCACGACCAGCACCCAGGACTTCAGCAACACGATCAGCGCGGCCACGAACGCCACGTACAACAGCCCGAGCAGGAACAGCGTCAGACCCATACGCACGGTCAACCGCCGGTCGCTCCGGAAGCGGCTCTGCATCTGCCATCACCCCGCAGTCAGGCACTCGTCCCACCGCCCAGTGTGCACCCGTCCTCTCCCATGAAGCGGTCCCGATCGGGCCTAGGCGGAGCAAAAGGTGCCTGTGAATCCGGGTCCGGTCCTCACCCCCGCTTTACGGCGTGCTCGGCCCACCCGCGCAGTTTCACATCCGGATCGTCCAACAACGCCTCGGCCGCCCGCCGTCGTACGCCCCCGCCCCGCGCGTCGAGCAGCCGGAACGCGGCGACCCGCACCGGCCGCGGCCACCGTGCCCCCAGCCTTTCCGTCAGCCACTCCTCGGGCACCAGCTCCGCGGACGGCAAGAGCGCGGCCGTCACCTCACGCACGACGCCGGCCGCCGGATCGTCCAGCAGCGGCCGCAACCGTCGTACGTCCGTCACGTCCAGCGCCCGCAGTCCGGCCACGGCCCGCGCCCGCACCGCGCCCGTCGGATGGCCGACGAGCGTCCACAGCAGCTCGGCATCCGCCCGCCCACCGCACTCCGCAAGCCCGATCACGGCCCCGGGCACCGGCTCGGGCGTCGCGCACCACGCCCGGTACACCGGCAGCGGATCGACCCCGTCCTGCCGTACGACATACCGCGCACAGGCCCGTACGACCGGGGCCCGGTCGGCCAGGAACCCCACCGCGAGCTCGGCCCGTCCGGCCGGCCGCAGCACGGTGACGCCGGCGGAACGGACGCGCGGACTGCGCGCCCCGAGCAGCGGTTCGTAGACCTCGTCGTACGCCCCGACCTTCGCCACGGCGGCCAGCGCGGCGTCCGCGCAGAAGGTCTGTACGACGGTGTCGGTGTCCCGGGCTGCGGCGCGGGCGAGTTCGGCGGGGGAGAGGAGACCGTCCTCGACGGCGAGAGAGTAGGCGTAGCGGCGCACGGCGCGGTCGGGGCCGGCGCAGAGCGCGACGATCCGGTCGCGGGGGGCCCGGCGCAGGGTCTCGTCGAGCAGGCGTACGGCGAAATCGGCCCGGTTGCGGCGGCCGACGAGCAGGATCATCGGTGCGAGCGAGCCGGCGGTCAGGGCGTCGAGGCCCTCGGCCAGCCGCTGCCGGGCCCGGTCACGCACCGGCGGGGCCCACTCGGCGCAACGCAGCACGACCAGGGGCAGCAGCACCGGGTGCCCGGCGGCCCGGTCCAGCGCCGCCTGCCGGATCCGGCCGTCCCGGTGACACAGGGCGAGCGCGAGCTGGGACTCGGTGAGCGGGCCGGAGCCGCGCAGGACGTCGGAGAACTCGCGTCCGCCGGCCGTCCGCTCCCACGGCACGACACCCGGCGGACAGAAGAACTCGTCCACACGCGCCCCCGCGTCCAGCCCGAGCCACGCGCGCGGATCGCGGACGTCGAGCACGTCCCGTACCGATTCCCCCTGCGCGAGCCGCGCCGCGGCGGCCACTCCACGCCTGATGTCCGCACGCAGCTCTAGGGCCTTGATAGACGGCATACGGTGGCGAACCCGGACCGGTGCTCCCTGGCGTGATGTGCCGGAACGTTACGGGCCGTGGGACCGGGCCTATCACCTATTCCGGCGCTGGCAGCGGGACGGCACCTGGGCGAGGATCGTTACCCGGCTGCAGGCCGAGGTGGCTAGGGCGGACGCGCAGGGACTCATCATGTGGGAGGTCAGCGTGGACTCCACCATCGCACAGGCGCACCAGCACGCTGCCGGGGCATGCAAAAAGGGGCAGAGCAGAAGGAACCGCCCGGCGGCGTCGACACCGAGCCTGACGACCACGGTCTCGGACGCTCGCGCGGGGGACTGACCACCAAGCTGCACCTGGCCGTCGAGCAGGGACAAAAGCCGCTCTCGCTACGCATCACGGCCGGTCATCGGCATGACAGCCCGCAGTTCCAGCCGGTCCTGGAAGCCATCCGAGTGCCTCGCCTCGGCCGGGGTCGACCGCGCACCCGTCCGGACAAGGTCCGGGCGGACAGTGCGTACGGCTCTCGCGCGAACCGCGGCTACCTTCGCAGACGCGGCATCGGCTGCACGATCCCGGAGAAAGCCGATCAGGTCCGCAACCGTCAAAGACGCGGCTCACGCGGTGGCCGCCCGCCGAAGTTCGACAAGATCGGCTACCGCGAGCGGCACGCCGTGGAGTGTGGGATCAACCGCCTGAAAAGGCGCCGAGCCGTGGCGACGAGATACGACAAGCTAGCCGTCCGCTACGAGGCGACGGTGCTGATCGCCGTCATCAACGAATGGCTGTGACCGGCAGCATCACACTGCCGGCCCGCGCACCTGCGCCACGATGATCACGTTCCCGTACAGGTCGGCCAGGTGCAGTGACCGGCTGTCGGCGTCTTCCCGCTCGTTCCATACTCGCACCCCGTGCCCGCGCAGGTGTGCGCGGACCGCATCCAGGTCGGCGGTGTACAGGACGAGCAGAGGCTGACCGCCGCACTGCCGGCCGATCATCTCGCGTTCCCGGTCGCTGGTGGCGGTCATGAGCCAGAGGCCGACCACCTCCTGGCCGGGCACTCCGATATGCAAATAGCGATAACCATCTGCCGTCTGGTCGTGCAGGACACAGAAACCGAGAACGCCGCGGTAGAAGGCCAGGGCCGCATCGGGGTCGTCAACAAGGACAACGAGACGGCCGAGCCCCGAGAACAGGCCCTTTTCAGCATGAGGAGTCATGATCGGCACCCTAGACCGAGCCACTGACAACGAGCCGAAGCGCTCGAGGCGACTGTAGCCGGAGCAGAGCAGGGCAGGGCAAGATCGACTTTCGCAACAGGCCCTAGTACGGCGCCCGGAAGTTGACCCACCCCAGCAGCACGACGACCGCGGCGACACTCCCCAACACGATCACCGTCGACACCCAGGACGACCGCCGAGGCCCCACCCCCTCCGGCTCCGCCCGGAACGGCACCGGTCCCGGCGGATTCTCCTTCCACCGAGCAGCCAACATCCGGGCCCGCGCGGACGGCTCCTTGTGCTCGGCACCGTCGGCCCACTTGATGTCGAACTCGCGCTCTTCGTCGTCGTGTTGCTGCCCCATCCCCGTGTCCCCCTCCTGAACAACCGTGTCAGTGAAGATGATCCCTCGACCGCGGGCTGCCTGGGAAGCCAGTTGTTGACTACCCGGCGTCGTCCGCCCCGCCCGAAGGTTCCCCCGCCGTGCCGTCGCCGTCGGTCAGTTCCCGCCGTACTCGACGCCATGCCCTGATGACCTCCGGCAGTTTGGACAGGAGGTCGTTGACCTGGGCCAACAGGAGTGTCACGCAGCCGAACCCGGCGAGGATGGCCAGGGTGATGTCGTCCCACCGCATTGTGTGCTTCCGCCTTCCCTGTCGGTACTACTGGTCGAGCAGCGCACGGCCGCACAGCCAGTCGAGGGCGTCCACGCCCAGCCGGTCGGGTGCTTCGAGCAACACGGCCTGCACCGACGCCGGATCGGCCAGTGCCTCCGGCGCGTCGGAGTGGTCCAGGGCGGAGAGTTCCTCCATGGCCGACGCGATGGCCGCGGGCCATCCAGGCATGCCGAATTGGGCGGGATCGATCAGTCCGGCCGACGCGGCTCGGTGCAACACCCCGGTCCGCCAACCCAGTTCGCGCATGATCTTCGACGTGTACCAGACCCGGTTGTCGACGTTCTGTACGAACTCCTCCGTGGGCTCGCCACAGCCACGCAGGGCGAACTTCGAACCGCCGGCCCACGGAAGATCCAGGTCCGAGGCGACGGCCTGGAAGGCGAGCAGTGCCTCGGGTCCGTCGTCCCGGGCGGCGAGCAGGGCGGCCCTGGCCCGGCGATACAGATCGACACTCTGCGCGAAGACCTCCCCGTCGCTGGGCCCTCCGGCCGCCTCACGAATCTCGTTCAGCGGCCCGTCCCGCCAGGCAGCAGCCACAAGCCCGACTGCCGCCGCACTGACGAGGAGTTCCGTGTCGTCCGCGTCGATGCCGCAGTGGGTCAGTACGGCGACCAGGTCTTCGCTGTCGACGGCGAGGTCGGACTGCTCCGGAACTGCGGGGGAGGGGTGGGCCGCATCATCCGGGCGGTCGATCGTCACCCCGTGTTCCGTCAGATCCTCGAAGATCCCGTCGGGGCCGCAGTCGATGTGTTCGGTGTCGTGCCGTCCGGAACAGTCCTCGGGGCATTCCAGCTCCGCGCAGAGCTCGGGCTCCGCAGGGGTGGCTTGGTTGATGAGGTGATACGCGAGCCGGTTCGCGACGGCCTCGCGTGCGGAGATCATCTCCAGCCTGAGCCGGAACTCCTCGTCCTTCAACGCGTTGTCGTCGGAGCCAAGGGACTCCGGCGGCTCGGGCGCGTCCTCGGGGACCCACGCGTACGCCGACTCCAGTGACACCAGGAGCCAGGCAATGTTTTTGGCGTCCACGGTTCTCTCGTCGGCGAGCTTGGCGACGGCTTCGGCCGCCTCGCGCACACAGGTGACGTCGGCCAGATACCGCTCGCGCTCCGCCTCCCAGAGGGCTGACTCCGTCTTGGCCTGCTCGGCGTTCCGGACCAGCCGGGTGTCACGTGACCGGCGTGCCTGCGTCACCAGCCGGGTCAGACAGGGATGGCAGCCGAACAGCCCGGAGGTCGGTGTCGGGCCGAGGGGTATCGGTGCCCGTTCCTCGCCGAACGACTCGTCGCACAAGCAGCAGTCCAGGACGCCCCCGTGGCGCGAGGTGGGCATGGTCGGCAGGGCGGCGCGGATTGTGGCATGGGCGTACGAAGGGATGTGCATACGGGGCAGCTCCTCGGGCGACGGCGCTCCATCGGCGCCTCCTCCATGCTCACCTCGTCGCACCTCCGCGAGTCACGGTTTGACGGGCAGGACCGGGAACTTGACGAAAGGTGACTCGGCTCTGGCCTGCGGCTTCTACGGTGTTGGCGGAACGTGACACCGTGAGGGGGAGGAATTTCAGGTGGCTGTCTTGGAGCCCGAGGCCCAACTGACCGGCCCGCACCAGGAGTTGGCCGAAGCGCTGCGGGAACTGCGTCGCGCGGCGGGCGGGCCGAGTTGGCGGAAGCTGAGCATGCTCATCCGTGGGCGTGACGACCTGTTGTCGGGCGCCAGCCATGAGAGCGTGCGGGCCGCGGTCAACGGGATACGGGTGCCGCGCTGGGAGACCGTCCACGACGTCGTCGTGGTCCTGGCGGAGCTGTGCAGCCCACCCCGGGACGCCGAATCCGAGACGGCGAGGTTTCTGCCGCTGTGGCGCGCGATCCACGAAGGGGAAGCAGGCGCGCTGAAGTCGTTCCAGGAGATCGCCCACGCCGGTTGGGGAGGTGAGGACGGCAACTGGACCCCGGAATTGGTCATGGGCACGCTGGTCAACCCCTTCAGTGCCATCGAGATCCATCCCTCGCTCGCCGTACCGCACAAGCCGCTGGTCTCGGAGGACCAGTGGGTTCGCGTGATGGTGAGGTTCATCGAGGAGCAGGGCGCCGAACACGCGATGCGAATCCTGTTGCACACGCTGAAGGGGGACTACGTAGGGGCGGAGGAGGGCTCGCCGTACGGCTATCACCATCCCGACCGCGAGGCCATGGAGATGTATGCGGGGTTCCAGTACGGCTGCCGGGAGATCCTCCGGCGTCTTCGCCGTGAACCCAATCTCCTCGCGGACTCGATCCGCGCGATGCGCGCCGACGAGGAGATGAGCAGGGACGACCGGGCCGAGATGCTGGAGGCCGAGTCGGATATGAGCCTCATGCGCGAGGTGATGATCGTGACTCCGGACACCTGGGAGGAGGTCTCGGAGGAGGCCCATCACATGGTTTTCGGATACCTCGTCAAACACTTCGGTCCGGTGGGCCGGCCGGGACTGCCCGATGCCGAGCGCTTCCGGATCGTCTGGCGCGTCCCCGAGCCCTCCGCCGAGTGACGCCACAACGCGGCCGGGGCCGCCACCCTCTCGGATGGCGGCCCCAGAAGCTCTCGACGGCGTCGATCACACGTCGAAGTACAGCTCGAACTCGTGCGGGTGCGGACGCAGCTGCAGCGGGGCGATCTCGTTCGTGCGCTTGAAGTCGATCCACGTCTCGATCAGGTCGGACGTGAAGACGTCGCCCGCGAGCAGGAACTCGTGGTCGGCCTCAAGGCGGTCGAGGACGGCCGGGAGGGAGGTCGGGACCTGGGCGACACCCGCGTGCTCCTCGGGGGCCAGCTCGTAGAGGTCCTTGTCGATCGGCTCGGCCGGCTCGATCTTGTTCTTGATGCCGTCCAGGCCCGCGAGGAGCAGGGCGGAGAAGGCGAGGTACGGGTTGCCGGAGGAGTCGGGCGCGCGGAACTCGACGCGCTTGGCCTTCGGGTTGGAGCCCGTGATCGGGATACGCATCGCGGCGGAGCGGTTGCGCTGCGAGTAGACCAGGTTGACCGGGGCCTCGAAGCCGGGGACCAGGCGGTGGTACGAGTTCACCGTCGGGTTGGTGAACGCGAGCAGCGACGGGGCGTGCTTGAGGATGCCGCCGATGTAGTAGCGGGCGGTGTCCGACAGACCCGCGTAACCGGCCTCGTCGTAGAAGAGCGGGGAGCCGCCCGCCCACAGCGACGAGTGGATGTGCATGCCCGAGCCGTTGTCGCCGAAGATCGGCTTCGGCATGAAGGTCGCGGTCTTGCCGTTGCGCCAGGCCACGTTCTTCACGATGTACTTGAAGAGCTGGAGGTCGTCGGCCGCGGCGAGCAGCGTGTTGAACTTGTAGTTGATCTCGGCCTGGCCGGCGGTGCCCACCTCGTGGTGCTGGCGCTCGACCTGGAGGCCGGACGCGGCCAGCTCCAGGGAGATCTCCGCACGCAGGTCGGCGAAGTGGTCGACCGGCGGGGTCGGGAAGTAACCGCCCTTGTAGCGGACCTTGTAACCGCGGTTGTCCTCGACCGCACCGGTGTTCCAGGCGCCCGCCTCGGAGTCGATGTGGTAGAAGGCCTCGTTCGACTTGGTCTCGAAGCGCACGCTGTCGAAGACGTAGAACTCGGCCTCGGGACCGAAGTACGCGGTGTCGGCGATGCCGGTGGAGGCGAGGTACGCCTCGGCCTTCTTCGCCACGTTGCGCGGGTCACGGGAGTACTGCTCGCCCGTGATCGGGTCGTGGATGAAGAAGTTGATGTTGACCGTCTTGTCGCGGCGGAAGGGGTCCACGCGCGCGGTCGACAGGTCGGCGCGGAGCGCCATGTCGGACTCGTGGATGGCCTGGAAGCCGCGGATCGAGGAGCCGTCGAAGGCGAGTTCCTCGTCCGGGTCGAAGGCCGTCGCCGGCAGCGTGAAGTGCTGCATCACACCCGGCAGATCGCAGAATCGGACGTCGACGAACTTGACGTCCTCGTCCGCGATGAACTTCTTGGCCTCGTCGGCGTTCTGGAACATCCAGCTCCTCCTACTCCCGACCGTCCGTGCCGGGGTGGTAGTTCGTTCGTGCGGCCAGTGCGGTGGCACACGCTGGACCCGACCTTAGGGACGGGGGATTTCTCAGGCGTGACCCATTTGTTTCGCCCAAGTTAACCGGTCTTGGGCCGCCTGGCCCCTCCTGTCCGCATGGCAGAACGGGGGCAGTACCGTGGACGGGTGGACAACAGGGATGCAATCGGTTCATGGCTCTCCGGGCCCCGGGAAGCCGCGGAGCGGGCAGGTGTCGACTTCGGCTACCGCGGTGAGCAGCTCGGCCTGCCCGAGGACGGCCCCGGCTCGATCGCCCGCCCGGGCCGCCGCCTCGGCGCCCTCGCCGTCGACTGGGCCCTGTGCCTGTTGATCGCATACGGCCTGCTCACCCACGGCTACGACCAGGCGACCGGCAACTGGGCCCTGCTCATCCTCTTCGTCCTGAGCACCCTCACGGTCGGCACCATCGGCTTCACCCCGGGCAAGCGCCTCTTCGGCCTCCGCGTGGTAGCCCTCGACACGGGCCGCCCCAACCCCCTGCGCGCCCTGCTCCGCACCGCTCTCCTGTGCGTGGCGATCCCGGCCCTGATCTGGGACCGCGACGGACGCGGCCTGCACGATCGCCTTGCGAGGACGGTCGAGATCCGCCTCTGATTTCTCGCCCGCGCGGCTTCTGGTCCGGGGTTGCGTCGAGGGGGTGCTGCGGTCTTCCGGGTGCGGCGCCGTTGTGGCCGTTCGCGCAGTTCCCCGCGCCCCTGGTGGGGTGCGGTGGTCGCTCGGTGAAGCGCGCAGCGGCTGCACCCCGCTGGCGCGGGGGAGCGAACCCCACCCCCGGGCCGGCCCCCGCGCCGGGCACCGCTCACGCCCTGTGCAGTACCGATTCCACCGCCCTCCGCAGCTTGGCCTCCGGGGACGGCGACGCGCCGGGCGTGCGCCAGGCCACGAAGCCGTCGGGGCGTACCAGGACCGCGCCCTCGGGCGTCGTGCCGTGGGTGGTGGCCCAGTCCGCGGGGGGCGTGTCGTAGGTCAGGTCGGCGTCCGGGGCGTCCCCGATCCGGTGGACGTCGAGGCGTACTCCCTCGGTAGCCGCCACCCGGGCGGCCGCCGCGGGCCACGCAGGGGATCCCGTGCCGCAGAGCAGGACCAGTGACCGCTCGTAGAGGTCCAGCGTGGAGATCCGCTCACCCGCGCGGCGTAGCCACAGGTGGGGGGCCCGGCTGCCGGGCTGGCCGGTCAGGTTCATGCCGTCGGGGACGACCGGCTGGTCCGGGTCCGCGTCCACGACCGCGCCCTCGGGGTAGCGGTAGCCGAGGACGATGTTGAGGATGCCGCCGCGCTTGCCGCCGCCGATGCCGGGGGCGGGTGCGAAGCCGGGGTGGCTGTGCTCCACGGAGCGGGCCGAGGCGCGGGCGCTGGTGGCCAGGGCGACGGGGCGGCGCTCGGTGTCGTAGGTCTCCAGGAGCCCGGGCCCGGCCCAGCCGTCGAGAACCGCGGCCAGTTTCCAGGCCAGGTTGTGGGCGTCCTGGATACCGGTGTTGGAGCCGAAGGCACCGGTCGGCGACATCTCGTGCGCGGAGTCGCCGGCGAGGAAGACCCGGCCGGTCGTGTACCGTTCCGCGACCCGTTCGGCGGCACGCCACGACGCCTTTCCGGTGATCTCGACGTCGAGGTCGGGCACGCCGACGGCATGGCGGATGTGCCGGGTGAGCCGCTCCTCGGTGAACTCCTCCAGCGTCTCGCCGCGTTCGGGGTGCCAGGGCGCGTGGAAGACCCAGTTCTCCGTGTTGTCGACGGGCAGCAGCGCGCCGTCGGCGTCCGGGTCGGTGAGGTAGCAGCAGATGAACCGCCGGTCCCCGACGGTGTCCGCGAGCAGCTTGGAGCGGAAGGTGACGCTGACGTTGGCGAAGAGGTCGCCGGGGCCGCTCTGCCCGATGCCGAGCCGGTCACGGACGGGGCTGCGCGGGCCGTCGGCCGCGACGAGGTAGTCCGCGCGGACCGTGTAGACCTCGTCCGACTCACGGTCCCGGACGACCGCCGTCACCCCTTCGGCGTCCTGCGTGAACGACTCCATCTGGTGGAAGTACCTGAGGTCGCCGCCCAGCGCGCGGGCGCTCTTCAGCAGCACCGGCTCCAGGTCGTTCTGGCTGCACAGGCACCACGCGGTGGGGCTGAACCGGGCGAGCCCGCCGCCGGGGTCGATCTCCTTGAACAGCCACTCCCCGGCGTCACCCACCAGTGTCGGGGTCTGCAGGATGCCGTGGTTGTCGGCGAGGAGCGCGGCCGCGGCCTTGATGTCCGCCTCGATGCCCGCCGTCCGGAACAGCTCCATCGTCCGCACGTTGTTGCCCCGGCCGCGCGGGTGGATCGAGGTCCCGGAGTGCCGTTCGACCAGCATGTGCCGTACGCCGAGACGGCCCAGGAACAGGGACAGGGACAGGCCCACGAGCGAGCCGCCCACGACGAGGACGGGTACCCGCTGATCGGCTTTCTGCTGCATCAGGGCTCCAGAGGGAGGGGGTCGGTGGGTGGGGCGCGTCGCAATCTTCATGCCCTCTGGTTGTCCATGCCCCTTGGGGAGGGGTTCCGCGTGCTCAATCACCCGCCTGGTTCACGCGAGTCGCGCGGCACCGAGGACCGGCACACGATCAAAAAGCGCTGACGTCGCGTCATCGGCTTCAGGCGCTGCCGCTGCCCCCGCGAAGGAGATTGCGATCCATGACGACCATGTCGGAACAGGTGTCGGAGAAGCTGAAGCGAACGGCGTCGAGACGGGTGTCCCAGTCCGTCTTCGACGGCTCCCGTCTTCGGGTCGTCCTGCTGGTGGACGTGTACGACGGCGCGCAGCAGCAGTTCCTGGAGGCCTACGAGCAGCTGTGCAACCAGGTCGCCTCGGTGCCCGGTCACGTCAGCGACCAGCTGTGCCAGTCGATCGAGAACCCCTCGCAGTGGCTGATCACCAGCGAGTGGGAGAGCGCCCCGCCGTTCCTCGCCTGGGTGAACAGCGAGGAGCACGTCCGCATGGTGGAGCCGCTGCACAGCTGCGTCCGGGACACCCGGTCGCTGCGCTTCCACATCGTCCGCGAGACGGGCGGTGACACGGCGAAGGCCTCCGCGGCACAGCGCCGGCTCCAGGCGTCGCCGCGCATCGGCGACGGGGTGATCCGGCACGCGCTGACCTTCACCGTCAAGCCGGGCAGCGAGGACCGGGTCGCGAAGATCCTCTCGGACTACGCCTCACCGGAGGCGAAGGTCGACGAGACCACCCGGCTGTCCCGCACCTCCCTGTTCATGCACGGCAACCGGGTCGTGCGGGCCATCGAGGTGCGCGGCGACCTGCTGGCGGCGCTGCGTCATGTCTCCCGGCAGCCCGAGGTGCGGGCGGTCGAGGAGGCCATCAACCCTTACCTGGAGCAGGACCGGGATCTCAACGACCAGGAGTCCGCACGGGTGTTCTTCACCCGGGCGGCGCTGCCCGCCGTCCACCACGTCACCGCCGAGGAGCGGGCCGAGGGCGAGCGGCACGCGCTGCACTACCCGGCCCGGCCGGGCTGTGGGATGCGGCTGGCCGAACTGCTCGCCCAGCAGGACGAGGCGGCGGCCGAGGACCCGGCGAGCCCGGTCCTGCGCAGCACGATCTTCCAGCGCGACGACGTCGTCGTACGGCTGATCGACCAGCGGCCCGGCGTCGACGTGGACGTCACCCCCGCACACGCGCTGACCGCCCTGCTGGACGGCGACGCCGTCGGTATGCAGCTCATCACCGACCGCCGCTCGCCGGACGCCTGACCCCCACCGCCGCATCACACCCACGGAGGAACGTCGAGATGAAACCACTTCCGAAGATCGTGGACCTCAGCGAGGTCGAGCCCAACACGCGGCGCGGCGGCGATCTGCGCGCCATGCTCACTCCCGCCACGGTGGGGTCGACCAGCGGTTTCATGGGCGTGGCGATCGTGGCGCCGGGTGACCACATCGCCGAGCACTACCACCCGTACTCCGAGGAGTTCGTCTACGTCGTCTGCGGCGAGCTGGAGGTCGACCTGGACGGCGAGCCGCACCCGCTGCGGCCCGAGCAGGGACTGATGATCCCGATCAACATGCCGCACCGGTTCCGCAACGTGGGCAACGTGGAGGCGCGGATCGTCTTCCACCTCGGCCCGCTGGCGCCGCGCCCGAGCCTGGGCCATGTCGACACGGAGCAGACGGAGCCCGTCGCCGTGGGGCAGGTCCGGTCATGACCCGGCGCGTGGCGGTGACCGGCATAGGTGTGGTGGCTCCTGGCGGAATCGGCGTACCGGCGTTCTGGGACTTGCTCGCCGACGGCCGGACCGCCACGCGCGGCATCACGTTCTTCGATCCGGCCGGCCTGAGGTCGCGGATCGCCGCCGAGTGCGACTTCGACCCGGCGGCACACGGCCTGGACCCGGCGGAGGTGGAGCGCGCGGACCGGTACATACAGTTCGCGCTGGTCGCCGGGGACGAGGCGGTCCGGGACTCGGGGCTCGACCTCGGCCGGGAGGACCCGTGGCGGGTCGGGGTGTCGCTGGGCACCGCCGTCGGCGGCACCACCCGGCTGGAGAACGACTACGTCCTGGTGAGCGGCGGTGGCCAGCACTGGGACGTGGACCACCGGCAGGCCCGGCCGCAGCTGCACCGGGCGTTCTCGCCGAGCACGCTGGCCTCCGCGGTGGCGGAACGTTTCGGCGCACAGGGTCCGGTGCAGACCGTCTCCACCGGCTGCACCTCCGGCCTGGACGCCGTCGGATACGCCTTCCACACCGTGCAGGAGGGGCGCGCCGACATCTGCGTCGCCGGCGCCTCCGACTCCCCGATCTCCCCGATCACCATGGCCTGCTTCGACGCCATCAAGGCCACGTCCTGCAACAACGACGACCCCGCACACGCCTCCCGGCCCTTCGACAACAACCGCGACGGGTTCGTGATGGGCGAGGGCGGCGCGGTGGTCGTCCTGGAGGAACTGGAACACGCGAAGGCCCGCGGCGCCCGCGTCTACTGCGAGCTCGGCGGCTACGCCACCTTCGGCAACGCCTACCACATGACCGGCCTGACCAGCGAGGGCCTGGAGATGGCCCGGGCCATCGAGGACGCCCTCGACAGCGCCCGGCTCGACCCCACCGCCATCGACTACGTCAACGCGCACGGCTCCGGCACCCGGCAGAACGACCGCCACGAGACCGCCGCCGTGAAACGGGCCCTCGGGCAGCACGCCTACAAGACGCCCATGAGCTCCATCAAGTCCATGGTGGGCCACTCGCTCGGCGCGATCGGCGCGATCGAGATCGTCGCCTGTGTGCTCGCCCTGGCCCATCAGGTCGTACCGCCCACCGCGAACTACGACACCCCCGACCCCGAGTGCGACCTCGACTACGTGCCGCGCGTCGCCCGCGACCGGAAGCTGAACGGCGTCCTGTCGGTGGGCAGCGGCTTCGGGGGTTTCCAGTCTGCGGTGATCCTGACCCGGCCGAGAGGAGGAAGGACACGATGAGCGAATCCCGCCCTCGGCGGGCGGCCGTCACCGGTATCGGTGTCGTCGCGCCCAACGGAACCAGCACCGAGACCTTCTGGAAGTCCGTCCAGCAGGGCATCAGCGTCCTCGACAAGGTGAGGCGCGAGGGCTGCGAGGACCTCCCGCTCAGAGTGGCCGGCGAGGTCCGCGGCTTCGACCCGACCGCCGCGGTCGAGGGCCGCCTCCTCGTGCAGACCGACCGCTTCACCCACTTCGCGCTGATCGCCGCCGACCTCGCGCTGGAGGACGCCCGGCTGGGCCGGGCCGACACCGACGACTCGCCGTTCGACGTGGGCGTGGTCACCGCGGCCGGCTCCGGCGGCGGCGAGTTCGGCCAGCGCGAACTCCAGCAACTGTGGGGCAAGGGCAGCCGGTTCGTCGGCCCCTACCAGTCCATCGCCTGGTTCTACGCCGCCAGCACCGGCCAGATCTCCATCCGGCGCGGCTTCAAGGGGCCCTGCTCGGTGGTCGCCGCCGACGAGGCCGGCGGACTGGACGCCCTGGCACACGCCGCCCGCGCTGTGCGCCGCGGCACCGACGTCATCGTGGCCGGCTCCACCGAGGCGCCGATCGCGCCGTACTCGGTGGTGTGCCAGCTCGGTTACGACGAGCTGAGCCGCGAGCCCGACCCGGCCCGCGCCTACCGCCCGTTCACCGAGCATGCCTGCGGCTTCGTCCCCGCCGAGGGCGGCGCCATGCTCGTCGTGGAGGAGGTCGGCTCCGCCCTGCGGCGCGGGCTGCCCGTACGGGCCACCCTCGACGGACACGCGGCCACCTTCACCGGCGCCTCCCGCTGGACCGAGTCCCGCGCCGGACTCGCCCAGGCCATCCGCGGCGCCCTCGACGAGGCCGGCTGCGCCCCCGAGGAGATCGACGTCGTCTTCGCCGACGCCCTCGGCGTGCCGGAGGCCGACCGCGCCGAGGCACTGGCCATCGCCGACGCCCTCGGCGCCCACGGCCTGCGGGTGCCCGTCACCGCCCCCAAGACCGGGATCGGCCGGGGCTACTGCGCGGCCCCCGTGCTCGATACGGCGGCCGCCGTGCTCGCCATGGAACACGGCCTGATCCCACCGACCCCCGGCGTCTTCGACATCTGCCACGACCTCGACCTCGTCACCGGCCGGGCCCGTCCCGCCGACGTGCGCACGGCGCTGGTCCTCAGCCGGGGACTCATGGGGTCGAATGCGGCGCTCGTGCTGCGCCACGGCACCGCCGAGTGAGCCGAACACACCAGCTGCCCAGCAGCGAAGGAGAAGGAGTCCTATGAGCATCACCGTGGACGAACTGTCCGAACTCATGAAGAAGGCCGCCGGCGTCACCGTCTCCCCGGAGGACCTCGAGCAGCGGTGCGACAGCGGTTTCGACGCCCTCGGTGTCGACTCGCTCGGTCTGCTCGGCATCGTCGGCGAGCTGGAGAACCGGCACGGCGTGCCGATGCCGGTCGACGCCGAACGCTGCAAGACGCCCCGCCAGTTCCTCGACCTCGTCAACAGCGCACTGACCACGGGAGCCTGACATGGCCGGACACACCCAGAACGAGATCACCATCGCCGCCCCTGTCGACCTGGTCTGGGACATGACCAACGACGTGGCCAACTGGCCGCAGTTGTTCACCGAGTACGCCAGTGCCGAGATCCTCTCCAAGGAGGGGAACAAGGTCACCTTCCGGCTCACCATGCACCCCGACGAGACCGGCAAGGTGTGGAGCTGGGTCTCCGAACGGGAGACGGACCGCGCCCACCTCAGCGTCAGGGCCCGCCGCGTGGAGACCGGACCCTTCGCCCACATGAACATCCACTGGCAGTACCAGGAGGTACCCGCCGGCACCCGGATGGTGTGGACCCAGGACTTCGAGATGAAGCCGGAGGCGCCGGTCGACGACGACTGGATGACCGACAACATCAACAAGAACTCCAAGATCCAGATGGCCCTCATCCGGGACAAGATCGAGAAGGCGGCCGCCGGTCACCGGCCCGCCCCCGCCCTGGCCGACTGAGCCGGACGACAGGAGAACACCGTGCACCAGGCCCTGATCGTCGCCCGTATGGCCCCGGGCTCCGCCCCCGACATCGCCAAGGTGTTCGCGGAGTCCGACCGGGGAGAGCTGCCGCACCTCGTCGGCGTCGTCCGGCGCAGCCTCTTCCAGTTCGGTGATGTGTACATGCACCTCATCGAGTCCGAGCGCGAGCCGGGACCGGCCATCACCAAGGTCACCTCGCACCCCGAGTTCAGGGACGTCAGCGAACGCCTCTCGGCATACGTCAGCGCGTACGACCCGGAGACCTGGCGGTCCCCGAAGGACGCGATGGCGCAGCGCTTCTACCTCTGGGAGCGCGACGCCGGCGCCTGAAGCCGGGCCGGAACACCGGTGCCGGGCCCGCGTCGTGCGCGGGCCCGGCACCGGTGCTGCGTGCGGGGGTCCGCTCACCCGCGGACCGTGCACTCGAACGCGTGCAGATACGGGTTCACCGGCCGGATGTCACCCACCGTCAGACCCGCCCCGGTCAGCCGCCGGACCATGCTGTCGGTGGTGTGCTTGGCCCCGCCGACGTTCAGCAGCAGCAGCAGGTCCATCGCGGTGCTGAACCGCATCGACGGCGTGTCGTCGACGAGGTTCTCGATCACGACGACCCGGGCACCGGGACCGCCCGCCTCCACGACGTTGCGCAGCAGCCGCGCGGTGGACTCGTCGTCCCACTCCAGGATGTTCTTGATGACGTAGACATCGGCCTCGACCGGCACGGCGTCCCGGATGTCGCCCGGTACCACCCGCGCACGGTCCGCGAGATCGCCGCCCTCGCGCAGCCGCGGCAGGGCCTTCTCCACCACCCGGGGCAGATCCAGCAGGTATCCGCGCATCGACGGGTACTTGTCCAGCAGGCTCGCCACCACATGCCCCTGGCCGCCCCCGAGGTCCGCGACGGACGAGGCGCCGGACAGGTCGAGCAGCGCGGCCACCTCGCGCGCCGACTGCTCGCTGGACGTGGTCATCGCCCGGTTGAAGACGTCCGCCGACTCCGGGGCGTCCTCGTTGAGGTAGACGAAGAACTCCTTGCCGTACAGGTCCTCGACCACGTTACGGCCGCTGCGCACCGCCTCGTCCAGCCTCGGCCAGGCGTCCCAGGTCCACGGCTCGGTGCACCACAGGGCGATGTAGCGCAGGCTGTGCGGGTGGTCCTTGCGCAGCAGCCGGGACATGTCGGTGTGGGCGAACGTCCCGTCCGGCCGCTCGGCGAACAGGCCGTAGCAGGACAGGGCGCGCAGCAGCCGGCGCAGCGGCCCCGGCTCGGCGCGGACCGCGGCCGCCAGGCTCTCCACGGTCATGGGGGCGTCCCCGAGGGCGTCGGCGACGCCCAGCCGGGCGGCGGCCCGGACGGCGGCGGCACACGCCGCGCCGAACACGAGCTCCCTCAGCCGCATCGACGGCGGCGGGGCCGACGGCGCCCCCTGTTCCGACGGGGCTGTGAGCTCGCGGGATGGTGCGGTCATGTGCCGCCTTCCTTCCTTGCGTGGATGTCTTACGGCCGTACGGTCAGCACAGCCCCGAGGGCTTCGAGGTACGGCAGCTGTTGGCCTCGAAGGCGTTGCCGGTCTTGGCGGCTTCCTGGTTGACGACGTCGGCCGGGGAGTTGTCCGACAGGGTGTTGCCGTTGATCCGGTTCCGCTCGCTGGTGACGCCCACGAAGCTCTTGAACAGCACCACGCCGCCGGACAGCGGGGACTTCCCGGAGTTCCCGGTGACCAGGTTCCGCGTCACCAGGGTGTCCTCGGCGCCGGTCAGGACGATGCCGGAGCCCTGGAGGAAGGCCAGCCGGGCCGTCTTCTCGCAGTACTTGTTGTTCTTCTCGACGCGGTTGTCACTGACGGTCAGGGCGCCCGCCTTCGGTTTGTTCTCGTCGCCGACGACGAACACGCCCGCGCAGTTGCCGGTGACGGAGTTGCCCGCGACGATGAGGTTGCGCAGCCGGCGCACGGTGACGCCGATCCGGTTGTTCACCAGCCGGTTGCCCTGGATGAGCGTGCCGCCGGTGTCGGTAGCGCCCTTCTCCGCGGTGATGGAGTTGGCGAGGAACAGGCCGGCGTCGCCGTTGGAGCGGGCGATGTTGTGCCGGTAGAGGCTCCGGACGGAACGCTCCTCGGCGATGCCCCACTGGCCGTTCTTCTCCGCGGTGACGCCCTCGACGGTCAGGTGGTCCGCGCCGACGGCGATGACACCGATCCGCGAGAACCCCTTCACGGTCAGGGCGGCGACGGTGACGTCCTGGACGGGGTTGTTCTTGGCGCCGACGACACAGATGCCGTTCCCCAGTTCGGCACAGGACTTCTCGGCTCTGGCGGCACGGGCGGGCTTCTTCACGGGCTTCCTGGAGCCCGCCGGCTTCTTCGCCGGTTTCCTGGAGCCCGCCGGTTTCTTCGCGGGCTTCTTGGTCGGGGCGGCCGGTTCGAGCACGGTGCCCCGGCCCTCCCCGCGCAGCGTGATCCCGGGCGTGGTCACCTTCACGCTCTCGTGGTAGATGCCGGCCAGCACCAGGACTGTGTCCCCGGGCTGGGCCGCGTCCACAGCCTTCTGGATCGACTCACCCGGATGCACGACGTGGGTGAGGTGGGCGGCCGACGCCGGGGTCGTGCCGAGGAGCGCGCCGCACAACGTGGTGGCGCAGGCGAGGTATGCAATATGGCGTTTTGTCACATTCGGAAGATTAGGAGCGGATGACCCGATTACCGGCCGGATGCTCTGTTCGGGGGCGTGTCGTCGGACCAGTGGGTGGGCTCGTGCCCGGGCGCCCCGGGATGGGCGGCGCGGGCTGCTAGCTTCGCCAGCTGTCGAAGGGCTCCCGACCTTTCAGCCGGAGGCCGGGACAGGGCCATGAGTGGAGGCAACGTGACAGGTACGCGGGAAGAACCGGACGAGTCGGCGATCTCCCCGGTCGGGCGCAGGAGCGTTCTCGCGTCGGCCGCCCTGGCAGCCGCCGCGCCGGTCACGGCCGCCGCTCCCGCGCACGCCGCCGCGGGTTCCGGGCACGCCGCGGTGGCCGCCGGTTCCGGGCCGGCCGCCGTTCCGGTCGCCGCGTCCGGGCCTGCCGCCGTCGCCCCGGACGGCCCGCCCTGCGAGCCCGGGAGCGGGGCCGTGGCCCGGCTGCTGGCCGTTCCCGAGGGCGGTCGGGGGGTCACGTGGCTCAGGGCGGCGCTCCAGGTCGCCGCGGAACTCGAACTCGCCACCATCCCGCCGTACCTGTGCGGCTGGTGGTCCGTCGTCGACCGCCGCGGCGAGGCCGCGCGGCTGATCCAGCGCATCGTCGGCGACGAGATGTACCACCTGGGCGTGGTCTGCAACCTGCTCGTGGCCGTGGGCGGCCGGCCCCGGTTGCGCGACACGGCGCCCACCTACCCCGGGCCGCTCCCCGGCGGTATGCGCGCCGGGGTGAACGTCTACCTGTCGGGCCTGACCAGGTCCTTCGTGCGCGACGTGATGATGGCGATCGAGGCCCCGAACGAGCCCCTGGCCCGGACGAAGCACGCCTCGCCCAGCGTCGGAGACTTCTACACCGACCTGCTCAAGGCGTTCCACCGCACGGCGCCCAGGCTGTCCACGCGCGCCCAGCTGTCCAGCACCATCGGCTCCGACGTGCTCAAGCCGGTCAGGACCCTGTACGACGTCGAGCGGTCCATCGAGATCATCAAGGAGCAGGGCGAGGGCACCACGAGCTCGCCCGCCGACGCCTTCCATGACGACCACCCGGCGCACTTCTACGCCTTCGCCGAGATCTACCACGGGCGGCAGCTGCGCGAGACCTCGCGCGGCTGGCACTTCACCGGCCCGGCCGTGCCCTTCCCGGACGCCCGCCCCATGGCCCGGGTCCCGGCCGGCGGCTGGCCGCACCCGCCGGGCGACGTCCAGCGGCTCCTGGACCGGTTCGACGGCATCTACAACGACCTGCTGGCCGCCCTCGACGACACCTGGGGCGACGGCGGCCCACGCAGCCTGGGCACGGCCGTCCGCGCCATGCGCGCGCTGGAGGACCCGGCCGTGCGGCTGATGGAGACCACGATCCCGGACGCCCCGGGCAACTACGGCCCCCAGTTCCGCCGGCTCTGACACCGGTCACACGGACCGCCCGCCCCTGTGGGGACACACGGGAACCGGCCCACACGAAACCGGCCCACGCCTACGGGCCCGTGCGGGCCGGCTCGCGTGGCCCGGGTGTCGAAGCCTTGCGGCGCGGAGGGGGTCAGCGGGCCTTCCCGCCGCCCTTGGGGAGCTTCATGCCCTTGGGCATCGGGCCCTTCGGCAGCGGCATGTTGCTCATCAGGTCGCCCATCGCGCGCAGCCGGTCGTTCGTGGCCGTCACCTGTGGGCCCGTCAGGACGCGCGGCAGCTTCAGCATCGTCGTACGGACCTTCTTCAGCGGGATCTGGCCCTCGCCGGCGCCCACCATCACATCGTGCACCGGGACGTCCGCGACGATGCGGTTCATCTTCTTCTTCTCGGCTGCCAGCAGGGACTTCACCCGGTTCGGGTTGCCCTCGGCCACCAGCACGATGCCGGCCTTGCCGACCGCCCGGTGCACCACGTCCTGGCTGCGGTTCATCGCCACCGCCGGAGTCGTCGTCCAGCCCCGGCCGATGTTGTCCAGTACCGCGGCGGCAGCGCCCGGCTGACCCTCCATCTGCCCGAAGGCGGCGCGCTCGGCACGTCGTCCGAAGACGATCGCCGCCGCGAGGAAGGCGAGCAGCAGGCCGAGAATGCCCAGATAGATGGGGTGACCGAGCAAGAAGCCGATCGCGAGGAAGACACCGAAGGTGACAATTCCGACAGCCGCGAGTACAAGACCAATCGTCTTGTCGGCCTTGCGCGTCATCTTGTACGTCAGAGCGATCTGCTTGAGTCGCCCGGGGTTCGCAGCGTTGTCCGCTGTCGTGTCCTTCCTCGCCATGCCACGAGTCTACGTGGCTCCCGGAGCGCCGACGACGGCGGTGCCCCGGCGAGGGGGGTCAGGAGTGGGAGGTGAGGGACTGCTCCAGGACGAGCTGTGCCTCGACGCGGTCCTTGGCGCGGCGGCGGTCCTCCAGCACGGAGGTCCAGGCGTTGCGGCGGGCGGTGCGCTGGCCGCCGCTCATCAGCAGCGACTCGACGGCGCGCAGGGCGTCGGCGACGGACGGGATGGCGGTGGCGCGGACGGGTGCGGCCTGCATCGTGGAGGTCCCCCCTCGGAACGGCTCTGGGTATGGGGCTACGTGCTGTGAGTCAAGTGTCACTGTTTGGTGTTACCAGGGCGTGACCGACCGGTCAAACGCCAATGAAGCCTTGATGCGGAGGGCCGAAACGCTGACGCGGCCCTGATGACGCCCTCAACTGGGAGGACGGTCAGGGCCGCGCCGACAACGGGTGCTACTGGCGGGTAGCTGCTTGTGCGCGAATTCACACGGCCTTGCTTCAGACCGCCTGCGACGCGACGTACGCGCCCCGCTTCTCGATCGCCATCTGGTAGAGGCGACCCGCACGGTACGAAGAACGCACCAGCGGGCCGGACATGACACCGGAGAAGCCGATCTGCTCGGCCTCCTCCTTGAGTTCGACGAACTCGTGGGGCTTCACCCAGCGCTCGACGGGGTGGTGACGAACCGAAGGCCGCAGATACTGCGTGATCGTGACCAACTCGCAGCCCGCCTCGTGCAGTTGGCGCAGCGCCTCGCTGACCTCCTCGCGGGTCTCGCCCATGCCGAGGATCAGGTTCGACTTGGTGACCAGGCCGTAGTCGCGGGCCTCGGTGATGACCTTGAGGGAGCGGTCGTAGCGGAAGCCGGGGCGGATGCGCTTGAAGATGCGCGGGACCGTCTCGACGTTGTGCGCGAAGACCTCGGGGCGGGAGGAGAAGACCTCGGCGAGCTGCTCGGGGACCGCGTTGAAGTCGGGGGCGAGCAGTTCGACCTTCGTACGGCCGCCTTCGCGGGACTCCGTCTGCTGGTGGATCTGACGGACCGTCTCGGCGTACAGCCAGGCGCCGCCGTCCTCCAGGTCGTCGCGGGCGACGCCGGTGATCGTGGCGTAGTTGAGGTCCATCGTGACCACGGACTCGCCCACGCGGCGCGGCTCGTCGCGGTCGAGGGCCTCGGGCTTGCCGGTGTCGATCTGGCAGAAGTCGCAGCGCCGGGTGCACTGGTCGCCGCCGATGAGGAAGGTCGCCTCGCGGTCCTCCCAGCACTCGTAGATGTTGGGGCAGCCGGCTTCCTGGCAGACCGTGTGCAGGCCCTCGCTCTTCACGAGGCTCTGCATCTTCGTGTACTCGGGACCCATTTTCGCCCGGGTCTTGATCCACTCGGGCTTGCGCTCGATGGGGGTCTGGGCGTTCCGGACCTCCAGGCGCAGCATCTTGCGTCCGTCGGGTGCGACTGCGGACACGATGGGCTCCCTAGCGATTGATTCCTCGGCGCCCTTAAGGGTACGCCCGTTGATTTGAATGCCCGGTGCTGGTGTCGGCCCCCAGGGGCTGCCGCCCCCGGACCCCCGCTTCGGCCCTGAAAGGGGCCTCGTCCTCAAACGCCGGACGGGCTGACAGTTGCCGGTGTTTTCTCGATCGGCCTCGGCTTCAGGTCCGCGTGCTCCAGTACGTCCTTCAGGTGACGCTCGACCACCGGCAGGACCTCGTCGATCGTGACGTCCCGGCCCAGCTCGGCCGCGAGCGAGGCCACGCCCGCGTCGCGGATGCCGCACGGGATGATGCGGTCGAACCAGCGGTTGTCCGGGTTCACGTTCAGCGCGAAGCCGTGCATCGTCACGCCCTTGGCCACGCGGATGCCGATCGCGGCGATCTTGCGGTCCTCGCGGCGCTGGCCGGCGTTCGAGGGCGCGTACTCCGGGCCGTTCATCCGGGGGTCGAACTCCTCGTCCTGCAGACGGGGGTCGAAGTCCAGGGACAGTCCGCCGATCGACGGCCGCTGCTCCACCGGATCGCCGAGCACCCACACCCCGCTGCGGCCCTCGACCCGGCTGGTCTCCACGCCGAACTCCGCGCAGACGCGGATCAGCGCCTCCTCCAGGCGGCGTACGTGCGCGACGACGTCCACCGGGCGGGGCAGCTTCTGGATCGGGTAGCCGACCAGCTGGCCCGGGCCGTGCCAGGTGATCTTGCCGCCGCGGTCGACGTCGATGACCGGGGTGCCGTCGAGCGGGCGCTCGCTGTCCGCCGTACGGCGGCCGGCCGTGTAGACCGGCGGGTGCTCCAGGAGCAGCACGGTGTCGGGGAGCGCGTCCTCGAAACGGGCCGCGTGCACCCGGCGCTGCTCGTCCCACGCCTCCTGGTATTCGACGGCGTCCGCGCCGAACCCCATCCGGACGAACCGCAACTCACCCACGGCAAGCGCCTCCCTCACAGCACCCACGAGTCGTAAGGCACGAAACATGCCTACGCCACAGTACGACCGACCGCTGACACCCCACCGGGCGGCCGGGACCGTCAGCCCTACGACCAATCCTCACACGATCGGATGAATGCACGTCGGAATGTGCGACGAGCCGCTTACGCTCCGCTACATTCGCGCCGTTCACGAGGCCAAAAGGGCTGCTCACAGGCAATCCGGGCAGCAGGGGTCGCATCGGCCTCTGTGAGGCCCGAAAGGCAGGAGACCGCACCGCAGATGACGGAACGACCCGCGCAGCGCACTCCCAACCGTCAGCTCGCCGCGCTCATCGCAGAAGCGGGGTTCTCCAACGCAGGTCTCGCCCGTCGCGTGGACCAGCTCGGTCTTGAGCACGGACTCGACCTGAGATACGACAAGACGTCCGTCACCCGATGGCTGCGCGGCCAGCAGCCCAGAGGCACCACCCCCGCCCTCATCGCCGAGGTCTTCACCCGCCGGCTCGGGCGCCGGCTCACCGCGCAGGACCTCGGCCTCGACGCCTGCGCGCCGGTGTACGCCGGGCTCGAATTCGCCTCGACCCCCGAGGAGGCCGTCGACATTGTCAGCGGGCTGTGGCGCAAGGACTCCGGCAGCCACGCCGAGCTGCGCAAGATCGCCTTCACCCCGGCCGGGCTGGTCGTGCCCAGCCGGGACTGGCTGATCGGCCGCGCCGACGACCGGGTCGGCCGCGCCGAACCCGCGAACCGGGTCCCCCCGCAGGGCCGCCCCGCCGTACCCCGGCAGTACGGAGCGGGCGAGCGCGGCCCCGGCCAGAAGGTCACCGGCGGCGACATCTCCGCGCTCCGCTCGGTCGGCGAACTCTTCCGCACCCTCGACAACGCCTACGGCGGCGGCCACGCCCGGCAGGCCCTCGTGCGCTACCTGGAGCACGAGACCGAGCCGATGCTGCGCGGCACCTACGGCGAACAGACCGGCCGGCGCTTGTTCGCGGCGGCGGCCGACCTCACCCGGCTCGCCGGCTGGACGTCGTACGACATCGCCGCGCACGGGCTCGCGCAGCGGTACTTCGTGCAGGCGCTGCGGCTCTCGCAGGCGGCCGGGGACCGGGCCTACGGCTCGTATGTGCTCATGACCATGAGCAGGCAGGCCGTGTACCTCGGGCACGGGCGCGAGGCCGTGCAGCTGGCTCGGGTGGCGCAGCAGGGGGTCGGGACCAGCGGGCCCCCTGTCGTGCAGGCGCTGCTGCACTCCGTCGAGGCGCGGGCGCACGGGGTGCTCGGGGAGGTGCGGGCGTGCACGTCCGCGCTCGTACGGGCCGAGCGCGCCCTCGAAGCGGCGCGGGCCGGGGACGAAGTGCCGTACTGGGCGCGGTTCTTCGACGAGGCGCAGCTCGCCGACGAGTTCGGGCACGCGCACCGGGATCTTCAGCAGTTCCGGGCCGCGGCTCAGCACGCGGAGCGCTCGCTGCAGTTGCAGGCGCCCGCGTTCGCCCGCAGCCGGCTGTTCTGCCGGGTCGTTCTCGCCTCCGCGCGGCTCGGGCTCGGTGAACTCGATCAGGCCTGTGCGCTGGGGGCGGAGGCGGCGGGGCAGGCGGCGGAGATGCGCTCGGTGCGGGCGATCGAGTATGTGCGGGACTTCGAGCGTCGGCTTGAGCCGTACAAGGATGCTGCGCCGGTACGGGGGTATCGCGACAAGGTCGCCGCGTTTGGGTGAGGTGGGTGGCGGGTGGGCGGGACTGTGCGGCGCCCCTGAAAGGATGCAGAAGCCGTTGTCCTTCCGGTTGTGATCGCTGAGTTCCCGCTGATCAGGCATGGTGTTGGTGTCGCCGAGGAGGACTCGGTCCGGCCGCGGCGGTGTGGGGGCGCCGGGTGATCACTCGGGTGGAGCCGGCCGAGGCCCTGGCCGCTGGTGACGATGCGGCCGGAACTCCTCGGGCTCCGGCAAAGAGCGAAGGCCCGCCTCGCTGAGTCCAGGCACCTCGGGTTGCGCTTCCTTGCGAGAGCGGCGAGCACCCGCCGCTCTCCGGCACACACGCCGGCACGCGGGCGTGTGGACGAGGCATGCCTGGATACCCGGACCGGGGGAATCCGCATCGTCCGAAAGGCATGCACACCATGGGGAGCCAGACCCACGGCGGCGTCATGGGTGACGCGGTCCACCGACCCGAGGGCCCCGACGACCGGGAGGACGAAGGCATCCTCGGCCCCGAGGACACGCTCACCGACCAGGGCAGCGACGCCTCCGAGGAGGGCTGGTCGCCGTCCGGGCGACCGCTCGCGGTGGAACACGAGGGCACGACGGCGCGGGAGCGGTACGAGGACGAGGGCCCGGACCAGGACGCCACGCCCCCCTAGCCGTGGACACGCCACCTTTCAAGACACCCGTACACCATCCGACGGCCTGTACGCACGGGAGGCCTTCCATGGAATCCGACATCGCACACGCCACCACCGGCTCACCCGACCACCACCACTCGGAGATCACTCTGCGGGTGAACGGCAAACCGCACACGCTCACCGTCGACCACCGCTCGGTGCTCCTCGACGTACTGCGCGAAGACCTCTCCCTGACCGGCGCCAAGAAGGGCTGTGACCACGGTCAGTGCGGCGCCTGCACGGTTCTGGTCGACGGCCGCCGGGCCAACGGCTGCCTGCTGCCCGCCGTCGCGCTCGACGGCGGCGACATCACGACCGTCGAGGGACTCGGCGCGGACGGCGAGGAACTCCATCCGCTCCAGCGTGCCTTCCTGGACCGTGACGCCTTTCAGTGCGGTTACTGCACTCCGGGGCAGATCTGCAGCGCCATCGGCGCCATCGCCGAGGCCGCCGCCGGCCATCCCTCCCATGTCACCGACCCCGGCGCCCCCTCCGGGCCGCCCGTCGCGCTGGACCGGGCCGAGATCCGCGAGCGGCTCAGCGGCAACCTCTGCCGCTGCGGCGCCTACCCGAACATCGTCGAAGCCGTCGTGGACGTGATCCTGTGAAGCCCTTCGGATACGTGCGCGCGGGCAGCGTCGAGGAGGCGGCCGACGCGTACGCCTCGCATCCCGGCGCCCGCTATCTCGGCGGCGGCACCAATCTGGTCGACCTGATGAAGCTCGGCGTGGAGCAGCCGGCCACTCTCGTCGACGTCAGCCGGCTGCCCCTGGACTCGGTGGAAGAGCTGCCCGGCGGTGCGCTGCGGATCGGGGCCACCGTCCGCAACAGCGACCTCGCGGCCCACCCCCTGGTCCGCGACCGCTATCCGGTGCTCTTGCAGGCGCTCCTCGCCGGAGCCTCCGGACAACTGCGCAACATCGCCACCACCGGCGGCAACCTGCTCCAGCGAACCCGCTGCCCCTACTTCCAGGACACCGGCAAGCCGTGCAACAAGCGCGAGCCGGGCAGCGGCTGCGGTGCCCTGCACGGCGTCCACCGCGACCACGCGGTCCTGGGGCATTCGCCGCACTGCATCGCCACACATCCGTCCGACATGGCCGTCGCGCTGGCCGCCCTCGACGCGCATATCGAGCTGTACGGAGCCGACGGCGAGCGTTCGGTCCCCGCCGCCGAGTTCCACCGGCTGCCCGGTGACCATCCGGAGCGCGACACCGAGATCCGCCCCGGCGAACTCATCACCGCCGTAGTCCTGCCTGCCGCCGCGGCCGGACTGCCGTCGCTCTACCGCAAGGCCCGCGACCGCGCCTCGTATGCCTTCGCCCTCGCCTCCGTCGCGGCGGTCCTGCGGGTGGACGACGGTGTCGTGCGGCACGTCGGAATCGCCTTCGGGGCGCTCGCCCACCGACCCTGGCGCGCCCGGCGCGCGGAGGAGGCGCTGCTGGGTGCCGCGCCCACCGCCGCCGCTTTCGAGCGGGCCGTGGACCTCGAACTCGCCGCCGCCCAGCCCCTGTCCGACAACGCCTACAAGGTGCGCCTGGCCCGCGGCCTCGCCCTCGACGTCCTGACCCGGTTGGCGCCGCCGACGACCAGCACCTGACAGGGCTTTCGCCCGGGTACCACGAGGAGGACTCCATGGCCGACACGCACACCGCACTGGGCACGCCCACCGAGCGCCGGGAAGGCCGCGAGAAGGTCACGGGCACGGCCCGCTACGCAGCCGAACACCCCGTCCCCGGACGCGTTCACGCCTGGCCCGTCACCGCCGCGATCGCCTGCGGTGCGGTCCGCGCGATCGACACCACCGACGCGCTGCGACTGCCCGGGGTCCTTGCCGTGCTCACCCACGAGAACGCTCCCCGGCTCGCCGACGCCGACGATCCCACGCTCGATGTCCTGCAGAACTCCCGTGTGCCGCACCGTGGTTGGCCGATCGCCCTGGTCGTCGCCGAGACGCTGGAAGCGGCCCGGGCCGGTGCCGGCGCCGTCCGTGTCGAGTACGACGCGCAGGACCATGACGTGACGCTCACGGACAGCCACCCCGGGGCGTACGTCCCCGAGAAGGCCAACGGCGGGTATCCCGGGCACCGGGACCGCGGCGAGCCCGAGGACGCCTTCGCGGCAGCCGCGGTCCGCGTCGACGCCGCCTACCGCGTGCCGCCCCTGCACAACCACCCCATGGAGCCGCACGCGGCCACCGCCCACTGGGACGACAACCGGCTCGTCGTGTACGACTCCAGCCAGGGAACCACTGCCGTACGAGCCACGTTGGCCGCACTGTTCGAGCTTCCCGAGGAGCAGGTCACCGTCGTGTCGGAACACGTCGGCGGCGGCTTCGGGTCCAAGGGGACGGCCCGCCCGCACGTGGTGCTCGCCGCGATGGCGGCACGGCGGACGGGACGCCCCGTCACCGTGGCCCTTCCCCGCCGCTCCCTGCCGGCCCTCGTCGGACACCGCGCGCCCACCCTGCACCGGGTCCGCCTCGGCGCCGATGATCAAGGCTCCCTCAGCGCCCTCCTGCACGAGGTCACCACGCACACCTCCCGTATCAAGGAGTTCGTCGAGCAGGCCGCCGTGCCCGCCCGCGTCATGTACGCCTCCCCCCACAGCCGTACGACCCACCGTGTCGTACCGCTGGATGTGCCGAGCCCGTCCTGGATGCGCGCGCCCGGCGAGGCGCCCGGCATGTTCGCCCTGGAGTCGGCCATGGACGAACTCGCGGTCGCGCTCGGCATGGACCCCGTCGAGCTGCGCGTCGCCAACGAGCCCGGCACCGAACCGGACAGCGGCAAACCCTTCAGCAGCCGGCACCTGGTCGAGTGTCTGCGCGAGGGCGCCCGGCGCTTCGGCTGGGCGCACCGCGACCCCCGCCCGGGTCCGCGCTCCGCCGGCCCCCTGCTCGTGGGGCAAGGGATGGCCGCCGCCGTCTACCCCGTGCTGATCCAGCCCTCCACCGCCACCGCGCAGGCACTGCCGGACGGGAGCTTCACGGTACGGGTCAACGCGGCCGACATCGGCACCGGCGCCCGTACCGTCCTCGCCCAGGTCGCCGCCGACGCCCTCGGCGTCCCGCTGGACCGGGTCCGTACCGAGATCGGCAACAGTGACCTGCCGTCCGCCTCGCTGGCCGGCGGTTCCTCCGGCACCGCCTCCTGGGGCTGGGCGGTCCACGATGCCTGCACGCGGCTGCGCGCCGACCTCGCGGAACATCCGGGGCCGCTGCCCGAGCCGGGGCTCACCGCGAGCGCCGACACGGCAGGGAGCGCGGACGCCGACAGCGACTACGCGCGGCACGCCTTCGGCGCCCACTTCGCCGAGGTCGCCGTCGACACGGTCACCGGCGAGGTCCGCGTCCGCCGCCTGCTGGGCGTGTACGCGGCCGGGCACATCCTCAACGCCCGGACCGCACGCTCCCAGTTCATCGGCGGAATGACGATGGGCCTGGGCATGGCCCTGACCGAGGGCAGCACCATGGACGCCGCGTTCGGCGACTTCACCGAGGCGGACCTGGCCGCCTACCACGTCCCCGCGCGCGCCGACGTGCCCGCCGTCGAGGCGCACTGGATCGACGAGGACGACCCCCACCTCAACCCGATGGGCAGCAAGGGCATCGGCGAGATCGGGATCGTCGGGACGGCGGCGGCCCTCGGCAACGCGGTCCACCACGCCACCGGTGTCCGCTGTCGCGAGCTGCCCCTGACACCGGACCGAGTGCTGGCGGGCCTGCCGCCGTTCATGGAAGCGTGAGCGCGGAGGGACGTTCTCGGACGACGCCCCGCGCCGCCATGAACGGCAGCAGGTCCGGCAGCGGTATGGCCCGACCCACGGGTTCGCGGGACCGGCCGGCGCCACCTCGGGGTCCTATGCGGCAAGGGCATCCGCGGCCACTCGCAGGTCCGCGACCAGACCGGCGTACGCCGCCTCTCGATCAGTGGCCCGCAGGACGGCGGACGGGTGGACGGTCGCCACGACGCCACCCGCGGCGGGTGGCGCGCCGCCTTGCACGTCGGGCAGCGACAGCACTGTGCCGCGGTCCTCGGTCACCCGGAAGGACGGGCCGGGGAGCGCGCGGCCCGCCGTGGCGCCCAGCGCCACCACCAATTCGGGACGGACGAGCCGTAGTTCGGCGGCCGGCCAGGGGCGGCAGGCCGCTGCCTCGCGCAGGCTCGGTGGTTTGTGGATGCGACGCTTGCCTCGTTCGGCGGGGGCGAATTTGAAGTGCTTGACCGCGTTGGTGACGTACGTCTTCTCGTCCCCGAGTCCTGCCTCGGCCAGTGCCTTGTGCAGCAGGTGGCCGGCCGGGCCGACGAAGGGCCGGCCGGCCCGGTCTTCTTGATCGCCGGGCTGCTCGCCGACGAGCATCAGGCGCGCGGTGGCCGCGCCGGAGCCGATGACGGTCTGCGTCGCGGCGCGGTACAGCGGGCAGCCACGGCATTCGGCGGCGGCCCGCTGGTGCGCCGGCAGGCCGCCCCGGGGCGGTAGATACGGGGTCGCGTCGTAGTCGTCCGGCGTCACGGTCCACCTCCTGTCCGGGTGTCGTGAGTCACCGCTTCCACCCGTCGCCGGTCGGCGTCGGCTGCCCGCCCCGGAAGACGGCAGACGTGCTTTCAGTCTGTCCGCCGACGCGTTCTTCTGCCAGACGCAGAATCCTCTGGTGATGCCCGACCCCGCCCACCGACGACGACGCAACGGCCGCCCGGGAAGCGGCGGCCCCGGTCGGTTCGGCTTCGCGTGGTACGCGGTCGTCCGCAGGGAAGTCCGTGGGGGAGTCCGTGGGCTGGATTCAGGAGCGCATCGCGTCGCGCGCCTTGTCCATCATGGCGGCGAAGGGCCCGGTCAGAGCGAGTACTGCCGGCTTGCCGGCGGCGCCGGGGTGCGAGTGGGTCGGGGCGAGATGCTCCGCCTTCGACAGACGCTGCCCCATCCTCCGCCGCTGTTCCAGGCTGCACTGGGCCACAAGCGCCGGGAACTCCTCGGCCTCCTCGTGGTTACGGGCCTCGGCTTCCTCATCGCCCGCCGTCTTCTTCGCCACCGGGCGGACAACCAGTTCCTCTGCGGCCTCGTGGACGGCCAGCAGCGCGCGCAAACCGTCGAACGCCGCCTTCCGGGTCTCACCCTGGCCGTTCCTGATTTCCGTGAACAACTCCCTTATCCTGGCGTGTTGTTCGAGCAGCAGGGCCACGATGTCCCCCTGCGGCAACTGTGCCGCAGCCGCCCGCTCTTCCCGAGCCGTCCCCATAGGGAACTCCTCACTCCAACGGTGCACTTTTCGTCGCCCCAGGTACCCCTGCGCGCTCGGACAAACGCCTGGACCCGGAAGCCGCGGCACACGTCGGCAGCCGACATCGTCGGCTGTTCGATCCCGCGACCTGTCCGAACGCTGGGCGCACCCTTGGCTGCCTGGAGGCGCGGTCCGCGGCGTTGAGGTCGTGGACCGGTGACTCCGCCGAACCGGCCGCGGCAAGTCCAGCGGCAGGGTAGTTCCCCCTGCCGGATCAGAACGGTCCCGTTTCGGCGGTCCGGTGGCGGGAAACCGGCGGGCGGAGAGCTCATCGCAGGTCCGGAGAGCTCATCGCAGGTCCGGCGAAAGGAAGGCGTGATGACCGTATCCGAGGAAAATCAGCCTGAGACCTACGAGACCGGCGCCCCGCCCGCTGCCACCGTCTCCCGCCTGATCGCGGACTACGCCCCCGACGAGGACGCCCCGCTGGGCGGCTACGCCGCGCTCGCCGCGGCAACGCACAAAGGCGCGCGCTTTGTAACCAAGGACAAGATCACCAGCTTCTCCGGGCGCCGTTCACCCAGCGGAAGGAAGCCACCACCGCGAGCGAGGTCATGGACGAGCCGCGCGGGCACGGGCTGCGACTGGCGGCCGGCGAGCTACTGGCCTGCCCGTTCTGCATGTCCGCCTGGGTCGCCGGCGCCCTGTTCTGCGGGTACGCCGCGGCACCTCGCGCCACCCGACTGGCCGCCGGTGCGCTGAGCGTGGTGACGATCGCGGACTGGCTCCAGTACGCATAGAGAGCCTCACTCGACAGCAGGCCGAGGGATGACCGCGTCGGCGAGGATGCGGGCGGTTCCCCGTCCATGTGCGCCCTACGTGTGGGCGACTCACCTTGCCGAGTCGGACTGAGTACTGAGGTCGCCGTCGCGGTTCACCGGAGGACGGGCACGCCGAACACGCCACCGCTCCGCCACAAAGGTATCCGTGGCCGGGCCGATCGGGGGTAGTCGGTGACCATGACGACAGGCGTGACGCTGGGGGTGGAGGAAGAGTTCTTGCTGCTCGACAGCCGGACCGCGCTGCCGGCGTCACGCGTCGGCCAGCTCCGGAGGGCAGCGCGGCGAGAGCCCGGACTCAGGCAGGAGGAAGTCGACACCGAACTTCTGCAGGCCATGGTGGAGGTGGCGACCCCGGTGTGCTCCGATCTTGACGAGGTCGCCCTGCACCTCGGTCGGTTCCGACGCTCGATGAGCGCGACGGCGCAGCGTGTGAACTGCCGACTGGCCTCAACCGGCGGCGCACCGCTGATGGGGGAGGGGAGAGTGCCGGTCACCGGTACGCAGCGGTACCGGGAGATGCGGGCGGCCGCGACACAACTGGTGGACGAGCAGCTGATCTGCGGCACGCACGTGCACGTCGCCGTGCCGGACCGTCAGGCCGGCGCCGCCGCGCTCGGCCGGCTGCGCCCCTGGCTGCCGGTACTGGTGGCGCTGGGCGCCAACTCCCCGTTCTGGAACGGGCGCGACACCGGGTTCGCCAGCTGGCGCACAGTGGTTTTCGGTCGCTGGCCGGTCAGCGGCCCTCCCCCGTTCTTCTCCGGCGCCGCCCACTACGAACAGCAGGTGGCCGCTCTGTTGGGTACCGGTGTGATAGCTGACCGGCACCAGCTCTACTGGCACGCCCGCCTCTCCGACGAGTATCCGACGCTGGAGATCCGGGCGCCCGACGTCCAACTGGACGTCGAGAGCGCTGTCACCATCGCCGGGATCGCCCGCGGACTGGTGGTGACCGCTCTGCGCGAGGGCCGTCGGGGCGCTCGCCCCCTGAATCCGTCGCCGAGCATCCTGCAGGCAGCGGGCTGGCACGCCGCTCGTCGCGGACTGAGCGCCGACCTGGTCGACCCGCGCACGGACAGACCTTCGCCCGCCGCCGACGTGGTCGGCGCACTGCTGGGCCACGTCACGCCTGCGCTCAAGGAGCTCGGTGACGTCGAGCGGGTGACAGCCGGCGTGCAACGGCTTGTCGACGAGGGGACGGGGGCCACCAGGCAGCGGGCCGCGCTCTCCCGAAGCGGCACCAAGGGCCTGCTCGACCTGATAGCGCCCGAGCCCGCCGAACCAAACGGTACAGAGCGCCCTTGAAGGCCCTCACCTCCACTCGAACCACTGCGCCTCACGTGCATCTCGCGGGCGACGGAGACGCTCGGGGTCTACCGACTCACCGGAACCGTTCGCAGGGGGCGCCAGTCCCTGACCCTGCTCAGGCGGCCCGCGTGGTTGGCATCGGGTCGGCCATGTGCATCGAACCTGCCGCGCCCAGGTCCGCCAGGATCGCCGACGACGCCCGGTGTCCCGAGTGCAGCGCCCCCTGGACCGTGCTCGTGTCCCGGTGGTCGCCGCACACGTACAGGCCGGCCAACAGCCGTACGGGACGCCGTAGATCGTGCGGTGGGCGCATCGCCGGGACGGCCGTGGCGGTGTGGTGGACGGCGAGGGTCTCCCAGCGGGCGGTCGAGGTGCCGTAGAGGCGGGACAGATGCCTGCGTACGGCGGTCTCGACGTCCGGCGGGGGAGGGCCCAGGACCGTCGAGGAGACGAGGGCGCGGCCGGCGGGCGCGCGGCTCGGGTCGACCTCGCTGACGATCGCGGTGTGCGCGACCGGGCCGCCGCGGTCGGAGTCCACGAGCAGGGCGGCTCCGATGGCGGGCGGGTCGTCGGTCGTGTGGTGCACCACGGTCACCTGGTGGAAGTCCGGTACGCGCAGGCCGGGCAGGAGTTCGGCCGCCGCGCGCGCGTCCGTCGCGACGAGCACGGCCCGGCAGTGGATCTCGCCGTGCTCGGCGGTCGTCACCGAGGTCGTCGATACGGCGGTGACGCGCACGCCGGTGTGCACGGTGCCCGGCGGCAGCGCGGCGGCCAGCACCTCGGGCAGCATCTCCGCGCCGCCCTCCGGCAGGCACAGCCGCCCGCCCGCGAAGGCACGCAGCGCGAGGTCGGCGCACCGGCTGGAGGTGGTCAGCTCCGGGTCGCACAGCAGCGCGGCGAGCAGCGGGCGCAGAAACCCGTCGATGGTCCGCGCGGGCACCCCGCGCGCCGCGAGCGCCTGCCCGGCGGGCAACTCGGGCCGGGACAGGAGCCGTTCGACCGGGGTGCCCGCGAGCCGCGTCAGCGCGGCCCCGAGCCGGGCCTGGTCGACCGGCCCGCCGAGCGGTGCGCCGGACCGGGACCTGGGCACGGCGGCGGCTCCTCGGGCGTCCACGGGCCGGTCCTTGAGCACGGGCCCGCCCCACGAGGAGTCCCTGCGGTCGCCGACGGCCGTCCCGCCCCGGGAGGCACCTGTTCGGTCCCTGAGCGCACCCCAGGTGGCGCCGGTCAGCCCGCCCGGGGACGCGGTCCGGTCCTTGGATGTGCGGGCACCCGCGGAGGTTCCCGTGCGCTCTTCGGGCGCTGACCCGTCACCGGAGGTTCCCGTACGGGTCTTGTGCGGCGCGGCGTCTCCGGAGGCTGCCCCTCGGCCCGTGCGTGTCGCCCCGTCCGCGGGAACGCCCTCCGGCGCCGCCGCGGCCCGGGCGACGCCCCCGCGTCCCCTCGGCGTCGGGCCGCCCCAGGGGGAGCCCGCTCGTCCCTTTGTCGCCGGAGCGCCCCAGAAGGAGGCCCTTCGGGGGGCGCTGCCCCACACCGACCCCGCCCGCACCCGCGGCACCGCCCCCGCCCTGGGGGCGCTCGCCAGGGCGCGTACTGCGTGGAGTGCGCCCCATGCGCTCCCTCCGGGCGCCGGAGTGCCCGCGCGGTGGTGGCGGCCGTCGCTGTGGAGGAGGACGCCCGGGGCGAAGGGGCGCAGCACCAGGGCGTCGAGGCCCGGGGTGAGGCGCAGTTCGGGGTATGAGGTGGACAGGAGCTGTCCGATCCGGTCGAGCCGGAAACCGTCGACCTTCTCGGTCGACATACGGCCGCCCACGTAAGGGGCGGCCTCCAGGACTGCGGTCGTTACTCCTGCGCTGATCAGCCGATGCGCCGCGGCGAGTCCGGCGACCCCGGCTCCCACGACGACGACGTCCGCCTGGTACGCGTGCTCAAGCACGTGCCCCTCCTCAGGGTTGCGCGGCCGGTGGAAGCGTCATGCCCCCAACAGCCTCCAGGGATACCCGAGTTCGGGTCGAGGTTAGGGCCGTGATCGGTCGGGGGAAGTCGCGCATACGCAGGGCACGGTCGCACGGCGGTCGCATACGGTCGCCGTGCGTCACCATGCGCCGTCGGTCAGATTCCGGACGGTCACAGCGCCGCCCGGATCGCCCCCTCGATCTCCGGGAACGTGAAGGTGAACCCCGACTCCAACAGCCGCTTCGGCAGCACCCGTTGACTCCCCAGCACATCCCCCGACATCTCGCCGAGCACCAGCTTCAGCGCGGGCGCCGGCACCGTGAAGAGGGACGGGCGGCGCAGCACGCGGCCCATCGCCGCCGCGATCTCACGGTTCGTCAGCGGGTTCGGGGCGGTGAGGTTGAACGGTCCCGACAGGCCCTCGGTGTCGATGAGATGCCGGATCGCCGCGACCTCGTCGTGCAGCGCGACGAACGACCAGTACTGCCGCCCGTCGCCGAACCGCCCGCCGACACCCGCCTTGAAGAGGGGGAACAGCTTGGCCCACGCCCCGCCGTCCTTCGCCACGACCAGACCGGTCCGCGCGAACACCGTCCGCACGCCCGCCTCCTGCACGGGCGCCGTCGCCTCCTCCCACTCCACGCACAGCTCCGGCAGGAAGCCGTCCCCGGGAGGCGCGTCCTCGTCCACGGCACGGTCGCCGGTCTCGCCGTAGAAGCCGATCGCGCTGCCGTTCACCCACACCCGCGGCGGCCGGTCCAGCGCCGCCACGGCCTCCGCGAGGGCCGCCGTGCCGAGCACGCGGCTGTCGCGGACCGTCTTCTTGTAGGCGTCCGTCCAGCGGTGGTCGCCGATGCCGGCACCGGCCAGGTTGACCACGGCGTCGCAGCCGTCGAGCGCCGCCGCGTCGACGTACTCACCCTCGGGGTCCCAGCAGACCTCGTCGGCGCCCCGGGCGGCCCGTCGCACCAGGCGCACCACCTCGTGACCGTCCGCGGTCAGGGACCGCACCAGTGCGCTGCCGATCAGACCGGAGGCGCCGGTCACCGCGATTCGCGAGCGTTCCATGGCGCCCATCCTGCCTCGTTGATCCATAAAAGCCCCATGAGGACGGCGAGGCCCCCGCCGTAGTCTGGCTCACATGTCCGAGCCGTACATACGTACCGCCCTGCCCGACGACGACGAGGAACTCGGCGCACTGGACCGCGCGACCTGGTCGCACCTGCACGCGGTCATGCCGCGCCCGCGGCCGCCGTACGGCCCCTTCTTCGACGAGCGGCACGCGCCCGGAGACCATCTGGTCGCCGAACTCGACCGCCGGATCGTCGGCTACATCCGGCTGGCCTTCGCCAGCCCGCTCGCCTGCAACGCGCACGTGCGGCAGATCCAGGGGCTCGCCGTCGCCGAGGACGCGCGCGGGCACGGGGTCGGCCGGGCGCTGGTCCGGGCCGCCGTCGAGGAGGCCCGGCGGCGCGGCGCCCGGCGGCTCACGCTGCGCGTGCTCGGGCACAACACCCCGGCGCGGAAGCTCTACGCGGCCGAGGGGTTCGCGGTCGAGGGCGTGCTGCCGGAGGAGTTCCTGCTCGACGGGGAGTACGTCGACGACGTGCTGATGGGCCGCTCTTTGTGACCTATGACGTGACCAGGTCGCCCGTGTCGACCTCCGCCGTCGCGGTCGCCGCGCGCTGGGCGTCGCCGGAGACCTCGTCGGCCGTCAGCACGTACCCCGTCTCGTCGTCCGAGGTGGAGCGGGCGAAGACCACGCCGTAGACCTTGCCGCCGGTCGTCAGGAGCGGGCCGCCGGAGTTGCCGGGGCGGACCGTGGAGCGGATCGAGTAGATCTCGCGGGTGACGGTCCCGTCGTTGTAGATGTTCTGCCCCGTCGCGTTCACGCGGTTGGCGACGGTCGCGGCCTGGAGGTTCAGGTCGCCGTCCTGCGGATAGCCCGCGACCACCGCCGAGTCGCCGCGCGCCGCGCCGTCGTCGAAGCGCAGCACGGGCGCGGCCAGTCCCGGCACGTACAGCACGGCGACGTCCTTGTTCGGGTCGAAGAGCACCACCCGTGCCTCGTACGACCGCCCGACCCCGCCGATGCGGACGGTCGGGTCGTCGATGCCCGCCACCACGTGCGCGTTGGTCATCACGTGTTGCGGCGCGTACACGAAGCCGCTGCCCTCGCGGCCCTGGGTGCCCGAGGAGCCCTCGATCTTGACCGTGCTCCGCTTGGAGGCGTTCGTCGCGGCGGCGGTGACGCTGTCGCCGGTGGGCTTGGCGACCTCGGCCGTCGACTCGTTCTCGAACGGGTTGAAGACCTGCGGGAAACCCGCCTCGGTGAGTGCGGAGGTGGCCCGCGAGAACCAGGCGGGTGTCGTGTCCGGCATGAGCTTCTGCACGCTGCCCAGCAGCGTCGAGTCCCTGATCGCGGTGGTGACCAGCGCGGACGAGGAGGCGCCGAGGACGCTCGCCGCCACCCACGCCACGATCAGCACCGCCACCGAGTTCGCCGCCGCCCCGCCGATCCCGTCGGCCACCCGCAGCGGCCCCTGGTCCAGCTCCTTGCGCAGCCTCAGCGCGAGCCGCCCGGCCAGTTCGTGCCCGACCACCGCCGGCACCAGCACGGTGAGCACGGCGGTCACCGTCGCCGCCGTCGTCCCCGGTGTCACCAGGTCCATCACCCACGGCAGCACCCACACGCCGACGACCGCACCGCCCACGAACCCGGCGAGCGACACACATCCGGCGACGAGGCCGCGCCGGTACCCGGACGCCGCGTAGGCGAGGATCACCAGCAACAACAGCAGGTCGAGCAGGTCCACGGAGCCGCCTTTCTCTCGGAACCCTTAGTACGCGAGGAACGGGCCCACTGATCAGTCACGCGCGCGTGGCCCCCGGGAAGCCGCCACGCGTGCGTGTACCCCCAGAAACGTGCCGGACCAGGACGATGGTTCCACCGGGTGGCACAGCACACATCGCGGACGGAGCGTTTCCGGCCGAGAGTGTGATCATGCGTGTTCCGAGAAGAACGCCGGGTGCCCGGCGTCGGCGCCGGAGACGAATACCGCGCCCGGCGCTGGTGCTGCTGGCCTGCCTGCCCGGCCTCGCCGCCGTCCTGGTGCTGGCACTGTGCGCGAACGGCATCGGACGCAGGGCCACGGCCGCCGCGCACGCCCCGGTCGCCGCCCGCCCCGCGGCGCTCCGGCACACCGCGCCCGAGCCGCGCATCGTGCCCCGCTCGGCCTGGCTCGACGCGCACTCCCGGCACGCGCAGCCGCCGCCGCGCTACGACGACAAGGTCGTCGCCGTCTTCGTCCACCACACCGACTCGCCGAACGGCTACGACTGCGCGGACGCGCCCCGCATCATCCGCTACCTCTACGTCGGCCAGACCGGCGCCCGGGACTGGGACGACATCGGCTACAACTTCCTCGTCGACCGGTGCGGCACGATCTACGAGGGCCGCGCGGGAGGTGTCGACCGGGCGGTCACCGGGGCGCACGCGCAGGGCTTCAACCACCGTACGACCGGGATCGCGGCGATCGGCACGTTCACCTCCGGGATGGTGGTCCCGAAGGCGATGACGGACGCGATCGCGGCACTGGCCGCGTGGAAACTGGGTCTCGCGGACGTCGACCCGCGCGGCAAGGCGCGTCTGGTGTCCAGCAACAGCCTCAGCCGGTACGCCGCCGGAACGACCGCCGTCCTTCCCGCTCTCGCGGGGCACAAGGACGGTTACATGACGAGTTGTCCGGGGGCGGCGTTGCTGGCGCGGCTTCCGGGGGTTAGGGAGCGGGCGGCGCGGTTGCAGGGGCGGTGACCGCCCCCGCCGCCCTACCCGTCCCCGGGGCTGTGCCCCCGGACCTCGGCTATCTGCGCCCGAGATACACCCCCAACGCCCGTTGCAGCATCTTCCCTTGGGTGCCCACCGGGCGTTCCCACTCGCCTAGGTACTCCACGGCCTGGCCGCCCGCGCCGGTCTTGAAGAGGAGGCGGCCGACCAGGCGGTCCTCGGCTACGAGGGACGGGGTGATGGAACGGAGGTCGTAGGTGTCGGCGCCGGAGTCCAGGGCCTCGCACAGCATGCGCCACAACAGGAGGCTGCTGGGGCGGAGTTCGCGTCCTCGGCGGCCGGAGGCGGGGTACGAGTGCCAGACTCGGGGGCCGACGCCGATCATGAGGGCGGAGGACAGGACCTCGTCGTCGTACTCGGCGAGATAGATCCGCATCCGGTCGGACTCCTCGGCGTTGAGCGCCTGCCACATGCGCCGGAAGTAGTCGAGGGGACGGGCCTTGAAGCCGTCCCGCTCCGCCGTCGCGCGGTACAGCCGGTGGAACGCGGGCAGATCGTCGGCCGAACCCCAGAAGACCCCGACACCGCCCCCCTCGGCGGTCTGCAGGGCCTGCAGCCAGTGCGGGGCGAGACCGCGGCGCAGTTCGTCGACCGACCGTCCCGTCAACGGAATCCGACAGCCGTACCGGGGCTGCCCGAGCCCGAACCCGCTGTTCTCGTTCTCCTTGCACGGCCGCCATCCCAGCCGCCTGAGCCGCTCCGCGGCATCCAGCGCGTACCCGTCGATCCCGTCCGTCGGCAGATCCCGCAGATGCCGTACGGCGGGGTCGGCGACGCCCGCCGCGACGGTGGCCGCGTCCCAGTGCCGGACCACGAGCGGCGGGCCGATCCGGACCGAGAACGCGCCCTCCTTCTCCAGGTGTGCGATCAGCGGGTCGAGCCAGCGTTCCAGGCGCTGGCTGTGCCAGTCGATCGCGGGCCCGTCGGGAAGGTAGGCGAGGAAACGCCCGGTCCCGGGAAACGCCCGGTACAGCACGAGCGCCACGGCGACCAGCGCGTCCCCCTCGAACCAGCCGACGCTCTCCGCGGTCCAGTCGGGCTTCACATCGGCCCACTCGGGGATCTGCAGATGGCTCGCGTCCGGGTGCAGCCGGAGATGCTCGAGGTGTTCCTCGCGGGTGATCCCCTTCACGTACGGGCTGGTCATGGGCACGACGCTCCTGTTCGGCGGCGGCCACCGTAAGCCGGACATCACGGCACGGGTCAAGACCTCAAGTCTGTGAACCGCGCGAACACTTGGCCGCGCCACGCTCACAGGTTTCTCGCAGGCAACTCACCGGGTCCCCCGAGGCACGCTCCCTATCGTCATGCACACGCACTGACTGGAGGTGGGGAAAATGAACAGCAGTCACACCAACACCACGGAGAAGTCGGCCGGTTGGGCCAAGTCCGCCCGCGGCCCCTGGGCCGTCGTCTGCGCGATCGCCACCGTGATCCTCGGCCCGGCCGCCGTCACGGCCTCCGCGCTCGACCAGGCCAACGCGGCCCCGATGCACCACGCGGTACGGGCCGACCAGAACCAGGCCTACATCCCGACGGACACGAGCCGCCGCCGGTCCGCCGTCCAGTAGTCCCCGCGGGCAAGCTTTTCGACGCTGGTCTAACTGATGGCACGTCGCGCTCGGGTCTGTGATGTTGGGGGCACTCCGCGTCACCGACCTCAGGGATGTGCTCATGACCAAGGCCTCACCCCGCGCCGCCCGACTCGCAGGCTCCGCGGCCTGCGCGTTCGTCCTCGTCAGCACCTTGACGAGTGCCGCCGTCGCGCAGCCCGCCGAGAAAGCCGTGGCCGCCCGCCCACTTACCACCGACTGCGTGGTCGATGCCCTCACCAACCACTGGTGGTGCCAGAACAAGCCGGGGATCCGCGTTCAGTGGGCCGGGCAGACCGTCGGCTACCTCAACTCCGACGTCAACTGGTTCAAGTGCCGGTACGAGGGCGATCCGACCGGCGGCGGCGGTCCCCACCCCAACCGCTGGATCTACACGCTCGCCGACACTCCTCACCTCGCCCATGGCGGCTGGGGCTTCGTGAAGGACAGCGACGTCATCGAGGAGACCAATCCACTGCCGCGCTGCTAACGCCGGCCCAGTTCCCAGTACTGCTCGCCCACCGGGTCGATGTCCACGCCCAGGCCGTTCAGCAGGCCGGCCAGCATCGTGTAGTACCCGACCGTCGTGATCAGCTCGACCACCTGACGGTCCGTCAAATGCTTGCGCAGCGAGCCCAATGTGCCGTCGGTGAGCGTGCGCCTGGCCAACAGCTCCTCCGTCGCGGTCAGCAGCGCCGACTCGGCCGCGTCGAACTCGCCTTCCTCCGCACGGAGTTCGACGACAGCGTCCAGCTGCTCGGCCGTCACCCCCGCGTGCAGCGCGATCGGGCGGTGCTGCACGACCCCGTACGCGCAGTCCGTACGCGCGGCCACCGCCACTATCACCAGCTCGCGCAACCGCACCGGCAACGACGACCCGAGCACCGCCAACCCCAGGTCGATCGCCGGACCCGTCAGCTCCGGGGCGTGGGACAGCATGCGGAACGCGTTCAGTGGAGTGGGGAGCTTGTCGAGGGCTTCGGCGGAACGCTCCGGGTACGGTATTCGAGCCACAATGACCTCACGGTATCCGGTGTGTCGGTGGACGGGGCACTCATCGCCGTACCCCCCTCACTCCTGCCGGAACCTCTCCCGCAGCTTCGGGAAGCGTTCCGCGAGCACGGCCTCGTTCTCCAGGTCGAGCGGCGCCCCGAGCGGCTCGGCGGGCGCCGGCGGAATGCCCAGGTCGGGGGCGACGGTACCGGTGAGCTGCTCGTACGCCTCGTCGGCCGCGTACCCCAGCTCCTCCCCGTCGCCGTCGATCTCTTCGTCGAAGTCGTCGATGAGGTCGGCCAGCGAGTCGGCGTCGTGCACGGCACCCTCGTAGACCTCGCGGCCCTGGCCGATCAGCCAGCACCGGAAGAAGTCGAACGCGTCGTCGCTCGCCCCGTCCAGCAGCACCCACGCGGCACCCCACAGGTCCCAGGTGTAGGCGCGGTTGTAGCGGGCCTCGAAATGACGGGCGAAGTCCAGCACCAGCTCCGGATCCAGCAGGAGCAGCCGGTCCACGAGCAGGTCCGCCTGCTCCTCGGGGTCGCCCTCGGCGGCCTCGCGGGTGGCGTCCACCAGCTCCCAGAACTCCGTCTCGTCCATCACGGGTCAAGCATCGGTCCTGGACGGGTGGTGCGCACGTGGAGTACGGCGGATTGTCACCTGGAGAGGGGCAGATCGTTATGGGCGGTACAGCGCCGCCGGCCGCAGCGCGTCCCGGGTGAAGCGCGCCCGGGTTCCGTCGGCCGCCCCTGTCCGGGGTGGCCGAAATCCCACGGCCCTCCGGCGCCGGGTACAGGGAACGGAGCACGTGGTCATGTCCCGTACAACGCAGCCAGTCGCGCCGCGTCGCGCACGAACCGCGCCCGCAGACTCGCCGGAGCCAGCACCTCCACCTCAGGACCCAGCCCCGCGAGCTGGCCGTGGGCCACCTCCTCGGACTCCACCGGCAGGGTCACCGTCACCCACCCGTCCCCGTCGCCGTCCGGCGCGGCCGCGAGCTCCAGCGCCTCCCGCGCGGCGGTGGGATCGACGGCGTACGGCAGTCTTCGGGCGCCCTCGGGGGACACCCGTACCACCACCTCCGCCCGCAGGATCGACCGCGCGAACTGCTCCGCCCGGTCCTCCCAGAACGCCGGGAGATCGAAGTCCTCCCGCCGCGTGAAGCGCTCGTCGGACGCCGTCGGGCCGACCGCCGTGAAACGGTCGATCCGGTACACCCGGAAGGAATCGTGGTCCGCCACCCGCGCGCACAGGTACCAGACACCCGCCTTCAGCACGAGCCCGTACGGCTCCAGCTCCCGTTCGACGTCGGAGTCCCCGCGCCGGTACCGGGCGACCACCCGCCGGTCGTCCCACACCGCGTCCGCCACGGCGGGCAGGAGCTCGGGGGTCTTCGGTTCCGTGAACCAGCTCGGCGCGTCCAGGTGGAACCGCTGGGCCGCCGCCCGTGAGGCGTCCGACAGGGACGGGAGCAGGGCCGCGGACACCTTCAGGCGGGCCGCCGACGCGGCGTCCTCCAGCCCCATCTCGCGCAGCGCGCCCGGGACTCCGCTCAGGAACAGCGCCTCCGCCTCGCCCCGGGCCAGCCCGGTCAGCCGCGTCCGGTACCCGCCGACGAGCCGGTAGCCGCCGGCCCGTCCCCGCTCCGCGTACACCGGCACACCCGCCTCGGACAGCGCCTGCGCGTCCCGCGTCACCGTCCGCTCGGACACCTCCAGCTCCCGCGCCAGCTCGGCGGCGGTCATGGAGGCGCGGGACTGGAGCAGCAGCACCATTTTGATGAGACGGGCAGCGCGCATGGCTTCATGATGAGGGATCTCGCCCCCGCCGCCCCTACCCTCCCCCCACTCTCGGCTTCGCTCGAGCGGGGGGACCCCCATCGTCCCTGGGGGCTGCGCCCCCAGACCCCTGCCTCGGCCTGAACGGCCTCGTCCTCAAACGCCGGACGGGCTGAATTTCAGCCCGTCCGGCGTTTGAGAAGCGGGGTGACAGCGCCTACAGCCCGTACCGCTCCCGCGCCTCCTTCACCGCCGTCGCCTTCACCTCGCCGCGCCGTGCCAGCTGGGCCAGCGCCGCCACGACGATCGACTCCGCGTCGACGCCGAAGTAACGGCGGGCCGCGTCACGGGTGTCGGAGAGGCCGAAGCCGTCCGCGCCCAGCGAGGAGTAGTCCTGCTCGACCCACTGCGCGATCTGGTCGGGGACCTGCCGCATGTAGTCGGAGACCGCGAGCACCGGGCCCTCGGCGCCGTGCAGCGCCTGCCGGACGTACGGCACCCGCTCCTCGCCCCGCAGCAGCGCCGCGTCCGCCTCCAGCGCGTCGCGCCGCAGCTCGGTCCAGGACGTCGCCGACCACACGTCGGCCGCGACACCCCAGTCCTCGGCGAGCAGCTGCTGTGCCTTCAGTGCCCAGTGGATGGCCGTACCGGAACCGAGGAGCTGAATGCGCGCCGTGTTGGCCGCGGGCGAAAGTCCCGCCGATTCCGCCGTGTTGAAGCGGTACAGGCCCTTGACGATGGCCTCGTCGATACCGAGTCCGGCCGGCTTGGCGGGCTGCGGGATCGGCTCGTTGTAGACGGTGAGGTAGTAGAAGACGTTCGGGTCCTCGCCGGGCGCCGACTCGCCGTACATCCGGCGGATGCCGTCCTTCACGATCGCCGCGACCTCGTACGCGAACGCCGGGTCGTACGACAGCGCCGCCGGGTTCGTCGCCGCGATCACCGGCGAGTGACCGTCCGCGTGCTGCAGACCCTCGCCCGTCAGCGTCGTACGGCCCGCCGTCGCACCGACCAGGAAGCCGCGGCCGAGCTGGTCGCCGAGCTGCCACATCTGGTCGGCCGTGCGCTGCCAGCCGAACATCGAGTAGAAGATGTAGAAGGGGATCATCGCCTCGCCGTGCGTCGAGTACGACGTCGACGCGGCGATGAAGTCCGCCATGGAGCCCGCCTCGGTGATCCCCTCGTTGAGGATCTGGCCGTTCTTGGCTTCCTTGTAGTACATGAGCTGGTCGCGGTCGACGGGCTCGTACGTCTGGCCCTTGGGGGAGTAGATCCCGAGGGACGGGAACAGCGACTCCATGCCGAACGTGCGCGCCTCGTCGGGGACGATCGGCACCCAGCGCTTGCCCGTCTCCTTGTCGCGGACCAGGTCCTTGACCAGGCGGACGAAGGCCATCGTCGTCGCCACGTTCTGCGTGCCCGAACCCTTGTCGAAGGACGCGAACGCCTTCTCCGAAGCGGAGGGCAGCGGAGCGATCGCGTGCGTACGGCGAGCCGGGGCCGGACCGCCGAGCGCCGCGCGGCGCTCCTGGAGGTAGCGGACCTCGGGGGAGTCGGCGCCGGGGTGGCCGTAGGGCACGACACCGTCGATGAACTGAGCGTCGGAGATGGGAAGTTCGAGCAGGTCACGCATCTGCTTGAACTCGTCCGTCGACAGCTTCTTCATCTGGTGGTTGGCGTTCTTCGACGCGAAGCCCGCGCCGAGCGTGTGGCCCTTGACCGTCTGCGCCAGGATGACCGTCGGGCCGCCCTTGTGCTCTACGGCGGCCTTGTACGCGGCGTACACCTTGCGCGACTCGTGACCACCGCGGGAGAGGTGGAAACACTCAAGGATCTTGTCGTCGCTCAGCAGCTTCGCCAGCTCGACGAGCGCCGGGTCCTTGCCGAAGAAGTCCTCGCGGATGTAGGCCGCGTCGCGCGTCTGGTACGTCTGCACCTGGGCGTCGGGTACCTCGCGCAGGCGGCGTACGAGCGCGCCCGTGGTGTCGAGCTGGAACAGCTCGTCCCAGGCGTTGCCCCACAGCGACTTGACGACGTTCCAGCCGGCGCCGCGGAACTGTGCCTCCAGCTCCTGCACGATCTTGAAGTTCGCGCGGACCGGGCCGTCGAGGCGCTGGAGGTTGCAGTTGATGACGAAGGTCAGGTTGTCCAGACCTTCGCGGGAGGCGAGCGCGAGGGCGGCCGTCGACTCGGGCTCGTCCATCTCGCCGTCGCCGAGGAAGGCCCACACATGGGACTCGGAGACGTCCTTGATGCCGCGCGCGGTGAGGTAGCGGTTGAAGCGCGCCTGGTAGATCGCCGACAGCGGGCCGAGGCCCATCGACACCGTCGGGAACTCCCACAGCCAGGGCAGCCGGCGCGGGTGCGGGTACGACGGGAGGCCGTTGCCGCCCGCCTCCTGGCGGAAGTTGTCGAGGTGCGCCTCGGTGAGGCGGCCGTCGAGGAAGGCGCGGGCGTAGATGCCGGGGGAGGCGTGGCCCTGGATGTAGAGCTGGTCGCCGGAGCCGTCCGCCTCCTTGCCCTTGAAGAAGTGGTTGAAGCCGGTCTCGTACAGCCAGGCCGCCGAGGCGAAGGTGGCGATGTGGCCGCCGACGCCGTGTTTCGCGCCCCGGGTCACCATGGCTGCCGCGTTCCAGCGGTTCCACGCGGTGATCCGGCGTTCCAGCGCCTCGTCGCCGGGCACGGCCGGTTCGGCGACGGTCGGGATGGTGTTGACGTAGTCCGTCTCAAGCAGCTTGGGCAGCGCGACGCCGTTGCCCTCCGCGCGCTCCAGCGTGCGGCGCATCAGATACGCGGCGCGGTGCGGGCCGGCAGCCTTCGCGACGGCGTCCAGGGAGGCCTGCCATTCGGCGGTCTCCTCGGGGTCGCGGTCCGGGAGCTGGTCGAGCTCGCTCGGCTGGATGGCGTAGGGGTCGGTCATAACGCCGCCTTCCTCAGTCGAAGGGGGGTTCCCTCGTCGGCAAGGGGTTTTCGGGGGTGCCCTTGGTCTTTGGCAGGACAGGGCGGCGGGCCCTTGTGCTGTGACACGGTGCGGCTTCCGCCGCGTGGCCCGTCGGTGACTGTAACTCCCTGATCGATGATCGATCAAAGGTTCCCGGGCAAAATATCTTGATTACGAGAAAGTCGGCACGGCGTGCCTTTTGCGGGGGCACCCGGTGCCGTGATTTTCGCCCATTTCCGGGGAGTTTTCGCAGGTGAGCATGGCTGCGCTCGGCTGCGTCAAGGGCGCGGGGCGCAGCCGAGAACGTGCGCCTTCACCAGCTCCGCGATCCGCGGATCCCGGCGCCGGAACGCGGCCACCAACTCCTCGTGCTCCTCCGCGTACGACTGCTGCACCGTCCCCAGCCAACGGATCGACAGCGCCGTGAACACCTCGATACCGAGCCCCTCCCAGGTGTGCAGCAGCACCGAGTTGCCGGCCGCCCGCACCAGCTCCCGGTGGAAGCCCACCGTGTGCCGCACCTGGCCCGTCCCGTCCGCATCACGGTCCGCCTCGTACAGCGCGGCGACGTGCGGTTCGAGCGCCGAGCAGTCCTCGGCCAGCTTCTCGGCCGCCAGCTCCGCCGCGATCGCCTCGAGACCGGCCCGCACCGGGTAGCTCTCCTCCAGGTCGGCCGCCGTCAGATTCCGGACCCGTACACCCTTGTTCGGCGCCGACTCGATCAGCCGCAGCGACTCCAGCTCGCGCAACGCCTCCCGCACCGGCGTCTGGCTGACCTCCAGCTCGGTCGCGATCCGACGCTCCACGATCCGCTCGCCCGGCTTCCAGCGCCCGCTGACGATCCCCTCCACGATGTGCTCGCGGATCTGTTCGCGCAGCGAGTGGACGACGGGCGCGGTCATGAGAGCTCCTTAAGGGCGTTTGACGTTTAGACAATAAGGCCGCACGCCCGCTCGGGAGGGGCGCACGGGGGCGCTTTCATGCAGGTGAGACGAGACTTACACGGGGCCGGCCCCGCTGTGCCGGTACGGAAACGCACGGCGCCCCCGCCCGGAGAGTTCCGGACGGGGGCACCGTGCAAACAGGCCAGGTGGCTGACTACAGGCCGAGCTCGACCTCGAACTCGCCCGCCTCCAGGATCGCCTTGACGGCCGTCAGGTAACGGGCCGCGTCGGCGCCGTCCACCAGGCGGTGGTCGTAGGAGAGGGTCAGGTACGTCATGTCGCGGACGCCGATGACCGTGCCCTCCTCCGTCTCGATGACGGCCGGGCGCTTGACCGTGGCGCCGATGCCGAGGATCGCGACCTGGTTCGGCGGCACGATGATCGTGTCGAAGAGCGCGCCGCGCGAACCGGTGTTGGAGATGGTGAAGGTCGCGCCGGACAGCTCGTCCGGGGTGATCTTGTTCGCCCGGACCTTGCCCGCGAGCTCGGCGGTGGCCTTGGCGATACCGGCGATGTTCAGGTCGCCCGCGTGCTTGATGACCGGGGTCATCAGGCCCTTCTCGGAGTCCACCGCGATACCGACGTTCTCGGTGTCGAAGTAGGTGATCGTGCCCTCTTCGACGTTGATCCGGGCGTTGATGGCCGGGTGGGCCTTCAGCGCCTGGGCCGCCGCCTTCACGAAGAACGGCATCGGGGAGAGCTTGACGCCCTCACGCGCCGCGAAGGAGTCCTTCGCCTGGCCGCGCAGCCGCATCAGGCGCGTGACGTCGACCTCGACGACCGAGGACAGCTGCGCCTGCTCGTGCAGCGCCTTGACCATGTTGTCGCCGATGACCTTGCGGATGCGGGGCATCTTCACGGTCTGGCCGCGGAGGGGCGAGGCCTCCAGGGTCGGCGTCTTCTTCGCGGCGGCGGCCGGAGCTGCGGCGGCCGCGACGGGAGCCGGAGCCGCCGCAGCTGCCTTCGCGGCCTCGGCGGCGGCGAGGACGTCCTGCTTGCGGATACGGCCGCCGACGCCGGTGCCCTTGACGGTGCCCAGGTCGACGCCGTTCTCGGCGGCGAGCTTGCGCACCAGCGGGGTCACGTAGGCGCCGTCGTCCGTGGCCTGCGCGGCGGCGGGCGCAAGAGCGGCCGGGGCCACGGGAGCCGGAGCCGCGACCGGCGCGGGGGCCGGAGCGGCGGGGGCGACCGGAGCGGCGGCGACCGGGGCGGGCGCCGGAGCCGGGGGTGCCACGGGGGCAGGAGCCGGGGCCGGGGCCGGAGCCGGAGCGGCAGCCGCCGGAGCGGGCGCCGGGGCGGCCGGAGCCGGGGCAGCCGCCGGAGCGGCACCCGCGGCGCCGACGACGGCGAGCTTGGCGCCGACCTCGGCGGTCTCGTCCTCGCCGACCAGGATCTCCAGCAGCACGCCGGCGACCGGCGAGGGGATCTCGGTGTCGACCTTGTCGGTCGAGACCTCCAGGAGGGGCTCGTCCTCCGCGACCTCCTCGCCGACCTGCTTCAGCCAGCGGGTGACGGTGCCCTCGGTGACCGACTCGCCCAGTGCGGGCAGCACGACGTCGGTACCGGAGGCGCCGGCCGCCGGAGCGGCGGCAGCGGGGGCGGGCGCGGCCGGGGCGGGCGCCGGAGCCGCGGGGGCCTCGGCGACGGGCGCGGGAGCGGCCACGGGAGCCGGCTCTGCGGCCGGGGCCGGTGCCGCGGCGGGCGCGCCGGTGCCGTCGTCGATCACGGCCAGCTCGGCGCCGACCTCGACGGTCTCGTCCTCGGCCACCTTGATGGAGGCCAGGACACCGGCGACGGGCGAGGGGATCTCGGTGTCGACCTTGTCGGTCGACACCTCCAGCAGCGGCTCGTCGGCCTCGACGCGCTCGCCCTCGGCCTTCAGCCAGCGGGTGACAGTGCCCTCGGTGACGCTTTCACCGAGCGCCGGAAGGGTTACGGAAACCGCCATGGTTTCGGTTGCTCCTTACGAATTGCGGAAGTCTGTGTCGTCGTCCGACCGAGGGGGTCAGTCGTGGGAGTGGAGAGGCTTGCCGGCCAGCGCCAGGTGGGCCTCGCCGAGCGCCTCGTTCTGCGTCGGGTGGGCGTGGATGAGCTGCGCGACCTCGGCGGGCAGCGCCTCCCAGTTGTAGATCAGCTGGGCTTCGCCGACCTGCTCGCCCATGCGGTCGCCGACCATGTGGACGCCGACCACGGCACCGTCCTTCACCTGGACGAGCTTGATCTCGCCGGAGGTGCCCAGGATCCTGCTCTTGCCGTTGCCCGCGAGGTTGTACTTCAGAGCGACGACCTTGTCCGCGCCGTAGATCTCCTTGGCCTTGGCCTCGGTGATGCCCACGGAGGCGACCTCGGGGTGGCAGTAGGTCACCCGGGGGACACCGTCGTAGTCGATCGGGACGGCCTTCAGACCGGCCAGCCGCTCCGCCACCAGGATGCCCTCGGCGAAGCCGACGTGCGCGAGCTGGAGCGTCGGGACGAGGTCGCCGACGGCGGAGATGGTCGGGACGTTCGTCCGCATGTACTCGTCGACCAGGACGTAGCCGCGGTCCATCGCGACGCCCTGCTCCTCGTAGCCGAGGCCGGCGGAGACGGGGCCGCGGCCGACGGCGACGAGCAGCAGCTCGGCCTCGAACTCCTTGCCGTCGGCGAGGGTGACCTTGACGCCGCTCTCGGTGTACTCGGCCTTCGAGAAGAAGGTGCCCAGGTTGAACTTGATGCCGCGCTTGCGGAACGCGCGCTCAAGAAGCTTGGAGGAGTTCTCGTCCTCAAGAGGGGCGAGGTGCTTGAGGCCTTCGATGATCGTCACGTCGGCGCCGAAGGACTTCCACGCGGAGGCGAACTCCACGCCGATGACACCGCCGCCCAGGATGATCGCGGACTGCGGCACGCGGTCCAGGACGAGGGCGTGGTCCGAGGAGATGATCCGGTTGCCGTCGATCTCCAGGCCCGGCAGCGACTTCGGCACGGAGCCGGTCGCCAGCAGGACGTGGCGGCCCTGGATGCGCTGGCCGTTGACGTCGACGGAGGTGGGGGAGGAGAGGCACCCCTCACCCTCGAGGTAGTGCACCTTGCGGGATGCGATCAGACCCTGGAGACCCTTGTACAGGCCCGAGACGACGCCGTCCTTGTACTTGTGGACGGCGGGTACGTCGATGCCCTCGAAGGTGGCCTTGACGCCGAACTGCTCGCTCTCGCGGGCCTGGTCGGCGATCTCGCCCGCGTGGAGCAGAGCCTTGGTGGGGATGCATCCCCGGTGCAGGCAGGTGCCGCCGACCTTGTCCTTCTCGATCAGGGCGACGTCCAGTCCCAGCTGGGCCCCGCGCAGCGCCGCGGCGTAACCGCCACTACCACCGCCGAGGATCACTAGGTCGAAAACGGTGCTGGCGTCGTTCGCCACGTCACGTCCTCCATGCATGTGCGCCGTACGCCGGTCGTCAGTGACCGGGCGGCGGCTGGTGTCCGGCCGCTCTTTCTTCGGCCCTGTGGTGGGGGCCCTGTCCTGCCGAGCCCCATCTTCGCACTTGTCGAGGCCCAACGAGACGCCGGGCCGGGGTGTGAGACACCACACGCTCACATGAGAGACGCTGCCGCGATGGAGACACCTAGGTGCGACACCCTAGGGGCGCGGGGAACTGCGCGACCGGCCACAACCGACCCGCAGTCGCCCGCGCACCCAAGGCATCGAGCTATTGGGCGAAGAACGTCAGCCCAGATCCCCGGCCGCAGTCAGCTCCGCAAGCCGCACCAACGTCCGCACCGCAGAACCCGTACCCCCCTTGGGGGTGTAGCCGAAGGGCCCGCCCTCATTGAAGGCCGGTCCCGCGATGTCGACGTGCGCCCAGGTGATCCCCTCACCCACGAACTCCCGCAGGAACAGCCCCGCGACCAGCCCGCCACCCATCCGCTCACCCATGTTCGCGATGTCGGCGGTGGGAGAGTCCATCCCCTTGCGCAGGTGCTCGGGCAGCGGCATCGGCCACGACGGCTCCCCGACCTCCTCCGCGGCGTCGACGATCGCCGCACGGAACGCGTCGTCGTTCGCCATGACACCGAAGGTCCGGCTCCCGAGAGCCAGCACCATCGCACCCGTCAGCGTCGCCACGTCCACGATCGCGTCCGGCTTCTCCGCCGACGCCGCCCACAGCGCGTCCGCGAGGACGAGCCGTCCCTCGGCGTCCGTGTTGAGGACCTCGACGGTCTTGCCGCTGTACATGCGCAGCACGTCACCGGGACGGGTCGCGGAACCGGACGGCATGTTCTCGGCGAGCGCCAGCCAGCCGGTCACGTTGACCTCGAGGCCCAGCCGCGCGGCGGCGACCACGGCGGCGAAGACCGCCGCCGCACCGCTCATGTCGCACTTCATCGTCTCGTTGTGCCCGGCCGGCTTGAGCGAGATGCCGCCCGAGTCGTAGGTGATGCCCTTGCCGACGAACGCGAGGTGCTTGGAGGCAGTGGCGTGCGTGTACGACAGCTTCACCAGGCGCGGACCGGCCGCGGATCCGGCGCCGACGCCGAGGATGCCGCCGTAGCCGCCCTTCTCCAGGGCCTTCTCGTCGAGCACCTCGACCTTGATGCCGTGCTCCTTGGCCGCGGTCTGCGCGACGGCGGCGAAGGCCTCGGGGTCGAGGTCGTTCGGCGGGGTGTTGATGAGGTCGCGGGCGCGGTTCAGCTCCTCGGTGACCGCCAGAGCACGCTCTACGGCCGCCTTGTACTCCTTGTCGCGCGGCTTGCCGCCGAGCAGGGCGACCTCGCCGAGCGGGCCCTTGCCCTTGGCGTCCTTGCCGTTGTCCTTGTACGCGTCGAAGGAGTACGCGCCGAGCAGCGCGCCCTCGGCGATCGCGCCGGCGTCGGCCGCGTCGGCGAGGGGCAGCGCGAAGGCGGCCTTCTTGGCACCGGTCAGGGCGCGGGCGGCGACGCCGGCGGCCCGGCGCAGCGCCTCGGCGTCGTACGCGTCGCCGTCCTTGGGCTCGGCGCCGAGGCCCACCGCGAGCACGAGCGGCGCCTTGAAGCCGGCCGGGGCGGGCAGCTTCGTGATCTCGCCTTCGGCACCGGAGGCGCCCAGGGTCTCCAGGACGCCGGCGAGCCTGCCGTCGTACGCCTTGTCCACGGCGTCGGCGCCCGGTGCGACGACCGGGCCCTTGCCGCCCTTGCCGACACCGATCACGATCGCGTCGGCCCGCAGGCCGGGCGCCGCGGCGGTGCTGAGAGTGAGAGCAGTCACAGTGGTGAATTCTCGCTTCCGATGTGAAGTTTCCGTGGTCGAACGGGGTGGGTCGACCGGGCCCGACAGCCGACCCTATTTCCGACCTGCGGCGGCGGTGGACACAGGGGGCTGGTGACGGCCCAGAACGGAGCCTACGCGCGTGTGCGCGACGGGGCGTTCGCGCGGGGCCCCGGAAAAGGCGATGCGGTACGCGCCGGAACCGGAGCGGCCACTTCTCGATCCTGACCCCGGATGCCCTGCGTCACACTCGTGAGGTCCATGTGGGCGACACGCCCGTCCGTTTGCTCGGCTTCCACGGATCCTCCGCGCGAGGGGCCTCGGCGCACTGCGCGGTACCGGGCATGGGAGATCATCCCTGGGGAACCCTGCCCCACACCCTGGAGCCCGTCCCGTGAGACGCCCCGCCGCGCTGTTCCCCCTGCTCCTCCTGCTCCTCGCGGGCTGCACCTCCACCCCCGACGACAAGCCGGAGACGGGGAAGCGCTGGCAGCCCCGCCCGGGTGTGGCCTGGCAGTGGCAGCTCAGCGGACGCCTGGACACCTCCGTCGACGTCCCGGTCTACGACATCGACGGCTTCGACCAGTCCAAGGCCACGGTGACCGCGCTGCACGACAAGGGCCGCAAGGTCATCTGCTACATCTCCACCGGCGCCTGGGAGGACTTCCGCCCGGACGCCAAGAAGTTCCCCAAGTCGGTGCTGGGCAAGGGCAACGGCTGGAAGGGCGAACGCTGGCTGGACATCCGCCGTACAGCCGTCCTCGAACCCCTGATGGCGACCCGCCTCGACATGTGCCGTGCGAAGGGCTTCGACGCGGTGGAGCCCGACAACATGGACGGCTACCAGAACGACACCGGCTTCCCCCTGAAGGCCGCCGACCAGCTCCGCTACAACCGCCTCGTCGCGAAGCTGGCAGCTCCGCTACAACCGCCTCGTCGCGAAGCTGGCCCACGACCGGGGCATGGCGGTCGGCCTCAAGAACGACCTCGACCAAATCCCCGCCCTGGTGGGCGACTTCGACTTCGCGGTCAACGAACAGTGCGCCCAGTACGGCGAATGCGACACCCTGACCCCCTTCATCAAGGCGAACAAGGCGGTCTTCCACGTCGAGTACGAACTCCCGACCACCAAGTTCTGCGCGAACTCCCGCCGCCTGAAGCTGAGTTCACTGGAGAAGAAGTACGAACTGGGAGCATGGCGCCGGTCCTGTTGAACACGCTTCAGGCCAGCCCACTCAGGGGCGCGGGGCTGTGACATCTGCGGCTCCGCCGCGCGGGCGCGACCAGCCACGACGCACCCGCACTCAGCCCCCCAGCGCAAGCACGACGAGCGCAGTCGTCGCAGCAGTCTCCGCAAGCCCCCCGAACACGTCCCCCGTGACCCCGCCGAACCGACGCCGACAGTGCCGCAGCAGAATCTCGGCGACAACCAGCGCCACGGCAACGGCGACAACCGCCCGCACCCTCCCGTACGCCCCGAAAATCGCCCCGAGCGCCGCAGAGATCACCAAGTAGGACAAGGTCACAGCCACCGCACCCCCCACCGGCACAACGCCCGCGACCGCGGCCCCCAGCCCTTCCGGCCGAGCCGCAGGCACCCCCGCACGAGCAGCCCAGGTCAACGCGAGCCGCGCAGCAACCGCAGACACGATCGCCGCAGCCGCCCCCCGCGCCCACGCGTCGCCGTAGAGCTGCGCCAGCACAGCCACCTGAGCGAGCAGGACGAAGACGAGACTGAGCACCCCGAACGGCCCGATGTCCGACTGCTTCATGATCCGCAGCGCGTCCTCCGCCGGCTTCCCGCTGCCGAGCCCGTCGGCGGTGTCCGCGAGCCCGTCCAGGTGCAGCCCCCGCGTGAGGACGGCGGGCACGGCGACCGTGCCGACGGCGGCGAGCAGCGCACCCGCGCCCAGGAACAGCAGCAACAGCCCGAACCCCGCCGAGCACACACCGACGACCACCCCGACGACCGGGGCGGCCATCATTCCGGCACGCGCGGCCTCCCGGTCCCAGCGGGTGACCCCGACCGGGAGAACCGTCAGGGTGCCGAACGCGAAGCGGAGGCTGTCGAGAGGCGGGGTCTTGGACACCGGCGCAGGTTACCCGGTGGTCCGGGGAGCGGTACCGGCGGCCATCGTTAAAGTGCACATATGGGACATTGGCTGCACCGCAACATCGTCGAGCCGGGCAAGCTGCCCCTGCTCCTCGCGCTCACCGCCTTCGTCCTGACGTTCGTCATCACCCGTGTCATCACCCGGCTGATCCGCGTGGGCAAGGGCCCCTTCGGCAACATCAAGGCCGGTGACGTGCACATCCACCACGTCGTCCCGGGCGTGGTCCTCTCCGTACTCGGCGGCTTCGGCGCGGTGGCCAGCACGCGCTACGGCGTCGGGTCCGCCCTGTTCGCGATCGTCTTCGGCATCGGCGCGGGCCTGGTGCTGGACGAGTTCGCGCTGATCCTCTACCTCGACGACGTGTACTGGACCGAGGCGGGCCGCAAGAGTGTCGAGGCGGTGGTGCTCACGGCGGCCCTGGTCGGCTTCGTCCTCGCCGGCTTCTCGCCCTTCGGTGTCAACGACCTCACCGCCGCCGAGCTCCACGACCGCGCCGGCGTGATCGTCAGCGTCGGGGTCAACTTCCTCTTCTCCCTCATCGCCCTGAGCAAGGGCAAGGCCCGCACGGCGGTCTTCGGCGTCCTCGTCCCGCTGGTCGCCCTCGTCGGCGCGATCCGGCTGGCCCGCCCGGGTTCCCCCTGGGCCAAGCGCTTCTACCGCAAGCGCCGCCATCGGGCCCGGGCCCGCTCGACCCTCCGCGCCTACCACCACGACCGCCGCTGGGCGGGCCCGCGCCGGGCCCTCCAGGACTGGATCGGCGGCAAACCGGATCCGGAGCCGGTGCGGATCCCCGGCCGGCAGTGACGGTCTCCCCGCCGCACCTACCGCAGCCGCAGCCGCCGATGCCGTAGCGCCGAAGCCAGACACAGCAAGCCCACCGCGATGATCGCCGCCAGATGCTCCTTGCCGGCGAGGTTGCCCTTCAGCATGACCTCGATGGCCATCGCGCCGGTCACCACGAGCGCCGTCGCGTAGGCGCCGTAGCGCCACGCGACGAACACCGCGAGGCCGACCACCGCGGCCGAGGGGCCCGTGTCCACGACCAGGCGGTCGGAGCCGGGCAGCCCGAACGGGTTGTCGAAGCCGAGCCAGATGCCGAGGCGGGCGTAGAGCGTGCCGGCGAGGGTCGCGGCGTAGGCGATGACCAGCGTGCGCCAGTGGCCGATGCAGATCTCCGCGATGCCGAAGACGAACAGGATCTGGGCCAGGGCGCCCCAGACGGGGAGGTCCAGCGCCGGGACGAAGAGGGAGGGCGGGGTGCGGAGGAGGGCCAGCCACAGCGGGTCCTCGGCCCGTACCGCGCCCGCGTCCTGCACGAACTGATAGCCCCAGGACTGGTTCTGCACGAACTGCAGTGCCGCCGTCAGCAATACCGCCCCGATCGTCATCGGGATCGCCCGCCAACGCTGTTTCAGCAGTGGCTCGCGCACGGTGACGTAGAGCAGTCCCCATTCGGCGCGGGCCCAGCGGGCGAGGCGGTTCATCTGTGCGTCTCCAGGTGCTTTCGGTGCAGCCACTTCGGCAGTCCCGGCGCCTCCAGGAACCCTTCCGCGCGCGCCGACGCGAGGCCGATGCGCAGCAGGTCCGCGCTCTTCTCGAAGAGCAGGAACCGGGGTTCCCAGATGGGCCGGTACTTGGCGTTGGCGCGGTACAGCGATTCGATCTGCCACCACCGGGAGAAGAAGCTGAGGAGTGACCTCCACAGCCGCAGCACCGGTCCGGCGCCGATCCGCGCCCCCCTTTCGAAGACCGAACGGAACATGGCGAAGTTGAGCGAAACCTGGGTGATTCCGATCTCCTGGGCGCGGCGCAGGAGTTCGATCACCATGAACTCCATGAGCCCGTTGTCGGAGTCGCGGTCCCGGCGCATCAGGTCGAGCGACAGCCCGTGCGGGCCCCACGGCACGAAGGACAGCACCGCCCTCAACTCGCCCTCCCCGTCGGTGCATTCGAGCATCACGCACTGCCCGTCGTCGGGGTCCCCGAGCCGCCCCAGCGCCATACTGAAGCCGCGCTCGGTGGCCCCGTCCCGCCAGTCGTCGGCCCGCTTCAGCAGGTACGCCATCTCCTCGGCCGGAATGTCCTCGTGGCGGCGGATACGGACCGTGTACCCGGCCCGCTTCACCCGGTTGTAGGCCTGCCGCACGGTCCGCATGGCGCGTCCCTCAAGGGTGAAGTCGGCGACCTCGACGAGGGCTTCGTCACCGAGTTCGAGGGCGTCGAGTCCGTGCCGTGCGTAGACGGTGCCCGCTTCCTCGCTCGCGCCCATGACGGCCGGAATCCATCCGTGAACGCGGGCTTCCGCGAGCCAGGGCTCGATCGCGCCGGGCCACGCCTCGGGGTCGCCGATCGGGTCGCCGGAGGCCAGCGACACCCCGCCCACCACCCGGTAGGCGACGGCGGCCTTGCCGGTCGGGGACCACACCACGCTCTTCTCCCGGCGCAGCGCGAAGTACCCGAGCGAGTCCCGCTCGCCCTGCCGCTCCAGCAGTGCCCGCAGCTTCTTCTCGTCGTCCTCGGTGAGCGGGTCGACGGCGCGCCGGGAGCGGAAGGCGGCGTAGAAGACCGCGAGAACCAGGACGGTGCTGAGCACGTTGATGGTGACGTTGGCCCAGTTCGGGGTCCAGATGCCGGGGAAGCGGTTCTCCGGGGCGGCGATGGACACCAGCCGGAACGAGCCGTAGTGCCAGCGCTCCAGGAACGTCGAACGGGACGCGTCGTGCGCCTGGTTGGTGACCGTCACCAGCAGCGCGGCCAGCAGCGAGGCGGCCAGGGTGCCGCCGACGGCGACGACGGCGGCGAGCCGGGGGTTGGACCGGTCGCCCTTCGCGTAGAACTCCCGGCGCCCCACCAGCAGCGCGGCGACGAAGGCGGCGGTCAGGCCCAGGGAGATCCAGTTCTGCGCGTACTGGCGGATCTCCTGGAACGACATGGCGAACCCGAACAGCGCCAGGAACAGCCCGCTGACCACCAGGTTCAGGATCCATGCGGCGCGTTTGCGGCGCCGCATGGTGATGGCGAGGAACGCCGTGAACACCCCGGAAGCGAAACCGGCCGTCAGCAGATACGGCGTGAAGAAGTTCTCCTGGTTGTGCCGTCGTACGTCCTGCCCCAGCGAAACCCACGCCGCGCTGAGGAAGTTGATGAACGCGACGGCCCGCAGATACCAGACGGCGAAGGCCGCGGCCCGTCGCGAGGCGCCTGAGCTATGACGTTCTTGAACGGGCCCGACCCGGACATCTCCCATGAAGGAGGATCATATGGGTGTTGTCGCGGCGAACGTTTCTTTTCCGTCGCCGCAACGATCACGCACAGGTCACTCCTCGGGCTTCTCGGCCTCTTCGGACTCCGCCGGCTCCTCCGGCTTGAGCGGGAGTTCGGCCGCGAGTGCCGCCGCGGCCTGCACCAGCGGCAGCGCGAGCAGCGCGCCCGCACCCTCGCCGACGGTCACCCCGTGGTCGAGCAGCGGCTCCAACGCCATCCGGTCCAGCGCCTTCGCCTGCCCCGGCTCCCCGCTGTTCTGTCCGGCCAGCCACCAGTCCGGCGCCCGGAACGCGACCCGCTGACCCACCAGCGCGCAGGCGGCGGCCACCACCCCGTCCAGGATCACCGGCAGCTTCCGTACGGCGCTCTGCAGCAGGAACCCGGTCATCGCGGCGAGGTCGGCCCCGCCCACCGTCGCCAGCAGCTGCAACTGGTCGCCCAGCACCGGCCGGGCCCGGCGCAGCGCGTCCCGGATCGCCGCGCACTTGCGCATCCACGCCAGGTCGTCGATCGCGAGGCCGCCCCGCCCGGTGACCACGGACGCGTCGGTCCCGCACAGCGCGGCGATCAGCACGGAGGCCGGGGTCGTACCGCCGACGCTCACATCGCCGAGGACCACCAGATCCGTACCGGAGTCGGCCTCGTCGTTCGCGACGGCGACGCCGGCCTCGAACGCGGCCGTCGCCTCCTCCAGCGTCAGCGCGTCCTCGATGTCGATCCGCCCGCTGCCCCGCCGTACCCGGTGCTTCACGACCTCGTCGGGCAGCGAGTCCGGCTCGCAGTCCAGGGCCATGTCCACGATCCGCACCGGCACCCCGAGCCGCCGGGCGAGCACCGCGGCCGGGCTGCCGCCCTCCAGCAGCGACCGCACCAACTCCCCGGCGCTGCCCGCCGGCCGGGCCGACACACCGAGTTCGGCGACTCCGTGGTCGCCCGCGAACAACACCACGCGCGGCCGTTCGACCGGCCGCACCGGCACGGAGGACTGCGCCGCCGCCAGCCACTCACCCAGGTCGTCGAGTCGGCCCAGCGACCCGGGCGGCACGATCTGACGTTCACGCCGCGCCTCGGCGTCACGGCGCACACCGCCGTCGGGGCGCTCGATCAGATCGGTGAAGTCGTCGAGATTAAGCGAGCTCATTCGCCGAACAGTACCGGCAGCGATCGAACGTCACAGAGCCACATGGCCACCACGCCCCCAGGACGTCCTTGCCTCGAAGATCGAGATCCCGTGCGTATCGTTTTGCACCGTATTGTCGTACGCCCCGGGAGTCGCCATGAACAGCCTGCGCACCCGCGTCAGCGCCCTCGACGAGCGACGCCGTCACCGGACACTGGCCCGCGCGATCCTGCGCCTGCTCCCCGAACCGGAGAGCTGGCTCGACGTCGGCACGGGCGACGCCCACTTCCCCGAGACCGCGAAGGAACTCTTCCCGTACACCTCCTTCGACGGCCTCGACCCCACCCCCCGAGTCGTCCGGGCCCGCGCCGCCGAACGCATCGAGGAGGCCTACGCCGGCCACCTCACCGACCCGCACATCACCACCGCCCTGCACGCCCGCTACGACGTGGTCACCCTCCTCCGCGACCGCACCCCCGCCCCCGACCCCGCCGCCGAACTCCACGCGGCCCTCACGGTCCTGCGCCCCGGCGGCCTCCTCCTCCTGGAAGGACGCCCGGACGACCTGCGCGCCCAACTGGAGCCCCAGGACTGCGAGATCGTCCCGGAACACCGCCGCCGCCCGGACCGGCTCCCGGCCCCGCAGCGGATCGTCGCGCGCCGGAAGCCGTCAGCCCCGTAGCGCGACCGCCTGCCCCGCCACCACCAGCAGCACGTGCTCGCACTCACCGGCGATCGCCGCGTTCAGCCGGCCCAGCTCGTCGCGGTACCGGCGCCCGGACGCGGTCGCCGGCACGATCCCCGAGCCGACCTCGTTCGACACGGCGACCAGGGTCCGCCGGGTGGCCCGCACGGCGGCGGTCAACTCCCGTACCCGCTCCCGAAGTTGCTTCTCCCCACCGTCCCCCCACTCCGTGTCGTCCCACGCCCCCACGGAGTCCATCGCGTCCGTCAGCCACAGCGACAGACAGTCGATCAGCAGCGGCGGCCCGTCCTCGGCCAGCAACGGCACCAGGTCACAGGTCTCCGCCGTACGCCACGACCCCGGCCGCCGCTCCCGGTGCGCGGAGACCCGTGAGGCCCACTCGGTGTCCCCGTTGCGCGAGCCGCCGGTCGCGACGTACAGCACGTCGGGGAACGCCTCCAGCCGCCGCTCCGCCTCCACGGACTTCCCGGACCGCGCCCCGCCCAGCACCAGCGTCCGCCGCGGTACATCGGGCACGTCCTCGTAGACCCCCACCGTCAGCGTCGACCCGTCCGGCACGGCCCGCGCCCCCACGGCGGCCAGCCGCCGCGTCAACTCCGCGCCCGGCGGCACATCGTGGTCGAGATGCACGGCGATCACATCGGTCGCGGGCCCCATCGCCCCCACCGCCCGCAGCTTGGCCAGCGCGTCCGGCCGCCCCACGACATCGGCGAGCACCATGTCGTACGACTCGACGGCCCCCTCCTCAAGACCGGCCGGCCCGGCCCCCGGCGGCAGATACAGCACCCGCTGACCGTCCGGGCCCGTGACGGCGTACCCGGTGCCGGGCGCGTCCATCGCCACCGCCCGCACCCGGTGCCCCGTCAGCAGCGCCAGCTCCCGCCCGTCCGGCACCCGCCCCGGCTGCGGCAGCCCCACCGGCACCTCCACCGCGGGCCCGTCGTGCGGATGCGACAACAGCACCTGCCGTACGCCGCCCAGCGAATGCCCGGCCCGAGCCGCCGCGAAGGCCGCGCCGGGCGTCAGATCGAGCAACAGAGTCCCGTCAACGAGCACGGCGGTGGCCGCCCGGGCATCGACCCCGAGCGACACGGCACAGGCCGCACAGGGACAGTCGAGGCGGGGGAGCCCCGCGGGAGCGCCGGTGCCGAGCAGAGTGAGTTCCACGGTGTTGATTTTCGCGCGCCTGACCAGGTGTTGCGCATCAGACTAGGCTTCTCGGCAGAAGCCGGACCAAGATCCGGCTTCTGCTCTGCATGCGCTGAGACCTTGGAGGCGTACATGGCGGCATGGATCTGGCGGTTCGAGAAGTCCGACGGGACCGAGGTCGAACCCGCGGTCCCGCCGGAGGAGTTCACCACGCAGGGGGACGCGGAGTCCTGGCTCGGCGAGGTGTGGAAGGACCTCGTCGCGGGTGGCGCGGACCAGGTACGGCTGTTCGAGGACTCCACAGAGATCTACGGCCCGATGAGCCTGCACGCCGAGGAGGCGTAACAGGGGGAGGGGCGGCCGAAGAAGTGCCGGCCGCCCCCTCCTCACTGCTCGCCCAGCGTCACATCGACCTTCTTCGACGCGCCGTTCCGCGTGTACGTCACCGTCGTCCTCTGCCCCGGCTTGTCGGAAGCCAGCGCCTCCGACAGCGAGGTGATCGTGCTGATCCCCGTGTCGCCGAGCTTCGTGATGATGTCCCCGGCCCGGATGCCGGCCTTGTCCGCGGCCCCGCCGCTCTTCACCGCGACGACGGCCACCCCGGCGGCCTGGTAGCTGTCGTCGACGACCGTACGGCCGGTGATGCCGAGCGCGGCCCGCCCGGAGTCGGTCACCTTGCCGTCCTGGACGATCTGGCCGGCGACCGTCTTCACCATCGTGGACGGGATCGCGAACCCGATACCGGGCGCGGCACCTCCCCCGAAGTTCGGGTCGGTCGCCGCGAGCGTCGGGATGCCGATGACCTGCCCGTTGAGGTTGACCAGCGCGCCCCCGCTGTTGCCGGGGTTGATCGCCGCCGAGGTCTGCACCATGTTGGCGATGGTCGCGCCCGTACCCCCGCCGCCGCTGCCCTCGCTGACGGTCCGTCCGGTCGCCGACACGATGCCCTGCGTCACGCTGGACGACAGTCCCAGCGGCGAGCCCATGGCGAGGACGATCTGCCCGACCTCGACCTTGGCGGAGTCGGCGAAGGTCGCCGCCTTCAGCCCGGCCGGCACCTTGTCCAGCTTGACGACGGCCAGGTCCTGCTCGGGATACGAGTAGACGAGCTTGGCGGTGAGCACGTCCTCGCTGTTCGCGGTGGTCACCTTGAAGACCTTCTCGTTCCCGACGACGTGCGCGTTGGTGACGATGTGCCCCTGGCCGTCGTACACGACCCCCGACCCCAGATCACTGCTGGCCTGGATCTGCACGACCGACGGCAGGACCTCCTTGATCACCTTCTGGTAGTCGCTCTGCAGGTCGTCGCTCGCCATCGGTACGGCGGCCTCGGCGGCCTGCGTGGTCGAGCGGTCCTCCTTCGACGCTGACGACGATGACGACGAGGACCCGGCGCCCGAACACCCCGCGACCAGCGCGAGCGAACAGGCGAGAAGAGCTATGGGGCGGAAGGCACGCGTACGGGTCCGGGTACGGGAAGAGTCCATACGCCGAGTGTCTCTTTGGGGTGAATGCCAGGCTTGTGCTGCTGACCCGAACGGGCCCCTCGCGGTGGGACCGCGCTCAGCCCCGCACGCCGCACAGATGCAGCAGCGCGGCCACCGCCCGGTACGGATCCGTCCGCCCGGCCCGCTCCTCGGCGGCCAGCAGCGGTTCGACGTCCGTCGGGATCTCGACGCCTTCCGGAGCGGTGTCGGTGAAGACCCGCACGCCGTACCAGGCCTGCAGCGGCGCCCCGATCCCCGCCAGCGTCGCCGTCAGGGTGTCCAGCCGGTCCGCCCGCACATCCAGGCCCAGCCGGTTGCGGTACGCCGTCGAGTCGAACGCGGTCAGCGCGGTCGCCCAGTCCCAGGACAGCCCGGGCCGCATCGCCAGCGCGTCGGCGTTCCGCACGAGCAGCGACAGCAGACCACCCGGCGCCAGCATCCGGGCCAGACCCGCGAGCAGCGGATCGGGCTCGGACACGTACATGAGTACGCCATGACAGAGCACGACGTCGAAACTGCCCGGCAGGAAGTGCACACCCGTGTCCCGGCCGTCGCCCTCGATGATCCGCACCCGCTCCCGGATGCCCTCCGGCTCACCGGACAGCGCCTCACGGGCCGCGGCGACCATCTTCGGTTCCTGCTCGAGCCCGGTCACCTGATGCCCGGCCCGGGCCAGCCGCAGCGCCTGCGTGCCCTGGCCCATCCCGACGTCGAGCACCCGCAGCCGCTGTCCGACCGGATACCGGCCGGCTATCTGCTCGTCGAGCTGCCGGGCCACCAGCTCCTGGCGTACGACATCCCGCAGCCCACCCAGCCTGCTCAGCCAGGCATCCGCCGCGCCCCCGGAGAAGGAGTCCGCGCTCAGGGCCGCTCTCCGCGCTTGACCTGCGGCTTCGGCAGCCGGAGTCGACGCATCTGAAGGGAGCGCATGAGCGAGTACCAGACCGTGCCCTTGGTGTCCTGGCCGGGGAAGCGCTCGGCGAGCCGCTTGCGCAGCCGGAACACGTTCAAGATCGTGTCGACCACGATCAGGATGATGATCACGAGCCACAGCAGCAGCGCGATGTTCTGCAGCGCGGGCACCTGCACCACGCTGAGCACGAGGATCACCACGGCCATCGGCAGGAAGAACTCGGCGACGTTGAAGCGCGAGTCGATGTAGTCACGCGCGAACTTGCGGACCGGGCCCCTGTCGCGGAGCGGAAGATCCCGCTCGTTGCCGCGGCCGGCCAGCGCCTGGCGCTGCTTGTCCATCTGCGCACGGCGCTCGTCGCGCTGGCGCTTGGAGGCGTCCTTGCGCGTCATCGAAGTGTTGGCGACGCTGCGGCGCTGGGTCTGGGACTCACTGCGCTTGGGCGTGGGCCGACCCTTCGGGGCCTGAGGGTCTCGGGGCTGCTTGGAGTCGGTCAGCGGCACCTTGTCGGTGGGCGCTGCCTGCTCTTCCTTGGAACGGCTACGGAACACAAAACCCAAGCTTACGGGGTGGGTGGGGTTGGACCCCAGTCCGGTGGGGAACGATCCGGCAACACCAGTCGTCTGTAGGGGAACAAGAGAGACGTCGCAGACGGTCGGCTCCGGGTTGTTACCCGGGGAACACCTACTCCTTACGCCGGAGCAGGACCGTAGGCAGTCGTCCTTGGGGATGAGCGCATCCGTCCCCGAACAGTGCGGTAATGGATGCAGGGCCCGTACTGTGGGTTCTGTTGCAGTCGCTGGAGCTGGAGTCCGTCAGAAGGGGGCGCGCGAAGCCCATGAGCGGTGTCATGAAGCGTATGGGGATGATCTTCCGCGCGAAGGCGAACAAGGCCCTTGACCGGGCCGAGGACCCGCGCGAAACCCTCGATTACTCGTACCAGAAGCAGCTGGAGCTGCTTCAGAAGGTGCGCCGGGGTGTGGCCGACGTCGCCACCTCCCGCAAGCGTCTGGAGCTCCAGCTCAACCAGCTGCAGTCGCAGTCCTCGAAGCTGGAGGACCAGGGCCGAAAGGCGCTCGCCCTCGGCCGCGAGGACCTGGCCCGCGAGGCGCTCTCGCGCCGGGCCGCGCTCCAGCAGCAGGTGACGGATCTGGAGACCCAGCACACCACCCTCCAGGGCGAGGAGGAGAAGCTCACCCTCGCGGCCCAGCGCCTCCAGGCCAAGGTGGACGCCTTCCGCACGAAGAAGGAGACCATCAAGGCCACGTACACGGCGGCCCAGGCACAGACCCGGATCGGCGAGGCCTTCAGCGGCATCTCCGAGGAGATGGGCGATGTCGGGCTTGCCATCCAGCGCGCCGAGGACAAGACCCAGCAGCTCCAGGCCCGCGCCGGCGCCATCGACGAACTGCTCGCCTCCGGAGCCCTGGACGACCCGACCGGAATGGCCAAGGACGACATCCAGGCCGAGCTGGAACGGCTGTCGGGTGGTACGGATGTAGAGCTGGAACTCCAGCGGATGAAGGCGGAGCTGGCCGGCGGCTCGTCGTCGCAGCAGGCGATCGAGGGCGGCAAGGACCAGTCCCAGTCTCAGTCGAACTCATCGGCTCAGCCGCAGGACACCCCGCGCTTCGACAAGCAGTGACTTGATGTGACGGCCCACGCCTGAGGAGGGCGACGTGATCGTACGGATCATGGGGGAGGGGCAGGTGAGGCTGGCCGACGGCCACCTCACCGAACTGAACAAGCTGGACGACGTACTCCTGAGGGAAGTACAGAACGGTGACGGCCCCGCCTTCCGCGAGACCCTCCAGGCCCTCCTTGCCAAGGTCCGCGAACTGGGCGAGCCCCTCCCGGACGACTCCCTGGAGCCCTCCGAACTCATCCTCCCGTCCCCGGACGCGACGCTGGAGGAAGTCCGGGACCTGCTGAGCGACGACGGCTTGATCCCGGGGTGAGGGAAGCCCGTCCGGCGCCCTTTCAGGCGCAGGCCAACAAAATCAGCCCGTCCGGCGTTTGAGGACGAGGCCCCTTCAGGGCCGACCGGGGGCCTGGGGACGGAGCCCCCAGAGACGCCCACACCAACACCCTGCACCAGTACAGGGAACGTACAGCTGACCCCCGTTCCGCCCCCGCCAGGGACCCCGTACCGTTGCCAGAATGACGCCCCTCGACCGCGCGCGCTGTCACATGGAGGCACACCCCTCCGCGCTGGACGCGGTGCTCGCCGCCGCGGTGCTCGTGTGCATGGTGGCCGGGTCGTTCGTGGACCCGCACAGCGGGCACGGCGTCAGCTGGGGCATCCGCACCCCTGACCCGCTCAGCCTGGTCCTCATGGCGGTCGGCGCCGCCGCGCTCGTCTTCCGCCGCCGCGCCCCGATGATGGTCCTCGCCGTCACCGCCACCGCCTCCCTCGTCGAGAGCGTCACCAGCGACCCGCGCGCCCCGGTCGCGATGTGTGCCGTGGTCGCCCTGTTCACCGTCGCGGTCTCCACCGACCGCTCCACCACCTGGCGCGTGGGCCTGCTCACGATGACCGTGCTGACCGGCGCCGCGATGCTCGGCGGCCCCCTCCCTTGGTACGCGCAGGAGAACCTCGGCATCTTCGCCTGGACCGGCATGGCCGCCGCCGCAGGGGACGCCGTACGCAGCCGCAAGGAGTTCGTGCACGCCATCCGCGAGCGCGCCGAACGGGCCGAACGCACCCGCGAGGAGGAGGCCCGCCGCAGGGTCGCCGAGGAGCGCCTCCGGATCGCCCGCGACCTGCACGACGTGGTCGCGCACCACATCGCCCTGGTCAACGTCCAGGCCGGAGTCGCCGCGCACGTCATGGACAAGCGCCCCGACCAGGCCAAGGAAGCCCTCGCCCACGTACGCGAGGCCAGCCGCTCGGCGCTCAACGAACTCCGCGCCACCGTCGGCCTGTTGCGCCAGTCCGGCGACCCCGAGGCCCCCACCGAACCGGCTCCCGGACTCGACCGCCTCGAAGAGCTCGCCGGCACCTTCCGCAGCGCCGGCCTCCAGGTCGAGGTGGCCCGCGCGGACAACGGCACCACCCTCCCCGCCGCCGTCGACCTGGCCGCCTACCGCGTCATCCAGGAGGCCCTCACCAATGTGCAGAAGCACGCCGGTATCGAGGCGAAGGCCGAGGTGAGCGTCGTACGCGTGGGACCGAACGTGGAGGTCACCGTCCTCGACAACGGCTCCGGCGAGGACCAGGACCCCGACTCCGGCGGCGGCCACGGCCTGCTCGGCATGCGCGAGCGCGTCACCGCCCTGCGCGGCACCCTCACCACCGGTCCCCGGTACGGAGGCGGCTTCCGCGTCCATGCGATCCTGCCGGTCAAGACCCGCCCACGCGCCTCGGGGGACCCCGTATGACGACGATCCGTGTCCTGCTCGCCGACGACCAGGCCCTGCTGCGCAGCGCCTTCCGCGTACTCGTCGACTCCGAGCCCGACATGGAGGTCGTGGGAGAGGCCTCGGACGGCGCGCAGGCCGTGCGGCTGGCGAAGGAGGAGCGGGCCGACGTGGTGCTGATGGACATCCGGATGCCCGGCACGGACGGTCTCGCCGCCACCCGCATGATCAGCGCCGACCCGTCGCTCGCCCATGTCCGGGTGGTCATCCTGACGACCTTCGAGGTCGACGACTACGTGGTGCAGTCCCTGCGCGCGGGCGCCTCCGGCTTCCTCGGCAAGGGTTCCGAGCCGGAGGAACTCCTCAGCGCGATCAGGGTCGCCGCGGCCGGCGAGGCCCTGCTGTCTCCCGTGGCGACCAAGGGCCTGATCGCCCGCTTCCTCGCCCAGGGCGACCTGGACGAGGACCGCGACCCGGCTCGCGCCGAACGCCTCGAAGCCCTCACCGTGCGCGAACGCGAGGTCCTGGTCCAGGTGGCAGGCGGCCACTCCAACGACGAGATCGCCGAACGCCTGGAGGTCAGCCCGCTGACGGTGAAGACCCACGTCAACCGCGCCATGGCCAAACTGGGCGCCCGCGACCGGGCCCAACTCGTCGTCATCGCCTACGAGTCGGGGCTGGTCCGGCCGCGGGTGGAGTAGAACCACAGACGTACGGGCTTACGGCAGCGCCAGCATCCGCTCCAGCGCCAGCTTGGCGAAGGCCTCCGTCTCCTTGTCCACCTCGATGCGGTTGACGAGGTTGCCCTCGGCGAGGGACTCCAGGGTCCAGACCAGGTGGGGGAGGTCGATGCGGTTCATGGTCGAGCAGAAGCAGACCGCCTTGTCGAGGAAGACGATCTCCTTGCCCTCGGGCGCGAAACGGTTCGCGAGCCGTCGTACGAGATTCAGCTCGGTGCCGATGGCCCACTTCGAACCGGCCGGGGCCGCCTCAAGTGCCTTGATGATGTACTCCGTTGAGCCGACGTAGTCGGCCGCGGCCACGACCTCGTTCTTGCACTCGGGGTGGACGAGGACGTTGACACCCGGGATCCGGGCCCGTACGTCCTCCACCGACTCCAGCGAGAAACGGCCGTGCACCGAGCAGTGGCCGCGCCACAGGATCATCTTCGCGGCCCTCAACTGTTCAACGGTGAGGCCCCCGTTGGGCTTGTGCGGGTTGTAGACGACACAGTCGTCCAGGCTCATGCCCAGGTCGCGGACCGCCGTGTTGCGCCCCAGGTGCTGGTCGGGCAGGAACAGCACCTGCTCGCCCTGCTCGAAGGCCCACTCCAGCGCGCGCTGCGCGTTCGACGAGGTGCAGATCGTGCCGCCGTGCTTGCCCGTGAACGCCTTGATGTCCGCGGACGAGTTCATGTACGAGACGGGCACGACGCGCTCGGCTATGCCGGCCTCGGTCAGCGCGTCCCAGCACTCGGCGACCTGCTCGGCGGTGGCCATGTCGGCCATCGAGCAGCCGGCGGCGAGGTCCGGCAGGACGACCTTCTGGTCGTCGCCGGTCAGGATGTCCGCGGACTCCGCCATGAAGTGCACACCGCAGAACACGATGTACTCGGCCTCGGGGCGCGCGGCGGCGTCCCGGGCCAGCTTGAAGGAGTCGCCCGTGACATCGGCGAACTGGATGACCTCGTCGCGCTGGTAGTGGTGGCCGAGCACGAAGACCTTGTCGCCGAGCTTCTCCTTGGCCGCGCGGGCCCGCTCGACCAGGTCCGGGTCGGACGGCGAGGGCAGGTCGCCGGGGCACTCGACACCGCGCTCGCTCCTCGGGTCGGCCTCACGGCCGAGCAGCAGCAGGGCGAGGGGCGTCGGCTGAACGTCGAGCTCCTGGGTCTGGGCGGTGGTCACGACACGCACCCTTTCTGTTCTGACAGACAAGCCTTTTCGTCGAATTGACGTTATCTATCATAACTGCTTCACGTCAGTTTGACGATGCCCATAGCGTCGATGTGACATCAATCCCGGTACGCACTCAGCGGGGGACCTTGCGGGGGTGTGCGAGCATGGAGAGAGGTGCCGGGGGAAAGACACCGGGCACGGCCCGGAATGAATCCACGGCCCCGGCGGTTGACATCGTCGGCAAGCAGTCTCCGTACAACCCGGGAGAGATGTAGATGTCCGTATCGGACGAGACCAGCACCGTCACCGACGGCATCCTTCTGTCCGACGCCGCTGCGGCGAAGGTCAAGGCCCTGCTCGACCAGGAAGGCCGGGACGACCTGGCCCTGCGCGTCGCCGTGCAGCCCGGTGGCTGCTCCGGCCTGCGCTACCAGCTCTTCTTCGACGAGCGCTCCCTCGACGGCGATGTCCTCAAGGACTTCGGCGGCGTCAAGGTGGTCACCGACCGCATGAGCGCCCCGTACCTGGGCGGCGCCTCGATCGACTTCGTCGACACCATCGAGAAGCAGGGCTTCACGATCGACAACCCGAACGCGACGGGCTCCTGCGCCTGCGGCGACTCGTTCAGCTAAGCCCCACTAGACGTAAGCCCCACAGGGCAGTTGAGTACGGCGAAGGCGGCGGCCCCCTCCGACAGGGCCGCCGCCTTCGGGCTTTTCCGGTGCCCGTGGAGAAGTGCTTAACGAGCCAGTGAGGGCCCCGCGCCCGCCGTCGGCCGGGTGCTCTTCTCCACGGGGATCGCCTTGCCGTCCGGACCCACGACCTTGCGGTCGCCGAGCGGGGCCTTCAACTCCACGTTCTGGTGGTAGATCTTGGCGATCATGATGCAGACCTTGTTCGGCCAGGGCGTCGCGGTCACCGTGACGGTCACCTTGTCCGAACTCTCCACGGCCGTCGTCTTGTAGTCCGCGCACACCCCGCCGGTGAAGGTCACGGTGAGGCTCTTCCCGTCGGCCGAGTAACCGTCCGCCTTCACATCGTGCGGAGCCGCGGTCGCCGTCGAGGTCGGCGTCGGAGTGGGCGTGCCGGCCGAGGCCAGATACTTCGGATCGATCGCCGGGTACGTCACCGTGAAGCTGTCCTGCGTACCCGACTGCCGCACCTCGAACAGCCAGGACGGCACCAGCGTCTGCTTCCCGTCCACGGAATGCGTGGCGAGCCCGAACACCGCGTGCTCGACGGTGGCCGAAGGCTGCGCGGGCGTGGCGGAGGCAGCGGTCGACGATCCGCAGGGTGCCTCCAGCCGGTCCTTCAGCGGTACGGGACTGGCGCAGCCGCCGATGCCCATGCGGTGGTCGGTCCCGGGCGCCGCGTTCAGCAGGGCCAGCGTCTTCCGCGCGCTCAGCACCGGATAGACGTCACCCTTCACCGGCGCCGCCAACTGCCCGCTCGCGCCGACCACTTCACCCTGGGCGCTGACCGTCAGCCCGGTCGTCCAGCCGTGCGTGGGCAGCCCGCCGACCACCGGTTCGGCGTTCACCACCCGCTGCTCGCCCATGAGTTGACTCGCGTCCACCTTCGCGTCGTCCTGACCGACGGCCTTGAGGATCGGTGCGGCGGCCTTCTTCGCGACCGCCACACTCACCGGGTCGGTGGCCGAAGTGCCGGGATCCTGCGCGCACTTGAGGGTGCCGGTGCAGCTGTCGGTGCCGGGCGCGTAGCGGTTGAACGTCCACAGCCCGGGCGCCGCCTTGTTCACCTGGAGACTCGGCCCGCTGCCGTCCTGCCCGCCGACCTTCCAGTACTGCCCCTCGGCCACCGGTGTCCCCACGACACCGAGCGCCTTCGCGAGCCGGGCGACCGAGTCCTTGCCGACGTCACCCTGCGGCGAGTAGACGGCCGCGGAACCGGGTCCGGCGGGCAGGGTGCCCTTGGCCTTGTAGGTCTCGCCGTACGGATTCGGCTCCCCGGACGCGATCCCGTTCGTACCGCCCGTCGCGTACCCGTCGAGCGCGAGCGCCGGCGGAGTCCCACCGCCGCCGGACGCCGCGGATCCCGTCCCGTCCCCCGAACCCCCGGAGGACGAGGAGGAGGACGCGAGGTACGCCCCGCCACCTCCGACGAGCAGTACGGCGGCGGCCACGGAGGCGATGACGAGGGGGGACCGGGACCGGGATCGCGCCGGGTGCCCTTCGTCGGTGTGGTCCGCGTGGTCGTGCGGGTGGGCGGCTTCTGGTGCTTGGGAGCCTTCCGGCTGATCGGCCTGCGGCACGGACGTCACCGGATCGAGCTGTTCCGAAGGGTCGGGTTCTACGTCGGATGCCTCGGGCTCCGTCTCCTCGGGCCCTGTCTCCTCGGGTTCCGTCTCCTCCGACAGGCCGGCCTCCTCGGAAACGGCACCCTCATCCGTGTCCTCGCCGTCCTCGCCCGCGACGGCAGGCGTCGTAGCGCCTCCGCCGGCCCCGGTGTCCTCGACCTCGGGCTCCTCCGCGGAGCCCTTCACGGCGTCCCCCACGCCCGGCACATCATCGGAGGCGCCTGTCGCGTCCTCGTTGTCGGGTCGCTCGGTGTTCACCGCATCGCTCCTTCGGCTGCGCAACTGTCCCATGACCCTGACCAGCCCCTGTCAAAGAGGCAGGCGGAAGGGTCGTATCCCGCATCCCCTTTACGGGGGACAGCGATGGGACGCAGCGGGGGAGCGCACGGTTCCCCCGAGCGCGCCGATGGAGCCGACGGGCTTCGAACTCAGTTGCCGTATTCGCCCATCGCGTCCAGCAGCCTGGCCGACTTCGACGGCACCGACACGCCGTGGATGAGGGACGGGGACACCGGAAGGGAAACGATCCGGTCGGGAACCGCCCAGTGGGGAGCCATCCGGGCGCAGTCGCCGCGCAGCGCCGCGAGGTCCGCCTCACCTTCGCCTTCGAGGGGGACCGGAACGGGGCCGTCGACCTTGAGGTTCGTCATAGCGGCACCGTAGGCACGCTTGACCTCGCGAAGAAAGATCTACTATCGGGTAGTTTTGGCCGCTTCAGAGCCGCCGCGCCGACCGGGTAGCGTGAACTGTCAACGCAGCCTCCCTCAGGAGAGTCCTCGCCGTGCGCATCGCAGTCACCGGCTCCATCGCCACCGACCACCTCATGACCTTCCCCGGCCGCTTCGCCGACCAACTGGTCGCGGACCAGCTGCACACGGTGTCGCTCTCCTTCCTGGTCGACAACCTCGACGTACGCCGGGGCGGCGTCGGCGCCAACATCGCCTTCGGCATGGGCCAGCTCGGCACCGCGCCGATCCTGGTCGGCGCCGCCGGCTCCGACTTCGCCGAGTACCGCGACTGGCTCGACCGCCACGGCGTCGACACCGGCTCGGTCCGTATCTCGGAGACGCTGCACACCGCCCGCTTCGTGTGCACCACCGACTCCGACCACAACCAGATCGGCTCCTTCTACACCGGCGCCATGAGCGAGGCCCGCCAGATCGAGCTGAAGACCGTCGCCGACCGCGTGGGCGGTCTCGACCTGGTCCTGATCGGCGCCGACGACCCCGAGGCGATGCTCCGCCACACGGAGGAGTGCCGTACCCGGTCCATCCCCTTCGCCGCGGACTTCTCCCAGCAGATCGCGCGCATGGACGGCGGCGACATCCGCATACTGCTGGAGGGCTCGGCGTACCTCTTCTCGAACGAGTACGAGAAGGGCCTCATCGAGTCCAAGACCGGCTGGAGCGACGAGGAGATCCTGTCGAAGGTCGGCCACCGCGTCACCACGCTCGGCTCGCGCGGCGTCCGCATCGAGCGCGTCGGCGCGGACCCGATCGAGGTCGGCTGCGCGGAGGAGGAGCGCAAGGCCGACCCCACGGGTGTCGGCGACGCGTTCCGTGCGGGGTTCCTCTCGGGGCTGGCGTGGGGTGTCTCGCTGGAGCGGGCGGCGCAGGTCGGCTGCATGCTCGCGACTCTCGTCATCGAGACGGTTGGTACGCAGGAGTACCAGGTGTCTCGTGCGCACTTCATGGAGCGGTTCACCAAGGCGTACGGGGATGATGCGGCGGTGGAGGTCCGTAAGCACCTGGGCTGATTGGTCGGGTGCGGGTGTGTGGGGGCTGGTCGCGCCCCGCGGCGAAGCCGCAAGTGTGACAGCCCCGCGCCCCTGTCGGGCGCGTCAGCTGGTTCGGCGGATTACGTAGGCCGGACCTTCCTCCTCGCCCACGTACTCCTGTCCCCGCATCTCGCACCACGCCGGGATGTCCAGCCGGGCCGCCTCGTCGTCGGACAGGACGCGCACCGTTCCGCCCACGGGCACATCCCCGATGACCTTCGCCAGCTCGATGACCGGGATCGGGCAGCGCTTCCCGAGAGCGTCCACGACCAGCGAGTCCTCCTTTACGACGGCTGTGGGCGCCGCCGCCCCCAGCTTCTCCCGTACCCCCGCCACGGCCCCCGGCAGCACGGCGAGGAAACGCTCGACGTCCGCCTCCGTCGTCCCCGTCGGCAACGACACCCGCACATTCCCCTCACTCAGCACCCCCATCGCCTTCAGCACATGGCTGGGCGTCAGCGTGCTGCTCGTGCAGGACGATCCGGACGAGACGGAGAAACCGGCCCGGTCCAGTTCGTGCAGGAGAGTCTCTCCGTCGACATAGAGACAGGAGAAGGTGACGATCCCGGGCAGCCGGCGCACCGGATCGCCGACCACGTCCACATCCGGCACCGACCGCGGCACCCGCGCCCGGATCCGCTCCGTCAGCTCCCGCAGCCGTAGCGCCTCCTCGGCCGCCTCCGTGCGGACCGCGCGCAGGGAGGCCGCCGCGGCCACGATCGCCGGGATGTTCTCGAAGCCGGGGGAGCGCCCCGACTCCCGTTCGTCGACGGGCCCTTGGGCCGCGAACCGCACGCCCTTGCGCACCGCCAGCAGTCCGACCCCGGCCGGTCCGCCCCACTTGTGCGCGCTGGCCGCGAGCAGCGACCACGCGCCCTCGACCGGCCCCCACCCCAGCGACTGCGCCGCGTCGACCAGCAACGGCACCCCGGCCGCCCGGCACACCTCGGCCACCTCGGCGACCGGCTGCACGGTCCCCACCTCGTGGTTGGCCGACTGCAGACAGGCCAGCGCGGTGTCCGGGCGCAGCGCCTCGCCGTAGGCCCGCGCACTCACCGCCCCCGTCCGGTCCACGGGCACCTCGGTCACCGAACCGCCCGCCGACACCAGATTCTCGGCTGAATGGAGCACGGAAGAGTGTTCAACCGCTGACACGATCAGGTGACGTCCGACGCGCCGCCGCCCTGCCAACGCCCCAGCGATACCCGTGTGTACGGCCCGAGTACCCGAGGTGGTGAACACCAGCTCGTCGGGCCTGCACCCGACGGCCTCGGCGGCGGCCTCCCGCGCGGCGTCCAGCAGCAACCGTGCCTTACGTCCCTCCCGGTACAGCCGAGCAGGATCCGCCCACCCTTCGTCCAGAGACGCCAACAGCGCCTGCCGGGCGACGGGATGAAGGGGCGCGGACGAAGCGGCATCGAAGTAGGACACAAGGCAACGTTAAAACGCGGGTGAGTTAAAAGGGGCTCGGGGAACTGCGCGACAAGCCACAACGCGTCCCGCACCCGCCCAAATCACCTGAACCCCCGAGCTATTAGACGCAAGGAGTAACGGGCCGCGCGTATGCCACCCTCCCCGCGAACCCCCGGAGGGCGTCGGCTAGGGTTTGGTCCGCATAAACATCCAAACCCCTGCCCGACGCAGGGCGGCGACCGACCCGCGTGAAGGCAGGCCGCAGCCAATCCGCGCGGGCGAGACTCTCGGGAAGGCGCTACGTGAGTCCCAACGGCTCCGACCGCTCGCCGCGGCGCCCGATGCGGCGGAAGCTGCTGCAGGCAATGACTGCGGGCCTGGTCCTGGCGACCGCGACCGGTTGCACATCCAAGGACTTCCCTCGCCTTGGTTTCCCCACCCCGACCACGGAGGAGGGTCCGCGGATCCTCTCTCTGTGGCAGGGATCCTGGGCTGCCGCGCTCGCCGTCGGCGTCCTGGTGTGGGCCCTGATCATGTGGAGCGTCGTGTTCCACAGGCGCAGCCGCACCAAGGTCGAGATCCCCCCGCAGACCCGGTACAACATGCCCATCGAGGCGCTGTACACGGTTGTTCCGCTCATCATCGTCTCGGTGCTGTTCTACTTCACGGCCCGCGACGAGACGAAGCTCCTGAGCCTCGACAAGAAGCCCGACGTGACCATCAACGTCGTGGGCTTCCAGTGGAGCTGGGGCTTCAACTACGTCGAGAACGTCGACGGTGTCAGTGGTGACGCGACGACCGACAAGAACCTGGCCGCGATTCCGGACCGGTTCAAGAAGGAATTCCCGGCGAACGCCGGCGGTGTCTACGACGTCGGTACGCCCGCCACGAAGAACCCGCAGACCGGCAACCCGGGTCCGACCCTCTGGCTCCCCAAGGGCGAGACGGTCCGCTTCGTCCTCACCTCGCGTGACGTCATCCACGACTTCTGGGTGGTGCCGTTCCTCATGAAGATGGACGTCGTCCCGGGTCACACCAATGCCTTCCAGGTGACCCCCACCAAGGAGGGCACCTACCGCGGCAAGTGCGCCGAGCTCTGCGGCGTCGACCACTCCCGGATGCTGTTCAACGTGAAGGTCGTCTCGCCGGAGCGTTACCAGCAGCACCTCAAGGACCTCGCCAAGAAGGGGCAGACCGGTTACATCCCCGCTGGCATCGCGCAGACGAGCCACGAGAAGAACCGGGAGACGAACAACCTGTGAGCATCCTCAACGAACCTCAGGGTGCCGCGGCAGCAGAGTCCCACTACGCGGATGAGCTGCCGGTAAGGCGCAAGCAACCCGGCAACGTCGTGATCAAGTGGCTCACCACCACCGACCACAAGACGATCGGCACGCTGTATCTGGTCACGTCCTTCGCGTTCTTCCTGATCGGCGGCGTCATGGCGCTGCTGATGCGCGCCGAGCTGGCACGGCCGGGTCTGCAGATCCTGTCGAGCGAGCAGTTCAACCAGGCGTTCACGATGCACGGCACGATCATGCTGCTGATGTTCGCGACGCCGCTGTTCGCCGGTTTCACGAACTGGATCATGCCGCTGCAGATCGGCGCGCCCGACGTGGCGTTCCCGCGGCTGAACATGTTCGCCTACTGGCTCTACCTCTTCGGCTCGCTGATCGCGGTGGGCGGTTTCCTCACCCCGGACGGCGCGGCCGACTTCGGCTGGTTCGCGTACTCGCCGCTGTCGAGCGCGGTCAATTCGCCGGGCATCGGCGGCGATATGTGGATCATGGGGCTGGCCTTCTCCGGCTTCGGCACGATCCTCGGCTCGGTCAACTTCATCACCACCATCATCTGCATGCGCGCACCGGGCATGACCATGTTCCGCATGCCGATCTTCTGCTGGAACGTGCTGCTGACCGCAGTCCTGGTCCTGCTGGCCTTCCCCGTCCTCGCCGCCGCGCTGTTCGCGCTGGAGGCGGATCGGAAATTCGGGGCACATGTCTTCGACGCCGCCAACGGCGGGGCGTTGCTGTGGCAACACCTCTTCTGGTTCTTCGGCCATCCAGAGGTGTACATCATCGCCCTGCCGTTCTTCGGCATCATCTCCGAGGTCATCCCGGTCTTCTCCCGCAAGCCGATGTTCGGCTACATGGGCCTGGTCGCGGCGACCATCTCCATCGCCGGCCTGTCCGTGACCGTGTGGGCCCACCACATGTACGTCACCGGCGGAGTCCTCCTCCCGTTCTTCTCCTTCATGACGTTCCTCATCGCCGTGCCAACAGGCGTGAAGTTCTTCAACTGGATCGGAACGATGTGGAAGGGGTCCCTGTCGTTCGAGACCCCGATGCTCTGGGCCACCGGCTTCCTGATCACCTTCACCTTCGGTGGTCTGACCGGTGTCATCCTGGCCTCGCCGCCGATGGACTTCCACGTCTCGGACTCGTACTTCGTCGTCGCCCACTTCCACTACGTGGTCTTCGGTACGGTCGTGTTCGCGATGTTCTCCGGCTTCCACTTCTGGTGGCCGAAGATGACCGGCAAGATGCTCGACGAGCGCCTCGGCAAGATCACCTTCTGGACGCTGTTCATCGGCTTCCACGGCACCTTCCTGGTCCAGCACTGGCTGGGTGCCGAGGGCATGCCCCGTCGCTACGCGGACTACCTCGCGGCCGACGGCTTCACCGCCCTGAACACGATCTCGACGATCAGCTCCTTCCTGCTCGGCCTGTCGATCCTGCCGTTCCTCTACAACGTGTGGAAGACGGCCAAGTACGGCAAGAAGGTCGAGGTCGACGACCCGTGGGGCTACGGCCGCTCCCTGGAGTGGGCCACGTCCTGCCCGCCGCCGCGGCACAACTTCCTCACCCTGCCGCGGATCCGCAGCGAATCCCCGGCGTTCGACCTGCACCACCCCGAGATCGCCGCTCTCGACCAGCTCGAGAACGCGTACCACGGTGACAAGGCCCTCGCCGGCGGCAAGGAGGCGGGCAAGTGAAGGTCCAGGGCTGGATGTTCATGTGGCTGAGCGTCTTCGTGCTCGCCATGGCGGTTGTCTACGGCCTCTGGTCCAAGGAGGCGGCCGGTACCACGGCCCTCTTCATGGCCTTCGGCCTCTGCGTCATGGTCGGCTTCTACCTGGGCTTCACGGCCCGGCGGATCGACACGCTGGCGCAGGACAACAAGGAGGCCGACGTCGCGGACGAGGCCGGCGAGGTGGGCTTCTTCAGCCCGCACAGCTGGCAGCCCCTCGCCCTCGGCATCGGGGGCGCGCTGGCCTTCCTCGGCGTGGCCATCGGCTGGTGGCTGCTGTACTTCTCGGCGCCGCTCATCATGCTCGGCCTGTTCGGCTGGGTCTTCGAGTACTACCGCGGTGAGAACCGCACGCAGTAGCACACACCGAACGCCCACGAGCCCGGACACTCCGTCAGGAGGGTCCGGGTTCGTGCTTTTGCCGCATTGTCGGTCACTCGTCCGAGTGACCCACCGCGCCGGGGCTGACGAACCTTCATAGCCTCGGCTCATGAACCACTCTCCTCGCATCCGCACCGTCGTCAGCTGCACCCTGCTGGTGATCTCCCTCGGCGCGGGCGTCACCGCCTGCGGGTCCGGCGGCGGCAACCCGCTGTCGGACAAGCCGTACGACGCGGCGGGGCAGATCTCCTTCAACGGCCTGTCCGGCAAGGGCAAGAAGGCCGACCCCGACAAGCCCCTGGAGGTCACCGCTTCCGGTGACGACGGGCGGATCACGGACGTCACGGCCACGGACGCCGCGGGGCGCTATGTCACGGGCGAACTCAACGCCGACGGCACCCGCTGGCGCAGCACCTCCCCGCTGGCCGCCAACGCCCACTACACGGTGCGGGTGAGCACGGAGGACGAGGACGGCGCCCCCGGCCGCAAGGTCCTCACCTTCGACACCACCAAGCCGACCGCCAAGAAGAGCCTGACCGTGCAGTTCGGTCCCGACGCGGGCACCTACGGCGTCGGCCAGCCGGTCACCGCCCAGCTGAACAAGCCCGTCAAGGACAAGGCACAGCGGGCCGTCGTGGAACGCGCCCTCAGGGTGGACTCCACGCCCGCCGTGGAGGGCGCCTGGCACTGGGTGGACGACACGGAGCTCCACTACCGCCCCAAGGAGTACTGGCCCGCCCACGCCACCATCCAGGTCCACAGCGACCTCGACGGCGTGAAGATCAGCGACCGCCTGCGGGGCGGCAGGTCAAAGGGGCTGAAACTCACCACCGGCGACAAGATCATCGCCGTGACGGACGCCGCGTCCCACGAGATGACGGTCTACAAGAACGGCGAGGAGATCAACGAGATCCCCGTCACCACCGGCAAGCCCGGCTTCGAGACCCGAAACGGCGTCAAGGTCGTACTGAGCAAGGAGTACTTCGTACGGATGCGCGGTACCACCGTCGGCATCTCCCAGGGCTCCTCGGACTCGTACGACCTCCCCGTGTACTACGCCACCCGCGTCACCTGGAGCGGCGAGTACGTCCACGCCGCCCCCTGGTCCGTCGGCTCCCAGGGCTCCGCGAACGTCAGTCACGGCTGCACCGGCATGAGCACCAGCAACGCCGAGTGGTTCTTCGACACCGTCCACGAGGGCGACGTGGTCAAGGTCGTCAACTCCAACGGCGACGACATGGAACCCTTCGGCAACGGCTTCGGCGACTGGAACCTGGGCTGGAAGAAGTGGCGGGGCGGCAGCGCGCTGGTGGGCGGAACACCGGATGGTCCCCGACCGGAAGACGCGGCGAGACTTCGTCCCGAGTCAGTGTGACCCACCCAGGAGTGACGTACCCAGGGGCGCGGGGAACTGCGTGACCAGCCACAACTGGCCCGCGGTCGCCACACATCTCGCGCCCCACCCCACTAGGCGTTCAAGGCCGGCTTCTGATGCAACAGAGAGGCAAGAGAGGCCGCGAACTCAACGGGATCCACCGGCAACGTCACCGCGGCGTCCGCCCGGCTCCACGTGGCAAGCCACGCATCCTGAGGCCGCCCGATGAGCACCAGCACCGGCGGGCAGTTGAAGACCTCGTCCTTCACCTGCCGGCACAACCCCATGCCCCCCATCGGCGAGGACTCCCCGTCGAACACACAGACATCGATCCCACCCCGGTCCAGCTCCTTCAAAGCCGCCGCAGGCGTCGCGCACTCCAGGAACTCCACCAGCGGCGCGTCCGGAGCCGGCCGGCGCCCGGCGGCCAGCCGGACCTGCTCGCGGGTGTTGGAGTCATCGCTGTAGACCAGCACCGTGGCGGTCGGCTGCATGCTTCCTCCGAAGGTCCGTTCCAAGGTCCGTTGCGCGGATGCTACTCCCTTGAACACCCCGTCAACACCTGTTGGAACACCCCTGCGATCGGCCATACGGGCAGTACACACGCTGCGAACACTCCGAACGGCACCCCCCGGAGTGAGGGCGGGATAAGCGACCGACATAATGTCGGTCGTGGCGACAGCAACGACAGTAGAAACCGGGCACGCGCACCCGTCGGTCAACCGGCCGAACCTCACCAGCGTCGGAACCATCATCTGGCTGAGTTCCGAGCTGATGTTCTTCGCGGCCCTCTTCGCGATGTACTTCACCCTGCGATCGGTGACCGGTCCGGATCACTGGAAGGAGATGGCGAGTCATCTCAACATTCCGTTCTCCGCGACGAACACCACGATCCTGGTGCTCTCCTCCCTCACCTGCCAGCTCGGTGTGTTCGCCGCCGAGCGCGGGGATGTGAAGAAGCTCCGGGGCTGGTTCATCATCACGTTCGTGATGGGTGCGATCTTCATCGGCGGTCAGATCTTCGAGTACACGGAGCTGGTGAAGAAGGACGGCATCTCGCTGTCCTCCGACCCGTACGGCTCGGTGTTCTACCTGACCACCGGTTTCCACGGCATGCACGTGACGGGCGGCCTCATCGCCTTCCTGTTCGTCCTCGGCCGCACCTACGCGGCGAAGAGGTTCACCCACGAACAGGCGACCGCGGCCATCGTCGTGTCCTACTACTGGCACTTCGTCGATGTCGTCTGGATCGGCCTCTTCGCCACGATCTACTTGATCAAGTAGTCGGGCCCGATCCCGCGCGCAGCCAAGAAGCGCACATTCCAGAAGCATCGACGCAGAAGATCCTGACACCGGGGTAATCCGTGAAAAAGCTCTCCACACGACGACGCCATCCGCTGGCGGCTGTCGTCGTACTACTCCTCGCGCTGGCGGTATCCGGGGGGGTGTACAGCCTGCTCGCGCCCGCGAGCAAGGCGCAGGCCGACGAGTCCGCTCAGTCCCTCTCCATCGACGAGGGCAAGAAGCTCTTCGCCGTCGGTTGCGCCAGCTGCCACGGCACCGGCGGTCAGGGCTCCTCCGACGGACCGAGCCTCGTGGGCGTCGGCGCCGCGGCGGTCGACTTCCAGGTGGGCACCGGCCGTATGCCGGCCCAGCAGCCGGGCGCCCAGATCCCGGCCAAGAAGGTCATCTACTCCCAGGCCGAGATCGACCAGCTCGCGGCGTACATCGCCTCGCTGGGCGCCGGTCCGGTCATCCCGACGAAGAACGAGTACGGGCCGGAGGGGTCGGACATCGCCAAGGGCGGCGAGCTGTTCCGCACCAACTGCGCCCAGTGCCACAACTTCACCGGCAAGGGCGGCGCGCTGACGCACGGCAAGTTCGCGCCGAGCCTCGAAGGCGTTGCCCCGAAGCACATCTACGAGGCCATGCAGACCGGCCCGCAGAACATGCCTTCCTTCCCCGACACCACGCTGTCGTCGAAGAACAAGAGGGACATCATCGCGTACCTCAACGCGGTCAACGGCGACAACACCGAGAGCCCCGGCGGTCTTGAGCTGGGCGGTCTCGGTCCGGTCAGTGAGGGTCTCTTCGCCTGGATCTTCGGTCTGGGCGCGCTGATCGCGGTAGCCGTCTGGGTCGCCGCTCGGACCGCAAAGGCCAAGAAGTCATGAGTAGCCAAGACATTCCAGAAGAGAACCTGCCCGCTGAGCAGGACGCGCACGGCGCGGTGTCGGTAGCGGACGAGCAGAACCCGTTCGCCGACCCGGGACTGCCGCCGCACGAGCACCGTGTCCAGGACATCGACGAGCGGGCCGCCAAGCGGTCCGAGCGCGTCGTCGCCTTCCTGTTCACGCTGTCGATGCTCCTCACGGTCGGCTTCATCGCCTCGTACGTGGCGATCCCGGCCGACAAGTCGATCTTCGTCTTCCCGATCGGTCACATCAGCGCGCTCAACTTCGCGCTGGGCCTGACCCTCGGCGGAGCGCTCTTCACCATCGGCGCGGGCGCGGTCCACTGGGCCCGTACCCTGATGTCCGACGTGGAGATCGCCGACGAGCGGCACGCGATCGAGGCGCCCCCCGAGGTCAAGGCCAAGGTCATGGCCGACTTCAAGGACGGTGCCAAGGAGTCGGCGCTCGGCCGTCGCAAGCTGATCCGCAACACGATGTTCGGCGCGCTGGCCCTGTTCCCGCTCTCCGGCGTGATGCTGCTGCGCGACCTGGGCCCGTTGCCCGGGACCAAGCTCCGCCACACCATCTGGTCCAAGGGCAAGCTGCTCGTCAACATGAACACGAACCTGCCGCTGCGTCCCTCGGACGTGGCCGTCGGCTCGCTCACCTTCGCCAAGCCCGAGGGCCTGGAGGAGACCGACGAGGACTTCCAGACCCAGATCGCCAAGGCGGCGCTGTTGATCGTCCGGCTCCAGCCGGAGAACATCAAGGACAAGCGCGAGCTGGAGTGGGGGCACGAGGGCATCGTGGCCTACTCGAAGATCTGCACCCACGTGGGTTGCCCGATCTCCCTGTACGAGCAGCAGACGCACCACGTGCTGTGCCCGTGCCACCAGTCCACCTTCGACCTCTCCGACGGTGCCCGAGTGATCTTCGGCCCGGCCGGTCACGCCCTGCCGCAGCTGCGCATCGGCGTGAGCGACGAGGGCTACCTCCAGGCGCTCGGCGACTTCGAGGAGCCCGTCGGTCCTGCATTCTGGGAGCGCGGATGAGCACCAACGAGACGCACACATCAGCCGCGGCGGGCGAGCGGCGCGACAAAGCACCGGCCGGCGAGCGTGTCGCCGACTGGGCGGACGGACGCCTCGGGATCTACTCCCTGGCCAAGTCCAACATGCGCAAGATCTTCCCCGACCACTGGTCGTTCATGCTGGGCGAGGTCTGCCTCTACAGCTTCATCATCATCATCCTCACGGGTGTGTATCTGACGCTGTTCTTCCACCCGTCGATGAACGAGGTGACGTACCACGGCAGCTATGTCCCGCTCCAGGGGCAGCTGATGTCGGAGGCGTTCAATTCGACGATGCACATCTCCTTCGATGTGCGCGGCGGTCTGCTGATCCGTCAGATCCACCACTGGGCGGCGCTGATCTTCCTCGCCGCCATGTTCGTGCACATGATGCGCGTGTTCTTCACGGGCGCGTTCCGCAAGCCGCGTGAGGTCAACTGGCTGTTCGGCTTCCTGCTGTTCGTCCTGGGCATGTTCACCGGCTTCACCGGTTACTCGCTCCCGGACGACCTGCTCTCCGGCACCGGTGTCCGCTTCATGGAGGGCGCGGTCCTGTCCGTGCCGATCGTCGGCACGTACCTGTCGTTCTTCCTCTTCGGCGGCGAGTTCCCGGGCGGCGACTTCGTCGCGCGGTTCTACTCGATCCACATCCTGCTGCTGCCGGGCATCATGCTCGGGCTGGTGGTCGGCCACCTGATCCTGGTCTTCTACCACAAGCACACGCAGTTCGCGGGCCCCGGAAAGACGAACAACAACGTCGTCGGCATGCCGCTGCTGCCGGTCTACATGGCCAAGGCCGGAGGCTTCTTCTTCCTGGTCTTCGGCGTCATCGCGGCCGTCGCGGCGATCGCCTCGATCAACCCGATCTGGGCCATGGGTCCTTACCGTCCGGACATGGTGTCCACGGGTGCCCAGCCCGACTGGTACATGGGCTTCTCCGAGGGCCTGATCCGTACGATGCCGGGCTGGGAGATCAACCTCTGGGGCCACACGCTCGTCCTGGGCGTGTTCATCCCGCTGGTCATCTTCCCGCTGGTCCTGGTCGCGATCGCGGTCTACCCGTTCATCGAGTCCTGGGTCACCGGCGACAAGAGCGAGCACCACATCCTGGACCGCCCGCGCAACGTCCCGACCCGTACGGCCTTCGGTGTCGCGTGGATCTCGTGGTACTTCGTCCTGCTCGTCGGCGGCGGCAACGACATCTGGGCCACGCACTTCCACCTGTCGATCAACTCGATCACCTGGTTCGTGCGTGTCGGCTTCTTCGTGGTGCCGGTGCTCGTGTTCATCGCCACCAAGCGGGTCTGCCTCGGTCTCCAGCGCCGGGACAGGGACAAGGTGCTGCACGGCCGCGAGTCGGGCATCATCAAGCGCCTGCCGCACGGTGAGTTCATCGAGGTGCACGAGCCGCTCAGCCAGGACGCGCTGCACACGCTCACCGCGCACGAGCAGTACGTGCCGGCCGCGATCGGCGCGACGGTCGACGAGAACGGTGTCGAGCGCAAGGTGAAGGGCTCCGAGAAGCTGCGCGCCAAGCTGAGCGAGGCGTACTACGGCGAGGAGTCCCAGATCCCCAAGCCCACCGTCGAGGAGTACAAGGAGATCACGAGCGGCCACGGCCACCACTGATCGCTGAGGCGTCGCCACGCCACAGTCGAAGGGCCCCGTCCGAACACCGGACGGGGCCCTTCGCCATGTCCCGCGCTGGATAGGGTGGGGGCACATCGTTGAACCATTTTTCTACGACACCCAGGAGCGGCCGTATGAGCGCTGTGACCCCCGCTGGAGGCGACACCGCGGCGGCCCGTTCCTGGCCCGACGTACTGAGTGCGCTGCTGGCCGGACAGGACCTGAGCACCGCCGACACGGCGTGGGCGATGGACCGGATGATGAGCGGTGAGGCGGCGGACGCGCAGGTCGCCGGTTTCCTGGTGGCGCTGCGGGCCAAGGGCGAGACGGTCGAGGAGATCACCGGTCTCGTCGAGACGATGTACGCCCACGCGAAGCCGCTGGACATCCCGGGGCCGGCCGTCGACATCGTCGGTACGGGCGGCGACCGGGCCAGGACGGTCAACATCTCGACGATGTCCGCGATCGTGATCGCCGGTACCGGCGCGAAGGTCGTCAAGCACGGCAACCGGGCCGCGTCCTCGGCGAGCGGCTCCTCCGACGTGCTGGAGAAGCTCGGCATCAATCTGGACCTGCCGACCGAGCAGGTGGCGCGGGTGGCGGCGGAGGCCGGGATCACCTTCTGTTTCGCGGCCAAGTTCCACCCCTCGATGCGGTTCGTCGGCGCGGTCCGGGGGGCGCTGGGGATTCCGACCGCGTTCAACCTGCTCGGCCCGCTCACCAACCCGGCGAAGGTCACCTCGTCGGCGGTCGGCTGCTTCGACACCCGCATGGCCGGGCTCATCGCGGGCGTGCTCGCCGAACGCGGCTCCTCGGCGCTGGTGTTCCGCGGTGACGACGGCCTCGACGAGCTGACCACCACCGCGACCTCCCGGGTGTGGATCGTCCGCGACGGCAAGGTCACCGAGGAGTCCTTCGACCCCCGGGACGTCGGCCTCGAACTCGTCCCGGTGGAGGCCCTGCGCGGCGCCGACCCCGACTACAACGCGGGTGTCGCCCGCCGTCTCCTGGACGGCGAGACGGGCCCGGTGCGGGACGCCGTACTCCTGAACTCGGCGGCTGCCCTGGTGGCGCTGGAGCGCGGGGACGGGCCGCTGGCGGACCGGATCCGGGGCGGGATGGAGAAGGCCGCGGAGTCGATCGACTCGGGCGCCGCCAAGCGGACGCTGGAGCGCTGGGCGGCTGCCACCAACGCGTAGCGGTATAGCGGTCGTCGTCCCGCGATCCGGACACGGGTTGCGGGACGACGATCACCTCACGTAGGTTTTCTGACCAGGTCATGAGTGACAGTCATGAGGCCCCGGCCGACTGTCCGGCAACCCTCCGTCCGTGGCGGGGTGCCCCGGGTGAAGACCAGGCCGTAGGCAGCGAGGTCTGCGGCAAGCGCGGGCCCCTCGAAAGACACCAGGGGTCCTGGTCATCGAGGGAGCCCTCTGTGAGCAAGCGAATGCGATAGGGCGTCGAGCCCCGCCTCCGCATACCCCCTTTCACCCTCCTCCGTGTTTGAGCCCTGCGCGTTCGCACGGTGGTTCCGTCTTGCCTCTCACAGGAGTTCGCCATGTCTGTCTCCACCGCTGCCGCCGCTCAGACCATTTGTGCCCAGCTGCCCGTTCTCGGCCGGGATGTCACCGTCCCGCTCGTCACGGGTGGCGAAGTCACCTACGCGGCGCTCGACTACGCGGCCAGCGCCCCCGCCCTGCAGCGCGTCTGGGACGACGTGGCGGCCTACGCCCCGTACTACGGCAGCGTCCACCGCGGCGCCGGCTACCTCTCCCAGCTGTCGACGGACCTCTTCGAGAACGCGCGGAAGACCGTCTCCGAGTTCCTCGACTGCCGCGCCGACGACCAGCTGATCTTCACCCGCTCGACCACGGACTCCCTCAACCTCCTCGCCGCCGCCCTCCCCGCCGACTGCCAGGTCTTCGTCTTCGAGACCGAGCACCACGCGTCGCTGCTGCCCTGGAAGGACGCCCGGGTCACCTACCTCAACGCCCCGCGCACCCCGCGCCAGGCCGTGGAGACCCTGGAGCAGGCGCTCGCCGCCCGAGACCCGTACGGCCCGGCCCTGGTCTGTGTCACCGGCGCCTCGAACGTCACCGGCGAGCTGTGGCCGGTCCGCGAACTGGCCGCCGCCGCGCACGCCCACGGCGCCCGGACCGTCCTGGACGCCGCCCAACTCGCCCCGCACCACCCGGTGTCCGTCCAGGACCTCGACGTCGACTGGATCGCCTTCTCCGGCCACAAGCTCTACGCCCCCTTCGGCTCCGGAGTCCTCGCCGGCCGCGCCGACTGGCTCCAGGCCGCCGACCCCTACCTCGCGGGCGGCGGCGCCAGCCGCAAGGTCACCCGGCGCGAGGACGGGGGAGTGGACGTCGAGTGGCACGACAGCGCCGCCCGGCACGAGGCCGGCTCCCCGAACGTCATCGGCGCCTACTCCATCGCGTCGGCCTGCAAGGCGCTCACCGAGGCCGGCTTCGACACGCTGGTCGCGCGCGAGCAGTACCTGATCGAGAAGGTGCGGGCGGGCCTGGCCGAGGTCCCGGCAGTCCGCGTCCTGTCGCTGTTCGGCGACGACGCCCCGCGCGTCGGTGTCCTCTCCTTCGTCGTCGACGGCTGGAACAGCTCGCACTTCGCCGCCGCCCTCTCCGCCGAGTACGGCATCGGCGTCCGCGACGGCCTCTTCTGCGCCCACCCGCTGGTACGCACCCTGCTCGGCAGCGACCCGCAGACCCAGGGCGAGTGCGGTGCCCCCGAGGCCGCCCCGGGCGAGAAGTCCCTCAACGCGATCCGCGTGAGCTTCGGCGCGGGCACCCCGGACGAGCACGTCGAGCGCTTCGTGTCGGCCGTACGGGAGCTCGTGACCGACGGCGCGAAGTGGAACTACCGTACGCAGGACGGCCGTTGCGTGCCGGCCGTGTGACGATCCAGGGACGGGCGGCCCCGCCGCTGGGCGGACGTGACGCACTGGCGCTCCACCATGGACGTGACCGTCGGACAGGACGAGCGACACGGCGTCGGCTGGTACGGCTGCGGCCACCGGCACCGGCTGCGCTTCGCCGACGGGGTGGAACAGGCCTTCATTGTCGACGAGTGGCAGATCCAGGTCGGCTCGGCGGACCAGGACCGCCCCGAGAACCAGCGGATACGGTCAGTCGTCGAGCACCTCCGGCAGCGGATGGCGGACGCGCAGGTGCCCGCCCTGCTGGACCGTCTCGAAGCGGGGAGGCAGGTCACCTTCGGCCCCCTCACCGCCGACGCGGACGGCTTGTTCGTCCCGGGCGGGCTGTCGGCCTACCGGTGGGCCGACCTGCGGGAGCCGCGGCTCGATGCCGATCTGCCCGACTGGTCCGTGCCGTCGTCGTGGTGGCCGAAGCGGCGGGACGCCCGGCTCTCCCTGCGAGGCGGTCATGGTCGCCGCACCGACCTACCGGCCTGGGAGGTCGTGAACTGGGGCGCGTTGGTCACCCTGTGGAAGCGGCTCAACGCCCGCTAGGAGTCCAGCCCGATCGCGAACGCCGCCTCCAGGTCGTGCTGGGAGTACGTCCGGAACGCCACGTGCGTGTCCGTCCCCTCCACTCCGGGGATCTTGCTGATCCGCCCGGGGATGACCTCCGCCAGGTCCTCGTGCTGCCGGACCCGCACCATCGCGATCAAGTCGTACGTACCGGTGACGGAGAAGACCTCGCTCACGGATTCGAGCGCGGCGATCGACTCGGCGATCTCCGGAATCCGGTCCACGCTGGTCTTGATGAGGACGATCGCGGTGATCACGGCTGGTTCTCTCCCTCGGGGACCGTTGCTGGGGCGGGTTTCACTCTAGTCGTACGGCCGAACCGCACCCACGCGTAACCGAAGCCCAGCGTGAAGCCGACCAGGTGGGCGAGGTACGCCACCCCCGGTCCCTGCGCGGCCCGGCCCGCCGCCAGCCACTGGAGGGCCGCCCAGAACGGCAGCACGACCCAGGCGGGGAAGCGCAGGGGCAGAAAGAAGAGGAAGGGGAGGAGGCTCGTCACGCGGGCCCGGGGGAAGAGGTACAGGAACGCCCCTAGGACCGCCGAGATCGCCCCGGACGCGCCGACGAGGGACTGCGCGGAGCCGGCGTTGGCCAGCGCGTAGCCCAGCAGCGCCAGATAGCCGCAGACCACGTAGAACAGGGTGAACTCGACCCGGCCCAGCCGTTCCTCGGTCATCGCTCCGAAGACGTAGAGGAAGAGCATGTTGCCGAGGAGATGGATCCAGCTGCCGTGGACGAAGAGGGCCGTGACGGGGGTGAGGGCCTCTCGGGCGGGGTGCGCGAACAGGTCGGCCGGTACCACTCCCCAGCGGTGGAAGTACTCGCGCTGGACGGCGAGCAGCGCGTCCCCGGTGCCGTAGGACGGGACGAAGCCCGAGGCCGGGCCGAGGACGAAGATCAGGCAGCACAGGGCGATCAGGGCGTATGTCATCGGTGCCGAGGTGTTCCGGAGGGCTCTGACGGCCGCTGTTCCCCAATTGCTGATCATGGACACAGAGCATGGCGTAACGGGACGTATCAGAGCAGGGTGCCTCGCCGCTGCGGACGGCCGAGCGGCGAGTACCCGCCAGGCCGTAGGGTTACGAGCCACACTCGCCGGGGAAACCGGCGATCACGGAAACTGGAACAAGAAGGAAGCGGACAGCCACGATGACGGTACCCCTGCCGACCGCCTCGACGCGGTGGCGCTGCACCCTCTGCGGCAACCTCACGCGCTTCAACGTGACGCGTTCGTCGAAGGTCGTGGAGTACCTCCACCTGGACCTGGCGGGTGAGCCGAAGGTGGAGGAGCGCGAGGTGGTCAGTGAGACCATCGAGTCGGTGCGCTGCCGCTGGTGCAACGCCGTGGATCAGGTGGAACTCGTGGACAGGCCGGGCGCCGGCTCCTGAGAGGGAGTGGCCCCGCACAGGTATTGGGGTGTGAGGGATGGTGGAGAACTCAGGCGGGGGGCCGGGCGACGGCGCCGCCGAGGTGCTCGACCGCCCGCTGCCCGACGGCGTGCGGAGAAGGGTCGTACAGATCGTTTCGGACGGTTTCGGCGGACTCACGGTCGCCGAACTGCCCGCGCAGCTACGACAGTACGCCCGCTTCGCCCCCAACCGGCGCGCCAAGTTCGCCGGCAATGCCATGGCCGCCGCGCTGGAGACCGATCCGCTGTTCCGGCAGCGGATCGGGGAGAAGCTGAGAGAGGCCCAGTCGGAACTCGCCGGCGCGCTCGACTCCGGCTCGCCGCCCCCGGCCGCGGATCCGCTCGACGTGGCGGCCGCGGCCTATGTTCTGCGCCCCACCGGCTGGGTGAAGCTGGTGACCGCCGCCGGCGAGGAGGCGCTGCGCGCCGACGCCGAGCGCGCGGACGAGGAGAGCCGGGCCGAACTGGAGCGCCTGCGCGAGGAGTTGGCGCAGGCGCGGGACGCCACCCGGACCGAGACCGAGCGGCTGCGCACCGAGCTGGACGCGGCGAAGAAGGAAGCGGAATCGCTGCACCGCAAGCTGCGTTCCGCGCACAGCGACATCAAGCGCGGTGAGGCCGCTCTGCGCAAGCTGCGGGCCGAGACGGACGCCGCGCGCGCCGAGGGCCAGGCCCAGGTGTCCGCGGGCGAGGTCGAGACCCGGCGGCTCAAGGCCCGGCTCGCCGAGGCGGAGGCGGCCCTGGAGGCCACCCGCAAGGCGGCCCGGGAGGGGCGCAGCGTCGAGGACATGCGGGTACGGCTGCTGCTCGACACCGTGCTGGAGGCGACCCAGGGGCTGCGCCGTGAGCTGGCGCTGCCGCCCGTCTCCGTACGGCCCGCCGAGACCGTCGACGCGGTCGAACCGGGACGAATGACCCCGAAAGACATCGCGGCGCGGGCGCTGTCCGAGAACGACCCCGCGATCCTGGACCAGTTGCTGGCGCTGCCGCAGGCCCATCTGGTGGTCGACGGCTACAACGTCACCAAGACCGGCTATCCCCAAATGCCCCTGGAGAAGCAGCGGTTGAGGCTGCTGGGGCAGCTCTCGCAGCTGGCCGCGCAGACCGGCGCCGAGGTCACCTGTGTCTTCGACGGGGCCGAGCTGGCCGCGCCGGTACTGCTCGCGCCACCGCGCGGAGTGCGGGTGCTGTTCTCCAAACCGGGCGTCACCGCCGACGAGTTGATCCGCCAGCTGGTGCGCGCGGAGCCGCCGGGCCGGCCGGTCATCGTCGCCTCGACCGACCGCGAGGTGGCCGACGGGATCGCGAAGGCGGGCGCGCGGCCCGTCGCTTCTGCGGTACTCCTCAAGCGACTGTCGTGAAGGTCAACGTACAGGTTTAATGCCGGAATTGACCGAACCGTCACGCAACGTAGCGTCAATCGACCATCACTGCATGTTGGTTATGTGCAAAGAATGCTTTGAGTGACGGCATTTTTTCGTGTGAGGATTTGAACTGATCACAGGAACGTCACTAGGGTCATGCCTCGAACCTCCGAACGGGTGATCACTCAATAGAAGGAGCTCGACTCCGTGGCGTCCCATCGTCGACCGAAGCAGCCGAGCCGCACGCGCGTCACTGTGCTGACCACCGCAGCCGCAGCCGCCGTTGCCTTCAGTGCTCAGGCCGCCAATGCCGCGCCGAGCGAGAAGCCCAGCAAGGTGGACGAGGTCAAGGCGAAGGTCGACACCCTCTACGAGCAGGCCGAGCAGGCCACCGAGAAGCTCGACGGCGCCCAGGAGAAGCAGAAGAAGCTCCAGAAGGAGATCTCCACCATCCAGGACAACGTGGCCCGCGGTCAGGAGGAGCTCAACAAGCTCCGGGACGGCCTCGGCACGATGGCCAGCGCCCAGTACCGCACCGGCGGCATCGACCCGTCGATCCAGCTGTTCCTGTCCTCCGACCCGAGCGACTACCTCGACAAGGCGTCCACCATGGACCAGTTGAGCGCTCAGCAGGTCGAGGCGCTGACGAAGATCCAGGGCAAGCAGCGCGAACTCGCCCAGGAGCGCGCGGAGGCGAGCACCAAGCTCAAGGACCTCTCCGCCACCCGCACCGAGCTCAAGAAGAAGAAGGACGAGGTCAAGAGCAAGCTGGCCGCGGCCCAGAAGCTGCTCAACACCCTGACCGCCAAGGAGAAGGCGGCCCTCGACGCGCAGCAGGCGCAGGCCGCCAACCGCTCCAGCTCGCGGGTGAACCTCGGCAACACCGGTTCCGCCTCCAGCCGCGCCGCCTCGGCCTTCGCGGCCGCCCAGTCCGTGATCGGCTCGCCGTACGTCTACGGCGCCTCCGGCCCGTCCTCCTTCGACTGCTCCGGCCTCACCTCCTGGGCCTACGCGCAGGCGGGTGTCTCCATACCCCGCACGTCGGAGGCGCAGGCGAACGCCGGTACCCGGATCTACAGCGAGAGCGACCTCAAGGTCGGCGACCTGGTCATTTTCTACGGCGACTACCACCACGTCGGCCTCTACGCCGGCAACGGCCAGGTGCTGCACGCCCCGCACACCGGCGCCGTGGTGCGCTACGAGGCGATCGGCAACATGACGTTCGAGTTCGGCGTCCGGATCTGATCTCGTCCGTATCCGGTCGTTCCGGACCGCCCGAACGGGCGAATTACGACACTCCAGGCTGACCCCGCGCCCCGCCCATGACCTGCGTCATAGGCGGGGCGTCACGTTATGTGGCCGTGGAGGTCTTTGGCCCGCACCCCTTCACAGAGCTACTGTCTGGCGCGTTTCCCCGCATCGGGGGAGCGGTCCGTGTCCGCCAGCGGAAGGAGTGCGGCTTCCCGTGGGATCCCGTCGTCGCCATGCACCGTCCGGGTTCGACCGAGGCGCCAGTGCCGCGGTCTGTGTGATGTCCGCTGCTGCCGCGGCACTCGGCGCCCTTCCGGCCACGTCCGCCGTGGCCGCGCCGCACGACGACGCCCGGGCCGAGGTGGACCGGCTCTACCAGGAGGCCGAGAAGGCGACCCAGGCCTACGACAAGGCCGACGAGCGCGCCGGGCAGCTGCACCGGCAGGTGAGCGACGCCCAGGACCGGATCGCCCGGCAGCAGCAGCGCATCAACACCATGCGGGACGCGCTGGGTTCACTCGCCGGCGCCCAGTACCGCTCCGGCGGCATCGACCCCACCGTCGCGCTGCTGTTCTCCGACGACCCGGCCGACTACCTCGACAAGGCCTCCGTCCTCGACCGCATCACCACCGAACAGGCGGGCGAGCTCAAGGACCTCCAGGACGCCATGCGCGAACTCGCGCAGGAGCGCAGCGAGGCCACCGGGCACCTCGCCGAACTGGAGCGCAGCCGCAAGGCCGTGGCCAGTCACAAGAAGACCGTCGAGAGCAAGCTCGCCAAGGCCCGGCAGATCCTCAACGGGATGCCGCTCGCCGACCGCGCCGCCTTCGACCGGGCCTCCCGCTCCTCCCGCCAGGACATCCCCGACCCCGGCGCCGGCGTCCCGTCCTCGGGCCGCGCCGCAGAGGCCGTGGCCGCCGCCCAGTCCGCACTCGGCAAGCCCTACGTCTGGGGCGCCACCGGCCCCGGCGGCTTCGACTGCTCCGGCCTGATGCAGTGGTCGTACGCCCGGGCGGGCGTCCACCTCCCGCGCACCTCGCAGGAGCAGCGCTACGCCGGCCACCAGATCCCGCTCTCCCAGGCCCAGCCCGGCGATCTGGTCGTCTACCGCTCCGACGCCAGCCATGTCGCGATGTACGTGGGCAACGGCCAGGTCATCCACGCCCCCTACCCCGGCGCGCCGGTGCGCTACGACCCGGTCGGCATGATGCCGGTCTCGTCGGTCACGAGGGTCTGAACCGGCGCGAAAGGGTCGTACGATCGGGAAGTGACTGGTCGTAGGCGGGCGTCGCGCTCCGGAGTGCTCGCGCTGTGTCTGCTGTTCGGCTCGCTGGTGGCGTGCGGCGGGCAGCCGGCGCCGGACAGCGCGAAGGCGGCGGTGCAGCGCCTGCTGGACGGACAGGCGGCGGCCGTCCTGCACCACGACGGGACGGCGTACACCCGCACCGGCGCGCGCACCGCGTACGAGAACCTGAGCGCCGTACCGCTGGCGTCCTGGTCCTACCGGCTGACCGCGCTGCACCGCACCGGTGCCACCGCGACCGCCGACGCCGACCTCAGCTACCGCGTCCGGGGCTACGACACCTCACCCGTCACCGTCGGCCGCACGCTCACGCTCCGCCTCACCGCCGACGGGAAGTGGTACGTCGACTCCGACAAGCCCGCGAAGAAGTCGGGCCAGCAGCTGTGGGACCAGGGGAAGGTGAGCGTCGTCAAGGGCGCGGACAGCCTCGTCATGGGGGTCGGGCAGTCCACCGCCGGCCTGCGCGAGTACCGCTCGCTCGCGGACCACGCCGTACCGGCCGTGTCGGGCGCCTGGGGCACCGACTGGACCCGGCACGTCGTCGTGCTCGTTCCCGGCTCCCTGGACGGCATGGCGGGGCTCCTGGGCGCACCGGCCGCGTCCTACCGGGGCATCGCCGCGGTGACGACGGGGGAGGCGGGCGGTTCGGGCGACGCCCCGGCGGACCGGATCATCGTCAACCCGGACGCGTACGCCATGCTGGGCTCGGTCGGCAAGCAGGTCGTGCTGACCCACGAGACGACCCATGTGGCCACCCGCGCCGACACCACCCCCGCGACCCCCCTCTGGCTCTCGGAGGGCTACGCCGACTGGATCGGCTACCGGGGCACCGGCCGCACCCCCACCCAGGCCGCCCCCGAGCTCTACCGCGCGGTCGAGGACGGCCACGTCCCGTCGGCACTCCCCACCGACAAGGACTTCGGTTTCAGCAGCGAGGCCGGCGAACTGGCGCAGGCCTACGAGGGCGGCTGGCTGGCCTGCCGGATGATCGAGGACCGGTGGGGGGTGCGTCAACTGGGCAAGTTCTACCGGGCCGTTGGCGCGCACAAGAAGCGGGGAGGGGCGGTGGAGGACGCGATGAAGAAGGTTCTCGGGGTGAGCCTGGACGACTTCACCGCGCAGTGGCGGGACTATCTCAAGACTCAACTCGGCTGATCCAGCCGGTCGATGGCCTCGGTGAGCCACTCCCGCTCCGCCGCGCCCGTCGCCCGCGCGACCCGCAACATGCCCTGCCGGAACAGGTCTTGGGCCTCCTCGGCCCGCACCGGATCGCCGTCCCGGTAGAAGAAACTCGCCGGGGTCTCCAGGAACTCCAGCCGCCGGCGCAGCACGTCCGCCTGCTCCCGCCGGTCCGGCAGATGCCGTAGGAAGGCCAGGACCGTGTTGAAGCGGACGTGGTCGGTGATCTCGGTCTGCTTGGGGTGGCGGAGGCGTTCCAGGAGGTCCGCGCGGCCCGTCTCGGTGAGGGACAGGACCCGGCGCGGGGCCGCGCTCGTGCCGTCCTCCGTGTGCTGGTCGAGCTTGCCGGCGGTGACCAGGCGGGTGATCGCCGGGTAGAGCGCGCCGTCGCTGACCGGGCGGACATGGCCGCTGAGTGCCTTGATCCGCTCCTTCAACTCGTAGCCGTGCAGCGGCTGTTCGGCCAGGAAGCCGAGGATCGACAGCTCCAGCATGTTTCTCCTTGCGGACGCGGTGAGGCCATGGTACCTCTTATCGAGCTACCTCGAATAGAGGTAGCTCGTATCGAGGGGGTCCAGTCGCCGTGAACAGTCACCGCAAGCAGCTCATATCGCTCGCCCACCCCGTCTACCTCTCGCTCCTCGCCTCCGTCGCCGCCGGGATCATCAACACCGTCTGGGTCGCCCGGCTCGGCGGCCCGGCCGTCGCCGCGGTGGCCGTCGCGACCAGCACCGAGAACGTGCTGCTGGGCATCGCCCTGGTCTTCGCCTCCGGTACGACCGTGCTGGTCGCCCACGCGAGGGGAGCCCGCGACCCGGCGGCGCTGCGCTCGGCGGTAAGGGGTGGCTGGGCCCTGTGCGCGCTGGTCACCCCGGTGGTCGTCACGGCCGGCTTCCTGCTCCGCGCCCCCCTGTCCCGCCTGCTTCTCGGCGGCACAGGGCCCGAACTCCCGCTCGCGGTCGCCTACTTCACGATCTCCCTGCCGGGCATCGCCGTCTTCTACGCCCAGCAACTCGTCGACGGCATCCTCAAGGGCACCGGCGACACGAGGACCCCGATGCGCCTGGCCCTCCTGGCCAACGGCCTGATCCTGGTCTGCGACCCGTTCCTCATCCACCTCTACGGCGTCCGGGGCGCCGCCGCCTCGACCGTGCTGTGCCGGGTGCTCGCGCTGGGGGTGGGGCTGCGCGCCCTGCGCCGCAACGCCCTGCTGCGGACGGTGGCCGTGCCCGCCGAGCCCGTCCCCGCCGCCCTGCGCCGGACGTTCACCACCGGTTTGCCCATGTCCGCCGACTTCACCGTGCGGCAGGGCGGCGCGCTGGTGCTGGTCGCGATCGTGGCGCGGCTCGGGGTGTCGGCGGTGGCCGCGTACGCCATCGGCTACAAGGTCCTGTACGTCGCGACCATGGCCTTCTACTCCGTGCGGCAGGCCGCCTCCATCCACACCGCGCACCTGCGGGGGACGGGGAAGGACGCGAGGCGGGAGGTCGGACGGCAGGCGATGCTCGTGTCCGGCACGGTCGGCGTGGCGGCGGCCGTCCTGCTCTGCGTCACCGCCCCCTGGATCATGGCCGCCTTCGGCACCGGGCCCCAAGTCGCCCACGAGGGCGCCCTGTTCCTGCGCTGCGTCGGCCCCTATCTGCTGCTGATGGCCTGCTTCATCGCGCTCGGCGGGGTCTTCGAGGGGAGCGGGGGAGCACCGGCGCTGCTCCGGGTCACCGTGCTCGGCACGGCGGTCCAACTCCCGCTGGCGTACGGGCTGTCGGGGCTCGGGCTGCCCGGTGTGTGTCTGGCGATGGCGCTCTCGATGGGCGTGCAGTGCGCGGTGGTGGCGGTGCTGTTCCGGCGGGCGGCCCGGCGTCAGGAGGAGGCCGAGGTCGCCTTCGAGCGGGTGGCCTGACTCGGGAGCGGGGGTACGTCCGCCCAGGTGACCGAGGCCCGCCACAGTTCCCGGGCGGCGGTGAGCGCCGCCGCGATCAGCAGGCCGTTGCGGAGGAGCAGGAGGGCGATACCGAGTCTGTCGCCGGCGACCACGTCGGCGAACCAGACCGGGAACTCCAGGACCGTCACGAAGGCCGCCGCCAGCACCAGACCGACCGGCAGTTTCATCCGGCTGGCCCGGAAACAGGAGCAGACGGCCGCGAGACCGATCAGCCAGACGACGTACTGCGGGCTGATCACCCGGCTGGTGACCGTGAACATCAGCACCGCCACGAAGGCCGCGTCCGCGAGGGTGTGCGGGAGGAATCGGGCCGCCGTCAGACGCCAGAGCATGAGCCAGCCGAAGGCGATCGCCGTGAGGCCCAGGGCGGCCGTGCTGACCCAGTTGACGTAGGGGCCGACGAACTCGACCGAGCCGTAGTTGAGGAGCACCTGGCCCTGCCAGCCGAAGTGCCGGGCCACATGGAAGACCAGGGAGCCCAGCGACTCCACCTCCGTGCCCCGCTCGCGCTGGAAGGTCAGGAAGGCGAACGCGCCCGGCATCGACACCGCGAAGACGGCGGTGACCACTCCGACCGTCACCGCCGCCGCGCCCCACGCCCGGCGCCTGACCGCACCCAGCAGGAGCAGCGCCGGCCACACCTTCAGCAGGGCGCCGAAGCCCACCAGCGCGCCCATCACGCGCGGGTGCCGGGCGCCGGCGAGCAGCGCGGCCACGGCGACCGCGGTCACCATCACGTCGTAGCGCGCGTACACGGTCGGCCCGAGGAGCGGGATGCCCGCCACCCACACCCAGGCGCCGCGCAGTGTCCGGCCGGGGCGCAGGCCGGTGTACAGGAGCAGGGCCAGGACGGCCAGGTCGGCGAGGAAGGCGAGGACGAAGAACGCGGACGCGTAGTCGAGGAAGCCCAGCAGGGCGGGGGAGAGGATCGGGAGGGCGGCGGCGGGCGGGTACTGCCAGGTGACGTCGTCCAGCGGGAAGCTGCCGTGCCGCAGGGTCTCGTACCAGCCCTGGTAGATCACCGACACATCGCTGGTGACGTCCGGGCCGGGGAACACGAACACCTTGAAGACGAACAGCAGCAGAACGATCCGGGTCAGGCCCCAGGTCCCCAGCAGCACTGCCAGCCGCCGTCTCGCGCCCGCGATCTCCACCTGAGCCCCTGTTCCGTGCCGTGCCTGCCGGGTGAGGGCCACATGTTCTCCCGACCTGCTGTGCGATGGCCATGAAGCGCGGCCGTGCCGAGCTGTGAACCCCCGCCCGGTAGGGTCTGCCGCGTGCGCAAGACCCTGATCGTGACCAATGACTTTCCGCCCCGGCCCGGGGGCATCCAGGCCTTCCTGCACAACATGGCGCTGCGGCTGGAGCCCGAGCGGCTCGTCGTCTACGCCTCGACCTGGAAGCGCGGCCGAGAGGGCGCCGAGGCGACCGCCGCCTTCGACGCCGAGCAGCCCTTCAAGGTCGTACGGGATGCCACGACCATGCTGCTGCCGACGCCCGCGGCGACCCGCAGAGCCGTCGGGCTGCTGCGCGAACACGGGTGTACGGCGGTGTGGTTCGGGGCGGCGGCGCCGCTCGGGCTGATGGCGCCGGCGCTGCGGAAGGCCGGTGCCGAGCGGCTGGTGGCCACCACGCACGGGCACGAGGCCGGATGGGCGCAGTTGCCCGCTTCGCGTCAACTCCTGCACCGCATCGGGGAGTCGACGGACACCGTCACCTACCTCGGGGAGTACACCCGGTCGCGGATCGCCGGTGCGCTGAGCCCGGAGGCGGCCGGGCGGATGGTTCAACTGCCGCCGGGCGTGGACGAGAAGGTCTTCCATCCGGGTTCCGGTGGCGCCGAGGTGCGGGCGCGGCTCGGGCTGACCGAGCGGCCCGTCGTCGTGTGCGTGTCGCGGCTCGTGCCGCGCAAGGGGCAGGACACGCTGATCCTCGCCATGCCGCGCATCCTGGCCCGGCAGCCCGACGCCGTCCTGCTGATCGTGGGCGGCGGACCGTACGAGAAGGAGCTGCGGCGGCTCGTGCGCGAGACCGGCGTCGGCGACTCCGTGCGCTTCACGGGGGCCGTGCCCTGGGCCGAGCTGCCCGCGCACTACGGCGCCGGTGACGTCTTCGCGATGCCCTGCCGGACCCGGCGCGGCGGGCTCGACGTCGAGGGGCTCGGGATCGTCTACCTGGAGGCGTCGGCCACCGGGCTGCCCGTCGTCGCCGGTGACTCCGGCGGCGCGCCCGACGCGGTGCTCGACGGCGAGACCGGGTGGGTGGTGCGCGGCGGGTCACCGGAGGAGGCCGCCGACCGGATCGTCGCGCTGCTCGGGGACCCGGAGCTGCGCCGGAACATGGGGGAGCGGGGGCGGCAGTGGGTCGAGGAGAAGTGGCGGTGGGATCTCCTGGCGGAGAGGCTGAGGGCGCTGCTCTAGGGGCGCCATCCGGGGTGCCAGTTGATCGATCAGGGCGGGTGCGGGTTGTGGGGGCTGGTCGCGCAGTTCCCCGCGCCCCTAAAAGCCCCAGGCGAACCCCCTGTCTTTAGGGGCGCGGGGAACTGCGCGACCAGCCACCCACGCACCCGCACCCGCCCGACCACCGCACCCCCTACGGCACCCCAAAACCGGCGCAGCCCCTTGGCGGAACCGAATAATCCGCACATGCTGCGCGCATGACAGCAAAACTGACGCAGCATCAGCTGACGAGACGTCAAATACTGGGCATGATCGCCCTCCAGACCGCCGCCGCGGCCGGTCTCACCCGAATCGGCCTCCAGTCGGCGCAGGCGGTCGAACCCGCGGCCGTCGAAACCGCCCCCGCGATCGTCGTCGGCTCCGGCTACGGCGGCGCGGTCGCCGCCCTCCGCCTCGGCCAGGCCGGCCTCACCACCCTCGTCCTGGAGATGGGCAGGCTCTGGAACACCCCCGGCTCCGACGGCAAGGTCTTCTGCAACACCGCCAACCCGGACCAGCGATCGATGTGGTTCAAGACCCGCACCGAGGCCCCGCTCGCGAGCTTCCTCTGGCTGGACGTCGTCAACAAGGACATCACCCCGTACCCGGGCGTCCTGGACCGTGTGCACTACGACAACATGTCCGTCTACGTCGGCCGGGGCGTCGGCGGCGGCTCGCTGGTCAACGGCGGGATGGCGGTCACCCCGCGCCAGTCGTACTTCACCGAGCAGTTCCCCACCGTGGACGCGACCGCGATGTACAACACGTACTTCCCGCGCGCCCGCACCATGCTCGGCGTCAACACCGTCGACCCGACGTGGTTCGAGTCGACCGAGTGGTACCAGTTCACCCGCACCTCGCGGAAGGCCGCCACGAACACCGGCCTGACGACCACCTTCGTGCCCAACGTCTACGACTTCGGGTACATGCAGCAGGAGGCGGCCGGCACCGCCACCAAGTCCGCGCTCGCCCAGGAGGTCATCTACGGCAACAACTACGGCAAGAAGAGCCTCGACAAGACCTACCTCGCCTCGGCGCTCGGCACCGGCAGGGTCACGATCCACACCATGGAGAAGGTGAAGGCCGTCACCCGGGCGAGCGACGGGTCGTACCTGCTGACCGTCGACCGGATCGACAACGCCGGCGCGGTCGTCGAGACCAAGCAGTACAGCTGCACCTATCTGTTCCTCGGCGGCGGCAGCCTCGGCACCACCGAACTCCTCGTCCGCGCCCGGGACACCGGCACCCTGCCCGCGCTGGACGCCACGGTCGGGGCGGGCTGGGGGCCCAACGGCAACACCATGGTGGGCCGCGCCAACCACATCTGGGACACCACCGGTGCCAACCAGGCGACCATGCCGGTCATGGGCATCGACGACTGGTCCAACACCGACAACCCGGTCTTCGCGGAGATCGCCCCACTGCCCATCGGGTTCGAGACCTGGGTGAGTCTCTATCTGGCGATCACCAAGAACCCCCAACGGGCCTCCTTCACCTACGACTCGGCGAGCGGCACGGTGAAGCTGGGCTGGACCGCGGCCCAGAGCGCGGTCTCGGTCGCCATGGCCAAGAAGCTGTTCGACCGGATCAACTCGGCCAACGCGACGCTCTACCGGTACGACCTGTTCGGCTCCACCAGCAAGGTGTTCGCGGACGACTTCTGCTACCACCCGCTGGGCGGCTGCGTGTTGGGCAAGGCGACCGACAACTACGGCCGGGTGAAGGGGTATTCGAAGCTGTACATCACGGACGGTTCGCTGGTGCCCGGCAACATCGGCGTGAACCCGTTCGTCACGATCACCGCGCTCGCCGAACGCACGATGGAACGGGTCCTCGCCGAGGACATGTGACCCGACTTGCCCTCTACTTCTGGTAGATGGCCTCGATCTCGTCCGCGTAGTCCTTCGCCACCACATTGCGCTTGAGCTTCAGTGACGGCGTCAGGTGGCCCGACTCCTCCGTGAACTGGGAGGACAGAATGCGGAACTTCCGCACCGATTCCGCCTTCGACACCGCGGCGTTGCCGTCGTCGACGGCGTCCTGGATCGCCTGCACCAGATCCGGGTCGTCCCGCAGCGACGCCGCGGTGGAACCCGCCGGCTTGCCGTGCTCGGCCGCCCAGCGGCCCAGGAACTCGTCGTCGATGGTGACCAGCGCGCCCACGAAGGGCCGCCCGTCCCCGACGACCATGCACTCCGCGACCAGCGCGTGCGCGCGGATGCGGTCCTCGATCACGGCCGGGGCGACGTTCTTGCCGCCCGCGGTGACGATGATCTCCTTCTTGCGGCCGGTGATCCTGAGGTAGCCGTCCTCGTCGAGGGTGCCGATGTCCCCGGTGTGGAACCAGCCGTCGGCCAGCGCCTCGGCCGTGGCCGCCTCGTTGTTCCAGTAGCCCTTGAACAGGTGCTCGCCGTGCAGCAGCACCTCGCCGTCGTCCGCGATGCGCACGACGGAGCCGGGCAGCGGCTGCCCGACCGTGCCGATCTTCGTGCGGTCCCAGGGGTTGAAGGCCGTGGCGGCACAGGACTCGGTGAGCCCGTACCCCTCAAGGACGGTGAAGCCGATGCCCCGGAAGAAGTGCCCCAGCCGCTCGCCCAGCGGGGCGCCGCCGGAGATCGCGTACTCGCCCCGCCCGCCGAGGACAGCGCGCAGCTTGCTGTAGACGAGCTTGTCGAAGGTCCTGTACTTGATCTTCAGACCGAGGGACGGACCCGACGGCGTGTCCAGCGCGCGGCTGTACGCGATCGCGGTGTCGGCCGCCTTGTCGAAGATCTTGCCCTTGCCGTCCGCCTGCGCCTTGGCGCGCGCCGAGTTGTAGACCTTCTCGAAGACACGCGGCACACCGAGGATCAACGTCGGCCGGAACGAGGCGAGTTCGTCGGTGAGGTTCTTGATGTCCGGGACCAGGCCCAGCTTGATCGGCGCCATCATCGGCGCGATCTGCACCAGCCGCCCGAAGACGTGCGCGAGCGGCAGGAACAGCAGCACCGAGCACTCGCCGGTGCGGAACAGCGGGCGCAGCCGCTCCACGATGTTGCCGCACTCCGCGAAGAAGCTGCGGTGGGTGAGCACACAGCCCTTGGGCCGGCCGGTGGTGCCACTCGTGTACACGATGGTCGCCGGGTCGTCGGCCTTCGCCTGCGAGCTGCGCTCCTCGACGGTCGCGTCCGAGACGTCCTTGCCCGCGCGGCCCAGCTCGTCGATCGCGCCGGCGTCGATCTGCCAGACGTGCTTGAGCGCGGGCAGCCGGTCACGCACCGACTCGACGGCGGCGGCGTGCCCGTCCTGCTCCACGACGAGCGCGGTGGCCCCCGAGTCGCTCAGGATCCACTGCACCTGCTCCGGCGAGCTGGTCTCGTACACCGGCACGGTGATCGCGCCCGCACACCAGATCGCGAAGTCGAGCAGCGTCCACTCGTACCGCGTGCGGGACATCAGCCCGACCCGGTCGCCGGGCTGGACACCGGAGGCGATGAGCCCCTTGGCGGCGGCGTGCACCTCGGCGAGGAAGACCGTGGCGGTCACGTCCTGCCAGCCGCTGTTCGCCTTGCGGGCGATGACGGCGACATCTGGGTGCTGCGCGGCGTTTCTGCGGACGATGTCGGTCAGATTGCCGTCCGCAGGGACCTCGTACAAAGCCGGAAGGCTGAACTCGCGCAAGACTGCTGCTCCTCATAGGGGCGCCGGCGCCACGACGTTGTGTGATGCGACGGTCCGGTCCAAGGCTCGGGCAGGTGCGTCAGGACCCGGTGGTTGAAATCCTGAGCACGACTGGACTGCCCGGACGTTACCCGCCGGTATGGCTCCTACGACAGGGGGGCCCGGCGAGATGTTCGCTGCGTCACACAGATTGGTGTTTCCTCGCGCACAGTAGTCCACCCCTTTCTTGACTGGCCAGTAACGGCAAGCGGGGCCGCCACTGTTCACGTTTGCCGCACACGCCTACGCTTGATCGTCATGGCACCCACACCATCCGGTAACTCCCGGACGCGCGTACATGTGGTCAGCGACGTGCACGGCAACGCCCGCGACCTGGCCGGAGCCGGCGAGGGTGCCGACGCCCTGATCTGCCTGGGCGACCTGGTCCTCTTCCTCGACTACGCCGACCACGCGCGCGGCATCTTCCCCGAACTGTTCGGCGAGGAGAACGCCGACCGCCTGGTCGAGCTGCGCACCGCCCGCCGCTTCGAGGAGGCCCGCGAACTCGGCGCCCGCCTCTGGAACACGGTCGGCGGGGACCGCGCGGCCCTCATCGAGAAGGCGGTCCGCAAGCAGTACGCGGAGATGTTCGCCGCCTTCCCCGCCCCGACGTACGCCACCTACGGCAATGTCGACATGCCGACCCTGTGGCCCGAGTACGCCGAACCCGGAACGACCGTGCTCGACGGCGAACGCGTCGAGATCGGCGGCTGGACGTTCGGCTTCGTCGGCGGCGGCCTGCGCACCCCCATGCGCACCCCGTACGAGATCAGCGACGAGGAGTACGCCGCCAAGATCGAGGCCGTCGGCGAGGTCGACGTCCTGTGCACCCACATCCCGCCCGAGGTGCCCGAGCTGGTCTACGACACCGTCGCGCGCCGTTTCGAGCGCGGCAGCCGGGCCCTCCTGGACGCGATCCGCCGCACCGGGCCCCGCTATTCACTGTTCGGCCACGTCCACCAGCCGCTGGTGCGCAGGATGCGGATCGGGGCGACGGAGTGCGTGAACGTGGGGCACTTCGCGGGGAGCGGGAAGCCCTGGGCGCTGGAGTGGTGACCTCCTCCTGATGGCCGCAGGTAGGGGGTGCGGTAAGGGGGTTGGCGGGGAGGTAGCCTTCACGCTGCACGCACAAGCGCACGACGACGACGCCCTGCCGGTCCGCATCTGGAGGAGCCACAGCGATGGCGGAACACACCAGTTCGAGCATCACGATCGAGGCGGCACCGGCCGACGTCATGGAGGTGATCGCCGACTTCGCCCGCTACCCGGACTGGACCGGCGAGGTGAAGGAGGCGGACGTCCTCAAGACCGACGAACGGGGCCGCGCCGAACAGGTCCGACTCGTCATGGACGCCGGCGCGATCAAGGACGACCAGGTCCTCGCGTACACCTGGACCGGCGACAACGAGGTCTCCTGGACCCTCGTCAAGTCCCAGATGCTGCGTTCCCTGGACGGCTCCTACCTCCTCAAGCCCACGGCCGCGGGTGCCACCGAGGTCACCTACCTCCTCACCGTGGACGTCAAGATCCCCATGCTGGGCATGATCAAGCGCAAGGCGGAGAAGGTCATCATCGACCGGGCGCTGGCGGGGCTGAAGAAGCGGGTGGAGTCGGGGGAGAAGTAAGCGGGCGTGTGTGTCAGCCCGTCCGGCGTTCGAGGACGAGGCCCCTTCAGGGCCGACGGGGCCCGGGAGCGGAGCCCCCGGCAACGGCGCCCAACCCCCAGCGACCGACTACCGTTCACTCATATGCGCACCCTCCTGATCACCGGCCCAGGCGGCAGCGGCCGCAGCACCGTCGCCGCAGCCACCGCACAAGCCGCCGCAGGCACCGGCACCCGGACACTCCTCCTGGGTGCCGACCGCGGCGACGCCCTCGGCGCGGCCCTGGGCGTGCCGACAGGAGCGGCCCCCGTGCAGGTCACCGAACACCTCACCGCCTGGCGCCCCGACGCCACGGAGTCGTTCCGCACCGACCTCACCGCCTTCCAGACCCGGGCCTCCTCCGCCCTCGAACTCCTGGGCGCCGCACGCCTGGACGCGGAGGAACTCACCCCCCTCCCCGGCGCCGAGGAACTGGCCCTGCTCCGCGCCCTGCGCGACGCGGCCCTGTCGGAGGCCTACGACCTGCTCGTGGTCGACCTCCCGCCCACCCCTCACGCGCTCGCCCTCCTCGCCCTCCCCGAGGAACTCCGCCGCTACCTCCGCCGCCTCCTCCCCGCGGAGCGCCAGGCGGCCCGCGCCCTGCGCCCGGTCCTCGGCCGCCTCGCCGGCGTCCCGATGCCCTCGGAGTGGCTCTACGACACCGCGGGCCGCTGGGACGTGGAACTGGCCGCGGTCGAGGCGGTCCTCGCCGACCGCAACACCTCCGTACGCCTGGTCGCCGAACCCGGACCGGCCGGCGCCGACGCCGTGCGCGCGGCTGGTCTCGCCCTCGCCCTGCGCGGACTGCGCCCCGACGTGCTGATCGCCAACCGGGTGCTCCCGGAGTCCGTCGAGGACACCTGGCTCGCCGCCCTCAACGCCCAGCAGCGCAAGACCCTGGACGAGTGGCAGGGCACGTACGACGTCCGGCACGTCCGCCACCTCGGCCACGACCCGCGCGGCAGCGACGACCTCGCCGCGCTCGCCGTGCCCGGTGTCAACGCGACCGGTTCCACGATCGAGTGGCCCGTGACCGACGAGCTGGCCGAGGACGGCGTTCTGGTCTGGCACATCCTGCTGCCCGGCGCGATACGGGACGAGCTGGACCTCGTCCGCCGCGGCGACGAACTCGTGGTCACCGTCGGGCAGTTCCGCCGTATCGTGCCGTTGCCGTCGGCCCTGCGCCGCTGCACCGTGGCCGGCGCCGCCCTGCGCGAGGGCGAGCTGCGCATCCGCTTCACGCCCGACCCGGGCCTGTGGCCGCAGGGAAGGTGAGCATTGGTGCGTGCGGAGACGTGAAGCACGTACGCCCATTCGGGTAACGTCGTAGAGACGAACCGTAGTCAGGAGTCCGTCATGAGCGAAGAGCTCCCCCCGTACGAGGCCGGCGAGGAAGAGGCGCTCGACGAGGTGCGGGCGACCGACGCCGACGCCTGGGCGACGGCGGCCGCTGAAGACCTCGCGGCGGAGAAGGCCCGCCGCCGCACCCAGTACGGCCCGCCCCCGGGCTCGGCCGCAGAGGAACTGCGCAAGCTCGTCGACACCGTCACGGACAAGCTGTCCGGCCTCCAGTCCCCGCTGCTCGGCCAGGTCGCGGGACCGGCCGCCCAGCAGGTGGTCAAGCAGGTCGTCCAGCAGGCCAAGGCCGCCGTCGAGCCCGTCATCGAACGCAACCCGGACGTCTTCGACCACCTCGCGGCGGCCGGCAGCGAACTGCTCGCCGCGTACCGCTCCGCCGTCCAGGCACAGGAACAGCGCTGGACGGCCCGCGACAGCGAACTGAAGAACCTGCGCGACCCCGGCGACGACTCCGGCCCCGGGGAGCGCATCGACCTCGACTAGCCAGTCCCGAGGGTCCGCCGCCGCCGTCCCGTCCGCACGGTGGTGACGGGTCCCGTCCTCCGGACCGACGTCGCGAATCCGACGTCGGCCCCTCGGGTACGGTGGGCCGTAGCGGGGCTCGACCGAAACTGAGGGATTCATGGGACTCACCATCGGCGTCGACATCGGCGGCACCAAGATCGCGGCCGGCGTGGTCGATGAGGAAGGCAACATCCTGTCGACCCACCAGGTGCCCACTCCGGGCACGCCCGAGGGCATCGTCGACGCCATCGCCGCCGCCGTCGAAGGAGCGCGCGCCGGGCACGAGATCGTGGGCGTGGGCATCGGCGCGGCAGGGTACGTCAACCGCCAGCGCTCCACGGTCTACTTCGCGCCGAACATCGACTGGCGCCAGGAGCCGCTGAAGGAGAAGGTCGAAGCCCGCGTGGGCCTCCCCGTCGTCGTGGAGAACGACGCGAACGCCGCGGCCTGGGGCGAGTACAAGTTCGGCGCCGGCAAGGGCCACCGCAACGTCATCTGCATCACCCTCGGCACCGGCCTCGGCGGCGGCATCATCATCGGCAACAAGCTGCGGCGCGGGCACTTCGGGGTGGCCGCGGAATTCGGCCACATCCGCATGGTGCCGGACGGCCTGCTGTGCGGCTGCGGCTCACAGGGCTGCTGGGAGCAGTACGCGTCGGGCCGCGCGCTCGTGCGCTACGCGAAGCAGCGCGCCAACGCGACCCCCGAGGCCGCGGACGTCCTGCTCTCGCTCGGCGACGGCACCCCAGAGGGCATCGAGGGCAAGCACATCTCCATGGCCGCCCGGCAGGGCGACCCGGTCGCCGTCGACTCCTACCGCGAGCTGGCCCGCTGGGCCGGCGCCGGCCTCGCCGACCTGGCCTCCCTCTTCGACCCCTCCGCGTTCATCGTCGGCGGCGGCCTCTCGGACGAGGGCGAACTGGTCCTCGACCCGATCCGCAAGTCCTACAAACGCTGGCTGGTGGGCGGCAACTGGCGCCCGGTGGCCGACGTGATCGCCGCCCAACTGGGCAACAAGGCGGGCATGGTCGGCGCGGCGGACTTGGCGAGGGAACCCGACCCGATCATGTAGACGCCGGTAATTGTGCCCACCAGGGGCGCGGGGCGGTAGTCGATTTGCGGCTACCGCCGCGTGGGCGCGACCAGCCACATCGGACCGGCAGTCGCACACGAACCTCGCGCCCCGAGCCGTTGGACGCGCGGCCTTTTCCATCGGCGCGTAAATTGATCCACATGGCGCCGCTCCCCAACTCCCGCACCGAATCCGACGGTTCCGCGATCATCCGCGTCCTGAGCTACAACATCCGCTCGATGCGCGACGACACAGACGCCCTGGCCCGGGTGATCCGCGCCTGCGCCCCGGACCTCGTCCTCATCCAGGAAGCCCCCCGCTTCTTCCGCTGGCGCAAGAAACTCGCCCGCCTGGCCTCCGCGTCCGACCTGGTCGTCCTCTCCGGCGGAGGCACCGCCGCCGGCCCGGCCCTGCTCTGTTCCCTCCGCGCCACGGTCGAGCGCACCGAGGACGTACTCCTCCCGCTCACCCCCGGCGAACACCGCCGCGGCTTCGCGACCGCGGTCGTCCGCTTCGGCGCCGCCCGGCTCGGCGTCCTCAGCTGCCACCTCAGCCTCCGCGACGACGAGCGCTACGACCAGGGCGGCATGCTCCTCGACCGGCTGGCCGGCATGGGCGTGGACCACGCGATCGCGGGCGGCGACCTCAACGACCGCCCGGGCGGCCGCACCTTCACCCGGCTGGCCAAGGACCTCCAGGACTGCTGGGCCACCTCACCCTGGGGCGACGAGTACACCTGGACCCCCGGCAACCCCTTCCAGCGCATCGACGCGATCTTCGCCACGCAGGGCGTCGAGGTGCTGGGCTGCGGGGTGCCGTCGGAGCAGCCGGGAGTGACGGAGACAGATGTGAGGGCGGCCACGGACCACTTCCCGGTCCTGGCCGCCCTCAAAGTGCCCGCGAACTAGCCGCCCTCGGAATCCCCGCGAGTCAGACGACGGCCCCGCGCCCGGGGTCGTCCCCCTCCTCGTCGTCCGTCCGCATCCGCATCACCAGCGTGCCGAAGCCGCCCAGGAAGCCGCCGATGCCGACGGTCGCCAGCCACCAGGTCATGTCCCAGCCGAGCAGCACCGCAAGCAGCAGCAGGATCGGGCCGCCGATCACCCCGAGCCAGGCGAACTTGGCCGTCGTGTCGGCGGCCGGCAGCGGAGGCGGCTCCGGCGGCACGAAGTGGCCCTCGTCGTCCTCGTCGAAGTCCTCCTCGGAGGAGTCCGGCGCGGTGTAGTCACGGGGGCCGCCGACGCCGGGCGCGAAGGAGACGGAGCTGCCCAGCGGCTTGGCGGGTGCCGGCTCCTCCGTGCCCTTGTCCTGCTCCTTGGCCTGGGGCTGTTCGTCGTTCTTCTCGGGGTCGAGCAGCGCCAGGTCCTCGATCGACTTGAACGGCTTGGCGCCCGGCGGGTCCTTGGGCTCGTCGCCGTATCCGGCGACGATCGCGGCCCACGCGGCCTCCTCGTCGAACGGGACGCCCTGCTCGTCCGGTTCGAGGCCCTCGCGGTCGGAGTCGTGCTCAGCCACCTGTGGCCGTCCCTTCCTGCTCGCTCACCCGGCCCGTGTCGGACGCCTGCTTGCCGACACTGGGTGCGAGCCGGCCGATGAACGTGAAGCTCTCCTCGAAAATCCGGTCCGCGTCGTGGTCCAACGTCGCGACGTGGTAGCTCTGTTCCAGCAGGATTTCCGTCACGTCGGCCGAGGAAACGCGACTGAGGACACGGGCCGAGTCGGCCGGCGGCACCACATGGTCCTGGGCGCTGTGCAGCAGCAGGAGCGGCTGGGTGACCTGCGGGAGCTCGCGGTCGACCAGCCGGAAGAAATTGCGCAGCGAGTGCGCGGAGTGCAGCGGCACCTTGTCGTAGCCGACCTCGTCGCTGCCCTCCTTCGCGATGTCGCTGGCGATACCCGGCGCCGTACGCACCAGATGGCGGGCCACCGGAAGGGCGTACGCGGCGAGGCCGTGCACCTTGATACCGGGGTTGACGACCACGACGCCGCTGACCTCGTCGCCGTGCTTGGCGGCCAGCCGCAGGGCCAGTGCGCCGCCCATGGACAGGCCCGCGACGAAGACCTGCGAGCAGCGCTCGCGCAGGGCGCGCAGCTCGCGGTCCACCTCCGCGTACCAGTCCTGCCAGCCGGTGAGCTGCATGTCCTCCCAGCGGGTGCCGTGCCCGGGCAGCAGCGGCAGCGAGACGGTGAGGCCGCGCTCGGCCAGATACTCCGCCCAGGGGCGCAGCGACTGCGGGGAACCGGTGAAGCCGTGGCAGAGGAGAACTCCGGCCTCCCCGCCCTCGTGGCGGTACGGCTCGGCTCCGGGGAGGACCGGCACCTTCGGTCTCCTGTTCATGAGAGGGGCGTGTTCATGTTCATGAGAAGGGTGTGCGTGAGTGAGGCGTGAACGAGTCCAGGTGCGGTTAACCGTACGCGACCGCACTGACACCGACCAGGGCCGTCGGGTCCTTTGACGGTGCTCCGGGTTAAGGTCTGATCGACGAGCACAGGAGGCACTCGGTTGTTGTACGGCACGATGAAGGTCGCCATCGGTGGGCCGCTGAAGGTCGCCTTCCGGCCGTGGGTGGAGGGCCTCGAGAACATTCCGGCGGAGGGTGCCGCCATCCTGGCGAGCAATCACCTCTCGTTCTCGGACTCGTTCTTCCTGCCCGCGGTCCTCAACCGCAAGGTGACCTTCATCGCGAAGGCCGAGTACTTCACCACGCCCGGGGTGAAGGGCAAGCTGACGGCCGCGTTCTTCAAGGGGGCCGGCCAGCTCCCGGTGGACCGCTCAGGTGCGCGCGGGGCCGGCGAGGCCGCGATCAAGGCCGGGCTCGACGTCCTGGAGCGCGGTGAGCTGTTCGGTATCTATCCGGAGGGCACGCGCTCCCCGGACGGCCGCCTGTACCGCGGCAAACCCGGCGGCCTCGCGCGCGTGGCGCTCGCCAGCGGTGCCCCGGTGATCCCGGTCGCGATGATCGACACGGAGAAGATCCAGCCGCCCGGCAAGGTCGTGCCGAAGCTGATGCGCCCGGGCATCCGGATCGGCAAGCCGCTCGACTTCAGCCGGTACAACGGCATGGAGCACGACCGTTTCGTGCTGCGCGCCGTGACCGACGAGGTCATGTACGAAATCATGAAGCTCTCCGGCCAGGAGTATGTCGACATCTACGCGACGGCCGCCAAGCGGCAGCTCGCGGACGCGGCGAAGGCCGAGAAGGAAGCGGACAGGGCCACCAAGGCCGCGCTCGCACAAGCGGAGAAGGAACAGACCGGCCCCTAGGTGGGACGGTCTGTGTCGGGGGTGGGGAAGATGGCCAAGCAGGTGCGTGTCATCAGGATGTCCGTCGAGCAGCCACTGTGGCGTGCCCTGAGCGGCTACCGGGTGCTGACCATGTTCTACGCGGTCGGGCTGTTCGCCTCCGAGTACGACCAGTTCGACCGTCCGGGCATCGCCATCGCCTTCTACGTCGTCCTGTTCGTCTGGACGCTCGCCACCCTGCCCCGCGTGCAGAGCGCGGTCGCCTGCACCAAGCGCTTCCTCGCCGTCGACCTCGCGATCGCGCTGACCGGCATCGTCCTCACTCCGCTCGCGGCCAACGACCACCACATAGACAGCGGCGGCCCCACCCTGCCGTCGATATGGACCGCCGGCTCGGTCCTCGCGTTCGCCATCAAGGGCGGCTGGCGCTGGGCCGCGTTCGCCTCCACCCCGGTCGCCGTCGCCAACCTGATCGAGCGCGGCTCCCCGGCCCGCGACACCGTCCACAACGTGGTCCTCGTCTGGGTCGCCTCCATCGCGATCGGCTACGTCGTGGAGGTCGCCCGCGCCTCCGAGCGCACCCTCGCCCGCGCCCTGGAGATCGAGGCCACCACCCGGGAACGGGAGCGGCTCGCCCGGGACATCCACGACGGTGTCCTCCAGGTGCTGGCCATGGTGCAGCGGCGCGGTGCCGTGCTCGGCGGCGAGGCGGGCGAACTGGGCCGGATGGCGGGCGAGCAGGAGATCGCGCTGCGCACCCTGGTCTCCGGCGGTCTGGTGCCCGTCTCCCGGGTGTCGCTGGACGCGGCCGAGGGCGCGGTCGTGAGAGCCGTGGAAGTGGAACCCGATGACGACGACGGTCCGGTCGATCTTCGGTCGCTGCTCGCCCCTTACGCCGCCGCGACGGTGAGTTTCGCCGAGCCCGGTGCCCCGGTGCCGCTGCCCGCGCCCGCCGCGAAGGAGCTGGCCGCTGCTGTCGGTGCCGCCCTGGACAATGTGCGCAGGCATGCCGGTGCGGACGCCCGTGCCTGGATCCTGGTCGAGGACGAGCCCGGGGAGGTCGTGGTGACCGTACGGGACGACGGGCCCGGCATCCCCGAGGGGCGGCTGGCGCAGGCCGAGGGGGAGGGGCGGCTCGGGGTCGCCCTGTCGATCCGGGGCCGGCTGCGGGACCTCGGCGGCAGCGCCGAGCTGGTCTCGATTCCCGGGCAGGGCACGGAAGTTGAGCTGAAGGTACCGAAAGCGCGGGGGAAGGCGGGGACACGATGAGTGAGCAGCGGGGCCCGATCAGGGTCATGGTGGTCGACGACCATCCGATGTGGCGCGACGCGGTCGCCCGCGACCTGGCCGAGTCCGGCTTCGACGTGGTCGCCACCGCCGGGGACGGCGAGCAGGCGGTACGCCGGGCACGGGCCGCCGCCCCGGACGTCCTGGTCCTCGACCTGAACCTGCCGGTGCTGCCCGGCGTCCAGGTCTGCAAGGAACTGGTGGGCGCCAACCCGGCGTTGCGCGTCCTGGTCCTCTCGGCGAGCGGTGAGCACGCCGACGTACTGGAGGCGGTGAAGTCGGGCGCGACCGGCTATCTGCTCAAGTCGGCGTCCACGGAGGAGCTGTTGGACGCGGTGCGCCGGACGGCGGTCGGTGACCCGGTGTTCACCCCCGGGCTGGCCGGACTGGTCCTCGGCGAGTACCGCCGCCTGGCCTCGGACCCGGTACCGGCCGCCGGCAGCGACGAGCCCAAGGCGCCCCAACTCACCGACCGCGAGACCGAGGTGCTGCGCCTGGTCGCCAAGGGCCTGAGCTACAAGCAGATCGCCGAGCGCCTGGTCATCTCGCACCGCACGGTCCAGAACCACGTCCAGAACACCCTGGGCAAGCTCCAGTTGCACAACCGGGTGGAGCTGGTGCGGTACGCGATAGAACGCGGCCTGGACGACGCGTAGATCAACTACCCCACAATTCAGGTGAATTGACCTTCCCGCCCATCCCTCTGTGACCTGGATCACCACTAGCGTGGCTGTCACAGGAAACTGCGGCGAAGGGATATTTCCATGCGCGTCGGAGTACTGACCGGAGGCGGCGACTGCCCCGGACTCAACGCCGTCATCCGGGGCATCGTCCGCAAGGGCGTCCAGGAGTTCGGCTACGACTTCGTCGGCTACCGGGACGGCTGGCGAGGTCCGCTCGAAGGCGACACCGTTCGTCTCGACATCCCCGCCGTGCGCGGCATCCTGCCCCGCGGCGGCACGATCCTCGGCTCCTCCCGCACCAACCCGCTGAAGCTGGAGAACGGCATCGGCCGCATCAAGGCCAACCTCGCCGCACAGGAGGTCGACGCGCTCATCGTGATCGGCGGCGAGGACACCCTGGGCGTGGCCGCGCGGCTCTCGGACGAGTACGGCGTGCCGTGCGTCGGCGTACCGAAGACCATCGACAACGACCTGTCCGCCACCGACTACACCTTCGGCTTCGACACCGCCGTGGGCATCGCCACCGAGGCCATCGACCGGCTGCACACCACCGCCGAGTCGCACATGCGGGTCCTGGTCTGCGAGGTCATGGGCCGGCACGCCGGCTGGATAGCGATCCACTCCGGCCTGGCCGGCGGCGCCAACGTCATTCTCATCCCCGAGCAGCGCTTCGACGTCGAGCAGGTGTGCGGCTGGATCACCTCCCGCTTCAAGGCGTCGTACGCCCCGATCGTGGTCGTAGCGGAAGGAGCCATGCCCAAGGACGGCGATGTCGTGCTGAAGGACGGAACCCTCGACTCCTTCGGGCACGTCCGGCTGTCCGGGGTCGGCGAGTGGCTGGCCAAGGAGATCGAGAAGCGGACCGGCAAGGAGGCCCGCACCACCGTCCTCGGCCACATCCAGCGCGGCGGCACCCCCAGCGCCTTCGACCGCTGGCTCGCCACCCGCTTCGGCCTGCACGCCATCGAGGCCGTCCGCGACGGCGACTTCGGCAAGATGGTCGCCCTGCGCGGCACGGACATCGTCCGCGTCCCGATCGCGGAGGCCACGGCACAACTGAAGACCGTGGACCCGAAGCTGTACGAGGAGGTCGGGGTGTTCTTCGGCTGAACTCTGGGCATGCACGGTGCTGGAGTACGCCGGTCCACTCCCCGGAGGGGCTCGTACTCCGTCGCCGAGTTCGCCTGGACCCCCGCGATGGCCGTCAACCACCGGATCGTCCGCGCCGCGACCCGCACCCGTGACTTCGACTTTCGGCATGCGACTGCTCGGCTGGGACGTCGCCGAGAACCCGGCCTGTGTGGACCTCGGCATGACCTACGTTCCCAAGGAACAGCTCCTCGCCAAGTCCGACCTGGTCACCCTGCACGTCCCGATGCTGCCGGACATCCAGCGGCTCATCGAGGCCGACGCCCTGAAGACGATGAAGGACGACGCGATCCTCATCAACTCCAGCCGCGGCGGCCTGATCGACACCGCGGCCCTCGTCGCCGAACTGCGCGAGGGCCGCTTTGTGGGCGTGGGCCTGGACGTCTACGGGGCGGAGACGGGCCTGTTCTTCCTCGACAAGTCCCTAGAGGCCGTCGACGACGACACCCTGGCCCGCCTGGTCACCTTCCCGAACGTCCTGGTCCCCTCCCACCAGGCGTACTACACCGAGGACGCCGTCGGCCAGATCATCGACGCCACCGTGCGGAACGTCCTCGACTACACGGTCGGCCGCCGCTCCGAGAACGTGCTCGTCCCGCGCAGCCGACCCATCAACTCCCGTACGACAGCAGCCCCGTTGAGCGTCAGCACCGACTCGGGGTGGAACTGGACCCCGGCGAAGCCGAACCCCCGTAGCGCATGCACTTCACCACTCGCGCTACGGCTGACCTCCACAGCGTGGGCGCCCAGCTCGGCGGCGGCCTCGTCGTCGCACCGTGCCACGAAGCTGTTGTAGAAGCCGACGGTCTCCTCCCGTCCGAACAGGTCGACCGTCGTCTGCGCCCCCTGGTACGGAACCTCCTTGCGTACGATCTCCAACCCCAGCTCCGCCGCGATCAGTTCGTGCCCGAGGCACACGCCGAGGACGCCGTGCCGGTTCTCGCGGAGGGCCTCGGCGGTCAGCGCCCGCAGGAACCGCATCTTCGGGTCGGACATGTCCGAGGGGTCGCCCGGTCCGGGGCCCAGAACCACGGGCCCTTCGTGTGCGAGCACCGCCTCCCGCAACTCCGCCTCGTCGTACCGGCGCACGGTCACCTCCAGGCCGCTCGACCGCAGTACGTGCGCGAGCATCGCCGTGAAGGTGTCCTCCCCGTCGACGACCAGCGCGTGCCCGGTCAGCTCCTCGGACCGCTCCTGCATCCGCAGCCAGAAGGGGGCCAGGGAGGTGCGGCGGCTGTCCAGCGCGGCCCGCACCCGGGGGTCGTCGGCGAGCCGGGGGCGGGTGCTCTCGTCGCCCGGCCGGGACGGTCGTACGCCAAGAGCCGCCAGGACTCCCGCCGCCTTCGCGCGGGTCTCCGCGACCTCGCTCGCCGGGTCGGAGCCGCGGACGAGGGTGGCGCCGACCGGGACCCGCAGCCGGCCGGCCGGGTCGATGTCGGCGGTGCGGATGAGGATGGGGGAGTCGAGGGTCTGGGCGCCGCCGGAGTCGTGGCCGAGCAGGGCCAGCGCGGCGCCGTAGTAGCCGCGCCCGCCGGCCTCGTGCCGTTCGATGACCCGGCAGGCGTTCTGTACCGGTGACCCGGTGACGGTGGCCGCGAACATGGTCTCCTTCAGGACCTCGCGCACGTCCAGCGAGGACCGGCCGCGCAACTCGTACTCGGTGTGCGCGAGATGGGCCATCTCCTTCAGCCGGGGCCCGACGACGACCCCGCCCATGTCGCCGACCGTGCACATCATCTTCAGTTCCTCGTCGACGACCATCGACAGCTCCTCGATCTCCTTGCCGTCGGCCAGGAAATCCAGCAGGTGCTCGGGCGTCGGCCCCTCCGCCGGATACCGGTACGTCCCGCTGATCGGGTTCATGACGACCGTCCCGCCGGACATCCGGACGTGCACCTCGGGGCTCGCACCCACGAGCGTCCGCTCCCCGGTGTGCACGACGAACGTCCAGTACGCGCCCCGCTCACCCACCAGCAGCCGCCGGAACAGCGCCAGCGCGTCGGCCCTGCCGTACCCCGGGACCTCGCCCTCATACGTCCGCCGGATGACGAAGTTGGCGCCCTCGCCGCGCCCGATCTCCTCCCGCAGCACCCGCCCGACGATCTCCCCGTACGCCTCGTCGCCGACGTCGAAGCCGCCGCCCTCGACCCGCACGTCGTGCGCGGGCAGCTGGTCCAGGGCGTCCGCGAGCGGGATGCCGTACGACTCCTCGGGGGTGAGGAAGGCCAGGGGAGTGCCGTCGTCGCGGACGTCGAAGCCGCGCTCGCGGATCTGGCGGTAGGGGATCAGGGCCAGGCCCTCGGCGGGGAGGTCGGCGAGGCGGTCGTGGGTGGAGACCGGGCCGAGGAAGACCTCCACCGTGTTCTCGTCGTGGCCCGGCGTGCGGCGGCGCAGCAGGGCGAACGGTCGGTCGTCGTTCAGCAGCTGTGTCAGGTCCATGGTTCCTCTGCCATCGATGGGTGAGGAACGGCCCCGGAAACGCCGAAGGCCGCCCTCAGGCGGCCTTCGCGAAGTACTGGGAGTACGCGCAGTCAGTGGGCCGCCGGATGAGCGGTCCACCACCAGTTCTGGGTCGAGTGCGCGAACATGCGAGGCACCCTACCCCACGCGCACCTGAGCGTGCGGGTGTCTCACCTGTCGAGCCATGCGAAAACCGGTCGACACGACCCCGTAATGTTGAGTCCGTGACCGTGACCGCTAAGACCAGCGCCAGCGCTGGCAACACCTGGCGAGACCTGCCCGCGGCGCAGCAGCCCGAGTACCCCGACACCGAGGCTCTGCGCGCAGTGATCGCGGACCTCGCGTCGTATCCGCCGCTCGTCTTCGCGGGCGAGTGCGACCAGCTGCGTGCCCGGTTGGCGGCCGTCGCCAAGGGAGAGGCTTTCCTCCTCCAGGGCGGCGACTGTGCCGAGGCCTTCGACGCGGTGTCCGCCGACCACATCCGCAACAAGCTGAAGACCCTGCTCCAGATGGGCGCCGTACTGACGTACGCCGCCTCGGTGCCGGTGGTCAAGGTCGGCCGGATCGCCGGCCAGTACTCCAAGCCGCGCTCCAAGTCGACCGAGACCCGCGACGGGGTGACCCTCCCGACCTACCGGGGCGACTCCGTCAACGGCTTCGCCTTCACCGAGGAGGCCCGCGTCCCGGACCCCGAGCGCCTGAAGCGGATGTACAACGCGTCCGCCTCCACGCTCAACCTGGTGCGCGCCTTCACCACCGGTGGTTACGCCGACCTGCGCCAGGTGCACGCCTGGAACCAGGACTTCGTGAAGTCGTCCCCTTCCGGCCAGCGCTACGAGCAGCTCGCCCGCGAGATCGACAACGCGCTGAACTTCATGCGGGCCTGCGGGACCGACCCGGAGGAGTTCAAGACCGTCGAGTTCTACTCCTCGCACGAGGCGCTGCTGCTGGACTACGAGTCGGCCCTGACCCGGGTCGACTCCCGCACCGGCAGGCTCTACGACGTCTCCGGGCACATGGTGTGGATCGGCGAGCGCACCCGCCAGCTGGACGGGGCGCACATCGAGTTCGCCTCCCAGATCCGCAACCCGATCGGCATCAAGCTCGGCCCGACGACCACCGCCGAGGACGCGCTGCAGTACATCGAGCGCCTCGACCCGGACCGCGAGCCCGGCCGCCTCACCTTCATCGTGCGGATGGGCGCGGACAAGGTCCGCGACAAGCTGCCCGAGCTGGTCGAGAAGGTCACCGCGTCCGGCGCGACCGTCGCCTGGATCACCGACCCGATGCACGGCAACACGTACGAGGCGGCCTCCGGTCACAAGACCCGCCGCTTCGACGACGTGCTCGACGAGGTGAAGGGCTTCTTCGAGGTCCACAAGGGCCTCGGTACCCACCCGGGTGGCATCCACGTCGAGCTCACCGGTGACGATGTCACCGAGTGTGTGGGCGGCGGCGACGAGATCTTCGTCGACGACCTGCACCAGCGCTACGAGACGGCCTGCGACCCGCGCCTCAACCGCAGCCAGTCCCTTGACCTGGCCTTCCTCGTCGCCGAGATGTACAGGGACCAGTAACCGTTTCACCTGTTACAGCAGAGTGCTGTGGGGCGGGGATCACATACGATCCCCGCCCCACAGCACTTTTACAGGACCTGCGGGCCGGGTAAGGTTAGGTTGGCCTTATCAAGTTCCGGCGGGAGGTGAATCCGCGTGTACGTCTGCAGCTGCTTCCAGGTGACCGAGGCGCAGGTCCAGCAGCACGCGGGTGGGGGTGCCTGCACGCCCCGCCAGATCGCCTCCGCCTGCAAGGCCGGTACCGACTGCGGTTCGTGCGTCCGCCGGATCCAGGCGATCCTCGGCCGCGGCAGCTGCCCGCGCCGCGATCTCGTGGAAGAGGGCGCGCCGGTCTTCGCCGAACTGGACGAAGCCGCTTAGGGGCAGACCCTAGCTGGGCTGCTCGATCTGCTGCGCGATGTAGAGCGCCTCGCCGAGCTGCTCGATCAGCTGGAGCTGCGTGTCGAGGTAGTCGATGTGGTGCTCCTCGTCCTCGAGGATGTCCTCGAAGATGTTCGCGGACGTGACGTCGCCCTTCGCGCGCATCACCTCGATACCCCGCTTGAGGCGGTCGATCGCCTCGACCTCCACCTGCCGGTCCGCCTGGAACATCTCGGTGACCGTCTGACCGACCCGGACGTGGAACAGCCGCTGGTAGTTCGGCAGACCGTCGAGCATCAGGATGCGCTCGGTGATCCTGTCCGCGTGCTTCATCTCGTCGATGGATTCTTCACGCGTGTACTTGGCGAGCTTGGTCCAGCCGTTGTTGTCCTGGATGCGGTAGTGCAGCCAGTACTGGTTGATCGCGGTCAGCTCACCGGTGAGCTGCTCGTTCAGGAACTCGAGGACCTCGGGGTCGCCCTGCATCGCAGAGGCTCCTTCCAAAACAAGGGAACTGGCGGGTTGCGCCGCATGATTGCACCGGCGCGAAGAGGCCGTCCAGTAAGTGCATGCTTAGTAGGAGTTGCCCGAATCCACCCAGGGCCGGTCATGTGCACCGGCCCCCGTCTGTCAGGATGGAGCCATGGGTCAGAGAGGGGTCGAACAGTCCGAGCTGCCGCCCGGCCAGCGACTTCAGCGCGGCTGGCCGGTCACCCACTACGGCCCGGTCCCCAAGTTCCGCCCCGAGCGCTGGGAGTTCAGGGTCTTCGGCGCCACGGCCGACGGTGACAAGCACTGCTGGAACCACGACGAGTTCACGGCTCTGCCCTACGACTCGGTCGTGGCCGATCTGCACTGCGTCACGAAGTTCAGCATGCTGGGCGCCGAATGGGGCGGCATCCCCGCCCGCACGATCCTGGAGACCGCCCCGCCGTCACCCGCCGTCACCCATGTCATGGTCTGGGCGGAGTACGGCTTCAGCGCCAACCTCCGGCTCGCCGACTTCGCCGCCGACGGCACCATCTTCGCCACCCACAAGGACGGCGAACTCCTCACCGCCGAACACGGCTTCCCGCTCCGCCTGGTCGTCCCCCACCTGTACGCCTGGAAGGGCCCGAAGTGGGTCCGGGGCGTCGAGTACATGACGGCCGACCGGCGCGGGTTCTGGGAGGAGCGCGGGTACCACAACGTCGGGGACCCGTGGAAGGAACAGCGGTACTCGTACCAGGAGGGGCCCGGCGAGGGTCCCGAACTATGAGTCCCTGAGCTTCTTCAGCCGCTCCACGTCCGCCGCGTGCCCTTCCCTGCCGCCGGGCGTCTCGATGATCAGCGGTACGCCCGCGGTCGCCGGGTGGGTCATCAGCGCGCGGAACGGTTCCTCGCCGATGTGCCCGGAACCGATGTTCTCGTGGCGGTCCTTGTGGGCGCCGACGACGTCCTTGGAGTCGTTGGCATGGATCAGTTTCAGCCGCCCCTCGCCCACCGTGTCCACCAGCAGATCGAGCGTCTGGTGCATCCCGCTCGGACCGGTCAGATCGTGCCCGGCGGCGAAGATGTGGCACGTGTCCAGGCACACGCCCAGCTTCGGATGGGCGTCCAGCGCCTCGAAGTACGGCCCGAAGTCCCAGGTCCGCGAACACAGCGACGAACCCTGGCCGGCCGTCGACTCCAGCAGCAGGAACGGGTCGTCGTCATGGGTGAGTTCGTCCAGCAGCGGCAGCAGCCGCTCCCGCACCTGCGCCAGCGCCACCGCCCGCTCCCGCCCACCCGTCGCACTCCCGGTGTGCACGACCACACCGAGCGCGCCGATCTCCCGTCCCCGCCGGAGCGAATGCCGTAGCGACTCCACCGATTTTTCTACGGTGGCCTCGGTGTGCGAGCCGAAGTTGATCAGGTACGGCGCGTGCACGTACGTCGGGATCGACTCGGCCGCGCACACCGCGCGGAACTCCTCGTCCTGGCGCGGGTTCCCGACCGGTGTGGCCCAGCCGCGCGGGTTGGCGACGAAGACCTGCACGGTCTCGGCGGCCAGCTCACGGGCGTAGGACAGCCCCACGGAGTGGAGACCGCCGGCCACCGGGACATGGCCGCCGACGGGGTTGCGGGAAGGGATGCGGGAGGGGGACGCGCTGCTCACCCGTCCAGGGTGTCACGCGCGCGTGCCGCCCCCGTCACCGGATGGTGATCGTGATCGTCGACCCCTTGGGGGCCTGCTCGCCCGCGTCCACGGACTGGCTCTTCACGGTGTCGCCGAACAGGCCGAGCAGTCCGCGGTCCTCCTTGACCTTGAAGCCGGACTCCTCAAGGAGCTTCGTCGCGGCGTCGACGCTGGCGCCGACCGCGTTCGGGACCTCGACCATCTCCGGGCCCTTGGAGAGTGTCAGCGTCACCGTGTCGCCCGCGGCGGCCTGGCTGTCGCCGGCCGGGGTCTGCTGGGCGACCTGGCCCGCGTCGTACTCCGAGGTGACCTCGGTGTCGGACACCTTCACCGTGAGACCGGCCTCCTGAAGGTCCGACTTCGCGTTGTCCAGGTCCTCACCGGTGACGTCGGGCACGTCGACCGCGCTGCCCTTGCTGACGGTCAGGGCTATCGCGGAGCCCGCGTGGCGCTCGGTGCCCGCCTCGGGGTCCGTGCTGATCACGAAGTTCTTGGGGACGTCGTCGCTGAACTCCTTGGTGACCATGCCGGCCGCCAGCCCGTCCTGCTTCAGCAGGGCCTGCGCCTTGTCCAGGACGAAGCCCGTCAGATCGGGCACCTTCACGGTCTCCGGCCCGTCCGAGATGGTCAGGGTCACCGAGTCGTTGTCCCGGATGCGGGCGCCGGCCACCGGGTCGGTGCTGATGACGGTGCCGCGCTTCACGGTGTCGCTGTAGGCGTGCTTCACCGACTTGACGTCCAGACCCGCCTCCTTCAGCCGCTCCTTCGCCTGCGGCTCGGTCTTCGCCAGCAGCGGCGGGACCTTCGTGAACTGGCCGGAGTTGATGTACCAGACGCCCGTCCCGACCCCGATGATTAGCAGTACGGCGGCAATGACCGCCAGCAGCCCGCGCCGGGGCCGCCGTGCGTCGCGCCGCCGGGGCGGCAGCGGCGGCCCGCTCTCGAACCGGCTGGTCCGGTTGAACGGGTCACCGGGCTCGTCGTCCTCGTTGACCGGCAGCGGACGCGGCACGGTCAGCGAGCGCGGGATCACACTCGTACGGTTCTCGGAGTGGGGATGTTCCGAGGTCAGCGCCTGCGGCGGCACCGCGTCCAACTGCTCGTCGCTCAGCCCCGCCCGCGCCTCCCGGACCAGACCGAACAGCGAGACAGCGTCGTACGGCCGGATGTCCGGGGTACGCGCGGTGGCCGTGGCGACCAGCTCGTCCAGCTCGTACGCCAGCCCCGGCACGACGGCCGAAGGCGGCGGGACGTCCTCGTGCAGGTGCTTGTAGAGCACGATCGCGGGGGAGTCCCCGTCGTGCGGCTTCTGGCCGGTGAGCATCTCGTACAGGACGACACCGCACGCGTACACGTCGACCCGGGGGGACGCCGTGCCGCCCTCGATCTGCTCCGGCGCCAGATACGAGACCGTGCCGAGCACGTTCTCCGTGGTGCTGGTGACCGTGTCCACGGACCGGACCAGCCCGAAGTCGGCGACCTTGACCCGGCCGTCGTCCCCTATGAGCACGTTCTCCGGCTTCATGTCCCGGTGCACGAACCCGGCCCGGTGCGCGGCACCCAGCGCGGCCAGCACCGGCTCCAGGATGTCCAGCGCGGCACGCGGCTGCAGCGCCCCGCGCTCGCGCAGCACGTCCCGCAGGGTGCAGCCGGCGACGTACTCCATCGCCAGATAGACGTACGTCCCCTGGGCGCCCTGGTCGAAGACCTGCACCACGTTCGGATGCGCCAGCCGCGCCACCGACTTGGCCTCGCGGATGAACCGGTCGACGAAGGAGGCGTCGGCCGCCAGCGTCGGGTGCATCACCTTGAGCGCGAGGACCCGGTCCAGGCGGGTGTCCACGGCCCGGTAGACCGTGGCCATCCCGCCGACGGCGATCCGCGCGTCGACGCGATAGCGGCCGTCGAGCAACTGCCCGACGAGAGGGTCATGAAGGGTCGTATCCACGCAGGTGAGTGTACGAGCCGAGGCTGACAGCACCGCCTTTTCGGCCAGTTTCGGGGCGGTACTGCAGCCGAGCTGTGACGGATCCCACCCTGGGGAGCGGGAGTTCAGAACGCCGGACGTTCGGGGTCCAGACGGGCCAGGCCGGTCGTCGGAGACGACGCCTCGGCGAAGTGCCTACGGGGGATACGCCCCGCCCGGAACGCCAGCCGCCCCGCCTCCACCGCGCTCCGCATCGCGGACGCCATCAGCACCGGCTCCTGCGCCCGCGTCACCGCCGAGGCAAGCATCACACCCGCGCACCCCAGCTCCATCGCGAACGCCGCGTCGGACGCCGTACCGGCCCCCGCGTCCAGAATCACCGGCACGCGCGCGTGCTCGGTGATCAGCTGGAAGTTGTGCGGATTGCGGATACCGAGCCCGGAACCGATCGGCGACCCCAGGGGCATGATCGCCGCACACCCGACGTCCTCCAGCTTCCGCGCCAGCACGGGATCGTCGTTCGTGTACGGCAGCACCGTGAACCCGTCGTCGACCAGGGTCTCGGCGGCGTCCAGCAGCTCGATCGGGTCGGGCAGCAGGGTGCGCTCGTCCGCGATCACCTCAAGTTTGACCAGTGCCGTCCCGAGCGCCTCCCGCGCGAGCCGGGCCGTCAGCACCGCCTCGCCCGCCGTGAAGCAGCCCGCGGTGTTGGGCAGCACCCGGATGCCGAGCCGCTCCAGGACGGACAGCACCGAACCGTGCACGGAAGCGTTCACGCGCCGCATCGCGACCGTCGTGAGCTCCGTCCCGGAGGCGACCAGCGCGCGCTCCAGGACGTCGAGGCTGGGCGCGCCCCCGGTGCCCATGATCAGCCGGGACGTGAAGGACGTACCACCGAGGACGAAGGGGTCGTCGGCCATGGGTCAGCCTCCTTGGACGGCGGTGAGGACCTCGACGCGGTCCCCCTCGGAGAGGGAGGTCGAGGGCCACTCCGCGCGCGGGACGACGGTTTCGTTGAGGGCGGCGGCCACCCCGGAGGGCGACGGGGCCAGGGTGCGCACAAGGGTGTCGAGAGCCGTGCCGGGCGCGATCACCCGGGGCTCCCCGTTGACGGAGACGTTCATGCGGGCTGCTCCACGAGTGCCGTGCGTTCCGCGCGGGCGAACCGCTTCGGGGTGAACGGGCGTGCCTCGTCCGGGAGTTCGCCGGTGGCCAGGGCGTGTGCGAGGGCGTCGCCGGTGACCGGCGTGAGCAGCACGCCGTTGCGGTAGTGCCCGGTGGCCAGCAGCAGTCCCGGCAGTTCGGTCGGGCCCAGCAGCGGCGCGTTGTCGGGGGAGCCCGGGCGCAGTCCGGCCCGGGTCTCGGTGAGCGGCAGTTCGGTGATCCCGGGGACCAACTCGTGGGCGTCGCGCAGCAGTTCGTAGACACCGCCGGCGGTCACCGTGGTGTCCCAGCCCAGTTCCTCGCTGGTCGCGCCGACGACCAGCTCGCCGTTCTCGCGCGGCACCAGATAGACGTGGCTGCCACGCACCACGGCCCGCACGGTCCTGCTCAGGAACGGCGCGTACCGCTCCGGCACGGTCAGCCGCAGCACCTGCCCCTTCACGGGCCGTACGGGCGGCAGGACGTCGCCTGGGACCCCGGCAAGCCGCCCGCTGAGGCTGCCGCCCGCGAGCACCACCTGGTCCGCGCCCAGCACATCACCCTCACGCGTGACGACCCCCGTGGCGCGGTCCTGCCCGACCGTGAGCCGCTCGGCCCACGTCCGGTGGAAGGCGACCCCGGCGCGCTCGCACGCGGCCACCAGGGCGCCCGCCAGCCGCCGCGGGTCGACCTGGTGGTCCCCGTCGACCCGGAGCCCCCCGCGCACCCCCGGTGCGAGCATCGGCTCCAGGCGCCGGCAGTCGCGCCCGGACAGCCACTCGGAGTCCAGGCCCGACCGGTGCTGCAGGGCGTGCAGTTCACGGAGGTGGGCGCGGTCGTCGGCGTCCAGGGCGACGGCCAGGGTGCCGCAGCGCCGGTAGCCGAGGTCGAGGCCGGTGAGGTCGGTCAGCTCGGCCGCGAAGTCCGGGTAGCGCTGCGCCGAGGCCAGGTTGAGGGCGAGCAGCGTCTGTTCGCCGTAGTGCAGTTCCGTGACGGCGGCCAGCATCCCGGCGGCCACCTGCGCGGCCCCGCCGCCCGGGTCGGGGTCCACGACGGCGGTGGCGAACCCGCGTTGCGCGGCCCGCCAGGCCGTGACCAGGCCGATGATCCCGCCCCCGACGACGAGGACGTCTGACGTACGTGTAGGCATGGGCGTCCAGCCCCTCCCTTCGCCGGCATGACCCGGATCAGGTTCGTACGGTCGGAGGCCGCCAGCCTCCCTCTCAGCCCGGTGCGTCCGGACTCCCGCGAGTGCTTGTACGTTGGCCACCCTAGCCCGTACCCCATGTCCCAGTAAGGGAGCCTCCGTCCATGGTCCGCTCGCTCGAGGGTCTCGTCCTCGCCCCGGTCGCGGACCAGGCACCGGGTCAGGTCGGCACCCGCACCCGGTTCGCCTACCACGAGAAGGACGGCGAGATCTGGGCCGAGTACGCGGGCGGCGACGTCGTACGCGGGCATCTCGTCGGCACGCGCGCGGGGGACCGTCTCGACGAGACCTGGGAGTGGGAGTCGCAGCCGGGGAGCGGGACGAGTGTTGTGGAACAGGTCACTGAACGCGCCCCCTGACTGACGATTTGGCAGGTGTCTATGGTGATCGGATGAGCGAGCAGACACGGGGACAGGGCGCGGGGGCAGGGCGGCGAGTGGTCGTCGTCGGCGCGGGCATGGCCGGGGTGCAGACCGCGGTCGCCCTGCGCGAACAGGGCTTCACCGGCACCGTCACCCTTCTCGGCGCCGAACCCCATCAGCCCTACGACCGGCCCCCGCTGTCCAAGGCCGTCCTGCTCGGCAAGGCCGAGGGCTCCGCCTTCGACGTCGACTTCGAGGCGCTCGGCATCGAACTCCGGCTCGGGCGCGAGGTGTCGGGCCTGCGCCCCGGAGACCACGAACTGGACACTGCCGAGGGCCCGGTGCCCTACGACGTCCTCGTCCTCGCCACCGGCGCCGAACCGATCCGGCTGCCGGGCGCCGACGGCATCCCCGGGGTGCATCTGCTGCGCACCCTGGACGACGCCGAGCGGCTGCGGCCGGTGCTCGCGCGGCAGCACGACATCGTGGTCGTCGGCGCGGGCTGGATCGGCGCCGAGTTCGCCACGGCCGCGCGCGAGGCGGGCTGTGCGGTGACCGTCGTAGAAGCCGCCGACCGGCCGCTCGCGGGCGCGCTGCCCGCCGACGTGGCCGCGCCGATGGCCGCCTGGTACGCGGACGCCGGAGCCGTGCTGCGCACGCACACGCGCGTGGAGCGCGTCGAACCCGGCGCGGTGGTCCTCGACGACGGCACCCGGCTGCCCGCCGGAGCCGTCGTGGTCGGGATCGGCGCCCGCCCCGCCACCGGCTGGCTCGCGGACTCCGGCATCGAGCTGGGCGCCCACCGCGAGGTCGTGGCCGACGACCGGCTGCGCACCTCGGTGCCGGACGTGTACGCGGTCGGCGACTGCGCCTCCTTCCCTTCGGGAAGGTACGGCGAGCGCCTTCTCGTCCACCACTGGGACAACGCCCTCCAGGGCCCGCGCACGGTCGCCGCGAACATCGTCGGCCAGACCCCGGCGGTCTACGACCCGGTGCCGTACTTCTGGTCCGAGCAGTTCGGCCGCTTCGTCCAGTACGTCGGCCATCACGCGTCCGCCGACACGACCCTGTGGCGCGGCGACCCGGCCACCCCGGCCTGGACCTTCTGCTGGCTGCGCGGGGACCGCCTGGTGGCCGTTCTCGCGGTCGGCCGCCCCCGTGACCTGGCCCAGGGCCGCCGCCTGATCGAGTCGGGCACGCCGATGAATCCCGGGCCGCTGGCGGACCCTTCTCTCCCGATGAAGGCCGCTATCGCCTAGTTCGTCCCCCCGAGTCGGACCGGCCCGGCTTCCGACTGTCAGTCCGGGATGGCACGCTGTTTACGTGACCGAGATTGACGCAAAGATCGATGCTCTCGTCCCCGCCTGGCTCACGCTGCCCGACATCGCAGAGATGCTCGATGTCGAGGTGACACGCGTGCGGCAGCTGGTCAAGGAGGGCCAAGTCATCGCCGTACGCCGTGGTGAGAACCGCGCGCTGCACGTCCCCGCCGCCTTCATCGACGGGGCCGAGCAGAAGGTCGTCAAGGGCCTCACGGGGACCCTGACGCTCCTGCGGGACGACGGCTTCTCCGACGAAGAGATGCTGGAGTGGCTCTTCACCCCCGACCCCAGCCTGCCCGGCACCCCCGCGCAGGCCCTGAGCGAGAATCGCGGCACGGAGGTGAAGCGCCGCGCCCAGGCGCTCGCCGTCTGACCCGGACGACCGGCTGACCCGGACGACCGACCGGTGTACGGGCCGCGGCACGCTCGCCCGCGGCCCGTACACGGCACCACCGCGCAACGAAGACGAACGACAACGGGGGACACACGCATGCCCGACACCGCAGCCGCCGTACGCGCGGAACTCGCCGACGCCCGGGTCTACCTCTGCACGGACGCCCGCAGACGCCAGGGCGACCTCGCCCAGTTCCTGGACGCGGTCCTGGCCGGCGGGGTCGACATCGTGCAGCTGCGCGACAAGGGCATGGAGGCCGCCGAGGAGCTGGAGCACCTCCAGGTGTTCGCCGACGCCTGCGCCCGGCACGGCAGACTGCTCGCGGTCAACGACCGCGCGGACGTCGCCCATGCCGCCGGCGCCGACGTACTGCACCTGGGGCAGGGCGACCTCCCGGTCCCCGCGGCCCGCGCGATCCTCGGCGACGACGTCCTGATCGGCCGCTCCACGCACGCGGAGGCGGAGGCGGCCGCAGCCGCCGTCCAGGAGGGCGTGGACTACTTCTGCACCGGCCCGTGCTGGCCGACCCCCACCAAACCCGGCCGTCACGCCCCGGGCCTCGACCTGGTCCGGTACACGGCTGCCCTGGGCACCGACCGCCCCTGGTTCGCCATCGGCGGCATCGACCTCGGCAACCTCGACGAGGTGCTCGAAGCGGGCGCCCGCCGGGTCGTCGTCGTACGGGCGATCACGGAGGCCGACGACCCGGGCGCGTCAGCGGCCGAGTTCGCCAAGCGGCTCCGGCAGCCCTGAGAGCGGTCCGGGTGTCGGGCTGTTGTCCGGTGGGTGGACAACAGGACGACAAATCAGGCAAATTTCCGGTTCCGGTTGGGTGACCGCCGTCCCCTGACTAACCTGCGGGTATGGCCTTCGGAATCGCATCCACCAGGACCGATCGCGCACGGACGGTGCGCGACATGCTCGCGACCGGCAAGAACACGTACTCGTTCGAGTTCTCCGCGCCGAAGACCCCCAAGGGTGAGCGAAGCCTGTGGAGCGCGCTGCGGAGGGTCGAGGCGGTAGCCCCCGACTTCGTCTCCGTGACCTACGGCGCCGGCGGTTCGACCCGCGCGGGCACCGTCAAGGAGACCGAGCAGATCGTCGCCGACACCACGCTCACCCCGGTCGCCCACCTCACCGCGGTCGACCACTCCGTCGCCGAACTGCGCAACATCATCGGCCAGTACGCCGACGCCGGGATCCGCAACATCCTCGCCGTGCGCGGCGACCCGCCCGGCGACCCCATGGCCGACTGGGTGGCGCACCCGCAAGGCCTGACGTACGCGGCCGAACTGGTGCGGCTCATCAAGGAGTCGGGCGATTTCTGCGTCGGCGTCGCCGCCTTCCCGGAGCTGCACCCGCGCTCCCCGGACTGGGACACGGACGTCAGGCACTTCGTCGACAAGTGCCGGGCCGGCGCCGACTACGCGATCACCCAGATGTTCTTCCGCCCGGAGTCGTATCTTCGCCTGCGCGACCGCGTCGGCGCCGCGGGCTGCGCCACCCCGGTCATCCCCGAGGTCATGCCGGTGACCAGCGTGCGGATGCTGGAGCGGTTGCCGCAGCTCAGCAACGCCGTCATCCCGGACGCTCTGAAAGAGCGAATCCTCACAGCCAAAGACGATCCGGCGGCTGTACGCTCGATCGGGATCGACTTCGCCACGGAGTTCTGCGCCCGGCTGCTGGCCGAGGGAGTGCCCGGACTGCACTTCATCACGCTCAACAACTCCACGGCGACGCTGGAAATCTACGAGAACCTGGGCCTGCACCACCCACCGCGGGCCTAGACCGGCCGCCCGGACATACGACACACTGCGTAGCGGCCACTGGGAGAGGGGCGTACATGGGCTGGACGGTCCTCTACATCGCGTTCGGCATCGTCGCACTGTGGTTGCTCGGTGAGGTGCTGCTGCAGTACAAGGCGCGGCTGCGCTGGCGACTGCTCGCCTTCGTCGGCTTCCTGGGCGTCGTGCTCGGCGTCCTGATGCCCTCCGTCGTCGTGATCGGACTGGGCGCGGTGGCCTTCGCCATCGGCCAGACCTATGTCACCCTGTCGTTCCGCCGCGGCTTCGAAGCCGGCTGGGCGGTCTCCGGGCGACCGGGCGCCGGCGGTTTCATGCGCCGCGGCGGCGAACCGGACGAGCAGGACCCGGGCCTGGAGGCCTCCGGCCTGGACTCGACCGGCGCCCAGCCCGCATTCCAGGAGTACGGCCAGAACAAGTCCGACTTCGGTGCGGACGGCGACTACGACCGCGACGACGTCTTCACCCCGAACCGGCCGCTCGACCCCACGGCCGCCGAGACCACCTCGGTCTACGAGCCGCAGCCCCTGCCGGACGACACCGGTTCCTACGGCGTCTACAGCGCCACCGCGTACGCGAACGCCGCCGACCCGAACTACGCGGGCACGGACCAGGCCTACGCGGCAGCGGCGGCCGGCCAGACCCAGGACCAGGCCTACGCGGCGGCCGACCAGCAGCAGTACGGCTACGACACCTACTCCGGCTACGACCAGCAGCAGTACGGCTACGACACGACCGGCCAGCAGCAGTACGCGGCCTACTCCGACCCGTACATCGGCACCCAGACCTACGGCGGCGCCACGTACGACACGGGCTACGACGGCCAGCAGCAGTATCCCCAGCAGGGCTACACGCAGGACCAGTACGGCAACGGCTATGTCGGCGAGACCCCGGCCGGCGGGGTGTGGGTCCCGCAGCAGCGCAATGACGAGACCTACGGCGGCGAACTCCCGGCGGATCAGCAGTACTACCAGGGCGACGGCCAGCAGCAACAGCAGCAGCCGCAGTCGGGCCCCGGTTACGACGAGCAGTACCGTTTCTGAAGCCTACTGAGACCCTCTGAACTGCGGCCCCTCCACGATCAGTCCGGCCACCAGCGCGCCGGACATACCGGCGTGCGGGAGCCCGCCGCCGGGGTGCGACCAGCCGCCGACGCGGTAGAGACCGGGCAGGCGTGTGGCGTTGGCCGGATGGAGGAAACGGCCCCGGCCGGCGGCGAGCGAGGGTGCGGGCACGGCTCCGGAGCGGGCGCCGGTCTCGCTCTCCGTGTCCCCGGGTGTGCGCACCTCGTGCCACAACAGGCGCTCCCGCAGACCCGGCACGGCGGACTCGGCGGCCTTGAGGAGGAAGTCGGTGTAACGCGCGACCGTGCTCTCCTCCCCCCAGCCGGCCTCGCTCGACAGCACGGCGGACACCACCGCCGACTCGTGCTCGCCGTCCGGCCGCAGCGCGGGGTCGTCGGGGCGCAGCACCGTCACCGTGGGGCAGCGGGGCTCGTCGCCGCCCGGGGAGGCCAGGAAGTCCAACTCGGCCTCGCGGTCCGGGGCGTGGACCACCGTCCGATGGGCGGCTCCGGCCTCGCGCGCACCGCGCAGGGCCAACAGGAGTGTCAACCGCACCGGCCGGGGCGAGTCGGGGTCGGCCCGCACGTCACCGTCCCCGTCCAGCGGACGATCCGTCAGGGCCCGCAGCCGCGCGGGGTCCACATCCGCCACGACATGGTCCGCGTCGACCACGGTCCCGTCGGCCAGTTCGACTCCCGCCGCCCGCCCGTCCTTCTCCAGGACCCGGGTGGCCTCGGTCCCGAAGACGAACTCGACCTTCCGCGCCACGCACCGCTCGTACACCGCATGCGCCAACTCCCGTATGCCGCCCCGCACATACCAGGTGCCGAAGGCGTGCTCCATGTACGGCAGCACGGCCGCGCCGGCCGGAGCGGACCGGGGATGGAGGCCGTACGCGAGGGCGTGGCTCTCCAGGAGGGCCGTCAGGCGCTCGTCGCGCAGCTCCCAGGCGCCGATCTCGGCGAGGGTGCTCGCCCGGCGGGTGCGCAGCAGCTTCTTGTGCGGGACCGCCGGATAGGGCTCCTGCTCGGCCAGCACCGACCAGTTGGGCCACAACGGCTCCTCCAGGAGGGGCCTGCGGGTGCGGTCCCAGGCCTCGCGGGCCCGGATCAGGAAGTCGCCCCAGCGCTGCCCCGCGCCGGCGCCCAGCGCCTCGTCCAGGGCCGTGACGACGCCCGCGCGGGAGGCGTTCGGCAGCGACACCTCCGTGCCGTCCGCGAAGACGTGTCGCGAGGACGGGTCGACCTGGACCAGCTCGACCAGGTCCTCCAGCGGCTCCTTGCCGGTCTTGATGAACAGGTCGCGGTAGACCGCGGGGACGGGCAGCAGCCCGGGGCCGGTGTCGAAGGAGAAACCGTCCCGCTCGAAGCGGCGCACCGCACCGCCGTACGTCTCCGTACGCTCGTACACCGCCACCCGGTGGCCCGCGACGGCCAGCCGGGCAGCGGCCGCCATCGCGCCCATGCCGGCGCCGATCACCGCAATCCGTGCCATGCCTGCGACTTTATCGGCCACCACTGACAGTCCGGTCACGGGTCGTCACCACGGCGATCGGTGCGGTGGCCCTCCCACCTGCGAGGCCAGCCGTTTCTCCTCCCGGAGCTGGGCCCGGCGGCGCAGGAACCGGCGGATCCGCGAGACCAGGAAGAACAGGACCGTCAGCCCGGCCGCCAGCAGCACGGCCGCGATGATCGCCGCCGCCTGGGGATGGAACATCGCGAACGAGACGATCCCGCCGACCCCGAGGTCCTCCGCGAGACTCATGACCACATTGCTGAACGGCTCAGGCGAGGTGTTGATCGCCATCCGTGTCCCGGCCTTGACCGTATGACTGGCCAGCGCCGTCGAACCGCCGATCAGTCCCGCCGCCACATCGTTCAGCGAACCGCTGTGCCCGGCGAGCACCGCGCCGACCCACGCCCCGGCGGCCGGCCGGATCAGGGTGTGCACGGAGTCCCACACGGAGTCGACGTAGGGGATCTTGTCGGCGACCGCCTCGCACAGGAACAGCACGGCCGCTGTGACGAGGACCTCAGGGCGTTGCAGCGACTCGGGGACGGCGTCGCTCACCCCGGTCGCGCCGAAGACACCGAGCAGCAGCACCACCGCGTAGGCGTTGATGCCGCTGGCCCAGCCGCTGGTGAAGACCAGGGGGAGTACGGACACGGGGGCGATAGTAACCACTCGGCAACAGGGCGTCCTGGGCCTGAGTGCGTACGGCTGAGTATGCGTACCTAGGGGGTGAGATGAGTACGCGCGCGGATGGGGTGCGACCTGCGCGAACGAGAGAGTGGAGACACGGAAAGGGGCGCGGCTCCGGTACCGCCGACACGGGGCGGCGGAACGGGGCCCGCGCCCTTGGCCGCTCCTTCCGCCGGAACGTCGGCGGAAGCGAGGCACGGGGGAACCCAGGGGGACTGACCGACGGGGGTTCCAACAGGGGGAACGTACGGGGGAAGCACAAGGGAGCGCCGGTTCGGGGCGGCCCGCGGGGGACGCGGCCACAACGGACCGGCGCTTCTGTGCGTGCTCTTCTTGTGTGCCGCCTCAGCGGTCTCCGCTCACCCGCCCCTGGAGCAGCCGGGACAGCGCCGAGTGGACGTCGTCCAGGGAGCGCTCCGGCTGGAACGACTGCCAGTCCAGGGCGGCCACCAGGACCATCCCGACCAGCGCCGCCGCGGTCAGCCGGACATCGATCTCAGGGCTGAACTCGCCGTTCGCCACGCCCGCGTGCAGCACGTCCTCGATGGCCGCGTTCACCTGCTGCCGCACCACCATGAGCGTGGACTGCCAGGCGCGGTTGGTGCGCCACAGCTCGGCCACGTAGAGCTGGGTGAAGGACGGGTAGCGGGCGATGAAGCCGAGGCCCGCGCGGATCATCGCGTCCAGGGCGTCCACCTTGCTGCCGCCGTCCCGCGCGGTCTGCTCGGCGGCCTCCCTCAGGGATGCGGTGAGGAGGCCCACACCGTGTCGCAGCAGTTCCTCGAAGAGGACGGACTTGCTCGCGAAGTTGTAGTAGACGGTGCCCTTCGCGACCCCGGCACGCTCGGCGATCTCGTCCACCGTGGTGGCCGAGAAGCCCTGTTCTGCGATGAGCGTGACGGCCGCCTCGTAGAGCTTCTGCCGGGTGGCCTCGCGGCGCGTGCTGCCGCCCGACGGGGTGCTGCTGCTTTCCATGGGCCTGATTGTCACAGGCTCGGCTGCCGCCGCGGGCACGGGTGTCGAGGTCCCGCGCGCGCTCACAGGCTCAGCTCCGGGTGTAGCCGGTCGAGCGTCCACACCTGGCGGCGGCGCGCCGACAGCGCGGTCAGCGCGAGCGCACCCGCGGTGAAGGCGACGAGGACCACGCACGCGTGCCACACGGGTTCCGGACCGCCGCCCGTGATGAGCCTCCGTAGTGCCTCGACGACGTAACTCATCGGCAGGAAGGGGTGGATCGCGTTGAAGAAGCCCGGGCTGGTCTGTACCGGATAGGTGCCGCCCGCCGACGTCAACTGGAGCATCAGCAGGGCGAGTACGAGGATCCGGCCCGCCGCCCCGAAGCACGCGTTCAGCCACTGCACGATCGCCGCGAAGCACGCCGTCACCAGGAACAGGAAGCCGACCGTGCCGGCCGCGTGCGTCATCTGCAGACCGATCGCCCAGTGCAGTACGGCCATCAGGGCCACCGTCTGGAGCATCCCGACCGCCACCACCGGCAGCCAGCCCGCGAGCGCGATCCGCCGGGCCGGGGCACCGGCGGCGAGCGCGCGCCGGTTCATGGGCGCGATCAGCATGTACGCCACCATCGCGCCCACCCACAGGGACAGCGGGATGAAGTACGGGGCGAATCCGGTGCCGTAGTTGGGCGCCTTGTGCAGGTTCTGGGAGGCCAGTTGGACCGGGTCGGCCATGACCCCGGTGCGCTGCTCGCGGTCCTGCTTGTCGTAGTCGGGGATCTGGGCGGCGCCGTCGTGCAGTCCCCCGGCGAGCTTCCCGGAGCCGTCGACGAGCTTGTACAGGCCGCTGCTGAGGTCCACGGCGCCCGTCTTCAGCTTGCCGACCCCGGTGTCCAGGGCGGTCGCGCCGGTCTTGGCCGTGCCGAGCCCGGTGTGCAGCGTCTTGGCGCCCGCGGCGACCTTCCCGGCGCCGTCGTTCAGCTTGTTGATCCTGGCCACCGCGTCGTCGAGGTCCTCGGAGAGGTGCGGTGCGCGGTCGGCGAGCGCCTGGGCCTGCGTCTGAAGGGTGCGCAGATTCGTGTCGAGCTTCTTCAGGTCGCCGTTCTGATCGGCCACCAGGCTGTCGACGTCGTCGGCGACCTTGGCCACGTCCGCGGCGGCCTGGGCGGCCTTCTTCAGGTCGGGGCAGGCGGTGTCGTCAAGGACGGCGGTTTCGCAGCGCGCCCTGTAGACGTCGTTCAGGGTGTCGGACGCCGCGTGCGCTCCCTTGGCGGCGACCGGGGCCGTCTTCACCAAGGTGCCCAGGTTGGCGCGGATCGTCCTGGCCGAGTCGGCGACCAACTGGGCCGCGTCCCCGATGGACTTCTCGTTGTCCTTCAGGAAGGGCCCCACCCTGCCGGCGACCCCGTTGACCGTGTCCGAGAGGGTCTGTGTCCCGGCCGCCACCTGCCGCGAACCGTCCTCCAGGTCGCCCGCGCCCGTGTCGAGCTTCGCCAGGCCCTTGAAGAGCTTCCCGCTGCCCTTCTTGGCGTCCTTCAGGCCATCGGCGAGATCCTTGGAGCCCGCCTCGGCCGTACCGATGCCGCCCTTGAGCCGATCGGCGCCGTCGGCCGCTTTCACGGTCTGGCCGTGGATGTCGGAGAACGACACGAAGATCCGGTCCAGGAAGGTCCGCGAGGCCTTGGTGGAAGCGGCCGAGCGCACCTCGCTGAACACCGTCCGGGAGATCTGGCCGACGATGTAGTTGTTCGCGTCGTTCGTGCGCACCTGGAGCGCGCCCGTCTCCGGGGAGTCGCCCGCACTCGAGGCGATGCGCCGGCTGAAGTCGGCCGGCATGGTCAACGACAAGTAGTACGTGCCGTCCTCGACGCCCTTCCGCGCGGTGCCCGCACTCACCTCGTGCCACTCGAACGTCCTGCTCTCGCGCAGCCCTCGGGTGATGTCGTCGCCCGCCGTGAGCTTCTTCCCGTCGGCCGTCGTCCCCCGGTCGTCGTTGACGAGCGCCACGGGGATGCGGTCCAGGCGGCCGTACGGGTCCCAGAAGGACCACAGGTACAGGGCGCCGTACAGCAGTGGCAGCAGCAGGAGGGCGACGAGCGCGGCGCGCGGCAGCTTGCCCCTGCCGAAGCGCCTGAGCTCAAGCGCGGCCAGTTTGGGCGCGTGCATCGGCCTTCTCCGTTCCCTCGGTGGACACTGCCACGACAGTCGTTCCGGAATCCGCGAGGGACCTCAACAGGTCCCAGATCTCCGCCCGTTCGGCATCCGAGAGCTTGAGATCGACGTCGTCCACACCGAGCAGGGCCGGCCGCCCGACGAGCGCCAGCGCAATGGACAGCCGCAACTCCTGCGGCCGTTCCAGATCCCGTACGGCGGTCCGTGAGCCCTTGGGCAGGGCGTCGAGGTCGAGACCGGCCGCGGTCAGCGCCCGCTCGATCCGCAGTCCCGCATCGACCGCCCTCCCCCACTCTCGACTTCGCTCGAGCGGGGGGACCCCCATGGACCGTGGCCGCAGCATCGCGCGTACGGAGTCCCCGAACCGCCGTTGCAGAGCGGCCCGTTCGCGCAGGTGCTCGCCGACGGTCAGTGCCGGATCGAGGTCGGTGACCCCGGCGACATTGGCCAGCGCGCCGACCCGCCGTACGGCCGCCGACTGCTTCGGCAGCGTCAACTCGCCAACCCGGGCGGTCCCTTCGGACGCCTTCATCCGCCCGGTGAGCGCGAGCAGCAGGCTCGTACGCCCGGACCCCGACGGCCCCTCGACGGCGATCAGCGACCCGGGCCCGGCGTCCAGGGAGATTCCCCGGAACGCCCAGCCACGCGGCCCCTTGACCCCGAAGTCCTCGGCCGTGACACCGACCCCACCCACGCTTCCCCATCCCCTGGTGCCGAACTTTTGAACTGACTGGTCAGTGCAAAAACTAACGCGAACCTTCGATCGAAGCAAAAGCGCAGGTCAGAACGGATTGTCAGTGCCATACCTCACGATGGGCACATACGGCACCAGTGCCGTCACACAGACGACAGGAGGTTCGTCATGGCCAACTCGTCCGCAGCCGCCGCCCGTCGGCGCCGCGCCCCCGGCCCTGCCCCCTCACTGACCGGCCCGGCGAGCGACGTGCACCCCGTGCTCCGCCGGGCCACGGCCCCGCCCGCCGCCCTCGACCTGCTCGCCCAGGCCCGCGCCGGACTGGACGAGGCAGCCGTCCTCGAAACGCCGAACGAGCGTTACGCGACGGCCCACCTCGCCGCCCTGCGCACCGCCGCCGCGGTACTCGCCGCGCGCGCCCAGCCGGAACCCACGGCCCGGCGCCGCGCCCGCATCCGCAGCGCCTGGGAAGTACTCCCCGAGATAGCACCCGAACTCACCGAGTGGAGCGCCCTGTTCGCCTCCGGTGCCCGGCGCCGGGCCCGGGCCGAGGCGGGCATCCAGGGCGCGGCGACCCGCCGGGACGCCGACGACCTCATACGCGACGTGGCGATGTTCCTGCGCCTGGTGGAGCGGATGCTCGTCCTCCAGCCGGTCTTGCCCCAGCCACGCCAGGACCCGGAGCGGCCGGGGGACCGCGCGGGGTAAACGGCGCCCGGGCGAACTCCGGTGATTTACCGCGCCCCGAAAGGGGGCGCGGGGCTGTATCGATATGCGGCTCTGCCGCGTGCGCGCGACCAGCCCCCACCGGCCCGCAGGTTCACCACCGCTCCACCAGCGGAGCGCGTACGTGTTCGCCGCGCGAGACACATGACCGGGTGCGGCACCGGAGGCAATAGGGTGGAGGGCGCCTGAAGCCCTCCCTCCGCCCGCCTCCGGGCCGGGGAGGCAGCCCGTTCGCTCCGCCGTGCACAGGCGGTGCCGCGCCGAGGAGTCAACTGCCGTGTCGGACCCGAGCCGCCCCCGCGCCTCCCTCCGTACCGCCGTGGTCTGGGACGTCCTGCAGGACGCCCTCGACCGCCGGGTCAAGGCCACGGGTCGGGACGCGCTGGACGTCCTCGACACCGGAGGGGGCAGCGGCAACTTCGCGGTGCCCGTCGCCCGCCTCGGCCACCGGGTCACCGTCGTCGACCCCAGCCCGAACGCGCTGTTCGCGCTGGAGCGCCGCGCCGCCGAGGCCGGTGTCGCCGACCGCGTGAAGGGCGTCCAGGGCGACGCGCACGGCCTCTTCGACGTGGTCGAGCGCGGCGGCTACGACGCGGTGCTGTGCCACGGAGTCCTGGAGTACGTCGAGGACCCCGCCGAGGGTGTCCGCACGGTGGTGGCCGCGCTGCGCCCCGAGGGCGTCCTCAGCCTGCTCGCCGCCGGACTCGGCGGTGCCGTCCTCGCGCGCGCCCTCGCCGGCCACTTCACGGAGGCCCGCCAGGCCCTCGCCGACCCGAACGGCCGCTGGGGCGCCGCCGACCCCGTCCCGCACCGCTTCACCGCCGAGCAGCTCACCGCGTTCGTCGAGGGCGCGGGCCTCGACGTCGGCGCCGTGCACGGGGTGCGGGTCTTCGCCGACCTGGTTCCCGGTGTGCTCGTGGACACCGAGCCCGGCGCCCTGGACGCGCTGCTGAAGCTGGAGGCCGCGGCGGCCGAGCTCCCGGCGTACCACTCCGTGGCCACGCAGCTTCATGTGCTCGGCGAGACGCGGGGTGCCGGGGAGGCGTGAGTGGCCTCCCGCGACGGAGCCCTGATCAGGGGCTCGGCCGCACATGGAGTACGCCACAGGCCCCCCGATCGCGGGCCCGGCGCCGTATGATCGAGGGAGACCGCCCGGCATGACGGGACGGCAGCTGGGGAATGGAAGCTTCAGCGAGCCGGAACGGCCATGGCGGATTCCGGTTGGTCAATTGGCGTAGAGGGGCGGGTTTCACGGGGGCGATTCCCTGCCTATCCTGAAGGGACCCCCCGGGTCGCCCCGGCGACTGCACGATGAGGAGGACTCCGTGCCGCTCTCGGAGCACGAGCAGCGAATGCTCGAGCAGATGGAGCGAGCGCTGTACGCCGAAGATCCCAAGTTCGCGACAGCGCTTGAGGGAAGCGGGCTGCGCACGTACACCCGGCGACGGGTCTACCAGGCGGTGGCCGGCTTCCTCGTAGGTATTGCGCTCCTCATGGCAGGAATGGTCGCACAGCAGATTTGGGTCAGCGTGGTGGGATTCCTCGTCATGCTGGGCTGTGCGGTACTCGCCGTGACCGGCTGGCGCAAGGCTCCGAAGCCTGGCGAACAGCCCGCCGCGGGCGCTCCGCACGCCCGCCGCCAGGGACGGCAGCGGCGCTCGGTCATGGATCGTATCGAGCAGCGCTGGCAGCGCCGCCGCGACGAGCAACAGGGCCAGTAACGGCGGCCCGGCTCCGCACGACGCGAGGCGCCCCAGAACACGAGTGAGGGGGTGACCACCGAACCGGTGGTCACCCCCTCCCGTATGCCCTGGCCCCTCCGCCGCTTCCGCGGAGGGGCCAGGGCATCAGCCCTGCTGTCCCGAGGGCTTGCGCAGAGTCGGCCGGATCGCCGCCGCCCGCGCTGTCACGGACGCCCACCAGGCCGACAGCGCCCACACCACCCGGACGGTCGAGCGCGGGGCGATCACCGCGCGCAGTCGCGTGGAGCGGCTTGCCGTGTCCTGGAAACCGACGACCACCCGGCGCACGTCCTGCGCGAGCCCCGCCGCCGGCTGCGGCCTGGGGGCGTAGAGGACCTGCTCCACGGCGTCCGCCACCCGGTGCACCGAGGTGGCGGTCGGCGGATCGAGATGCCCGAGCCGCACGATCCGGGCGGCGGCCTTGCGCGGGGTCAGCGAATCGTCCGGTGAGATCCCGAAGTCCCAGGCCGTATCGGTCAGTTCCTCCCAGACCGCCAGCGTGTGCATGGCCGCGTCAGCCGCCGTACGGCCGTGCGCGCCCAGCCGTACCGAGCGCGTCCGGGCCCGCCACAGCATCGGCGAGAACGGGACCGTCAGCAGCAGCAGTGCGCCCAGGCCCAGCAGCGACATCCGCAGATACCACCACGGGCCCCTGCCGTCGTCGCCCGCCGCGAGCGCCGGGGCCTGGCTCTCGCAGCCCTCCACCTTCTTCAGCTGGGCCGTGCAGCTCTCGCTCGCCGAGGGGGCGGCCGAGGGCGCGGAGCTCGCCGCGGCCGAGGAGCCGGCCGGGTCAGGGATGTCGCTGCCTGGGGTGGTCGACTGGGTGTACGACGGCACCGAGCCCCGGTTGGGGGTCGGCTCGAAGCGGGTCCAGCCGATGCCCTCGAAGTACAGCTCGGGCCAGGCGTGCGCGTCCTTCAGGCCCACCGACACGGTCTGGTTCGCCTCCGGGGTGCCGGGTGCGAAGCCCACCGCGACCCGGGCCGGGATGCCCAGGGTGCGGGCCATCGCCGCCATCGCGAAGGAGAAGTGGACGCAGAAACCCTGCTTGTCCTTGAGGAACTTCGCTATCGCGTTGCGGCCGGTACCGACGTCCACCTGGGTGTCGTACTGGAAGCCGCCGGTCACCGCGAAGTAGTCCTGGAGCTTGACCGCCTGCTCGTACGCGTTGGCCGAGCCCGCGGTGACCCGGCGGGCGGTCTGGGCCACCACCGCCGGCAGCGAGTTCGGCACCTTGGTGTACTGGGTCTCCAGGGCCTTCGACGGTGCCGGCGCGGTGGCCAGCTGCTCCGCGGTCGGCTCCACGTCCAGGCTGGTGACCGTGTATGTCACCCCCCGCGTGTTCTGGCCGTGGTCGCCCACGACCGTCATGCCCACGGGCTCGTAGCGCCAGCTGCCGTCGATGTTCACGCCGCTGGGCGGGTACGGCATCGGCAGCCAGTCCTGGGCGTACCAGTCCGCGGCCGAGATCCGGGTCGTGATCTTCGAGCGCTTGACGTCGGCGCCGAGACCGGTCGGCGTGGGGAACGTGTCCGGCACGCCTTCGATGTGCCGCTGCGACGGCTTCCAGGTGATGCCGTCGAAGTCGTCCAGGGACACGATCCGCAGATACATGTCCGAGAGGTCGTTCGAGTCGGTGCGCAGGGACAGGACCTGGCGGTTCTCGTCCACGTTCAGGCTGTCGCGCAGCGAGACCAGCGGGTTGACCGCGGAGATCGTGCCGCCGCCCCCGGTGCCCGCGCCCACACCGGTCCCGGCGGCGTCCAGCAGACCGCCCGAGATGGTGGGCAGCGGCAGCAGGGCGATGGCCACCGCGACCGCGCCGATCCGCCGTCCGGTGCGGACCGGGGCGAGCGGCCCGGAGGAGTCCGAGCCCGGGGCGGTGCGTGGCGCCCCGCCGAAGACCCGGCCCCACTGGGCGAGCCGGTCCCGGCCCTCGGACAGCAGCAGCATCAGATAGCCCGCCGCCGCGAACAGGAACCACAGCCAGTCGTAGCCGCTGTTCGACAGCCCGGCGGCCACCGAGTACAGGGCGAGCAGCGGCAGCCCGGCCGGGGCCGCGCTGCGGAAGGTGACCGCGAGCGTGTCCACCGCGAGGCCGATCACCAGCACACCGCCGATGATCATCAGTCGGATGCCGTCGTGCAGCGGTGCCGGGATCGCGTACCGGGAGACGTCGTCGGAGCCCTGCTGCAGCAGATCGCCGAAGTGCTGGAAGGTCTCGGGGCCCGGGACGATCCCGGCGAAGGCCTGCGCCCGCGCGAAGACCAGGGTCAGCATCAGCAGCGTGACCAGGGCCTGCGCCGCGACGGTCAGCGGCCGGGCCAGCGGGACCCGCCGGGTCGCCGCGCCCACCCCGGCCTGGATCGCCAGCATGAAGCCGGCCTGGAAGATCCAGATCGCCGGGGAGACCAGGGGGATCAGCGCGGTGGACGCCAGCATCGTCGCCGCCCAGGCGCAGAGCGCCAGTCGTGCCCGCCCGCTCATCCCCATCCCTCCCCGAGACCGGCCGCGGTGATGCCGTTGCGCTCCCGGTCGGCCTGCCGCCACAGCTCGGTCAGGGACGCGCCGCGCGGTACGCCCACGGCGGTCCAGCCCGCGTCGCGCAGCATCCGCAGCCGCTCCTCCTGCTCGTTCTCCGGCCCGGGTACGTCGGTCGGCTCGCGCACCCAGCCGCCGCTGTCCAGCACGAAGGCGAGGGCGCCCCCGCTGCGCTGCCGCATCCGGGCGACGATCGCCGCCTGTTCCTCGTCGAGGTCGCCGAAGAAGGCCACCAGCAACCCTTCGTTTCCGCCGCGCAGCAGGTCGTAGGCCCGGGACAGGCCGGCGCCGTCCGAGTGGTCGATCACCGCGAGGGTGTCCATCATCAGCCCGGCCGCGTCCGCCGACCCCTGGCTCGCGCCCGCGAACCCGTCGGCGCCCTCGCCAGGCACCGAGTTGCCGGTGTCGGTCAACAGCCGTACGGAGAAGCCCCGTTCCAGCATGTGCACCAGGACGGAGGCGGCGCCCGAGACGGCCCACTCGAAGGCCGAGTCCGGGCCCTGGCCCGCGAAGGCGATGCCCCTGGTGTCGAGGAGCACCGTGCAGCGGGCGCGCTGCGGCTGCTCCTCGCGGCGCACCATCAGCTCGCCGTAGCGGGCGGTGGAGCGCCAGTGCACGCGGCGCAGGTCGTCGCCGTAGCGGTAGCCGCGCGGGATCACGTCGTCCTCGCCGGCCAGGGCCAGCGAGCGGTTGCGTCCGTCGCCGTACCCCTTGGCCTCGCCGCTGAGGCGGACCTGGGGCAGGGCCTCCACGCGCGGGATCACGGTCAGGGTGTCGAACGTCGAGAAGGAGCGGGTCAGTTCGCACATCCCGAACGGGTCCGTCAGCCGCAGCTGCAGCGGGCCCAGGGGATAGCGGCCGCGCAGATCGGAGCGGACCCGGTAGGACACCTCGCGTCGGCCGCCCGCCTCCACCCGGTCCAGGACGAACCGGGGGCGCGGGCCGAGCACGTACGGCACCCGGTCCTGGAGCATCAGCAGGCCCGTGGGCAGCCGCGAGACGTTGTCCATCCGCAGATGGACGCGGGCCTCGCTGCCGGCGGGCACGCGCGCGGGGGAGAGCCGGCGGCTGCCGGCGACCCGGTACCGGGTGCGGTAGAGCACGGTCGCACAGACCAGGGGCAGCACGGCCAGCAGCAGTCCGACCCGGAGCAGATCGCCCTGCCCCAGGACGTACGCGCAGACGGCCGCCGCGATACCGGCGGCCAGGAAAGAGCGGCCGCGGGTGGTCAGCCCCGCCAGGGCCGTGCGGACACCGCCCTTCTCGTCCCGCTCGGGTTCCGGGACCCCCGGCCCCCCTACGGCCATCACAGCCTCCGGGGCGGCTGCTCGCCGTAGGACGCAGTGCCGCGGCCCATGCCGAAGCTGCTCTGCTGCGGCGGCGCCGCGGGCACGGGGGTGCGCTGCAGGATCTCCTGGACGACCTGCTCCGCCGTACGCCGGTTCAGCTGGGCCTGGGCGGTGGGCAGCAGGCGGTGGGCCAGGACCGCGACCGCGAGCGCCTGGATGTCGTCCGGCAGCGCGTACTCACGGCCGCTCAGGGCGGCGGACGCCTTGGCCGCGCGCAGCAGATGCAGCGTCGCGCGCGGGGAGGCGCCGAGTCTGAGGTCGGGGTGGGTGCGCGTGGCGGAGACCAGGTCCACCGCGTATCTGCGCACCGCGTCGGCGACATGGACGCCGCGGACCGCCTCGACCAGCTTGACGATGTCGTGCGCGTGGGCCACGGGCTGGAGGTCGTCCAGCGGGTTCACCCCGCCGTGGATGTCCAGCATCTGCAGCTCGGCCTCCGCGCTGGGATAGCCGATGGAGACCCGGGCCATGAAGCGGTCGCGCTGGGCCTCGGGGAGCGGATAGGTGCCCTCCATCTCGACCGGGTTCTGCGTGGCGACCACCATGAAGGGGCTGGGCAGCTCGTAGGTCTGGCCGTCGATGGTGACCTGGCGCTCCTCCATGGACTCCAGGAGCGCGGACTGCGTCTTCGGCGAGGCGCGGTTGATCTCGTCGCCGATCACGATCTGCGCGAAGATGGCGCCCGGTTTGAACTCGAAGTCCCGCTGCTGCTGGTCCCAGATGGACACACCTGTGATGTCCGAGGGCAGCAGGTCTGGCGTGAACTGGATTCGCCGCACCGAACAGTCGATCGACCGTGCCAGCGCCTTGGCCAGCATTGTCTTGCCCACGCCCGGAACGTCCTCGATCAGAAGATGTCCCTCGGCGAGCAGCACGGTCAGCGAAAGCCGTACGACCTCGGGCTTGCCCTCGATCACTCCTTCCACCGAACTGCGGACTCGCTCCACAGTGGCGGTCAGATCTGTAAGGCTCGCTCGATCGTCATAGGTCGTCACCCGGCCCTCCTCGGCCCGTTCTTTCCATGGGCCGGCGCACGCACTGCGGACCGGCCCACCCCGAAACACGGACGGCACGCGGGAAAAGTTCCGCGTGACGCCACACCCGCATTCTTGTTGCCGTTACCGGTTCGTGTCACTCGCCTGTGGACAACTGCCTTCGCTTTGTCGGGTCTTACGACCCTTTGGGCGGTCCGAGGCGCGAGCTTTTCGGGGCGGGCCGGTGCGTCAGGCGGGGTCGATCTCGCGCAGCAGACCCGACTTCACGTCGAACACGAAGCCGCGCACATCATCAGTGTGCAGCAGGAACGGCGAGGTGCGCACACGCTGCATGGACTGCCGTACGTCCTGCTCCACGTCCCGGAAGGCCTCCACGGCCCAGGCGGGGCGCTGGCCGACCTCCATCTCCAGGTCGTGCCGGAACTCCTCGGTGAGGGACTCCAGGCCGCAGCCGGTGTGGTGGATGAGCACGATGCTGCGGGTGCCGAGCGCCCGCTGGCTGATGGTGAGGGAGCGGATGACGTCGTCGGTGACGACACCGCCCGCGTTGCGGATGGTGTGGCAGTCGCCGAGTTGGAGGCCGAGCGCCGCGTGCAGGTCGAGACGGGCGTCCATGCAGGCCACGACGGCCACCTGGAGGACGGGGTGGGCGTCCATCCCGGGATCGGTGAACGCGGCGGCGTACTGCCCGTTGGCCTCGACGAGGCGGTCCGTCACGGTCCCGCCGTCTGTTATGGCGCCTTCGGACTCTGTGGGTACGGATGCGGAGGTCGTCATACCTATGACGGTACTGGTCACCGGCGGTGCGGTCTTGGCGCGGGATGGGAAAAAGAGCGTCATTGTGTCCTCTTGTGAGGTAACCCACACGGGTGGCGGGGGTGCGCCTGCGTGGGTGATTCTTCCCGTTTTGAGGCTTCGCACGCGCCCCGGTCCGCGACGCGCAGGCCGGTTGATTGACCGTGAGACAGCGTGGACTAAAGTTGCGCGAAGCGGGAGGCGAGGCCTCCCTGCTGGACTTTTCCCGGAGACCCCGGCGACTTTCCGGATTCTCCCCACGTGCGCGGCGCGTACGTACGGCTCGGCCTCCTCCCGCTCCCGGTCGGCTGACGCTTCCGGCGCCGGCAGGCCTTCCCCTTCCTGAGCGGGCGGGGACCCGGCGGTGCGTACGGGCCCGCCGGACCTGAGAGGGCCCCTTGAGCAACAGTCGACACGTCCCGGTGATGCTCCAGCGGTGCCTGGACCTGTTGGCACCCGCCCTGGAGCGGCCGGGAGCGGTGGTCGTCGACTGCACCCTCGGCCTCGGCGGCCACAGCGAGGCACTGCTCGCGCGCTTCCCCGAGGCCCGCCTCGTCGCCCTCGACCGCGACAAGGAGGCCCTGCGCCTCTCCGGCGAGCGCCTCGCCCCCTTCGGGGAACGCGCCACCCTCGTGCACGCCGTCTACGACGAGCTGCCCGACGTACTGGAGCGGCTCGGCCACGCGCGCGTGGAGGGCGTTCTGTTCGACCTCGGCGTCTCCTCCATGCAACTGGACGAGGCCGACCGCGGCTTCGCCTACGCCCAGGACGCGCCCCTCGACATGCGGATGGACCAGACGGCCGGCATCAGCGCCGCCGAGGTCCTCAACACCTACCCGGCGGGCGAACTCGTCCGCATCCTGCGGGCGTACGGCGAGGAGAAGCAGGCCAAGCGGATCGTGTCGGCGGTCGTACGGGAACGCGACAAGGAGCCGTTCAGCAACAGCGCGCGGCTCGTCGAGCTGATCCGCGACTCGCTGCCCCAGGCCGCCAAGCGCACCGGCGGCAACCCGGCCAAGCGCACCTTCCAGGCGCTGCGCATCGAGGTCAACGGCGAACTGTCCGTCCTGGAGCGGGCGATTCCCGCCGCCGTGAAGTCCCTTGCCGTGGGCGGCCGGATCGCCGTCCTGTCGTACCACTCGCTCGAAGACCGCCTGGTGAAGCAGGTGTTCGCGGCCGGCGCCGCCAATACCGCGCCCCCTGGACTGCCGGTGGTGCCCGAGCAGTACCAGCCCCGGCTCAAGCTCCTGACGCGCGGTGCCGAACTTCCCACCGAGGAAGAGGTCGCCGAGAACCGGCGGGCGGCACCCGCGCGGCTGCGGGGGGCCGAGCGCATCAGGGAGGACATCGGGTGAGTACGTACCAAGTCGGTGCGGGGTGCGTGAGTGAGTAGGAAACCCGAACTGAGGGGCAGGGCCGCCCGGCTCGCGCGGCTCTTCCCGACCGGCCCGGGACGGGCGGCCCGTACCCCGTTCGTCCTCCTTGTCGTGCTCCTCCTCGGCGGCGGCCTGATCGGGCTGCTCGTGCTGAACTCCGCGCTCAGCGAAGGGCAGTTCAAGCTGGACGACCTCCAGAAGCAGACGAAGAGCCTCACCGACGAGGAACAGGCCCTTCAGCGGGACATCGACGCCTACTCCGCCCCCGACGCCCTCCAGCGTCGCGCCCACGAGCTCGGCATGGTGCCCGGGGGAGACCCCGCCTTCCTCGACCCGAACGGCACCGTGAAGGGTGTCCCCGAGCAGGCCACCGCCGAGAAGACCTCGGCGGACACACCGGTGGTCCGCGCCCCGGAGGCCCTCATCAGCAGGCCGAGCCCGAGCCCGACCCGCGCGGCCGGAGCGGCGGCACCCGTGACCACCCCCACCCCGGCCCGGTCCGTACCGCCCGTGCAGTCCTCGACAGTTCAGTCCTCCACCCCGACTACACCCGGCAGGTGACGGAAGTGTCCGACAGGGAACCGCCGCGCCGCCGAGTGCCCGGACCGGCCAGGCCCGAACGGCCCGATGCCCGGCGCCGCCCCGGGCCCGGCGCCCGCCCGGCCCGCCGCCCGGCATCGGCCCCTCCTGCCGCTCGCCCGGGAGGCCCGCGCTCCCTCCGACTCGGCAGCCCCCGCCCCCGGCTGCGGATGATCAGCCTCGCGCTGACCCTCGTCCTGATCGCGTTCGTCGTACGGCTGCTCCAGGTGCAGGCCGTCGACGCGAGCGCGTACGCCGCCAAGGCCGCGCAGAACCGGTACGTCGACTACGTCCTGGCCGCCGAGCGCGGTGAGATCACCGACCGCTCCGGGGTGGCCCTCGCGACCAGCGTGGACGCGTACACGATCACCGCCGACCCGACGCTGTTCACCCGCAAGCAGCTGAAGATCGACGACGGGCCGGAGCAGGCGGCGGCCCTCCTGGCCCCGATCCTCGGTGTGGACCAGGCCTCGATCGTCAAGAAGCTCAGGCCCGCGAACAAGAACCTGCGCTACGTGGTGCTCGCCAACCGGCAGACCCCACAGGTCTGGAAGCAGATCAAGGACCTGAAGAGCGCGCTCACCACCAAGTCCGGAACCGACCCGACCACGGTCAACGTCCTTGCCGGTGTCCTCGCCGTCCCCACCACCAAGCGCGTGTACCCGAACGGTGATCTCGCCGCCGGGATACTGGGCTGGGTCAACGCCGACGGCAAGGGCGGCGGCGGGGTCGAGCAGCAGTTGAACAAGGACCTGACCGGCAAGGACGGCAAGGTCCGCTACGCCCAGTCCGGCGGCCTCCAGGTGCCCACCGCGGGCTCCACGGAGACGCCCGCCGTGCCCGGTTCCGACGTCGAGCTGACCATCGACCGCGACATCCAGTGGGCCGCGCAGAACGCCATCACGGAGCAGGTGAGGAAGTCGAAGGCGGACCGCGGGTACGTGATAGTGCAGGACACCCGCACCGGAGAGATCCTCGCCATGGCCAACGCGCCCGGCTTCGACCCGAACGACCTCGCGCAGGCCAACGCGGCCTCCCTGGGCAACGCGGCCCTCCAGGACGCCTACGAGCCCGGTTCCACCGCCAAGGTCATGACGATGGCCGCCGTACTCCAGGAGAACGTGGCCACCCCGCTGACGCATGTCGTCGTGCCGAACCGGCTGCACCGCGGCGACCGGCTCTTCCAGGACGACGTCGACCACGCGACCTGGAACCTCACGCTCAACGGCGTCCTCGCCAAGTCCAGCAACATCGGCACCATCGAGGCGGCCGGCCAGCTCGGCAAGACGCAGGCGCAGGCCAACGAGGTCCTGTACTCGTATCTGCACAAGTTCGGCATCGGCACCTACAGCGGGCTCGACTTCCCCGGTGAGACGAAGGGCATCCTCGCGACCCCCGACAAGTGGTCGACCTCGCAGCAGTACACGATTCCTTTCGGCCAGGGCATGTCCCTCAACGCGCTTCAGGCGGCCTCCGTCTACTCGACGGTCGCCAACGGCGGAGTCCGCGTCGAGCCCACCCTGGTGCGCGGCACGAAGGGCCCCGACGGTCGCTTCACACCGGCCGCCGCGCCCAAGAAGACCCGGGTCATCAGTGCGAAGACGGCGAAGACCCTCGCCCAGATGCTGGAGTCCGTGGTGGACGACGAGCAGGGCACGGGTGGTAAGGCCGCGATTCCGGGGTACCGGGTCGCGGGCAAGACCGGTACCGCCAACCGCGTGGATCCGGCCACCGGCAAGTACAAGGGCTACACCTCGTCGTTCGCCGGGTTCGCGCCCGCCGACAACCCCCGCATCACCGTCTACTGCGCGATCCAGAACGCCACCAGCGGAAGCTACTTCGGCGGTCAGATCTGCGGACCGATCTACAAGCAGGTGATGGAGTTCGCCCTCAAGACCCTCCAGGTCCCGCCCACCGGGGCGAAGGCCGCGAACCTGCCCGTGACCTTCACTCCCTGATCAGCGCAACAGCCAGGAACCGATCCGTGACCATGATCACCTCCCAGTCCGGGAACCAGGGCGAGCCCCGCCCCTCGCCCACCCGTCGCCCACCACCACCCTTGCAGGACCGCGCTGCGCGCGGGCACCTCTTTGGCTCCGAGGCGGGTGCGCCCGGTACGCTCACCGCCGTGCCATCCGCCGATCAGTCCCAAACCCCCCAGAAGGGCGCATCCGTGACATACCCGGGGCCGCCCAGGCCGGCGCAGCTCTCCGCCACACCCCTCGCGGAACTCTCCGACCAACTGGGCGCCACCGCGCCGGTGTCGACCGCCGAGGTCACGGGCATCACCCATGACTCGCGCGCCGTCCGCCCCGGCGACCTGTACGCCGCGCTGCCCGGCGCCCGTGTGCACGGCGCCGACTTCGTGACCCAGGCGGCCGGCCTCGGTGCCGTCGCAGTCCTGACGGACCCGGCAGGCGCCGACCGCGCGACCGCGACCGGCCTGCCGGTGCTGGTCGTGGCCGATCCGCGCGGGCAGATGGGCGAGCTGGCGGCCACCATCTACGGCCACCCCGGCCGCGATCTGCTCCAGATCGGCATCACCGGCACCTCCGGGAAGACGACCACCGCGTACCTCGTCGAGGGCGGCCTGAAAACGGTCCGGTCCACCGGTCTGATCGGCACGGTCGAGACCCGCATCGGCGACGAGCGCATGAAGTCGGAGCGGACGACCCCCGAAGCCACCGATCTCCAGGCCCTGTTCGCGGTCATGCGCGAGCGTGGGGTCGACGCGGTCGCCATGGAGGTCTCCAGCCACGCACTGGTCCTCGGCCGGGTCGACGCCTGCATCTTCGACATCGCGGTCTTCACCAACCTCAGCCCGGAACACATGGAGTTCCACTCGGGCATGGAGGACTACTTCCAGGCCAAGGCGCAGTTGTTCACCCCGCTGCGCAGCCGGCAGGGCGTGGTCAACCTCGACGACGAGTACGGCCGCAGGCTCGCCGCCGAGGCCACGGTCCCCGTGGTCACCTACTCCGCCGAGGGCCACCCGGACGCCGACTGGCGCGCCGAGGACGTCCAAGTCGGCCCGATGGACTCGACGTTCACCGCGGTCGGCCCCAAGGGCGAGCTGATCACCGCCAGATCGCCGCTCGCGGGTTCCTTCAACGTGGCCAACACCCTCGCCGCGATCGCCGCCCTGGCCACCGCGGGCCTCGACCCGCAGCTCGCCGCCGACGGCATCGCCGCGGTGCCGGGCGTGCCGGGGCGCCTGGAGCGCGTGGACGCCGGGCAGCCGTATCTCGCGGTCGTCGACTACGCCCACAAGACGGACGCCGTCGAATCGGTCCTGCGCGCGCTGCGCAAGGTCACCGAGGGCAAGGTGCACGTCGTGCTCGGCTGCGGCGGCGATCGGGACAAGACCAAGCGCGAGCCGATGGGCGCCGCGGTCGCCCGGCTCGCCGACACCGCCGTACTGACGTCGGACAACCCCCGCTCCGAGGACCCCCTCGCGATCCTCGCGACCATGCTCCAGGGGGCGGCGTCCGTGCCGGCGCACGAGCGCGGCGAGGTCCAGGTCTTCGAGGACCGGGCCGCCGCCATCGCCGCCGCCGTCGCCCGCGCGCGGCCGGGGGACACCGTGCTGGTCGCGGGCAAGGGCCACGAGCAGGGCCAGGACATCGCCGGAGTGGTCCGTCCCTTCGACGACCGCCAGGTGCTTCGCGAAGCTATCCAGAAGACCCAGGGATGAACTTGTGATCGCCCTCTCCCTCGCCGAGATCGCAGAAGTCGTCGGCGGGCAGACGCACGACATACCGGATCCGTCCGTCCAGGTCACCGGTCCGGTGGTCCGCGACTCCAGGGAAGTGCAACCAGGCAGCCTCTTCGTCGCCTTCGTGGGCGAGCGCGTCGACGGCCACGACTTCGGACACGCGGTCGTCGAGGCGGGCGCGGTGGCCCTCCTGGCGTCCCGCCCGGTCGGCGTGCCCGCGATCGTCGTGGACGACGTCCAGAGCGCCCTGGGCGCCCTCGCCCGCCATGTCGTACGACGGCTCGGCGCGACCCTCGTGGCCCTCACCGGCTCGGCGGGCAAGACCAGCACCAAGGACCTCATCGCCCAGGTGCTCGCCCGCAAGGCGCCCACAGTGTTCACACCGGGATCGTTGAACAATGAGATCGGGCTGCCGCTGACCGCGCTGAGCGCCACCGACGAGACGAGGTTCCTCGTCCTGGAGATGGGCGCCCGCGGGATCGGTCACATCCGCTACCTCACGGATCTGACGCCCCCGAAGATCGGCCTCGTCCTCAACGTCGGCACCGCCCACATCGGGGAGTTCGGCGGCCGGGAGCAGATCGCGCAGGCAAAGGGTGAACTCGTCGAGGCCCTCCCGGAGGATGGCGCCGCGATCCTCAACGCCGACGATCCGCTCGTACGGGCCATGGCATCCCGTACGAAGGCGAAGGTGATCCTTTTCGGAGAGTCCGGCGAAGCGGACGTACGGGCCGAGAACGTGAGACTCACGGACAGCGGACAGCCCGCCTTCAGCCTTCACACACCCTCCGGGTGCAGCGAAGTGACCATGCGCCTGTACGGTGAGCACCACGTGTCGAACGCGCTCGCCGCGGCCGCCGTCGCCCATGAGCTGGGCATGTCCGCAGACGAGATCGCCACCGCGCTCTCCGAGGCGGGCTCCCTCTCCCGCTGGCGGATGGAGGTCACCGAGCGACCGGACGGCGTGACCATCGTCAACGACGCCTACAACGCGAACCCCGAGTCCATGCGAGCCGCCTTGCGCGCGCTCGCGGCCATGGGCAAGGGGCGGCGGACCTGGGCGGTGCTCGGCAAGATGGCCGAGCTCGGGGACGAGGCGCTCGCCGAGCACGACGCGGTCGGACGGCTCGCCGTCCGGCTCAATGTCGGCAAGCTCGTCGCGGTCGGGGGCAGGGAAGCGTCCTGGCTGCAACTGGGCGCATATAACGAGGGTTCGTGGGGTGAGGAGTCGGTGCACGTGTCCGACGCACAGGCGGCGGTCGACCTGTTGCGCAGCGAGTTGCGCACGGGAGACGTCGTTCTCGTGAAGGCGTCCCGTTCGGTCGGTCTGGAGAGCGTGGCGCAGGCGCTCGTCGAGGCCGGTACCGAGGGTGAGGTTGCCGCCCGATGATGAAGCAGATCCTGTTCTCAGGAGTCATCGGCCTGTTCCTGACCCTGGTGGGCACCCCGCTGCTGATCAAGCTGCTGGCCCGCAAGGGCTACGGCCAGTACATCCGGGACGACGGGCCGCGCGAGCACGCCGCGAAGCGCGGTACGCCGACGATGGGCGGCATCGCCTTCATCTTCGCGACGGTCGCCGCGTACTTCCTGTCCAAGCTCATCACCGGCTACGCGCCGACCTATTCGGGTCTGCTGGTGCTCGGTCTGATGGTCGGCATGGGCCTGGTCGGTTTCCTCGACGACTACATCAAGATCGTCAAGCGGCGTTCGCTGGGCCTGCGGGCCAAGGCGAAGATGGCCGGTCAGCTGATCGTCGGCATCAGCTTCGCGGTGCTCGCCCTGCAGTTCCAGGACGCCCGCGGCAACACCCCGGCCTCCACGAAGCTGTCGTTCATCACGGACTTCGGCTGGAAGATCGGCCCGATCCTGTTCGTGATCTGGGCGCTGTTCATGATCCTCGCGATGTCGAACGGCGTGAACCTGACGGACGGTCTGGACGGTCTGGCCACCGGCGCCTCGGTGCTGGTCTTCGGTGCCTACACTTTCATCGGTGTCTGGCAGTTCCAGGAGTCCTGCGCCAACGCGCAGACCCTGACCAACCCGAACGCCTGCTACGAAGTGCGCGATCCGCTCGACCTCGCGGTCATCGCCTCCGCGCTGATGGGCGCCTGCCTGGGCTTCCTGTGGTGGAACACCTCGCCGGCCAAGATCTTCATGGGTGACACGGGCTCACTCGCCCTCGGCGGTGTCCTCACCGGTCTGGCGATCCTCTCCCGCACCGAGCTGCTCGTCGCCATCATGGGTGGCCTCTTCGTCCTCATCACCATGTCGGTGGTCATCCAGGTCGGCTCCTTCAAGCTCACCGGCAAGCGGGTCTTCCGGATGGCCCCGCTCCAGCACCACTTCGAACTCAAGGGCTGGTCCGAAGTGCTCGTGGTGGTCCGTTTCTGGATCATCCAGGGCATCTGCGTGATCGTCGGCCTGGGCCTCTTCTACGCGGGATGGGCAGCGGAAAAGTGACCGATGGGCAGGGGCTCTCCTGGGAGGGCAAGCACGTCACCGTCGCCGGGCTCGGTGTCTCCGGCATCCCGGCAGCCAAGGTCCTGCACGGCCTCGGCGCGCTCGTCACGGTCGTCAACGACGGCGACGACGAGCGCTCCCGGGCCCAGGCGGCCGACCTGGAGACGCTCGGCATCACCGTGCGCCTCGGCGACGGGGCGACCCTGCCCGACGGCACCGAACTGATCGTCACCACCCCCGGCTGGAAGCCCGACAAGCCGCTGTTCACGGCGGCCCGGGCAGCCGGCGTCGAGATCTGGGGCGACGTAGAACTCGCCTGGCGCCTGCGCGGCCCCGAAGCGGCCCCCTGGCTCGCAGTCACCGGCACCAACGGCAAGACCACCACCGTCCAGATGCTCGCCTCCATCCTGAAGGCGGGCGGCCTGCGCACGGCCGCCGTCGGAAACATCGGGGTCTCGGTCCTCGACGCCGTACTCGGGGACGAGCAATACGACGTCCTCGCCGTCGAACTGTCGAGCTATCAGCTGCACTGGGCGCCCTCCGTGCGCGCCCACTCCGCCGTCGTCCTGAACCTGGCACCCGATCACCTCGACTGGCACGGCTCCATGGAGGCGTACGCCGCCGACAAGGGCCGTATCTACGAAGGCAATCGGGTCGCCTGCGTCTACAACGTCGCCGACAAGGCCACCGAGGACCTGGTCCGCGAGGCCGACGTCGAGGAGGGGTGCCGGGCCATCGGGTTCACGCTGGGCTCGCCCGGGCCGTCCCAACTCGGCGTCGTGGACGGCATCCTGGTCGACCGCGCCTTCGTCGAGGACCGGCAGCGGAACGCGCAGGAGCTGGCGGAGATCTCCGACGTCAATCCGCCCGCCCCGCACAACATCGCCAACGCCCTTGCCGCCGCTGCCCTCGCGCGCGCCTTCGGGGTGCCCGCCAAGGCCGTACGGGACGGGCTGCGGGCCTTCACGCCCGACGCGCACCGCATCGCGCACGTGGCCGATGTGGACGGTGTCGCGTACATCGACGACTCCAAGGCCACCAACACCCATGCGGCGGAAGCCTCGTTGGCGGCCTACGAGTCGATCGTGTGGATCGCGGGCGGACTCGCCAAGGGCGCCACCTTCGACGAGCTCGTCGCCAAGTCGGCAAAGCGACTTCGGGGCGTGGTGCTGATCGGCGCCGATCGTGCGCTCATCCGGGAAGCCCTGGCGCGACACGCGCCGGAAGTACCCGTCGTCGACCTCGCCCGGACCGACACTGGGGCGATGCTCGCGGCTGTCCAGGAGGCACAGCGGCTCGCCGCCGCCGGCGACACGGTGCTGCTCGCCCCGGCCTGCGCCTCCATGGACATGTTCGCCAACTACAACAAGCGCGGTGACGCGTTCGCCCAGGCGGTTCGCGAACTCGGCGCCTGACCGACGTGAGCGGAGGCGCTGATGCCCAGTAGCCGTACCGGCCGGCCGCCCGTGCAGCAGCGGACCCCCAGACGTCCCGCCGCCGCACGGACCGTACGGGACAACCCCGTACGCCGGTTGTACGCCAACGCGCGCCGGGCCTGGGACCGGCCGCTGACCGCCTACTACCTGATCGCCGGCGGCAGCGTGCTGATCACCGTGCTCGGTCTGGTGATGGTCTACTCGGCCTCCCAGATCACGGCGCTCCAACTGTCGCTGCCCGGCTCGTATTTCTTCCGCAAACAGTTTCTCGCCGCCTGCATCGGCGGGGTGCTGGCGCTGGCCGCCTCGCGGATGCCGGTCAAACTGCACCGGGCGCTGGCCTATCCGATCCTCGCGGGCGCCGTCTTCATGATGGCGCTGGTGCAGCTGCCGGGGATAGGGATGTCGGTCAACGGCAACCGCAACTGGATCTCGCTCGGCGGCTCCTTCCAGATCCAGCCCAGCGAGTTCGGCAAGCTGGCCCTCGTCCTGTGGGGCGCCGATCTGCTCGCCCGCAAGCAGGACAAGGCGATGCTGTCCCAGTGGAAGCACATGCTGGTGCCGCTGGTGCCGGTCGCGTTCATGCTGCTCGGGCTGATCATGCTCGGCGGCGACATGGGTACGGCGATCATCCTCACCGCGATCCTGTTCGGCCTGCTCTGGCTGGCCGGAGCGCCGACCCGGCTCTTCGTCGGCGTGCTGTCGATCGCCGCCGCGATCGGTGTGATCCTCATCAAGACCAGCCCCAACCGCATGGCCCGGCTCGCCTGCATCGGCGCCACCGAGCCCAAGACCGGGGTCGCCGACTGCTGGCAGGCCGTGCACGGGATCTACGCGCTCGCATCCGGCGGGATCTTCGGCTCCGGGCTCGGCGCGAGTGTGGAGAAATGGGGTCAACTCCCCGAAGCCCACACCGACTTCATCTTCGCCGTCACCGGTGAGGAACTGGGTCTGGCAGGGACGCTGTCGGTCCTCGCCCTCTTCGCGGCTCTAGGCTATGCGGGTATCCGCGTGGCCGGACGCACGGAGGACCCCTTCGTGAGGTATGCCGCGGGAGGCGTGACCACCTGGATCATCGCTCAGGCGGTGATCAACATCGGTGCGGTGCTCGGCCTGCTGCCGATCGCCGGCGTCCCGCTCCCGCTGTTCTCCTACGGGGGTTCTGCCCTGCTGCCGACCATGTTCGCCATCGGGTTGCTGATCGCCTTCGCGCGCGACGACCCCGCTGCGCGGGCGGCGCTTGCGATGCGGCAACCCCGCTTTGGTAGAAAACGGGGGGCCAGGGGACCCGGTTCCGGCCGGAGTCCCCGCAGATGGAACACGATGCGACGGCGTGCCTCGGCGGCGCGTTCGTCCGGAGAGCGGTGAATTTCGGTGCATGTCGTACTCGCCGGTGGGGGGACCGCCGGCCACATCGAGCCCGCGCTCGCCCTCGCGGACGCCCTGCGCAGGCAGGACCCCACCGTGGGGATCACGGCGCTGGGCACGGAACGCGGCCTTGAGACCCGCCTCGTACCCGAGCGGGGCTACGAACTCGCGCTGATCCCCGCCGTACCGCTGCCCCGCAAGCCCACCCCGGAACTGATCACCGTACCGGGCCGGCTGCGCGGCACGATCAAGGCCGCCGAGCAGATCCTGGAGCGCACCAAGGCGGACGCGGTCGTCGGCTTCGGCGGCTATGTGGCGCTGCCCGGCTACCTCGCCGCCAAGCGCCTCGGTGTGCCGATCGTGATCCACGAGGCCAACGCCCGGCCCGGGTTGGCCAACAAGATCGGCTCGCGCTACGCGGCCCAGGTCGCCGTCTCCACCCCGGACAGCAAGCTGCGGGGCGCCCGTTACATCGGCATCCCGCTGCGCCGCTCCATCGCCCTCCTGGACCGCGCGGCCGTACGGCCCGAGGCCCGGGCCGCGTTCGGCCTCGACCCGAACCTGCCGACGCTGCTGGTCTCCGGCGGCTCGCAGGGCGCCCGGCACCTCAACGAGGTGGTCGAGCGGGTCGCGCCGTACCTCCAACAGGCCGGAATCCAGATCCTGCACGCGGTCGGACCGAAGAACGAACTGCCGCAGGTGCACCAGATGCCGGGGATGCCCCCCTACATCCCGGTACCGTACGTGGACCGGATGGATCTCGCGTACGCCGCGGCCGACATGATGCTCTGCCGCGCGGGCGCGATGACCGTCGCCGAACTCTCCGCCGTCGGACTCCCGGCCGCCTACGTCCCGCTGCCCATCGGCAACGGCGAACAGCGGCTGAACGCCCAGCCGGTGGTCAAGGCCGGCGGCGGACTCCTGGTCGACGACGCGGAACTGACGCCCGAGTGGGTCCAGGGCAACGTCCTGCCCGTGCTCGCCGACCCGCACCGGCTGTACGAGATGTCGCGCGCGGCAAGCGAGTTCGGCCGCCGGGACGCCGACGACCTGCTCGTCGGCATGGTGTACGAGGCGATCGCCTCGCGGCACCGCTAGCCAGATGTGAGAGAGGCAGGGGATCGTGGCCGGACCGACGACCGCCGAACGCGGTGAACGCCAACAGGAGTCGTCCGGCCCGCCCCTTGTCCGGCGCCTGGGGCCGCGACGCCTTCGTCTGATTGTCGTACTCGCCCTCGCGGCAGTCCTGTTGGGCGCCGCCACGGTCTGGCTGCTCTACGGCTCTCAGTGGCTCCGGGTGGAGAAGGTGTCGGTCTCCGGGACCGAAGTCCTGACGCCGGAGCAGGTGCGCGAAGCCGCCGGAGTTCCGGTCGGCGGACCGCTCATTTCCGTCGACACCGCTGCGATCGAAGCCCGACTCCGCAGGAAATTGCCCCGAATTGACACCGTTGATGTAGTCCGTTCCTGGCCTCATGGAATCGGGCTGAAAGTGACCGAACGCAGCCCGGTCCTGGTGGCTAAAAAGGGCGGAAACTTCGTCGAAGTGGACGACGAGGGCGTGCGATTCGCCACCGTTTCCACGCCACCGAAGTCCATCCCCACCCTCGAATTGGCGCTCTCTCCCACGGCTTCCTCCGCCATCGGCCTGCGTCGTTTCGGCGAGGACCGACTCATCCGCGAGGCGGTGCGCGTCGCGGGTGACATTCCGGCCGCCGTCGCGCGCGACACACGGGTCGTCAAGGTCCGTTCCTACGACGACATCTCACTGGAGTTGAGCGGCGGCCGGACCGTCTCGTGGGGAAGTGGCGACAAGGGTGCGGCGAAGGCGCGTACGCTCACCGCTCTCATGAAAGCAGCTTCCGGAGCCCGGCACTTCGACGTAAGTGTTCCCACCGCCCCTGCGTCAGCCGGGAGTTGACGCACATTCGCGCAGGCCAGCACCCTGGTTGGGCAGCGCTACGGCTGATCACATAGGGTGAAAAGAAAAACGGGAGGTTCGGCGTGTTCGTTGAACGTGCGCCACTTGTCGACTTAGTGTCCTGTTCAGAAGACTTCAAGGAACGGACACACTGGTAACCCTAAACTTCAACGTTAGGGTTCGGGTCGGCGCTACGGACCGTCCCATTCGGCATCCGTCGTCGGATCGCGGAGCACCGCGATCGACGACACGTAACTCGAGGCGAGAGGCCTTCGACGTGGCAGCACCGCAGAACTACCTCGCAGTCATCAAAGTCATCGGTGTCGGCGGCGGTGGTGTCAATGCCATCAACCGGATGATCGAGGTCGGTCTCAAGGGCGTCGAGTTCATCGCCATCAACACCGACGCGCAGGCGCTGTTGATGAGCGACGCCGACGTCAAACTCGACGTCGGCCGCGAACTCACCCGCGGACTCGGCGCCGGCGCCAACCCGGCCGTCGGCCGCAAGGCCGCCGAGGATCACCGCGAGGAGATCGAGGAGGTCCTCAAGGGGGCCGACATGGTCTTCGTGACGGCCGGCGAGGGCGGCGGCACCGGCACCGGCGGCGCCCCCGTCGTGGCCAACATCGCCCGCTCCCTGGGCGCCCTCACCATCGGCGTGGTCACCCGCCCCTTCACCTTCGAAGGACGGCGCAGGGCCAACCAGGCGGAGGACGGCATCGCCGAACTCCGCGAAGAGGTCGACACCCTCATCGTCATCCCGAACGACCGGCTGCTGTCCATCTCGGACCGCCAGGTCTCGGTCCTCGACGCCTTCAAGTCGGCGGACCAGGTCCTGCTCTCCGGCGTTCAGGGCATCACCGACCTCATCACCACACCCGGCCTGATCAACCTCGACTTCGCCGACGTCAAGTCCGTGATGTCCGAGGCCGGTTCGGCCCTCATGGGCATCGGCTCGGCCCGCGGCGACGACCGCGCGGTGGCGGCGGCCGAGATGGCGATCTCCTCGCCGCTCCTCGAGGCCTCCATCGACGGCGCCCGCGGCGTCCTGCTCTCCATCTCCGGCGGCTCCGACCTCGGCCTGTTCGAGATCAACGAAGCGGCCCAACTGGTCAGCGAGGCCGCCCACCCCGAGGCCAACATCATCTTCGGTGCGGTCATCGACGACGCCCTCGGCGACGAGGTCCGGGTCACCGTGATCGCGGCCGGCTTCGACGGCGGCCAGCCGCCGACCCGCCGCGAGAGCACCATGGGTTCGTCCTCGGCCCGCCGCGACGAGCCGACTCCGGTACGGCAGAACGAGAGCCGGCCGTCCTTCGGCTCGCTCGGCAGCGTCAAGCCCAAGGAGGAGCCGGAGCCCGCCCAGGAGCCGGTCGCCGACCTCCCGGTCGCCCCGCCGGTCCCGCCGTCGCGGGCCTACTCGGACAGCGCCGCCGAGGAGCTGGACGTACCGGACTTCCTGAAGTGATAGGACAGTTCGACACCGTGAGCGGCGCGCACTTCTCCTTCACCGACAGGTGGGGCGGGGTGAGCGCCGTTCCGTACGAGGAGCTCAACCTCGGCGGCGCGGTCGGCGACGACCCCGACGCGGTACGTACCAATCGCGAACTGGCCGCCAAGTCACTGGGCTTGGACCCGGCGCTGGTGGTCTGGATGAACCAGGTGCACGGCGCGGACGTGGCGGTCGTCGACGGGCCCTGGGGCGCCGCCGGCATCCCGTCCGTCGACGCGCTCGTCACCGCCCGGCGCGGACTCGCCCTCGCGGTCCTGACCGCCGACTGCACCCCGGTCCTGCTCGCCGACCCGGTCGCCGGGATCGCGGGCGCGGCCCACGCCGGACGCCCGGGCATGGTGGCAGGGGTCGTACCCGCCGTCGTACGGGCCATGACGGAACTCGGCGCCGAGCCCGCCCGGATCGTCGCCCGCACCGGACCCGCGGTCTGCGGCCGGTGCTACGAAGTGCCCGCGGACATGCGCGCCGACGTCGCCGCCGTGGAACCCGCGGCGTACGCCGAGACGAGCTGGGGCACTCCCGCGGTCGATGTGACCGCCGGGGCGCACGCGCAGCTCGACCGGCTCGGAGTGCGCGACCGGGAGCAGTCGCCGGTGTGCACCCGTGAATCGGGCGACCACTTCTCGTACCGCCGCGACCGCACCACCGGGCGGCTCGCGAGCTATGTGTGGCTGGACTGATGGTGCATGACGGACCGTAGGGACGAACTCGCCGCGAATCTGGCGAAAGTCGAGGAGCGCATCGCCGCCGCCTGTGCCGCGGCCGGGCGGAAGCGCGAGGAGGTGACCCTGATCGTGGTCACCAAGACCTATCCGGCGAGCGACGTACGAACGCTGGCCGAACTCGGTGTGCGTCATGTCGCCGAGAACCGGGACCAGGACGCCGCCCCGAAGGCGGCCGAATGCGCAGATCTGCCGCTGAGTTGGCACTTCGTCGGCCAGTTGCAGACCAACAAGGTGCGATCTGTGGTCGGTTACGCCGATGTCGTGCAATCGGTCGACCGGGCCCGCCTCGTGACCGCGCTGTCGAAGGAGGCCGAGCGGTCCGGGCGCGAACTGGGCTGTCTCATCCAGGTCGCTCTCGACGCGGGAGTGAGCGGGCGGGGCGAGCGGGGTGGCGTGGGGCCGGGCGGCGTAGGGGAGTTGGCCGACCTGGTGGCCGCCTCCCCGGGGCTGCGGCTCGACGGTCTGATGACCGTCGCTCCGCTCACCGGGGAGTACGCGGGACGCCAACAGGAGGCGTTCGGGCGGTTGATGGATTTGTCGACTGACCTGCGCCGAGCCCATCCGGCTGCGAACATGGTGTCGGCAGGGATGAGTGCGGACCTCGAACAGGCCGTGGCAGCCGGAGCGACACATGTACGCGTCGGCACTGCGGTACTCGGCGTGCGCCCCAGGCTCGGGTAACGTCGCCAGGAAGTCGGACCACAGCAGAAAATATGGTCATTGCCGCCGAAGGCGGGCGTAACGACCTCGTGGATCGCGGGCACTTGGCAGTCGTCAGCCGATCCACCACAGAGCGGAGGACTCAGAGAATGGCCGGCGCGATGCGCAAGATGGCGGTCTACCTCGGCCTCGTGGAGGACGATGGGTACGACGGCCGGGGTTTCGACCCCGATGACGACTTCGAACCCGAACTGGACCCCGAGCCCGAGCGGGACCGGCGGCGGCACGAGCCGTCGCATCAGGTACACAGTTCACATCAGTCCCAAAGGGATGAACCGGTACGAGTGGTGCAGCCTTCGGCCCCTCGCGATCCCGTGTCCCATTCCGCTTCACTGGGTGCGGAATCAGGGCGTCCGGCGCGTATCGCGCCCGTGGCATCCATCACACAAGAACGCCAGTCCCTGGAGAAGAACGCACCGGTGATCATGCCCAAGGTCGTGTCGGAACGAGAGCCTTACCGGATCACCACACTTCACCCCCGGACCTACAACGAGGCCCGTACTATCGGGGAACACTTCCGTGAAGGCACCCCGGTGATCATGAATCTGACTGAGATGGATGACACAGACGCCAAGCGACTTGTCGACTTTGCGGCCGGTTTGGTGTTTGGTCTTCACGGCAGCATCGAGCGGGTGACGCAGAAGGTGTTCCTGTTGTCGCCTGCTAACGTCGATGTCACGGCGGAGGACAAGGCCCGCATCGCAGAGGGCGGGTTCTTCAATCAGAGCTGAGACAGACAGCCGCTAGGAAGCACGGAACAGGGGAGAGGGAAAGACAGACCATGAGCGTGTTCGCGCAGGTGATCTACATCGCGCTGATGGTGTTCCTCATCGTGCTCATCTTCCGGTTGGTCATGGACTACGTCTTCCAGTTCGCCCGCTCATGGCAACCCGGCAAGGCGATGGTGGTCGTTCTGGAGGCCGCCTACACTGTCACCGATCCACCGTTGAAGCTTCTACGGCGGTTCATTCCGCCGTTGCGTCTCGGGGGCGTGGCGCTCGACCTGTCCTTCTTCGTCCTGATGATCATCGTCTACATCTTGATCTCTATCGTGGGCAATCTCGCGGGGTGACAGTGGACGATACGGTCTTGCCGACTGCCGATGACTACGTTGAGGTGAAGAGATGCCGTTGACCCCCGAGGACGTGCGGAACAAGCAGTTCACGACCGTCCGCCTTCGAGAAGGCTATGACGAGGACGAGGTTGATGCCTTCCTCGACGAGGTCGAAGCCGAACTGACGCGCTTGCTCCGCGAGAACGAGGACCTGCGCGCCAAACTGGCCGCGGCCACGCGTGCCGCTGCCCAGAACCAGCAGAACATGCGCAAGCCCCCGGAACAGGACCAGCAGCAGGGCGGCATGCAGCAACAGGGGATGCCCCAGCAGGGCATGCCCCCGCAAGGCATGCCGCAGCAGGGAATGCCGCAGCAGGGCATGCGCGGTCCGGGCGCCCCGGTGCCCGCCGGCATATCGGGCCCGCCGCAGCAGCAGATGGGCGGCCCCATGGGCGGCCCGCCCCAGCTGCCGAGCGGCGCCCCGCAACTGCCGCCCGGCCCCGGCGGCCAGGGTGGCCCGCAGGGCCAGGGTCCGATGGGACAGGGCCCCATGGGCCAGGGTCCGATGCAGGGCCAGATGGGCCAGGGCCCGATGCAGGGTCAGATGCAGCAGATGGGCCAGGGCCCGATGCAGGGTCAGATGGGCCAGCCCCCCATGCAGCAGCAGATGGGCATGGGCGGACCGATGGGCGGCGGTATGCCGCAGCAGGGCCCCGGTGGCGACAGCGCCGCCCGTGTCCTCTCGCTGGCTCAGCAGACCGCCGACCAGGCGATCGCCGAGGCCCGTTCCGAGGCCAACAAGATCGTCGGCGAGGCCCGTTCGCGCGCCGAGGGTCTCGAGCGCGACGCCCGTTCCAAGGCCGACGCCCTGGAGCGGGACGCGCAGGAGAAGCACCGCGTTGCGATGGGCTCCCTGGAGTCCGCCCGCGCCACGCTGGAGCGCAAGGTCGAGGACCTGCGCGGCTTCGAGCGCGAGTACCGCACGCGTCTGAAGTCCTACCTGGAGTCCCAGCTGCGTCAGTTGGAAACCCAGGCCGACGACTCGCTGGCTCCGCCGCGCGCTCCGGCCGCCGCGTCGCTTCCGCCGTCCCCGGCGCCCTCGATGGCCCCGGCCGGCGCGAGCGCCCCGTCGTACGGCGGCCCGCAGGGCATGGGTGGCATGGGGGGCCCGGCTCCGGCCGGACCGTCCTATGGCGGCCAGCAGCAGATGTCCCCGGCGATGACCCAGCCGATGGCTCCGGTACGGCCGCAGGGCCCCTCCCCGATGGGCCAGGCCCCCTCGCCGATGCGCGGCTTCCTGATCGACGAGGACGACAACTGACCGGCCTGTAGTACGCCTCGGGCGTCGGCAGCGTTCAAAGGGCGGGGCCCCCGGATCTTCCGGGGGCCCCGCCCTTTGACGCGGGATGCCTGATCTCACTCAGGGGCGCGGGGCTGTATCGATTTGCGGCTCCGCCGCGTGGGCGCACGTTCCAGGTCCCACCCGAGCCAATGAGAAAGGGCCCAGCCTCCTCCACGGAGACCGGGCCCTTTCTCACACCAGTGGTGCTTACGCCTTACGCAGGCGGAACACCAGCGACAACCCCTCGTCCGTGAACGGGACGCCGTACGTGTCGTCCGCCTCACCCTGGGCGAAGTCCAGCGCCAGCACCTCGTCGGCGATCAGGGCCGCGTGCTCGGCCAGCGCCGAGATGACCTCCGGGTCGGTCGACGTCCAGCGCAGCGCGATCCGGTCGGCCACGTCCAGGCCGCTGTTCTTGCGGGCCTCCTGGATCAGCCGGATCGCGTCACGGGCCAGGCCCGCCTGCCGCAGCTCCTCCGTGATCTCCAGGTCGAGGGCGACCGTCGCACCCGAGTCGGACGCCACGGACCAGCCCTCGCGCGGGGTCTCTGTGATGATCACCTCATCCGGAGCCAGCGTGATGGTCTCGCCGTCCACGTCGACGGTCGCCGTGCCCTCGCGCAGGGCCAGGGACAGGGCAGCCGCGTCCGCGTTCGCGACGGCCTTCGCGACATCCTGGACGCGCTTGCCGAACCGCTTGCCCAGGGCGCGGAAGTTGGCCTTCGCCGTGGTGTCGACCAGCGAGCCGCCGACCTCGCTCAGTGAAGCGAGCCCCTCGACGTTCAGCTCCTCCGTGATCTGCGCGTGCAGTTCGCGGTCCAGGGCGGCGAAGCCCGTCGCCGCGATCAGCGCGCGGGACAGCGGCTGGCGCGTCTTGACGCCCGACTCCGCGCGCGTGGCCCGGCCCAGCTCCACCAGGCGCCGTACGAGGACCATCTGCTTGGACAGCTCCGGGTTGATGACGGACAGGTCCGCCTCCGGCCACGAGGAGAGGTGGACGGACTCCGGGGCGCCCGGGGTCACCGGGACGATCAGGTCCTGCCAGACCCGCTCGGTGATGAACGGGGTCAGCGGGGCCATCAGCTTGGTGACCGTCTCGACGACCTCGTGCAGGGTGCGCAGCGCGGCCTTGTCGCCCTGCCAGAAGCGGCGACGGGAGCGGCGGACGTACCAGTTGGACAGGTCGTCGACGAACGCCGACAGGAGCTTGCCGGCGCGCTGGGTGTCGTAGGACTCCAGAGCCTGTGTCACCTGGTCGGTGAGCGCGTGGAGTTCGGACAGCAGCCAGCGGTCCAGGACCGGGCGGTCGGCCGGGGCCGGGTCCGCCGCGCTCGGTGCCCAGTCGGACGTGCGCGCGTACAGGGCCTGGAAGGCGACCGTGTTCCAGTAGGTGAGGAGCGTCTTGCGGACGACCTCCTGGATGGTGCCGTGGCCCACGCGGCGTGCCGCCCACGGGGAACCGCCGGCCGCCATGAACCAGCGCACCGCGTCCGCGCCGTGCTGGTCCATCAGCGGGATCGGCTGCAGGATGTTGCCCAGGTGCTTGGACATCTTGCGGCCGTCCTCGGCGAGGATGTGGCCGAGGCACACCACGTTCTCGTACGACGACTTGTCGAAGACAAGGGTGCCGACCGCCATCAGCGTGTAGAACCAGCCGCGGGTCTGGTCGATCGCCTCGGAGATGAACTGCGCCGGGTAGCGGGACTCGAACATCTCCTTGTTCTTGTACGGGTAGCCCCACTGCGCGAACGGCATCGAACCCGAGTCGTACCAGGCGTCGATGACCTCGGGCACGCGCGTGGCCGTCTCGCCGCACTGGGGGCAGGCGAAGGTGACCGCGTCGATGAACGGGCGGTGCGGGTCTAGGTTCGACTGGTCGGTGCCGGTCAGCTCGGTCAGCTCCGCGCGGGAACCGACGACCGTGAGGTGGTCGTCCTCGCAGCGCCAGATCGGCAGCGGGGTGCCCCAGTAGCGGCTGCGGGACAGCGCCCAGTCGATGTTGTTGTTCAGCCAGTCGCCGTACCGGCCGTGCTTGACGGTGTCCGGGAACCAGTTGGTGTTCTCGTTCTCCTGGAGGAGACGGTCCTTGACGGCCGTGGTGCGGATGTACCAGGAGGGCTGCGCGTAGTACAGGAGCGCGGTGTGGCAGCGCCAGCAGTGCGGGTAACTGTGCTCGTACGGCACGTGCTTGAAGAGCAGCCCGCGGTCCTTGAGGTCCTCGGTGAGCTTTTCGTCGGCCTTCTTGAAGAAGACACCGCCTACCAGCGGGACGTCCTCGGCGAAGGTGCCGTTCGGGCGGACCGGGTTCACGACCGGCAGGCCGTACGCGCGGCAGACCTTGAGGTCCTCCTCGCCGAAGGCGGGGGACTGGTGGACCAGACCCGTACCGTCCTCGACCGTCACGTACTCGGCGTTCACCACGTAGTGGGCCGGCTCCGGGAACTCCACGAGCTCGAACGGACGTTGATATGTCCAGCGCTCCATCTCGGCGCCGGTGAAGGTCTCACCGGTGGTCTCCCAGCCCTCGCCGAGGGCCTTGGCGAGCAGCGGCTCGGCGACGACGAGCTGCTCCTCGCCGTTCGTCGCGACGACGTAGGTGACCTCGGGGTGGGCCGCGACGGCCGTGTTGGACACCAGCGTCCAGGGCGTCGTCGTCCACACCAGGAGCGCGGCACGACCGGCCAGCGGACCGGAGGTGAGCGGGAAACGGACGTACACGGAGGGGTCGACGACCGTCTCGTAGCCCTGCGCCAGCTCGTGGTCCGAGAGACCCGTCTGGTCGCGCGGGCACCAGGGGGCGACGCGGTAGTCCTGGACCAGCAGGCCCTTGTTGAAGATCTCCTTGAGCGACCACCAGACCGACTCGATGTACTCGGGGTCCATCGTGCGGTACGCGTCGTCCAGGTCGACCCAGTACCCCATGCGGGTCGTCAGCTCGGTGAAGGCGTCGGTGTGCCGGGTCACGGACTCGCGGCACTTGGCGTTGAACTCGGCGATGCCGTACGCCTCGATGTCCTGCTTGTCGGTGAAGCCGAGTTCCTTCTCGACCGCCAGCTCCACCGGGAGGCCGTGGCAGTCCCAGCCGGCCTTGCGGCCCACGTGGTAGCCGCGCATGGTCCGGAAGCGGGGGAAGACGTCCTTGAAGACGCGCGCCTCGATGTGGTGGGCGCCCGGCATGCCGTTGGCCGTGGGCGGGCCCTCGTAGAACACCCACTCGGGGCGCCCCTCGGACTGGTCCAGGGTCTTGGCGAAGATCTTCTGCTCGCGCCAGAAGTCGAGCACGGCGTGCTCGAGCGCGGGCAGGTCGACCTGGGCGGGCACCTGGCGGTACGTCGGCGTTGTCATCAGCGAGCTTCCTCCGGCGGACTTTCTGCCTTCCGTCCGGAGGGACGAGAGCTACGACTTTCCGTACGCCGTGTGCGGCGCGCTCCCGCGGTACCACCCTCCTTGGCTCCCCGGTGCACCCTGCGCACCAGTGAGCCCCCTCATTGGGGTCGCGATACCGGGTCTACTCGCCGCGGCCGGTCGGCTGCGGCTTTCTTCCGGCGGCTCCGGGGTGATCTTCACGTCGCGCTCGCCCCCGGGCTTCCACCGTCCCCGGGTCGCTCTGGGCTGCGTACGCCGCTACTCGTCCCCATCCACGCTTCTCGCTCCGCCCAGTGTACGGGCCCGCGCGGACAGCGGCCGACCGGTTTTGCGGGGGCCTCGGCCGGGGGCTTCCCGGCCTGCCGTGTGACTCGAATGGCGCTGAACGCGCGTTCGAGGTCCGGGCTGCCGGGCTCGGCGGATTACCCGGCGGGGAGCTGGGCACAACGCATGAAGGCTCGCCGCGCGGGGCCGGAAGGGTGGACGAATCGGGCGGCGTGCCCCGTTGCCGCGGGACTCAAGTCGATTTATCGTCCCAGCACGATTCGCGTGCGTGATCACAAAATGTGAAGGGGCCGCGGCCATGGTGGCGAAGAAGACCGCCGTACAGCAGTCGGCGTCCGGGTCCACGAGCGCCAGTGCCTCCGGCGGTGGGGCCAAGGACGTGAGCGGCAAGAAGAGCGCGGTGAAGACGACCGCGGCGAAGAAGGCGGCCGTGAAGACGACTGCCGTGAAGAAGGCGGCCGTGAGGAAAGCGGCTGTGAAGAAGGCGGTCGCATCGAAAGTGGCTTCTTCCGGGAAAGCTCCGGAGGAGGGACCCGAGAGACCGGCGGCCACCAAGAAGGCGGCGGCCAAGAAGAGCACCGCGAAGTCGGCGGTGGTGAAGAAGGCGGCGACGAAGAAGGCCACGGCTACGAAGACGGCGGCTACGAAAGTCGCGACTCCTGGGACGACGGTGGCGAAGAAGGCGGCTGTGAAGAAGACCGCCGCTCCGAAGGCCGCAGGCGCCCCGAGTGAATCCCCGAAGAGCACCCCTACGAAGAAGAGCACCCCTACGAAGTCGACCGCGAAGGCGGCCACCAAGAAGTCGGCGATCGAGAAGTCGGCCACCAAGGCGACCACGAAATCGACGGCCAAGTCGACGGCCAGGTCGACGGCGACCGCCAAGACGACGAACAGCGCGAAGCGCACGAAGAGTGCGGCCAAGAAGGCAACGGCGGGCGCGGCGCGGGCCGCGGAGCAGACGGGAGCCACGACGGTGGTTGCGAAGAAGACTCCTGGTACGGCCACGGCGGCGAAGACACCCGTTCCCAAGGCGCGGCTCGCCGCGGCGGCCGGGCCGGGCGAGCTGGCGGTCCGCCCGGGCGAGGACCCCTGGACGCCTCAGGAGGTCGAGGAGGCCCGCACCGAGCTGCAGGCCGACGCCGAGCGGCTGAGCGAGGAGATCACGTCCACCGAGCGGGCCCTCGCCGGCCTGATGCGGGACTCCGGGGACGGCGCCGGCGACGACCAGGCCGACACCGGCACCAAGAACATCACGCGCGAGAGCGAGATGGCGCTGGCCGCCAACGCGCGCGAGATGCTGATCCAGACCGAGCGCGCCCTCGGGAAGCTGGACGCGGGCACGTACGGCCTGTGCGAGAACTGCGGCAACCCGATCGGCAAGGCGCGCATGCAGGCCTTCCCGCGGGCCACCCTGTGCGTCGAGTGCAAGCAGAAGCAGGAACGCCGCTACTGAGCGCCGGTACTGAACGCCGGTACAGAGGGTGCCGAGAGGTGTGCCGTACCCTCTTCCTCAGTCAGGTACCTAGGTTCGAGGGACTCACGTGGCAGAGGCGGAGCGCATCATCGGTACGCCGGATACCCCAGAGGCGGCGGGGGCCGAGCCGGAGTGGGGCGAGACCGCGCGCCCCAGGGGCAGGCGCCGGATCGCCGTGTTGTTCGCGGTGGCCGCGTTCGCGTACACCCTCGACCTGGTCAGCAAGCTGCTCGTGGTGGCCAAGCTGGAGCACCACGCGCCGATCGAGGTCCTCGGGGACTGGCTGGAGTTCCACGCGATCCGCAACCCCGGCGCGGCCTTCGGGTTCGGCGCGGCCTTCACGGTCATCTTCACGATGATCGCCGCCGCCGTGATCGTGGTGATCGCCCGGCTGGCCCGCAAGCTCTACAGCCTGCCCTGGGCGATTGCGCTCGGGCTCCTGCTGGGCGGCGCCCTCGGCAACCTCACCGACCGGATCTTCCGCTCGCCCGGCATCTTCCAGGGCGAGGTCGTCGACTTCATCGCGCCCAAGGGCTTCGCCGTCTTCAACCTCGCCGACTCGGCGATCGTCTGCGGCGGCATACTGATCGTGCTGCTCTCCTTCCGCGGCCTCGACCCGGACGGCACGGTCCACAAGGACTGAGCGCGAGGCCCATGAGGGCCGAGCGCACCGGCTCGCGTAAGGCGGTGTCGGACCCGTCCGGCATACTCGACCGGGTGAGCACAGTTCCCGAGATCCGAAACCTGCCCGTGCCCGACGGCCTGGAGGGCGAGCGTGTCGACGCCGCCATCTCCCGCATGTTCGGCTTCTCCCGTACGAAGGCCGCCGAGCTGGCCGCGGCGGGGAAGGTCACGGTCGACGGCTCGGTGGTCGGGAAGTCCGAGCGCGTGCACGGCGGGGCCTGGCTGGAGGTCGAGATGCCGCAGGCGCCCGCGCCCGTGCAGATCGTCGCCGAGCCCGTCGAGGGCATGGAGATCGTCTACGACGACGATGACGTGATCGTGATCGTGAAGCCGGTCGGCGTCGCCGCCCACCCCAGCCCCGGCTGGACCGGCACGACCGTCATCGGCGGGCTGGCCGCCGCCGGGTACCGGATCTCGACGTCCGGTGCCGCCGAGCGCCAGGGCATCGTGCACCGCCTCGACGTAGGCACCTCCGGCCTGATGGTGGTCGCGAAGTCGGAGCGCGCGTACACCTCGCTGAAGCGCCAGTTCAAGGAGCGCACGGTCGACAAGCGCTACCACACGCTGGTCCAGGGCCACCCCGATCCGACCAGCGGCACCATCGACGCCCCCATCGGCCGCCACCCGAACCACGACTACAAGTGGGCGGTCACTGCCGAGGGCAAGCCGTCCGTCACGCACTACGACCTCATCGAGGCGTTCCGCGCGGCCTCCCTGCTCGATGTGAAGCTGGAGACCGGCCGCACCCACCAGATCCGCGTCCACATGGCAGCCCACCGGCACCCGTGCGTGGGCGACCTGACGTACGGCGCCGACCCGACGCTCGCCAAGCGGCTGCGCCTGACCCGCCAGTGGCTGCACGCCGTCCGGCTCGGCTTCGAGCACCCCGCCGACGGCCAGTGGGTTGAGTTCGAGAGCGGGTACCCGGACGACCTCCAGCAGGCCCTGGACCTGGTGCGTGAGGAGACGTACGCATGAGTACCACGCCTTATGTGGTGCGTGTCGCCGAGGATCCGGCCGACCAGGAGGCCTGCTTCGCGGTGCGCAAGGAGGTCTTCGTCGTCGAGCAGGGCGTGCCCCAGGAGCTCGAGTACGACGAGTACGACGCCGTAGCGACGCATGTGCTCGCCGTGCGGGAGGACGGGCTGCCGCTGGGCACCGGGCGCCTGCTGCACGGTGAGGCCGCCGCGGCCAAGACCGACGGCGATCTCACTGCGGGCTCCCTGGGGCGGCTGGCCGTCACCAAGGAGGCGCGGGGGCTCGGGGTCGGGGTCGCGCTGGTGCGGGCCATCGAGGACGCGGCACGCGCGCGTGGGCTGGCCGCGGTGGACCTGCACGCCCAGACGCACGCGCTGGGGTTCTACGAACGGCTCGGCTACGAGGCGTACGGCCCGGAGTTCCCGGACGCCGGGATACCGCACCGGGCGATGCGGCGCGCTCTGCGGCCGTAGGGCGTCGTAAGGCTGGTCCGGCAGGCGGCGTGGCAGGCTGGGGCGTCCGCTGCGTGAACCGAACGTCTAGATCCCGCCGGAGCACTGACCGTGGATCAATTGGCCCTGTTGTTCGTCCTGTTGCTCGGGGCCGTGGTGAGTGTCCCGTTGGGGGACCGGTTCGGTCTGCCGGCGCCGGTGCTCATGACGCTCCTCGGGATGGCCCTCGCGATCGCCGACTTCGTGCCGAACGTGAACGTCCCGCCCGACCTGATCCTGCCCCTGTTGCTGCCACCGCTGCTGTACGCGGCCGTACGGCGCACCTCCTGGCGGCAGTTCACCGCCAACATCCGGCCCATCTTCCTGCTGGCCGTGGCGCTGGTGTTCGTCACCACCCTCGCCGTGGCCGCCGTCGCGAGCGCGATCGTGCCCGGGCTGCCGATCGCCGCCGCCGTCGCGCTCGGCGCGCTGGTGGCACCGCCGGACCCGGTCGCAGCGACCGCCGTCGCCGGGCAACTCGGGCTGCCGCGGAGGCTGGTGTCGATCCTGGAGGGTGAGGGCCTCTTCAACGACGTCACGGCCATCGTGCTGTACCACGTGGCGATCGCCGCAGCCGTGAGCGGGTCCTTCAACGCCTGGCGCGCGGGGCTCGACTTCGTGCTGTCCGCGGTCGTCGCCGTGGCGGTCGGACTGGCCCTGGGCTGGGCCGCGAACAAGCTGATGTCGCTGCTCGACGACGCCACCCTGCAGATCGGCCTGACGCTGCTGGTGCCGTACGCCTCGTACGTCCTGGCCGACGAACTGCACGGCTCCGGCGTGCTCGCCGTGCTCACCACCGCCCTGTTCCTCGCCGAGTACTCGCTCGGCGCCGACGACGTGCTGACCCGGCTCGCCGGGGCGACCGTGTGGGACGTGGTGGACACGCTGGTCACCGGGGTCGCGTTCGGGCTCATCGGGCTGGAGCTGCACAACGCGATCCGTACGGCGTCCGGGCGTTGGGGCGAGATGCTCGGCTGGGCCGCCGCGATCGTCGGTGTCGTCGTGGTCGTACGGCTGGCGTGGCTGCTGCCGGCGACCTGGCTGACCAAACGGCTGCACGCCAAGCGGGACTACGACGAGGAGATCCCGACGTCCTGGCGGGAGACCGTGATCATGTGGTGGTCGGGGATGCGCGGGGTGGCCTCTGTGGCCCTGGCGCTGGCGATCCCGCTCACGATGGACGACGGGTCGGCGTTCCCCGACCGGGACGAGATCGTGTTCATCGCGTTCGGCGTGATCATGGCGACGCTGGTGCTGCAGGGGCTCACGCTGCCGTGGCTGGTGAAGCGGCTCGGGGTGCGGGCCGATGTCGACAGCGAGAAGGCGTTCGAGAAGGAGCTCGCGGTGCGGGCGGCGAAGGCCGCGAAGCGGCGGCTGCGGGAGATCGAGGATGTGGAGGAGCTGCCGGAGGAGGTGTCCGAGCAGTTGCTGCGGCGGGCGTTCGACATCGGGGTGCGGATCTCTCCCGAGGTGGGGGACGGGGAGCGGCGGGAGGCGTACGAGAAGAGGGTGAAGCGGGTGAAGCGGATGCGGCGGATCCAGGGCGAGATGATGAGCGCGGCTCGGCATGAGGTGCTGGCGGCGCGGAGCGAGCCGGGGGCGGATCCGGAGATCGTGGACCGGGTGCTTCGGCATCTCGACGTGCGTAGTCTGCGGTGATCTCCCACCCACGCACCGCCCGTTCACCGTCGGCTGGAGGGTGGACGTTTCCGTGGGGGCTCGGCGCCGTCGGCGGCTGCGCGTACGCTCTTGTCATGGCTCGCAATGTCGTAATCAGTGGTGGTGGTACGGGAATTGGGCTCGCCGCGGCGCATGCCTTCGTGGCCGGTGGGGATCGGGTGCTGCTGCTCGGGCGGCGGCGTGAGGTGCTGGAGAAGGCCGGGGTGCCCGGGGCGCTGACGTACGCCGGGGATCTCAGTGAGCCCGAAGTGGTGCGGGGCGTCGCGCGGTTCGTCGCCGAGGAGTTCGGCACGGTGGACGTGCTGGTGCACAGCGCGGGTGGCAACGGGACCCTGGAACCGGCCGGCGGCAGCGGCGACGCGCTGGACGCCGTCGCGCACGACTGGACCGTCAACTTCCGCAGCAACACCCTGAGCGCCGCGCTCCTCACCGAGGCCCTGAAGTCACGGCTCGCGGAGCCGGGCGGGCGGGTGCTGTTCGTCAGTTCCATCGCCGCGTACCGGGGGTCGGGGAGCGGGGCGTACGGCGGGGCCAAGGCCGCGTTGCACCCGTACGCCCATGATCTGGCCCGGGATCTCGGGCCGCGCGGCATCACCGTGAACGTGGTCGCGCCCGGGTACATCGAGGACACCGAGTTCTTCGGACCACAGATCGCGGAGGCCCGGCGTGAGCGGATGATCCGCGACACCTCGACCGGGCGGGCCGGTACCCCCGGGGACATCGCCGCGACCCTGCACTGGCTCGCCTCCCCGGCCGCCGGGCACATCACCTCGCAGGTGATCCAGGTCAACGGTGGTGCCGAGCGCGGGCGTTGAGACGCTTGGTACCGCTCAGCCGCGGTCCGCTCCCGGCGGCTCGTGGGCCGGGCGTGCGCCCCCGCCGTTCGGGAACGTGTTCTCGCCCGGTACCGGTGCCGCGTCCGCCGTGTTGACGCGGGGGAGGGCGTACGGGTGTTCCACGTACAGCCAGCGGATCATCTGTTCGCGGACCGTGACCCGTACCGTCCAGATGTCGTCCGCGTCCTTGGCCGTGACCAGGGCCCGCACCTCCATGGTGTTGGGGGTGGTGTCGGTGACGACCAGACCGTAACTGCGGCCGTCCCAGGCGGGGCAGGCGCGGAGGATCTCGCGGAGCTGCTCGCGCATCGCGTCTACGGGCGCCGAGTGGTCGACCTGGAAGTAGACGATGCCGGTCATCTGCGGGGTGCCGCGCGACCAGTTCTCGAACGGCTTGGACGTGAAGTACGACACCGGCATGGTGATCCGGCGCTCGTCCCAGGTCCGTACCGTGAGGAAGGTCAGGGTGATCTCCTCGATCGTGCCCCACTCGCCGTCCACGACCACGGTGTCGCCGATGCGGACCATGTCGCCGAAGGCGATCTGCAGCCCGGCGAAGAGATTGGCGAGCGTCGACTGCGCCGCCACACCGGCGACGATGCCGAGGACGCCCGCGGAGGCCAGCAGCGAGGCGCCGGCCGCGCGCATGGCGGGGAACGTCAGCAGCATCGAGGCGACCGCCACCACGCCGACGATCGCGGCCACCACCCGCGTGATCAGCGTCACCTGGGTACGGACCCGGCGGACCCGGGCCGCGTCGCGGGAGGCGCGGGCGTAGCGCGCGTACGACGACTCCACGATCGCCGCCGCGACCCTGATCATCAGCCAGGCGGTGGCGCCGATCAGCACCAGGGTCAGGGTCTGGCCGATGCCGACCCGGTGTTCCTCAAGGAGTTGTGCCTGGTCGTAGGAGCCTCTCAGGAAGGCCGCGCAGAGCACCAGTTGGTAGGGGATTCGGCCTCGGCGCAGCAGGCCCCACAGCGTGGTGTCGTCGTGGCGGGCGTCCGCCTTGCGCAGCAGCAGGTCGGTGACCCAGCCGATGAGCAGCGTGAGGACCACGGAGCCGCCGATGACGATCAGCGGGCGCAGTACGTTCTCCATGTGTCCGACCGTACTGGCACGATGGCTTCATGAACATCATGCTCTTCCACTCGACGTACGGACTCCGGCCGGCGGTCCGCGAGGCCGCCGACCGGCTGCGCGCCGCGGGCCACGAGGTGTGGACGCCGGACCTCTTCGAGGGGCATACGTTCGAGACGGTCGAGGAGGGCATGGCCTTCAACGACGGGATCGGCAAGGACGAGCTGCTGAAGCGGGCCGTGCTGGCCGCCGCCCCCTACTCCGAGCGCGGCCTCGTCTACGCCGGGTTCTCGCTCGGCGCCTCCATCGCCCAGACCCTCGCCCTCGGCGACGAGAAGGCCCGCGGACTGCTGCTCCTGCACGGCACCTCGGACATCGCGGCCACGGCCTCCGTCGACGACCTCCCGGTCCAGCTGCATGTCGCCGAGCCGGACCAGTTCGAGACCGACGACTGGCTCAGCTCCTGGTACCTCCAGATGGGCAGAGCCGGCGCCGACGTCGAGATCTACCGGTACGCCGGAGCCGGCCACCTGTACACCGACCCCGGCCTCCCGGACTACGACGAGGAGGCCGCCGAGGCCACCTGGCGGGTGGCCTTCGGCTTCCTCGAAACGCTGTAGCTACACCGGGTCGTACGTCCGCTCGACCTTCTGTGTGCCGCTGCGCGTACGGTACGAGCGCTCCCAGGACGAGGTCGCGGTGGCCGAGGTGCGGTCGGACAGGACGTAGTAGTCCATCTGCGCCCGGTCGGCCGTGATGTCGAGGACGCCGTAGCCGTGGCGGTCCGTGTCGACCCAGTGGACGTGCCGGTTGGCGAGCTGGATGAGCGGGGCGGCGAGCGCGGAGACCGTGCCTTCGGGCACCTTCACTATGTCGTCGAGGTTGTCGGAGGTCACCGAGGTGATCACGAACTCCGTTGCCGCGGACGGCGAGAGCGGGTAAGTGCCGGCGTCCACCGGCACGTCGTTGGCCCAGGACATGTGGATGTCGCCGGTGAGGAAGACCGTGTTGCCGATCGCGTTCGAGCGCAGATGGGCGAGGAGTTCGCGGCGGTCGTCGGTGTAGCCGTCCCACTGGTCGGTGTTGACGCCGATGCCGTCCTGCGGCAGGTCCAGCAGCTTCGCGAGCGGCTTGAGCAGGTCCGCGGTGAGCGAGCCGATGACGAACGGCGCGATCATCACCGAGTTGCCGACCAGCCGCCACTTGGTGTCCGAGGCCTTCAACCCGGCCTTCAGCCAGTCGAGTTGGGCGCGTCCCGTGATCGTACGGTCCGGGTCGTCGACCGAGCCGCTGCCCGAACTCGCCTGCTGCGAACGGAAGGAGCGCAGGTCGAGGAGTGAGAGATCGGCGAGCTTGCCGAAGCGCAGGCGGCGGTAGGTGGTGCCCGCGATGGCGGGACGGACCGGCATCCACTCGAAGTACGCCTGTTTCGCGGCTGCTTGGCGTGCGGTCCAGGTGCCCTCGGCGCCCTCGGTGTGGTTGACCGCGCCGCCCGACCAGGCGTTGTCGGCGAACTCGTGGTCGTCCCAGATCGCGACGACCGGCGCCTTCAGATGCAGCGCCTGGAGGTCGGGGTCCGTCTTGTACTTGCCGTGCCGGGTGCGGTAGTCGGCGAGCGTGATGATCTCGTTCAGCGGCGCGTGCGGCCGTACGACCGTGCCGCGCGCCGCGTACTCGCCGGACTTGTACTCGTAGATGTAGTCGCCCAGGTGCAACCAGGCGTCGAGGTCGTTGCGGGCCGCGAGATGGCGGTACGAGGAGAAGTAGCCCGCTTCCCAGTCGGCGCAGGTGACGACGCCGAAGCGGAGGGCGGAGACGTTCGCGTCCGCCGCCGGCGCGGTGCGGGTGCGCGCCGCCGGGGAGTCGGCGCCGCCGGCCGAGAAGCGGAAGAAGTAGTCGGTGGCCGGGGCCAGGCCGCGGATGTCGGCCTTGACGGTGTGGTCGGAGGCGGCGGTCGCGGTGAGCGAGCCCCTGGAGACGATGTTCGTGAACGCTTTGTCGGTGGCGACGGTCCAGCTCACCTCGGTGTCCGGGCCGAGCCCCGAACCCGGGACCGCCTCGGCGGTGGGCGTCACCCGGGTCCACAGCAGGACGCCGTCCGGGAGCGGGTCCCCGGAGGCGACCCCGTGCAGGAAGGAGGGGGTCTCGGTCGCGGCCCCGGCGGGCAGCGCGGCGACGAGCGGGCCGGCCGGCACGGCGGTGGCGGCAGCGGCCTTGACGACCGTACGGCGGCGCGGGAAGGGCGAGTTGGCGCCCTCGGTTGCTCTGTATCGACTGGTCACGAGCGACCAGGTTACTGATCAGTATTAGCGACAGCGGGCGAACTCGTAAAAGTTCGCCCGCTGTTGTACCGCGTGTCTCACAAAGAGATGGCCGGACGGCTCAGGCCTTGAGGGCCGCCGTGATCGCCGTGGTGAAGTCGGCCACCGTCATCGGCGCGTTCGTGCCGTCGGAGCCGGTCAGTGTCTTGCCGTCCATCTTCAGGGTCGGGGTGCCGGTGACCCCGCTCTTGTCGAAGGTGGCGGACATGTCCAGCGCCCACTTGTCGTAGGTGCCGTCCTTCACGGCCTTCTGGAAGGCCGTGTTGTTCTTCAGGGCGGGGACCGTGTTCGCGACCTTGATCAGGTACGAGTCGTTCTTGAACGTGTCGGTCGTCTCGTCCGGGTGGTACTTCGTCGAGTAGAGAGCGGTCTTGTACTCGAGGAAGGCCTCGGGGCTGACGTTCAGCGCGGCGCCCATGGCGCTCAGCGCGTTCTTGGAGCCCTCGCCGTTGTCCTTGTTGTCGATGAACGTGGCACCGACGTACTGGATCTTGAACTTGCCGGCGTCCCAGTCGCTCTTCACGGTCGAGCCGACGGTCTGCTCGAACTGGGCGCAGATCGGGCAGCGCGGGTCCTCGTACATGACGAGGGTCTTCTTGGCGGTGCTCTTGCCGAGAACGACGGTGGTGCCGTTGGTGCCGGTGGTGTTGGCCGGCTTGACGAGCTTGTCGTCCTTCGCCGCCTCCCAGTAGCCGGGCTTGTTGCCCTGCACGACCGCGTAGCCGATACCGCCGGCTATCGCGAGGACGCCGACGACCGAACCGGCGACTATGAGCTGCCGCTTGACCTTGGCGCGCTTGGCCTGGCGCTCGCGCTCGGCGCGCAGCCGCTCACGGGCCTGCGTCTTGGCGGCCGCGCTGTTCCGCTTGCTCATGGTGGTGATCTCCATCAGGGACGCGCATGTGTGGTGCGCGGAATAGGTATGGGGGACTGACTACTGGGGGTGCTTGGGCGCGCGGTGCTGTTTCAGACCGCGAGGAGGACCGAGCACGGCGGTCCACGCCGTCCCAGGGAGTGCACCAGCAGGCGCTCACGGGCGCCGGCCGTACGGTGCGAGGTGCGCGGCAGCCGGCCGACCGCCGGGGTGCGCCGGCCCGTCATCGCGGTCACGGCGAGCAACAGTGGCCGGAATCCGACCGCCGTAGCCGCGCGCAGCAGTTCGGTCAGCGCGCGCTCGCCGCGGCGCAGATACGCGGCGGCCAGCAGCCCCACGCCGATGTGCGCGCCGAGCAGCAGCCAGGCGGCGGTGGCGTCGGTGTGCGCGAGCAGCGCCGCCGCCTGCTGGGGATTGTCGGTCATCCGGGCCAGCGGGGTGCCCACGCTGCCGCCGCTGCACAGCACGTCCAGGCCGACCGCGCGCAGCGGTCCGGCGACCGGGCCGCCCGCCCTGCCGTAGCAGGCGTGCTGGCCGGTGGTGAACACCGTGTCGGCGGCCAGTTCCAGCGGGATCAGCAGTGCGGCGATGCGGCCGAAGCCGCGCTCGCGGCCCGCCAGCGCGTACGCGAGCACGAACACGGTGGCCGCGATTACGGCCACCGTGCCGAACGGAAGCGGAACCCGGGACAGCAGCACGTGCGACGCGGTGCTGAGCGTCACGACCAGTGCCGTGAACAGCGCCGCGCGTACGGCCCTGAGCTGGATCCCGGATATGTCCATAGCGGAGGTGAGTCTGTCATGTGCTCCGGTAAGGGACCCCTAAAGGGTTCCTGTGAGCGTACGGATGGTTACAGACCCGGAATCCGGCCGTTGCGGAACAGGTCGACGAAGATCTGGTGGTCACCGCGCGCGCGTGCGCCGTAGTCGTGCGCGAAGTCGACCAGGACGCCCGCGAAGCCGTCCTCGTCGGCCGCGATCGCCGCGTCGATGGCCCGCTCGGTGGAGAACGGCACCAGGGACTCGCCGGACTGGTCGTCGGCCGCCGCGTGCATGGTGGCCGTGGCCCGCCCGAGGTCCGCGACGACGGCGGCGATCTCCTCCGGGTCGTCGATGTCGCTCCAGTCCAGGTCCACCGCGTACGGCGACACCTCGGCGACCAGCTGCCCCGAGCCGTCCAGCTCGGTCCAGCCCAGCCACGGGTCCGCGTGCGCCTGGAGGGCGCGCTGCGAGATCACCGTGCGGTGGCCCTCGTGCTGGAAGTAGTCCCGGATCGCCGGATCCGTGATGTGCCGGGAGACGGCCGGCGTCTGGGCCTGCTTGATGTAGATCACGACGTCGTTCTCCAGGGCGTCGCTGTTGCCTTCCAGGAGGATGTTGTACGACGGCAGCCCGGCCGAGCCGATGCCGATCCCGCGGCGGCCGACGACGTCCTTCACGCGGTACGAGTCGGGGCGGTCAAGGGAGGACTCGGGGAGGGTCTCCAGGTAGCCGTCGAAGGCCGCGAGGACCTTGTACCGGGTGGCCGCGTCCAGCTCGATGGAGCCGCCGCCCGACGCGAACCGGCGCTCGAAATCACGGATCTCCGTCATCGAGTCCAGCAGTTCGAAGCGGGTCAGCGAGCGGGCGGTGCGCAGCGCGCCCAGCAGGGGCCCGTCGGCGGTGTCCAGGGTGAACGGCGGCACCTCGTCGCTCTTCGCGCCGGTCGCCAGGGCGTGCACCCGCTCGCGGTAGGCGCCCGCGTAGATCTTCACCAGCTCGGTGATCTGCTCGTCACTGAGCGCCTTCGCGTACCCGAGGAGTGCGATGGAGCCCGCGAAGCGCTTCAGGTCCCACGTGAACGGGCCGACGTAGGCCTCGTCGAAGTCGTTGACGTTGAAGACCAGGCGGCCGTTGGAGTCCATGTACGTGCCGAAGTTCTCGGCGTGCAGGTCGCCGTGGATCCACACGCGCGAGGTGCGGTCGTCCAGGTAGGGGCCGCCCCGCTTCTCCGCGTCGAGGTCGTGATAGAAGAGGGCCGCCGTGCCCCGGTAGAAGGCGAAGGCGGAGGCCGCCATCTTCCGGAACTTCACGCGGAACGCGGCCGGGTCGGCGGCCAGGAGCTCGCCGAAGGCGGTGTCGAAGACAGCGAGGATCTCCTCGCCGCGGTGCTCGTCGTTGAGCTGCGGAACCGACATCGCTCTGTGCCTCCTGGTACGGGTGGTGCATGACATGTGACGGGTCTGTCGTCACTTTCCAACGCTTGAAGGTACGTGGGAGTGCCCGCCCTGTGTCAGTGGTGAGGCATAGGATTCGGTCTCGTCCCCCCAGACCGCCCGCTGTCTGTTGTCGACTGTTTCCCCTGGAGGCCAAGCCGTGTCAAAGCCGCCGTTCACGCACCTGCACGTCCACACCCAGTACTCGCTGCTGGACGGTGCCGCGCGGCTGAAGGACATGTTCAACGCGTGCAACGAGATGGGCATGACCCACATCGCGATGTCCGACCACGGCAACCTCCACGGTGCCTACGACTTCTTCCACACGGCCAAGAAGGCGGGCGTCACGCCGATCATCGGCATCGAGGCGTACGTCGCCCCCGAGTCCCGGCGCAACAAGCGCAAGATCCAGTGGGGCCAGCCGCACCAGAAGCGCGACGACGTGTCCGGTTCCGGTGGTTACACCCACAAGACGATCTGGGCGGCGAACAAGACGGGCCTGCACAACCTCTTCAAGCTGTCCTCGGACGCGTACGCCGAGGGCTGGCTCCAGAAGTGGCCGCGCATGGACAAGGAGACCATCTCCCAGTGGTCCGAGGGGCTCATCGCCTCCACCGGCTGCCCCTCGGGCGAGCTGCAGACCAGGCTGCGCCTCGGCCAGGAGGAAGAAGCCCTCAAGGCGGCGGCCGAGTACCAGGACATCTTCGGCAAGGACCGCTACTTCCTGGAGCTGATGGACCACGGCATCGAGATCGAGCGCCGGGTCCGTGACGGCCTCCTCGACATCGGCCGCAAGCTCGGCATCCCGCCCCTGGTGACCAACGACTCGCACTACACGTACGCGCACGAGGCGACCGCCCACGACGCCCTGCTGTGCATCCAGACCGGCAAGAACCTCTCCGACCCGGACCGCTTCCGGTTCGACGGCACCGGCTACTACCTGAAGTCCACCGACGAGATGTACGCCGTGGACTCCTCGGACGCCTGGCAGGAGGGCTGCCGCAACACCCTCCTGGTCGCCGAACAGATCGACACCACCGGCATGTTCGAGGCCAAGAACCTCATGCCGAAGTTTGACATCCCGGAGGGCTACACCGAGGTCACCTGGTTCAAGGAGGAGGTGCGCCTCGGCATGGAGCGCCGCTTCCCGGGCGGCGTCCCCGAGGACCGCCAGAAGCAGGTCGAGTACGAGCTGGACGTCATCATCCAGATGGGCTTCCCCGGCTACTTCCTCGTGGTCGCCGACTTCATCATGTGGGCCAAGAACAACGGCATCGCGGTCGGCCCCGGCCGAGGCTCCGCGGCCGGTTCGATCGTCGCGTACGCCCTGGGCATCACCGACCTCGACCCGATCCCGCACGGCCTGATCTTCGAGCGGTTCCTCAACCCCGAGCGCGTCTCCATGCCCGATGTCGACATCGACTTCGACGAGCGTCGGCGCGTCGAAGTCATCAGGTACGTGACGGAGAAGTACGGCGCCGACAAGGTCGCCATGATCGGCACCTACGGCAAGATCAAGGCCAAGAACGCCATCAAGGACTCCGCGCGCGTGCTGGGCTACCCGTACGCGATGGGCGACCGCCTCACCAAGGCGATGCCCGCCGACGTCCTCGGCAAGGGCATCGACCTCGACGGCATCACCAACCCCTCGCACCCCCGCTACGGCGAGGCGGGCGAGATCCGCGGGATGTACGAGAACGAGGCGGACGTCAAGAAGGTCATCGACACCGCCAAGGGCGTCGAGGGCCTGGTCCGGCAGATGGGCGTGCACGCCGCCGGCGTCATCATGTCCAGCGAGCCCATCGTCGACCACGCCCCGATCTGGGTGCGGCACACGGACGGCGTGACCATCACACAGTGGGACTACCCGCAGTGCGAGTCGCTCGGCCTGATCAAGATGGACTTCCTGGGCCTGCGCAACCTCACCATCATGGACGACGCCGTCAAGATGGTGGAGAGCAACAAGGGCGTCAAGCTCCAGCTCCTCGACGTCGCGCTGGACGACCCCAAGACCTATGAACTGCTGTGCCGCGGCGACACGTTGGGCGTGTTCCAGTTCGACGGCGGCCCGATGCGTTCGCTGCTGCGCCAGATGCAGCCCGACAACTTCGAGGACATCTCCGCCGTCTCGGCCCTGTACCGGCCCGGCCCGATGGGCATGAACTCGCACATCAACTACGCCGAGCGCAAGAACAAGCGCCAGGAGATCACCCCGATCCACAAGGAGCTCGCGGAGCCCCTCGAAGAGGTCCTCGCGGTCACCTACGGCCTGATCGTGTACCAGGAGCAGGTGCAGAAGGCCGCCCAGATCGTCGCCGGTTACTCGCTCGGCGAGGCCGACATCCTGCGCCGCGTGATGGGCAAGAAGAAGCCCGACGAACTGGCGAAGAACTTCACCATCTTCCAGGAGGGCGCCCGGAAGAACGGCTACAGCGACGAGGCGATCCAGGGTCTGTGGGACGTCCTGGTCCCCTTCGCCGGCTACGCCTTCAACAAGGCGCACTCCGCCGCGTACGGCCTGGTCTCGTACTGGACCGCCTACCTCAAGGCCAACTACCCGGCCGAGTACATGGCGGCGCTGCTCACCTCGGTCAAGGACGACAAGGACAAGTCCGCGATCTACCTGAACGAGTGCCGGCGCATGAAGATCAAGGTGCTCCCGCCGAACGTCAACGAGTCGGTGCACAACTTCGCCGCCCAGGGCGACGACGTGATCCTCTTCGGCCTGGAGGCCGTGCGCAACGTCGGCACGAACGTGGTCGACTCGATCATCAGGTCCCGCAAGGCGAAGGGGAAGTACGCCTCCTTCCCCGACTACCTGGACAAGGTCGAGGCCGCCGCCTGTAACAAGCGCACCACCGAATCCCTCATCAAGGCAGGCGCGTTCGACACCCTCGGGCACACCCGCAAGGGCCTCACCGCGCACTTCGAGCCGATGATCGACAACGTGGTGGCGGTCAAGCGCAAGGAGGCCGAGGGGCAGTTCGACCTCTTCGGCGGCATGGGCGACGAGGACACCAGCGAGCCCGGCTTCGGACTCGACGTGGAGTTCACCACCGACGAGTGGGAGAAGACCTATCTCCTCGCCCAGGAGCGGGAGATGCTCGGTCTGTACGTCTCCGACCACCCGCTCTTCGGGCTGGAGCACGTGCTGTCCGACAAGGCCGACGCGGGCATCGCCCAGCTCACCGGAGGTGAGCACGCGGACGGCGCGGTCGTCACCATCGGCGGCATCATCTCGGGCCTCCAGCGCAAGATGACCAAGCAGGGCAACGCCTGGGCGATCGCCACCGTCGAGGACCTCGCGGGCTCCATCGAGTGCATGTTCTTCCCGGCGACCTACCAGCTCATCTCGACCCAACTCGTCGAGGACACCATCGTGTTCGTCAAGGGGCGCCTGGACAAGAGGGAAGACGTGCCCCGTCTTGTCGCGATGGAGATGCAGGTCCCGGACGTGTCGAACGTGGGCACCAACGCGCCCGTGATCCTCACCATCCCGGCGACCAGGGTCACCCCGCCGATGGTGAGCAGGCTCGGTGAGATCCTCAGCCACCACCGCGGCGACAGCGAGGTCCGCATCAGGCTCCAGGGCCCGACGAAGACCACCGTGCTGCGCCTGGACCGGCACCGGGTGAAGCCCGACCCGGCGCTGTTCGGCGACCTGAAGGTGCTGCTCGGCCCGGCCTGCCTGGCGGGCTGAGCAACGGACTTGCAGAAGTGACTGAGGGGCGCATCCGCCAACGGATGCGCCCCTCAGTCGTTCAACAACCCTTGAAACGGGCCTCAGTTGTGGCCGAAGCGCTTCTGTTTGCCCTTGCGGGCCATGTCGCTCGGCGTCGCCTGGGATATGCGCTGTTCGGCCTGTGCCTCCATCGAGGACGACGTGGCCTGCTCCTGGGCGCGCTCCGACTGCGGCTGCTTACGGTCACGGTGCTTGTTCTTGGCCATGGTGATCTGCCTCCTGAAGGGGATCTAGGGGCCAGGGCCGCGACCAGATTCACATAGGCTGACGAAGAACGCATTTCGGATAATTACCGTGTGTGACATGGTTGGTGCGAGACGGAAGCACCGAAACGCCACGCCGAAGATCGAGTTTCGGGCCGTTAACCCCAGTGCGGTCGGGCAGACTCGAAGCGAGCCCGAAGCAAAACCGACCGGGAAGAGGGTGAGTCGCGTGGACCGCTGCATCGTCCTGGTGGACGCCGGGTATCTGCTGGGGGCGGCGGCCAGTCTCCTCGCCGGAGAGCCCTCGCGTTCCCGGATCACCGTCGATCACGCCGCCCTCATCCAGGGCCTGCGCGAGCGCGCCGAGTCCGACACGGAACGGCCCCTGCTCCGCATCTACTGGTTCGACGGCGCCCCCGACCGCGTCCCGCAGCCCGAGCACCGCAGGCTGCGCGTGATGCCCCGCGTGACCGTCCGCCTAGGCGCCCTGACCCGCAGCGACGGCCGCTGGGCGCAGAAGGGCGTCGACGCCGCCATGCACGCCGAACTGACCGAACTGGCCCGCAACCGCGCCTGCTCCGACGTCGTCCTTGTCACCGGCGACGGCGACCTGCTGCCGGGCATGATGGCCGCCAAGGAGCACGGCGTCGCCGTACACCTGTGGGCCGTGCAGGCCGCCGACGGGGACTACAACCAGTCCGAGGACCTGGTCGCCGAGGCCGACGAGCGGCGGGTGCTCGACCGGACGTGGATCACCAAGGCCGTACGGGCGAAGGACCTCGGCGGGGTGTGTGCGCCGCAGCCCGTGCCCAGGCCGGAGATCGCCGCGATCCTGTCCGCGCCGCTGCCCGAGTCCGCGCCGGCGGCGCGCGAGCGGGTGGTCGAGGAGGGTGAGCACGCGGCGGCGGAGGCCGGCTCGGAGAACGGCACGCAGGAGCGGGTGCCCGCGCCCAAGGGCGTGCCGACCCCGAAGGACCTGGCGAGCCTGAAGGCCCCGGGGGCCGCCGCTCCCGCGCAGAATCCCGCGAGCGCGACCCTGCGCTGGTCCTCCGACAAAGGGTGGGTCGACCGGCCGGGCGGCGCCGCCGAGCCGCCCGAGGTCGCCTCGATGCCGACGCTGGCGCAGCTGACCACCGCCGAGCAGCGCTGGGCCGACCGCGAGGAGGACATCACCACGGTCGGCGGCGACCCCTTCGAGGTCGGACAGGTGTTCGCCCGCCGGTGGATGGGCCGCCTCGGCGACCAGGGCGCCCACCTGCAGAAACTCTCCGGAATGTATCCCCGCGTCCCGCACCGCATCGACGGGGAACTGCTGCGCTACGCGGCCCGCTTCGGACTTCTCGCCCACAAGGACGACCAGATCGACGAGCACGACCGGTACGCGATCCGGGCCGGGTTCTGGCGCGAGATCGACGTACGCACGGCGGCCGAGCACGCCCCCGCGGGGGATTGACGCTCTTTACCGGGGTATTTGCGGTTCTCGACCGACCCGCGAGCGGGCGGGGGCCGCGGACCCCGTAGTCTCGTCCCTTGTGAGTACGCGCGCGGGACAGGCACTTCGACACGGTGGGGATGTCGTGTGCGCGGTGCGCGGACTCGGCAAGACCTATCCCGCGGTGCGCGGTCGGCGCGGTGCGCCGGGCACCCCCGAGGTACGGGCCACCGACGCGGTGACCCTCGACATCCGCCGGGGCGAGATCTTCGGACTGCTCGGACCGAATGGCGCCGGCAAGTCCACCCTCGTACGCCAGCTCACCGGGCTCATGCGGCCCGACGCCGGCAGCGTCGAGATCCTCGGGCACGACATCGTGCGCCACCCTGAGCGGGCCGCTCGGATCCTCGCCTACCTCGGCCAGGAGTCCTCCGCGCTCGACGAACTGACCGTATCGCTCGCCGCCGAGACCACCGGGCGGCTGCGCGGCCTGGAACTGCGCGAGGCGCGGGCCGAACGGGACGCCGTACTGGACGAGTTGGGCCTTACGGCCATTGCCGGGCGGCCGCTCAAGAAGCTGTCCGGCGGGCAGCGGCGGCTGGCGTGCGTGGCCGCCGCGCTGGTCGGGGAGCGCCCGCTGCTGGTGCTCGACGAGCCGACCACCGGGATGGATCCGGTGGCGCGCCGGGCCGTGTGGTCCGCCGTCGACCGGCGCCGGGCCGAGCGCGGGACCACCGTGCTGCTCGTCACCCACAACGTCATTGAGGCCGAGACCGTCCTCGACCGGGTCGCCGTCCTCGACCAGGGCCGGGTCATCGCCTGCGACAGCCCCGCCGGGCTCAAGGAACAGGTCGCCGGAGAGGTGCGGGTCGAGCTGGTGTGGCGGGAGAAACCGCCGCTGGACGTCCCGGAGGTCGCCGCCCTGCGGGACCGGGCCGTCGAGTCAGGCCGCCGCTGGACGCTCAGGCTCGCCCCCGAGGAGGCCCGGGTGGCCGTCGCCACGGTGACCGGCGGGGCCGCCTTCGCCGCCCTGGACGACTTCACCCTGGCCACGCCCAGCCTGGAGGACGTGTATCTGACGCTGGGCGGCAACGGGCAGGGGCTGGTGAAGGCATGAGTGCACGGGCCGTCGTATCCGTATGGGACAGGGCGACTGCCGGCGTCGAGAGGAGCAGCGCGACGTGAGTGTCGTATCCGCCGATGTTCTGCCGAGTGGCCCGCTGGCCGTGCCGGAGGCCGCCGGGGCAGGCGCTGCCGAGCTGGGGCCGAAGGCGCGGCTGTGGCCCTCACTGGCCGCCGTGTACCGGGCGCAGCTGTCCCGGGCGCGGGTCGCGCGGATCCCGCTGCTGTTCGTGGCGACCTTCCAGTCCGTCGGCATCCTGATCATGATGCGCGGGGTCGTCGACGGCGGGAGTCATGATGCCCGGTTCGTCGTCGCCGGTTCGTCCGTGCTGGTCGTCGCCTACGTCGGGCTGAACCTGCTCGCGCAGTACTTCGGCCAGCTGCGCGGCAGCGGCGGGCTCGACCACTACGCCACCCTGCCGGTGCCGCCCGCCGCCGTGGTGCTCGGCGCCGCGGGCGCGTACGCCTCCTTCACCGTGCCGGGAACCGCGCTCACCGCCGTCTTCGGATGCGTGCTGTTCGGGCTGCCGATGGGCAACATCTGGATCCTGGCGGCGGTCATCCCGCTCGCCGGAGCCGCCCTCGCCGGGCTCGGCGCCGCCCTCGGGCTGCTCGCGCCGCGGCCCGAACTCGCCACGCTGCTCGGCCAGTTGGGCATGTCGGCGGCGCTGCTGCTCGGGGTGCTGCCGGCCGACCGGATGCCGGACGCGGTGCGGTTCCTGCGGGACCTGGTGCCCTCGACCTACGGCGTCGAGGCCTTCGCGCATACCTTCGCGGCGCACCCCGACTGGGCGCTCGTCCTCGGTGACCTCGCCGTATGCGCCGCGGTCGGCGTCGTTTCGCTGGCCGTCGCCGCCTGGGCCTACCGTCGTGCTGCCGTCCGGTGACGCGCCGCACAGCCGGGCCTGGCACGATGGCGTTGTGACCGCACCGCTGACTCCGCCTCCGCCGCCGCGTGACCAGTCCCCGCACGACCCGTGGCAGCCGCCGGGCGACCCGGGCGCCGGGTACCCCGCGCACGGCCCGCAGGACGCGTCCTACGGACAGGACGGCCCCGGACTGAAGACCGAAGTGATCGAGGCGGTGGTCGCCACGGTCGTCGTGGCGCTCGGCGGGGTGCTGCTCGGGCTCCTGTGGTGGTGGCTGGCACCGCATGTGCCGCTGGTCGGGGACGTGGTCGACAAGAGCTGGGTCGTCTACCTCAAGGACTCCGAGGGCGAGCAGGCGGTGGGGGTGGACGGAACGTTCACTCTGCTCGCGGTCGGTTTTGGCGTGCTGAGTGCGCTTGCCGCGTTTCTGCTGCGGCGGCGTGGGGGAGTGGCGTTGGTGGTCGCGCTGACCGTGGGTGGGCTGCTCGCCTCGTTGCTCGCTTGGCGGCTGGGGATGTGGCTGGGGCCGACGAAGGACGTCCTCGCGCACGCGAAGTCCGTGGGCAAGGGGGTTACGTTCTCCGCGCCGTTGAAGCTGGGGGCGAAGGGGGCGCTGCTGGCCTGGTCCGTGGCCGCGCTGGTTGTCCACCTGGGGCTGACGGCGCTGTTCGGGCCGCGGGATCCTGAGCCGCAAGGTGTTCCGACCGACGTCTACGGGGCGCCGCTGTCGTAGGGGCGGGGGGTTTCTCCGCCACCGCCGCCCCTACCCGTCCCGTACCTGGGGGCTGCCGCCCCCAGACCCCCGCTTCGGCCCTGAAGGGGCCTCGTCCTCAAACGCCGGACGGGCTGACTACAACTGACCCGACTTACCTACGCCGGCCGGTGTCCATGGTTCGAGCGGCGTTTTTTGATGCGCCACTTTCGTTTCCTGGTTTTCTTCGACATGCCCCTTGTGCTTAACCGAGGACGGGGCCGGCGTCGAGGGGTCACGCACGGCCGATGGGGGCCAGTACCGCTGCGGTGAGGGCTGCCAGGTGTTCGGGGGAGAGTTCGACCTCCAGGCCGCGGCGGCCCGCCGAGACGCAGATCGTGGGGTGGGCGGCGGCCGAGTCGTCGAGGACCGTGCGGAGCTTCTTGCGCTGGCCGAGGGGGGAGATGCCGCCGCGGACGTAGCCCGTGGTGCGTTCGGCCAGGGCCGGGTCGGCCATCGCGGCCCGCTTGCCGCCGACCGCCGCCGCCAGGGCCTTCAGGTCCAGCTGGCCCGCCACCGGGACGACGGCCACCGTCAGCGCGCCGTCCACGTCCGCGACCAGTGTTTTGAAGACGCGGTCGGGGGAGACGCCCATCGCCTCGGCAGCCTCCTCGCCGTAGGACGGGTGGGCGGGGTCGTGGTCGTAGGCGTGCACCTCGTACGGCACTCCGGCGGCCGTCAGGGCCACGGTCGCCGGAGTGCCGCCCGACTGGGGCTGCTGTTTCCTGGGCTTCTTCGCCATCGTGGGTCTCAGTTCAGGCTCGTCGGGTTGCGCGTCAGGTCCGACGCGGGCAGGGACGGCAGGTTGCGGATGATGGCCGTCTCGGAGCGCAGGAGCTTCAGCTCGTCGCGCAGCCGGGAGGCGGTGTCGGGGGCCTGGAGCAGGCGTTGCTTCGTCGTCGTGTCGAGCATCATCGCGGCGGCGACCAGGTACGACACCACTGCCGGTTCGTCGGGGAGTTCCGCGTCGCCGGTCGACAGGGAGCGTTCGCGGGCGCCCGCCAGGCGCTTCTGGTACTGGCGGAACGCGCGTAGCACCCCCTGGGCCAGCGCGCCTGCCTCGTCGCCCTTCTCCTCGGGCAGCTCCTCCAGCTCCGCCGTCAGGAACGGGCCCGAGGCGTCCACGGAGAGCAGCCGCATGCGGGTGGTGCCCGTCGCCAGTACCTCGAAGGTGCCGTCGGCGCGCTCCCGGATGGTCGCCGCGTCGGCGACGCATCCCACCGAGTGGAAGGCCTTGAGCGGGTCGGGGCCGAAGCCGGCCGTGGGCCCGCGCTCGGGCACGGCGGTCTGGTCCGGCATGCCCTGGGCGGTCGGGGCCACCTCGTGGCCGTCACGGATGGCGACGACGGCGAATCGGCGCGGTTCCTCCTCGGGGGTCTTGAGCAGTTCGCGCATCATGGCGCGATAGCGCTCCTCGAAAATGTTCAGAGGAAGCACGAGCCCCGGGAACAGAACCGAGTTCAGGGGGAAGAGCGGCAGCCGGACGGTGGTCACGGCGCAAAAGCCTAGTGGTCGCCGGAGCGGGCGCGACCGTCGTGCTCACTCCGTGGATACGGCGGCGCGTCCACGAAGCCCCACGGCCGCCCCGGAACCGCCGTGAGACCGGGCGGAACCGGCGCGCCCAGCGGCAGTTGCGCGGCCACCGCGATCCGCACCCCGTCGCGCACCTCCAGGAACTGGCCGAGCGGGTCGTCCGAGATCCGGTCCCAGGGGAAGGACGTGGCGTACGGGCCGATCAGGCGCAGCTGGTCGAGGGCGTCCGGCCAGCGTTCGAGGCGGATGAGGACGTAGGCCAGCAGGTTGCGGACCTCGGCGGGCCAGGGGTCGGCCGCCGCGTAGCCGGCCGAGAGGGCGATCGCGAGGTCGGCCGCCGCGTCCAGCCGCGCGCGCGGCACCGTGGCGCCGCAGCCGTCGGTCAGACAGGCGAAGGCGGCCCGCACCGGCAGCGCCTGGACGAGCGAGCAGGGCAGGGCGTCCTGCGCGGCCCGTTCGGCGAAGTCGAAGCACTCGCGGTGGGAGGGCCGCTCGGTGTGGGGCGTGTCGCCCCACTGGGCGCAGCAGGAGGCCGAGAGGTACTGGAGGGCGGCCACATGGCAGCCGTAGTGGTGCGGCGAGCGGCGGACCGCCTCGCCCCACAGCCGTTCGAACCCCGCGTGCCCGGCGTGTGTGCCCCGCGCGTGGTCCAGGGCGATCCGCCAGGGCACCGGGTCGCGCGGGTCGGCATCGGCCGCCGCCGTGATCAACGGGCCGAGTCCGCCGAGCAGTTCGGCGCGGGCCGGCGACTCCCAGCAGCGGTCCACCGCCAGCTGGGCGCCGACCAGCAGCGCGTCGGGGTCGTGCGGGGCGGTGGCGCGCCAGTCGGCCAGCCACTCGGGACGGGAGCGGGCGAAGGCCGCGAGTCGGCGGGTGCAGCGGTCGCGGTCCTCCCACTCGGCGGCGGCGCGGGTGGTGGCCAGCAGCTCGGCGGCCGGCCCGTACTCGCCGCGGCCGGCCGCGACCAGCGCGGGGCCGAGCCGGTCGTCGGGCGCGTCGAGGAGGACCTCGTCGTCGGCCGGCAGTCCGGCGGCGAGCCGCGAGGTGTTCCTTGCCATCCGGGCGGTACGGATGAAAGCGCGCAGCAGAGCCATGGTGCCGACCATTGAAGGACCGGGATCCGGAGTGCGCCAGACCGTTTGAGCACCCCGTGGAAAGTTGTACGCGTCTCGGTCAAGCCCAGGTAAAAGGTGACTTTTGCTCATCTGTTCGAGTGCTGTGCGCGGCCGGTGGGGCTAGCCCCGCCTGAGCAGCCGGGTCGCCCCCGCCGCCACCGTCGTCGCCAGGATCCAGCCCAGCAGGATCAGTGCCACGGACAGCCACTGCCAGCCCCCGTGCAGCTGCCACTGGCCCACCTGCCCCAGGTCGATCACCGGCAGCAGCAGATCCAGCGCGAACAGGGCGGGGCTCCACAGCGGATGCCCGCCGCTGTTCACCGGCACATGGTCCGCGTGCGCGAAGGCCAGCGAACCGGCCGCCCACAGCACCGCCATCCATACGGCGGCCCGGCCCGGCCGGTACCCGTAGGCGACCGTCCAGTCCTGCGCGAACCCCCACAACTTGGCCGCGACGGGCAGGCTCTCCCGGCGCCGCCGCTGCTTGGCGAGCAGCACCTCGCGCGCGTCCTCGTCCTCACCGGCACTGCGCAGCACCGTCGCGAGCCGCTCGTACGGCTCCGGGTTGTACTCGGCGGTCGCGGCGGCCACCCAGTCGAGGCGGGCCTCCAGCGGGAACGGGCCCTGCGGTACGAGGTTCTCGTACACGAAGCCGCCCATGTGGAGGTTGCCCGGGCCCGGCCAACTGTCCTTGCCGTCAATGAGGTTGACGACCCGGGCCCCCGACAGCACCACCTTGCCGCGCTGCGGTTTCTCGCCGAGGAAGCGCAGTTCGGGCGCCTGGACGCGCAGCAGCGACAGCTCCTGGTCGTCCGTGAAGGTGAACCGGGCGCGCTCCAGGTCCACCGCGTCACCGAACCGCCCGTCGTCCAGGCGCACCCCGCCCTGGCACGTGAAACGCTGGATGCGGGTCCCGCGCGCGGGCGTGGTGCCGCTCAGCCAGGGGCCGCCGACGCCGGCCGGGGTGAGGTACAGGGTGCGGCCGACGGTCAGCTGCGGCGCGTTCAGGGCGAGCCGCGAGTACGGGTTGGCCAGCCGGGCGCCGCGCAGGCTCAGCGAGACGCCGACCTTGGCGCTGCGCAGGCTCAACTCGCCGTGCGATTCGAGGAGTTCGGCCTGGAGGTCCTGTCCTACGGTCATGCCGTCCGCGGCGATCGAACGGCCCGTGCGGTCCCGGTAGACGATCGCCTGGTTGAGCAGCAGATCGGTGCCGATGTGCGCGTCGGTCAGCCGTACCCCGTTGTGGAAGCGGCAGCGCGGCAGATGCAGGTCACCCTCCGTGTGCACCCGCGCCGCCTCCAGCCGCGGCACCGAGCAGTCCACCAGCCGTACGGTCTGGAAGCGGGCCTCCGGCAGCAGGATCTCGCGCTCGAAGCGGCAGCCCTTCAGCTCGACGAACGGTGCGATCGTGCCGCCCGCCAGGTCCAGGGTGCCGCTGATCTGCACACCCGTGAGTTTCAGCGAGGTCACCCGGCCCGACAGCGCGGGCGGCCCGTCCAGGAGCAGCCAGCACACGAACCGTGCCCGAACGGTCCGCTCCGGGCCCCACGGATGACCGCCGTGCGGATCGTCGACGACGGTGTCGCCGCTGCTCAGGTCGTACACGCTGCCGTTGCGGAAGGCCTGCCACATACCGGCCTCGGCGGCGGTCGCATCGTCCGGCACATCCCCCGCGCGGATGCCGACACCCTCGGTCACTGCTCTTTCATCCCTCTCAACTACTCACGGGTTTCGCACAGCTGTTCATGCCCGATCCGTGACGCCCCGAACACTAGACGTGAAGGGGATCTTCCGGGTTCCGGCCACGTTCTGTATCAGCCATTGATACGCGCGGACGACGCCCGATCGCCGTCTGAGAGAATTGGTTCGTGATCTCCCGAATCGATCTGCGCGGCGACGCCCTCCCCGAGGGACCCGCCCTGCGCGACCTGCTGCCCCGAGCCGACTTCGACGTCTCGGCCGCCCTGGAGAAGGTGCGGCCGATCTGCGAGGCCGTGCATCATCGGGGCGACGCGGCGCTGATCGACTTCGCCGAGAAGTTCGACGGTGTGCGGCTGGAATCGGTGCGGGTCCCGGTCGAGGCCCTCAGTGACGCGCTGGAGCAGCTCGACCCGGCCGTGCGCGCGGCCCTGGAGGAGTCCATCCGGCGCGCCCGGCTCGTCCACCGCGAGCAGCGCCGTACGACCCGCACGACCCAGGTCGTGCCCGGCGGCTCGGTCACCGAGAAGTGGGTGCCGGTCGACCGGGTGGGGCTGTACGCGCCCGGCGGACGGTCTGTCTATCCGTCGTCCGTGATCATGAATGTGGTGCCCGCCCAGGAGGCCGGCGTCGGCTCCGTCGCGCTCGCCTCGCCGCCGCAGGCGGACTTCGGCGGTCTGCCGCACCCGACGATCCTCGCCGCCTGCGCACTGCTCGGCGTCGACGAGGTCTACGCCGTCGGCGGCGCCCAGGCCGTCGCGATGTTCGCCCACGGCACCGAGTCCTGCGCCCCCGCCAACATGGTCACCGGCCCCGGAAACATCTGGGTCGCCGCCGCCAAGCGCTACTTCACCGGCCGGATCGGCATCGACACCGAGGCCGGACCCACCGAGATCGCGGTCCTCGCGGACGAGACCGCCGACCCGGTGCACGTCGCCGCCGACCTGATCAGCCAGGCCGAGCACGACCCGCTCGCCGCCGCCGTCCTGGTCACGGACTCCGTCACGCTCGCGGACGCGGTCGAGAAGGAACTCGAACCGCAGGTCGCGGCCACCAAGCACATCGAGGACCGGATCGCCCCGGCGCTCGCGGGCAGGCAGTCCGCGATCGTCCTCGTCGACGGTGTCGAGGAGGGGCTGCGGGTCGTGAACGCGTACGGCGCCGAGCACCTGGAGATCCAGACGGCGGACGCCGCTGCCGTCGCCGACCGGGTGCGGAACGCGGGCGCGATCTTCGTCGGACCCTGGGCGCCCGTCTCCCTCGGCGACTACGCGGCCGGCTCCAACCACGTGCTGCCGACCGGCGGTTGCGCCTGCCACTCCTCCGGGCTCTCCGTGCAGTCCTTCCTGCGCGGCATCCACATCGTCGACTACACCCGCGACGCCCTCGCCGACGTAGCGCATCACGTGGTGACGCTGGCGGAGGCGGAGGACCTGCCCGCGCACGGCGCGGCGGTCAAGGCGCGGTTCGGATGGAAGGTTCCAGAGAGCAAGTGACCGGCATCGACGATCTTCCCGTACGGGACGAACTGCGCGGCAAGTCCCCTTATGGCGCGCCCCAGTTGGACGTCCCCGTACGACTGAACACCAACGAGAACCCCTACCCGCTGCCCGAGGCACTGGTCGAGCGGATCGCCGAGCGGGTCCGCGAGGCCGCCCGCAGCCTCAACCGCTACCCCGACCGGGACGCGGTCGAGTTGCGCACGCAGCTCGCCAACTACCTGACGAAGACGGCCGATTACCGGGTCGGCGTCGAGAACGTGTGGGCGGCCAACGGCTCCAACGAGGTCATCCAGCAACTGCTGCAGACCTTCGGCGGCCCCGGTCGTACGGCCATCGGCTTCGAACCGTCGTACTCGATGCACGCGCTCATCGCGCGCGGCACGGGCACGGGCTGGATCTCCGGGCCGCGCAACGAGGACTTCACGATCGATCTCGCCGCCGCCGAGCGGTGGATCGCCGAGAACAAGCCCGACGTCGTGTTCATCACGACCCCCAACAACCCCACGGGCAACGCGGTTCCGCCCGAGACGGTCCTCGCGCTGTACGAGGCGGCGCAGGCCGCCAAGCCGTCCATGGTGATCGTCGACGAGGCGTACATCGAGTTCAGCCACGGTGACTCGCTGCTGCCGCTGCTCGAAGGTCGGCCGAATCTCGTCGTCTCGCGGACGATGTCGAAGGCGTTCGGGGCGGCAGGGCTGCGCCTGGGCTATCTCGCCGCGCACCCGGCGGTCGTCGACGCCGTCCAACTCGTACGGCTGCCCTACCACTTGTCGGCCGTCACCCAGGCGACCGCGCTGGCCGCCCTGGAGCACACCGACACACTGCTGGGGTATGTCGAGCAGCTGAAGTCCGAACGGGACCGGCTGGTGGGCGAGTTGCGGGCCCTCGGCTGCGAAGTCGTCGAGTCCGACGCCAACTTCGTGCAGTTCGGCCGGTTCGAAGACTCCCACACCGCCTGGCAGGCGATCCTCGACCGGGGTGTCCTGGTCCGGGACAACGGCATCCCGGGGTGGCTGCGGGTCTCCGCCGGAACCCCCGAAGAGAACGACGCGTTCCTCGACGCGGTCCGTGAGTTGACGAAGGAGCAGAGCGCATGAACCGCGTAGGACGTGTGGAGCGGACGACCAAGGAGACCTCGGTCCTCGTCGAGATCGATCTCGACGGCCACGGCAAGGTCGACGTCTCGACAGGAGTCGGCTTCTACGACCACATGCTCGACCAGCTCGGCCGGCACGGTCTGTTCGACCTCACCGTGAAGACCGAGGGCGATCTGCACATCGACTCCCACCACACCATCGAGGACACCGCCCTCGCCCTCGGCGCCGCCTTCAAGCAGGCGCTCGGCGACAAGGTGGGCATCTATCGGTTCGGGAACTGCACGGTCCCGCTGGACGAGTCCCTGGCCCAGGTGACCGTCGACCTGTCCGGCCGCCCGTACCTCGTGCACACCGAGCCCGAGAACATGGCGCCGATGATCGGCGAGTACGACACCACGATGACCCGGCACATCCTGGAGTCCTTCGTGGCCCAGGCCCAGATCGCGCTGCACGTGCACGTGCCGTACGGGCGCAACGCGCACCACATCGTGGAGTGCCAGTTCAAGGCGCTGGCCCGCGCCCTGAGGTACGCCTCCGAGCGCGACCCGCGCGCGGTCGGCATCCTCCCCTCCACGAAGGGCGCGCTGTGACCAGCCTGTCGAGCCTCCTCATCGTCGTCGGGCTCTTCCTGCTCGGCGGGGTCTACTCCTTTGTCAAGCAGAAGATGCCGCGCCAGCTCATCGTGCTGATCTCCATCGCCGCCGCGATGTGTCTGGTCGCCGGGGTCATGAGGCTGGAGGTGTGGAATTGAGCGCAGCGAAGAAAGTAGTCGTCTTTGACTACGGCTTCGGGAACGTCCGTTCCGCCGAGCGTGCCCTCGCGCGCACGGGTGCCGAGGTCGAGATAACGCGTGACTACGACAAGGCGATGAATGCGGACGGGCTGCTGGTGCCCGGCGTCGGCGCCTTCGCCGCCTGCATGGAGGGCCTGCGCGCCGCGCGCGGCGACTGGATCGTCGGCCGCCGACTGGCCGGTGGGCGCCCTGTGATGGGCATCTGCGTGGGCATGCAGATCCTGTTCGCGCGCGGCATCGAGCACGGCGTGGAGACCGAGGGCCTGGACGAGTGGCCCGGTTCGGTCGAGCCGCTGCAGGCCGAGATCGTGCCCCACATGGGCTGGAACACCGTGGACACCCCGGCGGGCTCCCAGCTCTTCGCGGGCCTCGACGCGGACGCGCGCTTCTACTTCGTGCACTCCTACGCCGTCCACGACTGGACCCTCGAAGTCGTGAACCCGGCCATGCGCGCCCCCCTGGTGACCTGGTCGACGCACGGCAAGCCCTTCGTGGCCGCCGTGGAGAACGGCGCCCTGTGGGCCACCCAGTTCCACCCCGAGAAGTCCGGCGACGCCGGAGCGCAGCTGCTCACCAACTGGATCGGAACCCTGTAGACCATGGCCAAGCTCGAACTCCTCCCCGCCGTCGACGTCCGCGACGGCCAGGCCGTCCGTCTCGTCCACGGCGAGTCCGGGACCGAGACCTCCTACGGCTCCCCGCTGGAGGCCGCCCTCGCCTGGCAGCGCTCCGGCGCCGAGTGGCTGCACCTCGTCGACCTGGACGCGGCGTTCGGCACCGGCGACAACCGCAAGCTCATCGCCGAGGTCACCGGCGCCATGGACATCAAGGTCGAGCTGTCCGGCGGCATCCGCGACGACGACACCCTCGCCGCGGCCCTCGCCACCGGCTGCACCCGGGTGAACCTCGGCACCGCCGCCCTGGAGACCCCGGAGTGGGTCGCCAAGGTCATCGCCGAGCACGGCGACAAGATCGCGGTCGGTCTCGACGTACGCGGCACGACCCTGCGCGGCCGGGGCTGGACCCGCGACGGCGGCGACCTCTACGAGACGCTTGACCGCCTCAACTCCGAGGGCTGCGCCCGTTACGTGGTCACCGACATCGCCAAGGACGGCACCCTCCAGGGCCCCAACCTGGAGCTGCTGCGCAACGTCTGCGCGGCGACCGACCGCCCGGTCGTGGCCTCCGGCGGCGTGTCGTCGCTCGACGACCTCCGCGCCATCTCCGAGCTGGTACCCCTCGGTGTCGAGGGCTCCATCGTCGGGAAGGCCCTGTACGCGAAGGCGTTCACTCTGGAAGAGGCCTTGGAGGCGGTGGCCCGGTGACCGAGCTACGACGCGTGTCGACCGGCGCGCCCTGGGAGGACGCCTTCGGCTACTCCCGCGCGGTGGAGCTGCCGAACGGCCTGGTGCTGGTCTCCGGGTGCACGTCGATAGTGGACGGCGAGATCGCCGGGGGCGGTCCCTACGAGCAGACGGTCAACGCGTTCAACGTCGCGTTCGCGGCGCTGGAGCAGCTGGGTCTCGGCCCCGCCGATGTGGTGCGCACCCGTATGTACATCACCCACGCCCGGGATGTGGAGGACGTGGGCCGCGCACACAAGGAGCTGTTCGACGCGATCCGGCCCGCCGCGTCCATGATCATCGTGTCCGGCTTCGTCGACCCCAGCCTGGTCGTCGAGGTCGAGGTGGAGGCGTACCGAGGGGAGGGTTCCTCATGACCCTCGCCGTACGCGTGATCCCCTGCCTGGACGTCGACAACGGCCGGGTGGTCAAGGGCGTCAACTTCCAGAACCTGCGCGACGCGGGCGACCCCGTCGAGATGGCCAAGGTCTACGACGCCGAGGGCGCCGACGAGCTGACCTTCCTGGACATCACCGCGTCCTCCGGCAACCGCGAGACGACGTACGACGTGGTCCGCCGCACCGCCGAGCAGGTGTTCATCCCGCTCACGGTCGGCGGCGGCGTCCGCACGGCCGAGGACGTGGACAAGCTGCTGCGGGCGGGCGCGGACAAGGTCGGCGTCAACACGGCGGCGATCAACCGGCCGGAGCTGATCAAGGAGATCGCGGAGCGGTTCGGGCGGCAGGTGCTGGTGCTGTCGGTGGACGCGCGGAGGACTGACAGCGGGTCCTTCGAGGTGACCACCCACGGCGGACGCCAGGGCACCGGCATCGACGCCGTCGAATGGGCCCACCGGGCCGCCGAGTTGGGTGCGGGGGAGATCCTGCTCAACTCGATGGACGCGGACGGCACGAAGGACGGCTACGACCTGGAGATGATCGCGGCGGTCCGCAAGCACGTGACCGTGCCGGTCATCGCCTCCGGCGGCGCGGGCAAGCTGGCCGACTTCCCGCCGGCGGTGGCGGCGGGCGCGGACGCGGTGCTGGCGGCCTCCGTCTTCCACTTCGGGGATCTGCGGATCGGCGAGGTCAAGCAGGCGCTGAGGGAAGCGGGACATCCGGTGCGGTGACCCCTCCTGCGGAGGCGTTGTAAGCCCCGATCGCCTGGCGGTCGGGGCTTACTCATGTCCTCCTCATGGGCAGATACAAAAGGAAAGTTGCGCAAAAAATATTGTGCAACTCTTCTTTCGCTTCTAGCGTGGGGGTGTGGCTGACAAGAAGACAGACCGTCGCATCACGGATGTGGGCACGCTCAAGGCGATCGCGCACCCGCTGCGGGCCCAGTTGTACCGGCTGCTGATCCTCGCCCAGGTGGCGACCGCCTCCCAGCTCGCCGACCGGGTCGACGAGGCCGTCTCACTGGTCAGCTACCACCTGCGCAAGCTGGCCGAGCACGGGCTGATCGAGGAGGCCGAGCCGCGTAGCGGGGACGGCCGGGAGCGGTGGTGGCAGCCCGCCTCGGACGGCCTGAGCGTCCGTGGCGAGGACTTCCGGGACGCCCCGGAGAAGGCCGCCGCGCACACCGCGGCCAGCCGTATGTTCCTCGACCAGCGGATCGACATGTACCGGCGCTACCTCGACGAGCGTGCCTACTGGAGCGACGAGTGGACATCGGCCTCCGACGACTCCGAGTGGCTGCTGCGGCTCACCCCGGCCGAACTGGCCGAACTGTCCAAGGAGTTGGGCGACGTCGTGCGCCGGTACCAGGAGGACAGCCGGGCCGCCGTCGCCGCCGGTGACACCGAGGGCCGCGATCACGTCGCGGTGCACACGTACGGCTTCCCGTTCCGCGTCTGAGGTCCCGCGCCCGAGAGGACGGTCCGCCGTGACCACCACGCCCGTGCTCCAGGCCGGCCCGGACGACCGGCCGGCGCACCGCGACCCCAACGTGCTGCGCTGGCTCGGTGCCTACGCGGCGTCGATGGCAGGCGACGGCGTCTACTACATCGCCCTGTCCTGGGCCGCCGTACAGGCCGGATCCCCGGCGCAGGCCGGCCTGGTGATGTCGGTCGGCGCGCTGCCGCGCGCGGTGCTGATGCTGGGCGGCGGAGTGATCGCCGACCGCTTCGGTCCGCGCCGGGTCGTCATCGGCAGCGACGCCGTGCGCTGCGCGGCCGTACTCGCCGTGGCCGCGCTGCTGTTCCTCACCGGCCTGGGGCTGTGGCCGCTGGCCGCGCTCGCCCTGGTCTTCGGCACCGTCGACGCCGTCTTCGTACCCGCCGTCGGCGCGCTGCCCGCCCGCATCACCGGCAAGGCGCAGCTCGCGAGGGTGCAGGGGATGCGGGGACTCGCGTACCGGTTCGCCGTGATCGTCGGCGCCCCGCTCGGGGGTCTCGGTGTGGCGTTCGGGGGTGTGGCTGTGGCGTTCGCGTTCTCCGGGCTGCTGATCGCGGTGTCGGTGCCGTTGCTGATCTCTGTACGGGTCCGAGAGCTGCCGCCCGACAGCACGACCACCGCCTGGCGCGACCTGGTGGTCGGCCTCCGCTACATCCGCCGTCACCCCGTCCTCGCCCCCTTGGTGCTCGCCATCGCCCTTGGCGACCTCGGCTTCGTGGGCCCGCTCAACGTGGGCCTGACGCTGTTGGCCCACGAGCGCGGTTGGGGCGCGTCCGGCATGGGCTGGGTGCTCTCCGGCTTCGGAACGGGCGCCGGGGCAGCCGCGCTGCTGCTCGCCGTACGGGGGCGGCTCCCGCACGCCGGGCGGGTCGCCGGCTGGGCGTGCCTCGCGGGCTCGGTCGCCATCGGAGCCCTCGCCCTTGTCCCGAGCGTCCTCGCGGCAGTCGGTATCGCCCTGCTCATCGGGCTGCTCGCCGGTCTCAGCGGCGCGATGTGCATAGCCCTGCTCCAGACCCACTCCGACCCCGCCTGCCTCGGCCGCGTCACCGCCGTCTCCAGCCTGGCCAGCCTCGGCCTCGCCCCGCTCACGATGCCGCTGTCGGCGGCGGCGATCGGCGCGTGGGGCACCGGCCCGGTGTTCGTGGTGAGCGCGGTGGTCTGCGGGCTCGGCGGGGTCATCGCCCTGGGCGTACGGGATCTGCGCCGGGCCGAACTGCCCGGCTGACCTCTCAGATCCCCAGCTGCTTGGCCTCATGGAGCTTGGCGATCGCGTTCTCGTCGCCGTCCAGCTCCACCTTGGCCACGGTCTGCCGCCCGTGTGCGAACAGCAGTAGCTCCGAGGGTTCGCCGGTCACCGTCACGACCGGTGCTCCCTTGTGGGCGACCGCCGTCTGTCCGTCCGGGCGGCGCAGCACCAACCCGGTCGGCGCGCTCCGGCCCACCAGCCGGGCCATGCGCTCCAGACGGGACCACAGGGCGTCCTGGAACACCGGGTCCAGCTCGCGCGGAGTCCAATCCTCCTGGGCCCGCCGTACGTCCTCGGTGTGGACGTAGAACTCGACCGTGTTGGACGCCTCGTCGAGCTGCTTGAGCTGGAACGGCGAGAAGCGCGGCGGGCCGGTACGGATGAGCTGGATCAGCTCTTCGTACGGCTTCGCCGCGAACTCCGCCATCACCCGGTCCAGGCGTGGCGCGAGCTGCTTGATCATGATGCCGCCGGCCGCGTCGGCACGGCGCTCCCGCACCACCACGTGCGCGGCCAGGTCACGGGTCTGCCAGCCCTCACAGAGGGTCGGGGCGTCCGGGCCCGTCGTCTCCAGGAGGTCGGCGAGAAGAAGTCGTTCACGCTTGGCGAAGGTCGACATACCGTCAGCCTACGACCGCCCGTCCGGTCCGCACAGTGGACGTCCGCCGGGGCTGTCGGTGCAGCGCGGCACAATGGCCCCATGACCAGCGCGCCCCAGTCCAGCAGCCTCGACCCCGAGATCGCCGCCCGCCTCAAGCGGAGCGCCGACGGGCTCGTCCCCGCCATCGCCCAGCAGTACGACACCGGTGAGGTGCTCATGCTCGGCTGGATGGATGACGAGGCGCTGCACCGCACCCTGACGACCGGCCGCTGCACCTACTGGTCCCGCAGCCGCCAGGAGTACTGGGTCAAGGGCGACACCTCCGGCCACTTCCAGCACGTACAGTCCGTCGCCCTGGACTGCGACGCCGACACGGTCCTGGTGAAGGTCGACCAGATCGGCGCCGCCTGCCACACCGGCGCCCGCACCTGCTTCGACGCGGACGTGTTGGTCAAGGACGGCGCTGATTCCAGCACCGCCGCCTCGGATCAGTAGGGTCAGCCGCCATGGACCTTGACACGTTCCGCAAGCTGGCCACCGACCGTCGCGTCATCCCGGTCACCCGCAAGCTCCTCGCCGACGGGGACACCCCGGTCGCGCTCTACCGCAAGCTCGCCGCGGAGCGCCCCGGCACCTTCCTCCTGGAGTCCGCGGAGAACGGCCGCACAGCTTTTCAATGGTCTCGGTACTCCTTCGTGGGCGTCCGCTCCGCCGCCACCCTCACCGCGCGCGACGGCCGGGCCCACTGGCTGGGCACCCCGCCCGTCGGCGTCCCGGTCGACGGCGACCCCCTCGCCGCCCTGCGCGCCACCATCGACACCCTGCACACCCCGCACCAGGAGGACCTGCCGCCCTTCACCGGCGGCATGGTCGGCTACCTCGGCTACGACATCGTCCGCCGCCTGGAGAAGATCGGCCCCGGCGAGCGGGACGACCTCAGGCTCCCCGAGCTGACCATGCTCCTCACCAGCGACCTCGCCGTGATGGACCACTGGGAGGGCTCGGTCCTGCTGATCGCCAACGCGATCAACCACAACGACCTCGACACGGGCGTCGACGAGGCCTACGCGGACGCGGTGGCCCGCCTGGACGCCATGGAGGCCGACCTCTCCCGCGCGGTCGCCCAGCCGCCCGCCCAGCTCCCGCCCTCCGAGCTCCCCGAGTACACCGCGCTGTGGGGCGGCCCCGACTTCAAAGAGGCCGTCGAGGACATCAAGGAGCGCATCCGCGCGGGCGAGGCCTTCCAGGTCGTCCCCTCCCAGCGCTTCGAAACCCCGTGCACGGCAAGCGCGTTGGACGTGTACCGGGTGCTGCGCGCGACCAACCCCTCCCCGTACATGTACCTGTTCCGCTTCGACGGCTTCGATGTCGTCGGCTCGTCCCCCGAGGCCCTCGTCAAGGTCGAGGACGGCCGCGCGATGGTCCACCCCATCGCCGGCACCCGGCACCGCGGCGCGACCCCGCAGGAGGACCAGGCCCTCGCCGACGAACTCCTCGCCGACCCCAAGGAGCGCGCCGAGCACCTCATGCTGGTCGACCTCGGCCGTAACGATTTGGGACGCGTCTGCGAGCCCGGCTCGGTCGAGGTCGTCGACTTCATGTCGGTGGAGCGCTACTCCCACGTGATGCACATCGTCTCGACGGTGACCGGCCGCGTCGCACCCGGCCGCACCGCCTTCGACGTCCTCACCGCCTGCTTCCCCGCCGGCACCCTCTCCGGCGCGCCCAAGCCCCGCGCGATGCAGATCATCGACGAACTGGAGCCCTCCAGAAGGGGGTTGTACGGCGGCTGCGTCGGCTACCTCGACTTCGCGGGCGACTCCGACACCGCCATCGCCATCCGTACGGCCCTCCTCCGCGACGGCACGGCCTACGTCCAGGCGGGCGCCGGCATCGTCGCCGACTCGGACCCGGAACTGGAGGACCAGGAGTGCCGCAACAAGGCGGCGGCGGTCCTCCGCGCGGTGCACACGGCGAACCGGCTCGGGCAATAGGACGAGGGTCATATGAACCCCGGGTGACGGTTCGCCCGGGGTTCGAGCGATAGTGGACTACGTGACTGCAGCTGTTCCTCACCCCCGTTCCGAAGGCGAAGGCCTCGCACGCGCCGGCCGCCGCAGCCTCGCCGTAGCGCTGATGAGCGGTGCGCTCGGCGCGGCCGTGGCGCTGCTGGCCACCCGTCAGCGCTGGTCGGAGGGGATCGCGACGGTGGCAGGCGGCCCGTTCCCGCTGTCCGCCAAGGGCAGCGACGTCACGGGTGTGCCCGCGGCGCTCGCCATAGTGGGCCTCGCCGCGCTCGTCGCCGTCTTCGCCGTCCGCAGGACGGGCCGCTTCGCGGTCTCCGCCCTCCTCGCGCTCTCCGGCGCGGGCATCGTCGCCGCCGCCCTGCTCGGCGCCACCGACAGCTCGGCACTCGACGACAAGGCCACCCAGGCCTCCGGCGGCACCTCGTCCGCCGTGCACGCCTTCGACCACACCGCCTGGCCCTACGTCGCCGCGGTCGGCGGCGGCCTGATCCTGCTGGCCGGCCTGCTCGCCCTGCTCTACGGCCGCCGCTGGCCCGCCATGTCCGGCCGCTACGAACGCAACGGCACGCCTCGCCCCCGGCGGACTCCCGTGGTGGACCCCGACCGTCCCGAGGACATCTGGAAGGCGTTGGACCGCGGCGAGGACCCGACAGGCGCTTAGCGGGGTCGACGCGCGCCTGCACCCACCCCGTAGCACCGGACACGCACGCGTGCGGAACAATGAGCCGCGAGCGTCTGCTCACACACGTACACAGCAACGAGGAGCACGTCATGGCGGGCAACAGCCACGGTCACACTTTGGCCGCCTGGACCGGTACCACCATCATCTTCATCGGTTTCCTGGTCGCGGGCGCCTTCATGGTCATGGGGCAGCCGATCGGCTTCTGGGCCGGTATGGCGATCACGGTCATCGGCGGAATCGTCGGCTGGGTCATGAGCGCGATGGGTATGGGCATGCCCAAGGACCGTCCCCAGGACCTGACCGAGCTGCTCGGCAAGACCGCGCACGCCGACAGCTGACCTGCGGCTGTCAGCCACCACTTCGTGGAGGGGCGGTTCCGGCCACACCGGGGACCGCCCCGCACGCGCGCGTGCCGCACGAAGGGGCCAGGGGGCACAATGCGAGACGTGAACGCCGACAGCCGGAGCATGCCGAAGACCCGCACCCCCGGTTCCGCCTCCGTGCTGAACCGCGTAGCCGTGCCCGCAGGCGTCCTGGCGGCCGTTGCGGGAGCTTTCGCGTACGTCGGCACGGTCGACCCAAACCAGCCCGGCCACTACCCCGTCTGCCCCCTGTACCGCCTCACCGGCCTGTACTGCCCCGGCTGCGGCGGCCTGCGCAGCGCGCACGAGTTCATCCACGGCGACTTCCTCGCCGCTCTCCAGGACAACGCGATCGCCGTGGTGGGCTATCTGGCCTTCACGGTCGTATGGACCGTCTGGGTGGTCCGCGAGGCACGCGGCCGACCGGTGCGGATCGAGCTCGGCAGGGTCCAGCTCTGGACTCTGGGCGCCTTGGTGCTGGTCTTCACGGTTGTCCGGAACCTGCCGTTCGGTGGCTGGCTACATCCTTGATCAACCGGCGGATGTCCAGGTAGTGGGACCGGCGTCAACCGGATGTGAGGGCTACGCCTTCCTCCGGATACCATCGAGGTCAGATATGACCATTGCTTTTCCACCGTTCGGAAGGGGGCCGCTCGCGTGAGTGTGCTCGACGAGATCATCGACGGAGTCCGTGCCGACCTGGCGGAACGGCAGGCGCGCGTCAGCCTCGACGAGCTCAAGGAGCGCGCGGCGAAGGCACCCGCGGCCAAGGACGGCATCGCGGCCCTGCGCGGCGAGGGCGTCAAGGTCATCTGTGAGGTCAAGCGCTCCAGCCCATCCAAGGGCGCACTCGCGGCGATCGCCGACCCGGCGGGCCTCGCCGCGGACTACGAGGCGGGCGGCGCCGCCGTCATCTCCGTCCTCACCGAACAGCGCCGCTTCGGCGGCTCCCTGGCCGACCTGGAGGCTGTCCGCGCGCGGGTGGACATCCCGGTCCTCCGCAAGGACTTCATCGTCACGTCCTACCAGCTCTGGGAGGCCCGGGCCTACGGCGCCGACCTCGTCCTGCTGATCGTCGCGGCCCTGGACCAGCCCGCCCTGGAGTCCCTCATCGAGCGCGCCGAGTCGATCGGCCTCACGCCGATCGTCGAGGTCCACGACGAGGACGAGGTCGACCGCGCGGTCGACGCCGGCGCGAAGATCATCGGCGTCAACGCCCGCAACCTCAAGACCCTTGAGGTCGACCGCGCCACCTTCGAGCGCGTCGCCCCCGAGATCCCGGCCCACATCGTCAAGATCGCCGAGTCCGGAGTCCGCGGCCCCCACGACCTCATCGCCTACGCCAACGCAGGCGCCGACGCGGTCCTGGTGGGCGAGTCCCTGGTCACCGGCCGCGACCCCAAGTCGGCGGTCTCGGACCTGGTGGCAGCAGGCGAACACCCGGCACTGCGACACGGCCGCAGCTGATCACCCGCTAGGCTGATCCCGATGACACTCACCCTGACCCCCATGGACCGGCACGCCCGCCTCGCGCGCGGCTGCCGCCCGCGGGGCTGCCGTGCGCCTGCGAGGCGAGTCCACGGTCGTCGGGTGCGTTACGTCATCGGTGACGAACCTGGGCAAGTGAATGGGCGTCGATGGCGGGTCTTTAGGGGCGCGGGGAACTGCGCGACCAGCCACGACGGTCCCGCAGTCATCTGAACAACCCCCGCCCCCACGGCGCTTAGTGTCTTTCCAAACACTCACCGTGAGGTTTCCGCATGCCCAGCGAGTTCTTCATCCCCGACCCCGACGGTCAAATCCCCAGCCCCGAAGGCTACTTCGGCGCCTTCGGCGGCAAGTTCATCCCGGAGGCCCTCGTGGCCGCCGTGGACGAGGTGGCCGTCGAGTACGACAAGGCCAAGCACGACCCCGAGTTCGCCCGCGAGTTGGACGACCTCCTCGTCAACTACACCGGCAGGCCAAGCGCGTTCACAGAGGTCCCCCGCTTCGCGGAACACGCGGGCGGCGCCCGGATCTTCCTCAAGCGCGAGGACCTGAACCACACCGGCTCCCACAAGATCAACAACGTCCTCGGCCAGGCCCTGCTCACCAAGCGCATGGGCAAGACCAGGGTCATCGCGGAGACCGGCGCCGGCCAGCACGGCGTGGCGACGGCCACCGCCTGCGCGCTCTTCGGCCTCGAATGCACCGTCTACATGGGCGAGATCGACACCCAGCGCCAGGCCCTGAACGTGGCCCGCATGCGCATGCTCGGCGCCGAGGTCATCGCCGTGAAGTCCGGCAGCCGCACCCTGAAGGACGCCATCAACGAGGCGTTCCGCGACTGGGTCGCCAACGTCGACCGCACCCACTACCTCTTCGGTACGGTCGCGGGCCCGCACCCCTTCCCGGCCATGGTCCGCGACTTCCACCGCGTGATCGGCGTCGAGGCCCGCCGCCAGATCCTGGAGCGCGCCGGCCGCCTGCCCGACGCGGCCATCGCCTGCGTCGGCGGCGGCTCGAACGCCATCGGCCTCTTCCACGCCTTCATCCCGGACGCCGGCGTACGCCTCATCGGCTGCGAACCGGCCGGCCACGGCGTCGAGACCGGCGAGCACGCGGCGACCCTCACCGCGGGCGAGCCCGGCATCCTGCACGGTTCGCGGTCCTACGTCCTCCAGGACGAGGAGGGCCAGATCACCGAGCCGTACTCGATCTCGGCCGGACTGGACTACCCGGGCATCGGCCCCGAGCACTCCTACCTCAAGGACAGCGGCCGGGGCGAGTACCGCGCGATCACCGACGACGCGGCCATGCAGGCCCTGCGCCTGCTGTCGCGCACCGAGGGCATCATCCCGGCCATCGAGAGCGCCCACGCGCTCGCCGGTGCGCTGGAGGTCGGCAGGGAGCTGGGCAAGGACGGCCTGATCGTCGTCAACCTGTCCGGGCGCGGCGACAAGGACATGGACACGGCCGCACGCTACTTCGGCCTGTACGACAACGGGACCGACGCCACCGTCGCCGCCAACGCGGCCGACACCGCCGAGATCGAGGGGGACGCCAAGTGAGCGGGAACATTCAGCTGCTGTCCGACACCCTCGCCGCCGCCAAGGCCGAGGGACGCGCCGCGCTCATCGCCTACCTCCCGGCCGGGTTCCCGACCGTGGACGGCGGCATCGAGGCGGTCAAGGCCGCGTTCGACGGCGGCGCGGACGTCGTCGAGGTGGGCCTGCCGCACAGCGACCCGGTCCTCGACGGCCCCGTCATCCAGACCGCCGACGACATCGCCCTGCGCGGCGGAGTCAAGATCGCGGACGTCATGCGCACGGTCCGCGAGACCCACACGGCGACCGGCAAGCCGGTGCTCGTCATGACGTACTGGAACCCGATCGACCGCTACGGCGTCGAGCGCTTCACTGCCGAACTGGCCGAGGCGGGCGGCGCCGGCTGCATCCTGCCCGACCTGCCCGTGCAGGAGGCCGGGCTGTGGAGGGAGCACGCGGAGAAGCACGGGCTCGCCACGGTCTTCGTAGTCGCGCCCAGCAGCAAGGACGCGCGCCTCGCCGAGATCACCAAGGTCGGCACCGGCTTCGTCTACGCCGCCTCGCTCATGGGCGTCACCGGCACCCGTGAGTCCGTGGGCGCGCAGGCGCAGGACCTCGTCGAGCGCACCCGGGCCACCACCGACACGCCCGTGTGCGTCGGACTCGGTGTCTCCGACGCCCGGCAGGCCGCCGAGGTGGCCCGCTTCGCGGACGGCGTGATCGTCGGCTCGGCCTTCGTCAAGCGGATGCTGGACGCGCCGGACGACGCGGCCGGCGTCGAGGCGGTCCGCACCCTCGCCGGTGAACTCGCGAAGGGCGTGCGCGGACAGGCGTAACAGAACGATGGGTCCCTCATATGGGTGGACCTGGGACCGGGGAGGCGCGCTGCGCCTCCCCGGTTCGTTCTGCGGGGTGTGAGCGAGAAGAACCGTGACGGAAAGCGCACCGCCCGCGAGCGGCTGGCGGCAGAGCGTGAGAAGCAGAAGTCCGCGGAGAGGCGGCGGCGCACGCTGATCGTGGCCGCGAGCGTCGTCTGCGTGCTGGGGTTGGCGTCGGTGATCGGCGTCCTCGCCGCGAACCACGGCAAGGACGACAGCGGCAGCAAGAGCACGGGCCTGGTCGTGGCGCCCTCCGGGGCGACCGGCAAGGACAGCCTGGCGATCCAGGTCGGCAAGGACAGCGCCAAGCCGACGCTCACGGTGTGGGAGGACTTCCGCTGCCCGGCCTGCCAGGCCTTCGAGACGGCGTACCGCTCGACGCTCCACGAACTGACCGACTCCGGGCAGCTCAAGGTGCAGTACCACCTGGTCACGATCATCGACGGCAACCTCGGCGGCAGCGGCTCCAAGCGCGCGGCCAACGCGGCGGCCTGCGCCCAGGACGCCGGGAAGTTCCGCGACTTCCACGACGTGCTGTACGAGAACCAGCCCAAGGAGACGGACGACGCCTTCGCCGACAACGCCAAGCTGATCGAGCTGGCGGGCAAGGTGAAGGGCCTCGACACGCCCGCCTTCCAGAAGTGCGTCAACAGCGGTACGCACGACAGCTGGGTCACCAAGTCCGCCGCCGCGTTCCAGGCCGGCGGATTCACCGGCACCCCGACCGTCCTCTTCGACGGCAAGAACATCTACGCGGACCAGACGATGACCCCGGCGAAGCTGAAGCAGCTGGTCCAGGCGGCGAACAAGGGGTGACGAGGAGTAAGCGGGCGGGCCGGTTTTCATACCGGCCCGTTATGGAGCCGTAGCCGGGCCGCTTGCCGCCGCCACGGTCCGGCACGGTAGCGTCGACCCTGCCATGGAACTTGCCTACATTCCCAGCCCGTCGCGCGGGGTCTACCACCTCGGCCCCATTCCGCTGCGCGGTTACGCGTTCTGCATCATCATCGGCGTCTTCGTCGCCGTCTGGCTCGGCAACAAACGCTGGGTCGCCCGCGGCGGCAAGGTCGGGACGGTGGCCGACATCGCTGTCTGGGCCGTGCCGTTCGGCCTCGTCGGCGGTCGCCTGTACCACGTGATCACGGACTACGAGCTGTACTTCAGCGAGGGCCGCGACTGGGTGGACGCCTTCAAGGTGTGGCAGGGCGGCCTCGGCATCTGGGGCGCGATCGCGCTCGGTGCGGTGGGCGCGTGGATCGGCTGCCGCCGCCGTGGCATCCCGCTGCCCGCCTGGGCCGACGCCCTCGCCCCCGGCATCGCCTTCGCCCAGGCCATCGGCCGCTGGGGCAACTGGTTCAACCAGGAGCTCTACGGCCGCGAGACGCACCTCCCCTGGGCACTGCACATCACGTCCTCGACGGACGGCCGCGTCCCGGGCTACTACCACCCGACCTTCCTGTACGAGTCCCTGTGGTGCGTCGGCGTCGGCTTCCTGGTCATCTGGGCCGACCGCCGCTTCAAGCTGGGCCACGGCCGGGCGTTCGCGCTCTACGTCGCCTCGTACTGCGTGGGCCGCGGCTGGATCGAGTACATGCGCGTCGACGACGCCCACCACTTCCTGGGCCTGCGGTTGAACGACTGGACCGCGATGATCGTCTTCCTGCTCGCGGTGATCTACTTCGTCATCTCGGCGAAGAAGCGCCCGGGCCGCGAGGAGGTCGTCGAGCCGGAGGTCTCCGACGGCGGAACCGACGGCGACAGCGAGCCGACGCCGGAGGAGGACCCGAAGGCCGAGGCCGATGCCGATGCTTCGGAGACGACGGAAACCGGGGCCGAGACCGAGGCCGAGGACGTGAAGGAAGACGAGCCCGAGTCGGCGAAGAAGGGCTGACAGCTGGTTCTACGACGACGAGGGCGCCCTGTGATCGACAGGGCGCCCTCGTCGCATGTCAGGTCCGGCGCGCCAACGCAAGCGTGCGCTGCGCAGCCGCCACCACCGCCGCGTCGATGAACTGCCCGCTGGGCAGCGCCTGGGCGCCCTCCTCCCGCATGGCCGCCTTGACGATCGTCTCGGCCTGTTCGAGTTCGCGGTCGGTCGGGAGGAACGCGCTCTCGATGACCGGGAGTTGGCGGGGATGGATCGCCGCGCGCCCGAGGAAACCGAGAGCACGGCCGTGCGCACAGGAGGCCGCGAGGCCGTCCAGATCGCGGATGTCCGGATGGACGGCCTGCGGCGGCGGGGCCAGGGCCGCCGCCCGGGCGGCGACGATCACCCGCGAGCGCGACCAGTCGAGCCCGGCGTCGTCACGTACGCCGAGGTCGGCCCGTAGATCCGCCTCGCCGAGCGAGATGCCGCGCAGTGAAGGGTGCGCGGTGGCGATCGAGAAGGCCCGCTCGATGCCGAGGGCCGTTTCCAGGAGGGCGTACAACGGGCGGCCGCCCGCCCTTTCCGCTACGGCTACGACCTCCTCGGCGGACGTCACCTTCGGGAGCCGTAGACCGGACACGCCCGGGAGGGGTGCGAGTGTCCGGAGGTCGTCGGCCGTCCACGGGCTGTCCGGGGCGTTCACCCGGACGTGGACATTGAGTTGAGGCTCCGAGAGAAGCTCCGCCGTGGCCGCGCGGGCGTACTCCTTGCGGTCCGGGGCGACCGCGTCCTCCAGGTCGATCACGACCACGTCGGCGCCGGCGGCGAGGGCCTTGGTGACGATCGGGGGGCGGTCGCCGGGGACGTAGAGCCAGGTCAGGGGGTGCGGGGTCACAGGGCGCCCTCCTCGCGGAGAGTGCTCAACTCGGTCTCGGTCAGGCCCAGTTCGGTCAGCACGGTGTAAGTGTCGGCGCCGTGGGGGCGGCCGGGCCAGCGGATGGCGCCGGGGGTGGCGGAGAGGCGGAAGAGGACGTTCTGCATGCGGAGGGGGCCGAGTTCGGGGTCGTCGACGGTGGTGATCGTGTCGAGGGCCTGGTACTGGGGGTCTGTCATCACGTCCCGTACGTCCTGGATGGGGGCCACCGCCGCTTCCGCCTTCTCGAAGGCGGCCAGGACCTCGGTGCGGGTGCGTTGGCCGATCCAGTCGCCCACCGCCGCGTCGAGGACGTCGGTGTGCCGGGCCCGGTCCGCGCCCGTCGCGAACCACGGTTCGTCGATCAGTTCCGGGCGGCCGACCAGGCGCATCACCCGCTCGGCGATCGACTGGGCCGAGGTCGAGACGGCGACCCAACTGCCGTCCGCCGTACGGTAGGTGTTGCGCGGGGCGTTGTTCTGAGAGCGGTTGCCGGTGCGCGGCTGGACGTGGCCGAGCTGGTCGTACCAGAGGGGCTGGGGGCCCAGCGCGGTCAGGATCGGTTCGATGATCGCCATGTCCACCACCTGGCCCTCGCCGGTGCGGTCGCGGGCCGCCAGAGCCGTCATCACCGCGTAGGCCGTCGCCAGCCCGGCGATCGAGTCGGCGAGGCCGAACGGCGGGAGGGTCGGGGGCGCGTCCGGTTCGCCGGTGATCGCGGCGAAGCCGCTCATCGCCTCGGCGAGGGTGCCGAAGCCGGGGCGATGAGCGTAGGGCCCGAACTGGCCGAAGGCGGTTACCCGGGCGAGGATCAACTGCGGGTTGGCGGCGGAGAGTTCGGCCCAGCCCAGGTCCCACTTCTCCAGGGTTCCCGGGCGGAAGTTCTCGATGATCACGTCGGCGGTGGCCGCGAGGCGGAGCAGAGTGGCGCGCCCGCCCGGGGTCGACAGGTCGAGGGTGATCGTGCGCTTGTTGCGGCCGAGGAGCTTCCACCACAGGCCGACGCCGTCCTTCGAGGGGCCGTGGCCCCGGGACGGATCGGGCTTCGCCGGGTGCTCGACCTTGATGACCCCGGCGCCGAAGTCGCCGAGCATGGTGGCGGCGAGGGGGCCGGCGAAGAGCGTGGCGAGGTCGAGAACGCGCAGGCCGGACAGGGGAGTTGTGGTCGTCTCGGTCATGAGGCGTACTGCTTGTCGATCTCCGCGCGGTACGGCATCGACGCCGTCGCACCCGGCCGCTGCACGGAGAGCGCTGCCGCAGCTGCCGCCCAGCCCAGCGCGTCCCGCGTCGGGCGGCCCTCGGCGAGGGCCACCGCCAGCGCGCCGGCGAAGGTGTCGCCCGCGCCGGTCGAGTCCACGGCGGTCACTTGGGGCGCGGGGACGGTGAACGGCCCGGCGCCCCGGGCCGCGTACAGGCTGCCCGCCGAGCCCAGGGTGACGATCACCTCGGGGACTTGGTCGAGGAGGGCCGCGGCTGCCTTGCGCGGGTCGGTGTGTCCGGTGAGGGCGGTGGCCTCGTGCTCGTTGGGGACCAACAGGTCGGTGGCGGCGAGGAGTTCGGGTGGGAGGGGTCGCGCGGGGGCGGGGGTGAGGATCGTACGGACGTCGTGACGCCGGGCCGCCTCCGCGCCCGCGACCACTGCCGCGAGGGGGATCTCCAGTTGGAGGAGCAGGGCGTCGGCGGAGGCGATGAGGGCCTCGTCGCCGGGGGCGAGGTGGTCGACGGTGCCGTTGGCGGCGGGGATGACGACGATCGCGTTGCCGCCCTCGTCGTCCACGACGATGTGCGCGGTGCCGGAGGCGCCCTCGACGGTGCGCAGATGGTCGGTGTCGACGCCGGAGTGCTCCAACGTGGAACGGAGTTGGGCGCCGTAGGCGTCGTCGCCGACCGCTCCGATGATGGTGACGTCGGCGCCCGCGTGGGCCGCGGCGATCGCCTGGTTGGCACCCTTGCCGCCGGGGATCGTACGGAACTCCCGTCCCGTCACGGTCTCTCCGCGCTGCGGGGCCTTCGTGACGTAGGCGACGAGGTCCATGTTCGTGCTGCCGAGCACGGCGATGAGGGTCATGGGCGGGCGGTCTCCTGGTGGGTGAGCCGGGCGAGGGTGTCGAAGCCGATTCCGTTGAAGTCGCCTACGGAGGTGGCGAGTCGGTTCTTGAGCGGGGTCGTCCAGCGGTCGGGGAGCGCGGTGGGGGTGCCGGCGAGGAGGGCGGAGATGGAGCCGACCGTGGCGCCGTTGGAGTCGGTGTCCCAACCGCCGGACACCGCACGGCAGATGGAGCCGGTGAAGTCGCCGTCCGCGTGGGTGAGGGCGGCGGCGATCAGGGCGGTGTTGGGGATCGCGTGGACCCAGTGGTGGGTGCGTGCGTGGGTGGTGTGGAGTTCGTCCACCACGGCGTCGAAGTCCCGGTGTTTCCAAGCCAGTTGGAGGGCGTGGTAGAGCGCCTTGGTGAGGCGGGAGTTGGGCGGTACGACCGTCAGTCCCGTGCGCAGGCAGGAGTGGATGTCCTGGGTGCCGGTGGCCGCGGTGGCGATGACGGCCGCCGTGAACATCGCCGCGTAGACGCCGTTCGCGGTGTGGGTGAGGGTGGCGTCGCGGTGGGCCTGTTCGGCCGCCGCGCCCGGGTCTCCGGGGTTGGTCCAGCCGTGTACGTCGGCGCGGATCAGGGCGCCGATCCATTCGCGGAACGGGTTGCGGTGGCGGGCCGTTCGCGGGGGTTCCAGGCCGGAGAGCAGATTGCGGTAGGCGATGCGTTCGGCGGTGAAGGTGCGGCCTGCGGGGAGTTCGTCGAGCCAGAGCTTCGCCACGTCGGCGGTGGTGAAGTCCTTGCCGTGGCGCTGCAGCAACAGGAGGTTCAACAAGGGGTAGTTGAGGTCGTCGTCCTCGGGCATGCCGTCGATGTTCTCGGCGAGGGAGGTGGGGGCGGAGCGGCGGTTCCAGGGGTGGGCGGCGAGGAGTTCGGCGGGGACGCCCTGGGCGGTGAAGTAGGTGTTCAGGGGCCAGTTACCGGTGACTTGGGCGAGTTGGCGAATGCCGTCGAGGGGGAGTTTCTCGACCGGCTTGCCGAGGAGGCAGCCGACGGCCCGGCCCAGCCAGGCGGCCTGGAGGGTAGCCGGGTGGGGTGGGGAAGTCGCCTGTGGGGCAGGCCAGTTGGGGCACAGGCTCTTGATCCTCGCCAGGTCCGTCGGCTCCTGGTCCGCCAACCGGCTGGGCAGGTCGGCCAGTTCGTCCAGCAGGTCTTCGGCAAGCAACCGGAGGTAACGGGTGGCGGGCTGCTCCGACGCGCCCGCCCGGGCCGGTGCCTCCGTACCGCCCGCCGCCCGCCAGCGCGCCGCGATCGCCGACGGCTCGCGTCCGTCCTGGACGGCCTGGCGCAGTTCGTGGCCGAGCAGGTCCTCCGGCTGGACCCAGGTCAGTCGGAGCACCGCTCCCCTCCGATCCCGGTGAACGCGGCCTCGTGGGCCCGGCGTAGGCGGACGTCCTGGGCGAAGACCTCCCGTGTCACCCGGGCGAGCTTGGCCGCCGGTTCCCAGAGGTCCAGGCGGCTGGCCTCGGCGACCGTCTTCGACCAGTCCTGCGGAACCGGCGAACCGAGCGCACCGGCCACCGCGCCCGCCATCGTCGCGATCGAGTCGCAGTCCCGGCCGTAGTTCACCGAACCCAGCACCGCATGGCGGTAGTCGCCGCCGGAGACCACCAACATGCCGAGGGCGACCGGCAGTTCCTCGATCGCACGGGTGCGGGATGGACGGCGGGCGTCCAGGGAGGGGGATCGGTAGTCGGGGCCCACCGTGTCGTACGGCGTGACGGCCTCCCGCAGCGGAGCGAGCGCCGACTCGAAGTCCGAGTAACGGGCGGCCACTTCACACACCCGCTCGATGGCGGTGCGCGTGCCGTCCTTCGCCAGGGCGAGACAGGCGGTCACCACGGAATCCGGGCTCGCACCCGGCACGCAGGCCGCGGCGACGGCAGCCGCGAAGACACCGGCCGCCTCACGGCCGTACGACGACTGGTGCGCGCCCGCGATGTCCAGCGCCTCGGCGTAAGCGCCCGCCGGATTGGCCGCGTTGACCAGGCCCACCGGTGCCATGTACATCGCGGCACCGCAGTTGACGATGTTGCCGACGCCGGCCTCACGGGGGTCGACATGGCCATAGTGGAGACGGGTCGCGAGCCACTTCTCGGCGAGGAAGATCCGCTGGAGCGGGATGGCCTCCGCCTCCAACTCCGGGATCCAGCGCGGGTTCGTCATCAGGTCGGGGACCAGGTGGTCGGCGATCGCGTATGCGTCGAGGTGGTCGCGGACGGTCGCGTAGACCCGTACCAGAGCGTGGGTCATCAAGGTGTCGTCGGTGACGTGGCCGTCGCCCTTGTGGTACGGCGCGATGGGGCGGGCGGTGCGCCACGCGTCGCCGTTCCAGGGGCCGACGATGCCGTGGACGCGACCGCCGTGGCGTTCCAGGATCTGGTCGGGGGAGTAGCCCTCGACGGGACCGCCGAGGGCGTCGCCGACCGCGGCACCGACGAGGGCTCCGGTGATCTTCTCGTCAAGGCTGCTTTCTGGTTCTTTGGGCGTCATGCACCGAATCATCCTCCTGGTGGGGGCGGTTGTGTGGCTTCCAGGAGTTCGGCGAGTTCTACGAGGTCGGTGCCGGTGAGACGGGGGAGGGCGCAGCCGGAGAGGGTGCGGCAGGCGTCCCGCCAGGTGGACGGGATCGCTCGTCCGCCGCTCAACGCACCGGTGAGGGCGCCCGCGAGGGCGGGTGCGGAGTCGGCGACGCGGGAGAGGCAGGCCGCGGCGGGTACCGCTTCCGCGATACGGCCGCGGGATGCGGTGGCGAGGGCCAGGGCGACCGGGACGGTTTCGGCGGCGGCGATGCCGTAGCTGTAGACGTGGTCGACGATCTGGTGTTCCAGGAGGGGGATCAGGGCGAACGCGTTGTCGCTGTCCCGGGCCAACTTCAGGGCGTGGCGGGCGTTGCGGCCGATCTCGGTGACTTCGGGGAGTTCGGCGAGGGCGGCTGCGACGCATTCGTCCACGTCCGCGCCGACGAGCGCGAGTGCGAGGGCCGCCGCCATGGCTCTGGCGCCGTGGACTCCGTCGCCGTCCTGGGTGTAGCGGGCGTCGAACTCGGCGAGGGCGGCGGCGCGTTGGGGGTCGCCGGGGTGGGCCACTGCCAGTACGCAGGCCCTGATGCAGGCCGCGTCGTCGAAGTAGTGGGGGTTGTCGTGGCCGGTGGCGGGTGGGCGGAGGCCGGCGGCGAGGTTGCCGAGGCCGGCTCGTACGGAGATGCGGGCGCGGAGGGGGAGTACGGCGGACTCGACCTCGGGGGCGCGGTCCGCCGCGGCGGCCACTTCGCTGGCTACGGCGTTCCAGCTGAGGTCGATTGAAGCGCGCGTTCTGCGTTCTCTGCTGAGGTCGCCGAGGACTGTGTCGTCGCCGGCTCGTAGTACGGCTTCTGCGGCGAAGGCTGCCCATTCGGCGTCGTCGGAGGGGCCCAGGCGTAGCGGCTCGGGGGGCTGGTTGAGGGCGATGGGGACGGGGAGTGTCGTGGTCGCGTTCTGTTCGGCGAAGGTGTCGAGCTCGCGGGTGAGACGGCGGGTCCACTCCGGCATCCGAGCGGCGCGGTGCCTTGCGGCGGGCCAACCGGCGGCATCCCCTGCGGCGAGCCCGAGCAGCAGCCCCTCGATCCGACACGCCTCGGCTCCGCCATCGCCTTCCGTTTTCCCACCCGCACCGCCCGTACACCTTTTGTTGTCGGGTGCGGGTGGTCCCTCTGGGGCGGAATCGCTGTCGGCCGCTCCCGGTTCCATCGGGTACTGCGGAGTGTTCGCGTCCTCCGCGGCCAGCCCTTCGGCGTTGGTCGTGCTCATGGCTGCACCTCGTCCTCGTCCGCCGCCAGTACGTACGCCCCCTGATCCCGTCGCACCGCGCCCCACTTGCCGCCGTCCCCCGGAACCAGCAACTCCGCGATGTCCAGCACATGGTGGCCGGCCATCGCCGGCAGGCAGCTGCCGCGGGCCGGGCCGATCGCCGACGCCCAGTCGGCGGGGATCGACGAAGCGCCTCGCGTCGCTCCCGCCAGCGCGCCCGCCACCGCCGCCGTCGTATCCGCGTCGCGCCCCATGTTCACCGCCGTGAGGACGGAGTCCACGAAGTCGCCGTCCGCCGCCGCGTACGCGCCGAAGGCGAGGGCGACCGCCTCGGGGGCCAGGTCGGTCCAGGGGTAGCCGCCGATGACGACCGCGGAGCGGACCGCGCGTTCGCCCCGGTGGGCCACCGCCACCGCCCGGCGCAGGGAGCGGGCCGTCCAGGAGTCGTCCGGGACGACGGCGAGGGCCGATGCGACCACCGCGATCGTCGGCGCTCCCGCCATCGCCGCCGCCACGCCCGCCGCGACCGCCTGGCCGCCGTAGATGCCCTCGCCGTCGTGGCTCACCGAACCGTCGATCGCGACCAGGCGGGCCGCCTCGGCGGGGCGGCCCGCCGCGAAGACGCCGAAGGGGGCCGCCCGCATGGCCAGGCCGTCGCTCCAGGCGTGGCGGTGCTGGGCGGAGATGGGGGCGGCGAGGCCCCGGCGGAGGTTCTCCAGGGTGCCGCGTTCGCTGAAGCCCGCGCCCCGGAACGGGCCCTCGTCCCGGTCCGCGATCCACTCGTGCCAGGCCGCCTCCACATGGGAGGGGGTGAGGGCGGAGCCGTGGCGGGCGAGGAGGAGGCCGGAGAAGATCGCGTACTCGGTGTCGTCGGTGCCCGCCGGGTTCTCCGCCACGTAGCCCTCGATGCGGCCCCAGCGGGCGCGGATCTCGGAAGGCTTCATGTTTTCCGCGGGTGCCCCCAGGGCGTCCCCCACCGCCAGGCCGAGCAGCGCGCCGCGTGCCCGTTCGCGGAGTTCGGTGGCGTTCTTGGGCGCCGGGACCGGGGGAATGCAGGCGATCGATGCCATACGCGGCCTCTCCCTACGGGGTTCCCTCAGAGCGCCTCAGGGCGCGGAACCCTTTGCGGATGTCTCCCACGGGAGGCCTTCGGCAGAGCCTGACGGAGTGCAGTGTCACCCGGTCGACATTTGATGAGCTCATTGCTCGGATGAGCGTTCGAGGGTAAAGGTGCAGGTTAGCCCAGCCTTTCCTTGCTGGTCACCATGAAATGGAAGGCGTATGTTCAGTGTTGTCGAATAATGGAATCTGTCCAAACTTAGCCTAGCCTTAGCTTCCTGGGGGATCACCGCATGGCCATCATCGAGACCGAGGCGACGCTCCACGAGGCGCACCGCGACAACCACACCCACCGCGATGTGAACGGCGGCTGGCTGCGCCCCGCGGTGTTCGGCGCGATGGACGGTCTTGTCTCCAACCTCGCCCTGATGACCGGTGTCGTCGGCGGTGCCGTCAGTCATCAGACCGTCGTCATCACCGGGCTGGCCGGGCTGGCCGCCGGTGCCTTCTCCATGGCGGCCGGCGAGTACACCTCCGTCGCCTCCCAGCGCGAGCTGGTCGAAGCCGAACTCGAGGTCGAGCGCCGGGAGTTGCGCAAGCATCCGGAGGACGAGGAGAGCGAGCTCGCCTCCCTCTACGAGAGCCGCGGGGTCGAGGCCGCGCTCGCCCGTGAAGTCGCCCGGCAGCTCTCGCGCGATCCCGAGCAGGCCCTGGAGATACATGCCCGGGAGGAGCTGGGGATCGACCCGGGCGATCTGCCCTCGCCGCTCGTCGCCGCCGTGTCGTCCTTCGGCTCGTTCGCGCTGGGCGCGCTGCTTCCCGTACTGCCCTTCCTGCTCGGCGCGACCGCGCTGTGGCCGGCGCTGCTGCTCGCGTTTGTCGGGCTGTTCGGCTGTGGTGCGGTGGTGGCCAGGGTGACCGCGCGGACCTGGTGGTTCAGCGGGCTGCGGCAGCTCGCGCTGGGCGGTGCGGCGGCCGGTGTGACGTACGCCCTGGGCACCCTGTTCGGAACGGTCGTAGGATAGCTCGACGCGCACCTATGCGGCGGTCTGCATAAGTAGCCGTTACTCGCTGGTTTCGAACGCTTAACCACTGGGCATGAGCCGTAAGCGCTGCGGGCAACGACGCCCGGAGCGCACCCGCGGGATGGGCGACGACGCTCCCTCTGCCCTGGACCGACGGACATCGATCTGTCCGCTTTGGTCCCCTTAGCTTCCACCGCTTGAGCGGTGCACCGCCGCCACCCCGCGGCGTCCGCATGTTGGAACGGAGTATCCGGTTCCCGAGAACCGTTCCATCATGTAACCTGCACGAAATTTTGCGCTTACCCGCAGAGGGCCAACGTCGTCCCTATGCCCATGCATATGCCACGACGACGACGGGAGAGCCGATGCGTACGCCGCGCCAGCCGTCCCAGCAGCCCACGAATGGCCAGAACTGGTCCTTCATGGATGCTCGCCCTGCCGCGCAGGGTATGTACGACCCCCGCAACGAGCACGACGCCTGTGGCGTCGGCTTCGTGGCCACCCTCACCGGCGAGGCGAGCCACGCGCTGGTCGAGCAGGCGCTCACGGTGCTGCGCAACCTGGAGCACCGCGGTGCGACGGGTGCCGAGCCCGACTCCGGCGACGGCGCGGGCATCCTGTCCCAGGTGCCGGACGCCTTCCTCCGTGAGGTGGCCGGATTCGAACTGCCCGCCGCCGGCGGATACGCGGTCGGCATCGCCTTCCTGCCCCCGGACGGCGCGGACGCCGCCGTCTCACAGATCGAGACGGTCGCCGCCGAAGAGGGCCTCACCGTCCTCGGCTGGCGTGAGGTTCCGACCGCGCCCGAACTCCTCGGTGCAACCGCCCGCTCCACCATGCCGCTCTTCCGGCAGGTCTTCGTGAGCGACGGCGAGACGCAGGGCATCGACCTGGACCGCAAGGCCTTCGCGCTGCGCAAGCGCGCCGAGCGCGAGGCCGGCGTCTACTTCCCGTCGCTCTCCGCGCGGACCATCGTCTACAAGGGCATGCTCACCACCGGTCAGCTGGAGCCCTTCTTCCCGGACCTGTCCGACCGGCGCTTCGCCTCCGCGATCTCGCTCGTGCACTCCCGGTTCTCCACGAACACCTTCCCTTCGTGGCCGCTCGCCCACCCGTACCGCTTCGTCGCGCACAACGGCGAGATCAACACGGTCAAGGGCAACCGCAACTGGATGGCCGCCCGCGAGTCCCAGATCGCCTCCGACCTCTTCGGCGACCAGGAGAAGATCGACCGGATCTTCCCGATCTGCACGCCCGAGGCCTCCGACTCCGCGTCCTTCGACGAGGTGCTCGAACTGCTCCACCTCGGTGGCCGGTCGCTCCCGCACTCCGTGCTGATGATGATCCCGGAGGCGTGGGAGAACCACGACTCCATGGACCCGGCCCGCCGCGCCTTCTACCAGTTCCACGCCACGATGATGGAACCCTGGGACGGCCCGGCCTGCGTCACCTTCACCGACGGCACCCAGGTCGGCGCGGTCCTCGACCGCAACGGCCTGCGCCCCGGCCGCTACTGGGTCACCGACGACGGCCTCGTCGTCCTCGGCTCCGAGGTCGGCGTCCTCGACATCGACCCCGCGAAGGTCGTCCGCAAGGGCCGCCTCCAGCCCGGCCGCATGTTCCTCGTGGACACCGCCGAGCACCGCATCATCGAGGACGACGAGATCAAGGCCGGCCTCGCCGCAGAGAAGCCGTACGCCGACTGGCTCGAAGCCGGCGAGATCGAGCTGTCCGACCTGCCCGAGCGCGAGCACATCGTGCACACGCACGCCTCGGTCACCCGCCGCCAGCAGACCTTCGGCTACACCGAGGAGGAGCTGCGCGTCATCCTCGCGCCGATGGCCAAGGCCGGTGCCGAGCCCATTGGCTCGATGGGCACGGACTCGCCGATCGCCGCGCTGTCCTCGCGCCCGCGCCTGCTCTTCGACTACTTCACCCAGCTGTTCGCGCAGGTCACCAACCCGCCGCTGGACGCGATCAGGGAAGAGCTCGTGACCTCCCTGCGCTCGTCGCTGGGCCCCGCGAGCAACTTGCTTGAGCCGACGGCCGCGTCCTGTCGTAGCGTCACCCTGCCCTTCCCGGTGATCGACAACGACGAGCTGGCCAAGCTCATCCACATCAACGCCGACGGCGACATGCCCGGCATGAAGGCCGCGACCCTCTCCGGCCTGTACCGGGTCTCCGGCGGCGGCGACGCCCTCGCCGCCCGCCTCGCGGAGATCTGCACCGAGGCCGACGCGGCCATCGAGAACGGCGCCCGGCTGATCGTCCTCTCGGACCGGCACTCCGACGCCGAGCACGCGCCGATCCCCTCGCTGCTGCTCACCGCCGCCGTCCACCACCACCTCATCCGCACCAAGCAGCGCACCCAGGTGGGCCTGCTGGTGGAGGCCGGTGACGTGCGCGAGGTCCACCACGTCGCCCTGCTCATCGGCTTCGGCGCCGCCGCCGTCAACCCGTACCTGGCGATGGAGTCCGTCGAGGACCTCGTCCGCGCGGGCACGTTCCTCACCGACATCGAGGCCGAGCAGGCCATCCGCAACCTGATCTACGCGCTCGGCAAGGGCGTCCTCAAGGTCATGTCCAAGATGGGCATCTCGACGGTCGCCTCCTACCGGGGCGCCCAGGTCTTCGAAGCGGTCGGCCTGGACGAGCAGTTCGTCAACAGCTACTTCAGCGGTACGGCCACCAAGATCGGCGGCGTCGGCATCGACGTCATCGCCCAGGAGGTCGCCGCCCGCCACGCGAAGGCGTACCCCGCGAGCGGAATCGCGCCCGCGCACCGCGCCCTCGACATAGGCGGCGAGTACCAGTGGCGCCGCGAGGGCGAGCCCCACCTGTTCGACCCGGAGACGGTCTTCCGCCTCCAGCACTCGACGCGCACCAACCGCTACGACATCTTCAAGAAGTACACGGACCGCGTGAACGAGCAGTCCGAGCGGCTGATGACGCTGCGCGGGCTCTTCGGCTTCAAGTCGGACCGCCCGTCGATCTCCATCGACGAGGTCGAGCCCGTCTCCGAGATCGTCAAGCGCTTCTCCACCGGCGCCATGTCGTACGGCTCCATCTCCCTGGAGGCGCACGAGACGCTCGCCATCGCCATGAACCAGCTGGGCGGCAAGTCCAACACCGGTGAGGGCGGCGAGGACGCGGACCGGCTCTACGACCCGGCCCGGCGCAGCGCCATCAAGCAGGTCGCCTCCGGCCGCTTCGGTGTCACCTCCGAGTACCTGGTCAACGCGGACGACATCCAGATCAAGATGGCCCAGGGCGCCAAGCCCGGCGAGGGCGGCCAGCTGCCCGGCCACAAGGTCTACCCGTGGGTCGCGAAGACGAGGCACTCGACGCCCGGTGTCGGTCTCATCTCGCCGCCGCCGCACCACGACATCTACTCCATCGAGGACCTCGCCCAGCTGATCCACGACCTGAAGAACGCGAACCCGCAGGCGCGGATTCACGTCAAGCTGGTCTCGGAGGTCGGCGTCGGCACGGTCGCCGCGGGTGTGTCGAAGGCGCACGCGGACGTCGTCCTCATCTCCGGCCACGACGGCGGTACGGGTGCTTCTCCTCTTACTTCTTTGAAGCACGCTGGTGGACCTTGGGAGTTGGGCCTCGCCGAGACGCAGCAGACCCTGCTGCTCAACGGACTTCGGGACCGGATCGTCGTCCAGACCGACGGTCAGCTGAAGACCGGCCGTGACGTCGTCATCGCCGCGCTGCTCGGCGCCGAGGAGTTCGGTTTCGCGACCGCGCCGCTCGTCGTCTCCGGCTGCGTCATGATGCGCGTCTGCCACCTCGACACCTGCCCGGTCGGTATCGCCACGCAGAACCCGGTGCTGCGCGACCGGTTCGCCGGCAAGGCCGAATACGTCGTGAACTTCTTCCAGTTCATCGCCGAAGAGGTCCGCGAGATCCTCGCCGAGCTGGGCTTCCGCACCATCGAGGAGGCCGTCGGCCAGGCGGGCACGCTCGATGTCGAGCGCGCCGTCGACCACTGGAAGGCACAGGGCCTGGACCTGGCCCCCCTCTTCTACGTCCCCGAACTCCCGGACGGCGCCTCCCTCCACCAGGTCATCAAGCAGGACCACGGCCTGGAGAAGGCGCTCGACAACGAGCTGATCAAGCTCGCCGCCGACGCCCTCGCCGCGTCCAGCGCCACCGACGCGCAGCCGGTCCGCGCCCAGGTCGCGATCCGCAACATCAACCGCACGGTCGGCACGATGCTCGGCCACGAGGTGACGAAGAAGTTCGGCGGGGCCGGTCTGCCCGACGACACCATCGACATCACCTTCACCGGCAGCGCGGGCCAGTCCTTCGGTGCCTTCCTCCCGCGCGGTGTCACGCTGCGCCTGGAGGGCGACGCCAACGACTATGTCGGCAAGGGCCTTTCGGGCGGCCGGGTGATCGTCCGTCCCGACCGGGGCGCCGACCACCTCGCCGAGTACTCCACCATCGCGGGCAACACCATCGCCTACGGCGCGACCGGCGGCGAGCTGTTCCTGCGCGGCCGTACCGGTGAGCGGTTCTGTGTCCGCAACTCCGGTGCCACCGTGGTCTCCGAGGGTGTGGGCGACCACGGCTGCGAGTACATGACCGGCGGCAGGGCGGTCGTGCTCGGCGAGACCGGCCGCAACTTCGCGGCGGGCATGTCCGGCGGCATAGCCTACGTCATCGACCTGAACCCCGACAACGTGAACGTCGGAAACGCGGGCGCCGTAGGGGAGTTGGACGACACCGACAAGCAGTGGCTGCACGACGTGGTGCGCCGTCACGCCGAGGAGACCGGTTCGACGGTCGCCGAGAAGCTGCTCGCCGAGTGGGCCGTCTCCGCGGACCGCTTCAGCAAGATCATCCCCAGCGCGTACAAGGCAGTGCTCGCCGCCAAGGACGCCGCCGAGCGAGCGGGTCTCTCCGAGACCGAGATCACCGAGAAGATGATGGAGGCGGCGATCAATGGCTGACCCGAAGGGCTTTCTGAACCACGGGCGCGAGGTCGCCAAGTCCCGTCCCGTAGACGTCCGTCTCAAGGACTGGAACGAGGTCTACGTCCCCGGTTCGCTGCTGCCGATCATCGGCAAGCAGGCCGGCCGGTGCATGGACTGCGGTATCCCGTTCTGCCACAACGGCTGTCCGCTGGGGAACCTGATCCCCGAGTGGAACGACTACGCCTACCGCGGGGACTGGACGGCAGCCTCCGAGCGCCTGCACGCGACGAACAACTTCCCCGAGTTCACCGGGCGGTTGTGCCCCGCGCCGTGCGAGTCGGCCTGTGTGCTGGGCATCAACCAGCCGCCGGTCACCATCAAGAACGTCGAGGTCTCCATCATCGACAAGGCCTGGGAGACGGGCGACGTCGCCCCGCAGGCTCCCGAGCGCCTCTCCGGCAAGACCGTCGCGGTCATCGGCTCGGGCCCGGCGGGCCTCGCCGCCGCCCAGCAGCTCACCCGGGCCGGCCACACCGTCGCCGTCTACGAGCGCGCGGACCGCATCGGGGGCCTTCTCCGGTACGGCATCCCCGAGTTCAAGATGGAGAAGCGGCACATCAACCGCCGTATCGAGCAGATGCGCGCGGAGGGCACCCGCTTCCGCACCGGCATCGAGATCGGCGTCGACCTCAAGGCCACCGACCTGCGCAAGCGCTACGACGCGGTCGTCATCGCCGCCGGTGCCACCACCGCGCGTGATCTCCCCGTCCCCGGGCGGGAGTTGACCGGTGTCTACCAGGCGATGGAGTACCTGCCCCTGTCGAACAAGGTGCAGGAGGGCGACTACGTCACCGCCCCGGTCTCGGCCGCGGGCAAGCACGTCGTCGTGATCGGCGGCGGCGACACCGGCGCGGACTGCGTGGGTACGGCGCACCGCCAAGGGGCCGCCTCCGTCACGCAGTTGGAGATCATGCCCCGCCCGGGCGACGAGCGGAACGCGGTCTCCCAGCCGTGGCCGACCTTCCCGATGCTCTACAAGGTGACGTCCGCGCACGAGGAGGGCGGCGAGCGGGTCTACTCCGTCAACACCACCCACTTCGAGGGCGACGAGGACGGCAACGTCCAGTGGCTGCACCTCGTCGAGGTCGAGTTCGTCGAGGGCAAGCTGACCCAGAAGCCGGGCACGGAGCGCAAGATCCCCGCCCAACTGGTCACGCTGGCCATGGGCTTCACGGGAACGGACCGCGAGAACGGTCTGGTCGACCAGTTCGCCCTGGACCTCGACGAGCGCGGCAACATCGCCCGCGACGCCGACTTCCAGACCAACGTCCCCGGCGTGTTCGTCGCCGGTGACGCGGGCCGCGGCCAGTCCCTCATCGTCTGGGCGATCGCGGAGGGCCGCTCGGCCGCCCGCGGCGTCGACCGCTTCCTCACGGGCGCCAGTGAACTCCCGGCCCCGATCCGCCCGACGGACCGTTCGCTGATGGTCTGACGCACCAAGAAGATCGAGGGGAATCCCCTCAACAGACGTCCCGCACAATGGCGTGCGGAACAGAGCGCGGCGCCTGCTCAGTCCCCGACCGGACCGGCAGGCGCCGCGGCGCGTCCGTCCTCACTTCTACGGCACCCGGTAGGTCTCCCCGTACACCTTCCACACCAACGGCGTCCGCAGGCTCAACTTCCCCTCCTCCAGGAACTTCCGCTGGGCCGTGTCGACGCGGGAGGTGTCGATCCCGGGGTGCTTGGCCCGCATCGTGGCGCGGCGGACGTCGAGGAAGGCGCTCAAGTAGGCCTTCTCGTCGCCGCCTTGGGCAGGAGGCGCGGCCCGCTGCATCGTGCGCGTGCGGATGCCGTAGAAGCCGTCCGTGCCCGGGCCGTGGAAGACCATCGCGTCGTAGTAGATGAACTGCCCCAGCGGGCCCAGGCCGTCGCGTCGGGCGGTGCTGATCGCCGGGTCGAAGTAGATGCGGTCGCGTTCCGCGTCCTGCGCCGCCTGGAAGGCGGGGACCTTCGCCTCGGCGCGCCAGGCCGCCGGGAAGCCGGGGTCCAGGCCCTGGTGGGAGTCCGTGCCGTCGACCCTGCGCAGCGCGGGGAGGTAGCGGGCGAGGCCGTTGTCGGGGTGGGCGGCTGTGTACTTCTCGACCAGGACGAGCAGGTCGTGGGTGCCGGTGCAGAAGCCGATGATGCCCGCGGTGTAACCCTGGCCGTCGCCGATGTCCTGCACATAGCCGTACGCGCTGCGCCAGTTGAGCGTCGAGTTCTCGGCACTGGCCACCAGCTCCTGCGCGAGGTTCTTCATGGCCGGCGCGGCCAGGCCTTCCGGGGCTCTCCGTTGTGCCGCGGCCGACGGATGCGCGGGCCGCGGGTCGTCGTGGGCGGTGGGCGAGGAGCCGTAGGCCGTCGCCGCGAGGACGACGGGTACGGCGGCGAGCATCAGGACGCCGGCGCGTTTCATGAGCCCAGAGTAGGAGCGGTTACGTCCCATATTCCGGAGTTGGGGGGACATTGCTCTCGCGGTACCGGCGTGGCGTAATCTCGGCCTTTTCGCCGTGATCCGAAGGGGGCCCTGTGGCCGCGATCTCGCTCAGCAAGGTCGAGGAGACCGCGCCCGCGCTGGTCAGCCTCTACAAGAGTGCCGGGGTTTCCCTCCGCAAGCACGGACTGGACGGGCAGCGGGCCGCCGTCTATCTCGTGGTCGACTACTCGGGCTCCATGAGGCCGTACTACAAGGACGGCAGTGTGCAGGCGCTCGCCGACCGGGTGCTCGGGCTGTCGGCCCATCTGGACGACGACGGGACCGTGCCGGTGATCTTCTTCTCGACGGACGTCGACGCCGTCACGGACATCGCCCTCGACGCCCACCAGGGGCGGATCGAGCAGATCGTCTCCGGGCTCGGGCCCATGGGGCTGACCAGCTATCACCTGGCCATGGACGCCGTCATCGACCACTATCTCGACAGCGGCGCGAAGGACCCGGCCTTCGTCGTCTTCCAGACCGACGGCGGGCCCAGCAACAAGGCCGCCGCGGAACGGTACTTGTGCAAGGCGGCGAGGCTTCCGCTGTTCTGGCAGTTCGTCGGGTTCGGCAAGGCGCGGAGCAAGCAGTTCGAATTCCTGCGCAGGCTCGACGAGTTGGCGGTGCCACAGAAGCGGGTGATCGACAACGCCGGTTTCTTCCCGGCCGGTTCGGATCCCCGGAAGATGTCCGACGGCGAGCTGTACGACCGGCTGATGGGCGAGTTCCCGCAGTGGCTCGCGGCGGCCCAGGAGCAGGGGATCGTCCGATGATCCGGTTCCTGCCCGCCTCGGCGCGGACCGCCGTGCCCTGGAAGAACGGCGGCGGTGTGACGCGTGAGATCGCCGCGTGGCCCGAGGGGGCGGGCATGGACGACTTCGCGTGGCGGGTGAGCCTGGCCGAGGTCGGCGCGGACGGGCCGTTCTCCGCCTTCCCCGACGTCGACCGGACCCTGACCGTCGTCGAGGGCGCCGGCATGGACCTCACCGTCGGCGGCGAACCGCAGCTCGTCAACACCCGTTACGTACCAAGGGACTTCAGGGGCGACGTGCCGACCGACTGCCGGTTGCCGGCCGGCCCCGTCGTCAACCTCAACGTCATGTGGCGCAGGGGAGCCGGTTCTACGGCCCCCACGGTGGCCGTCGTCCGCGGGCGGCTGCGCCTGTGCGCGGACACTCTGGTCGTGGCACTGGACGGGACCGCCGAAGTGGCTGGACTGACTCTGCGGCCTTACGACGCCGTGCAGTTGGGCGGCGAGGGGGCGCTGCTGCACGCACGGGGGCGGACCGCCGTGATCGGATTGTCGTTGCCTGCTGACGCACCGTTGGCTTAGCCGGGGCCTCGTGACACCCTGTGGGGTGATCTGACGGGGAGGGCGGCGAACGTATGGACGGCGCACGATCGGTGAACGGAGCGGTGGGTGCCGGGCGTCCGGACGAGGCCGGCAAAGGGGAGAAGCTCGCCGACTGGGCGGACGGACGGCTCGGGCTGTACGCGCTGGCCAAGGCCAATATGCGCAAGGTCTTCCCGGACCACTGGTCCTTCATGCTGGGCGAGATCTGCCTCTACAGCTTCATCATCCTGATCCTCACCGGCGTCTATCTCACCCTGTTCTTCGAGCCGAGCGGCGTCGAGGTCATCTACCACGGCTCGTACACGCCGTTGAACGGCATCCCGATGACCCGGGCGTTCGAGTCGACGCTGGACATCAGCTTCGACGTGCGCGGCGGGCTGCTGATCCGGCAGATCCACCACTGGGCGGCCGTCGTCTTCATCGCGGGCATGCTCATCCACATGATGCGGGTGTTCTTCACCGGCGCCTACCGCAAGCCGCGGGAGCTCAACTGGGTGTTCGGCTGGACCCTGTTGTTCCTCGGCATCATCACCGGGCTGACCGGCTACTCGCTCCCCGACGACCTGCTGTCCGGCACCGGCATCCGCTTCGCGGACGGCGCGATCCTGTCCGTGCCGATCGTCGGGACGTACATCTCGATGTTCCTGTTCGGCGGGGAGTTCCCGGGGCACGACATCATCTCGCGGCTCTTCCCGATCCATGTCCTGGTGCTGCCGGGGATCATGCTGGGCCTGGTGGTCGCGCATCTGATCCTGGTCTTCTACCACAAGCACACGCAGTACCCCGGGCCCGGACGGGACCAGAAGAGCGTGGTCGGCATGCCCTTCCTGCCCGTCTACATGGCCAAGGCGGGAGGCTTCTTCTTTCTCGTCTTCGGGGTGCTCGCCATCATGGGCGGCATCGCCAGCATCAACCCCGTGTGGGCCTTCGGACCGTACCGGCCCGACCTGGTGACGACCGGCGCCCAACCCGACTGGTATCTCGGCTTCTCCGAGGGACTGATACGTGTGATGCCGGGCTGGGAGATCGACGCCTGGGGCCACACGCTGGAGCTGGGCGTCTTCATCCCCTTCACGCTCTTCCCGCTGATCCTCGCCGCCATCGGTGCCTACCCGTTCATCGAAGCGTGGATCACCGGCGACAAACGCGAACACCACATCCTGGACCGGCCGCGCAACATGCCCGTGCGCACCGGACTCGGCGTGGCCTGGCTGAGCCTGTACGGCGTGCTGCTGATCGGCGGCGGCAACGACGTGGTCGCCACCCATCTCAACCTGTCGATCAACGCGATCACTTGGTTCGTACGGGTCTCGTTCCTCGTGATGCCGGTGGTGGCCTTCCTCGTCACCAAGCGCGTCTGCATGGGACTCCAACGCCGGGACCGGGACAAGGTGTTGCACGGCCGCGAGTCCGGCCTCATCAAGAGGCTGCCGCACGGCGAGTACGTCGAGGTCCACGACCCCCTCACGCAGGACGAGTTGTTCCGGCTCACCCAGCACGAGCAGGAGCCGCCCTACGAGATCGGACCGCTCGTCGACGCGAACGGGGTGGAGCGGCAGGTCAAGGGCGGACAGCGGGTGCGGGCCCGGCTCGCCAAGGCGATGTTCGGGCCGGAGACGCGGATCGCGAAGCCGACGGTGGAGGAGTACAAGGAACTCACGAGCGGCGATCATCACCACTGATGCCGTTGAGTACGGTTGCCCGGCATTCGCCCGGGCTGCCCCAAGCCGTGCGCAGGGCACGGGCCTTGGTCAGCCACAGCGACAGGTCGTACTCCGCCGTGTAGCCGATCGCGCCGTGCAACTGAAGCGCAGTACGCGCCGTCGCGTACGCCGCCTCGCACGCGGCGACCTTCGCGGCGGCCACGTCCGACTCCGCCATGGTGAGCGCGGCACCGAAGACCAGCGGACGCGCGAACTCCAACGCGATCTTCGCATCGGCCAGTTGATGCTTCACGGCCTGGAACGAGCCGACGGCGACGCCGAATTGGGTGCGCTGCTTGACGTAGGCGACGGTCCTGTCGAGCAGGGCGAGGCCGACACCGAGCGCCTGGGCGGCGGTGGCCAGCCGGGCCCAGGTGAGGGCGTGGGCCAAGGACGGCTCCGGGGTGAGGAGTTCACCGCCCGGGTGGAGCAGGGTGAGACGGCGGGCCGGGTCGAGGGACGCGCGTACCGGCCCGTGCCCGGGCGCCAGCCGCAGACCGTCGGTGTCCCAGCTCAGGCGGATCGTCGCCACGTCACCGTCCAGTGCGTACGATCCCGCCGGCGCCGCCGTGGCCATCGCCCCACCCGCCGCCAGCGCGGGCAACAGGCGCTTGGCCAGGGCGGGTTCGGTCAGCAGGGCGGCCGCCACGACCGTCTCCACCAGCGGCCCCGGAACCGCGTGCCGCCCCAACTCCACGAACGCCACCGCGAGTTCGACCGGCCGGGGACCGAGCCCCTCGTAGGCCTCGGGCACCGCCAGCGCGAACACCCCGGCGCCCGCGACACGGCGCCACAGCGACCGCCCGCTCGCCGGCTCGCCGCGGCTCCAGGACCGTACGACCGACGGGGTGTCCGCGGCCGTCAGCATCGCGTTCAACGAGTCGGCGAACGCCCGCTGTTCGGGGTCGCGGAGGAAGTGCATCAGCGGCGGCCCTTCGGCAGGCCGAGCAGGCGCTCGGCGATGATGTCGCGCTGGATCTCGTTCGTACCGGCGTAGATGGGGCCCGCGAGGGCGAAGACATACCCCTCGGCCCAGTCGGTGTCAGCCAACTCGCCGTCCACGCCCAGCAGTTCGAGGGCCGTCTCGTACAGGGCGATGTCGTACTCGGACCAGAAGACCTTGTTCAGGCTGGACTCCGGGCCGATGGACTCGCCGTCGAGGAAACGGGAGGCGTTGGCGTAGGTGAAGAGCTGGTAGGCGCGGGCGCCGATCACCGCGTCGGCCACCCGGTCCCTTGCCGCTTGTGAACTGCCCTGCGTCCGCCAGAGGTTGAGCAGGCGGTCGGCGGCGGCGAGGAAGCGGCCGGGGGAGCGGAGGGTGAGGCCGCGTTCGTTGCCGGCGGTCGACATGGCGACCCGCCAGCCCTGGCCCGGCTCGCCGATCACGTCCTCGTCGGGGACGAACACCTCGTCCAGGAAGAGTTCCGCGAAGGCCGGTTTGCCGTCCAGGCGGCCGATCGGGCGGACCGTGACGCCGGGCGCGCGCAGGTCGAACATCAGGTAGGTCAGGCCCTGTTGGGGCTTCGGGGTGTCCGGCTCGCTGCGGAACAGGCCGAACGCGCGGTCCGCGAAGGCCGCCCGCGACGACCACGTCTTCTGCCCGCTCAGCAGCCAGCCCCCGCCGGTGCGCACCGCCCGCGAGGTGAGCGACGCCAGATCCGAACCTGCCTCCGGCTCCGACCAGGCCTGCGCCCACACCACCTCGCCGGTCGCCATCGACGGCAGCACACGCGCGCGTTGCTCCCGCGTGCCGTGGTCGAGGAGGGTCGGGGCGAGCAGGCTGATGCCGTTCTGGCCGACCCGGCCCGGCGCGCCCGCCGCGTAGTACTCCTCCTCGAACAGCAGCCACCGCACGATGTCCGCGCCCCGGCCGCCGTACTCCTCCGGCCAGGACACCACCGACCAACGGTCCGCGGCGAGTTGGGCCTCCCAGGCGCGGTGCGCGGCGAAGCCCTCCTTCGTCTCCAGGGACGGGAGTGGCGTGGCCGGCACATGCGCGTGCAGCCAGCCGCGGGCCTCGGCGCGGAACGCCTCCTCGGCGGGAGTGAAGTCGAGGTCCATCGCCAACCATCCTTCCCTAACAAGTGTTTGGTAGGTTAGCGTGGCCGTATGACAGGCGTCGAGAGTCCGGCATACGTCCCCGGGCACGGGCTGCTGAAGGGGCGCACCGCCGTCGTCACCGCCGCCGCCGGCGCGGGGATCGGCGGGGCCACCGCCCGCCGCTTCCTCCAGGAGGGCGCCCGCGTGCTGATCAGCGACGCACACACGCGGCGGCTGAAGGAGTACGAGGCCGAGCTGGCCGGGGAGTTCGGCGCGGAGTCGGTCGCCGCGCTGGCGTGCGATGTCACCGACGAGACACAGGTACAGGCCCTCTTCGACACGGCCGTCGCGGCGCACGGGCGGCTGGACGTCGTCGTCAACAACGCGGGCCTGGGCGGCACTTCGGACCTCGTCGACATGACGGACGAGCAGTGGTCGAAGGTGCTGGACGTGACGTTGAACGGCACCTTCCGCTGCACCCGGGCCGCCCTGCGCGCCATGCGCGGGACCGGCGGCGGGGTGATCGTCAACAACGCCTCCGTCATCGGCTGGCGCGCCCAGGCCGGACAGGCGCACTACGCGGCGGCCAAGGCGGGCGTGATGGCGCTGACCCGGTGCGCGGCGATCGAGGCCGCCGAGTACGGGGTGCGGGTCAACGCGGTCTCGCCGAGCCTCGCCATGCACCCGCACCTGGTGAAGGTGACGACGCCCGAACTGCTGGCGGAACTCACCGCGCGCGAGGCCTTCGGGCGGTACGCCGAGCCCTGGGAGGTGGCCAACGTGATCGTGTTCCTGGCCTCGGACTACTCCTCGTACATGACGGGCGAGGTCGTCTCCGTGAGCAGCCAGCATGCGTAGCGGCGCAAGAGGTCGCGCGAGGGGCACGACAATGGTCCTGTGCCAACCAAGAAGAAACCCCCGGTGACCGCCGCTCCGGCCCGCCGTCGTGAACTCCTCGACACGGCGGCCGAGGTCTTCGCCGAGCAGGGCTACAACGCCACCACCGTACGGAAGATCGCGGACCACGCGGGCATGCTCGCGGGCAGCCTCTACTACCACTTCGACTCCAAGGAATCGATGCTGGAGGAGATCCTGCGGACCTTCCTCGACGAACTCTGGGGCGGCTACGACACCGTCCTGGACGCCGAGTTCGGGCCGCGCGAGACGCTTGAGGCCCTGGTCACCGAGTCGTTCCGGGAGATCGACCGGCACCGCGCGGCCGTCGCGATCTACCAGAAGGAGAGCAGGCAACTGGTCGCGCAGGAGCGGTTCGCGTTCCTCGCCGAGTCGCAGCGCAAGTTCGAGAAGGCGTGGCTGTCCACGCTGGAGCGCGGGGTCGTCGCCAAGGTCTTCCGGGCCGACCTCGACGTCCGGCTCACCTACCGGTTCGTGCGGGACACGGTGTGGGTCGCCGCGTCCTGGTACCGGCCGGGCGGACAGCACAGCGCCGAGGAGATCGCCCGGCAGTACCTGTCGATGGTGCTGGACGGGATCGCCGTACGCACGTAACTCACGTGTCTGGATGAGGAGTTGGCATGGCAGCCGAGGCCTACGTCGTCGAAGCGGTCCGTACGCCCGTCGGGCGGCGCGGAGGAGGGCTGAGCGGGGTCCATCCGGCCGACCTCGGTGCGCATGTGCTCAAGGAGCTGGTCGCGCGCTCGGGGATCGATCCCGCCGCCGTCGAGGACGTCGTCTTCGGGTGTCTGGACGCGGTGGGGCCGCAGGCCGGGGACATCGCGCGCACCGCCTGGCTGGCGGCCGGGCTGCCCGAGGAGGTGCCGGGCGTGACGGTGGACCGGCAGTGCGGGTCCTCGCAGCAGGCCGTGCACTTCGCGGCCCAGGGCGTGCTGTCCGGCACCCAGGACCTGGTCGTCGCCGGGGGCGTCCAGAACATGTCGCTGATCCCCATCGCCTTCGCTTCCCGGCAGGCCGCCGAACCGCTAGGCCTCACGGACGGCCCCTTCGTGGGAAGTGAGGGCTGGCGCGCCCGGTACGGGACACAGCCCGTCAACCAGTTCGCCGGGGCCGAGATGATCGCCGCGAAGTGGGGCATCAGCAGGCAGGACCAGGAGGAGTTCGCGCTCCGCTCGCACCGGCGGGCCCTGCGCGCCATCGACGAGGGCCGCTTCGAGCGGGAGACGGTGGCCTACGGCGCGGTCACGGTCGACGAGGGGCCGCGCCGGGACACCTCGCTGGAGAAGATGGCCGGCCTGAAGCCGGTCGTCGACGGCGGCACCATCACCGCTGCCTGCTCCTCCCAGGTCTCCGACGGCGCGGCGGCGATGCTGCTCGCCTCGGAACGGGCGGTGCGCGAACACGGGTTGACGCCCCGCGCCCGCATCCACCACCTCTCCGTCCGGGGCGAGGACCCCATCCGTATGCTCTCGGCGCCCATCCCGGCCACCGCCCACGCCCTGAAGAAGACCGGGCTGACCATCGACGCCATCGACCTCGTCGAGATCAACGAGGCCTTCGCGCCCGTCGTCCTCGCCTGGCTGAAGGAGACGGGCGCCGACCCCGACAGGGTCAACGTCAACGGCGGCGCGATAGCCCTCGGCCACCCCCTCGGCGCGACCGGAGTCAAACTCATGACCACCCTCCTCCACGAACTGGAGCGCACCGGCGGCCGGTTCGGCCTCCAGACCATGTGCGAGGGCGGCGGCCAGGCCAACGTGACGATCATCGAACGGCTGTGAGGGAGCAGGGCAGTCGAAGGGTGATTCAGGAGTCGGCCCGGACCAGCGTCCACAGCACCTCGTCGGCCTCCTTCATCACCCGCGCCACCAGCTCCGCACATGACGGCAGGTCGTCGATCACCCCGGCGACCTGCCCGGACGCCATCACCCCGAGATCCGTACGGCCGTCCACCATCGACGCCTTGAGCAGCATCGGCGTGTTCGCGGCCAGCAGCACCTGGCTCCAGGTCAGCTCCTTGCCGTGTTTCATCGCGAGGCCGTCGCGGATCATGCGCCGCCACGTCAGACCGGACAGGCGACGGAAACCGGCAGCCCGGCGTATCGCCTGGAGCAGCGCCCGCGTACGGCCGGAGTGCTCCAGGGCGTCGACCAGTTCCGTACGGAGCATGCGGTGCGGCAGGCCGTCCACCGCCCGCGTGACCGTGACGTCCTTGACCGTCGCCGCCAGATAGGCCGCTTTCACCGCGTCCGGGACCGTCGAGTCCGAGGTGAGCAGGAAACGCGTGCCCATCGCGACCCCCGCCGCCCCGTACGCCAGCGCCGCCACCAGGCCCCGCCCGTCGAAGAAGCCGCCCGCCGCCACCACCGGTATGTCCACCGCGTCCACCACCTGGGGCAGCAGCACCGTCGTCGCCACCTCCCCGGTGTGGCCGCCGCCCTCCCCGCCCTGCACGATCACCGCGTCCGCGCCCCAGGCCGCGACTTTCTCCGCGTGCCGCCGCGCCCCGATCGACGGGATCACGACGACGCCCGCCTCCTTCAGTTCGGCGATCAGCTCGGCGGACGGCGCGAGCGCGAAGGACGCGACCCGTACGCCCTCCTCGATCATGATCCGCACCCGGTCTCCGGCGTCCGCCGCGTCCGCGCGCAGATTCACCCCGAACGGCTCCCGCGTACGGGACTTGACCTCGCGGATCGCCTCCCGGAGCCGGTCGGTGTCCATGGTCGCGGAGGCCAGGATGCCCAGCGCGCCCGCGTTCGCCGTGGCCGACACCAGGCGTGGGCCCGCCACCCAGCCCATCCCCGTCTGCACGATCGGATGCCGCACCCCGACCAACCGGGTCAGCGCGGTCTCCATCAGACAGCCACCTCCCTGCGGCGGGTGTCGGCCGGGTCGATGACCTCGCGGATCAACCGCAGCTCCTCCGGGGTGGGTTCACGGGTCGGCGGAGCCTCGTCCGGGACCGTCAGCTCGAAGCCGGTCGCCTCCCTGACCTGCTCCACCGTGACCCCCGGATGCAGCGAGGCCAGCCGCATCGAGCGGTCCGGGGTCGCGAAGTCGAACACGGCGAGGTCGGAGACGACCCGGGGGATGCGGTGGAAGCGGGCCGTCCCCGGGTGCTCGGCGACCCGGTCGTAGCCCACCCCGCACACCATGTCGACCTTCTCCACGAACACCCGCCGGGAGTGCCGCGGTATCCAGTAACTCGTCGGATTGTTCAGTGTGTTGATCGGCGCCCCGCGCACCCCGAGCAACTGCCGCTTGGGCCGCGCCCAGTCGCCGATGCACGAGATGTTCTGGTTGCCGTACCGGTCGATCTGGCTCGCGCCCATCATCACGTGCCGGCGTCCGCCGGACACCAGGGCCAGATGCTGCCGGTAGGGCAACCAGCCCTCCGGGGTGCCGTCCGGACGCACCAGCAGGGCCTCGCCGTCGGTGAGCAGCAGGTCCGGGGCGAAGGTGAGCCGGGCCAGCCGTGCCCCGACGGAGGGGATCAGCCCCATCGGGCTGGCCAGGATCTCCCCGGCGCCGCGCCATGCCTCGGCACAGGCGATCACGCAGTACTCGGAGCGCGACACCTCTGTGAGCCGTACGTCCGTCATCCCTGCTCCCCTTCCTGTTCCTGCCAGTTGCGCACGGCCGACCGGTAGTCCGCCTCGTCACCGGAGAGGAAGCGCTCGGAGAACTCCGCCCAGGGTGTCGTCGCGTACAGCCGCTGGAACTCCTCGTCCCTGCCGTGGTCGGGGGCGCACGAGGTGAAGTGGGCGCCGCCGGGCGCCTCGACGACCCCGGTCACGTGCAGCCGCTTGACGAGCAGGGACTGCGGCGGCGCCTCCTTCGTCAACTCGGCCGTGTCCACGATCCGTTCGCAGGAGACATAGGCCGCGTCCGCCGCCTCGCAGAACAGGTCGTCGAAGTACGGGTCGGGGCCCAGATACTGCCCGTTGCCCAGCCGGTCGGCCCGGTTGACGTGCACCAGCGCCGCGTCCAGCCGCAGCGCGGGCATAGCCACGAACGTCTCCCCGTCCTCGTACGGCGAAGTCACCGTCCGCAGGCCGGGGTTGACCCGCATGACGTCCGAGCCGATCCCCGCGCGCACGGGCAGGAACGGCAGCCGGTTCGCCGCGGCGCGCAGGCCCCACATGAACATGCCCTCGTCGACCTCCGTCAGCTCGAACTCCCCGCGCTCGCGCCCCGCCCGGTAGTGCGGTTCGAGCGGGATGGAATCGAGGGTGACGAAGGGCGCCACCAGCCTGCGGACCCGGCCGGCCGCCACCAGCATCCCGACGTCCGGGCCGCCGTACGAGACCAGGGTGAGATCGCCGATGTCGCTCCGTAGCAGCGCTCGGACCAGTGACATCGGCTTGCGCCGGGAACCCCAGCCGCCGATGCCCAGGGTCATGCCGCTCGCCAGCCGGGACACGACCTCATCGGCGGTCATCGTCTTGTCGGTCACCTACGCCTCCTCCCTTCCGGTCGTTCCGAACGTGTCGCGCACCCGGTCGGCCACCCCGCTGACGCTCGCCTCGAAGGTGAAGCCCTGCTCGAAGCGGTAGCTGCGGCGGACGTCGACGGGGTCGATGCCGTTGATCGCGGACTTGGCGAGCCGGATCAGCTCGCCGTCCTTGGCGGCTATCTCGGTCGCCAACTCCATCGCGGCGGGCAGCAGTTCGGCGCGCGGCACGACCCGCCACACCGAGCCGTGGGCGTGCAGCTCGGCCGCCGTCGCCGTGCGCGAGGTGTAGTACAGGGCACGCATCACGTGCTGGGGGACCAGCCGGGCCAGATGCGTGGCGGCACCCAGCGCGCCACGGTCCAGCTCGGGCAGCCCGAAGGTGGCGTCCTCGCTCGCCACGATCACGTCCGCGTTGCCCACCAGACCGATGCCCCCTCCCAGACAGAAGCCCTGCACGGCCGCCACCACGGGCACCTCGCACTCGTACACCGCGGCGAAGGCCTCGAAACAGCCCCGGTTCACCCCGACCAGGGCCGACTGTCCGCGCGCCTGTATCTCCTTGATGTCCACGCCCGCGTTGAAGCCCCGCCCCTCGGCCGCCAGCACCACACACCGCACGCCGGGGTCGCGGCCCGCCGCGCGCACGGCGTCGGCCAGCGCGAACCAGCCGTCCACCGGCAGCGCGTTCACCGGCGGGAAGTCGACCGTGACGACCGAGATCCCCTTGCTCGCGAACGAGTTTTCCGGGGAGGAGGTGGAGACACCCATGGACGCATCAGCTACCTTTCCACCAAACATTTGTTAGGTGTGAGGCTTCGAAGCTAGCAGCCGCAGAATCCGAGCGGGAGGGCCTGTGGACAACCACCCTGTGGACAACTCGCCCGACCGCCCGTTGAACGGCCGGACCGTCCTTGTCACCGGCGGCACCCGAGGCGTCGGCGCCGGAATCGCGCGCGCCTTCGTCGAGGCCGGCGCCCATGTGCTGACCTGCGCGCGCAAACCGCCCGAAGACCCGGTCGAGGGAACGGAGTTCAGCGCCCTGGACCTGCGCGACCCGGACGCCGTACGGGAGTTCTTCGCCGCGCTGCCCCGGCTCGACGTCCTCGTCAACAACGCGGGCGGCGCGCCGTACCGCCCACTCGTCGACGCGGAGGCCGAACGCCACGCGCGGATCATCGAGTTGAACCTCCTCGCCCCGCTCACCGCCTCCCTCGCCGCGTACGAACACCTCAGGCGGGCCAGGGGCTCGGTCGTGATGATCGGCAGCGTCAGCGGCAGCCGGCCGTCGCCCGGTTCGGCGGCGTACGGGGCGGCCAAGGCGGGCCTGGAGAACCTGGCCCGCTCGATGGCGGTGGAGTGGGCGCCGGACATCCGTGTCAACACCCTCGTCGTCGGCATGGTCCGCACGGAGTCGTCCCATCTGCACTACGGCGGCGAGGACGCCATCGCGGCCGTCTCCCGCACCGTCCCGCTCGGCCGCCTCGCCGACCCGTCCGACGTGGGCGCGGCGGCGGTCTTCCTCGCTTCCCCCGCCGCCGCGTACATCAGCGGGGCGAGCCTCCTCGTCCATGGGGGCGGGGAGCGGCCCGCGTTCCTGGACGCCGCGACCGCCAACAAGGAGACACGAAAGGAGACATGAGATGAGTGCTCTCTGCGACGGCCGGGTCGTCGTCGTCACCGGCGCGGGCCGGGGTCTGGGCCGCGCCCATGCCCTCGCCTTCGCCGCCGAGGGTGCCAAGGTCGTTGTCAACGACCTCGGCGTCGGCCTCGACGGCACCCCGGACCCCGACAGCCCCGCCGCACAGGTCGTCGCGGAGATCCGCGCGGCGGGCGGCGAGGCGGTGGCCCACGGCGGCGACATCGCCACCGGCACCGGTGCCGCGTCCCTGGTCACGACCGCCCTGGAGACCTACGGCCGCCTCGACACCCTTGTCAACAACGCGGGTTACCTGCGCGACCGCATGCTCGTCAACCTCGACGAGGACGACTGGGACGCGGTGCTGCGCGTCCACCTGAAGGGCCACTTCCTGCCCCTGAAACACGCCGCCGCGCACTGGCGGGCGGAGTCCAAGGCGGGCCGCACCCCGACCGCCCGGATCATCAACACCAGCAGCGGAGCAGGCCTGTTGGGCTCGGTGGGCCAGGGCAACTACAGCGCCGCCAAGGCCGGCATCATCGGCCTCACCCTCGTCGCGGCGGCCGAACTGTCCCGCTACGGCGTCCAGGTCAACGCGATCGCCCCCGCGGCGCGCACCCGCATGACGGAACACACCTTCGCCGAGACGATGACGGCCCCCGACTCCGGCTTCGACACGATGGCCCCGGAGAACGTCTCCCCCCTGGTGGTGTGGCTGGGCTCCGCCGCGAGCGCGGGGGTCACCGGCCGGGTCTTCGAGACGGAGGGCGGGCGCATCACCGTGATGGAGGGGTGGCGAGCGGGCCCGAGCGCGGACAAGGGGGCGCGGTGGAGTGCGGGGGAGGCGGGGGAGGCGGTGCTGAAGCTGCTGGCGGAGGCGGAGGTTCCGGGGGTGGTGTACGGGGCGTAGGCGGAGAGGAGGCGTGTGCGTTTCCCGGCCGACCGAGTCTGCCTTTGTGGGTTCACTTCTCGGCGGACCGAGTCGGGTGGTGGGCGGGTAAAGGCCGGGGGTCTGGGGGCGGAGCCCCCAGCGGGACGCACCGGCCTACGTGTCGCACTCCAACACCGTCCGGCACAAGGAACACCGCGCCCGTACCCTCCCCCGCACCGGCACCCTGATCCGCTGATGACACGTGGGGCAAGGGAACGACACCCGCAAGCTGCCCCGCCCGTCGGGAGAGAAGGAGTACGGCACCCCTTTCTGCACTCCGGGCCCGTGCCGCCGGTCGTGCGCGTAGCGCCGCCGCCCCGCCCACCCCGCCGCCGTAAGAGGAGGTTGCTGCTCGTCACGCCGGGCCTGCTCCATGCCCTTGACGTACGCCGTGTAGGCCTGCGGACTCGTGAACCACACCGAGGGATCCTCGCCGAAGACCAGCGCCCGCTTGGCGAGGACGTACCCGAACTCCTCCGGAGTGAGATAGCCGAGCTTCTGCGAGGACGCCGAGTCCTCCCGGTACGCGTCCAGCAGCAGCCACCCCGCGCCGAGATACGTCGCCGCCGTGTCCGTGAGGATCTCGTTCTCCCGGGTGCCGGGGAACGACAGGTCGAGACGGTGCAGGTAGACATGCATGACCTCGTGCGCGAGAGCCGCGCCGATGTCCCGCCGATGGGTGCGGAACCGGTCGTTCAGCTCCACGAAGTACTCGGGCCCGGCCGTGAGTTCGACGTTCGCCGCATGCTTCATCTCACGGAAGCCGACGATCAGCCGGGCATCCGGGAGCCGGTAGTGCCGGACCATCTCCCGGGCCACCCGCTGCGCCCCCAGATGCAGGTCGTCCGTGTCGCAGAACGCCACGTCGACGGGGGCCACACTGGTGGCGAACGTCTGGACGGTGTCGTACGACAAGCGCTTGTAGAGCGCGGTGATGGACTCCCGCACCGTGTCCAGATGCGGGTAGCCGTGCTCGACCGGTCCGTCGTCCGCCACGTCCACAACCCCCAGAGACGCCCTGAACCCGCATCCACTCTATGCCGAGGGGCGTGGATGCACGCCCCCAGTATTTCCCTGACGGATCGCGGCGGAGAAGGCTATGCTCCCCGCGATGACGACTCACTCTGTTCACAGAATGGGGGTCCCGTCCGCGCAAGGTGAGTGCTGATGCTCCCTCACACCGCGAACGGGAATTCCCGGCTTTCCTTCTGGCCGCGCGTGCGCGAGTTCGCCGTGCCGCCCTCCATGATCGAGACCGCCACGGTCCGCCGCGATGCCGGGGACTGGGCGGGCGCCTGCGCCGCCGCCGGTGTCGACATCGATCTCGACCTACGATCCGTCGCGCGCACCCACGGCCGGGAACTGGCCACCCGAGTGCGCGCCGATCTCCGCCGACTCGCCCCTGACCTGCTCCGTTGGCATCTGCCGAGGATCGCGCCCGACGGGTTGCTGCGCCCGGGACTGACCCTCACCCTGGCCCGCTACGGGCACGATGCCTCGCACCTGCTCCACCTGGTGGTCCGGACTCCACCCGCCTGGGCCGACGGCGGCCAGCGGATCGGCCTCGCGCTGTGGGACGGCACCCACCGCGAGGCCGTAGCCCGTCGGCATCCGCATCCCCGGCCGAGCCGACGGTTCCGGCTCGACCTGCACCGACACCTGTGGGATGCGGGAAGGAGTGGTGAGCTGCGGGTCCGCTCCGGGGCCGACCGGCCACCCGGCGACGAACCTCCACCGATCCCGGCTCCGCTGGACACGGTGCCCGAGGCGTGGAACTGCGCCGTCGACCGGTGGGCCGCCGAGGCGGCGATCCTGCTCCGCGCCGAGGGCCGGACGACCGGTCCCGTCACCGTACGGTTCGGTTCCAGGCACCGGTTCGTGCTGGATCCGGCCGCCGACACCCTGCGGATCGCACCGGCACCGACCGACGGCAGCGCCGCCGCCCTCCCGGTCCTGCCCGACGCGGCGACCCGGGTCCCGCCCGACCTGGAACTCCTCCGCACCGGTGCGATCGAGGCCGGCCGGCTCCATCCGCTGGTCGCCGCCGCACTCGTACCGGATCGCTCTCGGCCGGACGGTTCCGTACGGACTCCGGACCGGGCAGGACAGCCGCACCTGGTCGAATGCCGGGGCGCCCTGCACCGGATCGGGCTGGTCGACGGCGTACTGGCACCCCTCGACCACGATCCGGACGAGATCCGGCGCGAGGAACTGCTGGTCGCGTTGACCGGTACTCCGCTGCCCTGCCTCCAGGCCATCGACGAGGCACACCGCCACCCGGACTGCCTCACCGGTGTCCGCGAACGCCTCATCCACGGCGACACCGCCGGCGCGCTGGCCGTCGTAGAGAGACTGCTCGGTCCCGACGCGGTGCTGCGCGGCGGCGCGCTACGGGACGAACTCCAGGCGGCGGCGCAACGGCGGCTCACGTACGGGCTGTTCAGGGCGGGCCTGACCGGCCCCGGACCGCGATCCGGCCACTTCTTCCCGGGACTTCCGCTCCCCCGTAAGGAACGCCTCCGCCGCGCCAACGGCCACTGACCGCACGGAACTTCACCCCCGCCGCACCAACAGCCGTTGGCCGCACGTCACTTCAACCCTGTCCTCACGCGCGCTCCATCCCTCACCCACGCACGCCCCACCGCAACCCAAAGGTGACCACATATGCCCACACGCGCCCTGTACGCCGCCACCGACACCCCTGCCCACCCCACCCAACTCGACGTCGCGGGTGACCTGTTGACCCTCCTGCGCGACACCACCACCGAACCGCGCCCCGACATCCAGCTGGAGGCCCTGACCCTGGCCGTCGCCGCCGACCTCCCCGTGCTGCTGTGGGGCGAGCCGGGAATCGGCAAGACGGCGGCGCTGACCCAGCTCGCCGCGGCCCTCGATCTGCCGTTGACGACGGTGATCGCCAGCGTGCACGAGCCGTCCGACTTCTCCGGGCTGCCCGTCGTGGGGGACGACCCCGCGGAGCAGGGCGTCCCGATGGCCCCGCCGGACTGGGCCGTACGACTCGTGCGGGCGGGCCGGGGGCTGCTGTTCCTGGACGAGTTGTCGACCGCGCCGCCCGCCGTGCAGGCCGCGCTGCTGCGGCTGGTGCTGGAGCGGCGGATCGGCGCGCTGCGGCTGCCGCCCGGGGTGCGGATCGTGGCCGCCGCCAACCCCCGCTCCTCGGCGGCCGACGGCTGGGAGCTGAGCCCGCCGCTGGCCAACCGGTTCGTGCACCTCCAGTGGACCCACGACCACGAGGTCGTCGTACGCGGCCTCGGCGGCACCTGGCCCCGGGCGACCCTCCCGCGACTCGACCCGGAGAAGCTGTCCGGAGCCGTGGACTACGCGCGCCGCGCGGTGTGCGGACTGCTCACCGGCCGCCCCAAGCTGGTCCACCAACTGCCCAGCGGCGAGACCCGGCGCGGCGGTGCCTGGCCCTCGCCCCGGAGCTGGGAGATGGCACTGTGCCTGATCGCGTTCGCGACCGCGGCCGGCTCTTCCCGGGAGGTGCTGTCCCTGCTGGCCAGGGGCACGGTCGGGGACGGCCCCGGGCTGGAACTGCTGGCCGCCGTGGACCGCATGGACCTCCCCGACCCCGAGACGTTCCTCGCCGATCCGACGGCCGGTGAGCTGCCCGAGCGCGGGGATCTGCGCCAGGCCGTGCTCGACGGCGTGGTGGCCGCGGTCCGCAACCGTCCCGACCGGGCCCGCTGGGACGCGGCGTGGGCGCTCCTGGTCCGGGCGCTGGAGACCGGTGCCCCGGACCTGGTCGTCGTCCCCGCGACCACCCTCGCCTCGCTGCGCCGGGAGGACTGGGACGTACCCGCGTCCATCGAGCAACTGGCCGGAGTGGTCGCCCTGTCGCAACGGGCGGACCGCGCCGCCGCGACCGTGAAGGGCGGCCGATGAACCCCGACCCGGCCGCGGACCTCGACCTCGACAAGCTCTTCGCCGCCCGCCTCTACGCGGCCCGAGTCCGCCCCTACCTGGCCACCGCCCTGTTCGCCCTGCACACCGTCGCGTCGCGGCAGGTACCGACGATGGCCGTCGACCGGCACTGGCGCTGCTATGTCTCGCCGGGGTTCGTGGACCGGATGCCGGTCGAGGACCTGGCCGGAGTCTGGGTCCACGAGGTCTCGCACCTGCTGCGCGACCACCACGGACGCAGCGACCGCCTCGCCCGCGAACGCGGACTGACCGGCCCGGGGGAGCGGCTGCGGATGAACATCGCCGCCGACATGGAGATCAACGACGACGCGTACGGCGAGGGCCTGGTCACCCCCGAAGGCGCGGTCCGGCCGGAGTCGTTGGGCCTGCCCGCCGGGAACCTGATGGAGGACTACCTGCGCTGGTTCCAACTGGGGCCGCGCACCCAGGCCTTGGCGTGGCTGGACTGCGGCAGCGGCGCCGACGGGCTCGACCGGGGCTGGGAGCTGGGTCCGGACGGCGCGCACGGGCTCAGCGAGCAGCAGCGCGACGCGGTCCGCTTCCGGGTGGCGCAGGGCATCGCCGGCCGCCCGGGCAGCGCCCCGAACGGATGGCGGCGGTGGGCCGAGGAAGCCTTCCATCCGCCGCAGCCGTGGCGGGAGTTGCTGGGGGCGGCGGTCCGCTCGGCGGTCTCCGCTCCCGGCGCGGGCGAGGACTACAGCTACGGCAGACCCTCGCGCCGCTCGGCCGGACTGCCCGGCGTGGTGCTGCCGAGCCTGCGCCGCAGACCGCCCCGGGTCTGCGTGGTCATCGACACCTCCGGGTCGGTCAGCGACGCCGAGCTGGGCAGCGCGCTCCTCGAAGTCGCCGCGATCTCAAGGGCGGTCGGTGGCCGCCGCGACCTGGTCACCGTGGTGCCCTGCGACGCGGCGGCCCGGGTCGCGCAACCACTGTGCCGCGCCGAGGGCATCGAGCTGCTGGGCGGCGGCGGTACGGATCTGCGCACCGGCTTCGCCAGGGCGCTGCGCACCCGGCCCGACGCCGTCGTGGTCCTCACCGACGGCCAGACCCCCTGGCCGGAGCGGCGACCGCCGTGCCGGACGGTGGTGGGCCTGTTCCCGCGCCGGTACGAGACCGGGATGTACGCCGAGGACGACCCCGACTACGTGCCGGACACACCGCCCGACTGGGCCCGCGTGGTCGAGATCGGGTCCGCCCCCGTCTCCCGCTGAGCACGCAAGGACACGGACTTCCCGGCGAGCGGCGCCTCCTGGAGCTCCAGCACCCAGACGTCGTTCACCCCTTCCCGCAGCACGGGCCCGGGCACGTACAGCTCCCGCTGCGGCCCGGCCGACCAGTACCGCCCCAGGTTGAACCCGTTGACCCACACGAACCCCCGCGTCCAGCCCGGCAGTTCGAGTACGGCGTCCCCGGCGCCCCGCACCTCGACGGCGCCCCGGTACAGGCCGGGGGAGTCGCCCGGGGGCAGCGCCCCCAGCGGAATGCCCTCGACATCGTCCAGCGCGTCCAGCCGCAGCCCACACGCGCGTACGTCGTGCAGGTACTGTCGCTCGTGCAACAGGCCCCCGGTGATCCCCTTCGATTCCCCGAGCCGGGGCCCGTAATTGGCCCTCCCCAGGGACTCCACCCACAGCTCCACGCGCGCGTGCCCGGCGACGGGTTCCTTGAGCTGCTCGTCGCCCTCCGTGAGGATCCCGGCCCGTTCCCCGTCGACGTAGACCACCGCCAGGTCCCGCAGTCCCCGCGCGGTGAGCGGATACGGGGCGCGCGGTCCCGGCACGGTCACCGCGTAGCGGACGAGACCGCGGTCGACGTCCAGTTCCTCGAAGGTGGGCGGGACCGGGCCCGTGTGCTCCGGTCCGCCGCGTGCCTCCAGTACGTCGGCCAGGGGCGCCCAGCCGGTCAGGCTCGCCTCGGCCGGGTGGTCCAACACGGGCGGTGCGGGCGGGAGTCCGGGCAGCGGGGCGTCGGCGTACTCGGCGAACACCTCGCGCAGTCGCCAGAACTTCTCCGTGGGGCGCCCGTACTCGTCGATCGGGGCGTCGTAGTCGTACGACGTCACATCGGGCTCCAACGGGCCCTCGTGCAGGGCGCCGCCGCCCCGGTTGGCGCCCGCCCAGCCGGCGAAGTTGGTGCCGCCGTGCGCCATGTAGACGTTGACCGACGCGCCGCACTCCAGGATCTCCCGCAGTGCGGACGCCGCGTCCTCGGCGGAGCGGAAGATGTGCTCGCCGCCCCAGTGGTCGAACCAGCCACACCAGAACTCCATGCACATCAACGGCCCCTCGGAGCGGAACTCGCGCAGCGTCTCGAAGGCCACGCGCGCGTGGGACCCGAAATTCACCGTCGCCAGGACACCGGGGAGCGAGCCGCCGTCCAGCATGTGGTCCTCGGGGCCGTCCGAGGTGCACAGCGGAACCGCCACTCCCTGGTCCCGCAACAGCGCCTCCACCTGCCGCAGATAGGCCGCGTCGGAGCCGTAGCTGCCGTACTCGTTCTCGACCTGCACCATGATCACCGGGCCGCCGCGGTCGAACTGGCGGGGCACGACCTCGGCCAGCAACCGGCGAAACCAGCGCTCCAGGTGGCCCAGGAAGCGCGCGTCACGGGTACGCGCGCGTGGCCCTAGCTCGCCCGTCAGCCAGTGCGGCAGCCCGCCGTTCTCCCACTCCGCGCAGATGTACGGCCCCGGGCGCACGATCGCCCACAGGCCCGCCTCCCGGGCCGCGTCCAGGAACCTGCCCAGCGCCCCCACGTCCCGGAAGTCGCCCGGCGCCGGCTCGTGCAGGTTCCACGGGACGTACGTCTCCACGCAGTTGAGGCCCATCGCCCGCAGCATCGCCAGCCGGTGCCCCCACTGCGCCTCGTGCACCCGGAAGTAGTGCAGCGCCCCGGACAGCAGCCGCACCGGCCGCCCGTCCAGCAGAAAGTCCCTGTCGCCCACCGTGAACTCGCTCATGCGCCGACTCTCTCCCCTTGGCGGCGATCACGTCCATGGACAAAGATCGCCACTACTTGGACCGAGTGACCCGTGAGGGGGCGCGGATGTACCACACCTGGATGCGGTTCTTCACGCCCACACCCGCCCACCACCGCCTCGGCCTCGCCTGCCTCGGCGTCGGCCTCCAGTACGGCGCCCTGCCCACGGTCGGCCCCCGCACCCTCGACCACCACGTGGCCGTGGTGATCAGCGCGGGCGGCGGCTGGTACCTGACCCCCGACGGCCGCCGCACCACCGTCACCGCGCCCGCGCTGCTGTGGCTCACCCCCGGGGTACCGCACCACTACGCGCCCGACCCCGGCGCCGGCTGGGACGAGGGGTTCGTCGACTTCACCGGGCCCGCGACGGCGACGTACACCGAACTCGGCTACATCGAGCCGGAGCGGCCCGTGGTGCCCCTCTCGGACGCGAGCGGACCCCGCGCGGTCATCGGGCGCATGGCCCGCGCCGCACGCCGCGGAAACCCCCTCCTGGAGGTGGAGACCGGCGCCGCCGTCCACGAGCTCCTGGTGGCCCTGCGCCTGGCCCGCGCCGACCTCGCCCCCGACGGCGACCCGGTCCTCCAGGGCCTCGCCCGCGACGCCTGTCTGCCGCTGACCGTCGCCGACCACGCGTCCCGGCACGGCATGACGCCCGCCGCCCTGCGCGCCGCCGTCCGCCGGGGCGCCGGCTGCAGCCCCAAGGACTACCTCCTGGGCATCCGCCTGGGCCGCGCCAAGGAACTCCTCGCCGCCACCGAACTCCCCGTCGCCGCCGTCGCCCGCCGCGTCGGCTACGACGACCCCGCCTACTTCTCCCGCCTGTTCACCCGCCGCGTCGGCATGCCACCCGTCCGCTTCCGCGCCCAGCAGGGCCGCACCGTCCCCGGCGGCTGGAGCGACCAGGTCCCCGATCCGGCCGATCCGCCGATCATCGGGTGGGCGCACTCCACGTAGGGTGGTCGCCCATGACCACCAGCAACAACGGAACCGGTGACGTCGACCCCGCCGTGCGCGAGGAACTGGCCAGGCTGCGCGACAGCATCGACAACATCGACGCGGCCGTCGTCCACATGCTCGCCGAACGCTTCAAGGCCACCCAGCAGGTCGGCTTCCTCAAGGCCACCCACCGGCTGCCGCCCGCCGACCCGGCCCGCGAGGCGCGCCAGATCGAGCGCCTGCGCACCCTGGCCGAAAACGCCAAGCTGGACCCGGCGTTCGCCGAGAAGTTCCTCAACTTCATCATCGCCGAGGTGATCCGGCACCACGAGCGCATCGCGGAGGACGCCGTCAACGGCGGTTCACCCACGGCGAACTGACCCCGACGAACCCGTAAGGGGCGTGACAGCGGGGTGTGTTCGGGGCGATGCTGCGCTGTGCACCGCTCGCGCACTCCTTGTCAGCCGACGGGCACACCCCGTCAGCGCCTGCCTCATAAGCTGGTCGTCCCACGCGGGAGGGACCTCGGGTCATGCCGTCGGATGCCAGGATCCTCATCGTCGACGACCATGAGGACACGCTGTACGCGCTGGAGAGCGCCCTCGCCCCGCTGGGCTACCGGCTCGCCCGCGCCACCAGCGGCGACGAGGCGCTCAAGCAGGTGCTCCGGGGCCAGGTCGGCCTGCTCCTCCTCGACGTGCGGATGCCCGGCGTCAGCGGCCTGGACGTGGTCCGCTATCTGCGCCGCCTCGAACAGACCCAGCACATCCCCGTCGTCCTCCTCACCGGCTTCGGCCTCGACCCCGAACTGACCGCCGCCGCCTTCGGCCTCGGCGTCGCCGACCTCATCACCAAACCCGTCGACCCCTGGACCCTGCGCACCAAGATCCGCTACCTCTACGACGCCCACCAGCGCCACCAGACCCTGGAACGGGAGCTCCGCGAACTGCGCGCCCTCCTCAAGGACCCGCCCGACCCCGGCCCGGCGCTGCCCCACCCGTCCCCGCCGCACCCGGACGCCCGCGTGCCCTACCAGCGCGACCCCAAGAACACCGCCACCCCCGCCACCCCCACCCCCGACCGGACATAGGCCGCGTACCGGACCGACCCTGTGCCATGTCAGTGCCATCAGGCAGCATGTCCACCATGTCCGTACTGACGCGCGACGAAGCGCAGACCCGTGCCAGGCTCCTCGACGTCCACCGCTACACGATCGAACTCGATCTGACGACGGGCGAAGACACCTTCGACTCCCGCACCGTCATCCGGTTCACCGCTCGTGCCGACGCGGACACCTTCGTCGAACTCAAGCCCGCCGAGCTGCGCTCCGTCACCCTCGACGGACACCCCCTCGACCCGGAACAACTCGTCGAGAACCGGCTCCCGCTGCCCGCTCTCACCGCGGGCGAGCACGAACTGCGCGTCGACGCGAGCATGCGCTACTCCCGCACCGGCGAGGGCATGCACCGCTTCACCGACCCCACCGACGGCGAGACCTACCTCTACACCCAGCTCTTCATGGACGACGTCCAGCGCGTCTTCGCCGCCTTCGACCAGCCCGACCTCAAGTCCGTCTTCGACCTCACCGTGACCGCCCCCGAAGGCTGGACCGTCCTCGCCAACGGCATCACCGAACACCTCGGCGAAGGCCGCTGGCAGGCCGCCACCACCCCCCTCATCCCCACCTACCTCGTGGCCGTGGCCGCCGGCCCCTGGCACTCGATCCGCACCGAACACCGAGGCCTGCCCTTCGGCATCCACTGCCGCCGCTCGCTGGCCCCGCACCTCGACGCGGACGCCGAGGAGATCCTCGACATCACCCGCCAGTGCTACGACCGCTACCACGAGAAGTTCGAGGAGCCCTACCCCTTCGACTCCTACGACCAGGCCTTCGTCCCCGAGTTCAACGCCGGCGCCATGGAGAACCCCGGACTCGTCACCTTCCGCGACGAGTTCGTCTACCGCTCCGCCGTCACCGACACCGAGCGCCAGACCCGCGGCATGGTCATCGCCCACGAAATGGCCCACATGTGGTTCGGCGACCTCGTCACCCTCCAGTGGTGGGACGACATCTGGCTCAACGAGTCCTTCGCCGAGTACATGGGCTACCAGACCCTCACCGAAGCCACCCGCTTCACCGACACCTGGACCGACTTCGGCGTCGTCCGCAAGGCCTGGGGCTACGACGCCGACCAGCGCCCCTCCACCCACCCCGTGGCCCCCGAGAACGTCGACGACACCGCCTCCGCCCTCCTCAACTTCGACGGCATCTCCTACGCCAAGGGCGCCTCCGCACTGCGGCAGTTGGTGGCCTGGCTCGGCGAGAAGGACTTCCTCGCCGGCATCAACACCCACTTCGCCCGCCACAAGTTCGCCAACGCCACCCTCGCCGACTTCATCGACTCCCTCGCCTCCGGCACCGAACGAGACGTCCACGCCTGGGCGGACGCGTGGCTGCGCACGACGGGCGTGGACACGCTCACGCCCACCATCACCCGCGCCGAAGACGGCACCCACACCCTCACCGTCGACCGCGCCGGCAGCCGCCCCCACCGCATCGCCGTCGGCCTCTACGACCAGGACCTCGGTGACACCGGCCGCCTCGTCCTGCGCGAACGCCTCGACCTCGACATCCCGCAGAGCGACCCCCAGGCCCTCGGTAAGCGCCCCGCACTGCTCCTCCTCAACGACGGCGACCTCACCTACGCCAAGGTCCGCTTCGACCCCGACTCCTTCGAAGCCATCCGCACCAGCCTCTCCGGCCTCCCCGGACCCCTCACCCGCGCGGTCGCCTGGAACGCCCTGCGCGACGCGGTCCGCGACGGCGGCAGCATCTCTCGGGGGGCGACCCCCGAACCCCCGATGCCCGCCTCCACCTACCTGGACGCCGCCCGAGCCCACCTCCCGCACGAGACGGACCTCGCCCTCGTCCAGGGCGTCCTCGCCTTCGCCTCCGCCCAGGTCACCGACCGCTACCTCACCCCCGAGGCCCGCCCGGCCGCCCTCGCCACCCTCACCGACCTGTGCCGCGACCTCATCCGCCGCACCGAGGACGGCTCCAACCCCGGCCTGCGCCTCATCGCCGTACGCCACTTCATCGACGTCGCAGCCCACCCCGAGACCATCGCCGCCTGGCTCGCCGAAGGCACCGTCCCCGGCGGCCCGGAGTTGGACCCCGAGCTGCGCTGGCGCGTCCTGGCCCGCCTCGCCGTCCTCGGCGCCACCGAAGAGAGCGCGATCGCCGCCGAGTTGGCACGGGACCCGTCCGCCACCGGCCAGGAAGGCGCCGCCCGCTGCCGCGCCGCCCTGCCCGACCCCGAGGCCAAACGCACGGCCTGGGACGCGATGTTCACCACCGACGACCTCTCCAACTACCTGTTCACCGCCACCGCCCAGGGCTTCTGGCAACCCGAACAGGCCGACCTCGTAGGGGAGTACGTGCCCCGCTTCTACGAGGACGCGGTCACCCTCGCCGCCCGCCGGGGCCCCGCCATGGCCGACGCCGCAGGCCGCTGGGCCTTCCCCACCCACGCCGTCGACCCCGAAACCCTCCGCCTCGGCGAGGAATGCCTCCGCGACGCCGACCTCACCCCGTCCCTGCGCCGCAAGCTCGTCGACCAACTCGACGACCTGGCACGGGCGTTGCGGGTACGGGGGGCAGCACCGCGACCCGAGTGATCCTCCCTGCCGACGATGCGGCGGGCTGATCGTCCTTCCTAGGCTCGGTTGAGCCAAGGACGATCAGCCCAGGAGGAACCCGTGATCGTAGTGACAGGTGCCACCGGCAACGTCGGCCGCGCACTGGTGGAACGCCTCACCGCCGCGGGCCGGCCCGTGCGGGCGCTGACGCGCGACCCCCAGCGGGCCGGATTACCGCCGCAGGCGGAGGTCGTCCGCCACCAACTCGACGACCCCGCCGCCCTGTTCACCGGCGCGACCCAGCTCTTCCTGAACCTCCAGGCCACCGGCGACGCGACCGGGGCACTGCTCGACGCGGCCCGCGCGGCCGGCGTCCGGCACGTCGTCATGCTCTCCTCCGGAATCGTCCGAGAGGGCGCCGACACCAGCCACCCCATCCACATCTGGCACGCCAAGGCCGAACAACAGGTACACGACAGCGGCCTGGCGGCGACCATCCTGCGGCCCCACGCCTTCGCGGCCAACGCCCTCCAGTGGACCGCGCAGATCCGCGTCGGCGACACCGTGCGCGGCCCCTACGCCGACGCGGTCTCGGCCCCCATCCACGAGGACGACATCGCCGCCGTGGCCGAACGCACCCTCCTCGACCCCGGCCACGAAGGCGCCGCCCACCGCCTCACCGGCCCCGAACCGATCACCACGGCCCAGCAGATCACCGCGATCGGCCACGCGGTCGGCCGCGATCTGCGCTTCACCGAGATCCCGGCCGACGAGGCGGACTCCCGCCTCTTCCCGCACGTACCACCGGAAATGCTCCGCGGCCTCCTCAAGGGCCTCGCCGCGAGCGTCGGCACGACACCGGAGACCACCACCGCGGTCGAGGACATCACCGGGGTACCGGCCCGCCCGTTCACCACCTGGGCGAAGGACCACGCGGACGACTTCAAGGCCTGACCCCCCAACACGTTTTCCCCGCACGGCAGTACCCCCTTTCGGGTTCTGATCGTTGTACTTTCCGGGCGCGTCGACCCACCTGCGTACAAGCTGGAACTCCCCCTGCCCCGCGCCCCGGAGGACAGCCCATGAGCAACGCGCCCCTCGCCTCAGGCGCCGAAGGCCCCGACGCCCTGCGGCCGTTGCTCGACACCGTCCTCGCCGCGCTCGGCACCGGACGGCGCGCCCGCGGCGGACCGTTCCCGGCCGGCGGCCCCGACGCGGTCGCCGCCCGGCTCCGGGAGGCCGTGGGGGACGTACTCCCCGAAGACGGCGACCCAACCGCCCTGCGCACCCTCGTGCACGCCCTCGCCGAAGGCGCCGCCGACCCCGCCGACCCGCTGTGCGCGGCACACCTGCACTGCCCGCCGCTCGCCGTCGCCACCGCCGCCGACCTCGCCGTCAGCGCGCTGAACCCCTCGCTCGACTCCTGGGACCAGGCCCCCGCCGCCTCCGCCCTCGAAGCCCTCGTCACCCGCACCCTCGCCCACGAGATCGGCCTCGCCGACGCCCTCGTCACCAGCGGCGGCACCGAAGCCAACCAACTCGCCCTGCTCCTCGCCCGCGAAGCCCACAGCGGCACCGTGCAGTTGGTCTGCGGAAGCAACGCCCACCACTCCCTGCCCCGCGCCGCCTGGCTCCTCGGCCTGCCCGACCCCGTCGTCGTCCCCGCACCCGCCGGCACCCTCGACCCCGCCGCCCTCGACGAGGCCCTCACCGCCCTGCCCGGCCCCCGCGGCTCCGTCCTGGTCGCCGCCACCGCAGGCACCACCGACGCCGGCCTCATCGACCCGCTCCCCGAGATCGCCGGCCTGTGCGCCGCCCATGGCGCCCGCCTCCACATCGACGCCGCCTACGGCGGAGGCCTCGTCTTCAGCGACCGCCACCGCGACAAACTCGCCGGCCTCGACCGCGCCCACACCGTCACCCTCGACCTGCACAAACTCGGCTGGCAGCCCGTCGCCGCCGGCCTCCTCGCCGTACGCCACCCCCGCGACCTCGCCGCCCTCACCCAGCGCGCCGACTACCTCAACGCCGACGACGACACCGAAGCCGGCCTCCCCGACCTCCTTGGCCGCTCCATGCGCACCACCCGACGCCCCGACGTCCTCAAACTCGCCGTCACCCTGAAAACCCTCGGCCGCACCGGACTCGGCACCCTCGTCGACCAAGTCTGCGCCCGCGCACGGGAGTTCGCCGCCATGGTCCACAACCACCCCGGCTTCGAGCTCTACGACCCGCCCGTCATCAGCACCGTGCTGTTCCGGCCCGCCGAAGCCACCGACGAGGCCGTGGCCGCCGTACGCCGACAACTCCTCCACGACGGACGCGCCGTCCTCGGCCGGGCCGCCCTCGACGGCCGGCTCTGGCTCAAGGCCACCCTCCTCAACCCCCACACCCGGCCCGACGACCTGGCCGCCCTCCTGAAACTGGTGGAAGGGCACACCCCCCGATGAGCCACCCCCCGATGAGCCACCCCTCGACGGGTCACCCCCAGACCCCCAACCCCCCACGCCACGAACCCGATCCACCCCGCGACCTGGTCGGCATCGGCATCGGCCCCTTCAACCTCTCCCTCGCCGCCCTCGCCCACCCCCTCACCGAGCTCGACACCGCCTTCTACGAACAGCGCCCCGGCTTCGACTGGCACCCCGGCCTGCTCATCGACGGCACCACCGTCCAAGTCCCCTTCCTCGCCGACCTGGTGACCCTCGCCGACCCCGCGAGCCCCTGGTCCTTCCTCAACTACCTGCGGGCCCGCGACCGGCTCTTCCCCTTCTACTTCGCCGAGCGCTTCCGCATCCAGCGCGCCGAGTACGACGCCTACTGCCGCTGGGTCGCGGACAGCCTCCCCGGACTCCACTTCGGCCACCAGGTCGACGCCGTCCGCTTCAACCCCGAACGCGACGTCTTCGAAGTCGACTTCACCCAGCTCGACAGCGACGGAGAGGCCGGGGCCCTCGGGCGGACGTACACCAAGAACATCGTCCTCGGCGTCGGCACCGCCCCCTACGTCCCCGACCCGCTCAAGCCCCTCGTCGAAGCCCCCGGCGTCCCCGTCATCCACGCCGCCGACTACCTCGCCCACCGCGAAACGCTCCTCGCCGCCGAACACATCACCGTCATCGGCTCCGGACAGACCGGGGCCGAAGTCTTCCTCGACCTGCTCCGCAACCGGCCCGCGGGACTCGAGAAACTCCACTGGATCGGCCGCAGCGAGGCCTTCGCCCCCATGGAGTACTCCAAGCTCGGCCTGGAGCACTTCACCCCCGACTACACCCGCTACTTCCACGCCCTCGCCGAACCCGTCCGCGACCGCCTCGTCACCGCACAGTGGCAGCTCCACAAGGGCATCGACGCCGACACCATCGCCGCCATCCACGACGAGCTCTACCGCCGTACCCTGCACGGCGGTTGGCCCGACGCCATCCTCACCCCCGGCGTCCGCGTCCGCACCGCCGGCCGGATCACGACCACCAAGGTCGAACTCCACCTGGAACACGTCCAGCAGAACACCCGCTCCCGCCTCACCACCGACGCCGTCGTCCTCGCCACCGGCTACCGCGAACGCCCCCTCGGCCGCATCCTCGCCGGACTCGACCCCTACCTGCGCCGCGACAGCGCCGAACGCCCGCACATCGACAAGCAGTTCAGACTCGTCCTCGACCCCTCCGTCACCGGCGCCGACTGCCACGTCTACGTCCAGAACGCCGAACTCCACACCCACGGAGTCGGCGCCCCCGACCTCGGCCTCGCCGCCTGGCGCAGCGCCACCATCCTCAACTCCCTGACCGGCAAAGAGCCTTACCCCCTGCCGGACCGAACGGCCTTCACGACCTTCGGGCTCGACCCGCAGGCCCAGATCCCCCAGGCCCGGCAGGCCCGGACCCTCACCTCCTCGTCGAAGGCAGGTGAGGGCTCCAGCGGGCGCCAGAAGACAGACAAGCACTAGAAGACAGGCGTGCCGTTCCGCGTCAACTTCCAGTCCACCGAAGCGAACTCCGCCGGATCCAGCACACCCTTCGCGGTCACCCACTCCGCGATCCGCGTCCGGATCTCCGTCGACTCCGACCACACCTCGGTCGCCGACGCCACATGCGGGAACGCACCGCCGCCGTTCGCCCGGTAGTTGTTCACCGCCAGCACGAACTGCTGCGCGTCGTCCAGCGCCGCACCGTTGCAGGTGAGGTTCTTGATTCGCGAACCGGCCGCCTGCGCGATGTCGATGTCGTACGAGAACCCCGACACGTAGTCGTAGTTGTAGTCCGGACGGCCACCCGCGTTCGTCAACTTCTCCGTGTCGACGACCGCGTCGGCGGCCGTCTGCACGAAGTACTCCGCCGAGTACTCCAGATACGCCCGCACCTGAGCACCCGACAGCAACTTCGCCACCAGCGTGTTGTCGTACACGTACAGACCCGACAGATCCCGGATCGTCACCTCGCCCGCCGGGATCTCCGAGGTCCGCGAGAACGGCGACGCCTGCGCGATCACCGGCAGCGACGCATACGCCGTCCCCGCCAACGCCGCCTTCACCACGTCTTCCTGGACCTTGGTGATCAGATCGATGATCGGCGCGTCCTTGTACCGCGCGTCCACCGTCGTCAGCGTCGCCGTCGCCGTACCGACCACCTGGTTGACGTACTCCACGACCAGCGCGTGCTCGTCCTTCAGCAACCGCGTGATCTTCGGATCGTCCGCGACCGTCTTCGCGTCCCGCAGCGAAGCCGCCACCGACTCGACGGTCCAACGCCCCTTCTCGAAGACCAACTCGAAGTCGAACACGCTCAACCGCTCGGCGTAGCACAGCGGTTCGGACAGCACGACCGTCTTCCCCGTCGCCGTGTTGGTGACCTTCAACTCCGGGATCTCCACATGCGCGTGACCCACCAGAATCGCGTCGATCCCCGGCACCTGCTGCGCGACCAGCGCCGCCGAGTTCTCCACGTACGGCAGCTGATCACCGTACGACGACGTCCCCGACGACCCCGAATGCGCCGACACCACGACGACATCCGCCCCCATCGACCTGAGCTTCGGCACCCACTTCGCGGCCTGCTCCTCAAGCCCCGGGAACGTCAACTTCCCCTGCACATACGCCTTGTCCCAGATCGCGATCCCCGGGTTCGTCAGCCCCAGCACCGCCACCTTCACCGGCGGCGCGCCCGGCACCTGGAACTTCTTGATGAAGTACGGCGGGAACGCCGGCTTCAGCGTCTTCGCGTCCAGCGCGTTCGCGCCCAGCAGCGGGAAGCGGCACTGGTCCTCGAACTTCCGCAGCGTCTCGATGCCGTAGTTGAACTCGTGGTTGCCCAGCGCCGCCGCGTCGTACCCGATCGCGTTCATCGCCTGCGCCATCGGATGCACCGGACCGCCCTTGGCGGTGATCGGATCCACCTTCGCGAAGTAGTACGTCAGCGGCGTGCCCTGGATCGTGTCGCCCGCGTCCAGCAGCAGCGTGTTCCGCCGGCCCTTCTCCTGCCGGATCTGGTTCACCAGGGTCGACACCCGCGCCAGACCCATGGCGTTGCCCTTGGCGTCCGAGTACTCCGCGTCCTTGAAGTAGTCCCAGTTGAAGACATGCCCGTGCAGGTCGGTCGTGCCCAGCACGGTCAGCGAGTACCGCTTCGGGGGCCTGCCCGGCTTCTGCTCCGCGGCCTGCGCCGCCGGAGCCGCCGCCGCACCGGCCAGCGCCACCCCCGCACCCGTCACGGCGGACTTCTTCAGGAACTTCCGGCGGTTCAAGGGCATGTCTGGATCTCCTCGGGAAACGGTCAACAACGCGCGTAGATTCTTACTCGTCTCTTACTGGAAGCGACAGGCTCCGCAGGTTTCGATCTGATGACCAGAAGACGCCACAACTGACAGAGTGGGACGTATGACCACCCCCACCCCGGACGAACCCCAACCCGCCGTCCCCTACGGCACCCCCGACGCCCCGCGCATCGCCGTCCGCGGCGAGGCCCGCCTCGAAGTCGACCCCGAAATCGCCCGCATCGGCATCACCGTCGCCGCCCGCGGCACCGACCGCCGCACCGCCCTCGACGACCTCACCCGCCGCAACGCCACCGTCCTCGACCTGGTCAAAAGCTACGGCGAAGCAGTCGAACGCCTCGAAACCGGCGGCTTCTCCATCACCCCCGAACTCACCAAGCACGGCCGCGGCGAACGCGTCCACCGCTACCACGGCAGAGTCCACATCACCGCCGAACTCGCCGACTTCACCACCCTCGGCGAACTCACCACCCGCCTTGCCGACCTGGAACTCACCCGCGTCGACGGCCCCTGGTGGGCCCTGCGCCCCGACTCACCCGTCCACCGCCAGGCCCGCCAGCAAGCCGTACGCGAAGCCGTCCAACGCGCCCGCGAATACGCCGAAGCACTCGGCACCACCCTCGCCGCCCTCGTGGAACTCGCCGACATCGGCGCCGAGAACGCCGAAACCTACGGATCTCCCCAGCGCCGTATGCGCTCCATGTCCCTCGCGGGAGCAGCCGCCGAGGACACCGCCGCCGCACCCCTCGACCTCGAACCCCAACGGCAACACGTCTACGCCCAGGTCAACGCACGCTTCACCATGGCGCCCCCGAGCCTGTGATCCGACCCCGCAATTCACCGATTCGAACGCTCATTGGAGCACCCCACCGCACATTCAAGCCTTGTCAATAATCCTTCACCCAAAGGTTGTTGAGTAGTCATGCGCGACCAATTCCCTACCCGTCGGTAAGCTCTAGGCTCAAACCATGCGCCGAGCAAAAATCGTCTGTACATTGGGCCCCGCCACCGACTCGTACGACCAGATCAAAGCCCTGGTCGAAGCCGGAATGGACGTAGCCCGCTTCAACCTCAGCCACGGCACCCACGCCGAACACGAGGAGCGCTTCCAGCTGGTGCGAAAGGCCGCCGAAGAGACCGGCCGCAGCATCGGAATGCTCGCCGACCTTCAAGGCCCGAAGATCCGACTCGGCCGATTCACCGAAGGCCCCGTACTCCTTGAACGCGGAGACACCTTCACCATCACCGTCGAAGACGGCGCCGAAGGCGACCGCCAGTCCTGCGGCACCACCTACGCCGGCCTCGCCACCGACGTCACCCCCGGCGAACGCGTCCTCGTCGACGACGGCAAGGTCTGCCTCGAAGTCACCTCCGTCGACGGCCCCCGCGTCCACACCCAGGTCGTCGAAGGCGGCATGGTCTCCGACCACAAGGGCCTCAACCTCCCCGGAGTCTCCGTCTCCGTCCCCGCCCTCTCCGACAAGGACGAGAACGACCTCCGCTGGGCGCTGCGCTCCGGCTTCGACGTCATCGCCCTCTCCTTCGTCCGCAGCGGCAAGGACATCGACGACGTCCACCGCATCATGGACGAGGAGGGCCACCGCCTCCCCGTCATCGCCAAGGTCGAGAAGCCCCAGGCGGTCGAGGCCATCGACGGCATCGTCGCCGCCTTCGACGGCATCATGGTCGCCCGCGGCGACCTCGGCGTCGAAATGCCCCTCGAACAGGTTCCGATCGTCCAGAAGCGCGCCATCAAACTGGCCAAGCGCAACGCCAAACCGGTCATCGTCGCCACCCAGATGCTCGACTCGATGATCGAGAACTCCCGCCCGACCAGGGCGGAAGCCTCCGACGTGGCGAACGCGGTCATCGACGGCACGGACGCGGTGATGCTGTCCGGCGAGACCAGCGTCGGCAAGTACCCCATCGCCACCGTCACCACCATGGCCCGCATCGTCGAAGCCGCCGAGGAAGACATCCTCGCCAAGGGCCTGCCCCCGCTGACCGAACGCAACAAGCCCCGCACCCAGGGCGGCGCGGTGGCCCGGGCCGCCGCCGAGATGGGCGACTTCCTCGGCGCGAAGTACCTGGTCGCCTTCACCCAGTCCGGCGACACCGTCCGCAGGCTCTCGCGCTACAGGTCCCCCATCCCCGTGATGGCCTTCACCCCCGACCCGGCCACCCGCGCCCAACTCACCCTTACCTGGGGCGTGGAGACCATCCTCGGCCCCCACGTCGACTCCACCGACGCGATGGTCGACCAGGTCGACGAACTCCTCCTCAAGTACGGCCGCTGCCAGAAGGGCGACATCGTCGTCATCACGGCGGGCTCGCCCCCCGGAGTGGCCGGCTCGACGAACCTCGTCCGCGTGCACCATGTCGGCGAGGACGACAGTCCCAAGTAGCGGAGGAGGGTCAGTGTTTGGGGCCCACGTGGGTGTCCATGAGGGCTACTGAGGCTTTGCGGGCGACGGAGATGTTCTGCGCGTTCGCCTGTTTCCAGCTGACGCCGACTTTGTCGAGGGTGTCGGTGTAGAGCTGCCTGATATCTGTTGAGAGGTTGGTGAAGAAGTACCGGGGGTATTCGTAGCGCTTGCGTTCACCGGCGACCATGCGGGTGGTCCAGTTGGTGATACGACAGCCGTCGGAGTGGATGAGACCCCGGGTGAATTCCCAGGGGTGGGCGTCGACGATTTCCTGCTGCCAGGGTTCGAGGGCGATGCGGCGCTGGTGCTTCTTGCCGGGGGCATGCTGGGGAAACAGATTGGGCCAGTGCCGGAAGTAGCTGGTGACCATCGCGTAGCCCTCCTTCTGGAGTGCGTGGACGCCAATGCCAGGGCGCACCTTCGAGATGGCTTCACGACACAGTTGGAGGAGACCGGGCCATGCGTCGGCGCACGCGATCCTGAGGTAGTAGCCGGTGCCGCGAGGGTGGGGGCTGATACAGCCGTCGCCGAGGTACAGGCCCAGGAGGTAGGCGTAGGCGTGATGGTCGGCAGGTGGTCCGGGGTCCGGAGTCGAGATGCTGGGCAGCGGTTCGAGCCGATCCTGCCAAGAGCGGATCGCTGCGCGTGAGATGCCGGTCTCGCGGCTCACGGAGTTGAGGCTGCGGCCTTGTTCGACCAGCGCGAGTGCTCGCTTGCGTGTGCTGATGTCGTACATATGGACACTCTGTGAGAGTGATCGTCACGGCACGCAGCAAAAAGCGGAGGTTCACGCGAACGTGAACCTCCGCTTACAAGTGCCCGGTGTGGGATTCGAACCCACATGCCCTAAGGCACGGTGGTTTGAGCACCGCGAGTCTGACCAGTTCCTCCAACCGGGCAGGTTGGTGAGCCGTCGGGAAGTCTACCGGGTCACCGCAGGTCCCCGCCTCTAGGTAGGCTGCATAAGCAGCACAACCTGCCCGGCCCGCACCAAGGAGCCCCCGTGACCGCCCCCGAGTCGCCCCAGCCCGTAGACGCGCCCGACGACGACAAGTCGCACGTGCCTCCGCTGACGACCCGTGTCGTCATCGCCGAGGACGAGGCCCTGATTCGGCTCGATCTCAAAGAGATGCTCGAAGAAGAGGGGTACACCGTCGTCGGTGAGGCCGGCGACGGTGAGCAGGCCGTCGAGCTGGCCCGTGAGCACAAGCCCGACCTCGTGATCCTCGACGTGAAGATGCCGAAGCTGGACGGTATCTCCGCGGCCGAGAAGATCGCCGAGGAGGGCATTGCCCCCGTGCTGATGCTCACCGCCTTCTCGCAGCGTGACCTCGTCGAGCGGGCCAGGGACGCCGGTGCGATGGCGTACCTCGTGAAGCCGTTCAGCAAGAGTGACGTCGTGCCCGCGATCGAGATGGCGGTGTCGCGCTTCACCGAGCTCAAGCAGCTTGAGCAGGAGGTCGCCGACCTCACGCTGCGGCTGGAGACCCGCAAGCTGGTCGACCGCGCGAAGTCGATCCTGCAGACCGAGTACGGACTGTCCGAGCCCGCCGCGTTCCGCTGGATCCAGAAGACGTCGATGGACCGTCGGATGTCGATGCAGCAGGTCGCCGAGGCGGTCATCCAGGACGCGGACGAGAAGAAGTCCTCGAAGGGCTGACACTGCCGACAGTCACTACGACGAGGCCCGCGCCCCCAGCTCAGGGGGCGCGGGCCTCGTCGTGGAGAAGGACGCTGGTGACCTCAGTCCTCGCCGAGGTACGCCTTCCGTACCGACTCGTCGTGCAGCAGGTCCTCGCCCGAGCCGGAGAGGACGATGTTGCCGACCTCCATGACGTGGCCCTGGTCGGCGAGGGACAGGGCTGCCTGGGCGTTCTGTTCGACCAGCAGGATCGTCGTGCCCGACGCCTTGAGCTCGACGATCGTCGCCATGATCTTCTGCATCATGATCGGGGAGAGGCCCATGGACGGCTCGTCCAGCATCAGCAGTTTCGGCTGGGACATGAGCGCGCGGCCCATGGCCAGCATCTGCTGCTCGCCGCCGGAGAGGGTTCCCGCGGCCTGCTTCTGACGTTCTCCGAGGATGGGGAAGAGGTCGTAGGCGCGCTGGATGTCCTTTTCGATGCCTTCTTTGTCCTTGCGGAGGAAGGCGCCGAGCTGGAGGTTCTCCGCGATGGTGAGGCGGGGGAAGATGTGCCGGCCTTCGGGGGAGTGGGCCAGGCCGAGGGCGACGATCTTGTGGGCGGGGACGCTGTTGAGCGGCTTGCCGTCGAAGGTGATCTTGCCGCCGGAGGGCTGGAGCAGGCCCGAGAGGGTGCGCAGGGTCGTCGTCTTGCCGGCGCCGTTGGTGCCGATGAGGGTGACGACCTGGCCGGCCTCGACGCTGAAGGAGATGCCCTTGACGGCTTCGATCTTGCCGTAGGAGACCCTGAGGTCCTCGACCTCTAGCAGTGCGGTCACTGGGCTTCTCCCTTGGCGCTGGTGTTGCTCTCCGCTTCCGTCGCGGGCGATGTGTCTTCGGGTATGCCTTCGAACGGTTCGCCGAGGTAGGCGGCGACGACGCGTTCGTCGGCCTGGACGACGTCGGAGGTGCCTTCGACGAGTTTCTCGCCCTGGACGAGGACGGCTACGCGGTCGCAGAGGTTGAAGATGAAGCGCATGTCGTGCTCGATGACGAGGACGGCGATGCCCTTGTCGCGGATGGCGAAGACCAACTCTTCGGTGGCGCGCGTCTCTTGGGGGTTCATGCCGGCCGTCGGCTCGTCGAGCAGGAGCAGGCCCGGCTCGGACGCGAGGGCGCGTGCGATCTCCAGCTTGCGCTGTTCGCCGTAGGGGAGGTTCCTGGCGAGGTGGTCTCGCTTGTGGGCGAGGCCGATGAACTCCAGGAGTTCCATGGCGCGTTCTTCGCTGGCCTTTTCGGCCTTCTTGAAGCCGGGGCCGCGCAGGAGGGCCGACCAGAGGCCTTCCTTGGTGCGGGTGTGGCGGCCGACGAGGACGTTTTCCAGGACCGTCATGTTGGCGAACAGGCGGATGTTCTGGAAGGTGCGGGCGATGCCGGCCTTGGTGACGAGGTGGGGCTTCGGGGGAAGCACCGTGCCCTGGTAGGAGACCGTGCCCTCGGTGGGGACGTAGAGGCCGGTGAGGCAGTTGAAGAAGGTGGTCTTGCCGGCGCCGTTGGGGCCGATGAGGCCTACGATCTCGCCGGAGTTGACGGTGAAGTCGACGGATCGGACGGCGGTGAGCCCGCCGAAGCGCATGGTGACGTCACGGGCTTCGAGTACTGGTGTCGTCATGGCTCTCTACGCCCCTGCCTTGGTGATGGCCGGTTCGTCGGTCAGGGTCGTGGTGTCCGGTACGTCGAGTTGGCCGGTCTCGTGGAATTCGAGCTGGCGTCGGCGGTTGGGGATGAGTCCTTCGGGGCGGAAGCGCATCAGGAGGATGAGCGCGATGCCGAAGGCGAGGAGCGACTTGTCCTGGAGGGCGACGAGCTTCTCCGGGAGCAGGTAGAGCAGGGCCGCGCCGAGGAAGGGTCCGGAGACCGTGCCCATGCCGCCGAGGACTACGGCGGCCAGGAGGAACGCGGAGTTGGGCGGGGCCGCTCCGGCGAACTGGTACGGGTTCGGCACCACGCTGTAGGTGACGTGGGCGCTGACGGTGCCGGCGAGGCCGGCGAGGGTGGCGCCGAGGGCGAAGGCGATGAGCTTGACGCGGAAGCCGTTGATGCCCATGGCGGTGGCGGCGGTCTCGTCCTCGCGGATGGCGATCCAGGATCGGCCGATGCGGGAGTCGGAGGCGCGGCGGTAGATCGTGACGACGAGGGCGCTGATCAGGACCATGAGCAGGTAGTAGTTGGCGAACCGGCCGATGGTGAATCCGGCGATGTCGTGGTTGTGGCCGAAGTTGAAGCCGAAGAACGACAGGTCGGGGATGGACGGGATGCCGTTGGGGCCGTTGGTGATGTCGGGGCCGGAGACGCCGTCCATGTTGTTGACGGAGATGCGGAAGATCTCTCCGAAGCCGAGGGTCACGATGGCGAGGTAGTCGCCGCGCAGGCGCAGGGTGGGGGCGCCGATGAGGACGCCGAAGATGAGGCTGGCGGCTGCGCCGGTGAGTGCTGCGGCCCAGAAGGGGAACTGGACGCCGGAGAACTTGGAGAACTCGGAGCCGGAGACCAGGGCGGCGGTGTAAGCGCCGACGCCGAGGAAGGCGACGTAGCCGAGGTCGAGGAGTCCGGCGAGGCCGACGACGATGTTGAGGCCGAGGGCGACGGTCCCGAAGATCAGGATGTTGACGCCGAGGTTGGCGTAGTGGTCGTTGGTCTGGGTGAAGGGGAAGCCGATCGCGGCGACGAAGCCCATGGCGAGGGCGAAGCTGCGGTTGGCGGCCGTGAGGTGGCTGAACCGGTCGAAGAGGCCGGCGCTGTGCAGGGCCCAGGTGGTGAAGACGACCACGATGAGGAAGCCGACGAAGAGTTGGTCCTCGGCGTCGATGCCGTAGGCGAAGACGGTGAGGGCGAGGGCGGCGACGATCGTGATGACGAGTCGCTGGATCCAGGGGGCGGTGGGTGCGGCGGCGGGGATGGTGGCGGGTTTGCCGATATAGGCGTTGAGGAACTTGACGCCGGCGAGGACGAGCCGCAGCCGGGAGCGGCCGTGGATGGCGAGGTAGGAGCCGGACGCTTCCTTCGCCCTCTGGACCGCGCCTTCGCCGGCGGGCAGGCCGAAGGCGCCGATGACCGTGGCGAGGGAGGCGATGGCCGCGATGTACGCGCCGGGTTCGAGGTTGACGAATCCGCCGAGTTTCACGGCGATCGCTATGACCGTGTACCAGGTGGTGGCGAAGACGCCGAGTGCGGTGAGGAGGGTGGCGCCAGTGGCGCCGGCGGGGGTGAGCCAGCCGAGGCCGCGGACGCCGTATCCGGCGAGGGCGAAGAGGGCTACGAGGAGGCCGCCCACGACGGTGAGCCATTGCAGGCCGCCGGGGTAGCCGTAGACCGTGAGGTCGCCGGGGAAGTCGGAGGTCCACGTCCAGGCGAGGAACGCGGAGACGATGGTGGCGATGCCGCCGCCGAGGGTGAGTGCGCGGGCCGCTGCGGCGGGCATCGGGATGAGGCCCTGGTGCGCGGTCGCGGTGGCGTCGTGGGTGGGCGGGGTGGCCGGGGTTTTGGTCGTCTCGGTCATGTGATCACGCCCTGTCCGCGACGCGTTCGCCGAGCAGGCCCTGTGGCCTGAACAGCAGTACGAGGATGAGGAGACAGAAAGCCCATACGTTGGCCCAGCTGGAGCCGCCGAGCTGTTCCATGCCGGGGATCTTGCTGATGTAGGCGGAGGCGAGGGTCTCGGCGACGCCGAGGACGACTCCGCCGAGCATGGCGCCGTAGATGTTGCCGATGCCGCCCATGACGGCCGCGGTGAAGGCCTTGAGGCCCATCAGGAAGCCCATGCGGTAGTCGATGTTGCCGTACTTGAGGCCGTAGGAGACGGCTGCTACGGCGGCGAAGAAGCCGCCGATGGCGAACGCGATGACGATGATCCGGTTGGTGTCGATGCCCATCAGCTGGGCGGTGTCCGGGTCCTGGGCGGTGGCCTGCATGGCGCGGCCGGTGCGGCTCTTGCGGACGAACCAGGCGAGGCCGGACATGCAGATGACGGCGGCGATGACCAGGAAGATGTCGGCGTCGGAGATGGTGACGGAGCCGATGCCGTGGTTGCCGTCGAGGCTGGGGAAGGAGCGGGCCTTGTCGGCGCCCGGGTAGAAGTTCCGGACGAGTTCCTGCAGTGACAGGGAGAGGCCGATGGCGGTGATCAGGGGTGCCAGTCGTGGTGCTTGCCGCAGGGGGCGGTAGGCGAATCGTTCGGCCCCTACCGCGACGAGGACGGAGACGATTCCGCCGCCGATCAGCATGAGCGGTACGGCGACCACCATCGAGGTGCCGTCGGGCAGGATGTAGGCGTAGACCGTGAGGGCGCCGAAGGCCCCGGTCATGAAGATCTCGCCGTGCGCGAAGTTGATGAGCTGGACGATGCCGTACACCATCGTGTAGCCGATGGCGATCAGCCCGTACATCGAGCCTAGGAGCAGCCCGTTGGCCAGCTGCTGCGGCAGGGTGTTCACCGCGTGGCCTCCATTGTCGCTGGGGTCGTGTGCACAGATCGCGTGCCTGGGGGTGGGGGTGTGACAACGGGCCGCGCGGTCGGGATCCTCCTTCCGCGCGGCCCGTGGTGCGGTGGTGCTGGAGCTGAGGTCAGCTGCCGTTGAAGGTGCCGGTCTTCACGGCCTTCCAGGCGCCCTTGGTGACCTGGTAGACGGTGAGCTGCTTGTTCGTGGTGTCGCCGTACTCGTCGAAGGCGACCTTGCCGGAGATGCCCTCGAAGTCGGACTTCTGGACGGCGTCGACGACCTTGGAGCGGAGGTCGCTGCTCGCGGGCAGCTTGTCGCCGTTGGCGTCCTTGGCGGCCTTCACTGCCTTGATGATGGCGGTGGCGGCGTCGTAGGCGTAGGCACCGTAGGCGCCGTAGTCACCCTTGTAGCCCTTGGCCTTGTAGGTCGCGATGAACTGCTTGGCGGCGGGCAGGGTGTCGGCGGGGACGCCGACGGAGGTGGCGAGGTCGCCTTCGGCTGCCGCGCCGGCGGTCTGGATGTAGGTGGTGGCGAACATGCCGTCACCGCCGAACAGCGGGATCTTGACGCCGGCGCCCTTGAGCTGCTTGGTGATCTTCTCCGACTCGTCGTACTGGCCGCCGTAGTAGAGCAGGTCGGCGCCGGAGTTCTTGATCTTTGTGACGAGCGAGCTGAAGTCGGTGTCGCCGGTGTTGACGTGGTCGGTGCCCGCGATGGAGCCGCCGAGCTTCTTGAAGGCGCTGTTGAAGATCCCGGCCAGGCCGGCGCCGTAGGTCTGCTTGTCGTCGACGACGAAGGCCTTCTTCTTCTTGAGGCCGTTGTACGCGTAGTCGGCGGCGAAGGCACCCTGGAGGGCGTCGGTGGTGGCGGTGCGGAAGTACGTCTTGTACGGCCGCGTCTTGGTGGTCGCCCAGTCCTTGCCCTGGGTCAGGGCGGGGTTGGTGTTCGAGGGGGATATCTCGACCATGTTGGCCGAGGCGAACACCTGCTGCATCGACTGGGCGACGCCGGAGTTCAGCGGGCCGACGGCGCCGACGACGTTGCTGTCCCCGGTGAAGGCGGTCGCGTTGGACTGGCCGGTGGCGGGCTGCGCCTTGTCGTCCAGGGCCTTGATCTTGAACTTGACGCCCGGGACCCAGTTGTTCTTGTTGGCGTCGTCGACGGCTATCTGGACGCCGTACTGGATACCGAGGCCGGTGGTGGAGTTCTCACCGGACAGGGGAGCGTCGACGCCGATGGTCAGGGTGGTGGACCCACTGTCACTCTTGCTGCCGCTGTCCCGGGAACCGCAGGCGGTGAGGGTCAGAGCTCCGGTGGTGAGTACGGAGGTAAGAATCACCAGAGAACGCTGTCGCACAATCTGTCCTTTCCGCAGGCACAGTCGCCCGGGTGGGGGCGGAGGGTGCTGCGCTGGTACCGAACTCCCGATGGAGCGGTGACTGGCCGTGACTCTAAGCCCGGTCTGTAGGCATGGGCATCGTCGTGCGCTGGCTTGTGACTTTCTTGTTATGACGTGCCGGTTGGCGGGCTTCGCGGAAGGTGGGTCTCAGCCGGTTTGGCGGAATTCAGCCGAGGTCCACATTTTGAGAACCTGCACTTCCGCTTGGCCGTGGGCCTGGCCTGGCGTTTGTGGCACCGCAGGCCCTGTGGAGGAGCTGGGAAAGGTCCTTGGAGTAGGAGGCGCCGAAGATGAAACTATGGCGTTGTATTGCGCGCGTGTTACGCAGCGTTACGTCCAGAAAGGCGAGGTCCGCATTCAGGGGCAGTCCCGAACAGTCGGAAACGGATATCTCCACGGTGACGCGGCGGGTCGCTCCGGTGTGCACGGTGAAGGACGGCTCGGGGACGGCCTCGGCGGTGAGTCCGTCGAAGGCGGCGCCGGTGACCCGCAGGGTGACGGCGGGTCCGCTGTCCACGGCGACCGCGAAGCGGAAGAAACCGGTCGTGGTGGGGGAGTCGGTGGTCTGGGCGAGTCCGACGTAGCGCCACTCGGTGACGTTCGCGGGCCATGGCGTGGGTGGTTGCGGGTCGCTCTGCCGGGAGGTGTGGACGGGCGGCAGGAGGACGGCTCCGACACCCAGGACGGCGATCGCGCCCGCCGTGAGCGCGGCTCTGCGGGTGCGCGGCGACAGGGTGTGCCAACGGTCCGTCAGATGGGGCGGATCGCCGCCGATGACTTCGTAACTCCCGTTCGCCTCCGGCGAGTCGACGGATTCGACGGGCCCGATACCGCTCATGCCGGCAGCCTCATGGGAAAACGGTAGGGGAGTGGGCGGGGGTGCGGAAGACTGAGTCCGGCCCACCACCCCCGATGAGGTGACGGACCGGCGGGATCAGCTCGCGGCGCCGGCGGGGATCCCGTCCCCGGGCTTCACGTCCCGCAGCAGACAGGTCAGCCGCGCACTGCACACCCGTCGCCCTTCCTCGTCAGTGATCACGATCTCGTATGTCGCCGTCGAGCGTCCTCGGTGCACGGGTGTGGCCACTCCGGTGACCAGGCCGGAGCGGGCGCCGCGGTGGTGGGTGCAGTTCAGATCGACGCCGACGGCGATCTTCGAGCTGCCGCCGTGCAGCATGGACCCCAGGGAGCCGAGCGTCTCGGCGAGTACGGCGGACGCGCCGCCGTGCAGCAGTCCGTAGGGCTGGGTGTTCCCCTCGACAGGCATGGTGCCGACAACGCGCTCGGCGGACGCCTCCACGATCTCCACGCCCATGCGCGTGCCGAGGTGACCCGCCGAGAACAGGGCGACCAGGTCGATGCCGAGTGCTGAGTACTCGTCGATGACGTCCTGCGGGAACTTCCCTTGCTGCTGCTCGCCCATGGGACCGGACTCCGTTCGTCTTTCGCCTGACTGGATGGACCTGACACTCGGCTGAGCAAACGCTCAGTCGGTCGCCGATTGTTCCAGACGTACGACGACGGACTTGCTGGCCGGGGTGTTGCTGGTGTCGGCGGTGGCGTCCAGCGGGACGAGGACGTTGGTCTCGGGGTAGTAGGCGGCGGCGCAGCCCCGCGCGGTCGGGTAGTGCACCACCCGGAAGCCGGGCGCCCGCCGCTCCACGCCGTCCTTCCACTCGCCGACCAGATCGACGTACGACCCGTCGGCGATCCCGAGCCGGGCGGCGTCGTCGGGGTGGACCATGACGACCCGGCGGCCGTTCTTGATGCCCCGGTAGCGGTCGTCGAGGCCGTAGATCGTGGTGTTGTACTGGTCGTGCGAGCGCAGCGTCTGCAACAGCAGGCGCCCTTCGGGCAGTTCGGGGTATTCGACGGGCGCGGCGGTGAAGTTGGCCTTTCCGCTGGCCGTGGGGAAGCGGCGTTCGTCGCGCGGGGCGTGCGGGAGGGCGAAGCCGCCGGGGTGGGCGACCCGCTTGTTGAAGTCCTGGAATCCGGGGATCACGCGCGCGATGCGGTCGCGGATCGTCCCGTAGTCCTTCTCGAACTCCTCCCACGGAGTACGGGATTCGGCGCCGAGGACGCGGCGGGCGAGGCGGCACACGATGGCCGGCTCGGACAGCAGCTCCTTGCTCGCGGGCTCCAGCCGGCCGCGTGAGGCGTGCACCATGCCCATCGAGTCCTCGACGGTCACGAACTGCTCGCCGCCGCCCTGGAGATCGCGCTCGGTACGGCCCAGGGTGGGCAGGATGAGGGCACGCGCGCCCGTGACGGCGTGCGAGCGGTTCAGCTTCGTCGACACGTGCACCGTGAGGCTGGCGCGCCGCATGGCCGCCTCGGTGACCTCGGTGTCGGGGGAGGCGGACACGAAGTTGCCGCCCATCGCGAAGAACACCTTCGCGTCGCCGTCGCGCAGGGCGCGGATCGCGGCGACCACGTCGTAGCCGTGCTCGCGCGGCGGGGCGAAGCCGAACTCCTTCTCCAGGGCGTCCAGGAAGGCGGGCGCGGGGCGCTCGAAGATGCCCATGGTGCGGTCGCCCTGCACGTTGCTGTGGCCGCGCACCGGGCACACGCCCGCGCCCGGGCGGCCGATGTTGCCGCGCAGCAGAAGGAAGTTGACGACCTCGCGGATGGTCGGGACGGCGTGCTTGTGCTGGGTGAGGCCCATCGCCCAGCACACGATGGTGCGCTCGGAGGCGAGCACCATCTCCAGGGCCTTCTCGATCTCCGGGCGGGTCAGTCCGGTCGCGAGCAGCGTCTCGTCCCAGTCGGCGTCCCGCGCGGCGGCGGCGAACTCCTCGTAGCCGTGCGTGTGTTCGTCGACGAAGGCCTGGTCGACGGCGCCTTCCGTCTCCAGGACGAGCTTGTTCAGGAGGCGGAAGAGGGCCTGGTCGCCGCCTATGCGGATCTGCAGGAACAGGTCGGTGAGGGCGGCGCCCTTGAGCATGCCCTGCGGGGTCTGCGGGTTCTTGAACTTCTCCAGGCCCGCCTCGGGCAGCGGGTTGACGCTGATGATCTTCGCGCCGTTGGCCTTGGCCTTCTCCAGGGCGGAGAGCATGCGCGGGTGGTTGGTGCCCGGGTTCTGGCCGGCGACGACGATCAGGTCGGCCTGGTAGAGGTCCTCCAGCAGGACACTGCCCTTGCCGATGCCGATCGTCTCGTTCAGCGCGGAACCGGACGACTCGTGGCACATGTTCGAGCAGTCCGGCAGGTTGTTGGTGCCCAGCTCCCGCGCGAACAACTGGTACAGGAAAGCCGCCTCGTTGCTGGTGCGGCCCGAGGTATAGAACAGCGCCTCGTCGGGCGAGCCGAGGGCGGCGATCTCCTCGGCGACGATGTCGAACGCCCGCTCCCAGGTGACCGGTTCGTAGCGCTCGGCCCCTTCGGGGAGATACATGGGATGCGTGAGACGGCCCTGCTGGCCCAGCCAGTAGCCGCTGCGGGTCGCGAGATCGGCCACCGGATGCGCGGCGAAGAAATCGGGGGTCACCCGGCGCAGGGTGGCCTCCTCGGCGACCGCCTTCGCGCCGTTCTCGCAGAACTCCGCGGCATGCCGGTGGTCCGGCTCCGGCCAGGCGCAGCCCGGGCAGTCGAAGCCGTTCTTCTGATTGACCCGCAGCAGTGTCAGCGCGGTGCGCTTCACGCCCATCTGCTGCTGGGCGATGCGCAGCGTGTGCCCGATCGCCGGGAGGCCGGCCGCGGCATGCTTCGGCTCGGTGACCTGCGGCGCGTCCTGGACCGGATCGCCCTGGGGCGGCTTCGTGGCCATCGCGGGCCCTCCTTCGCTGGCACGTGTGCACTACATCTGCGATCCTCGCACGCGGCACGGACAACGCCGAGGTCGGTTCGTGGGCTCAATGGTTTCGGCCTGCGTGCGAGGTGTGGGGTGGGACGGGGTGGGCTTGTCCGGCTCCCCGCTGCGGCGGGCCGGGGCGCGTTCGACCGCGTCCGCCGCCGCGACGGTGGCCTCTCACACGAGCGTGGTGCTTCGCGCGGCTGCCGGGAACGGTTCTGCGGGTCGCGCCGAGTTGGCCGCTACCGCTATCGCGGCGGCGACTCCGGCGCCCCTTCCGCGACCCCCGTTCATCCCGGCCGAGCAGTCCGACGCGGTGACCGTGACCCCGACTGTCAGTGGGGCGTGGCAGGATCGGGGTCGTGGCAGAGACAGCATCGAAGAAGACCGACAAGACCTCCGGCGGAGACCGTCCACGGCTGATGCTGATGGACGGGCACTCGCTGGCCTACCGCGCGTTCTTCGCGCTGCCCGCGGAGAACTTCACGACCGCGACGGGCCAGCCGACGAACGCGATCTACGGCTTCGCGTCGATGCTGGCCAACACCTTGCGCGACGAGGCGCCCACGCACTTCGCGGTGGCCTTCGACGTGTCCCGCAAGACCTGGCGCTCCGAGGAGTTCACCGAGTACAAGGCGAACCGCTCCAAGACCCCGGACGAGTTCAAGGGCCAGGTCGAGCTGATCGGCGAGCTGCTCGACGCGATGCACGTCTCCCGGTTCGCGGTCGACGGCTTCGAGGCCGACGACGTCATCGCCACGCTCGCCACCCAGGCCGAGGCCGAGGGCTTCGACGTGCTGATCGTCACCGGCGACCGGGACTCCTTCCAGCTGGTGTCCGACCACACCACGGTGCTCTACCCGACGAAGGGTGTCTCCGAGCTGACCCGGTTCACTCCGGAGAAGGTCGTCGAGAAGTACGGCTTGACGCCCGCCCAGTACCCCGACTTCGCGGCCCTGCGCGGCGACCCGTCCGACAACCTCCCCGGCATCCCCGGTGTCGGCGAGAAGACCGCCGCGAAGTGGATCAACCAGTTCGGTTCGTTCGCCGAGCTGGTCGAGCGCGTCGAGGAGGTCAAGGGCAAGGCCGGACAGAACCTCCGCGACCACTTGGACGCGGTCAAGCTCAACCGCCGCCTGACCGAGATGGTCAAGGACGTCGAACTGCCCAAGACGGTCGTCGACCTGGAGCGCGCTCCCTACGACCGCACGGCCGTCGCGATGGTTCTCGACACCCTGGAGATCCGCAACCCCTCGCTGCGCGAACGGCTCCTCGCCGTCGACCCGGGCAGCGAGGAGGCCGACGCGACCCCGCCCGCCGAGAGCGGAGTGGCGGTTGACGGCTCGGTCCTCGGCACCGGCGAACTGCCCGGCTGGCTCGCCGACTACGGCACCGAGCCCCTCGGCGTCGCCACCGTCGACACCTGGACCCTCGGCTCGGGTTCGGTGACCGAGGTCGCGCTCGCCACCGCCGGGGGACCGGCCGCCTGGTTCGACCCGGCCGAGCTGGACGAGAGCGACGAGAACGCGTTCGCGGCCTGGCTGGCCGACGCCGACCGCCCCAAGGTGTTCCACAACGCCAAGGGCGCGATGCGGGTCTTCGCCGAGCACGGCTGGACCATCAACGGCATCACCATGGACACCGCGCTCGCCGCCTACCTGGTCAAGCCCGGCCGCCGCTCCTTCGACCTGGACGCGCTGTCCCTGGAGTACCTCGGCCGCGAGCTGGCCCCCGCCGCCACGGCCGACGGCCAGCTGGCCTTCGGCGCGGACGACGGCGCCGAGGCGGACGCCCTGATGGTGCAGGCCCGCGCGATCCTCGACCTGGGAGGCGCCTTCGGGGAGCGCCTCCAGGAGGTCGGCGCGGCGGACCTCCTCCGGGACATGGAACTGCCGACCTCGATCCTGCTGGCCCGCCTGGAGCGGTACGGCATCGCGGCCGACAAGGCGCACCTCGAAGCCATGGAGCAGATGTTCGCCGGTGCCGTGCAGCAGGCGGTGAAGGAGGCGCACGCGGCGGCCGGCCACGAGTTCAACCTCGGCTCGCCCAAGCAGCTCCAGGAAGTCCTCTTCGGCGAACTCGGCCTGCCCAAGACCAAGAAGACGAAGACCGGCTACACGACGGACGCGGACGCTCTCGCCTGGCTGGCCAACCAGACGGAGAACGAACTGCCGGTCATCATGCTCCGCCACCGCGAACAGGCGAAGCTGCGCGTCACCGTCGAGGGCCTGATCAAGACGATCGCGACGGACGGCCGTATCCACACCACCTTCAACCAGACGGTCGCCGCGACCGGCCGCCTCTCCTCGACGGACCCGAACCTGCAGAACATCCCGGTCCGCACGGACGAGGGCAGGGCGATCCGCAGGGGCTTCGTGGTCGGCGAGGGCTTCGAGTCCCTGATGACCGCGGACTACAGCCAGATCGAACTGCGCGTGATGGCCCATCTCTCCGAGGACGAGGGCCTGTTGGAGGCGTTCACCTCCGGCGAGGACCTGCACACCACGGTCGCCTCCCAGGTGTTCTCCGTCGAGGGCTCCGCGGTGGACGCGGAGATGCGCCGCAAGATCAAGGCGATGTCGTACGGCCTTGCCTACGGGCTGTCCGCGTTCGGCCTCTCCCAGCAGCTGAACATCGACGCGGGCGAGGCACGGGTCCTCATGGACACGTACTTCGAGCGCTTCGGCGGTGTCCGGGACTATCTGCGCCGCGCGGTCGACGAGGCACGGGCCACGGGTTACACGGCGACGCTCTTCGGGCGCCGCCGCTACCTCCCCGACCTCAACAGCGACAACCGTCAACGCCGCGAGGCCGCCGAGCGGATGGCGTTGAACGCGCCGATCCAGGGCACCGCGGCGGACATCGTCAAGATGGCCATGCTCAAGGTGGACACCGCCCTGCGCGAGGCCGGCCTCAAGTCCCGCATGCTCCTCCAGGTCCACGACGAAATCGTCCTGGAGATCGCCCCCGGCGAACGAGCGGCCACGGAGGAACTGGTCCGCCACGAGATGGCGGGCGCGGTGCATCTCCGGGCGCCGCTCGACGTCTCGGTGGGAGTGGGCCCGGACTGGGAGTCGGCGGCGCACTAGCTGGCGGTGGTGCGGAGGAGGGTTGGTCCCGAGCGAGCTTGTCACTCGGGCCTGGCTTGACTCTCCGCCGCAACGGCGCGCACGCACCACGGCGCATTCCGGCGGTACCGAACCCACTTTCACCCCTCCCCGGCAACAGAAACTCCCCGTACAACCCCTGCCCGCCCCCTGGAGGGCCCGTCACCCGCGTGGCCCTCGCGGAGGCGCCCCCCGCCCCCGGTGACCGTAAGGATGCGGGCATGGGTATACGCATGCTCCATCGCCGGTCGGGCCGGGCACGGACGCAGGCGCAGGCAGCGGGCGCCGCTGCCGCACCGGTCAAGCCCCGCCCGCCGGTCCCGGCCTTCGCCGCCGGCGCAAGCACCGCCCGCATCCCCGCCGACCTCGCCATGGCCGTCCGGCACACGGCCGCAGGCCTCCGGCAGCGCCTCACGTTCCGGGACGACACGGTCGTAGACCCCCGAGAACAGGCCAGACACCCGCAGGGGCCGGCCACCACCCCCACCGGCACCCCCGTGTGGCGGCTGTGGGCCGAGCTGGGCCGGAGTTACCTGGACCTCGTGCTCACCCGGCTCCCGAGGTCACGCTCCGTGCACACCGTGACGGTGTTCATCGCGACCCCGCCGGACGGCTCCGCTCCGCGCTGACCTCGTCGGGTACCCCGGAGGTCGCCGGGCGCCATACACGGACGCCCACGGCGTACAGCAGCACGCCCAGGACCAGCCCGGCCCCCGCCCCGAAGCACAGGGCCGGGATCAGGTCCCAGGCGCTCGCCGTCGACCCCCAGTACGCCCACCAGTGCGACGCCCGTTCCACCGCCGCCACCAGTGCGCAGCCACCGAGGACGACCCCGGCCGCCCATCGGTCCCGTACCGACAGCACGGGCACCCCCACCGGCCCGGTGGCCGGAACCCGTCGTAGCGCACGCGCCAGGAACGCGGCGATCAGCAGCGCGCCGACCGCCGAACTGCCGTACTGGAGAGCCGAGAACAGCGGTCTGCCGTCCACCGTGCGGTCGAGGACGGGGAACAGCCGTACGCCCCACCGGTCATGGTGCGTGAACGCGTCCCACACGACATGGGTCAGGCCGCCGAGGACCGCGGAGACGTACCACCACGCGGCCAGCGACGGGGTCGCACGCGCGCGTGGTGTGCCGCAGCGCAGGAGGGCCGCCGTCCGGGGCTGTCGGGCGCGCGGGAGGAGGGCCACCAGGGGTTCGCGCAGCAGGAGCCACAGGGCGACCGTCGTCCAGGTGATGAGGACGTCGACCGTGAAGACGCCGGGGAAGGAGTGCGTGACGTTCCCGAACTCCATCGCCCCGGGGACCGCGCTCGCCGCGTAGTAGGTCATGTCGGGGGCGAAGGAGCCCGCCACCAGCACCGCCGGTACCAGCCGGCCGCGCCCTCTGCCGTCGCCGCGCAGGGCGGGCAGTACGGCGGCGGCATGACTCAAAGTGAACGGCAACAGGGCTCCCCGTAGGAGTCATCGGCATATGGCCAGGCGGTGAATAAGGGTCACCAACGGGTGCCCGTGCAAAGCAAGTTGTCGTAGGGTCGCCTGGGCCCCCACGCGGGGTCCACGGGCAGGCGGAGACGGAGAACAAGTACACACCATCCGATAACCACCACGAGGGCAACCTGCGGGGCGGCTCGACCGTCACAACAGGCGCAGAGGCAACAGACAAGGACGGGCGCTCGGGCGTCCCTGGGAGGGGTTCACTCCATGACGGCGCATTTCGGCAGGCGGCTGCGCAAGGGTGCGGCGACGACAGCGGTGGCCGCGGCAGCGGTCGCGGCACTGTCCGCGTCCCAGGCTCCGGCGGCGACCGGCGGCCACAGAACGCTCGCCACCGGCCAGACCGCGCCCGACGGGAGTGACGGAAGCACTGGCCGCAGCGCCACCGGAGACTCGCCGTACTACACGGACCTCCCGCCGCTCAGCAGCCCGAACCCCAGCCCCAGCCAGTCGCCCTCCATAGGGACCCCGGTCTCGGTGGGCGAGGCCGAGGCGGGCATCCCCGCTACTGTTCTCGACGCCTACAAGAAGGCCGAGGCCGAACTCGCCGAGTCCAAGCCGGGCTGCAATCTGCCCTGGCAACTCCTCGCCGCCATCGGCAAGGTGGAGTCGGGCCAGGCGCGCGGCGGTCAGGTCGACGCGAACGGCACCACGACCTCCAAGATCCTGGGCCCCGCGCTCGACGGCAACGGCTTCGCGCTCATCAGGGACACCGACAACGGCAAGTACGACGGCAACAGCGAGTACGACCAGGCCGTCGGGCCCATGCAGTTCATCCCGTCCACCTGGGCCTGGGCGGGCCGCGACGGCAACGGCGACGGGGTCAAGGACCCCAACAACGTCTACGACGCCGCGCTCGCCGCCGGCCACTACCTGTGCCGCAACGACTGGAACCTGTCGACCGACGCGGGCCTGCGCAGCGCGATCCTCAGCTACAACAACTCGACGGACTACCTGAACACGGTCCTGTCGTGGCTGGAGTACTACCGCAAGGGCACCCACTCGGTCCCGGACGGCACGGGCACCCTGCCCTCCGGCCGCAGCGACGACGGCTCCGGAGCCAGCCCCTCGCCCTCGCCTTCGCCCTCGACTCCGGCCACTTCGACGCCGAGCCCGAGTCCGAGCACGCCGGGCGACACCACCAGCCCGAGCCCTTCCGCCCCGGCTACCCCGACGCCCACGCCGACGCCGACCCCCACCGACACCGTGGCCAAGCTGGCGGACGCGGGCACGGCGAAGCTCACCGCGACGGCGGGCGACGCGTTCACCAAGAAGATCAGCACCCGCGCCCAGGACTCGGCCGGCAAGGGCGTCGCCAAGGTCAGGATCCGGTTCACGATCGTCGGCAGCACGGACGCCACGTTCGCCGGCGGCGAGAAGGTCGCCCAGGCCGTCACCAACGCCTCCGGTGTGGCCGTCGCCCCGGCCCTGCAGGCCGGCGAGACCACCGGTGACTTCACCGTCCGCGCCACGCTCCTCGGCCGTACGATCACCGGTCTCGACTACACGGCGAGCGTCACGCCCCGGGTCGCCGACACCCTCGCCCGCACCAGCACCACCGCGCTGACCTGCACCCCGGGCGGCGAGTTCGCCGACCAGGTCGAGGTGAAGGCCACCTACGGCGGCGCGGTCGCCGACAAGGTCGCGGCCACCGCGACCCTCATCAAGGCGGCCGACGACGCCACCGAGAACGACAAGGGCCCCTACTTCAAGGACGCCGACGGCAAGACCGTCCGCACCCTCACCGGCCTGGCCACGGACGCCGACGGCCTCCTGAAGCTGCCGAAGCTGTACGCGGACGACACCACCGGCACCTTCCTGCTCCGGATCACCACCACGGGCGGCGCGACCCTCACGGTCGAACTGACCGTGGCCGCAGCGACCGACACCTCCTCGCCCAGCCCGAGCGCCTCGGCCGACCCGAGCCCGTCGGCCTCACCGAGCGCGTAGTCCGACCGCACGACCCTGCGACGAGGGCGCCCCACCGCTTCGGCGGGCGGGCGCCCTCGTCGTGTCCCCGCCGCTCAACGCCTCGTCCGTGTGCAACGTGTTCTCATCTCGTCCTCGCGTTGCTACGGTGCCCGACCTGACGACCTATCAGTTCCTGTCCGTCGGGAGGCCCGTCATGCGTGCCCTGATCGCCGCCGCGACCGGACTCGTGCTCGCGTTCGCGCTGATCCTGACCATCACCGCGATGGGCTCACCGATGGGGAAGACCTCCCCGAAACCGCTGCTGACGACGGTGCCCGCGCACCCGTAAACGTTTGCGCAAGCGTTTAACTCCTTGAGGGGAGGCCGAGATGCGCCGCAAGGCCAGCCTGATCCTGCTCGCCCTCGCCGTGTTCTTCACGGCATTGTCCCCGCTGCTGCGCTGGTACGCCTTCCCGCGCCTGGCCAAGATCCCGGCGAACCAGTACCAGGACATGGTCCTGGAGGCGAAGAACGCCACCCTCCTCGACTACGGCACCATGCAGGCCAAAACAGTCCCCAAGGTCACCATCGTGCAGACCCTCAAGGGCAACGTGGAGGCCGCCAAGAAGATCGACAGGACCGCCGGCCGGGACGTCGTCGTCTGGGACGGCCTGTCCTACGTCCAGGGCCCCGACGGCAAGATGGTCTCCTCGATCCCTGAGCGCTACATCTTCGACGCGCACAACCAGGACCCCGTCCACGCCACCGGCGAGATGGTCGACGGCGACCCGGTGAAACGGGACGGCATCGAGTTCAAGTGGCCGTTCCTGACCCAGAAACGGGACTACGAGTACTTCGACGCGCAGACCCGCACCACCAACCCCATCCACTACAAGGGCACCCAGAACTTCCGCGGCGTGAAGGTCTACTACTTCGAGCAGACCATCCCCTGGACCAAGGTCCCCTTCCCCAGGACGATGCCGGTCAAGGGCATCACCCCGGAGTCCGTCGCCAAGACGGGCACCACCCGCTGGTACACCACGGTCCGCAGGTTCTGGGTCGAACCCGTCACCGGGGCACCGGTCTACGGCGAGGAGATCCACAAGGAGGAACTGCGCGGCGGCACCCTCCTGGGCGGCCGGGCCAAGGTGACGGCGTTCGCGGGCGACGTGAAGATGCGCGAGGACTACATCAAGCACACCGTCGCCCTGGTGAAGTCCAACCGCACCCTCGTCCTCCTGATGGTCTCCTACCTCCCCTGGGGCTTCCTGACCCTCGGCCTCCTCCTGCTGGCCCTCTCCCTCTACCTGGAGGCCCGCAGCAGGCGCCCCGGCGACCCCGCCCCCACCGAGGTCCAGGAACCGGAACCGGTCACCGCCTGAGCCGCGCGTTGGTGAACCGCGTGGCCTCGGCGGTCGCCGGGTCCTCGGGCCACGGATGCTTCGGATACCGCCCCCGCAACTCGGCCCGCACGCCCCGGTACCCGTCCTTCCAGAAGGACGCGAGATCGGCGGTCACGGCGGCGGGCCGCCCGGCGGGGGACAACAGATGCACGAGCACCGGCACCCCGGCGACCTTCGGCGACTCGTGGAGCCCGAACATCTCCTGCAACTTCACGGCCAGTACGGGCTGTTCGGGGTTCCCGTAGTCGATCCGGACCCTGGACCCACTCGGCACGGCAAACCGCTCCGGCGCCAACTCGTCCAACCGCCCGGCATCCCCCGAGGCCCACGGCAGCAACCGCCGCAGCGCCTGCCCCGCCTCGATCCGCCCCAGATCGCTCCGCCGCCGGGCCCGTCCCAACTCGGGCTCCAACCACTCGTCCACACGCGCGTGCAGCGCCTCGTCGGACACGTCGGGCCACGGCGCCCCGACGTTCAGACGCAGGAACGCGAGCCGCTGCCGGAGCACCTGGGCATCCGCCGACCACCGCAACAGCCCGAACCCTTCCTCCCGCAGCCCTTCAACAAGCGCATCCCGTACGGCGACGGGGTCGGCGTCCTTGAGCGGCCGTACCGCCAACTCGACTGCCCCGAGCCGCTCGACGCGCCGGGCCACGACGTCGCCACCGGCCCAGTGCACCTCGTCCACCTCGCTGAGCAGCGCCCCGGCCGCGAACCGGGCGACGTCCTCGTCGACGACGGCCCCGAGCTGCACGCGCGCGTGCCCCTTGCCGATGGGCCGGTCGGCCGCGGCGATGGCGATCCAGGGGGCGCCCCGGAGGGTACTGGCTTCGCCGACTTCGGCACGGGTGCCGGACACGAGGAGATGGGAACCACCGTCGGCCTTGGCGACACGTTCCGGATAGGCGAGGGCGGCGACGAGCCCGACGAGGGCGTCGTCGCTTTCGACGTCCACCTTTACCGGAAGGGAGCGGCGGGTGGCCGGTTGGGAAATCTCCGCCCCCAGGGCCCGCAGCCGCCGAACCTCCGCACGCCACCGCCCGGCATAGGCGTCACCCCCACGCCGGGCGAGCCGCAAAGCCCCGGCAAGATCATCACCGTACTCGCGCGGAGCCTCCTCGCTGAGCAGCGCGACGACCTCCGCACCCGCCGCCCCCGCGTCCAACAACGCCCGCCCCAGCCGGGGATGCAAGCCCAGCCGAGCCAACTGCACACCCCGGGACGTGGCCCGCCCGACGGAGTCGACCGCGCCCACCGCCGCCAGAACACCCCGCGCCGCCGCCATCGCCCCGGAGGGAGGCGCGTCGAGCAGCGCCAGTCCCGACGCCCCAGGATCGCCCCAGCACGCCGCCTGGAGCGCGAACGCGGTCAGGTCGGCCACCTTGATCTCCGGCGCCGGAAAACGCGGCAGACGCGCGTCCTCGGCCTCCGCCCAGCACCGGTACACCGCCCCCGGCGCCTCCCGCCCGGCACGCCCCGCCCGCTGCCGTCCGGCCGCCTGCGAGGCACGTACCGTCGCGAGCGCGCTCAGCCCGCGCGCGTGATCGACGCGCGGCTCCCGCGCCAGCCCCGAGTCCACGACCACCCGGACACCGGGAACCGTCAGCGAGGACTCCGCCACGGACGTCGCCAGCACCACCCGCCGCCGCGTCCCCGGAGACAGCACCGCGTCCTGTACGGCGGCCGGCGCCCGCCCGTGCACCTGGAGAACGTCGACGTCACCGAGGTTCCCCAACTGCCCGGCGACACGGGCGATCTCACCCACGCCGGGCAGGAAACACAGCACGTCCCCGTCCCGCTCGGCGAGCGCCCGCCGCACCACCGACGCCACGTGCGTGAGCAGCGCCGGATCCACGCGCATCCCGTGCGGCGGCCGTACCGGGCGTACCGGAGGCGTCCACACGACCTCCACCGGGTACGCGACGCCCTCCGCCTCGACCACCGGTGCCCCGCCCAACAGCCTGGCCCAGCCCTGCGCGTCCGTGGTCGCGGACGCCGCGAGCAGACGCAGCTCGGGCCGCAGCGCCTCCCGTACGTCGACCAGGAAGGCCGCCACGGTGTCCGCGTCCAGGTGCCGTTCGTGGCACTCGTCCAGGACCACGGCGTCGACGCCCGTCAACTCCTGGTCCCGCTGCAGGCGTTGGAGCAGCACTCCGGTCGTGACGACCTCCACGCGTGCGTGCCGTCCCACGACCCGCTCACCGCGCACGGTGTAGCCGACGCTCTCCCCGACCTTCTCGCCGAGCAGCCAGGCCATCCGCCGGGCCGCAGCCCGCGCCGCGATCCGCCGGGGCTCGGCGACGACCACCCGCCGCGCGGTCCCCTCGTTCCCCTTGCCGAGCAGCCCGGCCAGCGCGAGCGGCACCAGCGTTGTTTTGCCGGTACCGGGCGGGGCGACGAGCACCGCGGCACCGCCCGCCTCCAGGGCGGAGTCGAGTCCGGGCAGGGCACTGCGGACGGGCAGCGCGTCGAGGGCGTCGTAGCGGATCACGCCCCCAGTGTCGTACGGCTTCCGAAACGACCTCTACGCGCGCGTGCCTCTGTTCCGGCGGGTCTCCGTCAGTCCCGGTCGCGTTCGCAGACGTAGATGGCCGTTCCCGGGATCAGGTTGCCGCGCAGGGGCGACCAGCCGCCCCACTCGGCGGTGTTCCAGGACGGCCACTCCGGCTCGACCAGGTCCACCAGGCGCAGGCCCGACGCCACGATGTCGCGGATGCGGTCGCCGAGGGTGCGGTGGTGCTCGACGTAGACCGCGCGGCCGTCGTCGCCCTGCTCGACGTACGGAGTGCGGTCGAAGTAGGAGGCGGAGACCGTCAGGCCCTCGGGGCCCGGCTCGTCGGGGAACGCCCAGCGGATCGGGTGCGTCGCCGAGAAGACGAACCGGCCGCCGGGCCGCAGTACCCGGTGCACCTCGCGCAGCACCAGGGCGGGGTCGGCGACGAACGGCAGCGCCCCGTAGGCCGAGCACGCCAGGTCGAAGGACTTGTCCGCGAAGGGCAGGGCGCCGGCGTCGCCGCACACCAGAGGGAACGATCCGCCGATCCGCAGCGCGTGCTGGAGCTGGCGGTGCGAGAGGTCCAGGGCCACCGGACGGGCGCCCTGGGCGGCCAGCCAGCGCGAGCACTGGGCCGCACCGGCGCCGATCTCCAGGACGTCCTTGCCCTTCAGCTCCTCCGGCGGGCCGAGCAGTTCGGCCTCCACCTCGTCGAGGCCCTCGGGCCCCCACACGAACCGGTCGTCGCCGAGGAACGTGCCGTGTTCGACCTGGTAGTCGTCCGCGTTCCGGTCCCACCAGCCGCGGTTGGCGCGGGAACTCTCGGTGACGTCGGCGTCACGTCGGGTGGCTTCCGGTTCGAACGTATCGGGCTCTTGGATGATCGGCTCCCTCGTCGTACTCTTCCGTCACCTCTACGGTGCGGCTGTCCCGGCGGCGTCACTGAAGGGGTGTGTCAGGCCTGCGTGGCCTCGCGGGACACGTTTTGTGCCGGGTATGCGGCGATCCGCCCCGGGTGTGCGCCTTCGCGCATTGACCCTGTCCGGCTGCCCCCGTATGCTACAAGTTGCGCTGCGGGCCTGCGCACCTCAGACGTAGCAGGTTGCGCTCGCATCTGTATGTATGTCCCCTCGGTTTTCGAGGCGCCACCGGACACCTGGTGTTCCGGATCGGCGCTTCCTTGGCTGTCCGGCCTTCTGCAGAGCGAAGCGAAAAAGGCTCTCGGCGTGAGCAGTACCTACGACTTCAATGTCCGTACCGGAGCCCTTTCCCACATGACGAGCAGCACCGAGACCACCGCCACCACCCCGCAGGTAGCGGTCAACGACATCGGTAACGAGGAAGCCTTCCTCGCCGCGATCGACGAGACGATCAAGTACTTCAACGACGGCGACATCGTCGACGGCGTCATCGTGAAGGTCGACCGGGACGAGGTCCTGCTCGACATCGGTTACAAGACCGAAGGTGTCATCCCGAGCCGCGAGCTCTCGATCAAGCACGACGTCGACCCGAACGAGGTCGTCAAGGTCGGCGACGAGATCGAAGCCCTTGTTCTCCAGAAGGAGGACAAGGAAGGCCGCCTGATCCTCTCGAAGAAGCGCGCCCAGTACGAGCGCGCTTGGGGCACCATCGAGAAGATCAAGGAAGAGGACGGCATCGTCACCGGTACCGTCATCGAGGTCGTCAAGGGTGGTCTCATCCTCGACATCGGCCTCCGTGGCTTCCTGCCGGCTTCTCTCGTCGAGATGCGCCGTGTCCGCGACCTCCAGCCCTACGTGGGCAAGGAGCTCGAGGCCAAGATCATCGAGCTGGACAAGAACCGCAACAACGTGGTCCTGTCCCGCCGTGCCTGGCTGGAGCAGACCCAGTCCGAGGTCCGCCAGACCTTCCTCACGACCCTCCAGAAGGGTCAGGTCCGCTCCGGCGTGGTCTCCTCGATCGTCAACTTCGGTGCCTTCGTGGACCTGGGTGGCGTCGACGGTCTGGTTCACGTCTCCGAGCTGTCCTGGAAGCACATCGACCACCCCTCCGAGGTTGTCGAGGTCGGCCAGGAAGTCACCGTCGAGGTCCTCGACGTCGACATGGACCGCGAGCGTGTCTCCCTGTCGCTGAAGGCGACCCAGGAAGACCCGTGGCAGCAGTTCGCCCGCACCCACCAGATCGGCCAGGTCGTGCCCGGCAAGGTCACGAAGCTGGTTCCGTTCGGTGCGTTCGTCCGCGTGGACGAGGGCATCGAGGGTCTGGTGCACATCTCCGAGCTGGCCGAGCGCCACGTGGAGATCCCGGAGCAGGTCGTCCAGGTCAACGACGAGATCTTCGTCAAGGTCATCGACATCGACCTCGAGCGTCGCCGGATCTCGCTGTCCCTGAAGCAGGCCAACGAGTCCTTCGGTGCCGACCCGGCCTCGGTCGAGTTCGACCCGACGCTCTACGGCATGGCCGCGTCGTACGACGACCAGGGCAACTACATCTACCCCGAGGGCTTCGACCCCGAGACCAACGACTGGCTCGAGGGCTACGAGACCCAGCGGGAGGCGTGGGAGCACCAGTACGCCGAGGCGCAGCAGCGCTTCGAGCAGCACCAGGCGCAGGTCATCAAGTCCCGCGAGGCCGACGCCCAGGCGGCGGCCGAGGGTGTCGACACCCCGGGTGCGGCTCCGGCCGCCGCCGGCGGTGGCGGTTCGTACTCCTCCGAGGGTGCGGACACCTCCGGTGCGCTGGCGTCGGACGAGGCGCTCGCTGCCCTGCGTGAGAAGCTGGCCGGCGGCCAGAGCTGACCACCTGAGCAGTAGCTGAACTGAGGGGCCGTACCTTTCGAGGTGCGGCCCCTCAGCCGTTTCCTCGGCCTTGCAGAAACTTGCGGGATACATCAGTAACTGCCATGCCGTAACCGGCCGTTGGCACGCTTCCCCGGTCATTCTTGATCGGAGAGGAGAGCCGGACCATGGCAAGCAACCAGAGCCGACGTGCTTTTCTGCGGAACGTAGGCCTCACCGGTGGCGCGGGCACCATGTTCGCCACCATGGGGGCCCTCGGGCTCGCCCCCACCGCGCAGGCAGCCCAGCGGGAGCAGCCCTTCCATGCCCTGAACGCAAGCGACTTCACGCTCACCGGACGCGCCGCGGCCAAGGTCGTCATCGTCGGCGGTGGCATCGCCGGACTGGCCACGGCGTACGAACTGGGCAAGGCCGGCTACGACTGTACGGTTCTGGAGGCCAGGGACCGTACCGGAGGCCGCAACTTCACCGTCCGCGGCGGCGACACGACGACCGACCTCTACGGCAACCGGCAGACCGCCCGCTTCGCCGACGGGCACTACATGAACTGCGGTCCCGCGCGGATCCCGCAGTGGATGATCACCCTCGACTACTGCCGTGAACTCGGCGTCCCCATCCAGGTGTTCACCAACGTCAACGCGGACGCGTACATCTACAACGAGTCCGCCGGCATGACCAAACCCGAGCGCTACCGCACCGCCAAGGCCGATGTCTACGGCTATGTCTCGGAGTTGCTCGCCAAGGCCACCGACAAGGGCGCCCTGGACAAGGAGTTGACCGCCACCGACCAGGAGCGGCTGGTCGAGTTCCTGAAGGACTGGGGCGAGCTGGGCGACACGCTGACGTACACGGGCGGTGAGCGGCGTGGGTACACGACCGTACCGGCCGCCGCGGGCACCCCGGGTGTGCTGCTCGGTGACGTACCCACCGCCTCCGAGGTCCTCGCCAGCGGTGTCGGCCGCTACTTCTCCTTCGAATTCGGCTTCGACCAGGCCATGTTGATGTTCCAGCCGGTCGGCGGCATGGACCAGATCCCGAAGGCGCTGACCCGGGCGATCGGAGCGCATCGCATCCGTACCGGAGCGGTCGTCTCGAAAATCACCGACAAGGGGAGTGGTGTTTCGGTCACCTACACCCAGGGAGGCCGTACAAGGGTCGTCGAGGCCGACTACTGCGTCGGCGCCCTTCCGCCCAACATCCTCGCCAAGATCCCGCACAACCTCGGCACCGGCGTCCAGACCGCCCTTGAGGCGATCACCCCGTCGTCCGCCGCGAAGATCGGCCTTGAGTACAAGTCCCGTTGGTGGGAGCTCGATCACCGGATCTACGGCGGCATCACCGAGACCGACCAGGACGTGACCCACATCTGGCACCCTTCGTACGGCTTCCATGGTGAGCGGGGCGTCCTGATCGGGTACTACAACTACGACGACGACGCGGACTCGTACGCGAAGCTCACCCCGAAGGGGCGCGAAGAGCGGGCGGTGGCCGCGGGCGTGAAGATCTACGGCGAGAAGTACCGCAGCGAACTGGCATCGTCCTTCTCCCACCACTGGCGTCAGACGCCCCACCTGGAGGCCGCGTGGCACGACACCCCGGGCGGCCCCGACGACGCCCGCTACAAGCCGCTCAACGAACCCACGGGACGCGTCTACTTCGCCGGCGACTGGCTCAGCTACACCGACGCCTGGCAGCACGGCGCGTTCTCCTCCGCCCGCAAGGCCGTGACCGCACTCCACGCGCGCGTGCTGTCCTCGTGACGTGGGCGCCCTCCTGGTGACGCAGGGGAGCGGCGCATGAAAAGCCAGTAAGAGGTGCCTGATCAGGGGCATGGGCGGGAATGCCCATGCCCTGGAGGGCGTTGTGCAGTACGAACACGAGGAGGAGCGGTCACAGTGCTTGATCCGCAGGGTTTGTACGCATGGGAGCCGAAGGGCCTGGCCGTCGTCGACATGGCGCTCGCACAGGAGTCGGCCGGTCTTGTCATGCTCTACCACTTCGACGGATACATCGACGCGGGCGAGACGGGCGACCAGATCGTCGAACGACTGCTCGACTCGCTGCCCCACCAGGTCGTGGCCAGGTTCGACCACGACCGGCTCGTGGACTACCGCGCGCGCCGTCCGCTGCTCACCTTCAAGCGCGACCGGTGGACGGACTACGAGGAGCCCACCCTCGACGTACGGCTGGTCCAGGACGCCACCGGAGCGCCCTTCCTGCTGCTCTCCGGCCCCGAGCCGGACGTGGAGTGGGAGCGCTTCGCCCTGGCCGTCCAGCAGATCGTGGAGCGCCTCGGCGTCCGCCTGTCCGTGAACTTCCACGGCATCCCCATGGGCGTCCCGCACACCCGCCCGGTGGGCCTGACCCCGCACGGCAACCGCACCGACCTCGTCCCGGGCCACCGCAGCCCCTTCGACGAGGCGCAGGTCCCCGGCAGCGCCGAGGCGCTCGTCGAGTACCGCCTCATGGAGGCCGGCCACGACGTCCTGGGCGTCGCCGCACACGTCCCGCACTACATCGCCCGCTCCCCGTACCCGGACGCGGCTCTGACCGTCCTGGAGGGCATCACGGCGGGCACCGGACTGGTCCTCCCGGGCATCGCGCACTCCCTGCGCACCGAGGCCCACCGCACCCAGACCGAGATCGACCGCCAGATCCAGGAGGGCGACGAGGAGCTCGTGGCGCTCGTCCAGGGCCTGGAGCACCAGTACGACGCCGCCGCGGGCGCCGAGAGCCGCGGCAACATGCTCGCCGAGCCGGTCGAGATCCCGTCGGCGGACGAGATCGGGCAGGAGTTCGAGCGCTTCCTGGCGGAGCGCGAGGGCGACAGCTAGCAGGCAGTCAGCGGTCGCCGGTTGCCGGGTGGCCTGTCAGTGACAGGCCGTAGGCTTCTGTCCATGCTGAAGGTCGGCCTCACCGGGGGCATCGGTGCCGGTAAGAGTGAAGTGTCGCGGCTGTTGGTCGGGCACGGTGCCGTGCTGATCGACGCCGACCGCATCGCGCGCGAGGTCGTCGCGCCCGGAACTCCCGGGCTCGCGGCGGTCGTCGAGGCCTTCGGCGAGAGCGTGCTCGGCGCGGACGGTGGCCTCGACCGGCCGAAGCTGGGCTCCATCGTCTTCGCCGACCCCGAGAAGCTGGCCGTCCTCAACTCGATCGTCCACCCCCTGGTCGGCAGACGCTCCCGAGAGCTCGAAACCGCTGCGGCCGACGACGCCGTAGTGATCCACGACGTACCCCTCCTCGCCGAGAACGCCCTCGCCGCGCTGTACGACCTCGTGATCGTCGTCGACGCGAGCCCGGAGACGCAGCTCGACAGGCTGGTGCGGCTGCGCCGCATGACCGAGGAGGACGCACGCGCGCGTATGGCCGCCCAGGCGACGCGCGAGAAGCGGCTCGCCATCGCGGACATCGTCATCGACAACGGCGTACCCCTGGAGGCACTGGAGCGGCGCGTAAGCGACGTATGGGCCGAACTCGTGCGCAGGGCGCACGCGCCCCAGCAGCCACCCCAGGAATAGCGGGCCTTCCACTGGGCGTTGAAACGTGCGAGCGAGGGAAGGAATTCGGCGTGCCCGAGAACAGCGGAACGACCGGACGTACTCCGGAGACGCATGTCATCGACTTCCGCGCCGCCGAGCAGCTGCTCGCCGCGCGGGACCCGCGGGGCGCGGTGAAGCTGCTCGACAACGTCATCGACGCGCACCCCGAGAACACCGCCGCCCGCCTGCTGCGCGCGCGTGCCTTCTTCGCCGCCGCGCAACTGCGCCCCGCCGAGCTGGAGTTCACCATCGTCCTGGAGCGAGAGCCGGACAACGCGTTCGCGCACTTCGCGCTCGCCCGCACCTATGAGCGGCAGGGACGCGCCGACCAGGCCAAACGCCACTTCCGGCTGGCCGCCGCGCTCGATCCCCAACCGCAGTACCTGAAGGCTGCCCGCTTCGACGGGTAGGCCCGCTTCCGCACGTCAGGGATGGCGGTGCTCCGGCGGCCGGTACGGCGGGATGTCGGGGCCCGGCTGGTAGTGCGGGCCCTGGCGCATATGTCTGAGGATCATGGTCATGTCGATCGTGACGACCAGCCACAGCACCCCGCAGGCCGCCGCCCAGCCGGGGCGCCCGGCGAGCGCGAACGCCGCTGTGCCGAAGATCGCCCAGACCAGCCCCCACACGCTCAGCCAGAACCGCGCCCGCAGCGGGCTGCGCGCGGTCGTCGGCTCACTGCCCGTACGCATCAGGATCACTACTCCTCCTTGAAACGTACTCTTCGGATCGGACGTTCTCCACAGGTAGGAGACCCGACAGGGAGGGGAAACGCACTGTGCTGCCGGACGCCGAGGAACTGCCCGAGATCCTGCTCGACCTCGCCGTACCCCACGAGGACATCAACGAACTGGTCCGACTGCGCCGGGTGCTGGCGCGCGACACCGACGCGATGCGGCTCCTGGAGGAGTGCGTCGAGGCGCTGGTGAAGGACATCGGGGAGCACGGCCACTGGACCCGGCTCACCGAGCTGCTCCTCGCCCGGCTGCCCGAGGCACCGCCGGAGATCGGCGCCTACTTCTCCGTGTACGTGTTCGTCGCCGCGCTGCCCGCCACGCGCGCGTACCACCTCGAACGCGACATCCCCGCCGACATCTCCCGGCACACCCTCGCCGACCTGGGACGCAACATCGCGGTCAACCACAAGCGGTACGGCGGGGGAGGCGTACCGATCCCGCAGTGGCTCGTCCCGCACTTCCGCGGCGAGCTGTACCAGCTGGGGCGACTGCAGTACGAACGGGCGCGGCTCGGGGAACGCACCGCGCGGGGGCTCGCGGCGGCCGGACTGGACGTCGAGCCGGGGACACCCTGCCTGAACCTGCACATCCCCGACTTCCAGGGACCGCTCTCGCCGGCCGCCTGCGACCGCTCGCTCGACCTGGCCCGCCCGTTCTTCGCCCGGCACTTCCCCGAGGAACGTCACGCGGTCGCGGTCTGCCACTCCTGGCTGCTGGACCGGCAGTTGAAGCGACACCTCCCGGCCGGCTCGAACATCGTCCACTTCCAGGAGCGGTTCCGGGTGGCCTACGACGACACGGAGCCGGCCGACGCCGATCCCGTCCAGTTCGTGTTCGGCAACTCCGATCTGCCGGTGGCGACCCTGCCTCGGCGTACGTCCGTGGAGCGGGTCGTCGGGGATCATCTGCGGGCGGGCGGACACTGGTACCTCGGGCACGGGTGGTTCCCGCTCTGAGCCCTGGCCCGCCGTCCGGGTCCGGCAGCTTCCGCTCCAATTCCGGCAGGTTCCGCTCCAACTCCGCTCCAACGGTTGCCTCTCCAAAGGGAATTGACTCGTACGGGTGAACCAGTGCGAGTCGGGAACGGACGTGCGGACGCGGGCCGTTGGACGGGCATGCGACTCGAAATGCGTGAGGGGTACGAGGGGACAGGACCCGGGGCGATCACCCCGGACGGCTGCGCGGTGGAGCTGTACTCACGGCTGCCCGTGGGAGCGGAGCCGGACATCATCACGGCGGCCGTGCCGGCGGGCGCGCGCATCCTGGAGCTGGGCAGCGGAGTGGGACGGGTGACCCATCCCCTCCTGGAGCGAGGGTTCACGGTCACGGCGGTCGACGAGTCCGCCGAGATGCTGGAGCGGGTCCGGGGCGCGCGCACGATATGCAGCCCGATCGAGAACCTCGACCTGGGCGAGACCTTCGACGCCGTGATGCTGGCGTCGTTCCTGGTGCACGCCGGGGACGAGGAGGTACGGCGCGGACTGCTGCGGACCTGTGTACGGCATGTCGCGGCGGGCGGCTGTGTGCTGATCCAGCGGGAGGGCGAGGACTACCACTCGAACCTGCCGCGCGAGCGCGTCGACCCCAGCGGCTTCACCCTGCGGATCGTGTCGGCGGAGCCGGTCGGCGACGGCGTCGACTCCGTCCGCGCGGAGTATGTGTTCCCGGACGCGGTCTGGACCCAGACATTCCTGTCCCGGCCGTTGACGAAGGAGCAGTTCGAGGAGGCGCTCGCGGAGGCGGGACTGAAGGTGGACAGCTATCTGACACCGGACCGGGTGTGGGTGCGGGCGGTGCCGATGGACTGACAGCGCCGGATGTCACCGTTGCGTGCCCCGGCGGGTGTTGTGGCGGGCGGTGCCGTGTGCTCCGCGGTGCGGGTCGGGCGTTTCGCCGGGGGAGTTGGAGGTGGGCAGATCGCGCAGCCGTTCCAGCTCGCGGCGGTCCCGCTTGGTGGGGCGGCCGGTGCCGCGGTCGCGGATACCGGCCGGAGCCACGGTCTCGCGGGGCGGGGGCGGCGGGGAGTTGTCCACATAGCACTCGGCGGCGACGGGAGCGCCGACCCGTTTGCGGATGACGCGCTTCACGACGACGATCCGTTCCCAGCCCTCGTGGCGCAGGCGTACCTCGTCGCCGACGCGGACGGAGTGGGCGGGCTTCACCCGCTCGCCATTGACGCGGACGTGGCCGCCCTTGCAGGCGGCGGCGCCCATGGAGCGGGTCTTGACCAGACGGACGGACCAGATCCAGCTGTCGACGCGGACGCTCTCGCCGTTCGAGGGACCGGCGGCCACGGCGGCTGCCGCGGCATCCCCCTGCGGTTCGGGTGCGGGGCGATGGTCGTCGGTCTCGTCGCTCACGTCGCTCTCGTGCACGCCCTCGGAAGCCATGCCGCGATTTTAGTCCCCGGGGGACAGCGGGCAGTGGCAGTTGCCGATGCTGCTGGTCAGGGTGATCCGCGGCTGCCCGGTGCTCGGCGCGGTCCGCACCGGAGTCCGTACGGTGATCGCCGGAGCCCGTACGGTGAGGGGATGAACCTGTCCGACCTCGATCGGAGGATCACCGGCTGCCGGGCCTGCCCCCGGCTGGTCGCCTGGCGCGAGGAGGTCGCCCGCACCAAACGCGCGGCCTTCGCCGACTGGACGTACTGGGGCCGCCCGGTACCCGGCTTCGGTCCCGCCGACGCACCCCTGCTGATCATCGGCCTCGCCCCGGCCGCGCACGGTGCGAACCGGACCGGCCGCATGTTCACGGGTGATCGCTCCGGGGACGTACTGTACGAGGCCCTGTACGACGTGGGTCTCGCCTCGCAGCCGACCGCCGTGAGTGCCGACGACGGCCTGGAGCTGTACGGCGTGCGCATCACCTCGCCGGTGCGCTGCGCGCCGCCCGCCAACAAGCCCACCCCCGAGGAGCGGGACACCTGCCGCTCCTGGCTCGTCGACGAACTGACGCTGCTGCGGCCGACGTTGAAGGCCGCGATCGTGCTCGGCGGCTTCGGCTGGCAGGCCGCGTTGCCCGCGTTCGCGGCGGCGGGGTGGGCCGTGCCGAGGCCGCGACCGGTGTTCGGGCACGGGGTGCGAGTGTCGCTCGACGGCCTCGACCTCTTCGGCTGCTTCCACGTCAGCCAGCGCAACACCTTCACCGGGAAGCTCACCCCCGCGATGCTGCGGGACGTGCTGCGCACGGCGGCCGGGGCGGCGGGGCTGCCGACCGCGCCATAACCGGTGGCAGGGGTTTCGCGGCGGACGTTAGGGTCGCCGGATGGGCCTGTATCCGGAGATCGAACCGTACGACCACGGCATGCTCGACGTCGGAGACGGCAACCTCGTCTACTGGGAGACCTGCGGAAACCCGCACGGCAAGCCGGCGGTCGTGCTGCACGGCGGCCCGGGATCGGGCTGTTCGCCTTACCCCCGGCGCTTCTTCGACCCCGCCGCCTACCGGATCGTGCTGCTCGACCAGCGCGGGTGCGGACGCTCCACCCCGCACGCGAGCGCCTACGACACCGACATGAGCGTGAACACGACGGCTCACCTGATCGCCGATCTGGAGCTGCTGCGACGGTACTTGGGGATCGAACGATGGCTGGTGCGGGGCGCGTCATGGGGGTCGGTGCTCGGACTGCGGTACGCGCAGACGCATCCCGAAGCGGTGTCCGAGCTGGTGCTGACCTGCGTCGCCACCGGATCCAATCGCGAAGTGGCCTTGCTGACCAGGGGACTTGGGAAACTCTTCCCGGAGGCGTTCGAATGGTTCGTCGGTGAACTGCCCGTGGGGGAACGCGACGGGAACCTCGCCGCCGCCTTCAACCAGCTCATCGAGTCTCCCGACCGGGCGGTGCGGGAGCGGGCGGCACGTGCGTGGACCGACTGGGAGACGGCGATCATCCCCGCCCCACCGCGCTCCGAAAAGCGGTACGAGGACCCGGAGTTCCGTATGTGCTTCGCCCGCACCGTCACGCACTACTTCGGCAACGACCACTTTCTCGGCGAGGACAACGACGAGGGCGTCGTGCTCCGGGACGCGCACCTGCTCAAAGGCATCCCCGGCACCCTCGTCCAAGGCAGCCTCGACCTCGGCAACCTTCTCGGTATCGTCTGGCGGCTTCAACATGCCTGGCCCGAGAGCGAGTTGGTGATCGTGGACGAGGCCGGGCACGATGCGAGCGCGCCCGGTGTCGCGGAGGCGCTGGTGGCGGCGACGGACAAGTACGCCCGCCGTTAGCCAAGTTGGTCGGCTAGCCCAGTTCGTCACCGAAGAGGTGGCGCACCGTGGAGCGGTAGTTCGCCTGGACGTGGCTGAGGGCGTGGGCGCGGGCGCGGTCCGGGTCGCCGGAGGCGATCGCCTCGTACAACTCCTCGTGCTCGGTGAGGAGTTGGGGCCACTCCTCGTTCTGCCGGGTGAGCCAGCGCAGTCGGCCGTCGACCGGTTCCATGACCGAGATCAGCAGGCTGTTGCCGGCCAGCGCCAGGATGCGGTCGTGGAAGCGGGTGTTGACATCGGTGATCGCCTCGGCGTCGTCGGACCTGGTGGCCTCCGCCGCGCTGTCCAGCAGCTCCCGTAGTTCGGCGAGTGCTTGAGGAGTGGCGCGGGACGCGGCGAGCCCGGCCGCGTACACCTCCAGCGCCTCGCGCAGCTCGAACAGTTCCTTGACGTCGGTCGGGGTCAGCCGTCGTACGACCGTGCGGCGCGCCGACTCGAACAGGACGAAGCCCTCCGCGACCAGGGCCCGGATCGCCTCCCGGACCGGCACCCGCGAGACCCCGAAGCGTTCGGCCAGTTCGCGCTCCACCAGTCGGTCTCCGGGACGGAGGCGACCGGCGATGATGTCCTGCCGCAGGGTCGCCAGGACGCGTTCGCGCACCGCCCCGAGGGGTTCGATCTTCGCTGTCATGGAGCTCATGGGGCCATCTTCGCCGACTCCGGGGGTCTTTTACGGAGCGTTAACAGTGGGGACATCGGTCGGAACGGTTGACGGGAGGACTATGACCGAAGTTTGGTATACCAAACGACGTCGACGGCCGTCCTGTTTCCCCCTTCTCCCACCCCACCCCCCACCCCTCCTCGCACCTCCGTCCCCTTGCCCTGGAGGCCCCGTGTCCCTCGCCGACCGTGCCGAAGCCACCGGTACACCAGCGTTCGTCCCCGACCCCCGGCTCACCAACGAAGACCTCGCCCCCGCCGACAAGCGCAACTGGAAGGTCTTCGACCTCTTCGCCATGTGGATGTCGGACGTCCACAACCTCGGCAACTACACCTTCGCCGCGGGCCTGCTGGTCCTCGGCATGAACGTCTGGCAGGTCTTCACCTCCCTCCTCGTCGGCTTCGTGCTCATCTACGTCGGCATGAACTGGATGGGGAAGATCGGACAGGCGCACGGCGTCCCGTTCCCGGTCGTCAGCCGCATCAGCTTCGGCGTGTGGGGTGCCAACATCCCGGCCCTGATCCGGGCCGTGATCGCCATCATGTGGTACGGCATCCAGACCTACCTGGCCTCCGTCGCCGTCAACGTGATGCTGCTGGCCGCCTGGCCGGGGCTGGAATCCTGGACTCACCACTCCTTCCTGGGACTTGACGCCCTCGGCTGGGTCTCCTTCGTGACCCTGTGGCTGATCCAGGCGGTGATCATCAGTCAAGGCATGGAGTCAGTACGGAAGTTCCAGGACTTCTGCGGCCCGGCGATCTGGCTGGTGATGATCGCGCTGGCCATCTGGGTGCTGGCGAAGGCCGGTTGGTCGATCTCGCTGACCTCCACCCCGCACCCGGTCTCGTTCGGCGAGCAGTGGCGTCAGTGGTTCGGCGCGATCGGCCTGATCCTCGCCACCTACGGCACGCTGATGCTCAACTTCTGCGACTTCTCCCGCTTCGCGCCGGACTACAAGACCGTCCGCCGCGGCAACTTCTGGGGCCTGCCCATCAACTCCACGGCGTTCGTGGTCGTTTCGGTGATCGTCACGGCCGGCTCGCTGGAGGTCTGGGGCCAAGCCATTACCGACCCGGCCGAGTTGGTCGCCAAGGTCGGCAACACCTGGGTGATGGTGCTGGGCGCGTTCACGTTCGCCGTCGCCACCATGGGCGTCAACATCGTCGCCAACTTCGTCTCCCCGGCGTACGACCTGGCCAACGTCTGGCCGCAGAAGATCACCTTCAAGATCGGCGGAATGATCAGCACGGTCGCGGCACTGGTCGTCACTCCGTGGAACCTCTTCTCGAACCCCACGGTCGTCAACTACTTCCTCGGTGGCCTCGGCGCCTTCCTGGGCCCGCTGTTCGGCGTGATCATGGTCGACTACTACTGGGTGAAGCGCGGCCGTATCGACGTCGACGAACTCTTCGACGCGACCCCCGGTTCCCGCTACTACTACCGCAAGGGCGTCAACCCCAAGGCCCTGTGGGCGTTCCTGCCCTCGGCGGGCGTCGCGGCCGTACTCGCACTGGTGAAGACGTTCAGCGATGTCGCCCCGTACTCCTGGTTCATCGGCACGGCACTCGGCGCCGGCCTGTACCTGCTGATCTGCCGCTCCGAGCGAGCCGCCGCCGAACCCGCCCTCAAGCCGGTGGAGGTCTGAGCGGAGTGCGCATCGTCGTCACCAACTGCAACACCACGCAGGAGATGACCGAAGAGATCGTACGAGGTGCCCGGGCCGCCGCAGGCCCGGGCACCACCGTGACCGGACTGACCCCCGCCTGGGGACCGGAGTCGGCGGAGGGATGGCTCGACAGCTACCTCTCGGCGGCGGCCGTCATGGACCTGCTGCGGACATACGACGGCCCGTCCTACGACGCGGTCGTCATGGCCGGCTTCGGGGAGCACGGACGGGAAGGCGTCCGGGAGTTGGTGGACGTACCGGTCGTCGACATCACCGAGGCGGCTGCCCATCTGGCCTGTCTGCTGGGCCGCCGGTACGGCGTCGTCACCACGCTGGAACGCTCGTGCGGCCAGATCGAGGACAGCCTGGAGTTGGCGGGGGTGGGTCGCAACTGCGCGGCGGTCGTGGGGACGGGGCTGAGCGTGCTCGACCTGGGGGACGACGGGGAACGGACAGAGACGGCGTTCCTCGCGGCGGCCGAGCGGGCCCGGGAGGCCGGGGCCGAGGTGCTGGTGCTGGGCTGCGCCGGAATGACGGGGCTGCAACGGGCGGTGGGGGAGAAGCTGGGACTGCCGGTGGTGGACGGGGTCGGCGCGGCGGTGAAGCTGGCGGAGTCGCTGGTCGGGCTGGGGCTGAGGACGAGCAGGGCGGGGAGCTATGCGAGCCCGGTACCGAAGAAACGGACCTGGGGGCGGCGCCCCTGAAGGGGCGCGGGGCTGTATCGATATGCGGCTCCGCAGCGCGGGCGCGACCAGCCACGACGGCGCCGCAGTCGCCGGACAGCACGTCGCACCCCTCTCGGTAGCGCGCATCGCATCCGTAGGGGTGATCTTGCAGCGACCTGACCGACGCCACAGCGACTCGCGGACCGACCCCCGCAGACTCCCGGAAGGACGAATCACCACCGGCGAGAACGGAGTCACCCTTGCCCACGCCGGTACGCCGAGCCCTTCTCGCCACACTCCTCACAGGACTCTGCTGTGCTGGGGCGACTCGCGAAGTACCGGAACCCTTCTGGACCGATCCCGACTCCCGAGCCGCGCAGCAAGCGACCACCTGGCGCGAGGACGGCCGAACAGCCGACGCCGCGTTGCTGGACCGTATCGCCGGCAGGCCGGTCGCGGAGTGGCTCAACGGCCCGAACCCCGGCGCCGTCGTGCGGGCCCGCACCACGGCCGCCGTCCGCACCGGCCGCGTCGCCGTACTCGTGGCGTACTACATCCCGAACCGCGACTGCGGCCAGTACTCCCTGGGCGGCGCCTCCACCGCGGCTGCCTACCGCGCCTGGATCGACGAGTTCGCGACCGCGCTCGGTGACCGGGGCGCCTACGTCATCGTCGAACCGGACGCCGTCGCTCAGGTGGTCGCCGACTGCACCCGGGTCGTGGCGAACGACCGCTACGCCCTGCTCGCGTACGCCGTCTACCGCCTCAAACGCCAGCCGCGCACCCACGTCTACCTCGACGCCGGCAACTCCGGCTGGATCCCCGAGGCCTGGCGACTGGTCGACGCGCTGAAGGCGTCCGGGGTCGCCCGTGCCGACGGGGTTGCCCTGAATGTCTCCAACTTCCGGACGGACAAGGTGAGTTCGGCGTACGGCGACCAGCTCTCCAAGGACCTCGCGGGCAAGCACTACGTCATCGACACCAGCCGCAACGGCAACGGCCCCTACTCCGGCACCGACGCGTGGTGCAATCCGCCGGGCCGCGCACTGGACACCCCGCCGACGACCCGCACGGACAACCCCCTTCTCGACGCCTACCTGTGGATCAAACGCCCCGGTGAGTCCGACGGCACCTGCCGGGGCGGCCCGGCAGCGGGCCAGTGGTGGCCGTCGTGCGCCTTGGAACTGGCCCGCAACGCAGGCCCCTGACCTAGGACTTGGGCTCCCACACGTACCGCACGTCCGGCTCCCGTTCCTCGTTGCTGCTGCCGTCCGTGAACTCGACGGCGACGAAGCCGTGCCGCTCGTAGAACCGGTGGGCGGGCTTGTTGACCTGGAAGGTCCACAGCTGCAGGCCCACCGGACTCCGCTCCTTTGCCAGCTCCACGAACCGGTCCCCGAGGCCGCGCCCGCGCCAGTCCGGATCGAGGTAGAGCTGCGACAGCAGACCGCCGTTGAGCACCATCAGCCCCACGACTCCGCCACCGTCCCCCGCGTCGGCCACCCAGACCTCGCGCAGCGGCACGACGACGTCCCGGAAGTATTCGCGCACGTCGTCGGCGGACCGCGGGCTGACAACGGTCGGCAGTGCGGCGGCGAAGGACCGCAACCACACGTCGGCGGCGGGACGCGCGTCGGGGGCGGTCGCCCGGCGGAGGGCGACGACGGTCTCGGGGTCGGGATTCACGGCCGCGCCACCTCTTCCGGTACGGACGATGCGACCGGTACGGCTGGTACGACGGCTGTCGCCGTGATCTCCACGAGCTGCCCGGTGTACCCGAGGCAGGCCACGCCGACGAGCGTGGACGAGTGCGGCCCCACGCTCAGCCCGGATGCCTCGACCACCTCCCACACGGCGGACAGCACCGAGGGCTCACTACTCACGACGTACACGTCCGTCGCCACGACATGCCCCAAGTCGCTGCCGACCGCCCGCAGTTGCTCACCCAGATTCACCAGCACCCGCTCGGCCTGCCGCACCGCGTCCCCCTCACCGACCACCTTGCCGTCGGCGCCGAGCGGCACGGCCCCGGCAAGGAAGGCGAGCTTCGTACCGGCTTCGACGACGGTGGCATGGGAGTACGTGGGCGGTGGGAAGAGGGCCGGGGCGGTGACGCGTTCGAGCACGGGGGCTCCCAGGGATCGGTCGATCGACAATCGGCGGTCGGCGCGGCGCGGAGGGCAGCCGATCACAGGGACGACGCTGATCGCACCCCAATTTTCGCGGAGACGCGGAGACTCCGAAGGCGGAGGGGCAGGGATACGGGCTCTCCACTCGCCGGCCGTCCTCCCGTGCCACCCGCTCGAAGACCCCGATCTTGCGGCCCAGGTGGTGGTGGACGGTCCGCTGCCCGTGGCCGGCCAAGGGTGCCGGGAACATCGCCCAGGCATGTCATTCCGGAGGTGGACCGCACTCCCGTTCAGACAGCCGGCGTTCGCACTCCTGTGCAAGGAGCGGGTACGCCTCGGTGATGGCCACGTAGAGCCGCCGCCGGAGCAACTCCTCGGCCGCGGCCCGCCCGGCACTCCCGAGCCCGTGCAGAAGGTCGTCGTAGCGAAGCAACCGGTGACGCAGATAGTCGACCTTCCACCGGTCGAGCGCGGCGGGATCGGTGCTCTCGACCGCCGCGGGATCCGCCGAGGGTGCCCCTCGCTCGTATCCCCCGGACTCACGTCCCCCCTCCTCACCCCGCCGATCGCGGTGCTCGACCGCCAGTCCCGCCAGCTCGCAGCCGCCGACACGGCCCGGAACTCCTCACTCCGCTCGGCGGCCTCGACCCGCTCCACGCAGTACAGACGGGTCCGCGGGGCCGCCCGGAAATGCGGATTCACCCGGAACTGATCTGGTCCACCGAGCAGTTGACGCACCATCCCGGCTGTCCATCCCCGAGCGCGCAACCCGGCCAATGAGAGCTGTGTACGAGCGGCCCGTGCGTCGTCGCCGCCCGCCGACCCCTGCTCCTGCCCGTTCTCATTCGTTTCGTACGGTGCCATCGACCGCTCCCTCGTGGTGACTCTCAGTGACCACTCAAGTGAAGCGTGTGCCACTGACAATCGGCCCGACGGCTTCACGCGACGCCCCTTCACCGCTGCCTGGCCGCAGGCCGAGGCGATGCGCACCGAACTGACCACACTGCGCGAGCCGTTGCTCCTGCGTGAAGGAGGACGCGGCCGACACCACCCCGCTGCCCGACAGCAGCGCGTCCGACACCGCCAAGTCGGAGGAGCGCACTGTGGAACGTCGACGTCTCTTGGCCGTGCTGGCCGTCGTCACCGGCTGCTCGACCCATGACGACAAGGCCGAACTCCCCCACTCGGTATCCTCCGGATCCCCCGATGGGGCACGCCACGCCGTCGAGGCTTACGTGGACGCCCTCAACTCCCGCAGCGCCACCGGTCTGATCAAGCTCGTCGGGGTCAAGGACGAGAGCTGGTCCCGGCAGGAGGCCGCGCAGATCTCCTCGACCGACAGGCCCGCTTCCTGACACCACGGAAAGCAGCCTCCCCGCGCCGAGGGTCGGACTACCGTGGAGTCTTGAACTGCGCGGAAAGGGGCTGGACTTGGTGGATGCGAAGCTGTCCCCACCCACGTCGGCGGGTGGCACCGCGTTGGTGACGCACATGGTGAGCTGCGGCTGGGGGCAGCTGGCTCCCGAGTCGGACGTGCGGGCCATGGGGTCCGTCCAGTGACCATCGAAGACGAGACGTTCCTCGGCGGAGTCGCGGACCTTCTCGCCGAATTGCCGACCGTGCGAGCAGTCGCCCTGGGTGGCTCCCGCGCCCAGGACACCCACCGCCCCGACAGCGACTGGGACTTGGCGGTCTACTACCGCGGCCCCTTCGACCCCGCCGAACTCCGCGCCCTCGGCTGGGAGGGGGAGGTCTCAGAGGTCGGCGGCTGGGGCGGGGGAGTCTTCAACGGGGGTGCCTGGCTGACCGTCGACGGGCGGCGGGTCGACGTGCACTATCGCGATCTGGACGTGGTGGAGCGGGAGTTGGCGGAGGCGGTGGAAGGGCGTTTCCGGGTGGAGCCGTTGTTGTTCCATCTCGCAGGAATCCCCAGCTACTTGGTCGTCGCCGAACTCGCGATCAACCATGTGCTGCGGGGTGAACTGCCCCGCCCCGACACGTATCCCGAGAAACTGCGGCACTCCGCCGCCGAACGCTGGCACGGCACCGCCCGCGCCACCCTCGCGTATGCGCGGGACAACCACGCGCCGAAGGGCCGCCTCACCGAGGTCGCCGGCGCGCTCGCCGTGGCCGCCGTACAGGCCGGGCACGGTGTGCTGGCGGGGCGCGGGGAGTGGGTGACGAACGAGAAGCGGCTGCTGGAGCGGGCCGGGCTGCGGCGCGTCGACGACATCGTGGCGGGGCTGCGCCCGGAACCGGAGGCGCTCACCCGTGCGGTCTCCGACGCGGAAGCAGTTCTCCAGGCGCTGCGCGCATAAGGAAGCGGAAGCTGTGTTCCGGGCGTTGCGTTCATAAAGAAAGCCCCCCACCGGCCAACCTTCACACCCCCGAAATACCACCGGCCCGTTCCGCACAAGTCCCCGAACTACCGTGGACACACAGCCTCAGTCTCCGCCCCGGCCACCGTCGCCCGAAGGCACACCCCGCCCTCGTCAAGACAGGAGCCCTGTGTCCCGTCGTACCGTCGCGGTCTCCCTTCCACCCTGGCTCGCCCACACGCTCCGGGCCCAGCGCGGGCCGGTTCCCTGGAGCGCGGTCACGCGGGGGGCGCTGTCCGCCGGGCCGCTTCTCCTCGTCGCCGTGCTCGTCGGGCGTACGTCCCTCGGGGTGCTGGCCGCGCTCGGGGCGATGCTCGCCGGGATCAACGACCGGCCCGGCAGTCGGCGGGCCTCCGTCAAGCGGCTCGGCGGGCCCGCCCTCGCGGGCGCCTCGGGGCTGCTCGTCGGGACCTATGCCGGGGAGCATGTCGGAGCTGTCACGCTGACGCTTCTCCTCACCGGGATCGGGCTGGTCGCAGGCGGGTTCAGCGCCATCGGGCCGGTCGCGTCCGGTGCCGGTACGCAACTGCTCGTCGCCTCCGCCATCGGTGCCGGGATGCCCCTGCCCGAACCGGGCTGGCAGCGGGCCCTCGCGTTTCTCGCCGGGGCCGCCTGGCTGGTCGGGCTGCGGCTGGCACTGCCCACGCCCGGGGCCATCGCCGGCGACTACCGCTTCGACGGCGAGCGGGACGCCGTAGCCGCCGTGTACGACGCGATCGCCGCGCTGCTCGACGCCACCGGCGGTCCGGAGGCGACGGCCCGGCGCGCCGCGCTCACCGCCGCTCTCGATCACGCGCAGGACGCCCTTGCCGGGCCCCGGTTGCGGCGGTACGCCAGTTCCGCGGCCGAGCGGCGGCTGCACGGGCAGTACGCCGCCGCGCTGCCGCTGGCCGAGGCCGCGACCGCGCTCGCCTGGGCGGGGGAGGCGGTGTCGGCCCGGGTGGGCGAAGGGCCGCGTCGACTCGCCGCCGCCGTGCGCGACAACGCGCACACCGGGCCGCTGCCCGCCCCGAACCGTTCCGCGCCCGCGCTGCGCGCCCTCGACGACGCCCTGCTGCACGCCGCCGACGCCTTCGACCAGGCGGAGGGGAGTGATCTGCACACGCGGAGGCGGACGGCAACTGATCTGCTTCGTACGGCATTTGGGGCCGGAGGGCGGGAGTACGGGCTGCGGGTCGCCCTCTGCTTCGGGGCCAGTGCCGGTGTCGCGCAGGCCTTGCACCAGGCCCGCTGGTACGGGCTGCACGAGCACTGGTACTGGTTGCCCGCCACCGCCGTCTTCCTCGTCAAGCCCGACCTCGGACCGCTCGCCTCCCGGGTGCTGTGCCGGGCGGCGGGGACCGTGCTGGGGGCGCTGCTCTTCGCCGGGTTCGCCGCCGTGCTGCCCCGGCCCGAGGGGCTCGTCGCGCTCGTGGCGCTCAGCGGGGCGCTCATTCCCGTCGCCACCCGGCACTTCGCCGCGCAGACCGCCGTCGTCACCGTCCTCGTGCTCTCCCTCGTGATGGTCGGCGGCGAACCGCAGGCCTCCGCAGGCCGGATCGGGGAGACGCTGATGGCCTGCGCGATCGTGCTGATCGTCGGGCATCTGCCGATGCCGGGGAAGAGCGGCGGGGGAGTGCGCGCCCGGCTCGCGGCGGCGGGCGACGCCGCGCACGCCTACCTCGTACACGTGCTGAGCGAGTCCGGCGACCGCGCCGAGCGCTGGACCCTGCGCCGCGAGGCCTACCGCACGCTCGCCGAGGCCCGCGGCGCCATCGCCGTCTCGGCAGCCGAACTCCCCGCCCTCGCCCGGCACACGGAGGGCACCGACGAGGTCGCCGCCGTCCTCGAACGGCTCGTCGACACCACCACCGCCTGCGCCGTCCACCTCGACGACACGGGACGGCTCACCCGTCGGCACATCGAGCAACTCACCGAACTGCTGGAGGAGTTCGAGCGGGGGCGGGGACGGGTCGGGCTGCGCGCCATCGAACTCCCGGTCGCGGTATAGCCACTTGGACCGTCCCGGTCACTCCACCCGCACCCACACCGGTGCGTGGTCCGACCCCGGCGCCTCGCGCCGCGCCGCCGGATCCGGTCCCACGGACGGCAGTTGGGGCGCTTGCGCACCGGGCAGTCCCGTCCCCGCCGCCGTCACCCGGTGCACCAGGTGATGGCTGGCCAGAATGTGGTCGATCAGTTCGCGGCGCCCGGAGTCGATCCGGGAGTAGCGCTGGTCGGCGGGGATGAGCGGGGCCACGTCCCACAGCCGGACCGCGTCGCCCTGGTCCGGCCGGTCGTAGCCGGGTGTGCCGATCTCGGAGCCGGGCGGGCCGAGCAGGATCTGTGTGGTGGCCGCCTGCACCTCGTCGTTCATGTCGCCGAGTACCGCCACGTCCCGGGTACGGCCGTCACCGGCCAGCAGTTCGTCGGCCAGCGCCCGCAGGGTCGCCGCCTCGGCGGCCCGCCGGTAGAGGGCGTAGGCGCCGTACCGGGCCCGTTCACCCTCGTCGTGGGGGAAGAAACGGTTCCCCGGGTACGTCAGCAGCTTCGACTTCAGATGGGCGACCGCTACGGTCAGCGCGCCGGTGTCCGTCGTGACCTCCACCGCCAGGAAGCCGCGGCCCGCGGCCGACTCCTGGCCGCCCGAGTCGTCGGACTGCACCGGGCGAAACTTCGCCGGGAACGCGTTTGTGTCGGCGATCACCTGTGGTGCTGTACGGCTGAGGAAGCCGACCCGGATGCCCCGGCCGTCCGGATGCGTGGACAGGGCGATGTGCCACTCGCCGGTCAGCATCCCGGCCAAGTCCTGGAGCGCCTCGGGCTCCCCGACCTCCTGGACGCCCAGCAACACCGGGTCCAGCTCCGTGATCACCGCGGCCAGGGCGGCGAGTTTCGTCTCGTAGGTGGCCTTGTCCTTGGGGCCGAACGGGCCGCCGGGACGGTACAGGTTCTCCAGGTTCCAGGTGCCGAGGAGCATGTCGGGCTCCTTCCAGAAGCCTTGTCCTGAGCCAAGGGTGCTGGCCCGGACCGGTCCGGGCCAGCGCAACGCCGGGATGAGCGGTTCGGCTCACGCGACGCGAGGACGGCGTCGTACGTTGGCGTGATGAGGCCCTCTCGAACCGAAGCTGCCGCCGATCTCATCATCACCCGATGCATCGTCCTCGTGCACGACGATCAAGAGCGGATCGGGTTCCGGGAGGACGCCGCGATCGTCGTACGGGACGGGCTCGTCGCGTCGGTGACGAGCGCGGCGGACGTGGCCGGCCTCGCCGCCGTCGAACACCTCGACGCGCGCGGGCAGGTCGCCATGCCGGGGCTGATCAACTGCCACACCCACGCGCCGATGGTCGCGCTGCGCGGGCTCGCAGAGGACCTGCCCACGGAGGAGTGGTTCAACGACGTCGTCTGGCCCGTCGAGTCCAACCTCACCGAAAAAGACGTGGAGTTGGGGGCGCGGCTCGCCTGCGCCGAGATGGTCCGCGCCGGGGTCACCTGCTTCGCCGACCACTACTTCTCGATGGACACGGTCGCCGCCGTGGTCGCCGAGTGCGGGATCCGCGCCCACCTCGGCGAGGCCTACTTCTCCTCCCAGGGACCTCAAGGCCGGGAGAAGTCGGTGGAGTTCGCGCTACGGCACCGGGGCTCGGCCGACGGCCGCATCACCACCTCCCTCGCCCCGCACGCCCCGTACACCGTGACCGACGCCGACCTCGCCGCCACCACCCGACTCGCCCTGGAACACGGCCTCCCCGTCCACCTCCACGCCGCCGAGAACCGCGACCAGACCGACACCAGCCTCGCCCGCCACGGCGTCACTCCGATCGAAGTCCTCGACCGCACCGGCCTGTTGGGCACCGACCTGCTCATCGCCCACGGCACCGGCATCATCGACCGCGACCTGCCCGTCCTGGAGCGCGCGACCGGCCGTGTCGCGGTCGCCACCGCACCCCGCGGCTACCTCAAGTTCGGCTGGCCCGACACCACTCCGATCCGCGCCCTGCGCGCCATCGGCATCCCGGTCGGACTGGCCACGGACGGCGCCGCCTCCAACAACTCCCTCGACGTGTGGGAGTCGATGGCCCTCACGTCCCTCGTCCAGAAGTCGACCGAGGGCGACCCGCGCTGGCTGACGTCCCGTCAGGCGCTGCACCACGCCACCCTCCAGAGTGCCCGGGCGGTCGGACTGGGTGACTCGATCGGGTCCATCGCGCCGGGGCGGCGGGCGGACCTGATCCTCGTCGACCTCACCGGTCCGCACACCCAGCCCGTCCACGACCTCGCCGCCACCCTCGTGCACAGCGCCCGCTCCGCCGACGTCCGCACCACGATCGTCGACGGCCGGGTCCTGATGCGCGACCGAGAGCTGCTGACCCTCGATGTGCCCGCCGTCGTACGGGAGTTGGGGGATCGGCTGCCCGCGCTCGTCGACCGGAGCCACGGCCGGCGCATTCAGGAATACGACACCTGAGCTGCCTCTAGGCTGTCCTCCATGGATCTCGCGGACGGCCTTCTCGACCACCCGTACGACGTGTACCGGCGCCTGCGCGACAGCGCCCCCGTGCACCGCATCGCCGGCCCCGACGGCACCCCCGCCTGGCTCGTCACCCGGTACGAGGACGTCCGGGCGGCGCTGGCCGACCCGCGGCTCTCGCTGGACAAGAGGCATGCCACGGCCGGGACTTACAAGGGGTTCGCGCTGCCGCCCGCGCTCGACGCGAACCTCCTCAACATGGACCCGCCGGACCACACCCGCGTCCGCCGCCTGGTCGGCCGTGCCTTCACCCCGCGCCGAACCGAGCAGCTCCGTACGCCCGTTCGGCGCACCGCCGACCAACTCCTCGACGCACTGGGGGAGAACGGCGACACCGACCTCATCGCCTCCTACGCCGCGCCCCTGCCCATCACCGTCATCTGCGACCTGCTCGGCGTGCCCGACCGGCACCGGCGGGACTTCCGGGTGTGGACCGACACCCTGGTCGCGCCCGCCCCCGGGACACCGCCCGAGGCCGGCAAGCAGGCGATCGTCGCGATGCTCGGCTTCTTCACCCGACTCCTCGCCGACAAACGGGAGGAGCCCGGCGACGACCTGCTCTCCGACCTGACCGCCGTACGCGACGAGGGCGACCGGCTCAGCGAGGACGAGCTGATGTCGCTGGCCTTCCTGATCCTCTTCGCCGGGTACGAGAACACGGTTCAGCTCATCGGGAACGCCATGCTCGCTCTGCTGCAACACCCCGAGCAACTGGCCGCGTTGCGCAAGGACCCCACCCAAATCCCGGCCGCCGTGGAGGAGTTCCTGCGCTACGAAGGGCCCGCGCTGCTCGCCATCCGGCGCTTCCCCGTCGAGGACGTCACCATCGGCGGGGTCACCATCCCCGCCGGCGAGACGGTCTGGGTGTCCGCGTCCGCCGCGAACCGCGACCCGGACCGCTTCCCCGACCCGGACCGGCTCGACCTCACCCGCGACACCACCGGGCATCTCGCGCTGGGCCACGGCATCCACTACTGTCTGGGCGCGCCGCTGGCCCGCGCCGAGACCGAGATCGCGCTCGCCGCCCTGCTGGAGCGCTTCCCCCGGCTGGAGCTGGGGGAGGGCGAGGTGCGGTGGCGGCCCTCGCTGCGCGCGCGGGGACTGCTCGCGCTCCCGGTGTCGTACGCGACGAATCTCTAGAAGTTTCTGACGAATCTCCAGAAGTTTCTCGCGGCAGCGATGAGTTCCGGTCCGTGCTCCGGTCCACCCCTCAACGGACCGTTGTCACAGGAGGGCCCATGTCGCTTCCGGAGATCGTCTCGCGTGTGCAGTGGCGCGCGGCGCGCGAGGAACTGCTCGGCAAGGAGAAGGCGGCCACGCGCGCGCGGGACGCGCTCAACACCGAGCGGCGCGGGCTGCCCATGGTGGAGATCGACAAGGAATATCTCTTCGAGGGCGGCGACGGGAAGGCCACCCTGCTCGACCTCTTCGAAGGGCGCGGCCAACTCGTCGTCTACCACTTCATGTTCGCGCCCGAGTGGGAGGCGGGCTGCCGCAGCTGCTCGGCATTCCTCGACCAGATCGGACATCTCGCCCATCTGAAGGCGCGCGGCACTACGTTCGCCGCCGTGTCGAGGGCGCCGTACACGAAGATCCTGCCGTTCAAGGCGCGGATGGGGTGGACGGTGCCCTGGTACTCGTCCTTCGGAGGGGAGTTCAACTGGGACTTCGACGTGACGCTCGTCGGGGACGGGGAGCCCGTCGAGCGGCCCGGGGTCAGCTGCTTCCTGCGGGACCGCGACCGGGTGTTCCACACCTACTCGACCTACGAGCGCGGGCTCGACGGGCTCGGTTCGACCACGTCCTTCCTGGACCTGACCGCGCTGGGGCGGCAGGAGGAGTGGGAGCAGCCGAAGGGGCGCGCATCGGCGCTCGGGGCCCCCGCGGGCAGCGAGCGCATCCGCTATCACGACGAGTACGAGGACTGAGACGAGTACGGGGACCGCATACCTTAAACCTGTTACGGGAACCTGTGCCGAAGATGTGTGGCCAGGTGTCGACTATGTCTCAGTACCGTCACTTCGCGAGCCGTTCACCGTACTGTCGGCGTTTAACTCTACGAGGCTTCACGAAGCTCTCCGAGTTCAGCACGACAGGGAGGTACAGGGTGAACGGGCGAACGGTGCTTCAGCGTTTTCCCGCCGGCGGGCCGCGTGGCTCGTGGCCGGCGGAGGAGTTCGCGCAGGCACGCCGTCTGGAAGGGCTGCCCGCCGAGGTCGTCATGGACATCGCGACCGACATGTTTCTGGTGATCGTGCGGAGCGCCGGCACCGTGGACGTGGCTGCCTGACCCGTCAGCCCGCCTTCGGGGCGGGCACCTTCGCCGTGAACTGGTCCGCCTGTAACGCGTACAGCTCCGCGTAGACACCGCCGCTGAGCAGGAGTTCGTCGGGCGTCCCGGACTCCACCAGCCGCCCCTGGTCGAGGACGTGCACCAGATCCGCGTGGCGTACGGACGCCAGCCGGTGGGTGATCAGGACGACCGTCTGTCCGGTGCCTGCCAGCGCGCGGATCTTCTCGAAGACCTCCAGCTCGGCACGGGCGTCGAGGGCCGCGGTCGGCTCGTCCACGATCAGGATGCGGCCCTTGCGGTAGGCGGCCCGGGCGATACCGAGGCGCTGCCACTGGCCGCCCGACAGTTCGTGTCCGCCGCTGAAGTTGCGGGCCAGCAGGGTGTCCAGGCCGCGCGGCAGATCCGCGATCACCTCCTCGGCACCGGCCTCGGCGAGCGCACCGGCCAGCCGCTCCTCGGTGAGCGGCGCGGCGGACCGCCCGATGGCCACGTTGACGCGGGCCGTGAACGGCCACCGCTTGAAGTTCTGCGCCACCATCGCGATCCGGTCGGCCAGTTGGTGCCGGTCCGCCGTCGCCGCGTCGACGCCGTCCCACAGGATCCGGCCCCGGTCCGGCCGGTACAGCCCGGCCAGCAGCTTGACCAGGGTCGTCTTGCCGGAGCCGTTCTCGCCGACCAGCGCGATGATCCGGCCGAGCGGCAGCCTGAGCGTGACGTCGTCGAGCGCGGGGTGGGTGGACTCGCCCGGGTAGCTGAACGTGACGTTCTCGAAGCGGATCTCCCGCGGCTCCTCGGGCAGCGCCGCCCCGCCGACCGGAATCGCCCGCTCGGCCGCCTCCTCGTACAGCTTCTGCAGATCGCCCACGAACAGGGCCTCCTCGTGCAGCTGGTTCACCGCAAGCACCAGCGTGTCGAGGCTCCCGGAACCGGTGCGGATCGCGATCACCGCCGTACCCGCCACCGACAGCGCCATCGCACCGGACAGCAGCAGCCCGCCCAGCGTCGCGTACGTCGCCGCCGTCGCGAGGCCCGTCCAGGTCGCCGCGATCAGACCGGTACGGGCCGCGAGCCGGGCCAGCCGGGCCTGCTCCGCCTCCGCGCTCTCCGACATCGCGTGGAAGTGGCGCAGCAGGAACGGGCCGACCCCGTGGACCCGGATCTCCGGCGCCGCCTCCGGTTCGGTGAGCAGACCGCTGATGAGATGGCCGGCGCGGGCGTGCTGCACCCAGATGTGGAACGACTCGTAGCGGCGGCGCGCGTTCGTCAGGGCACCCCACGCGCTCGGCAGCGTCATCGTCACCAGCAGCGGGAGCAGCGCCGGATGCAGCACGGTCAGCACACCGGCCGCCGCGATCAGCGAGATCACCGCGTTCATCACCCGCGTCGCCAGCGAGATCATCCGGCGGGCCGAGGAGGCACCGTACTGCGCGGTGTCCAGCAGCTTGTGGAACGCGTGGTCCTCGATCGCGGCCAGCTCCACGGCCGCCGCCCGCTCCAGATACAGCTCGGTGGCGACCCGCTCCACCTTCGGCTCCAGCCGGCCCGTCGCATACGTCGACGCGGCCCGCAGCAGCGCGCCCACCAGCAGCACGGCGGCCATCGTGACCAGCGCCGGCACCGCACCGTGCAGCCGGTCCGCGATCGCGCCGCCGGTGATCAGCCGCCCCAGCACGCTGTTGACCGCGAGCAGACTCACCGCCTGCGTGACACCCCGGCCCGCCTCGGCGGCCAGCACGATCCGCGCGGCCCGTGGATCGGCCTGCCAGGCCAGCCGGAAACTCGACCCCAGCATCGCCGGCAACCGCGTCACCATGGCCCGGAAGCCCAGCTCCAGGAACGCGTCGGTGTGCTGGTTCCATCCCATGTCGTAGCGCAAGGGCCCACCGAAGAGCAGCTGCTCCGACGCGGACGGCCCCGCCTGCCCCGAGTCACCCTTGCTTCCCACCGTCGACCTCCCCCGATAGCGGACGAACGGCCACTATCGCGGGGCGGGGCGGTGTGGGGGAGAGCGCGTGGGAAGGGGTTTGCGGACGCGCGGGCGTACGCCGGGAGAGGCTGCGATGGGCGTGCCCCGTCAGGGGCGCGGGGCTGTGTCGATATGCGGCTCCGCCGCGTGGGCGCGCCCAGCCCCCACCGAACCCGCAGACGAAAAACCGCCCACCCCGCGGAGCGCTACGCGCTAATGGGCCGCGACCAGGAAGGCGTAGCCCCCGTCACCCGGCAAACAGCCAGATACAACGGAATCGGCGGCGTATACGGCAGCTTGCCGTCAGGCCGATGAATGAGGCCGGGCGCGCGCGGCGCGTCCGGCACCAGCGCGCCGGTGGTGTATCGCGCCGGCGCCGGCCAGTCCAGGGCGTAGTCGGAGTCGGACGGCACGATCCACCACCAGTGCGCCTCGTCGGCGTAGACACAGCCGACGCGCGGCAGCCGGGGCAGGACCAGCGGTCCGAAACGGGCGGGCACCGCCACGGCGTCGCAGCCGAGCGGGGCCGTCATGCCTTCGGGGACGGGCAGTCGCCGGGGCGTGCCCGGTCCGTGCAGCGCGCGCCCCAGACGGACCAGCGTGTCGAGACTGAGTACCTGGCCGGGACCGGATGCGCCGCTCAGACCCATGCGACCCCCGACCCGAAGTCCCCGAACCCGCCGACATCCCCGGTGCCCGCCGTGTCCGCGGAGTCCGGGAGGTCGCCGGCGTCCAGGTGGCCCCGGCCTCTGGAGGTTCCTGTGTCCTCCCGGCCCGGCTCCCCGAAGTGTCCGGCGACCTCCCGGCTCCGGTGTACGGAGCCGGTCCCGCTGCCGGGACCCACCCCGTTTCCGTGTTCCCGGCCCCCGAAGCCGCCGAGATCCAGGCCTCCGAAGCCGCCGGCACCCCCATGCCCGCGGGAGGCATCCCCATGCCCCCGTCCCGGAAATACGCCCAGATTCTCGAAGGCCCCGAAGTGTGCCGTCGCCTCGTCCTCGTCGCCCGTACCGCCCGACGGCACCGGTTTGGGTCGTGCGCCCCACCCCAGGTCGTTGCGCGGTATGGAACTGTCGTGGCCGGGGGCCGGGTGGAGGCCGTGGGTCGGGTCGGCCTGCCGGGGCAGGTCGGCCCAGACGAGCAGGCCGGGTCCGTGTTCCTTTGCGCCCCAGGCCCGGCACAGCGCGTCGATGAGAAGCAATCCCCTCCCGTGCTCCTCGTCGGGCCGCTGCGGGGACGGATGCGGCTCGCCAGGAGCACAGCCCTCGTCACGGACGGCTATCCGCACCAGGTCGTCGCCGTCGTGCAGCTCGCAGACTATGTGGCTGCTCGCGGTGTGCACGATGGCGTTGGTGACCAGCTCGGAGACGACCAGAACCGCCGTGTCGCAGGTGTCCTCGCACACGGACCAGCCGGACAGCCGGGCCCGCGTCAGGCGTCTCGCCTGGGCGGGGGAACCCGGATGGGCGGCCAGCTCGAACCGGAACCGGCGCTCGGCAGCGGCCCCACCTGGGGCGGCTCCCGTGGCGGCACCGAGACCGAGGAGGCCTGCGGCGGCGTCTGTTCCTAAGGGCGCGGACGGAATCACGCTTGCAACTATCGCCCCGCCGTGAACACTTGGCAAGTGTCACTATGAAAAATGCAGAGTGCCGTATGACGCTCTGCACGGTCGTGGCACACTGCTCGCAACAGAACGTCGCGCGGCGCCAGTTGGAATCTCCGGAGGTCCCTCCCGATCTTCGAATGAGTCTTCGAATGGCGCCGCAGGGCTGTCAGGATTCAAGCGCCGGGCTCATTCGCCGTACGGGACTCATTGGGGGGAAGGTGGAGCGTGAGCGAGCCGCGGTCCGCACCGACGGTCGGCCAGGTCGTCCTCGGCCGGCGCCTGCTGGACCTGCGGGAACGCGCCGGGCTCAAGCGCGAGGAGGCCGCCAAGGTCCTGCGCGTCGCGCCCGCCACGGTCCGTCGTATGGAGATGGCCGAGGTCTCCCTCAAGATCCCGTACCTCCAGTTCCTCCTGAAGTCTTACGGCGTCTCCGACGAGGAGGCCGCGGCCTTCGTGCGGCTGGCCGAGGAGGCCAACAGACCCGGCTGGTGGCAGCGTTTCCACGACATCCTGCCGGGCTGGTTCTCGATGTACGTCAGCCTGGAGGGCGCCGCCGCGCTCATCCGGTCGTACGAGCCGCACTTCGTGCCCGGGCTGCTGCAGACCGAGGAGTACGCGCGCGGTGTGCTGCTGTCGGGCGCCATCGGCCAGACCGAGCCCGACGAGATCGAGCGCCATGTCGCGCTGCGCATGCAGCGCCAGGACCTGCTGACGCGTCCCGACGCGCCCCGCTTCTGGGCCGTCATGGACGAGACCGCCCTGCGCCGCCATGTCGGCGGCCCGGAGGTGATGCGTGCCCAGATCGACAAACTGCTCGACGCCACGAAGCTGCCCAACGTGACCCTGCAGGTCGCCCCGTTCTCCTCGGGGCCGCACCCGGGCACGTACGGGCCCTTCGTGCTGTTCCGATTTGCCATGCCGGAACTGCCGGACATGGTCTACAGCGAGTACCTGACCGGCGCCGTCTATCTGGACGCGCGCGAAGAGGTGGCGACCCATCTCGAGGTCATGGACCGCATGGCGGCGCAGGCCGCTACGGCACATCGCACGAAGGAGATCCTCAAGGATCTCCGCAAGGAGCTGTGAATGGATCGCATCAAGCCGCGTATGAGCGTCTACAACGGTATGCCCGCGCGGGACTTGGGAAGCGAAGGCTGGCACAAGCCGTGGAGCGGCGGCAACGGCGGCAACTGCCTGGAGGCGATGAAGCTCGCCGACGGCCGGATCGCCGTCCGCCAGTCCACCGACCCGGACGGGCCGGCACTTATCTACACCACCGACGAGATGACGGCCTTCATAGAGGGGGCGAAAGCGGGCGAGGCGGATTTCCTGCTGTCCTGACCCGACCTGCGACCCAGCTGTGCTGAATGCTTTTTCCTTACCGAACCTGCTTATTTTGGTACTGACTTGATCACCCGGTATCCCGAGATGTCTTATTTCAGAACCACGACAGCATGCGTCGCGGCGCGTCCACCAGCCGGCTGACGGCGACCACCGGGAACGGCGGTTGCTCCGGCCGGCCGGGGCCGAGGCTCAGCGCGTAGTAGATCTGCTCGATCGAGGGCGGTCCGACGGCGAGATTCCGCCGGACCGCCCTCGTCGGCGTCTTCTCTCCGGTCCGCACGAGATACGCCGCCGCCATCGTCCCGGTACGGCCCACCCCCGCCCCGCAGTGCACGAACACCGGCCCGCCCGCGGATCCCACGACCCTCAGAAATCGCTGTACCTGCACGGGAGCCGGCGTCTGCCCGTCCCGGATCGGCAGTCGTACGACGGTCAGCCCGGCCCTGCGCGGTTCGGCGAGCTGGGCCGCGGTCAGGTCCTCGGCGCGCAGATCGACGACGGGTGCCCGGCGGTGCCGGGGTCTCCTCGCGCGCCCAGTACGACAGCGCGAGGATGCCCAGTGCGCCGGTGGCCCACAGGGCGACGTAGCCGAGGACGATCGTGAGGAGAACCCTCATCGCGCGTCTCGGCAATCGGCGTGCGGGCAGAGCGAGTCGGGGCGAGGGCGGGACAATGGCAGCCATGGGTGACCCGGGCCGCCCGGGCGAGGTTGGCCGCCTTGGAACCGGCGAGCCCGGGCAGTGCGGCAGCGGGCTGATCGAGGGGGACTGCGGCGGCCGGGCGGTACGGCCCCTCGGCCCCCTGCGCTCCCGCCGCCTCGCGCGCGCCCTCTCCATGACGTTCGTCGAGCGTCGTTATCAACCCCCTCCAGGACCGACCGCCAACAGGGGGGACGCGCGGGGGTGGCCCCGCGCCTGACGGCGGAACGAAGGTTGGGGGCGGGCCGCGTCCGGCCCCACCCCGGGCCCGACGACAACTCGCCTCCTGCGCCAAGGATCCCACCGCCGTTGGGTTCCGCATCGGCCGGAAGGTGATTTCCGGCCCACCGCCGGTGGATTTCGTGAGCCGGGAGGAGACCGCGCCGGACGACTCGTACCGGCGCAGTACGCCCCGCCTCCTCCGCAGGTGGAGCCGGGCGGTAGGGCCGCTCATCCGGCAGCAGAGGAACCCCTCAGGCCGCCGGGCGGGAGCACCTCGCACAGTGCCTCCAGCGCGGCACCGAACTTGGCCTCCGAGGGCGTCGCGTACCCCACGACGAGACCGTCCTGAACTCCCGCCCCCGGCCCCGTGGCCGCCGCCTCCGGATGCCGGAACGCGGCCAGTCCGTCCAGCGCGACGCCCTGCCACGCGGCGGCCTTCAGCGCGGAGCGCTCCGTGCCGGGCGGCAGCCGCAGCACCGCGTGCAGGCCCGCGGAGACCCCGGTGACCTCGATGTGCGGGGCCCGAGCGGCGAGCGCCGCGACGAGGCGGTCACGGCGGCTCCGGTACCGCTGCCGCATCCGCCGCACATGACGGTCGTAGGACCCCGATGTGATGAAGTCGGCGAGGCTCAGCTGGTCGAGGACGCTCGCCCAGGCCTCGCGTTCGCCCTTGGCCGCGAGCACGCCCTCGACGTACCGCTCCGGCAGGACCAGCCAGCCCAGGCGCAGTGCGGGGGACAGGCTCTTGCTGACCGAGCCGAGGAGGATCACCCGCTCAGGGTCGAGGCCCTGGACGGCGCCGACGGGCTTGCGGTCGTAGCGGAACTCGCCGTCGTAGTCGTCCTCCAGGACCACCCCGCCACGCGCGCGTGCCCAGTCGATCACGGCGGCCCGGCGCTCGGCGTGGAGCGGGCCGCCGGTGGGGAACTGGTGCGCGGGCGTGAGCAGTACGGCCCGCTCCCTCGCCAACTCCCCGACGCGTGCGCCGTGTTCGTCGACCGGCAGTGGCACGGTCCGTACGCCGGCCGCCCGCAGCAGCTCCCGGTGGAAGCCGAGTCCGTACGCCTCCACCGCCAGCGGTCCGCCGCCACCCTGGCCGAACAGCAGCCGCAGCCCGTGCGCGAAGCCGGAGCAGATCACGATCCGGTCGGGTGCGGTGCGTACGCCACGCGCGCGTGCCAGGTATTCGGTGAGCGCCTCCCGCAACTCGACTCGGCCGGCCGGATCACCGGGCCCGAACACCTCGTCGGGCGCCCGCCGGAGCGCCCGTCGGTAGGACGCCAGCCATTCCGCGCGCGGGAACGCCGACGTGTCGGGAGTGCCCTGCCGCAGGTCGTGCCGGGGCGCACGCGCGCGTGGAGGTGCCGTAACCGGGCCGTTCCCGGCGTGTCGCGGCGGCTGCGCCCGTAGTGGCCGGGTTCTGTCGGCGACCCGGGTGCCCGAGCCCTGGCGCGCGGTCAGCCAGCCCTCCGCGACCAGTTCCGCGTACGCGTCCGCGACCGTGTTCCGGGCGACCCCGAGGTCGGCGGCGAGCGAGCGGTACGGCGGCATCCGGGTGCCGGGGGCGAGCCGCCCGCCGCGCACGGCCTCCCGCAGCGCGTCGATGAGGGCGGCCCGCCGGCCACCGCCGCCCGCCAGCTCCAGATGCAGATCGGCGCCGATCCGCTCCGCGGAATTGACCCACGATTTCGCCATGGAAATGCACTCTACAGGGGGTCTTTCCGGCTCGTAGATTTGTCGCATGACGACGCACCCGAACGCTCCTGTCAGCGCCACGGCGACCCGCCTGGACCTCGCCCGCTCCGCCCCGAAGGTCTTCCGCGCCCTCATCGGTTTCGACGCCGCCGCCCGTGAGGGCCTGGATCCGGCCCTGGTCGAGCTGATCCAGATCCGCGCCTCGCACCTCAACCACTGCGCGTACTGCCTCCACATGCACACGAACGACGCCCGCAAGGCCGGCGAGAGCGAGGACCGGCTGCACATGGTCGCGGTCTGGCGCGAGGCCCGGCACTTCTTCACCGAGCGCGAGCAGGCGGCCCTCGCCCTCACGGAGTCGGTGACCCTGGTGGCCGACGGCGGTGTCCCGGACGACGTCTACGCGCAGGCGGCCGCCCAGTTCGACGAGGAGGAACTGGCCCACGTCCTGTCCCTGATCCTCACGATCAACACCTGGAACCGGATGGCCCTGTCGACCGCGAAGGTGGCGGGCACGGACCAGCGACGCTGACGCGGCCCGTCACACAGTCATCGGCCGGTCGTACGGCCCGATCGGCGCCGGCAGCTGCGAACTCCCCGTCAGATAGCGGTCGACGGCCGCCGCCACCGCCCGCCCCTCCGCGATCGCCCACACGATCAGCGACTGGCCCCGAGCCGCGTCCCCCGCGACGAACACGCCCCGCGCGCTCGTCGCGAAGTCCGCGTCCCGGGTGATCGTGCCGCGCGGTGCCATCGCCAGCCGCAGCTGATCGATGAGCCCGTCCGCCCGGTCGGGCCCGGAGAACCCGAGCGCGAGCAGCACGAGATCGGCGGGCAGACTGCGCCCGGAACCGTCCAACGGGCGCCGCTCCGCGTCGACTTCGACCAGATGCAGCGACCGCACTCGCCCCTCGGCGTCCCCCTCGAAGCGGAGTGTCGACGCCGCGAACAACCGGGCGTCCGCGTCCGCCACGGGTGCCGTCCTCAGATCCCGCGCCTCCTCGTGCGCGGCCGACATCCGATAGATCTTCGGATACGTCGGCCAGGGCTCCGCGTCCTCGTCGCGCTCGGCGTCCGGCTGGGCGTAGATGTCCAACTGGGTGACGGACGCGGCCCCTTCACGCACCGCGGTGCCGAGACAGTCGGCCCCGGTGTCGCCGCCGCCGACGATGACGACATGCTTCCCGGCGGCGGACACCGGGGACTCGGCCAGGTCCCCCTCGCACACCCGGTTGGCCAGCGGCAGATACTCCATCGCCTGGTGGATTCCGGTCAACTCCCGCCCCGGCACGGCGAGTTCACGCCACGCGGTCGCTCCCGTGGCGATCACCACCGCGTCGTAGCGCGCCCGCAGTTCGGCCGCTCCGACATCCCGTCCGACCATCGTCGATGTACGGAACTTGGTGCCCTCGGCCCGCATCTGCTCCAGCCGCCGTTCCAGATGCCGCTTCTCCATCTTGAACTCGGGGATGCCGTACCGCATCAGCCCGCCGAGCCGGTCGTCCCGCTCGTACACGGCGACCGTGTGGCCGGCGCGCGTCAGCTGCTGTGCCGCGGCAAGGCCGGTGGGTCCGGAGCCGACCACCGCGACGGTCCGCCCGGACAACCGGTCCGGCGGTCTGGGTGGCGTGAAACCGTCGGTCCACGCGCGGTCGGCGATGGCCACCTCGACGTTCTTGATGGTGACCGCGGGCTGGTTGATGGCGAGCACGCAGCCGGCCTCGCACGGCGCCGGACACAACCGCCCGGTGAATTCGGGGAAGTTGTTGGTGGCGTGCAGCCGGTCGGCCGCCGCCCGCCAGTCCTCCCGGCTGACCAGATCGTTCCACTCGGGGATCAGATTGCCGAGCGGACAGGCGTCGTGGCAGAAGGGGACACCGCAGTCCATGCAGCGGTCGGCCTGCTTGCTCACGATCGGCAGCAGCGCGCCCGGGACATACACCTCGTCCCAGTCCCGCACCCGCTCGTCGACGGGCCTGCGGGGCCACTCCTCGCGCGGAGTGGTCATAAAACCCTTGGGATCGGCCATGGCGGTCTTCCTCGCGTCCGCATGCGACAGGCCGTGCGTCATCGAGCGGCACTCTTTCAGCCACGATAAGGCCCCCCGGCCGAGCGTGCAGAGTGGGCGAGACCGTTTTCTCAAGGGGGTTTGCGCAGGCTTGTGCCGCCCTTTCCCGGTGTTCCTCAGCGCGCGCTCAGTTGATCTTGGGACTTCGCTCAGGCGAGAGCCAGCATGTAGACCAGCGCGGCGGCGGCCGAGGTCACCGCGCGGACGTGATTCCACATCGTCCACTCGCGTACGTACGACGGCCAGTAAGCGGCTGCCTCCGGGGTCCCCGGGTCCAGTTTCAGCAGGGCGTCGTTGCGGGGCACGTTCGCGACGAGGGTCAGCCCGAACGACCCGAACAGATACAGCGCGCTGCCCAACAGCAACTCCACCGTCCCCTGGTCCGGCCACAGCACGAACGTCACCACGGCGATCACCGCGCACACCAGCGCCGAACCGGCGAACAGCAGCATGAACGCGGGAGTCATCGCCGCCCTGTTGATCGAGTTCATCGCGGCGACACCCTGCGCGGGCGGCAGCTCGGCCAGCCCCCGCACGACCAGCACGGAGAAGGCACAGAACACACCGGCCATCACCCCGGTCGCGAGCACCCCCAGAACCGTCAGCGCGAAATACGGTTCACCGATCATGCCGACACCAACTCCCGCCCGTAGAGCCGAGATCCTGCCCACCACCAACCATCACGACAAGTCGAACCCATCCCCGCCCGCGCAACCATGGCCGAGAACCGCCGGGCCATACGCGTGCGTCCAGAACGCCGCCCGCCCGCCAACACCGGTGGACAGCGGCCGACACCGGCGGACGTCATGCGGAGACATCCCGCCAGCGCCGCAGCACCTGCTCCACCCCCGCCGTGATCCGCCGTCGTGCCTCGTGTCTCGGCACCCCGCTCATCAGCAACTGGTCGTACGGCGTGTCCACATGCCGTACGGACGCCACCACCGCCGAGACCACCGCGCCCTCGGACAACGCCCGGCCCGCCGCGCTCCGCCCCACCCGCCCGCTGCCCCGCAGCGAGGCGTGCGCGGCGATCGTCCGGGCCCGCTCCTCCGGGCAGCCCGGGAACAGCCGCCGTATCTCCGCCGCGAACGCCTCCGTGAAGCGCACGTCCTCCATGGCCCGCCGCCCCGCGTCCCGCACCCGGCGCCGCCGCCGTGCCTCGGCGTCCGCGAGGCACCGTTCCTCGGCCCGGGCGAGCCCCGCCTCCTCGACGAGGACGCCCTGCCGCTCGTACCGGCCCCGGCGCCGGTCGAACCGCACGACCACCGCCGACAGCGCGCTCTCCTCCCGCGCCCTGCGCGTCAGCGCCGTGTCGCCGCGCGGCAGGAACACCAGATGCCCGAGGTCGGCACAGTCGAGACACCGCGGCACCCCGCCCTCGAGGACCAGCAGCGCCAACGGCCCTCGACGACACCCCGCACAGTGCCGTTTCCTGAGCGGCTGGACGACCACGAGTCCACTGCCGACCACAAGTCCGTTGCGGACCGGGGGAGTCGAGAGCGATGCCATACGAGATCCATTCCCTGCCACCGACCACCTCTCTCCTGTCTTCTTTTACCTGTCTTCTACATCCGCCGCACATGCGCCTCGCGCGGAACGAACACCGACACACGCGTCCGGTGCCGGCTCGGCGTCCCGACCTCGTCGAGCACCGCCACGGCCAGATCCGCGTACGACAGCCCGGGCGCACCCTCCGGCACCCGCTCGTCGCCGAACCGGTGGCGCCCGGTGCGCGGGGCGTCCTGGTCCAGCCCGCCGCCCGGCGGGAGCATCAGCCAGTCGACCGGGCCCTCGCCCGACTCCCGCAGGCGCCGCAGGCCCGCCGTGTGGGCCAGCGCGAACGGCCGGATCTCCGGCGGAAACGCCGCGGGGTCGTCCATCACCGGGCGCCCGTCCGCCCCGAGGAGGTTCGCGAACAGCCCGACCGCGACCAGCCGCCGCACCCCCGCCGAGGCCAGCCCCGCCAGCAGCGCGTCCGCCGCCTTGACGAAGAAGTCGGGATCGAGCGACGCGAACCCCTGCTCGGGCCCGCTGAACGGCGACACCGCGTGCACGGCGCCCACCGCCCCGCCCGCGACCTCCCGCACCGACCCGGCATCGGTCACATCACCCCGTACGACCGAGACGCCCTCCGTGGCGAGTTCCGCGTACCGCTCCGGATCCCGCACCACGGCCGTCACCCCGTACCCACGCCCGAGCGCCTCGGCCGTCATCGCCCGTCCCGCCCGGCCCCCGGCCCCGAAGACGACGATCCCGTCCATGCCCAACCCCCTTGCCCGGCAGCGCCCTTCGCCGCCCGACCTGGACGTTAGGGACCGGAGGCCCGGTTACTTCAACGGTATCGGCGCTAGCCTCGACGGATGACCGAAGCGACGGACGCCGCCGTGCGGCGGGATTCGCAGGATCCGCTGGACCCCGACATGTTCGACCCCGTCTGCCCCTCCTCCGTGATGCCCTTCCGGGTCGGTGACAAGTGGACCGGTATGGTCGTTCGCTGTCTCGAAGGCGGCCCGCGCCGGTTCACCGAACTCCAGGTGCCACTCAGGGCCGTCACCCCCAAGGTCCTCAGCGAGACCCTGCGTGCCATGCGGCGCGACGGCCTGCTGACCAGGACCGCGTACGACGAGAACCCACCGCGTGTCGAATACGCCCTCACCCCTCTCGGCCGCAGCCTCATTCCCCTCCTCGACGCCGCGCGCGCCTGGAGCGAGACCCATCTCCCGCACTTGCTCGCCGCCCGCCGGAGCCACTCGCGCGACACCTCCTGACCGAGGCCTGACGCATCATGGGCCCTGTGCGACTGGAAGCGATCACCTGGGACCGGCTCGGCGACCTCCTCGCCGAGCGCCTGCTCGACCTGAAGCCGGCCGACGGCGGCCCCTGGCCGCGCATCGCCTTCGACGGCGCCCCGGCGGCCCGTCCGGGCGACCTCGCCGAGCGCGTCTCGGAGGCGCTGCGCGTCCGCGGCCGTTCCTCGCTCGTCGTCGGCACGCAGGGCTTCCTGCGCCCCGCCTCGCTGCGCCTGGAGTACGGGCACCAGGACACCGACGCCTACTACGACGGCTGGTTCGACACCCGGGCCCTGTGGCGCGAGGTCTTCGGGCCACTCGAACCGGACGGCGACGGCCGCGTCCTGCCCGACCTGTGGGACCCGGCCGCCGACCGCGCCACCCGCAGCCCCTACGTCCAACTCCCGCGCGGCGCCCTTCTGTTGCTGCACGGCCCCCTCCTTCTGCGGCACTGGTTCCCCTTCGACCTGACCCTCCACGTCCTCCTCTCGCCGGGCGCCCTGCGCCGCCGTACCCCCGAGACCGAGCACTGGACCCTGCCCGCCTTCGAGCGCTACGAGGACGAGACCGACCCGGCCGGCACGGCGGACGTCCTGGTGCGTGCCGACGATCCACGTCACCCGGCGTGGGGCGGGTTGCCCAAGAGTTGAGCGACCCGAGCCAAGGGCTGTTATATGCGTGTGCATTTAGTTAGGGTGTCGGTATGCCGATCTTCGACGAGTCCGTCCGCGCCCTGCTCGACGGCAAGAACTTCGCCAGCGTCGCCACTCTCCGCCCCGACGGCGCCCCGCAGACCTCGGTGGTCTGGGTCAAGCGCGAGGGTGACACCGTCGTCTTCTCCTCCCTCCAGGACCGCCAGAAGGTGCGCAACCTCCGCCACGATCCCCGCGTCAGCCTGTCGGTGTTCGACCTCGCCAACCCCTATGCCTCGGTCGAGATCCGCGGCACCGCCGAGATCCTCCCCGACCCGGACAAGCAGCTCCCGTACGAGCTCTCGCACAAGTACCTCGGCATCGACCCGCCCGGCGAACGGGACGACCAGGTGCGGGTGATCGTCCGCGTCGTGCCGCAGAAGATCGTGGGCTTCCAGGTCTGAGCGCCGTCCCGGATTCCCGGTCGGTGCCCCGGAAGTCCCGACCGTCCGGGTGCGTTCGCCCCGCCGCGCGGCGAGAATGTAGGGCGCCGGGACTAGCGGAACGTTCTGTGCCGCGCCGGCCGTCCGGCACCGGGAGGTACTTCATGACCACCGCCGGAGACATCATGCACAGGGGCGCCCAGTGGATCCCCGCCCATGAAACCCTGGACCGCGCCGCCCAGCTGATGCGCGAACTGGGCGTCGGAGCCCTGCCCATCAGCGACGAGAACGAACGGCTCTGCGGCATCCTCACCGACCGGGACATCGTCGTCGGCTGTGTGGCCATGGGCCACGATCCGGCGAAGATCACCGCGGGCGAGATGGCCCAGGGCACGCCCCGCTGGATCGACGCCGGCGCCGATGTCGGCGAGGTGCTCCAGGAGATGCAGGGACACCAGATCCGCCGGCTTCCCGTCATCGAGAACAAACGCCTCGTCGGCATGATCAGCGAGGCCGACCTCGCCCAGCATCTGACGGAGGACCAGCTCGCCACCTGGGTCGAGAGCGTCTACGCCCGAAGCGCCATGAGCTGAACCTCCGGACGGTTGTGCTCTGGGCCGCCGGACGGTTAACGCCGGAGGGTTCAGAGCCAGCCGTTGCGCCGGAAGCCCCGGTACAGCGCCAGACAGGCCACGGATATCACGCCGAGGACCAGCGGATAGCCGAACCGCCAGTGCAGCTCCGGCATGTGGTCGAAGTTCATGCCGTACACACCGCACACCATCGTCGGCACGGCGATCACCGCGGCCCAGGCCGTGATCTTCCGCATGTCCTCGTTCTGCGCGACCGTCACCTGGGCGAGGTGCGCCTGCAGAATCGAGTTGAGCAGTTCGTCGAAGGACGCGATCTGCTCCTTCGCCCGCAGCAGATGGTCGGAGACATCGCGGAAGTAGGCCTGTATCTCCGGTCCGACCACCCGCATCGGCCGTGTGGACAGCGCCTCCAGCGGGCCGCTGAGGGGGACCACCGCCCGCTTCAACTCCAGCAGCTCACGCTTGAGTTGGTAGATACGGCCCGGGTCCGCCCGCGCGCCGTTCTCCGCGAACACGTCCGTCTCCACCTGGTCGATGTCCGCCTGCACCGAGTCCGTGACGCTCAGATAGTCGTCGACCACGTGGTCCGCGATCGCGTGCAGCACCGCGGCCGGCCCCTTGGCGAGCTGCCGGGGGTTCGACTCCAACTCCTCGCGCAGCGGCCCCAGCGAGCCGTGCCGTCCGTGCCGCACGGTGATGACGAACTCGGCGCCGACGAACACCATGATCTCGCCGGTGTCCACGACCTCGCTCGTCGCCGTCAGCTTCTCGTGCTCGACGTAGCAGACCGTCTTGAACACCGCGAACAGCGTCTCGCCGTAGCGCTCCACCTTCGGGCGCTGATGGGCCTCGATCGCGTCCTCGACCGCCAGCGGGTGCAGGTCGAAGAGCTCGGCGATGCCCGCGAACTCCTCGTTCGTCGGCTCGTGCAGACCGAGCCAGACGAACCCGTCGTCCTTCTTGCGCACCCGCTCGACGGCGTCCACCAGATCGCCGCCGACCGGGACCCGGACGCCGTCCTGATACGTGACGCACTTCACCACCGAGGAGCCCAGGGGTGACCGGGCGTGGTGGCTCAGGTCGACCCGCGGGCGCCGTCGCGCCAGCCGCGCCACCTTGCGGAGGCCGCCGACCCTGCCGAGGCCCGTGACCTTCCGAAGATTCCCTGCCATGGACATCCGGATCTCCTTGCGTGGATCCCCTCGCATCGCATTTCTGCGCCTGGCGTGCCAGTTTGCCAGGCCGACGTGAGCGGCGGGTAAGCCTGTGGGAACGGAATCCTCCGCTTTGTTCCCGCCTGTGGACGAAGCCGTGCGTGCGCCTTGTTCCCCGCTGTGGACGAAGCCGTGCGGGAGCGGGCGCACGGCCGTGGCAAGGGCGTTCCGAACCGGAGCGTCGCCCCCTCCCGAGAAGCGGAGCAACTGGGATGATCACGGCATGACGCGATCCGACGGGTATCTCCTCGACAACCGGCAGTCCGAGGCGGGGCAGCGCTTCGACGCCTTCGCCACGCTCTTCGACCCCACGACGTTCCGTCACCTGGAGGGGTCCGGCGTCGGATTCGGTTGGCGCGTCTGGGAGGTCGGCGTCGGCGGTACGTCGGTGGTGTCCTGGCTGGCCAAGAAGGTCGGACCGACCGGGAAGGTCCTCGCGACCGACATCGACACCTCCCAGGTCGCCTCGGTGGCCCGCCCGCCGATCGAGGTGCGCGTCCACGACGTCGGCGCCGAGGAGCCGCCGGGGGAGGGCTTCGACCTCGTGCACGCCCGACTGGTCCTCGTCCATGTCCCGGACCGGGAACGGGCGTTGCGCTCGATGATCAAGTCCCTGCGCCCCGGCGGACGCCTCCTGATCGAGGACGCCGACCCCGCCCTCCAGCCCCTGCTCTGCCCAGACGAACACGGCCCCGAGCAGCAACTAGCGAACCGTCTCCGCAACGGCTTCCGCACCCTCCTCGGCGACCGCGGCGCCGACCTCTCCTACGGCCGGAAACTCCCGCGCCTGCTCCGCGAGGCCGGTCTGCGCCGGGTGGAGGCCGACGCGTACTTCCCGGTCACCTCACCGGCCTGCGCCGCCCTGGAATCCGCCACGGTCCGCCAGATCCGCGGCCAACTCGTCAACGCCGGCCTTGCCACTGACGAGGACATCGACCGCCACCTGGCCAACGTCGCCTCCGGCACGATGGATCTGGCGACGGCACCGATGATCTCGGCTTGGGGGCGGAAGGGGTAGGCGGGGAGAGGGAGTTGGCGCCGGGTGGGTGCGGGAGGCGGGGGTTGCTTCAGGGGTGACTGCCCGTCATTCACCCTCGTCCAGGTGGTCGCCCTCCCACCCGTTCCACCGCCTGCGCCCCCGCCCGGCACCCTTCCCGCGCCGCTTTCTCGGGATCGGCGCCCGTCAGCAGGGTCGCGAGGAACGCCCCTGTGAACGCGTCGCCCGCGCCCGTGGTGTCCCGGGGCGTGGCGGGCTCGGCCGGTACGTGTGCGTGGACCGTGCCGGAGTGGGCCAGCAGGGCTCCCTCGGCGCCCTGCTTGGTGACGACCAGGGGGACATGACGGCTCAACTTGGCCGCCGCGTCCGCCGGATCGGGCAACCCGGTGAGCAGACACGCCTCGTCCCGGCTGGGCAGCAGCACGTCCACCCCCTCGACGAGCGCCAGGAAACGGTCCACGCCCAGCTCCACCAGGAACCCCGCCGACGCCGGATCCAGACTCACCGGCACTCCACGCGCGCGTGCCGACTCCACCGCCGCGGCCACAAACGCCCGGCTCGGTTCGGAGAACAGCAGATAGCCCGACAGATGCAGCCGTACGACGCCGTCCAGCAGCGAGTCCGACCAGTCCTCGGGGCCGAGCCGCAGGGCCGCGCCACTGTCGGTGAGGAACGTCCGCTCGGCCGACGCCCCCGTGTCGACCAGGCAGATCACCGTCCCGGTCGCCGCCTCCGGATCGACGACGAGACGGGGCCGTACCCCGGAGGCGAACAGCTCCCGCTCGTGCCACGCCGCCGCGTCCGCACCCACGCGACCGAGCAGCCGTACGTCCGCACAGCCCCAATGGGCCGCCCAGCACGCCACGTTGGCGCCCGCGCCGCCCGGCACGGTCCGGATCACGGCGGCCGTGTCGGTGCCCGGGGCGAGCGGGCCCCGATGCCGGGCCACAATGTCCGTGACCACGTCTCCGACGACCAGGAGCGCGCCGCTCGGCCCGGTCGTCACGCCTCCTCGGCCCAGGCCGCCGCGATCCGCCCCGCCAGCCGTACGTTGCCGCGCACGGCCGCCAGATTGGCGCTCAGCGAGGCACCGTCGGTGTGCTCCACGAGGTAGCCGAGGAGGAACGGGGTGACCGCCTGCCCGGTGATGCCCTCCGCCTCGCACGCGTGCAGCGCGTCGGCGAGCACGCGCGCGTGCAACGCGGGATCCAACTGCTCGTCCTCGGGCACCGGGTTGGCGACGATCAGCGTCGACTCAGGGGCGTCGAGCGCGTCCTGCGCCCGCATCACGGCCGCCACCTGCTCGGGGGTCTCCAGCGTCCAGTCCACCGGGTATCCGGAGTCGGAGAGGTAGAAGCCGGGGAAGCGGTCCGTGCCGTATCCGGCGACCGCCACGCCCAGCGTCTCCAGGCGCTGCAAGGTCGCCGGCACGTCCAGGATCGACTTCACGCCTGCGCACACCACCGTGATCCGGGTGGACGCCAGCAGCCCCAGGTCGGCGGACTCGTCCTGCGTCACCGTCCACTCCCGGTGCACCCCGCCCAGGCCTCCGGTCGCGAACACCCGGACGCCTGCCCGCGCCGCCAGCAGCGCCGTCGCCGACACCGTGGTCGCCCCGCTGGCCCCCGCCGCCACCGCGAGCGGCAGATCGCGGTGGCCGAGCTTGCGGATCCCGTCCTCGTTGGCGACCCGCTCCAACTGCTCCTTGTCCAGGCCGACATGGGGCCGTCCGTCGAGCACGGCGATGGTCGCGGGGACGGCGCCCTCCTGGCGTACCGCCGCCTCCAGTTCCAGCGCAACCTGCAGATTGCGCGGGCGCGGCAGCCCGTGCGCGATGATCGTCGACTCCAGGGCCACCACGGGTCGACGCGCGTCGATCGCCTCGCGTACTTCCTCGGACACCACCAGCACCACGCGCCTCCTGTCGTTCGGTCTTCCCTCATCCCTGGCGGGCTCGGCCCCCGGTCAAACCCTCGCGGGCTGTGGGAGACATCATCCCCGTCCGACATGGAAAACGGGGGCCACGCGTGCGTGGCCCCCGCGTTCTCGTCCGTCAGACCGGGCTGATGCCCGCCAGCGTCCCGTGCGGATCGAGCACGTACTTGCGACTGGCGCCCTGGTCGAACTCGGCGTAGCCGCGCGGTGCGTCCTCCAGTGCGATCGGGGTCGCGTTGACCGCCTTCGCGATGTGCACGCGCCCGTGCAGGATCGCCATCATCAGACTCCGGTGGTACGTCATCACCGGGCACTGACCGGTCGTGAACCGGTGGCTCTTGGCCCAGCCGAGGCCGAGCCGCACCTTCAGGGTGCCGCTCTTCGCGTCCTCGTCGACCCCACCGGGGTCGGCGGTGACGTACAGCCCGGGGATGCCCAGGGCACCACCCGCGCGCGTGACGCCCATCAGCGAGTTGAGGACGGTCGCCGGCGCCTCCGGGGCGTTCGGGCCGTGGGCCCGTGCCTCGAAGCCGACCGCGTCGACCGCCGCGTCCACCTCGGGCTCGCCGAGGATCTCGGCGATCTGCTCTCCGATGTCGCCGCGTGAGACGTCGACGGTCTCGCAGCCGAAACTCCTTGCCTGGGCCAGGCGTTCGGCGTTGAGGTCGCCGACGATGACGACCGCGGCGCCCAGCAACTGCGCCGACGCTGCCGCCGCCAGACCGACCGGACCCGCCCCGGCGACGTACACCGTGGACCCGACCCCGGCGCCCGCGGTGACCGCGCCGTGGAAACCGGTCGGGAAGATGTCCGAGAGCATGGTCAGATCGAGCAGCTTCTCGCGTGCCTCGTCCCGGTCCGGGAACTTCAGCAGGTTGAAGTCCGCGTACGGGACCATGGCGTACTCGGCCTGACCGCCGACCCAGCCGCCCATGTCGACATAGCCGTAGGCCGCCCCCGGACGGGCCGGGTTGACGTTCAGGCAGATGCCGGTCTTGCGTTCCTTGCAGTTGCGGCACCGCCCGCAGGCGATGTTGAACGGTACGGAGACGATGTCGCCCACGTCGATGAACTCGACGTCCGGCCCCCGTTCGACGACCTCTCCGGTGATCTCGTGTCCGAGGACCAGCCCCTCGGGCGCGGTCGTCCGACCGCGCACCATGTGCTGGTCGCTGCCACAGATGTTGCTGGCGAGCACCTTCAGGATCACCCCGTGCCGGACCTTGCGGCCGACGTTGGCTTGGGCGACTCCCGGCCCGTCCTGCAGTTCAAGCGTCGGGTGGTCGATGGTCCTGACTTCCACCGCTCCCGGCTTGAGATACGCGACTGCCCTGTTTCCGCTTCCACTCATGCGTGATCGCCGTCCCTTCGGCTCCGATCCCCCGGATGCCAGTGGCTGTGCGCGCGCATGGCGGAGTCTGCTACCGGCTCGGCGTCCCGGCCACCCTCCGCGGGCCATCGGAAACCGGGGTTTTCCGGGAGCGGGTGAACAGCGCCAGCGCGGCCAGGGGTATCAGCAGGCAGGCGGCGGCGAGGTTCAGCCAGCCGTAGCTCGCCTCCGCGACCACCAGGCCGGCCACCGCCCCGCCGATCCCGGCCGAGGTGTTCATGGTGAGGTCGGAAAGGCCCTGTGCGGCGGCGCGCGCGGGCTGCGGCACCGAGTCGGTGAGCAGCGCCGAGCCGGAGACGAGCCCCGCCGACCAGCCCAGGCCCAGCACGAACAGCCCCAGCGCGATCCGCCCGTGACTCCCGCCCGCCGTACCGGCAAGGAACGCGGCGCAGGCCAGCAGCCCCACCGCGAGCCCTGTCCCCGACAGCCGCCCCACCCGGTCGGACAGCCTCCCCATCAGCGGCGAGAACGCGTACATCCCCGCGATGTGCCCGCTGATCACCAGCCCGACCAGATCGATGCTCGCCCCGTGATGGCCCAGCTCGACCGGAGTCATCGCCATCACCGACACCATCGCGGTGTGCACCACGGCCACCGTCACCAGCGCGAGCCGGGCCCGCGGCGAGGCGGCCACCGCGGCGAACCCCGCCCGCAGCGACCGCGCGGCCGGCGACCGGTCCTCGTCCGGCGCGAGCGCCCGGGCCGTCAGCAACGGATCGGGCCGCAGCAGTACGGCGACCACGACCGCGGCGACCAGGAAGATCCCGCCCGCCCACAGGAAGGGGCCCGCCGCCTCGGGTATCCCGAGCCCCGCGACGCTACGCCCAGCGGGCGCGGCGATGTTGGGTCCGAGGACCGCCCCTATGGTCGTCGCCCACACGACACGCGAGATGGCCCGGGCCCGCTGCTCCGGCTCGGCCAGATCGGCGGCGGCGAACCGGGACTGCAGATTCGCCGACGAGGCCGCCCCGAAGCAGGCCATGCCGCACAGCAGCAGCGGAAAGCTCCCGATGCCCGCCGCGAGCACCACGACACCGGCTCCCAGCGCCCCGACCAGATAGCCGAGGACCAGGCCGGGACGCCTGCCGCGCGCCGTCATCAGCGCCGCGAGCGGCATCGACAGCAGCGCCGTGCCCGTGACGGTCGCCGTGGGCGCCAGCCCGGACAGCGACTCGGTCCCGCTGATCTGCTTGGCCAGGACGGCGGCCAGCGCGATCCCGGTGGCGACACCGAGCCCGCCCAGGATCTGGGTCGTGATCAGCACGCCGGAGGTCCGACGGCGCAGGGCGGGTAGCTGGTCGGCCGTGACGGCTCGCCCTTCCAGGGCGGTCACAGCGCGCACCCGGTACCGCCGTGGCCGCACGCGCACGTGCAACCGGTCTTCCCCAGCACGGTCTCCCCCCTCGTAGTCACCTGCCCGAGCTCAGAACAACGGCTCGGGCAGCACCCCCTCCAGCGCCAGCAGCTTCCTCTTCGTCTCCAGGCCGCCCCCGAACCCGCCGATGCCGCCGTCGCTCTCGACGACCCGATGGCACGGCACGACGACCGGCAGCGGATTGGAACCCATCGCCACCCCCACCGCCTGGGCCGCGCGCGGCTGACCGACCTGCCCGGCCAGATCGCCGTAGCCGACGACCGAGCCGTACGGGACGCCGGACGCCAGCTCGCGCAGCACCTGCCGGTTGAAGCCGGAGATCAGGGACCAGTCGAGCGGCAGGTCGAAGTCGCGTCGCGTTCCGGCGAAGTAGGCCGCGAACTGACGTATCGCCTCGGCCAGCAAGGGGGAGTCGGGTGCCTCGACGGGTTCGGCGCCCAGCCGGGACGCCAGCCGGTCGAGTGTCTTCTCGCGCACCGCGTCCGTGGCGTGGAAGACGACGTTGACCAGGCCGTCCTGTGTCGCGGCCAGCAGCAGCGGACCGATGTCGGTGCCGACGACGGTCCACACGACCCGCTGCTCGTTCTGCCCATGGCTGTCCATGCGCCCACCGTACGACCCGGCACTGACAACGCCCCGCGAGCGGTCTCAGAACCCGTTCAGCGCGGACCGCACGACATCCGGTTTGTTGGTGATGATTCCGTCCACGCCGTACCCGGCGACCTTCCATGCCGTGGGTGCGTCGTCGACGGTCCAGGCGTACACCTCCATCGGAGTGCCGTGCGGGCCCGTGAACCCGTGCACGGCGGAGACGTAGCTCGTGGAGATCGAGCCGTACGACGGGTTGATCAGGTCGGTGAAGGCGGCGTACTCGTGCAGGGCGGAGACGGAAGGTGTGCCGAGGAAGCCGGTCCTGATGCCAGGGCTGAGGTCGTGCACGATCCGGATGCTGTCCGCGCTGAAGCTCTGCACGATCAGCCGGCTGTCCAGATGGGACTGGTCCAGCCATCCTTCGTTGCCCAGGACCTTGAGGGTCTGCTGCTCGATGCCGGGGTACAGCTCCGGGTTCTTGATCTCCAGGAGCAGGCTCTGGTGGTTGTGCTCCACCTCGCGCATGTACTGCGTGAGCGTGGGCACGCGCGTGCCCGTGTATGCGGCGCCGAACCAGCTGCCCGCGTCGAGGCGGGCGATCTCGGCGGCGGTGAAGTCCTTCACCTTCCAGGGGGCCCGGTCGGGGAACACCTTCGCGACGTCGGTGGTGCGCTTCAGGCTCTCGTCGTGGATGACGACGAGTTCGCCGTCCTTGGTGCGCTGGACGTCGTTCTCCACCCACTGGAAACCGAGCCGGGCCGCCTTGTCGATGGAGGCCAGGGTGTTCTCGGGGGCGTAGGCGGACGCGCCGCGATGGGCGACCACGGTGGGCCACTGGGCGGCGTCACCGGCACTGGCCCGGGGGGAGGGGAGCAGGAGGGCGGCGGTCCCCAGGAGCGCGGTGGTCGAGGCGGCAACTGCGCGCAGGTGCATGCGTACTCCTCGCGTCGAGTGATCACATACAGCTCAAGGATGAAAGCGGAACGTCACTACCCGTGGGGTACAGGATGGACACAGAATGAATGGAGTTGCCCAAGTCCGCTCACCGGTGCCGCACAAGTGGGGCAGGGTCGTGTTTCTTTGCCGGAAAATCGTTCGACCATTCCGGTGGGGGTCATACTCTCTGCGTCGACCCTGACCGTTCCTGCGGTCCTGGGGCTGGGCGGGTTTCAGGAATTTGCGGGACGGAACAGGGCGGAAGGGTTACTGCGCATGCAGGGCACGGTCGACGGTTTCAGCTACGGACTCGTGACACCGCTGGTGGCCTACCTCATGGCCTGCCTCGGCGGTGCGCTCGGCCTGCGCTGCACCACCAGATCGATGCTCGTGACCCAGTCCTGGCGCCCCGGCTGGCTCGCCCTGGGATCGGCGGCGATCGGTTCCGGCATATGGACGATGCACTTCATCGCGATGATGGGGTTCTCGGTCCGCCAGACACCGGTCCACTACGACAAACCGATGACCTTCGCGAGCCTCGCCGTCGCCATCGTCATGGTGGGCGTCGGGATCTTCATCGTCGGCTACCGGGGAGCCAGGGGGACGGCCCTGTTCACCGGCGGCACCCTCACCGGCCTGGGCATCGCCTCGATGCACTACCTGGGCATGGCCAGCATGCGCCTCAACGGAAAGCTCGAGTACAACACCTTCACGGTCGCCGGCTCCGTCGTCATAGCGGTCGTCGCCGCGACCAGCGCCCTGTGGGCGGCCGGACAGGTCCGCGGGTTCCTGTGGAGCGTGGGCGCGAGCCTCATCATGGGGCTCGCCGTCACCGGCATGCACTACACCGGGATGGCCGCCCTCACCGTCCACGTCCACGGCACGGCCGCGACCACCGACGGAGTCTCCGCCGCGTCACTGCTCGCGCCCATGATGATCGGCCCCCTCGCCTTCCTCCTCCTGGCCGGCGTCGTCGTGATGTTCGACCCGCTGATGGTCATGGGGAAGCCCGCCCGGCTTCCCGTCGAGCACAAGCCCGGCGTCCCGGCCGGCGCCGTCGTCCCGCACCCCCGGCGCACCCCGGTCCGCGCCGACCGCGACCTCGGACACCGCCGCTCCCGCACTCCGCAGAACCGCTGATCCGACCCCGTTGTCAGTGGCGGGTCGTACGGTTGGTTCCATGCGGCCCGTTTCCCACATCGAACGCACGGTGGCGCCTTTCGAGGTCGTCAGTTCCTACCAGCCCAGCGGCGACCAGCCGGCGGCCATCGCCGAGCTGGCCCGGCGCGTCGAGGCAGGTGAGAAGGACGTCGTCCTGCTCGGCGCGACCGGCACCGGCAAGTCCGCCACCACCGCGTGGATGATCGAGAAGCTCCAGCGCCCCACCCTCGTGATGGCGCCGAACAAGACCCTGGCCGCCCAGTTGGCCAACGAGTTCCGCGAGCTCCTGCCGAACAACGCGGTCGAGTACTTCGTCTCGTACTACGACTACTACCAGCCCGAGGCCTACGTCCCGCAGTCGGACACCTACATCGAGAAGGACTCCTCGGTCAACGAGGAGGTCGAGCGCCTGCGCCACTCCGCGACCAACTCGCTGCTCACCCGCCGCGACGTCATCGTGGTCGCCTCGGTCTCCTGCATCTACGGCCTCGGTACTCCGCAGGAGTACGTGGACCGCATGGTCCCTCTCAAGGTCGGCGACGAGATCGACCGCGACCAACTGCTGCGCCGTTTCGTGGACATCCAGTACACGCGCAACGACGTGGCCTTCACCCGGGGCACCTTCCGCGTCCGCGGCGACACCATCGAGATCTTCCCGGTCTACGAGGAACTGGCCGTCCGCATCGAGATGTTCGGCGACGAGATCGAGGCGCTCTCCACCCTCCACCCGCTGACCGGCGAGATCATCAGCGAGGACGAGCACCTCTACGTCTTCCCGGCCTCCCACTACATCGCGGGCCCCGAGCGCATGGAGCGGGCCGTCAACGACATCGAGAAGGAACTCGCCGAGCGGCTGGCCGAGATGGAGAAGCAGGGCAAGCTCCTGGAGGCCCAGCGCCTGCGGATGCGCACGACCTACGACCTGGAGATGCTCCGCCAGATCGGCTCCTGCTCCGGCGTCGAGAACTACTCGATGCACTTCGACGGCCGCGAGCCCGGCTCCGCGCCGAACACCCTGATCGACTACTTCCCCGAGGACTTCCTCCTCGTCATCGACGAGTCGCACAACACGGTCCCGCAGATCGGCGCGATGTACGAGGGCGACGCCTCCCGCAAGCGCACCCTCGTCGACCACGGCTTCCGGCTGCCCTCCGCCCTGGACAACCGCCCCCTGAAGTGGGAGGAGTTCCAGAAGCGCATCGGGCAGACGGTCTACCTGTCGGCGACCCCGGGCAAGTACGAGCTCTCGCGCGCGGACGGCACCGTCGAGCAGATCATCCGTCCCACCGGCCTCATCGACCCCGAGGTCGTCGTCAAGCCCACCGAGGGCCAGATCGACGACCTGGTGCACGAGATCCGCAAGCGCACCGAGAAGGACGAACGCGTCCTGGTCACCACCCTCACCAAGAAGATGGCCGAGGACCTCACCGACTACTTCCTCGAACTCGGCATCCAGGTCCGCTACTTGCACAGCGACGTCGACACCCTGCGCCGCATCGAGCTGCTGCGCGAGCTGCGCTCAGGCGAGTTCGACGTCCTGGTCGGCATCAACCTCCTCCGCGAGGGCCTCGACCTGCCCGAGGTGTCCCTGGTGGCCATCCTGGACGCCGACAAGGAGGGCTTCCTGCGCTCCGGCACCTCCCTGATCCAGACCATCGGCCGCGCGGCGCGCAACGTCTCCGGCCAGGTCCACATGTACGCCGACAAGATCACCCCGGCGATGGAGAAGGCCATCGAGGAGACCAACCGCCGCCGGGAGAAGCAGGTCGCGTACAACACGGCGCACGGCATCGACCCCCAGCCGCTCCGCAAGAAGATCAACGACATCGTCGCGCAGATCGCCCGCGAGGACGTCGACACGGAGCAGCTGCTCGGCTCCGGCTACCGCAAGGCGGCCAAGGACGGCAAGGGCGCCAAGGCCCCCGTGCCCGCGCTCGGCGGCAAGGCCGCGAAGGCGTCCAAGTCGGCCAGGGGGAAGGCCAAGGACGGGGTGCCGACCGACCGCCCCGCGGCCGAACTCGCCGAGCAGATCGAGGAGATGACCGCGCGCATGCGCGCCGCCGCCGCGGACCTCCAGTTCGAGGTCGCCGCCCGGCTGCGCGACGAGGTCCACGAGATGAAGAAGGAACTGCGGCAGATGAAGGAGGGCGGCCTGGCCTGATCGCCCGGGTGGACCGCCGGACCTCGGGATATGCGCTCTGTGTTGCAAGACCGACACAAAGTCCGATGCGGGGTTCGGCACTGTCAGTGCCGCTGCGTAGGGTTCTCGGCAGCCGCGGATTCCGCGGCAACAGGGGACAGTTCGAGAGGGGAACAGCCGTGACCGTCAACATGACCAAGGGTCAGGCCATCAGTCTTGAGAAGAACGACGGGACCGGCCTGACCGCGGTGCGCATGGGTCTCGGCTGGCAGGCGGCTCCCCGGCGCGGCCTGTTCGGCTCGCGCACCCGGGAGATCGACCTCGACGCGTCCGCCGTGCTGTTCGCCGACAAGCAGCCGGTCGACGTGGTGTTCTTCCGCCACCTGGTGAGCGACGACGGCTCCGTCCGGCACACCGGCGACAACCTCGTCGGCGGTGTCGGCCAGGGCGGCGACGACGAGGCCATCCTCGTCGACCTCGCGCGCGTGCCGGTCCACATCGACCAGATCGTCTTCACCGTGAACTCCTTCACGGGCCAGACCTTCCAGGAGGTGCAGAACGCGTTCTGCCGCCTGGTCGACGAGACCAACGGCCAGGAACTGGCCCGCTACACGCTGGCGGGCGGCGGCCAGTACACGGCCCAGATCATGGCGAAGGTGCACCGCTCCGGCTCCGGCTGGACGCTGACGGCCCTCGGCACACCGACCAACGGCCGCACCTTCCAGGACCTGATGCCGGCGATCCTGCCGCACCTCTAGGGCGGCCCGGCGCACACAGGACGACACGGCTGAGCAGGGGGACGAGAGCGATGGCGGCCGAGCTGGTGCGAGGGCAGAACCACCCGCTCTCCCAGATGCGTCTGGAGATCCGGGTCGCGGCCGGCAAGCCGGTCGTGGCCGCCGCCACGCTCGGCGACGAGCGCGGCAGGATCCACGGCGTGGAGTGGGTGGCCCACCCGGGCACACCCACCCTGCCCGGCCTGGAGGTCTCCAAGCAGGCCGCCGCCGACCACCGCCTCGCGGTGGACCTCGGTGCCGTGCCGGAGGCCGTCCACCGCGTCAGCGTGCTGCTCGCGCTGCCCCTCGGCGCCGACGGCCCCACCCGCTTCGGAGCCGTCGCCGCACCCTTCGTCGCGGTCACCGGCCTCGACGGCACCGAGGTTGCCAGCTACACGATCACCGGCCTGGACGCCGAATCGGCCGTCGTGGCCCTGGAGTTGTACCGCAGACAGGGCACCTGGAAAGTGCGCGCCGTCGGCCAGGGCTACGCGGGCGGCCTGGCCGAACTCCTCACCGACCAGGGCCTGCCCCAGGCCACCCACCTCGCGGGCAGCATCAACGAAGCGGTGGCCCGGGGCCTGGCCCGCTCCGTGGCGGCACCCCCACCCCGCACCACCGACGGCGACCGCACCCGCCAGACGGCCACACCGGGCATCGGCCCCGACGGGAGCGGCCCTACGACACCGGGTGCCTCCGGCGCCGTAGCACCGCAGCCGTCGAACTCTCCGTACGGTGCGCAAGGTGCTGTGGCGCCGCCGTCCGGATACCCAGCGGACCCGGCCGCCACCCAGCCCGCCGCCCCCGCCGCCGGTGGCCCGATCGACTACAGCCACCCGCGTCGGCAGACCGGGGCGCCTCCGTCGCCCGCGCCGACCGTGCCCCCGGCTCCGCCCGGAGAGGCCGCGCAGCCCGTCGCCGGTGACGCGACCGGGTGGTCGATGGAGGAGCGGCTCTACAACCAGGTGTGGGGCATGTTCGAGGACCTGGCCCGCACCATGGCCGCCTACCGCAGCGCGGTCGACTTCGCCGACTCGCGCATGGAGAAGGAACTCGACCAGGCGCTGTCCGACCCGCGCAGCCGGATCGGCGGTCAGGGCGACGCGGCCCGGGAGGCGGCCCAGGCCAAGCACGCCCAACTCGTCGACCACGCGCGCGCGGCCCTCGACCGGGACCTCGCCCAGCTGGCCGCCGAGTCCGAGGTGGTCGAACCCGCGCTCCCACTGGCCTTCGCCGGCTGGGACAACCCCGTCTGGCACGGCTACCGCGTCCCGATGGAGATCCCCATGGCCCTGCGCCTGGGCGACCTCCATCTACCGGAGAGCCCCGACCTGCGCATCCCGATGCTGGTCCGGCTCCCGTTGGAGCGCGGTCTGTGGATCGACAGCGGTGGCGGGGAGTCCCTGGACGGCTCGTTCGCCGACTCCCACGAGCTGCGGCGCCTCGCGCTCGACACGGCCATGGCGCACGCGGCCAGGCTGCTGGCCGTCTATCCGGTCGGCGAGTTCGCCGTGCACGTCATTGACCCGGCAGGTTCGGCGGCGCAGGCGCTGGTCCCGCTGGTGCACACGGGCGTGCTCGCGGCGCCGCCCGCCGTGGGGGCCGCCGGGGTCGCGGACGTGCTGGCGCGGCTCACCCAGCGGGTGGATCTGGTGCAGATGGCGGTGCGCGGCGGAGCTGCCGACTCACTGCCGCCCGGCCTCGACACGGCCGAACAACTGCTGATCGTCAACGACTTCCCGCACGGCTTCGACGACCGTGCCGTGACCCAGCTGCGCTATCTCGCGGACGAGGGCCCGGCCGTCGGCGTCCATCTGATGATGGTCGCGGACCGCGAGGACGCCGCGGGCTACGGCCCGTTGCTCGACCCCCTCTGGCGTTCGCTGATGCGACTCACCCCGCTGCCCGACGACCATCTCGCCGACCCGTGGGTGGGCCATGCCTGGACGTACGAGCCCTCGCTCGTGCCGCCCGGCAGCCAGGTGCTCCAGCGGGTGCTGACCGAGGTCGCGACAGCGCGTACCAAGTACAGGTAAAGGGCTCCCATCTGCCACTTTGCCTTTCTTTTGCCCATCTCTTTACCTTCCCTTGGTGATTGGGGTAAGCTCTTCCGTACGGAGGGGAGTACTCCCTATCTGCTGCGGCGTACCCGTCAATACGGATCAGGCCAGATCCCGGGGCGTCGGCCCTGGACGCCCGTCCAAGGTGGAAGAGACCTCCGGTAGCGACGACGCTGACCATTTGCCGTTAATACCGCCGGAGGAGCAGTAGTGGATGTTTCCGTGACCCTGTGGGTCCTGACCATCGTGGGGCTGGCCGCCCTCATCGCCGTCGACTTCTTCATCGGCCGCAAGCCGCATGACGTGTCGATCAAGGAAGCCGGGATCTGGACGATCGTCTGGATCGCCCTCGCCGGACTCTTCGGACTCGGCCTGCTCATCTTCGGAGGCGGCCAGGCCGGCGGCGAGTTCTTCGCCGGCTTCATCACCGAGAAGTCGCTGAGCGTCGACAACCTCTTCGTCTTCGTCCTGATCATGGCGAAGTTCGCCGTGCCCTCGCAGTACCAGCAGCGGGTGCTGCTCGTCGGCGTCCTCATAGCCCTGGTCCTGCGGGCCATCTTCATCGCGGCGGGCGCGGCCGTCCTCGCCAACTTCGCCTGGGTCTTCTACATCTTCGGCGCCTTCCTCATCTGGACCGCCTGGAAGCTCATCCAGGAGGCCAGGGCCGACGAGGAGAACGAGGAGTTCGAGGAGAACAAGCTGCTCAAGGCCGCCGAGCGCCGCTTCGGCGTGGCCGACCGCTACCACGGCACCAAGCTGTGGATCCAGGAGAACGGCAAGCGGGTCATGACCCCGATGCTGGTCGTGATGCTCGCCATCGGTACGACAGACGTGCTGTTCGCCCTCGACTCCATCCCCGCGATCTTCGGCCTGACGCAGGACCCGTACATCGTGTTCACGGCCAACGCGTTCGCCCTGATGGGCCTCAGGCAGCTGTACTTCCTCATCGGCGGCCTGCTCAAGAAGCTGGTCCACCTGAGCTACGGCCTGTCGGTCATCCTCGGCTTCATCGGCGTCAAGCTGGTGCTGCACGCACTGCACGAGTCCGGGGCCCATGTCCCGGAGATCTCCATCCCGGTCTCCCTCGGCGTGATCTGCGGGGTTCTGATCGTCACCACGATCACCAGCCTGATGGCCAACAAGAAGCAGGCGGCGGCCGAGGCGGCGCAGACGGGGACCGAAGGCGCTCCGAAGGACAGCATCGACGCCTGACCGCGCCGGACGTAGGAACAACGATCACCGGGAGCACCGCACGATGAATTGCCGACCAACGCTCCCGGTGCTTCGTTGGATACCGAGCGCCCCCGCCCCGGGGGTGGCCCGCCCGGGTGGAGGCATCCATGGACGCATCGATGAAATTCGTGCAGATCGTCGACTTCGAGACCGACCGCTTCGACGAGATGCGAGCGGTGGCGGAGGAGGCGGACAAGCGCTTCGCGGGCCGGGCCGGCGGACCGACGCATCGGCTCGTCCTGCGGGACCGGAACAATCCCGGCCATGTCCTCGTCGTGATCGAGTTCGACTCGTACGAGGACGCCATGCGCAACAGCCAGGACCCCGAGACCGGCAAAATGGCCGAGCAGATGGCCGCGTTGTGTACCAGGCCGCCGTCCTTCACCGACTGCGACGTACTGGACATGACCGAGTTCAAGTAGCGCACGACGGGCTCCGCGACGCCGGAGTGCGGGGCCCGTACGCCCCTGCGAGGATCTCTTCATGATCACTCGGCTCAGGTCGCTCACCACCCGGTGGACGACCTTCGTACCGGTGCTCGCAGCCGTCCTGCTGATCTTCACCTGGGGGCGCAAGGACCTGCCAGGCGTGGTCGTCGCCCTGGTGACCCTGGTCCTCGCCGGGGCCGTCCTGTCCGCGGTGCATCACGCCGAGGTCATCGCCCACCGCGTCGGCGAACCCTTAGGCTCCCTGGTCCTCGCCGTCGCCGTCACGATCATCGAGGTCGCCCTGATCGTCACGCTGATGGCCGACGGCGGCGACAAGAGCTCGACCCTCGCCAGGGACACCGTCTTCGCGGCCGTCATGATCACCTGCAACGGCATCGTCGGCCTGTGCCTGATCGTCGCCTCGCTGCGGCACGGCACGGCGGTCTTCAATCCCGAGGGCACCGGCGCCGCCCTCGCCACCGTGGCGACCCTGGCCACGCTCAGCCTGGTCCTGCCGACCTTCACCACGAGCAAGCCGGGCCCGGAGTTCTCCGGCGCCCAGCTCACCTTCGCCGCGCTCTCCTCACTCGCCCTGTACGGCCTCTTCGTGGCCACGCAGACCGTGCGGCACCGCGACTACTTCCTGCCGGTCTCCCGGCAGGGCTCAGTGATCACCAAGGACCACCACGCGGACGCGCCGACCGCCCGCACCGCCCAGATCAGCCTGGGCCTGCTGGGCCTCGCCCTGATCGGTGTCGTAGGACTGGCCAAGGGCGTGTCGCCGACCATCGAGTCCGGCGTCGAGGCGGCCGGGCTGCACCACGCCGTCGTCGGCGTGATCATCGCGCTGCTCGTGCTGCTCCCCGAGACCATCGCTCACCATCCCCGCCGTCGCCCTGGCATCCATCTGGCTCTCCGGACCGCTTGTCCTCGGCCTCGGCTCGACCCACATGGTGCTGCTCGCCCTGACCGTGGTGGTCAGCTCGCTGACAGTGGTGCCGGGACGGGCGACACCGCTCCAGGGCGGCGTCCATCTGGTGCTGTTCGCGGCGTACTTGGAGCTGGCGATCAATCCGTAGCCGTGTCACCCGACGGCAGGCTCGGGGACCGCCGCCCGTACCGGCCGGGTCTCCGGCAGCAGCGCGAAGCAGCCCAGGCTGAACAGGGCGATCCCCGTCAGATAGGCGCCCACACCCCAGGGAACCCGCCCGCCGTGCTCCGCGAGCGCCGTCGCCACGATCGGGGTGAGCGCGCCGCCGAGAACCCCGCCGAGGTTGTAGCCCACGGCGGCGCCCGTGCAGCGCACCCGCGGCTCGTACAGCTCGGGCAGATACGCGCCGAGCACGGCGAACATCGTCACGAACGCGAGCAGCGCCCCCAGGAACCCGAGGAACATCAGCAGCGGTGCACCCGTGGCGAGCAGCGCGACCATCGGGAACATCCACAGCGCGGCGGCCGCGCACCCCAGCAGGCACAGCAGCCGGCGCCCGTAGCGGTCGCTCAGCAGCGCCACCAGCGGGGTCAGCGAGCCCTTCACCACCACGGCGGCCATGATGCAGGCCAGCATCTCGGTACGGCCGACCCCGAGCCGCCCCGTGCCGTAGGCGAGGGACCAGGTCGTCACGGCGTAGAAGATGGCGTACCCCACCGACAGCGCGCCGGCGGTCAGCAGGACCAGCCGCCAGTGATCGCGCACGACCTCGGCGAGCGGCACGCGCGCGTGGTCGTCGATTTCGAGGAACCGGGGACTCTCGACGAGCGACGAACGCAGCCACAGCCCGCCCAGTGCCAGTGCCCCCGCCACCCAGAACGGCACCCGCCAGCCCCACTGCGCGAACTGCGCGTCGGTCAGGGTCGCCGACAGCGCCAGCATCACACCGTTGGCGAGCAGGAACCCCACCGCCGGCCCGATCTGCGGAAAGCTCGACCACAGTCCGCGCCGCCCGGCGGGCGCGTGCTCGGCGGTCAGCAGCACTGCCCCGCCCCACTCTCCGCCGAGCCCCAGGCCCTGCAGAAAACGCAGCACCAGAAGGAGCACGGGAGCGGCCACCCCGATCGAGCCGTACGACGGCACGCAGCCGACCGCGACCGTCGAGGCACCGGTCAGCAGCAGCGAGGCGACAAGCACCGGCCGCCGCCCGCGCCGGTCCCCGAAGTGCCCGAACAGGATCGAGCCCAGTGGTCGCGCCACGAAGCCCACACCGAACGTCCCGAAGGCGGCCAGTGTCCCCGCGACCGGCGAGAACGTCGGGAAGAACAGGGGCCCGAGGACCAGGGCCGCCGCCGTGCCGTAGACGAAGAAGTCGTAGAACTCGATCGCGGTTCCGGCGAGGGAGGCGGCGGCGAGCCGCAGCATCGACGGTGGACTTACGGTGCGTGCATCGTGCATGCCGCGTCAACTACCCACAGTGAACAACGGTTACGGGGGCGCACGGTGGTGCGGAGGCGGCGTGATAGACCGGGTCCGAGCAGTGGTCGTCAATCGGCGGCCCATCTCGAACGACATGTCCGAACGGACCGGAGGAACCGTGCCCCGCACCCTGGCCAACGCCCCGATCATGATCCTCAACGGCCCCAACCTGAACCTCCTCGGCCAGCGCCAGCCGGAGATCTACGGCTCCGACACGCTCGCCGACGTCGAGGCCCTGTGCCTCAAGGCGGCGGCCGGGCACGGCGGCACGGTGGACTTCCGGCAGTCCAACCACGAGGGCGAGTTGGTCGACTGGATCCACGAGGCGCGGCTCAACCACTGCGGCATCGTGATCAACCCGGGGGCCTACTCCCACACGTCCATCGCGATCCTGGACGCCCTCAACACCTGTGACGGGCTGCCGGTGTTGGAGGTCCACATCTCCAACATCCACCAGCGCGAGTCGTTCCGGCACCACTCCTACATCTCGCTGCGCGCCGACGGTGTCATCGCGGGGTGCGGTGTGCAGGGGTATGTGTTCGGTGTGGAGCGCGTCGCCGCGCTGGCGGGGGCGGGGAAGGCCGACGCGTAAGCACCGGCCTCCAGGCGCACGCCCCTTACAGACCACCAGTTACAGACGTCCCGTCACAGCCGGCCCGCCTCCATGATCCGTCGCAGGAAGCGCTGTGTGCGCTCCTGCTGCGGGTCGCCGAAGATCTGCTGAGCGGTGCCGCGCTCCAGGACCACGCCTCCGTCAAGGAAGCACACCTGGTCGGCGACGTCCCGGGCGAAGCCCATCTCGTGCGTGGCCAGCACCATGGTCATGCCCTCGTCCTTCAAGTCCCGGACCACGGCGAGCACTTCACCGACCAGCTCGGGGTCGAGCGCGGCGGTGATCTCGTCAAAGAGCAGCAGCCGGGGCCGTACGGCAAGGGCGCGCACGATCGCGACCCGCTGTTGCTGACCGCCGCTCAGCCGGTCCGGGTAGGCGCCCGCCTTGTCCCCGAGCCCGAGCCGCTCCAGTAGCTCACGCGCGTGTGCCTCGGCCTCCGCGCGGGACACGCCGTGCACCCGCCGTGGGGCGAGGGTGATGTTCTCCAGGACCGTCATGTGCGGGAACAGGTTGTACGCCTGGAATACCACGCCGATACGGCGCCGTATCGCGTCCTGGTCGACGCGCGGGTCGGTGATCTCCTCGCCGTCCAGCCAGATCGCGCCGTCGTCGATGTCCTCCAGGAGGTTCGCGCACCGCAGCAGCGTGGACTTGCCGGAGCCGGACGCGCCGATCAGGGCGGTCACGGTGTGGTGCGGGACCTCCAGGTCGACGTCCCGCAGGACGACGGACGTACCGAAGGTCTTGCGGACGGACTCCATGCGCAGCACGGGAGAGGTGTCGTCGGTGCTCATGTCGTGCCTCCCTGGGCGCGCTGCCGGTCCATCCTGGCCGTCACCCAGTCCGTGAAGCGGGTCATCGGGATGGTCAGCGCCACGAAGACGAGCCCCGCGACGATGTACGGCGTGTAGTTGAGGGCGCGCTGCGCGATGATGTCGGACGCCCGTACGGCGTCGATCGCGCCGCCGATCGACACGAGCCCGGTGTCCTTCTGGAGGGACACCAGATCGTTCAACAGGGGCGGCACCTGTCGGCGTACGGCCTGGGGGAGCACCACGTGCCGCAGCGCCTGCCGGTTGGTCAGGCCCAGGGCGCGGGCCGCGGCGCGCTGCGAGGGGTGGATGGACTCGATGCCGGCGCGGAACACCTCGGCGACGTACGCCGAGTACGTCAGCGTCAGCGCGGTACCGCCCAGCCACACGGGATCGACGGTCACGCCCTGGAGGCGTAGCGCGGGCACACCGAAGACCACGATCATCAGGTTGATGATGAGTGGCAGCCCGCGGAAGAAGTCCGTGTACGCCGCCGCCAGCACCCGCAGGGGGAAGAACACCGGCCCGCGCAGGGTGCGTGCGACGGCGATCAGCATCCCCAGGACGAGCACCAGGACACCGCAGATCAGCAGCAGCCGGATGTTCAGCCACAGGCCTTCGAGGACCTTGGGGAACGCCTCGCGCGCGTAGTGGCCGTCGAAGAACGTCTCCTTGGTGCGCTCCCAGCCCGGCGCGCTGACCACGACCAGGTACAGGACGACGGCCGTGACCAGGGTCGACACCGCGGCGATCGCGGTCGCGCGCCGGGCACGCGCGCGTTTGTGACGCTCGCGCTCCAGGCGCCGCTGGGAGGGGAGGTACGAGTCGCCCCCGCCGGGCATGTCGCCCTTGTCGTCCGCGCCCTCCCGGCCCGACTCGTCCTTCACCACGGTCACTTGAGGACCGGGGCGTCGACGGCGTCGGACAGCCACTGCTTCTCCAGCGCCGCCAGCGTGCCGTCCTTGCGGAGCGCGTCCACGGCCGACGTCACGCACGAGGTGAGGTCGCTGCCCTTGTCGAGGACGAGCCCGAACTGCTCGGGCGTGCCGCCCTGGTTCTCGAACTGGCCGACGATCTTGGCGTTGGTCACCTCGGCCGAGGTGATGTAGAAGGCGGTCGGCAGGTCGACTACGATCGCGTCGACCTGGCCGTTCTTGAGCGCGGAGACGGCCTGGTCGTTCTTGGAGAACGCGGCCTCCTGCTGCGTCGGCTTCACCACGTCGCTGATGTAGTTCAGGCTCGTGGTGCCGACCTGGGCGCCCAGCTTGAGGCCCTTCAGGCCGGCGATGCTCGTCGCCTTGGCGGCCTTGCTGCTCTTGAGCGCGATGACGGCCTGGCGGACGTCGTAGTAGCCGGACGAGAAGTCGACGGCCTTCTTGCGCTCGGTGCTGATCGACACCTGGTTGATGTCGAAGTCGAAGGTCTTCACACCGGGCGCGAAGGCCTTGTTGAAGGGAACGCTCTGCCAGGCGACGGCACTCTTGTCGTAGCCGAGCTGCTTCGCCACGGCGTACGCCACAGCCGACTCGAAGCCCTTGCCGTTGGCCGGCTTGTCGTTCTCGAACCAGGGCTCGTACGCCGGTTCGTCCGTCGCGATGGTCAGCTTGCCGGAGGTCTGGGTGGCCAGCTTGCCCTTGGCGCAGGTGGTCCCGGCGGACGTGGAGGCCTTGTCGGAGGCCTTGTCGTCCGGTTGCGGAGCACAGCCGACAGCGGTGGCGAAGAGGGCAATGGTGACGGCGGCTATCGCGCGACGCGGTGCGCGAGGGGCAAGGTGCATGGCGGGAGAGTGACAGCCAAACGTCCCGTTTGTCGAGGTCACAGCCCTCAATGTCCGCATATTGGGAACGGGTGTTGCGTTTTCGTGAACAACCCCTGTGCGATCCCGCCCGCGACACGCTTGCCGGGGCCGCCGGTCGAGGGCGGGGATCGATGGACCGGCGGCCCATCCGCACAGGAGCCGTCATCCTGAGCGGGGCTGCTTCCAGTTGACCGCGCAACCATGTGTGCCGGGAGCGCGCGTACGGCACCGGCGCGTGCGAAGGATTCACACGGGGCGCGCGGGAACCGCTTCACGCCCAGTGGTTCACCACCCGCGCGCGTGCCACTCCGGCAGATGCGGGCGCTCCGCCCCCAGCGTCGTGTCGTTGCCGTGCCCCGGGTAGACCCACGTCTCGTCCGGGAGTGCGTCGAAGATCTTCGTCTCGACGTCGTGGATCAGGCTGGCGAACGCCTCGGGGTTCTTCCAGGTGTTGCCCACGCCGCCCGGGAACAGACAGTCCCCCGTGAACACATGAGGATGCCCGTGCGGGTCGTCGTAGACGAGCGCGATCGAGCCCGGGGTGTGGCCCACGAGGTGACGCGCGGTCAGTTCGACCTGCCCCACCCGGATCGTGTCGCCGTCGTCGACCAGGACGTCGGTCGGCACCGGGATGCCGTCGGCGTCCTCGCGGCCCGCGTACGTACGCGCGCGCGTGGCCGTCACGACCTCGGCGAGCGCCTGCCAGTGGTCGCCGTGCTGGTGGGTGGTGACGACGGACGCGATGCCGTCGTCACCGATCGTGCCGAGCAGGTTCTCCGCGTCGTTGGCCGCGTCGATCAGCAACTGCTCGTCCGTAGCCCGGCAGCGCAGCAGATAGGCGTTGTTGTTCATGGGCCCGACCGCGATCTTGGTGATCATCAGGTCCGTGAGCTCATGCACGTCCGCCGGACCGCCGACCGTCACCTCTCCGCTGTACGTCATGGCGGTCACCCTATAGCGGGGGAAGCGCCGGCAAGGCGCCGCCGTCGACCGTCAGACCGGACCCGTCCCGGCGTCCGCAGAGCCAGCCGAGCAGATCCGCCGGGCTGCCGGTGACGGTGACTTCGGGCTTCTCGGCGGGCCGGCCCGTGCTCCGCGCGTGCGTGCCGTCCGAAAGGTGTGTCGACGGCACTTCGGGGTGCCCGGTGAACCGCTCGGCGAGGAAGTCGATCTCCCGCTGGGTGAACTCCTCGGGCAGGTCCTCCAGTTCGTACCCGATCCCCATGTCCACGTGATGCAGCTCGACCTCGACCCACCGCCGGAACGGCACGCGCGACGCGGTGTCGAGGACCCCGTTGCGCAGCTCCACCGTGCGCGTCCAGTCCGCCGGAGCGGCACCCGCCTCCTGGAAACGGACCCCGCTCTCGCGCACGTCGGCGAGCTGGACGTCGAGGGGGCGCGGGGCGTCGCGCTCGATGTCGGCGTCACGGGTGCTCGCCGCGGCGTACATGGGGCGCCCCTCCAGGACGTTCACGAGAGCGTCCGCGTTCCGGGCGAGGTGGGCGAGGACGTGGCCGCGGCTCCAGCCGGGCAGCCGTGACGGCTCGGCCACGGAAGCGTTGTCCAGTCCGGCGGCTGCGGTGAGCACCCGCTCGGTCGCGTCATGTACAGAGGCCAGGTCAGCAGCGTGATCAATCATGCTGCTGACCCTAGTCCCGCCGCACCTTTGGGTGAAGGTGGTGAAGCAGTGCCGTAAATCGAATGCGCGTGCTATATCGTCGGGTGTGGCGTCGGGCATGCTGGAAGGCCGGAGGTTGTTATGCCTCGGCCGGGATTCCGACCGGCGTTGTCAGTGGCTCCCCCTAGTCTGAGAACGACGGGGGCCCCGCCCCTGTCACTTCTCTCAAGAAAGGTGCGGACCGGCGTGGCCGACCGTCTCATCGTCCGTGGCGCGCGCGAGCACAATCTGAAGAATGTCTCGCTCGACCTTCCACGCGACTCGCTCATCGTTTTCACGGGCCTGTCCGGGTCGGGCAAGTCCTCCCTGGCCTTCGACACGATCTTCGCCGAGGGCCAGCGGCGCTACGTGGAATCGCTCTCCTCGTACGCCCGTCAGTTCCTCGGCCAGATGGACAAGCCGGACGTCGACTTCATCGAGGGTCTGTCCCCGGCCGTCTCCATCGACCAGAAGTCGACCTCGCGCAACCCGCGCTCGACGGTCGGCACCATCACCGAGGTCTACGACTACCTGCGTCTGCTCTTCGCGCGCATCGGCAAGCCGCACTGCCCCGAGTGCGGCCGGCCCATCTCGCGCCAGTCGCCGCAGGCCGTCGTAGACAAGGTCCTCGCGCTGCCCGAGGGAAGCCGCTTCCAGGTTCTCTCGCCGCTGGTGCGCGAGCGCAAGGGCGAGTTCGTCGACCTGTTCGCGGATCTCCAGACCAAGGGCTACAGCCGCGCGCGCGTGGACGGCGAGACCATCCAGCTCTCCGAACCGCCCGTCCTGAAGAAGCAGGAGAAGCACACCATCGAGGTGGTCATCGACCGCCTCACGGTGAAGGACTCCGCCAAGCGCCGCCTCACAGACTCCGTGGAGACCGCCCTCGGGCTGTCCGGCGGCATGGTCGTGCTCGACTTCGTCGACCTCCCCGAGGACGACCCCGAGCGCGAGCGCATGTATTCGGAGCACCTGTACTGCCCGTACGACGACCTGTCCTTCGAGGAGTTGGAGCCCCGCTCCTTCTCCTTCAACTCGCCCTTCGGCGCCTGCCCCGAGTGCTCCGGCATCGGCACGCGCATGGAGGTCGACGCCGAGCTGATCGTCCCGGACGAGGACAAGTCCCTCGACGAGGGCGCCATCCACCCGTGGTCGCACGGCCACACCAAGGACTACTTCAGCCGCCTCATCGGCGCCCTCGCGGACGCGCTGGGATTCCGGACCGACATCCCCTTCGCGGGGCTCCCGCAGCGCGCCAAGAAGGCCCTGCTGTACGGCCACAAGACGCAGATCGAGGTCCGGTACCGCAATCGGTACGGCCGTGAGCGGGTCTACACGACGCCCTTCGAAGGCGCCGTCCCCTTCGTCAAGCGCCGGCACGGCGAGGCGGAGAGCGACGCCAGCAGGGAGCGCTTCGAGGGCTATATGCGCGAGGTGCCCTGCCCCACCTGTCACGGCACGCGCCTGAAGCCCGTCGTCCTCGCGGTCACGATCATGGACAAGTCGATCGCCGAGATCTCCGGCATGTCCATCAGCGACTGCGCGGAGTTCCTGGGCGGCATGAAGCTCGACGCCCGCGACAAGAAGATCGCCGAGCGGGTGCTGAAGGAGTGCAACGAGAGGCTGCGCTTCCTGGTCGACGTCGGCCTCGACTACCTCTCGCTGAACCGCGCGGCCGGTACCCTCTCCGGCGGTGAGGCCCAGCGCATCCGCCTGGCCACCCAGATCGGCTCCGGACTCGTCGGCGTCCTGTACGTCCTCGACGAGCCGTCCATCGGCCTGCACCAGCGCGACAACCACCGGCTGATCGAGACCCTGGTCCGGCTCCGCGACATGGGCAACACACTCATCGTCGTCGAGCACGACGAGGACACCATCAAGGTCGCCGACTGGATCGTCGACATCGGCCCCGGCGCGGGCGAGCACGGCGGCAAGGTCGTGCACAGCGGCTCGCTGAAGGAACTGCTCGCCAACGACGAGTCGATGACCGGTCAGTACCTGTCCGGCAAGAAGGCCATCCCGCTCCCCGAGATCCGGCGCCCGCTCGACCCCTCCCGGCGACTCACGGTGCACGGCGCCCGGGAGAACAACCTCCAGGACATCGACGTCTCGTTCCCCCTGGGCGTGTTCACCGCGGTCACCGGCGTCTCCGGCTCCGGCAAGTCGACCCTGGTCAACGACATCCTGTACACGCACCTGGCCCGCGAGTTGAACGGCGCGAGGAACGTGCCGGGGCGGCACACGCGCGTGGACGGCGACGACCACGTCGACAAGGTCGTGCACGTCGACCAGTCGCCCATCGGCCGCACCCCCCGGTCCAACCCGGCGACGTACACCGGAGTCTTCGACCACGTCCGCAAGCTGTTCGCGGAGACGACCGAGGCGAAGGTGCGGGGCTATCTGCCCGGCCGCTTCTCCTTCAACGTCAAGGGCGGTCGCTGCGAGAACTGCGCGGGCGACGGCACGATCAAGATCGAGATGAACTTCCTGCCGGACGTCTACGTCCCGTGCGAGGTGTGCCACGGCGCCCGCTACAACCGGGAGACCCTGGACGTCCACTACAAGGGCAAGTCCATCGCCGACGTCCTGAACATGCCGATCGAGGAGGCCACGGAGTTCTTCGAGGCGGTCCCCGGTATCGCCCGCCACCTCAACACCCTCAAGGACGTCGGCCTCGGCTACGTCCGGCTCGGCCAGTCCGCGACCACCCTGTCCGGTGGTGAGGCCCAGCGCGTGAAGCTCGCCAGCGAGCTCCAGCGGCGGTCCACCGGCCGTACGGTCTACGTCCTGGACGAGCCCACCACCGGCCTGCACTTCGAGGACATCAGCAAGCTCCTCACCGTGCTCGGCGGCCTGGTCGACAAGGGCAACACGGTCATCGTCATCGAGCACAACCTCGACGTGATCAAGGTGGCCGACTGGGTCGTCGACATGGGCCCCGAAGGCGGTGCGGGCGGTGGACTCGTCATCGCCGAGGGCACCCCGGAGCAGGTCGCCGCGGTAGGGGCCAGCCACACCGGCAAGTTCCTGCGCGAGATCCTCGACGCCGACCGGATCAGCGACGGAGCCCCGGTGAAGGCCCCGCGCAAGGTGGTCGCGAAGAAGACCGCGGTGGTCGCGAAGAAGACCGCGGCGCCTGCCAAGAAGGCCGCGCCCGCGAAGAAGACGACGCGAGCCCGCAAGGCCTGACCGGAGCAAGGACACCGATGCGGCGCCGCGCGGGGGACTCCCCGCGCGGCGCCGCATCCGCTCAACGCCCGCTACAGATCGCCCAGTTCGGAGGCGTACGGCGGTTCCGCCCCCGCCCGTGAACAGGTGATCGCCGCCGCCCGCGCCGCGTACCGCAGCAACCGGGTCCAGCCGTCGCTGCCGAGGCCGGCCAGCCCCTCCGGAGACAGTGCGTCCCGGGCCGACAGTCCGTGCAGCAGCGCCGCGTTGACGGTGTCGCCGGCCCCGATCGTGTCCACGACGTCGACCTTCTCGCCCGGCACCGGATACACCTTGCCGTCCCGGGTGAACGCGGTGAGACCGTCGCCGCCCTGGGTGATCACGACGGCCGAGGGCCCGGCGTCCAGCCACTCACGAGGGTTGCCCCCGAGCCACTGCGCGTCCTCCTCGGAGAGCTTCAGGAGCGACACGTGCGGCAGCCAACTCCTGAAGCGCGCCCGGTAGGCATCGGCGTCGGGGATCAGACCGGCCCGGATGTTCGGGTCGAGCGCGGTGAACACGCCCTGTGCGGCAGCGGTCCGCATCAGCTCCTCGTAGGCGCTCGCACCCGGCTCCAGGACGAGCGAACAGGTACCGAAGGACACCGCCTCGGTCTCGGCCGGCAGCGCGTAGGGCATCGCGAAGAGCCGGTCGGCGGTGCCGTCGACGTAGAAGGAGTAGGTGGCCGAGCCGTTCGCGTCGAGCGTGGCCGCCGCGAGCGTGGTCGGCTCCGGGCCGCGCTGTACGTCCAGGACGTCCACGTCGGCCTGGCGCAGCCCGGCGAGCAGGGCCTCGCCGAAGGCGTCCTGGGAGACGCGCGAGCAGAAGGCGGTGGCGGAGCCGAGACGGCCGAGTGCGACGGCGGTGTTGTAGGGACCGCCGCCGAGCGCCGGCTTGAGGACCGCGAGGGCGCCCGGGCCCTGCGGTACCAGATCGATCAGGGCCTCACCGGCGACGACGATCACGAGACGTTTCCCTTCGTGTGCTTCTCGGGCTGGTCGGGGCAGCCGCACGACGTGCGGTGGACGAACGCGCAGGGGAGCCGCAGCACACGGGCGGGCCGGTCCGGCGCGGCGAGCCGGTCCAGCAGCAGCCGTACGGCCTCGGCGCCGATCTCCTTGCTGGGCTGGGCGATCGCGGTGAGCCGGGGCTCGAACAGGTCGGCCCAGGCGAAGTCGTCGAAGCAGCACAGCGCGAGGTCGCCGGGGACGGACAGACCGCGCTCGCGCAGGGCGCGCAGGGCGCCGATGGTCATCGCGTTGTTGGCGGTGACCAGGGCTGTAGGCGGCGCGGCGAGGGACAGCAGGGCCGCGGTGGCCCGCTCGGCGGCGGCCGACTCGGAGTCGCCGTGTGCCAACAGCCGCTCGTCGTAAGGGAGTCCGGCGGCGGCGAGGCCGTGCCGGTATCCGGCGATCCGCTCGCCGGTCGTGCTGAGCCCGGGCAGGCCCGCGACGAGGCTGATACGGCGGTGGCCGAGTCCGGCGAGATGGGTGACCAGTTGCGCCGTCGGCTCGATGTTCTCGGCGCACACCTGGTCGAAGGGACCCGCCTGGTCGGAGGGGGACGGGTCGTCCGAGGGCGCCTCGACCACCCGGTCAAGGAACACCGTCGGTACGGAGTGCCGTCCGAGGTACGCGACGAGGGCGTCGGGGTCCGCCGACGGCGCGACGATCATGCCGTCCACCCGGCGCTCGTGCAGGAGTCGGCCGACCTTGAGCTCGTGCTCCGGGTCGTCGTGCGGGTCGGCGATGAGCAGGCTGTAGCCGTGCTCCAGGGCGCTTGCCTCGACACCCTGGAGGATCTCCGTGAAGTACGGGTTGCTGATCGCCGACACCGCGAGGCCGATGGAGCGGGTGCGGGACGTCACCAGGGAGCGGGCCAGGGTGTTGGGGATGTAGCCCAGCTCCTCGATCGCGCTCAGCACGGCCTGCCGGGTGCCGGGCAGCACCGGGCGGGTGTCGTTCAGGACGTGCGAGACGGTCGCGACGGACACACCGGCGCTGCGTGCGACGTCCACCATGGTGGCCACCGTGAGTCCCCCTCTCTGAAGCACGGCAGGTCTTCCGGCCGGGAACCTATCTCATCCGGTGCCCGACGTAAACGCTTGCGCAAACGTTTACGTACCGTGAGTGCCTCTCCGGTGAACCCATCGCAAAGCGGGTGGAACGCCGTGGGCATCGTCGCCGGGCTCGGGCTCGCCGCCTGCTCGGGCGGCGGCTCGGGGGCCTCCGCGACGCCGACCGCGCCGGTGGACCTCGGCGCGGAGAGCGAGGTCGCCAAGGGAAGCGCCAAGCTCTAACGGGACAGCAACGTCGTCGTCAGCCGGGCCGCGGACGGCACCCTCAAGGCGTACAGCACGATCTGCACGCACGCGCAGTGCCCCATCAACAAGCTGGACGGCACGACTCTCATCTGCCCGTGCCACGGCAGCCAGTTCGACGCCACCACGGGCAAGGTGCTCCAGTCCCCGGCCACCGAGCCGCTGCAGGAGCTGAAGGTGACGGCCGAGAACGGCAGGATCGTCGCGGGACGGGGCGCCTGACCCCCGGGGCGTCCGGGCCGCGGCGGCTCACTCCCAGTCCCAGCCGATGCCCACGATCCCCGACCGCATCCGCGGCTCCACGAGGTGCACCGAGTGGTGGCCGGTCAGGCGCAGCTCCTGACGGCCGCTGCGCGGGGCCGCCGCCGAGTGCTGGGTGAAGCGGTGGCAGCGCGTCGGCAGCGTGTTCTCGTCGAAGCTCACCTGAAGCGCGTACTGGCCGCCCGCGGAACCGAAGTCACGGACGTACTCGCGGGAGACGCCGGCCGTGCCGTCCTCGACGCCGTACCGGAAGAGGAACGTATCTCCGGAGCGCAACCGGGTGCCGAAGAGGAGCTCGGCGACCAGCATGCCCGTGTCGTGGTGGCGGCGGACGCGGCCCGTGCGGCAGTTCTCCAGGGCGTGCACCGTCATGTGCTCCGGGGTGCAGCCCGGGTCGCCGTAGTGGATGGCGATGAAGCGGTCGATGCCGTCCCGGTGGGCGCGGACGATGTGGTGCGACTCGCGGCTCGCCAGCTCACGGCGCGGGCCGACGCGCACCCGCTCGTGGTGCCCGAAGGTGTGCAGCCCGCTGTCGGGCGTGGACTCCAGCTCGGCCAGCATCTGCTCCAGGACGCCCGAGGCCTCGACGAAGGAGCGGTAGGAGCGGGCCGCGGGGCGGGCGGCGACCGAGCGTTCCTCGGCCTCGGCGAGCAGCCGGATCAGTGACTCCTCCGGGAGCTGGAGGATCTCCTCCAGCGCGCGTACGGCGCGCAGCGACTCGGGGCGCTGCGGGCGGCGGGCGCCCTGCTGCCAGTAACTCAGGCTGGTGACACCGACCTTGACCCCGTAGCGCGTCAGATGGTGCTGGACGCGCTGCAGCGGCAGTCCGCGGGCGGCGATGGCGGCGCGCAGTGCGACATGGAAGGGGCCGCCGCGCAGGGCCGAGTCGAGTTCCGCGGTGGCGACATCCGCCTGCTGTGTGGCGTGCGGCATGCAGGGGCCCTTTCTGTGAATGTTCACAACGGCTGGTCAGGCCGTTCACGCGGGTTGCTTCGGGGCCCCCGTCGCCGCCGGAGAAGGGTCTTCACATCCGTACGCCGTCGTTCACGCCCCGAGTTCCCCCGCATTGAAGCGTGTTGACCAAGTCCCGACAACACCTGCCGCCCAACAGTCCGGTGTGACCTGGCCGAGTCGTGGTGGGTGGGTTCAGGGCGGTGCGGTCGGCCCGCCGTCGCTCAGGACGTCTCTGATCGCCCGCGCGGACAGGGACGACTTGTGCAGGAATCCGTGCGCAGGGCTGGCGGCGATCAGTTCCTGGAAGTCCTCCCCGGAGTGGGTCGAGATGAGGATCACCGCCGGTACGTCGCCCACCAGGCGGCGCGCGACGTCGAGGCCGTTCTCGCCGTCGAGGTCGAGATCGACCAGGACGACGTCAGGTGCCGTCTCCCGGGCCCGGGAGACGGCGTCCGCGCCCGTCGAGGCAATACCGACGACCTCGACTCCGCCGCGTTCCAGCAGGGCACGAGCCGCCTCCAGGAACCGGGCGCTGTCATCGACGAGGAGACAGCGCAGCGACATGTCCACAGCTTGCCAACGAGCGGTCGGTCGCGCCTTCCGGCTAGCCGGAAAGTGCTGAAGTCCTGTGCCATGAACGGAGGTTCTCGTGCACACAGGGCGATGGCGATACGACGGGCGGTAGCATGTCGCGACCCTGGGTAGGCCGAGTCGTCTGGTCGAGTGGGGGTGTGCCATGAGCGGTACGAGCGCCACGCGCGCGTGGCCCGCGGTCCGCCGGAGCCGCCGGGTACGGGGCACCCTGGTCCCCTGGGTGCTGTGCGCGGCCCTGCTACTGGCCGCGTGCGACGGCGGCGGGAGCGACGCCAAGGGGGTGAGCGCGTCCCCGAAGGACACCACCTGCGACGGGAAGATCAACGGCACCGCGCACATCACCGTGTGGTTCCACGCGGGCCCGAGCGGCGAGTCCACCACGCTGCAGAGCCAGGTGAAGGAGTTCAACAAGCGGCAGAAGCAGGTGCGGGTCGAGCTGGTCACCCTCCCGGAGAACCGCGTCTACACGGATCTGGTGCTGTCCGCCGCGGCCAGCGGGGACCTGCCCGACCTCCTCGACTTCGACGGGCCCAACCTCTACAGCTACGCCTGGTCGGGCAAGCTCCGGCCGATCGACTCCTGTGTGCCCGCGAGCGTCCGCGCGGACCTGCTGGCGACGATCCGTCAACAGGGCACCTACGCGGGCAGGTTGTGGGGCATCGGCACCTTCGACTCGGGCATGGGCCTGTACGTGCGCAAGTCCGTCATGAAGGAGGCCGGAATACGCATCCCGACCGGTCCCAAAGACGCCTGGACGGCCACCGAACTGACCGGCATCCTCCGCAAGTTGCGCACACAGGGCTACCAGGCGCCGCTCGACCTGCGACTCGTCTACTCGCAGCCGGGCCAGGAGTGGAACACCTACGGCTTCGCGCCCGCCGTGTGGTCGGCGGGCGGCGACCTCGTGGAGCCCGGGAACCACCGCACCGCCGACGGCTATGTGAACGGCCCCGGTTCGGTCAAGGCGCTCACCACCATGCAGAACTGGGCCAAGGCCGGGCTCATCGACATGGTCAAGGACGACAAGGCGTTCGTCAGCGGCCGCAGCGCGATCTCCTGGTGCGGCCACTGGACCTATCCGGAATTCAACAAGGCCTTCCCCGGGGACGTCACGATCGTCCCGCTGCCCGATTTCGGCCAGGGCACCGTCACCGGCATGGGCTCCTTCCAGTGGGGAGTTCCGGCGGGCAACGCCGACGGGGACGCCGTCTGGCGCTTTCTGTCCTTCCTGCTCCAGCCCGCCCAGGTGCACCGGATGACCGTGGCCAACGGGGCGATCCCGGCCACCGAGAGCGCGATCAGACTCTCGCCGCAGTACGCCCCAGGCGGAGCCGAGCACCTGTTCATCGAGCAGCTCCGGGACGGCGTGGCCCGCCCCCGGCCGCAGACGCCGGCCTACCCGGCGATCACCGACGCCTTCTCCCGCGCCTTCGCGAAGATCATCTTCGATCGGGCTCCGGTCAAGGCCACCCTCGACGAGGCCGCCGAGAAGATCGACAAGGACCTCGCGGCGCACGACGGGTATCCGACGAACACATCGTGAGAACGGGCGCCACGCGCGTGTGCCGCCCCGAGCGACACGCGCGTGTACCCGACATCGCGGTACCCGTCCTCTCCAAGACCCTGACGGTCATGGCTGGTTCGGGGCAGGCTGAGCACGTGACCGACCACCACCCGCACTCCCCACCCGCCGGCCGCTGCTGAGAGCCCGCCATGCGCCGCTCCCGGCCCACCGCCGCCCTCCGCATCCCCTTCCTCGCCCGGCTGCGCGTCGGGCGCAAGCTGATGCTCCTGGTGCTGCTCCCGGTGACCGGCATGATGGCGTTCACCGCGTTCGGCGCCGTCTCGCAGTGGCACGACGCGCAGACCCTGCGGGACTTCCGTACGGCGACGGAGCTGTCGTTCCGGACCATCGCGCTGACCGACGCGCTCGCCAGGGAACGCATCGCCGCCGTGAAGGCCCGGCTGCGTCCCGGACCCACGACCCTGAAGGAGCGCACCGGGGCGCAGCACGGCACCGACGGAGCCCTGCGCGCGGCCCTCCTCGGCACCGCCGACTGGACCGGACCGCTCGACGTGCCGGGCCGGCTCGACGCCCGTAGCCGTCAACTGCGCGCCCTGCGGCTGCAGACCGGGACCGGCTCCCTCACCGCGCCCCAACTGGCCGACCAGTACGACACGATCGAGAGCGACCTCCTGGAGCTGGCCGCCACCCTGGAGTCCGGCCGCCCGACCCGCACCTCGGGCCAGGCCGCCGACGCCCACATCGCGCTCCTGAACGCCATCGAGGCCGCCGAACGCGAACGCACCGAGCTGGCCGTCCTCTTCGCCGCCCCCAACGCCCCGCACCCCATCGCCACGGACCGCTGGTCCGCACTGGAGAAGGCGCTCCTGGACGACTTCGGCCAGACCGCGCCCGCCGGCCTCAGGAGCAGGCTGTACGTCCTCCTCCTCCAGCACCCCGGCCTCGTCGTCCGCCAGACCCGCGAGACTCTCGCCGACCCGAGCGCAGGCAGGAACGCCTGGCCGTCGTACGCCGGTTGGCTGACCGCTTCGACCCAACGCATCGAGGCACTGCGCGTCATCCAGCACCGGGCCGCCGCCGAACTGGGCCGTGACGCCACGCGCGACCTGAACACCGCACGCGCGCGTGAGACCCGCGACTTCAGCGTCTCGCTGGCCGTCCTGGCCGCCGTCACCGTCCTCGCACTGGCCCTGCGGCTGTCGATCACCCGCCCGCTCAGCGAGGTCTCCGCGGGCGCCCGGGCGCTGTCCGAGGGCGATCTGTCGTACGACATCCGGTACGCAGGCCGGGACGAACTCGGCGCCGTCGCCGACACGTTCCGCGAACTACGCGTGACCACCGGACGGCTCGCCGCCGAGATCAGCAGCATGAACGCGGCGATCGACGACAACCGGCTCGGCCACCGCGCGGACGTCGCCGCTTTCGACGGGACGTGGGCGCAGCTGCTGGGCGGCATGAACGGCACCATGGCGTCCTTCGCCGCCGCCCACGGGCGACGCGACAAAGCCGAGCAGGAACTGGCGAGCGTCTTCCACCTCTCCCTCGACCTGTTGTGCATCGCGGGACTCGACGGCTACTTCAAGCGGGTGAACCCCGCCTTCGAGCGGACCCTCGGCCACTCCGCCGAGGCGCTGCTCGGCAGACCGTGGCTGGAGTTCGTGCACCCGGAGGACCGGGCACGCACGCGTGCCGTCCTCGACCGACTGGCGAGCGGTGTCGAACTGGGCGAGTTCGAGAACCGCCTCCTCCGGGACGACGGCACCGAACGCTGGCTCCAGTGGAGCGCCCACCCGGTCACCGGAGAGGGACTGATCTACGCCGCCGCGCGCGATGTCACCGAGAGTCGCCGCACCGCCCGCGAACAGACCGCCCTGCGCCGCGTCGCCACTCTCGTCGCGCGCGGAGTGCCGCCGCACGAGGTGTTCTCCGAAGTCGCCGACCAGGTCGGCAAGGTCCTGAGCAGCGGCTCGGCCGCCGTTCTGCGCTACGGCGCCGACGGGACGGCCACTGTCCTCGGTGCCGCCCACGGGCCCTCCGCCGAGAGCGACACGGCCGCGGCGGCGGCCGCGGAGGAGGTGGGCCGCACCGCTCGCCCCGCGCGCGTGGGCCGCTCGGTGGGCGCCCCCATCGTCGTGGACGACCGGCTGTGGGGTGCCGTCGTCGCGACCGCAGCCGGACCCGAACCACTGCCCCCGGGCACCGAGTCCCGGCTCGCCGACTTCACCGAGCTCGTCGCCACCGCCCTCGCCAACGCCGACAGCCGCGACCAGCTCACGGCGTCGCGCGCGCGTGTGGTGGCCGCCGGGGATGCCTCCAGGCGCCGTATCGAACGCGATCTGCACGACGGTGTCCAGCAGCGGATCGTCTCGCTCCAACTCGACCTCAGAACTGCCCAGTCGATGCTGGACGAACAGCCGGTGGAACTCGCCGAGCAACTGGATCACATCTCCAAGGGCCTGGACGACGCCTTCACCGACCTGCTGCAGGTCGCGCGTGGCATCCACCCCGCGATCCTCTCCAAGGGCGGCCTCGGCCCCGCCCTGCGCGCGCTCGCCCGCCGCTCGGCCGTCCCCGTGGAACTCGACCTGCGGCTGCCCCCGGGCCGCCTCCCGGAACAGACGGAGGTCGCCGTCTACTACGTGACCTCCGAGTCCTTCACCAACGCCGCCAAGCACGCGCGCGCGAGCTTTGTGCAGGTGACTGCGCGGGCCGGGGACGACGTCCTGGAGGTGACGATCGCCGACGACGGAGTGGGCGGCGCCGACCTCGGGCCCGGCTCCGGGCTCATCGGACTCGTCGACCGGGTCGAGGCGATCGGCGGCAAGCTGCGCGTCGACAGCCCACCAGGGGTGGGCACGACACTCACCGTACGGCTGCCACTGCCCCGGACGGAGGTGTGACCGCCCGAGGCGCACGCGATGGGGGTCCAGGCCGGGGGGAGCCGTGGACTCGGTGACGTTGCGTACGCTTCGGGCGGTCTTCTCGGACGGAGAGGCGACCGTCCGGCTTCAGGGGTGCCGCGAAGGGCCGGCGCGCAGCTGCTTGGCGCGCACTATGTCCGGGTCCCGGGGGTCCAGGAAGTCCTTCGGGGACCGGGTGTCGTCCTCGTACCGGCGGACACGGACCGACCGCCGTCGTCTCTCCGCCCGTGTCCGCCGCATCTCCCGCAGCCCTTCCGACCCGCGGCCCGTTGCCCCTCACCCGGGGCGACCGGTCCGCTTGCGTCTGCACTGCTACGAGAATCGTCCGGACCCGGCACCTTGTCGTCACGGTCGCCCCCAATTCCCTTACCCGCTAGCCGTACCCGACCGGGTCCGGCAGGCTGTGCGTGGCGCACGGCACCGGTCGGGCAAGGGGAGCCGCGACGATGGACGCATCGCAGCAGACCGCGCGGGGAAGGGTCGTTCTCGCTGACGACGACGTCCTGCTCAGAGAGGGCCTGGCGAGCCTGTGCGAACGCCTGGGCTACGAGGTGGCGGGCCAGGCGGGCGACGCCGTACGGCTCCTGGAACTGGTCGACACCGAGCGGCCCGACCTCGCGATCGTCGACATCAGGATGCCCCCGGACCACTCCATCGAGGGCCTGAAGGCGGCCCGTACGATCCGGGAGCGCCACCCCGGCACCGGCATCCTCGTCCTCTCGGCGTACGTCGAGGTCGAGGAGGCCCTGGAGCTGCTGGCCGGCGGGCACAGGATCGGGTATCTCCTCAAGAGCCGGATCACGGTCGTCGACGACTTCATCGAAGCCCTCGACCGGATCCACAAGGGTGGCTCGGTCGTCGACCCCTCCCTGGTGCACGAGCTGTTCTCGGCGCAGCGCCGCGACGACCCGCTGTCCGTCCTCAGCACCCGCGAGCGCGAGGTCCTGGCGCTGATGGCGGAGGGCCGCTCCAACGCCGGGATCGGCCGCAGGTTGTGGGTCACCGAGGGCACCGTCGAGAAGCACGTCCGCAGCATCCTGGGCAAACTCCGCCTTCCGGAGGCCGCCGACGACCACCGCCGGGTCCTGGCGGTTCTCACCTTCCTGGAGTCGCGGTAGGAGTTCCGTTCGGAGTTCCGCCGGGCGTGCCCGGCGTTGTCCACAGCCCCGCCGCGCTGTCACTCCGCGCCAGTAGGGTGTGAAACATGGCCGATCCCTCCAGCTACCGCCCCAGGCCGGGAGAGATCCCGGACTCGCCCGGGGTCTACAAGTTCCGCGACGAGCACCGCCGGGTGATCTACGTCGGAAAGGCGAAGAGCCTGCGCCAGCGCCTGGCGAACTACTTCCAGGACCTGGCTGGACTCCACCCGCGCACGCGCACGATGGTCACCACGGCCGCGTCGGTGGAGTGGACGGTCGTGTCCACGGAGGTCGAGGCACTTCAGCTGGAGTACTCCTGGATCAAGGAGTTCGACCCCCGGTTCAACGTCAAGTACCGCGACGACAAGAGCTACCCGTACCTCGCGGTGACGATGAACGAGGAGTACCCGCGCGTGCAGGTGATGCGCGGTCACAAGAAGAAGGGCGTCCGCTACTTCGGGCCGTACGGACACGCGTGGGCGATCCGCGACACCGTGGACCTGCTGCTGCGGGTGTTCCCCGTCCGCACCTGCTCGGCCGGCGTCTTCAAGAACGCCGCCCGCACCGGCCGTCCCTGCCTCCTCGGCTACATCGGCAAGTGCTCCGCGCCCTGCGTCGGCCGCGTCTCCGAGGAGGAGCACCGCGAACTGGCCGAGGAGTTCAGCGACTTCATGGCCGGGCGCACCGGCACGTACATCCGCCGCCTGGAGCAGCGGATGACGGAGGCGGCCGAGGAGATGGAGTACGAGCGGGCGGCCCGGCTGCGCGACGACATCGAGGCCCTGCGCAAGGCCATGGAGAAGAGCGCCGTCGTCCTCGCCGACGCCACCGACGCGGACCTGATCGCGGTCGCCGAGGACGAGCTGGAGGCGGCCGTCCAGATCTTCCACGTCCGCGGCGGACGCGTGCGCGGCCAGCGCGGCTGGGTCACCGACAAGGTCGAGGACGTCACCACCGCGGCCCTCGTCGAACACGCCCTCCAGCAGCTCTACGGCGAGGAGACCGGGGACTCCGTCCCGAAGGAGGTCCTCGTCCCGGCCCTGCCCGACCCGGTGGAGCCCGTCCAGCAGTGGCTGACCGACCGACGCGGGTCGAACGTGTCGCTGCGCATCCCGCAGCGCGGCGACAAGAAGTCCCTCATGGAGACCGTCGCGCGCAATGCCCAGCAGTCCCTCGTCCTCCACAAGACCAAGCGCGCCTCCGACCTCACCACCCGCTCGCGCGCCCTGGAGGAGATCTCCGAGGCCCTCGACCTGGACAGCGCCCCCCTCCGGATCGAGTGCTACGACATCTCGCACCTCCAGGGCGACGACGTCGTGGCGTCCATGGTCGTCTTCGAGGACGGGTTGTCGCGCAAGAGCGAGTACCGCCGCTTCCAGATCAAGGGCTTCGAGGGCCAGGACGACGTCCGCTCCATGCACGAGGTGATCACCCGCCGCTTCCGGCGCTATCTCGCCGAGAAGGAGAAGACGGGGGAGTGGGCGGACGGCGACGAGCTGAAGGACGAGGAGGGGCGTCCCAAGCGGTTCGCCTATCCGCCGCAGCTCGTGGTGGTCGACGGCGGCCAGCCGCAGGTCGCCGCCGCCAAGAAGGCCCTCGATGAACTGGGCATCGACGACATCGCCGTGTGTGGTCTCGCCAAGCGCCTGGAGGAGGTCTGGCTGCCCGGCGAGGACGACCCCGTGGTGCTGCCCCGGACCAGCGAGGGCCTCTACCTCCTCCAGCGCGTCCGCGACGAGGCCCACCGCTTCGCGATCACCTACCAGCGCGCCAAGCGCGCCAAGCGGTTCAGGGCGAGCCCCCTGGACGACGTGCCCGGACTCGGCGAGACCCGCAAGCAGGCGCTGATCAAGCACTTCGGTTCGGTGAAGAAGCTGCGATCCGCCACAATCGATCAGATCTGCGAGGTTCCGGGCATAGGTCGCAAGACCGCCGAGACCATCGCGGTGGCCCTCGCCCAGGCGGCCCCGGCCGCACCCGCCGTGAACACGGCGACTGGAGAGATCATGGATGACATGGAAGACGGGACACCCGGGACGACGGCGGGTGCACCGGGGGAGCCCGTACCCGCGGGCGCCCCGGACGAGCGACGGGGGCAGGAGACATGACGGAACAAGAGAAGCAGCCCACAGCGGACCGAGATCGGACGCACAAGGAAACCGGCGACGATCAGACTTCGCAGCAGGCGGTCCAGGACGACGGAGCACAGGTGAGTACGGACAGCACGACAGCCGGCGGGGTGCCCGAGGCGGCCATTCCCGAGCTGGTGATCATCTCCGGCATGTCCGGGGCCGGGCGGTCGACGGCCGCCAAGTGTCTGGAGGACCTCGGCTGGTTCGTCGTCGACAACCTCCCGCCCGCCCTGATCCCCACCATGGTGGAGCTCGGCGCCCGCTCCCAGGGCAACGTGGCACGGATCGCGGTCGTCGTCGACGTACGCGGACGCCGCTTCTTCGACAACCTCCGCGAGTCCCTCGCCGATCTGGAGTCGAAGAACGTCACCCGGCGGATCGTCTTCCTGGAGTCCTCGGACGAGGCCCTGGTGCGCCGCTTCGAGTCGGTGCGCCGCCCGCACCCCCTCCAGGGCGACGGCCGCATCGTCGACGGCATCGACGCCGAGCGCGAGCTGCTGCGCGAACTGCGCGGCGACGCCGACCTCGTCATCGACACCTCCAGCCTCAACGTCCACGAACTGCGCGCCAAGATGGACGCCCAGTTCGCCGGCGAGGAGGAGCCCGAACTGCGGGCCACCGTCATGTCCTTCGGCTTCAAGTACGGCCTCCCGGTCGACGCCGACCTCGTCGCCGACATGCGCTTCCTGCCCAACCCGCACTGGATCCCGGAACTGCGCCCCTTCAACGGCCTCAACGAAGAGGTCTCGGCGTACGTCTTCAACCAGCCCGGCGCCAAGGAGTTCCTCGACCGGTACGCCGAGCTGCTGCGGCTCATCGCGGCCGGCTACCGCCGTGAGGGCAAGCGGTACGTGACGATCGCGATCGGCTGCACCGGCGGCAAGCACCGCTCGGTCGCCACGGCGGAGAAGCTCGCCGCGCGGCTCGTGGCCGAGGGCGTCGAGACGGTGGTCGTACACCGGGACATGGGACGGGAATGACGGGACGCAGCCCACGGCTCGGCCGGCTGCGCCGAGCGGTGCCCGAGGGACGTACGACCAGGCCCGTGGAGGCCCGCGGCGGCAAGCCCCGCCGGCGCGGCACCCAGCCCAAGGTGGTCGCCCTCGGCGGCGGCATGGGCCTGTCCGCCTCGCTCACCGCGCTGCGCCGCATCACCGGCGACCTCACCGCCGTCGTCACCGTGGCCGACGACGGCGGCTCCAGCGGACGCCTGCGCGACGAACTCGGCGTGCTGCCCCCGGGCGACCTGCGCAAGGCGCTGGCCGCGCTGTGCGGCGACGACGACTGGGGCCAGACCTGGGCCCGGGTCATCCAGCACCGCTTCCAGTCCAAGGGCGACCTGCACGAGCACGCGGTCGGCAATCTGCTGATCGTCGCCCTGTGGGAGCAGCTCGGCGACCACGTCCAGGCCCTCGACCTGGTCGGCAAGCTGCTCGGCGCGCACGGGCGCGTGCTGCCCATGTCCGCCGTACCGCTGGAGCTGCAGGCCCTGGTCAAGGGGCACGATCCGGCGCGACCCGACGCCGTCGACACCGTGCGGGGGCAGGCGACCGTGGCGCTGACGCCCGGCGAGGTGCAGTCCGTGCACCTGGTGCCGCACGACCCGCCGGCCGTGCCCGAGGCCGTCGCCGCCGTGCTCGACGCGGACTGGGTGGTGCTCGGTCCCGGCTCCTGGTTCTCGTCGGTCATCCCGCATCTGCTGGTGCCGGAACTGCTCGACGCGCTCACCGAGACGAAGGCGCGCCGGGTACTCTCCCTGAACCTCGCTCCGCAGCCCGGAGAAACCGATGGCTTCTCCCCGCAGCGTCATTTGGAGGTTTTGGGACGACACGCCCCTAAACTCGCCCTGGACGTGGTGCTGGCCGACGAGGCCGCCGTGCCCGATCGTGCGTCGCTCACCGAAGCCGCCAAGCGGCTGGACGCCGCGGTCGAGCTGGCGCCGGTGGCCCGGACCGACGGAACTCCAAGGCACGACCCGGAGCTGTTGGCCGCCGCGTACGACCGTATTTTTCGGATGCATGGAAGGATCGGCCCATGGCGATGACGGCAGCGGTGAAGGATGAGATCTCCCGGCTCCCCGTCACCCGGACCTGCTGCAGGAAGGCGGAGGTCTCCGCCATTCTGCGGTTCGCCGGAGGCCTCCACTTGGTGAGCGGGCGCATCGTGATCGAGGCGGAGCTGGACACCGCGATGGCGGCGCGCCGGCTCAAGCGGGACATCCTGGAGATCTTCGGCCACAGCTCCGAACTGATCGTGATGGCGCCCGGCGGACTGCGCCGCGGCTCCCGTTACGTCGTCCGGGTGGTCGCGGGCGGCGATCAGCTGGCGAGGCAGACGGGCCTCGTGGACGGCCGCGGACGCCCCATCCGGGGTCTCCCACCGCAGGTGGTCTCCGGGGCGACCTGTGACGCCGAGGCGGCCTGGCGCGGCGCGTTCCTGGCGCACGGCTCGCTGACCGAGCCCGGCCGGTCCTCCTCCCTGGAGGTGACCTGCCCGGGTCCGGAGGCCGCGCTGGCGCTGGTCGGCGCCGCCCGACGGCTGTCGATCGCGGCGAAGGCGCGCGAGGTGCGCGGGGTCGACCGGGTGGTCGTCCGTGACGGCGACGCGATCGGCGCCCTGCTCACCCGGCTCGGCGCGCACGAATCGGTGCTGGCCTGGGAGGAGCGCCGGATGCGCCGCGAGGTGCGCGCCACGGCGAACCGTCTCGCCAACTTCGACGACGCCAACCTGCGCCGCTCGGCCCGCGCGGCCGTCGCCGCCGGCGCCCGTGTGCAGCGCGCGCTGGAGATCCTCGCCGACGAGGTCCCCGAGCACCTCGCCGCCGCCGGCCGGCTCCGCATGGACCACAAGCAGGCCTCCCTGGAGGAACTGGGCGCGCTCGCCGACCCGCCGCTCACCAAGGACGCGGTGGCAGGCCGTATCCGCCGCCTGCTGGCGATGGCCGACAAGCGGGCCCAGGACCTCGGCATCCCGGGCACGGAGTCCAGCATCGCCGAGGAGATGGCCGACAACATGGTCGGCTGACGAGCCGTCAGGGTGGGTGGGCGGCCCCTCGTCACAAGGGGAGCCGTCTGCCGGCCGGCGTACGGAGCTGCGAAAGCGTGACACTTCCGAGAGGAGCGTCACGCTTTTTCGGATCGGTGCCCCTGCCGCGCCCGAGTCGCCGGCCGCGCCCCATGACGGCGGGACCGGTTCAACACGCCGGTGCGGACGCCTCCTTGGACCCTCGCCCGGCGTTTGGCCGTAGCGATGCGCCCCCTTGACTCGATCATGAAGTGTCATGAGCCTGGCAACTGTTCGCTGCTGTGGCGGACAGTCGCAAGGGGGGTTCATGAGACACAGAGCGAGATCGATCCTCGCTGTCGGCGCGCTCCTGATGGCCGGGGCGAGCATCGCACCCATCGCCCAGGCGCAGGGCGGGAGTTCCGCGAAGGCCGACCCCGACGAGGTCAAGGTCTTCCACGCCGACGTCACCCAGAAGCAGATACCCCTGCTCCTGAAGGCCGGACAGGACGCCCACGAACTCGGTGACAACCAGTTCTCGGCCGCCGGCAAGACCTCCGTCGAGGTCTATCTCACCGACCAGCAGGCCCAGAAGCTGGAGAAGCAGGGCGTCGACCTCACCGAGCACACCCTTTCGGCGAAGGCCGAGACGCGCGTCGAGGACGCGGCGCAGGGCGTGTTCCGGCCGTACAGCGGAAGCGGCGGTCTGAAAGAGGAGATCGTCAAGACCGGGCAGGCCAACCCCGGTCTCACCAAGGTCGAGTCCATCGGCAAGACGATCAACGGCCAGGACATCCTCGCGCTCAAACTGACCAAGAACGCGAAGAAGACCAAGGACGGCTCCAAGCCGTCGGTGCTGTACGTGTCCAACCAGCACGCGCGCGAGTGGATCACGCCGGAAATGACCCGCCGGCTGATGCACTACTACCTGGACAACTACAAGACCGACAAGCGCATCAAGAAGATCGTCGACTCCACCGAGCTGTGGTTCGTGCTGTCCGCCAACCCGGACGGCTACGACTACACCTTCAAGGACTCCAATACCCGCCTGTGGCGCAAGAACCTGCGGGACGTCAACGGCGACGGCACCATCTCCACGGGCGACGGCGTCGACCTCAACCGCAACTTCGCCTACAAGTGGGGCTACGACGACGAGGGTTCGTCCCCGAACCCGACGAGTGAGACCTACCGCGGCACGGCTCCGGCCTCCGAGCCCGAGACCCAGGCACTCGACAACTTCGAGAAGCGGATCGGCTTCACCTACGGCATCAACTACCACTCCGCCGCCGAACTCCTCCTCTACGGAGTCGGCTGGCAGGTCGCGACCCCGACCCCGGACGACGTCCTCTACAAGGCCCTCGCGGGTACGCCCGACAACCCGGCGATCCCCGGCTACCACTCGCAGGTCTCCTCGGAGCTGTACACGACCAACGGCGAGGCGGACGGCCACGCGTCGAACGTCAACGGCATGTCGATGTTCACCCCCGAGATGTCGACCTGCCAGACCGCGTCGAACATCGACCCCAACGACGCCTGGAACGCGGCCGACTGCCAGTCCGTCTTCAACTTCCCCGACGACGAGAAGCTGATCCAGGACGAGTTCGCGAAGAACATCCCGTTCGCGCTCTCCGTCGCCGAGACGGCCGTCCACCCCGACCAGCCGAAGTCGTCCGTCGGCCTCGGCGCCGCCGACTTCACCCCGGCCACCTTCTCAACGTCCTACTCGCGCGGCGCCGACCAGGAGGTCTCCGTAGTCGTACGGAAGTCCGTGCGCGACAAGGAGCTCAAGTACCGCGTCAACGGCGGCCGTACGCAGGACGTGGCGCTCAAGGCATGGAAGGGCGGCCAGACCTACGGCGGGGACGACAACCTGTACTTCGACGAGTACCGGGCCAAGGTCAAGGACGGCGACCCGGGCGACAAGGTCGAGGTGTGGTTCACCGGCAGGACGAAGGCCGGGAAGCCCACCTCCAGCGCCCACTTCACCTACACAGTCGCCCAACGCCCTGCCGCCGACACCCTGGTGGTCGCCGAGGAGGGCGCTGCCGCCACCCAGGCGCAGGCCTACGTGGACGCGCTGAAGGCGAACGGCCGTAAGACCGTCGTCTGGGACGTCGCCACCCAGGGCGCGCCCGACGCGCTCGGCGTGCTCGACCACTTCAAGACGGTCGTCCACTACTCCGGACCCGCAGGCCCGGGCAACGACACCCAGCTCCAGCTGCGCGCCTTCCTCAACGAGGGCGGCAAGCTGATCGAGGCCGGCGAACAGGCCGGCGGCTCCGTCGCCCTCGCCGACGGCACCCCCTCGAACGACTTCAGCCAGTACTACCTGGGCGCCTATTCGCGTACGTCCACCCCCGGGGCCACCGGCTTCACCGGCTCCGGCAAGCTCGACGGCTTCACCGGACCGCTCAGCGGCGCGCCCGGCAACCCGCTGGACCGGGCGGGCACCTACAGCGTCACCTCCGACTCGCTGTCGCCCACCACGTACCCGCAGTTCGCGAGCGCGGGGGCGGGCAAGTTCGCCGGGACGGTCAACCCGTACGGTCCCTACGCGGGCTCCTACATGGCCGCCGCCGTCCACACCGACGACGCCTACAAGCGCCTCACCCGCACCATCGACCTCACCGGGGCGACCGCGGCCGACAAGCCCACGCTGCGCACCGAGCTGCTGTGGGACACCGAGCCCGGGTACGACCACGCCGTCGTCGAGATCCACACCACCGGGGCCGACGACTGGACCACGCTCCCGGAGGTCGGCGGCGCCACCAGCACCGCCGTACCGACGGAGTGCGAGGCCGGGTTCCTGGTCGCCGAGCACCCCTGGCTCAAGCACTACCTGACGGTCGCCAGCAGCGGCTGCACCGCGACCGGCACCACCGGTTCGTGGAACAGCCTCACCGGCGCCTCCAACGGCTGGCAGCAGGTCGGCTTCGACCTGAGCGCCTACGCGGGCAAGTCCGTTGAGGTCGCGCTCAGTTACATCACCGACCCGGGCACCGGCGGCCACGGCGTCCTCGCCGACGACACCTCGCTCGTCGTGGGCGGCACGGCGACCCAGACCGAGGGCTTCGAGACCTCCCTCGGCGCCTGGACCGTGACCGGCCCGCCCGCCGGCAGCCCCGCGGTCCTGAACGACTGGACCCGCACCGGAGCCCTCTTCCAGACATACGGCGCGGTCGCCACCGACCGGACCGTACTGCTGGGCTTCGGCCTGGAGCAGGTCACCTCGGCCGCCGACCGCGCGGCCCTGCTCAAGAAGGCACTGGCGGCCCTGCGGAGCTGACTCGGTGTGACGATGTCATGAACATCCAGGGCGGTCCGTACCCCTACTGGCGGGTACGGACCGCCCTGCGGTGTATGGGGCATCTCGATGTCACCACGGAGGGCTCAGGGAGGTAGGGTCGTAGGCGGTCGGGGACATCCCATACAACTCGCCGGCACTGAGCCGGCGTACCAACGAGGAGATCGGTTCGTGACGATCCGCGTAGGCATCAACGGCTTTGGCCGCATCGGTCGTAACTACTTCCGCGCGCTGCTGGAGCAGGGTGCTGACATCGAGATCGTGGCTGTCAACGACCTGGGTGACACCGCGACCACCGCTCACCTTCTGAAGTACGACACCATCCTGGGCCGACTCAAGGCCGAGGTGTCGCACACCGCCGACACGATCACCGTCGACGGACACACCATCAAGGTGCTGTCCGAGCGCAACCCCTCAGACATCCCGTGGGGCGAGCTGGGCGTCGACATCGTCATCGAGTCGACCGGCATCTTCACGAAGAAGGCCGACGCCGAGAAGCACATCGCCGGCGGCGCCAAGAAGGTCCTCATCTCGGCTCCGGCCAAGGACGAGGACATCACCATCGTGATGGGCGTCAACCAGGACAAGTACGACGCGGCCCAGCACCACGTCATCTCGAACGCCTCCTGCACCACCAACTGTGTGGCGCCGATGGCCAAGGTTCTCGACGAGAACTTCGGCATCGTCAAGGGCCTGATGACGACGGTCCACGCGTACACCAACGACCAGCGCATCCTGGACTTCCCGCACTCGGACCTGCGCCGCGCGCGTGCCGCCGCGGAGAACATCATCCCGACCACGACCGGTGCCGCCAAGGCCACCGCCCTGGTCCTCCCGCAGCTCAAGGGCAAGCTGGACGGCATCGCGATGCGCGTCCCGGTCCCGACCGGCTCGGCCACCGACCTGGTCGTCACGCTGCAGCGCGAGGTCACCAAGGACGAGGTCAACGCCGCGTTCAAGAAGGCCTCGGAGGACGGCGACCTCAAGGGGTACCTGTCCTACACCGAGGACCCGATCGTCTCCTCGGACATCGTCGGTGACCAGGCCTCCTGCACCTTCGACTCCCTCCTGACCATGGTCCAGGAGGGCAACACGGTGAAGATCCTCGGCTGGTACGACAACGAGTGGGGCTACTCCAACCGCCTCGTCGACCTCACGGTCTTCGTCGGCGGCCAGCTCTAGTTCCCAGAGCAGGCAACTCGATGTGAGCCAGGGCTCGGGCAGCGCACGCCGCGCTGTCCGAGCCCTGCGCTGCGTAGTGATCGATCAGCCTCTCTCGGATCCGAAGAGCCTGAAGAGCCTTCCCTAGGAGCCCCTTTCATGAAGACGATCGACGAACTTCTCGCCGAAGGCGTGGACGGCAAGCGGGTCTTCGTCCGCGCCGACCTCAATGTCCCGCTGGCCGACGGCCTCATCACCGACGACGGCCGCATCCGCGCCGTCCTGCCCACGATCAAGGCCCTCGTCGAGGCGGGCGCCAAGGTGATCGTGGCCTCGCACCTGGGCCGCCCCAAGGGCGCCCCGGACCCGGCCTTCTCCCTGCTCCAGCCCGCCGAGCGGCTCGCCGAACTCCTCGGCGCGCCCGTCGCGTTCGCCCAGGACACCGTCGGCCCCGCCGCCCACGACGCGGTGCGCGGCCTCGAACCCGGCCAGGTCGCGGTCATCGAGAACCTGCGCTTCACCGCGGGCGAGACGTCCAAGGACGACGTCGAGCGCGGCGAGTTCGCCGACCAGCTCGCCGCCCTGGCCGACATCTACGTAGGCGACGGTTTCGGCGCCGTGCACCGCAAGCACGCCTCCGTGTACGACCTCCCGGCCCGTCTGCCGCACTACGCCGGCTACCTCATCGCCACCGAGGTCGGCGTCCTGAAGAAGCTCACCGAGGACGTCAAGCGGCCCTACGTCGTCGCCCTCGGCGGCTCCAAGGTCTCCGACAAGCTCGCCGTCATCGACCAGCTCCTCGGCAAGGCCGACCGGCTGCTCATCGGCGGCGGCATGGCCTTCACCTTCCTCAAGGCCCAGGGCTACGAGATCGGCGCCTCCCTGGTCCAGGACGACCAGCTGCCCGCCGTCACCGAGTACGTCGAGCGCGCCGAGAAGAACGGCGTCGAACTGGTCGTACCCGTCGACGTCGTGGCCGCGACCGCCTTCCCGGACCTGAAGACGAAGGCCCCGTCCCACCCCGTCACCGTCGCCGCGGACGCCATCCCGGCCGACCACATGGGTCTCGACATCGGTCCCGAGACCGGTGCCCTGTACGCCTCGAAGCTCGCCGACGCGGCCACCATCTTCTGGAACGGCCCGATGGGCGTCTTCGAGCACCCCGACTACGCCGAGGGCACCAAGGCGGTCGCCCAGGCCCTCGTCGACTCCCAGGCCTTCACCGTCGTCGGCGGTGGCGACTCCGCCGCCGCCGTCCGCATCCTGGGCTTCGACGAGACGGCATTCGGCCACATCTCGACCGGCGGCGGCGCCTCCCTCGAATACCTCGAGGGCAAGACGCTCCCCGGCCTCGCCGCACTGGAGGACTGACCTACATGAGCACGCGCACGCCGCTGATGGCGGGCAACTGGAAGATGAACCTCAACCACCTCGAGGCCATCGCCCACGTCCAGAAGCTCGCCTTCGCCCTCGCGGACAAGGACTACGAGGCCGTCGAGGTCGCCGTCCTGCCGCCCTTCACCGACCTGCGCTCCGTGCAGACCCTGGTCGACGGCGACAAGCTCAAGATCAAGTACGGCGCCCAGGACATCTCGGCGCACGACTCCGGCGCCTACACCGGCGAGATCTCCGGAGCGATGCTGGCCAAACTGAAGTGCACCTACGTGGCCGTCGGCCACTCCGAGCGCCGCCAGTACCACGCCGAGACCGACGAGATCGTCAACTCCAAGGTCAAGGCCGCCTACAAGCACGGCCTCACCCCGATCCTGTGCGTCGGCGAGGAACTGGAGATCCGCGAGGCGGGCAACCACGTTGCCCACACGCTCTCCCAGGTCGAGGGCGGCCTCAAGGACGTCCCGGCCGAGCAGGCCGAGACCGTCGTCATCGCCTACGAGCCCGTCTGGGCCATCGGCACCGGCAAGGTCTGTGGCGCCGACGACGCCCAGGAGGTCTGCCAGGCCATCCGCGGCAAGCTCGCCGAGCTGTACACCCAGGAGCTGGCCGATCAGGTCCGCATCCAGTACGGCGGCTCCGTCAAGTCCGGCAACGTCGCCGAGATCATGGCCAAGCCCGACGTCGACGGCGCCCTGGTCGGCGGTGCCTCACTGGACGCCGACGAGTTCGTCAAGATCGTGCGCTTCCGCGACCAGTGAGACCGTGAGTAGGCCTTAGCGACGATCCGTCGTACCCTTGCGGGGACATGGCTCCACGGCCATGTCCCCGTCGTCCGTCCGAATCCGAGGAAGTTGGTCCAGCCGTGGTTTTGGGGTTCTCGATCGCCCTGATCGTCTTCAGCCTGCTGCTGATGCTGCTGGTGCTGATGCACAAGGGGAAGGGTGGCGGTCTCTCCGACATGTTCGGTGGCGGCATGTCGTCGTCCGTCGGTGGTTCCTCGGTCGCCGAGCGCAACCTCGACCGAATCACCGTGGGGCTCGGTCTGCTCTGGTTCACCTGCATCGTCGTGCTCGGCCTGCTGATGAAGACGAACTGACCGCACGTTCCATACGCACATTCTGTACGTAAGGCCCCATGTTCGGTACGCGCAGCTGAGCGCGGCCTATCATGGGGCTTGCGTCTAGGTGTAGGGGCTGTAACTCCAACCACTGGACGCGCGTTGGGCCTTACGTAGACTGAGGCGCTCGCAACGGAGCGAAAACGCCGACTCGCTTCGCGGCACCATCACGCAGGGAGTTACGACCGTGGCAAGTGGCAACGCGATCCGTGGAAGCCGGGTCGGGGCGGGGCCGATGGGCGAGGCCGAGCGTGGCGAGTCCGCGCCCCGGCTGCGCATCTCCTTCTGGTGCTCCAACGGGCACGAGACGCAGCCCAGCTTCGCCAGCGACGCGCAGGTCCCCGACACCTGGGACTGCCCCCGCTGCGGCTTTCCCGCCGGACAGGACCGGGACAACCCGCCGGACCCGCCGCGCACCGAGCCCTACAAGACGCACCTCGCGTATGTACGGGAGCGGCGCAGCGACGCGGACGGCGAGGCGATCCTCGCCGAGGCACTCGCCAAACTGCGGGGAGAAATCTAGGAGTTGAACCGGCCGGACGCCCACAAGGTGTCTGGCCGGAGCTGTTTCACACCCCGGCGGCCGGCCGCCTCCGGACCGATTGTCAGTGGCACCCTCTACGGTTTGTGCATCGGCGAATCATGAGGGGGAGCCGTGGCGACAGTCGAGGTGACGGGCAGTCATGTGCCCGCGTGGCGCGGGGGATTCGGGCGGCTGTGGACCGCCGCCGTGATCTCCCGGTTCGGGGACGCGCTGCGGGGTGCCGCCCTGCCCCTGCTCGCTGTCTCGCTCACCGACCGGCCCCTGCTCATCGCCTCCGTGACCGCCTGCGGCTATCTGCCCTGGATCGTCTTCGGACTGCTCGGCGGCGCGGTCGCCGACCGGGTGGACCAGCGGCGCGCGATGTGGACGGTGGACGCGGTCCGCGCCCTTCTCGTCGCCGCCTTCGCCGCGGCCGTCGCCCTCGGCCACGCCTCGATCCTCCTGCTCATCACGCTGGCCTTCGCGCTGACCACGCTCCAGACCCTCTTCGACAACGCCTCCACGGCCCTGCTGCCGGCCCTCGTCGACCGCGCGGCGCTCAGCAGCGCCAACGCCCGGCTGATGACCGGCCAGCAGATCGCGGGCGGCTTGATCGGGGCACCCGTGGTGCCCCTGCTGATCGCCGCGGGGGCGGCGGTTCCCTTCGTGGCCGACGCGGGGACCTTCCTCCTCGCCGCCGCGCTGGTCGCCTCCCTGCGGACCGGGGCACCCGAGCGGGCGCCGAGACCGGCGGGCGGCACACTGCGCGCGGAGATCGCCGACGGGCTGCGCACCCTGTGGCGCGACCGGCCCCTGCGCGGGCTGTGCGCCGCGACGGCCCTGTGCAACGTCGGCATGGGCGCTCTGATCGCCACCCTGGTCCTCCTGGTGACCGGCCGGCTGGACGCGGGCACCGCCGGATACGCGGCGGCGACCACCGCGTACACCGTCGGCGGCCTGGCCGGGGGAGTCCTGAACCGGCGGATCACGGCCCGGCTCGGCCCGCTGCGGAGCGTGCTGCTCGCGGGCCTCGTGCAGATCGCCGCCCTCGTCGTGATGGGCAGCGTGCGGAGCCTGACCGCCGTGGTGGCGGCCCTCGCGGTCTTCGGCTTCATGGGGATGCTGTGGAACGTCAACACGACCACGCTGATGCAGCAGCGCGCCCCCGCCGACATGCTGGGCCGGGTCAGCTCCGCCTTCCGTACCCTGGCCGTCGCAGGAGCCCCGCTGGGCGCCCTCCTCGGCGGCCTCACCGCGACGGCCTGGGGCCTGAACACACCAGCCCTGCTCACCGCAGCCTTCTTCGTCCTGTCGGTCATCGCACTGATACCTGGGGTCAACCCGGACGTACCTGTTGTTGCCCCGCAGGACAACGGGACGACCGCTCGCGCCACGATCAATTAGGTTGGAACCGGCCCCCAGGTCGGTAGGAAAGAAGGCTGAAGTCGCAATGAACGCAGACGGCCGTACCAGGCTCAACCAGACGCCCGAGTGGACCGCCTTGGCCAAGCACCGTGAGGAGCTCGGCGAGGTCCGGTTGCGGGAGCTGTTCGCCGCCGATCCCGGACGCGGCACCGGCTACACGCTCCGGGTCGGTGACCTGCACCTCGACTACTCGAAGCACCTCGTCACCGACGAGACCCTGCGGCTGCTGCACGCGCTGGCCGCCGCCACGGACGTGTTCGGGCTGCGGGACGCGATGTTCCGCGGCGAGAAGATCAATGTGACCGAGGACCGCGCGGTTCTGCACACCGCGCTGCGCGCCCCGCGTGACGCCGTCATCGAGGTCGACGGCGAGAACGTGGTGCCCGCCGTGCACGCGGTCCTCGACAAGATGGCCGGCTTCGCCGAGCGTGTCCGCTCCGGCGAGTGGACCGGCCACACCGGCAAGCGCATCAAGAACATCGTCAACATCGGCATCGGCGGCTCCGACCTCGGCCCGGCGATGGCGTACGAGGTGCTGCGCAGCTTCACGGACCGCGATCTGACGGTCCGCTTCGTGTCGAACGTGGACGGCGCCGACCTGCACGAGGCGACACGCGACCTCGACCTGGCGGAGACGCTGTTCATCGTCGCGTCGAAGACGTTCACCACCATCGAGACGATCACCAACGCGACCTCGGCCCGCGACTGGCTGCTCACCGAGCTGAAGGCCGGTCAGGACGCCGTCGCGAAGCACTTCGTGGCGCTGTCGACGAACGCCGGGAAGGTGTCGGACTTCGGCATCGACACGGACAACATGTTCGAGTTCTGGGACTGGGTCGGCGGCCGCTACTCGTACGACTCGGCCATCGGGCTGTCGCTGATGATCGCCGTCGGGCCGGACCGCTTCCGGGAGATGCTCGACGGTTTCCACCTCGTCGACGAGCACTTCCGCACCGCGCCCGCCGAGTCCAACGTGCCTTTGCTGCTCGGCCTGTTGGGCGTCTGGTACGGCAACTTCCACGACGCCCAGTCGCACGCGGTGCTGCCGTACAGCCACTACCTCTCCAAGTTCACCGCGTATCTGCAGCAGTTGGACATGGAGTCCAACGGTAAGTACGTGGGCCGGGACGGCCAGGAGGTCGACTGGCAGACCGGGCCGGTGGTGTGGGGCACGCCCGGCACGAACGGGCAACACGCCTACTACCAACTCATCCACCAGGGCACGAAGTTGATCCCGGCGGACTTCATCGGCTTCGCCGAGCCGGTGGCCGAGCTGAGTGACGGGCTGAAGGCGCAGCACGACCTGCTGATGGCCAACTTCTTCGCCCAGACACAGGCGTTGGCGTTCGGCAAGACGCCCGACGAGGTGCGCGCCGAGGGAGTCCCCGAAGAACTCGTGCCGCACAAGACCTTCAAGGGCAACCACCCCACGACCACGATCCTGGCCCGCGAGCTGACCCCCTCCGTGCTCGGCCAGCTCATCGCGCTCTACGAGCACAAGGTGTTCGTGCAGGGCGCGGTCTGGAACATCGACTCCTTCGACCAGTGGGGCGTCGAGCTGGGCAAGGTCCTCGCCAAGCGCGTCGAACCCGCCCTCACCGAAGGCGCCGACGTACCGGGCCTGGACGCGTCGACGACGGCCCTGGTCGCCAAGTACCGCGAGCTGCGCGGGCGTTGAGACAGCGAAGAGCCCGTACGGCAGACGTCGTACGGGCTCTTCGGCAGGTTGCCGGGGTCAGGCCGAAGCCGGCGGATACAGTGCGCGCGGCAGCTGTGAGGCCGCCGCCGCGTCCAGCAGCCACAGGGTGCGGGAGCGGCCCTGGGCGCCGGCGGCCGGTGCCTGGATCTCGCCCGCGCCCGACAGGGCGATCGCCGCGGCCTCCGCCTTGTCCGCGCCCGCCGCGAGCAGCCACACCTCACGCGCGGAGCGGATCGCCGGCAGGGTCAGGGTGACCCGGGTCGGCGGCGGCTTGGGCGCGCCGTGCACGCCGACCACCGTGCGCTCGGTCTCCCGTACGGCGGGCAACTCCGGGAAGAGCGACGCCACATGGGTGTCCGGGCCGACGCCCAGCATCAGGACGTCGAAGGTCGGGACGGAGCCGTGGTTCTCGGGACCGGCGGACCGGGCGAGTTCCTCGGCGTAACCGGCCGCCGCGGCGTCCACGTCGGCGCCGTAGAGACCGTCCGACGCGGGCATGGCGTGCACGCGCTTCGGGTCCAGCGGCACCGCGTCGAGCAGCGCCTCGCGGGCCTGGGTGACATTGCGCTCCGGGTCGCCCTCGGGCAGGAACCGCTCGTCGCCCCACCACAGGTCCAGCCGGGCCCAGTCGATGGCGTCCCGGGCGGGCTGTCCCGCCAGAGCCGCCAGCAGACCGTTGCCGTTGCGACCGCCGGTGAGCACGATCGAGGCGTAGCCGCGCGAGGCCTGCGCGTCCACGATCTTCGTGATCAGCCGGGCCGCGGCGGCCTGGGCCATCAGTTCCTTGTCGCGGTGGACGACGAGTTGGGGAGTGCTCACTGCGGATCAGCCTTCTTCACCGGGGGCATCTTCGCCGGGGTGGGCCGGTCGGCATCGCCGTGATCGGCCGAAGCCGAGGCCGAAGCGGACGCCGAAGCCGAACCCGATGCGGAAGCAGACGCCGAAGCCGACGCGGGCGCCGCCTCCGGTACCGCGCGGACCGGCAGCGCCGGCACGGGCTGGTCGGCAGCCGCCTCGGCCCGCTCCGCCGCCGACTGGATCCCGCCCAGCCGGTCCACGCCGAACCGCAGCGCGGACGCGTACGTGTCGTCCGGGTCGAGCCGGCGCAGCTCCTCCGCGAGCAGCTCGGACGTCTCGCGCCGCTTGAGCGCCACCGCGCGGTCCGGCTGGCCGGGCAGCGCCAGGGTGGCCATCGCCCCGTCCGACCGGTGCAGCGTGATCGGACCGCCGGTCGTCTCCAGGCGCACCTGGGTCAGACCGGGACCGGCCGAGATCGCCCGCCGGACATGCACATGGAGCCGGTCGGCGAGCCACATCGCGAGCAGTTCGACGCTCGGGTTGGACTCCTCGCCCGCCACCTCGACGGAGACGATCTCCGAGGAGACCTGGTCGAGCGCGGCGGCCAGCATCGAACGCCACGGGGTGATCCGGGCCCAGGCCAGGTCGGTGTCGCCCGGTTCGTAGCTCTCGGCGCGGGACCGCAACTCGTCGACGGGCTTCTCCGCCGCATAGCTGTCGGTGACCCGGCGCTGGCTCAGGGCGCCCAGCGGGTCGTTCGCCGGGTCGCGCGGCGCGTCCACCGACCACCAGACGACGACTGGCGCGTCCGGCAGCAGCAGCGGCAGCACCACGGACTGGGCGTGGTCGGAGACCTCGCCGTACAGCCGCAGGACGACCGTCTCGCCGCTGCCCGCGTCCGTGCCCACCCGGACCTCGGCGTCGAGGCGGGACTGGGTGCGGTCCCGGGGGGAGCGCGAGACGCGCTTGATGACGACGAGCGTGCGCGAGGGGTGCTCGCGCGACGCGTCGTTGGCGGCCTTCAGGGCGTCGTAGGCGTTCTCCTCGTCCGTGACGACGACGAGGGTGAGCACCATGCCGACGGCCGGGGTACCGATGGCGCGGCGGGCTTTCACCAGCCCCTTGTTGATCTTGCTGGCAGTGGTGTCGGTGAGGTCTATCTTCATGGCCGGCGCCAGCTCCGTCCCTCTCGTGCGAGCATTTCGTCCGCCTCGACCGGACCCCAGGTGCCGGACTGGTACTGCGCGGGCTTGCCGTGCTTGTCCCAGTACCGCTCGATCGGGTCGAGGATCTTCCAGGACAGCTCGACCTCCTCGGTGCGCGGGAAGAGGTTCGAGTCGCCCAGGAGGACGTCGAGGATCAGCCGCTCGTACGCCTCGGGGCTCGACTCCGTGAACGACTCGCCGTAGGCGAAGTCCATGGAGACGTCCCGGATCTCCATCGAGGTGCCGGGCACCTTGGAGCCGAAGCGGACCGTGACGCCCTCGTCGGGCTGGACGCGGAAGACGATGGCGTTCTGGCCCAGCTCCTCCGTCGCCGTCTGGTCGAAGGGGGAGTGCGGGGCGCGCTGGAAGACGACCGCGATCTCGGTGACGCGCCGGCCAAGACGCTTGCCGGTGCGCAGGTAGAAGGGGACGCCCGCCCAGCGGCGGTTGTCGACCTCGACCTTGATGGCGGCGTAGGTGTCGGTCTTCGACTGCGGGTCGATGCCGTCTTCCTGGAGGTAGCCGACGGCCTTCTCGCCGCCCTGCCAGCCCTCGGCGTACTGCCCGCGGACCGTGTTCTTGCCCAGGTCCTTCGGTAGCCGTACCGCGCCGAGCACCTTCTCCTTCTCGGCGGCCAGCGCGTCGGCGGAGAAGGAGGAAGGCTCCTCCATCGCGGTCAGCGCCATCAGCTGGAGCAGGTGGTTCTGGATGACGTCACGGGCGGCGCCGATGCCGTCGTAGTAGCCGGCCCGGCCGCCGATGCCGATGTCCTCGGCCATGGTGATCTGCACGTGGTCCACGAAGGACCGGTTCCAGATCGGCTCGAACATCGTGTTGGCGAAGCGGAGCGCCAGGATGTTCTGGACGGTCTCCTTGCCGAGGTAGTGGTCGATGCGGAAGACCTGGTCCGCGGCGAAGACCTCGTGCACGACCTTGTTGAGGTCCTCGGCCGACTTGAGGTCGTGACCGAAGGGCTTCTCGATGACCGCGCGGCGCCAGGAACCCTTGTCCTGGTCGGCCAGCCCGTGCTTCTTCAACTGCTGGATGACGACCGGGAAGGAGCGCGGCGGCACCGACAGATAGAAGGCGAAGTTGCCGCCTGTGCCCTGCGCCTTGTCCAGTTCGTCGATCGTGTCGCGCAGCCGCTCGAACGCGTCGTCGTCGTCGAAGGTGCCCTGGACGAAGCGCATCCCCTGGACGAGCTGCTGCCAGACCTCCTCACGGAACGGCGTACGGGCGTGCTCCTTGACCGCGTCGTGGACCTCCTGCGCGAAGTCCTCGTGGGCCCACTCGCGCCGGGCGAAGCCGACGAGCGAGAAACCCGGCGGCAGCAGGCCCCGGTTCGCGAGGTCGTACACGGCGGGCATCAGCTTTTTGCGTGACAAATCGCCTGTGACGCCGAAGATGACCAGGCCCGACGGCCCCGCGATGCGCGGGAGCCGTCGGTCGGCGGGGTCACGCAGCGGGTTGCTGCTCGACAAGGTTTCAGCCCTCCGAGGGGGCGAGGCGCGAGAGCTCCGCCTCGGTCGACTTGAGCAGGTCGGTCCAGGACGCCTCGAACTTGTCGACGCCCTCGTCCTCCAGCAGCTGCACCACCTCGTCGTACGAGATGCCGAGCGCTTCCACGGCGGCGATCTCGGCGCGGGACTGCTCGTACGTACCGGAGATGGTGTTGCCGGTGATCTGGCCGTGGTCGTCGGTGGCCTCGAGGGTGGCCTCCGGCATGGTGTTCACCGTGTTCGGCGCCACCAGGTCGTCCACGTACAGGGTGTCCTTGTACGCCTTGTCCTTGACGCCGGTCGAGGCCCACAGCGGACGCTGCTTGTTGGCCTGCGCCTTGTCGAGGGCGGCCCAGCGGTCCGAGGAGAAGACCTCCTCGTACGCCTCGTAGGCGAGCCGTGCGTTGGCGAGACCGGCCTTGCCGCGGGCGGCCTTGGCCTCGTCGGTGCCCAGCGCGTCGATCCGCTTGTCGATCTCGGTGTCCACCCGGGACACGAAGAAGGACGCCACCGAGTGGATCTTCGAGAGGTCCAGGCCACGCTCCTTGGCCTTCTCCAGGCCGGAGATGAACGCGTCCATGACCTCGCGGTAGCGCGCCAGCGAGAAGATCAGCGTGACGTTGACGCTGATGCCGAGGCCGATGACCTCGGTGATCGCCGGGAGACCCGCCCTGGTGGCCGGGATCTTGATGAGGGTGTTGGGACGGTCCACCAGCCAGGCCAGCTGCTTGGCCTCGGCGATGGTTGCCGCCGTGTTGTGCGCAAGGCGCGGGTCGACCTCGATGGAGACCCGGCCGTCCTGGCCGCCGCTCGAGTCGTAGACCGGACGCAGGATGTCGGCGGCGTCGCGGACGTCCGCCGTCGTGATCATGCGGACGGCTTCCTCGACGGTGACCTTGCGGGCGGCGAGGTCGGCGAGCTGCTGCTCGTAACCGTCGCCCGCCGAGATGGCCTTCTGGAAGATCGACGGGTTGGTGGTGACGCCCACGACGTGCTGCTGGTCGATCAGTTCGGCGAGGTTGCCGGACGTGATCCGCTTGCGCGACAGGTCGTCCAGCCAGATCGCGACGCCTTCCTCGGAGAGGCGCTTGAGTGCGTCTGTCATGGAAAATGCATCTCCTACGTGTCGTTTGTCAGCGTCAGCTCTGGGCGGCGGCGATGGATTCCCTGGCCTTGGCGGCCACATTCTCGGCAGTGAAGCCGAACTCCTGGAAGAGCACCTTGCCGTCGGCGGAAGCCCCGAAGTGCTCCAGGGAAACGATGCGACCGGCGTCCCCGACGAACCGGTACCAGGTGAGACCGATCCCGGCCTCGACCGCGACCCGCGCCCTGACCGACGGCGGCAGCACGCTGTCCCGGTACTCCTTGTCCTGCGCGTCGAACCACTCCACGCACGGCATGGACACGACCCGCGTCGGTACTCCGTCGGCTTCGAGCTGCTCGCGGGCCTCCACGGCCAGGTGCACCTCGGAACCGGTACCGATGAGGATGACCTCGGGCGTACCCGTGGACGCCTCGAACAGGACGTAACCGCCCTTGGCGGTGTCCTCGTTGGCCTCGTACGTCGGCACACCCTGGCGCGTCAGCGCGAAGCCGTGCGGGGCGCCCTCGCCGTAGACCTTGGTGTAGCGGCGCAGGACCTCGCGCCACGCGATCGCGGTCTCGTTGGCGTCGGCCGGGCGGATCACGTTCAGGCCCGGGATGGCGCGCAGCGAGGCCAGGTGCTCGACCGGCTGGTGCGTGGGGCCGTCCTCGCCGAGACCGATCGAGTCGTGCGTCCACACATACGTCACCGGTACGTGCATCAGCGCGGAGAGACGGACCGCGTTGCGCATGTAGTCGGAGAAGACGAGGAACGTACCGCCGTAGACACGGGTGTTGCCGTGCAGGGTGATGCCGTTCAGCTCCGCGGCCATCGAGTGCTCGCGGATGCCGAAGTGGATCGTGCGGCCGTAGGGGTTCGCCTCCGGCAGCGGGTTGTCCGCCGGGAGGAACGACGAGGTCTTGTCGATCGTCGTGTTGTTCGAGCCCGCGAGGTCGGCCGAGCCGCCCCACAGCTCCGGGATGACCGCGCCGAGCGCCTGGAGCACCTTGCCGGACGCGGCACGGGTGGCGACACCCTTGCCCGCCTCGAACACCGGGAGCTTGTCCTCCCAGCCGACCGGCAGTTCGCCCGCGGAGATGCGGTCGTACTCGGCGGCGCGCTCCGGGTTGCTGGCCCGCCACTCCTGGTACGACGGCTCCCACGCGGCCTTCGCATCGCGGCCCCGCTCCAGCGCCTGGCGGGTGTGCTTGAGGACGTCGTCGGAGACGTCGAAGGACTTCTCCGGGTCGAAGCCGAGAACGCGCTTGGTGGCCGCGACCTCGTCGGCGCCGAGCGCCGAGCCGTGCGCGGCCTCGGTGTTCTGCGCGTTCGGCGCGGGCCAGGCGATGATCGAGCGCATCGCGATGAACGACGGCTTGTTCGTCACCTTCTTCGCGGCCTCGATGGCGTTGTAGATGGCGTGCGGGTCAAGGTCGCCGTCCGGCTTCGGGGCGACGCGCTGGACGTGCCAGCCGTAGGCCTCGTAGCGCTTGACGGTGTCCTCGGAGACCGCTGTCTCGGTGTCGCCCTCAATGGAGATGTGGTTGTCGTCCCACAGGAGGATCAGGTTGCCGAGCTCCTGGTGGCCGGCGAGCGAGGACGCCTCCCCGGAGATGCCCTCCTGGAGACAGCCGTCACCGGCGATGGCGAAGATGTAGTGGTCGAACGGAGACTCGCCCTGCGGGGCGTCCGGGTCGAACAGACCGCGCTCGTAGCGGGCGGCCATGGCCATGCCCACGGCGTTGGCGACACCCTGGCCCAGCGGGCCGGTGGTGGTCTCCACTCCGGTGGTGTGGCCGTACTCGGGGTGACCCGGAGTCTTGGAGCCCCAGGTGCGGAACGCTTCCAGGTCGGCCAGCTCCAGGCCGAAACCGGCCAGATAGAGCTGCGTGTAGAGGGTCAGGGACGAGTGGCCGGCGGACAGCACGAACCGGTCGCGCCCCACCCAGTCGGCGTCGGCGGGGTCGTGCCGCATCACCTTCTGGAAGAGGGTGTAGGCGGCGGGCGCGAGGCTCATGGCCGTACCGGGATGGCCGTTACCGACCTTCTGTACGGCATCGGCGGCCAGGACGCGGGCGGTGTCCACGGCCCGCTGGTCCAACTCGGTCCACTCGAGGTCTGTGGTGGTCGGCTTGGTGCTCACCCTGAGTCAGGGCTCCTCTCCACATGTCACGCATGTCGGATGCCGGTGCACTTGGCGCCCACCGGCCGTTGTCGAGCCTACCCCCGTAAGAACGTGCATTTTTTCGAGTCATTCCAGACTGCCGGGACTCTCGCGGATCCGCCTCCCGACTGGCCTGTTTCGTATTCGGCAACTGAATACGGAGGTGCTCGTTCGAGTGCTCAACAGAGTGCTGATCAGCTCTTCCGGGGGCGGTGCCCAACACGACCCCACCCCCGCGAATGTCCGGGTCTGGGCAACGTCTACAGTGGCGTGGTACGCGCGAGCCTTTACGGGGAGTTCACACCCGGAGGCTTGCTGGGATGTCTCTGTCAGGGGTGTGCGTGACGGCCGTTGAATCCCGTCCAGCGGGGATTGTCGGGGCGAGTCAGAGCCCGAGCCGGCGGCCGATCGGGGCCCGGGTCATGGCGTTCGTGGCGCTGACCAAGCCGCGGATCATCGAGCTGTTGCTGATCACCACCGTTCCGGTGATGTTCCTGGCCCAGCAGGGTGTGCCCGACCTCAAGCTGGTCCTCCTCACCTGCCTCGGCGGCTATCTCTCCGCCGGGGGCGCGAACGCGCTCAACATGTACATCGACCGCGACATCGACGCGCTCATGGACCGCACCTCGCAGCGCCCCCTCGTCACCGGGATGGTCAGCCCCCGCGAGTGCCTCGCCTTCGGCATCACCCTCGCCGTCGTCTCGACACTCCTCTTCGGTCTGACCGTCAACTGGCTGTCCGCGTGGCTCGCGCTCGGAGCGCTCCTCTTCTACGTCGTCGTCTACACGATGATCCTCAAACGACGTACCTCGCAGAACATCGTGTGGGGCGGAATCGCCGGCTGCCTGCCCGTCCTCATCGGCTGGTCGGCGGTAAAGGACTCCATGTCCTGGGCCCCGATCATTCTTTTCCTCGTCATGTTCTTCTGGACGCCGCCGCACTACTGGCCGCTCTCCATGAAGGTCAGGGACGACTACGCGCGCGTGGGCGTGCCGATGCTCCCGGTCGTGGCCTCCAACAAGGTGGTCGCCCGGCAGATCGTGATCTACAGCTGGGTCATGGTCGCCGTCTCCCTCCTCCTCACGCCCCTCGGCTACACCGGCTGGTTCTACACCCTGGTCGCGCTGCTGGCCGGCGGCTTCTGGCTGTGGGAGGCACACGGCCTGCAGAACCGGGCCAAGTCCGAGGTGACGGGCGGCAAGCTCAAGGAGATGCGCCTGTTCCACTGGTCGATCACCTATGTGTCGATCCTCTTCGTGGCGATCGCGGTGGACCCCTTCCTGCGATAGGCCTGAGGCAGGAGTCACTCCCCCCGCCCGTCGCCGTTCGATCTACCCGTCGGTAGCATCCTGGCCATGGCAGACACGCAGCAGGTTGACGCGAAGGCCGAGCGCCAGGTGGCCCGCCTCGCCAAGCAGATCGGCACCTTCTCCAAGGCGCACGGCGGGGCCGAGGGCCAGGTCGCGTACATAGGGGAACGCGGCGCCCGCATCGTCCTCGTGGGCGAGGACGGCGGCTGGGGCGACCTGGTGGCCACGACCTACGAGATCGCCCAGCGGGCCGTCGAGAAGTCCGGCATCACCGTCCACGAGGCCTTCGACGGCGAGTTCGCGGCGAAGGTGACGACGGGGCGGTACGAGTGGAAGCGGATGGCGGGAATCCAGGTCGGAGGGTAGCGCCCCAAAGGGGCGCGAGGAACTGCGCGACCAGCCCCCACGGACCGTCGATCGCTGACGAACCCGCACCCCCTCCCCATGGCGCCCCCTCACACGGGGTGCGTACGAGCAACACCTCACCCCCGGTTCACCCGTTAGGCCCCGTACAAGCGACGCAGTCACTGTCACGGGGAGCCCGGATGATCGAAACGCCGTCCCTCGTGGACCAGTACTGCCACGGCGTACTGAGAACGGAGCTGGGCCTCGGCACCTTCGAGGCCCAACTCGCCCGCACCGAGGGCCCACCCGCCCCCGGCACCACCCTCTTCGACACCCAGACCGGATTCGCCGTACGACGATGGTGCCCGCCCCTCCTCGGTCTGGAGCCGCACTGCCCGCCCGCCCGCTATCTCGCCCGGCGCCGTGAACTCGGCGTACTGGAAGCGGGCCGCAGGCTGCTGCGCGGCAGTGGCGTCACGACGTATCTGATCGACACGGGCCTGCCCGGCGACCTCACCGGGCCCGCCGAGATGGCGACGGCCGGCCAGGCGGACGCGCGGGAGATCGTCCGCCTCGAACTCCTCGCGGAACAGGTCGCCGACACCTCCGGCACCGTCGAGTCCTTTCTCGCCAACCTCGCCGAGTCGGTGCACGGCGCCGCGGCCGGCGCGGTGGCCTTCACCTCCGTGGCGGGCGTACGGCACGGTCTCGCGCTCGCGCCCGAACCGCCCGGCCCTGGCGAGGTCCGGGGCGCGGCGAGCCGCTGGCTGGCAGGCCGCAGGGTCGGCGGCGCGCTCAGCGATCCCGTACTCCTACGACACCTGCTGTGGATCGCCGTAGCGTCCGGGCTGCCCCTCCAACTGCACGCAGGACTGGGCGAACCGGGCCTGCGGATCGACCGCACCGACCCCGTCCTGCTCACCGACTTCGTACGCGCGACGGCCGGGCTCGGCACGGACCTGGTGCTGCTGCACAGCTACCCCTACCACCGGCACGCGGCCCATCTCGCGGGCGTCTTCCCGCACGTCTACGCCGACTCGGGCGCCGCGCTCGTCCGCACCGGCGCCCGCGCCGCGACGGTGCTCGCCGAGATCCTGGAGCTGGCCCCCTTCGGCAAGATCCTGTTCTCCAGCGGGGCCCACGGGCTGCCCGAACTGCATGTCGTGGGCGCGCGGTTGTTCCGCGAGGCGCTCGGGCGGGTGCTCGGCAACTGGGTGGCCGAAGGGGCCTGGTCGCTGGCCGACGCGCAGCGGGTGGCGGGACTGATCGCGGTCGGCAACGCGAAGAGGGTGTACGGGCTGGAGTGAGCTGTACAGACTGGGCCAATGCCGACCGACGCGTTGCTCGACCGCTTCCTGAACGAACTGGCCCCTTTGAAGCCCGTCGCCGTGTGGGCCCACGGTTCGCTCGCCGGGGGCGACTACCAGGAGGGCCGCAGCGACCTGGACCTGATAGCCATCCTGGACCATCCCCTCAAGCCGAGCACCGCCCGCCAACTCGTCGCCCTGCACCGCGGGTTGCGCACCGACCCCCTCGCCACCCACCTGCACTGCAGCTACCTCGCCCCCGGCACCCAGGACGCCCCGAACCAGCGCCACCTCACCTGGGCCCACGACCACGTCACCCGCCGGCCGGTCACGCCTGTCACCCGGCGTGAACTGCACGACTTCGGGCGGGTGTTGCAGGGCGGATCACCGAAGGAGCTGCTGCCGGCCGTGACGGACCAGGAGCTGGGCGAGTTCGTCGTACGCGACCAGCGGGAGTTCTGGCGGCCGTCCGTCGACAAGGCGCACCTCTGGCGCCAGGACATCTGGGTCGACCTGGGCCTGACCACCTTCGCCCGCGCGACGGTCACCCGACGGGAGGGCCGCCTCATCACCAAGCGCGAGGCACTCGACGTACTGCCTGGCCTCGGGGCCCCGGTGGAGGTCGTGGAGGACGTCGTACGGCGGCGTTACGACGATCCGGTACCGTCCTCGCCCCGCTCCGGGGAGGGCGACTGGCCCGACCGCCGGGCGAAGCTGACCCGGGCCTATCTCGGCCCGGCGATAGACGAGTTGGTCACCCGCTACGGGTGATGACTCACGCGCGCGTGGGCAGTGACTGTTCCACCGACGGCCCCGGCAGGTCCGCCACGACCGCCGACCGCTCGCGCAGCGACAGCAGCACCCGCAGCACCCCGATCCACACCAGGCAGGAGCCGAGCATGTGGAGGGCGACCAGGGCCTCGGGGAGGTTCGTGAAGTACTGGACGTAACCGATGACGCCCTGGGAGAGCAGGATCAGGAACAGCTCACGGGTGCGGTCCAGGGGGCCCTTGGGGGCGTCGACCGCCTTGAGGACGAACCACAGGGCGAACGTCAGCGTGACCACGATCCAGGCGAGCACCGCGTGCAGCTTGGCGACCGTCTCCCAGTCGATCGGGATCCGTTCGACCTCCTTGGAGTCGCCCGCGTGCGGGCCCGCGCCGGTCACCACCGTGCCGACCGCGATCAGCAGCATGGAGGCGGTCACCAGGAACCACACCAGCTGCTGCACGGCCTTGCCGACCAGCGGCTTGGACTCCGCGTCGCCCTCCCGGCTGCGCTGCCACATCAGCGTGGCGACCGCGATCAGCGCCGAGGAGAGCAGGAAGTGGGCCGCGACCGTGTACGGGTTGAGGCCGACCAGCACCACGATCCCACCGAGGATCGCGTTGCTCATCACGATCCAGAACTGCGCCCAGCCCAGCCGGGTGAGGCTGCGTCGGTACGGCTTCTCCGAGCGCGCGGCGATGATCGCCCAGCCGACGGCGGCACACAGGACGTACGTCAGCATCCGGTTGCCGAACTCGATGGCACCGTGGAAGCCCATCGCGCTGGTCGTGGTCAGCGAGTCGTCCGTGCACTTGGGCCAGGTCGGGCAGCCGAGCCCCGATCCCGTCAGCCGCACGGCACCGCCGGTGACCACGATGACCACCGACATGACGAGCGCGGCGAGAGCCGCCCGCTGAACCGTCCGGGGATCCGGGGTCCAGCGCGCGGCGATGAAGGCGAGGGGGTTGCGCACGGCGGCTACGACGTCGGCGTGGGTCACGTTTGGCACGGGGACCATCGTAGGGCGCCGCTTGTGCACGCTTTCACGAGGGTCCGGAACAGGCCTACTCCCAGCGGAAGAACGCCCCCGCCGCCCCCAGCCCCGCAACCGCCCACACGCCCAGGATCCCCAGGTCCCCCCACGGCATCCCGGCCCCGTGCTGCAGCACGTCCCGCAGGCCGTCCGAGAGGGCCGAGATGGGCAGGAGGCCCAGCACGTCCTGGACTCCCGACGGGTACTTGTCCATCGGCACGATCACCCCGCCGCCGACCAGGAGCAGCAGGAACACCAGGTTCGCGGCGGCGAGGGTGGCCTCCGCCTTCAGGGTGCCCGCCATCAGCAGGCCCAGGCCCGAGAAGGCCGCCGTGCCGAGGATCAGCAGGAACAGGACGGCCGCCGGGTTGCCGTGCGGGGACCAGCCCAACGCGAACGCGATCGCCGTCAGCAGGATGATCTGGAGGATCTCCGTGACCAGGACCGACGCCGTCTTGGCGGTCATCAGGCCCCATCGGGGGAGCGGGGAGGACGCCAGGCGCTTCAGGACGCCGTAGCGGCGCTCGAAGCCCGTCGCGATGGCCTGGCCCGTGAACGCCGTCGACATCACGGCGAGCGCGAGGATGCCGGGGGTGAGGAAGTCGACGGACTTGCCCTTTCCGGTGTCGACGATGTCCACCGAGCTGAACAGGACCAGCAGGAGGGTCGGGATGACCACCGTGAGGAGGAGCTGCTCGCCGTTGCGCAGGAGCATCTTCGTTTCGAGGGCCGCCTGCGCCGTGATCATGCGGGGGAGGGGCGCCGCTCCGGGCCGCGGGGTGTACGTCCCGGGAATCGTTGTCGTCATGAGCGCAGCTCCTTGCCCGTGAGCTCCAGGAAAACATCCTCCAGGGTGTGCCGTTCGACCGAGATCTTCTCCGGCATCACCCCGTGCTGCGCGCACCACGAGGTGACCGTGGCGAGCAGCTGCGGGTCGACCTTGCCGCCGACGCGGTAGGAGCCCGGGGTCAGTTCGGCGGCCGTGGAGTCGGCCGGGAGGGCCTTCAGCAGGGAGCCGACGTCGAGGCCGGGGCGGCCGGTGAAGCGGAGGGTGTTCTCGGCGCCGCCCCGGCACAGGTCCTCGGGGGAGCCGTGCGCGATGACCTTGCCGGCGTCGATGATCGCGACGTCGTCGGCGAGTTGCTCGGCCTCGTCCATGTGGTGGGTCGTGAGGATGACCGAGACGCCGTCCGCGCGGAGGTCGCGGATGAGGTCCCAGGTGGCGCGGCGGGCCTGGGGATCGAGGCCGGCGGTCGGTTCGTCCAGGAAGACCAGCTCGGGGCGGCCCACGACGGCCATCGCCAGCGCGAGGCGCTGCTGCTGGCCGCCGGAGAGGCGCCGGTACGTCGTACGGCCGCAACTGCCGAGCCCCAGCCGCTCGATGAGCGCGTCCACGTCCAACGGGTGTGCGTGCAGCTTGGCGACATGGCGGAGCATCTCGCCGGCGCGGGCGCCCGAGTAGACGCCGCCGGACTGGAGCATCACGCCGATTCTGGGGCGCAGTGCGGCGGACTCACGGACCGGGTCGAGGCCCAGGACGCGCACCGTGCCGGAGTCCGGCTTCCGGTACCCCTCGCAGGTCTCGACCGTGGTCGTCTTGCCCGCCCCGTTGGGACCTAGCACTGCGGTGACACCCGCATCGGCCACCAGGTCGAGGCCGTTCACCGCGGTCTTCGTGCCGTACCGCTTCACCAGGGCCTGGACCTGGAGCACGGGCTCGCTTCGCATGGGCCCGAGTCTAGGTACGCGATCTGCGGCTCAGGAGTGGGGGTCCCCCCGCTCGAACGGAGTTGAGAGTGGGGGAGGGTGCAGGATCTCCTCCTCACGGGGGCGGTGCAGGGGCAGCCACCGCTCGGCGTAGGCCACGGCGTCGCCCACCGGAAACAGCCGTACATCGGCCGCGCCTGCCTTTCCGCGTACGACGGGACGGTCCCGTTCGAAGTCGTGGCCCAGTTCGTCGAAGCGGTCCGAGGAGATCGACACCTCGGTCACCGTCTCCCAGCCGTCCGGGCCGGGGCGGCCGAGTTCGACCAGCGGGGACGGGACGCGGTACTCGGCGAGATGGAAGCTCGTGCAGGTGTCGTAGCCCGCGCCGAGCAGCAGCACGCGCGCGTGGAGGCCCTCCATGCGGGCCAGCGGGCTGCGCTCGCCGAGCCGGCAGTCGAGGGCGTGGCCGTCGAGGATCTCGGCGGCGTGCGGGCCGATCGCCGCGAAGGAGGTCTGCGGGTGCGCGGAGCGCCGGGCGCCGGGCCAGGTGCGGACGGTCTCCGGGACGACGCCCACGCCGCGCGAGGGCGTGACGAGGGGGTCGTAGGACGGCATGGAGGTGCGGATGGTGTCCCACCATTCGCGGGGGACCGGCGGGTTTCCCCAGTGGGCCGGGTCCGAGACGTCTCCGGTCTGGGTGGGGACCACCAGGGTGCCGTCCGGGCCGAGTGCGTCGAGGATTCCCAGGACCACCGCCACGGCGCCTCCGCAGACCCATCCGAGGGAGCTCAGAGAGGTGTGCGCGAGGAGGGTCTCGCCGGGGCGGACGCCCGCCTCGCGCAGGTCTGCGGTGAGGCTGTCCCGGGTGACAAGTGGGCCGGTGGGAGAGGGTGTGGGCATGGTCGTGGAGTCTCCCGGAAGGGGGTCGGCGGCGCCACCCGATTGATCGATCAAAGATCGTTTCCGCAGGTCGGATTAGGTATACCTAAGTGACGCAGTGCACCGCCGGGTGGCCGGGGCGCGGGTTGCCTGCCTCTGAGGAATTACGCAACAATGGCGTTGTGAAAAACGTTGGCGAGGCTCCGCAGGAGGAACTCGCGACCGGTGAGCGGTCCACCCGCAACCGTGTCGCGCGCTCCATCCTGGACCACGGCCCGTCGACCGTGGCCGACCTCGCCGGCCGGCTGGGGCTGACCCAGGCCGCCGTACGCCGTCATCTCGACGCGCTCGTCGCCGACGACGTCGTGGAAGCACGTGAGCAGCGGGTCTACGGAGCGCGCACGCGCGGCCGGCCCGCCAAGGTGTTCGCCCTGACCGACTGCGGCCGGGACGCCTTCGACCAGTCCTACGACAAGCTCGCCGCGGACGCGCTGCGCTGGATCGCCGCGCACAGCGGCGGGGACGAGGCCGTCGTCGCCTTCGCCCGTGATCGCATGGCCGCCCAGGCCATCGCCTACCGCAAGGTCGTCGAGGCCGCCGCCCCCGAGAACCGCGCGGAAGCGCTGGCCAAGGCCCTGAGCGCGGACGGGTACGCTGCTACGGCGCGTAGCGCACCGGTCGGTGAGCAGCTCTGCCAGCACCACTGCCCGGTCGCCCATGTCGCCGAGCAGTTCCCGCAACTGTGCGAGGCGGAGACAGAGCTCTTCTCCCAGCTGCTCGGCACCCATGTCCAGCGACTGGCGACCATCGCCCACGGCGACGGTGTGTGCACCACGTTCATCCCTAAGACCACACATAACGCATCTGCAAGTACCGCCGGGAGGAACCCCGCATGACGCTCCCCATCGAGGAGACTGCCCACCCCGAGCTCGAGGGTCTGGGTACGTACGAATACGGCTGGGCCGACTCCGACGTGGCCGGTGCCTCCGCCAAGCGCGGCATCAACGAGGACGTCGTCCGGGACATCTCCGGCAAGAAGAGCGAGCCGGAGTGGATGACCAAGCTCCGCCTCAAGGGCCTGCGCCTGTTCGAGAAGAAGCCCATGCCGAACTGGGGCTCCGACCTCTCCGGCATCGACTTCGACAACATCAAGTACTTCGTGCGCTCCACGGAGAAGCAGGCGGAGTCCTGGGAGGACCTGCCCGAGGACATCAAGAACACGTACGACAAGCTCGGCATCCCCGAGGCGGAGAAGCAGCGCCTCGTCGCCGGTGTCGCGGCCCAGTACGAGTCCGAGGTCGTCTACCACCAGATCCGTGAGGACCTGGAGGAGCAGGGCGTCATCTTCCTCGACACCGACACCGCGCTGAAGGAGCACCCGGAGCTCTTCAAGGAGTACTTCGGCACCGTCATCCCGGTCGGCGACAACAAGTTCGCGTCGCTGAACAGCGCGGTCTGGTCCGGCGGTTCCTTCATCTACGTGCCGAAGGGCGTGCAGGTCGAGATCCCCCTGCAGGCGTACTTCCGGATCAACACGGAGAACATGGGCCAGTTCGAGCGGACCCTGATCATCGTCGACGAGGGTGCCTACGTGCACTACGTCGAGGGTTGTACGGCGCCGATCTACAAGTCGGACTCGCTGCACTCCGCGGTCGTCGAGATCATCGTCAAGAAGAACGCCCGCTGCCGCTACACGACCATCCAGAACTGGTCGAACAACGTCTACAACCTGGTCACCAAGCGCGCCGTCGCCTACGAGGGCGCGACCATGGAGTGGATCGACGGCAACATCGGCTCCAAGGTGACGATGAAGTACCCGGCCGTCTACCTGATGGGCGAGCACGCCAAGGGAGAGACCCTCTCCATCGCCTTCGCGGGCGAGGGCCAGCACCAGGACGCCGGCTCCAAGATGGTCCACATGGCGCCGAACACGTCGTCGAACATCGTCTCCAAGTCGGTGGCGCGCGGCGGTGGCCGTACGTCCTACCGCGGTCTCGTCGAGATCGGCGAGGGCGCCCACGGCTCCAAGTCGAACGTGCTCTGTGACGCGCTGCTCGTCGACACGATCTCCCGCTCGGACACGTACCCGTACGTGGACGTCCGCGAGGACGACGTGTCCATGGGCCACGAGGCGACCGTCTCCAAGGTCTCCGAGGACCAGCTCTTCTACCTGATGAGCCGCGGTCTGACCGAGTTCGAGGCGATGGCGATGATCGTGCGCGGCTTCGTCGAGCCGATCGCCAAGGAGCTGCCGATGGAGTACGCCCTTGAGCTCAACCGGCTGATCGAGCTGCAGATGGAAGGCGCGGTCGGTTAACACCGGTCTTCTTAAAAGCAGCAAGCGAAACCTGACGCAGGAAAGAGAGCAGACCGACAGCCATGGCTGAGGCTCAGAACATCCCGGTGGGCAGCACGACCGCCGGCCAGATCGCGGTGGCCGCCGAGTCGACCGTCGCCACGCGCATGAGCGCGCCCCCTTCCTTCGACGTGGCGGACTTCCCGGTCCCCCACGGCCGCGAGGAGGAGTGGCGGTTCACCCCGCTGGAGCGCCTGCGCGGGCTGCACGACGGCACCGCGGTCGCCGACGGCGACGGCGTGAAGGTCGCCATCGGCACCCCCGACGGGGTCACCGTGGAGACCGTCGGCCGTGACGACGCGCGGCTCGGCAAGGCCGGCACCCCGGTGGACCGCGTGGCCGCGCAGGCCTACTCGTCCTTCGAGAAGGCCTCGGTCGTCACCGTCCCCAAGGACACGGTCCTCACCGAGCCGATCCGCATCGTCGTGCACGGCGAGGGCGGGGTCGCCTACGGCCACCAGGTCGTCGAGCTGGGAGCCTTTGCCGAGGCCGTCGTCGTCATCGACCACACCGGTGACGCGGTCCTCGCCGCCAACGTCGACTACATCCTCGGCGACGGCGCCAAGCTGACCGTCGTCTCCGTCCAGGACTGGGACGACAAGGCCGTGCACGTCGGCCAGCACAACGCCCTGATCGGCCGGGACGCCACGTTCAAGTCGTTCGTCGTCACCTTCGGCGGCGATCTCGTACGACTGCACCCGCGCGTGGCCTACGCCGGACCCGGCGGCGAGGCCGAGCTGTTCGGCCTGTACTTCACGGACGCCGGCCAGCACCAGGAGCACCGTCTCCTGGTCGACCACAACACCCCGCACTGCAAGTCCAACGTCGCCTACAAGGGCGCGCTGCAGGGCGAGGGCGCCCACGCGGTGTGGATCGGCGACGTGCTCATCGAGGCCAAGGCCGAGGGCACCGACACGTACGAGATGAACCGCAACCTCGTGCTGACCGACGGCGCCCGGGTCGACTCCGTGCCGAACCTGGAGATCGAGACCGGCGAGATCGTCGGCGCCGGCCACGCGAGTGCCACCGGCCGCTTCGACGACGAGCAGCTCTTCTACCTGATGGCCCGCGGCATCCCGGCCGACGAGGCCCGTCGTCTCGTCGTCCGCGGCTTCTTCGCCGAACTGGTCCAGCAGATCGGTGTCGCCGACATCCAGGAGCGGCTGCTGGAGAAGATCGACGCGGAGCTGGAGGCGTCGGTCTGATGTCTGCCTTCCACGCTGCTCAATTTCTTCGGGCCTGCGGGCTGAGCGAGCTGGAGGAGGACACCCCGAAGCGGGTGGAACTCGACGGCACGCCGGTCTCGGTCGTGAAGACCGAGGGGGAGGTGTTCGCGATCAACGACATCTGCTCGCACGCGAACGTCTCGCTCTCCGAGGGCGAGGTGGAGGACTGCCAGATCGAGTGCTGGCTGCACGGCTCCGCGTTCGACCTGCGCACCGGCAAGCCGTCCGGCCTCCCCGCCACCCGCCCCGTACCCGTATACCCCGTAAAGATCGAAGGGGACGACGTGCTCGTCTCCCTCACCCAGGAGTCCTGAGGAACCCATGGCAACGCTTGAAATCCACGACCTGCACGTCACCGTCGAGGCCGACAACGCCACGAAGGAGATCCTCAAGGGCGTCGACCTCACCGTGAAGCAGGGCGAGACCCACGCCATCATGGGCCCGAACGGCTCCGGCAAGTCGACCCTCGCCTACTCGCTCGCGGGCCACCCGAAGTACACGATCACCGGCGGCACCGTCACCCTCGACGGCGAGGACGTCCTGGAGATGTCCGTCGACGAGCGCGCCCGCGCCGGCCTGTTCCTCGCGATGCAGTATCCGGTCGAGGTCCCCGGTGTCTCCGTCTCCAACTTCCTTCGTACGTCAGCCACCGCCATCCGCGGTGAGGCGCCGAAGCTGCGCACCTGGGTGAAGGAGGTCAAGGAGACCATGGAGCGCCTCTCCATGGACCCGGCCTTCGCCGAGCGCAACGTCAACGAGGGCTTCTCCGGCGGTGAGAAGAAGCGCCACGAGATCCTTCAGCTGGAGCTGCTCAAGCCGAAGATCGCGATCCTCGACGAGACCGACTCCGGCCTGGACGTCGACGCCCTGCGCGTCGTCTCCGAGGGCGTCAACCGCGTCCGCGAGACCGGCGAGGTCGGCACCCTGCTGATCACGCACTACACGCGCATCCTGCGCTACATCAAGCCCGACTTCGTGCACGTCTTCTCCGGCGGCCGGATCGTCGAGTCCGGCGGCGCAGAGCTCGCCGACAAGCTGGAGAACGAGGGCTACGAGGCTTACACCACGAAGGGTGGCGTATCAGCGTGACGCAGACGCCGGGCCTCCTCACGAGTTCTTCTCAGCTGCTCGACGAGGCGATCCGCAAGGACTTCCCCATCCTGGACCGCACGGTCCACGACGGTAAGAAGCTCGTGTACCTGGACAACGCGGCGACCTCGCAGAAGCCGCGCCAGGTGCTCGACGCCCTGAACGAGTACTACGAGCGCTACAACGCCAACGTCCACCGCGGTGTGCATGTGCTCGCCGAGGAGGCCACGGCGCTGTACGAGGGCGCGCGCGACAAGGTCGCGACGTTCATCAACGCGCCCAGCCGCGACGAGGTGATCTTCACCAAGAACGCCTCCGAGTCGCTCAACCTCGTCGCGAACATGCTGGGCTGGGCCGACGAGCCCTACCGCGTGGACCACGAGACCGAGATCGTCATCACGGAGATGGAGCACCACTCCAACATCGTGCCGTGGCAGCTGCTCTCGCAGCGCACGGGCGCGAAGCTGAAGTGGTTCGGCCTCACGGACGACGGCCGCCTGGACCTGTCGAACATAGACGAGGTCATCACGGAGAAGACGAAGATCGTCTCCTTCGTGCTGGTCTCCAACATCCTCGGCACGGTCAACCCGGTCGAGAAGATCGTGCGCCGCGCGCAGGAGGTCGGGGCCCTGGTCCTGATCGACGCCTCGCAGGCCGCTCCGCACATGCCGCTGGACGTCCAGGCCCTCCAGGCCGACTTCGTGGCCTTCACCGGCCACAAGATGTGCGGCCCGACCGGCATCGGCGTCCTCTGGGGCCGCCAGGAGCTCCTTGAGGACCTGCCTCCGTTCCTCGGCGGCGGCGAGATGATCGAGACCGTGTCGATGCACTCGTCGACGTACGCCCCCGCCCCGCACAAGTTCGAGGCGGGCACCCCGCCGATCGCCCAGGCGGTCGGTCTCGGCGCGGCGATCGACTACCTGTCGGCGATCGGCATGGACAAGATCCTCGCCCATGAGCACGCGCTGACCGAGTACGCGGTGAAGCGCCTGCTGGACGTCCCCGACCTGAAGATCATCGGCCCCACCACGGCCGAGGACCGGGGCGCGGCGATCTCCTTCACGCTGGGCGACATCCACCCGCACGACGTGGGCCAGGTCCTCGACGAGGAGGGCATCGCGGTCCGGGTCGGACACCACTGCGCACGGCCCGTCTGCCTGCGCTACGGAATTCCTGCGACCACGCGAGCGTCGTTCTATCTGTACTCCACGCCGACCGAGATCGACGCACTGGTCGACGGCCTGGAGCACGTACGGAACTTCTTCGGTTAAGGGACGTGAGCTGAGACCGTGAAGCTGGATTCGATGTACCAGGAAGTCATCCTGGACCACTACAAGCACCCGCACGGGCGGGGCTTGCGGGATGGCGACGCCGAGGTGCACCACGTCAACCCGACGTGCGGCGACGAGATCACGCTGCGCGTGAAGTACGACGGCGAGCAGATCACCGACATCTCCTACGAGGGTCAGGGCTGCTCCATCAGCCAGGCCTCGGCCTCCGTACTGAACGACCTCCTCGTCGGCAAGGAGCTGTCCGAGGCGCGGAAGATCCAGGAGACCTTCCTGGAGCTGATGCAGTCCAAGGGCCGGACCGAGCCCGACGACGACATGGAGGAGGTGCTGGAGGACGCGGTCGCGTTCGCCGGTGTCTCCAAGTACCCGGCACGGGTGAAGTGCGCCCTCCTCAGCTGGATGGCGTGGAAGGACGCGACGGCCCAGGCCCTGGGCGGAGCCGACGCCGACGCGGAAAGGAAGACGGCATGAGCGACACCGAGACCATGGAGATCAAGCCCGCCTCCGAGGAGGAGGTCCGCGAGGCCCTGCTCGATGTCGTCGACCCCGAACTGGGCATCGACGTCGTCAACCTCGGCCTCATCTACGGCGTGCACATCGACGACGCGAACATCGCGACCATCGACATGACGCTGACCTCGGCGGCCTGCCCGCTGACGGACGTCATCGAGGACCAGGCCAAGTCCGCCACGGACGGCCTCGTCAACGAACTCCGTATCAACTGGGTCTGGATGCCGCCGTGGGGCCCGGACAAGATCACGGACGACGGGCGCGAGCAGCTTCGGGCGCTGGGCTTCAACGTCTGAGCCCTCTGGTTCTTTTGGGTTCACCGGAAACGGCCATACCTTTCGGGTATGGCCGTTTCGCTGCATCACGTAGTCATCGACACACACGATCTCCCGGGGCTCGCCCGCTTCTGGTGCCAGGTGCTCGACTGGCGGATCCTGTCCGAGAAGGAACGCGAAGTCGTCATCGGGCCGGGGGAGTTCGCGGAGACCGGCATCTGCTTCATGCCGGTGAGCGAGCCGAAGGCCGCCAAGAACCGACTGCACTTCGACCTTGCCCCCGACGACCAGGACGTCGAGGTGGAGAGGATCCTCGCGCTGGGTGCGCGGCGGGTCGACATCGGACAGAGCGAGACCGTGGGCTGGGTGGTCCTCGCCGACCCGGAGGGCAACGAGTTCTGCGTACTGCGGCCCAAGGCCTCGCTGATCGCCTTTCGGGACGCGGCTGTCAGTTGAGCCCGGTCACCAGTCGGAATGCCGAGTCCGCCCGGTACAGGCTGCTGTTCTGGTACTGGTCCAGCTTGAGCTGGAAGTTCTGGTGACGCAGATAGCGGCCCGGGTAGTTGACCGACTCCAGCATCACCGCGCCCGAGTAGGACGAGGTGCGGGGGCAGAAGGTGGCGTCCTGCTTGAAGAGGGACGAGCCGTCGTTGCGTTGCGCGCGGAGGATGAAGTTGCGGTGGCGGAGATAGCTGCCGTCGGCCGTCGTGAACGAGTAACAGGAGCTCTTGGCAAGGCCCTTGACCACTTTGAAGGTCGACGCGCGGCGGGCCGCGGCGGAACCGGCCGGGTTGAGCTTCACGTAGTCGCCGCTCACCTGCCAGTACCGGTCCGGGTAGTTGACCGAGCGGACCGACTTCCAGGCGGACGAGGAACTCGACGAGCCGCCCGACCCGGACGATCCCGCCGAGCCCGAACCGCCGTTGGACGAGGCCGACTTGGACGGTGCGGGCGCCTTCGCGGAGGGCGTGGAGCTGTGCTCCGCTGCGGTGGCCGACGCGGAAGGTGACTTCGTGGCGGCCGTTGTGTGCGCGTCGGGCGTGGGCGTGTCCTTCTTCGACGGCGAGGCGAACGAGAGCAGCCCGGGACCGTCCGTTCCGACCGACGACGGGTCCGTCGCCTTCTTGGTACGTGAAGTGTCGTCAGGTTGCTTGTCCGTGATGACGATCGCCGTGGCGCACACGGCGATCGTGGTGAGGGCGAGCGCCCCGGCCAGCCAGAGCCGGCGGGTTCCAGGGGCCCGGGAACTGTCGGGGGTCCAGCCGTTCTCCCAAGGGGTGTGGTGCGGGGGAGGGTGCTGGGATGTGTTGTCTGGCATGCGCTGTTCCTCCAGCGGCGCCCATGGCGACGGCCGTGGCCGTGAAATCCAGGTGAGTGAACGGTGAAACAGTAGTGGAGCGAGAGGCCTGTGAGCAGCCGTTTCAGTGAGCGGTTTCTACGAGTTCCGAGGTCGGCGTGCGACGTAATGGGACGTCACCTCTCATTCCTCGGGCACTTTTATCAACTCCGCTCAGAACACGGCTACTTGGGTGGCGGATGCGCCCCGGCCGACCGGGCGCCGCCGCCGCGGACCGACCGCTCCGTCCGCCGTTATGTACACTCGTACACATGGGATTCCTGATGCTCCTCACGGCGATCGCCGCGGAGGTGGGCGGCACCACCGCCATGAAGTTCAGCCACGGCTTCAGCCGGCTGTGGCCGTCGGTCCTCACGGTCGTCGGATACGTGCTCTCCTTCGCCCTGCTCGCGCAGACCCTGAAGTCCATGTCGGTCGGTACGGCCTACGCGATCTGGGCCGGCCTCGGCACGGCCGCCATCGTGGGCATCGGGACGGTGTTCCTGGGCGAGGGGATGACCTTCGCGAAGGCCGCCGGTATCGCGCTGATCATCATCGGGGTGGTCGTCCTCAACCTGGGCGGCGCGCACTGATGGCCCGGCGCCACGACCCCGAGCGGCGTCAGCGGATCATCGACGCGGCGATCCGGGTCGTAGGACAGAAGGGCCTCGCGGGACTCAGCCACCGCTCCGTCGCCGCCGAGGCCGATGTGCCGCTCGGCTCGACGACGTACCACTTCACGACCCTCGACGAACTGATGGTCGCGGCGCTGCGCCAGGCCAACGAGGGCTTCGCCAAGGTGATCGCCGCGCGCGGCGGCCTGGAGGACCCGCGCACCGACCTGGCCGGGGAGCTGGCCGGCTGGATGGGCGAATGGCTCGCGGGCGACCGCACGGGCGTCGAGCTCGAGTACGAGCTGTACTTGGCCGCCCTGCGCCGCCCCGCCCTGCGCCCCGTCGCCGACGAGTGGGCCCGCGACCTCGCCGAGCGCCTGTCCCGCCGGACGGACCCGGTGACCGCGCGGGCCCTGGTCGCGCTGATGGACGGGATCTGCCTGCAGGTGCTGCTGACGGACGCGGCGTACGACGAGGGGTACGCGCGGGAGGTGTTGGGGCGGGTGATCCCGCGGTCCGCCGAGAAGTGAAGTGCCTGCCCACCCCGTGAACTCTCCGGCCCCCACCGGGTAACAGCGGGCGACACGACGGCAATCGGCACTGAGGAATCGGGGGGCAGCCTGGTGAGTGGACCACCGCCGACGGCGGAGCGGACCGGGGACGACGCGGAGATCGTCGTCCAGTCGCTCGAGCGACCGGAGTTGTTCGCCCTGCTCTACGACCGGTACGCGTCGGACATCCACCGCTACGCGGCCCGGCGTCTGGGCGACGGAGCGGCCGACGACATCACCGCCGACACCTTCCTCGCCGCGTTCCGCATCCGCTCGCGCTACGACCGCTCGCGCCCCAACGCGCGCCCCTGGCTCTACGGCATCGCGGGCAACCTCATCGGCAAGCAGCGCCGTACCGAGGTGCGGGCGCTCAAGGCGCTGGCCCGCACCGGGCGCGACCCCGTCGCCGCGTCCTGGAGCGACTCCTGGGTCGAGGACCCCGACAGCCGGATCGCCGCGCGGGGCCCGCTGGCCGGAGCCCTCGCCGCGTTGTCGGCGGGCGACCGGAACGTGCTCCTGCTCGTCGCCTGGGCCGACCTCACCTACCAGGAGGTCGCCGAGGCGCTGGACATCCCGGTCGGCACCGTCCGCTCCCGGCTCAACCGGGCGCGGCGCAAGGTACGTACCGCACTGGGCGCCGATCCCGCGTTCGTGCACGACGCGGCGGAGGTGGCATAGCGATGGACGAGATGACACAGGTGCGCGCACTGCGCGCCGAAGCACCGGCGCCCGACCGGGCAGGGCTCGCGTCGGGACGTACCCGGCTGACCGAGGCTGCACGGGCCGGAGAGCGGCACCAAGGGCTGTGGCGGCGGCGGGAGTTGGTGATCCTCGCGGTCGTGGCGGCGGTCACCGCCGTGGCCGTCACCGTCACCGTGCTGCTGGGCGGGACCTCCCCCGGGCGCAAGGTGGAGCCCGCAGGCACGCCGAACGCGAGCCTCAAGGGGCTCAGCGCGGCCCAACTCCTCAAGCAGGCCGCCGATTTGGTCGAGACGGAGCCGGACTCCGCAGTGCCGCGGGCCGATCAGTGGATCTACACCCTGCAGATGTCCGAGGCGCCCGCGGCGGCGGTGGTCGAGATGCCGAGCTGGATCCGGTACGACGGCAGCGCGTCCGCGTCCGAGGAGCTCGCCCGCAAGGGGCAGCGCCCCCAACTCATCGTCACACCGCTGCACTTGGAGAACGGCGGGGAGGGTCACGACCGTTCGCCGCGCGAGATGTACCAGGTCCTGACATCGCTTCCGGCCGGCGGTGAACAGACCCTGAAGTTCCTGCGCCACAAGAACGCCGTCGCCGACAGGGCCGGGCAGACCCGGGCCGAGTCGGACTACACCGAGATCAGCGTCCTCCTGGGCGCCCATGTGACGACGTCCAAGGGGCTGGCCTCGCTCTACCGCGCCCTCGCGACCCTGCCCGGCGGCAAGGTCACCGACCACCTGGTGAAGGACGTCATGGGACGCCGGGTGATCGTCCTGACCTATGTCAGAAGGGGCACCCTCGACTCCGGGGAAGCGGACCAGTGGCTCTTCGACCCGCAGACGTACCGGATCACCGGGACGCGGATGCTGCTGGACGGCAAGGTCGTCGGCGGCAGCTCGACGGCGGCGTGGGCCGTGGTGGACAAGGCCGGCGAACGCGGCTGACCCGGCCGCCCCTGCGACCACGGGCGCCCCGCACGACGAGGGGGGTGCGGGGCGCCCGTGCAGCCGGAGACCGGGCCCGTGCGTGTCGTTCCCTGAGACGCCCCGTGGACGAGTTGGTCCCCGCCGCCCCCTCCAGGTTAGGTTTCCCTCATGACCGACACGACCGCACCTCGCACCACCGGCGCCGTTGCCGCCGGCCTCGCCACCGTCACCGCCGACGGAACCGTCCTCGACACCTGGTTCCCCGCGCCCGGACTGTCCGCCGAACCCGGCCCCGCCGGTACCGAGCGGCTGTCCGCCGAGCGCGCCGTGGAACTGCTCGGCGAGGGTGCGGCGAAGGCGATCGGTCCCGACGCCCGTCGCGGCGTCGAAGTGATCGCGGTCCGCACGGTCATCGCCTCCCTCGACGACAAGCCGCTCGACGCGCACGACGTCTACCTGCGCCTGCACCTCCTCTCGCACCGCCTGGTCAAGCCGCACGGCCAGAGCCTGGACGGCATGTTCGGCTTCCTCGCCAACGTCGCCTGGACCTCGCTCGGCCCGGTCGCGGTCGACGAGGTGGAGAAGGTGCGGTTGAACGCCCGCGCCGAGGGCCTGCACCTCCAGGTGACGTCGATCGACAAGTTCCCGCGCATGACGGACTACGTGGCCCCGAAGGGCGTCCGGATCGCCGACGCCGACCGGGTCCGCCTGGGCGCGCACCTCGCCGAGGGCACGACGGTCATGCACGAGGGCTTCGTCAACTTCAACGCCGGCACGCTCGGCACGTCGATGGTCGAGGGCCGGATCTCCGCCGGTGTCGTGGTCGGCGACGGCTCGGACATCGGCGGCGGCGCGTCCACGATGGGCACGCTGTCCGGCGGCGGCAACGTCCGCATCACCATCGGCGAGCGCTGCCTCGTCGGCGCCGAGGCCGGCGTCGGCATCGCGCTCGGCGACGAATGCGTCGTGGAGGCCGGCCTCTACGTCACCGCCGGCACCCGCGTCACGATGCCCGACGGCCAGATCGTCAAGGCCCGCGAACTCTCCGGCGCCTCCAACATCCTCTTCCGCCGCAACTCGGTCACCGGCACGGTCGAGGCCCGCCCGAACAACGCGGTCTGGGGCGGCCTGAACGAAATCCTGCACAGCCACAACTAGCAGTACGGTGACGCGAGTCGAGCGCCCTTCCGTCCACCGGGAGGGCGCTCGACTCGTATCAGGACTCACGCCTGCACGGCCGCCGCGAACCCCGCCAGCGCCGGGCCGGGATGGCGGGCGGTCTTCCAGTGGACCCCGTCGGGCCGCTCGGCGAACAGCGCGTCGCCGAAGTCGACGTAGGGCAATTCGGGCAGGCCGACGGCCGGGGCGATCCAGCGGTTCGCGGCGGCCATCCACGTGGTCGCCCAGCACAGGTCGTAGCCGAGACCGAGAAGTGCCGGTCCGTGCGCGGGGTTCAGCCCGGTGGTTGGGCGGGCGGAATTTTCCCGGGGCGGCAGGCATAGCGGGCGCTGTCCGTACGCGTCCCAAGGATCACAGGGCGGAGCATCGGGTGCCGTCGGGGAAGTGAGTGAAGGTGACGATGGATGCCGAAGAGCTGGAAGGTTTCCGGGACTTCGTGGACAACAGGTCGTCGGCGCTGCTGAGGACCGCCGTGCTGCTCAGCGGGGGAGACCGGCACGCGGGTGAGGACCTGCTCCAGAACGCTTTGGTCAAGGTCGCTGGACGGTGGCAGCGGATCGACGAACCCGAGGCCTACGTACGGCGGATCCTCTACCGCCAGCAGGTCAGCCGCTGGCGGCTGAAGTGGCGCAGACGCGAGGTCAGCGTCGCCGAACCGCCCGAGGTCGGCGCGGCGGCCGACGCCGCGTCGGCGGCCGAACTGCGCCTGGTGATGCGCGAGGCGTTGTCGAGGCTCACCGCCCGCCAGCGCACCGTGCTCGTGCTGCGCTACTTCGAGGACCTGCCCGAGGCCGACGTGGCCCGCCTCCTCGGCTGCTCCGTCGGCACCGTACGCTCCACCACCCACCGTTCCCTGGCCCGACTGCGCGTGCTCGCACCGGAGTTGGCCGCCGTCGGCCGGGCCGGCGCCGAGGAACTGCCGTCCCGTGACTTCTCGCCCGCGGAGGTGCGTCCATGAGCATCGAGGAACTGGTGCGTGACTCCCTGCGCGAGCAGGCCTCCGGACAGCCGTCGCCGGCAACGGGGTTCGCCGACCGGGTGCTGGCCGTCCGCCGTCGCCGTATCCGCCGGCTCGCGTCCGTTGCCGCCGCCGCGGCCGCCGTGGTCGCGGTCGCGGTGACCGTGCCGCTGCTGGACTCGGGCCGGACCGACGTACGTCCCGCCGAGGTGATCGACGGGACCGTGGCGCACCCCGACCAGTGGCTTCCGCGCGACATGATCGCGGCCGGCCGGACGACGCTCGCCGCGTACTACACGGAGCAGACCGTGCCGACGACACCCAGTCGGGGAGTCGCCACCCGCACCTACTGGCTGCTCAACCCGCGGACTGAGAAGTACTGGATGACCCCCGCGTTCTCCGACGTCGCCGTCGCGCCCGGAATGCGCACCGCCGCAGTGCTGGAGCAGAGCCTGCCCGCCCACCGGATCGGGATCCTCAACCTCACGACGATGAAGATCGAGCGGTGGATCCCGGTCGAGCACGGGGTCGGCGGCGTCGAGTTCTCGCGCGGCGGCAGCAAGCTCCTCGCGACGACGTACATCGAGAACCCCGATGTGCGCGCGCCCTCGGCGGTCAACGAGGAGACCGGGGAGTGGGCCTGGCAGGGGCCGTTGGGTTCGCCCCGCGATGGTTTCTACGTCCTCGACGCCGTCTCCGGGGCCGGCCGGTGGAGCGCCGTCTCGGCGGGCCGCGAGATCAACGGCCGTCAGGACTTCGCCTTCAGCCGGACCGGCGAGCAGGTGTACTCGCGGATCATCGGGAGCCGGGACGGTCTCCAGCAGTTCTACGACCTCGACGGCAACAAGATCGCCGCGCCCGCGAACGAGAAGTACCTGCGGTCGGACGTCGGCGCGCGGCTGTCCCCGAACGGCAGGCTCGCCGCCCTCGGCCTGACGAAGGAGGTGGGCGGATCCCCCGGAAAGTCGTACTCCTCGATCCGTGATCCGCTCACGGGCAAGGAGATCACCAAGGTCCGCGGCGCCCAGCTGCTCGCCTGGGCCGACGACAGGCACCTCATCGCCTGGGAGCGGACCACGAGCCTGGAGGCGCCGTACCTGCCCCGGCTCGTGATGGTCACGATCGGCAGCGACAAGGTCGTACCCCTCAGCGGCACGTACAAGAACATCGGGAAGGTCGTCTGGGAACCCGTCTTCGCCGAGCGGTGACGACCGCGCACGAGCACGGTCAGGCGGCCACGAACTCCTCGTACGCCGCCAGCAGTTCACGGACCGCCTCGCGGCCGGCGGCCCGCAGCGGCGCCCGGACCGAACCACCGGGCAGGCCGAGGGAGTTGAGGAGCGCCTTGGCCGTCACGGTGCCGGGCAGTCCCGCCGACATCATCAACTCGATGAGGGGCGTGGCGCGTTGCTGGAGGCGGGCGGACACGGGGGTGTCGCCCGCCTCGAACGCGTCGAGGATCGCGCGCAGTTGGGCCGGTACGACGTTGGCGACGGTGCTCACATATCCCGTGGCCCCCACCGCGTACAGCGCCAGAATGTGTTCGTCGCAGCCCGCGTAGTACGCCAAGTCGGTGCGGGCCAGCACCTTTTGGGTGCCGAGGAAGTCGTAGGAGCAGTCCTTGACCGCCACGATCCGGGGGTGTTCGGCGAGCCGGATCATGGTCTCCGGTTCGATACGGGTGCCGGTGCGGCCCGGGATGTCGTAGAGCACGAGAGGCAGTCCGGAGGAGTCGGCGACCTCGCGGAAGTGGGCCTCCAGGGCGTCCTGCGGGGGCCTGCTGTAGTACGGCGAGACCACCAACACCCCGTCGGCGCCCGCCTTTTCGGCCTGCAGGGCGAGTTCCACGGTGTGCCGGGTGTCGAAGGTGCCCACACCCGAGACGAGCGGGACGCGGTCGCCGACGGCCTCGCGGACGGCCATGACGAGCGCCGCCTTCTCCGCGTCCGTCGTGGTCGGCGACTCACCGGTCGTCCCGGACAGTACGAGCCCGTCGCACCCCTCCGACACCAGCCGTACGGCGAGGAGTTGGGCCCCGTCGAGGTCGAGCGCCCCCGACTCGGTGAAGGGGGTGATCATCGCGCACAGGGCGCGGCCGAAAGGGGACGTGGAGGCGGTGGCGGCGTTCGTCATGGGAGTAGTCTCGGCAGAGCAACAGTGAAGCTCCACTTAAATTTCCTACAGGGTATTGATAAGAGATGCTGCGGAATGGGTGAAGAGGGCAGGCCCGACGAAGCACGAGCGACGAGGGCGGGGGAGGCATCGAGCGGCTCGACCTCGGCGAAGTGCCGTACGAGGAGGCCGTCGAGCGGATGACCGGCTGGGTCGGGCAGCGCCGCGCCGGCGAGATCCCCGACCGGCTCGCCCTGCTCAGCCACCCGCCCGTCATCACCTACGGCTCCCGCACCCCGCCCACCGAACTCCCCGCCGACTCACCGATCCCCCTGGTCCCGGTCGACCGCGGCGGCCAGGCCACCTACCACGGCCCCGGCCAGCTGATCGGCTACCTGGTCCTGAACCTGCGCGAGCGCGGCCCCGCCGACATCGTGCGCCAGGTCGAGCACGCCCTGATCGACGCCTGTGCCACCCTCGGTTTCGAGACGCTACGACGGGATACCCCGCCCGGCGCCCAGTCCCTGGTCGGCGGGTGGACACCGGACGGCGGCAAACTCGCCTCGATCGGCATGCGCAGCAGAGGCGGCGTCACCAGCCACGGCTTCGCCCTCAACATCGCCCCAGACCTCACCGAGTTCACCCGCTTCACGGCCTGCGGCCTGCCCGGCGTACCGATGACCTCAGGGAGACCCCCGGTCGCGTCGCGTCCCTCGGACCAAGGCCCTATGTCCAATTGGCCCCTTCATGGGTCACCATGGCCAGGAAGGTCACCGGCGTGGGACGTTCATCCACCCCCTGGTCACGGGAGGCGTCATGAAGCTCGGCAAGGCACTGGCCACCGGAGTCGCCGAGGAGCGGCCGCAGATCCGCCACGAGGAAGTCGAACTCCCCGAGGACATCGCGGAGTTCACGGAGGAGAAGGCGCCCGAAGAGGTTCCGGCCGCCCGATGAGACTGCGGCTCCCCGAGGAACGCCCGACGGAGCCGCCGACCGGATTCAAGATCGCCCACCCGATGCTGTCCCAGGACGGCACCCGGGCCGGGTTCACCGGTGTGTCGCTGGGCGGCGCGCTGCCGTACGGAGTCGTGGCCGACGCGTCCTGCGTCTACGGCCGGCGGCACCGGGCACCCGCGCGCCGCTGCGACTGCGGCTTCCACTGTGTGCACGAACGGACGGCGGCGGAAGCCCTGTTGTGCACCGCCGAGCACCGCGAGGCGGTCCTCCTCGACATCACCGTCCTCGGCCCCTACATCCGCTTCGAACGCGGCTTCCGCTACGCCCGCCAGCGCGTCCGCACCGCCACCGTCGGCCCTTGCGCCTGCGGCGCCCGAGCCGCCGCACTCGCCGACGCGGGCTGGGGCAGGCCGGGTTGGCACGCCCTCGCCGCCGCGTGCGCGGGGTGCGTGCGTGGTCGTACGTCCGTCTTGCTCGCGGCGTTCGCGCGGCTGGCCGGGGACGGACTGCGGGTGGTGGCGGCGAGCGGCGGAGCGGCGCCGACCGCCGACCCCGGACTTCCCGAGGGACTCGGCGTGCCCGAACTCGTCGCGGAGGCAGCCCTGTTGCAGGCCCGGCTCGACTGGTTCCAGAGCCGGCTGGCGCGGCTGGAAGGGGGCACGGCACAGCAGTAGCCCGGGCCTTGACCTCAACATCGGTCGAGGTTGAAGGCTGGTCGGCGTACCCACCCGTACCGATCAGCGGAGGCCCGCATGACCCGTCGTACCGACTCGCACCCCGACCTCGCCGACCCCCGCGTCGGCGCCCCCTTCTTCAGCACCTGGCGCGTCGGCACACCGCTGCGCCAGCGGCAGACCGTCGAGGCGGTCGCCGTCGCCTGGGAACGCCGGCCGTGGCCCGCCGACGACCTCCTCGGCTATCACCTCTACACCGGGCACGACACCGCCACCCTGCTGCACTACTCGCAGTGGGCGAGCGAGCAGGCCTACGAGGCCTTCGTCAGGACCCGCCGCCAGGAGCGCGTCGACGAGATCGACACCGCCGTGCCGGGCATCGAGCGGCTTGGCCTCGGCCGCTACCGGCACTACCGCAGCGGCGGCCCGGCGGACCGGGGCGGGCGTGTCCCCGGGTGCGTCGTGATCGTCGACGTCGAGTTCGAGGGACCCGACCCCGACCGCCAACGGGCCTGGGTGGACGCGGTGTTCGAGGCGATGGAGAACGAGCCCGCGCCGCACCCCGGCGGTATCGCCGCCCAATTCCACCTCTCCACCGACGGCACCCGCGTCCTCAACTACGCCGAATGGGAGAGCGCCCAGGCCCACCTGGAAGCCCTCACGGCCCCCGGCGACGGCATCGGCTCCGCCACCGCCCTCTGGGAACGCGTCCAGACCTGGCCCGGCCTGAAGAGCAGCACGGTCAGCCGCTACGACCACGCGCTCGGTCTCGTCGCCGACTGACCGCGGTACTCCGGCCGTGGTCCCATGAGGGGCGTCGCCGCGGCTATTCGGCCTTCGGCCTCACGGAGGCCGGCTTCGGCCACGTACCGCTGGTACTCGGCCTCGGCGGCCGGGTCCAGGAAGCCCGCCTGCCGCCACCGGACCGGGTCGTAGCCCTCGCTCTCGTGCCAGACGCGAACGATGCCGCAGAGCTGGTTCCAGTACTCCCTGATCATGGTGAGCCGCTGCTTCTCCCCCGCGATCCGCTCGCTCGCGGTCGGCGCCGGGGCGGGAGCGTGCGCTCGGGCCGCGGATCTGCGCCTCGATGACCGCTGACGGCTTCTACCGACAATCGCATTCCCCTGGACAAAAAAAGTTTTCGGTGAGACGGTGGACGCATGCTGGACGTCACCGTGATCGAGGACCCCGAGGCCGCAGCCGTCTCGCTGGACCCCATAAGGGCCCGGCTGCTCGCCGAGCTGGGGGCGGGACCCGCGTCCGCCGCCATGCTGGCCGGCAAGGTCGGACTGCCCCGGCAGAAGGTGAACTACCACCTCAAGGCGCTGGAGCGGCACGGCCTGGTCGAGCTGGCGGGGGAGCGGCGCAAGGGTAATGTCACCGAGCGGCTGATGCGGGCGACCGCCGCGTCGTACGTCATCTCGCCGCTCGCGCTCGCCGCCGTGCAGCCGGACCCGGACCGCTTCCGCGACCAGCTCTCCGCGCGCTGGCTGCTGGCGCTCGGCGCCCGGCTGGTGCGGGACGTCGGTTCGCTGATCACCGGCGCGGCCAAGGCCCACCAGCGGCTCGCGACCTACGCGCTGGACGGCGAGGTGCGCTTCGCGTCCGCCGCCGACCGGGCCGCGTTCATCCAGGAACTGACCGCCGGGGTGGGCGCTCTCATCCGCAAGTACGAGGCGGGTGAGGCGGAGGAGGGCCGCGACCACCGGATCGTGGTCGCCGTCCACCCCACGGTCAAGAAGCCATCCACCCCAGAACTGGACCAATAGAGCCAGTAGAACCAGTAGTACTCAGGAGTCAGCCATGTCCAAGGAATTCGAGATCGTCTACGAGTTTGAGGTCGACGCCACTCCGGAGCAGGTGTGGGACGCCATCACCTCCGGCACCGGCGGCTGGCTGTGGCCGATGGAGTTCGACGGCGAGAAGCGCGTCGGGCCCTTCGGGTCGACCCTCACGAACTTCGACCCGCCGCACCGGCTCACCGCCCGCACCGAGGACGTCGGTTTCCCGATCCAGAGCCTCAACCAGATCGACGAGACCGTCGAACCCCGCGACGGTGGCCGGCGGGCCTGGGTGCGGTACGTGCACAGCGGGATCTTCACCGACGACTGGGACAACCAGTACGACGGCGCGCGCAAGCACAACGCCTTCTACCTGCACACGCTGCGGGAGTACGTCGTTCATTTCGCGGGCCGGCCGGTCGCGTTCGCGACGCTCAACGGGCCCGACGCCTCAACCGCCGCCGACGCCTTCGGAGTTGTCGGCCGGGCGCTCGGCCTCGCGGACGACATCGAGCAAGGGGCACGGGTCCAGGCCCGCGGGCCCGAGGGCCAACTGCTGGACGCCGTACTGGACTTCCGCGACCCGTACTTCATCGGACTGCGCACCGACAGCGCGCTGATCCGCTTCTTCGGGCGCAACCACTGGGGCGCCCCGGTCGGCATCAGCGTCCACGACTTCGCCCCGGACGCCGACGCCAAGACGAACGAACTCGCCTGGCAGAACTGGCTGGACGGGGCCTTCGCCTGACCTGGTGCAAGTCGGCGAGACCCCGTCCACCCCCCCCGTGAGCCCCCGTGGCTCCCCGTAGGTGCTACGGCTGGAAGCGCAGCACCTGCGGGTCGTGGTCGCTGATCTGGTCGTTGAACTCCGAGTTGATGTGGACGCTGTCGTACTCGAAGCAGTCCTTGCGGATCGACGGGCTGATCAGGATCTGGTCCAGGACTTGCTGGTTGCCCTGGTAGTCGTACGTGTAACGCTCGTTCTTCGGCAGGGACTTGATCGCCGAGTACAGCTCGCCGTCGCCCTCGAGGATCTTCGCGGTGTCGGAGAACTCGAAGTCGTTCATGTCGCCGAGCGCGATCACGTCCGCGTTCTTCTGCGCGGCCAGGATCTCGTTGACGAAGGCGTTGACCGCCGTCGCCTGCGCGTGACGCTGGGTCTCGGAGCTGCGGGTGACCGGCTGGTACTGCGCGGTCAGGGGCTGGTCGCCGCCCTTGGAGATCAGGTGGTTGGCGATCACGAAGACCGTCCTGCCCTTGAAGACGAACTCGCCCGCGAGCGGCTTGCGGCTCGCGGTCCAGGCCGCGTTGGCCGGGTCGATCCGGCCGGGGGAGACGGTCAGCTGGGCCTTGCCGTGCACCTTGGTGACGCCGACGGCGGTCGTGGAGTCGCCGCCCGCGCGGTCGGTGAAGGAGACCCGCTGCGGGTTGAACAGGAACACCTGGCGGATGTTGCCGCCGGGCTCGCCGCCGTCCTTGTCGTTGACCGGGTTGATCGAGCGCCAGTCGTACTTCGGGCCGCCCGCCGCGACGATCGCGTCGATCAGCTTGTCGACCGTGACGCTCGCGTCGACCGTGCCGTCGTCCGTCGCACCGTTGTTGTCCTGGATCTCCTCCAGGGACACGATGTCGGGGGACTGGAGGTTGTTCACGATCGCGGCGGCGTGCGCGGCGAACGTGCCGTCCGACGGGTCGAGGTTCTCGACGTTGTACGTCGCGACCGCCAGCTGGTTCCGCGACTGCTTCTCCGTCGTCTCGCGCTTCAGACCGCCGCTCTTCACGGTGCCGATCTCGTTCGCGACGAGGGTGTAGCCGCCGTACTGGTTGAAGTCCAGGGGGCCTGCCGTGGTGCCCGTCAGCTTGTCGCCGACGTTGACGACCGGGAAGTCCGCCGTCGCGCCCAGGGACTGGATCTGCAGGCGCCCGCCGTTCTGTGAGTCGTAGGACCCGTAGACCGTGCCACCGCGCGGGGTGGCGTTCTCGTGCGGCTTCACCGTGACCCACAGCTCCGCGTACGGGTCGGTCGCGGTGACCACGCGCGCGTCGGAGACCTGGACGTTCATGCCCTCCAGGGACTCGTAGTAGTCCAGGGCGTACTTCTTGGGCTCCAGGGTCAGCGCGTTGATCGAACCGCTCGCAGCGCTGTCGCCGGCCGGCGTGTAAGCGCTCGGCACGGACCGGGAGTTGATCACCACGGGGGCCGGTACGGCGTTGCCGCTGGAGACGACGGTGACCGTCGGCTTGGTGATCTCCGTCAGCGACTGGTTGCCCGTGGCGGCGCCGCCCGGGACGTACTCGGAGACCGTGCCGGAGACGGTGACCGAGTCGCCGACCGCGACCTTCGGGGCCGAGCTGGTGAAGACGAACACGCCCTCACTGGTGGCCGGGTTGTCGTCCGGGGTCGCGTCCTGGAACCAGAAACCCTTGGACGAGCCGTACGTACGTACGCCCGTGACGATGCCCGGTACGTCCGCGACCTTCTGGCCGGCGTACGGCGACACCCGGGTCGTGCCCTGGATGTCGTGGATGCGGACGCCGTCGGCGTGCGCGGGCGAGGTGAGAACGATCGTGGACGCCACGGAACAGACGGCGGCGACGGTGAGCGCGGCGAGACGCGCGGAGGACTTGCTCGGCAACGGGATCCCTCCGGGGACATGCATGAGTGCCGGGACGAGGGTGGACGGAGCTGTGCAGCGGCGGTGGGAGCCGCGACCGGTGGGGCGGTAGCGACGCGCGTAGAAGATACCGGGATCAGGTGTCCATGACATTTCTACGCGCGTCAATCTCATTGCGGGGCCGCCCAGTTGTCAAGGTTTCAGCCAGGTACACCTCGTGGCCGGGACATGAACCGGGCGGCATGGGTCGAAATCCGTCTAGGCTGAGCGGCTGAGTCGTGTGTCGTGTACGGCCGTCGTACGGCCTTCGAGGCGCCCTAGGAGAACCCACCGATGTCAGACAGCTCCCCCCTGCCGCCGGTGCGGCTGCACTCCGAAGCGGAGCTGGCGCGTGACGCGCTGTCCACACCCCTGCTCGCCCGCGCGGCCCGGCTCGCCCGCTGGGCCGGCCCCGACACCCGCATCGACGCCGGTGGCGGCCTTGTCGACGAGCAACTGCCCGCCGCCGCCGAGCTGCTGGGCCTGACTGGCGACGACGCGGCTGCCGACGCGAGCGAGGCCTGGCGGGTCGCGGTCGACACCGGGCTCGTCGAGATCGTCGACGAGGACGAGGGCACCGTGGCGGCCGGCGAGGAGCTGGCCCTGCTCACCTCCGGCTCGCCGCACGACGTCCTCGCGGTGTGGCTCGGCGTCCTCGACACCCTCCTCGCGGACGCGAGCGTGCCCGATCTGGACGGTCTTGTCGACGCCGTCGGCGAGGGCGGCGAGGTCGATTTCTCGTCACTCGACTGGGACCCCGAGGCGGAGGCCGAGTTCCTCGACGGCGTCCTCGGCAACCTCTATCTCCTCACCGTCAACGAGGAGGGCCCCGGCGACGGCCCCGTTCCGCTGCCCGCGCTGGCCGCGTCGATGATCGTGCCCAGCGACATGGGGGAGCCCACCAACGACGTACTGGAACAGGTCTCCGATGCGATGATGCGCCTCGACGACCAGTTCCGGCTGCTCGCACCGGTCGGGATCGTCGAGTACCAGCCCGTGGACGAGGCCCTGATGGCCGACTTCGACGAACCGGCCGACGGATCCGCGCCCTCCGTCGACGAGACCGACGTCACCCGCTACGGCATGGTGCGGCTCACCCCGCTCGGCCTCTACGGCCTGCGGGCCCGGCTCCAGGAGGCCGGCTTCGTGGCGCCCGCCGTCGGAGACCTCGCCGACAAGGGCGCGGACGCGCTCCTCGACGGTACGTCGGCCTTCCCGCAGAAAGCCGCGCGGGCCGAGACCGAACAGTGGCTGGCGGGCCGCCAACCCCTCGCCGCCGCACGGGAGTTGCTCGCGGCGGCCCGCGGCGCCGACACCGGCGCACCACTGCGCCGACTGCTCTGCCAGCAAGCCCTCTCCCTCGTCGGCGGGGAGGCCGAGCCCGCACTGCGCGAGGTGCTCGACGACCCCGAACTCGGCGGCCTCGCGAGGGTCTGGCTGAGCGAACACGGCGCGAGCGACGTCCCCGCGCCCTCCGAGGACCTGGTCTTCTGGCTGACCGTCGACACGGTCGCCGCGCAACTGGCCGCCGAGGGCAACTCCGAGGAGTTGCAGGCTCTCGTCGAGGGCCTGGCCCAGCAGCACAGCGGCTTCTTCGCGGCAGCCTGGCGGGTGGACCACCCGGCGACCGCGGACGTCCTGGAGGCGATGGGCCGGCTGCACCCCGACAAGCGGATCGCGAAGGAAGCCCGCAAGGCGGCCTTCAAGGCACGCTCCCAGCAAGGGAGTTGAGCCGATGTGGCGCCGGCGGCTTTTGAGTCCCATGGGTGACGGCATACGACTTCCTGGCTGATCGCAGAGGGATCCATGGCCGATTGCATACGGATTCATGGAAGAGGGCCCGGCGAAGTCGACCGGTGTTCAACTCGTGTTCAGACATGGGCGGAAGCGTGGCGCCGACCGAGGTCCGCCACCCTCCACGGCACACCCACCGTCACAGGAGACACACCATGTCGCTCACCCGCAGAGACTTCGCCGCGAAATCCGCGATCACCGGTGCCGGGGTCGCCCTGGCGGGCAGCGTCGGCGCCCTCGCCACCGCCCCCAACGCCCTCGCCGCCACCGACACCGAGACCGCGGCCGAGGAGCCGGCGACCGGCTACGGCCATGTAGGCGTCGGCTACGGACCGCTGGTCCCCGACCCGGACGGTCTCCTCGCCCTCCCCGCCGGCTTCGAATACCGCGTCATCACCTACAGCGGCAAGACCAAACTGGAGTCGGGCGAGTTCACCCCCTCCAACCACGACGGCACCTCCACCTTCGACGGCCCGCGCGGCGCCACCCTCCTCGTCAACAACCACGAGCTGGCCGGCCCCCGAGCCAACTGGCCCCACCCCGTCCCGCTCACCGAGGGCCTCGTCTACGACCCCGCCGCGGCCGGCGGCTGCACGGTCGTCGAGGTCCGCCGCGACCACGTCGCCGAGTGGGTCGGCATCGCCGGCACCGCCACCAACTGCGCGGGCGGCAACACCCCCTGGGACACCTGGCTCACCTGCGAGGAGACCGAGGACAAGGCCGGCACCAACGGCTTCACCAAGGACCACGGCTACGTCTTCGAGGTCGACCCCGCCGACCGCCGCGCCAACCGGAACCCCAAGCCGATCAAGGCACTTGGCCGCTACGCCCACGAGGCGGTGGTCGTCGACCCCAAGCGCGGCCACCTCTACCTGACCGAGGACGCGGCCAACCCCAACGGCCTCCTCTACCGCTGGACCCCGCCCGAGCACTTCCACCACGGCCGCGGCAAGTTCCGCACCCTCGCCGACGACGCGGGGGTCCTTGAGGCCTTCAAGTGCTTCGACTCCGGCGGCAAATTCATCGACGACCTCTCCCGCGCCACGAAGATCGGCACGGTCTACGGCGTCGACTGGGTGACCGTCCCCGACCGCGACGCGAAGACCACCTCCGTCCGCAAGCAGTTCGCGGCCGGCGAGATCACCCGCGCCCGCAAGCTGGAGGGCATGTGGTGGGGCGACGGCGGCACCTACATCGTCTCCTCGTTCGCCCGCACGGAGAGCCCCGTCCAGCACGACGGCGCCGTCTGGTTCTACGACCCCAAGCGCCGCACCCTGACGCTGAAGGTGCTGATCGGCGTCAACCCGGACCCGTCCGTGGACGGCGCCTTCGACGGCCCCGACAACATCACCGTCTCCCCCTACGGCGGCCTCGTCATCGCCGAGGACGGCGAGGGCATCCAGCACCTGTTCGGCGCGACGGAGAGCGGCCGCACGTACCCGATCGCCCGCAACGAACTCAACATCGGCACCGCGGACAAGCCGGAATACAGCGAGTTCACCGGCGTGACCTTCTCGCCCGACGGCAAGACCCTGTACGCGAACATCCAGACGCCGGGGATCATGCTGGCGATCACGGGGCCGTGGAAGCGGCAGAAGCGCGGCTGAACTCCCGGGCGGATTTAATTGGTTGGCCCCTCCAGAGCTGCGCCTCCTACGCTGAGATCACAACAACACGCACCTCCCGGTGCGCAGGCTGCGGTTACTTCGTTGCAACCGAAATAGACACCGCAGCCGTTTTTGATCTCGGGAGGCGCAGCTCTGGAGGGTGTCCGGTGCGCAGGCAGCGGATACTTCGGGACACGGTATGTTGCGGGTTCGAATCCCGTCATCGACCTCGGTCGGTGTGGCGGAATGGCAGACGCGCCGGGTTATAAGAACCGCCGCCGACTTCGAACTCGGACACCCTCCTTCTGCTGCCCTCCTTCCGAAAGACACTGAATTCGGGGGGAATTCACCATGGCGCGATTCAATACCAAGGCGGCGAAGACCCAGCCCACTTCGCGGGTCACCTCCACCGGCCGAGTACTCCGTACCTACCAGGGTGGCCGAGGCCGTGAGCGAGACGCGCGCTCCGAGCTCTTTCTGCTCTCCGTCGCCAACTTCGTTTCGCAGCAGACCTCTTACGAGTCCGGCGCCGACCGCGACGACCGCTTCGCGACCCTCGTGCGCGAGCTCGCGGTCACCGACCCGGCCTGGACGGCCGGCCTCCTGGGCTGGCTGCGCGGCGAAGGCAACCTCCGTACGGCCGCCGTCGTGGGCGCCGCCGAGTACGTGAAGGCCCGCCTCGACGCCGGCGCCACGGACGGCCCCTCGAACCGGCTGGTCGTCGACTCCGTGCTCCGGCGCCCGGACGAGCCCGGCGAGCTGCTCGCCTACTGGACCGCGCGCTACGGCCGCAACATCCCCAAGCCCGTCAAGCGCGGTGTCGCCGACGCCGTACGACGCCTCTACGGCGGCACGTCTCTGCTGAAGTACGACACCGCGTCCAAGGGATACCGCTTCGGCGACATCCTCAACCTGGTGCACGCGGCGCCGGACCCGGACAAGGCGTGGCAGGGCGAGCTGTTCCAGTACGCCCTGGACCGCCGGCACCACCCGGACACCGCCGTACCACCCGCGACGAACCCTGTACTGACCGCGCACCGCGAGCTGATGGCCCTGCCGGTCGCACAGCGGCGCGCGGTCGTCACGGCGGCCGACGGCGCCGAGCGGCTCGCGGCGGCCGGGATGACCTGGGAGGCGCTGGCCGGCTGGCTGCAGGGCCCGATGGACAAGGCGGCCTGGGAGGCGGTCATCCCGTCGATGAACGCGATGGCACTGACGCGGAACCTGCGCAACTTCGACGAGGCCGGCGTCTCGGACGAGGTCGCCGCGCAGGTGGCGGCGAAGATCAGCGACCCGGCGGAGGTCGCGCGCTCGCGGCAGTTCCCCTTCCGGTACCTCGCCGCGTACCGGCACGCGCCCTCGCTGCGCTGGGCGTACCCGCTGGAGCGGGCGCTCGGCCACTCGCTGGCCAACGTGCCCGCGCTGCCGGGCCGCACGCTGGTGCTCGTGGACCGCTCGGGTTCGATGTTCTACTCGCGGCTGTCCGACCGCTCGGAGCTCAACCGGGCCGACGCGGCGGCGATCTTCGGCACGGCGCTCGCGCTGCGGGCGGCGGACGCGGACCTCGTCGAGTTCGGCACCACGAGCAAGCGCCTGGACTTCGGTGCGGGCGAGTCGGTGCTGAAGATCCTCGGCCGCTTCGGCGACCTGGGCGGCACCGACACCACCTCCGCGGTCCGCTCGCACTACCGGGGGCAGGACCGGGTGCTGATCATCACCGACGAGCAGGCCGAGTACAGCCACTACGGCGACCCGACCGAGCAGGTCCCGGCCCACGTGCCGGTCTACACCTGGAACCTCGCCGGGTACCGGGCAGGCCACGGCCCGTCCGGCACCGCCAACCGGCACACCTTCGGCGGCCTCTCGGACGCGGCCTTCCGGATGGTGCCGCTGCTGGAGGCCGCCCGGGACGCGGACTGGCCCTGGGCTGCCTGAGAGCCGAGCTGTGGCCCGCACTTCCACGGGGGGTGCGGGCCACACCCTTGTCCGACGGGAGATTGACATCTAACATTTCAGTTCATGAACGCCCTACGGCCCGTCCCGCGCACCCTCCTCCGGGACCACGCCTACGCATCCATCCGGGACGCCATCGTGGCCGGCGAGATCGAACCCGGGACGGTGGTGCGGGACGCCGATCTCGCCGAGCGGCTCGGGTTGTCGCGCGCGCCGGTACGCGAGGCGTTCTCGCGGCTGGTGGAGGAGGGGCTGCTGGAGAGCAAGCCGCAGAGCTACACCCGGGTGACGCCGGTCGTGGCCGCCGAGGTGCGGGATGCCGCCGCCGTGGTCGGGGCCATGCACGAGCTGGTCACCCGGGTCGCCGTGCCCCGGTTGCGGGACACGGACCTGGACGAGATGCGCGCGGCCAACGACCGGTTCGCCGCCGCCGTGGCCGCCGGTGACGTGGACGCGGCCCTGCGCGCCGACGACGAACTCCACGACGTACCGGTGCGGGTGAGCGGCAATCGCGCCGCCGCCGCCACCGTCGCCCGTTACACCCCGCTCATCCGCCGACTGGAGCGACGACGCTTCGGCGAGGGCGGCTCATGCCGCTCGGCCGGACTGCACGAGCGGCTGATCGAGGCCTGCGCCGAAGGTGACACGGACGGTGCGGTCCGCGTCACGGCCGACATCTGGCACACCCTCGCAGACCTGGCCGACGCCGACTGACCCTGGAGATCTCATGTCCCTTTCCTCGTACGACCGTTACCCCCTCCTCTTCGGCCCCTCGCCCGTCCACCCGCTGGAGCGGCTCACCGCACACCTCGGCGGCGCCGCCCTGTGGGCCAAGCGGGAGGACTGCAACTCCGGTGTGGCGTACGGCGGCAACAAGACGCGCAAGCTGGAGTACCTCGTCGCGGACGCCCTCGCGAAGGGCTGCGACACCCTTGTGTCGATCGGCGGTGTGCAGTCCAACCACACCCGTCAGGTCGCCGCCTGCGCCGCCCGCGCCGGGCTCAAGTGCGTGCTGATCCAGGAGAGTTGGGTGGAGTGGCCCGACTCCGTCTACGACAAGGTCGGCAACATCCTGATCAGCCGGCTCGCCGGAGCGGACGTACGCCTGGTGAAGGCCGGGTTCGGCATCGGCTTCAAGGAGAGCTGGGAGCAGGCGCTGCGGGAGGTCGAGGAGAGCGGCGGCAAGCCGTACGCCATCCCGGCCGGCGCCTCCGACCACCCGCTCGGCGGCCTCGGTTTCGCCAACTGGGCGCACGAAGTCGCCGAGCAGGAGCGGGAGTTGGGCGTCTTCTTCGACACCGTGGTGGTGTGCTCGGTGACCGGCTCCACGCAGGCGGGCATGGTCGCCGGGTTCCGGGCGATCGAGGAGGCGGGCGGGCGTGAGCGCCGCGTACTCGGCATCGACGCGTCGGCCAAGCCCGCCGAGACCCGCGAACAGGTGGCCCGCATCGCGCACGGCACCGGCCAACTGATCGGGGTCAAGCGGGAGTTGACCGTCGACGACGTCGAACTCGACGACCGCTACCACGCCGGTATCTACGGCATCCCGGACGAGACCACCCTGGAGGCGATGCGCCTGGCCGCCCGCACCGAGGGGATGGTCACCGACCCCGTGTACGAGGGCAAGTCGATGGCCGGGATGATCGACCTCGTCGCGCGCGGCGAGATCGGCCGGGACTCCACCGTCCTCTACGCCCACCTCGGCGGACAGCCCGCGCTGAACGCGTACAGCGCGCTGTTCTGACCGGGAGCGGCGCGCGACGGACGCGGTCCGCCCGCTGATCCGGACCGGACTGCCCGGGGTCAGCCGCGCACGTGCGGACCGTTTCCGTCCGCTGTGACCTGGGCCGCGATCCGGGCGAAATTGGCGGCGGACCGGGGTGCGTCCTCGCGATGGACGACAGCCACCTCGCAGTCGGCCATGCCCTCGATGGGTACGTAGCGGACGCCCTGTCGGCCGTAGAGGCGGGCGACGGACTCGGGGACCACGGAGAGGCCGCGGCCGATAGCCACGGACTGCAACTCGGCCTCGAAGGTGGCCGCTTCATGGGTGATGTTCGCCGGGGTGCTGCGGTAGGAGGCGAGGATCCAGTAGTCCCGCCAGGCGTTGTCGCCGGGTGCCGCGACGATGGGCTCGGCCAGGACCTGTGCGACGGTCACCCGGGGCAGTTCCGCGAAGGGGTGCAGCGCGGACACGCAGGCCACGCACCGCTCGCTGAGCAGGGTGGTGGTCACCGCGTCCGGCACCCCGTCCAGCGGCGGCCGGACCAGGGCGACGTCGGTTTCCCCGCTGTCCAGGCCGCCGTTGGGGGAAGCGAAGTCGTACTCGGTGAGTTCGAGGGCCACATCGGGGTACTGGTCGGCGAACGCGCGCAGGATCGCGGGCACATGATCGACGGCGGCTCCGATCAGATAGCCGACGCGCAGTCGGCCGAGTTCACCGCCGGCCATCCGTGAGGACTGTTCCATGGCCGCGTCGAAGCGGTCGAGGACGGCCTGCGCCTCGACGAGGAAGCGCTCGCCGTCCTGCGTGAGGGCGGTGGAGCGCGTTGTCCGGGCGAACAGCCGGATGCCGAGCGCAGTCTCCAGCTGGCGGATGGTGTGGCTCAGTGAAGGTTGCGCGATGTGCAATTGCTCGGCGGCCCGCGTGAAGTTCACCGTCCGGGCGACGGCGACGAACGCCCGCAGGTGCCGAAGCTCCACATTCATAGACGCCATCTATGAAGTCTACGGAATTCGGTCTTTCACAGGAGCCCAATCCGGCTCCTAGCCTGCGGAGACACAGCTCACACCCGAGACGGAGTCGCCGTGACAGACACCCTCATCCATCAGGCACAGGCCCACGCCCGGGGCCGGGAAGTCCTGCTGCACGAGCCGACGGGCGGCGATCCGGACAAGCTCACCCTCGTCAAGGCGCGTGGCTCGCTGGTGTGGGACGAGGCAGGCAAGGAGTACATCGACTGCACAGCGCAGGCCTGGTCGAACAACCTCGGCGCCAACGACCCGCGCGTCATCGAGGCGGCGATCGAGCAGACCCGGCAGATCACCCATGCCCGGCCGACGTTCCACACCCCGGCCCTGCTGGAACTCGCCGAACTGCTCGTGTCGATAGCCCCCGACGGTCTGGACCGCGTCGGCTTCACGCTGCACGGCTCGATGGCGGTGGAGATGGCGCTCAAGCTCGCCCTGCGCAACCGCCCGGACGCCCGGCACGTCGCCGTTCTGCACGACGCCTACCACGGCCGCTCGATCACCACCATGGCGGCGAGCTGGCCGCACCCGGGCAACGCCTTCGGGGTACTCCAGCCGCAGTTCCTCCGGCTCCCGCGGCCCGACCTGTACCGGCCGCGCCCCGGCCTGACCGCGGACCAGGACACCGAACTGACGCTCCGGATCGTCCGCGACATCCTCACCAAGGGCACCGAAGGCCCCGTCGCCGCGCTGATCTACGAGCCCATCCAGGGCAACGGCGGCCACAACGGCTTCTCCGAGCGCTGGCACCGCGGCATCCGGGAGATCTGCGACGAGCTCGGCATCATGCTGATCATCGACGAGGTGCAGACCGGCCTCGGCCGCACCGGCCGCATGTGGGCCAGCGACTACTACGGCATCGAGCCGGACGTCCTCGTCTTCGGCAAGGGCGTCGGCGGCGGCTTCCCGCTCGCCGGAGTACTGGCCAAGAACCGCTTCGCCGCCTTCCTTCCCGGCGACGACCAGCTCACCTTCGGCCAGTTCCCGGTCTCCGTCGCCGCCGGCCTCGCAGCTGTCCGGGCGATCATCGACGACGGCCTGTGCGACCGCGCCGCCGCACACGGCGAGTACGCCACCGAACGGCTGCGCGAGATGCAGACCCGCCATCCGCTCATCGGCGACGTACGCTCACCAGGACTGATGGTGTCGATCGAGCTGGTCCGCGACCGGGTCACCAAGGAGCCGGCCACCACCGAGGCGCACGCCGTGTTCGAACTCGCCCAGGAACGCGGTGTCATCTTCGGCGAGAGCCGCTACGCCGGACTCGGCAACCTGATCAAGGTCAAACCACCGCTCGACATCAGCCGGGACCACCTGGCCACCGCACTCGACGTCCTGGACGAGGTGCTGACCGAGGTCGAGAAGACCGCCGGGACCACCGCAGGAGGGCTGTCATGACCGCTGCCGAAGACCTGCCGGCGAGAACCACCGACGCCGACGACCTCGCGGCGCTGGGCTACGGCCAGCAGCTGAACCGGTCGATGAGCTCCTTCACCGCGTTCGCGCTCGCCTTCTCGATGGTCTCGATCAACACCGGCATCGTCACCCTGTTCACCGACCCGTTCTCACGGGTCGGCGGCGCCGCGGTGCTGCTGTGGCTGCTCGTCCTGCCCATGGTGCTCACCCTGGTCGCGGTCTACGCCCACCTGTCCGGACGGATGCCGATCACCGGCTACGCCTACCAGTGGTCCAGCCGTCTGGTGGGGCCGCACTTCGGCTGGTTCACCGGCTGGATCGCGCTGGTCTCCTTCCTCGCGGGCACCGCCGGGACCGCCGCCGCGGTCGGCACGGTCTTCGCCCCGGAGATCTGGCGGCACCCGACCACCCACCAGATCCAGGCGTTGTCGATCGGCTGCACGCTCGTCGCCGCGGTGCTCAACATCATCGGGGTCAAGGTCGCGACCCGGATCAACAACATCGGCGCGTCGATCGAGTTGATCGGCACGTTCGTCCTGGTACTGGTCCTGGCCGCGGGTGTCCTGGTGTTCTTCAAGCACACCCAGGGACTGTCGATCCTCGCCGACGCCAGGCCGCTGACCGGGAAGCCGGTCACACTGACGAGCGTCGCGCTGGCCGGTCTGCTGCCGGTCTACGTGCTGCTCGGGTGGGAGGGCGCGGCGGACCTCGCCGAGGAGACGGTCGACCCGCGCAGGGCGGCGCCACGCGCCATGTTCCGCTCGGTCGTCGTCTCCGGGATCATCGGCTTCGTGGTCTTCGCCCTGCTGGCGATGGCCCTGCCGAACAGTCCGGCGGCGTTTCTGACCGGGTCGGAGAACCCGGTGCTGAAGCTCATCTCGCAGCAGATCGGGCCGTTCGCCCGCGCACTGATGATCGTGGTGGCCTTCGCCTCCATCTTCGCCTGCCTCATCGCCAACATGGCGGTCGCCACCCGGATGATCTTCGCGCTCTCCCGCGACAACATGCTCCCCGCGTCGAAGGGCCTGCAGAGCGTCGGGCGGCGCAGCAGGGCACCCGTCCCGGCCATTGTCGCCGTCACCGTCGTGGCCGTCGTCCTCAACCTGCTCAACTCCGGTCTTGTGGGCAAGATCTACGCGATGGTCGGGCTCACCTACTACCTGACCTACGCGCTGACGATGACCGCCACGGCGGTCGCCGAACGACGCGGCACCATTCCCGCGGCCACCGAAGGGGTCTTCGACCTCGGTCGCTGGCTGAACCCCGTCGTCGGGTTCGCGCTCCTGTGGTGCGGCGTCGTCATCGCCGTGCTCACCTTCCCCGCGGAGAACAACCAGAACGCCGTGACGGTGTCGGTCGTGCTGGTCGTCGGCTTCCTGTGGTGGGCGCTCGTCCTGCGACGCCGTCTGAACGCCGGTACCGCCGGACCGCCGGGAGCATCGCGGACGCTCGGGGGCGCGAGCTCACGGCCGGCCGAGCAGAACGCCGGTCCACCGCCGGCGCACTGAACGGAATCATGCGCTCCGGGTGCGCGGGTGACGACGGTCCCCGCGCGTCCGGGGCTCCGATCCGTCCGGCGAACCCCCAGGAAGTACTGCGGGCCGCGAGCGCCGCCGCGACGGTCGCGGCGGAGAACGCGACGGTACGGCCCGCGGTGCTCACGGTCCGCCGTACGGCGCCGTCCACGTCAGGAAGCCCCGCTCCGGGCAGTCCCCTCGGCCTTCCTGCCGGTGATCACGAACGCCGACACCAGCAGCGCGGTCAGGGCGATCAGCGCACCGACGCCGAACGCCCGGGCCGAGCCGTGGACGAGGATGTCGGACGGCGATCCGGTCGCGTGCCGGGTCGCCGTGCCGAAGACGGTGACCAGGATGGACAGTCCGAGGGTGCCGCCGAGCCACTGGAGGGTCTGCAGGAGACCGGACGCGGCGCCCGCCTCGCGCGGCTCGATGCCCGCGAGGATCGTCGCGTTGAGCGGCATGAAACTGAGGCCGACGCCCACGCCCATCAGGACGAGCGGGCCGAAGAGGCCGGTCAAGTAGCCGTCGCCGGGCCGGAGTTGCCAGAGCCATGCGGCCGACACGACGAGCAGCGCCATTCCCGTGAGCAGGACCGGTTTGGCGCCGAGGCGGGCGAGCAGGCGCGGTACGAAACGCACGACCGTGAACATCGCCAGGGTCAGCGGCAGGAAGGCGAAGCCCGCGCGCAACGGGCTGTAGTCCAGGACCCGTTGGCTGATCAGGGTGAGGAAGTAGAACGCGCCGAACATGCCCGCCGGAAGCAGCAGGACGCCCACGTAGCCGCCCGCGCGGTTGCGGCTCGCGAACAGCCGTAGCGGCATGATGGGTTGGTCGGCGCGGGACTCGACCAGGGTGAAGCCCAGCAGCAGTGCCGCCGCCGCGCTGAACCCCAACTCCGCCTGGAGATCGCCCCAGCCGTCCGAGGAGACCCGGATGAACGCGTACACCAGCGAGGTCATCCCGGCGGTCCCGGTGAGCGCGCCCGCGGCATCGAACCGGCCCGCGTGGCGCGGGGTTTCGCCGACGAAGCGGGGGAGCGCCAGGGCCACGGCCGCGCCGATCGGCACGTTGATCAGCAGGGACCAGCGCCAGGACGCCCAGGAGGTGAGCATGCCGCCGATGACGAGGCCTATCGAGGCGCCGATGCCTGCCATGGAGGTGTAGATGCCGAGCGCGTGGTGACGGCGCGGTCCCTCCGGGAAGTTGGTGGTGATCAGGGCGAGGGTGTTGGGCGCGATCAGTGCGGCGCCCAGGCCCTGGAGCGCGCGGGCCGCGAGCAACCAGGCGCTGTCGGTGGCCAGTCCGCCGAGCAGGGAGGACGAGGCGAAGAGCAGGACGCCGATCGTGAGTGTCCGGCGGCGGCCGACGATGTCGCCGACCCGGCCGCCCAGCAGGAGCAGCCCGCCGAAGGCGAGGGTGTAGGCGTTGAGGACCCAGGACAGGCCGGTGGGGCTGAAGTCGAGGTCCTTCTGGATGTCGGGCAGCGCGACGTTGACGACGGTGGAGTCGACGCCGACCATCAGGTAGGCGGTGACGACGACGAAGAGGACGGTGCCGAGCCTGGCGGGTCCGGGTGGTGCGAGGAGAGGATCGGCGGTGGTGGACGGTGCGGACGGGGTGGACATGGAGTTCTCCCGGTCTGGCGTCCCCGGCTGAGAGGCGTGCGGGCAGCACGGACTGCCCGCCAAATAAGCGGGGACTGTCTCCGTTTAACCCTCGTTAAGATACGGAGAGGGTCCCCGGTTCGCAAGGAGTATCTGGATGACGCAGGCCAAGCCCATGCGCGCGGACGCCCGGCGCAACTACGAGCGGCTGCTGAAGGTGGCGGTGGAGGCGTTCACCGAACACGGGGAAGGCGCGTCCCTCGACGACATCGCCAAGCGCGCGGGGGTCGGCTCCGGCACCCTGTACCGGCATTTCCCCACCCGGCAGGCGCTGCTGGAAGCGGCCTACGTCGACCGGGTCGAGGCGCTCGCGTCCCGCGCCGACGAACTGGCGAAGGAACTTCCGTCGGGTGAGGCGCTGGCCGAGTGGCTGTACGAGGTGTGCGTCGGCACGATCCAGGTGCGCGGTATGAAGGCCCTGTTGGGCTCGGCCGTGATGGACGGCAGCCAGGTCGCGCTCACGGCCTGCGCCACCTCCATGAAGGGCGCGGCCAAGCGGCTGGTCGAGGCGGCCCAGCGGGAGGGGACCCTGCGTGCGGACATCGAGCCGATCGAGGTCCTGCGGCTGGCCCACGGGGTGTCCACGGCTTCCGAACTGGCGGACGGCCAGGGGAAGTTCATCCGCCGCTATCTGTCCCTGCTGACGGACGGGCTGCGGCCTGCCGCTGCCCGGGGGGAGTGAACGCCGGGCGCCCCTCGACCAGGGGCGCCCGCAGCGGTCGTAGGACTGCTCGTCGAAGGACTGCTTACAGTGCCTGGGCCGCCGGCTTCACCATGCCTCGCACCGTGCGGGACTTCACGAAGTCGCCCATCGCGGTCATGTCCCATTCGCCGGAGAACTGCTTGACAAGCTTGGCCATCATGACGCCGGTCTGGGCCTCGGCGTTGGTGAGGTCGAAGCGGACCAGTTCCTCGCCGGTCGCGGCGTCCAGGAGGCGGCAGTAGGCCTTGGCGACCTCGGTGAACTTCTGGCCGGAGAAGGAGTTGACCGTGAAGACCAGGCCGGTGACCTCCTGGGGGATGCGGCCGAGATCGACCACGATCACCTCGTCGTCACCGCCGCCCTCGCCGGTGAGGTTGTCCCCGGAGTGCTTGATCGCGCCGTTGAGGATCGACAGCTTGCCGAAGTAGCAGCTGTCGACGTGGTTGCGCTGCGGGCCGTAGGCGATGACCGAGGCGTCCAGGTCGATGTCCTTGCCGCGGAACGCGGGCTCCCAGCCGAGGCCCATCTTGACCTGGGAGAGGAACGGCCGGCCGCCCTTGACCAGGGACACCGTCTGGTTCTTCTGGAGACTGACGCGGCCCTTGTCGAGGTTGATCTTCCCGGCGCCGAGCGGCGGCGCGGCGGGCGGGGCCGGGGGAGCGGCGGGCACCGGAGGCGCCACCGGGGCCTGCGTCACGGGGGCCTGCGTCACGGGGGCCGGCGGAGCGACCGGCGCCGGGGCCGGTTCCTCCACCGAGACGCCGAAGTCCGTGGCGATGCCCGCCAGGCCGTCGGCGTATCCCTGGCCGACCGCGCGGGCCTTCCAGACGCCGTTGCGGAGATAGATCTCCACGATCACGAGTGCCGTCTCGGCGCCGAGCTGCGGGGGCGTGAAGGTGGCCAGCACCGAGCCGTCGGCCGCGTTGCGGATCGTCGCCGTCGGCTCGATGCCCTGGAAGGTCTGCCCCGCGGCGTCGGGGCTCGCGGTGACGACGATCTTCTCGATCCCGGGCGGCACCGCGGCCGTGTCGACGGTGATCGCGTCCGGGGACGTACCGCCGCCGGAGCGGTACGTCACACCCGGGCCGTTCGGCTGGTTGTAGAAGATGAAGTCGTCGTCCGAGCGCACCTTGCCGTCGCCGGTGAGCAGCAGGCTCGACACGTCGAGCCGCACGGGGGCGGCGACATCGACCGCCACCCGGGAGACCGGAAGAGGGATGTTCGAGCCAGGGGTCATAGCTGTCATGCCTCGTGAACGACCGAGACCATTTTGCCGTTCCCTTACCAAGTGACCAATTGGCCAAGCTTTGGAAGTACTGGCTCGAATCCCGTCGATTCGCTCAGGGAATCACCACGATCTTCCGCCCCACCCCGGCCGCGAACTGGGCCAGCGCCTCCGGATACCGCTCCAGCTCTATCCGGTCGCTGATGAAGATCCCGGGGTCGAGAACCCCGTTCGCGAACAGCTCCGCCGCCCGCTCGAAGCTGTGCAGCACGGCCATCGAGCCGGTGATGGTGATCTCCTGGTTGTAGATGCGGTACGGGTCGATCGACACCCGGGCCGCGTAGTCGGCCACCCCGAACTGCAGGAACGTGCCCGCCTTCGCCACCCGGTCCAGGCCGTCCTGGATCGCCGCCGCGTTGCCGGTCGCATCGATCACGAGGTCCCAGCCCTGCGGCCGGTCCAGCTCGTCCGCGTTCGCCGCCGACCCGGAGACGCCCAGCGTGCGGGCGGTCTCCAGGCGGGCCGGGTTCAGGTCCACGATGTCGACGCTCGCCGCGCCGGTGCGCTTGGCCAGCTCCAGCATCATCAGGCCCATGGTCCCGGAGCCGTAGATCAGGACGTGCGCGCCGAGGCGGGACTGGAGGACGTCGTAGCCGCGCACCGCGCAGGAGAGCGGTTCGATCAGGGCCGCGTCCTCGGTGCGTACGTGCTCGGGCAGTTTCACGCAGTTCGCCACCGGGGCCACCGCGAACTGGGCCGCGCCGCCGGCGGTCGTGACGCCGATCGCGGCCCAGCGTTCGCAGAGGTTGTTGTGGCCGTTGCGGCACTGCCGGCACTCGAAGCAGTACAGCGACGGGTCCACGGCCACCTGGTCGCCGACCGAGACCTCGGTGACCTGGGTGCCGACCGCGACGATCTCGCCGGCGAACTCGTGGCCCGGCACGATCGGCAGCTTGGGCGCGAACTCGCCCTGGAGGATGTGCAGATCGGTGCCGCACAGGCCGCACGCGGCGACCTCGACGACGACCTCGCGGGGACCCGGCGTCGGGTCCGGGACCTCGGTGACGACGGCGCGGCCCACGGACTCGATGACGGCGGCCTTCATTTGACGGCTCCCAGGGAGAGGCCCTGGACCAGCTTGTCCTGGGCGGCGAACCCTGCGGCGAGCACCGGCAGGGAGACGACGAGCGACGCGGCGCACACCTTCGCCAGGAACAGGCCCTGGCTGGTGATGAAGCCGGTCAGGAAGACGGGGGCGGTCTCGGCGACCACGCCCGTGAGCACGCGTGCGAAGAGCAGTTCGTTCCAGCTGAAGATGAAGCAGATCAGGGAGGTCGCGGCGATGCCGGGCAGGGAGATCGGGGCGACCACGCGCGCGAGGATCGTCGGTAGCCGGGCGCCGTCCACCCGCGCGGCCTCGATGACCGCGACCGGGACCTCGGCGAGGAAGGACTGCATCATCCACACCGCGATCGGCAGGTTCATGGAGGTGTAGAGGATGACCAGGAGCCAGATGTTGTCCAGCATCCCGGCGTTCTTCGCGAACAGGTAGATCGGCAGCAGGCCCGCCACGGCCGGCAGCATCTTCGTGGAGAGGAAGAAGAACAGGACGTCCGTCCACTTCTGCACCCGGCGGATCGACAGCGCGTAGGCCGCCGGGAAGGACAGCAGGAGGACGAAGAGCGTCGAGACCACCGACGCCATCGCCGAGTTGATCAGCGCGGGCCACGGGCTCGCCCCGCCGCCGATGCCGAAGAACTCGCGGTAGCCGTCCAGGGTGAGGGCGGCGGTGAAGGACGGCGGGTTGGTCGCCGCGTCCGACTCGGAGTGGAAGGACGTCAGCGCCATCCAGGCGATGGGCAGGAAGAACACGATTCCGGTCAGCCAGGCGACCAGCCCGAGTCCGTTGCGTCGTACCACGTTCAGGGCGGTGTTCATGCGCGGGCCCCCTCCTCGCGGAACAGCGACGACACCACACGTAGGGCGAAGGTCGCGATGATGATCGAGCCGATGACCACCACGACGCCGGCGGCCGAGGCGAGGCCGTTCTCGTGCGCCTGGTAGAAGCTCTGGTAGACGGTGTAGGGGAGGTTGGCGGTGCCCAGGCCGCCGGAGGTGATCGTGAAGACCGCGTCGAAGTTCTGCACGATGTAGATCGAGCCCAGCAGACCGCCGAGTTCGAGGTACCGGCGCAGGTGCGGGAGGGTCAGGTAACGGAAGATCTGCCAGTCGCTCGCGCCGTCCACCCGGGCTGCCTCCAGCTGCTGCTGGTCACGGCTCTGGAGCCCGGCCAGCAGGATCAGCATCATGAACGGCGTCCACTGCCACACCAGGGCGGCCTCGACCGCGAGCAGCGGGGTGTCGGAGATCCAGTCCGGCTGCGGGCCGCCGACATAGTGCAACAGGCCGTTGAGCAGGCCGTACTCGGGGTTGTAGAGGACGTGCTTCCAGAGCAGCGCCGCCGCGACCGGGACGATCAGGAACGGGGCGATCATCAGCGTGCGGACCACACCGCGGCCCCGGAACTTCCGGTTGAGCAGCAGCGCCACCACCAGTCCCAGGACCAGGCTGACCAGCACCACGGTGACCGTCAGCAGGACCGTCGTCCACACCGAGTGGCGCAGGTCCGGGTCGCTCAGGACCTGGCGGTAGTTGTCGATACCGGTGAAGTGGCGGTCCTTCGGATAGAGGGCGTTCCAGTCGAAGAACGAGATCACCACGGTCGCCACGAACGGCAGCTGGGTCACCACGATCATGAAGACCAGCGCCGGCAGCAGCGGGGCTCGGGTGGCCCAGGCCCGCAGACGGTCGGAGGGCGGCCGGGGCGCCGGCCGCACGGAGGCGGTGGCGACCCGGGCGGAGGTGGTGGCGGTCATGATCCCTCGTATTTCTTGCCGACGGCCTCGGCGAGCTTCTGTGCCTTCTTCAGCGCGTCGTCCACGGACTGCTGGCCGGCGACGGCGGAGCTGATCTCCTGGGAGACCTTGGTGCCCAGGTCGGTGAACTCGGGGATGTCGACGAACTGGATGCCGGGCGCGGGCCGGGGCTGCACGCCCGGGTCGTTGGGCTTGGCGCTGGCGATGGCGTCCCGGGTGACGTCCGCGAAGGCGGCTGCCTCCTTGCGGTACTCCGGGATGTCGTACGTCGAGGTGCGCTTGCCGGCAGGCACGTTGGCCCAGCCCGCCTTCTCGCCCACGAGCTTCTCGTAGCCCTTGCTGGACGCCCACGAGATGAACTTCCAGGCGTCGTCCGGGTTCTTGGACGCCTTCTGGATGCCCCACGCCCAGGTGTAGAGCCAGCCGGAGCTGTCGGTCTTGTCGACCGGCGCCGGGACGTAGCCCATCTTGCCCTTCACCGGGGAGCCGGAGGCCTCCAGCGAGCCCGCACCGGAGGTGGCGTCGTACCACATCGCGGTCTTGCCCTGGGTCGTGTCGTTGAGGCACTCGGCGAAGCCGGACTGGGCGGCGCCGGCCTCGCCGTGCTTGCGGACCAGGTCGACGTAGAACTGCGTGGCCTTCTTGAACTCGGGGGCGTCCAGCTGCGCCTTCCAGTCCTTGTCGAACCAGGTGCCGCCGAAGGTGTTGACGACCGTGGTCAGCGGGGCCAGCATCTCGCCCCAGCCGGGCAGCCCGCGCAGGCAGATGCCCTTCATGCCGGGCTCCGCGCCGTCCAGCTTGGCGGCCAGGTCGGCGACCTGCTGCCAGGTGGGGTTGGCGGGCATGGTCAGCCCCTTCTTCTGGAGGACGTCCTTGCGGTACATCAGGAAGGACGACTCGCCGTAGAAGGGCTCGCCGTAGAGCTTGCCGTCCGCCGCGGTGAGGGCCTGCTGCATCGGCTTGAGGATGTCCTGCTGGTCGAAGGCGGTGTCCTTCTTGACGTACGAGTCCATCGGCTCCAGCCAGTTGTTCTTGGCGTAGATCGGGATCTCGTAGTTGGAGAGGGTGGCGACGTCGTACTGGCCGGCCTGGTTGGCGAAGTCCTGGCTGATCTTGTCGCGGACGTCGTTCTCGGGCAGCACGGTGAAGTTCACCTTGATCCCGGTGTCCTTGGTGAAGTTGGCCTTGGTGAGCTTCTGCAGCTCCACCATCTGCGGGTTGTTCACCATCAGGACGTTGATGGAGTGGGCGGAGGAACCGCCGCCCGCGCCGGCGCCCGAGCAGCCGGCGAGCAGCGGGGTGATCAGCGTTCCTGCGGCGGCCACCGCAAACAGGGCGCGGGGCGTTCGTCGGCTCTGGGTTCGCATGGGGTGCTCCTGGAGAACTTATGTGGATATAACGGGTCCACGCGGGCGTGGTGTGCTGCGGCTCGGGGACTGGGTTCGGTGTGTCAGACGCGGATGACCTGTGGGCCCTGGAGCGAGTAGCGGTGGGCTTCGGAGGTGGGCAGCAGGGTGCTGGTGACGATGGTCTCCAGCTCGCCGATCTCCGCGAACCGGCAGAAGCTGACCGCCCCGAACTTGGTGTGCACACCCGCGAACACGGTGCGCCGGGCGGCGCGGATGGCCTGTGCCTTGACCTCGCTGACGGCGGGGTCGGGCGTGGTCAGGCCGTGTTCGCGGGAGATGCCGTTGGCGCCGATGAAGGCGAGGTCGAGGACGAAGCCGGCGAGCATCTTCGTCGTCCAGTGGTCCACAGTGGCGAGGGTGCCGTGCCGGACCCGGCCGCCGAGCAGCAGTACCGAGGTGTTCTCGGACTCGGCGAGCACGCCCGCGACGGGCAGGGACGCGGTGACCACGGTCAGCGGCCGGTCCCTGGGCAGCGCCTCGGCGATGAGCTGGGGGGTGAAGCCCTCGTCGACGTAGACCGTCTCGGCGTCCCCGAGCAGCTCGGCCGCGGCGACCGCGATCCGGCGCTTCTCCGGGACATGGCTGGTGGCGCGGAAGGCGAGCGTCGTCTCGAAGCCGGCGCTCTCCACGGGGTAGGCCCCGCCATGGGTCCTGCGGACCAGCCCGTGGTCCTCCAGGGCGCGCAGATCGCGCCGTACGGTCTCCTTGGCCACGCCCAGCTCGGCGGCTAGCGCGGTGACGTCGACCGAGCCGGTGCGGCGCGCGGCGCGCACGATCTCCCGCTGACGTTCTTCCGCCGAACTCGTCCCCATGGCCGACACCGCCTTCCCGCTCACCTGGAGTGCTGCCCGTTTCGGGCCCGGTGGGACCCTTGGGGGAAGTTCTACAGCGGGTGCGCGGCACTGACCAGGCCTGTTGCACGGCCGATGCTGCCCGTGTGTGACCGTTTACCGCGCGCTGTGCCCGTCGCGGACCTGCATGGCTGTCCGCCGGGGCGTGGGATCGGGCAGCGTCCGTGCCCGAACACGCCGGTGGGCGGGCCCGTTCGGTGCCCGCCCACCGGCGCGAAGGTGTCTTTCCAGTCAGTACGGCCAGATCGGCGGGTCGTTCACGAAGTGGCCGCCGAGACAGGCGTGCGCCTCGACGTCCGGCCGCAGCTCGCCCTGCTCGGCGATCAGCTTCTCGGCGTACGGCTCGGAGTCGTCCTGCGGTTCGTAACCGAGCGCCCGCGCGGTCGACAGGTCCCACCACAGGCGCGTGTTGGCGGAGGAGCCGTAGACGACCGTGTGCCGTACGTCCTCGGCGGTCAGGGCCGCGTGGAAGAGGCGGGCGCCGTCTGCGGGGCTCATCCAGACCGACAGCATGCGCACGCTGCTGGGCTCCGGGAAGCAGGAGCCGATGCGGACGGAGACGGTCTCCAGACCGTGCTTGTCCCAGTAGAGCTGCGCGAGGTCCTCGCCGAAGGACTTGGACAGGCCGTAGAAGGTGTCGGGGCGGTGCGGGGTGTCGATCGGGATGAGGGGGTCGTTGCCCTGAGGCCTCGGGGTGTAGCCGACCGCGTGGTTGGAGGAGGCGAAGACGACGCGGGTGACGCCCTCCTCGCGGGCGGCCTCGTAGAGGTTGTACGTGCCCTCGATGTTCGACCTGAGGATGTTGTCGAAGGAGGATTCCAGGGAGATGCCGGCGAGGTGGATGATCGCGTCGACGCCCCGCACGGCCTCGCGGAGCGCCGCCCGGTCGGAGAGGTCGGCGGTGATCGCGTCCGGCTCGCCCTCGATCGGGCGCAGATCCAGCAGCCGCAGGTCGTAGCCGTAGGAGGGGAGCAGGTCCCGCATCAGGGTGCCGAGTCCGCCTGCGGCGCCGGTGAGCAGAACGGTGCGGGGAGCGGGCATCCTCGGTCTCCTAGGATCATCGGCCTCATGCGTGAACGGAATTCACATGCATGGACAAGCTAAGGATCGGTCACTGTGCCCGTCAAGTGTGGCGCGGACCTGGGAAATCCGCTTCCTTCTCGCTCATTTGCCTGCTTGACCCGCCCTGAGGCAGATCCTTAGGGTGGGGCTGTTCAGAAATGTAGACGTTGATCAGAAGAACGTACGCGCCTGTTTCAAGGGAGAGCCCGTGACGCCAGCCCCTCTCGCCGACCGGCTCACTGTCCCCAGCGGGCCGCTGTTCTTCCCCGTCACCGCGTACGGCCCCGACGGCGCCGTCGATCTCGACGTGTACCGCGCCCATGTCCGCCAGGGTGTCGAGGCCGGTGCCGCCGCCGTGTTCGCGTGCTGCGGCACCGGGGAGTTCCACGCGCTGCTGCCCGAGGAGTTCGAGGCGTGTGTGCGGGCCGCCGTGGAGGCGACCGGGGGCCGGGTGCCGGTGGTCGCGGGCGCGGGCTACGGCACCGCGCTCGCCGTACGGTACGCACGGCTCGCGGAGGCCGCCGGGGCGGACGGGCTGCTCGCGATGCCGCCGTACCTGGTGGTCGCCGGGCAGGAGGGACTGCTGCGGCACTACCGGGAGGTGGCCGCGTCGACGGCGCTGCCCGTCATCGTCTACCAGCGCGACAACGCCCTGTTCACCCCGGCCACGGTCGTCGAACTCGCCCGCACCGAGGGCGTCATCGGCTTCAAGGACGGCCTCGGCGACCTCGACCTGATGCAGCGGATCGTGAGCACCGTGCGCACCGAAGTCCCCGGCGACTTCCTGTACTTCAACGGACTGCCCACCGCCGAACAGACCCAACTCGCCTACCGGGGCATCGGCATCACCCTCTACTCGTCCGCCGTGTTCTGCTTCGTCCCCGAGATCGCGCTCGCCTTCCACCGGGCCCTCGCGACCGGCGACGACACCACGGCGAACCGCCTCCTGGACGGCTTCTACCGGCCGTTTGTCGAACTGCGCGCCCAGGGACGCGGTTACGCGGTCTCGCTGGTCAAGGCAGGCGTACGGATGCGCGGCCTGGACGTCGGCGAGGTCCGCCCACCGCTGACGGAACCGACCGAGGATCATGTCAAGCAGCTGGCCCAACTCGTCGAGCGCGGCTACACGTTGATCGAGCCGCAGATCGATTCGCAGGTGGATTCACAGATGGAGGAGGGCGCGTGAAGGCATCGGCGTTCGTCTATCCCTGGGACGTCAACGGCGATCCCGAGGCGGGCGAGAGGATCGCGGGGCTCGGCGTACGGCAGGCGACCCTCGCCTCCGCGTACCACTCCACGCGCGCACTGACCCCCCGTCACCCGCGCCACCGCGTCGTCACCGCCGAGCACGCGGCCGTCCTGTATCCGCCGGACTCCCGTTGGCAGGGGCGGGAGTTGAGGCCGTACGCGGCCGGCGACTGGGCGCCGGGCGACGCCTACGGGGAGGCCGCTGCCGCCCTTGCGGACGCGGGCCTGGAGGTGCACACCTGGGTGGTACTCGCCCACAACTCCCGGCTGGGCGCGGAACATCCGGACACCTCGGTGGTCAACGCCTACGGCGACCGCTACCCCTGGGCACCCTGCATCGCCCAGCCCGCAACGCGCGCGTACCTGGTCGACCTCGCCGCCGAAGCGGCCGTACGCCCCGGCGCGCACGGCACCGAGCTGGAGTCCCTGGGCTGGTACGGCCTCGCCCATCTGCACGCCCACGACAAGACCGGGGGAGTCCCTCTCGGGGACGCGGGCCAGTACCTGATGTCCCTGTGCTTCTGTCCGGCCTGCCGGGAGGGCTACGGCGAACAGGGCATAGACGCCGAGGAGTTGGCGGCGGTCGTACGGGCCGCGCTGGAACCGGCGTGGCAGGGGGCGCCCTCCGACGGCGGCTGGGCGGGGGTCGAGAAACTACTCGGCGAGGCGAACGCGGCGGCCACGCGCGCGTGGCGCGACGACAGGGCCCGCACACTCCAGGAGACGGCGGTCGCCGCGGTCCGGGCGGCCGCACCCGCCGACTTCCAGGTCCTGCTGCACGCGGACCCGGAGTCGTACCACTGCGGTGCCAACGCGGGTGTGGACCCGGGGCACATTCTCTCGGTGGCCGACGGTGTGGTGGTCCCCTGCACGGGCGGCGCGGGCCTGCTGACCCCGTTCGCCGAACAGGGCCTGGACGGCGGGGTGTTGGCGGCCAACTTCACGGTGGTCTCCGGGATGGGGGGACGCCCGGGGGCACTCACGGCGGACGCGGAGCGGGCGCGCGGCCTCGGGGCGACGGAACTGCGGCTGTATCACGCGGGGTTGGCGTCGGACGGGGACTTGGCGGAGGTGCGATCGGCGCTGACCGGGCTCTGATCCGAGGGCGCCCTCCTCCTGAACAGTGCCGAAATCGCGCCGGTCCCATTCAGCCCCAGCCACGCCCCCGTCGAGATCAGCGCCAGCCCGACCAGGCTCAACAGCAGCCGGAAGTCGGCCAGTTCGACCAGTGCCGCGCCCGCCGCCAGCCCGATCACGTTCGGTGTGAAGATCAGGGTGTTGGCGGTCGCGGTTGCCCGGCCCAGCAGCGGGCCGGGCAACTCCCGCTGCACGGCGGTGAACGCGGCGATCAGTACGCACGGGAGCCCCAGACCGACCGCCGTGCCGCCCGCCAGGACCACCGGGTCGGACGGCACCGCCCGCGCGGCCACCCCGACCGCCGCGAGGGCGATCCCGGCCGCCCCGAACCGCCGCTCGCCGAGCCGTCGTAGCGCGGGCCCGGAGACAAGACCGACCACCGCCGAGCCGACGCCCTGGGCCACGTACAGCACCCCCGTGTAGGCGGGAGCGTGCCCCAGGGCCTCGACGATCGCGTAGTTCGTCGAACTGCTCAGGGAGGCCAGGAACATCATGGTCCCGCCCGCCAGGACCAGCCGGCGCAGCCGGGGATGTCCCCACAACTCGCGGACGCCCTCGGCGGTTTGGGACCGCCAGTCGCCGGCCGGGCGCCGGGGCCGCTCCTCGTGCGCGCGCACGAACAGCCACAGGCCCGCCGCCAGCGCGAACGTCACCGCGTCCAGACAGGCCACCGCGGGCCCGCCGAACGCGGCGTACAGACCCGCGCCCGTCAGCGGCGCGACCAGCTTCATGCCCTCCACGGCCGTCATCCGCAGCCCGTTGAAGTCGCCGAGGAGATCCCGGTCCACCACGGCGGCGACAAGAGCCGACTCGGCGGGGTCCTGGACGACGACGATGGTGCCGTAGACGAGCAGGACCGTGAACAGGAGCCACAGGTCGGCGCGGGAGTCGACGGCGAAGAGGGTGAGGAGGAGCGCGGCGAGGGCGAGGTTCGTGCGGATCAGCAGGGGCTTGCGGCGGACGCGGTCGGCGATCGTGCCGAGGGCCGGGCCGCACAGGGTCGGCGCCCAGACCGCGAACACGCACAGTGCGGCCAGACCGTTCGAGCCGCTGAGGTCCTTCACCCACACGCCGGCCGCCAGCCCCAGCGCGGACGTGCCGAAGGCCGACACCACCAGACCCGTGAAATACAGCCCCGCGTCGCGGTCCCGCAGGATGCGGGTCACCGTCCAGTTCTTCGTCATGCCTGGTCATCGTGGGTCTAAGGCCGGGGGTGAGACATCGGGCAGGTGCCCTAGAAACGCGTGGCGCGGCGCGGGCGGGAATCCGTCGCAAGCTGTCGGCAATACCCCTGGGGCGGCGGGCGGGACGGTTCTAGCGTCGCCGCATGCGCTATCTCATGCCGATCGTCATCGGCCTCGTCTACGTGCTGATCATGTCCCTCGTCCCCGAAGCGCACCGGCGGCGCCTCAACGCCGTGATGGTCGCGGGAGCGGGCGCCGCGTATCTCAGCGGAGGCGGCCTGGGCGGCTGGGAGTTCGCGTTCACCGCCCTCGCCACCTACGTCGCCTACCGCGGTCTGGAATCGTGGACCTGGATCGGCGTCGGCTGGCTGCTGCACACCGCGTGGGACATCGTGCACTACCTCAAAGGGCACCCCATCGTCCCGTTCGCCCACGACTCCTCGCTGGGCTGCGCCATCTGCGACCCGGTGATCGCGCTGTGGTGTCTGCGCCAGGGGCCGTCCGCGCGGGAACTCGTCCGGGGCCGGGCGATGAGTTCCCGGGCCGCCGTCGGTCTACCTCCTGAGTGAGACCGATCCCCGGAAGGGAAGCGCATGACCGACAGCATCTTCGACCTCGGCCCGCAGACCCGTGTCGTCGCCCGGCTCGTGGAGGGCGTCACCGACGAGCAGCTCAGAGACGTGACCCCGTGCCCCGGCACCGCCGTACGCAACATGCTGGGACACCTGCTCGGCCTGTCCGTGGCCTTCCGCGACGCCGCGCGCAAGGACCTGGGCGTCATGACGGACACCGCACCGGACACCGCCGCCTCGGACATCGGCCCCGGCTGGCGCGAGGAGTTCCCCAAGATCCTCGACGGACTCGCCGAGGCCTGGCGCGACCCGGCCGCCTGGACCGGCATGACCCGCGCGGGCGGCGTCGACCTCCCCGGCGAGATCGCCGCCGTCGTCGTGGCCGACGAACTGGTCGTCCACGGCTGGGACCTGGCCCGCGCCACCGGCCAGCCCTACGACCCCGACCCGACCGCGCTCCAGGCCTCGTACACCTTCCTGCTGGCGGCGGCCGAGGACCCGACCGGCGGCGGAGGCATCTTCGGACCGGTGGTGCCGGTACCGGCGGACGCACCCCTGCTGGACCGGGCGGTGGGCCTCAGCGGACGGGACCCGGGCTGGAAGCCGTAGACCCGGCGCCCTCAGGTGTGGACCGGGAACGACGCCTGGAACGCCAGCCGCTCGTCCGCCCCGTCGCCGATGCGGGCGAGGACCTCGTCGAGTGCCATGAACTCCTCCCACACCGCCCGGCCGCTCGCCCCGGCCAGCCGGGCCACGACGAGATCCTCCAGCTCGGGGACCCGCTTGTTCTTCCACACCTTGTCGGCGAGGCTCACCAGGAGGTCCTCCAGACCGACACCCGGCCGCGCCCACGAGGCGTGCGTCGCGGCGAAGCGGGCCAGCTCCGGGCCGACGCCGTGGCCCAGCAGCAGGGTCCGTCCCGCCTCCTCGTGCGCGGCCCCGGGCCCGGAGAGCTCGCAGACGTGCACCGTCTTCCCCACGTCGTGCGTCGCCGCCCCGAAGAGCACCGCTTCGCGGTCGACCGGCACGGCCGGACAGTGCTGCTCCAGCCAGTCGACCAGCTGGTGCGCGACGTCATGGACGGCTCGCAGGTGAGCCGCCAGCCGCGGCGGGCTCCCAAGCTCCGACAGCAGCCCGACGACACGGTCCGGCAGAGGAAGCAGCGGCGGGTCGACGGTGCCGCTCATCGCCCCCGACAGGAGAGTGTTGGCCATCACCGCGTCAGGGTACTGACCGCAGCATCCTCGCCCCAGAGGGCCGGACGTGGCGGAAGGTCCCGAACCGTGAGTGCCGCGGGCCCCGGAACCGTACTCTTCCCCACCATGCCTCTCAGTCTCACCGTCCTCGGCACCGCCTCCCCGCATCCGCGCCCCGGCCGCCCCTGCTCCGGGTACCTGCTGCGCGGTGGCGGCGCCGAGGTGTGGGTGGACGCGGGCACCGGAACGTTCGCGGAGTTGCAGCGGCACACCGACCCGGCGCGGCTCACCGCGATCTGGATCTCGCACCTGCACGCCGACCACAGTGCCGATCTCCTCGCCGCCGCCTACGCGTTCGCCTTCGGCGGGATGACCCCGGCCGCCCCGATCCCGCTCTACGCCCCACAGGACTGCGCCCGCCGCCTCGCCGGCTTCTTCGGACAGCCGGACGTCCGGTTCCTGAGCGGCGTCTTCGACTTCCGCCCGCTCTACGACGGTCACGCAGTCCGGCACTGGAACCTCCGCCTCACCGCACGCGCCGTCGTCCACGACGCCGAGGCCTACGGGCTGCGCGCCGAGTGCCAGGGGAGTGTCCTCGGCTACTCCGGGGACAGCGGACCCTGCGAGGCGCTGTCCGAACTCGCGGGCGGCGCCGACGTGTTCCTCTGCGAGGCCGACATCGACCGGCATCGCGAAGGCGAACGCCGGGTGCACCTCACGCCCGAGGACGCCGGCGCCTGCGCCAAGGGTGCGCGCGAACTCCTCATCACCCACGTGGGACCCACCCTCACCAGGGAAGCGGCGCTGGAGCGCGCCGCCGCGATCTTCCCCGGCCGGACCTCGGCCGCGCTGGAAGGCGTCACCAAGACCATGTGAGGCCGTGCGAGGGGAAGTTGACGGTTCTTCTGTCAGAAGCATTGACGAAACACAGGGCCGCTCCTAACTTCAACGCGTCGTACTTCGTACGTCATATATGAGACGCGATATGTGAGATCCGAGAGGCGCGCATGACCTCTGTGCCCACGCCGATCCCGTCCCGCACGCAGTTCGTGCTGGAAGGGATCAAACACCGCATCCTCACCGGGCAGTTGACGCCGGGTCAGCCACTGGTCGAGACCGAACTCGCCGCACAGTTCGGGGTGTCCAAGACCCCGGTGCGCGAGGCGCTCAAGACCCTGGCCGGCACCGGGCTCGTCGTGATGAACCAGTACAAGGGCGTCACGGTGCGCATGGTGGACGCGGACATGGCGCGCGAGGTGTACGACGTCCGGCTGCTCCTCGAACCCGAGGCGCTACGGCGGGCCGTACGGCTGGGCGCCTCCCTGGACGCCGCACGCGAAGCGCTGACCCGCGCCGACGAGGCCGCCGACACCGCCGAACGCTCCCTCGCCAACCGGGAGTTCCACCGCGCCCTGTATCTGCCGTGCGGCAACCCGCTGCTCGGCCGGATGCTTGACGAGGTCCGCGACCAGGCCGCCCTGGTCTCCGCCGTCGCCTGGGCCGCCTCGCCCTCCTGGGAACGGGAGGCAGGCGAACACCGCGAGATCCTGCGGCTCGCCCTCGACGGCGACGCGGACGCCGCGGCGACCGCGCTGCACGCCCACATCGCGTCGTTCGTACAACGAGCTTTCCCCGGCACCGAGTTGGGACAAGGACCCGGCACCGAGCCGGGAACCCAGGGAGAGGACGGTCAGGCATGACAGCGGCGTTCGAGGCCCAACGGGCCGCCCTGGCCGACGTGGTGGCGATCCCGGTGACCCCGTTCGCCGCGGACGGCACCGTCGATCAGGACACCCACCGGACCCTGCTGCGCCGCCTGCTCGACGGCGGGATCGGCATCCTCACGCCGAACGGCAACACCGGCGAGTTCTACGCCCTCACTCCTCAAGAACGCCGTCTGGTAACGGAGTTGACCATCGACGAGGCGGGCGAACGCGCCGCCGTCCTCGTCGGCGTCGGCCACGACGTGCCCACCGCCATCGCCTCGGCCCGGCACGCCCGCGCCCACGGCGCCCAGATGGTGATGGTCCATCAGCCCGTCCATCCCTACGTCTCCCAGAGCGGCTGGGTCGACTACCACCGCGCCATCGCCGAGGCCGTGCCCGACCTGGGCGTCGTCCCGTACATCCGCAACGCCCAACTCCTCGGCGCCCGTCTCGCCGAACTCGCCGACGACTGCCCGAACGTCGTCGGAGTCAAGTACGCCGTCCCCGACGCGGCCCGCTTCGCCGCCTTCGCGCGGGACGCGGGGCTCGAACGCTTCGTATGGGTGGCCGGGCTGGCCGAACCGTACGCGCCCTCCTACTTCTCGGCGGGAGCCACCGGCTTCACCTCGGGACTCGTGAACGTCGCCCCGTCCGTTTCGCTGAACATGATCGAAGCGCTTCGATCGGGCGACTATCCCGGGGCGATGAAGGTGTGGGAACAGATCCGCCGATTCGAGGAACTAAGGGCCGCAAACGGCTCGGCCAACAACGTCACGATCGTGAAGGAAGCGCTTGCGTCCCTCGGCCTGTGCCGCCGCGACGTACGGCCCCCCAGCAAGCCCCTGCCCGAGAGCGAGCGCGCCGAAGTCGCCGCGATAGCCGCCGGATGGTCCATATGAAGGCACCGGAAGAGCTCAGAAGCCACCAGTGGTACGGCACCGACGGGCTGCGCTCCTTCAGCCACCGGGCCCGCACCCGCCAGCTCGGCTACCTCCCCGAGGAACACCTCGGCAAGCCCGTCATCGCGATCCTCAACACCTGGTCGGACATCAATCCCTGTCATGTACACCTCCGCGACCGTGCCCAGGCGGTCAAGAGGGGCGTGTGGCAGGCGGGCGGCTTCCCGCTGGAGTTCCCCGTCTCCACGCTCAGCGAGACCTTCCAGAAGCCGACCCCGATGCTCTACCGCAACCTCCTCGCGATGGAGACCGAGGAACTGCTGCGGTCGTATCCCGTCGACGGTGCCGTGCTCATGGGCGGCTGCGACAAGTCGACCCCCGCGCTCCTCATGGGCGCGGCCAGCGTCGACCTGCCCACCGTCTTCGTCCCCGCCGGGCCGATGCTGCCGGGCCACTGGCGCAACGAGGTCCTCGGCTCCGGCACCGACATGTGGAAGTACTGGGACGACAAGCGCGCCGGCCTCATCGGCGACTGCGAGCTGGCCGAGCTGGAGAGCGGCCTCGCGCGCTCGCCCGGGCACTGCATGACCATGGGCACGGCGTCCACGCTGACGGCGGCGGCGGAGGCGCTGGGTGTGACCGTGCCGGGCGCGTCGAGCATTCCCGCCGTGGACTCGGGGCACGATCGGATGGCCGCGCAATCCGGCATGAGGATCGTTGAACAAGTCCACAAGGGGCGTGTTCTCTCGTCGATCCTCACCCAGGACGCGTTCGAGGACGCGGTCACCACCGTCCTCGGCCTCGGCGGCTCCACCAACGCCGTGATCCACCTCATCGCCATGGCCGGCCGCGCGGGCGTCCGCCTCACGCTCGACGACTTCGACCGCATCGCGCGCACGGTCCCGGTCCTGGCGAACGTACGGCCCGGCGGACGGACGTATCTCATGGAGGACTTCCACTTCGCCGGCGGCCTGCCCGGGTTCCTCTCCCGCATCACGGACCTGCTCCACCTGGACCGCCCGACCGTCTCCCACGACACCCTGCGCGAACAGCTCGAAGGCGCGCAGGTGCACAACGACGACGTCATACGCCCTCGCGACAACCCGGTCGCACACGAAGGCGGAGTCGCCGTCCTGCGCGGCAACCTCTGCCCGGACGGCGCCGTCATCAAGCACATCGCCGCCGAACCGCACCTGCTCAAGCACACCGGCCCCGCGGTCGTCTTCGACGACTACCGGACCATGCAACGCACCATCAACGACCCGGAGCTGGACATCACCGCAGACAGCGTGCTGGTGCTGCGCAACGCGGGCCCCAAGGGCGGCCCCGGTATGCCGGAGTACGGCATGCTCCCGCTCCCCGACCACCTCCTCAAGCAGGGCGTCCGGGACATGGTCCGGATCTCCGACGCCCGGATGAGCGGCACGAGTTACGGCGCGTGCGTGCTGCACATCGCGCCCGAGTCGTACGTCGGCGGACCACTGGCGCTCGTGCGGACCGGGGACACCATCACCCTGGACGTCGAGGCGCGCACCCTCCAACTCAACGTGGACGACGAGGAGTTGGAGCGGCGCAGGGCGGAGTGGACACCGCCGCCCGCACGGTACGAGCGCGGCTACGGCGCGCTCTACAACGACCAGATCACCCAGGCGGACACCGGCTGCGACTTCGAGTTCCTGGCCCGGCCGGGCAAGGTGCCTGACCCGTACGCCGGTTGAGCACCCTCTTGCTTCGCATGCCCGTCGAGCAAGCGCTTCCTGCACCCGCTGTACCCGCCCCACTGGAACGGAGAACAGTCATGGCCCAAGCCGCAGCCGTGGCGAAACCGCCCGCGCCACCCCGGCGGCGCCGTGCCTCCGCGACCCCGCGCAGGCTCCCGTATCTGCTGATCGCCCCGGCCGCGCTGCTCATGCTGGGCTTCATCGCCTACCCGGTCATCAGCGTCTTCTACTACAGCCTGCAGAACTACAACCCCACCAAACCCTGGCGCAACGGCTTCGCGGGCCTCGACAACTTCACCCACGCCTTCACCAACGACCCCCAGTTCTGGGACACGTTGACCTTCAGCGCCAAGTGGGTCGTCGTAGAGGTAGGCCTCCAACTCCTCTTCGGACTGGCACTCGCGCTCATCGTCAACCAGAGCTTCGTGGGGCGGTCCATCGGCCGGGCGCTGGTCTTCTCTCCCTGGGCCGTGTCGGGCGTACTGACCTCCGCGATCTGGGTGCTGCTCTACAACTCCCAGACGGGCGTGACCCGTTACCTCGCGGACATGGGAATCGGCCAGTACGGCACGAGTTGGCTCTCCGACCCCTCAACCGTCTTCTCCGCGGCCGTAGTCGCGGACCTCTGGCGGGGTGTCCCCTTCTTCGCGATCCTCATCCTCGCCGACCTCCAGTCCGTCTCGAAGGACTTGTACGAGGCCGCCGAGGTCGACGGCGCCAGCCGCTTCAAGCAGTTCCTGCACATCACGCTGCCGCACCTCAAGGACGCGATCGTGCTGTCCACGCTGCTGCGCGCGGTGTGGGAGTTCAACAACGTCGACCTCCTCTACACCCTGACCGGCGGCGGCCCGGCCGGCGAGACGACCACGCTCCCGCTCTACGTCGCCAACACCAGCGTCGAAGCACACAACTTCGGCTACGCGTCGGCCCTCACCACGGTCGCGTTCGTGATCCTGCTGTTCTTCTCGATGGTCTATCTGCGGCTGAGCAAGTTCGGAGGCGGCGACAAGTGATCACCGAGATCGCCCCGGCCCGCGAGCGGGAGTCCGCCGCACCGCACCAGCCGCGCAAGGCGCGCCGCGCCTGGGACGAGGTCCCGCGCTGGCAGATCTACGTCCCCCTCGGCATCTACCTCGTCTTCACCCTGATCCCCTTCTACTGGATCCTGCTCTTCGCGTTCCGCCCGGCCGGCTCGACCTCCCTCGTGCCCTGGCCGATGACACTCGACCACTTCCAGAAGGTGTGGACCGAGCGCAGCTTCGGGGTCTACTTCCAGAACAGCGTCTACGTCGGCGTCGCCACCCTGGTCCTCACCACGGTCGTCGCTCTGGCCGGCGGCTACGCCCTGGCCCGCTTCGAGTTCAGGATCAAACGCACCTTCATGCTGGCCCTGCTCTGTTCCCAATTCGTGCCGGGCGCACTGCTGTTGGTCCCGCTGTTCCAGATCTTCGCCAAGCTCCAGATGATCAACTCGCTCGGCAGCGTCGTCCTCGCGGAGACCGTCTTCCAGCTCCCGCTGTCGATGATCCTGATCAGCGGCTTCATCCGGAACGTCCCGCAGTCCCTGGAGGAGGCCGCCTGGGTCGACGGCTGCAACCGCTTCGCCGCCTTCCGCATCGTCGTCCTCCCGTTGCTGCGGCCCGGCCTGATCGCCGTCGGCTCCTTCGCCTTCGTGCACGCCTGGAACCACTTCCTCTTCGCCCTGATGTTCCTCTCCGACCAGAGCAAGCAGACCATCCCGGTCGGCCTCAACACCCTGATGAGCGCGGACAGCGTCGACCTCGGCGCGCTCGCGGCGGGCGGCATTGTCGCGGCCGTACCCGTGGTGATCGTCTTCGCCTTCATCCAGAAGTGGCTGATCACCGGCTTCAGCGCGGGGGCGGTGAAGGGATGAGGCAACCGCTTACCCTGCTGGCGAAGATCGTCGACGCAGGGAGAATCCCATGACCCACCTGAACGGTGCTACGACCGTTTCCACACCCGTCCCCGTCGTCCTCGCCGGCGCCCGGGGCCACGGCCGCTGGCACGTCGAGAACATCCGCCGGCTCCAGGACAAGGGCCTCGTACGCCTCGTCGGCATCTGCGAGCTGACCCCGCTGACCGAAGAGGAGTTCGGCGCCGAACTCCCGGCCCAGTCACCGGACTTCGGCGAACTCCTCGACTCCACCGGTTCCCAGGTGGCCGTGGTCTGCACCCCGATCCCGACCCACACGGACCTCGCCCTGGCCGCCGCGAAGCGGGGCGTGCACCTGCTGCTGGAGAAGCCGCCCGCGCCGTCGTACGCCGAGTTCCGCAGGATGGCCGACGGGGTCGCCGCGGCCGGGGTGGTCTGCCAGATCGGGTTCCAGTCGCTCGGCTCGCACGCCCTACCCGCGATCCGCGAGCTGATCGCCAAGGGCGCCATCGGAACGCTGACCGGAGTAGGCGGGGCCGGTGCCTGGGCACGCGACGAGGCGTACTACCGGCGCGCCCCCTGGGCGGGCAAGCGTCGCCTGAACGGCGTTGACGTGATCGACGGCGCGCTGACCAACCCTCTCGCGCACGCCGTCGCCACCGCCCTCGCCCTGAACGGCACGACCCGTGCCGAGGACGTCGCCCGCATCGAGACCGAGCTCGTGCGCGCCAACGACATCGAGTCCGACGACACCTCCTGCGTCCGCGTCACCACCGTCCAGGGCCGCCCGGTCACCGTCGCCGTGACCTTGTGCGCCGAACACCCCGGCGAGCCCTATGTGTTGGTGCACGGCAGCGAGGGCCGGATCACCTACTGGTACAAGCAGGACCGCGTCCTGCTCCAGCGGGCGGGACACGGCCCGGAGGAGTTCGAGTTCGGCAGCACGGACCTGTTGGAGAACCTGGTCGCCCATCTCACCGACGGCGACGCGCTGTTGGTCGAACCGGACTCGACGGGCGCCTTCATGAAGGTCGTCGAAGCGATCCGCCAGGCCCCTGACCCGGCCCAACTCCCCGCCGACGCCTGGCACTTGCTGACCGCCGAGAGCCGCCGGGTCGTCCCCGGCATCGACGCAATGGTCACGGCGGCGGCCGACACCCTCGCCCTCTACTCAGAGCTGGGCGCCTCCTGGGCCCCACCGAAAGAGGTGAGCACCTGATGATCACCCATGACACACCGGTGCTGCGCGTCGCGGGCCGCCCGGTCGCCCGGTACGTCACCCGGCCCGAGCTGCCCGCCCGGCTCTCCCCACGCCCGTATCTGCACCCCGTAACCACCCTGGCCGGCACGGCGGTCACCGAACTGAGCCCCGTCGACCACACCCACCACCTCGGCGTCGGTGTCGCCGTTCCCGACGTCGAGGGGCACAACTTCTGGGGCGGCCGCACCTACGTCCAGGGCCGGGGTCCGACCGAACTCGACAACCACGGCGCCCAACGCCACTCCGCCTTCCAGCTCCGCGACCCCGACGGCTTCGTCGAGGAACTCCGCTGGGTGGCCTCGGGCGCCGAGCTGCTGCGCGAACGCCGTACGGTCGCCGCCACCGAACTCACCGACGCCGCCTGGGCGTTGGACTTCACCTTCTCCCTCACCAACGTAACGCCGGACCCCCTGTCGATCGGCTGCCCCGCCACCAACGGCCGCCCCGGAGCCGCATACGGCGGCTTCTTCTGGCGGGCCCGCAAGGCAGCGGAGACCCCGCGCGTCTTCACCGCCGACCACGAGGGCGAACCGGCCGTCCACGGCACCCGCGCCGACTGGCTGGCCCTCGCCGGCACCGGCTGGACGCTGGTCTTCGCCGGCGCCACGGGCCGCTCCCGCCGTGACCCGTGGTTCGTCCGCACCGCCGAATACCCGGGCGTGGGCTCGTCGTTGGCCTCGGACGAGCGGCTGCCGATCCCGCCCGGCGACACGGTCGTACGACGCATCGTCACCGTCGTCGCGGACGGCAGCCTGGACCGGGGCGAGGCGGCGGTGCTGGTGCGGAAGGCGGTCGGCCAGTGACCCCCGAGACGTACACCAACCCCGTCCTGAACGCCGACTGGTCCGACCCGGACGTCATCCGCGTCGGCGACGACTTCTACCTCACCGCGTCCAGCTTCGGCCGCGTGCCGGGCCTGCCGCTGCTGCACTCCCGCGACCTGGTCAACTGGACGTTGGTCGGCCACGCCCTCCAACGCCTGGAACCCGAACGGGAGTTCAGAACTCCACGTCACGACTGCGGCGTCTGGGCCCCCGCGTTGAGGTACCACGACGAACGCTTCTGGATCTTCTGGGGCGACCCCGACCAGGGCATCTTCCAGATCAACGCCCCCGAGATACGCGGCCCTTGGACCCGCCCCCACCTCCTCAAGGAGGGCAAGGGCCTGATAGACCCGTGCCCCTTGTGGGACGAGGACAACGACGAGGCCTACCTCGTCCACGCCTGGGCCAAGTCCCGCGCGGGCATCAAGAACCGCCTCACCGGCCACCGTATGCACCCCGACGCCACGACTCTGCTCGACGACGGCAAGGTGATTGTCGACGCGGACCACATCCCCGGCTGGTTCACCCTGGAGGGCCCCAAGGTCCACCGCCACGACGGCTGGTTCTGGATCCTCGCGCCCGCAGGGGGAGTCGAGACCGGCTGGCAGGGCGCGTTCCGCTCCCGCGGCTTCTTCGGACCGTACGAGGAGAAGGTCGTCCTGGAGCAGAAGGACACCGACGTCAACGGCCCGCACCAGGGCGCGTGGGTGCGCACCGCGTCCGGCGAGGACTGGTTCCTGCACTTCCAGCAACGCGGCGCCTACGGCCGAGTTGTGCACCTTCAGCCGATGGAGTGGGGTGACGACGGCTGGCCGGTCATCGGCGACGCGGGCGCCCCCGCGGCCGTGCACCGGAAACCGGATCTCCCGCCGCAGCCGCCCGCCGCGCCCGCCACCGACGACGACTTCCCCGGCGGACGGTACGGCCGCCAGTGGCAGTGGACGGCGAACCCGCAGGACGGCTGGGCCACCCACCACTCGGGCGACGGCCTACGACTGACGTGCGCACGCTCCGCCGACGCACACGACCTGCGCAAGCTCCCGAACCTCCTCACCCAGCGCCTCCCCGGCACGCCCGTAGCCGTCGAGGTCGAACTACGGCTGCACACTGAGGAGTTGGGGACGAGGGCGGGGCTGGCCGTGCTGGGCGACGCGTACAGCTGGATCGGACTCCAGCGGGGTGCGGACGGGGAGGTGCGATTCGTGCACCGCTTCGCCGAGCCCGTCGCCATGGGGGCACCTCCCACGCCTTTCGGGCAGTGGGGGAGTGAACGGGACGCGGGGGAGTCCTGCCCCGCCCCCGAGGGCCGGGTCCGGCTGCGGATCGAGATCGGCGCCGGGGCGCGGTGCCGCTTCCTCTACGACGTCGGGGACGGTCCGCGGCCGAGCGGCCAGGTCTTCGCCGCCACCCCCTGGCGCTGGGTCGGTGCCCTGCTCGGGCTCTTCGCGCTCGCGCCCGCCGGCACGGGACATGCCGGCGCGGCCGTGTTCACGCGGTTCCGGATCAGTCCTCTCCACTAACTCGCCCTGCCCGTACGCCTGTTGGGAGTCGCAATGACGCACCTCCGTAGCAAGCGCTTGCCAGCCCCTCCACAAGAAGAGAGCCGACCTATGAAGACCAGCATCCGCAGAAGCCGGCGGGCCGCGATGGCCGTCGCCCTGGGCTCCGTGCTCGCGCTGACCGCCACCGCCTGCGGCGACGACGGCAGCGGCGGAGCGGGGGACAAGGGCGACGAGGGCTCCGGCAAGGGCACGATCACCTTCTGGGACAACAACGGCGGTGTCCGCACCGACATCTGGAAGCAGATCATCGCGGACTTCGAGAAGAAGAACCCCGACATCAAGGTCAAGTACGTCGGGATACCCGCCGCGAGCGCCCAGTCCAAGTACGACACCGCCATCCAGGGCGGCGGGCTGCCCGACGTCGGCGGTGTGGGGACCGCGGTGCTCGCCGAGGTCGCGGTGCAGGGGGCGCTCGAGCCGTTGGACAGCCGGCTCAAGTCCAGTGCGCTGAACGGCAAGTTGAGCCAGAACCTGCTCGACGTGAGCAAGTCCGCCGGTGGCGGGGACACGCTGTACCAGATTCCGACCTCCGCCAACAACGGCACGCTGTGGTACCGCACCGACCTGTTCAAGGCGGCCGGTCTGGACGCACCGACCACCTGGTCGAAGTTCTACGCCGCCGCCGACAAGCTCACCGACAAGGCCAAGAACAAGTTCGGTTTCACCATCCGGGGCGGTGAGGGGTCCATCGCGCCCGCTCTCGACGCGGTGTACGGGCAGACCGGCATCACCTCGTTCTGGAACGGCGACAGGACGACGGTCAACGACCCCAAGAACGTTGCCGCGTTGGAGAAGTACATCGCCCTGTACAAGAAGGACACCCCGTCCGCCGACCTCAACAACGACTTCACCAAGATGGTCGCGCAGTGGGACAGCGGCACGATCGGGATGCTCAGTCACAACCTCGGGTCGTATCAGGATCATCTGAAGGCGCTGGGCGCGGACAAGTTCAAGGGAATTCCCAATCCGACCCTGGACGACGGTACGCGCGTGCAGATCTCCAACCCCGTTGACGGGCTGAGCCTGTTCAAGTCCAGCAAGAACAAAGAGGCGGCCTGGAAGTTCATCGAGTTCGCGGTTTCCGCGGCGGAGAACTCCAAGTTCAACGAGTCTGCGGGGCAGGTGCCGGCGAACACGGATGCGGCGGGCGCCGCGTGGATCCAGAAGTCGGAGCCCACTCGGTTGGCTGCGGAGGCGCTCAACGGGGCCGACACGAAGATTGTGCAGCTGCCGTATTACCTGCCGGACTGGAACACCATCTCCAAGGCGGACAACGAGCCGAACTTCCAGAAGCTGTTGCTCGGGAAGATGACGGCGAAGGCGTTTCTGGACACGCTTGCCGACCAGTTGAACGCGGCGCAGGCGGACTGGAAGAAGAACCACTGAGTTGGGTGGTTTCGGTTGTGGGGGGCTGCGGGCCTGTGAGGGCTGGTCGCGCAGTTCCCCGCGCCCCTGAAGAAACGAGAGGTGAGCCAGTCGTGTCTCTTACCCGGCGGCAAGTCGCGTTAGGTGCTCTTGCTGCCGTTCCCTTACGAGGTGGTCGGCGAGATCGCACTCTCTACATCGCCGGTGATTCCACCGCCGCCCAGAAGTACTCCACCGAAGCGCCCGAGACCGGGTGGGGAATGGCCCTTCCCTTCTTTCTGCGGCGGGGAGTGAAAGTCGCCAACCATGCCGTGAACGGGCGGAGTTCGAAAAGCTTCGTCGACGAAGGGCGGCTGGATGTGGTCCTCGCCGCCATTCGGCCCGGCGATCTCCTTCTCGTCCAGTTCGCGCACAACGACGAGAAGATCGCCGACCCGACCCGATACACCGAGCCCTGGACGACGTACCAGGACTATCTGCGGCTCTGCATCGCAGGGGCCAGGGCTCATGGCGCCCGGCCCGTGCTCGCCACCCCCGTCGAGCGACGCAGGTTTGACGCCGACGGCAACTCCGTTGCCACCCACGGCGATTACCCGGCGGCGATGCGCGCGCTCGCCCAGCAGGAGCGGGTCGCGCTGCTCGACATCGAGGCGCTGTCGCTGGCGTTGTGGCAGCGGCTCGGGGTCGAGGAGACGAAGGTCTACTTCAACTGGACCGACACCGAGCAGGACAACACGCACTTCAATCCGCCCGGTGCGATCGCCGTTGCGCGGCTCGTGGCGCGGGAGTTGGCGCGTACCCGGGTGCTCGCGCCGCGTGATGTCGTACGGCTGCGCGACGAGATTCCCACGTCCTGGATCACCTGGCCCGAGGCGACGGACGCCTCGGGCTTCCTCTGAGCAAGGAGACCCGCACAGTGCGTACATTCGTATGTCATGGACGCGTCATAGCTTCGCTGGTGGGGTGCACGGCACTGGCTCTCGCCCTCACCGGTACCACCGCCCAGGCCCATCCCCGCAGCCTCGCCCGCGAGACCCTCGGCGCCGGTGACGGCTGGGCCTCCTACGGCACCGGCACCAGCGGTGGTGCCGCCGCCACCCCCGACCACGTCTACACCGTCTCCAACTGGGCTGATTTCAAAGCCGCGTTGGCCGCCGGCGGCACCGCGCCGAAGGTCATCAGAGTCAAGGGGACGATCGACGCCAACGCCGAGGGCTGCGACTCCTTCGCCGCGCCCGGCTACGACTTCGCGCAGTACCTCGCCACCTACGACCCCGCTGTCTGGGGCTACGACCAGAACCTCGACAACGAGCCCGCCGACAGTCCCGAGGGCCTGCGCAGGGTCTCCGCCGCCAACCAGAACACCGCCATCAAGGCGTTCGTGCCCGCCAACACCACCATCATCGGCATCGGCAGCAACGCCGGGTTCAAGGGCGCCAGCCTGCAGATCACGGCCGTCGACAACGTCATCGTCCGCAACCTCGCCTTCGAGAGCCCGCTCGACTGCTTCCCGCAGTGGGACCCGACCGACGGCGACACCGGCAACTGGAACTCCGAGTACGACAGCGCCGTCATCTACGGCTCCACCCATGTGTGGCTGGACCACAACACGTTCACCGACGGCGACCACCCGGACAGCTCGCTGCCCACCTACTACGGGCGGATCTTCGAGCAGCACGACGGCGAACTCGACATCGTCAAGGGCGCCGACTACGTCACCGCCTCCTGGAACGTCTTCACCGACCACGACAAGACGATCCTCATCGGCAACAGCGACAGCGCTTCGACCGCCGCCGTCGACCGGGGCCATCTGAAGGTCACGCTTCACCACAACCTGTTCGCCAACCTCGTCGAGCGCGCACCCCGCGTCCGGTTCGGTCAAGTCGACTCCTACAACAACCACTTCGTCGCCGAGCCCGGATACGGCTACAGCTACGGCATCGGCCTGGAGTCCCAACTCGTCGCGGAACACAACGCGTTCACGGTCCCGGCCGGCATCTCCGAGGCCACCGTCCTCAAGAAGTGGTCCGAGGCGCCGCTCACCGCCGACGACAACTACGTCAACGGCGAGCTCACCGATCTGATCGCCGTCCACAACGCCGGTGTGCCCACCGAGGTCCTCCAGTCCGGCGCCGGCTGGACACCGACCCTGCGCACCAAGATCGACCCCGCGAGGGCCGTGCCGTTCGTCGTCGACCACAACGCCGGTGCGGGCCGCCTGCGCTGACCCCTCGTCATAAGGAGCACCCGCATGCCCTTGCACGAGCACCTCCAACGCCCGTTGTCCAGACGGGGGTTCCTCGCGGCGGGCGCCGTCGCCACCGCCGGCGCCCTGCTCGGCCTCGCCCCGGCCCCCGCCCCGGCCGCCGCCCGGCCCCGTCCGTTCGGCCGCTACGGTTCACCGGCCGCGCGCCTCACCCCGCTCACCCTGTACGTCGACCGGCGCGGCCGGGGCGACTTCACGACCGTCCAGGCCGCCGTCACCGCCGCGACCGGCGCCGGGTACACCCTGGTCATCGCGCCCGGCGTCTACCGCGAGCCGGTCACCGTCGGCGTCACCGACCCGGCGACCGGCCAACTCAGCGACGCCGGGCGCGAGATGACATGGCTCGGCGCCGGTGAGGACCCGCGTGCCGTCGTCATCGTCTACGACAACGCCAACGGGACGCAGAAACCCGACGGTTCGGGCACCTACGGCACCTCCGGCTCGGCCACCACCCTCATCCGCACCGACGGTTTCACCGCCCGCCGGATCACCTTCGCCAACGACTGGCTGCGCGCCGAGCACCCCGACATCACCGGTACGCAGGCGGTCGCGATCAAGGTGCAGGGCGACCGTTCGGCGTTCTTCGACTGCCACTTCCTCGGACACCAAGACACCCTGTACGCCGACTCGTCGGCCCTCGGTGTCTTCGCCCGGCAGTACTACGCGCGCTGCTACATCGAGGGAGACGTCGACTTCGTCTTCGGGCGGGCGACGGCCGTCTACGACCACTGCCACTTCCGGACCCTGAACCGCACCGACCTGGCGACAGCACCGTACGGCTTCGTCTTCGCGCCCTCCACGGCGGTCGCCAACCCGCGCGGATACCTGGTGACGCAGAGCCGTTTCAGCAGCCAAGCCCCGGACGGCTACTACAAGTTGGCCCGCCCCTGGGTGCCCGGCTCGGACACCACCGCCCGTCCGATGCTCACCGTGCGGGAGACGGCGCTCGGCACGGGGATCGACGCGGGGGCGCCGTACACCAACATGTCGGACGCCTATCCCTGGCAGAGCCAGCGGTTCGCCGAGTACCGCAACACGGGTCCCGGTGCCGTGATCGGCGTCCCGGAGAACCGGCCCCAACTCACCGCCGAACAGGCCGGGTCGGCGACGCGAGAGGTCTACCTCGGCGACTGGAAGCCGGGGCGGAGATGACCCTGCGCAGACGCACGCTCCTGACGGGGATCGCCGGGGGACTGGTGACCGCCGGTGCCGTGCCCGCCGTAGCCCTCGACCGTCGTCGTGTGCTGCACATCCGGCCCGGCGACTCGGTGCAGGCAGCCGTGGACGCCGTGGAGGGCAGCGGCTGGACGATCGTCGTGCACCCGGGGACGTATCGCGAGGTCGTCAACGTGCCTGCGGGGGTCGGGGAGTTGACCTTGCGCGGTGCCACCGGTGACCCGCGTGCCGTCGTCATCGTCTACGACAACGCCAACGGGACGCAGAAACCGGACGGTTCGGGGACGTACGGTACGGCGGGCTCCGCGACCTTCACCTCTGCGGCGCCGGGGCTGACCGTCCGCGATCTCACGCTCGCCAACGACTGGCTGCGCGCCGACCATCCGGAGATCACGGGCACGCAGGCGGTGGCCGCGTATGTGACGGGCGACCGTTCGCGGTTCTCACGCGTCCGACTGCTGGCCCACCAGGACACGCTGTTTGTGGACACGACGGCGCTTGACGTCTTCGACCGGCAGTACTTCACCCACTGCTACATCGAGGGGGATGTCGACTTCGTCTTCGGGCGGGCCACCGCCGTCTTCGCGGACTGCCACTTCCACACCCTCCAACGGGACGTGACCTTCACGCCGAAGGGCATGGTCTTCGCCCCTTCCACCGCCCGCGCCAACCCGTGCGGCATTCTCGCGGTCCGCTCCCGGATCACCTCCGGCGCCGAGGACGCCGCGTACAAGCTGGCCCGCCCGTGGGTCCCGTCGTACGAGACGACGGCCTGGCCATCCCTCGTCGTGCGGGACACCCGGATCGGGCCCGGTATCGACCCGGTCGCGCCCTACACGAACATGCGCGACGCCTACCCCTGGCAGTCGATGCGCTTCCACGAGTACCGCAACACGGGCCCGGGCTCCGTGATCACCGTCCCGGAGAACCGGCCCCAACTCATGGCCGCCGAGGCCGCGTTGCACACCCCCGCGACCTACCTCGGTGACTGGCGTCCCTGAAGTCCCCCATCCGCAAGAGAACGACGAAAGGACCGCACTCCTATGTCTCGTCGTACCGCTCTCACCCTGGCCACGGCCCTGGCGCTCGGCGCCGGCCTCGCCGTCCTCCCCACCCAGGCCCAGGCCGCCACGGTCGTCGTCGACACGACCGCCGAACTGACCAGCGCGATCTCAAGTGCCGCCGCCGGCACGGTCATTCAGGTGCGCGGCGGAACGTACTACCCGACGGCCACCCTCCAGTCCACGACCAACGGCACCTCGTCCTCGCCGGTCACGCTCACCGCGTACGGCTCGGAGACCGTCAAGATCGACGGTTCGTCGCTGCCGTCCGGCTCCTGGATCTTCAAGCTGACCGCCGACTACTGGAACGTCTCCAACCTGACCTTCCAGAACTCCCCGGACAGCGCGGTCGTCTGCCAGTCCTGCACCGGCACCAACTGGAACAACGTCAAGACCATCAACGGCGGTGACTCCGGCTTCACGCTCACCGGCGACGGCACCGTCAACAACACGGTCAAGAACCTTGACTCGTACGGCAATTACGACGCCGCGACACATGGCGAGAACGCGGACGGCGTAGCCATCAAGTTCGGCTCCGGCAGCGGCAACCTCGTCACCGGCGCACGCCTGTACAACAACTCGGACGACGGGATCGACTTCTGGTCCTTCTCCACCCCGGTCACCGTCGAGCACACCTGGTCCTTCGGCAACGGCGTCAACCGCTGGTCGGACTCGTCGTTCGCGGGCGACGGCAACGGCTACAAGCTGGGCGGTGACGGCGAGGTCGTCGCGCACGTCATCAACAACTCGGCCGCCTGGGGCAACGCGGGCAACGGCTTCACCGAGAACTCCAACACCGGCGCCCTCGTCATCAACCGGACCACCGCGTACGCCAACAGCAAGTGGGGCTACTACTTCGCCACCAGCTCCGCCAAGCTCGGCAAGAACCTCGCGGTGAGCAACGGCAGCGGCTCGGTCACCAAGGGCTCCGCGGTCACCTCGGCCGGCAACAACTGGGACTCCGGCATCTCCACGCCGTCCTTCATCTCCACGGACGCGTCGACGACGTACAACGCCCGCTCGTCGAGCGGCACACTGCCGGCGACGACGTTCCTCACGACGGGGTCTACGACGATCGGGGCGACGATGAACTGACCTGATCCGTGGGCCCGGTTCGGGAAACCAGGACCGGGCCCGCACCCGTCAGGGTGCCCAGCGCAGCAGAGCGGGCATGGAGGCGTGGTCGTTTCCCTCCATGGTGACGACGACCTCCCGGCCTGTTGAATTCCCAAGCCATTTCACGAAATCGCGAACCGGCGCGAAGGTTTCCGCGTCCACCACGTCGGACGGATCGAAGGTGAACTCGATCTCCTCGATCTCGAAGAAGTAGGAGGTGAACCAGATTCCGTCGATCTCGATAGCCAGGCTCGCCGATTCCTCCGGGTCGTCCTGGAGTTTCGACCACACGGCGGAGGCCTCGGGAATTCCGGTTTCCGTCGTGTCGGCGAGTGTCCAGGTGAGGACATGCCGTCCCGGCAGCTTCCGCAGTCCGTCGAACATGTGCTGCCAGTCGTCGAGCGCGGTGTCGAGTACGCATACGTCGCGCAGGGATCCGTCGGCGACGAAGTCCTGTGCCCGGTACGTCGGTTCGCTCTCGTGCTGACCTGCCATTACAGGAACCCCTCAAAGGTGAGCTGACCTCCGCGCCAGCTCCATCGGGCACCCCAGCCGCCCGGGACCCGGAAATCCCTGGTGATGCCACCGTATTGGGCCGTGGCTGACGTGTTCACTTTCTCCACCACGTTCGGATCCGTCAGGATGTCCTGGATCATTTCGTTGGCGATCTCGGTCCGTTCGCTATTGGTGACCTTGCCGAAATTGTACATGTCGACATGTGCCTGGCCTCGTTTGGCCAGGTTTCCGGGGCTCGGGTCGCCGTGTTTCTGCAGGGCCCGGCCAGCCGGGGACAGTTGGCCCTTCTTGATGGTGGTGGCGCTCGAATACAGGTCGTCCGTGCCGTAATTGCACGGAGAAAGACCGAGCGGGTCGACCCAGGTGAGCGGGGCGTGCACATAGCTGTGGTGATTGCTCGCGGGCTCCAGTCCCAGCGGGTCCGGGCTGAGGTACCGGGCGGTCCCGGGGTCGTAGTAGCGGTGCAGGTTGTAGTGCAGCCCCGTCTCGGGGTCGGCGTACTGCCCCGGGAAGCGCAGCGGGCAGTACGCCGTGGCGTCGTCGTCCCCGAGTGGCGGGAAGCCCGTGCCCCACAGGCTGGTGCGGTGCTGCCAGACCAAGTCCCCGGTCGCGGAGACCAGTTCCATGGGGGTGCCGACGGTGTCCGTGATCACGGCGTGGAAACGGGCCGCCCGCGCGGGGTGCGTCTCCTCCGCCAGCCGGGCCAGGAAGGACGAGTTGGGGGCCGCGGCCGACGGTTCGTGCAGGGTCTGGGCCACCGGGCGTGGTGTCCCCGGTTCGTAGTCCCAGGTGGTGACCAGGCCGTCGGGGTCGGTCTGTTCGGACAGACAGGTGCCGTCCCACGCGAACTCGGTGCGCTCGGCGGCCGAACCGTCCTCCGTCACCCGGTACTTGGACACCCGGCGGCCGAACGGGTCGTAGGCGTACCGCCATTGACCGCCGTCCGGGGTGCCCGCCTCGGTCAGCCGGCCCTCGGTGTTCCAGGCGTAAGTCCACGTACGGCTCTGGCCGTTGAGCAGCCGGAGGGTCCTGCGGACGAGGCGGCCCTGTGCGTCGTGCTCGTACGTGTTGCGGCCAGCAGAGCGGACGAGGGTGCCGTCGATGTCGTGTGCGTCGGGGTCAGGCCGGCCGGGCGCGGTCGCGCTCACCACGTTGCCCGCCGTGTCGTAGGCGTAGGTCTCGGTCCAGCCGTGGGCGCGTACGCCCGTGACCCGGCCCATGGTGTCGAGGTCGAAGTGGCGGGTGCCGGAGGTGAGTTCGCGGATCTCGGTGATGTACCCGTCGGCACGGTGGGTGTAGGTCCGGTGCTGCAGCAGCCCTTCGACACCGGCCGCTCGTGCCGCGGCGGCCAGGGACTGCCCGGTGAGCTGCCCCCGCGCACTCCAACTCTGGGTCAGCGTCACCTCCGTACCGATGCGGCGTTCGATCTCGCGGCCCGCCGCGTCGTAGGAGAAGTCCAGCGCACCCGCGGGCGTGCGCAGGGCAAGCGCGCGGCCGACCGGGTCGTAGGACCAGTCCGAGGCCAGACCCGACGGTGTCACCCGCCGGACGCGACGCCCGAGGGCGTCGTAAGTGTGCGTGGTGCGCCGCCCGTCGACCGTCTCCGCCAGCACCCGCCCCAGCGCGTCACGCTCCAGTACGACATCGGCCTCGGCGTTGGCCGCACGGGCCAGCCTGCCGTCCGGGCCGTAGGCATACGTCGTGACCTCGCCCGAGTCGGCGTGCTGCGACGCCACGCGTCCCGCCTCGTCGCGGGTGAAACGCAGCGTCTCCCCGGCGCCGTTCGTGCGACGACTCAGCCGCCCCGCCTCGTCGTGCTCGTACGTCAGCGTCCGCCCGTTGAAGTCCGTCTCCGTGCTCAGCCGTCCGGCCTCGTCGTACGTGTACGACCATGTCCGCCCCTGCGGACTGGTCACTTCCGTCAGCCGCAACTCCGTGTCGTACGCGAACTCGTACCGCGCCCCGTCCGGGTCGACCCGCGCGGCGGGCACGTCGAAATGGGTGGCGAAGTGGTGCGTGACATTGCCCGCCGGGTCCGTTTGGACACTCAGGTTGCCCTCCGCGTCCCACGTCCACGACTCCCTTGCACCGCCGGGGAGTTCGCGCCAGGACGGCTTGCCCTCCGGGGTCCAGCCCATGCGGGTCGTATGGCTCAGCGGGTCGGTCACCGCGATGATCCGGCCGAAGGAGTCGCGGCGGACCGACGTCGTGTGGCCCGACTCGTCCGTCAGTGACACCGGCAGACCGGCCGCGTCGTACACCAGCGTGCGGGTGTGGCCGAGCGCGTCGGTGACCGCCGTCGGGCAGCCGTGCGCGTCGTACGCGTAGCCGGTCTCGGCACCCGTCGGGTCGAGCGTCGTCAGCAGGTTTCCCCGCTCGTCGTACGTGTGCCGCCACACCGCCCCGCCCGGCTCCACGACCTCCGTCGGCAGACCGAGCGCGTTGTAGGCCGCCCGCGTCAACGACCCGTTGGGCAGGGTGAGTTCGGTGAGATTGCCGAAGTCGTCGTAGGAGTACCGGGTCGTGTGGCCCAGCGGGTCAGTGACCGTGACGGGGCGGGAACCGTACTCGTCCCAGCGGGTGCGGGTGACGTTGCCGAGCGGGTCGGTCTCCTCCTCGACCAGGCCCTCCGCGTTGTGCCGGTGGGTGGAGACGCGGCCCTGCGAGTCGGTGTACGTCGTCGTGCGCGTCGTGTCGTCGTAGGCCAGCGTCCCGGACAGGATGCCGTCGACGCCCTCGGTGCGCACGACCCGGCCGCGCTCGTCGTAGACGTAGCAGAACCAAGTCCCGTTCCGGTCCGTCCACTTGGTGATCCGGCCCTGCTCGTCGTACGCGAACCGCAGTGCTTCCCCACTGGAGTTGACGACCTCGGTGAGGTTGCCGGCGCCGTCGTAGCCGTAGCGCATGACGACCGTGCCTTCGCCCACCGGGCCCTCGGGGCCGTAGCGGGACGGGGCTTCGTCGAGCAGGCGCAGCGCGGTGATGCGGGGGCCGGTCGTGTCGACGGCGACGTAGTGGCCGCCGGAGTGGCGGATGCCGAACGGGACGCCCTCGTCGTCGCGTTCGACATCGGCGCGGTTGCCGTTGCGGTCGCTCCAGGAGTCCAGCGCCAGATGGAAGACGCCGAAGGTCGGGGAGGGGACCGGGGCGCCGAACGTGCGGACCACACCGGTCGCCGGGTCGGTGACCGTCATCGCGCTGTCCGGCTTGCCGTCCCACTCCAGCGGCCAGCGCACACCCTTCAACGGCATCGTCGCCACGCCCGGTTCCGGCACCGGGTAGACCAGGCGCATGCCGTCCGCCGCCGCGAACACCACGCCCTCACCGTCGATCTGGAGGCATTCGTCGAGGGTGGAGATCCAGGTCGGGCCGAAGCGGACACCGCCGCGGTAGGAGGAGAGGTGGGTGCGGGTGAACTCCAGGGGGAGCGCGCCCGGCAGCGCCAGGTCCGTCGCGCTCATCAGCATCGCGCCGGTCGCCACGTCGATCGGCTCGCCGACGCAGGGCGTTCGGTCGGCGGTGCGTGCGGCCGGGCCCAGTTCGACCAGATCGGGGCGGAGCGACGCGGGCCGCAGCAACAGCGGTGTCGTATCGCTGAACGCGCCCTCGATACCCGCCTTGACGACCCCGCCGCCGGCGCCCAGCGCGCCGCCGAAGAGCATGCCGTCCTTGGCGGCCTGATTCACCTCGTCGAGGCTGAAGCCCTGCTGCAGACCGGTCGCCATCTTCAACGGCTGGGCCACGGCCAGGTCGACGGTCACCGACTCGATACCGCCGAACGCGGCGGCGACCAGCGTGCCCCCGGCGATCTCGGCGATCGTCGTGGAGACCGCGACACCCAGCCCGGCACCGAACTCGATCACCAGGTCGGCCGCCGCGACGGCGGCGCCGGAGGCGAGGCCCGCGGTGAAGAAGGCCAGCGCCACCCCGCCCGCGATCACCGCCGCGTCGATGCCGATCTGCGTCCAGAGTTTGTTGATGGCGTCGTCGATCGCGTCGGCGAACTTCTCGAGCGCGGTGGCCATTTCACGCCCGGAGTCGGCCAGGTCCTTCAGCCAGCCGCTGTCCTTGTCCTTGGCGTAGCGGCCCCAGAACTTCCCGAACGCCTCGATCGACTCACCCGTGTTGTTGTGGATGACCGACGACGCGCTCTGCTGGACCGGGCCCCGCAGATCGTCGACCGCGCCCGCGAAGGTGCGCCAGGCAGTCGCCGCCGACCGCAGCTTCCCCGAGTCCGCCTCCGGCCACCACATGCCCAGATCGAGCAGGATCTTCCGGGCCTCGTCCTCAACGCTCACCGGCACCGTCCGCCTTGGTGACCTTCACTTCGGTGAACATCCCGGCGATCAACTCGTCGTTGTCCACATGACCGTCGGCCAGATCGACCATGGCCTCGTGAATGCTCGTCAGCCCGAGCACCAGCGTGCCCGCCGCGCCCTCGATCTTCTTCTGCAGCGGCTTGTAGGAGTCGCCGAACTCCTTGCCCTGCTTGTCGTCTCCCCACGGCTCGCCCAGCCCGTCGAGGGACTTCACGAGCGCGGTCAGTGCCTTGCCCAGATCAACTGCCGCCGTCTGGAAGTCCGGAGCCGTCCGCTTCAGGTCGGCCGTCTTGATGTCGAGGACCTTGGCCGGGTCCTTTCCGTCACCCATCGCGCGTTCCCCCGTTCGCAGTCGCAGCCACGACCCTAGGAGAAGCCGGCCAAGGGAGGGTCAAGTACACCCCATGGCGGGGTAATTCCGCGGCCCGTGGGTTGTGTATCGATCGGATAAAGACTCTCGCCTCCACGGTGTGATGCGCGTAGACAGTCCCTGGCCTGGTGCATCACCCAAACAACCAGATCCGGAGATTCCATGCGGAAGTCCCTCAGAGCGGCCGCCGTCGGCGCCGCCTGTGTCGTCGCCGGTGCAGCCCTCTACGGCACGGGCGTCGCCACGGCCGGCCAGTCGACGGCCAACTCGACCCACGAGCCGTACAACATCGGCCTGTTGACGAAGGACATCGACACCTACTACGGCACCACGCTCGACGCCAACGGCGTCTACCAGGCCTCGGCGACCAGTCCCTACGCCAAGGACCTGGCGCGCATCGACGCGTCCGCCAAGAAGTACATCGACGAGGCCGTCCGCAAGCACCACAAGGGCGCCAAGCCCGCGGTCGTCTTCGACATCGACGACACGCTGCTGCTCAGCCTCGACTACGAGAAGAAGAACAACTACGGCTACAGCTCGGCCACTTGGGCCGCGTATGTCGCGCAGGCCAACCGCCCGGAGGTCTTCGGCACCCCCGAGCTGGTCAAGTACGCCGCGTCCAAGGGCGTCACGGTCTTCTACAACTCGGGCCTGAAGGAGTCGCAGCGCACCTACGCGGTCGACAACCTGAAGAAGGTCGGCGCGGACGTCGACCTCGACGCCGACCACATGTTCCTGAAGGACGCGGACAACCCGCCGTCGTACCTGAGCAGTTGCGCTACTCCGGGCACCTGGACCTGCACCACCGTGCAGTACAAGTCCGGCACCCGGAAGCACATCGAGGACCTCGGGTACAACATCATCGCCAACTTCGGCGACCAGTACTCGGACCTCGACGGGGGCTACGCCGACAAGACGTACAAGATCCCGAACCCGACCTACTTCGTCAGCTAGTCCGTACGGGGGCAGTCCCTACCGGGCTGATCGACCCGAGGGTGGGCACCACCGGCAGGATCGTCCCGTCCGCCGCGAACCGCAGGCGGTCGATCGTGGTCTCCCGGTGGGTGCCGTCCCCACCAGGCTTTCCCGGCCCGTTCAGGGCGAACCGGTGGTAGACGATGTACCAGTCGTCGGTCCCCGGGGCGTTCACCACGGAGTGGTGGCCGGTGCCGAGGATGCCGTACTCGGGGTTCTTGGACAGGATCGTGCCCCGCTTGGTCCACGGACCGAGCGGGGACGGTCCCGTCGCGTAGGCCACGTGGTAGTTCTCGCTCCGGGTGTCGTCCTCGGACCACATGAAGTAGTACGTGCCCTTGCGCTTCACCACGAAGGACCCCTCACGGAAGTCGTCCGTCGTGATGTCCTTGACCTTCGTCGCGTCGTACGACGTCATGTCGGCGTTCAACGGCACCACGTACGCGTGCCCGTTGCCCCAGTAGAGATACGACTGCCCGTCGTCGTCCGTGAAGACGGCCGGGTCGATCATCTGGCCCGCCAACTTTCCTTTCCCCACGAGGGGTTGGCCCAGCGCGTCCTTGAACGGGCCTGCGGGCGAGTCCGCCACCGCGACCCCGATCTGTTGCTCGGCACAGAAGTAGAAGTAGTACTTCCCGTCGCGCTCCGCGACCGCCGGCGCCCACGCGTTCTTGTCGGCCCAGGAGACGTCAGGGCCCAGGTCGAGGACGACTCCATGGTCCTGCCAGTGGACCAAGTCCCTTGAGGAGTACGCCTTGAAGCTCGTCCCGCCCCAGTTCGCGTAGCCGTCGCTCGTCGGGTAGATCCAGTACTGGCCGTCGAGATAGTGCACGTCGGGGTCGGCGGTCAGCCCCGGCAACACGGGACTTCGCGTCGGCACCGCCTCCACCGTCCAGGTCCGGCTCGTCCCGTCCGCGGCCGTGACCGTGTACTGCTGCGGTGTGCGGAAGTCACGTCGGCCACCGGACGGCGGGTTGATCCTCGCCCCCGCGCCCACGGCCAGCGTCGGCGCCAAGTGCCGCAGATCCGCGCCGGGTTGCATCGGCAGCACGACCTTCGACGAGGCCTCCGTGACGACCGCGTACCCCTTCTGCCTGTGCGCCGTAGCGTCCACGATCGAGGTCGCAGTCGCCGGGTACGCGGCCAGCAGGCGGTCGTACTCGGCCTGCGTCACCGGAAGTACCGTGCCGTGCCGGGGACTTGCCGGGAGTTGGTAGTCCGTGGACGGGGTCCATCGGCCGGAGTCGAGGTCGGTGGTCTCGAAGGGGATGTAGCCGCGCAGCCCGTACTCGTCGACGAACAGGTACCACTTCTTCCCGGTGTTGGACTTGAACACCGTCGGGCCTTCGCCCCGCTCGATGGCACCGCTGCCGATGCACTCGGAGACGAAGTCGTACGACGTGGAGGTCAGCGAGGTCGACTTCTCGCCGGTGATGAACTTCGAGCAGGGGGAGCTGGAGGACGGGTCGCGTTCGTCCTTGGTGTAGCGGTAGTAAGTGTCCTTGTACTTCACGACGGTTGAGTCGATCACCGAGTAACCGGGGTCGTCCCAGACCTTCGGCGCGCTGAAGGCACGGAAGTCCTTCGTCGTCGCGTACATCATGCGGTTGTACGTCGAGCCGGTGTGGTCGGGGTCGTCGTCGGCGTACAGCTTCGACGCCCAGAAGATGACGTACTCACCGAGCGAGTCGTCCCAGTAGGCCTCCGGCGCCCAGGTGTTGCCCGCGTTGTCGGGGGCCACCTTCACCAGCCGCTGGTCGGTCCAGTGGACGAGGTCGGTCGACTCCCAGATCATCACGGACTTGCTGCCGTGCCGCTGGACGTCGTCCCAACTGCCGCTGCTGTTCTGGTACATCCGCAGGTCGGTGGCGATCAGATAGAACTTGTCGCCCTTCGGCGAGCGGATCACGAACGGGTCGCGCAGCCCCTGCTCGCCGATCGTCGACGTCAGGACCGGCTTGCCCTGGTTCAACTCCCGCCAGTGCAGCGGGTCGTTGCCACGGCTGAGGGCGTAGCGGATCTGCTCGCCGTCGGCGGTGCCCTCGCCGGTGAAGTAGGCGAAGAGATAGCCGGCGTACTTGGGATGGGTCACGGGCGGTGCTCCTGAGTACGCGGTACTGGGCGGGGCGGCGAGCAGGCTGAGGAGGAGGGCCAGGAAGGGGAGCAGGAGGGCGCGGGCGGTGCGGGGTCGCATGGCACATCCTGTGGGGGTGTGGGGGATTCTGTTGAGTGGCTGTGCCTTCGGAGTGTCACCAGTGGGGTGCGGTGCGTCAATCGGTGCGGGTGGGGCCGGGCTGATCGAAAGTTTCGGTTCTCCTCCCGTGGCCGTGGCAACCTTTCCGGCCACGGCGGCGACCAGGAACCAGAAACGGGCCGGGGCGGCCCCTCCGGCCCGTTTCGTCCTCGTCATCCAGGAAAGGAACCAACGCCGTGCGTACGAGTACCGGACGCCACCGCAGGACCCGCACCCTCTCGATCGCCGCCGCGGTGGCCGTCGCCGCAGGGGCGGGCGGCGTCTACCTCGGCCTCAACAGCGGCGGCGCACAAGCCGCTTCGTCGACGGTCACCGTGTCCACCACCGCCCAGCTGGAGTCGGCCGTCGCCAACGCCACGGCGGGGACGGTCATCCAGGTCAGGGCGGGCACCTACACCCCGGCCGCGACCCTCAAGTCCACGGCGAACGGCACGAGTTCGGCCCGCATCACCTTGCAGGCGTACGGCACGGAGAAGGTGAAGATCGACGGCTCCAAGCTGCCGGCGGGCCAGTGGCTGGCCGGTATCTACGGCGACTACTGGACCGTCCAGAACCTCACCTTCCAGAACTCCCCGGCCCAGGGCTTTGTTGTCACCTCGTCGGTTGGCGGCATCTTCAAAAACCTGGTCACGGCGAACAACGGTGACTCGGGCTTCACCCTGCGCGGCGACGGCACGACCAATAACCTCGTGCAGAACTTGGACAGTTACGGCAACTACGACGCCGCCGGGCACGGCCAGAACGCCGACGGCATCGCCATCAAATTCGGCTCCGGCACGGGGAACAAGGTCACCGGCGCCCGCCTCTACAACAACTCCGACGACGGCCTCGACCTCTGGCAGTTCTCCTCGCCGGTCACCATCGAGCACTCCTGGGCCTTCGGCAACGGCAAGAACCGCTGGAACGACTCCGCCTTCGAGGGCAACGGCAACGGCTTCAAGCTCGGCGGCGGAGGCGTCGCGGTCGCCCACGTCGTCAACGACAACGCGGCCTGGGACAACAGCCTCAACGGCTTCACCGAGAACTCCAACACCGGCGCGATCATCCTCAACCGCAACACCGCGTACTCCAACACGGCGGCCGGCTTCTTCTTCGCCACGAGCAAGTCCCGCCTCGCCCGCAACCTGGCCGCCGGCAACAAGGGCGGCCCGGACAAGCTCGGTTCGTCGACGGTGTCCGCGGCCAACAACTGGGACGGCGGGGTCGCTACCCCGTCCTTCAAGTCCGTGGACGCGACGACGGCGTACGGCGCCCGTTCGTCGAGCGGCACGCTGCCGGCGACGACGTTCCTGACGACGGGGTCTACGACTATCGGTGCGACGATGGACTGAGGTGCCCCACCCGCGGACTCCGCTTTTCACGGGACGACGCGCAGAGGTGATGCGCGAAAGGCCCCGGTCGCTGCGAGTCGACCGGGGAGTTTCCTCTGTTTCTGGGGCGGGTTACCAACCCAGCTCCCGATACTGCTTGTTCCGCTCCTCGCGGCGGAGGGTGACCTTCAGCTTCTCGTCGCTGGGAGCTGTCCAGGTGGCCGTCCACATGCAGACGGGGCCCAGGACGTACGTTCCGTCGCCCGTCACGTCGGTGACGATGCCTTCCCTGCCCGCGTCGGCGTCATAGACCTGGTCGCCGACCCACGCCCGAGCCTTCTTCTCGCTCATACGGCTGACTCGCTCAGGAGCTCTGCCCAGACCTGCTTGCCCCAGCGGTACATGTCCGTCCCCCAGCGCTCGGCCAGGGCATCGATCAGCAGGAGACCCCGACCACTGGTGGACAGGTCGTCGCCGGGCTTGACCATCTGCGGCAACGCGCGGGCCTTGTCGACCACACCGATCCGTACGAACCGCTCGCTAGGTCTGGAGACGACGACCCGGATGTTCCGGGTGTTCGTGTGCTTGATCGCGTTGGCCACTAACTCCGTGACGAGGAGAACCCCCGAGTCCGTCAGCTCGTCCAGGTGCCAGGCGGCCAGCGCAGTTCTGACCAGCTTGCGGGCTGCATCGGCACTCTCCTCCAGAGCAGGAAGGGTCTCGGAGTATCCGGGGTGCCCGATGGGGCGTGGCTGCGCTGACACGATCATCTGGACCTCAGGGGTGTCGGTGGACGACGGCCTCGCTCAAGTCAACGGCTGCGCACTCGTGGCGAGGAGGAAAAGTCGGCCCCGTGCGCATCGTGGGCAACCGGAAATTTCTCGCCACTCACACCTACTCACGGGGTTGAAGTGGCTACCGTGGGTGCATGGAGGGGAACGCGAGCCTCATCAACGCCATGGGCGAGTCGGCCCTCAAACAGGCCGAGTTGGCTGAAGCCGTGAACGACTTCCTGCGCGCTCGTGGAGACGAAGGAACGGTGAGTGACCGTACCGTCCGGAACTGGCTCACCGGAAAGACCCGCTGGCCCCACCCCCGCCAACGCGAAGCCTTAGAGGCAGTATTCGGTTGTACGGCCGAGGAGTTGGGCTTCAGTCCGCCTACGGCGTCACACACCACCACCGAACCGGAGTCATCCGTGAGGCGCAGGAACTTCCTCACCGGCACCGCTGCCGCCGTCGCGGCGCCCATCCTGGATTCGCGGCCAATGTCTGTCGGCACAGCCGATGTGATCCGCCTACGTAGCGGACTGGACGCCCTGATGGCTCTGGACGCGTCCAGAGGCGGACACGAAGACTTGGAGCGGTCGGCGCTCGCCGGTGCGGACGAGGCACTCGGCAAGGTCGGGCAGGCCGCTTCCCAGCGCATCCGCCAACGGCTGTACTCAGTGGCTGCCAACTACCTTTCGACGGCAGCGTGGGCTGCCATCGACGGCCGCCAACTCGACCGCGCCCAGACCCGCTTGGACCGCGCCCTGTACCTCGCCGGGATGGCCAAGGATCCCGTCGTAGAACTGCGAGTCTGGAACTCGTACGCGATGCTCGCCCACCAGTGGGACAAGTTCACTGATGCGGTGGACGCCGGATACGCGGCCCAATCAACTGCGATTGCCAGACGGGACCCCTTCTACGGCTCCCTCGCCCACGCCCGTACGGCCCTCGCCCACGCCACCCTCGGCGACCGCCAGGCCACCATCAGGTCTCTCGGGTACGCCGAGGAGACGTTGGCCAAGGCGACCGACGACGAGACCCGCCCGAGCTGGGTGGGCTTCTACGGGGTGGCCGAGTTGACCGCGATGACAGCCATCGCCCGGGACCGGATCGGGGACTCCGCCGAGGCCGAAGCCGCCTCCCACAAGGCACTGAGCGGCATTCCGAAAACCTTCAAGCGAAACTGTGCCCTGGCCACGGCCCGACTAGCCCTGACGCAGGTCCACCAGCGGGACTTGGACCCGGCATGCAGGTCGGCCTCTGAAGTCTTCGAGCTGATGTCCGACCACCCGATCCCCGGCCGTATGCGATCCCTACTCGGCGATTTCTACCGGGACTTGATCACTCTTGCGCCGGACGCGTCGATCGCCCGAGAGTGGGGAGACCGCTACCGATCCGAATGGAGCCGAGCCTGATGGCCGACCTGGACGTCCGTCGCTACAGCCGTGAGGACCTGCCGCAGATCCGGCAAACGATCACCGACATTCACGCGGATGCCCAGGGCGAGCGGCCGGACGAGTTCCGCAAGAAGTTCCCCTGGTTCGTCGACCAGTGGGGCTCGCGCGAGGGCTACTCCTGCGTGATCGCGTGGGACGGGGACACGGCTGTCGGGTTCGCGTACGGAGCCCCGGCGGTCGATGGCCGGGAGTGGTGGCGCGAGTACGTCGACCCGGCGCCCGAAAAGACCCTGACCTTCGCCTACTCCGAGCTGGCTGTCTGCCAGGCGTACCGGAAGCAGGGCGTCGCTGACCTCCTCTCCAGAGCCCTCCTGGAGGACCGGACGGAGGACCTGGCCGTCCTCCTGGTGGACGTCGAACACCCCCGCGTCCAGGCGCTGTACGAGGACTGGGGTTTCAAGAAGGTGGGCGAACAGCGGCCCTTCCCGGACTCCCCGGTCTTCGCCGTGATGCTGGCTCAACTGCCACTGGCGTAGGCGCAGAACGCAGGGGACCGCCCTCTTTGGACCGGCACAGGGGTGGTCGGCCGAGTTCGATGGACGCGATCAGGTTGCCGTACCCGTAGTGCTCTGTTGTGGGCGTGGAGCCGCTTTTCAGGTAACCGCTCCCGTCGGGTGAATCACAACGGTGTTGCTCTTCCAGCTAGTTCGCCCCACGTGACCCGAGGTGTCCTTACCGTGAGTGTCACGCATCACAAGCAGGGGGGACAGTGAGCACACCGCCATCTCCGCAGAGACCGCCGCGTCCTGATGAAGTGCTCGCCTTCCACAACGGCGACACACTGGAGAACATCCCTGTCATCCGTGAGGCCCCGCCCCAGCGCTTCCCCTGGAAGGCCACGATGGCAGGGGGAGCCGTGGCGATCGTCCTCGGGGTTTGCGTAGCTCTGCTCCTGCGTCACACGGCAGGAGACGGTCACTCCGTCGCCGCCGCACCCCATACCCAAGCGACAGCGACGCGCAGTGCACCCGGAGCTCAGAGGGCGAAGACCGCTGCCTCCTCCCCGTCGTGGATGGCATCTCCCTCTGTGGTCACGACGCCGTCGACCACGGTGAGCAAGGCGCCCACATGCGTTCAGGTGACGTACAAGACACCTCGCGGCGAGGCAAGTTGTGAGTCGAAGACGGACGTCTGCAGCCCGGGGGCGCCCTGGTACGTAACTGACATTGAGGCGCTCTGCGGTGGGCCCACACCCATCCAAGCCATCCACGTCATCTCGGAGCCAGCCACTGGCGGAGATCCCTCATCCAGCTACTGCCTCGCCTGGACGGGCAGCAGCGACGGCACAGGGAAGGACGCCACCCTGCTCATGAACGCACCGGGATACCAGTGCGGGGCTGACCTGGTCGGCACGGACGGACAAGCGATTCAAACGGACGGCACATCCGTCTTCTACGACAGTCCCCCAGACTGCGCGCAGTCGTACCCGGACACCCGGATGACCTACCCGGCCGTTTTGGACTTCCCGGACGATGGCGGGACACAACCCCCTGAGTACGTCTGCGTCGCCGCTAACGCAGGTGCCTGAGCCGAGGTCGCTGCGGCCCGAAGAGCGAGCGGTTTCTGGTATCCCGTTCACCGAGAAAAGGCCCGTCGCTGCGGCGGAGCGCGCGTATCACATCTCCGACACAAAGCGCGCGCGCACATTCACCCCTGCTACATCAACGCGACAATGGTCAGTCTCAGTACCGCCCTTGGGGGAGGGACTATGCACGGCAGAACGGTGCTCGTCGCCATCGCCGCATTCGTTGCCACGCTAACCGCCTGTGCCGGCAGTCACGAGCAAGGCGCAGCAGAGCGCGCGACGCCCACCGCGGACAAGGCCTCATCGAAGTCGCCTGATTGCGGGCCCAACTCAACGCTGTCACAGTCCGACTGGATCGATCAGTGCAGCAGCAACAGTGCAGTTCCAACCACCGACAAACCGAACACCGAGTTGGCCGTCGGGGACACCTTCGCCTACAAGGACGGCATGAAGGTACAGGTCAACGGCATCAACAAGATCACCCGGTACGGGGAGTACGGCGACAAGCCGTCCGCCGACAAGACCGCGTTCCGCGTCGTGTGGACCGTCACAAACGGCACCACCAAGCCATACGACCTCGACGACATGAGCTCCGACGCAAAGGGCGCCACCAACGGGGGCGAGACCGAGTCCATTTACGTCGAGGTCGACTCCAAGGAGATGACGGGCCGCCTTGCTCCGGGCCGCGGCGGCAGGTTCACGTCCGAGTACACCATCGCCAAGAGCGACGGCACGCAGATTGTCTTCACCATGAGCCGCACCGACGACGCCTTCCTACAGGACGACAGCGCCTACCTCGGCGAAGATCCGCATTGGACCGGCACCATCAAATAGGCCACTTACACCATCGTTGAATCCAACCGTCATCGCAATGAGTCAACCAGCCTGGTCAAACACCGTCTCAGTTCCCGTCTCGTTCACCGCCGTTCAGGCGAGACCACAAGCCCACTCCTGTACACCAACCATCCGCGGATGAACGCAGACGAACGCGCCGCACACACCCCACAACCCCACCCCCCACAGTTGGAAATGGTCTTGGTCCAACGCTCGGAGATGAGCGACGGGCGTAAAGCAAGCGCTGGGGGACGCGCCATGGTTGGGAATGCCGCCATGCCCCAACGACCTGGTGGCGTTCCTCAAGGCGCGCCTGGACGAGGACGCCGACCTGGCCCGGCGCTGTGACAGGGCCGGATTCTCCCCAGCATGGACCGCGCACGGGGCCGCAGTCGACTTCGGCCGGGGTGATCTCAGCAGCTTCCACACCGCGATCGCGCGGCACGTGGCCCTGTACGACCCTGCCCGCGTGCTGCGCGAAGTCGAGGCCAAGCAGCGTGTGCTGAACCGGTACACGCTCAGCCCGGCCGACGGTGATCCCGAGCGACCTTGGGACGACCGTGACGACTGCCAGTTCGACGGTGACCTCTGGCCCTGCGACGACTTACTCGATCTCGCCCTGCCCTACCAGGAACACCCCGACTTTCCCGAGCGCTACAAGCCGAACCGGGTAACCGAGGAACGGAGCGACCGCACCACAGGCGCACCAGATAAGGCGGGGAACAGTGGGGAATCACGGTGAAGACAACCGAGCCCGTCGATGCCATAGGTCCGCCGTTCGCCCAGTTCAGCGCCTAAACCACCCCCAAACGCCCACAGCTTCCCAAGTTCATGGTCACCCTCGCGACGGCGGAGGGTGGCGGAGCCGCGCCCGGCGTGCGAGTCACTGGGCCCGCCGGACCAAGACTGTTGGTGCACGCGACTAGCCTTGCCGTTTCACTTGGGTACGGCCGGCTTCGGGGCGGAAACGCGAAAGTGCCTTCCTGCCTGGGACGATGAACCCTGCTGAGGGGTTCTGTCGGTCCAGGCGGAGGGCACTTTCTACGTGCAGGCTATCGGGTTGCGTCCCAAGATCCAGGTCAGCGCCGATGGTTCGGGGGTGGTTGGCCACGCCGGGACACGGCTGCTGGCGGATCTCGCCGATGCCACCGGGCGGACCGCCGCATACTCCGCCGCGCTCAGGCCGCTTCGGCCGCGCGGGACCGGGCATGACCCCGGCCGGATCGCCACCGACCTGGCGGTGATGCTCGCCGACGGCGGTGAGGCCATCGCGGACCTGGCCGTGCTACGGGACCAGGCAGGGGTGTTCGGCCCGCTCGCCTCCACGCCCACCGCTTGGCGGTTGCTCGCCGACACCGACGAGGCTGCACTCGCTTCGCTGCGAGCGGCCCGCGGTTCAGCCCGGGAAGTCGCCTGGATGCAGGCCGCCGAGACCGGCGAGGGCATACCTGCTGATCAAGCTGGCGGACGAGAACTTCCCGGCCTGGTTCTGGACCTCGACGCCACGCTGGTGACCTGCCACTCCGAGAAAGAGCAGGCTGCACCCACCTATAAGGGCGGCTTCGGCTTCTACCCGCTGCTGTGTTTCCTCGCGAACACCGGCGAGGCCGTGTCGGGGCGGCTGCGGCCCGGGAACTCCGGAGCCAACACTGCCGCCGATCACATCGCGCCAACCAAAACGGCGAGGCTAGGGAATGGGCCGCCACTTCTGGAAACTGTTACCCAGACAGTCGTAGACGCGAAGAAGGGCGCCGAGCGCGGCGTTCTCCAGTGGGTCCAGGCACTTTCCGGTTCCTGCGTTGAAGTACGCCTGGCTGCCCGGCATGTACATCCACTGCTGTGCAGCGCCGTTGCCGCAGGCCGCCGACTTCACCGGTCCGCTGGTTTCCGCGGTCAAGCACAGCCCGGGCTTTTCAGAGAGTGTCAGCCGGTAGGTGGTGTCTTGTGTCAGGAGCTGGTTTGCGTTGCTCTGGCAGTGCCACAGGCCGGCGTCAGGTCCGCCGCCGAGCATGTCCAGACAGTAGTTGCTGTGGATGTTCTGCAGCTTTGCCCGGTTCGGCAGATTCCCTTGGTTGACGGTGAGTGTGCACATCTGCTCGGGCGTGCACACGGACTTGGCGATGGAGGCACAGTTGCCGTAGGTGCGGGACGTACTGCCGGTCGGCGTGACGGTGCCGCCGTTGGCCGTCGGCCTGCCGTAGATCGCGGTCGCCGGGGGAACAACAGCACAGCTCGCCGGCTGGTTGCTCCCCTGGGCGAAGTTCTCCACCCATTGACTCAGGGTGCTCAGCCCGCCGCGGTCTTGCGGCAGGACGATGGTCGCTACGTGGCTGGTGCTGCCGGTGCGGGTGTTTGTGATGGAAGCCAGCCAGCCGTCGGGACCGGACCTGGCTACCTTGATGCGGTAGGTGACGCCCTCCTGCCAGGCGTAACGAGCGTCGCACTGCACGCCGCTGCCCTCATGGCCGAAGAACCGACAGTTGGTCCCGCTGCCCATGTCGCGCCAGCCGGAGGCACCCCAGATGGAGAAGTTGATGTACTTGTCGTTGCCGGTTCTGTTCTGCAGTCCGACATAACCACCCTCGGGGTGCTTGGCATAGCCCCACTGGTGCGCCCAGAACGTCTGACCGTTGTAGCCGGGCTCCCGGGTGATGGTGATGGACGTCTCGAAATCGTCGTAGCCGTTCGCCGTGTTGGGCCACGACCGGTCGATCACCGCCATCCCGCCGGCAACTACGCGCGACTGCGCGGCAGCGACCGACTGCGGAGCCGTCGCCGATGGGCCGGACTCCACCGACCCCGATCGCCCCGTCATCGCTACAGCAGGCCCAGCGCCCACTAGTCCGACGAGCCCCACTGCCACGGTGAACAACACTTTCGCCGCGCGCAGCGCTGCTGCCGCCCTCAATCTACTGCCGCCCAAAGGCATAGCCTTGCACCCGCCTGACTCAGAATTTCCGGTAGAGAACCAGATACCTTGGAACCATAGATTCCAGGCAAATGGTCCCATGTAGGACGCAAGTGCCGAGACAGGCGTGGCTGGCGCGGAGGGGTGAAGCTCCCCCCTGCTGCTTGACAGCATCCACGTCACCAGGACCACGGCCAGGGCGCCGAAGAGCATGAGTGCGGGGCGTTGGCCGATGCGGTCGGACAGGGCTCCTGCGAACGGTGTGACGACGATGACGGCGAACGCGGCGACGGTGGACAGCCGCAGCAAGTCGGCCTCGCCGAAGCCGCTGACAGCGCCGAGGTAGGTGGGGACGTAGGTGATGCCGACGTAGTAGGTCGACGAGCTGCCGGACCTCGCTCCCGGCCCCGGCGAAGTCCGGGTCCGGGAGCGGTATTGGGCGTCACCCCCGGCGAGACCAAGAAGCGGCGCGGCTGGCTCGGCTCGGCGATGCCGTATCCGCGGGTGATCCCGCACAGCGACGCGGCCGGAGTCGTCGACGCGGTCGGCGAAGGCGTCGACGCTCGCCTAGCCTGCGCGTTTCACTTGTTGCTGTGTCCGGATCTTGAGCGGAAACACGAAAGTGCCTTCTGAGCTGGGATGATGAGGCTTGTCCAGGGCTTCTGTCACCACAGCAGGAAGGCACTTTCTGCGTGAACACTACCGGGTCGCGTCCCAAGCTTGTCGTCTCGGCCGACGGTCGCGGAGTGGTCAGCCACGCGGGATCCCGCCTGCTGGCCGATCTCGCCGACGCCACGGGCCTGACCGGCTCCTTGTCCAACGCGCTGCACCGGTTGCGGCCGCGCGGCACCGGCCACGACCCAGGCAGGGTGGCGGTGGACCTGGCGGTGACGCTCGCCGACGGCGGTGAAGCGATAGCCGACCTGACCCTCCTGCGCGACCAGCGCGAGGTGTTCGGCCCGGTGGCCTCCACCCCCACCGCCTGGCGCGTCCTGGCCGACATCGACACCACCACACTCGCGGCACTGCGCACGGCCCGCGCCGCCGCCCGGGAGACCGCATGGCTGCAGGCCGCCGAGACCCAGCGCGGGATACCGGTCTCCCTCGCGGGCGGACGCGACCTGCCCGGCCTGGTCCTGGACCTCGACGCCACCCTCGTCGCCTGCCACTCCGAGAAGGAACAGGCAGCCGCCACCTACAAACACGGCTTCGGCTTCCATCCGCTGCTGTGCTTCCTTGACAACACCGGCGAGGCTCTGGCCGGCCTGCTACGGCCGGGCAACGCCGGCGCGAACACCGCAGCCGACCACATCACCGTCCTGGACGCCGCCCTCGCCCAGATCCCCGATGCCCATCGCCACGGCAACGACATCCTCATCCGCGCCGACAGCGCAGGCGGCGCCAAAGCGTTCCTGGCCCACCTGCGCAACCTGCGCCGACAGGGCATCCAAACACGCTTCTCCGTCGGACACCCCGTCACTGAACCGGTCCGCCGCGCGATCCGGGCCCTGCCCCGGCAGGTCTGGCACCCGGCCCTGGAACAGGACGGATCCCTGCGCGGCACGGCCGAGGTCGCCGAACTGACCGGCATCGTCGACCTGATCGGATATCCCGACGGCACCCGTATCATCGTCCGCCGCGAGCGACCGCACCCCGGTGCCCAGCTCTCCCTGTTCGACCTCGATGAAGGCATGCGCCACCAGGTCTTCCTCACCGACACCCCCTACGGCGAGGGCTCCGTGCAGCATCTGGAGGTCCGCCACCGCGCACACGCCCGGGTCGAGGACCGCATCCGCTGCGGCAAGACCACCGGCTTCGGCCGCTTCCCCTCCCGCCACTTCCAGATCAACGCGGCCTGGCTGGAGCTGTCCCTGACCGCGATCGACCTGCTCGCCTGGACCCGCACCCTGCTCCTGCACGGCGAACTCGCCGGTGCCGAGCCCAAGAAGCTCCGCTACCAGCTGCTGCACGCAGCCGCCCGCCTCACCCGCGGAGGCCGCCGCCTCCACCTGAAGATCGCCGCCACCTGGCCATGGCGGCACGAGCTGGCGAACGCTTTCGCCTGCCTCGCGGCCCTGTCGAGACCGGCCACCTGACCAGTGGCATCCTCCCTGACCGCCCACTACACGAGGACCTGGAGCACCCGACCACGCGCCGGGCCCCAGCCATGCCCACCGGATGAGAAACAGCCAACAGCCACGGCCATTGAGACCAGTTCGGCCCACTCGAGCCGACTGAAACGGCGAGGCTAGGACTTGACCTCTCCACGATCCGGAAGGTCGTGGACCGTGAGCTGTCGCTTCCCGAGGTCGCCGCGGCGCACGCCGAAGCGCTGGCCGTGCAGATCCGTGTTCTGCGTCTGCGGCAAGCGGTGCTGACGGCGGTGGCCGAGCTTGGGTCGACACCTGAGGAGACGGAACTCATGCACCGGCTGGCCCAGCTCTCCGAGGACGAACGCCGACGTCTGGTCGGCGAGTTCCTCGACGCAGTCTTCGGTGGCCTTGTCGCCGCCGCCCCCGCGTTCGCCGGGGTCAGGCGATCGATGACCCCTGAGCTGCCCGACAACCCGGATGCGGAACAGGTCCAGGCGTGGGTGGAGTTGGCCGAACTGTCCCTTGACCCTGAATTCCGCACCTCCGTGCGGCAGTTGGCCGAGGACCAGGCCGCCGAGCAGGCCCGAGGCGATACGACGGTCCCGCGCCGCGATATCGCCGCAGCCGTGCGTGAGCAGGCCGGGCCGGCTCTCGCCGCCGGTATCGACCCGGTCTCGCCTCAGGCCGATCCGTTCGTCGCGGCGGTTGCGGTGTACTACGCGGACTTCCTCGGCTGCCCCGACGACATCGAGCTTCGGCGCCGGCTGGCGACTCGGCTGGAGAGCGTGAACGACCCCCGCCGGGAGCGGTATCTCCAGTTGCTCGCGGTGGTCAACGGCTGGCCCGCCCCGGAGAGTCTGGCTCCGGTGCTCGATTGGTCCGTTCAGGCTCTGCGCGTCCGGACAGCGCGATGATGTCTGGGCAGTCGCGAGACCCGAGGTGCGAGGTGCGGCAGGGTGAAATCGCCGCTACCCATAATCAGTTCATGATTGCTCCCGTCGTACTTCACGTGGCCGCGACCCCGACCGTCCCCGCTCTCGCTCTCCGCCCCTGGCGCATCGCGGACGTTCCCGCGCTGGTCGACGCGGGCCAGGATCCCGTCCTGCGTCAGTCGATAACTTCCGTCGTCGACAACGAGGTTGACGGGGCGCGGTGAGTGCGGGACCAGGAGCGGGGTTGGGTAGCGGGGGAGCGGTTCGGGTTCGCCGTGCTTGGGGCCCAACCTGGCTCAGTTCGGGAGCAGTTGGTGCGCAATGTGGTTCTCAAGGACGTCAGCCCCGGCAAGTCGGCCGCCGAGGTGGGCTACTGGACCGCCTCGCCCGCTCGCGGACGGGGAGTGGCACCCCGCGCCCTGGACGCAGTCACCGACCCGGCCTTCGACACCTTCGCAGCCGCCCGCCTTCCTCCGTGACAGCCACCTGCACATACGGCGCACGAGCGGCTGGGTTTCTCCCGAGCCGCCGGATGGACGACGCCCCCGCCGGTCGTCACCGGCAGGGGCGTCGCTCTGCTGACCGAGGGGGGCTCAGATCAGCAGGTCAATGCAGTCGAACGACGTGCCCGGGCTGAGGAAGCCCGAGCCTGTCGAACCACTGACGGCGTTGATCTTCAGGACGTTGTACTGCGTCGCGTCTGAACTCCACGCACTGGAAGGGACGTTGAAAACGAACGTGTGGTTGTTTCCGCGGTACGAACCTGTGGTGAGATCGCGCGTCGAGGGCTGCGTGGGAGGCGTGGGGATGGCGGAGACCCAGTCGTTCACGGTGACTTGGGGGCGGGCGTTGATGTACGCCGTTGTGACACCCACCCGCAGTGTGTGCGCTACCGCTGCCTGCGCCGGCGTCAGTTTGAAGTAGATCAGGACGCCGTCGTTCACGTCCTTCCAGATGTACGCCGGGAAGGACGCGGCCTCGCTCCCGCTCCCGATCGTGACGTTCCCCGTCCACTTCGCCGCCCGCGCGTCGGACGGATGCGCGTACGTCATCAGCTCCGCGTTCTTGAACTCCCCCGGTGTGCCATCCCAGTTGCCCAGGCGCCACACCGCCGCCGCGGTGGACGGGTCACCCGTGATCGTCAGGGTGTGCAACGACGTCGTACCGCCCGCCGCCACCGTCACCGACTGTGTGTGCACGGCGAGTTCGCCCTTGAAGACGGTCAGTGTGTACGTCCCCGGCAGCATCCCCTTGCAGGAGAAGGCGCCGGTGCCGGCCGCGGCCTTCGCCCAGTACTGCGCGTCCGTGTTGGAAAAGCCCACCGTGTAGGGGTACTTGGCATCCATGCCCTTCAGGCCGACCCCCGCCACCTTCCCCCGCCCCGCCTTGCCCACCCAGCCCGTGATGCCCAGTGAGTCCACCCACGACGTGTCGAGGTTCGCCGCGAAGAGGGAGGACGAGGGGGTCCCGCCGTCCGTGAAGGCGACCACGAACGGGCCCTGGAGACCGAAGCGTTCGGGCTCCGTCTGGGCCTCGTTGTAGTGCAGGATCTCGTACAGCCCGGCCCCGCCCTCGTTCGAGTGGCGCAGCAGCGAGCGGTAGAACGGGCCGCCGGACGCTTTCTCGTGGTTGGAGCGGACGACCCACAGGCCGACCGAGCCCGTCGTGAAGCCGACGTGGTCGTAGTCGATGGTCCGCTTGCCCGAGTAGTGCTTGGAGCGGGTGGTGCCGTCGGGGTGCTTCCAGACGTCACCCGCCTCGATGATCGTGTCCGTGGTCGAATCCCACGCGTCTGAAGCAGAGTTGGGGAACAGCCCCGGCTTCACCCGCACGATGTAGCGGGTCGCGGTGAAGGAGGCGTCCGCCTTGTTCGTCCACAGGTAGACGTTGTTCTCGCCGCTGCGGGCCGCGTACCACTGGGTGATCGCCCCGTGCGCGACCTTCACCAGGATCGTCGACCCGGACTGCTTGATGGTGACCGTGGAGGCGCCGAGCCCGGACTCGACGTGCGAGTGCTTGCCGCCGTAGCCCTCGTACTCCTTGCCCTTGTAGGCGAGGGACGTGATGTCGCCGGTCGACTTGGAGATCTTGAGGACGAGTGAAGCGCCCGTGGTTATTACGTAGTTGGAGCCGTCGTCGGTGTATCCGAAGGCTGCGGCGGAGGCGGACGAGAGGAGGCCGGTGCCGCCCGCGACGGCCGCGCCGGTGGCGGCGACACCGATCGCGGAGGCCCCGAGCACCCGTCTGCGGGTGAGGTGCTTCTTGTGCGTGCTCAAGCGACTTGCTCCGTGTGACCTCGTGCGAGAGGAACCTTGCGCTTCCTGGTCGTCACAGATGGAGAAAGGGTTGCCGCCCGCCCGAAGAATTTTCCGCGACCGGAGGCTACGACTTCTGCGCCGCGAAGTCGCCCTTCACGGACAGCTGTTGGCCGGCCGCCGTGCCCGCCGCCGAATAGCTGTCGTCCTTGGCGTCCCGGCCGCCGCGCTCATGCTCGTACTGCCCGGCGAAGACCCACTCGCCGACCGCGACCGTACGGCCCTCCTTGAGCACCCAGGTGTAGACCAGGAACCCGTCCTGCTCCGTCACCGTCTGCGTGAAGTCCTGCTCGGGCAGCGAGCGCCAGGCGCCCGCGGAGGTGACCCCGCCGGTCAGCTTGACCTTCAACTGGACGGTGAGCGCGGTGAGTTGCTTGCTCGTCTTCAGGGTGACGTCGCTCTGCGCCCAGAAGTCGTTGCTGCCCGGGTCGATCGAGCCGTCCGACCACAGCGGTCCGTCCTGGGTACCGGAGGCCGGCGGCAGCACGGGTGTGGAGGGCGAGGCGGTCGCGGACTTCGTCGGGGAGGCACTCGCCTCGGATGAGCTGTGCGAGGCGCCGGAACCCGAACTCGGCTTCGGGGCAACCGGCTTGATCGGGGTACGGCTCGTCGCGTCCGGCGACGGCGTGGGGGTCGGAGTCGGCGAGACGGACACAGTCTGCTCGGCGGGGGAGCCGCCCTTCACCGCGGACGCCACCGCGTAGCCGCCGATCGCGAGGACGCTCGCCACCGCTGCCGTCGCGCTGACGACCCGCACCCAGCCGAACACGGGCGGTCGGGTGGCCCGGTGGTCGGGACGCGACTGCGCGGCCATGCCGCGTTCGAGCCGCGCCAGGATGCGCGCCCGGTCGGGCTCGTGGGCCTCGGCCGCCTCGTGCAGCCGGGCGCTCAGCTCGTCGTCGTGGACGTCCTGGTGCCTCATCGGTTCCTCCCTCCGGTCTCGCCGCCGCGCGCCATCGCCGCGTGCATCCGCAGCGGAGGGCTCTGCGGGCCGAGCAGGCGCTGCAACTCGGCCATGCCCTTCGACGTCTGGCTCTTGACCGTACCGACGGAAACACCGAGGGCGAGCGCGGTGTCCTTCTCCGACAGATCGAACGCGTGCCGCAGCACCACACAGGCCCGCTTGCGGAACGGCAGCCTGCGCAGGGCCTCTTGGACGTCGACCACGCCGGCCACGTCCGGGTTCTCGGTCTTCTCCTCGCGCTGCGACCAGAACAGGGCGACCCGCCGCCGCTCGCGCACGGCGCTGCGGATCCGGGTGCGGGCCAGATTGGCGACGACTCCACGGGCGTAGGCAGCGGGATGGTCGGCGGCGCGCACCCGGTCCCAGCGGTGCCAGAGCGCGAGCAGCGCGTCGGCCGCGAGATCGTCGGCTGCGTCCGCCTCGCCCGTCAACAGGTGGGCGAGGCGCGACAGTTCGGCGTAGTGGCGTTCGAAGAAGGCGTGGAACTCCACGGAGGCGGCGTCGTCGACGACTGTGCCCACGGCGGACCTCTCCTCGCTGCGTGGTGTGTGTGTCATGTAGATGACACGTGATCATTCGGGGGTGACCCCGACGAGATCCGGAAGCGTAGCAGTGATCAACTGGCTGGATTGGTACAGGCCTTCGAACGCCGTCTGGCAGGTCGACCACAGACTGGCGCGTCGACCCTGATTCCGTAACACGGGGAAAACCTGAAACAGGTTCAACGCGGGAACAATCCAGCCAGCATCCGCGCACCGATCACTGAGGCAACGAGGAGTACCCGCATGTCCGAGTCACAGAAGGTGGCTGACCGGCCAAGTGCCGAACCACCGGCGGCGAACAGCGTCGACCGGTACTTCAAGATCTCCGAACGGGGATCCACCTTCGGCCGTGAGATACGCGGCGGCTTCGCCACGTTCTTCACGATGGCCTACATCCTCGTCCTGAACCCGATCATCCTGGGCAGCGCCAAGGACAAGTTCGGGCACTCGCTCGACACCGGCCAACTGGTCACCGCCACCGCCCTGGTGGCCTGCGTGATGACGGTCATCATGGGCGTCGGCGGCAATCTGCCCCTCGCCATCGCCGCGGGACTCGGCCTCAACGCCGTCGTCGCCTTCCAGTTGGCGCCGCTGATGAGCTGGCCCGACGCGATGGGCCTCGTCGTCATCGAGGGCGTCCTGATCTGCGTCCTGGTCCTCACCGGACTGCGCGAGGCGATCATGAACGCGATCCCGCAACAGCTCAAGCAGGCCATCGGCGTCGGCATCGGTCTGTTCATCGCGTTCATCGGCTTCGTCGACGCCGGCTTCGTCAGTCGTATACCGGACGCCGCGCAGACCACGGTCCCCGTGCAGCTCGGCGCCGTCGGCCGGCTGACCGGCTGGCCCGTCCTGGTCTTCTGTCTCGGCGTACTGCTGACCATCGCGCTGGTCGCCCGCAAGGTGAAGGGCGCGATCCTGATCAGCATCGTCACGATGACCGTCCTCGCGATCATCATCAACTCGGCGGCGGACATCAAGAGTTGGGGTCTGATGACCCCCAAGGTGCCGGACAAGATCGTGGCCGCGCCCGACTTCGGGCTCATCGGTCACTTCAGCCTGTTCGGGGCCTTCGGCGAGACCGGCGCGATCACCGTGATCCTGCTGATCTTCACGCTGATCCTGTCGGACTTCTTCGACGCCATGGGCACGATCGTGGGTATCAGCGCGGAGGCCGGTCTCCTGGACGACGATGGACAGGTGCCGAACATCGGTCGCGTCCTGTTCATCGACGGTGCCGCGGCCGTCGCCGGCGGAATCGGGTCCGCTTCCTCCAACACCGCCTATATCGAGTCGGCTTCGGGGGTCGGTGAGGGGTCGCGTACGGGGTTCTCGAACCTGATCACCGGTGGGCTGTTCGGGCTTGCGCTGTTCCTCACGCCGTTGCTGACGATCGTGCCGTTGCAGGCCGCCGCGCCTGCGCTGATCGCCGTCGGGTTCCTGATGATGACCCATGTCAAGCACATCGACTGGGACAAGTACGAGATCGCGATTCCGGCGTTCCTGACCATCGCGGCGATGCCGTTCACGTACTCGATCACTGACGGTATTGGTGCTGGGTTCATCTCTTACGTCGTGATCAAGGCGGTGCTCGGCAAGGCGAAGGAGGTCAACTGGCTGCTGTGGGGTGTGTCGGCGCTGTTCCTCGTGTACTTCGCGATCGACCCTGTGGAGCAGATTCTGGGCGTCAAGTAGCGACGCTGCGCGATCAGTTGCGGTCCGCCGTGGCTGGTCGCGCCCACGCGGCGGAGCCGCAAATCGACACAGCCCCGCGCCCCTAAGGACAAAAGACCAAAAGCAGGGCGTTACTGCACCGCCGCCTTCATCATCGCCTTGGCCACCGGGGCCGCCAGGCCGTTGCCGCTGATCTCCGACCTCGCCGCGTCCGACTGCTCGACCACCACCGCCACCGCGACCTCCTTGCCGGTCGAGTCGGACTTGCCGTAGGACGTGAACCACGCGTACGGGGACTGGTCGTTGTTCTCGCCGTGCTGGGCCGTGCCCGTCTTGCCGCCCACGGTCACGCCCGCGATCTGGGCGTTCGTGCCAGTGCCATCGGTGATGACCGTCTGCATCGCCGACTGGAGCTGCTGGGCGGTGTGCGAGCTGACGATCTCCTTCGTCGTCGTGCTGTCGTCATAGTTGTGGACCACGTCGCCGCCGCTGTCGGTGGTCTCCGACACCATGTGCGGGGAGACCAGCTTGCCGTCGTTGGCTATAGCGGCCGACACCATGGCCATCTGGAGCGGCGTGGCGGTCACGTCGTACTGGCCGATGCCCGTCAGGGCCGTGGACGACTGGTTCATGTTCGACGGGTAGACGCTCGGGTACGCCCGCACCGGGATGTCCAGCTTGTCGTCGTTGAAGCCGAACTTCTCGGCCATCGCCTTGACCTTGTCCTGTCCCAGGTCGACGGCCATCTTCGCGAACACGGTGTTGCACGAGTACTGGAGCGCGACCCGGATCGAGGCGTTCGTGCAGGGCGCGGACGAACTCTCGTTCTTCAGCGGAGTGACCGTGCCCGGCAGGGTGTACGGCGAGGGGCTCGTTGTCTTCTCGTCCACCGAGGAGTAGAGCCCGTTCTCCAGGGCGGCTGCCGCCACGACCAGCTTGAACGTGGAGCCCGGCGGCAGCGGCTGGCGTAGCGCGCGGTTGGTCAGCGGCTTGTCGGGGTCGGCGTTGAGCTGCTTCCAGGCAGCGGCGGCGGTGTTCGCGTCGGTCAGCGACGAGGGGTCGTAGGACGGCGTCGAGACGACGGCGAGGATCTTGCCGGTCGTCGGATCGATCGCGACCGCGGCGCCCTTCTTGTCGCCGAGCGCTTCGTACGCGGCCCTCTGCACGTCCGGGTCGATCGTCGTGACCACGTTGCCCGGGGCCGTCCGCTCCCCGGTGACCGTGTCCATGACGGTCTTCAGGCCACTGTCCGTGCCGTCGAGGAGGTTCGCGTAGATCCCCTCCAACTGCGTCGGCGCGTAGCTCTGCGAGGCGTAGCCCGTCACCGCCGCGTACAGCTTGCCGTCCGTGTAGGTGCGTTTGTACGCGAGGTCGCTGCTGTCCCCTGTCCGCGTCGAGCCGGTGATCGCGTTCCCGGCCACGATGATGTTCCCGAGCGGGTCCGCGTACGTCGCGATCGCGTTGCGCCGGTTGTCCTTGTCGTCCGCGAGCGCCTGGCCGTCGTAGAACTGCACCCACGTCGCCCTCACCAGGAGGGCGAGCACCAGGAGCAGTGCGAAGACGGAGGCGCGCCTGATCGTCTTGTTCATCCCGCATGGAGGACGAGCGGACGGGACGGAATCGTTCCCTTACGCCGCTTTTCTCATCGAGTGCTCATGAAACCGAGTGCTCACGGACCCAGCTTCAGCATCAGCTCGTCGATCTCCTCGCCCCGAGCGTTCGTGAACCCCCGGGCGTGCCCGGTGACGCGGAACCCGCACTTCTCCAGCACACGCCGGGAGCCCGCGTTGTCGGCCGCCACGCGCGCGTGCAACGGGCGTTCGGGCACCTCGGCCAGCAGGTCGCGCAGCGCGGCCGTCGCGATGCCCTTGCCCCAGTAGGCGCGGTCGATCCAGTACGTCACCTCGCGCTCGCCCGGTTCGCCGTACACCGCGGCGCTGCCCACCACGTCACCGTCCACCAGGACCGTGCGCAGCACGTCGGACGATGCGCGGACGCGTTTCCAGTGGGCGTCGAAGGCGTCCCGGTCGGCCGGGTCCTTGGGCGCGAAGGCGGCCATCCGGAGCGACTCGGGGTCGTTCGTCTGCCGGAAGAAGACCGGCAGGTCGCTGTCGTGGACCGGGCGGAGCGCGACCTCCATGAGTACCTCCATCATGCGGAGCTCCATGCGTCAGAGCCTCCGGGTGGCGAGGGTGAGCCGGTCGCGGGCGTCGAACAGGGCGTCCTTCACCATCTGCTCGTGCGCGGGCGTCAGCCGCGCCACCGGCACCGAGCAGCTGATCGCGTCGCGGGCCGGGGTGCGGTAGGGGATCGCGACGCCGAAGCAGCGCAGCCCGAGCGTGTTCTCCTCGCGGTCCACGGCGAAGCCCTGCTCGCGGACCTGGTGGAGTTCCTCGATGAGCTTCTCGCGGTCGGTGATCGTGTGCTCGGTGAGCGCGGGCAGGGTCTCCGGGAGCATCTTGCGGACCTGCTCGTCCGAGTAGGTGCTCAGCAGCGCCTTGCCCAGCGAGGTCGAGTGCGCCGGGAGGCGGCGGCCGACGCGGGTGAAGGGCCGTAGATAGTGCTGGGACTGGCGGGTGGCCAGGTAGACCACGTTCGTGCCGTCGAGGCGGGCGAGGTGGATGGTCTCCGTGGTGTCGTCGGAGAGCCGGTCCAGGGTGGGGCGGGCCGCCGCGACCACCTCGTCGCCGTCGATGTACGACGTGCCGACCAGCAGTGCCCGTACGCCGATGCCGTAGCGCGTGCCCGTGGCGTCCGTCTCCACCCAGCCCAGTTCCACCAGTGTGCGCAGCAGCATGTAGAGGCTGGACTTGGGATAACCGACGGCCTCCTGGACCGCCGCGAGGGAGTGCATACCGGGCCGGCCCGCGAAGTATTCGAGCAGCTCCACCGTCCGCACCGCGGACTTGACCTGTGCCCCGCCGCCTGTCTCGCCTGCCGACATCGCCCTTGACCCCTTCGTTCGACGAGAACCTTGAGTTATCGTCTCCACGAGCATATTCATCACCAGAGACAGCGTTCAGCATATCGAACGAGCCTGGTGAATGACCCAGAACTGCGGCATTACATGTGGAGGGACCCGCGGTGGCAGCAGCACCAGTCTGGAGTGTCGACCCCCGAACCGGGAAGCAGCGCGAACAGGTTGCGGTGGAGGCCACAGCCCAGGAGGTGGACGCCGCCGTCCGCGCCGCGTACGCCGCACGGGGTTCCCTCGCCGACCGCGCGGTCCGCGCGGCCTTCCTGCGCGGAGCGGCCGACCAGCTCGAAGCGGCCAAGAACCAGTTGGTCGAGGTCGCCGACGCGGAGACCGCGCTCGGCCCGGTCCGGCTGAACGGCGAACTCGCCCGCACCTGCTACCAGTTGCGCGCCTTCGCGGACATCGTCGACGAGGGCGCCTTCCTCGACGTCGTCATCAACCACCCCGACGACACGGCCACCCCGCCGATCCCGGACCTGCGCCGCTACAAGGTGCCGCTGGGTGTCGTCGCCGTCTACTCGGCCTCCAACTTCCCCTTCGCCTTCTCCGTCCCCGGCGGCGACACCGCGAGCGCGCTGGCGGCGGGCTGCCCGGTCGTCGTCAAGGCCCACCCCGACCACCCCGGCCTGTCCGAGCTGGTCGCGAAGGTGCTGCGCCGGGCGGCCGCCGAGCAGGGCATCCCGGACGGCGTCCTCGGCCTGGTGCACGGCTTCGAGGCGGGCGTAGAACTGGTCAAGCACCCGCTGGTCTCGGCGGCCGGCTTCACCGGTTCCGTACGCGGCGGTCGTGCCCTCTTCGACGCGGCGGCGTCCCGTCCCGTCCCGATCCCCTTCCACGGCGAACTGGGCTCCCTCAACCCCGTCGTGATCACCGAGGCGGCGGCGGCCGAGCGGGCCGAGGCGATCGGCACGGGGCTCGCCGGGTCCATGACCCTGGGCGTCGGCCAGTTCTGTGTGAAGCCGGGGCTGGTGCTGGTGCCGGCCGGCTCCGCCGGGGACGGGCTGGTCAAGTCCCTCACCGACGCCGTCAGTGACACGGACTCCGGTGTTCTGCTGGACCACCGGATGCGGGACAACTTCCTCGCCGGTGTCGCCGAGCGGACTCAACTCCCTGATGTGGACTCGCCGGTGACGCCCGGCGCGGGCAGCGAGCACACCGTGAGCCCGGGGTTCCTTACGGTTCCGGCGGAGAAGCTCGCGGCTGAAGGGGCGTACGACCTGCTGCTCGAAGAGTGCTTCGGGCCGGTCACCGTGGTGGCCCGCTACGACGACGACGCGCAGGCGAATGCCGTGCTGTCGCGGCTGCCGGGGAATCTTACGGCGACGGTTCATCTGTCGGCGGAGGAAGCGGCGGGGGAGGGGCGGGGGGCCGAGATTCTGGCCGAACTCACGCCGCTCGCCGGGCGGGTGTTGGTGAACGCGTGGCCCACGGGTGTTGCGGTGGCGCCTGCGCAGCATCACGGAGGGCCGTACCCGGCTACGACTTCTACGTCGACTTCCGTTGGCGGTACGGCTATTGAGCGGTGGCTGCGGCCTGTGGCTTATCAGAACACGCCTGAGGCTCTGTTGCCGTTGGAGCTTCGGGATGACAATCCGCTGGGGCTGCCTCGGCGTTATGACGGGCGGTTGGAGCGGTAGCGCCGTTGGGGGTGCGGTTTCGTTGCGTGTGCCGCTCCGCTGTGGCTGGTCGCGCAGTTCCCCGCGCCCCTGAAAAACACTCCCCCTGGCCTGAGATGATTAGTTGATGGACTTGGAACTCTCCGAACTACCCTTCCCCCTCCGTACTTACGGGCCCGACGGGCACTGGTCCTACGAGGACGGTGTGCTCAGTGGATGGGCAGGGCCCCGACAGGACCGGTTTGTGCCGCCCACCGGCGAAGCGCTGGACCCCGCCTCCGACGCGCCCCGGTTGCTCGGGGCGCCGCACGGTGACTTTCAGCTCATCGCTCGTGTCACCGTCGGGTTCGCGGGGTCGTTCGATGCCGGGGTGCTCTATGTCCATGTCGGGGAGCGGGCCTGGGCGAAGTTGTGCTTGGAGTACTCGCCCGATGTGCCCACTGTCTGCACGGTGGTCACCCGGGGGCACTCGGACGACGCCAACTCCTTCACCGTGGACGGCAGTTCGGTATGGCTTCGAGTCAGTCGCACCGGTCGTGCCTTCGCCTTCCACGCCTCCCGCGACGGCAAGCGCTGGACCTTCGTCCGGCTCTTCACCCTCGGTGACGAGAAGGAGACGGACGCCGCCCTGGTCGGCTTCATGACGCAGTCGCCGATGGGGGAGGGGTGTGTCGTGACGTACGACCACCTTGAGTTCAGGGCGAGTTGGCCGGACGACCTGAGAGACGGAAGCTGAGCGAGGCCGTCACCGCGAAGAGGGCCGCGCTGATCGCGAGGCTCTCCCGCAGGCCCGTCGTGAATCCGTCGGAGACCAGTGCTCCGAACACGGCGATGCCCAGCCCGCCGGCCACCTGGCGCGCCGAGTTGAGCACCCCGGCCGCCAGCCCCGCCCGCTCTGCCGGTACCGCGTCCATCATCACGATGGTCAGCGGCGGGACCGTCAGGGCGCAGCCGAGGGCCATAGGCACGAGCAGCACGGCCACCAGGAGCGGGGGCGTGCGCTCGTCGACGAAGAGCAGGCCGAGGGTGCCCGCCGTGGCCAGCAACTGCCCGATCAGCATGGGCAGTCGGGCTCCGTAGCGGCCGGCCAGTTTGCCCGACACGACGTTCGTCACCGAGATCAGGCCGGCCATCGGCAGGAACATCAGCCCGGCGTACAGCGCCGAACGGCCCTGCACCTGCTGGAAGAAGAGCGAGAAGAGGAAGACCACGCCGTAGAAGGCGACACTGCACGCCGCACCCGCCGCGACCGCCACGGACACCGTACGACTGCGGAACAGGCCGAGCGGTACCACGGGATGTGCTTGGCGGAGTTCGACCCGGACGAAGACCGCGCCCGCGACCAGGGCGACAAGCGAGGCCACAACTCCCGTTGTGCCGCCCTCGATCACCGCGAAGGTCACGGCGGTGAGCGCCACCACCGCCGTCAGCTGGCCCGGCAGGTCGAGTGGCGATGGCCGGCGTTCCGAGCGTGGTGAGCGGACCAGTAGCGCCAGTGCCACCGCGCCCAGGGGCAGGTTGATGAAGAAGATGCCGCGCCAGTCCCAGACCGTGGTCAGCGCACCGCCGGCGACCGGGCCGAGGGCCACCGCGATCGCGCCGCCCGCCGCCCAAGTGGCCACCGCCCGCGCCCTCTTGGCCGGCTCGGGGTAGGCCTGTCGTACGAGGGACAGCGAGGCCGGGAGGACGACGGCCGCCGCCACACCCTGCACCACGCGCGCGGCGATCAGCGTCGGCAGGTTCGGGGCCAGGCCGCAGGCCGCCGAGGCGACGGTGAACACGGCGATGCCGATCGCGTACGCCCGGCTCGCCCCGGCCCGGTCCGCGAAGGCGCCGGTGGACAGCATCAGGGCGGCGAAGGAGAGCGTGTACGCGTCCACCACCCACTGCAGGCCCGACATCCCGCCGCCGAGCGCCTGCCCGATCGACGGCAGCGCCACGTTCACCACGGACGCGTCGAGGGTGATGAGCGCGAAGCCGAGGAGAGCGGCGGTGAGGGTGAGCGCGGGGGAGGGCGGGGTCACATCGCGGGTGCGGGGCGTGAGTTGGGTGGTGGTCGTTGGCATGTACCCATGCTGCGGAACCGCGACGGCATAGAGTAGTGGCCGGAACGCCATACAGCCGGAGGTTCTGGCCATGCCGAGGAAACGGCCCCCGCACCGCGTCGCGATCGTCGCGCCGTCCCCCGTCTCCATGTTCAACCTGGCCATCCCCGAGATGCTCTTCGCCAAGGTCGAGGTCGACGGCGGGCCCGGCTACGAGGTGACCATCTGCAGCTCGGACGGCGGCCCGGTGGTGACGACCGGCGGCCTGCACCTCCAGGTGGGCCGGGGCCTCGACATCCTGCGCACCGCCGACACCGTGGTGCTCGCGGGCACCGGCGAGCGCTACGAACCCGACCCGGTCGCGGTCGCCGCCGTCCGCGAGGCCGCCGCCGCGGGCAAACGCGTCGCCTCCATCTGCAGCGGCGCCTTCCTGCTCGCCGAGGCCGGGCTGCTCGACGGCCGCAGCGCCACCACGTACTGGGGAATGGCGGACGAGCTCCGCGAGCGCTACCCGGCCCTCGACCTCAGGGGCGACGTCCTCTACGTCCAGGACGGCCAGGTCCTCACCGCCTCCGGATACGCCGCCGGCATCGACCTCTGTCTGCACATCATCCGCACCGACTACGGCGCCGCCGTCGCCAACGAGGTCGCCCGCCTCGCCCTCGTCGCACCCGTACGGCCGGGCGGGCAGACGCAGTTCACCCAGACCCCGCTGCCGCCCGAACGCGGCACCGCCTGCGCCGACACCCGGGGCTGGGCCATGCGCAACCTCGACAAGCCGCTCACCCTCACCGACCTGGCCCGGCACGCGGGCGTGAGCGTCCGCACCCTCACCCGCCGCTTCCACGCCGAGAGCGGGGTGAGCCCCCTGCAGTGGCTGCTCCACCAGCGCGTCGAACGCGCCAAGGAACTCCTGGAGACCACCACCCTCCCCATGGACCAGGTGGCCCGCGCCTGCGGCCTGGGCACGGCTGACTCGCTGCGCGGCCACCTGGTCCGCCGCACCGGGCTGACCCCGAGCGCCTACCGGACGCAGTTCAGCCGCCTGGGAACCGGAGCGGCGGAGGTCGCGTCATCGGTCGCATGACGAGTGATCGCGCCACCGACACCCTGATGATCCGCACGGTCCTGCCCGCCGAGGCCGAGGCCATCGCCGACCTGCACTTCCGCGCCCGCTCGACCTACTATCCCGACGGCCTCCCGCAGTCCGACGTCGACTGGCGCGCCGCCTGGCTGGGCTCCATCGAACGCCCCGACGCCCATGTGCTGTGCGCGGTCGAGGACGGCCGTGTCGTCGCCGTCGCCTCCTTCCGCACCCCGGACGGCGCCCCCGCGGACACGGTCAAGCTCTTCCAGTTCCACGTCGCCCCCGACCGCTGGCGCTCCGGCCTCGGCACGGCCCTGCACACGGCCTGCGTCGAGCAGTGGCGGACCGACGCCCGGCGGACCGCCGTACTCGACGTGCATGTCGACAACGAACGGGCGCAGGCCTTCTACCTCCGTCAGGGCTGGGTCGCCGATCCGTCCGACGGTGATCACCATCTGGGGATGCGGCTGGCCCTCGCCGGGGAATGAAGCGGGTCGGCGGAACGTTCACGGGGGAAACGGAGGGAGTCTCCGTCAACCGCACACGTCCTGGAGAGCCGAAGAAGATGCGCGTCGAAATCTGGTCCGATATAGCGTGCCCCTGGTGCTATGTCGGAAAGGCCCGCTTCGAGAAGGCCCTCGGCGCCTTCCCGCACCGCGACGGCGTCGAGGTCGTCCACCGGTCCTTCGAGCTCGATCCGGGCCGCGCCAAGGGCGACATCCAGCCCGTGCTGAAGATGCTCACCAAGAAGTACGGCATGAGCGAGGCGCAGGCGCAGGCGGGCGAGGACAACCTCGGCGCGCAGGCCGCGGCCGAGGGCCTCGACTACCGCACCCACGACCGCGACCACGGCAACACCTTCGACATGCACCGCCTCCTCCACTTCGCCAAGGAGCAGGGCCGCCAGGACGAGCTGGTCCAGGCGCTGTACAAGGCGAACTTCGCGGAGGAGCGGTCCGTGTTCGGCGACGACGAGCGCCTCGTCGAACTCGCCGCCGGTGTCGGGCTGGACGCCGACGAGGCCCGCAAGGTACTGGCCGACTCCACCGCCTACGCCGACGACGTCCGCGCCGACGAGCGCGAGGCCGCCGAACTGGGCGCGAACGGCGTGCCCTTCTTCGTCCTCGACCGCAAGTACGGCGTCTCGGGCGCCCAGCCCGCCGAGGTCTTCGCCCAGGCACTGACCCAGGCGTGGGGCGAGCACTCACCGCTCAAGCTGATCGACAACGGTGACGCGGAGGCCTGCGGCCCCGACGGGTGCGCGGTGCCGCAGGCCTGAAAGCCGCAGGTCAGAGGCGACGCATAAGCATCGCTTAGAGGATTCACGCAAAAACGCGCAATGGACGAGGGGCGCACGGCACCGCAGAGTGGAGCCATGGAGACCTTCGAGAGCCTCGTCCGCGCCGAGTTCGCCCCGAAGAACACCTACCTCAACACGGCGAGCACCGGCCTCCTCCCGAGGCGCACCGTCACCGCCATGCACACCGCCGTCGAGGCGGCCTCGGTCGGCACACCGACCGACATGTTCGACGACGTCGAGGCGTCCCGCGCCGCCTTCGCCCGCCTGACGCGGGTGCCCGTCGGCCGGGTGGCGGCCGGGGCCTCGGTGGCGGTCTACAGCGGACTGATCGCCTCCTCGCTCCCGTCCGGCGCCGAAGTCCTCACCGCCGAGGCCGACTTCAGCTCGGTGGTGAACCCCTTCCACATGCGTGCCGACCTCAAGGTGCGCGCCGTCCCGCTGGAGCGGATCGCCGAGTCGGTACGCCCCGGCACCGCGCTCGTCGCGGTCAGCGCCGCCCAGTCCGCGGACGGCCGGATCGCCGACCTGCCCGCGCTCCGGGCGGCGGCACGCGAACACGGGGCGCGTACGTACGTCGACGCCTCGCAGGCCGCCGGCTGGCTGGACCTCGACGCGGACGCCTACGACTATGTCGCCGCCGTCGGCTTCAAGTGGCTCTTCTGCCCGCGCGGGGTCGCCTTCCTGGTCACCCCGGAGGACCTCGGCGGCCTCAACCCGGTCTTCGCCGGCTGGGTCGCGGGCGAGGCCCCGTGGGACAGCTGCTACGGCCCGGTCGCCGAACTCGCCCACTCCGCCCGCCGCTTCGACGAGAGCCCGGCCCTCTTCTCCTACGCCGGCGCCCGCCACTCCCTCACCTTGTTGGAGGAGTTGGGCGTGGACGCCGTACGCACCCACGACCTCGACCTGGCCGACCGCTTCCGCGCGGGCCTCGCCACCCTCGGCCACGAGCCGATCCCGTCCCCGGGGTCCCCGATCGTGTCCGTACCCGGACTCGGGCGGCGGCAGGGCGAGTTGAGCGCGGCCGGAGTCGAAGTCTCCGATCGCGCCGGGAACCTGCGCGCCGCCTTCCACCTCTACAACACACCCGAGGACGTCGACCGCCTGCTGGACGTCCTGTCCCGCTGACGCTAGGAAGGGCACCAGGGGGTGGTGCCGGTGCAGCCGACGGGCAGCAGCACGTCCGTACCATCCGCCGCCGACACGGAGCTGCACCGACGGCTCGTGTACGGCGACGAGTCCGCGCTGACCGAGGCGTACCGGATCTACGGCGGCCTGGTGCGAGGGGTCGCCGCACGGGTCACCCGCAGTCCGGTCGCCGCCGAGGACGTGGCGCAGGAGGTCTTCGCCCAACTGTGGAGCAGGCCCTACGCCTTCGACGCGCGCCGCGGCTCGCTGCGCACCTGGCTGTCGCTGCTGGCCCACCGGCGGGCCGTGGACTGGGTGCGCGGCGAGGCCAGACACCGCAAGCACGGCCACGCCGACGACTCGGCGCTGCACGCGATCCCGGACGCCGGACCGGGCCCGGACGAGACGGTCGTGGACCGCGAACGTGCCCTGCTCCTGCACACCGCGCTCGCCGAACTCCCCCAACCCCAGCGGGAAGTGGTGCACCTCGCCTACTTCGCGGGCCGCACCTACCGCCAGGCCGCCGCCGAACTCGGCATCCCCGAGGGCACCGCGAAGACCCGCCTGCGCACGGCGTTACGCACCTTGGCCGAGTCTTTGGCGGACCCACCGGACCCGGCGCTGGAAAGAGGCGCATGATGACGACAAGGAAGGGGGACGCGCGATGACCGATCACGACGGTGTACGGGACCTGCTGGCCGCCTGGGCCTTCGGCGCGCTCCCGCCCGCCGAGCGCAGGAGCGTCCAGCCGCACCTGGCCGAGTGCGAGAGCTGCTCCGCCGAAGCCGCCCGACTGCGCGAGACGGTACGCCTGTTGGACGGCCCGCCCATGAACGGCACCCCGGCCGAACCCACCGCCGACGCGCAGGTGCTGACCCGCGCCCTGCGCACCCGCCCCGCCGCACCCCAAGTCGCCCCGCACGCGGCCCCGTACGCCGCCGCGGTGGCCGGACTCCGCGCCCTGCTCCCCGAGTTGGACGGCCGCTGGGGCACTCCGGTGGTCCACGACTGGGACGCCCACGCGACACTCGCCCATCTCCTCTCCGCCGACGAGCACTTGGCCGTACGCCTGGGCATCGGCGCGCGAGTCCCCGCGTCCCGGATCGAGGAGGGCACGGCCTGGGAGGACGCCTGGGACCGCCGTACGACAGACGTCATCACCCATGAACACGGCCGTGAACCCGGGGCGACGGTCGCCGACTGGTCCGCCCAGGCGGCGGACCTCCTCGCGACCCCGGAAGCGCGCGACTCCGAACTCGCGTCCTGCGCAACGCTGTTGATGGGGATCAGGCTGCCCGTGGCCGACCACTTCGTGGTGCGGGCCTTCGAGACGTGGATCCACACCGACGACCTGGGCCGCGCCCTCGGCCTGCATGTACCGCCGCCGCCCGAGGAACACCTCGGGCGGCTGGTCCGGCTGGCCGTCCGCATTCTCGGCCTGGCACTCGGCCCCACCGCGCCGCCGGTGCTCCTCGCGATCACGGGCGCGGGCGAGCGGGTGCTGGGTTCCGAGGACGAGCCCGTACGGGCCGAACTCGTCCTGGATCCCGTCGACTTCTGCCTGCTGGTGGGCGGGCGACACACCCCCGACGCGGTGCCGCGCGGGGCGACGGGCGACGAGGACGCCGTGCGGAACGTACTGGAGCAGGCCGCGGCCCTGGCCTGGCTCTGACCCTCTCGCCGCCCTCGTCCCTCACTTCACCGGCGTGAAGTCCCGCGCCCCGATGCTGTGTTCGATTGCCGCTCCGCGGCGGGCCGGCCGCAGGCGTCGGGCGGTGGCGATCAGTGAATCGGGGTGAAGTCTCGTGCGCCGATGAACTCGGGCCTGCGCACCGGCGCGGCGAACGGCTCAACTGCCTTGTTTTCCACGCTGTTGAAGACGATGAAGACATTGCTGCGCGGGAACGGGGTGATGTTGTCGCCGGAGCCGTGCATGCAGTTGCAGTCGAACCAGGTCGCCGAACCGGCCCTGCCCGTGAACAACTTGATGCCGTACTGGGAGGCCATGTCGGTCAGCGCCTCGTCGGACGGCGTGCCCGCGTCCTGCATCTGGAGCGACTGGCGGTAGTTGTCCTCGGGGGTCGCGCCCGCGCAGCCGAGGAACGTGCGGTGCGAGCCCGGCATGATCATGAGGCCGCCGTTGGTGTCGTGGTTCTCGGTGAGCGCGATCGACACGGACACGGTCCGCATGTTCGGCAGACCGTCCTCGGCGTGCCAGGTCTCGAAGTCCGAGTGCCAGTAGAAGCCGCTCGCGCCGAAGCCCGGCTTCACGTTGATCCGGGACTGGTGGACGTACACGTCCGAACCGAGGATCTGCCGGGCCCGCCCGACGACCCGCTCGTCCCGCACGAGCCGCGCGAACACCTCGCTGATCCGGTGCACCTCGAAGACCGACCGGATCTCCTTCGACTTCGGCTCGACGATCGACCGCTCGTCGGCCCGGATCGCGGGGTCGACGACCAGGCGTTCCAACTCCCGCCGGTACACGTCGACTTCGTCGTCGCGGAGGAGTTCCGGCATGGCGAGGAAGCCGTCGCGCTCGAAGGACTGGAGGTCGGCCGCCGGGATCGGTCCCGGGGTGTCGGGGGAGCCCCAGACAACGGGGTCCTTGCGCGGGACGGACACCTCGGTGGTGCCGCGGCTGGGGTACAGGTCGGTGATGTCGGTGACGGTGGTCATGCTCGTCACACCTCCTCGGGCTCGGTCAGTAGCGGGTATACGCCGTTCTCGTCGTGGTCCTCCCGTCCGGTGACGGGCGGGTTGAAGACACAGATGCAGCGGAAGTCCTCCTTGATCCGCATGGTGTGCCGTTCGTGTCCGTCGAGGAGGTACATGGTCCCGGGCGTGATCGTGTAGGTCTGCCCGGTCTCGTTGTCGGTGAGTTCGGCCTCGCCCTCGACGCATACGACTGCCTCGATGTGGTTCGCGTACCACATCGACGTCTCGGTCCCCGCGTAGAGGACGGTCTCGTGGACCGAGAAGCCGACCCGCTCCTTGGCGAGGACGATGCGCTTGCTCTCCCAGGTGCCGGACGCGGCCCTGATGTGCCGGTCGGTGCCTTCGAGTTCCTTGAACGAACGGACAATCACGGTGCTTTGACGCCTCCTTGACGTGGTGTCAGATGGTCAGGGCTGTTCAAACGGTTTCGCGGACGGCGCGGGCCAGGATGCTCAGCCCCTCGTCCAGCTCCTCCGGGGTGATGGTCAGCGCGGGGAGCAGTTTCACGACCTCGCCCTGCGGGCCCGACGTCTCGACGAGCAGGCCGAGTTCGAAGGCGCGGGCGCAGATCCGGCCGGCGCGCTCGGGGTCCTTGAACTCGATGCCCCAGACCAGTCCGCGGCCCCGGTACTCCTTGATGTCGGCGAGGTTCTCCTCCGTGATGGAGATCAGCCCCTGCTCGACCTGCTCACCGCGGGTCCGGGTCTGCTTCTCCATCGCGGAACCGTCCGCCCAGTACGTCTCCAGGGCGGCGGTCGCGGTGACGAACGCCGGGTTGTTGCCGCGGAACGTGCCGTTGTGCTCGCCCGGCTCCCAGATGTCCAGCTCGGGCTTGAACAGGCACAGTGACATCGGAAGGCCGTAGCCGCTGATGGACTTGGACACGGTGACGATGTCGGGGACGATCCCCGACTCCTCGAAGGAGAAGAACGCGCCGGTGCGGCCGCAGCCCATCTGGATGTCGTCGACGATGAGAAGCATGTCCTGGCGCTCGCACAACTCGGCGAGCGCGCGCAGCCATTCGGGGCGGGCGACGTTGACGCCGCCCTCGCCCTGCACGGACTCGACGATCACGGCGGCGGGCTTGTTGAGGCCGGAGCCCTGGTCCTCCAACAGCCGCTCGAACCACAGGAAGTCGGGGACCTTGCCGTCGAAGTAGTTGTCGAACGGCATCGGCGTGCCGTGCACCAGCGGGATACCGGCACCGGCCCGCTTGAAGGCGTTGCCGGTCACGGCCAGCGAGCCCAGCGACATCCCGTGGAAGGCGTTGGTGAACGACACGATCGACTCGCGGCCCTTCACCTTCCGCGCCAACTTCAGCGCGGATTCAACGGCGTTGGTGCCGGTCGGGCCCGGGAACATCACCTTGTACGGCAGGTCGCGGGGCCGTAGCACCAGGTCCTGGAACGTCCGCAGGAACGCGCGCTTCGCACTGGTCGACATGTCGAGCCCGTGGGTGACGCCGTCGCGCTCCAGGTAGTCGATCAACGCCCGTTTCAGGACAGGGTTGTTGTGCCCGTAGTTGAGCGAGCCGGCGCCCGCGAAGAAGTCGAGGTAGGCGTGGCCGTCCTCGTCGTACATACGGCTGCCCCGGGCCCGGTCGAAGACGGTGGGCCAGCCGCGGCAGTAGCTGCGGACCTCGGACTCCAGGGTCTCGAAGACGCTGAGATCGGGCTGGGTGATGGTCACGCGAATCGCTCCTCAGTGGGTGTGGGGGGTTCAGAGGCTGGGGGCTCAGAGACTCAACGGGCCGATCCGGTACAGCACTTCGGGGTCGTGCGGTCCGTCCGGGAAGTCACCGGCCTCGAAGAGCACCGTGCGCTCGACGGTGGCGCCGTGGCGTTCGGCATACGAGGCGAAGAGGCGCTCGGACGCGATGTTGCCCGGCGTGATCGTGGTCTCGATCGCGGTCAGTCCGTACGCGGCCGAGACCCGCTCGGTGAGCCCGTCGAGCAGCCCGGCGGCCAGCCCGCGGCCACGCTGCGCGGCGTCGACGGCGACCTGCCACACGAGCAGGGTGCCGGGCCGGTCCGGCGGGATGTAGCCGGTGACGAAGCCGACCGGTTCCCCGCGCTCGTCCCGCACGACGGCGGAGGTGCCGGCGAAGTCCCGGCACCACAGCAGATAGCTGTACGACGAGTTCAGGTCGAGGGCGTTCGAGTCCTTGGCAATACGCCAGAGCGCGGCGCCGTCGGCCACCGTGGGGCGCTCTATGTGCAGGTCTGCTCGGGTGGCGGTCATGCGAATTGAATTTACCGAGGGAAATTCGGAATTGCATGGAGGGATGGGGTTTACGTATGGGCTGTGCTGTGTTATCACGCGTGCGAGCGCGGGGGATATGCGGAGATTTGGACCGAAGATAAAGGGCAAAACGGTCTGTCTGTGTAACGGGTCACAAGGGCGTAACCCTCACGAGATCTACGCGAATTATTTGCGTTTAGGTGCGCGAAAATCGGGCAGAAGAATTCTGGAATTACATCCGAATTAGGCGCCGGTCATACCGTCGATGCTTTCCCGCAAGATATCGGCGTGACCGTTGTGCCGCGCGTACTCCTCGACCATATGAATAAGCACCCACCGCAGACTGACCTCGACCCCGGCCAATGGCCCGTCCGGGATCCGCCCGAGATCGTCCAGCGCCAGCCCGGCGCACTGCGGCGCGTCGAGCCCGAACACCCGCTGGAACCAGTTCCGTCCGACCTCGGAACCCTGTGACTGCGGACCTCTGCCACTCTCAGCCCGTCCGGCGTTTGAGGACGAGGCCGTTCAGGCCGATCGGGGGTCCGGGGGCGGCGCCCCGGGGGTACCGCGGCCGAGGGCTACCGCCACGCTCCTTCCACGGCTGCCCGAGCCCCCTCCCGGTCCACCGGCACCCGCTGCTCGGCCAGCGCGGCGCCCAGTGCTGCCAAAGAGGTCTGTACCGCGTCCGCCGTCGCGTCGACCCCGTAGTGGTTGACCCGGATCATCTCCTTCGACAGGGCGCCGCCGCCCGCCGCCAGCGGCAGGGTCGGGTCCGTCGCCAGGGCCCTTGCCACCAGCTCCGACGCGATGACGCCCGAGGGCGTCCTGAGCGTCGTAGCGACCGGTGCGGCTTCGGTCGCGTCGTGGACGTACGGCTCCAGGCCGCCGCCCAGGGCCAGCGCGCCCGCCCGGGTCGCCGCGGCCGCGACGGCGTGGCGGCGCATCACCGTGTCGAGGCCCGCCGTCTCGATCCGCTCGACGCATGCCTCCAGGGCGAGCATCTCCAACTGGGCCGGGGCATGGAGGAGGGTCTTGCGGCCCGCGTCCACCCAGCGGTCCTTCCAGTCCAGCAACGAGAGGTACGAGCGGCGCGGGGCCCCGGGGGTGGACGTCATACGGGCCCATGCGCGTGCGCTCACCGACACCGCCGACACACCCGCGGGGCCGCCCATCGCCTTCTGCGCCCCGATCACGCACAGGTCGACACCCCACGCGTCCGGCAGTACCGGCTCCGCGCCGATGGAGGCCACCGCGTCGAGGTAGAAGAGGGCGCCGTGCGCGCGCACGACCTCGCCGATCTCCGCGACCGGATTGGTGTTGCCGGTCGCCGCCTCCGCGTGGACCAGGGACACGAAGTCGATCTCCGGGCGTGCGAGGAAGGCTTCTCGGATCTGCTCCGCCGCCACCGCCGTGTGGAACGGGACCGCCAGGTCGATCACCTCCGCGCCGCAGTCCCGCAGCCAGTTCCCGAAGGTCTGCCCGTAGGGGCCGGTGATGACGTTCAGCGCGACCGTGCCCGGACCGGCCGTCGAACGGATCGCGCCCTCCAGCGGCAGCAACGCCTCGCCCTGCATGATCACGACATCCTGCTCGGTGCCGAGCAGCTGGGCCACCCGGTCCTCGATCGAGGCGAAGTGCGCGGCACTCAGCGGGGCCAGGTCGAGGAAGGGGTGCGTCACGGCGGTGCTCTTTCACTCGCGGGGACCAAGGCGTCCCGGGGATCGATGGGAACGAGCGTAACCGGCGCTCCTGGGGCCCCTCTGACCGGCGACTTCTTAGCCCGTACGGCCCTCTGACCGACACCTCACCACGAGCGGTCCGCCCCGCCCCTCCGAATAATCGGAAGCCATAGTTCCGTCACAGGAGGCCTCCGTGAACACGCTCCTCGGCCGCCGGGCCCGCACCCTGGCCGCCACCACCGCGACGGCCGCACTCGTCCTAGTGGCCGGCTGCACGTCGAGCGACAGCGGCGGCAGCGCTTCGAAGACCGCCGCCGGTGGCGTCGAACTCGTCAAGGCCGGTCAGCTCACGACCTGCACGCACCTGCCCTACCCGCCCTTCCAGTCCGAGATCGACGGCAAGGTGCAGGGCTTCGACGTCTCCCTCATCGACCTGGTCGCCAAGAACCTCGGCGTGAAGCAGAAGATCCTGGACACCCCGTTCGAGAACTTCAAGACCGGTGCCTTCCTCAACGCCGGCGAGTGCGACCTGGCCGCCGCCGGCATGACCATCACCGCCGAGCGCAAGAAGAACGTCGACTTCTCCGACCCCTACTTCGACGCCACGCAGGCCGTCCTCGTCGACAAGAAGAGCGGGATCACCTCCCTCGCCGACGTGAAGACCAAGGGCAGGAAGCTCGGCGCCCAGGCGCAGACCACCGGCGAGGACTACGCGAAGAGCAAGGGCTTCGACCCCGTCTCCTTCGAGTCCTCCGACGCCGTCCTCAACGGCCTGCGCACCGGCCAGGTCCAGGCCGTCATCATCGACTACCCGGTCGTCCAGGGCTGGCTCAAGACCAAGGCCAACGCCGATGCCTTCCAGGTCGTCGACAACCTCAACACCGGTGAGCAGTACGGCTTCACGGTCAAGAAGGGCAACACCAAGCTCCTCGCCGCCATCAACGAGGTGATCAAGGACGCGAAGGCCGACGGGACGTACAAGAAGCTGTACGAGAAGTGGATCGGCCCGTACGACGCCTCGGCGGCCTCGCCCTCACCCGCAGCCTCATGACTGATACCGATGTCCAGCTCCAACCCAAGGTACAGGGCCTGACGCGTCGTCAACGGCGCAGGCTGTCCAAGGGAGTTCAGTACACCGTGTTCCTCGGCGCGGTGATCGCCTTCGCGGTCACCGCCGACTGGGGCCGCCTGAAGAACCAGTTCGCGCAGTGGAGCATCGCCAAGCAGATGTTCCCCGACGTCATCACACTGGCGTTGAAGAACACCGTGCTCTACACCCTGTCCGGCTTCGTCTTCGGACTCGTCCTCGGCATGATCGTCGCGCTGATGCGGCTCTCGTCCGTCGGCCCGTACCGCTGGCTCGCCGGAATCTACATCGAGATCTTCCGCGGCCTGCCCGCCCTGCTCATCTTCATCTTCGTCGGCGTCGCCGTGCCCCTCGCCTTCCCCGGCACGGAGATCGTCGGCGGCACGTACGGCAAGGTCGCCCTCGCACTCGGCCTGGTGTCCGCCGCTTACATGGCGGAGACGATCCGGGCCGGCATCCAGGCGGTGCCCAAGGGCCAGTTGGAGGCGGCCCGTTCGCTCGGCTTCTCGCAGGCGCGGGCCATGGTGTCGATCGTCGTCCCGCAGGCGTTCCGGATCATCCTGCCGCCCCTCACCAACGAACTCGTCCTCCTCTTCAAGGACTCCTCCCTGGTCCTCTTCCTCGGCGTCACCCTGGAGGAACGCGAACTGTCCAAATACGGCAGGGACTTGGCCAGTACGACCGCCAACTCCACGCCCATCCTGGTGGCGGGCCTGTGCTATCTCCTCGTCACGATCCCGCTGAGCTTCGTGGTGCGCCGTATGGAGACGAAGACGGGGGAGGCCGTGCGATGACCGCCCCACCCGGGAACCCCGAGATCGAAGTACGCGGCCTGCACAAGTCGTTCGGCACGAATGAGGTGCTGCGCGGCATCGACCTGGAGATCGGGCAGGGCGAGGTGGTGTGCGTCATCGGCCCGTCCGGCTCCGGCAAGTCGACGCTGCTGCGCTGTGTGAACCTGCTCGAAGAACCCACGAAGGGGCAGGTGTTCGTCGGCGGTACCGAAGTCACCGACCCAGATGTCGACATCGACGCCGTACGCCGTCGTATCGGCATGGTCTTCCAGCAGTTCAACCTCTTCCCGCACCTGTCCGTCACCGAGAACCTCACCCTGCCCCAACGCCGGGTCCTGCGCCGGGACAAGGCGGCGGCGGAGAAGGTGGCCGCGGAGAACCTGCGGCGCGTGGGCCTGTCCGAGAAGGCCGCCGCCTACCCCGCGTCCCTCTCCGGCGGCCAGCAGCAACGCGTCGCCATCGCACGGGCGTTGGCGATGGACCCCGAGGTGATGCTCTTCGACGAACCGACCTCCGCACTCGACCCGGAACTGGTGGGCGACGTACTGGCGGTCATGCGGATGCTCGCGAACGAGGGCATGACCATGATGGTGGTCACCCACGAGATGACGTTCGCGCGCGAGGTCGCCGACCGGGTCGTGTTCATGGACGGCGGGGTGATCATCGAGGACGGCACGCCCGACCGGGTCATCGCCAACCCGACACACGAACGCACCCGCCACTTCTTGTCACGCCTACTGGACCCGGCGATGGCTGAAGTACAGGACGAGGAGAGCGCCCCTTAGGGGCGCGGGGCCGTATCGATATGCGGCTTCGCCGCGTGGGCGCGACCAGCCACAATGAACCCGCACCCGACGAACTATCGTGCGTCCCATGAGCGATCAAGCCGTGCTGCACGTAAAGGGCCGGGTCCTGGTGGGACCGGAGGACATCCGTGACGAACTCTGGGTGATCGACGGCCGCATCTCCTACGACCGCCCCGTCGACGCCCATGACGTCCGCACGGTCGACGGCTGGGCCCTCCCCGGCCTCGTCGACGCCCACTGCCACGTCGGCCTCGGCCCCCATGGCCCCGTAGACGCGGCCACCGCCGAAACGCAGGCACTCGCCGACCGCGACGCCGGCACCCTGCTCCTGCGTGATGCCGGCTCGCCGTCCGACACCCGCTGGATCGACGATCGCGAGAACCTCCCGAAAATCATCCGCGCGGGCAAACACATCGCCCGCACCCGCCGCTACATCCGCAACTTCGCCCACGAGATCGAGCCGGACGAACTCGTCGCCTACGTCGGCCAGGAAGCCCAACGCGGCGACGGGTGGGTCAAGTTGGTCGGCGACTGGATCGACCGCGACCTCGGCGACCTGTCGGCCTGCTGGCCGCGCGAGGCGGTCGAGGCGGCGATCGCCGAGGCCCACCGGCTCGGTGCGCGCGTCACCGCGCACTGCTTCGCGGAGGACGCGTTGCGCGACCTGGTCGAGGCGGGCATCGACTGCATCGAGCATGCCACCGGCCTCACCGAGGACCTCATCCCGCTGTTCGCCTCGCGGGGCGTGGCAATCGTCCCGACCCTTGTGAACATCGCGACCTTCCCGCACCTCGCCGCGGGCGGCGAGAGCAGGTACCCGAGCTGGTCGGCCCACATGCTCCGACTCTACGAGCGGCGCTACGACACCGTGCGCGCCGCCTACGACGCCGGCGTCCCGGTGTACGTCGGGACCGACGCCGGGGGATCGTTGGCCCACGGCCTGGTCGCCGCCGAGGTCGCCGAACTGGTCACCGCCGGCATCCCGGCCGTAGAGGCGCTGTCGGCGACCGCGTGGGGTGCGCGGCGGTGGCTCGGGCGGCCCGGGCTCGAGGAGGGCGCATCGGCGGACTTCGTCGTGTACGAGGCCGACCCGCGCGCCGATGTGCGCGTCCTGGCGTCGCCGCGACGGGTGGTGCTGAACGGGCTGGTGATCGAATAGTCGCCAGCCGATTCGAATGCGTTCACGGAAAACCCACGATGGGGTGAAGTGACGCAGGATCGCTGACGGTTCACCTTTCGTGGGTAATTCTTACCGGGTCCCAAGCATGTCTCTTCTGGGGGTCCCGCGGGGTTTGCTCACGCGACCACCAACCAGGGGCGCGCGAGCGCCGTCGTACTGCGCACCGGGCTCGACGTGTCCCTGCTCAACAAGACCGTGGACGTCCCGCTCGCGGTCTCTTTCAACGAGGTCCAGGCACCGCGGAGTGCCGAAAAGACCGCGCTCTCCGCCGAGTCGAATCTGCTCGGGTCCGTGACTGTGTTCGGCAAGCGGGTCACGGTGACCGCCGGTGGTCCTACGGAGGTTCAGGTGCCGGGGGTCGGGTCGGTCCGGCTGGACCTGTCCAAGACGTCGACCACGTCTCGTACGGCCGCTGCGACCGCGCTCCAACTCAAGGTGTCCGTCAATCCGTTGAAGCTGAACGTGGCGGAGGCGGGGTTGGCTGAGAAGTGTGCCTCTGAAAAGCTCCTCCCCTCACCGCCCCGCCAACGTCACCGCCTGATCCAGCGCCTGCAAGAACCGATTCACCGTCGTCCGGTCCCGTACCGCCAGCCGTAGCCACTGCTCGCCCAGTCCGGGGAACGTGTCCCCGCGCCGGACCGCGAAGCCCAGGTCGCGCAGGTGCCGCCGGACGGCAACCGCGTTGGGGACGCGGACGAGGACGAAAGGGCCCTCGGCGGGTTCCATGACCTGGAGTCCGTCGGGCGCGAACTCGGCGAGGCCGGCGACGAGATGGGCCCGGTCGGCGGCGATGCGGTGGGCTGCGTGGGCGGCCTCCGCGAGGGCCGGTGCGTCCATGCACGCCTCCGCCGCGGCGAGCGCGGGCGTGGAAACCGGCCACAGCGGCTGGGCCCGTTCGAGTTCGGCGATCGTCTCGGGGGCTGCCAGGACGTAGCCGATCCGCAGCCCCGCCAGGCCCCACGTCTTGGTGAGGCTGCGCAGGACCACGAGGCCGGGGATGTCGGTCCGGCCCGCGAGCGCCTCGCGCTCACCCGGCACCGCGTCCATGAACGCCTCGTCGACCACCAGGAGCCGTCCGGGGCGGGCCAGTCGGGCGATCGCCGCGGCGGGGTGGAGGACGGACGTGGGGTTCGTCGGATTGCCGACCAGCACCAGGTCCGCGCCCTCGGGGACGGCCCCCGGGGTCAGCCGGAAACCGTCCGCCTCCCGCAGCAGCACCCGCTCCACCTCGTGCCCGGCGTCCCGCAGCGCCGCCTCCGGCTCCGTGAACTGGGGGTGTACCACCACCGGCTGATGGACCTTCAGCGCACGGGCGAGCAGCACGAAGGCCTCGGCCGCACCCGCCGTCAGCAGTACGCGGTCCACCGGCAGCCCGTGCCGCGCCGCGACCGCCGCCCGCGCCGCCCGCCCGTCGGGGTAGGCGGCGAGGCCGGTGAGTGAGTCGGCTATTCGCTCACGCAGCCAGGTGGGCGGGGTGTCCGCGCGGACGTTCACCGCCAGGTCGATCAACCGGGCGCCGTCGTCCCGGACTTCGGCATCACCGTGATGACGGAGATCATGGGTTTCGCGCTTGGGATCGTGGGCTCTGTCAGTGTGCATGGGCGTGCCCACCGTGATGGTGATGCCCGTGGTGGTGACCGTCGTGGTCGTGACCGTCGTCGTCCGGGTGGAAGTGCGGCTGCTGCGGCTGCCCCACCTTGTCCTCGAAACCGGGCAGCGCGATGCGGTACACGCACGAGTCGCAGTTCATCCGCAGATCACCCTTGACCGCCTCCCGGTACCGCTCCATCACCAGGTCGAGCAACTCCGGCTCCGGACCGATGACTTCTGCCGACCGTACCTCGGTCTCCGGGTGCGCCGCCGCCCACCCCTCCGTCTGCTGCCGTACCCGATCCGGCAGGATGCCCGTGAACAGGAAGTACGGCAGCACGACTATCCGCCGCGCGCCCAGCTTCACACACCGGTCCAGGCCGCTCGGCACGTCCGGCGCCGCCAGCGACACGAACGCCGGCTCCACGCCCGCGTAGCCGCGCCCCTCCCACAGCAGCCGCGCCGCCTTGTGCACCTCGGCGTTGGCGTCCGGGTCCGTCGACCCGCGCCCCACGAGGAGCACGGTCACATCGGCCCGGTCCTCGGGCGTCCGCGCCGACTCGCCCAGCGCCTCGTCGAGCCGTCGCTCCAGCACCTTCAGCAGCGACGGGTGCGGGCCCAGCGGACGGCCGTACGTGTAGGAGATCCCCGCGTGCCGCTCCTTCTCCCGGGCCAGCGCCGCGGGGATGTCCCCCTTGGCGTGTCCGGCGGACACCAGCATCAGCGGTACGGCGGCGAACCGGCGCACCCCGCGCTCCACCAGCTCGGTCACCGCGTCGCCCAGCGGTGGCGGCGACAGCTCGATGAACCCGCCCGCGACGGGCAGTTCGGGGTGACGGCGGCCCAACTCCCGTACGAAGGACCGGAACGCCTCGGCTCCGGCCTCGTCCCGGGTGCCGTGTCCGGCGATGAGCAGGGCGGGCGGCGGGGTGGTCACGATTTCTCCTCGGACGGTGATGTGGGGTGGTACAGCAGGGCGTTGAGGGCGGCCGCGGCGACCGCCGAGCCGCCCTTCTCGGACACGTTGCTCACGGCGGGCAGCCCGCTCTCGCGCAACGCGGCCTTGGACTCGACGGCGCCGACGAAACCGACGGGAAGCCCGATGACGAGTGCGGGGGAGGCGTCCAGCGTCAGCAACTCCTCCAGGGCGGTGGGCGCGTTGCCGATCACCCACAGGGCGCCGGGCCCGACCTCCTCGTGGGCGAGCCGGATCGCGTGCGCCGAACGCGTCAGCCCGGGACCTGACTTGGCGTCCTTGAGCCGGCACACGGTCGGGTGCCCGGTGATTCCGGCCGCGACCATCGCCACGTCCACGACCACCGGTGCCCCCGCGTGCAGCGCGCTGTGCGCCTTCGCCAACTCGCCCTCGTCCAGGACGAGATCGGACGCGTACTCCAGATCGGCCGCGGAGTGGACGACCCGCTCCACGACCGCGCGGGTCAGCGGCGGGAGGTGCGAGGTGTCCAGGCGGGCGCGCATCCGCCGGTAGGACTCCACCTCGATCGGATGGATCACTCGGTCCACGGGGATCATTCGGCCACCTCCTGCGCTGTCCGGTCCGCCTGCCAGCGGTACCCGCGCGGTGTCACCATGCGTCCGGCGATGTCCCGGGTGGCCGTGTTGCCCACGGTCACCACTGTCATCATGTCGACCGTCGCCGGATCCAGTGCCGCCAGTGTCGTCAGGCGGCTGGATCCGTCCGGCCGCGAGGCGTTCCGTACGACACCGACCGGCGTGGCCGGCTCCCGGTGCTCGGCGAGGATCGCCAGCGCCTTCGGGAGCTGCCAATCGCGGCCCCGGCTGCGGGGGTTGTAGAACGTCACCACGATGTCCGCCTCGGCCGCCGCCCGCACCCGCCGCTCGATGATCTCCCACGGCGTGTGCAGATCGGAGAGGCTGATCGACACATGGTCGTGGCCGAGGGGCGCCCCGAGGATCGCGGCGGCGGCCAACGCGGCCGTCACGCCCGGGACTCCGACCACGTCGATGTCGTCCGAGGCCTCCGCCAGCGCGGGCGAGGCCATCGCGTACACCCCGGCGTCCCCGCTGCCGATCAGCGCGACCGCCTGCCCCTTCCGCGCCTCGGTCACTGCCGTACGGGCCCGCTCCTCCTCGGCGCCGAGCCCCGACTCCAGGACCAGCGTCCCGGGCCGCAGCAGATCGCGGATCTGGTCGACGTACTGGTCGAGCCCCACCAGCACGGCGGCGCGCTGGAGTTCGGCCTTGGCGCGCGGGGTGAGCAGGTCCCGGGCGCCGGGTCCGAGCCCGACCACCGCGAGCCGGCCGCGCGCGAGCCGCCGTACGACGGCGCAGGTCGCCATCGCGGGCCGCCCGTCGGCGCGTACCGACTTCCGCTTGGGGACGAGGAGTTCGCCCCCGCCGACGAGCGCGGCGGCCTCCGCCACGGACGGGGTGCCCACGGCGGCGAGCGGTGCCTCGGAGGGGTTGGGCACCTCCACGGCCGCCAACTCCTCGGCGGAGTGGGTCACCAGCGGTACCCCGAGCCGCCGGGCCGCCTCGACGATGCCGGGCTCGTCCGACTTGGCGTCGACGGTGGCGAGTTCGGCGAGGGACGTGAGGGACAGCCCCGCGTCGCGTACCGCGCTCTCGACGAGTCCCAGCACCTCTTCCACCGAGGCACCCTTGGACGCGCCCACCCCGACGACGAGCGACGGCGGCCGGAGTACGACCTCCCGCTCGGCGGGCTCGACGGCGCGATCGGTGACCCGGATGACGTAGGAGCCACCCGTCCCCGACACCGGGAGCGGCGGCAGCGGCCACGCCAACTCGGCGTCCAGGGCGACCGGTTCGCCGTCGAGCAGAGCCCGCGAGACGCCCGCTACATCCCCCTCCACCGGGAACCCGAGGGTGTCGAGGCCGGGCACGCCGACCGCGTCCGTGGCCGTGGTGACGACGGGCTGGGCGGCCAGCAACTCGCCCACCTGCACGGCGAGTTCATTGGCCCCGCCGCCGTGTCCGCCGACCAGCGAGACGGCGAAGCGTCCGCCCTCGTCGACGCACACGACCCCGGGGTCGGTCCGCTTGTCGGCCAACAGCGGGGCGATCAGCCGTACTACGGCTCCCGTGGCGAGGAAACACACGAGCTGCTCGCACTCCGCGAACGCGGCCCGGACGGCGTCCCCGACGGGACCCTCGTACACGCGCGTACGGTCCGGCCACGCGGCGGCCAGCCGGTCGCGCGCCGTCGCTCCCGCCGCCGTGGCGGAGATGAGGCCGATCACTGAGCAACTCCTTCAACAGATGCCGGAGGCCGGACGCCCCACAGCAGAAAGACGGGATTGGTGGCCGCCAGCCGGGTCACGTCCCCCGGCAGCGGCGCGAGCCGGGACGACTGCAGCAGCACCCCGTCGACCGCGAACCCGGCACCGCCGAGCGCCTCGCGGACCGCCGGTACCCGGTCGAGCGCGGCCATCGCGACGACCACGGTCCGCCGGGCCCGTCGCGCGCACGCGGTGACGATGGCGGGCAGTTCGCGCCCGCCCCCGCCGACGAACACGGCGTCGGGGTCGTCGAGGTCGGACAGCACGGTCGGTGCCGCCCCGTGCACGATGTGGACGTCGACGCCGTGCGCCTCGGCGTTGGCGCGGATCCGCTCGACACCGTCCCGGGTCTTCTCGACGGCGGTGACGGCGGCGCCGAGCCGGGCGCACTCGACGGCCACGGACCCGGAGCCGGAGCCGATGTCCCAGACCAGTTCACCGAGCCGCGGCCCGATCCTGGCCAGTGCCAGCGCCCGTACCTCGAACTTGGTGATCATCGAGTCCCGGTGCTCGAACTTCCGCTCGTCCAGCGCCCATTGGGCCGGTCCGACGGCGGCCCCGGCGACCGTCCGTACGCCGTCCGAGCCCCGGGACTCGTCGAGGCACAGGACCACACTCACCGCCGTACCCCAGTCCCGGGCGGCGGCCTCGGCGAGTGTGAGCCGCTCCACCTGTTCCTCCCCGGAGCCGAGCGCGGACGCGACGACGAGGACGCGCCCGGTGGTCCGGTGGGTGAGGGCGGCCCCCAGTTCGGCGGGTCCGGCCCCCGGTCCGGTGAGCACGGCGACCTTGGGATGCGCGCGGCATGCGTTGACCGCCGTACGGAGATCGCGTCCGTGCGCGCTGACCACGACCGCGTCGTCCCAGGTCAGACCGAGCCGGGCGAAGGCGGTGGCGACGGAGGAGACGGCGGGGCGTACGTCGAGGGCATCGGCGCCGAAGCGTTCCGCCAGCGCCCGGACGATCCCGAAGAACCCGGGGTCGCCCGAGGCCAGCACGACGACCGGCTCGTCCTTCTCGACGTACGCCGCGATGGTGTCGAGGGCGGGCGCGAGCGGGCCGAGGACGATCTGTTCGGCGCCGTCCGGGAGCGTGGCGGCGGCCAGATGGCGCCGGCCGCCGACGACGAGCCGGGCAGCGGCGAGCACCTCGTCCGCGACCGGCGCGCCCGTCCCCGTACCGACGACCGTGATCACGTGCTCGCACCCCGCGAGCGCAGGGCCCGGCGGGCCTCCGGGTCGGCCTTGCGGTAGCCGTGGAAATGACCCGGGTGGTAGAGGTGCGAGCGGGTGCCGTGGGCGTCGAGGGCCGGGCCGACCAGGAAGAGGGTGTGCTTCCAGAGCTTGTGCTCCTTGACCGTCTCCTCCAGCGTGGCGATCGTGCACTTCACGATCAGTTCCTCGGGCCAGGTGGCCTGGTAGGCGACGACGACGGGTGTGTCCGTCGGGTAGCCGCCCTCCAGCAGCTCCCGCACCAACTGCCCGCTGCGGGCGGCCGACAGGAAGATCGCCATCGTCGTACCGTGGCGCGCGAACTCCCGCACCTCCTCCCCGGGCGGCATCGGCGTCTTGCCGCCGCCGAGCCGGGTGAGGACGACGGACTGCGCGACCTCCGGGATCGTCAGCTCGCGCTGCGCGAGGGCGGCCACAGCCGAGAACGCGGAGACTCCGGGGACGATCTCGGTCTCGATGCCGATCGCACGGCACCGGTCGAGTTGCTCCTGCGTACCGCCCCAGAGGGCCGGGTCGCCGGAGTGGATGCGCGCCACGCGCAGCCCCTCCGCACCAGCCCGCTCGTACACGGCGACGACGTCCTCCAGGGACATGGTCGCCGAGTCCAGGATCTCGGCGCCCTCGCGCGCGTGGTCGAGAACCTCCGCCTGGACCAGGCTGGCCGCCCAGATCACGACGTCGGCCTCGGCGATGGCGCGCGCGGCACGGAACGTCAGCAGATCGGCGGCGCCGGGACCGGCACCGACGAAGGTCACCTTGCCGGTGGGGGTATCGGCGGCGGCATCGGCCATGGGGTCGGATCCTCTCAAGCGGGACAAACAGAACGGGAACGTCAGTACACGTGGGGGTGGAGTGGTCCAGGATGTGCGCGAACAGGGGTTGATCGGATAGCAAGGGGACTATGGCGGTCTTCGTCGCGCTCGGCGCGTTCCTGATGACGCTGGCCGGCGGCTGGACGGCACAGCGCGTGACCGACCGCCGCCATCTCGTCCTGGGCCTGGCCGGCGGCCTGATGCTGGGCGTCGTAGGCCTCGATCTGCTGCCGGAGGCGCTGCGCGCGGCGGGCCACGAGGTCTTCGGCGTACCGGCCGCCCTGCTGCTCTTCGTGGCCGGCTTCCTCGTGGCCCATCTGGTCGAACGCATGCTCGCCGCCCGCCAGGCCTCCCACGGCGCCGAGGAAAGCAACGGCCGCGCGCCCGAGGTCGGCCTCACGGCGGCCGCCGCGATGGTCGGCCACAGCTTCATGGACGGGGTCGCGATCGGCGCCGCGTTCCAGGTGGGCGGCGGCATGGGCACGGCGGTCGCGCTCGCGGTCATCGCCCATGACTTCGCGGACGGCTTCAACACGTACACGATCACGAGCCTGTACGGCAACGCCCGCCGCAAGGCGATCGCGATGCTGGTCGCGGACGCGGCGGCCCCGGTGGCCGGCGCCGCCTCGACGGCGTTCCTGAGCATCCCGCAGGGGCTGCTCGGCGGCTATCTCGGCTTCTTCGGAGGCGTGCTCCTCTACCTCGCCGCCGCCGAGATCCTCCCCGAGGCCCACCACGAACACCCCGCGCCCGCGACCCTGCTGTGCACGGTCGCCGGAGCGGGCTTCATCTGGCTGGTGGTCGGCCTCGCGGCCTGATCTACGACCGGTCACAACTTCCCGCCCCGCCCGCCCTCGCGCCGCGCGGGGGCGATGAGCGTCGACAGATAGGGCAGCGGCTCCCCGTCCAGCTCGGCGGCCGGCCGGATCGACTCCTCGGGCAGCCCGAGCGCCGACCCCCACACCGCGTCCTCGATCCGCCCGGTCTCCCGCAGCGCCTCGGCGACCTCGCCCGCCTGCCGCCCGAACTTGTACGCCACGACCGTCCCCGGCCCGGCCAGCGCGTCCTTGAGCACGGCGGACCCGGCGGTCACGGGCACGAGTGTCAACGGCTCGGTCCCTTCCGTGAGTACGGCCCCGGAACGCGCGGCGAGATCCTGCATGGCGGTGATTCCGGGCACGGTCTCGACCACGACTCCCGGCACCAACTCCCCGATGGTCAGGGCGAGATAGGTGAAGGTGGAGTAGACGTTCGGGTCCCCGATGGTGGCGAACGCGACGACCCCGTGCGCGGCGAGCAACTCGGCGACCTTCGCCCCCGCCGCATCCCAGGCGGCCTCGCGCCGGGCCCGGTCGGTCCGCTCGTTGAGCGCGAACACGACCCGGAGGACCTTCTCCTCCGGCACGTAGTGCAGCACGGTCGCTTCGGCACGCCCCCGCTCCCCGCCATCTTTTCCATCGGACGCAGCCATCACAGGCACCACGACGACATCGGCGGCGCGCAGAGCGTTGACGCCCTTGACGGTCACCAGCTCCGGATCGCCGGGACCCACCCCGACTCCGATCAACTTGCTGTTGCTCATGACGTCCGGCACCTCTCCACGAACCGACGGGCCACACCGGGCTCGGCCGCCCAGTGCGTGTGCAGATAACTCGCGTGCACACCCTGTTGTACGAAACCTTCGACCCGCCGCTCGGGAGCGCGTACCCCCCAGGCGGGAGCCGCCCCCGAGCAGGGCTCGACGACGGTCCGGTGGAACTCGTGCCCGCGCATCCGCGTCCCGGCCACGGCCAGCACACTGTCGCTCAGCGCGACGGCGTCCCGATACCCCAGGGTCAGCCGTTCGCTCATCCGCGCGGTGGCGTCGAGCACCCCGCACATCGGCAGACCGTCCAACTCTCGGCACAGATACAGCAGTCCGGCACACTCGGCGGCCACGGGGGCCCCGTTCTCGGCGAGCGCGCCAACGGCCTTGCGCAACGGCTCGTTCGCCGACAACTCGGCGGCGTACACCTCGGGGAACCCGCCTCCGATGACCAACCCGCGTGTCCCGTCCGGCAGTTGTTCATCGTGGAGGGGATCGAATGGGACGACCTCGGCACCGGCCGCAGTGAGGAGCTCGGTGTGCTCGGCATAGGAGAAGGTGAAGGCGGGGCCACCGGCGACGGCAACCTTCACTTTTGAGTTCGGGCGGGCAAAATCAGCCCGTCCGGCGTTTGAGGACGAGGCCCTTTCGGGGCCGAAGCGGGGGTCTGGGGGCGCAGCCCCCAGGGACGATGGGGGTCCCCCCGCTCGAGCGAAGCCGAGAGTGGGGGAGGGAAGGGGCGGCGGGGGCGAAGAATCCAGGACCTCAGCCGCATCCCAAGCCGCACAGGACAACGCACCGGCACTGCGCGCCAGCGCAAGCAATGCCTCCAGATCACACCCGGCGTCGACCTGCGCCCCCATCGCCGCAACAGCCTCCACCGCCGCAGCCCGCCGCTCGGCGACCGGCACCAACCCCAGATGCCGCGACGGCGTATCCACCTGCGGCACCCGCCGCAGCACACCCAGCACCGGTACCCCGGCAGCGTCCAACGCCTCCCGCAGCAACGCCTCATGCCGGTCCGACGCCACCTTGTTGAGGACCACGCCCCCGACCCGCACCTCCGGATCCCAGGACGCGAACCCGTGCACCAGCGCGGCGACGGACCAGGACTGCGAGGACGCGTCGACCACGAGCACGACCGGTGCCCGCAGCAGCTTCGCCACGTGGGCCGTGGACGCCAACTCCCCTTCGCCCGCGGCCCCGTCGTACATCCCCATCACACCCTCGACGACGGCGAGATCACACCCGCGTGCCCCGTGCGCGAACAGCGGACCGATCAACTCCGGCCCGCACAGGTACGCGTCGAGGTTCCGCCCCACCCGCCCGGTGGCGAGCGCGTGGTACCCGGGGTCGATGTAGTCCGGCCCGACCTTGTGCGGGGAAACGGCGAGCCCCCGCGCGGCGAACGCGGCCATCAGCCCCGTGGCGACGGTGGTCTTGCCGCTGCCCGAAGAGGGCGCGGCAATGACCAGCCGAGGCACAGAAGACATCACCACTCGATACCCCGCTGGCCCTTCTGACCGGCGTCCATCGGGTGCTTGACCTTCGACATGTCGGTCACGAGATCGGCGAAGTCGACGAGCTTCTCCGGCGCGTTCCGCCCGGTGATGACCACGTGCTGCGTGCCCGGACGGTCCCGCAGCACGGAGATCACCTCGTCCGTGTCGACCCAGCCCCAGTGCATCGGGTACGCGAACTCGTCGAGCACGTACAGCTGGTACGTCTCGGCGGCGAGATCCCGCTTGACCTGCTCCCAGCCCTCGCGCGCCTTCTCCTCGTTGTCCATCTGGGAGTCGCGCTGCACCCAGGACCAGCCCTCGCCCATCTTGTGCCAGTCGACGGACCCGCCCTCGCCGGAAGCACCCAGCACCCGAAGGGCGTTCTCCTCGCCGACCTTCCACTTCGCCGACTTGACGAACTGGAACACCCCGATCGGCCACCCCTGGTTCCAGGCGCGCAAGGCAAGCCCGAAAGCGGCGGTGGACTTGCCCTTGCCGATGCCGGTGTGCACGACGACGAGCGGCCGGTTGCGGCGCTGACGGGTCGTCAGTCCGTCGTCCGGTACGACACTTGGCTGCCCCTGCGGCATTACGCGGCCCTCCTCTGTACGTCCTTGACCAGCCCGGCGATCGAGTCGGCCCGCAACTCGTCGAGTGTGACCGCCGTGCCGTCCAGCTCACCGGCCAACTGCCGGGCCAGGCCCAGCCGTACGGGCCCCGACTCGCAGTCCACGACCACGGAGGCGACCCCGTCGGCCGCGAACAGCCGCGCTGCCCGCCCGGCCAGCGCGACCGGCTCGGGCCCACCGGTGGCCCGCCCGTCGGTCACCACGACCACCAGCGCCCGCCGCGCGGGATCCCGCAACCGCTCCACCCGCAGCACGTCACGCGCCTTGAGCAGTCCGGCCGCGAGCGGCGTCCGCCCTCCGGTCGGCAACGACTCCAGCCGTACGGCGGCGGCGTCCACGGAGGAGGTCGGCGGCAGGGCGACATCGGCGGCGGACCCGCGGAAGGTCACCAGACCTACCTTGTCCCGCCGTTGATACGCGTCGAGCAGCAGCGACAGTACGGCGCCCTTCACCGCGCTCATCCGCTGCCGGGCCGCCATCGACCCGGAGGCGTCCACGACGAACAGCACGAGGTTGCCCTCACGCCCCTCCCGCGTCGCCTGCCGCAGATCGTCCCGGCGCACGACCAGCCCGCGCCCGGCCCTGCCACGCGCCAGCTGATGCGGAGCCGCCGCCTGCACGGTCGCCGCCAAGTGCAGCTTGGTGAGCGCCCCTTGGGGCCGCCGGGCCCCGGTGGTCCGCCCGTGCTCGGTCCGCGCCCGCGAACGCCGCCCGGCGGCACCCTCACCGATCCCGGGCACGCTCAACGCCTTGGTGCGGAAGGGCTCGGAGGCGCGTACGGGCTGCTGCTCACCGGAACCGGAAGGCTGCGGCTCCCCGCCCTCGCCGGCTTCCGGCTGTGCACCGGTGTCACCGCCCTGAGGACCGTCCGAGTCATCCTCGGGCGACTGCCCACCGCCGCCACCCGGGCCGTCGGGACCGTCCGGCCCCGGATCATCATCTTCGGGCGTCTGCTCCTGCTCCTGCTCGGCGAACTCCTCCAGCGTGTCGTCGAGCTTGTTCTCGTCAAGTCCCGGCGCGTCGAAGGGATTTCGCCTCCTGCGGTGCGGCAGCGCGAGCAGCGCGGCCTGCCGTACGTCCTCGGCGAGTACGTCGGTCCGCCCGGCCCAGGCGGCCAGCGCGGTCGCGGTCCGTGCCATCACGATGTCGGCGCGCATACCGTCCACCTCGAAAGCGGCACAGGTCGCCGCGATCTGCCGCAGCGCCCCGTCGCCCAGCCGCACGGACGGCAACAGCGCACGCGCGGCGATGATCCGGGCCCGTACGGAGGACTCCTCGTCCGCCCAGCGCTCGGTGAAACCGGCCGGATCGTCGTCGTAGGCGAGCCTGCGCCGCACGACCTCGACCCGCTGGTCGGGCTCCCGGGAGGCGGCGACCTCCACAGTGAGGCCGAAGCGGTCGAGCAACTGGGGGCGCAGTTCGCCCTCTTCGGGGTTCATCGTGCCGACGAGCAGGAAGCGCGCGGCGTGCCGGACGGAGACGCCCTCGCGTTCGACGTACGACGCGCCCATCGCCGCCGCGTCCAGCAGCAGGTCGACCAGGTGGTCGTGGAGGAGGTTGACCTCGTCGACGTAGAGGATGCCCCGGTGCGCGTCGGCGAGCAGGCCGGGCTCGAAGGCCTTGACGCCCTCGGCGAGGGCCCGCTCGATGTCGAGCGCGCCGACGAGCCGGTCCTCGGAAGCGCCGACCGGCAACTCGACCATGCGGGCGGGGCGTTGGGTCCCGGGTCCGGTCTTGTGCGGGCCGTCCGGGCAGGCCGGGTCGGGTGCGGCGGGGTCGCAGGAGAAGCGGCAGCCGGGGACGACGGCGACCTCCGGCAGGAGCGCCGAAAGGGCACGCACGGCCGTCGACTTGGCGGTGCCCTTCTCGCCGCGTACCAGCACACCGCCGACCGCCGGCGACACCGCGTTCAGCAGCAGCGCGAGCCGCAGGTCGTCCTGGCCGACAACGGCCGTGAACGGAAAGGGAGTTGTCACTGGTCGTCGCCCTCCAGGTCGCCTTCGAGCTCCAGATAGGTGGCCCGCAGTCTCTCCAGCGTGTCCGCGTCCGGCTCGGCCCACAGACCGCGCTCGGCGGCTTCGAGGAGCCGTTCGGTGATGCCGCGCAGCGCCCACGGGTTGGACTTCTTCATGAAGTCCCGGTTCTCCGGGTCGAAGACGTACTCGGCGCTGAGCTTCTCGTACATCCAGTCGTCGACGACCCCGGCCGTCGCGTCGTAGCCGAAGAGGTAGTCGACGGTCGCCGCCATCTCGAAGGCGCCCTTGTAGCCGTGCCGGCGCATCGCGGCCATCCAGCGGGGGTTGACGACCCGCGCGCGGAAGACCCGGTGCGTCTCCTCGCCCAGCGTGCGGGTCTTGACCTGGTCCGGGGTCGCGGAGTCGCCGACGTACGCCTCGGGGGAGGCGCCGGTCAGGTGGCGGACCATGGCGACCATGCCGCCGTGGTACTGGAAGTAGTCGTCCGCGTCGACGAGATCGTGCTCGCGGGTGTCGACGTTCTTGGCCGCTACGGCAATTCGCCGGAACGCGGTTTCCATGTCCCCGCGCGCCGCCCGCCCGTCGAGACCGCGCCCGTAGGCGTACCCGCCCCACACCGCGTACACCTCGGCGAGGTCCGCGTCGCTGCGCCAGTTGCGCGCGTCGATCAGCGGCAGCAGTCCGGCGCCGTACGCGCCCGGCTTGGAGCCGAAGATACGGGCCGTGGCCCGGCGCCGGTCGCCGTGCTCGGCGGTGTCCTCGTCGGCGTGCGCGCGGACGTAGTTGGACTCGGGGGGTTCGGGCAGGTCGGCCACGGCCCGTACCGCGTCGTCGATCAGCCCGACGACGTGCGGGAACGCGTCCCGGAAGAAGCCGGAGATCCGCACCGTGACATCGATGCGCGGCCGGCCCAGCTCCGTGACAGGCACGATCTCGAAGCCGGTCACCCGGCGCGAGGCGTCGTCCCAGACCGGACGGCAGCCCAGCAGCGCGAGGATCTCGGCGATGTCGTCGCCCTGGGTGCGCATCGCCGACGTACCCCACACCGTGAGGCCGACGGATTTGGGGAACTCGCCGTTGTCCTGGAGGTACCGCTGCACGAGCGAGTCCGCCAGCGCCTGCCCGACCTCCCAACTCAGCCTGGACGGAATGGCCTTGGGGTCGACGGAGTAGAAGTTCCGGCCGGTCGGCAGGACGTTGACCAACCCCCGGGTCGGGGAGCCCGAGGGGCCCGCCGGGACGTAACCCCCGTCGAGCGCGAGGAGGATGTGGTCGATCTCGTCGGTGGTGCGGGCGAGGCGGGGGACCACCTCGTCGCAGGCGAACTCCAACACCGCTACGCAGTCCGGGAGTTCGGCGCCGATGACGGCACGCACGAGCGCCGGGACGGTCGTGACGTCCCACTCCTGGGCCTCCATGCCCTCCGCGAACCGGCGGCACAGCTGCTCCAGCAGATCGATCGCGTCGGCGGCCGAACGGGCCGGTCCCTCGACGAGATCCGTCAGCTCCACCGGCACCTTCACGGGAGCGCCGGGCTCGGCCAGCAACTCCTTCTCGACCAGCCCGAAATGCTCGGCCAGTGAGGCCCGCAGACCCGGCAGCGCGTTGGCCTGCCCGCCCCACACCTGCGAGGCGCGCAGCACGGCCAGCACGAGGTTCACACGAGCCTCACCGACCGGGCCGCCGCCGAGGATGTGCAGCCCGTCGCGGATCTGCACGTCCTTGATCTCGCACAGATAGCCGTCGATGTGCATCACGAACTCGTCGAACGCGGCGTCGTCCGGCTGGTCGTCCACATGCAGGTCGTGGTGCAGCTCGGCCGCCTTCACCAGCGTCCAGATCTGCGCGCGCACGGCCGGTGCCTTCGTCGGGTCCAGGTCGGACACCAGGGCGTACTCGTCGAGGAGTTGCTCCAGCTTCGCCAGGTCGCCGTACGTGTCGGCACGCGCCATCGGTGGCACCAGGTGGTCGACGACCGTGGCGTGCCCGCGCCGCTTGGCCTGGGTGCCCTCGCCCGGGTCGTTCACGATGAACGGGTAGATCAGGGGGAGTTCACCGAGTACGGCGTCGGGCGCGCAGCCGCTGCTGAGCCCAAGTCCCTTGCCCGGCAGCCATTCCATGGTGCCGTGCTTGCCCATGTGGACGATCGCGTCCGCGCCGAAGCTGTTGTCCAGCCAGCGGTAGGCGGCCATGTAGTGGTGCGACGGCGGCATGTCGGGGTCGTGGTAGATCGCGATCGGGTTCTCGCCGAAGCCGCGCGGCGGCTGGATCATGACCACGACGTTCCCGAACTGGAGGGACGCGAGCACGATGTCGTCGCCGTCGACGTAGAGGCTGCCCGGCGGCTCGCCCCACGCGTCCAACATGCCCTGCCTGAGGTCGGGTTCGAGCTTGTCGAACCATGCCCGGTAGTCGGCGAGCGGTACCCGCGCGGGCGCGGCGGCCAACTGCTCCTCGGTGAGCCATTCGACGTCGTGGCCACCGGCGTTGATGAGCCGGTGGATCAACTCGTCCCCGTTGTCGGGGTGTTCGTCGACCCCGTACCCGGCGTCCCGCAGCGCGTCCAGCACCCGGATCGCCGAAGCGGGCGTGTCAAGACCGACCGCGTTGCCGACCCGCGAGTGCTTCGTCGGGTAGGCGGTGAAGACGAGCGCGAGCTTCTTCTCGGCGTTCGGCTTGTGCTTCAACTTCGCGTGCCGTACCGCGATTCCGGCCACCCGCGCGGCCCGCTCGGGGTCGGCGACGTAGACCGGGACGTCGGCTCCATCGTCGTCGACCCGCTCCTTGAAGGAGAAGGGGACCGTGATCAGCCGGCCGTCGAACTCGGGGATCGCGACCTGCATCGCCGCGTCCATGGGGGAGAGGGCGGCGTCGGACTCGTCCCAGGCGGCCCTGGACGACGTAAGGCAAAGTCCTTGCAGCACGGGCACGTTGAGGTCGGCGAGCGCGCCGATGTCCCAGGCCTCCTCGTCGCCGCCGGCCGAGGCCTGCGAGGCGTGCGTACCGCCCGCGGCGAGGACGGTGGCGATCAGCGCGTCCGCCTTGCCGAGGATCTCGTACAGCCGGGAGTCGGCACCGCGCAGCGAACCGCAGTACACGGCAAGGGCGTTGGCGCCCTTCGCCTCGATCCGGTCGCACAGGGTGTCGACGAAGGCGGTGTTGCCGGAGAGGTGATGTGCCCGGTAGAAGAGCACGCCGACGGTCGGGCGGCCCTCGACGAAGGCACGCTCGCCGTGGACGCCGAACTCGGGCATCTTCTGCGGCGCTTCGAAGCCCTCGCCCGTGAGCAGCACGGTGTCGGAGAGGAAGCGGGCGAGTTCGGTGAGGTTGTCAGGACCGCCCTCGACGAGATAGCGCAGCGCCTCGGCCACCACACCGGCCGGTACCGACGACTCGGCCATCAACTCGGCGTCCGGGACGGACTCTCCGCCCAGCAGCACGGTCGGGATGCCCGAGGCCTTGAGCGCGGCGAGCCCGTCCTCCCAGGCCCGCTTGCCGCCGAGCAGCCGTACGACGGCGATGTCCGAGCCCGCGATGAGCGCGGGCAGCTCCTCGCCGGCGTCCACGCGGGACGGGTTGCCGATCCGGTACCCGGCGCCGGAGGCACGCGCCGCCAGCAGATCCGTGTCGGCGGTCGACAACAACAACACTGTGCTCATGCGGGCGCTCCCGGTGGAATGAAAGGCAGTCCTTGTGGCGCGCCGGACTCGATGAGCCGCCACAGCGCGTCCGTGTCCGCGTGCTGTTCGATGAGGTCGCCGAGCCGGTCGAGCTGCTCCTCGCGCAGCGCGGCGAACGAGGTGTCGGCGGCCGGCACGAACCGGCGGCCCGCCGCGGCGGCCACCTTGCGCAGGAACGCCCGCCGGAACCCGTCCGACTCCAGCGAGCCGTGCCAGTGGGTGCCCCAGGTCTGGCCGACCCGGCAGCCGTCCAAGAAGGGCTCACCGCCGCTGAGTTGGGCGACACCGTGATGGATCTCGTACCCTTCGACCCGCTCGCCGAGGGCTTCGCCCACGGGTCGGGTGAGGGTCTTCTCGCGCGCGAAGCGCACGCGCAGGGGGAGTACTCCGAGCCCGTCGACCGATCCCCGCCGGCTCTCGACCTCGTCCTCGATGTGCTCGCCGAGGATCTGGAAGCCGCCGCAGACGCCGAGAATCGGCCGCTGTTCGGCGGCCCTGCGGACGAGGGCGTCGGCGAGGCCGCGCTCCCGCAGCCACTCCAGCGCCTGCACCGTCCCCCGGGTCCCCGGGATCACGACGAGGTCGGCGTCGGCCAACTCCTCCGGCCGGTCCACGAACCGCACCACGACGCCCGGTTCGGCGGCCAGCGCGTCCACGTCCGTGAAGTTGGACATGAGGGGGATCGCGCAGACCGCGACCCGCAGCACGTCCTCGCCGGCCGGCGGCGCGGTGTTCGACTCGCGGACGGTCCCGCGCAGCGAGATGTGCAGCCCGTCCTCCTCGTCGATCCCGAGCCCGTGCTGGAACGGCAGCACGCCGTACGTCCGCCGTCCGGTGAGGCCGTACAGCATCTCCAACCCCGGCTCCAGGAGCGACACATCGCCCCGGAACTTGTTGACGAGGAACCCGGCGACGAACGCCTGATCCTCCGGCGACAGCAGCGCCACGGTTCCGAAGAAGGAGGCGAAGACGCCGCCGCGGTCGATGTCGCCGACCACGAGCACGGGCAGCTGTGCGTTGCGTGCGATGCCCATGTTCACGATGTCGGTCCGCCGCAGATTGATCTCGGCTGGACTGCCGGCCCCCTCACAGATCACCGCGTCATACGTGCCCCGCAACTCGGCGAGACAGTCCAGCACGGTGCCGAGCAACTGCTCCTGCCGCCCGCCGTGATAGCCGCGCGCGCTCATCTCACCAACAGGCTTGCCCATGAGCACGACCTGACTGGTGCGGTCGCCGCCCGGCTTGAGGAGGACGGGATTCATCAGCGCGGTCGGCTCGATGCGGCAGGCCTGCGCCTGCATGGCCTGCGCCCGCCCGATCTCGGCACCTTCGCGCGTGACGAACGAGTTGAGGGACATGTTCTGCGCCTTGAACGGCGCGACCTTCACGCCCTGCCGCACCAGCCACCGGCAGATCCCGGCGGTGACGACGCTCTTCCCGGCGTCCGAGGTGGTGCCCGCGACCAACAGCCCGCCGCCGCTCATGACTTCCGTCCCTTCACCAGCAGCCGGCCGGCGACACTGACCCCGAGCGCGAGCCAGCCGACGCGCCGGGACAGCCGTACGGCCCGATCGATGTCCGGTACGGCGACGGCGCGTCCGGCACCGTTCAGCACGGGCCGGTGCTCGACCCGGCCGCCGTAGGAGAGCGTCCCGCCCAGTCGCACGCCGAGTGCGCCCGCGAAGGAGGCCTCCACGGGACCGGCGTTGGGGCTCGGGTGCTTGGGGGCGTCGGTGCGCCAGGCGCGCACCGCTCCGCGCGGGTCGCCGCCCGCGACGGTCGCGAGGACGGCGGTGAGGCGGGCGCCCGGCCAGCCGGCGAGGTCGTCGAGGCGGGCCGAAGCCCAGCCGTAGCGGCGGTACTTGGCCGACTTGTGGCCGACCATGGCGTCCAGGGTGTTCACGGCCCGGAAGCCGAGCAGACCCGGGACACCCGCGATGCCGCCCCACACCAGGGCGCCCACCACCGCGTCGGAGGTGTTCTCGGCGACGGACTCGACGACGGCCCGGGCGATGCCGTCGGCGTCGAGGGCCTGCGGGTCCCGGCCGCAGAGGTGCGGCAGGCGTGCCCGCGCGGCCTCGATGTCACCGGCCTCCAGTGCCCGCCCGATGACCCCGGCCTCGCGCGCGAGGGAGGTCCCGCCGACGACCGCCCAGGTGGCGGCGGCGGTGAGGGCGGCAGAGGCCGTACGGGACGGTCGTAGGGCCGAAGTCGCTACGGCGGCGAGAGAGACGGTGGCGCCCACGCACACGGCGGTGTGCAGGGCGCCCCAGCCTCGGTGGTCGCGCCACAGGAGCTGTTCCACGGCACCGGCGGCGCGGCCGAACGCGGCGACCGGATGCCCGCGGCGGGGATCGCCGAGCAGGTGGTCGCCGAGAAGTCCGGCGGCGGCGCCGTACGCGAAGACGCGATCGGCACGCATCGGCTCAGCCGGTCGCTGAGTCGGACACTGCGCTGGTACGGGACCTCGAACGGCAGCCGAGCATGGCGATATGTCCTCACTCAGGGTGTCCACGCCCTGGTTCGACGAGACCGGCGGTGAGAGTTCCTGGCTCCCGGGGTTGTCTACCCCGGTGACAGTGGCGGGACCGCGCCGGATTCGCACCGGCTTCCTCTCCTGCCGCCGTACATGGCTCCGGCAGTCCACCACGGGGTTGGAAGGGGCGTCAACTTGCTGTTGACCTGCGGGGGAGGAGTGTGCTGATGCCCACACGCGGGTCGTCGAAGGAGCACGCGAGCGTGGGGTGCGGGACGGTGATCCGTCCCGCACCCCACGCTCGGTCCAACTGGCGGCCGGTCAGGCCACGATGATGTAGATCCCGTACGCCACCGCCGCCGCGCAGGCCGCGAAGCAGGCGTAGGCGCCGGTCAGGGCGAGGTTCGCGGAGTCGCCCTGGACGGTGGCCCGTTCGCGGCGCGAGAGGGCGGTGATGCCGAGGGTGAAGACGGCCACCAGGGCGACGGTGACCACGAGGCTGACGCCGAAGACGGAGCCGAGGGCTGCCCAGTCGATGTGCATGCTTCTACTTCCTTCTTGATGACCGGGTGCTCGGGCTCAGACCGCGGCGGCCGGCGGGGTCGCCGGGTCGGACTTCACGACGGGGGCCGGGGTCACGGGCGGCGAGGGGATCGTCGCCGTGAGGCCCTCGGAGAGGGCGACCGACGGGGGCGGGGTGACGGCGGCGATCGCGGCGGTGACCACGCCGGCCGGCTCCTCGAACTCGTTGACGTTCGAGGCGTCGACCACCTGGCGGCGGGACACGATCCAGATCGCGGTGCTGGAGGCGATCAGGAAGACGGCCACCAGCGCGGTGCCCCAGTCGCCGAGGTCGGTCACCGACTCGGCGAGCGCGCCGACCAGCGCGGCGGCCGGCAGCGTCAGACCCCAGGCGACGAACATCCGGGTGGCGGTCGACCAGCGGACGACCCCGCCCTTGCGGCCCAGGCCCGCACCCATCACGGAACCGGAGACGGCGTGCGTGGTGGAGAGGGAGAAGCCGATGTGCGAGGAGGCCAGGATGACCGCGGCGGCGCTGGTCTGGGCGGCGAAGCCCTGCTGCGGCCGGAGGTCGGTCAGGCCCTTGCCCATGGTGCGGATGATGCGCCAGCCGCCAATGTAGGTGCCCATCGCGATGGCGAGGCCCGCGGAGAGGATGACCCAGGTGGGCGGGTCCGAGTCGGGGGCGATGGAGCCGCCGGCGATCAGGGCGAGGGTGATGATGCCCATCGTCTTCTGCGCGTCGTTCGTGCCGTGGGCCAGCGAGACCAGGCCGGCCGAGGCGATCTGGCCGACGCGGAAGCCCTTGTCGGCGGCCTTGCCGTCCGAGTTCCGGCTGAGCGCGTACGAGAACCTGGTGGCCAGCATCGCCGCGACGCCCGCGACGATCGGGGCGGCGACCGCGGGCAGCAGCACCTTGGTGACCAGGACGTCGCCGTGGACCGCGCCGGTGCCGGCCGAGGCGATGGTGGCGCCGATCAGACCGCCCATGAGGGCGTGCGAGGAACTGGACGGCAGGCCGACGAGCCAGGTCACCAGGTTCCAGAGGATCGCGCCGACCAGGGCGGCGAAGATGACCTCGGGACGGATGCCGCTCTCGTCGACAAGACCCTTGGAGATCGTGTTGGCGACCTCTACGGAGAGAAAAGCGCCCACCAGGTTGAGGGTGGCCGACATGGCCACCGCGACCTTGGGCTTGAGCGCACCGGTCGAGATGGTGGTGGCCATCGCGTTGGCGGTGTCGTGGAAACCGTTCGTGAAATCGAACGCGAGTGCGGTGACCACCACAATCGCGAGAATCAGCGAGAAGCTTTCCATTTACCCAGGCAATCGTTCGAGGTCGTTGGCGCGTTGACCGTAGGCAACCTGAATGAACGGAAGATGAACTGAGGGGGTCTCTGAAGTGTCTGTACAGCCTAGTAACCCCTGGCGAACTTCTTCAGTTGGCTCAAGGACCCGTTGAAGAGATTCTGATCCCCCGGCAGGCTGCCGCTGTTGTCGTACTGCCAGAAGGTCCAGTACGACCAGCCGGCGGGCAGTGAGCCCGCGTCCGCCGACTCGTGGCGGGCGATCCACAGCGCGTGTGTCGAGGCCAGGGCGGTGCTGCTGCCCGTGCAGGTGTTCCATCAGTGGGCGGTCGTGTAGATCACCGGGCGGCGGCCCGTCTCGCGCCTCACCTCGGCGCTGAAGGCCTTGATCCAGCCGACCGTCTTCGCCTTGCTCAGGCCGTAGCAGCCGTGCTTCTTGTCGTACGGGTTGTATTCGATGTCGAGCGCCGGCGGCAGCGTCCAGCCGTCCGCCCTCCAGCCGCCGCCGTGCGCCACGAAGTAGCCGGCCTGGGCCGCGCCCGACGACTTGTCCGGGAGCGCGAAGTGGTAGGCGCCCCGGATGATGCCGGCGGCGCGGGCGCCGTTGTACTGCCGGCCGAAGTAGGGGCTGACGTAGTTGGTGGACTCGGTCGCCTTGACGTAGACGAAGGTGGCGCCCTGCGCCTTCGCGCTCGGCCAGTCGACGTTCTTCTGGTGCGAGGAGACGTCGTGGCCCTTGGCGGGGCTCGCGGCGGCGGCCGGGATCTCGACGAGTGCGACTCCGGCGACGGCGAGCGCGGTCACGGAGGCCGCGGTGAGGCGGGCGCGGTGACGGGTGCCGTGGTGCGTGCGACGGCGGGACGGTTTGCGATCACGGGCCATGTTTCCCCCGGGAATGGCGGCGTGCACGACAAATCCCCCAGAGGCCATTGGAGGATCTGTCGATGCCGATCGGTCTCCGGCCAAGCGGCTTGAGTGGGCGTTACGTGCCCATATGTACTCTTTCGGATGTGCGGCTTCCGGCTTAAAGTGCCCTCGCCCGAGCGCGTGTTGGGGAACCGGCTGGCAGGATCGCGGCATGGCTGAGCGGCGGCGGGACGAGCGGGGCGGACGGGATGTCGGGGAGGGCGCACAGGCTGTGGGGGAGCCGTGGCGGAGGCGTGTGCGCCCTGAGGAGGCGCACGCCTGGGACGAACTCGTCGTAACGGCCCGCCGGACGGTGTCCGACGGCCTGGTGGTCGGCACCTCCGGGAACGTCTCGGTGCGCGTCGGCGACATCGTCCTGGTCACACCCTCGGGCGTCCCTTACGACCGGCTCACACCCGACGACACCGTCGGCGTCGACATCGAGGGCCGACAGGTCCTCGGCACCCTCCTCCCGACGAGCGAACTGCCCATGCATCTCGCCGTCTACCGCAACACCGACGCCCAGGCCGTCGTCCACACCCACGCCGTCCACGCGACGGCCGTCTCGACCCTCGTCCCCGAACTCCCCTCGATCCACTACATGTCCGGCGCCCTCGGCGGCCCGGTCCGGGTTGCCCCGTATGCGACATACGGCACCGAGGAGTTGGCCGAGAACATGCTCCAGGCCCTCGCCGACCGCTCCGCCTGCCTCCTCCAGAACCACGGCACGATCGCCTACGGCACCTCCCTGGACCAGGCGTTCGACCGCACGGCCCAGCTGGAGTGGATGTGCCGGTTGTGGCTGACGGCGTCGTCGGTACCGGGGCTGTCGCCGACGCTGTTGTCGGGGGAGCAGGTGGCGGAGGCGGGGGAGCGGTTGCGGGGGTATGGGCAGCGGGGGTGAGGGGATCGGGGGTGTCGACAGTGGTGAGTGCGTTGACACGGAAAAGTGTGAGTGGTTGAGTACTCACATGAAGAGCGAACGGCCCCGCCAGTTGTCCACCGCCGAGGAGCGCCGCGAGACGGTGCTGCGCACCGCCATCGGTGCCTTCGCGGCGCGTGGCTACTGGGGCACCACCACCACCGAGGTCGCGAAGGCGGCCGGCATCTCGCAGGCCTACGTCTACCGCCTGTTCCCGAACAAGGAACTACTGTTCACCGCGGTCGTCGAGTACTGCTTCGTGCAGGTGCGGGCCAGTCTGGAGCGGGCGGCGTCCGAGGCGAAGGGCAGCTCCGCCGAGGTGGTGCTGGAGGCCATGGGCGACAGCTACGCCCAGCTGATCAGCGACAACGATCTGATGCTGATCCAACTGCATGCCCAGGCCGCGGCTGTCTCCGAACCGGCGGTGCGGGAGGTGGTCCGGCAGGGCTACGCCCGTCTGGTGGAGTACGTCCGCGGCGCCTCGGGCGGTACCGAGACGCAGGTCCAGGAGTTCTTCGCGTGCGGCATGCTGTGCCACCTCATCGTCTCCATGGGAGCCGATGAGGTGGATGCTCCGTGGATTCGAACGCTGTCCAGGGGGATCACGCACTACTGACACCCGGTGTGACCGGGTAACCAGGCCTTCGGGTCTGTGGGCGGGGCATGCGGCCCCGCCATTTCTCAGCCGTTTTTTGTGAGTGGTTGACCACACAGGAGGATGCCGTGAGGATCACGGAAAGCATTCGCAGCCCCCGCGCGGCGCTCGCGGCCCTGGCGGGAGCGCAGTTCACCGTCATGCTCGCCACCTCGATCGTGAACGTGGCCCTGCCCCAGATCCGCGCCGGTGTCGGGCTGTCGGACAGCGGTACGACCTGGGTGGTCAACGCCTACGGGCTGGCCTTCGGCGCGCTGCTGCTGACCGGCGGAAGAACGGCCGACCTCCTCGGCCGACGCCGTGTGCTGCTCGCCGGACTCGCCGTGTTCGGGGCCGCCTCGCTGGCCGCCGGGCTGGCCACCTCGTCCCCGGTCCTGATCGCGGCCCGCGCGGTACAGGGTCTGGGCGCGGCGGCGATCGCCCCGGCCGCGCTGGCCCTGGTGATGGACCTGTTCCCACCAGGACCCGGGCGGGGCAGGGCACTTGGCGTGTGGGGCGCGGTGTCCGGTGCGGGCGGCGCGGCCGGAGTCCTGCTCGGCGGGGTCCTCACCCAGGCATGGGGCTGGCAGTGGATCTTCTACGCGGTCGCCGTCGGCTCGTGCCTGATCCTGACCGGCGTCGCCGTCAGCGTGCCACGGCCCCCGGTCTCCGAGCGCGGCCGGTTCGACCTGCTCGGCACCGTCACCGTGACCCTCGCGCTGACCGCCCTCGTGTGGGGCCTGACCACCTCCCGCCGCTCGGGCTGGACGGACACCACCGTCCTGGGAGCCTTCGCCGTCACCGCCGTACTGGGGGCCGCGTTCGTCCTCGTAGAGCGGCGCCATCCGAATCCACTGCTGCCGCCGCGCCTGTTCCGCGCCGGCCGAGTCACCGTCGGCAACGCGCTGATGGCGCTGCTCGGCTCGGTGTGGATCGCCCTCTTCTTCTTCCTGCCGCTCTATCAGCAGCAAGTCCTCGGCTCCAGCCCCCTGGTCACCGGCCTGGGTCAACTCCCGCTCGCCGCGGCCAACATGCTCGGCTCCACGCTCGCCTCGCGGATCTCCCGCCGGATCGGTGCCGTGGCGACCGTGACCGGCGCGCTGCTGACCGAGGCGGCCGGACTGCTGTGGCTGTCCGGGATCAGTGCCCACGGCGGCTACCTCACCGACGTCCTCGGCCCCAGCATCCTCGTCGGACTGGGCCTGAGCATCGCCTTCGTCCAGCTCACCGCCCTGTCCGTGGAGGGCGTCGCCCGGCGGGACTCCGGGCTGGCCGGCGGTCTGGTGAACACCTCGCGGCAGGTCGGCGGCGCCATCGGCCTCGCCGTCCTGGCCACCCTCGCGGGTACCACCACCGCCCACGCGGCCGTTCATCAGTCGCAGGTGGAAGCGCTCACCGTCGGCTACCGCACCGCCTTCGGTGTCTCCTCCGCCGTCCTGGCCGCGACCGCTGTCCTCGCCGCCCTCCTGACCCGACGTGGCCGCACGGCGGACGGGGAGACCCGGTCGGGCGCCGACGCCGCCCCGTCCACCGCCCGCACCCGCTGAACCACCGTCAGTCCACCTGATCCACCTCATCCACCTGATCCACCCGATGCATCGAGAGGAAGAAACGACATGTTCACCATCGACGAGACAGCCCCCGTCGTCGTCCGCCTGTCCACCACGATCGACGCCCCGCTGGAGCGGGTCTGGGACCTGCACACCGACATCGACTCCTGGGCGAGCTGGAACGCGGACGTCGACCGGGCCACCCTCAACGGCCCCCTGCTGCCCGGTACTTCCTTCACCTGGAAGACCCACGGCCTGGACATCACCTCCACCGTCCGCGAACTGATATCCGGCGAGCGGATCGTGTGGGCCGGCCCCGCGAACGGCATCGACGGCGTCCATGTGTGGACCTTCGAGCACTCCGGCGACCAGGTCACCGTCCACACCGAGGAGTCCTGGAGCGGCGCCCCCGTCGACGCCGCGGTCGCCGAGCTCGGCCAGGCCCTGCGCGACTCCCTGACCGCCTGGCTCGCCGCCCTCAAGTCCCGTGCGGAGCAGGACAACTGACACGCCGTCATCCAAGTCCAGCCGTCATCGCACGTCCGAAAAGAGAGGTTCCAGCCATGAACACCACCGACAACAAGCCCTATCTGACCGGCCACTACACCCCGACCGTCGACGAGATCACCGCCACCGACCTGACCGTCGAGGGCTCCCTGCCGCCGGAGTTGACCGGCCGGCTGATCCGCAACAGCCACAACCCCAAGCCCGGCGTCACCCCCACCCACTGGTTCAAGGGCAGCGGCATGGTCCACGGCATCCGGCTGCGGGCGGGCCGCGCCGAGTGGTACCGCAACCGCTGGGTGCGCACCCCCGCCCTGGACGGCGCCCCCTACATGACCGAGCACGGCCCGGACCTGACGGCCAGCCCCGCCGGCACCCATGTCATCGAGCACGCCGGACGCCTGCTGGCGCTGTGCGAGGCCAACTTCCCCTTCGAACTCACCCGGGACCTCGACACGGTCGGCGCGCACGACTTCGGCGGCAAGCTGCGCAGCGCGATGACCGCGCACCCCAAGACCGACCCGGTCACCGGCGAACTGCACTTCTTCGGCTCCTCGCCGTTCCCGCCGTACCTGATGTACTACGTCGCCGACGCCAAGGGGCACATCACGCACAGTGCCGAGATCCCGGGCGCCACCGCCTCCCTCAAGCACGACTTCGCCATCACCCGCCACCACGTGGTCTTCGTCGAGGGCACCGTCACCTTCGACCCCGGCGAGCACTCCGGCATCCCGTACAGCTGGAACGACGCGCAGCCGGCGCGGATCGGCGTCATGCCGCGCGGCCCGCAGGGCGCGGCGAAGATCCGCTGGTTCTCCATAGAGCCGGGCAACATGCTGCACGCCGCAAACGCCTACGAGGACGCCCAGGGCCGCATCGTCCTTGAGGGCCCGGCCGTGGACCGGGAGGGTTTCCAGCTCTCCTGGAACTGGTGGGTCGGCGCCCCCGGCCGCGGCACCGAGCCCAACACCCGCTCCTACACCCGCCGTTGGGTCGTCGACCTGACCGCCGGCAGCGTCGACGAGCAGATCATCGACGACCTCGCCGTCGAATTCCCCACCCTCAACGAGGAGTTCCTCGGCGCCGAGCACCGCTACCAGTACGCGGTCTCCTTCCCCGACCAGGAGGGCTACGGCGGCTACGGCATCGTCAAGTACGACCGCGCGACCGGCGCCCGCAGCATCCACCAGGCAGGCGACGCCCGGCTGCCCAGCGAGGCCGTGTTCGTCCCCGCCGCGGGCGCCACCCGCGAGGACGACGGCTACCTGCTCACCGTCGTCTCCGACCTCAAGCAGAACGCCTCCCAGCTCCTCGTCCTGGACGCCTCCGGTCTCGACCGGATCGCGACCGTCCACCTCCCGCACCGGGTCACCGGCGGCATCCACGGCTCCTGGATCCCCGACAGCGACCTGGACGGCACCGGCAGCGACAACTGAGGCGAGAGCTGACGCTGCGGCTGTGTCCCCGGGGGAGTGCCTCCGGGGACACAGCCGTGTCCCCGGCCCGGCTGCGCTCTCCCATCGGTCGCCCCTCTCGCCGATCGCCCTCGCTCCACACCACCGAAACCGCCCCACCCACCACCCCGAGCCCATCCGATCCCTCTTCGGCTGGCCGGTGACCGGGTCCCCCGGGACACTGGTCCCGTGCACACAGTCAAAGCGACGGCCGCGGCCGTCTCCGTGGCCCTCGCGGCCGGTGCGGTGGGCGTCGCCGCCGGCCGGTACGCCAGCGACGCCGCGCTGAAGGCACCGCCCGGCCGCCCCCTGCCGACCGAACCACGGCTCACGGTGCACGCCACCGCCGCCGGACAGATCACCCTCACCCGGGACCTGGCCTCCCTGCGCCCCGGCACCTACGGCCTCGCCGGTGACGGCTCCCACGCGGTCGTCGGCCCCGTGATCGACACAGCGCCCCTCCCCCGGTCTCGGCTTCGCCCGACCGGGGGGACCCCCATCGCCCACACCGTCGTACGCCGCCTCGAACGCGTCACCCACGGCACCCTGCACCCCCGCGACAAGGTGTGGCTCACCCCGAACCTCCACATCGGCAACCCGAGCGCCGCCCTCGGCCTCGACCACGCCGACATCGACATCCCCGGCGAACTCGGCTCCCTGCCCGCCTGGTTCGTACCCGGCGCGCGCAGCACCTGGGTGATCGCGGTGCACGGCCTGGCCGCCACCCGCGAACTCGCCCTGAACGTCATGGAGTTCCTGCACCGCAACCGCTTCCCGGTACTCGCCCCCGCCTACCGCGGCGACCTCGGCGCGCCCCGCAACCCCGACGGCCTGGGCCACCTCGGCGAGACCGAGTGGCGCGACCTGGATGCCGCGATCCGCTACGCCGTGCGCTACGGCGCCGAGCACGTCGTCCTGTACGGCTGGTCCACCGGCGCCACCATGGCGCTGCGCGCCGCCGCCCACTCCGGGATGCGCGACCGCGTCTCCGGCCTGGTGCTGGACTCGCCGGTGCTCGACTGGGAGACGACGCTGCGCGCCCTCGCCACCGCCCGGCACACCCCGGGCGCGCTGCTGCCGCTCGCGGTCCGCGCCGCCCAGGGCCGCACCGGTCTGCACGGCGACCGCATCGCCGAGGCCGCCGATCCCGCCCGGCTCAAGGTGCCGACCCTGATCTTCCACGGCCCCGACGACACCGTCGCCCCCTGGTCCCTCTCCCGCCGCTTCGCCGCCCGGCGCCCCGACCTGATCACCCTCCAGCCGGTCGCCCGGGCACCGCACAGCGCCATGTGGAACGCCGACCCGGCCGCCTACGAGGAGATCCTGCGCCGCTTCCTGACTCCGCTGATGTGACCCCGGCCCACTCACCGGCCCGCCCCCTCCGACCTTCCGTTTAGCCCTGTACCACTGGCCTGAACCCGGTCCCCAGCAGCCAGCGGGACCCCCTGCCTTGGCCCTCCCCGTCGCCCGCCGTGACATTCCGTTTGGGTTTTCGGACCGTCAACCGGAAGACTGCACCCGTGACGTCCCGTATCCCGCGCGACTCCAGGCTTCGACTCGTCCGCCCGCGACCCCTGGCCGCCGCCCCCCGAGCGATGAACCAGCGGCGCTCGCGCCGCCCCGCACCCCGTCCTCCGGAGGGCACACCGGCCCCCGCGGAACTGGCCAGAATGGCACGCTCCGGCCTGGCCGGCGCGGCCCGCGTCGCCCACTGGGCCGACGCCGCACTACGCCCCGGCCGTGACGGCGCGAGCCCCGACGGCAAAGGCACCCTCTCCGAAGCGACCGCCGAACTCGCGGCCGAGGATCTGGGCCTGACCGCGGCTCAGGTCCGTGCCGACTGGGACACCGCCCGCCTCGCCGGCCTCGTCGAGGTGCACGGCGACAGCGCCCGCCCCGGCTGGCGGCTGCGCGCCTGGGACCGCGACGACAGCGCCGTACTGCGCGGCTGGGTCGCCCTCTTCGACGCCTGGTCGCTCGCCCACCCGGAACCCCGGGAGTACGAGCCCTCCGCCGTCGCCGAGGTCGTCTCGGCCATGCCGCAGGTGCTCTCCTTCCTCCAGCTGTCCGCCGGGCCCGTCCCCGTCGCCCAGCTCCTCGACCTCCTCGGCCAACGCGTCACCGAACTGCGCACCGAGCGCTGCGAGATCCCCTACGGCCCGCAGCCCGAACCGGTCCAGCAGCCCCCGGCCGACGGCGAGACCCCTCTCGACGCCCTCCTCGACTGGGCCCTGCACGCCCTCGCCTCCGTAGGTGCCCTCACCTACGGCGACGCCCAGGCCACCCTCACCCCGCTCGGCAGCTGGGCGGTCTGGGTCAAGCTGGAGCAGATCTGCGTGGCCGCGCAGAGCCCCGCCGGGAACATCGAGCAGTCCGCTGAGGACATGCTCCGCGGCTGCTCCCAGCTCCGCCCGAACGCCGCCCGCGCCGAGTACCGCGCCTGGCTCGCCGCCCGCACCGTGGGCAGCGCGGTCGGCCAGCTGATCGACGCCGCCCGCGGCGAGGACGCCCTGCTGCGCGGCCTCGCCTTCGAGGCGCTCCGCGTCGTCGGCGCCCCCGCCGAGCCCGACGTCCGCGCGGCGGTGGGCGAGGCGACGCTGCGGCCGTACGCCCTGCTGTGGCTCGCGGAGCACGACGGGATCGACCCGGAGGACGCCCACGAGGTCCTCACCCGCGAGGAGGCCACCTGGATGTGGGTCGACACCGCAGCCGCGGTCGCCGATCACGGGGAGGCCCCGCTCCTCGTGCGCCACCTGGAGTCCGCGATCCAGCCGACCGTCCCCATGCTCCTCGACGAGGTGCGCGCCGTAGGGCACCCGCGCACCGTGCAGGTCCTGGTCGCGCTCGCCGCGGCCCACCCCGACCCGGCGCTCGCCAAGGCCGTGCGCCGGGCTGCCTTCCAGGTGCACACAGGGGGCAGTTAGGCCGGGTCAGGCACCTGTCGCCCCGGGTATCTCCGGGGCGTAGGTACCGAAGCTCCAGATGTTGCCCTCGATGTCCCGGGCCATGTAGTCCCGTGATCCGTACTCCTGGTCCGTCGGGGGCATCAGGATCTCCGCGCCGTGCTCCACGGCCCGTCGGTGGTGGGCGTCGACGTCGTCCACGACGAGGTACACCCCGGCGGGTCCCGCGCTCTTCATCGCCTCGTCGAAACGCCCGCCCCGGCCCTTGGAGCCGAGCATCACCGCGCCGTTGCCCTGCACCAGCTCGGCGTGCATCACCGAGCCGTCCTCGCCCTCGTACACCGCGAGTCCGGTGAAGCCGAAGGCCTCCGTGAGCTGCCGGATCGCCGCCTTCGCGTCCGTGTACAGCAGGGACGGGTAGATGCTGGGACGCCCGCTGTCCTTGGCTGTCATGCCGATCACTCCCTTGTGCGTCGGGTGTTGTCTGGTGCCGTGCGCTTTCGCTGTCTTTCCGCCGCTTCGATCGCTTTCGACGAGTCTTGCACCCGCCACTGACAACGCCCCGCGAACCGGCACCACGGGGCCGTCAGCGGAAGGTGTCGCACTGCGCCATGTCCCCGGTCCGGTAGCCCTGGTAGAACCACTGCTGCCGCTGCGCCGCCGACCCGTGCGTCCAGGTCTCCGGTGTGACCCGGCCCTGGAATCGCTCCTGGATCCGGTCGTCGCCCGGGACGGCGACCTCGGCGGTGGGGCCGTTCTACTGTCCCGGCGACCGCAAGGTCTATCTGGACCTGGGGTTCTTCGACGAGCTTCGGACGAAGTTCGGCTCCAGTGGCGGCCCGTTCGCGCAGGCGTATGTCGTGGCCCACGATTACGGGCACCATGTGCAGGACCTGATGGGCACCCTTGGCCGGTCGCAGGACGGGCGGACCGGTGCGAACAGCAACGCGGTGAAAGTGGAGTTGCAGGCGGACTGCTACGCGGGCGTGTGGGCGCATCACGCCACGACCACGAAGGACGAGCCGACCGGGCGGCCGCTGATCACCAGCCTCACGGAGGCCGACATCCGGGACGGCCTGGACGCGGCGGTGGCGACCTGCCCGCTGAAGAAGACCGTGGGGGACCGGGTGTGCTCGACTGCACCTGGGCCAGTGAGGACGCGGTCGCCACCGGTGAGTCGCTGCCCGACGACAACCCCAGGTTGTCGGTGCCGACGCCGAAGAAGAGCCCCAGGAGTAGTGCGATCAGCCCCGCGAGGCCCCCGCCCACGGTCGCGCGCCCGCCGGGAATCCGGCTGCCGCGCACGTCCTGCACCTCGGAGGTGTCCAGATCGGCATCGTCGTCGAACTGCATGGGCCCCGCTCTCCGCGCGTGTGGCCCCCTGGCGCCCATCCTCGCCCGCCGCCCGCGCGGGGCCGAACGGGGGACGCCCCTGGTGGCGCCGAACACACCCGCGCACCGGAAAAACGCTTGCATTGCCCCGTTAGACTTGGCCCATGGCCATTCTCCTCGCGCATTAGACGGCGGGAACGTCCTCAGCCGCCCCTTCCGCCTACGACCCCGCTCTGGAGTCTGACCGTGATCTCCGCCTCCGGTATCGAGCTGCGCGCCGGTGCCCGCGTCCTCATCGAGTCCGCGACCTTCCGCATCGCCAAGGGCGACCGCATCGGTCTGGTCGGCCGCAACGGCGCCGGCAAGACCACCCTGACCAAGGTCCTGGCCGGCGAGGGCCAGCCCGCCGGCGGCACCGTCACCCGCTCCGGCGAGGTCGGCTACCTCCCGCAGGACCCCCGCACCGGCGACCTCGACGTGCTCGCCAGCGACCGCATCCTCTCCGCGCGCGGCCTGGACACCCTGATCCGCAAGATGCGGGAGAACGAACAGCGCATCGCCAACGGCAGCGGCGCCACCCGCGACAAGGCCATGCGCCAGTACGAGCGCCAGGAGACCGAGTTCCTCACCAAGGGCGGCTACTCCGCCGAGGCCGAGGCCGCCACCATCGCCGCCGCGCTGAACCTGCCCGACCGCGTGCTCGGCCAGCCCCTGCACACGCTCTCCGGCGGTCAGCGCCGCCGTATCGAGCTGGCCCGCATCCTGTTCTCGGACGCGGACACGCTCCTGCTCGACGAGCCGACGAACCACCTCGACGCCGACTCGATCGTCTGGCTGCGCGACTACCTGAAGACGTACCGCGGCGGCTTCATCGTGATCTCCCACGACGCCGACCTCGTGGAGACCGTCGTGAACAAGGTGTTCTATCTGGACGCCAACCGCGCCCAGATCGACGTCTACAACATGGGCTGGAAGCTCTACCAGCAGCAGCGCGAGGCCGACGAGAAGCGCCGCAAGCGCGAGCGGCAGAACGCCGAGAAGAAGGCCGCCGCCCTGCACTCGCAGGCCGACAAGATGCGCGCCAAGGCCACCAAGACGGTCGCCGCGCAGAACATGGCCAAGCGCGCCGACCGGCTGCTCGCCGGGCTGGAGGCGGTGCGGGTCTCCGACAAGGTCGCCAAGCTGCGCTTCCCGGAGCCCTCGCCCTGCGGCAAGACCCCGCTCATGGCGGAGGGCCTGTCGAAGTCGTACGGCTCCCTGGAGATCTTCACCGACGTCGACCTGGCCATCGACAAGGGCTCGCGTGTCGTCATCCTCGGCCTGAACGGCGCCGGCAAGACGACCCTCCTGAAGCTCCTCGGCGGTGTCGAGGAACCGGACACCGGCGAGGTCATCCCGGGCCACGGCCTCAAGCTCGGCTACTACGCGCAGGAGCACGAGACCCTCGACCCGGAGCGCACGGTCCTGGAGAACATGCGCTCCGCCGCTCCCGACCTGGACCTGGTCGAGGTCCGCAAGACGCTCGGCTCCTTCCTGTTCTCGGGCGACGACGTCGACAAGCCCGCCGGGGTCCTCTCCGGCGGCGAGAAGACCCGCCTCGCGCTCGCCACCCTGGTCGTGTCCTCGGCGAACGTCCTCCTCCTGGACGAGCCGACGAACAACCTCGACCTGGCCAGCCGTGCGGAGATCCTCGGGGCGCTGCGCACCTACAAGGGCGCCGTCGTTCTCGTCACCCACGACGAGGGCGCGGTGGAGGCGCTGCAGCCGGAGCGGATCATCCTGCTGCCGGACGGCGTCGAGGACCTGTGGGGCGCGGACTACGCGGATCTCGTCGCCCTGGCCTGATCGAACCGGCTTGATCGAATGCTTGATCAACGGCGTATGGATCATTCGGCCTACCGGTGATCCATCATCTGTGTGAGATCTCCTCGTACCGAGGTGTGTCCTACATCAATTTCCCGGCCGAGTCCTTTATCGACAAGGGCTCGGCCGTTCCGCGTCTCTGACCAGGTATTTCGCGCAGCGAATCGTTCGGCCGTGCGGACGCGGCCGTCAGGAATTCCACATTCCACTTGTGGGGACGCGCTCCTGTCGTCAAAACCTTGTCCTACGGACCTTGCCGAATGGGTGGCCATGAACGCTTGGAGGGGTGATCATGAGGAGACCAAGAGCGCACTTCCCATGAGGAGGCACGGGTGGCCGAGACTCTGAAGAAGGGCAGCCGGGTAACCGGCGCCGCGCGCGACAAGCTCGCGGCAGACCTGAAGAAGAAGTACGACTCCGGTGCGAGCATCCGAGCGCTGGCCGAGGAGACCGGCCGCTCGTATGGCTTCGTACACCGGATGCTCAGTGAGTCGGGCGTCACGCTCCGTGGGCGTGGCGGGGCGACCCGGGGCAAGAAGGCTTCGGCCTGACCCCGAGCGGCTCAACGGCTTCGATGGTGGCCACCCGGTCGGACGACTGACCGGCCGGGTGGTTACTGTGCAGTCACTTAGCTCTGCTCTGTTGACCGCACACATCGGAGGCGCCCCATGGCTTCGCCCGAACAGGACGACAAGGACCTCGGTCCCGTACTCGACAAGGACGGCGTACGGCTCACCGTCGACGATGCGATCGCCACGGTGACGCTGACCAACCCGGCCAAGCGCAATGCCCAAAGTCCTGCTCTGTGGCGGGCGTTGGCGGAGGCCGGGCGGTTGCTGCCGGGCTCCGTCCGTGTCGTGGTGCTGCGTGCCGAGGGCAAGTCCTTCTCGGCCGGACTCGACCGGCAGGCGTTCACGCCCGAGGGCTTCGACGGCGAACCGTCGTTCATCGACCTCGCGCACAACAGTGACGCCGTGCTGGACGAGGCCATCGCCGGGTACCAGGCGGGCTTCACCTGGTGGCGACGCAGCGACATCGTGTCCATCGCCGCCGTACAGGGGCATGCCATCGGGGCCGGCTTCCAGCTCGCCCTCGCCTGTGACCTGCGCGTCGTCGCCGACGATGTGCAGTTCGCCATGCGCGAGACCAGCCTCGGACTGGTGCCCGACCTGACCGGCACCCACCCGCTCGTGGGGCTCGTCGGCTACGCCCGCGCGCTGGAGATCTGCGCGACCGGGCGCTTCGTCGCGGCCGAGGAAGCGGTGAGCACCGGCCTGGCGAACATCGCCGTGCCCGCCGACCAGGTCGGGGACACCGTACGCGAGCTCGCGACAGCCCTGCTGGCGGCGCCGCGCGACGCCCTCATCGAGACCAAGGCGCTGCTCCAGGGCGTCCAGGGGCGTACGTACGACGACCAGCGCGCCGCCGAGCGCGCCGCCCAGGCCCGACGGCTGCGGGACCTCGCCGGCGTCGGCGAATAGACGTCAGCCGACCGTGGTTCAGCCGATCCTCGTGACGAGCACCGCCACGGTCGGGTGACCGGGCAGCACCTCGCCGACCCTCGCGCGGACCTCCCGGGCCACCTCCAGTGCCCGGTGGTCCGCGCGTACGGCGACCTCTACGCGCGCGTGCAGGCGCGGCAGCGCACCTTCGTCCTGCCGCTCCTCGATGTGCACCGCCCGTCCCAGCCCGCCCAGCGCACCGGTCAGCCGGGTCACGCCCGGGACAGTGAGCGCGGCCGCGATGATCAGGGACTCGCCGCCGTCGTCAACATTGACCATCTGGTCAAGGTCGTCAATGTGGTCAACGTCGGCGGCGGCGTGATCCACATCGTCCGCTCCGTCAACGTCGTCCATATGGTCCAGCAAGGCTGTCACTTGTAGATCAACCTCCGTCACCACCAGCCCGAGCCGCTCCGCCGCGGCCGTCGCCAGCGCCGCGCGCAACCGGGACGCGGTCGCCGGAAGGGGCTCGGTCGCCCCGGCCGCGAAGTCGGCCGTGATCCGCAGCGGACCGGGCGGCAGTGCCCCCGGCGGTGGCGGTACGGCGGGCTCGTGCACGTCCTCCGGATCGGCGAGCGCGATGCGCAGCGCGCCCAGCCGCGCGCCCCGTACGTGCTGCGCCACGCCCCGCAGTACGGCCTCGGCCGCCCGCTCCGCGATCCACGCGCCGTCACGCCGGTCGCCCAGGGGCAGCAGCCTGCCGAGCCCCAACTGCTGCCGTACCGCTCGCGTCCATGAGTCCGCCGTCATTCCTCCAGCCTGCCGCATCCCCGGCGCGAGAGAATGGAACCGCACTTACCGTGGTCGAAGGACGACGACCGAAAGGGACGTACGGCGATGACCGACATGACGGAACGGAACCGGACGCAGGACCCCGACGGCGAGAGGGAGCCGCTGCAGACCCGTAAGACCCCCACCAAACGCGGCGGCGGCGACCCGGCGTCCAGAGGGCGCACGACCATCGCCGACGGGGTCGTGGAGAAGATCGCCGGGCTGGCCGCCCGGGACGTCCTGGGCGTGCATGCCATGGGGAGCGGGCTGTCCCGCACCTTCGGGGCCGTGCGCGACCGGGTGCCCGGCGGTTCGAAGTCGGTGTCCCGGGGCGTGAAGGCCGAGGTCGGCGAGGTGCAGACCGCCCTCGACCTGGAGATCGTCGTCGACTACGGGGTGTCGATCGCGGACGTGGCCCGGGCCGTACGGGAGAACGTCATCGCGGCCGTGGAGCGGATGACCGGACTCGAAGTCGTCGAGGTGAACATCGCGGTCAGCGATGTGAAGCTGCCCGACGAGGAGGACGACGAACCGGAGCCCCGGCTCCAGTGACCGGGCCGACGGATGAACCCACGAGCAGCGGGCCGACGAACGAGCTGAGGAGCGCAGGATGAGCAGGGCCGTGGTCGGCATGATCGCCGGAATGGCGCTGGGCTTCGCCGGATACTTCGGCGGGTTCGGCGCGTTCCTGCTGGTGGCCGCCCTGGGCGCCATCGGGTTCGTCGTCGGCCGGTTCCTCGAAGGGGACCTGGAACTCGGCGACTTCTTCCGCTCGCGCGACGACCGGCGGCGGTGACGTCCGTGAGCGGCGCCGGCGGCGCGGTCGACGAACGCGGCAGACCCCCTGCGGCCGTCCCGCCCGGCGAGCGGGGCGCCACCCGGATCGCCGACCGGGTCGTGGCGAAGATCGCCGCGCAGGCCGCGCGCGAGGCGCTCGGACCGCTGCACCCCGACGCCGCACCGCCGCATGCCACCGTCGTCGTGCACCACGAGACGGTACGCGTGCGCGTGCACCTCGAACTCGACTATCCCTGCGACATCGGCGACCGCTGTCTTCGGGTGCGTCGACAGGTGGTTCAGCGGGTACGCGCGTTGGTGGGCATGGAGGTGCCCGAGGTCGCCGTCCAGGTGGAACGGCTGCATCCGGCACAGGCACACCGCGCGGCACAGGGGAGGACGCGATGAGCGAGCCCCAAGGCTCCGAAGGCACGACCCAACGACTACCGGTCATCGAGAAGGAGACCGACCCCGGACCCGGCGGGTACGACCCGGCGGCGGACCGCGGGCCCGCGCCCATAGTCGACGGCGGTGGCAAGGACGGCCGCTTCTGGTCGGCACGCCGCGTCCCCGCGGCCGTCGTCGCCGTCCTGCTGCTCGCCGGCGCGGGCGCCCTGCTCTACGACATCACCGCCGTGCGTGCGAAGCGGCCCGCCGCCCACTGGCGGCGCGAACTGGTCCGGCAACTCGCCGAACGGCCCCTGGACGACACCTGGGTCCTCGTCGGCGCAGGCATCGCCGCCGCCCTCGGCCTCTGGCTGATCGTGCTCGCACTCACGCCCGGCCTGCGCCAGGTGCTGCCGATGCGCCGCACCCACGCCGACGTCCGGGCGGGCCTGCAACGCTCCGCCGCCGCGATGGTGCTGCGCGACCGGGCCATGGAGGTCTCGGGCGTGCAGTCGGTGCGGGTGCGCACGAGCCGGACGAAAGCCGATGTCCGCGCGGTGTCCCATTTCCGTGAACTCGACGACGTACGGGCCGACTTGGACGCCGTGCTCAGCGACGCGATCACCGGTCTCGGGTTGGCCGGGCCGCTCGCGCTGTCGCTGCGCGTCGGCCGTTCCGGACGGAAGGGGTGAGCGCGGTGCTGAGGATCGTCAACCGTGTGGTGATCGGTGTCGTGGGTCTCGTGCTGGTCGTGCTCGGCGGCTCCGTGCTGGCGGTCGGGCTGGGCGTGAAGCCGCCGTCCTGGTGGATCTACGACGGCCGTCACGACGTCCTGCTGAGCGACGCCCGGCGGACCCGCTGGCGGCACGACGGCTGGTGGTGGCCCACGGTCCTCGCCGTGCTCGCCGTCCTCGTCCTGCTGGCCCTGTGGTGGCTCGTCGCGGTGCTGCGGCGGCGCCGGCTCACCGAGGTCACCGTCCGCACCGGCGACGGCGAGGGCGCGCTGCTGCGGGGCCGGGCCCTGGAAGGCGTCCTCGCCACCGACGCGGGCGACCTGGACGGCGTGGCCCACGCGCACGTGCGGCTCGCCGGCACCCGCACAGCACCCGAGGCCCGCATCCGGCTCAGCCTGGAACCCCACGTGGACCCCGGAGTCGCCCTCGACCACCTGACGGCCAACGCCCTGGCCCACGCCCGCGACTCGGCGGGCCTGGACGCGCTCCCGACGGAGGTACAGCTGACGGGCGTCAAGCACCGCGCGGAGCGGGTCAGTTGACGGTGCGTCAGAAACCGTGCCGCATACCGCCGTCGACCGGCACCATGATCCCCGTCAGATAGGACGCCGCCGGCGACAGCAGGAACGCCGCCACGCGCCCGAACTCGTCCGGCGTCCCGTACCGCCGCAGCGGAATCCGCGACTCGTTGGCCGCGCGGGTGGCCTCCGGGTCCGCGGACAGGCCGTCCAGCTCGCGCACGCGGTCCGTGTCGATGCGGGCGGGCAGCAGTCCGACGACACGGATACCGCGCGGCCCCAGCTCGTCCGCCAGGGACTTGGCGAAACCGGCCAGGCCGGGCCGCAACGCGTTCGAGATCGTCAGCCCGGGGATCGGCTCGTGCACCGAACCGGACAGCACGAAGCCGATGACCCCGCCCGCCTCCAGCTCCCCGGCCGCCGCGCGGGCGAGCCGTACCGCGCCCAGGAACACCGACTCGAACGAGGCCTGCCACTGCTCGTCGGTGGTGTCCGCGACGAACCCGGGCGGCGGCCCGCCGACGCTCACGAGGATGCCGTCGAAGCCCCCGAAGTGCTCGCGCGCGGCGGCGATCAGCCGGGCCGGCGCGTCCGCGTCGGCGTTGTCGACGGCCACGCCCACCGCGTTCGGGCCCAGTTCGGCCGCCGCGTCGACGGCCCGCTGCTCGTCCCGCCCGGTGACGACGACCTTCGAGCCGTCGGCCACCAGCTCGCGCGCGGCGGCGTTGCCCAGTCCACGGGTGGCCCCGGTGACGACGTACACCCGGTCCTTCAGTCCAAGATCCATGGCCCCTATCCTGCCTTCTTGTCCCCGAACAGGGTGAGGGCGGTGTTCACCAGGCCGATGTGGCTGAACGCCTGCGGGAAGTTGCCCAGCTGACGGCCGGCCACCGGGTCGTACTCCTCCGCGAGCAGCCCCACGTCGTTCGCGAGCCCCACCAGACGCTCGAACAGCACCCGGGCCTCCTTCGTACGGCCCGTCATGTGCAGCGCGTCCACGAGCCAGAACGAGCACGCCAGGAAGGTGCCCTCGTCGCCCGGCAGTCCGTCCACGGGGACGTCGGCGGCGGTGTCGTAGCGGCGTACGAAGCCGTCGTGGCCGAGCGCCGCCTGGACCGCGTCGACCGTGCCGACGACCCGGGGATCGTCGGGCGGCAGGAAACCGAAGCGGGGGATCAGCAGCAGGGCCGCGTCCAGTTCCTGCGAGCCGTAGTACTGCGTGAACGTGTTGCGTACCGGGTCGAAGCCCTTCTCGCACACGTCCCTGTGCACCGCGTCCCGCAGCTCGCGCCAGCCCGACAGGTCCCCGGGGAGGTCGGCGTACTCCTCCAGAGTGCGTACGGCCCGGTCGGCCGCCACCCACACCATGACCTTGGAGTGCACGAAGTGGCGGCGCCCGCCGCGCACCTCCCACAGGCCTTCGTCGGGCTGCTGCCACTGCGCGCGCAGCCACTCCAGGAGGACGCCCTGCAACGACCACATGTGCGGCTTGGGCGACAGACCCGCGCGCCGGCCCAGCCACAGGGAGTCCATCACCTCCCCGTAGACGTCGAGTTGCAGCTGGTTGACGGCGCCGTTGCCGATCCGCACGGGCGCCGAGGCGCCGAAGCCGGAGAGGTGCGGCAGCTCGAACTCGGGCAGCCGCCGCTCGCCCGCCACGCCGTACATGATCTGCAGGTCCGCCGGATCGCCCGCGACCGCGCGCAGCAGCCAGTCGCGCCAGGCCTCGGCCTCCTTGTGGTAGCCCGCGGCGACGAGGGCGCCCAGGGTGAGGCTGGAGTCGCGCAACCAGCAGTAGCGGTAGTCCCAATTGCGTACGCCGCCCATCTCCTCGGGCAGCGAGGTGGTGGCCGCGGCCACGATCCCGCCGGTCGGGCGGTAGGTGAGGGCCTTGAGGGTGATCAGGGAACGTACGACCGCGTCCCTGTGGGGGCCCTCGTAGCGGCAGCGGGCCGCCCAGTGCTCCCAGTCCGCGACGCTGGTCCGCAGCGACTTGTACGGGTCCACGAGCGCCGGACGCGGCTCGTGCGAGGGGTGCCAGGTGAGGACGAAGGCGACCTTCTCACCGGCCTCGACGGTGAACTCCGAGAGGGTGCTGAAGTCCTCGCCCCAGGTGCGCACCTCGGGCTCGCTGCGCAGCCACACCGAGTCGGGACCCGCCACGGCCACCCGGTGCCCGTCCGCCCTGCGCACCCACGGCACGACCGCGCCGTAGTCGAAGCGGAGGCGCAGCGTGCTGCGGACGGTGACCTTGCCGCTCAGGCCTTTCACGATGCGTACGACATCGGGGGCGCGGTGGCGCTGGGGCATCAGGTCGGTGACGCGTACCGCGCCCTCGGCGGTCTCCCACTCCGTGTCCAGGACCAGGGTGCCGGGGCGGTAGGCGCGGCGGGTGCAGCGGTCCGCGCCCTCGGGGGCGATGCGCCAGTGGCCGTTCTCCTCGTCGCCGAGCAGTCGTGCGAAGCAGGCGGCGGAGTCGAAGCGCGGCACACACAGCCAGTCGACCGAGCCGTCCATGCCGACCAGGGCCGCGGTCTGTTCGTCGCCGATGAGGGCGTAGTCCTCGATACGTGGGTGCACGGGGTGCGGGTTCCCTCCCTACCGGCGGGGCAATCAAGGTTCGGGGCCGGGCGGGTGAAGCGCGGGACGGCTCACACCGGCGCGGGCTCGGCCTCCGCCGTCTCCGCTTCCTTCGCCGCCGCCTCCCGGCGGTCGCGGGCCTCGCGGCGGGCCAGGACGACATAGCCGACCGGTACGGCCGCGGCGAACAGCCACCACTGGATCATGTACGCGTAGTTCAGCGGGGCGTCTTCCTTGCCCGGGTCGGAGATCTGCTCCGGGGTGCCGCCCTTCGCCTCGGGCGCCGTCTGCTCGACATAGCCGCCGAGCACCTGGGCGTGCAGCCGCTTCGCCTGCTCTTCACTGTTGATCAACATGATCTGCCGGTCGGGCAGGCCCTTGATGTCCTTGATGCCGCTCGCCGCGGTCGTCTCGTCGGCCATCAGACGCCCGGTGATCGTGGTCCTGCCGCTCGGCGGCGCGGGGATCTGCGGGAAGGCGGTCTGCGCACCGTTCGCCGGGATCCATCCACGGTTGATCAACACCACCTTGCCGTCCGTCAACACGAACGGGGTGAGGACATGGAAGCCGACCTCGTCGTCGTCATTGGTGCGGCGCCGGACGACGACTTCCTTGGAGGTCTCGAAGGTGCCCGTCGCGGTGACGGTGCGGTACTTCTCGGTACGGGTGACCGCGTGCCCGGGGGTGCTGATCTGCTCCACGGGGACCGGCTCGGCGTGCAGCGCGTTCGTGACCAACTGGTTCCGGGCGCTGCGCATCTCGTAGCGGTGCATCTGCCAGATGCCCAGCCTGATCATCGTGGGGATCAGGAGAAGGGTGATCAACGCGAGGATCACCCACTGCCGGGACATCAGGAAGCGGTACACCCCACGACCGTACAACTCGGTCGTGGGGCGCATTGAGGGGGGTACCGGAAGGGACTCCTTCGGGCCGGCGGCTCACACCTTGTCGATGATCCCCACCTTCCCCTCCGCCCGCGCACAGTGGCCGCCGCAGAACCAGTGGCCCTCGACCTCCACGCCCTGGCCGATGATCTGCACCCGGCAGTGTTCGCAGATCGGGGCCATGCGGTGGATCGCGCAGGAGAAGCAGTCGAAGACGTGTACCGCGCCCTGCGCGTGCACCTCGAAGCTCATGCCGTAGTCATTGCCGCACACTTCACATCTCGCCATGCGCCACAGGGTGAGCCGTCCGCCCGGCACGGGCGAGCGGACGCGGGGCGAGTCGTACGACAATCACCCGTCCGTACGGTCACCAGGGCGCCGTCAGTCCGCCGCCTCGACGTCCCGCAGCAACTGCCCGAACGCCGCCTCGTCCACCACGGGTGTGCCGAACTGCCGGGCCTTGACCACCTTCGAGGTGCCCGAGTCCGGATCGTTCGTGACGAGCAGGCTGGTCAGCCGGGACAGGCTCGTGGCGACATGCAGTCCGGCCTCCACGGCACGGTCCTCCAGGAGCTCGCGCTCGATGGACGTGTCCCCGGAGAACGCGATCCGCATCCCCTGCTTGAGCGGCTTGCCGTCCTCGAACCGGCCCGGGTTCGGGTACGGGCACGCGGGCCGCTTGCGCGCGGGCCGCCAACTGCCCGCCCCGTAGCCGCTGTAGCCGCCCCCCTGGTGTCCGATCCGGGGCGCCGGCCGGTCGGCGGTCCACTCGGTCAGCGGCCGGCACTCGTGCAGCGGCAGCCGTACACCGTTGCTCGCCGCCGCCCGCAGGCTCGGCCGGAACGCCTCCGCCAGCACGCGCGCGTCGTCCAGCGCGTGGTGCGCGCGCTGCTGCACGACACCGAAGTGCGCCGCCAGAGACTCCAGCTTGTGGTTGGGCAGCGGGAGGGCCAGCTCCTTGGAGAGCGCGATGGTGCACAACCGCTGACGGACCGGGGGCTCGATCTGCACGCGCGCGTACTCCCGCGCGATCATCTGCCAGTCGAAGACCGCGTTGTGCGCGACCAGCACCCGGCCCTCCAGGCGGGTCGCGAACTCCTCGGCGATGTCCTTGAAGAGGGGCGCGCCCTCCAGGACGTCACTCGTCAGACCGTGGATCCACACGGGGCCGGGATCGCGCTCCGGGTTGACCATCGTGTACCAGTGGTCCTCGACCTCGCCGAGCGCGTCCAGCCGGTAGACGGCCGCGGAGATTATCCGGTCGTCCCGGGCCAGACCGGTGGTCTCCACGTCAACGACCGCGTATCCCTGGGGATACGCGGCCGGCCACGGAGTGGCTGCGGACACTGCGGGCGAGTGGTCTTCGAGCATGGTCATTGAGGATACGGGCCGTCACTGACAGCCCTGTCCCTCAGGTGCCTTGTCCCGTCCGCCCGTTCGGGTCGTCCGAACGCACGCGCGCGTGGCTATGGACCTTTTGCCCGCCCGGTGCAAGCGTGCTGCCCGCCTGACGGATGACGGCCTACGAAGGGCGGTACGGCGTATGGCACGCGTACGGTACGGCGCACGGACCGAGGCGGAGATCGCCGCCGCACGCACAGCGAGCGCGAAGCTCCCCGACATCTGGTCCACCGGTGTGGTGGCCGTCTGGGAGAGCGACCCGGACGCGGTCGCGGCGGTCCTGCCGCCGCCCCTCAAGCCCACCGGGCGGCCCCTGGTCCGGGTGAACATAAGCAAGGTCGAACTGACCGGATACCCCCTGGGCGCGGGCTCGTTCGCGGTCGCCGCCGCGCACGACGGCGTCGAGGGCTGGTACCCGCTGGTCATGCCGATGACCCACGAGCGTGCCCTCACCGGCGGCCGTGAGGTCTTCGGAGAGCCCAAGAAACTCGGCGAGGTGACCGTCGAGCGCGTGGGCCTCGTCGTGCACGCGTCCCTGGCCCGGCACGGCATCGCCTTCGTCGAGGTCCGCGGCGCGGTCAGCGACGAGCTGCCTCTCCCCGGGCCGACGCAGAAGACCGACTTCTACTTCAAGTTCCTTCCCGCGGTGGACGGTTCGGGCTTCGACGCCGACCCGGTGCTCGTGCACTGCCTGCGCAACGAGAAGGTCCGCCGCCTCGAACGCGTCACCGGAGACGTCGTCCTGCGCGAGTCCATGTACGACCCGGTCGCCGACCTCCCCGTACGCACCCTCGTCGACATCACCATCGGCGAGAAGACCAGCGACCAGCGCGGCAAGGTCGTCGAACGGGTCGACGCGCGGGCCCTGTTGCCGTACATCCACCAGCGTTACGACGATCCGCAACAGGTCCATGACGGGCCGCCCGAGGGGAGCGTCTGATGGAGCTGAGGGAGGGTCAGGTCGCTGTCGTCACCGGGGCCGCGAGCGGGATCGGGCTCGCGATGGCACGGCGGTTCGCCGCCGACGGGCTCAAGGTGGTGCTCGCCGATGTCGAGGAGGGAGCCCTCGACAAGGCCGCCGCCGATCTGCGTGCCGACGGCGCCGACGTGCACGCGCGCGTGGTCGACGTCGGCGTACGTCAACAGGTCCTGGATCTGGCCGAGTCGGCCTACGACACGTACGGCGCTGTCCATGTCCTGTGCAACAACGCGGGGGTCGGCTCGGGCGCCGAGGGCCGGATGTGGGAGCACGAACCGAACGACTGGCAGTGGGCGTTCGCCGTCAATGTGTGGGGCGTTTTCCACGGCGTCCAGGCGTTCGTGCCGAGGATGATCAAGTCCGGTCAACCCGGTCATGTCGTCAACACGTCCTCCGGGGACGGCGGTATCGCCCCGCTGCCCACCGCCTCCGTGTACGCCGTCACCAAGGCGGCCGTCGTGACGATGACCGAGTCCCTGTACGCGCACTTGAAGGCGGAGCACGCGCGCGTGGGTGCCTCGGTGCTCTTCCCGGGGCCGCACATGCTGCGCACCGGCCTGTGGGAGTCGCACCGCAACCGGCCCGCCCGGTACGCCAAGGAGCGCCCCCGCAGGACCCCTTACCGCAGCCTCGACCAGTGGGAGAGCGCGATGAGGGCGGCGGGCAAGGAGGTCGCCTTCACGCCCGTCGAGGAGGTCGCCGGCCTCGTCGTGGACGGCATCCGCGCGGACCGCTTCTGGCTGCTGCCCGAGAGCGAGCACAGCGACGCCCAGATCAGGGCCCGGGCGCGCTCGATGCTCGACCGGGCGAATCCGTCGTACCTCGAGAGCTTCATCCTGGACTGAGGGGGCCGTTGTGACCGACCAGGAGCCGTACCTGATCATCTCCTCCGACTGCCACGCCGGGCTGCCCACCGAGGAGTACCGGCCCTATCTGGACGCCCGGTTCCACCGGGACTTCGACGAGTTCCTCGCCGGACGCGACCGGCGCCGCGAGGAGATGACCCGGCTCGGCATCCGCAACGAGGCGTTCGCGGCGAAGTGGTTCCAGGACAACGAGGAGGGGCTGCGCGGGGGTTGGGACACCGGGCAGCGCCTCAAGGAGCTGGACGGTGACGGGGTGGCCGCCGAGGTGGTCTTCCCGGACGCCGACGCCGTCGACAGCCAGACCGCGGCGCCCTTCGGGGTCGGACTCGGCCTCTCCGGGGACCAGGACCCCGAGTTGGGCATGGCGGGCGCGCAGGCCCACAACCGTTGGCTCGCCGACTTCGTCTCCGAGCACCCCGAACGGCACTGCGGGGTCGCCCTGTTGCCGGTGACGGCCCCCACGGAGAAGGTCGTCGCGGAGATCCACCGCGCCAAGGAGTCCGGGCTCGGCGCCCTGATGATCCCCTCCATGTGGGTCGACAAGGAGCCCTACCACGACGCCCGTTACGACCCCGTGTGGGCAGCCGCCGCCGAATGCGCGATGCCCGTACTGACCCACTCCGGGGCCGCGCCCCGCCACGAGTACGGCGACCACCTGGGCATCTACGTCAGCGAGGTGACCTGGTGGCCCGCCCGGCCGCTCTGGTTCCTGCTCTGGTCCGGGGTCTTCGAACGCCACCCGGGTCTCAAGTTCGGTGTCGCGGAGTCGGGTTGCTGGTGGCTGCCGAACCAGCTGTGGTTCATGGACCGCCTCTACCTGGGCGCCCACGGCGGCAAGAAGCTCTCACCCTTCGCGGAGCTGAAGCGCCCGCCGAGCGAGTACCTCGACCGGCAGGTCTTCATCTGCGCCACCAACACCAAGCGCCGCGAACTGGCCCAGCGTTATGAGATCGGCGTCGACAACATCCTCTGGGGCAGCGACTTCCCGCACCCCGAGGGCACCTGGCCCGACACGCGCGCGTGGCTGAAGCGCACCTTCCATGACATCCCGGTCGGCGAGACCCGCCGCATGCTGGGCCTGGCGGCGGCCGACGCCTTCGGCTTCGACGTGGCGGCCCTGGAGCCGCTGGCCCGCCGGATCGGTCCCACCCCCGCGGAACTCGGCCAGCAGGACGACCAGGAGCCCGTGAGGGCGTCCTGGGCGCGCTCCCGCGAGGTCGGGCGGCACTGGCTGACCGACCACGACTTCCCGGTCCTGGGGGTGACGCCATGAGCGCCACGGGCGCGGACCGGTACACGGTCATCTCGGCGGACTGCCACGCGGGCGCCGATCTCCTCGACTACCGGCCCTACTTGGAGAAGCAGTACCACGACGAGTTCGACGCGTGGGCGGCCATGTACGTCAACCCGTACGAGGACCTGGTCGCCGACACGGCCGACAAGAACTGGAACTCCGCGCGGCGGATCGCGGAGCTGGAACAGGACGGGATCGTCGCCGAGGTCGTCTTCCCGAACACCGTTCCGCCGTTCTTCCCGTCCGGCTCCCTCATGGCGCCCGCGCCGACGGCCGAGGAGTTCGAGTGCCGCTGGGCCGGCCTGCGCGCCCACAACCGCTGGCTGGCGGACTTCTGCGCGGCTGCGCCGGGTCGGCGGGCGGGTGTCTTCCAGATCCTCCTGAACGACGTCCAGGAGGCCGTCCAGGAGATCCGGTGGGCGGTCGAAGCGGGCCTCAGGGGCGGCCTGTTGCTCCCCGGCACCCCACCGGGCTCGGGGCTGCCGGAGCTGTACTCGTCGACGTACGACCCGATCTGGGCCGTGTGCGCGGAACTCGGCGTGCCCGTCAACCACCACGCGGGCTCGGCCGCCCCGCCCCTCGGCGACGAACCCGCCGCCCGCGCGGTGTTCATGGTCGAGACGACCTGGTTCTCGCACCGGGCCCTCTGGCACCTGATATTCGGCGGTGCCTTCCGCCGCCACCCGGACCTGAGGCTGGTGCTGACCGAGCAGGGCTCCGGCTGGATACCCGGGGTGCTCGACATGCTGGACTACTACCACGGGCGCCTGGTCGCGGCGGCGTCGAAGGCGGCCACGGCGGAGTCCAGGTTCGGCGCGGGGCTCGCCGCCTCGATGGGCAAGGGTCCTTCGGAGGTCTGGCGCGACAACTGCTTCGTGGGCGCCAGTTTCATGCGCCCGCACGAGGTACCCCTGCGCGACCGCATCGGCATCGAGAAGATCATGTGGGGCAGCGACTACCCGCACGACGAGGGCACCTACCCGTACTCCAGGGAGGGCCTGCGCTTCGCCTTCGCGCGCGTGCCGCGCGACGAGGTCGCCGCGATGCTCGGCGGCAACGCGGCCCGCGTGTACGGCTTCGACCTGGACCTCCTGGACCCGATCGCGGCGAAGGTCGGTCCCACGGTGACCGAGATCGCCGAACCGCTCGCCGAACCGCCTGCGGACGCCACGAGCCCGGTGTTCGCGCGGGGGGCGTCGGTACGAGTGTGGTGACGCGAGGGGTGGGATCCTCCGGGGTGTGACGGAACCGACCCATGACGAGGCCCATGACGAGGCCCACAACGGCACACTGGGCTCGCGGCTGAACTGGCTGCGGGCGGCGGTACTGGGAGCCAACGACGGCATCGTGTCCACCGCGGGGCTCGTCGTCGGCGTGGCCGGCGCCACGGACGACCGCTCGGCGCTGCTGACGGCCGGTCTGGCGGGCCTCCTCGCCGGCTCCATGTCGATGGCGGCGGGGGAGTACGTGTCCGTCTCCACCCAGCGCGACTCGGAGAAGGCGGCCCTGGCTCTGGAGAAGCGCGAGCTGAAGGAGCAACCGGAGGCCGAACTGGAGGAGTTGACCGAACTTCTCCAGGACCGCGGTCTGACCCGTGACGTGGCCATGGAGGCGGCGGCCCAGCTCACGGAACGCGACGCGCTGCGCGCCCACGCGCGCGTGGAGCTCAACATCGACCCCGACGACCTCACCAACCCCTGGCACGCGGCCTGGGCGAGCTTCCTGTCCTTCACGGTCGGCGCGCTGCTGCCGCTGCTGGCGATCGTCCTGCCGCCGGCGGACTGGCGCCTCGGCGTCACCGTGGTGTCGTCGCTGGCCGCACTGCTCCTGACGGGCTGGAGCAGCGCACGGCTCGGCGCGGCGGAGACGAGGCCGGCGATGCTGCGGAACGTGATGGGCGGGGCGCTCGCGATGGGGGTCACCTATGCGGCGGGGGCGCTGCTGGGGGCGGTGGGGGTGTAGCGGACCCACAACCCGGGCGCGGCGGGCCCGTTGGCGGAGATCGCCAACAAGCAAGCGCGTACCCCAGGAAATACTTGTGGGTAACAACGTCTAGTCGTGGGCGATTCGCGGTCCTACGGTTCACCCATGCCGAACCTGCCCGATGCCGTGCTCTGGTCGATACCCGCCTTCGTGCTGCTCACCGTGATCGAGATGATCAGCGTGCGCATCCACCCCGACGAGGACGCGGCGGGCTACGAGGCGAAGGACGCCGCGACGAGCGTAGGCATGGGGCTCGGGAGCCTCGTCTTCGACTTCCTCTGGAAGATCCCGATCGTCGCGATCTACACCGCGATCTACGAACTCACGCCGCTGCGCGTGCCCGTGCTGGGGTGGACGATCCCGCTGATGCTGCTCGGGCAGGACTTCTTCTACTACTGGTCCCACCGCGGCCACCACGTGATCCGCATCCTCTGGGCCTGTCACGTCGTCCACCACTCCAGCCGCAGGTTCAACCTCACCACGGCCCTGCGCCAGCCCTGGACGACCCTCACGGTATGGCCGTTCTACGTCCCGCTCGTCGCCCTGGGCGTGCATCCCGCCGCGCTGGCGTTCTGCTCCTCGGTGAACCTCGTCTACCAGTTCTGGATCCACACCGAGCGGATCGACAGGATGCCCCGATGGTTTGAGTTCGTCTTCAACACGCCGTCCCACCACCGTGTCCACCACGCCTCCCAGGGCGGCTATCTGGACCGCAACTTCGGCGGCATCCTCATCGTCTGGGACCGGCTCTTCGGGTCGTTCGTCCCAGAGGTTGAGCGGCCCGTCTATGGGTTGACGAAGAACATCAACACGTTAAACCCGATCAAGGTCGCCACCCATGAGTACGTCGCCATTGCCAAAGACCTGAAGACGGCGACCAGTTGGCGCGAGCGCGCGGGGCGGGTGTTCCGGGGACCGGGCTGGACGCCGGTGGCCGCGGTGGAACAGACCGAGGAGTCCGTGGCCGCGTGAGAGCGTCCCGGGCGCTGCCGGCTGCCTTCGTCCTCGCCGCAGTCCTCGACCTCGTCTCCCTCGTCCTGGGCTTCCGCGCCGGCCATCTGGTCACCAAGCCGCTGCTCATGCCGCTGCTCGCCGCGTTCGCCGCCCGCGCGGGCGGCCCTCGGCTCCTGGTCGCTGCCCTGCTGTGCGGCTGGGGCGGCGACGTCCTGCTGCTCTCCGACACCGACCCCGCCTTCATGGCCGGGATGGCCTCCTTCGCCGCCGGTCACGTCTGCTACCTCGTCCTGTTCCGGCGCCACGCTCCGCCACGCGCGCGTGCGGGTCTGCTCGCCGTCGGCTACGCCGTCGCCCTCGTCACCCTGGTCGTCCTCCTGTGGCCCGACCTGCCGGCCGGCCTCCGTGTCCCCGTCGCCGGGTACAGCACCCTCCTGACTGCGATGGCCTACACCGCGGCCACCAGGCTCGGCCCGGTCGCCGGGCTCGGCGGGGCGCTCTTCATGCTCTCCGACACCCTCATCGCGACCGGCGTCGCCGACTGGCCGCAACTGCCCCGGCCCGACTTCTGGATCATGCTGACCTATACGGCGGCACAGTTCCTGCTGGTCCGGGGCGCCCTCGATGCGCGGCCCGCGCCGGCGGCGGCGTACCGTGAAGTGCGCTCGACCACCCCCTGAGCGCACCGCACCAGCAGACCAGCGACGAGAAGGACCCTCGCCATGCGCGCCACCACCATCCACGCCCCGTTCGACATGCGCGTGGAGGACGTGCCCGAGCCGATGGTGCAGCTGCCCACCGACGCCGTGGTCCGGGTGCTGCGCGCCTGCATCTGCGGCAGCGACCTGTGGGCGTATCGCGGCGAGGCGGCCCGGCAGCCGGGGCAGCGGATCGGACACGAGTTCCTCGGGATCGTCGAGGAGACCGGCTCCGAGGTGAACGGCGTCAAGGCCGGTGACCTCGTGGTCGCGCCCTTCATGTGGTCCGACGGTGTCTGCGCGTACTGCCGCGAGGGCCTCACGACCTCCTGCGTGCACGGCGGCTTCTGGGGTGCCGTGGGCTACGACGGCGGCCAGGGCGAGGCGGTACGTGTGCCCTTCGCCGACGGCACGCTCGTACGCCTCCCCAAGGAGGCGGCTTCCGACGACCACCTGCTGTCCGCCCTGCTGACCCTGTCGGACGTCATGGGCACCGGCCATCACGCGGCCCTCGGCGCGGGCGCCCGCAAGGGTGCCACCGTCGCCGTCGTGGGCGACGGAGCGGTCGGCCTGTGCGCCGTGCTCGCCGCCAAGCGCCTCGGCGCCGAGCGGATCATCGCCCTCGGCCGCCACGAGGCCCGCACGGCCATCGCGCGCGACTTCGGCGCCACCGACGTCGTCGCCGAACGCGGCGAGGCCGCCGTCGAGGCCGTACGCGAACTCACCCGCGGCCAGGGCGCGCACTCCGTCGTCGAGGCCGTCGGCACCGAGCAGTCCATGCGTACGGCCGTCGGTATCACGCGCGACGGCGGCGCCATCGGCTTCGTCGGCGTGCCGCACGGCAGCGGCACGGGCCTCGACCTCGGCGTCATGTTCGACCGGAACATCGCGCTGCGCGGCGGAGTCGCGCCGGTCCGCGCGTACATCCCGGAACTGCTGCCCGACATCCTGGACGGCACCATCGACCCCTCGCCCGTCTTCGATCTGACGGTCGGCCTGGAGGGTGTGCCCGACGGCTACAAGGCGATGGACGAGCGCACGGCCCTGAAGGTCCTGGTCGTCAACAGTTGATCAATGCAGAGTTGATCAATGCCAGCGGATCGGCACCGGCAGTGCGGTCAACAGTCCGGAGACCACGACCACCACCCCCAGCACGACGACTTCGGCCCGCGCCGGTGAGTAGGTGGCCAGTGGATCGGTGGCCCGCCGCAGCCGGTGGCGCGCCCAGAGCGCGAGTACGGCGACGGTGGCGACGAGGAGCACCTTGGCGAGCAGGGCGCGCCCGTACGCAGTCGTCGTCAGCTGGTCCAGGATCGTGCCGGCCGGCATCCTGCGCAGGGAACTCCACACCCCCGTGGCGGTGATCGCGGCGAGCAGTACGGCGGCCACGCGCGCGTAGAGGCCCAACAGCGCGGCGCCCGCCTCGGAACCCCGCCACTGCCGCAGCGTCCGCAGCGCGTGCAGCAGCCCGCCGACCCACAGCGCCGCGCACGTCAGATGCACCAGGGTCAGCTCCGAGCCGACCAGTGGGCTGTGCTCGCCCACCGGGTGCGCGCGCAGCGCCTCCGCGAGGACCACGGCGGCAAGGGGCCACACCTGTACGGCGGGTCGGCGCGACCGGGCGCACAGGGCCGCCACGGCGAACCCGTTGACCTCCAGGAGCGCCAGCTTGCCGTCGCGGGACTGGTAGAGGCCGCCGACGTCGATCTCGGCGAGGCTGTGCGGCACCAGATTGCCCGTCGCCACGACCGAGGCGAGTCCCAGCGCGGCGACGAATCCGGCACCGGCCGCGTACAGGGCCCAACTCCGGGGGCCGCTCGGGGGAGCGCCGGGCACGGTGCGCGCCAGCCGGTTCACGAACAACTCGCCCAGCGGCACGCACAGCGCACCGAACAACACCGCCCGCAGCAGCGCGATGCCGCCGACACCGGGCGCGGCGGCCTCCCCGGTGTCGTGCAGCGCGGCGGACGGACCGAGCAGCGGAATCAGCGCGGCGAGCAGCACCAGGGCCAGTACGGCGACCGCCCGGCGCGTACCGGGGCGCCGCCCGGGGCCACTGGTGTCGGCCGCTTCGACAGTCGGTCGTATCAAGGTCACCCCAAGATCTTCACCAGCCGTCACAGAACCGGGCAAGTGCAACAAAACAACTGGCGGAACCGGATTCCGCTCATAGTTACGTTTCCGCCCCGCCCCCGGATCAAGCCCAACGAGCCGGGTCCGTGCCCCAACGACCCGGCGGGCGCGCCCAGTTCACGGGCCCGCCGGCGAAGGAGACCGGCGACAGCGCGTGCCGCAGCCGCCCGATACCGCTGCCAGTCTCGACCAGCCAGGCATCCGGCTGGTTGTACGCCGTCCCGCTCAGCTCGCGCACCTCCCGTTCCTTTTCGGATGCCGTTCCACCCGTTGTCAGCCAGGCCGCGGTCCGTGCCAGCGCCAGCCGCAGTACGAGCCCGCAGCCCTGCTCCGACCGGTCCGTCAGCGCCCGCAGTACCGAGGCCGCCAGCAGATACCCGGTCCCGTGGTCGAGGGCCTGCGCGGGCAGCGCGCCGGGCCGCTCGGGCGACCCCTCGGAGGCCGCGATGCCGGTGGCGACCTGCACCAGGCTGTCGAACCCGCGCCGTTCGCCCCACGGCCCGTACGCGCCCCACGCCGACAACTGCGCCACGATCAGCCCGGGCCGGCGGTCGGCCAGCGCCTCGGGAGCGAGGCCGAACCGGTCCAGTGCGCCCGGTCGGTACCCGGTGACGACCACGTCGGCCTGCCCGAGCAGTTCCTCGAAGGTCCGCCGGTCGGCCGCCAGGCCGAGATCCAGTCGGGCCGACCGTTTCCCGAAACCGGTGTCCGCGTGCGCGTCGGGATCCTCCGGCAACCGCGGGGCGTCCACGCGCAGCACGTCAGCGCCCAGCAGCGCGAGCGTGCGGGTGGCGACCGGGCCCGCGATCACCCGCGTCAGATCGAGCACTCGAAGTCCGGCGGCCGGCAGCAACGGATCGCCGTCGAGCGGCGGCAGCGCACGCGCGCGTGCCGTGTCGAGCCGCTCGCGCTCGACGAGAGGCCGCCCGGTCACCGCGACTCCCTGCGGGTGTACGGCCCACTCCGCCGCCGTCCGCAGTGCGACCGCGAGGCCTCCGGCGGCGTACACGGTCTCCTCCACCTCCGACGCGGACCGTTCGGCGAGCACGTCGGCCACATCCTCCATGGAGGTGTCACCCGGCAGCCGCAACGCGCCCAGCAGTCGCGCCCGGTGGTGCGGATAGTTCGCGTGGGTGCGGACCCAGCCGTCGGCCGTCCGCCAGAACCGCGACAGCGGCGCGAAGGAGACCGGCGCCCGCCCGTCGATCAGCAGATGCCGCTCACTGACGAACGCCGTGGCGACGGCCCCGTCGTCCACCCGCGCCCCGGGCACCTCCGTGCGCCCGGCCCGCCGCGCCCCCAGCTCGGCGGCGGCCAGCGCGCACGCCCCCACGCAGGCCCGGGCCAACTCCCGTACGGGAAGCCGTGCTTCGAGCGCCCCCTGGCGCTCGACGGTCGAGACACGCGAGACCAGGGCGGGATCGCCGCCCAGAGCGGCCCATGCCACCTTGATGTCAGTCATGACTGCACTATGCAGTATTGATTCAATCAATATGCCTGGGGTGACGATGCAGACAAGAACGGGCCGGGCGGAGATCCGCCCGGCCCGCATCAACAGAGAACAGGTACGGGCTACTTGACCGCCCGCAGCGCGTTCACGATGCCGAACCCGTAGAAGCCGTTGACGCGCTTGCCGCCGACGCAGGTCGCGTCCGCGATGCCGTCGCCGTTGGTGTCGTACACGTCGGTCGGGCAGCCCGGGTTGTCCGCCTCGGCCTTCAGCAGCGCCTGCAGCTGGGCCGGAGAGGCATGCGGGTGCGTGGACTTCAGCAGCGCGGCCACGGCGGCGACGTGCGGGGTCGCCATCGACGTGCCCTGGAGGTAGCCGTACGTGTTGTTCGGCAGCGTGGACAGGATGCGGCCGTCCTTCGACGGCGTGTTCGCGGGCTGCCGGATGTCCCCGCCCGGCGCCGACACGTCGATCACGCCCTGGCCGTAGCTGGAGAAGTACGACTTGGCCTTCGTGACACCGACCGAACTCACCGTCACGACACCCGGCAGCTGGGTCGGCACGTCGAAGCACTCGTGCGGGTCGACCGTGCGGGTCACCGCGGTGGAGTCGTCGGGGCTGGAGTCGTCGACCAGGGCGTGGGAGTCGAGGTCGTCGTTGGAGTTGCCGGCCGCGGCGACATTGAGCGTGCCCTTGCTCTGGGCGTACAGCTGGGCCCTGTTGACCGCGTCGACGATGGCACGTTGATCGGGGTCGTCCATGCAGTTGTACAGCCAGGGATCAACGTAGTAGCTGTTGTTGGTGATCTCCACGCCGTGATCCGCGGCGAACACGAACGCGCAGACCACGCTCTCCGGGTAGAACAACTGGCTCGAGTCAGGCTCCGCCACCGTGATCCCGGCGACCTTCACGCCCGGCGCGACCCCCGCCACACCGATGCCGTTGCGGGCGGCGGCGATCTCACCCGCGACATGCGTGCCGTGGTAATGAACGGAGTCCACGGGACGCCAGGAGCCGTACGTCGTGTCGGCCTTGCCGCCCACGCAGTTCGCGGACTGCGAGGGGGAGAAGTTCGGGGCGATGTCCGGGTGGGTGTCGTCGACGCCGACGTCGATCACGGCGACCGTCACGCTCTTGCTGCCCGGGTTGATCTTCGCGGCCTTGTCGGCGCCGATCGCTGGCAGGTCCCACTGGTCGGCCTCGAGGGGCTCGCTGTCACCGGCCGCGGCGGAGGCCTTCGCCGTCTTCGCGGCCTGCTCCTTGGAGAGGTACTGCACGGCGCCCTCGTCGGTCGTCGTGGCGAGGCTCAGCGGCGCGGTGCGCGTGGCACCGGCCGACTGCACACCGGGCACCTTGCGGATGATCAGCCCGAAGTCGGGGTTCGCCGAGTGCACGACGATCACGCCGATCTGCTCGTACGTCTCCACGATGCTGCCGCCGGCCGCATTGATCGCCTTCTTGACCGTGTTGATCGTCCGGTGGTCCAGTCGAGTGTTGACCACATACGAAAGGTTGGGCGCGTCGGCGGCCTGCGCGGTGGTCTCCGTGATCGGGACCGCCGAAGCCGCCGACGGGAGGAAACCGAGCGAGGCGGTCAGCGACAGCACGACCGGTACGGCGAGGGCGAGCCGGTGTCTGGGGCGCAGATGAGCCATGGGATCTCCACATCATCCGGAAACGAAAAGGCCCGAGACGTGATGCCTCCCGGGCAGGTACATGACGAGTGGTGCCAGCTGAAGCTATCTCCCGCGAGGGCTGGCCAGCAATGACTTCCCAAAGGCGAGTCCTGAAAGAAGTCAAAGGAGTTGAACCGGTCCACGCGTGGCGCCGTGACCTTGGGCAGGAAGCGCCAGCAGGATCGGGGACCCCTCGATATCGCGCAGGGAAGTCACCCGATCACTCCTGGTGGCGTGATCCGTAGGTCTGTGAGGTCGCAACCAGCATGTCCGCAACGCGAGGAGACACCGTGGCCACCGAGACACCACCACCCTCGAATGCCGAACCCAAACTCCCCAGTACCGAGGAGTTCGAACAGGTCCAGGAGAGCGCGGAGTTCGCCGAACTGCGTCGCGCCCACCGCTCCTTCGCCTTCCCGCTGACCGTCGCCTTCATCGCCTGGTACCTCCTGTACGTCCTGCTCTGCAACTACGCGGACGACTTCATGGACACCAAGGTCGTCGGCAACATCAACGTCGCCCTCGTTCTGGGCCTCGGCCAGTTCCTCACCACGTTCCTCATCGCCTGGTGGTACGCGCGGTACTCCGCCGCGAAGCTCGACCCCAAGGGTGAGGCCATCAAGTCCCGGATGGAGGGCGGCGCATGAGCCCCGCGATCACCCTGGCCGCCGGCGAGGCGAGCCAGCACCGGCCGCTGATCATCACGCTGTTCGCGGTCTTCGTCGCCGCGACACTCGTCATCACCGTCTGGGCGGGCCGCCAGACCAAGAGCGCCGCCGACTTCTACGCGGGCGGCCGGCAGTTCACCGCCTTCCAGAACGGCCTGGCCGTCTCCGGCGACTACATGTCGGCCGCGTCCTTCCTCGGCATCGCGGGCGCCATCGCCCTCTTCGGCTACGACGGCTTCCTGTACTCGATCGGCTTCCTGGTCGCCTGGCTGGTCGCCCTGCTCCTGGTGGCCGAACCACTGCGCAACTCCGGCCGCTACACCATGGGCGACGTCCTCGCCTACCGCATGCGCCAGCGCCCGGTCCGTACGGCGGCCGGCACCTCCACCATCGTGGTGTCGATCTTCTACCTGCTGGCCCAGATGGCCGGCGCGGGCGTCCTGGTCTCCCTGCTCCTGGGCATCACCAGCGACGCGGGCAAGATCGGCATCGTCGCCCTGGTCGGCGTCCTGATGATCGTGTACGTCACCATCGGCGGCATGAAGGGCACCACCTGGGTCCAGATGGTCAAGGCCTGCCTGCTCATCGCCGGCGCCCTGCTGCTGACCTTCCTGGTGCTGCTGAAGTTCAACTTCAACGTCTCCGACCTGCTCGGCAAGGCCGCCGACAACAGCGGCAAGGGCTCCGCCTTCCTGAACCCCGGCCTCAAGTACGGCGCCACCGGCACGACCAAGCTGGACTTCATCTCCCTGGGCATCGCCCTGGTCCTCGGCACCGCGGGCCTGCCGCACATCCTGATCCGCTTCTACACGGTGCCCACCGCCAAGGCCGCCCGTAAGTCGGTCAACTGGGCCATCGGCCTCATCGGCGCCTTCTACCTGATGACCCTGGCCCTCGGCTTCGGCGCCGCGGCACTGATCAAACCGGACGAGATCATCGCCTCCAACAAGGCGGGCAACACGGCGGCCCCCCTCCTGGCCCTCCATCTGGGCGGAGTCGACTCCAACTGGGGAGCGATCCTCCTGGCCAGCATCTCGGCGGTCGCCTTCGCCACGATCCTCGCGGTCGTCGCCGGCCTCACCCTGGCCTCGTCCTCCTCCTTCGCCCACGACATCTACGCCAATGTCATCAAGCGGGGACAGGCGACGGAGAAACAGGAGATGACCGCCGCCCGGTACGCCACGGTCGGCATCGGCGCCGTCTCCATCCTCCTCGGCGCCCTCGCCCGCGACCTGAACGTCGCCGGCCTGGTCGCCCTCGCCTTCGCGGTCGCCGCCTCCGCCAACCTCCCAACCATCCTCTACAGCCTCTTCTGGAAGCGCTTCACCACCTCAGGAGCCCTCTGGTCGATCTACGGCGGCCTGGTCACCGCGGTCGGCCTGGTCCTGTTCTCGCCGGTCGTCTCCGGAAAACCCGCCTCGATGTTCCCGGACGTCGACTTCCACTGGTTCCCCCTGGAGAACCCCGGCATCATCTCCATCCCGGTCGGCTTCCTCCTGGGCTGGCTCGGCACGATCCTCTCCAAGGAGGAGCCCGACACCGCCAAGTACGCGGAGCTGGAGGTACGGTCCCTGACCGGCACCGGAGCCCACTGAGTCCCCGCACGCCGACGGCCGCGTCGTAGATCCCTACGACGCGGCCCCGTCGTACCTCGTGGGATCGGGCCGCCCTCGTTGTCAGAGGTGTCGCGTAGGCTCGCAGGTGTCGGAAAACATGCGATCCGAATTGAGGGAGGAGGCCCACGTGCTCATCGACACCTATGGCCGAGTGGCCACCGACCTGAGGGTTTCGCTGACCGACCGGTGCAACCTCCGGTGTACGTACTGCATGCCCGAGGAGGGCCTGCAGTGGCTGGCGAAGCCCGACCTCCTCACGGACGACGAGATCGTCCGCTTGATAGACATCGCGGTCACCTCCCTCGGTATCGAGGAGGTCCGCTTCACCGGCGGCGAGCCCCTGCTGCGCCCCGGCCTGGTCGGCATCGTCGAGCGGGTCGCGGCCCTGGAGCCCCGCCCCCAGATGTCTCTCACGACCAATGGCATCGGCCTCAAGCGCACCGCGACCGCCCTGAAGAAGGCGGGCCTGGACCGGGTCAACGTCTCCCTGGACACCCTGCGCCAAGACGTCTTCAAGACCCTCACCCGCCGCGACCGACTCAAGGACGTCCTCGCGGGCCTGGAAGCCGCCCACGACGCGGGCCTGACCCCGGTGAAGATCAACTCGGTGCTGATGCCGGGCCTCAACGCCGACGAGGCCCCGGACCTGCTGTCCTGGGCCGTCGCGCACGACTACGAACTGCGTTTCATCGAGCAGATGCCCCTGGACGCCCAGCACGGCTGGAAGCGCGAGGGCATGGTCACGGCCGGCGACATCCTCGCCTCCCTCCGCACCCGCTTCGAGCTGACCCCCGAAGGCACGGACGAGCGCGGCTCGGCCCCGGCCGAGCGCTGGATCGTGGACGGCGGCCCGCACCGCGTGGGCGTCATCGCCTCGGTCACCCGCCCGTTCTGCGGAGCCTGCGACCGCACCCGCCTCACCGCCGACGGCCAGATACGCAACTGCCTGTTCGCCCGCGAGGAGACCAGCCTCCGCACCGCCCTGCGCTCCAACGCCCCGGACGAGGAGATAGCCCGCATCTGGCGCCTGGCGATGTGGGGCAAGAAGGCGGGCTCGGGCCTGGACGACCCGTCGTTCCTCCAGCCGGACCGACCGATGTCGGCGATCGGCGGCTGAGCAGCCGTCGTAGACGAAGGGGCGCTACGGAACTTCGGGTGGCCCCTACGGGAGTTCGGGCGCTTCCCAGTCCTCGAACTTGACGACGTCCTTCAGGAAGCCCCGCACACCGAGGAACTGGGACAGGTGCTCGCGATGCTCCTCGCACGCGAGCCATGTCTTGCGCCGCTCCGGCGTATGGACCTTCGGGTTGTTCCACGCGAGGACCCACACGGCGTCGGCGCGGCAGCCCTTCGCGGAGCAGATGGGTGTCTCGTCACTCACGGAAACTCACGGAATTCGTCTCGCAGATGCGCTGAAAAGGCGACGCCGAGCAGCCACGGGGGGAGCTGCCCGGCGTCGGTCTGTCGCTCCGACGGGGGATGCGGAGCGCGTACGAAGTATGTCACGGGTAACCGGTCGCTCGGCACCGGAACAACATGATTGATCTGAGCTTTTCTTGAGCTTGGTGCGGAGCCGACTTCCGTTTATGGCACGTTCGCCATGGTCACGACCGGCCCTGCGGTTCGCCCCGCACACCGGGCGTCGGCTCGGGTACGACCTCTTCCGGGACGGGTTCCGCGACGCTCTCGTCCGACCGCGGCGGCGTGATCATCGGCCGCAGCGGCGCGGTGACGAACGTCGACGGCAGACCGGGCGCGTTCTCCCGCCCGGCATTCGCGATCACCACGGCGACATAGGGGAGGAGCACACCGAGCACCAACGCGACGATCGCGACGTGCCGTTCGACGTTCCACAGGGAACAGGCGAGAATCACCGACACCGTACGGATCGACATCGAGATGACATACCGGCGCTGCCGACCGCGGACATCCTCCGCGAGTCCCGTCCGGGCTCCGGTGATCCGGAACACCTGGGCGTTGCCTTCGCCGTGCAGCTTCCGCATCACATTCCACCATCCGCCCGCATCGGACTCTCCCGGGCCCGCACCCCGGTTCGCACCCGATCCGGGAACCGGGCCCCGACACCACCAACGTTACGCCGCGCCTGCGCCGCCTTCGAGACCGGGGCACCCCGGGTCCGGGCGAGGAACCTGCGCCGTACCACGTACGGCCGTACCCGACATGCGGCGTACGGTGACCGGGCCCACACTTGGCGTAATGCTCACGTCGAGCCGTACAAGGAGGCAGCCATGGGCTGGTTGTGGGCGATCATCGTCGGATTCGTGCTGGGCCTGATCGCGAAGGCGATCATCCCGGGCAAGCAGCACAGTCCGCTCTGGCTGACCACCATCTGCGGCATTCTCGGCGCCATCGTCGGCAACGCGGTCGCCCGAGCGGCCGGCGTCGACGCGACCAGCGGCATCGACTGGAGCCGTCACGCGTTCCAGCTCATCGCCGCGATCATCATCGTCTTCGTCGTCGACATGGCGTACATGGCGACGATCGGCAAGAACAAACAACGAGCCTGACATCCGTACGACGAAGGGGCGGCCTCCCGAACCGGGAAACCGCCCCTTCGCCATGTGCTCACGCGCCCGTGACCTCCACGGCCGCCAGATTCTTCTTGCCCCGCCGCAGCACCAGCCACCGCCCGTGCAGCAGATCTTCCTTCGCCGGCACGGCATCCTCCGCGGCGACCTTCACGTTGTTCACGTAGGCCCCGCCCTCCTTCACGGTCCGCCGCGCGGCGGACTTGCTCGCCACCAGGCCGACCTCCGCGAACAGGTCGACGACGAGCCCGAGTTCGGCGACCTGGACGTGCGGCACCTCGGAGAGGGACGCGGCGAGCGTCTTCTCGTCGAGCTCCGCCAGTTCACCCTGCCCGAAGAGAGCCTTCGACGCGGCGGTCACCGCGGCCGTCTGCTCGGCGCCGTGCACCAGCGTCGTCAGCTCCTCGGCCAGCGCGCGCTGCGCGGCTCGGGCCTGGGGACGCTCCTCGGTCTGTCGCTCCAGCTCCTCGATCTCCTCGTGGGACTTGAAGCTGAAGATGCGCAGGAACTTGGAGACGTCCCGGTCGTCCGCGTTCAGCCAGAACTGGAAGAAGGCGTACGGCGTGGTCATCTCGGGGTCGAGCCAGACCGTGCCGGACTCCGTCTTGCCGAACTTGGTGCCGTCGGCCTTGGTGATCAGCGGCGTGGCCAGCGCGTGCACCACGGCCTCCGGGTCGACCCGGTGGATCAGGTCGGTGCCCGAGGTGAGGTTGCCCCACTGGTCGCTGCCGCCGGTCTGGAGGGTGCAGCCGTGCCGCCGGAACAGCTCCAGGAAGTCCATGCCCTGGAGGATCTGGTAGCTGAACTCGGTGTAGCCGATGCCTGCCTCGGAGTTGAGCCGTCGGGAGACGGCCTCCTTGGCGATCATCTTGTTGATCCGGAAGTGCTTGCCGATGTCCCGCAGGAACTCGATGGCCGACAGGCCCTGGGTCCAGTCCAGGTTGTTGACCATGATCGCGGCGTGCGGGCCCTCGAAGTCCAGCAGCGGGGCGATCTGCGCACGCAGCCGCTCGACCCACTGGGCCACGACGTCCGGCGAGTTGAGCGTCCGCTCCGCGTTGGGCTTCGGGTCGCCGATCAGGCCCGTGGCACCGCCGACCAGGCCCAGCGGACGATTGCCCGCCTGCTGGATTCGGCGCATGGTCAGGATCTGCACGAGGTTGCCGAGGTGCAGGCTGGGCGCGGTCGGGTCGAAACCGCAATAGAACGTGACGGGACCGTCCGCGAACGCCTTGCGCAATGCGTCCTCGTCAGTGGAGAGGGCGATGAGCCCCCGCCACTGCAGTTCGTCGACGATGTCCGTCACGGTTCTCGTATCTCCTTGGGATGGTCTCGTGAATCAGGTACGAGGTTATACGCCCTGACTGACAGAGCTCATATTGAAGTCCGGCACCCGCAGCGCGGGCATCGCAGCCCTAGTGAACCAGTCGCTCCATTCCCTCGGCAGCGTCTTTTCCGTCCGCCCCGCCTCGGTCGCCCGCCCCAGCAGATCCACCGGCGACTCGTTGAACCGGAAGTTGTTCACCTCGCCCGCCACCTCGCCGTTCTCGACGAGGTAGACGCCGTCCCGGGTGAGCCCGGTGAGCAGCAGCGTCGCCGGGTCGACCTCGCGGATGTACCAGAGGCAGGTGAGCAGCAGCCCGCGCTCGGTGTTCGCGACCATCTCCTCCAGGGAGCGGTCCTCGCCCCCGCTGAGGATCAGGTTGTCGATCGACGGCGCGACCGGCAGCCCGGTCAGGCCCGCGCTGTGCCGGCTGGTCAGCAGATGCCGCAACTCGCCCTCGCGCACCCAGTCGGTCGCCGTCAGCGGCAGCCCGTTGTCGAACACCGACTGGTCGCCCCCGGAGGTGTGCGCGAGCACGAACGGGACGGATTCCAGGCCCGGTTCGTTCGGGTCGCTGCGCAACGTCAGCGGCAGTTCGGCGAGCCGCTCGCCGACGCGGGTCCCGCCGCCGGGCTTGGAGAACACCGTGCGGCCCTCGACCGCGTCCCGGCCCGACGCCGACCACATCTGGTAGATCAGCAGGTCCGCGACCGCGGTCGGCGGCAGCAGCGTCTCGTACCGCCCGGCGGGCAGCTCGATCTTCCGCTCGGCCCAGCCCAGTCGTACGGCCAACTCGGCGTCCAGAGCAGCCGGGTCGACGTCCTTGAAGTCCCGGGTCGAGCGGCCGGCCCAGGCCGAGCGCGTACGGTCCGGGGACTTGGCGTTCAGCTCCAGCGTCCCGTTGGGCTGGTCGTGGCGCAGGCGCAGCCCGGTCGACGTACCGAGGTAGCTGGTGACCAGCTCGTGGTTGGCGAAGCCGTACAGCTCGCGACCGCCCGCACGCGCGCGTGCGAACGATTCGCCGAGCGCCGGGGCGAAGTCGGTGAACACGCTGGACGAGGTCTCGGCGGGCCCGTCCGTGAAGTCGGGCGACGCGGCCACGCCCGTGACGAGCGGCTGCGCGTCCTCGGCGGGCTCGGCCCCGCGCGCGGCGGCCTCGGCGGCGCGTACGAGCGGCTCCAGCTCCTCCGGGGTGACGGCGGACCGGGACACGACCCCCGAGGCGGTGCCCTCCTTGCCGTCGACGGTCGCGATGACGGTGAGCGTGCGCCCGCGCGTGACACCGTTCGTGGTCAGCGCGTTGCCCGCCCAGCGGAGGTTGGCGGTCGACTGCTCGTCCGCGATGACGACACAGCCGTCGGCCCTGGACAGTTCGAGGGCGCGCTCGACGATCTCGTGCGGCTTGTTCGTACGAGGACTCATCGACCGGCCTCCTGAGTGGTGTTGAGGATGTTGACTCCCGTGAAGAGGGCCGACGGGCAGCCGTGCGAGACCGCCGCGACCTGGCCCGGCTGGGCCTTGCCGCAGTTGAAGGCACCGCCCAGGACGTAGGTCTGCGGACCGCCGACCGCCGCCATGGACCCCCAGAAGTCGGTGGTCGTCGCCTGGTACGCGACGTCCCGCAGCTGCCCGGTGATCCGCCCGTTCTCGATCTTGAAGAAGCGCTGCCCGGTGAACTGGAAGTTGTAGCGCTGCATGTCGATCGACCACGACCGGTCGCCGACCACGTAGATCCCGCGGTCGACCCCGCCGATCAGATCCTCCGTGGACAGCCCCGCCGGATCGGGCTGCAGCGACACGTTGGCCATGCGCTGCACCGGGACATGGCCGGGGGAGTCGGCGTACGCGCAGCCGTTGGAGCGGTCGAAGCCGGTCAACTTGGCGATGCGGCGGTCGAGTTGGTACCCGACCAGGGTGCCGTCCTTGACGAGGTCCCAGGACTGGCCCTCGACGCCCTCGTCGTCGTAGCCGATGGTGGCGAGGCCGTGCTCGGCGGTGCGGTCGCCGGTGACGTTCATCCGCTCGGAGCCGTACTTGAGCTTGCCGAGCTTGTCGAAGGTGGCGAACGAGGTGCCGGCGTAGGCGGCTTCGTAGCCGAGCGCGCGGTCCAGTTCGGTGGCGTGGCCGATGGACTCGTGGATCGTCAGCCACAGGTTCGACGGGTCGACGACGAGGTCGTACAGGCCCGCCTCGACGGTCGGGGCCCGCATCTTCTCGGCGAGCAGCTCGGGGATCCGCGCCAGCTCCTCGTCCCAGTCCCAGCCGGTACCCGTGAGGTACTCCCAGCCGCGCCCCACGGGCGGTGCGATGGTGCGCATCGAGTCGAACTCACCGCTCGACTCGTCGACCGACACCGCGTTCAGCTGCGGGTGCAGCCGGACGCGCTGCTGGGTGGTCACCGTCCCCGCGGTGTCGGCGTAGAACTTGTTCTCGTGCACAGTGAGCAGCGAGGCGTCCACATGGTTGACGCCGTTCGCCGCGAGCAGCCGGGCGCTCCAGTCCGCCAGCAGCCCCGCCTTCTCCTCGTCGGGCACGGAGAACGGATCGATCTCGTACGACGAGATCCACGTCCGCTCCTCGTGCACGGGCTCGGCGGCCAGCTCGACGCGCTCGTCCGACCCGGCCGCCTTGATCACCTGGGCCGAGAGCTTCGCCATCGCCACCGCCTGCGAGGCGACCTTCGCGGCGGCGTCCAGACTCAGGTCCACGCCCGACGCGAACCCCCAGGTGCCGCCGTGCACGACCCGCACCGCGTACCCGAGGTCGGTGGTGTCCGACGTACCGGCCGGCCGGGCGTCCCGCAGCCGCCAGGAGGCGCTGCGCACCCGCTCGAACCGGAAGTCCGCGTGCTCCGCGCCGAGCGCACGCGCGCGTGCCAGCGCGGCGTCGGCCAGGGCGCGTAGCGGAAGTGCCGTGAAGGCTTCGTCGATGGAATGAGGCACGGAGGTCTCCCTGCTGTCGTGGCCTGTGGAGTCCGATCATGTCGCGCGGACAGGTGCGGGGACCACACGTTTCCGCTCGGAGTCGGCTCTTTCTGTAGAGACCCGACAGCGAGTCCCCCAAGCCACTGTCGGTGCCCGATTGTCCCGTGGCGCGGACCGACCGATAGGTTTTCGACAAGGCCGTCTGTTAACCAGGGAGTACCGGGCAGGCGCGCAGGACCGCTATCGAAAGGGTGATCCGTTGAGCCGCTCGGTTCTCGTCACCGGAGGCAACCGGGGCATCGGCCTCGCCATCGCCCGTGCGTTCGCCGACGCCGGCGACAAGGTCGCGATCACGTACCGCTCTGGTGAGCCGCCGGCCGCCCTCCTTGAATTGGGCTGCCTGGCCGTGAAGTGCGACATCACCGACACCGAGCAGGTGGAGCAGGCCTACAAGGAGATCGAGGCCGAGCACGGCCCCGTCGAGGTCCTGGTCGCCAACGCGGGAGTCACCAAGGACACGCTTCTGATGCGCATGTCCGAGGAGGACTTCACCTCGGTCCTCGACACCAACCTCACCGGCACCTTCCGCGTCGTCAAGCGCGCCAACCGCGGCATGCTGCGCGCCAAGAAGGGCCGCGTCGTCCTCATCTCGTCGGTCGTCGGCCTGCTGGGCGGTGCCGGTCAGGCGAACTACGCCGCCTCCAAGGCGGCCCTGGTCGGCTTCGCGCGCTCGCTCGCCCGTGAGCTGGGCTCGCGCAACATCACCTTCAACGTCGTCGCGCCCGGCTTCGTCGACACCGACATGACCAAGGTGCTGAGCGACGAGCAGCGCGAGAACATTGTGAAGCAGGTGCCGCTCGGCCGTTACGCGCAGCCCGAGGAGGTCGCCGCGACGGTGCGGTTCCTCGCCTCGGACGACGCCTCGTACATCACTGGAGCCGTCATCCCTGTTGACGGCGGACTGGGAATGGGTCACTGATCACCATGAGCGGAATTCTCGAGGGCAAGCGCGTCCTGATCAGCGGTGTGCTGCTGGAGTCCTCCATCGCCTTCCACGCCGCCAAGCAGGCCCAGGAGCAGGGCGCCGAGATCATCCTGACCGCGTTCCCGCGGCCCACGCTGACCGAGCGCATCGCCAAGAAGCTCCCCAAGCCCACCAAGGTCATCGAGCTCGACGTCACCAACGGCGAGCACCTGGCGCGCCTCGCCGACGTCGTGGGCGAGGAGCTGGGCGGTCTGGACGGTGTCGTGCACTCCATCGGGTTCGCGCCGGCGGATGCGCTCGGCGGTAACTTCCTCAACACGCCGTTCGAGTCGGTCGCCACCGCCATGCACGTCTCGGCGTTCTCCCTGAAGTCGCTGACCATGGCCTGCCTGCCGCTCATGCAGAACGGCGGCTCGGTCGTCGGCCTCACCTTCGACGCGTCCTTCGCGTGGCCGCAGTACGACTGGATGGGCCCGGCCAAGGCCGCCCTGGAGGCCACCAGCCGCTACCTCGCCCGCGACCTGGGCAAGCAGAACATCCGCTGCAACCTCGTCTCCGCGGGCCCCCTCGGCTCGATGGCGGCCAAGTCCATCCCGGGCTTCAGCGAGCTCGCCTCCGTGTGGGACAACCGCTCCCCCCTGGAGTGGGACCTCAACGACCCGGAGCCGGCCGGGAAGGCCATCGTCGCCCTGCTGAGCGACTGGTTCCCGAAGACCACCGGCGAGATCGTCCACGTGGACGGCGGTCTGCACGCCATCGGCGCCTGACCTCCCGGCCCGACTTCTCCTACTGCGTCGACGCCCCGTTTCCCGCACCGCGCGGGAAACGGGGCGTCACCCGTTCGGCCCCGTAGACCGGGCGGGGCCGGGCCACAACTGCGCACTCTGGATTACGCGTTCACCACGCGATTTCCTCCCCAGCACCACCGAGGAGGTTCCCCTTGTGCGCCTGTCCCGCAGCCTGGCCTCAGCGACCGTCGCCGTCGCGCTCGTCATCTCGCTGGCGTACGAGGCGATGCCCCACGCACGCGTGGAGGCCCGGAAACCGGCCGCCGCCCCCCAGCTGTTCGGCGCCGCATGCCGCACCGCCGTCCACGGCTCGCAGGTGATCGCGTACTGCCACAACCCGTACCCCCAGACGGACCGCGTCAGCCTGCACATCGAGTGCGACCGCTGGTGGGACATCGACAGCGACGGCACCGGGATCGACGCAGGCCCGGCGCAGACCGTACGGCTGGCCGGCCGCTGCTGGGAGGACGTCCGCGCGGTGTGGGTCAGCCACCAGAAGCGGGCCCGCTGAGGCGCCCCGGGCGGCACAGGAACGGATAGCCCGCGGCCTCCGCCGCGGCCCCCCGCGCGTCGCCCGCGCGGATCGCGTCCACGAGCCGCGTGTGGTCCATGTACGACTCCGGAGTCAGCTCCTCGCCGATGTCCGCGCGCAGCCAGTCCCTCAGCACCTCGCCCAGGTCGGCGTACATCGCCGTCATGACGTCGTTGTGCGAAGCCGCCACCACGGCCATGTGCAGGGTCGCGTCGGCCGTCACGAAGGCCTCCGTGTCGCCCGACGCCCACGCCTCCTCGCGCCGTACGAGGAGGGCGTCCAGCTGCTTGAGGTCCTTCTCGGTGCGCCGCTCGGCCGCCAGCTGCGCCGCCGCCGACTCCAGGGTGGAACGCAGTTCGGCGATGTGCCGGGGGTCGGCGTCCGCGAACCGGCGGTGCATCACGCCGGCCAGCTCGCTGGTCGCGACGACGTAGGTGCCGGAGCCCTGGCGGATGTCCAGCAGACCGTTGTGCGCGAGCGCGCGGACGGCCTCGCGGACCGTGTTGCGGGCGACCCCGAGCTGCTCGACCAGCTCCGGCTCGGTCGGGATCCGGGAGCCGACCGGCCACTCGCCCGAGGTGATCTCGTTCCGCAGCGCGGCGATGACCTGCTCGGACAGCGCCGAACGACGGGGGTGGCTCAGAGGCATGGCACACCTTCGCATGTGCGGGGCGGGAGCGGGCCACCCGGGGATGGACAACCAATCATCCCATGATTCTATGATGGTCGGCATGGCGAGCGAGGAAACCCGGACACTGAAGTCCACGACGACGAACATCGGCGGCCCGGCCGCGAGCGACTCCCCGGCACCGACCGGAGGTCCGTCCGCCGGAGGACCGTCGGCGGCCACGCGCGCGTGGACGACGCGTGTGGTCATCGTCGGCATCGTGCTCGCCGCACTGAACCTCCGCCCCGCCATCACCAGCCTCGGCGCCCTCCTCGAAGAGGTCCGCGACGGCCTCGGCATGAGCGGCAGCGTCGCCGGACTGCTCACCTCCGTGCCCCCGCTGTGCTTCGCCGCCTTCGGCGTCATGGCCCCGCGCCTCGCCCGCCGCTTCGGCCCGAGCACCGTGGTCTGTGCCGGCATGCTCGCCATCACCGCGGGCCTGCTCATACGGCCGTACGTCGGCGGCACGGCGGGCTTCCTGGCCGGCAGCGCGCTCGCGCTCATGGGCATCGCGGTCAGCAACGTCCTGATGCCGGTGATCGTCAAGAGCTGGTTCCCCGAGCGGGTCGGCTCCATGACCGGCCTGTACTCGATGGCCCTCGCCCTCGGCACCGCCGCCGCGGCCGCGGTCACGGTGCCCATGACCGAGTCCCTGGGCGGCAGTTGGCGCTCCGGCCTGGCCGTGTGGGCGGGGCTGGCCGCAGCCGCCGTACTGCCGTGGATCGCTCTCGTACGACACCGGGAGGCGCCCGCGGAACCGCCCTCCCGCACGCGGGAGACCGAGCGGGCGCGGCCCGAATTGCGCATCACCCGCAGCCGTACCGCCTGGGCGCTCGCCGTGTTCTTCGGGCTCCAGGCCACCGCCGCGTACATCACGATGGGCTGGATGGCGCAGATCTTCCGGGACGCGGGCGTCTCCGCGGGCACGGCCGGGCTGCTGCTGGCAGTCACGATGGCGATGGGCGTGCCCCTGGCCTTCGTCATCCCGCGCGTGGCCACCCGGCTGCCCCACCAGGGGCCTATCGTCGTCGTGCTCGGCGTCTGCGGTCTCGCCGGATACGCGGGCCTGTACCTCGCGCCGGCCGGCGGAGCCTGGGCCTGGGCCCTGCTGCTCGGTGTCGCCAACTGCGCGTTCCCGCTGGCTCTGACGATGGTCGGCATGCGGGCCAGGACCGGCGCGGGCGTCGCCCAGCTGTCCGCCTTCGCGCAGAGCGCCGGGTATCTGATCTCCATCCCGGGGCCGCTCCTGGTCGGCGTGCTCTACCAGCACAGCGGCGGCTGGGGACTGCCGATCGCCCTCATGGCCGGCCTGATGATCCCGCAGATGGCCGTGGGCGTCCTCGCGGGACGCGACCGCACGGTGGAGGACGAGGCGGCCCGCTGATCTCTCCCCGGCCCCGGCCGGCCCCCTCGGCCTCACCCCGGCGCATCCGGTGCGGACCAAGGGTGCGAGACTGGACGTATGCCAGTGCTCGACCCGAACCCCCAGAACGGCCAGCGGAAGATGCTGCTCGTCTTCGGCTCGTTCTTCGCCATCTTCATCGTCATCGCCATCATCGCGACGATCGCGTCCCCGTGACCGCCTGATCGCCCGACCGCGGCCCCGCAACTGCGCCTCCATGGGCCGATGGTGGGGTTCTCCCCACCATCCCCTAGGGGGTGAGGCTCAGGGTCAAGTGGGTGGATCTCCGGATGGGTTGAGGGCCGCGCGTTCCGTAGCTTCGAAGTGTGACCGCGAGAAGCGGATCGCGGACCACTCGGAGACCAGCGGAGGCACACATGTCGGCCCCAACGCACACCCGGCCCCACCCGGCGACCACGGGCGGCGTCGACATCAGGCTGCCGTGGTGGGCCCTCGCCCTGCCGGCACTCGCCTTCATCGTGCTGCTCGTGATGATGCTCAACCCGACAGACGCGCAAGCGGCGGCCTCGGACCCGATGATCACCCACCTCTTCGAGCGCGCGCAGCAGCTCATAGCCCGCTGAGCACGGGCGAAGCCGCCCGTCAACTCCCTGCGCCCCATGGCCTGTTTCATGCGAAGCTGGATCCCATGAGCGTCGCAGAATCCCGCAGGATTGTCCTCTTCCGGCATGCGAAGGCCGACTGGCCCGAGGTGACCGACCACGAGCGGCCGCTCGCTGAGCGGGGCCGCCTGGACGCGGCCACTGCCGGAAGCAGACTGGCCGACACCGGCATCCCCTTCGATCTGGCCCTCTGCTCCACCGCGACCCGCACCCGGGAGACCTGGAAGCTGGCCGTCCACGAACTCGCGCACCGGCCGAAAACCGTCTACGAGGAGAGGCTCTACGAGGCCTCGCCCGGCGAGCTGATCGCCGTACTGAACGAGACGCCCGACGACACGCGGAACCTGATCCTCATCGGCCACAACCCGGGCGTTCAGGGCCTGACCGAGATCCTCACCGGACCGGACACCGGTGAAGCCCGCGAGCGGCTGACCCGCCGCGGCTTCTCGACCTCCGCCTTCGCCGTGCTGACCTTCGACGGCTCCTGGAAGTCACTGGAGCCGGGCGTGGCGACGCTGGCCGACTACTGGGCGCCGTCCGAGTAGACCCGTAGATCCGCAGTCCCGCGGTCCCGCACGACAAGGGGCCCGGCACCAAGCGGTGCCGGGCCCCTGAAGGACCTGAAGGGTCGGGGTCAGTCCTCGTCGTGGGTGTCCGCCGCCTCGACCTCTTCGCGGGTGACGCCCAGCAGATACAGCACGGTGTCGAGAAACGGCACGTTCACCGCCGTGTGCGCGGCCTCCCGTACGACCGGCTTCGCGTTGAAGGCGACGCCGAGACCGGCCGCGTTGAGCATGTCCAGGTCGTTGGCGCCGTCGCCGATCGCCACGGTCTGCGCCAGCGGTACGCCCGCCTCGGCGGCGAAGCGGCGCAGCAGCCGTGCCTTGCCCGCGCGGTCGACGATCTCGCCGGTGACCTTGCCGGTCAGCTTCCCGTCGACGATCTCCAGCGTGTTGGCCTGGGCGAAGTCGAGCCCGAGCCGGTCCTTGAGGTCGTCGGTTACCTGCGTGAACCCGCCCGACACGACGCCGACTTGATAGCCGAGCCGCTTGAGCGTACGGATCAGGGTGCGGGCGCCGGGCGTCAGCCGCACCTCGCTGCGCACCTTGTCCACGACCGAGGCGTCCAGCCCCGCCAGCAGGGCCACGCGCGCGTGCAGCGACTGCTCGAAGTCCAGCTCCCCGCGCATCGCGGCGGCGGTCACCTCGGCGACCTCGTCCTCGCAGCCGGCGTGCGCGGCGAAGAGTTCGATGACCTCGTCCTGGATGAGCGTGGAGTCGACGTCCATGACGACGAGCCGCTGGGCCCGCCGGTGCAGCCCCGCCGCCACGACGGCGACATCGACGCCGAGCGCCGCCGCGTGGGTGGCGAGGGCGGTGCGCAGGGGCTCGGTCTCCACCCCCGACACCGCGAACTCGACCGCTGTCACGGGGTACTTGGCGAGCCGGAAGATACGGTCGATGTTGCCGCCGGCCTTGGTGATGCTGGCGGCGATCGCGGCGGTGGACTCCGCGGTGAGGGGGTGGCCGAGCACGGTCACGAGCGAACGCCCGAGCCCGCGCGGCCGGTTGTCGCCCAGGCCGGAGATGATCTCCGCCTGCATTTTCATCGACTCGGCCCAGCTGTGCACGGTGGCCCGCAGATCCCCTTCGAGCCCGGCGGGCGGCGGCGTCACAAGGGCGCACAGCACCATCCGGCCACGGGTGACGACCTGCTCGATGTCGACCACGTCGACGGAGTAGGCGGCGAGGGTGTCGAAGAGTCCGGCCGTGATGCCCGGCCTGTCCTTGCCGAAGATCTTGACGAGGAGAGTGGGGACGTCAGAGGTCTGCGAAGCGCTCATGGTGTACCCACCGTATCCGGCACGCAGTGCCTTATGCCGCAGAGGTCCGCCCAGCGGACACGGAACAGTGGGTGTCGGGTCGGTGGCGGGAGTCTTACGGGCCGATCACGAAGGAGCTGGTGGACGGTCGCGAGCCGGTTCGGGGCGATCAGGAGACGCGCCGAGGCGGTCGCGGTGGGGTGCACCGCCGATCAGGAGTTGGCGGGGCGTCGGGCAGGGCAGGCGACGGGTACGGCGCCGGACGCGGGGGATACGGGCGGACGGGTGGGGCGCGACGGTTCGGGTGACGCCGAGGTGGATCACCGGCGCCCCTTGGGCCTCCCCGGAGGTGGCGGGGGCGGCGGAGGAGGCTGCTGCCCGTCGTCCGAGTCGTCCCCGGGCCAGTCCCGCGAAGGCGTCCCGGGCGGACGCCGGGGCGGCCGGGACGGCGGCTCGTAGGACTGGGCCATGGTCGGAGCGCCGTACATGTCGCCGGGCGGCTGCGGGTCGCCGTGGGGCACTGGTTCGCCGTAGGGGCGAGTGGCGTCGTCCGCCGGGACGGCCCCGGACCGCCCCGCGCCGCCCGGCGCACCGGACGACCACGAGTCTCCGGCGGGCGGCCGACCGCCTCCTCGCGGCGACCCCGCACCCGGCGACCCCGCACCCGGCGACCCCGCACCCGGCGGCCACGCGCCCTCCGGCGCCCCGCCGCCCTCCGGTTGCCGTAGCTCGTCGGGCAGCTGGAGATACGGGTTGGTCGCGGGGTTGGGCGCGCGGTACGGCGTGCTCGGCACGTAGGGGCCTGTGTGTCCCGTGCTCCCCGCAGGCTGCGCGTGTTCCGGATGGCCTTCGTACTCCGGCGCCCCGGCATCCGGCCTCGCCACCCCCAAGTCACCCAGTGCCAGCCGCGAGGCACGCCGTCCCGCCGCCCCCGTCGCATACGCGAGCAGCCCCCCGACGCACCCCGCGCCCGCGCCCCACGCCGCGCCCAGCAGCAGCGCCATGCCCAGATGCCCGTGCAACTCGATCCCGGCGCCGAACGCGTCGAAGCCCAGCACCGACAGCGACGCGTCCACCGACACATCCGTCAGCCAGGCCAGCAGCGGCAGCGTCAGGGCGGTCGCGACCCCCAGTCGCACAGCGCACCGCCCGGCGAAACCGAGCGCCCCCGGACCACCGACGTTCTTCGCGCCCACAGGTGTCCGCCCCGCGGTGAGCACCCCCGCCAGCAGCATCATCAGGGCCGCGGCGGCTCCCAACAGCCATACACGGTTGTCCAGTTCGGCCAGTCGCCCCAGCGTGACCGGCTGGTCGGACTTCACGCTCAGGAGGTCGTCGAGGGGATGGGGGAGCAGCTTCGCCAGTTCGCCCGTCGCCTTGCCGTCCCAGGGGACGAAGAGGCCGATCGGGATGCCGAGCCAGACCCCGTTGGGCGCGCCGAGCAGCGCGGCGCCCGCGATCCGTTTCGGGTGGTCGTCGCCGATCGCCGCGTACGCCGCCGCCGCGAGCCCCGCCGCCACCGCGACCAGCAGCACCGTGACGAGCGCGGACGCGGCCGGCCGTACGACACGGTGGACGGCCTCCCAGCCACGGGGGAGGGGCGTACGGCGGGACGCCAGCAGGGCGATCAGCAGGATGCCGGCCGACCAGGCCAGGCCGCCCAGCAGGGTCGGCGCCGTGTCGACCGTGAAGCCGACCGCCGCCTTCGCCTTGACCAGGTCGCTGATCTTGCCCGGCAGCAGCCCGCCGATGTCACCGATGTCGCCGAGGCCGGGGATGTTCACCCCGCCGCCGCCACCGCCGCCGCCCGTGAGTTTGTCGAGGCCCAGCTTGCTTCCGTCGATCGTGATGACGTCGTGCCCGGCCCAGGCCAGGCCGCCGAGCATCGCCACGAAGAGCGCGATCACCGAGCCCCCGCGCGCGAGGAGTTCGGCCGGTGCGATCACAACTCCGGCCGCCCGCAGGGACCGTAGGAAGAAGTACGACAGAAGCAGTGCTCCTACCAGGCTCACGCCCAGCGGCGTGATCGTGACGGCCGTGGTCGCCTGGGCGCCGGTCAGGCCGAAGGCGGAGACGTCGCCGGTCGGGGTGACCGAACCGCCCGCGCCGAGCGCCACCACCGCCGCGGTCATCGGGCCGAGCGAGCCCGTCGCGTCGGCGCCCAGCAGGTGCAGGCCGAGCGCGGCCGTGCCCGCCATGCCGATCAACGCCCAGCTGACCGAGGCGATCGCGGACAGCAGGACGTCACCCCAGGGCACCCTCGTGTCGTAGTGCGCCGTCCTGACACTCGTCGCTGAGCTCATGGCAGACCCCCCGATCCGCGGCACGGCGTGGTGCGGACACCACGCATGTCCCCCCTCGCGTGGATTACCACTCTCCGGGTCGGTTTCCACCCCGTCAACGGAACCGCCGAACGCGTAACAGCGTGCTCATCACAAGGCCCGACTTTCGGTCAGGGGGTGCAGACTGAAATAGTTCCCGACGATGTTCGACATCCCTAGACTCCCCGTGATGGGGCGTAACTCGGGGGACTACTCAGTGGGGCATGGAGTGCCGGAACTCGTACTGGAATTGAATGGACAAACCTGGACGCTCGACGCGTCCAGGACCTACACCCTCGGACGTGATCCGCAGGGGGACGTCGTGGTCGACGACGCCAGGGTCTCCTGGCGGCACGCCACGATCAGCTGGAGCGGCCGGAGTTGGGTCATCGACGACCACGGCAGCACCAACGGCACGTTCGTGCAGGGCCAGCGCATCCATCAGATGGAGATCGGCCCCGGCTCGTCCGTGTACCTGGGCAACGCGACCGACGGCCCGCAGCTGAGCCTGTCCGGTGCCGCCGCCTCCGTGGCGAGCCCGCAGGCCCAGCCGCAGCAACAGCCGTACGCGGCACAGGGCGCGGGCCCCGGCTGGGCCCAGCAGGCGCCACCGCAGCAGACGCCTGAGCAGCAGCGTTTCCAGCCGTCGGCCGCCGCGCAGATTCCGCAGCAGCCGGGACCCGGTGTCGGCGCGGGGGCGCCGCCGGTCTACGGCGACCGCAGCCCGACCACGTTCCACCAGTTCTCGCTGGACCGCGTGATGCACATCGGCCGTGCGCTGGAGAACGAGTTGGTGGTCTCCGACCTCCAAGTCTCGCGCCACCACGCCGAGTTCCACGCGACGCTCGACGGCCGCTTCGAGATCCGTGACCTCGGCTCGCACAACGGCACGTACGTCAACGGCCAGCCGATCACCAAGGGCGGCTCGGCGCTGCTCGGCCCGAACGACATCGTCGGCGTCGGCCACTCCACGTTCCGCCTGGTCGGGGACCGGCTCGAGGAGTTCGTCGACACCGGTGAAGTCTCCTTCTCGGCACGGCACTTGACCGTCGAGGTCGACGGCGGCAAGCAGATCCTCAAGGACGTCTCCTTCGGCGTACCGGAGAAGTCGCTGATCGCGGTCATCGGCCCGTCGGGCTCCGGCAAGTCCACCCTGCTCAAGGCGCTCACCGGTTACCGGCCCGCCAACCAGGGCGACGTCCTCTACGACAACCGCAACCTGTACAAGCAGTTCGCCGAGCTGCGCCAGCGCATCGGTCTGGTCCCGCAGGACGACATCCTGCACAAGGAACTGACCGTCAAGAAGGCCCTCAAGTACGCGGCCAAGCTGCGCTTTCCCGCCGACACCACCGGCGACGAGCGCGAGGCCCGCATCGACGAGGTGCTGCGCGAGCTGAAGCTCGACATCCACAAGGAGAAGAAGATCACTTCTCTCTCCGGTGGCCAGCGCAAGCGCGTCTCGGTGGCCCTGGAACTCCTCACCAAGCCCTCGCTGATCTTCCTGGACGAGCCCACCTCGGGCCTCGACCCGGGCATGGACCGCGATGTCATGCAGCTGCTGCGCGGCCTCGCCGACGACGGCCGCACGGTCCTCGTCGTCACCCACTCGGTGGCCGAACTGGCGATCTGCGACAAGCTGTTGGTGATGGCTCCGGGCGGTGCCGTCGCCTACTTCGGCCCGCCAGAGGAGGCGCTGAACTTCTTCGGCTACGACACCTGGGCCGATGTCTTCTCCGCCTTCGAGAACTACCGCGACTACGACTGGGCCGGCCGCTGGAAGGGCTCGCAGCACTACCAGATGTACGCCGCCGACATCGACGCGATTGCTCCGCAGTCCGTACAGATGCCGCCGATGCAGGCCATGAAACCGCCGAAGCCACAGGGCTGGATGTCGCAGTTCGTCACGCTGGTGCGCCGCTACGTCACGGTGATCGCCTCCGACAAGGGCTTCCTGGCCCTGATGGTGATCCTGCCGGGCGTCCTGGGCGCGGTGAGCCTGCTCATCGACTCGGGCAACAGCCTGCTGCCCAACCCGGCCAGGGCGAACGGCCAGATCATCCCCAACGGCACGGCCACCACGGTCCTGCTGATCCTCGCGGTCGGCGCCTGCTTCGCCGGCGCGGCCAACTCCGTCCGTGAGCTGATCAAGGAACGGGTCATCTACGAACGGGAGCGCGCGACGGGGCTGTCCCGTTCCGCGTACCTGATGTCCAAGGTGTTCGTGCTCGGTGTGATCACCGCGCTGCAGGGCCTGATGGTCGGTGTCATCGGCTTCTCCAGCCGGGAGATCCCGAAGCAGGGCCTGGTGCTCGGCAGCCAGACCATGTTCGAGCTCTGCATCCCGATCATGGGTCTCGGCTTCACCGCGATGATGTTCGGCCTGATCATCTCCTCGCTGGTGAAGACGGCCGAGAAGACGATGCCGCTGCTGGTGATGTTCGCGATCATCCAGGTCGTGTTCACCGGCTGCCTGTTCACGCTGAACGGCGCGATCGGCGTCAACCAGTTCTCGTACCTGATGCCCTCGCGCTGGGCGGTCGGTGCCGCGGGCGCCACGCTGGACTTCAACAAGATCAGCCCGCCGAAGCCCGGCGACAGCACGGACCCGCTGTGGGAGCACACCGTCGGCGCCTGGGGCATGGACATGGCCGCCCTGATCGCCCTCGGCGTGATCTGCGGCATCTTCGTGGCCCGCTTCCTGCGCCGCCACGAGCCCGAGGTCATGCGCAAGTAGCCGGTCCGTACGACGCCGAAGGGCGGCACCCCTCACACGGGTGCCGCCCTTCGGCGTCGATACCGAGACCCAGAGGTCCGCCGGAGGCCTCAGTACGCGCTGTTGACGTTGTCGATCGAGCCGTACCGCGCGGCGGCGTAGTTGGCCGCGGCGGTGATGTTGGCGACCGGGTCGTAGATGTTCGTCGAGGTACCTGAGACGTGGTATGCGTTGAACGTCGGCTGGATGACCTGGAGCAGACCGATCGACGGGGTGCCGTTGACCGCGTTGACGTCCCAGCCGTTGACGGCGCTCGGGTTGCCCGAGGACTCCCGCATGATGTTCTTGTACAGGCCGTTGTACGAGCCCGGGATGCCCTTCTGCTTCATGATCGCCAGGGCGTGGTTGATCCAGCCGCTGAGGTTGTTGGCGTAGGTCGTCGCGGCGACGGGCTGGAGCTTGACGCGCTGGCTGGAGCGGCTCGCGGCCTTCTTGGCCTTGCGCGCGGCCTCCGCCTTCTTCTTGGCGGCGGCTTCGGCGGCCTTCTTCTTCGCGGCGGCGTCCGCCTTGGCCTTCGCGGCCTTCGCCGTCGCGGCCTTCACCTTCGCGTCCGCCTTCGCCTTCGCGTCGGCCTTCGCCTGGATCGCCTCGGTCTTGAGGCTGGCACCGGCGAGCTGGTCGGTGACGCTTGCCCTGACGCCCTTGATGGGCTCCGTGCTGTACGCCACCTTCGCCGGGGAGGCGGCGTCGGTGGTGGTCGTCCCCGCGTCGCTGGGCACCGCGGAGAAGGCGAGGGCGGCGGCGCTGAGCGTGGCGACACCGGCGAGCGCGATCTTGTGCTGCTTCGTCAGCTTGTTCAGCCCGGTCAGGCGACTAGGACCAGGAGTGTTCGTGTTCTTGGGCATGGTGGATGGACCTCTTCGAATGGCGCGGAGGTCGCTCACCGTCCGGCGGGGACGCGGGTGCTTCCGGCACAAACGCCGCGGACGGGATCCGCGGCGCTGAGCGACGGCTGCAATTCTTAGCGGTCGCAAAAACCTGTGGCAAAGGTGTGACGTACGATCCCCGGTAGTGGACCAGGGAAGGGCAAAACGGGACAGACGGGACCGTCTGTCCCGCTCAAGCGGGTCAGGTTTATCTCCTATGTTCCCTAGTACGTGATCTGCGCCCTATGTGCGGGCTCACATCGGCGACGCGGCAACCTCACTCGTAGTTGCTCACGCAACGCACTGCGTGAGGATCCTCCTCCGGGAGGATGAGGTGCACGTCCCCGAACTCGTGCCACAGGTAGAGCCCGCGCAGCGCCTCCTCATAACTGCGGTCGACAGCGGCCCGCCCGGCGACCGCCTCCAGCATCAGCAGATGCGAGGCCTCCGGCTCGTGCAGCCCCGTCAGCAGCCCGTCCACCACCCGCACCCCCCGCTCCGGGGTGACGACGAGATCCGTCCACCCCGCACGCGCGCGTACGACCCCGTCACCCCCGGCGGCGGACTCGACGGCCCGCACGGCGGTGGTCCCCACCGCGATCACCCGCCCGTCCCCCGCCCTGACCGCGTTGATCAACCGGGCCGACGCCTCCGACACCGCGAACCGCTCCGGATACGGCGGCTCATGCACCTCGGCCGACGCCACCCCCGTGTGCAAGGTGATCGGCGCGAACTGCACCCCCCGGCTCACCAGCTCCGCCACCATCCGCGCGGTGAAGGGCCGCGCGGCACTCGGCATCTCCGCACTGCCCGTCCCGTCCTCGTCCTCGGACGGCAACGAGAACACGGTCTGATAGACGGCCAAGGGCTGGTCCCGCTCCGTGTAGGAGTAACGGATGGGCCGCCCGTGCTCACGCAACAGCTCCACTACCCCCGAACCGGACACCCGCGCCCACCACAACCGCTCACCCCGCGCGCTCAGCGGCTCCTCCAGGGTCAGCCGCGCGTCCCCGGGCAGCCGCACCTCCGTCCCCGCCGGGCCGCCCGCACGCGCGCGTGAGGTGCCCTTCCCGTCCGGCTCCCGCAGCTCGACCGCCCACCGCCCGTCATCGCCCCGCGTCGAGAAATGCACCACCACGCGCGCGTGCCCGATCCACCCGTCCACCGCGGCGGCCAGCGTCGGCGACGTGTTCACGACCAGCAGATCCCCAGCCCGCAGCAGCCGCGGCAACTCCCCGAACCCGTGATGCGACACCTCGGTACCCCGCGACACCAGCAGCCGTACGGCGTCGCGGTCGAGCCCGGGCCCGCGCTGCTCGGCCGGCACGCGCGCCGACAGCTCCTCCGGCACCCTCACCGCCACCGTCATCGCTCCTCCAGCAGTGCCGGGGCCCCATAACGCCCGCTCGCCGGACGCTCGTCCAGCAGCCGCAGGAAGGCCGGCACCACCGAGGCCGGCGACGGCCGGGGATCGTCGTCCTCCGGTACCGCCGCCGCGTACAGGTCCGTGCCCATGTCCCCGGGGTCCACCGCCCACACCCGCAGCCCGGGCTCCTCCGCGCCGAGCACCGCCGCCAACTGGTCGAGGGCCGCCTTGGACGCCCCGTAGCCGCCCCACGTCTCGTAAGCCTCGGCCGCCGCGTCCGAACTGACCGCGATCACCGCACCGGCCCGCGAGGCCCGCAGCAGCGGCAGCGCCTCCTGGACCAGCCCGAGGGCGGCCACCACATTCACCTCCAGCGCCCGCCGCAGCCCGTCCAGGGGCAGCTCGTCGAGCCGTACGAGCGGTTCGGCACCCAGCGCGCTCGCGTTGCTCACCAGCAGATCGACGCCCCCCAGCTTCCCCGCCGCGGCCACCAGCTCGGCCCGGTGCCCGGCGTCCGTGACATCCCCCGGGACGGCCTCCACGCGCGTGCCGTACGCGCCGACGGCCACCGCGGCCTCCCCGAGCGCCCCCTCGGTCCTGGCGTCCAGCACCAGGTCCCAGCCCCGCGCGGCCAGCGCCTCGGCGAGCGCCCGCCCCAGCCCCTTCGACGCCCCCGTGATGATCGCTACCGACATGACACACGTCCCCTCGTCCACTACGCCTCCGTCGGCGTGCCCCCAACGTAGGAACGGGACCGCCCCCGCCGCGTCGGACGCCGGCCGCAGTCCACCGGGGCCCTTCGCCCTAGGCCTTCCGGACCAGACGACGGCCGCCACCCGGCCGATCCGCGTTGTCACACCCCGCCGGTACCGTGAGGACATGAGTCAAGGTCCACGGTCCGGCCTCGCGGCGGTGAGCTCCGCACTGCTGGCCATGAGCAGGCACCTGGAGGTGCGCGACGTCCTCAAGACGATCGTCGCCTCGGCCCGCGAGCTGCTCGACGCGCAGTACGCCGCCCTCGGCGTCCCCGACGACCACGGTGGCTTCGCCCAGTTCGTGGTCGACGGCGTCAGCGACGCCCAGTGGAAGGCCATCGGCCCGCTCCCGCGCCAGCACGGCATCCTCGCCGCGATGCTGCACGAGGCCAAGGCCGAACGCCTCGCCGACGTGCGCAAGGACCCGCGCTTCGAGGGCTGGCCCTCGGCCCACCCCGACATGTCCGACTTCCTGGGCCTGCCCATCCGCGACGACGACGAGGTCATCGGCGCCCTCTTCCTGGCCAACAAGAACTGCCCGAAGCCGAACGGCGGTTGCGGCTTCACCGAGGAGGACGAGGAACTGCTCTCCATCCTCGCCCAGCACGCCGCCATCGCCCTCACCAACGCCCGCCTCTACGAGCGCAGCCGTGAGCTGACCATCGCCGAGGAGCGCTCCCGCCTCGCCCACGAACTGCACGACGCGGTGGCCCAGAAGCTGTTCTCCCTCCGCCTCACCGCACAGGCCGCCGCCACCCTCGTCGACCGCGACCCCTCTCGGGCCAAGGGCGAACTCCAGCAGGTGGCCGCGCTCGCCGCCGAAGCCGCCGACGAACTGCGCGCCGCGGTCGTCGAGTTGCGCCCCGCAGCCCTCGACGAGGACGGACTGAGCGCCACCCTGCGCACCCAGATCCAGGTCCTCGACCGCGCCCACACCGCGCGCGTGACCTTCACCGGCCCCGGCTTCCGCGCCCTGCCCGCCGCCCAGGAGGAGGCCATGCTGCGTGTCGCCCAGGAGGCCCTGCACAACGCCCTGCGGCACTCCGGCGCGGACCATGTCGCCGTGACCCTGGAGCGCAGCGGCTGCGGCGCGATCCTGCGGATCACCGACGACGGCACCGGCTTCGAACCCCAGTCGATCCGCCGCGCGGGACGCCACCTCGGGCTGGTCTCCATGCGGGACCGGACCAACGGCGTCGGCGGCACACTCACCGTGGAATCGGCGCCCGGAAAGGGCACCACGATCGAGATGGAGGTCCCCGGTGGCTGACGCAATCAAGGTGCTGATCGTCGACGACCACCAGGTCGTCCGCCGGGGCCTGCGCACCTTCCTGGAGGTGCAGGACGACATCGAGGTCGTCGGCGAGGCGGCCGACGGCGCCGAAGGGGTCGCCCGCACCGAGGAGTTGAAGCCCGACGTCGTCCTCATGGACGTCAAGATGCCGGGCATGGACGGCATCGACGCACTGCGCAGACTCCGCGAACTCGACCACCCCGCGCGCGTGCTGATCGTCACCAGCTTCACCGAACAACGCACGGTGATCCCGGCCCTGCGCGCGGGCGCCGCCGGTTACGTCTACAAGGACGTGGACCCGGACGCCCTGGCCGGCGCCATCCGCTCCGTCCACGCCGGCCACATCCTGCTCCAACCCGAGGTCGCGGGCGTCCTGTTGTCCCAGGAGGAGTCCAACTCGGGGCAGGGGAGAGGCGGTTCGCTCACGGAGCGGGAGCGCGAGGTGCTCGGCCTGATCGCGGACGGCCGCTCCAACCGCGAGATAGCCCGCGCCCTGGTGCTCTCCGAGAAGACGGTCAAGACCCACGTCTCGAACATCCTGATGAAGCTCGACCTGGCGGACCGCACCCAGGCCGCCCTGTTCGCCGTACGCCACGGCCTCACCAGGTGAGCGGCACTGCGGCGACGGCGTGACGGCAACACGGAACGTCCCGTGCCGGACCGAGATTCATACCGTCGTGGGAATGTCCCCCAGATGGCGCATCCTTCGTGGTTCTCGACCGTTCTCCAGTGCGTGCCGCGGCGCCTGCCGCGGTGATCGCTAGGAGGGCTCAGAAGTGAAGAACCTGAAGAAGGCAGCGGCCGTGACGATGGTGGCCGGCGGGCTGGTAGCCGCCGGTGCCGGGCTGGCCTCCGCCGACGGCCTGGCGAACGGCCAGGCCGTCTGTTCGCCCGGCGTCGGCTCGGGCAACGTCGTCCAGGTCCCGGTGCACGTTCCGGTGAACGCGGTCGGCAACAGCGTCAACGTCATCGGCGTCCTGAACCCCGCCTTCGGCAACCTGGGCGTCAACCACTGACGCACGTCGCTCCGCGACAGTGACCTCCGGCCTTCCGGGCGCTCCCGGGAGGCCGGTCTGCTCGTCACCTCGTCGGTTTGTCCTGCCAATGATCCGAACGGGCAGTCAAACGCGCATTCCCGTGCCGTTTCCGGTACTCCCTGCGTTGATCAGCCCACGACCCGCGGCCGGGTCGGTCACGCAATCGCAAGAGGAACGCTTCCCATGAACATCGCCAAGAAGGCCGCCGTGGCCCTCACCGTCGCCGGTATCGCCGCTGGCGCCTCCGCCGGTGCCGCTGTCGCCGACGCGGGTGCCGACGGCGCGGCCGTGAAGTCGCCGGGTGTGGGTTCCGGCAACGTCGTCCAGGTCCCGGTCCACGTCCCCGTCAACGTCGTCGGCGACAGCGTCAACGTCATCGGCCTGCTGAACCCCACGTTCGGCAACAAGGGCATCAACGACTGACGCCCACAGCAGTAAGAAGGGGCCCCGAGAGTCAACGACGACTCACGGGGCCCCTTCTGCACGTGAGCACCATCAGCTTGTCCGGCGCCTTTCCAACTCAGGCCGCCAATCCTCAGCCCGTCGGGCGCCTTTCGACGCAGGCCTGCAAAATCAGCCCGTCCGGCGTTTGAGGACGAGGCCCTTTCGGGGCCGAAGCGGGGGCCTGGGGGCGGCAGCCCCCAGAGACGCCCACACCGACACCCCGCACCCGGCGATCACCCTCACCGCACCCCCTTCTCCCGCTCCTCCACAACGGAGTTGTACGCCGCGACCTGCGCCCGCCGAGCCGTCCGCTCCACCGGCCGCAACGCCTCCGCCCGCACCGCCATCTCGGACGCGCTCACCGCGCCCCCGTGCCCGCTCTCCGCGGCCAGGGACACCAGCAACTCCACTCGCTGCGCCAGCTCCAACACCCGCACCGCGCGCGGCGGATACCCCGGCGCCAACACCTCCCGCCCCCGCTCGGCCCGCGCGCGATACGCGTCGAGCGCCGCCTCCGCGACCGGCCCCGACCCGGCCACGTCCAGCCGCGACACCACCGCCGTCGCATCCCGCAGCGCCTCCGCGAGCTCCCGCTCGGCCTCCCCGAGCGAGGGCACATCGGCGGGCGGCGCCTCCCGCACCGGCAGACAGTGCCAGACGACCTCGACATGGACATCGCCGGCGGGACCGGCCTCGTACACCTCGGGAACGAGGCCGAGCGCGGCGCCGTAGCAGATCACCGCCTCCTCGGCCTCCAGGGCCCGCGCGTTGAACGCGGGCGGGCCGCTCAGCCCCAGCGGGTGTCCCGAGGTGGGCAGCGCCAGCCGAAGTCCGGTCACCCCGAGGGTGCGCAGCCGTCCCAGTGCGAGTGTGAGTCCGACGGGTGCCGACTCGCCCGGCAGCCCTTCCACCCGGTGCACGGCGTCCTCGCCCACGATGGCGAGTACGGCGTCGTCCGGTGAGACAAGCCCGGCCAAAAGGGCGTTTCCCCAGGCAGCGAGGCGTCCTGATCGTGGTTCCGAAAGCATGCCCCCCACCCTAAGGACCGGACCGATGGGATGGACCGCCCGGCCGGTGGCGTAGATTTCTTCGAGGGCTGCGCCTACCGGCGCACGCGACAGCCGAGACAGGCCGACGATGCAATGGGAGACAGCGCGCTCATGAGCGATGTTCTGGAGCTGGAGGACGTAACCGTGGTCCGGGAGGGCCGGGCTCTGGTGGACCAGGTCTCCTGGTCGGTCAAGGAGGGCGAGCGCTGGGTCATCCTCGGCCCGAACGGCGCCGGCAAGACCACGCTCCTGAACGTCGCGTCCAGCTACCTGTTCCCCAGCAGCGGCACCGCCACCATCCTCGGCGAGACCCTCGGCAAGGTCGACGTCTTCGAACTGCGCCCCCGCATCGGCGTCGCCGGTATCGCCATGGCCGAGAAGCTCCCCAAGCGCCAGACCGTCCTGCAGACCGTGCTGACCGCCGCCTACGGCATGACCGCCGGGTGGAACGAGGACTACGAGGACGTCGACGAGCAGCGCGCCCGCGCCTTCCTCGACCGCCTGGGCATGAGCGACTACCTGGACCGCAAGTTCGGCACCCTCTCCGAGGGCGAGCGCAAGCGCACCCTCATCGCCCGCGCCCTGATGACCGATCCCGAGCTGCTCCTCCTCGACGAGCCCGCCGCCGGCCTCGACCTCGGCGGACGCGAGGACCTCGTACGCCGCCTCGGCCGGCTCGCCCGCGACCCGATCGCCCCTTCCATGATCATGGTCACCCACCATGTCGAGGAGATCGCCCCCGGCTTCACCCACGTCCTGATGATCCGTCAGGGCAAGGTCCTGGCCGCGGGCCCGCTGGAGCTCGAACTCACCGCGCGCAACCTCTCCCTCTGCTTCGGCCTCCCGCTGATCGTCGAGCAGGTCGGCGACCGCTGGACCGCACACGGTCTCCCCATGTCCTGACCGAACTCCCCTGAAAAATACGGGTCGTACGGGCATATGCGCCCTGTCCGCGACCGACCCGCCGCCCTACCATGACCATGTGAACGACATCGGCGCATGGGTGTGGTGGCTCGTCGGCGCGGCAGCACTCGGAATCCCGCTCGTGGTGACCGCGATGCCGGAGTTCGGCATGCTCGCCGTGGGCGCCGTCGCCGCCGCGGCCACCGCCGGGCTCGGCGCGGGCGTCGTCCTTCAGGTCCTCGTCTTCGCCGTCGTCTCGGTCGCCCTCATCGCCGTCGTACGGCCCATCGCGACCCGGCACCGTTCGACCCGCCCCCAACTCGCCACGGGCGTCGACGCGTTGAAGGGCAAGCAAGCCGTCGTCCTGGAGCGCGTGGACGGCTCCGGCCACGGCCGGATCAAGCTCGCCGGCGAGGTCTGGTCGGCCCGCGCACTCGACACCGACCGCGCCTACGAACCGGGCCAGGAGGTGGACGTCGTGGAGATCGAGGGAGCCACCGCGATCGTCATCTGACCTCGCAGGACTCAACTGAACCGAACAGCACACGAGTTGGGTGACGGTCTGACAGACTCGACCAGCAAGATCTTCAACAACCATAAGATCTTCCGAAAGCGCCGAGGCGGAGAAGGGTACGGGGAGCACGATGGAACCGGTCATCATCGTCTTGATCATCCTGGTGGTGTTGGTCTTCATCGCTTTGATCAAGACGATCCAGGTCATCCCGCAGGCAAGTGCCGCGATCGTGGAGCGGTTCGGCCGCTACACGCGGACACTCAACGCGGGACTCAACATCGTCGTCCCGTTCATAGACACGATCCGCAACCGCATCGACCTGCGAGAACAGGTCGTACCGTTCCCGCCGCAGCCGGTGATCACCCAGGACAACCTGGTCGTCAACATCGACACGGTCATCTACTACCAGGTGACGGACGCGCGGGCCGCGACCTATGAAGTGGCCAGCTACATCCAGGCAATTGAGCAGCTCACGGTCACCACGCTCCGCAACATCATCGGCGGCATGGACCTGGAGCGGACCCTGACCTCCCGCGAGGAGATCAACGCGGCCCTGCGCGGAGTCCTCGACGAGGCGACGGGCAAGTGGGGCATCCGCGTGAACCGCGTCGAACTCAAGGCGATCGAGCCCCCCACCTCCATCCAGGACTCGATGGAGAAGCAGATGCGCGCCGACCGTGACAAGCGCGCCGCGATCCTCACCGCGGAAGGCACCCGCCAGGCCGCCATCCTCACCGCCGAGGGCGAGAAGCAGTCCCAGATCCTGCGCGCCGAAGGTGAGGCCAAGGCGGCCGCCCTGCGCGCCGAGGGCGAGGCCCAGGCCGTCCGTACGGTATTCGAGGCCATCCACGCCGGAGACGCCGACCAGAAGCTCCTGAGCTACCAGTACCTCCAGATGCTCCCGAAGATCGCCGAAGGCGACGCCAACAAGCTCTGGATCGTCCCCAGCGAAATCGGCGACGCCCTCAAGGGCCTCTCCGGCGCCATGGGCAACATGGGCCCGTTCGGCGGCGGTTCGAGCAACGACGGAGGCAACTCCGGCAACTCGGGCGGCAATTCGGAACGCCGAGAGAAGCCGTCCATCGACTGACAGGCCTGTTCTACGACACTGGGGCCCACCTCGCAGGAGGTGGGCCCCAGTTCTGTTCACGTGCCCTACGCCGCCGGCTGCACCAGCCACTGCGGCAAGGCGTCGAAGTCCTCGGTCCCCAGCGCCAGCAGCATCGCATCGGCCGGCGTCGGCTCGAACGGCCGCCGCAGCAGGGGCATCCCCGCCTGCTCCGGAGTCCGGGCCGCCTTGCGGTGGTTGTCCTCCGCACACGAAGCCACCGTGTTCAGCCAGGAGTCCTGACCACCCTGCGCCCTCGGCACCACGTGGTCCACCGTCGTCGCCCGCCTGCCGCAGTACGCGCACCTGTGCCGGTCCCGGACCAGCACACCCCGCCTCGACCAAGGAGCTTGTCTTCGGAACGGCACCCTGACGTACCTGCACAGCCGGATCACCCGGGGCGCCGGTATGTCGACCTCGGCTCCGCGCATACGCAGTTCGGGGTGGGCCTGCTCGACGACAGCCTTGTCCTGCAGCACCAGAACGACGGCTCGATTCAACGACACCGTCGACAGCGGCTCGAAGCTCGCGTTCAGCACCAGCGTGTCCCGCATCCAGCCCACCTCCCATGTGCAACCGGCCCACCGGGTGGCGGGCTTGGATCAACTCTGGCCGGGCACGCCGAGATGGACAACGCAATAAAAAATGCCCGCCCCTGATCAATTCCAAGACCAGAGGCGGGCAAACGTTCAATGAACGTCAGTCTTCCGTCGGCGCTTCGTACTCACCGATCAACTGGGCACGTGCCAGAGCGTGAAACCGCAGGTTGAAACCGACGACCGCCGGAGAAACGTCCGAGTCCGGACCGAGCTTCTCCGTGTCCACGGCGTACACCGTGAACACATAACGGTGCGACCCGTCCCCGGGCGGCGGCGCGGCACCGCCGAAGTCCTTCGACCCGTAGTCGTTCCGCACCTGTACGGCGCCCTCCGGCAGCCCCTCGAACTTGCCGCTGCCCGCACCCGCAGGCAGCTCGGTCACCGAGGCCGGGATGTCGAACACCGTCCAGTGCCAGAACCCGCTCCCCGTAGGGGCGTCCGGGTCGTAGCAGGTCACGGCGAAACTCTTGGTCTCGGGCGGGAAGCCCTCCCACCGCAGCTGCGGCGAGGTGTTGCCGGCCGCGTAGACCTGAGCGTCCTTGAGCGTCGCCCCGGGCTCGACGTCCTCACTCGTCACCGTGAACGACGGCACGGGCAGATGGAAGTCATGGGGGAGCGGCCGCCGCTTGAGCTCGGTCACCTCGGTACCTCCTGATCGGTTTCTTCAGTGGACACCGAGCCTAGAACCAGTTGCGCTTGCTGCCGACCTCGGACAGCCACTGATTGAGGTACGCCGCCCAGTCCGTCCCGTGGAAGTCGCGCTGACCCACCTGGAAGGACCGGAAGGTGTCACTGCCCTCGCTGAACAGTCCCGGCTTCTTGTCCATCTCCAGGATGACGTCCATCGCGTTCTCATCGGCCACGAAGCTCAGCTCGACCTGGTTCAGCCCCCGGTACTGCGACGGCGGGAAGAACTCGATCTCCTGATAGAACGGCAGCTTCTGCCGGGTCCCCCGGATGTGACCGCGCTCCATGTCCGCGGTCTTGAACCGGAAGCCCAGCTGGATGAAGGCGTCCAGGATCGCCTTCTGCGCGGGCAGCGGGTGCACGTTGACCGGGTCCAGGTCACTGGAGTCCACGGCCCGCGCGATCGCCAGCTCGGTGCTCACCCCGATGTGCATCCCGCGCAGCGCCTGACCGTCGATCATCGTGACCGGCGTCTCCCAGGGGATCTCCAGACCGAACGGCACGGTGTGCGCGGTCCCCGCCTGCAACTCGAAGGCACCGCCCAGCCGCACCTTCGTGAACTCGATGTCCTGCTTGTACTCCTGGTCGCCGCTCTCGACCTCGACCTTGGCCTGCAGTCCGACCGAGAGCCCCTGGATCTCCTGGTTCACGGACCCGCCCTGGATCCGTACCTCGCCCTGGACCACACCACCAGGAACGACGTTGACCTCGGTCAGCACCGTCTCCACCGAAGCCCCGCCGGCCCCCAGGCTCGCGAGCAGCTTCTTGAACGCCATGACTCTCCCTTTACGAATGGACCCTTGATCCCTACAAACGCGATCCGACCGCGACCGGTTCCGCGCCACACCCTGGCAAGCGGACCGAACCTTGACCACCCCTTGGCACAAGCGCGTCTGGACTACGCTCGGACGCCATGATCGCGCCCCCGGACCGTAAGCCACTCCCCAGAGAGTTCTTCGACCGCCCCGTACTGGACGTCGCCGCCGACGTCCTGGGCCGCCTCCTCGTGCGTACGACCCCCGACGGTCCGATCGTCCTGCGCATCACAGAGGTCGAGGCCTACGACGGCGGAAACGACCCCGCCTCCCACGCCTATCGCGGCCCGACCGCGCGCAACGGCGTGATGTTCGGTCCACCCGGGTACGTGTACGTCTACTTCACCTACGGCATGTGGCACTGCATGAACCTGGTGTGCGGTCCCGAGGGCACGGCGAGGGCGGTCCTGCTCCGCGCCGGCGAGATCGTCGAGGGCGCCGGGCTGGCCCGCAAACGTCGACTCTCGGCCCGAAATGACAAAGAACTGGCCAAAGGCCCCGCCCGCCTGGCCACCGCCCTGGACGTCGGCCGCTCCCTGGACGGCACGGACGCGTGCACCACGGGCGAGACACCCTTGAGGATGCTGGCCGGTACACCCGTGGCTTCCCATCAGGTAAGCAACGGTCCGCGCACCGGAGTCTCGGGCGAGGGCGCGGTCCACCCCTGGCGCTTCTGGATCACCAACGACCCTACGGTGAGCCCTTATCGGGCTCATACGCCGAGGCGTCGGTCAAGTTGACGCGCCTAGGCAGGGTGCGTAACGTAGCCCAAGCCGCTTGACCCGGGTACGGCGTTCGCCTGCAGCCGGAAGCGGCCAACCCACTACCTACGACTCCCTCTCAGCAGGGGCGCGTTCAGCATGCCCGCATGCCTGAATTCGAACCTGCGGAACTCGATTATGAGCTGGCGAGGGAATCGGCTAACGTAGTGAATGTCGAAAGGCCGACAGGCGAAAGCCCAAAGCGTTTGACAATCCCAACCGACAGGGAATCGGGACCGGAAACGGTCTGATAGAGTCGGAAACGCAAGACCGAAGGGAAAAGCCCGGAGGAAAGCCCGAGAGGGTGAGTACAAAGGAAGCGTCCGTTCCTTGAGAACTCAACAGCGTGCCAAAAATCAACGCCAGATATGTTGATACCCCGTCTCCGGCCGTCATCTGATGGTTGGGGCGAGGTTCCTTTGAAGAAAACATACAGCGAGGACGCTGTGAACGATCATCTTATTCCGGTGGTTGTTCCGCTCTCGTGTGTGTGCACCCGATTACGGGTAAACATTCACGGAGAGTTTGATCCTGGCTCAGGACGAACGCTGGCGGCGTGCTTAACACATGCAAGTCGAACGATGAACCACTTCGGTGGGGATTAGTGGCGAACGGGTGAGTAACACGTGGGCAATCTGCCCTGCACTCTGGGACAAGCCCTGGAAACGGGGTCTAATACCGGATGATACTCCCGCACTCATGTGTGGGTGTTGAAAGCTCCGGCGGTGCAGGATGAGCCCGCGGCCTATCAGCTTGTTGGTGAGGTAATGGCTCACCAAGGCGACGACGGGTAGCCGGCCTGAGAGGGCGACCGGCCACACTGGGACTGAGACACGGCCCAGACTCCTACGGGAGGCAGCAGTGGGGAATATTGCACAATGGGCGAAAGCCTGATGCAGCGACGCCGCGTGAGGGATGACGGCCTTCGGGTTGTAAACCTCTTTCAGCAGGGAAGAAGCGCAAGTGACGGTACCTGCAGAAGAAGCGCCGGCTAACTACGTGCCAGCAGCCGCGGTAATACGTAGGGCGCAAGCGTTGTCCGGAATTATTGGGCGTAAAGAGCTCGTAGGCGGCTTGTCACGTCGGGTGTGAAAGCCCGGGGCTTAACCCCGGGTCTGCATTCGATACGGGCTAGCTAGAGTGTGGTAGGGGAGATCGGAATTCCTGGTGTAGCGGTGAAATGCGCAGATATCAGGAGGAACACCGGTGGCGAAGGCGGATCTCTGGGCCATTACTGACGCTGAGGAGCGAAAGCGTGGGGAGCGAACAGGATTAGATACCCTGGTAGTCCACGCCGTAAACGGTGGGAACTAGGTGTTGGCGACATTCCACGTCGTCGGTGCCGCAGCTAACGCATTAAGTTCCCCGCCTGGGGAGTACGGCCGCAAGGCTAAAACTCAAAGGAATTGACGGGGGCCCGCACAAGCAGCGGAGCATGTGGCTTAATTCGACGCAACGCGAAGAACCTTACCAAGGCTTGACATACACCGGAAAGCATTAGAGATAGTGCCCCCCTTGTGGTCGGTGTACAGGTGGTGCATGGCTGTCGTCAGCTCGTGTCGTGAGATGTTGGGTTAAGTCCCGCAACGAGCGCAACCCTTGTCCTGTGTTGCCAGCGTGCCCTTTGGGGTGACGGGGACTCACAGGAGACCGCCGGGGTCAACTCGGAGGAAGGTGGGGACGACGTCAAGTCATCATGCCCCTTATGTCTTGGGCTGCACACGTGCTACAATGGCCGGTACAATGAGCTGCGATACCGTGAGGTGGAGCGAATCTCAAAAAGCCGGTCTCAGTTCGGATTGGGGTCTGCAACTCGACCCCATGAAGTCGGAGTTGCTAGTAATCGCAGATCAGCATTGCTGCGGTGAATACGTTCCCGGGCCTTGTACACACCGCCCGTCACGTCACGAAAGTCGGTAACACCCGAAGCCGGTGGCCCAACCCCCTTGTGGGGAGGGAGCTGTCGAAGGTGGGACTGGCGATTGGGACGAAGTCGTAACAAGGTAGCCGTACCGGAAGGTGCGGCTGGATCACCTCCTTTCTAAGGAGCACTTCTTACCGATCCCTCCGGGGTGAGGTCAGAGGCCAGTACATCGGCGAATGTCCGGTGCTGGTTGCTCAAGGGTGGAACGTTGATTATTCGGCACTCGTGACTGTCTTCTCCTTCCAGTACTGCTCTTCGGAGCGTGGAACGTCGAGGGAAGCAGCAGGAGTGCCGGGCACGCTGTTGGGTGTCTGAGGGTACGGCCGTGAGGCTGCCTTCAGTGCCGGCCCCAGTGAACTCCGGTGCAGACCGGGGGTGATGGGTGGTTGGTCGTTGTTTGAGAACTGCACAGTGGACGCGAGCATCTGTGGCCAAGTTTTTAAGGGCGCACGGTGGATGCCTTGGCACCAGGAACCGATGAAGGACGTGGGAGGCCACGATAGTCCCCGGGGAGTCGTCAACCAGGCTTTGATCCGGGGGTTTCCGAATGGGGAAACCCGGCAGTCGTCATGGGCTGTCACCCACTGCTGAACACATAGGCAGTGTGGAGGGAACGCGGGGAAGTGAAACATCTCAGTACCCGCAGGAAGAGAAAACAACCGTGATTCCGGGAGTAGTGGCGAGCGAAACCGGATGAGGCCAAACCGTATGCGTGTGAGACCCGGCAGGGGTTGCGTATACGGGGTTGTGGGATCTCTCTTCTGTCGTCTGCCGGCGACAGGACGAGTCAGAAACCGTTGATGTAGGCGAAGGACATGCGAAAGGTCCGGCGTAGAGGGTAAGACCCCCGTAGTCGAAACATTGACGGCTCGTTTGAGAGACACCCAAGTAGCACGGGGCCCGAGAAATCCCGTGTGAATCTGGCGGGACCACCCGCTAAGCCTAAATATTCCCTGGTGACCGATAGCGGATAGTACCGTGAGGGAATGGTGAAAAGTACCGCGGGAGCGGAGTGAAATAGTACCTGAAACCGTGTGCCTACAAGCCGTGGGAGCGTCGCGCATCGAGTTTACTCGGTGCGTCGTGACTGCGTGCCTTTTGAAGAATGAGCCTGCGAGTTTGCGGTGTGTTGCGAGGTTAACCCGTGTGGGGAAGCCGTAGCGAAAGCGAGTCCGAACAGGGCGGTATAGTAGCGCGCTCAAGACCCGAAGCGGAGTGATCTAGCCATGGGCAGGTTGAAGCGGCTGTAAGAGGTCGTGGAGGACCGAACCCACCAGGGTTGAAAACCTGGGGGATGACCTGTGGTTAGGGGTGAAAGGCCAATCAAACTCCGTGATAGCTGGTTCTCCCCGAAATGCATTTAGGTGCAGCGTCGTGTGTTTCTTGCCGGAGGTAGAGCACTGGATAGGCGATGGGCCCTACCGGGTTACTGACCTTAGCCAAACTCCGAATGCCGGTAAGTGAGAGCGCGGCAGTGAGACTGTGGGGGATAAGCTCCATGGTCGAGAGGGAAACAGCCCAGAGCATCGACTAAGGCCCCTAAGCGTACGCTAAGTGGGAAAGGATGTGGAGTCGCAGAGACAACCAGGAGGTTGGCTTAGAAGCAGCCACCCTTGAAAGAGTGCGTAATAGCTCACTGGTCTAGTGATTCCGCGCCGACAATGTAGCGGGGCTCAAGCGTACCGCCGAAGTCGTGTCATTCCAGCAATAGCCCCAACGGGTGCTGGGATGGGTAGGGGAGCGTCGTGTGCCGGGTGAAGCCGCAGCGGAAGCTAGTGGTGGACGGTTCACGAGTGAGAATGCAGGCATGAGTAGCGATACACACGTGAGAAACGTGTGCGCCGATTGACTAAGGGTTCCTGGGTCAAGCTGATCTGCCCAGGGTAAGTCGGGACCTAAGGCGAGGCCGACAGGCGTAGTCGATGGATAACCGGTTGATATTCCGGTACCCGCTGTGAAGCGTCAAACATCGAGCCCGTTGATGCTAAGGCCGTGAAGCCGTTCCGGACCCTTCGGGGAAGGGAAAGTGGTGGAGCCGCCGGCCCAAGACGGTAGTAGGTGAGTGATGGGGTGACGCAGGAAGGTAGTCCAGCCCGGGCGGTGGTTGTCCCGGGGTAAGGGTGTAGGACGAACGGCAGGCAAATCCGCCGTTCACATAGTCTGAGACCTGATGCCGAGCCGATTGTGGTGAAGTGGATGATCCTATGCTGTCGAGAAAAGCCTCTAGCGAGTTTCATGGCGGCCCGTACCCTAAACCGACTCAGGTGGTCAGGTAGAGAATACCGAGGCGTTCGGGTGAACTATGGTTAAGGAACTCGGCAAAATGCCCCCGTAACTTCGGGAGAAGGGGGGCCATCACCGGTGAGAGGACGTGCTCCTTGAGCTGGGGGTGGCCGCAGAGACCAGCGAGAAGCGACTGTTTACTAAAAACACAGGTCCGTGCGAAGCCGTAAGGCGATGTATACGGACTGACGCCTGCCCGGTGCTGGAACGTTAAGGGGACCGGTTAGTCCAACTTCGGTTGGGCGAAGCTGAGAACTTAAGCGCCAGTAAACGGCGGTGGTAACTATAACCATCCTAAGGTAGCGAAATTCCTTGTCGGGTAAGTTCCGACCTGCACGAATGGCGTAACGACTTCTCGACTGTCTCAACCATAGGCCCGGTGAAATTGCACTACGAGTAAAGATGCTCGTTTCGCGCAGCAGGACGGAAAGACCCCGGGACCTTTACTACAGTTTGATATTGGTGTTCGGTTCGGCTTGTGTAGGATAGCTGGGAGACTGTGAAGCTTGGACGCCAGTTCAGGTGGAGTCGTCGTTGAAATACCAGTCTGGTCGTGCTGGATGTCTAACCTGGGTCCGTGATCCGGATCAGGGACAGTGTCTGATGGGTAGTTTAACTGGGGCGGTTGCCTCCTAAAGAGTAACGGAGGCGCCCAAAGGTTCCCTCAGCCTGGTTGGCAATCAGGTGTTGAGTGTAAGTGCACAAGGGAGCTTGACTGTGAGACCGACGGGTCGAGCAGGGACGAAAGTCGGGACTAGTGATCCGGCGGTGGCTTGTGGAAGCGCCGTCGCTCAACGGATAAAAGGTACCCCGGGGATAACAGGCTGATCTTCCCCAAGAGTCCATATCGACGGGATGGTTTGGCACCTCGATGTCGGCTCGTCGCATCCTGGGGCTGGAGTCGGTCCCAAGGGTTGGGCTGTTCGCCCATTAAAGCGGTACGCGAGCTGGGTTTAGAACGTCGTGAGACAGTTCGGTCCCTATCCGCTGCGCGCGCAGGAACATTGAGAAGGGCTGTCCCTAGTACGAGAGGACCGGGACGGACGAACCTCTGGTGTGCCAGTTGTTCTGCCAAGGGCATGGCTGGTTGGCTACGTTCGGGAGGGATAACCGCTGAAAGCATCTAAGCGGGAAGCCTGCTTCGAGATGAGTGTTCCCACCCACTAGATGGGTTAAGGCTCCCAGTAGACGACTGGGTTGATAGGCCGGATCTGGAAGGCGGGTAACCGCTGGAGGTGACCGGTACTAATAGGCCGAGGGCTTGTCCTCAGTTGCTCGCGTCCACTGTGTTAGTTCTGAGACAACGAACAGTTGTCGGCTAGAGCTTGAACCACACAACAGAAAAGTGTGCTTGTTCGCTCGAAACCATTAGGGTTTCGGTGGTCATAGCGTGAGGGAAACGCCCGGTTACATTTCGAACCCGGAAGCTAAGCCTTACAGCGCCGATGGTACTGCAGGGGGGACCCTGTGGGAGAGTAGGACGCCGCCGAACAATATTTGGAGGACCCCTGGTCCCAGCGTTCACGCTGGGACCAGGGGTCCTTTTCTTTTTCTTGTTTTGAGCACAAGCACAGCCCGGAGCGCGCCGAGTACCTGGCTGCGCGAGAATGACTTGCGGTACCGAAGACAGGAGTCACCGATGTCCACCAACTCTCCCGAGGACCGACCGGAGCGCGACGAGCGGCGACGGGACAGTGGTGACCGCGGCGACCGTGGCGGGTACCGCGGAGGCCCGAGCCGTAGCAACGATCGTGGCAACGACAACCGTGGCGGCGCCCCCCGTCGTGACGACCGTGGCGGCAGCGGTGGCGGCGATCGTGGTGGGTTCCGTGGGCGTGACGACCGTTCCGCCGGCCCGCGTCGCGATGACCGTTCTGCGGCTCCGCGTCGTGACGACCGGCCCGCCGGTCCTCGCCGTGATGACCGTGGCGGCGAGCGCGGAGGGCGTCCCGGTGGTTTCCGGCGTGACGACAACCGTGGTGAGCGGCCCCCGTTCCGGCGTGACGACCGCAGCGACAACCGGGGCGGCGATCGTCGCGATGACAACCGTGGCGATCGCGGTGGCTTCCGGCGTGATGACAGCCGAGGTGAGCGTCCGCCCTTCCGACGGGACGACAACCGCGGTGGCGGTGGCGGTTTCCGGCGTGACGACAGCCGCGGTGAGCGTCCGCCGTTCCGGCGCGACGACCGTGACAACAGGGGTGAGCGTCCGGCCTTCCGGCGCGACGACGACCGCGGTGACCGCGGCAGCTACCCCCGCCGCGACGACCGTGGCGGCAGCGGTGGCGGCGATCGTGGTGGGTTCCGTGGGCGTGACGACCGTTCCGCCGGCCCGCGTCGCGATGACCGTTTTGCGGCTCCGCGCCGCGACGACCGGCCCGCCGGTCCTCGCCGTGATGACCGTGGCGGCGAGCGCGGTGGACGTCCCGGTGGTTTCCGGCGTGACGACAACCGTGGTGAGCGGCCCCCGTTCCGGCGTGACGACCGCAGCGACAACCGAAGTGACAACCGGGGCGGCGAGCGTCCGCCCTTCCGGCGTGATGACCGTAGGGACGACCGCCGTGACGGTGACCGTCCCGCTTTCCGGCGGGATGACGACCGCGGTGACCGTGGCAGCTACCCCCGCCGCGACGACCGTCCGGCCGGTCCCCGTCGTGATGACAGCCGCGGTGAGCGTCCGCCCTTCCGACGGGACGACAACCGCGGTGAGCGTCCGCCGTTCCGTCGGGACGACCGAGACAACAGGGGTGAGCGTCCGGCCTTCCGGCGTGACGACGACCGTGGTGAGCGCGGCAGTTACCCCCGCCGCGACGACCGTTCCGCCGGCCCGCGCCGCGACGACCGTCCGGCCGGTCCTCGCCGTGATGACCGTGGCGGCGAGCGCGGAGGGCGTCCCGGTGGTTTCCGGCGCGATGACAGCCGTAGTGACCGTCCCGCGTTCCGGCGTGACGACGACCGCGGTGGTTACCCCCGCCGTGACGACCGGCGGGACGACCGTCGGGGCGATGACCGGCGCGGTGGCGGCCGGTTCCGGGACGACCGGGAGCGTGACCGCGACCGTGAGCCGATCAAGCGGCTGCCGATCCCCGAGGACGTCACGGGCGATGAGATCGACAAGGACGTACGCCAGGAACTGCTGAGCCTGCCGAAGGGGCTCGCGGAGGACGTGTCGAAGAACCTGGTGATGGTCGCCCGGCTCATCGACGAGGACCCCGAGGGCGCCTACGCCTACTCCAAGATCGCCCTGCGGCTGGCGTCGCGCGTCGCCGCCGTACGTGAGGCGGCCGGGTTCGCCGCGTACGCGAACCAGAAGTACAGCGAGGCGCTGGCCGAGTTCCGGGCCGCGCGGCGGATGACCGGCAGCGTGGATCTGTGGCCCGTGATGGCCGACTGCGAGCGTGGGCTCGGGCGGCCGGAGAAGGCGCTGGAGATGGCCGGGGCCCCCGAGGTGCACAAGCTCGACAAGGCCGGGCAGGTGGAGATGCGGCTCGTCGCGGCCGGCGCCCGGCGTGACATGGACCAGCTCGACGCGGCCATCGTCACGTTGCAGAGCCCCGAGCTGGCCTCGAACACCGTGCAGCCGTGGACCGCGCGACTGCGGTACGCCTACGCCGACGCCCTGCTCGCCGCCGGACGTGAGGACGAGGCACGGGAGTGGTTCGCCAAGGCCGTGGAGTCCGACAAGGACGGCAGCACGGACGCGTCGGACAGGCTCGCCGAGATGGACGGTGTCGCGTTCGTCGACGCGTTCGTCGAGGACGAGGACGGCACTGACGTCGACTTTGAGATCGACGACGAGGTCGAGCCCCAGGCGGAGGCCTCCGTAGCCGACGAGGTGGATGTCGACGATGAAGATGACGACATCGAAGACGACGAAGACGACGAGGACGAGCCCGTGGCCGAGCCTACCGCCGAGGCCAAGGACGACGACAAGGACTGACGGCAACGCACGTCGGCAGTGACGAAAGGGCGGGACCCCGACACCGGGGTCCCGCCCTTTTCGTTTTTCCGGTGTCTCAGGGCGCCAGCGCGCGCAGCACCAGCCCCGACGCCGGCTTCGGGCCGAAGGACGTCGACTTGCGGGGCATGGTGACGCCCTGGCGGGCCAGGTCGCGTACGACCTCCTCGCGGACGGGGTGCATCAACACGGCCGTACCGCCGTCGCGTTCGGCCTTGCGGACGGTGGCGGCGGTGTCGTGGATGTAGGCGATGTGGGCCGGGTCGTCCTCGGGGATGAGCCAGACGTGGTCCAGGAGGGTGGCGTGCAGGACCGTGGCGTCCAGGGTGCGCCAGGCGGCGGGGCGGTCGGCGGGGATCGTACGGGCCAGGAGGTCAGGGTCCGGGTGGTCGACCAGGTGGAAGGCGCCGTCGCCGGCGAGAAGGAAGGCGTTGCCCGCGCAGGCCGCGTCGGCGAGGGCCTCCAGGGCTTCCGGGAGCGGCACTTCCAGGTGCTGGACGCGGAACAGGCCGTCGAGGGCGGCCAGGGCGTCGGCGACCGGGACGCCGTGCAGGAGGCGGTGGATCGCGCGGACGCGGAGCGGGTAGCGGGCGGTGTCCACGAGGAGGACGAGGCCGTAGTCCCAGGGACTGGGGGAGGGGTGCTCCGCGCGTAGACGTCGGTAGGTCGCCCAGCGGTGGTGGCCGTCGGCGATGAGGGCCTGGTGGCGGGCCAGGTCGGTCTGGATGCGGGCCAGTTCGGTGGGGTCGGTGACCGACCAGAGGCGGTGGCTGTAGCCGTCCTCCGTGGTCGTCGAGAGGAGCGGGGGGTGTTCGGCGACGCGCTCGACGACCGTGGTCGTGTCGGACGGTGAGCCGTTGCCCCGGTAGGTGAGGAGCAGGGGTTCGAGGTTGGCGGAGGTGGCCCGCATGAGGGCCGCGCGGTCCGCCACCACGTGCGGCATGACGTCCTCGTGCGGCAGGACCACGCCCTCCGACGGGTCCGTCAGGCGCAGGGCACCGATGACGCCGCGTTGCAACAGGCCGTTCCCGTCGTGTTGTTCGTAGACGTACAGGCCGGGCTCGGGGTCGGTGGTGAGGACTCCCTCGGAGAGCCAGCGGTGCAGGGTGTCGGCGGCCTGTTCGTTGCGGGCACTGGGGGTGACGGCCTGCGGGAGGATCAGCCGGACGATGTTGTGCGGGTCGGCGTCCTGGAGGTGGTGCAGACCGTCGGGGCGTACGACGACGTCGTACGGTGGGGACGTCACGGCGGCCAGGCTGCCGACCAGGTCGGGGTCGTAGCGAAGGCCTCGGAACGGGGTGAGTTCCAGGCCTCGGCGCTCCGTTGCTTCCGAGTGACCTGCGGTGTTCATCCCGGCATCGTACGTGTGTCAGTGGCGTGCGGGATGATCGGGTGAAAGCGATCGAACGAGGAGCGATGTGGAATGAGCCAGAGCGTCAGGACGAGTCCCGAGGGCAGTGGCCGGGCCCTGAGCGAGGCGTACGACACGGCGCTGCTCGACCTCGACGGGGTGGTGTACGCGGGGGGCAACGCGATCGCCCATGCCGTCGATTCGCTCGCCACCGCCCGCGCGGGCGGGATGCGGCTGGCCTACGTCACGAACAACGCGCTGCGGACGCCGGACGCGGTGGCCGAGCATCTCACCGAGCTGGGGATACCGACCGGGGCCGATGACGTCATCACCTCCGCGCAGGCCGTCGCCCGGCTGATCAGCGAGCAGGTGCCGGCGGGCTCCCGGGTGCTGGTGATCGGTGGGGAGGGGCTGCGGGTCGCGCTGCGCGAGCGCGGACTTGAGCCCGTCGACTCGGCAGAGGACGAGCCGGTGGCGGTCGTGCAGGGCTACGGCGGCCCGGACCTGGTGTGGTCCCGGTTCGCGGAGGCCTGTTACGCGATCGCGCGCGGGGTGCCGTGGTTCGCGTCCAACACCGACCTGACGATCCCGAGCGCGCGCGGCATCGCGCCGGGCAACGGCGCCGCGGTGGAGGTCGTACGGATAGCGACCGGGGCCGAGCCGCAGGTGGCGGGGAAGCCGTTGCCGCCGATGCACAAGGAGACGATCCTGCGGACGGGCGCGGAGCGGCCGTTGGTGGTGGGGGACCGGCTGGACACGGACATCGAGGGGGCGTTCAACGGGGAGGTCGACTCGCTGCTCGTCCTGACCGGCGTGACCGACGGCGCGCAGTTGCTCGCCGCGCCGCCGCAGCACCGGCCGACGTACGTCGACGCCGATCTGCGGGGCATGCTCACCGGGCAGCCCGAGGTCACCGGGGCGGGAGACGGCTTCCGGTGCGGGGGTTGGACCGCGACGGCGGGCCGCGACCGGCTGGAACTCGACGGTGAGGGTGAGCCCTTGGACGGGCTCCGGGCGCTCTGTGCGGCGGCCTGGACGGCGGCGGGGGACGGTTCCTGCGCGCTGGACGGGGAGAAGGCGCTGGCGCGACTGGGGTTGTGAGCCCGACTCGACCGTGAAGGGCTGCGCGAGGGTAGGCTAACCTAACCTCGTGTTGGTCGACAGTCCCCCAGAACAGCGCGCGGAGACCGCCCCCGCGTCCCCAACCCGACGGGCGCCACGGGTCCTTGGGCTCTTCGTCTCCGTGGCGCTCCTGCTGCTCGTCGCCCTGGCGAGTATCGCGATCGGCGCGAAATCGCTGCCGTTGGGGGATGTGTGGCACGGCCTGTTCCATGACACGGGGACGTACGCGGACATCGTGGTCGACGACCGCACCTCCCGTACGGTCCTCGGGCTGCTCGCCGGTGCCGCGCTCGGCCTCTCCGGAGCCGTCCTCCAGGCGCTCACCCGCAACCCGCTCGCGGACCCGGGGCTGCTCGGCATCAACGCCGGCGCCTCGGCCGCGGTCGTCACCGCCATCACGTATTTCGGTATCACCTCGCTGAGCGGCTACGTCTGGTTCGCCTTCGCGGGGGCGGCGGTGGTCGGGGCGCTGGTCTGGTTCCTGGGCGGCAGCCGGGGCGCCACCCCCGTGCGCCTCGCCCTCGCCGGCACCGCGATCAGCGCCGCGCTCTACGGCTATCTCCAGGCCGTCATGATCATGGACGACGCGGCGCTCTCCAAGATGCGCTTCTGGACGGTCGGTTCACTGGCCTCGGCCACCGGCTCGACCATCACCCAGGTCGCGCCGTTCCTCGCGGTCGGCACGGTCGTCTCGCTGCTGCTCGCCCGGCCGCTGAACGCGGTGGCGATGGGCGACGACACCGCCCGCGCCCTCGGCGCCAACCTCAACCGGACCCGGGCGCTCGCCATGCTCTCCGCGACCGTGCTGTGCGGGGCCGCCACCGCCGCCTGCGGTCCGATCGTGTTCGTCGGCCTGATGGTGCCGCATGCGGTGCGCTCCTTCACCGGTCCCGACCTGCGTTGGATCCTGCCGTACGCCACGATCCTGTCGCCCGTGCTGCTGCTCGGCGCCGACGTGCTCGGGCGGCTGATCGCGCGGCCTGCGGAGCTGCAGGTCGGTATCGTCACCGCGGTCATCGGCGGTCCGGTCTTCATCTTTCTCGTACGACGGCGGAGGACGGCCCAGCTGTGAAGGCCACTCGAACCCAAGCTCTCCGGATGCGGGCTGTACGGACCGGTGGCCTCTCCCTGCGCCTCGATCTCCGTGCCGTCACCGTCGTCGTCCTTCTCCTGGTCTGCGCGCTCGCCGCGAGTGTCGTGCTGATCGGCACCGGTGACTTCCCGATCCCGGCCGGTGACGTCCTCAAGACGCTGTTCGGGGGCGGTGACGCGGGCCAGGAGTTCATCGTCAACGAACTGCGGCTGCCCCGGGTTCTCGTCGGGCTGCTGGTCGGTGCCTCGCTCGGGCTCGGCGGTGCGCTGTTCCAGTCCATCTCCCGCAATCCGCTGGGCAGTCCGGACGTCCTCGGCCTCTCGCAGGGGGCGACGGCCGGGGCGCTCGTCATGATCGTGCTGTTCTCCGGCAGCGCGACCGCCGTCACCCTCGGGGCGCTCGTCGGCGGTCTGGTGACCGGGCTCGCCATCTATCTGCTCGCGTGGAAGCAGGGAGTGCACGGGTACCGGCTCGTCCTGGTCGGCATCGGCGTCTCCGCCGTCGTCACCGCGGTCAACGGCTATCTGCTCACCAAGGCCGACCTCGTCGACGCGGCCCGCGCGGTCGTGTGGATGACCGGCTCCCTCAACGGCCGTGACTGGACGCAGGTCTGGCCGCTGCTCGGCCTGTGCGCCGTGCTGCTGCCGCTCGTCCTCGCCAACGCCCGCAGGCTGCGGATGACGGAGATGGGCGACGACGTGTCGTACGCCCTCGGGGTGCGGGTCGAGCGCGTACGGCTGCTGCTGATGGTGGCCGCCGTGCTGCTCACCGCAGCCGCGACCGCCGCCGCCGGACCCGTCGGCTTCGTCGCCCTCACGGCGCCGCAGCTCGCCCGGCGGCTGACCCGGTCGCCGGGCCCGAACCTGGTGTCCTCGCTGTGCATGGGCGCCACCCTGCTGGTCACCGCCGACTGGGCCTCCCAACGGGCCTTCGGCGCCGACCAGTTGCCCGTGGGCGTGGTCACCGGAGTCCTCGGCGGGGTCTACCTGCTGTGGCTCCTGGTCACCGAGCGCAGGGCGGGCCGGATATGAGCAACCAGAACGGCCTCAGCAGCGGGCTGAACAACCGAAGGAGCACCGTGAACCGCCTGTCCGCCGAGAACGTCACCCTCGCCTACGACCAGCGCGTCATCGCACGCGAGCTGTCGGTGGAGATCCCCGACAACTCCTTCACGGTGATCGTCGGCCCCAACGCGTGCGGCAAGTCCACGCTGCTGCGGGCCCTGTCGCGGATGCTGAAGCCGAGCGAGGGCCGGGTGCTGCTCGACGGGCAGGTCATCCAGTCGATGCCGGCGAAGAAGGTCGCGCGCACCCTGGGCCTGCTCCCGCAGTCGTCCATCGCGCCCGACGGGATCACCGTCGGCGACCTCGTGGGCCGCGGCCGGTACCCGCACCAGGGCATCCTGCGCCAGTGGTCCCAGGAGGACGAGCGGGTCGTACAGGAGTCGATGGCGCAGACCGGGGTCGCCGAGCTGGCAGACCGCTATGTCGACGAACTGTCCGGCGGGCAGCGGCAACGCGTGTGGATAGCCATGGCGCTGGCCCAGCAGACGCCCCTGCTGCTGCTCGACGAGCCGACCACCTACCTGGACATCCAGCACCAGATCGACGTCCTCGACCTGTGCGCCGAGCTGCACGAGGAGCAGGGCCGCACGCTGGTCGCGGTGCTGCACGACCTCAACCACGCGGCCCGCTACGCCACCCACCTCATCGCGCTGCGGGAGGGCGCGGTCATCGCGGAGGGTGCGCCGAACGACATCGTCACGGCCGAGCTGGTCGAGGAGGTCTTCGGACTGCGCTGCCAGGTCATCGACGACCCGGAGACGGGGACGCCGCTGGTGGTGCCGGCGGCGCGCAAGGCACGCGCGCGTGCCGTCAGTACAGTCGTTACAGGAGCTTCCTGAGGCGGAACAGGTCGAACAGGTTGGCCTCCAGCTTCACCCGGCCCGAGCCCCAGGCCTTGGCGAAGTTCAGGCCGCCGTTGACCATGGCCACCAGGTCGTCGCCGGCCATGGTCAGCCTGATCTGGGCCTTCTCCGGCGGAAGGCCCTCCACGGTCTCGTCCACCACGATCCGGCCGTCGGCCAGCCGACCGACGAAGGTGACGTCGAGATCGGTGATCCGGCAGCTGACCGAACGGTCCATGGCCGCGGCGGCGCGGACATTCCCATCGGCCTGCTGCATGTTGTCCGAGAGCTTCTCGAGTGCGGCGCGGCACTCCTCGATCGTTGCCATCGTGATCGACGGTACCCCAGGCCTTCGGGGTAGCGTCTGGGCATGAGCGACTCAGTTCCCGAGGCCGCGGCAGGGACCGCGGCCGAGGCCGTACCGGAGGCGGAGCCCACCTGCGACCCCGCCGCCCCCGCCCCGCTGAACGTGGACCGCACCCCGAGCGGCGACGCCGACGTCGACGCCCAGCTCGGGCGGCTTGCCGACACCGACCACCTCGCCACGGACGGCCATGTCGAGGTGTACGAGGATGTACACCGGGGGCTGCGCGACGCGCTCACCGCGCTCGACGCCCGCCCGGGACCTCCGGTGCCCCCTTCGACGTATGGCGATAGGAGCTGAACCGAACGTGGCAGGAGTGGCACGCCGCCGTCTCGACGCCGAACTGGTGCGGCGGAAGCTCGCGCGCTCGCGGGAGCACGCGAGCCAGTTGATCGCCGCAGGGCGGGTCACCGTGGGCAGGACCGTCGCGACCAAGCCCGCCACCCAGGTGGAGACGGCGGCGGCCATCGTCGTCGTAGCGGATGACGACGACCCGGACTACGTGTCGCGGGGCGGCCACAAGCTCGCGGGCGCGCTGGAGGTCTTCGGGCCGCAGGGGCTTGTGGTCGAGGGGCGGCGGGCGCTGGACGCCGGCGCGTCCACCGGAGGCTTCACCGATGTGCTGCTGCGGGCGGGTGCCACGCAGGTCGTGGCGGTCGACGTCGGGTACGGACAACTCGCGTGGTCTCTGCAGAGCGATGAACGCGTCACCGTCAAGGACCGTACGAACGTACGCGAGTTGACGCTTGAAGCGATCGATGGGGAGCCTGTGGATCTTGTCGTGGGGGATCTGTCCTTCATCCCGCTCGGACTGGTGTTGCCCGCCCTGGTGCGGTGCACGAAGCCGGACGCGGATCTGGTGATGATGGTCAAGCCGCAGTTCGAGGTGGGGAAGGAACGGCTGGGGAGCGGCGGTGTCGTACGCAGCCCGGAACTACGGGCCGAGGCCGTGCGCGGAGTCGCCCGGCGGGCGGCCGAGTTGGGGCTCGGGGTGCAGGGTGTCACCGCCAGCCCGCTGCCCGGGCCGTCCGGGAATGTCGAGTACTTTCTGTGGCTGCGGGCCGGGGCACCCGAACTGGACCCGGCCGATGTTGACCGTGCAGTGGCGGAGGGGCCGCGTTGACACAGAACCGAGCTCGTACTGTTTTCCTCCTCGCGCACACGGGTCGCCCCGCGGCGATCCGGAGTGCCGAACTGGTGGTCAAAGGGCTCCTGCAGTCCGGCATCGGAGTGCGCGTCCTGGAGTACGAGGCACGCGACCTGCCGTTGCCCGACGAGGTGGAGACGGTCACCGAGGCCACCCCGCAGTGCCTCGAGGGCTGCGAACTGCTCATCGTCCTCGGCGGCGACGGCACGCTGCTGCGCGGCGCGGAGTTCGCGCGGGCGTCCGGGGTGCCGATGCTCGGCGTCAACCTCGGCAGCGTGGGGTTCCTCGCGGAGGCCGAGCGGGACGATCTCGACAAGGTCGTGGACCGGGTGGTCACCCGGGCCTACGAGGTCGAGGAGCGGATGACCGTCGATGTCGTCGTGCACAAGAACGGCAACATCGTGCACACGGACTGGGCGCTGAACGAGGCGGCGGTGCAGAAGGCCGGCGCCGAGAAGCTGTTGGAAGTCGTGCTGGAGATCGACGGGCGCCCGGTGACGGGGTTCGGGTGTGACGGGATCGTTTGTGCGACGCCCACCGGGTCCACGGCCTACGCGTTCTCCGCGGGTGGGCCTGTGGTGTGGCCCGAGGTGGAGGCGTTGCTGATGGTGCCGATCAGTGCGCATGCGCTGTTCGCGAAGCCGTTGGTCACGTCGCCGGATTCTGTGCTTGCCGTTGAGGTGTTGCCGCACATCCCGCCGGGGGTTTTGTGGTGTGACGGGCGGCGGACTGTCGAGTTGCCTGCTGGGGCTCGGGTCGAGGTGAGGCGGGGAGCTGTGCCTGTGCGGCTGGCTCGGCTGCATCATGCTTCGTTCACCGATCGGCTTGTCGCCAAGTTCGCGTTGCCCGTTTCGGGGTGGCGGGGGGCTCCTCAGTAGCTGCGGGCCGGTGAGGGTTGAGCGCGCAGTTCCTCGCGCCCCTCCGGGGCGCTTCCCTCGCGTGGGTGACAGGGTGCCTCGCGCTTCTCCCGCCCTACCTCGTAAGGTCTTCACCGTGCTGGAAGAGATGCGGATACGGTCGCTCGGAGTCATCGACGACGCTGTCGTCGAGTTGTCGCCGGGGTTCACCGCTGTCACGGGTGAGACGGGTGCGGGCAAGACCATGGTCGTCACCAGTCTCGGGCTGTTGCTCGGTGGGCGGGCGGACCCGGCGCTGGTGCGGATCGGGGCGAAGAACGCGGTCGTGGAGGGGCGGATCTCCGTCCCTCCGGGCGGCTCCGCCGTGCTGCGGGCCGAGGAGGCCGGTGCCGAGCTGGACGACGGGACGCTGCTCATCAGCCGTACCGTTTCCGCCGAAGGGCGGTCCCGGGCGCATCTGGGCGGGCGTTCCGTGCCGGTGGGCGTGCTCGCGGAGCTGGCCGACGAGCTGGTCGCCGTGCACGGGCAGACCGATCAGCAGGGGCTGTTGAAGCAGTCCCGGCAGCGGCAGGCGCTCGACCGGTATGCCGGGGACGCCGTCACCGGGCCGCTGGCCAAGTACGCGGAGGCGTACCGGCGGCTGCGGGCCGTCGCCGTCGAGCTGGACGAGATCACCACGCGCGCGCGGGAGCGGGCCCAGGAAGCCGACATGCTGCGGTACGGGCTCGACGAGATCGCCGGCGTGGAGCCGCGTGCCGGGGAGGACGTGGAACTGGCCGCCGAGGCCGAGCGGCTCGGGCACGCGGAGGCGCTGGCGTCCGCCGCGACGGTCGCCCACGCCGCGCTCGCCGGTAACCCCGAGGACCCCGAGGGCATCGACGCGGCGACGCTTGTCGCGGGTGCGCAGCGGGCCCTGGAGGCCGTACGGTCGCACGACTCGGCGCTGGCCTCGCTCACCGACCGGATCGGTGAGATCGGCATCCTGCTCGGCGATGTGGCGGGGGAGCTGGCGGGCTACGCCGACGACCTGGACGCCGATCCGCTGCGGCTGGCCGCCGTGGAGGAGCGGCGGGCCGCCCTCAACGCGCTCACACGGAAGTACGGCCAGGACATCGCGGCCGTGCTCGCGTACGCGGAGCAGGGGGCCGCGCGGCTCACCGAACTCGACGGCGACGACGAGCGGATCGACGAGCTGACCGCCGAGCGGGACGCACTGCGGGGTGAACTGGGCGGTCTTGCACAGGCGTTGACCGACGCCCGGACGGAGGCCGCCGAGCGGTTCGCCGCGGCCGTCACCGCCGAACTCGCCTCCCTCGCGATGCCGCACGCGCGCGTGTCGTTCGAGATCCGGCAGACCGAGGACCCGGAGGGCGTCGAGGTCGGGGGACGTGCGGTCGCCTACGGCCCGTCGGGCGTCGACGAGGTCGAGCTGCTGCTCGCCCCGCACCCCGGTGCTCCGCCGCGGCCCATCGCCAAGGGCGCGTCCGGCGGTGAGCTGTCGCGCGTGATGCTGGCCGTGGAGGTCGTGTTCGCGGGGACGGATCCCGTGCCGACGTATCTCTTCGACGAGGTCGACGCCGGTGTCGGCGGCAAGGCCGCGGTCGAGATCGGCCGGCGGCTCGCGAAGCTCGCGAAGACCGCGCAGGTCGTCGTCGTGACCCACCTGCCCCAGGTCGCCGCGTTCGCCGACCGGCAGCTGCTGGTCGAGAAGACCAACGACGGATCCGTGACCCGCTCGGGCGTGAAGGTCCTCGAAGGCGAGGACCGCGTACGGGAGTTGTCCCGGATGCTGGCCGGCCAGGAGGACTCGGAGACGGCCCGGGCCCACGCGGAGGAGTTGTTGGCGACGGCGAGGGCAGACGGCTAGGGCGGGCTCGTCGTTCAGGAGGAGTGCGGGCCTCACTCGTACGGGTGACATGCCCCGCCCGTGTTGCCCTCTCGTACGGCCTCCGGGCTTTTCTGTGTTGCCGGAACACCCGTACGTACTGGCATCCTTGAGTTGGAACGCGTAGGAAGCGTGCGGTACACCCCCACCGCACGATCCTTATGTACTTTCTTCGTGACCGCCCGTCGCCGAACCAGGAGCCCCGGCCACGTGACCCCCGTGAGCAGCCACTCACCGCACGGCCAGTCGCCGCTGCGCACCGTGCAGGTGCTCGGCGGGGGCAACGCCGATAGCAGCGCGCATGTGCGCTCCCTGGCCTCCGGGCTCGTCGCGCGGGGCGTGCGGGTCACGGTGTGCGCCCCCGTCGAGGCCGATCACACCTACGACTTCACGGGCGCCGGCGCCGACCACGTACACGTCCCGCGCAGCAGCGACCCGGCCTCCGTGGCCGCACTCCGGGCCGCCTGCGCCGACGCCGACCTCGTGCACGCGCACGGACTGCACGCCTCCTTCCGCGCCGTCCTCGCGCTCAGCGGCCGTCGGACGCCCCTCGTGGTCACCTGGCACCACCGCGCGCACGTCGAGGGAGCGCGCGCCCATCTGCTGCGGCTGCTGGAGCGGCGGGTCGTCAAGGCCGCCGTCGTGGTCCTCGGCGCCACGTCCGATCTCGTCGACCGGGCGCGTCGGACCGGCGCCCGGGACGCGCGGCTCGCCGCCGTCGCGCTGCCGGGGCCGCGCAAGACCGTCGAGTACGAGGATCCCGACCGGCTGCGCCCCAAGCTCCGCGCCGAACTCGGCGCCACCGACCGCCCGTTGCTCGTCGCCGTCGGCTCGCTCGACCGGCAGCGCGGCTACGACACCCTCCTGGACGCCTCGCGCGGCTGGTGCCGCCTCGATCCGACGCCGCTGCTCGTGATCGCGGGGGAGGGGCCGCTGCGGGCCGAGCTGCAGCGGCGGATCGAGGACGAGGAACTGCCGGTCCGGCTCGTCGGGCGCCGCGACGACGTGGGCGAACTGCTCGCCGCCGCCGACCTCGCGCTCCTGCCCAGCAGTTGGGAGTCCCGCTCGGTGATCGCCCAGGAGGCCCTCCACGCCCGCGTCCCGCTGGTCGCGACCGCCGTCGGCGGCATCCCCGAACTCGTCGGCGACGCCGCCGAACTCGTGCCCTACGGCGATGCGAAGGCCCTCTCCGACGCGGTCACCGGCCTGCTGCGCGACCCCGAACGCCGGGACCTGCTCCGGGAGAAGGGCGTCCGACAGGCGTCCACCTGGCCCACCGAGGACGAGACCGTCGCCCAAGTCCTCAGCGTCTACGACGAGTTGACCCAGCCCTTGCCGCTGACCTGAGAGCTGGCCTAGGGCACGAGCCTGCGCGCCCGCAGCGCGAGGCTCAACGCCAGTACCGTCTGCGGGTCTTCGAGGTCCGTGCCCAGCAACTCGCCGATCCGGGCGAGCCTGTTGTAGAGGGTCTGCCGGTTGAGATGCAGTTCGCGGGCGGTCTCCGCCTTGCGGCCCGCGTGCGCCAAGTACGTTTCCAGGGTGGGGAGAAGGGGCGGCTTGGAGCGGTTGTCGTGGTCGCGGAGCGGGCCGATCGCCCGGTCCACGAAGGCCGCCAGGTCGGGATGGTCGCGCAGTCGCCACAGCAGCAGCTCGATGTCCAGGCGCCGGGCGTCGTACCACGGGCGGTCGGACAGGCCCTGCGCCGCCGTCGCCGTCTCGGCCGCGTGCCGCAGCCCCGCCGACGCCGCCGCCCAGCCGCCGGCCACCCCGACGACCACGATCGGCGGCTGTGCGCCAGGGCGTTGCATCCCGGCCCGCTCCACGCCCGCCCGTAGTGCCGCCGCGACCCGGTCCGCGACCGCCGACCGCTCCGACTCCGAGCGCAGGCCGAGCAGGAGCGGGACCCGGCCCTCGACCGGTCGTACGCCGAGCAGGACCGGGACCCCCACCGAGGCCAGTTCCTCGGCGACCGCGCGGGCCAGTACCGCCCAGCCGCCGCCGGGTGCGGCCAGCGCGTCGCCCAGCCGCATCACCACGGGGAGCAGGGGGCTGGTGCCGGGCTTGAAGCCCAGTACGCGGGCCTGGGCCGGGGCGTCCTCGGCGGCGATGCGGCCCTCGGCGAGGTCGGTGAGGAAGTCGCCGCGTCCGCGGGCCGCGAGCTCCTCCTCCTGGCGGGCCTGCATCAGGACCACGGCGAGGATGCCGGCGGCCCGTTCGGCGGCGATGCGGTGCACGGGGGCGAGGGGAGCGCGGACCGGGAGGAGGACGATCCGCGCGCGGACCGAACCCGTGCCGGGGCCGCCCCCGGGTACATCCACCAGCACCGAACCGGCGGGCGGCGAGCCGTCCTTGTGCTGGCCGCGCAGCCCATCCCACACCTGGAGCGGGTCGGCGCCCTCGGGCCCGGACCCCGCGGCGTAAAGGAGTTGGCCGTCCGGGGTCTCCAGGAAGACCGGGTTGTCGCTGAAGTCGGCCAGGATGCCCAGGACTTGGGGGATTCCGCCGCCGCCGAGCAGGGCCTCCGTACAGCGGCGGTGGACCTCCTCGGCCTGCTGGAGCAGTGCGTAGTGGCCGTTGACGATCTCGGTGTGGATCTCCTCGGTGACCGCCACGAACGGCACCTCGCGGTGCAGCTGGACCAGCGGGAGACCGGTCGCCCGAGCCGTCTCGACGAGGGTGGCGGGCAGCCGGGTGAAACGCGGGCCGAGTTCGACGACCAGGGCCGCGATGCCCCGCTCGGCGAGGGTGCGGACGAACGCGCGCTGTTCCGCCGGGCGCGTACCGAGGCCGTAGCCCGTGGTCAGGAGCAGTTCGCCGCCCTTGAGGAGGGAGGCGATGTTCGGGACCTCGCCCGCGTGCACCCAGCGCACGGTCCGCTGCAGCCGGTCGGCGCCCGCCAGGATCTCCGGCAGCCCGCTGCGCAGCCCGGGCAGCTCCAGCGCCCGCTGAACGGTGATCCCGGCGCCCTGGCTGTCGAATGCGCTGTCCGTACGGCTGTCCATGCAGCGGACGCTACCTGCGCGGAAGCCCTCTGCACATCTCGGGCTAGGCCGGCGTGATGTTGTGGTTGAAGCGGAAAACGTTGTCGGGGTCGTACTCCCGCTTCACCGCCGCGAGCCGCCGGGTGTTCTCGGCGCCCAGGCCCGCCGTCACCCGGTCCGTGCCCTCGTCGCCGATGAAGTTGAGGTAGGCCGCGCCGGTGCTCCAGGGCCGGACCCGGGCGCGGACGTCCCTGACCCACGCGATGCAGCGTTCGTCGTCGGCCGGGTCCTCCCACATGCCGAAGGGGTGCACGGCCCAGGGCGCGTTCCGGAACGGCAGCGGGTACTCGGCGGGCCCGGACGCGATCGCGCCACCCTGTGGGAACAGCGCATGCTGGGTGCCCGTGGGGACCGGCATGCTCTCGCCGAGGGCGCAGAAGACGTCCGTGAACTCGTCGGGCGCGCCCGTCAGATACTCGGCCGACCAGTAGTTCCGCATACCCGGCGGATCGTCGAACATCGTCTGGAACACGGCGTAGGGCAGCGCGGTGACGATCTCGATCTCGTGCGGCAGGGCCAGCAGCGGCTGGGCGAGCTTGCGCATGTCCTCCTCGGCACCGACGTAGGTGATCAGCGCGCCGCACAGCCGTCTGCCGACCAGGTGCTCGGGGACGAACTCCTCGGGCGGGGCGGTCAGATAGATGACTCTGCCGCTCGCCTCGTGCGGGCCGGTCTCGATGATCTCGCGGTAGGTGCGGATGACGTCGGGGCCGTGCTCGGGTTGGTACATCACCAGGGCGATGGAGAACTCGGGCAGCTCGTGCAGTCTCAGGGTGAGCGCGGTGGCGATGCCGAAGTTCCCGCCGCCGCCGTGCAGCGCCCAGAACAGCTCGGGGTTCTCCTCGGCGCTCGCGTGGACCACTTGCGCGTCGGCGGTCACCAGGTCCACGCCGAGCAGGTTGTCGACGGCGAGACCGAAGGCGCGGTCCAGCCAGCCGGTGCCGCCGCCCAGGACGAAGCCGCCGACACCGGTGGTGGAGACCCGGCCGCCGGTGGTGGCGAGACCGTGTTCCTGGGTCGCGCCGTTCAGTTCGGTCATGGTGGCCCCGCCCGCGATCCGTATTGCCCGGGCCGCGGGATGGATCGTCACCTCGCGCATATGGCGCAGGTCCACGACGAGTGCCCCGTCGCCCAGTGCCATGCCGGCGACGCTGTGGCCGCCGCCGCGCACCGCGATCGGCAGGTCCAGTTCGCGCCCGAAGCGCACGGCCCGTACGACATCGGCCTCGTCCACGCACTGGGCGATCACGGCCGGACGCCGGTCGATCATCGCGTTGAAGACGACACGGGCGTCGTCGAAACCCTGATCCCCCGGGGCGAACACGTCGCCGACCAGATCCTCGCGCAACGCGGTGAGAGCCGCGCTCGCCGTCGAGAGGGAAGCCATGGCCGCCTCCCTTTCAGAAAAGGGGCTTTTGTCCGCTTCCAGCCTAGGCGGGTGCGGTGCGGCGGTCGCGCCGGGCCGCCGCACCGCACCAAGCCGTAAGGACCAGCCGCCGTACGCCCCGGACGCCGTACGACGCAGGGCCCGGACCGCGTGTCACGGTCCGGGCCCTGCTGCTGCGGTACGTCAGCTCTTTGCGGTGTCGTCGCCCGCCTGCCCGGCGGCCTCAGCCGCGGCTGCCTTCTCGCGCATCTTGCGCACCAGCTCCGCCTTCTGGTCGGCTGCACCCTGGCGGTCGAGGTTGCGGTGCGGACCGTGGTTCTGCCGTTCGGCGCGGGACAGCTTCTTGCGCTGACCGCCGCCCATGCCCACGGGGTTGTTGATGTTCTTGCTCACGGTCACGGGTTCTCCCGGTAGTGATGTGAAGTGGGGGTCAGCCGCCGTAGGCCCCCGAAGCTGTCAGCCGCAGCGCCGTGTCGATCAGCGGCACGTGGCTGAAGGCCTGCGGGAAGTTGCCGACCTGGCGTTGCAGGCGCGGGTCCCACTCCTCGGCCAGCAGGCCCAGGTCGTTGCGGAGCGATAGCAGCTTCTCGAAGAGCTTGCGGGCCTCGTCCACGCGGCCGATCATCGCGAGGTCGTCCGCCATCCAGAACGAGCAGGCCAGGAAGGCGCCCTCGTCGCCGGGGAGGCCGTCGACGCCCTCGTCGGTGCCCGAGGTCGGGTAGCGCAGGATGAAGCCGTCCGGCGTGGACAGCTCGCGCTGGATCGCCTCGATCGTGCCGATCACGCGCTTGTCGTCGGGAGGCAGGAAGCCCATCTGCGGGATGAGCAGCAGCGAGGCGTCCAACTCCTTCGAGCCGTACGACTGCGTGAAGGTGTTGCGCTCCTTGTCGTAGCCGCGCTCGCACACGTCCCGGTGGATGTCGTCGCGCAGTTCGCGCCACTGCTCCAGCGGGCCGTCCGCGTCGCCCGACTCGATCAGCTTGATCGTGCGGTCGACCGCGACCCAGGCCATCACCTTCGAGTGCACGAAGTGGCGACGCGGGCCGCGCACCTCCCAGATGCCCTCGTCCGGCTCGTCCCAGTGCTTCTCCAGGTAGCGGATCAGCTTGAGCTGGAGCAGGGAGGCGTAGTCGTTGCGGGCCAGGCCGGTCATGTGAGCCAGGTGCAGGGCCTCGGTGACCTCGCCGTAGACGTCGAGCTGGAGCTGGTGCGCGGCGCCGTTGCCGACCCGGACCGGGCCGGAGTTCTCGTAGCCGGGCAGCCAGTCGAGCTCCGCCTCGCCGAGCTCGCGCTCGCCGGCGATGCCGTACATGATCTGCAGGTTCTCCGGGTCGCCGGCGACCGCGCGCAGCAGCCACTCGCGCCAGGCGCGGGCCTCCTCGCGATAGCCGGTGCGCAGGAGGGAGGAGAGGGTGATGGCCGCGTCGCGGAGCCAGGTGTAGCGGTAGTCCCAGTTGCGGACGCCGCCGATCTCCTCCGGGAGGGAGGTGGTGGGCGCGGCGACGATGCCGCCGGTCGGGGCGTACGTGAGGGCCTTGAGGGTGATCAGGGAGCGGACGACGGCCTCGCGGTACGGGCCGTGGTACGTGCACTGGTCGACCCAGTCGCGCCAGAAGTCCTCCGTGGCCTCCAGCGACTGCTCCGGCTCCGGGAGCGGCGGCGGCTGCTTGTGCGAGGGCTCCCAGGAGATCGTGAACGCGATGCGGTCACCGGGCGCGACGGTGAAGTCGGCGTACGTCGTGAGCTGCTTGCCGTAGGTCTCCGCGGATGTGTCGAACCACACGGAGTCGGGGCCCGCGACGGCGACCGTGCGGCCCTCGTGCTTGTGCACCCAGGGGACGACCCGGCCGTAGGAGAAACGCATCCGGAGGGCCGAGCGCATCGGGACGCGGCCCGAGATGCCTTCCACGATGCGGATCAGCTGGGGGGCGCCGTCGCGAGGGGGCATGAAATCGGTCACGCGGACCGTGCCTCGCGGGGTGTCCCACTCCGACTCCAGGATCAGCGAGTCGCCGCGGTAGCCGCGCCGGGCCGCGGTGGGCGGCGGCGCGTCGGAGGCGTGGGCCGGGCCCAGCCGCCAGAAGCCGTGTTCCTCGGTGCCCAGCAGACCGGCGAAGATGGCATGGGAGTCGAATCGGGGCAGGCACAGCCAGTCCACCGTGCCGTCCCGGCAGACCAGGGCAGCGGTCTGCATGTCTCCGATGAGTGCGTAATCTTCGATGCGCCCGGCCACGTGCAACTCCAGTCGAACGGCCACGTCGCCCCACGGAAAGGGGGCGGTCGCTGTGTGCGGTCAAGGGATCGTTTGTAGTGCGTCGTTGAGCCATGAAGCAAATGGGGGTCGTTGCCCAAGGGGCTGACGAGCTCTCGTTGTTCCGGGATGTACGGGCGGGGGTGGTGCCGTGTTCCGGACCGGCTCGGCAGCGAGTGTCCGAGCAGGATACGACGCACGTAGATGATCTGTGTGCCGCTCTCGCCAACGGACCTGGGCCGAACGGGTGAGCAACGGGTGAGAAGCAGGTAACCAGGGCGCGTCTGTGTCGACGCGAGTGACCTGTGTGGCGAGGCGAGTGCGGAGGGTGGCCGGAAGCCATCTCGTCCGGGCGCTGATACCCTGGTAGCCCGTGGACCGGTGGGCACAAAACCCCCGACCGCAACTCGAACCGCGACCACGGGAGCCCCCTCTTGGCCATGCCGCCCAAATCCACGACGACCAAGCACATCTTCGTCACCGGGGGTGTCGCCTCCTCACTCGGCAAGGGCCTCACCGCCTCCAGCCTCGGCATGCTCCTCAAGGCGCGGGGCCTGCGCGTCGTGATGCAGAAGCTCGACCCGTATCTGAACGTCGACCCCGGCACGATGAACCCCTTCCAGCACGGTGAGGTGTTCGTCACCAACGACGGCGCCGAGACCGACCTGGACATCGGCCACTACGAGCGTTTCCTCGACCGCGACCTGGACGGCAGCGCCAACGTCACCACCGGCCAGGTCTACTCGACGGTCATCGCCAAGGAGCGTCGCGGCGAGTACCTGGGCGACACCGTGCAGGTCATCCCGCACATCACCAACGAGATCAAGCACCGCATCCGGCGGATGGCGACCGACGAGGTCGACGTCGTCATCACCGAGGTCGGCGGCACGGTCGGCGACATCGAGTCGCTGCCGTTCCTGGAGACGGTCCGCCAGGTCCGCCACGAGGTCGGCCGGGACAACGTGTTCGTTGTGCACATCTCGCTCCTGCCGTACATCGGCCCCTCGGGAGAGCTGAAGACGAAACCGACCCAGCACTCGGTTGCGGCCCTGCGGAACATCGGTATCCAGCCGGACGCGATCGTGCTGCGCTCGGACCGTGAGGTGCCGACCGCGATCAAGCGCAAGATCTCGCTGATGTGCGACGTCGACGAGGCCGCCGTGGTCGCCTGCCCCGACGCCCGCTCGATCTACGACATCCCCAAGACCGTGCACAGCGAGGGCCTGGACGCCTATGTCGTCCGCAAGCTGGACCTGCCGTTCCGTGATGTGGACTGGCGGACCTGGGACGACCTGCTCGACCGCGTCCACAACCCGCTGCACGAGATCAACCTCGCGTTGGTCGGCAAGTACATCGACCTGCCCGACGCCTACCTCTCGGTCACCGAGGCCCTGCGCGCCGGCGGCTTCGCCAACAAGGCCCGCGTGAAGATCAAATGGGTCACCTCGGACGACTGCAAGACCCCGGCCGGCGCCGCCAAGCAGCTCGCCGACGTCGACGCGATCTGCATCCCCGGCGGCTTCGGCGACCGCGGTGTCTCCGGCAAGGTCGGCGCCATCCAGTACGCCCGCGAGCACAAGATCCCGCTGCTCGGCCTCTGCCTGGGCCTGCAGTGCATCGTCATCGAGGCCGCGCGCAACCTGGCCGGCATCGCGGACGCCAACTCCACCGAGTTCGACGCGGCCACCGGCCACCCCGTCATCTCCACCATGGCCGAGCAGCTCGACATCGTCGCCGGCGAGGGCGACATGGGCGGCACCATGCGCCTGGGCATGTACCCGGCCAAGCTCGCCGAGGGCTCGATCGTGCGCGAGGTGTACGACGGCAAGGAGTACGTCGAGGAGCGGCACCGTCACCGCTACGAGGTCAACAACGCCTACCGCGCCGAGCTGGAGAAGAAGGCCGGGCTCCAGTTCTCCGGCACCTCCCCGGACGGCAAGCTCGTCGAGTACGTCGAGTACCCGCGCGAGGCGCACCCCTACCTCGTCGCCACCCAGGCCCACCCCGAGCTCCGCTCCCGCCCGACCCGGCCGCACCCGCTCTTCGCGGGCCTGGTCAAGGCGGCCGTGGCACGCAAGACGGGCAAGTAGTACGAGGGTTGTACGGTGACCGGGGTGCGCGCCTTCAAGAGGTGTGCACCCCGGTTTCTTTTGTAATGCAGGCACGTGCGCGGGAGGACAGGGCATGACCATCAAGGACACCCCGGAGGAGTGGGAGATCCGGGCGACCGCGACCCCCTTCGTCGGCAACAAGACCTCTGTGCGCACCGACGAGGTGGTCATGCCCGGCGGCGCGGTCGTGCACCGCGACTACCAGGTCCACCCCGGCTCCGTGGGCGTCCTCGCCCTCGACGAGGAGGACCGGGTGCTGCTCATCAAGCAGTACCGCCACCCCGTGCGGCAGAAGCTGTGGGAGATCCCGGCCGGACTGCTCGACGTCTCCGGGGAGAACCCGCTGCACGCCGCACAGCGCGAGCTGTACGAGGAGGCGCACGTCAAGGCCGGGGACTGGCGGGTGCTGACCGACGTCTACACCACGCCCGGCGGCTGCGACGAGGCCATCCGCATCTTCCTCGCCCGCGATCTCTCCGAGGCCGATGGACAGCGCTTCGAGGTCGAGGACGAGGAGGCCGACATGGAGCACGCGCGCGTGCCCCTCGACGAGTTGGTCCGCGGGGTGCTCGCGGGCGACCTGCACAACAACTGCCTCGTCGTCGGCGTCCTCTCCCTGGTCGCCGCCCGGCACGGCGACGGCGTCGACGCCCTCCGCCCCGCCGAGGCGCCGTGGCCCGCGCGTCCTTTCGAGTCCTGAAGCCAATCCAACCCTCTTCTCCCTTCGGCCCTTTGGTGTGACGATCGGCTGATCCGATCGGGGGATGCGCCCGCCGCGCTCCGCACGGTTCGTCGCAGAGCGTGAACTAGGCTCTGGAATTGCCCGATCCGGAGTCCCGGCGGGCTATGCGCGTGCAGTGGGACGGGAGTGTGGCCCGTGACGGATCAGGCGGTGGACACAGATGGCGTGAAGCTGTCCGAGGACACTTCTGCCGAGGGCCAATTCCTGGGCCGCGCAAGAGAGTTGAAGGAGCTGCGGGCCGACATCGAGCGCGCGGGCCTGGACACCATCGCCGGCCGGAAGGCGCCCCGCGCGCGCGTCCTGCTCATCGCGGGCAAGCCCGGCTCAGGACGTACCGCCCTCGCCCGTGAACTCGTCCGGCAGGTCGCTGACCGTTACGACCACGGTGTGCTCCGGGCCCGGCTCAGCGAGCCCGACGGCACCCCTGTCCCCACCGAGCGCACCGCCCGCGAACTGCTCACCGCCCTGGAACTGCCCACCCCGGCCGGCGCCTCCGAGGACGACCTCTCGGACATCCTGCGCGCCGCCCTCGCCGACCGGCGGGCGCTGCTCCTGCTCGACGACGCGGCCGACGCCGAACAGGTCGACGCGCTCCTTCCGGACACCCCGGACTGCCTGGTCGTCGCCGTCTCCGGCGGCCCGCTCACCGGCATCGCCGACGTCCGCCCCTGCACCCTGGGCGGCCTCGACATCAAGTCCGCCCTGGAACTGCTCACCCGCTACACCGGCGCGGTCCGCATCACCGTCGACCCGCTCGCGGCCGAGGGCCTGGTCGAGGTCTGCCGGGCCCAGCCCGCCGCGCTGACCCTGGCAGGCGGCTGGCTCGCCGCCCGCCCGCAGGCCGCCGTGGCGGACCTCGCCAAGCACCTGCACGCCGAGAGCGACGAGGGCACCCCGCTGAGCCGCGTCTTCCGGCTCGTCTACGGCTCGCTGCCCAACCCCGCCGCCCGGATACTGCGACTGCTCTCCCTCGCCCCGGCCGGCCTGGTCGACCCGCAGACCGCCTCCGCGCTCGCCGGCTGCTCCGTCAACGGCGCCCGCGCCGCCCTGGACGACTTCGTCACCGCGGGCCTGCTGCGCGCCCTGGACTCCCCGCTGCCGCAGTACGAGGTCCCCGGCTGCCTCCAGCCCCTGCTGCGCGCCCTCGCCGAGACCCAGGACCGCCCGGCCGAACTCCAGCTCGCCCGCGCCCGCATGCTGGAGCGGACCGTACGGCTGCTCCAGTCCTGCCGTGCCATCACCGAGACCGACAGCCCCCAGGCCCGCGAAAAACTCCTCGGCATGCCCAGCGCGCTGCGCTTCCCGACCCCCAGGGCCGCCGCCGACTGGCTGCGCGTCCGCCGGCCCGCCCTGCTGGCCTCCGCCCGGCTCGCGGTCGCCGACGGCGAACTGGACACGCTGGCCCGCCGGTTGATGTCCCAGCTGGTGCGGGCGATGGTCGCCCACTTCGGCACGCAGGCCGCCGCCCCCGAGCTCTACGGCATCCACCGCCTCGTCCTCGACGTGGCCGAGCGGCGCGACCTGCCCCGAGAGAAGGCCGCCGCGCTGCTGAACCTCGCCGATCTGGACGCGCAGACCGGCCGTACGACCGAGGCGCTGGCCCGCTACCGGGCCGCGCTGGACGCCGGACGGGAAGCAAATGACCCGTATGCGACCGGCCGCGCGATGGAATCCGTAGGCGGCGCGCACCAGGAGCTCGGCGACTACGACCGGGCCGCCGACTGGTTCGGCCGCGCGCTGGCCCAGCGGCTCGCCCGGGACGAGCGCGCGGAGGCCGCCCGGCTGTACGGCCGGATCGCCGCCGCGCACACCTACGCGGGCCGCTACGGCGAGGCGCTGAGGAACTGGCGGGCGGCCGTCGCCGGGTACCGCAAGAACGGCGATGTGCCCGCCCAGGCACGGACGTTGAGCGAGCTGGCGCGGGTCCAGGAGTACGCGGGCCGCCCCGAGGAGTCGCTGCTCACCTGCCACGAGGCCGTCGAGTGGGCGCGCCGCGCCGAGGACGTACGGCTGCAGGCGGCGCTGCAGCTGCGGCTGGCCGACACCCTCGACCGGCTGGGGGACCCGGCGTCCGCCGCGCTGCACCGCGGCACGGCCGAACGGATGCTCGGCGAGGAGCTCCCGGAGGGTGATCCCGCCCCCGAATCCCTGGAACATGACGCTAACGCCTGCGAAATCCGTAGTACATCCGCTGAAGATTGATGCATTGAAAGGCTAGACACCGAGAACGCCTTCATTAAACTGGCTCTGCCGCACCTTCTCCTGCGGTCTCCCGGTGCGCTCACGCATGTCCGGGTATGAGATGCATTGCCCCACACCCTCTGAGCCAAGGACCGTGATCGACGTGAAGGTCGGCATCCCCCGCGAGGTCAAGAACAACGAGTTCCGGGTGGCCATCACACCCGCCGGCGTGCACGAGCTGGTGCGCCACGGCCACCAGGTCCTCATCGAGCAGAACGCCGGCGTCGGCTCCTCGATCCCGGACGACGAGTACGTGGCGGCGGGTGCGAAGATCCTCGCCACCGCCGACGAGGTCTGGGCCACCGCCGACCTGCTGCTCAAGGTCAAGGAGCCCATCGCCGAGGAGTACCACCGCCTCCGCAAGGACCAGACGCTCTTCACCTACCTGCACCTGGCCGCCTCCAAGGAGTGCACCGACGCGCTCATTGAGTCCGGCACCACCGCGATCGCCTACGAGACCGTCGAGCTGCCCGGCCGCGCTCTCCCGCTGCTCGCCCCGATGTCCGAGGTCGCGGGCCGCCTCGCCCCGCAGGTCGGCGCCTACCACCTGATGCGCTCGGTCGGCGGCCGTGGCGTGCTCCCCGGCGGCGTCCCCGGCACACAGCCCGCGCGGGCCGTCGTCATCGGCGGCGGTGTCTCCGGCTGGAACGCCACGCAGATCGCCGTCGGCATGGGCTTCCACGTCACGCTGCTCGACCGCGACATCAACAAGCTCCGCGAGGCCGACAAGGTCTTCGGTACCAAGGTCCGGGCGATCATGTCCAACTCCTTCGAGCTGGAGAAGGCCGTCCTGGACGCCGACCTCGTCATCGGCGCGGTGCTCATCCCGGGCGCCAAGGCCCCGAAACTGGTCACCAACGAACTCGTGTCGCGCATGAAGCCCGGAAGTGTGCTTGTCGACATCGCGATCGACCAGGGCGGCTGCTTCGAGGACTCGCGTCCGACCACCCACGCCGAGCCGACCTTCCCGGTCCACAACTCGGTCTTCTACTGCGTCGCCAACATGCCCGGCGCGGTGCCGAACACGTCCACCTACGCGCTCACCAACGCCACGCTCCCGTACATCGTGGAGCTCGCCAACCGCGGCTGGGTCGAGGCGCTGCGACGTGATCCTGCTCTCGCCAAGGGCCTCAACACCCATGACGGCAAGGTGATTTACCGCGAGGTCGCGGAGGCGCACGGACTGGAGCATGTCGAGCTGGAATCGCTGCTCGGCTGACTCTGTCGACTAAGTCACCGTTCAGCAAAAGGCGATACCTCAACACAGGTCGTCAACACCGCACGCCCGGCCGGACCTTGCTCGACAGGTCCGGCCGGAAGTGTGTGTATGGTCACTTTGCGGCACTCGGTCAACTCGCGCTGAACGTAACCCTTGAACCGATTCGTGCACCGGTGAAACCTGTCGTGCGACTGCCGTACGCCCTTGACAGAGGGATGTTTCATTGCCGACACATCGGGCCGGGTCCGGCGGATTGTGTTGCTGCGAACACCCGACACGCCATAGAGTCGCCGAACGTCGGCATGGTGCCACGCTGACCTATCGAGAAATTCCCTGGTCACCAAGGAGGTAAGACGACTTGTGAATGAGTCGACATTTTCTCCCGGGGGTGGTCAACCAGGAATGCCTGCAAAGGGCCAGGAGCCCGCGGGGTTCGAGGCTGTCGGCTCCGTCGCGGTGCGTACCTTCGCAGCCCACCAGGGTCACCACAAGTCAGGGGTGACCCAGCCAGCACACCAGAGCATGGATGGCCATCACGTGAACGCCACGGCCGGCGACGGAAGGGGCGCGCCCCGCAACCAGTTCGCCGACTTCGACGAACTGCCCGACGGGCACTTCTACGACCCCGACGCCGAGTACGAGCCCGATCCCGAGTACGCGGCCACACTCGCGCCCGACGCCGCCCGCCAGCGCCGTGAGCGCGTGGGCCCGACCGGACGCCCACTGCCCTACTTCCCGATCCCGGGTCCGCTGACCAGTCACGGCCCCGCGACGATCGTCGCGATGTGCAACCAGAAGGGCGGCGTCGGCAAGACCACGTCGACCATCAACCTGGGTGCCGCGCTCGCGGAGTACGGCCGGCGCGTGCTGCTCGTCGACTTCGACCCGCAGGGCGCGCTGTCGGTCGGACTGGGCGTCAATCCCATGGAGTTGGACCTCACCGTCTACAACCTGCTCATGGAGCGGGGCATGTCGGCCGACGAGGTGCTTCTCAAGACAGCTGTCCCGAACATGGACTTGCTGCCCAGCAACATCGACTTGTCGGCCGCCGAAGTGCAGTTGGTTAGCGAGGTCGCGCGCGAGTCCACCCTGCAGCGGGCGTTGAAGCCGCTGATGGCCGACTACGACTACATCGTGATCGACTGCCAGCCCTCACTCGGCCTGCTCACCGTGAACGCCCTGACGGCGGCTCACAAGGTGATAGTGCCGCTGGAGTGCGAGTTCTTCGCGCTGCGTGGTGTCGCGCTGCTGACGGAGACCATCGAGAAGGTCCAGGAGCGGCTCAACCCGGAGTTGGAACTCGACGGCATCCTCGCCACGATGTACGACTCCCGCACCGTGCACAGCCGTGAGGTGCTCGCCCGAGTGGTCGAGGCGTTCGACGATCACGTCTACCACACGGTCATCGGGCGCACGGTGCGCTTCCCGGAGACCACGGTCGCCGGTGAGCCGATCACCACGTACGCCTCCAACTCCGTCGGTGCCGCCGCCTATCGCCAGCTCGCCAGGGAGGTGCTCGCCCGGTGTCACGCCGAGTGAGTCTGCCGGGGGCCGACGAACTGTTCCGTACGACAGGGGGGATGGCGCTCCAGGCGTCCAGCCCCAGGCGCCAGTCCAACGGCGAGGCACGGGTGCCGGCTCCGGCGGGGGAGAGCGACGGTACCGCCGCCGGGGAGGACGCCCCGCAGTCCGTACCCGCGCAGGGCGGTGACGGCGAGGGCGCGGAGCATGTCGCGGCCGACGCCGACGCGGGCGAGTCCCGCAGCCGGGCCGTGGACGGCTCCGTACGACGTCAGGAGGCGCAGGAAGGTTCTGCCGCCGGACAGCCCCGCAAACGCGGCCGACAGCCCGCCCAGCGGCGTCCCAGCGGGCGGGAGCGGCACGACGAGAAAATCACCGTGTACGTCTCCGCCGAGGAACTGATGGACCTGGAGCACGCCCGTCTGGTGCTCCGGGGCGAGCACGGCCTCGCGATCGACCGCGGCCGGATCGTCCGCGAGGCGGTCGCCGTCGTCCTGGCCGATCTGGAGTCCCGGGGGGACGCGAGCATTCTCGTCCGCCGGCTTCGCGGGCGGTAGCGGTAGCCTGCGGGGGCCATGACCTCGAACGACGCTCCCGCCGCCGGCGCACCCGCCGGACGTCGGCGTGCGCTCGGGAAAGGGCCGGGTGCGGCTCCGGAGCCGGAGCCCGAGGTCGTCGTAGCAGAAGTGATTGTCGACGAAGTCGCGGACGAAGTCGCTGAAGAACCCGACGACGGGGTCTTCAAGGTGCGGCTCGCCAACTTCGAGGGGCCCTTCGATCTGCTGCTCCAGCTGATCTCGAAGCACAAGCTCGATGTCACCGAGGTGGCGCTGTCCAAGGTCACCGACGAGTTCATGGCGCACATCAGGGCGATGGGGCCTGATTGGGATCTCGATCAGACGACAGAGTTCCTTGTCGTCGCGGCGACCCTGCTGGACCTGAAGGCGGCCCGGCTGCTGCCCGCCGCCGAGGTCGAGGACGAGGCCGACCTGGCGCTGCTGGAGGCCCGGGACCTGCTGTTCGCGCGGCTGCTGCAGTACCGGGCGTACAAGCAGATCGCCGAGATCTTCAACCGGCGCCTCGACGAGGAGGCCCGGCGCTACCCCCGTACCGTCGGGCTCGAACCGCACCACGCCGAGCTGCTGCCCGAGGTGGTCATCAGGATCGGCCCGGAGGGCTTCGCCAGGCTCGCCGTGAAGGCGATGCAGCCCAAGCCCAAGCCGCAGGTTTACGTCGACCACATCCATGCGCCGCTGGTCAGCGTGCAGGAGCAGGCCGGGATCGTGGTGGCTCGGCTGCGGGAGCTCGGCGAGGCCAGCTTCAGCGTGCTCGTCGACGACACCGACGACACCCTGACCGTCGTGGCGAGGTTCCTGGCGCTGCTGGAGCTGTACCGGGAGAAGGCCGTCGCCCTCGACCAGGAGACCGCGCTCGGTGATCTGATCGTGCGCTGGACGGGCGGGGAGGGGGAGGCCGAGCCCGTGGTCACGGACGAGTTCGACCGGCCGCCCGAGGTGCCCAAGGAGACCCCCAAGGAGACCAAGGAGGAGTCGGCGTGAGCGAGGAGACCACGGGAGTACCGGCGAGCCCGTCCGCCGTCGCGGATCTCGACCTCAAGCCCGCCCTGGAGGCCGTCCTGATGGTCGTGGACGAGCCCGCGACCGTGGAGCACCTCGCGAAAATACTCCAGCGGCCCAAACGGCGGATCGCGGACGCGTTGCGCGAGCTGGCCGACGAGTACACCGTCCAGGGGCGCGGTTTCGAGCTGCGGCTGATCGCCGGGGGCTGGCGTTTCTACTCCCGGCCGGAGTACGCGCCGGCCGTAGAGGGCTTCGTCCTGGACGGCCAGCAGGCCCGGCTCACCCAGGCGGCGCTGGAGACCCTGGCGGTCGTCGCGTACCGCCAGCCGGTCAGCCGCAGCAGGGTCTCGATGGTCCGCGGAGTCAACTGCGACGGTGTGATGCGCACCCTGTTGCAGCGGGGTCTGGTCGAGGAGGCGGGCACGGAACCCGAAACAGGTGCGATCCTGTACACGACGACGAACTACTTTCTGGAGCGGATGGGCCTGCGAGGCCTGGACGAGCTCCCGGAGCTCGCGCCCTTCCTCCCTGAGGCCGAGGCGATCGAGGCGGAGACGCTGGAAGGGGTCCCGTCGTTCGATCCGGATGCACCGGATGCAGATGCAGACGACACGACGACGACGGAACTTTGATGCGAAGCAGTGGCAGTGGCAGCGGTAGTGGCAGGAACAGCGGGCGCGGCAACCCCCGCGGGACCGGTGGGGGCGGCAATCCCCGGGGTTCCGGCGCGGGTGGCAGCTCCCGGGGTTCCGGTGCGGGCAGCTCCCGTGGGGGCGGCTCCCAGCCGAGGGGCGCGGGCGGCGCGGGAGGCCGCGACGACAAGCCGAAGCGCGCCGGCAAGCCGCGTCCTGAGGAGCGGCGCTACGACGTAGGCCCCACGGGGTCCCACGAAGGCCCCAAGTCAGGGCGCGGTGCCGCCGCGCGCGGCGGTGCCAAGGGCGGCCCCAAGCAGGGCCAGAGCACCGGGCGCGGGCGCTGGGCGCCGGCGACCTCGCGTGAGTACGACGCGCGGGCCGAGGAGCGCAACCGGGAGCGGTACGCGGGCAAGAAGGACGTGAAGCTGCCCAAGACCTTCCCGGGCGCCGAGCAGGAGGGCGAGCGGCTGCAGAAGGTCCTCGCGCGCGCGGGCTACGGCTCCCGGCGCTCCTGCGAGGAGCTGATCGAGCAGTCCCGCGTCGAGGTCAACGGCGAGATCGTGGTCGAGCAGGGGCTGCGGGTCGATCCCGAGCACGACGAGATCAAGGTCGACGGGCTGACGGTGGCGACGCAGTCGTACCAGTTCTTCTCGCTGAACAAGCCCGCCGGTGTCGTCGCGACGATGGAGGACCCCGAGGGCCGGCAGTGCCTCGGCGACTACGTCACCAACCGGGAGACGCGCCTCTTCCACGTCGGGCGGCTCGACACCGAGACCGAGGGTGTGATCCTGCTCACCAACCACGGCGAGCTGGCGCACCGGCTGACCCACCCCAAGTACGGCGTGAAGAAGACCTACCTCGCGCACATCGTGGGCCCGATCCCGCGCGATCTGGGCAAGCAGCTGAAGGACGGCATCCAGCTGGAGGACGGGTACGCGCGTGCGGACCACTTCCGGGTCGTCGAGCAGACCGGCAAGAACTACCTGGTCGAGGTGACCCTCCACGAGGGCCGCAAGCACATCGTCCGCCGCATGCTCGCCGAGGCCGGCTTCCCGGTCGACAAGCTGGTGCGGGTCTCCTTCGGCCCGATCACCCTGGGCGACCAGAAGTCGGGCTGGCTGCGACGGCTGTCGAACACCGAGGTCGGCATGCTGATGCAGGAAGTCGATCTGTAGAGCGTGGGTCGAGTGCGGCCGGTTCCGGGTTCTCCGGGGCCGGCCGTTCCGTTTTCCTCGTCTCGTTTTCGTGGGGTGCGGGGGGTTGTGCGGGGCGACGATCGCTCTTTATAGTCGAACTGACTATTAACGGGGTGGATCACCATGACCGCAACACCGGCCTACGACAAGTACGCCTTCGAACCCTTCGCCGTCACCGCCGACCTCGCCGTCCTCACGATCCGCGCGGGCGCCCTGCACGTCCTGCTCGTCGAGCGCGGACAGGAGCCCTACGCCGGACACTGGGCGCTGCCCGGTGGCTTTGTGGCGCCCGACGAGTCCGCCGAGACGGCCGCCCGGCGTGAACTCGCCGAGGAGACCGGCCTGTCGGACGTCTCCGGGCTGCATCTGGAGCAGCTGCGCACCTACAGCGAGCCCGACCGCGACCCCCGGATGCGGGTCGTCACCGTCGCCTTCGCCGCACTGCTGCCCGACCCGCCCGAGCCGCGTGCGGGCAGCGACGCGGCGCAGGCCCGCTGGCTGCCGTACGACTCGCTCGGGCCGCTCGCCTTCGACCACGACCGGATCCTGGCCGACGCGCACGAACGGGTGGGCGCCAAGCTGGAGTACAGCTCCCTCGCCACCGCCTTCTGCCCGCCCGAGTTCACGCTCGGGGAGCTGCAGCAGGTCTACGAGACCGTGTGGGGCGCCGAGTTGGACCGCCCCAACTTCCGCCGCAAGGTGCTCGCCACGCCCGGTTTCGTCGAACCGGTGCCGGGCGGCGCCAAGTTGACCGGCGGTCGCGGCAAGCCGGCCGCGCTGTACCGCGCCGGGACCGCCACCACCCTGTACCCGCCGCTGCTCCGCCCGACCCGGGAAGGAAACCCCGCATGACCACGACCAGTGTCCGCAAGCGTGCCGCCACCGGAGCCCTGACGGGCCTCGCTCTCGGGGACGCGCTCGGCTTCCCGACCGAGTTCAACGCCGTACCCGAGATCCTCGCCAAGTGCGGTCCCTGGCGGCAGATGGAACTGCCGAGGCCGGCGATCGTCACCGACGACACGCAGATGACCCTGGCGTTGGGGCGCGGGCTGCGAACCGCCATGGACCGGGGGCTGCTTGGGCCCAAGCGGATGGAACGGCCGGTGCGCGAGGAGTTCGTGGACTGGTACCTGTCGCCGGACAACAACCGTGCCCCCGGCCGGACTTGCCTCGTCGCCTGCAACCTGCTGAAGGCCGAGGACCGGCTCTGGCAGGACGCCAGCCAGATCGGTTCGAAGGGCTGCGGGGCCAACATGCGCGTCGCGCCGGTCGGGCTCGTCCCGGGGCTGAGCGACGAACAGCGGTCCGGCGCCGCCCAGTTGCAGTCCGCGCTCACCCACGGCCACCCGACCGCACTCGCCGCCTCCGACCTCACCGCGCACGCCGTACGGCTGCTCGCGCAGGGCGCCGAGCCGACCGGACTGGTCGGGCTGCTGCGGTCGTACGCCCTGGAGAACCGCACCCGCTACCACCACCGCTGGCTCGGCGACCTGTGGACCCGGAGCCAGGACCCCACGCCCGAGCGCTTCATCGCGCGCGGCTGGGACGACTGCCTGGAGATCCTGGACCGCCTCCAGGACGCCGTACGCGCCAACTCCCCGGAGACCGACCCGTGTCTGGCCACCGGCGCGGGCTGGATCGCCGAAGAGGCCCTGGCGACCGGCCTGTTGTGCTTCCTCCTCTTCGTCGAGGAGCCCGTGACAGCCCTGCGCCGGGCCGCCTGCACCTCTGGCGACTCCGACTCGATCGCCTGTCTCACAGGGGCCTTCGCGGGCGCGCACCTCGGCGCGGACGCCTGGCCCGGGGAGTGGGCGGAGCGGATCGAGTACCGGGGCGACCTGCTGGCACTCGGGGCGCTCTGGGACGCTTGACCGGTGATCGACGTTCTGGACATCGACCTCAAACCCGTGGTGGCGGAGCAGCCCGGCCCGCTGCTCTTCGCCACGGTCTCCGGCGCGCACCTCTACGGCTTCCCGTCCCGCGACTCGGACGTGGACCTCAGGGGTGTGCACCTGCTGCCGACCGCCGAACTCGTCGGTCTGCGCGAGCCGGACGAGACCCGGTCGAAGATGTGGCTGCGGGACGGCGTCGGGATGGACCTCGTCACCCACGACCTGCGCAAGTTCGTACGGCTGATGCTGCGGCGCAACGGCTATGTGCTGGAGCAGCTGTTGTCGCCGCTCGTCGTGCACACCACCGACGCCCACCGGGAGCTGGCGGCGCTCGCGCCGGGTGTCCTCACCAGTCATCACGCCCATCACTACCGGGCCCGCCGCGGAGCGGCTGATGTCAACGCGCCACCACCCAGTGGCGGCGCTTCGAGAAGACCGGCGAACTCAAGCCGCTGCTCTACACGTTCCGGGTACTGCTCACCGGCATCCATCTGATGCGCAGCGGCGAGGTGCAGGCCCATCTGCCCACGCTCGTCGGGGAGGTCGAGGCTCCGTCGTATGTGACGGAGCTGATCGCGGTGAAGGCCGAGCGTGAGCACGGGGCCGCCGAGGTCGACCACGCGCGGGTGCGGGCCGACATCGAGCGTCTGCACGGCGAACTGGACGCGGCCCAGGGGGCGTCAGCGCTCCCGGACGCCCCGAGTACGTACGACGCCCTGCACGAGTTCGTCGTCCGGGTCCGGCTGGAGGGCTGAGGCGCGGCGGACCCGGATCAGGAAGTCCTCCACCCGGCGCCGGTCCGGTTCCGGTGGGAGGGGGGTGCGGGCCGCCGCCTCGTCCGTCTCCGTCGCCAGCCGGGTCATCCACGACTCGACCTCCGGCCACGGGAGTTCGCCGCGTTTGACGGCCAGCAGGGGGTCGCGCTGGTCGCCCACATCGATCGTGAGGTTGCCCGTGCGGAGCAGGTCGCGGGCGCTCATCAGCAGGCGCAGCAGATGCATCGCGTGTTTCCAGCGGGGCGCGCCGTGCAGGCGGATGTCCGCCTCCAGCTTCCTGCGCTGGCCCAACGCATAGCGCGTGAAGGTCTCGTGGACCCGACGGGAGAGGAACGCGCCGCGCAGGGCGAGGAGTTCACGGCCCGTGTCGTCGACGTGCTCGACGTGCGGGGAGTGGAGGCACTCCAGGACGTTGGGGTTCGCGCGCAGGGCCAGTTCGCAGAAGCGCTCCAGCTCCCAGCTGAACTGCTCCTCCGCCGGGCCCTCCACATGCGTCGGCGGCTTCTCGAAGCGCCAGAACAGGGGAGTGGGGGCGAGGAACACGCCCCGGCGGTCGGTGTCGCTGCCCTCCGTCGCCAGGCCGAAGGCGCGCGACCCCATCACGCAGGCGTAGATCGTGTGGTCGCGGACCAGGGACTCGGGGTGCATTCCGGGAGCGTACGCGGCAGGTCAGGCCAGGCGGATCGAATTTCCCTCCAGCGTGATCTGCTCCGCCGGCAGCGGCTTCGGTGCCGGGCCGCCCGCGACCGAACCGTCCGCGATGTCGAACTTGCTGCCGTGGCAGGGGCAGTCGATGGTGCCGTTCGCGATGGCGCTCACCGTGCAGCCCTGGTGGGTGCAGATCGCCGAGAAGGCCTTGAACTCGTCCTTCTTCGGCTGGGTCACCACGACCTTCTGGGCCTTGAGGATCTTGCCGCCGCCGACCGGGATGTCGGAGGTTTTCGCCAACTCCTGGCCGCCGGAGGCTTTTACGGACGACGAGCCCGAGGAGTTGTTGCTGTCGCCGTACTTGCTGCATCCGGCGGCGAGCGTGGCGGCCGCACCCGTCACGAGAACCGTGCGGCGCGTTGAGCTGTCGGTCATGTACTCACTCCGAAGGTGCGGAAGAACCAGAGGGCGGATGTCAGCCAGAGCAGGGTGAGGCCGGTGAAGACCAGCCCGCCGACGAGCGGCAGCAGCCAGCCGGGGAGGCGCTCCGAGCGGAGCAGCAGCATCTTGGCACTGAAGGCACCGAAGAACAGGCACCCCAGGGCGGAATGCCACATCACGCGTGTCGAGTACGTCTGGTAGCCGAACGCGTAGAGGCAGTGCACCGCGACCGGCACCGCCACGAGGAACGCGATCCGCCCCGACCAGCGGTGCAGGGTCGCCGACCAGCTGGGGCCGGGCAGTTTGCCGTAGACCATGAAGGCCGAGACGACCTGGACGAGGGCGAAGAAGAACGCGGTCGTCGCGAGCCAGGACTTCACCGCGCCCGTGCTGCTGAAGCCGGCGAGGTTGAAGGCGGTGCCGGCCGGGTCGTGGACCTTGCCGTAGACGCCGAGTCCGACGGCCACGGCCGCGGCCACCAGGGCCGGGACCAGATAGCGCGCGGGGCTGTCGCGACGGTGCGGCGGTGGGAAGGCCTGGGTGGCGGCGTTCGGGTCGGCGGTCATGATCGGCTCCCTGAGGCGGATGGTGGGTCAGGGGGTGACGGGTTCTGCCGTGAGCTGCTGTCCGTCGACCGTGACCGCGCCGGTCTCCGGGTCGATACGGGGTGCGGCGGCGGCCTTGCCGTCGCGGGTGACGATGCCGGTCTGGCGGCCGTTGGGCAGGACGATCCAGCCGCCGTCGATCTTGGCGCCGCGCACCTTGGCCGTGGCACGCCACAGTCCGGACGGCTTGACGGCCTTGTCGGCGGTGAACGCGTACTTCCGGCCCTCGTCCTTGACGGTGCCGCGGATCTTCGTGCCCTGCTGGAGCTTTCCGTCGAGTACGGCGCCGTTCGGTGCGGTGAGTTTCATCGTGCCGTCGTCCGCGACCGGGCCGCGCAGCCAGGCCTCCTTGTAGCGGCCGTCGCAGAAGTACGCGACCGCCTTGCCGTCGCGGATCGTCACGGCGACCGAGGCGGCGTCGTCGTCGGTGCGGCCGGCGTAACTGGCGTTCGGCACGGCCGACTTGGACGGTGTCGGGCTGGGCGTGACGGTCGGAGTCGGCGTCGGTGACGCGGGCGCCGATTTCTTCGTGGACGGCGACGCCGACGGCGATGCCTCGCTGTACGAGGACGACGCGGTCTTCGTTCCCGACGTCGCGTTGAGTGTGAGCATGAACAGGCCCAGCACCAGGCCCGCCAGAAGTGTGAGCAGTGGTCCAGGACGCTTCATTACTGTCCTCCCCCGAGGCGAGCTACCTGCCCATGAGAGCGGACTCGGGGCCGTGGGTAAAGAGGCATACCGGGATGATCTCACCCCAAGTAGCGGAACAGAATGATTCAGGTGACATTGGCAGGGTTCGCGAGGCCCGCTCCGGCCCGTCTCAGGGGGCGGGCGCCGGGCACCCGTACCGGACGGGCTGACTAGGCTGGATGTGCGGAGAGCCGGGTTGTACATCAGCGAGGAGCAGAGCAGTGGCGGTACGAGCGGTCCGGGGCGCCGTCCAACTGGACAGGGACGAGGCCGGCCACATGGACGAGCGGGTCGGCGAGCTGCTCACCGCCGTCCTGGAGCGCAACGGCCTCACCGCCGACGACCTGATCAGCGTCTGGTTCACGGCCACGCCCGACCTGCACAGCGACTTCCCGGCCGCCGCCGCCCGCAAGCTCGGCAGCGCCTTCGCCGACGTACCGCTGATCTGCGCGCAGGAACTCGACATCGCGGGTGCCATGCCCCGCGTGGTCCGCGTACTCGCGCACATCGAGTCCGACAAGCCCCGCGCCGGCATCGCGCACGTCTACCTCGGTGCCGCCGCCGCCCTCCGCAAGGACATCGCCCAGTGAGAACCGCGCTCGTCATCGGCACCGGCCTCATCGGCACCTCCGCCGCGCTCGCCCTCGCCTCCCGGGGCGTCGTCGTCCACCTCGCCGACCACGACCCTGAGCAGGCCCGTACGGCCGCCGCGCTCGGCGCCGGCACCGACGAGGCGCCGGAGGGACCCGTCGACCTCGCGATCGTCGCCGCCCCGCCCGCGCTGGTGGCCGGGGTGCTCGCCGACGCGATGCGCCGGGGCGTGGCCCGCGGCTACCTCGACGTGGCCAGCGTCAAGGGCGGCCCGCGCCGCGAACTGGAGGCGCTCGGCCTCGACCTGTCGTCGTACATCGGCTCGCACCCCATGTCCGGCCGCGAGAAGTCCGGCCCGCTGGCCGCGACCGCCGACCTCTTCGAGGGCCGCCCCTGGGTGCTGACGCCCACCCGCGACACCGACACCGAGGTGCTGAACCTCGCCCTGGAACTGGTCTCGCACTGCCGTGCCGTGCCGGTCGTCATGGACGCCGACGCCCACGACCGTGCCGTGGCGCTGGTCTCCCACATGCCCCACCTGGTGTCCAGCATGGTCGCCGCAAGGCTGGAGAACGCCGAGGAGGCCGCCGTACGGCTGTGCGGGCAGGGCATCCGGGACGTGACCCGGATCGCCGCCTCCGACCCCCGCATGTGGATCGACATCCTCTCCGCGAACCCGGGGCCGGTCGCCGACCTGCTCACCGATGTCGCCGGGGACCTGGAGGAGACGGTGCGGGCACTGCGCTCCCTGCAGTCCGCCGACGAGGACAAGCGCCGCGAGGGCGTCGACGGCATCGAGGACGTGCTGCGGCGCGGCAACGCGGGGCAGGTCCGCGTCCCCGGCAAGCACGGGTCCGCTCCGCGGGTGTACGAGGTCGTGGCCGTGCTGATCGACGACCAGCCGGGTCAGCTGGCCCGGATCTTCGCGGACGCGGGGATGGCGGGGGTCAACATCGAGGACGTCCGCATCGAGCACGCGACCGGGCAGCAGGCGGGTTACGTGCAGCTGATGGTGGAGCCGAAGGCGGCACCCGTGCTCAGCGCTGCGCTGCGTGAGCGGGGCTGGGCGATCCGGCAGTAGGGGGTGCCCGGTGGATGGTGGGGGCCTGCGTCAAAGCAGTGACCGTCCGGCCGGACGAGTGACGCGCACCCAGTAACCTTGTGCGGGGCGCACTCGCGTGCCCATCCCGCCCACCACCCTTCACCAGGAAGGTGTCCTCCCGTGGAAAACGGCGCCGCCCGGACCGCCCCGGCAGTGATTGTCGCCATCGACGGCCCCTCCGGCACGGGCAAGTCGAGCACGTCGAAGGCCGTGGCCGCGCAGCTCGGGCTGAGCTATCTGGACACCGGCGCCCAGTACCGGGCGATCACCTGGTGGATGGTGAACAACGGGATCGACCTCAACGACCCCACCGCGATCGCCGACGCGGCGGGCAAGGCGGAGATCGTCTCGGGCACCGACCCGGCGCACCCGACGATCAGCGTCGACGGCGTGGACGTGGCCGGCCCGATCCGCACCCAGGAGGTCACCTCCAAGGTCAGCGCGGTCAGCGCGGTGCCCGAGGTGCGGGCCCGGATCACCGAGCTGCAGCGGTCGCTGGCCGCCGACGCGGAGCACGGGATCGTGGTGGAGGGGCGGGACATCGGTACGACCGTGCTGCCCGACGCCGACCTGAAGATCTTCCTCACCGCCTCCCCGGAGGCACGTGCCGCCCGCCGCAGCGGTGAGCTGAAGGGCGCCGACGTACAGGCCACCCGCGAGGCGCTGCTGAAGCGGGACGCGGCCGACTCCTCGCGCAAGACCTCGCCGCTCGCGAAGGCGGACGACGCGATCGAGGTGGACACCTCCGGCCTCACGCTCCAGCAGGTCATCGAGTGCGTGGTCACCCTGGTCGGGGAGAAGCGGGCCGCCAAGTGACAGCTCCAACAGCTCCAACCGCCGCATCGGAGCGGGGCGCCGAGGTCGGGCGGCGCATCGGCGTCGGCCTGATGTACGGGCTGTGGAAGCCGCGCGTGCTGGGCTCCTGGAAGGTGCCCGCCACCGGCCCGGTGATCCTCGCCGTCAACCACTCCCACGGCGTCGACGGCCCCATGGTCATGGGCGTGGCACCCCGGCCGACACACTTCCTGATCAAGAAGGAGGCGTTCGTCGGCCCGCTGGACCCCTTCCTGCTGCGCATCGGCCAGCTGAAGGTGGATCGTTCGGTCGCCGACCGCACGGCGATCACCGGGGCGCTGGACGTCCTGGCGGCCGGCGGCGTCCTCGGGATCTTCCCCGAGGGCACCCGGGGCGAGGGCGACTTCGCCTCGCTGCGCGCGGGGCTCGCCTACTTCGCGGTCCGCAGCGGCGCCCCGATCGTGCCGGTGGCCGTACTGGGCACCGCCGAGAAGAGCGGACGACTGATAAAGGCGCTGCCTCCGCTGCGCTCCCGCGTCGACGTCGTCTTCGGCGACCCGTTCGACGCGGGCGACGGCTCCGGCCGCCGTACGCGCAAGGCACTGGACGAGGCGACCGAGCGGATCCAGAAGCAGCTGGCCGCCCACCTGGACGATGCCAGGCGCCTCACCGGGCGCTAAGAGACACTTGAGTAGTGGATCACCCGAAATCCGGGGGCTCCACCGATCACCACGATGAACGAGGTACCGACTTCATGAACGACCAGATCCAGCCCGACGGCTCCGGCGAGGAGCACGAGCACGGGGCGCTCGGCGACGCCGAGTACGCGGAGTTCATGGAGCTCGCCGCCGTAGAGGGCTTCGACATCGAGGACGTCGAGGGCGCCATCGGCGAGGCCGGTCACGGACCGCTGCCCGTCCTCGCCGTCGTCGGCCGGCCGAATGTCGGCAAGTCGACTCTCGTCAACCGCATCATCGGGCGGCGGGAAGCTGTCGTAGAGGACAAGCCGGGCGTCACCCGCGACCGCGTGACCTACGAGGCCGAGTGGGCGGGCCGCCGCTTCAAGGTCGTCGACACCGGCGGCTGGGAGCAGGACGTCCTCGGCATCGACGCCTCCGTGGCAGCCCAGGCCGAGTACGCGATCGAGGCCGCCGACGCGGTCGTCTTCGTCGTCGACGCGAAGGTCGGCGCCACCGACACCGACGAGGCGGTCGTACGACTGCTGCGCAAGGCCGGCAAGCCCGTCGTGCTGGCCGCCAACAAGGTCGACGGCCTCAGCGGCGAGTCCGACGCGTCCTACCTGTGGTCCCTGGGCCTCGGCGAGCCGCACCCCGTCTCCGCGCTGCACGGCCGCGGCACCGGCGACATGCTGGACGCCGTCCTGGAGGCCCTGCCGGAGGCGCCCGAGCAGACCTTCGGCGTCGCGGTCGGCGGTCCCCGTCGGATCGCCCTGATCGGCCGCCCGAACGTCGGCAAGTCCTCGCTGCTGAACAAGGTCGCGGGCGAGGAGCGCGTCGTCGTCAACGAGATCGCCGGCACCACCCGCGACCCGGTCGACGAGCTCATCGAACTCGGCGGCGTCACCTGGAAGTTCGTCGACACCGCCGGTATCCGCAAGCGCGTCCACCTCCAGCAGGGCGCCGACTACTACGCCTCGCTCCGCACCGCCGCCGCCGTCGAGAAGGCGGAGGTCGCGGTCATCCTGATCGACGCCTCCGAGTCCATCTCGGTGCAGGACCAGCGCATCGTCACCATGGCCGTCGAGGCGGGCCGCGCGATCGTCCTCGCCTTCAACAAGTGGGACACCCTCGACGAGGAGCGCCGCTACTACCTGGAGCGCGAGATCGAGACCGAGCTCGCCCAGGTCGCGTGGGCGCCCCGGGTGAACATCTCGGCGCGCACCGGCCGCCACATGGAGAAGCTGGTCCCGGGCATCGAGACCGCCCTCGCCGGCTGGGAGACCCGCGTCCCGACGGGCCGGCTGAACGCCTTCCTCGGCGAGCTGGTCGCCGCCCACCCGCACCCGGTCCGCGGCGGCAAGCAGCCCCGCATCCTCTTCGGCACCCAGGCCGGCACCAAGCCCCCGCGCTTCGTGCTCTTCGCCTCCGGCTTCATCGAGGCGGGCTACCGCCGCTTCATCGAACGCCGTCTGCGCGAGGAGTTCAGCTTCGACGGCACCCCGATCCACATCTCGGTACGGGTGCGCGAGAAGCGCGGTAACAAGAAGAAGTAGCAGCCGTACGGCAGTTGTACGACGAGGAGGGCGGCCCCTGTTGAAACAGGGGCCGCCCTCCTCGTGTGCGTGCCGCGTCAGATGCCTTGGCGTGGGCCGGGCGGCAGGGCCGGGATGTGGTGCATCCCGGTGTGGCCCTGCTGCTGGCCGACGTGACCGAGCTGTCCCACGCGCTGCCACTGCGACTGCTGCCGGGCGCTGTAGGCCCCCGCGCTGTACGCGCTGTACGAACTCCCGCCGAACGAACCGCCGCCGAACGAGCCCGTGCTGTGCGGACTGTGCCCGAAGGCCGTGAAGCCCAGCTCCTCCTCGCCGCTGCGGTCACCCGGCAGCGAGCGGAAGTTCTTGACCCACTCCGAGTAGAGCCGGTCGTAGATCGGCGTGGCCGACGGGCCGCCGGGGCTGTCCCGGTCCGATCGCGAGGACGGGATCGGCTGGTAGGTCCGGCTGCGGGGAACATCGTATGCGTGCACGTATGTCCAAACGACGCGTGACCTGAAGGGATGCGGCTCAGGTGCCCGCGAGCGGGAGCGTGGAGCCGACCAGCTTGCCGTTCGCCGCCGCCCTGTCGAGCGCGCTGCGCAGCAGGTCCTCGCGGGGCTGGCGGCCGATCGAGCCCACCGGCGCCGCGAACATCAGCACCTGCTGGTGCTTGTTGGCGGCGGCGCGCCAGCTGTCGGTGACCTGGAGCGGCTGGTGCGCCTGCCACCAGGCCACCGGGGAACCGCCGTTGCTGCTCGGCTGGAGCACCGCGTGCAGCTGGCCCGCGGCGAGCAGCACCGACCAGCCGTGCAGCACCGGCGGCACGGTGGTGATCTCGCTGAGCGGCATGAAGCCCTGCTCGATCAGCAGCGGCAGGAAGTCGTCGCCGGTACCGGTCGAGCCGGGCCGCACGATGGCCGCGGTCGGCTCCACCACCAGGGCGGGGTGCAACTCCCCGGAGATCAGGACGAGTCCGCTGGTCACGCCGAGCACGGCCTGCTCGGGTACGGCCTTCTCCGGTTCGCCGGCCGGGGCGTGCGCGTTGCCGCTGATGGAGCGGACGGCGCCCTGCAACTGCTCCTCGGTGACCTGGACGATCTGGGAGGGCAGGCAGGTGGCGTGGGCGAAGGCGAGGACGGCGGTCTCGTCGCCGATGAACAGGACGGTGCTGGTGCGCTCCTGATCGGAGTCGCCCTGGGTGCGGCACGACGTGCAGTCGTAACTGCCCGGGGCGTTGTCTCCGGCGAGCAGCCGGTCGGCTTCTTCGTCGCCGATCTCGGCGCGTACGTCGTCGCTGACGTCGAGCATGCGCGGCACGGGTGGCTCCCTCGGAATGCGGTGCCCGGTGGGTCCCGGGCTCATGAAGAAGACAACGGACGATCTGTGGCGGGAGTCACGCTCCAGAGCGAACCGAATCCAACCAACCTAAGCACAGCGTCACACCGGGTACGGAATCGGACACTCCCTGTCAACTGCGTGGAAATGCAAGGGAGTTGGTTGCGTGAACCGAGTCACAGATCGGTAAGACCGTTGGTCGAAAAATCAGTAAATGGGGGAATGTAGTGGGTGTCCGGAAAATGCCGCTACCTTCGGTAACAGTCAACTGGCCTGGCACAACGGGCCCTTGGTCGACACCGGCTCGTCCACGTCCGTACATTCCTCCGCCGTGTGCAACGAGCACCGCTCGGGAACGTCCGCAGGCCGATCAAGCCAGTTCAACAGCACAGCCGCCGGCGGACGGGGAGGAGCGCGAGGACCGCGTCGATGCGTGGGAGCCGCGAACCGCCTTGGGGGACCCCGGGTTGTTGGAGAGGGAACTACATGTCCGAATGTGCCGATACCACTCGCGACAACACGCCTGAGACCCACCGCAAGGGTCAGGCGCGGACGACGGCGGTCCTCGCCGGAGCGGCCCTGCTCGCCCCCCTGGGCGTGCTGGCGGCCACCGGCAACGCCGCAGCGGCCGACAGTGGAGTGTGGGACCGCATCGCCCAGTGCGAGAGCGGCGGCAACTGGCACATCAACACCGGCAACGGCTACTACGGAGGACTCCAGTTCTCCGCCGGCACCTGGCGCGCCTACGGCGGCTCGGCCTACGCGGCCACCGCCGACCAGGCCTCCCGGTCCGCGCAGATCACCGTGGCCACCAAGGTCCAGCACGCCCAGGGCTGGGGCGCCTGGCCGGTCTGTTCGGTACGGGCCGGAGCGAGCGGCAGCGCACCCGCGGCCTCCTCCGGCAAGGTCACCGAGCAGTCGACCAAGGCGAAGACGCCGAAGACGACCAAGAAGTCGTCCACCGAGTCGACGGTCAAGTCGGCCAAGAAGGCGGCCCCGTCGAAGCCGGCGGCGAAGACGCCGGACCGCGGCACGAACAACGTCTCGCGCGGCACGTCCCGCGGCGACTACACCGTCCGCAAGGGCGACACCCTCAGCGGCATCGCCGCCGAGCACGGGACCACCTGGCGGAAGATCTACGCCGCCAACAAGGCCGTCATCGGCGGCGACCCCGACCTGATCGTCCCCGGCCAGCAGCTCGACCTCTGAGCCGGACCGCTCCCGCCGCGCCCCCGCCAGGTCCGTCGACCGGGCGGGGGCCCGCCCTTTACGCCAGTTCGGCCGCCTCGCCGCTGAACACGACCGCGCCGCGCCGCAGTTCGTACACGAGCGCGGCGGCCCGGCCGCGCAGCACGGGCGGCAGCCGCTGCTCGGCGACGACCACGCAGGCGTCCAGCCCGCCCAGCAGTTCGTACGTGCGGTCCGCGACCGCCGGTGACATGCCCTGCGCCGGTTCGTCGACGAGCACCACGCGCGCGTGTGCCAGCAGGGCACGGGACAGGGCCAGCATGCGCTGCTCGCCCCCGGAGAGGGTGCCGGCCCGGCGGGGGAGCAGCGGGCTCAGCTGTGGGTACGCGTCAAGGGCCACGGAGTAGTCCCACGCCGCGAGTTCGAGGTTCTCGTGGACGGTGAGGGACCCGAACACGGCCCGCCGCTCCGGCACCAGACACAGTCCCCGGCGAGCTCGTTCGTAGGCCGGCATACGGGTCACATCGGCGCCGTCCCACACCACCGCGCCGCCCGACAGCGCGACCGTACCGGCGAGGGCGCGCAGCGCGGTCGTACGGCCGGAGCCGTTGCGGCCGAGCAGGACGGTGAGCCCGTGGGCCGGGGCGGCGAGGGTGACGCCGTGCAGGGCTTCGAGGGGGCCGTAGCGCACGCGCGCGTGGCGCAGGGAGATGGTCATGCCGGGGTCTCCCAGGTGCCGGGTGCGTCGAGGACACGGTCCGGCGGTCCGGAGGCGACGACGCGGCCCGCCGTCATCACATGGACCACGTCGGCGAGGTCGGCGACCAGATCGAGGTCGTGCTCCACGACGAGCAGCGCGGTGCCCTCGGCGGCCAGCGCCCGCAACACCAGGGTCAGCGCGGCCACTTCGGCGGTGTCGAGTCCGGCGGCGGGCTCGTCGAGCAGCAGCACGCGCGGGCCGCCCGCGAACGCCCTCGCCAGTTCGACCCGGCGCAGCGTCCCGGTGGGCAGCCCGGCGGCGGGCAGCGACTGCAGGTCCCCGTCGAGCCCGAAGAGCCGCAACGCCCGCTCCACGGAACCGGGTTCGGGGGCCCGCCCCTGCTCGGCGCCCACGCGCACGTTCTCGGCGACGGTCAACGAGGGGAAGACGGCGAGCTGTTGAAAGGTCCGCGCGACCCCGAGCCGGGTCCGGGCGTGCGCGGCCAGCCGGGTGACGTCCCGCCCACCGAGCCGGACCCGCCCGCGCACGGGCCGCAGGGTCCCGGCCAGACAGTGGAACAGGGTGCTTTTTCCAGCCCCGTTGGGCCCGACGACGGCGGTCACCTGACCCGCCCGCACGACGAGATCGACTCCGTCGAGCGCGGTGAAGCTGCCGTAACGGGCGTACAGGGCATGGGCGGTGAGGGCGGGCGGGGTCCGCGTCGGGGCCGTGCGTCTCCGCGGGGCCCGGGGCCTGGGCGTCCGTCCGGGGTCGGCTTCCGCTGGGCGTGCAGCGCGCCTGCGGGTGGCTGCTGTTGGGCTGATCTCGCTCCTGCGGGGAGCTGCCGTCGAGCCTGTTCCGCCCGGCTGCGCCGCTCCGGCGTCGCGGCCTCGCGGATCCTGTGCGCCGCCGGATGTCCGCTCGGTGTCGGCTTCCGCTGGGCGTGCAACGTCCCTGCGGGTTGCCGCCGTTGAGCCCGTCCCGCCCTGCTGTCCGGGTCCGGCGTCGCGACCTCGCAGGTCCCGGGTGCCGCCCGACACTCGTCCGGAACCGAGTTCCGCGCGGCGTGCGACAGCCGCGTGCCCGGCTGCCGTTGAGCCCGCCCGTACCGGTACGCCCACCATCCGCAACCTCCGCCGCACGCCCAGCCCCAACGGTGTGAGCCGCGCCCGGCGTTGGGGCCGCAGGCGTCCGACCGCCGTCCGCAGCGCCTCGTACGGGCCCCCGGGAAACCGCCCCACGCACACCGCCAGCACCCCGATCAGTGCCGCCGCCACCCCGCCGCGCGCGCCCGCGTCGAGGCCCACCAGGAGGGCCGCGGCCGTCAGTGCGCCCAGTGTGCTGTCGGCGCCCAGGACGACCACCGCGGCGAACCACAACAGGCCCCGGACGGGGTCGTAGGCCGAGGGGTCGAAGGCGCGCAGGCCCATGCCGAGCATGCCGCCGCCGAGGGCGGCCAGCGCGGCGCCCGCGACGAAGGCCAGGAGTTTCAGGGAGGGAACCCGGACGCCCGCGGCCGACGCGCCCGCCTCGTGGTCGCGCATCGCGGCGAGGGCACGGCCCGTGCGGCCCCGGCGCAAGGCGTGGGTCGCCAGCAACGCGCCCGTCAGGAGGGCGAGTTCGAGGACGTAGTAGGCGCGGTCCCCGTCGAAGCCGGACGGGCGGCCCAGCGACAGGCCCGACGTGGCGTACGGCTGGGCGAAGACGAAGCGGCTGACCCCGACGCCGACCGCGAAGGTCGCGAGGGCCAGGGACAGGCCGTGGCGGCCGATCGCGGGCCAGCCGGTGAGCAGGCCCAGGGGAGCGACCAGGAGGACGGCGACCGCCAGCGCGGCCAGTTCGGGCAGGCGGGGCAGTCCCGGGAAGCGGCCCGCCGCCAGCAGCGCCGTGAACAGGGCGCCCAGGCCCGCGTACGCGGCCTGCCCCAGCGAGAGCTGGCCGCCGCGGCCGGTGACCACCACCAGGGACAGCAACACCACGCCCAGCGCCGGGACTTGGACCGAGGTGTGCAGGTCCGAGCCCGCGAAGCCGAGGGGGAGCAGGAACAGCACCGCGGCCACGATCCAGGCACCGGGAGGCGTCGCGACCCGTGCCGTCGCCGTACGGGGGAGCGCGTCCCTCGCACCAAGACCCGGCAGGACCAGCGCCGCGACCAACAGGGCGGCCACGAACAGGTTCGCGCCCACCGCCTGCACCAACTGCCCGCCCCAGCCGGACAGATGGACCCTGGTCAACTGGCTCTGCCCGACCCCGATCCCCAGCGCCACCACCACGGCGACCGGCAGACTCCGCATCCGCGCGGCCACCGCGACCGCCACCACCTCCATGACGAGCAGGGGCAGGCCGTACGGGTCCAGGCGCACGTAGGGGGCGAGGAGCACGCCCGTCAGCCCCGCCGTGAAGGACCCGAACGCCCAGCCCGCCGCCGCCACCCGGTCCGCGTCCACGCCGCCCAGCACCGCGAGCTGCCGGTCGTCCACCACGGCCCGCAGTTCCCGCCCGAAACGTGTCCAGCGAATCACCGACCCGACGCCCGCCGCGAGCACGAGCACCACCGCCAACTGCCCCCAGGGATCGGCCGAGACCAGCTCCGGCGCGTCGTCCCGGGCGCCCTGCCCCCACACCAGCGCCGCCCCGCCGACCAGCAGCACGAACACGCCGATGGACGCGACCAGGGTCTGCGCCGGATCGCCGCCCAGGACCGACAGCGGCCGGAAGACGAAGCGTTCCAGCGCGACTCCAATGGCGGGCGCGAGGAACAACAACGTCACCACCGCACCCAGCCACAACGGCCGGCCCCACCCCACCACGCACTGCCGCAGCGCGTACGCGCAGACCATCGCGACCGCACCGTGCGCGAGGTTGAGGACGCCGGTCGCCCGGTACGTCACGATCAGGCCGATCCCGGTGAGCGCGGCGGCGCTGCCGACGGACAGTCCGGCGAGGATGAGGTCGTAGCTCAGCGAGGACATCAGTCGTCGGCTTCGGCGGGTTCGCAGATCGGGCAGGGGCTCAACTCGCCGTTCGCCACCAACTTCGCGTCGACCGGCACCGCTTCCGGCTTCCCGGCGACCAACGGGCAGTCCGCGCGGTGCCACAAGGTGCCGCCCGGCACCATCAACAGGTCCCCGCTGACCGCCAGGGGCGCGGCGGCGGCCTCCGCCGACTCCCCGGCGTCGTCGGCCTCCGCGGCCACGAGAAGGGCGTACAGCTCCTCCACGCGCGCGGTGGCGAGGGCGCCGCGGCCATGGGTGAGCAGGATCGCTCCGGCGACGATCAGCGCGGCGCCGGGGATCGTGCAGGAGGCCAGGTAGGGGAGTTGCCGTTCGGCGTAGCGCTCGCCGGAGACGCCGTACCAGCCGAGCACGCACAGCACCGCACCCGCGGCGAGCGCGGCCCAGGCGGCCCACAGGACGGGACGCACGGTCCGCAGTCGGGCTGTCCGCATTTACGGCTCCCACATGTCATGTGTCTGTCCATGCCGGCCAATGGCTTGCACTATGCCTTCTGACACCCGACCTGAAAACACCGGGCGCGCACGGCCCGGACCGACACCCGGCGGTGAGCCAGATGGTTCTCGGGAGCGACCTCAGGCGAAGGAACACAAGGCGTGGACGGGGCACGGCAGTTACGGCCGCCGCCCTGGTGCTCGCGCTCGGCCCCGCGCTGGCGGCCTGCAGCGACGACAGCGGGGGCGGCAGCGGCGCGCCACCGCCCACCCCGTCCGTCGAGCGGACCACGACCGCACCGGCGACCGCGCCCGCCGACCCGACCGCTGCCACCACCCAGATCAAGGCCAACTGGAAGAAGTTCTTCGACCCGGCCACCTCCACCCAGGACAAACAGGCCGTCCTGGAGAACGGCGACAAGATGGGCCCGGTCCTGAAGGCCTTCAACGGCGACAAACGCGGCGGGCAGGTACAGGCGGAGGTCACCAAGGTCGAGTTCACCAAGGCGGACAAGGCGACCGTGACCTACACGCTGACCCTCAACGGCGCCACCGCCCTCCCGGACGCCTCCGGGACCTCCGTCGAGCAGGGCGGCACCTGGAAGGTGTCCGTCAACACCCTGTGCGCGCTGGTGGCGTTGAGCGGCGATGCCTCGCCGTCGCCCGGGTCGGGCTGCTGAGGCCGCTGCCGCGGTACTGCTGCTCCTCCTCGGGAGCACGGCCTGCGGCAGCCGTCTCCCGGAGAGCGACTTCGAGCACGGCGACACCCGTACGCCCGCGGCGAGCACCGGCACGCCGATCCGGGTCGGGATCATCACCAGCGCGACCAGCCCAGTAGGCGGCGACACCTTCACCGGTCCCCGCGACGGCGCCGAGGCGTACTTCGACCGCGTCAACGCGCGCGGGGGCATCGCCGGGCGCCGGGTCGAGGTGCGGCTGTGCGACGACGGCGGCAGCGGGGTCGGCAACAACGAGTGCGTGCACAAGCTGATCGACGGGGCCGATGGGGACGCCGTCGTCGCCCTGGTCGCCACCACCGCCCTCGACTACGCGGGCGCCTCCCGCGTCTCCCACGCGCGCGTGCCCGACATCGGCGGCCAGCCCATCGGCGCCGCCTACGACACCTGGCCGCACCTGTACGGCATCTACGGCAGCCTCGCACCGCGCGCGGGCACCCCGGGCTGGGGCGGCAAGCTGTACGGCGGCACGGAGGTCTACCGCTACTTCAAGCGCGAGCAGGGCGCCCGTACCGCCGCCGTCGTCTCGTACAACCAGGCCGCGTCCGCCGCCTACGCCCGGCTCGTCGAGCAGGGGCTGAAGGCCGAGGGCTACAAGGTCGTCCCCGAGCAGGTCGACTTCGCGCTGCCCAACTTCCGCGCCGCCGCGGCCGATCTGAAGCAGCAGGGCGCCGACCTCGTCTTCGACGCCCTCGACACGCACGGGAACGCCCAGTTGTGCGCGGCGATGGACCAGGTCGGCGCGCATGTCGTCGCCAAGGTGACGAACGTACAGAATTGGACAACCACCGTCCCGGAGGACTACAAGAACTCCCCGCGCTGCCGCAACGCCCTGTGGGCGACCGGGTCCAGCCGGGACTTCGACGACGTGTCGCAGCCGGCCGTGCGGGAGTTCCGGGAGGCGACCAAAGGGCTGAAGACGCATTCCCAGTGGCAGTTGGAGGGCTGGGCGGCGGCGATGTGGTTCACGGACGCGGCGAAGGGATGCGCGAAAACGGGCGTCACGCGCGCGTGCGTCGACGGGTTCATGAACCGGAGCGAGCACTACACCGCCGACGGCCTCCTGGTTCCCGTCTCCTTCGAGCGGCTCGCCGCACCGCCGAGGACACGCAGGACGTGTCTGTCGGTGGCCCGCTGGCAGGACGGCAAGGGGTGGGTTCCGCAAGGGGACATGAACAGCACCTGTTTCGAGGTGCCGCAACTGCCGTACAGCCCTTGATCCGGACCACCCTTGATACAGACTTCGACCATGTTGGAGACTTCGGCACGACTCCTGCGGCTGCTCTCGCTGCTCCAGGCCCACCGCGAGTGGTCCGGCGCCGACCTGGCCGACCGGCTCGGGGTCACCCCGCGTACCGTGCGCCGGGATGTCGACCGGCTGCGCGAGCTGGGCTACCCCGTCAACGCCAGCCGCGGCACGGGAGGCGGCTACCAGCTGGGCGCGGGCGCCGAGTTGCCGCCGCTGCTCCTGGACGACGACGAGGCGGTGGCCGTGGCGGTCGGCCTGCGCACGGCCGCCGGGCAGGGCATCGAGGGCATCGGCGAGACCTCCGTACGCGCCCTCACCAAGCTGGAACAGGTCCTCCCGAACCGGCTGCGCCGCCGGGTGGGCGCCCTCAACGCCTTCACCGTGCCGATGCTGCGCAACACCCTGCCGTCCGCCGTGGACCCCGCCGTGCTGACCGAGCTGGCCGCCCTCTGCCGGGACGCCGAGCGGCTGCGCTTCGAGTACCGGAGCCACGACGGCGCCCCCACCCGCCGTACCGTCGAACCGCACCGCCTGGTGTGCACCGAGCGCCGCTGGTACCTGGTCGCCTGGGACCTGGACCGCGAGGACTGGCGCACCTTCCGCGTCGACCGCGTCACGCCCAGGCCGCCGCACGGGCCGCGCTTCACCCCGCGCGAGCCACCGGCGGAGGACCTCGCCGCGTATGTCTCGAAAGGGGTCTCCACGCGCGCGTACGCCTCGCAGGCCGTTGTCCGGCTGCTCGTGCCCTTGGAGCGGGCCGCCGAGCGGATCTCACCGTCCGCCGGGACGCTGGAGGCCGACGGGCCGGACGCCTGCCTTCTGCGCACCGGGGCCCCGAACCTCGATGTGATGGTGATCCACGTGATGATGACGGGCTTCGAGTTCGAGGTCCTGGAGCCTGGGGAGCTGACCGAGACGATCAGGACGGCGCGGGACCGGCTGACCCGCGCGCTGGACCGGGACGGCCGGGGGCCGCACGGCGATTCTGTGCCGGAACGGTGAAACTCTTATGTGGCATCAGCTCCCGCCGTACGGCACGGAAGCGGAATGGAATGGGGCGCCCGGCCGGTTCTCGCGGAACTTTCCGCCGGGCTATTCGACGGGCCGCACCGACACGCGGGAATTACGTTCGAATACCCGCGTAAGGCGTCCGGAACCGCTCATACGAGTGAGGCCCGCTGCGGCAGCAGCTGGTGTTAGGGGGAACAAAACACACGTCCTGATCCTGTGACAGAAGTGTGACCGGAGAGGGTCATGGAGAGCTGGAGAGGGGCTAGCGTGGCGCGCATGGCACCCATTCCGACTCCACCGGCGGAGCCCCAGGACAGCCCCAACACCTACGTCGGCCTCGACGCGCCAGAGGCCGAGCGGCTCGCGCGGGAACGGGGGTGGTCGACCGTGCGGTCGCTGCCGCCGGGGGCGATCATCACCATGGAGTACCGCGCGGGCCGGCTCAACTTCGAGGTGAAGGACGGCACGGTGGCGCGCGCCTGGAAGGGCTGAACGCGCACGTCACGAAGGCCCCGGTTCCGCAGGAGGAACCGGGGCCTTCGTCGTGCGGGGATGGGTTGTGCGTACCGGCCCCGCGGTTCGGTGGGTCAGCCGCCCGCCGCCGGACGGGCCGTCGCCGCGGTGGTGCCACGTGCCACCCGGTCCGGGTGCGGCGGGCGGCGGCTGCCGATCGGGGTGACCGGGGTGCGCTCCGAGCGGGTCGTGTGCGGGCTCGGCGCGAGATGGGCGGGAGGCCGCGCCGCACGGCTCGCGGTGACCGTCTCGCGGGCCGCCGGGACCTCGTCGCCCGAGGCGGAGGCGCGTGGCTTGAGCAGCACGGGCGCGGTGACCGGGGACGCAGGCGCGGGGGCCGGCGCCGTACGGCCGCGGCGGGCGCGCCAGCGGTCGCGGTAGTCGAAGATGCGGGTCTCGGCCAGCGCGATCAGCGGCTCGCACCACGGGAGGGCGAGCAGCACCAGCAGACCGGCGGCCCAGCCGAGCAGTACGTCGCTCAGCCAGTGCGTACCGAGGTAGACCGTGGCGAGACCGACGCCGAGCGAGGTCACGGCGGACGCGGCGGACAACCAGCGGCGGGCTCTCGGCGTGGAGGCCAGATACGCCAGAATCCCCCAGGTCACGACCGCGTTGGCGGTGTGGCCGCTGGGAAATATATCGCCGCCGAGGCCCATCTCGTTCGAGCCGATGACGGTGGCGTAGTGCGGGCCGAGACGGCCCATGCCGAGCTTGGCGGCGCCGACCGTGATGTTCAGCAGCAGCAGCAGGGTGCCCAGGGTCAGCAGCGGGCGCAGCGTGTGCTGCCGCCACGAGCGCCAGCCCAGCCAGGCCGCGACCATCACCGCGGTCGGGCCGCGCTGGCCCAGCACCACGTAGTAGTCGACGAACCAGTGGATGCCGGCCCACTGCTGGTACGGCCGGAAGAACATGACCTGCCAGTCGAACCGGACCAGCCAGGAGGTGGTCACGACAAGCCACACGATCGCCAGATAGAAGGCCAGGGTCGCCGCGAACAGCACGACCCTGTGCCGGCTCATCTTCGGCACATCGATGTTGGCCGGCCGTTCCGGTTCCCGGTCCAGCCTCGCGAACACCCGGTCCAGACGGGTGAGGTTTCGTTCGGTACGCACCCAATCGACGTTACAGCGAGTGAGTGTGGATGCCTGTCGAATCAGCGGCTTTGTGATGACGATGTGATGTGGGAAAGCTCTCAGGGGCAGGTTTATTTTCGAGGATTCCGCAATCCCCGACGGCTCCGTCCTTCAATTCCTTTGATCATGCCGGGCCCCAGTTTTATGGCACTTATGAATTAGTTCACCAAATGCTGGGGTGAAATTAGCCGAGCGCTCACCGCTCCCCGGGGTGGATCATGGCGGACCGGTGCCGTTCAGCCAGAACGCCCCGTACACGGCCGACGCCACCGCGACACCGCCCACCACCCACGCTGACCTGGAGATACGCAGCCGCGCCAGGGCGAGCGCGAGGGGGAACAACAGAGGGAATGCGGGAATCAGCAGGCGCGGTTTCGAGCCGAAGTAGCTCGACGCGCACAGCGCGAGCGCGGTGACGACCCCGGTGTACACCAGGAGCGGCAGCGGCTGGCCCTGCCGGATGCCCACGACGTACAGCCAGACCACCAGCCCGACCCCGACGATCAGCCCGACCCCGGCCAGGGCCGACGGGAACGAGGTGAACTTCTCGCCGACGAAACGGGCGAAGGCGGCGCCGCCGTCGAAACCGTTGCGCCAGCCCGCCTGTACGTCGAGATAGCCCAGCGGACCCTTGCCGGTGCGGTGGCCGACCCACAGGACGTATCCGGCGGCGCCGAGGGGCGCGAGCACCAGACCGAGGGCGCATCGCCAATTCCGCGCGCCGTGCGCGGGCGCCGTGCTGCGGTCCTGCACGAAAGAGGCGATCCCCGCGACCCACACCGCGGCGACCACCGCGAGCCCCACAGGCCGCGTCAGACCGGCCAACAGGGCCAGCGTGCCCGCCGTCAGCCAGCGGCCGGTCGACGCGGCGTACAGCGACCAGGCGGCGAGCGCCGTGAACAGCGACTCGCTGTACGCCATCGACTGCACGATCCCCACCGGCAGCATGGCCCACAGCAGCACGGCACACAGGGCCGCCCTACGGCCGTACACATGCTCCGCGACCGCGAAGATCCCCCAGGCCGCCGCGAGCGAGGCGAGCAGGCTCACCGCGAGGCCGCCGTCGGCGTACGACAGGGGGGAGACCGCGTGCATGAACCGTTCCAGCCAGGGCAGCAGTGGGAAGAAGGCGAGGTTCGAGTGGACGTCGCCGTTCGGGAGCCGTACCTCGTAGCCGTAGCCGAGGTCGGCGACCCGGGTGTACCAGAGGGCGTCCCACCGGGCTGTCAGCAAGGTGTGGGCGCTCTTGCCGCGCGCCGCGCTCCACACCGCGAGCACCACCAGGCCCAGGGCGCGGACGGCGGCGTACCCGAGGAGGGCCGGGGCCGCCCGGCGCAGGGGTGCTTCAAGATCGGTCACGGACCCGATTATCGAGGGCGCGCGGAACCGGCAGGCCCGCCGGGGCGTGGTCCACAGGAGGGGGAGTGGTGTACGCCACACTTGTTGTCCGGGGAGTGTGAGAGGTCCGCCACGTGGCATTGGCGTGAACTCGCGTACGCTAACGGCTCACTCGCCTTCGTTGCGCGGGTCGGAGACACCGCTCCTCTCCGGCCGCAGTCACGGGGAGTCCCCACCCCGTGAGCCCGCCGAACGCGAGGGAACATCTGGGAGGTAGTACATGTCCGGGACGACCACGGCCGCCGCAGCGCTGCGCCGTCGGGCGGCCGGGGCCGGTGCCAACCGCTGGGTCGTCCTCGTCGTCCTCTGCGTCAGCCTGCTGCTCGTCGCGCTCGACGCCACCGTGCTCCATGTCGCGGTGCCCGCCGTCACCGAGGACCTCAAACCCGGCGCGATAGAGCTGCTCTGGATCGTCGACGTCTATCCGCTGGTCTGCGCCTCGCTCCTCATCCTCTTCGGCACGCTCGGCGACCGCGTCGGCCGCAGAAGGATCCTGCTCCTCGGCTACGGCCTCTTCGGCATCGCCTCCGGCCTGGCCGCCTGCGCCCATGACGCCCAGGTCCTGATCCTCGCGCGGGCACTGCTCGGCGTCGGCGGCGCGATGATCATGCCGGCCACGCTGTCGATCCTCCGCCAGGTCTTCCCCGACCGGCGCGAGCGCGCGGTGGCGATCGGTGTGTGGAGCGCGGTGGCGGCGGTGGGCGCGGCGGTGGGCCCGCTGCTCGGCGGGTTCCTCCTCGAACACTTCTGGTGGGGCTCGGTCTTCCTGGTCAACATCCCCCTGATGCTGATCAGTCTGCCGATCGGCCGCCTCCTGCTCCCCGAGTCCCGCGGCGACCGCAACGGCCCGTGGGACGTCGTCGGCGCGCTGATGGCCGCCGGCGGCCTCTTCGGAGTCGTCCTGGGCGTCAAGCGGCTCGGCGGCGGGGAGCCGGTCGAGAGCGTGTGGACCGTGGCCCCGCTGATCGTGGGCGCGGTGCTGATGGTTCTTTTCGTACGACGGCAACGGCGCCGTACCCATCCGCTGGTGGACCTGAGCATGTTCCGCAGGCCGGCGTTCAGCACGTCGGTCGGCTGCATCGTGCTGGCGATGCTGGCCCTGGTGGGCCTGGAACTGATCGCCGCCCAGTACCTGCAACTGGTGCTGGGCCTGTCGCCCCTCCAGACGGGTCTACGGCTGCTGCCGCTGACGTTCGCGGCGATGGCGGCGGGGCTGTTCGGGGCGCGGATGCTCCGGCGTTTCGGCCCGCGCCGGATGGTGTGCTCGGGCTTCTGCCTGACCGCGGTCTCGGTGCTGACGCTGACCGCGATGGGCGGCCGGGACAACACCGGGCTGCTGCTCTTCGGGTTCCTGCTGCTCGGGTTCGGCCTGGAGATGACGCTCTTCGGGGCGTACGAGTCGATGCTCAGCGAGGCACCGCCGGCTCAGGCGGGCGGTGCGGCGGCGATCGGCGAGACCTCCTACCAGCTCGGCGCCGGCATCGGCATCGCGCTCCTCGGCAGCGTCATGAACGCGGCGTACGCGCCCGGGCTGCGGTCCGTACCCGGGGTACCGACCTCCGCGGCGGCCTCGGCGGGCCATTCACTGGGCGAGGCCTACGACGTCGCCGAGCGTCTGGGCGGGGTGCGTGGTGCCGCCCTGCGCGACGCGGCTCGGCACGCCTTCGTGCACGGCCTGCACGTCACCCTGCTCGTCAGCGCGGGCCTGCTGCTGCTGGGCGCGGTGATGGCGTTGCGGTTGCCCCGCATCATGCAGTGCGAGGTGCCTGCGGCGGCTGTAGCGGTGCCTGCCCCTCGCGAAGTCACACAGTCCCGCGTCTCCGCCTGAACCACATCTCCCACCCACCCACCCACCGCCCGTTACGGGCACTTGAAGGGTGGGCGTTACCTGTGGGGGTGCCTCGCCGCTGGCGGCTACCCGTCCGCGCTATCGTAACTAGCAGTGGTAGTTTTCCTAGATTTCGGAGGCTGTGCATGGCTGCGTCCTCGTCCTCGAAGTTGCCCCCCTTCGACCCCGCCGACCCCCTCGGCATCGACGACCTGCTCGACCCCGAGGACCTGGCGATCCGCGACACCGTTCGCGCATGGGCCGCCGACAAGGTGCTGCCGTACGTCGCCGAGTGGTACGAGAAGGGCGAGTTGCCCGGGATCCGGGAGCTCGCGCGGGAGTTGGGCGGTATCGGGGCGCTCGGGATGTCGCTCGACGGGTACGGGTGTGCCGGTGCCTCCGCAGTGCAATACGGGCTCGCCTGCCTGGAGTTGGAGGCGGCCGACTCGGGGATCCGGTCGCTCGTGTCGGTGCAGGGATCGCTCGCCATGTACGCCATCCACCGCTTCGGTAGCGAGGAGCAGAAGCAGGCCTGGCTGCTGCGCATGGCCTCCGGTGAGGTCATCGGCTGCTTCGGGCTGACCGAGCCCGACCACGGCTCCGACCCGGGCGCGATGCGGACGTACGCCAAGCGCGACGGCGTCGACTGGGTGCTCAACGGGCGGAAGATGTGGATCACCAACGGGTCGGTGGCCGGGGTCGCCGTCGTGTGGGCGCAGACCGACGACGGCATCCGCGGGTTCGTCGTGCCCACCGACAGCGCAGGCTTCTCCGCGCCCGAGATCAAGCACAAGTGGTCGCTGCGTGCGTCCGTCACCAGTGAACTCGTCCTCGACGACGTACGGTTGCCGGCCGACGCCGTGCTGCCGGCGGTCGTCGGGCTGAAGGGGCCGCTGAGCTGTCTGTCGCACGCTCGTTACGGAATCGTGTGGGGTGCGATGGGCGCGGCGCGCGCTTCCTTCGAGTCCGCCGTCGAATACGCGAAGACCCGGGAGCAGTTCGGGCGGCCCATCGGCGGCTTCCAGCTCACCCAGGCCAAGCTCGCCGACATGGCGGTCGAACTGCACAAGGGGATTCTGCTCGCCCATCACCTGGGGCGGCGCATGGACGCCGGGCGCCTGCGTCCCGAGCAGGTCAGCTTCGGCAAGCTCAACAACGTACGGGAGGCCATCGAGATCTGCCGTACGGCACGGACCATCCTCGGTGCCAACGGGATCTCGCTGGAGTACCCCGTGATGCGGCACGCGACGAACCTGGAGTCGGTGCTCACCTACGAGGGCACCGTCGAGATGCACCAGCTCGTGCTGGGCAAGGCGCTCACCGGGCTCGACGCCTTCCGGTAGGAAGGCCCCTGTTCAACCCTGCGGGAGGCAGGGCCGGTAAGCGGCCCTGCCTCAGCTCTGGTTGAAGAAGCCGTCCTCGCGGCGCGCGACCGGGTCGCCGCTGACGATCTCGGTGTTGGCGGGGGTCAGCAGGAAGACACGGTTCGCGACCCGCTCGATCGTGCCGCGCAGGCCGAAGGTCAGGCCGGCCGCGAAGTCGACCACGCGCTTGGCGTCGGTCGCCTCCATCGCCGTGAGGTTCACGATCACCGGAACCCCTTCCCGGAACAGCTCACCGATGGCGCGGGCGTCCCGGAAGCTGTCCGGGGTGACCGTGCCGATGCGCCGGCCCTTCACCTCGGCGACGTCCGAGGCCACCTTCACTCGCGGGTCCGTCACCCAGGCATCCCCGGGCTGCTCGGTCCCTTCGGAGTAGTCGTCGTCGTAGTAGCGCTCGTCATCGTTGTCGTCAACGAGCCCAAGCCAGGCACTCGCCTTGCGTACCGATCCCATGGACGCCTCCTCTCACAGCGGTCTTTATTGCTATCCGCATCCCTATGGTCATCCATGATGCGGATCGCGCGCCAAGTGGATAGACGCCGCGCGGGGGGTTTGTGACGCTACTGGTGCACAGCCAATACGTCGAGAGCCCCCGTGTATCAAGGGTGTTGCCGCATACGGCTGCTGACTGAGAGTGAAATATGATTCTTCCCGGCGTCCGGGTGATGGCTGGTGCGTACGGGTGAACAGATGGTCGATACGATGCGGCCGCTCGGCGACCCTCCGGGGGTCGTAGCGAACGCCACGTCAGATGTCGTACACGCCACGGGGGATCGTCGTGTTCGGAATGGTCAGGCCCTGCAGTCATCGGCTCGGAGAGAGCCTCAAGGCCCAGTGGATGGCGCACTTGTGCGGGTTGTGTCTCGCGCTGCGTGGAGACCACGGGCAGCTCGCGCGCGTTGTCACCAACTACGACGGGCTGCTGCTCTCGGTCCTGACGGAGGCTCAGGTCGAGCGGGAGGACGGTGGCCGGCGGCGTACGGCCGGGCCCTGTCCGCTGCGCGGGATGCGGACCGCGTCCGTCGCACAGGGCGAGGGGGCGCGCCTCGCGGCGGCCGTCTCGCTCGTGCTCGCCTCCGCCAAGGTGCGTGACCATGTCGCCGACGGGGACGGGCTGCTGGCCCGCCGGCCGGTGGCGCTGGCCGCGCGGCGCGTCGCCGGGAGCTGGGGGCGGGCCGGGGCGCGGACCGGTTCCGACATCGGGTTCGACGCGGCCGTCCTGGTCGACGCCGTGGACCGGCAGTTCGGCATCGAGGCCCTCGCCGGGCCCGGCACACCGATCCTGACCGTCACCGAACCGACCGAGACGGCCACCGCGGCCGCCTTCGCCCACACCGCGCTCCTGGCCGGACGCCCCGGCAACGCCGTACCGCTGGCCGAGGCCGGGCGCCTCTTCGGCCGGCTCGCGCATCTGCTGGACGCCGTGGAGGACAGGGAGTCCGACGCGGCGTCGGGTGCCTGGAACCCCCTCACCGCGACCGGCACCCCGCTCACCGAGGCCCGGCGACTGGCCGACGACGCGCTGCACGGGATACGGCTCGCGCTGCGGGAGACCGAGTTCACGGACGGCAAGTTGGCGCATCTGCTGCTCGCGCACGAACTCGGGCGCTCGGTGGACCGGGCCTTCGGGACACAGTCGTGCGGGCATGGACCCGAGGCGGCGTTCGGGCCGCCGCAGACTCCCTACCTGCCGGGAGATTCGCGCCACGACGGCAATCCCTACGGCGGCAACCCCTTCGGCGGTGAGCCCCCGCGGCCCGACAAGCGCGGTTTCTGGGCCGGGTGCGCCGCCGCGCTCGGGCTGTGCTGCACCTGCAAGGTGTGCTGTGCCGACGAGTTCGAGGGGCCGTGGTCGCGGCGGCGGCGCGAGGGGTGCTGCTCCAACTGCGACTGCGACTGCTGCGACGCCTGCGAATGCTGCGAGTGCTGTGAATGTCTTTCGTGCTGCGACTGCTGACCGTGACGGGCAGTCACCATCGTTGTATACGACTGCCTCGCGGGCCATTGTCGAACTGCGAGGCCGGACGGCCCGTGTTTCGGTGCGGTAAAACAAAAACATGATCCGGTGACCGGTGTGCCGTGAGGGTCGTTGGGCGGGAGCAGAACCATTTCTGCCTCAGGTTCGACTCTTGATCAACTCGCCACCCACTTAAGGCACTTCAGTGGACGTCACAACAAAAGCGACCACCAGCATCCGCGCCAGGCTGCTGAGGATTCTGATCCTCGCCCTCGCGGTTCTGCTCGCCCTGCTCGGCATCGCGGCCACCGAGCAGATCTCCGCCTACCGCAACGCCTCCGCGACCGCCGACAACGCCCGCCTGGAGATCACCCTCCAGGGACTCGTGCACGAACTGCAGAAGGAGCGCGGGCTCACCACCGGATACGTGGGCGGCGTCCAGCAGTTCAGCGCCAAGCTGCCCGCGCAGCGCAAGGCGACCGATGCTGCGCGCCAGCAGCTGGACGTGGCACTGAAGGGGCGCGAGGACTCGGCCGCCGGTTCCGTGCGCGAGTCCCTCGGCCGGCTCGACGGCCTGGCCGGAATCCGCAAGGACGCCGACGACGGCACCGGCGTGGTGAAGGACACCTTCGACTACTTCACCACCACCATCACCGTCCTCGACCGGCTCGACCTCGGCCTCGAAGACGTCCACGACGCCACCCTGCGCGACGCCTACCAGGCGCTCCAAGTCCTCGGCAACGCCAAGGAGTTCACCGGCGAGGAGCGGGCTATCGTGCTCGGCTCGGTACGCGCCGGGAAGTTCCGCGGCGACGACTACGGCCGGTTCATGGAGATCCGTGCCGGACGCCTCGCCGCGCTCGACGCCTTCCCGCGGTCGGCCACCGCCGTGCAGGAACGGCGGCTGGACACCGCCCTGACCACGCCCGACGCCGAGCGCGCGCTGTCGTACGAGAGCAAGGCGGTGCACGGCACCGGGAAGCTGAAGTCGAGCGCCATTCCGCCCATGGCCTGGTGGGATTCGATGACCTCCACCATCAACGGGCTGCGTGACGTACAGATCAGCCTCGGTACCGATGTCGAGAACCGGGCCGCGCAGCTGGAGAGTTCGGCCCAGCGCGACCTGCTGCTGTTCCTGCTGCTCGCGCTCGGCACGGTCGCCGCGCTCGGTGCGCTGGCCCTCGACTGTGTCCGGTCCGTCTCCTCGCCGCTGGTCGAACTCGCCCAGCAGGCAAGGGAGGTGGCCGGGAGCCGACTGCCGCAGGCCGTGGCCGCCGTACAGGACGGCTCGTCCGGGGCGGCGCCGCAGCCGCCCGCCCGGCTGGTCGTCGCCGACCGGGCCGGGGCCGAAGTCCGGGAGGTGGCCGAGGCGTTCGACCGGGTGCAGCGGTCCGCCTTCGATCTCGCCACCGAGCAGGCCGTGTTGCGGCGCAACGCCACCGACTCGCTGGTGAGCCTGGGCCGTCGCAACCAGAACCTGGTGCGCCGTCAGATCAGCTTCATCAACAAGCTGGAGCACGAGGACGCCGACCCCGCGACCCTCGCCAACCTCTTCGAACTCGACCACCTGGCCACCCGTATGCGCCGCAACGCCGAAAGCCTCCTCGTGCTCGCCGGAGAGTCCAGCCCCCGCCCCTGGTCCACCCCGCTGGCCGTCAACGACGTGCTGCGCGCCGCGCTGTCCGAGGTCGAGGAGTACCGCCGGGTCACCCTGCGGCGGATCGAGCCCGCGTTCGTCACCGGCTCCGTCGTCGTCGAAATCGCCCACCTGCTGGCCGAGTTGGTGGAGAACGCGCTGAGCTTCTCGCCGCCGGACTCCGACGTGGAGATCGAGGGACGGCGCACCAGCGCCGGCTATCTGATCGCGATCGTCGACCACGGCCTCGGCATGGACAACCAGGCCCTCGCCGAGGCCAACGTACGGCTCTCCGGAACCGCCAGCTTCATGGCCGAACCCACCCGGTTCCTGGGCCACTTCGTGGTCGGCGCGCTCGCCCGCAAGTGCGGTATCGAGGTACGGCTCGGCGAGGCGCCGGCGGCCGGTGTGGTCGCCCGGGTGCTGATCCCCGCGGCGCTGCTGACGGAGAAGGCGGTCGAGGCGAAGCCCTCGGTCCCGGCACCGAGGAAGGCGGAGACGGACATGGAGCCGAAGCCCGAACCGGCGGTCGCCCCGGTGGCCGCCAAGGGCGGTTCGTCCGCCGCACGCACCCGCAACGGCCTGGTCAAGCGGCCGCAGCGCAGTGGTATCGCGGCAGCGGTGAGTGAGACCGACCGGACGGACCGCACCACCCCCACCGCACCGCCCAACCCGGAACGGACCCCCGAACAGGTCTCCGGGATGCTCTCCACCCTGCGCAGCGCCCACATGCGGGGCGGGATCAGCGTCGAGAAGGAGAAGCAGCAGAACGCCGAGACGAACGAGGGTGCCGCCAAGTGACCACCGTCGACACCCAGCACGACTCGCAGACCTTCAACTGGCTGCTCGCCAACTTCGTCAAGAGCACCGACGGCGTACGGGACGCGGTCGCCGTCTCCTCCGACGGGCTGCTGATCGCCGTGTCGGACGGGCTCGGGCGGACCGAGGCCGACCATCTCGCCGCGATCGTCTCGGGGTTGAGCAGCCTGGCCCGCAGCGCGTCCAAGCGATACAGCTTCGACGGGGTCAAGCTGATCATGATCGAGATGGGCCGGGGTTTCCTGCTCGTCTCGGCGATCCGGGACGGCAGCTGTCTCGGCGTCCTCGCCGACAGCAGCGGTGAACTGGGCCTCGTCGGCTACGAGATGGCGGTGCTCGCGGAGCGGGCGGGTGATCTGCTCAACCCGACGCTCATCGCCGATCTGCGGCAGGCGTTGCCACGGTGAACGGTGAACAGCCCAGGGACGTAGAACCTGACGAGGACGCGACGTTCGTCCGGCCGTTCATCATCACCGGCGGCCGGTCCGAGCCCCTCCAGGCCGATCTGCGGCTGGAGACGCTGGTCGTCGCCGTCGGCGTGCCGGATCCGTCGCTCGCTTTCGAGCGGCGCCACATCGTCGCGGTGTGCGAGCGGCCGACGACCGTCGCCGAGGTGGCGCACCGGGTCGGTGTGCCTCTTGGAGTGGCGAAGGTGCTGATCTCCGACCTCGTCGTCGCCGGGCAACTCGCCTGTCGGCAACCCGCGGAGCTGCCGCTCCAGATGCTCGAAAGGATCAGGGACCATGTCCGGGCGCTCTGACAAGATCGTGCCGCTGGCCGTGAAGATCGTGGTCAGCGGCGGCCTCGGGGTCGGCAAGACCACGTTCATCGGGGCCATTTCGGAGATCGAACCCCTCGACACCGAGGCGGCGATCACCCAAGTCTCGGTGGGTGTCGACTCGTTGGTGGGCGTCGAGGCGAAGACCACCACGACCGTCGCTCTCGACTTCGGACGGATCACGCTCGATCCGACGATGACGCTGTATCTGTTCGGGACGCCCGGACAGGACCGGTTCTCGTTCCTCTGGGACGACCTGGTGGAGGGCGCGCTCGGCACGGTGGTCCTCGTGGACACCCGGCGGATCGAGGACTGCTTCCCGGCAGTCGACTACTTCGAGTCGCAGGGCGCGCCCTTCGTCCTCGCCGTGAACCGCTTCGACGGCGCCGACCGGTTCGACGTGGAGGAGGTCCGGGAGGCGCTCGGGCTGAGCGCGGACGTGCCCGTGCTGGAGTGCGACGCGCGGAACCGGGACTCCGTACGGGATGTGCTCGGTGCGCTGATGGACCGGGTGATCGGGGTCCGGGCGACACCACGACGGCGTACGGCCGCGCTGACGCGGTAGTGGGGGGCGGCAAGGGGGTCGGTCCGATGACCGGCCCCCTGCGCTTCGTGGAGCAGGAGTGAGCAGAACCCGAGGGGAAGGGTGTGTGAAGGCGAAGCGGGGGAGAACGTGAGAAGCGCCCGATCAGGCGGGAAACCCGGGGGATCAGGACGTGCAGGGGGTCAGCTCAACAGGAGGAGGACCACACTCGACCGAAGTCGATGTGGGAGCGCCTGACCAGCCACTGCTGTGGATGCATGGGGTAAGTGGAACAGGCATCCGGTTGGGCGTCAACCGACTTGAGACGTAGCGCTCACAGTATGGACAACCTTGACAGCAGGGGGAAACGGCGCCGTACTCTCGGTGGACGGCCCTGCTGAGGGGCTCGGCCGTACCGCGCCGCGCTGCGCCCCGTGTGAAGGCACCACCCGCGTTCGACCTACGCGTCACGGAGCCTCGCATGCCTTCCGCCACCCTCGTCAGAATCTCCGCACCGGACCTGCCGGAGCGCACCCGATGAAGCCGACGCTCGTGATCGTCGGAGCCGGGCCGCGGGGGACCGGTCTCATCGAGCGCATCGCCGCCAACGCGCCCGAGCTGTACGCCGGTTCGGGCGCAGAGGGTGCCGTGGGCGTCGATGGTTTCGACATCCACCTCGTCGACCCCCATCCGCCGGGCGCCGGACGCATCTGGCGCGCCGCCCAGTCGCCGCTGCTGTGGATGAACTCGCACGCCGAGGACGTCACCATGTTCACCGACGAGACGGTGGTCATGGACGGCCCGGTGCGCCCCGGCCCCACGCTGCACGAATGGGCGGACATCGAGGGCTCCACCTTCGCCGACCGGCAGCTCCAGGGCGCCTATCTGCGCTGGGTGCACGAGGAGGCCGTGGCCGCGCTGCCGCCGGGCGTCACCGTCCACCACCACCCGCGGCGCGCGCTGCGGGTGAGCGGCCCGCGCGAGGGACGTCAGCAGGTGTGGCTGGAGGGCCGCCCGCGCCCGCTCCTCGCCGACCTCGTCGTCCTCGCGATCGGCCACCTCGACGCCGAACTCGATGACGAGCAGCGCGAGTTGGCGGCCTACGCCCGCGCCCACGACCTGGTCCACCTGCCGCCCGACTTCACCGCCGACAGCGACCTGACCTCCCTCGCGCCCGGCGAGAGCGTCATCGTCCGTGGCTTCGGGCTCGCCTTCGTCGACCTGATGGTGCTGCTCACCGAGGGGCGTGGCGGACGTTACGACGGCGACACCTACGTCCCCTCGGGGCAGGAGCCGGTGCTGTACGTCGGCTCGCGGCGCGGGGTGCCGTACCACTCGAAGATCGGTTACGAGTGGACCGGTGAACGGCCGCCGCTGCCACGGTTCTTCGGGCCCGCCGAGGTGGACGTGCTGCTCGCACGGCCGGACGGCTTCGACTTCCGGCGGGATGTATGGCCGCTGGTCGAGAAGGAGTTGGGGTTCGCGCACTACCACCGGCTGTTCGGTGTGCACCCCGAGCGGACGGCGATCGCCTGGACCGACTTCGAGGAGAAGTACGCGGCCGGGGAGGCGGCGGAGCGCGAGGCGCTCGTGGCGTCCGCCGTGCCCGACCCCGCCGACCGGCTCGACCTCGCGGCGCTGGACCGTCCGCTGGACGGGGTGCGGTATCCGTCGCGGGAGGCGTTCCAGGAGGGCCTGCGGGCGTATGTCGAGGCCGATCTGAGGCGCAGTCACGATCCCGCCCACAGCCCGGACTTGGCGGTCTTCCTCGGACTGCTCTCCGTCTACGGGCAGTTGATCCGGCTCGGTGACATCGGGCCCTGGTGGCACGGCTTCTTCAGCTATCTCGCCTCCGGGCCGCCCGGCCCCCGGCTGCGCCAGCTGCTCGCGCTGTCCCGGGCCGGCGTCGTGCGGTTCGTCGGCGCGGACATGGCCGTGACCGCCGAGGACGGGGTGTTCCGGGCGTCCAGTCCGACCGTGCCGGGCGTCACCGTCGAGGCGCGGGCACTCGTCGAGGCGCGGCTGCCCGAGCCCACCGTCGGACGCGCCCTCGACCCGCTGCTGCGCGAACTGCACGCCGACGGAGCCGTGGAGACCCCGGAGGGGCTGCTGCGGGTGGACCGCACCGACGGCCGGATCCTCGACGCGGCCGGGCGCCCGCACCCCCGGCGCTTCGCGCTCGGCCCCTACACCGACGTACGGACCCCCGGCGCCTTCACCCGGCCGCGCACCGGCGGCCCCGCCTTCCGGCAGAACGACGCCACGGCGCGGGCCGTACTGGCGTTCTTTCGGGACCTCGCGTGTCGGGCCGCCGCCTAGGGGGTGTCGTCTGGATCGCCGCGGCCTGATCCGAGGCGATCCAAACGACACCCCCTGCCCCCGACCTTGTCGGTGAAGTCCCGGGCTTCATCGAGGACTTGGCCCTCTCCGAGGTGCTCCCGAACGACAGGAAGGCTTCCCTCCCATGACCTCCTCGCACGGCCGGGGCCTGCATCTGGCCGCCGCCGTCGACCAGCGGTCGGCCTATGACGCCGGCTCCTACGTCGAGTTGGCGCGGCTCGCCGAGAGCGGCGGCCTCGACTTCGTGACGCTCGACGACACCTTCGCGCGCCCCGGCCCCGACGCCCTCGCCGTCCTGTCCCGGGTCGCCCCGGCGACCGGCCGGATCGGCCTGGTGCCCACCGTGACCGTCACCCACACCGAGCCCTTCCACGTCCAGGCGGCGGTCGCGACCCTCGACTGGGTCAGCCGGGGCCGGGCCGGCTGGCGGATCGACGTGTCGACCACCGAGGGCGAGGCCCGGCTCTTCGGCCGCCGCCATGCCGCGCCCGCCGACGCGCTGTGGCAGGAGGCGGGCGAAGTCGCCGAGGTGGCCGCCGAGTTGTGGGACAGCTGGGAGGACGACGCCGAGATACGGGACACCGCCACCGGCCGCTTCGTCGACCGCGACAAGCTGCACTACGTCGACTTCCAGGGTACCGAGTTCTCCGTCAAGGGCCCCTCGATCGTGCCCAGGCCCCCGCAGGGCCACCCGGTCCGCGTGGTCGACGCCACCGAGGGCCAGGCCCGGCGGACGGCCGCCCGGTACGCCGATGTGGCCCTCGTCCGCGCGGCGAGTTCCGCGCAGGCCGGTGCCGTACGGGCCGAACTGCGGGCGTCCGCCGAGAAGTTCGGGCGCGATCCCGACACCCTGCGGGTCCTGGTGAGCCTGGTCGTCGACCTCGGCGACGGCGAGCACGCGGCCGAGCCGGGCCACGGCGGGGGCGGTCCCCGGCAGACCGCGCACGGCCCGCTGTACCGGGGCGGCCCGGTCGACCTCGCCGAACTGATCGCGGCCTGGCACGGCGACCGTACCGTCGACGGCTTCCACCTCACGCCCGTCGAACCCCGCCGCGACCTGGAACGGCTGGTCAACGGCACGGTGGCGCTGCTCCAACACCGGGGCCTGTTCCGTACGTTCTACCCGGGCAGCACGCTCCGCGAGCACCTGGGCCTGGCCCGGCCCGCCAACCGGTACGCCGCGACCGGGGGAGCGTCATGACCGTACGCCCGCGCAAGCAGATCCATCTGGCGGCGCATTTCCCCGGCGTCAACAGCACGACCGTGTGGGCCGATCCGCGGTCGAGGTCACAGATCGCCTTCTCGTCCTTCGAGCACCTCGCCCGTTCTGCCGAACGCGGCCTGTTCGACTTCTTCTTCCTCGCCGAGGGGCTGCGACTGCGCGAACACAAGGGCCGTATCCACGACTTGGACGTGGTGGGACGTCCGGAGTCCCTCACGGTCCTGAACGCGCTCGCCGCCGTCACCGAGCGGATCGGGCTGGCCGCCATGGTCAACGCGACCTTCAACGAGCCCTATGAACTCGCCCGCAGACTCGCCACGTTGGACCATCTCAGCGGCGGCCGGGCGGCCTGGAACGTGGTGACCTCCTCCGACGCCTTCACCGGCGAGAACTTCCGGCGCGGCGGCTATCTCGACCGTGCGGACCTCCCCCACTCTCGGCTGCGCTCGAGCGGGGGGACCCCCATCACGCGAGCGGCCGAATTCCTGGATGTGGCAAGGGAGTTGTGGGACTCCTGGACCCCGGACGGACTCTCCCGTCCCTTCGCCCACCGGGACCAACACTTCGACATCGCGGGCGAGTTCACCGTGCCGCGCTCACCCCAGGGGCACCCCGTCGTCATCCAGGCCGGGGGCTCGGGGGAGGGCCGGGAGTTCGCGGCGCGGGCGGCCGACGTCGTCTTCACCCGGCACGGCACGCTGGAGGACGGCCGCGCCTGCTACGCCGACGTGAAGGCACGCCTCGCCAAGTACGGCCGTAGCGCGGACGATCTCAAGATCATGCCCGGTGTCACCGTCGTCCTCGGCGACACGGCGGCCGAGGCGCAGGAGCGGGCCGCCGAGATCCGGCGACAGCAGGTCTCCCCGCAGAACGCGATCCTCGCCGTGGAGCAGATCTGGGGCACGGACCTCTCCTCCTACGACCCCGACGGACCGTTCCCCGACTTCGACCCGGAGCCGGACCCCTCGCTCACCCAGGGGTGGACCCGGCGGGGCGACAGCGTCGCGACGGCCGAGAAGTGGCGGGCGCTGTCACGGCAGAAGGGGCTGTCCATCCGGCAGACCGTGATCGAGGCGAGCGGCCGGCAGTCCTTCGTCGGCACCCCGGAGGCGGTCGCCGCCGAACTGGAGACATTCGTTCGGCAGGACGCAGCCGACGGCTTCATCCTCGTACCGCATCTCACGCCGGGCGGGCTCGACGAGTTCGTGGACCGGGTGGTGCCGCTGCTCCAGGAACGCGGCGCGTTCCGCACGGAATACCGGGACGCCACCCTGCGCTCACACCTCGGGCTCGCCGAGCCGGGAGACAAGGGGTGACGAGGATGCCGTCGGACGCGGTCGTCGAGTGGAAGCAGTGGCACGAGCACCGCGTCGAGTCGGTGTCCGCGCCCTACGGCCCGCTCGCACTGACCGGTACGCACTGGCTGGAGGACCATCCGGACGGGCGCCTTCCGGGCGTTCCCGGGGTGTGGCTCCTCGACGGTGACGCGGTCGTCCTCACCGCGCCGGCGGACGAACGGACAGGACTGACCCTCGACGGGGAACCCTTCACCGGCCCGGTCCGCCTCGGCGCCGACATCGGCCCGGTGGGCGCGGCCCGGGTCGGCCTCGGCGGGCGCCGGCTGGTCGTCCTGATCCGCGAGGGCAACTGGGGCGTGCGCGACTACGACCCCGACTCGGCCGCGCGCCGCGCGTTCCGGGGCATCGAGACCACGCCCTACGATCCGCGCTTCTCGGCGCCGGGGCGCTTCACGCCGTACGACACCTGGCGCGTCGACGCGGCGGACGGTGTCCGGCGCGGGCTCGGGCTCTCGGGTGAACTCGCCTTCCGGCTCGACGGGGCGGAGTGACGCTCCAGGTGGCGGTGCAGGACGACGGCAGGTTGTGGGCGGTGTTCGCCGACTCCACGAGCGGGGACAGCAGTTACCGGTTCCGCTTCCTGTATCCGGACGCGCCCGATGCCGAGGGGCGCACGACGGTCGACCTCAACCGCGCGGTGCTCCCGCCGTGCGCGTTCACCGACCATTTCATCCGCCCTTTCCCGCCGCCGGGGAATACGCTCGGCGTCGCGATCGAGGCGGGGGAGCGCACCCTTCGATAGACGGGGCATCGGCCCTGGTGGGCGGGGATGTGGCTGTCGGCGGCGGGGTGATCAACTCGCGTAGATCGTGGGCAAGTTGAAGGCTGCACGGCCGAAAGGCGCCCTTGCGCCCGTCGGTCACGCGGTCGAATACTCCCCCACAGCGCTTGTCAGGGGCACGGCGTGTTCGAAAACCGGACGCCCGCCCCCGACTGCGCCTCACGGGCCCCGACCCCACGCGGGCCCCCGAATTCCCCTAGGAGGGAACGAAACGTGAGGATCAAGCGCACCACCCCCCGCAGCGGAATCGCGAGACGGACCGGGCTGATCGCCGTGGCCACCGGATTCGTCGCCGCTGCAGCGTTCGCCGTCCCCACCGCGAACGCGAGCGAAGCCCAGACGTTCAGCGCGACCCAGCTCTCCGCGGCCAACTCGTCCGTGCTCAAGGCCGATGTCCCCGGCACCGCCTGGGCGGTCGACAGCAAGACGAACCGTGTCGTCGTCACCGTCGACAGCACGGTCTCCCAGGCCGAGATCGCGAAGATCAAGTCGCAGGCGGGCAGTACCGCGGGCGCGCTCACCATCAAGCACACGGCCGGCCAGTTCAAGAGGCTGATCACCGGTGGCGACGCCATCTACGGCGGTGCCTACCGCTGCTCGCTCGGCTTCAACGTGCACAGCGGGAGCACGTACTACTTCCTGACCGCCGGCCACTGCGGTGAGGTCGCCTCCACCTGGTACTCCAACTCCGGGCACACCACGGTGCTGGGCACGAACGTCGGCTACAGCTTCCCGACCAACGACTTCGCGCTGGTCAGGTACACCAACACGGCGATCGCCCACCCGAGCGCGGTCGGCACGCAGACCATCTCCAGCGCGGCCACCCCGGCCGTGGGCACCACCGTCTACCGGCGTGGCTCCACCACCGGCACGCACAGCGGCCGGGTCACCGCCCTGAACGCCACCGTCAACTACGGCAGCGGCGACATCGTTTACCAGATGATCCAGACCACCGTCTGCGCCGAAGGCGGCGACAGTGGCGGTCCGCTGTACGGCGGCACCGTGGCCTACGGTCTGACCTCGGGCGGCAGCGGCGACTGCACCTCCGGCGGCACGACCTTCTTCCAGCCGGTCACCGAGGCGCTGAGCTACTACGGCGTGAGTGTCGGCTGACGTCCGCCTGATCTCTTCCGCTCCGGACTGCAGCCGGCAGCGGGTGAGCCCCCGTACGCAACTGGCGTGCGGGGGCTCGCTCTTGTGCGGAGCGCGGAGTTACCGTCGTGGTATCGGAGAAAGCACCTGATGCGCCACGTCGGACCCTGGGGGCCGTGATGGTCGAGGAGCTGGTGACGGCGGGAGTGACACTCGCGTCCGTCGGAGCGGTGTACGCGATGGCGGCGGCGAGGGTCGTCAAACAGTACGAGCGGGGCGTGGTGTTCCGGCTCGGCAGGCTCAGGCCCGAAGTGCGCGGGGCCGGCTTCACGATGGTCGTCCCGTTCGTGGACAAGCTCCGCAAGGTCAACATGCAGATCGTGACGATGCCCGTGCCCGCGCAGGAGGGCATCACGCGTGACAACGTCACCGTGCGCGTGGACGCGGTCGTCTACTTCAAAGTCGTCGATGCGGCCGACGCGTTGGTACAGGTCGAGGACTACCGGTTCGCCGTCTCGCAGATGGCCCAGACGTCCCTGCGCTCGATCATCGGCAAGAGCGACCTCGACGACCTCCTCTCCAACCGCGAAAAGCTCAACCAGGGGCTGGAGTTGATGATCGACAGCCCGTCCGTCGGGTGGGGTGTGCAGATCGACCGAGTGGAGATCAAGGACGTCTCCCTGCCCGAGACGATGAAACGCTCGATGGCCCGCCAGGCCGAGGCCGACCGCGAACGCCGGGCCCGGATCATCAACGCGGACGCCGAGTTGCAGGCCTCGAAGAAACTCGCCGAGGCCGCCGGGGTGATGTCCGAACAGCCCGCCGCACTCCAACTCCGCCTGCTGCAAACGGTGGTGGCGGTCGCGGCGGAGAAGAACTCGACGCTGGTGCTGCCCTTCCCGGTGGAGCTGCTGCGGTTCCTGGAGCGAGCCGCTCCGGCCGCGCCCGCAGCGCCCGCAGCGCCCGCAGCGCCCGTGACACCCGTTGCCCCTGTGGCGCCGCAACCGGTGCAGGAGCAACTCCCGCCCGCCGAGCCCCACTCGGATCCGGATCCTGGGGGGTCGATTTCCGGACAGGACTAGTCCTCACCGGTTGATGGCCGTTGCTCGCACGCGGTGTTTGCGGTGCGAACGGCCTGGGATGACCGTGGACATTCAAATTGAGGGGGCGTGCGGTCCCGTTACCCGCACGACCTGAAGTCGACCTTGTGCGCTCCCTGTGCGATTCGGAAGAGTAGGCGCTCGTCAACCTACCTTTCGGCCTGTCGGGCGCTCATGACCCGCCGGGCCGACCCCCCACAGGAGGACACGAGTTGAAGCACCGACGCATACCCAGGCGACGGGCGGCCGTGGCGGGCGCGGGCATAGCCGCACTGGTCGTCGCGGGAGTCACCTTGCAGAGTGCGAACGCCAGCGAGACATCGAAGCCGGCCGCACTCCGCACCCTCTCGGCCCCGGCGGCCGGAAAGCTCGCCTCGACGCTCGGCAAGGACCTCGGCGCCGACGCGGCCGGCACGTTCTACGACGCGAAGACCAAGAGCCTCGTGGTCAACGTGCTCGACCGGGCCGCCGCCGACACCGTCGAGGCGGCCGGCGCCAAGGCGAGAATCGTCGAGCACTCCCTCGCCGAGCTGACGAGCGCCCGTACGACCCTCAAGCAGGACGCCACCATCCCCGGCACCTCATGGGCGACCGACCCCACCACCAACAAGGTTGTCGTGACCGCCGACCGCACGGTCTCCGACACCGAGTGGGCCAAGCTCAGCAAGGTCGTCGACGGACTCGGCAGCAAGGCCGAACTCCAGCGCACCAAGGGGGAGTTCAAGCCCTTCATCGCTGGTGGCGACGCCATCTCCGGCTCAGGCGGGCGCTGTTCGCTCGGCTTCAACGTGGTCAAGGGCGGCGCGCCTTACTTCATCACCGCCGGGCACTGCACCGAGGCCATCTCCACCTGGTCCGACTCCAGTGGCAACGTGATCGGCCAGAACGAGCAGTCCAGCTTCCCGGACAACGACTTCGGCCTGGTCAAGTACACCTCGGACGTCGCCCACCCGAGCGCGGTCGACCTCTACAACGGCTCCTCGCAGGCCATCACCCATGCCGCCGACGCCACCGTCGGCGAGAAGGTGACCCGCAGCGGCTCGACGACCCAGGTGCACACCGGCACGGTCACCGGCCTGGACGCCACCGTGAACTACGGCAACGGCGACATCGTCAACGGCCTCATCCAGACCGACGTCTGCGCCGAGCCCGGCGACAGCGGCGGCTCCCTCTTCGACGGCGACGCGGCGATCGGCCTCACCTCGGGCGGCAGCGGTGACTGCACCTCGGGCGGCGAGACCTTCTTCCAGCCGGTCACCGAGGCGCTGTCGACGTTCGGCGCGCAGATCGGCTGATCTGTCGTACGAGGCCGTGAAGTCCCGTCCCCGCGCGCGAGGGGACGGGACTTCCGGGTCCGTACGGTCGGCTCAGCGCTTGGGCCAGTACCACAGCGGTTCGTCGAGCGGGCCCTCGCGACCCGCCACCGTCGTCTGCCCGAACTCCTTCACCAGCTCTATGGAGTTGACGTCGAGACGGTGACGTATCGCGCCCTTCTGCAGCGCGTCCGCGAGCGGTCTGGCGTGAGTGACCACGACGATCTGGGTGTCCTTGCCGGCGGTGAGGATCAGATCGGCGAGCGGCGGGATCAGGTCCGGGTGGAGACTCGTCTCCGGCTCGTTCAGCACGAGTAGCGATGGGGGCCGGGGTGTCAACAGCGCCGCCGCCCACAGGAGATAGCGCAGGGTGCCGTCCGACAGTTCGGCGGCGGTGAGCGGGCGCAGCAGCCCGTGCTGGCGCAGGGCGAGCCGGAAGCGTCCGCCGAGATCGGCGATGTGGACCTGGCTGCCGGGGAAGGCCGCGTCCACGGCCGCGTCCAGCGCCTCGCCGTCACCGACCTCGCGGATCGTCTGCAGGGCGGCGGCCAGATCGGAGCCGTCACCGCTGAGCACGGGCGTCCGGGTGCCGATCCGGTCGGCCCGGGCCGGCGCGTGCGCGTCGGTGCGGACATGGTCGTAGAACCGCCAGGACCTGATGAACTCCCGCACCGCCAGCACATCGGGTGCGTGCTGGGGGTCGGCCAGCTCGCCGAGCATGCTGTCGTACGGGCGCAGGGTGCCGTGTGCCCGGGACCAGCCGCCGCCCGCGCCGCGGAGTTTGACGGCGGCTCCCGCGCGGTCGGACAGGACCGAGGCCGGGCGCAGTACGGGGCCGCTCCAGATGCACTCGCGCTTGATCTCCGGGTCGAGGTTGAACATGGAGGGGCCGCTGCCCGCACCGGGGGCGGGGCTCGGATGCCCGAAGTCGACCGCGTACCCGAACTCGTCGCCCGCGAAGCCCAGTTGCAGACTGACCGGGCCCGAGCGGACCGTGCCCTGCACGGGATGTCTGCCCTCGCGCACCGCGCGGCCGATCTTCTCCGGGCCCGCCCACAGGACCGACGGCAGCCCGCCCTCCTGCGCCAGCGCGGCGACGGCGCCGCCGCGCGCGGACTCGGCGAGCAGGCGCAGCGCGCGGTACAGGCTCGACTTGCCCGTGCCGTTCGCCCCCGTGATCACGTTCAGTCCGGTCAGCGGGACGATCAGGCGGCGCAGGGAGCGGTAGTTCTCGACGGCGAGGGTGCTGATCATTCGTCCAGGGTTGCAGACGGGTCTGACAACGCCGGGCGATCGGGGGAGCGGCGCAGTGTCGCCGCCAGCAGGGTGACCAGGATCCCGGCGAGCGCCCACGCGGACAGCACCAGCAGCGGGCCGGTCACGGCGTTGCCCTCGAAGTAGGCGATCGAGCGCGCCACCCAGGTCCCGGCGCCCGGCGGCAGCGCGGGCCCGATCGCGTTCCAGAACGGCGGCAGCAGCGGCAGCGGGAAGGCACCGCCCGCGCTCGGGTTGCCCGCGATCACCACCAGCAGGATCGCCAGACCGATGCCCACGACCCCGAAGACCCCCTGCAGGGCGAGGGTCGCCGCCCCGACGGCGAAGGTGATCAGCGCGCCGAGCCCCCAGAACGCCGGCACGCTGCCGGGCAGCGCGCCCAGGATGGGCCCGACGATCACCGCGCCGCCGAGCCCGCCGACGATCGCGACCAGCGCCATCACGATCAGCCGGATCACCGCGCGGCGCGGGTTGGCGGGCCGGGCGCCGGTGCTGATCGCCAGGATCGAGGCGCACAGATAGCCGCCGACGCACCAGCCCACGACCAGGTAGAAGGACGACAGCCCGTCGAAGTCCTGGGCGGAGGCCGGGGCCACGTCCACCACCCTGACCGTGCGCTGCTCGGCCTTCTCCAGGGTGACGGTGATCGTCTCCAGAGTGGTGGCGAGGACCGTGCCGCCGCCGGTCGCGACCAGGAGCGTGTCCTTGATGCCGCGCGAGTCGATGACGAGAGCGCCGTCGATGTCCCGGTTCAGGATCTGCTTCCGCGCGCTCGCCGCGTCCGGCACCGCGCGCGGGTCCAGCGGCGAGCCGGGCAGCTGCTTCAGCCGGGCCACCGTCTGCTCGGCCGTGACCCCGGGAGCGACAACCCCGAAAGCCACATCCCTGGGCTTCGGGTTGTGGAGCGCGCCCACATAGGAGGCGATGAAAAGCAGCTGAAGGGCGACCACACCGATGACGAGGAGGGTGGCCCGCAGGCTGACCGCGTCCTTCACCTCACCGGGGAAGGACGTACGGGACGTACCGGCACCGGGGGGCTCTGTCATGTCCCCACGGTCTCGATGGCCGGGTGTTCGCGCAGGCGGGAAGGGGCCGAACGGATGTCGTACTGGTGTTCGGGGATGATTTTTTCCCAACTGCCCGGCCCGGGCGGGGAGCTGACGGAGTGGTGTCTGTTTCGGACACCGCACACCTCCCCAAGGAATCGTTTACGCGTCCGAATGTGGTCGCTGACCGGGGCTGATGGGGTTAGGGTAATCGAACGGGCGTACGATGAACATATCGGACGGATGGCTGAAAAGGGGTGGAGCGATGGAGGTGCGGCATGGCGGGCTTCGCCCATCTGCACGTCGCGTCCGGTTACTCCGCCCGCTACGGCGCCTCCCACCCCGAGCAGCTCGCGAAGCGGTCGGCCGAACGGGGCGTGACGTCGCTCGCGCTCACCGACCGGGACACGGTCACCGGTGCCGTCCGCTTCGCGCAGGCATGCGCCAAGGAGGGGGTCCGGCCGGTCTTCGGCATCGACCTGGCGGTGGAGGCGCTGGCGCCCCCGCCGCCCGCACAGCGCCCGCGCACCCCCGCACGCGGTGGCGCGCATGTGATCGAGCCGCCGCTGCGGTTCGTGCTGCTCGCCCAGGACCGGGAGGGATGGGCGCGGCTGTGCCGCATCACGTCGGCGGCCCACGAGGGTGCCCTGTCCGGTACGGCGCCGGTGGTGCCGTGGGAGGCGCTGCGCGAGTACGGCGGCCCCGGGCTGACCGTCCTGCTCGGGCCGCTCTCGGAGCCGGTGCGGGCGCTGTCGGTGGGCCGGGAGGACGTCGCGATGAAGCTGCTGGCGCCCTGGCGGGAGGTCTTCGGGCGGGGGGTCCGGCTGGAGGCCGTTGCGCAGAAACGTTTCGGCACAGGTCCGGGCTCCCTCCGCCTGGCCGCCCGCACCCTGGCTCTGGCCGACCGCACTCGCACCACCGCCGTGCTCTCCAACGCCGTCCGCTACGCCGACCCCGACCAGCACCGCCTCGCCGACGTCCTGGACGCGGCCCGGCTGCTGCGCCCGATCGACCGGCGCCGCCTCGACAGCGGGCAGCGCTGGCTCAAGGGCGAGAAGGAGATGACGGTCGTGGCGCGGATGACCGCCGAGTGCGCCGGAGCGGACACCCGCCGGGCGCGCCGTCTGATGGCGGACACCGTGGCCACGGCGGCCGGGTGCGCCGTCGACCCGGCCGCCGACCTCGGCCTCGGCACACCGCACTTCCCGGAACCCTCTCTCTTCGGCGCCGGACCGGAGACGGGCGGCGCGGCCGGACTGCTGCGCCTGAGGTCCGAGGAGGGCCTGGTCCGACGCGGCCTCGACCGCGACCGGGCGGCCCTCGACCGGCTGGAGGAGGAACTCGCCGTCATCTCCCACTGGAACTACGACGCGTACTTCCTCGCCGTCGGCCAGGTCGTCGCCGACATCCGGGCCAAGGGCATCCGGGTCGCCGCCCGCGGCTCCGGCGCCGGCTCGCTGGTCTGCCACGCGCTGGACATCGCCACCGCCAACCCGCTCGACCACAGCCTGCTGTTCGAACGCTTCCTGAGTACGCGCCGGGAGTCACTGCCCGACATCGACATCGACGTGGAATCCGCCCGCCGCCTGGAGTGCTACGACACGATCTTCGAACGCTTCGGGAAGGAGCGCGTCGCGGTCACCGCGATGCCCGAGACCTACCGGGCCCGCAGGGCGCTGCGCGACACCGGCCTCGCGCTGGGGATCGCCCCGGCCGACGTCGACCGGATCGCCAAGAGCTTCCCGCACCTGCGCGCCTCCGACATCACGAGCGCGCTCGCCGAACTGCCCGAACTACGGCAGCTGGCAGGCGAGATGGGCCGGTACGGGCCGTTGTGGGAACTCGCCGAAGGACTCGACTCCCTGGTCCACGGCATGGCCATGCACCCCTGCGGTGTGGTCATCAGCGACGCGACCCTCCTGGACCGGCTGCCCGTGCAGCCCACCCCGCAGGGCGACTACCCCATGGCCATGGCCGCGAAGGAGGAGATCGAGGCACTGGGCAACATCAAACTCGACGTCCTGGGCGTCCGTATGCAGTCCGCGATGGCCCACGCCGTCACCGAGATCGAACGCACCACCGGCAACCGCATCGACCTCGACGACCCCGGACAGGTGCCGCTCGACGACGTCTTCGCCTTCAAGCTCATCCAGGAGAGCCAGACGCTGGGCCTGTTCCAGCTGGAGTCGCCGGGTCAGCAGGATCTGCTGTCCCGGCTCCAACCCCGTGACGTGCAGGACGTCATCGCCGACATCAGCCTCTTCCGCCCGGGCCCGGTCGCCGGCGGCATGCCCGAGCGGTACATCGCCGCCCGCCACGGCGGCACCCCGTCGTACGCGCACGAAGACCTCGAACCGGTGCTCGCCGACACCTACGGCGTGACCATCTGGCACGAGCAGATCATCGAGACCCTCCGGGTACTGACCGGCTGCGACCGGGCCTTCGCGGAGATCACCCGGCGGGCCCTCGGCGACAAGGACCAACTGCCCCGGATCAAGGACTGGTTCCACCGGAAGGCACGCGCGCGTGGCTACAGCGCGGCCGTCCGGGACGAGGTCTGGGAGACCGTCGAGGCCTTCGGGGCGTACGGCTTCTGCCGCGCCCACGCGGTCGCGTTCGCCGTACCGGCCCTGCAGAGCGCCTGGTTGAAGGCGCACTATCCGGCGTTCCTGCTGGCGGGGTTGCTCGAACACGACCCCGGGATGTGGCCCAAGCGCGTCCTGGTCTCCGATGCCCGGCGCCGCGGGGTGCAGATCCTGTCTGTTGACGTCAACCGTTCGAAGGTGAAGCACGTCGTGGAGATGACCGGGCAGGAGGAGTGGGGCGTGCGGCTCGCGCTGTCCGGGGTGCGCGGCATCAATGAGGAGGAGTGCGCGCGGATCGAGGAGGGGCAGCCGTACGGATCGCTGTCGGACTTCTGGCAGCGGGCCCGTCCCAGCAGACCCGTCGCCGAACGGCTCGCCGAGATCGGCGCGTTGACCTGTCTGCACGACGGCCGGCTCACTCGACGCGATCTCCTGCTCCAGATCGCCGAGCTGCACCGGCAGTCCCGCAACCGGACCGCGGGGGCAGGTCAACTGCCCATGGACACGGGTGCTGTTGGGGGAGCGGAGCCGAGCGGGCTGCCGGAGCTGACCGGACGCGAGGCGCTGAGCGCCGAGTTGGAGACTCTCGGCATCGATGTCTCCAGGCATCTGATGGAGCATCACCACCGGCTGCTGCGCGAGATCGGCGCGACGGACGCGGCGCACCTGGCCGAACTGCGCGCGGGCCGGCAGGTGTTGGTCGCCGGGGTGCGGGCCTCGACGCAGACCCCGCCGATCGCGAGCGGCAAGCGGATCATCTTCGTCACCCTGGAGGACGGCTCGGGCCTGGTCGACCTCGCCTTCTTCGAGGACTCCCACCCGGCCTGCGCGTACACCGTCTTCCACAGCGGCCTGCTCCTGGTGCGCGGCACGGTCCAGGTGCGCGGCACCCGTCGTACCGTCGTCGGTTCCATGGCCTGGGACCTGGACGAGATCGCGGCGGCCCGCCGGGACAACGGCCCCGAGGCGGCGCTCGCCCTCCTGGGCGCCGACCGCCCGCATCCGACGCCCGCCCAGCCGCGGCGCACCCTGGCCGACGGCACCGCCGGCGCACGGCTGCATCCGTACGCCGACCTCCAGCCCGCCGGCACCCGCTCCGCCGACCTGAAGAAGTTCGGCCACCGCAGCCCCGGTTCTCCAGGCTGATATGTGTCTCCCGAGACACACCAACACCCACCCGCGGGGGTGTCCTCGACCGCCGGGAGGTGTTGATGGCGATCCTTGGAAAACGACCGGCATTGCTCCTCGCCTCACGTGATCCAGTTCCCAACGGCTGGGGAGGATCGGCAGGCGTCCAGGGCAGCCTTACGCCTGCGCGGGGGCGGCCGGCCGTGTCGCGTAACGGTGACGCATGGCGTCGCTGGCTGCGGGACCCGCGGTGAAGACATGGGTGTTGCTGTCGTCGAGTCGGCGGCCGGTCTTGGCGTCGACGACGACGGGCTCGACTTCCTCGCCGCTGTGCGCGTCGACGAGGATCATGCTGCGTTCGGCCGGTGCGAGACGGGAGTTGCCCCACGCGGCCAAGGCGACGATCACCGGTCGCAGGGAGCGCCCCAGTTCGGTGAGGACGTACTCGTGGCGTACGGGGTTGGCCTGGTAGGGCCGGCGCTCCAGCAGGCCGTCCGCGACGAGGGTCTTCAGCCGGGTGGTCAGCATGCTGGAGGAGATACCCAGGCTCTCCTGGAACTGGTCGAAGCGCGTGTAGCCGTCGAAGGCGTCGTGGAGGATCAGCAGCGTCCACCACTCGCCTACGTGTTCCACCGTCGTGGACAGCGGGCATTCCCGGTCCTCCAGCCTGATCCGGCTTGCCACGGCGACCATCCCCTCAGTTGCTGCTAAAGTCGAAGTTACTAGCTTCTAGTTTAGCAGTAACGACGGGAGCGGTGCCTTTGGTGCCCGCACCTGGGATCGGAGCACACCGTGACCACATCCATCAGCGAATCCCTCGAAGGCCGACGCGCTCTGGTTACCGGCGGTACCAAGGGCACGGGAGCTGCCATCGCCCGACGTCTCGCCCAGGCCGGCGCAACCGTACTGGTCACCGCCCGCAGCCTCCCCGACGACGTCGAAGAGAAGACGTTCATCACCGCTGACCTGTCCACGGCCCAGGGCGCATCCCACGTGGCCGCCGAGGTGGACGCCCGTGTGGGAGGCGTCGACATCCTGGTCAACACCCTCGGCGGGTCCGAGGCGCCGGCCGGAGGTTTCGCGGCGCTCGGCGAGGACGACTGGGCCAGGGAGCTGAACACAAACCTGCTGGCCGCCGTCCGCCTGGACCGCGCGCTCCTCCCTCACATGATCGCCACGGGCGAGGGCGTGATCGTGCATGTCACCTCGATCCAGCGCCGCATGCCGCTGTGGAACGGCACCCTGGCCTACGCCGCCGCCAAGGCCGCCCTGACCACGTACAGCAAGGGCCTGGCCAACGAGGTCGCCCCGCACGGCGTCCGCGTCAACACCGTCTCGCCCGGCTTCGTGCAGACCTCGGCCGCCGACCACCTCGTCGCCCGGATCGCCCACGATGCGGACATCACCCAGGAAGCGGCGCTGGGCAAGCTCATGGACTCCCTGGGCGGCATCCCGCTCGGTCGTCCCAACCGGCCCGATGAGGTCGCCGAGCTCGTCGCGTTCCTCGTCTCCGACCGGGCCTCGGCCATCGTCGGCGCCGAGCACGTCATCGACGGCGGCACCACCCCCACCGTCTGAACCCGCCACCACCCCAAGGAGCGTCATGCACGACAACCAGCCCCGAACCAGCACCCGGGACACCCTGCCCGAGGTGATCACCCGCTACCTGAACGCGCACCGCGCCCACGACGCAGACACCGCGATCACGGCGTTCACCGGCCGGGCCGCGGTGATCGACGACGGCAACACCTACGAGGGCACCGAGGCGATCGCGGGGTGGCTCGACCGATCCGCCACCGAATTCACCTACACCATCCGCCTCACCGACGCCCGGCAGACCGACGCGACCCACTACATCGCCACCCACCACCTCGAGGGCAACTTCCCCGGCGGGACCATCGATCTGCGCTACCAGTTCACACTCCACGACGGCCTCATCGAACGCCTCGTCATCGAACCCTGAGTCTGCTCGCGAGGCGATCCTCGGCACAGCAGTGGAACGACGACGCCAGAGCGCTTGGCGAGTGGCGAGCAAGAACAACCGCACCAGGCCTCCAGAGAACGACCGGAAGGTGGCTGGCAAAACGGAGCGACTCGCACACATATTCGAACAAGGTCTATGGTGAGAGAGGGGTGGGAGTTGCCGGAGAACAACTAGGACAGTCAGGAGGCCGCCGTGGACGTATTGCCGCGAATCTCCTGCTGGGCCGCGCCACGCCCCAGGCCGGCCGTGCGACCCGACGCCCGGGGCATCCCTGGCGCCATTCGCGACCGAGGCGCTCTGGGGCGTCTGGTGAACCCGGGGAGCGCGGGATGAGCACACGGCAGCGGCACATCGCCCACCTCCATCTGCATGCTGCGCTGAGCGGGGCTCAGTACGACGACGTAATCGAACTGGTGTCCGGAATCACGCCCCATGTCCAGGCGATCCCGCCCAACGCCCTTCAGCTGGACCTGACTTCGGCGCTCCGGTACTTCGACCTGTCTCCCTACGACGCGGTCCAGACGGTGAAGATGAGGCTGAAGGCCCTCTACGACATCGACAGCAGCGCCGGCCTCGCGGGCAACCGCATGCTGGCGGCGATGGCGGCCGACGCGTCCGCCCCGGGGGACACCACCTGGGTGCCCACCGGGCAGGCGGCCGACTGGCTGTACCCCCGGCCGGTCACCGCGCTGCCCGGGATCGGCCGCGCCACGGCGGACACGCTGCACCGATACGGCCTGCACACCATCGGCCAGCTCACCGACCTGCCTCCGGCGACCCTGCAACGGCTCCTCGGCGCGGGCCAGGCACGGCTGTTGACCGAGCGTGCCCGCGGCCACGACCCCCGCCCGGTCGTCCCCGCGGAACCGGCGGCGCAACTGGTCGCCGAACTGGCCCTGAGCCGGGACTGTCTGGACCCGGCCCAACACCACCGGGCCGTCCTGGGACTTGCCGACCGGATCGGCCAACGTCTGCGCGGAGAAAGGCAGTTCGCGGGCCGGCTCACCCTCACGGTCCGCTACGCCGACTGCACCTCCACCACGCGCACCCGCGCCCTGCCGGAACCCACCGACCACTCACCCGCTCTCGCCGCCACTGCCCTGGGCCTGTTGACCTCCCTCGGACTGCAACGCGCCCGCGTCCGCGCCTTCGTGCTCCGCGCCGACGACCTGCGTCCGGCCGGCAGTGCCTACCGCCAGCTCTCCATGGATCCCACGGACGCCCGCGCCCGCGCGGTCGAGGCCGCCGCGGACCGGGCCCGCCGACGCTTCGGACAGGGGGCCGTACGTCCGGCCGCTCTGGCCGACTGAGAACCGCCCATGGATTCAGGGGTGTTGGCGGTGGTCGTTGTTCCGCACCCGCCAGGCCCGCACCAGCAGGAAGAGCCCGATCAGCGCGACCGCCACGCCCAGCACCGCGTACTGGCCGTGGCCGGACATGGCCGAGCCGTTCATCGCGCCGGTGCCCTGCGCGATCCAGACCGCGCCGAGCACGACGAGGATGATCCCGCCGATACCACGGACCAACATGGTCACTCCATTCTCCGCACCGGTACGTCCGCGGCGGTACCCGCCCGCGTTCACCGCTCAGCTTCGTCCCGTTCGGCGCGGCCGGGGCGGTCGAAAACCTTACGGAACGGGAACGTCGTACCGACCGGGGTGCTGAGGGCGCACGGGCGTCAACTGTCGGCCGCGGCCCGCAGGATGAGCCTGGTGATCACTTCCGGGTGCGTCACGAGTGACAGGTGGCCGGCGTCGACCTCGATGGTCCTGGCGTTCATCCGCCGGGCCATGAAGCGTTCGAGCCCGGGATCGATGGTGCGGTCGTTCTTCGAGACCGCGTACCAGGACGGCTTCCGGTGCCAGGCGGCGACGCTGGTGGTGGGCACCGTCCTGGGCTCGGCCGGTCTCTTCGGTCTGGTCTACGGCTTCGCGAACGCCGAGACGTACGACTGATTCTCGCCGCTGACCTGGGGAACTGAGCGGCGAACCGAGCGGGCCGATCGTCCACATGTGACCGGACTCCCTTTGCGTGCGGGTCAGTTGGCCCACGGTGGGACGATGCGTGAGCCGTCGGCCAGTTCCGCCTCCAGTCCGATGGACGTGGTGACCCAGGTGATCGTGGTCCGGTCGGTCGGGTTCTCGGCGCCGAAGGTCGCGCCGGGGTTGATGATCAGCGTGTCGCCGGTGGTGACCCGCTCGGTGCGGCCGTCGAGCGTGACGACCAGCTCGCCTTCGAGGATGTGCAGGATCTCCTCGCGGTTGACGGTGTGCAGGGGCGCCTTGGTGCCGGCCGGGATCTCACCGCGCCAGGCGCACAACTCCTTGCTGCCGGTGCCGGGACGGGCGTACGAGACGAAGCGGGCGCCGTGGATCTCGTGGGTGACGGCTTCGGTCGAGCGGATGACGGGCATGGGTGGGCCTCTCACGGGATGGTCAAGCTGCTTGACTATATGGCTCATGGTCAAGCTGCTTGACCAGTTCGTCAAGGGTGTTTCAATGCCTCCGTGCAGAACTCCGAGGCCATCGCCCTGTCCGCCGCCGTGCTCGCCGTCGCAGGTGAGCTCACGCGGCGCATCCATGAAGGCGTCGTCGCCCGTGGCTTCGAGGGGGTGCGGCCCGCGCACGGGTTCGCCTTCGTGCGTCTCGCCCCGGACGGTGCGACGGTCACCGATCTCGCCGCTCATCTCGGAGTGACCAAGCAGGCGGCGAGTCAGCTCGTCGAAGAGCTCGTGCGCAGGGGGTACGTCGAGCGGCGCCCGCATCCCGGCGACGCGCGCGCCCGGCTGGTCGTGCTCACCGAGTTGGGCTGGGCCTGCACGCGTGCGGCGGAGGAGGCCGCCGTCGATGCCGTGCAGCCGTGGGTCGAACTACTGGGGGAGAGTGAAGTGCGCGTGTTGTGTGACCGTTTGGTGCGTATTGCGCCCTACGGTCCCATCAGGCCCACCTGGTGACCGGTTATCACTGGAAGTTTTTACTGACGCGTAACTTCACACTTCACCTACTCGCTCGTAACTTGACGAGTGAACAGCATTCTTGTGATCCGGATCACAGGGCGTAAGGCCGTCGAAACTCCCTTGAGCCGCAAGGAGATCACACGATGCTGCCCTGGAAACGAGTGCTCAGACCCCTGACCGCACTGCTCCTGACCGCCGCGGTCGCCGCTCTCCCCACCGCCGCCCACGCGGCGAGCACCCCGAGCACCGGCTGGAACGACTACACGTGTAAGCCCTCCGCCGCCCACCCCGACCCGGTCGTCCTCGTACACGGCACCTTCGCCAACAGCACCGACAACTGGCTGGTTCTCGCGCCGTACCTGGAGGCCCGCGGCTACTGCGTCTTCTCCCTCGACTACGGCCAGCTCCCCGGCGTCCCCCTCATCTACGGCCTCGGCCCCATCGACAAGTCGGCAGAGCAACTCCAGGCCTACGTCGACAAGGTGCTCGCCGCGACCGGCGCCGCCAAGGTCGACCTCGTCGGTCACTCGCAGGGCGGCATGATGCCCCGTTACTACCTCAAGTTCCTCGGCGGAGCCGCCAAGGTGGACACCTTCGTCGGCATCGCGCCCGACAACCACGGCACCACCCTGGACGGCCTCACCAAACTCCTGCCGTACTTCCCGGGTGCCGAGGACGTGATCTCCGCGACCACCCCCGCCCTCGCCGACCAGATCGCCGGCTCGGCCTTCCTCGCCAAGCTGAACGCGGGCGGCGACACCGTCCCCGGCGTCCACTACACGGTCATCGCCACCCGGTACGACGAGGTGGTCACGCCGTACAGCAGTCAGTTCCTGAGCGGATCCGACGTGCACAACGTGCTGATCCAGAACCTGTGTTCAGTCGATCTGTCCGAGCACGCCCTGCTCGGGCTGTCGGACCGGATCGCCTTCCACGAGGTCGCCAACGCCCTCGATCCGGCGCACGCCACCACCACCAACTGCCTGTCGGCACTGAGCTGATGGCACATCGCGGGGTCTGTCCGACCTGAGCCGCCGGACAGACCCCGCCCCCTGGACGGCCGTACTAACGGCCGTGCCGTCCACCGCCGTTGGTCGCGCGGCGGCGGACCGAGGCGAACAGGGCCGCGGCGCCGAGCGCCAGGGAGGCCGCGCCGCCGATGACGAGATACGGCGAGCTGTCGTTGCTGCCGGTCGCCGCGAGCTTCTGCGAACTGCCCGCGGGCTGGGGCTCGTTGACCTGGGTCGTGGCGGCGGCCGGCTCTGCCGAGGTGCTCGCGTCCGCGTCCCCGTGACCTTGGTGCTCTACGGTCGACTTGTCGGCCCCGGCCGCGATCTGCTCGTCGGACGGGGCGGAGGCGGACGGCGCGGGAGTGGTCGGGGCGGCCGGGGTAGGCGTCGAACTGCCCGCCGTACCACCGCCGTTGGCCCCCGTCCCACTCCCGCCGAAGCTGACGTCCGAGCAGGAGTAGAACGCCTCCGGGCTGTCCGAGCGCTGCCAGATCGCGTACAGGAGCTGCCTGCCGGAGCGCTGGGGGAGGGTGCCGGAGAAGGTGTAGAAGCCGCCCGAGGCGACCGGGTCGGTGGCCGTCGCGACCGGGTGCTCCAGGTCCAGGCCGGCCCAGGCGAGCGGCTGCGAGGGGTCGTAGCCGGACTTGGTGAGGTACACCTTGAAGGTGCCCTTGTGCGGTGCGGTCACGCGGTACTTGAAGGTGTACGAGCCGCTGCTCACGCTCGTCGCCGGCCAGTCCGCGCGGGCCAGGTCGAGACCCTTGAACTCCTCGTTGTTCGCGCTGCACAGCTTGCCGTCCGGGATCAGCGTCCGGTGCTGCCCGTTGGCGTCGCCGATCCGGATGCCGTTCCAGTCGTAGAGCGCCTGTGTGCCGCCGGCCGCGACCGCCGCCTTGCAAGCGGCCGACTTCGGGTTCTCCGGGCCCTCCGCGTAGCACTGCGCGACCCGGCTGACCGGATCCCCCATCGAACCGTGCGCCGCCGCGGGCGTCGCGGCGAGCCCGGTCAGTACGAGGGGAGCCATGCCGAGGACGGCGGCAGCGGCGGCCTTGCGGCGTGCGAGCATGGCGGAACTCCAACTCCTCGGACGGTTCGCGGCGCGGGGGACGGATCCCGTGGGGTGATCAGAAGCTAGCCCCTGGAAACCGCGGAATCGCCTGCTGGAGACGGGGGAGGGAGATCCTTATGGTCGTGTTAAGGCAGGGCTAACCGAGGGCTCAGGGAGGGGTGGGTGCCGTGCGGGTGGAGAGGTGTCGCAGATGAGCAGAGCGCAGTCCGAGTTCCATCGCCCCGATGCACCCTGGCGGCGGCCGGCCGGGGCGCCCGCCGGAGTGTGGGAGCAGGAGCTGGCGGTGGATCCGGTCTCCGGGGACTCCACCGTGCTCCAGCGGTACGAGCCGGGGACCGACACCAGTGCCCAGGGCGCCGTCCGGCACGGCTACTTCGAGGAGGTGTACATCCTCGAGGGCGACCTCACCGACCTGCGCCTCGGCGAGACCTTCACCGCGGGCATGTACGCGTACCGCCACCCGGACATGGAGCACGGGCCGTGGACGAGCGCGGAGGGTGTCCGGATGCTCGTGATCAGTACGCACACCGTCGAGCACCGTTCATGACCACCGGCGTTCGCGCGGCCGTCCCCGCCGACGTACCGGCCGTGAAGGCCGTGACCGACATGGCGTACCACCACTACATCGCGCGCATCGGTGTGGTGCCGCAGCCCATGGAGGCGGACCACATGGCGAATGTGGCCGCAGGGCGCGTCTTCGTGACGGGGGACCCCGTGACCGGGCTCGTGGTGATCGAGGAGCGCACCGGTCACCTGTTCCTCGACAGCATCGCCGTCCACCCCGACGCGCACGGCACGGGGGTGGGACGGCGGCTGCTGCACTTCGTGGACGCACGCGCGCGTGCGCTGGGCCTGCCCGAGGTCAGGCTCTACACCAACGCGCTGATGTGGGAGAACCAGGAGATCTACCCGAAGTTCGGCTACGAGGTCGTCGAGCGGCGCACGGACGGGCCCTACGACCGCGTCCACTACCGGAAGCGGCTGGGCTGACGCCTGGGCCGGTCTCCGGGCGGGCTCAGCCGTCCGGCCACCAGGTGCGGGCGATGTCCTTTCGGACCTCGGGGCGCTCGACAGGGCGCTCGTCGGCCTCGTCCCGCACCCGACGGGCGTCCGACTTCTTCAGGGGCTTCTGCACGGTTACGCGGCGCATGGCTGCCTCCTTGTGTCCACCCGGGTTCGTGTTCTCACGAGGTAGACCGTTCCCGGGAGGGTGACTCATCGACGCGGGTCTGTCTGTGGCGGCTGTCACGATGGGACTGTCAGTGGCGGGTGTCACGCTGGGCCCATGAGTGAATCTGAAGCGAACGTGGACTGGGACGCGGAGGCCCGAACCTTCGACGAAGAGGCTGATCACGGCCTGCGTGACCCGGAGATCCGGCGGGCCTGGGCGGACCGGCTGCGCGGCTGGCTGCCCGCCGGCGCGGCCGATGTCCTCGACCTCGGCTGCGGCACCGGCACCCTGTCGCTGCTCGCGGCCGAGCAGGGACACCGTGTCACCGGCGTCGACCTCTCCCCGGCGATGGTCGACCTCGCCCGCGCGAAGCTGGCCGGCCGCGACGCGGCGTTCCTGGTCGGCGACGCGGCGACTCCTCCGGTGGGCGAGCAGCGCTACGACGTCGTCCTCGTCCGGCATGTGCTGTGGACGCTGCCCGACCCCGCCCGGGTCCTGCGGCACTGGCGCGGCCTGCTGCGCCCCGGCGGGCGGCTGGTGCTGATCGAGGGCCGCTGGGGGACGGTGAGCCCGGTCGGCATACCCGCCGACCGCCTCGCCGAGCTCCTGGCGCCCGTCGCCGGGCACGTGCGCGTGGAGCGGCTGTCGGACGACCCGCTGCTGTGGGGGAAGCCGGTGGCCGACGAGCGGTACGCGGTGGTCGCCATGGAGTGATGGGGTGAGCGGGCCTCACCGCAGCAGCGCGTCGAACCCGCCCGCACGGGCCAGCCCCTCCAACTCGTCGAGCGCGGCCGCGGCCGCCGCGGCCGCGGGGTCCGAGGTGGCCAGCCCGCTCTCCTCGAACTCGTCCTCGTCCAGCCGGCGCACGTCCGTGCCGTCGGCGGACACCCACAGGTCCAGATCGAGGTCCTCTACGACGAGTTCGGCGCCGGACCGCGTCGCGGGGCGGGTGATGTCGCAGTACCAGCCCTTCAACTCTCCGGTGCCGTCCCGGACTTCCTTCACCGCGAACCAGCGGTCCCGCCAGTAGTACTCGGTGAACACATCGCCGGGCTCGAAGCGCACGAAGCCGAAGTCGCGGACGCCGTCACCCGCCCACGGGGCACGGACGGCGAGGCGGGTGCCGTCGTCGAAGAGAAGCTCGGCCGGGTAACGGATCTTCGTACGGCCCGCTTTGACCAGGACGATGTCCAACTGGTGTGTCAAATCAGGCGAGTTCACGGACATACCGCACCTCCGTAGCGCAGATCTCATAACCGAACCACTTGTTGATCGCCAGCATCGGCTCGTTCCCGGCGTCGTTGCCCGTGAACGCCTCCGTGCAGCCGGCGGCGCGGGCGCGGTGCAGGGAGGCGTTCTTGGCGAGCTTGGCCAGGCCCCGGCCGCGATGCGCGCGGGCGGTGCCGGTCATCGACGTGCCGTAGCGGGTGGCACCGTCCGTGCGGGCGGCGCTGAAGGCGGCCGGGCGTCCGCCGACGAGGACGACGGAGGTCAGCTCGGGGCTGAACAGCGGGTGTCGCCAGGTCTCGTCCAGCCAGGCCTCGAAATCCGTGAGCTCGGCGTCGATGTCGCTGGGTTCGTCCAGCGTCACTTCCGTGTCCAGCTCGAACAGGGGGCGCGGGTCCGCGGAGAAGTCCGAGCCGGAACGGACCTCGACCCCGGACGGTGGGACCTGGAGCGGGGGCAGGGCGCCTTGCGCAAGGTCCAGACGGAGGAGATGCGCCAGGCGGCTCGCGGTGTAACCGGACCGCTCGGCGAAGGCACGATTGCCCGGCTCGTCCAGGACCCAGGAGTAGAGCCTGGTCGCACCGTGGGCGACGAGGTGTTCCTCAGCCGTGCGGACCAGAAGCGAGCCCACGCCGTGGCGCGTCCGCTCCGGGTCCACGAAGACGTTGAGCATGCCCTGGCCGGGTTCCGGGCTGTCGTGGGCGATGTCGATCTGGGCGGTGCCGATGATCTCGCCGTTCTCCTCCGCGATCAGCTTGCGCGAGTGCGCGTCCGGGTGGGCATGGGCGAGGTCGTGGGCGATCGACTCCGGGGTGGACAGCATGAAGGGGAAGGCCCGGTCGCGGACCCGAACGTAGCCCTCCAGGTCTGCTGGGACGTCGGGACGCAGGTCGCGCACGCTCACTGTCATGTCGCCGCACGCTACGGCGGAGCCGCGCCGTAGTGCCTCTCATTTTCCGGCCGGTGCGGGACAATCGGGCCGTGACCTTGAAGATCCACATCGATGACAGTGCCGCGCCCTACGAGCAGATCCGCGCCCAGATCTCGGACCAGGCCCGGTCCGGAGCACTGCCGGTCGGCCACCGGCTGCCCACGGTACGGGGACTGGCCGAGTCGCTGGGCCTCGCCGCCAACACCGTCGCCAAGGCGTACCGGGCCCTGGAGACGGACGGCGTGATCGAGACGCGGGGCCGTAACGGCACGCTGATCGCTGCCGCGGGTTCGGCGGCGGAGCGGGAGGCGGCGTTGGCCGCGCAGGCCTATGCGGAGAAGGTCCGGCGGCTGGGGCTCACGCGGGAGGACGCGGCGGCGGCCGTGCGGGATGCCCTGCGGGCGGCCTACGAGGCTTAGGGCAACCGGAGTTGCCACAGCTCGGAGCCGCTACAGATACAACCCCGCGTCCGCCCCCTCCCGCTGGTCCGGCACCGACGTCGGCTGCGTGCCCCGGCGCAGTGCGTACAGTTCCGCGAGGGTCGCGCCCTCGCGGCCGATGCCCTCCTCCGTGCCGAGCCAGCCGATCGCCTCGCGGCGGGTGAGCGCGCCGACCTCGATGCGGGCCAGGCAGCGGCCGGGGCGGACCACGGCGGGGTGCAGGCGCTCCAGGTCCTCGTTGGTGGTGACGCCCACCAGGACGTTGCGGCCCTGGCCGAGGAGGCCGTCCGTCAGGTTCAGCAGGCGGGACAGGGCCTGGCCCGCCGTGTGCTTCGCCTCGCCGCGGATCAGCTCGTCGCAGTCCTCCAGGAGGAGCAGCCGCCAACGGCCCTTGCCCGTCGTGTCGTCCTCGCCGATCGCGATGTCCATCAGATAGCCGACGTCGCTGAACAGCCGCTCCGGGTCCAGGACGCAGTCCACCTGGCACCAGTCCCGCCAGGAACGCGCCAGTGTGCGCAGCGCCGAGGTCTTGCCGGTGCCCGGTGGGCCGTGCAGCAACAGCAGCCGGCCCGCGATGTCCTCCGGGGTCGTCTTCATCAGGCGGTCCATGGCATCGGCCACCGGACCGGTGTAGTTGGGGCGCACCTCGTCCCACGTGCCCGCCGAGATCTGCCGGGTCGTGCGGTGCGGGCCGCGCCTGGGGGAGACGTACCAGAACCCCATCGTCACGTTCTCCGGCTGGGGTTCGGGCTCGTCCGCCGCGCCGTCGGTCGCCTGGCCGAGGACCTTCTCGGCGAGCTCCTCGCTGGTCGCCGTGACCGTGACGTCGGCGCCCCGGTTCCAGCGGGAGATCAGCAGCGTCCAGCCGTCGCCCTCCGCGAGCGTCGCGCTGCGGTCGTCGTCGCGGGCGGCGCGCAGCACACGGGCGCCCGGCGGGAGCAGGGTCGCCCCGGACCGTACGCGGTCGATGTTCGCCGCGTGCGAGTACGGCTGCTCGCCCGTCGCGAAGCGGCCGAGGAACAGCGCGTCGACGACATCGGACGGGGAGTCGGAGTCGTCGACGTTGAGCCGGATCGGCAGAGCGTCGTGTGGGTTAGCGGACATGGGGCCATGATCCGGCACGCGGACGCGGTGTGCACCCGCTTTCCGCAGTGCGCCCCCGAGTGTCGGCTGCGTCCGGTGCATCCGATGTGTCCCCTCCGTGTCGGCCGTGTGTCCCCTCGGTCCTGTTACAAGCCTGTGCATGTGGAGCCCTGCCCCACCGTGGGGCACCGACGTTACTGTTGCCCTTGATGGGACGTCATGGGTGGAATTCGGGGGCACGACGGTGGCGGCTCACCGCGCTGCTCGGCGTGGGTGTGGCCGCACTGGCTCTGATCGTGACCCTGATCAACACGCTTCCCGGCGGCGGAAGCACCGCGGGCACCTCGCGCGACGGCGACAAGGTGCACGGCACCCCGGCGAGCCCCCCGGACGAGGACCGGCCGGAGGTCGGCTGGGGCTTCACCCACACCCAGTACAGCGCCGACGAGGGCAGCGACACCGCGACCGAACGCGTCGAGGGGCTGCTCGCGAAGTCCCAACTGCCGCAGGACCAGGCCATCATGGGCTGGGGCGCCGACAACCCCGAGCCGGTGAAGGGGCGTTACGACTTCGGCGCCCTCGACCGCCGGATCGACTTCGTCCGCAAGTCGGGCGGCACCCCGGTGATCACGTTGTGCTGCTCGCCGGACTGGATGAAGGGCGGCAAGCCGGGCGTCGACAACACCGACTGGAGCCAGGCCTCGCTGGAGACGGCCCCGCAGCCGGACCACTACGCGGACTTCGCCGCACTCGCCGCGACCGTCGCCAAGCGGTACCCGGACGTCACCCACTTCATCGTGTGGAACGAGTTCAAGGGCTTCTGGAACAACGCCGAACAGCGCTGGGACTACGAGGGTTACACCAAGCTCTACAACCTGGTCTACCAGGCGCTGAAGAAGGTCAACCCGAAGATCATGGTCGGCGGGCCGTATCTGGTGATGGACAGCGTGGATCCGCGCGACGCGAACGCCTCCGGCACCTTCAAGGGCGGTTGGGGTGCGATGGACCAGCGGATCGTCGACGCCTTCGACTACTGGAACAAGAACAAGGTCGGCGCCGACTTCGTGGTCGTCGACGGCTCCAGCTACACCAACGACGACGAGCTGCTGCCGAACGAGTTCGGGGCCACCGACAAACTCACCGCCGTCAGCGAGTGGGTACGGCAGCAGACGCACGACCTGCCGCTGTGGTGGGCCGAGTACTACGTCGAGCCCGCCGACGGCAACGACGACCGCAAGGGCTGGTCCGAGACCCACCGCGTCGCCGTGCAGGCCGCCGGCCTGATCGCCATGGCCAAGGGCGGCGCCACCTCCGGCTTCTACTGGAACCCGGAGGAGGAGAAGGGCACGAACTGCGCGGGCTGCCTGTGGACCCCGACCGACAGCTCCGACGGCGGGAAGCAACTGCCGATGTACGACCTGGTCTCCCGCTTCGACGCGGCCTTCGGGCCCGGTACGAAGTTTGAGACCGTGTCGGTCGCCGCGGACGACGTACCCAACGTCAAGGTGCTCGCCACCGGCAAGACGGTCCTGGTCGTGAACACACTGGACCGGCAGATCAGCGCGAAGGTCGACGGGAAGCAGTTCGACCTGGCGGCCTACGGGGTCAAGTGGTTCACGCGATAAGCCACTCGACCCCGTAGGACCCTGCTACTTCATCGTCAGGAACCGCTGCACCAGCGAGGCCAGCAGCACCGCCAGCAGGGGCAGCGAGAACCAGAAACTGCTCTGCAGCCACCGCAGTTGACGCACACTCGGCCGCACCGCGACCCGGACGATCTCGCGGGCCGTCAGCATCAGGATCAGTGCGAGGGCGGCGAGCGCGCCCACCACCGACCACGGGGTCCAGGTGATCTGCGGTCCGATCGGCCCGGGATCGGGCTTCGGGACCGCGCCGGCCGGCTGCTTGCGCAGCGCGTACATGGTCACGTCGTCGTTGACGAGGACCTTCTTCAACTCCTGCCGGTTGTCCAGGTTCTGGATGAGCCGGGACTCCCAGGTCGCCGAGTAGCCCGCGTCCAGCTGGAGCGAGACGACCTGGCTCTTGTTGAGCATCAGATACGAGTTCGGGCCCGCGTCCTTGAGCGCCTTGACCAGACCGGACACCAGCACCGGGTCCGAAGGGGCCAGCGTGGGAACGTAGTTGACCCGTTCCATGTCCTTCGCGCCCCACGGCATCGCCGGCGTCACGTCGTTGACCGTGTCGTTGCTCAGCCACAGCAGCCGTACGGTCGGCTTGTCGTGGGCGTACACGTAGTTCATGGCCGCGACCTCGCCGGGCCGCACCCGCTCGAAGCCCTCGTTGCCCCAACGGGCCACCAGGAAGCCGCCCATGAGCACCAGGCCCGCGACCAGCGCGGCCAGCGGGGCGAGGCTCATCCGGTCCTTCTCGCGCTCCTTGGCTGTGACGCCGGTGCGCGGGAAGAGGGCGAGACCCGCGAGCAGGGCCGCGCCCGGCACCGCGAACATGAAGACGCGCAGCGCCATCTCGCCGCCGTAGGACTGCATGCCGAAGCCCAGGAACGGGACGAAGGTGAGGACGAGGAGGGAGCGTTCGCGGTACTTGTGGTCTCGGCGGCGCCACCAGCCCCAGCAGGCGAAGGCCATGACGCCGCCGGCCAGCAGGACGCGGGTGTAGAGGACCAGCTTGTGGGTCGAACTGCCGCCCTGGATACGGCCGGAGACGGACGTCGAGACATTGCTGCCGACGCCGCCGACCCCGCCGAAGAGGTCGTTGAAGTGTCCGGACCAGTACGGCTCGGCCATGAAACCGATCCACACCGCGACCAGCACCGCGAACAGGATGGGCAGACCGCGCAGTTCGGAACGGCCGGTCAGGACGAGGACCGTGAGCACGCCCAGCATCACGAACGGGGTGAGCTGGTGGGCCGGGACGCTCGCCGCGAACAGACCGATCAACACCAGGAGCAGGACGGCCTGTTGGCGCCGGTCGGTGGGTTCGACCTCGGCCTCGCCGGGCCGCATCCTCGTCCACAGGACTCCCGGTGCCCGGAACCAGACCAGGAGGATCGCCACGAAGGCCAGATAGAGCAGGAAGGTGAAGCCCTGCGGGGAGAAGTAGTCCTGGCCGACCCAGCCGCTGAGCACGAAGATCCAGATGCCGGTCCACTTCGCCCGCCAGCTCGCCCGCAGCGAGCGCACCAGCAGGAACATCGGTGCCAGATAGGCGAGTTGGATGACGGTGGGCCACCAGCGGATGACCTCGGTCCAGTCGGTGATCCCGCACGCCTTGCCGATGAACGCCGCCGCCGCGAAGAAGCCCGGCCAGCTCCAGCGGGCGTCCAGGTCGGGTACGGCCGACCCGGTGCGGTCGATGTAGTCGATGAACCCGAGGTGCTGCCAGGCCGTCGGGAAACGCGGCTCGGGCTCGATCACCGCGGGCAGCGCATGCAGCGAGACCACCGTCGCGAGCAGCGTGATCAGCAGCAGCACCTTGTGCTCACGGCCCAGCCACAGCAGCGAGGCGAACACCGTGATCAGCAGCGCGGCCCCGACCAGCGTGGGCAGCGGCAGTACCGAGATCAGGCCCAGTCCGCCCATACGGTCGAGGTCGGACTCGCCGAGCCGCAGCGCGGGCACCCAGTACAGGAGCAGCGCGGCGACCAGCAGACAGCCGAGGACGACACCGGGACGGGTGGGCACCAGGCGCTCGCGCAGCGACAACGGGCGGGCGGGCGGCGGCACTTCGGCCTCCTGCGCCTCCATCTCCGCCGCTTCCTCCCGGGCCTGCTGCCGTACGAGCGATGCCTCCGGTACGACCACCCGGTCGGAGCCGTTGGCGGGCTCGAACGGCGCGTCCACCTCGGGCTCCGCGGCCGGGCTCAATGACGACTCCGAGCCGGGTTCCCTCTCCTCCACCGGCAGTCCCACGATCTCGGACCGCTTGATGCCGAGCGCCCAGGTCGGCCGGTGCTCCCCGGACACGATGGGCGTGCCGGCGGGCGGGGTGCCGGGACCCGGCCGTACGTCGGGCCGCCGTTCCAGGTGGTCGAAGTCCACGTGGATGCCGAGCGCGAGGGTGTCGGAGTCGAGCGCCCAGGCCGGGCCGCGACGGCGCGACGCGGCCGGGACCTCGCGCGCCCCCAGGTCGGCGAGATCACCGTCCGGTGCCGCGTCCTCGGGCAGTTCCGTGGGCGGCGCCGCCCTGAGCGTCCTGAAGAGTTTGGGCGCGGTGATCGTCACGATCACCGCGAGGCTGGAGATCTCGGCGACGCCCGCGCCGGTCAGGCCCATGCGGGGGAGCAGCAGCAGTGTCAGCCCGAGCACCAGAACGCACAACAGGCCCTGCAGCCAGGCGAGTCCACCGGTCCGGCTCTGCGCACGCAGCACCGCGAAGTACGTCTCCATGACGACCCGCAGCAGCGCGCCCGCCGCGAACCAGCGCAGCAGCGGTGTCGCCGCGTCCGCGTAGCCCGCGCCGAACACGCCCAGGATGTACGGCGCCCCGATGAACAGCAGCCCGCAGATCGGCAGCATGATGCGGGCCATCCGCTTGAGCGCGGCCCGGGTGTTGGCGGCGATGCGCGCCGGGTCGTGGGAGCCCTCGACGGTCAGCGAGGCGCCCATGTTGATGGCGAGCAGGTTGATCGTGCCGCCTATCGTCGTGGTGATGTAGAAGTACGCGTTGTCCTCGGAGCTGACCTGCGAGGCGATGATCACCGGCACCAGATAGACCACGGCGAGCGAGAACAGCGAGCCGGTGTAGTCCCCGGCGAGGAACCGCCCGATCTCCCTCAGCGTCGGCGGCTTCGCGTGCTCCTCGGTGGCCTTGATGTGCCGGGGCACCAGCCGCCGGAACACCAGCCAGCCCAGCGGCACCACGGAGAACGCGATCGCGGCGACCCACGACACGAAGACCCCGCTCGTGGCGAACACCGACGCCAGCCCGACGAGCAGCGCCAATTTCACCGCGGAGAACACGGTGTTGCCCACCGGCACCCAGGGCGCGTTGCGCAGTCCTGTGAGCACCCCGTCCTGGAGCGTGAGCACGTTCCAGGCGACGACGGCGACGATGAAGCCCAGCGCGTTGACCGGACCGTGCAGGAAGCGGTACGACGGCCCCCATGTGTTCAGGGTCAGCAGAAAGATGCCGGCCCCGAACGCGACGACGACCGAACTGCCCGCGTACGTACGGAAGATGAGGCGTCCGGTGGCGCGTCCGGCGACCGGGATGAACCGGGCCAGGGCGCCCGTCAGGGTCACCGCGGTGAGCCCGGCGAGGAGCTTCATCGCGGCGATCGCCGCCGAACCCTGTCCGACGGCGGAGGCCGAGTAGTAGTGGGCCGCGATCAGCCAGTAGCCGAGGCCGAGCACCGCGGAGATCCCGGTGTTGAGCATCAGGGCGTAGGCGTTGCGGAACAGCGGGCTGCCGCCGGGGGACTTGCGCCTCCCCGGCAGGCGCAGACGGCGCCCCGGCTGCTGGGGCGCTTCGGTCTCGGGCACTGCGTCCTGGGTGGTGGTCGTCGTGTCAGACACGGGAACGGCTGGCCTTCCGGCGGACCTGTCGAGCTCTGCGGACCATGGCGTAGCCCTGGGTGAGGACCCGGTCCCTGGCGAAGTTGCGGGCGATCGCACGGCCCTCGACGAGCCGCTCGAACTCCTCGACACCCGTACTGCGGCGCACAGTCACCCGGCGCAGGGCGTACGGCCCCTGCCGGCGGCGGGCGAGGTCGTTGCCGACGGCGAGCGCCTGCGCGAACCCCGTCTCCCGCACCGCGCTGCGCACCCGGCGGCTGGAGTAGCCGTACGGATAGGCGAACGAGACGGGTACCGCGCCGAGTTCGTCGGCGACGATCTCCTTGCAGCGGACCAGCTCCGCGCGCAGGGTCTCCTCGTCGAGCTGGTCGAGCTGCGGGTGGGTGTGGCTGTGGCCGCCGATCTCGACGTCGGCGTCAGCGAGTTGGCGCACCTGGTCCCAGTCGAGCATGGTGTCGAGGCCGCCCCCGGTGTCGTAGGCGCCCCGGATCCAGCCGGTGGAGACGAACAGGGTGGACGCGAAGCCGTGTTGTGCGAGTGCGGGCAGCGCGTGCCGGTGCACGCCCTCGTAGCCGTCGTCGAAGGTGATCAGGACCGGGCGTTCGGGCAGCGGTTTGCCCGAACGCCAACTGGCGGCCAGATCGGCGGTGTTGATCGGGGTGAAGTGCAGATCGCCGAGGAGCGCCAGCTGTTCCGCGAACGCCTCCGGCGCGACGGAGAGGGTACGGGTGGCGTCGTTCGGCGCGGCGGCGACGGAGTGGTACATGAGGATCGGCACCGGTGTGTCACTCATGTGTGTCCCCCCGATCGATCCCGGCCACCTCGAACATGGCCCCGCCCCGCCGTGCCCTCACGCTCCCGACGACATACCCGCCCGCCGCCGTGAACACCCCGGCGACGATCGCCCCCGCCCGGCCCGCACCGCCCGGCCGGGCGAACACGGCGTCGCGCAGCCCACGTGCCACCCCGGCCGGCAGGACCCGGGTGGCGTAGCGGCGCTCCGACTCAAGTCCCTTGTCGGCGCCCACACTTCGGGCCACCAGTGCCTTGGACAGGCCCTCGGCGTAGGTGCGCGTACGGAAGTACCCGAAGTGCTCGCGCGCCTCGGGCACCCGGTGGTGGATCACCGCCCGGTCGTCGATCAGCAGCACCGCGTCCGGTCTGGCCCGCGTGAGCCGGATGCACAACTCCGTCTCCTCGCAGCCCAGCGGACGCTTGTCGCCGTCCCGCCCGATGCCGGTCGCGAACCCCCCCGCCGCGTCGAACGCCGTACGTCGGAACGAGGCGTTGCCACCGAGGACGTTGCGCACCCGCACCCGGCCCGGCGGCAGGCCCTTGTACGTGCAGCCCACCACCCAGTCGAACTCCTCGGGGAACCAGGCCGGCCGGCGGCCCGACGCCCAGATCGGCATCGTACGACCGCCGACGGCCATGACCTTCGGATCGGCGTACGCCTCGGCGAAGTGCCGCAGCCACTCCCGTTCGGCCACGGCGTCGTCGTCGAGGAAGGCGATGACCTCGCCGCGCGAGACGGCGATGCCGGTGTTGCGGCCGGCGGACAGGCCGCGGGGGCCCGCGTTCGCCAGCACACGGACCTCGCCGCTCTCCTCGAAGTCCTTGTACTCCCTGGTGAGTCGGTCCAGGAGAGCCGGGTTGTGGTCGACGACCAGCAACGTCTCCAGCGCGGGCCGCGACTGCGCCCGCACCGAGGAGACCGCCGCGAGGATGTCCTCCCAGCGGTCCTCGGTGTAGACGCAGATCACGACAGAGATGTCGGGACTGCTCAAGACACCTCTCCCCGGACCGAAGTGGGCTGCGCGTCGAGGGTGTCGATCATCGTGGAGTGCGAACGGCTGCGCAGCGCACGCCGGTTGGAGCGCTCCTTGAGGATCACCTTGAGCACCCGGATCCCGTCCCGCACGGCGCGCAGATTGCTCGTGCCGTGGATGCGGAGGTACTCGTGGCTGGGGATCTCCTGCACCTTGAGGCCGGCCTTGACCACCCGGATGTTGATCAGGGTCTCGATCTCGAAGCCGGTGCAGTCGAGGTCGATCTTGTCGAGGCAGTGCCGCCAGAACGCGTTGTATCCGTAGCAGAGATCGGTGTAGCGGGCGCCGAACTTGCGATTGACGATCGTGCACAGCGCCCAGTTGCCGAGCTTGCGGATGAACGTCATGTCGTCCGTGCCGCCGCCGTTGGCGAAGCGGGAGCCCTTGGCGAAGTCCGCGCCCGAGACGAGGGCGGAGACATAGCTGACGATCTCGTGGCCGTCGGCCGAGCCGTCCGCGTCGACCATCACGATGATGTCGCCGCTGCAGGCCTCGAACCCGGTGATCAGGGCATCTCCCTTGCCCTTTCCCTGCTGTTCGACGACCTTGACCCCGGGCCACAGCTCGCGGGCCACTTCCACGGTGTTGTCGGTGGAATTGCCGTCCACAAGAACCACTTCATGTATCCACGCGGGCAGTGTCTTGAAGACGTAGGGGAGATTCTCCGCCTCATTCATGGCGGGAATCACCACGCTCACCGGCGGTGTAATCGCCAGGTGAGAGGAGATCGGCCGGTATTTGGCCGACATTAATGGATCTTGGCCCGATGTGGCTGGGCGCAGAACAGAACTCACGAGTCTGGTCCCTCTCGTCCGGCGGACCGCCCGCCCCTGGGCGGCCCGGCTCTGTGCTCCGGTTCGAAAGGGGGGTTCTCACAGGCGCCACGGATAAATGGATCTCCGTGCGCGCGTGGTGAGCTGGCAAAGCTGGTCGACCCCCGAAAGGCATGAAAGCCGGCCGCGCGGCACGACTCGGTCACAAGTACGGTCACCGAGCACGGCACCCCCCTACCGCGCCCCGCGCCGGTTCATCGCGGTCCTTGAGCCCTCCCCTAGAGCCGCTCGATGATGGACCAGTGCGGGTGAGATTACGACGGTATTGATGATTGAACCCGTATGGCAAGGCCTGGAACTAGACCTCACGTTTTTGTTGGTTTGACCGTTACACTCCTTTGTCAGCCGTTGTGCGGCCGCGCATATGCCGCACGAATACCGATAGCGCTGTCAGGCCACTGATCACCGCCACCGCGACGATTCCCCCGTCGATCGACCACCGGTGCACGGCCAGCATTCCCTGGGCGACCAGCATGTCGACGACCACCGCGCCCGCGACCGACGCGAGAACACGGCCGTAGGGATCAAGTCCGCGCAGCGCCGCCGCAATTGCCGAGGCCGGCGCGGAGAAGAGGAAGAACAATGCGAACGGTCCGCGCAGCGGTGATCCGGAGCCGGTGAGCGCGAGCACCGCGCCGACCGCCCCGATGGTCGCGGCCGCACCGGCGAAAAGCGCCGACAGGTCCCTCCCCGGTCCTGGTCGCGCCCGCTCGGTGTCGGCGGTGGATGTTCTCTTGATGCCCAAGGTCTGCATTGGCGACTTTGCCCCCCAGCGCGCCGGATGCCGGGTTTCAATGTGGCGCAGCCCGACCTGGCACGTCAAGGTGCGGAAGGCGCTTGCACCGGTTCTCGTGTCTCTCCGAATGAATGTTCCCCAGAGACGCCTGCTGCCTCCGGGGAACATTCATTCGGATGAGGCGGACGGGCCTTACGGGACGATCTTCAGCAGCTTGTTGGGCGAACCGGTGCCCGCACTGGTCACGACATTCGAAGTGGCGCCGTTCACCAGGGCCGTGGCGACCTGGGCCGGAGTGGACGAGGTGTGGCCCGCGAGATAGACGGCGGCGGCGCCCGCCACATGCGGGGTCGCCATCGAGGTGCCCGACAGGGTGGCGGTGGCGGTGTCGCTGGTGTTGTAGCCCGCCAGGATCGAGGAGCCGGGCGCGAAGATGTCCAGCACCGAACCGTAGTTGGAGTAACTGGCCTTGGCGTCCGTGCTGGTGGTGGCGCCGACCGTGATCGCGGTGGCGACCCGGGCGGGGGAGTACGAGGAGGCGTTGGCAGCGCTGTTGCCCGCCGCGATGGCGTAAGTCACCCCGCTGGAGATCGAGTTGGCGACCGCCGTGTCGAGCGAGGTGGAGGCGGAGCCGCCGAGCGACATGTTGGCGACCGCCGGGGTGGTGTGGTTCGAGGTCACCCAGTCGATGCCCGCGATCACACCGGCCGTCGTACCGGAGCCGCTGTTGTCGAGCACCCGGACCGCCACGATGTTCGCCTTCTTGGCGACGCCGTACGTCGAGCCCGCGATCGTCGTGGCCACATGGGTGCCGTGGCCGTTGCCGTCGGAGGCGGTGGTGTCGCCGTCGACCGCGTCGTAGCCGTAGGAGGCACGGCCGCTGATCTGGGTGTGGGTGATCCGCACGCCGGTGTCGATGACGTACACGGTCACCCCGCTGCCCGCGCTGTCCGGGTAGGTGTACGTCCCCGAGAGCGGCAGCGCGGCCTGGTCGATGCGGTCCAGGCCCCAGGGCGCGCTGGACTGCGTGGTGTCGGTCAGGTGGACGCGCTGGTTCTGCTCCACCGCGGCGACGGCCGGATCGGCGGCGAGTCTCGCGGCCTCGGTCGCGGAGAGGCTCGCCGAGTAGCCGTTCAGCGCCGTGCCGAACGTCTTCTGGACCGTGCCGCCGTACTCCTTGATCAGCCCCTTGCCCGCGGCCGAGGACGACTTGAGGCCGGCGCTCTTCTTGAGGGTGACGATGTAGCTGCCGTCGACGGCTGTGGGGGAGCCGGCGGCCAGAACGGTGCCCGTGGCCGGAGCGGCCTGGGCGGGGAGTGCGGTGAGCCCGCCGACGAGAGCGGCGGTGGCGGCGCCGGTTATCGCGGCGAGCCGGAGCTTCTTGCTACGCAGGAGTGCCATTGCGAGGGAGTCCTCCTCCAGGCGGCGCGCCCGGGTCGGCGCGCGAATGTGGGGGTGCGCGCGTCGTCGTGCGCACAGCCGTGGAGCGTTGCGTTCCGCACCAAGGCTGAGTAAAGCGTGGGTCATGTACCGGTGTGGTTCAAGGGAGTTGACGGTCTGTCACGGAGCTGTCATGAACGCGCAATCAATGACCCCGGCGGCCTCTCTATTGGCATGGACACTTCCCGTCAATGCGCGTAGTTGGTACGACAGTTGTGGCAGAGATCCTGCTAAGGGAGGTTCCATGAGACGTTCCCGATTTACGGCATACGTGACCTCGCTCCTCCTCGCCGCCGGACTCGCCCTCACCGGGGCGATGACGGCGCAGGCGTCCCAACTCGCCGCCACCGGCGGCTATGTGGCCCTCGGCGACTCCTACTCCTCGGGCGTCGGCGCGGGCAGCTACATCGGCTCCAGCGGCTCCTGCGACCGCAGCACCAAGGCCTACCCCTACCTCTGGGCAGCCGCCCACTCACCCTCGACGTTCGACTTCACCGCTTGCTCCGGCGCCCGAACGGGTGATGTTCTGGCGAGTCAACTCGGCCCGCTCGGCTCGGCCACGTCCCTCGTCTCGATCTCCATCGGCGGCAACGACGCCGGCTTCGCCGACGTCATGACGACCTGCGTCCTGCAGTCCGACAGCTCCTGCCTGACCCGGATCGCCACCGCGAAGGCGTACGTCGACTCGACGCTCCCCGCCCAACTCGACAAGGTCTACTCGGCGATCAGCGCCAAAGCCCCCGCCGCGCACGTGGTCGTGCTCGGCTACCCGCGCTTCTACCGACTCGGCACCACCTGTCTCGGCCTCTCCGCGACCAAGCGCACCGCCATCAACGGCGCGGCCGACTACCTCGACGCCGCCCTCGCCAAGCGCGCCGCAGACCACGGCTTCACCTTCGGCGACGTACGCACCACCTTCACCGGCCACGAGATCTGCTCCGGCAGCTCCTGGCTGCACAGCCTCAACCTGCTGAGCATCACCGAGTCGTACCACCCGACCACGGCCGGCCAGTCCGGCGGCTACCTGCCGGTGTTCGCCGGCGCCGCCTGACAGCTCACCCGTCAGTAGGTGACGCCGAGTCCGACGCGGAGGCCCCGTCCGACGGGGTCTCCGTCAGGCAGGTCACCGAGAACGGCACCGAGTTGGACGTCGTCTTCACGGGCGTACGGACCTCGACACTGATCTCGTTCCTGAACGTCCCGCTGTTCGAGTACGTCGTCAGGAACACCCGGTCCTGCTTGGTCTTCCCGCCGCCCGCCGGGAAAGAGAGCGTCTTCCAGCCGGGGTCGGAGACCGAACCGCTCTTCAGCACCCACCGGTAGGACACCTCCGCGGGCAGCTTGCCCACCGTGAAACTCGCCGTGAAGGTCGGCGCGTTCGTGTTCGACGGCGGACAGCTCCCCGAATAGTCGGTGTTGGCGCCCGCCACGGACACCTGCACCGACTGCGGCGCCGACGAGGACTTGCTGGCGCTCGGACTCGGCGTCTCACTGGCGGGCGTGGTCTCGCTGCTCGCGCTGGGCGAAGTCCCGTCCGAGGGCTGGCTCTTGGGGGTGCTGGTGCTCTTGCCCGCGTCGTTGTTCCCGCTGTCCCGGTTCAACAGCGCGTACGTCAGTCCACCGATCGCCAGGGCCAGCGCGATCACACCCGCGATGATCACGACGGCCGCCCGCCGGTTGCGGTGCGGTTCGTCCGCGGCCGTCGGCGTCGAGTAGGAGGCGGGCGGCGGCCCGAAGCCCTGCACCGGCTGCGGCGGCGTCCGCGAGTCGGATCGGGAGAAGGAGTCCTGCGGGTACCCCGCCATCGTCGGTGTGTACGGCGCCGTGGGCGCGGTAGTCGCGCGCGGCGTACCGCCCGCCGCGACCAGCCGCAGGTCCTGCTCCGCCTGCTCGGCCGACAGCCGCTCGGCCGGGTCCTTCCGCAGCAGCCCCTCGATGACCGGGGTGAGCGGCCCCGCCAGCTGTGGTGTGGGCAGTTCCTCGTCGACGATCGCGCGCAGCGTGCTCAGCGGGGTGTTCTGGCGGAACGGCGAGTGGCCCTCGACCGCCGCGTACAACAGCACACCCAGCGCCCACAGATCGGACTCGGGCCCGGGCGTACGGCCCAACGCCCGCTCCGGAGCGAGGAATTCGGGCGAACCGATGACCTCGCCGGTCATGGTGAGCGCCGAACTGCCCTCGACCATCGCGATACCGAAGTCCGTCAGCACCACCCGGCCGTCGTTCGACATCAGCACATTGGCCGGTTTCACATCGCGGTGCAGCACCCCGGCGTCGTGCGCGGCCCGCAGCGCGGCGAGCACCTCGGCACCGATGTGCGCGGCCCGCTGCGGCGTCAACGGGCCCTCGGCATCCAGGAGATCGGCCAGGGACACGCCCCGCACCAGCTCCATGACGATCCAGGGGCGGCCGTCCTCCATCGCCACGTCGTACACCGTCACCACATTGCGGTTGGCGACCCGCGCCGCCGCCCACGCCTCGCGCTCCAGCCGGGCGTACATCCGCTCCACGTCACCGGAGGCCAGTCCGGCCGGCGCGCGCACCTCCTTGACGGCGACCTCGCGTTGCAGCACCTCGTCGCGGGCCCGCCACACCGTTCCCATGCCGCCCTCGCCGAGGGGGGACAGGAGCCGGTAGCGGCCCGCGATCACACGTTCAGTGCCCGGTTCTTCGGGCATGGGCGCTCCCCATTCGCATCCGGGCCAATTCTCCACAAACGTAGCTCAGCCGAGTGCGGATGCCGCCCCCTTGAGCACCAAACCGACCCCGAGGGCCACGACGATGGACGCCGATGCCAACGGCAGGGTCCGGCGGACCAGGACTGCCATGGGGCTGGTGGTCCAGCGGGGGCGCCGGTCCAGCACTCGGTTCATCCCTGTACCCAGCTTGACGACGGCGAATCCGGCGGCGGTGAGGGTGAGGGCGAGCCCGACGCCGTAGGCGACGACCAGCAGCAGCCCGAACCAGGCCTGGCCGAGCGCGGCGGCCCCCACGAGGACGACCACGGCGGACGGGCTCGGCACAAGCCCGCCGGCGAAGCCGAGCAGGATCGTGCCGCGCAGGGTGGGAGCGGTGGCGTGGGTGTGCGTGAAGCCGCCGTGCGTGTGTTCTACGGCGTGGTCGTGGTCGTGAGTGTGGCCATGGTCGTGATCGTGGTCGTGCTCATGGGGGTGGGGGTGCTCGTGGTCGTGACCGTGGGCATGGTCGTCGTCGTGGCTGTGGCTGTGGGGGTGCGGGTGGGCCTCGGCGAGCGTGTGCGTGGCACCGGCCTCGGCGTGCGCGGACGCGAGGACCAGTGAGCGCTGGGGGGACTTGGCGGTCTCGTGACTGTGATCGTGATCGTGGGGATGGGGGTGCGGGTGCGAAGGGGCTTGTGGGCGTGGGCGGTTGCGCCAGGCGCGGCGTACGAGGTTGCCGCCCGCGAAGAGGACCAGGACACCGCTCGCGATGCCCAGCCAGGCGATCACCGAGGGCGTCGCGGCGGACCCGGCCGTGACCAGGAGGCCCAGGGCGATCACGCCGAGGGTGTGGGTGACCGTGACCGAGGCGGCGAGGGGGAGCACGTCCTTGAGGCGGGCGCGACCGCCCCGGGCCGCCGCTGTGGCCGCCATCAGCGTCTTGCCGTGGCCGGGGGCGAGTGCATGCATCGCGCCCAGGGCGATCGCGATGAGCAGGGAGAGGGCCGCGAAGCCGACGCTGAGGTTGTGCCGGGCGACCAGGTTGTTCAGTTCCTCCGTCCAACGGTCCGCACCGCGCGGGAGGATGGAGGACGCGGCCGAGTCCGACCGGGACTGGTCGTCGTCGGTGAGGGCCGGACCACCGGGACGCGCGCGTAGCGACGCCTTCGTGATGTCGGCCGGCGAGGAGAGCAAGTCCTTGGGATAGCTGGTCAGTTCGTGCGACACCGACGTCTTCGGTACGTCCGCCCCGGTGAGCGTCATCCGGTCGGCGCGCGCGGTGATCTCCCGCCAGCCGGGCCCGGTGGTCAGGCCCGCGCTGTGGAAGCCCAGGGCGACCGTGCTGCCCTTGGGCAGTGGTGCCGTCGAACCGCACTCCAGCCGCAGGGTGTTGAGCCCGGCCTGCCCCGGCCGCAGCCGTGCGGTACTGGCGCCGGGCGTGAGCGCGACCGTGCGTCCGTCGACGGTGACCTTGCTGCCCTCGGCGGCCTTGTCGCACCGCTGCCGGGCCCACTCGGTCATGCCCAGCCGCTTGATGTCCGGCTTGGCCTGGGTCGCCGGGATCTCCGCCAGGTCCTCGATGTGGGTGACGCGCAGGACGCCGGGGGCGACGACGAGACCGTCGTAGCGGTTGACCGTGAAGTTGCCCAGCGGGTGCGCGCTCGCGGGTGCCGTGGGGACGAGCAGGAGCGCGCCGGCGGCCGTGAGGACGGCCGCGGCGGACGCGAACAGACGGCGGACGGGCCTCACTTGGTCTCCTCCAGCGCCTTGCGGGCCTTGCTCGCACCCAGCGGCGAGAAGCCCGGGTTCAGCTTCAGGGCCTTGGCCAGGTGGGCGCGGCCGTCCGCCTTGTGGCCGGTGGCGAGCTCGATCATGCCGAGGTGGTAGATGAACGAGGCGTTGTGGTAGCCGGTGGCCGTGGCCTGACGGGCGTAGGCCAGGGCCTCCTTGTCGCGGCCGTTGACGTGCAGGGCCCAGGCGAGGGCGTCCGCCGTGTGCACGGTGTGGCGGCGGGCCCACTCGGCGCGGGCGGCCTTCAGGGCCGACTTGATGTCTCCGTGGTCGGCGGCGGCGAGCGCGGTGTCGAGGTCGGCGTTGACGCCGTTGGCACGGGCCAGGGCGATCCAGGCGTCGACGAGGGCGTACTGGTCGTCGGCCTTCGCCTTGTCGCCCGCGGCACCCCGGCTCTCGTACAACTCACCGAGTTCCACGAGGGGTTGGGGGAGCGGGTAGCGGGAGACGACCAGTTCCAGGCCCTTGATGGCGTCGGCGCGGTCGCCCAGGGCGGCCTGGGCGCGGGCGCGGCCCTCCAGGGCGGGGAGGTAGTTCTCGTCGGCGGCGAGGGCACGGCCGTAGTAGTCCAGGGCGGTCTTGTAGCCGCCCTGGTTCCACGCGAGTTGGCCGAGCGTGGCGGCCACGTACGAGATGTCGCCGGGGGAGGTGGCGGCGGCGAGCGCCTGCTCCAGCACGGTGCGGGCCGTCTTGACGTCGCCGCGCAGCTCGTGGACGTAGGCGTAGCGGGTGAATACCGGGACGCCGGGCTTGCGGGCGTCGGCCAGGTCGGCGGCCTTCGACGCCTCGTCGTAGCGGCCGAGTTCGACGAGCGCGTCGATACGGGAGCACAGGGCGCGCTCGCTGTACGGGTTCTCCTTGAGGACCTGGTCCGCGTAGGTGAGGGCCTCCGCGAACTCGTGCCGGGCGGCGGCGAGCGCGGCGCGGCCCTCAAGGGCGTTCTCGTTGTCCGGCGAGATCTTCAGCGACCGCGTGAAGGCGGCCTGCGCCTGCGGGTACCGGGAGGGGTCGCCCTTGGTCCTGGCCTGCTCGACATAGGCGAGTCCGAGCGTCGCCCACCCGTCGAAGTCCCTGGGCTGGCCCCGGAGATGGGCCTGCAGCGCGGCGATGCTCGCGTCCAGGCTCCCGCTGGCCAGCAGGTCCGGCGACACTGCGCTGGACACGGCCGCGACGCCGGTGGCACCGCTGTCCTTCGCCGCGCCGATCGCGATCGCTCCGGCGGTCATCGCCACGGCCAACAGGGCGGCACAACCGGCGAGTTGAACGACCCGCCAGCGACGGCCCGCGGCGCCGACCCGACGGACGGCGGCGACGCGTTCATCGGCGACGGCCCCTTCGGGCGCGCCTTGGTGAGGGGCGTGATCGTCGTGGTCGTGGTCGTGGTCGTGAAGGTGGGGGTGGGGGTGGTCGTGCCCAGGCGATGGGGCTGCGGCTTCGGTCGGTCCTGCTTCGGGCTCGATCTCGGGGTCGGCCTCGGCTTCGGGGTCGGTCGTGGTTTCGGAGTCGGCCTCGGCTTCGGTCGTGGTTTCGGAGTCGGCCTCGGCTTCGGAACTGACCTCGGCCGCCACGGAGTTGGCTTCGCGCTCAGGGCCGGCCTCGGCGACGGTCTCGGCCTCGGCGTCGGTCTCGCCCTCCGCCCACACGCGTTCCCACTGGCGTTCCCGCTCCGCCGCCACCGGCGTCTCGCCGGGCTCGCCCTCCGTCGGCTTGTTGTCGTGCTCGCGCGGGGCCATGCCGTTCCTCCATCGCCTGGGGTGGTTCAACTGCCGTATTGCCGAGAGGTGTTGTCACGCAGGGGTGGCGCGGCCCGCACCGTGGGGGAAGAAGCTGTGCGGGCCGCGCCAGTCGGTGGGGTTTAGTACGGGCGGTGGGTCATCCGGCGGCGCCACCACGCGACGCCCGCGCCGATCAGCAGGACTCCGGCCACACCCGAGGCCGCCGACGCGGTGATCAGCATCATGTTGTTGCTGGAGGACGAGCCCGCCGGCTGCAGCGCGTCGCCCAGCTGGTTCTTGACGTCACTGCCGCTGCTCGTGCCCTTGGCGAGCGGACCGCGCGAACCCGAGGTCGGCTCGGCGACGTAGGGGAAGTACTTCTCGAAGCCCTTGTCGTTCTTGTCGACCGCGTCGCCCAAGTCGTTCTTGGAACCGACGAGTTCACCCTCCATGACCTGGAGCGCCTCGTCGATCACGTCGTCGGTGAGCCGACGCCCGTTCGGGAAGCCCGCGTTGTCGCCGTCCAGGACACCGAGCCGCTTGGGGTGCGCGGTCGGCTTGATCGACGTGTTCAGGCGCAGCATCTCCGACGGCTTCGTGTACGGCTGGAGCGTGTTGAGGTCCTTGACGCCCGTGAGGAACACGCTGACGAGGTCGTTGCGCGGCTCGCTCGGCGCCTTGATCTTGTAGATCGACTCGATGAGCTTCGGGATCTCGGGCTCGGTCACGTTCTTCAGGAACTGCGCGTCGTCCTTGGGCTCGGACGCGTTGAACTTGTCCTTGTCCTTCTGCGGGTTGACGACCTCGTTGACCAGCGGGTTGCCCAGGCGCGAGACCTGCGTGTAGTAACCCTTGGCGTTCTTGCGCTGGGTCGTCGAGTAGATGCCGACGGTCGGGTGGTTCTTCGACTGCCGGATCAGGTCGTTCGGCACCTGGAGGGCGATCGTGTTGACGTTGTAGCCCTTGAGCGTGTCGTTGCCGACCTCGCTGAGGTTGCCGCCGTACAGCAGGTCGAAGACGCGCAGGTCGGCGAAGAACGGGTCGTCGGCCTGGCCCGCGAAGGTCGCGCCGCCGTTCGCCGTCTTGTAGATCGCCTGCGAACGCAGCTTGGCGTAGTCCGGCATCGACGCGTCGCCGACGTCCGAGGGCGCCGCCGGGATGTCGTCGGCGATCTTGGTCTTGTAGACCGCCTTGCCCTTCTTGAGCTTGATCAGCTCGACGTCGTACGACTGCGTGATGTTGAGGTCGGGGTCGGTCAGGCTGGTGACCGGACCCGTGTTGTACAGGAACGTCTTCTTGTTCTTGATCTGGGTGCTGAAGGTGTAGCGGAAGATCATGTCGTCCAGCGCGTCACCGTTGTTGTCGATGTGCACGTCGTACTGGGCGTCGTCCGCGAACTGGTAGAAGTTCGGGCCGCCGGCGGGCTCCTCGAACGGGATCCAGTTCGCCACGATGGTGGTGGTGTCCGGCTTGTCCGGGCTCACAAACGCGTAGAGGTCCGTGTTGTCGTACTGGGGGGTCCCCGAGATCAGGGGGGCCTCCCGGTGGGAGGAGGCCGAGGCCACTCCCGGTTCCAGCGCGGCCGTGCCGGCGGCTGCGAGCCCTCCGGCGGCGAGCGCGCCACATATGAGGGCCGCGAGCTTCCTGCGTCCCGCACCGCTCCTGGAGATAGGTGTCATGCCGTCCGTCCTCAGTGCCAACTTGCCTGACGCTCGGGGATTCGGAGCTGGTGCCGGGCCGGATTGGTCGAATCTGAAAAGTTTTTTTGGTGGACTCCAATCCGGCTCGTGACCCGCGTTTCAAGTCCGCTGATCCGTAACCCATCCTTAGGGGCATCCGCTGCGAATGCCTCGTGTGACGGGATGCGAAGTGACAGACCGCGTGCGGTCGAAGAGGAGGGGCCGGGTGCGGTCGACGAGAGGGGGACGGGTGGGGGCGGACGAACTCCTGGTGCAGGTGGCCGGAGGGGATCAGCAGGCCTTCGAGGAGCTCTACGGACTGGTGTCCGGGCCCGTGTTCGGACTGGTGCGCCGGGTGGTGCGCGACCCCGCGCAGTCCGAGGAGGTGTCCCAGGAGGTGCTGCTCGAACTGTGGCGGTCCGCCGCCCGCTTCGATCCCGGCCGCGGCAGCGCCCTGTCCTGGGTCCTCACCCTCGCCCACCGCCGGGCCGTCGACCGGGTGCGCAGCGCCCGCGCGGCCGTCGACCGCGAGCAGCGCGAGGCCCGCCGCTCCCACAACCCGGCCTTCGACCAGGTGACCGAGGAGGTCGAGGCAGGCCTGGAGCGCCAGTTGGTGCGCCGCTGCCTGGACCGGCTCACCACCCTGCAGCGGCAGTCCGTGACTCTCGCCTATTACGACGGCTATACGTACCGTGAAGTGGCCGAGCGGCTCTCGCTGCCGCTGGGCACGGTCAAGACCCGTATGCGTGACGGACTCACCCGGCTGCGCGACTGCCTGGGAGGTGCCGCATGAGCGTCCTCGCCCGACTCTTCCGCCGGGGCGATCTCCACTCGCTCGCCGCCCCCTACGCCCTCGACGCCCTCGAACCCGGCGAGCGCGCCCAGTTCGAGAAGCACCTCAAGAAGTGCGAGCGCTGTGCCTTCGAGGTGCGCGCCCTGGCCGAGGACGCGGTCCGCCTCGCGTGGTCCGAGGCCGCCCAGCCGCCGTTCGCGATGCGCGACCGGGTGCTGTCCGCGATACGCAACACCCCGCAGGAGCCCGGGCCGCTGCGGGAGCGAGGGCGGGAGACGCGGGAGTACACGCCCCGGCTGCCGGCCCATGTGTGGGGCGCGGAGCCGCAGGCGTCACGCGCCCGCGTGCCCCAACGGCGGCCGTTCTTCGTGCCGTTCGCCACCGCGACGGCCGCCGCCGCACTCGTCGTGGCCTCGCTGTTCGCCGTGCAGGCCAACAAGACACAGGACAGGCTGGACGCCGCGCAGGCGCAGTCGCGTGAGATCGCACACGTTCTCGCAGCTCCCGACGCCCGTGCGACCACCGGCGCGGACACCGCGGGTCGGAGCATCGGCGTGATCGCCTCCGCGTCGGAGGGGCGCGCGGTCGTCACCCTGAGCGGATACGGCACACCGCCGAGCGGGCGCGTGCGTCAACTGTGGCTGATGCGCCCCAATGTGCAACCGCGCTCCCTCGGGCTCTTCAAGGACGACACGCCCTTGGTCACCACCGGACTCGACAAATCAGCAACATCACTCGCAGTGACCGTCGAGCCCGACGGGGGCTCACCACAGCCCACAACGCAGCCAGTTGTCCAACTCGCCCTGAAATCGGTTGGATTCGGAGAGTAATCAAGGAGGAGTCGTCAACACCCTTACGGGGAAGGTGAATCCTGAGACCTCGATACACGAGTGCCCGGTTGGGGCGATAGGGTTACCCTGCCCGGGCCGGGTGGACTCGTACGGGTGGGGAGTGACATGGAACAGATAGTGCGCAGTAGGGCAAGGGTCCCTGCGATCACGTGCGGGAGCAGCGCGACGAGTTCGCGCCTCGACCGCCATCTCTCGGTGCTGGGCGGCCCTGCCGTCCCGCAGCGCGAGACGGCAGAGGCGACCTCGCTGATGCGCGAGCTCACCTCGCGCGACACCACGCAGGAACGCAGCGCCAGGGGCGCGCGAGTGAGCAGGGTCTCGCTCTTCGCACCGCTGCGCAGGCTGCGCCGTTCGCTGTTCGGCGGGCGCTGAGCAAGTCCTCGGCGTCCCCGGGAGTTCCCGGGGGCCCGCGCTCAGGACGCCACACCGTCCCGGCGTAGTGCTGCGATCTCTTGGTCCGCCATCCCCACGGCACGCAGCAGCGCCTCGGTGTGCTCCCCGAGCGCGGGCACGTCACCCATCCGCGCCTCGCCTCCGCCCGGCAAGGTGATCGGCGGCAGCAGCGCCCGCAACGGCCCGACCGGCGACCCCACTTCCCGCCACCGCTCCCGGGCCGCCAACTGCGGGTGCTCCGCCACCTCTTGTACGTTCCTGAGGCGCGCGCAGGCCACGCCCGCGCGCTCCAGCCGCAGCACGGCCTCGTCGGTAGCCAGCCCACCCAGCACCGCACCGACGAGGGCGTCCGTGCGCTCCCGGTTCACCACCCGCTCCGCGTTGGTCGCGAAGTCGGGGTCGGTCCCCAACTCCGGTCTCTGGACGACCTGTTCGGCCAGCCGCCGCCACTCCCGGTCGTTCTGTACCGCGAGCAGCACCTGCCCGCCGTCCGCCGTGGGATAGACGTCGTACGGCGCGATGACGGCGTGCGCAAGACCCGTGCGCGCCGGGGGAGTTCCGCCGTGCATCGTGTGATGCAGCGGATGTCCCATCCACTCCACGACCGCGTCCAGCATCGAGACCTCGACGGGCCCGCCCCGCCCGGTGGTGCCGCGCCGCACCAGCGCCGCGAGCACACCCGAGAACGCGTACATCCCCGCCGCGATGTCGGCCACCGGGATCCCCGCCTTCACCGGCCGCTCCGGGGTCCCGGTCACCGACACCAGCCCCGCCTCGCACTGCACGAGCATGTCGTAGGCCCGCTTGTCGGCGTACGGCCCGGACGCCCCGTACCCCGAGATGTCCACGGCGACCAGCCGGGGATACGCCGCACACAGCGTCGCCGCGTCGAGCCCGAGCCGGGCCGCCGCCCCGTGCGCGAGGTTCTGCACGAACACGTCCGCGTCCGCGACCAGCCGCCGTACGACATCGAGGCCGCGCGGGTCCTTCAGGTCCAGCGCGATCGACTCCTTGCCCCGGTTGCACCACACGAAGTGCGAGGCCAGACCGCCGGCCGCGGTGTCGTAGCCGCGCGCGAAGTCACCGCCGTCGATCCGTTCGACCTTGATCACCCGGGCGCCGAGGTCGGCGAGCTGGCGGGTGGCGAAGGGGGCCGCGACGGCCTGTTCGACGGCGACGACGGTGACGCCCTCAAGGGGCGGCGGCAGAGGCTCCATGCCGGGGATCATGTCCCGCGCCCGGCACCTTTGTCATGCGACGAGCTCAGCGCTCGCCGCGCGCGTACCGGCGTACGGCGAGTGGCGCGAACACGGCGATCAGCGCCGCGCACCACGCCAGCGACCCGGCGATCGGATGGGCCACCGGCCAGGCGGCGCCCTCGGGCACGGGCGAGTTGCCGAACAGGTACCGCAGGGCCGTGGTCACCGCGCTGATCGGGTTCCACTCGGCCAGCGCGCGCAGCCAGCCCGGCAGCCGGTCGGTCGGGATGTACGCGTTGGACAGCAGCGGCAGCATGAAGGTCGCGCTGCCGAGCTGACCGGCCGCCTCCTCGCTGCGCGAGGCCAGCCCGAGCAGGATGCCGACCCAGGCGCAGGCGAACCGGAACAGCAGCAACAGGCCCACAGCGGCGGCGGCTCGGGCCGCCGACCCCTCGACCCGCCACCCCACCGCGAGACCGACCAGCAGGAACGGCACGGTGCCGACCGCCGTGACGACAAGATCGGCGGTCGCCTGCCCGAGCGGTACGGCCGCCCTGCTCATCGGCAGGGTGCGGAAGCGGTCCGTCGCACCTCGGTGCGAGTCCTGGGCGGCCTGGAACATGCCGGTCATGATGCCGTTGGCGGCGGTCGCGACCAGCAACCCCGGTACCAGGTAAGAGCGGTAGGCGTCGCCCGGCATCGCCAGCGCGCTGCCGAAGACGTACCCGAAGAACAGCAGCATCGTGATCGGCATGGTCTGGGTGAGGATCGCCAGCGCCGGATTGTTCCGCACCCGGCGCAGCTGCCGGCCGAGCATCGCGGTGCCGTCGTACGCCAACGCGCTCATGCCGCAGGCTCCTTACGGTCCGTCAGGCGGAGGAACACGTCGTCGAGGGTCGGCGGCCGCATGCTCGCGTCGAGCAACGGCACACCCGCCGCGTCGAGTTCGCGGACGAGCAGGGGCAGGGTGAGTGTCGGGTCGCCGGTGACCGCGCCGACGGTGTTCCGCTCGTGGTCGAACGACGGCTCGGCGCCGGTGAGTTGGTCGAGGACAGCCGCCGCCTTCGGCAGCGCGTCCGGGTGCGCGACGACGACCTCGGCGTAGGTGCCGATGAGCGCCTTGAGTTGGGACGGCGACCCGCTGTGCGCGACCCGGCCCCGGTCCACCAGGACGATGTCGTCGGCCAGTTGGTCGGCCTCCTCCAGGTACTGCGTGGTCAGCAGCACGGTCGTACCCTCCCTCTTCAAGTCTCTTACGGCGTCCCAGATCTGGTTCCGGCTGGCCGGGTCGAGGCCGGTCGTCGGTTCGTCCAGGAACAGCACGTCGGGGCGTCGTATGAGACTCGCCGCCAGGTCGAGGCGGCGGCGCATCCCGCCGGAGTAGGTGGACGCGGCGCGGTCGGCGGCCTCGGTCAGGCCGAAGCGGTCCAGCAGCTCTGCGGCCCGCTCCGCCGGCCCTCGCACCCGGTGCAGCCGCGCGAACAGGCGGAGGTTCTGCCGGCCGGTGAGGTCGCCGTCGACCGACGCGTACTGCCCGGTGACGCCGATCCGGCGCCGTACGGCCGAAGCCTCCCGGACCAGATCGTGCCCGGCGATCCGCGCGGAGCCCGCGTCGGGCCGCAGCAGTGTGGTGAGCAGCCGGACGGCCGTGGTCTTGCCCGCGCCGTTGGGCCCGAGGACTCCGCAGACCGTGCCCCGCGCCACCGCCAGGTCCAGCCCGCGCACGGCGTGCACGGCGCCGAAGCGCTTCTCCAGACCTTCACTAAGTACAGCGTACGTAGTAGTCATGGGTCGACCATGGCGCACTACGTACGGTGTACGTAACTAGGATGATGGGCGAGGTGATGATCAATGGCGGACCGAGCGGCCGTACCCGAAGTGATCTGGGCGCGCCCTGAGCGGACGGGGCGGGGGCCCAAGCCCGCGTACAGCCGCGCGGACATCGCGGCGGCGGCGGTGCGGATCGCCGACGGCGGGGGGCTGGACGCCGTGTCCATGCGGCATGTCGCGGCCGAATTGGGGTGCGGCACGATGTCGCTCTACAACTACGTCCCCCGCAAGGAGGATCTGTATGAGCTGATGGTCGACGCGGTCAGCGGGGAGCACGAGGAGTGGGAGCCGTCGGGGGACTGGCGGGCCGACATGATCCGGGTCGCCCATCAGACGCGGACGCTGATGCATCGGCATCCCTGGCTGCCGCGGTTGATGTCACCGGTGTACGGCTTCAGCCCGAACGCGCTGCGGTATCTGGAGCACTGTCTCGCCTGTCTCGATCCGGTCGAGGCGACGTACGGCACGAAGATGCAGCTCGTCGGGCTGCTCAACGGGGTCGTGACGATGTACGTGAGCAATGAGCTGGCGACCGCTGAGCGGTCGCGGTCGTTGCCGTGGTCCGAGGAGCAGGAGAACGCGGTGCGGATCGCGTACCTGGGGAGTCAGATCGCGGGTGGGGCGTATCCGCGGATGGCTGCGGCGTTCATGGAGGATCCGGGGCCCATTGATCTGGACGCGGTGTTTGATATGGCGCTTGGGAAGGTTTTGGACGCGTTTGCGCCGCGGGGGGACGGTTCGTAGGCGGGTGCGGGTTCGCTGTGGCTGGGCGCGCCCACGCGGCGGAGCCGCATATCAAATACAGCCCCGCGCCCCTGGGTTCCTCAGATGAGCGCGAATTGACCCTCGGGGCCCTCTTCGTGGTGGTCCAAAACCGAAGCCGGGCGGCGTGCTGCGTCCGGTACCGGTAGGACGCCCGCCTTGCGCAGCTCCGTCGCCGTGATCCGGTCCGTCACCTCCAACTCCTCCTGCTGTGGCCGCAGTTCCGCCAGCAACGCCAACACCGTGATCAGCTCCAGCAGTTCCGACGTCCATGTCTGTTGCCATGTCGTCGGGCGGATCGCGGCCAGGGTGCCCGGGGCGGCGGACTCTGACGTCCGGGACGTGAACCACTCCTCCAGAACACGTACCCCGCTCACCTCGAAGTCCCAGGACTCGGGCGGGACCGGGGAGATGCGGCCCTCGTCGAGGTGGAGGGTCTCCTCGTCGCGGTCGTAGTGGAGGGTGAGGGGGAGGGGCGGCAGCGGGGCGCGGACGTAGGGGCGTCGACCGCCGGGGAGTTTGGGGCGGTCGCCGTCGCGGCGCGTCAGCCAGAGGATGCGGTGGCCCAACTCGACGCAGTGTGCCCAGAGTTCGGCATCCGCCGTCAGGGGTACGGCCGGACCGGGGCGTACCGTCGCCACCGTCCAGGCGAGGAGGTCCACGGGGGCGGGGGAGTGGCCGAGGCGGCCGGCGAGGTGTTCCAGCAGGCCCGGTGCCAGGTTCGGTTCCTCGCCGCCCGGACGGCGGTACAGGGGGCGGACGCGGCCGGGGCGGAGGACCGGCAGGAGCGACGACGTGAGAACGGGTGGCCCGGCGGTGTTCGGGGACGTCTCGACCACGAAGACCTGGTGTTCGTCCGCCACCCGCCACAACTCCGGCCGGGCCACGTCGATCAGGCGGTGGTCGGGGATCAGCCACTGCTCCTCGAAGGGGGCGTGCAGGACGCGGACCGGCTCCGGGCAGGGGCCGGTGGCGCGGACCAGTTTCTCCGTGCCGCTGGACTGGCCCGGGAGTTGGGGCACCGCCGAGTGGAGAGTGCGGGAGCGGGTCGGCTCGAACAGGGTTTCCCGGTCCGGGACTTCGGCCTTCATCAGGGTGTCCCAGCGGGCCCTCAGGGTTGCCGCGTCGGGTGCCGTCGGCCACCCCCGGCCGAGCCGGATCGGTGCGACGGACCACGGCATGAGGTCCGCGAGCAACGGAGCGTCGTCGTGCGTCACGCTCGGCATCGTACGACGACCTCAGTTCGCGACGTCGAGCGTGACCGAGAAGGAGAAACGGTCCCCCCGGTAGTGGATGACGGCCACGTCCAGGACCCTGCCCCGGGTGTCGTAGGTGATGCCCGTGTAGTGCAGGATCGGGCTGAGGAGCGGGACTTGGAGGAGGCGGGCGGTCTCCGGGTCGGCCAGGCGGGCCTCCACGGTGTCCGTGATGCGGCTGATGTCCGCGCCGACGATGTCCCGCAGCACCTTGGTCATCGGCCAGCGGATCAGGTCGTCCGGGTCGAGGCGCGCCGCCAGTTCGGGGCGGATGTGGTTGCGGGCGTGGTTCGTGGGCTCGCCGGTCTTCTCGTCGCCGCGGAGGCGGTGGTATGCCGCCAACTCGGTCAAGTCCGGGAAGTGTTCGGCGAGTTCGGGCGGTACGGACACCTTGCCGTGGTCGAGGAGTTCGGTCGTCATGCCGGACTGCTGGGCCACGATCGCGTCGACCGAGCCCAGCAGCCGTACCGGCGTGGCCCGTCGGACGTCCGGCTCGATGAACGTGCCGCGACGGCGGTGGCGGGTGATCAGCCCTTCGTCCTCCAGCTCCTTCAGCGCCTGTCGCATGGTGAGCACGCTGACGCCGTAGTGCCCCGCGAGCTGCTCCTCCGTGGGCAGCCGCAGCGGATCCTGGGGCGAGCGGCCGAGTATCGAGGCGCGCAGCGACTGCGACACCTGGTACCAGAGCGGCAGCTTGCGGTTCAGGACGATCGAATCCGGGGCGAAGGAGGTCACGGGGCCATCCGTACCGGTAGGGAGGGATCGGTGCAAGGGCCGTGGGCCGGTGGGGAGTTGTCAGTGCGTGGGGCGGAAGTGGCGCTGCAGGCCCCGCCAGACGTCGTCGTAGCCCTGCTGGAGGTGGTCGGCGTGCGCCGCCTGGTCCGTCGCCGTCACCGGCCAGCGGGTCTCGAACATGAACGCCAGGCCGTCGTCGATCTTCTGCGGGCGCAGCTCCGCGGCGCTCGCGCGGTCGAAGGTCTCCCGGTCCGGTCCGTGCGCCGACATCATGTTGTGCAGCGAGCCGCCCCCGGGCACGAAGCCCTCGGCCTTCGCGTCGTAGGCGCCCTCGATGAGCCCCATGTACTCGCTCATCACGTTCCGGTGGAAGTACGGCGGCCGGAACGTGTCCTCGCCCACCAGCCAGCGCGGGGCGAACACGACGAAGTCCACGCCGGCCAGGCCCGGGGTGTCCGACGGGGACGTGAGCACAGTGAAGATCGACGGGTCGGGGTGGTCGTAGGAGATGGAGCCGAGCACATTGAAGCGGCGCAGATCGTAGGCGTACGGCACATGGTTGCCGTGCCAGGCGACGACATCGAGCGGCGAGTGGTCGTAGGTCGCGGTCCAGAGGTGGCCGCAGAACTTGTTCACCACCTCGACCGGGCCCTCGACATCCTCGTACGCGGCGACCGGCGCCCTGAAGTCCCGGGCGTTGGCGAGGCCGTTGGCGCCGATCGGGCCGAGGTCGGGGAGCTGGAAGGGTGCCCCATAGTTCTCGCACACATATCCGCGGGCTGAAGCATCCAGCAGCTCCACACGGAAGCGCACCCCACGGGGGATCAACGCCACATGTCCCGGCTCCACATGGAGGAGCCCGAACTCCGTGCGCAGCAGCAGCCCGCCGCGCTCCGGGACGATCAGCAGCTCGCCGTCCGCGTCGCTGAAGACGCGGTCCATGGAGGAGTCGGCGTGGTACAGGTGCACGGCCATGCCGGTGCGCCGGGTCGCGTCGCCGTTGCCGCCCAGGGTCCACAGGCCGGCCAGGAAGTCGGTGCCGGGCGAGGGTGCGGGCAGCGGGTTCCAGCGCAGCCGGTTCGGGTCGGGCACCGACTCCGTGAAGGGCGCCGTACGGATCCCGCCGTTGTCGGTGCGGGTGAAGGGCGGGTGCGCGGCCGAGGGACGGATGCGGTAGAGCCACGAGCGGCGGTTGTGCGCCCTCGGCTCGGTGAAGGCCGTACCGCTGAGCTGCTCGGCGTAGAGGCCGAGCGGTGCGCGCTGCGGGGCGTTGCGGCCATCGGGCAGGGCGCCCGGCACCGCCTCCGAGCTGTGTTCGTTCCCGAAACCGGTGAGGTGGGCCAGCCCCTCGGCGGTCTTGCGGACTCCCCCACGCTCGAACCCGCTCGCGCGGGAGGTACCCCCATCGCTCATCTCTGCTCCTCGCCCTCTGAGCCGTCTGATTCCTATGCATCACCGTAGGATTGCGGTTTCGCGGGCGCAAGGGGACGACAAAGGTTCAGGGAAAATCCGACTTCCGGGGCGAAGAACCAGCCTCAAGGGGGATCCGGCTGTCAGACCGGTGTTCTAGTCTCCCGGGCATGTCGTGGTCGCGCGCACTTCTCACCGCGCTCGCGGTCTGTGCCCTGCTGCTGGCCGGATCGGCGGGCTGCGGGTCCGGTGATGCCCAGGCGCGGAAGGGTGACCGGGTGTCGCCGTCCCCCGTGGGCAAGGTGCTCGACGACACGGACGGGCAGGGCCGGCACTACCGCGAGGTGAGCAAGAAGGGCGCGCCGGAGGTCGGTATCGAGGTGGAGCCCGACGCCTCCGACGACAGCTGGGACGTCCGGCTGACCGTCCACGACTTCCGCTTCTCGCCCGCCGGCGTGAAGCCGGTCGCGGTCGCGGGCCGCGGCACGGTCCGCCTTCTGGTGGACGGCCGCACCGTTGCCCGGCTCCGCGTCCCCGAGTACCGGCTCGCGGCCGACCTGGTCCCGCAGGGCACCCACCACGTCACCGCGCGCCTGTACGCCGACGACGGCACCGTGTGGGCCGTACACGGCAAACCGGTGGAGAGTACGGCGGACATCACGGAGTCGGCGGTGCAGGCCACGCCCGACGGCAGCAAGACACCCGGTTCCGCATCCACGCGGGGGCCCGAATGAGTGCTATGGGCACCCAGTTCCGTACTGAGGTACGAGCTTCTCCTGACCGCGGCGGAAAGGCATCATGAAGCCCGTGCCCCACACGACATCGCTCCGTCGTGCGCCCGTGCAGCGGCGCAGCGCCGAACGGCTGACCAGGATCCTCGACGCCTGCGCCGACCTCCTCGACGAAGTCGGCTACGACGCGCTGAGCACCCGGGCCGTGGCCGTGCGCGCCGGCGTCCCCATCGGCTCGGTGTACCGCTTCTTCGGGAACAAGCGCGCGATGGCCGACGCCCTCGCCCAGCGGAACCTGGAGCGCTACACGGAGCGCGTCACCGAGCGCCTCGAGGAGGCCGGTGGCGATGGGGGAGGGTGGCGGGCGGCGGTGGACGCCGTCCTGGACGAGTACATCGCCATGAAGCGCACCGCGCCCGGCTTCTCCCTCGTCGACTTCGGCAACCAGATCCCGGTCGGCTCGGGCCACGCGGAACCCAACCACCGCGTCGCCGACCGCCTCACCGACCTGCTCTCCGGCTATCTGGCGCGCGAACCCGACGACGAGCTCCGCCGCACCTTCCTGATCGCGGTGGAGACCGCCGACTCCCTCGTCCACCTCGCCTTCCGGGTCGCTCCCGAGGGCGACGAGAAGGTCATCGAGGAGACACGGGCGCTGCTGCGGGCGTATCTCGCGCGAGTACTGGACTGACCCCGGTGGCCGAACGGCCACGTTCCGCGGGTATCCGACCTCACTCCGGCACCCCCTCGCCACCGTCCATACCGGTCGGTATGCTCACCGCCAAGAGGCAACGTCGCCCTTGGGAGGCCCCGTGTCCCGCACCGCCCTGCGTATCTGCCCCCTGTGCGAAGCCACCTGCGGGCTGACCCTCACCATCGAGGGCACCCGGGTGACCGGCGCCCGAGGCGACCGCGAGGATGTGTTCAGCCGGGGGTTCATCTGCCCCAAGGGCGCCTCCTTCGGCGCCGTCGACGGCGACCCCGACCGGCTGCGCACCCCCCTCGTCCGCCGCGACGGCGAACTGCGCGAGGCCACCTGGGAGGAGGCCTTCGACGCGGTCGCGGCCGGCCTGCGCCCGGTCGTCGAGCGGCACGGCCCGAACGCCGTCGGTGTCGTCCTCGGCAACCCCAACGTGCACACCATGGCAGGCGCCCTCTACCCGCAGGTCCTGCTCGGCGCCCTCGGTACCCGCAGCGTCTTCACCGCCTCCACGGTCGACCAGATGCCCAAACACGTCTCCTGCGGCCTGCTCTACGGCGACGCCAACGCGATCCCGGTTCCCGACCTCGACCACACCGACCATCTGCTCCTCATCGGCGCCAACCCCCTTGAGTCCAACGGGAGTCTGTGCACCGCCGCCGACTTCCCCGGCAAGCTCAAGGCGCTCAAGGCCCGCGGCGGCACCCTCACCGTCATCGACCCGCGCCGCACCCGCACCGCCAAGCTCGCCGACCGGCACATCGCGGTCCGCCCCGGCACCGACGCCCTGCTGCTCGCGGCGATGACATACGTCCTCTTCGACGAACGGCTCGTGGACCTGGGGGAGTTGGCCCCGCACGTCCAGGGTGTCGACGAAGTCCGCGCGCAGGTACGGGAGTTCACCCCGGAGGCCGTGGCGGAGGCGTGCGACGTGCCCGCCGCCGAGATCCGCGCCCTCGCCCGCGAACTGGCGGCTGCCCCAACTGCCGCCGTCTACGGCCGTATCGGCAGCTGCACGGTCCCGCACGGCACCCTCGCCAGCTGGCTCGTCGACGTCCTCAACATCCTCACCGGCAACCTCGACCGGCCCGGCGGCGCCCTCTTCCCGCAGGCCGCCACCGACCGGACACCGCGGCCCGCCGGACCGGGACGCGGCTTCGCGCTCGGGCGCTGGCACTCCCGGGTGAGTCAATACCCGGAAGCCAAAGGTGAGTTGCCGCTCTCCGCGCTCGCCGAGGAGATCGACACCGCGACCTCCGAGGGCGAACCGATCCGCGCACTCATCGCCGTCGCCGCCAACCCCGTGCTCTCCGCACCGGACGGCGCCCGCCTCGACAAGGCCCTCGACTCGCTCGACTTCATGGTGAGCGTCGACCCGTACCTCAACGAGACCGCGCGCCACGCCGACGTCGTCCTTCCGCCGCCCCCGCCCTCCCAGAGCCCGCACCACGACTTCGCGTTCAACACCCTGGCCGTCCGCAACCAGGTCCGCTACTCCCGCCCCGCCATCCCGCTGGAGCCCGGCCGGATGGCCGAGACCGAGATCCTGGCCCGGCTGATCCTCGCCGCGACCGGTATGCACGGCGCCGACCCGGCCGCCGTCGACACGATGGTCGTCGACCAGACCCTCGCCAAGGCCGTCAAGGATCCCAACTCGCCCGTCCACGGCCGCGATCCGCGCGAGATCGCCGACCGACTCACCGGCGACACCGGCCCCGAGCGCCGGCTCGACATGATGCTGCGCCTGGGCCCCTACGGCGACGGCTTCGGCGTACGACCGGACGGGCTGACCCTCCAGCAGCTGCTCGCGCACCCGCACGGCATCGACCTGGGCCCGCTCGCCTCCCGCCTGCCGCAGCCCCTGAAGACCCGCAGCGGCAAGGTCGAACTGCTGCCTCAGCCGATCGCCGACGACCTGCCCCGGCTCCGGCAGGCCATGAGCGAGCGCGCGGACGGACTGGTCCTCGTCGGCCGCCGTCACCTCCGCTCCAACAACAGCTGGATGCACAACGTGCCCGCCCTCACCGGCGGCACCAACCGCTGCACCCTGCACATCCACCCCGAGGACGCGGAGCGGCTCGGCGTGACCGACGGAGCGCCGGTCCGGGTGAAGGGCGCCGGGGGAGAGGTGACCGCCCCCGCCGAGATCACGGACGCCCTGCGCCGGGGCGTGGTGAGCCTCCCGCACGGCTGGGGACACGACCGTCCCGGCACCCGGCTCAGCCACGCGTCCGCCGATCCGGGCGTCAACGTGAACCAGCTGCTCGACGGCAGTCTCCTCGACCCGCTGTCGGGCAACGCGGTGCTCAACGGAGTGCCCGTGGAGGTCGCCGCACTCATCGCACCGCTGTGACCTGGAGTTTTGCGCTTATTGCTCGCGCGTCAACATCTTGTTAACGCCGCTTTGCGCGACCTAACGTCATCGCACTGCCGTCCCTGGTGGGAGTTCAAAGGCGAACGTTAGGTGTTCCACTCATGCTGACCATCCTCGGCTTCACCATGATCGCGACCTTCCTGGTCCTGATCATGCTGAAGAAGATGTCGCCGATCGCGGCGCTCGTCCTGATACCGGCGCTGTTCTGCGTCTTCGTCGGAAAGGGCGCCAAGCTCGGCGACTACGTCATCGACGGCGTCACCAGCCTCGCGCCCACCGCGGCGATGCTCATGTTCGCGATCGTCTACTTCGGTGTGATGATCGACGTGGGTCTCTTCGACCCGATCGTCCGGGGGATCCTGAAGTTCTGCAAGGCCGACCCCTTGCGGATCGTGCTCGGTACGGCGGTCCTCGCCGCGATCGTCTCCCTGGACGGCGACGGCTCCACCACCTTCATGATCACCGTCTCGGCGATGTACCCGCTGTACAAACGCCTGAAGATGAGCCTGGTCGTGATGACCGGTGTCGCCGCGATGGCCAACGGCGTGATGAACACGCTCCCCTGGGGCGGCCCGACCGCCCGCGCCGCGACCGCCCTCAAGCTCAACGCCGGCGACATCTTCGTCCCGATGATCCCGGCGCTCGCCGTGGGCCTGCTCGGCGTCCTCTTCCTCGCGTACGTCCTCGGCCGCCGCGAACGCAAGCGGCTCGGGGTGCTGACGCTGGACGAGGTGCTCGTGGAGGAGCCCGCCGAGTCGGAGACGGTTCTCGTGGGAGCCGGCAAGGGCAAGGGCACCGGCGCTTCGGGCGCCGGCAACGACCGTAAGGCCACCGGCAGTTACGGCTCCGGCACGGACGCGGACGCCGAACTGCCCGACGAGGACGACGGTTTCCGGGGCCTCGACCCCAACCGCCCGACCCTGCGCCCCAGGCTCTACTGGTTCAACGCGCTGCTCACGGTCACCCTGCTCACCGCCATGATCATGGAGTGGCTGCCGATCCCGGTGCTGTTCCTGCTCGGTGCCGCGCTCGCCCTGACCGTCAACTTCCCCCACATGCCCGACCAGAAGGCCCGCCTCGGTGCGCACGCGGAGAACGTCCTCAACGTCTCCGGCATGGTCTTCGCCGCCGCCGTCTTCACCGGCGTCCTCCAGGGCACCGGCATGGTCGACCACATGGCGACCTGGCTGGTCGACAACATCCCCGACGGAATGGGCCCGCACATGGCCTTCGTGACCGGCGTGCTCAGCATCCCGCTCACGTACTTCATGTCGAACGACGGCTTCTACTTCGGCATCCTCCCCGTGCTCGCCGAGGCCGGCCAGGCACACGGCGTCTCCTCCCTGGAGATCGCCCGCGCCTCCCTCGTCGGCCAGCCCCTGCACATGTCGAGCCCGCTCGTGCCCGCCGTGTACGTCCTGGTCGGCATGGCCAAGGTGGAGTTCGGCGACCACACACGGTTCGTGGTCAAGTGGGCGGCACTGACATCGCTCGTCGTCCTCGGGGCAGGAATCCTGTTCGGCATCATCTGACCCACACGACAAGGGACTTGACCATGGCGCCCGGCAGGAACCGCGGCTGGCTGCTCCGCCTCGTCATCGCCTTCAGCTTCGCGCAGGCGGCGGTGTCGATGGCCCGCCCCGCGGTGTCCTACCGGGCCCTCGCGCTCGGCGCGGACGAGCGGGCGATCGGTGTCATCGCGGGCGTGTACGCGCTGCTCCCGCTGTTCGCCGCCGTACCGCTCGGCCGCCGCACCGACCACGGCCGCTGCGCACCCCTGCTGCCCGTCGGCGTGATCCTGATCTCCGGCGGCTGCGCACTGAGCGGACTGGCCAACTCCCTCTGGGCGATGGCGATGTGGAGCGGCGTGATGGGCCTGGGCCACCTCTGCTTCGTCATCGGCGCCCAGTCGCTGGTCGCCCGCCAGTCGGCGCCGCACGAACAGGACCGCAACTTCGGCCACTTCACCATCGGCGCCTCCCTCGGCCAACTCGTCGGCCCCATCGCCGCGGGCGTCCTGATCGGCGGCTCCGACATGGCCGGCACCAGCGCCCTGGCCCTGCTCGTCGCGGGCGCGGGCGCCGCCGTATCGTTCACGTCCCTGTGGCGCATCGAGGACCGTACGGCCGTCAAGTCCCGTACGCGGCAAGGCGATCGCGTGCCCATGCGCAGCATCCTCGGCGCCCGGGGCGTGCCCGCGGGCATCTTCGTCAGCCTCTCGGTGCTTTCCGCGACCGACATCCTCACCGCCTACCTCCCGGTGGTCGGCGAACACCGGGGCATCGCGCCCTCGGTGATCGGCGTACTGCTCAGCATCCGCGCGGCGGCCACCATCGCCTGCCGCCTGGTCCTCACCCCGCTCCTCCAACTGCTCGGCAGGGCCGCCCTGTTGACCGCGACCTGCCTCCTCGCGGGCGTCCTGTGCGCGGGCATCGCCCTGCCGGTACCGGTGTGGGCCATCGGCCTGATGCTCGCCGTGCTCGGCTTCTGTCTCGGCGTCGGCCAGCCGCTCTCCATGACGACCGTCGTCCAGGCGGCCCCCGACGGCGCCCGCTCCACCGCCCTCGCGCTGCGCCTCACCGGCAACCGGCTCGGCCAGGCCGCCGCGCCCGCCGGCGCGGGTCTCGTCGCCGGAGTCGCGGGAGTGGCGGCGCCGTTCGTGATGCTCGGCGCGCTGCTGGTGCTCTCGGCGGGGGCCGCGCTGCGGTCGCCGGGCGGTGCCGCCCGGGAGCGGACGGCTCCCGGCAGCGTGCGGCGCGGGCGGCCGTCCTTGAGCCGGAAGGGCGATATCTAGCGACATCTGACGGCGCGTACGGCGCTGCGCACACGTTCGGCGGGCCGGATGCGAGAGGGAATCAGGTTAAAGAGTAATTCTTACGATAATCACCTGATTCGCAGGGCTGTTCATGCCGACCTTATTCCTGCCCCGTCGAGCCGCCGCCGGTGACAACGGAGACGTCAAGATCCACGAGGTGGGGACGCTCTTCAATCGAGACCCAGCCGCTGGTCCTGGGCGGCGCGACCCGTTCCGGCTCCATCACGCTCATCGGCGGCACCGGCCACACCATGCCCGTCGCGACGCTGCCGAACGGCATGTACAAGCTGACCTGGAACTTCGTCGGCGAGAACGGCAAGGCCAAGCAGAAGGTCTTCAAGGTCGACTGCCCGACACCACCGCCCGGCGGCGGTCCCAGTGGCGGCACCGGCGGTCCCGGCGGCGGACCGGGCGGTCCCAACGGCGGTCCGCCCGCCGGTGGCGGCGGGCTGGCCCGGGAAGCGGCCCTGACCCCGCTCGCGGGTGCCGCCGCGGTGGGCCTGACCGCGGTCGGCGGGGTGGTCTGGTTCCGGCTGCGCCGCCGTCCTCACGGTGCGTCCTGAGCGGATGCGATGAACTCCAGCGCCGCCCCGCGCCCCACCGGGGTGCGGGGCGCTGACACCATGCGCCCGCGCCAAGGGCCGTGACCGGCCGGGCGCGCCTCCCGCGAGGCGCCGGGCCGCACCACCACCCGCGTGGTGCGACGCCGTCGGCCCTGCTACCGGACGCGGGCCTACCGGCTCACGCGGACCATCGTGCCGGCCGTCTTCCTGATGGTCGGCGGCGCCCGGTGCGCCGGGGGCGCGGGCCCCGCCACCCCGGCCCGGGCGACGTCGTCGGTCGCGGACACCTCCGGCCCGGCCGGGGCGGCTCCGCCGGCCACAGGCGCCTCCGGCCCGAACCGGGCTGCTCCGCCGGCCACGGGCATCCGCACGGACGCGCGCGGCGGTCAACAGCCGCCCCCCGCGCACCCCTTGGCCTGCTCCGCCCGCCCGGCACCTCCGCCGCGCCCCCTCCCGCGCTCCCGCGCGACCGGTCTCGTCATCCCCTACCTCGATGTCGACGCCCCGGTCGTCCCGCACCGGCTCGGCCGCGGACGGCACATGTCCGCGCCGCCGGAGGACGACTCCAAGCAGGTGGGCTGGTACGCGGACGGGCCCGCCCCCGGCGAACAGGGCACCGCCGTCGCCGTCGGCCACCTCGACACCATGACCGGCCCCGCCGTCTTCGTGGGCCTCGGTGGACTCAAGCCCGGCCGCCTGATCGAGGCCCGCCGCGCCGACGGCCGGACCGCCGTCTACACGGTCGACGCGGTGAAGACGTACGAGAAGGCGCACTTCCCCGACCAGGAGGTCTACGGCGCCCGCGGCCGGCCCGAACTCCGCCTGATCACCCGCGGTGGCAGCTACGACCACCGGACCGGCTACTCCGGCAACACCGTCGTGTTCGCCCACCTCACCACGACCCACGAACGCGGCCGCACGCGCTGAACGCGATCGTCCGTTTTCTCACCACCCGGACCGACCCGCCCGATCCCGTCCGGTCTCTTCCCCCGGGCGCGCACATTCCGTTAACTTCCGTGACTCACAAGCCTCGTACGACCCGTACGGGGCGATCCGATCGCGGAGCCCCCGGGGGCACTCGTCATGACACGCGCCATCTCCCTGCACGACGTGAGCAAGGCCTACGCGCGAGGCGCCCGCGTGGTGGACCGGTTGTCGCTGGACATCGCGCCGGGGGAGTTCCTCGTGCTGCTCGGGCCGTCCGGGTGCGGCAAGTCGACCGTGCTGCGCATGATCGCGGGCCTGGAGGAGATCACCGAGGGCGAGTTGAGGCTCGACGGCGAGTACGCCAACGAACTCGCCCCCTCGGAACGGGACATGGCGATGGTCTTCCAGAACTTCGCCCTCTACCCGAGCATGACCAGCCGCGACAACATCGGCTTCCCGCTGCGCATCGAGGCACCCGGAGCCGACCCGCGCCCGCGCGTCGACGCCACCGCCCGCATGCTCGGCATCGAGGAACTCCTCGACCGCTTCCCCGGCCAGCTCTCCGGCGGCGAACGCCAGCGCGTCGCCATGGGCCGGGCCATCGCCCGCCACCCCTCCGCTTTCCTGATGGACGAGCCGCTCTCCAACCTCGACGCCAAGCTCCGCAACCACCTGCGCGCCGAAATCTCCTCCCTCACCCGCGAGTTGGGCGTCACCACGGTCTACGTCACCCACGACCAGGCCGAGGCCATGTCGCTGGGCGACCGGGTCGCCGTCCTGCGCGGCGGGGTCCTCCAGCAGGTCGGCAGCCCCCGCTCGGTGTACGCGCTGCCCCGCAACGTCTTCGTCGCCGCCTTCGTCGGCACCCCGCGCATCAACCTTCTGCGCGGTCTGGTCCGGGCCCCGTTGGACGGCGCGATGACCATCAGCCTCGGCAAGCAGTATCTGCGCCTGCCCGAACCCCTGTGCCTGGACCACCAGTTGCTCCGCGTCCAGCAGGGCCGCGAGGTCATCGTCGGCCTGCGCTCCGAGGCGATCCGCATCGCCAAGCCCGCCGCCGCCCGCCCCGGCGAGGTGCCGATCAGCGGCCTGGTCGAGCATGTGGAGTTCCAGGGCCACGAGGTCCTCGTCCACTTCAACACCGGCTCCCGGCCCGCCGTGGTACCGGAGTTGGAGGCCCCACGCCTCACCCGCCCGGCCAGGCGCCGCCGACGCGAGGGCGGCGTCCTGGGCCGGCTGCGGGAGCGCGCGGGCGTGCTGCGCGCCGGCCCGGTCGTCGTCCTGGACCATCCGGCGGACACGGAACCCGACCTCATACCGCCCGAGGGCCGCCTCCCCGGCGACCTCGTCGTCCGCACCACCCCCGACATCCAACTCCGCCACGGCATGCAGGTCCCGCTCCTCGTGGACATCGCCCACCTGTTCGTCTTCGACCAGCACGGCGAACGGATCTCGCCCGCCCCGGCGCGGCTGCCCGACCTGGAGGAGTGAGGACCGGTACGGATAGGTGCATGAACGCGCACCTCACCCGAAACCGGGCAGCCCTCGCGATCGTCGGCCTCCTCCTGGCCGCCGCGACCCCGACCGCCTACGCCACCCTCGACACGGAGGCCGCTCCGGCGCCGACGCGCGGAACGCCGTACGTCGAGACGCAGCTCTTCTTCGGCACCGAGCGGCCGGACGGCGGACCGGCCGTCACCGACGGGCAGTTCATGGCCTTCGTCGACAAGGAGGTCACGCCGGACTTCCCGGACGGGCTCACCGTGCAGAGCGGGCGCGGGCAGTGGCGGGACACGAGCGGGAGGATGGAGAAGGAGCGGTCGTACGAGGTGATCCTGCTGTATCCGGTGACGGCGGCGGGTGCGGGCGACCGGAAGATCGAGGAGATCCGGCGGGCGTACGAGAAGGCCTTCGCGCAGGAGTCGGTGGGCCGGGTGGACGACCGGACCCGGGCCGATTTCTGACCGGCCGTGCACCCGTGACCGGGAGTCTCTGGCGCCGGAAAACTAACACCGCTAGTTTGTGAGGCGGACGACGCAGTCACGCCCGGGAGGCAGCACGATGAAGGCACACGACGGCATGTACATCGACGGCGCCTGGCGCCCCGCCGCGAGCGGGGAGACCATCGACGTGGTGAACCCGGCCGACGAGCAGGTGATCGACCGCGTCCCGGCCGGTACCGCCGAGGACATCGACACCGCCGTACGTGCCGCCCGTGCCGCCCTTCCGGGCTGGGCCGCCGCCCCGCCCGCCGAACGGGCGGCGCGCTTGGGGGCGTTGAGGGACGTGCTCGTCGCCCGCAAGGACGAGATCGCCGAGACGGTCACCGCCGAACTCGGCTCTCCGCTCGCCTTCTCCCAGGCCGTCCACGCGAGCGTGCCGATCGCGGTCGCGGGCTCCTACGCCGAACTCGCCGCGACCCACGCCTTCGAGGAGAAGGTCGGCAACTCGACGGTCTACCAGGAGCCGATCGGTGTGGTCGGCGCGATCACCCCCTGGAACTACCCCCTCCACCAGATCGTCGCCAAGGTCGCCCCCGCCCTCGCGGCGGGCTGCACGGTGGTGCTGAAGCCCGCCGAAGACACCCCGCTCACCGCCCAGTTGTTCGCCGAGGCGGTCGACGAGGCGGGCATCCCGGCAGGAGTCTTCAACCTCGTCACCGGCCGCGGTCCGGTCGCCGGCCAGGCTCTCGCCGAGCACCCGGGCGTCGACCTGGTCTCCTTCACCGGCTCCACGGCGGTGGGCCGCCAGATCGGCGCCACGGCGGGCGCCGCGATCAAGAAGGTCGCCCTCGAACTCGGCGGCAAGTCCGCCAACGTCATCCTCCCGAGCGCCGACCTCGCCAAGGCCGTCAACGTCGGCGTCGCCAACGTGATGTCCAACTCCGGCCAGACCTGCAGCGCCTGGACCCGCATGCTGGTCCACCGTGACCAGTACGACGAGGCGGTGCAACTGGCCGCGACCGCCGCTGCCAAGTACGGCGACCGCATCGGCCCGGTCGTGAACGCCAAGCAGCACGCACGGGTGCGGAGTTACATCGAGAAGGGTGTGGCGGAGGGTGCGCGCGTGGTGGCGGGCGGCCTCGAATCCCCTTCCCCGCAGGGCTACTTCATCGCCCCGACCGTCTTCGCCGACGTGACCCCGGGGATGACGATCGCCCAGGAGGAGATCTTCGGCCCGGTCCTCTCCATCCTCCGCTACGAGGACGAGGACGACGCCGCGCGCATCGCCAACGGCACGGTCTACGGCCTGGCCGGTGCGGTGTGGGCCGGCGAGGAGGCGGAAGCGGTCGCGTTCGCACGGAGACTGGAGACCGGGCAGGTCGACATCAACGGCGGACGCTTCAACCCCCGTGCCCCGTTCGGGGGTTACAAGCAGTCGGGCGTGGGCCGGGAACTCGGTGCGCACGGGCTGTCCGAGTACCTCCAGACCAAGTCCCTTCAGTTCTGAGGAGTGTTCGCATGGTCCGCGCAGCCGTACTGCCCGCCGTGGGCGCTCCGCTGGAGATCGCCGAGATCGACCTCCCGGACCCCGGCCCCGGCCAGGTCCGTGTCCGCCTCGCAGCCGCCGGGGTCTGCCACTCCGACCTGTCCCTGACCAACGGGACCATGCGCGTCCCGGTCCCTGCGGTCCTCGGCCACGAGGGCGCGGGCACGGTGCTGGCCGTGGGGGAGGACGTCACCCACATCGCACCCGGCGACTCCGTCGTCCTCAACTGGGCCCCGTCCTGCGGCACTTGCCACGCCTGCACCCTCGGCGAGGTCTGGCTCTGCGCCAACGCCCTCAACGGCGCCGCCGACGTCTACGCCCACCGCGCCTCCGACGGCACCGACCTCCACCCCGGCCTGAACGTAGCGGCGTTCGCCGAGGAGACGGTCGTATCCGCAGCCTGTGTCCTCCCCCTCCCGGACGGAATCCCGTTGACGGACGCGGCACTTCTGGGCTGCGCGGTCCTCACCGGCTACGGCGCCGTGCACCACTCGGCGCAGGTGCGGGAGGGCGAGACGGTCGCGGTCTTCGGCGTCGGCGGAGTGGGTCTGTCGACGCTCCAGGCGGCCCGGATCGCGGGCGCCACGAAGATCATCGCCGTCGATGTCTCCCCGGAGAAGGAGGAGTTGGCGCGCGCGGCCGGAGCGACGGACTACGTGGTCGCCTCCGAGAACACGGCCCGCGAGATCCGCGCCCTGACCGGAAAACAGGGCGTCGACGTCGCCGTGGAGTGCGTCGGCCGGGCGGTCACCATCCGCACCGCCTGGGAGTCCACCCGCCGGGGCGGCCGCACCACGGTCGTCGGCATCGGCGGCAAGGACCAGCAGGTCACCTTCAACGCCCTCGAACTCTTCCACTGGGGACGGACGTTGAGCGGCTGCGTCTACGGCAACTCCGACCCGGCGAAGGACCTGCCGGTACTCGCCGAGCACGTGCGGGCCGGACGCCTGGACCTGGGCGCACTGGTGACGGAACGGATCGAACTGGCCGGGATTCCGACGGCGTTCGAGAACATGGTGGCGGGGAAGGGCGGCCGGGCTTTGGTGGTGTTCTGAACCGCCTTGCCTACGGGACCTGTTCGGGCTCCGGGTCAGTGGCGGTGCTCGCGGCCTGCTCCACCTCCGCCTTCCCGCGCGGCCGGGACCGCGACACCGCCACACCCGCCAGACACAGCACCCCGCCCGCCAGCGTGAACAGCCCCGGTACCTCGCCGAGCGCCAGCCACGACATCAGGACGACCAGTGCGGGCACGGCGTACGTCGTCGCGCCCATGCGGCTGGCCGTCGTACGGGCGAGGGCGTAGGCCCAGGTGGTGAAGGCGAGGGCGGTCGGGAAGACGCCCAGGTAGACCATGTTGAGCGTGGCGGAGACGGGCGCGTCGGCCGCGTCCTGGACGAGCTGTCCCGCGAACGGCAGACAGAGCACCGCCCCGATGAGACACCCGAACGTCGTCACCTGGAGCGCGCCGGCGCGGCCGAGGGCCGGCTTCTGGGCGACGACTCCGCCGGCGTAGGCGACCGCCGCGAGCAGACACAGCGCCACGCCGAGCACGGACGAACCGCCCTCACCCGACATCGACAGCCCCACGGTCACCGCACCGGCGAAGGACACCGCCATGCCCGCGAGCAGCCGCGGCGGCATCGCGTCACCGAGCAGCCGTGAGCCGAGCAGGGCGATGAGGATCGGCCCGATGTTCACGACGAGAGCGGCGGTACCGGCGTCGACCTGCTGCTCGCCCCAGTTCAGGACGACCATGTAGAAGCCGAACCACAGCGCGCCCGAGATCGCGATCCCCCGCCACGCGGACCGGGGCGGCAGCCCTTCCCGCCGTACGAGACAGAGCACCCCCAGCGCCAGCGCCCCGCTCGTCAGCCGCCCCAGGGCCAGGGCCCCCGGCGAGTAGGCGGCTCCGGCGCTCCGGATGGACACGAAGGCGGAGGCCCACAGCACGACGGTGACGACAGCGGCTGCGGCGGCGGTCGCCTCGGTGGGGCGGAGGGGTTTCTTCATGCCCCGAGGCTAGGTGGGGCAGGGAGGCGATGCTAGCGGAAATCGGACGGCAGGGTCGGGGTGCGTGCGCGATGCCTGCGAGGTCATATCCATTGCCTGTGAGGCTTGACGTCGCCTCGGTCGGAGGGGCAGAGTCCGGCACAAGTGTTCGACCCGGGCTCGACCGTCGACGCGGTCGCGGGCTTCGACTGGGACCGCGTCTATCCGCTGGCCGGTCCCATCGTGGTCAGGGACGCCGAGCCGGGCGACGTACTGGAGGTGGAGTTCCTGGAACTGCGCTCGGTGGACTGGGCTGGACGGCCGTACTGCCCGGACTCGGCCTGCTCGGCGAGGACTTCCCCGACGCGCATCTGCACCCGTGGGACCTCGGCGGCGGCGACACGGCCAACTTCCTCGACGTGGCCGACATCCCAATCCGCCCGTTCTGCGGGGTAGTTGGGGTCTGCCCGGACGTCGCCGAACCCCAAAGCGTCCTGTCGCCGGGCCACTTCGGCGGAAACGTGGACTGCAAGGACCTGGTCGTCGGCACCAAGCTCTACCTCCCGGTCCAGGTACCCGGCGCCCGCCTCGGCCTCGGCGACCCCCATGCGGCCCAGGGCGACGGTGAGTTGTGCGTCAGCGCGATCGAGGCGTCCCTGCCGGGCGCGGCCCGCATCCGCCTGCACAAGGGCCGCCGAATCGCGGCCCCGCAATTCGAAACAGCGGGCCCCCTCCGCACCGACGCCGACCGCGCCGGCCACTACGCCACGATGGGCGTCGCTCCGGATCTCATGAGGGCGGCCCAGGACGCGACCCGCGCAATGATCGACCACCGGCAGCCGCTACGGCCTCGACCCGATCGACGCATACGTCCTGTGCAGCGTGGCTTCGGCGCCTCTTGAGTCACGGCAGGCGCAATTCCTCAGGGGTGCGGGGCTGTATCGATCTGCGGCTCCGCCGCGCGGGCGCGACCAGCCCAACGCACCCGCACCCGACAATCCACAGAACCCGTCCTACGGCCCAGCAACTTGCTCAAACTGCCCTGCCAACCCATCCAGCAACGCAGCCAACCCCACCTCAAAAGCCCGCTCATCAATCTTCTCCTGCTGCTCGGCAAGAAGATGCGCCTGCCCAAGATGCGGATAGTCAGCAGGGTCGTACGCACTCGCATCGTCCACAAACCCCCCGGCGAAGGACCCGAGCGCCGACCCCATGATGAAGTACCGCATCAACGCCCCGATCGACGTGGCCTGCGCAGGCGGCCACCCCGCATCGACCATCGCCCCATAGACCGCGTCCGCGAGCCGCAACCCCGCCGGCCGCCGCCCGGGCCCGGTGGCCAGTACCGGAACGATGTTCGGGTGATCCCGCAGCGCGGACCGATAGGAAACGGCCCAGTCGTGCAGCGCGGTACGCCAGTCGCGCCCGTCCTCGAACATCGACAGATCGACCTGCGCGCTCACCGAGTCCGCGACCGCCTCCAGAATCTGGTCCTTCGTGCGGAAGTGGTTGTAGAGCGAGGGCCCACTCACCCCCAACTCGGCGGCGAGCCGACGCGTGGAGACGGCCGCCAGCCCCTCCGAGTCCACCAGCATGCGAGCCGTCTCGACGATCCGGTCGGTGCTGAGGAGGGGCTTGCGCGGTCGGGCCATGGCGCACATAGTAGGGCTGCGAGACCGAAACTAGCAGTGCTAATTTAAATGTGCAGCAGTCAATGTGCAGCAGTCGATGTACAGCCTTCCACTTGGGGTGACGCGCGATGGACCTGGGACTGAGCGAGGAGCAGGAGGCCGTACGGCGGCTCGCCAAGGACTTCGTGGACCGCGAGATCGCCCCGCACGTCGTCGCCTGGGACCGGGCCGAGGAGGTCGACCGGTCGATCGTGAAGAAGCTCGGCGGGGTCGGTTTCCTGGGTCTGACCATCGACGAGGAGTACGGCGGCTCGGGCGGTGACCATCTCGCGTACTGCCTGGTCACGGAGGAACTCGGCCGCGGCGACTCCTCGGTGCGCGGCATCGTCTCCGTGTCGCTCGGCCTGGTCGCCAAGTCGATCGCGGCCTGGGGGAGCGAGGAGCAGAAGCGGCGCTGGCTGCCGGGGCTCACCTCCGGCGAGTACGTCGGCTGCTTCGGCCTCACCGAGCCGGGCACCGGTTCCGACGCGGGCAACCTCACGACCCGGGCGGTGCGTGACGGCGACGACTACGTCATCAGCGGCACCAAGATGTTCATCACGAACGGCAGTTGGGCCGATGTCGTACTGCTCTTCGCCCGCTCCACCGACGCCCCCGGCCACAAGGGCGTCTCCGCCTTCCTCGTGCCCACCGACACCCCCGGCCTGACCCGCCGCACGATCCACGGCAAGCTCGGCCTGCGCGGCCAGGCCACCGCCGAACTGGTCCTCGACAACGTCCGCGTGCCCGCCTCGACCATGCTCGCCCCGGAGGGCAAGGGCTTCTCCGTCGCCATGTCGGCGCTGGCCAAGGGGCGGATGTCGGTCGCGGCGGGCTGTGTCGGCATCGCCCAGGCCGCGCTGGACGTGGCGGTCCGCTACGCCGGCGAGCGCGAGCAGTTCGGCAAGCCCATCGCCCACCACCAGCTCGTCCAGGAACTCATCAGCGACATCGCCGTCGACGTGGACGCGGCCCGGCTGCTGACCTGGCGGGTCGCCGACCTCATCGACCGAGGGCTCCCCTTCGCCACCGAGTCCTCCAAGGCCAAGCTCTTCGCCTCGGAGGCCGCCGTGCGCGCCGCGAACAACGCGCTCCAGGTCTTCGGCGGCTACGGCTACATCGACGAGTACCCGGCCGGGAAGCTGCTGCGCGACGCCCGCGTGATGACCCTCTACGAGGGCACCAGCCAGATCCAGAAACTGCTCATCGGGCGGGCGCTGACGGGGATTTCGGCGTTCTGAGTACCTCAGCTGAGTACCTCGACGGATGTGGTGGCGGCCGTAGGAGCGGACGCTTGTCCCCATGAGCGAAGCATCGGGCAAACCGCAGAACACGGCCGCCTTCTACGGCCAGGCCGTCGCGTCCTTCTCCGTCGCCATCGCGGCGACCGCCATCGGCATCTTCAAGCTGCAGGCCGACGCCTGGGTGCGGGCCTTCCTCGCGATCGCCGTCCTGTATCTGGTCACCTCCTCCTTCACCCTCGCCAAGGTGATCCGGGACCGGCAGGAGGGGGCGCGCGGCACCTACAACCCGTTCGAAAAGCTCTGAGCGGGGAGACTAAGCGCTCGCTCAGGTTCGGCGGTATGGTGGAGCCCTTGTCATCGAGAGGGGCTTACGAGCGATGAGTACGGCGGAGGAGACGACCGCGGGCGACCCGCAGGCCTGGGCAGAGGTCACGCCCGACGCGGCCCGGCGACTGCTGATCGCCGCCGTGGAGGCCTTCGCCGAGCGCGGCTACCACGCGACGACCACCCGGGACATCGCCGGCCGCGCCGGGATGAGCCCGGCCGCGCTCTACATCCACTACAAGACCAAGGAAGAGCTGCTCCACCGGATCAGCAGGATCGGCCACGAGAAGGCCCTCGACATCCTGCGTACGGCGGCGGCGCGCGAGGGCAGCGCCGCCGAGCGGCTCGCCGACGCCGTGAGCTCCTTCGTGCGCTGGCACGCGGGCGGTCGTACCACCGCGCGGGTCGTGCAGTACGAACTCGACTCGCTCGGCCCGGACGCCCGCGCCGAGATCCTCGCGCTGCGCCGGCAGGTCGACGCCGAGGTGCGCGGGATCGTCGAGGACGGGGTCGCGGACGGCTCCTTCGATGTGCCGGACGTGAAGGGCACGACCCTCGCGATCCTGTCGCTGTGCATCGACGTGGCCCGCTGGTTCAGCCTCGACGGACCCCGCACGCCCGACGAGGTCGGCGCGCTCTACGCCGACCTCGTACTGCGGATGGTGGGGGCCAACTAGCTGTTGTTGCGCGGGATTTGGCCGCTCAGAGGTAGTAGCGGGACACCGACTCGGCCACGCACACCGGCTTGTCGCCGCCCTCGCGCTCCACGGTGAAGGCGACGGTCACCTGGACGCCGCCCGGTACGTCGTCGACGCCGGTGATCGTCGCGGTGGCGCGCAGCCGGGAGTCGACCGGGACCGGGGCGGGGAAACGGACCTTGTTCGTCCCGTAGTTGACGCCCATCTTCACGCCCTCGACCTTGATCAGCTGCGGTCCGAAGAGCGGGAGCAGCGACAGGGTGAGGTAGCCGTGCGCGATGGTCGTCTTGAAGGGGCCCGCCGCCGCCTTCTCCGGGTCCACGTGGATCCACTGGTGGTCGCCCGTCGCGTCCGCGAACAGATCGATCCGCTTCTGGTCCACCTCCAGCCAGTCGGTGTACCCCAACTGCTCCCCGACCGCCGCCCGCAGGTCGTCGACGGAGGTGAAGATCCTCGGCTCTGCCATGTCCCGGCCTCTCACGTCATCCAGCATCATCTGTCCCGACATACCTAAGCAACTGCTTAGCATGGTCGCATGCCGGGCCGCTGTCAACGGAACACCTGTGCCGGTGGATGGGTAGGGTTCGAGGGGTGCCCCAGATTCCCGAGAAGATCCACGAGCTGACCGTCGGCCAACTCGCCGCACGCAGCGGTGCCGCCGTCTCCGCCCTGCACTTCTACGAGGCCAAGGGTCTGATCAGCAGCCGCCGCACCACGGGCAACCAGCGTCGGTACACCCGTGACACCCTGCGCCGGGTCGCCTTCGTGCGGGCCGCCCAGCGCGTCGGCATCCCGCTGGCCACCATCCGCGAGGCGCTCGCCGAACTCCCCGAGGAGCGCACCCCGACCCGCGAGGACTGGGCCCACCTCTCCGAGGCCTGGCGCTCCGAACTCGACGAACGCATCAAGCAGCTCAACCGCCTCCGCGACCACCTCACCGACTGCATCGGCTGCGGCTGCCTGTCCTTGGCGACCTGCGTCCTGTCCAACCCGGACGACGTGGTCGGCGAACGGGGCGCGGGTTCCCGCCTGATGACGGAACCGGGCGCACGCAGGCCTCGGGGCCGGGGAATGGATCCCGGCCCCGAGGAGCGCGGCTGAGCGCTGCGTACGTCGGCCGTCACTCGCACCGCGATGGTTCGTGTGCCGGCTGCTACGCGCACCGCGCCGATGGCTGCGCGCGCCAAGGCGTCATGCGCACCGCGCCGAGGGCTTCGTGCGTCGGCCGTCACCTGTACCGCGACGAGCGGTTCACGCGACGGCCGTCACGCGCACCGCGACGAGGGTTTCGCGCGTTGGCGCGTCACGCGCACCGCGCCGAGGGGTTCACGCGCACCGCGTCGAGGGCTGCGCGCGCCCGGGCCTCACTCGTACTCGGTGCCGCCCTTCCGTGTCAGATACGCGGCGCTGACCGCCTTGGCGATCGCCCGGCCGCCGGTCACGGGGCTGTAGCGCTCCACGGCGGGGCGGATCACGACGCCCTCCCGCAGATGCAGCCCCCGCCCGGACACGGTCTCCCGTCCGCTCGCGACCTCCAGCACCCGCTCGATGTCGTACGGTCCCTCGTGGAGTCGTGGCACCAACGGCAGCTCCCCGTCGAGGAGTTCGGCCGCGTCCAGCCAGCGCACGGCTCCGTCGATCTCGGCGGAGACGTCGAACACGGCGTAGCCCAGCGACTCGCGGCGTCCGTCGGCGCCGTAGGACAGGTCCTGCACGCCCGCGCCGTAGACCTCGCCGAAGATTCCGACCCGGCGCGCGCCGAGCCGTTCGGCGAGACGGGCGGCGGCCTCGGGGACGCCGTGGCCGAGGACCGCCCGCCAGTACAGATTGCGCGGATCCTCTTTCAGGGCAAGGGACTTGGCGCCGAAGCCCTTCGAGGAGACCTGGACGCGGCCGTCCTCGGCGAAGTAGGTGAGCAGGCAGGCGGAGCCGTGCAGTTTCTCGGTCAGGACCACAGCCTCGCCCGGTTCGAATATCCCGGGAAACCGCTGGATGTTCTCGATGTCCACCCAGGGCAGCAGATCGGGCGCGGACTCGACGTCTCCGTCCATCGTGGGCGGGATCGGCGGTACCCACTTGACGATGCCGAGCAGTTCCGCGAAGTCGGTGCCGTCCAGGGCGGCCCGGGCCAGATCCACGTCCGCGAGCGCCTTGGGCCGGCACACGATGCCCTGCGACAGCTCACCGCGCAGGCGCACCGCTTTGACCCGGTCGGCGTTGCTCCCCGCGAGGCGTCCGGTGAGCCCCAACTCCTCGATCAGCGCGGCCGGGAGCACGGACTGCTCCGGGATGTAGACGGCGGTGTCACCGGTGCGGTACTCGCCCTTGGCGACGACGGCCCGGTACAAACCGACCTGGGCCAGTTCGAGGGCGTCGGCGTTCGGGTGTTCATGGACGGTCAGCACTTCGGCGGTGACGCGCAGCGTCGACATCGGGACTCCTCGGGTTCCTCAGCTGGGTTTCATCGCCCTCAACTGTCCTGACACGAAACGGGTTGAGCGAGGGGAATATCGGCTGCTACGGCCGACGTCGAAACCGGTTGGTCGTGACTCCGTTGCCTGTGTTTCCATTCCCGAGTGAACATCCGGGAGAGAGCCGACGGCGATGTCGAGGAGTGCGTGCGGATCCTCGCGGAGGTCCACGCGCACGACGGCTATCCGGTCAACTGGCCCGACCGGCCCGGTGAGTGGCTGACACATGGTCCCTCGCTGGGCTCCTGGGTCGCCGAACTCGAGGGCCGCCTCGTCGGACACGTCAGTCTGTCGCGGGTCGGCGAAGGCGATCTCGCACCCGTGTTGTGGAGCGAGCGGAAGGGGGCGCCGCCGGGCACGACCGCCGTGGTCGGCAGACTGTTCGTCTCCCCGCAGGCGAGGGGGCGGCGGATCGGCGCACTGCTGATCGGCCGGGCGGTGCGGGAGGCGCGGCGGCACGGCCTGCATCCGGTGCTCGACGTCGTCACCACCGATACCGCCGCGGCCGCCCTGTACGAGCGGCTGGGCTGGGAACTGATGGCCACGGTCGAGCAGCGATGGAGCCCCCATCAGACGGTGGCCGTCAGCTGTTATGCGGCGCCGTCGTGACATCCGTACTGGACCAGCGCCTCGGCGACCAACTGGGTGTTGGACAGGGCCCGTTCACCGTCCGGTAGGAACAGGGTGTCCTCCAGGCCGATGCGGGTCGCGAGCCCCAGCCGCCCCGCGAGCCGGAGCACCGGCCAGGCACCGCCGTCCTCACCGTGCAGCAGCACCGGGCGGCCGTGATCGGTGCCGAGCTCGGTGAGGAGCGCGCGGGCGGACGCTTCGGCCGTATCCGCATCGGGGTCGGTCACCTCCGCGAGGACCCGCAGCACCTTCGAGCGGAGCGGTGAGACGGCGAACCGGGCGGCCCCGTCAGTGCCGGACCAGATGCCGGCCTCCACGCCGACGCCCCGGTCCAGCAGCGCCGCCGCGACCTCCTCGGCGCCCGGCTCGTGCCAGTTGACCGAGGCGTGGTCGGGCAGCACGGTCCAGCCGCGCACCCGCTCCAGCCGGGCGGCGGGCTCCGGCTCGGCCCAGGCACCGGTGGTCACACCGACCGGCACGGTCACCCGCGCCCGTATCACGTCGAGCGTCACCGCGAGGACGCGCGGCGACAACGTGTCGTCCCCGCAAGGGGACTTGGGATGGACGTGCACATCCGTGGCCCCCACCGCGACGGCCTCGGCCGCGGCGTCGGCCATCGCCCCCGGCGAGACCGGCACCATCACCCCGTCGACGGCCCCACGGACCCCGTTGAGACAGACCTGCACCATGCCTCGATGGTGCCACCCGCCACTGACAACGCCCTCTCACGCCCATACCCACCGAATCCCGACCCGACAGGGCCCCACCCCCAACGCCACCGTGTGCACCCTGGGCCGCCCGGCACCGGCGTGGGAGTCGAGGCCGTTCGTGCGGAACGAGTAGCGCGCGCGGCAACGCCCCTTCGCGAACCGGACTTCCAGGAGGTGTTCGCGCATCGGGACGACGTCACCGTCTCGTCCGCCAACTGGTCCGGCTACGCGGCCACCGGCTCGACCGGCGCCCACACATCGGTGACCTCGTCCTGGACCCAGCCGACCGTCACCTGCTCCTCGGCCACCACGTACTCGTCGTTCTGGGTCGGCCTCGACGGCTACAGCAACTCCGCGCTGGAGCAGACCGGTACGGAAGCCGAGTGCATCGGCGGCAAGGCCACCTACGGCGCCTGGTGGGAGGTGCTGCCCGCCTCCGAGAGCGCGTACTCCGGTGTCACCGTCAAGGGCGGCGACAAGTTCACCGCGACCGTGACCTACACCGGCTCCACCTTCACCATGACCCTCGCCGACTTCGGCACCGTGACCTTCACCGGCGCCAAGGCCAACGGCAGCTACCTGGACACCTACTCGCCGAACGAGATCGTCATGACGAAGAGCAGCAGCTCCGCCGTACGGGCCCAGCCGGGCTCGATCTCCGGCGGCAGCTTCGCCGACGTCTGGAAGGCCGGCTGACACCAGTGGCGCACCGCTTCGGGGCTGTCGACGGATCGCCGTCGGCAGCCTCGGCCGTTGCGACAGCAAGGGCAAACCGGCTCGGTCAAAAGGGGGTGCGGCATCCCCGGCGCACCCCTGGCGCCCTTCTTCGTTTGCCCCGGTTCAGGCCGACATCAGCAGCCGTCCGCGCCTGGCGTAGGCCAGGGCCTCGGGCGTGAGCACCGGACGCGGGACGACGATGCCGCAGTCGGTGCAGACCGGGCCCGAGGACGGTTCGTGGGCCAGGTCGTACTTCCACAGGAGGCGCTCCCCGGCGCACACCGGGCACACGGAACCCGGTTCGCGCTCCAGGGCGGCGATCAGCCGTCGCAGCACCTCGGCCAGTGGTTCATGGGGGTGGAGACGGGGGTCGTCGCACCAGGCGACACCGAAGCCGCCCCAGGTCAGCCGGTGCCAGTCGTCCACGCTGCCCGGGCGGCGGAGCCCGTCGTGCTTCTCCTTCTTGCGGCGCTCGGCGAACCCTGCCTCGTAGGCGAGCCAGACCTTGCGCGCCTCCTCCAACTCGTCCAGTGCGGCCACGAGCCGCGCCGGGTCGGGGGAGCGGTCCTCGGGTCCGAACCCGGCCCGGGAGCTCAAGTGGTCCCAGGTCGCCCTGTGCCCATAAGGGGCGAACCGCTCAAGGCACTTGCGCAGCGAGTAGCGCCGCAGCGCCAGATCGCACCGAGGGTCTCGCACCTGTCTCGCCAGACTCCGGAAACCGGCCATCGCCCTGCACCTCCGTCACACCTGCACCTGTACTTCGGTCACCTCGGCGTCGTCGTACGGACGTCGCCGAATAGACGTATCGACAAGCGATTTGGCTCCATCCGATTTCCGATGGCCCCCATAAGCCGCTCCTGCTCATCCAAAACTTGACGCATGTTCATCTTCAATCCCGGGGATACCGGCGGTAACGTCCGGCCACACCCCCGTCGGTAGGAGCCGTTATGCCTCGGCGCACCCCACGTAACTTGCTCGACAGACTGAGAACTCCCGGCAGATTCCCCGGGTTCCTGAAGGCCGCATCCGTATGCGCCCTCATTGCCGCCCTTTTGTCTCCTCTTGCCCAGGGGACCGCCACGGCTGCTACCGCCTCGAACGACTACTGCGGCGGCCAGTGCTCGGACATCCTCCCGGCCGGCGAGAACGGCAACGCGACCCTCGCCCAGATCCTTCTCAACCAGGCCTTCGGAGTGGAGCCCGCGCACGCCGAGGACCAGCTCGGCCCCTACGCCAACCTGGCCACGGGCGCCTCCACGCTGACCGACGCGAAGATCAACACCTTCTTCAACGACGCGTCGTTCGGGGTCGCTTCCGACCAGGTCGCCTCGACCGAGAGCCCGAGCGGCCGCACCGATGTGACGATCGTCCGCGACAAGGCGACCGGTGTGCCGCACATCACAGGCACCACGCGCTACGGCACCGAGTACGGCGCCGGCTACGCGGCGGCCGAGGACCGGCTGTGGCTGATGGACGTCTTCCGGCACGTCGGACGCGGCCAGCTCACCACCTTCGCGGGCGGCGTCGCCGCCAACCAGGGCCTTGAGCAGGAGTTCTACCGCAACGCCCCGTACTCCGAGGCCGAGTTGCAGTCCCAGATCGACAACGCCGTCGCCAACAACGGCGCCCGCGGCCAGCAGGCCCTCGCCGACGCCAACGCCTATCTGGCCGGCATCAACGCCTACATCGACGCCTCGGACAGCGGCCGTTACTTCCCCGGCGAGTACGTCCTCACCGGCCACAAGGACTCAATCACCAACGCCGGCACGATCGACCACTTCAAGATCACCGACCTGGTCGCGCTGGCCTCCGTCATCGGCACCCTGTTCGGCTCCGGCGGTGGCGGCGAGGTCAACAACGCCGTCTCCCTGCTCGCCGCCCAGGAGAAGTACGGCGTGACGGAGGGCACCAAGGTCTGGGAGTCCTTCCGCGAACGCAACGACGCCGAGGCCGTGCTCACCGTCCACAACGGCGAGAGCTTCCCCTACGGCACCAAGCCCACCACCGCCCAGGGCGAGGCTCTGCCGGACGCCGGTTCGGTGACGACCGAGCCACTTGTCTACGACGCCACGGGCACCGGCGCCGACCAGAGCGCCGACGCCGCCTCCGCCGCGGCGACCGCGACCGCCCTCAGCTCCGCCAAGCGCGGGATGTCCAACGCCCTTGTGGTGAGCGGCAAGTACACCGCGAGCGGCCACCCGATCGCCGTCTTCGGACCCCAAACGGGCTACTTCGCACCCCAGTTGCTCATGCTCCAGGAGATCCAGGGCCCGGGCATCAGCGCCCGCGGCGCCTCCTTCGCGGGTCTGAGCATGTACGTCGAACTCGGCCGCGGCCAGGACTACTCGTGGTCCGCCACCACCTCCGGCCAGGACATCATCGACTCCTACGCCGTCGAACTCTGTCAGGACGACTACCACTACCTCTTCCACGGCACCTGCACGGCCATGGACGAGATCGAGCAGAAGAACTCCTGGAAGCCCACCACGGCCGACGGCACCGCGGCCGGGTCCTACACGATGAGAGTGTGGAAGACCAAGTACGGACCCGTCGAATACCGGGCCACCGTCGGCGGGAAAAAGGTCGCCTACACCACCCTGCGCTCCTCCTACATGCATGAAGCCGACTCGATCATCGGCTTCCAGATGCTCAACGACCCGGACTACGTGAAGAGTCCGCAGACCTTCCAGACCGCCGCGCAGCACATCAACTTCACGTTCAACTGGTTCTACGCCGACTCCCAGCACACCGCGTACTACAACAGCGGCAACAACCCGGTGCGGGCGAGCGGTGTCGACCCCGAGTTCCCGGTCTGGGGCCAGGCCGCCTACGAGTGGCAGAACTGGGACCCCACCACGAACACCTCCGACTACACCCCTGCCTCCGCGCACCCCAACTCCATCGACCAGGACTACTACATCTCCTGGAACAACAAACAGGCCCTCAACTACACGACCGCGAGCTGGGGTGACGGCTCCGTCCACCGGGGCAACCTCCTCGACGACCGGGTGAAGAAACTCGTCGCGGCCGGCGGGGTCACCAGATCCGCGCTGGTGAAGGCCATGTCGGACGCCTCGCTCACCGACCTGCGCGCCGAGGACGTACTGCCCGACCTCCTGAAGGTGATCAACAGCAGTACGGTCACCGACACCACCGCGGCAGCGGCCGTCACCAAGCTGCAGACCTGGCTGACCGCGGGCGGCAAGCGCACCGAGACCTCGGCCGGGTCCAAGACCTACGCCAACTCCGACGCCATCCGGATCCTGGACGCCTGGTGGCCTGCGCTGGTCAAGGCCGAGTTCCAACCCGGCCTCGGTGACAGCCTGTACACCGCGTTCACCAACAACCTGTACATCGACGAGACCCCGTCGGCCGCCCACGGCCCGACCGGGTCGCACGCCGGAAGCTCCTTCCAGTACGGCTGGTGGAGCTACGTCGACAAGGACATCCGGTCCGTGCTCGGACAGACCGTCTCGGGACCGCTCGCCGAGCAGTACTGCGGCGGCGGCAGCCTCAGCGCCTGCCGGGACATCCTCATCAGCACCCTGAAGACTGCGGCCGGCGCCACCGCGGCCACGGTCTACCCCGGGGACTCCCTGTGCTCGGCGGGCGACCAGTGGTGCGCCGACTCGATCGTCCAGCGCACCCTGGGCGGCATCAAGCACTACAACATCAGTTGGCAGAACCGGCCCACCTTCCAGCAGGTGGTGGAGTACACGTCACACCGGTGACGCCGTAGCGGCGGTGGGCCGGCCGATCCGGCCCGCCGCCAGCACCACCCGGGCCAGTTCCGGGTGCACGATGTCGCTGTGCGCCCCGTTCGGGGCGCCACCGTGACACACCACCGCGCAGGCGTCGACGTTCACACAACCCGACGTCGGCAGCGGCGAGTCGAGGGCCTCGGCCAGCGTCAGCGCCTGGGTGCCGGGTACCGCGCGCACCCCGTCGTGGCCCATCGCGCCCCACTTGTCGCCCAGCACCCGGCCGATGTCGAACGCGGCGAACGAGCGGTCGTCGTCCGTCATCCGCGAGGCCAGCGGATAGATCGTGCCGAGAGCCGAGTCGAAGTGCGAGTAGCAGCACACCAGCGGACCGTCGACCCGGTTCTGCTGCCCCTGCAGCACACCCCCGGTGCGCGCGTCGTCCGGCAGCCGGGACGCGAACGCGTAGTGCGAGAAGGCCCCTTGGAGCAGCGTCACCGACTTGACCGAGCGCACGCCTTCGGGCAGACCCCGTAGCGCGAACGACACCAGGCGCCCGCCGAAACTGTGCCCCACGAGATGCACCCGGACCTCCGGCGCCACCCCCGCGAGCCGCCCGATCACCGGTCCGAGCCCCCGCTCGCCGACGGTGCCCGCGCGCCGCTTCATCGCGTAGTACGCCGCCTGCCGGAGCATCTCCCGCGCCCCCTTCCAGGGGTTCGGCAGCGTGAACTCCACGGTGGTGCCCGGTGGTTGGGGCGACGCGAGATGCTCCAGGGCCTGCGCGAACTGGTCGCAGACCTCGGCCGTGCAGCCGACGGCGAGCATCCGCGGCTCGCACTGCGGCAGCCCCTCCGCCATCGTGTCCGCGCCGAACTGCGCCTGCGGCCCGGGCGGCACCACCTCCACGAGCGTCCGCACCAGCCGCCCGAATTCCTCCAACTCGGCGTCCTGGGCGGGCTGTTGGTCCAGCATGCGGGCGATCTGTTCGATCAGCGTCGCGTTGCCCGGGAAAGTGTCCAGGAGTGTGTGCCGGGTGTCGTCGTCGAGCGCCGGAGCCGCCGTCGGCCCGGCAACGGTGGCCCGTGTGTGCGGGAAGTCCGGGATCGGCTGGTCCGGGAACTCCATCGATGGCCAGATCACGCCCACGTACCCGATGCGGGCCTTCGGCGCGAGCTTCGGAATCGGTGCGAAGAAGCGGCTGTAGAGCCGCGTGGCACCGGCGCGTTGGCTGTTCCATCCGTGCGAGAACACGATCAGGTCACCGACCCCGCGCTGCCGCACCTCGCGCAGCAGCCGATCGCATTCCCCCTGGTCGACGTCTCCGTCGGCGTCGAAGGTCAACTCCCAATAAGGGCTCACACTCATCGCCGGATCCGCCATGACCGGCCTCCTCGTCCCCCGGAGCGGCTCGATGTGGGCGCATCGTCCCGCTACCGGTGAAGATTGGCCATACGTCACGACTCACTTGTAGAGGAGGTATTCAGTTCGAATCCCCCGGAACACCCTCAACTCCTCCTGCCACCCCGCCACCACCTCGTCGGTGCCCGCGCCCGCGTCGATCGCCGTACGCACCCGCGCCGACCCGGTGAGGTTGTCGATCCAGTGGTCCGAGCGCCAACCGAAGCCGCTCCAGACCTTCTTGGCGGTCACCAGCAGCGCGATCCCGGTGCGCACGGGGTCGAAAGCGGCCCGGTCGTGCACATGGATCTGCACCCCGCCGACCGTCTTCCCCTGGAACTTGGAGAACGTCGGCGCGAAGTACGCCTCCCTGAAGTGCACACCGGGCAGGCCGAGTTGATTCAGCGTCGCCGCCCAACGGCCGTCGATGCCCTCCGCGCCCAGCAGTTCGAAGGGGCGGGTGGTGCCACGCCCCTCGGACAGGTTCGTCCCCTCGAAGAGACACGTCCCCGAGTACACGAGGGCGGTGTCCGGCGTCGGCATGTTGGGGCTCGGCGGCACCCACGGCAGCGACCAGGCGTCGTAGAACTCCGACCGCTTCCAGCCCGTCATCAGTACGGTCTCCAGCGGCACCGGTTTCGTGAGGAACTCCCCGTTGAACAACCGGGCCAGCTCCGCCACCGTCATCCCGTGCGCCTGGGCGATCGGCTGCCGGCCGACGAAGGTCGCGAACTCCCGGTGCAGGACCGGGCCTTGAGCCGTGCGGCCGGTCGCCGGGTTCGGGCGGTCGAGCACGACGAAGCGTTTGCCGGCGAGCTGGGCCGCCTCCATGCAGTCGTACAGCGTCCAGATGTAGGTGTAGAAGCGGGCGCCCACGTCCTGGATGTCGAAGACGACGGTGTCGACGGCGGAGGCCTTGAAGATGTCGGCGAGTGGTTGACCGCTCTTCAAGTACGTGTCGTAGACCGTGAGTTCGGTGGCCGGGTCGGTGTGGCGGCCCTCGGAGCCGCCGGCCTGGGCGGTGCCCCGGAAGCCGTGTTCGGGGCCGAAGACCGCAGTGAGGTTCACGTGGGGGCTTGCGTGCATGACGTCGACGATGTGGTGGGCGTCTCTGGTGATGCCGGTCGGGTTGGTGACGATCCCGATGCGTCGGCCGTTGAGCTGGGCGTAGTCGTGTGCGGCGAGTTGTTCGAAGCCGGTTCGCAGAGCGCCGGGTTTGGAAGCTGCGGGGGTGAGGGTTGCCGCCGGGGTTGCTGCCAGGAGGGTTCTTCTGGTGAGGGGCATGTCGGCACGTTATGGGCTGCTGCCGGTCGTTTGCCGGGTGCGACTCGGTCGTGGTTGCTCGCGCCCGCGCGGCGGAGCCGCAAATGGATACAGCCCCGCGCCCCTGAAAGACTTGCCCTTCCGGTGTTACATACCGACCGGTTAGTCTGGCCGTGCAGTGGAGCCGCAGTCGAAGGAGACCGATGGTGGAAGCCGTTCAGGGTGCCGGGGTGGTCGTCACGGGGGCTGGGGGTGGCATCGGGGCCGCGCTCGCGCGGCGGTTCGCCGCCGAGGGGGCCCGGGTCGTCGTCAACGATCTGGACGGTGACCGGGCGAAAGCCGTCGCCGACGAGATCGGTGGGATCGCCGTGCCCGGGGATGCCTCCGCCGTTGTCGGTGAGGCCCGGGACGCTCTCGGTGGGACCGTCGACATCTACTGCGCCAATGCCGGGCTCGGCTCCGGTGGGTCGGAAGCCGCTGGTGAGCAGGTCTGGGCGCAGGCCTGGGACGTCAATGTGATGGCTCATGTGCGGGCCGCGGAGGCGCTGATTCCGGGGTGGCTGGAACGGGGCGGTGGGCGGTTCGTGTCCACCGTGTCGGCTGCCGGGCTGCTCACCATGATCGGTGCCGCGCCCTACAGCGTCACCAAGCACGGCGCGTACGCCTTCGCCGAGTGGCTGTCGCTGACGTACCGGCACCGGGGGATCAAGGTCCACGCCATCTGTCCGCAAGGTGTCCGCACCGACATGCTGGCCGCCACCGGCAGCGCGGGCGACCTGGTGCTGCAGCCGACCGCGATCGAGCCCGACGCCGTCGCCGACGCTCTGATGAAGGGGATCGAGGAGGAGCGCTTCCTGATCCTGCCGCACCCCGAGGTCGCCGGGTACTACCAGCACAGGGCCGCCGAACCGGACCGCTGGCTCACCACCATGAACCACATCCAGCAGAAGTGGGAGGCCGGAGAGTGACCGACTCCCGCTATGCCGCCCGGCCCTGGCTCGGCCTGCTGAACGAGGCCCAGCGCGGGCCCGTCAGCCCCGACGACTCGCTGGTCCACGCCCTGCGGCGGGTCGTCGCCGAGACGCCCGACCGCACCTTCCTCACCTACTTCGACGGCCGGCTCAGCTACCGCGAGGTCGACGAGCTGAGCGACTCCGTCGCCGGGTATCTGGCCGCGCGGGGTCTTGAGCACGGCGACCGGGTCGCCGTCCTGCTGCAGAACTCGCCGCACTTCGTGCTCGCGCTGCTCGGTGCCTGGAAGGCGGGCGCGATCGTCGTGCCCGTCAACCCCATGTACAAGTCGGGCGAGGTGACCCATGTCCTGCGGGACGGCGAGGTGGCCGCGCTGATCTGTTCCGCTCGCGCGTGGGAGTCGTATCTGCGGGACACGGTGGCTGCGGTTGAGGAGAGCGGGTCGCCGGTGCGGATCGTGCTCACGGCATGTGAGTTGGATTTCCAGACTTGCGGCGACGCGCGCGTGCTCACCTTCGAGCGGCTTCCGCAGGCCGAGGACGCGGCGGATCTGGTGGCCGTCGCGAAGGAGGGGCACAAGGCGCCCGAAGTGCCTGCCCCGGTGCCCTCCGACATCGCGCTGATCAGCTACACCTCGGGGACGAGCGGTGCTCCCAAGGGCGCCACCAACACCCACGGCAACATCCTGTACAACGCCGAGCGGCAGCGCACCGGGCTCGGGCTGCCGGACCCGCCGGTGTACTTCGCGATGGCGCCGCTGTTCCACATCACCGGGATGGTGTGCCAGCTGGGTGCCTCGCTCGTCAGCGGGGGTTCGCTGGTGCTGGTGTACCGCTTCGAGGGCGGGGTCGTGCTCGACGCGTTCGCCGAGCACAGGCCGCACTACACGGTCGGCCCGTCCACCGCCTTCATGGCGCTCGCCGCGCGCCCGGACGTCACCCCGGACCACTTCGCGTCCTTCCGGAACATCTCCTCCGGCGGCGCGCCGGTACCGCCCGCCCTGGTGGAGAAGTTCCGGGCCGGCTTCGGGCCGTACATCCGCAACGGCTACGGCCTCACCGAGTGCACCGCGCCCTGCGCCTCCGTGCCGCCCCAGCTGGAGGCGCCCGTGGACCCGGCGTCCGGGACGCTGGCCGTGGGTGTGCCGGGGCCCGACACCGTCGTACGGATCGTCGACGACCAGGGCGAGGAGGTGCCCTTCGGCGAGCAGGGCGAGATCGTCGTACGTGGGCCGCAGGTCGTGCCCGGGTACTGGCGGCGCCCCGAGGCCACGGCCGAGACCTTCCCGGACGGTGAACTGCGCACCGGGGACATCGGGTTCATGGACCCGGAGGGCTGGCTGTACGTCGTCGACCGCAAGAAGGACATGATCAACGCGTCCGGTTTCAAGGTGTGGCCGCGCGAGGTCGAGGACGTGTTGTACACCCACCCGGCGGTGCGCGAGGCGGCCGTCGTCGGGGTGCCCGACGGGTACCGGGGCGAGACCGTGAAGGCGTACATCAGTCTCCGTCCGGGCGCCGAAACCGACCCCGATGAATTCGCCGTGTACTGCAAGGAGAGACTGGCCGCCTACAAATACCCGCGCCAGGTGGTCATCCTGCCCGACCTGCCCAAGACGGCAAGTGGGAAGATCCTCCGGCGGGAACTGCGTTCCCGCTCGCACGACAGCGAGTGAACACCTAGGAAAGGCAGGTGGCGGCAGTGCCCAGTACGACCGACGGAGCGGGGGCTCCCGTCCCGCAGCGGCTCCTCGCCGCCGCCACCCGGCTCTTCGCCGAGCAGGGCTACGACCGCACCTCGGTGCAGGAGATCGTCGAGGCCGCAGGGGTCACCAAGGGGGCGCTCTACCACTACTTCGGCTCCAAGGACGACCTCCTGCACGAGGTGTACGCGCGCGTGCTGCGCGTCCAGATGGAGCGCCTGGAGGTGTTCGCAGGCGCGGACGAGCCGGTGGAGAAACGGCTGCGGGCGGCGGCGGCCGACGTCGTGGTGACGACGATCGACAATCTCGACGACGCGTCGATCTTCTTCCGGTCCATGCACCATCTGAGCCCGGAGAAGAACAAACAGGTGCGTGCCGAGCGCCGCCGCTACCACGAGCGCTTCCGCGCGCTCGTCGAGGAGGGCCAGCGCGAGGGCGTCTTCTCCACGGCGACCCCGGCGGACCTCGTCGTGGACTACCACTTCGGCTCGGTCCACCACCTGTCGACCTGGTACCGGCCGGGCGGCCCCCTCAGCCCCCAGGAAGTCGCCGACCACCTCGCGGACCTGCTGCTGCGAGCGCTGCGCCCCTGAAACGCGTTCACGTGTCCGGTGAGTGGCCCAGTCCCGCCTCCCGGGCCCAGGCCGCCGCCTCTGCGCGGTCCGCGACGCCCAGTTTGGCCAGGACCGCCGACATGTGGTTGCTGACCGTCTTGGGAGACAGGCCCAGCCGGGTGGCCACCGTCGAGTTGGGCCGGCCCTCGGCGATCAGGGCGAGTACGTCCCGTTCGCGCGGGGTGAGCGTCGGGCACGGGTCCGGCCGGTCCGGCGGTCTGCTGAGCTGTCCGAGCACCCGCCGGGCGACACCGGGGCCGAAGATGGCCTCACCGGCGGCCACCGCGCGGATCGCCCGGACGATCTCGTCCTGGCCCGCGCCCTTGAGGACATAGCCCAGGGCGCCCGCCCGCATCGCCGCGAACACCGAGTCGTCCTCCTCGACCATCGTGAGCATCAGCACGGCCACCCGGGGCGCCACCCGGCCGATCTCCCGGGTCGCCTCGATGCCGTTCAGGTCGGGCATCCGGATGTCCATCACCACCACGTGCGGACGCAGGGTCACCGCCGCCCGCACCGCCTCCCGCCCGCTCGCCGCGACCCCGACGACCCGCACGCGCGGGCTCCCGTCCCGCACGGACTCCAGCAGCGCGGCCAGCCCGGTGCGGACCACGGGATGGTCGTCGGCGAGTACGACCCGCAGCGCGTCGGTGTCCTCCTCGTCGCAAGGTGCTCGTCCCGTCACAGCGCCCCTCCCAGCGGCAACGTCGCCACCACCCGCCCCCGCCCCGCCATGCACCGGCCGCCCAGCTCCGCCGCGCGCTCCTGCATCGACGTGATGCCCACGCCGGGCGTCCACGCGGTCTCCTCGCCCACCGGCGAACCGTCGTCGCACACCTCCAGGCGCAGCCCGTCCCCGATCTCGATGCGCAGGTCGACGCGGGAGGCGCGGGCGTGCCGGGCCGCGTTGGTCAGTGCCTCGATCGCGATGCGGTACGCGGCCACCTCCACGGCGGCGGGCAGCGCCGGCAGCCGCTCGGGTGCCTGGACCCGCACCTGGAGCGGGATGCCGTCCGCGCGCCAGGACAGCCGTACCGCGCGTTCCCGCAGCGCGCCCAGCAGCCCCAACTGGTCGAGATCCGGGGGCCGTAGCCCGTCCACCAGCCGGCGCACCTCCGCGACCGCGCCCCCGACCTCGGACCGCAACTCGGCCAGCAGCACCGCGGCCCGCTCCGGATCGAAGGCCAGCAGATTGCGGACGGCGTCCGCCTGGAAGGCCGCCCCGGCGAGGGTCGGTCCGAGCCCGTCGTGCAGATCGCGGCGGATCCGGCGCCGCTCCTCCTCGCGCGCGGCCACGATCCGCTCCCGGGAGTGCTGCAACTGCCGGGTGAGGTCGGTGGCGTGGAGTGCGGCGGCCAGTGGTACGGCGAGCAGTTCGAGTACGGCCAGGTCGGCCGGCGTGGGCTGTTGCTCGCCGGGACGCAGTCCGATCACCAGCGCGCCGACGGTCCGGCCGTCGTAGTCGAGCGGTATGGCGTGGATCCGTTCCCCCGGCTCGCCCCAACTCCCGTCCGTGACACCCGACTTCGACTCCACGCAGACGTACGGCAGCCGCAGCGCCTCGCCGACGGCCTCCGGGACCCCGTCGACCCCGGTGCCGGCCAGCCGTTCGCCGATGCGGGAGACCGCGCGCACCGGGTCGTGCCGGTCGCCGTAGAGGGCGTGGTCGACCGTGCTCTGGAGGAGGCGGCGGGCGGGCGCGAAGGCGAGGGCCAGGGTGACGGTGATCAACGCCGGGCCGAGGAGGGCGGGGTCGGGGTTGAGGAGGGCCTGCACGGAGGTGACGAGGCCGACGTACGTGACGATCACGCCGACCGTGAGGGTGCCGTAGAGGAGGCTGCGGGAGACGACGAGGCGGATGTCGAGGAGCTCCTCGCGGACCACGGCGATCATGATGGCGGTCGGCAGGAACAAGGTGCAGCACGAGGTGTAGACCGCCGGGAAACCGAGGATCTGCAGGGCCACGCTCAGCGCCAGCGGCAGCATTCCCGCGATGAGCCACAGCAGTCGGCGGCGGTCCTGTTCACCGCCGCGCCGGTAGCGGACGGCCATGACGGCGAACACGGCGGCCAGTACCAGGCAGGCCTTGGCGGTCTCGATGTCCCGCAGGAGGGGCATCCAGCCGTCCGGCACCGGGAGGTAGGAGGGCTGGGCGGGCGTGCCGCGGAACAGGCCCCAGTCGTCCCGGGCCCAGATCGCGAAGTCCAGTGGGGAGGAGAGGAGTTGGGCGGCCAGGGCCCAGCGCCAGCGGCGGTCGGGCAGCCGGCCGTCGGGGAACAGGAAGAACACGAGCACGAACGCCGTGGAACTGCCGAGGATCCAGGTGTGGCGGCCGACGGTCGTCACCGCGTGCAGCAGCTCCGGCGACCAGCCCAACCGCAGCCCCTGGACGGCCAGTCCGATCGACATGCCGGTGAACGCGTGGCCCAGCCCGTAGGCGATCAGCAGCCATCCGATGGGATTGCGCGGCCGGTGCAGCGCGATCACCGTACCGCAGACCGGATAGGCGAGGCCGACCGCCAGGTCGACGACCATGTCGTAGTGGACCAGGTCCGCGACGGGGACGTCGGCCACCGCCAACGCGACCGCCCCGACGGCCACTTGGAGGGCCGCCAGCCCCAACAGCGCGTACGCGGCGGCCGTGTGGGGCCGGGTGCGCCGGTCGCGGTCGTCCATGCGTCCCATCGTGGGGGTGCGGCACCCGGGTGTCATGGGAACGCTTCCCGGACCACCCGGGAGAGGTCCCCGGTGTTGCCCGGGGGCTTCCCCTCAACTCCCGGCCCCCGTCGCCGTGATGCTCGTAGCAGCGGAACGGCGGGCACACCGCCGGACCGAAGGACAGGAACCAACGGGGGAAACACCATGCTGTCAACGAAGCGGCGCCTGACCGGCGTTGTCCTGGGCTCCCTGCTCGCTCTCGGCGGCACGGCGGCGGTGCCGGCCGCCGCGCAGACACCGGCCCGCGCCGGGTGCGGTATTGCGGTGAACGAGCCTCACATCTACCAGCGTTGGAGCGCGCTCGGCGGAGCCGGCGGCTGGCTGGGCTGTCCCACCAGCTACACCAAGGACGTGTACCTGAACAACGTGTACGCCGGAAAGCGCCAGTACTTCACCTACGGCACCGCCACCTGGTCACGGCGACAGGGCTCGAACATGGTCGTGGCCGCGTGGGAGGACCGCGGCTACGCCTACTTCAACTGGGGTACGACGGCCCCGTACCGCTACGACTCGTTCCTGGTCCGCTGGGCCAGCGCCTCCGACCCCGGGGGCACCCAGCGGGAGTTCGGCGGCGGCACCTCCGGCCGGATCCGGGTGCTGGAGCGGAACACCGGCGCCTACGTCTTCACCGTCGAGGGCTGCGACATCGGCACCTTCGGCCACACCTGCCGCCAGGGCTGGACGCTGAAGGCGAGCACGCCCAACTGACCATCACCTCGGGGGAAATGGGCTGGAGGGGGTGCTCACACCCCTTCCAGCCCCTTCGCGCTACAGGTACTGCTTCAACTCCCGCCGCGCCAGTGACCGTTGGTGCACCTCGTCCGGGCCGTCGGCCAGCATCAGGGTGCGGGCGCTCGCGTACAGCTCGGCCAGCGGGAAGTCCTGGCTCACACCGCCCGCGCCGTGCAGCTGGATCGCCTTGTCGAGGATGCCGACGACCGTGCGGGGCGTGGCGATCTTGATGGCCTGGATCTCCGTGTGGGCGCCCTTGTTGCCGACGGTGTCCATCATCCAGGCCGTCTTCAGGACCAGCAGCCGCAGTTGCTCGACGGCGACCCGGGCGTCCGCGATCCAGTTGTGGACGACGCCCTGTTGGGCCAGCGCCTTGCCGAACGCGACGCGGGAGACGGCCCGTTGGCACATCAGCTCGATCGCCCGCTCGGCCATGCCGATCAGCCGCATGCAGTGGTGGATGCGGCCCGGACCGAGCCGCGCCTGGGCGATGGCGAAGCCGCCGCCCTCCTCGCCGACCAGGTTCGTCACCGGCACGCGTGCGTGGTCGAAGATCACCTCGGCGTGGCCGCCGTGCGAGTGGTCCTCGTAGCCGAAGACCTGCATCGCGCGCCTGACCGTCACGCCCGGGGTGTCGCGCGGGACCAGGACCATCGACTGCTGGCGGCGGATGTCGGCGCCGTCCGGATCCGTCTTGCCCATCACGATGAAGATCTTGCAGTCCGGGTTCATCGCCCCGGAGATGTACCACTTGCGGCCGGTGATGACGTAGTCGTCGCCGTCGCGCTCGATGAGCGTGGTGATGTTCGTGGCGTCCGAGGAGGCGACCTCGGGCTCGGTCATCGCGAACGCGGAGCGGATCTCACCGGCGAGCAGTGGCTCAAGCCACTGCTTCTTCTGCTGCTCGTCGCCGAACTGGTACAGCACCTCCATGTTGCCGGTGTCCGGCGCCGCGCAGTTCAGCGCGGTGGGCGCCAAGTGCGGGGAGCGGCCGGTGATTTCGGCCAGCGGCGCGTACTGGAGGTTGGTGAGCCCGCCGCCGTACTCGGCGTCCGGCAGGAAGAGGTTCCACAGGCCCTGCCTGCGCGCCTCCGCCTTCAACTCCCCGACCACGGCGGGGGTGTCCCAGGGCGAGGCCAGCTGGGCGCGCTGCTCCTCGGCGACCGGCTCGGCCGGATAGACGTACTCGTCCATGAAGGCCAGGAGCTTGGCGCGCAGTTCCTCGGTGCGTGCGTCGAACGCGAAGTCCATGGTGGATCAGCCTTCCTGAAGGGTGGTCAGGCCGTGCTCGATGAAGACGGGTACCAGTTCGCCGATGCGGTCGAAGCCGTGGCCGACGGTCTGGCCCAGGGTGTAGCGGTAGTGGATGCCCTCCAGGATCACGGCGAGCTTGAACCACGCGAACGCCGTGTACCAGGCGACCGACGACACATCGCGCCCCGAGCGCGCGGCGTACCGCTCGATCAGCTCGGCCGGTGCGGGGTGGCCGGGGGCCGAAGCGGTGGTGGAAATGGGGGAGTTGGGCAGCTCCAGCGGGATGCTGTACATCACCAGCAGGCCCAGGTCGGTGAGCGGGTCGCCGAGCGTGGACATCTCCCAGTCGAGGATCGCCCTGATCTTGTCGTCCTCGCCGATGAGTACGTTGTCGAGGCGGTAGTCGCCGTGCACGACCGTCGGTGCGGGGGAGTCGGGGAGGCGGCGGCCGAGGGCTGCGTGCAGCTCTTCGACGCCGGCCAGTTCGCGGTTGCGGGAGGCGGCCAACTGCTTGCCCCAGCGGCGCAGTTGGCGGTCCAGGAAGCCCTCGGGGCGGCCGAAGTCCGCGAGGCCCACCTCGGCGGGGTCCACCGCGTGCAACTCGACCAGCGTGTCGACCAGTTCGAGCACCGCGCCCCGGGTCCGCTCCGGGCCGAGCGGGGCCAGGTCGTCGGCGGTGCGGTACGGGGTGCCCTCGACGAACTCCATGACGTAGAAGGACGCCCCGAGCACCTCGTCGTCCTCGCACAGCAGCACCGGCTTCGGTACCGGCACGTTCGTCGGGTGCAGGGCGCTGATCACCCGGTGCTCGCGCTTCATGTCGTGTGCGGTGGCCAGGACGTGGCCGAGCGGGGGGCGTCGTACGACCCACTTCGTGGTGCCGTCGGTGACCGCGTAGGTGAGGTTCGACCGTCCGCCCTCGATCAGCCGGCCGGACAAGGGGTCGGTCACCAGACCGGGCCGCTCGCGGTCGAGCAGACCGCGCAGCCGGCCGAGATCGAGTCCGGGCGGGTGGTCGGGGCTCATACATCACTCCTACGAACGGACGAACAGGTCTCGCACTATCATGCCGACCGGTCGGTATGTAGTCCAGTGGGGGAGCGAAACGTGACCGGGGCCACGATAGGCCGACAGCTCCCCGCGCGGGGCTGCGGGGAGCTGCGGGGTGACGCGTTCAGGCCGTTCCGGGCCGTGCGGGCCGGTTCAGTGGTCGTCCCAGTGGCCGTCGTGCCGGGCGTGCCGGTGGCCGTCGTGGACGTAGTCGACGTGGTCGCCGTGCAGCACGCTCTCGTGGCCGCAGTCCTGGCCGTGCTGGTGCTCGTGCTCCTGGTGGGCGACATGGCCGCCCGGCTCGCACTCGTCCCAGTGGCCGCCGTGCTCGCGGTGCAGATGACCGTCGTGCGCGTAGTCGACGTGGTCGCCGTGCGGGACGGGGGCGTGACCGCAGTCGGGGCCGTGGGTGTGGGCGTGGGAGGAGTGCTCCAGGTGCAGGGTGGTCATGGTGCTCACCTTTCGGAAGTGCGGGCGATGACGTCGCACAGGCTGCCACGGGAATCGGTTATATCGGGTGATCCGGGGTGCGTGGCGCCGCGGGTGGTGGGGGTGTCGGGGTCGTGGCGATACGGCGAGCCCGCTGCGGTTGCGCCCCTCTGCCTGCTGCCACAGTCCACGGCGTGGGGACCAGCTGAGCGGCGGGCTCGCCGTACCGCCACGACCCGCTGCCGTGCGTCGGCGGGTGCGGGCAAGTGGTCCGTTTGCGCTCCGACCGTACGGCTCCGGCCTCATCCCTCAGTACACGAGTACCGCCGCGCATACCGCCACGGCCACCGTGCACAGCACTGTCGCGGTGGCGTGCCGAGGAGCCAGGGGCGGGGGTGTGCCGCCGGCCGCGAGGGTGGTGATGCGGTGGTGGGCCAGGGCCAGGAAGCCCAGCCAGAGCGCGCAGCACAGGGCGCAGATGATCACGCCTTCCGGCCGGACTCCGCCGTGCAGTGCGGCCTTCACCGCGAGGACCGCGGCTACCGTGCTCGACAGGGTCGTGCGGCGCCAGGCCAGTCGGGTGCGCTCGGGCTGCAGGCCGGGGTCGCGGTCCGGTGCCGGGGCCCGGGTCACCCTTCCCATCCGGCGAGTACGACGACCACCATCGCCACGGCCACGATCGCGACGGCGATGCTCAGCAGCGCCGGGAAACGCGACACCGGCAGATCCTCGCCCCGGCGCATCGCCCGCTCGCAGCGCACCCAGTGGTTCACCGCGCGCAGCGAGCACAGCACGCCCGCCGCGAGCAGCGCGAGGGCCAGGCCGACCCGCCAGGCCCAGCGCAGGTCCGGCAGGAACTGGTCGACCGCGAAGCCCCCGCCGATCAGCGCGAGCGCGGTGCGCAGCCAGGCCAGGAAGGTGCGTTCGTTGGCCAGTGAGAACCGGTAGTCGGGGGTGCCGCCCTCCTCGCTGATCTCCTGGGGCGCGAACCACAGCCGGACGTTCCGTGCAAAATCGATCACGGGCAGGACCCTATCCGGCCGTTTCTTCCCGGTACGCCTTGAGCCGCTCGTAGGCCGCCAGCCCGTCCGGCACCCACTCCCACTCGTCCAGCCGCCGGACGATCTCCCCCTCCTCCAGGAAGGCGTGCCAGTCGACCTCCTCGACCTGCGGGCTGACCGGAAGCTCGCAGCGCACCTCGTACACCGCCGACCACCAGGTCTGCCCGGCGCCGTCGTCGTACAGGAACTTGAAGAGGAAGCCGGGTTGCGGCAGACCGGTGACGCCGAGTTCCTCCTCGGCCTCGCGCAGGGCCGCGTCGTCGTAGGACTCGCCCGCGCCGACCACCCCGCCGACGAACATGTCGTAGAGGGAGGGGAAGACGAGTTTCGTGGGGGTGCGGCGGTGGACGAAGACGCGGCCCTGGGCGTCGCGGGTCTGGACGAAGACCGCGCGGTGGCGCAGGCCCCGGGCGTAGGCCTCGCCGCGCGCGGATTGGCCGATGACCTGGTCGTGCTCGTCGACGATGTCGAGGATTTCGTCAGCTGCGCTCATGAGCCCATCCAAACAGGGGAGGGGCGGTCAGCGCGGCTGGAGGTTCAGGGCCGACTGCGGCTTTGTCGTGCCGCGCGGCATCGCGGGGTGCATACCGAGCAGCAGGATGCCCACGACGATCCCGGCGAGGCCCACCGCCTCCCAGGCCAGCGCGCCGGTGTCGGTGCGCAGCCGGTCGCCCAGGAAGCCCACCCCGCAGATGATCCCGGCCAGCGGCTGGGCCGCGGTCAGGGCGGGCAGCGACATGCGCAGGGGAGCGGTCTCGAACGCGCTCTGCACCAGTACCAGGCCGGTCACCCCGAGCGCCAGCACGCCGTACGGCTGCCAGCCGGTGAGGAGCTGGGCGAAGCCGCCCTCGGTGAAGCGCTGGCCGCTGACCCGGGTCAGCGCGTCCTGCACGCCGTAGAGGAGACCGGCGGCCAGGGCCAGCAGGACCGGGCCCGAGCTGAGGCGGGAGCGCTTGGCGTAGGTCGTGAGGAGGAGGGCGAGGCCCACCATGGCGCCGATGATCAGCCAGTGGCGGAAGGGGTTGGTGACCGCCGTCCCGCTGCGCGGCTCGCCCGCGACGATGAAGGTGGTGACACCGCCCGCGAGGAGCGCGAGGCCCGCCCAGCCCTGCCGGCCCAGGGGCTGTCGGGTCTGCTTGCGGGAGAGGGCGAGCGCGAAGAGGAGGTTCGTGGCGAGGAGCGGTTCGACGAGGGAGACCTCGCCGTGGCTGAGCGCTGTCGCGCCGAGCACCATGCCCGCGACCATCAGGCCGATACCGCCGAGCCAGCGCGGCATCCGCACCAGGTCGAGGAGCAGCCGCGGGGAGAGGAAGTCGCTGAGAGGTGCCTGCTGGGCCGCGTTCTGCTGGAGCACGAACCCGAAGCCGAGGCAACAGGCCGCGCTCACGGAGAGCATCAGAACCAGAACCGACACGCTGCGTACCTCGCTCGTTGGGCCGGGCTACGGGATGCGTTTGGGCGACTGTAGCGCCCCGGGGTCCGGCGTGCCCCTGCGAGTACCCGGAACCGGGACCGTGATGCCATGGTCCGCCGTCGCGCGCCCGTGCGCCATGGCGTACGACACATCGGTTACCCGCGAACGCTGGGGAGCGTACCGTCCCGGGTAGGGGTTGTGGCAACAAGTGCCTTTTGCGTGAAGGTAGTTGACAGGAGTAACAGCCGTTCGGCACTTGACGTGAAGTGTTGGCTGGGGGTTTGCTGTGCGTGATCGGCCGATGGCACGCCGATGTCCCACAGCGTCGCGTGAGGATCGTGAGGAATACCCGGGTGTCCCCACCCCCGCCACCCCTCGGACGCCGCCACAAACGTGCGGCCCAGGCATTCGACGCCGCCCTCGACGACGGAGAACTCGTCGCCGCGCGCGCCGCGTTGGCCCAGGGACGCTGGCAGGCGGTGCGCGGCCTGCTCGCCCGGACGGGCGACGAGTGGGATCTGCGCGCCCACCGGGTCACCGTCCTCGCTCTGGAGTCCTACACCACCGCCTGGGCCCGTGACTGGCTGCTCGCCGAGCCCGAGTCCGCCGACGCCTCCGTACTGCTCGCCCTCGCCATGGTCCAGCGCGTACTGGCCGGCAAGGAGAAGCCCGTCCGGGCCCGCGACGCCTGCCGTACAGCGGCGGCCCGCGTGCCCGCCGATCCGACGCCCTGGCTCGGAATGCTCCTCCTGGAGCACAGCCTCGGCACCGACGAGGGCGTCGTCCAGCTCTTCGACGAGGTCCGCCACCGGCACGCCGACCACCACCACGCCCACCACCTGATGGTCGCCAGGCTGGCCGAGCGCCGGGCCACCGCCGGCCTCGACCCGCTGCACGAGGTCTACGACTTCGCCTACTGGGCCGCCGAACAGGCCCCCGCCGACTCCCCGCTCGCCATCCTGCCGGTCATCGCGCACGCGGAGCGGTACCGCGTGCTGGCCACCGCCGGCCTGGAACCCGCCGACCCGGCCGCCTCCGGGCACTGGTCCGGCCGCCGGGCCCGGCAGGTGATGAAGGCAGCCTTCGACTGGTGGCTGGAGTGGGAGCACGAAGGCCATCCGCGCCGCCTGGTCGACCTCAACTTCCTTGCCCACGCCAAGTACTGCGAGGGCCGCAGCGCCGAGGCCGCCGCCCTGTTCCACCGCATCGGGGACCACCCGACCGCGGCCCCCTGGTCCTACCCGGACCGTGACCCGCTCACCGCTTTCCGCACCGCGCGCGACCATGCGCTCGGTACGACGTAACGCCCCCGTACCGACGGCTCGGTAGCGATGAAACGCGACCGTAGCAACGCCGCCGTAGCGAAGTAACGCGACCGTAGCAACGAACCCGTAGCGACCCCGAAAGGACGTTCCCGCCATGACGACGGGCAGTTCCAGCACGAGCAGCGCCACCGCGGACGGCGGCGGCAGCGGCATCAGCACGTTCAGAGGGCAGGAGCGCGCGCTGCGCGCCGACCGCCTCGGCACCGGAGGCCTGCTGCTCTCCGTGCTCGCGGCGACCGCGCCCCTCATGGTGGTCGCGGGTGTCATGCCCACCACATTCGCGGTGATGGGCATCGAAGGGCAGCCCCTGCTCTTCGTCCTCCTCGGCGTCGTCCTGGTCCTCTTCAGCGTCGGCTACGCCGAGATGAGCCGGCACGTCCACAACGCCGGCGCCTTCTACGCGTACATCTCCCGAGGCCTCGGCGGTACCGCCGGCGCGGCTGCGGCGCTGGTGGCACTGGTCGCGTACAACGCCCTCCAGGTCGGCATCTACGGCATCTTCGGCTTCGAGGTATCCGGATTGTTCTCCACCTACGCCGACCTCCAAGTGGCGTGGTGGATACCGGCGTTGGTGGCCGTGGCCGTCGTCGGCGGGCTCGGCTGGCTGAAGATCGACGTCAACGCGCGCGTGCTCGGCGTGCTGCTGATCGTCGAGGTCGCGCTCGTCGTCATCTTCGACATCGCGGCCGTCGCCGACCCCGCCAAGGAGGGCCTGTCCCTGCACGCCTTCAACCCCGACACGCTCAGCGGCGCCGGGGTCGGCACCGCCCTCTGCTTCTGCATCGCCGCCTTCCTCGGCTTCGAACAGGCCCCGGTGTACGCCGAGGAGACCAGCCGCCCGCACATCCTGGTGCCGCGCGTGATGTTCCTGGCCGTCAGCGGCGTCGCCGTCTTCTTCGCGCTCAGCTGCTGGGCGCTCACCGTCGCGACCGGACCCTCCCAGATCGTCGGCGTCTCCCAGAAGCAGAGCGCGGGCCTGCTCTTCTACCTCACCGATTCCCGGCTCGGCAGCACCTTCACCGACGTGCTCCACGTCCTGTTCGTCACCGGCATGTTCGCGGCCATGCTCAGCTTCCACAACGTCGTCGCCCGGTACGCCTTCGCCATGGGCCGCGAGGGCCTGCTGCCGTCCGCCTTCGGCCGTACGACGGGCTCCAGCGGCGCCCCCGGCACCGGCTCGCTGCTGCAGACCGCCGTGTCCGCCGTGATCGTGATCGTCTTCGCGGTCGTCGACGACAAGCCCACCGGCGACCCGACCGAACCGGTCCTGCACCTGTTCACCTGGTTCGGCAACATCGGCGCCCTCGGCGTGATCCTGCTGATGGCCGCCGCCTCCCTCTCGGTGATCGTCTTCTTCGCCCGCCGCGGCTCCGCCGGCGCCCAGGCCTGGCGGCTGGTCACCTCCGCGCTGTCCGGCATCGCCCTGGTCGTCATCGCTGTCTACACCGTCAAGGACTTCGACGTCCTGGTGGGCGCGGGCCCCGGCTCGTCCCTGAGCTGGATCCTGCCAGGCATCGTCGGCCTCGCCGTGCTCGTCGGCCTGGCCCAGGGCCTGTTCCTGCGCTCCCGCAACCCCGAGGCGCACGCCCGCATCGGGCTCGGCAACGAGGCGTTCCAGCTGGACAAGGCGGCCACGGAGACACCGTAGGAACCTGTGGGCGAGCTGTCGTTGCTGAGAAGCACGTAAGAAGTGGTTACGGAAGTCTGACGAGCATCCGCGATCCCTGGCCGCGCCGGGGTCGCGGGTGTTCGAATGAACGCGTGAACCCTGAACCAACCGAGGAGGAGCAGGAGGCGCAGGGCCGGCCCATCGGCCGCCGTGTCCTCCTCGGCACCCTCGGCCTGGGCGCCCTCGGCGTCGTGTCCGCGCCCGTCCTGCAGAAGGGCATGGACGGGTTCCTGGGCGCCGTCTCCGGCAAGGACCCCACCGGGCTGACCGGACTGCTCCCGAACGGCGGCGGCTTCCGCTACTACTCCGTCACCGCGTCCGTGCCGAACAGGAACGCCGAGAACTACCGGCTGACCGTCGACGGCCTGGTCGACAAACCGGCGACCTACACCCTGGCCGACCTGCGCGCGATGCCGCAGACCCGGCTGGTCAAGGACGTCCAGTGCGTCACCGGCTGGCGGGTCCCGGGGACCCCCTTCGAGGGGGTGCGACTGTCCCGGCTCCTGGACGCCGCGGGAGTGCGCGCCAAGGCCGGGGCGGTCCGCTTCACCTGCTTCGACGGCGCCTACACGGAGAGCCTCACCCTCGACCAGGCCCGCCGCTCCGACATCCTGGTCGCGCTGCGCATGCAGGACAAGCCCCTGGGCCACGACCACGGCGGCCCGGTCCGCCTCTACGTCGCCCCCATGTACTTCTACAAGTCCGCGAAGTGGCTCTCCGGCATCACGGTCACCGAGCAAGTGAAGCCCGGCTACTGGGAGGACCGGGGCTACGACGTCGACGCCTGGGTCGGCAAGTCGAACGGACGCGACGATGACCCTACGAGCTGAAGCCCACGCCCCTGCCACGGAGCCGTCGTCCCGCGTCCGCCGCTTCGGCCGCACCGACCGCTGGGTGCACCGGACGACAGCCGCGCTGATGGGCATCTGCGTGGCCACGGCGGCCTGTCTCTACATCCCGGAGTTCGCCGAACTCGTCGGCCGCCGCCAACTCGTCGTCCGTATCCACGAGTTGGCCGGGGTCGCGCTCCCCGTACCCATCCTCTTCGGCCTCTTCTCCCGGGGCTTCCGCGTCAACCTCGGCTTCCTCAACCGCTTCGGCCCGCACGACCGGGTCTGGCTGCGCGGCGCCCTGATGCGCGACAAACGCCGATCGGCCCGCCCGGCCGACAAGTTCAACGCCGGCCAGAAGATCTACGCCAACTGGATCGCCGGCGCGAGCCTGGTGATGCTCGGCACGGGCCTGATGATGTGGTTCACCCACCTCACCCCGATCATGTGGCGCACCAGCGCGACCTTCGTCCACGACTGGCTCGCCCTCACGATCGGCATCGTGCTGGGCGGCCACATCGGCATGGCGCTCGGCGACCCGGAGGCACGTGCGGGCCTGCGCACCGGGTCGGTGAGCAGGGAGTGGGCGAAGCGGGAACACCCCCTGTGGAAGCCGTGAGCGCGGTCAGCATTCCCCGGCCCGGTAGCCGTGCCCGCTGACGTACTCCACACGCAGCCCGGGGTCCCCGTCCCGCAGCACGTAGAGGGTGCCGTCCCAGGGGGCCCAGTACCGCGGTACGAGGAACAGGCGGTCGCCCGAGACGTGGAACAGGCGCAGCCCGGCATACCGGAAGTGGTAGGGGCTGCCCTTTTCCGCGACGGCCGAGACACAGCTGCCGCCGCCGCGGATCAGCAAATCCTGCTTGCTGAACACGACGACTGCCGGGAACCCGTCGGCGACCGTGGCGGTCGTCTCGGCGGCGCGGCCCCGGCCGACGATCTCCGCGTACGCGTACACCGCCCAGAACAGTGAGACGACGGCGACCAACAGGGCCGGCACCCAGATACGCGCCGCTCTGCGCCGGTCGGCGGGCCGCGTGTACGCGTACGCGCTCAGCAGCACGCCCGCGAGGATCGCCAGCGGGACGACGAGATTCAGGGCGCCCGGAGCGACGTAGTAGAGGGCGAGCAGCGGGAGCGACGGCAGCCAGGCGTACCGCAGGACGCGCAGCACCCGCGCGGTGCGCTCCGGGTCGCGCTCCTCCCGGTGGTGCAGGGCCGCTGCCGCCATCCACACGGCTGCCGCCACGAGCACCGGGAAGTAGAGCGCGTCCACGCTGCGCAGCAGGTAGTCGGCGGTGGAGAACCGGAAGAGCGTGTCCCGCAGTCCGAGGGCCCGTGTCTCGGCGTCCGTGCTGGCCCAGCCGAAGTAGAAGAGCACGGCCGTGAGGAGGGAGAGGAGCGAGCCGACGGTGCCGAGGAACTCGACCCATTTCGGGGGGCCGGGGCCGGGGGTGGGGAGCGGTTCGGGGGGCGGCTCCGGTGGATCGGGCGGGAGCGGTGGGTCCGGTCGGCTCGGCGGGTCCGGTGGGATCGGTGGGCCTGGCGGCTCCGGTGGGTCCGGCGGTTCCGGTGCGGGGGCGTTCACCGGGAGCGGGCGGCGCCGGTCGAGGGGGATGTCACCGGGGAGGTGACCGGCGAGTCGTCGGGGGAGCCGGGAGCGACGAGGGTGAAGGCGTTCTTCAGGGTCACCGGCTTTCCCCCGTTGTGGGAGAGACTCACGGCGACCTTGTGCCCGTAGCTTCCCGGTCCCGGATCCGGGACGACGACCTCGAAGGTCAACTGGTCGGGTGGTTCGGTCGTGGGGTCGGGGTCGTGTCCGGGGAGGTCGGCCGGCGTACCGGCGATGGTCATCGTGCTGGCACCGCCCAGCAGCTCCACCTTGTCGAAGTAGAGGTCGCCGACCGTGACGGTGATCGTGTCGCCCGGCTTGGCCGCGCCGTCGGCGCCCGCCTTCACGGAACCGATCCGGAAGCGGCAGACCGCTCCACCGCCGCCCGGTGTGGAGGCCTTCAACTTCACGGTGGTGGAAGGGTGTTGTCCGTGAAACCGCAGGATTCCGCCGAGCGCGGTGTACGCGGCACCGCTCTTGCAGCCTTTCAACCTGCCCTGGAGCGCGGCGTAGTCCGAGGCCGCGAGATCCCAGTCGCCGCCCTGGCCCTGCACGGCCTTGCATGCCTCGGCGAGTCCGCGGAGCACCCGCCAGTCGACGCTGGGAGGACCGGCCGGGATCTGCTTGGAGGTGTCCGCACAGCTCGCCGGCTTCTCACCGAGCAGGTCGTAGACGACCTCGGGGTCGATCTCCGTGTCGGTGTTGGGCGAGTGCGGCCCGGGCGGTAACCAGGCGGGGCCTTCTATGCTGCCGCCACCACCGCCACCGCTTGTATGACCCGAACCGCTCGAACTACCCGAACTACCCGATCCGCTGGGCCCGTTGGACCCGTTGGACCCGTTGGACCCACCCGATCCGCCCGAGCCACTGGACCCGCCCGAGCCACCGGACCCACCGGAACTCCCCGAGCCGCTCGTTCCACTGCCACCGTTGCCGTCGGGCGCCTTCCAGGTGGGCATGCCGCCGCCCGTACTGCCACCCGTACCGCCGGTGCTGCCCGAGCCGCCCGTGCCACCCGTGTCCCCGGTCCCGCCCCCGTCCTGCCCTCCGTTCGCGGTCCCGCCGGCGACACTCGTGCCCCCGTCGCTCCCACCTCCGGACGACTTGCTCGCGTTGTCCCCGTCGCCACCGCCGCACGCGGCCGCGGTCCCGATGGCCAACGCCCCCGCGAAACACAGCGCCGATATGCGCACGCCGAGAGAAACCTCCATGACGCCCCCGATGCGGTCGCCCCCGGGCTTGCCTTGCCGGGCCGGTGGCCGCGCGCGGGCCCCAGTGGGTTCCCTCATGATGGGACGGGCCGCCGCGCCCGGGAAGGCAATGCGCCCAAGATGCGAGAGCAGGGGCGAATCGATGCTCGGGAGGCAAGCCGAGGGGCCGACGACTGGGCTCAGGAGGCGAATCAGGGGGGGCGATGCCTGGGCTCAGAGGGCACGCCAAGGCCGCGAGGCCCGGGCTCAGGAGTCGAGCCCGGCGGCGCGGCTCGACTCAGGGCGCGAAGCCCAACAGCACCTCGCAGGACCGGCTCAGCCCCCGAAGTCCAGCAGCACCTTGCAGGACCGGCTCCGGTCGGCCGCCAGCGTGAACGCCGACTCGGCGTCCCGGACCGGTACCACCGCGCTGACGAGCGCGTCGAACGCGGGCTCCACCGCGAGGAGTCGGAGCGCGTCGTCGAACTCCGTGTCGAAGCGGAACGCGCCCCGCAGTTCGATCTCCCGGCTGACCACCAGATTCCCCGCGAAGGGACTCTGCCCCGGCGGCAGCATCCCGAGCTGCACGACCACCCCGCCCCGCCGCACCAGCCGCAGACAGGTGTCGAGCCCGGCCGCCACCCCGGACGCCTCGATGGCCACGTCGACCTCCGACGGCCACCCGGAGTCGTCCGGATCATCGGCCCGTACGACGGTGTCGGCACCGGCCGCGGTGGCGTAACTCAGCGCCGCCGGGAGCAGATCGGTGACCGTGACGTGTGCCGCGCCGGCCGCCTTCGCCGCCGCGACGACCAGACAGCCGATCGGACCCGCGCCGGTGACCAGCACACGCCGTCCGGTCACGTCCCCGGCCCGGCGTACGGCGTGCAGGGCGACGGAGAGCGGTTCGGCGAGGGCGGCCCGGCGCAGCTCCAAGCCGTCCGGGATCGGCCTCAACTGGTCGGCGGGGACGGTGACTTGGGCCGCGAATCCGCCCTGTACGTGCGGAAAGCGGGCCGCGCTGCCCAGATACGCGGTGTCCCGGCACACGTTGCGCCGCCCTTCCGCGCACTCTGGGCAGACCCCGCACGGGCTGGCCGGGTGCACGGCAACTGCCGTACCGGGGCCGGGACCTGAGCCTCCGGGGCCGTAGGACAGGACCGTGCCGACCACCTCGTGGCCGAGCAGCATCGGTTCCTTGAGGCGGAAGTCGCCGACGCCGCCGTGGCGCCAGTAGTGGAGGTCGGAGCCGCAGACGCCGCCGTAGCGGACGGCGACCAGGGCCTGGCCGGGGCCGGGCTCGGGGACCGGCAACTCCTCGACCCGCAGGTCGTCCTGACCGTGGATCACACAACCCAGCATGTCCGGCACGATGATGTCCCCTTTCACAGCACGCTCGTCATACCGCCGTCGACGTACAGCACCTGTCCGCTCACGAAGTCCGCGGCGGGCGACGCCAGGAACAGCACCCCGCCCACCAGGTCCTGCGTGGTGCCCCAGCGGCCTGCCGGGGTCCGCTTGCGCACCCAGGCGCTGAACTCCTCGTCCTGGACGAGGGGTTGGGTCAGTTCCGTCTCGATGTAGCCGGGGCCCAGGCCGTTGACCTGGACGCCGGACGGACCCCAGTCGGCGCACATGCCCTTGGTGAGCATCTTCAGGGCGCCCTTGGTGGCCGCATAGGGCGCGATGCCGGGGCGGACCACCTCGCTCTGCAGCGAGCAGATGTTGATGACCTTCCCGTGGCCGCGTTCCGTCATCCGCCGGGCCGTCTCACGGCCGACCAGAAACGCGCTGGTGAGGTTGGTGTCGATGATGCGGTGCCAGTCGGAGTCGGTGAACTCCAGAAGCGGGGCGCGCAGTTGCATGCCCGCGTTGTTGACCAGGATGTCCAGCGGGCCGACCCGCTCCTCAACGTCGGCTATTCCAGCGGCTACTGACGGGCCGTCGGTGACGTCGAAGGCCGCCGTGTGGACATCGCCGGACAGTTCGGCGGTGGCCTTGGTGAGCCGTTCGCCGTCCCGGCCGTTCAGGACGACCGTGCAGCCGGCCTCCAACAGGCCCCGGGCGAGGGCGAGTCCGATGCCCCGGCTGGAACCGGTGACCAGGGCCGTACGGCCACTGATGTCGAAGAGAGGATGACTCATTCCCGTACCCCTAGATGATCAGCGAGAGGAGGAGGACCAGTCCGCCGGCGACCACCGAGATGATCGTCTCCATGACGGACCAGGTCTTGAGGGTCTGGCCGACGCTCAGGCCGAAGTACTCCTTCACCAGCCAGAATCCGGCGTCGTTGACATGGCTGAAGAAGACCGAGCCCGCACCGATCGCCAGCACGAGGAGGGCGGTGTGGGTGCTCGACATGTCTGCGGCCAGCGGCGCGACCAGACCGGCCGCCGAGATGGTGGCCACCGTCGCCGAACCGGTCGCCAGCCGGATCGCCACCGCGATCAGCCAGGCGAGCAGCAGCGCCGGGATCGACCAGTCCTTGGAGATGTCCAGGATCATCTGGCCTACGCCGGAGTCGATCAGCGTCTGCTTGAAGCCGCCGCCCGCGCCGACGATGAGCAGGATGCCCGCGATCGGCATCAGCCCCTTCTCGACGGTCGAGGACAACCGCTCCTTGGTGAAGCCGGCCGGGCGGCCCAGCGTGAACATCCCGACGATCACGGCCGCGAGCAGCGCGATCAGCGGGGAGCCGATGACGTCGAAGACGCGCTGAACGGTGTGCTCGGGGTCGTCGACGATGATGTCGACCAGCGCCTTGGAGAGCATCAGCACGACCGGCAGCAGGATCGTGGCGAGGGTCGCGCCGAAGCCGGGACGGTTCTCCAGGTCCTCGGAGGGGCGCTGCGGGAGCATGCGGTCCGGCGCCTGGACGTCCACCCAGCGGGCGGCGACCTTCGAGAACAGCGGCCCCGCGATGATGACGGTCGGGATCGCGACCAGTACGCCGAGCGCGAGGGTCAGCCCGAGGTTGGCCTCGACGGCGTCGACGGCGACGAGCGGCCCGGGGTGCGGCGGAATGAGGCCGTGCATGACGGACAGACCGGCGAGCGCCGGGATACCGATCCGCATGAGCGAGTAGTTGCCGCGCTTGGCGACCATCAGTACGACCGGGATCAGCAGCACGATGCCGACCTCGAAGAACAGCGGCAGCCCGATCACGGAGGCGATCAGCACCATCGCCCACGGCATGGACCGGGGGCTCGCCTTCGCGAGGATCGTGTCGACGATCTGGTCCGCGCCGCCGGAGTCGGCGAGCAGCTTGCCGAGGATCGCGCCCAGCGCGATCAGCACACCCACACCGGCGACGGTCGAACCGAGTCCGGTGGTGAAGCTGGTGATGGCCTTGTCCAGCGGCGCCCCGGCGAACGCACCGAGCGCGAGCGAGCCGATGGTCAGCGCCAGGAAGGCGTGCATCTTGAACTTGGTGATGAGCAGGACGATGACGGCGATGCCCGCCAGTACGGCTATGCCCAGCTGTGCGTGGCCGGCCGAGGTGATGGGCTCGACGGGGTCCGCTGCCAGCATCTCGACGCCGAGTCTGGTCACGGTGGATTCCTTGCGGATACGGAGGGAAGGGGGAGGGGATTACAGGCGTCAGGTGTCAGACGGTCGGCTCGGGGACCTGCTCCAGTGCGGTCATCGCCCGTTCGGCGATCTGCTCCGGGCTGCCCGTGACGTCCACGGCGACACCCGCCTCGTCGGCCTCCAGCGGCTGGAGCGTGGCGAACTGGGAGTCGAGCAGGGCGGTCGGCATGAAGTGCCCGTGCCGGTGCGCCATCCGGTCCTCGACGAGCGCGCGGTCGCCGGTGAGATGCACGAAGACGACCCCGGGGGCGGCGGCCCGCAACCGGTCGCGGTACGACCGCTTCAGCGCCGAGCTGCTGACCACTCCGCCGAGCCCCGCCCGCCCGTGCGCCCAGGAGCCGATGGCGTCCAGCCACGGCCACCGGTCCTCGTCCGTCAGCGGATGCCCGGCCGACATCTTGGCGATGTTGGCCTGCGGGTGGAAGTCGTCGCCCTCGGCGTACGGCACGCCGAGCCGGGCCGCGAGCAGGGGACCGATGGTGGTCTTCCCGGTGCCCGCTACGCCCATCACCACGACGACATGGGGGGTACGCATCGCTGCCTCACTGTCTCCGTCGACACCTGATGTCGAACCCACTGAAACCGATTAGGTACGACGAATTCAAGAGTCTGTGACATATAAGTCTGACTTTTTGGTTCGGTGACGCGACCCGTACGCTGAGTGCATGACCACTCCGGGCCGCGGGTTGCACGGCCGTGTACTCGACTCCCTCGGCCCCGCCATCACCGCGGGTGAGTACCCGCCGGGCAGCGTCCTGCGCACGGACGAGCTCGCCAAGGACTTCGAGGTGTCCCGCTCCGTGATGCGCGAGGCGGTCCGCGTCCTCGAATCCATGCACCTGGTCGAGTCCCGCCGCCGAGTGGGCGTCACCGTCCGCCCCAAGGCCGAGTGGAATGTCTACGACCCACAGGTCATCCGCTGGCGCCTGGCCGGCGCCGACCGCCCGCACCAACTGCGCTCACTCACGGTGCTGCGCTCCGCGGTCGAGCCGATCGCGGCGGGCCTCGCGGCCAAGTTCGCCACGGCGGAGCAGTGCGCGGAACTCACCGAGTGCGCGATCGGCATGGTGGCCAACTCACGCGGCCACAAACTGGAGGCCTACCTCGTCCACGACGTGGCCTTCCATCGGGTGATCCTCGCCGCCTCCGGCAACGAGATGTTCGCCCGCCTCGGCGACGTCGTCACCGAGGTCCTGGCCGGCCGCACCCACCACGAGGTCATGTTCGAGGACCCCGACCCGGCCGCCGTCACCCTCCACGTCCAGGTCGCGGAGGCGGTCCGCGAGGGCGACGCGGTCCGCGCGGAGACCCTGACCCGCGAGATCACGATCGGCGCCCTCCAGGAACTGGACATCCTGGCCCCGTAGTCGACCTACTCCAGGAACTCCCCGTCGACGTACACCCACGCCCCGTCGACCCGCTCGAACCGACTCCGCTCATGGATCGAGCCGCCCTTGTAGGACGCCCGGAATGTCACGGTCCCCGCCGAGTGAAACGCCGACCCACCGCTCGTCTCCAGAATCTCCAGCCCCGTCCACCGCATCCCCGGGTCCAGATCGAGGGGCGCGGCGGGACGCGTCCTCGGATGCCAACTGCGCAGCAGATACGGCGCGTCCAACCGCACGAAGGCGCTGTAGCGCGAGCGCATCAACGCCTCGGCGGTGGGGGCGGCGGCGGTGCCTGAGTGGTAGCGGCCGCAGCAGTTGTCGTAGGGGGTGGGGAGGCCGCAGGGGCAGGGGGTGGGTCGGGGCATGGGGACCATTGTGCCGGGGTGACGCTGAGAGGCAGGGCCGCGTAGGCCAGATCGACGCTCGACCGCGTGAATCGGAGCCATTTGCGGGCGAGTGTCGCGCAGGCGAGAAGCTGCGGTTCCGTGTTCTCTGGCGCACCTTCGGCAGGTGTTGCCTTGATGAACTGCACCAGCAGGGCACCGGTGACCCGGGTGCCGATCTGCTTCACGAACCTCGGCGGGAGGATCCACTCGACCCCCATGTACGGGGTCTCCTCGACCTTGTGGTGGACCCTCCTGACGTACCACTCGTGTCTCGGCATCTGAGGCGCGCTGCGCGCGGTCAGGTGGGCGGCGACGGCCGCTGCCATGGCGAGTACCGGGAAGTTGCCGGCGGCTGCCGTGACCTCACCGACCGCCTTCACGACGGGTGCGGCCGTGTGCAGGTCCTCAGCCAGAGTGGATCGCCATGCCCGCTCATCCTTGACCGGTGGCAGGTGATAGACGACCGCCTGGAGGTCCTTCACCCGCCAACTGCCCACGGCCGGGAATAGCAGCTGGACCCTCAGGTGCGGCGGTGCATCCCCGGTGTACCCGAGCGCCCAGACGTACAGATTCGCCGTGAAGGGATGGTCTTGGTGATTCTCCCTGGCGAAGATCCGCTCCAGCGGAATGGACTGCGGCTCGGTCTCCCCGTAGACCTCCAGCCACTCACCTGTCTCTGCGAACAGCCGGGCCCATGCTGACGCCATGACCTCACCCCCGTGAAGTCACTTGATACTCCGTCAGTTCCCCACTCGCAACGGACTCGACAACTCAGACCGCGATCCCCGTCTCAGCCGAAGGCATCGGCGGCAGCCGCGTCCCATACACCCACGCCTCGAAGAGCTGATCCAAGGGCTCCGAGCTGAACCGGGACGCATGAGACGTGAACGTCGCCGTAGTCACCGTGCCATTGCGGTGCACGCTCGCCCAACTCCGCAGCATGCGGAAGAACGCGATGTCGCCCAGCGCGCAGCGCACCGCGTGGACGGTGACGCCGCCGCGTTCGTAGAGGCGGTCGTCGAACATGGACTTGCGGCCGGGGTGGGCGAGGCGCAGGTCCTGGGGGAGGGTGGAGAGCAACCGGTGTGCGGCGGCGGCGTGTTGGTGGGCGGTGCGGCCGCCGGAGCGCTCGGACCACAGCCATTCCGCGTACTTGGCGAGGCCCTCGTTCAGCCAGATGTGCCGCCAGTCGGCGATGGAGACGCTGTTGCCGAACCACTGATGGGCCAGCTCGTGCGCGACGAGCCGTTCCGAACCCCGGGCCCCGTCAACGTGGTTGGCGCCGAACAGCGACAACCCCTGTGCCTCGACGGGGACATCGAGTTCCTCCTCCGTCACCACGACCGCGTACTCGTCGAAGGGGTACGGGCCGAACAGCTCCTGGAACAGCTCCATCATCGCGGGCTGCCGCGCGAAGTCCCTTGAGAATTCCGGGAGTAGGTCCGACGGGATGTGTCCGTGCTGCGGGACTCCGCCCAGACCCGGGTCGCCCAGCAGCACCGTCTGGTACTTCCCGATCGACAGCCCGACGAGATAACTCGACGTCGGCGCCGACTGTTCGTACACCCACGTGGTCGTCGAGGCCTTCGTCGTGCGCGTCAGGAGTCTGCCGCCTGCCACCACCGCGTATGCCGACGGCGTCGTGATCGAGATCTGGTACGACGCCTTGTCCGCGGGCCGGTCGTTGCACGGGTACCAGGACGGCGCCCCGATCGGCTGGCTCGCCACCAGCGCGCCGTCCGTCAGCTCCTCCCAGCCGAGGCCGCCCCAGGGGCTGGCGACCGGCTTGGGGTTGCCCGACCAGTGCACCTCGACGGTGAACGCGGCACCGGCCCGCAGCGGCTTCGCGGGCCTGATGCGCAGCCGGCCGCCGCGGTGCGTGTAGTGCGGCTGGCGGCCGTCCACCCGGATCCGGCCGATCTTGAAGTCGCCCAGGTTCAGCTGGAATTCGGGCAGCGGAGCACGGCCCGCTATGGCGTTGATACGCGCCGTGCCGGAGAGACGGTTCGGGCCGGGGCGGTAGTCCAGCGCCAGCTCATAGCGGTGCACCCGGTAGCGGGCATCGCCGTTTGCCGGGAAATACGGGTCCGGACCCGCCGCCTGCTGAACGGTCACTGCTGCGTCTGCTCCCTGCGCTGTGCTCGTATCTCGTACCCGTGCACCGCCCTCCGAAGCCGACGCCTCGCGACCCGTGTTCAGGATCGCCATGACTCGATCGGATTGCCCAGCCAGCGGGTGTCGTCCGGAACGGACTCCGCCGCCATCACGAGCGATGCGGGGCCCAGAGTGGTGCGCGCCCCGACCTCGCTGCCGGGCAGGACGATTCCGCCAGGACCCAGCGTCGCGCCCTCACGGAGGACCACAGTATCCGTCCGCAAGATCCGGTCGTGGAAGAGGTGGGTCTGGAGCACACAGCCGCGGTTCACCGTCGAGGCGTCCTCCAGGGTCACCAGGTCGGTCTCGGGCAGCCAGTAGCTCTCCACCCAGACGCCCTTGCCGATGTGCGCGCCGAGCCCGCGCAGCCAGGCCGTCAGCACCGGAGTGCCCGGCACGGAACCAGCCAGCCACGGCACCGCGACGACCTCGACGAAGGTGTCCGCCAGTTCGTTGCGCCACACGTAACCGCTCCACAGTGGGTGCTCGGCACCGCGGTGCCGCCCCACGAGGGTCCACTTGGCCACGATCGAGATCAGACCGGCCGCAGCGCCCACCGCCAGCAGCACGAGCCCCGACAACAGCGGCGCCCACACACCCAGCGCGCACAGCGCCGCCACCGTCAGCACGGCCAGGCCCGCCGAGCAGAACACCGGCACGATCCGGCACAGCTCGACCAGCCCGCGCGCCCACAGTAGCCGGGCCGGCGGGTCGTAGGTCCGGCTCTGGTCGCCGCCGCTCGTGCTCCGCGGCAGCTTCACCGGCGGCAGCCCCAGGTACGACGTGCCCTTCTTCGCCTTCTTCGGCGTCGCCGACAGCACCCCGACGAGCCCGCCGTCCGGCACGCTCCGCCCGGGCGCGGTCATCCCGGAGTTCCCGAGGAACGCCCGCCGCCCGATCTCGGCCCGCCCGATGTGCACCCAGCCACCACCGAGTTCGTACGGCGCGGTCAACGTGTCGTCCGCCAGGAAGGCACCCTCACCGACGGTCGTCAGGCTCGGCAGCGCGAGCACGGTCGACACCTCGGCGCCCCGCCCGATCCGCATCCCGAGCAGCCGCAGCCACACCGGAGTGACGAGCCCGGCGTACAGCGGGAACAGGGTCTCGCGGGAGAGGTCCATCAGCTGCGTGACAGTCCACGCCTGCCAGCCGATGCGGCTGTGCGTGGGGTGCGTGCCCTCGCGCAGGCCGAGGCTGAGCAGCCGTACACCTATCAGAATCAGCAGCGCGTACGTCAGCCCGAAGGCGAGCGTCGCCGGGACCAGGGCCAGGGACGCGCCCCGCAGGGCCTCGCCGAGACCGTCGCCCGGTACCACGAACAGGCTGGTCACCAAGAGCGCGACGGCTCCGGCGACCACCGGGAGCATGGTGAGCGCGAAGCCCGTCATGCCGTACATCACGCGCCAGTACGTGCCCCGCTGCGGGCGCTGCTTGGGCCAGTTGCGCTTGGCCTTGCCGAGCTTGACGGCGGGCGCGCCCGCCCAGCGCTGGCCGGTCGGGACGGTGCCGGTGACGGCCGAACCCGGCGCCACCTCGGCCCGCTTGCCCACCCGGGCGCCGGGGAACAGCATGCTGCGCGTGCCGACGACGGCGTGCGCGCCGACCTTGACCGGGCCGACCTCCAGACGGTCGCCGTCCAGCCAGTAGCCGGAGAGGTCCACCTCGGACTCGACGGCGGCACCCCGGCCCAGCTTGAGCATGCCGGTGACCGGCGGCAGGGAGTGCAGGTCGACGTCCGGGCCGACCTTGGCGCCGAGGGCGCGCGCGTACCGCTCCAGCCAGGAGCCGGTCAGCGAGGTCGCCCCGCTGAACTCGGCCAGCCGCTCCGCCGCCCACAGCCGCAGATGGACGCTGCCGCCACGGTCGTAGCGTCCCGGCTTCACGCCACGCAGCAGCAGGCGCGCACCGCCCGCCGCGATCGCCAGTCGGCCGGGCGGGCTGAAGAGCAGCAGGGCGCCGACGGCGACCAGCCACCACGAGGCGGTGGGCAGCCAGGCGTAGCCGCCCAGTACGTTGCCGAGCGCGGCCAGGGCCACTGTCCAGCGCAGGCCGGCCAGGGTGAACAGGGGGACCAGCGCGAGGAGTTGGATCACCTTGGCGCGCGTCGGCACCGGGGCGATCACCCGTGCCGTGCCGTCGCCCTGCGCCGAGTCCTCCAGGTGCCGGGCCAGCTTGCGGAGCGTGGGCTGCTGGTAGATGTCGAGGACGGCCGCGCTCGGGTAACGGGTGCGCAGCCGTGTCGTGAGCTGGGCGGCTGCCAGGCTGCTGCCGCCGATCGCGAAGAAGTCGTCGGCCGCGCTGCCCACGGGGATGCCCAGGACCTCGGCCCACTGCTCGGCGAGCCAGGCCTCCGTGCCGTAGAGCTGCTCCTTGGCGCCGCCGGTCTCCAGGCCTTCGAGCGGCCACGGCAGTGCGTTTCGGTCGACCTTGCCGGAGGTGCGGGTCGGGAGGTCCTGGACCGGGGCGATCAACGGGACGAGGGCGGCGGGCAGTTCGGCGCGCAGCTTCTCGACGGCGGAGGGCTGGTCCCAGCCCTCCTGGGTGACGACATAGCCGACGAGAAGTTGGTTGCCGCTGCGGGCAGTTCGTACGGCGGCGGCCGCGCCCGCGACTCCGGGCAGTGCCTGGAGGGCCGCGTCGACCTCGCCCAACTCGATCCGGCGTCCGCCGAGTTTGATCTGCTCGTCGGCCCGGCCGAGGAAAATCAGGCCTTCGGGCTCGGCCTTGACCAAGTCGCCGCTGCGGTACGCCCGTTCCCAGCCGAGCGATTCGAGGGGCGCGTACTTCTCGGCGTCCTTCTCGGGATCGAGGTACCGGGCGAGACCGACCCCGCCGATCACCAACTGGCCGCTGCCGCCCATCGGTACGGGCACCCCGGCCTCGTCGACGACGGCCAACTCCCAGCCGTTCAGGGGGAGTCCGATGCGGATCGGCTCGTCACCGGTCATCAGGGAGGCGCAGGCCACGACGGTCGCCTCGGTCGGGCCGTAGGTGTTCCAGACCTCGCGGCCCTCGGTGACCAGCCGCTGCACCAGTTCGGGCGGGCAGGCCTCACCGCCGAAGATCAGCAGGCGTACGTCGTTCAGCGCCTCGGGCTCCCACAGGGAGGCCAGGGTCGGCACGGTCGAGACGACGCTGATGTCCTGGTCCACCAGCCAGGGGCCGAGGTCGGCGCCGCTGCGGACCTGGGAGCGCGGCACGGGCACCAGGCAGGCGCCGTAGCGCCAGGCCAGCCACATCTCCTCGCAGGACGCGTCGAAGGCCACGGACAGGCCCGCCATGACCCTGTCACCCGGACCGATGGGGTCGTCGGTGAGGAACAGTGCCGCCTCGGCGTCCACGAAGGCCGCCGCGCTGCGGTGCGAGACGGCGACGCCCTTGGGCTTGCCGGTGGAGCCGGAGGTGAAGATGATCCACGCGTCCTGCTCGATGCCGGGCCGGGCGGCCGGGGCGTCGCTGTGACCGAGCACGGTCAGTGCGTGCTCGGCACCGATCACGGCCCGCACGTCGGCCTCGCCGAACACCAGCTCGGCCCGCTCGTCCGGGTCCTCGGCGTCGACGGGGACATAGGCGGCGCCGGCGGCGAGGACGGCGAGGATCGCGATGTAGAGGTCGTTGGTCCCGGACGGGACGCGCACGCCGACCCGGTCGCCGAGGCCGACACCGGCGGCGGCCAGGGTGCGGCGCAGGGTCTCGACCTCGACGGCCAGCGCGCGGTAGGTGAGGCGGACGGTGCCGTCGTCCAGGGCGAGCTCGTCGGGATACGAGCGCACCGAGGCGTCGAAGATGTCGACGAGCGTGCGGGGCGAGGCGGCGGGTGCCGCGGAGAAACGAGCCGTATCGCCGAACTGGGTGCGGATCTCTTCGTCGAGCAGGCCGAGAGCACTGCTCTCGTGTATGGCTGCCATCGGTCCTCGCGTCTCAAGCCCGGTAACTTCCGGGGCGCTGGCGGGCCCGCAGGTCTGCCTGGGGTTGTCCAGCTCCAGCTCCGTTCCGTAACAAGCCGGAAATTTTAGTACGACGCTAGGCTCCAGGTCTCCCGGCGGCCACTCGGGGGAGCCGAACGGAGGCGCTCCGTAAGCAACCGGCAACGCTCTGACCTGGTGATCTTCTGATCCAGGGAGACATCCCCCACAAAACCGGCGAGGGCTTCCCGTCGCTTCGGAGGGATCGGGCCGAAGGCCTCCGGCGGGGCGGCGTGCCACATAAGTCGTCGATCGGACAATCCCGGAATGAGATTCGGCCAACTCCCCTGTTAACCCTCTGCGTTCGCACACGAGTCGATGAAGTCGGGGGTTGTCACACGGGACAACCATGAGGCTAAATGGCGAATGAATCGACTCCGGTCGCGGGTCGCCGCCTTGCACCGGGTCTCTCGCAGCGAGGAAGGGGATTCGTCTGGTGGCAGCCGACCGGCCGGTGGGCTATCGGATGCTGTGGGCGGTGACGGAATACCGTGCGGTGTTCGTCGCGAGTGCGCTGTCCTGGACCGGGGACTATCTGTGCAAGGCCGCAGTCACCCTGCTGGTGTACGAGCGGACCAGTTCGGCGCTGGCCTCCGGCGCCGCGTTCGCCGTCGGGTATCTGCCCTGGCTGCTCGCGGGCCCCGTGCTCGCCGCGGTCGCGGAACGGTACCCCGCACGCACGATGATGATCTCCTGCGATCTGATCCGCGCGGTACTCATCGGACTGGTCGCGATTCCGGGCATGCCGATCCCGGTCCTCTTCGTGCTGCTGCTGGCCGGCGGGCTGGCGTCGCCGCCGTTCGAGGCGGCCCGCTCCGCCCAGCTCCCGCAGATCCTGACCGGCGACCGGTATCCGCTGGCCCTGGCCCTCAACAACTCCGTCCTGCACGCCGCGCAGGTCGCCGGGTACGCGCTCGGCGGAGTGATCGCCGGATACAGCCCACAGGTGGCGCTGGCGCTGAACGCCCTCACGTTCGTCGGTTCGGCGCTGCTGCTGCGCCTGTACGTCCGCAAACGTCCCGCGACGCTGACGGCCGCCCGCCGCACCGGCCTGTGGCGCGAGACGGGCCAGGGATACGCGGTGGTGTTCGGCGACCCGCTGCTGCGCGCGATCGCGATCATCACCTTCGGCGTGGTGACCTTCGTGATCGTCCCGGAGGGCCTGGCCGCCGCCTGGGCGTCCGACCTCGGCGGCGGCGGCAGGACCCAGGGCCTGATCATGGCCGCCAACCCGCTCGGCGTCGCCATCGGCGGCCTGGTCCTGAACCGTCTGCTGTCGCCCCGGGTCCGGACCCTGCTGATGCGCCCGCTGGCCGTCCTGGCACCGGTGGTTCTGGTTCCCGCGCTGCTCAACCCGCCACTGGTCGTGGTGGTGGTCGTGGTCACCGTCTCCGGGATAGCCATGGCGCTGTTGCTGCCGGCTGCCCAGACCCTGTTCAAGCAGGCGCTCGCCCACGAATACCGGGCCCGGGCCTTCGGCGTGATGAACGGCGGCGTGCAGCTCGCGCAGGGAGCGGCGATCCTGATCACGGGCGCACTCAGCGAGCGCCTGCCGACCCCGACCGTCATCGGCGCCTGGTGCGCCGCCGGGACCGTGCTGATGCTGCTGGCCACCTTCCGGCCGCTCACCGAGCCCGCCGGGACGGTCGCCGTGCCACCCGTGCTGACCGAGGAGACCGGATGAACACCTCCGCCGTCACGGCTGCCACCGGCGGTGAATCCGGCCAACCTCTGGACCCTGAGGACCCCGGAGACCGCCAGGGCCCCCGGACCGGTGACGCGATCGGGGACCTGTTGCTCGCCGCCCACCAGGCCGCCGCGGACCCGGATACGGCCCCGGTCCTGCAGATCATCGAACGCGACGACGGCTTCGTGAAATCGGCTCCCCTCACCTCCTGGCTCGCACCGATCGACGAGTGGCCCGACGAGGACCGCCAAGCGCTGGACCTGGTCAAGGGCCACCGGGTCCTGGACATCGGTGCCGGCGGCGGACGCGCCGCGCGCGTCCTCATGGAGCGCGGTCATGACGTCACCGCGCTGGACGTCTCGGCCGGCGCGGTGGAGGTGTGCCGGCGGCAAGGCGTGCAGTCACTGGTCCACGGCACGGTCGACGAACACGCCGGGTCCGGGGCGCGCTACGACACCTTCCTGCTGCTCGGCGCCAACCTGGGCCTCCTGGAAAACCGGGAGCGGGCGCCCCGGTTCCTGCGCGCCCTGGCCGCGATGGCCGCACCCGGTGCCGTCGTCATCGGCCAGGGCCACAACATGACCGACTCCCAGGACCCGCGGCAGCTGCTCTACAACCGGCGGAACCTGCGCGCGGGCCGTATCGCCGGTCAGCGCACCCTGCGGATCCGCTACGGCGACGTGACCACCCCCTGGTTCGACTACCTGTGCCTGGCCCCCCGCGAACTCGCCGAGCTGGCCAACGGAACCGGCTGGCAGCTCACCGACACCGCCCCGTCCGACACGGTGACCGACTACATCGCCACCCTCACGTTGGCATCCGACTGAACGTCGTACCGCCACAGTCCTGGAACGCAAGATCCTGGAACGCAAGAAACCCCACACAAAGTGTGGGGTCTCAGCTGGTGTCCGAGGGGGGACTTGAACCCCCACGCCCGATAAAGGGCACTAGCACCTCAAGCTAGCGCGTCTGCCATTCCGCCACCCGGACAAGGTGTCTGTCGCGCGTGGTTTCCCCGCGGCGACGAAGGAAACATTACCAGGCTTCCAGGGGTGGCCGATCACCCCCTGTTCCCGCCCGCCTCCCGCGTGAACGGCGTGTGACGGGCCCGGACCGCCCTTGGGGTGCGGGCCGGGGAGAGAGAGGATGAGGGACAGGACCACCAGCAGTGACAGTGGGAGGAAGCAGCGTGAGCGACACGGGCACGGCCAAGGGCGTCACCGGCGAGGACGAGGTCGTGGACCTCTGCCGCGAGCTGATCCGGTTCGACACCAGCAACTACGGCGACCACTCGGGCCCGGGGGAGCGCAAGGCGGCCGAGTACGTCGCCGAGCAGCTCGCCGAGGTGGGCCTCGAACCCCAGATCTTCGAGTCGCACCCGGGACGCGCCTCCACGGTCGCCCGGATCGAGGGCACGGACCCGTCCCGGCCCGCGCTCCTCATCCACGGCCACCTGGACGTCGTACCGGCGAACGCGGCGGACTGGACCCACCACCCCTTCTCCGGCGAGGTCGCGGACGGGTGCGTGTGGGGGCGCGGCGCGGTCGACATGAAGGACATGGACGCGATGACCCTGGCGGTCGTCCGCGACCGGCTGCGCAGCGGGCGCCGGCCCCCGCGCGACATCGTGGTCGCCTTCCTCGCGGACGAGGAGGCGGGCGGTACGTACGGGGCGCGGCACCTCGTCGACAACCACCCCGACCTGTTCGAGGGCGTCACCGAGGGCATCAGCGAGGTCGGCGGGTTCTCGTTCACGGTGAGCGAGGAGCGGCGGCTCTATCTGATCCAGACGGCAGAGAAGGGCATGCACTGGCTGAAGCTGACCGTCGCCGGTACGGCAGGGCACGGGTCGATGATCCACCGGGACAACGCGATCACCGAGCTGTCCGAGGCCGTCGCCCGGGTGGGCCGGCACAAGTTCCCGGTGCGGGTCACCAAGACGACCCGGGCCTTCCTCGACGAACTCGGCGACGCGCTCGGCACCCCGCTCGACCCGGAGGACATGGAGTCGACCCTCAAGCGGCTCGGCGGCATCGCCAAGCTCATCGGCGCGACCCTCAGCAACACCGCCAACCCGACGCAGCTGAACGCCGGTTACAAAGTCAACGTCATCCCCGGCGAGGCCACCGCGAACATCGACGGGCGCTTCCTGCCGGGCCACGAGGAGGAGTTCCTCGCCGACCTCGACCGGATCCTCGGCCCCAAGGTCAAGCGCGAGGACGTGCACTCGGACAAGGCGCTGGAGACCTCCTTCGACGGCGCGCTGGTCGAGGCCATGCAGTCCTCGCTGCTCGCCGAGGACCCGACCGCGAAGGCCGTTCCGTACATGCTCTCCGGCGGTACGGACGCCAAGTCCTTCGACGACCTCGGCATCCGCGGCTTCGGCTTCGCCCCGCTCAAGCTGCCGCCGGAGCTGGACTTCGCGGGCATGTTCCACGGCGTGGACGAGCGGGTGCCGGTGGAGGGGTTGAGGTTCGGGGTGCGGGTGCTGGACCGGTTCATCGACGCGTCGTGAGACGCCGGGTGACACCGGTTGACGCCTGAATTCGACCGCGCGTGCGGTAGGCGACTGGGACGAGTGAATGTGCTCATAAGCTCGTAGCTCCATTACTCCCTCCTCGTTACAGGTGATGCGATCGGCAACACGAGATCGCTTTTGCCAACAAGGAGGAATAATGATCAAGAAGGTCGTCGCCGCTGCGGCTGCCACCGGTGGCCTGGTTCTCGCGGGAGCGGGCCTGGCCGTCGCCGACTCGGGCGCTCAGGGTGCCGCCGTGCACTCCCCGGGTGTCGTTTCCGGCAACGTCATCCAGGTTCCCGTGCACGTCCCGGTGAACGTGTGCGGCAACACGATCTCGGTGATCGGTCTGCTGAACCCCGCCTTCGGCAACACCTGCATCAACAAGTGACGTCGCCCCACTGAGGGGTGACCACGTCCTCGGCCCCGGAGCGTGCGCCATGCGCTCCGGGGCCGACGGGTCTTTGCGCGAGAAACCGAGCGGGAAATCGTTCGAGAAGTCGCGCGAGGAATTTCAGTCAGGAATGAAGGCAGGGGGAATTCAGCAATGCGACAGGTCACTCGAAAGAGCTTGATGACCATGGCGGCCGCGACCGGGGTGATCGCCGCCGTGGGCGGTGTCGCCCACGCCGACTCGGGCGCGAGCGGCTCCGCTTCGGACTCGCCCGGCGTACTGTCCGGCAACACCGTGCAGGCACCGGTGCATGTGCCGGTCAACGTCTGCGGCAACACCGTGAACGTGGTCGGGATCCTCAACCCGGCGGTCGGCAACAAGTGCGCCAACCAGGGCGGCGGCAGCGGGCACGGCAACGGGGGTTCGGGGGGTTACGGCAACTCCGGCGGTTACGGCGGCTCAGGTGGGCACGGGGGCTCCGGCGGACACGGCGCGCACGGCGGCTCAGGGGGCTCGTACGCCGGCGGACACACCTCCGGCTCGCCCGGCGTCGGCTCGGGCAACCACGTCCAGGTACCGATCGACGTGCCGGTGAACGTGTGCGGCAACAGCGTCGACGTCATCGGCATCGGCAACGCCGTCACCGGCAACGACTGCGCCAACGGCGGCGGTTGGCACGACGGCGGCCACCACCACGGGACGCCTCCGGGCGGCGGCGGTCACCACGGTGGCGGGGGCGAGAACGGCGGCGGTGGCCATCACGGGGGTGGCGGTCACCACGGGGGTGGCGGTCACCACTGCACGCCTCCGGGCGGCGGCCACGGGACGACCCCGCCGGGGACACCGGGCCACCCGGGCACTCCGGGCCACCCCGGAACTCCCGGTCACCCCGGAACTCCCGGTCACCCCGCAACTCCCACCCACCCGGGCGCCCCCGCTCACCCCGGTTCGCCGGGCGGTATCTCGCCGGGCGCGGGCGGTCACACGCCGACCGGCGCCGCGCACGTCACCCAGCCCGGCGCTGCGCGGTCCGCCGTCCAGTCCCAGGGCGCCCCGCAGCTCGCGCACACCGGCGGCGATGTGCCGCTGGGCCTCGCGCTGCCGGTCGGAGCGGGCGCGCTGCTCGCGGGCGCCGCGCTCTACCGCAGGGCGAAGGCCATGGCGTAGCGCCTGGATCGAGCGCACGGGAACCTGTGATCTGCGCGACGGAGGGGCCCCGCACAGCCGGGGCCCGCTCCGTTTCGCCCGACTCAGCTCACCACGTGGCACGCACCTGGCGGATGATCCGCCGGCGCAGCCGCACCCTGCGGCTGCCGTCGCGCAGCAGGCTCAGTCGGTCCAATTCCCAGTGTCCGTACTCGGCGTGGTCCGTCAGTAGACGTGTGGCGTCCTTGCGGGAGACCCCGCGCGGTACGTACACGTCGACAAATTCGTATTCCGGCATCGCATCTATTGTGCGGGCAGAGCCCCGGTACGGATAGCGTCTGCACTATGTCTGATGCTGCGCAGCCCACCGCTGCCGAGGTACGCGCCGCCGCCGAGGCGGTAAAGACCGCGCTCGACCGCCACCTGGCCGCGGTCGAAGGCCGGTCGGGGGAGGACGACCCGGCCGTCTACGAGGCGTTCAACCAGCTCGCCGCGGCGGCCGAGGTCTACGACGAGCTGCTCTACGACCGTTATGACGAGGTCACGCCTTTCGAGATCCCCGGTACCGACGACTCCCTGCCCCCGTACACCGGCCCCGAGGAGCCGAACGCGGTGAGCGTGCTGATCCGTCGCGACTACGCCGTGGCGGAGCCGCAGCGGCTGCTCGCCCAGGCGCAGCGGGTCGAGGCGGCGGTCGGCGACGGCACCGGCACGGAGGCCTCCGGCACGATCCACGGCGCGCTCGGCATCCTCTTCGACGAGTTCGAGGCCGACGAGATCGCCTCCCGGCCCAAGGAGTTCGGCCTCGAGGAGGGCGACTCCACGCTGTGGGTGACCGCGGCCGACGAAGCGGCCGAACCCGGCGCCTGGCTGGAGGCCCCCTTCGAGCAGGTCGACCCCCAGCGGGTGGTGTGCCGCTTCGACGTCAGCGCGGTCTTCGACGACGAGATCGACGACGAACTGGACGACCTCGACGAGGTGGACGAGCCCGGGGCGGAGATCGAGGAGGGAATCGAGGACGAACTCGATCCCGACCTCGACGCGGATCTCGACGAGGACGAGGACCTGGAGGCGCTCGAAGCGGACCGTTGAGCCGCGCAGCGCCGACTGTGACGAACGACGGCGGCGGTCACGGAGGAAGCCCCTCCGTGACCGCCGTCGTCGTCGTTGTGCCGTCCGGTTCAGCCCCCTACCGGGACCTGCGGCCGCAGCAGCACCGGCAGGCGGGTCGTGCGCGGCTTGGCCGGGATCTCGGCGACGGCCCGGGGCAGCGCCTGATCGACGCCGTGCACCACGGAGAGATGCCGGTCCGCCCGGCTGAACGCCGTGTACACCCAGGGCCGGCTGAGAGCCTGCGCCGCGTCCCCGGGCAGCACCACGACCACCGCGGGCCACCGCGCCCCGACCGCCTGATGCGCGGTCAACGCCCACCCGTGCCGCACGGACTGCTCCACCCGCTCCTTCGGTACGACGACGGGCTCGCCCGCGCACGACAGGTGCAGCCCCTCGGCGTCGGCCTTCACCACCTGGCCGACGACGGTACGGCCCGGGGTGGGGGAGTACGCGACCCGGTCACCGGGGTCGAAGCCGCCGAACCGGCCGGGACCCGGGTTGAGCCGCTCCTTCAGCGCCACGTTGAGGGCACGGGTGCCGGCCGCGCCGCCGTGGCCCGGTGTGATCACCGCGGTCTGCTCGGCGGGGACGCCGATCACGCGCGGCACCGAGTCGGCGACGAGCTGCACGGTCCGGTGCACGGCCTCACCGGCGTCCCGCACCGGCACGATCACGACCTCCTTGCCGGGGGCCTCCACCTGGTTCAGCTCGCCGATGCCGATGCCGGAGACCAGCTCGCCCACGGGACCGGGGTCGGGGCGGCGCGAGACGACGTGGGGGCAGGCCCGCGCGGCCAGCAGATCGGCGAAGACCCGGCCGGGGCCCGCCGACCACAGCACCGCCGGGTCCCCGGCCAGCACCAGCCGGGCGCCGTCCGGCAGCGACTCGGTGAGCAGGGCAGCCGTCTCGACATCGAGCTGGGGCGCGTCCAGTACGACGAGGAGATCCAGGTCCAGGGCACCGTCCGTGTCCCGACCCGGGCCTTCGGCACCGGCCAACAGCCCAGCCACGGTTGCCACTTGGGGTCCTTCGCCGGGCCCGGCACCCTCCGCCTCCGCGGACCGCGTCAACAGCGCGGCAAACCGGTCCCGGCCCACCGGGCTGTACGCGGCGGCCCAGGAGCGCAGGCCGAAGCCCGCCGCCGCGTGCAGCAGCGCGGCCGGTTCTTCGAGGGACGCCTCCCCGCCCGTGTGCAGCACCAGGCCGTGTCCCGCGACCGCGCGGACCAGCTCGCCGGTGGACCCCTTGGCGGCACCGGCCCGCTCCCAGTCCGTAGCCGAACCGTCCTCCTTCGGCACCGAGTTGATCAGCTTGGCCAGTCCGTCGGCGAGGCTCTCCTCGGCGAGCGCGTACCGCTCCAGGCCGATCAGCACCCGCACCGGACGCTCCGCGCCCTCTTCTGCTTCCGCTTCGTCGTCCGTGCGCTGCACCGGGACCGCGGGCTCGTCCAACGCGTCCTGGAACACCAGCACTTCGCCCTCCGCGATGGCGCTCTGCGTCGCCGCGTCCGGGTCGGGCACGCCCTGCTTGGCCAGTGCGGCCGTCAACGCCGAGGCCTCCAGGGCCGTATGCCCGGCCAGGGCCGCCTGCTCCAGGAGCCAGCCGGTGACCGACCGGCCCCGCCGCTCGTCGTCCGGCGCGCACTCGGCGCCGAGCAGCGCCCGCGCGAACCCGTCGGCCTGCTCGGGCCGCACCCCCGGGACGCGCAGCAACTGCCAGGGATCCTCGCGGAGTTGGTCGTCCGCGCCCTCACCGAGCGCCGCCGCGACCTGCGCCGCGAGCGTCTCGGGCGCGCCGCCCTCGACCAGCACCTGCCGTACGGAGGCGACGGTCTCGCCGGCCGGGGCGCCGGGCTCGGCCGCGACGGGCTGCGGCCGCCGCACGGCTTCGGGCGCGGCGGCGCGGCGCGGGGTGGGCTCCGGCCCGGTGAACGCGGTGGCCACGGGCTTCTCGCCGCCCTCCACGGCCCGGACGGCGGCGAGCAGATCGGCGGCCGTACCGCTCAGCTTGGTCCCCGCCGCGATGGGCCCGGCCTTCTCCGCCTTCCGCCGCTCGATCCGCTCCCGCTCCAGCCGCTGCGCGAGCAACTCGGCGGCGGCCTCGGACAGTTCGGGAGCGGCGGCAGCCCCGGCGGTGGCCTCACCGGTGCCTTCGGCACCCTCCACGGCGGCAACCTCACCCGAGTCCGCGCTCTCGGCACCTTCCGCGTCCGTGGCCTCACCCGCGTCCGCCTCCGCGCCCTCGGCCGGCGAGGTCTCCGTGGTCTCCGGGTCCGTGCTCACAGCGTGCTCCAGTCGTGATCGGGATAGCGGTGCAGAGGCGCTGACACATCGTCGAGCGCTCGGCAGATCTCGTCAGGAAGACTAAGCGCCTCCACTGACAATGCGGCCGTGAGCTGCTGCGCGTTGCGCGCGCCGACGATCGGGGCGGCCACCCCGGGCCGGTCGCGGACCCAGGCCAGGGCGACCTGGAGGGGGGTCACGGCGAGCCCGTCCGCGGCCGTCGTCACGGCGTCCACGATGCGGCTCGCCGTGTCGTCGAGGTAGGGCGCGACGAAGAGCCCCATGTGCTCCGAGGCCCCGCGCGAGCCGGCCGGTGTGCCGTGCCGGTACTTTCCGGTGAGCACCCCGCGTCCGAGCGGCGAGGAGGGCAGCAGCCCGATGCCCAGGTCGAGCGCGGCCGGCAGCACCTCGCGCTCCACGCCCCGCTGCAACAGCGAGTACTCCAGCTGTGTGCTCGCCAGCCGCGTGCGCGTACCGGGCGCCGCCAGCTGCCAGGTCGCCGCCTTGGCGAGCTGCCACCCGCAGTAGTTGGAGACGCCCGCGTAGCGCGCCCGGCCGCTGCTGACCGCCAGGTCGAGGGCCTGGAGGGTCTCCTCCAGCGGGGTGAACGGGTCGAAGGCGTGGATGTGCCACAGGTCGACGTAGTCCGTGCCGAGCCGGGCCAGCGAGGCGTCCAGCGCGGCGAGCAGATGGCCGCGCGAGCCGTCGAAGCGGCGGTCGGGGTCGGGCACGCTCCCCGCCTTCGTCGAGATGACCAGGTCCCGGCGCGGCACGAGCCCCTCTATGAGCTGTCCGAGCAGATACTCGGCCTCCCCGTCGCCGTACACGTCCGCCGTGTCGACGAGGGTGCCGCCGGCCTCCCAGAACGCCTTCAAGAGGTCCGCGGCGTCATGCTCGTCGGTGTCGCGCCCCCAGGTGAGGGTGCCGAGTCCGATCCGGGACACACGAAGGCCGGTACGGCCGAGATGCCTCTGCTCCATGAACGCCGAGATTACTGGCCTGAACCTGGCCTGTGGTTGCCTGTGGATAACCGATTTCCACGATGATCCACAGTCCCTCGCACGGCACGCTCCGTGACCACTCACCGGCACCCGTCCTGTCCGCCCTGACCACCTCGCGCTAGGGTCGGCACAACAGCGACGTTACTGATCGGTAAGGGGTCTGCCATGCAGCTCGGGATCAACCTCGGCTACTGGGGTGCCGGAATGGACGGCGACAATCTGGCCGTGGCCCAGGAGGCCGACCGCCTCGGCTACGCCGTGTGCTGGGCCGCCGAGGCCTACGGCTCCGACGCGGCCACGGTCCTCACCTGGGTCGCCGCGCAGACCGAGCGCATCGACGTCGGCTCGGCCATCTTCCAGATCCCGGCCCGCCAGCCCGCGATGACCGCGATGACCGCCGCGACCCTCGACTCCCTCTCCGGGGGCCGCTTCCGCCTCGGCCTCGGCGTCTCGGGGCCGCAGGTTTCCGAAGGCTGGTACGGCGTCAAGTTCGACAAGCCGCTGGCACGCACGCGTGAGTACGTCGAGATCGTACGGAAGGCGATGACGCGCGAGCGGCTGTCGTACGACGGCGAGCACTGGACGCTGCCGCTGCCCGGCGGCCCGGGCAAGCCGCTCAAGCTGACCGTGCACCCGGAGCGCGAGCACATCCCGCTGTACATCGCGGCGATCGGCCCGAAGAACCTGGAGCAGACCGGCGAGATCGCCGACGGCGCGCTGCTCATCTTCCCGTCCGCGGAGCACCTGGAGGACACCGCCGTCCGGCACCTGCGCGCCGGGCGCGAGAAGGCGGGCAAGACCCTCGAAGGCTTCGACATCGTCCCGACGGTCCCGCTCGCCCTCGGCGAGGACAAGGACGTCGAGAAGCTCGCCGACACCTTCCGCCCGTACACCGCGCTGTACGTCGGTGGCATGGGCAGCCGGCAGCAGAACTTCTACAACAAGCAGGCCCGGCGCATGGGCTTCGAGGAGGCGGCGACCGAGATCCAGGACAAGTACCTGGCCGGCGACAAGGGCGGCGCCGCCGCCGCGATCCCACACGACCTGATCGACAAGACGACACTCCTGGGCTCCGTGGACCGCATCGCGGACCGGATGAAGGAGTACGCGGCGGCCGGTGTCACCACCCTGACGCTCGCCCCGGCGGGCTGGACCCTGGAGGAGCGGATCGCCGCGCTCCGCGCCGGAACCGAGGCACTGGAGCGTGCGGGACTCGCGTAAGGCGACTGCGCCGTACGGACGTTTTCTACGGCCGTGGTGGGGGCTCGGGGGGTCTTCCCCGCCACGGCCGTCACGGGGAACAACGCGCCCGGCCCCTTGCGGTTACGCCCCCGTCGGGATACGGGCAGTCCTCCTTTTGGCGGAGTTGTCCGACACAGCTGTTGCAGCACCTCTGATGCCGCATTTGACTCGTTCTTTGCGGATTGCTGCTGATTATGCAGAGAGGTGCCTCAGATGCTGTCGGCCAAAAGTCTGTTCCAGGAGATCCTCGACGACGACGAGTCCTTCCGGCTGTTCTGCTCCATCGCGGCCAGCGGTGAGTCCCAGGGCGGCTGGGAGAACGGGCGCATCGCCGCCCTCGTCCCGCCGACCGAACGCGACCTCGCCCCCAAGATCAGGCGGCACGGCGCCGACGAGGACAAGCACGGGCGCATTTTCAACGCCCTCATGAAGAAGCGCGGCCTCGAACCCGTCCCGGTGCCGTCGGACACCGACTACACGATGCTCCTGGAGCGGCACGGCATCGGTCTCGCGCACGAGAAGCTCGAAGGCGACCAGTCGCTCACCGTCCAGGACATCGTCATCTATCTCGCCCACAGCCGGGTCACCGAACAGCGCGCCTCCGAGCAGATGGGACTGCTGCGCAGGCACTTCGCCGACCACCCCGACCTCGGCCGCGCGGTGCGGATGATCTCGAACGACGAGGACAACCATCTCGCCTACTGCCACGAGGAGTTGTTGCGCTTCGCGCGCGCGGGACACGGCCGCGCGATCCAGCGGACCCTGCGCGAGTGCGCGCTCGCCGAGATCCGGATCTACCGGGACGTCAGCCTCGCCGTGATGGCCCACATGGGACGCGTCCTCGCCTGGCCGCGCGCCAAGTCGGCGGCCCTGGCCGCGGGCATCCACGCCGTGTACGCCTACGAACGGTTCGGCGGCTGGCGCCGGATGGTGTCCTTGAAGATGCCGGAACGACGTGACGCGCTCGGCGGACCGGCCACCGCGGCACTCGAGTTCGCGTGAGCCGGAGCGGAGGCCGCTACAGCCAGCCGCGCCGCTTGAACGTCCGGTACAGCAGCACCTCCAGGGCGACCATCAGCAGGATCACCGCCGGGTACGCCCACAGCCAGTGCAGCTCCGGCATGTGGTCGAAGTTCATGCCGTAGACGCCCGCGATCATCGTGGGGACCGCGGCCATGGCCGCCCAGCCGGAGATCTTCCGCATGTCGTCGTTCTGCCGGACGCTGGTCTGCGCGAGATGCGCCGACAGGACGTCCGAGACCAGCCGGTCCAGGCCCTCCACGGACTCGTTGACCTTCATCAGATGGTCGTTCACGTCACGGAAGAACGGCCGCGCCTTGTCGTGCACGAACCGCACCCGGTCACCGGCGAGACCGACCCCCGCGAGCCGGGCCAGCGGTTGCGCGAGCGGCCCGGTGGCCCGGCGGAACTCCAGGATCTGCCGCTTGAAGGCGTAGATGCGCGACGCCGTGGTCCGCGAGCCGCCGCCGGCCGGCGAGAACACCGCCGCCTCCAGCTCCTCCAGGTCGGTCTGCAACTCGCCCGCCACGTCCACGTAGTGGTCGACCACGGCGTCCGCGATCGAGTACAGCACCGCCGTAGGACCGTGCCGCAGCATCTCCGGCTCCTCCTCAAGACGGTGCCGTACGGCCGCCAGAGGGGCCTCCTCGCCGTGCCGGACGGTCACCACAAAGGAGTCGCCCACGAAGACCATGACCTCGCCGGAGGTGACCACGTCGCTGTCCGCCTCGTAGCCCACCGGCTTCAGGACCACGAACAGCGAGTCGTCGTAGACCTCCAGCTTGGGCCGCTGATGTGCGGTCAGGGCGTCCTCGACGGCCAGCGGGTGCAGCCCGAACTCCTGGGTGACCCGGTCGAACTCCTTCTCCGTGGGCTCGTACAGCCCGATCCAGACGAAGGCGTCACCCACGCGACGGCAGTGGTCCAGGCCGTCGGAGAAGTCGCCGGGCCCCTCCGTCCGGCGTCCGTCACGGTAGATGGCGTAGTCGACGATCACGGTGCGTATTGTCCCTCCGTCCGGCCCAGGACGCACCCGGGCGTGCGCCTACCCTTGGCGGCATGCCCACGTTGATCCTTGTCCGGCACGGACGTTCGACCGCCAACACCGGGGGAGTGCTCGCCGGCTGGACGCCCGGAGTCGCTCTCGACGAGCGCGGCAACGCCCAGGCCGCCGCGCTCCCCGGACGGCTCGCCGCGCTGCCGATCGCCGAGGTCGTCACCAGCCCGCTGCAACGCTGCCAGGAGACCCTCCAGCCCCTTCTGGACGCCCGCCCCGAACTGCGCGCGCACACCGACGAGCGGATCGGGGAGTGCCACTACGGCGACTGGTCCGGCCGCAAACTCGCCGAGCTCAAGGACGAGCCCCTCATGGAGGTCGTCCAGGCGCACCCCTCGGCCGCCGCGTTCCCCGGCGGCGAGTCGATGCGGTCGATGCAGACCCGCGCGGCCGAGGCCGTACGCGAGTGGAACGCGCGCGTGGAGCGCGATCACGGCGCCGACGCCGTCTACCTCATGTGCTCGCACGGCGACATCATCAAGTCCCTTGTCGCGGACGCACTCGGACTTCATCTCGACCTCTTCCAGCGGATCTCCGTAGAACCGTGTTCCATCACCGCGATCCGTTACACCCGTCTCAGGCCCTTTCTCGTACGGCTCGGGGACACCGGCGATCTCGCCTCCCTGGCGCCGCGCGAGGAGCCCCCGGGCGACGACGCCCCGGTCGGGGGCGGCGCGGGCGCACCGTGATCGTCGGCCGCAGTAGGGTGAAGCGGTCGCAGTAGCGCCGCACTTGTCAGCAGTCGATTCCAATGGAGACAGGACGTGTCCCGTCAGGTGTTCCTCTACGACCCGCCGGACCGCTTCGTAGCCGGTACGGTCGGTCTGCCCGGGCGCCGTACGTTCTTCCTCCAGGCCGCCGCCGGCCCTCGGGTGACCAGCGTGGCCCTGGAGAAGACGCAGGTCGCCGCGCTCGCCGAGCGCATGGACGAGCTTCTGGACGAGGTCGTACGGCGCAGCGGCGGCATCGCGGCCGTCCCCGCCGTCACCCCCACCGAGATCTCCGACACCCGCCCCCTGGAGACCCCCGTCGAGGAGGAGTTCCGCGTCGGGACCATGGCGCTTGCCTGGGACGGCGAGGAACAGCGCATGATCGTCGAGGCGCAGGCCCTCGTGGAGCTCGACGCGGAGTCCGAGGAGGACCTCGCCGAGGCCGAGGAGCGGCTGCTCCAGGACGAGGAGAACGGACCCCCGATGCTGCGGGTCCGGCTCACCGGAGCCCAGGCCCGCGCCTTCGCCAAACGCGCCCTGGACGTCGTCAACGCCGGCCGTCCGCCCTGCCCGCTGTGCAGCCTCCCGCTCGACCCGGAAGGACACGTATGTCCGCGCCAGAACGGATACCGCCGCGGAGCGTGACCACGGCCGAGCTGCTCGCCAAGGGCGAGCTGAAGGTACGCGGACGCATCCGCGAGGCCTCGAACGCGGTGCTGTTCTGCTCCGTGACGTACGAGGGCCGTGAGGCGTCCTGCGTGTACAAACCCGTCGCTGGGGAGCGCCCCCTGTGGGACTTCCCGGACGGCAACCTCGCCCAGCGCGAGGTCGCCGCCTACGAGGTCTCCGAGGCGACCGGCTGGGGTCTCGTGCCGACCACCGTGCTGCGCGACGGGCCGTACGGCGAGGGCATGTGCCAGCTGTGGATCGAGGCGGCGACGGACGAGGGCGGGCCCGAACTGCTCGCCCTGGTCGACGCGGAGGAGCCCGAAGCCGGGTGGAAGGCCATCGGGTTCGCCGACGTCGGCGAGGGCAAAACGGCACTCCTGGTGCACGCCGACGACGAGCGGCTGCGCCGGCTCGCCGTCCTCGACGCCGTGATCAACAACGCCGACCGCAAGGGCGGCCATCTGCTGCCCGCCGACGGGGGGCGCCTTTACGGCATCGACCACGGTGTCACCTTCAACGCCGAGAACAAGCTGCGCACCCTCCTGTGGGGCTGGGCGGGCGAGTCCCTCACCCCGGAGTCGATCGAGGTCCTCCAGGGGCTCAGAGAGGCGCTCAGGGACCGTGCCGGGCTCGCCGGGAAGCTCGCCGAGCTGATCACCGCCGTAGAACTCGACGCCACGCGCGCGCGGGTCGAGGCGCTGCTTGAGGCCGGAAAGCATCCCGAGCCGAGCGGGGAGTGGCCGGCCATTCCGTGGCCGCCGGTCTGACAGCACCGTGTCCGCAGGCCGGAAAGCACAAGGGTGCGGGACGGGCAAGAGCGCCTTACCGGCCATCCGGCCTGGTCCGGTTCGTATGCGAAACATCCGTCCGGTTACGCTCATGACATGTATGCCTGGCCCGCTTCTGAGGTCCCCGCCCTGCCCGGCAAGGGCCGCGACCTCCGGATCCACGACACCGCGACCGGCGGTCTGGTCACCCCCGACACCGGTCCCGTCGCCCGTCTCTACGTGTGCGGCATCACGCCGTACGACGCCACCCACATGGGGCACGCGGCGACCTACAACGCGTTCGACCTCGTGCAGCGCGTGTGGCTCGACACCAAGCGCCAGGTTCACTACGTCCAGAACGTGACCGACGTCGACGACCCGCTCCTGGAGCGCGCCGTGCGCGACGGCGTCGACTGGGTGGCCCTCGCCGAGAAGGAGACGGCGCTCTTCCGCGAGGACATGACCGCCCTGCGCATGCTGCCCCCGAAGCACTACATCGGCGCCGTCGAGGCGATACCCGGCATCGTGCCGCTCGTCGAGCGCCTCAGGGACGCCGGTGCCGCCTACGAACTCGAGGGCGACATCTACTTCTCCGTCGGGTCCGACCCCAACTTCGGCAGGGTCTCGAACCTCGACGCCGCCGCCATGCGCCTGCTGTCCGCCGAGCGCGGCGGCGACCCGGACCGCCCGGGCAAGAAGAACCCCCTCGACCCGATCCTGTGGCTCGCCGCCCGCGAGGGCGAACCGAGCTGGGACGGCGGCTCATTGGGCGCCGGCCGCCCCGGCTGGCACATCGAGTGCGTGGCCATCGCCCTGGACCACCTCGGCATGGGCTTCGACGTGCAGGGCGGCGGCTCCGACCTCGCCTTCCCGCACCACGAGATGGGCGCCTCGCACGCCCAGGTGCTGACCGGCGAGTTCCCCATGGCCAAGGCGTACGTCCACGCCGGCATGGTCGCCCTGGACGGCGAGAAGATGTCGAAGTCCAAGGGCAACCTGGTCTTCGTCTCGGCGCTGCGCCGCGAGGGCGTCGACCCGGCCGCGATCCGGCTGGCGCTGCTCGCCCACCACTACCGCGCCGACTGGGAGTGGACCGACGGGGTGCTCGCGGAGGCGGTCGCCCGGCTCGGCCGCTGGCGTGCCGCCGTCTCCCGGCCCGACGGTCCCTCCGCCCTGAAGCTCGTCGAGGAGATGCGCGAAGCCCTCGCGAACGACCTCGACGCACCGGCCGCGCTCGCCGCGGTCGACCGCTGGGCCGCCGTCCAGCGCGACCGGGGCGGCAGCGACGAGGGCGCCCCCGGCGTCGTCTCCCGTGCCGTGGACGCCCTGTTGGGCGTGGCCCTCTAGTAGGCAGACGGGGGCGGTTCCTCCCCGCGGGAGGAACCGCCCCTGTTTCACGCGCAGTTGTCCGTCAGAGCTTCTGCACCCGGACGCTGCGCAGGATCGCCGGCGTCTGGCTGTCCCAGATGCCGATCACCTGGTGGCCGAACGCGAAGGCCTGCTCGATCTCCTGATGGGCTTGCGGGGCCGGGTTGTTGAGCACCCGGAACCCGTCCTGGAAGCGCAGGAAGATCTGCTGCGGCTGGCCAGGCAGCGGCTGCACGATGTCGATGTAGCCGTTGGCGACACCGGCCGCCAGCGATTGCGCCTGCGCCGAGACCTGCTGGATCGCCGTCTCGGTCACCTGCTGGAGCTGCTGCTGCACCTGCTGGTCGCCCTGCTGCTGCGGCTGGCCGAGTTGCTGGAGCAGTTGCTGGAACGGCTGCTGCTGGCCGAGCTGTTGGAGCTGCGGCAGCAGACCGGCGCCCGGCCATCCGGCGGACTGCTGCTGCCCGAACGGCTGTTGCTGCTGCGCGAACGGCTGCTGCTGGTACGGCTGTTGATACGGCGACGTACTCGGGAACTGCTGACCTTGCTGCTGTCCCGGTTGGCTCATCTGCGGGGTGGTGCTCATGCGGGTGTCACCTTCCCTTGATGGTGGGGATGCGTCAGCCCGTGACGACCAGGCCGACGATCTCGTCGTCCGAGAACCACACTCGGACGTCGGGCCGTCCCGTCGCGAAGGCGGCGTGCACCGCCTGGCGTATCTCGGGGGACGGATGGTCGAGGTCGCGCCAGGCCCCGGCCACGAACAGCCGGAGCCTGGGCGGGAGTTCACGCGGATACGGCAGCAGCTCGTCCCAGTACCGCTCGGCGCGGCCGGAGCCGACCGCCTGCGGCAGCAACTGGCTGACGGCCGCCCTGAGGTCGGGCCGGCTGCCGATCCGCTGCGAGGCGGGCCGGCCGGGCGCGTCCTGCTGCGGGGAGCCCGAGGCGCGCAGCGTCTCGCGAGCCCGTTCCGGGGACATCGGCTGCTGTTCGGCCGCCCTGAGCATGCCTTGGAGCGCGGCCAGCGCCCCGGCCACCACCGGTGCGGCGGCGGAGGTCCCGGAGAACGTGTCGGTGTACCAGGCGATCTCCTCGGGCCCGGCCTGCAGATCGCCGGGCCGGTCCCAGAACCCGCCGGTGGTCGTGACCTCGCGTCCCCAGCCCTGGGCGTCCACACGGGCACCGTGGTTGGAGAACGCGAGCCGGGACCGGTCCGGCCCGTGGTCGCGGCCGTGGGTACCGGGCGGCGGGGCGCCGGCGCCGACGAGGACGGCACCCGAGGACAGGTTCGAGGGGTTGAACGGGTTGCGCCACCCCTCCGGGAACGCGTCCGGGCGGCGCTCGTAGACCGCGTCGTCCAGCGACTCCGCGCCGTTGCCCGCCGCCTCGACCACCAGGACGCCCCGGGCGGTCGCGTACCGGACGGCCGCGAAGTCGTCAGGCCACCACTCGACGGGGACGTAACCCCGCTGGTCGTCGCGCTGTTCGAAGTCGAACCGCGGTCCGGGGCGGTGCAGTTCGATCAGCAGGAGGTCGCCGGGGCCGAGGCGGTCGGCCGCCGCGTGGATCGCCGCCGCCGTGCCGAGGCCCTGGAAGGACGCCGTCGCGGTCACCGCCTCGGGCACGATGCCGGTCACGCCGTGCTCGCCCCGGTCGCCGCCGAGCACACCGATCACGGCGGTGCCGTGGTTGCGCCAGGCGACATCGGTCAGCGGGGTGCCCACGACGACACCGGCGAGCTTGGCGGCCAGGTCCTCGTGCCCCAACTGCCAAGCCCCCTCTACGTCGATCACGGTCACCCCCTGACCCGACCCGCCGGGCCGTTGCCAGGCCCAGTGGGCGTCGATCCCCTCGGGCGCGGGCCGCAGATAGCCCTGGCGGCTGCTGAAGTCGGGCGTGATGGGCGCCCCCTCCTTCACCTGTAGCTCGTCGTCGGCCACCGTGGCGGGCACGGCGCCCGGCTTCACGTACGCCGTGTCGATGCCCGGCAGCGCCGCGATGCGCGAGCGCAGCTCCTCGGCCCGGCTCCCGCCGTCCTGCACCCGGTAGAAGAGCGCCAGGTCGGGTACGTTCTCCGCGCTCCCGAGGGTGGACTGCTGGAGCCGTTCCTCTCCGCCGAACAGCGGTCGCAGCGCGAGCTGTTCGTCGCCGAGGAACATGTTGAGGGCGGTGACGTCGGCGCCGGACGCCGAGTGGACGCCCTCGGTCCGGGCGCGCAGCCTGGCCTCGGGGCGTGCGACGACGATCAGTTCCTGCTCGGCTCCCCGGTAGGTGAATCCCGCTCCGTCGGGCCCCGGCCCTGATGTTCCCGGGCCCGGCGACGGCTGTGCCTGGTCGGTCATCGGATCTCGCTCCCTTCGGTGCCTGGGTGCCTCGGGGCCCAACCAAGCACCGATGGCGGGAGTCGTAAACCCTCAAATGCCGCCAACTCGGTTTGAAACAAGTTGAATTGGGTAACGTGTGCAATCCGGCCAAACACAGAGAAGGCGGTGCACATCACGTGCACCGCCTTCTGTCCCGCTTCACTCGTCGGAGGAATCCTCGTCGTCTGCATCGGCGTCGGGCCCGGTCTCGGGCTCCGTCTCCGGCTTCGCGGGCCTCGCCGGCTTCGCACGGCCGCCGCCGGGGTTGTCCCGGAGATACGACGCGCTGTCGCTGCCGTCCGCCGTGGCGTGCCCACCGGGCGGGCTGCTGCCGCCGCCGTCCCTGCGTCGCAGATAGCGTTCGAACTCGCGGGCGATCGCCTCGCCCGACGCCTCCGGCAGCTCCGCCGTGTCGCGGGCCTCCTCCAGCGTCTGCACGTACTCGGCGACCTCGCTGTCCTCGGCGGCCAGCTGGTCCACGCCGACCTGCCAGGCGCGCGCGTCCTCGGGCAGCTCGCCCAGCGGGATGCGCACGTCGATCAGGTCCTCCAGGCGGTTCAGCAGCGCCAGGGTGGCCTTCGGGTTGGGCGGCTGCGACACGTAGTGCGGCACCGCCGCCCACAGCGACACGGCCGGTACGCCCGCGTGCGTGCACGCTTCCTGGAGGATGCCGACGATCCCGGTGGGACCCTCGTACTTGGTCTCCTCCAGGTCCATCCGCTGCGCCAGGTCGGAGTCGGACGTGGTCCCGCTGATCGGCACCGGACGTGTGTGCGGGGTGTCACCGAGCAGTGCGCCCAGGATCACCACCAGCTCCACGCCCAGCTCGTGCGCGAAGCCCAGCAGCTCGTTGCAGAACGAGCGCCAGCGCATCGACGGTTCGATACCCCGGACGAGTACGAGATCGCGCGGCTTCTCACCGCCGACCCGGACCACCGAGAGACGGGTCGTGGGCCAGGTGATCTTCCGCACCCCGGCATCCATCCACACCGTGGGCCGGTTCACCTGGAAGTCGTAGTAGTCCTCGGCGTCCAGGGCCGCGAACACCTCGCCCTTCCACTCCCTGTCCAGATGCGCGACCGCGGTGGAGGCGGCGTCGCCGGCGTCGTTCCAGCCCTCGAACGCGGCCACCATCACTGGGTCGATCAGCTCGGGAACCCCCTCCAGCTCGATCACCCAGCGCCTCCTTCCGATCTGTCCTCGCGTACGCCCCAACCTTACGGCGTCCGACGGGGGCGCCCGCAGCCCCCTTGCACGGGGGAGTGACCCCATGCCTGCCCCGTCCGAGCCGGTCGAACACACAAGATCGCCACCCGGTGCGGCCGCGGACCGGCCGGTCACTCCTCCGATGGGTCGGCGGACCCACCCACTCGTTCACAGGGTCGAACGCAGCCACTGCTCCACGCTCGCGATGTGCACCGTCGCCCACGACCGCGCCGCCTCCGCGTCCCGGTCGCGCAGCGCGCCCAGGATCGCCCGGTGCTCGTGCAGGGTCCGGCTGACCGCGTCCTCCTGGGTCAGCCCGCGCCAGATCCTGGCCCGCGTGGTGGGTCCCGACAGACCGTCGAGGAGCGAGCAGAGCACCGAGTTGCCGGAACTCTGCACGATGCCCCGGTGGAACTCCAGGTCGCAGGCGACCAGTTCCTCCACCGAGGGGGCACCGCCCAGCGCGTCCAACTGGAGGGTGAGCGCGTCGAGTTGCTGCTCGCTGATCCGCAGGGCCGCCATCCCGGTGGCCGCGGGCTCCAGAATGCGCCGCACCGCCAGGAATTCGAGCACCGTGTCGTCGCGGTGGAAGTCCACCACGAAACTCAGCGCCTCCAGCAGGAGTTGGGGATCCAGACTCGTGACGTACGTGCCGTCGCCCTGCCGCACGTCCAGGATGCGGATCAGCGACAGCGCGCGCACGGCCTCCCGGAGGGAGTTGCGGGACAGGCCGAGTTCGGCGGCGAGTTCGCTCTCCTTGGGCAGCCGGTCCCCCGGACGCAGCGCGCCGGAGACGATCATTCCCTTGATTTTCTCGATCGCCTCATCGGTGACTGCCATGACCGGCCTCCCTGTTGCTCAGACATCCGATGTATCAGGCATATTATGGGGGTTCAGTGGGCTGAACGGGAGGGAAATCCACAGCTCAGGCAAGTGATTCGAGCTCCGCGATCACGGATTCCTCGTCCAGCGTGCCCAGTGTCCGGTTCCGCATCAGCACCCGGCCGTCCACCACCGTGTCCCGTACGTCCGCCGAGTGGGCCGCGTAGGCGAGCGTCGACCAAGGGTCGTGCAGGGGCCGCAGATGAGGTGCGCCCAGGTCGAGCACGATCAGGTCGGCCCGCTTGCCGACCTCCAGGGACCCCAGGTGATCCCCGAGCCCCAGCGCCCGCGCGCCCTCGATCGTCGCCATCCGTACGGCCTGCTCGGCACCGACCGCCGTCGGATCACCGCTCGCCTTGTGCACCAGCGCCGCCTGTCGTACGGCGCCCAGCACGTCCAGCGTGTTCGAGCTGACGGCCCCGTCCGTGCCCAGCCCCACAGTCACGCCCGCACTCAACAACCGGGGCACGGGCGCGATCCCGCACCCCAACTTCAGGTTGGACACCGGACAGTGGGCGACCGACGTGCCCGTACGGGCCAGCGCCGCGATCTCCGGACCGGTCAGGTCCACGGCGTGCGCGAGCAGCAGATCGGGACCGAGCAGCCCCAGCGAGTCGAGCAACTCCACAGGCCGCTTGCCGTACTTGACCTCGACGGTGGCGACCTCGGTCGCGTTCTCCGCCGCGTGGATGTGCAGCAGCGCCCCGAACTCCCGTGCCAGGGCGGCGATTTCGACCAGCTGGTCGGGGGAGAGGGTGTAGGTCGAGTGCGCGAACAGGATCGGCCGCCGACCGGGGCGTGCCGCGCCGCGCGCCGCCAAGTCCCTTCGCGCCCAGTCGAGTCGGTCCTCGTACGGCATACCGTCCGGCGGCTCCGGTACGTCCATGAAGGTCGGCCCGGAGTGCAGCCGCCAGCCCGCCTCACGGGCCGCCTGCTCGGCCGCCTCGTGGAACCAGTACATGTCGAGCGCCGAGGTCACCCCGGCCCGCACACTCTCGGCCACCGCGAGCCGCACCGCCGCCGCCACGTTCTTCGGCGCCAGCAGCTCGGCCTCCCACTTCAACACCCGCTCCAGGAAGCCCTGGAGAGTCACGTCGTCGGCGCGACCGCGCAACAGCGTCATCGCGAGGTGGGTATGCGTGTTGATGAGTCCGGGCAGGACGAGACAGCCGTCGGCGTCAATGGACTCGACGGCCGTGAACCGTGCTTTCAGCTCCTCGGCGGGTCCTACGGCGACGATCTCGCCCTCGTGGACGGCAACCGCCCCGTCCTGTACGACAGTTCCGGCCTCGTCGACGGTCAGGACATCCCCGCCGTGCACCAACAGATCGATGCTCACGCCTCGTTCCCTTCCGCCAGCAGTCGGAGCGCCTCCAGCGAGACGACCGCGCCGCGCTCGACACCGGCCGCGACGACCTCCCGGTGCGGGTCGTATCCACCAGTGGCGTCCTCGTCGACCAGTTCATCGGCGTTGGCACCGTCGATGACCAGCACCCCACCCGCGACCAGACCCCGCAGCGAGGCGGTGACCAACAGCGCCGACAGCTCCATCTCGATCGCCGCGAGCCCGGCACCGTCGTAGGAGAAGAGGGGGATGAGGCCGGGCTGGAAGGCGGCCCTGGTCCACACGATGCCCCGGTGGTGCGGCGCGCCGGCCTCGCGGGCCGCGCGCTGGAGGGCGAAGACGGCCTCGGGGGAGGAGACCGCCGGGTACTCGGGCGGGAGCAGTTGCTGTGTGACACCGTCGTCGCGTACGGCCGCCTCCGCGATGACGAGGTCGCCGTCGCCGATGCCGGGCTTCATCGCGCCGGCCGTGCCGAAGCGCAGGAAGGTGCGGACCCCCGCGTCCGCCAGTTCCTGGAACAGCAGGATCGCGCCCGGCCCGCCTACCCCGTGCGAGGCGACGGTGACCGGCAGGCCCTTCCAACTCCCGCTGAACACACGGTATTCGCGGTGGTACGACACCTCCTCGGCACCGTCGAGCAGCGCGGCGACGGCGGCTGCGCGTGCCGGGTCGCCGACGACGACCGCGTGTGCCGGTAGGCCGGTGCGCGGTATTCGGGTGATGGGCAGCAGGTCCTGCGTCATGTGGTGGCTCCGGAAGGGGAGTTGGCGGTACGGCGACGGCGGCGGGCCGTCGAGAGGAAGAGGGCGACGAGCGTCACGACGTACGGCGCGGCATCGGTGGCCTGTTGGGGCAGGCCGACGCCCTGGAGGCGGAAGCCGGCGGCCTCGGCGAGACCGAACAGCAACGTGGCGAGCAGCACGCCGACGGGTGCCGCGCGGCCGAGCATCACCGCGACGACGGCGATCCAGCCCCGGCCGGCCGTCATGTTCTCGGAGAACAACGTGACGTTGCCGAGCGCGAGTTGGGCCCCCGCGAGCCCGCACAGGACCCCGGAGACCAGCACCGCCGCGTACTTGTACTTCGCCGGGCTCACCCCCAGCGTCGCCGCCGCGTCCGGTGTCTCACCGACCCCGCGCAGCCGCAGTCCCCACACATGGCGGGACAGCATCACCGCGGCCACCGCGACCGCGACGAACGCCAGATACGCGAGCGGGGTGAAGCCACCGACCAACGGCAGACCGGCGAGTGACGGATCGTCGAAAGTGCCCTGCACACCGAAGACCGTACGCAGGAGGAAGCTGGTGAGGCCAACTGCCAGGAGATTCATGGCGATTCCCAGAACGACCGGCAAGGCGCGCTCCGGCGGGAGCGCGTGCGACCAGATGGTGAGACGGGACATAACGAGGAGTGGACGCGAGAGGAACAGGTCAGCGTCGACAGCGGTCGCTCGCGCAGCGGCCGTGATCGAGGAAACGGCGCATGGTGAGCAGCACACGTCCTCCTTCGTCTCGGCCTTCGGGCTGCGGGTGCTGGACTTTAACATTCGTTTTGAGACACCTGCCCGACTGTCTCGAACTGTGGTTCTTCGAGGTCATGTACGGTGTCCGACACCATCGGAATAGCAGGAGTGTCCCGTTATGCCCCAGGAATTGCGCGCGGTCGACTGGACCGGCAGCGGCCTCGCGCTCATCGACCAGACCCTGCTCCCGCATCGCCACGAGACAGTGGATGTCCACGATGTGGACACGCTCGTCGATGCGATCCAGCGTCTTGTCGTGCGTGGGGCGCCCGCGATCGGGGCGGCCGGAGCGTACGGCGTCGCGCTCGCGATCATCGAGGGCGAGCGGGAGGGCTGGACCGAGGCCGAGGTGCGCGCGGCGGTCGCCCGTGTCCGCGAGGCCCGGCCCACCGCGGTCAACCTCATGGCGGGCGTGGACCGGGTCATGACGCGTTTCGTCGAGGGCCTCGACGCAGTCCTCGAAGAGGCCGCCGCCGTCCAGCGCGAGGACGTCGCCGCCAACCGCGCGATGGGCGCGTTCGGCGCGGACTGGCTGCTCGCCAGGCTGCAACAGGCCGGTGTGGAACGGCCGTTGCGCATCCTCACGCACTGCAACACGGGCGCGCTGGCGACGGCCGGCTGGGGCACGGCACTCGGCGTCATCCGCGAACTCCACGCGCGGGGACGGCTGGAGGTCGTCTACGCCGACGAGACACGCCCCCTGCTCCAGGGATCGCGTCTGACCGCCTGGGAGTTGGTCCAGGAGGGCATCCCGCACTACGTCCAGGCCGACGGCGCCGCCGCAGGAACGATTCTGCGCGGCGAGGTCGACGCGGCCATCGTCGGCGCCGACCGCATCGCGGCCAACGGCGACACCGCGAACAAGGTCGGCACGGTCGGCGTCGCCCTGGCCTGCGCGGACGCCGGCATCCCGTTCCTGGTGGCGGCCCCGACCACCACGGTCGACCTCGCCACCAGGACCGGCGACGAGATCCACATCGAACTCCGGGGCGAGGCCGAGGTGTTGGAGTGGGCGGGGGTACGGACCGCTCCGGCCGAGTCGCGCGGCCACAACCCCGCCTTCGACGTCACACCGGGCCGGCTGGTGACCGGACTGGTCACGGAGCGGGGCGTGTTGGAGGTATCGGCCGGTGAACTCCCCGGAGACCGGCTGAACGTGGGACGTTCCGTGAGTTCCCCCGAGCTCCGCTGAGCCCCTGCGCCCGCAGCCAGGAGGTTCTTCCTCGTCTCGGCCGACCGGTTCTGTCATTCTGCGTGCTGTGTCCGCACGCAATCGAAGACTGCCCAGGCACCGTGCCTGGCCACTGACCACCACCGACATCAACGAGTGTCTCGGCCCCTTCATGACCCGAGTCACGGACCTGCGGTTCCTCACCGGACAGGACAGCGGGACCATCGTTCTGGGCGCAGCGTGGATCGCTCCGATCGCCCGCAATTACGGCCGCGGCACGCACTCGGACATGGTCGGCTTCCGCATAGACGTCCACCCGGTGGATGCTGCCGAACGTGCCGCCACCCGCGCCGTTCTACGGGCGCATGCCCTCCCGCAACTGCATGAATGGATCGCGCGGGCGATCGACGCCGACGAGACCTGGCAACTGATCCCCCATCAGCACTACTGGCGGCTCACCGACGGCCACCTCACCCACCGCGACGAAGCATGAACCCGGTCCGGACGACAGGGCACCCGCCCCTCAGCCCGTGAGGGTGGTGAGCCAGTCGGTCAGCAGACGGTTGACCTCCCCGGGGCGTTCCTGCTGGATCCAGTGGCCGCAGCCGTCCAGCAGATGGGAGGCGGTCAGGCCGGGGAGGGTGGTCGGGAAGTCGGCGATCGCGTCGGACATCCAGGTGGTGGAGGCGTCCAAGGTGCCGCCGATGAACAGGGACGGCTGCTTGATCGGGGCTCCGCGGTGGGGAGCGAGGTCCTCCCAGTCGCGGTCCATGCTGCGGTAGCGGTTGAGGGCGCCGGTCAGGCCGGTGCGCTCGAACTCCCCGGCGTAGACGTCGAGTTCGTCCTCGGTCAGCCAGGCCGGGAGGATACCGGCGGGGAAACGGTCGCGCAGCAGGCCGCCGCGGGCGACGAAGTGCGGGTCGGGCTCGCCCCGGGCGGGCATGGTGTCGGCGGACAGGGCCGCGTAGAAGCCGGCGAGCCAGCCCCGGACATCAGGTTCGATCTCCGCCTCGGCGCGGCCGGGCTCCTGGAAGTAGGAGACGTAGAACTCCTGCTCGGGGCCGCCGATCCGGCCGAAGACATCGGTGGGGCGGGGCCCGCCGGGCGGTGCGTAGGGGACGCTCAGCAGACCGACCGCGCGGAAGACCCCGGGGTGGAGCAGGGCGGAGGAGGCGGCGATGCCGGAGCCCCAGTCGTGGCCGACGACCACCGCGTCCTTCTCTCCGAGGGCGCGCACGACGGCGACGTTGTCCTCCACCAGGTCGAGCATCCGGTACGCGTCGGGCGCCGCGGGCCTGGACGAGCGGCCGTAGCCGCGCACGTCGATCGCCACCGCCCGGTAGCCGGCTGTGGCGAGGGCCGGGAGCTGTCGGCGCCAGGAGTACCAGGACTCGGGGAAGCCGTGCACGAGCAGGACCAGCGGGCCGGTGCCCTGCTCGACCAGGTGCAGGCGCCCGGCCGGGCCCTCGACGGTGCGGTGGCAGAGCGCGGCGGACGGCTCGGACTGCATGGGGGCTTCTCCTCGGTTCGCTGGTGGTCGCGGGTACCCATCGATCATGCGGCGCGGCGACCGCCCGACGCGATGAGGATTGCCAATCTGGCAAACTTGCAGGACAGGGCGGTGGAGTAGCGCGTTCGGGAGGTGCAGGGGCGGTGGCAGGCGACGGCGTGGCCGAGACACTGGCGGCGATGGGCCCCCGGCTGCGGGCCGCACGCGAGCATCGCGGCGCCACGCTCACCGGCGTCAGCTGTGCGACCGGCATCTCGCCGAGCACGCTGTCGCGGATCGAGACCGGCCGGCGCAAGCCCACCCTGGAGGTGGTGCTGCAACTGGCGAAGGAGTACGGCGTCTCCCTGGACGAGCTGGCCGGCACCGCGCCCGCCCCCGCGGCCGAGCGCCGCACCTCGGTGCCGCTGAGCTTCGGCGACGACAAGGCAGTCCTCCCGCTGACCCGCTACGTCGGCGGAGTGCACGCCCACAAGCACGTCCTGCCCGCCGTCGACGAACCGCCGGCGCGCCCGCGGCAGGTCTCGCACGACGGCTACGAGTGGCTGTGCGTCCTGTACGGGCGGCTGTGGCTCGCACTCGGCGACCAGGACCTCGTCCTGACTGCCGGGGACGTGGCCGAGTTCGGCACGCGCACCCCGCACGGGGTCGCGAACGTCGGCTCCGGCGGGCCGGTCGAGTACCTGATCATGTTCGGGCCGCAGGGAGAGCGCCTGCGACTGCGCACCCCGCCCGTCCCCGGCCGTTAGGGCCATGCCGGTGTCGCAGCTCCGCGGAACCGGCAAAGGGGCCCCGAAACTCGGGGCCCCTTTCGCACGGGTCGGCGTCGGTCAGTGCTGGGTGAGCTCCAACTCCAGCAACCACTCCACCACTTCGGTGTGATGCCGGGCCTGACGCGCATCCGCACCCCACACATACAGCCCGTGCCCCGCCACGACCACCGCCGGCATCCGAGGATCCCGGGCCGCCTCCAGGCGGTCGCCCAGCACTTTCATGTCCTGGCTGTTGGCGATGACCGGCAGGGTCACCTCGACGTCGTGCGCGGGCCGGCCGACACCCTTGAGCATCTCGACGTCCTTGAAGACGATCCCGCCCGGCTCACGCCGTCCCATCGCGACGGACGCCACGGTGTGCACGTGGACCACCGCACCGGCGCCGGTCAACGCGGCGACACGGGCGTGCAGTTCGGCCTCGGCGGACGGCTTGCCGCCCTGCACGGCGGCGCCGTTCTGGTCCACCAACACCACATCCGCGGGCGTCAGATCACCCTTGTCGTGCCCGCTCGCCGTCACGGCCAGCCGCAGCGGGTCCCGGGACAGCACCACGGACAGGTTCCCGGAGGTCCCCCGCATCCAGCCGAACGAGGCGAAACGGGCGGACTCGGCGGCGAGTTGCGCCCCCGCCTCCTCAAGGTCGAGTGCGGTGGGCTCGGTGGTCACGTGGTGCTCCTTGAACTGGTGATGCCGATCTCGTCGAACGCCCCCGCCTGCGCGTGGTCGCCGACGCCCTGCTCGAAGTACGGCTCTCCCGGCCGCCGTACACCCACGGCGTGCCAGCCCGCGGCCACGGCCGCGTCCAGTTCGCCGGGCCGGTCGGAGAGGAAGAGCAGCCGGGACGGCTCGACGCCGGTCGCCGCCGCGATACGGCGGTACGACTCCGGCTCCTGCTTGGGACCGGCGTTCTCCGTGTCGTAGAGACCGGAGACAAGGGGGAGGAGGTCGCCCTCCGGGCTGGAGGTGAACCACGCGCGCTGCGCGGCCACCGAGCCGGACGAGTAGACGTACAGCCGAAGTCCCGCCGTGTGCCAGGTGCGCAGGGCAGGTACGACGTCGTCGTAGAAGTGCGAGACGAGGTCGCCGCGGGCGAAGCCCTCGGACCAGATGATGCCCTGGAGGGTCTTGAGGGGTGTGGCCTTGCGGTCCTCGTCGAGCCAGGTGCCCAGGGTCTTCTCGATCTGTACGGCGTCGGCGTCCGGGGTGCCTGTCAGCTCGCGGACCTGCGCGATCGCCCGGGACACGGCCGGGTCGTCGGCCCGCTCGGTGAGCAGGGCGGCGAAGCGCGAGCGCGAGTACGGGTACAGCACGTCGACGACGAAACCCGTGGCGCTCGTGGTGCCCTCGATGTCGAGCACCACGGCGTCCACGTCGTACCGCAAGGTCACGCGGCGGCCTTGTCCTGCTGGTAGCCCGCGTCGATCGTGTCGTAGTCGGGGAAGCGCGAGGCGATGGTCGAGCCGGTGAAGTTGCCGACCCAGCCGTCCTCCTCGTGGAAGAAGCGGATCGCGGTGAAGGCGGGCTCGGTGCCCATGTCGAACCAGTGGGTGGTGCCGCGCGGCACGCCCAGCAGGTCGCCCTTCTCGCAGTAGACGGCGTGCACTTCGCCGCCCACGTGCAGGTAGAAGATGCCGGAGCCGGAGACGAAGAAGCGGACCTCGTCATCGTCGTCGTGCGTGTGCTCCTGGAGGAACTTCGCGCGGGCGCCGGCCGCCTTCGCCGGGTACTCCGGGTCGTCGCTGGGGTGCAGACCGAGGACGTCGACGGTGGTGAAGCCCTCCTCGGCGTTCAGCTTGTCGATCTCCGGGCCGTAGGCGGCGAAGACGGTGTCGCTGTCGGCGTCGGCCGGGACGTCCTCGCGGATCGGCCACTGCTCGTAGCGCACACCGAGGGGCGCGAGCGCGGCGGCGATCTCGACGGGGTCGGCGGTGCGGCGCACGAGGTTCTCGGGACCGGACTCGGGCCAGGTGGTGAGCAGGGTCATGGGAGCAACTCCGGAAAGTGGGAGGGATGTCCGGATGCCGAGACGAACACCGGACCGGTGGAGGAGGCAAAGGGGGGACAGCGAGGCCCGTCGTCCCGGGTCGGGGCCGGTTATGCGATGGTAACCGCCGTCAGTGAACAGGCCTGATGTGACGTAGTCGTTGTCTCACCAGCTGAGAAACCGCTTCCATCCTTTTGACCAATGGCTGAAAACATTCTCATGATCTCCCTATGAAGACGCTGCTGCTCGTGCGGCGGCTGTACGTGGACTTGCTCCGGTCGACCACAGCCAGCTGTCGCTGACCACATCCGGAGCCCCGCGAGCCCTTGGTGCCGCGGTCCACCACCCGTTCCGCGGTGGCTGATTCCTTTTCCCATGCTCCGGGTCACGCACGCCCGTTCTTCACCCCTTCTGCACCACCTTGCACCTGGAGCCCCTCATGTCCCGCACCCGTGTCCCCCTCGCCGCGCTCTCGCTGGCCTCCGCCTCGGCCCTCCTCCTCGCCGGCTGCTCCCAGTCCAGCGACGCGTCGAAGAGCACCGCCGACACCGCCGCCTCGGCCTCGGCCGCCACGGGCAAGAAGCCGGCCCCCTTCGACAAGGGCACGGTCAAGGTCGCCCTCGTCCGGCAGAGCGGCGCCGGCGACTACTTCGAGCAGTGGGGCAACGGCGCCAAGGCGCAGGCCAAGGCCCTCGGCGTCGACCTGACCGTGTACGACGCCCAGGCCGACAACGCCAAGCAGGCCACCGACCTGTCCTCGGCCATCAACTCCGGCGCGCAGGCGATCATCATCGACCACGGCTTCCCGTCCACGATCCAGCCCGAGATCGACCAGGCCGTGAAGAAGGGCATCAAGGTCGTCGTCTACGACGTCGACCAGACCAACAAGTCCGTGATCAGCACCGAGCAGGACGACGCCAGCATGGCGCAGGCCGTCCTCGACGTGATGGCCAAGACGGTCGGCAAGAACGCCAAGGTCGGCTACGTCAACGTGGCCGGCTACGCGGCCCTCGACAAGCGCAACACCGTCTGGGCGAAGGAGGTCGCCGCCCAGGGCTGGAAGCAGCAGTTCAAGGTCGGCAAGGTCACCGACTCCACGGCCACCGACAACGTTCCCCTGGTCTCCGCCGCGCTCACCCAGCACTCCGACGTGGTGGGCGTCTTCGCCCCCTACGACGAGCTCGCCAAGGGCACCGTCCTCGCCGTCCAGAACAAGAAGCTCCAGAGCAAGGTGAAGGTCTTCGGCGCGGACGTCTCCAACGCCGACATCCAGAACATGACCGCCGCGAACAGCCCGTGGGTCGCCACCGCCGGCACCGACCCGTCCGCCGTCGGCGCGGCCGTCGTCCGTACGGCAGCCCTGGAGCTGGCCGGTCAGCTGGGCAAGACCTCCGTCGACTTCCCGGCCGTCGCGATCACCCAGGACTTCCTGCGCAAGAACAAGATCGAGAACATGGACCAGCTCCGCGCGGCCCTGCCCGCCCTGAACCTCTCCAAGGTGGGCACCGCCGACTGGATCCCCAATGTCGCCCACTGACACGGCCGTTGACGCCGCGGTCTCGCTCCGCGACGTCAGCATGGCCTTCGGCGGCAAGACGGTGCTCGCCTCCGTCTCGCTCGACATCGCACCGGGCAGCGTGGTCGCGCTGCTCGGCGCGAACGGCGCGGGCAAGTCCACGCTTATCAAGATCCTGTCGGGCGTGCACACGGACCACGGCGGGGAGGTACGGGTCGCAGGGGAACCCGCAGCTCTCCAATCCCCGTCCGCCGCCCGGCGGTTGGGCATCCAGACGGTCCACCAGCGGATCGGCGAGGGCATCGTGCCCGGTCTCTCCGTCGCCGAGAACCTGGTCTTCGAGGAACTGGCCCAGCGCCGCGGCAACCCGTTCCTCAACGGCCGCCGTGTCCTGGCCCGCGCCCGCGAGATCCAGGCCGCGCTGGAACTCGACTGGAGCGACGCCGTGTTGCGCCGCGACGTCACCGAACTCGGCATCTCCGACCGTCAGTTGCTCATCCTGGCCCGCGCCCTCGCCACCCGCCCCCGGCTGCTCGTTCTCGACGAACCGACCTCCGCCCTCTCCGCCGCCGAGGCGGAGCGGCTCTTCGCCCTCGTCGAGAAGATGCGCGACGACGGCATCGCGGTCCTCTACGTCTCCCACCGCCTCGGCGAGATCGACGCCCTCGCCGACCGGCTGGTCGTCCTGCGGGACGGCGGTCTCACCGACGACCAGGTCAAGCCCTTCGACTGGGACAGCGCCCTGCGCGCGATGCTCGCCCAGGCCCACGAGGTGACGACGGCCCGCCCGCAGCACTCGGGCGAGCACGGGGACGCCGTCCTCGCCCTGCACGGCGTCCACCTCTTCGAGGGACGCGCACCCCTGGACCTCGACCTCCGCGCCGGTGAAGTCACCGGTGTCGTAGGCCTGTTGGGCGCGGGCAAGACGGAACTCGCCCGCGGCCTGTTCGGCGCCGAGCCCTTCACCACCGGCACGGTGACGCTCGACGGCAAGCCCTACGCGCCCCGCCGCCCGGCCGACGCGATCCGCGCCGGCGTCCACCTCGTCCCCGAGGACCGGCACGCCGACGCGCTCGTCCCCGGCTGGTCGGTGGCGCAGAACATCTCGCTGCCGTTCCTCAGGTCCCTGTCCCGGGGCGGACTCGTGAACACGGGCAAGGAGGACGCCCTCGGCCGCGAGACCATCGACGCCCTCGGTGTCGTCGCCCGCGACGAGCACAGCACGGTGGAGGAACTCTCCGGCGGCAACCAGCAGAAGGTCGTCGTGGGCCGCTGGCTCGCGCACACCCCTCGTGTCCTCATCCTGGACGAGCCGTTCCGAGGCGTGGACATCGGCGCCCGCCGTGACATCGGCCGCCGCGCCCGCGCGCTGGCCGCCGAGGGAGCGGCCGTCCTCGTCCTCTCCGCCGACGTGGACGAGGTCCTGGAGATCGCCGACCGCGTCGTCGTCCTCGCGGCCGGCGAGGTCCACCTCGACGCCTACGGCGAAGACGCGGAACGCGACCGCGTGATCCAGACCATCTCGGCGTCCGTGTGACCCCGGCCCACTCAGGAAGTACGCCATGACCACCACCCAGAGCCCCGAGGCCGCACCGAAGGCGACGGGGGCGCCCGCCGCCTCCACCGCCGTGCTCGTGCAGAGCGCCGTCATCAAGTACGGCTTCATCTTCGTCACGGTCGCGCTCTTCCTGTACTTCGCGCTGAGCGAGGGCTCCTTCCGCGAGTCGGCGACCCTCCTCGACACCCTCCGGTACGTCTCCGTCGCCGCGATCCTCGGCCTCGGCGTCACCCTCACCATGGCAGTCGGCGGAATGGACATGTCCGTCGGCGCGGTCGCCGGGCTCGGGGTCACCGTCGCCGCGAAGACGATGGTGACGTACAACCAGGTCGGCACGGTCGCGATCCTCGCCGTGATCGCGGCGGGCGCGCTCGCCGGACTCCTGAACGCCCTGCTCATCGTCGTGATGAAGATCCCCGACATGCTGGCCACGCTCGGAACCATGTTCGTCATCCAGGGCACCAAACTCATCCTGGTCGACGGCCAGTCCATCTCCGCCGGTATGACCCAGTCCGACGGCACCACCGCCCCCGGCAAGTTCACCGCGGGCTTCCTCCGCATCGACCGCGGCACGCTCCTCGGCATCCCCATCTCGGTGGTGATCTTCGGCGCGCTGACCGTCGTCGCCTGGGTGTTCCTGGCCCGCACCCGCTGGGGCCGCGTCCTGTACGCCATCGGCGCCAACCCGGAGGCCTCCCGCCTGGCGGGCATCCGCGTCGGCGCGTACCGGGCCCTCGCCTACGTTCTCTCCGGCGTCCTCGCCTCCATCGGCGGCCTGATCCTGGCGTCCCGCATCGGCCAGGGAGACGTGAGCGCCGGTACGTCACAGCTGTTGGAGGCGGTCGCCGTCGCCCTGGTCGGCACCTCGGTCCTCGGCCGTGGCCGCCCGAACGTCTGGGGCACGGCGTTGGGAGCCGTCCTCATCGGCATCATCACCACCGGTCTGACGATCAAGGGCCTGCCCTACTACACCCAGGACGTCGTCGAGGGCGCGGTCCTCATCCTCGCCCTGGTCTTCAGCTTCACCCTGTCCAAGCGCCGCACCGCATAAGGAAGTTCGAGGAGTTCGTACGATGGGCTACCGCATCCTGGAGACCGACGACATCCCGGCGTACCTGCACGAGCGCGGCCACTGGGCGGACGTGAGCGACATCCACGTCCGCGAGGTGTCGGACGGCAACATGAACCGGGTGTTCCTCGCCTCGAACGCCGACGGCAGCCACAGTCTCGCCGTCAAGCAGGCGCTGCCCTGGGTGCGGGTCGCGGGCCCCTCCTGGCCGATGAGCCCCGAGCGCGCCGACGCCGAGGCAAGGGCATACGAGCAGGTGGCGCGCGTGGCCCCCGACAAGATCCCGGCGATCCACGGCTACGACGCCGACAACTACGCCCTCGTCATGGAGGACATGTCCGACCTGGAGGTCCTGCGCACGGTCCTCAACGAGGGCGCGTCGTACGGCCCGGACACCTCGGCGCGGATCGGCGAGTTCGTCGCCCAACTCGCCTTCGCGACCAGCGACTTCGGTATGGAGTCCGCCGACCGCAAGGCGCTGATCGCGGCCTCGGTGAGCCCAGAACTGTGCAAGATCACGGAAGACGTGGTGCTCTCCGAGCCGTACATCGAGCACGAACACAACCACTGGCTCCCGGAGTTGACGGACCTGGCCGCCGACTTCCGTGCCGACGCCCGTCTGCGCACGGAGGTCGCGGACCTCCGGTACACGTTCATGACCAGCGCGCAGGCACTGCTCCACGGCGACCTGCACACCGGCAGCGTCATGGTCGGCGAGCGTGAAGGCGCCCCGGTGGTACGGGTCTTCGACCCCGAGTTCTCCTTCGTGGGCCCGATCGGCTACGACCTCGGGCTGTACTGGGCCAACGTGCTGGTGTCGGAGGAACGGGCGCGTGCGCTGGGCACGTTGTCCGACCACGGCGACCAGCTCCGGCTGTCCTGGGCGGCGTTCGCGGCCGAGTTCCGGCGCCTGTGGCCGACCCGGGTCGACGCCTTCTTCGACGACGCCTACCTCGACCGCTTCCTCTCCCGTGTCTGGACCGACTCGGTCGGCTACGCCGGCACGGAGATCGTCCGCCGCATCATCGGCTTCGCCCACCTGACCGACCTGACGACGTTGCCGGATCCGGTGCCGGCGTCCCGGCGGGCGTTGCTGCTGGGGCGCGAACTGATCGTGCGGCGGGCCGAGTTGACGTCACCGGATCACATCAGGGCGCTTGTCTGATGGCGGGCGTACGACGATCGTGCTGACGGTGCCGTTGCCCCACAGGGTGGTGTTCATCATCATGTGGCCGTCGAGCGCCATCACCGTGAATTCCGGCGCGAAGCGGTCGCCCATGTAGAACCGCATCCACATCGGCAAGGGCCCGTCGTCCCCGCCGCCCAGGTCCCACCCGTCGAGGAGCTGGACGCGGGCCCAGGCCCACTCGCTGCCGACGGCCTCGGGATCGGAATACTCGACGCTGAGCAGGAACTCCCGGTTCTCGTCGAACAGCCCGTACTCGGTCGCCATCCGGAACCAGCCCTCCCCGACCTTGGCGGGGAGGGCCGGGTCGTGGATGTCGACGGCCGGCGAGTCGATGCGCCCGTGCTCGGGCAGACAGCTCGCAGGACCGCGGTCGCGCGGCAGCGGGTACGGCGGGACCTCGGCCTCGTCGAGGCGCCGGAGGAACAGGAAGCCGCCAGGCGCCAGTTGGGCGGCGATCTCGGCGTCGGTAATCAGCACAGCCTCACGATAGGCACCGTCCCCAACTGGACGCCGCTGGGTTTCCTGGCACGCCAAAGGGGCGGCTCCCAACCGAAGAGCCGCCCCTTTCATGCCGTACCGCCTACTTCTTGTCGAGCAGGTCCTGGACCTTCGCGCGGACCTCGTCCGTGGCCAGGCCGCGGATCGTCAGGGTGGTGCGGCGGCGCAGGACGTCGTCCTGGGTCTCCGCCCACTCGTGGTCGCGGGCGTAGACGACCTGCGCCCAGATCTCGGGGGCGTCGGGGTGGACGCGCCGGCCCAACTCCGGGTTCTCGTTGGCGAGTCGGGCGATGTCGAAGGCCAGCGAGCCGTAGTGCGTGGCCAGGTGCTTCGCCGTGTCGGCCGCCATGCGCGGGCCCGGCGCCGGGTTGTCGACCAGGAGACGGTGGGCGACCGCGCGCGGGTTGGCGACGCCCGGCAGCGGGAGCTTCTTCGGGAGGGAGGAGATCGGCTCGAAGTCCTCGCCGAGCGGGCGGCCGGGGAGGGCCTCCAGCTTCTGCATGACCGTACGGCCGATGTGCCGGAAGGTGGTCCACTTGCCGCCCGCGACGGACAGCATGCCGCCCTTGCCCTCGGTCACCACCGTCTCGCGCTTGGCCTTCGCGGTGCTGCCGGGGCCGCCGGGCAGCACGCGCAGACCGGCGAAGGAGTACGTGATCAGGTCACGGGAGAGCTGCTGGTCGCGGACCGAGAACGCGGCCTCGTTCAGGATCTGGGATATGTCCTTCTCGGTGACCGAGACGTCCGCCGGGTCGCCCTCGTACTCCTCGTCGGTCGTGCCGAGCAGCAGCATGTCCTCCCAGGGGAGGGCGAAGGTGATGCGGTACTTGTCGATGGGGGTCGCGAGCGCGGCCTTCCACGGAGCCGTGCGCTTCAGGACCAGGTGCGCGCCCTTGGAGAGGCGGATCGAGGGAGCCGAGTCCGGGTCCTCCATCTTGCGCAGGTGGTCCACCCACGGGCCGGTCGCGTTGAGCACCAGGCGGGCGCTCACGCCGAACTCGTCGCCGGAGGTGGTGTCGCGCAGCTCCGCGCCGGTCACCCGGCCCTGGGTGAAGCGCAGGCCGGTGACCTCGGCGTGGTTGAGGACGACCGCGCCCGCCTCGACGGCCGCGCGGACCGTCATCAGCGCCATGCGGGCGTCGTTCATCTGGTCGTCGCCGTACACGGCGACGGCCTTGAGGTTCTGGGTGCGCAGCTCGGGCACGTCCTGCGCCGCCTTGGCGGGGGACAGGAGGTGGCCGACGCCGTCACCGAACGCGGAGAGCGCGGAGTAGGCGAAGACGCCCGCCCCGAGCTTCGCCGCACCGTGCGGACCGCCCTTGTACACGGGGAGGTAGAACGTGAGCGGGTTCGCCAGGTGGGGGGCCACCTGGCGGGAGACCGCACGGCGTTCGAAGTGGTTCTCCGCCACCAGCTTCACCGCGCCGGTCTGCAGATAGCGCAGACCGCCGTGGAGCAGCTTGGAGGAGGCGGAAGAGGTGGCACCGGCGAAGTCGCCGGCGTCGACCAGGGCCACCCGCAGCCCGGACTGCGCGGCGTGCCAGGCGGTGGAGATGCCCAGGATGCCGCCGCCGATGACGAGGAGGTCGTACGTCGCCTTGGAGAGTTGCTCCCGGGTCTCGGCCCGGCTCGGGTTCGAGCCGGAGGCCGGGTGCGTACCGAGGGCAGGCACGGACTGCAGGGTGGACTGACTGGTCATGTGGGGTTCTTACTCCTCGTCCTCGAGCCAGCCCATGGTCCGCTCGACGGCCTTGAGCCAGCTCTTGTACTCACGGTCGCGCTTCTCCGCGTCCATGTTGGGGGTCCACTCGGCGGCCCGGCGCCAGTTGGCACGCAGGTCGTCGGTGCTGGTCCAGAAGCCGACGGCCAGACCGGCGGCGTAGGCGGCGCCGAGGCAGGTGGTCTCGGCGACCATCGGGCGCACCACGGGGGCGTCCACGAAGTCCGAGAGCGTCTGCATCAGCAGGTTGTTGGAGGTCATGCCGCCGTCGACCTTGAGAGCGGCCAGCTCGACGCCGGAGTCCTTCGTCATGGCGTCCGTGATCTCCCGGGTCTGCCAGGCGGTGGCCTCCAGGACGGCACGCGCGAGGTGCGCCTTGGTGACGTACCGGGTCAGACCGGCGATCACACCGCGGGCGTCGGAGCGCCAGTACGGGGCGAACAGACCGGAGAAGGCCGGCACGAAGTAGGCGCCGCCGTTGTCCTCGACCGAGAGCGCGAGGGTCTCGATCTCGGCGGCGGTGGAGATGAGGCCCATCTGGTCGCGCATCCACTGCACCAGCGAACCGGTGACGGCGATCGAGCCCTCCAGGGCGTAGACCGGCGCGTCGTCGCCGATCCGGTAGCCGACCGTGGTCAGCAGGCCCGAGTAGGAATTGATGATCTTCTCGCCGGTGTTCATCAGCATGAAGGTGCCGGTGCCGTACGTGGACTTGGCCTCGCCCTCGGCGAAACAGGTCTGGCCGAACAGGGCCGCCTGCTGGTCGCCGAGCGCGGAGGCGACCGGGATGCCGCCGAGCAGCTCGCCGAGGCGCCCGCCGGTGACCTCGCCGTAGACCTCGGAGGAGGAACGGATCTCCGGGAGCATGTTCAGCGGGACGCCGATGGACTCGGCGATCTTCTCGTCCCACGCCAGGGTGTGCAGGTTCATCAGCATGGTGCGGGAGGCGTTGGTGACGTCGGTGTAGTGCTTGCCGCCGTTCACACCGCCCGTCAGGTTCCAGATGACCCAGCTGTCCATGGTGCCGAAGAGGATGTCGCCGGCCTCGGCGCGCTCCCGCAGGCCCTCGACGTTGTCGAGCAGCCAACGGGCCTTCGGACCGGCGAAGTACGAGGCGAGGGGAAGGCCCGTCTCGCGGCGGAAGCGGTCCTGGCCCACGTTGCGGCCGAGCTCACGGCAGAGCGCGTCGGTGCGGGTGTCCTGCCAGACGATGGCGTTGTGGACGGGCTCGCCGGTGTTCTTGTCCCAGAGGAGGGTGGTCTCGCGCTGATTGGTGATGCCGATGGCCTTGATGTCGTCGCGGGTGATGCCGGCCTTCTCGATGGCGGAGGCGACGACCTCCTGGACGTTGGTCCAGATCTCGGTGGCGTTGTGCTCGACCCAGCCCGGCTTCGGGAAGATCTGCTCGTGCTCCTTCTGGTCGACGGAGACGATACGGCCGTCCCGGTCGAAGACGATGCAGCGGCTGGAGGTCGTGCCCTGGTCGATGGCCGCGATGAACGGTCCGGCGGTGTGGGCGTCGGTCACTGTGTGCTCCTGAGGGGTTCCGTGGTCATGAGGACTGGTTCTACTGCTGCTTCAGTGCTCGGAATTCTGCTTCTAAGCAAAAGCGACGTTGTAGAGGCCTGCAGCGACGGCGCCGCCGATCAGCGGACCGACCACCGGGATCCAGGCGTAGCTCCAGTCGGAACCGCCCTTGTTGGGCAGGGGCAGGAGCGCGTGCACGATGCGCGGGCCCAGGTCACGGGTCGGGTTGATGGCGTAGCCGGTCGGGCCGCCGAGCGACAGACCGATGGAGACGACCACGAACGCGGTGATCAGGGCGCCCAGGGTGCCGAGGCCGTTGCCCTTGTCGTTCAGACCCTGCGTCAGGATGGCGAGGATCAGGACGACGGTGCCGATGATCTCCGTGGCGAGGTTCTGCACCACGTTCCGGACCTCAGGACCGGTGGAGAAGATGCCCAGGACCGGGCCCGCGCCCTTCTCCGTGGCCTCGACGGCCTTGGCCGCCGGCTCGCCGACGATCTCCTTGTCGGTCAGGTGCGCCTGGAACTGGCCGTAGTAGGCCACCCAGACGAGCGTCGCGCCGATCATGGCGCCGAGCAGCTGCCCGGCCCAGTAGATCGGGACGTTGTCCCAGCCACCGTCCTTGATCGCGAGTGCGAGCGTCACGGCCGGGTTGAGGTGGGCACCGGAGAGCGGTGCCGAGATGTATACGGCCGTCATGACGGCGAAACCCCACCCGAAGGCGATGGCGAGCCAGCCGGCGTTACGGGCCTTGGAGGCCTTCAGCGTGACGGCGGCGCAGACGCCACCGCCCAGCAGGATGAGTACGGCGGTACCTATGGTCTCGCCGATGAAGATGTCGGAGCTGGACACCCGCGACTCCTTTGTCCTTCGTCCAGGGAAGCCGAACCCCGGGTCCCGCCGGGGGTTCGTGCGCCCTCGGGGGTGAGAGCGATGCCGGCCTTTGGCGTTGCCACACTCTAGCGCGTATTGCCGGTAGGTGTTCGACAATGCCGACCGATGGACGGGAGTCTTGCTCCGGGGTTACAGGCGCGTCAAGAGTGCTGTTATCGAAAACACGATCGTTATTGATTGGCGTGAGCTATCGGTCTCGTGGTCGATGCGCACGGCAGTCAGCTGGGCACCGTGTGTGGTGATTTGACGTTTTGGCCGACTTTGCCATCCAGGGTACGACTAATACCGGAATGTCCCCATAACGTTCCGGTGAGCTCTCGCTGTGAATCCGCTGAGGTCAGAACCGCCCGGCGCCCAGGTCCCGCGACACCGCGCGGGCGCAGTCCCGTACCGCGGCGATCAGCTCGGGCCGCAGCGCGCCGTCCTCGTCGGGCCGGCACAGCCGCTCCACGGCGCCCGTGATGCCCACCGCGCCGACCGGCATGCGCCGCCGGTCGTGGATGGGCGCGGCGATGGACGCGACGCCCTCCCAGGTCTCCTCGACGTCGGCCGCGTACCCACGCGCGCGCGTGACGTCCAGGACGTGCTCGAAGTCGGCGAGCTCGGACACCGTGCGCTCGGTGAAGGGCTTGCGGTCGGCCTCCAGGACCTCGCTGTGCGCGACCGGGTCGTAGGCCGACAACACCTTGCCCAGAGCCGTGGAGTGCAGCGGCTGCATGGCCCCGATCTCCAGGACCTGCCGGCTGTCGTCGGGCCGGAAGACGTGGTGCACGATCAGGACGCCCTGCTGGTGCAGGACGCCCAGGTGCACGCTCTCGCCGCTGGAGCGGGCCAGGTCGTCCGTCCACACCAGGGCGCGCGCCCGCAGTTCGTGCACGTCGAGATAGGTGGTGCCCAGCCGCAGCAGTTCCGCGCCCAGCTGATAGCGCCCGGAGGCTTCGTCCTGCTCGACGAAGCCCTCTTGCTGGAGGGTGCGCAGGATGCCGTGGGCGGTGCCCTTGGCCAGACCGAGCGACGAGGCGATGTCCGAGAGGCCGAGCCGTCGCTCGCCGCCCGCGAGCAGGCGCAGCATCGCGGCCGCCCGTTCGAGCGACTGGATGTTCCGTGCCATCGCCGTACTGCCTCCGTCCCGTTCGACCGCCGACGCGCGACGCAGCCGCCGCCGTTCGGCAATGTCGAACACTACCGGTCCATGCCGACCTCCCGCCAATGGTCGGTCGACACCTGTTACGACACTCGTCGGGAGAACCTAGACGGGGTTGATCCGCCCGTCACCCGGTCCGCCCCATGGACGTGCCGAGCATTCTCCCGCCCGACCCCGTTACCCTTGCCGCGTGCAAGCTCCCCGGGGAGTTCCGTGAGAGGTTCCAGGGGAAGCCGCAAAGCCGACAGCCGTCGCACTCCAGGGAGCCCCTTCATGGCCTCGTCGCCACTGACCCCTTCTGCCGACAGCCGGACCCGTGTGTCCGAGCTCCGAGAGGCACTCGCCACCCGTGTGGTGGTAGCCGACGGAGCCATGGGCACCATGCTCCAGGCGCAGGACCCCACTCTCGACGACTTCGAGAACCTCGAAGGCTGCAACGAGATCCTGAACATCACCCGCCCGGACATCGTCCGCTCGGTCCACGAGGCGTACTTCGGCGCGGGCGTCGACTGCGTCGAGACGAACACCTTCGGCGCCAACCACTCCGCGATGGCCGAGTACGACATCGCCGACCGCGTCCACGAACTCTCCGAGTCCGGTGCCCGCATCGCCCGCGAGACCGCCGACGACTTCGCCGCCCGCGACGGCCGCCGCCGCTGGGTCCTCGGCTCCATCGGCCCCGGCACCAAGCTGCCCACCCTCGGCCACATCGGCTACGCCACCCTCCGCGACGGCTTCCAGGCGAACGCCGAGGGCCTCCTCGCCGGTGGCGCCGACGCCCTGATCGTGGAGACCACCCAGGACCTCCTCCAGACCAAGTCGTCGATCCTGGGCGCCCGCCGCGCCATGGAGGCGACCGGCGTCGACGTACCCCTGCTGGTCTCGATGGCCTTCGAGACCACCGGCACCATGCTCCTTGGCTCCGAGATCGGCGCCGCGCTCACCGCGCTGGAGCCCCTCGGCATCGACATGATCGGCCTGAACTGCTCGACGGGCCCGGCCGAGATGAGCGAGCACCTGCGCTATCTGGCCCGCCACTCCCGCACCCCGCTGCTGTGCATGCCGAACGCGGGTCTGCCCATCCTCACCAAGGACGGCGCCCACTTCCCGCTCGACCCCGAGGGCCTGGCGGACGCGCAGGAGCACTTCGTCCGCGACTACGGCCTGAACCTGGTCGGCGGCTGCTGCGGCACCACCCCCGAGCACCTGCGCCAGCTCGTCGAGCGGGTCCGCGAGGCCACCCCCACCGAGCGCCACCCCCAGCCCGAGCCCGGCGCCGCCTCCCTCTACCAGACGGTCCCGTTCCGCCAGGACACCGCCTACATGGCGATCGGCGAGCGCACCAACGCCAACGGCTCGAAGAAGTTCCGCGAGGCCATGCTGGAGGCCCGCTGGGACGACTGTGTGGAGATGGCCCGCGACCAGATTCGCGAGGGCGCCCACATGCTGGATCTCTGCGTGGACTACGTGGGCCGCGACGGAGTCGCCGACATGGAGGAGCTGGCCGGCCGCTTCGCCACCGCCTCCACCCTGCCGATCGTCCTCGACTCCACCGAAGTCGCCGTCATCCGGGCCGGGTTGGAGAAGCTCGGCGGCCGCGCGGTCATCAACTCCGTCAACTACGAGGACGGCGACGGCCCCGAGTCCCGCTTCGCGAAGGTCACCAAGCTGGCCCAGGAACACGGCGCCGCGCTCATCGCGCTGACCATCGACGAGGAGGGCCAGGCCCGCACCCCGGAGCACAAGGTCGCCATCGCCGAGCGGCTGATCGAGGACCTCACGACGAACTGGGGCATCCACGAGTCGGACATCCTCATCGACACCCTGACCTTCACCATCTGCACCGGCCAGGAGGAGTCCCGCGGCGACGGCATCGCCACCATCGAGGCCATCCGCCAACTCAAGAGCCGCCACCCGGACGTCCAGACCACCCTGGGCCTGTCCAACATCTCCTTCGGCCTCAACCCGGCCGCGCGCGTCCTGCTCAACTCCGTCTTCCTCGACGAGTGCGTCAAGGCCGGCCTCGACTCGGCGATCGTCCACGCCTCGAAGATCCTCCCGATCGCCCGCTTCACCGAGGAGGAGGTGCAGACCGCCCTCGACCTCATCCACGACCGCCGCGCCGAGGGCTACGACCCCCTCCAGAAGCTGATGGCCCTCTTCGAGGGCGCCACCACCAAGTCCCGGACGGCGGGCCGCGCAGAGGAACTGGCCGCCCTCCCGCTGGACGAGCGGCTCAAGCGCCGGATCATCGACGGCGAGAAGAACGGCCTGGAGACCGACCTCGCCGAGGCCCTGGAGACCCGCCCCGCCCTCGACATCGTCAACGAGACACTCCTGGACGGCATGAAGGTCGTCGGCGAGCTGTTCGGCTCCGGCCAGATGCAGCTGCCGTTCGTGCTCCAGTCCGCCGAGGTCATGAAGACAGCGGTCGCCTATCTCGAACCGCACATGGAGAAGTCGGACGCCGAGGGCAAGGGCACCATCGTGCTCGCCACCGTGCGCGGCGACGTCCACGACATCGGCAAGAACCTCGTCGACATCATCCTGTCCAACAACGGCTACAACGTCGTCAACCTCGGCATCAAGCAGCCGGTCTCCGCGATCCTGGAAGCCGCCGAGGAGCACCGCGCCGACGTCATCGGCATGTCGGGCCTCCTGGTCAAGTCCACGGTGATCATGAAGGAGAACCTCCAGGAGCTCAACCAGCGCAAGATGGCCGCCGACTACCCGGTCATCCTGGGCGGCGCCGCGCTGACCCGTGCCTACGTCGAGCAGGACCTGCACGAGATCTACGAGGGCGAAGTCCGCTACGCCCGCGACGCGTTCGAGGGCCTGCGCCTCATGGACGCCCTCATCGGCGTCAAGCGGGGCGTGCCCGGCGCGAAGCTTCCCGAGCTCAAGCAGCGCAGGGTGCGGGCGAGCGCCCCCGTCGAGGTCGAGGAGCGCCCCGAGGAGGGCCACGTCCGCTCCGACGTCGCCGTCGACAACCCGATCCCCACCCCGCCGTTCCGCGGCACCCGGGTCATCAAGGGCATCCAGCTCAAGGAGTACGCCTCCTGGCTGGACGAGGGCGCCCTCTTCAAGGGCCAGTGGGGCCTCAAGCAGGCCCGTACGGGCGAGGGACCGTCGTACGAGGAACTGGTGGAGACAGAGGGCCGCCCCCGGCTGCGCGGCCTCCTGGACCGGCTCCAGACCGACAACCTCCTCGAAGCGGCCGTCGTCTACGGCTACTTCCCCTGCGTGTCCAAGGACGACGACCTGATCATCCTGGACGACGAGGGCAACGAGCGGACCCGCTTCACCTTCCCGCGCCAGCGCCGTGGCCGCCGGCTCTGCCTGGCCGACTTCTTCCGGCCCGAGGAGTCCGGCGAGAAGGACGTCGTCGGCTTCCAGATCGTCACCGTCGGCAACCGCATCGGCGAGGAGACCGCCAAGCTCTTCGAGTCCAACTCCTACCGCGACTACCTCGAACTGCACGGCCTGTCCGTCCAGTTGGCCGAGGCGCTCGCCGAGTACTGGCACGCGCGCGTGCGTTCCGAGCTGGGCTTCGCCGGCGAGGACCCCACGGACGTCGAGGACATGTTCGCCCTCAAGTACCGGGGCGCCCGCTTCTCCCTCGGCTACGGCGCCTGCCCCGACCTGGAGGACCGCGCGAAGATCGCCGACCTGCTGGAGCCCGAGCGCATCGGCGTCCACCTGTCGGAGGAGTTCCAGCTGCACCCGGAGCAGTCCACGGACGCGATCGTCATCCACCACCCCGAGGCGAAGTACTTCAACGCACGTTGATCGGATAAGTCGTACACTGGTCGGTCCACCGCAGGCCGGTTGCCTCTCTGTGAAAAAGAGGCGACCGGCCTGATCGTCCCTCAAGGAGGTGCGCCAGGATGACCAGCACGGTCCCCGCGCTCGGAACCCGTACGGCCGAAGGCTCGGCGCTTCAGGCCGTACTCCTCGACATGGACGGCACCCTGGTGGACACCGAGGGGTTCTGGTGGGACGTCGAGGTCGATGTCTTCGCCGCCCTCGGACACACCCTCGACGACTCCTGGCGCCATGTCGTGGTCGGCGGCCCCATGACCCGCAGCGCCGGTTTCCTGATCGAGGCCACCGGCGCCGACATCACCCTGGCCGAGCTGTCCGTCCTGCTCAACGCGGGCTTCGAGGACCGCATCGGGCGGGCCCTGCCGCTGATGCCGGGCGCCGCCAGACTCCTGGCCGAGCTCTCCGAGTACGAGATCCCCACCGCCCTGGTCTCCGCCTCGCACCGGCGCATCATCGACCGCGTCCTGACCGCGCTCGGCCCCCAGCACTTCGCGCTGACGGTCGCAGGCGACGAGGTGGCGCGCACCAAGCCGTACCCCGACCCGTATCTGTTCGCCGCCGCCCGCCTCGGCGTCGACCCGGCCCGCTGCGCGGTCGTGGAGGACACCGCGACCGGTGTCGCGGCGGCGGAGGCGGCGGGCTGTCTGGTGGTGGCCGTACCGTCCGTGCAGCCCATCGCCCCGGCCGCCCGGCGCACCGTCGTGACCTCGCTGGAAGTCGTCGACCTGGCATTTCTGCGGGGACTGATGACCGACCGATGACGGAAATGCGTCAGTCGTTCACCGAGCGTGCAAAGTCCAATGGGAAAGGAATTCGCACTCGGTCGACCGGTCGAATTCGGGTGCTCCCCAACCGAGTTGACGGTGTGAGGTTCCCCACGTGTACGGGAGTCGACATCGCCGCCGTCCTGTGCTGTTCACCCCATTTCTGAGGCCGATCACGCACCGTTGTGTCCCGATTGGTGAAACGCTGCACTAATCCTTCCGCCGACGGGTTTTCGGTCTGTCCACAGCCGGTTCCGCAGCGTGATGGGAACTCAACTACGGTGGCCGCGAGCCCCTGTGCGGGGCCGGACTAATCTCAACGCGAGAACATCGCCCTTACCCCCGTGATTCGGCGTCACCACCCCATGCATGCCGGGTACACGGACTCGAACAGCTCTGGAGAACTTCGAGCATGAACCGCAAGACTTTGGTGCTGCCGGCCGTCGTCGGCCTGCTCGCGCCGGTGCTCGCCGCCTGTGGCGGTTCCGGCAGCGGGAGTTCCGGCGACGGAGCGATAGTCGTCGGCACCACGGACCGGTTCGAGGCGACCAAGGACGCTCCGGCGCCGCTCGACCCCGCCTACGCCTACGACGTCGGCACCTGGAACATCCTGCGCCAGACCGTGCAGACCCTGATGATCCAGCCCAAGGGCGAGGGCGACCCGGTCCCCGAGGCCGCCGAGAAGTGCGGCTTCACCGACACCGGCAGCGAGCGCTACGCCTGCACCCTGCGCGAGGGTCTGAAGTTCGCCAACGGCAACAAGATCACCGCGGCCGATGTGAAGTACTCCATCGACCGCGCGATGCGTATCAAGGCCGACAGTGGTGTGTTCGCCCTGCTGTCGACCGTCGACACCGTCGAGACCCAGGGCGACCGCGAGGTCATCTTCCACCTGAAGACGGCCGACGCCACCTTCCCGTACAAGCTGTCCACCCCGGTCGCGGGCATCGTGAACCCCGACGACTACCAGAAGGACAAGCTGCGCGACGGCTTCGGCGTGGACGGCTCCGGCCCGTACACGCTCTCGGTCGCCCAGAAGGACGACGCGATCACCACGGCCACGTTCACCAAGAACCCCAACTACAAGGGGACTCTGCAGGTGAACAACAGCAAGGTCGAGATGCGCTCCTTCGCGGACGCCACCTCCATGGGCACCGCGCTGAGCAAGGGCGACATCGACGTGATGACGCGCACCATGTCGCCGGAGCAGATCCAGAAGCTCGGCGACAACTCGAACGGCAACATCGACCTCGTCGAGATGCCCGGTCTCGAAATCCGCTACCTGGCCTTCAACACCGACGCCGCGACCGTCAAGACGAAGGCCGTGCGCGAGGCGATGGCCCAGCTCATCGACCGCGGCGAGCTCGTCTCCAAGGTCTACGGCACCGAGGCCGAGCCGCTCTACTCGATGGTCCCCGCGACCATCACCGGCCACTCGAACTCGTTCTTCAACAAGTACGGCAACCCGAGCGCCACCAAGGCCAAGTCCCTGCTGACCAAGGCCAACATCATCACCCCGGTGAAGCTCACGCTGCACTACACGACCGACCACTACGGCTCGGCCACCAAGGATGAGTTCGAGCAGCTGCGGACGCAGCTCAACAGCAGCGGCCTGTTCGACGTCACCATCAAGGGCGAGCCCTGGTCGACGTTCGTCCCGGCCGAGCGCAAGGGCTCGTACGACGTCTGGGGCATGGGCTGGTTCCCCGACTTCCCCGACGCCGACAACTACCTCGCGCCGTTCCTCGACACGGACAACTTCCTGAAGCTGCCGTACAGCAACCCCGAGATCATCAAGACCCTGATCCCGGAGTCCCGCCGCGAGGCCGACCGGCTCGCCGCCGGCAAGAGCCTCACCAGCATCCAGGACATCGTCGCCTCGGACGTCCCGCTGATCCCGCTGTGGCAGGGCAAGCAGTACGTCGCCGCCCGCGACGACATCACGGGCACCGCGTATGTGCTCAACTCCTCCTCGACCCTCCAGTTGTGGGAGCTCGGCCGCGGCGTGTGACCGCCTGACGCTCCCGAATGTGCCCGGGGCCCGGGGCGCGGCTCCGGGCTTCGGAGAAACAACGACAAGGCACACGCAGTGAACAAGCTCCACCGGTGGCCAGTCCTGCCGATCGCGGCGGGTCTGGCCACCGGCCTGTCGACGCGATGCGGCACCGCGACCGGCGGCTCCTCGGACACCGGCTCCTCGGACACCGGCTCCTCCGTGGTCATGGGAATGTCCGACGACGTCCTGGCCACCGACCCCGCCGCAGGCTACGACCCCGGCTCCTGGCTGTTGTTCAACAACGTCTTCCAGTCGCTGCTCAGCTTCCCCAAGGGCGGCACCGAACCACAGCCCGAGGCCGCCAAGGAGTGCTCCTTCACGGACACCCGGGCCCGCGTCCACCGGTGCACCCTCAAAGCCGGCCTCAAGTTCAGCAACGGCGACGCGCTCACCTCGAAGGACGTCAGGTTCTCCTTCGACCGCATGCTGAAGATCAACGACCCGGCCGGCCCCGCGATCATGTTCCCGATGCTCGACAAGGTCGAGACACCGGACGCGAAGGCGGTTGTCTTCCGGCTCAACACCTCCGACGCCACCTTCCCGAGCAAGCTCGCCTCCGGCGCCGGCTCGATCGTCGACCACACCCAGTACGCCGCCAACGGGCTCCGCGAGGACGGCCGGGCGTTCGGCTCCGGCCCGTACACACTCGACTCGTACAACGACGACGAGGCCGTCTTCTCCGTCAACGACAACTACAAGGGCACCGCCGAACTCAAGAACTCCGGCGTCACCCTCAAGTTCTTCCACGGCGACCAAGCAGCACTGAAGACGGCCCTGCTCGACAACAAGGCCGACATCGCCTACCGCGGCCTGACCGCCACCGACATCTCGGACATCGAGAACTCCGACGACAGCGACGGCGTCGAGGTCGTCGAGGGCAGCAGCGCCGAGGTCCAGCACCTGGTCTTCAACATGGACGACCCCGTAGCCGGACAACTCGGCGTCCGCAAGGCCATCGCCCACCTCCTCGACCGCGACGCCCTCATCCGGGACGTCTACAAGGACACGGCGACCACGCTCTACTCCATCGTCCCGGCAGGCATCGCCGGACACACCACGTCCTTCTTCGACACCTACGGCGCCCACCCCTCCAAGGCCGAGGCGCGGGCCGCGCTGGAGTCGGCCGGCATCACCGACAAGGTGAAACTGACCCTCTGGTCCACCCCGTCCCGCTACGGCCCCGCCACCGACCAGGAGTTGAAGGCCATCGCGGGACAGCTCAACGCCATTCGGCAAGGGCAACGTGCTGAGCAACAACTACACCAACAACACGATCACCGGCACGCTCATCCCGCGCACCGCCGCCCAGAGCGACCGCGGCGCCACGGACAACGACTATGCCAAGATCCAGGACATCGTCGCCGACCAACTGCCCGTCCTCCCGGTCTGGCAGGCCAAGCAGTACGCGGTCACCCGCGACAACGTCTACGGCCTCGAGTACTGCCTCGACGGTGTTCCGCTTCTGGGAACTCAGCAAGAGCTGAACCCGCCCCGCAGACACGGAGAGGGCGCCCCTGTCAGGAAGGGGCGCCCTCTCCGCTCGTACCCGGTCTTTACGGCGTCTACTGCGCGCCGGGGCGTACCAGCCCGCTCTCGTACGCGTACACCGCCGCCTGCACCCGGTCGCGCAGGCCCAGCTTGGTGAGGACGTGCCCCACATGCGTCTTGACAGTGGTCTCGCTGACGAACAGATCGGCGGCGATCTCCGCGTTCGACAGCCCGCGCGCCACCAGCTTCAGCACCTCGACCTCGCGCTCGGTCAGCGTGTGCAGGGCGTCCGGCACCGGCTCGTCACCGGACGGCAGATGACCGGCGTACTTGTCCAGCAGCCGCCGTGTGATGCTCGGCGCGAGCATGGCCTCACCCGCGGCCACCACCCGGATCGCCTGCACCAGTTCGTTCGCCGGCGCGTCCTTCAGCAGGAAGCCACTGGCACCGGCCCGCAACGCCTCCACCACGTACTCGTCGAGGTCGAAGGTGGTCAGCACCAGCACCTTCGCCGGGCCGTCCCGCCCGGGACCGGTGATCTGCCGGGTCGCCTCCACCCCGTCCATCCGCGGCATACGGATGTCCATCAGCACGACATCGGGCTGCAGAGCCCGCACCTGGTCGAGTGCCTGCAGACCGTCACCGGCCTCGCCGACGACCGCGAGATCCTGCTCAGCCTCCAGAATCATCCGGAACCCGGTGCGCAGCAGCGGTTGGTCGTCGACAAGTAGGACGCGGATGGCCACGTGAGTCTCCTTCGCTAGCCCGGCCCCATTCTGCCCTGCGCGACACGTGAGGACCCGACCGGGCCGACGGGGAGGGCCCGCGCAGCCAACCGTCGACGCACTCAGCGCCGGGCGCTGTGCCGTCGGCTGAAACGCCGTCGACTGCCCCTAGCCCCCTGCCGAGTCGCCGTCCGCCGCATTGCCGTCGGCCGAAACGGCGTCGGCCACCCGCACCGGCAGCGGATACGGCGGGGGAGTGCCGCCGAACTCCGGGCACACCGCCTGGTGGTCGCACCAGCCGCACAGCTTGGTCGGCCGCGGTAGCCACTCGCCCGTCTCCGTGGCCAGCCGGATCGCCTCCCACAGCGCCAGCAGTTTGCGCTCCACCCGCTCCAGATCCGCGAGGACGGGGTCGTAGGTCAGCACGTCCCCGCTGCCCAGATACACCAGCTGGAGCCGCCGTGGGACGACCTGCTTCAGCCGCCAGACCACCAGCGCGTAGAACTTCATCTGGAACAGCGCGCCCTCGGCGTACTCCGGCCGAGGCGCCTTGCCCGTCTTGTAGTCGACGATCCGCACATCACCCGTGGGCGCCACATCGACCCGGTCGATGATCCCGCGCAGCTTCAGCCCCGAGTCCAGCTCGGCCTCGACGAACATCTCGCGCTCGGCCGGCTCCAGCCGCGTCGGATCCTCAAGGGAGAACCAGCGCTCCACCAGCCGCTCCGCCTCCCCGAGCCAGCGCGCCAACCGCTCGCCCTCCGGATCGTCGGCGAACAGCTCCACGACCTCCGGCCGGGTCTCCCGCAGCCGGTCCCACTGCCCCGGGATCAGCGACTTCGCACGCGGCGCCGTACGCTCGGCGGCCGGCGCGTCGAAGAGCCGCTCCAGGACCGAGTGCACCAGAGTCCCGCGAGTCGCCGCCTCGCTGGGCTTCTCGGGCAGCCGGTCGATCACCCGGAACCGGTACAGCAACGGGCACTGCATGAAGTCGCTGGCACGCGAGGGGGACAGCGAGGCGGGCGCTATGGCGACACGCTCGACCACGTCCACCGTCCCCGTCCCTGCTGCCGCTTCCGCGCCCGGCTCCGCCGCCGCGCCCTCGTCGCCGACTGTCCCCGCGACGCCCTCCGCACTCGTCTCCATGCCCACAGACCTTACGGCCCGCCACTGACAGTGACCCGCCCCCGGCCGACGCGCCCGCGACAGCCGGGGAAACACGGGGGGTGCCGGGGCGGAACGCGTCGCGACCGCCGCATACCATCGACCCGAGACCCCTCCGCCCGGCTGGCGCGGAGGACGCTTCGAACGAGGGGACACCGTGGACGAGAGCGGCGGCAGCGCACAGCCGCGGTCCGGCAACGACGAGCCGACCGAACACGCCACGGGTGCCACGACCCCGGCCGCCGATCCCGGCACCCCCGAACCGAACCACGACGACACCCCCGAACCGAACCACGACGACACCCCCCCCAACGGCACCGAGAGGCCCACCCGGCACGTCGAGGACCCCGACACGTCGTCCAAGAGCCACGCAAAGCCGACCACACCACCCGAGCCGGCCACCCCCGACCACTCGGAGACGCCGAGTCCGTCCGGGGCGACGGCGCCGGATCACGCCGAGACGGCACCGCGGCCCGGGCCCACCGCGAGCGACGGCCCGCCGCCGGGATCGGGCCCGCCGCCGACCAGACCCGAGCCGCAGGACGGCCTCTCGGCGCCGGTATCGGGCACGCCGACTATCGGCTCCGCCCCGCACGACGGCCCGTTGGCCCCGGCGCCGGGCGCGCCGTCCGGCGACTCCACTCCGCCCGACGGCCCGCCGTCCGCAGGCTCCGCCCCGCACGAGGCCGCAGCGGCGTCGGAAACGGGCACGCAGTCCGCCGACTCCGCCGCCAACGCCGACCCGTCGACACCGGTATCCGGCACACCGTCCACCAGCCCCGCCCCCCACGACCGCACGGACACTGCGACCGGCACCCCCGACGCGGGCACCACCCCTCATGCCGGCCAGCCCTCCACCGACCGGGCCCCCGACCGCCCACACGCCCACACGGAGCCTCACGCTCACACGGGCGCGCCCACGCCCCCCGACGCCCGCCCCGGCGGCCCCGCCATGCCCAAGGGACGCCCCCCGCAGCGCCCCAAGGAGCCCGGTGGGGGCCTGCTGATGGGGCGGCCCTTCGGGGTGCCCGTCTACGTGGCGCCCAGCTGGTTCCTTGTCGCGGCCCTCATCACGTGGGTGTTCGGCGGCCAGCTGGACCGCGTGCTGCCCGAACTCGGCGCCGCCCGCTACCTCGTGGCCCTCTTCTTCGCGGTCGCCTTCTACGGCTCGGTCCTGGTGCACGAACTCGCCCACACCGTCGCCGCCCTCCGCTTCAAACTCCCGGTCCGCCGCATCCAGTTGCAGTTCTTCGGCGGCGTCTCCGAGATCGAGAAGGAGGCCGAGACCCCCGGCAGGGAGTTCGTGCTGGCCTTCGTCGGCCCCCTGCTCTCGCTGATCCTCTCGGGCATCTTCTACCTGGCCATGCAGCCCGTGGAGCCCGGCACGGTCCCAGGCGTCCTGCTGGCCGGCCTGATGGTCTCCAACCTCATCGTGGCCGCCTTCAACCTCCTGCCGGGCCTGCCCCTCGACGGCGGCCGGATGCTCCGCGCCGTCGTCTGGAAGATCACCGGCAGGCCCATGAGCGGCACGATCGCCGCCGCCTGGGTCGGCCGGGCCCTCGCCGTCTCCGTCCTGATCGGCCTCCCGCTGCTCACCCAGACCGGCGCCCTCGGCACCAACACCGAGGACATCAGCGGCATGGACACCGTCACGGACGCCCTCCTGGCCGCGATCCTCGCCGCGATCATCTGGACCGGCGCCGGCAACAGCCTCCGTATGGCCCGGCTGCGCGAGCACCTCCCGGACCTCCGCGCCCGCAACCTCACCCGCCGCGCGGTACCCGTCGAGACCAACACCCCCCTCTCCGAGGCCCTGCGTCGCGCCAACGCCGCCGGCGCCCGCGCCCTGGTCGTCGTCGACGCCGACGGCCAGCCCCTCTCCCTCGTCCGCGAGGCCGCCATCGTCGGCGTCCCCGAACACCGCCGCCCCTGGGTCTCCGTCAGCGGCCTCGCGCAGGACCTCACCGAGGGCATGCGCGTCTCCGCGGAACTGGCCGGCGAGGACCTCCTCGACACCCTGCGCGCGACCCCCGCCACCGAATACCTCGTGGTCGAGGAGACCGGCGAGATCTACGGCGTCCTGTCCGCGGCCGACGTGGAGCGCGCCTTCGTGAAGGCCATGGCCCGCCCGAACTGAGGCACGCGCGCGTGGTCGGCGGCCCCCGCAATCGCCGGTAGGCTGGTCACATGTCCGAACCGACCGGTGCCGCCCGCAGGCGCGGGCCCTTCAAGGTCGGGGACCAGGTTCAGCTGACCGACCCCAAGGGCCGCCACTACACGTTCACGCTCGAAGCGGGGAAGAACTTCCACACCCACAAGGGTTCCTTCCCGCACGACGAGCTGATCGGCGCACCCGAGGGCAGCGTTGTCCGCACCACCGGAAACGTCGCCTACCTCGCGCTGCGCCCCCTGCTCCCCGACTACGTCCTGTCCATGCCCCGCGGCGCCGCCGTGGTCTACCCCAAGGACGCGGGGCAGATCCTGTCCTTCGCGGACATCTTCCCCGGCGCCCGCGTCGTGGAAGCGGGCGTGGGCTCCGGCTCGCTCAGCAGCTTCCTGCTGCGCGCCATCGGCGACCAGGGCATGCTGCACTCCTACGAGCGCCGCGAGGACTTCGCCGAGATCGCCCAGCAGAACGTGGAGCGCTACTTCGGCGGCCCGCACCCCGCCTGGCAGCTCACCGTCGGCGACCTCCAGGACAACCTGTCCGACACGGACGTGGACCGCGTCATCCTCGACATGCTCGCCCCCTGGGAGTGCCTGGAGGCCGTCTCCAAGGCGCTCGTGCCCGGCGGCATCCTGTGCTGCTACGTCGCGACCACCACCCAGCTCGCGCGGACCGTCGAGTCCATCCGCGAGATCGGCTCCTTCAACGAGCCGACCGCCTGGGAGACGATGCTGCGCAACTGGCACGTCGAGGGCCTGGCCGTCCGCCCAGACCACCGCATGATCGGCCACACCGGCTTCCTCCTCACAGCCCGCCGCCTCGCGGACGGCGTCGAGCCCCCCATGCGGCGCCGCCGTCCCTCCAAGGGCGCCTACGGCGACGACTACAACGGCCCGAACGCCGACGGCGGAGCAGGCCGCTAGCTCCTGCCGCGCAGCGCCCTTGGCGGCCCTGTGCCGCACTCAACGCACGAACGCCGTGGCCGAGTTCCCGGAAGACCTCCGGAACTCGGCCACGGCGTCTTTCTTCTGACGTACCGCCACGGCCGAACCCGCCCGGGCGATCACGCGAGCGAACTGTCGACCCCGCCGTTCCCCCGCATTGTGACGTGTGGCACCATGCAGGCCACCCCCACCGGCACAGCCCTCACAGGAGACACTCCTAGTGCAGCACTCCGCCGTCCCGGAACTGGAACTGGCACACACGAACACCCGGCCCATCCACTGGGTCGCCACGGCCACGGCACTCGCCGCCGTCGTGGCGCTCTCCTCGGTCCTGCAGCCCGATTCGGCGCGCGCCGTCCAGGCCTCCGGCCCGCAGGCGAAGCCCGCCACCGTCGCGGCCCCCGCGACCACAGGGGTCGACTTCCCCATCCAGTGCGGTCCCCAGAAGGCCGTGGTCCAGAAGCAGGCCTCCGGCGACCTCGACGGCGACGGCAGGCCGGAGACGGTCGCCGTGGTCCACTGCGACGCCGGCATGGGCACCCCGCCCGACGGCGTCTACGTCCTGACCCAGGCCGCGCATGCCGCCACGCCGCGCGTGGTGGCCACCCTGATCGCGCCGAAAGCCCGGGAGACGGTCACCGAGTTCGCCGTACGCGACGGCGCCGTACTCGCGACAATGCTCGGCTACTCGACCCAGGACGTGCCCAGTTGCTGCCCGGACGTCAAGGAGAGCGCGAAGTGGCAGTGGAAGAACGGCGCGTTCGTCCGCTCCACGCCGGGCAACACCCAGAGCATCTGACGCCCGGGCCCCGCCGACTCAGGGGCCCTCAGGCCGCGTCGGGGCCGTAGACCTCGACCCGGTCCGCGACCCGGCGGACATGAATGCAGTCGCCGGGACACTCCTTGGCGGAGTCCACCACGTCGACCAGCAGCGGCAGCGGCACGGGCGTGGTGGCGCCCTTGTCCTGCAGCAGCTCGTCGTCCGGGCTCTTCACATAGGCCAGACCGTCGATGTCCAGCTCGAAGACCTCGGGGGCGTACTGGGCGCAGATGCCGTCGCCGGTACAGAGGTCCTGGTCGATCCAGACCTCCAGCGCCTCGCCGTCGGCCGCGGCCTCGTCCTGCACGGTGATGTCTCCTGCTTCCGCCGGGTGTTGAACACTTCGACCCTACCTCCGCGCACCCCGGCGACACTTCCTGGAGATCCCTGGTTTCACGCCACGACATGACGGGCAACGTCCGCCCGGACACTCTCCGTCAGGGGGCGCCCCGGCGGGATTTCGCCGGGCCCCGAACCCGTCGTCACGGCAACTCACGTCCCCCATGAAGGATTTTGACCGACCCACCCTTGGAACAGTCGGCTTCTGAATCACGTTGAGTGGGTATTCAGACGGCGTGAGGGAGAGCGCAGGGTGACCGACGACACACCTTGACAGTCTTTGTGATCTAGGGGTTTCAATCGACACCCACCCAGGTAGGGTCTGGAAGCGTCCAGCTCCCCTTGGAGGAGGTGAGGACCGTGGCAGCCCACGACGACGACATGAACCGCGGCATCCGCCCGGGACGAGGGTCCGACGACCCGTCCGGGCAGATTGCCTACCTTGAGCAGGAGATCGCCGTCCTGCGACGTAAGCTCGCCGACTCTCCGCGACACACGAGGATTCTCGAAGAGCGGATCGTCGAGCTGCAGACCAATCTGGCCGGAGTGTCCGCCCAGAACGAGCGACTCGCCAACACGCTCCGTGAGGCCCGCGACCAGATCGTGGCCCTCAAGGAAGAGGTCGACCGGCTCGCACAGCCACCGGCCGGCTTCGGAGTCTTCCTCGTGGCCAACGAGGACGGCACCGCGGACATCTTCACCGGCGGCCGCAAACTCCGGGTGAACGTCAGCCCAAGCGTGGATCTCGAAGAGCTCCGCCGCGGCCAGGAAGTAATGCTCAACGAAGCGCTCAACGTGGTCGAGGCCATGGAGTACGAGCGCGTCGGCGACATCGTCACCCTCAAGGAGATCCTTGAAGACGGCGAACGCGCCCTCGTGGTGGGGCACACCGACGAGGAGCGGGTGGTGCGGCTCGCCGAGCCACTGCTGGACATCACCATCCGCCCCGGCGACGCCCTGCTGCTCGAACCCCGTTCCGGCTACGTCTACGAGATCGTCCCGAAGAGCGAGGTCGAGGAACTCGTCCTCGAAGAGGTCCCCGACATCGGCTACGAGCAGATCGGCGGTCTGGGCGGCCAGATCGAGATGATCCGCGACGCGGTCGAGCTCCCGTACCTCTACCCCGACCTCTTCAAGGAGCACGAACTGCGGCCGCCCAAGGGCGTCCTGCTCTACGGGCCTCCCGGATGCGGAAAGACGCTCATCGCCAAGGCCGTCGCCAACTCGCTGGCCAAAAAGGTCGCCGAGGTCACCGGACAGGCCACCGGCAAGAGCTTCTTCCTCAACATCAAGGGCCCCGAGCTCCTCAACAAGTACGTCGGCGAGACCGAGCGGCAGATCCGCCTCGTCTTCCAGCGTGCCCGTGAGAAGGCCAGCGAGGGCACTCCCGTCATCGTCTTCTTCGACGAGATGGAATCCCTCTTCCGCACCCGCGGATCCGGTGTCAGCTCGGACGTGGAGAACACCATCGTCCCCCAGCTGCTCGCCGAGATCGACGGCGTGGAAGGCCTGCAGAACGTGGTCGTCATCGGCGCCTCGAACCGCGAGGACATGATCGACCCCGCCATCCTGCGCCCCGGCCGCCTGGACGTGAAGATCAAGATCGAACGTCCCGACGCCGAGGCCGCCAAGGACATCTTCGGCAAGTACCTCACCGAACGCCTCCCACTCCACCCCGACGACGTCGGCGAGCACAGCGGCGACAAGACCACCACCGTCCAGAGCATGATCCAGACGGCCGTGGAACACATGTACACGGAATCCGAGGAGAACCGCTTCCTGGAGGTCACCTACGCCAACGGTGACAAGGAAGTCCTCTACTTCAAGGACTTCAACTCCGGCGCGATGATCGAGAACATCGTGGGCCGGGCCAAGAAGATGGCCATCAAGGACTTCCTCGACCACAAGCAGAAGGGCATCCGCGTCTCCCACCTCCTCCAGGCGTGCGTGGACGAGTTCAAGGAGAACGAGGACCTGCCCAACACCACCAACCCGGACGACTGGGCCCGGATCTCCGGAAAGAAGGGCGAACGGATCGTCTACATCCGTACGCTCATCACCGGCAAGCAGGGCGCCGACACCGGACGCTCCATCGACACGGTGGCGAACACCGGTCAGTACCTGTAAAAAGCAGGGTGGCTGCGGGTGCCCTAGGCGGGTACCCGCAGCCAACTGTTTTTCAGGCCATGACCGCGACAAGGGGCGCGCAAGGCAATGACGCAAATGATCTCCCCACCAGCGCAAAGCCGTTCTAGGCTCTTCGGTACCGCCGAGTCGCGCAGTGCGGGGACGGGCACCGCACACGCACCGGAGCGCCAGCGGTACTTGAGCGGCGCCCCCGACCGAGGGCGCCGCCGGGCAAGGAGGGCCGCATGACCGTACGGCGAGTAATGGGCATCGAGACGGAGTACGGAATCTCCGTCCCCGGCCACCCCAACGCCAATGCCATGCTCACCTCGTCCCAGATCGTCAACGCCTACGCGGCGGCGATGCACCGGGCCCGGCGGGCCCGCTGGGACTTCGAGGAGGAGAATCCGCTGCGGGACGCGCGAGGCTTCGACCTCGCCCGGGAGGCCGCCGACTCCACCCAGCTCACCGACGAGGACATCGGCCTCGCCAATGTCATCCTCACCAACGGCGCGCGCCTCTACGTCGACCACGCACACCCGGAGTACAGCTCCCCCGAAGTCACCAACCCCATGGACGCCGTTCTGTGGGACAAGGCCGGCGAACGCATCATGGCGGAGGCCGCGGAGCGGGCCGCCCAACTCCCCGGTGCCCAGCCGATCCACCTCTACAAGAACAACACCGACAACAAGGGCGCCTCCTACGGCACGCACGAGAACTATCTGATGAAGCGGGAGACGCCCTTCTCGGACATCGTGCGCCACCTGACGCCCTTCTTCGTCTCCCGACAGGTCGTCACCGGAGCCGGCCGCGTGGGCATCGGCCAGGACGGACACGAGCACGGCTTCCAGCTCAGCCAGCGCGCCGACTACTTCGAGGTCGAGGTCGGTCTGGAGACCACCCTCAAGCGCCCGATCATCAACACCCGCGACGAACCGCACGCGGACGCCGAGAAGTACCGCCGCCTGCACGTGATCATCGGCGACGCCAACCTCTCCGAGATCTCGACGTATCTGAAGCTCGGCACCACGGCCCTGGTCCTCTCCATGATCGAGGACGGTTTCATCGCGGTGGACCTGGCCGTGGACCAGCCGGTCCGCACCCTCCACCAGGTTTCCCACGACCCCACCCTCAAGCGCCTGGTCACCCTCCGCAGCGGCCGGACACTCACCGCGGTCCAGCTGCAGATGGAGTACTTCGAGCTGTCCCGCAAGTACGTGGAGGAGCGCTACGGCTCCGACGCGGACGACCAGACCAAGGACGTCCTCGCCCGCTGGGAGGACACGCTCAACCGCCTGGAGAACGACCCGATGAGCCTGGCCGGCGAGCTGGACTGGGTCGCCAAGCGGGAGCTCATGGAGGGCTACCGGCGCCGGGACGACCTCGACTGGGACGCGGCCCGGCTGCAGCTGGTCGACCTCCAGTACGCCGATGTACGGGCCGACAAGGGCCTCTACAACCGCCTGGTGGCCCGCGGCCGTATCAAACGGCTGCTGGACGAGGACACGGTCGAGCGGGCGCGTACGACGCCGCCGGAGGACACGCGCGCGTACTTCCGCGGACGCTGCCTGGAGCAGTACGCCGACGATGTCGCGGCGGCCTCCTGGGACTCCGTGATCTTCGACCTCCCGGGCCGGGACTCGCTCCAGCGCGTCCCAACCCTGGAACCGCTTCGCGGAACGCGTAATCACGTCAAGGAGCTTCTGGACCGCTGTCGTACGGCGGAAGACCTGGTCAGGGTCCTGTCGGGCGGCTGACAGGACCCTCGGATCCGGAGCTCCGGACAGGGTGGAATGTCCGGTGGCCGGGAATCATCGAGGTGGCCGCCGTACGTTGTAGGAACTGCGGGGCCGATGTCAGTCCCTGCAAGTAGGGTCTGATCAAGAACGTCGAACCGAGCGGGGTGAGGGTTATGGCGACCAAGGACACCGGCGGCGGACAGCAGAAGGCGACGCGCTCTACCGAGGAGGTCGAGGAGCAGACCGTCGAGGCGGAAGCTTCGGAGGATCTCAAGGAGCGCCACGAGAAGCTGAGCGACGATGTCGACTCGGTTCTGGATGAGATCGACGATGTCCTCGAGGAGAATGCCGAGGACTTCGTGAGGTCGTTTGTCCAGAAGGGTGGCGAATAGGGCGTAATGTCCGAATTGGCCAACGGGAGAGGTTGCCCGCGTTGCAGTCGGATCTTGCCGCGGGCAGCCTTCGCCAAGAACAAGGCCATGCGTGACGGACTTCAGGCGTACTGCCGCGAGTGCTCTGCTGAGTACTACCGGCGGCGCCAGGAGGCAAAGGGCAAGACTGTCCGTGCCAAGGTGCCAGTGCCGCGCGGACACAAGCGCTGTCCTCGGTGCGGGGAGATCAAGGCCCACTCGGAGTGGGAACCCAACGCGACGACGTCAGATGGCTACGCGAGTTACTGCAAGGCGTGCCGGGCTGACCGGAACCAGCAAAGTTACTTCAAGCGCAAGTACGGCATCACCTTGGCCGAGCGGGACGAGATGATCGCCTCCCAAATGGGGCTCCGCGCGATCTGTTTGAAAGCTCCTGCCGTTCATGTGGATCACTGCCACCAGACGGGTAGGGTCCGTGGCGTACTGTGCTTCAACTGCAATTCCGGCATCGGCCTGTTGAGGGATGACCCCGCAGCTGCGTACCGAGCTGCCGACTACCTGGAAGGAAACGCGTGGAAGCCAACACTCGTAGCACCGGGCGTCTACCAGCTGCCTTCCTGACGCCTGGGTCGTCGTCCTTCATGGACTTTCTCTCCGACCACCAGCCGGAGATGCTCCCGGGCAACCGGCAGCTGCCGCCCACCCAGGGTGTCATCGAGGCCCCGCACGGCACGACCATCGTCGCCGTCACGTTCCCCGGCGGCGTGGTGCTCGCGGGTGACCGACGGGCCACCATGGGCAATGTCATCGCACAGCGGGACATCGAGAAGGTCTTCCCGGCGGACGAGTACTCGGCCGTCGGTATCGCCGGCACCGCCGGCCTCGCCGTCGAGATGGTCAGGCTCTTCCAGTTGGAGCTGGAGCACTTCGAGAAGGTCGAAGGCGCCCAGCTCTCCCTGGAGGGCAAGGCGAACCGACTGTCCACCATGATCCGTTCCAACCTCGGCATGGCCATGCAGGGCCTGGCCGTGGTCCCGCTCTTCGCCGGCTTCGACGTGGACCGCGGCGTCGGCCGCATCTTCTCCTACGACGTGACGGGCGGCCGTTCCCAGGAGCACGGCTACGCGGCCACCGGCTCCGGCTCGGTCTTCGCCCGCAGCGCCATGAAGAAGCTCTTCCACGACGGACTGACCGAGTCCGAGGCCACGACCCTCGTGGTGCAGGCCCTCTACGACGCCGCTGACGACGACTCGGCGACCGGTGGTCCCGATGTGGCCCGCCGGATCTACCCGATCGTCACCGTGATCACCGAGGACGGCTTCCGTCGGCTCACCGACGACGAGTCCTCCGAGATCGCCGCCTCGATCCTGGAGCGGCGACTGCAGCAGCCCGACGGCCCGCGCGCCGCGCTGCTCTGACCGCGGGCCCGTTCTCATCAAGGTGATCCAGTGACTTCGACGGAACTTTAAAGAGAGGGACGGATACCGGTGTCGACGCCGTTCTATGTCTCACCCCAGCAGGCCATGGCCGACCGGGCGGAGTACGCCCGCAAGGGCATCGCCCGTGGCCGCAGCCTGGTCGTGCTGCAGTTCGCCGACGGCATTGTCTTCGTCGGCGAGAACCCGTCCCGTGCGCTGCACAAGTTCAGCGAGATCTATGACCGGATCGGGTTCGCGGCCGCCGGAAAATACAACGAGTACGAGAACCTGCGGATCGGCGGCGTGCGCTACGCCGACATGCGCGGTTACACCTACGACCGTGCGGATGTGACCGCCCGCGGTCTCGCCAATGTCTACGCCCAGACGCTCGGCACGATCTTCTCCAGCGCGGCCGAGAAGCCGTACGAGGTGGAGCTGGTCGTCGCGGAGGTCGGGGACACCTCCGACGGCGATCAGATCTACCGGTTGCCGCACGACGGTTCGATCGTGGACGAGCACGGCTCGGTCGCGGTCGGCGGCAACGCGGAGACGATCAGCAGCTATCTGGATCAGCGGCACCGCGACGGCATGACGCTCGCGGAGGCCCTCAAGCTGGCAGTGCAGTCCCTGTCCCGCGACACGAACGGCAGCGAGCGGGAGATCCCCGCCGAGCGCCTGGAGGTCGCGGTGCTGGACCGTACCCGCCCGCAGGCCCGCAAGTTCAAGCGGATCGTCGGCGGCGAGCTGTCCCGGCTGCTCGGTGAGAGCGCGGACGCGTCGTCGGAGTCCGACGACGACGGCGAGGACGACGCCGAGAAGTGAGTGGGCGTTCGCCCCTCGCAGAGCCCTTCGTGCGCCCCGGCCGGTCATCGGCCGGGGCGCACGGGCGTAGCGGGGCGTCAGAGGCCGCCCGGCGGCGCCGTGGAGCCTCGTACGACCAGTTCCACCGGGATGTCCCCCTCCTCCGGTACACGGCCGTCCAGGACCGCCAGGAGGGCGCGCATGCCCTGTTCCCCGAAGAGTTCGGCGTCGAGGCGGACCGTCGTCAGCTCCGGGTCGATGGCGGTGGCCAGGGCGAGGTCGTCCAGGCCGGTGATCGACACGTCCTCCGGGATGCGCAGGCCGAGGCGACGGGCGGCCTTGTAGGCGCCGGCGGCGAGTTTGTCGTCGTCGCAGACCAGGGCGGTGGGCCGGGGTCCCGGTGCCGAGAGTGCGGCCTCGGCGGCGGTCAGGGCGCCCTCGATCGAGATGGGGGCGCGGGTCGTGCGGATCGTGGTGCCCTCGAACTCGGCCACCCTTGCCGCCAGTTCACGCGCGCGTACCTCGAAGGTCCAGGACGGGATGTCCGCGGCGAGGTGGAGGAAGTGGCGGTGGCCCAGGGCCAGCAGATGGTCGGCGACCTGGCGGACGCCGTCGCCGATGTCCAGATTGACGGTCGCCGCGCCGAGGCTGCCCTCCGGGTCGCTGTCGAGCATCACCAGGGGCAGCTGGTCGCCGCGGATCGCGCTGAGGGCGTCGGCGGCCATGGAGGAGGCGATGACGCCGTCCAGGGCGGCTTGCGCGGAGGCGAACGGGTCGCGGGCGGGGCCGATGCCCTCGGGGGAGGGGTAGAGGACCACGCCGAAGCCGTGTTCGGCGGCGACCCGGGCGGCGCCGGTGTAGACGCCGGCGAAGAACTCCGTGGTCAGCGCGGGGACGACCAGGAGGACGGTACGGGTGCGTCCCAGCCTGAGATTGCGGGCCGCGAGGTTGGGGCGGTACCCCAGGTCGCGTGCGGCCTCCCGGACGCGTTCGGCGGTGGTCTCCGAGACGCGGCCCCGCCACTTGTCGCCGAGCACCAGCGAGACCGCGGCCTGTGACACCCCCGCGACCTGGGCGACGTCGCGGCTCGTGGGGCGGGTGCTGCCTCGTGCCACCGTGGGGCTGCTCCTTCGGCTGGGCTCCGTCTGGACTCGTGACAGGGCACATGGTACGTATGACGGTGGAAGTTATACGTAAAACGTGAGGGTGGGGCAGGGCCGTGGGATATCTGGAGATCCTCAGGGCGAGACACGCCACTCGCCTGCTCATAGGCACGCTGGTCGGCCGGCTGCCGAACGCCACCGCCGCGATCGCGATCGTGCTGTTCATCCGCGCCGAGGGCGGTACCTACAGCCTCGCCGGGGCACTGGCGGCCGTCTACGGCATCGCCAACGCCGTCGGGCAGCCCCTCCTCGGCCGGCTGGTGGACGTCCACGGACAGCCGCGGGTGCAGCTGCCCGCCGCGGTCCTGTCGGCCCTCGCGATGACCGTCTTCGCCTGCTGGGGCACCGACCCGCGCCCGCTCGCCTACGTCGCCGTGGCCGCCGCCGGCCTCTTCGCGCCGCCCCTGGAGGGCGGTCTGCGCGCCCTGTGGCCGACCGTGCTGAGCCGGGAGGAGCAGGTGCACACGGCGTACGCCATGGACGCCGTGGCGCAGGAAGTCATGTTCACCGCGGGGCCGTTGCTCGTGACGGTGTTCGTGTCGCTGTGGTCCGCCCCGGTGGCGCTGCTCGTGCTGAACGTCATCGGAGTGCTGGGCGCCCTCTCCGTGGTCGTGTCGCCGCCCTCGCGCGCGTGGCGGTCGGCTCCGCGTGCCGCGCACTGGCTGGGCGCCCTGCGCTCGCCGGGGCTGCTGGCGCTCCTGGGCGCGTTCCTGTTCGTCGGGATGGCGCTCGGGTCCATCACGGTCGCCTCCGTGCCGTACGCGGACGGGCACGGCGGTGACGTGGTGTACGGGTGGCTCATGGCGGCGATCGGTCTGGGCGCGCTGCTGGGCGGGACGGTCTACGGGGCGCGGCAGTGGAGCGGGGTGCCCGAGCGCCGACTGCGGGTGCTGGTGGGGCTGCTGGCGGTGTGTTACCTGCCGCTGATGCTCATGCCGGGCGCGGTCGCCATGGTGCTGCTGACCGTGCTCGCCGGGGTGTTCCTCGCGCCCGCCCTCGCCTGTGCGTTCATCATCGTGGACCGGCATGCCCCGAAGGGGACGGTCACCGAGGCCTTCTCCTGGCTTGTGACGACGTTCACCGTGGGAGCGTCGGTCGGAACGGGCGTCGCGGGACCGGTCGTAGAGGCCGGTGGAGCCCTGTGGGGGTTCGCCGTGCCGGGGGCCGCCGGGGCGGTGTCGTTGCTGGTCCTGCTGGCCACCGGGCGGGTCCTCGCAGCTCCCGCCGGGGGAGCGGTCGTTGCGGCTTCATCGGAAAATGATCCAAACCGTGCGGTCGAACCCCGTTTCAGCACAGGGGATCGGGCGTAATGTTCACTCATGGACCGCCGCATTTTCGGGCTGGAGAACGAGTACGGCGTCACGTGTACGTTCAGGGGACAGCGGCGTCTGTCTCCCGACGAGGTGGCTCGGTACCTCTTCCGCCGTGTCGTGTCATGGGGCCGCAGCAGCAATGTCTTTCTGCGAAACGGCGCCCGGCTCTATCTCGACGTGGGCTCACATCCGGAATACGCGACCCCCGAATGTGACAACGTGACCGAACTGGTCACCCACGACAAAGCCGGCGAGCGCATTCTCGAAGGACTCCTGGTGGACGCCGAACGACGCCTGCACGAGGAAGGAATCGCGGGCGACGTCTACCTCTTCAAGAACAACACCGACTCGGCGGGCAACTCGTACGGCTGCCACGAGAACTATCTGGTGGCACGGCACGGCGAGTTCTCCCGGCTCGCGGACATCCTCATCCCGTTCCTGGTCACGCGTCAGCTGCTGTGCGGCGCGGGCAAGGTTCTGCAGACTCCGCGCGGCGCCGTGTACTGCGTCAGCCAGCGCGCCGAACACATCTGGGAGGGCGTCTCCTCGGCCACGACGCGTTCCCGGCCCATCATCAACACCCGCGACGAACCGCACGCGGACGCCGAGCGCTACCGCCGTCTCCACGTCATCGTGGGCGATTCGAACATGTCCGAGACGACCATGCTGCTCAAGGTCGGGGCCACCGACCTGGTGCTGCGCATGATCGAGGCGGGCACGGTGATGCGTGACCTGACCCTGGAGAACCCGATCCGGGCGATCCGTGAGGTGAGCCACGACATCACGGGCCGGCGCAAGGTGCGTCTGGCCAGCGGCCGGGAGGCCTCCGCGATCGAGGTGCAGCGCGAGTACTACGAGAAGGCCGTGGACTTCGTCGACCGTCGCGGCATCCGCACCGGCACCGTCGAGCAGGTCCTCGAGCTGTGGGGCCGCACGCTCGACGCGATCGAGGCCGAGGACCTCGACCGGATCGGCACCGAGATCGACTGGGTCATGAAGTACCAGCTCATCGAGCGGTACCGGGCCAAGCACAACATGACCATGTCCCACCCGCGGGTCGCGCAGATAGACCTCGCCTACCACGACATCCACCGTCGCCGAGGGCTCTACTACCTCCTGGAGAGGAAGGGCCAAGCCGCCCGGATCTGCAACGACTTGAAGATCTTCGAGGGCAAGTCCGTTCCGCCGCAGACCACTCGGGCACGGCTCCGCGGCGACTTCATCCGCAGGGCCCAGGAACAGCGGCGGGACTTCACCGTCGACTGGGTCCATCTCAAGCTCAACGACCAGGCGCAGCGCACCGTGTTGTGCAAGGACCCGTTCCGTTCCGTGGACGACCGGGTGGAGAAACTGATCGCCGGAATGTAGGCCAAAGCGTCCGGATACCGACGTCCGGATACATATTCGGTACGCCACACGGGCCCCGTACGTTTCACGTACGGGGCCCGTGCCACGCCGTAGAGTTGCGCGCACGCCATCAACAAGATCGACCGATACGAGGCCTTCACCGTGCGCCGACGCTCCCTTCTCATCGCTGTTCCCGCAGGACTTGTGACGCTCGCGGGGTGCGGTGACAGCGATTCCTCCTCCAGCAAGGCCAGTGCGTCGCCGTCGCCGTCCGCCTCGGCCTCGACCGCTCCGCCACCGAAGGTGGTCGACGGTCCGGTGCCGGCGATCACCGCGGGCACGAAGTTCGACGAGAAGCCGACCGTCGCCAAGGGCACCGGCGACCCCTCGAAGAACCTCGCGGTCAAGACGGTCATCGCGGGCAGCGGCAAGGCCGTCGCGGAGGGCGACTTCGTCCAGGTCAACTACCTGGGCCAGATCTGGTCGACGGCCAAGGTCTTCGACAACTCCTACGACCGCAAGACCCCGTTGGTCATCCAGCTCGCCCAGGGCAGCATCATCGACGGCTGGCGCTACGGCCTGGCGGGCCGGAAGGTCGGCAGCCGCGTCGAGATGGCCATCCCGCCGACCTGGGGATACGGCACGACGGGCAACAGCCAGGCGGGCATCAAGGGCACCGACACGCTCGTCTTCGTGATCGACGTGCAGGACGCCTTCAACATCAAGAGCTCCGCCAAGGGCAAGGCCGTCGCCCAGTCCGACTCCGCACTGCCCAAGGTCGGTACGAACACCGACGGCAAGGCCCCCTCGGTCACTGTCCCGAAGGTGGACCCGCCGAAGAAGCTGGTGTCGAACTACGTCCTGGAGGGCGACGGAGCCGTCGTCAAGGCGTCGCAGACGATCCTGTGCCAGTTCGAGGGCGTGGTCTGGAGCACCGGCAAGCAGTTCGAATCGACGTACTCCCAGGGCCGGTTGAGCCAGTTCGCGATCTCGCAGATGGAGTCGGTCGTCAAGGGCCTGGCGCAGGGTGTCACCGGCAAGAAGGTCGGCAGCCGCGTCCTGATCGTCGCGCCCCCGGACCTGGCCTACGGCGACACCCCGCCGACCGGCGGCACCATCAAGAAGGGCGAAACCCTGGTGTTCTCGGTCGACATCCTGGCGGCGATGTAGTCCCGCGGGTGAAGTGCCTGCCGACGCATGAGCGCGGCCGGGATGCGAGACTGTCCGAGTTGTCTTGTCGTACACAAGCAGGAGCTAGAGACGTGAGCATCGAGAAGCCCGAGATCGACTTCCCTGAGGGCGCACCCCCGGCCGACCTGGAGATCAAGGACCTGTGGGAGGGTGACGGCGAGGTCGCGCAGGCGGGCCAGAACGTCACCGTCCACTACGTGGGCGTGGCCTTCAGCACCGGCGAGGAGTTCGACGCCAGCTGGAACCGCGGCACCCCGTTCAAGTTCCCGCTCGGTGGCGGCCGTGTCATCAAGGGCTGGGACCAGGGCGTGCAGGGCATGAAGGTCGGCGGCCGTCGCCAGCTGACCATCCCGGCGCACCTCGCCTACGGCAACCAGAGCCCGACCCCGGCGATCAAGCCGGGCGAGACCCTGATTTTCGTGGTCGACCTCGTCGCCGTCTGATCACCGGATCCGACCGGACCCGATCACCTGGGGCCCATGCCTGCTCGGGCATGGGCCCTCGGCTTTTGTCAGGCCATCGTGGGGCGGTACGGTCATCGTTCGTAAGTACAGAGGAAGGCGAAGGGCGTCGATGGCCATTGCCAAGGCCGAGCGGCTGATGAACCTCGCGCTGTGTCTGCTCGGGACCCGGCGGCCGCTCAGCAAGCGTGAGCTGCGGGAATCCATCGAGGCCTACCTGGAAGCCGGGTCCGACGACTCCTTCAACCGGATGTTCGAGCGCGACAAGGACGATCTGCGCGAGCTCGGGCTGGTCATCGAGACGGTGGAGAACCTGGACGGCGAGGTCGGCTATCTCGCCCGCCGCGACAGCAACCGTCTCCCGCCCATCACCCTCGACGCCGAGGAGGCCGCCGCGCTCGGTCTCGTCGCGAAGGTGTGGCAGCAGGCCCGGCTCGCCGGCGCGGCCAGCGGCGCACTGCAGAAACTGCGCGCCGCCGGAATGCCCGAGGACCTCGACCCGTACGAGCCGCACGGCGCCCTGGAGCCTCGAATTCCGGTACACGAGGCGTCGTTCGAGCCGCTGATGCTGGCCTGTCGCGACCGTCGGCCGGTCGTGTTCGAGTACCGCAAGGCCACCGCCGCCCGCCCCGAGACCCGCAGCGTCGAGCCGTGGGCCCTAGAGTGCTGGCGCGGCCACTGGTACCTCGCCGGCTGGGACCGGGACCGGGGTGCCGAACGCGTCTTCCGCCTCTCCCGGATCACCGGCAAGGTGCGCTCGCGCAACGGGCGGTTCACCGCGGACGTACCCGATGTCGTCACCGTGCGCGAGACCGTCGCGAGCTGGGCGGGGGAGACCGCCGACCGCTCGGCCCTGATCCGGCTGCGCACGGGTTCCGGGTACCCCCTGCGGGCGAAAGCCACGGCGGTTCGGGAACTCGGGGACGGCTGGGACGAGTTGGAGATTCCGTACGGCCACGGACTCGACGCCTGGCTGGTCGAGTTCGGGCCGGACGTGGTCGTCCTGGAGCCCGCCGAGCTGCGGGCCGACGTGGTGGACCGGCTGCGTGCCGTGGCCAAGGGCTGAGGGGGAGCGGAAGAGAACTGTGGCAGGCAAACCGGTCAGGCCCGTCAACGCCATCGACCAGACCCGGCGGATGCTCTCCCTGGTGACCTATCTGAAGGAGCGCCCCGGAGCACGCGTCGAGGACGTGGCCCGTGCCTTCGGGATCACCGAGGACGAGCTGGTCTCCGACCTCGACATCCTGCCCATGTGCGGGACCAGCTTCCGAGGCGGCGATCTGCTCGACATCGACACCGACGGCGACCGCATCTGGTGGCACAACCCGGACGACGTCGCCGAACCGCTCCGGCTCGCCGCCGACGAGGCGACCGCGCTCCTGGTGGCCGCCCGCGCGGTGTCGACACTGCCCGGCCTGCGCGAGAGCGACCGGCAGGCCCTGCTGCGGGCCAACGCCAAACTGGAGGCGGCGGCCGGTGAGGCGGCCGGGGCCAGCGCGCGCCTTTCGGTGACCTTCGAGTCCGAGGGCGGTGTCTTCGCGGACGTCGACCGCGCGATCTCGGAGCGCCGCCGCCTGTGGATCCGCTACTACTCACCCGCCCGCGACGAGCTGTCCGAGCGCGAGATCGACCCCATCCGCCTGGTCAGCGTCGGGCACACGTACGTGGAGGCCTGGTGCCGGCGCTCCGAGGCGCGCCGCACCTTCCGCCTCGACCGGGTCGCCGAGATCAAGATCCTCGACGAGCCGTCCGCACCGCCCGAGATCGAACTGCGGGACCTGTCGGAGGCGCTGGTGCAGCCCGCCGCCGAGGACCCGGAGGTCGTCGTCGAGGTAGGCCCGGGCGGACGCTGGGTCGCCGAGTACTACCCGCACGACAGTGCCGATGAGCTTCCCGACGGCGGGCTGCGTATTACCTTGCGCACCCCCGACCCGACGTCCCTGAGACGCCTGGCCCTGCGGCTCGGGCGCGACGGCCGGATCGTCTCGCCGGGCGACCTCGCCGACAGCGCCCGCCGGGCCGCCCGCGAGGCACTGGCGGCGTACGACGGACCGCAGAGCGTGGTTGACGGTGTGCACGGTGTTGACGAGAGGCGGGAGTGAGCCGGAGGGGCGCGTCGTGACCGAGACGGCGAGCGCGCGGAGGCCCGAAGGGGTGAGCACGGTCGCCGTCTCGGTCACGACTGAGGCGCCCAGGAGGCGAACGACCAGGGGAAGAGGAGCAGGAGCTGTGAGCGAGTCGACGATGTCGGGCGTCCAGGAGATGACGGTGGCCGCCGCGTTCGCCGGGATGAAGAACGTGATGCCCGTCGTGTTCAGAGCGGGCTGCCCGGACTGCCGGGGCAACTTCGAACTGGCGGCGAGCGCCCTGCGCCTCGCCATCGGCGCCACCAGCCGCACCACGTTCTACTCCTTCACCTGCCCCGACTGCGGCGCCGCGGTCCGCAAGCCCGCGGGCGAGCGGATCGTCGAACTGCTCACCGGCGGCGGGGTCAGGACCCTGCGCCTGACCTCCGTCGGGTAACAGGGTCTAGGCTCGCCCCATGTTCTGGGCGATGGTCGCGATAGCTGTCGGTTTTCTGGGTCTCGCCGTGCTCGGGGTGCTCGCCGTCCGGGTCTTTCTGGAGGCGCGGCGGCTCGGACTGCAGGTCACGGACGCCGCGCAGCGCATCAACAGGGCGGCTGAGGACCTGGAAAAAGCGGCAGTCTCCACGGCCCGTTCCGTCGACGCACTGTGAGTCACGTATGCGTGGGGTGTGAGTTGCGCGCCTGATGCGCTTCGCGTCACTTTGCCCTGTCACGTTGTCGCCCGGGGCGGGTACGCTGCTGATCGCGGTCCGGATAACGAGGCCCGGAGCGCGGACCGGGAGTACGCACGGGGATTGCCTGACGTTTACCCCTGAGCGTTACGATCGCTGGCAGCACGAACGTCGGACAAGTGTCCGACCGATCGGACAGCACCCCCACCCCAGCCGCCTCGGTGAGAAGGTAAAGACTTATGTTCGGAAGGCTCGGAGCTCCCGAGATCATTCTCATCCTCGTCGTCATCGTGCTGCTCTTCGGCGCGAAGAAGCTTCCGGACATGGCCCGCTCCCTCGGCAAGTCCGCCCGCATCCTCAAGAGCGAGGCCAAGGCGATGAAGGAAGAGGGCAGCAGCACCCCCGCCCCCGCCGGCCCGCCGAACACCGACGAGTCCGTGCAGCGCACCATCCAGGCCGCCCCCGGCGACGTGACCAGCTCGCGCCCCGTCACCGAGCCGTCGGACACGACCAAGCGCTGACACAGGGCCGGGACGCCCCCGGCCTGCCGCACGAGATGAGGACGTGGGTTGCCCAAGTCTGCCCGCACGAAGGAGAAGGACCCCGAGGGGCGGATGCCCCTCGCGGACCATCTGCGTGAGCTGCGCAACCGGCTCGCGAAGGCGATGCTCGCCATCATCGTGGTGACCTGCGTGGCCGCCTTCTTCTACAACGACATCGTCAACATCATCACCGATCCGGTGCTGAAATCGGTCGGCTGCTCCCAGAACTTCGAGCAGCTGGCGAGGTCGTCCAAGACGACCCAGCCGTGTGCGCAGATCACCATCAACGGTCTCCTGACGCCGTTCACACTGGCGTTGAAGGTGTCCCTGATGGCCGGTGTCGTCCTGGCATCGCCGGTCTGGCTGTACCAGCTGTGGGGCTTCGTCGCCCCGGGCCTGCACAAGAACGAGAAGAAGTACGCGCTCTCCTTCGTCGGCACCGGAGTTCCGCTGTTCCTCGGTGGCGCCTACTTCGCCTACCGGGTGCTGCCCACCACCGCGAAGGTCCTGCTCACCTTCACCCCGCACGACGTCAACAACCTGCTGCCGCTGGACGACCTGCTCGACCTGGTCACGCGCATGGTGCTGGTCTTCGGCCTCTCCTTCGAGCTGCCGCTGCTGCTGATCATGCTCAACCTCACGGGCGCGCTGACCGGCAAGCGGATGCTCGGCTGGTGGCGCGCCATGATCCTGGGCATCACGGTCTTCGCAGCCGTCGCCACCCCCAGCACCGACCCGCTGACCATGCTGGCGCTGGCCGGGCCGATCTGGGTGCTGTACTTCGGCGCGGTCGTCTTCTCCCTGCTCAACGACCGGCGCAAGCGCCGCCGCGACGAGGCGGGACCGGCCGACGACGAGGCCTCCGACCTGGACCTCACCCCCGAGGACATCGGCGACGTCGAAGCCGTCTCGGCCGGCCGGGCGGCCCTGCCCGAGCAGGCGAGCGGCACCGGTTCGGACCGGGTCAACGGGTATGACGACGTGACCTGATCACCTTCCCGACCTCCGCCGAGACCGGCCGTTCCCGCAGCGCGGGCGGCCGGTCTCCGTGTGTGGGGGACCTATGGGAAAGGATAATGATCGTCCTGTTGTCAGTGGCGCCCGGTACGCTCGAAAGCACGATGACAGAGGACCTCTCCCCGGCCGAGCGGTACGCGGCAGCCCGCCTGCGGGCAGCCGAGCAGGCCACCGCGCTCGCGGACTTCCGCGAGATGTACGACTTCGGTCTCGACCCCTTCCAGATCGAGGCCTGTAAGGCGCTCGAAGCGGGGAAGGGCGTCCTGGTCGCGGCGCCCACCGGCTCCGGCAAGACGATCGTCGGCGAGTTCGCCGTCCACCTCGCCCTCCAGCAGGGCAAGAAGTGCTTCTACACGACCCCCATCAAGGCACTGTCGAACCAGAAGTACGCCGACCTGTGCCGCCGTTACGGCGCGGACAAGGTCGGCCTGCTCACCGGCGACAACAGCGTCAACTCCGAGGCACCGGTGGTCGTCATGACCACCGAGGTCCTGCGGAACATGCTGTACGCCGGTTCGCAGACCCTCCTCGGCCTCGGCTATGTGGTCATGGACGAGGTGCACTACCTCTCCGACCGCTTCCGCGGCGCCGTCTGGGAAGAGGTGATCATCCACCTCCCCGAGTCGGTGACCCTGGTCTCGCTCTCGGCCACCGTGTCGAACGCGGAGGAGTTCGGCGACTGGCTCGACACCGTCCGCGGCGACACCGAGGTGATCGTCTCCGAGCACCGGCCGGTGCCGCTGTTCCAGCATGTGCTCGCCGGGCGGCGGATGTACGACCTCTTCGAGGAGGGTGAGGGCAACAAGAAGGCCGTCAACCCCGACCTCGCCCGCCTGGCCCGCATGGAGGCGCAGCGCCCCTCCTTCCAGGACCGCAGACGCGGTCGTGCCATGCGCGAGGCCGACCGGGAGCGTGAGCGCAGACAGCGCTCACGGGTGTGGACACCGGGCCGCCCCGAGGTCATCGAGCGGCTGGACAGCGAAGGCCTGCTGCCCGCCATCACGTTCATCTTCAGCCGCGCCGCCTGCGAGGCCGCCGTACAGCAGTGTCTGTACGCCGGGCTGCGGCTCAACGACGACGAGGCGCGGGCGAAGGTGCGCGCCCTCGTCGAGGAGCGCACGGCGTCCATTCCGTCCGAGGACCTGCATGTCCTCGGGTACTACGAGTGGTTGGAAGGCCTGGAGCGCGGTATCGCGGCCCACCACGCGGGCATGCTGCCGACGTTCAAGGAGGTCGTCGAGGAGCTGTTCCTGCGCGGCCTCGTGAAGGCCGTGTTCGCCACCGAGACCCTGGCACTCGGCATCAACATGCCCGCGCGCTCGGTGGTGTTGGAGAAGCTCGTCAAGTGGAACGGCGAGCAGCACGCCGACATCACGCCCGGCGAGTACACGCAGTTGACAGGTCGTGCCGGCCGGCGCGGCATCGATGTCGAGGGCCACGCCGTCGTGCTGTGGCAGCGCGGGATCAGCCCCGAGCACCTCGCGGGACTGGCCGGCACGCGTACGTATCCGCTGCGCTCCAGCTTCAAGCCGTCGTACAACATGGCGGTCAACCTCGTCGAGCAGTTCGGGCGGCACCGCTCGCGCGAACTCCTTGAGACCTCCTTCGCGCAGTTCCAGGCGGACAAGTCGGTCGTCGGGATCTCACGGCAGGTGCAGCGCAACGAAGAGGGCCTGGAGGGCTACAAGGACTCCATGACCTGCCACTTGGGCGACTTCGACGACTACATGCGGCTGCGTCGCGAGCTCAAGGACCGCGAGACCGAGCTCGCCCGGCAGGGCGTGGCACAGCGGCGCACCGAGGCCGCCGTCGCCCTGGAGAAGCTCAAGCCGGGAGACGTCATCCACGTCCCGACCGGCAAGTACGCGGGCCTGGCACTGGTGTTGGACCCGGGCCTGCCCGCCGGACGGTCCAACGGCCACCGCGGCTTCGAGCAGCACGACGGCCCGCGTCCGCTCGTCCTGACCGTCGAACGGCAGGTCAAGCGGCTCGCGTCGATGGACTTCCCGGTGCCCGTCGAGGCTTTGGACCGGATGCGGATCCCGAAATCCTTCAACCCCCGTTCTCCGCAGTCCCGTCGGGACCTGGCCTCCGCGCTGCGCACCAAGGCCGGGCACATCCCGCCGGAGCGGGCCCGCAAGCAGCGCTCGCAGGCCGCCGACGACCGGGAGATCGCCCAGTTGCGTACGGCGATCCGCGCGCACCCCTGCCACGGCTGCAACGACCGTGAGGACCACGCCCGTTGGGCCGAGCGGTACCACCGGCTGCAGCGGGACACCACGCAGCTGGAGCGGCGCATCGAGGGGCGGACCAACACCATCGCCCGCACCTTCGACCGGATCGTCGCGCTCCTCACCGAGCTGGACTATCTGCGCGGCGACGAGGTCACCGAGCACGGCAAGCGGCTGGCCCGGCTCTACGGCGAACTCGACCTGCTCGCCAGTGAGTGTCTGCGCGAGGGGGTCTGGGAGGGGCTCGCCCCCGCCGAACTCGCCGCGTGCGTCTCGGCGTTGGTGTTCGAGGCGCGGGTCAGCGACGACGCTACGACGCCGAAGGTGCCGTCCGGTGCGGCCAAGGCCGCGCTGGGGGAGATGGTGCGGATCTGGGGGCGTCTTGACGCCCTGGAAGAGGATTTCCGGATCACCCAGACCGAAGGGGTCGGGCAGCGCGAGCCTGATCTCGGCTTCGCCTGGGCCGCGTACATGTGGGCCAGTGGGAAGGGGCTGGACGAGGTGCTTCGGGAGGTGGAGATGCCGGCCGGGGACTTTGTCCGGTGGTGCAAGCAGGTGATTGATGTGCTCGGGCAGATCTCGGCTGCGGCGCCGGTTTCTGGTGGGGAGGCGTCTTCTACTGTGGCGAAGAATGCGCGTAAGGCTGTTGAACTGTTGCTGCGGGGGGTTGTGGCCTACTCGTCGGTGGGGTGACGGGCTGGGGGGCGGGTGCGTTGTGGCTGGTCGCGCCCACGCGGCGGAGCCGCACATCGACACAGCACCGCGCCCCTAAAAGACCTCGCGGTTCAGGTAGGTTCGCCAGGCACCGTACTTGGTGATGTCCTCTGCGTCTGGCAGCGCGGCCGGCTCGCACAGGAAGCCCGGGACCCTCGTACCGTCCGCCAACTCCACGCTTCCCAGTGTCATCGGGCGGGGGAGGGCCGCCAGCAACCGGCCCAAGCCCTCCGCCGGGAGTCGCCACACCTCTGTCTCTATCTCCGCGCCGCCCTCGCCCACATGCACCAGGCCCGGCTTGGGTGGGGTCGTCGCCAGGGCGTGCAAGCGGTACACCGGGGCCGTTGTTGTCGTGCGGTCCAAGTGGGCGCCCAGGGACAGGAGTTGGGGGTTCAGGGGCTGGCCCGTCAAATGGGCTCCTACGACTGCCAGTTGGAGCGATGGCTCCAGCTCGCGCGCGATTCGGGCCAGGCGGTCGTCCGTGAACGCCGGGCCGATCAGCATGACGCCGAAGGGCAGGGAGTTCACCCGACCGGACGGGACGGCCACCGCTGCCAGGTCGAAGAGGTTCGTGGAGTTGGTGAAGCGGCCCAGGCGGGCGTTGGCCCCCAGGGGGTCGGCCGCCACCTCGGCCAGGGTGGGGTGGCCCGGTGCGGTCGGCAGCAACAGGGCGTCCGCGTCGGCCAGTTCCGACAGGGCTCGGGTGCGGAGGGTCGCCAGGCGTTCCTCGTCCGCGTACAGCTGGTGGGCCGGGATGTCCCGGGCCCGGGTGATGATGCCGGTGACGGTGGGGTCCAGGCCCTCGGTGCCGTCTGCGATTGCTTTGTCGACAAAGCCCCCTACCGCTGTATAGCGCTCGGCCACGAACGCGCCCTGATAGAGCATCGCCGCCGCTTCCGTGAAGGGGGTGAGGTCGAGGGTGCGGATTTCGGCGCCCGCGCCCCTGAGCTGGTCCACCGCCGCCTCGTAGGCCTCCGCCCAGCCCTCGTCCAGTTCGCCGAGCTGTGCGCGTGCCGCTACCGCGATGCGCCACGGGCCCGGTGCGCGCTGGGGGAGGGGCGGGAGGCCGCGGTCCGGCGGGGAGGTCATGAAGGACAGGGCCTGTTCGGCCTCCGGGAGGGTGCGGGCGAAGACCGTCACGCAGTCGATCGAGGCGCAGGCCGGGACCACTCCCGCCGTCGGGACCAGGCCCCGGGTGGGCTTGAGGCCGACGATGCCGTTGAAGGCCGCGGGGACCCGGCCCGAGCCCGCCGTGTCGGTGCCGAGGGCGAAGTCGACGATGCCCAGAGCCACGGCGACCGCCGAACCGGCGCTGGAGCCGCCGCTGATCAGCGCCGGGTCGTGGGCGCCTCGGACCGCGCCGTACGGGGAGCGGGTGCCGACCAGGCCGGTGGCGAACTGGTCGAGGTTCGTGGTGCCGAGCACGATCGCGCCGGCCGCGCGGAGGCGGGCCACCACCGGGGCGTCCGTCTCCGGCTCGTAGGCGTACGCCGGGCAGCCCGCCGTCGTGGGCAGGCCCTGTACGTCGATGTTGCCCTTGGCCGCGAACAGGCGGCCCGCGAGGGGGAGTTGCTCGCCTGCCGCCACTCGCGCGTCCAACGCCTGTGCTTCTTGCTCGACCTCCGGCTGCGGGCGCAGGTCGATCCAGATCTCGGGGCGGTCGACGGCCTCGATGCGGGCGTAGGCGGCGCGGACTCGGGACACGGTGGTCGAGGTGGTCGACATCTCTTGGTGCTCCTTGCTGTTCAGCTTGTGGGGGCGAGGACGAGGAGCGCCGTGCCCGCTTCGACCTGGTCGCCGGGCCTGGCCAGGATCTCGGCCACCACACCGGCCATCGGGGCGTGGACCCTGGATTCCATCTTCATCGCCTCCAGGGCCAGGAGGGGTTGGCCGACGGTCACCTCGTCGCCGGGTTCTACGTTCAACTGCCAGACGGAGGCAGCGAATTCGGCCTCGATCAGACGTCCGCCGACCGGGATCGTCACCTCGGCCTGCGGTGGGGCCGGTGCGGCCGCCGCCTCCGCCCGGGTGAACTCGCCCGCTGCCTCCCAGGCATCGCGCTCCGCGCCGAACGCCGTCTGCTGCCGGGTCCTGAACTCCGCGATGGAATCGGCGTGTTCGGCCAGGAACGCCTCGTACTCGGCGAGCGAGAACGTGCCCTCCTCGATGCGCGGGACGAAACGGCCGGAGATGATGTCGGCCCGGAGTTCGAGGAGTTCGTCCGCCTCCACCGGGTACCACTTGATGCGGTCGAAGAAGCGCAGCAGCCAGGGCGAGCCCGGTTCGAACGCGCCGCGCTGCTGCCAGCCCGACCACACCTGCGTCGTACGGCCCACGAACTGGTAGCCGCCGGGTCCCTCCATGCCGTAGATGCAGAGATACGCGCCGCCGATGCCGACCGAGTTCTCCGCCGTCCAGGTGCGGGCCGGGTTGTATTTGGTGGTGACCAGGCGGTGGCGCGGGTCCAGGGGCGTGGCCACCGGGGCGCCCAAGTAGACGTCTCCCAGGCCGAGTACGAGGTACTCGGCGTCGAAGACCGTGCCGTAGACGTCCTCGACCGAGTCCAGTCCGTTGACGCGGCGGATGAACTCGATGTTCCAGGGGCACCAGGGGGCGTCGTCGCGGACGCCGGCCATGTATCGGGCGGTCGCCTCGCGGGTGGCCGGGTCGTCCCAGGAGAGGGGGAGGTGGACCGTGCGGGAGGGGACGATCAGTTGGTCGGTGGGCGGGAGTGCGGCCGCTATCTCCCTTACGGAGATGAGGAGTTGGGACTGGGGCAGGCGGGTCGGGTCCGTCTGGATCTGGAGGGAGCGGATGCCCGGGGTGAGGTCCGTGACGCCCTCGAAGTCGGCCTCGGCGACCGCCTCCATCAGGGCGTGGACCCGCATGCGCTGCGCCAAGTCCAGTTGCATGGGGCCGAATTCGACCAGGAGGTTGTCGTCGCCGCTGCGGCGGAAGGTGACGTCGCCGTCGCGGGCGAGTATTCCGCCGTCCACGATGGATGGGCGGGGTGAGCCGTCCACGTTCACCGGGAGGAAGCGGACCGTGTCGCCGGGCCTGAACTGGCCCAGTTTCCAGCGCTCTTGGCTGATCACCGTCGCCGGGCAGACGAAGCCGCCGAGGGACGGGCCGTCGGGGCCGAGCAGTACCGGCATGTCGCCCGTGTAGTCGACGGCGCCGACCGAGTACGGGGTGTCGTGGATGTTGGACGGGTGCAGGCCCGCCTCGCCTCCGTCGGTGCGGGCCCAGCGGGGCTTCGGGCCGACCAGGCGGACGCCAGTGCGGGCCGAGTTGAAGTGGACCTTCCAGTCGGCCGCGTAGAAGTCGTGGATGTCGTCCTCGGTGAAGAACTCCGGTGCCGCGTGCGGCCCTTCGACCGCCGCCACCTCCCATACGGCACCGAAGGCCGGACGGTCGGCGGGTGGCACCGGCGTGCCCTCGGTGACCGTGCCGCCGTGCAGGACGTCACCGGTGCGCAGGGCCCGGCCGCCGTGGCCGCCGAAACGGCCCAGGGTGAAGGTGCTCGCGCTGCCGAGGAAGGCGGGTACGTCCAGGCCGCCCGCGAACAACACGTAGGTCCGCAGGCCGTGTTGGGCTGGTGCGCCGATCTCCAGGACCGCGCCGACGGGGACCGTCACCGGCTCCCACTGCGGAACCGGGACGCCGTCGACCGTCACCGGTGCGGGGACGCCCGTCACGCACACCGTGGTGGCGTGTGTGAACCTCAACGTCGGTCCCTGGAGCGTGCATTCGAGGCCGGGGGTGCCCTCCTCGTTGCCGAGAGCGCGATTGCCGAGGCGGAAGGAGAGGTCGTCCATCGGGCCGCACGGGGGGACGCCGACCTGCCAGTAGCCGGTGCGGCCTGGCCAGTCCTGGACGGTGGTGAGAGTGCCGCCGGCGACGATCTCGATGCGAGGCGTGGGGTCGGTGACGGTGGCGAGGGTCGCCGTGGAGTGGGCGGCCGTACGGAAGTCCGGTTCGGCGAGGGCCGCCCGGACCAGGCCCAGGTTCGTCTCGATGCCGTCCACTCGGGTGCGGGCCAGCGCCTCGTCGAGGCGCCGCAGTGCGTGGGCGCGGTCGGAGCCGTAGGCGATGACCTTCGCGAGCATCGGATCGTATGACGTCGTCACCTCGGTGCCGGTCTCCACCCAGCCGTCGACGCGGACGCCGTGCGGGAACTCGACGCGGGTCAACAGGCCCGCGCTGGGCCGGTGTTCGCGGGACGGGTCCTCGGCGTAGACGCGGGCCTCGACGGCGTGGCCGCGCGGGCTGCCCGGGTCGCGTACGACGTCCCGCTCGCCGCGGGCCAGGCGCAGCATCCAGGCGACCAGGTCGACGCCGTAGATCTCCTCGGTGACCGGATGCTCCACCTGGAGGCGGGTGTTGACCTCCAGGAAGTAGGCCTCTTCGCGGGCGGCGTCGTAGACGAACTCCACGGTTCCGGCGGAGCGGTAGCCGACCGAGGCACACAAGTCGCGGGCGGAGGCGGCCAGTTGGGTACGGACGGCGTCGGGCAGGCCCGGTGCCGGGGCCTCCTCCAGCACCTTCTGGTTGCGGCGCTGGAGGGAGCAGTCGCGGTCGCCGAAGGTGACGACCTTGCCCTCGCCGTCGCCGAAGACCTGTACCTCGACATGGCGGGCGTGTTCGACAAGGCGTTCCAGGAAGACTCCGGCGGAGGAGAAGGAGGCGGCGGCGACGCGTTGCACCCGCTCCCAGGACTCGGTCAGTTCGTCGGCGGAATGGCAGGCCGACATGCCGATGCCGCCGCCTCCGCCGGTCGCCTTGAGCATGACGGGGTAGCCGATGCGTGCGGCCTGGGCGAGTGCTTCGGGCAGGTCTGTCAACAGGCCTGTGCCCGGGGCGAGTTGGACGCCCGCCGCCTCGGCCGCCGCTCGTGCCGTGTGCTTCGCGCCGAACAGTTCCAGCTGTCCCGGCGTCGGGCCCACGAACACGATTCCGGCGTCCTCGCAGCGCCGGGCGAAGGCCGCGTCCTCGGAGAGGAAGCCGTAGCCGGGGTGGATCGCGCCCGCGCCGGTGTCCTTGGCCGCCTTCAGGACCAGGTCGGCATCGAGGTACGACTCCTTCGCGGGCGCCGGGCCGAGCCGTACCGCCTCGTCGGCGAGCCGTACGTGGGGGGCCGAGCGGTCGGCGTCGGAGTACACGGCGACCGTGCGCAGGCCGAGTTCGCGGGCGGTGCGGATGATGCGGACGGCGATCTCGCCCCGGTTGGCGACCAGCAGCGTGTCGAAGGTCATGCGGCGTCCCCTTGGGAGGCGGCCTCAACGATCGTCATCTCCACCGCCGTCGGCTCGAAGCCGTTGCAAGGGTTGTTGATCTGGGGGCAGTTGGAGACCAGGACCAGGACGTCGCGTTCGGCGCGCAGGGTCAGTTTCAGGCCCGGCGCGGAGAGGCCGTCGACGATGCCGAGGGTGCCGTCCTTCTCGACCGGCACGTTCATGTACCAGTTGATGTTGGACACCAAGTCCCGTTTGCCCAGGCCGTACTTGGTGCCCTCGGCGAGGAAGTTGTCCACGCACGCGTGCTGCGACCAGGTGTGGTGGCCGTAGCGCAGGGTGTTGGACTCCTTGGAGCACGCGCCGCCGACCGTGTCGTGCCGGCCGACCTCGTCCTCGGTGACGGTCATCAGCGGGGTGTGCTCGTTGGACATCAGCACGCTGCCGGTGGTCAGGAAGATGCCGCCCTGGGCGTGGATGGTGTCGGGGGCGCTGTAGCGGATTGACGTGTCGTGGGCGTCGTAGACGAGGAAGTCGACTGCCTGGTTGCCGTGCAGGTCGGTGATGGTGAGGGTCTCGCCGGTGCGGACCACGGCGGACCAGGCGGCGCGGGCGGGTACGGTCGCGGTCTTCATATGAGCCCCCTCGCGGCAAGGAATTCGGTGGTGTTCAGGAAGGCGCGGCGGCCCTCGGGCGTGGCCTCCCACAGCGGGTCGCCCGGCCCGGTGGCCCCGGCGCGCCAGGCGAGCACCTCCAGCGGAGTGCTGACGTAGTCGGCGCGCGGGTCGGCCGGGTGGGGCACGTTCGCGATCAGTACGGTCACGTCCTGCTCGGCGCGCAGGGTCACGCTGCCGCCGGGGCCGGTCGAGCCGGTGAAGTCGAGGGAGCCGTCGTCGCGGACCTCGACGCCCTGGAAGAAGGAGAGGGACGGCGGCAGGTCGCGGGGTTCGAGGCCGTTCTTGGCGGCGGCCAGTTTGAACAGTTCGCGGCCGGCGGGCGAGTCGGACTGCGGGGTGCCGTCGCCGTAGCGCTCGGTGTTCCGGACGAGCGTGGAGGTGCCGCAGAGCGCGTCGTGGCGGCCGGAGGTGTCGGCGACGAGGGAGGCGAGGACGCGGCCCTGGTCGGAGAGGAGGAGTTGGCCCTCGCCGAGGTAGGCGTTCCACTGGACCTTGACCGTGTCGGCGACGTTCAGCCGCTCCCAGGGGCGGTCGGCCGCGTGGAGGAGCAGGTGGGCGCAGGCGTCGCCGCGCAGGTCGGTCAGGCGGAGTTCGGTGCCGCGGGCCAGGACGCTGTGCGTGTAGTTGCCGCCCGCGACGGTCTCGGCCCACACCAGATGGCCCGCCTCGCAGGGCGGGGCCGGCCAGTCGGCGGCGGGGACGACGGGCATGGCCTCGGCCCGTGTGCCCTCCTGGGCGCGGGCGTGGGCGCGGGCTCCGTAAGTGGTCGCTGTCGCCATCGCGGGGACCTCCGGCTGCGGGGACGTCTCGGTCGTACGACATTTCTGTCGCTCGACAGAAATTAGGAGGCGGCCGGGTCGCCGGGGTTGCCCGGGTGTTGCCGGTCGGTTACCGAGCCCTCACCAAGATCGCCGGGCGTTCGCGGTGCGGTGCCGTGTGCGAGGATCGAACGCATGGGGACAACGGGTGCACAGGGGGGCCGTCGCGTCGGCAGGCCGCGGGCCGATCAGCGGCCGGACAGCGGACTGTCCCCGCGCGCCGAACTGCTCGCCGCCGCGGCCGAGTTGTTCACCACCCGCGGCTACGCGGCCACCACCACCCGGGCCGTCGCCGAACTCGCGGGCATGCGGCAGGCCTCCATGTACCACTACGTCTCCGGCAAGGAAGAACTCCTCGCGGACCTCCTGGAGTCCACGGTCACACCCTCGCTGACCTGCGCCAGGGAACTCCTCGCGGACGACACCACCCCGGCCGAGGACCGGCTCTGGGAGCTGTGCCGCACCGACGTCGAGCTGCTGTGCGGCGGCACGCACAACCTCGGCGGGCTCTACCTGCTGCCCGAGGTGCGCGCCGAACGCTTCGCCGGTTTCCACGCCGTACGCGCCGAACTCAAGGACGCCTACCGGCAGTTGCTCGCCGCGACCGCCGCCGGCGGGGCGCTCGCCAAGAGTGAGCTGGAACTGCGCACGGATCTGCTGTTCGGGCTCATCGAGGGCGTCATCCTGGTGCACCGCTCCGACCCCGAGCGGCCGGTGTCCGCCTTCGCGGAGGCGACGGCCGACGCGGCGCTGCGCATCGCCGGAATCTGAGCCGCAAACCCGGCCGGAATCAGGGCCGGAATCGGGGCTTCACTCCTTACGGTGAGTGATTTTCGTATGCCCGTTCGTCGTCACGTGCTGTGTTCGAGCAGTGTCACTACGTGTAAATGGGCTGAGCGTACTCCTCTCCCGTGTCCCGTTTCAGGGGCTTGCTGAATATGACACGGCGATGATCCGGTCGGACTAAGCTCGCCCGCAGCGCACCGAGTTGGGCTGTATTCGTGCGTTTGTTCCTAAACATAACGAAGATCCCCCGGGTCTCTCCCCCTACCCCAGCCGACTTCTTCTAGAGGGCATACATGGTGAGTGTTCAATCGCCCCCCGGCCGCCGTGAACTTCCGTACGCCCGTGTGCTGTTGCTGCCCGCCATAGTGATGGCCGCGGCGACCGGGGCCGCCGTCGCCATGGTGACGGAGCCGGCCCGGGCCGCAGTCGGCTTGTGCGGTGGCATCGCCACGCTCCTGGTGATCGTGACCGCGGCCGAAGCGGTCCGCCGCGGCCGGACCGTGCGTGACCTGCGCGCGGATCACGCTCGTGACCGTGCGTACATGGAAAGGCGTATCGCCGGCCACGACCAGGACATCGAGCGGCTCGCGACGGAGATCATGCCCGCCGCGCTGTACGGAATGCGTACCGGAGAATCCCCCGGAGAGGTGATTCGCCAAGTCGTCGACTCCCACCCCCAGTGGCGCGAACTCCCCGAACCGCAGCGCGGTTTGCTGCGCACGGTGCTCGACATCGTGGACCGCGAGACGGCCATGCGTGACTCCGCGCAGCGCAACTTCGTCAGCATCGCCCGGCGTGTCCAGGCGATCGTCCACCAACAGGCCAACGAACTCCGCGAGATGGAAGAGGACCACGGCCGCAACCCCGAGGTCTTCGACGACCTGCTGCGCATCGACCACGGCACCGCGCTGATCGGCCGCCTCGCCGACTCCATCTCGGTGCTGGGCGGCGGCCGTCCCGGCCGTCAGTGGCCCCAACCCGTCACGCTCTACAGCACGTTGCGCGGCGCCATGTCCCGGATCCTGGAGTACCGGCGCATCTCGCTGGACTCCATCGCCAAGGTCAACATCAACGGCACCTCCGTCGAACCGCTCATCCACGCCGCCGCCGAACTCCTCGACAACGCCACCCGCTACTCGCCGCCGCAGACCCAGGTGCACGTCACCGCCGTCGAGGTGCAGACCGGTGTCGCCATCGAGATCGAGGACGCCGGCGTCAGCCTCAGCGAGGAGGCCCGTGCCCGGGTCGAGAACATGCTGGAGCAGGCCAAGGCCGGTATCGACCTCCAGGACCTCGGTGAGAGCCCGCGCCTGGGCCTGACCGTCGTCGGCCGGCTCTGCCAGACGTACAACATGCAGGTCTCGCTCAGGGCCTCCGCGTACGGCGGCGTCCGCGCCATCCTGGTCGTGCCGCGGGACATGCTCAGCAGCGAGCCCGCACCCGGCCTCGCCCACGGTATCGGCGCGACCGCCGCGCCCAAGATCGAGCTCGGCGCGCTCGAGGGCCCCAAGCGCACGCCCAAGAAGCGCCGGCCGACCAGCCCCCGCATCCCCGCCACGGTCTCCATGGTGGACGAGGTCCCCGAGGTCACGGAGTGGACGGTGGGCGGCCTGCCGCAGCGCCGCAGCCGGGTCAAGATGCCGCTCAGCCAGCGGCTCGCCGAGCAGGCGGCGGCCGAACGGGCCGAACAGGCCGAGCGGGAGGCCCGGTCCGCCTGGGCCGAGCCGGCGCCCGAGCCCGAGAAGAAAGAACCCGAACCGGGGCTGTGGGTCGAGGCGTTCATGAACGGACTCAAGGGCGACCCGGACCCGACCCCATTCACCCAGACGACCGAGCCGGCCCGTGTGGAGGCCGACGACGAGGGGGACCGCAAGTGATCCAGCAGCGAGCCAACTTCGACTGGATGCTCAAGGAGCTCGCCGACGGCGTACCGGGCATCGAGATGATCGTGGTGCTCTCCGCCGACGGACTGCGGATCGCCCGCTACGGCGGCGACCCCGACGCCGCCGACCGGGTCGCCGCGGCCTGCGCGGGGCTGCAGAGCCTCGCGAGCGCCGTCGCCCACGAGATCCCGGACAGCGACGGCACGATGCGCATGGTCATCATCGAGATCAACGGTGGCTACTTCTATCTGATGGCGGCGGGCTCCAACGCCTATCTCGCGGTGCTCTCCGACGTGGTCGCCGAACCCGGTCTGATGAGCAACCGCATGCGTGACCTGGTCGTCCGGATCGGCGCCCATCTCACCAGCCCGCCCCGACGTAACGGGCAGACCGTATGACTCCTCCGCAACGCCGGCGGCGCCACCCCAAGGAACAGCCCCCGCCCGAGCCCCTCAAACAGGGCCCGCGCAAGGAGCCCGAGCGACTGTACGTGCTCACCGGATCGGCAGAGGGACGCGAGCGCGCCGCCCTCGACCTGGTCACGTTAATCGTGGCGCGCGCCGATCCGCCGCCCTCCTCCACGCCGGAGCGCGCGGCGCTGATCCGGCTCTGCGCCGCCCCCCTGTCCGTGGCCGAGCTGTCGGCCTATCTCAATCTGCCGTTCAGCGTGGTGACCGTCCTGCTCACCGAGCTGCTGACGGCCGAACTGGTCCAGGCGCGCGCCCCGATCGTGCGGCAGGCGATCGCCGACCGTTCCCTCCTCGAAGCGGTGATGCATGGACTTCAAAAGCTCTGACACCCTCCCCGGACCACGGACCGAGGACCATCTGCCGCAGACGGCACAGGCCGCGGTGAAGATCGTCATCGTGGGCGGTTTCGGGGTGGGCAAGACGACCATGGTCGGTTCGGTCAGCGAGATCAGGCCGCTGACCACGGAGGAGACCATGACGCAGGCCGGCATCGGGGTCGACGACGACTACGGCTCCGAGACCAAGACCGCCACCACCGTGGCGATGGACTTCGGCCGCATCAGCATCACCGAGCAGCTGGTGCTGTACCTCTTCGGCACCCCCGGCCAGGAACGCTTCTGGTTCCTGTGGAACGGGCTGTTCGAGGGGGCGCTCGGGGCGGTGGTGCTGATCGACACTCGGCGCTTGGAGGTCAGTTTCGATGTCATAGGGCGGTTGGAGGAGAGCGGTGTGCCGTTCGTGATCGCTGTCAACTCGTTCCCGGACGGTCCCCGTTACCCCGTCGAGGACTTGCGTGAGGCGCTCGACCTGGCGCCGGAGATCCCCATCGTGGAGTGCGACGCACGTCGCCGGGCCTCCAGCCGGGACGTCCTGATGACCCTCATGACCTTCCTGCACTCGCTCGCGATGACGGGCTCGCTGACCTGATCCCGAGCCCGATCCGCGTACCCGCAGCCGTAGTTCTGTCCCGCTGTCCCGGACTCCCCGGACATCGGATCCACTTCAGTTTTCGGAGCGACCACCGTGACGCCTGAACGACACTCCCTGACCGGTACGGACGATCCCACGCTCGGCCCGCCCCCCGGCTGCCCCGCGCACGGCCTCGGCCCCGGGGGACTGCGCCGGCTGTACGGCCCCGAGGCGCAGGACCTGGGGGCCGTGTACGAGAAACTCCGCGCCGAGCACGGCGTGGTGGCCCCCGCCCTGCTCCACGACGACGTGCCGATCTGGGTGGTGCTCGGTCACGGCGAGAACATGCACATGCTGCGCACCCCCTCGCAGTACACCCGTGACACCCGGGTGTGGGCCCCTTTGCAGGACGGCACGGTCAAGCCGGATCACCCGCTCATGCCGATCGTCGCCTGGCAGCCCATCTGCTGCCACGCCGAGGGCGACGAGCACCTGCGGCTGCGCGGCGCGGTCACCGGCGCCATGTCGACCATCGACCACCGGGGCATCCGCCGCTACATCAACCGGGCGACCCAGCACCTCGTCAACAAGTTCTGCGAGGAGGGCAGGGCCGATCTGGTCAGTCAGTTCGCCGAACATCTGCCGATGGCGGTGCTGTGCGAGATCCTCGGCATGCCGGACGAGTACAACGACCGGATCGTGCAGGCCGCCCGCGACATGCTCAAGGGCACCGAGACCGCCATCGCCAGCAACGCGTACATCATGGACGTCCTGATGCGGCTCACCGTCCGCCGCCGGGCCGAGCCCAAGGACGACTTCACCAGCCACCTGATCAACCACCCGGCGGGGCTCAACGACGAGGAGATCGGCCAGCACTTGCGCGTCGTCCTGATCACCTCGTACGAGGCCACCGCCAACCTTCTCGCGAACGTACTGCGGGTGGTGCTCACCGACCCCGGGTTCCGTGCCCGGCTCAACGGCGGCCAGATGACGGTGCCCCAGGCGGTCGAGCAGTCCCTGTGGGACGAGCCACCGTTCAGCACCATGCTGGGCTACTTCGCCAAGCAGGACACCGAGCTCGGCGGTCAGCACATCCGCAAGGGCGACGGCCTCCTCCTGGGCATCGCCCCAGGCAACGTCGACCCACGCGTGCGCCCCGACCTCAAGGCCAACATGCAGGGCAACCGCTCCCACCTCGCGTTCAGCGGCGGTCCCCACGAGTGCCCGGGCCAGGACATCGGCCGCGCCATCGCCGACGTAGGTGTCGACGCGCTGCTGACCCGCCTCCCGGATATCCAACTCGCCTGCGAGGAGCACGAGTTGCGGTGGAGGACGTCCATCTTGAACCGGCATCTCGTGGAACTGCCGGTGAAGTTCGCGCGGAAGCCCCAGCAGGATGTCATGCAGCGGCCCTCTATCAACCCGGTGCCGTCGCAGCGCCCGAACAACTGGAAGGTCAGTACTCCGGAGCCGCAGGCGCAGCCCACAGCTCAGGAGCCCCCCGCTTCGACGCCGGCGGCAATGCCCGAACTGGTCCGTCGGCCGGGCGTGTTCCGGCGCTTCCTGCGCTGGTGGCGCGGCGACTGAGCCGATCGGGGCACCGAAGCTACCCGGCCCACTCTTCGTACGACGACCAGGCTTGCAGCACACGCGGGCTGACGAACCGGTGCTCGCGCCCCGTGACCGGATCGGTGAAGTCCAGGACCCGCGCCAGCAGTTGGAGCGGGCGTCGGAAGTCACCGGCCGCCACGGGGCCGGTCACCACGGGATAGAGGGGATCGCCGAGGATCGGCACCCCCAACGCCGTCATGTGCACCCGCAGTTGGTGTGTCTGCCCGGTGCGGGGTTTCAGCCGATAGCGGGCCAGCCCGTCGTCCCGCTGTTCCAACAACTCCACGTCGCTGACGGCATTGGGCTCGCCCGCGACCTCGCGCGCCGCCATGACCCCACGCTCTTTCACGATCCGACTGCGCATGGTGCGCGGCAGGGCGAGCGCCGGATCGTACCGGGCGATGGCCTCGTATCCCTTGGCGATGAGCCGGTCGCGGAACAGTGACTGGTACGCGCCGCGCTCCGCGGGCTGCACCGTGAACAGGACCAGCCCGGCTGTGAGCCGGTCCAGGCGGTGGGCGGCGCCGAGCGAGGGCAGGCCCAGTTCTCGGCGCAGCCGCGCGAGCGCGGTCTCCGTGACATGGCTGCCGCGCGGTGTCGTGGCCAGGAAATGCGGCTTGTCGATGACGACGATGTGCTCGTCGCGGTACACGACGTCCAGCGTGAACGGCACCGGCACCTCGGACGGCAGCTCCCGGTGGAACCACACGAACATGCCCGGCACGTACGCCATGTCACGCGGCACGGCACGCCCGTCGGCGTCCACGATCAGCCCTGCGTCCAGCATCCCGTCAATCACCTCCGCCTCGGCCGCGAGCCGCTCCACCAGATGATCACGCACGGTCGCCCACGCTGCCCCCTGCGGCAGCCTCAGCCGCACCGGATCGATCCCGTTGCGCTGCGGCAGGGGAGAGGGAGGGACCGGGCTTCTGCGTCTCATCACGATCAAGCTTACGAGGGGACACTGACGGCAGGGGTACGAGCCTGTCCCGACCTTGTTCTCGGGCCGGTGGGATACCGGACTCCCACGGACCGAGGCCGGTAGGAAAAGGGTGTGCCCGCCCGCGCTCCGTTGGCAGGATGTCGGCCACGCCTTTCCTCACCTGTGCGGTCCTGTCCGCCGGAACCCTTGACCAGCGCCCACAGCCCACCCTGCCCGCTGGTGACAGCCTGCTCTTGCGGCCCTGGCGGACGGTGATGAGCCCACATGGTCCAAAAGGACCGGGGGCCGTCACCGACGCGGATACCGACCGGCTGCTGCGGCGTTCGGCGCTGCGGAGCATCGTGCTCGCCGACGGCTGCGCCGAACTCGCCTACTGGACCGCGCCGTTGGCCCGGGGCCAGGGTGTCGCCCCGCGTGCGACGACGATCCTGACCCTCCGGGCCCTCGTCGAGATCGGCGTCCACTGCCTCGACTCCTCCACGCCGTCGGCAACGAGGGGTCCTGCCAGGTGGCCACGAAAACCGGCTTCGCTTTGGAGGGCACCAAGCGCCGTGCCCTTCTTCATCCGGACGGCTGGCACGACACACCTGCACGCGCGTGCAGGGCGATTGACGCTACGCGCGCGTACCGAGCTGTTCCGGTCTCTGGCTCAACTCGGCCGCCGCTCAGACCCCGACCGCAGAAGGGGCGCGCGTCCTGATCGCGCGACCGTTCAAAAGTGAGTGCAACACGTTCATGCCTGAATCAATGGTGTCCACTTCCGGTCGCGACCGAACTGCGATGTGATAGTCGGTGTACCGCCGAAGGTGGCGTGTCCTGGTCGCGCCACCGAGGAAGGGGGAGTTCGTGGTGCCACTCGTCCCGTCAAAGCCCACCGCGGCCGCCACTGGCCCGGCCCTCTTGGAGCACGCCCGTACGCGGGCACGCCAACAGTGCAAACGGACATGACCTACGGCTGGCAGATCTGCGAGGCTCGGCAGGGCAGGGAACCTTTGTGCGACCTCCTCGACCTGTCTGTCACTCGCAGGCACGTCACCCCTGACCGCTCCGCGATCCCCACCGCCCGCCATCGCTTCTTCGCCCGCGTCGGCGACCATGCTCATCTGCCCGAACGACTCACCCCCATCGAGGCCGTCGAGCTGTGGTGGGACGGCATCGAGACCTACCTGACCACTGGCATTACCGACGCCGTTTTGGTGGGCCACAACCGCCTCATCAAGGTCGTAGCACGTAACGCCTTCGGCTTTCGGAACCGAGCGAACCAGCGCTTCCGCTCATGCTGTGCAACCACCCGACGGAACCGACGGGAGGCACCCCCCTCACGAATTCGAAGACCCCACCTGCTGCCCCGGCGTCTGCCGCACCACGGCGGTCTCACCTCGGCCTTGACCGCGCCGCCCGGCTTGTTGAGGCCGAGCTTCCCGGTTGACTCTGCTGTGTGAATCGGGGACATCCGTAGGCGATGTGGCGGCCGCATGTTTCTTCCTGCCTGGGAATCCGCTGTGGCCGATGTTGCTGCACTGCGCGCCGGCTTCGCCGTTGGCCTGCCCGTCTGCCGGGTGTACCTGCCGCCGTCCGGAGGGTTTCCCGGGGTTACCTCAAGAGCCTGTGCGCGGAAGGGCAGCACCGCACACCTCGCGAGGGAGAAGCCGACCAGAAAGAGGCGCCAGCATGGACAACAACGCGATTGACGTGTGCACACGCCCCGCCGCGGGAGAGGGTTTGCGGGACGGGGTGATGGATCTCGTTCACGCTCACCTCCGTGGCACTCAGGACAGCCTGACCACACCCTTTGTGGTACGGGAGAACGCCGGGGCTCGCGACGTCTTCGCCGCATCTGTGCAGTGGATGCAGGAGCACGGGCTGCTGACCGTCGAACGGCGTCAGTGGCTGGAGAACTGCAACATCGGGGCACTGCTCGGTCTCACCAATCCGCACACGGACCGCCACCTCCTCCGGCTCGCCGGGGACTGGTACGTATGGCTATACGCCTTTGACGACGGGGTGTGCGATGAAGCCTTCACTGGTGCCGACGCCTGGGACATGGCTCATCTGACGCTGCGACTCAAGCGGTCCGTGACGGGCTTCGCGCCTGGCGAGGAGCCTGAAGAGAACTATGCGCGTGCTCTGTTCGATCTGCGGTGCCGTATCGCCGAGCACGCCACGCCCGCCCAACTCGTCCGCTGGACGGAAGCAGTCCGTGACTACCTCAACGGGCAGCTGTGGGAAACCATGTACCGCGCCACCGGACATACTCCAGCTCTGGACGACTACATCACGATGCGTGAATCCGCTTCCGGCTGCCTTACCTGCTTCGCGCTCTTACCGCTGATCAACCGCTACCACCTGCCTGAGGAAGAACGCGCCCATCCGGACGTGGAGCAGCTCTCCCGGTCCGCCAACCGAATTATCGCCTGGGACAATGACCTGTTCTCCTACTGGAAAGAACAGGGAGACCACTCGGCGCTTGCCAACCTCATCACCGCAGTGGCACAGGAACAGGCATGCGAGACCGCTGCGGCTATCACCTACACCCGAAAGCGGCGCGACGACGAACTGGCCACGTTTCTGCGCACCGAGAAGCGTATCTCCCCCTACCTCAGCATGGAGGGAAAGAAATACGTCGCCAATCTCAGGAATTGGGTGAGCGGAAGCCTGGAATTCCACAAGACGAGCCGACGCTTCGCCCCCGTGCCGCGCGCTGTGCATCTCTGATCCCTCGCAGCCGCAGGGAGCCCCAGCCGGCGCGCGGAGGGAGCCGGGGCGCGGGCCTCTGGTTCAGGTAGGACCGAACCTCAACCGTCCACATCCTAGGGAGGAACACATGACCAACCAGGCCAGCATTCCTCGGGCGCCAGGATCCTTTCCGCTGATTGGCCACGCACCGTCCCTACTGCGCTCCCCGCTATCGTTCCTCAGCTCGCTGGCTTCGCACGGCACCCTGGTGCGGGTTCAAATCGGCCCTATGACAGCCCTGGTCGTGTGCGACGCACAACTGACACGTCAAGTCCTGCTCGACGATAAAGTGTTCGACAAGGGCGGCCTGCTGTATGACCGCGTCAGGGAGGGATTCGGCAATGGGCTGGCCTTGTGCCCGCATTCATCCCATCGACGTCAACGCCGCCTGATTCAGCCAGTCTTCAACCGTGAAAGCCTAGCCCGATATGCCGACACGATGACCGAGATGATCTACTCGACCATCAACGGATGGGTGGATGGACAAACCATCGACGTCCTCGCGGAGATGCAGGAGGTCACTGCGCGGACCATCGTCGCCTCGATACTGGGCCAGACTTTCACCGAAAATGAGCTTTCTGCAATGCTTCGGGACTTCGGAACATTATCCCGTGGCAGTTACCGAAGAATGTTCCTGCCGCCGTCCATGGCGAAACTCCCCACTCCTGGCAATCGGAGCTACCGGGCTGCGCGAGCCCGCCTCCGCCAAACGCTGACCGCAGCCATCCTTACGCGTCGCAGTGGGGGCACTACCTATAAGGACCTCCTGGGGGCGCTCCTTGAGGCATCACCAGAGGGGGAGAGGCTGACGGACGACGAGGTGGTCGACCAGGCAATGATCTTCTTCTTCGCCGGCATGGAATCCACCGCCGCAACACTCGCCTGGTCCCTACATCTCATAGCCACCCAGCCGGACGTCGAAGTCGCATTGCATAGAGAAGTGGACGCCGTGCTGGCCGGGGCGCCGGCTACTGTCAGTTTCCTGGCGGACCTGGCGTACACCCGAAAAATAATCACGGAAACCCTACGGTTTTACCCACCTGGGAGTCTTTTCACTCGCGTGACCACCGCCCAAACAGACTTGGGCGGTTACGAGATAGGGGTGGGTACGACGATTATCTGTAGTCCCTACCTCATGCATCATCAGCCCACAAATTTTTCCGCGCCGTACGTCTTCGACCCGAGCCGCTGGAACGAAACGCCGCGGACCGAGGCGGAGAGGGCAAGTTTCATTCCCTTCGGCGGAGGGCCGCGCAAATGCATCGGGGACAATTTCGGCATGATGCAAGCAGTTCTCGCACTGGCCGCCATCGCTTCCAGGTGGAAACTCACCCCTGTGCCTGGAGCCAAGGTGCGTGCCGGAGTCCGGACTGTGGTTAATCCGCAAGGACTGCTTATGACTGCAGCCTCGCGGTGCGCCCATGACGGGTCTTCGAATTAGATGAGGGTGCGGTGGTGACGGTCGACGAACAAGGAGTCCGCGAGCGTCTCTCCGGGGTGTGCGGAGGCCTTCAGTGATGCCGTGCAGCGCCGGAGTTCGCAGAGCCTCGGCCATCCGCTCGGCCGCGTCAGCGGCCCCCTTACGGCCAGTGCGATACGTGTTCATGTCCATCGCCATCAGTGCTCGCCCCCGGCGTGGTCCTGGATTCTCGTAGCGCGCTGGTGGCCTTCAGGATGTCATCCCTGTCCCTCACGGCGGCGGACCTGCTCACCGGCTGCGACGTTGGCGGCTGTCGGGTGGTGATCGAGGACAGCTCCGCAGCCGGTGGTCAAGCGTCGGTTCCGCTACAGCCGTTGAGTTCCCAGAAGAACTGGACCATGTGTCGAGGGATCTCTACTACGTCCTCGTGGCCGGGCGGATCCGTCTGAGAACCATGGTTCACCTTTCAGGCTGGTGCGCTCGGACGAGGAGGACGTCGCAGGACGCAGCCTGGAACGATGCGGGAGAACACTCGTGGCTGCGTACGGCGGAGGCTCAGCGGGTGTCCTGAACAGGGCTATGGCCGACAGGCGAAGAGGCGACGGCAGCCGCGATCAAGTGGGTGCTGAGGTTCCCCGGTGGTGGACGCGGACCCCACGGCGACGGCGATCACCCCGATTCTGCGGGCACCGCCAGCGGTACCTCCTCCTCCGCAGCGCGCCCTCGATGTGCCCCCAGCCACCGGTACACGCACCCCAGTCCCACCGCGACCAGCAAGAACAACACCGTGAACCAGGAAGCAAATCAAGGCGGACGCCGACGAGTTGTTGATGGCAGCCGCGACGGATGTGCGTGTCCCGAAGAAGTGCACGCTGCACAGTCTCCGGGACTTCTACGCGACGACGTTGATCAAGCACAAGGAGAGTGTGAAGGTCGTCCAGGTCCGCCTCGGGCATTCCAAGCCTTCGATCACGCTCGACAAGTACGTCGGCTACTGGCCGACCGACGAGGACACGACCGCTGCGGCTATCGAGTCGGTTCTGGAAGAGCCGGAGCCGGTTCCGCAACAGAGTGCACGCGTTGTGCACGCACCCACCGGTACAGGACTCCGAGGCCTACGGTGACCAGCAAGAACAACACAGTGAACCACTGGAAGTACCAGTGCCCGCCCGCCGGGTCGTACACTGCGGCCCGCGGCCACGCCAGGTTGACGGTCATGACGAGGCCGTAGAGGAGCGCCAGGGCGTTGACCGGTACCCCCCACCGGCCGAGCGAGAACAGTCGGGCGCCCGTCTCGTCCGTGCCCTCTGTTGTGAACTCGCCGCGCAGGCGGCGGAGCAGGAGGGGGCCCGTGACCATCGCGTAGGCCAGGTACAGCATCACGATGCAGGTGGTGCCGATGGCGAGGAAGGCGTCCGGGGAGGCGAAGTTGAGGAGGAGCAGGGCCGCTGCCAGGACGCCTACGACCAGGGCGGGGGCGCTGGGCATGCCCGTGCGGGGGTTGACCTTGGACAGGCGGGCGGAGAACGGGAGTTGGCCGTCGCGGGCCATGGAGAAGAGCATGCGGCAGGCCGCCGTCTGGATGGCGAGGGTCGCCACCGCGATCGCCACCACCACGTCGGCCAGCAGGGCCTTGCCGACGCCGTCGCCGAGGCGGCTCGTCAGGACGTAGCTGAGGCCGTCGACGCCCAGGTGGCCGTCGGTCAGGCTGGGGGCGGCGAGCAGGCCGCCGAGGATGATCAGGCCGCCGAGCAGGCCTGCGGCGGTGAGCGCGGTGAGGATCGTGCGGGGCGCGGTGCGGCGGGGGTTGTGGGTCTCCTCGCTCATCTCGCCCGCGCTGTCGAAGCCGATCATCACGTACGCCGCCGTGAACGAGCCGACCAGCAGCGCGCCTAGCAGGCCGCTCTCCAGGCTGCCGCCGGTGTGGAAGGTGATGCTCGGGGTGCGCTTGGAGTGGGTCAGCAGGAGGACGACGATCAGGATCGCGCCGATGATTTCCGCCGTCACACCGACCCGGTTGATCACCGACATCACACGGTTGTCGAGGATGTTCACCACCGTCGTCAGGACCAGCAGGATCACGCCCAGGACCGCCGCGTTGGCCGCGCCGTCCGGCGAGGTGGGCGTGGGATCGGTGCCCACCAGTTGGAAGCCCGACCAGATCGCCGGCAGCACCATCTGGAGCGCGAGCGCCGCCGCCGCCACGACCACGATCTGGCCGATCACCATGATCCAGCCGGCGAACCAGCCGAAGGTCGCGTTGGAGAGGCGGGACGACCACTGGTAGATCGCGCCCGAGATCGGGTAGCGCGCGGCCAGTTCCGCGAAGCAGGCGGCCACCAGCAACTGGCCTGCCAGCACGATCGGCCAGGCCCAGAAGAAGACCGGGCCGCCGAACGCGTACCCGAAGGCGAAGAACTGGAAGACGGTCGTCAGTACGGAGATGAAGGAGAACCCGGCCGCGAACGACGCGTACCGGCCGAGGCTGCGATGCAGTTCCTGGCGGTAGCCGAACTCGGCGAGGGAGCCGTCGTCGGGGGAGTGGGGCGGATCGGGGCGTACGTCGGAGGGGGTGGTTGTGGCCACGGCGGCACCTGCCTTCGGCGCGAATTCCTGTCGGGTGACAGAAATTAGGGACGGCCTGTTTCGGACGCGTCACGCGACCGTGTCCAGGGCGGGCCCAAGTCCTCACGCTCTTGCCCTCGCCGCAAAATCGCGATACATCGTGTATTGACGTTCCGCGGCGACTCGCGATATGTTCGATCACGAATATTCGGATGCGAGGTGTGGGTGGAGGTGGTGGTCCCCGTGGCCGCGAAGCGTCGCAAGCTCAGCAATCCGCTGGCACTCGCCGTGCTGGTGACCCTCTGCCAGGGCCCCATGCATCCGTACGAGATCGCCCAGACCCTGCGCCGCCAGGGCAAGGACACCAGCACGAAGATCAACTACGGCTCGCTCTACACGGTCGTCCAGAACCTGGAGAAGCACGGCTTCGTCGAGGTCGCCGACATAGAGCGCAAGGGAAACCGCCCCGAGCGCACGGTCTACGGCCTGACCGGCGCCGGGCGCGAGGAGATGACCGAGTGGCTGTCGGAGCTGCTGGCCCGCCCGGTCAAGGAGTTCCCCATCTTCGAGACGGCCCTCTCACTGCTGGGCGCCCTGCACCCCGACGAGGCGGTGACGCTGCTGGAGGAACGGGTGAAGAGCCTGGAGGTGCAGGCGGCCGGCGAGCGTGGGGCGCTGGAGAAGCTCTACGAGTCGGTGCCCCGCCTCTTCCTCGTCGAGGTCGAGTACCAGCTGCACATGACCGAGGCGCAGACCGAGTGGGTCCGCGGCCTGCTGGAGGAGCTCAGAAAGGGCTCGACGCTCGGCGTCGAAGGCTGGCGCCACTTCCACGAAACGGGGGAACAGCCACCGGAGTTCACCTAGCGAAGTCTGACCCCGACCGGACTGTTGCAGCAGCCCTGCCGGGGTCACGAACCCCGAGACCGACCCGCCGTGCGGCAAGCCAGGCAATCGAGGTGCGGCACACCCAGGATAGCCCGGCGCTCTGCACGCGGATCAGTCGTGACCTTTCACATCTCACATCCGCTCATTCATGGAGAGCTGTCATGGGCAGTACCCGTGCGCCCGCAGTAGCGGCACACCGACTGATCAAGACCTATCCCGGCGACGTCACCGCCCTCAACGGCATGGACGTCACCGTCGAACCCGGCACCGTCTTCGGCCTCCTCGGGCCGAACGGCGCCGGCAAGTCCACCACCGTCAAGATCCTCACCACCCTGGCCCGCCCCGACTCCGGCACGGCCACCGTCGCGGGACACGACGTGCTGCGCCACCCGGACCGGGTACGCCGCGCGATCGGCGTGGTCGCGCAGAACTCGGGCGCCGACCCGACGGCGACCGGCCGCGAGAACCTCCAACTCCAGGGCAGGCTCTACGGCTTGAAGGGCGCCGCCCTCGCGCAACGGGTGGACGAACTCCTCGACCGCTTCTCCCTCGCCGACGCCGCCGGGCGCCCGGTGAAGGGCTACTCCGGCGGAATGCGCCGCCGCCTGGACGTGGCGCTCGGTCTGGTGCACCGGCCCGAGGTGCTCTTCCTGGACGAGCCCACCACGGGCCTCGACCCGGAGGCCCGCACCGCGATGTGGGACGAGATCGGCCGGCTCGCGGGGGAGGAGGGGCTGACCATCCTGCTCACCACGCACTACCTCGAAGAGGCCGACCGGCTCGCCGAGCGCATCGCGATCGTCGACCGCGGCCGGGTCGTCGTCGAAGGCACCCCCGACTCGCTCAAGGGCGAACTCCGGGGCGACGCCGTCCACTTGGAGCTGCGCGAAGCGGTCGGCGACGCCGGTCGTACGCTGCTCAGGAGCGCCCTCGTCGGACTGCCCGGCGTGCACGAGGTACTGGTCGACGGACGCCGGGTCAGCGCCCGCGCCGACGACGGAGCAGCCGCGATGCCCGTCCTGCTGGCGGCGTTCGAGCGCGTCGGCGTCGGGGTCGCCGCCGCGACCGTCGCCCGCCCCTCGCTCGACGACGTCTATCTCCGCTACGCCGGCCGCCGATACTCCGAGGCCGACGCGGACAGCACCGAGCAGCTTGCCGTCGCCGTCGCCGGAGGTGCGCGATGAGCACCGCCGTCTCCCAGACCTGGTACATGACGCAGCGTCAACTCAGGGTGTTCGCACGGCAGCCCGCCTTCGCGGTCATCACCCTCATCCAGCCGGTGATCTGGCTGTTCCTCTTCGGCAACCTCTTCAAGAAGGTCGTCGAACTCGGCGGCTTCGGCACCACCTCGTATCTGGACTACCTCGTCCCCGGTGTGGTCGTGATGAGCGCGCTCAGCTCCAACATGTGGGCGGGCATGGGCACGTTGGAGGAGATCCAGCGCGGCACCCTCAACCGCTTCCTGACCACTCCGGTCAGCCGGGCCGCGCTGATGAACGGCAACGTCGTCAACAACGGCCTGGTGACCGCGTTCCAGTCGGTGGTCATCGTGCTGCTCGGACTCCTCGGCGGCGCCGACTACCCGGGAGGCGTCGGCGGCATCGCGATCCTGATAGTCGCCTCGGTGCTGCTCGGCACGATATTCGGGGCGCTCTCCAACGCGCTCGGGATGCTGGTGCAGGAGCGGGAGTCGATCATCGGCATCAACACCTTCCTGCTGCTGCCGCTGACATTCCTGTCCAGCGCCTTCATGGCGCCCTCGCAGATGCCCTCGTGGATGCGGCACATCGCCGACTTCAACCCGCTCAACTGGGCGATGGTGGCGGGCCGTTCGGCGATGTCCGAGCATCCCGACTGGGGTGACGTACTCAGCCGCGGCGGCGCGCTGCTGGGACTCGCGGTGGTGGCGGTGTGGCTGTCGATCCGCACGTTCCGCTCTTATCAGCGGTCGGTGTGAGCGACCCGCGCATGACGAAGGGGCGGTGCCTCGAAGCGCCGCCCCGTTCGGAACCTCACGTGGGTGCTACGCGGCGGACGTAGCCCCCGTCACACCCTCCTGCTCGGCCTCGATCTTCGCGTTCCAGTCCCGCTTGGAGGCCTGCCAGCCGTCCTCGTTGTGGCCGAGCCGCCAGTAGCCGGAGATCGACAGGTCCTCGCGCGGAATCGCCGACTCGACCCGCAGCAGGGCCCGCAGGTCCTTCACGAAGGCCGCCTCGCCGTGCACGAACGCGCGCACGCGGCCCTCGGGGAACTCCAGGGCTCGTACGGCCTCGACGAGCGCCTCGCCGACGGGACGGTCCCCGCGGTGCAGCCAGACGACCTCGATGTCCGAGTCGATCTTCTGCTCCTCCTCGGGCCCGGAGATCTCCACGAAGGCGTGTGCCGTGACGCCCTCGGGCAGCGACTCCAGCGCGCGGGCGATCGCGGGCAGCGCGCTCTCGTCTCCGGCGAGCAGATGCCAGTCGGCGTCGGTGTCGGGGGCGTAGGCGCCACCGGGGCCCATGAAGCGGACGGTCTCGCCCGGCTGAACGCGGGTGGCCCACGGGCCGGCGAGGCCCTCGTCGCCGTGGATCACGAAGTCCAGGGTGAGTTCGAGGTGTTCGGCGTCCCAGGCGCGCACGGTGTAGGTCCGGGTCACCGGCCACTGCTCGCGCGGGAACTCGGCGCGGATGCGCTCCATGTCGAAGGGCTCGGGGTAGGTGGCACCCCCGGCCGGGAAGAGCAGCTTCACGTAATGGTCGGTGCAGGTGTCCGCCGAGAACTCGGCCAGACCCTCGCCACCGAGCACCACGCGCTGCATGTGGGGGCTCAGCCGTTCGGTGCGGACAACCTGCGCGGAGTGGGGCTTACGCGGCTTCCGTGCCGGACGTTCTGCCATGACGGCCTCCCGAATTCCCATGCTTAGGCTTACCTAAGTTAGCACTACATTCTCTGTAAAAGGCAAGAAAGCGAGGGCAGGAACCATGCTTACGCGCCCAGCGTGGTCAGCAGTCGCTGCAATGATCCGCCCAGTCCCCAGCGTTCCGCCAGTGCGCCCACCAACTCCGGATCACGCGGGGCGCGCGGCAGGGCGGGGTCGACATCGGGCAGCGGTACGTCGTCCGCGACCCGTACGACCTTGGGCGCGACCGCGACATAGGGCCGCGACTCGTCGAGGCGCTTGCGCTGCGAGGGGGTCAGCTTGGACTTCGGGTCGTCGATCGCCGCCATGATCCCGTCCACGTCACCGAACTCGGCGAGGAGCTTGGCCGCCGTCTTCTCGCCGATCCCGGGCACGCCCGGCAGACCGTCGCTGGGGTCGCCGCGCAGCAGCGCCAGATCCACGTAACCGCGGCCGTCGACACCGTACTTCTCGCGCAGCACCGCCTCGTCGGTGAGCTGGAGGGAGCCGACCCCCTTGATCGGATACAGGACGCGGATGCCGCGGGCGTCGTCGACGAGCTGGTACAGGTCGCGGTCGCCGGTGACGATGTCGACCGGGACCTTGGCGTGCGCCGTGAACGTGCCGATCACATCGTCCGCCTCGTACGGCTCGACGCCCACGCGTGCGATGCCGATCGCGTCGAGGACGGCCTCGATGATCGGGACCTGCGGGGAGAGCGTGTCCGGTACCTCCTCCGCGTCCGGGCCGCTCTCGCGCACCTCGGCGACGCGGTGCGCCTTGTAGGTGGGGATCAGGTCGACCCGCCACTGGGGCCGCCAGTCCGCGTCCATGCACGCGACCAGCTGGTCGGGCCGGTGGTCCTTGACCAGCCGGTCGATGAATTCGAGCAGCCCGCGCACGGCGTTCACCGGCGTCCCGTCCGGTGCCTTCACGGACTCCGGGACGCCGAAGTAGGCGCGGAAGTAGAGCGAGGCGGTGTCGAGGAGCATCAGTCGTCCGGTCACGTCACGCATCATGCCGCACGACGTCCGCGGTCACGTAGTGGCACGGGCCGGCAGTGTCAACAGCCATGTCCAGCGCGGACGTTCCGTGACCAGGGTGGCGGCGGCGAGCACGGACACCGGGACCGCGGCCCACAGCGGCATGATCCACCAGGCGGCGACCAGGGCGCCGGCGATCTGGAGCAGTACGAGGAGGATCGTCACCCACCCCGGGACGGCGACGACCACGTGCGCCTTGTCACCCGGAGTGGTGAAGACGCTCGGCAGTCCGATCAGCACCACCAGCGACAGCACGGCCAGCGGCCACGAGTGTCCGGAGAGGGCCCAGGGCACACCGATCCAGGCGACGAGCTCCGTACCGAAGCGCAAAGCCGACGGCACACGGTCGTCCGGTCGTTCCACGGCGTCCCCCCACGGTCCCCGACAGTGACGTCGTCGGTGATCCTACGGCGCGAGTGACCTGGCGCACTCCGTGTTTGCGTCGGCGAAGCGAGGGCAGGCGCCGCCTCGGAGCGATGCCGGTTGCGTGTTCAACCGTCGACGGACCGAGGCCCGAAGTTGACGGCCCCGGGCCCGTCGTCATCCCGATCGCGAGCGCCGTCGCCTCCCTGTCCTGCCCCCGAACGAGAGGTACGCGTGTCAGCCAGGCTAGAAGCCGAGCACCTGCACAAGGTGTTCGGCAGACGAACCGACCAGGCGGTCGAACGGCTCCAGGCAGGAGCCGACCGGGAGGAACTGCGCGCCGACGGCACCACCGCAGCCGTGATCGACGCCTCCTTCTCCGTCGCACCGGGCCAGATCTTCGTCGTCATGGGCCTGTCCGGCTCCGGCAAGTCCACGCTCCTGCGCATGCTCAACGGACTCCTTGAGCCCACCGCGGGCCGCGTCCTCTTCGACGGCCAGGACCTCACCGCGCTCACCGACCGCGAACTGCGCCAGGTTCGCGCCCACAAGATCAGCATGGTCTTCCAGCACTTCGCGCTCTTCCCGCACCGCAGCGTCCGCGAGAACGCCGCCTACGGCCTGGAAGTGCAGGGTGTGCCCCGCGCCGAGCGCGAAGCCCGCGCAGGCGAGGCCCTCGCGCTGTGCGGCCTGGCCGGCTGGGAGGACTCCTGGCCCGACGAGCTGTCCGGCGGAATGCAGCAACGCGTCGGCCTGGCCCGGGCGTTGGCCACCGACGCCGACCTGCTCCTCATGGACGAGTCCTTCAGCGCGCTCGACCCGCTGATCCGCCGGGACATGCAGGACCAGCTCCTGGAACTCCAGAAGTCGTTGAAGAAGACCATCGTCTTCATCACCCACGACCTCAACGAGGCCATGCGCCTCGGCGACCGCATCGCCGTCATGCGCGACGGCCGTATCGTCCAGACCGGCACCGCCGAGGACATCCTGCTGCGCCCCGCGAACGACTACGTCGCCTCCTTCATCCAGGACGTCGACCGCTCCCGGGTGCTGACCGCGTCCGCCGTCATGGACACCGGCGTCGACGGCCACGAGGCCGACTGCGACTGCGAGACCGCCACGCCGGACACCCCCTTCACCGACCTGTGCGCCCTCAGCGCCCGCCTCACCCACCCGGTCGCGGTGCTCGACGCGGCCGACGCCGTCGTAGGAGTCGTACCGCAGGAACGGCTGGTCGCGTTCCTCGGGGAGTCCGCCACGGAGCAGGAGCAGGTGACCGCCTGTGCCTAGGCTTCCGCTCGGTGACTGGGTCGACTCCGGGGTCGACTGGCTGGTCGCCCACATGTCCTGGCTCTTCGACGCGATCAAGACGGTCGTCGAGGGCATGTACGACGGTGTCAACGCGGTCCTCACCGCGCCCGAACCCCTGCTTCTCGCGGGCATCCTGGCGGTGCTCGCCTGGTGGCTGCGCGGACTGGTCGCGGGTGTCCTGGCCTTCGCCGGGTTCCTGCTGATCGACTCGCTCGACCTGTGGGACCGGTCCATGTCGACGCTGGCCCTGGTACTGGTCGCGACCGTCATCGCCCTGGTGATCTCGATCCCGCTGGGCATCTGGGCGGCCCGCTCCAAGACGGTCAGCGCGGTGGTACGGCCCGCCCTCGACCTGCTCCAGACGATGCCGTCGATGGTGCTGCTGATCCCGGCGATCCTCTTCTTCGGGCTCGGCACCTCCGCCGGCGTCATCGCCACCCTGATCTTCGCGCTCGCCCCCGGCGTCCGCATGACCGAGCTGGGCATCCGGCAGGTCGACGCCGAACTCGTCGAGGCGGCCGAGGCGTTCGGCACCTCACCGCGCGACACCCTGCTGCGCGTTCAACTGCCGCTCGCCCTCCCGACGATCATGGCGGGCGTCAACCAGGTCATCATGCTGGGCCTGTCGATGGTCGTCATCGCGGGCATGGTCGGCACCGGCGGCCTCGGCGGCGCCGTCAACGAGGCCATCGGCCAGCTCGACATCGGCTTCGGCTTCGAGGCGGGCGTCGGCATCGTCGTCCTCGCCATCTACCTCGACCGGATGACCGGCGCGCTCGGCACCCAGATCTCCCCGCTCGGCCGCAGGGCCGCCGCCAAGGCCCGCGCGGCGGAGAGTGTCAAACCCTGGAACCACCGCCCCCGCCCGGCGTTCGCCGTGATCGGTGTGGTCGTCCTCGCCCTGGTGGCCGGCGGCCTGGGTGTCTTCGGCTCCTCCTCCGGGACGAAGGCGACCTCCGCCACGGACGTCGGCAAGGGCAAGGAGATCACCATCGGCTACATCCCCTGGGACGAGGGAATCGCCTCCACCTTCCTCTGGAAGGAGCTCCTGGAGGAGCGCGGCTACAAGGTGACGACCACCCAGTACGCCGCCGGCCCCCTCTACACCGGCGTCGCCACCGGCCAGGTCGACTTCCAGACCGACGCCTGGCTGCCCACCACCCACGCCGAGTACTGGAAGAAGTACGGCAAGCAGCTCGACGACCTCGGCAGCTGGTACGGCTCCACGTCCCTGGAGCTGACCGTCCCGTCGTACGTGAAGGACGTCAACACGCTCGCCGACCTCAAGACCCACGCCGCCGAGTTCGGCGGCAAGATCACCGGCATCGAACCGAGCGCCGGAATGATGGGCCTCCTGAAGACCAAGGTCCTCAAGGAGTACGGCCTTCAGGGCTACGACGTCGTCGACGGCTCCACTCCGGCGATGCTGGCCGAGCTGAAGCGCGCGTACGCCAAGAAGCAGCCGATCGTCGTCACGCTCTGGTCGCCGCACTGGGCGTACAGCGACTACAAGCTGAAGAAGCTCACCGACCCGAAGAACGCCTGGGGCAAGGGCGACGGCGTGCACACCGTGTCCCGCAAGGGCTTCGCCGCCGACAACCCCGATGTCGGCAAGTGGCTGAAGGGCTTCCGCATGACCGAGGCGCAGCTCACCGGTCTGGAGGCGCAGATCCAGAAGTCCGGCAAGGGCCAGGAGCAGGCCGCCGTCCGCACCTGGCTGAAGCAGCACCCGGGCCTCGTCGACAAGTGGGCACCGGTGAAGCAGAACCAGAAGAGCCAGGCGGCCGGATGACCTGACAGTCCCAGCCGCCGCCCCGGAGGTGGGCTTCGCCGCGCGTTCCCCCTTCGTGCGGCGAAGCCCACCTTTCGTGCTGTCCCGGTACGAAAAGGATCCGGCCAACCACACAGCGCTACGAAGCCGCTCGATCGGGCCCGAGAAGTGAGCGGGAACACAGGCGACCGCGTACGCATTGAAGAGTAGAGACGAACTCTCGCGCTGATCGAGGGGCAGCGGGCCCCTGTGCACTGGCCAGAACCGTGAGGTCCGATCGCACGCTGTGTGACGTGGATGTGACAGGCGCATGAAACGGTTTGCCGAACATGCGTAGGGTGCAGAGAACTCATCAGAGGCAGGTTCAGAACCGGCTGCGGGCCGACGAGCGAAGGAGGGAGCCGGAGCGATGGGCGACCACAAAGAACAGCCCCTTCGGGTGGGTGCGGCCGTACGGCGGCGGCGCCGCGCGCTGGACCTGACACTCGCCGTCGTGGCCGAGCGCAGCGGTCTGTCGGTGCCCTTCCTGAGCCAGGTCGAGAACGACCGGGCGCGCCCCAGCCGGAGTTCCCTGGAGAAGGTGGCCGACGCCCTGCGCACCACGGCCGTCGAACTCCTCGCCGCCGCCGACCCCGCGTGCAGCGTCGACGTCGTACGCGCCGAGGAACCCGAGTCGGCCGCACCCCGGATGCGTTCCCTGGTACGAGGTCATCACCAGCTGCACGCCTCGGAGTTCACCGGCGACCATGACGCCGGACGCGAATTCCAGCACCGCAACGACGAGTTGATGTACGTCGCGGACGGCGCCGTCGAGATCGAGGCGGAGGGGCGCGCGTACCGGCTTGTGCGCGGCGACACGATGTACCTGACCGGCGGGGTACGTCACCGCTGGCGCGCGACCGTGCCGGACACCCGGGTCGTCGTGGTCGCGGTGGCCGAGCACATCGAGGCGGTCCAGGACCGCGCGCGCTGATGCGCGTCGTCTCGCTCGTGCCGTCCCTGACGGAGGCAATTGCCGTGTCGCTGCCGGGAGTTCTGGTCGGCGCGACCGACTGGTGCAGTCATCCGTCCGGCCTGGACGTGACGCGCGTCGGCGGCACCAAGAACCCGAAGCTCGACCCGATCCTCGCCCTCGCGCCCGACCTGGTGGTCGCCAACGAGGAGGAGAACCGCGAGCCGGACCTGACGGCCCTGCGGGAGGCGGGTGTCGGGGTCCTGGTCACCGAAGTGCGTGACGTCCCGCAGGCCTTCCGCGAACTGGACCGGGTCCTGGCCGCCTGCGGAGCATCGCCACGACCGCGCTGGCTGGACGAGGCCGAGCGGGCATGGGCCGAACTCCCGGTCCCCGAACGCCGGTTGACCGCCGTCGTCCCCGTCTGGCGCCGCCCCTGGATGGTGCTCGGGCGGGACACCTTCGCGGGCGATGTGCTGTCCCGCCTGGGCGTCGACCACGCCTACGCGACGCACGCCGAGCGCTACCCGCGCGCCACGCTCGATGAACTACGGGCCGCGGAACCGGAGTTGGTGGTCCTCCCCGACGAGCCGTACCGCTTCACGGCCGAGGACGGACCGGAGGCATTCCCCGACCTGCCCTGCGCGCTCGTCAGCGGCCGGCACCTGACGTGGTACGGGCCGTCACTGGCCGAAGCGCCACGGGTGCTGTCCGAGGCCCTGCGAGCAGCTCGCCGCTGATCAGACCCCGGGCCGTGTGTACGGCTGCGGTGGCCCAGGCGATGACGAGCACGCCGTACAGGACGAACGCGAGCCCGTCGTAGGCGGCGAGGCCGGTGTGCCGGGCCAGGGACTCGGCACCGGTGACGCAGGTGCCGACCGGGAAGGTGAACGCCCACCAGGTCATCGTGAAGCCCATACCCCGGCGCCTGGCGCGGACCACGTGCGCGGTGGCGAGGGCGAACCAGAGCAGTGCGAAGCCCATGACGGGGACGCCGTAGAGAACGGCCAGGAGGCTGAAGGCCTGGGCGGAGGCGGCCGGTACGACGCCGGGGGCGAAGTCCGCGAACTTGCCGACGGCGGTGGTCGATTGACCGAGCGGGCCGAGCACCAGGAACAGCGTCGGGGTGAGTACGAGGGGCAGCGGTCCGCCGGTGACCAGCCTGGCGAAGATCAGCGGCAGCATCAGGAGCGTGGCCAGCAGACTCAGCCCGAACATCGCGAAGCACGCGAGGAGGAGTGTCTCCCGGGGCTGTCCGGGCGGCAGATGGGGCACCAGGAGCGGCCCGAGGGCGGCCGACACCATGGGCGCGACGACGGGCAGCAGCCACACCGGGGTCGCCTCCGAGGGATGCACGTGACGCCGTACGGCCATCAGGTACGGGACGGCGACGGCGGCCGTGAGCCCGACGACCGTGCCGGCGCCGAACAGCACGGCGTCGAGGACGACCGCCGCGCGCAGCCCGATCCAGTCCTGCCCGACGACGAGGGCACCGCCGCCCACCGCCAGCAGGGCCATCGCGAGACAGCCGTAGAACGGGGCCGTCGCCGGATCCCGGAGATGGGCGCGGGCCTGGTCGCGGTGGTGGGTCCAGTGCAGGGTGCGGGCGGTGAGCAGGGCCAGGAGGAGGGCGAGGGAGAGGGCCCAGACGGCGGTGCAGGCCGTGCGCAGTCCCGGGAGGTGGCCGGGGAGCCCGGCGCCGGCTGTGGCGACGATGGCGGTGCCCATGACGGACGCGTACCAGTTGGGTCCGAGGTGACGAACTGCGGTGACCATGTGTCCAGCGTCTCGCCGGCTGAGACGGGCGACCAGGGAGTATGTGCCTATGGGGACATAAACTGGATTTATGAGCAGTGACGAGACGGACGGCGGGCGGGGAGGGTCGATAGCGCACCGGGTGCCGGATCTGGGCGCGCTGGAACTGCTGCTGGCGGTGGCCCGGCTCGGCAGCCTCGGTGGCGCGGCACGCGAGCTGGGCATCACCCAGCCGGCGGCCAGCAGCCGGATCCGCTCCATGGAACGGCAGCTCGGTGTGGCCCTGGTGGACCGTTCTCCGCGCGGCTCGCGGCTCACGGACGCGGGTGCCCTGGTCACCGACTGGGCGCGCCGGGTCGTCGAGGCCGCCGCCGCGTTCGACGCGGGTGCCCAGGCGCTACGGCACCGGCGGGACTCCCGGCTCCGGGTCGCCGCGAGCATGACCATCGCGGAGTACCTGCTCCCCGGTTGGCTCCTGGCTCTGCGCTCCCAACGCCCGGACACGGCGGTGTCGTTGCTGGCCGGCAACTCCACGACGGTCGCGGAACAACTGCTGGCCGACGAGGCGGACCTGGGCTTCGTGGAGGGCCTGTCGGTCCCGTCCGGCTTGGACTCCACGGTGATCGCCCACGACCACCTGATCGTCGTGACCGCCCCCACCCACCCCTGGGCCCGCCGCCGACGCCCCGTCCCCGCAACGGAGTTGGCGTCGACACCGCTGATCCTCCGGGAAAAGGGCTCGGGCACACGCCAGGTCCTGGACGCGGCACTGGGCGGCCTGGCCCGCCCTCTCATCGAGTTGTCCTCCACTACGGCGGTCAAGGCATCGGCGGTGAGCGGAGCGGGGCCGGCTGTCCTGAGCGAACTGGCGGTGGGCGAGGAACTGTCGACGCGACGCCTGGTCCGCATACCGGTCGAGGGACTCACCCTGGCCCGCGACCTGAGAGCGGTCTGGCCCACGGGCCACCGACCGACAGGCCCAGCGCGCGAGCTGTTGTCCCTGACCCGGGCTTGACACCCCCGCCCGGGGGCTCCGCCCCCAGACCCCCGACCTATGCCCACCCACCACCCGACTCGGTGGGTCGAGAAGTGCGCCGCCTCGGCTCGGTGGGGTGAGCGGTGCGCCGTTCGGGCTCGGTGGGGCGAGGGCCGTGCCGCCCGGGCTCGGTGGGTTGTGGGGCGTGCGGCCCCGGCTTGGTGGGTTGTGGGGCGTGCGGCCCCGGCTTGGTGGGGCGAGGGGTGTGCGCCCCTGGGCTCGGTGGGTTGTGAGGTGCGCTACCCCGACTCGGTGGCGCGAGATCTCGCGGCCCGGCTTGGTGGGGTGAGGGGTATGCCGCCTGGGCTTGGTGGGGTGAGGGGTGTGGGCCTCGGGCTGGGTGGGTCGTGAGGTGTGCGACTTCGGCTCGGTGGGGTGTGGTGCGCCGCCCGGGCTCGGTGGGCCGAGGGGCGTGCGGCCCCGGCTTGGTCGGGTGGGAGGCTCGCGGCCCTGGCCCGGTAGGGCGAGCGGTGCGCCACCCCGGCTCGGTGCCGAGAAGTGCGCGTTCCGGCCCGGAGTAGTCGAGCGGTGCGTCGCCCCAGCTCGAAGTAGGCGGGCGGTGCGTCACCCCAGCCCGGAGTATCGGCGCCCGCGGCGAAAACCCTTGGCACGCGCCCGCCACCCTCCCTCACCATGACCGGCATGTCTTCTCCGACCGCCCCGCCCGCCACCGGCGTCCGTACCCCCTGGGAAGCCCTCCCCGGCCACGTCCACGAGGCCGTCGCGCGGTTGCTCGGTTCGCCCGTGACGCGTGCCGTCACTCAGGTCGGCGGGTTCTCGCCGGGGACCGCTGCCAGGGTGCGGACCGCCGACGGTGCTCGTGCCTTTGTGAAGGCGGTCAGTGCCGAGGTCAACCCGCACAGCCCGGAGTTGCATCGCGCAGAGGCTCGTAATGCCGCGGCTCTGCCGGCCGCGGTTCCCGCCCCTCGTCTCCTGGGTGCGTATGACGACGGTATGTGGGTTGTGCTGGTTTTTGAGGAGGTGGTGGGGCGGCAGCCTCATGTCCCATGGCGGGAGGGCGAGTTGGCGCGGGTCCTGCGTGCCGTGGAGCAACTCGGCCGTGCTCTCACGCCGTCTCCCGTCGCCGCCCCGCCCGTGGCCGACAGCCTTGCCGGCGACTTCGACGGGTGGCGGCGTCTGCTCGACGGAGAGGTGGGTGATGTCGGCGGACGACTCGACCCCTGGACGGTCGGGCATCTCCCCGAACTTGCCCAACTCGCCGCCCCCTGGGCCGAGTCCGCGTCCGGTGGCATCCTCGCGCACGGCGATCTGCGTGCGGACAACATGCTGCTCACGGACGACGGCGGGGTCGTCTTCGTCGACTGGCCGCACGCCGTCCTTGCCGCCCCCTGGTTCGACCTGCTGGTCATGCTGCCGTGTGTGCGGGCCCAAGGCGGTCCGGATCCGGAGGAGTTGTTCAGTCGGCATCCCCTTGCCGAGGGTGCGGATCCGTCCGGTGTCACCGCCACCCTGGCGGGGCTCGCCGCATTTTTTGTCGAGCACTCGCTCCTGCCTCCGCCGCCGGGCCTGCCCACCCTGCGTGCCTTCCAGCGGGCGCAGGGCGACGCTGCCCTCGGCTGGCTCAGGAAGCGGTGGGAGACGGCGCCGTAGTGGCGACCGTGGCCGCTGCCACCAGGGCCCGCATCACGCGCAGGTCCTCACCCATCTCCGGATGCCATTGGACGCCCAACACCCAGTCGGCGGAGGGGAGTTCGACCGCCTCCACGGTGCCGTCCCCGGCCCAGGCCGAGACCACGAGGCCCGCGCCCAGGCGGTCCACGGCCTGGTGGTGGAACGTCGGTACGGACGTCTCCTCCGGTACCGCCGCCGCGTACAGCGTTCCCGGTACCGGCTTGACCGGGTGGCGGCCGAAGACTCCCGGTGTCTCCGCGTGGCCGTCGATGTGCTGAACGAGGGTGCCGCCCACGGCGACGTTCAGCAGCTGCATGCCCCGGCAGATGCCCAGCAGGGGCAGGCCGGCCGTCAACGAGGCCTCGATCAGGGCGAGTTCCCAGGTGTCCCGGGCGAGAGCGGGCGGGCCGGTGCGGGGCTCGCGCTCCGCGCCGTAGCGGACCGGCTCGACGTCCGGACCGCCCGCGATCACCAGGCCGTCGAGACGGGCCACGGTCGCTGCCGCGTGCTCGGGGGCGTCCGGCGGCAGCATCGCGGCGAGGCCGCCCGCCTGTTGGACCAGCCGCGGGTAGCCGGCCGGCAGCAGCGCGGCCTCCAGCTCCCAGGTGCCCCAACGTGCCCCGGCCTCCAGGTATGTACTGATGCCGATCAGCGGCCTGCCCGCCATGCTTTCCTCCGACCGCGAAGCGACGTGAATGGACTCGACGGGAACCATTGAACTACCCCACCCGTCACGCGAGGAAGCCCCGCAGCAGGGCCGCCGTCCCGGCGCAGTGCTCCCGCATCATCTCCCGCGCCCCGTCCGCGTCCCCGTCCAGCACCGCCTCCACCAGCGCGATGTGCTGCCGCTGCGAGTGCTCCAGGTTGCGGACCAGGAGCGGGATGCAGTCGAGGAGGTCGTTCACCGTGGCCCGTACCGCCGCGTACTGCGCGGTCAGTGTCGGCGAACCACACAGTTCGGCCAGGGTGAGGTGGAGCAGGGTGTCCAGGCGGCGGTAGTCGGCGAGCGGCGCGTCGTGCGTGCGGGCCAGGGCGTCGCGCAGCCGTCCCGCCTGTTCGGCCGTCAGGCCGTGCGTCGCGCACAGGCCCGTCGCGCCGACCTCCAGCACCTCGCGGAAGCGCAGTACGTCCTCGATGTCGACCACGCTGATCCGCCGCCGCAGCTCGTCCTCGCCGCCGGCGTCCGACTTCGGCAGCACGAACGTCCCGCCGTAGCGTCCGCGCCGCGACTCCACGAGCCCCTGGTCCTGCAGTACCTTCAGAACCTCGCGCAGTGTCACGCGGCTGATCCCCAGCCGCTCGGCCAGCTCCCGCTCGGCCGGCAACCGCTCGCCCCCCGGCACCAGCCCCAGCCGTACGACCTGCAGAATCTGTTCCAGCGCCTCTTCGAAGCCGTTGCCCGCCCGCACCGGCCGCAGCACCGGGGTCAACCGGTCCTCGACGCCGTCCTCCGCATCCAGCGACATATGGCGGCACCCCCTTCCCAAGCAATGGTTCTCCGCAATACCTTATGGCTTCCGGCCCGGCCGGAAAAAGCGCGCAGAAGCCGAAGGAGCTTTCCCGTGGCAGACCGCACACCCCCGCTGAGCGTCGAGGAGCTGCACGCTCTCGTCGCCGGCGGCGAGATCGACACTGTCGTCCTGGCCTTCCCCGATATGCAAGGCCGGCTCCAGGGCAAGCGGTTCGCCGCCCGCTTCTTCCTCGACGACGTGCTCCAACACGGCACCGAGGGCTGCAACTACCTCCTCGCCGTCGACACCGAGATGAACACGGTCGACGGCTACGCGATGTCCTCCTGGGAGCGCGGTTACGGCGACTTCGCCATGCACCCGGACCTGTCCACCCTCCGCCGTGTGCCCTGGAACGCGGGCACCGCCATGCTCATCGCCGACCTCGCCTGGAACGACGGATCGCCGGTGGTCGCCGCACCCCGCCAGATCCTGCGCCGCCAGCTGGAGCGCCTCGCCGAGCACGGTTTCACCGCGCAGGTCGGTACGGAGCTGGAGTTCATCGTGTTCAAGGACACGTACGAACAGGCCTGGGACGCCAACTACAGAGGTCTCACGCCGGCCAACCAGTACAACATCGACTACTCGGTGCTGGGGACCGGGCGCATCGAGCCGCTGCTCCGCCGGATCCGCAACGAGATGGCCGCCGCCGGCCTGACCGTCGAGTCCGCCAAGGGCGAGTGCAACCCCGGCCAGCACGAGATCGCCTTCCGCTACGACGACGCCCTCGTCACCTGCGACCAGCACGCCGTCTACAAGACCGGCGCCAAGGAGATCGCCTCCCAGGAAGGTGTCTCGCTCACCTTCATGGCGAAGTACAACGAGCGCGAGGGCAACTCCTGCCACATCCACCTCTCGCTCGGCGACGGGGACGGCGGCAACGCCATGGCCGGGGACGGCGAGGGCGGCATGTCGGAGGTCATGCGGTATTTCCTCGCGGGCCAACTCGCCGCGCTCCGTGACTTCTCGCTGCTCTACGCCCCGAACATCAACTCCTACAAGCGGTTCCAGCCGGGCTCGTTCGCGCCGACCGCCGTCGCCTGGGGCTACGACAACCGCACCTGCGCGCTCCGGGTCGTCGGCCACGGCCGCTCGATGCGCTTCGAGAACCGGCTGCCCGGCGGCGATGTGAATCCCCATCTGGCGGTGGCGGGGCTGGTCGCGGCCGGGCTCTACGGGATCGAGCAGAAGCTGGAGCTGCCGGAGGCCTGCGCGGGCAACGCCTACAGCGGCGAGTACGCGCACGTCCCCACCAACCTCCGCGAGGCCGCCGAGCTGTGGGAGAACAGCCCGATCGCCAAGGCCGCCTTCGGGGACGAGGTCGTCGCGCACTACCGGAACATGGCGCGCGTCGAACTGGAAGCTTTCGACGCCGCCGTCACCGACTGGGAGCTGCGCCGCTCCTTCGAACGCCTGTGAGGACCCCGTTGCCTGCCGAGCACCCGCTGCACGTACTGAACCCCGCCACCGAGGAGGTCATCGCCACCGTCCCGGCAGCCACCGCGGCCGACGTGGACGCCGCCGTCGTACGCGCCGCGCGGGCCCAGGCGAAGTGGGCCGCGCTGCCGCCCGCCGACCGCGCCCGTCTGCTGCGCCGCTTCGCGACCGCGGTCGACGAACACCTCGAAGAACTCGCCCAGTTGGAGGTGCGCGAGGCCGGGCACACGGTCGGCAACGCCCGCTGGGAGGCCGGCAACGTCCGTGATCTGCTCGACTACGCGGCCGGGGGAGTGGAGCGGCTGACGGGCCGGCAGATCCCGGTCGCGGGCGGCCTGGACATCACGATCCTCGAACCGCTGGGCGTGGTGGGCGTGATCGCGCCCTGGAACTTCCCGATGCCGATCGCCGCCTGGGGCACCGCCCCGGCCCTCGCGGCGGGCAACGCGGTCATCCTCAAGCCGGCCGAGACGACCCCGCTGACCGCCCTCCGGCTGGCCGAACTCGCCCTGGAGGCGGGCCTTCCCGAGGGCCTCTTCCAGGCACTGCCTGGCCACGGCCCGGTCACGGGCACCGCGCTCGTCGAGCATCCCGGCGTCGCGAAGATCGTGTTCACCGGGTCAACGGCCGTAGGCAAACAAGTGTTGGCGAAGGGCTCGGAACTCCTCAAGCGCGTCACCCTCGAACTCGGCGGCAAGAGCCCCAACATCGTCTTCGCCGACGCGGACATCGAGGCAGCCGCAGCGGCGGCCCCCATGTCCTTCCTCGACAACTCCGGCCAGGACTGCTGCGCCCGCACCCGCATCCTCGTCCAACGCTCCGTCTACGACCGGTTCCTGGACCTCCTGACCCCCGCGATCGAAGGGGTCACGGTCGGCGACCCGGCCGACGAGAAGACGGACATGGGTCCGCTGATCTCCAAGGTCCAGCTGGAGCGCGTCCGTTCGTACGTCACCGACGACCTGGCCGGCATCCGCGGCAAGGCGCCCGAGGGCCCCGGCTTCTGGTTCCCGCCCACCGTCGTCACCGGCGTCGACCCGCACGCACGCGTGGCCGTCGAGGAGGTCTTCGGCCCGGTCGCCGTAGTGCTCCCCTTCGAGGACGAGGCGGAGGCGATCGGCCTGGCCAACGCCACCGACTACGGCCTCTCCGGCTCCATCTGGACCCGTGACGTCGGCCGCGCCCTGCGCGTCTCGAAGGCCGTCCGGGCCGGCAACCTGTCCGTCAACTCCCATTCCAGCGTCCGCTATTGGACCCCCTTCGGCGGCTTCAAGCAGTCGGGGATCGGCCGCGAACTCGGCCCGGACGCGCTCACCGCCTTCACCGAAACCAAGAACGTCTTCATCAGTGACGTCTCCACCAGCACGGAGGGCCCAGCACAGTGACCTCAGAGATTGTTTGCCGGCGTCTTGTCGGCCGTACCGCGGTCATCACCGGAGCCGGCAGCGGCATCGGCCTCGCCACCGCGCGGCGGCTCGCCTCCGAGGGGGCCAACGTCGTCTGCGGCGACATCGACGAGACCCACGGCAAGGCGGCGGCCGACGAGGTCGGCGGGCTCTTCGTGAAGGTCGACGTCACCGACCCCGAGCAGGTCGACGCGCTCTTCAAGGCCGCCTTCGACACCTACGGCAGCGTCGACATCGCCTTCAACAACGCGGGCATCTCACCGCCCGACGACGACTCCATCCTCGACACCGGCCTGGAGGCCTGGAAACGCGTCCAGGACGTCAACCTCACCTCCGTGTACCTGTGTTGCAAGGCCGCGATCCCCTACATGCGCCGCCAGGGCAAGGGCTCCATCATCAACACGGCGTCCTTCGTGGCCAGGATGGGGGCGGCGACCTCCCAGATCTCCTACACGGCCTCCAAGGGCGGTGTGCTGGCCATGTCCCGTGAACTGGGCGTGCAGTTCGCCCGCGAGGGCATCCGCGTCAACGCGCTGTGCCCGGGCCCGGTCAACACCCCGTTGCTCCAGGAGCTGTTCGCCAAGGACCCCGAGCGGGCCGCGCGCCGCCTCGTCCACATCCCGGTCGGCCGCTTCGCCGAGGCGACCGAGATCGCCGCCGCCGTCGCGTTCCTGGCGAGCGACGACTCGTCGTTCGTCAACGCGGCGGACTTCCTGGTCGACGGCGGGATCGCGGGAGCGTACGTCACCCCGATGTGAGCCGTGAACCCCCGCCGGAGCGGGGGCAGTTGACCCCGTGAACTCTCACAGGAAGGTCAGGCCCTCGCCCCGGTAGGTGGGGACGGTGGCCGTCACCTGGTCGCCCTCGATCAGGTGCAACGCGTCGAACCGCTCGCACAGTTCACCGGCCTTGGCATGCCGGAACCACACCTTGTCGCCGATGAGCAGATCGTCGGCGGGGGAGCCGAGCAGCGGCGTCTGCACTTCGCCGGGCCCCTCCTGGGGGTCGTAGCGCAGACCCTCCGGCAGATACGGCACCGGGAGCCGGTCGGGGCCGGCGGCGCCGGAGGCGGGGTAGCCGCCGCCGAGGACGGTGACCACGCCGACGCCCGGGCGCCGTACGACGGGCTGGGCGAAGAGCGCGGCCGGACGGGCCGTGAACGACGTGTAGTTGTCGAAGAGGCGCGGCACGTACAGCCCGGAGCCGGCCGCGATCTCGGTCACGGAATCCTCGGCGGCGGTGTACTGGACACTGCCGGTGCCACCGCCGTTGACGAACTCCAGATCCGGTACGACGGCCCGCACGGCCCGCACCACTTCCGCGCGCCGCTCGGCGAGTTCACGCTTGGCGGTGGCCTGCATCAGCCGGATGGCGCGGGAACGGAAGGGCCGCCCCGAGACGGAGTCGCCGACACCGGCGATGTGGCCTTCGTAGGCCATGATCCCGACGACCTTGAAGCCGGGGCGACGCGACACCGTCCTTGCGATGTCGGCGAGTTGGGCGGGGGAGCGGAGGGGGGAGCGGAGCGCACCGATGCGCACCCGGCCGCCGAGCATCCGCAGCGCGGTGTCCAACTCCAGGCAGACACGCACCACTTCGGTGCCGCCGTCGCGGGAGTCGTCGATGAGCTTGAGCTGGGCCGGGTCGTCGATCATCACGGTGACGGCGGAGGCGAGCTTGGGGTCGCTGGTCAGTTCGGCGAAGGCGGCGTGGTCGGCGGACGGGTAGGCGAGGAGCACGTCGTCGAAGCCGGAGCGGGCGAGCCAGAGGGACTCGGCCAGGGTGAAGGACATCAGGCCCGCGAAGCCGTCCCTGGCCAGGACGCGTTCGAGGAGGGTTCGACAGCGGACGGACTTGCTGGCGACGCGGACCGGCTTGCCGCCGGCCCGGCGGACGAGGTCGTCCGCGTTGGCATCGAAGGCGTCCAGGTCGACGATCGCGAGAGGGGCGTCGAGGTGGGCGGTGGCCCGGTCGTAACGGGCCCGGTCGGCGGCGCGCGCAGTCATGAACGCAGCCTGCCAGACAGGATTACCGCAGGGTAGGGGGACGTTCCGGGCAGAAGCCCCTGGGGTGTGGACTGGTTCCCGTTCGAGCGGGGGCAACCCGTAGAGTGACGCGCACGCACGGAGGAAACGCCGCCGGTCGTTCGACCGCGCCCGGGATGGCGGTCCGCCGCGGCGGGTATGCGTGCTCGGGACGACTTTGTTTTTTGTGCGTGCCGGGTGAGGCGGGGTGGACGCCGGCGCGTATACGAACAAGGGCAGGAGCACACCGGCCCGCACATGAAACAAACGGTGGCCCGGGTACGAGGAAACGGGGGGTGCATGAGCACGGAAGCGCGGCGCGCCCCCGTACCGCCACATCCCACCTCGCCGCGGGCCCCTTCGGGGAGTTCGACGCAGCCCGTGAACGACACAACAGGCGAAGACTTGGACGGACCGTATTCCGGCACTGGGGGATCTTCCGGGGCTGCTTCGGGGACAGGTTCGGGGCGGGGTCCGATTCCGTCGGTTCCGTCGGTGTCGGGTACGCAGGATGCACAGGCGCACTCGGACGTGCAGGGCGGACCGGGTGCGGAGTCGGCCGAGAGTGACAGCCGGGGTGACGGGAACGGCAGGGTGACCTGGGGCGGCGACCGGCCCGGTACGGGGTGGTGGGAGGGCGGCAACGCGAGACGCGCGGCCCGGCGGAGCGCCGGGGCCGACGCGGGCGCGGACTTCCGGGGAAACGGCTCGGAGGCGGACCGCGCTGCGGCTCCGGGCAATGGGTTCGACACGGGTTCGGTTTCTCCGGGCAACGACTTCGAGACGCGCGCCGGGCGTCCGGCCAACGGCCCCGACGCACGCGGGGCGTCCGAGGACAACGGCCTCGAGAGCGGCGGCTTCGAGAACTTCGCGAACTTTGAGAGCGACGGCTTCGCGGGCAATGGCTCAGGAACCGGCAACGGGTCCGGGGCTGGGGCGGGTTCCGAAACCGGGTCCGGGGCTGGAACTCGAACCGGAGCCGGTTCAGGTTCCGTCGGCGGGTCGGCAGGAGGCTCCTCCGACGCCCGGCCGCGCTTCCCGGGTCTTCGGCCCTTCTCGCCCTTCGCCGCCGAGACGGTGAGCCCGCCCCCGCCGCCGGCCTCGGCACGCTTCCCGGACACACCGCCGGCATCCGCGACCGACCCGCGCCGCGCGAACCCCGAACGACCCGGTACCGTCCCGCCCCAGCCACCCCACCGGCCCACGGCGACGGGCGCCGGCGAAGCACCCCGGGAAACCAGGCCGGAGACGAGCACACCCCTCCGCCCGACCCCGCCGACAGCCTCCGACACCCCGCCGCGCCCTGCAGTCCCGCCGCGCCCCGCGGGTGAGGCTCCGCGCGAGGCCCCTGACCGACCGCGCCAGGAGCCGTCCCGCCCGGCGACGCCTCCCGGTTCCGCTGTTCCGCCGCGCCCGGCGGGCGAGGCTCCACGTCAGTCGTCCGACCGGCTGCGGCAGGAGCCGTCCCGTCCGGGAGCGCCTGCTGGGTCGGCTGTTCCGCCGCGTCCTGCGCGCGAGGCCCCTGACCGACCGCGCCAGGAGCCGTCCCGCCCGGCGACGCCTGCCAGTTCCACTGTTCCGCCCCGCCCCGTGACGTCTCCCGGCCCCGCTGACCCGTCGCGCCCCGCGACCGAGACCTCACCGCCGACGGCCGACCGGCAACGCGACACCCCCGCCCGGCCGGTGACACCTCCGTCGCGTCCGGCTGTCACTCCCGAGGAACCGTCGGAGACCACCTCTCAGCTGAGGCCGCCGCCCCCTGCTGCCCCTTGGCGGGGTGAATCGTTCACGGATCCCACTGGCGGTGCGCCCACGCGCGGTGTGTGGTCGCCTTCCGGTGCCGGTGCGCCGTATCCCTCCTCCGCTACTGGAACTGCCGAGCCCCGGCCTTCCGATGCCCCTCCCGCTGGACCCACGGCGTCCGGTTCCGGCTCCTCCGCGCCCACCACCGAAGGCACTGACACCGGCACCGCCCCCTGGTCATCTGCCGCTCCCACTACCCCAGTTCAGCCCGCTCCCGCCCCGGTCCCCGACGGCACCGGCACCAGCGCCTGGTCGCCCGCCGCCCCCGGTACCCCCGTCCGCCCCGCCTCCGAAATGCCGCGGCCCGGAGTCAACTCGGGTCCCGATCCCGCCTTTTCCTGGAGTTCGCCGACAACTCCCGTCGGCGGGCGGCCGGTTGTGTCGTTCGGGGAACCCGAGGGGTATGACGAGCGGGTGCGGCCGCGGCCGTTGGGGGCGCGGATACGGTCCCGTACCGCCGCTGTCGCCGCCTGTGTCGTGCTCGGTCTCGGTCTCATCGGCGGTGCGGTGACCGGGAGTTGGCTCACCGGCGACGACGGGGACGGCGGCGGTCCGAGCACCTTCGCCGCCGCCGGGCAGTTGTGGCACAGCGTGCCCGTCGACCAGCTGTTCCCGCCCACCGTGCAGGGCCAGGGCGCGGGCCCCGGCGGCGCCGACCGCACCTGGACCCGTATCGCCGTGGCCCCGGACACCGGCTGTACGGGCGCCTTCGACCCGCTGCTGAGCAGAGTGCTCGCCCCGGTCGGCTGCCAACGGCTCCTGCGCGCCACCTACACCGACGCCACCCAGAGCTATGTCACGACGGTCGGCCTCCTCTTCACCAAGGCCGACATCGCCGCGATGACCTCGCTGTCCACCCGGTTCAAGAACGAGAAGCTCGGCGACCGGACCGACCTCCTGCCCCGCGCGTACGCCGCGAAGGGCACCGTCGCCGCCACCTTCGGCGACAAACAGCGGGCCTCCTGGACCGTCTCCGTCCTCACCGACGCGCCCGTCGTCGTCTACGCCGTCTCCGGCTGGGCGGACGGCCGTACCGTCGACGCGCCCGAACCCGCCGACGAAGCCGTCACCTCCGGCTCCACCACGGCCCCCTCGCAGTCGGGTCTCGGCAATGAGGCGCAGGGGCTCGCGGACCGTGTCGAGCGGAGCCTGCGCAAGACCGTCGACTCACCTTCCGAGACCTCGGCCTCAGAGACGTCGAAGACGTCGGAGACCGCTGCGAGTTCGAAGGCCTCGGAGGGGAACTCATGAGCGTCACGTCCCGCCGGGCCGGGCTGGTGAGCGCCCTGCTGGCCGCCTCCCTCGCCCTGGTCCCGTCCACCGTCGCGCACGCCGACGGCATTCGCGCCCAGGAATGGGCCCTGGACGCCATGCACACCCAGGAGGTCTGGCAGACCACCAAGGGCAAGGGCATCACCGTCGCCGTCCTCGACACCGGCGTCGAGGCCGACCACCCCGACCTCGTCGGCAACGTCCTCACCGGCAAGGACATGGTCGGCTTCGGGGCGAAGCCGGGCGACCGGGCCTGGGCCCGCCACGGCACCGCCATGGCCGGCATCATCGCCGGGCACGGACACGGCCCAGGTGACGAGGACGGCGTCATGGGCGTCGCCCCCGAGGCCAAGATCCTGCCCGTCCGCGTGATCCTCGAAGACGGCGACTCCGCGCGCAGCAAGGCACGCACCACCCGGGGCAACGCCCTTGCGGACGGTATCCGTTGGGCCGCCGACCACGGCGCCGACGTCATCAACCTCTCCCTCGGCGACGACTCCGCCTCCGCGCACCCCGAGCCCGCCGAGGACGAGGCCGTGCAGTACGCCCTGAGGAAGGGCGTCGCCGTCGTCGCCTCCGCCGGCAACGGCGGCGAGAAGGGCGACCACGTCTCCTATCCGGCCGCCTACCCGGGGGTGATCGCCGCGACCGCCGTGGACCGCTACGGCACCCGCGCCTCCTTCTCCACCCGCCGCTGGTACGCCACGGTCAGCGCGCCCGGCGTCAACGTCGTCATCGCCGACCCCGACCACAAGTACTACGAGGGCTGGGGGACCAGCGCCGCGTCCGCCTTCGTGTCGGGCGCGGTGGCGCTCATCAAGGCGGCCCACCCGGGGCTGACCCCGGCCCAGATCAAGAAGCTCCTCGAGGACACCGCCCACAACCCTCCGGTCGGCGGCCGGGACGACTCCCGGGGCTTCGGCTTCATCGACCCCGCCGCCGCGATCAAGGCCGCCGCGGCCCTCAAGCCGACGAACCTGCACGCCGCCGCCTACGGCAAGAAGTACTTCGGTGCGGGACCCGACCCCATCAAGACCGACAGCCGTACGTCCGACTGGGCGGGCCCCCTCGCGGGCGGCGTCGGCGGAGTCCTGCTCGTCGCGGGGGTCGTCCTCTGGCGTGGCCGACGCAAACGGCCCGAGGGCTTCTAGAGTCTGTGGGAGTCAATCGGTGGCGGACGCGGAAGCCGGCGTAGAAGAGTCGCTCGCCGCGAACGCCGCGACCCCCGCCTTCGCCGCCGCCTCGATCAGCGTGATGCCCTTGTTCTGCGTCGTGCTGCCCTTCGACAGCACCGCGATCAGGTACTCGTGCCCGTCCGCGGCCGTCACCCGCCCGATGCTGTTGACGTCCCACAGCCCGGTCGTGCTCCGCGCCAGCCAGCCGTTCTTCAGCCGCCACTTGGAGCCGTCGGCCGCCGCCGAGACCCCCCACTGCTGGTCGGCCTCTATCTTCCCCATCAGCCCCTGGATGTACGACTTCGAGGCCGGGCTGAGCTTGGAGTCGTCCCCGAACACCTGCTGGAGCAGGGTGAGTTGATCCGCGGCCGTGGTCTGCGTCAGCCCCCAGAGCGGGCCGTCGCCACCCTTGGTGCCGGTCAGCCCGAACGTCTTGTTGGCCGCGTCGAGCCCGTCCGCCGTGCCGATGATGTTCCACAGCGCCGTAGCGGAGTTGTTGTCGCTGTTTTCGATCATCGTGGTGGCGTACGACTTCTCGGTCGTGGTCAACTGCCGCCCCGCGTGCTGCGCCTGCAGCAGCAGTGTGGCCAGGATGTCGACCTTGACGATGCTCGCCGTGTCGTAGGCCGCGCTGCCGTACGTGGCGCTCTCACCGGAGTCCACGTCGAGCACGGCCACGGACACCTTCTGCTGCCCGGCCGGGGTCACCGCCTTCATGGCCTTGGCCACCAGCGCGTCGTAGTCCACCGTCGGCCGTGTCACCGGTTCCACCGTCGCCTCCCCGCTGCCCGATGCCGCCGCCGACGCCGACGCGGAGGCGGACGGCGCCGCCGCCGACGATACGGGGCCGGAGTGCGCCTGCGCCTTCACGTACACGGTTCCGGCCGCCGTACCGCCCACCACGGCGACGGTGGCGAGGGCGGTGTAGAGGAGCGGACGGCGCCGGGAGGGACGCGCGCGGTGGTTTCGGCGGGCGGCTCTGGAAGACTCCATGCCCGCGATCGTGGAGGCGGCGACTGTGCGAACCGTGAGACGAAAGTTAGATGTCTGTCAACGGTTTCTGAGAAAGGTGTGAAACCGGTGTCTCCTGTGTTTCAGGACCCGCACAAGCCCAGCAGGATCCCCCCGATAGGGTCGGTCACCGTGGCGAACAAGAACATTCCCGACTCCGGCTACTCCGACGACGACGGCTCGGCCGATCCCGCACTGAGCGCGGCGCTTGCCGCCTGGGCCCAGGACCGTACCGCCGTGGATCCCGTCCTTGCGGCCCTCAAGGGCGCCCGGCTGCTCGTGCCCGTGGTGGCCGTGCTCGGCGAGGTGGACGTGGACGAGAAGGGGCTGCGCCGCGAGAAGACCAGCGACATGGCCGTCCCCACCCTGAAGGCCGGCGGACGCACCGCGCTGCCCGCCTTCACCTCCAGCGACTCGCTGGCCCGCTGGGACCCGGCGGCGCGCCCCGTGGCCGTACCGCTGCACCAGGCGCTGCAGGCCGCCGCGCACGAGAAGGCGGACACGATCGTGCTGGACATGGCGGGGCCGGTGTCCTTCGAGCTGTCGGGGCCCGCGCTGCTGGCCCTCGCCGAGGGGCGTACCAGTGTGGACCCGCTCACCGATCCGGCGGTCGCGGAGGCGGTCCGCGCCGCGCTCACCGACGTGCGCGCGGTTCTTCGTGCCTACCTCGGCGCCGGCCGGGGCGACGGCACTCTCGCCCTGGTCTTCGAGCCCGCCGTGCCGCCCGCCGGCGGCATCCACGCGGTCGCGCGCCGGCTCGCCGCCGAGGAGACGCTGAGGGCCCGCCTGGTGCGCGGCCTCGACCTGGCAGTCCTGCCGGCCGGGGCGACGCCTCCGGGCGAGCCCTTGTACGTACGTATGGGGTGAGTTCCTAGCCGTAGACCGGGCCCGTGTACTTCTCGCCCGGGCCCTGGCCCGGCTCGTCGCGGACGAGGGACGCCTCGCGAAACGCCAGCTGGAGCGACTTCAGGCCGTCGCGCAGCGGGGCCGCGTGGAAGGAGCTGATCTCGGTCGCGCTCGCGTCGAGGAGCCCGGCCAGGGCGGTGACCAGCTTGCGGGCCTCGTCCAGGTCCTTGTACTTGTCGCCCTCGTCGGTCAGACCGAGCTTCACGGCGGCGGCGCTCATCAGGTTGACGGCGACCGTCACGATCACCTCGACCGCCGGGACCTCCGCGATGTCGCGGGTCAGGGCGTCGAAGTCGGGGGAGTCGGGATTCGGGGACCCGGGGGGCGTGTCACTCATGCCCCACACGATAGGGCCCGGTGTACGGCGGTTCGCACCACCCCCGGGTAGCTGCTAACCTTGTGTGATGACCGGCCAGGCACTCGTGTGCCCGGCCAACAAGTGGAGGCTCCGATCTCCCACCTGACTGTCCTCACGGGCGGCGGGTCACCCCCGGTCAGGCGGTTGCCATCGTTCCGTACGGACGATGGAGTCGCCCGAAAGCGCGCCCCGCGATCATCGCGGCGGTGCTCCGGCAGTGTTTTGGAGCCCCGTCTTGTGATCGTCCGGGGCATTTTTTGTGCTTCGGCGCGGTTAGGTCTGTCTATCGAGACAAACGCGGCCGTCCGCCAGATGGCCGTGTGGTGCTAACCGAGGAGGATCCATCAGCGCCGAACCCCGCATCAACGACCGGATTCGCGTTCCCGAGGTGCGACTGGTCGGTCCCAGTGGCGAGCAGGTCGGCATCGTGCCGCTTGCTAAGGCCCTGGAGCTTGCGCAGGAATACGACCTGGACCTGGTCGAGGTCGCGGCGAACGCCCGTCCGCCCGTGTGCAAGCTCATGGACTACGGGAAGTTCAAGTACGAGTCGGCCATGAAGGCCCGTGAGGCGCGCAAGAACCAGGCGCACACGGTCATCAAGGAAATGAAGCTCCGGCCGAAGATCGACCCGCACGACTATGACACCAAGAAGGGTCACGTCGTCCGGTTCCTGAAGCAGGGCGACAAGGTCAAGATCACGATCATGTTCCGCGGTCGCGAGCAGTCCAGGCCCGAGTTGGGCTACCGACTGCTGCAGCGTCTGGCTTCGGACGTCGAGGACCTCGGGTTCGTCGAGTCGAACCCGAAGCAGGACGGCCGAAACATGATCATGGTGCTCGGCCCGCACAAGAAGAAGACCGAGGCGATGGCCGAGGCCCGCGAGGCCCAGGCCGCCCGCAAGGCGGAAGCGAAGGCCAACCCGGGCAAGTCGCAGAACGCCGCGGAGTCCGACGTCGAGGACGAGAACAGCGTCGGCGAGGACATCGTCGACGAGGTCGAGGCCCCGGCCGAGGCTTCCGCCGACGCCTGATCCCCGGACGTCAGTCCAGGGATGTAACCGATACAAGAGCGACGCTCCACCGTGCCCGGTTTCACGACCGGGCATCGGAGCGCCACCGACGAGGAGATAACGGCGCTATGCCGAAGAACAAGTCGCACAGCGGTGCCAGTAAGCGCTTCAAGATCACCGGCTCCGGCAAGGTGCTCCGCGAGCGCGCCGGCAAGCGCCACCTGCTCGAGCACAAGTCGTCCCGTGTGACGCGTCGCCTCACCGGCAACGCCGAGATGGCCCCGGGCGACGCCAAGAAGATCAAGAAGCTTCTCGGCAAGTAACGTACGCGGCGCTCCCGCCGAGCGCCGTACGTCTGGACCGGGACCCCATCGATTCCGGGCCGTGTGAGTCCAACCACGGCCCCGCTACAAGGAGTTAAACAAGTGGCACGCGTCAAGCGGGCAGTCAACGCCCACAAGAAGCGCCGGGCGATCCTCGAAGCCGCCTCCGGCTACCGCGGTCAGCGTTCGCGTCTGTACCGCAAGGCCAAGGAGCAGGTCACCCACTCGCTGGTCTACAACTACAACGACCGCAAGAAGCGCAAGGGCGACTTCCGTCGGCTGTGGATCCAGCGCATCAACGCCGCTGCCCGCGCCAACGGCATCACCTACAACCGCTTCATCCAGGGTCTGAACGCGGCCAACATCGAGGTCGACCGCAAGATCCTCGCCGAGCTGGCCGTCAACGACGCCGGTGCGTTCGCCGCGCTGGTCGAGGTCGCCCAGAAGGCGCTGCCGAGCGACGTCAACGCGCCGAAGGCCGCGTGACGCTGCGCTGGCTTTAGCGTGAGTTGAAGGACCCGCAGGTTTTCAGGCCTGCGGGTCCTTTGGTGTCAGCTCCGGTAGTTGTTCGGGTGCGGGCCGGTGGGGGCTGGTCGCGCAGTTCCCCGCGCCCCTAAAGAAACCTGGGCGCCCTGAGATTTGAAGGTGAAGTAGAGAATGTCCCCTCACGGTCCCGAGCTCATTTCTCCCCGTTCCGCTCGTGTGGCCGCCGCCCGGCGGCTCGCTCGGCGGAACTTCCGGAGCAAGGAGCGGCTGTTCCTGGCCGAGGGGCCGCAGGCCGTGCGGGAGGCCGCCGGGTACAAGGACACGCTCGTCGAGTTGTTCGCGACCGTTGAAGCCGCGGAGCGGTACGCCGACATCGTCGGTGAGGCCCGTGAGGCCGGTGCTCGGGTGCATCTCGCCGATGAGCAGGTGATCGCCGACATCTCCACGACCGTGACTCCGCAGGGGCTCGTCGGAGTCTGTCGGTTCCTCGACACCCCGTTCGAGGAGATCCTGAAGGCCCGGCCCAAGCTCGTCGCCGTGCTCGCCAACGTGCGCGATCCCGGCAACGCCGGCACCGTTCTGCGCTGTGCCGATGCCGCCGGTGCCGAGGCCGTCGTACTGACCGATGCTTCCGTCGATCTGTACAACCCCAAGGCCGTACGGGCCTCCGTGGGCTCCCTGTTCCATCTGCCCGTCGCTGTCGGGGTGCCTGTCGAGCAGGCCGTGGCCGGGCTCAAGGACATCGGGGTGCGCATCCTGGCCGCCGACGGGGCCGGGGCCGACGACCTCGACGACGAGCTGGACCAGGGGACCATGGGCGGGCCCACAGCGTGGGTTTTCGGGAATGAAGCCTGGGGGCTTCCGGAGGAGACCCGCGCACTCGCGGACGCCGTCGTGCGGGTTCCGATCCACGGGAAGGCCGAAAGCCTGAACCTGGCCACCGCCGCCGCCGTATGTCTGTATGCGTCTGCCCGTGCACAGCGCGGCTCCGGAGGGTGCCGCTCCGTCACCGACAGCTAGTAGGGTGACCAGCTCGGGGGCCACCTGCGCCGTATGAGAAGAGGTGGGGTACGGGGATGACTGTCGGCACGAGCAGCGCGCCAGGAGCACGGGGCGTGCCCCGGCCGTCCACGGCCCGGCACGACGACCTCACCGGCCTCGGTATCGACCCCGACCAACTGGCCGACGGCCTGGTCGTCGCCGACGAGCACGGCCATGTCATCTGCTTCAACGCCGCCGCCGAGCGCATCACCGCCGTCCGCGCCGCCGACGCCCTCGGACAGCGGCTGGAGAAGGCCCTCCCCTTAGAGGACCTGGAAGGCCGCCGCTGGTGGCAACTGACCGATCCCTACGGCGGGTTGGCCATCCGGGTACGGCAGCCCGAGCGCAACCTGCTGCTGCCGGGCGGGCACGAGGTGCTCGTCACGGCTCGCTATGTTCGTTCGGAACCTCTCGGTCCGGTCCGCCGCGTCGTCGTCTCCCTGCGGGACACCGAGGCCCGCCGCCGCACCGAGCGCAGTCACGCCGAGCTGATCGCCACCGTCGCTCACGAACTGCGTTCCCCGCTCACCTCGGTCAAGGGCTTCACCGCGACCCTGCTCGCCAAGTGGGAACGCTTCACCGACGACCAGAAGCGGCTGATGCTGGAGACCGTCGACGCCGACGCCAACCGCGTCACCCGGCTCATCGCCGAGCTGCTCGACATCTCCCGCATCGACTCCGGGCGGCTCGAACTGCGCCGTCAGCCCGTCGACATTGGCGCGGCCGTCGGCCGTCACATCCAGGCGTATGTCGCCGCCGGCCAGCCCGCCGACCGGTTCATGCTCCGCGTCGAACAGCCGCTGCCCGACCTGTGGGCCGACCCCGACAAGGTCGACCAGGTGCTGAGCAACCTGCTGGAAAATGCGGTGCGCCACGGCGAGGGAACCGTCACTATCGACGTCACGGCCTCGGCGTCCCCCCGCGAGGGGGAGGAAACCGGCACATCGGTGACGGTCAGCGACGAGGGCCCAGGCATCCCGGAGGAGTCCATGAACCGCGTCTTCACCCGCTTCTGGCGGGGCAGCAAGCGCGGCGGCACCGGACTCGGGCTGTACATCGTCAAGGGCATCGTCGAAGCCCACGGCGGCACCATCACGGTCGGCCGCGCCCCCGGCGGCGGCGCCGAGTTCCGATTTATGTTGCCCGTGGGCACCCCGGCGTATCTGCAGTAGCCCTGCCGCAGCCGCCGACGAGGCCCCACGGGCGCGGTCACCTGCCTCACCCCCGTTAGACTCGGCCTTTGGCACCTTTGCGTCCCCGTTTCAGGGACGACGACGCGTCCCCCGAGTCGAGTCGGGACGGGGACCATCCGCCAGCCAACCGGAAGCACGGGAAGAGATGTCGGCACCGAATAAGTCGTACGACCCTGTAGAGGTCGAGGCCTTGAAACCGGAAGAGATCGAGCGCATGCGGGACGAGGCGCTCGCCGCCTTCGCCGCCGCCGGTGATCTCGACGCGCTCCAGGAGGCCAAGGTCGCCCACACCGGCGGCACCTCCCCGCTCGCCCTCGCCAACCGCGAGATCGGCGCGCTGCCCCCGCAGGCCAAGGCAGCCGCCGGCAAGCTCGTCGGGCAGGCCCGGGGTGCGGTCAACAAGGCCCTCGCCGCCCGCCAGGCCGAGCTGGAGGCCGACCGCGACGCCCGCGTCCTGGTCGAGGAGGCGGTGGACGTCACGCTGCCGTACGACCGTGTACCGGCCGGCGCCCGGCACCCGCTCACCACGTTCATGGAGCGCGTCGCCGACGTCTTCGTGTCCATGGGCTACGAGATCGCCGAGGGCCCCGAGGTCGAGGCGGAGTGGTTCAACTTCGACGCGCTCAACTTCACCCCGGACCACCCGGCCCGGCAGATGCAGGACACCTTCTTCGTCCAGGGCCCGAAGGGGACTGAAGGCGACGAGTCGGGTGTCGTACTGCGGACGCACACCTCGCCCGTGCAGGCCCGCGCCATGCTGGACCGCGAGCCGCCGGTCTACATCGTGTGCCCCGGCCGCGTGTACCGCACGGACGAGCTGGACGCCACGCACACCCCGGTCTTCCACCAGATCGAGCTCCTCGCCATCGACGAGGGCCTCACCATGGCCGACCTCAAGGGCACCCTCGACCACATGGTCCAGTCGCTCTTCGGCGCGGAGATGAAGACCCGGCTGCGGCCGAACTACTTCCCCTTCACCGAGCCGTCCGCCGAGATGGACATGCTCTGCTACGTCTGCAAGGGCGAGTCCGTCGGCAACCCCGACCGCCCCTGCCGCACCTGCTCCTCCGAGGGCTGGATCGAGCTGGGCGGCTGCGGCATGGTCAACCCGCGCGTGCTCGTCGCCTGCGGGGTCGACCCGGAGAAGTACAGCGGATTCGCCTTCGGGTTCGGCATCGAGCGGATGCTGATGTTCCGCCACAACGTCGAAGACATGCGAGACATGGTCGAGGGCGACGTCCGGTTCACCCGGCCGTTCGGGATGGAGATCTGATGCGGGTCCCGCTTTCTTGGCTGCGGGAGTACGTCGACCTGCCGGCGACGGAGACCGGCCGCGACGTCCAGGCCAAGCTCATTTCGGTCGGCCTGGAGGTCGAGACCGTCGAGCAGCTCGGCGACGGCCTCAAGGGCCCGCTCGTCGTCGGCAAGGTCCTCACCATCGAGGAGCTGGAGGGCTTCAAGAAGCCCATCCGCTTCTGCACGGTGGACGTCGGCCAGGCCAACGGCACCGGTGAGCCCCAGGAGATCGTCTGCGGCGCCCGCAACTTCGCCGTCGGCGACAAGGTCGTCGTGGTCCTCCCCGGCGCGGTCCTGCCCGGCGACTTCGCGATCGCCGCCCGCAAGACGTACGGCAAGACCTCGCACGGCATGATCTGCTCCGGCGACGAGCTGGGCATGGGCGACGACGGCTCCCACGGCATCATCGTGCTGCCGCCGGAGCACGAGGTCGGCACCGACGCGATCGAGCTGCTCCAGCTCGTCGACGAGGTCCTCGACATCGCCGTCACGCCCGACCGCGGCTACGCCCTGTCGATGCGCGGCGTCGCCCGCGAGACCGCCATCGCCTACGGCCTGCCGCTGCGCGACCCGGCCCTGCTCGACGTACCGGGGCCGAACGCGTTCGGCTACCCGGTCCAGGTCTCCGCGCCGCTCGGCTGTGACCGCTTCACCGCCCGCACGGTGACGGGCCTCGACCCCGAGGCCCGCTCCCCGCTCTGGCTGACCCGCCGCCTCCAGAAGGCGGGCATGCGCCCGATCTCGCTCGCCGTCGACATCACCAACTACGTGATGCTGGAGCTGGGCCAGCCCCTGCACGCCTACGACCGTTCCCGCGTCCAGGGTCCGATCGGTGTGCGCCGGGCCACCCAGGGCGAGAAGCTCACCACCCTCGACGGCGTCACGCGCACGCTGGACGCCGAGGACCTGGTGATCACCGACGACCGGGGCCCCATCGGCCTCGCGGGCGTCATGGGCGGCGCCAACACCGAGATCGACGACACCGAGGGCACCACCACCGAGGTCGTCGTCGAGGCCGCCCACTTCGACGCGCTCTCCATCTCGCGCACGGCCCGCCGCCACAAGCTGGCCTCCGAGGCGTCCAAGCGCTTCGAGCGCGGCGTCGACCCGCAGGCCGCTTCGGCCGCCGCGCAGCGTACGGTCGACCTCCTGGTCCTCCTCGCGGGCGGCACGGCGGACGCCGGCGTCACCGAGGTCATTGCCCCGTCGGCACCCCACACCATCACCATTCCGGCCAACCACCCGGACAAGGTGGCGGGTGTCGACTACGGCCGCGAGACCGTCGTACGGCGTCTCCAGCAGGTCGGCTGCGACGTGTACGGGCAGGACGAGCTGATCGTCACCGTCCCGTCCTGGCGCCCCGACCTCACGGACCCGAACGACCTGGCTGAAGAGGTCATCCGCCTTGAGGGCTACGAGAACCTGCCCTCCACGCTCCCCAAGCCCCCCGCGGGCCGGGGCCTCACCGACCGGCAGCGGCTGCACCGCCGGGTCGGCCGTGCACTCGCGGGCGCCGGTTACGTGGAGGCGCCGAACTACCCGTTCGTCGGCGAGCACGTCTTCGACCAGTTCGGCCTGGCCGCCGACGACCCGAACCGCAAGGTCGTCAAGCTGGTCAACCCGCTCTCCGACGAGGAGCCCGCACTCCGTACGACGCTGCTGCCGGGCCTGCTGGGTGCCCTGCGCCGCAACGACGGCCGCGGCTCCCACGACCTCGCGCTCTTCGAGACGGGCCTGGTCTTCCACCCGCGCGAAGAGCTGAAGATCGCCGTACGGCTCCCCGTCGACCGGCGTCCGACCGACGAGGAGATCGCCTCCCTCACCGAGGCGCTCCCGCTGCAGCCCCGGCACGCGGCCGTCGTCCTCACGGGCGCCCGCGAGCAGACCGGCTGGTGGGGCAAGGGCCGACCGTCCGACTGGGCCGACGCGGTCGAGTCGGCGCGGGTGCTCGCGCGTGAGGCCGGTACCGAACTCATCGTCCGTGGCGGGCAGTACGGGCCGTGGCATCCCGGCCGCTGCGCCGAACTCGCCGTCGTCGTCGAGGGTGTTGAGCAAATCATCGGGTACGCCGGTGAGTTGCACCCCGGTGTGCTGAAGACCCTGGGTCTGCCCGCGCGCACCAGCGCGATGGAACTGGACCTGGACGTCCTGGAGTTGGCGTCGTCGGGTGTCCCCAAGGGCCCGAAGATCTCCACGTTCCCGGTCGCCACGCAGGACGTCGCCCTGGTCGTCGACGCCTCGGTCCCGCACGCGGACGTCGAGGCGGCGCTGCGCGAGGGTGCCGGTGAACTGCTGGAGTCCATCCGGCTGTTCGACGTCTACGACAACGCCGCGCAGCTGGGCGAGGGCAAGAAGTCCCTCGCCTACGCACTGCGTTTCCGTGCGGCGGACCGGACGCTGACCGTCGATGAGGCGTCGGCGGCTCGGGACGCGGCGGTGGCGCTGGCCGCCGAGCGCACGGGAGCCGTACTGAGGGGCTGATCGCCGGAGCGGCCGATTCCCTACCGGGACGGCCCCTACCTGCATAAATGCGCCTGTCTCATGTCACCTCACTCGTTCGGGTGAGAAGTTCGGGCGATCTGGCCCGATCGGGGCATGCGGTCGACAGAATCGGACCGGCCTTTCGGGGTCGGTCCGATTGCGCTGTCGGGGCCTATTTGGGGGGCCACAGGCATGATCCGCATCAAGGCTGGGGTTCCCCGCAGGCCGCGCCCGAGGCCGCGCGCCCGCCGTCCACTGCGCCGGGCGCTCGCTCTGGGGCTGCCCACGATGTGGGGCGCCATAGCGATCACCTACAAACTCACCTGCCCGCTCGCCCAGCAGACCGGCCTGGGCGCCCGCATCGTCACCAGCGCGGTGTTCTTCGCGGTCGGCACCGGTCTCATCGTCCAGGTCCGCCGCTCCCTGCTGCGCGAACTCCGCCAGATCCGCCAGATCGCGGGCGCCGCCCAGAACGCGCTGCTCCGCCCACTGCCACCCCGACTCGACGGCCTGAACATCGCCGCCGCCCAACTCTCCGCCGAGCGCGGCGCGGTGGTGGGCGGCGACCTCTACGAGGTGATCGCCACCGAGCACGGCGTCCGGGTCGTGATGGGTGACGTACGCGGCCACGGCATCGCCGCGATCGGCACGGTCGCCGCGGTCCTCGGCAGCTTCCGCGAGGCCGCCCACGACGAACCCGACCTGGAGGGCGTCCTACGCCGCCTCGACCGCGCCCTCGCCCGCCACCTGCGCGAACGCGCCCGCGCGGAACACCCGGCGTCGGGCGCGCTGGACCCCGACAGCCAGGTGGCCGAGGAGTTCGTCACGGTACTGCTGCTGGAGATCGGCGCGGACGGCGAACTCCGCGCTCTCAACTGCGGCCATCCGTGGCCGTATCGGTTGAGCGGGACGGGTGCCGAGCCGCTGGCCCGGGCAGATCCTCTTCCGCCTCTCGGCCCGTTTCCCCTGCCGACGGCGCTGCCTTTCGTCTGCTGCGGTCAACTGCTCCCGGGCGAGGCGCTGTTCCTGTACACGGACGGAGCGGAGGACGCCCGCGACGCGCGGGGCCGCTTCTTCCCGTTGAGGGATGTCTTGGCAAAGGTGGTGGCCCAACACCCGCTGCCCGTACCGCAGTCCGTGCTCGGCTCGGTCTTCACGGCATTACTGCGCCACACGGGCGGCACCCCGACGGATGATGTGGCGATACTCGTCCTCCGCAATGACCGCAGGCCCGCATCCACACCCTCAGGGCCGCAGGGAACTGCGCACTCAGCGACGACGCACCCGCACCCGACGAACTACCCACAACGCAACGGTGTCTAGTCGCACCGTTCCGCCCGCAAAGCCAGGCCGCCGCACTTACGAGGGGGAGCCGGCGGCCCGGCCGGCCTCTTGCGAGGCAATCCAGTCAACCGGTTGGAAACTCTCCGCGACAGCGCGCACACACCCCGGATCCACGCACTCCGTTCACACCCCGTGTGAACCCAACCGCACTACTCTGTCCGCACCGAGTCACCGGGGGGCCCTCCATGCAGCCCAACACACTTCTCGACGCCATCCTGGACGAGGCGGGCATCTCGCACGCGGGACTCGCCGCACATGTGAACCAGGCCGGCCGGCCCCGAGGCCTCGCACTCCGGTACGAACACACCGCCGTGGCAAGGTGGTTGAAGGGCCAGCGCCCACGGGGCCAGGTCCCCGACCTGATCTGTGAGGTGCTCGCGACCCGCCTGCACCGGCCCGTCACGCTCGACGACATCGGCCTCGGCGTACCCGGCGAACCCGCCACCCCGCACGGCACCTCCCTCTCCGGCTTCGTCGAACGGGCCACCGCCCTGTGGCGCTCCGACGAGCAGCAGCGCCCGCACATCCTCGGGGCGCCCGCGGTCACCGGAACCCCCGCCGTGATGCCGGTGTGGGAGTGGGAGAACCCACCGGACGACGTGGACGTCTCGCGCGGGGGCCGGCACCGGGTGAGCATGGCCGACATCGAGATGCTGCGCGCGGCCCGCGCCCACTACGAGCAGATGTACCGCAAGGCCGGCGGCGTGGCGACCCGCACCCGCATCGTCGGCTTCCTCAATTCCGAGACCGCCCCGCTGCTGCGCGGCAGCTACACCGACGCCACCGGCCGCCAACTGCATCGGGCGACCGGCGGGTTGGTGGCGATCGCGGGCATCTGCGCCTACGACTCCGACGCGCACGGACTCGCCCAGCGCTACTTCCACCAGGCGCTGCGGCTCGCAAAGGCCAGTAACGACAGGGGACTTGGCGCGTACGTCATCGCACTGCTCGTCAACCAGTCGCTGTTCATGCGGGAGTTCCGCCAGGCCGTCGCCTTCGCGGAGGCCGCGCTGCGGGCCGCGGGCCGGCAGATCACCCCGGCACTCGCCTCCGACCTGTACGCGATGCAGGCGAAGGCGTACGCCCACCTCGGCGACGGCACGAGCGCGCTGTCCTGCATCCGGCGGGCCGAGCAGGCCGCCGAACGCATCCGGCGCGGATACGAACCCGACGAGACCGGCTATGTCCAGCCGGGCCTGGTCAACGTCCAGGTGGCGGAGGCGCTGCTCAGCCTCGGCGATCTGACGGCGGCGGGGGAGCACGCCACGGCGGCCGTTGACACTCCGGCGCACGACCGGGGCCGGGTGCACCGGCTCGCCATGCTCAGCCAGATCGAACTGCGCCAGGGAAACGCCGACAAAGCGGTGGCCACCGCGCTGCAGATGGCCGAACAGGCCAGGGGGATGGAGTCCCAGCGGCTGCGCGACAGACTCCGCGCGGTGCGCGAGTACCTGGTGCGCAGCGACTGCGCGGGTACGGCCGAGGCGGCCGAACTCATCGACGGGGCACTGCGCGTACCGCTGTAAAGACGCCGTAGACCACAACACAGTCCCTGCTGCGATATTGCCACTTACTCGACGGAAGGTGGCAGAACCGTGCAGTGGACGAAACAGAACGAACAAACTGTGTACTCAAACCGCTGGTTCAGCGTCAATCTCGCGGATGTCGAACTACCCGACGGCCAGCACCTCGACCACTTCCTCATACGGCTGAGGCCGGTGGCGGTGGCGACGGTCGTGAACGAGGCGAACGAAGTTCTCCTCCTGTGGCGGCACCGCTTCATCACCGACAGCTGGGGGTGGGAGCTCGCGGCGGGCGTCGTCGAGGACGGCGAGGACATCGCGCGGGCCGCCGCCAGGGAACTGGAGGAGGAGACCGGCTGGCGGCCGGGGCCCCTGCACCACCTGATGAGCGTGGAGCCGTCCAACGGGCTCACGGACGCCCGGCACCACATCTACTGGGCCGACGAGGGCGAGTACACCGGACACCCCGTGGACGACTTCGAGTCGGACCGCCGGGAATGGGTACCGCTCAAACTCGTACCCGACATGGTCGCCCGCGGGGAGGTCCCGGCCGCCAACATGGCGGCCGCGTTACTGCTGTTGCACCACCTGAGGCCAGGAGCGGACACAGCGCCGGTTTCTGCAGCGCCCCATAGGGGCGCGGGGCGGTGACATTCTGCGGCTCCGCCGCGTGGGCGCGACCAGCCACAACGGACCCGCAGAGAACCCACCGGCCTTCCACCGGAACGTCTAGCGTCCCAAGGCCTGCCAGACAGTCACGACAAGGGCACCCACGGCGGTCAGCGCGGCAATAGCCGGCAGCGGCCACCGCGTGTGCTCCAGTGCAACGATTCGCGCGCTCAGATCATCCACTTCCTTGTCCGTCTCCTCGGTGCGATGGCTGAGCAGGGCCAGCCCTCCCTCGACCCGCGCGTAGGCGACGTCGAGGCGGCGGCGTAACTCTGCGAGTTCTCCATGGACCACGGGATGCTCGGGGTCGGCGGTCACGTGTCCGCTCCTTTCCGTAGTCGGAACATCCCTTGCATGCGCATGAAGAGTCAACTCGCCTGGTGGACACCGGGGGAGAGTGTGCGAGCGGCATATGCGGGCCCGGCGCGCACACGGTGTGTGAATGCCGCGGGCCCGGCACTCCGAAGAGCGCCGGGCCCGTAACGGCCGCGATATCACGGTGAGTTGCCGCGCGGTGCGCGCTCAGTCGTAGGTGTAGAACCCCGAGCCGGACTTCCGGCCCAGCCGCCCCGCGTCGACCATGCGCTGGAGCAGCGGGGGAGCGGCGTACAGCGGCTCCTTGTACTCCTCGTACATCGAGTACGCGACCGAGGCCACCGTGTCCAGGCCGATCAGGTCGGACAGCTTCAGCGGGCCCATCGGGTGGGCGCAGCCCAGTTCCATGCCGTTGTCGATGTCCTCGCGGCTGGCGATGCCCGACTCGAACATCCGGATCGCGGACAGGAGATAGGGGATCAGCAACGCGTTGACCACGAAGCCGGAGCGGTCCTGGGCGCGGATCGCGTGCTTGCCGAGCACCTTCTCGGTGAACAGCTGGGCGCGGCCGAGCGTGCCCTCGGAGGTGGTCAACGCCGGGATCAGCTCGACGAGTTGCTGTACCGGGGCCGGGTTGAAGAAGTGGATGCCGATGACCTGGTCGGGGCGTGAGGTGGTGACCGCGAGCCGCACCAGCGGGATCGAGGAGGTGTTGGAGGCGAGGATCGCGTCGGGGCGGGTCACGACCTGGTCGAGCACCTGGAAGATCTCGGTCTTGACCTGCTCGTTCTCGACGACGGCCTCGATGACGAGGTCGCGGTCGGCGAACTCGCCGAGGTCGGTGGTGAAGCTGAGCCGCGCCCGGGTCCCGGCCAGTTCCTCGGCGGAGATCTTGCCGCGTTCGGCGGCCTTGGACAGGGAGTTGAACAGCCGGGTCCGGCCGATCTCCAGGGCCTCGCCGGTGGTCTCGGCGACCTTCACGTCCAGGCCGGCGCGGGCGCACACCTCGGCGATACCGGCGCCCATCTGGCCGCAGCCGACCACTCCGACGCGCGAGATGTCTCCCGCCGGGATGTCCGTCACATCGTCCCCTTCGCTGCTACTGCGGGCTCTGTTGGAACCCCGTTGTCCGGAGTCTGCTCCGATCGTGCACGTTACCCGCAAGTATCGATGATCGATCGCCGGGGTCGGGCATCCTGGGGCGCGGAGACGATCCGTGACCGCACGGATCCACAGCGTATGGGGGTGTGCAGATGGGGCGATTGTCACGTCGGGCGTTCGCGATGGCGGCGCTGTCGACCCTGGCGACCACGGGCAGTGCGGCGGCGGACACCGGGCGCGCTCCGGTGGCGGCCGGGCGTCCGCGCGCGGTCACCGAGATGCGGGGCGTGTGGCTGGCGACGGTGGCCAACCGCGACTGGCCCTCCCGCCCGGGCCTGACCGCCGCGCAGCAGCGCACCGAACTGATCGCCCACCTCGACACGGCGGTCCGCGACCGCCTCAACGCGGTGATCTTCCAAGTCCGGCCCACCGCCGACGCGTTGTGGCCCTCGCCGTACGAACCCTGGTCCCAGTACCTGACCGGCACCCAGGGCGTCGCCCCCGGCTGGGACCCGCTGAAGACGGCCGTAGAGGAAGCGCATGTGCGGGGGCTGCAACTGCACGCCTGGTTCAATCCGTACCGGATCGCCAACAGCACCGACCTGACGAAGCTCGTCGCCTCGCACCCCGCGCGCAAGCACCCCGACTGGGTCGTGACGTACGGCGGGAAGCTCTACTACAACCCCGGGCTGCCGCAGGTCCGTCTCTTCGTCGAGAACGCGATCCTCGACGCGGTGCGCAAGTACCCCGTGGACGCGGTCCACTTCGACGACTACTTCTATCCGTACCCGGTCGCCGGCCAGACCTTCGACGACGACGCGGCCTACGACAGGTACGGCGGCGCCTTCACCGACCGGGCCGCGTGGCGCCGCGACAACATCGACAAACTGATCCGCGAGACCGCCGCCCGCGTCAAGCAGATCCGCCCGGGCACGCGCTTCGGCATCAGCCCCTTCGGCGTGTGGCGCAACGCCGCCACCGACCCGCGCGGCTCCGACACCAGGGCGGGCGTGCAGACGTACGACGATCTCTGCGCGGACACCCGCAAGTGGGTGCGCGAGGGCTGGATCGACTACATCGTTCCGCAGCTGTACTGGAACATCGGCTTCGCCCCCGCCGACTACGCGAAGCTGCTGCCCTGGTGGGCGGCGGTCGCGCGCGGCTCGAAGACGCGGCTGTACGCGGGTGAGGCGCTCTACAAGGCGGGTGACCCGGCGCAGCCCGCGGCCTGGCAGGACCCGGTCGAACTCTCCCGGCACCTCACCCTCGCCGACCGCTACCCGGAGGTCGGCGGGCATGTCTTCTTCGCCGCCCGGGACGTCGCGGTGGACCCGGTCGGAGCCATGGCGCGGGTGGTCGCCGACCACTACCGGCAGCCGGCGAAACCCCCGCGCTGATCTACCGTTCCGTGTCCTGGTGCCTGACCTCGCAGTCGGGGCCGGGTGACATCACGGCCTCGTGCCCGTCGGGGAAGCGGACGCGGTAGGGCGGGTTGCCCTCCGTGCCCATCACCTCGACGACCTCCGAGACCTGGTCGTGCAGGCCGACCACCCTGCCGTGCTGGACGAGCCTGTCGCCAACGGTCGCACGCATTTGCAGCGCCTCCTCACCGAGTCCGGGAGCAGCGGTCCATGCCCTTCGAGTCTACGGCGGCCTGCCCGGCCGGGACCGGGTCGCGCACGCCCCTCAACTCCGGGCGCGCTGGGTGACGGCGATGCACACCAGCACGGCCGCCGCGGTCAGCGGAGCGGCCACCGGCAGATGCTCACCGAGCAGGAACACCGACCACACCAGTGTGAGCAGCGGCTGCGCCAACTGCAACTGGCTGGCCTTCGGGACCCCGATGGCCGCCATGCCCCGGTACCAGACGACAAGCCCCAGGAACTGCGAACCGGCGGAGACCCACAGCACCCCGGCCACACTGTGCGCGGTGAGCTGCGGGGTGTCGTAGGACAGCGCGACCGCGGCGGCGGGCACGCTCAGCGGGAGGCAGAGGACCAGTGCCCAGGCGATGACCTGCCAGCCGGGCATCACCCGGGCCAGTCGGCCGCCCTCGGTGTAGCCGGCCGCGCAGACCAGCAGGGCCGCGAGGAGATACAGGTCGGCGCTGGTCAGCGCGCCGCCGCTCTGCTGGATCGTGAAGGCGAGCACCGCGCCGGCACCGGCGAGCGCGGCCGTCCAGAAGGCGCGTGAGGGGCGGACACCGGTGCGCAGCGCGGACAGGGCCGCCGTCGTCAGCGGCAGCAGACCGACGACGACGGCCGCGTGCGCGGTGGTGGACGTCTCCAGAGCGAGCGTGGTCAGCATCGGGAAGCCGACCACCACTCCGGCCGCGACGACGGCCAGCCCGGCCCAGTGTCTGCGGGCGGGCACGGGCACACGCAGCGCCAGCAGACAGCCGCCCGCCGGCAGCGCGGCGAGGACGCAGCGCACGGCCACCAGCGACCAGGGGCCGAAGCCTTCCAGCCCCCACGCGGTGGCGGGAAAGGTGAGGGAGAAGGCGATCACACCGAGCGCGGCGAGGACCGTACCGGCGGGGGCCTTCGCCGCCTTGGCCGTTCCGGTGGTGGTGGGGGCGGTGCTGACCGCTATCGGGCTCGGTGCAGTAGCGCTATCATGAGCTCTCATGCAAGAGCGTAGCAGTGTCGGCGAACTGGCGAATCATCTACGGCGTGAACTCGACCGCTACTCTCCTGGTGGAAAGCTGCCGTCGAGTCGGGCGCTCGTCGAGCGGTTCCGGGTGAGCCCGGTGACCGTCTCGCGCGCCCTCGCGCAGCTGACCGCAGAGGGACTGGTGGTCACCCGCCCCGGCGCGGGCGCGTTCCGGGCCGCGCCCCGCGCCGCGACCGCCGTCACGGGAGACACCTCCTGGCAGGAGGTCGCACTCAGCGCGGACGGTGCCGTCGACGTCGTACCGCGCACGGTCGACGCGTCCGCGGTCCTGGCCACGCTGGCCGTCCCGCCACCGGGCGTGATCGAGTTCAACGGCGGCTATCTGCACCCGTCCCTGCAGCCCGAGCGGGCGATGGCCGCGGCGCTGTCCCGGGCCGGCCGCCGCCCCGGCGTCTGGAGCCGGCCGCCGCTGGAGGGACTGCCGGAACTGCGCGAGTGGTTCGCGCGCGGCATCGGCGGAGCGGTCACCGCGGCCGACGTCCTCATCAGCGCGGGCGGCCAGACCGCGCTGACCACCGCACTGCGCGCCCTGGCGCCTCCCGGCGCACCCGTCCTCGTCGAATCCCCCACCTATCCGGGCATGTTGGCGATCGCGCGGGCGGCCGGTCTGCGTCCGGTCCCCGTGCCGGTCGACGCGGACGGCGTACGTCCCGCCCTGCTCGCCGACGCCTTCCACGCCACCGGCGCCCGGGTGTTCGTCTGCCAGCCCCTCTTCCAGAACCCGACCGGCGCCGTCCTGGCCCCCGCCCGCCGCCCGGAGGTCCTGCGCATCGCCCGTGACGCGGGCGCGTTCGTCATCGAGGACGACTTCGTACGACGGCTGGTGCACGAGGACGCGGGGCCGCTGCCGCGCCCGCTGGCCGCCGACGACCCCGACGGAGTCGTCGTCCACGTCGGCTCGCTCACCAAGGCCACCTCACCCAGCTTCCGGGTCAGCGCGCTCGCCGCACACGGACCGGTACTGCAACGCCTGCGCGCCATCCAGGTCGTCGACACCTTCTTCGTCCCCCGCCCACTCCAGGAAGCCGCCCTCGAACTCGTCGGCTCACCGGCCTGGCCACGCCATCTCCGCGCCATCTCGGCCGAGTTGAAGACCCGCCGGGACACGATGACGGCGGCCCTGCGCCTGGAACTCCCCGACTTCTCCCTTCCGTACATCCCCTCCGGCGGCTACCACCTCTGGCTCCGCCTCCCCGCCGGCACTGAGGAGCAGCCCCTGACCACCGCGGCCCTCCGCGCGGGCGTCTCCCTCACCCCCGGCCGCCCCTACTTCAGCGCCGAACCCCCGGCCGCCCACATCCGGCTGAGCTTCGCGGCGGTCGCGGGAACGGGGGAGATCGTGGAGGGGGTACGGCGACTGAGGTCGGCGTGGGACGAGATCCGCTGAGGGGGCCTTGTGAACTCGGGTCCCCTCAAGGGGCGCGGGGCGGTGACATTCTGCGGCTCCGCCGCGTGGGCGCGCCCAGCCCCCACCGGCCCGCAGCGGAAAACCACTCGACGTCCGCGATCCTGAACTGCCAGTCTCCGGCCATGAACGACATCCCGAGCCTCCCCGACGGCTACGAGTTCTCCGCCGACACCGCCCGCGTCGACCTCGACCGCACCTACCACTGGCTGTCGACCGACGCCTACTGGGCGAAGGGCCGGCCCCGCGAGCAGCACGAGCGCGCGGTCGCGTCCTCGCTGAACTTCGGGGTGTACGACACGGCTTCGGGGGAGCAGGTGGCGTACGCGCGCGTGGTGACCGACGGGGCGCTGTTCGCGTGGCTGTGCGACGTGTACGTGGACCCGTCGGCACGCGGCAAGGGCATCGGCACGGCGCTCGTCGCTGCCGTACGCGAGGAGCTGCGGCCGCTCGGAGTGCGCCGGATCCTGCTCGCCACGCACGACGCCCACGGGGTGTACGAGAAGGTCGGATTCAAGCCACTGGAACGGCCCGACCAGTGGATGGCCCTGTATTTCGAGTGACTTGTCCGCCTGGTCCTGACTTCGAAGTAAGGTTTCGCCCACCCTGGGTAACTCTCATCCGGCCCCCCTTGACCTGCGTACTTCGGCGGGATCACGATCGCCGCATGCAACTTCGGGTCACGTTCGTCGCCGCCGCGCGCAGTTCCCCGCTGCTCGCGGAGCGCTTCGAGGACGACCGGCCGCTGGACCAGGCGGGCTGGGACGAGGTGCAGCGCGCCGCTCCGGTACTGCTGCCGCTGGCGGCGGCGGAGCTGCGCTACTGTTCGCCGACCCCGCGCAGCCGCACCACCGGCGACGGCCTCGGCTACACCCCGCTGGTGCAACTCGCCCTGCGGGACTGCGACATGGGCCGCTGGCGGGGGCTGACGCTCGGCGAGGCGATGGCCCGCGAACCGGCACTGGTGGACGCCTGGCTCGCCGACCCGCGCTCCACCCCGCACGGCGGAGAGTCGCTGCTCTCCTTCATCGCCCGGGTGGGCGGCTGGCTGGACACCCGGCCCATCGAGGACGGCGGCCGGATAGTCGCCGTCGCCGAACCCTCCGTCATCCGGGCCGCGTTGGTCTACGCCCTCAAGGCCCCGCCCTCGACCTACTGGAACCTCGACGTACGCCCCTTGTCCACGACCACCGTCACCGGCAGCGCAGGCCGCTGGAACCTGCGCTTCGACGGAGCGGCGGTTCAGTCGAGACGGGTCTAGCCGGAGCGAGTCACGGGTCAACCCGGCGAAGCGGGGCCCGGGTTCAGCCCGCGCGCACGTAGTCCGTGCTGAGCACCAGGTCCTTCGCGGGACCGCCCACCCGCCACACGGTCCGCCAACGGTCCGCGTCCAGGATCGTGAACTCGCCCCGGTACAGGTCCGCCGAGCAGGGATGGTCGGCGGCATACCGTCCCGACGTCAGATCCAGCTCGTGGAAGGGGCGCCCGTCGCCGAAGCGCACGTCGGCCGTACCGGGCGCCGTGCCCGGCAGGAACCGCAGCGTCCGCTCGGCGGGACGGGCCACGCCCCGCCAGGTGAAGGTCCCCGACTCGGCGTGCAGCAGGCCCCCTTCGGGCAGCGCGCTGAACACGGTCGTCCCCGAGAAGTCGCCCTCGTCCCCGCTCGCCAGATCCCGCACCGACCGCCGCACCCGCCAACTCCCGGACAGATACGCCAACACATCGGGAACCGGCCAGAACTCGCCCACTGTCACCCTTTCCTGCGCCACCGGCGCCATCCGTCCGGCGAGTCGGCGGGCGCCTTCCGCTCCGCCTGCGCCCGGATCTCGTAGTGCGCCGCGTGACCCGTGGCCCGGAAGGCCTCCTCGTACGCGGCCAGGGCACCGCGACAACGCAGACATGCCCTCGACCCTACGTCCCCACCCGGGCCGGTCCCATTGACGTGCTCACGCCCCTTGCTTATCTTGCCGTTCGAAGTGCTGACCGACGTCCGATATCTCGAACTGGACATTCGAGCATCGCGCACGATCCGACACGAGCCGCGGAGTATCCATGTCACGCACCAGCCGCACCCGCCTGAGACTTGCCCTAGGGGCAAGCGCTTTCCTGCTGGCGACGGCCGTCGCCCCCGTCCCCGCCCGCGCCGCCGACGTCACCGATTACGCGATCACCGTCGCCCCGGGCACGCGGGGCGCCGCGATCGACAGGACGATGTACGGCGTCTTCTTCGAGGACATCAACCGCGCGGCCGACGGCGGCCTGTACGCCGAGCTCGTGCAGAACAGGTCCTTCGAGTACTCCACCGACGACAACAAGTCGTACACCCCGCTGACCGGTTGGACGGTCAGCGGTACGGCCCAGGTGGTGAACGACGCCGGCCGCCTCAACGAGACCAACCGCAACTACCTATCCCTGGCGGCCGGTTCAGCCGTCACCGACGCCGGCTACAACACCGGCATCGCGGTCGGGGACGGCAAGAAGTACGACTTCTCGGTGTGGGCACGCGCCGACAGCGGCACCACGCTCACCGTGAGCCTCCAGGACACCGGCGGCACCCTGGCGACCGCCCACCAGGTCGCCGTGCGGAAGAACGGCTGGGCCAAGTACAAGGCCACGTTCACCGCGACCCGCACCAGCACCACGGGCCGCCTCACCGTCGCCTCCACGGCCGCGACCGCCCTCGACATGGTCTCCCTCTTCCCCCGCGACACCTACAAGCACGAGCCGAACGGCCTGCGCAAGGACCTCGCCGAGAAGATCGCCGCCCTGCACCCGGGCTTCGTGCGCTTCCCCGGCGGCTGCCTGGTCAACACCGGTTCCATGGACGACTACAGCGCGGCCTCCGGCTACCAGCGCAAGCGGTCGTATCAATGGAAGGACACCGTCGGCCCGGTCGAGCAGCGCGCCACCAACTCCAACTTCTGGGGATACAACCAGAGTTACGGCCTCGGCTACTACGAGTACTTCCGCCTCGCCGAGGACATCGGCGCGATGCCGCTGCCCGTCGTACCGGCCCTGGTGACCGGCTGCGGCCAGAACAAGGCCGTCGACGATCCCGCGCTGCTGAAGCGGCACATCCAGGACACCCTGGATCTCGTCGAGTTCGCCAACGGCCCGGTCACCTCGAAGTGGGGCAGGCTGCGCGCCGAGATGGGCCACCCCAAGCCCTTCCACCTCACCCACATCGAGGTCGGCAACGAGGAGAACCTCCCCACCGAGTTCTTCGCCCGCTTCACCCAGTTCCGCGCCGCGATCCAGGCCGCGTATCCGTACATGACCGTGATCTCCAACGCGGGCCCGGACGACAGTGGTTCGACCTTCGACACGGCCTGGCAGCTCAACAAGGACGCGCATGTCGACATGGTTGACGAGCACTACTACAACAGCCCGCAGTGGTTCCTCCAGAACAACAACCGCTACGACTCCTACGACCGCACCGGCCCGAAGGTCTTCCTCGGCGAATACGCCTCCGGTGGCAACGCGTTCAAGAACGGCCTCGCCGAGGCTGCCTACATGACCGGCCTGGAACGCAACGCGGACGTCGTCAAACTCGCCTCCTACGCACCGCTGTTCGCCAACGAGGACTACGTCCAGTGGCGCCCGGACCTGGTGTGGTTCAACAACCACGCGTCCTGGGGCTCCGCCGACTACGAGGTCCAGAAGCTGTTCATGAACAACGTCGGCAGCCGTGTCGTGCCGTCGACTGCCACCGGCACACCGTCACTTGTCGCCCCGATCTCCGGCGCGGTCGGCCTGTCGACCTGGGCGACGAGCGCGGCGTACGACGATGTGAAGGTGACGGCGGCGGACGGTTCGGCGCTGCTCTCCGACGACTTCTCCGGTGACGCGACCCGGTGGACCCATACGGGAGGCGGGAGTTGGAGCCTCCAGGACGGGCAGTACGTCCAGACCGACACCGCCGCCGAGAACACCATGGTGTCGGCGGGCGACCCGGCCTGGCACGACTACGACCTGCACGTGAAGGCGACGAAGCGGTCCGGGAAGGAAGGCTTCCTGGTCGCGTTCGGCGTCAAGGACACCGGCAACTACTACTGGTGGAATCTCGGCGGCTGGAACAACACCCAGACCGCCGTCGAACAGGCCGTGGACGGCGGCAAGTCGACGCTGATCGCCAAGCCGGGGACCATCGAGACGGACCGCGCCTACGACGTCGACATCAAGGTGAGGGGCCGTCAGGTCACCCTGTACCTCGACGGGCAGGAGTGGGGAAGCTTCACCGACGACAAGCCGGCCGAGCCGTTCCGGCAGGTGGTCACCAAGGACGCGAAGACCGGTGATCTGATCGTCAAGGTTGTCAACGCCCAGTCTGCGGCGGCCCGTACGGCGATCGACCTGGGCGGCGCCAAGGTCGCGTCCAAGGCGAAGGTGACCACGCTCGCCGCCGCGCCCGAGGCGGTGAACAGCGAGACGGCCACGGCGGTCGCGCCGGTCCTGTCGACCTTCAACGGCGTTGCCGACAAGTTCAGTTACACGTTCCCGGCGAACTCGATCACCTTCCTGAGGATCAAGCAGAAGTAGCTTCGGCGTCCGCCGCGTCCGGCGTGGGCCGCTGTCCCAGCGGCAGCAGCCCACGCTCGGCGAAGACCTTCTTCGCGGCGAAGGTCGCGTTCAGGGCCTTGGGGATGCCGCAGTACACGGCGGAGTGCGTCAGTGCCTCGATGATCTCCTCGGGCGCGAGGCCCACGTTCAGCGCCGCGTTCACGTGCACGTCGAGCTGGGCCTCGCAGCCGCCGAGCGCGGTGAGCATGCCCAGCGTCACCAACTGGCGGTCGCGCGGGGCGAGTCCGGGACGGTCGTAGATCTCGCCGAAGGCCCAGGCGACGACCTGGTGGCCCAGTTCGGGGTTGATGTCGGCGAGCGAGTCGACGACCCGCTGCCCGGCCTCGCCGTCGACCCGCTTCAGGACCTCCAGGCCGTGGGTGAACCGCTCTTCACGGGTGGTGCTCGCGCTCATGTCAGCTCGTCCGATCCCTGCTGCTCGTGCTCGAACTCTTCGAGGAGCAGCTGTTCGTAGTGGTCGATCTTGTGGTCCAGCACGGCCGCGTTGCGGCGCAACGCCCTTATCCGGTCGGCCAGTTCGGCGCGGTGCTCGCGGAGCATCGCCAGCCGGTCGGCGACCGTGACGTTCCCCGCCGCCCGCAGCGCGGCGAACCGCTGCATGTCGGCGATCGACATACCCGTCTCGCGCAGCCGCAGCAGAAACTCCAGCCAGGCCAAGTCCGCTGCCTGGTAACGCCGTTGGTTGCCCGTGCTCCGGCCGACCCGCTCGATCAGGCCGGCCTTCTCGTAGTAGCGCAACGTGTCGTGCGAGAGTCCGGTGCGCTCGGCGACCTGGGCGATGGTCAGAGTGGGTTCCCGGTCCTGCGGGCGGGGCTTCCGGGGCTGTCCGCCGATCTGCCCGCCGATCTGCCCGCCGGTCTCTCCGCTGGTCATGAACACCACGCTAGAACCTGGAGCGCGCTCCAGGTCAAGCACTGCCGGGGATCAGCTGGCACGGGCATCGCGCCCGGCCGCTACGTCGTACGACGGCAGGGCGAGCGCGACACCGAGCGCATCGGCCGGTTCGGGAACCCGGGCGACCGGATGATCGCCGTCGTGTCGACGTAGGCCGGCGGGATGGACAGGGCGAAGACCAGTGCGCGGGCGACGGCTTCGGGCCGAGATCCAGCAGTATCAGGTGCGTGACCAGGGTCGTCCCGGCGGGCAGGGCGGTGAGGATGCGCCGGTGGTCGCGCCAGAACCCGGAGAGCGGGGAGAGACTCAGTGCGAAGGTGCCGATGCCGTCGGAACAGGGTGGGCGTCCGTCGTATGACGTCATTCGTCGGGTGTGCCCGGGCCGTCGCCGAGGCTACGCGTCAGGATGAGCGGGCCAGGACGCAGAACTCGTGGCCCTCCGGGTCCGACAGGCACCGCCACGGGACATCGCCCTGGCCGACGTCGAGGTCGGTGGCGCCGAGGGCTCGCAGCCGGGTCACCTCCGCCTCCTGATCGTCGCTCGGGTACCGCAGCAGGTCGAGATGGACGCGGTCCGGCACGGTCTTCACGCCGGGTGTGCGGAGGAACTCGAAATACGGGCCGTCGCCCTTGGCGGAGCGGAACGTCGCGTGGTCGTCGCTCACCTCGTGCAGCGTCCAGTCCGTCGCCTCGCCCCAGAACCGGGCCATGGCCCGTGGATCCACACAGTCGATCACCACCGCGGCGATCGGCCCGGTGTCCCGGTAGATCTCCCTGGGCTCCAGCACGCAGAACTCGTTGCCCCCAGGGTCCGCGAGCACCGTCCACGGCACCTCGCCCTGGCCCACGTCGGCGGGCGTCGCGCCGAGCGAGCGCAGGCGCGCGGTCAGCTCCGACTGATGGGCGGCGGAGGTGGTGGCGAGATCGAGGTGCACCCGGTTCTTCGTCGCCGTCTTGGGTTCCGGTACGGCGATGACGTCGACGCAGACACCGACCGGGTCGAGCCAGTCGAAGCCGGCGGGTTTGACGGCCGTCGCGCCGGGCTCCGCGCCGGAAACGGTCCACCCGAGCACCTCCGCCCAGAACCGGCCGACCGCCGTGTCGTCGAGGGCCTTGATGTTCACCTGAACTGGTCGCAGCGTCATGTCGGCGATCCTATTCAGCCGCTCGCCGTACCCACGGCGTCGGATTGCATAAACGTGCAGCGAAACGTATAGTCATGCCATCGATGAGGAGGGTTCCATGGCGGTACGTGCGGCAGTGGCCGGAGCGAGTGGATACGCGGGCGGGGAACTCCTGCGTCTGCTCCTGGCCCACCCCGGGGTCGAGATCGGCGCTCTGACCGGCAACTCCAACGCCGGCCAGAAACTCGGCGCGCTCCAACCGCATCTGCTGCCGCTGGCCGACCGGGTCCTGGAGGAAACCACCCCCGAAGTCCTCGCCGGACACGAGGTGGTTTTCCTCGCCCTGCCGCACGGCCAGTCCGCCGCCGTCGCCGAGCAGCTCGGCCCGGACGTCCTCGTCGTCGACATGGGCGCCGACTTCCGGCTGAAGAACCCGGCCGACTGGGAGAAGTTCTACGGCTCCGCGCACGCGGGCACCTGGCCCTACGGCCTTCCCGAACTGCCGGGCGCCCGCGCCGCGTTGGAGGGGTCCAAGCGCATCGCGGTGCCCGGTTGCTATCCGACGGCCGCATCCCTCGCGCTCTTCCCGGCGTACGGCGCCTCCCTCGCCGAGAACGAGGCCGTGATCGTCGCCGCCTCCGGGACGTCGGGTGCCGGAAAGGCGCCCAAGGCTCACCTCCTGGGCTCCGAAGTCATGGGCTCCATGTCGCCGTACGGCGTCGGCGGCGGCCACCGGCACACCCCCGAGATCATCCAGAATCTGGGTGACGCGGCCGGTGAGACCGTCACCGTCTCCTTCACGCCCACCCTCGCGCCGATGCCCCGCGGCATCCTCGCCACCTGCAGCGCCAAGGCGAAGCCCGGGGTCACCGCCGAGTCGGTCCGCGCCGTCTACGAGAAGGCCTTCGCCGACGAACCCTTCGTGCATCTCCTCCCCGAGGGGCAGTGGCCGGCGACGGCGTCCGTCTACGGTTCCAACGCCGTTCAGGTACAGGTCGCGTACGACGAGGCAGCGGGCCGCATCATCGCGATCAGCGCCATCGACAACCTGACCAAGGGCACCGCGGGCGGTGCCGTCCAGAGCATGAACCTCGCCCTCGGACTCGACGAGACCACCGGGCTTTCTACGATCGGAGTCGCGCCGTGAGTGTGACGGCAGCACAGGGATTCACGGCCGCGGGCATCGCCGCCGGGATCAAGGAGAACGGCAACCCGGACCTGGCCCTCGTGGTCAACAACGGGCCCCGCCTCGCCGCCGCGGGCGTCTTCACCTCCAACCGCGTCAAAGCCGCGCCGGTGCTGTGGTCCGAGCAGGTGCTCAAGGGCGGCCAGGTCTCCGCCGTGATCCTCAACTCCGGTGGCGCCAACGCCTGCACGGGGCCGAAGGGCTTCCAGGACACCCACGCCACCGCCGAGAAGGTCGCCGACACGCTCGGGCTGAACGCCGCCGAGGTCGCCGTCGCCTCCACCGGGCTCATCGGGCTGCTGCTCCCGATGGACAAGCTGCTCCCGGGAGTTGAGACCGCCGCCGGTCAACTCTCCGAGCACGGCGGCGAGAAGGCCGCAATCGCCATCAAGACCACGGACTCCGTCCACAAGACCGCTGTCGTGACGAAGGCAGGCTGGACCGTCGGCGGTATGGCCAAGGGCGCCGGCATGCTCGCCCCCGGCCTCGCCACCATGCTCGTCGTCCTCACCACCGACGCCGACGTCGAGAGCGACGTACTGGACAAGGCACTTCGGGCCGCCACCCGCACCACCTTCGACCGGGTCGACTCCGACGGCTGCATGTCCACCAACGACACCGTGCTGCTGCTCGCCTCCGGCGCCTCCCAAGTCACCCCGGAATACGCCGAGTTCGCCGAGGCCGTCCGCGCCGTCTGCGACGACCTGGGCCAGCAGCTGATCCGGGACGCCGAGGGTGCCAGCAAGGACATCAAGGTCGAGGTGGTCAACGCCGCGAGCGAGGACGAGGCCGTCGAGGTGGGCCGCTCCATCGCCCGCAACAACCTCCTCAAGTGCGCGATCCACGGCGAAGACCCCAACTGGGGGCGGGTGTTGTCCGCGATCGGCACGACCAGGGCCGCCTTCGAGCCCGACCAGCTCAACGTCGCCATCAACGGCGTGTGGGTCTGCAAGAACGGCGGCGTCGGCGAGGACCGCGAGAAGGTCGACATGCGCTACCGCGAGGTGCACATCGTCGCCGACCTGGCCGCCGGGTCCGAGACCGCGACGATCTGGACCAACGACCTCACCGCCGACTACGTCCACGAGAACAGCGCGTACTCGTCATGAGCACTACCCGTAAGCACACCGCGCTGCCCAAGGCGCAGATCCTCATCGAGGCGCTGCCCTGGCTGACCCGGCACAACGGCAAGACCGTCGTCATCAAGTTCGGCGGCAACGCCATGATCGACGAGGACCTGAAGGCCGCGTTCGCCCAGGACGTCGTGTTCCTGCACCACGCGGGCCTCAAGCCCGTCGTCGTGCACGGCGGCGGCCCGCAGATCAGCGCCGCCCTCGACAAGCACGGCATCGTCAGCGAGTTCAAGGCCGGCCTGCGCGTCACCACCGAGGACGCCATGGACGTCGTACGGATGGTGCTCGCCGGGCAGGTCCAGCGCGAGCTGGTCGGACTGCTCAACCAACACGGGCCGCTCGCCATCGGGTTGACCGGCGAGGACGCGCACACCATTACCGCCACCAAGCATCTGCCCGAGATCGACGGGGAGTTGGTCGACATCGGGCGGGTGGGCGAGATCACCGCGATCGACACCGGCGCCATCGAGGCACTGCTCGCGGACGGCCGTATCCCGGTCGTCTCGTCGATCGCCAGGAGCGAGGACGACGGACATGTCTACAACGTCAATGCTGATACGGCGGCTGCGGCACTCGCTGCTGCTCTGGGCGCCGAAACCCTCATGGTCCTCACGGACGTCGAGGGCCTCTACGAGGACTGGCCCAACAGCGACGAGGTGATCAGCCGCCTCACCGCCTCCCAACTGGAGAAGCTGCTCCCGGAGTTGAGCTCCGGGATGGTGCCGAAGATGGAGGGCTGTCTGCACGCCGTCCGCAACGGCGTCACCACCGCTCGCGTCATCGACGGCCGGGTCCAGCACTCGATCCTGCTGGAGATCTTCACCGATGAGGGCATCGGCACGATGGTCGTGCCCGACAAGAATCAGGGGGATGCCGGATGACCGGGACCGTGACGAACGCAGAGCTGACCCAGCGGTGGCAGGGGTCGCTCATGAACAACTACGGCACCCCGAAGCTCCCCCTCGTCCGCGGCGCGGGCGCCAGGCTCTGGGACGCGGAAGGCAACGAATACACCGACTTCGTCGGCGGTATCGCGGTCAACGCGCTCGGCCACGCCCACCCGGCGATCGTGGAAGCCGTCAGCAGGCAGATCGCCGAACTCGGCCATGTCTCCAACCTGTTCATCGCCGAACCGCCCGTCGCCCTCGCCGAACGGCTGCTGGAGCGCTTCGGCCGGGACGGCAAGGTGTTCTTCTGCAATTCGGGCGCCGAGGCCAACGAAGGCGCCTTCAAGATCGGCAGGCTGACGGGCCGTCAGCACATGGTCGCCACGGAGGGCGGCTTCCACGGCCGGACGATGGGCTCCCTCGCCCTCACCGGCCAGCCCGGCAAGCGGGAGCCGTTCCTGCCGCTGCCCGGCGATGTCACGCACGTCCCGTACGGCGACGCGCAGGCCCTCGCCGCCGCCGTCACCGACGAGACCGCGCTCGTCATCATCGAGCCCATCCAGGGCGAGAACGGGGTCGTCGTACCGCCCGCCGGGTATCTGAAGGCGGCCCGTGCGATCACCGCCGCGCACGGTGCGCTGCTGGTCCTGGACGAGGTGCAGACCGGGGTCGGCCGTACCGGGCACTGGTTCGAGTACCAGGCCCACGAAGGCGTGCTCCCGGATGTCGTGACCCTCGCGAAGGGGCTCGGCGGCGGGCTGCCGCTCGGTGCCACCGTCGCCTTCGGACGCGCGGCCGACCTGCTCCAACCGGGCCAGCACGGTACGACGTTCGGCGGCAACCCGGTCGCCTGCGCCGCCGGTCTCGCCGTCCTGGACACCATCGCGAACGAGGGGTTGCTGGAGAACGTCAAGCAGCAGAGCGAGAAGCTGCGCGACGGAATCGAGGGCGCTGACGGCAGTTCCCGTCACCCGTTGATCGATTATGTCCGGGGTGCGGGCCTCCTCCTGGGTATCGTGCTCACCGAGCCGCTCGCGCCCCAGGTGCAACAGGCGGCTCAGGACGCCGGTTTCCTGGTCAACGCGCCCGCCCCCGATGTCGTACGGCTGATGCCACCGCTGAACCTCGGCGACGACGAGACGGACGCGTTCCTCCGGGCGCTGCCCGGTGTCCTGGACGTGGCCAAGGGGGACGGATGATCCGGAGAATGAGTCGACGATGAGTCAGGCGCAGGAGCACGAACAGTCGGCGGGGCCGGCCGTGCCGCAGACCCGTACCGCCCGCCACCGCCGGATCGTGGACATCCTCAACCGGCAACCGGTGCGCTCCCAGAGCCAGTTGGCGAAGCTGCTGTCCGACGACGGGCTGAGCGTCACCCAGGCGACGCTCTCCCGGGACCTGGACGAGCTGAACGCGGTGAAGATCCGCAACAACGACGGCGACCTCATCTACGCGGTACCGAGCGAGGGCGGCTTCCGCACCCCGCGCGTGCCGCTGGGGGAGTCGGCGAAGGAGGAGCGGATGCGGCGGCTCTCCTCCGAGCTGCTGATCTCCGCGGAGGCCTCCGCCAACCTCGTGGTTCTGCGCACCCCGCCGGGCGCCGCCCAGTTCCTGGCCTCGGCGATCGACCAGGCGGAACTGCAGGACATCCTCGGCACCATCGCCGGCGACGACACGCTGCTGCTGATCAGCCGGGACCCGCTCGGTGGACAGGCCCTCGCGGACCATCTGCTGCGGCTGGCGCAGAACGACCACTGACATACCCGTAGGACCGACTCGCATGGGGGATCCCTACCCTAGGCGGGCCGCCAGTCCGCCGGTGCAGCGCACTTCGTCGCCTGCCGTGATGAGCAGGGCTTCCACGTCCGGGAGCGATTCCAGCCATGCCAGGCCCTCCCGTGAGCCCATCGCGAACGCGGCCGTGGCCCAGCAGTCGGCCCAGGTGAGGCGGGGTGCCACCACGGTGACGGCGACCAGGTCGGTTACCGCGGACTTGCCGGTGGACGGGTCCACGATGTGCGCCCCGCGCTCCGCCGTACCGGAGGTGGCGACCGCGAGTTCGTCGGCGCCCGCCGCGGAGATCACGGCCGCGAGACCGCCCGGGCGGAGCGGATCGGACACGCCGACCCGCCAGGGCCGGTGCGGTCCCGGGGTGCCGAACATCTGGACGTCGCCGCCGCCGTTCACACTGACCCCGCTCACCCCGGCCGCCGTCGCGATCAGCTCGGCCGCCCGCTCGGCCGCCCAGCCCTTCACGATGCCGGTCGGGTCGAGGCGGCCCTCGTAGTTCGTGCTGAACCAGCCGGAACTGACCCGCTCCGCCTCGGCGCCCAGCTCCAGCACCTCGGCGACCTCGGCGTCGCACTCCGCCACGGTCAGCTCGCCGCGGGCCAGCCGGGAGACCTGGCTGTCGTCGCGGTAGGTGCTGAACACCTCGTTGACCCGGTGCAGTTGGGCGACCGCCTGTTCCAGCACGGCCCGGACGGCCTCGGGCTCCCCGCCGCGGATGTCGAAGGAGAACACCGTCCCCATGACCTCCTCGGCGTGCCGCAGCGTGGCGGGAGCCTCCGCGGGATCGGTCACCGTGTCAGCCACCGGCCTTGTCCAGCGCCGACTGCAGGGACTGCTTGTAACCGCCGCTCGTGTAGGTGGCACTCGACACGGAGTCGATGTTCGCGTTCCCGGCCGCCACGGCCTCCTGGTTGAGCTTGGGGATCGCCAGCGCGGTCTTCTGGTCGCTGGTGCCGCCGCTCGGGGCCTGCACCGCCTCGGCCTTGGTGATCTTGCCGTTCGCGACCGTGATCCGGACCTGGACGGGCCCGTACTGGGTCGTCGCGACATTGCCGGTGACGGTCTTGGCCTGCGCTGCGGGAGCCGCGGCTGCCGAACTCTGGGACGGGGAAGCCGCGTTGGCGGTCTTCATCTTGTCGATGGCCGACTGCAGGGACTTCTTGTAGCCGCCGCTGGTGTACGTCGCCCCGGTCACGGAGGTGATGTCCGCGCTCTGCGTGGCGACCACCTCCTGGTTCAGCTTGGGGACGGACAGCGCGGTCTTCTGGTCGCTGGTGCCACCGTGCGGCGCCTGGACGGCCTCGGCCTTGGTGATCTTCCCGTTGGCGACCGTCAGGCGCACCTGGACGACCCCGTACTCGGTCTGGGTGGCGGCGCCGGTGACCGTCGAGGTCCCGGCCGCCGCGGCACCGCCCTGGGGCGACTCCTGCGCGGCGGCGGCCCCCTGGGCCGCACCCTGCGCGGACGCCGAGGAGGAGTCGGTCGCCGGCTTCAGGGAGAGCAGCAGAACGATCCCGGACACGGTGGCGGCGCTCGCGAGCAGAACACGCCGGATGGGGTGGCTCTTCTTCATTGCTCCTGACTCCCGTCGCTCACATCTCGAACGACTCGTGATGGATACGGCGGGCGGGGACCCCCGCGCCGCGCAGTGCTTCGTAGACCGACTGCGCGAAGCCGGGCGGCCCGCACATGAAGACGTCGTGGTTGTCGATGTCGGGCAGCTTCCGGCGCAGGGAGTCCGCCGAGATGTCGGGGCGCTCCCCGTCGGGGCTGTTGACCGCGTACATCAGACGGGCGCCGCGCTCGTCGGCGATCTTCGCCAACTCGTCCCACAGCGCCAGATCCTGGGTGGTGTTGGCCCGGTAGAGCAGCGTGATGTCGCCGGCCGCTCCCGGCAGCGTCTCGAACAGCGCCCGCATCGGGGTGATGCCGACACCGCCCGCGACCAGCAGCACCTTGCCTCGGGTGCGCCGCTGCGAGGTCAGCGCGCCGTAGGGGCCCTCGGCCCACACCTTCATGCCGGGCCGCAGTTCGCGCAGCCGGGCGCTGTGGTCGCCGATCGCCTTGACCGTGATCCGCAGCATGTTCGGGCGGGGCGCCGCCGACAGCGAGTACGGGTGCGAGCTGAACCGCATGCCCGGCGCGAGGAACCGCCACCGGAAGAACTGCCCGGCCTCCGCGCCCATCCGGTGCAGCTTCCGCCCGCCGATCAGCACGGACACGATGCCCGGCGTCTCCTCGATGACCGCCTCGACGTACATCCGGTGACGCAGGTTGAGCCGGATCGGGGTGAGGATCCGGTACCAGACCACCAGCGCGGTGACCGTGCCGTACAGCCCGTACCAGACGGTCTTGGCGAGCGGCGTCAGCGCGAAGTCGTTGCCGGTGGTGATCTGGTGCCAGAAGGTGAGGAACACCGCGCCGTACGTCAGCAGGTGCACGTGGTACCAGGTGTCGTACGGCAGTCTGCGGCGGATGCCGCCGATCGAGGACAGGCCGATGAGCAGGAACAGCCCGGTGCCGATGGCGGCCTTGCCCATGTCGGGCAGCTGGTTCACCGAGTCGATGGTCTGCTGGACGATGTCGCTCAGCGTCTTGCCCGCCTGGAGGGCGTAGCCCCACATGATGAGGAAGACGTGCGCGAAGACCAGGCAGAGCGTGTACCGGCCGCTCATCGCGTGCCAGCGGGCGACCCGGTCGGAGCCGACCCGGCGTTCGAGAGCGGGCACGCGGGCCATCTGGAGCACGACGAGTGCCATCAGATAACCCGCCAACAGGCCTGTGATACGGCCCGCGTTGAGGATCTTGCCGTTCTGGTCGGCGATGGACGGCGTGTTGTGCCACCACAGCCACAGCACCCCGACCGCGCCCGCCCAGACGGCGAGCAGCAGCAGGGTCGCTGGGGAGCGGCGCGGGCGGATGCGGCGCATCGTCTGTCGGCGGGCGGCACGTCCGCCTGCGAGCGTGGTGGTCACGGTTCCTCCGTGGACGGGGCACAAGGGGGGTGGCGTGGCCCCTTGGCCCTGAAGTACGTGCCGTTGCGCCCGTGCGTTCAGAGTCCCGCGGAGTCCAGTGCGGACTGGAGTGACTGGCGGTAACCGTCACTTGTGTACGTGGCTCCCGACACCGTGTCGATCTTCGCGCTCTGCGCGGCCAGCGCCTCGCTCTTCAACTGCGGCAGGGCATAGGAGTTGATCTCCTGGTCGCGTGGATTGTCCGACGGCGACTGGACGGCCGTGACATCGGTGATCTTGCCGTTCGTCACGGTGATCTTCACCTGGACGGGTCCCCAACGGGTCTGCGCGGTCGAGCCGGTGACGGTCTTCGTCCCGGCCACCGCCTTCCCGCTCGCGCTGCCGGAGGGAGCGGGCGACGAGACGACCTGGGGTGCCGAGGCCGCCTCGGGCGCCGTGTGCGGCTTCAGCGCCAGCAGCATCACCAGGCCGGAGGCGGTGACCGCGCTCGCCAGCACGATCCGGCGCAGCGGACGGTTCTTCTTCAACGGATGCACGACGGCCTCACAGCTCGAACGACTCGTGGTGGATACGGCGGTCCGGCACACCGGCGGCGGACAGCGCCCCGTACAGCTCCTGGGCGAAGGAGTGCGGACCGCAGATGTACACGTCGTGCCCGGCGAGATCGGGCACGGCCTCGCGCAGATATGCCGGGGTGAGCGAAGGCCGTTGCCCCTGCGGCCCGTTGAGCGCGTACAGCACCTTCGCCCTGCGCCACCGTGCGATCGCCTCCAACTCCCCGCCCAGCGCCAGGTCTTCGGCCGTACGCGCCCGGTACAGCAATGTCACCTCGCCGGGCAGCGTCTCGAACAGCGCCCGCAGCGGGGTGATCCCGACACCGGCCGCGATCAGCAACGACCGCTGCCCGGTGCGCCGTTCGGCGGTCAGCGAGCCGTACGGCCCCTCCGCCCACACCCGCGCACCCGGCCGCAGCAGCGGTACGGCCGCGCTGTGGTCGCCGAGCGCCTTCACCGTGATCCGCAGCCGGTCCCCGCGCGGCGGCGCCGACAGCGAATACGGCGTCGACGTCCAGCCCATGCCCTCGCCGAAGAACCGCCAGCGGAAGAACTGCCCGGCCTCCGCGCCGAGTTGGTCGATCCGCCGCCCGCGTACGACGACGGAGTACACCCCCGGCGCCTCCCGGTGCACCGACTCCACCCGCAGCCGGTGCCGCAGGTTCAGCCGCACCGGTGCGAGCACCCGGAACCACAACACCAGTGCCGCCACGCCCAGATACAGCGCGTACCAGGCGGCCGTGGCCCCGGCCCGCCCGTTGAACTGCTCGCCCAGGGACAGTTGATGGAAGAACGCGAGGAACACGGCGGCATACGTGAGGAGATGGACGTAGTACCAGAACTCGTAACTCACCCTGCGCCGCGCGGCCCGCGCCGAGGTGATGCCGACCGCGAACAGGATGAGCCCGCCGAAGGTCGCCTTCAGCATGTCCGGGTAGTCCAGGACGACGGTGACCGTCTCGTGCACGACCGAGGCGCGGTCCTGGGCGGCGTACCCGAGCAGGATCAGCACGACGTGCACGACCAGCAGACAGACCGTGTACCGGCCCGCCATCGCGTGCCAGCGCGCCACCCGGTCCGAGCCGATCCGCCGCTCCAGCAGCGGCACCCGCGCCATCAGGCCCACCAGCACGGCACAGGCGTACCCGCACAGCAGCCCGGCGATCCGCCCGGCTCCCGTCAGCCAGCCCGCGGCCCCGACGACCGACCCGGTGTCCGCCCACCACAGCGCGACGACGGCCGCCGCACCCGCCCACAGCAGGGCGAGCACCGGGCCCGCCGGCGGGCGCCGGGGAACGGGCGCCACGGGCGGCGCCTTCCGCTGCTCGTACACGGTGGCCATGTGTGCGTCCTTTCACCTGTCCTCCACGCAACTGTGCGGGCACAACCTCTGAGGGATCTCTGAGCGGGCGCCTTTCTCAGAGTTCTCAGAGGAAACTCAGAGGCCCTCGCGGCGGCCGGGGACGCCGCGAGGGGCGATGCTGGTAAGTGCCATGAACACGACCCGCTCCGGCCGACCGGCCCTCACCCGCCCCGACGGCACACCCGTCCGCGTCCTCGTCGTCGACGACGACCCCGACCTGGCCGAGGTGCTCTCCGGCGCCCTGCGCTACGAGGGCTGGGAGGTCCGCACGGCCGGCGACGGAGCCGCCGCGCTCGCCGGGGCGCGCGAACTGCGGCCGGACGCCGTCGTCCTCGACGTGATGCTCCCGGACACCGACGGCTTCGCCGTACTGCGCTCCCTGCACGAGGTGAAGCCCGACGTCTGCGTGCTCTTCCTCACCGCCCGGGACACGGTCGAGGACCGCATCGCCGGCATCACGGCGGGCGGCGACGACTACGTCACGAAACCCTTCAGCCTGGAAGAGGTCGTCGCCCGGCTGCGCGGACTGCTGCGCCGCGCCGGCATGGCCCGCCAGGCGGAGGAGGGGCCCCGGATCACCGTCGGGGACCTGGTCATGGACGAGGAGGCCCGCGAGGTCAGCCGGGCCGGCCGGATCGTCGAACTCTCACCGACCGAGTTCGAACTGCTCCGCTTCCTCATGCGCAACCCGCGCCGCGTCCTCAGCAAGGCCCAGATCCTCGACCGCGTCTGGTCCTACGACTTCGGCGGCCAGGCCCATGTCGTCGAGCTGTACATCTCGTACCTGCGCAAGAAGGTGGACGCCGGCCGCGCGCCCATGATCCACACCGTGCGCGGGGCCGGATACGTGCTCAAGCCGGTCCTCTGATGGGCAGGGCACTGCGGGCCGTCGCGCGCAGGCTGCGGAGCCTGCCCCGCCCGCACACTCTGCGGGCGCGCCTGACGGCGGGCCTGGTGGTACTGCTCGCGGTCAGCTGCGCGGCCGTCGGAGTGGCCGCCGTCGTCGAACTGGACGGCTTCCTCACCGGCCGCCTCGACCAGCAGCTCACCGAGGTCGGGACACAGTTCCCGGCCAGCCTGGAGCACAAGGGCCAGACGCTCACCGACCACGACGCCGACGACCGGGAACGCGGCGACACCCGCCGGCAGGCACCGCACACCTTCGGCGCCCGCCTGGTCGACGGCATCGTCACCAACTCCGGGGTCGTCCCCGCGGACAAGGACGACACCACGACCGACCTCAAGGTCTCGCTGACCGCACGGGACCGCAGGGAACTCGCCGAGGTCCCGGTAGGCGGCACGGCCCGCACCATCCGCCTCTCCTCCCTCGGCAAGTACCGCGTCCTCGCCGCCAAGGGCCGGGACGGCGACGTGATGATCACCGGGCTCCCGCTGGAGTCGGTGGAGGCCGCCGTCCACCGGTTGGAGACGGTCGCCGCGATCGTCTTCGGCGCCGCCCTCCTGATCACCGGGTTCGCGGGCGCGCTCTGGGTGCGCTGGTCGCTCCGGCCGCTCAGCCGGGTCGCCGCCACCGCCACCCGGGTCAGCGAACTCCCACTGGCCAGCGGCGAGGTGGCACTGCCGCCCCGGGCGCCCGAGTCCGATCCGCGCAGCGAGGTGGGCCGGGTCGCCGGTGCCTTCAACCGCATGCTCGGCCATGTCGAGGACGCGCTCACCCACCGGCACGCGAGCGAGGAACGACTGCGCAGCTTCGCGGCCGACGCCAGCCACGAGCTGCGCACCCCGGTCGCCTCGATCCGGGGCCATGCCGAACTGGCCCTTCTCCACCCGGACCCCGTCCCGCCCAAGGTGACCCGGGCACTGGAACGCATCGGGGCCGAGTCGGCGCGCATGGGCGTGATGGTCGACGAGATGCTCCTCCTCGCCCGCCTCGACGCGGGCCGCCCCCTCGAACGCAGTCCCGTCGACCTGACCCGCCTGGTCCTCGACGCCATCGCCGACGCGCGCGCCGCAGGCCCCGACCACCGCTGGGCCCTGCAACTCCCCGAGGAACCGGTCACGGTCACCGGCGACGCCCACCGCCTCCAACAGGTGTTGGCCAACCTGTTGGCCAACGCACGTTTGCACACGCCTGTTGGCACGAAGGTGACAGTGTCGGTGGAGACGGACGGCAAGGCGACCTACCTGACGGTCCACGACGACGGCCCGGGCGTCCCGGCGGAGGTCCAGCCGGGCGTCTTCGAACGCTTCACCCGGGCAGACCGCCGCCGGGCGGAGAACGGGGGAGCGGCAACGGGCGGGGGAGCGGGCCTGGGCCTGTCGATCGTGGCGGCGGTGACGGAGGCGCACGGGGGAAGCGTGGAACTGGAGAGCCGCCCAGGCTCAACGACGTTCACGGTCCAACTCCCGTCCAGGGGAGCTACCTAGGGGCACGGGGCTGTGTCGATTTGCGGCTCCGCCGCGTGGGCGCGACCAGCCACGAACGACCCGCACCCGCCGTACAACCGACACCTGAACGGCGCTGCGACGCATCAGTACCGAGTGACAGCCGTAATCCCGCTCACCGTCCCGATAGCAATGTGCGGCGCCCGCCCAGGATCGACCCACCGCAAAATCCTCCGCATCGCATCCACCGGCACGGACACACAACCGGCGGTAGCCCCACGCCCGTTGACATGCAAAAAGATCCCGGCCCCACGCCCCTTCACAGGCTTGGCGTAGTTGTACCCAATGACAACCCCGTACGCGTACTGCGTCGCATAAGAGATCATCCGCTCGGACTCGGACGCCCGACAGTCACGAGCCAACGGCTCACTCCACCGGTTGTAGACCCGCGACCGAGTGTCCTCACACCACCAAGAACTCCCGTGCACCCGCCGGTACTTGACCCGAGTCCCACTCGGCGCACCCTTGATCCCGAAGGCGTACGGCAGGTCGTACAACCCGGTGGGAGTCGTGTAGGACCCCTGCTTACGAGCCCGCCCCTCGACGAGCCCCTTCGCCCCGAACCGAGCGACGGCGGAACCGACCTTCACCCACGCCCCACCTCGCCGCCGCTCCCACCAACTGAGCGTCCCCGAAGTGGAGTTGGCGCGCGGCGCCTGAGCGAGGATCAGCTGACCGCCACCCCCGGTGTCCGCGAGCAGCGAGGGCACCGGAGGCGACACGGCACGCGCGGGCGCCGCCCCCGCACCGAGCAGCAGAAGAAGAGACGCGGAGGCAAGGGCGAGAGCACCGGGACGCATGGCTCAGACGGTAGAGCGCACGCGCGCTGACGGCACCTCAGATGGGCCGAACAGGCAACGCACCCCGCTCCGGACATCACCGTGCCCGCCCCGGCCGGCGTTCATCGGGGCGGCCACGGCTGCCTGTCACGTCACTTGGTGAGCGTGCAGGCGGCCAGGGAGTCCAGTCCGGTCGGCTTGGTGCCCTGTCGCCCGATGGCGATGGCGATGCGGTCGATGGTGGAGACGCGCTTGTCCTTCAGGGGGCCGAGGATGGCGTTCTGGACGAAGTTGGCGCCGCCCTGTCCGACGGTGTCGACGAGTCGCTTGTTGGCCTCGGCGATCTGCGTGTCGAGGAGGGCGAGGTTCCGGTCGACCTCGGCCTGCGCGGAAGCCGGAACCGCCGGCAGCTGCGACTTCACGTCCGGGCAGGAAATGGTCCCGACCGCACTCGACCCGGCGGCGGTGTCGTCCGTCCCCCCGGCCGCCTGCGTGGCGGCAGCCGTCGCGCTCGGGGTGGCGGTCGCGGCGTCCGTCGCACCGGTCGAACCCGTAGTACCCGTAGCACCGGCCGAGTTCAGGGTGCACGCGGCGAGCGCGTCGAGGCCCGTCGGCTTGGTGCCCTGTCGCCCGATGGCGATGGCGATGCGGTCGATGGTGGAGACGCGCTTGTCCTTCAGGGGGCCGAGGATGGCGTTCTGGACGAAGTTGGCGCCGCCCTGTCCGACGGTGTCGACGAGTCGCTTGTTGGCCTCGGCGATCTGCGTGTCGAGGAGGGTGAGGTTCCGGTCGACCTCGGCCTGCGCGGAAGCCGGAACCGCCGGCAGCTGCGACTTCACGTCCGGGCAGGTGATCGTCCCGGGGTCGGACAACGTGCGGGCGCTCTGCGTGGTGCTGCTCTTGTCCGGCGTCCCGGCAAGGGCGGTACCGGCGATGACAGCACCGGTGAGCGCCACGGCGGCGGCACCGCCGATGAACACGACGCGACGCTTGTTGTACTTGGGGAGAGCCCTGGACATGCGAATGCCTCACTCGGGTCAGGGGTGAACTGAAGGTGACTCGTGGGGGGAAACGCGGCGCCTGCGTTCGGCGAGAGGTACGGGAAAGCGGTTGCTGGTGTTCAAGATTGTTCAAGGGTCTTTCAAATTGACGAATCATGCAGAGCTCTGCATAATCATGCATGCGAGACAATGCAGGGACACCACAGAACGACGAACCCCGTCCACGGCCTTTGAGGAGCAGCGCAAGTGAGCAGCAACAGCGGTGACGTACGGCTCTGGGGCGGTCGTTTCGCCGACGGTCCCGCCGAGGCCCTGGCGAAGCTGTCCGCGTCCGTCCACTTCGACTGGCGGCTCGCGCCCTACGACATCGCCGGTTCCCGCGCCCACGCACGCGTACTGCACAAGGCGAACCTCCTCACGGACGACGAGTTGACCCGCATGCTCGGGGGCCTCGACCAGCTCGAAGCGGACGTCGCCGACGGCTCCTTCGTGGGCACGATCGCCGACGAGGATGTCCACACCGCCCTGGAGCGCGGCCTGCTGACCATCCTCGGCCCCGACCTCGGCGGCAAGCTGCGGGCCGGCCGCTCCCGGAACGACCAGGTCGCGACGCTGTTCCGCATGTGCCTGCGCGACCACGCCCGGACGATCGGCGGCCTGATCGCCGACCTCCAGGACGCGCTGGTCGGCCTCGCGGAGGCCCACCCCGACGTGGCGATGCCCGGCCGCACTCACCTCCAGCACGCCCAGCCGGTGCTCTTCGCCCACCACGTCCTGGCCCACGTCCAGTCCCTGTCCCGGGACGCGGAGCGGCTGCGCCAGTGGGACGAGCGCACCGCCGTCTCCCCGTACGGCTCGGGCGCGCTGGCCGGCTCCTCCCTGGGCCTGGACCCGGAGGCGGTGGCGAAGGACCTCGGCTTCGAGCACGGCTCGGTCGCGAACTCGATCGACGGCACGGCCTCCCGCGACTTCGTCGCCGAGTTCGCCTTCATCACCGCGATGATCGGGGTGAACCTCTCCCGGATCGCCGAGGAGATCATCATCTGGAACACGAAGGAGTTCTCCTTCGTCACCCTGCACGACGCGTTCTCCACGGGCTCGTCGATCATGCCGCAGAAGAAGAACCCGGACATCGCGGAGCTGGCGCGCGGCAAGTCGGGCCGCCTGATCGGCAACCTGACGGGTCTGATGGCAACGCTCAAGGCGCTCCCGTTGGCGTACAACCGGGACCTCCAGGAGGACAAGGAGCCGGTCTTCGACTCCATCGACCAACTCGAGGTCCTGCTCCCGGCGTTCACCGGCATGATGGCCACCCTGACGATCCACCGCGACCGCATGGAGGAACTGGCCCCGGCCGGCTTCTCCCTCGCCACCGACATCGCCGAGTGGCTGGTCAAGCAGGGCGTCCCGTTCCGGGTAGCCCACGAGGTCGCCGGCGAGTGCGTCAAGGTCGCGGAGTCCGAGGGCATCGAACTCGACGGCCTCACCGACGAACAGTTCGCGAAGATCTCCGCCCACCTGACCCCCGAGGTCCGCACGGTCCTCAACGTCCCCGGCGCCCTCGCCTCCCGCAACGGCCGAGGCGGCACGGCCCCGAGCGCGGTGGCAATCCAACTGGCAGAGGTGAAGGCGGATCTGGTCCAACAGCACATCTGGGCCAACGCCAAGTCGTAAAGGGGCGCGGGGCTGTGTCGATTTGCGGTTCCGCCGCGTGGGCGCGAGCAACCACGACGCACCCGCACTCGCCGATCAACCGCACAACCCGAATCCTGAGGCGAACGGGCATCCCGAGTTACGTTGTCGGTATGCCCTTCGCCCGCCTCGCCACCGCCACCACGCCCACGGCCCACCTCGGACTCGGCCTCGCCGCAGTAGGCCGCCCCGGCTACATCAACCTCGGCCGGGACGAAGACCTCGGAGAGAACCGCACCGTAGAAACACTCCGCACCCGCACCCACGAACTCCTCGACGCCGCGTACGCGCAGGGCGTCCGCTACTTCGACGCGGCCCGCTCCTACGGCCGCTCGGAGGAGTTCCTCGCCGACTGGCTGACCGCCCACCCCGACCTCGACGACATCGTGGTCGGCAGCAAGTGGGGCTACACCTACACCGCCGACTGGACCACGGACGCCGAGAAGCACGAGGTCAAGGACCACAGCGTCCAGACCTACGACCGCCAGCGCGGCGAAACCGCAGAACTGCTCGGCGATCGCCTGGACCTCTACCAGATTCACTCGGTGACCCCGGACAGCCCGGCCCTCACCGACAAGGAACTCCACGCGAGGCTCGCCGAGGCCACCGCAGACGGCGTGACCATCGGCTTCTCGACGAGCGGCCCGGCCCAGGCGGACGCCATCCGCGCCGCGCTCGCCGTGACGGTCGACGGCGAGCCCCTCTTCCGTACCGTCCAGTCGACCTACAACGCCCTGGAGACCTCGGCAGGCCCCGCCCTCGCCGAGGCCCACGACGCCGGACTCACGGTGATCGTCAAGGAGGGCATGGCCAACGGCCGGCTGGCGGGGCCGTACGCACCGGACGCCCTGAAGGCCGTGGCGGAAGAGACGTCCTTGGGTGCCGACGCGGTCGCCCTGGCCCTCATCCTGCGCGAGCCGTGGGCAGGGGTGGCCCTGTCCGGCGCGGCGACGGTCGGTCAGCTGGCGTCCAACCTGCACGCGGCGGTCGTGGACCTGAACGACGACCAGCTCGCCCGCCTCGCCGTACTCGCCGAGGACCCGCACACGTACTGGGAGAAGCGCGGACAGCTGCCCTGGCACTGAGAGATCCCGACGCTCGACCACCCGTGAGGCAGCCATGCCCGTAATGAGACATGAATGTCTCACATGGGTTATGGTTGTCTCATGGCTCTCGACCGCGACCACGTACTCCGCGCTGCCGCCGCCCTGCTGACCCGCAAGTCCACCGCGACCATGGACGAGGTCGCCAAGGCGGCCGGGATCAGCCGGGCCACCCTGCACCGCCAGTTCGCGGGCCGCGACGCGCTTGTACGGGCGCTGGAGGCGCTCGGTATCGCCGAGTGCGAGGCCGCCCTGGACGCGGCGCGGCTGGACGACGGCCGTGCCGAGGACGCCGTACGGCGACTCGTCCGCGAGGCCGAACCGGCCGCCGGTCTGCTCGCCTTCCTCTACACGGAGAACCAGCTGTTCGAGGGCGAGGAGCAGCACGCCGGCTGGGCCAGGATCGACGACCGCATCACCGCCCTGTTCCGGCGCGGCCAGCAGAGCGGCGAGTTCCGCATCGATCTCACGCCCGCCTGGCTCACCGAGGCGCTGTTCGGCCTGCTGGCCTCCGGGGTGTGGCTGGTACAGAGCGGCAAGGGCGCCCCCAAGGACTTCACGCACATGACCGTCGAGCTGTTGCTCGGCGGCGCACTACGCAGAGACGCAACACGGAGAGAGGAATCATGACCAGCACCCTGCAGCCGGCGGCTGTGACGGAGACGGAGAAGCGCCCGGGCCGTTGGCTCGCGCTCTCCGTCCTCGTGCTCGCCGTGCTGCTGGTGGCCGTGGACGCGACCGTCCTCGGCCTCGCGACCCCTTACATCAGCGAGGACTTGAAGCCGTCCGGCACCCAGCTCCTCTGGATCGGCGACGTCTACTCATTCGTCATCGCGGGCCTGCTCGTGTCGATGGGCAGCCTCGGCGACCGCATCGGCCGCAAGCGGATCCTGCTCGTCGGGGCCACCGCCTTCGGCGCGATCTCGATCCTCAACGCCTATGCCACGACACCGGAGTTGATGATCCTGGCCCGGGCGCTGCTCGGTGTCGCGGGTGCGACCCTGATGCCCGCCACCCTCGCCCTGATCCGCAACCTCTTCCACGACCCGCGCGAACGCAGTCTCGCGGTCGGCATCTGGGGCGCAACGGCGTCCGCCGGTACGGCAGTCGGTCCCGTCGCCGGCGGCTTCCTGCTCGAACACTTCTGGTGGGGCTCGGTGTTCCTCATCAACCTGCCCGTGATGGCGGTCCTCGTCCTGGTCGGCATCAAGATGCTCCCCGAGTCGAAGAACCCCAACCCCGGGCCCTGGGACATGATCAGCGTCGCGCTGTCCCTGGTGGGTGTGATCGGCATCGTCTACGCGGTCAAGGAGGCCGCGACCCACGGCTTCGAGTGGCCCGCACTCGCGGTGGGCGCACTGGGCGCGGCGGCCCTGTACTGGTTCGTCCGCCGCCAACTCACGATTCCCGCACCGCTGTTGGACATGCGCCTGTTCCGTAATCGGGGCTTCAGCGCGGCCGTCCTGGCCGACCTGCTGACCATCCTCGGCCTGTCCGGGCTGGTGTTCTTCCTCTCCCAGTACCTGCAACTGGTCCAGGGCAGGGGCCCGTTCGAGGCGGGCCTGGCCGAAATCCCCGCCGCTGTCGGTGCGGTGGCGGCCGGTCTGATCGCGGGCCGGGCGGCCCGCCGCTTCTCGGTCCGCGCGGTGGTCGCGGGCGGCCTCGCCGCGGTCGGCCTGGCCCTCGCCGTACTGACAACCCTCGGCCAGTCGACCGGCTACCCGCTCCTCGGCGCCGCACTGCTGGTGGTCGGCGTCGGCGCAGGCTTCTCCTTCACGGTGACAGCCGACGTCATCCTCTCCTCCGTACCGAAGGAACAGGCAGGCGCGGCCTCGGCGGTCTCAGAAACGGCCTACGAACTGGGCGCGGCCCTCGGCATCGCCGTACTGGGCTCCATCGTGACGGGCGTGTACCGGGGCTTCGCAGCTCCGGCAGGCACTCCGAGCGGGGCGCACGAGTCGTTGGGTGGCGCGGTGGAGGCAGCGGGCAGCCTGCCGACGCAGGCGGCTCAGGAAATGCTGACGTCGGCAAGAGAGGCTTTCGTCAACGGCCTCAGCCTGGCATCGGGTGCAGGCGCAACAGTCCTGCTGGCAACGGCGGTTGCGGCATGGTTCATGCTGAAGAGTCAGAAGCTGGAAGACGCAGGGTAAGGGCGATGTTTTTAGGGGCGCGGGGAACTGCGCGACCAGCCCCCACGCACCCGCACCCGAAAACGAACCCCTACGCGGCTTTGGCCTTCGTGGCGTACATATCCACGTACTCCTGCCCCGACAACCGCATGACCTCGGTCATCACAGAGTCGGTAACAGCCCGCAGCACATACCGATCCCGGTCCATCCCCTCGTACCGGGAGAACTCCATCGCCTCACCGAACCGAACAGTGACCCGCCCGGGGCGGGGAATCCCCGCACCCCCCGGCTGCAACTTGTCCGTGCCGATCATGGCGAACGGAACAACCGGCGCGCCCGTCATCATCGTCAGCCGGGCGATGCCGGTACGGCCCCGGTACAGTCGCCCGTCGGGCGACCGCGTGCCCTCGGGGTAGATGCCGAACACCTTGCCCTCTTCCAGGATGCGGCGCCCGGTCATCAGCGCGGCGACCCCGCCGTTCGCCCCGTCCCGGTCCACCGGGATCATGCCGACGCCGGTGAAGAACCAGGCCATGAGGCGGCCTTTGAACCCCTTGCCGGTGACGTACTCGTCCTTGCCGATGAAGAGCACCTGCCGGTCGCAGACCAGCGGAAGGATCATCGAGTCGATGAACGTGAGGTGGTTGCCGGCCAGGATCACCGGGCCGTCGTCGGGGATGTGCTCCGCGCCCTCCACACGTGTGCGGAACATCAGGCGCATGATCGGTCCGAGCACTGCCTTGATGAGCACGAAGCGGGACAACGGGCCCTCCGGTGTCAAGGGGTCGATATAAAACTGTGCAGGTGAGGACGATACTCGCGGTACCCCGCGTATTGCACATCGGGCTCACCGAGGTCTTACGCAATGTTGACGCACGTTTACCTGCGGTGTCGCTCCGGAGTCGTCCCGTAACCGGGCCGCCATGTTGTGACGCATCTCGCCTTCCTTGCTGATGGCGTGTCAAACCTGTCCGTCCGTACGACATCCAGCGTCACCGTCGTGTTCCCACCGAGGTCTCCCGCTCGTCATGTGCGCGCACCTACGATCGGCGCGCACCGACGGGGCGACGCCAGGAGGTTTCATGGACACGCAGGGAACGCAGGGGCCGAACGAGCGAGCGGGCGGCACCGGACGACGGGCGCTCCTCGGCGCGGCCGTGCTCGGTGCGGGAGTGGCCGCACTGGGACCGGCGGGCACGGCGAGAGCCGCCGAGGCCACGACGGCCCGCCACGGCGGCGGTCTGAAGGACCTGCCCAAGCCGACCATCGTCGGGCACCGGGGAACCAGCGGCTACCGCCCGGAGCACACCTTCGGCTCGTACAACCTGGCCCTCGACCTGGGCGCCGACATCGTCGAGGCCGGCGACCTCGTCCCCACCAAGGACGGTCACCTGGTCTGCCGGCACGAGCCGGAGATCGGCGGCACGACGAACGTCGCCGACCACCCCGAGTTCGCGAGCCGCAAGACCACCAAGCTGCTCGACGGCGTCTCCACGACCGGCTGGTTCACCGAGGACTTCACGCTCGCCGAGCTGAAGACCCTGCGCGCCATCGAGCGCATCCCGGCCAACCGCCCGCACAACACGCTCTACAACGGCCGCTGGGAGATCCCGACCTTCGAAGAGGTCCTCAAGTGGCAGGACGAGCAGACCCGTAGGCGCGGCAAGCAGGTCTGGATCTACCCCGAGATGAAGCACCCCACCTACTTCCGCAAGCGCGGATTCGAGATGGAGAAGCTGCTCTCGACGGCCCTGCGCAAGCACGGCAAGGACAAGCGGAACTCGCCGGTTCTCATCCAGTCCTTCGAACCGACCAGCATCCAGAAGATCAGCAAGCTCGTCCGCAACAACCTGGTGGTGCTGCTGTCCGGTACGGGCACCCAGCCCTTCGACTTCATCGACCTGGGCGACCCGCGCACGGTCGACGACCTGGTCAAGCCCAAGGGCCTCGCCGAGATCGCGACGTACGCGCAGGGCCTGGGCCCGACGCTCGACCTGATCATCACGAAGAACGCCGACGGCAGCCTGAACAAGGAGACCACCCTGGTCGCCGACGCGCACAAGGCCGGCCTGATCCTGCACCCCTACACCATGCGCAACGAGAATCCCTTCCTGCCGCTGGAGTACCGCAAGGGCACCGCCGTGGACGCCTACGGCGACGTGTTCGGCGCCTTCAAGCGCTACTTCGCCACCGGCATCGACGGTGTCTTCACCGACAACGCCGACACCGGTCTGCTGGCCCGCGCGGACTTCGTCAACGGCTGAGCCCCGCGCCCCGTTGGAGTGACAGACGGCCGCCCCGGCAACCCTCCGCCGGGGCGGCCACGTCGTGCCGCATATGACACACCAACTCGTCGCTACTCTGCGCCCACTGCTCGCCGCCGAGGCCTCTGCCGAGGCACATGCCTCCGGAACCGAACCGGCCGACCTCGAACAGGCCGTCTGGCTCCGCCTCCTGGAGCGCCTCGACGCCTCCGGCCCACCGGTCGACCCCCAGCGCTGGCTCCGCCGCGCGGTCCGCTCGGAGGCCCAACGCACCCGCCGCACGGCCCGTCTCGAACAGTCGTACGGCGATGATCCCGTCGAGGACAGTGACTGCGGCCCGGAGCAGGTCGCCCTCACTGCGGCGCGGCACCGCGCGCTGCACGACGCGGTGCGCCGGCTGCCGGGGCGCTGCCCGCGTCTGATGGAGGCGCTGCTGTCGCCCAAGGACCTCACCTACCGCGAGATCGCAGGGGAGTTGGGTATCTCACAGGGCAGTCTCGGCCCGGAACGTTCCAGATGTCTGGGATGTCTTCGTCGATTGCTGACGCCGGAGGTTGCGGCCCGCGAAGCACGGGGATAGGAGTGAGGGACCACATGGCGATCAGGTGAGCGGGAGGCGTGCGCACATGGGCATGAGCGTGACCATCTCGGTGGCGACCGAGCAGGACGCAGAGCAGATCTTCAGGCTGCAGTACCTGTGCTTCCAGAGCGAGGCGGCGCTGTACGGCAACTACCGCATCGACCCGCTCGTCCAGAGCCTCGACTCGGTCCGGGCCGAGCTCGGCTCCGACTGCGTCTTCGTGGCCCGGCTGGGCGAGGAAGTGGTCGGCTCGGTCCGCGGCACGGTCACGGAGGACGGCGCCGCAGCCATCGGCAAACTCTGCGTCCACCCGCGCCTCCAGGGCCACGGCATCGGCGCCCGCCTTCTCCGCGCGGCCGAATCGGCCCTCGCCGAGGAACGCGGCGCCAAGAAGTTCCGCCTCCACACCGGCCATCGCAGCGAGGGCAACCTCCGCCTGTACCGCCGCGTGGGCTACGAGACCGTAGGCACCTCCCAGGGCGACGACGGCGTACCGATGATCGTCCTGGAGAAGCCGGTCGAGGCGTACGTCGCTACGGCGTGACCGTGTCGGCGCGGTTCTTCCGCAGCCAGTAGAGCGCGGACAGCGGCAGCAGCACGGGAATGAAGATGTACCCCGCGCCGTAGTACGACCAGACCGTCGCGTCCGGGAAGGCCGAGCTGTCGATCACGGTCAGCGTGCCGACGATCAGGACCCCCGCGAGTTCGGCGGCGCAGCACGCCTGTGCCGCCCTGCGGGCCTTCTCGCCGCCGCGGATCAGGGAGTACGTGATGAAGCCGTACACCACTCCCGCGACGGCCGACAGGGAGTAGGCGAGCGGGGCCCGGTCGAACTCGGTGGCGATCTGGTAGACGGAGCGCGAGACCGCGCCGACGACCATCACGCCGTAGAACCAGACGAGCAGCATGCCGGGCCCGCCGATGAGCCGCTTCGGCTTCTCTTCCACGGTGCTCTCTTCCACGGTGGTCATCTCAGCTTCCCCAGATGTCGTAGAGCCGGACTTCGAGCACGGCGAGGACCACGGCGCCGGCCGCGACCGTCGCCGTGCCCCAGCGGGTGCGCTCCGCCAGGGACATGAAACCCGCCGCGGGGACCGCCGCGAACGCGCCCAGCAGATACGCCACGAAGATCGCCGTGCCCTGCTCCGCCTTCTCGCCGCGCGCCAACTGCACGATGCCGACCACCAGTTGGACCGTGGCCAGCAGGGTGACCACGGCCATCCCGATGAAGTGCCAGTCCTTCGTCGACTGGTCGCGGTAGGCCGCCCACCCGGTCCAGGCGGCGAGCAGCAGCGCGGCGACACCGATCGCCAGCGTCAGGGCATCAAGCATGCGGCGACCCTATTACGGGCCAAAAGACCCGGTGACCGTAGGGTCGGGAACGTGAAGATCCATGCTGAGGCCCTCCTGTTCGACAACGACGGCACGCTCGTCTCCTCCCTCGAATCCGTGCGCAGGTGCTGGACGCGGTGGGCGGCGGAGTTCGGGATCACCGCCGAGGACTTCGCCCGGGTCGAACTGCACGGGCGGACCGCCGTGGCGATAGCCGCCGACCTGCTGCCCGCCGACGTCGTCCCGGCGGCGGTCGCGCGGATCGAGGCGCTGGAGGTCGAGGACGTGCCCAACGGGGGTGCCGTCCTGCTGCCCGGTACCAAGGAATTCCTCGACTCGCTGCCCTCCCCCACGCTCGAATCCTGCTCGCGCGGGGGGACCCCCATCCGCTGGGCCGTCGTCACCTCCGCCACCCGCCGACTGGCCGAGGCCCGGCTCGCGCACGCCGGCATCCTGCCCAAGACCCTCGTGGTCGCCGAGGACGTCACGCGCGGCAAGCCCGACCCCGAGCCCTACCTCCTCGCCGCCCGCCGGCTGGGCGTCGACCCGGCCCGTTGTGTCGTCTTCGAGGACGCCCCGGCGGGACTCCAGGCGGGCCGCGCGGCCGGAATGATCACCGTGGCATTGGCCACAACCCACCAGGCCCACGAGCTGGACGCCGACCTTGTTGTGAGTGACCTGTCAGCCCTGTCCGTGCTGGTCAGCGACGGGGAAGTGGAGATCTCCGTGCGCCCCTGACAGCCGTCCGCCGCTGTCCGACATGCGGACAGCGGCACTTTGTCAGGACCGTACGTCTGCTTTACTGATTCCATGACCACGACGAGCAGCCGCACCCTTGCGACCGAGGCGACCCTGACGCCCGGTGCTCGTTGTATGTGTCGAATGTGCGCCTTCTAGAGGGCCCCCGCACCACCCCGGGCCCAGCGCCCGAAGCCTCGCGCCCCGAAGCGAGCCGTGGCATGTCCATGTGCTGAACGCCGTGTGACTCCGCCGCCCCACGCACATTTCCCCCCTCGTACCAGGGCACATCCACGCCCGTGTACTCGACAGTCATGGAACCCCAGTGATCACCACATCGGGCCTGACCAAGGTCTACCGCTCACGCGGCCGTGAGGTCACCGCCCTCGACGGCGTCGATCTCCACGTCCGCGAAGGCGAGGTGTACGGCGTCATCGGCCAGTCCGGCGCCGGCAAGTCCTCGCTCGTCCGCTGTGTCAACCTGCTGGAGAAGCCCACCGCCGGCACGGTCACCGTCGACGGGCAGGACCTCACCGCCCTCGCCGGGCGCGGGCCGCGCGCCGGACGGGAACTCCGGCAGGCGCGCAGCCGTATCGGCATGGTCTTCCAGCACTTCAACCTGCTGTCCTCGCGGACCGTGCAGGACAACGTCGAGCTGCCGCTCGAAATCCTCGGGAAGTCGGGGAAGGAACGGTCCGCCAAGGCCCTCGAGCTCCTCGGCCTCGTCGGGCTCGGCGACAAGGCGAAGGCCTACCCGGCCCAGCTCTCCGGCGGTCAGAAGCAGCGTGTCGGCATCGCCCGCGCGCTGGCCGGCGATCCCAAGGTGCTGCTCTCCGACGAGGCCACCAGCGCCCTCGACCCGGAGACCACCCGCTCGATCCTCCAGCTGCTGCGCGACCTGAACCGGCAGCTGGGCCTGACCGTCCTGCTCATCACCCACGAGATGGACGTCGTGAAGTCGGTCTGCGACTCCGCCGCGCTCATGCGGCACGGGCGCATCGTCGAGTCCGGCACGGTGAGCGAACTGCTCGCCACCCCCGGTTCCGAGCTGGCCTCCGCGCTCTTCCCGGTCAGCGGCGAGGCGGGCGGCGAGGACCGGACCGTCGTCGACGTCACCTTCCACGGCGAGGCCGCCACCCAGCCCGTCATCTCCCAGCTCTCGCGCACCTACAACATCGACATCTCGATCCTCGGCGCCGCCATCGACACCGTCGGCGGACTCCAGGTCGGCCGCATGCGCATCGAACTGCCCGGCCGCTACGAGGACAACGTCGTGCAGATCGGCTTCCTGCGCGAACAGGGCCTGCAGATCGACGTGTTGGGCCAGGAGCCCGTACTGCTGAAGGAAGGTGCCAAGTGAGCTGGTCCGAGATGCAGCCCCTGCTGTCCCAGGCGTGTTGGGACACGCTCTACATGGTCGGCTGGTCCACGGTCATCGCCGTCGTCGGCGGACTTCCGCTCGGCATCCTGCTGGTGCTGACCGACCGCGGCGGACTGCTGCAGAACGTCGCCGCCAACAAGGTCATCGGGCAGATCGTGAACGTGGCCCGCTCGCTGCCCTTCATCATCCTCATGGTCGCGCTGATGAACTTCACCCGGACCATCACCGGGACGACCATCGGCCGCGAGGCCGCGATCGTGCCGCTCGCTATCGGGGCGATTCCCTTCTTCGCGCGCCTGGTCGAGACGGCTGTCCGCGAAGTGGACGGCGGTCTCGTCGAAGCCGTGCAGTCGATGGGCGGCAACACCTGGACGATCGTGCGCAAGGTCCTCGTACCGGAGTCCCTGCCCTCGCTGATCTCCAGCACCACCACCACGATCGTCGCGCTCATCGGCTACTCCGCGATGGCCGGCACGGTCGGCGCGGGCGGCCTCGGCGACATCGCCATCCGCTACGGCTACCAGCGCTTCGAGACCCAGCTGATGTGGATCACGGTGGCGATCCTCGCGGTCGTCATCTCCCTCATCCAGTTCGCCGGCGACTACGCGGCCCGCTCCGTGCACCGGCGCGGCGGACGGTCGGGACCCGCGCCGAGGCTCCGGCTGCTGAAGGCCGCGTAGGCCCATCCCGGCACCCCACCCCAAAGGCTCCCCGCACCACCCAACGCGGGGCCGTAATACGCAACACCCTTCAGGAAAGGCACTTTTCGTGCGTAACACCGCAAAGCTCACCACCGCCGTCCTCGCCGCCGGAGCCCTCACCTTCGCGCTCTCCGCCTGCGGCTCGGACAAGGGCTCCTCCTCGGCCTCCTCCGACTACAGCGGACCGCTGGTCGTCGCCGCGAGCCCCACGCCGCACGCCGAGATCCTCGACTACGTCAAGGACCACCTGGCGAAAAAGGCCGGACTCGACCTGGAGGTCAAGGAGTTCACCGACTACGTGACGCCGAACACGGCGACGGAGGACGGCTCGGTGGGCGCCAACTACTTCCAGAACCAGCCGTACCTCGACGACTTCAACAAGAAGAACGGCACCCACATCGTGCCCGTCGTCACGGTCCACCTGGAGCCGCTCGGCCTCTACTCCCACAAGGTGAAGAGCGCCGACGCCCTGAAGAGCGGCGCGACGATCGCCGTCCCGAACGACAGCGTCAACGAGGCCCGCGCCCTCAAGCTGCTCGCGGCCAACGGGCTGATCACCCTCAAGTCCGGTGTGGGCAACGAGGCGACCCCCGCGGACATCACCAAGAACCCGAAGAACCTCAAGTTCAAGGAGCTGGAGGCGGCCCAGACCCCGCGCTCCCTGGACGACGTCGACGCGGCCGTCATCAACGGCAACTACGCCATCTCCTCGGGCCTGAAGCCCGCCAAGGACGCGATCGTCCTGGAGTCCGCGACGGACAACCCGTACGGCAACTTCCTCGCCGTGAAGAAGGGCAACGAGAAGGACCCGCGCGTCAAGAAGCTCGCGAAGCTGCTGACCTCGCCCGAGGTGAAGAAGTTCATCGAGGACAAGTACGCCGGTTCGGTCATCCCGTCCTTCTGAGTCGAGTAGGGGGAATCACCATGCGCAGGAGCATCGCCATGACGGCGGCCGGACTCGCCGTGACCTTCTTCGGCCTCACGGCCTGCGGCTCGGGCTCCGACTCCGGCAAGAGCGGCGGCAAGGACGACGGCGCCCTCGTCGTCGGCGCCACCGCCGTGCCGGCCGGCGAGGTCCTGACGTACATCAAGGACAACCTCGCCGCGAAGGCCGGACTCGACCTGGAGATCAAGGAGTTCACGGACTACGTCCTGCCGAACACCGCGCTCCAGGAGGGCTCGCTGGACGCGAACCTCTACCAGAACCAGCCCTTCCTGGACGAGTTCAACAAGTCCAAGGGCACCGACCTGATCTCGGTCGTCAAGGCGTACCTGCCGCCGATGGGCGTGTACTCCAAGAAGATCAAGGACATCGCCGAGCTCGCCGACGGAGCCACCGTCGCCGTGCCGAACGAGACCACCAACGAGGGGCGCGCCCTGAAACTCCTCGCCGCGAAGGGGCTGATCACGCTCAAGGCGGACGCGGGCACCGACGCGTCCCCGGCGGACGTCACGGCCAACCCGAAGCACCTGGAGTTCAAGGAGCTCGACCCGGCCCAACTCCCGCGCTCGCTCGACGACGTGGACGTGGCCGTCATCAACAACAACTACGCCCAGGACGCGGGCCTCAGCCCCGCCAAGGACGCGATCCTCCTGGAGTCGGCGAAGGACAACCCCTACGCCAACCTCCTGGCCGTGAAACGCGGCAACGAGGACGACCCGCGCGTCGAGAAGCTCGCGAAGCTGCTCGTCTCCGCCGACGTGAAGAAGTTCATAGCGGAGAAGTACAAGGGCTCCGTCCTGCCGGTCACTTAAGGCTGACGGGGGCGTATACGGCGTATCACCACGCACGGGGTCCACTCGCTCACCGCGGGTGGACCCCGTGGTGCGGTTCACTGCTTTCATGCTGCATGCTGGGCAGTTCAGGTTGCCCTGAACATTTTCCAAAGGTTACGGAGTGGCGCATGACTAGCACCTTCCCCAACATCTCCATCAGCACGGAGCGGTTGGTGCTGCGGCCCCTCGACGAGGACGATGTGCAGGCCCTGGCCGAGATGATGAACGACGAGCAGGTCGCGGCCTGGACCGACGTCCCCCAGCCGTTCACCGAGGCCGGCGCCCGCGAGTGGATCACCAACTATGCGCCCGCCGAACGGACTTCGGGCCGCGGCCTCGACCTCGCCGTCACCGAGTTCCTCACCCAACGGCTCGTCGGCATCGTCCAGTTGACCAAGACCGACTGGCATGTCCGGTCCACGGAGCTGTCGTACATCATCGCCCCCTGGGCCCGCGGCGAGGGCTACGCCTCCGAAGCCGCGCTCGCCACCGCCCAATGGCTGTTCGGGGACCAGAAGCTGGAGCGCATCGAACTGCGCACCGCCGCCGACAACACCGCCTCCCAGCAGGTGGCCCAGAAGATCGGCTGCATCAGCGAGGGCGTCCTCCGCAACGCCTGCATAGCGCATGTCCACGCCGGCGACGGCACCTGGATCGACGTCCGCACCGACTTCATCGTGTGGAGCCTCCTCCCGGAGGACCTGGAGGGCACGGCGGAACAGCTCGCCGACGTCGACGGTTTCACGTCACTCGCCGACTGGAACTGAATCCGGCGGGTACCACCACGGGAGCACCGCCCAGCCGCACCAGGTACCCTCACGGTGCCCGCGTACGGGCCGCTTCCCCTGACGACCTGCGATGTACCCCTGGAGACTGACGACGATGGCCGACCGCGTCACGGTGATCGGCTGGGACGGCTCTCCGCTGACAGCTGCGGCACGCTCCGCCCTGAGCGCCGCCACCCTGGTGGCCGGCGCGCCCCACCATCTGGAGCTGCCCGAGGTACCGGCGGGCGCCGAACGCATCCGCCTCGGCAGCGTGGCCCTCGCCGCCCGCCGTATCGCCGGCCGCCGCGGTACCGCGGTCGTGTTCGCCGACGGGGACCCGGGCTTCTTCGGCGTCGTACGTACCCTGCGCGCACCCGAGTTCGGCCTGGAGGTGGAGGTCGTCCCCGCTGTTTCCTCGGTGGCCGCCGCCTTCGCCCGCGCCGGTATGCCCTGGGACGACGCACAGGTGGTCGTCGCACACAGACGCACCCTGCGACGCGCGGTGAACGTATGCCGGGCCCACACTAAGGTCGCCGTTCTCACCTCGCCGGGCGCCGGCCCCGCCGAACTCGGCCTGCTGCTTGAGGGCGTCCACCGCACCTTCGTCATCTGCGAGGAACTGGGCACCGAGCACGAACAGGTCACCGTCCTCACCTCCGACAAGGCCGCCGACCGCACCTGGCGCGACCCCAACGTCGTCATCGTCATCGGCGGCCCGGTCGGCCGCGCCGTCACGACCGGCCCGGGCGAGGGTGCCGGCTGGATCGCCGGCCGCGACCCGTCCGCCGTCTCCCGCGGCTGGACCCTCCCTGCCGAGGCCTACGTCGGTGAGCTCGGCGAGGGCGAGACGGAACTGCTCCGGGCCGCCCAACTCGCCCGCCTCGGCCCGCGCGTCGGAGACCTCGTGTGGGACATCGGCTGCGGCAGCGGCGCCTTCGCCATCGAGGCGGCCCGCGCCGGAGCCGCCGTCATCGCCGTCGACCGCGACGCCCAGGCCTGCGCCCGCACCGACTCCGCGGCCCGCAGTTTCGGCGTGCACCTCCAGATCGTGAAGGGCGACGCCCCGCACATCCTGGAGAACCTCCCCGAACCTGACGTAGTACGCGTCGGCGGCGGGGGAGTGGCCGTCGTCTCCGCGGTCGCCGACCGGCGCCCGCAGCGCATCGTGGCGCACGCCTCCACCCGCGACGAGGCCGAACTCGTCGGCCGCGACCTGTCGGAGCACGGCTATCACGTCGAGTGCGCCCTCCTCCAGTCCGTCGAACTCGACACCAGGGCCTGGACGGAGACGGAGCGGAGCGTCGCGTTCCTGCTCAGCGGCCTCCTCCCGGAGCGCGTTTCCTGACCCCTCGAACCGTCCCCGTGATCCTGTTGTCGTACTGCGCGCGGTAGGCTGGCGGACCGTTGTACCGCACAGGGTGGACCGGCGCTTCGTTCGCCAATGTCCGGAAAACCCGCCCGTTTTGGGGTGTGTGTGATACAGCGGAACCGGAGGACGCGCAACGTGGCGCAGTCCACAGCGGGCTGTCGCGGATCAAGCTGCCGTGACGGCGCAACGGCCGCGACAATGCCATTCAATGGCTTTGTCGTCTCAATGGCTTTGTCGCTTTTTGGCGTCGGGTCGTTCGTGCCGCTGGACAGGCACGCTCGTTCTCCACTGCGGGGCGGTCGGTGCGCCGTTCCCGGTGAGCGGGTCGTAGAAGCACTAACCGATGGGCGAGGGGTACGCATGACCGACACCGGCCAGGTCCCGGCCGAGGGGTTGCCGGAGAACGCAGGCATGGTGGAACAGCCGAGCGTTCCCGCACACGGCGCGTACACCTACCTCTCCGAGACCACCGCCGAGGACGAGGACCTGTTGCTACTGCCGGGCGCCCAGGGCGCCTGGGGCAACGAGGTCCCGCCCCCCGTCCCCGTGCCGGTCGTCGAGACCGTCCAGGAGCCCGCTCCGCTCGAGCCGGCTCCGTACGGGCAGGGTCCGCACGAGTCGGCTCAGCACGGGCAGCTTTCGCCCGAGTCGGGTTCGCCCGAGTCGGTTCTGGATGAGCCGGGTCCGCACGAGACGGCGGGCCGGGACAGCGGCTCCGTGGACCTCGGCGGCGTCCGGCTCGCCGAACCGCCGTCCGCGCCGGTCACCCCGCGCCGCCCGCTGCACCTCGGCCCTCCCCTCCCCGACACCTCCGCGAGCCCGGTCCGCTCCCTCGCCGACCGCGGCCCCGCCGGTGCGCCGGTACGTCAGTCCGGCCCGCCGACGACCAGCCCCGAGTACCTCGACGCCCCCCAACTCCGTGACCTGCCCCCGCAGGGCGCGGCCCCCTGGGGCGCCCACTCCTCGGTCGCCGCAGGGGTGCGAACCGCGGAAACGGCTGCCCCGGCACCGGCGGCCGAAGCGGCCCCGGAGCCCGACGGCGCGGCCCAGTCCGCGGTGGCGAGGCTCGCCACGGAAGCGGTGAACGGGGGAGTCGCCACGGCCGTGGACACCGGGCTCACCCCGGCTTCCGAGCCGGGCCCGGGCTTGGCGCAGGCCCCCGACGCGGGGGAGGCCTGGCAGGGGCATGGCCAGCTGTACGCGGTGGAGACGGCGCCGACGGCGTCCGCTGTGGAGTCCTCTGCTTCTTCTGCTTCTTCGGTTTACGCGAGCACGGAGAGCTCCGAACCTGTCGGTGTCCCTGAGGCGGGTCAACTGCCGGAAGGTGCTGAGGGATTGGGCGCCGGGGCGGTGCCGGGGGCCGGAGAGGCTGTCGACGCCGGGTTCGACCAGGGTGTTGAGGCCGGGGTGGCTTACGGTGCCGGGGTAGACCCTGAGCCCGCATTCGACTCCGGCGCCGAGGGCGAACTCCTGCACAGCGCAGGCCCTGCGCCCGATGCCACGCTCGTGCAGGACGGCATCCCCGTTTCCGAAGCCGCGCAGACCCCCGAGGGCGCGTTCGTTGTCCCCCCGACCCCGGAAGCCGTAGCCGCTGCGGAGCCGAGCCACGCAGAGGGGGACCAGGGTTTCGACGCCGCTCAGGCCCAGGAGACCGCTCCCCTCGACGAGGCCGGCGAGGTCCATGTCCAGGACGCCGGGTCAACTTCCCCTGTTCCTACGGCAGTCGAGACCCCGCTCACCCCCGACGCCGAGCCCCTCGCCCCCGCCTCGGACACCGAGCAACCCGCACCCACGGCCGACGACTCGGCGCCTCTCGCCGAAGCCATCCCGGTCCCGGCCCCGGTCCCGGTCCCGGCCCCGGTCCCGGTCCCGGCCCCGGTCCCGGTCCCGGCCCCGGTCCCGGTCCCGGCCCTTGACGAGGCACACCCCGAGACTGCGGTCACGCCCGTCGAGGAGGCCGTCCCCACTCCAGTCGTCGAAGACTCACCCGCCCTCCTCGACGCGACCCCGGGCGACCTGGCTTTCCAGCCCACCGCCGCGCCCGAAGCCGTACCGGACCAGCAGTTCGCGGTGGAAGCGGAGCCGGCACTCGCGCCGCAGCCGACCACCGCCGAGGGCCACGGAGCGGAAGCCGCCGATCCGCACGCCCCGCTCTCCACCGAGCAGCCCCCCGCCTCCGAGCTCCCCGCTCCCCTCGCCGAACCCGCCACCCCGGAAGCCGAGTTCGCCGAGTTCGCCGAGGTGCCCCAGGCCGTCCCGGTGGGCCCCAACCCCGACGACTCACTCGGCCGCTTCGTGCCGGTGGAGGGCTCGGTGCCCACCACCCCACACCTCGCACCGACCCCGCCGCACCCCCTCACCCTCCCCACGGAGGATCCGTCGGGCGGCGCGGAAGCCTTCGCCACCGTCCCCGGCCCCCGAGAGGCCGATGCCGACGCCGAAGGTGAGCCCGAACTCGTACAGCACGCGGACGACCTGGACACCCGGGCCGCCGACCAGGAAGAAGAGAGCACGGCCGCAGTGGAAGACGTACGGGAGTCCACCGGCCCTGCCGCACCCGCCTACGACGACGCCGAGCGCGAGGCCGTGCTGAAGGTGATGCGCGAGCGCCGTGACATCCGCAACGGCTTCCGCAGCGACCCGATCCCGCACGACGTGCTGCTGCGTGTGCTGGAGGCGGCGCACACGGCGCCGTCCGTCGGCCACTCCCAGCCGTGGGACTTCGTGGTCATCCGTTCCGCCGACACCCGCCGCAACATGCACGAACTGGCCCAGAGCCAGCGCGAGGCGTACGCCAAGTCGCTGCCGAAGGGCAGGGCGAAGCAGTTCAAGGAACTGAAGATCGAGGCGATCCTCGACACTCCGGTGAACATCGTCGTCACCGCCGACCCGACCCGCGGCGGCCGGCACACCCTGGGCCGCCACACCCAGCCGCAGATGGCGCCGTACTCCGCCGCCCTCGCGGTGGAGAACCTGTGGCTCGCGGCCCGCGCCGAGGGCCTCGGGGTCGGCTGGGTCAGCTTCTTCGACGAGCGCGAGATGGTTCGCGCGCTCGGTCTGCCGGAGCACCTGGAGGTCATCGCGTACCTCTGCGTCGGCTACGTCGACGAGTTCCCGGAGGAGCCCGAGCTGATGCAGGCGGGCTGGTCCAAGCGCCGCCCGCTGTCGTGGGTCGTGCACGAGGAGACGTACGGCCGCCGTGCCCTGCCCGGTGAGGACCCGCACGACCTGCTCGCGGAGACGGTCGCCGGGATCCGCCCGCTGGACGCGAAGGCGCTCGGCGAGGCGTGGGAGCGGCAGAAGCGGATGACGAAGCCGCCGGGCTCGCTCGGCATGCTGGAGATCATCTCCGCGCAGCTGTCCGGGCTTTCCCGGCAGTGCCCGCCGCCGATCCCGGAGCCCGCGGCCGTCGCGATCTTCGCGGGCGACCACGGTGTGCACGCGCAGGGGGTCACCCCCTGGCCGCAGGAGGTCACGGCCCAGATGGTCGCCAACTTCCTTGGCGGCGGCGCCGTTTGCAACGCCTTCGCGAGCCAGGTGGGCGCCGAGGTGTGTGTCGTGGATGTCGGTGTGGCATCCGAACTCCCCGCCACGCCGGGCCTGTTGCCCCGCAAGATCCGTGCCGGTACGTCCGACATGACGACCGGTCCGGCGATGTCCCGCGAGGAGGCCAAGCAGGCCATCGAGGTGGGCATCGAGACGGCCCGCGACCTGGTGGCGGCCGGCAACAGGGCTTTGCTCACCGGTGAGATGGGCATCGCGAACACCACCGCGTCCGCCGCCCTGATCTCGGTGTTCACGGACACCGACCCCGCCGATGTCACCGGCCGGGGCACCGGTATCAACGACGAGACCCTGGCCCGCAAGACGGAGGTCGTGCGCCGCGCGATCGAACTCCACCAGCCGGACCCCGCCGACCCCATCGGCGTACTCGCCGCGATCGGCGGCTTCGAGCACGCGGCCATGGTCGGCCTGCTGCTCGGCGGCGCCTCCCTGCGTACGCCGGTGATCCTGGACGGCGTCAGCGCCGGCGCCGCCGCCCTGGTGGCCCGGGCGATCGCCCCCGAGGTCCTCGCGGCCTGCATCGCGGGTCACCGCAGCGCCGAACCGGGGCACGTCGCCGCCCTCAACAAGCTTGGCCTGCGCCCCCTGGTCGACCTCGACCTCCGCCTCGGCGAGGGCACGGGCGCGCTGCTCGCCCTGCCGCTGGTGCAGAGCACGGCGCGGGCGATGCACGAGGTGGCGACGTTCGATTCCGCCGGGGTGACCGAAAAGTAGGCGCCCGCAAGGTGCTGTGGCGGCTCAGCCAGTGGACCGGCTGAGCCGCCACAGCGCCCTGCCCGTAAAATCTGCACGTCAGGGCCACCGCACGCCGAAAAGCACGCCGGGCAACCCGCCGTAAAAGAGGAGCCGCAACCTCATGGCCGAAAACCCCGCCTACCCCGTAGGCCTCCGCCTCACCGGCCGCAGGGTCGTCGTCCTGGGCGGCGGCCAGGTCGCCCAGCGCCGGCTGCCGGCGCTGATCGCGGCGGGCGCGGACATCCTCCTCGTGTCCCCCGAGGCGACCCCGTCCGTCGAGGCGATGGCGGACGCGGGCGAGATCACCTGGGAGCGACGCCCGTACGCGGACGGCGACCTCGCGGACGCCTGGTACGCCCTGATCGCCACCACCGACCCCGAGGCCAACACCGCCGCCTCCGCCGAGGCGGAAGCGCACCGCGTCTGGTGCGTGCGCTCAGACGACGCCGACCGGGCCACCGCCTGGACCCCGGCGACCGGCCACAGTGAGGGCGTCACCGTCGCCGTACTCACCACGGACGCGCGCGGCCGGGACCCCCGCCACACCGCCGCCATCCGGGACGCGGTCGTCGCGGGCCTGCGCGACGGCACCCTCGTCGCCCCCCACCACCGCACCCGCACCCCGGGCGTCGCCCTCGTCGGCGGCGGCCCCGGCGACCCGGACCTCATCACGGTCCGCGGCCGCCGCCTCCTCGCCGAGGCCGACGTCGTCATCGCCGACCGCCTCGGCCCCCGCGACCTCCTCGCCGAACTCCCCCCGCACGTCGAGGTGATCGACGCGGCGAAGATCCCCTACGGCCGTTACATGGCCCAGGAGGCCATCAACAACGCCCTGATCGAACACGCCAAGCAGGGCAAGTCGGTCGTACGACTGAAGGGCGGCGACCCGTTCGTCTACGGCCGTGGCATGGAGGAGGTCCAGGCACTCGCCGAGGCCGGCATCCCGTGCACGGTCGTGCCGGGCATCTCCAGTTCGATCTCGGTACCGGGCGCGGCCGGTATCCCGGTCACCCATCGCGGAGTCGCACACGAGTTCACGGTGGTCAGCGGCCATGTCGCCCCTGACGACGAGCGCTCCCTGGTCGACTGGCCGTCCCTCGCGAAGCTCACCGGCACGCTGGTGGTTCTCATGGGCGTGGACAAGATAGGGAAGATCGCCGAGACCCTGATCGCGCACGGCAAGCCGGCCGACACCCCGGTTGCTCTGGTCCAAGAGGGCACGACCGCCTCTCAGCGCCGGGTGGACGCGACCCTCGCGACGGTCGGCGAGACCGTGCGCACCGAGGACGTGAAACCGCCGGCGGTGATCGTCATCGGCGCGGTCGTCACCGTAGGCCCCGAGGCGCTTGCGTAACCCCGGGTAACACAACCCGTTCCCAGCCGTTGGCACGACACCCAGGACAAGGCAGTATCACCCTGTGGCCGATCTCATCACCGTTGAGGATCCCGACGACCCGCGCCTGCGTGATTACACGGGCCTGACCGACGTAGAGCTGCGCCGCAAGCGCGAACCGGCCGAGGGCCTGTTCATCGCCGAGGGCGAGAAGGTCATCAGACGGGCCAAGGACGCGGGCTACGAGATGCGCTCGATGCTGCTGTCCGCGAAGTGGGTCGACGTCATGCGGGACGTCATCGACGAACTCCCGGCCCCCGTCTACGCGGTGAGCCCCGAACTCGCCGAACGCGTCACCGGCTACCACGTCCACCGGGGCGCGCTCGCCTCGATGCAGCGCAAACCGCTCCCCACGGCGCACGAACTCCTCCAGACCACCCGCAGGGTCGTCGTCATGGAGTCGGTCAACGACCACACCAACATCGGCGCGATCTTCCGCTCGGCGGCGGCGCTGGGCATGGACGCGGTATTGCTCTCCCCGGACTGCGCGGACCCCCTCTACCGCCGCAGCGTGAAGGTCTCGATGGGCGCGGTGTTCTCCGTCCCCTACGCCCGGCTCGACAGCTGGCCCAAGGGCCTGGAGTCGGTCCGCGAGGCAGGCTTCACGCTCCTCGCCCTCACCCCCGACGAGAAGGCGAAGAGCCTCGACGAGGCCGCCCCGCACCGCATGGACCGGGTCGCCCTGATGCTCGGCGCGGAGGGCGACGGCCTCTCCACACAGGCCCTGGTCGCCGCCGACGAATGGGTCCGCATCCCGATGGCCCACGGCGTCGACTCGCTGAACGTGGGCGCCGCGGCTGCCGTAGCCTTCTACGCGGTGGCCACCGGCCGCCCCGAACTCTAGGAGAACGGCTTGGCCCAGCGCGAGGCGATCGTCGCAGTCCTCCGGCGCGCGGACCGCGTCCTGGTCATCCGCCGCGGCCCCGACTCCGCCCGCTCCGGCTACTGGGCCCCGCTCAGCGGCAAGCTCGAACCCGGCGAGACCCAGGAAGAAGCCCTGGTCAGAGAGGTCCACGAGGAGGTCGGCCTCGCGGTCTCCCCCCTGGCCAAGGTCTGGCAGTCCGAGACCGACGACGGCAGTTTCCGCCTCCACTGGTGGACCGCCACCGAAACAGGCAACGGCACCATCGTCCCCGACCCGGGCGAGGTCTCCGAGGTCCGCTGGGTCACCCCGGCCGAGTTCCTGACGATGACCCCACTCTTCGACGCGGACCGCGAGTTCTTCGAGCGGGTGCTGCCGGGGTTGTAGGCGGGGCTGGGGCCGCACACTTTTGGCCCAGGCCACAATCCAGCCTGTCCGGCGTTTGAGGACGAGGCCCTTTCAGGACCGACGGGGGTCTGTGGGCGCAGCAGCCCCCAGGCGGGGCCAAAGCGGCCTTGGGGAACATCGGTACAGCCGTTGGCGCTGAGATTGATCATGGTCGGCGAGCACAGCGATCGTCCCCGGAGCGGGGGTTCGCTGAAAGATCGTCGATCACGGGCGGGGCCTGCCTACGGTCCGGGCCATGCCGGTGGAGTTCTTAACTGATGATCAGGCCGAGGTGTACGGGAAGTTCGCCGAGGAGCCGACGAGACCTGAGCTGGAGCGGTTCTTCTTCCTGGACGACGTCGACCGGGATCTGATCGCGCTGCGGCGAACGAAGTATCACCAACTGGGCTTCGCCCTCCAGATGTGCACGGTCCGCTACGTGGGGCTGTTCCTGGAGGACCCCGTCGCGGTGCCGTGGCCGGTGGTCGAGCACCTGGCCGCGCAGCTCGGCATCGAGGACCCGTCGTGCGTGAAGCGGTACACCGAGCGGCTGAAGACGGCGTACGAGCATGCGTGGGAGATCCGGGACGCCTACGGCTACCACCCGTACGACGATCCGGGGTGGGGTCGGAAGTTCCGTACGTTCTTGCACGGCCGGGCGTGGACGCATGCGGAGGGGCCGGTCGCGCTGTTCAACCAGGCGGTGGGCTGGCTGCGGCGGAACCGGGTGCTGCTGCCGGGTGTCTCGGTGCTGGCCCGGCAGGTGTCCGAGGTTCGCACGATCGCGGAGAAGCGGCTGCACGCCACCGTTGCCAGGGCGGCTCACCGCGCGGACCCGGCGCTGCCGGCGGACTTGGTGGCCACGCTGGTGACGCCGGAGGGCGGCCGGTACTCGGAGCTGGAGCGGCTGCGCCGGCCGCCGACGCGCACGACGGGCACGGCCTTCGCGCGGTCGCTGGAGCGGGTCGATGAGATCGGCGCGTTCCAGCTGGGCCGGTTGAGGCTGTCGCAGATCCCGCCGAACCGGCTCGCGGCGCTGGCCCGGTACGGGCTGGGGTCCAAGGCCGCGAGCCTGGAGCGGGCCGCGGAGCCCAAGCGCACGGCGATGCTCACCGCGGTGATGCGCCACCTTGAGGCCAAGGCGATCGACGAGGCGCTGGACCTGTTCTCGGTGCTGATGGCGACGAGGCTGATCAGCACGGCGAAGAGGGCCACGGACAAGGAACGGCTCTCGACGCTGCCGCAGCTGGAGAAGGCGTCGCGGACCCTGGCCCGGGCGGCGAAGGTGCTGTTCGAGGAGCTGGAGTTGGTCGAGGCACACGGCACGGATCTGGACGCGGCGGCGTTGTGGCGGGCGGTGGAGGAGATCGCGCCGCGGGCGGTGGTGATGAGCTCGGCCGCGATGGTGGTCTCGCTGGTGCCGGAGGACGAGGACTCGGCGGCGGTCGCCATGCGGGCGGCGCTGGCCACCCGGTACAACACGGTGCGGCCGTTCCTGTCGCTGTTGGGCGAGTCGAAGGCGCTGGACGCGGCGAGCGGAGGGGCCCGCATCCTGGCCGGGGTGAAGCGGTTGCCCGCGTTGGCGCGGCGGCGGGTGAAGGACAAGCCGCTGCTGCCGCGAGAGGTCGACGACAAGCTGGTGCCGGCCGCGTGGCGCAAGTCGGTGTACGCCAACGCCGAGCTGCCGCCGGGGGCGGTGGACCGGGACGCGTACGTCGTGTGCGTGCTGGAGCAACTGCACCGCGCGCTTCAACGCCGGGACGTGTTCGCCTCTCCCTCGCACCGCTGGTCCGACCCGCGCGCCCGGCTGCTGGACGGCACCGAGTGGGAGGCGGTCCGCGAGGATGTCCTGGCCGGGCTGAGCCTGGACATGCCGGTCGAGGAGCACCTGGCCGCGCTGGTGACGGTGCTGGACGCGGCGTGGAAGCAGATGGCGGAGCGGCTGGAGACGGCCGGGCAGGAAACGAAGGTCTCCATCGATGTCCCTGCGGGCGGCCGGGCGAAGCTGAACGTGTCCAAGCTCGGCGCGTTGGGCGAGCCGAAGTCGCTGGCCTGGCTGCGGGGCCGGGTGGAGAAGATGCTTCCGAAGATCGACCTGCCGGAACTGCTCTTCGAGGTGCACGGCTGGACCGGGTTTCTGGACGCTTTCGTGCACCTGGGCGACGGCACGACCCGAATGAAGGACCTGATCACTTCCCTGGTGGCCCTCCTGGTCTCGGAGGCGTGCAACATCGGCATGACCCCGGTCATCAACTCCGGCCACGAGGCGCTGACCAGAGCCCGGTTGGTGCACGTCGACCAGTTCTACCTGCGTGCCGACACCATCGCCGCGGCGAACGCGGTGCTGATCGAGGCGCAGGGCCAAGTGCCGATCGTGCGGTACTGGGGGGACGGGCTGCTGGCCTCGGTGGACGGGCTGCGGTTCGTCGTCCCCGTGCGCACCATCAACGCCGCCCCGTCGCCGAAGTACTTCGGGTTCAAGCGCGGCATCACCTGGCTCAACGCCGTCAACGACCAGGTTGCCGGGATCGGGCAGATGGTCGTGCCGGGCACCCCGCGCGACTCCCTGCACATCCTGGATGCCCTGCTGAACCTCGACGGCGGGGTGAAGCCGGAGATGGTTGCCACCGACAACGCCTCGTACAGCGACATCGTGTTCGGCATCTTCCGCATCCTGGGCTACAACTTCAGCCCCCGGTTCAAGGACCTGGACGACCAGCGGTTCTGGCGCGCGTCCCTGCCCGGCGTCGAGACCGGCACATACGGACCGCTGGAGCCGTTGGCCCGCAACCGGGTCAACCTGAACAAGGTGATCACGCACTGGCCCGACATGCTGCGGGTCGCCGGTTCCCTGGTCACCAACCAGGTCCGCGCCTACGACCTGCTGCGGATGTTCGGCCGCGAGGGCCACCCGACCCCGTTGGGACAGGCATTCGCTGAGTACGGGCGGATCGCCAAGACTGAGCACCTGCTGCGGGTCGTGGACCCGGTCGATGACACCTACCGGCGGCAGATGAACCGGCAGCTCACCGTGCAGGAGTCCCGGCACAAGCTGGCCCGCGACGTATGCCACGGCAAGCGCGGCACTATCCGCCAGGCGTACCGGGACGGGATGGAGGACCAGCTCGGCTCGCTCGGCCTGGTCCTCAACGCTGTGGTGCTCTGGACCACCCGGTACATCGACGCCGCCGTTGCCCAGCTCCGCGCAGAGGGCCACGAGATCCGGGACGAGGACATCGCCCGGCTGTCCCCGCTCAAGCACCGAAACCTCAACGTGCTCGGCCGCTACAGCTTCACCGCCTCCCAGCCGGTTGACGGGCTGCGGCCCCTGCGCGACCCGGACGCCGTCAACCTCGACGATGACGACGACGGAGAGGACTGAGCCAGCCCGGGACCGGCCAGTCCTGTTTACAGCCGCAGTGGGTGGCGTGGTGGCGGCTGCTCCTTTGGCGGCTCGTACACGAGACGTGAGCGACAGGGTATTCCCGGCTTCGCCATGGGGGCCGGGGACGCCATCAGCGAGGCAGGGTGACGAGCCCCATCTCATAGGCGGTGATGACGAGCTGGACCCGGTCCCTAGCGCCCAATTTGGTGAGCAGCCGTGACACGTGCGACTTGGCGGTGGCCACCGTGATGAAGAGGTCGTCGGCGATCTCGGTGTTCGACCGGCCGCGTCCGACCAGGGTCAGAACTTCCCGTTCCCGCTCGGTGATGCCCTCGACCGGCCGTGGGGAGCGCTCCGGAGCTGCCGCCGGACGCCGCCCGATGAAGTCGGCGATCAGACGGCGCGTCACACCCGGCGCGATCAGTGCGTCGCCGGCGGCGACCACGCGGATCGCCGCGAGGATGTCGTCCAGCGCCATGTCCTTGACCACGAAGCCGCTCGCGCCGGCCCGGAGCGCGCCGTAGACATGGTCGTCCTCGTCGAAGGTGGTCAGGACGAGAACGCGAGTGGTTGCCGGACCGGCCGTTATCAGGCGGGTGGCCTCGATCCCGTCCATGCCGGGCATCCGGATGTCCATGACCACGACGTCGGGGCTGGCATCCCTGACCAGTTGGACGGCCTCGGCGCCAGTGGCGGCTTCACCGACGACCTCCAGGTCGGTGTGATCGGCCATGATCACGCGGAGACCGGACCGAACCAACGGCTGGTCGTCGGCGAGCACCACCCGGATGGTCATCGGGCCTCCACCGGAATTCCGACGGGTGCGGGCAGCGGCAGCCGGGCTGCGACCCGGAAGCCGCCCTCAGGGCGCGGCCCGGCGCTGAGCCCGCCGCCCAGCAGACCGACCCGCTCCCGCATCCCGATGATGCCGAAGCCGTGGGCCGAGCCGTTCCCGGTGGCGCCACGCCCGTCGTCGACGACCTCCACGGACAGCTCCTCGTCTCCGTAGTCGATGGCCACCCGGCAACGCCCGGTGGCCGCGTGGCGGACCACGTTGGTCAGCGCCTCCTGCACGATGCGGTAGGCGGACAGGTCGATGTCGGCCGGCACAGGACGCTGCTCCCCGCTGCGGCGCACGTCGACGCGTACCCCCGCGTCCGCGGTGGCTGCCGCCAGCCGTTCGACGTCCGCCAGCCCCGGCGAGGGTGCGCGCGGTGACTGCTCCGAAGTGCTCGCGCCCCGGTCAGCCTGACGGAGCGACACCAGCGTGCGGCGAAGGCCCGACAGAGTCTCTCTGCTGGTGGCCTCGATGGCGCGCAGGGCCTCGCGCGCCTCCGCCGGCTGGGTCTGGATGACCCGGCTGCCCACACCGGCCTGAATGGCGATGATGCCGATGCTGTGCGCGACCATGTCGTGCAGCTCCCGTGCGATCCGCAGCCGTTCGGCGGTCACGGCCTCGGCCACCTCCTGTGCACGCAGCGCCACCGCGTGCTCGCGGCGCTCGCGACTGAGCAGACCGGCCATGCAGGATGCGGCGAACGCCAGGAGAGCGATCACCTCGTTGACGGCCAGGCTGTCCCCGTGCGCGAAGACGCCGATTACCAAGAGCTGCACGGCGAAGGACACGGCCACGGCCACAATCGAAGCGCGCCGTGCGCGGGTGGCGACGATGAAGCCCAGAACGAGGTCCACCGCCACATACGACAGGAACTGGCCGTGGTATGACGCCGCCGGGCTCTCATGGCCAGAACTCGGAGGGCCCACCACCACAGCAGTGGATCCGAAGAGTGCCATGGCCAGAGCCAGCAGCGGCATCTGTCGCACGACGCCGGCGAGCAGGCTCACAGCCAGCAGTGCTCCGACACCGTGGACCGTGCCCGACGCCCGCGGCGCGCCCCCCACCAGCAGACCCACAACCAGGAGGTAAGAGGCACCCCCCGCCCAGGCCACGGCCTTGGTTCTCGTCATCGGCGGTGTGGCCTCTCGGGAACAAGGCCGCGGTGCGCGATGCGCGCAGGCAACGAAGTGGTCGTCATGGGGTTCACGCCGCGAGACTAACCGGCCACCACGGGCGTGGCATCAGCCCGGGGACGTACGCCCACGGGCCAGTGCGGCCGCACGATTGCCGCCCTCGGCCCCATGTCCGGACGCGGGTCCGCTCGGCAGTGTGGGTACCGTGATCGAAGTCAGTGAACTCACCAAGCGCTACGGCAGCAAGACGGCCGTCGACCATCTGTCCTTCACCGTGCGGCCGGGCCAGGTCACCGGATTCCTCGGCCCCAACGGGGCCGGCAAGTCCACCACCCTGCGGATGATCCTCGGCCTGGACGCGCCCACCACCGGCGCCGCCACCGTCAGCGGCATCCCCTTCCACCGCCACCCGCGCGGACTGCGGCACGTCGGCGCCCTCCTCGACGCCGGACAGATCCACGGCGGACGCAGCGCCGTCGCCCACCTTTCCGCTCTGGCCCGCAGCAACGGCATCCCGCGGCGCCGGGTGGACGAGGTGCTTCAGGAGGTAGGGCTGGCCGAGGTGGCGAACCGCCGCATCGGCGGATTCTCCCTCGGCATGAAGCAGCGCCTGGGCATCGCCACCGCCCTGCTCGGCGACCCGCCCGTGCTCTTGTTCGACGAGCCGATCAACGGCATGGACCCGGAGGGCGTGCTCTGGATACGCCGGCTCTTCCGGCGCCTGGCCGCCGAGGGGCGCACGGTCTTCCTCTCCAGCCACCTGATGTCGGAGATGGAGAACACCGCCGACCAGCTGGTCGTCATCGGCCGGGGCCGCCTCATCGCCGCCGAGCCGCTGCGGGACTTCGCGGCTCGCAGCACCGGTAGCAGTGTTGTGGTGGGGACACCACAGGCCGCCGAGCTGGCAGCGGTGCTGACCGCAGCGGGCGCCTCGGTCGAGCCGGAGGGCTCGGCCGGCGCCGAGAAGCTCGCCGTGACCGGGCTCCCGGCGGACCGGATCGGGGCGCTCGCCTTCGAGAACGGTATCCGGCTGGACGAGCTGACCACCCATACCGCCTCGCTGGAGGCGGCCTTCATGCAACTGACCGCCGACAGCGTCGAATACGTGGCAGGACAGCCCCGATGACCACACTCGCCTCCGTCTCCCCGACCACCCCCGTCGCCGGGCCGCCCGCCCGCTTCCGCGACCTGCTCGCCTCCGAGTGGATCAAGATGCGGTCCCTGCGCTCCACCCCGTGGACCATCGGCCTCACCCTCCTGTTCGTCGTCGGGTCCGCCGCCGTGGCCACGCTGGCGGACAAGGCCGCGGGCTCGGGCCCCGCTGATTTCCTGCCCTTCGACGCCTACCCGGCGGCCGGCTACTGGACTCTGATGCTCGTCGCCAGCAGCATGGGCGCCCTCACCGTCGTGAGCGAGTACAGCAGCGGGCTGATCCGCACCACCACCGTGGCCGTCCCGGCCCGCGGCTCGGTCGTGCTGGCCAAGGCGGCCGTCACCGCTGTGCTGTGGACCGCGGTCGGCACGGCCGCCTCCACCGGTTCCTTCCTGGTCTCCCAGGCCATCCTGGACGGGCACCATGCCGGCGTTCCGATCACCCACCCCGGGGTGTTCCGGGCGCTGGTGGCATCCGCGTTGCTGGCTCCAGTCTGTGCCCTGGTCGGTCTGGGCCTCGGCGTTCTGCTCCGGCATGCCGCCGGGACCATGGTCACCAGCATCTTCACCCTGCTGATGCTGCCCACCATGTTCTCGGAGAGCAACCGCTGGTCGGCAGACATCAAACACGCGCTGGTGTCGGCCGCCTGGAATCGCCTGGTCCAAAACTGGGGGCCGCAACCCGGATCCCTGGGCTACACCGCCACGGTCCCCGGCTCCTGGATCGTGTACACGCTCTGGCCGCTGATCACGATCGCACTCGCCGTTCTCGTCGTGAGGCGCCGCGTCGTGTGAGTGTGCCTCCAGAGGCGAGGTCCCGATAGCTCGTCGCAGCCTTGATGACGGTCTCTCATAAATGAACATCTGTGAGAGTTCTGCGAGAGCCCCAGGAGCAATCACATTTCCCCAGGTCGCCGTTCGCAAAAGGCCTCTCAAAACAGGCGCGTTGTGCGAGGCACTTCTGAGAGGCTGCGGCCATGAATCTCACGCCCGATCAGGCCGCATTGGCAGTAGAACGTCACGACTGCCCGAACTGTGACGCGCCCGCAGGCAGCGCCTGCCGAACCCGGGGCGGGAAGACCGCCGCGAAGTACCACACCCCGCGCTTCGTCCTCGTCCCCGCGCTCCGCGAGGAATTGGAGATCCCCGTCCCCGCCGACCGGCTCCCCGGCCGCGCGTGGAAGCAGGGCCCCGCGCTCGCCGTCGTGCCGGCGCCCCGCACCGAGCGGCCGGTGCGGATCGGGTACGCGAGGACGTCGACCGCCCGCCAGGAACTGGCGAGCCAGCTCGAAGCCCTCCACCGCGCGGAGTGCCACAAGGTCTTCCAGGAGCAGATCAGCACCCGCATCAAGGTGCGGCCCGAGCTGGAGAAGGCACTCGCCCTGGCCCGCCAGTTCAAGGAGGCCGCCCCCGAGACGCCGGTCATCTTCACCGTCCACGAGCTTAAGCGCCTCGCACGCAACGCCGCCGAGCTGATGACTCTGTCCGCCGGGCTTCAGGCCGGCGGCATCCAACTCGAACTCCTCACCGGCCCGCTCACCGGCATCTACGACCCCAACGGCATGGGCGCCATGTTCTTCGCCGTACTCGCCGTCGCCGGGCAGATCGAGCGCAACTACATCCGGGAGAAGACCCTCGAAGGCCAGGTCACCGCAGCGGCCAAGGGCAACCACGGCGGACGCCCGAAGGTCATCGACGACGACATGCTCACCTTCGCCGTCGCGCTCAAGGACAAGGGCGTCCCCGTCCCCGAGATCGCGAAGAAGCTGGTCATCAAGACCGGGAAGAACGCGGGCAAGAACCCCTCGGTCGCCTCGCTCTACCGGGCGTTCGCCGAAGCTGAGGAAGCCGCGGCGGACGACGGCCTGCCGCTGGGGCCCAAGCCCGCACGCATCCGCCGGACAGAAGATTCGCTCACCCCTGAGGAGATCGACCTCCGCGAACGTCTCCAGGCCCAGCCTCACCCGAATACGGAGATCCTCAGCTAGACCCGTGATCATTCTCAGCGCCAACGGCTGTACCGATGTTCCCCAAGGCCGCAAAGGGGCGGCAGCCCCTGAGGACGGGACGGGTAGGAGCGGCGGGGGCGAAACAACAACCCCACGACACCTCACCGCGAACTACCCGGCGAAACCGCCCACAGCCCCGAACCGCCCATCCGCCGCTACGACCCTCTCGTGCCCCTGCGGTGCACCGCCCCCCGTGCGCCCAAGCCCGTGCGCCGGCCCCGAGCAGCCCTGGGCCACCGCGATACCGAGCGCGACCAGCAGGGTCACCACGACGAACACGAACAGCCGCTGGCGCAGCAGGCGCGGGTTGGCGGGGCGCCGTCCGGTGCCTGTGGTGCGCGGTCCGGGGCGCCCGGTGCCGCTGCGCGGAGCGGGACGGCTGCCGCTGCCGCTGCCGTTGCCGGAGCGGGTGGTGTTGCGCCCCGCCGGAGTCGGCCGCGCCTGACTCGGCCGGGACGGGACCCCGCCCCCGCGTGACGCACTGCCACCGCCCCGCGACGGCGGGGCGGCACCGCGCGGCGCCGGGGTGCCCTGCGGACCCTGCGGGCGCCGACCGCCCTGCGTGCGCTGCTGCTCCGGATAGCTCTCGGTGAGCCGCCCCGTGGGCCGGTCGGCCTCGCTGCCACGCGGCGCGGGCGGTCGTACATCCGACAGACCTTGGGCCTCGCGGGCGGCGATCTCCTTGAGGCGCAAGGACAGTTGGAGGGTGCTGGGCCGCTCCTCGGGGTCCTTCGCCAGGCACGCGCGGACCAGCGGGGCGAGCGCGTCCGGTACGCCGTGCAGGTGCGCCTCCTCGTGCACCACGCGGTACAGCATCACCTCGGAACTGCCGTGCCCGAAGGGCGAGTCGGACGTCGAGGCGTACGCCAGCGTGGCACCGAGCGAGAACACGTCCGTGGCCGGCGTGACAGCCGCCCCGCGCACCTGCTCGGGCGCGAGGAAGCCGGGCGAACCGACCGCCGTACCGACGTGCGTGAGCGTCGAGGCACCGGTCGCCCAGGCGATACCGAAGTCGATGATCCGCGGGCCCTTGGGGGAGAGGAGGATGTTCGACGGTTTGAGGTCCCGGTGGACGACCCCGGCCTCGTGGACGGCGACGAGCCCCTCCGACAGCGCGGCCCCGATCGCGGCGACCTCGGCCGCGCCGAGCGCGCCCTCGTCGGCGACCTTGTCGTGCAGGGAGGGCCCGGGCACGTACTGCGTGGCGAACCACGGCCGGTCCGCCTCAAGGTCCGCCGCGACCAGCCGCGCCGTGCACCCGCCGCGGATCCGCCGGGCGGCCGACACCTCGCGCGCGAACCGCGAACGGAACTCCTGGTCCTCCGCCAGATCCGGCCGGATGACCTTCAGCGCGACCCGCTGCCCCTTGCGGTCGGAGCCCAGGTAGACGACGCCCATTCCGCCCGCGCCGAGCCGTCTGTGAAGCCTGAACGAGCCGACGACGCGCGGGTCCTCGCGCCTCAGGCGCATCATCGCCATGTTCATCCCCGCTGCCCGGTCCGTGTGACGAGCGACAGCTTACGTTTCCACAGCCGCCCGCGCGCAAAGGCCGCGCCCTCTCGGACCGACGGATTGTCAGTGCCGGGTGGGAAACTTTGAAGGGTGGTCAGAGGCCGTGCGAAGAGCAGGACTTCATATCGCCCCCGACCCCAACCAACCATCACAGAAGGGGGATTGAGCGCGTGAAGGGTGATCGCGTCGAGATAGTGGTGGACGCCGGCGACACCACACGTACATACGAGGTGGTGGCGAGCAGGGCAGGCCGCAGGGTGGAGACGGCGGTACGACGAGGTGTCGTGGAAGTGAGCGAAGTCACCCGCAGCGGCTCCGTCGTCCGCACCGCCCGTTTCATGGCGACCAGGGTCCTCGCCCTGGTCGAGCAGCCGGTTCCGCGCGAGGACAGCTCAGAGAAAGCGGGGCACACCGGACGCCCCCTCAGGGAAGACCCCGAGACCTAGGTCCCCGTCTCCACCCAGGGGAGTAGTTCGCAGGTCATTGCTCATCCTCCGGGAGGCCCGCCAATCGGTACGAGGGCATGACGACCCGCACCCGCCGCACGCCTAGATTTGAGGTCAAGCGGCGGGTGCAGCACTCGTCCCCCGAGGTCAGACACCCGCCGCTGCCAACGACAACTGAGTTCGGTCAACGGAGCACGGTCAGGAGAGGGACCATGGCCCACACGGCACCGCGGGCATTGATCCGCGAAGAGGGACGCAAGGCGTACAACGCGGCGTTCCGCACCCGCCGCACGGGCCGTCGCCACCCGCTGGTGGCGACCTTGATGGCACTTCCCCTGGCGGTCCTGCTCCTCGTCGTCTTCGACGGCTGGGAGACCGTGGCCACACAGGCGTCGTCCGTGGGAGTGATGCTGGGGCGCTGAGCGGCGACCCCAGGCCCGGAAGAGCGGTCCGGGCGGGGACATCAACCCATGAAACCCCGTGGGGACGGGGGTGCGGCGGACGGCAAAAAAAGCCGGCGCAGCTGGGGAGCTGCGCCGGCTTTGCTTTGCCCTCGCGGGAAAACACCCTGGGCCGGAGCGCCCCATAGGGGCGCGGGGCCGCATCGATTTTCGGCTCCGCCGAGTGGGCGCGACCAGCCCCCACCGACCTGCACCGGACCCACGTACCGAGCCGTACGCTCCCATCGAAAGCCGTACGACCCAGGGGACCCCGTGACCACCCACCAACTGCTGCCCGAGCTGACAGCCCGAGCCATAACCGCGGCGCACACCCGAACCTCCGCCTGCCCTTGCGGAGCAACCCGCACGCTCACGGACCGCCCCGACGGCACAGTCGTCCGCCACGCGGCCACCGTCGCCAAGGCCCACGCCCCCAACACAAACCCCACGGACCTCACCGCCCGCCTCACCGCCGCCGCACACCTCCCAGGCATCCTCCTGCCCCCACTGGACCCCACCCCCGTCACCCTGCACGACCGCCAGGTGACGTTCTGGCCCTACGGCACCCCCGTGGACCCGGAGGATCCGGACGCGGCCCCCTGGGAAGCCGCGGCCACCCTCCTAGCCCGCCTCCACCGCACCCCCGCCCCGACCCCTCTCCCACCCATGCGCGGCCCCCTCAAGGCGGTCCGCGCGGTCACCCGCCTCCGCGAGACAAGCGGCGGCCACCCCGCCGCAGCCCCCGTCCTGCACGCCTGGACCCTGCTCCCGGCCTGGGCCCGCGCGGAGGCGCCCCAGCCCGACACGACCACCCTCTGCCACGGCGACCTCCACCTCGGCCAGCTCGTCCGGCACCCGGCCCCCGACGGCCCCTGGCAGCTGATCGACGTCGATGACCTGGGTGTAGGAGTCCCCGGATGGGACCTGGCTCGCCCCGCCGCCTGGTACGCCTGCGGGCTGCTCCCGCCCGAAGAGTGGACCCGCTTCCTGGCCGCGTACCGCGCGGCCGGCGGCCCGGCGGTTCCCACCGACGGCGACCCCTGGCCCGCCCTGGACGTCCCGGCCCGCGCGCTCACCGTGCAGACCGCGGCTCTCGCCATCGTCAAGGCGGTCGCGGCGGGCCGTCCACTGGACGAGGTGGAGGGAGCGGTGGTGGACGCCTGTGACCGAATGGGTTCCGTCCCGCCCGAGTTGACGCCCGGATTCGCGAAGTAGGGTGCAACCGACCGGGGTCGGACGGAGTCTGTCCTGGGGAAACACGAAGACGTACCAACGGCCGAGGAGTTGAGCCGAGCATGCAGTGTCCGAAGTGCCATGCGCCGATGCACACGTACAACCGCAACGGTGTCCAGATCGAACAGTGCAGCAACTGCCGGGGGATCTTCCTCGACTACGGCGAGCTGGAGGCGCTGACCCGCGTGGAGTCGCAGTGGCAGCAGCCGGCCCCACCGCCCCCGGGCCCGCAGGCCTACCCCGCCCCGCCCGCGCCCGCCTGGGGCGCCCCGCACGGCGGCGGTCACGGCGGTGGCCACTACGGAGGTCACGGCGGCCACCACCGCCACAAGAGCTTCGGCCACATGCTGTTCTCCAGCTGACCGGCACACGGAAGAACCCCCGGCCGTACGAGACGGCCGGGGGCTCCGGTGTGTGGACGATACTGGGATTGAACCAGTGACCTCTTCCGTGTCAGGGAAGCGCTCTCCCGCTGAGCTAATCGTCCTCGAGACCACGATCCGGGGATCATGGGCGGTGCGTGCGCGATACTGGGATTGAACCAGTGACCTCTTCCGTGTCAGGGAAGCGCTCTCCCGCTGAGCTAATCGCGCGGGGATCCTTGCGGACCAGTGGACGATACTGGGATTGAACCAGTGACCTCTTCCGTGTCAGGGAAGCGCTCTCCCGCTGAGCTAATCGTCCTTGGAGGTGGAGACGGGATTTGAACCCGTGTAGACGGCTTTGCAGGCCGTTGCCTCGCCTCTCGGCCACTCCACCAGGAGCGTAGGGGTTCGGGAAGATCCCCCACTTCCTGCGAGCGGACGACCAGGTTCGAACTGGCGACCTCAACCTTGGCAAGGTTGCGCTCTACCAACTGAGCTACGTCCGCTTGTCGTTTCCGCTCGGCTTGCGCGTCGCGGCGACGAGTTGAACTCTAGCGGATTCCGGGGCCAGCACAAAAACGCGTTTGTGCAGCGTGCTGGCCTGCGACTACGGGAACACATGGTCAAGGCGGCCGCGGTGACATGGCCGGGCAACCTGTGAGACACCCGCCATAGACTCGACGGTGTGCTCGACCTCGCTCCTCTCGCCCGCTTCGGCGGCCGCGTCGCCACCGGCCTCCTCGATGTCACCAGCGATCCCGCGGCCCTGGACTCCACCGGCTTCTGGGCGGTCGCTGCCGACTTCGAGGGCCGTCTGACCTGCGCGCGCTTCAGCGACGTACGACCCGAACCGGTCCCGGCACCCGTCCCCGGCGCCTGGCACGGCCCCGCGACCGGCGCCTGGACCACCTCCCTCGACCGCGCCGCCTACACCGCCGGCGTCCGCCGCATCCGGGAGCACATCGCGGCCGGCGAGGTCTACCAGGCCAACCTGTGCCGCGTCCTGTCCGCGCCCATCGCCCCCGACGCCGACGTGGACGCCCTCACCGCGCTGCTCGCGCGCGGCAACCCGGCGCCGTACGCAGGAACGATCCGGCTGCCCGGTGACGGTGTCGAGATATCCACCGCGTCACCCGAGCTCTTCCTGCGCCGCACCGGGCGGGTCGTCGAGTCCGGCCCGATCAAGGGCACCGGGCGGACGGAGGCGGACCTGCTGCAGAAGGACTACGCCGAGAACGTGATGATCGTGGACCTGGTCCGCAACGACCTCGGGCGTGTCTGCGCCACGGGGACCGTGACCGTGCCGGACCTGTGTGTCGTCGAGAAGCACCCCGGTCTCGTCCATCTCGTGTCGACGGTCCGGGGTGAGCTGCCCACGGACGCGGGCTGGCCGGAGCTGCTGGCCGCCGCCTTCCCGCCCGGGAGTGTCACCGGTGCCCCCAAGTCCAGTGCCCTGCGCATCATCGACGCCCTGGAGACCGCGCCCCGGGGCCCCTATTGCGGGGGCATCGGCTGGGTCGACGCCGACCGGGGCACCGGCGAACTGGCCGTCGGCATCCGCACCTTCTGGATCGACCGCGCCGACGGCATGCTCCGCTTCGGCACCGGCGCCGGCATCACCTGGGGGTCGGACCCCGAGGGGGAGTGGCGGGAGACCGAGCTGAAGGCGTCACGGCTGCTCGCGGTAGCGTCGGGCGCGTACGAGGTGAGCGGAGGGGCTCTTTCATGAAGATCTGGCTCGACGGCGGGCTACAGGACATCGAGTCCGCCCGCGTCTCCGTCTTCGACCACGGACTGACCGTGGGCGACGGCATTTTCGAGACGGTGAAGGCGACGGGCGGGAAGACGTTCGCGCTGACCCGCCATCTCGACCGGCTGACCCGCTCCGCACGCGGCCTCGGCCTCCCCGACCCCGACCTGGACGAGGTCCGCCGCGGCTGCGCGGCCGTCCTCGCCGCCAACCCGATGCCGTTCGGCAGGCTCCGCATCACCTACACGGGCGGCCACGGCCCCCTCGGCTCGGATCGCGGCGAGCACGGGCCGACCCTTGTGGTCGCCCTCGGTGAGGCAAGCCGCCGCCCGGACTCCACGTCAGTCGTCACGGTCCCCTGGACCCGCAACGAGCGCGGCGCCCTCGCCGGCCTCAAGACCACGTCCTACGCCGAGAACGTCGTCGCCCTCGCCCGCGCCCACCAACACGGCGCCTCCGAGGCCCTGTTCGCCAACACGGTCGGCCAACTCTGCGAAGGCACAGGGTCGAACGTCTTCGTCGTCCTGGACGGTGAGATCCACACCCCGCCGGTCACCTCCGGCTGCCTCGCCGGGATCACCCGCGCCCTGACCGTCGAATGGACCGGCGCGAAGGAGACCGACCTGCCGCTGGACGTCCTGGAGCGCGCCGACGAGGTCTTCCTGACGTCCTCGCTGCGGGACGTACAGGCCGTCCATCTGCTCGACGACCGCCAACTCCCGGGTGTGGCAGGGCCGGTGACCGCCAAGGCGATGCGCGTCTTCGACGAGCGGTCGGGCGACGACCTTGATCCGTAGAAGCCCGATTTAATAGGCTGACCTGGTGCTCCGGGTCGGGTAGAACACAGTTGATGACCACGACCCTGCGGCCGACCGAGCCGCTTCAGCGCGAGGCAGACGGGACGCGTTCACGCCGCTACCAGGTGTGTGTGAACAGCCGTCCCGTCGGCGCGATACACCTCGGCACGAGTCCGTTCTTCGGCGAGTCCGTGGCCCAGATCCTGGATCTGCGCATCGAGGAACCGGACCGTCGTCGTGGCCGGGGCACCGTGGCCGCGTTGGCCGCCGAGGAGGTGACGCGGGGGTGGGGCTGCGATCGGATCGAGGCATCCGTGCCCGCGGAGGCGGAGGCGGCACTCAAGATGGCGACCAACCTCGGATACGTGGTCCGCAACCGCCACATGGAGAAGCCCCTCGGCGACACCGCGCCCGAACTGCCCGAGGGGAGCCGGGGTCGGCCCATGACCCAGGAGGAGTACGGCCCGTGGGAGGACCGCGGGACGGAGGACTTCATCCTGAGCTGGACCGCGCGCGGGGTGCCCGAGGCCGAGGCCCGGACCAGGGCTCTGCAGAGCAACGCCGATTTCCTGCCCGACGGACTCGCCACCGCGGACATGCTCTTCAGCGTCCTGGAGCACGAGGGCACCGGGGTGGGCACGCTCTGGACGGGCCGCCGTGACGGCAACGCCTTCGTCTACAAGGTCGAGTCCGACGCGCGTCATCGGGGCAAGGGCCACGGCCGCACCCTGATGCTCCTGGCCGAGGCGCAGGGCGTGGCGGCCGGTCTGCCCGCCATCCAGCTGAACGTCTTCGCGGGCAACACCCCGGCCGAGCGGCTCTACGAGTCACTCGGCTACAAGACGGTCACCTACCACGTGTACAAGAGCCTGCTCTGAGGCGCGCTTCGGGGCTCACTCGCCCCCTGCGAGCAGCCGGTCGGCGATCTCCTCGATGCGGGCGCGCAGCCCTTCCTGGCTCTTGCTGCCGTCGAGGCGTTCGCCGCCGATGACATACGTCGGGGTGCCGGTCACCCCGATGGCCTTGCCCTCGGCCTGGTCGGCGTCGACGATCAGGATGTGCCGGCCGTCGATCAGGGCGGTGTCGAACTCCTCGGCGTCCAGGCCGAGTTCGCCCGCCACCTCGACCAGGAAGGGTTCGCCCCTACGGTCCAGCTCCTCGACCCGGCCGAGCACGGCCTCGATGTAGTCCCAGCCCCGCCCCTGCTCCACGGCCTCCTCGGCGGCCTGCGCGGCGGCGAAGGCGTGCTTGTGCTTCTCCAGCGGGAAGTGCCGCAGCCGCAGCTCCAGCCGGTAGCCGTAGCGGGCCCGTAGGGCGCGCAGATCCTCCAGCGCGGTGCGGCAGTCCGTGCACTGGAGCTCGCACCAGACGTCGAGGACGGGGGTGCGCGCGGAGGAGAGGTCACTCATGGGACCAGTCTCCCAGCCCCGGATCCACCGTCCCAACCGGGACCACGGGGACCACGGGGACCACGGGGACCACGGGGACCAAGGGACGCGGACGTACGACGCCGACCGGCACCTGGGGAGGATGCAACCCGGAGATGTCCCTGATGTCCTACCGGGGCATGGCATCCAGGGGACCGGACGGTGCAGGATGGAAGGGACGAAGTGCGACCTGCCGGACCGACGTGTCCGAGCGGACCTGCCGACCTCGTCCGACCGAGAGTGCCCGACGGAACTGCCTGGAGGACCGGATGATTGCCGAGACCGTCTGTTCCGCCGTCTCCGCGGCAGGCCTGGGCATCGCGGCGGTCACCGCGTACCGCAAGCGTTTTCTCTCCGCCGCCCGTATCGCCGCCTATTCGCTGGTGCCCGTCGGCCTGGTGATGACCGGGGTCGTCGGCTGGGCCGCCGACACCGCGTTCAGTCCCACGGCCTGGGCGGGTTTCGTCGTACTCGGCGGCGCCTGGCTGCTCTTCACCAGTACCCGCGCCGTGGAGCGCCGCCGTGGCGGCACCCGCAAGGAGCGCAGGGCTGCCCGGGCCTCGGCGCAGCCCGACGCGGTGGCGCCGACGGCCTCCGCGCCCTCCCTCGGCCCGGCCGTACGCCCGGCGACCCGGCCCGCCGCCGCGCCCCGCGCCCAGAGCGGGGACGACTTCAGCGACATCGAGGCCATCCTGAAGAAGCACGGCATATGACGGCCGCACAGCGACTGAAACGACACAGAGCGAGCCGGGCCCGCCGGTAAGTGTTCAGGACGCGACGCGACCCGAAACGGACATCACGGAATTCAGCGAACTCCCTCCCTTATCGGGCGTGTTGATCGCGTGAGGGGTCCTCGCTGCGTCATCATCGCGACGAGATGCTGGACACGACACAGAGCGACGCCGCGCCGCCGAAGGACGAGCCGCGCGGGTGCCTTTTCGCCCTTTCCCAGCCACCGCTGATGATCTTCCTTGCGGTGATCGGGTGTCTGCTGCTCATGGCCTCGCTGCACGACCTGCTGATGCTGTGAGCCGTACTCGTGGTCCCCGACGTCACCCGCCGGGGGCCACGACCTCATCGAGGGGCGCCGGCCGTCAGCCCGCGGCTTCCTTGCGCCGGGCCCGGTACGCGGCGACATGCAGTCGGTTTCCGCAGGTCCGGCTGTCGCAGTACCTGCGCGAGCGGTTCCGGGAGAGGTCGACGAAGGCGCGCCTGCAGTCGGGGGCCTCGCAGCGGCGCAGCCGCTCCTGCTCGCCGGCCACCACGAAGAACGCGAGCGCCATCCCGCAGTCGGCGGCGAGATGGTCGGCGACCGAGGCGCCGGGCGCGAAATAGTGCACGTGCCAGTCGTAGCCGTCGTGGTCCGTGAGGCGGGGCGTGGTGCCCGCGGCGGCGACCAGGTCGTTGATCAGTCCGGCGGCGGCCCGGGGGTCCGGCGCGGAGAAGACCGCGGTGAACCGGCCGCGGATCTTGCGCACGGCGGAGAGGTCGAACTCCGAGAGCACGCCGACATCGCTGATCTCGTGGTTTCGTACGAAATCCGTGAGCAGCGCGACGTCCGACAGTCCGTCCGGCGCCGCGGCGTCCTCCGGTGCGGTGTTCACCAGATCCACCACGGTGTCGAGGGCACACCGGGTGTCGTGGGTGATCAGCACGTTTAGCTCCCTGGCCTGGGGGTCGGGCGGGCGCCCGCCGATGCTGGCCGATGGTAGTGGCATCCCGGAGGGCGGCCCCTGCCTCTATGAACGCCTTCGTGTCCCTCACGGTTCCCCGGACTACGGAGAGTCGCGCCCTCCGCGGCCCACGGGGGACCGCCGGTAGCAGGTACCGCACGCACCGGCGCCGCCCCCGCGACGAATCGCGGCGACGGCGCCGGTGTGTGCCATATGCGGTTGTCCACGCCCGAGCCGTCTCCCCGAGTTCGGACGGCGCCGGGTGGTTTGGGTCGGGGCCGTGCGCTAGCTCTCCGCCAGGATGTGCGACAGCTCCTGATCCAGGTCGAAGTGCCGGTGCTCCGTGCCGGGTGGCACGGCGGCGTCCGTCCGCTTCAGGAAGGACTCCAGGGCCCGTGCGGGAGCCTCCAGCAGGGCTTCGCCCTCGGGAGAGCTCAGTGCGATGCAGACGACGCCCTGACCGTGACTACGGGATGGCCAGACACGGACGTCGCCGGTACCGGTGGGCCGGTGGAGGCCCTCCGCGAGAAGGTCGCGGGCGAACACCCACTCGACGGTCTCCTCGGCTCCGGTGTGGAAGGTGGCGTGCACGGCGTAGGGGTCGGCCGTGTCGTACCTCAGGCCTGCGGGGACAGGCAGGGATGACTCGCTCGACACAACGAGGCGCAGGTGCAGCTCGCAGCTGACCGTGGTGTTCATAAGCGCCAGGGCCTTTCGCTCAGTGTGCGCTCGGGGATTCGCACGTCGGCGAAATCGACATGCCACCTACGGTGCCGTTGTAAACCCCTCTGAGTGTTTTGCGTGCCTTTACGTAACTCTTCCGGCCGAGAGCTCGATCGCCCGGTGCGGCCATTCCGGTGACTGGTTTCCCTCGGGTAGGGTTTGTCCGTATGAATACGGGGAGTGACGGGCCGGGTGAGGTTGTCGTGGCGCCGGACGGAGCGGCCGACGGGGTGCCGGACGGGACAGGAGCGGACGGGGCGCGGGACGAGCGGGGGCTCGGTTCCAAGGCGCCGGAATTCATCAAGGCGCGCCGTGCGCTGCACGTGAGCTGGCAGGTCGGCGTGTTCGTCGTCGGCCTCGCGGTCGTAGCCGCCGGCATCGTGATGCTGCCGCTGCCGGGACCCGGCTGGGTGGTGATCTTCGGCGGTATGGCGATCTGGGCGACCGAGTTCGTCTGGGCCCAGCTGGTGCTCCGCTGGACGAAGCGCAAGGTCACCGAGGCGGCGCAGCGCGCGCTCGACCCCGCCGTGCGCCGCCGCAACATCGTCCTGACCTCGATCGGCCTGGTGATCGTGGTCGCCCTTGTGGGCGTCTACGTCTGGAAGTTCGGTGTCGTGATGCCCTGGAAGATCAAGGACCAGTGACCCGGTGACGGCGCCCGGGTGCCTTCCCGTGCTGGTCGGAGGCACCCGCTGACATGGGGTAATGTTCTCCGTGCGTCCGGGCGATTAGCTCAGTGGGAGAGCGCTTCGTTCACACCGAAGAGGTCACTGGTTCGAACCCAGTATCGCCCACCCGGACCGACGGCCCGCGTGTGATCACGCAGGCGGGCCGTCGTCGTTCGCCCGCCGGTGACGAGAGGTCAACTCCCCGCCGCCCAGGCCTTTTTCGGCCGGTCGTCAGCGAGTGCGGCCGGCTGCTTCCTGTTCGTCCGGCCGAACACGGGCGCCTCACCTGCGGTGTCCGTCCCGCCGCTCCCGCGCCGTGTCCGGCGGCGCCGTCGTAGCGCTCAGCCGGTCCACAAGAAATTCCTGTCCGAATCATTGACGCACCCCGAGGGCCTCCGTAACTTGTGCCAGCAAGCGCTTACTTGAAACGATTCATGCAGGTGGCAACGACGCTACGGGGAGGGCCCGTCATGGGAACCGGCACGAATGTGGAGAGGCGTACGGTCTTGAAGGCCGCCGGAGTCTCGGCGGTCACGCTGGGGCTGGCCGCGACGGCTTGCGGCGGCAACGGCGGCACGTCCGCGGACGGGACGGTGACGATCCGTTACTCGTGGTGGGGTGCAGAGGAGCGGGCGAAAAAGATCAATCAGTCCATCGCGCTCTTCGAGAAGAAGTATCCGAAGATCAAGGTGAAGACGGACTTTCAGACGTATCAGTCGTTCTGGGAGAAGTTCCAGACGCAGGCCGCGGGCGGAAATCCGCCGGACGTATTCCAGAACGCCGTCGGATTTCTTCGGAAGTACGACAGGAGAGGCATTCTTCTCGACCTCAACTCTCAGGTAAAAGCAGGCAATCTGAGTCTGGATCACTTCCGTGCGGGCGTCACGAAGGTCGGTGAGGTCGACGGAAAGCAGCTCGGTGTTCCGGTCGGCTCCAACACCATGGCGCTGGTCATCGACAAGAAGGTGTTCGAGAAGGCGGGCGTCGACCCGGCGACGGGCTGGACCTGGGACGACTACTTCAAGGCCCTCAAGACGATCCACGACAAGACGAAAGTCCCCGGCGACACGGGCTACTTCGCCATCATGTACCTGTACGACCTCTACCTCCGGCAGAACGGCAAGGCGTTCTTCACCAAGGACGGGCTCGGTTTCGACAAGTCCGATCTGACGGAGTGGTGGACGGACGGCTACGGCCGGGTGAAGGCCGGAATCGTCACGGACCCGAAGGTCGTCGCACAGGACCAGCCCAAGTCGTCGCTCTCCGCCGGGCACGGTGCCTCGGAGTTCACCTGGGACAACTTCACGGTCCGCTACTCGGCGGAGGGCAGCAGCACCTACGGCCTCGCCCCGATCCCCACCATGGACGGCAAGCACACGGGCCAGTACCTCGCCTCGCTGATGCTGAGCGCCTCCGCCCACACCGCGCACCCCAAGGAAGCCGCGCAGTTCATCGACTTCATGGTCCACGACCCGGCGGTCGGCCAGATCATGGGCTACGACCGCGGCATCCTGGCGAGCACCGAGCAGTACGCGGCGTTCAAGCCCACCGACACGGTGAGCAAGGAGATCGCGCAGTACGAGGACACCACCGCCAAGTCCGGCGTCCTCGGCACGATCACCCCGCACCCCTCCGGCGCCGACACCGTCGAGGCCGCCTTCCTGCGCATCGGCGGTGACCTCGGCCAGGGCAAGACCAAGGTCACGGACGCGGTGAAGCAGTTCTTCACCGAGTCCGAGGCCGCCTTCCAAGCCTGATGGGAACCGCCGTGACGCTCGTCAAGGACTCCGTGCCCACCACCCGGAAGGCACGCTCCGCCGCCCCCGTCACCAAGGGGCGGCGGGGCCGCCGGGAGAACCTCGCCGGCTATCTCTTCATGTCCCCCTGGATCGCGGGCTTCCTGCTGCTGACCGCGGGCCCCATGGTCGCCTCGCTCTACTTCGCGTTCACCGACTACAACCTCTTCAACAGCCCGAAGTGGGTCGGTTTCGACAACTTCACCGCGATGTTCGACGACCCGCGCTGGCGGAAGTCGGTCGAGGTGACGGCGAAGTACGTCGTCATCGGCACCCCGCTGAAGCTGCTGCTCGCCCTCGGCGTCGCCCTGCTGCTGGCCCAGAGCCGCCGCGGCCAGGCCTTCTACCGGGCCGCGTTCTACGCCCCCTCGCTGATCGGCGCGAGCGTCTCGATCGGCTTCGTCTGGCGGTCGCTCTTCTCCGACGGCGCCGTGGTGGACCGTACGCAGTCCTTCCTCGGCTTCCATGTCGGCGGCTGGGTCGGCAACGCCGACTGGGTCCTGTACTGCCTGGTGGCGCTGACCGTCTGGCAGTTCGGGGCGCCCATGGTGATCTTCCTGGCCGGGCTCAAACAGGTGCCCCGGGAGCTCTACGAGGCCGCCGAGATGGACGGCGCCGGACCCTTCCGGCGCTTCTGGAGCATCACGCTGCCGATGATCTCCCCGGTGCTGTTCTTCAACGTGCTGCTGGAGACCATCCACTCGTTCCAGATCTTCGGCTCGGCGTACGTCGTCTCCAACACGTACTGCGGTCCCGCCGACGCCACGCTCGTCTACACCTGTTACCTCTACCAAAAGGGCTTCAAGGACGCCCAGATGGGCTTCGCCGCCGCGATGGCCTGGATGCTGCTGCTCGCCGTGGCACTGGTGACGGCCGTCCTCTTCTGGTCCCAGAAGAAGTGGGTGCACTACGAGGAGGACGCCCGATGAGCGCCACCACCACGAAGCCGCCCGCCCTCGGCCGCCGCCGCACCGGTTCCCTGGTCTGGCATCTCGGCGCGCTGCTGATCCTCGCGGTGATCCTCTATCCGGTGGTCTGGGTCGTCGGCGCCTCGTTCAAGCCCAGCAAGGACATCATCAACAGCCTCCAGCTGTTCCCGGGCCACCCCATCCTGTCCAACTTCAAGGGCCTCGCCGACGGCATAGCCGACATCAGGATCTGGACCTTCTTCGAGAACTCCCTTTTCTACGCCCTCGGTTCGGTCGTCGGCATCCTGGTCTCCTGCTCCCTGACTGCCTACGCGTTCGCCCGCATCCGGTTCGCCGGCCGCAACTTGCTCTTCTCCCTCATGATCGGCACGCTCCTGCTGCCGTATCACGTGCTGCTGATCCCGCAGTACGTGATGTTCCAGAAGCTCCAACTGGTCAACACCTACGTCCCGTTGCTCATCGGCAAATACCTGGCGACCGAGGCCTTCTTCGTCTTCCTGATGGTGCAGTTCATGCGGAACCTGCCCAAGGAACTGGACGAGGCCGCCCGCCTCGACGGCTGCGGGCATCTGCGGATCTACTGGTCGATCGTGCTGCCGCTGTGCAGGCCCGCACTCATCACCAGCGCGATCTTCACCTTCATCAACGCCTGGAACGACTTCATGGGCCCGCTGATCTACCTCAACGAACCGGGCAAGTACACCGTCTCCCTGGGCCTGATGATGTTCCGCGACTCCGACGGAGTGGCCGCGAACTACGGCGGCATGATCGCGATGTCGCTGGTCGCGCTGCTGCCGGTGCTGCTGTTCTTCCTCGCCTTCCAGCGGTATCTGATCGACGGTATGGCGACCTCCGGACTGAAGGGCTGAGGCGGTGACCGAAGCACGTGTGAAGGCGCGGAAGGAATCGGTCTTCGCCGAGCGGTTCGGAGTGTTCGCCGAATGTCTGCTCACCGGGGTGTGGATCGCCGTCGCATCGGCGGGAGTCGTCACCTATCCCGCCGCATTCGCCGCCGGGGCACGGCACTTGAGGCGCCGCACCGCTCATGTGGGCGGCGGCTGGCGGGAGTTCGTCGCGGACTTCCGGGCGGCGGTGCGTGGCGGGTGGGTCGTCGGCCTCGCCGGCTGGGGCGCGGGGGCCGCCGTGTGGGTGGACGTCCAGGCCGTGCGGGCCGGGCTGCCCGGTGGGCCGCTCATCGGTGCCGTCGGGGTGTTCGCGCTGCTCGGGCTCGTCGTCGCCGGGATGCGTGCGGCGGCGGTCTGGGCGCCGGGGGACACCTGGCGGGCCCTGCTCGCCGAGGCCGGCCGCCGGACCGTGCTCGACCCCGCAGGTTCCTTCCTGCTCGTCGGCGGACTGGTCCTCGTCGGCTGTTCCGCCCTGCTCATCGCACCGCTGGCGGTCCCCGTCCTGGGAGCAGTTGCCGCGGCGGCCGTCGCGGTGGAAGAGCGGTATCGGGGCCGCTGACGGGCGGTTCTGCGGCAGCGGACTGCTGCCGCACCTCTATCTGTCATGCCCCTGACCAGACGGACGTGAGAAACGCTACCCGCACGGAAAGGACAGGTCATGTCTCCCATCCCCCGCAGGTCCCTCCTCAAGGCAGCCGCTGTCGCGGGAGCCGCCGCGCAGTTCAGCTGGGCGCTAGGGGCGAAGGACGCCCAGGCCGCACCCAGAGCCGCCGCTGCCGACGACGACCCGGTGACCCTCGACTGGCTGGAGGACGGCGGTCTCGGCGCCGCGCCCGGTTCGACGGTCGGCGTGCCGTGGCCGATGGGCACCTACCAGGAGGACCAGACCTTCGCGCTGACGGATGCCGAGGGCACGGCCGTTCCGGTGCAGTCCTGGCCGCTCGCCTACTGGCCCGACGGCTCGCTCAAGTGGACCGCGCACGCGGTGAGTTCGGGCTCAGGCAAGCTCACGCTCACCGCCGGGGACACGGCCGCCCCCGACAAGAAGGTCACCGTCGACAAGAGCGGCGGCACCATCGACGTGTCGACCGGGGTCATCACCGCGAAGATCGGCAAGACCGGCTCCACCCTCATCAAGTCGGTCACCAGGGACGGTACGGAGATCGCCAGGAACGGCCGGCTCGTCCTCATCCGCCAGCCCGAGATCGAGGACGAGGACCAGGGCTCGGTGAAGACCGAGCGCTTCGACGGCGTCATCGGCGAGGTCACCGTCGAACAGGACGGCCCGGTAAGGGCGGTGATCCTCATCGACGGCAAACACCGCAGGGGCGGCCGGAGTTGGCTGCCGTTCTCGATCCGCCTCTACTTCTACGCGGGCGCAGACTCCTTCCGCATGGTGCACACGATCACCTTCGACGGCACGGTGGAACCCGGCAAGGCCAGCGGTGACTTCATCCGCGGCCTCGGCGTCCGCTTCACCGTGCCGATGCGGGACGCTGCCTACGACCGCCACATCCGCATCGGCGGCGAGGGAACAGGTCTGCTGCGCGAGGCGGTTCAGGGCATCACGGGCCTGCGTCGCGACCCTGGCGCGACCGTCCAGGCGGCCCAGTACGCGGGCCAGAAGCTGGCCGATCCGTCCACCTGGGACCAACGGGTCACGACCCGTCTCCAGTACATTCCCAAGTGGGGCGACTACACCCTCTCCCAGCTCTCCGCCGACGGCTTCACCCTGCGCAAGCGAACCACCAAGGGCTACGGCTGGATCCCCGCCGGCGGTGGCGGGCACGCCTCCGGGTTCGGGTACGTCGGCGGGGCGAGCGGCGGATTCTCCTTCGGACTGCGGGACTTCTGGGAGAAGTTCCCCGCGCAGCTCGACATCCGCGACGCCCACACCGACGAGGCCGAGGTAACCCTCTGGCTCTGGTCGCCCGAGGCCCAGCCGATGGACCTGCGCTTCTACCACGACGGCATGGGCCAGGACACCTACGCCGAACAGCTCCAAGGCCTCGAAATCACCTACGAGGACTACGAACCCGAGTTCGGCACCCCGTACGGCATCGCCCGCACCTCCGAACTCCTCTTCTGGGCCAACGAGTCGACGCCGACCCCGGAGACCCTCGCCCAACAGGTCGAAGCGCTACGGGTGTTGCCCCAACTAGCCGCCCCGCCTCAGCAGTTGATCAAGTCCAAGGTCTTCGGCCCCGGCCTCTACTCCGAACCCGACCGCTCCACCGCCGCCAAGGCGAAGGTCGAGGACCATCTCGACTTCCTCTTCACCTACTACAAGGACCAGGTGGCGCAGCGCCGTTGGTACGGCTTCTGGGACTACGGCGACTTCATGCACTCGTACGACACCGTGCGCCACCAGTGGCGGTACGACATCGGCGGCTACGCCTGGGACAACTCCGAGCTGTCGCCGGACATCTGGCTCTGGTTCGCGTACATCCGCTCGGGCCGCTCGGACATCTTCCGCTTCGCCGAGGCGCTCACCCGGCACACCGGCGAGGTCGACGTCTACCACCTCGGCCAGTGGGCCGGGTTGGGTACCCGGCACGGCGTCCAGCACTTCGCCGACAGTGCCAAGCAGCAGCGCATCGCCAACACCACCTACCGGCGCTACTACTACTTCCTCACCGCGGACGAACGCGTCGGCGACCTCATGGCGGCCAATGTCGACTCCGACGAGACGTTCCTCGTCCTCGACCCGATCCGCAAGATCCGTACCGAGCCGTACACGCCCGACCGGCATGCCCTGTCGATCGGATTCGGCACCGACTGGAGCGGGTTGGTGTCGGCATGGCTGACCGAGTGGGAGCGCAAGGGCCCCAAGTGGGAGAAGGCGAAGGCGCGCGTCCTGTCCACGATGGAGACAATCGCCGCCCAGCCCAACGGATTTGTACAGGGAAGCGGGCTGTACGACCTCGACACCGGCAGGTTCGCCGTCGCCTCCGCGCCCGTGGTCTCCGTCTCGCACCTCTCGGCCGTCTTCGGTCTCAACGAGCTGTGCGCTGAACTGATTTACCTCGTCGACATGCCCAAGTTCAAGGAGGTGTACATGGATTACTGCCGCTACTTCAACGCCTCCAAGACGGAACAGGCGGCACGTTACGGCTCCAACTTCGGCACCCTGCTGCTCTTCCAGGGCCACTCACGTCTCGACGCCTACGCCGCCGTACAACTCGACGACGCGGCACTCGCCAAGCGGGCCTGGACGAAGTTCTACGGCTCCGACGGCTACATGGAGACCTCGCCCTGGAAGACGGAGGCGCTGAACGGTCCGGTCACCCTCGTCCCGGGCAGCGAGGCCGCGTGGGTGTCCTCGAACGACACCGCGCTGTACGGCCTCGCCGCCATCGAGAACCTGGCGCTGCTCGGCGACAAGATGCCCTAGCCGAGGGCTAGTTCATCCTCCCCAGGACCTCCCGTACCCGCCGGGCGTCACGGATCCGCTGCTCGTAGGTCGCGCCGAGTGCGAGCAGCAGGAGTCCGGCGAGGGCGGGAGGTGCCCAGCGGGGGAGGGCGCCGACGACCTGGACGAGGTACGGGGCGAGTTCGTGCAGCGCGTCCAGCGCGAGGGTGCTGCCGCCGAGGACGAGGGGTGCCTGCAGGCGGTGCCGGGCTCCCAGCAGGGTGACGGCCAGCGCGGCAGTGCCCAGCAGCAGTGGGCGGGTCCAGTGCGGGTCCGTCCAGGCCGCGAGGAGGCTCGGCGCGAGCGTGACGGTGAGCCCGGGGCCGTAGGCCGTCCAGGACGTGGCGCTCGGGTCGCGGCGCCTGCGCAGCGCGCCGACGAACAGCGCGGGGACGGTCACCGGCAGCGTGTACGCCTCGGGGTTGGTGACGTTCCAGGTGCTCAGCCGCACCCAACTGGCGAGGACGAAGAGAGCGGCGGCCACATAGCCGAGGCTCCTGCGTTCGGGCCGTATCGCCGTACCCGCCACGATCACCCCGCACAGGGCCAACACCAGTGCCAGCACGGGCAGTTCGGCCGTCGCGAGATCGATCGCGACCAGCGCCGCCGCAGCCCCCGTGATCTCGACCGCCTTCGTGGTGGCCGGGTCGGTGATGCGTGCCGCGAGCAGTGCGGCGGTCACCGGTACGAGCAGCACCAGCAGCGCGATGTGCTGTGGCTGCCAGTCGAGGGAGGCGCCCACCGCGCAGGCGAGGGCCGTGGCGTAGCCGAGGGAGGCGGCGGCGGACGCCGGTGCGAGGCGCCCGCGCCAGGCGGCTGCCGCGAACACGGCGGTCAGCGACGCGAGGACGGAGAGAGTGGCCGGCTCGGCGGCCAGGGCGAGGCAGGCGAGGCTGAGAGAGGTGACCAGGGCGAGCGTGGTCGCCATGCGGTGCCTGAGCGCGAGCAGTGCCATGACCGTGCCCCCGTGTACCAACAGGCCGACGTTGTACGGCAGTTGCAGCGCGGTCGGGAGGATGAGTGCCGTCGCCCAGGCCAGGGTGAGGGCGCCGGTCAGCGACTGGGGGCGCCATTCGGCGGCGCGGACCGAGAGGGCCAGCACTGTGGCAACCGCGAGCAGGATCAAGGGAGTTGTGGTCGCGTGCGCCGGCCAGAAGGTGTCCGTCGCCGCCGCTTCACGGGCGTCGCCGGGCGCACCGGACCACGCACGGGACAGCCACGCGGCCGGGCCGAGCAGCGTGACGCCGACGGCGGGCAGCGTCCACAGCACCGCGCTCGCCTGCACGACACCGGAGGCCCAGCCGAGGCCGTCGCGCACGGGCTTGGGGAGTCGGCCCCGTACCAGTGCCAACAGGGCGATCCCGCACGCCAGATAGCCGGGAACCGTCCAGTCGGCGGGCAGCGACGCGCGCAGCATTCCGCCGAGCGCGGCGACCACGAACAGGCCGCCCGCCGCGGCCGTACTCGTCCGGAGGCCACGGCCCGAAGCGAGCCACGCGGCGCCGAACGCACCCGCCGCGGCGAGAGCGAAGAGCGCCGCCGCACGGGCGGCGGCGCCCGGACCGGCCGCATCCAGAGAGATGAGGCCGGCCGCCGGCACGCCCCAGCCACCCATGCCGAACGCACCGCCGGCGGCGACGGCGCGAACGGCCTTAGGAGTGACCCGGAGCGCGACAACCATGTCGATCACGGCGGTCAGCAGCACCGCCGCCGTGATCGTACGAGGGCCCCCGCCGGCCGCGATCGCCCAGAGGACCAAGGGGAGTTGGGCGACCGCGAGCGCGGCGGGGAGGGGGAGGAGAAGGGCCGGCGAGGCGGGTGCGGTGGTCGGGTCGGCGCGGGCGACGGCCGGGCGGGGGAGCGCCGCCGTCCCGATGCCGTACGCCGCCCACACCACCGCGAGCACCGCCGACGCGGCAGCCGCGAACGAGACGCCGTACCTGTCCGGGAAGGCGACCTCGTGCAGCGCGTAGGTGTCCAGCACCGTCAGGACGAGACCGATGCCCGCGATCGACTCGGCCGTGGAACGCAGGCCCCGCCGCAGCAGCGCCACGGGCGCGCCGAGCGCCGTCAGCGTCACCGCGCCGAGCACCAGCGCCCGGCCCGTGATCCCCATGCTTCCCCAGCTGACCAGCGTGAACGCCGTCGCGGCGAGGGCGAGCAGGATGCCGCCGAGCACCAGCAGCAGGTTCTGCACACCGGGCGCGGTGGTCTCGCGGCGGGACGGCACGGTCGGCAGTGGCGGCGGCACGGGCGCGGACCAGGCGGGCTGAAGCACGGTCAGCAGCCAGGCCCGGCGGTGCAGCAACCGCGCACGGCGGGCGTCCAGTTGGTGCAGCTCGGCATCGAGGAGCTGCAACTCCAGGGCCGGGGGCGGGATGTGCGTCATGACTCGGAGTGTGGCGCCCGTCACGCCGTACGACATGAGTACGGGTACTCAAACGCCCCCGATTGCCGGGAGACGGGCCGCCCAGCGGGCAGACTCCCGCTATGGACTGGACCCATTACCGCTTCCGCGCCCGATGGGAGCTGCCCGCGCCGCCCGCCGTCGTCTACCCGGTCCTGGAGCGGGCCGAGGAGTATCCGCGCTGGTGGCCGCAGGTGCGCGAGGTCAACCAGCTCGACGACACCACCGGCGTCATCCGCATCCGCGCGAGCCTGCCGTACGCGCTGACCTTCACCGCGCGCGAAGTGCGGCGCGATCAGGCCGCCGGGGTGCTGGAGATCGCGATGACCGGAGATCTGGAGGGCTGGGCGCGCTGGACGCTCACGGCCGACGGCACCGGCACGCTCGCCCGCTACGACCAGGTGGTCGACCTGAACCGGCCGCTGCTCAGGCGGTTCGCCGTACCCGGGCGGCCGGTGTTCCGGCTCAACCACGCGCTGATGATGCGGGCCGGACGGCGCGGGCTGCTCGCGCACCTGGAAGCGGTTTGAAGGAAACCGGCGGGGGCCTGTATTGTTCAGTCCGTTCCCGGGCGATTAGCTCAGTGGGAGAGCGCTTCGTTCACACCGAAGAGGTCACTGGTTCGAACCCAGTATCGCCCACCGGGGAAAACCGGTCCGCATCAGCGGGCCGGTTTTTTCGTATCCCGGGCACGTCTTCGTGTCCGTTGTGCGTCTTGAGGGGGGCCTCATGCGTGACGGAGAAGGCAAGAGACGGAGAAGGAGACGGGGGAAGGTCACGTCCCTGCGGCGGCGCCGCATACGGTCGTTGGCCGTGATCGTCTTCGTGCTGATGGTGTTCGGCGGGATCGGTGCCGGCTGCCAGGCGCTCTCGAACACGGAGCGGGTCACCTCGATGTGGGTCGGCGCCGAGATCCGCGCCGACGGGAGCGCCCGGGTCACGGAGGTCATCGACTACGACTTCGGGCACTCGGGCCAGACGCACGGCATCTACCGTGACGTACCGGACGCGGACTTCGACGCCGACGACGTCCGGGCCACCATGGACGGTCACAAGGTTCCCTACGCGAGCACTTACGGCGACTCCTACCGGGACGAGAACGGCAAGGAGTCCTACGCCGAGCGACTCAAGGTGGGCGACCGCAACCGCACGGTCGGGGGAGTGCACCGCTACCGAATCCAGTACACGGTCACCGACGCGGTCGTCGTCAAACTCGACAGGCTCAACGGACACGAGGGCCGCACGCCCCACGCCACCACAGCCAAGAGCAGGACCGAGCCCCGGCGGCGCTGCCAACAGCGCCCACGGGCAATGCCGCTGGCACCTCCCTTCCGCAACCGCTGCGCAACGGCGGGCTGTTCCTCGCCGTCGCCCTGGCCGCTGTCACGCTGACGCTCTGCGTACTGCGGTTCCTCGGGCGCGACCGGGTGCAGGGGGACGGCGGGCGGGTACGGCGCGTCGAGGTCGAGCGGCTCGCCCGCACGGGCATCTCACCATCGAGGGAGACGATCAGCATCCGGTCCTGAAGCGGCACGGGCGTCCGGTGAACCGGGAGATCAGGGACGTACTGGACCGGATGTTCACCGGCGGCACCAGCCTGGCCCTCGGCTTCCGTAACCCGTCGTTCAAGGCGGGCTGGGAGGACCTCTCAGGGAAGCTGGACAACTGGCGCGAGGCGAGCGGCCTGTGGGACACGACCCTCACCCGGCGGCTCCGTGAGCGGCTGATGGTCCAACTGGGCGTGGTGCTCCTCGGGTTCGTCCTCGTGGTCACCGGCGGTGTGCTGAACGGCCATCGCATCGCGGCCGGACTTCCCGTCCTGCTGGCGGGTGCCGTGGTCGCCGGTCTCGGTCTCGCCGTGGTCGCCCGCGGCTGGGAGCTGGACAGCCGTACCCCTCGCGGCAGCGCTCTCTGTCTCCAAGTCGAGGCGTTCCGGCGCTACTTGGCCGACCCGGCCGGCTGCCCCGACGCACCTCCCGCCGCGGAGACCGCGGACCGCTACGCGGCCTGGGCGGTCTCCTGGGTGTCGAGGCCGCCTGGGAACAGGCCGTCGGCGCCTCGGCCTCGGCGGCGAGAGCGAGGCGGAGTCTCTCGCTGGGCGTCGGTGACGTCCTGCTCGCCGCCGTCGTCTCCGCGGCCGACGCGGCCTCCAGCTCAGGGAGTTCTGGCTCCGGCGGCGGTTCCTCCAGCGGCGGAGTCGGTGGCGGCGCCGGTGGTGGAGGCGGCGGCTCCTGGTGAGGTGTGGGGACGCGACCCCACACCGTCAGGCCGCTTCGGCCAGGCCCGGCCGGAGCGGCCAGTCCGTGCTCACCACCTCCGGTGTACCGCTGCGCGTGAACCACGCCTGCAGTCCTCGCGCCTGCGCCGCGTGCCACGTCGACTGCAGCGTGTGCAGCTCGGCGGGGGACAGGCGCTCCAGCCTGGTCGCGAAGCGGCGGCCCAGGGCCCGTACCACCTCCAGGGAGGCCAGCGCGTCCGCGCCCGCGTCGTGCGCGCCCTCCAGCGTGACACCGTAGTGCTCGCACAGGTCGGTGAGGGTGCGGCGGCCCTTGCGGTAGCGGTCCAGGTGTTTGTCGAGGACCCGGGGGTCCAGCACCCGCAGCGCCGCCGACTCGAACCAGTGGTCCAGCGAGGACGCGCGGTGCCGGCGCAGCTCGCGGTCCAGGAGCGTCAGGTCGAACGGTGCGTTCATCACCACCAACGGGCGTCCCATGGCCGCCTGTTCGGCCAGCTCGTCGGCTATCTCGTGCATCACCGGCGCGGGCCAGCGGCCGTTGCGCTGAAGATGCTCATCCGTCAGTCCATGGATCGCCGTCGCCCCGGCGGGCACCGGCACCCCCGGGTTCACCAGCCACCGGGAGACCCGGGGACGGGTGCCGGGGGCGTCCTGGACGACGACGGCGGCCGACACGATCCGGTCGGTCTCCACATCCACGCCCGTGGTCTCCGTGTCGAACGCGGCCAACGGGCCCTCGTACCAGCACGTCATACGTACACAACTCCTCGTTCACCCACGGCAGCTGACGCACCGTCTTCTGCCTGTTTGGTGATACCCGTGCTGTTTGCGCCGTACGCCGGAAGGACACAACAGGAGTACGGGTCTTTGCAGTTCAGCGGCCCGGTACGGGGAAACACTTGGCGTGGAAGGCGATTTGCTCATGGTGATAGCGCAGCCCGAGCGGGGCGGGCTGCTGCCCGAACGGACGGCACCCCATCGCGGATCGCTCGCCACCACCGCCTGCATGGAAACGTTGCAGGTGGGCTATCTGCACGCCGTCGCCGCCGCGGCCGGCTGCTCGCTGTCGCAGCCCTTTCCGGACAACGGCATCGACTGGCACGTCAGTCACGGCTCGCCGGGGCACACCGTCGACGACGAGGTCACCATCAAGGTGCAGCTCAAGTGCACCTACCAGATCCCGCCGAACCCGCCCGGCCGCTCCTTCTCCTTCACCCTCGACAACGACCACCTGCGCAAGCTCGCCCGCACCCCGGTCTCGGTGCACAAGATCCTGGTCGTGATGCTCGTCCCGCGTTCCCAGGACGACTGGCTGCGCGCCAGCCACGACCGGCTCGACCTGCGGCACTGCTGCTACTGGGTCAATCTCGCCGGTCACGCGATCACCGGCCGGACCCGGACCACCGTGCGCATACCGACCGCGCGCATCTTCGACGACCGGGCGCTGTGCGAGATCATGACGCGGGTCGGGACGGGCGGCAGGCCGTGAGGGACCGCCCGGTCGAGGAACACCTGAGGCAGGTACGGCCGCATCCCGTGGACACCTCCTCCTGGGAGCGTCCCCCCGAGCCCGGCCAGGTCGACCCCGCCGTCCTCGGCGCCCTGCTGCGCCGGCACGGCTGGCAGCGGCGCGGCGGCGCCCCCGGACGCTACGGCCGCTGGACCCCACCCGGGCCCGGCGGCTCGGGCACCAGCCTGCTGGTCCCCGAGAGCCGGGCCTTCCCCGACAGCGACGACCTCCTCGGCGAGGCGCTCATCGCCCTCGCCCGCAGCAACACCCCCTCCGCCCGCGAGGTCCTCGTCGGCCTCGCCGTACCGAGCGACGAGATCCGCTGGTGGCGGGACATCCCCACCGGCCCGGCCGGCACCGCGCCCTGGACCGTCGAGGAACAACTCCGCGCCGCCGCCCGCCAGATGCTGCTCGCCGCCGCCCTCGCCACCCGCGCGCGTGCCGGTTACTACGGCGCCCGCCACCGCCGCCCCGCCGCCGCGTCCCTGGAACACGTCCTCGTCGGCTCGGCCCCCGGCGGCCGGCAGCTCACCGCGTTCGTCCCCGTCGACACCGGCCGCATCCTCGCCGTACGCCTGCACCAGGCCCTGTACGCCACCCGCGAGGCCATCGACTACGAGCGGGCCACCGGCGGCATGGACGCCTTCGACGGGGCCGTCGAGGCGGGCGTCAGCCGCGAGTTGACCGAAGCCGTCGTCGCGCTCGTGCGCGGCACCGAGGGCGCCCGGATCGCCGTCGAGTGGGCGCCGGCCGCGGGCGTCCCCGAGGGCTGTGCCGCCCCCGCCGAGGCCGTCGAGTTCTCGCCCGGCGACCTGCCCGTACTGCGCGCGGCCGGGGCCCGCTATCTGCGCGAGGAACCCTCCATGCCCGTGCGCATCACCGGCTCGGTGGTGCGGATGCGCAGGTCGGGGCCGCGCGGCGAGGGCACCGTACGGATGCAGGTGATCGCCGGCGCCGAGGTCGGGCACGTCCGCATGACCCTGGACGAGGAGTCGTACCGCATAGCCGGTCACGCCCACCTCGTCGGGCTCCCGGTCCGGGTGCACGGGCGGCTGGAGAGCCGGGGCGGCTTCCGCAGGCTGACCGGCGCCTCCGGGGTCGTACCCGTGCAGGTGGACGAGGCGGAGCGGGACCGGCTGATGAAGTCAATCCAGGGGCACGGGGAGAGCACTGCCTTCTTCGAGGAGGCGTGCAGCGGGGAGGACTGAGGGAGGGGAGCCCAGGGGCAACCGTTTCGCGGTGGGCCCCTTAGGGTCGGTACGATCCCCTATTGCGCGCGCTCACGGTATGGCGCCGCATCCACCCCGCAGTCAGGAGAGACCGGTGTCAGACGTCCGCGTGATCATCCAACGCGATTCCGAGCGGGAAGAGCGCACGGTGACGACGGGCACGACGGCCGCCGAGCTCTTCGCCGGCGAGCGCTCGATCATCGCCGCGCGCGTGGCCGGAGAGCTCAAGGACCTGGCCTACGTCGTCTCCGAGGGGGACGAGGTCGAGGGCGTCGAGATCTCCTCCGCCGACGGCCTCAACATCCTGCGCCACTCCACCGCGCACGTCATGGCCCAGGCCGTGCAGGAGCTGTTCCCCGAGGCCAAGCTCGGCATCGGCCCGCCGGTCAAGGACGGCTTCTACTACGACTTCGACGTCGAGCGGCCGTTCACGCCCGAGGATCTCAAGGCCATCGAGAAGAAGATGCAGGAGATCCAGAAGCGCGGCCAGCGCTTCTCGCGGCGCGTGGTGACCGACGAGGACGCCCGCGCGGAGCTGGCGAACGAGCCGTACAAGCTCGAACTGATCGGCATCAAGGGCTCCGCCTCGACCGACGACGGCGCGGACGTCGAGGTCGGTGGCGGCGAGCTGACGATCTACGACAACCTCGACGCCAAGACCGGCGACCTGTGCTGGAAGGACCTCTGCCGCGGTCCCCACCTGCCCACCACCCGCAACATCCCGGCGTTCAAGCTGATGCGCAACGCCGCCGCGTACTGGCGCGGCAGCGAGAAGAACCCGATGCTCCAGCGCATCTACGGCACCGCCTGGCCCTCCAAGGAGGAGCTGAAGGCGCACCTCGACTTCCTGATCGAGGCCGAGAAGCGCGACCACCGCAAGCTGGGCAACGAGCTGGACCTCTTCTCCATCCCGGACCAGATCGGCTCCGGCCTGGCGGTCTTCCACCCCAAGGGCGGTGTCGTCCGCCGGGTCATGGAGGACTACTCGCGGCGCCGCCACGAGGAGGAGGGCTACGAGTTCGTCTACACCCCGCACGCGACGAAGGGGAAACTCTTCGAGACGTCCGGGCACCTGGACTGGTACGCCGACGGCATGTACCCGCCCATGCAGCTCGACGAGGGCGTGGACTACTACCTCAAGCCCATGAACTGCCCGATGCACAACCTGATCTTCGACGCGCGAGGCCGTTCCTACCGTGAACTGCCGCTGCGGCTCTTCGAGTTCGGGACCGTGTACCGGTACGAGAAGTCCGGCGTCGTGCACGGCCTCACCCGGGCCCGCGGTTTCACGCAGGACGACGCGCACATCTACTGCACGCGCGAGCAGATGGCCGACGAGCTGGACAAGACGCTCACCTTCGTCCTGAACCTGCTGCGGGACTACGGCCTGACGGACTTCTACCTGGAGCTGTCGACCAAGGACCCGGAGAAGTTCGTCGGCTCGGACGAGGTCTGGGAAGAGGCGACGGAGACGCTGCGCCAGGTCGCCGAGAAGCAGGGGCTGCCGCTCGTACCCGACCCGGGCGGGGCCGCGTTCTACGGGCCGAAGATCTCCGTCCAGACGAAGGACGCGATCGGCCGGACCTGGCAGATGTCGACCGTCCAGCTCGACTTCAACCTGCCGGAGCGGTTCGACCTGGAGTACACCGGCCCGGACGGCTCCAAGCAGCGGCCGGTCATGATCCACCGTGCGCTGTTCGGTTCCATCGAGCGGTTCTTCGCCGTGCTCCTGGAGCACTACGCGGGTGCCTTCCCGGCTTGGCTGGCGCCGGTGCAGGCGGTCGGGATTCCGATCGGGGACTCGCATGTCGAGTACCTGGAGAAGTTCGCCGTGGCGGCCAAGAAGAAGGGGCTGCGCGTCGAGGTCGACTCGTCCTCGGACCGGATGCAGAAGAAGATCCGCAACGCGCAGAAGCAGAAGGTGCCGTTCATGGTCATCGTCGGCGACGAGGACATGAACGGCGGCACGGTGTCCTTCCGCTACCGGGACGGCTCGCAGGAGAACGGCATCGCGTTCGACGCGGCCATCGCGAAGATCGTGAAGGTCGTGGAGGAGCGGGCGCAGGTCTGACCCGACGCCTGTGTGACGGTGGGCCCTCGGAGAGCTCAGCTCCCCGGGGGCCTTTCCTCGTCCTCCCCTCGCGCGAACCGCTGCATGAGGTACGACGAGAACGAGCCCGTCACCGCGCCCAGCAGGGCCAGCCCGCAGCCCATGAGCACCGCGGCGACCAGCCGTCCCGGCAGCGTCACTGGAGCGACATCGCCGTAGCCCACGGTCGACAAGGTGGAGGCCGCCCACCACAGCGAGTCGCCGAAGGTACGGATCGTCGCGTTCGGGGCCGTGTGCTCGAAGCGGTACACGGAGAGGGAGCAGGCGAAGCCGAGCAGCCCGGTCGACAGGCCCGCGTACAGGATCACCCGCCCCTGCAGGGACATGGTGGGTCGCTCCCCGCGGCGCTGCTGCAGCGCGTCGTAGACCCGCACGACACGTACCGGCCGCAGCAACGGCAGCACCACGACCACCGTGTCCAGCCAGTGGCGGTGGACGAAGTGCAGCCTCTGGCCGCTCAGCGACCAGCGCACCGCGTAGTCCACGACGAACAGCGCCCAGCTCGCGGCCATCACGGCCAGGAACAGATCGCGCACGGGCTGGGGCAGGTCCTCTCCGAGGACCCACACCGCGTACGAGCCGAGATAGACCAGGGATGCCACCCCGAGCGGAATCCCCGCCCACCGCTCCCAGCGGGCCGTGCGGCTGTTGTCGTCCATCGCCCCAGCTTGGCCCGGGACGGCCTTCCCGCAACCCCGGCGACACGCCGCGAACGAGCGAAGCCATATGCTGACTTGCATGACGAGTGAGCCGGAGCAGCAGATCGGAGTGGGCACGCCGGACGCGTTCCAGCGCCTGTGGACGCCCCACCGGATGGCCTACATCCAGGGCGAGAACAAGCCGACCGGCCCCGGTGCCGACGACGGTTGCCCCTTCTGCTCGATTCCGGCGAAATCGGACGAGGACGGGTTGATCGTCAGGCGCGGTGAGCTGGTGTACGGGGTGCTCAATCTGTATCCGTACAACGGCGGCCATCTGATGGTGGTGCCCTACCGCCATGTCGCCGACTACACCGACCTGACCGACGCGGAGACCGTGGAGCTCGCGGCGCTCACCAAGCAGGCGATGACGGCCCTGCGCACCGCGTCCGGCGCCCACGGCTTCAACATCGGCATGAACCAGGGGAGCGTGGCGGGCGCGGGCATCGCCGCCCATCTGCACCAGCACATCGTCCCGCGCTGGGGCGGCGACACCAACTTCATGCCGGTGGTGGGCCACACCAAGGTGCTGCCCCAACTCCTCGCGGACACCCGGAAGATGCTGGCGGACGCGTGGCCCACGGCGTGAGCCACGCGACGGGGACCGGCTACGCGTCGTAGAGGTCGGCCTTCCTCGGTGACGCGTCCTGCACGTTCGTGCTGAGGAACGACGAGCGGTTGCCGAACTTCTCCGTGTCGACGCCGTTCTCGTCGAGGACGCGGATCGCGGCCGCGTGCACCACGCGCAGTACCGGTGTCGCGGCGCGCAGCGCGTCGTCCGCCATGAAGCGGTGGCGCCAGGGCTGGTCGGCCCAGGCGTGCCGCAGGCCGAACGGCTCGGGCAGGGACATGGAACCGCCGAGCCAGTTGAGCAGCGGCGGGTACCAGGTGATCGGGGCGCGGACCGCGAGCCGTACCACCTCGTCGGCGGGGACCAGCGGGAGTTTGACCTTGCGGGTCTCCCACGGCTTCAAGGTCTTCTGCACGTCCTTCGTCGGGGCCTCGGGCTTGCCGGTGAACAGTGAGTTCACGGGACCCAGGGCGTGCCCGGTGATCTCGATGCGCAGCGTCTTGTGCAGCACGGTCACCGTGATCATCATCGTGATGACCAACTGCCCTTCCCAGAGCGTCCACTGCACGCCCAGGTAGTGCCGCTCGCCGCTGCCGAACTGCTGCTTGTTGCAGATGTCCTGTATCGCGTGCGACTTGACCTGGTACGCCTCCACGTCCGTGCCGTCCGGCCGGGACACCGCCTTGGCACCCTCGCCGACCGGCGTGACGATCCAGTGCCGTACCGACGCCTTCGGGAAGCCGCCGGTGTTGATCGTGTTCCGCTCCAGCATGCGCAGGTCGTCATGGATGTTGCGGATGACGTCCCAGCTGCGGAAGGGGTGGATCTCCCGGTCGGCGTCGCGCGCGATCAGGTCCTCGGCGAGCTGCCAGCTGCCCCAGCGGGTGCCCATGCCGAGGATGCCTTTGGGGCCGGCGTAGAAGATCGAGTTGGACTGCTGCTCGGCGCTGAGCTTGGCGAGGGACTGGCGGAGCTGCTCGGCCTGGGTCTCGCCGGGGCTGGTCGGCACCGCCTCGGGGACCTTGGCGCCGACACTGCTGCCGGAGAGCAGGCTGTCCCAGCGCCCGCGCAGATCCTTCGCGGTGTTCTCGCAGACCTGCTTGGCCCACAGCCAGCCGACCACGGGGAGGACGACGCACGCGCGCGCGTACCAGGACCAGAAGCCCGCGAAGGGCATCTTGACCAGGAAGATCACGGCGACCGCGCCCACCGCGACGAGCAGGGTCGTGGCGATCGCGCCGGCCCGCTTGTTGGTCTGGGTGCGTTTGTCGATCAGGCTGCGCAGCTGGAAGACCAGCAGCCAGACGATGAGCCCGGGCAGGAACAGCAGGCCGCACAGCACCATGATCATGGACAGCCTGTTGTCCCGCGCGCGGCGGATGTTGTTGGCCGCCAGGGCGTGTTCGACGACGGCCTGGGGCTCGGTGCCGAACGACTGGATGAGCGGTTTGCGGCCGGGGCCGAGCATGCGGGCCACTACGGCTCCGGCGAACGCCTCACCGAGGTTGGGGCGGAAGATCGTCGCCCACTTGCGGCCCTCGTCGACGGTCGTCTGGTGCCATTCGTTGTCGGCCTTCTTGATGTCCGCGACCGGGTTGTCCCGGTAGGCCGCCGAGGCCAGCGCGAAGGTCGCCGTCTGGCCCTCGTTGCCCGTACGCGGCACCTGTGGTCCGAAGATGTCCCCATAACCGCTGTCAACGGTCATTCCCGCCCCCGATCGCCGCTGCTCCCGCTTCTGCGGCTTTCCCGACTTCCGTGCTCCGCACACCTGTTGATCAGGTCATCAGCGTATCGGCCATCACTGACATCCGTAGGCGGACGACCGAAGCCGCCCGTCTACCCGGAACAGACCGTTCCATTTAGGCCTCTTGTGGGTCGTCGCAAGCCACAAGTGAGCCGTCCGGTATCAACTCCTAGACGTCGCCCACCTGTTCGCGGATCCGTTCGGCGATCTGCGGAGGCATCGGTTCATGGCGGACGTAGGTGCGGTTGAAGCGTGCCGAGCCGTGGGAGAGGGAGCGGAGGTCGACGGCGTAGCGGCCGATCTCGATCTCGGGGACCTCGGCCCGGATCAGTGTGCGCCCGCCGGTCGTCTGCTCGGTGCCGAGCACCCGGCCGCGCCGCCCGGACAGGTCGCTCATGACCGCGCCCACGTAGTCGTCGCCGACCAGCACGGTCACCTCGGCCACCGGTTCGAGGAGATGGATCTTCGCGTCCGCCGCCGCCTCCCGCAGGGCCAGCGCGCCGGCCGTCTGGAACGCGGCGTCCGAGGAGTCCACCGAGTGCGCCTTGCCGTCCAGGAGCGTGATCCGTACGTCGAGAAGCGGATGCCCGGCCGCAACTCCCCTCGCCGCCTGGGCCCTAACGCCCTTCTCCACCGACGGGATGAACTGCCGGGGCACCGCGCCGCCGATGACCTTGTCCACGAACTCGATGCCCGTGCCGCCCGGCAGGGGTTCGACCTCGATCTCGCAGATCGCGAACTGCCCGTGCCCGCCGGACTGTTTGACGTGCCGGCCGCGCCCCTGCGCCTTGGCGGCGAACGTCTCCCGCAGGGAGACCTTGTGCGGGACGACGTCGACCTGGACGCCGTAGCGGCTGCGCAGCCGTTCCAGGGCGACGTCCGCGTGGGCCTCGCCGAGGCACCACAGGACGACCTGGTGGGTGTCCTGGTTCTGTTCCAGGCGCATGGTGGGGTCCTCGGCGACGAGCCTGCTCAGGCCCTGTGAGAGCTTGTCCTCGTCCGCCTTGCTGTGCGCCTGGATGGCGAGCGGCAGCAGCGGGTCGGGCATCTCCCATGGCTCCATGAGGAGCGGGTCGTCCTTGGCCGAGAGGGTGTCCCCGGTCTCCGCGCGGCCCAGCTTCGCCACGCACGCGAGGTCGCCCGCGATGCAGTGCGTGAGCGCCCGCTGCTGTTTGCCGAAGGGCGCGGACAGGGCGCCGACGCGTTCGTCGACGTCGTGGTCCTCGTGCCCTCGGTCGGCGAGCCCGTGCCCGGAGACATGGATCGTCTCGTCGGGGCGCAGGGTGCCGGAGAAGACGCGGACCAGGGAGACCCGGCCGACGTACGGGTCGGAGGCGGTCTTCACGACCTCGGCGACCAGCGGCCCGTTCGGGTCGCACGCCTTCAGCTCCCGCGCCCTGCCGTCGACCGTGGTGACCCCGGGCGCCTCGCGCTCCAGTGGGGTCGGGAAACCGCGCGTGATCAGCTCCAGGAGCTCGACCGTGCCCAGACCCTGGCGGGCGCCCTCGGCGGCCGGAGCGGCGGCCAGCACGGGGAAGAACACCCCGCGCGCGACGGCTCGCTCCAGGTCCGCGATCAGCGTCCTGACGTCGATCTCCTCGCCGCCGAGATAGCGGTCCATGAGGGTCTCGTCCTCGCTCTCCGAGATGATCCCCTCGATCAGCCGGTTGCGGGCCTCCTCGATCCCCGGCACCTGGTCGGGCCCAGGCTCGGACTCCTTGCGCTCCCCGGACGCGTAGTCGAACAGCTTCTGCGACAGCAGCCCCACCAGACCGGTCACGGGCGCGTGCCCGTCGGGCCCCGGCGCGCCGCGCAGCGGCAGATACAGCGGGAGTACGGCGTCGGGGTCGTCCGCGCCGAACGCCTCCGCGCAGTTCCGGATCATCGCCTCGAAGTCCGCGCGCGCCGACTCCAGGTGCGTGATGACGATGGCCCGCGGCATGCCGACCGCCGCGCACTCCTCCCACACCATGCGGGTCGAGCCGTCCACGCCGTCGGAGGCCGAGACGACGAAGAGGGCCGCGTCCGCCGCACGCAGACCGGCCCTCAACTCGCCGACGAAATCGGCGTATCCGGGGGTGTCGAGAAGATTGACCTTGTACCCGTCCCAGTCGACGGGCACCAGGGAGAGCTGTACCGAGCGCTGCTGGCGGTGCTCGATCTCGTCGTAGTCGGAGACGGTGCCGCCGTCCTCCACGCGGCCCGCCCGGTTCACCGCCCCCGCGGTCAGCGCGAGGGCCTCCACCAGAGTCGTCTTGCCCGATCCGGAGTGGCCGACCAGCACCACATTCCGTACGGACGCGGGGTGGTCGGCCGCCGTAGCCCTGCCGGCGGCTCCGGGGTGTGCGTTCGCCTTGTCGCCCATGGCCTTGCCTCCCGTGCACGGTGAGGTCACTGTGGGCGCGGACACACGGTGCCGCGTGCGGTGGCGGCTCCGATGACGCCCGCGGTGGTTCGAGCTTTCCACGCCCGTCACGGTGCGTCCATACAGCGGACGCGATCCGGCCGTGACACCGATGGCATCGCCTCGTGCTGCAGCCATTCAAAAACATGGGCACGCGGGTGCCCGGCGGCCGCCCACGCGCGCGCGTGGCTACGATGGGCCAGCCGGTGGCCAGCAGGGGCCGCGCGGCGACACCGACCCTCGGGAAGGCCATGCTGAACAAGTACGCGCGTGCATTCTTCACGCGTGTCCTCACGCCGTTCGCCGCGTTTCTGATCCGCCGGGGCGTCAGCCCCGACACGGTCACCCTCCTCGGCACCGCCGGAGTGGTCGCGGGCGCGCTGGTCTTCTACCCCATGGGCGAGTTCTTCTGGGGCACGGTCGTGATCACGCTGTTCGTGTTCTCCGACCTCGTCGACGGCAACATGGCCCGCCAGCTGGGCCGCTCCAGCCGCTGGGGCGCCTTCCTGGACTCCACCCTCGACCGGGTCGCCGACAGCGCGGTCTTCGGCGGCCTGGCCCTCTGGTACGCGGGCGGCGGCGACAACATCGCCCTGTGCGCCGTCTCGATCTTCTGCCTGGCCAGCGGCCAGGTGGTGTCGTACACCAAGGCGCGAGGCGAGTCGATCGGCCTGCCGGTCGCCGTCAACGGCCTGGTCGAGCGGGCCGAGCGACTGGTGATCTCACTCGTCGCGTGCGGCCTCGCCGGCCTGCACAAGTTCGGTGTCCCCGGCATCCAGTGGCTGCTGCCGATCGCGCTGTGGATCGTCGCCGTCGGCAGCCTGGTCACGCTGATCCAGCGGGTCGTCACGGTCCGCAAGGAGGCCGCCGAGGCCGACGCCGCCGCGGCTCAGGAAACCGAGCAGCACAGCACCGGGGCGACCCCGTGAGCAGTGCCCAGGAGCGGCTGACCGACGCGCTCTACGGCCTCGGCTGGAGCACCGTCAAGAAGCTCCCCGAGCCGGTCGCCGTCCGGCTCGGCCGCACCATCGCCGACCTCGCCTGGAAGCGGCGCGGCAAGGGCGTACGCCGGCTGGAGAGCAACTACGCGCGCGTGGTGCCCGACGCGAGCGCCGAGCGGCTCGCCGAGCTCTCGCGCGCGGGCATGCGGTCGTACCTCCGCTACTGGATGGAGTCCTTCCGGCTCCCCGCCTGGAGCCCCGAGCGCGTCAAGACGGGCTTCGACCCCAAGGACGTGCACTACCTGACCGACGGCATCGCCTCCGGCCGCGGTGTCATCCTCGCGCTGCCGCACCTCGCCAACTGGGATCTCGCCGGCGCCTGGGTCACCACCAAGCTGGCCACGCCGTTCACGACGGTCGCCGAACGCCTCAAGCCGGAGACGCTCTACGACCGGTTCGTCGCCTACCGCGAGGGCCTCGGAATGGAGGTCCTGCCGCACAGCGGCGGCACCGCCTTCGGCACGCTCGCCCGGCGGCTGCGCGACGGCGGCCTGGTCTGCCTGGTCGCCGAGCGCGACCTGTCCGCCTCCGGGGTCGAGGTCGAGTTCTTCGGCGAGGCCACCCGGATGCCCGCCGGACCTGCCCTCCTCGCCCAGCAGACGGGCGCGCTGCTGCTCCCGGTGACGCTCTGGTACGACGACTCGCCGGTCATGCAGGGACGGGTCCATCCGCCCGTCGAGGTCCCCGAGTCAGGTGACCGGGCCGAGAAGACGTCTGTCATGACACAGGCGCTGGCAGACGCCTTCGCCACCGGCATCGCCGACCACCCGGAGGACTGGCACATGCTGCAGCGCTTGTGGCTCGCGGATCTCGACCCCACGAAGGGACCCTCGTGAGGATCGGCATCGTCTGCCCCTACTCCTGGGACGTCCCGGGCGGCGTCCAGTTCCACATCAGAGACCTCGCCGAGTACTTCATCCGGCTCGGCCACGAGGTGTCCGTCCTGGCTCCGGCCGACGACGACACCCCGCTGCCGCCGTACGTCGTCTCGGCGGGGCGTGCGGTCCCGGTGCCGTACAACGGCTCGGTGGCCCGGCTGAACTTCGGCTTCCTGTCCGCCGCGCGGGTCCGACGCTGGCTGCACGACGGCGAGTTCGACGTCATCCACATCCACGAGCCGACCTCGCCGTCCCTCGGCCTGCTGGCGTGCTGGGCCGCGCAGGGCCCGATCGTCGCCACCTTCCACACCTCAAACCCGCGCTCCCGGGCGATGATCGCCGCGTACGCGATCCTGCAGGCCGCGCTGGAGAAGATCAGCGCGCGGATCGCCGTGAGCGAGTACGCCCGCCGCACGCTCGTCGAACACCTCGGCGGGGACGCGGTCGTCATCCCGAACGGCGTCGACGTCGACTTCTTCGCCCGCGCCGAACCCAAGCCCGAGTGGCAGGGGGAGACGATCGGCTTCATAGGGCGCATCGACGAACCCCGCAAGGGCCTCCCGGTGCTGATGAAGGCCCTGCCGAGAATCCTCGCCGAGCGGCCGAACGCGAGGCTCCTGATCGCCGGGCGCGGCGACGAGGAGGAGGCCGTCGAGACGCTCCCCGAGGAACTGCGCTCACGCGTCGAGTTCCTCGGCATGATCAGCGACGACGACAAGGCCCGCTTCCTGCGCAGCATCGACCTCTACGTCGCCCCCAACACCGGCGGCGAGAGCTTCGGCATCATCCTCGTCGAGGCCATGTCGGCGGGCGCCCCGGTCCTCGCCTCCGACCTGCCCGCCTTCGCGCAGGTCCTCGACCAGGGCGCGGCCGGCGAGCTGTTCACCAACGAGGACCCGCACACCCTCGCCGAGGCGGCCGTACGACTCCTGGGCGACCCGGAGCGGCTGGCGCAGCTGCGGCGGAGCGGGAGCGCCCATGTGCGGCGCTTCGACTGGTCGACGGTCGGGGCCGACATCCTGTCCGTGTACGAGACCGTGACCGCCGGCGCGGCGGCCGTCGCCACCGACGAACGCACCGGTCTGCGGGCGCGGTTCGGGCTGGCCCGGGACTGAGGTGCGGGACGGCGACCGCGCGGGGGCGTGCTGCTCTCCCGCGCGCGGGGAGGGCGGTTCGGTTTTCCAACTCGGGGTGCCCGTCGGCCGATCCGCCGACGACACCCGCGCGATCGCCCTGCCCGGCGGTGAGTTCCGCATGGGCGACGCCTTCGACGAGGGCTACCCGGAGGACGCGGAGGGACCCGTCCGTACGGTGACCGTCGAGCCGTTCCGCATCGACGCGACCGCCGTCACCAACGCGCGCTTCGGCCACTTCGTGGACGACACCGGATACGTCACCGAGGCGGAGCGGTACGGCAGTTCGTTCGTGTTCCACCTGCTGCTGCACCCCCGCGCGCGGGACGCCGTGTTCGGCCAGGTCGAGGCGGCACCCTGGTGGCTCGGCGTGGCAGGCGCCTCCTGGAGAGCACCGGAGGGCCCTGGTTCCGATGTCGTCGGACGTGCGGACCATCCCGTAGTGCATGTCTCACACCACGATGCCCTCGCCTACTGCGCCTGGGCGGGCGCCCGGCTGCCCACCGAGGCCGAGTGGGAGTACGCGGCACGGGGTGGCCTCGACGACCGGCGCTATCCCTGGGGTGACGATTTCGCCCCGGAGCGGCTGAATACCTGGCAGGGCGACTTCCCCAGGACCAGCACCCGCACCGGTGGCGCGACGGGCACGGTCCCCGTGGACGCGTACGAGCCCAATGCCTTCGGCCTGTTCAACACATCGGGCAACGTGTGGGAGTGGTGCGCCGACCGCTTCGTACCGGGCGGCGAGGAACGCGTGATCCGCGGCGGCTCGTACCTCTGCCACGCCTCCTACTGCCACCGCTACCGGGTCGCCGCCCGCTCGAAGAACACCCCCGACTCCTCGACGGGGCACGGGGGTTTCCGGTGCGCGTGGGACCTGACGGGACCGTGACCGCCGCCCGGTAGCCTTGCCGCCCGTGACGCCAACCCTGATCTGGATCCTCGTCGCCCTCGTGGCGATCGGCCTGTACCTGAGCTGGACCGCGGGCCGGCTCGACCGGCTGCACGCCCGGATCGACGCGGCCCGCGCGGCACTCGACGCCCAACTGCTGCGCCGCGCCTCGGTGACACAGGAGTTGGCCACCTCGGGCGTCCTCGACCCGGCCGCCTCGATCGTCCTCTACGAGGCCGCGCACGCCGCCCGGCAGGCCGAGGAGGAGCAACGGGAGGTCGCCGAGAGCGAGTTGAGCCAGGCCCTGCGCGCCGTCTTCGCCGAGCCCCCGCAGGTCGAGGGCGTCCGCGAGGCCCCCGGCGGAGAGGCGGCGGCCCGCGAACTCGCCGAGTCGGTACGCCGCGTCCCAATGGCCCGGCGCTTCCACAACGACGCCGTGGGCGCGGCCCGCCGCCTCCGCGAACACCGCAAGGTCCGCTGGTTCCGTTTGGCTGGACACGCCCCCTTCCCCATGGCCTTCGAAATGGACGACGAGCCACCGGCGGCACTGGTCGACCGGGCCGCGTAGCGGTTGCCCCTGGGGCACAGCGGTTCGAAAACGATCCACCGGGTGTTCATTGGCCCTTGCTGTGGCCTGCATCTCTCGCGTTTCCTCGGTACTGCAGCAGCCCTCTTTCACCGAGTGAGGTCACCCCGTGTCCAGCACCCCCAGCTCCGCCCAGACTCCCGAGACCGGCACCGCGCGCGTCAAGCGCGGGATGGCCGAGCAGCTCAAGGGCGGTGTGATCATGGACGTGGTCAACGCCGAGCAGGCGAAGATAGCCGAGGACGCCGGCGCCGTCGCCGTCATGGCCCTGGAGCGGGTCCCCGCCGACATCCGCAAGGACGGCGGAGTGGCCCGGATGTCCGACCCGAACATGATCGAGGAGATCATCGAGGCGGTCTCCATCCCGGTCATGGCCAAGTCCCGCATCGGCCACTTCGTCGAGGCCCAGGTCCTGCAGTCCCTCGGCGTCGACTACATCGACGAGTCCGAGGTCCTCACCCCGGCCGACGAGGTCAACCACAGCGACAAGTTCGCCTTCACCACCCCCTTCGTCTGCGGTGCCACCAACCTGGGCGAGGCCCTGCGCCGCATCGCCGAGGGCGCCGCGATGATCCGCTCCAAGGGCGAGGCCGGCACCGGCAACGTCGTCGAGGCGGTCCGCCACCTGCGCCAGATCAAGAACGAGATCGCCCGCCTGCGCGGCTTCGACAACAACGAGCTGTACGCCGCCGCCAAGGACCTGCGCGCCCCGTACGAGCTGGTCCGCGAGGTCGCCGAGCTGGGCAAGCTCCCGGTCGTGCTGTTCTCCGCCGGCGGTGTCGCCACCCCCGCCGACGCCGCCCTGATGCGCCAGCTCGGTGCCGAGGGCGTCTTCGTCGGCTCCGGCATCTTCAAGTCCGGCGACCCGGCCAAGCGCGCCGCCGCCATCGTGAAGGCGACCACGTTCTACGACGACCCGAAGATCATCGCGGACGCGTCCCGCAACCTCGGCGAGGCCATGGTCGGCATCAACTGCGACACCCTCCCCGAGGCCGAGCGTTACGCGAACCGGGGCTGGTGATGACCACTCCCGTAGTCGGAGTGCTCGCGCTCCAGGGCGACGTACGGGAACACCTGATCGCCCTGGCCGCGGCCGACGCCGTGGCCAGGCAGGTCAGGCGCCCCGAGGAACTCGCCGAGGTGGACGCCCTCGTCATCCCCGGGGGTGAGTCCACCACCATCTCCAAGCTGGCCGTCCTCTTCGGACTGATGGACCCCCTGCGCGCACGCGTGCGTGCCGGTATGCCCGTCTACGGCACCTGCGCCGGCCTGATCATGCTCGCCGACAAGATCCTCGACCCGCGCTCGGGCCAGGAGACGATCGGCGGCATCGACATGATCGTGCGCCGCAACGCCTTCGGACGGCAGAACGAGTCCTTCGAAGCAGCTGTCGACGTCCGGGGGATTGAGGGCGATCCTGTGGAGGGCGTCTTCATCCGCGCCCCCTGGGTCGAGTCCGTCGGCGCCGAGACCGAGGTCCTCGCCGAACACGAGGGCCATATCGTCGCGGTCCGCCAGGGCAACGCGCTCGCCACGTCGTTCCACCCGGAGCTGACCGGCGACCACCGCGTGCACTCCCTGTTCGTCGACATGGTGCGCGCGAACCTGACTCCGGGGTCCTAGTAGGATCTCTGGGGTTCGTAAAGAGTTGGGTTACGCGAAGGAGACAGGCAGATGTCCGGCCACTCTAAATGGGCTACGACGAAGCACAAGAAGGCCGTGATCGACGCCAAGCGCGGCAAGCTCTTCGCGAAGATGATCAAGAACATCGAGGTCGCGGCCCGTACGGGTGGTGCCGATGTGTCCGGCAACCCGACGCTGTTCGACGCCATCCAGAAGGCCAAGAAGAGCTCGGTCCCGAACAAGAACATCGACTCCGCCGTCAAGCGCGGCGCCGGTCTCGAAGCCGGTGGCGCCGACTACGAGACGATCATGTACGAGGGTTACGGCCCCAACGGTGTCGCGGTGCTCATCGAGTGCCTCACCGACAACCGCAACCGCGCCGCCTCGGACGTCCGCGTCGCCATGACCCGCAACGGCGGGAACATGGCCGACCCCGGCTCCGTGTCGTACCTCTTCAACCGCAAGGGCGTCGTCGTCGTCCCCAAGGGCGAGCTGTCCGAGGACGACGTCCTGGGTGCCGTGCTCGACGCGGGCGCCGAGGAGGTCAACGACCTCGGTGAGTCCTTCGAGGTCATCTCCGAGGCCACCGACCTGGTCGGCGTCCGCACCGCGCTCCAGGACGCCGGCATCGACTACGACTCCGCCGACGCCAACTTCGTCCCGACCATGCAGGTCGAGCTCGACGAAGAGGGTGCCCGCAAGATCTTCAAGCTGATCGACGCCCTGGAGGACAGCGACGACGTGCAGAACGTCTTCGCCAACTTCGACGTCAGCGACGAGGTCATGGAGAAGGTCGACGCGTAGCGCTGCCGCGAGCTGAGCGGGATTTCGGCGGGCCGACGGGACACGTCCCATCGGCCCGCCGCCGTTGTCGGTGGCACCGGATAGCCTGACGGAAGTCAAAGATCACCGACCGCGGACCGCAACCATCAATTGAGGAACTCCGACGGTGCTCAGCCAGGTCCGCGAGAGCGGCGGCGGTTTAGCCGCAAAGAAGGGGGGTTGGAGTGCGCGTACTCGGGGTGGACCCCGGTTTGACCCGCTGCGGTGTCGGTGTCGTCGAGGGCGTCGCGGGCCGGCCTCTCACGATGGTCGGCGTAGGTGTCGTACGGACCCCGGCGGACGCCGAGTTGGGGCTGCGCCTGCTCGCCATCGAGCAGGGCATCGAAGCGTGGCTGGACGAACACCGGCCCGAATTCGTCGCCGTGGAGCGGGTGTTCAGCCAGCACAACGTCCGCACGGTGATGGGCACCGCCCAGGCCAGCGCCGTGGCGATGCTGTGCGCCGCCCGCCGTGGCATCCCGGTCGCCCTGCACACCCCCAGCGAGGTCAAGGCCGCCGTCACCGGCAGCGGGCGCGCCGACAAGGCCCAGGTCGGCGCCATGGTGACCCGTCTGCTCCGGCTCGACGCGCCCCCCAAGCCCGCCGACGCGGCCGACGCCCTCGCCCTCGCCATCTGCCACATCTGGCGGGCCCCCGCACAGAACCGCCTCCAACAGGCGGTCGCCCAGAACCGACTTCAGCAGGCCGTCGCCCTGCACGCAGCCAGGACTCCGAACGCATCGAAAGGCCGTACCGCATGATCGCCTTCGTCAGTGGCACGGTCGCCGCACTCGCTCCCGACGCCGCGGTGGTGGAGGTAGGCGGTGTCGGCATGGCGATCCAGTGCACGCCGAACACGCTCTCCACGCTCCGCCTGGGCAAGCCGGCCAAGCTCGCCACCTCCCTCGTCGTCCGCGAGGACTCGCTCACCCTGTACGGCTTCGTCGACGACGACGAACGCCAGATCTTCGAGCTGCTGCAGACCGCGACCGGCGTCGGCCCCCGGCTCGCGCAGGCCATGCTGGCCGTGCACACCCCGGACGCCCTGCGCCGCGCCGTCGCCGCCGGTGACGAGAAGGCGCTGATGGCCGTGCCCGGCATCGGCAAGAAGGGCGCGCAGAAGCTGCTGCTGGAGTTCAAGGACCGGCTCGGCGCCCCGGTGGGGTCCGCCCCGGCGATCGGCGCCCCGGTCACCAGCGGCTGGCGCGACCAGCTGCACGCGGCCCTCATCGGCCTCGGGTACGCCACCCGCGAGGCCGACGAGGCCGTGGCCGCCGTAGCACCGCAGGCCGAGGCCGCCGAAGGGGCGCCGCAGGTGGGGCAGTTGCTCAAGGCCGCCCTGCAGACCCTGAACCGCGCCCGCTAGGAGACGTCAGTGAACTGGGACGACACGACCGACGAGACCGCCGCCGAGCGGCTGGTGGGCTCGGTCGCCGACCGCGAGGACCAGGCCGTCGAGGCCGCCCTGCGCCCCAAGGACCTGGGCGAGTTCATCGGCCAGGAGAAGGTCCGCGAACAGCTCGACCTGGTCCTGCGCGCCGCACGCGCGCGTGGCGCCACCGCCGACCACGTGCTGCTCTCCGGCGCCCCCGGCCTCGGCAAGACCACCCTCTCGATGATCATCGCGGCCGAGATGGACGCCCCCATCCGCATCACCAGCGGCCCCGCCATCCAGCACGCCGGCGACCTCGCCGCGATCCTCTCCTCCCTCCAGGAGGGCGAGGTCCTCTTCCTCGACGAGATCCACCGCATGTCCCGGCCCGCCGAAGAGATGCTCTACATGGCGATGGAGGACTTCCGCGTCGACGTCATCGTCGGCAAGGGCCCCGGCGCCACCGCGATCCCGCTCGAACTCCCGCCGTTCACCCTGGTCGGCGCCACCACGCGCGCGGGACTGCTGCCGCCCCCGCTGCGCGACCGCTTCGGTTTCACCGCGCACATGGAGTTCTACGAGCCCATCGAGCTGGAGCGGGTCATCCACCGCTCGGCCAACCTCCTCGACGTGGAGATCGACCCCGCCGGCGCCGCCGAGATCGCCGGCCGCTCCCGCGGCACCCCCCGTATCGCCAACCGCCTGCTGCGCCGCGTCCGGGACTACGCGCAGGTCAAGGCCGACGGCTTCATCACCCGGGACATCGCCGGGGCGGCCCTCAAGGTGTACGAGGTCGACGGCCGCGGTCTCGACCGGCTCGACCGCGGTGTCCTGGAGGCCCTGCTCAAGCTGTTCGGCGGCGGGCCGGTCGGCCTCTCCACGCTCGCGGTCGCGGTGGGGGAGGAGCGCGAGACCGTGGAAGAGGTCGCCGAGCCCTTCCTCGTACGCGAAGGTCTGCTGGCCCGCACCCCCCGGGGACGCGTCGCCACCCCCGCCGCATGGGCCCATCTCGGCCTCACCCCGCCCCGCTCGTCAACCGGGGGAAACGGACAAGGGGACCTGTTCGGGGCGTGACGGCGGGGACACTGGCCGGGTCAGGAACCCCGGTGCCATGCTGAGCGTTGTTCCATCAGCGTGGACTCGCTTAGACTCCGCCGATGCCGCCTTTGTGGGCGGCGCCGACCACCCCCATCCACCAGGCCGCTCACCGCCGCGGTCGTGCGAAGGAAATTCCGTCCCGTGAATATCGTGACCCTCCTCCCCTTCATCGTGCTCATCGGGGCCATGTTCCTGATGACCCGCTCGGCCAAGCGCAAGCAGCAGGCGGCCGCGTCGATGCGTAGTGACATGCAACCCGGCACCGGCGTCCGCACGATCGGGGGCGTGTACGCGACGGTCAAGGAGGTCAACGAGGAGACGGTTCTCCTCGACGCCGGCCCCGGTGTCGAGCTCCTCTTCGCGAAGAACGCGATCGGCGCCGTCCTCACCGACGACGAGTACAACCGCATCGTCCACGGCATCGAGCACGACCTGAAGGACGACGCCGAAGTCGTCCTGGACGACGCTTCCTCCCTCACCGAGACCGACGAGCCCGCCGCCGACTCTTCCGACGACAAGCCCATCGACCTCGGCAAGAAGGACGCGGCCGACGAGCCCGCCGACGCCACCGAGGAGCCGGCCGAGGCCGCCGAGGCAAAGACGGACGAAGAGCCGAAGAAGACCGACGGCGACTCCGACGCGAAGTAGTTCACGTCCCGGGAGCGCGGCGCGATCCGCTAGCGCCCCGCGCACCCCGGGTACGTGCGTCGCTCGCACGGGATCCCGACACCATGTCATGGCCGCAGGCGCGCTGACCCGGCGCGGAGCGGCCCGAGAGGGAGTACGAGAAGGTGGCAGCACCTAAGAGGGGCCGTAGCGCGAGCGCCCAGAGCAAGCCAGGGCGCTCGCTGGCCCTCATCCTGATCGCCATCGTGGCGCTCACCGGTGGCATGTTCGCATCCGGGCACACCACTCCGCGTCTCGGCATCGACCTGGCCGGCGGTACGAGCATCACTCTCCGGGCCGTTCCGGAGAAGGGCCAGGAATCCGCGATCAACAAGGCCAACATGGACACCGCGGTCGACATCATGAACCGCCGTGTCAATGGTCTTGGTGTCTCGGAGGCCGAGGTCCAGACGCAGGGCACCAGGAACATCATCGTCAACATCCCCAAGGGCACGAACTCGGAGCAGGCACGGCAGCAGGTCGGTACCACGGCCAAGCTGTACTTCCGCCCGGTCCTGACCACGGATCCCTCCACGGGCGCCGCGACGACGAGCCCGTCCCCGAGCGCGTCCGGCAGCCCGTCGAGCTCGGCCAGCCCCAAGACGACGGCCTCCTCGACCAAGACCGGCTCCGCGACACCGTCGGCCTCCGCCACCTCGCAGGGGCGTGCCGCAAGCGACGCGCTGAAGGCCGACTCCACCCCGTCCGCCAGCGCCTCGGCCTCGGCCAGCGCCAGCCCGTCGGCGTCCAGCAGCAGCGCCGCCAGCGAAGCGGCGGCCAAGCTGGAGGCCCAGTACACCGCGCTGGACTGCTCCAAGAAGTCGGTCCAGAACACCGCGGGCAGGGGCGCCAAGGCCACCGACGCGACCGTGGCCTGCGGCAAGGTCTCCGGGATCTGGTACAAGTACCTGCTCGGCCCCGCCGCCGTCGACGGCACGGACGTCAAGAAGGCCTCGGCCGTCTACAACACGACGACCGCCGCCGGCTGGCAGGTCACCATGGACTTCACGGGCAAGGGCGGCGACAAGTTCGCCAAGGTCACCGGTGAGCTGGCGAAGAACACCGCCCCGCAGAACGAGTTCGGCATCGTCCTCGACGGCCAGGTCGTCTCCAGCCCCTCCGTCAGCTCGTCGATCACCGGCGGCAGCGCGGAGATCTCCGGCAGCTTCACCCAGGAGGAGGCCCAGAGCCTCGCCAACATGCTGTCGTACGGCGCCCTGCCGCTGACCTTCAAGACGGACAGCGTCACCACGGTGACCGCGGCGCTCGGCGGTGAGCAGCTGCACGCCGGTCTGATCGCGGGCGCGATCGGCCTCGCGCTGGTCGTCATCTACCTGCTGATCTTCTACCGCGGCCTGTCGGTCATCGCGATCCCCTCGCTGCTGGTCTCCGCGATCCTCACGTACGTGATCATGGCGCTGCTCGGCCCGGGTATCGGCTTCGCGCTGAACCTGCCGGCCGTCTGCGGTGCGATCGTCGCGATCGGTATCACCGCGGACTCGTTCATCGTGTTCTTCGAACGCATCCGGGACGAGATCCGCGAGGGCCGCTCGCTGCGTCCCTCCGTCGAGCGGGCCTGGCCCCGTGCCCGGCGCACCATCCTGGTCTCCGACTTCGTGTCGTTCCTCGCCGCCGCGGTGCTGTTCATCGTCACCGTCGGCAAGGTCCAGGGCTTCGCGTTCACGCTCGGTCTGACCACCGTGCTCGACGTCGTCGTGGTCTTCCTCTTCACCAAGCCGCTGATGACGATCCTCGCCCGCCGGAAGTTCTTCGCGAACGGCCACAAGTACTCCGGCCTCGACCCGAAGGCACTCGGCGCCAAGCCGCCACTGCGCCGCACCCGCCGTCCCTCCGCCCCCGTCGACCCGAAGGAGGCGTGAGATGTCGAAAATCGGCAGCATCGGCGCCCGACTGCACCGTGGCGAGGTCGGGTACGACTTCGTCGGCAATCGCAAGATCTGGTACGGCATCTCGATCCTGATCACCATCACGGCCATCCTCGGTCTGACGGTGCGCGGCCTGAACATGGGCATCGAGTTCCAGGGCGGCGCCGCCTTCACCACGCCGAAGCACATGAGCGCCTCGGTGAGCCAGGCGGAGAAGTACGCGGTGGACGCCTCCGGCCACGACGCGGTCGTCCAGAAGCTCGGTGACGGCAGCCTGCGCATCCAGATCGCCGGTATCGACACCGACAAGTCCGACAGCATCAAGAAGCAGCTGTCGAAGGACCTGAACATCAGCTCCGAGAGCATCGCCGCGGACCTGGTCGGCCCCAGCTGGGGCGACCAGATCGCCAACAAGGCCTGGGAGGGCCTGGCGATCTTCATGGTGCTGGTCGTGATCTATCTGGCGATCGCCTTCGAGTGGCGCATGGCCCTGGCCGCGCTCGTCGCCCTGATCCACGACATCACCATCACCATCGGCATCTACGCCCTCGTCGGCTTCGAGGTCACGCCCGGCACGGTGATCGGTCTGCTGACGATCCTCGGTTACTCGCTCTACGACACGGTCGTCGTCTTCGACAGCCTCAAGGAGCAGACCAAGGACATCACCAAGCAGACCCGCTGGACCTACAGCGACATCGCGAACCGCTCGATCAACGGCACCCTGGTGCGTTCCATCAACACCACGGTCGTCGCGCTGCTGCCGGTCGCGGCCCTGCTGTTCATCGGCGGCGGTTTCCTCGGCGCGGGTGTCCTCAACGACATCTCGCTGTCGCTGTTCGTCGGTCTCGCGGCCGGTGCGTACTCGTCGATCTTCATCGCCACGCCGCTCGTCGCCGACCTCAAGGAGGCCGAGCCGCAGATGAAGGCGCTCAGGAAGCGCGTCCTCGCCAAGCGGGCCCAGGCCGCCGCGCAGGGCGAGCCGGTCGAGCCCGAGGTCACCGACCAGGCGGACGACGACTACGAGGACGAGGACGCCGCAGCGGTCGTAGGACCGCGCACGCAGCCGGCGTCCCGCAACCGCGGCCGTGGCCGCCCCTCGGGGAAGCGCCGATGACCGACGTCCAGGAGCTGCTGCTCAGCCGTATCCGCGATGTGGCCGACTACCCGGAGCCGGGCGTGATGTTCAAGGACATCACCCCGCTCCTGGCGGACCCGGCCGCGTTCACGGCCCTCACGGACGCGCTCGCCGAGATCGTCGTGACCACCGGCGCCACCAAGGTCGTCGGACTGGAGGCACGTGGCTTCATCCTCGGCGCCCCGGTGGCCGTCCGCGCGGGCGTCGGCTTCATCCCCGTGCGCAAGGCGGGCAAGCTCCCCGGAGCCACCCTCAGCCAGGCGTACGACCTGGAGTACGGCTCCGCCGAGATCGAGGTGCACGCCGAGGACCTGAACGCGGGAGACCGCGTCCTGGTCGTCGACGACGTCCTGGCCACCGGCGGTACCGCCGAGGCCTCCCTGCAGCTGATCCGCAGGGCGGGCGCGCAGGTCGCCGGCCTCGCGGTCCTGATGGAGCTGGGTTTCCTCGGGGGCCGCGCCCGCCTGGAACCGGCACTGGGCGGGGCGCCGCTGCAGGCACTGCTCGTAGTCTGACGTGAACGCGTGACGCAACGGCCGTCCCTCTGCCACGGGGACGGCCGTTGCGCATGTCACGGGCCTTGGTGCCGCGTCCCAAGGGGCGCGGGGCCGTATCGATGTGCGGCTACCACCGCGTGGGCGCGATCAGTCACGGCGAGGCCGCACTCGCCGACGGACCTCAGACCTCACGGCCCCATCCGCGCAACCTCGTGCAAGCCCACAGAACAACCCTGGGACACCGTAGAGCTGCCTCCCGGAATGCCGGCGGCAGTCCCTCGTGTTTCACCGGTAGACGGCCCTCACATCGGCCTGAAGGCGATCCCCGAGCCCGGGATCGCTACCATGGGCACTCCGGAGCCTGACCGGGGGACCCGGATCGCGCACGAGGAGTCCTCTTGGCAGACGAGGCCCAGCCCCTGACCGCCGCCAAGCCCGAGCCCACCCCGGGCCCCGCGGCACAGCCCGCGCCCGGCGCGACGACCGCGCCCAGCGAGCCGCGCGGGACGGCGGAGCACGCCCAGACGGCGCCCGCCGACAAGGCGGCCGAGCCTCCGCGCCCCAAGCCCGACCAGCCCGAGCGCCCGGCGCCGGCCCCCGCGCCCCGGCCCACGGCCGGTCAGCCCGCCCGCACCGGCGGCGGCTCCTCCAACCGCGTCCGCGCCCGCCTGGCCCGCCTCGGTGTGCAGCGCTCGAACCCGTACAACCCGGTCCTGGAGCCCCTGCTGCGGATAGTGCGCAGCAACGACCCGAAGATCGAGACGGCCACCCTCCGCCAGGTCGAGAGCGCCTACCAGGTCGCCGAGCGCTGGCACCGCGGCCAGAAGCGCAAGAGCGGCGACCCGTACATCACGCACCCGCTCGCCGTCACCACGATCCTCGCCGAACTGGGCATGGACCCGGCGACGTTGATGGCCGGCCTGCTGCACGACACCGTCGAGGACACCGAGTACGGCCTCGACCAGCTCCGCCGCGACTTCGGCGACTCCGTCGCCCTCCTCGTCGACGGCGTCACCAAGCTCGACAAGGTCAAGTTCGGCGAGGCCGCGCAGGCCGAGACCGTGCGCAAGATGGTCGTCGCCATGGCCAAGGACCCGCGCGTCCTGGTCATCAAGCTCGCCGACCGCCTGCACAACATGCGCACCATGCGCTACCTCAAGCGCGAGAAGCAGGAGAAGAAGGCACGCGAGACCCTGGAGATCTACGCGCCGCTCGCCCACCGGCTGGGCATGAACACCATCAAGTGGGAACTGGAGGACCTCGCCTTCGCGATCCTCTACCCCAAGATGTACGACGAGATCGTCCGTTTGGTGGCCGAGCGGGCACCGAAGCGTGACGAGTACCTGGCCATAGTGACCGACGAGGTCCAGACCGACCTGCGCGCCGCCCGCATCAAGGCCACCGTCACCGGCCGCCCGAAGCACTACTACAGCGTCTACCAGAAGATGATCGTCCGCGGTCGCGACTTCGCGGAGATCTACGACCTGGTGGGCATCCGCGTCCTCGTGGACACCGTCCGCGACTGCTACGCGGCCCTCGGCACCGTGCACGCGCGATGGAACCCGGTCCCCGGCCGGTTCAAGGACTACATCGCGATGCCCAAGTTCAACATGTACCAGTCGCTGCACACGACCGTGATCGGCCCCAACGGCAAGCCCGTTGAGCTCCAGATCCGCACCTTCGACATGCACCGCCGCGCCGAGTACGGCATCGCCGCGCACTGGAAGTACAAGCAGGAGGCCGTCGCCGGCGCCTCCAAGGTGCGCTCGGACCAGCCGCGGACCACCGGCAAGGACGACCACCTCAACGACATGGCGTGGCTGCGCCAGTTGCTCGACTGGCAGAAGGAGACCGAGGACCCCGGGGAGTTCCTGGAGTCCCTGCGCTTCGACCTGTCCCGCAACGAGGTCTTCGTCTTCACGCCGAAGGGCGACGTGATAGCGCTGCCGGCGGGCTCCACCCCGGTGGACTTCTCCTACGCGGTGCACACCGAGGTCGGCCACCGGACCATAGGAGCACGGGTCAACGGCCGCCTCGTACCGCTCGAATCCACCCTGGACAACGGCGACTTGGTGGAGGTCTTCACCTCCAAGGCACCCGGCGCGGGCCCCTCCCGCGACTGGCTCGGCTTCGTCAAATCGCCGCGTGCCCGCAACAAGATCAGAGCGTGGTTCTCCAAGGAGCGCCGCGACGAGGCGATCGAGCAGGGCAAGGACGCCATCGCCCGCGCGATGCGCAAACAGAACCTGCCGATCCAGCGCATCCTGACCGGCGACTCCCTGGTCACGCTCGCGCACGAGATGCGCTACCCGGACATCTCCTCGCTGTACGCGGCGATCGGCGAGGGCCATGTCGCCGCGCAGAACGTCGTACAGAAGCTGGTGCAGGCGCTCGGCGGCGAGGAGGCGGCCACCGAGGAGATCGACGAGAGCGTGCCGCCGACGACCGGCCGGGGCCGCAAGCGCCGGTCGAACGCCGACCCGGGTGTCGTCGTCAAGGGCGTCGACGACGTGTGGGTCAAACTGGCCCGCTGCTGTACGCCCGTCCCCGGCGACCCCATCATCGGTTTCGTCACACGGGGTAGCGGCGTATCGGTTCACCGCAGCGACTGCGTCAACGTGGAGTCACTGTCCCGCGAACCCGAGCGCATCCTCGAGGTCGAGTGGGCGCCCACGCAGTCCTCGGTCTTCCTGGTCGCCATCCAGGTGGAGGCCCTGGACCGCTCCCGGCTCCTCTCGGACGTCACCCGCGTCCTGTCCGACCAGCACGTCAACATCCTCTCCGCGGCCGTCCAGACCTCCCGCGACCGCGTCGCCACCTCCCGCTTCACCTTCGAGATGGGCGACCCCAAGCACCTGGGCCACGTCCTGAAGGCGGTCAGGGGAGTGGAGGGCGTCTACGACGTCTACCGCGTGACGTCGGCGCGCAACAAGTCGTAAGGCACAATCGGCGCGCAACAAGTCGTAAGGCACAAAAGGAAGGGGCTCCCGTACGCGATGTACGGGAGCCCCTTCCTCATGCCTGCGACGTGTCAGCCGCCGAACTCCTGGAGGCCCTTCAGCGCCTGGTCCAGCAGGGCCTGGCGGCCTTCCAGCTCGCGCTCCAGCTTGTCGGCACGGGAGTTGTTGCCCTGGGCGCGCGCCTGCTCGATCTGGCCCCTGAGCTTGTCCACCGCGGCCTGGAGCTGGCCGGTCAGACCCTCGGCACGCGCGCGTGCCTCCGGGTTCGTCCGGCGCCACTCGGTCTCCTCGGACTCCTGAAGGGCCCGCTCGACCGCGTGCATCCGGCCCTCGACCTTGGGGCGGGAGTCACGCGGCACATGGCCGATGGCCTCCCAGCGCTCGTTGATCGAGCGGAAGGCCGCGCGGGCCGCCTTGAGGTCGCCGATCGGCAGCAGCTTCTCGGCCTCCTCGGCGAGCTCCTCCTTGAGCTTCAGGTTCTCCGTCTGCTCCGCGTCCCGCTCGGCGAAGACCGAGCTGCGGGCGGCGAAGAAGACGTCCTGGGCGCCGCGGAAGCGGTTCCACAGATCGTCCTCGTGCTCGCGCTGGGCGCGGCCCGCCGCCTTCCAGTCGGACATCAGCTCGCGGTACCGCGCGGCCGTGGGACCCCAGTCCGTCGAGGCCGACAGACCCTCGGCCTCGGCGACCAGCTTCTCCTTGGTCTTGCGGGCCTCCTCGCGCTGCGCGTCCAGCGACGCGAAGTGCGCCTTGCGGCGCTTGGAGAAGGCCGACCGGGCGTGCGAGAAGCGGTGCCACAGCTCGTCGTCCGACTTGCGGTCCAGACGCGGCAGACCCTTCCAGGTGTCCACCAGGGCGCGCAACCGCTCGCCGGCGGCCCGCCACTGGTCGGACTGCGCCAGCTCCTCCGCCTCGACGACCAGCGCCTCCTTGGCGTGCCGGGCCTCGTCGGACTGCTTGGCGCGCTGCTGCTTGCGCTCCTCGCGGCGCGCCTCGACGGTCTCCACGAGCTTGTCGAGCCGGACCCGCAGCGCGGCGAGGTCGCCGACCGCGTGGTGGGCGTCGACCTGCTCGCGCAGATGGTCGACGGCGGCCTGCGCGTCCTTCGCCGACAGGTCGGTCGTCTTCACGCGCTTTTCGAGGAGGCCGATCTCGACAACCAGGCCCTCATACTTGCGTTCGAAGTAGGCCAGCGCCTCGTCAGGGGAGCCGGCCTGCCAGGAACCGACGACCTGCTCGCCGTCGGCCGTACGCACGTACACGGTCCCCGTCTCGTCGACGCGTCCCCACGGGTCGCTGCTCACAGCGCCTCCTCCACATGATGCCTGCACAGGGCCTCTGTGCCCCCGGGCATCGTCCACAGTTTCGTCACGGCCAACATAGGCGACCGGCGGGTTGCCTGTCCGCATCCCGCGCGACCGAAAATTCGCTGCTGACGGTCAGGATTTTGTCACGGTCGCCTTGTTGATCACGACGGTCGCGTTCGGAGCGGTGTTCCCCGTCGTGGGGTCGGCGGCCTGCGCCCCAGCTGCGGCGATCTTCTTCAGGACCGTCATCCCGGAGGCCGAGATGGTACCGAACGGGGTGTAGTTGGCCGGGAGCTGGCTGTCCTGGTAGACGAGGAAGAACTGGCTGCCGCCGGTGTTGCGACCCTTGCCCGTGGAGGCGTCGTAGGTGTTCGCCATCGCCACCGTGCCCGCCGGGTAGGTCCCGCCCTTGAGGCTCGTGTCCTTCAGGTTCTCGTCCGGGATCGTGTAGCCGGGGCCGCCGCTGCCCGTGCCCGTCGGGTCGCCGCACTGCAGCACGTAGATGCCGCTGGTGACGAGCCGGTGGCACTTCGTGTGGTCGAAGAAGCCCTTGCCCGCAAGGTAGTTGAACGAGTTCACGGTGTGCGGCGCGGCCGACGTCTTCAGCGCGACGTCGATGTCACCGCAGGTCGTCGCCAGCTTCATCGTGTACTTCGCCGACTTGTCGATCGTGACCGCCGGCTCCTTCTTCCAGGTCGCCGTCTTGATCTTGCCGGCCGCCGGCTTCGCGCACGGGTCCGGCGCCTTGCTCGTCGCCGAGGCGCTTGGCGTCACGTCCGCGCTCGCGTTGGACTTGTCGTCGTCCTTCATGACCCCGGTCGTGTACAGCGCCACACTGCCGATCACGATCACGCCGAGCACCGACGCGATCACCGAGTTGCGCGCACGCGCCTTGCGCCGAGCGGCCGTGCGCCGCTGCTGCTGCCGCAAGAACTTCTCCCGCGCGAGCTGCCGCTTCCGCTGTTCCTGGGTGACCACCGGATTCTCTCCTCATGCGTCTCGTACGTCGACTGGGACGCGTGCGTCTTGTGAGCCGACCGCCTGCGTGTGCCCCGTACCGTATATGGGTTCGCTGAGGATTCGGCAGCGCCGGTAGGCTCTGACCACTGAGGCAGGGATCCTTATCCCCTCCCGTATCGACACAACGAAGGACGATCGTGCTCATTGCCGGGTTCCCCGCCGGGGCCTGGGGGACGAACTGTTATCTCGTCGCCCCCGCCGCCGGTGAGGAGTGCGTGATCATCGACCCGGGCCATCAGGCCGCCCAGGGAGTCGAGGAAGCGCTCAGGAAGCATCGGCTCAAGCCCGTCGCGGTCGTCCTCACCCATGGCCACATCGACCATGTGGCCTCGGTCGTCCCGGTGTGCGGCGCGCACGACGTGCCGGCCTGGATCCACCCCGAGGACCGCTTCATGATGAGCGACCCCGAGAAGGCGCTCGGCCGCTCGATCGGGATGCCGCTGATGGGCGAGCTGACCGTGGGGGAGCCCGACGAGGTCAAGGAACTGACCGACGGCGCACGGCTGGAGCTGGCGGGACTGGAGTTCTCGGTCGCGCACGCGCCGGGCCATACGAAGGGGTCGGTGACCTTCCGGATGCCCGAGAACCCGGAGATCCCCTCCGTGCTCTTCTCCGGGGATCTGCTCTTCGCCGGCTCCATCGGACGCACCGACCTGCCCGGCGGCTCCCACGCCGAGATCCTCGACTCGCTGGCCCGCGTGTGCCTGCCGCTCGACGACTCGACCGTGGTGCTGTCCGGCCACGGCCCCCAGACGACCATCGGCCAGGAGCGCGCCACCAACCCGTATCTGCGGGAAGTGGCCGCCGGCCTCGGGAGCTCGGACGCTCCCCGACGAGGAATGTGACGAGAGACTTTCGTGAGCACCTTTCAGGCCCCCAAAGGCACGTACGACCTGATCCCGCCGGAGTCGGCCAAGTACCTCGCCGTGCGCGAGGCGATCGCCGCCCCGCTGCGCAACTCCGGCTACGGCTACATCGAGACGCCCGGCTTCGAGAACGTCGAGCTCTTCGCGCGCGGTGTCGGTGAGTCGACCGACATCGTGACCAAGGAGATGTACGCCTTCGAGACCAAGGGCGGCGACCAGCTCGCCCTGCGTCCCGAGGGCACGGCCTCCGTGCTGCGCGCGGCACTTGAGGCCAACCTGCACAAGCTGGGCAACCTCCCGGTCAAGCTCTGGTACTCGGGCTCCTACTACCGCTACGAGCGCCCCCAGAAGGGCCGTTACCGCCACTTCTCCCAGGTCGGCGCCGAGGCGATCGGTGCCGAGGACCCGGCGCTGGACGCCGAGTTGATCATCCTGGCGGACCAGTCGTACCGCTCCCTGGGCCTCAGGAACTTCCGCATCCTCCTCAACAGCCTGGGCGACAAGGAGTGCCGTCCGGTCTACCGGGCCGCGCTCCAGGACTTCCTGCGCGGCCTGGATCTCGACGAGGAGACGCTCCGCCGCGCGGACATCAACCCGCTCCGGGTCCTCGACGACAAACGCCCGGACGTCCAGAAGCAGTTGACGGACGCCCCGCTGCTGCGCGACTACCTGTGCGACGCGTGCAAGGCGTACCACGAGGAGGTCCGCGAACTGATCACGGCCGCGGGCGTCGCCTTCGAGGACGACCCGAAGCTGGTCCGGGGCCTGGACTACTACACCCGCACCACCTTCGAGTTCGTCCACGACGGTCTGGGCTCCCAGTCCGCGGTGGGCGGCGGCGGTCGCTACGACGGTCTCTCCGAGATGATCGGCGGCCCCGCACTGCCCTCCGTGGGCTGGGCGTTGGGCGTCGACCGCACGGTCCTGGCCCTGGAGGCGGAGGGCGTCGAACTCGAACTCCCCGCGTCCACCAGCGTGTTCGCGGTCCCGCTGGGCGAGGAGGCCCGCCGCGTCCTCTTCGCCAAGGTCACCGAACTCCGCAAGCTGGGCATCGCGGCCGACTTCTCCTACGGCTCCAAGGGCCTCAAGGGCGCCATGAAGAACGCCAACCGCAGCGGCGCCCGCTACGCGATCGTCGCCGGCGAACGCGACCTCGCCGAGGGCGTCGTACAGCTCAAGGACATGGAGTCCGGCGAACAGTCGGCGGTCGCGGTGAACGAGATCGTGGCGGAGCTGGAGTCGAAGCTCGGCTGAGGACCGGGTTCTTCGCCCCCGCCGCCCCTACCCGTCCCGTGCCTGGGGGCTGTGCCCCCAGACCCCCGCTTCGGCCTGAACGGCCTCGTCCTCAAACGCCGGACGGGCTGAAAGATCAAGCCTGGGCCAGCATCAACTCAGCCCCTCCGGCGTTTGAGGAGCGGGGTCTGGGGCGGAGCCCCAGGCACGGGACGGGTAGGGGCGGCGGGGGCGAAGAACCGCTAGTCCAGCAACCCGTACCGCATCGCACTCGTCACCGCCGCCGTCCGGTCGTCGACCCCCAACTTGCCGAACACGCGCAGGAGATGGGTCTTCACCGTCGACTCCCCGATGTACAACCGCCGCCCGATCTCCGCGTTCGTGCACCCCTCCGCCACCAACCGCAACACCGCCGTCTCCCGCTCCGACAACCGCGGCCGCTCCGGCTTCGTCCGCAACTGGTCCACCAACCGCGCGGCCACCGAAGGCGCCAACACGGTCTCGCCCCGCGCAGCGGCCCGTACCGCGTCGGCAAGCTCACCCCGAGGCAGGTCCTTCAGCAGATAGCCCGCCGCCCCCGCCTCCACCGCGCGCAGGATGTCCCGGTCCGTCTCGTACGTAGTGAGGACGATCACCCGGCACGGCAGCCCGGCCTCGCTCATCCGCACGATGGAGTCGACACCTCCGCCGCCCGGCATCCGCAGGTCCATCAGCACGATGTCGGGCCGGAGTTCGGCCGCCAGCGCCTCGGCCTGCGGCCCGCTGGAGGCGTCGGCGATCACGTCGAGATCCGGTTCGGCACTGAGCATCGCCCGCAGCCCCTCCCGTACGACGGGATGGTCGTCGGCCAGCACGATCCGGATCATCGGGGACTCCTCAAGGGTGATGCGGGGGATACCGGCAGCCGGACGGTCACCGTCGTGCCGCCGCCCCGCGCGCTGCGCACCAGCGCCGTGCCGCCCACCTCCGCGGCCCGGGTGCGAAGCCCCGCCAAGCCGTAGCCGCCGGACACCGCGGCCGGATCGAAGCCGCACCCGTCGTCCCGCACCGACACGGTGAGTTGATCGTCGGTGTACGCCAGTGTGAGGCTCACCGTCGCCGAACTCCCCGCGTGCTTGCGGGCGTTGGCAAGGGCCTCCTGGCAGGAACGCAGCGCGACCACCTCGGGTCCTGCGGGCAGGGTGCGCACGGAGCCGGTCACCTCCAGGACCGCGTCATGGCGCGCGGCGAGCCGGCGCAGGGCGTCCGGCAGTGAGGCGTCGGCGAGGTCGGCCGGGGTGCCGCCGGCGACCAGGGCGCGGGCCTCGGCGAGGTTCTGCCGGGCGGTCTCGTCCATCAGCGCGAGGTGGCGGCGGGCTTGGGGGAGGTCCTCGTCCAGCTCGGCCTCCACCGCCTGGACCAGCATCAGCAGGCTGGTAAAGCCCTGGGCGAGGGTGTCGTGGATCTCGCGGGCCATGCGCTCGCGTTCGGCCAGCGCGCCGTGCGCCGACGACAGCCGGGAGACCTCGTGACGGCTCGCGTCCAGCTCGGCGATCAACTCGGCGCGCTCCTGGCTCTGTTCGATGACCTGGATGATCCAGGTGCCCAGGGCCATCGAGAAGACCAGGGTGACCACGGCGAACACCGAGTTGAAGAACACGTCGTGGGCGCCGGGCCACCACAGCAGCGCCCAGCCGATCACCGGCGCGATGTTGATCACGGTCACCGCGATCAGCGCCCAGCGCAGCCGCAGCATCATGAAGCAGGGCGGGACGAGGGCGAAGGCCATCAGCCGGGTCTCGCCGACCAGCACCGCCGACGGCAGGAACAGTGCCATCTGCGCCGCGAGGTAGGAGACGGCCCGCCGCTCGTCGGGCGGATCGCCCCGCAGGACAGGGCGCCCGAACCAGACGTACAGCGGAACCAGCGGGGCGAGCAGCCCGGCCGCCACCGCGCGCACCGGCCACCCCGGCTTGTCCGTGCCGAGCACGAACACCAGGGTGGCCAGCCAGATCAGGGCGAAGTACGTGTCCCAGATCCGGAACGACCGGTCCCAGGTGTACGAGCCCTTCGCCGGGGCGGGAACGGTCATCCGTCGCGCCGGTTCTTCCACCGGAAGGTCAGCAGGCACAGCAGCAATCCTCCGACGCACCATGCCCCGAGCACCAGCGCGATCTTCCCGAACTCCCAGCTCCCGGCCTGCTCCAGCACCTGCGCCGACGAGGGCAGGAACACCCCGCGCAGCCCCTGGCACATCCACTTCAGCGGGAACAGGGCACCGATGTTGAGCATCCAGTCCGGGATGGTGTCGATCGAGATGTACACCCCGGAGATGAACTGCAGGACCAGGAAGGGCAGTACGACCACGGAGGTCGCGCTCTTGCCGGACTTGGGCACCGAGCTGACCGCTATGCCGAGCAGCGCGCACGCCGTCAGACCGAGCACGAAGATCCACCCGAAGTCCAGCCACTTGGTGGCGGACGAGGGCAGGTCCACGCCGTAGAAACTGGTCCCGACAACCAGCAGGATCGCCGTCTCCAGCAGGCCCGTGACCAGAACCAGCCAGATCTTGCCGAGGAAGTACGCGGCCGGCGGCATCGGGGTTCCGCGCAGCCTGCGCAGCACCTTCTCGTCGCGTTCGATCGCGATCGAGATGCCGAGGGACTGGAAACTCGTCGACATGATGCCGGCGGCCATCATGGCCGGGACATAGAGCTGGGAGGCGGTGACGCCCGCGCCCCGGACGTCGTCCTTGAAGATCGACGCGAAGAGGAAGAGGAAGACGACCGGGAAGGCGAAGGTGAAGACGACCTGGTCGCGCTGGCGGAAGAACTGTTTGAGTTCCAGCGCCCCGCGCCGCAGCCCGAGCCCCCAGGCGCCGGGCAGCCGTTCCTCGGCGGTCCGGGGCCGGGCCCGCACAGCTGTCGTGGTCATCGCACGTCCTCCTGTCCGGTCAGGCGGAGGTAGACGTCCTCCAGGGTGGGGCGGGTCACCAGCAGGCCGGGGATCTCGCCGTCGAACCGGTGCATGAGCTCGGCTACTGCCTTGGTGGGAGTGTCGGTGTGCTCCGCGCGCGGGGTGCCGTCGGGCTCGGTCCACTCGACGGTGGCTCCAGTGCCGTGGCGCTCGCGCAGGGCGGCCGGTTCGCCCTCGGCGACCACACGGCCCTTGGCGACGATGGCGAGGCGGTCGGCGAGGTTCTCCGCCTCCTCTAGGTAGTGGGTGGTGAGGAGGATGGTGGTGCCCTCGCCGGCGAGCTTGCGGATCAGGTCCCAGAACTGGCGCCGGGCCGCCGGGTCGAAACCGGTTGTCGGCTCGTCCAGGAGCAGGAGTTCCGGATCGCCGATCACTCCGAGGGCCACGTCCAGCCGCCGGCGCTGTCCGCCCGACAGCGCCTTGATGCGGCTGTCCACCTTGGCCTCCAGGCCCACCAGGCCGATGACCTCCTCGGGGTCGCGCGGACGCGGGTAGTAGCGGGCGAAGTGCCGTACGGTCTCGCCGACCGTCAACTCCGCGGGTGCCGATTCGTCCTGCCAGACGATGCCGACCCGCGAACGCCACGCGCGTGTGCCCGTCGCCGGGTCCGACCCGAGTACCAGGACCTCGCCCGCGTCCCGGCCCCGGTTGCCCTGGAGGATCTCCACCGTGGTGCTCTTGCCCGCGCCATTGGGCCCGAGCAGGCCGAACACCTCTCCCGTGCGGATCTCCAGGTCGATTCCGTCCACGGCGGCCACGTCCCCGTACTGCTTGCGCAGCCCCCGCACATCCACTGCGAGTTCGTTCGCCTGTGTTGTCATGCCATGAGCATCGTCCGGAATCGAGCGCTCAGGGACGACCGTACGTACTTCCTTATGTCCACCGAACGGTGGACAGGCCGGTGCGTGCGGCACAATGGCCCTGCCCGAAGATGGTCCAACTCTCAAGTGACGGATCGGCGTGATGAGCAAGACGACAGTGAAGGACGTCTCCACCGACTCCGAGCCGGAGCACACGGCAGAGGAGCCGCGCACGGTCGGCAGCAGCCGGGCCTTCGCCGTGCTGCTGGTGATCACCGGTGCGGCCGGTCTGCTCGCCGCGTGGGTCATCACGATCGACAAGTTCAAGATCCTCGAGGGCAAGCTCGCGGGCAAGACGTTCACCCCGAGCTGCAGCATCAACCCGATCGTGTCCTGTGGCAGCGTCATGGAGAGCAAGCAGGCCGCGGCCTTCGGCTTCCCGAACCCGATGCTCGGGCTGGTCGCCTACGGCATCGTCATCTGCGTCGGCATCAGCCTGCTGACCCGGGTGAAGTTCCCGCGCTGGTACTGGCTGACCTTCAACTTCGGCACGCTCTTCGGAGTGGGCTTCTGCACCTGGCTCCAGTTCCAGTCGCTGTACCGGATCAACGCGCTGTGCCTGTGGTGCTCGCTGGCCTGGGTCGCCACGATCACCATGTTCTGGTACGTCACGTCGTTCAACATGCGCAACGACTTCCTGAATGTCCCGCGCCCGGTGAAGAACTTCCTGGGCGAGTTCACCTGGGTCCTCCCGGTCACCCACGTCGGCATCATCGCCATGCTGATCCTGACCCGCTGGGGCACCCAGCTCTGGGCGTAATCCCGCCCCGACTGGATTGTCAGTGCGGTGACATAGGGTTTTGGACGTGGAGCCCGACCTTTTCACCGCCGCAGCCGAAGAACGCCAGGAGAAGGACCCGTCCAGCAGTCCCCTGGCGGTACGGATGCGCCCGCGCACCCTCGACGAGGTCGTGGGCCAGCAGCACCTGCTGAAGCCGGGCTCACCCCTGCGCCGACTGGTCGGCGAGGGCGCGGGCGGCCCGGCCGGACCGTCCTCGGTGATTCTCTGGGGGCCGCCCGGCACCGGGAAGACGACCCTCGCCTACGTCGTCTCCAAGGCCACCAACAAGCGGTTCGTGGAGCTGTCCGCGATCACTGCGGGGGTCAAGGAGGTCCGCGCGGTCATCGACGGGGCCCGGCGCGCGACCGGTGGCTTCGGCAAGGAGACCGTCCTCTTCCTCGACGAGATCCACCGCTTCAGCAAGGCCCAGCAGGACTCCCTCCTCCCGGCCGTCGAGAACCGCTGGGTGACCCTGATCGCGGCGACCACGGAGAACCCGTACTTCTCGGTGATCTCCCCGCTCCTGTCCCGCTCCCTGCTCCTCACCCTCGAACCCCTCACGGACGACGACCTGCGCGCCCTGCTGCGCCGCGCCCTGTCCGACGAGCGCGGTCTCAAGGACGCGGTCACCCTCCCCGAGGACAGCGAGAACCACCTGCTGCGCATCGCCGGCGGCGACGCCCGCCGCGCGCTGACCGCCTTTGAGGCCGCCGCCGGGGCCGCCCTCGACAAGGGCGAGCCGGACATCACCCTCCAGACGCTGGAGGAGACGGTCGACCGGGCCGCCGTGAAGTACGACCGCGACGGCGACCAGCACTACGACGTGGCCAGCGCCCTCATCAAGTCCATCCGCGGCTCCGACGTCGACGCGGCCCTGCACTACCTCGCCCGCATGATCGAGGCCGGAGAGGACCCCCGCTTCATCGCCCGCCGCCTGATGATCTCCGCCAGCGAAGACATCGGCCTCGCCGATCCCAACGCGCTGCCCATAGCGGTCGCCGCCGCCCAGGCCGTAGCCATGATCGGCTTCCCGGAGGCCGCGCTCACCCTCAGCCACGCCACCATCGCTCTCGCCCTGGCCCCCAAGTCCAACGCGGCGACCACGGCGATCGGCGCCGCCATGGAGGACGTACGCAAGGGGCACGCGGGCCCGGTGCCGACGCATCTGCGGGACGGGCACTACAAGGGTGCGGCCAAGCTGGGGCACGCCCAGGGGTACGTCTACCCGCACGACCTGCCCGAGGGGATCGCCGAGCAGCAGTACGCCCCGGAGGAGCTGAAGGACCGCGTGTACTACGAGCCCACCCGGCACGGCGCGGAGGCGCGGTACGCGGACGCCGTGGAGTGGACCAGAAAACACCTTGGTCGTAAGCGGTCCTGAACAGCCTGTAGAATCCTGCGCAGTGCTGTGTCCCGTGTCCGACTCCGGTCGGCGCCTCAGGCGGGACAATCAGCCGGATCTTTCTGATCCAGGAGCGTCGCGCACCGTCGTAGGTGTCGCGGGCAGCCCACCACCACCCGGGGATCCGGGACCGGTCGGTGGGCCGTTCGTGTGCTGCACATGTGCCCAGACCAGGGAACGGCTGCCTGACAAGTCCCTCGTGGACCCGTCGGGATTCCCCGGCTGCGGATGCGACCTCCCCTAACCCTGAGGCAGCCGAAACGAAAAGGATAAGCAGTGGCGAATCAGTCCCGCCCCAAGGTCAAGAAGTCGCGTGCCCTCGGCATCGCGCTGACCCCGAAGGCCGTCAAGTACTTCGAGGCCCGTCCCTACCCGCCGGGTGAGCACGGTCGTGGCCGCAAGCAGAACTCGGACTACAAGGTCCGTCTGCTGGAGAAGCAGCGTCTGCGCGCGCAGTACGACGTGTCCGAGCGCCAGCTCGTCCGCGCCTACGAGCGTGCCTCCAAGGTCCAGGGCAAGACCGGTGAGGCCCTGATCATCGAGCTGGAGCGTCGTCTCGACGCGCTGGTCCTGCGTTCGGGCATCGCCCGCACGATCTACCAGGCCCGCCAGATGGTCGTCCACGGCCACATCGAGGTCAACGGTGGCAAGGTCGACAAGCCGTCCTTCCGCGTCAAGCCCGACGACGTCGTCATGGTCCGCGAGCGCAGCCGCAGCAAGACCCTGTTCGAGGTCTCCCGCGCCGGTGGCTTCGCCCCCGACGGCGAGACCCCGCGCTACCTCCAGGTGAACCTCGCCGCCCTGGCCTTCCGCCTGGACCGCGAGCCGAACCGCAAGGAGATCCCGGTGATCTGCGACGAGCAGCTCGTCGTCGAGTACTACGCCCGCTGATCACCTCACGGACGTAGCACCACCCGCACCATGTCAGCCCGCCGTCTCCCCGCCCTTCCGGGTGGGCGAGGCGGCGGGCTTTCGCATGTCCACGCCCACCGGCGCAGGCCGTACCGGCCCACGTGGCACCGGTAGGGCGTCGAGGGGCCGCCGCTGCCCCAGCGCCCGTGCCACGGCGGCCTCCCGGCCGAGCCGCGCCCCCTCCCGTACGCACTCCTCGTACGGGCCGTCGCCCAGCCGCTCCCGGGCCATCGCCTCGCACAGCTCGTGCGGCGCGTTGTAGTACGCCGAACCGAACAGCGGCAGACCCACCGACGGCCACATCCCGCCCGCCGCGCCCTGCAGCAGCGCGGCCTCGGCGGCGTCGCCCTCGGCCGCCGTGACGAGGGCGAGCAGTTCGACCGCCAGCACCGAGCCCAGCAGATCGCGGAAGCCGTGCGCGCTGCCCAGACAGTCCGCCAACAGGTCGCGCGCGAGCGGGAGTTGGTCCTCGCTCCAGGCGACGTAGGCCAGGACGTACAGCGCGTACGCCCGGGTCCACCGCTCGCCGTGGTCCTCGCACACCCGCCGTACGTCCTCGCACAGCGTCACCGCGTCGGCCAGATCGCCCTGGAAGGCCCGGGCCATCGCCAGCTCGACCTGGCCCATCAGTACGTTGCTGTTCAGCTCGCCGATCTGCTGATAGCGGTCGAGCGCCGAGCGCAGCAGGGTCTCCGCGCGCGGCATGTCGTCCGTGACCAACGCCAGGCAGCCGGTGCGGTGTTCGGCGTACGCGACCGCCGTGGGGTTCGCGGCCTGGTCCGCCTCCTCGCTGCACTCCTGGAGCGCGGCCAGCGCGGGCACGGTGTCGCCCTGGAGAATCGCCACATAGCCGAGCACCCACAGGGCCTTCAGCCGCGACTGGTCGTTGTCGGAATCGAGCCGTACGGCCTGCTCCAGCCAGTGCCGGCCCTCCGAGAGCCGCCCGCAGCCCGCCCAGTAGAACCACAGGGAGCCCGCCAGATACTGGCCCAGATGCGTCTCGTCCGGCTCGGTCAGGCAGTACTCCAGGGCGCCGCGCAGATTCGGCAGCTCCGCCTCGACCCGTGCGGCGACCTCGCCCTGGCGCGGCGAGAACCAGTCCAGCTCGCACCAGGTGGCCAGCCCCAGATACCAGTCGCGGTGCCTGCGCCGCAGTCGGGCCGCGTCCCCGGTCGCCTCCAGCCAGTCGGCGCCGTAGGCCCGGATCGTGTCGAGCATCCGGTAGCGCAGGCCCGTCGGTGTCTCCTCGCGGACGACCACGGACTGCGCGAGCAGCTCGGACAGCACGTCGAGGACACCGTCCGAGGGCAGTCCGTCGCCGCCGCAGACGTACTCGGCGGCCTCCAGGTCGAAGCGCCCGGCGAACACCGACAGCCGTGCCCACAGCAACCGCTCCTCGGGGGTGCACAGTTCATGGCTCCAGCCGATCGCCGTCCGCAGCGTCTGATGCCGGGGCAACGCATCCCTGCGCCCGCCGGCCAGCAGCCGGAACCGGTCGTCGAACCGCGCCAGCAACTCCCCGGGCGACAGGGCCCGCAGCCGCCCCGCCGCCAGCTCGACGGCGAGCGGGATCCCGTCCAGCCGCCGGCACAACTCCCGTACGTCCGCGTCCTCTTCGCCGAGGACGACCCCCTGCTGCGCGGCCCGCTCGGCCAACAGCTCCGCCGCCTCGCCCTCACCCAACGGCGCCAGCGCCATCACGCGCTCGCCCGCCAGTTCCAACGGCCGCCGCCCCACCGCGAGCACCCCCAGCCCCGGCACCCGCCCCACCAACTCGGCCACCAGCGGGGCACACACCTCCACCAGATGCTCGAACCCGTCCAGCACCAACAGGAGTTGACGTCCAGTCAGATGAGCGAGCAGCGCCTCACGGGGCAGCCGCGTGGTGTGATCCGTCAGCCCCAGGGCCTCCACGACCGCGAAGTCCACGAGTTCCGGATCGCGCACCGGCGCCAGCTCCACCCGCCACACGCCGTCCGGGGGAGCGGACCGGGCCGCCGCACGGGCCGCGAGCCGGGACTTGCCGACTCCGCCGGGCCCGGTCACCGTGACCAGACGCGAGGCGTCGAGCGCCCGTGCCAGTTCGGTGAGTTCGGCCGTGCGGCCCACGAACCGGTCGGGTTCGAGGGGCAGATTGCCGTCCGCGGTGGCGTCGCCGCCAGGGGAAGCTCGCATGGAACACGGAGCGTACTGAACCGTATTCAGTCCGTACAATCGCTCCACCCAACTCCACTGCGCGCGGGGCGGGAATGCGGTACGGAGCGCCACCCCCGGCGCGATAGGCTCGGGACCAGTTATCTACAGGTGGTTGTGAGAGAGGGTGTCAGGTGTCCGGTGGAGAGGTGGCCGGGATCCTGGTGGCCGTCTTCTGGGCGATCCTGGTCTCCTTCCTCGCCGTCGCACTGGTGAGGCTGGCCCAGACGCTCAAGGCGACCACCAAACTCGTCGCGGACGTCACCGACCAGGCCGTCCCGCTGCTTGCGGACGCCTCCTCGGCGGTGCGCTCGGCGCAGACCCAGATCGACCGGGTTGACGCGATCGCCTCCGACGTCCAGGAAGTCACGTCGAACGCCTCCGCCCTGTCCACCACCGTCGCCTCCACCTTCGGCGGCCCCCTCGTCAAGGTCGCGGCCTTCGGCTACGGCGTCCGCCGGGCCCTGGGCGGCCGCCGCGAGGACGTGCCCGCGCCGTCCGGGGCGTCCCGTCGTACGGTGATCGTGGGCCGTACCGTCCCGGCCGGACGGCGGGGCAAACGCACCCGGAAGAAGGACTGACCGAGCGATGTTCCGCCGTACGTTCTGGTTCGGCACGGGCGTGGCCGCCGGTGTCTGGGCGACCACCAAGGTCAATCGCAAGCTGAAGCAGCTGACCCCCGAGCACCTGGCCGTCGCCGCGGCCAACAAGGCGCTGGAAGCCGGGCACCGGCTCAAGGACGGCGCGGTGGGCTTCGCGCTCGACGTCCGCGCGGGCATGGCCCAGCGGGAGACCGAACTCGGCGACGCCCTGGGGATCAACGCCCCGGTCGACCCCGAACTCCCCGCACCCAGGCAGCACATCGCCATCGAGAACCGCAGCAACCCGAAGTCCGTCGACAGGACGACGTACTCGTACAACCGGAATGAGGACCACTGATGGAGTCGGCTGAAATCCGCCGCCGCTGGCTGAGCTTCTACGAGGAGCGCGGCCACACCGTTGTTCCCTCGGCGTCGCTCATCGCGGACGACCCGACTCTGCTCCTGGTCCCCGCCGGCATGGTCCCCTTCAAGCCGTACTTCCTCGGCGAGGTCAAGCCGCCGTGGCCGCGCGCCACCAGCGTGCAGAAGTGCGTGCGCACGCCCGACATCGAAGAGGTCGGCAAGACCACCCGGCACGGCACGTTCTTCCAGATGTGCGGCAACTTCTCCTTCGGCGACTACTTCAAGGAAGGCGCCATCACCTACGCCTGGGAGCTGCTCACCTCGCCCCAGGACAAGGGCGGTTACGGCCTCGACCCCGAGCGCCTGTGGATCACGGTCTACCTCGACGACGACGAGGCAGAGACGATCTGGCGCGACAAGATCGGCGTCCCCTCCGAGCGCATCCAGCGCCTCGGCAAGAAGGACAACTACTGGTCGATGGGCGTCCCCGGACCCTGCGGCCCGTGCTCCGAGATCAACTACGACCGCGGCCCCGAGTTCGGCGTCGAGGGCGGCCCTGCCGTCAACGACGAGCGGTACGTGGAGATCTGGAACCTGGTCTTCATGCAGTACGAGCGCGGCGAGGGCATCGGCAAGGAGGACTTCGAGATCCTCGGCGAGCTGCCCAGCAAGAACATCGACACGGGCCTCGGCCTGGAGCGCCTCGCGATGATCCTGCAGGGCGTGCAGAACATGTACGAGATCGACACCTCGATGGCCGTCATCAAGAAGGCCACCGAGCTGACCGGCGTCGAGTACGGCGACTCGCACGACTCGGACGTCTCGCTGCGCGTGGTCACGGACCACATGCGCACCTCCGTGATGGTCATCGGCGACGGTGTGACCCCGGGCAACGAGGGCCGCGGCTACGTCCTGCGCCGCATCATGCGCCGCGCCATCCGCAACATGCGGCTGCTCGGCGCCACCGGTCCGGTCGTCAAGGACCTCATCGACACGGTCATCGCGATGATGGGCCAGCAGTACCCGGAGCTCGTCACGGACCGCCGGCGCATCGAGACCGTGGCCCTCGCCGAGGAGGCCGCCTTCCTCAAGACGCTGAAGGCCGGCACCAACATTCTCGACACGGCCATCTCCGACACCAAGCAGTCGGGCGGCAAGGTCCTCGCCGGCGACAAGGCGTTCCTGCTCCACGACACCTGGGGCTTCCCGATCGACCTCACCCTCGAAATGGCCGCCGAACAGGGCCTTTCCGTGGACGAGGACGGCTTCCGCCGCCTGATGAAGCAGCAGCGCGACCAGGCCAAGGCCGACGCGCAGGCCAAGAAGACCGGCCACGCGGGCGTCGGTGCCTACCGCGAGATCGCCGACAAGGCCGGCGAGACCGACTTCATCGGCTACTCGGACACCCAGGGCGAGTCCACCATCGTCGGCATCCTCGTCGACGGCGTCTCCTCCCCGGCCGCGACCGAGGGCGACGAGGTCGAGATCGTCCTCGACCGCACCCCGTTCTACGCCGAGGGCGGCGGTCAGATCGGCGACACCGGCCGCATCAAGGTCGAGTCCGGTGCCGTGATCGAGGTCCGCGACTGCCAGAAGCCGGTGCCCGGGGTCTACGTCCACAAGGGCGTCGTCCAGTTCGGCGAGGTCACCGTCGGCGCCAAGGCCGAGGCCGCGATCGACACCCGCCGCCGTACCGCCATCGCCCGTGCCCACTCGGCCACCCACCTCACCCACCAGGCGCTGCGTGACGCCCTCGGTCCGACGGCCGCGCAGGCCGGTTCCGAGAACCAGCCGGGCCGTTTCCGCTTCGACTTCGGTTCGCCGTCCGCGGTTCCCACCGTCGTGATGACCGACGTCGAGCAGAAGATCAACGAGGTGCTCGCCCGCGACCTGGACGTGCACGCCGAGATCCTCAGCCTCGACGAGGCCAAGAAGCAGGGCGCCATCGCCGAGTTCGGCGAGAAGTACGGCGAGCGGGTCCGCGTCGTGACCATCGGCGACTTCTCCAAGGAACTGTGCGGCGGCACCCACGTGCACAACACCTCCCAGCTGGGCCTGGTGAAGCTGCTCGGCGAGTCGTCGATCGGCTCCGGAGTCCGTCGTATCGAGGCGCTCGTCGGTGTGGACGCCTACAACTTCCTCGCCCGTGAGCACACGGTCGTCGCCCAGCTCCAGGAGCTGGTGAAGGGGCGCCCGGAGGAGCTTCCGGAGAAGGTCTCCGCCATGCTCGGCAAGCTGAAGGACGCCGAGAAGGAGATCGAGAAGTTCCGCGCCGAGAAGGTGCTCCAGGCCGCCGCCGGTCTCGTCGAGTCCGCCAAGGACGTGCACGGCATCGCAGTCGTGACCGGCCAGGTCCCGGACGGCACCACCCCGGACGACCTGCGCAAGCTGGTCCTCGACGTGCGCGGCCGTATCCAGGGCGGACGCGCCGCCGTGGTCGCCCTGTTCACGGTCAACAATGGCAAGCCGCTCACCGTCATCGCCACCAACGAGGCCGCCCGCGAGCGCGGTCTCAAGGCCGGTGACCTGGTGCGCGCCGCCGCCAAGACGCTCGGCGGCGGCGGTGGCGGCAAGCCGGACGTGGCCCAGGGCGGCGGCCAGAACCCGGCCGCGATCGGCGAGGCTGTCGAGGCCGTCGAACGCCTCGTCGCCGACACGGCGAAGTAAGAAGCGGTCGAGAGTATGAGAAGAGGACGTCGGCTCGCGCTCGACGTCGGGGACGCCCGCATCGGGGTCGCCTCGTGCGACCCCGACGGGATCCTCGCCACTCCCGTCGAGACGGTTCCCGGCCGCGACATCCCGGCGGCGCACCGCCGACTGAGGCAGCTCGTCGAGGAGTACGAACCGGTCGAAGTCGTCGTCGGCCTCCCTCGCTCCCTCAAGGGCGGCGAGGGACCGGCCGCCGTGAAGGTCCGGGCCTTCACCCAGGAGCTGGCCAAGGGAATCGCCCCGGTACCGGTCAGACTGTTGGACGAACGGATGACCACAGTGACGGCCAGTCAGGGACTGCGCGCCTCGGGTGTGACCTCCAAGAAGGGCCGCTCGGTCATCGACCAGGCAGCCGCCGTCATCATCCTTCAGCAGGCGTTGGAATCCGAACGAGTGTCAGGTAAACCACCCGGCGAGGGCGTCGAAGTGGTCATCTGATCGCGATACGGTAACGTTCCGCGCGATGCGATGGTGTTCGAACAGCCATGGCACAGCAAGAGGCGGGACGGGAGCCGGAGCCCCAAGCGCCGCGACCGCCGCCTCGCGGCTCTAGGGGATCGATGACTGAGTATGGCCGGGGCCCAGGCTCCGAACCGTGGCATCCGGAGGACCCGTTGTTCGGGGACATCGGATGGGAAGGCCAGCAGGCCCACGTGGGCCAGCAGTCCTCCTACGACGGCCAGCCGCAGCACTATCCGGAACAGCCTCAGCAGCCGCAGCAGTACGGCGACTGGGGTCACGGCCAGCAGGCCGACTACGGTCAGGCGCAGCAGCAGTACCAGGTCTACGACGAGCAGGGCCACCCGCAGTACCCCGATCAGCACCAGCAGTACAACGACCAGCAGCAGTACGCCGACCAGAGCCAGCAGTACGACGACCAGCAGCAGTACGCCGATCAGAGCCATCAGCAGTACGCCGGTCAGCAGCAGCAGTACCAGCAGGGCGGCTGGGACGGCACCCACCCGCACAACCAGGTCCCGTACGCCGCCGACCCCGGCGACCCGTACGGGCAGCAGGCCGCCGCCTACGGCGAACAGCAGCCCGATTTCTACGGCACGCCCGACGCGTTCCCGCCGCCGGAACCGCCCGGCAAGCGCCGCACGGAACCCGAACCGGAGCAGGTCGACTGGGACCCGGGACCCGATGAAGGCGAACACGCGTTCTTCGCGGGTGGCGGCGACGACGATGACGAGGCCGACGACGAGCCGGAGGACGGCCGCCGGCGCGGCAAGGGCAAGGGCGGCAAAGGCAAAGGCGGCAAGGAGAAGAAGCGCCGCAACGGCTGTGCCTGCCTGGTCGTCGTCCTGGTGTTCGGCGGCGGCCTCGGCGGCGTCGGCTATTTCGGCTGGCACTTCTACCAGAACCGTTTCGGCTCGGCGCCCGACTACGCGGGCGACGGCACCGGTTCGGTGAGCGTCACCATCCCCAAGGGCGCCTTCGGCTCGGACATCGGGCAGAAGCTGAAAGAGGCGGGCGTCGTCAAGAGCGTCGACGCGTTCGTCGCCGCCCAGTCGCAGAATCCGGACGGGAAGAAGATCCAGGCGGGCGTCTTTCTGCTGAAGAAGGAAATGTCCGCCGCGGCCGCCGTCAAGCTGATGCTCGATCCCAAGAGCCAGGACAACCTGATCGTCGCTCCCGGCTGGCGAAACGCCCAGGTCTACGCGGCGATCGACAAGAAACTCCAGATTTCCGACGGCACCACCAAGGCCATCGCCAAAAAGGAATACAAGAGCCTCGGACTGCCCAGCTGGGCGAACGACAACGCGGATATCAAGGACCCGCTGGAGGGATTCCTCTACCCAGGTACCTATGGCGCCGCCAAGGGCATGAAACCCGAGACGGTCCTCAAGCAGATGGTCGCCCAGGCCAACGACAATTACGACGCGATCGACCTCTCGGCGAAGGCCAAGGCGCTCAACCTGGACAGTCCGCTGCAGGTCATCACGGTCGCGAGCCTCGTCCAGGCCGAGGGCAAGACGCACGACGACTTCCGCAAGATGGCCGAAGTCGTCTACAACCGGCTCAAGACCACGAACACCGAGACCAACCGTTACCTGCAATTCGACTCGACCTTCAATTACCTGAAGGGTCAGAGCAACATCCGCATCAGCGAGTCCGAGATCAACAGCAACAAGGACCCGTACAACACCTACACCCAAAAGGGCCTGCCGCCCGGTCCCATCGACAACCCCGGTGCCGAGGCTCTGGCAGCGGCACTGAATCCGACCCGCGACGGCTGGATCTACTTCGTGGCGACCGACGGCGAGAACAAGACCGAATTTGCCAAGACGTACGCCGAATTCCAGGCACTCAAGGAAAAGTTCAATGCCACCTCGGGCAACTGACGCCCGCCGGGCCGCCGTGCTCGGTTCACCCATCGCCCACTCCCTCTCCCCGGTGCTGCATCGCGCGGCCTACCGGGAGCTGGGGCTCGACGGCTGGTCCTACGACCGCTTCGACGTCGACGAGGCAGGCCTGCCTGGGTTCTTCGAGAACCTCGGACCGGAGTGGGCGGGGCTGTCGCTGACCATGCCGCTGAAGCGGGCGGTCATACCGCTGCTCGACGAGATCAGCGAGACAGCGGCGTCGGTGGACGCGGTCAACACGGTCGTGTTCACCGGGGACGGCCGCAGCGTCGGCGACAACACCGACATCCCCGGCATGGTCGCCGCCCTCCGCGAACACGGCATCGAGCAGGTCGACTCGGCCGCCATCCTGGGCGCCGGCGCCACGGCTTCCTCCGCACTGGCCGCCCTCTCCCGGATCTGCACCGGCGAGGTCGTCGCGTATGTCCGCAGCGAAGCCCGCGCCGCCGAGATGCGCCAGTGGGGCGAGCGACTGGACGTGGAGGTCCGTACGGCGGACTGGGCCGACGCGGCGGAAGGCCTGCGCGCCCCCCTGGTCTTCGCGACCACCCCCGCAGGCACCACGGACGCCCTCTCCTCCGCCGTACCGGAACGCCCCGCCACCCTCTTCGACGTCCTCTACGACCCCTGGCCCACCGACCTCGCGGCCCGCTGGTCCGGCTACGGCGGCGCGGTCGTCAGCGGCCTCGACCTCCTGGTCCACCAGGCCGTACTCCAGGTGGAACAGATGACCGGCCACCGGCCGGCCCCCGTCGACGCGATGCGCAGAGCGGGCGAGAAGGCCCTGGCCGACCGCTGACGCGGGCTCCGCAGGGGGCGCCGGTCGCTGACCTTGGCCGTTCGGCGTCCGTTCTCTGGACCGTCGGCCAGGTCCGTGTGCCGAACGTGGGAGGATCGGGGACGGCGGGCCAGGGCCGCGCACCCGGTCACGCCGACGCCGTACGCGAGGACACGCGTGCGCAGGGCAGTACCAGGGCGCGAGCATGAGGAGCACCGTTGAGCAGGTTGCGCTGGCTGACCGCGGGGGAGTCCCACGGTCCCGCACTCGTGGCGACGTTGGAGGGCCTTCCCGCCGGCGTGCCGATCACCACGGAGATGGTCGCGGACCACCTGGCCCGGCGCAGGCTCGGCTATGGGCGCGGCGCGCGTATGAAGTTCGAGCGCGACGAGGTCACCTTCCTCGGCGGCGTCCGCCACGGTCTGACCCTCGGCTCCCCGGTCGCCATCATGGTCGGCAACACCGAGTGGCCCAAGTGGGACCAGGTCATGGCGGCCGACCCGGTCGACCCGGAGATCCTCGCCGGACTGGCCCGCAACGCCCCGCTGACCCGCCCGCGCCCCGGCCACGCCGACCTCGCCGGCATGCAGAAGTACGGCTTCGACGAGGCCCGCCCGATCCTGGAGCGCGCCTCCGCACGGGAGACCGCGGCGCGGGTCGCGCTGGGCGCGGTGGCCCGGTCGTACATCAAGGAGACGGCCGGTATCGAGATCGTCTCGCACGTCGTCGAGCTGGCCTCCGCGAAGGCCCCGCAGGGCGTGTACCCGACCCCGGCGGATGTCGAGAAGCTGGACGCCGACCCGGTGCGCTGCCTGGACGCGGACGCGTCGAAGGCGATGGTCGCGGAGATCGACCAGGCGCACAAGGACGGCGACACCCTGGGTGGTGTGGTCGAGATCCTGGCCTACGGCGTCCCCGTCGGCCTGGGCTCGCACGTGCACTGGGACCGCAAACTGGACGCCCGTCTCGCCGGTGCCCTCATGGGCATCCAGGCCATCAAGGGCGTCGAGATCGGTGACGGGTTCGAGCTGGCGCGGGTGCCGGGTTCCAAGGCGCACGACGAGATCGTCAACACGGATGAGGGCATCCGGCGTGTGTCGGGGCGTTCCGGCGGCACCGAGGGTGGCCTGTCCACCGGCGAACTGCTGCGGGTGCGGGCTGCGATGAAGCCGATCGCGACCGTGCCGCGCGCCCTGCAGACCGTCGACGTCGTCACCGGCGAGGCCACGCAGGCCCACCACCAGCGCTCCGACGTGTCCGCGGTCCCCGCCGCCGGAATCGTCGCCGAGGCGATGGTCGCGCTCGTGCTCGCGGACGCGGTGGCGGAGAAGTTCGGCGGCGACAGCGTGCCCGAGACCCGGCGCAACGTCCGCTCGTACCTCGAGAACCTGGCAATCCGGTGACCGCTGCACCGCTCGTCGTCCTGATCGGTCCCATGGGCGTCGGCAAGTCCACCGTCGGACAGCAGCTGGCCGAGCGGCTCGGCGTCGGCTACCGGGACACCGACGACGACATCGTGGCCGCCGAGGGCCGCACCATCGCGGAGATCTTCGTCGACGAGGGCGAGCCCGTCTTCCGCGCGATCGAGAAGCGCGCAGTGGCCCGGGCCTTGGGCGAGCACGACGGTGTCCTGGCCCTGGGCGGCGGCTCGATCCTCGACGAGGACACGCGCGCGCTGCTCGCCGCGCACCGGGTCGTCTACCTCTCCATGGACGTGGACGAAGCCGTCAAGCGCACCGGCCTGAACGCGGCGCGCCCGCTGCTCACCATCAACCCCCGCAAGCAGTGGCGCGAACTGATGGAAGCCAGGCGTCACTTGTACGCCGAGGTCGCGCAGGCCGCCGTACCCACCGACGGCCGCACTCCCGAAGAGGTCACCCAAGCCGTCCTGGACGCACTGGAGTTGAAGGAAGCATGAGCGAGTCAGTGACGCGGATCCAGGTCGGCGGCACGGCGGGCAGCGACCCGTACGAGGTCCTGGTGGGCCGTCAACTCCTGGGCGAGCTGGGCGGGTTGATCGGCGAGAAGGCCAAGCGGGTCGCCGTCATCCACCCCGAGGCGCTGGCCGAGACCGGTGACGCGCTCCGCGCCGACCTGGCCGGGCAGGGCTTCGACGCCGTCGCCATCCAGGTGCCCAACGCGGAGGAGGCCAAGACCGCCGAGGTCGCCGCCTACTGCTGGAAGGCCCTGGGCCAGTCCGGGTTCACCCGCTCCGACGTCATTGTGGGCGTCGGCGGAGGTTCCACCACCGACCTGGCCGGATTCGTCGCCGCGACCTGGCTGCGCGGGGTCCGCTGGATCGCCGTCCCGACCACCGTGCTGGCCATGGTGGACGCGGCGGTCGGCGGCAAGACCGGCATCAACACCGCCGAGGGCAAGAACCTGGTCGGCTCCTTCCACCCGCCGGCCGGCGTGCTCTGCGACCTGGCCGCGCTGGACTCCCTCCCGGTCAACGACTACGTCTCCGGGCTCGCCGAGATCATCAAGGCCGGCTTCATCGCCGACCCGGTGATCCTCGAACTCATCGAGTCCGACCCGCAGGCCGCCCGCACCCCGGCCGGTCCACACACCGCCGAGCTCATCGAACGCTCCATCAAGGTCAAGGCCGAGGTCGTCTCGGCCGACCTCAAGGAGTCGGGTCTGCGCGAGATCCTCAACTACGGCCACACCCTCGCGCACGCCATCGAGAAGAACGAGCGCTACAAGTGGCGGCACGGCGCCGCGGTGGCCGTGGGCATGCACTTCGCGGCCGAACTGGGCCGTCTCGCGGGCCGGTTGGACGACGCGACGGCCGACCGTCACCGCACGGTCCTCGAATCGGTGGGTCTCCCGCTCAGCTACCGATACGACCAGTGGCCCAAGCTCCTGGAGACCATGAAGGTCGACAAGAAGTCCCGCGGCGACCTGCTCCGCTTCATCGTCCTCGACGGCCTCGCCAAACCCACCGTCCTGGAGGGCCCCGACCCGGCCGTCCTCCTCGCCGCGTACGGCGAAGTGGGCGAGTAAGTCCCGCCGGGCCCCATCCACCCGATGTGCCTTGCGGGGATGGGCACTTCGGCCCCTCCCCGGCCGTTCACCAAATGGCGGCCGGGGAAGGTACCGTTCGGTAGGGAGCGGGGTTCGGGCCTGCTGCCAGCGCCAATTGTCCGTACGAGATGGAGTGGCACCGGATGCAGCACGCAGTGGGGTCTCCGCTGCCGCCGCCCCACCAGCCGGGGCAGGGACCGGCCGCCGGTTGGATGCCGACGGGACAACACCCGGGCCCGCAGCATCCGGGTTCGGTACCCCCGCCGCCACCGGCCCCGCCGATGCCGTACACGATCCCGCGCCACGCACCGGACACCACCGGCCATGTCCAACTGCCACCCGGCGGCCCCGTGGCCATGCCGAGTACGCCCCCCGCGCAGGCCGCCCCCGACCCGACGTCCACCACCCTCGCGGTGCTGCTCATCGGCCCCGCCGGCGCGGGCAAGACGAGCGTCGCCAAGTACTGGGCGGACCACCGCCGGGTCCCCACCGCCCACATCAGCCTCGACGACGTCCGCGAGTGGGTCCGCTCCGGTTTCGCCGACCCCCAGTCGGGCTGGAACGACCACTCCGAGGCGCAGTACCGCCTGGCCCGCCGCACCTGCGGCTTCGCCGCCCGCAACTTCCTCGCCAACGGCATCTCCTGCATCCTCGACGACGCCGTCTTCCCCGACCGCCCGGTCGTCGGCCTCGGCGGCTGGAAGCGCCACGTCGGCCCCGGCCTCCTCCCCGTCGTCCTCCTCCCGGGCCTGGAAATAGTCCTGGAGCGCAACGCCAAACGCTCCGGCAACCGCCGCCTCACCGACGAGGAGGTCGCCCGCATCCACGGCCGCATGGCCGGCTGGTACGGCTCGGGCCTCCCGATCATCGACAACTCCCAGATGGACGTACAGCAGACGGCCCAGGTACTCAACGACGTCCTCGCGCGCTCCATGGCGAGCCCACCGAGCTGGTAATCGCCGGGAAGTTGTCCCACCTGAGGGGCGCGGGGCTGTATCAACTTGCGGCTCCGCCGCGTGGGCGCGCTCAGCCCCCACCGGCCCGCAGCGGAAACTCAAGGCCCGTCCCCCGAACGGCACCCTCCCAACCGGCACAATCCGGCCACCGCTCCTACGCTCATCTCATGTCAGAGGTCTACGCAGCCCGCAGAGCCAGGCTCAGGGAACGCGCCCAAGCCGGTGGCAGCCAATCCGCGCTGGTGACCAACCCAGCCAACGTGCGCTACCTGGCGGGCCCCGCCCCGCAGGACACCGTCCTGCTGCTGGGCAGGCGCGACGACATGCTGGTGTGCGCGAGCCCACTGGACGAGCGTCCGGCAGAGGGTCGCCCCGACGAGACCCTGCGCATCCACATCCTCCCCGGCCCCGGCGGCGACCCCGCCGTGGCCGCCGCAGACCTCGCGGCAGCGCACGGCGCCGAATCCATGGCCGTAGAAGAACACCACCTCACCGTGACCCGCCACCGAGCCCTCCGCTCGGTCGCCCCCGCGCTGCGCCTCACCGACATCGGCGGCGCCGCGGAACAGCTGCGGGTCATCAAGGACGAGGAGGAGATCTCCTGTCTGAGAATCGCCGCCGAGATCGCCGACCAGGCCCTGGGCGAGCTGCTTGAGTCGATCCTCGTCGGCCGCACCGAACGCCATCTCGCCCTCGAACTGGAGCGGCGGCTCGTCGACCACGGTGCCGACGGCCCCGCCTTCGCCACGTCCGTCGCGACCGGCCCGCACTCCGGCCGACGCGGGCACCGGCCGACCGACCGCCGGGTGGAGGAAGGAGATTTCCTCTCCGTCTGCCTCGGCGCCACCTATCGCGGCTACCGCTGCGAGATCGGCCGTACGTTCGTCATCGGCACCTCGCCCGCCGACTGGCAGATCGAGCTGTACGACCTCGTCTTCGCCGCCCAGCGCGCCGCGCGGGAGTCCCTGACCCCCGGCGCCGCCTACCGGGATGTGGACCGCGCGGCCCGTCAGGTGCTGGACTCCGCGGGGTACTCGGAGGGCCTCGCACCCCTCACCGGCCACGGTGTCGGACTCGAAATCGACGAGGACCCGCAGCTGGCCCCCGCGGCCATGGGTAAACTGGACGCTTGCGTGCCGGTCACCGTCGAACCGGGGGTCCACCTCCCGGGCCGGGGCGGTGTCCGGATCGATGACACGCTCGTCGTACGCCCTGAGGCGGACGGCGGACCCGAGCTACTCACCATCACGACCAAGGAACTGCTCGCGCTCTAGCTTTTCGAGCTGTGCGCGTGCCCCGTGGTCGTCCACGTCAGTCCAGGAGATTCCGCAACCGTGGCTTCCACGAACGACCTCAAGAACGGCCTGGTGCTCAAGCTCGACGGGGGCCAGCTCTGGTCCGTCGTCGAGTTCCAGCACGTCAAGCCCGGCAAGGGCCCTGCCTTCGTGCGCACCAAGCTCAAGAACGTGCTCTCAGGCAAGGTCGTCGACAAGACGTTCAACGCCGGCGTCAAGGTCGAGACGGCCACTGTCGACAAGCGCGACATGCAGTTCTCGTACATGGACGGCGAGTACTTCGTCTTCATGGACATGGAGACCTACGACCAGCTCATGGTCGACCGCAAGGCCGTCGGCGACGCCGCCAACTTCCTGATCGAGGGCTTCACCGCCACGGTCGCGCAGCACGAGGGCGAGGTGCTCTTCGTCGAGCTGCCCGCCGCCGTCGAGCTGACGATCCAGGAGACCGAGCCCGGCGTCCAGGGCGACCGCTCCACCGGTGGCACCAAGCCCGCCACCCTGGAGACCGGCTACCAGATCCAGGTCCCGCTCTTCATCACCACCGGTGAGAAGATCAAGGTCGACACCCGCTCCAGCGACTACCTCGGCCGGGTGAACAGCTAACCGTGGCTGCCCGCAATACGGCCCGCAAGCGCGCCTTCCAGATCCTCTTCGAGGGCGACCAGCGCGGAGTCGGCGTCACCACGGTCCTCGCGGACTGGATCCGGCTCTCCCGGGACGACACCCGGCAGCCGCCGGTCAGCGAGTACACGATGGAGCTGGTCGAGGGGTACGCGCAGCACGCGCGCCGCATCGACGAGCTGATCGCTCAGTACTCGGTCGGCTGGACGCTGGACCGCATGCCCGTGGTGGACCGCAACATCCTGCGCCTCGGCGCCTACGAGCTGATCTGGGTCGACGAGACCCCGGACGCCGTCGTCCTCGACGAGATGGTGCAGCTGGCCAAGGAGTTCTCCACGGACGAGTCGCCCTCGTTCGTCAACGGCCTGCTGGGCCGCTTCAAGGACCTGAAGCCCTCGCTGCGCCGCGACGAGGCGTAAGCAGTACGCGAGCGAAACGCCGGAGGGCCCGCAGCGACACCGCTGCGGGCCCTCCGGCGTTCCCGTACCCATGAGGCCCCTGAGGCCCGCAGAAAGCCGCCGGGGCGGCCGGAACCGTGAAGTTCCGGCCACCCCGGCGGCACGTTTCTGCTGAGACGGGGAGCGGCTCAGTTCTCCTCGTGGGAGACCGCGCGACGCGCGTCCGCGTCCAGCACGCCCCAGCTGATCAGCTGCTCGGTGAGGACCGAAGGCGACTGGTCGTAGATGACGGCGAGTGTGCGCAGGTCGTCCTGGCGGATCGAGAGCACCTTGCCGTTGTAGTCACCGCGCTGGGACTGGATCGTGGCGGCGTACCGCTGCAGCGGGCCGGCCTTCTCGGCGGGCACGTGGGCCAGCCGCTCCAGGTCGAGCACCAGCTTCGGCGGCGGCTCGGCGGCCCCGCCCGGCGTGGTGCCCGGCAGCAGCTCCTGAACCGGAACCCCGTAGAAGTCCGCCAGCTCGGCGAGGCGCTGCACGGTGACGGCACGGTCGCCGCGCTCGTACGACCCGACCACGACCGCCTTCCAGCGTCCCTGGGACTTCTCCTCGACACCGTGGAGGGAAAGGCCCTGCTGGGTGCGGATGGCCCGGAGCTTGGCCCCGAGCTGTTTGGCGTATTCGCTGGACATATAGCTCCCCGGACACTGTGTCTACGCGGCAACAGTGTTTCCGCGCCGCGCGGCTGGTAACTCACTGTGAGGTTACGCAGCGTTACACTTCCGCGTCAAGCCGAATGGTCCGCACCGGCACTTCCGTGCCAGCGGTGGCCGATTACTCCATAGGGGTGATCAGGGGTGTCGTCCCGGCCTGCTACCGTGGATGGCGCAAATCCGACGTCCTTTAAGGTCCGTCCCGTGAGGCGGAGAAGGAGGTCCGTTTCTTATGGACACCCAGCAGTACGAGTCCGATGCGCGGCCGGTCCTCGAGGCCCCCGACATCGCGCGGGTCCTGACCCGCATCGCCCACGAGATCGTCGAGCGCGCCAAGGGCGCCGACGACGTGGTGCTCCTCGGCATTCCGACCCGGGGCGTCTTCCTCGCCCAGCGGCTCGCCGTCAAGCTCGAGGAGATCACCGACCGCAAGATCCCGGTCGGCTCCCTCGACATCACGATGTACCGCGACGACCTGCGCATGCATCCACCGCGCGCGCTGGCCCGCACCGACATCCCCGGCGACGGCATCGACGGCCGCCTCGTGGTCCTCGTCGACGACGTGCTCTTCTCCGGCCGCACCATCCGCGCCGCCCTGGACGCCCTGAACGACATCGGGCGCCCCCGCGCGGTGCAGCTCGCGGTCCTGGTCGACAGAGGCCACCGCGAACTGCCCATCCGCGCCGACTACGTCGGCAAGAACCTCCCCACGTCGCTGCGGGAGACGGTCAAGGTCCAGCTCGCCGAGGAGGACGGTCGCGACACCGTGCTGCTCGGCGCCAAGCAGGTCCCGTAGCGGACGGCCGCCGTGCCCCCGCGGCACGCCACGCCTCCGCATGCCCGGCTGTGCTCTCTGGGGCCGTGACACAAGCGGCTACCGCCGCGGGCCCCAGACCCCCGCCTCCCCAAACCTGAACTGCCTTACGGAGCCTGACAGATGCAGCGTCATCTCATCTCGGCCGCCGACCTCTCCCGCGACGACGCCGTCCTGATCCTCGACACCGCCGAGGAGATGGCCCGGGTCGCCGACCGGCCGATCAAGAAACTGCCGACCCTGCGCGGCCGTACCGTCGTCAACCTCTTCTTCGAGGACTCCACGCGCACGCGTATCTCCTTCGAAGCCGCCGAGAAGCGCCTCTCCGCGGACGTCATCAACTTCACCGCCAAGGGGTCGAGCGTCTCCAAGGGCGAGTCCCTGAAGGACACCGCGCAGACCCTGGAGGCCATGGGCGTCGACGCGGTCGTCATCCGGCACGGTGCCTCCGGAGCGCCGTACCGGCTCGCCACCTCCGGGTGGATCGACGCGGCCGTCATCAACGCCGGTGACGGCACCCACCAGCACCCCACACAGGCGCTGCTCGACGCGTTCACCATGCGGCGCCGGCTCGTCGGCCGGGACGCCGGGCTCGGGCAGGACCTGGCCGGCAAGCGGATCACCCTCGTCGGCGACATCCTGCACAGCCGCGTCGCCCGCTCGAACGTCGACCTGCTGCACACCCTCGGCGCCGAGGTCACCCTCGTCGCCCCGCCCACCCTGGTCCCGGTCGGCGTCGAGGCCTGGCCCTGCGAGGTCTCCTACGACCTCGACAGCACGCTCTCCAAGTCCGACGCGGTGATGCTGCTGCGCGTGCAGCGCGAGCGCATGAACGCGGCGTTCTTCCCGACCGAGCGCGAGTACTCGCGGCGCTACGGCCTCGACGGCGACCGCATGGCGAAGATGCCCGAGCACGCGATCGTGATGCACCCCGGGCCGATGGTCCGGGGCATGGAGATCACCGCCGAGGTCGCCGACTCGGACCGCTGCACCGTCGTCGAGCAGGTCGCAAACGGAGTGTCCATCCGGATGGCCGTGCTCTATCTGCTTCTGGGCGGCAACGAACCCGCCGTCAGCCACGCCCGCATCGAGGAGAAGTAAGTCACATGAGCAAGATCCTGATCCGTGGTGCGAAGATCCTCGGCGGCGAGCCGCAAGACGTGCTGATCGACGGGGACACCATCGCCGAGGTCGGTGTCGGTCTCAGCGCCGAGGGCGCCGACGTCGTCGAGGCCGACGGCAAGGTGCTGCTCCCCGGCCTCGTCGATCTGCACACCCACCTCCGCGAGCCCGGCCGTGAGGACTCCGAGACGGTCCTGACCGGCACGCGGGCTGCCGCGAGCGGCGGATACACCGCCGTGTTCGCCATGGCCAACACCTTCCCCGTCGCCGACACCGCCGGTGTCGTCGAGCAGGTCTACCGGCTCGGCCAGGAGCACGGCTACTGCGATGTGCAGCCCATTGGCGCCGTCACCGTCGGCCTGGAGGGCAAGAAGCTCGCCGAGCTGGGCGCCATGCACGAGTCGGCCGCCGGGGTCACCGTCTTCTCCGACGACGGCAAATGCGTCGACGACGCGGTGATCATGCGCCGCGCGCTGGAGTACGTGAAGGCCTTCGGCGGAGTCGTCGCTCAGCACGCGCAGGAGCCGCGCCTCACCGAGGGCGCCCAGATGAACGAGGGCGTCGTCTCCGCCGAACTCGGGCTCGGGGGCTGGCCGGCGGTGGCCGAAGAATCGATCATCGCCCGGGATGTCCTGCTCGCCGAGCACGTCGGATCCCGCGTCCACATCTGCCACCTCTCGACCGCCGGGTCCGTCGAGATCGTCCGCTGGGCCAAGTCCCGGGGCATCGACGTGACCGCCGAGGTGACCCCGCACCACCTCCTCCTCACGGATGAGCTGGTGCGCTCCTACAACCCGGTCTACAAGGTCAACCCGCCGCTGCGCACCGAGCGCGACGTGCTGGCGCTGCGCGAGGCGCTCGCCGACGGCACGATCGACATCGTCGCCACCGACCACGCCCCGCACCCGCACGAGGACAAGGACTGCGAGTGGGCCGCCGCCGCCATGGGGATGGTCGGCCTGGAGACCGCGTTGTCAGTGGTGCAGGAGACCATGGTGGACACCGGGCTCCTCACCTGGGCCGGGGTCGCCGAGCGCATGTCCGTCAAGCCCGCCGAGATCGGGCGGGCGGCAGGCCACGGCCGTCCCGTCTCGGCTGGTGAGCCCGCCAACCTCACGCTCGTCGACACGGAATACCGTGGGTCGGTGGACCCCGCGGGCTTCGCTTCGCGCAGTCGCAACACCCCGTACGAGGGGCGTGAGCTGCCGGGCCGTGTGACGCACACCTGGCTCCGGGGCAAGGCCACGCTCGTCGACGGGAAGCTCACGTGACACCTCTGGAACTGACCCACCTCGCGGCCGGGGAGAAGTCCGCCCCGGTGACCGACTGGGCCGCCCGTATCGGCTGGCTCGTCGGCCTCGCCCTCTTCATCGCGCTCGTCTACTGGCTGATGCGCGAGGGCTGGAAGTGGCGCGGCACGCTCCAGGGCGACCTGCCCGAGCTGCCCGACGCGCCGTCCGACCCCGGTCCGGCGAGACTGACGATGAGCGGCCGCTACCACGGCTCCACCACCGCCGGGCAGTGGCTCGACCGCATCGTGGCGCACGGCCTGGGCACCCGCAGCCGGGTCGAGCTCACGCTGACGGACGCGGGACTCGATGTCGTACGGCCCGGGGCCACCGACTTCTTCATCCCGGCCGGCGCGCTCCGCGAGGCCCTGCTCGGCAAGGGCATTGCCGGGAAGGTGCTCAGCGAGGGCGGTCTGCTGGTCGTGACGTGGGCACACGGCGACCGGCTGATCGACTCCGGGTTCCGCTCCGACACCGCGGCCGAGCACACCGAGTGGGTCGACACGCTGAACAGCATGATCAACAAGAGTCTCGAAACGACCGACACGGAAGGCGCACGATGACCACCTCCACCAGGGGAGCCGCCAAGGTTCCCGCCGTACTCGTCCTGGAGGACGGCCGGATCTTCCGCGGCCGTGCCTACGGGTCCGTGGGGGTGACCTTCGGCGAGGCAGTGTTCTCCACCGGCATGACCGGCTACCAGGAGACCCTGACCGACCCGTCGTACCACCGCCAGGTCGTCGTGATGACCGCCCCGCACGTCGGCAACACCGGTGTGAACGACGAGGACCCGGAGTCGTCCCGCATCTGGGTCGCCGGGTACGTGGTGCGCGACCCCGCGCGCGTGCCGTCCAACTGGCGCTCCCGCCGCTCCCTCGACGAGGAGCTGCGCAACCAGGGTGTCGTCGGGATCTCCGGCATCGACACGCGCGCGTTGACCCGTCATCTGCGCGAGCGCGGCGCGATGCGCGTCGGCATCTTCTCCGGCAACGCGCTGCCCGACGACGGGACCATGCTGGCCGAGGTGCGCCAGGCCCCCGAGATGGCGGGCGCGGACCTCTCCGCGGAGGTCGCCACCAAGGAGACGTACGTCGTCCCCGCGATCGGCCCCGACGGCGAAGCCGTCCCGATTGGCACAGCGAAGTACACCGTCGCCGCCGTCGACCTCGGCATCAAGGGCATGACCCCGCACCGCATGGCCGAGCGCGGCATCGAGGTGCACGTGCTGCCCGCGACCGCGACCGTCGAGGACGTCTACGCCGTTCAGCCCGACGGTGTGTTCTTCTCCAACGGCCCGGGCGACCCCGCCACCGCCGACCACCCGGTCGCCGTCATGCAGGCCGTCCTGGAGCGCGGTACCCCGCTCTTCGGCATCTGCTTCGGCAACCAGATCCTGGGCCGCGCGCTCGGCTTCGGCACCTACAAGCTGAAGTACGGCCACCGGGGCATCAACCAGCCCGTGCAGGACCGTACGACCGGCAAGGTCGAGGTCACCGCGCACAACCACGGCTTCGCCGTCGACGCGCCCCTCGACAAGGTCTCCGAGACCCCCTACGGCCGCGCCGAGGTCTCCCACGTCTGCCTGAACGACCAGGTCGTAGAAGGGCTGCGGCTCCTCGACCGGCCGGCCTTCAGCGTCCAGTACCACCCCGAAGCGGCAGCGGGCCCGCACGACGCCGCCTACCTGTTCGACCGCTTCACGTCTTTGATGGACACAGCTCTGATGGAGGGCCAGCGTGCCTAAGCGCTCCGATATCCAGTCCGTCCTGGTCATCGGCTCCGGCCCGATCGTCATCGGCCAGGCCGCCGAGTTCGACTACTCCGGCACCCAGGCCTGCCGCATCCTGCGCGCCGAGGGCCTCCGCGTCATCCTGGTCAACTCCAACCCGGCGACGATCATGACCGACCCGGAGATCGCCGACGCCACCTACGTCGAGCCGATCACCCCGGACTTCGTCGAGAAGATCATCGCCAAGGAGCGCCCGGACGCCCTTCTGCCCACCCTGGGCGGTCAGACGGCGCTCAACACCGCGATCTCGCTGCACGAGGCGGGGACCCTGGAGAAGTACGGCGTCGAGCTGATCGGCGCCAATGTCGAGGCCATCAACAAGGGTGAGGACCGCGACCTCTTCAAGGGGGTCGTCGAGGCCGTCCGCCAGAAGATCGGGCACGGCGAGTCCGCCCGCTCGGTGATCTGCCACTCCATGGACGACGTCATCCAGGGCGTGGAGACGCTCGGCGGCTACCCGGTCGTCGTCCGCCCCTCCTTCACCATGGGCGGCGCGGGCTCCGGCTTCGCGCACGACGAGGAGGAGCTGCGCCGCATCGCCGGCCAGGGCCTCACCCTGTCTCCCACCACCGAGGTCCTCCTGGAGGAGTCCATCCTCGGCTGGAAGGAGTACGAGCTGGAGCTGATGCGCGACAAGAACGACAACGTCGTGGTCGTCTGCTCCATCGAGAACTTCGACCCCATGGGCGTGCACACCGGCGACTCGATCACCGTCGCCCCGGCGATGACGCTGACCGACCGCGAGTACCAGGTGCTGCGCGACGTGGGCATCGCGATCATCCGCGAGGTCGGCGTCGACACCGGCGGCTGCAACATCCAGTTCGCGATCGACCCGGTCGACGGCCGCGTCATCGTCATCGAGATGAACCCCCGCGTGTCCCGCTCCTCGGCGCTCGCCTCCAAGGCGACCGGCTTCCCGATCGCCAAGATCGCCGCCAAGCTGGCCGTCGGCTACACCCTCGACGAGATCCCGAACGACATCACGCGCGAGACCCCGGCCTCCTTCGAGCCGACCCTCGACTATGTGGTGGTCAAGGCCCCGCGTTTCGCCTTCGAGAAGTTCCCGAGCGCCGACTCCACCCTCACCACCACCATGAAGTCGGTCGGCGAGGCCATGGCCATCGGCCGCAACTTCACCGAGGCCTTCCAGAAGGCGCTGCGCTCCCTGGAGAAGAAGGGCAGCCAGTTCACCTTCGTCGGCGAGCCCGGCGACAAGACGCAGCTCCTCGAAGAGGCCGTACGGCCCACCGACGGCCGGATCAACACCGTCATGCAGGCGATCCGCGCGGGCGCCACCCAGGAGGAGGTCTTCGAGTACACGAAGATCGACCCCTGGTTCGTCGACCAGCTCTTCCTCATCAAGGAGATCGCCGACGAGCTGGCCGCCGCCGACAAGCTGGACCCGGAGCTGCTCGCCGAGGCCAAGCGGCACGGCTTCTCCGACCAGCAGATCGGCGAGATCCGCGGCCTGCGCGAGGACGTCGTCCGCGAGGTGCGGCACGCGCTCGGCATCCGCCCGGTCTACAAGACGGTCGACACCTGCGCCGCCGAGTTCGCCGCGAAGACGCCGTACTTCTACTCGTCCTACGACGAGGAGAACGAGGTCGCCCCGCGCGAGAAGCCCGCGGTCATCATCCTGGGCTCCGGCCCCAACCGCATCGGCCAGGGCATCGAGTTCGACTACTCCTGCGTCCACGCCTCCTTCGCGCTCAGCGACGCCGGCTACGAGACGGTGATGGTCAACTGCAACCCCGAGACCGTCTCCACGGACTACGACACCTCCGACCGCCTGTACTTCGAGCCGCTCACGCTCGAGGACGTACTGGAGATCGTCCACGCCGAGCAGCAGGCGGGCCCGGTGGCGGGCGTGATCGTGCAGCTCGGCGGCCAGACCCCGCTCGGGCTCGCGCAGGCCCTCAAGGACAACGGCGTCCCGGTCGTGGGCACCCCGCCCGAGGCGATCCACGCCGCCGAGGACCGCGGTGCCTTCGGCCAGGTCCTCGCGGAGGCGGGCCTCCCGGCGCCGAAGCACGGCACCGCGACCACCTTCGTGGGCGCCAAGGCCATCGCCGACGAGATCGGCTACCCGGTCCTCGTCCGCCCCTCCTACGTCCTCGGCGGACGCGGCATGGAGATCGTCTACGACGAGACCCGCCTGGAGTCGTACATCGCCGAGTCGACCGAGATCAGCCCGTCGCGGCCGGTCCTGGTCGACCGCTTCCTGGACGACGCGATCGAGATCGACGTGGACGCGCTCTACGACGGCCACGAGCTCTACCTCGGCGGTGTCATGGAGCACATCGAGGAGGCCGGCATCCACTCCGGCGACTCGGCCTGCGCCCTGCCGCCGATCACCCTGGGCGGCTTCGACATCAAGCGCCTGAGGGCGTCAACGGAAGCCATCGCCAAGGGCGTTGGCGTGCGCGGACTGATCAACATCCAGTTCGCGATGGCCGGCGACATCCTCTACGTCCTGGAGGCCAACCCGCGCGCGTCCCGTACGGTCCCCTTCACCTCGAAGGCGACCGCGGTGCCGCTCGCGAAGGCCGCCGCCCGTATCTCCCTGGGCGCGACGGTCGCCGAGCTGCGGGCCGAGGGGCTGCTGCCGGCCAACGGCGACGGCGGCACGCTGCCGCTCGACGCGCCGATCTCCGTCAAGGAGGCCGTCATGCCGTGGTCGCGCTTCCGCGACATCCACGGGCGCGGTGTCGACACGGTCCTCGGCCCGGAGATGCGCTCCACCGGCGAGGTCATGGGCATCGACTCCGTCTTCGGCACGGCGTACGCCAAGTCCCAGGCAGGCGCCTACGGCCCGCTGCCCACCAAGGGCCGCGCGTTCATCTCGGTCGCCAACCGCGACAAGCGCTCGATGATCTTCCCGGCGCGCGAACTGGTCGCCCACGGCTTCGAGTTGCTCGCCACCTCCGGCACCGCCGAGGTCCTCAAGCGCAACGGCCTGAACGCGACGGTCGTCCGCAAGCAGTCCGAGGGCGTCGGCCCGAACGGCGAGAAGACCATCGTCCAGCTCATCCACGACGGCGAGGTCGACCTCATCGTCAACACCCCGTACGGCACCGGAGGCCGTCTCGACGGCTACGAGATCCGTACGGCGGCCGTGGCCCGGTCGGTCCCGTGCCTGACGACGGTCCAGGCGCTCGCCGCCGCCGTCCAGGGCATCGACGCCCTCAACCACGGTGACGTGGGCGTGCGTTCACTCCAGGAACACGCGCAGCACCTGACCGCGGCCCGCGACTAGCAGCCGAAGAGGGGGACACCGGAAACGGTGTCCCCCTCCTTCATGAGGACACCATGTACAAGATCTTCTTCAGTCTCGTCTTCAAACGGATGGACCCGGAGCAGGCCCACCGTCTCGCCTTCCGCTGGATCCGGCTGGCCGTCCGCATCCCCGTCCTGCGCACATTCGTCGCCGCCGCCCTCGCGCCCCGGTTCGAGGAGTTGCGGACGGAGGCCTTCGGGCTGCGGATGCACGGCCCGTTCGGGCTCGCGGCCGGCTTCGACAAGAACGCGGTCGCCATCGACGGCATGTCGATGCTCGGCTTCGATCACGTCGAGATCGGCACGGTCACCGGGGAGCCGCAGCCAGGCAACCCCAAGAAGCGGCTGTTCCGCCTCGTGCCGGACCGCGCGCTGATCAACCGCATGGGCTTCAACAACGAGGGTTCCGCGGCCGTGGCGGCCCGCCTGGAGGCGCGTGAGGTGGTCTTCCGGACCGTCGTGGGCGTCAACATCGGCAAGACCAAGGTCGTACCCGAGGAGGAGGCCGTCGGCGACTACGTGAAGTCGACCGAGCGACTCGCCCGGCACGCCGACTATCTCGTCGTCAACGTGTCGTCGCCCAACACGCCCGGGCTGCGCAACCTCCAGGCGACCGAGGCGCTGCGCCCGCTGCTCACCGCAGTCCGCGAGGCCGCCGACCGCGCGGTGACCGACCGCCGCGTCCCGCTCCTGGTGAAGATCGCCCCGGACCTCGCGGACGAGGACGTGGACGCGGTCGCCGATCTCGCCGTGGAACTGGGCCTGGACGGCATCATCGCCACGAACACCACCATCGCGCGTGAGGGCCTCGGTTTGAAATCCGAACCTTCAGTGGTCAAGGAGACCGGCGGACTCTCCGGAGCACCGCTGAAGGCTCGCTCCCTGGAGGTACTGCGCCGCCTCTACGCGCGCGTGGGCGACCGCATCACCCTCGTGGGCGTCGGCGGCATCGAGGACGCCGAGGACGCCTGGCAGCGCATCCTCGCCGGTGCCACGCTCGTGCAGGGCTACAGCGCCTTCATCTACGAAGGGCCTTTCTGGGGCCGCGCCATCCACAAGGGCCTCGCCGCGCGTCTGCGCACGAGCCCGTACGCCACCCTCGCCGACGCGGTCGGCGCCGACGCAAGGAAGCCGGTATGAGCCCTCTCGAACCCTTCGGCGCACGTCTCCGCCGGGCCATGGACGAACGCGGCCCGCTCTGCGTCGGCATCGATCCGCACGCCTCGCTGCTCACCGAGTGGGGCCTGAACGACGACATCGCAGGCCTGGAGCGGTTCAGCCGCACGGTCGTCGAGGCTCTCGCCGACCGGGTCGCAGTCCTCAAGCCGCAGAGCGCCTTCTTCGAGCGCTTCGGCTCGCGCGGGATCGCGGTCCTGGAGAAGTCCGTCGAGGAGGCGCGGGCGGCCGGCGCGCTGGTCGTGATGGACGCCAAGCGCGGCGACATCGGCTCGACCATGGCCGCGTACGCCGAGTCCTTCCTCCGGAAGGACTCCCCGCTGTTCTCCGACGCACTGACCGTCTCGCCGTATCTCGGCTACGGCTCGCTCGCCCCGGCGATCGAACTGGCCCGCGAGAGCGGCGCCGGGCTCTTCGTGCTCGCGCTGACCTCCAACCCGGAGGGCGGCGAGGTGCAGCACGCGGTCCGCGCGGACGGCCGGAACGTCGGAGCGACCATGCTGGCCCACCTGGCCGCCGAGAACGCGGGGGAGGAGCCGCTGGGTTCCTTCGGGGCCGTCGTCGGCGCCACCCTGGGCGACCTGTCGTCGTACGACCTGGACGTCAACGGTCCGATTCTCGCGCCCGGCATCGGGGCCCAGGGGGCGACTCCGGCCGATCTTCCCGGGGTTTTCGGGACGGTGCTGCGCAATGTCGTTCCGAACGTGAGCCGGGGTGTTCTACGTCACGGTCCCGATGCGGGAGCGCTTCGAGCGGCCTCGGATCGCTTCGCGGAGGAGATCCGCGTCGCCTTTGCGACCGTCTGAGGTGTTCGAACGGGTCGATCGAGTCCTCCGATGAGTGGTTCGACGGGCGGCTCGGGAGCGACTTGAGTCTGAATACATCCTCAAATCCGGGGCGTTATGTCGGAAATGTCCGGCCTGGCGCAGGCTGACCAGGACTTTTCCTCTGTTCTCGCTGACTCTGGCGCCCCTGGCCGCTAGTCTCCGAGCAGAGTCAACGGGCAAGCGTGTTGCTCGTAGCTCCCCAGGTGTGGGGCGACTAGGTTCCTCACCGGTCCGTATCCGACAGTTCGACATCCGAGGTGACGTAGGCGTGGCTCTTCCGCCCCTTACCCCTGAACAGCGCGCAGCCGCGCTCGAAAAGGCCGCCGCGGCTCGCCGGGAGCGGGCCGAGGTCAAGAATCGACTCAAGCACTCCGGCGCCTCCCTGCATGACGTCATCAAGCAGGGCCAGGAGAACGACGTCATCGGCAAGATGAAGGTCTCCGCGCTGCTTGAGTCCCTGCCCGGCGTGGGCAAGGTCCGCGCCAAGCAGATCATGGAGCGGCTCGGCATCTCCGAGAGCCGCCGAGTACGTGGCCTCGGCTCCAACCAGATCGCCTCCCTGGAGCGTGAGTTCGGCAGCACCGGCTCTTGAGTCCCGGGCACCCCGGGATTGCTGGAATAATCGCTGCATGAGTGAACGTCCGCGGCTGACCGTGCTCTCCGGCCCCTCAGGGGTCGGCAAGAGCACGGTCGTCGCCCATATGCGCAAGGAACACCCCGAGGTCTGGCTCTCGGTGTCGGCGACGACCCGCAAGCCCCGCCCCGGTGAGAAGCACGGGGTCCACTACTTCTTCGTCAGCGACGAGGAGATGGACAAACTGATCGCCAACGGCGAGCTGCTGGAGTGGGCCGAGTTCGCCGGCAACCGCTACGGCACCCCGCGTAAGGCCGTGCTGGAGCACCTGGAGTCCGGTGTGCCGGTGCTGCTGGAGATCGACCTCCAGGGCGCCCGGCAGGTCCGCGAGTCCATGTCCGAGGCCCACTCGGTGTTCCTGGCTCCCCCCTCCTGGGAGGAGCTGGTGCGCAGGCTCACCGGGCGGGGCACCGAGCCGCCCGAGGTGATCGAGCGCCGCCTGGCCGCGGCGAAGGTCGAACTGGCGGCGGAGCCCGAGTTCGACGCGACCCTGGTCAACACCTCCGTCGAGGACGTAGCGCGCGAGCTGCTAGCCTTGATGGAAGTTGTGTGATCGTTTTTCCGATCTCATCCCATCTTTCGGAAGGCAGAGCGTGTCCTCTTCCATCACCGCTCCCGAGGGCATCATCAACCCTCCGATCGACGAGCTCCTCGAGGCCACCGACTCGAAGTACAGCCTCGTGATCTACGCCGCCAAGCGCGCCCGTCAGATCAACGCGTACTACTCGCAGCTCGGCGAGGGCCTGCTGGAGTACGTCGGTCCGCTCGTCGACACCCACGTCCACGAGAAGCCGCTCTCCATCGCCCTGCGCGAGATCAACGCGGGTCTGCTGACCTCCGAGGCCGTCGAGGGCCCCGCGACCTGAGTAGCAGCAGTTCTCTTCACAGGCCCGGCAGCGCGACTGCCGGGCCTGTGGTGTGTCATGGATACGTAGGTTTCCGAACTCGGGGAGAGACGTGGACAAGCCGAAGGTCGTTCTGGGAGTCAGTGGTGGCATCGCCGCGTACAAGGCGTGCGAACTGCTGCGCAGACTGACGGAGTCGGGCCATGACGTCCGCGTCGTCCCCACCGCGTCCGCCCTGCACTTCGTCGGCGCCGCCACCTGGTCCGCGCTCTCCGGGCACCCTGTCTCGACCGAGGTGTGGGACGACGTCCACGAGGTCCCGCACGTGCGCATCGGCCAGAGCGCCGACCTGGTGGTCGTAGCCCCTGCCACGGCGGACATGCTGGCGAAGGCGGCCCACGGCCTGGCCGACGACCTTCTCACCAACACCCTCCTCACCGCCCGCTGTCCGGTCGTCTTCGCGCCCGCCATGCACACGGAGATGTGGGAACACCCGGCCACCCAGGAGAACGTGGCGACACTGCGCCGCCGCGGTGCCGTGGTGATCGAACCGGCGGTAGGCCGGCTGACCGGCGTCGACACCGGCAAGGGCCGGCTGCCCGACCCCGTAGAGATCTTCGAGGTCTGCCGCCGGGTGCTCGCGCGGGGCGTCACCGAACCCGACCTCAAGGGCCGGCACGTCGTCGTCAGCGCTGGCGGCACCCGCGAGCCCCTCGACCCGGTCCGCTTCCTCGGCAACCGCTCCTCCGGCAAGCAGGGCTACGCCCTCGCACGCACCGCCGCCGCCCGGGGCGCCCGGGTCACCCTGCTCGCGGCGAACACGGGACTGCCGGACCCGGCGGGCGTCGACGTCGTCCAGGTCGGGACCGCCGTACAGCTGCGGGAGGCGGTGGTGAAGGCCGCCGCGGACGCGGACGCGGTCGTCATGGCCGCGGCGGTCGCCGACTTCCGCCCGGCCGAGTACGCGACGGGGAAGATCAAGAAGAAGGACGACAAGGACCCCGAGCCCGTCGTCCTGGTGCGGAATCCGGACATCCTCGCGGAGATCTCCGCCGACCGGGCCCGCTCCGGACAGGTGGTCGTCGGGTTCGCCGCCGAGACGGACGACGTCCTCGCCAACGGCCGTACCAAACTGGCGCGCAAGGGATGCGATTTGCTGGTGGTGAACGAGGTGGGGGAGCGCAAGACCTTCGGTTCCGAGGAGAACGAGGCGGTCGTGCTGGGCGCCGACGGCAGCGAGACCACGGTGCCCCACGGCCCGAAGGAAGCCCTGGCCGAGACCGTGTGGGACCTGGTGGCACAGCGTCTTGCCTGATTTGTTTCAGCCGTCTGACAGTTCGCTGAAACCTGACATTCGCGCGTGGCGGCTCTGGCCAACGGCACTCGGCATTCGGCAAAATGCGCGTGCCGCAGGTCACAGCGCTTCCCGAGAGACGAGACGGGGGGACCGTCTGTCGACCGCGACCGATAAACTGTTCTCGGACGACGTCGGGCGCAGCTCCCGTCCCGTCCGCCAATGATCAGCCAGCAGCCGCTGCAACCTCAGGGAGCGTTGTGTCCCGTCGTCTTTTCACCTCGGAGTCCGTGACCGAAGGTCACCCCGACAAGATCGCTGACCAGATCAGCGACACCATTCTCGATGCGCTTCTGCGGGAGGACCCGACCTCCCGGGTCGCCGTCGAGACGCTGATCACAACCGGCCTGGTGCACGTGGCCGGCGAGGTCACCACCAAGACCTACGCGCCCATCGCGCAGCTCGTCCGCGACAAGATCCTGGAGATCGGCTACGACTCCTCCAAGAAGGGCTTCGACGGCGCCTCCTGCGGCGTCTCGGTGTCCATCGGCGCGCAGTCCCCGGACATCGCGCAGGGTGTCGACGCGGCGTACGAGAACCGTGTCGAGGGCGACGACGACGAGCTGGACAAGCAGGGTGCCGGCGACCAGGGCCTGATGTTCGGTTACGCGACGGACGAGACGCCGACGCTGATGCCGCTCCCGATCTTCCTGGCGCACCGCCTCGCCAAGCGCCTCTCGGAGGTCCGCAAGAACGGGACCATCCCCTACCTGCGCCCCGACGGCAAGACCCAGGTCACCATCGAGTACGACGGCGACAAGGCCGTCCGCCTCGACACGGTCGTCGTCTCCTCGCAGCACGCGTCCGACATCGACCTGGAGTCGCTGCTCGCCCCCGACATCCGCGAGTTCGTGGTCGAGGCCGAGCTGAAGGCGCTCCTGGACGAGGGCATCAAGCTCGACACCGACGGCTACCGCCTGCTCGTGAACCCCACCGGCCGCTTCGAGATCGGCGGCCCGATGGGCGACGCCGGCCTCACCGGCCGCAAGATCATCATCGACACCTACGGCGGCATGGCCCGCCACGGCGGCGGCGCGTTCTCCGGCAAGGACCCGTCCAAGGTCGACCGCTCCGCCGCCTACGCGATGCGCTGGGTCGCGAAGAACGTCGTGGCCGCGGGCCTCGCCTCGCGCTGCGAGGTGCAGGTGGCGTACGCGATCGGCAAGGCAGAGCCGGTGGGCCTGTTCGTGGAGACCTTCGGCACCGCCAAGGTCGACACCGACCGGATCGAGAAGGCGATCGACGAGGTCTTCGACCTCCGCCCAGCCGCCATCATCCGCGACCTCGACCTGCTCCGCCCGATCTACGCCCAGACCGCCGCGTACGGCCACTTCGGCCGTGAGATCCCCGACTTCACCTGGGAGCGTACGGACCGCGTGGACGCACTGCGGAAGGCGGCGGGGCTGTAACCCCGCGATTGCCGTCGCGAGGCCCGGTTTTCCTTTGGGGGAGCCGGGCCTCGGCGTTTCGTCAGTGCGGGGGTTCGTCACCCGGGGGCGGGGCGGAGTCGCCCACCCCGTCGTCGTCTCCCTGCTCCGCCGGGTCGTGGCCGAAGCGGCGCCTGATCTCGTCGACGGCACCGGTCTTGCCGTGCACCGACGCGAGGTGGATCAGGCGTTCCGCGAACAGGTCGACATCCGGATCGGCGGCGGAGAACCCGAACCACTCCAGCAGCGAGTCGACGGAGAGACCGTCGCCCGAGCCGTTGTCGGACGCCGTCGCGTCCCCCATGTCGTAGGGCTGCTGCCAGTCGGCGGATTGCGGGCTGTCCGCGAAGACGGTCCTCGGCGGGGACACCAAGTGCTCGAACGGTGGTGCGACCGGTTCGTTCTTGGCCGCGGCGGAGAGCTGGGCGAGCAGACCGATCCGGTCGACCGCGCCCTCCACCTCCTTCTCGTTGCGGGAAAGCCACCACACCACCGCACTGCCGGTGTCCTTGAGCACGTCCTCGCCGAGGTAGACCCTCTTGCTGCGCTCGTAGTTGCGTTCGTGCTCCCAGACGTCCTCGTCCTTGCGTACGTCGGAGAGCCTGGCGAGTCGCTCACGGTCGTGCTCCGGAAGGCTGAGCGAGACGTCGAAGGCCATCGCCATGATCCGGCCGGTGGAGTCGACGCGCATGGTCGCCAGGACGCCGTCGAGTTGGTGCTGTGCGAACGCGCTGCGGTGGGGCGGATGTTGGGCCGTCACCACATGGGCGCGCTGGAGGACGGCGTCGATCGCCAGGCCCCCCGGGTTGATGTAGGGCGCGTCCGGCAGTGCGTCCAGCACCAGCCAGCGCACCGCCGCGGAGAAGGAGAAGTCGTAGTCGGCGACCGAGCTGGGCAGTGCCACATGGGCCACCCGCTGCTCCTGCCGCACGGATTCCGGCAGTGGGAGATCCGGTTCCGGAAGCAGTTCACGCCGGAACGGCTCGGGTTTCGGTGCGAGGAGCCGGTGCGTCACCACGCCGATGACCGCCAGCAGCGCGGCGGACGCGTCCCAGGCCCAGCGCGGCCAGTCGGCGCACAGTCCGAGGATGACGAGGAGCAGGCCGACGATGACAGTGAGGAACAGCGTCATCGCCTTGTGTCCGGAACTCATGGAAGGCCCCCGATGGGTGCTCGCGGTCAGACGGCGAGTGGGTGGGACTCGATGCCCTGCGCGGTGTTGATCTTCCGCAGCAGGAGGGAGACGGTCTCGGCACGGGACGCGTTCGGGTCGGCGTACTGCCAGAGCAGGGCACCGTGGTAGAGGCGACCGGAGATCCGGACGTCCGTGTCGCAGGCGGCGGCCAGCACTCTGAGCACGAGCTCGCGATGGCGGACGCCCTCGCTCGCGGTCAGCCAGCGTGCCAGAGCCGCGGCCCAGGATTCGACGGGATGGCGCAGGACGCCGCTCCAGCAGGCGATCAGCGACTCGCGGACGCTTCGATGCGCCACGAGACGTACGGGGTCGGCGAGTTCGAGGAAGAGGGCGAGGTCCTCGACCCACTGGCCCTGGGCGATCCCGGCACCGAGCCGGTCCAGCATCCGCCGGTACAGACGGTCGTCCGACCGTGCCAGATCGAGCAGAGCCCGGCGGGCGTCCACGCCCACGACGCCGTTCGTGCGTCGCGCGAGATGGTGCAGCCGGACGAGGGCCTGGTCGGGATGCGAGCGGGCCGTGGTCGTGGAGCACACGGGGACGAGCACCCGCCTGAGCCCGTAGCTCGTCTCCGTCGACGTGCTCCAGTCGTAGATCTGCTGTCGGAAGAAGCGGCCGTACCGCTCGTCGTCGAGCCCGCATGCCAGGAGTTGGGCCGCGTCGAGGTCGAGTCGCGCCGGTGCCTTGCTCGACGTCCACCGATGCGCGAGCCAGGACAGATCCTCGGGACGCGCGGTGCGCAGACTCTGGGCGGCGAACCTGGCTACGGCCTCCTTGCGGCCGTACCGCAGGAGCGAGGGGTCGGTCAGGCACATGTCGAACCAGTCGCGCAGCTGTCTGCGGATGTCCGGCAGGAAGGTCCAGAAGTGGTCCCGCACCGCACGGTCGTATCCCGCGATGCGGAACCGCACCCGGCCGTCCGCCCGTGTCTCGGCGCCGATGTCGGAGAGTTCGGCGTACAGGTCCGCCCGGTCGAGCCGGGGGGTGGGGTCCGGTGGATGGCTGAGCACCCGCAGCAAGGCGTTCGCGCCTTGGAGCACAGCCCCCGGGGCGGCCCCGTGGAACAGGGCGAGGGACAGCAGCAGTGCCCTGTGCCGCCCGTCCGGCCGGGCCGAGAGATCCGCCGCGACGCGCGAGCGCTGGTCCTGTTGGCCGACCAGCGATTCGGCGAGCCAGTGGGAGAAACCCCGGTCGGCCGGTGATACCTCCCGGCAGCGCCGGATCCGGTCTGCGAGTCCGGCCACTTCACGCAGCGGGGCCTGCGTCAGATAGTTCAGGAGATCACTGCCGCCCAGGTCGGACTGCGACGGTTCGATGCCCTCGTGCCGCAGATGCCGGACGAGCACGCGCTGTGCCGAGGGGCGGCCGATCTCCACGGTGAGGCGCTTCAGTTCGCCCTGGAGGAGGTAGCCGAGGTGGTGGGGAAGCACCACGGCGAGATGGGCGCCGCGCCGGACAAGACTGTCGCGGAAATCGGAGAGCACGTTCTGGATGGCGAGATACCGGGCCTCTCCCGTCTCCGAGAGATCCAGCAGCAGCCGGTCGCCCACACTGATGTCCCGGACGTCGAGCGGCGACGCGGCCGTGTCGTCGGAGGTGTCCGGCAACTCGTGCAGACTGCCGCGGGTGTCGGACAGATCGTGCAGCAGCATGATCGCGGCGGTGCGCCGGCCGCTGCCCGGCAGTCCGTCGATCAGCACCGTGTTCCGCTCGTCCAGCCGGTCGCGCGCGAGCTGCATACCGCGCGGCGGCACGAACCGCGTGGCGAACTGCTCGCGGTCCTCCCTCGCGACGGCACGCGGACGCCTGCTCGCCTGTTCGCGCAGCCTGGCCTCGGCGGCGTAGTAGAAGTTGTACTGAGGTCCGTCGCCGCTGTGGACCGATCCGTGGGCCTCGTGCACATACGAACCGAAGGTCTCGGTCACCGCTCCTCGCCCCCGCGGGGCGTCCGGGTACCGAACCCCTGACGTATCCCGCCGTGGTTGTCCCCGGCGATGTGGTTCGTGCCGTCGCCGTTGATCTGCGTCCCGTTGAACTGATCGCCGTCGCCCGTGTGGAGCGGACCGCGGGCGTCGTGCACATGCGTTCCTACGGTGCCGCTGACCTGGCCGATGCCGCCGCTCTGGTGGTCGTTGCGCACCGTGAAGTCGGGTTCGGCGGGCGCGGACCCATCGGCCCGCGCACTGCGGTCAAGTGCCCCGGAGGTCTCTGGCCACAACCAACTGTTGCTGGGATTTCAGTGACTGTGAGGGGCCGACGCCGGCGGAGTGGGCGCACGCGCACGGCACGCAGATGGGACAGCCGGTGCTGCTGCGGGCCGATGGTTGGTCGGTGCCGGAGGTCAACGGGTTCTTCGCCTCGGCGCGGATGCGTAACGCGAGCGCGGGCACGCGGAGGAAGTACGCCTTTGCGGTAGCGGTCTGGCTGGGGTTCCTTGATGCGGCGGGCCGGGCTTGGCACGACGCCGGCGAAGAGGACGTCGCCGGGTTCAAGTTCTGGCGGATGACTGACGAGGCGAGAGTTTGTGCCTGACGCCCCTAGGTCAACGTCGACTCCGCCACCAAGTCGGACAGTACATCCCACGATCGTGTCCCACCGGGAACCCATCCATGCCACGCGCCGGCTCCGGCTACCTCCAGCCGGCGCAGCTCGACAGTCAGCGGGCGATTGAGATCGCGAAGGGTGTGAATCCGGTGGAACGGATGACGTGAGGTACGAACAGGATCGCGGCCTCTGTGGCGCGGGCGGTCTGGATCCCGCCGAGGTCGGTGATCCATTCCTTTTGCCAGCCGAGGTCGGTGAGCAGTTCGCGGACGCTCTGCTTGGCCTGCGCGTCCTCGCCGGAGAGGAACACGGTCGGTGTCTGGGCGAGCGTGTCCGGCGAGGTCATCACCGGGAAGAGCATGGTGTTGAGTGTCTTGACGACGCGCGTTTCGGGGAGCGCCTTCTGGAGCTGTTCGGCCAGGCTCGAGCCGGGGTAGATCAGATCGGCGGGCAGTCCGTCCGGTCCGTCGGTGGTGGCGTTGGAGACGTCGACGAGGATCTTGTCCCGGAGTTCTTCGCGCAGAGCGGCGAGCCGGTCCAGCGAGCCGGCGCCCGGGGTGGCGTTGATGACGATCCGGGCAGTCCGGGCGGCGTCGGCGGCGGTGCCCGGCGTGCGGTCCGCCACTGTCACTTCGTGTCCTGCCCGGGCGAGGGCTGCGGCCAGGTTGCCGCCGACGCGGCCGTTTCCGAGAACTGCGATCTTGGTCATGATGATCTGGTCCTTCCGTGGGCGTGCGGGTTGTAGTGCGCGGTCAGCGCGAGAGCGTGGACACGGCCTCGGCGTGGACGCCCGGCGCGGCGGCCACAAAGCTCTGGCTCTGGGGGGTCCAGGGGCGGCCCTCGGCGTCGGAGATCCGTCCGCCGGCCTCGGTGACGAGCAGCGCTCCGGGAAGCAGGTCCGCGCGGGCGCCGGCGAACTGCCAGAAGGCGTCGATCCGGCCGGCGGCTACGTTCAGCAGGTGCAGGGTCGCGGGCACGGCGACGCGGACGACGAGCGCGTCGAAGAGCATCGCGGTGATCGAGGAGCCGACCCGCCGCACGACCTTTTCGTCCTCGTCCGGCCGGGCCTGGCTGGTGGCCACGATGCTCAGGCCGAGGTCGGCGGTCTGGGAGACGTGCAGCGGCCGGCCGTCGAGGTGGGCGCCCGCGCCGGTGAGCGCGGTGTAGGTCTCGCCGGTCAACGGCAGGTGCACTGCGGTGAGCACCGGCTGATTCTCCCGCACGAGGGTGGCGGTCACCGCCCACTCCGGCAGGGCGTGCAGGTGGTTGACGTTGCCCTCGGCCGGATCCACGACCCACCACTCGCCGGCCGGCAGCGCCCCGCCGTCCAGTTCGTCCTCCACCCAGCCGGCCTGCGGACGCAGGCTCGTGAGACGGGGACGCAGGATGTCGAGAGCCGCGTCGTCGTTGACGGCCAGCGCGCGCATCAGCTCTTCGCGGCTCTGGTAGCGGACCACCTCGCCGAAGCGCTCGCGCAGCGCCGAACCCGCCTCACGCACGGCGATCGCGGTCTGGGCGAGCAGGTCGGCGTCGGAGGCGGCGACGTCGGTGGTCTGAAGCGTTTCGGACATGGCGGTATTCCCGTCTGAGGAGGGGTGCTGAGGCCGGTCGAGGGCCGAACTGCGCGTTACTTCTTGCGCTTTCGCCTCAACGGTAGGCAGCCCGGCAATTAACTTCAAATGCATGTCAGGCACGGTTAGAATTACTCACATGCAATTGGATTTGAACCTGCTCGCCGCGCTCGACGCGCTGCTGGAGGAGGGCAGTGTGGCCGGGGCGGCGGCGCGCCTGCACGTCACCGCCCCCGCGATGAGCCGGAGTCTGGGCCGGATCCGGCGCACGACCGGGGATCAGATCCTCGTGCGCACCGGCCGCACGATGACCCCGACGCCGTATGCGATCGCCGTCCGGGAACAGGTGCACGAGCTGCTGCACCAGGTCCAGGGGGTGCTGGCACCGAGCCGTGAACTCGATCTGGCAACGCTCGAGCGCACGTTCACACTCCGCTGGCACGATTCCCTCGTCGCCTTGAGCGGCCCCGCACTGCTCGCGGCCGTGCGCGGACAGGCGCCAGGCGTGCGACTGCGCTTCGTCGCGGAATCGAGCATCGACACCCCCGAATTGCGGCGCGGCGAGGTCGACCTGGAGGCGAACTCCAACCGCCCGAGCGCACCGGACATCCGTGCCGAGAACGTGGGCGAGACCCGCCTCGTCGTCGTCGCGAGGCAGGGGCACCCCCTCACCCGCGTCAGGACCCTCACCGCACAGCAGTACGCCGACGCTGAACACGTCACCGTCTCGCGACGTGGAAACCTCACCAACGCCATCGACGACGCCCTCGCCCGGCTCGGCCTCACCCGCCGTGTGGTGGCGACCGCGCCCACGGAAGGGGCCGCTCTGGAGTTCGCGCGCGGCTCCGACATCCTGATCAGCGTCCCCGAAGCCACCACGCGGTCAGCGGTCGCCGACCTCGGCCTGGTCGTGCTCCCCCTCCCGCTCGAACTGCCGTCGGCACCGATATACCTGTCATGGCATCAGCGCTACGACACCGATCACGCCCACGCCTGGCTCCGCGGACTGGCGCGAACCGCGCTGGCCCTGTGAGGAGCGTCGTAGTCGGCGCCGTGGCTGCGTCACTCATGCGTCCACGGTCCACGCGACCACCACGGCGATCTGCTTGAACGTCAGCAGCGGCTTGTCCGTGCGGGTGCCGGCCGTGGAGGCGGCTCACAATCGCGGCTCGCCGGTGTGCAGATCAATCTCACCGGGATTTCCTGTACCTCAACTACTTTCCAGGAGTCGGGCGTTCACTGGCACAGGACCTACCGCCCTCAAGCCATAACAAGGGCGAGTTCGGCACCGCCGGGCTACGCGGGGACGGCCGCTGAACCGTGATCGATTAACGCCGGAAGCAACAACTCGGGATAGGCGAGAGAAGCGAGGGCCGGCACCAGGCGCACGAGACGGTCACCGAGCCGGGCGAGATCGGTCTCCAGGCTGTGCAGTTCCACCCGCGTGTACTGGCATTCCGCGATCTCCGCGATCGACCGGGGGAGCCGTCGTGGATCGAGCTGCTCCACCCTGCGGCCGATGAACAGCGGCACGATCAGCACCCCGGAGACCAGCGCCTCCTCCATCTCGCGCCGTACCCAGTCCTGGGGGTTGTCGAGCGCCCGCCTGCCCGGCCTGTTCCGGTCGGGCGCGTCGAGCCACTCCTCGTCGACAAGGGCGAGCAGTACATGACTGCGCCGGGCGCCCCGGACGAGAGCGTCGGTGTTGTCGCCGGGCTCGATCGACTTCCGGGCGAGGAACACGCTGTCGGGGCCGAACCTGGCCGACAGCACACGGTCGCACGAGTAGGCGACCTCCTTGCCGCCCTTGGTGCGGTAGTTGACGAAGATCTCGTGCATGGTCGTAACCCTTCTAGGAGGTCCTGGAGCGGGTGAGCGTGGCGGACAGGTCCGGGATCAGCGCTCGTACGGAGACGTTGCGGGAGTGTCTGCCGAGCGTGTGGGTGAGGCGGCGCAGGTCGGCGGAGACCGTCGCGGAGTGGGTGAGCCGCACGGACGGCAGGATGTCGGTGGTGATCCGGCAGGCGTGGTCGATCTCTCCCGCCGCCGCGTGGGCCAGTGCGCGCCGGACGCCGTACCGGGCCCTGGTCCGGAAGGCGTGCTCCGGGATGCGGGCGGTCTCCTGGTCCAGCAGCTCGGCCGCCTGCTTCGGGCGGCCCAGGTCGTACAGCCACCAGCCGGTGAACATCGAGACCACGTCGGGTACGTGGGAGGCGCCGAGGACCGGTTCGGCGGGGTCGACGGCGTCCTGTTCGAGGAGTCGGCGGGCGCGGTCGAGGCTGCGCATACAGGTGTCGTGGTCGCCGTCGGCGGCGGCTCCCTGGGCCAGGTGCTGAGCGGCCAGGCCGCGGATGCGGGCGGGTGCGTCGCTCTCCAGGGCATGGGTGGCCAGTTGGACGGCTTCGGCGATGTCCCCGCGATACAGGCTGATCAGCGAGCGGCGGACCTGTGCGTAGGTGGCCAGCCCGGGGTCCGCACCGGCCGCGGCAAGGTGTACGGCGCGGTCCGTCCACCAGATCGCGGCCGTGTCGTCGCCGCACTCCTGGGCCATCCAGCCCGCGTACTCGGCGTAACGGGAGGCGAGGAGCAGCAGGGTCTGCCGTCCGCGTGGGCCGCTGTGCCTGGAGAGCTGTTCCAGGCTGTGGGTCTGGGCGATGAGCGGCGGCAGCACGCTGGCCGGACCGGACGTCTGACCGAGTCGCCGGAACTGGTCGAACAGCATGCGTGAGGCGTCCGCGAAGGTCTCGGCGCCCTCAAGGGGGAGCGAGCGAGGGTCGCCCGTGTGCAGGGTCAGCACCGAGGCGGCGCCGCCGGTGATGAGCCCGCGCCGGGTCACGGGTTGGAAGGAACTCGAACCGTCCTTGCGCAGTTGCATCAGCCACACCTCGTCGTCGCTTCCGGGAGCGGTCAGCGGCGGTTCGGAGGGCCGGACGGTCACGAGCCGGCTCAGTGCGCCTCCGGCCCGCAGCTCGGTGTCGCACAGGCGTGCCAGTTCGGGCGTCGGACGCTTGATTCCCCGTTCCACCTTGCTCAGTTGGCTCTTGCTGTAGTGCACGCGCTGACCCAGTTGGTGCAGGGAGAGCCGGGCGGCGAGGCGCCTTCTGCGCAGTTCCGGCCCGAAGTCGTGCGACTGATCCAACACGTCGACCTCCGTCACTCCCCGGCCGACAGCCGGTGAGCGCCGCGATTCAGCGTGTGGCAGCCGGCTGGGCCGAACAAGGCGAAACGGGTGTTTCCCGTTTCCTCATTCGGAGCGAAGCCGACGTGAACTGCCGTGTCGAGTAAGGGATTTCGGCCAGGTTCGGTCGCAAGCCGGCGGACACCGGGCCCTGTTCGGGAGAGTCAGTGGCGGGTCCCGCGGGCGGCCACCAGGAGGGCCGCCGCCGTGATGGCCGCGATGACCGCCGTCGCGTGTGCGTAGGCCCGGGGGTCGCCGGTGACGGATGCCTGGAAGCCGTGCAGGGCCCAGTAGCCCGGGGTCGCGGGGGCCACCGTGGAGACCCAGTGGGGGAGGACTGTGAGGGGGACCAGGCAGCCGCTGAGGCAGGTGATCGTGAGGGCGCCGATGTCGGAGGCGGCGGCCAACTGGCCCTGGCTGCGGGCGTGGACGCCGAGCGCGAGGCCGCAGGAGGTCACGCAGGCTGCCCAGAGGAGGGCCAGCAGTGGTAGGCGCCAGGTGCCGGCGGCGAGAGGGAAGCCTAAGGCCGCGGTCGCGAAGAGGAAGAGTACGGCCTGCTGGGCGAGGAACAGCGCCGCCAGCGGCAGGGCCTTGCCGGTCAGGATCGTTGTGGGGGTGGCCGGGCCCGAGCGCAGGCGGTCCCAGGTGTGCCAGGTGCGTTCGGAGAGCAGGAGTTGGCCGGCCACGTCCAGGGCGAGCAGGGTGAACATCACCGCGATGCCGGGGGCGGCCTGCACGACGCCCGGTGTGCCGGGGGTGGCGAGGCGGTCGTAGACCGGGTGGAGCACGCTCAGGAGGACCAGGGACATGACGGTGTAGGCGAGCGGGGTTCCCGGGTCCCGGACGAGCAGGACGAGGGTGTGGCGGGTCATGGCCCAGGTGCGGCGGGCCGTGGTCGGGGCGGGTTCAGGCCGCATGGTGGGTCTCCGTGGGGAGTCGGTCGGCGGCCAGGCTTCGGTAGAGGTCGTCGAGGGAGGGTTCGCGGACCGCGGCCGAGCGGACCCGGGTGGTGTCGGGGCCCAGATCCCGGAGGAGCCGGGCCAGGGCCCGGGCTGGGTCCACGGTGGTGAAACGCAGTTCTCCGGGGGCAGCTGAGGTCTGGGCGAGGTGTTCGGGCACGGGGCCGGTGAACGTCACGGTGACCTCGCCGGGCAGGCCGTCCAGGAGGTCGGCGCGGTCGCCGCGGGCGATCACCCGGCCGGCCGCGGCCACCGCGAGCGTGGCGCCCAAGTCCTCCAACTCCGGCAGGTAGTGCGTGGTGTAGCAGATGGCGGCGCCTTCGTCGGCGCGGGTCCTGACGAGTCGTAGCAGCGCTTCGCGGGTGGTGGGGTCGGCGCCGACGGTGGGCTCGTCGGGCAGCAGCACGCGGGGGCGGGGCAGCAGGACCGTGGCCGCCTGGGCGCGGCGCTGCTGGCCCCCGGAGAGCGTGGCGATCGGTCGGTCGAGTACGTCGGTGAGGGCCAACTCCTCTGCTACGGCGGCCAGTTCGGAGCGCAGTTCGGTCCGGCGCAGGCCGGCCAGGCCGCCGAAGAGGCGGAGGTTCTGGCGCAGGGTGGCGGTGGGGTAGAGGGCCAGTTCCTGGGGCGCAAGGCCGACCAGGTTTCGGGCGGAGCGTGGGGCTGTGGCGAGGTCCGTTCCCGCGACGAGGACCGAGCCCGCGTCGGGCCGCTCCAGGCCGGCGACAATGCGGGCGAAGGTCGTCTTGCCCGCGCCGTTGTGGCCGATCAGGCCGCAGATCTCGCCGGACTCGATCCGCAGGTCGAAGCCGTCCAGGGCCTGGACGGGACCCCATCGTCTGCGCAGGCCGCTGACGGTCAGCATGGCCACTCCCTCGATATATACAACGTATACGTATACTGTGTATACGTAGCTTCGAGGGAGGATGTCAAGTGACGCCACGGCGGATCAGTCGTGATCAAGTGCTCGACGTGACATGGGAGTTGGCGACCCGGAAGGGGCTGCCGGCCGTCACCATGCGGGCCGTCGCGCAGGAACTCGACGTGAACCCGATGACGCTCTACCGGCACGTCGGAGACAAGCAGGGACTCCTCGACGGCCTCGTGGAGCGACTGCTGCTGGAGATCGAGGTACCCGGTCCCGGACTCGACTGGCGCGAGCAACTGCGCCTGCTCGCCCACAGCATGCGCGCCACCGCCCGCCGTCACCCCGACCTGTTCCTCCTCCTCTTCCAACGGCCGGCCGTGACCCCGGAGGCGGTCGGGCCGCGCAACGCGGTCTACGGCGCCCTGCGCGCCGCCGGTCTCCAGGAGGAGCAGATTCCGCGGGCCGAGCGGCTGCTGTCCACGTTCATGCTCGGGTTCGCCGCCTCGGAGGCGGGAGGGCGGTTCCGGGACGGCGACCCGGACGAGGACATGGCCTACGCGGAGCGCCTCGTCGTGCGGCTGCTCGCCGAGGTCTAGAAGACCGGGCGCGGACGGCGGTCGTCGGCCGTTGTCAGTCGCGTTTGGTAAGAATGCAGGCGTGAGCAGCGCGGACGGGGAACGGGACGGCGGGGCGGAGGGTGCGCCGCCCGAGCAGCTTGCGCTGATTCGGGAGAGTGTGCGGCAGGCGAAAGGGCCGAGGGCGAAGCCGCGGACATGGCGGGGGGCCGCGCTGGCCGGGGAGTTGCCCGTCGCGCGGGTGCTGGTCGACAAGGGGGTGCTGCATCTCGACCGGTACTTCGACTACGCCGTGCCCGCGGAGCTCGACGCCGACGCGCAGCCCGGGGTGCGGGTGCGGGTGCGGTTCGGGGCCGGGCGGCACCGGGTGCGGGACGGACGGCGTGAGGGCGGGGGGCTGATCGACGGGTTCCTCGTGGAGCGGCTGGCCGAGTCGGACTACTCCGGGCCGCTCGCCGCGCTGGCACAGGTCGTGTCGCCGGAGCCGGTGCTGAGCGCGGAACTGCTCGGGCTCGCGCGTGCCGTCGCCGACCGGTACGCGGGGAGCCTCGCCGATGTGCTGCAGCTGGCCGTGCCGCCGCGCAGCGCGCGGGCCGAGCAGAAGCCGTCGCCCGCGCCCTTGCCGCCGCCGGGGGTGCCCGAGGCGGGGTCCTGGGGGCGGTACGAGCGGGGGGCCGGGTTTCTGGAGGCGCTGGCCTCGGGGGGTGCGCCGCGCGCTGTGTGGAACGCGTTGCCGGGGCCCGAGTGGAGCGAGGAGATCGCGCGGGCCGTCGCCGCGACGCTCGCCTCGGGGCGCGGGGCGCTCGTCGTCGTACCGGACGGGCGGGCCGCCGGGCGGGTCGACGCCGCGTTGACGGCTCTGCTGGGTGAGGGGCGGCATGCGCTGCTCACCGCCGATGCCGGGCCCGAGAAGCGGTACCGGCAGTGGCTGGCCGTGCGGCGGGGGTCCGTGCGGGCGGTCGTCGGGACCCGGGCGGCGATGTTCGCGCCGGTCCAGGACCTGGGGCTTGTCGTGATCTGGGACGACGGGGACGACAGCCACAGCGAGCCGCACGCGCCGCAGCCGCATGCGCGGGAGGTGCTGCTGCTGCGCGCAGCGCTGGACAAGTGCGGGTTCCTGCTGGGGAGTTGGAGCTGCACGGTGGAGGCGGCGCAGCTCGTGGAGAGCGGGTGGGCGCGGCCGTTGGTCGCGTCGCGCGACCAGGTGCGTGCGGCCGCTCCGCTCGTACGGACCGTGGGGGACGGGGACTTGGCGCGGGACGAGGCCGCTCGGGCCGCCCGGTTGCCGACGCTGGCCTGGCAGGCGGTGCGGGAGGGGCTGAAGCACGGGCCCGTGCTGGTGCAGGTGCCCCGGCGGGGGTATGTGCCGCGGATGGCGTGCGCGCAGTGCCGGGCCGCCGCGCGCTGTCGGCACTGCGCCGGGCCGTTGGAGGGGCAGGACGCGGGGGTGCTGCGGTGCGGGTGGTGCGGGGTCGAGGAGAACTCCTGGCACTGTCCCGAGTGCGGGGGGTTCCGGTTGCGGGCCCAGGTCGTGGGGGCGCGGCGGACCGCGGAGGAGCTGGGGCGGGCGTTTCCCGCGGTGCCGGTGCGGACGTCGGGGCGGGAGCAGGTGCTCGACACGGTGCCGGGGACTCCCGCGCTGGTCGTGAGTACGCCGGGGGCCGAGCCGGTCGCCGAGGGTGGGTATGCGGCGGCGCTGCTGCTGGATGGCTGGGCGATGCTCGGGCGGCCTGACCTGCGGGCCGGGGAGGACGCGTTGCGGCGGTGGATCGCGGCGAGTTCGCTGGTACGGCCGCAAGGGGATGGGGGGACGGTGGTTGTCGTGGCTGAACCCACCTTGCGGCCTGTGCAGGCGCTTGTGCGGTGGGATCCCGTGGGGCATGCGGTGCGGGAGCTGGCCGAGCGGGCCGAGTTGGGGTTTCCGCCGGTGTCCAGGATGGCTGCTGTGGCCGGGGCGGCGGAGGCTGTGGCGGAGTTTCTCGCGGCTGTTGAACTGCCGCCGGACGCCGAGGTGTTGGGGCCGGTACCGGTGCCGGTCGTGTCGGCCGGGGGGCCTCGGCGGGTGGGGGGGCCGGCGGTGGGGGAGCGGTGGGAGCGGGCGTTGATCCGGGTGCGGCCGGGGAGTGGCGGGGCGTTGGCTGCCGCGTTGAAGGGGGCGCAGGCTGCCCGGATGGCTCGGGGTGGGGGGGATGTGGTGCGGGTGCGTGTCGATCCGCCGGACATCGGGTGAGGCCTCGGCCTTCGGCCTCGGTTTTTCTCCCACCCACGCACCGCCCGTTCACCGTCCGCCGAGAAGTGGACCTTTCCCGTGGGGGTTCTCGCCGTCGGCGGCCGGCTGTCCGTGCCTCCGGCATACAGCTGCCTCCCGGTCTTCGTCCGGGAGGCAGACAAGGTTCGTCGTGGAATCAGCCGTTGCGTGGGCCCGGGAAGGCTGTTGGCCTGGCCTCTTCGCGGAGGGTGGGGCTGCCTGCTGTGGGCTGGGTCGGCATGGAGCGGGCGGCGGGAACCGTCGGGAGCGCGGGCATCGGGGGGAGGCCCGTGTTCACCGTGACGGGGCGGGCGGTCGCCGCCTCGGTCGTGCGTTCGGCGTCGGCCGCTGCCTGGGTCGCGGCGCGGCGGGCGCCGTAGCGGCGGTGTACCGCCTGCTTGGTGACCCCGAGGGCCGAGCCCACCGCGTCCCACGAGAAACCGAGCGAGCGGTCGAAGTCCACGGCGGCCGTGACCAGGGTCTCGACACTGTCCCGCAGCTCCTGCGCGAGACGGACCGTCGGGGCGGGAGCGCGCCCGTAGACGACGAAGCCCGTGGACGGGCCGGAGCGGCGCGGGCGGTAGACGTTGCCCAGCTGGGCGGTGAGCGTGCGCAGTGCGTCCACCTGCCGGCGGACCCGCTCGATGTCCCGCACCAGCAAGTGCAGGCTGGCCCGAGCCTGGGCGTCGTGGGTTGCGTGGTCGGCCATGAACAAGCCTCTCGAACCGGCGTTGAAACGGATCGGGCCGCGTGAATGCGGCCCATAGTGGTCAACTCTTTCTTGACCAACGCGTGTGCGCTCCGCTGGTCACGCAACGGGGGCGTAAGGGCATTTGCGTACGCCCCCGGTGAACCGGTGCGCGCTGCGGGCGTCCGTGCGTCCGCCGACGTGGGCCCCTGGGCCCACGCACCATAGACTGGTGCGCTGCCCGCACACTCCCGCCCGAGAGGCCCGAACGCACCCATGAGGCTCGTCTTCGCCGGTACCCCCGAGGTCGCCGTTCCCGCACTGGATGCCCTGATCGCCTCCGGGCGGCACGAGGTGGCCGCCGTCGTCACGCGGCCCGACGCACCGGCCGGGCGTGGGCGCAGGCTGGTGGCGAGCCCCGTCGCCGAGCGGGCCGAGGAGGCGGGGATCGAGGTGCTGAAGCCCGTCAAGCCGCGCGACCCGGAGTTCCTGGAGCGGCTGCGGGAGATCGCGCCCGACTGCTGTCCCGTCGTCGCCTACGGCGCCCTGCTGCCCCGTGTCGCCCTCGACATCCCGGCCCACGGCTGGGTCAACCTGCACTTCTCGCTGCTCCCCGCCTGGCGCGGCGCCGCCCCCGTGCAGCACTCCATCATGTCCGGCGACGAGATCACCGGCGCCTCCACGTTCCTGATCGAGGAGGGACTCGACTCCGGGCCCGTCTACGGCACCGTGACCGAGGAGATCCGCCCCACGGACACCAGCGGCGACCTGCTGACCCGGCTCGCCTTCGCCGGCTCGGGCCTGCTCGTGGCGACCATGGACGGCATCGAGGACGGCACCCTGAAGGCCGTACCGCAGCCGGGAGACGGCATCACCCTCGCCCCGAAGATCAACGTCGAAGACGCCCAGGTGGAGTGGGCGGCTCCTGCGCTGCGGGTGGACCGGGTGGTGCGCGGGTGCACCCCCGCGCCGGGTGCCTGGACCGGCTTCCGGGGTGAGCGCCTGAAGATCGTGCAGGCCGTGCCCGTGCCGGAGCGGACCGACCTCGCGCCCGGTGAGCTCTCCGTGGGCAAGAACAACGTGTACGTGGGCACCGGGTCGTACGCCGTCGAGCTGCTGTGGGTACAGGCGCAGGGCAAGAAGCCGATGCGGGCGGCGGACTGGGCGCGCGGGGCGCGGATCGGGGCGGGGGAGACGGTCGGGACTCTGGCCGTGTGACGTTCCGCGCGCGGTCGGGCCGGTGCGACGTAGGCTGGACGCACATCTCGGCCAGAAATCCGGAGCACCTTTTTCGTGAGCGAGCAGTCCCCGCGACCCCGTAAGCCCGGCAAGCCCTACCGCCGGCCGCAGAAGGACCCCGTCCGCATCCTCGCCTTCGAGGCGCTGAGGGCCGTCGACGAGCGGGACGCGTACGCCAACCTCGTGCTGCCGCCGCTGCTCCGGAAGGCGCGCGAGAAGGGCGACTTCGATACCCGGGACGCCGCGCTCGCCACCGAGCTGGTCTACGGGACGCTGCGGCGGCAGGGGACGTACGACGCGATCATCGCCTCGTGCGTCGACCGGCCGCTCCGTGAGGTCGACCCGCCGGTGCTGGACGTGCTGAGCCTCGGGGTGCACCAGCTGCTCGGGACGCGGATCCCGACCCACGCCGCCGTGTCCGCGTCCGTCGAGCTCGCCCGGGTCGTCCTCGGCGACGGGCGGGCCAAGTTCGTCAACGCCGTGCTGCGGAAGGTCGCGCAGGACGACTTCGACACGTGGGTCGAACGGGTCGCGCCGCCCTACGACGACGATCCCGAGGACAACCTCGCCATCGTGCACTCGCACCCGCGCTGGGTCGTCTCCGCGCTGTGGGACTCGCTCGGCGGCCCCCGTGCCGGGATCGAGGACCTGCTGGAGGCCGACAACGAGCGGCCCGAGGTGACCCTCGTGGCCAGGCCCGGCCGGTCCACCACCGACGAGCTGCTGCGCGAGGAGGCCGCGCTGCCGGGGCGCTGGTCGCCGTACGCCGTGCGGCTCAGCGAGGGCGGCGAGCCCGGGGCCGTGGCGGCCGTGAAGGAGGGCCGGGCGGGGGTGCAGGACGAGGGCAGTCAGCTGGTCGCCCTCGCGCTGGCCAACGCGCCGCTCGACGGGCCGGACGAGAAGTGGCTCGACGGGTGTGCCGGGCCCGGCGGCAAGGCCGCGCTGCTCGCCGCCGTGGCCGCCGAGCGCGGGGCGACGCTCCTCGCCTCGGAGAAGCAGCCGCACCGCGCGGGCCTGGTGGCGAAGGCGCTCGCCGGGAACCCCGGGCCGTACCAGGTCATCGCCGCCGACGGGACCCGGCCGCCGTGGCGGCTCGGCAGCTTCGACCGGGTCCTGATGGACGTGCCCTGCACCGGACTCGGCGCGCTGCGCCGCCGCCCCGAGGCGCGCTGGCGGCGCCGGCCCGAGGACCTCGACGGGTTCGCGCCCCTGCAGCGCGGGCTGCTGCGCACCGCGCTGGAATCCGTGCGCGTCGGCGGCGTTGTCGGCTACGCGACCTGCTCGCCGCACCTCGCCGAGACCCGGGCCGTCGTCGACGACCTGCTCAAGCAGTACCCGCACACTGAGCTGATCGACGCCCGCCCGCTCCTCCCCGGCGTCCCGGCACTCGGCGACGGTCCCGACGTACAGCTGTGGCCGCATCTGCACGGGACCGACGCGATGTACCTGGCGCTCATCCGCAGGACCGGCTGACGGGCCGGTCACAGGAAGCCGTCACCGGCAGGACCGGTCGACGCGCGGATCACAGACGCGGTCAACCGCAGCATCGGCTGACGCGCTGGTCGCAGGGCGGGCTTATCTGCGGGACCGGCTCACGCGCGGATCATGGAACGCGCTCATCTGCGGGACCGGCTGACGGGCGGGTCACAGGACGCTGTCATCGGCAGGGTCGGTTGACGCGCGGATCACAGACGCGGTCAACCGCAGCATCGGCTGACGCGCTGGTCGCAGGGCGGGCTTATCTGCGGGACCGGCTCACGCGCGGATCATGGAACGCGCTCCTCCGCGGGACCGGTCGGCCGGTCACTCACAGGACGACGTCATCGGCAGGACTGGCTGATCCGCCGGTCACAGGACGTCGTCATCGGCAGGACCGGTCGACGCGCGGATCACGGAACGCGCTTGTCCGCAGGGCCGGTTGACGCATGGGTCATACGACGCGCTGGAGGGCCTTCCTCGTGAGGTCGGCGAGGGTTGGATATCCGTCGACGGCCATGATCAGGTCGGTCTCCGCGAGGAGTGAGCGGAGGACGTGGACGATGCCGTCCGTGCCGCCCAGGGCGAGGCCGTAGGCGTACGGGCGGCCGATGCCGACGGCGGTGGCGCCCAGGGCGATCGCCTTGACGATGTCGGCGCCGCTGCGGACGCCGGAGTCGAAGAGGACCGGGAGGCCGTCCGCCGCCTCGACCACGGCCGGGAGCGCGTCGAGGGCCGGGAGGCCGCCGTTGGCCTGGCGACCGCCGTGGTTGGAGCAGTAGACGGCGTCCACGCCCCCGTCCTTGGCCCGGCGCACGTCCTCGGGGTGGCAGATGCCCTTGACGATCAGGGGGAGGTCGGTCAGGGAGCGCAGCCAGGGGAGGTCGTCCCAGGTGAGGGGGTTGCCGAAGAGCTGCGTCCAGAGGAGGACCGCGGACTGGGGGTCCTCCTCCGGGGTGCGCGCGAGGCGGCCCCGGAAGACCGGGTCGCTCGTGTAGTTGGCGAGGCAGTGGCCGCGCAGCTGGGGGAAGTTGGCGGTGGACAGGTCGCGCGGGCGCCAGCCGGTGATCCAGGTGTCCAGGGTGACCACGATGCCCTTGTAGCCGGCCTGTTCGGCACGGTGGACGAGGCTCGCGGCGAGGTCGCGGTCGGTCGGGGTGTAGAGCTGGAAGAGGCCCGGGGTGTCCCCGAACTCGGTGGCGACCTCCTCCAGCGGGTCGACCGTGAGCGTGGAGGCGACCATCGGCACGCCGGTGCGCGCGGCGGCCCGCGCGGTGGCCAGGTCGCCGTGCCCGTCCTGGGCGCACAGGCCGATGACACCGACCGGTGCCATGAACACGGGGGAGGGCAGCTTCAGCCCGAACAGGTCGACGGACAGGTCGCGTTGGGCCGCTCCGACGAACATGCGGGGGACCAGTCCCCAGTGGTCGAAGGCGGTCACGTTGGCGCGCTGGGTGCGTTCGTCGCCGGCGCCGCCCGCGACGTACGACCAGACGGAGGGCGGCAGCGCCGCGCTCGCCCTCTCCTCCAGTTCCGCGAAAGCCATGGGGTAGGACGGCACGATTCCGCCGAGCCCGTTGAAGTAGATCTCGTTCTGATAGGAGCCGAACGGCTGTCCCATGCCATCTCCCTCTTCGCTCAGGGAGGGATTCTCGCAGTGGACGCGGTGGCCCCGTACCCCGCACCCGATCCCGTCCGCCACCGACCGATGCCGCTAACCCCCGCGGGACATGGCAGGCTTGGGGCATGGCCGTGCAGATCAACCCCAGCATCCTGTCCGCCGACTTCGCCCGTCTCGCCGAGGAGGCCAAGGCGGTCGAGGGCGCCGACTGGCTCCACGTCGACGTCATGGACAACCACTTCGTCCCGAACCTCACGCTCGGCGTGCCGGTCGTAGAGTCACTGGCCCGGGCGACGGACACCCCGCTGGACTGCCATCTGATGATCGAGGACGCCGATCGCTGGGCCCCCCAGTACGTCGAGGCGGGTGCCTCCTCCGTCACCTTCCACGTCGAGGCGGCCGCGGCTCCGGTGCGGCTTGCCCGTGAGATTCGGGCCAAGGGCGCCCGCGCCTCCATGGCGCTCAAGCCGGCGACGCCCGTCGAGCCGTACGAGGATCTGCTGGGCGAGCTGGACATGCTGCTGATCATGACCGTGGAGCCGGGCTTCGGTGGCCAGTCGTTCCTGGACATCATGCTGCCGAAGATCCGCCGCACCCGTGAGCTGATCAGGAAGCACGGGCTGGAGCTGTGGCTGCAGGTCGACGGAGGAGTTTCGGCCTCGACGATCGAGCGCTGCGCGGAGGCCGGAGCCGATGTGTTCGTCGCCGGTTCGGCGGTCTACGGGGCATCCGACCCGGCAGCGGCGGTACGTGCATTGCGCACACAGGCCGAAGGGGCCGTGAGCAAGGCATCCTGGGCGTGCGACCACTGAGCGGCAGGTATGTGAACGGCGGCCATCAAGGCTGATCAAGAGCGCCGGATCTGCGAGGATGAACGGCGAATCCAGAGTGTGAACAGCAGTGAGGAGATCGCCGTGTCGGGTATGTCGGCGGGCCGGTCAGCCATGCGGATGGGACCCGCAGAGCTGGTGCAGGCGGCGGCCATGGCCCGCCGCTTCTACCTCGAGGGCAAGTCCAAGATCCAGATCGCGGAGGAGTTCGGCGTCAGCCGCTTCAAGGTGGCCCGGGTCCTGGAGACCGCTCTCGAACGGGATCTCGTACGCATCGAGATCCGAGTACCGGCCGAGCTGGACGCGGAGCGCTCGGACGCGCTGCGCGCCCGCTACGGCCTCAGGCACGCCGTCGTGGTCGAGTCCCCGGCCGAGGTCAGCGACGAGTCGCCCGACCCCGAGAACCTCGGGGAGGTCGCGGCCGATCTGCTCGGCGAGCTGGTCAACGAGGGCGATGTGCTCGGCCTCGCCTGGGGCCGGTCCACCATCCACATGGCGGCGGCCCTCGACCGGCTGCCGCCCTGCACGGTGGTCCAGCTGACGGGCGTGTACGACGCCGGGACGGCCGAGCGCGGCTCGGTCGAGGCGGTACGGCGGGCCGCGCAGGTGTCGGGTGGCGACGCCCACCCCATCTACGCGCCGATGCTGCTCCCGGACGCGGCCACCGCGGAGGCGCTGCGCCACCAGACGGGGATCGCCCGGGCCTTCGAGTACTTCGACAAGGTCACCGTCGCCTGTGTCTCCATCGGCTCCTGGGAGCCGGGCATCTCGACGGTGTACGACATGCTCAGCGACGAGGAGCGGGCGCACTACTCGTCCCTCGGTGTCGCCGCCGAGACGTCCGCGCACCTCTTCGACGCCGAGGGCCGCCGGGTCGGCCGGGACCTGGGCGAGCGGTGCATCACCGTCAAGGCGGACCAGCTGCGCCGTATCCCCGAGGTCGTCGCGATCGCGGGCGGGCAGCGGAAGGCGGCGGCGATCGACGCGGTGCTGCGGTCCGGTCTGGTCACCAGCCTGGTGACGGACACCGCTGCCGCGGACTATCTGATGACGGCCGGCACACCACCGAAGTCGGCGCTCGGCAGGACGGACCCCGACGGGATTTGACGGGTCCTGACAGCAGGTCGTGAGGGGACGGCCGTGGCAGCATCGGGCGCATGCTGCTGCGGTTCGTCTCCCGAGTGCTTCTCGTCTGTCTGGCCGTACTACTGCCCGTAGGCTGTTCGTCCACGGCCACGAGTGGAGGCACCGGGACCGTCAAGGCGTCCCAACTCCCCGCCGAGGCACGGCAGACCATCACCCTCATCGACCGGGGCGGTCCCTTCCCGTACGCCAAGGACGGGGTCGTCTTCGGGAACTACGAGAAGCTGCTGCCGGAGCAGAAGAGCGGCTACTACCACGAATACACCGTCCGGACGCCGGGCTCGCGCGATCGCGGGGCCCGCCGCATTGTCACCGGACAGGGCGGCGAGATCTACTACACCGATGATCACTACAAGTCGTTCAGGACGGTACTGAGATGACGCAGCTCGCGGTCACGCTCGACCTCGACGGGGTCACGGACAAGGCCGGCCTGATGGACGGTGTCGCTCGCGCTCTCCGGCTCCCCGACTGGTTCGGCCGCAACTGGGACGCCCTCGCGGACAGTCTCGGCGACCACACCGTGTGGCCCGAAGAGGCCGTGGAGCAGGGCCTGTTGGTCGTCGTACGGAACTGGCGGGCGTACGCGAAGGCACGGCCGGGGGAGTGGGAGACGGCGGTCGACGTCTTCGGCGACGCGGTCGACCGGACGCCGACGCTGTCCGTGGTGCTCGCGCTGGGTGGAGACGGGCGCTAGGCCCATTGTCCGAGGCGGCTGGCAGAGTGTTCGGTATGGAGCAACAGGAGCAGCGCACGTCCGTCCGTCTCGTGGTCGTGGATCCGGATCTCGACGCGCAGTGCGACCGGGTCGAGGAACACCTGCTGGCGCCGCTGGCCGAGTCCGCGCGGGGAGCCGGTGGGCACGCGCTTTTCGCGGACGGGCTCGTGGTCTTCCGGCGGGTGCGGGAGACACTCGCCGAGGCGGTGGCGCGGGGACCCAAGGTGTGGACGCCGAACGGCCGTTGGGAGCACGAGGGCCTGCGCATCGTCGAACTCCCCACCGGGGAAACGGACTTGCTGTACGCGCTGCTGCGAGAGCTGTCCGGACTCCTCGTGACCCCGCCGGACCTCCCCGACCCGTCGGGCGTCGTGGCCGAGGTCCGCGGCACCGTCCTGACGCCCGAGAAGACCGCCGTCGGCCTGGTCGGCGCGCTGGCGAGGGTGCTCTCCCTGGTGGACCTCACGCCCGACGCCGATACGGCCACCCTCTTCGCGGCGATCGAGGCGGCCGACGGCGAGGACGTGAGACTCAGCTACGGGCAGGACGAGGCGTGGCAGCGGCTCGCCCACCGGCTCACGATGCTGCTCACCGAGTCCGCCCCACTGCACCGCTTCCTGTACTGACCCGGCCGCCGCTCAGTGGGCACGGCGCCTGCGGCGGGCGACGACCAGGGCGGCCGAGCCCAGCAGCACGGCTCCGGCCGCCGCGGTGGCGACGAGCGCCATGGGGCCCGTGCCCGTGTGGGGCAGCGTGCCGCCCGGCGAGGCCTCCGCGGTGGGCGTGGCCGACGCGCCGCCCGATGCCCCCGGCGTGGAGGACGTGCCCGGTGTGGGTGACGTGCCCGGCGTCGGTGACGCGTTCGACGTGTCCAAGGCGAACGTGACGCTGTCGTTGGCGGTGTTCGGATCGTGGAGGGGGATGGCGGCCGGGCCGGGGAGCACGGTCGCCGTGCCCTTGGCACCGTCGTAGTCCTTGGTGGTCCTGCCCCACAGCACGAAGAGCTGGCTCTTGCCGGCCGCGACACCGCGCGGCACGGGGCACACGTAGTGCCGGTGACCCGCCTCGAAGGGTGCCGTCCTGGTGCCGCTGACCCAGAGAAGGCATTCGCCGTAGGGGGTGTCCTCCCCTTCCTCGAAGGCGTTGCCGGTCGCGACCGTGCCCTTGGGCAGGACGACGTCGACCAGGGCGACGGCCTTGTTGTCGACCCCGTAGGCGGAGGCCGGGCCGTGGTTTTCGGCGTTGAGGTCCAGGGTCCATTCGCCCGCCTTGCGGCCGGGCCCGACCGCCGCGGTGGCGGCGAGGTCGGCGGAGCTGTCGGCCGAGACGGTGACCCGGCCCGTGGCGCCGCTCTCGAAACCGTCCCCCGCTCCGGACGCGGGCACCAGGGTGAGCTCCGGCCCGGTGCCGCGGTAGGGGCCGCCACCGGGCTGCACGTCGGGCTTCAGCAGCTCGGCCGAGTAGTCGGTCACGGCGGTCAGAACGCGGGCGCCGACCGTGGCGGTCAGCGGGCTGCTCAGCTCCACGGTGGCGCCCGCGGCCACGGGGGCCGTGAAGATGCAGGTGACGGACGCCTGGCTGTCGGGTTCGACGGGGTCGTCGCCGATGCCGTACATGCAGTTGGAGAACTTCCGGTCGAAGACCAGACCGCCCACCGACTCCCAGCGCAGCATGATGCGCCGGTCGGTCGCCAGGGAGCCCGTGTTGCGGAGCCGGAGCGGAAGGTCGATCCGGGACCCGAGCTCGGCGTTCGTCACGTCCGGGACCTTGCCGACGACCAGGTTCGGGACGCCGACGACCACCTTCGTCTGCGCGGTGGCGCCGGTGCCGTGGTCGGCGCTGACGGCGTACTTGAGCGTGCCGCTGTCGCCGAGGGCGGCGCGCGTGTCCGCACGCAGGGTGAACTCGACCGACTCCTGCTGGTAGACGTCCTTGTTGACGCAGGTGAAGACCTGTCCGTCGGCCGTACACCTCGGGTCGTCGACCGCGACGCTCGCGACGCCCGCCAGGTCACGTGTGTCGATGACGAGCGCGATGTTCGTGGGCAGCGGGACCTGCGCACCGTCGTCCGCGAAACTCCAGCTCACGGTGGCCGACTGCGCCGCCGACCCCACGTTGATCTGTTTCTCGGCGCTGATCGACGCGTATGCCTGCGTCGGCAGGGGAGACGGACCGGCGGCCACGGCGGCCGCACCGGGCGCCAGGGCGAGCACCACGGCAGTGAGCGCTGCCCAGAACGCCATGCGATTGACAGTCATACGCGTTCGACAGGCGAGGTGTCCCGAAGGTTGCCCACATGTGAATCACAGATTCGTTCGGGCGTTCCTCCAGCGAGGCCGCCGACCGGCCTGGACGATGATCCCATGCATGGCATTCCGCCTGACATGGGACAATGAAGTACGTGCTCTTCCCCCTGGCTGACCTGTCCGGGGGTCACCTCGATCGACTGGGATGTGCGGCACGTGCGTTTCCTCAACGACATCCAGCCCCCGTACGACCTGACGTACGACGACGTCTTCATGGTGCCGAGCCGCAGCGCGGTCGGCTCGCGTCAGGGTGTGGACCTCAGCTCTCCGGACGGCACGGGCACCACGATCCCGCTGGTCGTCGCCAACATGACCGCCATCGCGGGCCGGCGCATGGCCGAGACCGTGGCCCGGCGCGGCGGGCTCGTGGTCATCCCGCAGGACATCCCGATCGAGGTCGTCACCGAGGTCGTGTCCTGGGTGAAGAGCCGCCACCTCGTCCTGGACACCCCGATCCGGCTGGCCCCGCACCAGACCGTCGCCGACGCGCTGGCGCTGCTGCCCAAGCGCGCGCACAACGCCGGTGTCGTCGTGGACGAGGACCAGCGCCCGGTCGGTGTCGTCACCGACGCCGACCTGAACGGTGTGGACCGCTTCACGCAGCTCGCCGAGGTCATGTCCCGGGACCTGCTGCTGCTCGACGCGGACATCGACCCGCGCGAGGCGTTCAACAGGCTGGACGGCGCCAACCGCCGATACGCGCCCGCCGTCGACAAGGACGGCAGGCTCGCCGGCATCCTCACCCGCAAGGGCGCGCTGCGCGCCACGCTGTACTCGCCGGCCGTGGACGCGGACGGCAAGCTGCGGATCGCCGCCGCCGTCGGCATCAACGGCGACTTCGTGCAGAAGGCCAAGCAGCTGCTGGACGCGGGCGTCGACACGCTCGTCATCGACACGGCCCACGGCCACCAGGAGTCGATGATCAGTACGATCCGGCAGGTGCGGGCCCTCGATCCGCAGGTCCCCATCGTGGCCGGCAACATCGTCGCCGCCGAGGGCGTCAAGGACCTGATCGAGGCGGGCGCCGACATCATCAAGGTCGGCGTCGGCCCCGGCGCGATGTGCACCACCCGCATGATGACCGGCGTCGGCCGCCCGCAGTTCTCGGCCGTCAAGGAGTGCGCCGCCGAGGCGAAGAGGTACGGCAAGCACGTGTGGGCCGACGGCGGTGTCCGCCACCCGCGCGATGTCGCCATGGCGCTGGCGGCCGGTGCGTCGAACGTGATGATCGGCTCGTGGTTCGCGGGCACGTACGAGTCCCCGGGCGACCTTCAGCAGGACGCCGACGGGCGAATCTACAAGGAGTCGTTCGGCATGGCGTCCGCGCGCGCGGTCCGCAACCGCACGTCGGACGAGTCGGCCTACGACCGCGCCCGCAAGGCGCTGTTCGAGGAGGGCATCTCCACCTCCCGCATGTTCCTCGACCCGGCCCGCCCGGGCGTCGAGGACCTGATCGACTCGATCATCGCGGGCGTCCGCTCCTCCTGCACCTACGCCGGCGCGGGCTCCCTGGAGGAGTTCGCCGAGCGGGCCGTCGTCGGCATCCAGAGCGCGGCCGGCTACGCGGAGGGCGAGCCCCTGCACGCCAGCTGGAGCTGAGCCAACTCCTTTTCCTGCGGCCCCTGTTGTCCTGTCGCCCGGGATATTCGGGGGCCGTCGGCGTGCTCCGGCGGTTACCGTCGGACCTATGGAGATCGCCGCGTGCAGGGCCGCCGACGTGGCGCCGCTCGACGAGTTCATCGGCTCGCCGGGGGCCGCCTCGACCCATGCCCGACGGTTCGCACGGCAGCAGGCGGGCGGGGGTACCTATCTCGTCGCCTGGATCGACGGCCGGCCCGTCGGGCACGCGGAGGTGATCTGGGACGGCTGCGCGGCACCCGAGGTGCGGGCAGCGCTGCCCGGCTGCCCGGAGCTCAACGGTCTCGCCGTATGGCCCCCACGACTGCGCTCGCGCGGCATCGGCGGCGCGCTGATCCGGCGCGCCGAGGAAGTGGCCCGGGAGCGCGGCCGTACGGTCCTCGGTCTCGGGGTCGCGGCCGACAATCCGCGCGCCGCCGCGCTCTACGCGCGGCTCGGCTACCGGCCTCTGACGGACTACGTGGACCGCTGGTCGTACGAGGACCGTGACGGGGTGATCCGTGAATGCGTGGACCCCTGCACCTTCCTCACCAAGAAGTTGCCGTCAGGCCCCCTTGACGTCAAGCGACCTTGACGCAACGGTGAACCCATGACCACACCCCAGAGCATCGAACCCGAGCACACCCTGCTCACCGCCGTCGCCCGCCTCGACGACCTCCGCACCCGCGAGTCCCTCGCCGGCTTCGGCAGCGACGCCGAGGCCCTCGACAAGGCCGAGACGCTGGAACTGCTCGCCCTGAGCGAGGTCGTCGCCCGCAAGGCCTCCTACGGCCGTCAGCTCACCGTCCGCGCGGCCCGCGAGGCCGGTGCCTCCTGGACGCAGATCGGGGCCGCGCTCGGCATGAGCAAGCAGGCCGCCTGGGAGGCGCACACCCGCTGGATCGACGCACAGGCGGAGGTGCACGGACAGCCCGGGCGGATGGGGTTCGACGAGGAGGACCTGGCCGCGGCGCGGGCCCTCGCGGGAGATCCGGACGAGGGCTGAACCGTGTTCTACTTCGTATACGGCCATCGCCGCTCCCACCCGGCCAGCGCAGAGAAGTGAACCGCCCGCAGTGCTGAACGAACTCGACGAACGCATCGTGCACGCCCTCGCCGAGGACGCCCGCCGCTCCTTCGCGGACATCGGGCACCTGGTCGGCCTCTCCGCGCCCGCCGTGAAGCGGCGCGTTGACCGGCTGCGGGCCACCGGCGCCATCACCGGTTTCACCGTACGGGTGGACCCGGCGGCGCTCGGCTGGCAGACCGAGGGGTTCGTCGAGATCTACTGCCGGCACAACACCTCCCCGGACACCATCCGGCGGGGCCTGGAGCGCTACCAGGAGGTGGTCGCCGCGTCCACCGTCACCGGCGACGCCGACGCCGTCGTCCAGGTCTTCGCCGCCGACATGCGCCACTTCGAGCGGGTACTGGAGCGGATCGCGGGGGAGCCGTTCGTGGAACGCACCAAGTCCGTGCTGGTGCTGTCCCCGCTGCTGCGCCGCTTCTCGTCCGGCTCGCCCACGTAAGGGCGACTGTCAGTGGGACGCCGTACGGTCGGGGGCATGGCAGCACGAATCGATCTCACCCTCGACTGCGACCACGCCCCGCTCCTCGCCGCGTTCTGGAAGACGGCCCTCGGCTACGTCGACGAGCCACCGCCCGCTCCGTTCGCCACGCGCGCCGAGTGGATCGCGCACCACGACCCGGAGGACGACGGGGCCGAGGACGACGGGGCCGAGGACGACGGCGCCTGGCTGTGCGACCCCGACGGCGTCGGACCGCGCCTGTCCATCCTCAAGGTCCCCGAGCCCAAGACCGCCAAGAACCGGCTCCACCTCGACATCCGGGTCCCGGTGCGGGGTGGCCCGGAGGAGAGATGGGCCGCGATCAGAGCCGAGGCCGAGCGGTTGGCGGACGCGGGCGGCCGGGTGCTCACCGAGGTCGACGGACACCATGTGGTGATGGCCGACCCGGAGGGCAACGAGTTCTGCGTGGCGGCCGGTTGAGCCTCCGGGCTCCCTGCATTCACTCCGCAGTCTTGCGGGCCAGCGCGTTGTTCCCTATGGAGTTGTGCACGCTGAAGGTCACCGCGTCCGAGCGGTAGCGGTCGTCCGACCACTCAACGGGCCGTCCCTCGCGGGTGGTTGTGACCCGGCGGACCCGCAGCAGCGGGCTGGTCCGGCGGATGCCCAGCAGCTCCGCGTCCTGCGCGCCCGCCGCCACCGCGTCGATCACGTGCTCGCCGTAGGCGAAGACCAACCCCGTGTCGTCGTACAGGCGTTGAGTGACCGACGGACAGTCGGGCTCGATCGCCTCGACGGCCGGAGAAATCCAGTCGGCGTATACGGTCCGCTCCAGCAGGACCGGCTCGCCGTCCAGGCCGCGCACCCGGAGGACGTGCAACACCGGGGTCTTCTCCGGGAGTTGGAGGTGTACGGCGTCCTCGGCCGTGGCCGGGCGGTACTCCTGCTCGACCACGTGCCCGGTCGCCTCGCGGTCCATCGCGCGCGCCCACTCGGCGAAGCTGCGCAGTTCGGCGAAGCTCTGGCTGCGGCGGCTGGCCAGCACCACCCGGCGGGCGCCCTGACGGGAGCCGATCAGCCCTTCGGCGGTGAGGGCAGCGACGGCCTGGCGGACCGTGCCGCGCGAGACGCCGTACTGCGCCGCGAGCTCCGTCTCCGCGGGCAGCCGGCTGCCGACTGTGTACTCCTCGCGGTCGATGGCCCTGCGCAGCTCGTCGGCGATCTCCTCGTGTCGCGCCGTCATGCTTCCCCTCTGAGTCGACCACTGTGCACAGCGTGAGCAGCGTAGTCGAGTTCCCTTGGTGATCCGTGTCAGCCAGGACTGTGCAGTGAATAAGGGGTCACGGTTTCGCCAATGTTTACGAACAAGACACCATCGGCGGGCGTACTGAGGCCAACTTGTTCAGACAAGTTCTCCGCTCTGCTCTACCCCTCGTGCGCACCCCTGGAGAGACCGTGACCGTGTCCCCGCCGAGAAACGCCGTCCTGGGTGGTTCCCTCGCCGTCGTCGCCGCGCTCGCCCTGAGCGCCTGCGGCGCCGCTCCCACCAACTCGTCGACCACCGCCGACGGCAAGAACGCCGCCACCGCCACCTCCGTCGCCGACTTCGGCGGGATGGACGCCCTGGTCAAGGCCGCCAAGAAGGAGGGCACGCTGCACATCATCGCGGTGCCCCGTGACTGGGCCAACTACGGCGCCATCATCGACGGCTTCACCAAGAAGTACGGCATCAAGATCACGGACGAGAACCCGGACGGCTCCAGCCAGGACGAGATCAACGCCGTGACCTCCCGCAAGGGCCAGGACCGTACGCCCGACGTCCTCGACCTCGGCTCCTCCTTCGCGCTCAGCGCCGCCCAGCAGGGCCTGCTCGCGCCGTACAAGGTCGCCTCCTTCGACCAGATCCCCGAGGGCCAGAAGGACCCGAAGGGGCAGTGGTTCAACGACTACGGCGGCTACATCTCCATCGGCTGCGACGCCAAGCGCGTGAAGACCTGTCCGACCACCTTCGCGGACCTGCTGAAGCCGCAGTACAAGGGCCAGGTCGCCCTCAACGGCAACCCCACCAAGTCGGGTTCCGCCTTCGGTGGCGTGTACGCGGCGGCGCTCGCCAACAAGGGTTCCTTCGACGACATCCAGCCCGGCCTGGACTTCTTCGCGAAGCTGAAGAAGAACGGCAACTACACGCCTGTCGAGTCCACCCCGGCCACCGTCGAGAAGGGCGAGACGCCCATCTCCATCGACTGGGACTACCTCAACGCCGGTTACGCCGACGAGTTCAAGTCCAAGGGCGTCGACTGGAAGGTCACCATCCCGAGCGACGGCCAGTACGCGCAGTACTACTCGCAGGCCATCAACAAGGACGCCCCGCACCCGGCGGCCGCCCGCCTGTGGCAGGAGTACCTGTACAGCGCCGAGGGCCAGAACCTGTGGCTCAAGGGGTACGCGCGCCCGGCGCTGATGACCTCCATGGAGTCGGCCGGCACGCTCGACAAGACCGCCGCCGCCAAGCTCCCGCAGGTCTCCGGCACGCCGTCCTTCCCGACCGAGGCCCAGCAGAGCAAGGCCAAGACGGTCATCGCGTCCGGCTGGGCGAAGGCCGTCTCCGGATGACGGCCACGCTCACGCGGGCCGACGTGGTTGCCGCCGCTTCCTCGAAGCGGCGGCGCCGCGTCCCCGGCTGGATAGCCGTGGTCCCGCTGCTCGTGTTCGTCGCGGTCGCCTTCGGGGTGCCCGCCATCGCGATGCTGAACGGCGCCTTCACCGTCAAGAACCAGACGACGGGCGCCACTTCGTACAGCACCGTCAACCTCACCGACTCGCTCCAGGGCGCCTACTTCACCGCGCTGGTCGGCAGCGTCAAGTTGTCCGCCCTCTCGGCCGCCCTCGGCACCCTGCTCGGTCTCCCGCTCGCGCAGGTCGTCGTCACCTCCCGCTTCCGCGCGCTGCGCGAGGCCGTCCTCACCGCTTCCGGCGTCCTCGCCAACTTCGGCGGTGTCCCCCTCGCCTTCGCGTTCGTCGCCACCCTGGGCAACGCCGGTGTGCTGACGACCCACTTGGGCCTGAAGGACAAGGGGTGGGATCTCTACAGCTTCTCCGGCCTTGTCCTCGTCTACCTGTACTTCCTCATCCCGCTGATGGTCCTCACCATCACCCCTGCCCTGGAGGGCCTGCGCACCCAGTGGCGTGAGGCCGCCCAGAACAACGGCGCCACCGGCGTGCAGTACTGGAGGCACGTAGCCCTGCCGGTGCTGCTGCCCTCGCTGCTCGGCGGATTCGTCCTCCTCTTCGGCAGCGCCTTCGCCGCGTACGCCACCGCCGCGGCCATGGTGGGCAGTTCGATCCCGCTGGTCACCCTCCAGATAGCCGACGCCATCTCCGGCAACGTGCTGGTCGGCCAGGAGAACGTGGCCCTCGCCCTCAGCCTCGACATGGTCCTGGTCGCGGGCCTGGTCATGGCCGTGTACCTGCCCCTGCAACGACGGAGCGCGCGATGGCTGGACGCCTGAACATCTGGCGGTGGGTCGTCCTCGGCCTCGCCGCCCTGTACTTCCTGGTGCCGCTCGCCGCGTCGGTGATCTTCACGGTCGACGTGCCGGGGGAGGGCGTCACCTTCGACGCCTACACCCAGATCGTCTCCGCCGACGGCTTCACCTCCAGCCTGGTGCTCTCGCTGGAACTCGCCGCCGCCACCATCGCCGTCGTCCTGCTCCTGATGGTCCCGGCCATGGTCGCGCTACGGCTCGGCGCGCCCCGGCTGCGCCCTGTCGTCGAGGTGATCTGCTCGCTGCCGCTGGTGGTGCCGCCGATCGCGTTCGTCGCCGGTATCGCCACCGTCCTCAAGTGGGGCCCCGACTACCTGTCCCGGACCCCGCTGTTCGAGACCTTCGTCGCCATCCAGAATCCGAGCTTCCCGTTCATTCTCGTCCTCGCCTATGTCGTGATGGCCCTGCCGTTCGTGTACCGGGCGCTGGACTCGGGGCTGCGGGCCATCGACGTGAAGACCCTCGTCGAGGCCGCCCGCAGCTGCGGCGCGGGCTGGCCGCAGGCGCTCGTGCGGGCCGTACTGCCCAATCTGCGCGGGGCGTTGCTCAACGCGTCCTTCCTCACGCTGGCGCTGGTGCTCGGCGAGTTCACCGTGGCCCAGCTCCTCGGCTTCCAGCCCTTCGCCGTGTGGATCTACAGCGTCGGCGGGTCCAACGCCCAGCTCTCCGTCGCCGTCTCCGTGCTCAGCCTGGTCGTCACCTGGGCACTCCTCCTCACGCTCGCCGGTGTCGGCGGGCGCGACAAAACCGCTTCGTCCCGGGGATGAACCATGACCGCCACCACGCTTGAGAAAACCACGACGGAGAACGCCGCCACCGTCGAATTCCGGGGCCTGCGCCGGGAGTTCGGCCCCACGGTCGCCCTCGACGGACTCGACCTGACCGTCCGCCCCGGCGAGTTCCTGGCCCTGCTCGGCCCCTCCGGCTGCGGCAAGACCACCGCCCTGCGCATGCTCGCCGGCTTCGAACACCCCACCTCCGGCGAGGTGTTGGTGGACGGCAAGGACGTCACCGACGTGCCCGCGCACCGCCGCGACGCCGGGATGGTCTTCCAGTCGTACAGCCTCTTCCCGCATCTCAACGCCCTCGACAACGTCGCCTTCGGGCTGCGCATGCGCAAGGTGCGTACGGCCGAACGGCGGTCCCGCGCGGCCGAGTTGCTCGACCTCGTCGGGCTCGGCGACAAGGGCGAGCGCTTCCCGCACCAGCTCTCCGGCGGCCAGCAGCAGCGCATCGCGCTGGCCCGAGCGCTCGCTCTGCGCCCCCGCGTGCTGCTCCTGGACGAGCCGCTGTCGGCGCTCGACGCCAAGGTGCGGCTGTCCCTGCGCGAGGAGATCCGCCGCCTCCAGCAGGAACTCGGCATCACCACCCTCTTCGTGACGCACGATCAGGAAGAGGCCCTGTCCATCGCCGACCGGGTCGCCGTGATGCGCGCCGGAAAGCTCGAACAGTGCGCCGCACCGGCCGAGTTGTACGGCCGGCCCACGACCGCGTTCGTCGCCGAGTTCGTCGGCACCATGAGCCGGCTCCCGGGGCACCTCACGGACGGCACTGTGGAGGTGCTCGGCCAGCGGCTGCCGGTCGACGGCGAGGCCCCGGCAGGACCCGAAGTCGACGTCCTTGTACGGCCCGAGGCGATCCACGTGAACGCCGACGACGCCGGAGACGCGCGTGTCGTCGGCACCGCCTTCCTCGGCGCGGTCGTCCGTGTCAGCGTTCTGCTCGCCGACGGCACCGAGGTCAAGGCCGACCTGCCCACGCACGAGGCCACCACCCTGGGCGCCGGAGTCGCCGTACGCGTGTCGCTGCCGGAGCGGCCGGTGCTCGTGGCGGAACGCGTCAACCCGTAGGGCCCACAGGCCCGCAGTGAACCCGCAGTGAAAGAGAGAAACGTGACCCCCCACACCCAACTCCCGCTCCAGGCCGTCCTGTTCGACATGGACGGAACGCTCGTCGACACCGAGCGGCTGTGGTGGGAGGCGGTGGAGCAGGTCGCGGGCAGAACCCTCACCGACGCGGACCAGTCGGAGGTGCTCGGCCGTCCGGTCGAGCACACCGCCGACTGGCTCGCCACCGCCACGGGCGCGTCGGCGACGGACCTCGCGGCCGAACTGCACCGGGAGTTCGCCGCCCGCGTCCGCACCGGCATCGTGCCCCGCCCCGGCGCGCTCGATCTCCTCGACGCCCTCGCCCGCGACGGCGTCCCCACGGCACTCGTCACCGCGTCCCCCCGCGCGGTCGCCGACACCGTCCTCGACGCCCTCGGCGCCAGCCGCTTCGCGGTCTCCGTCACCGCCGACGACACCGGGCCCACCAAACCCGCCCCGGACCCCTACCTCGCCGCCTGCCGCGCCCTCGGCGTCGACCCGGCGGCCTGCGTTGCCGTGGAAGACACCCAGACCGGCGTCAGCTCCGCCGAGGCGGCCGGCTGCGCGGTCCTCGCCGTACCGTCGCTGGCCCCGATCGACGCGGCCCCCGGCCGGACCGTACGGGCGAGCCTCGTCGGGATCACCCCGGCGGACCTGCGCGCGATGGTGACGCCCGGCACGGCACAAGAACTACGCGTGTTGACCTGGAATCTCTGGCTCGGCGGCAGCAAGGTCGACGACCACCGGACCAAGCAGCTCAAGGTCATCGCGGAGACCGGCGCGGACGTGGTCGGCCTCCAGGAGACCGGCGGCACCGCCGGCGAGGAACTGGCCGAGGCGCTCGGCTGGCACCACCACCGCGCCGGCGAGAACCTCGGCGTCATCAGCCGCCACCCGATCACCGCCCGCTTCGGCGGCCCGGACGTCGGCTTCTACGGAGCCGCCGGGGTACGGATCGCCGTCCCCGGGGGCCGCGAGATCGACCTGTGGACCTGCCACCTCGACTACACGCCCTACGGCCCCTACGAATCCGCCTTCGACGGGCTCCCGGCCACCGACCTGATCGCCCACGAGGACGTACGGCTCGCCCAGATGCGGGACACCCTGGACCGGATCGCGGACGCGGCCGTGGACGCCGTACCCGTGGTCCTGGTGGGCGACTTCAACAGCCCCTCGCACCTGGACTGGCCGGACGTCGAGTGGCCGGTCACGAAGGCGGCGGCCGACGCGGGCCTGCGCGACAGCTACCGGGAGGCCCACCCGGACCCGGCCGCCGACCCCGGCCACACCTGGTCGCCGATCCACCCCCTGCACGAGGACGGCAGCGGGCGCCCCGAACCCCAGGACCGCATCGACTACGTCCTGCACCGGGGCCTGACCGTGCTCGACTCCCGCACGTTCGTCACCGGCACCCCGGCGCCCTGGCCCGACGTGTCCGCCAACTGCTGGCCCTCGGACCACGCGGCCGTCCTCACGGTCTTCGCGGTGCCCAACCCGTAGGCCCTGTCAGGGATTCCAGAAGAACGACACGTGCGCGCGGTCGAAGCGGCGCTCGGCCAGATCCTGTCGCGGGATCACCCAGTGCAGGGTGGAACCCTCCCGGCCGGTGAGACCGATGTCCCATTGGGCGAGCAGCACCCATTCGTCGGGGGCGGGCAGTTCCGTGGCGTCGGCGTCGACGGACCCGGGCGCCGCCTCGGCCCGGTGCCGTCGCGCGTCCTCCGCCTCCTCGGCGGCGTCCGTGACGGGGTCCGTCTCCGTGCACTCGTGGAAGGCGTACCCGCCGATGTGCAGCGGTCCGTCGACGGCGATCTCGCCGTACGTCTCCTGCCACACCTCGGCCAGCTCCCAGGCGCGGGGATGGCCGGGGAGCGTGACGGTCTCGTCGCCCGACCCGGGGGACGGGGCCAGGAAGTGGTGCGGCAGGGAGACATCGGGCGCCAGCCGCAGTTCGTCCTGCGGGAACTGCTCGTAGATGGCGAGCGTCGCGTCGTCGCAGACGCTGTTGTTCTTCGTCCGCCGCTCCTCGACAGGCGTCCCCTCGGGGATGTACACGACCTCGCCGGCCGGAGCGCTGTAGTACGTCATGTCGGGGAAGCCGAAGAGCAGCAGACGGCCGTCGGCCGGCAGTGGCAGGCCCGTCGTCTCCTCGGGCAGGGCCGCGCAGTCGAGGGTGGCGAGTAACGGGAACCAGGGGTCGGGGGTGTCGGCGGGCAGCAGCAGCGGTCCGCCGAACCTGCCCACGACCGGCCCGTCCCCACGGGTGACGAGGGTCCCGGTCGGACGGGCGGTGGCGATCCACGCCTCGACGTCCTGGAGCGGTATCCCGCGCCGCAGTGCCTCCGCGCGGAACGGCACGAGCCGGCTGATCAGGTCAGGATTCATGGGCGGAAACATACGCCCGGGGTCTGACAGCCGGTCCGTGGCACCGGAACGACCGGCGCGCAACGAATCGCCGCCCCGCCCCACCCGCACGCAACGAAACGCTCACCGGCGCGCAACGGCTCCTTCTTGTCCGGCCCAGCCCCTCAGCCGTACCGTCTAGATGGCCCCCGACAGGTGGCTCGTCAACCTTTTCGTACCGGCGAGGAACACACATGCGCACCGCCCTGCTCCAGAGCTCCGGCCGCCCCGGCTCCGTCGTCGAGAACCTCAAGGTCCTCGACGAGGCGGCCGGCCGGGCCGCGGCCGGCGGTGCCGCGCTGCTCGCCGCGCCGGAGATGTTCCTCACCGGCTACGCGATCGGCGACGACATCGGCCGCCTCGCCGAACCCGCCGACGGCGACTCCGCCGACACGATCGCCGAGATCGCCACCCGGCACGGTCTCGCCATCACCTACGGCTACCCGGAGCGCGACGGCGACGCCGTCCACAACTCGGCCCAGCTGATCTCCGCCCACGGCGACCGCCTCGCGAACTACCGCAAGACCCACCTCTTCGGCGACTTCGAGCGCGCCCACTTCACCCCCGGCGAACAGCCCGTCGTCCAGACCGAGTTGAACGGCCTGACCATCGGCCTGGTGATCTGCTACGACGTCGAGTTCCCGGAGCCCGTCCGCGCCCACGCCCTCGCCGGCACCGATCTGCTGCTGGTCCCGACGGCGAACATGCACCCGTTCCAGCTGGTCGCCGAGTCCGTGGTCCCGGTGCGGGCCTGGGAGAACCAGATGTACGTGGCGTACATCAACCGCATCGGCCAGGAAGGGGAGTTCGACTTCTTCGGCCTCTCCACGCTCGCCGGTCCCGACGGAGTCGCCCGCACCAAGGCCGGCCGCGGCGAGGAACTGCTCCTCGGCGACGTCGACCCCGCGTTCCTCGCCGAGTCCCGCGCGGCGAACCCGTATCTGCAGGACCGCCGCCCCGGCCTCTACGGGTCCCTGGCCTGAATCCCCCCTGCCGTTCCCGTACTTGTTCCAGTTCTTGTTCCGCTAGGAGTCCGTACCCCATGACGTCCACGGTGCCCAACGCCGTCCAGCACGCCGACGAGCGACAGCCGCCGATCACCATGTTCGGGCCGGACTTCCCCTACGCCTACGACGACTTCCTCGCCCACCCGGCGGGCCTCGGCCAGATACCCGCGACCGAGCACGGCACCGAAGTCGCGGTCATCGGGGGCGGGTTGTCCGGCATCGTGGCGGCCTACGAGCTGATGAAGATGGGCCTCAAGCCCGTCGTCTACGAGGCGGACCGGATCGGCGGCCGGCTGCGCACCGTCGGCTTCGAGGGCTGCGACCCGTCCCTCACCGCCGAGATGGGCGCGATGCGCTTCCCGCCCTCCTCCACCGCCCTCCAGCACTACATCGACCTGGTCGGACTGGAGACCCGCCCGTTCCCCAACCCCCTTGCGGAGGCGACCCCTTCGACCGTCGTCGACCTCAAGGGCGAGTCCCACTACGCGACCACCGTCGACGACCTCCCGCAGGTCTACCGCGATGTGATGCACGCCTGGAACGCCTGCCTCGAAGAGGGCGCCGACTTCTCCGACATGAACCGCGCCATGCGCGAACGCGACGTCCCGCGCATCCGCGAGATCTGGTCGAGGCTCGTCGAGAAGCTCGACAACCAGACCTTCTACGGCTTCCTCTGCGACTCCGAGTCCTTCAAGTCCTTCCGGCACCGCGAGATCTTCGGCCAGGTCGGCTTCGGCACCGGCGGCTGGGACACCGACTTCCCCAACTCGATCCTCGAGATCCTGCGCGTCGTCTACACCGAGGCCGACGACCACCACCGCGGCATCGTCGGCGGCTCCCAGCAACTCCCCCTCCGCCTCTGGGACCGCGAGCCGCAGAAGATCGTCCACTGGCCCTACGGCACCTCGCTGGCATCCCTGCACGTGAACGGCGAACCCCGCCCCGCCGTGACCCGGCTGCACCGCACGGCCGGCAACCAGATCACCGTGACGGACGCGAACGGCGACATCCGCACCTACCAGGCGGCGATCTTCACCGCCCAGTCCTGGATGCTGCTCTCCAAGATCGCCTGCGACGACTCGCTCTTCCCGATCGACCACTGGACGGCGATCGAGCGCACCCACTACATGGAGAGCTCCAAGCTCTTCGTCCCGGTCGACCGGCCCTTCTGGCTCGACAAGGCCGCCGACGACAGGGGAAACCCGACCGGCCGGGACGTCATGTCGATGACCCTCACCGACCGTATGACGCGCGGGACTTACCTCCTCGACGACGGCCCGGACAAGCCCGCCGTCATCTGCCTCTCGTACACCTGGTGCGACGACAGCCTCAAGTGGCTGCCGCTGTCCGCCAACGAGCGGATGGAGGTCATGCTGAAGTCGCTCGGCGAGATCTACCCGAAGGTCGACATCAGGAAGCACGTCATCGGCAACCCGGTGACCGTCTCCTGGGAGAACGAGCCCTACTTCATGGGCGCGTTCAAGGCCAACCTGCCCGGCCACTACCGCTACCAGCGGCGCCTGTTCACCCACTTCATGCAGGACCGGCTGCCCGCGGACAAGCGGGGCGTCTTCCTCGCCGGCGACGACATCTCCTGGACGGCCGGCTGGGCCGAGGGCGCCGTCCAGACCGCGCTGAACGCGGTCTGGGGCGTCATGCACCAGCTCGGCGGCACGACCGACCCGACCAACCCGGGTCCGGGAGACGTCTACGACGACATCGCACCGGTCGAACTCCCGGAGGACTGAGGGGAGTTCAGACCCCGGCCGCCCGCGCCTTCTCGTACACCTCGGCGGCCACGTCCTTGAGCTCCTGGGCGTCCCGCGGGGTGGTCTGGAGGTCGATCAGGATTTCCTCCAGGCCGACCGCCGCGTGTGCCACCAGGTCCTCGACGATCTGGTCGGCGCTGCCCTGGAAGGGCCGACGGTCGGGTCCTTCGTAGGGCTTGGCCGTGTACACGGTGTTGACCCGCACGACCGTCCGGATCGGTTCGGTGCGCCCGCGTTCGGCCGCCAGGTCCTGCAACTCCCGCCACTGGGCGGCCAGTTGCTCGGCACCCATGCCCACCGGCAGCCAGCCGTCGGCGTGGTCGACCAGCCGCCGCCGGGCCTTCCTGTTGGTCGCGGCCAGCATGATCGGGATCGGCCGGGCGGGCTTGGGGCCGACCACGGCGGAGGCGATCTTCGTCAGCTGCCCGTCGTACTTCACCGGGTCGGGGCCCCATACCGCCCGGCACACCTCGATCAGCTCGTCGAGCACCGTGCCGCGCTCCTCGAACGGCCGGATGCCGGAGGCCGCGTACTCGTCGAGCGACCAGCCGGTGCCCAGGCCCGCGATCACCCGGCCGCCGCTCGCCGCGTCCAACGAGGCCAGGGACTTGGCCAGTTGGAAGGGAGCGTGCAGCGGCGCCACCAGCACGCTGCTGCCCAGCCGCGCCCGCTCGGTGGCCGCCGCCGCCAGGGTCAGCGTGACCAGTGGCTCGGCCACGTTCCGGTACGCGTCGGGCCAGGGCAGACCCGGGACGCCGTACAGCCCCTGGGTGGCGGGCTCCGGGAAGAGCGCCCGCTCGAAGACCCACAGACTGTCGTAGCCAATGTGCTCGGCGGTGCGGGCCACGTCGGGAACGTCCGCGCCGATGCTGTACTGCCGCATCTGGGGAAGGCCGAGGCCGAGCCGAGTCGTCATACCGGTGCTCCTTCGCAGTCGGGTGCGTGCCGTCAACGTAGGGCGAACACCGGGAGATTCCGAAGCGGTTCGCACGCCGATCGGATCAGGCCACCTCAGTCGGGCAGCGGTGTGAGCATCATCCGGCCCGCGAGCCCCACCGCCGCGTCCAGCCGTTCGGTGAACTCCTCGGCGACCTCGGGCAGTCCGCGCAGCGCCCACAGGGCCCGGGCCGCCGTCCAGGTGGCGTCCCGGGCGCGCTCCAGGCTCCAGGAGCCGAGCAGATGAGTGAGCGGATCGGCGATCTGGAACAGGTCGGGGCCCGGCATCAGCTCTTCGCGGATGCGCTCCTCCAGCGACACGAGGAGATCGCCCACGCGGTCGAACTCGTCCTCCAGGTCGGCCGGTTCGCAGTCGAGCGTACGACAGGCGTCCACCACGGCGAGCGCGAGATCGTGGCCGATGTGCGCATTGATGCCCGAGAGGGCGAACTGCAGCGGTCGTACGCCCGGATGCCGGCGCAGCTGGAACAGCGGACGCCAACACGCGGGCGCACGCCGCCCGTTGGTGACCGTGTCCACGGCCGCCAGATAGCGTTCCGCGAACCGTACGTCCAGCGTGATCGCGGCCCGTGGGTCCGTGAACCGCCCGGCGTCTACGCTCCGGTCGACCGCCTCCGTGACGGCGAGGTAGACGCGGTTGAACACCGCGACCCCGTCCCGGGCGGGCAGCTCCTCGTCGAGCGCGCGCAGCCGGGAGACGACCTTGTCCACGGGTGTGGTGAAGTGTGCCAATTGCCCCATGGGGGCAGCGTCCCAGTCCTAGGCTGGCCGAGGTGCCGGCGGGCCCGACACTTCCCCGGAACGGGGGAACGGGTGCGACGCACGGGAGGGGGCGGCGGCGTGTCGGGTTCGCGTGGCCGGCGGCGCGGGCGGGGCGCCCGGCGGAGCGTGCTGGTCGTGGCCGCGTCGGTCGTGGTCGCGGTCGGCACGGTGACCGGGATGATCAGAGCGCTGGACGACGACAGCGCTGCGAGCACGGCGCGGCCCGACGCGACGGGGGCGACGCTGCTGGTGCCACTGCCCGAAGTGCCGTCGGCGTCGGACTCCCCGTCCGCGAAGGCGAGTTCGTCCACCCGGCCGAAGAAGACCGCCACCACCGGCACCGTACGGAAGCCGCAACGGACCGCCACCGTCCCCCCGCGTCTCTACCGCCACCCCGAGTCCCAGGTCCTCGACTGGGTCCGCGACCACCCCGACGACCCCCGTACCGAGGTCATCGCGTCCCGGATCGCCGACCGGCCGGCGGCGGTGTGGTTCGCCGACTTCACACCGTCGACCATCACCTCCCGCGTCCGCGCCGTCACTTCGGGCGCCGCAGCGCAGGGCAGGGTGCCGGTCGTCGTGCCGTACGCGATCCCGGACCGCGACTGCGGCGGGGCCTCCGAGGGCGGCGCGTCCGACTTCGCCGCGTACGACGGCTGGATCGACAACTTCGCGGCGGGCCTGGGCTCCCGTGAGGTCGTCGTGATACTGGAACCCGACTCCATAGCCCAGGCCGATTGTCTCTCCGACGCCCAACGCGCCGAACGCTTCGAGGCGTTGGCCCGCGCGGGCCGCGTCCTGAAGGCCGCCGACCCGCAGGCACGCGTGTACTACGACGCCGGCCACTCCGACTGGAACCCGGCCGGACAGCAGGCGGCCCTGCTCAAGCAGGCGGGCGCGGCCTCCGCCGAGTCCTCCGACGGGATCTTCAGCAACGTCTCGAATTTCCACACCACTTCGGCGGAGATCGCCTACGACCGCCAGGTCCTCGACGCCCTCGGCGGCCCCTCGGGCCTCGGCGCCGTCATCGACACCAGCCGCAACGGCAACGGCGCCCCGGCCGACGGCCAGTGGTGCGACCCGGCGGGCCGGAAGATCGGCCGGGCACCGACGCTGAACACCGGCGAGGCCCGGATCGACGGCTATCTGTGGGTGAAACTGCCGGGGGAGTCGGACGGCTGCAAGGGCACGGCCGGCACGTTCACGGCGTCGTACGCCTACGACTTGGCCCGCTGATCCGCTCGTCCACGGGAAAGGACTGTGCGCCGACACGAAAGACGGCTCCGCCACGCCTTGGCAGAGTCGTCCGCGAGTCACCGTCGGGGTGTCTCGGTCGGTACTCGTGAACGGTGGCGGAACGAACATGTCAGAGGCGGGCGGCAGCACGTACGCGATGGGAAGAACCTCCGCGGAGACGGCCAGACTGGATGTTCAGGACGCGCTGTACGGAGGGTTCACCGAGTACCTCTTGCGGGCCGCCGGCCTGCGGGAGGGAATGCGCGTCCTCGACGTCGGCTGCGGCACGGGCGGAGTGTCACTCGCCGCCGCGCGAATTGTCGGCCCGCAGGGCCGCGTTGTGGGCGTGGACATGAATCCGGAGGTACTGGAGACCGCGCGCGCCAATGCCGCCGCGGCCGCGATGGAGAACGTCAGCTTCGAGCACCATGTGCTGCCCGATGTCGAACTCGCGGAACCCGTCGACGCGTTGGTGGGCCGACTGATCCTCATGCACCTCGCAGACCCCGTGACGGTCGTGAAAGCGCTCACCAGGTCTGTACGGCCCGGCGGTCTCGTGACGTTCCAGGAGATCAATATCTCGCGGGCGCGCGCCATTCCGGACGTGCCCCTGGTGACGGCCTGCCGCGAGTGGATCTGCGCGGCGCAGCGAGAAGCGGGCAGCAACCCCGACATGGGCGAACAACTGGCCCAGGTACTGCGATCCGCGGGGCTGGCACATCCCGAGGTCGCCGTCGCCGTCCCGACGGGAGGCGCGGACTCGCCGGCGATGTCTCTCATCGCCGAGACCGTGCGCAGTCTCCTTCCGCTGATCGAGCGCGGGGGTGTCGCCGAGGCCCGGACCGTTGACGTCGAGACGCTGCGCGGCCGTCTGTCGCACGCGTGCGAGGAAGCGCAGGCGATCGTCTACCTGTCCGAGCTGGTCGCCGCGTGGGGACGGCTCGGCTAGTACGCCGGGTTCGGCGGAACTTCGTCCGCCGGACCCGCACACCGCCGACCGAAGTCACGACGGCCGAGACCGCCACCGCGCGGCCCACGGCCGCACACCATCAGCGAGGCACCGTGAACCAGTCCAGCCCCGAGCAGGCCGCCGACGTCGTGGCCCGGCTGCGCGCCACCTTCCGCACCGGCCGCACCAAGCCCGTCGAGTGGCGCACCGCCCAGCTGCGCCGCCTGCGCGACCTGCTCACGGAGCACCGCGAGGACCTTGCCGCGGCCCTCCACGCCGACCTCGGCAAGAGCGCGCACGAGGCCCACAGCACGGAGATCGACTTCACCGTCCGGGAGATCGACCACACCCTCGACCACCTTGCCGACTGGCTGCGCCCCGAATTCACCGCGGTCCCGGACCACCTCGGCGCCGACGCGACCGCCTGGACGCAGTACGACCCGCTCGGCGTCGTCCTGGTGATCGCCCCCTGGAACTACCCGGTCCAGCTCCTGCTGACCCCGGTCGTCGGCGCGCTGGCGGCGGGCAACGCGGTGGTGGCCAAGCCGAGCGAGCTGGCCCCCGCGACCTCCGCCGCCGTGGCGCACCTGCTGCCCGCCTACCTCGACACGGACACGGTCGCCGTCCTCGAGGGCGGCATCCCCGAGACGACGGCCCTGCTCGCCGAGCGCTTCGACCACATCTTCTACACCGGCAACGGCGCCGTCGGCCGCATCGTGATGCGGGCCGCCGCCGAGCACTTGACCCCGGTCGCCCTCGAACTCGGCGGCAAATCACCGGCGTTCGTAGACCGCGGCACCGATCTCGCCGTGGTCGCCGACCGGTTGGCGCGCGGAAAGTTCCTCAACGCCGGCCAGACCTGCGTCGCCCCCGACTACGTCCTCACCGACCCGGAAACGGCCACCGCCCTGGAGTCCGCGCTCGCCCGCGCCGTAGTGGACCTGTACGGCACCGATCCGTCGGCCTCCGGCGAGTACGGACGCATCGTCAACGAACGCCACGTCGACCGGCTCACCGGACTGCTCGACTCGGGCCGCGTCGTGGTCGGCGGCACCAACGACCGTACGACGAAGTACTTCGCGCCGACCGTTCTGGCCGATGTGGACCCCAAGTCACCCGTCATGCAGGAGGAGATCTTCGGTCCGATCCTGCCGATCGTGACGGTCCCCGACCTGGACGCGGCGATCGACTTCATCAACGACCGCGACAAGCCGCTCGCCCTCTACACCTTCACGGACTCCGGCGACACCCGGGCCCGGATCGCCGCCGAGACCTCCTCCGGCGGCCTCGGCCACGGCCTTCCGATCGCCCATCTCACCGTCCCCGACCTGCCGTTCGGCGGTGTGGGGGAGAGCGGGACGGGCAACTACCACGGCCGCTGCTCGGTCGAGACGTTCAGTCACCGCAAGGCGGTGCTGGAGAAGTCGCTGGGCCGATCCGGCGGGAATTCGGCGTCTTAACTCGATGCCGGCCAGTCGGTGTACCGAATTCGGCGCAGGTCGAGAACATCACCGATGGTGCTCCACTCGTCTTTTCCGAGACGTGCCAGGGGCCGCAGCCGAGTGATTTCCGGGTGGCCGTTCTCCAGCGCGGCTTCGTCGATCGCGATATGTACCACCCGTCCGAATACCACCGTGGAGTCACCCAGCCGAAGGGTGCTGTGGAGTTCGCATTCCAGCGCCGCGGGGGAGCGGGCGACCCGTGGTGCCTTCACCCGCGCACTGGCCTCGCGCGCCATTCCCACGGCGTCGAACTCGCTGACACCGTGCGGGAAGTCGGTGGCGGTCCTGTTCACCTCGTCGACAAGCGGTTCCGGAGCGAGGTTGACCACGAACTGTCCGGTGGCCTCGACATTGCGCAGCGAGTCCTTACGGCCGACCGACGTGAACTGCACGATGGGCGGCGTGACGGACGAGATCGTGAAGAATGAGTGCGGAGCGAGATTGTCGACGCCGTCGGCGGAGACGGTCGAAACCCAGGCGATGGGACGCGGAACGACGGTCGACGTGAGCAGTCGATAAACCGCGATGGGTTCGAGCTGGGCCGGGTTGTATTCAGTGCGCATACCAGCGATATATCAGATGCCCGTGTGGCGCCGTGCCGCTGTCCCGGCGGTTCCGGCCCGACACCACGTCCGTGAGAAAGAACTGTGCGCCGACGCGAAAACGGGGCGGCACCGCTGGGTCCGAGCCCCACCGCGAGGCTCACCGTCTCCGTACATGAAGACGGTCCGGACCATTGCCACGTGTACCTGGCGGTTCTACGCTCGCACGGTCCCACTCATGAACTGCGTTCACATGTATGATCGGAGTCGCCTGGTGAGTGCACCGATGAGATCCCTGGTGAGTGCGAGACCCCGACTGGGTGTCCTGCTCGCGGCGGTGGCCACGCTGACCGCCGTGTTCGTCCCCTCCGCCGCCGCGCACCCGTTGTCGGCCGCCCCCGACACCGCCGTCCTCGACGGCGCCCGCCTCCAGCAGACCAAGCTCCGCCTGGACCACGGCGACCCCCAACTCGGGCGCGCACTCGGGAACTTGGCGACGCGCGCCGACAACTGGCTCAACCAGGGCCCCTGGACGGTCGTGGACAAACCAAAGCCCGCGCCCGGCGGCGATGTTCACGACTACCTGAGCCAGGCCCCGTACTGGTGGCCCACGACCACCCCGACCGCCGACAACCCCTGGGGCTGCCCGTACGTCCAGCGCGACGGTCAGCGCAACCCCGAGGTCGACACGGGCACCGACCGCCAGGACGTCGAGAAGGTCTTCGACTCGACGTACGACCTCGCGCTCGCCTGGTACTACACCGGCGACAAGCGCTACGCGCAGAAGGCCGGCCAGGTCCTGCGCACCTGGTTCCTCGACCCAGCCACGAGGATGAACCCCAACCTGAACCACGCCCAGTTCATCCCCTGCAAGTACGACGGCCGGGCCATCGGCGTCATCGACTTCTCCCAGTCGTACACCAGCGTCCTCGACGCCATCGCGATCCTCGGCGCCGGCGCCCCCGGCTGGACGAAGACCGACCGCACGGCGATGACCAAGTGGAACTCCGACTTCCTCGGCTGGCTGAAGAACAGCGCCTTCGGCAAGGAGGAGGGCGGCGCCGCCAACAACCACGGCACGTTCTACGACATGCAGCTCGCCGCCCTCGCCTACGCGACCGGTGACAAGGCGCTGGCCAAGAAGACCGTGCTGGACGCGCGCGCCAAACGCATCGACCCGCAGATCGCGGGCGACGGCAGTCAGCCGCAGGAGCTGGCGCGGACCCGGAGTTGGCACTACTCGACCTTCGACCTGGTCGCGTACAGCCGGCTCGCGGCCATCGGCCGGCATGTCGGTGTGAACCTGTGGAGCTATCAAGGCCCGGAGGGGCAGGGCCTGTTGAAGGCCGTGGACTATCTGCTGCCGGCCGCGACCGGAGCCGCCGCGTGGCCGCATCCGGAGCTGGAGTTCTACCGCTACGCGGCGAGCGACATCGTGCACGCGGCGGCCGACGCGGGCGACGCACGCGCCAGCGCCGCCGTACCGAAACTGGAGACACCGCCCGGCGGTGACCTGTGGGCGCTGCGCCCGGCGGCCGAGCAGCTGGACTCGATCGCAGGCTGACCTGCCGCGCGCGCGGCCCGCGCATCGTCGGCGGGCCGGGCCGCGGAGATCCGCGCCTTGCCGTTCGGCCGGGCTGTGGAGATCGGCTCATCGCCGTTCGGCCGGGCTGCGGAGATCCGCCCATCGCCGTCCGGCCGAGCAGCTGGACTCGATCACCGGCTGACCGGGCCGCGAAGACCCGCCTGCTGTCGCCCGACTAGCCGGTGAGGGTCGCCTGTCGTCGGCCGACCGGCCTGCGCAGGCCCGCCTGACCTGGGCCCTCTCGAACAGGGGTTCCTGAGCGGTCGCTTAGAATGGGGTGTCCCCACAGCCTCCACCGCCCCACTCAGCACCGCTCGGGAGCCCCGCCGTGACCGTCGAATCCCCGTCCGCCACCACCCTCACCCACGGCCGGCTCATCCCCGTCACCGTCCACTTCGACGACCTCGACGCCCTCGGCATGCTGCACAACGCCCGCTACCCGCTCCTCGTCGAACGCGCCTGGACCGAGCTGTGGCAGGAGCACGGCGTCCGCTTCGACGGCGACTGGGCGAGCGCCGGCGACGCCTGCAACGTCGTGAAGGAACTGCTGATCAGTTACGAGGCACCGGTCACCAGGCCCGGCACCTACGCCGTCCACCTGTGGCTGGACCGGCTCGGCACCACCGGCCTGACCTACGGTTTCCGGCTCTGCTCGGCGGACGGCTCGACGACGTACGCGACCGGCATCCGCGTGCTGGTCCGGCTGGACGCGGGGACGCTGCGCCCCGCGCCCTGGAGCGAGGACTTCAGAGCTGCCGGTCGGGCACTGCTGCGCTCGGAGCGCTGACCTCCGGGCGGTCCCGGTCCCCGGCGCGCAGCACGCCCGCGAAGGCCGCGAGCCCACCCGCCAACACCGTGACCAGGCAGAACGACACCACCAGGCTCGTCGCCTGCGCGACCCCGCCGATCAGGCTCGGCGCGATCAGTCCCGAGGTGTAGGTGATCGTCGCCACGCCCGCGATGGCCTGGCTCGGGTTGGGTCCGCTGTGACCCGCCGCCGCGAAGCACAGCGGTACGACCACGGCGATGCCCAGACCGAGCAGCGCGAAGCCGCCCATCGCGAGCGCCGGGCTGTCCGCGACGACGATCAGCAGCCCACCGCACACGGCCAGGACCCCGCCCGCGCGGACCGTGCGCACCGAGCCGAAGCGGTTCACCACCGTGTCGCCCACCAGCCGGGCCACCGCCATCGTCAGCATGAAACCGGTCGTCGACGCCGCCGCGAGCCCGGCCGACGTGCCCAACTGGTCGTGCAGATACACCGCCGACCAGTCCAGGCTGGCCCCCTCCGCGAACACCGCGCAGAAGCCCACCGCGCCGATGAGCAGCGCCGACCGGGGCGGCAGTGTGAACCGCGGCGGCGCCTCCTCCTCCGCCCCCGGCTGGATGTCGAGCACCCAACGGCAGGCGGTCACGCCGAGCACGGTGAGGATCAGGGCCGCGATGAGATGGTGCACGCGCGCGTCCGAACCGAGATGCGCGGCCAGGGTGCCGCCCGCCGAACCGATCAGGGCGCCCGCGCTCCACATGCCGTGCAGGCTCGACATGATCGACTTGTCGAGGAGGCGCTCGATCTCCACGCCGAGCGCGTTCATCGCGACGTCGGCCATACCCGCGCTCGCCCCGTACGTGAACATCGCCAGGCACAGGGTGACCAGGTTCGGCGCGAGGGACGGCAGCACCAGGGACATCGTCCACAGCGAGATCAGCCCGCGCAGCGCCGTACGACTGCCGAAGCGATGTGTGATCCAACCGGCCAGCGGCATCGAGCAGGAGGCGCCGAACGCGCCGAAGGCGAGCGCGAAACCGAGCCAGCCGGCGGCGACATGCGCATGCTCCTGGATCCACGGCACCCGGGTCGCGAACGAGCCGGTGACCGCGCCGTGCACGGTGAAGACGGCCGCCACGGCGTACCGGGCGCGCTTCACCTCGTGTCGGTCGTAGACCACTTCGCTCATTCTCCGGCCCCTCCTGCTGTTCGGATCCCGACCCCGATGTCGGTCCCCGTCCCCACTCGCGTCGCGTAAACTATCAGGAACCCTGCCTGATAGATAGAGAATTACCGGCCGCCCGCCGCGCCCCCTCGATCTGGGAGGATTCCCGGCATGCCCGCATCCCCGAGCACCGCCCGGGCCATCAACGACCGGCTCGCCCTGCGTCTCCTGCAGCGCGAAGGCCCGCTGACGGCAGGGCAGTTGAAGCAGCTCACCGGACTGTCCCGGCCCACCGTCGCCGACCTCGTCGAACGCCTCACGGCCTCCGGACTGATCGAGATGGTCGGCGAGTCGGGGGCCCAACGGCGCGGTCCGAACGCCCGGTTGTATGGCATCGTCGGCGACCGCGCCCATCTGGCCGCGCTGGACGTCCGCCTGGAGAGCGTCTCCGTGCTCGTCTCCGACCTGGTCGGCCGGGTCCTCGCCGAGGCGTCCGTGCCGATCGACGCCGACGCCGGGACGGGCCCGGCGGTGGAGCAGGCCGTCGCGCTGGTGGAGCGGGCGGTGAAGGAGGCGGGGGCGCGGGCAACTGGCCCTGGGGCCACGGGAGTTCAGCGCCGAGAGCCCGTGCGCGAGCCTGAGCCCGTGCGTGAGTGGGGGAGCCTGCACACCGTCGGCATCGGCGCACCCGGTCTGATCGACCCGGCCACGGGTGAACTCCGCGACACCACCGGCCTGCCCGCGTGGCACCGCAGCCTGGTGGCCGCCCTCCAGGAACGGCTGCCCGACGCCCGCGTCGTCGTCGAGAACGAGACCAACCTCGCGGCCCTGGCGGAGATGCGCGACGGCGCGGCCCGGGACCGGGACACCTTCGTCCTCCTCTGGCTGGACATGGGCATCGGCGCCGCGGTGGTCCTGGACGGGGCACTGCGCAGGGGGGCGTCGGGCGGCGCGGGCGAACTCGGCTTCCTGCCGGTGCCGGGCACGCGCGGACTCCCGTCGGCGACGGACTGCGAAGGGGGCTTCCATTCACTGGCCGGTGCGGCGGCGGTGCTCGAACTGGCCCGGGAATGCGGGGTGTTGGGCGTCGGAGCCGCGGGGGAGCGGGCGACCGCGCCGGAGGTCGTGCGGTGGGCGGTCGCGACTGTGGCCGACGGGGATGCCGAGGCCGTGCGGCCGGACGCCCCGCGAGGCGCCCCCGCTCCCCGGAAGACGGACGCCCGCGCCGCTCGCCTCCTGGACACCCTCGCCGATCGCCTCGCCCTCGGTGTCGCGTCCGTCGTCGCGCTGCTGGACCCCGGATGCGTGGTCCTCGGCGGCGAGGTCGGGCAGGCCGGCGGTGACGAACTCGCCGTACGCGTGGCCGAACGGATCGCCGGTATGTCACCGCTGCCCGTGGAGGTGCGCCCCAGCCTCCTCGGCGATACGGCCGTTCTGCGCGGTGCGCTGCTGACGGCACAGGACGGCGCGCAGGACGAGCTGTTCGGCTGAGAGGCCCGGCGGTGGGCAAGGGCCGTCGTCACCACCGCCGGACCGGTTCATGGGATCCGCCTGGAGTCCGTGATCCAGAAAGGACTAGACCAGATGATCCAGCAGGTGAGGGCCTGTTGAGAAGTCCATCGACGCTCTCTGTGAGCCAGCCCACACGCTTCACCTGGATGGACCCTTGCCGGGCGTGGCACACTTGCCGTGTACCAGAAGCAGCGCACTCCGGGGTCGGTGAAAGTCCGAACCGGCGGTTACAGTCCGCGACCCGTCCGCTTCCAGCGGCCGGTTGACCAGGTGAAATTCCTGGACCGACGGTTAAAGTCCGGATGGGAGGCAGTGCGCGGCGGGCGGGCATTCGTGCGCGCCGCCGTATCGGCTCGTCCTGTGTGGACGGGTTCTGTCCGGCGTCGTCCTCGGTGCTCCCGTTCGTTTCATTCTGTCGTCTTCGACAGGCCCCGGAGTCCGTGCCCCGATGTGGCAGGAGGACCCGGGAAGTGTTCACCGGAATCGTCGAAGAGCTGGGTGAGGTCACCGCCGTCGAGAGTCTCGACGACGCCTCTCGCTTTCGTCTGCGCGGCCCGATCGTCACCGAGGGCGCGAAGCACGGCGACTCCATCGCCGTGAACGGCGTCTGTCTCACCGTCGTCGAGCACGAGGGCGACGAGTTCACCGCCGACGTCATGGCCGAGACCCTGAACCGCTCCAGTCTCGGCATCCTCGCCGTGGGCTCCCGCGTCAACCTCGAACGCCCCATGGCCCTCGGCGCCCGCCTCGGCGGACACATCGTGCAGGGCCATGTCGACGGCACCGGCGCGGTGTTGGAGCGCAAGCCGTCCGAGAACTGGGAGCTCGTCAAGATCTCGCTCTCCGCCGACCTCACGCGCTATGTCGTCGAGAAGGGCTCCATCACCGTCGACGGCATCAGCCTCACCGTCGTCGACGCGGGCCCCGACTACTTCACGGTCAGCCTCATCCCCACCACCCTCGACCTGACCACGCTCGGCCTCAAGCAGCCCGGCGACCCGGTCAACCTCGAAGTGGACGTCATCGCCAAGTACGTCGAGCGGCTCATCGGCTCGCGCGAGGTGACCCCGTGAACTGGCTCAACTCCGAGGCCTTCGTCCTGTTCGGCCAGCACATCAAGTGGTCGGACATGATCGGCAACGTCGTCGGCCTGATCGCTCTGGCCTTCGGCTGGCGGCGGTCGATCTGGAGCTGGCCCACCCAGTTCGTCTCCGGCGTGATCCTGTTCGCCGCCTTCGCCACCGCCCACCTCTCCGGCAGCGCCGGCAAGCAGGTCGTCGTCATGGTCGTCGCGGTCTACGGCTGGTGGCAGTGGAACCGTGGCAGGGGCGGCTCCGCCGACGGTCACATCACCCCCCGCTTCGCCACCTGGCGCGAGCGCGCGATCCTCGTCGGCTCCGCCGCCGTGGGAACGGTCGCGGTCGCCGCCCTCTTCAAGGCGTACCCGTCCCTCTCCTGGGACCCGTGGCCCGACGCCTACATCTTCGTCGGCACGATCGTCGCCATGTACGCCCAGGCCCGCGGCATGGTCGAGTTCTGGTTCGCCTGGCTCCTCGTCGACCTGGTCGGCGTCCCCCTCAACTTCGCCAACGGCTTCGCGTTCTCCGGCTTCGTCTACGTCATCTACGGCGCACTCGTCCTGTGGGGCATGCGCGACTGGTGGCTGCGCTCCCGCAAGGCCCCGCAGCCCGTCCTGGAAGGAGCGCCGGCATGACAGCGGCACCAATCCTGTACAGCACCGACGGTTTCGAGGACTTCTCGCTCGACCCGGTCGAGCAGGCCATCGCCGACATCGCGGCCGGCCGCCCGGTCGTGGTCGTCGACGACGAGGACCGCGAGAACGAGGGGGACCTCGTCATCGCCGCCGAGAAGGCCACCCCCGAGATCGTCGCCTTCATGATGAGCGAGTGCCGAGGCCTCATCTGCGCGCCCATGGAGGGCGACGAGCTGGACCGGCTCCGGCTCCCGCAGATGGTCGAGGACAACACCGAGTCGATGAAGACCGCGTTCACCGTCTCCGTGGACGCGTCCGCGGCCCACGGTGTGACCACCGGCATCTCGGCCGCCGACCGCGCGACCACGCTCCGGCTCCTCGCGAGCGGCACCACCGAGGCCGACGACTTCGTCCGCCCCGGCCACATCTTCCCGCTGCGCGCCCGGTCCGGCGGAGTGCTGGTCCGCAACGGCCACACCGAGGCCGCCGTCGACCTCGCCCGCCTCGCGGGGCTGCGCGCGGCCGGCGCGATCGTCGAGATCGCCGGCGAGGACGGCCGGATGCTCCGCCTCCCCGAACTGATCCCCTTCGCCCGCAAGCACGGCCTGACGATCATCTCCATCGAGGACCTGATCGCCTACCGCCAGACCGCCGAACCCACCGTCCGGCGCGAGGCCGAGGTCCAACTCCCCACCCGCCACGGCCAGTTCACCGCCTACGGCTACCGCTCCACCGTCGACGGCGTCGAGCACGTCGCCCTCGTCCACGGCGAGATCGGCGACGGCGAGGACGTCCTCGTCCGTGTCCACTCCGAGTGCCTCACCGGCGACGTCTTCCACTCCCAGCGCTGCGACTGCGGCCCCCAGCTGGAAGCCTCCCTGGAGCGCATCCAGGAAGAGGGCAGGGGAGTGGTCGTCTACCTGCGGGGCCACGAAGGACGCGGCATCGGCCTGCTCTCCAAGCTCCGGGCGTACGAACTCCAGGAGCGCGGCCGGGACACCCTCGACGCCAATCTCGAACTCGGCCTGCCCGCCGACGCCCGGGACTACGGCGCCGGCGCGCAGATCCTGGAGGACCTCGGTGTCCGCAGCCTGCGCCTGATGACCAACAACCCAGACAAGACCGACGCGCTCGTCCGGCACGGCCTCAAGGTCACTCGCCGGGAGCCGATGCCGATGCAGGCGGGCGAGCACAACCTCCGCTACCTGCGCACCAAGCGGGACCGCATGGGCCACGACCTGCCCTGGCTGGACACGGCCCCCGTGTCCACCTGCGGCAACCAGTAAGACACCTTCAGAAGTCACCGAGGAGACAAGAGAACGTGAGCGGCAAGGGCGCACCGGAACTGTCCGTACGCAACGTCGGAGACCTGCGGGTCGCCGTCATCGCGGCGCAGTGGCACGAAAAGGTGATGGACGGTCTGGTGGACGGCGCCCTGCGCGCCCTGCACGACCTGGGGATCGACGAGCCGACCCTGCTCCGGGTCCCCGGCAGCTGGGAACTCCCGGTCGTGGCAAAGGTGTTGGCGGGCCGGGGCTACGACGCGATCGTCGCCCTCGGTGTCGTCATCCGGGGCGGCACCCCGCACTTCGAGTACGTGTGCCAGGGCGTCGTCCAGGGCCTCACCCAGGTCTCCGTCGAGACCGGCGTCCCCGTCGGCATGGGCGTCCTGACCTGCGACACCGAGGAGCAGGCCCTGGACCGGGCAGGCCTGGAGGGCTCCAACGAGGACAAGGGGCACGAGGCGGTGACGGCGGCCGTGGCGACGGCGGCCACCCTCCGCTCAGTATCTGAACCCTGGCGATGAGGTGTGCCCGCAACTCTGTAGTGTTGGGACATCATGTCCAATAAGACGTTCGAGGAGCTCTTCACCGAGCTCCAGCAGAAGGCCGCCACCGGCGACCCCGCCACTTCCCGCACCGCAGAGCTGGTCGGCAAGGGTGTCCATGCCATCGGCAAGAAGGTCGTCGAAGAGGCCGCCGAGGTCTGGATGGCCGCCGAGTACGAGGGCAAGGAGGCGGCCGCCGAGGAGATCTCGCAGCTGCTCTACCACGTCCAGGTGATGATGGTCGCCCGCGGAATCTCGCTGGACGACGTCTACGCCCACCTGTAAAACACAGTTCCGACACTTCACCCCATTTCACGCGAAGGAAGCCGACCTCATGCTGCGCATCGCCGTCCCCAACAAGGGTTCCCTGTCAGGACCTGCGGCGGACATGCTGCATGAGGCCGGCTACCAGCAGCGCCGGGAGTCCAAGGAACTGCGGATCGTCGACCCGGTCAACGAGGTCGAGTTCTTCTACCTCCGCCCCCGCGACATCGCGATCTACGTCTCCTCCGGCCGCCTCGACATCGGCATCACCGGACGCGACCTGCTCATCGACTCCGCCGCGAGCGCCGAGGAGATCCTCCCGCTCGGCTTCGCCCGTTCCACGTTCCGCTTCGCCTCCAAGCCCGGCGCGGCCAGCAGCGTGGAGGACCTCAAGGGCAAGACGGTCGCCACTTCGTACGAGGGCATCGTCGCGGGGCACCTCGCCGACAACGGCATCGACGCCTCCGTCGTCCACCTCGACGGCGCTGTCGAGACCGCCATCGAACTCGGTGTGGCCGAGGTCATCGCGGACGTCGTCGAGACCGGCACCAGCCTGCGCAACGCGGGCCTGGAGGTCTTCGGCGAGCCCATCATGAAGTCCGAGGCCGTCGTCATCCGCCGCAAGGGCGCCGAGGTCGATGAGCCCAAGGTCCAGCAGTTCCTGCGCCGCCTCCAGGGCGTCCTGGTCGCCCGGACGTACGTGATGATGGACTACGACTGCCGGGTCGAGCAGCTCGAGAAGGCCGTCGCGCTCACCCCCGGCCTGGAGTCCCCGACCGTCTCCCCGCTGCACAACGAGGGCTGGGTCGCCGTCCGCGCGATGGTCCCCGCCAAGGAAGCGCAGCGGATCATGGACGACCTGTACGACATCGGCGCCCGGGCCATCCTGACGACGGCCATCCACGCCTGCCGGCTCTGAGAAACACACCGAGGAATACGTCGAGGAACAGGCCGAGGACCACACCGACCATGTCCGAACTCCCCGCCCTGCCGGTCACGTTCCGGCCGGGCCGCACCCGTGCCGTACTGCTCACCGCGGGCGCCGCGATCTTCGTCGTCATCACGACCGTCGCGCTGCTCCTGGAGCAGCTCGGCCCGGGGGAGAAGCTCAGCTTCGTCCTCACCGGTGCCCTCCTCTTCGGAGTGCTGGCCGTGCTCGCCCGGGTGAAGGTCGTCGCCGACGAGACCGGTGTCACCGTCGTCAACATCGCCGGCAGGCGCCGTCTGGAGTGGGCCGAGATCCTCCAGGTGAACCTGCGGCCCGGCGACCCCTGGGTTTTCCTCAACCTCAGCGACGGCACCAGCCTCCCCGTGCTCGGCATCCAGCCCGGCATCGCCAAGGAGCGGGCCATCGCCGATGCGCGCACTCTGCGGGCGCTCGCCGAGGCCCACTCGACAAGGGATCTGCCGTAGATGGCCATGTCTTGATTAATCTGTTGTCGGTGGCGTTTTTCCTCGCACCTCCGTCACCGGTGTTCCCCCCTGTCTTCCGAGGCCCCCTGCTACCCGAGGAGTGACTCCCTCCAGCGATGGACGGATCGTCCTGTAGTACCTGCGCCGCCCCCTCCCGGCATATCGAGGCGGCGGCATGACCATCCCCTTGCTGCTCCTCGGAGCGGCGATCCTGCTGATTCTGGCCAACGGCTTCTTCGTCGCGGCCGAGTTCGGGCTCGTCACCGTGGAGCGCCCCGAGGCCGAGAAGGCCGCCGCCGAGGGCGACCGACGGGCCGCCACGGTCGTCGAGTCGCTCAAGGAGCTGTCCTTCCAGCTCTCCGGCACCCAGCTCGGCATCACCATCACCTCCCTGGTCGTCGGCATGCTCGCCGAACCGGCCCTGGCGGAACTGCTGCACGGCCCGTTCAGCGCGATCGGCATCCCCGAAGGCGCCGTCTCCGGTGTCGCCGTGGTCGTCGGCATGCTGCTGGCCTCCGCCGTGCAGATGGTGATCGGCGAGCTCGTGCCCAAGAACTGGGCGGTGTCGCGGCCCCTGCAGGTCGCGCGCTTCGTCGCCGCACCGCAGCACGCCTTCGCCCGCCTGTTCCGCCCGGTGATCGCCGCGCTCAACGCGGTCGCCAACCGGCTCGTCCGCGCCCTGGGCGTCGAGCCCGCCGACGAGCTGGCCTCCGCCCGCACCCCCGGCGAGCTGGTCTCCCTGGCCCGCCACTCCGCGCAGGCCGGCGCCCTGGAACAGGACACGGCCGATCTCTTCGTACGGACCCTGTCGCTGGGCGAGTTGACCGCGCAGCACGTCATGACCCCGCGCGTGAAGGTCAGCGCGCTGCAGTCGTCGGCGACCGCCGAGGACGTGGTCAACCTGACCCGGGCCACCGGTCTGTCCCGCTTCCCCGTCTACCGGGAGAAGATCGATGAGATCGTCGGCATGGTCCACCTCAAGGACGCCCTGGCCGTGCCCGCGCACGCTCGACTCCGCACCTCCGTCACCAGCATCGCCAAGTCCCCGGTGCTGGTCCCCGAGACCCTGCCGGTCCAGCCGCTCCTGGCCCGGCTGCGCAGCGAGCAGCCGATCGCCGTCGTCGTCGACGAGTACGGCGGTACGGCCGGTGTGGTCACCCTGGAGGACATCGTCGAGGAACTCGTCGGCGAGGTCCGCGACGAACACGACGGCCAGGACGTACCCGAACTCGCCGCCGCACCGCCCGAGGACGGCAAACCCGCCTGGGACGCCGACGGCAGCTGCCGCGTCGACATTCTCCAACGCATAGGCCTGGACGTGCCCGAAGGACCGTACGAGACCGTCGCAGGACTCGTCGCCGACCTCCTCGGCCGCATCCCCGCCCCCGGCGACAAGGCCGAACTCCCAGGCTGGCGCCTCTCGGTGCGCCAGGTGGGCCACTACCGCGCCGAACGCGTCCGCCTGGTCCGCACGACTCCCGCGGTGAACGTCATGGAGGCGGCCCGATGACCGTCCTCCAACTCCTCTTCGCCGTCCTGCTGGTGCTCGCCAACGGCTTCTTCGTCGGCGCCGAGTTCGCCCTCGTCTCGGTCCGCCGGAGCCAGATCGAACCCCTCGGCACCGCCCGCGCCCGACAGGTCCTCTACGGCCTGGAGCGGCTCCCGCAGATGATGGCCGCGGCCCAATTCGGGATCACCGTCTGCTCGTTGACGCTGGGCGCGGTGGCCGAACCGACGGTCGCCCATGTGCTGGAACCGGTCTTCGAGTGGATGCACCTGCCCGACGGCATGATCCACCCCCTCGGCTACGTCCTCGCGCTGGCCGCGGTCGTCTTCTTCCACCTGGTCATCGGCGAGATGGTCCCGAAGAACCTCGCGATGGCCGCGCCGGAGAAGGCCGCGATGTGGCTCAGCCCCGGCCTGGTCGCCTTCGCCCGGATCTGCAAGCCGATCACCATCGCCCTCGGCGCCGTCGCCCAGGGCATCCTGCGGCTCTTCCATGTCGAGCCCAAGGACGAGGTCGAGGCCGTCTTCACCAGCGAACAGCTCAACCGCCTGGTGGAGGACTCGGGCCAGGCCGGCCTCCTCGATCCCGAGGAGCAGGAACGACTGGAGGACGCACTGGAGTTGGGCTCCCGCCCGGTCACCGACGTCCTCCTGCGCCGCGAGAACCTGGTCACGGTCAGCCCCTCGGTCACCCCGGGCGAGATCGTCGCCCTCACGGCTCGCACCGGCTATTCCCGCTTCCCGATCGCGGCGGAGACCGGCGCCTTCATGGGCTACCTGCACGTGAAGGACGTACTCGACCTGGAGGAGTCCGAACGGGCGGTCCCGCAACAGATCTGGCGCCCCATGACGACCCTGCGCTCCGAACTCCCCCTGGACGACGCCCTGACAGTCATGCGCCGAGCCGCAACGCACCTGGCCCAGGTGGCCGACGCGTCCGGCAAGGTGCTGGGCTTGGTGGCGATGGAGGACGTATTGGAGCTGTTGGTGGGCGAGGTGACGGACCCGGCTCACCGGGAAGTCCCCGCTCAACCGCGCACGACGGAACTGAAGCAGACGGTACCCAGCTGACGCCGGATCCCCGTGCCCAGCTCAGGGGTGCGGGGCTGTATCGATGTGCGGCTCCGCCGCGTGGGCGCGACCAGCCCTCACGGCGTCGCAGCCGCGAGTCAACCGATCCGACCGGGCTGTTGCGCTCTGTTCACATCCCCGGCGGATCCTGAGGCCCCCGCCCGGACAACACCTCTCCATACGCCTGCATCAGATCCGGCAACCGCAGAGTCGACAGATCATCCCGCGACAACATCCCGGGATACACCGAGAGCCGCAGATCCCGATACGCGCAGCTCTTCTCGTACAGAGTCCGCAGGAACCGCCCGTTCCCCAGCTCGTCGATCCACCCCTGATCCACCACATGCCCGGCGATGGACCGCAGCTCGTCCAAGGCCTCCTCGTCCCACACGTCCCCGTTCTCCGCGGCCAACACCTCCCCGATGGAGGTGAGTTCAAGGGGACGGTACGAGGGGAAGTCGACGCGAGTCGTGAAGCGGGACGACAGCCCGGGGTTCGCGGCCAGCAGCCGGTCCATGCCCTCGGGGTAGCCGGCCAGTATCACCACGAGGTGGTCGCGGTTGTCCTCGGCCCGCTTCAGCAGCACCTGCAAGGCCTCGTCGCCGTACGCGTCGCCCTTGCCGTAACCGGAGTTGGAGAGCGAGTAGGCCTCGTCGACGAAGAGCACGCCACCGATCGCCGAGTCGATCAACTCGTTGGCCTTCACGGCCGTTTGACCGAGATACTCGCCGACGAGATCGGCCCGCTGCGCCTCGACGAGATGGTCACCGCCGAGCAGCCCGAGAGCGTAGAAGACGCGGCCGAGTATGCGGGCCACCGTGGTCTTGCCGGTGCCCGAGGGACCGGAGAAGACGAAGTGCCGTTTCGGCGGCTGGACCGGCAGCCCCTGCCCGGCACGCAGCCGAGCCATGTTCAACTGGGCGGACAGCGCCTTGACTTGGCGCTTCACCGGCTCCAACCCCACCATGCGCTCCAGCTCGTTGAGCGCCTCCTCCAATAAGACGGGGTCGGTGGGCCCGGTGGGCAGCGGCGGGACGGGCACCGAGGTCTTCTCGCGCACCGAGTCGGCGGCCGAGGGCAGCGGACCGGTCGGCGGAAGACCGGGCTCCGACAGCTTCAGGTCGCGCCCCTCCGCGCCGAACAGCGGATCGAGCCCGTCGGGGCTCTCCAAGGCGTCCTGCCCGCCGGAGAGCGTGATCGCCGCGAGGTCGGTCACGTCCTCGGAGCCGTCGTACCCGTCGGAGTCGGTGATCGCGGCGAGCCGCGCCGAGGTGTCCATGAACGCGGGGTCGACGCGGTGCACCGCCCGGTACAGGGGGAGCGCGGCGGCGCTGCGGCCGGTGCCCTCGTGGGCCCGCGCCAGCCAGTACCGCAGCTCCTTGCGCTGCGGCTGTTCGCTGCGACAGCGCATCAGCGCGGAGGACAGCAGCGGCTCGGCCTGGCCGTACATCTCAAGCCGCACCCGGGCCATCCCGCCGAACAACCCGGCCTCGATGCCCAGGAGTTGGTCGTTCAGCAGCGGATCGGTGTGCCGGACCAGCTGCTCCCAGTCCTTGACCAGATAGGCGCGGCAGGCGTGCAGGAAGCGGACCTGGTGGTCGGTGTCGACGGGCGGCAGTCCGGCCAACGCGCGGTCCAGCTCGGGCACATGGCGGCCGTCCAGCCAGTGCGAGGCGTGCGCGAGCAGCAGATCACGCGGGCTCTCCAGCACGGGCTGGACCCACCAGCCGAGCCAGTACCAGGAGTTGAGCGTCCGGCGGTGTCTGGTGCGCTGTTCCCCGAAGCGTTCCCGGTGCCGGTACATCCGCAGCAGCGCGGTGGTCGTGTCGACGCGCAGCGCGTGCAGTCCGAGCCAGCCGTCGGCCATCCCGGGATCCATCCGTACCGCGGTGCGGAACTCCTCCTCCGCCTGCGGATAAGCGCCCATCGTGTAGGCGTCCACGCCTCGCAGCCACGCGAGGTCGGCCGGGGCCTCGGGGCCCTGCGTGCCGAAGTCCATCACGTCCCCCCACAAACCGTGCCCCCGTTGATTCACCGCCGGGCCGGCGCCCGTCGGCAGTCTGGGTCGAACTGCTGTGCCGCGGACGGGAGTTGCCGTGGTGCGCGAAGCAGCCGTCCGTTGGTCGCACCCTGGGCATCGTACCTGCGGGGCAGTCGCCCATCGAAGGGTGCCGCACAGGCCGTTTGGCGAGGTGGGAGCAGATGGGGCGCACTCGGGCCGGTGACCCAGGGTGAGCAAATCACGGCTCGTAGCGGCCGGAAAAGAGACTGAGAGCAGAACGAAGCCCCCGATCACGGGGGAACAACCGGGGGCTTCGCGACTCTGGGCGGCTCCGAACGGCCGCACATTCAGAACGTAAGACCTGTACGGCCCCTGGGTCAAGCCGAGTTGAGGCACTCAAGCAAGTTCGCGCATGACGCTCTTCACAAGTTCAGCACACTGCGGGCGGTTCGTCACCGTGGGTGATTTCGTGGTCCGGTCCAATCGTCCCGGAGGGCCCCGCCAGCACCTCGTACCCCTTCAGCAACTGCCGTACCAGGAAGTCCGCGTACGGTCGCGAAGGGTCCTCGGTGAAGTGCTCGCGTTCCGCCTCGACCCACCCGTCCCAGAAGTCCCGTTGCTCACTCCCGTCCCGCAGTCGCCCTCGTGCCCAGGACTCCTCCCGGGGCAGCTCCATCCACAGCAGCCGCGCGAGAAACGGTCGTACCGCCCGGCGTCCGGCGCCGACACCCTCGATCAGGACCACGGGCGCGGTCGGCAGCGTGCGGGGTGTTCCGAAGCGTCGGGTGTGCCAGTCGTAGGGGGCGTAGTGGGCGGTCCCGCCGTGGCCGAGTGGTGTGATCACCTGGCTCAGCAGCCGGTCGGTCCAGCCGAACAGCTCGTCGTGGGTGGCGAGGTCGTCCAGGTGCAGCACGGGCGCACCGCCCAGGGCCGCGGCCAGCCGCCCGGCGAACGTGGACTTCCCGGAGCCCGCGTGCCCGTCGACACCGACGAGCCGGACCGGGCCGCAGGACGGGGGCAGGCGGCTGAGCCGGTGGGCGAGGTCGTGCATGAGGGGTCCCGGGGGTCGTGGGCCGATGCCGCAGGTCGCCCCGGCATTCTACGGAGCGGCGGGCTGCGCCCCAGGTCATGCCGGTGGTCGATGCCAGTGGTCGAGACCAATATTGGTGGGCGTGACATGGCTCGCGGTGCTGGCAGGGGCGCGCCGTCGACGTACATAGTTGGCGCACGACCGTGCAGTGGATCTGTCCCGACTCGGAACGCCTGGGGGTCTTCCGCATATGAGCAGAGCCGAACATCCGTCCCGCAGAAACGTCCTGGCCGCGGCGGTCGGCGCCGCCGTGGTGAGCGGCACGGGCCCCGCGGCCGCCGACACCACGACCGTCACCGACGCCGCCGATTCCGAACGCGGCCCGACCCCCACGGTCGACAACCACGCGTGGACCACCTACGACGACTGGTGCCGCGGTGCCGCCCAGGGCACCCGGGCCGTCCCGGGCCTCCGCCCCGGTCTCGTCATCGGGGCCGCCCTCGGCGGCGTCGACTACACGGACCCGCACACCGGCAGGACCGCGAGCTGGGAGTACGCGACCTGGACGTCCCCCGTCCACAAGCTCTCCGTCCCCGCGACGGAGGCCATCGCCTCCTGGAACGCGCACACCCCCGCCGGCACCTGGATCCAGATCGAGCTGCGCGGGACGTACTCCGACGGCACGGACACCCCCTGGTACGTGATGGGCCGCTGGGCCGCCGACGACCAGGACATCAAGCGGACCTCCGTCGACAACCAGAAGGACGGCAGGTCCGCCGTCTGGACGGACACCTTCGCGATCGACGACGCGACCACGGGCCTGCGCCTGGCGTCGTACCGGCTGCGCCTGACCCTCTACCGCAAGCCCGGCACCGAGCTCACCCCCACCGTCCGGCGGCTCGGCGCGATGGGCTCGGACGTCCCGGACCGCTTCACCGTCCCGGCCTCGACGCCCGGACTCGACCGGGAGCTGATCGTCCCGCGCTACTCGCAGGAGATCCACATCGGCCAGTACGCGGAGTACGACAACGGCGGCGAGGCCTGGTGCAGCCCCACCTCCTCGCAGATGATCATCGAGTACTGGGGCGGCCGGCTCACCCCGGAGCAGCTGGCCTGGGTCGACCCGGGCTACACCGACCCGCAGGTCGACAACGCGGCCCGCTTCACCTACGACTACCAGTACCAGGGCTGCGGCAACTGGCCGTTCAACGCCGCCTACGCGGCGACGTACCAGGACCTCCAGGGCGTGGTCACCCGGCTCGGCTCGCTCACCGACCTGGAGACACTGATCGCGGCGGGCATCCCGGCCATAACGTCACAGTCGTTCCTCAGCAGCGAGCTGACCGGCGCGGGGTACGGCACCGCCGGCCATCTGATGACCGTGATCGGCTTCACCGCCACCGGCGACGTGATCGCCAACGACCCCAACTCGCCCAGCGATCCGGCCGTCCGGCGCGTCTACAAGCGCCGTGAGTTCGAGAACATCTGGCTGCGCACCAAGCGGTACAACGCCTCCGGCAAGCTCTCCTCCGGTACCGGCGGCGTCTGTTACCTCTACTTCCCGGCGCAGCCGACCGCCCGCCAGCGCACCGCACTCGCGGCGGTGGGCGTGCGCTGACCGTGCCGCTGTGACCAAGGTCTCCGGCACGGAAGGCGATATGGATGGCAAGGTGGACAGAACGGGGGAGTCCACCGCACATCCGACCTCTGTGAGCCACCATGACCGCACACTCGGCCGGCGCCGCGCGCGCCCGCACCCGCACCGGCGGCCCCAAGGGCGACGGCCCGAAGATCGTCGAACACGTCATGGGCTGGACCCTCGTCGTGGTGATCGCGATGCTCGTGACTCAAATCGGCCTGCTGTGACCTGGCGCATGCTTGACCTGCCATACTGCGGTTGACCAAGCCCAGTTGGAGAGCCAGAGTCGAAATTGGAAATCAGTCAGCAGCGTGACGTCGTACGTCCCCGGGCGCGCGGTACCGAGCGTTCCCTGGCGCGCCGCGCCGAACTCATCGCCATTGGCCGGAAGTTGTTCGCCGACACGTCCTACGACGCGCTGTCCATGGACGACATCGCGCGGCAGGCCCATGTCGCCAAAGGGCTGATCTACTACTACTTCCAGTCCAAGCGCGGCTACTACCTGGCGATCATCAACGACTCCGTCGCCGACCTGGTCACCTTCGCGGCGAGCGGCTACGAACTGCCCCAACTGGACCGCGTACAACGCACGATGGACAGCTATCTCCGCTGGGCCGAGCACAACCAGGCCGCCTACCGCACCATCGTCAGCGGCGGCGTCGGCTTCGACACCGAGGTGCACGCCATCCGTGACGGAGTGCGCGCCGCCATCGTCGAGACCATCGCCGCCGGGGCCTACGGCCGCAGCGACATCTCCCGCCTCGCGCGCATGGGCCTGTTCGGCTGGGTGTGCAGCGTCGAGGGCGCGACCCTGGAGTGGATCAGCGGCCCCGACCTGTCCCGCGAGACGATGCGCGAACTCCTCGTGAAGACCCTGGGTGGCACCCTGCGCGCCATCGAGGAACTGGACCCGACGTATCCGGCGCCGGCCCCGGCCCGCAGGGACGGCTGAACAGGCGCTCCCGACCAGTTCCGGACGACCGGGTTATTCTCGAAGTAAGCGGTCGTTAACTGGTGACGACAGACCTCCGATCGGGCATACTCACAGCGCAGAGCCGCTGGTCAGCCGCTTCCGAGACCCGGGAGCGGGAGCAGCGGCCGTACCCGTGCGATATCCGGCGGAGTCGCCTCGACCCCAGGCGCGCGCCCGCCGATGTCCCGACAGGGAGGAGAGCGTCGCCATGCCCGACCGCGCCCCGCAGCCGGTGGACCGGCAACTGCCCACGGACGAGGCCCGGGATCTGATCTCGCTGGTCCGCGACATCGCGCAGCGTGAGATCGCCCCGAGAGCGGCCGAGGAAGAGGACGCCGGACACTTCCCGCGCGAGGTCTTCACCCTGCTCTCCGAGTCCGGACTGCTCGGCCTGCCCTACGACTCCGAGTACGGCGGCGGCGACCAGCCGTACGAGGTCTACCTCCAGGTACTCGAAGAACTCGCGGCGGCCCGCCTCACCGTCGGCCTCGGCGTCAGCGTCCACTCCCTGTCCTGCCACGCGCTGGCCAACTACGGCACCAAGCAGCAGCAGGTCGAGTACCTGCCCGCGATGCTCGGCGGCGGGCTGCTGGGCGCCTACTGCCTCTCCGAGCCGTCCTCCGGCTCCGACGCGGCCTCCCTGCGCACGAAGGCGGTACGGGACGGCGAGGACTGGGTGATCGACGGCACCAAGGCCTGGATCACGCACGGCGGTATCGCCGACTTCTACACGGTCATGGCCCGCACCGGAGAGGACGGCCCGCGCGGGATCAGCGCCTTCCTGGTGCCCGGTGACGCGCCCGGCCTGAGCGGCGCGGTGCCGGAGAAGAAGATGGGCATGAAGGGCTCGCCCACCGCCCAGGTCCACTTCGACGGCGTCCGGGTCTCCGACGAGCGGCGCCTCGGCGAGGAGGGCCAGGGCTTCGCGATCGCCCTGTCCGCGCTGGACTCCGGACGGCTCGGCATCGCGGCCTGCGCGATCGGCCTGGCGCAGGCAGCGCTGGACGAGGCGGTGGCGTACGCGACCGGACGGCAGCAGTTCGGGCGGCCGATCTCCGACTTCCAGGGGCTGCGCTTCATGCTCGCCGACATGGCCACCCAGATCGAGGCGGGCCGGGCGCTCTACCTCGCGGCGGCCCGGCTGCGCGACGCGGGCCGGCCGTTCGCCAAACAGGCCGCCATGGCCAAGCTGCACTGCACCGACACCGCGATGAAGGCCACCATCGACGCCGTCCAGGTGCTCGGCGGATACGGCTACACCGCGGACTTCCCGGTCGAGCGCTACATGCGCGAGGCCAAGGTCCTGCAGATCGTCGAGGGCACCAACCAGATCCAGCGCATGGTCATCGCCCGCCACCTAGCGGGTCCCGAGGCCCACCGAACTGGCTGAGCCCGGCCGGCGGCGCCGCCAGCCGCACCCACTCCGGGTCGTGCCGCCCCGGCAGGGTGCGGCCCCGGTCGGCCCAAGTCCGCATGAGATCACGGTAGATGGGCGGGTCCTGGGGCTGCGGCGGCGCCAGCGGAACCGATTCTGCGGGTGCGGGGACGTAGATACGGCGCTGACGCCCGGTCGGCGCATATGTGGGGGTCATACCAGGGCAACGCAAGAGCCCGCCGACAGGTCACCGGTGCGGGAAATCGAGCGTGAGTTCACCGGCGTACGGCTCCCGCCCCCTGGCTACCGCACGCCACCTGACGTACCGTCACCTCCACTGTCCCCAGGGGAGGTTAGCCGTGGCAGACGACCGTCCCGTGCCCCTCGACGAGTACCCCGTGCACCAGGTCCCCCTGTCGATGAAGCACGTCGCGACCGGCGACCGCAACGCCTACGACCGCTGCATCTTCCACGTCCTCGACCACGAGGGCCGCGCCCTCCTCATCCTCGGCCTCGGCGTCTACCCCAACGTCGGCGTGATCGACGCCTACGCGACCCTCCGCACCGGCGACACCCTGCACGCCGTCCGCGCCTCGGACGCCCTCGGCGACGACCGCATGCACCTCGCGGTCGGCCCGCTGTGCATCGAGGTCGAGGAACCACTGCGCCGACTGCGCCTGCGCTGCGAGGACAACTCCCTTTCGTGCGAACTCACTTGGACCGCCGAGTTCCCCGCGCTCTGGGAACCCCACCACGTCCAGTACCGCGGCGACCGGCTCACCCTCGAAGGGCGCCGCTTCGTCCAGGCGGGTGGTGTGGAGGGCGTGATCCGCGCCGGTGACGAGGAGTTCCGGGTCTCGGCCGACGGCTGGACCGGTACCCGTGACCGCAGTTGGGGTGTGCGGCCCATCCCCGGCGAGGAGGGCGGCCGGCTCGCCGCGGACCATCCGACCGAGGGCTTCCACTGGATCTGGTGCCCGGTCCGCTTCGAGGACCGCTTCCTCATGGTGATCGTCCAGGAGGACGCCGACGGCCACCGCACCCTGAACGAGGCGACCGTCGTCCGCCCCGGCCACCGGGACCGCCAACTCGGCTGGCCCCAGGCCGAGATCACCTACCGTTCCGGCACCCGCCGGCCCGAGCGCGCCCTCGTCCACCTCGGGGACGCCCGCAAACCGCAGGAACTCGAGGTCGAGATCCTGACCTCCTCACCGCTGGCCATCGGCGCCGGCTACCCACCCGCCGACGACTGGCAGCACGGCACCTGGCGAGGCCGGGACTGGACCGACGCCCGCACCTACGACCTCACCCAACCGGCTCCGCTCGCCGCCTACGGTGTCACCGACCATGCGGCCCGCTTCCGCTTGGACGGCCAGGTGGGCCACGGCATCTTCGAGCACGGCTCCTTCGGCCGCCACGACCCGAGCGGCTTCACCGGCTTCGACTCGGTTGCCCCGTAGGGGAGTTGACACATGGCCACGGCACCCCGCCCCCGCACGACCACCCGCGACCCCGAGGAACTCGCCCACCGCCTCACCGCCTGGCTCGACACCCGCCTGCCCGGCGCCAAGGCCGTCGACATCACGGTCCCCGCGTCGAACGGCATGTCCAGCGAGACCCTGCTCTTCGACATCGAACATCCCGAACCACCCTTGCGCGCCTGTGCGTTGAGGCTCGCGGCCGACCCGGCGGCGTACACCGTCTTCCCGGTCTACGACCTGCCGCGCCAGTTCCGCACCATGCGCCTGGTCGCCGACCGCACGGACCTCCCGGTCCCGGAAGTCCGCTGGCTGGAGGAGGACCCGGGCCCGCTCGGCGCCCCGTTCTTCGTGATGGAACGGGTGGAGGGTCGTGTGCCGCCGGACGTCATGCCCTATACGTACGAGGGCAATTGGCTGCACGCGGCGACCGACGCGGAGCGAGAGCGTCTGGAAGCCGCCTCGATCGGAGTGATCGCCCGCCTGCACGACCAAGTTCCTTTGGCCGAGGCCGAGTTCCTCGCCCTCCCCGGCGAGGGCGACGCGCTCAGCCGCCACGTCGCGTCCCAACGCGCCTACTACGAATGGGTCGTTGACGGGCTCGCCCGCTCACCGCTCATCGAGAGCGCCTTCGACCGGCTGACGGAACTCTGGCCGGCCGACCCCGGCGAGACGGTCCTCAACTGGGGCGACGCGCGCATCGGGAACGTCGTCTACGACGGCTTCGACCCCGTCGCCGTCCTCGACTGGGAGATGGCGGCCCCGGCCCCCCGCGAGGTGGACCTCGGCTGGACCGTCTATCTGCACCGCTTCTTCCAGGACCTCACGGCCGCCTTCGGCCAGGCGGGCCTGCCGGAGTTCCTCCGCCGGGACCGGGTGGAGGCCCGGTACACCGAACTCACCGGCCACACCCCGCGCGACATGGACTTCTACACCCTGTACGCCGCCCTGCGGCACGCGATCGTGATGCTGCGCGTCGCCTACCGGCAGGTGCACTTCGGGGAGACGGCCGTCCCGGCGGACCCGGACACACTGGTCCTGCACCACGGCAGTCTGCGGGCCATGGTGCAGGGCAGCTACTGGGACTGAGCGAGAGCGCTCAGGCGGCGCGGCGCATGTCGGGCACCCGCATCGGGCGCGAGCTGGGGCCACCGACGTGCGAGAACGGCTGCGTCCGCCAGTCGAGCCCCTGAGGGAGCGTCAACAGCAGCGCGGTGTCCTGCTCCTGGGGTTCCGCGGACTCGTCGGCGGACCGGGCGTCGGCCGCCTCACGGCCCGTACCGGCGCAGACCGTCAGCCCGAACGGGTTCCACGGCGAGGCGCACAGCGCGTGCTCCGGCAGGACCGCCTCGTCCGCGAGGAGCGCGATGGGCTGCACGCAGTCCGGGCAGATCACCCGGTACATCTCGAAGGTGTCGTACTCGTCGAGCTCGTCGGCCTCGAAACCGTCGGGTTCGACGCCCTCCGGCTCGGACTCGACGACGAGCTGCGGCCGCCTGGGCGCGGTGCGTCCAGGGCGCTTAAGACTCTGCATGGGTTTCTCCCCCTACTGGGCTGGGCCGTGAAGGCGCTGCGGCCTCGACCACAGCAAGCACTTCCCGTCCCGTCTCCGCGGTAATCACGAGAACATCACGGAGACCGCTCGGGGCCTGTGGCGTTCGTCACATGCCGCCCGCAGATGCCCGGGGCGGCGGATTTGTCCCCGGCCGACTCACGGGCTGCACTCCGTCACATCACGAACCGGGTATGACCTGCGCCGCTGAGGTATCGGAGGAGATCAGCCGCCATGTAAGTTCTTGCGCCATGGAGGAGCTGGACCGACAAATCGTGCAGCTGCTCGTCAAGGACGGGCGGATGAGCTACACAGACCTGGGCAAGGCCACGGGCCTGTCCACGTCGGCCGTGCATCAGCGGGTGCGCAGGCTGGAGCAGCGTGGCGTCATCCGCGGGTATGCCGCGGTCGTCGACCCGGAGGCGGTGGGCCTGCCCATGACCGCCTTCATCTCGGTGAAACCGTTCGACCCCAGCGCCCCCGACGACATCGCGGACCGCCTCTCCGGCGTCCCCGAGATCGAGGCCTGCCACAGCGTCGCGGGCGAGGAGAACTACATCCTCAAGGTGCGGGTCTCCACCCCGCACGAACTGGAGGAACTGCTCGCCCGGCTGCGCGGCCTGGCCGGCGTCTCGACCCGCACCACGGTGGTGCTGTCGACGCCCTACGAGGCCCGCCCGCCGCGCATCTGACCGACCTGCGTGCGGGGCCGCGCCGGTGAGGCGCGAGACTGTTCCCCATGAGTGAGCGCACCCCCGAACCGGCCACCGTCCTGCTCCGCCGCGGCGAGGTCCACAGCCCCGCCGACCCCTTCGCGACCGCGATGGTCGTGGAGCGCGGCCAGGTCGCCTGGGTCGGCTCAGAGGGGGCCGCCGACGCGTTCGCGGACGGGGTCGACGAGGTGGTCGACCTGGACGGCGCGCTGGTCACCCCGGCGTTCACCGACGCACATGTGCACACCACAGCCACCGGCCTCGCGCTCACCGGCCTCGACCTGTCCGACGCGCCCTCCCTGGAGTCGGCCCTGTCCCTCGTCCGGGACTTCGCCGCCGCCCGCCCGGCCGACCGCGTCCTGCTCGGCCACGGCTGGGACGCCGCCCGCTGGCCGGGAGGCCGCCCGCCGACCCGCGCCGAACTCGACACGGCGACCGGCGGACGTCCGCTCTACCTCTCCCGCATCGACGTCCACTCCGCGGTCGTCACCACGGCCCTGCTCGACCTCGTCCCCGGCTTCGAGGCGCCGGACGGCCCCCTCACCGCCGACGCCCACCACACCCTCCGCGCCACCGCGCTCGCCGCCATCACGCCGGAGCAGCGCGTCGGGGCCCAGCGCACCGCGCTCGCCCACGCGGCCTCCCTGGGCGTCGGCTCGGTCCACGAGTGCGCCGGCCCCGACATCTCCTCCGAGGACGACTTCACGGGCCTGCTGCGGCTCGCCGCCGAGGAGCCCGGGCCGCGGGTCGTCGGCTACTGGGCCGAGCAGGACGTGGCGAAGGCGCGGGAACTGGGCGCCGCAGGAGCGGCCGGGGACCTCTTCGTGGACGGGGCGCTCGGCTCGCACACCGCGTGTCTGCATCAGCCGTACGCCGATGCCGGGCACACCGGGATCGCCTATCTCGACGCGGACGCCGTCGCCGCCCATGTCGTCGCCTGCACCGAGGCGGGCCTCCAGGCGGGCTTCCACGCCATCGGGGACGCCGCCGTGACCGCCGTGGTCGAGGGCGTCCGCGCGGCCTCGGAGAAGGTCGGCCTGGCCCGCGTCCGTGCCGCCCGGCACCGCGTCGAACACGCCGAGATGCTCACCCCGGAGACCATCGCGGCCTTCGCCGAACTGGGCCTGACCGCCTCCGTGCAGCCCGCCTTCGACGCGCTGTGGGGCGGCGAGGAGGGTATGTACGCGCAGCGTCTGGGTGTAGAGCGGGCGTGTGCCCTGAACCCCTTCGCGGCCCTGCTCCGGGCCGGTGTCCCGCTCGCCTTCGGCTCCGACAGCCCGGTCACCCCGGTCGACCCGTGGGGCACGGTCCGCGCCGCCGCGTTCCACCGAACGGCTGAACATCGGGTCTCCGCGCGGGCCGCGTTCACCGCGCATACGCGGGGTGGCTGGCGGGCCGTAGGACGGGACGACGCGGGTGTTCTGGTCCCGGGCGCGCCCGCCGACTACGCCGTCTGGCGGACCGACGCCCTGGTCGTGCAGGCGCCCGACGACCGGGTCGCGCGCTGGTCGACCGACCCGCGCTCCGGCACACCCGGACTGCCCGACCTGACACCGGGCGGCGGCCTTCCGGTCTGTCTGCGCACCGTCGTGGGCGGGCGGACGGTGTTCGTACGGCCGGGCGAGTGATCTCCCGGGGTGGCGCGCCCCCGATCCGCGCCCGCCGCCGCGTCGCGCGACCTGCGCATCCTCTGCCCTGACCAGCCAGTTGATGGAGAAAGCGCAGATCGGACGGCTGTTGACAGGCGGGAGCAGGGGGCCGGTAGGTTCGTCCGAGTCCACCACCGGACGCCCGACCGGGGAACCTCCGAACAATCGCCGAAGCGCCGCTGGGTCAGGGACGGTGTGCCGCACCGGGGCACCGCCACTGGGAGCCAGGCTCAGCGCCCGCGCCACGGCGAGGGAACGTTCCGGCCGGTCGGCTGGTGTGACCCGGGTGGGGCCCGGACGTCCAGTAGACAACGGCTTTGGTCGACCCGCAGCCGGCGGGTCCCTGGTCGGCCCGAAGGGCGCCGGGCCCCCATCCGCAGCGCACCAGTGCCCAAAAGGCACACTCTTACCCCCTTCTTGTCGAATCGGCACCGCAGTACGAACGACGTGGCACGTCATCCCATGCGGCGGCCACTATGGTGGACGCCTGCGTACGGACATGAAGGGGCAGCAGTGAACGACGGCGACGGAGCCCTCGCGGCACAGGCCCAGGGGCGGAAGTTCGGCCCGCTCGGCACGGCCTTGGTGATCATTCCGACCTACAACGAGGCGGAGAACATCAAGGCCATCGTCGGGCGGGTGCGGCAGTCGGTCCCCGAGGCTCATGTCCTCGTGGCCGACGACAACAGCCCCGACGGCACGGGCAAGCTGGCCGACGAGCTGGCGGCCGAGGACGAACAGGTCCAGGTGCTGCACCGCAAGGGCAAGGAGGGCCTCGGCGCCGCCTATCTCGCGGGCTTCCGCTGGGGCATCGACAACGGCTACGGCGTCCTCGTGGAGATGGACGCCGACGGCTCCCACCGGCCCGAGGAGCTGCCCCGGCTGCTCACCGCCCTCAAGGGCGCGGACCTGGTGCTCGGCTCCCGCTGGGTGCCCGGCGGCCGGGTGGTGAACTGGCCGAAGTCCCGCGAGTTCATCTCCCGGGGCGGCAGCCTCTACTCGCGCGTGGCGCTCGACCTGCCGCTGCGCGACATCACCGGCGGCTACCGAGCCTTCCGCCGCGAGACCCTCGAAGGCCTCGGCCTGGACGACGTGGCCTCCCAGGGCTACTGCTTCCAGGTCGACCTGGCCCGCCGCGCCGTCAAGGGCGGCTACCACGTCGTCGAGGTCCCCATCACCTTCGTGGAGCGCGAACACGGCGACTCCAAGATGAGCCGCGACATCCTCGTGGAGGCCCTGTGGCGGGTCACCACCTGGGGCGTGGGGGAGCGGGTCGGCAAGCTCCGCGGCCGGGGCAACTCCGGAAGAAAGCCCTCACAGCCGTAGCCCCACAACCCCACAGGCCTCGTTGATCGTCCCCTTATCCCGCACTGAGCCGGGCCCAGGCACACTGGACGTATGACGACTGGCGCATCCACCCCTTCCTCCGCCGCCCGGCCCCCGCGTTCCCGGCTGCGTACGTTCCTGCCGCTGGGCATCGCCGCGTGGCTGGTGCTGGAGATCTGGCTGCTGACCGTGGTGGCGGGCGCGTCGAGCGGTCTTACGGTCTTCCTGCTGCTGCTCGCCGGGTTCGTGCTCGGCGCGGTGGTGATCAAGCGGGCGGGCCGGCGGGCCTTCCAGAACCTGAGCCAGGCCGTGCAGCAGGGCACCGCGCCGGCCAGCGGCGGTGGCAGCGGCCTGATGATGCTGGGCGGGCTGCTGCTGATGATCCCGGGGCTGATCTCGGACGCGGCAGGGCTGCTCCTGCTGATCCCGCCGGTCCAGCAGGCCCTGGGGCGCTACGCGGAGCGCACGGTCGAGCGGAAGCTGCGCAAGGCCGCTCCCGGCACCCTCGGGGACGCCTTCCAGCAGGCCCGCATCCACCGCCCGGACGGCAAGGTCGTCCAGGGCGAGGTCATCCGGGACGAGCCCGGCGGTGACACCCCGCAGGGCCCGCGCCCGCCGCTCACCCACTGACATCCGGGCAGGCAAAAGCGCGGGCGCCGTACATGTTCGTACGGCGCCCGCGCTTACTTGCTTGTGCCACTTGCGTGTGCGGTAGAACCGCTCCGCACCTTCGGGACTAGGCCGACTTGCGGCTGTCCCTCGGGTGAACCGCGATATTCATCGCGCCGGAGCGGAGAACGGCAAGACGCTCCTCGAGGACCTCTTCGAGTTCCTCGCGGGTGCGCCGCTCCATCAGCATGTCCCAGTGGGTACGCGCGGGCTTGGCCTTCTTTTCCTCAGGGCCGTCGCCGTCGACCAGGAGTGCCTGGGCCCCGCAGACCTTGCACTCCCACTCCGGCGGAATCTCCGCCTCGACCGAGAAGGGCATCTCAAAGCGATGTCCCTTCTCGCATGCGTACTCCACGGCCTGGCGTGGTGCCAGGTCGATACCGCGGTCCGTCTCGTAGCTGGTCACCACGAGGCGCGTGCCGCGAAGAGCTCGCTCACTCATGAATCGTGCCTCCCGGGCTTGTCGCCCACAGGACAGGTGTCGCTGTCGTCGTCATCCGGTCAACGTCCGGTCGGCGGTAAAGATTCCCGTACGGGGTCATGCGTCGCCGTCGTAGCCGCCCCTTGTTGTACCCACCAGCGCCCGGTTTGTCACATCTACTAGCAGATGTCACCTAGCGATTCGTCATCTTTGACGCGCAGTAACGGTACGCCAGGCAGGCCAAACGCGTACACTACCGCCCTTTCGCCTCCAGCGCTAAATCCTCTCGGGAAGAGGATTCCCCGCGTCGCCGATCGCCTGTGCCACCGGAACCCGTGCGAGCAGCACGAACCCCACGATGAAGAAGGCCACCAGGGAGATGATCGCGTCCCGGTAACTTCCGGTCAGCTGGTACGTCACCCCGAACAGAAGTGGGCCCAGCCAGCTCATGCCCCGATCGCTCATCTCGTACGCCGAGAAGTACTCGGCTTCCTTGCCGGGCGGCACCAGATGCGAGAACAGAGAACGGGACAGCGCCTGGCTGCCGCCCAGGACCAGGCCGATCCCGGCGGCCAGCACGAAGAACCAGACGGGCGCGCCGGCGGGCAGGAAGTACCCGGCGGCCAGCGTCACCGTCCACGCCACCAGCGAACCGAGAATCGTCCGCTTGGCCCCGTAGGTCTGGGCGAGTCGCCCCATCCCGAGCGCACCCGCCACGGCCAGCACCTGGACCATCAGCACGGCCGTGATGAGCGTCGACTGACTCAGCCCCAGCTCCTCGGAGCCGTACACGGACGCCTGGGAGATCACCGTCTGGATGCCGTCGTTGTAGATCAGGTAGGCGAACAGGAAGGACAGGGTGAGCGGTTTGCCGCGCATGTCCCGGACCGTCGCCGCCAGCTGCCGCCAGCCCTGCGCCGTGGGCGCCTCGGACGTCGTACGGCCGCGCTCGCGCAGCCGTTTCAGCGGTACGAGGGTGAAGGCGCCCCACCAGATGCCGGCCGAGGCGAGACAGATGCGGACGGCCATCGACTCGGACAGGCCGAAGGAGTCGTGGGCGGTGAACAGGATCAGGTTCGCGACGAGGACCAGGGAGCCGGCCGCGTAGCCGAAGGCCCAGCCGCGTGAGGAGACCGCGTCGCGTTCCTCGGGCGGGGCGATCTGCGGAAGGTAGGAGTTGTACAGGACCATCGAGACGGCCACGGAGGAGTTGGCGACGATCAGCAGGAAGCCGCCGAGCAGATAGCGGTCGCCGTCCAGGAAGAACAGGCCCGTGGTGGCGGTCGCGCCCACATAGGCGGCGAGCGCCAGGAGCGGCTTCTTGCGGCCCGTGCGGTCGGCCGCCGCGCCCGCGAGGGGCATGACGAGGATCGACACGATCACGGACGCGGAGACGGTGTAGGCGAAGAAGGAGCCCGCCCGGACCGGTATCCCCAGGGGGTGCACGAAGCCGTCCGGGTCGGCCGCCGACTTGGCGACCGAGGTCAGATAGGGGCCCAGGAACACGGTGAGCACGCTCGTCGAGTAGACGGAGCAGGCCCAGTCGTAGAAGTACCAGCCGCGCTGCTCGCGCCGCCGCTCGGCTGCCTCGTCGGCCTCGTCGGCCTCCGGTGACCGCAGGGTGTCGGTACCCACCCATGCCTCGCTTCCCGTGCACGCGTCGGCCCCGGGGCTCAGGCCCAGACGCCCCGCTCCACCATGACCTCGCGCAGTGTGTCGATGTGATCGGTCATGATGCCATCGACTCCCAGGTCAAGGAGCCGGTGCATGCGATCGGCCTCGTTGATGGTCCACACGTGGACCTGCACCCCGCGAGCGTGGGCAGCGTTTACGAAGCGCCGGTCAACGACTGGGACGCCCGACTGCTCCTCGGGCACCTGTGCGGCGATCGCCGAACGGCGGACCGGGAGGGGCGCGCCCCAGGAGCGCAGCCGCAGATTCAGCACCCCGCGCGTGCCGAACGACGTGGCCAGGCGCGGCCCGGCCAGGTGCTGGGCGCGGACCACGCGCTTCTCGGAGAAGGAGCCGACGCAGACGCGGTTCCAGGAGTCGGTGCGCTCCAGCAGGTCCAGGAGAGGGTGGAGCGCCGGCTCCGCCTTGATGTCGACGTTCCAGCGCACCTCGGGGAAGGTCTCCAGCAACTCCTCGAAGAGGGGCACCGGTTCCCTGCCCGCCACGCGCGCGTGGCTCACGTCGGACCAGAAGAGGTCCGCGATCCGGCCCGCGCCGTCGGTCACCCGGTCCAGGGTCTCGTCGTGGAAGGCGACGAGCTTCCCGTCCGCGGTGGCGTGCACGTCGGTCTCGATGTACCGGTAGCCCAGCTCGACCGCGCGCCGGAACTGGAACACCGTGTTCTCCAGGCCGTCTGCCGCGCCGCCCCGGTGGGCGAAGGGGATGGGGCCCGGATGGTCGAGGTACGGATGACGTATGAGCGTGGTCACCCGGGCAGTATCGCCCGTTCCGGTGACCCGGTGGCTACGACCGTGCTGCCGCCGGATGCCGAGGGGGCGGCGAAGACGCGAAGGAAGAGCTGGGCGAGCGGGCCGATCGCCAGGGCGTAGAACAGAGTGCCGATGCCCACCGTGCCGCCCAGCGCGAAGCCGGTGGCCACGACGGCGACCTCGATGCCCGTGCGGATCAGGCGGATGGAGCGGCCGGTGAGCTTGTGCAGCCCGGTCATCAGCCCGTCGCGCGGGCCCGGTCCGAAACTCGCGGAGATGTAGAGCCCGGTGGCGACCCCGTTGAGCAGGATGCCGGCCAGCAGCAGCGGAATCCGTACGGCCAGGCCGTGTGCGTCCGGCACCAGCGCGAGGGTGCCGTCCATGGCAAGCCCGACTACGAACACGTTGGAGACGGTGCCGAGGCCGGGGCGCTGGCGCAGCGGGATCCACAGGAGCAGCACCGCCGCGCCCACGATGATCGAGACGACACCGATCGTCAGGCCGGTCAGCTCGGCGAGGCCCTGGTGCAGCACGTTCCAGGGCTCCAGGCCCAGGCCGGAGACCACGAGGAGCGCCGAGCTGGCGCCGTACAGCGCGAGTCCGACGTAGAGCTGGACCAACCGTCGGCCGAGACGGTTCCGCGTGGACAAGGGGTGCCCCCTGGTGGTGGTAGTGGCCTGACTCATGACACTCTGTGGCTTGAGAACAGACGTCATCCATGGCCAATTCCGGGAAGGTGGACTGGTTTCCATGGCGCAGTGGACCTCGGCGATGGGCGCCGCGCAGCTGGCCCGGCTGCTCAACTCCCAGCAGGACCGCCCGGCCGGGCCCGGCACCCGCCGCCCGCCCGCCTACCGGGCCCTCGCGGACGGCATCCGCCTCCTCGTGCTGGAGGGGCGAGTCCCGGTGGCCGCCCGGCTGCCCGCCGAGCGGGAGCTGGCCCTCGCGCTGTCCGTCAGCCGCACCACGGTCGCCGCCGCCTACGAGGCGCTGCGCGCCGAAGGATTCCTGGAGTCCCGGCGCGGGGCCGGCAGCTGGACCGCCGTACCGGCCGGAAATCCGCTCCCCGCGCGCGGGTTGGAGCCGTTGCCCCCGGAGGCCCTCGGTTCGGTGATCGACCTCGGCTGCGCCGCCCTGCCCGCGCCCGAGCCGTGGCTCACCCGGGCCGTGCACGGCGCCCTGGAGGAACTGCCGCCGTACGCCCACACGCACGGCGACTACCCGGCCGGGCTGCCCGCGCTGCGCGCGATGATCGCCGAGCGGTACACCCTGCGCGGGATCCCGACCATGCCCGAGCAGATCATGGTGACGACCGGCGCCATGGGCGCCATCGACGCCATCTGCCATCTCTTCGCCGGGCGCGGCGAGCGCGTCGCCGTCGAGTCGCCCTCCTACGCCAACATCCTCCAGCTGATGCGGGAGGCGGGCGCCCGGCTGGTGCCCGTGGCGATGGCCGAGGGGCTGACCGGCTGGGACATGGACCGCTGGCGGCAGGTCCTGCGGGACGCGGCGCCCCGGCTCGCGTACGTCGTCGCCGACTTCCACAACCCGACCGGCGCCCTCGCCGACGACGACCAGCGGCGTCAACTCGTGGACGCGGCCCGCTCGGCCGGCACCGTGCTCGTCGCCGACGAGACGATGACCGAGCTGTGGCTTGACGACGACGTCGAGATGCCGAGGCCCGTCTGCGGGTTCGACCCGGCCGGTTCGACCGTCATCACCGTCGGCTCCGCCAGCAAGGCCTTCTGGGCCGGCATGCGCATCGGTTGGGTGCGTGCGGCCCCCGATGTCATCCGCAGCCTGGTCGCCGCCCGCGCCTACGCCGACCTCGGCACCCCGGTACTGGAACAGCTCGCCGTCAACTGGCTGTTCAGCACGGGCGGTTGGGAGCAGGCCGTCGACATCCGGCGTGCTCAGGCCCGGGAGAACCGCGACGCGCTGGTCGCGGCGGTACGGCGGGAGCTGCCCGGCTGGGAGTTCGAGGTGCCGAGGGGCGGGCTCACGCTCTGGGTGCGCACGGGTGGGCTGTCGGGTTCCCGGCTCGCCGAGATGGGGGAGCGCGTGGGGCTACGGGTGCCGTCCGGGCCGCGCTTCGGCGTCGACGGTGCCTTCGAGGGATATGTGCGGCTGCCGTTCACCGTGGGCGGCGCGGTGGCCGAGGAGGCGGCGGCCCGGCTGGCCGCGGCAGCCCGGCTGGTGGAGAACGGGGTCGGCGGGAGCGGTGGCGAGTCGCCGCGGACGTTCGTGGCGTAACTGGCGACGGGATCGGCTCGGGTTCGGTGCGGGCGACTCCCGGCCGCCCGCACCGAACACCGGCCTCTACGAAGTCTCCGCCACCGCGGCCTCCACCACCGCTTCCGTCGTCACCGTCTCCGCCGCGTCCGCCGGTGTCGTACGCGGCGGGAGCAGGGCCAGCACCGCCTGGCGGTCCGCGTCGCTCGTCGCGTCGTCGTACGGGTCCGGGGTCGCCGGGACCTGGAGCCGGTGCACCGGGCCGTTGCCCAGGCGGGCGTAGCCGCGGCCCGGCGGCACCTGGGCGATCGGGGTGGTGTGCGGGGGAGCGCCGAGGACCGCCTCCAACTGCGTGGCGGTGGCGGGGCCGAGGACGACACGCGCGCGTGTGTGCTGTCGTACGGCGTCGCTCAGGGTGTCCGCGCTGTCGAACTGGTCGGCCACCACCACCGTCACATGGGCCGCGCGGCCGTGCCGCAGGGGTACCTGGAGCAGGGACTGCGGGTCCTGGCGGCCGTCGGCCGCGGCCAGGTGGGCGAAGGCGCTCGGGCGGTCCAGGATGATCCACAGGGGGCGCCTGGTGTCGTCCGGCGCCGGGTGGCCCGACTGGCGGGCGTGGTTGGCCGCGATCAGCCGGCGTTCCGTCTCCTGAGAGGCCCACTCCAGGCTGGCCAGGGTGCCGGTCAGCCCGCACTCGACGGCGAGGACCCCGTCCCGGCCGGTGAGGCACGCGTACTCGCCGGTGCCGCCGCCCTCCACGATCAGGACATCGCCGTACTGGAGGGCCTGGAGGGCGATGGAGCGCAGCAGGGTGGAGGTGCCGCTGCCGGGCTGGCCCATGATCAGCAGGTTCGGCTCGGTGGAGCGGATGCCGGTGCGCCAGACGACCGGCGGGACGTCACGCTGTTCCGTGCCGTGGGTCAGCGGAAGCGTGCGGTGGACGTGGGTCGGGTCGGTGAAGCCGAGGACGGTCTCGCCGGGGGCGGTGACGAAGTGCTGGGCGGCGATGTCGGTGGGGAGGGGGGCGAGGACGCCGATGGTGAGCTGGTTGCCCTCCTCGTCCCATCCGAATTGGTACTCCCGGCCGCGTCCGGACTTAGCGGTGAGCAGCTGCTCGATCCGCGCGCGGGAGTCGGGCTCGCCGTCGGTGAAGTAGGCCGGGTAGCGGACGACCAGGTGGGTGATCCGGCCCGCGCCGTCGAACTCGTAGGCGGGGAAGGCCGTCTCCCAGTCTCCGCCGTGGGCGAACAGGGGTGAGGGGTCCTCGGCGGCCGAGAAGTAGGGCACCAGCGCCTCGTAGAGGGACTGCAGGCGCTGGGTCTGGGACTCGTCGGGCCCTTCGGGCGCCGGCGGGGTGCGGTCGCGGCCGTGCCATGCTGCCGCCGCCATCAGGACGATGACGGCGAGCAGCGGGCCGTACGGCACCAGTGCCACCACCAGGACCACCGAGGCCACCAGGAACAGCAGTGGCCCGCGCTTGTCCTTGGGGGTGTCGGCCCATCTGCGCCGCCCGGCGGATGCCAGCCGGCGCAGACCGCGAGTGATCGTGATCAGCGGATGGAGGACGTCGGTGGCGCCGTCGGCCGCCGTCCGGGCCAGCTCCCGGCTCCGGGCGATCTGTGCGCTGCCGTTGCTCAGGATGCGGGGGAGTGGGCGCCGGGCCACTGCTGTCTCCTGGTGGTGCGTACGGGTGGTTGCGTCAGAACTTGATGCCGCCGAGGAGGCTCGCCAGGCTCTCCCCGCCGGCCTTGATGCTCGGCGCGATGGCCGTGCTGGCCATGTAGAAGCCGAAGAGCGCGGCCACAAAGGCGTGGGAGGCCTTGAGTCCGTCCTTCTTGAAGAAGAGGAAGACGATGATGCCGAGAAGGACGACGCCTGACATGGACAGGATCATTTGAGCTCTCCTGGTTCGTGGGGACAGTCACCATGAGTTCTTCCAGGATCACAGGATGTATCCATACGATAAAAGGTGCAAGTGGGTGGATTTCGGCAGATTTCCCTCTGGTGGCGGAGCGCGCTCGGGCCGTCTGAGCAAGGGTTTCACCTATGCCGGGCCCTGTGGTGATCTTTGCCTCGGAGGGGGCCGGTCATGTGTCGGCGGAGCCAGTACGCTGGCGATTCACCCGTACTAGTGAGAGGCGGTCAGGCCGATGAGTGAAGCCCCCGACCCCGAGGTCGTGGAGCTCGCGACCAAGATCTTCGATCTGGCCCGCCAGGGCGGGACCGAGGCGCTGGTGGCGTATGTGGACGCGGGCGTTCCGGCCAACCTCACCAATGACCGCGGTGACTCCCTGGTGATGCTCGCCGCGTACCACGGGCACGCCGACGCCGTACGGGCGCTGCTGGCGCGGGGAGCCGAGGCCGACCGGATCAACGACCGGGGGCAGACCCCGCTCGCCGGGGCCGTCTTCAAGGGCGAGCAAGAGGTGATCGAAGTCCTGCTGGAGGCCGGTGCCGATCCGGCCGCGGGCACGCCGTCGGCACTCGACACGGCCCGGATGTTCGGCAAGGCCGAGCTGCTGGAGCTGTTCGGCGCGCACTGAAGTGTGGTCCGTCAGTCACGGAGACGGGCCTTGTGACCAGGTACGACAAGGAAAACGGGGGAAGGCAGCACGGGGCCGCCCGAAATTTCGGTCGCGGCAGCGAGAACTGCCGGGTCATCATGACGTCGTGATTCACGGACGCGATGGCCGGGCAGGTGTTGCCGCACCGCGCGGACCGTGAGGGTCCGCTTGGGCCACCGACGAGAGGCAGAGGAAAATGGTCTACAGCAAGCAGGAAACGGCGGGCGCCCCGACGTGTTGTCACGCGGCCAGGTAGTGCACGTCCCCCGGTTGCGTCGACGCTTGATGTGAGGCTGTTTCCCATGTTCGATCCGGTCATAGCGCCCAGCGGTACGCTGCTCGGCCTGCTTCAGCGGGGCCGCGGCGACGGCACACTGCACGCGCTCACCGCACCCCGTGCCGAGGCACTGGCTGCGCTGAACCACTGTGTGCTGCGCGACCCCCGCCACGACTGGCAGGTGGAGAACCGCTCCCTGTACTACGCCCGTCTGTACCTCGATCTGAATGGCGACCTGGACGCCGTGGAGGCCCACCTCTTCGACACCGAGGACGTCCTCGACACCGAGGAGTCCCGCACGGGCCTCGCCCTCGCCGTCCTGGGGCATCTCGCCTCCTACGGCAGGCGGGACGCGCTCGCACTGCTACGCCGTTACGCGGCCACCGGGACCAATTGGGCCTGGGCGCTCGACGAACTGGCCCTCAGGGACGACGACGCGGGCCTGCGCGCCCTCGCCGCCCCCGTGCTGGCGCGTTTCCCGGCCGATCCCGAGGGCGAGGCCGAACTGGCCACCGCCGTGCGGGACGCCTTCGAACCCCGGCCCTGGCGGCTGTGGGCCGAGGACTCACGGGAATCGATCGCCACGCGCGTGCGTGCCGCCCAGGAAGCCGGCTGCTTCGACCGCTGGCAACGGCAGATGCGACCAGCCGGGCCCCGTCCGGGGTGGAGCGTGCAAGCGGTGTTCGAATGGGCCCAACAGGGCGTCGAACGCGGCGCCGCGCTGCACGTCCCCGCCGCCCGCTGCCTCAGCGCCGTGGCGGGCCCCGAGGACCGGCCCGAGATCGTCGAGGCGGCCAAGGACGGCAGCGAGGGAGCCCGCTGCACCGCCCTGCGCTATCTCGCCGACAGCAATGATTCCGAAGCCCTCCAGCTGATCGAACGCGCGGTCGCCACCGGCTCCGCGCCCGTGGTCGAGGCCGCCGTCGACGCCTTCGAACGGATGCGCTCCGTCGCCGCCGTCGACCGGGCCCGCGGCTGGGCCCGCCGCCCCGACCCGCTCGGTGCCGCCGCCGGCCGGATGCTCGCCTGCCGGGGCGGAGCCCAGGACAGCGACCTCGTCCTCGGCGCCCTCAGGGAGGCCGTCATGGGCGAAGGACCCGACGCACCCACCCTGTGGACCCTCGTCGACGGCGCGGGACGCCTCGGCATCGCCTGCGCCGCACCCGTCCTGCGCCATGTGTACCGGGAGACCGCCTCGTCCCATCTGCGCGGCAGGGCCGCCCGGGCCCTGGCCGCCACCGACCCCTCCTTCCCCACCGGCTTCGCCGTCGAGTGCCTCTGGGACTGCGAGGAGACCACCCGCGAGATCGCCGCCCGGCACGCCGAGACCGGTGACGCCCGGGTCGTGGAACAGCTCCGCAGGCTCGCCGCGGACCCGGCCGAGGAAGCGGAGGTCCAGACAGCCGTTCGGAGCCGGATCGGGCCCGACACCCCCGCAGTGTGAACACGGGATGACCCGCGGGTCAGACGAGCATGGACGCCGTCTGACCTGCTCGGGTGTGCAGCGCAACGCTCATGGGACGTTCACCGTTCGCATAGATCCACGTTGACGCGGGCACGTCCAGCACGGCGACAACACGGGTATGCGTGTCGTCATCGTGACCGAATCCTTTCCCCCCGACGTGAACGGCGTGGCCCACTGCGCGCTCCAGACCGCCCGGCACCTCGTGGATCGCGGTCATCATCCGCTCGTCGTCGCGCCGGCCACCGCGGCCGGTAGCGGGCCCGACGCCCAGTCGCCGTGCCCTGTCATCCGCATCCCCTCCCTACCGCTCCCGGGCTACCCCCAGGTCCGCGTCGCCCTCCCCAGCCGACGCGTCGCCGCGGCCATCACCGAACACCGCGCCGACATCGTGCACCTGGCCAGCCCCTTCATCCTCGGCGTCCGCGGCATGGCCGCCGCCGCCCGGCTCGGCATCCCCGCCGTGGCCGTCTACCAGACCGACCTGGCCGGATACGCCCGTACGTACGTCGGCGCGGGCGAGGCCACCGCCTGGCGGCGCATCCGCTCCGTCCACGCCGCCGCCGACCGCACCCTCGCGCCCTCCAGCGCGGCCCTCGGCGACCTGGAGGCACACGGCGTGCCCCGGGTCAGGCTCTGGCCGCGCGGCGTGGACACCGAGCGCTTCCGCCCCCAGTACCGGGACGAGGCGCTGCGCCGCGAACTCGCCCCGAACGGCGAACTGATCGTCGGCTACGTCGGCCGGCTCGCCCCCGAGAAGCAGATCGAACTCCTCGCCGGAGTCTGCGGTCTGCAGGGCGTCCGTGTCGTGGTGGTCGGCGACGGACCCAGCCAGCCGCACCTCACCGAGGCGCTGCCCGGCGCGGTCTTCCTCGGACGCCGTACGGGCGAGGAGCTCGCCCGTATCTTCGCCTCGTTGGATATATTCGTGCACACCGGACCTTTTGAGACCTTCTGTCAGACCGTCCAGGAAGCCATGGCCAGCGGCGTTCCCGTCGTCGCGCCCGCCGCCGGCGGACCGCTCGACCTGGTCGCCCACGGGCGCACCGGGTTCCTCTTCCCGCCGCGCGACGAGAACGCCGTGACAGACGCCGTACGGACCCTGGCCGCCGATCCCGCGCTGCGGGCCGAGTACGGCACCGCCGCGCGGGCCATGGTCGAGGGCCGCACCTGGGCGGCCGTCGGCGACCAGCTGATCGCGCACTACGGCGACGTCCTCGCCGCCCGCAAGGTGGTGGTGGCGGCGTGAACACCGCTGCGCTGCGGATCGTGCGGCTCGCCAACTTCGTGGCCCCCGCCTCCGGGGGGCTGCGCACCGCCCTGCGCGAGCTGGGCAAGGGCTACAAGGAGGCCGGGCACGACCCGGTCCTCATCGTGCCCGGCGAGCGCCACACCGACCGCGAGACCGAGCAGGGCCGGATCATCACCCTGCCCGGTCCGCTGCTGCCCGGCACCGGCGGCTACCGCGTCCTCGCCGACAAGCGGCGCGTGGCCAGCCTCCTGGAACAACTCGCCCCCGACCGCCTGGAGGTCTCCGACCGTACGACCCTGCGCTGGACCGGCAAATGGGCCAGGCGGGCCCGCATCCCCGCCGTGATGGTGTCCCACGAGACCGCCGACGGCGTCCTGCGCACCTGGGGCCTGTCGGAGAACATGTCCCGGCGTACCGCCGACGCCCTCAACGTCCGTACGGCGCACACCTACGCGCGCGTGGTGTGCACCACCGAGTTCGCCGAGCGGGAGTTCGTCCGCATCGGCGCCCGCAATGTCGTACGAGCACCGCTGGGCGTCGACCTGGTGGGGCGCAGTCCGGCGCTGCGGGACCCGGTGGTGCGCGCGGAGTACGCGCGCGTGGACCAGGTTCTCCTGGTGACCTGTACCAGGCTCTCCGTGGAGAAGAAGCCCGGCACGGCGCTCGACGCCCTGGAGGCGCTGGTACGGCGCGGGCGGCGGGCGGTCCTCGTGGTCGCCGGGGACGGGCCGCTGCGCGCCCGGCTCGAACAGCGGGCCCGGGAGCGCGGGTTGCCTGTCATCTTCCTCGGGCACGTCTCCGACCGGCGGCTGCTCGGCGCGCTCCAGGCCTCCGCCGACGTGTGCCTGGCACCCGGGCCCGCCGAGACCTTCGGGCTGGCCGCGCTGGAGGCGATGGCCTGCGGCACGCCCGTGGTGGCCAGCGCCTCGTCCGCGCTGCCCGAGGTCATCGGCTCCGCCGGGGCCACGGCCGCGGACAACGGGCGGGCCTTCGCGGACGCCGTGGACATGCTGCTCGAACGGTCCGAGCCGGAGCGGCGGGAGACCGCACGCGCGCGTGCGGAGTGCTTCGGGTGGGACACGGCGGTCGACGCGTTCCTCGCCGCGCACGACGCGGATGTTCCGGTACGGCGCTTCGTGCCCGGAGGCGTGGCATGAGAACGGTCCGTTTCGTCGCCCTCGGTGACTCGCTCACCGAGGGCGTGGGCGATCCCGTCGGCGAGGTATGGCGCGGCTGGGCCGCGCTGCTCGCTGACGGGCTGGCCCAACAGCCCGAGGCGTCCGTGGAGTTCACGAACCTCGCGGTCAGCGGGGCACAGTCACGGGACGTGCTGGAACGGCAGACCCCGGCCGGGCTCGCCCTGAACCCGGACGTCGTATCCGTCGTCATAGGAGTCAACGACACCCTGCGCTGCACTTTCGACATCCAGGCCCTGGCCGCCCGGCTCGACAAGGTCTACGCGGCCTTCACGGCACAGGGAGCGGTCCTTCTGACGGCCTGTCTGCCCGACCCGGGCACCATGCTCGGCCTCCCGGGCGCACTGGCCCGTCCGCTCGCCCGGCGGCAGCGAGCCGTCAACACGGTGGTGCACGCGCTCTCCGAGCGGTACGGGGCCGTGCATCTGCATGCCGCGGAGGGCGAGTGGATCATGGACCGGGCGATCTGGAGCGCGGACCGGCTGCACCCCGGGGAGCGGGGCCACCGCCAACTGGCCCTGCGGTTCCACGCGTTGCTCACCGAGGAGGGTGTGGCCACGGGGGCCGCGCCGTCACCCGAGCCCGAGTTCCCGGCACCCACCAGGTCGGCCAGCCTGTGGTGGCTGGCGACGGCGGGCACCGGGTGGATGGCCCGCCGCTGCACCGACCTGCTGCCGCAGCTCCTCGGGCTGGCCGCCGACGAGATGCGCCACCGCGCGCGGGGCACCAGCGCGAGGCTCGACCTGAGCGCGTCCCACGCGGTGTCGGCGGCGCTGGCCGCCCTCTCGGTGGGGGAGAAGCAGCCGGATGCCGCCTAGGGCGCCTCAGCGGCGCCGTACGGCCACGAAACGGACCGGGGTTCCGGGCACCGCCTGGGCGGCGGCCGGGAGGTCCGTCGGGCGGACGACCGCGATCACCGGGTAACCGCCGGTGGTCGGATGGTCGGCGAGGAAGACCACGGGGCGGCCGTCCGGCGGGACCTGGACGGCGCCCAGGACCATGCCCTCGCTGGGGAGTTCACCGGTCAGCGCCCGTTCCAGGGCGGGGCCCTCGGTGCGCAGCCCGATGCGGTTGCTCGCCGAGGACACCTGGTAGACGCGTGACGTGAACGTCCGCACGGCCTCCGGGGTGAACCAGTCGTCGCGCGGTCCGAGCGTCACCCGGAGGACGAGTTCGACCGGGGGCCGCGGCTGCGGGGCGACGTCCACGCGCGCGTGGAGGTTTGTCGGGGACCCCAGTGGCAGTATGGCGCCGTTCGTGAGCGGCGCGGGACCGAGCCCGGACAGCAGGTCCGTGGAGCGGCTGCCGAGCACCGGCTCGACGGCGACGCCGCCGGCGAAGGCGACGTAGGCGCGTACTCCGGAGAAGGCTGTTCCGATGTCCAGGAGCGCCCCGGCGGGCACGTGCACGGGCGCTCCCCAGGCGACGGGCCGTCCGTCCACCGTGACCGGGCAGGGCGCGCCGCCGACCGCCACGAGGATCGTTGAACGAGGCCGTACGGCACACCCGTTGAGGGTCGTCTCCAGGACGGCCGCCTCGGGCGGATTGCCGACCAGCCGGTTGACGAGCGCCGCCGCGGGCCTGTCCAGCGCCCCGGAATGCGGCACCCCAAGGTGCGCGTGTCCGGGCCGCCCCAGATCCTGCACGGTGGTCAGGGCCCCGGCCCGTACGACGGCGAGTGCGCGGTCCGTCATACGTCCGCCACGGGGACGAAGCGCACGCGTGTGCCCGGCGACAGCAGCGCGGCGGGCACCCGCGTGTGGTCCCACAGGACCGCGTCCGTCGTGCCGATCAGCTGCCAACCGCCGGGCGAGGCACGGGGATACACGCCGGTGTACGGGCCTGCCAGGCCCACGGCGCCGGCGTGTACGGCCGTGCGCGGGGTGGCCCGGCGCGGGATGTCGTAGCGGGCCGGCAGGCCGGTGAGGTAGCCGAAGCCGGGGGCGAAGCCGCAGAAGGCTACGCGGAACTCGGTGGCCGCGTGGATGCGGCCCACCTCCTCCTCGGGGACGCCCCACAGGGCGGCGACGTCGGCGAGGTCCGGGCCGTCGTAGCGCACCGGGAGTTCGACCACCTCCCCCGCGCGCGGGGGAGCGGGGGGTACGTCGGAGGCGGCCAGCTCGGTGGCCAGCCGGGCCGGGTCGGCGAGGCCGTCCAGGAGCACCGTGCGCGCGGCCGGGACGATCTCGCGGACGGTGAGGAGGCCCTCCGCGCGGCGGCGCAGCAGCTCCGCGTGGACGGCCTCGGCCTCCTCCCCGGAGGCGACCTCGACGAGCAGTGCGTCGTCCCCGACGCGCAGGGCCCTCATGCGAAGGCCTCCACCCGGACACCCGACTCCAGGAGCCGTTCGCGGACCCTGCGGGCCAGTTCGACCGCCCCGGGCGTGTCCCCGTGCAGACACAGGGAGCGGGCCCGGACCTCGATGCGCGCCCCGGAGAGCGCCTCGACCGTCCCCGAGCGGGCCAGGCTCAGCGAGCGCTCCACGACGGCCGCCGGGTCGGTGACCACCGCGCCGTCCCGGCCGCGCGGCACGAGCGTGCCCTCGTCGGTGTAGGCACGGTCCGCGAACGCCTCCGGGACGGCCGGCAGCCCCGCCTTCGCGGCCAGATCGAGGACGACCGAGCCGGGCAGCCCGAGCACGGGCAGCGAGCCGCCGGCCAGGAGCACGCCCTCGATCACCGCGGCGGCCTGCTCCGGGTCGTGCACGACCCGGTTGTAGAGCGCGCCGTGCGGCTTGACGTAGGACACGCGCGTGCCCGCCGCCCGGGCGAACACCTCCAAGGCACCGATCTGGTACGCCACTTCGGCCGCCAGCTCGGCGGACGGCACCTCCATCGCGCGCCGCCCGAAACCCGCCAGGTCCCGGTAGGACACCTGCGCGCCGACCCGCACCCCGCGCTCGGCCGCCAGCTCGCACACCCGCCGCATGGTGACCGGGTCCCCGGCGTGGAAACCGCAGGCCACGTTGGCGCTGGTGACGACGGACAGCAGCTGTTCGTCGTCGGTCAGCTGCCAGCGGCCGAAGCCCTCGCCGAGGTCGGCGTTCAGATCGATCATCATCTCTCCTGGTCAGGCGACGCGGTACTGCTCGTCGCGGGCGTCGGTGACGAACATCTGGCCCGGCGCGTGCGTGATGGCGAACGGCGGGCGGGACGCCATCACCGCGGCCTGCGGGGTCACTCCGCAGGCCCAGAACACCGGGATGTCGTCAGGCGCGGAGTCCACCGGATCACCGAAGTCCGGGCGGCCGAGGTCCTCGATGCCGAGCCCTGAAGGATCGCCGCAGTGTACGGGGCTGCCGTGCACCGCCGGGAGCAGCGCGGTCTCCCGGATCGCCGTCGCCAGATGCTCCGGAGGCACCGGGCGCATCGACACGACCATCGGGCCGTGCAACCGCCCCGCCGGGCGGCACGGACGGCTCGTCACATACATCGGAACGTTGCGGCCCTGCTCGATGTGCCGGATCGGGACGCCCGCTTCGCTCAGCGACCACTCGAAGGTGAAGCTGCAGCCGATCAGGAACGACACCAGGTCCTCGCGCCAGTACGCCCGCACGTCCGTCGGCTCGTCCGTCAACTCGCCGTCCCGCCACACCCGGTAGCGCGGCAGATCGGTGCGCAGATCCGCGCCGTCGGCCAGCACCGTCCGCCAGGAGCCGGCGTCCGTGACGTCGAGCACCGGACACGGCTTCGGGTTGCGCTGGCAGAACAGCAGCATGTCGTACGCCCAGTCGGTGGGCACCGAGATCAGGTTGACCTGGGTGTGGCCCGCCGCGACACCGGCCGTCGGACCCGTCAGCCCGGCCCGGAAGCGCGCCCGGGCGGTGCGCGGGCTCCACGCGTGCGCGTGCTCGTCGACGAGCGTCAGGGGACGGTCCTCCGTGCGGTTCACGCCAGTTCCTTTCCGCGGGTCTCTGGCAGTCCCAGGAGCGCCAGCGCCGCGATGCCGTAACCGATGGCCCCGAAGACGAGCGCTCCGCCCACACCCCAACTGTCGGCCAGGAAACCCACCAGCGTCGGGAAGACGGCGCCGACCGCGCGTCCGGTGTTGTACGTGAAGCCCTGTCCCGTGCCGCGCAGCGCGGTCGGGTACAACTCGCTGAGGTACGAGCCGAAGCCGCTGAAGATCGCCGACATGCAGAATCCGAGCGGGAAACCGAGCACCAGGAGAAGGGTGTTGGCGCCGTTCGGAATGTGCGTGTACACCAGGATGCAGATCGCCGAGAGCAGGGCGAAGAGCCAGATGTTGCGCCTGCGGCCCAGCACGTCGGTGAGGTAGCCGCCGGTCAGGTAGCCCAGGAAGGCGCCGGAGATCAGGAACGTCAGATAGCCGCCGGTGCCGACGACCGACAGGCCGCGTTCCGTCTTGAGGTACGTCGGCACCCAGGTGGCGAGGGTGTAGTAGCCGCCCTGGACACCGGTGGAGAGCAGGCCCGCGAACACCGTCGTGCGCAGCAGGCCCGGCGCCTCGGCCGTGCCCGGCTTGAAGATCGCCGCGAACGAGCCCTTCTGGGCGTTCTGTTCGCGCACGGCCGTCGCCTCGGGGGCGTCGTGCACCCGGCGGCGCATCCAGAGCACCAGCAGCGCGGGCAGCGCGCCGGTCCAGAACATCACCCGCCAGGCCATGTCGTTGCCGAGGAACGAGAAGACCAGCGTGTAGACGACCGCCGCCAGCGCCCAGCCCACCGCCCAGGAGCTCTGGACCGCGCCGAGCGTACGCCCGCGGTGCTTGGCGCTCGCGTACTCGGCGACCAGGATCGCGCCGACCGCCCACTCGCCGCCGAAACCGAGGCCCTGGAGGGCGCGGAACACCAGCAGGGTCTCGTAGTTGGGCGCGAAACCGCAGGCCACGGTGAAGACGGCGTAGGTGATCACCGTGATCATCAGGGCCTTGACGCGACCCACCCGGTCGGCGAAGACGCCCGCCAAGGCGCCCCCGACTGCGGAGACGACAAGTGTGACCGTGGTGAACAGGCCGGTCTGGCCGCTGTCCAGGCCGAAGTACGCGGCCAGCGCGACCATGCTCAGCGGCAGCGTGAAGTAGTCGTAGGAGTCCAGCGCATAGCCGCCGAACGCGCCGGCGAAGGCCCGGCGGCCGTTCGGACCGAGCGCGCGCAACCAGGCCAACGCACCGTCGTCGGCGGTCAGTTCGTCCGTGTCGGGCTGCGTTCCGGTGTTCAGGGCCTGGGGTGGAGGGGTCGTGCTCATGTGCACCTCGCAGAGGGAGGACGGAGGGTGCTGGGACTGAGCCGGGCCGTGCGGAAGCCGTCGGCGCCGGGGTGAGCGGGTGGCGCCATGGAAAGTAAAGTAGAGGATCGTTGAACGATCCTTCAAGAGGCATGTTGTTTCGTTCTTGTATCTGCGGTTGAATTCCGGGCATGGCAGATCAGCTGGCGGGACTCGCCGACGACCGAGCCCTCCTGGGCCGTACGAGCACCGCCGAACGCGTCTCGGACATCCTCAGAAGCCGCATCGCCGAGGGCTATTTCCCGCCGGGGACCCGACTCTCGGAGGACAGCATCGGCGGGGCACTGGGTGTGTCGCGCAACACACTCCGCGAGGCGTTCCGACTGCTCACCCATGAGCGTCTGCTCGTCCACGAGTTGAACCGGGGCGTCTTCGTCCGGGTCCTGAGAGTCGAGGACGTCGAGGACATCTACCGCACCCGCCGCCTCGTCGAGTGCGCTGTCGTCCGAGGGCTCGGCGAGCCGCCGTACGCCCTCGAACGGCTCGCCGCGGCCGTGACCGAGGGGCAGTTGGCGTCCGTCGAGGATGACTGGAAAGGAGTGGGTACGGCCAATATCCACTTCCACCGGGAACTGGTCGCCCTCGCCGGCAGCGCCCGCACCGACGAGCTGATGCGCAGCGTCTTCGCCGAACTCCGGCTCGCCTTCCACCTCGTGGACGACCCGAAGGCGCTCCACGAGCCGTACCTCCAGCGCAACCGCCTGATCCTCCAGGCGCTCCAGGCGGGCGACGCCGCCGAGGCCGAGAGACTGCTCGCGGTCTACCTCGACGACTCGCTCGAACGGGTCGTCGACGCGTACCGGCAGCGGGTCGGCGAGGACGGTACAGCCCTCGGCTGACGACGGCACGGCGCATGACTGACCCCCGCACGCTGCTGTGGCGGTAGTCGCTTCTGCGTCGTTTGGGTCGTTGTCAGACCGAGGACCTAGTCTGTGCAGCGTGACTTCGCCTGCATCGACGGACAGCGTTCCGCCCCAGTTCAGCGCGGGGCCGCGCCCCGCCCCGGGCCCGGCCGCCGACGAGGGACTGGCGCGGCGACTGCGCGCGCTCGCCTGCACCGCGCCGCTGCACGACCTCGACGCGCGCAAGGCCAACCTCGCGGGCGAGTACTCGGTCTACGGCATGGCCGAGGTGGCCCTCGCCGCCATCGACCTGGTCACCCTCAACATGGACTTCGACACGGGTGCGGACCACGACCAGATAGTGGCCAGGCTCATCCCGCGCATCGCCGCCCAGGCCCCGCAGCGCCCCGTCGAGGAGCACGAGCGCGTGGCGCGCTGGGTCCTGGAGAACCTGATCAACGTCGGCAGCGTCGACCGCGGCTTCCGCACGGTCTACGGCACGTTCGCGCAGGACGGCACCTATGTGCGCCGAGACTACGACTTCAAGCTGATCGAGGAGGTCCCCGGCTACGGCGGCAGCGTCTACCTCCGTACGACGGACGAGGCCGTCAACGTCCTCGTGGGCGCCCTCGACACCGACGTCACCAGCGCGCAGATCGCCGCCGAGGTCAAGCTGGAGGTGCTGATCAGCCGCGGCCGGCTCGCCGACGCCCAGCTCGCTGCCGAGCAGGCCCGGTACCGGACCGTGCAGTACTCGGAGACCCTGCGCCGCGCCCTGGACGCCACCCGGCGCAACGTCCGCGCGGTGGACTGGCTCAACGCCGTGCCCGACATGATCGCCGAGGCCCTCGACCACGTGGCCGACCGCTATCGCCACGAGAACGCGATCCTCACCAACATCCGCAAGGCCCGCGACGAGTCCGAGGACCCCGAACAGAAGCGCCGCGCCGCCGAGTTGGTCGACATCGTCAAGGACTGCATCCGACGGCACACACAACTCCAGTCGCGCCTCCTGGAGGCCGGACCGCTGTTCCGCGCCGAGCAGGACCGGCAGGCCTTCGCCACGCCCATGACGACATCGGGGATAGACCTCTACGGTCATCTCGTCTCGCCCCTGCTGCCGCTGCCCCTGGAGCAGGCGATCCGAGTCACGGACGCGTTCTTCGCGCGCGGGACCGGGCTGCGCACACCGGTGTCGGTCCGGGTGGTCGACCTCGTCGACATACTGCTGACGCCGCCTCAGGAGCGGGAGCACCTCGGTGCGGAGATGCCGGAGCCGGATCTCATCGCCACGCCGGACGACAGCCGCTTCAGCGAGGAGCAGTTGGCGGCGGCGATGGAGCTGCTCGACCTGCCTGCGGACGCGCCTCGGAGGCTGTCGGGGTTGCTTGCCGATGCGCGTCGCAAGGATCCCGAACTGCCTTATCTGGTCGCCCTGTTGGCTGTGCATGCGGCCAGTCCGCCGGTCGGTACCGCGTATCGGCAGGGGGAGCCGAAGCTGTTGTTCGCCGTGGACGACGGGACCGAGCTGGACGATCCCGAGTTCGGTGGGGCCGATCTCATCGTGGGGATGGCCTTGTTGGACGCGGCGGGGATGGCGGCGGGCAGGACGGAGGCGGCGTAGACCATGAACGACCGCGACATGAACGACCGTTACGCGAACGACCGCGACATGAACCACCGTTACGCGAACGACCGTTACATGAACCACCTCAGCAAGGAGCCCCAACCGTGAGCGAGCACGTCGAATGGAGCGAGCCGGAGGCCGTCGCCGCGCCGGTGACCGCCGCCGTAACGCCCGCCGACGCCGCCGACGCGGCGCGGCTCGTCGCGTTCGGGCTGCAGCCCAAGCTGCAGCCCGCGCGGGACCAGGAATACGCGGAGCTGCTGCGCCGGTACCGGGAGGACCCGCCGTTCGCCCGGCTCGCCGATGCCGTGGCCGCAGGGCTCGGCCTGGTCGTGCTGGAGGTGTCCCCGCGCGCGGGGATGGCCGTGACCGCCGCCGAGGACTCGGTGTTCGCCGTCCGCATGGGCGACTACGCGCGGCGTACGGCCGCCGACTCCGGGGACCGCTTCCTGCACGGGCTGGCGCATCTCTCCGTCGCCGCGATGGCGTTCCCGCGCCCCGAGGACCTGGCCGACGACGGCTACATCGGGCGCGTCACGGTCAACGGTGTCGACGCCTTCGTACGGCAGGCCTGTCGGCGCCTGGAGGAGCGGGCCGACGAGCAGGGCGTGAACACCGACCCGGCCACCGACGCGCCCGGCCTGGAGGCCGCCTGGCGGATCTGGGTCAGACGCAGCGCGACCGGAGCCACCAAGGACGCCCGCAGACTCGCCGGTTCGACCACCGGCATCGTCGGCAAGGCCGCCGCGTTCCTCACCGACTCCGGCTTCCTCCAGCGCACGGGCGACGACAACGGCGGTACGTACCGCACGACCGCCCGCTACCAGCTCCAGGTGCGTGACATGGCCGGCAGTGCCGCCATGGCCGAGCTGCTGGAGCTGGGCGTCGTCCCGGTCACCGACGGCACCGCGAGCCTGCTGCCCGCCGAGGACTCCGAGGACCTGGAGCTGGTGGCCGACGCCGGACTGCCGTTCCACTCCTGAGCACCCGCCTCTCCAGAAGACCTACGAACCCCCCACACCTGCCGAAGACTTACGACGAGAGTCCGCCATGTACGAGCTGTCCCGGGTCCGCCTCTACTCCATCGGGCCCGCCGGTGCGCGCTACGCCGACACCGTGCTTGACCTGCGAGGCGTGGGCAAGCCCGTGCCCGACCCCGCGCCGACCCAGGCGGAGTTCTTCGAGGACGAGCCCGTCGGACCGCCGCGCCGCCCCGCGCCCGCCGGTGTGCTCTTCCTGGAGAACGGCGGCGGCAAGTCCGTCCTGCTCAAGCTGATCTTCTCGGTGATGCTGCCGGGGCACCGCAATACACTCGGCGGCGCCAGCTCCGGTGTGCTGCGCAAGTTCCTCCTCGCCGACGACTGCGGGCATGTGGCCCTGGAGTGGCAGCACACGCTGACCGGCGAGTGCGTGGTCGTCGGCAAGGTCAGCGAGTGGCGGGGGCGTCAAGTCTCCAACGACCCGAGGAAGTTCGCCGAGGCCTGGTACTCGTTCCGGCCCGGTCCGGGACTCAGCCTGGACAACCTCCCCGTCGCCGAGGCCACTTCCGTACGGCCGCCCGTCGAGGGCGCGTCCGGCGCGCAGGGCCGTCGGCGCACCATGAAGGGGTTCCGGGACGTCATCGCCGAGGCCGGCAAGGCGTATCCGCACCTCGAAGTGCACTGGGAGGAGATCCACGACCGCTGGATCGAGCACCTGGGCGACCTGGGTCTCGACCCCGAACTCTTCCGCTACCAGCGGGAGATGAACGCCGACGAAGGTGAGGCGGCCGGCCTCTTCGCGGTCAAGAAGGACTCCGACTTCACCGACCTGCTGCTCCGCGCGGTCACCGACACCCGGGACACCGACGGGCTCGCCGACCTGGTCGGCGGCTTCGGCAGCAAGCTGGGGCGGCGCGCCGAGCTGATCGCCGAACGGGACTTCACGGCCGGGTCCGTGGACCTGCTCGGCCGGATCGTCGAGGCCGCCGAGGCGCGGGCACGCGCGCGTGACATCCACGCCGGCGCCGAGCGCCGTACCCGCACCCTGGCCCGACGGTTGTCCGCGCGGGGCGCGCAGGAGCGGGTGCGGGCCGCCGACTTCGCCCAGCGGGTCACCGCCGCCGCGTACGCCGTCACGCGCTGCGAGGGGGCGCGCGAGCGCAGCGCGCTGATCGCTGCCGAACTGGCCTACCGGCACGCCTCGTTGGCACTCGCCACGACGGAGAAGTCCGCCGCCGCGCAGAAGCGCGAGCTGGCCGACGCCCGCACCCTGCACTCCGCCTGGCAGGCCGCTGAGGCAGTCCTGCGCCACCGTGCCGCCGCCGACCGCTCCGCGCGTGTGGCCGTCGCGATCCGTGAGGCCGAGCGGGACGCCGCACCGGCGCTCGCCGCCCGCGCCAAGGCCGCCGTCGATCTCGTACGGGCCCTGCACGAGGCCGCGGAGAACGCCGAGAACCTCGCCAACGAGGGCGAGGAGCGCTCCGCCGCCCTCCAGGAGGTCGGCGAGACCTCGCACCGGGACGCGACCTCCGCCGCGACCGAGGCACAGCGCGCCCGCAGCGAGATCGGGCATCTGCGCCAGCGACTGTCCGAGGTCGAGCAGGAGACCGCCGAGGCGGTGCGCGCGGGCTGGCTCGACGACAGCGCTCCCGACGCCGACCCGGCACGCGCGGCCCTCGCCGCGAGCGACGCCGAGAAGACGGCCGTGGCCGCCTGGGACACGGCGCGCGAGGCATCCCGCCGGGCGTCCGAGCACGCCCGCGAGGCCGCTTCGGCGGAGTCCCGCGCGGAGCTGACAGCGGCCCGCGCGTCCGACGCCGCGACCGCCGCCGAGCGGACCTACGACGCGGAACGGCGCCTCGCGGAGGGGCTGGCGGGGGAGGAGCGACTCGCGGAGCTGCTCAGCCTGCCTGGTGCCGGTGGTGCCGGTGGTGCCGGTGGTGCCGGTGGTGCCGGTGGTGCCGGTGGTGCCGGTGGTGCCGGTGGTGCCGGTGGTGTGCCTATGCCACGCGGGGCCAACGAGGTTGCGGCGAGCGGCGGTTCCGCCGCCCACACCACCCCCGTCACCCACGCCGGCACCACCAACCCCGCCCGCCCCCTCGCCGAAGGCCCCCTCACCCCCGAGGAACTCGACCGCTTCGCCGACGAGTTGCGTGAACTGCTCGACGACGGGGTCGCCTCCAGCGAGCGACAGCTCTTCGACCTGCGCACCGCCGCCGCCGACGACTCCCGGATCCTCGGCGCGCTCGGTGACGGCGGGCTGTTGCCGCCCGGCCCGGACGTGCTGGCCACCGTCGAGTACCTGGGCGAGCACGGCATCCCGGCTCTGCCCGGCTGGCGCTACCTCGCCCAGGCCGTCGACCCCACCGACCACGCGCGCGTGCTGGCCGCCCGGCCCGAGCTGGTCGACGGTGTGATCATCACCGACCCGGACACGCACGCACGTGCCCGCGAGGCGCTCAACGACGCGGCCCTGCTGCCCCGATCCGCCGTGGCCGTCGGTACGGCCGCCGCCCTGCTCGCCCCGACCCCGGCGCCCGACGCACAGAACAGCCCCTCTTCCGACGTATTCCTCGTCCCGCCGAACCCGGCCATGCACGACGAGCACGCCGCCGACGAGGAACGGCAGGCGCTGCGCGCGCGGGCGACCGAGCGGGACGAGGAGATCCGCACGCTCGCCGCCCGGCTCGGCAAGGACCGGGAGCTGGCGGCGCGGCTCGCGTCCTGGCGCACCGGCTGTCCGAGCGGGCGGCTGGACGAGCTGGCGCAGTCCGCGCAGGACACGCGTGCGTTCGCCGAGGAGGCCGAGGCCGAGCTCGCCGAGGCGCGGACGGTGCGGGCCGAGGCCGACGAAGCCGCCGCCGAGGCCGCCCAGGTGCGCGACGAGCGGCAGGAGACCGCGCAGAAGGCCCGGCGTGCCGCCGACGCCCTCGCCGGACTCGCCTTCCGGCTGCGGGAACGCGCCGGCTGGCAGGTCAAGCTGCGTGAACTGGCCGACGAGGCAACCGAGTCGGAGGCCCGCGCCCAGTCCTGTCTGGAGCGTGCCCGCGCCGCCGACGAGGACCGCCGCGCCGCCCAGCGCGCGGCCGACGACGCCCGCCGTACGGCCCGCGCGCTGCGCGCCGAGCGCTCCGAGATCGCGGGCGCCCCGGACGACGTACCGGCAGACGGCCCGGACGCTCCGAAGCCGTCGCTGCCCGCCCTGCGCGAGGCCTATCGCGCCGCGTCCCAGCTCTACGAGAAGGTCGGCGTCGGCGCCGACCTGCGGGCCGAGCAGGCGCGGGCGGAGAGCGACGAGAGCGCGGCGATCGCCGAGTTGGACCGGCTCAGCAACAAGGTCCGTACCCGTGCGGCCCAGTTGCTGCAGTCGCCCGACGGCTCCGACGGGCCGTCCCGGCAGGCCGCCGCGGCGCGCGCCGAGGAGCTGGTGCAGCTGCTGGAGACCCGGGTGTCGAACGCGAGCGAGCAGCTCGGGCGGTTGCGCGGCGAGGCCGAACGGCACGCGCCCGAGGACGGCGAGGCGCACACCGAGCTGGCCGAGGAGCTGGTCCCGCGCGACGCCGAGCACGCCCAGGCCCTGCTGCGCACCGCCACGGCCGAACTCGCCTCCCGCACCGACGCGTTGGGCCAGGCCCGCGAGGCGCACGCTGAACTCCTCGACGCCCATCGCGCCGCCGAGGACGGGGCCGGCGGCTTCGACGAGACCGCCGCGATGCTGCGGGACCTGCTGCGCGAGCACTCCTCGGACGAGGACCAGGAGGAGCCCGAGCCGTACCCGGGCGGTGTGGAGGAGGCCCGGCACTCCGCGGCCGAGGCCCGCCGCTCGCTGCGCGGCTGCGCCACCGACCTGTCCGCCGCCGAGGGTGCCGTACGGGAAGCGAGCGATGTGCTCGTGCGGCACGCCAACTCCACGCGGTACGAGCAGGTGCGGACTCCCGCCCGGCAGCAGATCCGTGAGCTGCCGGCGTCCTCCCTGCCCGAGCACGCGCAGAAGTGGGCCGACGCCTTCGCGCCCCGACTCCGGGTCCTCACCGACGAGTTGGCGCAGTTGGAACGCAACCGCGACTCGATCGTGGACCGGCTCCGCGGGCTCGTCGAGTCGGCGCTCGCCACCCTGCGGTCGGCGCAGCGGCTGTCCCGGCTGCCGGAGGGGCTCGGCGAGTGGTCCGGGCAGGAGTTCCTGCGCATCCGCTTCGAGGAGCCCGACCAGGCCACGCTGACCGAGCGGCTCGGCGAGGTCGTCGACGAGGCCACCCGGGCCGCCGTGAAGAAGAACTCGGACATGCGGCGCGACGGAATGTCCTTGCTGCTACGGGGAGTTGCTGCTGCCCTGGAGCCCAAGGGGGTCGCCGTCGAGATCCTCAAGCCGGACGCCGTACTGCGTGCCGAGCGTGTCCCCGTCGGCCAGATGGGCGATGTGTTCTCCGGCGGTCAGCTGCTCACCGCGGCCATCGCCCTGTACTGCACGATGGCCGCGCTGCGCTCGAACGACCGGGGCCGCGACAAGCACCGGCACGCCGGCACGCTCTTCCTCGACAACCCCATCGGGCGGGCCAACGCCACCTATCTGCTGGAGCTGCAGCGCGCCGTGTCCGACGCGCTCGGTGTCCAACTCCTGTACACCACAGGCCTGTTCGACACGACGGCACTGGCCGAGTTCCCACTGGTCATCCGGCTGCGCAACGACGCCGACCTGCGGGCCGGCCTCAAGTACATCAGCGTGGAGGAACATCTCCGGCCGGGACTGCCGCAGCAGGCCCCCGCCGGAGAAGGGGAGTCGGTGCACAGCGAGATCACGGCGACCCGGATGTTCAAGCGACCGGCGCCGACCCCGTAGGCGAACCTCAGGAGTGGGACTGGGACAGCTGCCCGGCACCGCCCTTGCGGGCTATCCGCTCCTGTGCCCGCCGGGTGGCCTTAGCCTGACGCTGGGCCCGACGCCGCTCACGGCGGAGGGTCCGTGCCGTGCTGCTGGGCTCCGAGACGACGCCGTTGCGCTGGTTCCACATCTGGCGGGTCACCCAGACGTCGAGGACGCCCCAGGTGGCCACCACCGTGCTGACCACGCTGCTGATCACCATCGGGAACGCCAGCCAGGACCCGGCCATCGTGCACAGGAAGGCCACCGTCGCCTGGATCAGCGTCACGGCGATGATGAGCACCGCCCGCACGGCCGCCGTACGCACCGGATCGGGCAGCCGACGCCGACGCGCGGGCTCCTCGATCCACAACGGCCTGTAGTACTCCTGCTGTTCGGCTGCCGCGCGGGCCGCACGCGGCCCCTCGAACCCCGCCGCCTTCGGTGCGCCCGAGCGCGCCGGAGCCCCGCCGTCCCCCGTCGACCGCGCCGTCACGCCGTCCTCAAGCGCCTCTTGCCGCTCCGCCGTGCCCATCAACGTGTCCTCCCCACCGCCGGTACACCACTCGCTCCCGAGTCCGAAGACTCCGGCTCCCCAGTGGGTGCCCGGCCTGCCCTGTTTTACGCCGCCCGGATGCGGATGCGGCTCCTGTGGCCGGTTCCGCACCCATATCCCGTAGAGAAAGACGAACAACATCCCACGAAGATTCCCAAGGAACGAAAATTTCCAGCCAACTGGCCAAGTGGGTCGATCCGGTCAGGTCCGGCGAACGTCGCGGAATCAGGGCGGCAATCTCCCGTAATGCCCTGACACCTCCCCATGTCCGGTCTCTGGTGCGGAAGTTCACGCTCCGGACAGCTCTTCGAGTTACCTGTGTGTCAGTAGTAGGCTCGCGCCGTTTGTTGACGCACATGTGTACCCCCGGTCGGCGGGGGTCCAGCTGGGGGAGGCCATGCGCTTTCGCGGGAAGTCCATCCGCCGGAAGATCGTGGCGCTCCTTCTCGTGCCGCTCGTGTCACTGACCGCGATCTGGGCGTTCGCCACGGTCCTCACCGGCCGGGCGGCCGGAGACCTGTTCAACGTGTCGTCGGTCGTCGAGAAGATCGGCTACCCCACCGAGGACACGGTCCGCGTCATCCAGCAGGAACGGCGCCAGTCGCTGGTCTATCTCGCCGACCCGCGCGCCGCCGACGGCCTCACCGACCTGAAGCGCAGCCGCACCGCGACCGACGAAGCCGTCGCCAAGATCCGCAAGAACGCCCGGAACCCGGACGTCCGCGACGCGATGGGCCAGGCCACCGACAGCCGTGTCTCCGCCGTGCTCGACGCCTTCGACGGCCTGGAGTCCCTGCGGCGCAGCGTCGAGGACGGCACCGTCAACCGCGCCCAGGCCCTCGATCTCTACAACCGCCTGGTCAACCCCTGCTACGTGCTGCTGACCAACCTCCACGTCGTCGACAACGTCGAGATGGACAAGCAGTACCGTGCCCTCGTCAACCTCGCCCGCGCGCGTGAACTCCTCTCCCGCGAGGACGCGTTGCTCGGCTCCTCGCTGATCGTCGGCAAGCTCACCCGGGACGAGACCCGCGCCGTCTCCGACCTCGTGGCCGAGCGCACCCTGATGTACGACGTCAACCTGCCGCTGCTGCCCTCCTCGGAGCGCGACCACTTCGATCGCTTCTGGAAGAACGCGGCCAGCGCCCCGCTGCGCGTCGCCGAACAGGCCGCCGCCTCCTCCGAGTCCGGCGAGCCCCGCAACGTCACCGCACAGACCTGGAACACCGCGGCCGGTGCCGTGCTGGACAAGCTCGGCACCCTCGACGACCAGGCCAACGACCGCTATCAGGACCGTGTCCGCCCCGTCGCGATGAACGTCATCCTCAAGGCGGCCGTCGCCGGTGTCCTCGGCCTGATCGCCCTGCTCCTCTCGCTCTTCCTGTCCGTGCGCATAGGCCGCGGCCTCATCCGCGACCTGCGCCAACTCCGCCTGGACGCCCACGAGGCGTCCGGTGTCCGGCTGCCCAGCGTGATGCGCCGCCTGTCCGTCGGCGAAGTCGTCGACGTGGAGACCGAAGTCCCGCGCCTGGAGTACGACCGGAACGAGATCGGCGAGGTCGGCCAGGCCCTCAACACCCTGCAGCGCGCGGCCGTCGAAGCCGCCGTGAAACAGGCCGAGTTGCGCTCCGGAGTCTCCGAGGTCTTCGTCAACCTCGCCCGGCGCAGCCAGGTCCTGCTGCACAAGCAGCTCACCCTGCTCGACACCATGGAGCGCAGGACCGAGGACACCGACGAACTCGCGGACCTGTTCCGCCTCGACCACCTGACGACCCGTATGCGCCGTCACGCCGAGGGCCTGGTGATCCTCTCCGGGGCGGCCCCGTCCCGGCAGTGGCGCAAGCCGGTCCAGCTCATGGACATCGTCCGCGCGGCCGTCGCCGAGGTCGAGGACTACGAGCGCATCGAGGTCCGCCGGCTGCCGCGGATCGCCGTCACCGGCCCCGCCGTCGCGGACCTCACCCACCTGGTGGCCGAACTCCTGGAGAACGCCACGGTGTTCTCCCCGCCGCACACCGCGGTCCAGGTCCTGGGGGAGCGGGTCGCCAACGGCTTCACCCTGGAGATACACGATCGGGGCCTCGGCATGGCGGCCGAAGCACTCCTGGACGCCAACCTCCGGCTCGCGGAGACACCCGAGTTCGAACTCTCCGACACCGACCGGCTCGGCCTGTTCGTGGTCAGCCGGCTCGCCCAGCGGCAGAACGTCCGCGTCTCGCTCCAGCCCTCCCCGTACGGCGGCACGACCGCTGTCGTGTTCATCCCCGACGCTCTGCTGAGCGACGAGGTCCCGGACACCAACGGCATCGGCTTCCGCCTCGACCGGCCCCAGCCGACGAAGGAGGCCGAGTTCGAGGAGAGCCACCGCTCCGCGCTCTCCCAGGTGCCCGTGAAGCTTCCCGGCCTTCCGCCCGCCCTCCTGCACGGGCCGGTCGAACTGGAGGCCCCGGTCGACCTGGACGCTTTCGCGGGCTTCCCGAACGCCCTCGACGACGAGGACGCTGAGCGCGGCGAGGTCTTCCGCCCGCGCCGCCCGGGCCTCCGGGACGACCTCGCCCCCGTCCGCCCCGTAGACGCGCGCCAGCAGGTCTCCGAGGCCCACGACGGACCGCGCGGGGATGCGGACGCCCACCGGAGCGAACCGCTTCCGCTGCCCCGGCGCCGGACGCCCAAGCTCGTGAGTTCCCACGGACGCCCGGTCGTCGAGCAGCGCTCCCGGCGGGACCCGGGGGATTCCTCGGACGGCGGCTTCGACGGCCTCTCCACGCCCCCGGGCGGAGCCGACCCGGAGGGCCCGGCACCGCTGCCGGCCCGGCGGCGCGGAGACACGCCGCTACGGCGCCGTACCGACGTACCTGGTGGGCGCGGCGAATCCGCGGTGCCCCCGGCCTCCCCGGGGCGCGGACCCGCTGAGGCGCCTGGGACTCCCGCCCTCCCCAGACGCACCCGGCGTGCCGAGATCGCGTCCAGCGTTCCGGACTCCGACACCTCACCGGGCGGAACCGGGCCCGACATCGGGGCGTTGCCCAGACGTGTGCGCCAGGCCAACCTGGCCCCGCAGTTGAAGAAGGACCCCGAACGGCGCACCACGAGTCCGGCGGAGGTCGTGGAGCGCGACGCCGACGAGGTACGCAGCCGCATGGCCTCGCTCCAGCGCGGCTGGCAGCGTGGCCGCGAGGAGAACGCCGAGGGCGACGACGTCCAAGGCGGCACAGCACAAGGAACTAAGGGGGACGGTCGATGACCGCACCAAAGGCGACCGGCCACGACACGACCGACCAGCGCGGGCTGAACTGGCTCCTTGACGACCTCGTCGAGCGCGTCGCCAGCATCCGCAAGGCGATCGTGCTCTCCGGCGACGGTCTGCCCACCGGCGTGTCCCAGGATCTGACCCGCGAGGACAGCGAACACCTGGCCGCCGTGGCCTCCGGCTTCCACAGCCTCGCCAAGGGCGTCGGCCGCCACTTCGAGGCGGGCAGCGTACGGCAGACCGTCGTAGAGCTCGACGAGGCCTTCCTGTTCGTGACGGCAGCCGGTGACGGCAGCTGCCTCGCCGTCCTCGCCGAAGCGGACTCGGACGTCGGACAGGTCGCCTACGAGATGACACTGCTCGTGAAGCGGGTCGGTGTGCATCTCGGCGCCGCTCCGCGCACCGATCTGTCCTCCGGCGGGTAGTGAAGTGACATGAGCAGAGACGGTCAGGGAAGAGGCCACTGGTTCGACGACGAGGCCGGACCGGTCGTCCGTCCGTACGCGATGACGCGCGGCCGTACCACCAGTGCGGCACAGCACCGCCTCGACCTGATCGCGGTGGTGGTCGCGGAGTCCCGGGCGGACGACTCCGAAGCGGACCAGGCGCTGTCCCCGGAACACGTGGACATCGTCGGTCTGTGCCGTGACGCCCCGCAGTCGGTCGCGGAACTCGCCGCCGAACTCGACCTGCCCATCGGCGTGATACGGGTCCTCATCGGAGACCTCGTGGACGAGGAACTCGTCCATGTCTCACGGCCCGTACCCCCTGCCGAACTGGTCGACGAGAGTATTCTCCGCGACGTCATCAGCGGCCTCCGGGCACTGTGAGCCGGCGCGGAACCCGACCCGCCCCCCATCAAGCAGGAGAAGAGATCGATGATCTTCGGGCGTTCTGAGCGAGGCAAGCCTCCGGTCGAGCCCGTCACGCTCAAGATCCTGGTGGCCGGCGGCTTCGGCGTGGGCAAGACCACCCTCGTCGGCGCGGTCAGCGAGATCAGGCCGCTGCGCACGGAGGAACTGCTCACCGAGGCAGGACGTCCGGTCGACGACACCAGTGGTGTGGAGGGCAAGCACACCACCACCGTGGCCATGGACTTCGGCCGCATCACCCTGCGCGAGGACCTGGTGCTCTACCTGTTCGGCACGCCGGGCCAGGAGCGCTTCTGGTTCATGTGGGACGAGCTCTCCGAGGGCTCGCTCGGCGCCGTCGTACTCGCCGACACCCGCCGCCTGGAGGACTGCTTCGCCGCCCTCGACTACTTCGAGCGGCGCTCCATCCCCTTCGTGGTCGGCGTCAACTGCTTCGAGGGCGCCGCCCGTTACCCGGTGGAAGCCGTACGGCAGGCCCTGGACCTCGACCAGGACGTACCGCTCATGCTGTGCGACGCGCGCGACCGGTCGTCGGTCAAGGAGGTCCTCATCGAGGTCGTCCAGCACGCGATGGCCTACGGCGCGAAGCGCCGCCAGAGCGTCACCAGTTGACGCGGGCGCGGCCCGTACCTCCGCCGACCGGGGTACGAGCCGCAGCTCGTCGAAGGACGCACGCGCGCGTGCCTAGTTGTCGCCCTCCTCCAGCCAGCCGAAGCTCTTCTCCACGGCCTTGCGCCAGTTGTGGTACTCGCGGTCCCGCACCGAGGACTCCATGGACGGCGTCCACTCGACGTCCTTCTGCCAGTGCGACTTCAGCTCGTCCAGGCCGTTCCACACACCGGTCGCGAGCCCGGCCGCGTAGGCGGCGCCCAGGCAGGTCGTCTCGGAGACCTTGGGCCGGATCACCGGTACGTCGAGCACGTCCGCCTGGTGCTGCATCAGCAGGTTGTTCTTGGTCATGCCGCCGTCCACCTTCAGGGTGGTGATCTGCACCCCGGAGTCCTGGAACATGGCGTCCACGACCTCCCGCGTCTGCCAGCTCGTCGCCTCCAGCACCGCGCGCGCGAGATGCCCCTTCGTGACGTACCGCGTCAGCCCGGTGACGACACCGCGCGCGTCCGAGCGCCAGTAGGGGGCGAACAGGCCGGAGAAGGCGGGCACGATGTACGCGCCGCCGTTGTCGTCGACGCTCTCGGCCAGGCTCTCGATCTCGTCGGCGCTGCGGATGATGCCGAGTTGGTCCCGGAACCACTGAACGAGCGCGCCCGTTATGGCTATTGATCCCTCCAGGCAGTAGACCGGTGCCTCGTCGCCGATCTTGTAGCCCATCGTCGTGAGGAGCCCGTTCTTCGAAGGCACCGGTCGGTTCCCGGTGTTGAGCAGCAGGAAGCTGCCCGTGCCGTAGGTGTTCTTCGCGGTGCCCACGTCGTAGCAGGCCTGCCCGAACACGGCGGCCTGCTGGTCGCCCAGGGCCGACGCGACGGGCACGCCCGCGAGTTGGCCGACCGCGGTGCCGTAGACCTCGGCCGAGGACCTGATCTCGGGGAGGATCGCCTCGGGCACGTTCATCGCGGAGAGGATGGACGGGTCCCACTGGAGGGACTCCAGGTTCATCAGCATGGTGCGCCCGGCGTTCGTCACGTCGGTGACGTGCCGGCCGCCGTCGGTGCCGCCGGTGAGGTTCCAGATCAGCCAGGAGTCGATCGTCCCGAAGGCGATCTCGCCGCGCTCGGCGCGGTCCCTGAGCCCCGGCACGTTGTCGAGCAGCCAGGCCGCCTTGGGCCCGGAGAAGTAGCTGGCGAGCGGCAGTCCGGTCTGTTCGCGGAACCGGTCCGGCCCGTCCGAGCCGCCCAGTTGCTTGCACAGAGCCGCGGTGCGGGTGTCCTGCCACACGATGGCGTTGTGCACGGGTTTGCCGGTGGCGCGGTCCCAGAGGACCGTCGTCTCGCGCTGGTTGGTGATGCCGAGCGCGCTGAGCTGCTCGGCACGGAGTCCGGCCTTGGCGATCGCCCCGGCGACCACCGCCTGCACCTTGGACCAGATCTCGGTGGCGTCGTGCTCCACCCAGCCCGGCTTGGGGAAGATCTGGCGGTGCTCGCGCTGGTCGACGGCGACGATCGCGCCGTCCTGGTTGAAGACGATGCAGCGGCTGGAGGTGGTGCCCTGGTCGATTGCGGCGACGAACTTGTCCGTCATGACGACCCCTTTGTCGTTTCCTTCGGATCCTTCAGAGGGCTGCTTTCGGATGACTGCTCGATGTCTGTTGTCAGAAGGCCGCGTTGAAGATGACTCCGGCGAGCGCCCCGCCGATCAGCGGCCCCACCACCGGGATCCACGCGTAACTCCAGTCCGAGGTGCCCTTGTTGGGGATCGGGAGCAGCGAGTGGACGATGCGGGGGCCCAGGTCGCGGGCCGGGTTGATGGCGTACCCGGTGGGCCCGCCGAGCGACAGACCGATGCCGACCACCAGGAAGGAGACGACCAGTACCGCCGTGCCGGACGTGCCGAGTCCCTTGGTGAGCCCGAAGGCCAGGATCGGCAGGACGAGCGCGATGGTCGCGATGATCTCCGTCATCAGGTTCGCCACGACGTTGCGGATCGTGGGCGTGGTGGAGAAGATCCCGAGCGTGGGCTGCGCCATCTCCTCCTCGGCGTTGGCCTGGAACTGCGCGAAGTAGACCAGCCAGCACAGCACCGCGCCGAGCATGGCGCCGACCATCTGCCCCGCGATGTAGAGCGGAACCTTGTCCCACTTCCCGGTGTCGATGGCGATACCGATCGTGACCGCCGGATTGAGCTGCCCACCGGACAGCGGCGCGGCCGTGTACGCCCCGGCCATCACGCCGAAGCCCCATCCGAAGGCGATGACGATCCAACCGGAGTTCTGTGCCTTGGAGTAGTTCAGTACGACGGCGGCGACCACGCCGGCGCCGAAGAGGATCAGGATCGCGGTGCCGATGACCTCACCGACGAATATGTCTCCGTTGTTCATGGCGGCTCCTAGGCCCGGGCCCGGGACGGTCGGCCCCGGTCCTCCGTGCAGGGTGCGGTTCCCTTGGCGACTTCAGCCGAAGGCAGGGAGGGTCCCGAGCCCCGCCCGGCGTCCGTGACGAGCGTGCCGTCGCAGCCGAGATCGCCCGTGGGGGAGTGGGCCCGGGCGCGGGTGCGGCCCGCGCGGCGCAGTGCCTGGTACGCCGAGAATGTACGGCGATGTCGACCGACACCGGGAAGTGTTCACCGGTGCCGAAGGAGCGTCAAGGTCGCGGACGGCAACGGTGACACCCGCCCTGACGGCCCCTGGAGCCCCGCAGGAGGCCGCCGGATCCGCTCAGTGTCCGTGCGGCTCCGCCGCTGTGCGGGAGGCCCGTACGGGCGCCGTGGGGGCGCCGCGCAGGATCTCGTACCCGTCCAGCCCCGCCCGGCCCAGCACCCAGCTCGTGCCGTCCAGCGCCTTCGCCGCCTGCTTCAGCGGAGCCAGCGACGCCGCCGCGTGGCGATGGTCGGCCACACTGCCCGGCACGCACAGCACGGTGGCCAGGGACAGCGTCACCGCCCTGCCGCCGGCCGCCCAGGGCACCTCCAGCACGGCGGCGGCCAGCGGCTCCAGCCCCTCCGGATCGGTGAGCACCAGGAAGTCGTCCCCGCCGATGTGCCCCACGCGCGTGTGCCCGGACGCCGTCAGCTGCAGCGCTCGTCCGACCGAGCGGATCAACTCGTCGCCCGCCGCGAAGCCGGCCCCGTCGTTGACCTGTTTGAAGTGGTCGACATCCAGCCAGTTCAGCGCGAACGTACGTCCGTCCGCGATCCGCCGGTCCACCTCACCGGTGATCGCGTCCGAACCGGGCAGCCTGGTCAGCGGATTGAGACCCGCGGCCTCCTCCACCCGAGTCTCCGCCAGGGCCCGCACCAGGTCCGCCAGTCGTACGACGCCCACGCACCGTCCGTACCGGTCGACGACCGCCACGTCGTCCGACGTGCGGTCCGCGTCGCCGACCGCGACGACGTCCAGGACCTCCCAGGCGGTCGCGTCGACGCCGACCGTCCGCGGCACGTCACCGAGCTTGGCCGCGGGCCGGTCGGCGTACAGGGCGTGGCCGTAGCGCCCCGACATCGACAGCAGGAAGCGGGACCGGTGCACCGACCGGACCGGCACCCCGTCCCGGTCCACGAGCACCACTCCGGAGACGTCGGGCGAGCCGGTCAGCAGCGCCCGCACCTGACCGGCGGACGCGGTGTCGGGCAGCAGCGCGGCGGGCCGTACGAACTCCCGCGCCCACGGCCCCGACTGCGGCGTCATGGCGAGACCCGGGGCGCGGGGCGGAACGTATACGTCCGCCGCCGGGACCCGCGTCGGTGGAGCGAACAGCTCGCCCTGCGCCAACTGGGCCCCGGCCGCGCGGGCTTGAGCGCACTGCGCCTCGGTCTCCACCCCCTCCACGGACAGCAGGGCGCCCAACTCCTCGCACAGGGTCCGCATGGCGCGCACCGCGGCCGGCCGCTCCAGCAGCGACGCGTCGAGCTTCACCAGGTCGGGCGCCAGGTCCGTGAGCAGCCGCAGGGGTACGTCACCGTCGCCGACGCCGTCGGCACTGATCCGGAACCCCTGGCCGCGCAGCGCGGACACCGCCTCCAGGAGCGCCCGTCGCGGCACGTGCGTGAACGGCGGGACGATGTCGACCGTCACCTCCCACGGCAGCCGTCCCGCCTCGCGGACCGCGCTGTGCAGTGCGGTGAGCCCGCCGAGGTCGGCGAGGGTGCCGGCGAACACATTGATGTGCAGCGGCAGCAGCGTCTCCTTGCGGGCGGCGGCGCGGACCGCCAACACGGCCAGCTTGCCGTCGAGTTCGGGATCGCGGCGGGCCTCGGCCAGGATGTCGCCGGTCTCCGGGCGGACAAGCACCTCCAGGCCCGCGATTCCACCGGTGGTCAGATTGACCACCGGCTGGAAGGCGAAGCGGAGAGTATCCGTCCAGGAGCGCACGGCAGCATGATGACGGCACCGGCGTACGCCCAGGCCCAGTTCATGAGACGTTCACGCACCCGTGCGGGCCGATCGCACCGGTGGGGCGGCACTCCGCCGCTCACCGCACCGCCAGCACCGCCGACCCGTGCCCGAACAGCCCCTGGTTCACGGTGATCCCCACCCGCGCCCCCGCGACCTGCCGGTCGCCCGCTTCGCCTCTCAACTGCCAGGCCAGCTCGCAGACCTGGGCGATCGCCTGGGCCGGCACCGCCTCCCCGAAGGAGGCCAGTCCACCGCTCGCGTTCACCGGTATGCGCCCGCCCAGAGCCGTCGCGCCCTCCCGCAGCAGCTTGGCGCCCCCGCCCTCGGCGCACAGCCCCAGATCCTCGTACCACTGCAGCTCCAGGGCGGTGGACAGGTCGTACACCTCGGCCAGGGAGAGGTCCTCGGGGCCGATGCCCGCCTCCTCGTAGGCCGCGCGGGCTATCGACGCCCGGAAGGTCTCGTCCGGCGGTGGCGCGCCAGCCGCGGAGTCGGTGGCGATGTCCGGGAGGTCCAGCACCGTGTTGGGGTAGCGCGGCGTCACCGTGGACACCGCGCGGATCCGCACCGGGTCCGCCGTCCCGTGCCGGCGCGCGAACTCCACGCTCGACAGCACCAGGGCGGCCCCGCCGTCCGAGGTGGCGCAGATGTCGAGCAGCCGCAGCGGGTCGGCGACCACCGCCGACGCGGCGACCTCCTCGGCGGAGACCCGCTTGCGGTAGCGCGCATACGGATTCAGCGAACCCAGGGCGGCGTTCTTCACCTTCACCTGGGCGAAGTCCTCCGGGGTGTCCCCGTAGAGGGCCATCCGCCGGCGCGCGTACAGCCCGAAGTACGTCGGGTTCGTCGCCCCGAGGACCCGGAACCGGAGCCAGTCCGGATCGTCGTGCCGGTCCCCGCCGGCCGGCCGGAAGAACCCCTTGGGCGCGGCGTCGGCGCCCACGACGAGCACCACGTCCGCGAGCCCCGACAGGATCTGCGCCCGCGCCGCGTTGACGGCCTGCGCCCCGGACGCGCACGCCGCGTACACGCTCGCCACCCGGGCGCCCTGCCAGCCCAGAGCCTTCGCGAACGTCGCGCCCGCCACATACCCCGGGTATCCGCCGCGCACCGTGTCCGCGCCGACGATCGAGCCGACGTCCCGCCACTCCAGCCCGGCGTCGGCGAGCGCCGCCCGGGCCGCCGCCGTCCCGTACTCGACGAAGCTTCGCCCCCACTTGCCCCAGGGGTGCATGCCCGCGCCGAGCACCGCCACGTCCCCCGTCATGCCGTCACCCCCGTAGGCCGCCAGTGCCAGGTCGTCCAGGTCGTCTCCGTGTCCTCGTCGAGCACACCGGGGACGACCTCCATCTCCATGCCCACCGTCAGATCGGCGACGGTGATCCCGGGAACCGCCTGCCCCAGCACCACGATCCGCTCGGGCTCCAGCTCCACAGCGATCAACGCGTACGGTTCCCAAGGAAGTTCCGGATCGCTCACATACGGTGACGGTGGCCGGTACCGACTGTCCGTGTACGACCAGATACGCCCGCGCCGCGACAGCGGGACCTCCTCCAACTCGCCGCCCCGGCAGCCCGGATTGCGGCAATGGCCGTCCTCGCGCGGGAAGAAGACCGAGGCGCACGCCGAGCAACGCGTGCCGAGCAGCCGGAAGCCGTCCCCGTCCCCGGTGAACCAATCGGTGACCACAGGTGTGCGTGTCCGCGACAACGTCCCTCCACAGCACTGGATCTGACGGAACGTCAGAAGTGTGCCACGGGCAACGGAAAATGAGCAGGGCGTTTCGGTGAACCATCGAGCCACCTACGGCGTCGTGATACGGGGAGGGACGGCCGGGGCCCACGGGGGTGGCTCCGGCCGTTTCCCGTTCCGCGCACGGCCCCCGGAAAGACTCCCTCCGCTTGATCGGATACAGTCCGCCGGGTGTCCGAAACTCAAGGCTCCGTCCCCAACTCCGCGCCGGACTCCCACTGTTCGAGCTGTGGATCGCCCTACGGAGAGGGCGTCTCCGGCTGGCCCCGCACCTGCCCGGCCTGCGGCACGGTCGCCTACCGCAACCCGCTGCCCGTCGCCGTCGCACTCCAGCCGGTGTACGACACGAAGGGCACCGCCCTGGTCGTCATCACCCGAACCGTCGCCCCCGCGCGCGGAGGCGTCGCCCTGCCGGGCGGCTACGTCGACGACCGCGAGGACTGGCGGCAGGCCCTCGTCCGCGAACTCAGTGAGGAGACCGGCATCGAGGCCGCGAGCCGCGACGTACGACTCGTCGACGCCATCAGCTCGCCCGACGGCCATCTCCTGCTCTTCGGGGTCCTCCCCGAACGCCCGGTCGAAACCCTGCCCAAGTCCGCCGCCACCGACGAGACGGAGGGCTGGCACCTCCTGCGCAGGCCGGAGGAGCTCGCCTTCCCGCTCCACTCCGTGGCCGTCAGGGCCTGGTTCGAAGGCCGGTACATCTGAGGTCAGCCCACGCCCAGCCCTCGCACCCGCACCGGGCAGGACGGCGCGCTCACGCCGTCCTCCGACTCCCGCTCCACGACCACCCGCCGGCCCTCCCAGCGGGCGATGTACCGCTCGATCTCCGGTTCGTCCCAGCCGTCGCCCGCATCCGGCACCACCAGCCCGCCCCCGGTCTGCCCCCGGGCGGGCGCCCACACCTCCAGCTCCAGCCCCCCGTCCGAGCCGCGTACGGGCAGGACGGCACCCGCGCGCGCGAGCACCGGTATTCGCGACAACGGGGCGTCGACGAGGATCTGGGCCGGCCCCTCGTACACCTGCTCCGTCTCCGTGTCGTACCAGCGCCCTCTCGGCAACTGCACCGCACGCCGGCCCGAGCCCGCATCTAGCACCGGCGCCACCAGGAGGCAGTCGCCGAGCAGGAAGGCGTCCTCGCAGTCCCGTAGCGCGCGATCCTCCGGCGCACCCCACCACAGGGGGCGCACATAGGGTGCCCCGGTCCGCCGCGCCAGATGGGCCAGCGTCATGAAGTACGGCAGCAGCCGCCGCCGTTCGACGAGCGCCACGCGCGCGTGCTCCAGTACGTCGGCGCCGAACTCCCAGGGCTCCCGGCGCCCCGCACGCAGGCTCGCGTGCGTGCGGAACAGCGGCAGATACGCGCCTAGTTGGAACCAGCGCAGATACAGCTCGGGCGACGGACTCCCGTCGAAACCGCCCACGTCCGGACCCGAGTACGGAACCCCGCACAGACCGAGCCCCATGACCAGCGACAGTGAGGCCCGCAACCCCGGCCAGCCGGTGGCGACATCCCCGGACCAGGTACCCCCGTAGGTCTGCATCCCGGCCCACCCGGAGCGCGAGAAGAGGAACGGCCGCTCCTGGGGGGCCATTTCACGCAGCGCCTCGTAGGCCGCCCTGGCCATGCACAGCGCGTACACGTTGTGCGCCTCACGATGGTCACCGCCCTGCCCGTCCAGGTCGTGCCGGGCCGAACGCGGCAACGTCGACTCCCCGAAGGCGGCGAAGGACGTGGGCTCGTTCATGTCGTGCCAGAAACCCGCGAACCCCTGCGCGAGCCGCTCCTGGTAGAGCCCGCCCCACCACTCCCGCACACGCGCGTGCGTGAAGTCCGGGAAAACCGTCTCCCCGGGCCATACGACGCCCCGCACCAGCCGCCCCGACGCCTCGCGCACGAAGGCGTCCTCGGCCGTACCACTGTCGTAGACGGCGTTCCCGGGCTCGGCCTTCACCGCGGGGTCCACGATCGACACCAGCCGGATGCCGTCCCGCCGCAACTCCTCGGCGAGCACCGGCAGTTTCGGGAACCGCTCGTGGTCGACGGTGAACACCTGGTGCTCGTCGTAGTGGTCGATGTCCAGGTGGACGGCGTCCAGTGGCAGATCACGCTCCCGGTAGCCGGCGACGATCCGCCGCACCTCCTGCTCACTGCCGAAGCCCCACCGCGCGTGATGGTGCCCCAGTGCCCACTCCGGCGGCAGCGCGGGGGCACCGGTGAGCGAGACCCAGGCGTGCAGCACGCGCGCGGGAGTGCCCACGATCACCCAGCAGCGCAGCGGACCGCCGTCCATCCGCAGCTCGGACGCCCCCGCCCGGTCGTGCCCGGAACCTGCACCCTCCTCGCCCTCCCGCAGCGTCACCGTGCCGACCCAGGAGGTGTCGTGGAACACCAGATGCGTGGCCGCGTCGGCCACCACCAGTTGCACCGGCATCGTGATGTACAGCGGATCGTCACCCGGTCCGAAGGCACGCCCGGGGTCGGTGTTCCACAGCCGGTACGTCCCGTTGCGCAACCGGGGGCCCGACGCGCGCCCGCCGAGCCCGAAGAACCGGGCGTCCGCGGCCACCTCCGAACGCTGCATCCAGCGCGCCGTGCCCCCGCCCACCGGCTCCCACCAGCGCGGCGGCAGATCCCGGCGCAGCGTCACACCACCGGGCGTACGCACCTCGACCGCGCCGTGCCGCGACACGGTGACCGTCACCCGCTCCGCCACGACCCGCCAGCCGCCGTCCTTGTCCGGCTCCAGGACGGCCCGGGGGTCCGGCTCGGGGAAACGCCCGGCGAGCGCGTACGAGGGCTCCGGAGAGGCCCCGTCCCAGCCCCAGAAGACCGCCCCGTTCACGGCGACGGTGATGCGCAGCTCGGAACGGCTGAACCGGATGACTCCTCCGCCGGGCCCGGGCTCCGCATCCCGCACCGGCCCGGGCACACGCGCCCGCTCGGCCCCCCGCGCGGGCAGCCCGGTGGCGTCGGCACGCCTCCTGCGCCACGCAGCCCGTACGGTACGCAACCCCTGTGCCGCCCCCGTTGAACCGACCACCTTCACCGAACGCACCAGGTCACGACCATCCATGCTGCTCACCCTGCCATTGCGGGCCCCGGATAACCGCGTCGTTCAACTTCCGTTCACCCGTGGTTGGACCACATCTTCACGGCACGGACTATGTGGAGCGTGCCCTGGTGCAGAAGTCGATCACATGGCATCGTCCGTGTCAGCCGCGTCACGCGCACACCCCCGCACGTGCGCGACCGACGCACACGACGCGCACAGTCCCGGGAGCCGCCCCATGTCGACCGCGAACCCTCTGCCGCTCTGGCAGCCAGATCCGGAACGCATCGCCCAGGCACAGGTCACCAGGTTCCAGTCCTGGGCGGCCGAACACCACGGAGCCCCCGCCGACGGCGGCTACACGGCACTGCACCGCTGGTCCGTCGACGAACTGGACACGTTCTGGCAGGCCGTCACCGAGTGGTTCGACGTCCGCTTCTCGACCCCCTACGCGCGCGTGCTCGGCGACCGCTCGATGCCCGGCGCGCACTGGTTCCCCGGAGCGACCCTCAACTACGCCGAGCACGCCCTGCGCGCGTCGGCGACCCGTGCGCACGAACCGGCCCTCCTGTACGTCGACGAGACCCACGACCCGCGCCCGGTCACCTGGGCCGAGCTGCGCCGCCAGGTCGGCTCCCTGGCCGCCGAACTGCGCACCCTCGGCGTACGCCCCGGAGACCGCGTCAGCGGCTACCTCCCGAACATTCCGCAGGCCGTCGTCGCCCTGCTCGCCACAGCCGCCGTGGGCGGCGTCTGGACGTCCTGCGCCCCCGACTTCGGCGCCCGCAGCGTCCTCGACCGCTTCCAACAGGTCGAACCGGTCGTCCTGTTCACGGTCGACGGCTACCGCTACGGCGGCAAGGAACACGACCGCCGCGACACGGTCGCCGAACTCCGCCGCGAACTGCCCACCCTCCGCGCGGTGGTCCACATCCCCCTCCTGGGCACCGACGCCCCCGAAGGCGCTCTTGACTGGTCGTCCCTCACCTCGGCCGACGTGGAACCCGTCTTCGAAGAGGTCCCCTTCGAGCACCCCCTGTGGGTGCTCTACTCCTCCGGCACGACAGGCCTCCCCAAGGCCATCGTCCAGTCCCAGGGCGGCATCCTCGTAGAACACCTCAAGCAGCTCGGCCTGCACTGCGACCTGGGCCCCGAGGACCGCTTCTTCTGGTACACGTCCACCGGCTGGATGATGTGGAACTTCCTCGTCTCCGGCCTCCTGACGGGCACGACGATCGTCCTCTACGACGGCAGCCCCGGGTACCCCGACACGGCCGCCCAGTGGCGCATCGCCGAACGCACCGGAGCGACCCTCTACGGCACCTCGGCCGCGTACGTCATGGCCTGCCGCAAGGCCGGCGTGCACCCGTCCCGCGACTTCGATCTCTCCACGGTGCGGTGCGTCGCCACCACCGGCTCACCGCTGCCCCCGGACGGGTTCCGCTGGCTGCACGACGAGGTCCGCGACGACCTGTGGATCGCCTCGGTCAGCGGCGGCACGGACGTCTGCTCCTGCTTCGCCGGAGCCGTACCGACCCTGCCGGTGTACATCGGCGAACTGCAGGCCCCCGGCCTGGGCACCGACCTCCAGTCCTGGGACCCGAACGGCGAACCTCTGGTCGACGAGGTCGGCGAGTTGGTGGTCACCGACCCCATGCCGTCCATGCCGATCTACTTCTGGAACGACCCCGACGGCACGCGCTACCACGACAGCTACTTCGACACCTACCCCGGAGTGTGGCGCCACGGCGACTGGATCACCGTCACCTCCCGGGGCTCCGTCGTCATCCACGGCCGCTCCGACTCCACGCTCAACCGCCAAGGCGTGCGCATGGGTTCGGCCGACATCTACGAAGCTGTCGAACGGCTCCCGGAGATCAAGGAGTCCCTCGTCATCGGCATCGAACAGCCCGACGGCGGCTACTGGATGCCCCTCTTCGTACACCTCGCCCCCGGAGCCGTCCTGGACGACGCACTCCTGGGCCGCATCAAGCAGACGATCCGCGATCAACTCTCCCCGCGCCACGTTCCCGACGAGGTCATCGAGGTCCCCGGCGTCCCGCACACCCTCACCGGAAAACGCATCGAGGTACCCGTCAAACGCCTCCTCCAGGGCACCCCGTTGGAGAAGGCGGTCAACCCGGGCTCCATCGACAACCTCGACCTGCTGAGCTTCTACGAGGACCTCGCCCGCAAGCGCGCCTGATCGCCCTCCCGTAGAGGCCGATCATCCTCCATAGGTGGCCTCGGACTCGCCCTCGCCGAGCACTGCGGCGAAGTCCGAGGCCAGCCGTACCGCGTCGGCCGGTTCGAGTTCGGCGACGGAGATCCGTACCCCTGGCCCGGACGACAGGCGGAACCGCGCCCCCGCGGCGACCCACCAGCCGTACGACCGCAGCCCGTTGACCACGGCGGACTCGTCCCGCACCGGCACCCAGAGATTCAACCCGCTCACCCCGTGCGCTGTGATCCCCCGCCCGCCCAGCTCCTTGCGGAGGGTCTCCCGGCGCAGTCCGTACGCCTCTTGAGCGCGCGTGACCAACGCGCGCGTGCCGTCGTCCGTCATCAGCCCATGGACGGTCTCCTGGAGGAGATGACTCACCCAGCCGGACGTCAGCAGCAACCGCCCGTCGTGCCGCGCCAGCGTGGTCCGATCGCAGGCAGCCACGGCCCACCGCAGGTCGGTGCCAAGGAACTTGCTCACCGTCCGCACATGCACCCAGCGCGCCAACCCACCGGAAGCCAGCGACCGCAGGGGAGCGCCCGCCACGGCGGACGCGTGATCGTTCTCCACGACGAGTACCTCGGGTCCGTCCCGGAGCACCTCGACCAGGGCGTCGCGGCGCGCTGCCGAGAAGCTGCCGCCGTACGGGTTCTGCGCCCGGGGACTGCACACCACGGCACGCACACCCGCCCGCAGCGCCACGCGCAGCGCATCGGGGCGCAGCCCCTCGTCGTCCACGGCGACCGGCACGCTCCGCAGCCCCAACGCCGTGACCAGGTCCAGAAGATGGTGATACCCGGGATCCTCCATGGCCACCGCGTCCCCGGGCCGCAACTCCACCGACAGCAGCCGTCCGATCAGATCGAGCGCACCGTGCGCGAAGGTCACCTGCTCCACGGGCACGCTGTCGCGTACCAGCCAGTCCCGTACGGCCTCCTCCAACCGTGCCAGTCGAGGTGTCGACCGGTGCGACCGCGCACCCGGGGACAGCCGCGACGGCGGCACCAACGCGGGCAGGAAGAGCGGGTCGGGGTGCCCGCCGGCCAGATCCCGCAGCCCCTCCGGGACCCGGGGCGGCCGTCGGGACGCCACCGCGGGCGCCTGTGCCACCACGGTCCCGCCCCGTCCGCGCGTGACGACGATGCCCCGCTGGCGCAACTCCTTGTACGCGGTGGCGACGGTGCCGGGACTCACCCCGAGCTCGTCCGCGAGCCGCCGCACCGGAGGCAGCGCGGCATCCGGCCCCAACACGCCGTCGGCCACGCACCGTTCGACGGACGCGGCAATCCCCTTGGCCGTCGTACCACTGATCCCATATTGTATTGCCACGTCATCAACTATGTATCAATACATAATGCGATGCAAGGGGGAGCAGTGAGTACGATCCGTCGCAAAACCGGACGGCCGAAACGCATACCCGGAGGACGCGACGGTCGCAGAATGCTCGCGATCGCCCTCGTCGACCGCACCGGCAGTGGCCTGTGGGCCTCCGTGTCCGTCCTGTACTTCACCTACGTCTCGCATCTCTCCGTCGCCCAGGTCGGCACCCTCGCCGCGATCGCGGGAGCCATCGGCATCGCCGGGGCACCCCTGGGCGGTCGCCTCGCCGACCGGTTCCCGCTCACCCGCGTCCTCACCGCCCTCCAACTCCTGCGCGCCCTCGCCTCCTTCGCCCTGCTCACCACGGACAACTACGTCCTCCTGATCGCCTTCTCGGCCGCCGGCGGCTTCGGCGACCGCGCCGCCAACGTGCTCACCAAGCTGTACGCCACCCGCGTGGCCGGACCGGACCGCATCCGCTACCAGGCCATCAGCCGAACCGTCGCCAACGCGGGCTGGGCCCTGGGCGGTCTCGCCGCGGCGGGCGCACTCACCCTCGGCACAACCGCCGCCTACCACTGGCTCCTTCTCGGCGACGCCCTCTCCTTCGTCGCCGTCGCCACGCTCACCGTGCGCTGCGGCGAACCCCCGTCACCACAGCGCGTCATCGCGACATCGAAGGACAGGCCGCCCGCGAACAAGCCCCCGAACCCCTGGCGCGACCGCACCTACCTCGCCTACGTCACGACCGAGACCGTCCTCTTCCTCGACGACGCCGTCTTCAAGGTCGGCCTGCCACTGTGGATCGCCCACGCCAGCGAGGCACCGCACGGCCTGGCACCCCTGCTGATGGTCCTCAACAACCTGATGGTCGTGGCCCTCCAAGTCCCCCTGGCCCGCTTCGGCACCACGACGACGGCCGCCCGCAACCTGCTGATACCGCTCTCCGCCGCCTTCGCCCTGGGCGGGACCACCCTGGCCCTCTCGGCCACCGGCGGAGCCGTTACCGCGACGCTGCTCCTCACCGCCTCGGCAGCCGCCTTCACCATGGCGGAAATACTGCACGCCACCGTCTCGTGGGAACTCTCCGTCGCCCTCGCACCCGGTACCGCGCAGGGCACCTACCTCGGCTTCCACGGACTCGCCCAGTCGACCCAGCGCAGCATCGGCCCACTGGCGGTCACCGCGGCCATCGCCGCCGGCCCCCTCGGCTGGACCGTCTTCGGCGCCGCCATCGCTCTGACCTGCATGATTCAGCACCGCCTGGTCCGCGAGCCCCTCGCTCGGACGCCATTGTCAGTGCTGCCGGTTACTGTGAGTGAGCATTGATCGACCGTGCACAGGGGGAAAAATGGCGCACACCGACCACCAGACCATGCGACGCGTTCTGCGCCGCGAAATCGCAGGCACCATCGGCCTGTTGACCGACGAGCAGGACTTCCGCGCCATGCGGCGCTACCGCAGCTTCACCTTCGACGACCACACCGCCTACCTCCAACAAGTGGAAACACTCCTCAGGAGCCGAGCCTTGCAGGGCAGCCACACCAGCGTGGCCCTCTTCGACCCCCAGGAATACGCCGAGTTCTGCACCGACAGCGGCCTGGACCCCGACAACCCGTCCAGCCGCACCCGCTTCACCGCCGAACTCGCCACCACCGGACCCACCCTGCCCTATGAGGGCCAGCCCCTCGCAGACCTCCTCCCGGCCCTCGTCGACGAGGCCGTCCGCCAGGCGACCTGGGAGTACGTGACCACACTCCTGGCCCGCCTCGGCACCTGCGCCACCTGCGGCGAGGACATCGGCCGCGCGGCCTTCACCCGGGCCTCCGGCCTCCTCGTCCGCATCCTCGACACTGCCCGACCCGGCAACCGACACCTGGTCTGCAGCGTCTCGGGAACACCCGAAACCATCGTCTGCGCCCTCCACGCCGACCAGGACGAGGACGGAGCCACCCACCTGGACGACGTCGAAGCCCTCGAATTCACCAGCGTCCTCGCCCTCGGCATCGCCACCCGAAGCCCCGGCGGCCTCGTCATGCGCACCACCAGCCCCGACACCACCGACTGCATCTACGGCTGGCGTCTGCGCGGCGACGGCCTGGAACCCCTGACCGCCGGCGAGGTCTTCGACGCCTACTGCACCGACGTCGAATCCGGCGACCTCATCTCCCCGGAGTCAGGCGTCGACTACTGCGTGCCGCCCGACCTCGGCGACCTGGAACAGCCCCCAGGAGGACACCACCACTGAACACGCCAGGGGCGCCCCACCCGGTGGTGGGGCGCCCCTGAACCAGAACCGACGGACGGCTTCCTGCCCGACTACTCGCCGGACAGCACCGCCTGAGCCGCCTGACGCGCCTCCTCCGCACTGTCCGCGGCCCGCGCCGCCAGCGCGGCCCGCTCGCACTGAGCCAGCGTGTACTTCGCCAGCGTCGACCGCACATACGGGATCGAAGCCGCGCCCATGGAAAGGGAAGTGACCCCAAGACCGGTCAACACACAAGCCAGCAGCGGGTCGGACGCGGCCTCGCCACAGACACCACAGCTCTTGCCCTCGGCCTTCGCCCCCTCGGCGGACATCGCCACCAGGTCGAGCAACGCAGGCTGCCACGGATCCTGCAGACGGGACACCGCACCCACCTGACGGTCGGCGGCGAACGTGTACTGCGCGAGGTCGTTGGTCCCAAGCGACAGGAACTCGACCTCCTGCAGAATCGAGCGCGCCCGCAGCGCGGCCGACGGAATCTCCACCATCGCGCCGAACTTCGCCCGCAGGCCTGCCTCCCGGCACGCGTCCGCGAACGCCTTCGCGTCCGCGCGGTCCGCGACCATCGGGGCCATGACCTCGAGGTAGACCGGCAGTCCCTCGGCGGCCTTCGCGAGCGAGGTCAGCTGAGTGCGCAGCACGTCGGGGTGGTCGAGCAACGAACGCAGCCCGCGCACACCCAGGGCCGGGTTCGGCTCGTCGGCGGGTGTCAGGAAGTCCAGCGGCTTGTCCGCGCCGGCGTCCAGCACCCGCACGACGACACGCCCCTCGGGGAACGCCTCGAGTACCTGCCGGTAGGCCTCGACCTGCTTGTCCTCGGACGGCGCGTTCTTGCTGTCGTCCAGGAACAGGAACTCGGTACGGAAGAGCCCCACACCCTCGGCCCCCGCCTCCAGCGCGGCCGGCACGTCAGCAGGCCCGCCGACGTTGGCGAGCAACGGCACCTTGTGCCCGTCGGAGGTGGCACCCGGCCCCGTGGAAGAGGAGAGAGCGGCCTTGCGCGCGGCAGCCGCGGCCTCCAGCTCCGCCTTCTTCTCATCACTGGGGTTCACGAAGATCTCGCCTGTGCTGCCGTCCACGGCGACAACAGTCCCCTCGGCCAGCTCACCGGCCCCCGGCAGCGCCACCACAGCGGGCACACCGAGCGCCCGCGCCAGGATCGCGCTGTGACTGGTCGGCCCGCCCTCCTCGGTGACGAAACCGAGCACGAGAGTCGGGTCCAACAGCGCCGTATCGGCCGGCGCAAGATCACGAGCGATCAGCACGTACGGCTCGTCGCTGTCCGGAACACCCGGCATCGGCACCCCGAGCAACCGGGCGACGATACGATTCCGCACGTCATCGAGGTCGGCCACCCGACCGGCCAGATACTCACCGGCACCCGCCAGCAGGGCACGGTAGGCGGCGAAGGCGTCGTACACCGCCCGCTCGGCTGTACTGCCGACCGAGATACGGCGATCCACGTCCGTCATCAACTCGGGGTCCTGGGCCATCAGGGCCTGGGCCTCGAGCACCGCCTGGGCTTCGCCCCCCGCCAGATTGCCGCGCGCCATCAGGTCGGCCGCCACCGCGTCCACGGCTTGGCGGGCGCGCCCCTGTTCACGCTCCGCGTCCTCCACCGGAATCTGCTTGGCAGGCGGTTCCAGAACCGCCGTCCCCATGTGCCGAACCTCGCCGATCGCCACACCGTGGCTCACACCGACGCCTCGCAGCGTTGTCTCCATCTCACCCGTCTCCGATAGTGCGGCGGGTCCCGCCGCCGCGGTGGTTGTCCTGCACACCGTCATACGACGGCACTGACGTCACTCCCAGGAGAAGAGCTTGTCGCCGGCCTTCACATCGCCGTCCTCGCGGAGCTCGGAGAGGGACTCGGCAGTGGCCTCAAGAGCCACGATCGGGCACACCGGGGACTTGCCGGCGGCCTCGACGGCGGCCGGGTTCCAGCGCACGACACTTTGACCGCGGGTCACGGTGTCGCCCTTGTTGACGAGCAGTTCGAAACCCTCGCCATTGAGCTGCACGGTGTCGATACCGAGGTGGGTCAGAACACCATGCCCTTCGCTGTCCACGACGACGAAGGCGTGCGGGTGGAGGGAGACGATGACTCCGTCCACAGGAGAGACGGCCTCGGAAGGCTCACGTACGGGGTCGATGGCCGTGCCGGGGCCGACCATGGCCCCGGAGAAGACCGGATCGGGCACCTCGGTCAGTCCGATGGCGCGTCCTGCGAGCGGGGACGTCACGCTGGTCATGGGAAGCCTCCCAGGGGTGGATGTGTGATGGGGCCGTCACTGCCTGTCCCGGACGGCACACTGAGCAGCAGGGTATGTCATATGTAGTACCGATTCCGCACGAGAGGTCGGGATTAGTGGTCTAGACCACATCTCTAAGCGATTTGCACCTGCTCTACGGCCGCATGTACAGTCGTACTCCTGCTTGAGGCCGAGCGACGCAACCAAGCGTCTTTGCTTGGCCTGGCAGCACCCAACTTGTCAGATCCTATCCCGGGGTCGCCTTCTGCATGCTCGCAGGACGGTGGTCAGAGGGCCGGAAAAACACTGATAGAGTTTGGAACACCGAAGGGAAGCCCGGAGGAAAGCCCGAGAGGGTGAGTACAAAGGAAGCGTCCGTTCCTTGAGAACTCAACAGCGTGCCAAAAATCAACGCCAGATATGTTGATACCCCGTCCCCGGCCGTCATCTGATGGTTGGGGCGAGGTTCCTTTGAAGAAAACATACAGCGAGGACGCTGTGAACGATCATCTTATTCCGGTGGTTGTTCCGCTCTCGTGTGTGTGCACTCGATTACGGGTAAACATTCACGGAGAGTTTGATCCTGGCTCAGGACGAACGCTGGCGGCGTGCTTAACACATGCAAGTCGAACGATGAACCACTTCGGTGGGGATTAGTGGCGAACGGGTGAGTAACACGTGGGCAATCTACCCTGCACTCTGGGACAAGCCCTGGAAACGGGGTCTAATACCGGATGATACTCCCGCACTCATGTGTGGGTGTTGAAAGCTCCGGCGGTGCAGGATGAGCCCGCGGCCTATCAGCTTGTTGGTGAGGTAATGGCTCACCAAGGCGACGACGGGTAGCCGGCCTGAGAGGGCGACCGGCCACACTGGGACTGAGACACGGCCCAGACTCCTACGGGAGGCAGCAGTGGGGAATATTGCACAATGGGCGAAAGCCTGATGCAGCGACGCCGCGTGAGGGATGACGGCCTTCGGGTTGTAAACCTCTTTCAGCAGGGAAGAAGCGCAAGTGACGGTACCTGCAGAAGAAGCGCCGGCTAACTACGTGCCAGCAGCCGCGGTAATACGTAGGGCGCAAGCGTTGTCCGGAATTATTGGGCGTAAAGAGCTCGTAGGCGGCTTGTCACGTCGGGTGTGAAAGCCCGGGGCTTAACCCCGGGTCTGCATTCGATACGGGCTAGCTAGAGTGTGGTAGGGGAGATCGGAATTCCTGGTGTAGCGGTGAAATGCGCAGATATCAGGAGGAACACCGGTGGCGAAGGCGGATCTCTGGGCCATTACTGACGCTGAGGAGCGAAAGCGTGGGGAGCGAACAGGATTAGATACCCTGGTAGTCCACGCCGTAAACGGTGGGAACTAGGTGTTGGCGACATTCCACGTCGTCGGTGCCGCAGCTAACGCATTAAGTTCCCCGCCTGGGGAGTACGGCCGCAAGGCTAAAACTCAAAGGAATTGACGGGGGCCCGCACAAGCAGCGGAGCATGTGGCTTAATTCGACGCAACGCGAAGAACCTTACCAAGGCTTGACATACACCGGAAAGCATTAGAGATAGTGCCCCCCTTGTGGTCGGTGTACAGGTGGTGCATGGCTGTCGTCAGCTCGTGTCGTGAGATGTTGGGTTAAGTCCCGCAACGAGCGCAACCCTTGTCCTGTGTTGCCAGCGTGCCCTTTGGGGTGACGGGGACTCACAGGAGACCGCCGGGGTCAACTCGGAGGAAGGTGGGGACGACGTCAAGTCATCATGCCCCTTATGTCTTGGGCTGCACACGTGCTACAATGGCCGGTACAATGAGCTGCGATACCGTGAGGTGGAGCGAATCTCAAAAAGCCGGTCTCAGTTCGGATTGGGGTCTGCAACTCGACCCCATGAAGTCGGAGTTGCTAGTAATCGCAGATCAGCATTGCTGCGGTGAATACGTTCCCGGGCCTTGTACACACCGCCCGTCACGTCACGAAAGTCGGTAACACCCGAAGCCGGTGGCCCAACCCCCTTGTGGGGAGGGAGCTGTCGAAGGTGGGACTGGCGATTGGGACGAAGTCGTAACAAGGTAGCCGTACCGGAAGGTGCGGCTGGATCACCTCCTTTCTAAGGAGCACTTCTTACCGATCCCTCCGGGGTGAGGTCAGAGGCCAGTACATCGGCGAATGTCCGGTGCTGGTTGCTCAAGGGTGGAACGTTGATTATTCGGCACTCGTGACTGTCTTCTCCTTCCAGTACTGCTCTTCGGAGCGTGGAACGTCGAGGGAAGCAGCAGGAGTGCCGGGCACGCTGTTGGGTGTCTGAGGGTACGGCCGTGAGGCTGCCTTCAGTGCCGGCCCCAGTGAACTCCGGTGCAGACCGGGGGTGATGGGTGGTTGGTCGTTGTTTGAGAACTGCACAGTGGACGCGAGCATCTGTGGCCAAGTTTTTAAGGGCGCACGGTGGATGCCTTGGCACCAGGAACCGATGAAGGACGTGGGAGGCCACGATAGTCCCCGGGGAGTCGTCAACCAGGCTTTGATCCGGGGGTTTCCGAATGGGGAAACCCGGCAGTCGTCATGGGCTGTCACCCACTGCTGAACACATAGGCAGTGTGGAGGGAACGCGGGGAAGTGAAACATCTCAGTACCCGCAGGAAGAGAAAACAACCGTGATTCCGGGAGTAGTGGCGAGCGAAACCGGATGAGGCCAAACCGTATGCGTGTGAGACCCGGCAGGGGTTGCGTATACGGGGTTGTGGGATCTCTCTTCTGTCGTCTGCCGGCGACAGGACGAGTCAGAAACCGTTGATGTAGGCGAAGGACATGCGAAAGGTCCGGCGTAGAGGGTAAGACCCCCGTAGCCGAAACATTGACGGCTCGTTTGAGAGACACCCAAGTAGCACGGGGCCCGAGAAATCCCGTGTGAATCTGGCGGGACCACCCGCTAAGCCTAAATATTCCCTGGTGACCGATAGCGGATAGTACCGTGAGGGAATGGTGAAAAGTACCGCGGGAGCGGAGTGAAATAGTACCTGAAACCGTGTGCCTACAAGCCGTGGGAGCGTCGCGCATCGAGTTTACTCGGTGCGTCGTGACTGCGTGCCTTTTGAAGAATGAGCCTGCGAGTTTGCGGTGTGTTGCGAGGTTAACCCGTGTGGGGAAGCCGTAGCGAAAGCGAGTCCGAACAGGGCGGTATAGTAGCGCGCTCAAGACCCGAAGCGGAGTGATCTAGCCATGGGCAGGTTGAAGCGGCTGTAAGAGGTCGTGGAGGACCGAACCCACCAGGGTTGAAAACCTGGGGGATGACCTGTGGTTAGGGGTGAAAGGCCAATCAAACTCCGTGATAGCTGGTTCTCCCCGAAATGCATTTAGGTGCAGCGTCGTGTGTTTCTTGCCGGAGGTAGAGCACTGGATAGGCGATGGGCCCTACCGGGTTACTGACCTTAGCCAAACTCCGAATGCCGGTAAGTGAGAGCGCGGCAGTGAGACTGTGGGGGATAAGCTCCATGGTCGAGAGGGAAACAGCCCAGAGCATCGACTAAGGCCCCTAAGCGTACGCTAAGTGGGAAAGGATGTGGAGTCGCAGAGACAACCAGGAGGTTGGCTTAGAAGCAGCCACCCTTGAAAGAGTGCGTAATAGCTCACTGGTCTAGTGATTCCGCGCCGACAATGTAGCGGGGCTCAAGCGTACCGCCGAAGTCGTGTCATTCCAGCAATAGCCCCAACGGGTGCTGGGATGGGTAGGGGAGCGTCGTGTGCCGGGTGAAGCCGCAGCGGAAGCTAGTGGTGGACGGTTCACGAGTGAGAATGCAGGCATGAGTAGCGATACACACGTGAGAAACGTGTGCGCCGATTGACTAAGGGTTCCTGGGTCAAGCTGATCTGCCCAGGGTAAGTCGGGACCTAAGGCGAGGCCGACAGGCGTAGTCGATGGATAACCGGTTGATATTCCGGTACCCGCTGTGAAGCGTCAAACATCGAGCCCGTTGATGCTAAGGCCGTGAAGCCGTTCCGGACCCTTCGGGGAAGGGAAAGTGGTGGAGCCGCCGGCCCAAGACGGTAGTAGGTGAGTGATGGGGTGACGCAGGAAGGTAGTCCAGCCCGGGCGGTGGTTGTCCCGGGGTAAGGGTGTAGCCCGTCATCCAGGCAAATCCGGATGACACGAGGGTGAGACCTGATGCCGAGCCGATTGTGGTGAAGTGGATGATCCTATGCTGTCGAGAAAAGCCTCTAGCGAGTTTCATGGCGGCCCGTACCCTAAACCGACTCAGGTGGTCAGGTAGAGAATACCGAGGCGTTCGGGTGAACTATGGTTAAGGAACTCGGCAAAATGCCCCCGTAACTTCGGGAGAAGGGGGGCCATCACCGGTGAGAGGACGTGCTCCTTGAGCTGGGGGTGGCCGCAGAGACCAGCGAGAAGCGACTGTTTACTAAAAACACAGGTCCGTGCGAAGCCGTAAGGCGATGTATACGGACTGACGCCTGCCCGGTGCTGGAACGTTAAGGGGACCGGTTAGTCCGACTTCGGTTGGGCGAAGCTGAGAACTTAAGCGCCAGTAAACGGCGGTGGTAACTATAACCATCCTAAGGTAGCGAAATTCCTTGTCGGGTAAGTTCCGACCTGCACGAATGGCGTAACGACTTCTCGACTGTCTCAACCATAGGCCCGGTGAAATTGCACTACGAGTAAAGATGCTCGTTTCGCGCAGCAGGACGGAAAGACCCCGGGACCTTTACTACAGTTTGATATTGGTGTTCGGTTCGGCTTGTGTAGGATAGCTGGGAGACTGTGAAGCTTGGACGCCAGTTCAGGTGGAGTCGTCGTTGAAATACCAGTCTGGTCGTGCTGGATGTCTAACCTGGGTCCGTGATCCGGATCAGGGACAGTGTCTGATGGGTAGTTTAACTGGGGCGGTTGCCTCCTAAAGAGTAACGGAGGCGCCCAAAGGTTCCCTCAGCCTGGTTGGCAATCAGGTGTTGAGTGTAAGTGCACAAGGGAGCTTGACTGTGAGACCGACGGGTCGAGCAGGGACGAAAGTCGGGACTAGTGATCCGGCGGTGGCTTGTGGAAGCGCCGTCGCTCAACGGATAAAAGGTACCCCGGGGATAACAGGCTGATCTTCCCCAAGAGTCCATATCGACGGGATGGTTTGGCACCTCGATGTCGGCTCGTCGCATCCTGGGGCTGGAGTCGGTCCCAAGGGTTGGGCTGTTCGCCCATTAAAGCGGTACGCGAGCTGGGTTTAGAACGTCGTGAGACAGTTCGGTCCCTATCCGCTGCGCGCGCAGGAACATTGAGAAGGGCTGTCCCTAGTACGAGAGGACCGGGACGGACGAACCTCTGGTGTGCCAGTTGTTCTGCCAAGGGCATGGCTGGTTTGCTACGTTCGGGAGGGATAACCGCTGAAAGCATCTAAGCGGGAAGCCTGCTTCGAGATGAGTGTTCCCACCCACTAGATGGGTTAAGGCTCCCAGTAGACGACTGGGTTGATAGGCCGGATCTGGAAGGCGGGTAACCGCTGGAGGTGACCGGTACTAATAGGCCGAGGGCTTGTCCTCAGTTGCTCGCGTCCACTGTGTTAGTTCTGAAACCACGAACAACCCCATGCCCATGGTCACGGGTGTGGTGCGGTTGATGTGTTTCATAGTGTTTCGGTGGTCATAGCGTGAGGGAAACGCCCGGTTACATTCCGAACCCGGAAGCTAAGCCTTACAGCGCCGATGGTACTGCAGGGGGGACCCTGTGGGAGAGTAGGACGCCGCCGAACTCCTTTTAGAGCTCTGGCTCTTGGGCATGCAGCCCAAGAGCCAGAGCTTTTTTGCGTTGGGGTAAGGTCAGGGAGCATCGTTGGCACGTTTTCCCACAGGAGGCCCCCGGGTGGAGGTCCAGGAGACCCGCGTCCAGACAGACCGGGTGCTCACCTTCCCGAACATCCTCAGCATGGCGCGCCTCGTCGGCGTACCCATCTTCCTGTGGTTGATCCTCAGGCCCGAGTTCGGGGGCCCCAAGAGCGACGCCTGGGCGCTCCTGGTGCTGATGCTGAGCGGGATCAGCGACTACCTGGACGGTAAGCTCGCGCGGCGCTGGAACCAGATCAGCAGCCTCGGCCGGCTTCTTGATCCGGCCGCGGACCGGCTCTATATTCTCTCGACTCTCGTCGGACTCACCTGGCGCGAGATTCTGCCAATCTGGTTGACCGCGGTACTGCTGGCGCGGGAGCTGGTTCTGTTGGTAGTGGTGGGCATCCTCAGGCGTCACGGCTATCCGCCGCTGCAGGTGAACTTCCTGGGTAAGGCCGCGACGTTCAACCTGATGTACGCGTTCCCGTTGCTGTTGCTCAGTGACGGAAGTGGATGGCTTCCGTCACTCGCAGCGATTTTCGGATGGGCGTTCGCCGGATGGGGTACAACGCTGTACTGGTGGGCAGGAGTCCTCTACGTGGTACAAGTCCGCCGCCTGTTGCGTGCGGATGCCACGGCCGACTGACCTTGCCGATGGGGCGGTAACAGTCGCTCGATGGCCCGCTGAGCAAAAGTGCGGGACAATCAGGACTGGTGAAGTCGGCTAGACCGTCGTCTCTCAGAGGAGGACGCTTCCGACATGAAGGCCGTCGTGATGGCCGGAGGCGAAGGCACACGCCTTCGCCCCATGACCTCAAGCATGCCCAAGCCACTGTTGCCCGTGGTCAATCGACCGATCATGGAGCACGTGCTGAGGCTGCTCAAAAGGCATGGGCTCAATGAGACCGTAGTCACCGTGCAGTTCCTGGCCTCGCTGGTCAAGAACTACTTCGGTGACGGCGAAGAGCTCGGCATGGAGCTCTCGTATGCCAATGAGGAGAAGCCACTCGGTACCGCCGGAAGCGTCAAGAACGCCGAAGAGGCGTTGAAGGACGATGCCTTCCTCGTCATCTCCGGTGATGCCCTGACCGACTTCGACCTCACCGAACTGATCAATTTCCACAAGGAAAAGGGCGCGCTGGTCACTGTCTGCCTGACCCGGGTGCCCAATCCGCTGGAATTCGGCATCACCATCGTCGACGAAGAGGGAAAGGTCGAGCGTTTCCTTGAGAAGCCGACCTGGGGTCAGGTCTTCTCGGACACGGTGAACACGGGCATCTATGTGATGGAGCCCGAGGTCTTCGACTATGTCGAGGCCGATGTTCCCGTCGACTGGTCCGGCGATGTCTTCCCGCAGTTGATGAAGGAGGGCAAGCCGGTCTACGGCTTTGTCGCCGAGGGCTACTGGGAGGACGTCGGCACTCACGAGAGCTATGTGAAGGCGCAGGCCGATGTCCTGGAGGGCAAGGTCGACGTCGAGATCGACGGCTTCGAGCTGTCGCCGGGCGTGTGGGTGGCCGAGGGTGCAGAGGTGCATCCCGACGCGGTACTCCGCGGGCCGCTTTACATCGGCGACTACGCCAAGGTGGAGGCCGGCGCCGAAATCCGTGAGCACACCGTCATCGGTTCGAACGTCGTCGTAAAGACCGGGGCTTTTCTGCACAGGGCGGTCGTGCACGACAACGTGTACGTCGGCCAGCACAGCAATCTCCGTGGCTGTGTCGTCGGAAAGAACACCGACATCATGCGTGCCGCCCGGATCGAGGACGGCGCCGTCATCGGTGACGAGTGCCTGATCGGTGAAGAATCGATCGTGCAGGGCAATGTGCGGGTCTACCCGTTCAAGACGATCGAAGCCGGTGCCTTCGTCAACACGTCGGTCATCTGGGAGTCGAGAGGGCAGGCGCACCTCTTCGGTGCGCGCGGTGTGTCCGGGATCCTGAACGTGGAGATCACACCGGAGCTGGTGGTGCGTCTCGCCGGTGCCTACGCCACGACCCTCAAGAAGGGCTCTACGGTCACCACGGCCCGAGACCACTCCCGAGGCGCCCGTGCGCTCAAGCGGGCGGTCATCTCCGCCTTGCAGACCAGCGCCATCGACGTACGGGACCTGGAGAACGTACCGCTGCCCGTGGCCCGGCAGCAGACCGCTCGGGGCAGTGCCGGCGGGATCATGATCCGGACCACACCTGGAGTTCCGGACTCCGTCGACATCATGTTCTTCGACAGCCAGGGCGCCGACCTTTCGCAGGGGAGTCAGCGCAAGCTGGACCGGGTGTTCGCGCGCCAGGAGTACCGGCGTGCGTTCCCCGGTGAGATCGGGGACCTGCACTTCCCGGCCAGCGTCTTCGACTCGTACACCGGGTCCATGCTGCGGAATGTCGACACGACCGGAATTGCCGACTCCGGCCTGAAGGTCGTGGTGGACGCGTCGAACGGCAGCGCCGGGCTCGTGCTGCCCAGCCTTCTCGGCAAGCTCGGTGTGGATTCGCTGACGATCAATCCCGGGCTCGACGAGTCCAGGCCGACGGAGACCGCGGACACGCGGCGCTCTGGGCTGGTGCGGCTCGGCGAGATCGTGGCCTCCGCGCGGGCCGCGTTCGGGGTGCGGTTCGACCCGGTCGGCGAGCGGTTGTCGCTCGTCGACGAGAAGGGGCGGATCGTCGAGGACGACCGGGCCCTGCTTGTGATGCTCGACCTGGTGGCCGCGGAGCGGCGCAGCGGGCGGGTGGCGCTGCCGGTGACCACCACGAGGATCGCCGAGCAGGTGGCGGCCTATCACGGGACGCAGGTCGAGTGGACGACGACCTCGCCGGACGACCTGACCAGGGTCGGTCGCGACGAGACGACCATCTTCGGCGGGGACGGCAAGGCCGGTTTCATCATCCCGGAGTTCAGCAGTGTCTTCGACGGTGCCGCGGCCTTCGTACGACTCATCGGGCTGGTGGCGCGGACGCAACTGACGCTGAGCCAGATCGATGCCCGGATTCCGCGGGCGCACGTCCTGAAGCGGGATCTCGCGACTCCCTGGGCCGTCAAGGGACTTGTGATGCGCCGGGTCGTGGAGGCGGCCGGTGATCGCTTTGTCGATACGACGGACGGTGTGCGGGTGGTGGAGACGGACGGGCGCTGGGTGATGGTGTTGCCGGACCCGGCCGAGGCGGTCACCCATCTGTGGGCCGAAGGGCCCGACGACGCTTCCGCGCAGGCCCTGTTGGACGAGTGGTCGGCGGTCGTGGACAGCGCCGGACGGTAAAACGCGGACCACGCGCGCGTGCCGGACATGCCTCCCCAAGGGGGCCTGTCCGGCACGCCGGTGGGGCCATTCGGAGGTACAGGCCACCACGTGCGACGATGTGCGGCATGCCGCAGCAGCCCCCCGTTCGGAGCACACCCACGCGCCCTGCGCGTCCGGACGCGTCCATGTCGCTGCTCACCAACGTCATGGACCACAGCCTCGACGAGGGTTACGCCGAGGCAGCCGCCCGGAAGAAGGCCGCGGGCGCGAGCGGAGTGCCGAAGACCCTCCGGACGAAGCTCGGTCTCGCTGCCGGTCTGGTGCTGGCGGCCCTTGTCGTGACCCTGGGAGCGGCGCAGGCGCGGGTGGCCGCCCCCGTGGTGGCCAAGGAGCGTCAGGAACTGATCGACCGTATCGACAAAGAGACCAAGTCGGCGGACAAGCTGGAAGACACCGTCGACACGCTCCGGGACGACGTGAGCGCGCGGCAGCGGGCGGCGTTGAAGACGAGCGGCGGCAGCGGCCAGGCGGACCTGGTGAGCATGCTGTCCGGTGCCACCGCGGTACACGGCCCCGGTGTGAAGCTCGTCGTCGACGACGCCAAGGAAGCCAGCAGCGGCGGCGGCGACAACCCGCGCGAGACCGCGGACTTCTCCGACACCGGGCGGGTGCGCGACCGCGACATGCAGCGCGTGGTCAACGGGCTGTGGGCGGCGGGAGCCGAGGCGGTCTCCGTCAACGGGCAGCGGTTGACGGCGTTGTCCGCGATCAGGGCCGCGGGTGACGCGATACTGGTCGACAACAGGCCACTGGTGCCGCCCTACACGGTGCTCGCGGTGGGGGATGGGAAGCGTCTGAGCACGAGGTTCCAGAGCGGTGCCGACGGGCTCTATCTGAACGCTCTGGAAGACAACTACGGCATCAGGGCGACCATCGCCGTGGAGAGTGATCTCCGGCTGCCCGCCGCGCCGAGTGTGATCGTACGTACAGCACAGCCGAGAACTGAGAAGGGCACATCGTGATCGCCGTACTGGGCCTCATCGTGGGAGTGGTGGCCGGAATCCTGGTCCGGCCTGAGGTGCCGGTGGTTGTCGAGCCCTATCTGCCGATCGCCGTCGTCGCGGCGCTCGATGCCGTCTTCGGTGGTCTGCGGGCGATGCTCGACGGGATCTTCGACGACAAGGTCTTCGTGGTGTCGTTCCTGTCGAACGTGGTCGTGGCCGCGCTGATCGTGTTCCTGGGCGACAAGTTGGGCGTCGGCGCCCAACTGTCCACGGGTGTCGTGGTCGTTCTCGGGATCCGGATCTTCTCCAACGCCGCGGCCATTCGCCGGCACGTCTTCCGGGCGTGAGGTCGATGAGCAACGAGGACGAGCAGCCGGAGAACAGGCTGCGCAGGGAACTTCCCGAAGAGGTACCGGCGTCTGCTTCTGCGGAGGCGCCGGTCGCCGAGGAGACGCCTGCTCCCACCGTCACGGGTCGACAGCGGCTGGTGCAGGGGTTGTGGCCGCCGCGCGCCAGCAGGGCCCAACTCATCGTCGCCGTGCTGCTGTTCGGCCTCGGATTCGGGCTGGCCGTGCAGGTCGCCTCGAACAGCAACAGCGACAGCGCGCTGCGCGGGGCACGGCAGGAAGATCTTGTGCGCATTCTCGATGAACTGGACGACCGTACTCAGCGTCTTGAGGACGAGAAGCAGGGTCTGCAGAAACAGCGCGATGAGCTGGAGAACAGCTCCGACCAGGCCGAGGAGGCCCGCAAGCAGACGGCCGAGAAGGAGAAGCAACTCGGCATTCTGGCGGGCACCGTGGCCGCGCAGGGACCCGGCATCACGATGACCATCGACGACACGAAGGGAACGGTCGAGGCGGACATGTTGCTCGATGCGGTCCAGGAGTTGCGCGCGGCCGGCGCGGAGGCGATCCAGGTGAACGGCGTACGTGTGGTGGCCGGCACCTATCTGACGGACTCCGACAAGAGCGTGAGTGTCGACGGGAACAAGATCAACGCCCCCTATCGTTTCAAGGTCATCGGCAAGCCGCAGGATCTCGAACCGGCGCTCAACATCCCTGGAGGCGTGGTGCAGACTCTTGAGAAGGAGCAGGCCACCGTTACCGTCGGGCGGTCGAGCAAGATCGTCGTGGATGCCTTGCGGGTCGCGAAGCAGCCTGACTACGCTCGGTCGTCCTCCCGGTGAACCGGGGGTGCATGGGGACCGTCCGGCGAGGGCATGAGCTTGCGGGGGGTCGACGCACCGATTGGGTGGTGCGTGGTGGAAACTGTCTGGTGGATACGGACGTTGTGAGGATGTCCGGGTCGACCGGTGTGTTCAATCAGGGTTCGTCCTGCCCCACGGGCGGGTCTGTTTCGGTCAAGGGGAATCGCCCGTGAAGTTGTTTGCGAAGTTGTTCGGCAAGAGTGCGAAAGAGAGCAGCGACAATCAGACCGCTCGCCATCGCGCACAACCGGACGCGGAGGGCCAGCGCCCGCTGTTCCGTGACCAGGTCGCTGGTCAGGACGCGCCGTCGGTTGACCCTGCGCAGTCCGGCGCCATAGGTTTTGGGCAACCGTCAACCTCAAGTACGGGTGGAGGGTTTTCCCCTATGTCGGCCCTGGTGTGTACGAGGTGCGGTAACCGCAACGCGGAGAACAGCCGCTTCTGTTCCAACTGCGGTGCGCCACTGCGACCCGGCGTGACCCCGGAGCGTGCGTCCGAGACGACGTCCACGATCTCCATCTCCGGTCTCGAGGCCTACGACGCCGAGGTGACCGGCCAGACGCAGATGCCGACGCTCTCCCCGGAGGCGCAGGCGGCCGTCGACGCGCTGCCGTTGGGCTCTGCGCTCCTGGTGGTGCGCCGCGGTCCGAACTCGGGCAGCCGCTTCCTGCTGGACGGCGAGCTGACCACGGCAGGCCGTCATCCGCAGAGCGACATCTTCCTGGACGACGTGACGGTCTCGCGCCGCCATGTGGAGTTCCGGCGCGGTGCCGACGGTGCCTTCACGGTCGCCGACGTTGGCAGCCTGAACGGCACGTACGTCAACCGCGAGCGCATCGACTCGGTCCCCCTGGCCAACGGTGACGAGGTGCAGATCGGCAAGTACCGGCTGGTGTTCTACGCGAGCCAGCGGGGTTACTGATCCTCCCTCGGACTGTGTCCGGGGGATTCCCCCAGGAAGGTCCATGCTTCAAACACCGAGCGGCGGTGCCGGGCACGGTACCGCCGCCGCGGACACCGGGCTGATGAGCATCGGCACGGTGCTGAACACGCTGCGCGACGAGTTCCCCGAAGTCACCATCTCCAAGATCCGTTTCCTGGAGTCGGAGGGGCTCATCGAGCCGCAGCGGACCCCTTCCGGATACCGCAAGTTCAGCCCCGCCGACGTCGAACGCCTCGCCCATGTCCTGCGGATGCAGCGGGACCACTATCTGCCGCTCAAGGTGATCCGCGAGCACCTCGACGCCATGGGGCGCGGGGAAGCCGCCCCGCTGCCCACCGTAGGCCGTCAACGGGACGGCGAAGTCGTTCTGGAGCCCGTGGAGGGCCCGACGGCGGCCCGGATCGGGCGGGCCGAGCTGCTGGCCGCCGCCGGGATCGGTGAGCAGGAGCTCGACGAGTGGGAGTCGTACGGACTCATCGCTCCACTGTCGGACGGCGTGTACGACGCGGAAGCCATCACCGTGGCCGGGCTCGTCCTGGAGTTGGGGCGGTTCGGGATCGAACCCCGGCACCTGCGCGCGATGAAGGCCGCCGCGGACCGCGAGGCAGGGCTCGTCGACCAGGTGGTCGCGCCGCTGAAGCGGCACCGCAATCCGCAGACCAGGGCCCACGCGGAGGCCCGTACGAAGGAACTGGCGGGGCTCACGGTGAAGCTGCACGCCGCGCTGGTGCAGACCGCGCTCGGCGTGCGCCTGCCCTGAGCCGGGCGGGATTACGGCCGCCTGATCGGTCACCCGATCCCGGCCCGACTACCCAAACGTCCCGGGCACGGCCTAGGGTTGCTGTGTGAACGAGCTCGATGTCGTAGGTGTCCGGGTCGAAATGCCCTCCAACCAACCGATCGTGCTCCTGCGTGAAGTGGGAGGCGACCGCTACCTCCCCATCTGGATCGGGCCCGGGGAGGCGACGGCGATCGCCTTCGCACAGCAGGGCATGGCCCCCGCACGACCGCTGACCCACGACCTGTTCAAGGACGTGCTGGAGGCCGTCGGCCAGGAGCTGACCGAAGTGCGCATCACGGATCTGCGTGAGGGCGTCTTCTACGCCGAGCTGGTGTTCGCCAGCGGAGTCGAGGTGAGCGCCCGCCCGTCCGACGCCATAGCGCTGGCACTGCGCACCGGGACGCCGATCTACGGCAGCGACGGTGTGCTCGACGACGCCGGCATCGCGATCCCGGACGAGCAGGAGGACGAGGTGGAGAAGTTCCGCGAGTTCCTCGACCAGATCTCGCCCGAGGACTTCGGGACCAACAGCCAGTGAGAGCGAGAGCCGGCAGAGAAATGCTGGCATTTGCCACCGGCGTGTGAGAGCGTCCTGCGGCCCCCCGCGAGCGCATTCGGCTAGCCTTTCCCCGCGGTGGGGTACGGGAAACCACTCCTAAGGTGATTATCACTCGGCGTGCCTAGCGTGGCGATCGTTGACGCACCCCTGGTGACTGCCTACCGTCGAGAAGGCAGGTCAAGGACGGAGGTCGGCGTGAGAAGCAGCGGCGACGGTACGGCTGGGGGTGCCCCGGAACGCAGTTTCGGGGACAGTGGCCCGTACCGGCTTCATGGCAGTGCGGCCGATCACGCTCCGCATCGACCCACTGCCGTGCCGAGCAGCGGAGGGGCGACGTCCATGGCGTCCGAGCAGATCGGCTACCGGGGCCCTACGGCCTGTGCGGCGGCCGGAATCACCTATCGGCAACTGGACTACTGGGCACGCACCGGGCTCGTCGAGCCCAGCGTGCGGCCCGCACACGGGTCGGGGACGCAGCGGCTCTACAGCTTCCGGGACGTCGTCGTCCTGAAGATCGTCAAGCGGTTCCTCGACACGGGTGTGTCACTGCAGAACATCCGCAGCGCCGTTCTGCACCTGCGGGAGTGCGACTTCCGGGATCTGGAGCGCATGACGCTGATGAGCGACGGCGCCACGGTCTACGAGTGCACGTCGCCGGACGAGGTCCACGCCCTGCTCCAGGGCGGCCAGGGGGTCTTCGGGATCGCCGTGGGCGTGGTGTGGCGGGATGTGGAGAGCGCCCTGTCGCAGCTGCACGGGGAGCGCGTCGACACCGGTGAGACGCTGGTCGGGGTCAACCCCGCCGACGAGCTGGCCAGGCGGCGCAACCGGGCCGTCTGAGGGCCCGGCAAAAGCCGTAGCAGGGCATTGTCAGTGGCGTAGGGCAGCATCGGAGATGTGAGAACCGCGCCCACGATCCTGCATCTCGACATGGATGCCTTCTTCGCCTCGGCGGAGCAGGCGTCCAAGCCGAGCCTGCGCGGGAAGGCCGTCGTCGTGGGCGGGCTCGGGCCGCGCGGGGTGGTCGCCACCGCGTCGTACGAGGCACGGGTTTTCGGGGTGAACTCGGCCATGCCCATGGCCCAGGCGCGCAGGCTCGCCCCGAACGCCGCGTATCTCGTGCCGCGCTTCGGGTTCTACCGGTCGATCAGCGAGCAGGTAATGGCGCTGCTGCGGGCGCTGTCGCCGCTTGTGGAGCCACTGAGCCTGGACGAGGCGTTCGTGGATCTGGAGGCCGGCGAGGCGGCCTGGGACGCCGAGTCGGCGCGGCGGGCCGGGGAGCGGCTCCGAGCCGACATACGGGCGGTCACGGGGCTCACGGGCTCGGTCGGCCTCGCCGCCTCCAAGATGCTCGCGAAGATCGCCTCCGAGCGGGCCAAGCCCGACGGGCTGGTGCTGATCGAGCCGGGGAGCGAGCGGGCGCTGCTGGGGCCGTTGTCGGTGCGCACGCTGCCGGGGGTCGGACCGGCGACGGGCGACCACCTGCGGCGGGCCGGGATCACCACGGTCGACGAGATCGCCGAGGCGGGGGAGGACGAGCTCGTACGGCTGGTGGGCAAGGCGCACGGGCACGCGCTGTACGCCATGGCGGTGGCGCACGACGAGAGGCCCGTGGTGGCCGAGCGGGAGACCAAGTCGGTGTCGGTCGAGGACACCTACGACGTGGACATCCACGACCGGATCCGGGTGGGCCTGGAGGTGCAGCGCCTCGCCGACCGGTGTGTACGGCGGCTGCGGGGCGCCGGGCTGTCGGGGCGGACCATCGTGCTCAAGGTGCGGCGGTACGACTTCTCGACGCTGACCCGGTCCGAGACCTTGCGCGGGCCCACCGACGATCCCGGGGTGGTGCGGGAGGCCGCGGCGCGGTTGCTGGACTCCGTGGACACCACGGGCGGGGTGCGGCTGCTCGGAGTGGGAGTGTCCGGCCTCGCCGACTACACGCAGGAGGACCTGTTCGCGCAGGCGGCGGGAGAGCAGGCCGACCTTCTTGAGGAGGAGCACACGGAGGAGGAAGAGGGCGGGGAGCAGACGGCGCCCGTGGAGCGGCGCTGGCCCGCGGGCCACGATGTGCACCACTCCGGGTTCGGGCACGGGTGGGTGCAGGGCAGTGGGCTGGGGCGGGTCACCGTGCGGTTTGAGACGCCGGAGGATGCCGGGCCCGGGCGGGTACGGACGTTCCGGACCGACGATCCCGAGCTGGAGCCGGCGGAGCCGCTGCCGTTGGTGACGCGAGACGCGGGTGAAGTGGCTGCGGTGCCAGGGCAGTTGGTGGAGCGGGGTCCCGATGGTGGGGCAGTCCAGTCGCTGCCGTCGGATGCCGACGTCCAGGGCAGCGCGCCACCGCCCCCGGAGAATCGAAGACCCGCCGACCCTCCCGCCGCTTCGGCTCAGGTGTCGTCCGAGCCCGCCAGTTTGCCGAAGTCGCGGTCCGGGAGGGAGGGCGGTGGGGCCACGTCGAGGCCGTAGTGGTGGTAGAGCTGGAGTTCCTGGTCGGGGGAGAGGTGGCGGCCCACGCCGAAGTCGGGGGCGTCCTTGATCAGGGAGCGGTCGAAGGGGATGTGCAGGGTGCCCTCGATCAGTTCGCTGGGCTCCAGGGGGACGAAGGCGTCCCTGGAGAACAGGCCGGTGCGTATGGCCGCCCACTCCGGTACACCGGTCGCGTCGTCGAGGTAGACCTCGTCGATCGTGCCGATCTTGGCGCCGGTGCGGTCGAACGCCTTGCGGCCGATCAGGTTGCGCGGATCGATATCGGTCTGCACGGGCCCTCCTCCTGGTCGCAACTCATTCGTAAACTCTACAAAAGAGCACATTCGGGCCGGTGGCCACTCGAGAGCTCGGCTTCCACGCTCGCTGGTAGGCTGGCGAGCGGCTGCTGACCCCGTGCGGGAGAGTCCTCCAGACTTCATCGGAGGCGCCGAAGGAGCAAATCCTCCCCGGAATCTCTCAGGCTCACGTACCGCACGGACGAGGTCACTCTGGAAAGCAGGGCGGGTGCCGGCGACGGCTCTCGCTCTCACCGACGGTGAAAGCCGGTGACCTTCGGGTGGCCGGTGAAGCTCTCAGGTTGAGATGACAGAGGGGGAGGCCGTCCGGGCACCCCACTGTCGTGGTGCCCTCGAAGGTCGTGTCCGACCAGGAGGCCTCCCAAATGACCGCCCCTCGCACTTCGCTCTCCGAGCTCGAACAGGGCATTCCGTTCGAGCAGCGCCACATCGGTCCCGACCAGGAAGCGCGGGCCAAGATGCTCGCGCAGGTCGGCTACGGCTCGCTCGACGAGCTCACCGCCGCCGCGGTCCCCGATGTGATCAAGAACGCCGACTCCCTGGACCTGCCGGGCGCCCGCACCGAGGCCGAGGTGCTGGCCGAACTACGTTCCCTCGCGGACCGCAACGAGGTCCTCGGTTCGATGATCGGGCTCGGGTACTACGGGACCTTCACGCCGCCCGTGATCTTGCGCAACGTCATGGAGAACCCGGCCTGGTACACGGCCTACACGCCGTACCAGCCGGAGATCTCCCAGGGGCGGCTCGAAGCCCTGCTGAACTTCCAGACCATGGTCGCCGACCTCACCGGGCTGCCGACCTCCGGCGCCTCCCTCCTCGACGAGGGGACGGCCGCCGCCGAGGCCGTGGCGCTGTCGCGGCGCATGGGCAAGAACAAGAAGGGCCTGTTCCTGGTCGACGCGGACGCGCTGCCGCAGACCATCGCCGTGATCGAGACCCGCGCCGAGCCGGCCGGAGTCGAGGTCGTCGTCGCCGACCTCAGCGAGGGCATCCCGGCCGAGATCGCCGAGCGCGAGATCAACGGCGTGCTCGTGCAGTACCCGGGTACCTCCGGTGCCGTACGCGACATCAAGCCGCTGATCGAGCAGGCGCACGCGCTCGGCGCGCTCGTCACCGTCGCCGCCGATCTCCTCGCGCTCACGCTGCTCAAGTCGCCCGGCGAGCTGGGCGCGGACATCGCGGTCGGCACGACGCAGCGCTTCGGGGTGCCGATGGGCTTCGGCGGGCCGCACGCCGGATACATGGCCGTGCACGAGAAGTTCGCGCGCAGCCTGCCCGGGCGGCTCGTGGGCGTCTCCGTCGACGCCGACGGACACAAGGCCTACCGCCTCGCCCTCCAGACCCGCGAGCAGCACATCCGCCGTGAGAAGGCCACCAGCAACATCTGTACCGCCCAGGTGCTCCTTGCCGTCATGGCCGGGATGTACGCCGTCTACCACGGGCCCGAGGGGCTCAAGGGCATCGCGCGGCGGACGCACCGGTATGCCACGATCCTTGCCGCCGGGCTCACCGCCGGCGGTGTCGAGGTCGTGCACGGCGGCTACTTCGACACGCTGACCGCGCGTGTTCCGGGCCGGGCCGCCGAGGTCGTCGCCGCCGCCCGCGAGGACGGCGTCAACCTGCACCTCGTGGACGCGGACCAGGTGTCCATCGCCTGCGACGAGACCACCACGCGCGCCCAACTGGCCGCCGTATGGACCGCGTTCGGGGTCGACGGAGACATCGAGGCGCTCGACGCGACCGCTGAGGACACGCTGCCCGAGGCGCTGCTGCGGAACGACGCCTACCTCACGCACCCCGTCTTCCGGGACCACCGTTCCGAGACCGCGATGCTGCGCTACCTGCGCAGGCTCGCCGACCGGGACTACGCGCTCGACCGGGGCATGATCCCGCTGGGCTCCTGCACGATGAAGCTCAACGCGACCACCGAGATGGAGCCGGTCACCTGGCCCGAGTTCGGGCAGTTGCACCCCTTCGCGCCCGCCGAGCAGGCGCAGGGATACCTCACGCTCATCAGGGAGTTGGAGGAGCGGCTCGCCGAGGTCACCGGGTACGACAAGGTGTCGCTGCAGCCCAACGCCGGTTCGCAGGGCGAGTTGGCCGGGCTGCTGGCCGTACGCGGATACCACCGCGCCAACGGCGACGAGCAGCGGATCGTGTGCCTGATCCCGTCGTCCGCGCACGGCACCAATGCCGCGAGTGCCGTCATGGCAGGCATGAAGGTCGTCGTCGTGAAGACCGCCGAGGACGGTGAGATCGACATCGAGGATCTGCGGGCGAAGATCGAGCAGTACCGCGAAGAACTCGCCGTGTTGATGATCACTTACCCGTCCACGCACGGGGTGTTCGAAGAGCATGTCGCCGACATCTGCGCGCAGGTGCATGAGGCCGGCGGACAGGTCTACGTCGACGGCGCCAACCTCAACGCCCTTGTGGGGCTTGCCAAGCCGGGTCACTTCGGCGGTGACGTCTCGCATCTGAATCTGCACAAGACGTTCTGCATTCCGCACGGTGGCGGCGGTCCGGGTGTCGGGCCGGTCGGGGTGCGCGCGCACCTGGCGCCGTATCTGCCGAACCACCCGCTGCAGCCGGCGGCCGGGCCGGAGACGGGAGTCGGGCCCATCTCGGCCGCTCCCTGGGGCTCGGCCGGCATCCTGCCGATCTCCTGGGCGTACGTCCGGCTCATGGGCGGCGAGGGGCTGAAGCGGGCCACGCAGGTGGCCGTGCTCTCCGCCAACTACATCGCCAAGCGGCTCGAACCGCACTACCCCGTGCTCTACACCGGGCCCGGCGGGCTCGTCGCGCACGAGTGCATCATCGATCTGCGGCCGATCAGCAAGGCGACCGGTGTCTCCGTCGACGACATCGCCAAGCGGCTCATCGACTACGGCTTCCACGCGCCGACGATGTCGTTCCCGGTGGCGGGCACGCTGATGATCGAGCCGACCGAGTCCGAGGACCTGATCGAGCTGGACCGGTTCTGCGAGGCGATGATCGCGATTCGCGGGGAGATCGAGAGGGTCGGCTCGGGTGAGTGGCCGGCCGAGGACAACCCGCTGCGGAACGCGCCGCATACCGCTGCCGCGTTGGGCGGGGAGTGGGGGCACGCTTACTCGCGCGAGGAGGCTGTCTTCCCGGCCGGGGTGTCCGTCGCCGACAAGTACTGGCCCCCGGTGCGGCGGATTGACCAGGCCTTTGGGGACCGGAACCTTGTTTGTTCTTGCCCGCCGTTGGATGCGTACGAGGACTGAACGCTCCGCTGAACGCCGGGAGTTTCGGCTGCGGGTCCGTTGTGGCAGTCGCGCCCCGTGGCGGAGCCACACATCGATACAGCCCCGCGCCCCTATGGGGCGCGGGTGCTCAGGCGGGATATGAGTGTGTCTGGGTTGCCTTTACCGTCGCCCAGACCAAAGCCCCCTGGTACAGGTCCAGTTCGGCTGCTGCGACCGTCGTGAGGTCTGCGGCCAGGGGGAGCTCGCCGGTGAGGTCCGCGCGGATCTGGTCGCCGTGGGTTTCCAGGCCCGCTACCTCGCAGTGCCAGAGGTTGCGGGCGCTGGCGCCGGTGGGGCGGTCGCGGAAGAGGGTCACCGCGCTTGGTGGGAACGCTACGAACACCTCGCCCTGGAGATCCTCCGTGGTGGTGATCACGGGGCCCGTGTCGAGCGTGACCGTGTGGCCGTCGGCGCTGCCCTTGTAGAGGTTGAGGCCGACCAGTTGGGCGATGTAGTCCGTGCGCGGGTGGCGGGCGATGTCGGCGGGGGTGCCCTCCTGGACGATCTTTCCTTGCTCGATCACGACCAGCCGGTCGGCCAACACCATTGCGTCCAGGGGGTCGTGGGTGACCAGTACCGCGACCGCCTCGAACTCTGCGAGGTGGCGGCGGAGTTGCGCCCGCACGTCCAGGCGGGTGCGGGCGTCCAGGGCGGCAAGAGGTTCGTCCAGGAGCAGGAGGCGTGGGCGGGTCGCCAACGCCCTTGCCACGGCGACGCGTTGGGCCTGGCCGCCGGAGAGTCTGCGGGGCTTGGCGCCCGCGTGCTCGGCGAGGCCCATCCTCTCCAGCCACTCGGCCGCGATGGCGCGGGACTCCGCCTTGGTCGCGCCCTGGCAGCGCGGGCCGAACCCGACGTTGTCGAGCGCGGTCAGGTGCGGGAAGAGGAGATAGTCCTGGAAGACGACGCCTACCGGACGAGACTCCGGGGGCGTACGGTCCAACTCCGCGCTGTCCAGCCGTAGATGACCGTCCGTCAGGTGGACCAGGCCGGCCAGCGCGCGTAGCGCGGTCGTCTTGCCCGCGCCATTGGGGCCGAGCAGGGCGACTACGTCGCCGGGTGCGGCGGTCAGTTCGACGTCGAGGCGGAAGGTGCTGCGGTCCACGACGAGATGGGCGTCGAGGCCCTCGCCGGCTGTGGTGATGAGGTTGCTCATGATGTGGTCATCCAGCGGTCCCGGAGCCCCGCCAGGACCGCGATCGACACGGCCAGGAGGACCAGGCTGAGGGCGATGGCCGCTTCCGGGTCGTTCTGGAGGGCGAGGTAGACCGCGAGAGGCATGGTCTGGGTGCGGCCGGGGAAGTTGCCGGCGAAGGTGATCGTCGCGCCGAACTCGCCCAGTGCGCGGGCCCAGGCGAGTACCGAGCCCGCCGCGATGCCCGGGGCGATCAGGGGGAGTGTGACCCGGCGGAACGCCGTGAAGCGGGAGGCGCCGAGGGTCTGGGCGGCCTCCTCGTAGCGGGGGTCGGCGGCGCGCAGGGTGCCCTCGACGCTGATGACCAGGAACGGCATCGCCACGAACGCCTCCGCGACCACGACACCGGTCGTGGTGAAGGGCAGGGTGATGCCGAACCAGGAGTCGAGCCACTGGCCTACGACACCGTTGCGGCCGAGCGCCAGGAGCAGCGCCACGCCGCCCACCACCGGGGGCAGGACCAGCGGGAGTGTCACCAGGGCCCGGACGACGCGGCGGCCGGGGAACTCCGTGCGGGCCAGCAGCCAGGCCAGCGGCACGCCCAGGACCAGGCATACCGCAGTCGCCAAGGTCGCGCTCAGCAGGGAGAGTCGGAGGGCCTGCCAGACCTCCGTGCTGGTGAGTTGTGACGGCAGCGACCGCCAGGGAGCCCGTACCAGCAGGGCGAGCAGCGGGAGGAGCAGGAATGCCAGCCCTACGAGTGCGGGCACCAGCAGGGGCAACGGCACCCCGTGTCCGGACATCCGGACGCGGCGACGCCGCGGCCCGCCCTTCAGGGTCTCGGCCGTGGCGTCGGAGGTGTCGAGCTTGGTCACGGCTTGAGGAAGCCCGCCGCGGACAGCACCTTCTGGCCCTCGGCTGACTGCACGAGCGCGATGAACGCCTTGGCGGCGACGGCGTTGGGCGCGTTCTTCAGGAGGACGATCGGGTAGTCGTTGATGGCGTCGGCGGACTCGGGGAACTCAACGCCCTCCACCTTGCTGCCGGCGGCGTGCACATCGGTCTTGTAGACGACCGCCGCGTCGGCCTCCTTCAGCACCACCTTGTTGAGGGCCGACTTGACGTCCTCTTCGTAGGACACCGGGGTGAGCTTCAACTTGCTTGCGGTGAGCGCCTTTTGGGCCGCGGCGCCGCACGGAACCGTCTTGTCGCACAGCACGACCTTGAGCGAGGACTTGGTGAGGTCCTTCAGGGAGGTCACCTTGTCTGGGTTGCCCGGCAGCGTGGCGATCTCCAGCTGGTTGCGGACGAAGGTGGCCGGAGTGCCGACGCCGTCGCTCTTGTCCGTGACGATCGCCATGGTCTTGGGGCTGGCGGCGGCGAACACGTCGGCCGGGGCACCGCTGGTGATGCTCGCGGCGAGGGTGTCGCTGCCCGCGAAGTTGAAGGTGACCTTGGTGCCCGGGTGGGCAGTCTCGAACTCCTTGCCCAGGGTCGTGAAGGACTCCTTGAGGGAGGCGGCGGCGAAGACGGTGACGGTGCCGGACATCTTCGGGGACGCGGATGCCGAGGAGCCGGACTTCGAGGAGGACGAGTCGTCGCTGGAGGAGCAGGCGCTCAGGGCCAGCAGCGCGGCGGCTCCGGCCCCCGCAACCTGCAGGGTCCGGCGGGTCCGACGCGCGGAACGGGTCATCACGGTTCTACTCCTCTGATTCTGCCGATAAGGGGTTGTCGCGCCCTTGCCCGGCCGCAACGGCCGTGCCGCGATGATACTGCCGCATATGCAAGGTGTAGGTCTCCTGTCGCATCGCATGAGCTGCACTATTCGCATGCGGGGTGCGCATGTGCGTTTGTACGGGAGTGCCGTCCGGGTACCACATTGCGGGAGGTGATGGCTCGTGACGCTCGCGCAGCTCGACCTGACGGGGGACCTCGCCCGACCCGCCCGGCTGACCGTGCCGGACCTGCTGAACTGGCCGCTGTACCGGGTCCGGGTCAGCTTCGAGTGCGCCACCAGCGGCACCCAGGTCCACCGCTTCGCGGGACCACGGCTCTACGACGTCCTGTCCGCGGCCGGTCCCGGCTTCGACCCCGTCCGCCGCAAGGACCGACTGCGCTTCCTCATCGCGGTCAGCGGTACGGACGGGCACCACACGCTGCTGTCCTGGGCCGAGATCGATCCCGACTTCGCTCATGCCCCTGTTCTGCTCGCCGTGAGCATCGACGACACCCCGCTCGACCGTGCCGGGCCGCAACTGGTGCTTCCACAGGACCGTTGCGGGGCCCGGCACATCAGTGGGATCAGTGCGATACGGGTGGACGGGGGGTACGGCGCGGCGAGTTGGCCAGTGCCAGCCACACCCGGTCGCGGGTCAGCGGAAGTTCGGTGAAGCGGACGCCCGTCGAGTCCCGCAGCGCGTTGGCGAAGGCGGGCGCGACCGGGTCGAAGGGATTCTCGCTCATCGACTTGGCGCCCAACGGCCCGATGGCGTCCGCCGTTTCCATGAAGTGCACCTCGGTGCGCGGCACGTCCGCGTACTGCGGGAGCCGGTAGCGGCGGAAGGCGGCCGTCTCCACCACCCCGTGCTCGTCGATACGGACGTTCTCGAAGAGGGTCGCGCCGAGCGCCTGGGCGACCCCGCCCTCCACCGGGCCCCGGCACTGCATCGGGTTCGTCACCTTGCCCACGTCCGCCGCGTCCGCCGCGTGCACACTGCGCAGGATGCGGATCTCACCCGTGTCCGGGTCCACGGCGACCCTGAACCAATGTGCGTTGAAGGCCACGGAACGCGGGGTGCCTGTGGGGGCGGGGAGATTGCGGCCGACCGCCTCGCCCGCGTCGGGTGCTTCGGCGTGGCACACCCCGTGTACCGCGTCGAGGAACTTCCGCTGGACCGGGTGGAGTTCGCCGTCCTCGGCGGCCAGGCCCTCGACCGTGGTGACGGTACGGCCGTCACGCCGTCCTGTTGGAGACCCTGGAGACCTTCCTCGCCTGTGACGGTTCCTGGGCGCGGACCGCGGAGGCGTTGCATCTGCACGTCAACTCCACCGGCCGCGACCTCTCCCGGCTCTACGACCGACTCGACCTGTGGGCGGCCCTGTTGTGCCGGACGGACAGCGCCTAGCCTGCACGTCACAGGGGAGGTCAGGGATGCTGTTGCGTCAGCTGGAGTACCTCGTCGCGCTCGCCCGTGAGCGGCACTTCGCGCGCGCCGCGGCGGCCTGCTATGTCTCGCAGCCCTCGCTGTCGGCCGCGATCCGACGGCTGGAGCACGAGTTGGACGTGCCGATCGTGCGCCGCGGCAGAAAGTACGAGGGGCTGACCCCGGAGGGCGAGGTGGTGCTCGCCTGGGCGCACCGTATCCTGGCCGAACGGGACGCTCTGCACCAGGAGTTGTCCGTCCTGCGCGGCGGCCTGACCGGCACGCTGCGGCTGGGCGTGGTGCCGACCGCGCTGCCGGCAGCCTCCCTCCTCACCACCCCGTTCTGCGAACGGCATCCCCGGGCCCGGGTCGCCCTGGAGTCGCTGTCGTCCGTCGACATCAGGCACGGGCTCGCCGAGTTCGAGCTGGACGCGGCGATGACGTACCTGGACGACGACAGCCTGCGCAACGTCCGCCGCTTCCCGCTCTACGAGGAGCGGTACGTCCTGCTGACGCCGGTCGGTGGCCCACTCGCCGGTGTCAGTAAGGCCAGTTGGGCGCAGGCGGCCACACTTCCGCTCTGCCTGCTCAACTCGCGGATGCGCAACCGCCGCATCATCGACGAGTGTTTCGCGGCCGAGGGTGCGACGGCCTGCCCGGCGATCGAGTCGGACAGTGTCGCCGGGCTCTACACGCTGCTGCCCGGCGGTCGTTGGTCGAGCGTGATCTCGCACGCGTGGCTGCACATGTTCGACGTACCGGAGGGGATGCGGGTGGTGCCGCTGAACGGGCCCGCGCACGGGCCCCGGGTCGGACTGGTGGTCGCCCGCACCGAACCCCAATCCGTGCTGGCGGAAGCCCTGTTGAAGGTGGCCCGGGAGGCGGGCGTACGGGACGCGCTCGACGAGCTGCTGCACACCTACCTGGGCGACGGACGCTGATAGCCGCGGGCTATCCGGGCATAGCAACGTTCGCTTTGACCAGGGCGATTCACTCCGAGGATCGTGAAGTTCACCTTCAGACAACGGAGTTGAGGAGCCGCGACATGGCCAAGGTTCTCTGTGTCCTCTACGACGACCCGACCGACGGATACCCGACCTCGTACGCCCGCGACGACCTGCCCGTGATCGACCACTACCCCGGCGGCCAGACCACCCCCACCCCCGAGGCGGTCGACTTCACCCCGGGTCACCTCCTCGGCAGTGTCTCCGGTGAACTCGGCCTGCGCGCCTACCTGGAGGGTGCCGGGCACACCCTGGTCGTCACCTCCGACAAGGACGCCGAGGGCTCGGTCTTCGACCGGGAACTGGTCGACGCCGACATCGTGATCTCGCAGCCGTTCTGGCCCGCGTACCTCACCCCCGAGCGGATCGCCGCCGCGAAGAACCTCAGACTCGCGGTCACCGCCGGCATCGGCTCCGACCACGTCGACCTCGACGCGGCGATCTCCCACGGCGTGACGGTCGCCGAGGTGACGTACTGCAACAGCATCAGCGTCGCCGAACACGTCGTGATGATGACACTGTCCCTCGTGCGCAACTACCTGCCGTCCCACCAGGTCGTGCTCGACGGCGGCTGGAACATCGCGGACTGCGTGGCCCGTTCGTACGACCTCGAAGGCATGCATGTCGGCACGGTCGCCGCCGGGCGGATCGGGCTCGCGGTGCTGCGGCGGCTCGCGCCCTTCGAGGTGAAACTGCACTACACCGACCGGTACCGGCTGCCCGAGGATGTGGAGCGGGAGTTGGGGCTGACCTGGCACGAGAGCGCCGAGGACATGGTGCCGCACTGCGATGTCGTCACCATCAACGCGCCGCTGCACCCGGAGACGGAGGGGCTGTTCGGCGACAAACTGCTCGCGCAGATGAAGCGCGGCGCGTATCTCGTCAACACCGCGCGGGCGAAGATCGTCGACCGGGACGCCGTCGACCGGGCGCTGCGCAGCGGGCAGTTGGCGGGTTACGCCGGTGACGTGTGGTTCCCGCAGCCCGCCCCGGCGGACCACCCCTGGCGCACCATGCCGCACCACGGGATGACCCCGCACATCTCCGGTTCCTCGCTGTCGGCGCAGGCCCGGTACGCGGCGGGCACCCGGGAGATCCTGGAGGCGTTCTTCGCCGGGCGGCCGATCCGCGACGAGTACCTGATCGTGGACGGGGGCGCGCTGGCGGGGACCGGCGCGCACTCCTACTCCGTCAACAAGTGACGGACGGGATCGTCGCCTTCGGGTGACGGCCGGGGCCGCCGCCCGCCTCACACGCGGTCGATATGTACGTTCGTCGACTTCACGCGGGCGGTGGCCTCCATGCCGACCTCCAGGCCGAGTTCCTCGACCGCCTCCCGGGTCAGCAGCGAGACCAGGCGGTGCGGGCCCGCCTGGATGTCGACCTGGGCGGCGACATCGCCGAGCTTGATCGCGGTGACGATGCCGGGGAACGCGTTGCGCACCGAGGTGTAGGAGGTGTCCTCCTCGACGGCGCCCGACTTCGCCAACTTGACCGAGAACGCGGCTAGATCGACGCCGTCGATGAGCCGCCGACCGCCCTCGTCGCGGTGGGTCGTCACCCGGCCCGCGTCGGCCCACCGGCGCGCGGTGTCCGGACTCACGCCGAGCAGCCGCGCCGCCTGGCCGATTGTGTAGGACTGCATACGCGCCACCCTAGGGGCAGAAACGGAAGTCGGTGGACGAGAGGTTGGCTCTGGGGTATAACGCGATATAGCGTCAGTCTGTCGATCGGGGTGAGGGTATGTCGGGTGAGCTGATGAGCACGACCGGGTTGCGGGCCTCGCATGCGGACCGGGACCGCGTCGTGGACGTGCTGACCGGCGCGGCCGGCGACGGACGGCTGACCGCCGAGGAACTGGACGAGCGCGTCGAGGCCGCATTGTCCGCCCGCACGCTGGGGGAGCTGGCGGCCCTGACGGCCGACCTTCCGGTGGTGGCGGGCGCGACTCCGGTCGAGGTGAAGGACGTCGCCCGCATCGAGCAGAACGGCGGCTCGACGCGGCGCGGTGACGGCTGGGTGGTGCCGCGCCGGCTGGAGATCCAGTCCCGCCTGGGCGATGTGACGCTCGACTTCACACAGGCGGTGATCACCCAGGCCACGCTGCGTATCGACCTGGACATGCACCTGGGCGCGCTACGGCTGCTGCTTCCGCCGGGTGTCGTAGCGAACACCGACGACCTGGTGCTCAACTACGGCAAGGTCAAGACGCGCGGGCCCGGTGACCTGGACACTCCGGTCGACCTGCGGATAGAGATCGTCGGGCAACTGGGGTTCGGGAAGGTCCTGGTACGCCGGACCCGGCGCAAGGTCAGGAAATCCCCGACGCCCTGAGCACCGACCGGGCCGTCTCGTCGTCGATCAGATGGCCCAGGTGACGTCGGACATCGGTGCCCTGGCGCAGCGTGCCGCGCTCCATCGAGTGCCGTATGCCCGTGTCGAGTTCGTGCCAGAGGAGGGGGTTGGCGACCAGCACGCGGGGGTCCAGTTCGAGCCACTGTCCGTGTGTGTCCCGCAGGACCAGGCGCGCGGAGACATCGCCGTACTGCCGTACGACCGTCAGCGCGTCCGTGTGCACCGTGCGGCGCAGTAGCGGGCCGTCCACGGTGAGCCAGCCGGGGCCGGCGGTGACGCGATGCGGGAGCAGCACGGCGCAGAGCGCCGCCGACATGGCGAACCACAGCAGCGCGCGGGTCAGGGTCAGGGTTCCGGCGTTCCAGTCGACCAGCAGGGTCATTCCGAGGAAGCCGAGCGCGCAACCCGCCGCCAGCCGGGCGTCGCCACGCCAGTGGCGGTCGCCGGTCGGGTCCGGTGGTGGGGTGCTGTGCCGCATGAGGCCGACCGTAGGCCGCCCCGGGCCCGACGCGCGGGCCCCTGACGGGCCTCTTACGCTGCGGGACCGGATTTTGTCGTGTCTCTTACGGTGACGGTGACAAAGGGGGCTCGAACGGTCAGCCCGTGTGCACGCGCGGGCGCCTGGCGCGGTCCGGTTCCGCCTCGCGGAGGACCTCCCGGGTGACCGGGGCGACCTCGCCCTGGCCGAAGAGGAAGAAGCGGAGGAAGTTGGCGAAGGGATTGCCCTCGGTCCACTCGAAGTACATGTGCGGGATGCGGCCCGTCGTGTCGCGGGCGTGGAGCATCAGCGCGGCCAGTGCGTTCGGGACGGACGAGGACTCCAGGGTCAGCACCCGGTACCGGCCGTGCAGCACCTCGCCCCGCACCGTCAGGCCCGCCTCGAACTCGGAGGCGTCGAGGACCGTCACCTCCACGAACACGAAGTCCTCGCCGGGGATGTCGTTGTCGGCGCGGATCTGCTCGATCTTCTCCCGGTACTCGGCCTTGTCCCGGCGGTCGGGCTCGTTGGCCACGAAGCGGATCTTCCGGCTGGCCATGTCCCGGATGAATCGTTCCGCCATCGGATCCAACTGCACACTCGTCACCCGGAGTTCGAAGGCGCGGGCCAGCCGGGACAGCAGGGAGACCAGGATGATGCCGGCGATGAAGCAGGCGCCGATCTTCACACCGTCGGGGCGCTCGATGACGTTCACGACGGTGACGTAGAGGAGGACCGCCGAGACGATCCCGAAGGCGATGGTCCAGTTGCGCTGGCGGGCGCGGCGGGCGGAGATGGTCACCGCGATCGCGGCCGAGGACATCAGGACCAGGACGCCGGTGGCGTAGGCACCGCCCTGGGCGTCGACGCTGGCGTCGAAGATCCAGGTGACCAGGAACGCGATCAGCGTGAAGACGATCACCATCGGGCGGACGGCCCGCGCCCAGTGCGGGGCCATGCCGTAGCGGGGCAGGTAGCGCGGCATCAGGTTCAGCAGGCCGGCCATCGCGGAGGCGCCGGCGAACCACAGGATGGCGATGGTGGAGAGGTCGTAGACCGTGCCGAAGGCGTTGCCCAGATACTCGTGCGCGAGATAGGCGAGGGCGCGGCCGTTGGCCTGGCCGCCCGTCTTGAACTCCTTCTCCGGGATGAGCACGGTGGTGATGAAGCTGGTGGCGATCAGGAACACGCTCATGATGAGCGCGGCGGTCGTCAGTAGCTTCTTGGTGTCGCGGATACGGCCCTTGGGGTTGTCGTGGGTGTCGTCCGGGTCGCCCTCGACGTGCGGCATGACGGCCACGCCCGTCTCGAAGCCGGACAGGCCCAGCGCCAGCTTGGGGAAGACCAGCAGGGACACGCCGACCATGGCGAAGACGTTGCCGTGCTCGGTGGTGAGGGCGCTGGTCCAGTCGGTGACCACATGGGCCTCGGTGAGCACGTGCCACATGCCGACGGCCACGACCACCACGTTGAGACTCAGGTAGATCGCCACCAGGTAGAGGGCGACACCGATCGCCTCCAGGAAGCCCTTGAGGAACACCGCGCCGAGCAGGGCGACCAGGACGAGCGTGATCAGCATCTGCTTGTCGTGCAGGGTGCTGGTCAGGTGCGGGTTCTCCACGAGGTGGGTGGAGGCGTCCGCCGCCGACAGGGTGATGGTGATCAGGAAGTCGGTCGCGGCGAAGCCGAGCAGGGTGAGGACGAACAGCTTGCCCTTCCAGAACGACAGCAGCCGTTCCAGCATCGCGATGGAGCCCTCGCCGTGCGGGCTCTCCTCCGCCACCCGCCGGTACACGGGCAGGGCGCCGGCGAGCGTCACGATCACGAGCACGACGGTCGCGACCGGCGACAGCAGTCCGGCCGCCAGGGCGGCGATACCGGGCTGGTAGCCGAGGGTGGAGAAGTAGTCGACGCCGGTCAGGCACATCACGCGCCACCAGCGCTGGCCCTCGTGGGCGTGCTGTTCGGGTTCCTGCGCGGACTGCGGCACCTGCTGGCCGCCGCCCTTGCCCATGTCGGCCAGGCCCTCCAGCATCCAGGCGCGCAGGCGAGTGGGAGGGTGTTCGGTCGTGGCCATGGGCGTGCTCCTGGGGTGCGGGTCAGCGTGCGGTTTCTGGCCATCACGCGGACGGCGGCACCAGCGTAAGCGGAGAGTGACGCGTGGGCCCACGGATGTCGGGGCCGTGGGCGTCAATCTTCCGTTAAGACTGGCCGGGTGGGCGGAACGAGCGCATCAGGAAGGGGTGGCCGGGGGTGGTTCGGGGCGCGTTGGGCTGTATGGGGGTGTTGGGCGGGCGATGAGTGGGCGGCGACAGGCGGTGGACACCGAGCGTCACCACGGGCGGAGTTCCGCCGTCTCACACATCCGTCAGCCTCGCCTCCTCCAGGTCCAGCGACCGCTGCAACCGCCTGCGGGTCGTGTCGCTGATGGCGTGGTCGTCGTAGAGGCGCTGGAGTTCCACCGCCTCTACGGCGATCAGGTCGCGGCGGAGCTGGCGGTAGACCAGGTCGGCGGATTCCGTGGGGGACGGGTGGCCGTTGTGCTCGGCGAGGCGGTCGCGGGCGTCGTCGAGCCGGGCGTTGAGGCCGCGGCGGAGCCGGTCGAGGACGACCTCCGGTACGGCTTCCAGCTCGGCGAGTTCGTCGAGGCGGCGGATGCCGGCGTCGGCCAACCTGCAGCGGGCGGACGCCTCTTCGCGTTCCGTGTGGTCGGGTTCCAGCGCGATGCCGGAGCGGCGGACGACGGGCGCGAGCGTGAAGCCCTGCACGACGAGGGTGACGACCACGACCGAGGTGGTGAGGACGAGGACCAGCGGTCGGTCGGTCAGCGCGGCGCCGCTGCTGGTGACCTCCGGGATCGACAGGGCCGCCGCCAGCGGGAGGACACCCCGGGTGCCTGCCCACGTCAGCACCATCGGCACCCGCCAGTTCACCCGGTGCGTCCCGGCCTTGCGCTGCACCACCGCCGACAACGGCGCCAGCCACAGCAGTCGTACGGCGATCAGGGTGCCCGCCACCGCGAGCGCGTACAGCGGCCAGGCCCGGTCGCCGTCGGACAGCGCCCGCACCTGCGTGGGCAGCGCCAGTCCGATCAGCGAGAACACCACGCTCTCCAGCAGGAACACCAACGTGCCGTAGACGGCGTGCAGTTGGAGCCGGATGCGGGCGTTGGTGAGCCGGTCGCCGCGACCGCCCAGGACGACGCCCGCCACCACCACCGAGGTCACGCCGGAGGTGTTCGCGCCCTCCGCCAGTACGTAGGCCGCGTAGGGCGTGACCAGGGCGATCACGGTCTCCAGGACCGGATCCTCGGTGCGCCGCCGGATCAGTGTCACGACGTGGGCGACGGCCGCCCCGATGACCGTGCCGCCGCCCGCGAGGACGATGAACTCGCCGCCCGCGGCACCCCAGTTCGCCGCCGCCGAGGCCACCGCGACGCTCACCGCGACCCGGAACAGGACCAGCGAGGTCGCGTCGTTGAACAGGGACTCCGCCTGGACGAGCATCTGGACCCGGGGCGGCAGCGCGAGCCGCCGGCCCAGCGCGGTGACGGCGACCGGGTCGGTGCTGGCCAGCACCGCGCCGAGCACGAACGCCATCTGCCAGGACAGCGGGGTCACCGTGGACGCCACCCAGCCCACCGCCGCCGCGGAGGCGACGACCAGGCCGATCGCGAGGATCCCGACCGGCTTCCACACGGCCTTCAGCTCGCGCCACGACAGGTCCTCGGCACTGGCGTAGAGCAGCGGCGGCAGCACCACCAGGCCGATCACGTCCGGGCTGATCCCGATGGCGGGGCTGCCCGGCAGCAGCGCCACGGCGAGACCGGCGACCACGAGGAGAGAGGGTGCGGGGATCCGCCAGCGGCGGGCGAACGTCGCGACCAGCGTCGCCAGCACCACGAGAGCGAGAACCGTACCGACGCCGCGCATGCCGTCCCCCTGGGTCTTGGACGAGCCCATGCGGGCTCCCCGCCGACCAGACTTCCCGGCACACCGCGCACACCCTAACCCGGCCGGACGCCGTCAAGACAGTGTCAACGTCCTCGCGGACAGCGCCAGGGACGCATCAAGAAGCCTGCCCGGAGGCCTGGAACGGCGGCCAACCGGTGCCACACATCAGGGTTGTTGACCAGCACATCGGGATCGATCTCGACCCGGCCGCCGAACTCGTCCCGCAGCAACAGCCGTTGAGAGACTCCGTCCAGACAGCGCACGGACACGCGCCGGTCCGTGCGGACGCGCCGCTCGCGCAGCAGCCCGCGTGCGGACAGCCAGCCCTCGCCCGCCCGGACCCGGGCCGGATACAGCACCACGAAGAGCAGCAGCGCCACAGCGAACCAGAGCGCGGCACGCCAGAGCGTGAGCCGACCGCTGAAGTGGTCGACGACCAGCAGGAGTCCGAGGAGCGCGCCCGCGCAGCGGAACGTGCCGCGCAGGTCCTTCGCCCATCGTCGGTCCTCCACCGGTGCCATGGGGGTGACGCCCTCGCAGCGGCCGAGCGCAGTTGCCCTGGTCACACGCTCGTCAAGTTCGCGTCAAAGAACGCGTGTTCGGCGCGAAGAAGCCGCAAGGAGAAGGAGAAACCAGTGGTGGCGGGACAGAACCTTGAGAGCGCGCGTTCCCGTCACCGCGCGTCCGTACGCGAAGGAGCCGTCAGCATGACCGTTCTCACTGTCCAGCCGGGTGAGACGCCGGCCGACGAGGAGCCCCCGGATACCGGCGAGCGCCATCGGCTGACCGCCCTCGCCGGGTTCGCCGCCCTCTCCCTGGACGCCATGGCGTCGGTGGCCTACGGCCCCGAGGCGATCGTCCTCGTGCTGGCCGCCTCCGGTGCGCACGGACTCGGCTTCACCCTGCCGGTGACGCTCGCCATCGCCGCCCTGCTGGCGGTCCTCGTCGCGTCGTACCGGCAGGTCATCGCGGCCTTCCCGGACGGCGGCGGCTCCTACGCCGTGGCGAAGACCCACCTGGGAGCGCGGACGAGCCTGGTGGCCGCCGCCTCGCTGGTGCTGGACTACGTCCTGAACGTCGCCGTGGCCGTCACGGCCGGCGTCGCCGCCCTGACCTCGGCCTTCCCGAGGCTGTATGACGACCGGCTGTGGCTGTGTCTCGCGGTGCTCGTGCTCGTCACGGCGGTGAACCTGCGCGGGATCGTCGAGTCGGCGCGCGCCTTCATCGTGCCGACGCTCGTGTTCGTCGGCTCCATCTTCGTGCTCATCGCGGTCGGCCTGTTCCGGTCCGCGCCGGTCAGCACCGCGACCGCCGACGGACACGCCTCCGCGCTCGCCGCCAACGCGACGGGCGTCGGCACCCTGTTGTTGCTGAAAGCCTTCGCCTCCGGCTGCAGCGCCCTCACCGGCGTCGAGGCCATCGCCAACGCCGTGCCCTCCTTCCGCGCGCCCCGGGTCAAGCGGGCCCAGCGCGCGGAGGTCGCCCTCGGCGCGGTGCTCGGCGTGATGCTGATCGGCCTGTCGGTCCTGATCTCCCGCTTCCACCTCCGGCCCGTCCAGGGCGTCACCGTCCTCGCCCAGCTCGCGGACGCCTCCCTCGGCCACAACTGGGCTTTCTACGTCATCCAGTTCGCGACGATGATCCTGCTCGCCCTGTCCGCGAACACCTCCTTCGGCGGGCTGCCCGTACTGCTGAACCTGCTGGCCCGCGACAACTACCTCCCGCACGTCTTCGCCCTCAAGGCCGACCGCCAGGTCCACCGGCACGGCGTGCTCGCGCTGGCCGCGGTCTCGGCCGCGCTGCTGGTGTTCTCCGGCGGTGACACCAACACCCTCGTGCCGCTCTTCGCGATCGGCGTCTTCGTCGGCTTCACCGTCGCCCAGGTGGGCATGGTCCGGCACTGGCGCGGCGAACGCGGCACCGGCTGGCGCGGCAAGGCCCTGCTGAACGGCCTCGGCGCGGTCCTCACCGGCGTGGCAGCGGTCGTCGTCACCGCGAGCAAGTTCGAGGAGGGCGCCTGGCTGATCGTGATCACCCTGCCGCTGCTCGTGCTCGCCTTCGAGACCGTGCACCGCGCCTACGCGCACATCGGCGAGCGGCTCGGCCTCGGCCGTATCCCGGAGCCGCCGCACCGCGACCGGTCCGTGGTGATCGTGCCCGTCTCCTCGCTGACCCGGCTCACCTCCGAGGCCCTGACGGCCGCCGCCTCCCTGGGCGACGAGGTCCGCGCGGTCACCGTGTGCTACCCCGACCCCGAGGACCGCGCCCACCTCCACGCCCTGGAGCGCGCCTGGGCCGAGTGGAACCCCGGAGTGCCCCTGGTCCGGCTCGCCTGCGAACGCCGCACGCTGGGCCGCCCGATCGCCGCGTACGTACGGGACGTGTCGGCGACGGATCCGGACACCCGGGTCACCGTCCTGATCGCCGAGGTGGAGCCCGTACGGCTGTGGCAGCGGCTGCTCCAGAACCAGCGCGGGGCCGTCGTCGCCCATGCCGTACGGCGGGACACGGACGCGGTGATCTGCCGGCTGCGGTTCCGGCTGTTCTGACGCCGGGGTGTGGTGCGGGCGCCCTGCTTCGCCGCCGGGGTGCGGTGCTCGCACCTGCGCCTGCCGCACGGCGTCGGCGTGGAACAACCGCCCGCGGGCCGGTGCCGGTGTCGCCGGAAACCGCTTGAGGGACGGTTCCGGCGTCGGTGCTGGAGCAGGCTGCGGCCGGGTGCCCGTGCCGTCGTAGAACCGCTCGCGGCACGGTGCCGGCGCCGGCGAAAACCCCTCGCGGGCCGCTGCCGACACCGCCGTAGAACCTCGCTCGCGGGCCGAAGCCCGGCGTCAGCCCGGCGCCGCCGTAAGAGTCCCGTCAAAGGCGTACGCACCGCCGTAAGGGACCCGTCAACGGCGGCCGAATCCGGTCATGGGCGCGGTTACCTCTAGGCGTCCGTTCCATTCGAACCTCAATCCAGGAGCTCACGATGGCCGATCTGGCCTTCGTCGTCACCACGATCGCGGTCTTCGCGCTGGTGGCCCTCGTCGCCAAGGGGGTGACGAAGCTGTGACCGCCGAGAACATCGTCGGCCTCGTCGTGGCCGTCGCCCTGCTGGGCTATCTCGTCCTCGCCCTGATCTTTCCGGAGAGGTTCTGAGCAACGACATGGGTCCCGTACTCGCAGGCGTCCTCCAGTTGCTCGCCCTCATAGGCGCGCTGGCACTCGCCTACCTCCCCCTCGGCAACTACATGGCCAGGGTCTACTCCTCCGACAAGCACCTGCGGGTCGAGAAGTGGATCTACAAGGGCATCGGTGCCGATCCGAACACCGAGATGCGCTGGCCCGCGTATCTGCGTGGAGTGCTCGCCTTCTCGGCCGTCGGCGTCTTCTTCCTGTATCTCCTCCAGCGGATCCAGGGCATCCTGCCCGGCTCGCTGGGCTTCTCCTCGGTCAATCCGGCGCAGTCGTTCAACACGGCCGTGTCGTTCGTGACGAACACCAACTGGCAGTCGTACTACGGCGAGCAGACCATGGGTCACGTCGTGCAGACCGCCGGTCTCGCCGTGCAGAACTTCGTCTCCGCGGCCGTCGGTATCGCCGTCGCTGTCGCTCTCGTACGGGGCTTCGCGCGCTCGCGCACCGGTGAACTCGGCAACTTCTGGGCCGACTTGGTGCGCGGTGTCATCCGCATCCTGGTGCCGCTCTCGGTCGTCGCCGCGATCGTCCTCGTCGCCTGCGGTGCCATCCAGAACTTCTCCGGGATCCACGAGGTCGGCCAATTCTTCAATGGGCACGGCATGGGCGGCCACCAGCAGTGGAACGGCGGTGCGGTCGCCTCGCAGGAGGCCATCAAGGAGATCGGCACCAACGGCGGCGGCTACTTCAACGCCAACTCGGCCCACCCCTTCGAGAACCCGACCCCGTTCACCAACCTCTTCGAGATCTTCCTGCTGCTGGTCATCCCGTTCGCGCTGACCCGCACCTTCGGTGTGATGGTCGGCTCGATCAAGCAGGGATACGCGATCCTCGCCACCATGGCCACCATCTGGGTCGGCTTCGTCGCGCTGATGATGTGGACCGAGTTCGCCCACCACGGCTCGGCGCTCCAGATCGCCGGCGGTGCGCTGGAGGGCAAGGAACAGCGCTTCGGCGTCGGCGCCTCCTCGATCTTCGCGGTGTCGACCACCCTGACCTCGACGGGCGCGGTGGACTCCTTCCACTCCTCGTTCACCGGTCTCGGCGGCGGAATCACCATGCTGGGCATGCAGTTGGGCGAGATCGCACCCGGTGGCACCGGCTCCGGCCTCTACGGCATGCTGATCATGGCGGTCATCGCGGTGTTCATCGCAGGGCTCATGGTCGGCCGTACACCCGAGTACCTGGGCAAGAAGATCGGCACCCGCGAGATGAAGCTCGCGGCCTGCTACATCCTGATCACACCGGCCCTGGTGCTGATGTTCGCCGCGGCCTCCATGGCGCTGCCGACCCCACCGCATTCCATGCTCAACTCCGGCGCGCACGGCTTCTCCGAGGTGCTGTACGCCTTCACCTCCGCCGCCAACAACAACGGATCGGCGTTCGCAGGCCTGAACGCGAACACCGACTGGTTCAACACCATGACCGGGCTCGCGATGCTGCTCGGCCGCTTCCTGCCAATGGTGTTCGTGCTGGCGCTGGCCGGCTCGCTCGCCGAGCAGAAGCCGGTACCGGTCACCGCGGGCACCCTGCGCACCGAAAAGCCTTTGTTCACCGGCCTGTTGGTGGGCGCGATCCTCATCATCACCGGTCTGACCTACTTCCCGGCCCTGGCGCTGGGCCCGCTGGCCGAGGGGCTGGCGTCATGAGCACCCGTACAGAGAACCAAGAGGACTCGATGTCCACAGCCACTCCGACCCGGGCACCGCACAGCGATGTGCCGACCGGTCACAAGGAAGAGGGACGGGTCGGCGCGGGCCTGTTCGACCCGAAGCAACTGATCAAGTCCCTGCCCGACGCCTGCCGCAAGCTCGACCCGCGGGTGATGGTCAAGTCGCCCGTCATGTTCGTGGTGTGGATCGGGTCCGTGCTGACCACGGTCTTCTCCTTCAAGGATCCGGGCGACTGGTTCGGCTGGGCGATCAGCGCCTGGCTGTGGCTGACCGTGATCTTCGCCAACCTGGCGGAGGCCGTCGCCGAGGGCCGTGGCAAGGCGCAGGCCGACACCCTGCGCAAGGCCAAGACCGACACCGTGGCCCGGCGCCTCGACGGCACGGTGGAGGAGCAGGTCCCCGGCACCGAACTCCGCATCGGAGACCTGGTCGTCTGCGAGGCGGGCGACATCATCCCCGGCGACGGTGACGTCGTAGAAGGCGTGGCGAGTGTCGACGAGTCGGCCATCACCGGCGAGTCCGCGCCCGTCATCCGTGAGTCCGGCGGCGACCGCTCGGCCGTCACCGGCGGTACGAAGGTCCTCTCCGACCGCATCGTCATCAAGATCACGACGAAGCCCGGCGAGACCTTCGTCGACCGGATGATCGCCCTCGTCGAGGGCGCCGCCCGGCAGAAGACGCCGAACGAGATCGCCCTGAACATCCTTCTTGCGTCCCTCACCATCGTCTTCCTGCTCGCCTGCGCCACGCTGCCGCCCTTCGCGGACTACGCGGGCACGCACCTCACGATGATCGTGCTGGTGGCCCTCCTGGTCTGCCTCATCCCGACCACCATCGGCGCGCTGCTCTCCGCGATCGGCATCGCGGGCATGGACCGGCTGGTGCAGCGGAACGTACTGGCCATGTCCGGAAGGGCAGTTGAGGCCGCGGGCGATGTGTCCACCCTCTTGCTCGACAAGACCGGCACCATCACCCTCGGCAACCGGCAGGCCTCCGAGTTCATGCCGGTGACCGGTACCACCGCGGCCCAACTCGCCGACGCCGCCCAGCTCTCCTCGCTCGCCGACGAGACGCCCGAGGGCCGCTCCATCGTCGTCCTGGCGAAGGAGAAGTACCACCTGCGCGAGCGCCACCAGGGCGAGCTGGCGCACGCCGAATGGATCGCCTTCACCGCCCACACCCGCATGTCCGGCGTGGACGTGGACGGGCGCAAGATCCGCAAGGGCGCTGCCGGTTCGGTCGTCACCTGGGTCCGGGAGCGGGGCGGCCAGGTGTCCGAGGACGCCGGCGCGCTCACCGACCGGATCTCCGCGGCGGGCGGCACCCCGCTGCTGGTGGCGGTCGAAGACACAGAAGGCGCACGGGTGTTGGGCGTCATCCACCTCAAGGACGTCGTCAAGGCGGGCATGCGCGAGCGGTTCGACGAGCTGCGCCGCATGGGCATCAAGACGATCATGATCACCGGTGACAACCCGCTGACCGCCAAGGCGATCGCGGACGAGGCCGGCGTCGACGACTTCCTCGCGGAGGCCACTCCCGAGGACAAGATGGCCCTCATCAAGCGGGAGCAGGCCGGCGGCAAGCTCGTCGCGATGACAGGTGACGGCACGAACGACGCGCCCGCGCTGGCCCAGGCGGACGTCGGCGTCGCGATGAACACGGGCACGTCGGCAGCGAAGGAGGCCGGCAACATGGTCGACCTCGACTCGAACCCGACCAAGCTCATCGAGATCGTCGAGATCGGCAAGCAACTCCTCATCACCCGGGGCGCGTTGACGACGTTCTCCATCGCCAACGACGTCGCGAAGTACTTCGCGATCATCCCGGCGCTGTTCGCCGCGGTCCACCCGGGCCTCGACAAGCTCAACATCATGCACCTGTCCTCGCCCGACTCCGCGATCCTGTCGGCCGTCATCTTCAACGCGCTGGTCATCATCGCGCTGGTGCCGCTCTCCCTGCGGGGCGTGCAGTACCGGCCGGTCAGCGCCGACAAGATGCTCCGCCGCAACCTCGGGATCTACGGCATCGGCGGACTGATCGCCCCCTTCGTCGGTATCAAGATCATCGACCTCCTCATCTCCCTCATCCCCGGGCTGTAACTTCTTGAAAGCGTGCTGACCAGTTATGAACAACTCGGTATCCAACACAGCCCGGTTGCTCTGGGCGGCCCTGCGTGCCCTTCTCGTGCTGACCCTGGTGACCGGTGTCATCTACCCGCTGGTGGTCACGGGGGTGGCCCAGGCGCTGTTCAACAACAAGGCGAACGGCTCGGAGATCAAGGCGGACGGCAAGGTCGTCGGTTCCTCGCTCATCGGTCAACAGGGCTACAGCCTGGACTACTTCCAGGGGCGCCCCGCCAACGGACTGGGCACGAACTCGGTCAACACCCGGTACAAGCTGATCCTCTCCGGTGCCACCAACCTCTCCGCCGACAGCAAGGTGCTCGTCAAGCAGGTGGAGGACGCCAAGGCGGCGGTCGTGAAGAACAACTCCACGGCCGACTACAAGGTCAAGCCCTCCCAGGTCCCGGCCGACGCCGTCACCTCCTCCGGCTCCGGCCTCGACCCGGACATCTCCCCGGCCTACGCGGAACTCCAGGTCCACCGGGTCGCCGAGCGGAACCACCTCTCCGTCACCCAGGTGGAGAAGCTGGTCGAGGACCACACCGACGGCCGCACCCTCGGCTTCATCGGCGAGCCCACGGTGAACGTCCTCGAACTCAACATCGCGCTCAAGTCCCTTGTGACGAAGAGCTGATGGCGTTGCACGACCCGCAGGGGAGTCGGCGGCCCGGGCGAGATCCCGGCGACGCCGACTCCCGCCGCCATGCCAGGGACCACACGAAAGGCACACCCCCATGACACGGGTGCTGGTCGTGGAGGACGACCCGCAGCTCGTACGGGCCCTCGTGATCAACATGCAGGCCCGCCAGTACGGCGTGGACGCGGCCCCCGACGGCGCCACCGCGCTGCGGCTCGCGGCCGTGCGGCAGCCGGACGTCGTGATGCTCGACCTCGGACTGCCCGACATGGACGGCGTCGACGTCATCAAGGCGCTGCGCGGCTGGACCCGGGTCCCGATCCTGGTGCTGTCCGCCCGGCAGGCCTCGGACGAGAAGGTCGCCGCCCTCGACGCGGGCGCCGACGACTACATCACGAAGCCGTTCAGCATGGACGAACTCCTGGCCCGGCTACGGGCCGCCGTCCGCCGCGTGGAGGACGCGCCCCTAGCCCCGACCACCACCCTGGTCACCACCGACGACTTCACCATCGACCTGCTCGCCAAGCGCGCCACCCGCGGCGGACACGACATCCGGCTCACCCCGACCGAGTGGCATCTGCTGGAGATCCTGATCACCAACCCGGGCCGCCTCGTCACACAGAAGTACCTGCTTCAGGAGGTGTGGGGGGTGTCCCAGAGCGACAAGACCAACTATCTCCGGGTCTATATGGCCCAGTTGAGAAGGAAGTTGGAGGGGGACCCGTCGAGCCCCCGCTATCTGATCACCGAGCCCGGCATGGGCTACCGCTTCGAAGGATGACATGGGACGCGGCAAGCTCCGGATCTACCTCGGCGCGGCACCGGGCGTCGGCAAGACGTACGCGATGCTGTCCGAGGCGCACCGCCGAATCGAGCGGGGCACCGACTGCGTGGTCGCGTTCGTCGAGCACCACGACCGGCCGCGCACCGAGGTGATGCTGCACGGCCTGGAGGAGATCCCGCGCCGCGAACTCGCCTACCGGGACACGACGTTCAGCGAGATGGACGTCGACGCGGTCCTGGCCCGGCACCCCGAGGTGGCCCTCGTCGACGAGCTCCCGCACACCAACGTCCCCGGCTCCCGCAACACCAAGCGCTGGCAGGACATCGAGGAACTCCTCGCCGCCGGCATCGACGTCATCTCGACCGTCAACATCCAACACCTGGAATCCCTGGGCGACATCGTCGAGTCCATCACCGGCGTACGGCAGCAGGAGACCGTCCCGGACGAAGTCGTCCGCCGCGCCGACCAGATCGAACTCGTCGACATGTCACCGCCCGCGCTACGGCGCCGGATGGCACACGGCAACATCTACAAACCGGACAAGGTCGACGCGGCTCTGTCGAACTACTTCCGTCCCGGAAACCTCACCGCGCTACGGGAGTTGGCGCTCCTGTGGCTCGCCGACCGGGTCGACGCCTACCTCCAGGAGTACCGCAGCGAACACCGCGTCTCGGCGATCTGGGGATCCCGCGAGCGGATCGTCGTAGGCCTGACCGGAGGTCCGGAGGGACGCACGCTCATCCGCCGGGCCGCGCGCCTCGCCGAAAAGGGCGCAGGCGGCGAGGTGTTGGCGGTCTACATCTCCCGCAGTGACGGTCTGACCTCGGCCTCCCCGAAAGAGCTGGCCCAACAGCGCACCCTCGTCGAGGACTTGGGCGGAACCTTCCACCAAGTCGTCGGCGAGAACGTCCCGGTGGCGCTGCTGGACTTCGCGCGCGGGGTCAACGCCACCCAGATCGTCCTCGGCGTCTCCCGCCGCAAGGGCCGGCAGTACGTCTTCGGGCCCGGCGTCGGCTCGACGGTCGCCCGGGACTCGGGCCCCGACCTCGACGTCCACCTGATCACCCACGACGAGGCGGGCAAGGGACGCGGACTGCCCGTGAACCGGGGTGCGCGGCTCGGCCGGGTCCGGATCGTCTGGGGCTGGCTGGCCGGTATCGGCGGCCCGCTGCTGCTGACCTCGCTGCTGAGCGGTGTCGCGCCCGAAGTGGGCCTGGCCAACGACATGTTGCTGTATCTGTCGCTGACCGTGGCGGCGGCCCTGCTCGGCGGACTCTTCCCCGCGCTGGCCTCGGCGGCGGTCGGATCGCTGCTGCTGAACTGGTACTTCACCCCGCCCGTGCACACCTTCACCATCGACGACCCGAAGAACATCGTCGCCATCGCGATCTTCGTGGCCGTCGCGGTGTCCGTCGCGTCGGTGGTCGACCTGGCGGCCCGGCGCACCCATCAAGCGGCCCGGCTGCGCGCCGAGTCGGAGATCCTCTCCTTCCTCGCGGGCAATGTGCTGCGCGGCGAGACCAGCCTGGAGGCGCTTCTGGAACGGGTCCGGGAGACCTTCGGCATGGAGTCGGCCGCCCTGCTGGAGCGCGCAGGCGACGTCGAACCCTGGACCTGCGCGGGCAGCGTGGGCCCGCGCCCCTGCCAGAACCCCGAGGACGCGGACGTGGACGTACCGGTCGGCGACCACATGGCCCTCGCGCTGTCGGGCCGGGTGCTCCCCGCCGAGGACCGCCGCGTCCTGGCCGCCTTCGCGGCACAGGCCGCCGTCGTACTGGACCGCCGTCGGCTGCGCGAAGAGGCCGACCAGGCCCGCGCGTCGGCCGAGGGCAACCGCATCCGCACGGCCCTCCTGGCCGCCGTGAGCCATGACCTGCGGACGCCACTCGCGGGCATCAAGGCGGCTGTCTCCTCGCTCCGTTCGGAGGACGTCGCCTGGTCGGACGAGGACCAGGCGGAGCTGCTGGCCGGCATCGAGGACGGCGCCGACCGCCTGGACAACCTCGTCGGGAACCTCCTCGACATGTCCCGCCTGCAGACCGGCACCGTCACCCCGATGATCCGCGAGGCGGACCTCGACGAAGTCGTCCCGATGGCACTGGGCGGAGTGCCCGAGGACACCGTCGAACTCGACATCCCGGAGACGCTGCCCATGGTGGCCGTCGACCCCCGGCTCCTTGAGCGGGCCGTGGCCAACCTGGTCGAGAACGCGGTGAAGTACAGCCCGGAGGGAACTCCCGTACTGGTCAAGGCGAGTGCCATCGCCGACCGCGTCGAGATCCGTGTGGTCGACCGCGGCCCCGGCGTCCCCGACGAGGCGAAGAACCGCATCTTCGAGCCCTTCCAGCGCTACGGCGACGCACCGCGCGGCGCCGGAGTCGGCCTCGGCCTCGCGGTCGCACGAGGCTTCACCGAGGCACTCGGCGGCACGCTCAGCGCCGAGGACACGCCCGGCGGCGGCCTCACGATGGTCCTCAGCCTGCAACTCGCCCCTGCAAGCGACCTTGCCCCCGTCGAAGGATCCACCTACAGTCCGGCTCCGTAAGGTTCGTCGAGCGGCCCGAAACTTTCGGCGGGCCGGACGGAGGGGCTGACACATGCGGACGTACGACAACCCGGTCATCGGCGGGTTCCATCCGGACCCCAGTGTGTGCCGGGTCGGCGAGGACTACTACCTCGCGTGCTCCAGCTTCGAGTACTTCCCCGGCGTCCCGCTCTTCCACAGCCGGGACCTGGTGCACTGGCGCCAGATCGGCAACGCCCTTGACCGGCCTGGCCAGTTGGACCTGCCGGACGACACCCCCGCCTCGGCCGGCATCTATGCCCCGACCCTCCGCCACCACGACGGCCGCTTCTATCTGATCACCACCGACGTGGGCGGCAGGGGCAACTTCCTCGTCACCGCCGAGCGGCCCGAGGGCCGCTGGTCGGACCCGGTGCTCGTCGACCTGCCGGGCATCGACCCCGACCTGGCCTGGGACGAGGACGGCACCTGCTGGTGCGCGGTCGCCGGGGTGCAGGTCGCCCGTATCGACCCCACGACCGGCAAGGTCCTGGAGGGCCCGTTCCCCGTCTGGTCCGGCACGGGACTCCAGCACCCGGAGGCCCCGCACCTCTACCGCGTCGGCGACTGGTGGTACCTGCTGGTGGCCGAGGGCGGCACCGCACACGGCCACAGCGTCTCGATCGCCCGCGCCCGCTCGCCGCGCGGCCCCTACGAACCGTCCCCGTCCAACCCGATCCTCTCCCACCGCAGCACCGACCTCCCCATCCAGAGCACCGGCCACGCCGACCTGGTCGCGGCCTCCGACGGCACCTGGTGGATGGTGCTGCTCGGCACCCGCCCCCGGGGCTGGTTCCCGGGCTTCCACGTGCTGGGCCGCGAGACGTTCCTGACCCCGGTGGAGTGGGCGGACGGCTGGCCCCGGGTCGGCCCGGTACGGGAACAGCACCCGGCGCCGAAGGCCTGGCACCCCATCCAACTCCCGTCCGCACGCGACGACTTCGACGCCCCCAGCCTCGCCTTCTCCTGGATCTCCCCACGCAACACGCCGGACGGGAGCTGGTCGTTGACCGAGCGGCCGGGGTGGCTGACCCTCGACGCGCAGGCCGGCCCCGCCTTTTTCGGACGCCGACAGCAACACCCCGACTGCCGGGCGGCGGTCCGCATCGACCCCGGCTCCGGGCGCGCCGGACTCTCCGTCCGCATGGACGAGGCCCATCACTACGACATCGAGATCGCCGGGGGAGCGGTGAGCGTGGTCGCGCGGATCGGCCCTGTACGGCAGCGGGTCGCGGAGCAGCCGTCGCCGCCCGGCCCGGTCACCCTCGCCGTCGCCATCAGCACCGCCGACACCGGCACGCGCGGCCCCGACACCCTCACCTTCTGGGTCGAGGGTCCCGAAGGAGCCGTAGAACTGGCCGAGTTGGACGGCCGCTACCTCTCCACCCAGGTCGCCGGGGGCTTCACCGGCCGTGTGATCGGCATGTACGTCACCGAGGGCACGGCGGCCTTCGACTGGTTCGACTACGAACCGAAGTAGCACAACTTTCTGGATGGATCCCGAAAGTTTCGACCTTCACCGGCACGGGCGCCAACCGACGTACTGCTCATCCATGGACAGGAGTCGCATCATGCCCAGAAACAGACTGAGACTCGCGGGTACCCTCACCGCCCTCCTCATCGCCACGGGAATCGCAGGCGGCCCGCCCGCCCAAGCCCACGAGACACAGCCCACCCTCGCCCAACTCGCCGAGCGCCACGGCCGTTACTTCGGCAGTGCCACCGACAACCCCGAGCTGACCGACACCGCGTACACGTCGATCCTCGGCAGCGAGTTCGACATGATCACCCCCGGCAACGGCATGAAGTGGTACGCCACCGAGCCCCGACAGGGCGTCTTCGACTGGACGAACGGCGATCAGATCGTGAACCTCGCCCGCGCCCATCACCAGCGGGTTCGCGCCCACACCCTGGTCTGGCACAGCCAGCTGCCCGACTGGCTCACGTCCGGGACCTGGACGGCGGACGCGCTGCGGGCCGTACTGAAGAAGCACATCACCACCGAGGTACGGCACTACCGCGGCAAGGTCTACTCCTGGGACGTCGTCAACGAGGCGTTCAACGAGGACGGCACCTACCGCGACACCCTCTGGTACCGGACGCTCGGCCCCGGCTACATCGCCGACGCGCTGCGCTGGGCCCACCAGGCCGACCCGCACGCGAAGTTGTACCTCAACGACTACAACATCGAGGCGACCGGCCCGAAGAGCGACGCCTACTACGCCCTGGCCAAGCAACTGAGGGCGCAGCACGTGCCGTTGGACGGCATCGGGCTGCAGGCGCACCTGGCTCTCCAGTACGGCTATCCGGCGACCCTGGAGGACAACCTCCGCCGCTTCTCCCGCCTCGGGCTCGACACCGCGCTCACCGAGGTCGACGTCCGGATGCAACTACCGGCGACCGACGCCAAGCTGGCGGAACAGGCCGACTGGTACCGGGACCTGGCCGAGGCGTGCCTCGCGGTGCGCCGGTGTGTGGGCGTGACCGTATGGGATTACACGGACAGGTATTCGTGGATTCCGGCGTTCTTCCCGGGTGAGGGTGCGGCTCTTCCGTGGGACGAGCAGTTCGTGCCCAAGCCCGCCTATTTCGCGCTCCGCGCGGCGCTCGGATAGCGGTCGACTACGGGGAGTGATCGGTCCCGGATATGCGTCGGGGCCGGTGCGCACCGAAGTGTGTGCGGCCGGCCCCTCATGTTCCTGAAATGCTCAGGCGGCCGTCATCTCCTGGCGGTGCGGGGCGATGATCTGGCCGTCGGGCAGGAGCTCACCGGTGTCCTCGAACAGGAGAACGCCGTTGCACAGCAGGCTCCAGCCCTGCTCCGGGTGGTGCGCCGTGAGGCGGGCGGATTCCCGGTCGGCTGATTCGGCTGTGGGACACGGCGGCTGGTGCTTGCACATTGGTGGGATCTCTCGCTCTGTTGTGGTCATGTCCGTCCCCCGTGGTGTTGAGTTGGTCCGAACCCAGTGTTGCCCCACGGGCGTCAATCCGCAGGGATTTAGCGGCACCGCTTCTCACAGGTTGATGACGCATCACCCGCGCGGACGGTTCATCCCAATTCCCGGCTCGTACGAGCCTTTTCCTGCTCTTACGAGCGTTACGAACATAAAGAGGATCGGAAACGCGATCGTACCCCGCTACCGGGAATTCGGCGGCGGGGTACGGAGGTGACAGCGGAGAGAAGTCAGGCGGGTGAACTGAGTAGTGGCGCGGGAGTCACCCGATGAGTCAGCACCGGCAGCAACTCGGCGACCCGGTGCGGACGGTGGGCCGCGATGCCGGGCGGTGCCGGGGCCAGTGGGACCAGCAGATCGGTCGCGGCGGGGTGGCCGTCGGCGCCGTCCGCGGTGAGATCGCCGTGCAGCCACAGCGTGAGCATGTAGAGGCCGGGCACGGACAGCAGGCGCGGCTGGTAGGCGCCCTTCATGTTCTCGGCCTGGCGCAGCGCCCGCTCGGTGGCGGCGATGTAAGGGCCCTCGAAGAAGTGTGAGAACGCCCAGCCGTCGGGGGTCAGCATCGTCTCGGCTGCGGCGACCGCGCGGTCGCCGCAGCGGATCAGGAAACGCCACCCGGCCAGCGAGGTGACGGCCGTCCCCTCCGGCGTGACGCGGTCCAGTACATGGACGGGCAACGGGAGTTCGGGCGTGGCGGGCCCTTGGGCCGCGCGCAGTGAGGGTGTTCGGGCCTCGCGGACGGCGGTGGGGGAACCGAGTGCCGTGAGAACGGAGCGCAGGGCGGGCGCGGGAGCCGGGGGGACATGCAGCGGCATGGTGGGTCGCCTCTCATTCGACAGGCACGGTGGCGCGAGGGCGGGACGGGGGCGGACGGCGCTGTCAGCTCTCGGGGTCAGAGAGGCGGGGGCCGGGGGTGCTGTGAACATGGGTGCGGCCTGCCGCACGTCACCTCGACGGCAGGTTCCAGGACCGTGGCGCCAACCTTCTGCCTTGTTCGCGGAGTTTATACGACACGTGTTCTGGCGGTGTTTCGTCTAACCGTTTCCCGTATGAACAACAAGGGACCATTCGGCCAGTGATTCGCGGGAATCATCCCGGTTCCGAACCGGGGAAACGGCGATGACCTCGGGATATGTCACCCATGCGGTCGGCCAATTCTCGTCGGCGTTTTTCACGAGGCCTCATTGTGCGCGCAACCGCGCATCGCCCCATGCCTCGTGAATGTGCCGCGGGTCACTTCGGACCAGAGTAGCGGGTCGCCGGGCCGCCGCGGGACGTTATCGATCGCCAGGTCTGGGCATCATCCTTCCTGACCCGGGACGAGGAGGTGACGCATCGTGGGGGAGAAGGTCGTGGCGGGGCCGTTCGAGCTCGCAGACCGCCAGCGCTACCGCGCCAAGCTGCGGCGGTGCCTGACGGGACTGGAGCGGCTGCTGGCCGAGAAGCGGTTCGACCGCCCCAGGAACCTCATGGGGCTGGAGATCGAACTCAACCTCGCCGGCGCCGACGGCATGCCGAAAATGTTGAATGCACAGGTCCTCGAACGCATCGCGAGCCGAGATTTCCAAACAGAACTCGCCATGTTCAATCTGGAAGTCAACATTGCCCCACATCGATTGGAGGGCCGGGTATTCGACCGGCTCGCCGAGGAGATCCGTACGTCTCTGGCATATGCCCATCGGAAAGCGGGCGAGGTCGACGCCGGAATAGTGATGATCGGCATTCTGCCGACGCTCGACCGGGACGACCTGGTCTCCTCGAACCTCTCGGCGGTCGACCGCTACACCCTGCTCAACGACCAGATCGTGGCCGCCAGGGGCGAGGATTTCGTCCTCGACATCGACGGCGTGGAGCACCTCACCTGCACCTCGGGTTCCATCGCGCCCGAAGCCGCCTGCACCTCCGTGCAGTTGCACCTCCAGGTCACCCCCGACCGCTTCGCCGACGTGTGGAACGCGGCCCAGGCCGTCGCCGCCGTCCAAGTCGCCGTGGGCGCCAACTCGCCCTTCCTGTTCGGCCGTGAGCTGTGGCCCGAGTCCCGCCCGCCGCTCTTCCAGCAGGCCACCGACACCCGTCCGCCCGAACTCCAGGCCCAGGGCGTCCGCCCCCGCACCTGGTTCGGCGAACGCTGGGTCACCTCCGCGTACGACCTCTTCGAGGAGAACCTCCGCTACTTCCCGCCGCTGCTCCCGGTCCACGACGACGAGGAACCCCTCGACGTCCTCGAAGCCGGCGGCATCCCCACCCTCGCCGAACTCGTCCTGCACAACGGCACGGTGTACCGCTGGAACCGCCCGGTCTACGGCATCGCCGACGGCGTCCCGCACCTGCGCGTCGAGAACCGCGTCCTGCCCGCGGGCCCCACCGTCACCGACGTCATCGCCAACACAGCCTTCTACTACGGCGTCGTCCGCGCCCTCGCCGAGGAGTCGCGGCCGGTGTGGACAAGGCTGCCCTTCGAGGCCGCCGCCGCCAACTTCGACACCGCGTGCCGCCACGGCATCGACGCCCGCCTGCTCTGGCCCCGGCGCGGACGGCTCGGCGGCACCACCGAGATCGACGCGGTGGCCCTCGTACGCGATGAACTGCTGCCGCTCGCCGAAGCCGGTCTTGACGCGTGGGGGGTCGAACCGGCCGACCGGGACCTGTACTTGGGAGTGATCGACGAACGCTGCCGGCGCCGGACCAATGGCGCGACCTGGCAGTCCGCCACCTTCCACCGCGCTCTCGAACAGGGCCTCAGCAGGGAAGCCGCCTTCGCCGCCACGACCCGCCGCTACAGCGAGTTGATGCACCTCGGCGACCCGGTCCACACCTGGCCGGTGGGCCTGCCGGAACCGGCACCGCTGGGGTGAACGGCCGTCGCTTCAGCCCGTGTTGGCGGATGCGCCCGCCGCGCCCGCCGCCACGATGGCCTGGAGGATCACCGACTGGATCTGCGCGGGGTTGCTCACCTCGTGGCCCGAGCCGCCGGTCGCCTCGGCGATCTGCCGGGCCTCCTCCTTGTCGGCCTCGGGACCCACCGCGATCATGATCAGCGGCACCGGCCGCTCAGGGCTGGCGAGTTGGCGCAACTGCTTGAGCAGCGTGGTGCGCGAGATGCTGCCCGGGTCCTGGTTGACCCCGTCGGTCAGAATCACCAGCGCGTTGAACTTCCCGTCCGCATAAGAGGACGTGGCCGCCTTGTACGCGGCGAGCGTGGTGTCGTAGAGCCCCGTCGCCCCGTTCGGCACCGGCTTCAGACTCCCGAACGCCGCCGACAGCCGGTCCCGTTGGGTGCCGCTGCCCACGCGGTCGCCGAGCCGCTCGGTCGGCACCAGGACGCGGTAGTCCTTGTTGCCGTCGAGCTTCGTGGAGAACTCCCACAGCCCGATCTCGTCCTCGGGCGTGAACGTGGCCAGCGCCTGCAGCAGCGACGCCTTGGTGACGTCCATCCGTGACTGCCCGGTCCCCGGCACCGACTCGGACATCGACGACGACGCGTCCACGACGGTGGTGATCCGCGCGCTCTGCACCGTGATCGTCCAGGTCCCCAGCGCCTCCTGGAGCGCCGCGTCGGAGGCCGGCTCGGCGGGCGCCACGGCGTACGGCTGCGGACTGCTGCCGCCGGCCTTGGCGACCACCGCCTTCGGCGCGTCCTCGTCGTCGGTGCGGAAGCCGTACTTCTCCATCAGCCTCTGCTGCGCGGGCCGGCTCAGATACGTCATGAACCGGATCGCGGCCCGGCTCTCGTCCGTCGTCAACCGCTCCCGGTCCACCAGGTTGTACGGGTAGTCCAGCCGGGGGGATCCGTCCTTCGGGTAGAACAGGTCGAGACTCCCGCCGCCGTCGGCCGACGCGTTGTACGCGAACGCAGACTGCTCGCTCAGCACCAGCGCCTGGTTGCGCTTCGGATTGCCCTGCTCGGTGCCCGAGGAGTCGCGCGGCAGGGTGTCCAGGACCTGACTGTCGGTGTCCGAGATCCGCTGCGACAGCGTCTTCATCATCGCCGCCGCCTGGGTGTCACCGCCCTTGACCTTCGCGGCGGCCGTACTGAGCTGTGTCAGCGCGAGCAGCCCGGTCGCGCTCCGCGCCGGATCGGCCGCGCCCAGCCGCAGCGAGTCGTCCTGGAGGGTGGCACCGGCCAGGTCCAGCCAGGTGTACGTCTTCTGCGGCCACCCCAGCGACTTCGCGGCGGCCGGGACCATCGCCACGCCGACCGGGGTGGAGGCGACGTTGCCCGCGGGCGTCGCCTCCGTCGCGGCCGAGTCGGCGGCCGACGTGACCTGGTTCACCCACAACTCCGAGTCGGGCACCCACACCTGGACGTCCGGGTGCTTGCCCGCCTTGAGCGTGTCCGCGAACTTGTACGACTCCTGGGCGGTCACCGAGATGTTCAGGCACTGCCCGTCGGACGTGATGTTCTCGTCGCGCGCCTGTCCGGCCGCCGCGCGCAGGGCGGGGGCCATGTCGGGCGAGGCGGCCAGTTTCAGTCGTACCGCGTTCTTGCGGCAGGAGGAACCGAAGGAGAGCAGTCCGCTCTGCACCGCGACCGCGGTACCGCCGGCGACGGTCAGCACGAGCACCGTGGCGAGGGCCACCTTGCGGCGCCGCGCGCGAGGACGGGGGTCGCTGCCGTCCGCCCGGTGCGGATCGGGCAAGCTGTGACGTCCCATGACGGTGGTGCCCCTCCCTGTTGAACCTCGGCCTCCGTCTCCCCCAACGGCCTGTCGCGCACGATCTTCGTAAGTTCTTTCGAGACCCTAGCGGGGCGAAGATGGGCATGAGGCGGGATTTCCGAACTGAAGGCAGGTGTGCAGGTGGAGGCAGGGCAGGTGGCCGAAACTTTTCCGCTGGAGCGGCCCACACGGCGGATTCTCCGGTCCGAGGCACTGCTCGTTCTGGGGCTTTCGCTCGGTGCGAGCGGAGTGTCCGCCCTGATCAGCTTTGTCGGATCGGTCACGAAACCGGGCGGTCTCAAGGACCAGGCGGCCACCCTCAACGCCTCGGCCGCGCCCGGCCGTCCATGGCTCGATCTCGCCTGGCAGCTCTTCGGAATCGCGTCGGCCCTCGTCCCCGTCGCCCTCGTCGCGCACTTCCTCCTCAGGGAGGGCGAGAGCCTGCGCACGATCGGCTTCGACCGCACCCGGCCCTGGCCCGACCTGGGCCGCGGCGCGGCGATCTCGGCGGTGATCGGCAGCACCGGCATCGCGTTCTACCTGGCCGCACGGGGTCTCGGATTCAACCTCACGGTGGTGCCGGAGGCGCTGCCCGACGTCTGGTGGAAGTACCCGGTCCTGATCCTCTCCGCGATGCAGAACGCGATCCTCGAAGAAGTGATCGTGGTGGGCTATCTCCTGCGCCGCCTCGGCCAGTTGGGCTGGACACCGGGCACCGCGCTGGTGGCCAGTTCCGTACTGCGCGGTAGCTACCACCTCTACCAGGGCATCGGCGGCTTCGTCGGCAACATGGTGATGGGCGTGGTCTTCGTCTACCTGTACCGCCGTTGGGGCCGCGTGGGCCCCCTGGTCGTGGCGCATTCCCTGCTCGACATCGGGGCGTTCGTCGGCTACGCGCTGCTGGCGGGCAAGGTGGGCTGGCTGCCTACGGCGTAACTCCGTGAAGGGCAGGCATGTTGTGTCTCAGGCGAGCAGCTCGCCGTCGATGACCGTGACCGCCCGACCGGTCAACAGGGTTCGCCCGCCCCGCAGTTCGGTACGGACGAGCCCGGACCGTGGCGAGGCCTGAAGCCCGGTGAGGACGGTGCGCCCGAGCCGCTCGGACCAGTACGGAGCCAGCGCCGTGTGCGCGCTCCCGGTGACCGGGTCCTCGTCGATGCCGACGTTCGGGAAGAAGCAGCGGGAGACGAAGTCGTAGCCCCGCGTGGGGTCTTCGGCGCGGGCGGTGGCGATGATCCCGCGCTCGGAGTAGGCGGCGAGCGCCTTGTGGTCGGGCGTCAGTCCTACGACGGTCTTCTCGTCGGCGAGTTCGACGACGAGGTCGCCGATGTTCGGCCCAGTGTCTACGGCGGTCAGCGCCTCGGCGCCCAGGGCCTCCGCGACGCCGTCCGGGATCTCGACCGGGGTGAGCGGAGCCGTCGGGAAGTCGAGGGTGATCGACCCGTCCGGTGTCGGCGTGGCGATGAGCACACCACTGTGGGTGGTGAACCGCACGGGGCCCTCGTGGGCGCCGGTCGTGTGCAGCACATGGGCCGTGGCGAGGGTCGCGTGTCCGCACATCGCGACCTCCGTGGCCGGCGTGAACCACCGCAGCGCCCAGTCGGCCGCCCCGCCCTCGGGCAGCCGGTGGGCGAACGCCGTCTCGGCGTGATTGACCTCCAGCGCGACCTTCTGCAGCCAGTCGTCGTCCTCCGGGAAGGCGTCGAGAAGCACCACCCCGGCCGGGTTGCCGGCGAAGGGACGGTCGGTGAACGCGTCGACGATTCGAATCCGCATGCTCCGACGCTAGAGGGTCTCCGGCCTGCCGGACCAAGGCCAATTCGGGGGTGGTGGACCGATTCGGTGGCCCGAAGAGATCGCTAGGCCGGCAAGGGGTGCTCCGGTTTCCGGGCCAGGAAGGTGGCGTACGTCCTCTTCGAACCCGCGGTGGGCTCCTGGATCAACCGGGCGGTGATCGTGAGTCCGGCCCGCTCCAGCAACCCGGCGATCCGCTCCGGCGGGAGCAGATGGGACTCGTAGGACACGGGATGCCCGCCGTACGCCTGTGTCGGGCGCCGGAGTTCGCCGTCTCCCACGTGTCCGGCCAGCATCAGATGGCCGCCTGGCGCGAGGGTGCGGTGGAACTCGCCGAACACGACGGGCAGTTGTTCCGGCGGGGTGTGGTGCGTGGAGAAGTAGGCGAGGGCGCCGCCCAGTTCCCCGTCGCCGATCTCCGGCGCGGTCATCGAGCCGACGGTGAAGGTCAGGTCCGGGTAGGCGCGGCGGGCCAGCTCGACCATCCTCGGGGACAGGTCGATGCCGAAGACGGGCACCCCCAACTCGGCCAGATAGGCGGTGACTTTGCCGGGCCCGCATCCCAGGTCCGCCACCGGCCCGAGCCCCGCCGACCGCACGGTCTCCGCGAAGGCGGCCAGCATCGCCCGTGACAGCGGGTCCAACTCGGCGGGATTCTTGACGAGTTGGACGTAGTCGGCGGCGACGGTGTCGTACGACTCCCGGATCGCGGCGAGGTAGGAGGGGTCGGTCATGCGGGCGACTTTAGGGGAGTGGGCCGAGACCGTGAGAGAGGAGTCGTGACCGAACGGACGGAACGCCCGCTGTTCTTCCTGGACGTCGACGGAACACTCCTGCCCCTCGGCGGGGCGCGGATGCCGTCGAGCCCTCAGGGGTGGACGGACTGGCAGGGCGCGTCGAATCCCCAGCTGGCGAAGATCGACGCAGGCCATGTTCCGCGTCTGCTGGCACTGCCCTGCGAGCTGATCTGGGCCACCGCGTGGATGGGGTACGCCAACGAGGTGCTGTCGCCACTCCTCGGGCTGCCGCGCTTTCCGGTGGCCGAACTGCCGGACCCACCGCAGGAGTACGCGTCCGACGTACTCAACTGGAAGACCCGAGCCCTGGTCCGAGCCGCGGCGGGCCGCCCCTTCATCTGGGTCGACGACGAGATCACCGACCTCGACCGCGCCTGGGTGTCGGACCACCACGGAGGGCACGCCCTGCTCCATCGCGTGGATTCGACGACCGGCCTCACCGGTGCGGACTTCGCGGCGGTCGACGACTGGCTGCCGGCGTGGAGCCGGGACCGTCGGCGCGGATAACCGTCAATCCATCGACTCCAGAATGCGGTCGAGTGTCCGGCGCCCCATGCTGCTCATCTTGGGGTTGGTCTCGACGTAGTACCAGACGAGACCCATCGCCTGTTCGAACGCCCATGCCTTGCCGCGCTCCCATTCCAGGTCGTCGCAGGCCAGTGCCCGCCGGAGTACGTTCCGGGGGCCCGGCTGCAGCAGGTGCCAGGCGCTGATCAGGTCCAGCGCGGGGTCGGCCGGCCCGAAGCCGCCGGTGTCGAGTACGCCGCCGAGCCGGTCTCCGGCGACCAGGACATTGCCGGGAATCAGGTCACCGTGGCTCATCACGTCGGCAGCCGTGCGCGGCAGCCGGCGAAGGTGGCTCCACAGCCGGCGCAGCCGGGGCACGTCGAGCAGCCCCTCGCTCTCCTCGAAGCACGTCGCCATCCAGTCGTCGTGGTGAGAGAGGACGCCGCCGCGATTGTCGCCGTCGAAAACCCGCCCCCGTGTCTCGGCGTCCCGCAGGGATGCGATGAAGGCCGCGAGGTCCTCGGCGAAGGTGTCCGAGCCACTGGGGTCGGCGTCAGTGGCGACCGTTCCCGGCAGCCAGGTCTGGACCGACCACGGCATGGGGTAACCCGCTCCGGGCTTGCCCAGGGCGACGGGTTCCGGGACGGGAAACCGGGACACCTGTGCCAGCTCCGCGCTCGCCCGGGCCTCCCGTTCCAGCACCGCCAGCACCTCGGCGGCATCGGCCAGACGCAGTGGGAAACGCGCGGAGAGGCCGTCCCCGATCCGGAAGATCGCGTGGACCGTCCCCGTCGACGACAGGGGTTGGATCGCCCGGCCGCTCCACCGGGGGAACTGCTCCCGGATCAAGGTCGCGACGATTTCGGTGGTCACGTCCACTTGGTCGACATGCATGGTCATGCAGTTATTCATGTGCCCGGGTCCGGATCAACCGAGATTTCTTCGGAGGCTTGCCACCCGAACAGTTCCGATATATCGTTGACGCATCGCGACAGATCAACGATGGAATGGAGTGATTGCGATGCGTACCCACGGATACGAGCGTGGACATGGACAGGAAGGCCACCCCCGGCGTGGCCGAGGCGGCCCCGACGGGCGGCGTGCGGCTTTCGGGCCCTTCGGGCCGGGTGGCCCGGGCGGTCCCGGTGGCCCCGGCTTCGGACCGGGCTTCGGTCCCGGCCCCTGGGGCGGACGAGGGCGCGGCGGCCCGCGAGGCAGGGCGCGGCGTGGCGACGTACGCGCGTCGATCCTCGCCCTCCTCAAGGACCGGCCGATGCACGGCTACGAGATGATCCAGGAGATCGCCGAGCGCAGCGGCGGCGCGTGGAAGCCGAGCCCCGGCTCGGTCTACCCCACCCTGCAGCTGCTGGAGGACGAGGGCCTGATCGCCAGCGCGACGGAGGGCGGCAAGAAGCTGTTCTCGCTCACCGACGCCGGCCGCACCGCGGCCGAGGAAGGTCCGGACGCGCCCTGGGAAGAGGCTTCCCGCGGTGTCGACTGGGAGGCCCTGAGTGAGATCCGCCAGGCCGGCTTCGGTCTGATGGAGGCCTTCGGTCAGGTCTGGAAGACCGGCAGCAAGGAGCAGCGCGAGAAGGCGCTGACCGTCATCAACGACGCCCGCAAGAAGCTGTACCTGATCCTGGCCGACGAGGACTGATGTCCTCGAGGTCGGAAAGGGCTGCAGGTGAAGGCGCCCCACGGGAGTTCCGTGGGGCGCCTTCCCTGTGCGCGTTCCCGTTCCTGCGGTGCCCCGGCGCCTTCCTCAGGCCACCAGCCCGCCCAGTTTGCGCAGCGATTCGTTCAGGGCGGCCGTCCCCGAGTCCTTCAGCTTGCCCGCCATCAACGTCACCGCCGCACCCGTGAACTCGCCGTCGATACGGACCGTCGTGGCGTCTCCGTCGGGGGTGAGCGTGTAGCGCGTGGCGACGTTCACGGCCATCGGGCCCTTGCCGCGGATGGCCAGCACCCGGGCCGCCGCCACCTCCTCGACGGTCCACTCGACCTCCGCCGGGAAGCCCATCAGCTTCATGTTCTCCTGGAAGGTCGCGCCCGCTTCGAGGGTCTCGGGGCCGCCCTTGGGGAAGTTGGTGTGGGTCGTGTTCCACTCGCCGTACGCGGACCAGTCCGTGAGCTGGGTCCACACCTTCTCGGCCGGGGCCTCGATGCGTGCCTCCGCGCTGATTTCGGCCATACGACCACCTCTTCCTGTCGGGCTACGGTGCTGTCGGGCTACGGTGTCGCGGAACGTAGCCGCAGGGCGCGCAACATTCAATACTGATGAACAGTCAGGAAGTGTCCGCAGCGCCCGTGTTCGGAGCGGATCGGCTTCGCCGGCCTCAGCCCACGCGCCGTATCACCGCGGCGTCGAAGAGATCCCACGCGCGCGGGTGGGCGCTCTCGTCGTGGCAGTGCCACGCGTCCCAGAACAGGTCGGCGGGCAGTGCGTCCTCCAGGGCGTACACCCGGTACACGTACTGGCTGCCGTCGACCGCCGGCAGCGCCACCGGCCAGCAACTGCTCTCCATGTTCGCGAAAGACGTACGCCCGGGGCAGCGCGGTTGCGCACGGGCGCACGGCAAGGCGGCGCGCGCCTCTCGGGGTTGAGGCGCGTGATCTCATCCGTAAGGAGGAGATCCCGTCGCCCGGGGTCCACTCTGTGTGGGATGCCGAAATGCTCCCCTCCGGGGATGCCCTCAATGCGGGGGACTGATGGGGTAAGAGTGTGCAACCCCGTATTCCCAGGCAGTCGAACCGCGAGCAGGGCATTCACCGCGCGGACAACGATGCCAGGCTCAGTGCAGAGCTGGCAGCGGTGGTGGCGGGTGCCCGCCGCCGGGCCCTGCGGGACGGGGACCGGCAGATCGACACGGCCCATCTCCTGCACAGCCTCCTGGAGTCGGACCCCGAGGCACGTGCCGTCTTCGGCGACGGCCCCCAGATCGCCCGACTGCTCGGCTATCTGGTGCAGCGCAGCATCGGCTACGGCCTGCGCTGGCAGGGCAGCGTCGAGGACTCCGGCGCGATCCCCGTGATCCCGGCGGCGGAGGGCTGGTCGCCGCTGGCCGCGGGCGCCCTGGAGTACGCCTGCGAGCGCGCCGGACTCCGCGACGGCGACCTGGCGGGCGGCATCGACCTCCTCGCCGCGCTCGTCGCGGACCCCGAGGCCCGCGCCGTCGAGGTCCTCCACCGCGCGGGCATCGAGTCCCCCGAGGTACTGGTGTGGATCCAGAGCCGGCCGGGGGAATACGTCGCGGGCGGCGAGACGGGCTGCTGATCGAGCCGGTCACCGACCGCGCGGAGGCCGTCCACGCGCTGAGACAGGTGTCAACAGGGGTGACGCTCATGTCATCGCCTGCCATCATGTGGCCGTGCATACGTCTGAGAGCAGTGCCGCCGGTAGTGCGAAGGGTGTCGGGCTCGGTCTGGCGCTCGGGTCCGCGCTGGCCTTCGGGGGATCCGGAGTCGCGGCCAAGCCGCTGATCGAGGCCGGCCTCGACCCGCTGCACGTCGTGTGGCTGCGGGTGGCCGGCGCCGCCCTGGTGATGCTGCCGCTCGCCCTGCGCCACCGCGCGCTCGTCCGCCGCCGCCCCGCACTGCTCGTCGGCTTCGGACTGCTCGCCGTCGCAGGCGTCCAGGCCTGCTACTTCGCCGCGATCTCCCGCATACCCGTCGGCGTCGCCCTGCTCGTCGAGTACCTCGCACCCGCCCTCGTGCTCGGCTGGGTCCGGTTCGTGCAGCGGCGTCCGGTCACCCGCGCCGCCGCGCTCGGCGTGGTCCTCGCGGCCGGCGGCCTCGCCTGCGTCGTCGAGGTGTGGTCGGGCCTGAGCTTCGACGCCGTCGGACTGCTGCTCGCGCTCGCCGCGGCCTGCTGCCAGGTCGGCTACTTCGTCCTGTCCGACCAGGGCAGCGACGCGGGCACCGAGGCACCCGACCCGCTCGGCGTGATCGCCTACGGCCTGCTCGTCGGCGCCCTCGTACTGACCGCCGTGGCCCGCCCCTGGACCATGGACTGGTCCGTCCTCAAGGGCGACGCCCACATGAACGGCACCCCCGTCCCGGCCGCCGTCCTCCTCGCCTGGATCGTCCTGGTCGCCACGGTCCTGGCCTACGTCACCGGAGTCGTCTCCGTCCGCCGCCTCTCCCCGCAGGTCGCGGGCGTCGTCGCCTGCCTCGAAGCGGTCGTCGCGACGGTACTGGCCTGGGTCCTCCTCGGCGAACACCTCTCCGCCCCCCAGATCATCGGCGGATCGGTCGTCCTGCTCGGCGCGTTCATCGCCCAGTCCTCGGCCCCCACGAAGGGCTCGGAGGAACCGGTTGCGACGGGCGGCCGCGAAAGGGAGCAACTGTCCTCACGGGGAGCTGCTGCCTAGACCGCGCAGAGCACGGGCAAGGAGGACTGGATGGGGCTCATGCTCTTCCCTGGTGATGGCGACGTGACCAGCCCGGACGCCGCCTGGTCCTACAGCGGCTTCGACATGTTCAGGCGATGGCTGGCCCAGGCCGAGGGATTCGCCCTCGGCGAGATGTACGGCTTCGGCGGAGACCGTCCGTGGAGCAGCGTCACCACCGTGCTGAAACCGCTGCTCGACCATCCGGACGACGACGGCCCCGTTATGAGGCTCTGTCTGGACAAAGACGTCGAGCTCTACTTCGGCTGACCGCAGGCCGCACCCGCCCTTTCACCCTCATGCGCGCCCCCTCCTCACCCCTCCCGCCGCCGCAGCAAATGCCCCCGCGCCACGTCGTCCCGCACCCCGCCCCGCCCGGCGAGCCCCGTCGCGATGCGGTCCTGGACCTCGGCCGACCGCTTGCCCGCGTACTTGAACTTGGCGCGTACGCCGGTGACTTCGAGGCGTAGGGCGCGGATGCCGGACAGCAGGCGTCCGTTCGGTGGTTCGCCGGGGGCGACCGGTGTGGTGCCGCCCTCGGGCTGGAAGTGGCCGACCTGGCGGTTGAGGAGGGTCGCCTTCTCGGTCGGGTCGTCCACGAGGTGGGCGGTGCAGCGGAGTTGGACCGCCGCGTAGAAACTGGTCGGCACGCCGTGTTCCGGTGGGACGTCCGGGTCGGCCTGCCAGGGGCCGGGGATGTACACGTAGTCGTCGACGATGCTCAGCACCACCTGTGGGTTCGCCTCCAGCGCCGGCCACAGGGGGTTGGGGCGGGCCAGGTGCGTGACCGCCTCGCCGCGCTCGGGGTCGTAGGCGAAGTGGAGGGGCTGGATCAATGGCGGTTCGCCGGGTGGGCCGTTGACGGCGAGTTGGCCGAAGTCGTGGTCGGCCAGCCAGTGTTGCCACTCGGTGTCGTCGTGGGGCGCGTCCCAGGGGTGGATGAGCATCACAACACCGCCAGGTAGTCCGGGAGTTCGATGGCGGGGGACAGGTCGTCGTTCGGGAGCGGGGTGCCGTAGCCGGTGTTCAGCGGGAGGACGCCGGCCCAGTGGGGGAGGTCCAGGTCCTCGGGCTCGTCGTTCGCGCCGCCGGTGCGGAGCTTGGCGGAGACCTCGTCGAGGTCGAGGCGGATCACCATGGTGGCGGCGAGTTCCTTCTTGTTGCCGGGCCGGGAGTCCGCCGCACGGCCGGGCACGACATGGTCGACCAGCGCGTCCAGCGCCGTCCGCTTCTCCTCGGGGTCCGTCACCTGGTGGGCGATGCCGTGCACCACCACGGAGCGGTAGTTGATCGAGTGGTGGAAGGCGGAACGGGCCAGCACCAGACCGTCCACGTGGGTCACCGTCAGGCACACCGGGAGCCCCGGGTCGGCCTGCCCCGTCATCCGCAGCGGGCGCGCACCCGTCGAACCGTGCACGTACAGCCGCTCGCCGACCCGCCCGAACAGCGTCGGCAGCACGACCGGCCGGCCGTCGCGGACGAAGCCGAGATGGCAGACGTAGGCCGTGTCGAGTATCGCGTGCACCAGCTCCTTGTCGTACGACGCCCGGTCCGCGGAACGCGTGGGGACGGTCAGGTCGGTCGGCGTGTACGCGGCGGGCTGCGACGTCGGCTGTGAGGTGGTCCCCTGCATGGTGCTCTCCGGGTTCGTTGCTGGGCGGGTCGAGTTGCGATGCCTATTGCACTAGTGCATAGTAAGCTTTGTGCTAGGAGGATATCGGATCGAAGGGCGACGCGCAGCCGACATCGCTGCCGACGTCGAGCGCGCGGTGGGCTCGGGAGAGCTGGAGCCGGGGCAACTGCTGCCGCCGATGCGGGAGTTGGCCGTAGAACTGGGGGTGAATCCCAATACGGTCGCGGCCGCGTACCGGACCCTGCGGGAGCGCGGGGTCATCGAGACCGACGGGCGGCGCGGCAGCCGGGTGCGGCCCAAGCCGGCCACGACCGGGCGGGAGCACATCCGCGTGGAGGTGCCGGAGGGGGTGCGCGAGGTGTCCCACGGCAACCCGGATCCCGCCCTGCTGCCCTCCCTCACCGAGGCGTTCACCCGGGCCGCCGAGCTCTCCGACCGGGAACCGGTCATGTACGGCGACGACCCGGTCGAACCGGAGCTGGCACGCATCGCACGGGCAGCGCTGGACGCGGACGGCGTGCCGGCCGGCCCCGTGGCCGTCGCCTCCGGATCGCTGGACGCCATCGAGCGCGTCCTCGCCGCCCATCTGAAGCCCGGTGACACCGTCGCCGTCGAGGACCCCGGGTGGGGCAGCCTGCTCGACCTCGTACCGGCGCTCGGGCTGCGCGTCACCCCCGTCCGCGTCGACGACGACGGACCGCACCCCGACGACGTGCGCGCCGCGCTGGAGTCCGGCGCGCGGGCCCTGATCGTCACCGACCGGGCGCAGAACCCGACCGGAGCCGTGGTGAGTGCCACGCGCGCGCGTGCCCTGCGTTCCGTGCTCCGCGACCACCCGGAGATCCTGCTGATCGAGGACGACCACGGCCACGGCATCGTCGACCAGCCCCTGCACCCGCTGGCCGGCGCCACCCGCCACTGGGCCTTCGTCCGCTCGGTCGCCAAGGCCTACGGCCCCGATCTGCGCCTCGCCGTGCTCACCGGGGACACCGTCACCCTCGACCGGGTCCGTGGCCGCCAGCGCCTGGGGCCGGGCTGGGTCAGCCGGATCACCCAGCGTGCCGTGGCCCGGCTGTGGGCCGACGGCGCGGTGGACACCCCGGCCGTGGCCGCCGCCTACGGCCGCCGCCGGCACGCGCTGATCGCCGCGCTCGCCGACCACGGGGTCACGGCGTACGGCCGCAGCGGCCTCAATGTGTGGATCCCGGTACCGGACGAGACCGGCGCGGTCTCCCGCCTCCTCCACGCGGGCTGGGCCGTCGCGCCCGGCGCCCGCTTCCGGATGAGCGCACCGCCCGGCATCCGGATCACCGTCTCGACCCTGACGGCCGAGGAGACCGGGCAGTTGGCGGAGGCGATCGCCTCCGCGTGCGGCCGGACGCCGATGCGCGGCTACGCGTAAGGACGTCACCTTGTAGCGCGAGCGGGATTCGACTTCGGGTATCTCGTAGTATCGCTTACGTGTTGAACCTGGAGCGGCTGCGCACCCTGGACGCCCTGGCCCGGCACGGGTCGGTCAGCGGTGCGGCCGAGGGGCTGCATGTGACGACCTCGGCCGTGTCGCAGCAGATGTCCAAGCTGGAGCGGGAGGTGGGACAGCAACTCCTCGCCAAGAACGGGCGGGGGGTGCGGCTCACCGACGCCGGCCGGCTGCTCGCCGAGCACGCGGGCCGGATCCTGTCCCAGGTGGAGCTGGCCCAGGCCGACCTGGAGGCTCAACGGGGGCAGGTCGTGGGCGAGTTGAGGCTCTCCGCGTTTCCGACCGCCGCGCGCGGCCTCTTCCCCGCCGCACTCGCCGCGCTGCGCGCCGAGCACCCCGCGCTGCGCGTCCGCTCCACCGAACTGGAGCCGGAGAGCGGGATCGCGGGCGTCGTGCGCGGCGATCTCGACCTCGCGGTCGTCCTCGACTGGTACAACAAGCCGATGCCGCTGCCCGACGGCCTGGTCAAGGCGCCGATCCTGGACGACCCCGCCGATGTGGCGATGCCGGCCGGGCATCCGCTGGCGGGCCGCGACGAGGTGGACCTCGGGGAGTTCGCCGAGGACGAGTGGATCACCTGGGCCGAGGGCGAGTTCTGCCACGAGTGGCTGATGTTCACCCTGCGCTCCCGGGGCATCGAGCCGATCATCGGCCACCGCGCCGCCGAGACGCACACCCAACTGGGCCTGGTGGCAGCCGGGTTGGGCGTCTGCATCGCACCCCTGCTGGGCCGCAGCCCGATGCCCGCTGGAGTCGTCACCGTCCCGCTGAGGCAGCGGGTGAGCCGGCATGTCTACGTCGTCTGGCGCGCGGACGCCGACCGCCGCCCCTCCATCCGCGCGGCGGTCGAGGCGCTGCGGGCGGCGGCCGAGACGGTCGTCTGACAGCCTGCCCGGGAGCAACTCGCCTACAACGCCGCCAACTTGCGGAAGTCCCAGGACGTGACCGTGTCCGGCGTCAGCCGTATCCACGCGTGCCGGCCGTCGTACGGCATCGCGTCAAGGCCGAAGTTCTTCTGCGCGAACAGCTTCTCCACCGCGACGAGTTCGGGCTGCGGCTCACCCGTGCGCGGGGACTCGCCCACGAACTCGACGGTCCCGGACAGCTCGACGCCCCGCAACTCGTCGTAGGCGTGCCCGCCGTCGACGACCACGGCGACGCGCTGGTCGCGGCGCAGATCGGCCCAGCGCTTGCTGCGGGTGATCGAGTAAAGCCACAGCGAGGTGCCGTCCCAGGCGAACCAGAGCGGGCTGACATGCGGGGCGCCATCCGCGGAGGCGGTCGCGACGCGGCAGGTGCGCTCGGCGGCGAGGAACCCGTCCAGCTCCTCGGGTGTCATCATGATCTTCCGGCCTCGGCGCTGAGTGGCGGTCATGCGATCCCCTTCGGCTACGGCGCGAGCGGCGGGCAGCCGCTTCTGACGGTATGTCAGGAAAAGCGGCCGGACGGGCGTCGGCCGTCTTCCGAACGCACGCGATGCTCGTTACTGTCACCCGCCCCAGCCGTCGACGACAAGGGAGAGCCATGCCGTCGCACGCACAACTCAGTGAGATCCTCGACACTGTGAGCACTGCCCTGCTGACCGTCGAATGTCAACAGGGCGTGGTCGGCCCGGACAGCGCACTGCCCGAACTCGCCCTCGCCGCCCGCTCGTCGGGCGCGCTCGCCAACATCGCCCGGCTGGTCGCCGCCGCGCACGAGAGCGGGGTCCAGGTGATCCACGCCCTCGCCGAACGCCGGCCGGACGGCCGGGGCGCGAACCACAACGCCCGGCTGTTCCGCGCCGCCGAACGCCTGCCCGTCCAGCAGCTGTCGGGCACCGCGGCGGTGCGCGTGGCACCCCCGATAGAGGTCGCCGAGGAGGACTTCGTCGTACGACGGCTGCACGGTCTGTCACCGATCCAGGGCACCGAAGTCGACGCGCTGCTACGGAACTTGGGCTGCCGCACACTGATCGTCACCGGGGTCTCGGCCAACGTGGCGATCCCCAACGCGGTGTTCGACGCCGTCAACCGCGGCTACACCGTCGTCGTACCGAAGGACGCCATCGCGGGGGTGCCCTCGGAGTACACCCCCGCGATGATCCGCAACACCCTCGCATTGGTCGCTACGGTCGCGACCACGGACGAGGTGCTGGGCTGCTTCAAACGACCGCGCAGGGCGGATCGACGCTGACCGTCACGCCAGCGTGATGGAGTCCCCGGTCACGGTGATCTGCTCGGCGGGCAGCGCCTGGGTCGCGGGACCCTGCTTCACACTGCCGTCGGTGATGGAGAACTCGCTCTTGTGGCACGGGCAGCCGATGACACCGTTGGTGATCGTGGTCACGGCGCAGCCCTGGTGGGTGCACTTCGACGAGAACGCCTTGTAGGTGCCCGCCGTCGGCTGGGTGACCACCACGCCCTGGCTGGCGAAGATCTTGCCGCCGCCCTCGGGGATGTCGGTGATCTTCGCCAGTTCGGTGCCGCCGGCGTCACCCTGGGCGGTGGACGCGCCGGCAGTCGTGGTGGAGCCCGAAGTGTCCGAGGAGTCCGACGAGGAGTCGTCGCTCGACGAGCACGCGGTCAGCGCGACGGCGAGTCCCGCCGCGCCGACCGCCGCCAACGCGGTGCGACGGGAGGGCGCCGTAACGGGTTCGAACGAATCGCTGGTCATGCTGACGTTCCTTCCAGAAGAAAGCATTTGTGGGTCTGCAAAGGGGTACGGGGTGCGGATGACCGTCGTTCAGACGGTGTCGAGAGCTTGGCCTTATCGAGATCAGGCAGACGTAAAACCTCGCTGTCGTTTCGCTGTCGGCCCTGCATAAGGCCTGAACACGCACCCGGTGAAGCCGTGAGTGAACCTCCTTGGTGCGCGCGCCGTTTCAAGTCCTGCCAGCACAACGCCCACACCCCGACGGGTGCCGGGGGCGGGGGCCCGACGAATGGACGGACTTGAACGAGCAGAGCAAGAGATCTCCCGGCCGGCGGAGCCTGTTGCGCGGCGCCGCGGTGGCGGGTTGCGCGATGGCCCTGTCCGTCGCGGGGGCGACGGCGGCGAACGCCTCGGCGCACACCGCGCACACCGTGAACTACGTCGCGCTGGGCGACTCGTACGCCGCCGGCCCCGGCATACCGACCCAGGCCGACGCCACATGCGCGCGGTCCGACCAGAACTATCCGTCGCTCCTCGCGGCAGCCAGGAACTGGCAGCTGACCGACGTCAGCTGTTCGGGCGCCACCACGACGGCCCTGGCCGGACCTCAGGGCTCGAAGGCGCCGCAACTGGACGCACTCGGCGCGGACACGGACGTGGTCACCCTGACCATCGGCGGCAACGACATCGGCTTCTCCGGCAACCTGGCCACCTGCGCCGGACTGACGTCCAAGAACCCGACCGGCAATCCGTGCCAGACCTTCTTCACGAGCGACGGCACCGACCGGCTGGCGCAGCGCGTCGACGACACCGCTCCCAAGGTCGCCGCGGCCCTGGACGCCGTCCACGAGCGGGCTCCTCGGGCCAGGGTCGTGGTGGTCGGCTATCCCGACCTGTTCCCGGACGACGGAGTCGGCTGCACCGGCTCCGCCGTACCGCTCGCGGCCGGTGACTTCGCCTATCTGCGGGACACCGAGAAGAAGCTCAACGCGATGATCGCGGACCAGGCGTCGGCGCACGGCGCGGCCTACGTCGACACCTACACCCCGACCGTGGGACACGACATGTGCAAGCCGGCCGGCGAGCGCTGGATCGAACCCCTGGTCGCGGCGGCGCCGACCGCGCCCGCCCATCCCAACGCCCAGGGCCAGCAGGCCATGGCCGCCACCGTGGAGCGCGCCGTCCGCTGCGGCGCATACCGCCGATGACCTGAGCGCAAAGGGGGCGCCGGTTGTCCCGGCCCTGGTGAGAGCGGGCGCCCCCCGCTCCTCATAGAATGCTCACTCCGTGCCGGAGGCGCGTCCGAAGCGGTTGTGGACGGCAAGGCTAGGGAGCCTCGGAAAGTGCTCAAGGAAGTCATCGCGACCCGCTACATCACGCCCCTGCGGGAGGGCGGCTCGCTGCCGGGACTCGTCGAGGGCGACGACTTCGCGCCGTACGTCATGAAGTTCAGCGGCGCGGGCCAGGGCCGCAAGACGCTCGTCGCCGAGGTCGTCGTGGGGGAGCTGGCCCGTCGGCTGGGCTTCCGGGTGCCACGGCTGGTGACCCTCGACCTCGACGCGGTGCTCGGGCTCGGCGAACCCGACCAGCAGGTACAGGAACTCCTCAGGTCCAGCGGTGGCGCCAACCTCGGCATGGACTTCCTCTCCGGCGCGCTCGGCTTCGACCCGCTGGCCTTCTCTGTGAGCCCCGGGGAGGCGGGCCGGATCGTCTGGTTCGACGCGCTCGTCAACAACGTCGACCGGTCCTGGCGCAACCCCAACCTGCTGATGTGGCACGGCGACCTGTGGCTCATCGACCACGGCGCCACCATGATCTGGCACCACAACTGGCCCGGCGCCGAGACCTCCGCCGCCCGCCCCTACGACGCCGCCGACCACGCCCTCGCCCGCTTCGCCCCCGACCTCGCGACCGCCGCCGCCGACCTGGCACCGCAGGTCACCGGGGAACTCCTCGCCGAGGTCACCGCCGAGATCCCCGACGTCTGGCTGACCGGCGAACCCGGCTTCGACACCCCGGACGACCTCCGCCGGGCCTACGCGGCGCCCCTCCTCGCGCGCGCCGCCGTCATCCACGAGCGCATCAAGAGGGACCAGTGACCGAGCGCCACATCATCCGGCCCAGCGAGGCCAACGAACGGGACGTCTTCGAGTACGCCCTGCTGCGCGTCGTACCGCGTGTGGAACGCGGCGAGTGCATCAACGCCGGAGTCCTCGTCTACTGCCGCGCCCGCTCCTACGTCGGCGCCCGCACCCATCTGGACGAGGCGAGGCTGCTCGCCCTCGACCCGGAGGCCGATGTGGCCGGGATCCGGGCCGCGCTGGGTGCCGTGGAAGGCGTGTGTGCCGGTGGTGACGCGGCCGGGCAGGCGGCGCGGGACGACGCCGGGCGGCGCTTCCGCTGGCTGATCGCGCCCCGGTCCACCGTCGTGCAGCCGGGGCCCGTGCACACCGGTCTCACCGTCGATCCGGCGGCCGAGACGGAGCGCCTGCTCGACCTGCTGGTGAGGTAATGAATCACACCCGGCTCATGTGGCGTTGACACCGAGTGCCAGGGCTTCTAGCGTCACGTCTGCCGAAGGTACTAAGCGGTCGCTCACCGGCGGGCCGCAGATTTCCAGGGCGAGAGATTCTCAAGGGCGAGGAGAGCCAGCAATGTCCACCACTGAGCAGCGGGTCGCGATTGTCACCGGCGGGGCGCGGGGCATCGGCGCCGCCACCGCCGTACGCCTCGCGGCCGAAGGCCGTGCGGTCGCCGTGATCGACCTCGACGAGGCCGCCTGCAAGGACACCGTGGAGAAGATCACCGCGGCCGGCGGCAAGGCCCTCGCGGTCGGCGCCGACGTCTCCGACGAGGCGCAGGTCGAGGCCGCCGTCGCGCGCATCGTCGCGGAGCTGGGCGCGCCGACGATCCTGGTCAACAACGCGGGCGTGCTCCGCGACAACCTGCTCTTCAAGATGAGCGTCTCCGACTGGGACACCGTCCTGAACGTGCATCTGCGCGGCTCGTTCCTGATGACCAAGGCCGTCCAGAAGCACATGGTCGACGCGGGCTTCGGCCGGATCGTCAACCTCTCCTCGTCCTCCGCCCTGGGCAACCGCGGCCAGGCCAACTACTCCGCCGCCAAGGCCGGCCTGCAGGGCTTCACCAAGACCCTCGCCATCGAGCTCGGCAAGTTCGGCATCACGGCCAACGCCGTCGCCCCCGGCTTCATCGCCACCGACATGACCGCCGCGACCGCCGCCCGCGTCGGCATGGGCTTCGACGACTTCCAGGCCGCCGCCGCCACCCAGATCCCGGTGCAGCGCGTCGGCGAGCCCGACGACATCGCCAACGCCGTCGCCTTCTTCACGAACGAGGCGGCCGGCTTCGTCTCCGGCCAGGTCCTGTACGTCGCCGGCGGACCGCTCAACTAGGGAATTCGGGAACACGGAACCATGACTGAACTGCCTGAACTCTCCGGCAAGGTCGCCGTCATCACCGGCGCCAGCCGCGGCATCGGCTACGGCGTCGCCGAGGCGCTGCTCGCCCGCGGCGACCGGGTCTGCATCACCGGCCGCAACGAGGACGCCCTCAAGGAGGCCGTCGAGACGCTCGGCGCCGACCGTGTCATCGGCGTGGCCGGCAAGGCCCACGACGAGGCCCACCAGGCCGTCGTCGTCGAGCGCACGATGGAGGCCTTCGGCCGCGTCGACTATCTGGTCAACAACGCCGGTACGAACCCGGTGTTCGGCCCGATCGCCGACGTCGACCTCAACGTCGCCCGCAAGGTCTTCGAGACCAACGTCATCTCTGCGCTCGGCTTCGCACAGAAGACCTGGCACGCCTGGCAGAAGGACAACGGCGGCGCCATCGTCAACATCGCCTCCCTCGCCGGGGTCTCCGCCTCGCCGTTCATCGGCGCGTACGGCGTCAGCAAGGCCGCGATGATCAACCTGACGCTCCAGCTGGCGCACGAGTTCGCGCCCGGCGTACGGGTCAACTCCATTGCCCCGGCAGTGGTGAAGACCAAGTTCGCCGCCGCCCTGTACGAGGGCCGCGAGGCGGAGGCCGCCGCCTCCTACCCGATGGCCCGCCTCGGTGTGCCGTCCGACATCGGCGGCGCCGCCGCGTTCCTGACGTCGGACCAGTCCGACTGGATCACCGGCCAGACCCTCGTCGTCGACGGCGGCATCCTCCTGAACGCCGGAATGGGCTGACCCGACGTCCCGGGCGCCGGTTTCTTTGCTGTTCCCTTTACGGAACCGGCGCCCGTGTCGAGGTACGAAAACGCGCACAGCGGACTGACAACGTCGTCATAAAACCGCTGATCAAGAGCCCCGTCCGAACCTTGCTCAACCGGCCGGGGCACTGCGGTATGGTCTGCCGACCCTTGGTATGGCGGATCGAGGAGCGTGCGCGTGTTCAACCGGAACCGAGGCCTGCGGAGAGCCGCGGCGATCACGTCGATATCCCTGGTGGCCGGATGCGGGGTGTTCTCGGACGGAAATCCGGACGACCGGGGACCTATCGTCGTCGGCACCACCAGCGCCCCCAGCACGCTCGACCCGGCCGCCTCCTGGGACGGCTCGTGGGAGCTGTTCCGCAACATCTACCAGACGCTCCTTGCCTATCCGACCGGCGCGACCACCCCCGAGCCGGACGCCGCCAAGAGCTGTGGATTCACGGACAGTTCGAACACGACGTACCGCTGCGAACTGCGCGCGGGCATGAAGTTCGCCGACGGGGACACCCTCGACGCCCAGGCCGTCAAGCACTCCATCGACCGCATCAGACAGATCGACGTCCCGGGCGGACCCGCCGGCCTGCTGGGCAGCCTCGACCGCGTCCAGGCGACCGGTGGCCGCGAGGTACTCTTCCACCTCAACAAGCCCGACGCCACCTTCCCGTTCGTGCTCGCCACCCCGGCCATGTCGATCGTCGACCCCGACGACTACCCCGCGCACTCGCTGCGCAAGGACGGCAAGGTCTTCGGCTCCGGGCCGTACACCCTGAAGTCCTACGACGACGGCAAACAGGCCCAACTCGTCCGCAACGACCGCTACAAGGGCTTCGCCAAGCGTGAGAACAGCGCGGTGACGATCCGCTACTTCCAGGACTCCGGCACCATGGTCAAGGCGCTGCGGGACCGGAAGATCGACGTCACCTACCGCGGTCTCGCCGCCGACGACATCGTCACCCTCCAGGGCCGCCCCTCGAAGGACCTGCAACTGGTCGACGGCTCCGGCACCGACATCAACTACCTGGTGTTCAACCCCAAGGACCGGTGGGCCCGGAACCCCGCCGTCCGCAAGGCCGTCGCCCAGGTCGTCGACCGCGGGGCGATCACCCACAAGATCTACCGCGACACTGTGGACCCCCTCTACTCCATGGTCCCGAAAGGCCTCACCGGCCACAGCACCGCCTTCTTCGACGACTTCGGAGACCCCAGCGTCCCCAAGGCGCGGAAAATCCTCACCCGCGCGGGCATCACCGACCGAGTCCCGCTCACCCTCTGGTACACCAGCGACCGCTACGGCTCCGAGACCGCCCTGGAGTTCAAGGAACTCAAGCGTCAGCTCGACGGCTCCGGGCTCTTCACGATCACGCTGAAGAGCCGCCCCTGGAAGACGTATGTGACGGGCTACCAGAAGGGCGAGTATCCGGTGTTCGGGCGCGGCTGGTTCCCGGACTTCCCCGACGCCGAGAACTTCATCGCGCCCTTCGTAGGGCAGCAGAACGCGCTCGGCACGCCCTACCCGTCGCCGAAGATCACCGACGTACTGCTGCCCGAGTCCCGCAAGGAGACCGAGCGGGCCGAGGTGGTCAAGGAGTTCGAGGAGGCGCAGCAGATCCTGGTGGACGACACCCGGCTGCTGCCGCTGTGGCAGGGTCGGCAGTACGTGGCCGCCAGCGACGACATCTCCGGCGGGGAACAGGCCCTCGACCCGTCGACGATCATGATGATGTGGCAGCTGTACCGCAAGACGAGCTGGTGAACCGGATCGCGGCATTGGTTGTCAGTGGTCGCCTGTAGGTTCTGGGACATGGAAGCGACCGCACCGCGCGGTCGCTCCGCATCGCAGTCGCCGCACACGGTAAGGAAGTTGACGTGACCGACATCTCCATGCTCCCTGAGTCCTGGCGCGGAGTCCTGGGCGACGAGCTTCAGCAGCCCTACTTCAAGGAGCTGACCGAGTTCGTCGAGGAGGAGCGGGCGAAGGGGCCGGTCTACCCTCCGCGCGAGGAGGTCTTCGCCGCCCTGGAGGCGACACCGTACGACCAGGTGAAGGTGCTGGTCCTCGGTCAGGACCCGTACCACGGCGAGGGCCAGGGACACGGCCTGTGCTTCTCGGTCCGACCCGGGGTGAAGACCCCGCCCTCCCTGCGGAACATCTACAAGGAGATGAAGGAGGAGCTCGACCTCCCGATCCCGGACAACGGCTATCTGATGCCGTGGGCCCAGCAGGGCGTCCTGCTGCTCAACGCGGTGCTCACGGTCCGCTCCGGCGAGGCCAACTCCCACAAGGGCAAGGGCTGGGAGAAGTTCACGGACGCGGTGATCCGCGCGGTGGCCGAGCGCCCCGACCCGGCGGTCTTCGTCCTGTGGGGCAACTACGCGCAGAAGAAGCTCCCCCTCATCGACGAGGAGCGGCACGTGGTGGTCAAGGGCGCGCACCCCTCCCCGCTGTCCGCCAAGAAGTTCTTCGGCTCCCGCCCGTTCACCCAGATCGACGAGGCTGTCGCGAAGCAGGGCCACACCGCGATCGACTGGCGCATCCCGAACCTGGGCTGACCCCACCGGGGCGGGGCCGGGGCCGCCTGACGGGGATTGTCAGTGGGGACGGTTAGCGTCGACAGGGACGGCTAACGGTGGCTGACAAGGTGCGGAGGACGCGGTGGCGGAGCGACAGGGACAGGCGGCGCCGGACGCCCTGCTGACGCGGATCGGACAGGTCGTCATGCTGCACCACGGCGGCGACCGCGAGGAGGCCAGGGAGCGGCTGCTCGGCCTGTGGGCGGAGCTCCGTGAGGACGGCGACCCGCTGCACCGCTGCACGCTGGCCCACTACCTGGCCGACACCCAGGACGACCCGAGCGACGAACTCGCCTGGGATCTCAGGGCGTTGTCGGCGGCGGACGAGCTGACGGACGGGCGGGAGGCCGACGACAGCGACGAGGCGGGCGGGGAGGAGACGAGCGCGGTGCGCGGCTTCTACCCCTCCCTGCATCTCAACCTCGCCGCCGACTACATCAAGCTCGACCGCCCGGACGCCGCCCGCACCCACCTCCGCCGCGCTCGCGAGGCCTGCACGGCCCTCGCGGACGACGGCTACGGCAACGGCGTGCGGGCCGCGATCGGCAGACTGGAGCTGCGGCTCGATACAGAGGGCGGTGCAGCCGGGGAAAGGAACTGGGGGCCGCCGAGACAGCGGCCCTAGAGTCCGGCTGATCTGTTCCCGTCCGCCTCAACGCCCGTACGTCTGACCGCAGATGATCGACTGCGGACTGTCCGACCGCCAGCCGCCGTACTTCCTGCCCAGGGCGCACACGTCCGATGTGTTCTTCGGCACCGACTTGACCACGTCCGGGATGTCCGCGCCCGGTTGCCGGGGGTGCCGCGGCTTCGGGTGAGGATGGGCGTGCGGATGCGGGTGTGCGCGGGGGACCGGTACCGGTGCCTGCGCCGCCCGCGGGGGCGGAGCCGGTGCGCGGTGCGGTGGCTGCGTGGCCGGTTTCGGATGGTGCGAGGGGTCGGTGAGTTCGAGCGCCTCCCGGGCCGGAGCCTGTACGACCTGCGGCTCCGCGCTGCCGTCCGGGCGCGGCACCGACGCCTGGGACGGCGCGGCCGGGGGAGCGAGAGCCGGTGGCCGCTGGACGGTCACACAGCCGGACAGGGCCGAGACGGCCACGGTGACCAGGAGCGTTGCGGTGGTCGTCGTTCGATGCACCCGTGCAACTCTGCTGGTTCCGGCCCTGTTTGGGACAGCGGACGGGCGGATGATGCCCCACACGGGTGATCTCCGGCCCCTTACGGACGGCCCGCGCCCGCCCCGGGTGACGTGACGTCAGTCGCCGGTGCTTCCGTCGATCCGCTCCCGGAGCAGGTCGGCGTGGCCGTTGTGCCGCGCGTACTCCTCGATCATGTGGGTGTAGATCCAGCGCAGGTTGAAGCGCTCGCCGGTGCGCCGGTGCTTGCCCAGGGAGTGGTCGTCCAGGGTGAACCGGGCCGCGTGTTCGTTCGCCGCCTCGATCTCGGCCTGCCAGGTGGCGTACGCCTCCGCCCAGGTGTCCGCCCCGGTGAGATGGAACTCGCCGTCCGGGTCCTCGTCGCTGAAGTAGATCGGGCCCATCCCCTCGTCCGCCATGACATTGCGGAACCAGCCCCGCTCCACCTCCGCCATGTGCCGCACCAGGCCCATGAGGGACAGCGTGGAGGGCTCCACGGAAGCGGTCCTCAGCTGTTCGTCGGTCAGCCCCTCGCACTTCCAGGCGAGGGTGTTCCGGTGGTAGTTCAGCCAGCCCTCCAGCATGGTGCGTTCGTCGGCGGTGGTCGAAGGTTCACTGCGCTCGATCGTCATGCCCGCATCCTCGCGCGCCCGGTCCGCCCGCACCACCGGTTATCGCCCCGCCGTATGCTTCCGAGAACGCACCGCCTGTCGAGCGCCAGGGAGGCTCCGTGAAGGTCGGCTGCATCGGACTCGGTGACATCGCGCAGAAGGCCTACCTGCCGGTTCTCGGCGCCCTGCCCGGCGTCGAACTGCACCTTCAGACCCGCACCCCCGCCACCCTCGCCCGCGTCGCCGACGGCCTTCACCTGCCGGCGGAACAGCGCCACACGGACCTCGACGCACTCCTCGCGCAGGACCTCGACGCCGCGTTCGTGCACGCGCCCACCGCCGCGCACCCCGAGATCGTCACCAGGCTGCTGGCGGCGGGCATACCGACGTATGTCGACAAGCCGCTCGCGTACCAACTCGCCGACTCCGAGCGCCTGGTGCGGCTCGCGGAGGAGCGGAACGTGTCGCTCGCGGTCGGCTTCAACCGCCGCTACGCCCCCGGGTACGCGCAGTGCGCCGACCATCCGCGCGAGCTGATCCTCATGCAGAAGAACCGGATCGGGCTCCCGGAGGAGCCGCGCGCGATGATCCTGGACGACTTCATCCACATCGTGGACACCCTGCGGTTCCTGGTGCCCGGGCCGGTCGACGACGTGACCGTGCGCGCCCGCACCCAGGACGGACTGCTGCACCACCTCGTGCTCCAGCTCTCCGGCGACGGCTTCACCGCGCTCGGGGTGATGAACCGGCTCAGCGGCTCGGTGGAGGAGATCCTGGAGGTCTCGGGCCAGGACACCAAGCGCCAGGTCGTCAACCTCGCCGAGGTCGTCGACCACAAGGGCCAGCCGACCGTGCGGCGCCGCGGGGACTGGGTCCCGGTGGCCCGGCAGCGCGGCATCGAGCAGGCCGTACTCGCCTTCCTGGACGCCGTACGAGCAGGGAAGGTGCTCAGTGCCCGGGACGCGCTGGCGACTCATGAACTGTGCGAGCGGGTGGTGCGAGCGGTCGTGGAGCGGTCCGCCGCAGCCTGAACGCCGTCGCGCCCTCACCGGCGCACATGGCCGCGAGCACCAGCAGGGCCAGGCCCACCGGCCAGGCGCCGTAGCGGACGTACGGTGTGATGCCGTGCGCGAGCGGGACGTCGTAGACCTGGGTCGTGCTCTTGTTCGTGCCCAGCCATGATCCGATGAGCTGTCCGCTCGGGCCGTAGACGGCGGAGACGCCGGTCAGGGTGGCGTGGACCATCGGGCGGCCGGTCTCGGCGGCGCGCAACGCGGCTAGGGTGGCGTGCTGTTCGGGGGCCCAGCTGTTCTGGAAGGACGAGGTCGACGACTGGGCGAGGAGGACGTCGGCGCCGTCCTGGGCGAGATGGCGGCTCATGTCGGGGAACGCGGTCTCGAAGCAGATCAGCGGGCCGATGCGCAGCCCGTGCCCCACGTTCATCACGACCTGCTCGGTGCCGTGCCTGCGGTCGACGCCCGCCGCCTTGCCGACGGAGGTGGCCCAGCCGAGCAGCGAGCGGAACGGGATGTACTCCCCGAAGGGGACCAGCCGCATCTTGTCGTAGCGGTCGCCGGTGAGCCCCTTCGCGCCGACCAGGACCGAGCTCTTGTAGATACCGGGTTTGTCGGACCGCTCGGCGTCCACGTTGACCAGGATGTCGGCGCCGGTCTCCTGGGAGAGAGCGGCGATACGGCGGGCGAGATCGGGCCGCTTGCCGAGGTCGAAGCCGACGCTGCTCTCGCCCCAGGCGATCAAGTTGACGTGCTGACCGGCGAGTTGGCGGGTCAGCTGCTCCTCGCGGTCGAAGCGCCGGTCGCCGCTGTCGTCGCCGTCGATGATCCCGGGCTGTACGACGGCGATCCGCACCCGGCCGTCGATGTCGGGGCGCGGCGACCACACCCAGGCAGCCGAGGTCACGGTGGCGGTGGCGACGAGCCCGGCGACCGCCGGCACCCGCACCTCACGGACCGCGACCAGCACGGCGACGGCCACATTGACGGCCACCACCAGGAAGCTCAGCAGCCACACCCCGCCGACCGAGGCGAGCCGCAACGCCGGTTCCACCTGCCACTGGGTGGAGCCGAGCAGACCCCAGGGACCGCCCAACCCCTGCCAGGACCGCACCAGTTCGACCATCAGCCAGCCCGAGGGCAGGACCAGGAGTGCGGCGGCCCCTCGCCGAGGTGTCGGTACGCCACCCAGGAAGCGGCGTACCAGCCAGCCCCACGGCGCCCACAGCACGCCCAACAGCCCGGCGATGACCACGATGAACACGCTCAGGCTCGGCACCAGCCAGCTGTGCACGGCCAGCATGAACCCGAGCCCGCCGAACCAGCCGTCGTAGACCGCCCGCCGTGGGGTCGGCGCCGAGCGGGTCAGCAGGATCCAGGGGACCAGCGCGACGTAGGCGAACCACCACCACGACGGCGCCGGGAACGCGAACACGGGCAGCGCGCCCGCGAGTACGGCGAGTAGTGAACGCCGCCAGGGGGAGACGAGCCAGTCGCCGAAGGTCTTCATACGGCACCTTCCTACCCGCTGATCGCTCCAGTGTGCGCGCCACGGACGATCTCGCACAGAGGACGTCGCGCCAATCACCTCGATCGACCCCATCGACTCAGTTGATCACGGCCTCCGGGCGCCGCTCGGGAAGACGCCGCCACTTCTCCGCCACCACGACCTCGGTCAGCCGCCAGCCGTCGTACGTCCGCAGCAGCCCGAACTCGTAGCGCCCGCCGCACACGAAGTCGGGCGCGGTGGACGTGTCGTCGGCGTCCTCCTTGGCGAAGCGCATCGGATTGACGTAGTCGGCCTGGACGCGCGCGGTGTCGTCGGTGTTCTGGTCCAGGGCGCCGAAGCGGATGCGCCGGTTCACGATCAGATGCTGCCGCATCGGGAACAGCCGCATGCTGTCGGCGAGCCACCCGGCGATCTCCTCCGCGTTCCCCTCGATGCCTCCGGCGGACCGGTAGTCGGCCCGTCCGTTCGGCGCGAACAGTTTCCGGTACGCCTCCCAGTCGCCGTCGTCCACCGCCACCGCGTACTCGGTGATCACTTCGTCCACGGCCAGCCGGTCCATCACGATCGCCAGTTCCACACGCTGCGTCATCGGGCAAGTGTTGGTCACGCGGTGTGCCGAGCCAAGGGGTACGCGGGGACAACGTGGGGAACATTCGGTGGTGTTCGGACAGGCGTGCGCTTCCGAGCGCCGAGCGCGATCGGATTCCTCAGCCCCGATGCCGGTCGGCGGGCGCCTTCAGCAGCCGTTCCAGCTCCTGAACCGGCCCACCCTTGAAGGGGAGTACGCATGAAACGTCTCGTCACGGTCGTCACCGGAGGCAGCCGGGGCATCGGCGCCGCGACCTGTCTGCGGCTCGCGGAGGACGGGCACGACGTGGTCGTGGGATACCTCCGGGACGCGAAGGCGGCCGAGCAAGTGGCGGACAGGGCAAGGCAGTCCGGGGTACGGGCCGTGTGCGTCGGCGCGGACACCTCCGTGGAGGCGGACGTGGAGCGGCTGTTCACCTCGGCGGAGCAACAACTCGGGCCCGTCACCGGGCTGGTGAACAACGCCGGGGTGACCGGACCGTTCGGGCGGCTCGCGGACGTCGAGACCGCCGACCTGCGCCAGGTCGTCGAGGTCAACCTGCTGGGCACACTGCTGTGTTCACGCCGCGCCGCGCAGGCCATGACGGCGCGGGGCAACGGCGTGATCGTGAACGTGTCGTCGTCGGCCGCCACGCTCGGCAGCCCCGGGGACTACGTCCACTACGCCGCGACGAAGGCCGCCGTGGACACTCTCACCATGGGCCTGGCCAAGGAACTCGGCCCCGACGGCATCCGCGTCAACGCGGTCGCGCCCGGCATCGTCGACACCGAGATCCACGCGAGAATGGGCGATCCGGACCGGGCCCGACGCGTGTCGGCGTCGATTCCGCTGCGCCGCCCCGGGCAGCCAGAGGAGATCGCCGCGGCCATCGCCTGGCTGATGTCACCGGACGCTTCGTACACGACGGGCACGGTGTTGCGGGTGTCGGGCGGACGGTGAGCGCCGGGCAGTCGCCTCTACGGCCGACCGCGCGGCGTGTGGCCGCGCGCCGCTCAGGCGGCCTCGATGACCTCGTCGCGTATCGCCGCGGCCCACTCGACCACCAACAGCTCGTATTCCTCCCGCTCCTGGGTGGAGAGCGATCCGCCCGCGCGCAGCCAGAGAGCCCGGATCTGCTCGTTCACCTCGTAAGCAGACCGCACGGAACCAGGGGTCACGGAATCGGGGGACATGCGCAACAGCCTAGGGGCAAGGACTGACACTGCGCTACCGGACGGCTACTCAGACCGTATGGGGTTGGTCACGGGCGCCGCGAGCCTGGTGCCCGACGCCGTGAACCGGGCGGCCGGCGCGATGAGTTGGCTCACGCCCGCCGCTCGGCCCACACCCGCGACCAGTCCAGCAGGGGCCCCATCGCCGTGACCAGGTCCGCGCCGAGCGGGGTCAGCTGCCACGCCCCGCCCGGCGTCTGTTCCGCGATGTCCGTCTTGCGCAGCTCTGTGAGGCGGGTGGACAGGACGCTGGAGGACATGGCGTCGCAGTGCCGTTGCAGATCGCGGAAACCGATCGGGGCGGGGTGGCGGTGGAGCTCCCAGATCACCCGGAGTGTCCAGCGCCGCCCCAGGAGGTCGAGCGCGGCCATGACGGGACGCCCGGTGTCCGACCCGCGCACGGGGCGGCCGGGGGTGGGAATCGGTTCCAACAGGTCCTCCTCGCCCGGCTCGTGGTGATCTCCCGACTCACTCCTGCGCTTCGATTTCAGAAGCGCAAGAGTCGGTGGACATGAAACAGCGCATCGAAGGAGTCACCTCGCCCTACACCCCTGACACCGGCCGTGCCCTGCACCGCTGGATGCCGCCCGGTGTCACCCACGAACCCCTCATGCTCTTCAAGGTCCTCGAACGCCACCCCGAACTCGCCTCCCGCATGCGGGCGTTGGGCGCCGGACTCCTTGTCCACGGCCGCCTGAGTGCCGCCGACCGCGAACTCGTGATCGCCCGCGTCTGCGCCCGCGCCGACTGCGCCTACGAGTGGGGCGTCCACGTGGCGGCGTACGCCGAAGCCGCCCAACTCACCTCTGAACAGGTCACGTTGACCGCGACCGGCTCCCCGGACGACCCGGTCTGGTCGCCGCGGCAGTCCGCGCTGCTCCGGGCCGTCGACGAACTCGACGCCGGCGCACGGCTGAGCGACCCCGTCTGGTCCGGCCTGCGGGAGCACCTCGACGAGCCCGAGGCCCTCGAACTCCTCGTACTGGCCGGGTGGTACCGCACCATCGCCTACGTCGCCAACGGCGTCGGAATCGCCCCCGAGCCCTGGGCCCTCCCCCTGCCCGAGCGGTAGCTCAGCCCGCCGACTCGGCCGCGTGCGGGCTCAGCGCGCCCGCCGTGACCAGCGCGATGATGACGATGCCGAGGGCGATGCGGTACCAGACGAACGGCATGAAGCTCTTGTGCGAGATGAACTTCATGAACCGATTCAAGTGTAGATGCCCTGAGCGGCTTTGACCTGCTGTTTTCCATCACTCTTCAAGATCGAATGAGAGAGCAGTGGGAGATGGCACTTTCCAGTGCTCTCCCTCGCCGGCCACGAAGCGCAGCCACCTGGTTTGCAGCGAATAGGCAATCTCCTGCTCCATGGTCAGGGTGACGTGCAAGTAGAGACCTTCCACGCCGGCGACCTCCTGGCCCATGTGCGTCTCTACGGCGATGCGACTGTGTCGATCTTCGTCCAGCCACTCCTTGCCGCCGTGACGAAGCAGGTACAGCCGCTTCCCGGCGTACGTGGTCGCAGGGACCTTCGGAAGGGGACGCCGGGAGGTGGCCAGCTGGGGGCCGAAGCTGATGGTGGCGGTCAGGTCGCCTGCGGCAGTGCCGAAGGCGAAGGTCGCCAGGGCAGCCGTCCAGCGGAACGCCATGCGGCGGCGTGTATCGGGATGCCGGTTGGACACAAGGAACGGAAAGGAGGCAAGGGCGGAGAATGCTTGCGGCGCCAGATCATGCCTGGCCTGGGGAAACGAGGCGTCGGTCGTGAGTTCGAGTCCCACCGCCCCACCGCTCGTTATGAGAGAGGAAATCCCTCCGCTTCACTTCCGAAAGCTCGTGAAGCTGAAGTACCTCAAGCGCTGTGACCTGCGATGATGCAGTACCGGAGATGCGGCGAACCATGACGAAACCGTGTTCAGGGGACGCGAGGTTCAGGACGGGGGTGGACGCTCGCCGGTCTGGACTCCTGCCGGTCCTCCACGTGTCTTGTCGTGCATCAGATTCTCTGAGAAAATCAGGTCATGAAGACGATGACCGCTACCGAAGCATCACGGAACTTCGCCTCCGTGTTGGACAGCGCGGAACGCGGGGAATCCATCGTGATCACCCGCGGAGGCAAGCGCCTGGCTGTGCTCGGCCCGGCGCCCAAGGCCACGGGGCGGGCGGTCAAGGATGCTCTCCTGCGTCATGTTGGCACGCTCGACGATGCCTTCGAGGATGACGTCACCGCCACCCGTGACCTGCTGACGCTGGACGATCCGTGGAACGACTGATCCTGGACACCGGCGTGTTGATCGCGATCGAGCGCCGCAAAGTCTCCCTCGACCAGGTGCTGGCCGACGACGACGACCCGGCGATCGCCGCCATCACGGCGGCGGAGCTGCTCCAGGGCGTGGAACTGGCGGACGACACCAATCGGGTCGCCCGCCAGTCCTTCGTCGACACCGTCCTCGCCACCATCCCGGTCGAGGAATACACCGTGGATGTGGCTCGCGCGCACGCGCGGCTGCTCGCCCACGTCCGCAGAGCCGGCCAGCCTCGGGGCGCGCACGACCTGATCATCGCGGCCACCGCGCTGACCACTGCCCGCGCGGTGGTCACCCACGACAAGCGGGCACGCTTCGACGACCTTCCTGGCGTTCGGGTGCGTCAGTTGTGACGGTGCCCTTGCCGAATACCTCATCCACGTAGGTGGGATCGGGTTTGTGCGTTGGCCGAGGCTGGTCGAGTCGCCGGTGTCGCGTGCGGGTGCCTCGGCACTCTCGAACCTGAGTACGGTCTGCGGGATGACGTCTTCGTTCCGGCCCTGCCGGCGGTTCGGGTCCTTCGGCGCCGGTCCGTTGCCTGCCATAGCTGTACCTCCCGTGCGGCGGCCACGAACGTGCGCAGATCACAGGCGAACCAAGGTCCAACGTGCTCGCGTGACCACTGCTATAACCGCTTCATGACCTGCGTCACGCTGGCGAGCGATGTATTCGATCAACTTGGTGCGGTAGCGGCGATCGCCGCTCTAGCCTCGCGCTTTCGCGAGTGGGCCTGTCCGAGTCTTGATCAAATAAATGGAGAGTGCTGCTGACCTGCAACGATGGGACTTGTCGAGGGTCCTGTCACTGCAAGGAAAGAAGGACTCTCCAGGTGAAGAGGAGTAGCGGGTCGTATCCGCGTGTCCGTGTCGAGGGCGGCGGCCGTGGAGTTGTTGCCCAGGCCGGGGCCGTGCTGCTGGTCGAGACGGTCCGCAAGTCGGGCCTGGATACCGCGATATCGGCGGCACTCACGCCGTGGCGCAAGCGTCGGGCCGTGCACGATCCGGGCAAGATCCTGCTGGATGTGGCCCTGGCCGTCGCACTCGGCGGCGACTGTCTGGCCGACGTCGGCATGCTGCGGGCCGAGCCGGCTGTCTTCGGCCCGGTGGCCTCCGATCCGACCATTTCCCGTCTCGTCGACGCGCTCGCCGCGTCCGGCCCGAATGCTCTTGCGGCGTCATGAGCGTGACTTCGGCGTACCCGGAGTCGGCCGGCGAGCTGGGAAAGTGGTGGTGGCGAACCAGCGGCACTTCCTGTGAGGGACCTCATCGGCGTCAGGTAGAACGGAGACGCCGGTGCCTGGCCCGACCTGGAACTGGAGCTGCCTTTACGTGTCGATGTCGGTCGCCACCACGCGGAGCAGAAGGGCGCCCGCCATCAGTTCGTCCACCGTGAGCGAGAGTGCCGCGTCCTGTTCGGGGTGGCCGTGGGCCATCGCGGAGCCCTTCTCGAAATGTGCCCTGGTCTCAAGTGGTCTGGGAGACCGAGAGCTTGCCCAGCAGGCGCGTGACCTCGGCCGTAACCGCGTCGCGGCCCGCCCCGAGATACTTGCGCGGGTCGACGGTGGTGGGGTGAGCGGTGAGGTGGTCGCGTACGGCTGTGGTGAACGCGTTGTTGAGGTGCGTCGATATGTTGATCTTGGCGATGCCGTGGCGGACCGCATCGAGCAGATCCGCGTCGGAGACCCCGGAAGAGCCGTGCAGGACGAGGGGGACGGGCGCTGCCGTGCGCAGGGCGTCGATGAGCTGGTAGTCGAGCTCGGCGTTTCGGGTGAGCATGGCGTGGGAGGTTCCGACAGCGACGGCCAGTGCGTCCACGCCGGTGGCGGCGACGAAGGCGGCGGCCTCGCCCGGATCGGTGCGGGCATCGGGGGCGTGGACACCGTCCTTGCCACCGACCTCACCGAGTTCGGCTTCGACCCATACGTCTGCCGCGTGGCACAGGCGGACGACCTCGGCGGTGGCTTTGACGTTGTCGGCGTAGTCGAGGCTGGAAGCGTCGAACATCACCGAGTGTAGACCGAGTTCGAGCGCCTCGCGGACGAGAGACAGGTCCGTGACGTGGTCGAGGTGGACGGACACGGGCACGTGGGCCGACTGTCCGGCGGCCAGCGCGGCACGGGCGAGGGGCGTCAGAGCGCCGTGGTAGCGCACGGCGTTCTCGCTGATCTGCAGAATGACCGGAGCCTGCGCGGCCTCGGCTCCGGAGATGATCGCTTCGATGTGCTCCAGCTGGATGATGTTGAAGGCGGCTGCTGCGTGACGGGCGCTCGCGGCGGCGGCCACGGTGCGTCCGGTGCCGGTGAGGGGCATGGTGTCTCTTTCGGGAAGGCGGCGGGCTGGCCGGTGCTCGGTCATCCGGCTCTTGGGAGGCGAAGCGGTCCGGGGTCGGTCATCCGGTCCGGAGGCGGCGCAGCCGGTCGGGGCGGTCGTGGAAGACCAGTTGGAAGCTGTTTTCGTCGATGTGCGGGCCGAGCAGGGTGCCCGGCTGCTGGAGAGCCGAGGCCGCCCACTGCAATGCGGTGCGCAGGGCCGGCTCGCCGGTCGCCCCGCCGGCGAGGAAACCGGACAGGAGGGCGTCGCCGGCGCCGACGGCGCTCTGCGGGTTGTCCACGATCACTTCGGCGTGCAGGACTTCGTCGTTCTCGACGAGCAGGGCCCCGTCCACGCCGAGGCTGGCGAGAATGGTGCGCGCTCCCATCCCGCGCAGGTGCTGAGCCGCATCCACGGCTTCGCCGATGGTGGTGACCGGGGTCCCGGCGGCCTCGGCGAGTTCGTGTGCGTTGGGCTTGATGAGATCGGGGCCGGCCGGGAGGGCCGCAAGCAGCGGTGTTCCGGAACTGTCGATGGCGACGGGGATGCCGATGTCGTGCGCCCGGCGGACCAGCTGGGCGTACAGATCGTGCGGGGTACCGGAGGGCAGGCTGCCGGAGCCGACCAGCCAGGACGCTTGCGCGGCGGTCTTGAGTGCTGCCTCCAGCAGAGCCTCGACCTCGTCGGCAGTGAGTACCGGCCCGGGTTCGTTGACCTTGGTCACCGTTCCACGGGGTTCCAGGATGCTCACGTTGCTGCGGATGTTGCCGGCGATCGGAACGCTCACATGCTCGATGCCCGCTTCGTCGAGCATTGCTGCCAGACGGGTGCCGTCCGGGCCGCCAACCGGAAGGACGGCCCGGGTCGGGAAACCGTGGGCACGCAGGGCGAGGGTGACGTTGACACCCTTGCCACTGGGCTCGCTCCAGCCGGAGCTGGCGCGCTGCACGGCCCCCGGGCAGAGCTGATCGACAACGAGAGTGCGATCCAGGCTCGGGTTGGGGGTCAGGGTGACGATCACGTGCGTACCACCTGCTTGAGTCCGGCCGCCTCCAGGCGGTGAGCGTGCTGTTCGGACAGGCCGTCATCGGTGATGAGCAGGTCGATGTCGGAGAGATTGCCATATTTGTAGAGACTGGTGCGGTCGTGCTTGGTGTGGTCGGCGAGCAGCACACGGCGACGGGCGGCCGAGAGCATAAGGCGTTTGACGGTCGCTTCGGACTCGTCCGGAGTGCTCAGGCCGCGTTCGCTGGAGATGGCGTTGGTGCCGAGGAACGCGACGTCGACCTGGATCTCGGACAGCGCGCGGATCGCCCAGTTGTCGACTTCGGCGAAAGTCCTGGCACGTACGCGGCCACCCAGGGTGTGCACGTTCAGGCGGGGGCGGCTGACGAGGGCGAGAGCGATGGTCAAGGTGTTGGTGAAGACGTTCAGGGCCCGGTCGGCGGGGAACATCTCGGCCAGCATCGTGATGGTGGAGCCGGCATCGAGGAAGACGGCGCCTTCGCGCGGTACTTCGGCCAAGGCGGCCCGGGCGATACGCCGCTTTTCGTCCTCATTGCTGGTACGGGTGGACACCTCGGGTTCGAAGGACAGGTCCTCGACGGCGATCGCTCCCCCGTGCACGCGGCGCAACAGGCCACGCCGCTCCAGCAGTTGGAGGTCCTTGCGGATCGTTTCCGTGGAGACCTGCAGTTGCTCTGCCATGGCGCCGGCGTCAAGGCGGCCCTGGCTGCGCACCGTCTGCACCAGTACCTGATGACGTTCGACTGCGTAGTGGGGTCGGCCCTGGTTGTCCGGGGAGTCATCCGCCGTGGTCGTGTCCCTGGTCATGTGTGGCATTCCTTCGTCCGTGTCCGATGGCCGTTGTCCGGGGCGGCAGCTGCACCGCCGGTGGCCGACGGGCCGGGGATCGGCAACTCGTCCTCGGGGTTGAGTCTTTCTGGTGGGGATGATTCTCCTTGGTGCGGGCCACGGTCCGGCCTTCGGACGAGCACGCGACCGACGAAGAGACAGTGGCGCGCCGGGAGTTCTCCGAGAACCTTCGGGCTTCGGGCAGGGCGCTCACTGGCTGCTCCCCGCAGTGAGGGACGGCGACTGCGCCGCCCGGTCCGGTTGCCCGCCGGTTGCCGCGGTCGGCAGATCGTCGGCGCTCGGGTAGATTCCGGCCGCGACGCCGCTCAACAGTGCGGCTCCGCGGCCACCGGCTTCGTGGACCGGGGAGACGGTTACGTCGTTCCATGCCTCGCTGCGCAGCTGCCGTACGCCGAGACTGCGTGACCAGCCCCCCGTCATGACGGTGCGGCGGTGCGGGCCGAGGACTGCGGCCATGTCCGCGTCCACCCGCACGGCTCGCTCCATGCCGGAAGCCAGCGCCGCGTACCAGGCCCGATCGGGAGTGGCGTTGCGGCCGATGCCGCGCAGCGTCACGGTTCCGTCCGCCTCCAGCGAGGCGGTCGCTCTCCGGTCGCGGTGCCGCAAAGCGGCGGCGTCGAGGTCGGGCAGCTGCGTGGAGTCGAAACCGAGCAGACCCTGAACGTTCTGAAGCAGCAGCCCGCCCCGGGTGTCGCCCAGCAGGGAGAGCCGGCCGGCGAGGGCATGCCGGCCCACGGTGATGTCGGCCGACACGAGCCGGTGGACGGCGTCCCCGCTGAGGGGGGCTGGGACGGTGCGTACGAGCGCCTCGGCAGTACCGCACGAGTCGAGCTGATCGCCGTCGCCCGCTGCGTCGGCGCCGATCGCGGCGGCCAGATGGTCGTGGCCGGCCACCGTCAGGCGCGCGCCAAGGAGGCGTGGTCCGGCCCAGGAGGCGCTCACCCGACCCAGCGGTGTCCCCGCTGCGACGAGCGGCGGAAGCAGCGAGGGCTTCGCGCCTGACCACTCCACTGACGCGGGCCACCACTGCGCGGAATCGATCCGCAGCCAGCCTGTGCGGGACGCGAGGGAGAACTCGCTGGCCTCCTCACCGCCCAGGGCACGTACGACCCACTCGGCGATGCCCAGCCGCCGCACTGCCCGTTGCGCGTCCGGGAAGTGCCAGGTCAGCCAGCGGTGTTTGGTCAGCGACCACTGTGGTCGGACGGGGAGTCCGGTGGACCTGATGAACTCGGCGCGTCCCAGGTCATCGGCAAGTCGGTCGGCGAGCTCGCGGTCGCGGTCGTCATGCCAGGCGATGACGGGAGCGATCGCCTCTCCTCGCCGATCGAGCAACACACCTGCCTCGCCCATGCTGGCGACGCCGACACCCACAACAGGGCCCCGGGGGACCTGCGCGAGCGCCTGAACAGTAGCGGCGCCCACGGCCTGTAGGACGTCGGCAGGGTCCGTCTCCACGCCGTCACTGGTGACCTCCCAGCTCAACGGGGCCTTCCCGGTCGCTGCCTCACGTCCGTCGACCGTGCACACCGTGACCTTGCACGACGTGGTGCCGACATCCATGCCCACCAGTAGAGCGTCCGACATGACCGTCCTCTCGGCCTCACGCAGGGTGAGGATCGCGCCTCGCTTGTTAATGCTTGTTTTTAGTTGGATTTCCGTGGGACGTCAACGGTGCGAGGGAGGAACTTTTTGGGTGACCTGGGGTGGGTGGCTGATTGCCTAGCGATGAGGCGGCTGAAAAATGTTCCACCCAGCCATTGACGCCCCACGTAAACCAAACTAAAAACAGGGATTAACAAGGAAGACACATCCAATCGCAGACCATTCTGTCACGCAGGGTAGCTGCCATGGACCCGGCACTCAGGGTCGCGAAGCACTGGACGCGGGCCGGAGCGTCTTCCCCCATCACCCACGAGGGAGAGGTCTCTCGCATGGCATCGCCCAGATACACCGTCCTCGCCGGCACAGCCGCCATTGCCCTCCTCGCCGTCACCGGCTGCGCCGGCGCCGGCGGAGGCAGCAGCAGTGACGGCGGCAAGTCGGTGAACGTGCTGATGGTCAACAACCCGCAGATGCTGGACCTGCAGAAGTTGACCGCAGAGCACTTCACCAAGGAGACCGGGATCAAGGTCAACTACACGGTGCTGCCGGAGAACGACGTCCGCGACAAGATCAGCCAGGAGTTCTCCAGCCAGGCCGGCACCTACGACGTGGCCTCCATCAGCAACTTCGAGGCCCCGATCTACAGCAAGAACGGCTGGCTCGCCCCGCTGGACGACACTGTGGCCAACAAGGCCGACTTTGCGCAGTCCGACGTCCTCAAGCCGATCCAGGAAGGACTCAAGGGCGAAGACGGCAAGCTGTACGCGGAGCCCTTCTACGGCGAGTCGTCCTTCCTGATGTACCGCAAGGACGTGTTCAAGAAGGAGGGCCTGACCATGCCGGCCCGCCCGACCTGGCAGCAGGCCGCGGACCTGGCGGCCAAGGTGGACGGCGCCCAGTCCGGGATGAAGGGCATCTGCCTGCGCGGCCAGCCCGGCTGGGGCCAGGTGTTCGCCCCGCTCACCACGGTGGTCAACACCTTCGGCGGTACGTGGTTCACCAAGGACTGGCAGGCGAAGGTCAACGCGCCCGAGTTCGAGAAGGCCACAAAGTTCTACGTCGACCTCGTCCGCAAGCACGGCGAAGCGGGCGCCCCGCAGGCCGGCTTCACCGAGTGCCTCAACGGCTTCCAGCAGAGCAAGACCGCCATGTGGTACGACGCCACCTCAGCCGCCGGATCGGTGGAGAGCAAGGACTCACCCGTCGCGGGCAAGGTCGGCTACGTCGCGGCGCCGGTGGAGAAGACGAAGAGCTCCGGCTGGCTGTACTCGTGGGCGTGGGCGATCCAGAAGGCGTCCAAGCACCAGGACAACGCCGCCAAGTTCATCGCCTGGGCCTCCAGCAAGGAATACGAGGAGTTGATCGGCGAGCAGCTCGGCTGGGAGCGGGTCCCGGCCGGTAAGCGCGCCTCGACCTACACCAACCCCGATTACCGGAAGGCCGCCGGCGCGTTCTACCAAGCCACCGAGGACGCCATCAACAGCGCCGATCCGCGCAACCCCGGTGCACAGCCCCGCCCGACGGTCGGAGTCCAGTTCGTCGACATCCCCGAATTCCCCGACCTGGGCACCAAGGTGTCCCAGGAGGTCAGCTCTGCGATCGCCGGCCGCACCTCGGTCTCGGACGCCCTGGACAAGGGCCAGAAGCTTGCCGAAGACGTCGCCGCGAAGTACCGCAAGAACTGACACCCACGGAGCGTGAGACGCACCATGACCAGCACACCCACCCACCACCTCAGGCCATCCCGGGTGCCGGGCTCCGGCCGCGGCCCCGGGGCGGCCCGGCCGCACCGCCGGCCGTCGGCCCGGACGGTGGCCTGGGCCCGGCGAGCACCCCTGATGCCAGCTCTGGTGTTCATGGTGATCGTCACTCAGCTGCCGTTCGTGGCGACCCTGGTGATCTCCTTCATGGAGTGGAACGCGCTGGCACCCGGCCAGCGCGGCTTCACCGGCTTCGGCAACTACACACACGTCTTCACTGACGCCGACCTGCGCTCCTCCGTCCTGACCACCGTCACGCTCACCGCCACGGTGGTTCTCATCAGCCTGGTCCTCGGACTCGGCCTGGCCCTGCTCCTCGACCGGAGGTTCCGCGGACGCGCCGTGGTGCGCACCATGCTCATCGCACCGTTCCTCGTTGTCCCGGTCGCCGCCGCCCTGCTGTGGAAGCACGCCCTGTTCAACCCCGAATACGGCCTGTTCAACGGCGTGCTGACCTGGGTGTGGGAACTGTTCGGCTCACACAACGCGCCACAACCGGACTGGATCACCGAGCATCCGCTCGGCGCGGTATCGGCGTCGCTGGTCTGGCAGTGGACCCCCTTCATGATGCTGATCCTGCTCGCCGGACTGCAGGGCCGCCCCCTCGACGCCATCGAGGCTGCCCGGGTGGACGGTGCAGGAAGCTGGCAGATCTTTCGCTACCTGACCCTGCCGCACCTGCGCCGCTACCTGGAACTGGCCGCTCTGCTGGGGTCCATCTACGTAGTGCAGAACTTCGACGCCGTATTCACGATCACTTCCGGTGGCCTCGGCACCGCCAACCTGCCCTACACCATCTACGAGAGCTTCTACCAGGCACACGACTACGGCCAGGCATCCGCCGCCGGAGTCATCGTGGTCATCGGCACGATGGTCGTCGCCACCCTCGCACTGCGCCTGGTGTCCTCGCTCCTCAAGGAGGAGACGACATGAGCACGAGCGTGATGCCGAAGCCCACCCGGGCCGACGGGCGGCCGGGCAAGTCCCGGCGCAACAGTGCCCTGTTGGGGCTGAGCGCCTGGGCGGCAGGCGTCTTCTTCTTCCTGCCCATCGCATGGATGGTGCTCACCTCCTTGCACAGCGAGCAGGACGCCGCGACCAACCCTCCCTCCCTCTCCGCGCCGCTGACGTTCGACGGCTACCGCGAATTCTTCGGCTCGTCCACCGGTGCCAGCCCCTGGCCGTCACTGATCAACTCCACGTCGGCGAGCGTCGTCTCCACCCTCCTGGTGCTCGTCCTGGCGATCCCGGCCGCCTACGCGCTGTCGATCCGGCCGGTACGCAAGTGGTCGGACGTCATGTTCTTCTTCCTCTCCACGAAGATGCTGCCCGCCGTCGCCGGCCTGCTGCCGATCTACCTGGTCGCCCAGAACCTCGGACTGCTGGACAACGTCCTGCTCCTGGTCATCCTCTACACGTCGATGAACCTGCCGATCGCCGTGTGGATGATGCGCTCGTTCCTCGCCGAGATCCCGGTCGCCGTCATGGAGGCCGCGGCCATCGACGGCGCGGGCCTCGTCACGCTCTTCCGCAAGATCATCATTCCGATGGCAGCGCCCGGCATCGCCGCGACGTCGCTGATCTGCTTCATCTTCAGCTGGAACGAGATGCTGTTCGCCCGCGTCCTGGCCGGGGTGCGCTCCATCACCTCACCGGTCTTCCTCACCAGCTTCGTCACCAGTCAGGGGCTCTTCCTCGCCAAGGTGTGCGCAGCCGCCGTGGCCGTGTCCCTCCCGGTGCTCATCGCCGGATTCGCCGCCCAGGACAAACTCGTCCAGGGCCTGTCGCTGGGAGCCGTGAAGTGAAAGCCGCCCTCATCACCGCGCCCGGCCACATCGAACTGGCGGACATCGACGATCCCACCCCAGCCCCGGACGAGGTCGTGGTGGCGGTGGCAGCCTGCGGCCTGTGCGGCACCGACCTGCACATCCTTCAAGGCGAGTTCGCCCCCACGCTGCCCATCGTGCCCGGCCACGAATTCGCGGGCGAGGTCGTCGCCGTCGGGTCCCACGTCACCGGCCTCCAGGTGGGCACCCGCGTCGCCGTGGACCCCTCACTGCCCTGCTTCACCTGCCACTACTGCCGCATCGGACGCAACAACCTGTGCGAGCGCTTCTCGGCCATCGGCGTCACCCACCCCGGGGCAGCCGCCGAGTACGTCGCTGCCCCGGCCGCCAACTGCGTCCCCCTGCCCGATCACATCGCCACCGTCGACGCCGCCCTCATAGAACCCCTGTCGTGCGCGGTCCGCGGCTACGACGTGCTGCGCTCCACCCTCGCCTCCCACGTTCTGATCTACGGAGCCGGAACCATGGGGCTGATGATGCTGCAACTCGCCAAGCGCACCGGCGCGGCCCGAGTCGATGTCCTCGACGTCAATCCCGACCGTCTGGCCACCGCGACCCAGTTGGGCTGCTCGGAGGCCGCGGCGACGGCGGACGAACTCGACCGGCCCGGCTGGGATGTCGTCATCGACGCCACCGGCAACGCCGCCGCCATCCAGGACGGCCTGGGCCGCGTCGCCAAGGGCGGCACCTACCTGCAGTTCGGCGTCGCCGACTACGCCACCCGGGTCGAGATCGAGCCGTACAAGATCTACAACCAGGAGATCACCATCACCGGCTCCATGGCCGTCCTGCACAGTTACGAACGGGCCGCCGACCTCTTCTCCACCGGCGTGATCGACCCGGACATCTTCATCAGCGACCGCCTGCGTCTTGATGCCTATCCCGATGCCATCGCCCGCTTCCAGGCCGGCATCGGACGCAAGATCCAGGTCCAGCCCTTTCCCCGTACCGCCGCCTGACCATCCGCACCGAACGGAGCCCTGACCGTGTCCCAGCCCAATCGCCGTGTGTTCGTCCGCTCCCTCGACGACATCACCATTGAAGACGTTCCCGCCTCTCTGCACTGCTAGAGATCTTTAACGGTGTGGGTTACGTCGGGGCGTGACGTCTGTCGTGGTCCGCGCTATGCCGGAGGGATGAGGTATCCCGATGGCGGTGGGCTGACGGCCGAGGAGCGGGCTCGACGCGAGCAAGTCCGGCTCGCAGCAGCCGACTTGATCGAGGCAGGGGCTGGTGACGGGGAGGTGGCCCGGCGGTTCAGAGTGACGCGGATGTCGGCGAACCGCTGGCGTCGGGCGTTGGCCTCGGGTGGTCGGCAGGCTCTGGTCTCCAAGGGGCCCGGTGGTGCCCGCTGCAAGCTGGATGCCGGTCAACTACGGTCCTTGGAAGCGGTGTTGGCGGCCGGTCCGGCCGCGTGCGGCTGGCGTGACCAGTGCTGGACGCTGGCGAGGATCGCCGAGATCGCGCGCCGCCGGTTCGGCGCCGAGTACACCCTGGCCGGGCTCGACCTGCTGCTGCACCGGATCGGCTGCAGCGTGCAGATCCCGACCCGCAGAGCCACCGAGCGGGACGAATCGAAGATCGCCGCGTGGAAGGACGAGCAGTGGCCCGTCATAAAAAGACGGCGGCGGACCTGGGCGCCTGGCTCTGCTTCGAGGACGAGGCAGGCCAGGGCCTGAGGCCGCCCAAGGGCCGAACCTGGGGCCGACGCGGCCACATACCCGTCGTGCGGGTCACCGCGCAGGGCACCAAACGCGTCTCGATGGCCGCGCTGATCTGCACCAAGACCGGCCACCGGCCCCGGCTGATCTACCGCATCCACCTCGACCGCGGCCCCGCCAAGGGCCGCCGCAAGGGCTTCACCGAGACCGACTACCCCCGCCTGCTCGACGACGCGCACCAACAGCTCGGCGGACCCGTCGTCCTGGTCTGGGACAACTTGAACACGCACGTCAGCCGCACCATGCACGAGCTGATCGCCGCCCGATTATGGCTGACCGTCTACCAACTGCCGCCGTACGCACCCGAACTCAACCCGGTCGAGGGCGTGTGGTCGCACCTGAAGAGGTCGCTGACCAACCTCACCAAACACTGCCTCGACCAGCTCACCGCGCTGGTGAAGACCCGGCTGAAACGGATGCAGTACCGCCCCGGCCTCATCGAGGGCCTCATCGCCAAGACCGGCCTCGACCTCCAACCGCCGTAACCCCAGCCATTAAAGATCTCTAGACAGGGAATTTCACGCCCGTGACGTCCTCAGAGACGGCCCACAAGCGCTGCTGGATGGCCATGTCGTAAGAGTCCGGGCTCGAGGTGACCAATTGGGGGTGTCCCCGGATCTCGCCCATGCCTTTGGGCCCGTAGAACTGCCCGCCGAGGACCGCGGGGTCGGCGGCAGCCCGAAGGGTCGGCAGCGCACCCATTGATTTCTTCTGGGTGAGCACAGGTGCGAGCCAGGTGAGAGGCATGCGGACGAGCGCCGGTGTGTTGCGGAGGAGTTCGGTGTTGGAAATGCCGGGATGGGCGGCCACCGCGGCGGTGGTGCCGCGAGCCGCCGCTGCAGCTCATAGGTGAACATGAGGTTGGCAAGCTTCGACTGTCCGTAAGCGGCAACTCGTCCGTAGGACTGCTCCCAGTGCAGGTCGTCGAAGTGGATCTCGGCCCGGACACGGTGGCCGACGCTGCTGACCGTCACCGCCCGGGAGCCAGCCACGGGCAGGAGCAGGTCCAGCCCGCCGACGTAGGACAGTGCGCCCAGAATGTTCTGGGCCTCGCCCAGGGCCGCGACCGGGTTCTCCGCGACATCGTCGTAGGAGTCCTGCTGGAACAGCGCCAGAGCAAGCACGAAGTAGACCATGAACCGGCTCGACAGGGGACGGGGCTTGACATCCCGCCGGCCACACGCGGTCAGCATCTCGTCCACCAGCTCAGGAACGATCCACTCGGTGAGCAACTCGAGCCGGACCTCATCGGACAACCCGATCCATGGATGGACGTCCGGTCAACGAACCAGCACCCCGGTGGTACCGCGCCTGGGAGAAAAGCTACTGGCACCTGTCAGGCAACGGCATTGGGGCAACAGCACCAAGTGTCCCCACATATCTGCATGGCCGGTATCACCCGGTCATGCAGACGTCCACGCGCGGAACGGTGCTCCGAGGCGGCATCCGGTTGTTGCGGCCTGTGAAACGGCTCCTACGACTGGCAGCTCCGGGCGTCCACATTGTCTGTGGCCAGTGAGGCGTTGAGGCCCTGGATCGTTCGTCGCGTTCCCATGGTGTGAAGGGACTCCAGCGTCGACCGGTATCTCTCAGCGAAGTCCCGATTGCGGGCCAGCGCACCGAAAATCGATCCGTTCTCGATGAAGGCGAGTGGGTTGTCACGTTGTTGACGGGCGCGGGCGATCAGTTCGTCGCGCAGGGAGTCTTGCACGTCGATGGGCGCACCGTTTTCATCGATGGCTTCGGCGTAGCGCGCCCAGCAGGCCACGACCGCCGCGGACCTGGCGAATTCGCGTCCATTGGCGAGGTTGTCGTTGATGACGGGCAGCAGGAACTTCGGAATGCGATCGGAGGCGAAGGCGCACAGACGGGCGATGGTGTCGCAGATAGAGGGGTTGGCGAAACGTTCGAGGAGGCTGTGGATGTAAGCGTCGAGATTGATTCCGGGAACGGGCCTGAGGGTGGGAGCGGCCTCGTGGGTCATGTAACCGAGGAGGAATTCGGCAAGCGCGGGATCGCGGGCCGCGTCGTGTACGAAGGTGTGGCCGGCCAGGTGTCCGGCGTAGGCGATGGCCTGGTGGCCGGCGTTCAGGAGGCGCAACTTCATCAGCTCGTAGGGTTCGACGTCGTCGGTGAGCTGGACGCCGACGGCTTCCCACGGAGGCCGGCCGGTCGGGAACACGTCCTCCAGCACCCATTGTGCGAAGGGCTCAGAGATCACCGGCCAGGCATCGTCGATACCGTAGACCTCGATGAGTTCCGCGATGTCGCCGGGAGTGGTGATCGGGGTGATGCGGTCGACCATCGAGCTGGGAAAGGCGACCTCGCTTTGGACCCGCTCTCCCAGCTCGGCGTCGACGAGGGCTGCGAACGCTGAGAACGCCGTTCGGGCGATGTCTCCGTTGGCCGGGATGTTGTCGCACGACATGATCGTGAATGGCGGGCGCCCCGCTTCCCAATGGCGGCGCAGCGCTTCGATGACGTAGCCGAATACGGTGCGCGGTGCCTGGCCGGGCTCGCGACGGAGATCCTGGGCGACATCGGGCGTGGTGGGGTCGAACCGACCCGTGACAGGGTCGAGGTTGTAGCCGCCTTCGGTGATGGTGAGCGAGACGATGCGTGTGCGCTCGTCGACCAGGACGTCCAGGACGTCGTCCGGTTGGTCAGGTGCGTAGAGACAGCGCACGATCGATCCAATCACCTGCGCTTCCCGCTCTCCGTTCGTCGCCCGCGTGACGAGGGTGTAGAGGTTGTCCTGTCGCGACAGCACTTCGGACATCACCTGGTCGGTGGGCATCAGGCCGATACCGCAGATGCCCCACTCGAATCCCTCGCCCTTGTTGAGCAGGTGATCGAGGTACATCGCCTGGTGCGAACGGTGGAATCCGCCGACACCGAAGTGAGCGATTCCCACGGCTACTTGGGAGCGGTCGTACGTCGGTCTCGCGAGCCGTTCGTCGACGTCGGCCAGCGATGCGGAGTTCAACTGTGTGATCTTCATTGTCCTCGGTTTCCGTTCAGTGCAGGATGTAGCCGCCGTCGATGACCACAACCGACCCGGTCATGAACGACGAGGCATCCGAGGCCAGGTAGACGACGCTCGGCGCGATCTCCTCCGGAAGCGCGTACCTCTTCATCGGCGCGTCCTCGATCCAGCGCTGCCGGAACTGCGGCTCGTCGACCGCGGCCATCTCCGTTTTGACGTATCCGGGGGCGAGGGCGTTGACCCGGATGTTGTACTCTGCCCACTCAGCTGCCAGAGACTTGGTGAGCTGATGCACGGCCGCCTTCGACGCGTTGTAGGAAGGCTGCCACTGCGGCCGGTTCACGATGAGTGAACTGATCGATCCGATGTTGACGATGCTGCCGCCGCCGTTGTCCTTCATGTGTCTGCCGGCCACCTGGCACATACGCCACAGCGAGCGCAGATTGACGTCAAGAACGAAGTCCCATTCCTCGTCGGGGATTTCCAGTGCGGGTCGGTGAAAGGCGATACCGGCGTTGTTGACCAGGATGTCGAGTCCGCCCAGACATTCCACGGCTCCCGACACGGCTTGTGCGGGGCCGTCGTCCGAGACGAGGTCGACTTCGAAGGCTTTCGCTTTCACGCCGGCGGCGGCCAGTGCGCCGACGGCGGATGCGTTGCGTTCCGCATTCCGCGCCACGAACGCGACATCGGCGCCTGCCTCGGCCAGCCCCCGGACGAAGGCCAGCCCGAGGCCGCGATTCCCGCCGGTGACGAGAGCACGCTTACCTGCCAGGGAAAAGGTGTCGAGTATGGGCATCGTTGTTTTCTCCAGAGTTGTCAGTACAGGCGCGAGTGGGGCGGCCGGTGCAGGGGACCGGACGCAGGTCAGCCTCTTGGACCGAAGGGGACCGCAGTGTCGGTCGACAGCTGCCTCGGCTGTGATTCAGCACAGCGGTCTCATGAGCGGATCCGTTGCGCGAAGCGGCTGATGAAGACGTTCAGCAGTGCAGCGAGCAGCAACAGGCCGCCAAGGGCGAACAGTTGCAGCTTGCTGGACTGCTCGTTGTTGAACAGCAGCAGGATTCCCGCGTTGAGCCAGGTCACGAGCAACGCCGCGAGTGCCACCCCGCCGACGCGACCGATGCCGCCCGATATGGCGACGCCGCCCAGAACGGCGACCGTGATTGCGGGAAGCGTCATGCCCGTGCCCGAGGTGCCGGCGTCGGTGGTTGCCGAGGCGAACTGGGAAACGGTTACCACCGCTACCAGTCCGGCGATCGTTCCCGACAGCACGTATGCGGTGAACCGCACGCGTCCGACAGGGATCGCGGCGAACCGGGCGGCCGTCTCGTTCGTGCCCAGTGCGTACAGCCGGCGGCCGTAGGTGGAGCGGTGCAGCACGAACCACGCGACCACAGCCGTGGGCAGGAAGACAGTGAGCACCTGCAGCGGAATGTCGGGCAGCCAGTCCCCGATCAGCGGTAGGGAGACGCTCCGGGTCAGAGACGTCAGATCCTGGATTTCGGTCGTGGCGATCGGCGCGCTGTTGTGAATGGTCAGCGCCAGCGCGCTGTACGCATAGCTCGTTGCCAGCGTCGCGATCAGCGCGGGAATGCGCAGGACGCCGATGAGTAGGCCGTTGACCGCGCCCAGCACCGCGCCACCGGCCATCGCCGCGACGATCGCCAGCCACAACGGCCAGTGCCAGAAGGCGTATTCGTAGCCGAAGACGATGCTGACCAGGCTCACGGTCCCGCCGACGGAGAGATCGATGCCACCCCGCCCGCCGATGATGACGAAGGCTTCGCCTACGGCGAGCATGAATATCGGCACGAAGTAGGCGAGGTAGCCGGCCAGGTAGCTCGCGCTGAACGGAGCGAGCAGATAGTCACCGACGCTGAGGAAGTGGAACCAGACCAGCAGCACCACCAGCAGGACGATCAGCAGCGCGATTCGGTCGGTGAGCAGCCACCGCATCGCCGCGGAGCGACGGGCCCGGCCCTTGGTCGGGGGCACAGGATCGATGTCCGCTGTTTCTACGGGGGCCTCATCGATGGTCATAGTGCCCTCCTGCGACGCTCCCGCAGAACGTCCGTCCCAACGGCGAGCACGATGAAGATCCCGACGAACAGGTTGGCCAGTTGCGAGGGCCAGTTGAGGATCGTGACCGCACTGGTCACGGTGCCTACGAGCAAGGCACCCAGCAGGGTGCCGAGAACGGTCCCACGGCCGCCGAGGATGCTGGTGCCACCGATCACCACCGCCGCGATCACCTTCAGCTCCAGCCCTGTGCCGCTGTTCTGCTGCACGGTGCCCCCGCTGCCGATCAGCACGCATCCGGCCAGGCCGGTCATCACGCCGACCAGGACATAGGCGGCGATCACCCGGCGCCGGACGCGGATGGCGGCCAGGCGCGCGGCATTGGCGTCACCGCCGATCGCGTACCAGTGCCGGCCCGAGGGCCGGTTGCGCATGTAGAACCACACGGCCGCGCCGATCAGCATGCTCAGCCACCACGAGTTCGGCACGCCGAGCAGTCGCCCACTGCTGCCGCCGCCGAGGAGCCGCAATGTGTCGGGGACTCCGTCGAGATTCCCCGGTCCGAAGATCTCCAGCGACAGGAATCGGAAGAGGTTCAGGGTAGCGAAGGTCATCACGATGGGATGGATCCCGGTCAGCGCGATGACCGCACCGTTGAAGGCGCCCAGCAGGCCGCCGACAACCATGGCTATGAGCAGGGCCGTTCCCATGCCGACGTGCTGCACGGTGATGGCCTTGCCGGCCACCACCATCACCACGGCGACAGCGCTGCCGACCGAGACGTCGATTCCGCCGGTGACGATCACGGCCGTCATTCCGATCCCGATCAGAGCGACCGGGGCAACCGACGACAGGATGTTCTGAACGTTGACGCCGCTGAGGAAGGTGTCCGTCCCGAGAGCGAGGCCCACCCAGAGCAATGCGATCACGCCGAGGAGTACGAGTTCAGGTCCCTCGACGGCGGCGAACGCGGTCCGCCACCGCTGCGTGCCGACTGTCCGCGGCGTACTCAACGCGGTCACGACACCTCCTCCACTTCGTCTGTCGCGCCGCCGTCGAGATCCCCGGCAGCAGCGGCCAGGACGTCCACGCTCGGTGCGCCCCGTTCGAAGGACGCGGCCACGGTCCTGTTCCGCATGACGATCAGGCGATCCGCCAGCGTCAGCGCCTCTGCCAGATCGGTCGAGGAGACGACGACGGCGCTGCCGGTGGAGGCAAGGTCGAACACGCGCCGGTGGATCTCGGCCTTGGCACCGACATCGACGCCTTGGGTGGGTTCCTGCAGGACGAGCACCCGGGGATGCGTCGCCAACTGCCTGCCGATCACGACCTTCTGCTGGTTGCCGCCGGACAGGGAGGCGATGGGCGTCGCGGAGTCCGGCGCTTTCACCGCGAGCCGCGCCATGTACGTCTCGGCGAGTCGACGCTCGCCGCGTCGCTTCACCCAGGTGAAGCGACTCAGCTGACTCAGGCTGGACAGGCCGAGGTTGAAGGCGATGCTCTTGTCACCGAAGACGCCTTGCAGTTTCCGGTTCGCCGGGACGAGTCCGAGGCCGGCGTTCTGCGCGTCACGCGGACTGCGCAGCGCAGCCCTGCGCCCGTCCACCGTGACCGTGCCAGCGGTCGGCGGCAGGATGCCGAACAGGCTCTGGGCAAGTTCGTCGTTCCCGGAGCCCACCAGGCCGTACACGGCGAGGATCTCGCCGGCCGACACCTCGAAGGTGACATCGCGGAACGCGGAGCGGTAACCGAGCCCGACAACGTTGAGTACCGGGTCGCCTGATCCGGCCTCGCGCCGCCGGTCGCTCGTGACGATCTGCTTGCCGACCATCAGTTGGGCGATATCGCGGATCGTCGTCGTCGCGACATCCTGCGTCGCGACGACCTCGCCATCGCGTAGCACCGTTACGCGATCGGCGATGCGCTTGATCTCGTCGAGCCGGTGGCTGATGTAGATGACGCCTACACCGTCGCGGCGACTGGCCTGGATGGCCTTGAAGAGCAGATCGATGTCGTGGTCGACGAGGATGGCCGAGGGCTCGTCGAGGATCAGTATGCGGGGCTTGCGGATAAGTGCTTTGGCGATGGATACGAGCTGCTGCTCGGCCACGCGCAGGTCTCCGGCCCTGACGTCCACGATGCGTGGATCCAGGCCGAGTTGCTGGAAGGCGGCCTCGGCCTCGGCGCGCTGTCGCTTCCAGTCGACCCTTCCCTTGCTGCGCAGCTCTCGACCGATGTACACGTTCTCGACCACGGTGAGTTCGGCGAACAGCTGGGGCTCCTGGTACACGGTTGCGATGCCGAGGTCCAGCGCCGCCGCGGTGCTGCCCTTGCCCAGTGGTGTGTCGCCCAGTTCAATGCTGCCGGTATCCGGTGTCTCGGCCCCGGAAACGATACGGATGAGAGTCGATTTGCCGGCGCCGTTCTCGCCGACGAGGGCATGCACTTCACCGCTGCGGACTTCGAAGTCGACACCCCGCAGAGCGCGCACGCCCCCGTATGCCTTCTGAATCCCGGAGAGCCTCAGAAGGGCTCGCTCGGATGTGGAGTCCCGGGCGGCCTCGTGTTGGGTAGAGGTCATCGAGGCGTCCTTAGTAGTCGTACTTTCCGACGTTGGTCTTGGTGAGGATGAGCGGAGGGCCGAGCAATACCGTCGGCACGCCCTCTATGACGCCTTCCTTGACCGCCGGGAGGCTGTCGGAGACGTGGTTCACGGGCTGCAGGGTTTTGCCGGTCGCGAGCTCGTATCCGGTCCAGGCCGTGAGGTATCCAAGGGCCTGGACGTCCCAGAGGACCGAGGCGCTCGAGGACCCGTCGTTCAGGAACGGTTGCATGCTCTTCGGTGTCCCGACGCCGACGGTGAAGACCTTGCCGATCTTCCCGGTCTCCTGCACTGCCTGAGCGACACCGGGCGCCGAGGTGGTGCACTCGCCGACCAGGCCCTTGATGTTGGGGTGTGCGGCCATCAGCGACTTGGCCATCGTCACGGCCTGTGCCTGGTCCTCGCTGGCGTATACGACGCTGTCGAGCTTGAGTCCGGGGTACTTCTTGGCGGCATACGACTTCTGGACAGCGATCCAGGAATTGAGGTTTGCCGCGGTCTGGCCGCAGGAGACGATGGCGTATTCGCCCGTGTCTCCCATCGCCTTTACCATTTGATCGACCACGGCCTCGCCGATGGCCTGTGCCGTGCCCTGGTTCACGAAGACCGACCGCACGGAGTTCGGGGCATCGCTGTCGGATGTGATGACCTTGATGCCCGCGGCCTTGGCCTGTGCCAGAACCGGGGCCAGTGAGTCGGGATCGTTGGGAGCGACGGCAATGACGTCCACCTTCTGCTGAATCAGCGACTGGACGATGCCGGCCTGAGCGGCGGGGTCCGCGCTCGCGGGCGCGTTGACGACCCACTTGAAGCCGAGGGCCTTGGCTGCGGCCTCGGCACCGGTGTTCATGGCGTCGTAGTACGCGGCCTGCAACTTGGGCACGAAGGCCACGGTGACCGACGACGTCGAGCCACTGGGAGCGCCGGAGGCGCTTGAGCTGCTCGAACCCTGTTTAGTGCATGCGGCTGTCAGACAGAGCGCCGCGCCCACAACTGCGGCAAGCGCGCCTCGTGTCCGTCTGTCGGTGAAGGTGACCATCGATCCACTCCCTCGTGCGATGCCCCGCTTATTCAGGGCAGGCGGTTGTGATCTCGTCTCTGGCCCGGGCTCGTGTCACGTCGCTGCCGTCAACCTCTTGCGCCAGCGTTTCATATGTCGTACTCTCACCCGAGATGGTGAACGCACATTAAGTCAGGGTTTCGGTGACGTCAACACCCTGGCTGGAGGGGAACGGATGACGCCGTCGGAGAAGAAGCACCGCGTACCCGCGGTTTCACGCACAGCGCTCGTGCTCGATGCGCTCACTGCGGCCGGTCGGCCGTGCGGCCTCGCCGAGCTCACCGCACTGACCGGAGCGCCGAAGAGCAGCGTGCTCGGCATCTGTCGCGCGCTCACGGAGGAGCGACTGCTCACCCGGGGCATCGACGGCACCTACGCGTTCGGGCCGCGACTGTACGAGCTGGCCTCGATGGCGCGGACACAGAGCCAGACCGTGCGGCGGGTAGGGTTCACCTATCCGGAGAACGAGCCGTTCTTCCTCGCCGAGTGCCGTCGCCTCGGCGAGGAAGCCAGAGCCCGGGGCATCCAGGTGGACATTCGCTGTGCGAACCGGTCGGCGGCGAATCAGACCAACGACATCGCGGACTTCATCGACGCGGGCGTCGACCTGATTCTCGTGGAGCCGGTTGTGTCCGATGGGCTGGTGGATGTGTTGAGCAAGGCGAAAGCCGCGCACATCACGGTCGTGGCCGTCGGTAGCTCGACCGCGGGCGCCGATGCGGTCGTCGCGACCGACAACACCAAAGCGGGCGCTCTCGCCGCCGGTCTGATCGCCCGGGTGCTGGGCGGCAAGGGAACGGTGGCTCTCGTCGACGGAATCGCTATCACCGCCAATGCGGACAGAATGTCCGGATTCCTCGGTGTGATGGCTGAGTATCCGAACATGAGGACCGTTATCGGCGCACCCGGCGCGCTGAACGAGGAGTCCGGCGAGTCTGCGGCACGGGAGATCCTGAAGTCAGGGGAAGCCATCGACGGCATCTTCGCGGCGAACGATCAGATCGGCTTGGGTATCGCGAAGGTCCTGGCGGAAGAGAGGAAACCGGTACCGATTGTCGCAGTTGACGGGGCTCGGCAGGCGGTCGAGCAGATCTTGGCCGGCGGACCGCTCATCGGATCGGCCGCTCAGGATCCTCAGCGGCTGCTCAGTGTGGCGCTCGAACTGGGTGTGGCCCTGCGGTCCGGTTCGGGGCGAGTCCAGCGAGCGGTGTTCCTGCCGCCGCAGATACTCGACCGCAACAATGCGAAGGACTATGAGACATGGGGATAGAGCAACCGCGTCGCACACCGGCCGTCCACCGGGCCGTCGACGTCCTCGACGCGGTGGGCCACAACGTGGCCACGACGTCGGCCGCGCTGGCCTCCGAACTGACCATGGCGAAGAGTTCGATCGGTGACCTCGTCGAGGCACTGGAAAACGAGAATCTGCTACGCCGAGCCATTAACGGAAATCTACGACTCGGGGCACGGCTCGCCGCGGCAACCGCCGGCACGCCGGAGGATCCCACGCTGGTAGAACGTGCCTTGCGGGTTCTCGGGCAGATCGCCTTTTTCGACAGCCACACAGTTTCCTTCGTGCGGGTCGTCGGGCTCCAGGCGCTGTGCGTGGACGTCCGGATGGGGCAGCACCCCCTCGCATTGACGCCGCGCCCGGGGCAGTCCAGGCCGATAACCGACAGCGCCGGTGCCGCTGCCGTACTGCGAAGTGTTCCCGAAAGCACGGCTCGTGATCTGGTAGTCCAATATGCAGACCATCAGGGAATCACCCCGCAGAACATCCAGGACGCGCTGACCGCGATCGCGGCCGTGGACCACGACGATGCGCACGTCGCGCGACTGACTGATTCCTACGGAATCGTTCAGCTGGGGATACGAGTCGGTGCCGACGACGCCGATGGCCACATCGCCGCTGTTCTCCATCTCCCGGACCGGCTGGCTGACCTGAAGACACTCCTCCGAGGTTCGGCAGCGCTGGTCGACCTGGCGGCCAGGCTGGGTTCGCGCGTATAGAGCAGTCGGTTCCGGCGGGGCGATCAGGGCATCGGAAACTGCCATCGAGCGACGTCGAGGCGGTAGCAGGTCAGCCGTCTCCTCAGCGGTCATCGTGGTAGCCGGAGCGTTCCGGAGTGGCTTCAGCCGACCGTCGTTGCCTGCACCTCATCGGCCGCCGGTTCGAGCACCGCCTGCCGGGGGCGGGCAAGGCGCTGCACCGTCTGGTGGGATGGGTCACTTCGGGCGAGGTGCGCACGCCTGCCGCTCAGAGGGCATCACGTCACGTACCGCCCTCTAATAGCCGCCACTTCATAGCAGAGCCTGCCAGCAACATGCTGCGGTGGAGCCTACAGAAACCCGATGCAGGCGGCTCCCGCGCGCGCGTACGCTGGCCGTGCCGCAGGCGTGACCACCTCCTCCGCCCGGCCAACCCTCAAGGACTTGATGTGAGTACGTCGTTCCCCTTCCTGCAGGACTGGATGGAAAACGCGCCGCAGGACCACCCGCTGGCCGACCTGATCGCCGAGGCCACCGGGAACACCCCCGCGGACAGCTCCGCCTTGGTCGTCGTCACGGCCTTCGAGAACATCATCGAGGCCCTGGAGAAGGCGAAACCCGAGCGTCGTGGCGGTGTACGCAGGGACTTCCGCAAGGCCCGCACGTTTGACGACCTGATGATCCCGCGAGCGGAGATGGTTGCCGGCGCCAAGCTCGCGCGCGCCGGGGTCCCCTTCGACTTCGGCCAGCGCAACGGGGCCACCGATCCGGACCTGATGCTGCGCGACATGAACCTCGCCATCGAGGTCAAGGCCCGCCGTCTGGAGATCTTTAACGGTGCGGGTTACGTCTGGTCGTGACGGTTGGCGTCGGCTGCGCTATGCCGGAGGGGTGAGGTATCCCGATGGCGGTGGGCTGACGGCCGAGGAGCGCGATCGGCGTGAGCAAGTCCGGCTCGCGGCAGCCGACTTGATCGAGGCGGGGGCCAGTGACCGGGAGGTGGCCCGGCAGTTCCGGGTGACCCGGATGTCGGCGAACCGCTGGCGCCGGGCCCTGGCTTCGGGCGGTCGCCAGGCGCTGGTCTCCAAGGGTCCCGGCGGCGCTCGCTGCAAGCTCTGCGCGGGTCAACTGCGTGCTCTGGAGGCGGTATTGGAGGCCGGTCCGGCCACGTGCGGATGGAGTGACCAGTGCTGGACGCTGGCCCGCATCGGCGAGGTCGTGCGCCGCCGGTTCGGCGTCGATTACACCCTGGCCGGGCTGGATCTGCTGCTGCACCGCATCGGCTGGAGCGTGCAGGTCCCGGCCCGGAAGGCCAGCGAGCGCAACGAGGCGCAGATCGCCGCCTGGAAGGACGAGCAGTGGCCCGTCATAAAAAGAGGGCGGCGGACCTGGGCGCCTGGCTCTGCTTCGAGGACGAGGCAGGTCAGGGCCTGAGGCCGCCCAAGGGCCGCACCTGGGGCCGCCGGGGCTGCACGCCGGTCGTGAAGGTCACCGCCGCGGGCACCAAACGCGTCTCCATGGCGGCGCTGATCTGCACGAAGGCCGGCCGCAGGCCACGGCTCATCTACCGCATCCACCTGGACCGCGGCCCCGCCAAAGGCCGGCGCAAGGGCTTCACCGAGACCGACTACGCCCGCCTGCTCGATGCCGCACACCAGCAGCTCGGCGGTCCCATTGTCTTGGTCTGGGACAATTTGAACACGCACGTCAGCCACACCATGGGGGAGCTGATAGCCGCACGGTTATGGCTGACCGTCTACCAGCTGCCCCCGTACGCGCCGGAGTTCAACCCGGTCGAGGGCGTGTGGTCGCACCTGAAGAGATCGCTGGCCAACCTCACCAAACACAGCCTCGACCAGCTCACCGCACTGGTCAGGACCCGGCTGAAACGGATGCAGTACCGGCCCCACCTCATCGAAGGGCTCATCGCCAAGACCGGACTCGACCTCCAACCGCCGTAACCCCAGCCATTGAAGATCTCTGGACGGCCTGCAAGACCTGCGAGACGAACTCCAGGCCGCCCTCGCCGACGTCACCCCGCCGGTCTTCCTACGCCTCATGCCCGACTCCCAGCCGCTCACCATCAAGTCCGCGACACGGGCCGAGGTGGTCGCGGAGACACTCCAGCGGGTACGCAGCAGGGACCTGGGCTCCCAGACCAAAGTCATAGACCAGCCCTGGTCGGCTCGCACACGTCTCCTACTCAACATCGGGATCTACCAGGGCGACTACCTGCCGAACGGTTCGCTGGTCACTGTCGCCGGCGGCTTCTGGGGCGCAGAGCCGGGTCCTCACTTGATTGATGTGGAGGGCGAGGTGCTGGCCGCCCTGGAAGACGAGCAGAAGGTCCGGCAGGCCAACAACAGGCCCACGATCCTCCTCTTCGACGCCGCCCGCACCGGCATGGCGTGGATTCGCTCCGAGCTGGTCTGGGCACAGCGTCTGGCGATGCGGCTGCCCGACACCACCCCGTTCGTGGGCGCGGCCGTGATGACACCGAAGCTCGACGACCCCGACGTGGGCATCTCCCTGGGGGTGCGCGAGAACCTGTCCGACCAGGACCGCGCCGCTGTGGACGACCTGGCCCACCGCCTCGGACTCACCGGAGTATGACGCGGCCAGCCCCGGCGTCGCGACCAAGGCAACGGGACATCGTTGAACCGGACATCGCGCGCCAGACGGGCGTATCTCCTCCAACCGTCCTCTTCGAGTAGGCGGCGACAGAGACCCTCGGGGCGATGCCGATCGTGCCAGAACCCGCGCGCCTCTTGGCTCAGGATGCTGACCCGCGATCAGGTTCGAGCCCTGGCGAGTTCCAGATTCCGCGAACCCGCGCGCTTCCAACCGCTCGAAGTCCGACCAGGACCCGGCCGACTGGCTGCCGCCGCCCGCTCGACGTATGCCGTGGCCTCGGTGGCGACCAAACTGCGCTGGCAGCTGTCCGCCGAGGATCGCGAACACATCGCTCTGGCCGAACTCGCTGCGGGCTGCGGGCGGGAGAGGGTGGACTACGAACCGGCCCCGTAGCGGAGCCGGCGAGGGCCGGGCCGCTGTCGACCGGGTTCCCCGCGTTGTCCTGCACGGCCGGTGCTGCCCGCTCCCGGAACCTCGCCGCCGCGGTGGGCGGGCCGTACATGCCGGTGCCCGGGGGAGGGGGGCTGAGGGTCACTGCACCAGACACAGGTGGCCGGCCGGGGGCCTGTCCTGGCGCGGGAGGACGTCGCGGAGATCGTCGACGGTCGGTGTCCACCCGATCTGCGGGTGGACCTGACGCACGGCCAGGTGATCGAGGTACTGGTGGCGAACCGGCTGACCGCTCCTGCGCCGCTGTTCCGCGTCGCGGACTGGGCGTACTCGTGTGAGGCCGTCAAGGGTCTTGGTGGAGGCGGATACGTGTCCCCGCTGGCGCATTGACGGGTCTCATCGGTGTCTTGCTCGGGGCTTCGGCGATCGGCGTCGTTGTCGCGTCCGGCCGGTGGCGGCAGAGCGTCTCCTCAGGGACACCGCCGGAACCCGGCCCCCCACCCGATTGATACGTCGGCGCGGTCGTGGGCCTGCGCAGCGGCATCGTGGTGCGCACCGGCGGTCCCGGGTTCGAGGGCGGCGAGTTCCTCGTAGCGCTCGGCCGCCTCCTCGCGCGGCGCGGCTAGCCGGCGCAGAGCCTCGCCGCGGGCCGCGGGTCCGGCACCGTCGCGGGTGAGGTGGTGCAGCTCGTCGGTGCGGCGGTCCTCGGAGGTGGCCAGCACGGCGAGACAGGCCCTTACGGTGACGGCCCGTTCGCGGCGGGCCCGCTCGGCGGCCTCGGCCCGCAACCTGCGAGACGCAGGAGACCACCAACAAGATGCGCCGGATCCACGAAGCCAACTACGGCGTCTATGGAGCCTGTAAGGTCCACGCCGCTCTCCTGTGTAAGGGGGCGCGAGGTGGCTCGCTGCACAGTCGAGCACCCCCGCACCACCCCCCCCGCACCCGAAACCGACCGGCCCCGGCTACGTCAGCGCCAGGTGGTGGCCGACTGCTGGCCTCCGTCTGTCCAGCTGCGGGAGTGGAGTGGGAGACGAATGGGAGACGATCAAGCCGAGGGAGCTCGAATTGCCTCCAGAAGTCTCTAGATCAGGGGCGTTGGTCTGTCGCTCGGAAGACCTTGCTCAGCCCGCCGACTCCGCCGCGTGCGGGCTGAGCGCGCCCGTCGTCACCAGCGCGATGATGACGATGCCGAGCGCGATGCGGTAGTAGACGAACGGCATGAAGCTCTTGTGCGAGATGAACTTCATGAACCAAGCAATTACGGCATATCCGACCGCGAACGCGATCACCGTCGCGAACATCGTCGGACCCCACGCGATGTGTCCCTCCTCGGCCGCGTCCTTCAACTCGAAGGCGCCCGAGGCCAGTACGGCCGGCATGGCGAGGAGGAAGGAGTAACGGGCCGCCGCCTCACGGGTGTAGCCCATGAACAGGCCGCCGCTGATGGTCGCGCCGGAGCGGGAGACGCCGGGGACCAGCGCCATCGCCTGGCAGAGGCCGTACAGCAGGCCGTCCTTGGCGTTCAGGTCCACAAGTGTCTTGCGCTGCTTGGGCGCCCGGTGCCGGCCGCCCGTCTCGTCGCGGGCCGCGAGGCGGTCGGCGACGCCGATGACGATGCCCACCACGATCAGCATCGTGGCGGTGATCCGCAGATCCCGGAACGGTCCCTCGATCTGGTCCTTGAGCGTGACCCCGAGCACACCGATCGGGATGGAGCCGACGATCACCAGCCAGCCCATCTGGGCGTCGTGGTCGCGCCGCATCTCCTTGTTCGTGAGGGACCGGAACCACGCGGCGAGAATCCGCCCGACATCCTGGCGGAAGTAGATCAACACCGCCGCCTCCGTGCCGAGCTGGGTGATCGCCGTGAAGGCCGCACCCGGGTCCTTCCAGCCGGAGAAAGCCGCCGTCAGCCGCAGATGTGCACTGGACGACACGGGCAGGAACTCGGTCAGCCCCTGGACGAGTCCGAGGATGAGGGATTCAAACCAAGACATGGAGTTACGGCGTCCAAGTGCTGCTCGCGGAGGGGCAAAGGACACGCCAAAACCCCGCGCGCGGTGATCGAGTGTGTGTAGGCGGCAGCGTAGCGTCCCGGTGTGACAGGCCGGACACAGGGGTTTCACGGGCGGTCGGGCGACTCCGGGTGCGCGGTGTTGACCAGGCGCGGGGGCGGCGCATACGTTGCAGCGGAGGAAAGCGCTTGCTGGACGCGCTCGCTGTCTCCGGAGGAGTGCTGATCACGCCCATGTCCACACCCGCCACCAACCCCGGGGCGTTCCAGCCCTTGCCGCCGCTCGCCGGCCGACGCATCAGGGCAGCCGTGGTCGGCGCCGGTGCCATCGGCCGCGGCTCCCATTTCCCCGCGCTCGCCCGGCTCGCCGAGGAGGGCGAGACCGAGGTCGTCGCGGCCGTTGACATCGATGCCACCGCGGTCGAGTCCTTCTGCGCCGAGGCCGGGATCCCGCACGCCTACACCGACCTGGAGAAGCTGCTCCGGGAACAGCGGCCCGATCTCGTCACCATCTGCACCCCGCCCACCCTGCACCGCGCGCAGACCGTCGCCGCGCTGCGGGCCGGCGCCTGGGTGTGGTGCGAGAAGCCGCCGGTGCCCACGCTGGCCGACTTCGACGCCGTGGAGGACGAGGAGGGCCCAGGAGATGGGTCGGTCGGCGGGCCGTACGCCTCCATCGTCTTCCAGCACCGCTTCGGCTCGGGCACCCGGCATGTGCGCCGGCTGCTCGCCGAGCAGGCCATGGGCCGGCCGCTCGTGGCGCACTGCCAGACCACCTGGTACCGCGACACCGCCTACTACGCCGTGCCGTGGCGCGGCCGCTGGGCGACCGAGGGCGGCGGTCCCGCCATGGGACACGGCATCCACCAGATGGACCTGCTGCTCGATCTGCTCGGGCCGTGGAGCGAGGTGAAGGCCATGGCCGGGCGGCTGGTCCACGACGTGGAGACCGAGGACGTCTCCACCGCCCTGGTCCGCTTCGCGAACGGCGCGATGGCGACCGTCGTCAACAGCGTCCTGAGCCCCGACGAGGTCAGCCGCATCCGCATCGACTGCGAGCGCGCCACCGTCGAACTCACCCACCTCTACGGCCACAGCAACGACAACTGGCGCATCACCCCCGCCCCGGACGTCTCGGGCGAGGAGGCCGCGGCCTGGCAGAACTTCGGTCCCGACGTGCCGAGTTCACACCTGGAGCAGCTGCGGGAACTCGTCGTCAGCATGCGGGCCGGCGAACGTCCGCGCAGCAGCGGCACCGACGGGCGCACCAGCCTGGAGCTGATCACCGCGCTCTACAAGTCGGCGTTCACGGACACGACCGTACGGGCCGGCGAGATCGGCCCCGGTGACCCCTATTACACGGCGCTGCACGGCGGCGCCCCCGGCTGGGCGCCCGTGGCGCGCGAGGAGGTGTCGGCATGACCGGCCTGCGTATCGTCCACGCCCACGGCGACCGCATCACGGTGACCGAACCGGCCACCGGCGTCGAGCTGTTCAGCTACGTCTACCGGCCCGAGGCGGCCTGGGAGGCACCGAAGCCGTACCTCCACCCGATCAGGACGCTGGCCGGCGACATCGTCACGGACTACCGGCCCAACGACCACCGCTGGCACAAGGGACTGCAGTTCACCGCCTCGCATCTCTCGGGCCAGAACCTGTGGGGCGGCAACACATACGTTCACGGCGAGGGGTATCTCCAACTCCCGGAGCGGGTCGGGTCGATGGCGCATGTCGCCTTCGACGAGATCGACACCCACATCGACTCGGGCGAGGAGCGCCTCGTCATCGCGGAACGGCTGACCTGGCACCCCTACAGCGGTGAACTCTGGGCCGACGAGCAGCGCCGGATCGAGGTGCACGACGTCGACACGGAGTCGGGTTCCTGGGCGCTGACCTGGACGAGCTCCGTGACGAACCGCCGTGACGAGCCCCTGCTGTTCGGCAGCCCGACCACCCACGGGCGCGAGGCGGCCGGCTACACGGGCCTCTTCTGGCGCGGCCCGCGCGCCTTCCGCGACGGCCGCATCATCGGCCCCGACGGCGAGGGCCCCGGGCTGATGGGCTCCCAGGGCCCCTGGCTCGCCGTCTCCGGAGAGCACGACGGCACCGACGGCCACGCGACGATCGTCTTCGCGCACGCCCCCGAGAACGACCACACCGGCGCCCAGGGCACCCACCCCGCCCACTGGTTCGTACGCAACGAGCCGTTCGCGGGAATCGCTCCCTCCTTCGCCTTCTACGACGAGCTGGTGCTCGACCCCGGCGACACGCTCACCCGGCGCTATCGGGTCGTGGTCGCCGACGGGGCATGGCAGCGGGAGGAGATCGCCAAGTACCTGGAGGCGAGGCCGTGGTGAGCGCGGAGGGTTTCGGCGGACTGCCGGGCGGGGTCGCCGTCTCGCATCTGTCCGTCTACGACTGGCCGGCCGAGGTCGGTGCCGACGGCAGGGTGTGCGGTGGAACTCCCCATATGCACCTGACCTGTTCGGAGGGGTACGTCGTCATCGGCGGGCGTGGTGCGGTGCAGACGCTCACAATGTCCGGCACGACGTCCGGGTACGAGGTCACACCGCTCGCGGCCGGAACGGTCGCCTGGTTCACGCCCGGGACCATCCACCGGCTCGTCAACGAGGGCGATCTGCGCATCACCGTCCTCATGCAGAACAGCGGACTGCCCGAGGCGGGCGACGCGGTGCTCACCCTGCCGCCCCGGTACCTCTCCGACCCTGAGACGTACGCCGCCGTCACCGTCATCCCGGCCGACGCGCCCGAAGCCGAACAGGAACGGGTCGCCCGGGCCCGGCGCGACCTCGCCCTGGAGGGCTACGAGGCGCTGCGCTCCGCCGAGGGCCCGGAAGCGCTGGCCGCGTTCCACCGGGCCGCCGCCGCGCTGGTACGGCCCCGGCTCGCGGAGTGGCGCGCGCGCTGGGAGCGGGGTGCGCGGGCCGCCGCGGCGGCCACGGGGGAGCAGCTCGACCGGCTCGACCGGGGCGACTTCTCCCACCTCGCCGATGCCGCGGTACGGGCCGAACAGCCTGCGGCGTACGGGAAGTTCGGGATGTGCGGGCGGTTGGACGTCTACGACGTCTACAAGGGAGCCGTCTGAGGCGGAGCGGTTTCTACGCCGCTGCCGGGCCCGTTACGGTCCAGCCCGGCGCCTGCGGGTGGGCCGTCAGGTCCTCGTGGCGGACCGGGGCTCCGCAGGCCGTGCAGGTGACGGCCGGGACCAGTTCGTTGCCGCAGATGTGCTCGATCACCATGGGGCGGTCGAGCGGATCCTTTCGAAGGTGACGGTCGCCCCATGCCATGAGGGTCATCAGGACCGGCTCCAGTTCGAGGCCCGCCTCCGTGGGCCGGTACTCGTAGCGCTGAGGGCGTTCGCTGTAGGTCCGCCGGGTGAGGATCCCGGCGTCGACGAGGCGGCGCAGCCGGGCGGCCAGGACGTCGCGCGGGGCGCCGATGTTGCGGACCAGTTGATCGAAACGGCGATTACCCAGGCACACCTCCCGCAGGACGAGCAGCGAGTACTTCTCGCCGACGAGTGCGAGGGCGTCGGCGATCGAGCAGGGGCGCGGGTCTTTGTTTTTCTCTTTGGGGGCGGCCATGGCGTCCAGTCTAGAGGCGATCCCATGGTGGGTTTGATTTTCCAACTTACAGGGCTATGGTGAGTTTGGATTTCCTACTCACTGGTAATCGTGGAGGCCCGCATCATGCGTGATGCAGTGATCGTCGAAGCCGTACGCACCCCCGTGGGCAAGGGCAAGCCGAACGGCTCCCTCGCCCAGGTCCACCCCGTCGAACTCCTCTCGCACACCCTGCGCACCCTCGTCGAGCGCACCGGGATCGACCCGGCCCTCATCGACGACGTCATCGGCGGCACGGTCACCCAGGTCGGTGAGCAGTCTGTCAACATCACCCGGCAGGCCGTGCTGTCGGCGGGCTTCCCGGAGTCGGTGCCCGCGACCACGGTGGACCGCCAGTGCGGCTCCTCCCAGCAGGCCGTGCACTTCGCGGCGCAGGGCGTGCTCTCCGGGGCGTACGACCTGGTCGTTGCCTGCGGAGTGGAGTCCATGGGGCGGGTGCCGATGGGGTCGGCCGTGCTGCCCGGCACGGACCCCTTCGGTCCCGGAATGGCCGGACGCTACCCCGAAGGTCTCGTCCCGCAGGGCATCAGCGCCGAACTCATCGCCGCCAAGTGGTCGATGACGCGCAACCAGTTGGACGACTTCGCGGTCTCCTCGCATCAGAAGGCGGCGACCGCCTGGGACGCGGGCCTCTTCGATGCCCAGGTGACACCCCTGGCGGGCGCCACGCGCGACGAGTGCGTACGGCCCGGCAGCACGGCCGAGGTCATGGGCGGCCTCAAACCCGCCTTCTACGACCCGAGTTGGGCCGAGCGGTTCCCGCAGATCGAGTGGAACATCACCGCCGGCAACTCCAGCCCGATCAACGACGGCGCCTCCGCCGTCCTGATCACGTCCAGCGAGACCGCGGCCCGGCTCGGGCTGCGCCCGCTCGCCCGGCTGCACAGCTTCGCCGTGACCGGTTCCGACCCACTGCTCATGCTCACCGGTGTCATACCGGCCACCGAGAAGGTGCTGCGCAGGGCCTCGCTCACCCTCGACGACATCGACCTGTTCGAGGTCAACGAGGCGTTCTCCAGCGTCGTTCTGGCCTGGCAACAGGAGACGGGCGCCGATCTCGCCAAGGTCAATGTGCACGGCGGGGCCATCGCGATCGGCCATCCGCTCGGCGCGAGCGGCACCCGGCTGACGACCACGCTCGTGCACGCGATGCGGGACCGGGGAGCGCGCTACGGGCTGCAGACGATGTGCGAGGCGGGGGGCCTCGCCAACGCGATGATCATCGAGGCTGTCTGAGTGTCACTGGGGGCGCAGGTGGTGCCGCTTGCGCCAGGCCACCACCGCGCCGCCGAGGGCCGGCAGGGCGATGCAGGCCATGGCGATCAGGAACGCCGGAGACGTGGGGCTGGAGGCCCGGGCGCCGGCGACGACGTACGCGGCCGTGTTCGGCAGCGACCCGAGCGCCGTCGCGAGCAGGAACGGCATCCAGCGCATACGGGAGACGGCGGCGCAGTAGTTCACGCCCCAGAACGGCAGTCCCGGGAAGAGCCGCGCCGCCATCATCGAACGGAAGGCGTGCTTGCTGAGCTGCCCGTCCGCGGCCTTGAGCCACCGGCCCCGCAGCAGCGGGCGCAGCGCGTCCTGGCCCAGGACACGGCCAAGACCGAAGGAGATCCCGGCCCCGAGCACCGTGCCCGCCAGCGCCGAGGCGGTGCCCAGCTGGGAGCCGAACAGCGCGCCCGCCGCTAGGTTGAGCAGCGGGCGCGGTACGAACGCCACGCTGCACAGGCCGTACGCCGCGGCGAACACCAACGCCGCCATGGCGCCGGTGAGTTGGGGTGGCCAGCCGTCGGAGAGGAGTCTCTGCGGGTGGAAGAGCAGCACGGTCGAAGCCGCCCCGGCGAGCAGGACGAGGAGCAGCGACAGCCGGGACCACGGTGAGAGCAGGACTCTCGTGCAGCGCGCGGCGAAGCCGGTCGGTGCGACGGGCAGCAGCGGCGCGACGGGGACGACGGACGTGGCCGTGGAGACAGCCTGGGGAGTGGCCGTGGCGGTGCCCCCAGAGCGGGTGCCCCCAGAGTCGGTGGCGGCATCGGCGAGCATGTCGGCGACCCTAACCGACCTGTGTATGTGATCGCCGTATGGTTCGTCTCATGAGCGTCACAGGTGCGGGCACCCCGAAGGCGCCGGGCAGTGTTCTCGCCGACACCGTGCTGGAGCGGCTCACCGCCACGTACGCCGCCGCGGCCGACCCGGAGCGGGCCGTACCGATGCGGGCCTACATGAAGGACATCGCGTCCTTCCTCGGTCTGACCACGCCCGTACGCAGGGCTCTGTCCCGCACGGTCCTGGAGGGCACGCCCCGCCCCGACGAGACCGACTGCACCGCGATCGCCCTGCGCTGCTGGGAACTGCCGGAGCGCGAGTACCAGTACTTCGCGGTGGACTATCTGCGCCGCCATGTGAGGCACTGCACGTCCGGCTTCCTGCCGGTCGCCCGGCATCTCGTCTCCACGGTCCCCTGGTGGGACACCGTCGACGCACTCGCCTCCCACGTAGTGGGAGGCCTGGTCGCCGCCGATCCGAAGCTGACGGCCGACATGGACGCGTGGATCGTCGACGACGACCTGTGGGTCGCCCGTACGGCCCTGCTCCACCAACTGCGCTACAAGGAGCGCACCGACACCGAACGCCTCTTCGCGTACTGCCTGCGCCAGTCCGGGCACCCGGATTTCTTCATCCGCAAGGCGATCGGCTGGTGCCTGCGCGAGTACGCGAAGACGGAGCCGGAGGCGGTAAGGGGTTTCCTGGCCCGGGAGAAGGGGCGGTTCGCGCCGCTGTCGGTGCGCGAGGCCCTTAAGAACATCGGTCCCTGAAGCGCATCAGGCCCTGAAGTCCCTTCCGAAGTCCCGCTACTGATAAATCGTTCGACGTGGGGCAAAGCGTCGGCAATGATCGGCGTCATGTTCCGGTACGCCTTCCACCTCGCAGCATCCGCGGTCGCGGATGCCCCGAAGGCTGCCGTTCCCGTTCTCGTTCCTGTTCTGGCGGCCGCAGTCGACGGCGCCCGAAGCTGACCCTCTCCGGATCGTCCGGCGGACCCCGCAGGGGGAGGGTCGGCGAGTCCTCGGGGTCCCCGCACTTCACTCACCAGGCTTCGAGGTACCGCCATGTCCAAGACGGCATACGTCCGCACGAAACCGCATCTGAACATCGGCACGATGGGCCATGTCGACCACGGCAAGACCACCCTGACCGCCGCCATCACCAAGGTCCTCGCCGAGCGCGGCGCGTCCACCTTCGTCCCGTTCGACCGCATCGACCGGGCGCCGGAGGAGGCCGCGCGCGGCATCACCATCAACATCGCGCACGTCGAGTACGAGACCGACACCCGGCACTACGCGCACGTGGACATGCCGGGCCACGCCGACTACGTCAAGAACATGGTCACCGGGGCCGCGCAGCTCGACGGGGCGATCCTCGTCGTCTCCGCGCTCGACGGGATCATGCCGCAGACCGCCGAACACGTGCTGCTCGCCCGGCAGGTGGGCGTCGACCACATCGTGGTCGCGCTCAACAAGGCCGACGCGGGTGACGAGGAGCTCACCGACCTCGTGGAGCTGGAGGTCCGCGAACTGCTCACCGCGAACGGCTACGGCGGCGACTCCGTACCCGTCGTTCGGGTGTCCGGCCTCAAGGCCCTTGAGGGGGACCCCCGTTGGGCGGCGTCGATCGACGCGCTGCTCGACGCCGTGGACACCTATGTGCCCATGCCCGAGCGGTACTTGGACGCGCCGTTCCTGTTGCCGGTCGAGAACGTGCTCACCATCACCGGACGCGGAACGGTGGTCACGGGCGCGATCGAGCGCGGCACGGTCCGGGTGGGCGACCGGATCGAAGTGCTCGGGGCCGCCGTCGACACGGTGGTCACGGGCCTGGAGACGTTCGGCAAGCCCATGGAGGAGGCGCAGGCCGGGGACAGCGTGGCGCTGCTGCTGCGCGGGGTGCCGCGCGACGCGGTCCGTCGCGGGCACATCGTCGCGGCGCCCGGCAGCGTCGTGCCCAGCCGCCGCTTCTCGGCCCAGGTGTACGTCCTGTCGGCCCGCGAGGGCGGTCGTACGACCGCGGTGTCGACCGGCTACCGGCCGCAGTTCTACATCCGCACCGCGGACGTCGTCGGCGACATCGACCTCGGCGAGACGGCGGTCGCGCGGCCCGGGGACACCGTCACGATGTCGGTCGAGCTGGGCCGTGAGGTCCCGTTGGAGCCGGGGCTCGGCTTCGCGATCCGCGAGGGCGGCCGGACCGTCGGCGCGGGCACGGTGACCGAGGTCGGCTGAACGAGGTCGACGGAACGGGCGGGGTGCCCGTCCCCACGGGGGCGGGCACCTTCGCGCGTCCCACACCCGATGGCCCGCCTCCGTGATTGTCAGTGCCGTGCGCCAGACTTGATCGCGGAGGCAGTCGAGGCGAGCGGTGGAGAGATGGGGGCACCATGGCGGGCAAGGCACTTGTGCTGGGCGGCGGGGGCATCAGCGGTATCGGCTGGATGGCCGGGATGCTGTACGGGCTCGGCGAGGCGGGCGTGGATCTCGGCGACGCCGACGTCGTGATCGGTACGTCGGCCGGTTCGACCGTCGGCGCGCAACTGCTGGCGGGCACGCTCAAGGAACTCTACGAGCGCCAACTCGCGGCCCCCGAGGGCGAGATCCCGGGCCGACTCGGCGCCGGCCTGCTGTTCCGCTACGTGGCGGCGGCCCTGACCTCGCGCACTCCCGAGGCGTACGGCCGGAAGATCGGCCGTATGGCCCTCGCCGCCAGGACGCCCGACGCGGCGGCCCGGCGTGCCGCGATAGAGAGCCGGCTCGTCTCGCCGGAGTGGCCCGATCGGGCCCTGCGCCTCACCGCCGTGGACACCGCGACCGGAGAGTTGCGGGTCATCGACAAGGACAGCGGGCCGACCCTCGCCGACGCCGTCGCCGCGAGTTGCGCGGTTCCCGGTGTGTGGCCCCCGGTCGCCATCGAGGACCGGGTCTGGATGGACGGCGGTATCCACTCGCCCGCCAACGCCCATCTCGCCGAGGGCTACGACCGGGTCGTCGTCCTCGCCCCGATGGCCGTCGGCGGCGGCCCTCTCGCCTCGGCGGCGGATCAGGCACGGCGGCTCATGGAACAGGGGGCCCGCGCGGTCGCCGTCAGTCCGTCCCCGGAGGCGAAGCAGGCGTTCGGCCGCAACCCGCTCAACCCGACGGTCCGGGCGCCGGCCGCTCGCGCGGGGCGGGAACAGGCGGCGGCGTACGCGGCGGAGGTGGGGGAGGTGTGGGGGGTCTGACGGGCCCGTACGACCGCGCCCCCTCGCTCCACCCCGGCACAATGGACCCGTGAACGAGCCGATACCCGTGACCCGGGACGTTGATCACGGGACCGCCAAGCTGATGCCCGACGTGGATCGGGCGCGGGCCTGGCTGCTGACCGTCGACGGGGCGCCGCAGTCGTATGTGGACCTGGACGCGCCGACGCATCTGGAGTTCGAGTACGCGCGGCGGCTCGGGCATGTGCTGGACATCGTCGCGGAGCCCGGGCGTCCGCTGGACGTGGTGCATCTGGGAGGTGGGGCGCTCACGTTGCCCCGGTACCTGGCGGCGACCCGGCCCGGCTCGCGGCAGGACGTCGTGGAGGCGGACCTGGGGCTGCTGGAGCTGGTCGCCGAGCATCTGCCGGTGCCGGACGGTGCCGGTGTCACCGTGCACGGCGCCGACGCCCGGGCGTGGCTGGAGGCGGCGCCGGACGGTTCGGCGGACGTGGTCGTCGCGGATGTCTTCGGCGGGACGCGGGTTCCGGCGCACCTGACCTCCGTGGCGTACGCCCGCGAGGCCGAGCGCGTGCTGCGGGCCGACGGGTACTACCTCGCCAACCTCGCGGACGCCGCCCCCTTCGCGTTCCTGCGCGCCCAACTCGCCACGTTCGGCGCGGTGTTCGAGGAGCTGGCGCTGATCGCGGAACCGGGTGTGCTGCGCGGACGCCGGTTCGGCAACGCGGTGCTCGTCGCCGCCCACCGGCCACTCGACACGGTGGCCCTGACCCGGCGCGTGGCCTCGGACGCCTTCCCGGCGCGGCTCGAACACGGGCTCGCGGTACGGGACTTCATCGGCGGCGCGCGACCCGTCCGGGACGAGGACGCCGTACCGTCACCCGAGCCCCCCGACGGAGCGTTCGGGATCGGCTGAGCTGTTCGCGGCCTGCGGTTCGTCGTGGGCGGGCGATCCGCTGTGCCGCCGTAGATTGCGTACCTCCGGCACGCACAGCGCACCCGCCGTGACCAGGGTGACCAGGGCCGCGCACCCCCATAGGGCCGCCGTCCGGCCGAAGGCCGACTCCGCCGGGCCGGCCGCCGCGGCGGCGACCGGCATCAGCGCGATCGAGCCGAGCCAGTCGTACGCCGCGATCCGGGAGAGTTTCTCCTCGGGGATCTCCTGGTGCAGTGCCGTCATCCACGACACCCCGAACACCTCGACGGTGGCTCCGGCCACGAACATCACCACGCACAGGACACCGACCGGCACCGGTACCGCGAGCGCGGCGGACGGGAGGGCCAGGGGGAAGATGCAGAGCATGCCCGCGAGGAGCAGCCTGCGGGGTTTCCAGCGGGTCATCAGCAGGGCGCCGGCGACCGTGCCCGCGCCGAACGCTGCCAGCGCCAGGCCCCAGGGACCCGCGCCGCCGAGGCTGTCCCGGGCGACGAGCGGGCCGTAGACGCCGTCGGCCGCGCCGACCACCGCGTTGGCGACGGAGAACGCCACGACGATGGACCACAGCCAGGGCCGGCCGATGAACTCCCGCCAGCCGTCCCGGAGATCGGCCAGCATCCCGCCGCCCGGTGCGCGCGGCGGGATGTGGCTCACGTCGAGGAAGGAGCGCAGCGCCCCGGCGACCGCGAACATCGCCGCGTCGACCGCGAGCACCCAGCCGGGGCCGACCACCGCGACCAGCGCGCCGCCCAGGGCCGCGCCGCCCAGTGACGCGCCCTGCATCGCCATCCGGAACACCGCGAACGCCCGGCCCGCCTGCTCCCCGCTCACCGTGGACATCAGCATGCCCTCGGCCGCCGGACCGAAGAACGCGTGCCCGGTGCCGCCGAGCGCGGCCAGCAGCATCATCTGCCACAGCCGGGGCTCACCGGCGAGGACGAGCACCGCGAAGGCCGCCTGCGAGACACAGCTGAGGGCGTTGGCCGCGACCATCACCCGGTGCCGGGGCACCCGGTCCGCGAGCGCGCCGCTGACCAGCAGGAACATCACCAGCGGCAGCGTGCGCGAGGCGGCCACCAGCCCCACGTCACCGCTGTCGCCGCCCGCGTCGAGCACGGCGAACGCGGCGGCGATCAGCGCACCGCTGCCGCCGAGACCGGTCGCCACCGCGGCGGCGGTCAGCAGGGTGTAGTTGCGGCCCGCCCAGTCGGGACGGCGCGGGTGACGGAGGGCGGCGGTGGCGTTCACCGGCCGACTATCGCCGTCCCGGCCTGTCCCTGCCAAACAGATTGCGGCCAGAAACGAGACAGACGGTCAGGGCCGTCAGCTGGTGCTGCCCGTCGGGTCCCCGTGCAGCCGTACGGTGCTGAGGATCTTCTGCACCGTCGCGTCGGGGATCTCCTCGCTCACGCCCTTGGCGCCGTAGAGGGTCCAGGAGACGAAGTCGCCCGCCGAGTTCTTGAAGGCGAACGTGGTCGCCTTGCCGTTGGAGGAGCACTTGCCGCTCTTCGGCACGCCGGCCGTGTACGAGGTGGCGACGCTGCCGGCGATACCCGACTTCGTCGTGTACGGCTTCGCCGCGCCGATCTTCAGGTACTTCTTGGAGGAGTCCTTCTGGTCCGTGTACCCGCCGAACGCGAACGCCGCCGCGTCACCGCGCGCGGTGCTCGCCGTGTCCTTCGCGCCGTCCTCGCCCTTGGTGCCGCTGGACGCCAGCGACGAGGTCTCCTTCGTGCCGTCCTTGTTGTCGTCGGACTCGCACCAGTTCTGCTTCAGATAGGCGGGCGCGGAGAAGCCGATGTACGGGGAGCCGTCGCCCTTCTGCTCGTCCTCGAAGAAGGTGAAGGTGCCCGGCGTGCCGACCTCCCAGTCGGCGGGGACGTCGAAGGCGGTGCCGTACTTCTGGTTGACGACGACCTTCCAGCCCGCGATGGTCGGCTGCTCGGTCTCGGTGCCGCGCGGGTTGTCGTCGGAACCGGAGGAGGAGGCACTCGGGTCCGCGGACGCCGAGGGCGACCGGCTCGACGTGTCCTTGCCGCCGTCGGCCTTGTCGTCCTTGTTCCCGCCCAGGACCAGGAATCCGGTCACCCCGGCGGCCACGACGACGGCCGCGGCGGCGACGATCGCGACCAGCTTCGTCCGGTTTCCGCCGCCCCCGCCCTGCGGCGGCTGCGGTCCGCCCGCGGGGCCAGGGGCGCCCCACTGCGGCTGCTGCCCATAGGGGTTGGGCTGCTGGTAGCCGGGCTGCTGATAAGGATTCGGCTGTTGGTACCCCGGCTGCTGGTACGGGTTCTGTTGCGGGTTCTGCTCGCCCCCGGGCGGCTGCTGTCCTGGCCACATGGGCAGTAACCCTAGTGCGGCACGGGACACGGTGGGGGCACCGGCCCTTGTCAGGGTCGTACCAACTCGGGGACCGGACGGTGTTTGCCGACGCACAGGTCTGGCCCGAATTGACTACCCGTGGGTAACATGCCGTCCATGAGCGCAGATCAGATGTCCATCGGCGAGTTGCTCGCCGCCACGGTGCCGATGGTTCGCACGCTGAACCTGGAGTACCTTGAGACCAGTCCGGAGCGGGCGGTGCTGGCCCTGCCGGACCAGAGCGAGTACCGCAACCACGTCGGCGGGCCGCACGCCGGTGCCATGTTCACCCTCGGCGAGTCCGCCAGCGGCGCGATCGTCCTCGCCGCCTTCGGCGACCAGCTCTCGCGAGCCGTGCCGCTCCCGGTCAACGCCGAGATCGCGTTCAAGAAGATCGCCCTCGGCCCGGTGCGGGCCACCGCGACGCTCGGCCGCCCGGCCGCCGACGTCGTCGCCGAACTCGACGCGGGCCGGCGCCCCGAGTTCCCGGTGACCGTCGCCATCCAGCGCGAGGACGGGGCTGTGACGGGTGAGATGACGGTCACCTGGACGCTCCGGCCGAACGGCTGACCGTCACGGAGCAGGCGTGAGGGCCCGGTTGTCGCTACGGCGCGACCGGGCCCTCGTGCGTGCGGAGTTCAGGCCGCGAACCGCTCGTTCCCGTTCTCGCTCTGGGGTGCCGCGTCTTCCAGTCCTGCCACGAACTCCTTGAGCCAGGCGACGAATTCGGGCCCCAGGTCCGGGCGGTCGCAGGCCAGCCGGACCACCGTGCGCAGATAGTCGGCCTTGTCGCCGGTGTCGTAGCGCAGGCCTTCGAAGACGACTCCGTGGACCGTGCCGCCGGCCGCCAACTCCTGGAGGGCGTCGGTCAGTTGGATCTCGCCGCCGCGGCCGGGCGGGGTGCGTTCCAGGGTGGGGAAGATCGCGGGATCGAGGACGTAGCGGCCGATGACGGCGTAGCGGCTCGGCGCGTCCTCGCGGGACGGCTTCTCGACCAGGCCGGTGACGCGTACGACACCGTCCTCGCCGGTCGGCTCGACGGCCGCGCAGCCGTACAAGTGGACCTGTTCCTCCGGGACTTCCATCAGGGCGACCACGCTGCCCGCGTACCGTTCGCGGACCTCCAGCATCCGGCTGAGCAGGGTCTCGCGCGGGTCGATCAGGTCGTCACCGAGGAGGACCGCGAACGGCTGGTCGCCGACGTGATGGCGGGCGCAGAGCACCGCGTGGCCGAGGCCGAGCGGGTCGCCCTGGCGGATGTGGTGGATGTCGGCAAGGCGCGCGGGATCGCGTACGGCGTCCAGGCGCACGGTGTCGCCCTTGGCGGCCAGGGCCTGTTCCAGTTCGAAGGCGTGGTCGAAGTGGTCCTCGATGGCGCGCTTGTGCCGGCCGGTGACCATCAGGATGTCGTCGAGTCCGGCCGCCGCGGCCTCCTCGACGACGTACTGGATCGCGGGCTTGTCGACGACCGGGAGCATTTCCTTGGGCGTCGCCTTCGTCGCGGGCAGGAACCGCGTGCCGAGTCCGGCGGCCGGCACGACCGCCTTGCGGACTGTGGGGACGGGGGCGGGTGCGGGGGTGGCTGAGGAGTGGGGGGCGATCATGCGGTTCATGGTGGCCCACGGCGATGAGAGCATCCCGAGAGAAACATCGGAGTTCCCTGTGTGCCTTCCTCGGTTCGCGGGAGAGTTGGAGATTTCGTGCAGACGCCTGTGGATACCGCCGGTAACCAATCTGAATTCACAGCGTTTTGAACATCGGTCACCGTAACTCCTTGTTTCCTGTCAGGCGCTTGTGCGAGTGTGAGCCACCTCATGAGGCCTGCTGTGAGAAGGCACTGGTCAGGGTCGTTTCTGACATCTCATAGGTATGCACCAAGCAAGCACCTGCTTTCCGATGGTCGGGCATTCGCGTGCCGTCCTGCGGCTTGGAAGGAAATGGTCCCGTGCAATCCCCCAACCCCCCACGCCCACCGTTCCCGCCTCGCCCCGGATCAACTCCGGGGGAGTCGGACCGCAATCTCGTGGCACAACTCGGCGACAAAGCCGCGGGCACTCGTGCCGTCGCCCTGCTGCTCGCGCGCCACTGGCAGGCGACAAGCGAATATGCGGTCATCTGCCTCGCCACCGCCGAGAGTTCGGCGTCCATGGTGGCGAGCGCCGCCTTCCACCAGGTACTCGCCGGCCGGGTGACCGGTGGCGCCCTGCGGCCCCAACTCCTTGTGGCGGTCCGGGAGATGGTGAAGAAGTGGGTCGCCGACGAGCGAATTCCCGCGCTGTTGCCGGAACTTCGCAAACCCACCGGCGGCCGGGGTCTACGTGCGGCGAGGCCCGGGACCTCCGAAAGGCGGAAGCTCGCGGAACGTGCTTTCGGAAGGCTGCCGGGCGCCTCCCAATGCCTCCTCTGGCACACCGAGGTCGAGGCCGAACCCATAACCATACCCGCCGGTCTGCTGGGCGTGGACGAGGCCACCGCGACCGCCGCGCTGGATCAGGCGCGTGAACAATTCAGGGCGGGCTGTGTCCGCGCCCACCTGGAACTCGCGCCGACGCCCGAATGCCGCTACTACAACCGTCTCCTCGATGTCCCGATCCGCCGCGGCGGCAGTCTGTTGCCTGATGTGCAACGCCATCTCATGACGTGCCGCTACTGCCGTTTCGCGGCTGAGCAGTTGAGTCATTTCGACGGCGGTCTCGAAGTGCTGCTCGCCGAGACCGTCCTCGGCTGGGGCGCCCGCCGCTATCTCGACTCACGGCCGGGTCGCGTGACGCCCGGGACCTCCGCGCGTGCCGTCCGCCGCCCGATGGGCCGTCACCGTCCCACCCCGGACGGCGTCCTCGCCTTCCCGCGCAGACACCCCATGGCCGCGGTCGTGGGCGTGGGCCTGACCTCCCTCGCGCTGCTCGCGACCGTGCTCGTCTCCAAGGGCTGGACCCAGGTCGACACCCCCGATCCGCAGGCCACCTGGGGTGCGCCCAGCGGCAGTTCGTCCCACCAGAGCCCGGTCGCGGCGCCCTCGTCGGCCGGTGCCGAGTCGGCCGCCGGTGCCGTCGGCGCGGGAGTCGTCCAACAGGGTGTGCTGCGCGCGCTCGCGTCCGGGTTGTGCCTCGACGTGGCCGGCGGGCGGGTGCGGAACGGCGCGGCCGTCACCCTGGCCGCGTGCTCCGACGCCGGGTCGCAGCAGTGGTCGTACGACCAGGACGGTCTGCTGCGCAGCCTCGACGATCCCGGACTCTGCCTCGCCTCCGACACCGGCAGGGGCACGGTCACGCTGGCCGGGTGCCTGGTGCACGCGGGCGAGGTGCACTACGACCTGACGGTCCGCGGTGAGTTGCTGCTCCGCTGGAGCCAGGGGCTGGCCGTCGCTCCCGAGAGCGGGAAGAAGGGGGCGCGGGCCGTGCCGGCGGGGCGGGACGGGTCCGCCGGGCAGCGCTGGGCGCTCGGGTCCGCCGCCGATGAGGGGGCCGGGGGTGGCGAACCGGCGGACGGAGGGAAGACGGAGGGAGGGGGTGACGCACCCCGCAGTGGTGCTCCGACGGCACCTGAGGGTGGTGGCGTTCCGCAGCCGCTTCCCACGGATCTGCCCCAGCAGGATCAACCGCAGAACGCGCCCCGCGCCGCGCAGGTCGCCTGCTGCGAGGATCCCGCGCCGGAGCCCGAGCCGGCGCCCGCACCGGCCGCCGATGCCGTGCAGCCGGTGGTGGTGACGGTCGTCGGGGATGTCGTGAACACTGTCACCGGTGTCATCGCTGGGCTCGTCCCGGCCCGGCACTGAATTGCAGATAAGGTAAGGCTAAGTTTACCTAGGGGGTTCCATATGGCAGACAAGGCAAGCGCCCCGGCGCCCGCATGGACGCTCGCCCGGGTGCGGCTCGGCGCCGGTGGGCCGCTTGCCCGGCTGCGGGTGGCGGACGGCAGGATCACCCATGTCGTCCCGGAAACGGGCGCGGACACGGACGCCGGGGCCGGCGGTGAACCGGTCCTCGATCTCGATGGGCGGGTGCTGCTGCCCGGCCTGTGGGACGCCCACGTCCACCTCGCGGAATGGGCGAGCGCCCGGCATCGGCTGGACCTGGCCGGAACCTCCTCCGCGCGGGAGGTGACCGACCTCGTCCGGGCACGGGCCGGGGCGGCCGACGGCACGGTGCTCTACGGCTACGGGTTCCGCGACGGCCTGTGGCCCGACGCCCCGCACAAGGCACTGCTCGACGCGGTGCTGCCCGACCGGCCGGTCGCCCTGGTCAGTGCCGATCTCCATGCCGCGTGGTTCAACTCCGCCTGCCTCGCCCTCGTCGGCCGCGCCGACCACTCCACCGGCCTGATCAGGGAACACGAGGCCCACGAAGTCCTCGCGGCACTCCCCGCGACCCCGGCCGAGGTGCTCGACGGCTGGATCGAGGAGGCCTGCCGGGCCGCCGCCGCACGCGGGGTCACCGGTGTCATCGACTTCCAGTTCGGCGACACGGTCGCGGACTGGGAACGCCGCTCGGCCCAATTCCGGCCCGCCGTACGGGTGTTGGCGGCGGTCTACCCCGCCTACCTCGACGCCGCGATCAAGCGCGGGCTGCGGACGGGGGACGAGGTCGGCAGCCTGGTCGGGGTGGGCCCGCTGAAACTCTTCACGGACGGCTCGCTCAACACCCGCACCGCCCTGTGCCGCGACCCCTACCCCGGCCTGGAGGGCACGGACGGCGCCCACGGCATCGAGCAGACGGCCCCCGGCGAGCTCGTACGGCTCATGCGGCGCGCCGCCGCGCACGGCATCGAACCGGCGGTGCACGCGATCGGCGACCGTGCCAACACCGTTGCCCTGGACGCATTCGAGGCGGTGCGCTGCCGCGGCCGGATCGAGCACGCGCAGCTGCTGAGCCCCGAAGACCTCCCGAGATTCGCCGAGTTGGGGGTGATCGCGGGAGTTCAGCCCCGGCACGCGACGGACGACCGCGACGTGGCGGACCGGCACTGGGCCGGGCGTACCGAACGAGCCTTCGCCTACGGTGACCTGCTCGCCGCCGGCGCACGGCTGGAGTTCGGCTCGGACGCCCCGGTCTCGCCGCTCGACCCCTGGCTCGCCATCGCCTCGGCCGTCAGCCGGACCGACGACGAACGCCCCGCCTGGCATCCGGAGCAACGCCTTTCCGTCCCGGACGGGTTGGTGGCCGCGGCCCGTGGCCGTCGACTCATCAGGGTGGGGGACCCGGCCGACCTGGTGGTGGTGGACGTGGACCCGCTGGACGCCGATCCGGACACCCTGCGCACGATGCCGGTGCACGCCACGATGACGAACGGCCGCTGGACCCATGGCCCTTACTGAGGCGTTCCCGTGTCCTGGGTTCCCCATGACGTCCGACGACCGGTGAGAGGCCGACGAGCATGCCGTCATCCGACCTGATCCCGTACGACATGCCCGGCCCCGCCGCGCTGCCCCGGGACATCGTGGACGCGATCCGGCCGATTTCATGGTGAGTTGGCGTCACAGACAAAAACCCCGGGCCCGGAAGGGACCGTACCCTCCGGGCCCGGGGAGTCGTGGGGTGTCAGACGGTCACACTCGCCGCCTGTACCGAGCGGTGGATCTCCTCCGCCCGGACCGCGACCGTCGACAGCAGGGTGCTGGTCAGCCCGTGGGTGTGCTCGGTGCCGCCCTGGAGGTAGAGGCCGGCGGTCACCTCCGGGACGGTCTCGACCCGGTGATCCCGGCCCACGCGGATCTCGTCGCCGTCGTCCCTGAGACAGAGCTTGGCCGCCTCGCCGAGCAGTGAACTCAGGTCGCGGGGCCGGTAACCGGTGGCGAGCACCAGCACATCGGCGGGCAGCACCTGCTTCTCGCCGGTGGGCAGGAACTCCACGGCGACATCGAGACCGCCGTCCGCTCCGGCATCCACGGCGCGGACCCGCGAGACGTTCAGGAAGCGCAGCCGCTCGCGTCCCGCCACCTTCTCCCGGTACGCGGTGGCGTACAGGGCCTCGATCAACTCCATGTCGACCACGGAGTAGTTGGTGGACCGGTGGTAGTCGAGCAGCGACTGCTTGACCTCGGAGGGCGCCGAGAAGTAGACGTCCACCGCCTCCGGGTCGAAGATGCGGTTCGCGAACGGGCTGTCGTCGGCCGGGGTGTAGCCGTACTTGGCGAACACCGAGCACACCTCGGCGTCCGGGAAGGTGCGGTGCAGATAGTCGACCGCCTCGGCGGCGCTCTGGCCCGCGCCGAGCACCACGGCCCGTCGCACCGGCTGTCCCGCGGCGGCTAGTTCGGTCGCGCGCGGGATCAACTCGCTGTTGTGCCAGAGGCGTTCGCCCAGTTCGAGACCCGGCGGCACATGCGGCTCAAGACCCATGGCCACGCTGATGTTGCGGGCCCGGCGGGTCACGGTCGCGCCATTCCCTGAGGGGGCCCGGCTGGTGACGTCGAAGAAGGCCACCTCGCCGTCGTCGCCGCGCACCGGGTCGACGGAGACGACCTCACTGGCGTAGGAGACGAGGTGGGAGACCCGCTCGGCCGCCCACTCGAAGTACTCGTGGAACTCCACGCGCAGCGGGAAGAGGGTCTTCTGGTTCAGGAAGTCGATCAGTCTGCCCTGCTCGCGCAGGAAGCAGAGGAAGCTGTAGTCGCTGGTCGGATTCCGCAGTGTGACCAGGTCCTTGAGGAACGACACCTGCATCGTGGCGTCGTCGATCAGCATGCCCCGGTGCCAGCCGAAGCGCGGCTGGCGTTCCAGGAACAGGGCGCCCAGACGGCTGTCTGCCGGAAGGCTCTTGTTGTGCTCCTCAACCGCTATGGACAGAGCGAGATTTGACGGACCGAATCCGATTCCGAGTATGTCGTGGACCACTTCGGAATCCATGAGCGGTGACTTCACCGTGGCATCGCCTCCCTCAGGCAACCCAATGCTAGATAAGGTAAGGCTTACCTTGCAATGAGTCGTTGAAGGGAAGGACCGTCATGCGGGTCGTCATGCTCGGCTATCAGACCTGGGGTCACCGCACGCTGCAGGCGCTGCTGGACTCCGACCACGAGGTCGTGTCCGTCGTCACCCACCCGAAAAGTGAGCATGCCTACGAGAAGATCTGGGACGACAGCGTCGCCGAACTCGCCGAGAAGAACGACGTCCCCGTCCTGCTGCGCAACCGCCCCGACGACGCCGAACTCCTCGACGCCGTACGGGAGGCACGGCCGGACATCATCGTCGCCAACAACTGGCGCACCTGGCTGCCGCCGGAGCTGTTCGACCTCCCGCCGCACGGCACCCTCAACATCCACGACTCGCTGCTGCCGTCGTACGCCGGGTTCTCCCCGATCATCTGGGCGCTCCTGAACGACGAACCGCGCGTCGGCGTCACCGCGCACCGCATGAACGGCGAACTCGACGCCGGGGACGTCCTGATCCAGCGCTCGGTCCCGGTCGGCCCCACCGACACCGCGACCGACCTGTTCCACCGGACCGTCGACCTCATCGCGCCCATCGTGCGCGAGTCGCTCGACCTGATCGCCTCGGGCCGCGACGCCGGCCAGTGGGTGCCGCAGGACCGTAGCCGCGCCAGCTTCTTCCACAAGCGGTCGGAGGAGGACAGCCGTATCGACTGGAGCTGGCCCGCGGAACGCCTGGAACGGCTCGTACGCGCCCAGTCGGACCCGTATCCGAACGCCTACACCTTCCACCGCGGCCAGCGGCTCAGGATCGTCTCGGCTGCCGTCTCGGAGGGGCGCTACGGCGGCACCCCGGGCCGGATCTTCATCCGCGAGGGCGACGGAGTGGTCATAGTGGCGGGCCCCGAGGCCCACACCGGGCGCGGCCGTGGGCTGTTGGTGCGCCGGGTGCGGACCGGCGACGGCACCGAGTACGCGGCCGGCGACTACTTCCGCACGATGGGCGGGTACTTGACGTCCCGGCCCTGAGCCGACGAGCCCGCGCCGGTCGGCGTGTCGGGCCGGGCGGGGACCAGGTTCAAAAAAGTGTGTCACTTCTCGCGAGAAGTGACACACTTTTTTGAACCCCTACCCCGGCGGAGCCCTCATCGGGTCGTGACGGTGTCCTCGGACTTGTCGGTCAGAGGGGCGCCGTCGTGGTGGTGCCGTCCCAGTGGGATCACCAGCGGGGTGCCGCTGACCGGGTCGGGGGTGATCCGGCAGCGCAGGTCGAAGACGTCCTCGACGGTGGCCTCGGTGACGACGTCGGCGGGCGCGCCCTCGGCGACGATACGGCCGGCCTTCATGGCGATGACGTGATCGGCGTACCGGCAGGCCTGGTTGAGGTCGTGCAGGACCATCACGACCGTGCGGCCCTCGCGCCGGTTGAGGTCAGTGATCAGGTCGAGCACGTCGATCTGGTGGGCGAGGTCGAGATAGGTCGTCGGCTCGTCGAGGAGCAGGACGGGGGTGCCCTGGGCAACTACCATGGCTATCCAGGCGCGTTGCCGCTGGCCGCCGGAGAGCTCGTCGACCGGACGCTCGGCGAGCTCGGTGAGGTTCGTCGCCTCAAGGGCCGCGTGCACGGCCTCCTCGTCGGCCGTGGACCACTGCCGCCACCAGGTCTGGTGCGGGGAACGGCCCCGGCCCACCAGGTCCAGGACGGTCAGCCCCTCCGGCGCCACCGGCGTCTGCGGCAGGATGCCCAGTTTCCGGGCGAGTTCACGGGTCGGCACGGAACGCAGCGCGACACCGTCCAGCTCCACCACACCCTGGCGCGGGGCCAGCAGCCGGGCGAGCGCCCGCAACAGGGTCGATTTCCCACAGGCGTTGGCCCCGACGATGGCCGTGATCCGGCCGGTCGGCACGGTGAGGTCCAGATTCTCGACCACGGGCCGTCCGTCGTAGGCGAGATGAAGACCACGTGCCCGCAACTCGGGCCCGGAGGCGGGTGATTCGGACGTCCGCGGGGCGCGCGGGTCGGTGGTCGACATGCGATCAGCCTCCAGAGCCCGCGCGGTTGACGCGGATGAGCAGCCACAGCAGGACCGGCGCGCCCAGGGCGCCGGTGACGATACCGACCGGCAGTTCCGTCCCGGGGATCGCCTCGCGGGCGAGGAGGTCCGAGCCGAGGACGACGAACGCGCCCGTGAGACCGGAGACGAGCGGGGGCGGCGAGGAGGTGCCGGCCAGCCGCTGGGCGATCTGCGGACAGGCCAGCGCGACGAACGCCACCGGACCGGCCGCCGCCGTACCGAACGCGACCAGGCCCACCCCGGCCAACAGCAGTGCCAGCCGCACGATTTGGACGGGTGTGCCGAGTCCGGCGGCCACGTCGTCGCCGAGCATCAGCGTGCGCATCCAGCGGCCCATGCCCAGCGTCACCGGCAGCAGCACGGCCAGGGCGATGGCCAGGGAGTCGACCTGGCCCCAGGTCCGTCCGTTGAGGTTGCCGACCAGCCAGCCGAGGGCAGTCTCAGCCTCGAAGCGATTTCCGCGCGCCACAAGGAAGTTGGTGGCACTGGAGCAGATCCAGGACACCCCGATGCCGACGAGGATGATGCGGTACCCGGTGGCCCCGCCCTTCCACGCCAGCGCGTACACGAGCAGCGCGGTCACCAGCGCCCCGAGCAACCCCAGCGTCGACAGCCCGAGTCCGCCGGTCCAGCCCAGAACGACCGCCGCCACCACGGCGGTTCCGGCGCCCTCGGTGAGCCCGATCATGTCGGGGCTGGCCAGCGGATTGCGGGTCATCGTCTGGAACACGGCCCCGGAGACCCCGAACGCGACCCCGACCAGCAGCCCGACCAGCGCGCGCGGCAGCCGCAGATCCTGTACGACGATGACCGTGCCCGCATCGCCCGAACCCCACAGCGCCCTGATGACGTCGGTGAACGCCACCGGATAGTCGCCGATCGTCAGACCCCAGCAGAACAGCAGGAACGCGCCGACCGCGACGCCGACTCCTGTCAGCAGCAGGCGCGGACGCAGCACGCCGGACACCGGGGGGACGGTGAGCCGGAACGGCCGGTTGCCCAGGGCGGCTGGTGACGGTGGTGCGGACACGCTCATACCTCCGCGAGCTTCCGGCGGCGGACCAGGACGATGAAGAACGGGCCGCCGAGGAAGGCGACGAGAACACCGGCCTGGATCTCGGTCGGGCGGTCCACCATCCGGCCCAGGATGTCGGCCGACAGCAGCAGCACGGGCGCGAGCGCGGCGGACAGCGGCAGCAGCCACCGGTAGTCGGGGCCGATGCCGACCCACTGGGCGAGGACCCGGGCGATGTGCGGGACGACCAGACCGAGGAAGACCACGGGACCGATGACGGCGACGGACGCGCCGGTCAGCAGCACGACCGCGGTGACCCCCTGGAGCCGTACCAGGCCCAGCCGCCGCCCCAGGGAGGCGGCCACGTCGTCGCCCAGCGCCATGCTGTTGAGGGCGGGCGCGCAGGACAGCGCCAGTACGGCGCCGACGGCGAGGAAGGGCAGGATGCGCACCAGATCGCCGGAGTCCTGGTCGGCCAGGGTGCCGGCCGACCAGAAGCGGTAGCGGTCCAGCGCGTCCTGGTCGGTCAGCACGATGGCGCTGGTGAACGACTGCAGCAGCGAGGTGACGGCGACCCCGGCGAGCGCCAGTTTCACGGGCGTTGCCCCGGACCGGCCCAGCCGTCCCAGGAAGAAGACCACGACACTCGCGACCAGCGCCCCGCCGAACGCGAACCACACATAGCCGTACAGCGAGGTGGCCCCGAGCACGCCGACCGCCAGGACGATCGCGAAGGACGCGCCCGCGCTCACCCCGAGGATCCCCGGGTCCGCGAGCGGATTGCGGGTCAGGGCCTGCATCAGCGCGCCGGACAGGCCGAGCGCGGCACCCGTCGTCAGGCCGAGCAGGGTGCGTGGGACGCGTACCGACCAGATGACGTTGTCGATCAGCCGGCTGGGCGGATGGCCCAGCACCGAGCGCACAACCTGGTCGAGCGGAACACTGAGCGCGCCCAGCGCGACGGACAGCAGAGACAGCAGAACGAGGAGGGCGACGAGGAGGGTCACCAGCACCGTGGTGCGAAGCCTTCTGCCTGAAGCCACGTGCCGGTCTCCATGTCGTCTTCCGGGTCATCTTCCGTGCTCTGGAGCCCTGTTGGCGGACCACCGGACAGCCCGGCCCGCAGCTTAGGTGAGCATAACCTCAGCGGCTGTGACATGGGCCTGCGGTTCCGGGGAGGGTCTATCAAGTAAGGCAATGCTTACCTTACTATGCGAGCGGTCGCGGCTCCGCTGAGCCGTTCCGCACGCATTGGGAGGCACGGGCAGCTGTGGCGGGCAACACGCTTTCTTCGGCACGGGCAACGGCGACGAACGACTTCTGGCGACGGCGCTTCGCCTCTCCAGTACCGGAGACGGCACTGCCGCTGGACTTCCCCCGTCCGCCGCGCCAGGACGGCCCGGTGCCCCGCGCGCGCCGCACGGTCACACTCGACATCACGGCCGACACGGCCACCCAACTCACCGCCTTCGCCGTCCTGTTGCACCGCTACAGCGGCACGACGGCCACCGAGACGGCGGTGGCCCACGAGGGCCTCCCGCTGCGCGTCACGATCGACGGCGACACCCCGTTCGCCGAACTCCGCGACCAGATTACTGCCGTACACGCGGAGGCCGCCGCCCACCTCCTGCCGACAACGGATCTGCTACGACTCCTCGCCCCCGAACCCTTGCGTGGCGGCGGCCTGTTGTGCGCCACGGGCTTCGGCGTCGACCCCTGGCACGAGAGCGGCCCGCTGGACCTGGCCCTCACGGTGACCGACGGAGAAGTGACCGCGGACTACCGCACCGACGCCTTCGCACCCGCCACCGTCGACCTGATCCTCGGCCACTACGGCACCCTCCTCGCCGACGCCCTCGCCCGCCCGGACGCCCAGGTCGCCGACCTCGAACTCCTCGGCACGGACGAGCGGCACCGCATCCTGCACGGCTGGAACGACACCGCGCACGACGTACCCGCGCTCACCTGGCCGCGTATGTTCGCCGACCAGGTCGCCGCCCACCCGCACGAGGTCGCCCTCATCCACGAGGACGTCCGCCTCACCTACGCCGAACTCGACGCCCGCGCGGCCAAGTTGGCGCACGCGCTGGTGGCCCGGGGTGCCGGTCCCGAGCAGGTCGTCGCGCTCGCCGTACCGCGCTCCGCCGACATGATCGTGGCCGAGGTCGCCGTCCTGAAGGCGGGCGCCGCCTATCTGCCCGTCGACACCGACTACCCGGCCGACCGCATCGCCTACATGCTCGCCGACGCCCGCCCGGTCTGCCTCGTCACCACCGCCGAGATCGCCCCCGACCTCCCGCCGGGCCTCGATCCGCTGATCCTCGACGCCCCCGGGACGGTCGCCGAACTGGCGGCCCACCCCGCCCAAGGCCCGTCCACCGCCGACGAGTTGACGACCGCGCACGCGGCCTACGTCATCTACACTTCTGGCTCCACCGGCCGCCCCAAGGGCACGGTCCTGTCCCACGCGGGTGTCGCCAAACTGGTCGCCACCCAGCAGGAACGTTTCGGAATCGGCCCGCACAGCCGGGTCCTCCAGTTCGCCTCACCCAGCTTCGACGTCGCGTTCTGGGACCTGTGCCTCGGCCTGCTCTCCGGCGGCCGCCTCGTCGTCGTCCCCGCCGACCGCCGCGTCCCCGGCGCACCCTTCGCGGACTACGCCAACGAGCACGGCATCACCTTCATGATCCTCCCGCCGGCGCTCCTCGCGGCCATGCCCGAGGACGTCCAACTCCCGCCCGAGGCAACCCTCCTGGCCGGCACCGAACGCGTCTCGCCCGAGCTGGTCGGCCGCTACGCACGCGGTCGGATGATGTTCAACGCCTACGGCCCGACCGAGGCCACCACCAACTCCACCCTCGGCCTCTGCGACCCGGACACCCCGGCCGGCACCATCGTGCCCATCGGCATCCCCGACCCCGGCACCCGCGCCTACGTCCTCGACGACCGGTTGCGCCCCGTCCCCGCCGGGGTCACGGGAGAGCTCTACCTCGCGGGCGACGGCCTGGCCCGTGGCTACCTCGGCCGCCCCGCCCTGACCGCCGAACGCTTCGTCGCCGCCCCAGCCGACCTGGCCGCCGCACCCGGCGAACGCCTGTACCGCACAGGCGACTTGGTGCGCTGGAAGACCGACGGCCGACTGGAGTTCCACGGCCGCGTCGACACTCAGGTCAAGATCCGCGGCTTCCGCATCGAACCCGGCGAGATCGAGTCCGTCCTGCGCTCCCACCCGGCCGTCGACCAGGCCGCCGTGATCGTCCGCGAGGACCGCCCCGGCGAACGCCGCCTCGCCGCCTACATCGTGCCCTCGCTGGACGCCGAGGCGACCCCCGACGAGGGGGTGGCCGACTGGAAGGACCTGCACGAACTCCTCTACGCCGCCGCCGGATCGGACGGTTTCGAGGAGAACTTCGCCGGCTGGAACAGCATGTACGACGGCCTCCCCATCCCCCTCGCCGACATGCGCGAGTGGCGCGAGGCCACCCTCGACCGCATCCGCGCGCTACGGCCCCGCCGCATCCTGGAGATCGGCGTCGGCTCCGGCCTGCTGCTGTCCCGGCTCGCCCCCGACTGCGCCGAGTACTGGGGCACCGACCTCTCCGAGGAGGCCGTACGCGCCCTGGACGCCCAGGTGTCCGCCGTCCCCGAACTCGCCGACCGCGTCCACCTGTTGGCCCGCCCCGCGCACGACCTCACCGGACTGCCCGAGGGCCACTTCGACACGATCGTCGTCAACTCCGTCATCCAGTACTTCCCCGGCGGCGACTACCTCACCGGCGTACTCCGCGACACGACCGCTCTCCTCGCCCCCGGCGGCGCGGTGTTCGTCGGCGACGTACGCAACCTGCGCCTTCTCCGCACCCTGAGCGCGGCCGTCGAGAGCGGCCGGGTACGGGACGAGGGAGACGAGACAGGCGCGGACAAGGAAGCCCTGCGCGCCGCCGTGGACCGGGCTGTCGCCTGGGAGGGCGAACTCCTCGTCGACCCCGACTACTTCACCACCCTCGACGGTCTCAGCGCCGACATCCGCGTCAAGCGCGGAACCCACCACAACGAACTCACCCGCTACCGCTACGACGTTGTGCTGCGACCCCAGTCGGCCGCCCCCGAAGAGATCCCCGACTCGCCGTGGCCCGCGCTCGGTTCGCTCCAGGCGCTCGACGAGCTGCTCGCCGGCCGCCCGCCCCGGTCGCGCGTCACCGGCATCCCCAACTCCCGCCTCGCCGACGACCTCGCCGCGCTCGACGCCCTCGCCGACAGCAGCAGGCCGGCCGCCGGACCGTACGGCGTGGACCCCGAGGCCCTGTACGAGATCGCCGCCCGGCACGGCTATGACGTGACGCTCACCTGGAACGGGGACGCCGAGGACGGCAGCCTGGACGCCGTGTTCGCCCTCGAAGCGGAGGCACAGGCGTCGTACCGCCCCGGAGGCGGCCACCCGCTCACCAACCGCCCCGCGCCCTTCCGCAACGTCAACGCCCTGATGTCGACCCTGCGGACGCACGCCACCGAGCACCTGCCCGACTACATGGTCCCGGCCGCCTTCGTCCCGCTGGACCGGCTGCCCGTCACCCCCAGCGGCAAGCTCGACGCCGCCGCACTCCCGGTCCCGGACCTCACCCGGGCGCTCAGCACGGGCCGGGCACCCGAGACACCTCGCGAGCAACTCCTCTGCGACCTGTACGCGCGCGCCCTCAAGGTCCCCTCGGTCGGCGTCGACGACGACTTCTTCGCGCTCGGCGGCGACAGTATCGTCGCTGTCCAACTCCTCATCCTCGCCCGCCGCGCAGGCCTGGAACTCACTCCGCGAGACGTGTTCCGGCACCGCACGGTCGCCGAACTCGCCACGGTCGCCCGCACCGGCACGGCCGACGACCCGACCGCCACCCCGTGGCAGACCCTGAGTGAGGACGAACTCGCCGCAGTGCAGGGCGAGTTCCCGGTCACCGTCGAAGAGGTACTGCCTCTCGGCCCGCTCCAGGAGGGCTTCTTCTTCCACGCGCTGGTGGACGGTGCCGAACTCGACGCCTATGTCGTGCAGCAGGTCATCGAGCTGTCCGGCCCGGTCGACGGCACCCTTCTGCGCACGGCCGCACAGCGACTCGTCGACCGGCACGCCCCGCTGCGCGCCTGCTTCCGCCAGACACCCGACGGCCGTCCCGTCCAGCTCATCGCGTCCGGCCTCGAACTGCCCTGGCACGAAGTCGACTTGGCCGCCCAGGAAGACCCCATGGTCCGCCGAACCCTCGCCGAGGCCGTCGCCGCTGACGAACGCGCCCACCGCTTCGACCTCGCCCACCCGCCGCTGATCCGCTGCGCCCTCATCCGCTTCGGCGCGGACCTCAGCCGACTCGTCCTGACCTTCCATCACATCGTCGCGGACGGCTGGTCCCTCCCCGTCCTGCACCGCGAACTCCTGGCCCTCTACGGCGAGAACCCCACCCCCCTCCCCGAAGTCGCCCCCTACCGCGGCTACCTCCGCCGGATCGCCGGAGCCGACCGCGACGCGGCGCGCGCCGCCTGGCGCGCCGCGCTCGCCGGCGTCGACGAGCCCACCCGGATGGTCGACACCCCCGCGCCCGCCGGACCCCTCGAACCCGCCCAGATCCGCGTCGAGTTGACCGAGCGGATCACCTCACGGCTCACCGCCCGTGCCCGCGAACGCGGAGTCACCCTCGGCACGCTCGTCCAGGGCGCCTGGGGCCTGCTCGTCGGCCGGATGACGGGCCGCCAGGACGTCCTGTTCGGCACCACCGTCGCCGGACGTGACGCCGCCGTCGACGGCATCGAGTCGATGATCGGCCTGTTCATCAACACCCTGCCCACCCGCCTGCGTTGGGCCCCCGGCGACACCCTGGGCGCACTGCTCGACCGACTCCAGGACGAACAGAGCGCGCTCCTCGACCACCAGCACCTCGGTCTCGCGGACATCCAGCGCGCCACCGGCCACGCGGGCGAGGGCGAACTCTTCGACACCCTCGTGGTGTTCGAGAACTACCCCGGCGGCGAGGGCGCCCCCGGCAGCACCGACCCCACCGGCACGATCGCCGTCGCCGGGCACGCCTTCCACGACGCCGTCCACTACCCACTCGCCCTCATCGTCAAGCCAGGCCGGCGCCTCGACCTGCGCCTCAAGCACCACGCCGGGCGCCTCGACGCCGACGCCGTACAGTCCCTCGCCGACCGGCTCACCCTCGTCCTGCACGCCCTGGCCGACGACCCCGGCACCCGCGTCGCCGACCTCGACCTGCTCACCCCGGACGAGCTGACCGCAGCCCACCCGGCGGGGGAGACCCGGCCGGTCCCGGCCACCACACTCGCCGCCGAGTTCGCCGCGCAGGTCGCGAGAACTCCGGACGCGACGGCTGTCGTGTACGACGGCGCGCCCACTCTCACCTACGCCGAACTCGACGCGCGGGCAGAGGAGTTGGCCGCACGGCTGCGGGCCAAGGGCGCGAGCCGGGAGCGGTTCGTCGCCGTCGCCGTACCCCGCTCGGCGGAGCTGATGGTGGCGCTGCTGGGCGTCCTGAAGTCGGGGGCCGCCTATCTGCCCCTCGACCTGGACTACCCGGCCGAACGCCTCGCGTACATGCTGGCCGACTCGGGCGCGACCACGGTCGTCGCTACGGAACGGGACGCGGACCGGCTCCCGTCGGTCGAGGGCCTGGACGTGCTGCGGGTGGACGCGGAGGGCGAAGAGGCCCTGTTCGGCGGAGCCGAGGACCCCGCCCACCCCGACGACCCCGCCTACCTCATCTACACCTCCGGCTCCACCGGCCGCCCCAAGGGCGTCGTCGTTACCCACCGCGCCATCGGCAACCGACTGGCCTGGATGCAGGGCGCGTACCAACTCGCCGCAGACGACCGGGTGTTGCAGAAGACACCGTCCAGCTTCGACGTGAGCGTCTGGGAGTTCTTCTGGGCGCTGCGCGAGGGTGCCGCCGTCGTCCTCGCCGCACCGGACGGGCACCGCGACCCCGCCTGTCTGGCCCGCCTGATCCAGGCCGAGGGCATCACCACGATGCACTTCGTGCCGTCGATGCTGGAGGCGTTCCTCGCCTCCGACGAGGTCACCGCCGACCCCGCCTGGGCGGCCGGCCTGCGCCGCGTGTTCAGCAGCGGCGAGGCCCTGTCCGGTTCCGCCGCCCACCGCTGGCACGAGCTGACCGGCGTCCCGCTGCACAACCTCTACGGCCCGACAGAGGCCGCCGTCGACGTGACGTACCACCCCTACGACGGCTCGCCCGACACCACCGTGCCCATCGGCCGACCCGTGTGGAACACGGGTCTGCGCGTCCTCGACTCCTGCCTGCGCCCGGTGCCCGACGGCGTCCCCGGCGAGCTGTATCTCACCGGCGTCCAGCTGGCCCGCGGCTACCACCGGCGCCCCGCGCTCACCGCCGACCGCTTCGTCGCCGACCCCTACGCCACCGAGCCCGGCGCCCGCATGTACCGCACCGGCGACCTGGTGCGCCGCCGCCCCGAGGGCACGATCGACTACCTCGGCCGCACCGACCGCCAGGTCAAGCTGCGCGGAAACCGAGTCGAACTCGGCGAGATCGAGGCCGAGTTGACCCGCATCCCGGCTGTGGCCCGAGGCGCGGCCGTCATCCGCGACCAGCGGCTCATCGCCTACGCGGTCCCGGCGGCCGGGGCGGACGTAGACCCCGCCGACCTGCGTGCCGCCCTCGCGGAGGCACTGCCCGCGCCCCTGGTCCCAGAGGCGTACGTCGTCCTCGCCGACCTCCCACTCACCCCCAGCGGCAAGCTCGACCAGGCCGCGCTGCCCGCTCCCGAGGCCGAGCGCGCCGAACGCCGGGCACCCGCAGGGCCGTTGGAGCAGCAGCTCACCGAGATCTTCGCGGCCGTCCTCGGCATCGAGGACGCCGGCCCCGACGACGACTTCTTCCGCCTCGGCGGCGACAGCATCAGCTCCATCGGCGTCGCGAGCCGCTCCCGCGCGGCGGGCCTGGACCTGAGCCCGCGCGACGTGTTCACGCACCGCACGCCCGCCGCCCTCGCGCTGGCGGCCGGCACCACAACGGCCATAGCCACCAACTGTGTTGAAACATTCACCCTGACCGAGGCCGAACAGGTCCGTGTCCGCGCCGTCGCCGCCCCGGCGGAGGTCGCCGACGTCTGGCCGCTGGCTCCCCTCCAGGAGGGCCTGTTCTTCCACTCGGCCTACGACGAAGGCGCGTTGGACGTCTACACCGTCCACGAGACCTTCGACTTCGCCACCCGCCTCGACACCACCCGACTGCGCGCCGCCGTCCGCACGCTCCTCGACCGCAACCCCGGTCTGCGCGCGGGCTTCACCAGCGACGGCCTCGACCAGCCGGTCCAGTTCATCGTCGAGGACCCGGAGATTCCCCTCGAAGAGGTGGACCTCTCACTCCTCCCGGCAGCCGAACAGGACCTACTCCTAAAGGAGTTGACGGATGCCGAGCGCAACCGCCGCTTCGACCTGTCCGCGCCCCCGCTGTTCCGGATTCTCCTGCTGCGCCTCGGTGCGGAGCGCGGCGACCGGCTCGTCATCGGCCGTCATCTGATCCTCTGGGACGGCTGGTCGGCCTGGCTGTTCCTCGACGAGCTGTTCGCTCTCTACGAGACGGGCGGCGACGCCAACGCCCTGCCCGCGCCCGGCAGTTACCGCGACTACCTGACCTGGCTGGAGGAACAGGACGACTCGGTCGCCACGGCCGCCTGGCGTACCGCGCTGGCCGGCCTCGACGAGCCGACACTGCTCGCGCCCACCGCCGCCGACGGCCTCGAACCGGTCATCCCCGACCAGCTCGACACCCGCCTCTCCGCCGAACTCGGCGACCGGTTGCGCGAGTTGGCCCCCGCCCATGGTCTGACCCTCAACACGGTGCTCAACGCGGCCTGGGGACTCACCCTCGCCTCCGCGACCGGCCGCGCCGACGTCGTCTTCGGCACCACCGTCGCCGGTCGCCCCAGCGAGGTCCCGGACGTCGGCGACATCATCGGCCTGTTCCTCAACACCGTCCCGACCCGCATCGCACTCGACCCCGCAGAACCGGTCCTCGACCTGCTCCGCCGCGTCCAGGGCGAACGCCTCGACCTGATGCCGTACGAGCACCTCAGCCTCGGCGTCCTCCAGGCCGAGACCGGGCACCGCAAGCTCTTCGACACGCTGTTCGTGCTGCGCAACAACGACACCGAGGAGCGGCTGGCCGACCTCAAGACCCGGCACGGCGCCACGGCCGTCGCCAACGTCGACGCCACCCACTACCCGGCCAACCTCGTCATCACCCCCGGACGCGAGATCGCGGTCACCCTCACCCACCGCCCCGACCTGGTCCCGACCGATCACGCACAGGCCCTCATCGACCGCTTCGCGCTGCTCGTCGACCAGCTCACCGCCGACCTCACGGCACCGGTCGGCTCCCTCGACGCCCTCCTCCCCGCCGAACTCGACGCGCTGCAGCGGGAGTCGGCGGCCAGCCGTGTCCCCGCCCCCGAGGACACCATCGCCGACCTGCTGGCCGCGCAGGCCGAACGCACCCCGGACGAGCGGGCCCTGGTCTTCGGCGAGCGCAGCATGACGTACGCCGAACTCGACGCGGCCGTCAACCGGATGGCCCGGCTGCTGATCGACCGGGGCGCGGGCCCCGAGCAGGTCGTGGCCCTCGCCCTGCCGCGCTCCCTCGACATGGTGGTCGCGCTCTTCGCGGTCCTGCGCACCGGAGCGGCCTACCTCCCCCTGGAGTTGGACCACCCGGCCGACCGCCTGTCGCTGATGCTGGCCGACGCCCGCCCGCTCCTCCTGCTCAGCACCACGGCCGTATCCGCCACGCTGGACGGCGAGATGGCCCGCGTCCTGCTCGACGACCCCCAGATCGAGAGGGAGTTGGCCCGGCAGTCGGACGCTCCCGTCCGCCGATGCTTCAGCCTCGAACACCCCGCCTACGTCATCTACACCTCCGGCTCCACCGGCCGCCCCAAGGGCGTCGTCACCCCCTACCGGGGCCTGACGAACATGCAGTTGAACCACCAGAGGGAGATCTTCGAACCTGCCATCGCCTCGGCCGGCGGGCGGCGGCTGCGCATCGCGCACACCGTGTCCTTCGCCTTCGACATGTCCTGGGAGGAGCTGCTCTGGCTGGTCGAGGGCCACGAAGTGCACGTCTGCGACGAGGAGTTGCGGCGTGACGCCGAGGCGCTGGTCGCCTACAGCGAACGCCACCGCGTAGACGTCGTCAACGTCACCCCCACCTACGCCCGACTCCTCATAGAACAGGGCCTGTTGGAGGGCCACGTCCCGCCGCTGGTGCTGCTCGGCGGCGAAGCCGTCCCGGAGACCGTGTGGACGGCCCTGCGTGACACCGAGGGCACATACGGCTACAACCTGTACGGGCCGACCGAATACACCATCAACACCCTCGGCGGCGGCACCCTGGACAGCGACACCCCCACCGTCGGCAGGCCCATCCGCGGCACCCGCGCCCACATCCTCGACGCCTGGCTGCGCCCGGTGCCCGACGGTGTCCCCGGTGAGCTGTACATCGCCGGAATCGGCCTGGCCCGCGGCTACTTGGACCGCCCCGCGCTGACCGCCGAGCGCTTCGTCGCCGACCCGTTCGGCGAGCCAGGCGAACGCATGTACCGCACCGGCGACCTGGTCCGCCGCAACCCCGACGGCAACCTCGACTTCCTCGGCCGCACCGACGACCAGGTCAAGATCCGCGGCTACCGCATCGAACCCGGCGAGATCGAGACCGCCCTCAGCCGCCACCCGCTCGTCGCCCAGGCCGCCGTGGTCGTCCGCGACGAACGCCTCGTCGGCTACGTCGTCCCCTCCGGCGCCGACCCGTCCGAGCGCACCGCCGCCGAGGCCGCGCAGGTGGGGGAGTGGCAGGAGATCTACTCCGACGAGTACGAGGAGATCGGCACCGCCGTCTTCACCGAGCAGTACGACGGCTGGGACAGCTCCTACGACGGCAGGCCCATCCCCTTCGAGGAAATGCACGAGTGGCGCGAGGCCACCCTCGCCCGCATCGGTGCCCTCAAGCCCCGCCGCATCCTCGAAATCGGCGTCGGATCAGGTCTGTTGCTGTCTCGGCTCGCCCCGCAGGCTGAGGCCTACTGGGCCACCGACTTCGCCGCCCCCGTCATCCGCAAGACAGGCGAGGAGGTGCGGCGCGACCCCGCACTCGCCGCCAAGGTCGAACTGCGCTGCCGCCCGGCCGAGGACCTGAGCGGGCTGCCGTTCGCCTACTTCGACACGATCGTCATCAACTCCGTCATCCAGTACTTCCCGAGCATCGACCACCTCACCACCGTCCTGCACGGCCTGATGGACCTGCTCGCGCCCGGCGGCGCCCTGTTCGTCGGCGACGTCCGCAACCTGCGGCTCGCCGACACCTTCCACACCGAGATCCAGCGCGCCCGGAGCACCGCCGAAGCGGACCTGGAGCGGGCGGTGGAACGCGGACTGCGCCTGGAGAAGGAACTCCTCGTAGACCCCGACTACTTCACCACCCTCGGCTATGGCGTCGACCTCCGCACCAAGCGCGCCGAGCACCACAACGAGCTGTCCCGGCACCGCTACGACGTCGTCCTCTACGCCGACGAACCGGACGTACGCCTGGACAACACCCCCTCCGTCGACTGGGCCACCGGCAACACCATCGGCGAACTCCTGCGCGGCGACCGGACGTCCGCCGAGGCGATCGGTGAACTCCTGCGCGGCGGCTGGTCCGCGACCGGCGCCACCGCCGAACGCCCGCGCGGCGAACGGCCCGAGGCACTCCGCTTCACCGGCATACCCGACGGCCGTACGACCGAGACGGGCGTCGACCCCGAGCACCTGCACGAGCTGGGCACGGCGGCCGGATACCGGGTGCTGACGACCTGGTCGGAGCAGCAGGGGACGTACGACGCCGTATTCCTGAAGTCGTCCGAACTCCGCCTGACCGGCGGCCTGTTCAAGCCCGGCGGCGGCACCCGTCCCTACGCCAACGACCCCACCGCCGCCCGCGAGGCAAGCGCGCTCGTACGACGGCTGCGCGAGGACCTGGGCCGCGAACTGCCCGACTACATGGTCCCTTCGGCCTTCGTCACCGTCGACGGCCTGCCCATGAACGCCAACGGCAAGCTCGACGTCCGCGCCCTGCCCGACACCGAACCCGCCGTCGCCCTCGGCGGCGGACGCGGCCCGCGCACCCCGCAAGAAGAGGTGCTGTGCCGACTGTTCGCCGAGGTGCTGGGACTGCCCGAGGTCGGCGCGGAGGACAACTTCTTCGACCTGGGCGGCCATTCACTCCTCGCCACCCGGCTGGTCAGCCGTGCCCGCACCGAACTCGGCGCCGAACTCGCCATCCGTGACCTCTTCGAAGCCCCAACTCCCGCCCTGCTCGCGGGCCGTGCGGACGCGGCGAGCCCGGCCCGTCCGGCGGTCACCCCCGTCACCGACCGGCCCGCCCGGATCCCGCTGTCGGCCGCCCAGCGACGGCTGTTGCTCGTCGAGCAGATCACCGGCAGCGGTGTCGCCTACAACTTCCCGCTGGTCTTCCGGCTGCGCGGCACCCTCGGCACCGAGGCCCTGGCCGCCGCCCTGCGGGACGTCGCCGGCCGGCACGAGGCGCTGCGGACGGTGTTCCCGACGCACGAGGGCGAGCCGTACCAGCGGATCGTCCCGGCGGAAGAGGCCGACCCGGCCTGCACGGTCGTCGACTGCGCGGAGGGCGAACTGCCCGCGCTGATCGAGGCGGCACAGCGCCGCCCATTCGATCTCACCACCGAACTCCCGTTGCGGTGCGAGGTGTTCAGGCTCGGCCCGGACGAGCACGTGGTGGCCGTCGTCCTGCACCACATCACCACCGACGAGTGGTCCGACCGCCCCTTCCTCGCCGACCTCGACACCGCCTACGCGGCCCGCCGCGAGGGACGGACACCCGACTGGGCGCCGCTGCCGGTGCAGTACGCCGACTACACCCTCTGGCAGGACGACCTCCTCGCCCGCACCGGAGAGGCCCAACTCGCCCACTGGGCCGACGCCTTGCGCGGTCTGCCCGACGAACTCGCCCTGCCCGCCGACCGGCCGCGCCCCAGCGAGCCGACCGGTCACGGCGGCAAGGTCCGCCTGGAGCTGTCCACCGCCACCGGCCACGCCCTGCGCGACCTCACCACCGCCACCGGGACCAGCATGTTCATGCTGTTCCAGGCGGCCACCGCCGCACTCCTGAACCGGCTCGGCGCGGGCGAGGACATCCCGCTCGGCGCCCCCATCGCCGGCCGCACCGACGAGGTCCTCGCCGACCTGGTGGGCTTCTTCGTCAACACCCTGGTCCTGCGCACCGATGTGTCCGGCGACGAGCTGACCTTCCGTGAACTCCTGGGCAGGGTAAGGGAGTCGTCCCTGGCGGCCTTCGAGTACCAGGACCTGCCCTTCGACCGGGTGGTGGAGGCCCTCAACCCGCCCCGCGTGGCCGGGCGCAACCCGCTCTTCCAGGTCATGCTCGGCTACCACCACCGCCCCGACGGCGACCCGGACGTGCTCGGCCTGTCGACCGAATGGTTCGACATGGACACCGGCATGGCCAAGTTCGACCTCCACTTCACGTTCGTCGACGAGACCGGCCGCGACCGTGTCGTCCTGCTCCTGGAGTACGCGACCGACCTCTTCGACGAGTCGACCGCCGAACGCATCGCCGGCCGCATGGCCCGTCTGCTGGACCATGCGGCGGCCGAACCCGACCGCGCGGTAAAGGACTTCGACCTCATGGAGGGCACCGAACGCGCCCTGGTCCTGGGGGAGTGGAACGCCACCGAGCACCCCGTTCCCGCCACCACCCTGCCGGAACTCTTCCGCGCCCAGGCGGCCCGCACCCCCGACGCCACGGCCCTCGTCTTCGAGGGACGGCGGCTGACGTATGGCGAGCTGGACGCCCAAGTGGAGCGCACGGCACGCGTGTTGGCCGCGCTCGGTGCGGGCCCCGAGCAGACCGTCGCCGTGGCCCTACCGCGCTCACTCGAACTCGTTGTCGCCCTGCTCGCCGTCCACCGGGCGGGCGCCGCCTACCTCCCGCTCGACCCCGACTATCCCGAGGAACGCCTCGCCCTCATGGTCGAGGACGCCCGCCCGGTCTACGTCGTCCGCGACACCCTGCCGACCGGTCCCGAGGGCGAACTCCCCACGTCCTACGACCCGTCGAGCCCGGCGTACATCATCTACACTTCCGGTTCGACCGGCCGCCCCAAGGGTGTCGTCGTCCCGCACGAGGGCGTCGTCAACCGGCTGCTGTGGATGCAGGACGCGTACGAACTCACCGCCACCGACCGGGTGTTGCAGAAGACGCCGTCCAGTTTCGACGTGTCGGTGTGGGAGTTCTTCTGGCCCCTGATCACCGGCGCCACCCTGGTCGTCGCCCGCCCCGAGGGCCACCGCGACCCGTCCTACCTCGCCCGGCTGATCCGCGAACAGGGCGTCACCACGGTCCACTTCGTGCCCCCCATGCTCCAACTCTTCCTGGAGGAACCGGCCGCGGCCGACTGCACCGGCCTGCGCCGCGTGATGTGCAGCGGCGAGGACCTGCCCGTCGCCCTCACCCACCGCTTCCACGACATCCTGACCACCACCGAACTCCACAACCTCTACGGCCCCACCGAGGCCTCGGTCGACGTGACGGCCGTGGAGATCGGACCGGACGCGCAGAGCGTGCCGATCGGCCGCCCGGTGTGGAACACCCGCACCTACGTCCTCGACGCCGGACTGCGCCCGGTACCGCCAGGTGTCCCGGGCGAGCTGTACCTCGCGGGCGTCCAGCTCGCGCGCGGCTATCTCGACCGGCCCGGCCTGACCGCCGAGCGTTTCGTCGCCGACCCGTACGGCGCGTCCGGCACCCGGATGTACCGCACCGGGGACCTGGCCCGCTGGAACGCCGACGGAACCGTCGAGTATCTCGGCCGCACCGACGACCAGGTGAAGGTGCGCGGTTTCCGCGTCGAACCCGGCGAGATCCAGGGCGTGTTGACCACGCATCCGTCCGTCGCACACGCCGTCGTGGTGGTCCGGGAACAGCGCCTGGTGGCGTACGTGGTCCCGGCCGGCGACGGCGGACCGGTGAGGGCGGAGGCAATCCGCGTCGGTGCGGCCACCGGCCCCCTGGACGAAACCGCGTCGGGCGCTCGCCCGGCGGCAGGACCGCAGGACGGGACGGCAAACCGCGCCCACACGGCCGCCGAGCCGGTGGACGCGACGGCGATTCGCGCAGGTACGGCCGACGCGCCGGCGGACGAGAACGCGTCGCGCGCTCGCACGGCCGCACGGCCACTGGACGCGACGGCCCTCCGCGCCCACACCGCCGCCGCCCTCCCCGCCCACATGGTCCCCGCAGCCTTCGTCACGCTGGACGCGCTGCCGCTGACCCCCAACGGCAAGCTCGACCGCGCCGCCCTGCCCGCCCCCGACTTCACGTCGGCCACCGGCACGGACGCGGGTACGTCGCCCCGCAGCCCGCGCGAGGAGATCCTCGCCGGACTCTTCGGCGACCTCCTCGGCCTCGAACGCGTCGGCGCCGACGACGACTTCTTCACCCTCGGCGGCCACTCCCTGCTCGCCATGCGCCTGGTCGGCCGTGTCCGTACGGCACTTGGCGCCGACCTCACCGTCCGTACCGTCTTCGAGGCCTCGACTCCCGCACAACTCGCGGCCCGTCTCGACGACCGGGCCGGCGGACTGCCCGCCCTCGCCCCAGCCGACCGTCCCGACGAACTCCCGCTCTCCTACGCCCAGCAGCGCCTCTGGCTGCTGCACCGCATCGAGGGCCCGGGAGCCGCCTACAACATCCCGGCCGCCTGGCGCCTGACCGGCTCGCTCGACCGGGACGCGCTGTCCGCAGCCCTGGACGACGTGGCCCTACGGCACGAAAGCCTCCGCACGGTCTTCCCCGAGCGGGACGGCCGTCCCCACCAGGTCGTGCTGGACCAGGCCTCGGTACCCCTTCACCTCAGCCGGGCAACTGAGACCGAACTGCCCGACCTGCTCGCCGGGGCCGCCGCGTCCGGCTTCGACATCGACCGCGAACTCCCGCTGCGCGCCCACGTGTTCGAGCTCGCCGAGGACCAGCACGTCCTGCTGCTGGTGCTGCACCACATCGCCGGCGACCAGTGGTCCGACGGGCCGCTGTGGCGGGACCTGGCCACCGCGTATGAAGCCCGCCGCGCGGGGCGGACGCCCGCCTGGGCGCCGCTGCCCGTGCAGTACGCCGACTACGCCCTCTGGCACCGCGAGGCACTCGGCAACGCCGACGCCCCGGACAGCCGCCAGTCCCGCCAACTCACCTACTGGCAGGACACCTTGGCGGGTCTGCCGGACGAACTCGCACTGCCGACCGACCGCCCCCGCCCGATGGAGAGCAGCCACCGGGGTGGCGCGGTCGGGCTGACCCTCGACGCCCAACGGACGCGACGACTGCGCGCGTTGGCCCGTCGTCACGGCGTCAGTATGTTCATGGTCACGCAGGCCGCCGTCGCCGCGCTGCTGCACCGGCTCGGCGCCGGGGACGACATCCCGCTCGGCGCACCGATCTCCGGACGGGCCGACGAAAACCTCGAAGACCTGATCGGGTTCTTCGTCAACACGCTTGTCCTGCGCGCCGATCTGTCCGGCGATCCCACCTTCGCCGACCTGCTCGCCCGCGTCCGGGACACCGACCTCGCCGCCTACGAGCACCAGGACCTGCCCTTCGAGCGCCTGGTCGAGGCGGTCAACCCGGCCCGCTCGCTGGCCCGGCACCCGCTGTTCCAGGTGATGGTCGTCCACCTGGACGACGAGGGAGCCACCCCCGCCCTGCCCGGTCTCACCGCCCGCCGCGAGGAACTCGGCCAGCAGGGCGCCAAGTTCGACCTCAGCTTCGACTTCGTCGAGCAGGGCGAGAACGGTATGCGGTGCTGGATCGAGTACAGCACCGACCTCTTCGACGAGTCGACCGCCCAACTCCTCGCCGAGCGCCTGGAGTCACTGCTGGCGCAGGTCGCGACCGACCCGGACCGACGCCTCGCGACGCTCGACGTCCTCCGCGACGACGAACGCGCCCTCGTCCTCACGGACTGGAACGCCACCACCCGAGCCGTCCCCGACCTCACCCTGCCCGAGCTGTTCCGGTGCCAGGTCGCCCGCACCCCCGAGGCCACGGCGGTCGTCCTCGAGGACACCGCCCTCACCTACGCCGAACTCGACCTGCGCGTGGAGAAGTTGGCGCACACCCTCGCCGCACACGGCGCGCGGGCGGAGGCCGTCGTCGCCGTCGCCCTGCCGCGCTCCCTCGCCCTTGTGGTGTCCCTGCTCGCGGTCCACCGTGCGGGCGCCGCCTATCTGCCCCTCGACACCGGCTACCCGGCCGACCGTCTCGCCTACACGCTCGCCGACGCCCGCCCGGTCTGCCTCGTCACCACGGAGGGCGTCACCCTCCCGGACACCGACGTACCCACCCTCACGGTCGACACGGACGGCACCCCCGACCACCCGGCACACGCACCCCTGCCCACCGCCCACGACCCACGCCACCCCGCCTACGTCATCTACACCTCCGGCTCCACCGGCCGCCCCAAGGGCGTCACCGTCCCCCATCAGGGCATCACCAACCGCCTGTTGTGGATGCAGGACACCTACCGCCTCGACGCCGAGGACCGTGTCCTGCAGAAGACCCCGGCCGGATTCGACGTGTCGGTGTGGGAGTTCTTCTGGCCGCTGATCACCGGCGCCACCCTCGTCGTGGCCCGCCCGGAAGGCCACCAGGACCCCGTCTACCTCGCCGAGCTGATCAAGCGTCAGCACATCACCACGGCCCACTTCGTACCGTCGATGCTGCGCGCCTTCCTCGACGAACCCACCGCTGCCGGCTGCGTCGACCTGTGCCAAGTCATGTGCAGCGGCGAGGCGTTGCCAGCCCCGCTGGCCACCCGCTTCCACCAGGTCCTGCCGAGCGCACGTCTGCACAACCTCTACGGCCCCACCGAGGCGTCCGTCGACGTCACCGCCCACGAGGTCCCCGCCGACCCGGCCACCGTGCCGATCGGGCGCCCGGTGTGGAACACCCGCACCTACGTCCTCGACGCCGCCCTGAGCCCGGTGCCGCCGGTCGTGGCCGGCGAACTGTACCTGTCGGGCGTCCAGTTGGCGCGCGGCTACCTGGGCCGCTCCGCCCTGACCGCCGAACGCTTCGTCGCCGACCCCTACGCCACCGAACCCGGCGCCCGTATGTACCGCACCGGAGACCTGGCCCGCTGGACCCGGGACGGGGAGTTGGAGTACCTCGGCCGCGCCGACGGCCAGGTCAAGCTGCGCGGGTTCCGGATCGAACTCGGCGAGATCGAGACCGTGTTGGCCGCCCACCCGAGCGTCGCGCACACCGCCGTCGTCGTACGGGAAGAACGGCTCGTGGCGTACGTCGTACCGGTCGGCACCCCGGCGGAATCCGCCGAACTCCGCGCCCACACCGCCCGTTCGCTGCCCGACCAGATGGTCCCGGCCGCCGTCGTCACCCTCGACGCCCTCCCGCTCACCCCCAACGGCAAACTGGACCGACGCGCCCTGCCCGCGCCCGACTTCGCCGCCGAGGTCACCGACACCCGGCCGCGCACGGCGCTGGAGGAGACCCTCTGCGCTCTCGTCGCGGACGTCCTAGGTCTCGAACGCGTCGGTGTGGAGGACGACTTCTTCACTCTCGGCGGAGACAGCATCATCGCCATGCAGCTGGTCGCCCGCGCCCGCGCGGCAGGGCTCACCTGCAGCCCGCGTGACGTCTTCCGCCACAAGTCGGCGGCGGGGCTGGCCACCGTGACCGCGAACACGGTCACCGCCGGGCGCGACGACGACGCCGTGCTGCTCGACCTCACCGACGACGAGCGCGCCGAACTCGCTGCCCTGCCCGCCGGCACCGAGGTCCTGCCCGTCTCCCCGCTCCAGGCCGGCCTGCTCTTCCACGCCGCCCTCGACTCGGGCGACGACGGCCCGGACGTGTACACCGTCCAGGTCTCCTACGACCTCGAAGGCCCCCTGGACGCCGACCGGTTGCACACCGCCGCACAGTCCGTGCTCGACGGGCACGAGAACCTCCGCAGCGGCTTCCGGCACCTGTCCTCCGGGCGGCCCGTGGCCGTCGTACCGCGGACGGCCGTACTGCCGTGGCGACAGCTCGACCTGACCGACGAGCCCGAGGAGTGGGAGCGGCTGCTCGTCCAGGAGCGGCGCCGCTTCGACCCCGAACACCCGCCGCTGCTACGGCTGTTGCTGGCCCGCCTCGGTCCGGACCGGCACCGGCTCGTGCTCTCGCACCAGCACCTCCTGCTGGACGGCTGGTCGTTGCCGCTACTCACCGCCGAACTGTGGGCCCGCTACGAGGGCCGGACCCCGGCCGCCCCCGCCCCCTACCGCGAACACCTGCGGCTCCTCGCCGCCCAGGACCAGGCCGCCTCCGCCGCCGCGTGGGCCGAGGCCCTCGGCGGGCTGGCCGAACCCACCCGGCTCGCACCCGTCGACCCCGACCGGGCCGCCGTCGTACCGAACACCCACACCGTGGAGTTGGACCCGGACCGCACTGCGGAGCTGGAGGCGTTCGCGCGGCGCCGGGGCGTCACCGTCAACACCCTTGTCCAGGCCGCCTGGGGCGTGCTCCTCGGCCGGCTCACCGGGCGCGACGACGTGGTGTTCGGCGCCACCGTCGCCGGGCGCTCGCCCGAGCTGGCCGGTGCCGAGTCCATGATCGGCCTTTTCATCAACACCGTGCCGGTACGGGTGAACGTCCGCCCGGAAGAGAGCACGGCCGCCCTGCTGACGCGACTCCAGGACGAGCAGTCCGCCCTCATCGCCCACCAGCACCTCGGCCTCGCCGACATCCAGCGGGCCGCCGGACTCGGTGAACTCTTCGACACCCTCGTGGTGTTCGAGTCGTACCCGGTGGCCGACACCGACGAGGACGGCGACGGGCCGCGCGTCAGCGTCCGCGACCACGAGGACTCCACCCACTACCCGTTCGCCTGGGCCGTCGAACCCGCCGAACGGCTGCGGCTGACCGTCGAGTTCCGCCCCGACCTGTTCCAACCGGCCGTCGTACGACGGATCTCTGACTCCCTGACCACCCTCCTCACCGGGATGGCGGCCGATCCCGACCGCCCCGTCGGACGCCTCGACCTGCTCGCCCCCGCCGACCTGCGCACCGTCCTGGAGAGCTGGAACGACACCGCGCTCCCGGACGCCGAACGCCTCGGCACGGTCCCCGAGTTGTTCGCCGCGCAGGCCGCCGCAGGCCCGGGCGCGATCGCCGTCACCGACGGCCGTACAACCTACACGTTCGCCGAACTCGACGCCCGCGCCGATCAGTTGGCGCGCACCCTCGCCGGACACGGCGCCGGACCCGAGCGCATCGTCGCCCTCGCGCTGCCCCGCACCGTCGACCACATCGCCGCGATCCTCGCCGTGATGAAGGCGGGCGCCGCCTATCTGCCCCTCGATCCAGCCCTTCCCGAGTCCCGCCTTACCGGCATGCTCGACGACGCCCGCCCCGTGCTGATCCTGACCACGGGCGAGACGGCCGCCGCGCTGCCCCCAACCGGCGTACCGGTACTGCGGCTTGACGCCCTCACCGAAGGCCTGCCGCAGGCGGAACCCGTCGCCCCCGGCCCCGACCACCCCGCCTACGTCATCTACACCTCAGGCTCCACCGGCCGCCCCAAGGGCGTCGTCGTCACCCAGCGAGGCATCGCCAACCTCTTCCACAGCCACCGCCACGACCTGCACGAGGTCGCCAGGCAGCGCACCGGACTGCGCCGCCTGCGGGTCGGCCACGCCTGGTCGTTCTCCTTCGACGCCTCCTGGCAGCCGCAGTTGTGGCTGCTCGACGGACACGCCCTGCACATCGCCGACGACGACACCCGCCGTGACCCCGAACTCCTCGCCGAGTTCATCCGCGGCCGGGGCATCGACTTCATCGAGGTCACCCCGTCGCTGCTCGCGCAGATGGCGGACAGCGGACTGATCGGCGCCGAGGGCGACTGCCCGCTCGCCGTGGTCGGCTTCGGCGGCGAGGCCGTACCCGAGTCGCTGTGGACGCGGCTCGCCGCGCTCCCGGACACCGAGGCGTTCAACCTCTACGGCCCCACCGAGGCCACCGTCGACGCGCTCGTCGGCCGGATCCGGGACAGCGCCACCCCGGTCGTCGGACGCCCGGTCCACGAGTCCCGCGCCTACGTCCTCGACACGGCCCTGCGGCCGGTACCGCCCGGCGTCACCGGCGAGTTGTACCTGTCCGGTCCGGGTCTGGCCCGCGGCTACCTCGACCGCCCCGACCTCACCGCCGAACGCTTCGTGGCCGACCCGTTCGCCATCCGGCCCGGCGAGCGCATGTACCGCACCGGCGACCTGGCCCGCTGGACCGAGGACGGCCTGCTGGAGTTCGCCGGCCGCACCGACGACCAGGTCAAGATCCGCGGCTACCGCATCGAACTCGCCGAGATCGAGGCCGCGTTGGACACCCACCCGGCCGTCGCCCAGACGGTTGTCGTGGCCCGCGAACACCGGCCCGGCATACGGCAGTTGATCGCCTACGCGGTAGCCGAGGACACGGACGGGACCGCTCTGCGCGCGCACGCCGCCGCCGTACTGCCCGACTACATGGTCCCGGCAGCCGTGGTCGTCCTCGATCAGCTGCCGCTGATGTCCAACGGCAAGCTCGACCGATCCGCCCTGCCCGCCCCGGACTTCACCGCGACGGGCGGCGGCCGGGCCCCCGAGAACGACGCCGAGCGCACCTTGCGCGACCTGTTCGCGGACACCCTCGGGCTGCCCGCCGAGGCGGTCGGCACGGACGACGACTTCTTCACCTTCGGCGGTGACAGCATCGTCGCGATGCAACTCGTCGCCCGCGCCCGGGCAGGCGGCCTGCGCGTCACCCCACGCCAGGTCTTCCAGCACCGAACCGTGGCCGCCCTGGCGGCAGTTGCCGTCCCCCTGGGCACCGGCGAACGGCACGCCGTCCACGACGACGGCACTGGCACCGTCCCGCTCACCCCGATCATGCGCGGCCTGCTGGAGCGCGGCGGCCCCATCGCCGCTTACCACCAGGCGGCCCTGGTCCAGACCCCCGCCGACCTGACCGAACCCGGCCTGCTGGCCGTGCTCAGGGCACTCGCCGACCGGCACGACATGCTGCGCGCCCAACTCGTCCGCGAGCCCGAGTGGTTGCTGCGGGTGCCCGCCGCACGGGACACCGACGTGAGCACCTGGCTCACCCGCGTAGACGTGCGCGGGGCGGACGAGGCCGGACTGCGCGCCGCCATCTCCCGCCGCGCCGAGACCGCACGCGGAGGGCTGGACCCGGACACCGGGGCGATGGTGCGGGCGGTCTGGTTCGACGCCGGACCCGGACAGCCCGGGCGGCTGCTGATCCTCGTCCACCACCTGGTGATCGACGGCGTTTCCTGGCGCGTGCTGCTGCCCGACCTGGCCACCGCCTGGGCAGCGGTCCGAGGCGGTCGTACGGCCGAACTCGCCCCTGTGGAGCTGTCGTTCGCCCGCTGGTCCCGGCTCCTGGGGACCCGCGCCGGCGATCCCGCCACCGAGGACGAACTGCCGTGGTGGACCTCCGCCCTCGCCGAGGGGGCCGGCCTTCCGCTGGCCCGCCCGCTCGACCCGGCCCGGGACACCGTCGCCACCACCCGCTATCTCTCCCTGACCCTGCCCGCCGAGCTCACCGAACCGCTGCTGAGCCGCGCCCCGGCCGCCTTCGGCGCCACCGTCAACGACGTCCTGCTCACCGCCTTCGCGCTGGCGGTCGGAGACTGGCGGACCCGGACACTCGGCGCGCGGCACACGGGCGGGCCCGTCCTGGTCGACCTGGAGGGCCACGGCCGCGAGGAACAACTCGCGGGCGACGCCGACCTGTCCCGTACGGTCGGCTGGTTCACCAGCGTCGTACCCGTACGACTCGACCCGGGCGAGGCCGACTTGGCGGAGGCCTTCGCGGGCGGGCCCGCGCTGGACACGGCCCTGGCCCGCGTCCGCGCCCACCTCACCGCGCTGCCCGCGGCCGGCATCGGGCACGGACTGCTGCGCCACCTCAACGCCGGGACCGGCCCGCTCCTCGCCCAACTCGCCGAGCCGCAGGTCGAGTTCAACTACATGGGCCGCTTCGACCGCCCGGCGGCGGCCGACTGGTCCTACGCCCCCGAGGACGACGCGGCCGACCTCGACGCCGACCCCGGCCAGCCGATGTCCCACGCCCTGACCCTCAACGCCATCACCGAGAACCGTCCCGAGGGCCCGGAGCTGAGCGCCCACTGGGCGTACGCCGCCGAACTCCTCACCGAGGAGCAGGTGCAGGATCTGGCCCGCACCTGGTTCCGGGCGCTGGAGGCCGTCGCACGACGGGCGGACGCCCTCAACAGGCACTGACCGAACCGCACTTACCCACCAGAACGCATCAGAGAGGCAAGGAACCCCCGACATGAGCAACCCGTTCGAGAACCCCGAAGGCGTCTACTCCGTCCTCGTCAACGACGAGGGCCAGTACAGCCTGTGGCCCGACTTCGTGGACGTACCGGCCGGCTGGACGGTCGAGCACGGCCCCGCCGCCCGGCAGGAGTGCCTGGACCACATCGAGGCCAACTGGACGGACATGCGGCCGAAGAGCCTGGTCGACGGGGCCTGAGCACACGAATGGGGGGGCGGATCCGGACTCGGACCCGCCCCCCCCATTCGCATGCGCAGGTCAGGATGCGGGCTGCTCCACCTTCGTCGACGTCTTGCCGTCCACCGCCGCCGCGAGCTGCGGCACCAGCCGGTCCAGGACGTAGGGGATGCTCAACACGGTAGAGAGGGATACCGCGTTGCCGTACTCACTGGTCTCCTTGATGAAGACCTCGCGGCCCTGCTTCACCACGTTCAGGTCGCCGTAGATCTTGTCGTCGTGCAGCTTGGTGACGGCCGTGGTGGTGTCCGGCACGATCCACACGGCGACCTTCTGGTCGAGCAGGTCGTAGCGCTCCTTGCTGATGTTCGCGCCGAACGTGTCACCGATGACCTTGTCGAGGTCCTTCGGGAGCGAGAAGCCCAGGTCGGACAGGAGGCGCGAGCGCGGGTCCTGGCTGCCGTACACGAAGACGCCCTCGTACGGGGTCGCCATGACGGCGGAAGTGCCGGCGAAGGCGGGGTTGGCCTTCTTGGCCGCCTCGAACTTGGCCTCGACGCCCGCCACCAGGGTCTTGGCCTCGGCGGACTTGCCGAGCGCCTGGCCGATCTCCTCGGTCTGCTGCTGCCACGGCACGCCATAGTCGTTGTACGCCTTCGGCTGGGCGACGACCGGCGCGAACTGCGACAGGCTCTGGTACTGGGCCTTGGTGAGGCCCGAGTAGACGGCGAGGATCAGATCGGGCTTCAGGGCGGCGATCTTCTCCACCTGTGGTCCGGTGCCGGTGTCCTTGAGGACCGTCGGCGCAGCCGCGCTGCCCAACTTGTCCTGGGCCCACGGGCCGATGGCGCCCTTGTAGCCGCCGAGCCACTCGGTCGTGCCGACCGGCACCTTGCCCAGCGCGAGGACCGCGTCCTGGTCGGTGAGACCGACGGTGACGATGCGCTTGGGCTCGGACTTGATCGTCGTACTGCCGAACTTGTGGGCGATCGTCACGGGGAACGCGTCGGCGGAGGCCTTCGCCTCCGAGCCCGACGTGTTGGTGGAGGACGAGGTGGAGGAGGAGTCGGAGGAGCCGCAGCCCACCGCCGTGACGGCCAGCAGGAGTACGGAGGCGAGCAGGCCGGACAGCCGGGAGGCTCTGGTGGCGCGGGGCATCGGATGATCCTTCTGTTCGTCGCGATGGGTCGGCGGGGGGTGACGGGTTTAGGGGGTGTCGGAGGAGCGGCTGCCGGACCAGGCCTGCCAGAGAGCGGCGTACTGGCCCTGGGCGGCGAGGAGTTCGTCGTGCGTGCCGTTCTCCACGACCCGGCCGTCACTGAGGACGACCACCCGGTCCGCGGAGGCGGCCTGGCTCAGCCGGTGCGCCACGACCAGTGCCGTGCGGCCGCGCAGGGCCTGTTCGGCGGCTTCGTCGAGCTGACGGGCGCCCGAACTGCCCGCCTCCGCCGTCGCCTCGTCGAGCACGACGACCGGCGGATCCGCCAACAGCAGCCGGGCCAGGGCGAGTTGCTGAGCGCGGTCGGCGGTCAGCCGGTGACCACCGTCGCCCACGACCGTGTCCAGGCCCTCCGGCAGCGCCTCGGACCAGCCGAGCGCGCCCACCGTTTCGAGCGCCTCCCGCAGTTCCTCGATGTGCGCGTCCGGGCGGGCCAGCCGCAGATCGTCGACGAGCGGCCCGGCGAAGACATGGACCTCCTGCGTGACGAGCCCGACCAACTGCCCGGCCTCGTCCGGCTCTTCGCCGCCGACATCGATCCGCCCCGCCTGCGGGCGGTGCAGCCCTGCGACCAGCTTGGCGAGCGTCGTCTTGCCCGCACCGGTCGTCCCGACCAGCGCGACCCGCTCCTTGGGCCGGATCTCCAGGTCGACGTCGTGCAGCACCGGGCGGCCCGGCACATATGCGTGCGAGACTCCGGTCAGCGTCACGGACGGGGGTCCGGCCGCGGTCGTACGGTCGTCAACGCGCCCGGCGACCACCGGCGCGGGTTCGTCCACGACCCCGACGAGGCGTGCCAGCCCCGCTGTTGCCGACTGGGCGTCGTCCAGCAGCACCAGCGCGGTGTTGACCGGCCCGAAGAGACTGTGGAAGTACAGGGCGGCCGCGGTGGCCGTACCGACCGAGGCGGACCCGTCGCGCACCAGCAGGAACCCGGTGATCAGGACGGCGGACAGACCCAGGTACTCGGCGATGTGCAGCCGACTGTAGAAGCGCAGCATCAGCCGCACCCCGCTCATCGTCAACTCCACGGCCACACGCGAGCGTTCGGTGACCTGCCGGGTGTGCCCCTTCTGCAGCCGGTACGCCCGTACTGTCCGGGCCCCGCCGATGGTGTCCAGCAACTGCTGCTGCTGGGTCCCGGTCGCGATGCGCTCCTTGGCGTACAGGGGAACGGCGTTGCGCACATACCAACGGGCGGTGTGCGCCTGCACGGGCACGGCGATCAGCGCGGCGAGCAGGAACCGCCAGTCCAGCAGGGCGAGCGCGCCCAGGGTCAGGACGATCGACAACGCGGACCGCGCCAGTTCGGGCAGCGCACCGCGCACCGCGTCCGCCACCCGCGAAACATCCCGCGTGACACGGGAGTTGAGGTCACCGGAACCTGCCTTCTCGATCCGGTCCAGGGGCAGCGACAACGCCCGCTCGACGAACAGTTCGCGCAGCCGCGCGAGCGCGGTCTCCCCGAGCCGGGACACCAGCGACATGCCCAGCGCGGTCGTCACCCCTTGGACCACGGCGACCCCGGCCAGCGCGACCACGGGCAGCGTGAGCGCGTCGGGGGAGCGGAGCTCGGTGACCACGTCGACGATATGGCCCAGCAGCGGCTGGGTGAGCAGCCCGACGGCGGTGGCGACCACCATCAGCCCGAACCCGGCGAAGGCCAAGCCCCGCTGCGGACGCAGAAGTTCGCGCACAGCGGCACGGGTGCGGGCGGGCGTGGCGGTGGGGAGGAGAGCCCGGTCGGAGTCCGTCCGTATGTCTTCCGTCGTCATGCCAGCACCGCCGTCCGGTAGGTCGCATCGGTCCGCACCAGATCCGCGTGGGTGCCCTCGGCGCCGACGCGCCCGGCGTCGAGGAGGATCACGTGGTCGGTGACGGCGAGGAGTGCCGGGCTGTTGGTCACGACGATCGTGGTGCGGCCCTGCCGGAACTCGCGCAGCCCCTCCGCGATACGGGCCTCGGTCACCGTGTCGACGGCCGTCGTCGGATCGTGCACGACCAGGACGGGCGACCCGACACGCAACGCCCGTGCCAGTAGGACGCGTTGACGCTGCCCGCCCGACAGGGATCGACCACCCTCACCGACACCGGTGGCGGTCCCGTACGGCAGCGACTCGGCGACTTCGTCGGCGCGGGCGGCGGCCATGGCGCGCTCGGTAAGGAGATGGTCGCCATCCGCACCCGGAGCTGATTCCTCCTCCGGAGTCACGTTCGCCGCCAACGATCCGTCGAACAGGGCCGCGTCGTGCGCTGCGACCAGCACCGTCGCCCGAAGTCCCGTCGGATCCAGCCGAGTCAGCGGTACGCCGTCCAGCTGCACCGAGCCCGACTCGGGGTCGGTCTCCCGTCCCAGACAGCGCAACAGGGCTTCGGCGCCGGACAGATCGGTCACCGCGATACCGGTCAACTTCCCGGCGGCCAGGTCGAGATCGATGCCGTCCAGGCCACCGAGCCGGACACCCCGCAGTCGCAGTCCGCCGCGCACGGGCTCGGCGACCGGGTCGTCGCCGCCCACGATCGCGGGTCCGGCGGCGAGCACCTCCGCGACCCGGGCGGCCGAGGCGCGGCCCTGCGCCAGCTCGGCGTTGACCCACGCGAACGTCTCCAACGGCCCCAGCAGGAACAGCGCGAGCCCCACCGCCGACACCAACTGCCCCAGCGTAAGGGACCCGTTGAGGGCGAGCCGTCCGCCCACCAGGGCGATCAGCGCGATGAATCCACCGGTGAGCGCGAGTACGAGCCCGGTCTGCCAGGACTCGGCGCGCGCCGAACGCAGCGTGGCGGCGAGGGAGATACGACTCGTACGCCGATACCGCTCGACGGCGGCCTGCTGCGCCCCGAGCCCCTTGAGCACCCGCAGCCCGGCCACCAGGTCGGCGGCCACGCCCGAGGCATGGGCGGCCCGGTCCTGCTCGGCCTCGCTGCGCCGCTCCAACGGCTTGGACAGCAGATGCCCCAGCCACAGCAGAACAGGCGTCCCCAGCAGCACGATCAGCCCGAGCGTCACGGAGATCAGCAGCAGCGCGACGGCACTCACGGCGACCCCGGCGATCGCCCAAATCCCGCTCATCAGCGCCATGTTGACTGCGCCTACCCGCTTGGCGTCCTCGGTGGCGACATTGGCGAGTTCGCCGGGCAGCCGCCCTTCCTCCGCACCGCCCCGGGCATCGAGCACCCGGCCCACGATCGCCAACCGGAGTGTGTGCGCGGCCTCTTCGGCACCGCGCTCACCGGCCTTGGCGCCCAGCCGGAAACTCCACGACAGCGTCACGTACATGAGGGCCAGTGCGCCGAGCCAGAGCATCAGACGTCCGGCGTTCTGACCTGCGACGGCCTGGTCGATGACGACACCGATGAGCACCGGCACCAGGGCTTCCCCCAGTTGGTGCACGCATCCGAGCGCCGAGCCGAGAGCGACGCTTCGTAGCTGTCCCTTGACCGAGCGTGCCAGGACGTCCCGCCCCGACAGTTCCCCTGCTCCCACCAGCCACCCTCCGGAAACCGGTCAACTTAGGCAAGGCTACCTTAAGTGAATTGGGGGAAGTGGGAGCCCTTTCCGCCCGCCCAGTAGGTAACGGAGCGGTTCCGATGCGGTCGATCGGCGGGGGCGTCGACGCGTGACGCCGAGCGGTAGGCTTCCCAAGTGCGCCCATGTGCGCGGCGCACGCCCGCAAGGCAGTACGTGAATTCGGGAGGACCGGCGGTGCACGTCCAGGAATGGCTCGACACGGTTCCCCCGGTGGCCGTCTACGCCGTGGTGGCGCTGGTCATCGGGGTGGAGAGCCTGGGCATCCCGCTGCCGGGCGAGATCGTCCTGGTCTCGGCGGCACTGCTCTCCTCTCAGCACTCCGGCATCAATCCGATCGTCCTCGGCGCCTGCGCCAGCCTCGGCGCCGTGACCGGCGACTCCATCGGCTACGCGATCGGCCGCAAGGGCGGACGCCCCCTGCTCGCCTGGCTCGGCAACAAGTTCCCCAGACACTTCAGCGAAGGTCATGTCGCCACCGCCGAGCGGTCCTTCGAGAAGTGGGGCATGTGGGCCGTCTTCTTCGGCCGCTTCATCGCCCTGCTCCGCATCTTCGCCGGCCCGCTCGCAGGCGTACTGCACATGCCGTACTGGAAGTTCCTGACCGCCAACCTCCTCGGCGGAGTCATCTGGGCGGGCGGCACCACGGCAGTCGTCTACTACGTAGGAATCGTCGCCGAGGACTGGCTCAAGCGCTTCTCGTACTTCGGCCTGGCGGCGGCAGTACTGGTGGGCCTGGCCTCCATGCTGATGGTCAGGCGGAAGGCCCAGAAGATGTCAGCAGAGAAGAACCAGCCCGAGCCGGTCAACGCAGGCGAGTAAAGCCCCAAAGGGGCGCGGGGCTGTGTTTGATGTGCGGCTCCGCCGCGTGGGCGCGACCAGCCACAACGAACCGGCCACCCGCCAACGGTCTACTCATGCACCCCCTTGTGCGCCTTGGCCAACTCCGCATACATGGTCCCGTTGAGGGTCAACCCCTCCCGCTCCTCGGCACTCAACTCCCGCCGCACCTTCGCCGGCACCCCCGCAACCAGTGACCCCGCCGGCACAACCATCCCCTGCGGCACCAACGCCTGCGCAGCGACAAGCGAACCCGCCCCGATCACCGCCCCGTTGAGCACCGTAGCCCCCATCCCGATCAAACAGTCGTCCTCGACGGTCGCCCCATGCACAACGGCGTTGTGCCCGACGGACACCCGCTCCCCGACGCTCACCGGAAACCCGGGGTCGGCGTGCAGCGTGCAGTTGTCCTGAATATTGCTGCTGGCTCCGACGACGATCCGCTCGACGTCACCGCGCAACACGGCGCCATACCAAACGCTCGCCCCCGCCGACACCGACACGTCCCCGATCACCGAAGCCGTAGGGGCGACGAACGCCTCCTCGTCGACCCTCGGTTCCCGGCCGCCGATACCCGTGATCAACGCCTTGTGCGTCATCGTGCTCTCCCTCTCGTCGAAGACACCCGCACCGTATGTCATGCGGTAGGGCGAAGATCACAGCGGCCGGACCTCATGGGTGCGGCTCACGCTGAGTACCGTGAGCGGGTGCCCAAGCGCAAGAACACGTTCTCAGAATGGCGGCGCCACCTCGCGCAACGCGCCGTCCACGCGGGCTGGGCCTGGGTGCAGCGCACGGGCTCCGTGACCGCCGCACACCCGGGACGGTTCCGCTTCGGCGCGATGGGAACAGGTACCAGACTCGCCTTCCCGCTGGGCACCGTCTTCGGCGAACCGTGGATCCACCTCGGCGCCCACTGCATCGTCGGCGAACAGGTCACCCTCACCGCGGGCCTGATGCCCGACCTCGACCTCGGCCCCGACCCCATCCTGCGCCTCGGCGACGGCGTCGTCCTCGGCCGCGGCAGCCACGTCATCGCCGACACGACGGTCACCATCGGCAGCGACTGCTACTTCGGGCCGTACGTCTACGTCACCTCCACGAACCACTCCTACGACGACCCGCACGAGCCCATCGGCAAGCAGTGGCCGCGCATGGAACCCGTCGAGATCGGTCCGGGCTGCTGGATCGGCACCGGCGCGGTGATCCTGCCGGGTGCGCGGATCGGCCGGAACGTGGTGGTGGCGGCCGGCGCGGTGGTCCGGGGCACGGTGCCCGACCATGCCGTGGTGGCGGGGGCGCCCGCACGGGTCGTACGCCGCTGGACTCCGGCGGAGGGCTGGCAGCCACCGCTGCGGACCCCGGCGCCGGTGCCGATCCCCGAGGGTGTCACCCCGGACCAGCTGAACGCGCTCGCGGGCCTGGACGAGGAGACCGCGGCGCGGCTCGCCGAACTCGACGACGACACGATCGCGCGGCTGGCGGAACTGGACGCGGAGACCTGATCCGGCGCCGGATCCTGATCCTGATCCGAACCGTTTGCGCGCCAGCCGCCAGCCGCCAGCCGCCAGCCGCCAGCCGCCAGCCGCCAGCCGCCAGCCGCCGGTCCCGGCCCCGCACCTCCGCCGTCAGTGCCGGGTGCCCAGTCGTCGGCCTTGGTCCCGAGCTCTGCCGCCGGCCACTTCCCTTCGCTTCACCCCGTAGCCAGCAACAACGTCCCCACCAGCACCAATCCCGCCCCCGCCGCCTGTACCGCCCGCAGTCGCTCACTCAGGAATCCGCGCGCGGCCAGGGACGTCACCACCGGGTAGAGCGAGGCGAGCACCGCCGCCACGGTCACCGGCCCGTGCTGCGCGGCGATCGAGTACGTCCCGTTGGCCGCGACGTCGGCGAGTCCCACGAAGGCCAGCGCCGGCAGCGAGGCCCAGCGGAAGCCGCCCTCCGGGAGCGCGGTCCCGCCCCGCCGTACGGAGACGTAGAGCGCGGCCCCGCCCGTGGCCACGTTCGTCAGCCGCTGCACGAACAGGGCGAGGAAGAGACCGGTGACACTGGTGGACGCCTCCGCGATCAGCGCGAACACCGTGCCGAAGCCGAGCGCGGCGATCAGCGTCAGCAGGATGGTCTGCCGCTGCACAGGCGCACCCCGCAACTGCGGACCGCCCGCCAGGACGACCCCGGTGACGGCGACCGCGATCCCCGCCACCTGCATCAGCCCGGGCCGCTCCCCGAGGAACAGTCCGACGCCGACCGGCACGGCCACGCTCAGCGTGGCGAGCGGCGAGACGACGCCCATCGGGCCCAGCGCGAGCGCCTTGTAGAAGGAGAGGAGCGCGATCGGCCCCACCAAGCCCGCCGCGAACGCGAACCACAGTCGCGGCCCGGCCTCGCTCCAGCCACCGCTTGCGACCACGACCGCGCCGAGCACGGCCGCCGCGATCCCCTGCGACACGACGACCACCGTCAGTGCCGGGGATCGTCTGGTCAGCAGACCTCCGCCGAAGTCGGCCAGCCCCCACAGGAGGCTGGTGGCCAGGGCGAAGAATGCTGTCACGGGGTGCCTCGCAGTACAGTTCGGTGAACAATCGGGTGCATCACACCGTAGTTCAGCAAAGTGAACCCTGTCATCCACAATATTGAACTGAAGGTATGGGGCGGAACGTGTCGGACCTCGACCTGCTGAACCAGTCCCTGGCGCGCAACGTCAAGCACTGGCGCTCGGTGCGCGGCTTCACTCTGGACGTGCTGGCCGCGCGGGCCGCCGTGAGCCGGGGCATGCTCATCCAGATCGAGCAGGCCCGCACCAATCCGAGCATCGGTACGGTCGTCAAGATCGGTGACGCCCTCGGTGTCAGCATCACCACCCTGCTCGACTACGAACAGGGCCCGAAGGTCCGCATCGTCTCCGCCGACCGGGCCGTACGGCTCTGGCACACCGAGGCCGGCAGCTACAACCGCCTCCTCGCCGGCACCGAGGCACCCGGACCGCTGGAGATGTGGGACTGGCGGCTGATGCCGGGGGAGAGCAGCCCCTCCGAGCCCCACCCCACCGGCACCGTCGAACTCGTCCATGTCACCACCGGCGAGCTGACCCTCACCGTGGACGGCGAGGACCACCTCGTGCCGGCCGGCGCGAGCGCCACCTTCGAGGCCAACACCCCGCACATCTACGGGAATCGGGGCGAGGTGCCGATGGAGATGGTGATGGCGGTCTCCGTCCCGCCGGTGCACCGCGACACCCCGTGAACGGCCGCCGTACGACTGTTAGCGTGCCGTCATGCGCGCACCCATCGGGCGGTTCGACCACGCCACCCCCGCCCCCGACTGCCTCGGCGAACTGACCCGCCCGGTCGCCGACGCCGTGCGCGACTGGCACGGCGGCGTCCCGGCCGACCGGATCGTCTACGTCGACACCGACCCGGAGTGGGCCGACACCGCCACCTTCGTCGAGCACTACGGCCGGGAGTTGCTGGGGCAGTCCGCGAACTGCGTGGTCGTGGCCGGGAAGCGCGGCGGCGAGACCACGCTGGCCGCCTGTGTGGTCCTGTCCACCACCCGTGCCGACGTCAACGGCGTGGTCCGCCGCCAACTCGGCGCCCGTAAGGCCTCGTTCGCGTCGATGGACACGGCGACCGGCGAGAGCGGCATGGAGTACGGCGGCATCACACCCATCGGACTCCCCGCCGACTGGCCGGTGTTGGTGGACTCCGCAGTCGTCGACCTCCCCTACGTCCTGGTCGGCAGCGGACGCCGCCGCGGCAAACTCCTGGTCCCCGGCAAGGCGTTCGCCGAGATCCCGGGCGCGGTGGTGCTGGAGGGGCTGGGCGTCGCCTGACCCGCTCCGGACTCAGGCCATGCTGTGGTGGTGGGCCAACTCCCCGTGCGGGTCGGCCTCGCCCGGCACCGGTGCCGGGTCGGCGTGGACCAGGGCCGCGGTGAGTCTCGGTACCGCGTGCAGCAGCGCGTGTTCCGCCGCCACGGCGACGGCGTGGGCCTGCCGTACCGTCGCCTCGCCGTCCACGACCACCGCCACCTCGGCGCGCAGCCGGTGCCCGATCCAGCGCAGCCGCAACTCGCCCACTCCGCGCACCCCTTCGACCTCCCGCACGGCGTGCTCGGCCCGGTCCACGAGTTCGGGGTCGACGGCGTCCATCACCCGCCGGAACACCTCGCGTGCCGCGTCCCGCAGCACCAGTGCGATGGCGGCGGTGATCGCCAACCCCACGAGGGGATCGGCGAGTTGCCACCCCAGTGCCGAGCCGCCGGCGCCGATCAGCACGGCCAGCGAGGTGAACCCGTCGGTACGGGCGTGCAGTCCGTCGGCGACCAGCGCGGCCGACCCGATCTCCCGCCCGACCCGGATCCGGTATCTGGCCACCCACTCGTTGCCGACGAAGCCGGCCAGCGCGGCGCCCGCGACCGCCATGACATGCGTGACGGGCCGCGGATCCAGCAGCCGGTCCACCGCCGCCCAGGCCGCGAAGGCAGCGGACGCGGCGATCGTCAGCACGATCGCGATACCGGCCAGGTCCTCGGCCCGGCCGTAGCCGTAGGTGAAGCGCCGGGTCGCCGCGCGGCGGCCGAGCACGAACGCGATGCCCAGCGGTACGGCGGTCAGCGCGTCCGCCGCGTTGTGCACCGTGTCGCCGAGCAGCGCGACCGACCCGGACACCACGACCACGACCGCCTGCACCAGCGCCGTCGCACCGAGCACCGCGAGCGACACCCAGAGCGCGCGCATACCGCGGGCCGAGGACTCCAGGGCGGAGTCGAGTTTGTCGGCGGTCTCGTGGGAGTGGGGGGTGAGGAGATGGGTGAGGCGGTGGCGGAGACCCTTGGGGGCGTGGTGGTGATGCTGGTGCTCGTGGTCATGGCCGTGGTGGTGCTGGTCGCTCACGTGCGTCCCCTTCCGGTGCGCTGGTGGACGTACGGCGTCCACAGAGCCATTATGTGCGTATGAGCGCACGCACGCACCTATCACCTGCGCACGATGCGCACCCGCGTACCCCGGGCGAGGAACAGTTCGCGCTGGCCGCCGAACTCCTGGCCCTGCTCGGCGACCGCACCCGCCTGACCCTTCTCCATGCCCTGACGGCGGGCGAGTCCGACGTCACCACGCTCACGGAGGCGTGCGACGCGGCCCGCCCGGCCGTCAGTCAGCACCTGGCGCGGCTGCGTCTCGCGGGACTGGTGACCACGCGGAAGGAGGGCCGCCGGGTGATCTACTCGTTGAGCGACGGTCATCTACGACGGCTCGTCGACGAGGCGTTGAACGTGGCGGACCACCGGCTGAGCGACCGCCCGCCGCACGACTGACGGTCCGTCAGCCGGCCGGGTCCTTGCCGAGGTACGACTCCGCGAACGCAAGCCCTGCGGAAGGGGATTGGAAGACCCGGCGCAGCCGGGCGAGGGTGGTGCCCGCGAGGTACGGGTCGCCGGACGAGGCGCCGTGGTACACCTCGGAGAGCCACCGCGAGAACTCCTGGTACTCCCAGACCCGGCCCAGGCAGGCCTCGGAGTAGTCGCCCAGGCCCGCCGATTCGCCCCTCGTGAGGTGGGCGACGAGCGCGTCGCCGAGCAGGAACGCGTCGTGCAGGGCGAGGTTCATGCCCTTCGCGGCGATGGGTGCGGTGAGGTGGGCCGCGTCGCCCGCGAGGAACAGCCGGCCGAACACCATGGGTTCGACAACGTAGTTGTGCATGTCGAGCACGCGCTTCTCGATCAGCCGGCCCTCGGTGAGTGGCGGGGCGCCGGTCGCGGCGAGCCGGTGCTGCAGCTCGGACCAGACGCGTTCGTCCGGCCAGTCGGCGGGGTCGTCGCCGGGCGGGCACTCCAGGTAGTAGCGGGTGACTTCGGGGCTGCGCGCCATGTGCCCGGCGAAGCCGCGCGGATGGACGCCGAACAGGACGCAGTCCGAGGACGGCGGCGCCTCGGCGAGCAGCGCGAGCCAGCCCATGCCGTAGTCGTGCCGCGCGGTGCGGGCCCGCTCCGGGGGTATCGCGGCCCGGCTCACCCCGCGCGCACCGTCGCAGCCCGCGACGAAGTCGCCGTGGACGAGCTGCCGTTGACCGGTTTCGGGGTCGGTGTACGACACCGCCGGGCGGTCGGTGTCCAGGTCGTGCAGCTCGACGTCCCGCACGCCGAAGCGGATCTCGCCGCCGCGTACGTCCGCGTACTCCCGCACCAGGTCCGTCACCAGCAACGGCTGTGGATAGACGTAGTGGTGATGGCCCGTCAACTCCGTGTAGGAGAACCGGTGCCGCTGCCCGCCGAAGCGGAACTCGCACTGGGTGTGCCGCTGCGCCCGTTCCAACAGGTTCTGGGCGAGGCCCCGTTGCTCAAGCCCGCGGACGGCCCACTCCTCGATGACTCCGGCGCGTGGCCGCTGTTCGATGAACTCCCTGGTTTCCGTCTCCAGGATCAGACAGTCGACTCCGGCCGCGCGCAGGATGTTGCCGACGGTGAGCCCGGCGGGACCGGCGCCCACGACGACGACCGGAAAGCGGGGAGTGGACGGCGAGTTGGGGTGGGGGGAGGCAGAAGTCACCGGCCCAGTATGACGGCGTCGCGACAACCGAAACCGGCCGCCTGGACGGCGGCCGGTTCGGCTCGCGGGGGAGGAGGGACGGATCAGTGCGCGGGCGCGTCCGTGATCACGACCTCGTCGATGCTGCGCTCGATGTCCTCGACCGTGGACGAAGTCGCCTTGGCCCAGTAGTAGATGCCGAGGGAGAAGGCGGCGATGACCAGGATGTCCCACCACAGCGGGATGTTGCCCTGGCCGCCGAAGCCGCCCTGCCAGGAGATCAGGCCCATGCCCAGCAGGTAGACGGGCAGCCACTGCGCGGCCCGGAAGTCCAGTCGGGGCGCGTCCGGCAGGTTGTTGCTGTGGGCGTAGTAGGCGTAGCCGCCGAGCAGGAGGTAGCCGAGCAGGATCGCCAGGCCGAGCCGCCACAGGGTGTCCCAGCCGGCCCAGTAGATGATGAGGTTGGCGACCACGAACGACAGCGGCGAGATCACCTTGCCGGCCGGCAGCCGGTACGGGCGTTCCAGGCGCGGCAGCTTGTCGGCGAAGACGCCGTAGGCCAGCGGAGCGCCCGCGTACATCAGCACGCTCGCCGAGGTGATGAAACCGACCAGCTTGTGCCAGCTGGGGAACGGCAGGAAGCAGATCACGCCGGTCACGAAGGACATGATCAGGCCGAACCACGGCACACCGCGCGCGTCGGTCTTCGTGAAGATCTTGGGGGCGTAGCCGTTCTTCGCCAGGCCGTAGGAGACCCGTGAGGTGGCCGTGGTGTAGATCAGGCCGGTGCCGCCGGGGGAGATGATCGCGTCCAGGTAGAGGATCCAGGCCAGCCAGCCGAGACCCACCAGGGTCGCCAGGCCGGCCCACGGGCCGCTGTCGCCCTTGAACGCGAGGTGGCTCCAGCCGTTGGCGAAGGTGCTGTGCGGCAGTGCGGCGATGAACACCACCTGGAGCAGGACGTAGATGACGGCACCGATCGCGACCGAGCCGAGCGTGGCGCGCGGCAGGTCCCGCTTCGGGTTGCGGCTCTCGCCCGCCAACTGGATGGCCTGCTCGAAGCCGAGCAGCGCGAAGATGATGCCGCTGGTGCTGATCGCGGTGAGTACGCCCTTGGCGCCGAACGGCGCGAAGCCCTCCGAGTGGAAGTTGGCCGGGTGGAAGTTCCCCACGGCGACGACGAAGATCGCGCCCAGCGGGACGGCTATCTTCCACCAGGTCGCGGCGCTGTTGGTGTGCGCCAGCACTCGTACGCCGAAGAAGTTCACCGCGACGAAGACCGCCATGAGCACGACCGCCACCAGCAGACCGCTGGTCGTCAGGGTCTTGTCGGCGTGCTGGAAGTGCTTCGCCCACGACCAGTGGCCGGCGTAGCCGATCATGGCCTCGACCTCGATCGGCGCCACGGTCGCGGCCTGGAGCCAGGAGAACCAGCCGAACGACATGCCCGCCAGTCCGCCGAACGCGTAGTGCGGGTAGCGGGCCGTGCCGCCCGCCACCGGGAACATGCCGCCGAGTTCGGCGTGCACCAGCGCCAGCAGCACGATCGCGACCGCGCCGATCACCCACGAGATGATCGCCGAGGGTCCGGCCTGGATGACCGCGTCGTGTGCGCCGTACAACCACCCGGAGCCGATGATGGAGCCGACGGATGCCCACGTCAGCCCGATCAGGCCGACGTCCCTCCGCAAGCCGCTCGGATCCCTGGTGGCCTCCGGAATGGACTGGTCAACGGTCACCATGTCAAGAGGCCTCTCGAAGTCAGCACGCATGCTTAACGGACGGGAGGCCTCAGGCTAGGAATGAATGAATATTTACAGAAGTCCGTTGCCTGAAACTTGACTTGTCTTAGAGATGTTCTTTGACATGTTCACAGGCTTCTTGCAGCGCCTTCTCACTGTGTCGGCCTCAGCCGCGGCCAAGCCTCGGGATCTCGATCGCCGGGCAGCGGTCCATCACCATGTCCAGGCCCGCTGCCCGGGTCCGCTCATGGGCGGCCTCGTCGATCACGCCGAGCTGGAACCAGACGGCCTTCGCGCCCTTGGCGACCGCCTCGTCCGCGACCGCCCCGGCGAGGTCGCTGTTGACGAACACGTCGACGACGTCGACCTCGAAGGGGATGTCCGCGAGCGAGGCGTATCCCTGCTCGCCGTGCACCGTCTCCGCCTTGGGGTGGACGGGGACGACGCGCTTGCCGAAGCGCTGCAGAACCTCCGCCACGCCGTACGCCGCGCGGGACCGGTTCGAGGACAGGCCCACGACCGCCCAGGTGTCACCGGACTCGGTGAGGATCTTGCGGACCGTTGCTGAGTCGCCGTACACGCTCGGCCTCCTTGGTGTGCGTGCGGAGTCTGACACGTGACACAACGGCGCGCGGCGGGCGGGGATTCCCTCAGTCGGAGACCACCGAGGTGTTGAGGCCCTTGTCGTAGTGGTTGTGGGCGATCTTGATCCCGGTACTGCCGTGGAAGACGAACAGCGGCGAGGTGTAGGGCGGCTGGTCCGGTGCGGCGAGGCGGCGGACCGTGTTGCCGGTGAAGGTGAAGCCGCCGACGCTCTTGGCGTTGACGACCGTCACGTCACCGATGTCGAAGGAGTTGTGCTCGACCGCGATGTTGTGGTGCACGGGGTTCGCCGGGTCGATGACCTGGTTTGTCGGTTCCACGAAGATGACCGGACCGGTGGGCCGGGTGAAGGAGTTGTCGCGGATCGTCAGGTGGGCCACCGGGCCGGACTCGAACCACTGGTAGGCGTCGGCGGAGACGTAGATGCTGGCCATGGACATCGCGTCGAAGTGGTTTCCGCTGATCAGGACGGGCTTGCGGGTGGTGACCAGGATGCCGCGGGTCGGGACGTTGCGGAACGTGTTGCCGGAGATGACGACCGACGGGGTGGCCGTGATGTTCTCGACGACCGTGCCGCCGATCTGCACCCCGGCGGGCACCGGCCGGTCGAAGGTGACGTTCATCGTGGTCAGCGGCTTGTCGTGGTCCATGCCGCTGGGGCCGTCCACGGCCGTGACCTTCGCGTGCGGGTCCGTCACCGGGGTCATCGTGCGCTGGGTGGTGAACTCGACCTCGTCACCCGGAGCGAACTGCGGGAAACCGGCGGTCTGCGGGTGCTCGTAGGCGAGGGTGAGGGTGTTCGGTCCCGGCTGTCCGACCACTTCGAGGTAGGTGCCGTGGATGTTGATCGGGTCGTCGTGCGGGCCGTCGAAGAGGCTCCGGGTGATGGAGACCCTGCCCTTCACGCCGGACATCTGCACGAAGTCCGCGAACGAGGCCGTGGAGCGGCCGGACTTGGGATCGGGCGCGAAGTTCACCTTGTCGATGCTGATGTTCTCGCTGAACTGCCCGACCACACCGAAGGATTGGAGGTAGTAGGCGTTCATCGAGCGCATCGTGACGTTCTTGGACTGCCAGATGAAGGCGCCCGGCTCCGTGCGTTCGATGAGCCGCATCTGGTAGACGAGACCGGCGTCCGGCGGCTGTGCCGCGGTGGTGTAGTCGATGCGGATCCGGCGGTTGCCGAGGTCGGTGACCGAGGAGACGTCGTTGAACAGCGGGTTGTCGCCGCGCCAGGTCTTCTGCGCCTTGGGGTCGTGGATCTGGGTGTACTGGAGTCCGTCCTCGCCCTGCCAGTACGGCTGTCCGGTGGCCGGGCTCTTCTCGCCGAGCCAGGTGATGTGCGTGCCGTTCACCTGGTACGGGCTGCCGGCCGGGATCGACAGGACGCGGTAGGCGTGTCCGTCGCTGACACCGGCGGTCGCCACGGTCGCGTCGACGACCTCGGGGGCCGCGTAGTCGAACGAGAAGTTCTGGAAGGTCACATCGGTCGAGCGGATCGACGCGGACGCCGTCTGCAGACCGTGGTAGACGAGCTTCGCCCCGCCGCCGTCGACGGTGACGTCGTGCATGTCCTCGATCAGCAGCCCGATCTTCTTGTCCCGGTAACGCTGGTCGGCGCCAACGGTGTTGGAGACATACAGTTCCCGCGTCTCGGCCCGCTCGGGGTAGAGCTGATAGGTGCCCTTGGAGAAGGCGATCCTGACCGGCCGCCCGTGATCGACCTTCTTGGCATGTCGCAGCGCCGCGACCACGGCGGGCGTCGAGTCCGTCCGGCCCGTCGGATCGGCACCGTACGCGTCGACTCTCACCACCGCGGGCGCGGGCGTCGCTCTCGACGCCGCGGCGACGGGACTCCCGCCGCCCACGAGCAGCGCGAGCGCCACCCCCAGAAACACGAACCTAGACCGAGACATAGCCCCTCCGGAGCATTCATGAGTCGCCAAACACCCGATGAATAAACGGAGTTACGGCCGGTTCATGCCGGTCGGATCTCCGACTGGAGTGTCCATAGATCCGACCTCTGGGTCAATGGTCTGGACGAGCAAGGGAGTTCAGGCTTTCGGCGCCGCCGTGCTCGCGCGGATCACCAGCTCGGGGTCGAAGAGGAGCTCACCGACGGGGACGTCACGGTTGCCGACCAGGGCGAGGACGCTGCGGCCCGCCTCCGAGGCCAGCCGGTCGGCCGGCTGGCGGACCGTGGTGAGCGGCGGGTCGACGAAGTCCATGATCATGGAGCCGTCGTAGCCGACGACCGACACCTCGCCCGGGACGTCGTACCCCTGCCGACGCGCGCCGCGGATCGCGCCCAGCGCCATGTAGTCGCTGGCGGCGACGATCGCCGTCGCGCCCCAGCCGAGCAGCGAGATCGCGGCGGACTGACCGCCCTCCACGGTGTACGACTGCCGGACCACCCACTGCTCCGCGTCCTCGACACCACGCTTGGCGAGCGAGGCGACGAACCCGCTGACGCGCCGGTCGGCCGGCCGGTTGCCCACCGGGCCCGAAGCCATGCCGATACGGCGGTGACCGAGCCGGTGGAGATGGTCCACGGCGAGTTCGGCGGCCAGCAGATCGTCGGTGGAGAAGACCGGCGCCTCGCTCACGCCCTCGAACCTGCCGTTGATCCCCACGAACGGGATCCTGCGGGAGCGCAGGAGTTCGTACGCCTGCGGATCCGCGCCCTCGATCGTGTTGCTGGCCGAGAGGAAGACCACGGCGGCCACACCCCGGTCCGCGAGGGAGGTCACGAAGTCCAACTCCTGGACCCCGCCCGGGAAGCACGGGCACAGGACCGTCTTCAGACCATGCGGGGCGAGCACGGACTCGATCCGCTCGGCGACATCGGCGAAGAACGGGTTGGAGACCAACTCGGTGACGACCGCCACGAGTTGCCCCCGCGTCTGCCGCTCATAGCCGAGGTCGGTCATCGCCTGCTCGACGGCCTCGCGGGTCCTGCGGGACACGCCCTGGCGCCGGTTGATGACCCGGCTGACCGTGGCCTCGCTCACCTGCGCCCGGTCCGCGACCTCGGTGATGCCGACCTTCATACCGTTCCCTCCACCCCGACTTGCAACAGTCGGATGAAAACTTTCAGTCCAACCTCCCGCGCAACATAGCAGCGAAACTGCATGTCTTCCATGTTTCTTGCGCATGACCATTGAACCGCCACTTCGGCCCCTGCTAGCTTTCCGGCCACCACGCGGCGCCCATCCCGCAGTGACCGAAGACCCGGGAGACCCGATGAAGCCCTCAAGGCTCATGCTGCTCACCGCTGTTGCCCTGCTCGCACCGATGGCTCCCGCTCTGTCGGCCACCGCGTCCGCCGCCCCCCGCCCCCAACTCGCCATCCCCGACCCCGGGTTCGAGAACGGCGGCACCGGCTGGACCTTCACCTCGGGCGCCGGCGTCGGCACCGGCAACCGGCACGGCGGTGAGCGCTTCCTCTACCTCGACGCCGGAGCCGGCAAGAGCGGCGAAACGACCATCGTCGTGCCCCGCGACGGCAGTTACGACTTCTCCGCGTGGATCGGCAGCGCCGGCACCGGCGGCACGTACACGATCCGGCGCAACGGCGTGACCGTGCAGACCATCACCCTGCCGCAGCACCCCGGCTACGCCCGCTACACCATCAGCAACGTCAAGCTGAGGACCGGGGACCGGCTGCAGATCGAATTCGGTTCCGGAACCTCCTGGGTCAACGCCGACGACCTGATGATCTCGCCCGCCGCGCCCGCCGACCCCAAGGTCACCTCGTCCGACCCCGCGGTGGTCGAGATGTTCGACTGGGCGCAGAAGAAGGCCAACAGCTGGGTGCAACTGCCCGGCACGGTGGGCCCGGTCAACGTCGACGAGTACCAGACCGGCGGCACCGGAACCGCGACGTACGAGCCCACCTACTGGGCCGGATACGCCAACCGCAGCGCCTACTACTCCCGCGACATGACCCACCAGCTCGCCGGCGCCCACCTCATCGGCCTCGACACCGAGAACGAGACGATGCTCCGCTCGTACGCGGCGTCGGCCACCGCCGAGAGCAAGTACTTCCCGGTGTGGTCCCTCAACTTCGACGCCAAGACCTATCTGAGCATCGACTACAAGAGCCCGGACAACTTCGTGCGCGAGGTGCCGGCCGTCTTCGAACTCGTAGAGAAGGCCGCCCAGGCCTACCAGTGGACCGGCGACCGCAGATACGTCGACGACCCGGTGCTGTGGGACTTCTACCGGCACGCCACCGAGCAGTTCATCGACCTGCACGACTCCGCCAAGGACAACGGCAAGGTCAAGGTCGCCGAGGGCACCGGCCAGGGCATCTTCGCCGGCGCCGCCAGCTACAACGAACAGGACGGCGACGACCTCGCCGAGGCCGGCGACACCATCGCCTCGGAGTACCAGGCGTACCTGGCGATGGCCGTGCTCGCCCGCGGCAGGGGCGACACCAAGCTGGCGAAGACCTACGACAAGCGGGCCGCCGACCTGAAGACGTACTTCAACGACAACTGGAGCGGCACCGGCAGCGGCGCCGACATGGTCCGCGCCTACACCGTCTCCGGCAGCCCGGTCACCGGCTGGGGCAAGGAGAACAGCGTCTTCATGCCGATGAAGCAGATCATCGACCCCGGCCCGCGCAACGACGCCTACCTCGACTACATCGAGCAGCAGGAACTGGGACCGCAGGGATCACCCAACATCGAGTCGACGACGTACCTGCCCGACATGTTCTTCAAGAACAACCGCGCCGACACCGCCTGGCAGTGGATGCAGAAGATCTACGGCGAGCGCGAGACCCAGCACGTCAACTCCAGCCAGGGCCCCGACGGCGACTACCCCGAGGTGTCGTTCACCCTGGTCAGCCAGACCATCCAGGGCCTGATGGGCATCACACCGGACGCGCCGGACCATCGGGTGACCACCCAGTCTCAGCTGCCGACCGGCATGAAGTGGCTCCAGGCGGCGGACGTCCCCATCGGGACGGGCACGGTCACCGTGCGGCACGACGGCGCCACGAAGACCACGCTGACGAACAACTCCCGCAAGGACTCCTACAGTTGGGAGGCCCGCTTCCCCGGCGTCCACAAGAAGATCAAGGTCAACGGTGTCCCGCAGCACGTGCGCGTGAAGACGTTGCACGGCGTGACCTACACCTACGTGACGCCGACGGTCCGGGCCGGGGCGACGACGGTCGTGCAGGTCAGCGACTGACGCGAACTCCCGCTCACCGAGGGCCCCGTAGCGCGCCGGCGAGATCGTCGAGATACCGCGCGACGGGGCCAAGCGTGAGCAGACCACTGCCCGCCCCGGCCAACTCGAGCGCAGCGGGCGCCAGTTCGTCCCTCGCGCGCTCCATCGTGTCCCGGTCGCCCACAGTGAGCGCCGCCCGCGCGGCCAGGCACCACAGCGCCTCGAACAGCAGATCGCGCGGCGGCTCCGGGAGTGAACGCAGCGCGGTCCGGGCGTAGTTGGGCTGTCCCTGGGCCAGCGACACGAGCGGGCGGGCCCACGGTTCGTACGGCCCCCAGTCGATGTGCTCGTCGGTCTGGGCGGGCTGCCCGTGCCGCACGCGCAGGCACAGCAGGGCGAGCGGAAGCAGCCCGTGTTCCAGCCCGGGCATACCGGCTCCGTCCAGCCGTCGCGCAGCGTCCTGGTAGGCCGTCGCCACCTCCTCCAGCCGCGCACTCCCGCTTTCGGCGAGCCGCAGCACTCGATACCACTGGGTGAACACGCCCACCAGCGGCAGTTCATGACGCTCCGCCAGTTGCTCGGCGGCTGCCGCGTGCCGATCCGCTCCGGTGAAGTCGGCGAGGGCGCTGCGGGCCTGGAGCCGGACGAGATGGCCGAGCACTTCGTGGGTGACCAGGCCGTGCCGGGCGGACAGGGCGACCAACTCGGCACCGATTACGTCCCGTTGCGGGGCGAGACCGGCGCGCTGGAAGGTCTGCATGAACACCCCGTTGAGGGCGAAGACCAAGAGCGCGGGGTCGTTGAGCCGGCGGGCGATGCCCTCCGCCTGGCGGGCGGCCTGGGGCCCGCGCGCGGAACGCGTACCGCGTGACTCCAGGGCGACCGTGGCCAACAGGCGGGCCCGCACCGCGAGATGGGCGTCCGGCGGGAGTACGGCAAGGGTGCGCTCGGCGGCGGCCACGGTCTCCGCCGCCGGCCGGGGGTCGTCGACACGGGTCCAGATCGCGGGGACGTCGTAGGCGCCGATCACCCGGGCGGTGAGCTCCGGGTCGCCCAGTTCGGCCGCCGCCGTGATCGCCGCGAGCCGGTGCCCACGGGCCGCCTCCAGCCCAGCGCCACCGGTCACCGCGAGATCCCGCAACAGCCCCACCGTCGACTCCAGCCGCACCCGGGCACCGGCCGCCACGGTCCGGTCGTAGGCGGCGGTGGCGGCTGCCCATACGTGCTCCGCGGGACCGCCGACCGCTTGCGGCCGGGGTCGCTCCACGGGGTCACCGTCTGCCTGGGCTTGCGTTCGTGCTGGTGGGCTGTCGTCGCCTTGCGCCCGCGCTGGTCGCGGCGGTTCGCCGTCCGGTTGGGCTCGTCCCCGATCCGGCGGGCCGCCAACGGTCTGCGCCCGCGCCCCTTCCAGCAGACCTCCGGGCCCAGGATCGAGGTGCGGAGCATGCGCGAGGACGTCCGCCTCCAAGCGGCGCAGGGCCGGGCCCGGGTCCGTGCCGAGTTGTTCCACCAGGAGGGTGCGGGCCCGGCGCAGTACCGCGAGTGCGTCGCCCTGGCGGCCCGTGCGGTAGAGGGCCAGTGCCAGCAGCCGCCAGGCGTTCTCGCGCCAGGGGTGATCGGCCGCATGCGCGTCCAGGTCCGGCACCGCCTCCGCCGCCCGCCCCAGGGCGAGTTGGGTCTCGGCCCGGCGTTCGACGGCGTGCAGCCGCAGCTCGGCAAGGCGGGAGCGTTCCGCGCGGGCCCAGGTCTCGGCGCCGAAGTCGGCGTAGGCCGGACCCCGCCACCAGCCGAGCGCCTCCTCCAGCCGGACCAGTGCCCGGTCCTCCGGCAGCGCTCCGGCAGCGGTCACCGCGCGCTCGAACCGCCAGGCGTCCACGGCCTCCGGTGCGGCCCGCAGCGCATACCCCGGTCCCTCGGTGACCAGCAGCCGGGCCGGAGCGCGCGGCGGGCGCTCCGGTTCCAGGGCCCGGCGCAGCGCGGCGACGAAGGTGCGCACCGCGCCCACCGCGTCGGCGGGCGGCTCCTCCCGGCCCGCCCACAGATCCTCGACCAGCCGTCCGACCGGGACGACCCGGCGCCGGGCCACGAGCAGCCGGGCCAGCACCGCCCGGTGTCGCGGCCCCCGCAGGGCGATCACGTCCCCGGCACCGTCCCAGGCCGACACCGGCCCCAGCACCCCGAACGCGACCTCCATCACCGACCACCCTTTCCGAGGCATCGTCCCAGGTCACGGTAGCGCGCTCACCCGTTGCTCATCGGCGCGCGGCAGGCTCGGAGACAGCACCGACAGCACCGACGCACTGACGAAAGCAGGGCGCACCATGTCACCGACCATCCCCGGTTTCACCTACCACCGCGTTCCCGTCGCGGACGGCGCGTCCCTGAACGCGGCCGTGTCCGGTTCGGGCAGCCCGGTCGTGCTGCTGCACGGCTTCCCGCAGACCCACCTCATGTGGCGCCATGTCGCCGCCGACCTCGCGGCCGACCACACCGTCATCTGCCCCGACCTGCGCGGTTACGGCGCGAGCGACAAGCCCGCCGAGACCGACGGCTCCGGCGACGGCTACGCCAAGCGCACCATGGCCGCCGACATCCTGAACCTGGCCCATGCCCTGGGTCACGAGCGCTTCGCACTCGCCGGCCACGACCGCGGCGCCCTCGTCGCCTTCCGCGCCGGGCTCGACCACCCCGACCGGATCACGCACCTGGCCTGTCTCGACGTACTCCCCACACTCGACATGTGGGACGTGCTGCACGGCGTCACCGCCGCCGTCGGCTTCCACCTCTACCTGATGGCCCAACCCCCGGGCCTGCCCGAGGAGTTGATCGCCGCCGCGCCCGACGCCTTCTTCGGCCACTTCCTCGACCTCTGGACCAATGACCCGCAGGCGATCCCCGCCGACGTCCGCACGGCCTACCTGGACGCCTGCCGCGCCGCGGTCCCCTCGATCGTCGCCGACTACCGCGCCTCCGCCGGCGTCGACCTCGCCCACGACCAAGCCGACCGGGACGCCGGAAACCAGCTGCGGATGCCGGTCGCCGTGCTCCAGCAGGACTGGGGTGCCGCCCTCGGGTTCGACGCGGCGGCCCTGTGGCGTGCCTGGGCGCCGGACCTGCGGCACTCCACCGTGACCTGCGGCCACTTCATGGCGGAGGAGGAGCCCGCCGACGTGGCCAAGGCACTCCGGGACCTGCTCGCCCGCTGACCGCGTTCCCCCTTGCCGGCCCGCGCAGTACCGTCGGGACAGTCCCCACGGCAGGGGGTGCCCGATGCCCGCGCCCGACCCGCTCGCCGCACGCCTCACCATCCACCTCGACGCGGCCGTGCTCTGGCACCACAGGCCGTCCCCCACTCTCAACTTCGTTCGAGCGGGGGCACCCCCATCGCCGAACTCGTCCACCGCGCCCACCGCGAGGGCCTCGCCGGAGCGAGTGTCTTCCACGGCGTGATGGGGTTCGGCGCGGGCGACCCCAGGGCCCGGCACCCCGGCCAGGTCCCGCACCTCGGCGCGCACGGGCCCTGTGCGGTGGTCATCGTGGACGAGGAGCGACGGCTGCGCTCCTTTTTGCCGCGCGTGGCCGACGTATTGGGAGAGACCGCGGCCGTCGCGACCTTGGACCAGGTGCGGATCCATGTGCCGGACAGGCCCGGGTGAACCCCGCGACTCCGGCCGGAAGAGAGCGAACGTGCGTGCGTACGGCCCTTCACCCGCCTACGCTCGGGCCGTGCTGCGCATCATCGACGCCCGAACCGGCGACTCCACCGAAGCCGCCCCCGCCCGCCGTGGCCTGACCAGGGTCGAGGCGCACGCGCCGGGCCTCGATCCCACGGCACTACGTGTCCTCCTCGTCGCCGACCTCCTCGTGCGCGCCCTCGAACTCGGCGGCACACCCGTGTGGGCCCTGCTCACCGGCGACCACGAGCGGGCCGAACTCCGTGCCGCCGCCGTGGCGTTGGGCATCCGCCCGTTCGAGGACGGCGGAGACCTCGGCTCCGGGCTGGGCGAGGCCCAGGTCCTCCACGTGGCCGCCGGGAGCGAGGCGACACCCGGGGGAGCCCTGGTCGCCGTAGCGCCCGTCGAATCCCCTACGACCGCTGCCCCGGACCTCTCCGACCCGGGTGCGTTCCGGCTCGCCCTGCTCTCACACCCACGTGGCCTGCCCGTGCGGCTCGACGCGGACGGGCTGGACGAGGCGCGGCGGACCCTCGCGCACTGGCGGGCGTCGGTCGCCGACTGGGCGCGGCGGCCCTCGCGGCCGGTGCCCGACGAGGTGCGGGTCGAGCTGCGGAGCGCCTGGGAGAACGACCTCGACGTGCCTGCGGTGCTGGGGGTCTTGCGTCGCGTGGAGACCTGGCCCGAGCTGCCGGACGGTGCGCGCTTCGAGACGTACGCCTACGCCGACCGGCTGCTCGGGCTCGAACTCACCCGTGACATCGGGTCGTTGGCGTGAGCGCCCGTTCCGGGGCCCGCCCGCTGCGCCGACTGGTGGTGCTCCGGCACGCCAAGTCCGCCTGGCCCGCGGGCGTTCCCGACCATCAACGGCCGCTCGCCCCGCGCGGTCTGCGTGACGCCCCGGCCGCCGGGATCGCGCTCGCCGAGGCGGACTCCCTGCCGGACCTGGCGCTGTGCTCCACGGCCGTACGGGCGCGCCGGACCTGGGAGTTGGCCTCGGCCGAGTGGGGCACCCCGCCGCCGGTGCGGTACGAACCGCGGCTCTACGCGGCCGACGTGGCGGATCTGCTCGACGCCGTTCACCAAGTGCCGCACGAGGTCGAGACCTTGCTCGTCGTCGGGCACAACCCCGGCCTGGAGGAACTGGTCCTCGAACTCGCCGGTGACAGTCTCGACGACGCGCTCGACGAGGTCCGGGTGAAGTTCCCGACCTCGGCCATCGCGGTCCTGGCCTGGCACGGCCGCACCTGGCGGGACCTCGCCCCGGGCACCGCCCTGCTGACGGGCCTGACCGTGCCGAGGGGCAAGAGGAAGTAGGCCTGGTTCTAAGGGAGTTGGAGGAACTCCCGGGCTCCGCGCAGTCGGGTGCCCAGCCGCTCCTGGGTGGCTCGGCCGTCAAGGCGGACGTCGAGGGCCATGGACTTGCCCTCTCCGCGCCCGGCGGGGAGCCGGTTCGTGTCGAGGCCGTCGCGTCGGGCGATGAGCACACCGAGGTCGTGGCGGCTCAGGGCGTCCGGGCCGGCCAGGTGGAACATGCCCGACCCGTCTGACAGCGCGAGTTCCAGCAGGGCGGCGGCCAGGTCCTCGACGTGGACCGGGCAGCGGACGACATCGGTGAACAGGACGCCTTCGCGGGCACCGGCGGCCAGTTCGTGCACCATGCGCTCGTGCGCGGAGCCGCCGTGGCCGATGATCAGTGAGGTGCGCGCGACCGCGGCGGCCGGTGTCAGGAGGCGTACGGCGGTCTCGGCGGCGGCCTTCGCCGCGCCGTACGGGGTAACCGGGTCGGGCGGGCAGGACTCGTCGTAGGAGATCCGGGAACCGGAGAACACGGCGTCGCTGGAGACATGGACCAGGCGGCGGCCGTGGCGTGCCGCCGCCATCGCCACGCGGACCGAACCGTCGGCGGTGACCGCCCAGTCGCTCTGTCCGCTGGTCGCGTTGATGATCGCGTCCGGGGCCAACTCGCCCAGGAGGTCGTCGAGTTGGGTGGGCGCGTGGAGGTCGAGCCGATGCCAGGAGACGCCGGGCGGCGCGGTGTCGGGGCGCGCGGAGCAGTACGTCGCCGCCGTGACCCGGCCCGCCGCGCTCGCCCGGCGTACGAGTTCCGTGCCGAGGAAGCCGCTGCCGCCGACGATCAGAAGTCTCACGGTGGTCAGCCGACGTGGACGCGGGGCCGTCGCTCCGGGTCCGGTTCCGCGCGGCGCAGCACCTCGCGGGTGACCGGGGCGACCTCGCCGTCGCCGAAGACGAGGAAGCGGATGAGATGGCTGACCGGGTTGCCCTCGGTCCAGGTGAAGTAGGCGTGCGGGACCTTGCCGGTGCGGTCTCGGAGGGAGAGCAGTACGGCGGCGATCGCGTTGGGCACCGTGGGACCCGCGACACGCAGTCGGCGCACCCCGTACTTCTCCTCGCCGTGGACCGTGATGTCCGCCGAGAAGTCCGAGGAGTCGTGCAGGAGCACCTCGAGGAAGAGCACGGGACCGCGGTCCGGGATGTGGGTCTCCTCGCGCTGGCTGTACTCCTTGGCGCGGTACTCCCGACTGCTGTGCTCCTGCGGCTCGTTGGCGATCAGCCGCAGTGGGCCGGAGTGGGCCGCCTCGTCGATGAAACGGGCCGCCGCGCTGTCGAACGTGACCTCGGCGGCGCGGAGTTCGAAGGCGCGGTGGATGCGGGAACCGAACGACGTCGCCAGGATCAACACGATGAAGATCCCGGCGATCTTGATGCCGTCGGGCCGTTCGACGACGTTCGTGACGAGGGTGTACGCGAAGACGGCGGTGATCGTGCCGAAGCCGAGCGTGGCCTTGCGGTGGCCGCGCTTGTGCACGGTGACCGTGGAGGCGAAGGCCGCCGAGAGCATCAGCACCAGCACACCGGTCGCGTACGCGCCGCTCTGCGCGTCGACGCTCGCGTGGAACCAGAGCGTGATCAGCACGGCCGTCACCATGAACACGAGCACCAGCGGACGCACCGCCCGCGTCCACTCCGGCGCCATACCGTAGCGCGGCAGATAGCGGGGGACGAGGTTCAGCAGTCCGGCGAGTGCGGAGGCGCCCGCGAACCACAGGATCGCGATCGTCGAGACGTCGTAGAAGGTGCCGAAGACCTGGCCCAGGTGCTCGTGCGCGAGGTAGGCGAGGGCACGTCCGTTCGCCGGGCCGCCGGTCTTGAACGCGCTCTGCGGGATGAGGATGGTCGTCGCCAGGCTGGACAGCAGCAGGAAACCGGACATGATCACGGCGGCCGTGGTGAGCAGCTTGCGGGTCTCCCGGATCCGGCCCGTGGGCTTCTCCCAGGTGTCGGTCGGATCGCCCTTGACCTGTGGCATCACCGCCACACCCGTCTCGAAGCCGGACATGCCGAGCGCCAGCTTCGGGAACACGAGCAGCGCGACGCCGACCATCGCGAGCGGTGAGGAGTGCGCGGCCGTCATCGCGTCCGTCCAGTCGCCGATCTTCACCGGATGGCTCAGCACCTCCCAGGCGGACACCGCGAGGACCACCACGTTGAGCGTGAGATACACGCCCACCAGCACCACGGCGATCCCGATGGCCTCCCGGAACCCCTTGAGGAAGACCGCGCCCAGCGCGCCGACCAGCACCAGCGTGATCCAGGTGTTGCCGCCGTGCATCCAGCCCGGCGCGAAGGGGTTCTCCACGACGTGCGCCGCCGCGTCCGCCGCCGACAGGGTGACCGTGATCATGAAGTCCGTCGCCGCGAAGCCCAGCAGCACCAGCACGAAGATCTTCCCCGACCACCACGGCAGCAGCCGCTCCAGCATGGCGATCGACCCCTCACCGTGCGGAGACTCGTGCGCCACCCGCCGGTACACCGGCAGCGCCCCGAGCAGCGTCAGGCCGATCAGCACGACCGTCGCGAGCGGCGACAGCAGCCCGGCCGCGAGCGCGGCGATGCCCGGCTGATAGCCCAGCGTGGAGAAGTAGTCGACGCCGGTCAGACACATGACCCGCCACCACCGGTGCCCCTCGTGCTCCGGGTTCGGCGTGGCGTGCGGCCCCGGATGCCGGGCGCTCTGCTCGCTCAGCCCCTCCAGCAGCCAGGTCCGGCAGCGCTCGGCGGCGGACCCCGAACCGCCGGACTCCACGCTCTCCGTACGGTCCACCTGCGCGCCGGTCATGCTGAGAACTCCCTGAGATCGAACGACCGCGCCCGCCACCCGGGCAACGAGCAGCGAGTATCCACCACATCGTCACCCGCACCCGGACCGGGGGCGACCCCCGACACTGCGCATAGGCTGGCCGGATGCAGGACGAGTACCGCACAGTTGCCCGGCCGGGCGTGCACGAGACCGAGGTCAACCGCTCGCGCTTTCTGTGCGCCCTCGCCCCGGCGGCCACCGAGCAGGAGGCCCAGGACTTCGTCGCACGCGTCCGCAAGGAGCACACCGACGCCTCGCACAACTGCTTCGCCTACGTCATCGGCGCCGACGCCGCGATCCAGAAGGCGAGCGACGACGGCGAACCCGGCGGCACGGCCGGCGTCCCCATGCTCCAGATGCTGCTGCGCCGCGACATGCGGTACGTCGTCGCCGTCGTCACCCGCTACTACGGCGGCGTCAAGCTCGGCGCGGGCGGCCTCATCAGGGCGTACGGCGGCTCGGTCGGCGAAGCCCTCGACACCCTCGGCACACTCACCCGCCGCCGCTTCCGGCTCGCCACGGTCACCGTCGACCACCAGCGGGTCGGCAGGATCCAGAACGACCTGCGTGCCACCGGCCGCGAGGTCCGGGACGTCCGCTACGGCGAGGCGGTCACCCTCGAGATCGGCCTGCCGGACGCCGATGTGGACGCCTTCAGAGCGTGGCTCGCCGATGCCACGGCGGGGACGGCGGCGCTGGAACTGGGCGGCGAGGCGTACGGAGACGCCTGACCTTTCTGATGCTCCGTCAGGAGTGCCAGTTCCAGACCTGGTTGGAACTGCCCGCACAGCCGAACGTCTGCACCGGCTGACCGTCCTGCCCCGACTCGGAGGCATCCGCGTCCAGACAGAAGCCGTCCGGGGCGCTGACCAGGGTTCCGGCGCTGCCCAGTTGCCACCGTTGCGCGCTCAGCCCGTCGCAGCTCCTGGCCCGGATCTTCGAGAAGTTCTGGCCGACCGTGTCGGCGTCGGCCTCCAGGCAGTAGTGGTCGCCCTGATTGACGACGAGGTACTGGGACGCGTGGCCGGGCACGCGGTACAGCGCCCACTTCTGGGCCGCCGTGCCGTTGCACCCCCACACCTGCACCGCGGAGACGCGGGCGTCGAGACACCGGGCGACATCGACGGCGTGGACGCTCTCGGTGACGGTCACCGAACCGGCCCTGACCGGTCCGCGGTCCGTGCCGTACAGCAGTTTCATGGTCTGCGCGTCGACCGTCCCGCTCGGGGTGGTTCCCGCCTCGGTCTGGAACGCCTGCACCGCGTCGCTCGTCGCCTCCCCGTAGTCGCCGTCGACCGTGACGTGCAACCCGTAGCCGGCGAGGAGGAGTTGGAGGGCCTTGACGCAGTCGCCGTGGGAGTGCGACGCGATTTCGGCGACGCACGAGGCGATCCGGATGTCGAGGGTCGCGGGATCGTGGGTGGCCGGCGCCTTCGTCGGGCTCTGCGACGCCACGTTCTCCGTCCCCGGCAGGGTCGCGTCCGCGGTCGGTGAACTGCTCGGCGCCGAGGGCGAGTTCTCCGGTACGGTCGCCGCCGAGGACGCCTCCGGCCCGGCGCCGGCCGACGTCCCGCCGTCGTCGTGATGCAGCAGCAGAGTCGCGGTGATGCTGCCGGCGACCAGGACGGCCGCAGCGGCGACGGCACCCACGATCAGCTTTCCGCGTCGCCCTGGCGCGAACCTCCTTTTCCCGGGCGCGACTTGGGGCTTGCCGGGCTCGGCCGTCGGCTCCGGGGGCGTCGCGACGGGACGGACGGCGGGGGAGATCGCGAGCCTGGGGGACGCCTCGCGCTTGGGGGCCGCGCGTGGCGGGCCGCCGACCGGCCCGGACAGCTGGTGCCCGATGGCCGTCCTGAACACGGCTTCGGGCAACGGCCGTTGCCCGGGGTCCTTGTCCAGGCAGACGCGGATGAACGCGGCCAGGTCCGCGTCGACGGCCGCCACCTTGTCGAGGATTTCCTCCCGGGGCGGGTCGAAGGCCACCCGGTGCAGCACGTCGACGCCCGTGCCCTCGCCGAACGGAGCTTCCCCGGCGACCGCGTAGGTGAGCGTGGAGGCCAGTGAGAAGACGTCCGAGGCGGCGGTCACCTCCTGGCCGCGGACCTGTTCCGGGGACATGTAGGCGGGGGTGCCCACGTTCTGGCCCGTGGCGGTGATCGAGGTGCCGTCGGTGGCCTGGACGACCCCGAAGTCGATGACGCGGGCGCCGTCGGCACCCAGGATGACGTTGGACGGCTTGAGGTCGCGGTGCACCAGCCCCGCGCGCCAGATCGCCTCGATCGCCCGTCCCACGTCGCCCATCAGCCGCCAGGCCGCCGCCACGTCGACAGGCCCCCGCGCGTCGACCAGCTGGTCCAGCGTGGGCCCGGGTATGTACTCGGTGGCGACCCACACCAGGTCCTCGTCGCAGCCGCTGCCCAACAGCCGTACGATGTGCGCCCCTTGGATGCTGTCCAGGGCGCCGACCTCGCGCTCGAAGCGCCTGCGGAACTGCGGATCCTCCGCGTACTCGGGACGGATCACCTTCACGGCGGCCGGGCCGGTGGCGTCGCGGCCGAGATAGACCCGGCCCATCCCGCCGCTGCCCAGCACCGACAGCAAGCGGTACGGGCCCGCCTGCCGGGGGTCGCTCTTCCGTAACGGGACCACGGGCGGCGGTTCCATCCCCGCCGCCGCATAGGCCATCGTTTCGGACCGACCGCGGTACTCGACTGGCATGGGAACCCTGTGTCTCTCGCGTGGTGCGTGTGACGTGAGATTAGCGCAGCTCCCTTATGGGACAGGGGAGTTGAGGGTTTCCTGTGGGGACTCGGAAGCCTCAGGGACGATCCGTGCCGCCGAGAGTGCGGGAGATCGAGCGGGCGCAGGTCCGCGCCGCGGAGACCAGGGAGGCGCGCACCGGGCCGTCCGCGCAGACCCGGTCGGCGGACCCCGTGACGCTCACCGCCGCGACGGCGGCCCTCGCCCTGTCGCGGATCGGTACGGCGATCGACGCCGCGTTCACCACCGACGAACCGGTCCGCGCGATCGTCGGCTCCTACATCCTCATGACCGTATCCGTTCTTCCTCCTCTACTCGGCGATGGCGGTCGTCCACGGCTTCCTGAACGGCATCGGCCGGACCGTCTTCCCCCTGGTCTGCACGATGCTGTCGTTCCTGGTGGCCCGGGTTCCGACGGCGTCCCTCCTGAAGGGACCGCTCGGTCTGGACGGCATCATCTGGGCAGTACCCGTCGGCTGGTTCATCGGCCTGGCCTACACGGCGTTCGCGGTACGCCGGTACCTCAAGGACCCGCGCACCCTTTCGTAACCCCCACACCAAGGGACGTACAACTTCTCCCCAACAACAAGTGTCTGGTACGGCAACACCACTTGTCCCGGGGGGGATGCCTTGATCAAGGTGAGCGTTGTCGTGCCGGTCTACAACGCCGGCTCGTACATAGAGAGTTGTGCGCCGTCACTCGTCAACCAGAGCCTCGGAGCGGACGCTTACGAGGTCGTGTACGTCGACGACGGGTCGACGGACGACTCGGCCGAACGCCTCGGACGGCTGGCCGAGGCGCACGCGCACGTCCGGGTCCACCGGCAGGAGAACTCCGGCTGGCCGGGCAGACCGCGGAACGTCGGCATCGATCTGTCCAGGGGGAAGTACGTCCAATTCGTGGACCAGGACGACGAGTTGTCGTACGAGGCGCTGGAGCGGCTGTACGCCCTGGCGGAGCGCAACGGGTCGGACATCGTGCTCGGCAAGGTGCACGGGACGATGCAGGGACCCAGCAATGTGTTCAAGCGGACCGTCGACCGGTGCACCGCCGCCGACGCGCCGCTCTTCGAGAGCCTGACGCCGCACAAGATGTTCCGCCGGGACTTCCTGCACGAACACGGGATCCGCTTCCCGGAGGGGCGGGTCAGGCTGGAGGACCAGCTGTTCATGGCGCGCACCTATGTGCGGGCCAAGACCGTGTCGATACTGGGCAGTTACCCCTGCTACCGGTGGAACCGGCGGGAGGACGGCGGCAACAACAGCAGCCGCCGGATCACCCCCGACGACTACTACGGCCACCTCGGCAAAGTCGTCGAGGCGATCAAGGAGGGCACACCGCCGGGCGACCTCCAGGACCGGCTGCTGCGCCGTTCGTACCGGGTGGAACTGCTGCGGCCGGTCAGTGAGCCCCGGGTGCTGCGGCGCAGCGGGAAGGACCTGGAGGCGTACTTCACCACCGTCCGCCGGATGGCCATGACGAGCTATCCGGCGGGGGTGAGCGAAGGCCTCCCGGCGATCAGCCGGCTGCGGGCGGAGCTGCTGGTGCGCGGCCGGCTCGACTCCCTGGTCGAACTGGCCCGCCGCACCGAGCGGATCCGGGCGCGGGTGGAGGTCGACGACATGCGCTGGCGCAACGGCGGACTGGTGATCCGGACCCGGATCGGCATGGTCCGGGGCGACGGCGAACCGCTGACCGTCGTGGACCGCGGCGGACGCATGCTGCTCGACCCCGAACTCCTCGACGGCATCGGCGGAGCCGAGGACTGGGAGGTCCCCGACCCCTTCTCGTACGCGCACGGGGAACTCGTCGTCCACGACACCGCGGGCAATCACTGGTGGTATCCCCACGGAGAGCTGACGCCGGCCCTGGAACCGCTCGGCGGAGACCGCCACCGGGTCGTGGTCACCGGCGAGACGGTCATCGACCCGCTGACCCTCGCCGGCGACGAGCCCATGGCCCCCGGCGTCTACCAGGTCTGGGCCAGCGCCCAGCTGCTGGGCGTCGGCCGCCGCCCCCGGCTGACCCCCACCCCGGGCCGCTCCCGAGTCGTCCTCGGCACCGTCGCCGTAGGAGCACCCGCGCGCCTGGTCTCCCCGACCTGGGCGGGCCCCGGCGGTCAGCTCAGGCTCGCCGTCGGCGCCCCCGGCCGGATCGGCACCACCCGCCGCCTCCTGCTGCGCACCGCCGCCGACCACCGCCTCCGCCACGGCGTCCGCGAAGTCCTGCGGCGCCTCCCGGCCGACACGAGCCGCGACCTCCGCGCCACGGTGCGCCGGGCCGAGCGGTGGATGCTGCGCTAGCGGGGGCGGCGGACGAGAGAACCGATTGCGTAGGTCCGCGGCCCACCCGAACGGGGTGGGCCGCGGCGTCCCGATGTGTCCGGCGGTCCGTTCAGCGGACTGCTGTCTTTCCGGGATCACGGCGGCCGACCGAATAATGAGCACACTCCGTTCCCTGGGGCCCCACCCCCTGCTCGGCCAGAACTCCACAAGAGTGGGTTGATCAGCGGTTTCACTCCTAGGCTTGCAGCTCACAACAGCACGGTTCGCGTGTTCCCCGTTCGGCCGGGACACGCTCCGCGGTTTCCGGACACCGCCGTACGCCGCCGTACGGCGAGACCGTCCCGCCGCCCCACCACCCCCGCGGACTCACACCAAGGAACAGCCACCACGACGGTGGCCTCCTTCCCCACGCCCGGTGAACCCCGCGTTCCCGTTCGATGCCTCAACGCCGGAGGTTCAGATGACTCGTTCGCGCCTCACTCTCACAGTCACGGCCGGTGCCGCCGGGCTGGCGCTGCTGACCACCGCGTGCGGCGGTGGAAACAGCACCTCGACCGGTACCGCCAAGGCCCAGGACCCCAGCGTCCTGACGGTCGCCTCCGCCATCGCACCCAACAGCCTCAACCCGGCTCTGGGCGGTTCCGCCGACCCGCAGCAGTACTTTTTCGAACTGGCATACGACACGCTGATCCGCCAGGCCCCGGACGGGAAGTACGCGCCCGCCCTCGCGACCAAATGGGGCTTCGTCGGCTCCGGCAGCAAGACCTTCGACCTCACCCTGCGCTCCGGCGTGAAGTTCAACGACGGCTCCGCGCTCACCGCCGACGGCGTGAAGAAGTCGCTCCAGTACTACGCCAAGGCCGGCGGCCCACTCGCGGCCGACCTGGCCCCCGTCGGATCGATCGACGTCCTTTCCCCGCTCTCACTCCGTATCCACCTCAAGACGTCCGATCCGCTGCTGCCGCTCTATCTCTCCAGACCGACCACCGGAGAGATCATCAGCCCCACCGGCCTGAACAGGACGAGCGAACTCGGGACCACCACCCACGGCGCCGGACCGTACATGATCGACAGCTCGCAGACCGTCTCCGGCCAGACCTACACCTACGTTCCCAACCCCACCTACTACGACAAGTCTCGGGTGCACTGGAAAAAGGTCGTCGTCAAGGTCATCAAGGACGAGAACACCACGCTCAGCGCCTTCCGCTCGGGCGAGGCCGACTACGCGCTCGGCGACTCCACCACCGCGAAGGGCGCCAAGTCCGCCGGATTCCAGGTCCTTTCGAGCCCCTACTCGATCATGCAGCTGATGATCCAGGACCGGGCGGGCACCATGGTCAAGGCCCTCGGTGACCTGCGGGTACGGCAGGCCATGATGTACGGCATCAACCGGGACTCGATCGCCAAGGCCCTGTACGGCTCGTACGCCAAGGGCTGGGACTACCCCGTGCTCGCCGACACGAGCGGCTACACCCAGGGCAGCGAAGGAAAGTACCCCTACGACGTCGCCAAGGCCAAGAAGCTCCTGGCGGCGGCCGGCTACCCCAACGGCTTCACCATGTCCATCACCGTGAACCTCACGGGCGTAGGGGAGTCCCAGGCCGCGGAGGCCTTCGCCGCGGAGATGGCGAACATCGGCATCAACGTCAAGATCAATGTCCCGGCGAACGTGAACGAACTCTTCTCCACCTATGCGAAGTACCCGGCGATGATGTTCGACTACGGCACCGGAATCGCCCCGCCCTACGCCCAGGGCAACGACCTCCTCTACAGCTGGGGCAACCCGCTCAAGGTCAGCGACAAGCAGCTCGACACCCTCTACAGCGCGGCGGCCTCCGCACCGAGCGCCGCCCTCCAGGAGCAGAGCTGGCAGAAGTTCGAACAGCGCCTGTCCGACCTGTCGTGGACGATTCCGATGGTCTCCCTGGAGAAGATCGTCTACGTACGGCCCGGTCTGAAGGGCGTCGACCTCTCGGCCACGAACCTCACGCCGGACCTGACGTCCCTGTACGCCGCCAAGTGACCCTCCCGAGAAAGGCACCCAGTCATGTGGCGAACCAGCGGAATGCGGATCGTGCAGGCTGTACCCCTGCTGCTCTTCGTCTCGGCGCTCACCTTCTTCCTCCAGCTGTTCATTCCGGGTGACGCCGCCCGGTCCATCGGAGGTCTGACCGCCTCGCCCCAGGCGATCGCCGCGCTGCGGCACCGCCTCCACCTCGACCAACCGGTCTGGGAGCGTTACTGGGCCTGGCTGAAGGACGCGGTCCACGGCGACCTCGGACGCTCGATCAGCAACAACGAATCGGTCGCGGGCACCCTCAACACCCGGCTGGGGGTGACCCTCTCTCTGGTGATCGCGACCACCCTGCTCGCGCTGGTCGTCGGAGTCGTACTGGGCATGGCGAGCGTGCGTGGCGGGCGCACCACCCGGCTCGCCGCGGACAGCGCGTCCATCGCCGGCATGACCATCCCCGCCTTCTGGGTCGGCCTGCTGGGCATCTGGGTCTTCAACACCCGGTTCGACCTGTTGCCCGCCAACGGATACGTGTTCTTCGGGACGTCCGCAGGCGGCTGGGCGCGCTCACTGGTCCTGCCGGTGGCCGCCCTGGCCTTCGCCCTGGTCACGGTGATCGCCAAGCAGACCCGCGAGCAGTTCGCCGACGTACTGAGCCGCGACTTCGTACGGAACCTGCGGGCCAACGGCGTCAGTGAGCGCTCGATCCTCTTCAAGCACTCGCTGCGGCACGTCTCCGTCACCGTCCTGACCGTGGCGGGCAACAACCTCATCGGACTCCTCGGCTCGGCCGTGGTGATCGAGGAACTCTTCGGCCTGCCCGGCCTGGGCAGCGCGGCGGTCACGGCCGCGTCCAGCGGCGACATTCCGGTGATCCAGGGAGTGGCGGTGTACTTCACCCTCATCGTGGTCGGACTCAATCTCCTGCTCGACCTCGCCGTCGGCTGGCTCAACCCACAGGCGGTCGCCGCATGAGCACATCCCAAGTCCCCTTCCTCCGGCGCGCGTTGGGCCGCCCGCGCATCACGATTCCGGCCGTGATCCTGGTCCTGGAGCTGATCGCGTCGTTCGGCGCGAGCCGGCTCGCGCCCTACCCGCCGCAGCAGGCGGACTTCGCCGCCGCCCTCGCCGGACCGAGCGCCAAGCACCTCCTCGGCACCGACCGCCTGGGCCGCGATGTGCTGTCGCGGCTGATGTACGGCGGCGCGGACACGTTCCGGGAGATCGCGATCGCCGTGCTGATCACCCTGGTGATCGCGGTCCCCCTCGGCCTGGTCGCCGGTCTGCGCCGGGGCCGCATCGACGCGGTGCTGATGCGGCTGGCCGACGTGGTGATGTCGATCCCGGGCATCATCCTGCTGCTGATCGTGCTGGCCCTGTTCTCGCAGAGCATGACCGCGGCCATGGTCGTGATCGGCCTGCTGTCGGTACCCGGCATGATGCGGGTCGTCCGGTCCGCGTCCCTCACGGTCGGCCGCGAGACCTACGTCGCCGCAGCAAGGGTCTCCGGACTCGGCACCTGGCGCGTGGCCCGCCGGCACGTGCTGCCCCGGATCACCGGCCTGATCCTGGTGAACGCGGCCCTGGCCTGCGCGAACACCCTGCTCATCGCGGCCGGCATCAACGCCATCGGCCTCGGCGTGAAGCCGCCCGCCCCGTCCTGGGGCGGCATGATGGCCGACGCCGCGCAGACCCTGAACCAGAGCCTCTGGCTGGCCATCCCGACCGGCGGTCTCGTCGCCGTCACGGCCGCCGCGCTGATCGTCCTCGGTGACGGCCTGCGCGACATGCTCGCCGAACGCTGGTCCGGCACCTCCCACACCACACCGGCCCGGCGCCGTACGGCATCGGTCGCCCCGATGGCCGCCGCCGCGGCACCGGAGTCCGACGACGCCTGGCTGCTGGCGGAACCGCATCCGGTCGTACGGCTCACCAAAGTGACCGTCTCCGCGGAGACCGAGCACGGCGAGGTCGAGCTGATCAGCGATGTGAGCCTGTCCGTGGGCCAGGGCCGCACGGTGGGACTGGTCGGCGAGTCCGGCTGCGGCAAGTCCATGACCGGACTGGCCCTGCTCGGCCTGCTGCCGAACGGCGCCCGGGTCTCCTCGGGCACGGTCGAGATCGACGGCACCGACGTCGGCTCGTACGGTCCCGCCCAGTGGCGGGCACTGCGCGGCGGCACCATCGCCTTCATCTCGCAGGAGCCCATGGTCGGCCTCGACCCCCTCTTCACCATCGGCCAGCTGCTGCGCGAGGCGGTGCGCACCCACGAGAAACTGTCCCGCAAGGAAGCCGCGCTCCGCGCCCGTGAACTCCTCGCACAGGTCCAACTCCCCGACCCCGACCGGGTGTTGAAGCTCCGCCCGTCGCAGATCTCCGGCGGTATGGCACAGCGCGTCTCCATCGCCGTCGCGCTCGCCGGACGCCCGCGCATCCTCGTCGCCGACGAACCGACCACCGCGCTCGACGTCACCGTCCAGCGCGAGATCGTCCAACTGCTGCGCACCATCCAGCGGGACACGGGCATGGCACTGCTGATGATCAGCCACGACTGGGACGTCATCGCGGAGGCCTGCGACACCGCCCTGGTCATGTACGCCGGCCAGGTCGTCGAAGCCGGCCCGACGGAACGCGTCATGACCGCGCCGCTGCACCCGTACACCCGCAAGCTGCTCGCGGCGAACCCGCGCCTTGCGACGGTCGGCGAGCCCATCCCCACCATCCCCGGCACCGTGCCGCCCCCGGGACAGTGGCCCGTCGGCTGCCACTTCGCCGACCGCTGCCCCGACCGGGTCGCCCGCTGCACCGAGGCCCCGATCGCCCTGACCCGACCCGACGACCAGGGCGTCGCCCGCTGCGTCCTGGCCGGCGAGGAACTGGGCGAAGAACTGCTGGAGGTGTCCTCGTGAGCACGACCGAACAGCCCCTGCTCGACATCCGCGGCCTCTCGGTGTCCTACCACCGCCGTGGCAAGGGCACCCCGGCCATCCGGGACGTGTCCCTGGACATCAGGCCCGGCGAGACCGTCGCGCTGGTCGGGGAGTCCGGTTCCGGCAAGTCCACGCTGGGCCGTGCCGTGCTCGGGCTGACGGCCGTCACCCAGGGCACGATCCTGTTCGACGGCGAGGACATCACCCATGCCGCCGGCGCCCGGCGCAGGAAGCTGAGCAAGACCGTCCAGGCCGTCTTCCAGGATCCCAACGGTTCACTCAACCCGGCACTGACCGTGGGCCAGACCCTGGCCGAACCGCTCCTGGTGCACTCGCGCGACGAACGGTCCGTCGTCCGGCGGCGGGTAAGGGAGGTGCTGGAGTTGGTCGGGCTCCCGGCCGAGGCGGCCGACCGCTACCCGCGCCAGTTCTCCGGCGGCCAGCGCCAGCGGATAGCGATCGCCCGGGCCCTGGTGATGGCGCCGAAGCTCATCGTGTGCGACGAGCCGGTCAGCGCGCTCGACCTGTCCGTCCAGGCACAGGTCCTGAACCTCTTCACCGACCTCCAGCGGGAGACGGGCGTCAGCTATCTGTTCATCTCCCACGACCTCGCCGTCGTACGGCACCTCGCCCAGCGGATCGTCGTCCTGTACCGCGGCGACGTCGTGGAGCACGGCACGACCGAGGAGGTCTACGCCGACGCCCAACACCCCTACACCAGAAAGCTGTTGGCGGCGGCCGGGGTGGAGGGGGCTTCGGCTCCCGCCACCCGCTGACCCCGGACAGTCCCCAACTCCCGTACACGGAGGCCCACATGCAGCAGTTCGCCGACCGCTTCGGCGTCACCAAACCCCCGGAGCGGTCCGGCTTCAGCGCCGAACGGCTGGGCCGGATCACCGAGTTCTTCGACCGGCAGACCGAACTGGGGGTCATCCCGGGCTGGTCGGCGCTGGTGGCCCGCAACGGGGAACCCGTGTACGCGGCGGGCGGCGGACTCCGCGACCTCGAAGCGGGGCTGCCGGTCGAGCCGGGAACCCTGTGGCGCCTCTACTCCATGACCAAACCGGTGACGTCCGTCGCCGTCATGATGCTGGTGGAGCGTGGACTGCTCGGACTCGACGACCCGGTCGGCGAGTACATCCCCGAGTTCGCCGACATGCGGGTCTACGACGGCGGGTCGCCGGGGAGCGTGCGGGTGCGCCCGGCCGCTCACCCGGTGACCGTGCGCCACCTGCTCACCCACACTGCCGGGCTGACCCTCGGACTGGCCCACATGGATCCCGTCGACGCGCTGTACCGCGAGGCCGGCCAGGACGTCCTGCCGCTGCCGGGCGCGACGCTCCGGCAGATGTGCGCCGATGTGGGCGCCCTGCCGCTGCTGTTCGAACCGGGCACCGCCTGGAACTACTCCCTGGGCGTCGACGTCCTGGGCCGGATCATCGAGGTGGTCAGCGGTGAGAGCCTCGACACCTTCATCGAGTCCAACGTGCTCGGTCCGCTCGGGATGACCGACACGACGTTCGCGCTCGCGTCCGAGCGGGTGGCCGACCTGGCCGAGATCTACAGCCCGGACTCCGAATCGGGCCGGCTCGCCGTGAACCAGGAACTGCGGCCCACCTTCCGCGAGCCGGCCCAGTTCCCCTCCGGCAGCGGTGTGCCGGGACTGGTGTCGACGCTGGAGGACTACCACCGGTTCGCGGCCATGCTCGTCGGCGGCGGCGAGCTGGACGGCGAGCGGCTCCTCGGCCCCCGGACCCTCGCGCACATGACGGCCAACCACCTCCCCGGCGGCGCCGACATCAACTCCTTCGGGCGGTACCCCGACGACGAGCACCGCGGCTGCGGATTCGGGCTGGGCTTCTACGTCGTGACCGACCCCGTGGGCGCGGGCTCGTTCGGCAACAAGGGGGAGTACGGCTGGTCCGGCGCGGCCAACACCCACTTCTTCGTGGACCCGGTCGACGGGGTCACGGCGGTCTTCTGCACCCAGGTCGTCACCTGGGGCAAACACCGCACGCCGCTGCGCCGCCAGCTGCGCAACCTCGTGTACCAGGCCATGACATAAGGGGTGTTCGGCGCCGGCATAAAGGATATTCGCGGCTTCTCGTTCGAGGTGGCAGGCGCAAGAGTGTGGCCGTGGTGAAGCAGGGGGGCCACAGGCGCTAGCGTGGTGGCTCCATGAAACTGCTGCACACCTCCGACTGGCACCTGGGCCGGGCGTTCCACCGAGTGAACATGCTCGGGGCCCAGGCCGACTTCGTGAGCCACCTCGTCGCCACCGTCCGCGAGCGCGCGGTGGACGCCGTGGTCGTGTCGGGAGACGTGTACGACCGCGCCGTACCGCCGCTGGCCGCCGTCGAGCTCTTCGACGACACCCTGCACCGGCTCGCCGACCTGGGCGTGCCCACGGTGATGATCTCCGGGAACCACGACTCGGCCCGCCGCCTCGGCGTCGGCGCGGGACTGATCGACCGCGCGGGCATCCATCTGCGCACCGAGCCGTCGGCCTGCGGGACGCCTGTGGTGATTCCGGACGCGTTCGGCGACGTGGCCTTCTACGGGCTGCCGTATCTCGAACCCGCCCTGGTGAAGGCCGAGTTCGGGGTGGAGAAGGCCGGGCACGAGGCGGTGCTGGCCGCCGCCATGGAGCGCGTCCGCGCCGACCTCGCCGGCCGCCCGCCCGGCACCCGTTCCGTGGTCCTCGCCCATGCCTTCGTCACCGGCGGCGAGGCCAGCGACAGCGAGCGGGACATCACCGTCGGCGGGGTCGCCGCCGTACCGGCCGGTGTCTTCGACGGCGTCGACTACGTGGCGCTCGGGCATCTGCACGGCTCCCAGACCATCACCGGACGCGTGCGCTACTCGGGCTCACCGCTGCCGTACTCCTTCTCCGAGGCCGACCACCGCAAGAGCATGTGGCTCGTCGACCTGGACGCCGACGGGACCGTCGGCGCCGAGCGCGTCGACTGCCCGGTTCCGCGCGAACTGGCCCGGATCCGGGGCGCGTTGGAGGACCTGCTCGACGATCCGGAGCTCGCGCGGCACGAGGAGGCGTGGGTCGAGGCGACGCTCACCGACCCGGTGCGCCCGGCCGACCCCATGGCCCGGCTCACCGAGCGCTTCCCGCACACCCTCAGCCTGGTCTTCGACCCCGAGCGGTCCCCGGACGACCCCGACGTGTCGTACGCGAGGCGCCTCGCGGGCCGCACCGACCAGGAGATCGCCGACGACTTCGTGGCCCATGTGCGCGGCGCCGGACCCGACGACGACGAACAGACCGTGCTCCAGGAGGCGTTCGACGCGGTGCGCGCGGACGCGGTGGTGCGGGAGGTGTCGCCGTGAGCGCGCGGCTCTCGGTCGGAGAGGGTGTGCGATGAGGCTGCACCGGCTCGACATCACCGCCTTCGGGCCCTTCGGCGGGTCCCAGACCGTCGACTTCGACGAACTGTCCTCCGCGGGCCTCTTCCTCCTGCACGGACCGACCGGCGCAGGCAAGACCTCCGTCCTGGACGCCGTGTGCTACGCGCTCTACGGCTCGGTGCCCGGCGTCCGCCAGAGCGGCCAGGGGCTCACCCTGCGCAGCGACCACGCGGCGCCCGCCACCCGCACCGAGGTCCGGCTCGAACTGACCGTCGCCGGACGGCGGTTGGAACTCACCCGGCAGCCGCCCTGGGAGCGCCCCAAGAAGCGCGGCACCGGCAGCACACTGGACAAAGCACAGAGCTGGCTGCGCGAGTACGACGCGACGGCCGGCGACTGGAAGGACCTCAGCCGCTCGCACCAGGAGATCGGCGAGGAGATCACCCAGCTGCTCGGGATGAGCCGGGAGCAGTTCTGCCAGGTCGTGCTGCTGCCCCAGGGGGAGTTCGCGCGGTTCCTGCGCTCCGATGCCGAGGCGCGCGGCAAGCTGCTCGGCCGGCTCTTCGACACCCACCGCTTCGCCGAGGTCGAGAAGCGGCTCGCCGAGCGCCGGCGCGCCACCGAGGCCCAAGTCCGCCAGGGCGACGCCGAGTTGCTGGCCGACGCGCACCGCATGCAGCAGGCCGCCGGAAACGCAATGGAGCTGCCGGACCTCGCACCGGGCGAACCCGGCCTCGCCGCCGAGGTGTTGGGCGCGGCGGCCGTCGCCCGCAGCACCGCGCGCGAACAGCTGACCATCGCGCACAGCCGCCTCACCGCCGCCGAGTCCGCCCGGGCCGCCGCCGACCGGAACCTGGCCGACGTACGCGAACTGGCGCGCCTGCAGCAGCGGTTCGCGCAGGCGCGGGAGCGGGCCGCGCTCCTGGAGGAACGCGCCGACGGCTATCGGCAGGCGCAGGCGCGGATGGAGCGGGCGCGCAAGGCGGAGGCGGTGGCGCCGGCGCTGGAGCTGCGGGAGGCCGCCGAGGGCGAGCACCGGGACGCCGCCCGGGCCGAGGCACGCGCGCGTGACCTGCTGCCGGAGACCTTCGCGGGTGCCGGAGCGGCCGGGCTCGCCGCCGCCGCCCGCCGGGCCGCCGAGGAGCTCGGCGGCCTGGAGTCGGCCCGCCGCGCCGAACAGCGCCTGACCGAACTCGGCGTGGAGCGCGCCGAGTTGGACCGGCAGGAGCGCGCCGACGAGGACGTACGGCAGGAGGCCGAGGCCTGGCTCGCCGGGTGGGACACGAACCGCGCGGAGCTGCGGACCCGGATCGAGTCGGCCCAGGAGGCCGCCAACCGGGCCGAACAGCTCGCCGTCCGCCGCGAGCCCGCCGAGCGGCGGCTCCGGGCGGCCCGGCAGCGGGACCAGTTCGCCAGTGACACGGAGGACGCCCAGCGGCAGGTGCTCGCCCGCGCCGAACGCGCCGTGGAGGCCCGCGCCCACTGGCTCGACCTCAAGGAGCAGCGGCTGAACGGCATCGCCGCCGAACTCGCCGCCCACCTCACCGACGGCGAACCCTGCGCGGTCTGCGGCGCCTCCGAACACCCCGCCCCCGCACGCAAGTCCGCGGAACACGTCGACCGCGCGGCCGAGGAGCAGGCCCTCACCGCCCACCAGCGCGCCGAGGAACAGCGCACCGAGGCCGAGCGCCGCCTCGGCGTCGTACGGGAAGCGCTCGCCGCAGCCACGGCGGAGGCGGGGGACGCGCCGACCGATCAACTGGCCGGCGAAGTGGCGGAGTTGGAGCGGCTGTACGAGCAGGCGCGCCGGGACGCGTCCTGGCTGCACCCCGCGACCGAGGAGCTGCGGCGGGCCGAGCAGGAGCACGACCGGCGGACCGGCATCCAGCAGCAGGCCGCCCTCAGAGCCGCCTCCCGTACGGCCCTCCGCGACACCCTGGACCGCGAACGCGCCTTGTTGGAGGAGGAGTTGGCGCAGACGCGGGGCACCGCCGACAGCGTGGCAGTGCGCGCCGCCCAGCTGGAGCGGCGGGCCGCGCTGCTCACCGACGCCGCCGACACCGCACGGGTCGCCGAGGACACCGCGCAGAGGCTGAAGGACGCCGACGCACGGCTCGCCGATGCCGCCTTCCGCGCCGGGTTCGAGACCCCGCAGGCGGCTGCCGACGCCCTCCTCGACGACAGTGCCCATCGCGAACTCCAACGGCGCCTGGACGCCTGGCAGTCGGAGGAGGCCGCCGTACGGTCGGTGCTGGCGGAGACCGACACGGCCGCAGCCGCCCAGCAGCCGCCCGCCGACCCGGACGCGGCGGAGCTCGCCGCGAGCGCGGCCGAGCGGCGGACCCGGGACGCGGCCTCCGCGCGCGACGCGGCGGCCCGGCGCTGCACCGAACTCGACCGGCTCTCCGCCCGGTCGGCGGCCGGAGCACGTCAACTGGCGCCGCTGCGCGAGGAGTACGACCGGGTGGCCCGCCTCGCCGCCCTCGCCGCGGGCACCTCGGCGGACAACGAACGCCGGATGCGGCTGGAGTCGTACGTCCTCGCCGCCCGCCTGGAACAGGTCGCCGCCGCCGCGACCGTACGGCTGCAGCGCATGTCGTCCGGCCGCTACACCCTCGTCCACTCCGACGACCGGGCCGGGCGCGGCCGCAGCGGACTCGGACTGCATGTCGTCGACGCGTGGACCGGGCGGGAGCGGGACACGGCGACGCTGTCCGGCGGCGAGACGTTCTTCGCCTCGCTCGCCCTCGCGCTCGGCCTCGCGGACGTGGTCACCGACGAGGCCGGCGGGGTCCGGCTCGACACCCTCTTCATCGACGAGGGCTTCGGCAGCCTCGACGAGCAGACCCTCGACGAGGTCCTCGACGTCCTCGACTCACTGCGCGAACGGGACCGCAGCGTGGGCATCGTCAGCCATGTCGCCGACCTGCGGCGGCGCATCCACACGCAGCTGGAGGTCGTGAAGGGGCGGGCGGGGTCGGCCGTACGCCAGCGGGGTCAGTGAGATCAGTGACCCAGCGGGCGGCGGGGGAGCGGTGAGGAGTAGACGACGCTGGTGGTCACCGAGCCCAGCGCGCCGATCCGTCCCGAGACCTCCTCCAGGTGGCGCATCGAGCGGGCCGCGACCTTGATCATGAAGCAGTCGTCGCCTGTGATGTGATGCGCCTCCAGGATCTCCGGCGTCACCGCGACCAGATCGTGGAACGGCTTGTAGTTGCCGTTCGGATAGCGCAGCCGCACGAACGCCAGGATCGGCAGGCCGAGCCGCTCCGGGTCCACGACCGCCGTGTACCCCTGGATCACCCCCGCCTCCTCCAGCCGCCGCACCCGCTCGGTGACCGCGCTCGCGGACATGGACACGGCACGGGCCAGCTCGGCGAAACCGGCCCGGCCCTCCCGCTGGAGGACGTCGAGGATGCGCCAGTCGGTGGCGTCCGGGGAATACGCGGTCATTCCTGAGAAATAGCAGGGGAATCCCCGGCAGATCAAGGGGGACGCCGGGAATCGTCACTTCAGGGGGCAGGCCGCCGACCGTAGATTTCCGGGTGTCAGGACACCTCGGTGAAAGGCCGGTCATCCATGAGCAGCACCACCCCCGCGGCAGCCGCCGCCCACTTCCACGCGAGCCTCGCCTTCCACACCGACGTCTCCGACGTGGCCGCCGCGCTGGCCTCCCGCGACCCTGCTTTCGTCCTCGTGGACTCACGCTCCACCGAGTCCTGGGACCAGGGGCACATCCCCGGAGCGGTCCACCTCCCCACCGCGCTCATCCCCGAACAGGCCGGGCGACTCCTCGACAGGTCCGTGCCGGTGGTGACGTACTGCTGGGGCCCCGGCTGCAACGGCGCCACCCGAGCGGCCCTCGCCCTCGCCGAACTCGGTCACCAGGTACGGGAGATGCTCGGCGGCTTCGAGTACTGGGTGCGCGAGGGCTTCGAGTTCGAGACCTGGGAGGGGCGGGAACGGCGCCCGGCCGACCCGCTGACGGCGCCGGTCGGCGCGGACGACTGCGGCTGCTGAAGCCGGCGCCGACCGCGAACGAGCCGTACCCGCAGGCGAGTTGGCGGCGCGCGCGGCAGCTCGAACCACGAACATGTGGGCTCGCTGTGCGTTAGGTTCTGCCCATGGCGCGATATGCGGAGCCGGACACGGCGGTGCAGTGGGTGGAATCGGGCGGCGGCCCGCTCATAGCGGTACCGGAGACGGTGCTGCCGTTCTGGACGGGAGCCGACGGCGACGAACTGGCCTCGGACTACGACCGGGCGTGCGAGGTCGGCGGGTGTGTCGGCCTGCTGCCGGTGGGGGACAGCGCGGCCCTGGTCCTGGGGGACGAACCCGCCTCGACGTCCTTCCTGCCGGAGCACGGCACGTTCGTACGGTGGTGTGCCGCGGACTCCGAGGACGAGGTGCTGGCCGGCGTACCCGCCGCGCTCGCCGGCGCGACCTGGGAGAACGAGGTGCGGTGGGACGTACCCGGACCGCTGGTGCTGTTCGACTCGGCGTGGCCCGGGCGGGACTCCGAGGGCACCGAGCATCTGAAGGTCGACCTGGAACCGGGACGCTACGCCGTCCGCGCGGGCCGCGCCCAGCCGGGCCCGGAGACCTGGCTCGGCCTCGTCCAACTGCGACGACTTCCCAACTGACCGGGGGCTGAAGGGACTTCGGCCCCTGGTGCCGGATGCCTCCGGTGCCGAATGCGGAGGGCGGGCCGGATCCCGAACTCCCGGACCCGGCCGCCGATACCGCACCCGGCGTCAGAGCTGCGACAACTCGTCCACCAGGTCGTCCAGACCCAGCGAACCCTGCGACAGCGCGGCCATGTGCCAGGCCTTCAGGTCGAAGTCCTCGCCGTGCCGCTGCCGCGCGTTCTCCCGGCCCAACAGCCAGGCCCGCTGGCCGAGTTTGTAGCCGATGGCCTGACCCGGGATCGTGAGATAGCGGGTCAGCTCGCTCTCCACGAAGTCGGCGGGACGGCTGCTGTGCGCCCCGAAGAACTCCTGCGCCAGCTCGGGCGTCCACCGTTCACCGGGGTGGAACGGCGAGTCCGCCGGGATCTCCAGCTCCAGATGCATGCCGATGTCGACGATGATCCGGGTGGCCCGCATCATCTGCCCGTCCAGAAAGCCGAGTCGCTCCTCCGCGTCGGTCAAGTAACCCAGCTCGTCCATCAGTTGCTCCGCGTACAACGCCCAGCCCTCGGCGTTGGCGCTGACCATGCCGACGGACGCCTGGTAGCGGGACAGGTCCTCGGCGACATGCGCCCACTGGGCGAGCTGGAGGTGATGGCCGGGCACCCCCTCGTGGTACCAGGTCGAGACGAGGTCGTAGACCGGGAACCGGGTCTGTCCCATGGTCGGCAGCCAGGTGCGGCCCGGCCGCGAGAAGTCCTGCGAAGGGGACGTGTAGTACGGCGCCGCCGCACTGCCCGCGGGCGCGATCCGCGACTCCACCCGCCGTACCCGCTCGGCGAGTTCGAAGTGGGTGCCGTCCAGTTCCTCGATCGCCCGGTCCATCACGCCCTGGAGCCAGTCACGGACCTCGTCGACACCCTCGATGTGCCGCCCGTGCTCGTCGAGGTGGGCGAGCGCCACCCAAGGGGTCTCGGCGCCGGGCAGGATCTTCTCGGCCTCCCGCTTCATCTCCGCGAGCAGCCGGTGGTACTCGGACCAGCCGTACGCGTAGGCCTCGTCGAGGTTCAGCTCCGTACCGTTGTAGTAGCGCGCCCAGCGCGCGTACCGCTCACGGCCCACCGTGTTCGGCGCGCCGTCGATCGTCGGCGCGTACACGTCCCGCAGCCAGTCCCGCAGCTCCACCAGGGCCGCGGTCGCCCCGCGGGCGGCCTCGTCCAGCTCGGCGCGCAGGGACTCGGGTCCCGCCGAGGCGAAGTCCTCGTACCAGCCGCGCCCTTCCCCATCCGGGTCCGACCACTCGGTGAGCTGGCCGATGAACGTGGCTGTCGGGCGCGGGCCCGCGAACAGCTTGCGGTCCAGGCCCAGTTGGAGGGACTCGCGGTAGCCGGCCAGCGCGCTGGGCACCGCGCGCAGCCGCTCGGCGATCGCCGCCCAGTCCTCTTCGGTCTGCGCCGGAGTCACCGTGAACACATCACGCACCGAGTGCGCGGGGGTGTGCAGGTTGCCCACCTCGCGCAGACCTTCGCCGGTGTCGTGCACGCCGAGTGCGGCGGTCAGCCGCTCGCGCAGCAGGCGCGCGCACCGGCGCTCGACACCACTGTCCGCCCCGGGTCGGCGCTCTGCCTCGTCGAGCTTCGCGAGGGTCGCCCGCTGAAGCTCCGCGAGTCGTTCCTGACCTGCGGGGGAGAGATCGGGCAGCCTGCTCGAACTCTCCTTCACGCCGAGATACGTACCGATGACCGGGTTGAGGGCGATGAGATCGTCGACGTAGGCGTCGGCGACCTGCCGGGGCAGCGGAGTATTGGTCTGCGACATGGGGACCATCCTCATACCTGGGACTTCTCCCCGTCACCCCGATTCAGCTACGGGCGTGGCAAGGGGCAGCAAGGGCCCGCAGTCCCACTGCTGGAAGATCAACCGGGTCTCCACGCGCGCCACTTCCCGCTGTGACGTGAACTCGTCCAGGACCAGCCGCTGCAGGTCCGCCATGTCCGCGACGGCCACATGGACGAGATAGTCGTCGGGCCCGGTCAGATGGAACACGCTCCGCGACTCCGGCAACGCCCGCACCCGCTCCACGAACGGCCCCACCAGCTCCCGCCGGTGCGGCCTGACCTGCACCGACAGCAGCGCCTCCAGACCGCGCCCCAACTTCGCCGGATCGAGCCGCAGTTGATGCCCGAGGATCACACCGGCCCGGCGCAACCGCGCCACCCGGTCCAGACACGTCGACGGCGCGACCCCGACCTGCGCCGCGAGCTCGCGATACGTCGCCCGGGCGTCGTTCTGCAACAACCGCAGCAGATGAAGATCCACCGGATCGAGTACGACACTTTCGCTCATCGGTCGAACGTAACACGGAGGTTCGGCACGCAAACCCGGTGGATGTTCACTCTTCTCCCCATGGACCCAACGAGCCTGTACCCCTCTCCGGCCCGGCGCGCACTGGACACCGAAGCCGTGCACGCCGGCCGCGACGACCTCGCCCGGCAGGGCCTGCACGCCCCGCCCATCGACCTGTCGACCACCTACCCGTCGTACGACAGCCGTGGCGAGGCCGCCCGCATCGACGCCTTCGCCACCACCGGCGCCGAACCCGACGGCCCGCCCGTCTACGGCCGCCTCGGCAACCCGACCGTCGCCCGCTTCGAAACCGCCCTCGCCCGCCTCGAAGGCACCGACAGCGCGGTCGCCTTCGCCAGCGGCATGGCGGCCCTGACCGCGGTCCTGCTGGCGCGCGCCTCGACGGGGCTGCGCCATGTCGTGGCGGTACGACCCCTCTACGGCTGCAGCGACCACCTGCTCACCGCCGGGCTGCTCGGCTCCGAGGTGACCTGGACCGACCCGGCCGGCATCGCCGACGCGCTGCGCCCCGACACCGGGCTGGTAGTCGTCGAGTCACCGGCCAACCCGACCCTCGCCGAACTCGACCTGCGCGCCGTCGCCCACTCCTGCGGCTCGGTGCCCCTCCTCGCGGACAACACCTTCGCCACCCCCGTCCTGCAACGCCCCGCCGAACACGGCGCACGCCTCGTCCTGCACAGTGCCACCAAGTACCTCGGCGGGCACGGCGATGTGATGGCGGGCGTGGTGGCCTGCGACGAGGAGTTCGCCGGGCGACTGCGCCAGATCCGCTTCGCGACCGGCGGCGTACTTCATCCGCTGGCCGGCTATCTGCTGCTGCGCGGCCTCGCGACCCTGCCGATCCGGGTACGGGCCGCTTCCGCCACCGCCGCCGAACTCGCCCGCCGCCTCTCCGCCGACCCGCGCGTGGCCCACGTCCACTACCCGCGTATCGGCGGCGCGATGATCGCCTTCGAGACCTACGGCGACCCCCACGAGGTCATTGGCCGCGTCCGCCTTGTCACCCCGGCGGTGAGCCTCGGCAGCGTGGACAGCCTGATCCAACATCCGGCGTCGATCAGCCATCGGGTGGTGGAGGAGGCGGACCGGCGGGGCGCCGGGGTGAGCGACCGTCTGCTTCGGTTGTCGGTGGGCCTGGAGGACGTCGAGGACCTGTGGGCGGACCTGGACGGCGCGCTGGCGCCATCCAGGGGCGCGGGGCTGTATTCATATGCGGCTCCGCCGAGGGGTGCGACCAGCCACAACGCACCCGCACCCGCCAACGAAACCGCAACCCCTACGGCGCTTCGGCCCTTCCGAACTCCGTGACCTCGGCAGCTCCCACCGCCGTACCCAACCGAGCCGTGACCACCAACGTCCCCTCCTCGATCTGATAGTCGAGCGGCAGCTCAAGCCCCCGCATCGCCGCCACCATCCCCGTGTTGGACGCCTGCGTCACGGCATACACGCTCTCGCACCCGGCCTCGACGGCCATCCCGACCAGCCGCCCCAGCAACTCGCTCCCGATCCCCCGCCGTTGCCAGTCGTCCTCGACAAGCAGCGCGACCTCCGTCTCGTCCCCGTCCCACAGCAGGTGCCCGAGTCCGACGATCCGTCCCGACGCTGTCTGCACGGCGAGTGTCCGGCCGAAGCGCGGGGAGAGCAGGTGGTTGAGATAGCGGTCGGCGTCACCGATCGGCCCGTGATACCGCATGCCGAGCGTGCGCGCGGAGCAGCGCTCGTGCATCTCCCGCGCCGCGTCCAGGTCGCCGGTGTCCGCGCGCCGCACGGTGATCGCGTTGCCCTCGGGCAGCGTCAGCACGTCCTGGCTGCGCGGGATGCGCGGACCGAGCCGGGCGTCCAACTCCACCAGCGCCCGCGCCCGGGCGAACTCGGTGGGAGTGAACGGCAGATACGGCCGCTCCACGGTGATCACTCCGCCTTCCGGCGCCCGCAGCCGCATCACCGTGTCCTCCAACGCCCCGTCCGTCGGCACCGACTCCGGCTCGCGTCCCTTGCCCGAAGTGGCCGCGGGCAGCGAACGAATGGTGCAGCGGCCCAGCAACTGCCGCAGCGCCAGCGGCAGTTCCGCCGCGTCCAGGGCCGTGCGGGTGGCCAGGCCCAGGACCCGGGTCGGCGCGTCCACCAGATCGTGGGCGTCGGCCCGCTCGATCCAGGTGCTCGAACCGCCGGCCGCCGCCACCACCCGGGTGATCTCGGACGCCGCGATCTCGCCCGGCGCCCGCAGCAGGAACTCGTCCACCGTGCCCTCGGCCAGCGGATGCGTCTGCAGGCTCAGGATGTCGACCTGCCGTCCGGCCAGCGCCGTGCACAGCGCGGCCAGCGATCCGGGCGCGTCCCGCACCGTGGTCCGCATGCGCCACAGCGTGGCCGGCTCGGCGACGCCGTCGGGCGCCACGGACGACTTCTGGGACTCCGACTCGGACTCGTGCGGGGACTCCGATTCGGAGGGCCCGGCCTGCCGCACCAGCGCGGCCGACCGGGCACCGGTATCGCCCGCAGGAGGCGCATGACCGTGGCGGCGTGACCACCATGTGTGGAACCCCGCCGTGGCGATCAGCGCCAGCGCGGAGATCGCCAGCAGCGCCGGGCCCCCGGGCCCGTGCCCCACCAGATTCGCCACGACGTCCGCCACCGCGACCGCCGTGAACAGCGCCGCCAGCTCCACCAGGTCGCGCCGCCAGTGGTGCACCGGACGCCCGTGCCTGGCACGCGTCACATCAGACATGTCTCGACTCATGCAACCACTGTGAAGGAAGGGTGTTGCGTGATCACGAACGCTCTGTGACCGACCGGTAAAAGCGTGGTTCTGTACCTTTTGCAGTTCTTTTTACGAGTGTGCTGCCCTGAAGGTCAGCCCCGGCGTCCTACGTCATGCGGCCACCCCGGTCACCAGCGCGCTGCGCAGCCGACGTGCCTGCGTGACCAGTCGGGACGAGCCGGTCCGGTCCGCCGTCTGCGCCAGATGCGGCAGCTCGCCCCGCGCCCCGGACCGCTCCGCGCACTCGGCGGCCACGGCGAGCAGATCCCCGAGACCCCGCGCCGGCGCGGGCTTGATGTCCCCGTCGAGATCGGCGAGCAGCGCGGTCAGGGTGTGCCGGAGGATCCCCCATATGCTCGTGTTCGCCCCGGTGGCGGCCCCCGTCCGCATCGACTCGGCGAGCCGCGAGGGCTTCACCGCACCGCTCCGCACCAACTGCCCGAGATCCGTGCCCAGCCGGTCCCCGTCCAGCTGTCCCCGTGCCGCGAGCACCAGCAACGCGTCCACCGCGGCGAGCCGGTCCCCGGGGTGCCGGGCGCCGAGCCCGTACGCCAGACACAGGTGCGTCGCCTCACCGGCCGCGCCGTCGGACTCGGCGAGCGACGGGAGGACGGTGGCCGCGCCCCGGGTGTCGTCCACGGCCGCGGCGGACACCTCCCGCACCAGCCGCACCGCCACCAGCTCGCGCAGCTCGGGAAGTATCGCGAGCCAGTGCTGCTGCATGTCCCGGTTCCAGTGGTAGCAGTACCAGCGCTCGCCGTAGACCGTCGTTGGCTGCCCCAGCTCCCGGAACCCCGCCGGGAAGTCGGCCTGCAGCGACACGAGTTCACCGAATTCGAGCTGGACGCGGGCCCCGGCGGACCGTCGTCGGCTCGTGGGCAGCACGGGTTCCCCGGACGACAGCCATCGGGCGAGCCGGCCTCCCTCCGCCGTACCGAGCGCCGCCGCGCGCTCGGCTGCCGCCGCTGCCGCCGCCCGGTCCCCGCGGCGCACCCGCAGCAGCGCCTGCGCGAAGTCCGCCGTCGAGACCCGCGCGCCCAGGCGCCGATAGGTGTCGAGTCTGGCCACCAGCTCGTCCGGCTCCAGCAGGCCGGTGCTCCAGCTGGGGGTCGACAGCAGGAACGGCAGCGGCTCCGCGCGGATGCGGTACGCCACCTCCCAGATGCGCGCGTCGAAGGCTCCGGACAGCGGGCTGTGTCCGCACACCGGGGACCGGGAGCCGCCGTGCTGGACGGCGTCGTGGAGTGTGGCGGTGTGCACGCTGTCCCGGAGGGTGGCCAGCAGGAGGTCGAGACTCTCTGCCGCGCTGTTGAGTCCGTTGTGTTTCCTGCTGAAGTGGTTGTCCGCACGGACGCTCACTGGATCGGGGCTGTCCCACCAGCGGCGCGCGAACACCGGGCCCAATGCCTCCACCAGGGCGTCCCGGTCCTGGTAGGTGTGACGGACGAGTCCGTCCAACGCGCGCTCGAACGCCGTCACATCGCCGTCGGACGCCAGCAACGCCCCCACTTCCTCGGCGAGTTCGACCGCCGACACGGGTACCGGCGCGAGGCGGGTCGGCACCGGGGGCGGCGGAAGCACCTCCTCGTGGACTACCGCCGCCGCTGTCGCTGGTGCCGCTCCCAGCGTCTCCACCGCGCGGGCGCGCAGGGCGGGGATCAACTGGTCGGCCGCCGCGGCGAGTTCGGCCCGTACCTCGGGGGAGTCGACCTTCTTGAGGTGCCGCTCGACCAGTTTCAGCGCCCGCTCCTGCACCTCGGTGTCCGCGTGCCCGAAGGCGAACGCGAGGGCGGGCAGCACCTCGGCGGCGGCAGACGCGTCCCGAGCCAGCACCTTTCCCAGCAGCACGAGCTGTGCCCGGACGAGCTTCTTCTCGGACCTGAACAGCACCGCGTCGGACATCTCCGCCAGTCGGCGCGGCGTCAACTCCCCGTCCAGAGCGAGGGAGCCGAGCACCCCCTGGGCGTGCGAGGCCACGGTGGGCACCGCGTCCGAGGCCAGGGCCAGCCAGTCGGCGATGTGCGCCCGCTCCTCCTCGCGGGTGAGGGCGAGCCCCTTCAACACGCGAAGGAACGCCCGCTGATCGAGAGTCGAACCGCCCCGCAGCAGCCGGGTCACACAGGCGTCCGCCGTCCGCTTCCGGTCCAGGGCGCCCTCGACGGTGAGCCGGGCGATCGCGTCGACCCAGCCGTCCACGTTCTCCCTCGAGGACCACTCCATGGGGCCGGCGACCTCGTTCGTCTCGAAGAGCGCGGCCGTCAGCTCCGCCAGGTGAGGATCCCTGCGCAGCCGCTCGAACAGGGTGTCCCCGAGCTGCCACAGCTGACCGGTGTGCGACACCCAGGCCTGTACATAGGTCTCCGTCGTCGGCACCGGACAACCGGAGAGCCGGACCAGACCCGCCATCAGCTCGTACGACACACCGGCGGAGGCCGGACGCCCGGCAAGGCGGTGCGTCACATCGGCCAGCCAGGAGGCATCGCGGTCGCCCAGGATGTGGATCAGCAGCGCCGCCGACGACTGCGACCAGCGCATGTCGCTGCCGGCGATCCAGCTCACCGCGGCAGCTGCCCCCGTCTCACAGGCGGCACCGGCCGCGTGCAGCGTGGGATAGGCATGGCGGGACGGATGACCCCACGGCGCCGTGCGCAGCTCCTTGCGGAGGTCCTTCAACTCCGGCAGGAACGCCCGGCGTTCGGGATCCGTCAGCCCGTCGAGCAACCCCACCACCTCGGCGGTCCGCCCCGCCCGCACCGCTTCCATCAGCGCACTCATCGCACACCCCCGTCGACCCGAACCATGTTCCGCTCCACCGGGGCACCCCGCCGCACCATCCGCACCGCCAGCGCGTGCTTGCACGGCCCGCGCCCGCCCCGGTACTTCGCCCACCACACACAGCTGCAACTCAGCACCCCCGCCTCGTCCCGCACCCGGTGCACATGACCGTCCTCGGCCGTCACCGTGCCGATCGCGCCCTCCAGACGCACCGCGCCCGCGGCCACCAGCGCGCGGGCCGAGCGCAGCCGCGGATTGTGACGCTCCACCCGCTGGGCGTCGTACGGCAGTTCACGGTGGAAGTAGGCCGCCTCCGCCGTGTCGTATCCGACGCGCCCGGAAGTGCCCAGCCGGATTAGCGCGGCGCGGACCCGCAGGGGGGTGAGCCCCGAGGCGGCGGCCAGGTCGGCGACGTCGATGCGGGGCTCCCAGGCCAGCAGCACGGCGATCAACTCGGCGTCCGCACCGGCCTCGTCGGTCGCGAGCGCGTCCAGGACGCCTCCCTCGCCGGAGAAGCCGCGCGACGCGTCCGGCGACAGCGTGAGGGTCAGCCGCATCCCCGGCAGGACGGCCTCCCACGCACCGGCCGTGGCGTCGGCGCCGACGACCGAGGGGCCGTAGATCCGCAGGGCCGTCGCGTGGCGCAGGACCCGCTGGAGGGCGATCAGCCGCTCCGGGCCGGGCAGGCACACCGCGCCCGGGACGGGGCGGGTGGTGGGGCGCAGGCCGCGGCCCGCCGGTACGACCCAGCGGGGGCCGCTCGTGGTGCCGCGCGCGCCGGCCTTCGGGAGCGAGCGCAGGAAGCGGACCGCCTCCGCCGCGGGCAGCTCGGCCCGCAGGTCGAAGCCGGCCGCTATGACCTGCGCCTCCGCGAAGCCACGCAGCCAGCGGTCCGGCAGCGGCACCTTCTTCTCCAGCACCGGGCCGTCCAGTGTCGTCACGGCCAACTCCTCGGGGCCGACCCGGAGATGGAGCGGATCGTCCGAGCCGATCCGTGACAGGGCCTCGCGCAGGGGGTTGTTGACGTCGACGTTCGTCGTGCCGTGTCCCACCTCGCCGCCGTCGAGACCGGGGCCGAGGACGTCCAGTCGCGCGTACACCCCGCCGCAGCCGGAGAAGGACTCGAAGCGCAGCCGGTCACCGCCCGCCGTCACCACCGGGTCCAGGGAGGCGGCCAGTTGGCGCTGGTAGTACCGCGCACCCGCCACGTCGGCCACCGCCAGCAGCGCCGCCGAGGCGACCTGAGGCGAGGTCAGGAAGCCCGCGAAGAAGCGAGGATGGTCGGTGACACCCGAAGGAGTCGCCCCCTGTGAGGTCTCCAGCCCGAGGCGTCGTCCACTCTCCGACGACTCCAGCGCGGAGGGTCGGCGATAGGTCACGGCCTGCAAAGATCGCGTCATGGAAAAACCGTAAAGGCCACCACTGACAATCGGCCTGACCTGCGAAAACGCGGTCCGTGCGCGGATGTTGGCGCGCCGCGAAGCGCACCGCGCACCGGGGGATGACGCCGGTGCGCGGCACAGGTTCGAGGGTAGTGGAGTTACTGACCGACCCGTCCCGGCTGAAGGGTCTGCGTGAACAGCACGGTGCCGTCCGACTCCCGCAGACGCACCGTCAGTTCCCCGCTGTGGCCGTCGATGTCGACCTCGCCGAAGAACTGGTAGCCCTCGGCCGGCGACACGTTCGCCACGGTCGGCGCCTTCACGAACACCCGCTCCGGACCGAAGGTGTTGTCGAGGTCGTTGGCCGGGAAGGCGCCCGCGTTCAGCGGACCGGAGACGAACTCCCAGAACGGCTCGAAGTCGGTGAACGCGGCCCGCGAGGGCTGGTAGTGCTGGGCGGAGGTGTGGTGCACGTCGGCCGTCAGCCACACGGTGCCGGTGATCCGCCTGTGCTTGACGTACCGCAGCAGTTCGGCGATCTGCAGCTCACGCCCCAGCGGCGCGCCCGGGTCGCCCTGCGCGACCGCCTCGATGTTCGCCTTGCCCTCGGTGGCGTCGGGCACGACCAGGCCGAGCGGCATGTCGGCGGCGATCACCTTCCACACCGCGCGCGACCGCGACAACTCCCGCTTGAGCCACTCCAGTTGCTCACGGCCCAGGATGCCCTGCGGGTCCACGGTCTGCTTGTCGGGCGAGTTGGCGTTGCGGTAGGTCCGCATGTCCAGGACGAACACGTCGAGCAGCGGACCGTGCCGCATCACGCGCTGGACCCGGCCCTCCTTCGCGCCCGGCCGCAGCGTCGAGATCGGGAAGTACTCGCTGAACGCCCGCCGGGCACGTACCGCCAGGGCGTCGACGCTCTTCTCCGTGTAGCGGGTGTCGGTGGCGGCGATCACCTCGCCCGGGTACCAGTTGTTGCGGACCTCGTGGTCGTCCCACTGGATGATCGACGGCACCTGGGCGTTGAACCGTTTGAGGTTCTCGTCCAGCAGGTTGTAGCGGAAGTTGCCGCGGAACTCGGCCAGGGTCTCGGCGACCTTGGACTTCTCCTCCGTGGTGACGTTCCGGTACAGGCTGCCGTCGGGCAGGGCCTGCGTCGCCGTGATCGGACCGTCGGCGTAGATGTTGTCGCCGCTGCACACGAAGAAGTCCGGATCCAGCTTGGCCATGGCGTCGTAGATGCGGTAGCCGCCCAGGTCCGGGTTGATGCCCCAGCCCTGGCCCGCCAGGTCTCCGGACCAGAGGAAGCGCACACCGCGCCGCCCGGTCGGCACCGTACGGAATGTGCCGGCGACCGGTTCGCCGGTGCGGCGCGGGTCGTCGGGGTCGGCGAGCAGGACCCGGTAGTGGATCTGCTGCCCCGAGGGCAGCCCGCGCAGCCGGGTGGTGCCGGTGAAGTCGGTGTCCGGGCCGAGCAGCGGACCGTGCCACCGGTGCGGATTGCGGAACGACTCGGTGGCCGAAGTCTCAACGATCATCCGGGCCGGGCGGTCCGAACGCACCCACACCAGACCGGAGTCGGAGGTCACGTCCCCCGCCTGCACACCCCAGCCCGCCTTCGGACGTCCGGACAGGGCGAAGGCCGGCGCGGCGCCGAGGGCGGCGGGCACGGTCAGGGCCGCCGACGCGGCCAGGGTGCCGCGCAGGACGCTGCGGCGAGCGGGGAACGGACGTTGCGACATGGGTTGCGCCTCCACGGACGGGATGCGGTCAGGGTGCACCGCCACAACTACTGGTGCGCCGCAGCGCGTACGGAAACCACGGGTGAACAACGGAACGCGTGACATCAGAGGCCGTCCGGGTGCAGGGCGCCGGCCATCAGACGTACACCCGCGCGGATCCGACCGGGAGACAGATGCGCGTACCCCAGGACGAGCCGTACGACGGCGTCGTCCGCACGCGGGTGTGCGTGTGCGTAGGCGGTGAGCGGGCGCACCGCGACACCGGCGGAGGCCGCCCGTTGCAGGAAGTCGTCCTGGGGGCCGTACTTCTCCGGGAGTTCGGCGATGACGTGCAGTCCCGCGGCGATCCCGGTGACCTCCGCTCCGGGAAAGTGTTCCTCCAGGGCGGCGACCAGGGTGTCACGCCGCTGCCGGTAGGCGCGCTGGCAGCGGCGCAACTGGCGGTCGTAGTCGCCGCGCTCCAGGAAGCGTGCGAACAGCGCCTGGTCGAGGGTCGGGTGGCCGAGATCCATGGTCCGCTTGCGCTCTACGACCTCGACGGCCAGCGACTCGGGCACCAGCAGCCAGCCGAGCCGCAGCCCCGGGGCGAGCGATTTGCTGACCGAGCCCGCGTAGGCGACATGCTCCGGGTCGAGGCCCTGGAGTGCGCCCACGGGGGCCCGGTCGTAGCGGAAGTCGCCGTCGTAGTCGTCCTCGAAGACCAGGCCGTCCACCGACCGCGCCCAGTCGAGGAGTTGGGTCCGCCGTCGCGCGGAGTAGGCGATGCCGGTCGGGAACTGATGGGCGGGCGTCGCCACCACCGCCCGCACGCCGGACGTCCGTAGTGGCCCGATGGCCAGGCCTTCGCCGTCCAGGGGCAGCGGTACGGTGCCGACGCCCGCCGAGGCGTACAGGGCGTCGTGCTGCGGGCTGCCCGGATCCTCGACGCCGACGGTGCGCATCCCGCGCGCGTGGAGCACGAATCCGAGCAGCGCCGTAGCCTGCGCCACTCCGGAGACCACGATCAACCGCTCCGGATCGGCGACCGCACCCCGGCGGCGCGCCAGCAGTTCCGCGAGAGCCGTACGCAACCGGGGCAGCCCGCGTGGATCGGGATAGCCGAGCAGGTCGTGCGGCGATTCCGCCAGCACACCGCGCTGCGCGGCGGCCCAGGCTGCGCGCGGGAACAGCGACAGGTCGGGCGTCCCGGGCACGAAGTCGACCCGGGCGCCGGGGGAGCGCGGTGCGAGATCACGCGCGCGTGGCCGCGCCGCCCGCACGGCACCGCCCACCCAGGTACCCGCACCCCGGCCGCTGCGCAGATACCCCTCCGCCGTCAACTGCTCGTACGCCTCCGTGACCAGCCCCCGCGACACCCCGAGGTCGGCCGCCAGGTCCCGGCTCGACGGCAGCCGCGTGCCCGGCGCCAGCCGCCCCGAGCGCACCGCCTCGCGCAACGCGGCCTGAAGCGAACGGCCACGCGTGCGTGCCGGTGCCGAGACGGCGGGCAGCAGCAGCTCCCACGCGGCGGAACCCGTCAGACCCTCCGGATCGGTCGGCCCCTCCGGATTGGTCCGCGATGACGTCATGGAAGTGGACCTTAAACCGGACCGCCACGCTCCCTAGCGTCGCGGCCATGACCTCAACCGCCGCCCGCGGCGCCCCACTCGCCGCCTTCGCCTGCGTCCTCGTCGGCGCGTCCTTCACCGCCAACAGCGTTCTCGGCCACTACCCGTACGCGGGCGGCCAGTTCCTGCGCTACGGCCTCGCCTGTCTGCTGCTGCTTCCATTCACCGGCAAGGACGCGACATACCGGCTGCGCGCACTCACGCCACGCCAATGGGTCCGACTCGCACTGCTCGCGGCCATCGGCATGGTCGGCTTCAACCTGGCCGTCATCGCCGCCGAACACGGCGCCGAACCGGCCGTCCCGGGCGTCTTCGTGGGCTGCGCCCCCGTGGTCGTCGCGACCCTCGTCCCGCTTCTGGAGGGACGTCGTCCCCGCAGGATCGTGCTCTACGGGGCGTCGCTCGTCGCCGTCGGCGCGTTCACCGTCCAGGGGTGGGGCCGTACGGACGCCGCCGGAATCGCCTTCTCCGGGTGCGCACTTGCGGGAGAGGTGGGCTTCGCGGTGCTCGCGGTGCCCGTGCTGCGACCCCTGGGGCCGCGGTTGTTGTCGGCCACCGTGTGCGGTGTGGCCGCGATCGAGGCGGCGACGGCCGGGCTGCTCCTCGACGGGACCGGTTGGCTGCGGCGCCCCGATGCCACCGAGGCCGCCGCGCTGCTGTGGCAGGCGGCGGTCGTCACGGTCGTCGGCTTCGTGTGCTGGTACATGGGCCTGCAGCGGATCGGCGCGGAGCGCGCCACGCTCTTCTCCGGCCTCATCCCGGTCGCGGCGGCCGGAACCGCGCCGCTCGTCGGAACGGGCTCCTACGGGGTCGCCCAGGCCGTCGGCAGCGCCCTCGTCGGCGCCGGAGTGGCCCTGGGAGCAGGTGCGTCGACGCGGTTCCCACGCCTGTCAGCGGCTGCCGTCGAGGATGACGCGCGCGACCAGCGCCGGGTCGTCGCTCATCGGGCAGTGCCCGCAGCCGGGCAGCCGCACGAGCCGCGCACGCGGGATCAAGTGCTTGGCCCGGACGCCCTGGCGGCGCAGCAGCAGCCGGTCCTGGGTGCCCCAGGCCACGGTGACCGGCAGGCCGGGGAGGTCGTCGGTGAACTGGACGTCAGTGCCGGCCCGGAGCGTGTCGTCGAACCCGGGGGCGTTGACCAGCGCGAGCGTCTCGGCGACCACGGCCTCGGGTGAGCGGCGGCCGGGGCGGGCGTAGATGGTGCTCGTCAGGGCGGTGCGGCCGGCCGCCGTGCGCGACAGGCGCTCGACCATCGGGAGCGGCATCCGGCGGGCGATCTGCCGCATGGTGAGCAGCACCCCGAAGGCGTAGCGGCGTTCGGCCTGGGACCAGAACCCGGCCGGGGAGAGCGCGGTGACGGACCGTACGACCTTCTCGCGGCCCAGCTCCAGGGCCAGCAGACCACCGAGGGAGTTGCCCGCGATGTGCGGACGGTCGAGTCCCAGCGCCTCGCAGAACGCGCTGAAGACGGCGGCCGTCGTGGACAGGTCGTACGCCAGCCCCTCCGGCAGCGCGGGGGAGGCGCCGAACCCGGGGAGGTCCACGGCGATCACGTCCCGCTCGGTCGCCAGGATGTCCACCACCGGGTCCCAGGCCTGCCGGTGATGACCGATGCCGTGCAACAGGAGCAGGGGTTCGCCGCTGCCCACGCGCGCGTAGGACAGCGTCACGGTCCGCGGGCCGTGCGGAGAGGGGACCGGGAAGGAGACGGTGGCGGACATGGGGATGCTCCTCGTCTGGACTCGCTGACAGACGCCGTACAGGCCGTGTAGACAGCTTGTCAGCAAAAGCTACCGACTGGTAGCCCCCATGGTGGAAGACCTCGCCGACCTCAACGCGCGCTGCGCACCTCAAGGTTGAACTCGGCGTGCCCGAGGCTCCGGAACAGGCTCACCCACAGGGGCAGCACCATCTCCACGGCGCGCGCCGACTCGATGCCGCCCAGGTCCAGCACCCGGTGCGCGGGCCAGCCGAACTCCCCGAGCAGGGCCGTCACCCGCGCCTTCGCCTCCGTGTCCTGGCCGCACACGAACACCTGGTGCTCGCCCGGCACGAGTGAAGGGTCCACCATCACCTGGCAGTTCACGGTGTTGAGGGACTTCACCACGCGCGCGTGCGGGAAGGCGCGCTGGATCTGCTCACCCACACTGTCCGACTCCACCGGCGACAGCCTGAGCCGGCCGTCCTCGAACGCCAGGGGATTGGAGACATCGAGGACGACCTTGCCGTCGAGATGCTCCGCCCCGGCCGCCTCCAGCGCCGCGAGCGCCACCCGGCCGCCCACCGCGTTCACGATCACCTCGCCCGTCGCGGCGGCCTCCGCGAACGTACCGGCAGCCGCTCCGGCACCGGCGCTCTCGGCCCACTTCAGAGCGGCCGGATTGTCCTTCGTGCGCGAGCCCAGGGTCACCTGGTGCCCCAGCTCGACCAGCTTGCCGCCCAGGGCCCGGCCGACCTCGCCCGTACCCAATACTGCGTACCGCATCGCCACCTCCGGAAGGGGCCGCCGGACGCCGTCGGCCCATGGCCAATTCTGCTCCAGGACACACGGTTTTCTCCTGGACAGGGCCGCGCGCGTCGCATGGGATGGGAGGGTGACCACCGACACGCCGACCGACGTCTTCGAAGACCACCGCCCCGTCCTCATGGGGGTCGCCTACCGCATGCTCGGGCGTGTGGCCGACGCCGAGGACGTGGTCCAGGAAGCCTGGCTGCGCTGGTCCGGAGCCGACCACCGCGCGGTCCGCGAACCGCGCGCCTACCTGGTGCGCGTCACTACCCGCCTCGCGATCGACCGACTGCGCCAGATCAAGGCGCGCGGCGAGACCTACGTCGGCCCCTGGCTGCCCGAGCCGTACGTCACCGACTTCGGGGACACCGTCCCGGACGCCGCGGAACGGGCGGTCCTCGCCGACTCCGTGTCCCTCGCCGTACTCGTCGTCCTGGAGTCGCTGTCGCCGCTGGAGCGCGCCGTGTTCGTCCTCAGGGAGGCGTTCGGCTACCCGTACGCCGACATCGCGGCCATGCTGGACCGCGGTGAGCCCGCGGTGCGCCAACTCGCCGGACGGGCCCGCAAACACGTCGACGAAGGGCGCCCGCGCTACGAGGTCGACCCGGCCCAACGCCGCGATCTGACCGAGCGGTTCCTCGCCGCGGCGGCGGAGGGCGACCTGGAGGGCCTGATGGAGCTGCTCGCGCCGGACGTCCGACTCGTGGGCGACAGCGGCGGCAAGGCGAAGGCGCCGCTGCGCATCCTGGAGACTGCGGACAATGTGGGCCGCTTCCTGATCGCCGTCGCGGGCAAGGGCATCCCGGAGATCTCGTTCCGCTTCCTTGAGCTGAACGGCGGACCCGCGGTGCTGGTTCTTTCGGGCGACAAGCCCGACAGCGTCTTCCAGGTGGACGTATCCGCCGGACGAATCCGATCCGTGTATATCGTCCGCAACCCCGACAAGCTCCGGTCGCTGGCTTCCGCTTAGTCGAGCCACCGACAGGGCCCCCGTTTCGCGACGGGGGCTTTGCCGTCGTGTCACGAAACGTGCCCTTTACGAACGCCCCGTGAACGCTCTATGGCAACCGCTCTCTGTGTTGCCTGCGGGATCGAGGATTGGTCTTGACCAAGGGTGTGGGCCGTCCTATGGTCACTGATAAGTGAAACAACCTTTAATAAACAAGGGCGCTAAAACGCGGCCGGACCACGGCGATTGCGGAGGACAGGGTGGGGACCACGCAGTTGGAATCGGTGCCGGAGCCGAAGTACTGGCATCTCAAGACAGTGCTGAGTGAGGCACTGGACTCCGAGTTCTCCGTGGGCGAGATCCTGCCCAACGAGCGAGACCTGGCCGCCCGCTTCGGCGTCGCCCGGGCCACACTCCGGCAGGCTCTGGAACAACTCGAACTGGAAGGCCGGCTCCAGCGCCGGCGCGGTGTCGGTACGACCGTCGCGCCGCCGCGCGTGGGTGTCGCCGTCGGCACCGAACAGCACGCCTGGCCGGGCGCCGCGGAGGACGCCTGGCAGTCCGTCGGCTGCGTCCTGGCGGCACCGCCGGCGGCCGTGGCCGACGTCCTGGAGACCGGTTCCGAGGAACCGGTGCACACCGTACGGCGCTCCCGGGTGAGCCACGGCCAGCCCGTCGCCGCCGAGCTGCTCTACATCCCGGAGTCGTCGGTGCCCGACCTCTCGGCGATAGACACTCCGTCCGCGACGGCACGCGCGCGTGCGGTGCTGCGCGAGCTGCAGCGCCTCGAACTGGAGGGCCAGGACCGCGCCGTCGAGCTGGGCTCGGCCCGCGCGGACGACGCCAAGGAGCTGGACCGCCTCCCCGGGGCACCGGTGCTCGTCGTCACGACCCGCTTCTTCGCCGAGGGCCGCACCGCCGCGGTCTCCGTCGCGACCTACCGCGCGGACACCTGCCGCCTGACCTTCGCCGACTCCGGCGGCGTGGAAATCCACCACGGCCCGGAACGCCAGGCCTCCTGACGACAGTCACAGCTCACCCGTCGCGCCCCGGAACTCCACCGGGGCGCTAGGCGTTTTCTCTCAACGCCGGGGACGGCAGCGCCCCTTCAGGGGCGCGGGGAACTGCGCGACCAGCCACGACGGTGCGGCAGTCGAAACACGACCCGAGCGCCGGCCACAATGGCGCCGCAGCCGACAAACAACCCCACGGCCAAGCTAGCGCCGCGTCACCGTGCCCTCGACCGCGAACAGTTGCTCCTCGACATGATCGAGAGCCAGCCGCAGCGCCCCCGTGGCCGCAGCCGCCTCGCCGAGCAACGACAGGGCCACCTTCGGCGGCCGGAGACAATACCGCGCCAACTCCCGCCGCAGCGGCTCCAGTACGCCGTCCAGACCGGCCGCCCAGCCACCCACGACGACGAGTTCGGGGTCGAGGGCCAGGACCAGTGCCGCCACGTCGTGCACCAGGCGCTGTATGAAGCGGTCGACGGCCGCGCGGGCCCGCTGGTCGCCGTCGCGGGCCAGCGCGAAGACCTGCGCGACCGCCTGTTCGTCCAGGGGATGCAACGGCTCGTCCGTCGTGGACAGCAGCGTCTCCGGAGTCACGTCCCGGCCCAGCAGATGCAGCGCGCCGATCTCACCGGCCGCCCCGCGATACCCCCGGTGCAGCCGCCCCCCGATCAGTGAACCGGCGCCCGGGCTCAGCCCGGCCAGCACCATCACCATGTCGTCGGACTCGGTCGCCGCGCCCTTCCAGTGCTCGGCGACCGCCGCCGCGTTCGCGTCGTTCTCGACCAGCACCGGGCACTTGAAGGAGCGGCTCAGCCGCTCGCCCAGGTGCAGTCCCGTCCACTGGGGCAGCGCGGTGCCCAGCCGTACCGTGCCGTCCGCCTCGACGATGCCCGGTGTGGCGACCCCGACCGCCCGCAGTGAGCCGCGTGCCACTCCGGCCCGGCGCAGCAGCTCGGCGACCGCCGTGCGCAGCCGCTCCAGGCGCTCGTCCGCCGACGCCGTCTCGTCGACGTCCTTGGCGGTCGCGCCGAGCACCCGGCCGTCCAGGTCGGCGAGGAGCACGGCGACGCGATGTGCGCCGATCTCCAGGCCCAGCAGATGCCCGGCCTCGGCCCGGAACCTGAACCGCCGCGCGGGCCGCCCCTGGCGCCGTACAACGCTCTCGTCGGCCGCCTTCTCGACGACGAGCCCGGCCTCGATCAGTCCCTCGACGACGCCCTCGACGGTCGGCCGGGACAGACCGGTCACCCGGGTGATCTCCGTCAGCGTGGCGCAGTCCGTGGCACGCAACGCGTGCAGCACCACCGCGGAGTTGATCCTCCGCAGCAGCGAGGGGTCCCCGCCGGTCAGCCCCGCCAAGGTCTGTCCTCCCAGCTCGTGCGCGTGTTGGGCGGATCGTACTCGGCGCGGCGGACCCCGGCGAGTGCCGGGCGCCACGGACTCACGAGCCCCACCGGATCACCCGGGCGCCACAAACCCCGACTCGTACGCCGCGATCACCGCCTGCGTACGGTCCCGGGCCCCCAACTTCGCCAGTACGGCGCTCACATGCGACTTCACCGTCTCGGTGCCGACGACCAGCCGGGCGGCGATCTCCGCGTTCGACAAACCTCTGGCCATCAGCCGCAGCACCTCCGCCTCGCGCTCGGTCAGCCGGGCCCGCTCCAGCACCGCGCGCGCCGCCCGGTTCCCGCCGCCGTCGCCGTACTCCGCCGCCAACTGCCTTACGGAGGCCGGGAACAGCAGCGACTCGCCCTCGGCCACCAGCCGCACCGCGTGCACGATCTCGGCCGGCCGGGCCCGCTTCAGCAGGAACCCGTCGGCGCCGGCCCGCAGCGCCTCGTACACGTACTCGTCGTTCTCGAAGGTCGTGATGACCAGGATCTTCGGCGGGTCCTCGACCGTACGCAGCACCGCGCGCGTGGCCTCGATGCCGTCCAGGAGCGGCATCCGTACGTCCATGGCGACCACGTCGGGCCGCAGCTGCCGCACCAGCGGGATCACCGCAGCCCCGTCGGCAGCCTCCCCGACCACCTCGATGTCCGGCTGCGCCTCCAGCACGGCCCGCAGACCCGCGCGTACGAGAGGTTCGTCATCGACCAGGAGAACGGTGACCGGCATCCGGCCACCCTAGATCAGCCCAGCGGAAGCTCCGCGTGCACCTGCCAGTCACCCTCGTCGGGCCCCGTCTGCGCCCGGCCCCCGAGCAGCGCGGCCCGCTCGCGTATGCCCCGCAGCCCACTGCCCCTGCCCGGTCCGGATATCGCCGCCGTCAGCGGATTGCGGACCTCCAGATCGAGCGTTCCGTCCGCGACCCGGATACGGACCCGGACGGGTACCGATCCGGCGTGCCGTAGCACATTCGTCAGCGCCTCCTGAAGAATCCGGTACCCCTCCCTGGAGACCGGCCCCGACACCGTCTCCAACGGCCCGGTCACTTCCGCGTCGACCTTCGCCCCGGACGCCCTCGCGGACTCCCACAGCCGGTCGGCGTCCACCAGCGTCGGCCGACTGCTCACCGGCCGCTCCGCCTCACGCAGTACACCCAACACGCGCTCCAGGTCCTCGAGCGCGGCCCGGCCGGTCTCCTCGATGGCACCCAGCGCGCGCTCGGTGAACTCCGGGTCGCCCGCCGCCCTGGCGGCACCCGCCTGCACCACCGCCACTGTCAGCGCGTGCCCGATGGAGTCGTGCAACTCCCGCGCGATCCGGTTGCGTTCCAACAGCTGCTCGGTGCGCTCCTCCAGGGCGGCGAGCCGCTCCGCGCGCGAGGGGCCGAGCAGCACGCGGGCCGTCGACGTGGCCACCTTGCCGAGGCCCACGATGGCGCCGTACAACGCGATCAGGGGGAAAGGCGCGAGCCAGGCGTACCACCCGCTCGGTGACGCCTCCTTGAGGACCCATACGTCGTCGGGCACGCGCCCGCGTGCGATCTCGATCAGCTGGAAGGTGATGACCGGCAGCCAGACGCAGGCGAACGTGGTCACCCAGCCCAGCGCCATCCGGGCCTCCAGCCACAGCACGGTCCGGCCCCGGTCCCGCCAGCTCCCCGACGGCGCCACGGAGATCCCCGGGTCCTGCTGCCCCGGCGTCAGCAGCAGCTGCGCCTGAACCCCCTCGCCGATCCGCACGGCCGGGATCAGGCCGACAGGGATCAGCATGAGCGCGGGTGCGTACGGAGTCTCCGGGCTGATGAAGATCCACACGCTGGTGATCAGCATCGGCACCCAGAGGTGCAGCAGACGTGTGTACGTGGTCCCCCGGAGCAGCGGGCGCAGGAAGCGGGCCATTCCGACATCGTGACAGCCGGTACTGACAATCGGCCTCCCCCGGACGGGGGAGACGATCACCACCGGCGGGGGAGGCCCCAACCCCCTTGAACAGCAAGGCTGTTGGCCATGACCAGCATCGACGTACGAGACCTCACCAAGGAGTACGGCAACCGGCGGGCCGTGGACCATGTCACCTTCGGCGTCCGTCCCGGCAAGGTGACCGGCTTCCTCGGCCCCAACGGCGCCGGAAAGTCCACCACCATGCGCCTCGTCCTCGGCCTCGACCGGCCCACCTCCGGAACCGCCACCATCGGAGGCCGCCCCTACGCCGAACTCACCGAGCCGCTGCGCCATGTTGGCGCGCTGCTCGACGCCCAGGCGGCCCACGGCTCCCGCACCGGCCGCGACCACCTGCGTGCCCTGGCCGCGAGCAACCGCATCCCGGTCACCCGGGCCGACGCGGTGCTGGAGGAGACGGGACTCGCGTCGGTCGCGCGACGCCGGGTGAAGACGTACTCCCTGGGCATGCGGCAGCGGCTGGGCATCGCGGGTGCTCTCCTGGGCGACCCCGAAGTCATCCTGCTGGATGAGCCGTCGAACGGTCTCGACCCCGAAGGCATCGTCTGGATCCGGGAGTTGCTGCGCCGACTGGCGGCGGAGGGCCGCACGGTCCTGGTCTCCAGCCACCTGATGAACGAGACCGGCTCCTTCGCCGACCACCTGGTCGTCCTCGGACGCGGCCGACTCCTCGCCGACACCCCCATGCGGGACTTCATCGACGCACGTGTGCAGCCCCACGTACGGATCCGTACGACGGACGCCGGTGCCCTCAAGGCCGCGCTCGCCGGGCACGGTCACGACGCCGTGGAGCACGGGGACGGGCACTGGACCGTGACGCACGCACGCGTGGACGAGATCGGCACCCTGTTGTCCGCGGCGGGCGTACCGATCCTCGAACTGACCTCCGCAGAGGGCACGTTGGAACAGGCCTACCTCGATCTGACCGCCGCCGAGACCGAGTTCACCGCACCGCACCAGGAGGCCTGACCATGGCATTCACGCCCGTGTTCCACTCCGAGTGGATCAAGATCCGTACCCTGCGCTCCCAGATCGCGTCCCTCGCCACGATCCTCGCGGTGACGGCCCTCTTCTCCGCGCTCGCCTCGTCCGACACCGGGGGAGACGACTTCGACCCGCTCTTCTCGGTCTTCTTCGGCGTGAGCTTCGGACAGATCGCGGCGATCGCCTTCGGCACGGCCGCCGTGTCCTCCGAGTTCCAGGGCGGAGCACTACGGCTGTCGCTGGCCGCGGTGCCGCGCCGGGGCCGCTGGTTCGCGGCCAAGGCGACGGCGATCGCCGTACCCGTGCTGACCGTCGGCCTGGTCACCGGTGTCGTGACCCTGCTGGTGGGCCGGGCGGTCCTCGGCTCCGAAGCCGACGGGCTCGGCTGGGCGGAGCAGGTGCGCGGTGTCGTCGGCTGCGCCGTCTATCTCACGCTGATGGCGCTGTTCGCGGCCGGTCTCACGGCGCTGCTGCGCAGCGGTGCGGCGACGCTGGGCATCCTCATCCCGTTCCTGCTGATCGTGTCCTTCGTGGTCGGCGACATGTCGAACAACATCGCGGACCTGCTGCCCGACCGGGCCGGCCAGGTGGCGCTGCACGCGACCTGGGACGGCGCGATGGGCCCCTGGACCGGGCTCGCGGTGACCGCCCTGTGGACGGCGGCGGCGCTGGCGGCCGGGGCGTGGAGTGTGCGGCACCGGGACGCCTGATCCGGGGAAGCCACTGACGCCCTGCCGATTGTCAGTGGTGGCCGGTTCACTGGAGCACATGGACATCATCGCGAAGCACCTCGCCACCTATCGACCGGTTCTGCGCCCAGAAGCTCCCTGCGGAGCCGAGCACCTCGGGTCGCTGCACGCCTGGGCCCGGGGTCCGCATGGAGCGGGGCGAGGAGATACCGGTGCCCTGACCCACCGTGACCCGTCACCCCAGCGCAGCGTCCCGCAACCGCCCGAACTCCTCCGCCATCGTCGCCGCCGTCCAATGCGCGTTCAGCCCGCTCGGATTGGGCAGCACCCACACCCGCGTGTCCCCGAACATCCGCTGCTGCGGCCCCACTTGAGCCCGACGGTCGTCGAATGCGGCCCGGTAGGCCGTGACGCCCAGCACTGCCAGCCACCGCGGCTTCCACCCCGCCAGCTTCGACGCGAGCGACTGCCCGCCCTCCCGGTACTCCTCCGCGCTCAGTTCGTCGGCCCGTGCCGTCGCCCGAGCCACCACATTCGTGATGCCGAGCCCGAACGACAGCAACTCGCCCTGCTCCGCAGGCTTCATGAGTCTGGGTGTGAAGCCCGACAGGTGCAGCACCGGCCAGAAGCGATTGCCGGGACGGGCGAAGTGATGGCCCGTGGCCGCCGTCATCAGTCCCGGGTTGATGCCGCAGAACAGCACACCGAGGCCGTCCGCGACGACGTCCGGTACGAGACGGTCGCGGGCGGCCTCCAGCTCGGCCTGGGTCAAGCGGGTCAGAGGATCGCCCCCGGGGCGTAGCCCGCGGCCTCCGGGTGCTGCTTCGCGATCTCCTCGACGCGGGCGACCACGGCGGCGACCTGGTCGGCGGCGGCACCGGTGAAGGACAGCTTGTCGGCCATCAGGGCGTCCAACTGGGCGCGGTCCAGCGGGACGCGCTCGTCGGCGGCGAGCTTGTCCAGCAGCTCGTTGCGCTCGGCGCCCTGCTCCCGCATCGCCAGCGCGGAGGCGACGGCGTTCTCCTTGATGGCCTCGTGCGCGACCTCGCGGCCGACACCGGCGCGGACGGCGGCCATCAGTACCTTGGTCGTCGCGAGGAACGGCAGATAGCGGTCCAACTCCCGCGCCACGACGGCCGGGAAGGCGCCGAACTCGTCGAGCACGGTCAGGAACGTCTCCAGCAGACCGTCGAGCGCGAAGAACGCGTCGGGGAGGGCGACCCGGCGCACCACCGAGCAGGAGACATCGCCCTCGTTCCACTGGTCGCCCGCCAGCTCGCCGGTCATCGACGCGTAGCCGCGCAGGATGACCATCAGGCCGTTGACGCGCTCGCAGGAGCGGGTGTTCATCTTGTGCGGCATCGCGGAGGAACCGACCTGGCCCGGCTTGAAGCCCTCGGTGACCAGTTCGTGCCCGGCCATCAGCCGGATCGTCTTCGCGAGCGAGGAGGGCGCCGCCGCGACCTGCACCAGCGCGGTCACGACCTCGTAGTCCAGCGAGCGCGGGTACACCTGGCCGACCGAGGTGAACGCCTGCGAGAAACCGAGGTGGGAGGCGATCCGCTGCTCCAGCTCCGCGAGCTTCGCCGCGTCACCGCCGAGCAGGTCCAGCATGTCCTGAGCCGTGCCCACCGGGCCCTTGATGCCGCGCAGCGGGTAGCGGCCGAGCAGCTCCTCGACCCGGCCGTATGCCACGAGGAGTTCGTCGGCCGCGGTCGCGAAACGCTTGCCGAGGGTGGTGGCCTGCGCGGCCACGTTGTGCGAGCGGCCGGCCATGACCAGCTCGCCGTACTCACCGGCCAGCTTGCCGAGCCGGGCCAGGACGGCCACCGTACGGTCGCGCATCAGCTCCAGGGAGAGCCGGATCTGCAGTTGCTCGACGTTCTCCGTCAGGTCCCGGGACGTCATGCCCTTGTGGACCTGCTCGTGCCCGGCGAGATCGTTGAACTCCTCGATCCGCGCCTTCACGTCGTGCCGCGTGACCTTCTCGCGCTCGGCGATCGAGCCCAGGTCGACCTGGTCGAGGACGCGCTCGTAGTCCGCGATCGCCGCGTCCGGCACCTCGATCCCGAGGTCCTTCTGGGCCCGCAGCACAGCGAGCCAGAGCTGCCGCTCCAGCTTCACCTTCTGCTCGGGGGACCAGAGCGTGGCGAGCTCGGTGGAGGCGTAACGTCCGGCGAGGACGTTCGGGATGCGGGGCTTGGCGGCAGCGGAAGTCACGTGTACGGAGTTTACCCGGCGTCCATAGGGGGTCCGCACCGTCCATGGAGTCCAGAGAGCGCAGGTCGGGTACGTTCCGACCTGCGCTCTTCGGTGGGTCTGTGAGATGTGTGTGAGACGGCCGTCGGCTCGTCAGGATTCGGCGGCCGTCTCGGCCTCATGGATGCACCGCGCCTCGCCGCTCGGCGAATGCGGCTCGCCCGAGGCGCTCACGGATACGTGGCTACCGCACTTACGGCAGCGCCAGATCCGTCGGCCGTGGGCGTCCGTCTCGGGGGCGTCGAGGTCGACGTCGTGGCCGAGCGAGGCGAACCACGCCACGGCGGCCTCGGCCTGAGCCGGTGAGCAGTCGTCGCCGGCCAGCACGATGCGACGCACCTGTTGGCGGGTGTAGCCGGTGGCCTCGCAGATGTCTTTCTGCGGAACGTCGTCGACCGTGGCCTGCCTGATCGCTGCCGCCAGCTCTTGCCGCAGGATCTCGGTCCGCGCTTCGGAGTCTCGGAACCGTTGCGCCAGCTGCGTCAGTGATCGCTTATCCATGACACATAGTGTTCCATCTGAAGTCATGGAACCTGATGTTACGCACGACATGCCGATTGTCCAGTGCGTGAACCCCTTGACGAGGGAACACCATGTTCCCTAGAGTGGAGGTGTCGGAAGGGAAACCAGCCGACAACGCAAGCGGCCCCCGGCGGAGGTACGAACTCCGACCGAGGGCCTACGGAATCCACCTGATCCACCAGGGAGACCCGCGTGTTTCACCTTCTCACGTCACCCCGTACGGCCCGTACGGTCCGCGCCATGATCGGCAGCCTCGTCGAGTCGGCCGCCGACACCCTCCGCTCCCTCGCCCCCGCCGGGCAGGCGGACGCCGAGGTCGTCGAGGCCCCGGACCCCGCCGACGTCCTGGACGCCGACGAGCTGCCGCCGGTCGAGCAGATCGAGACGGCCGCCCGCGAGTACGAGCGTGCCGCCGACCAGGCCCGCCGCGCCGACCGCGGCAAGCGCGCCGCAAAGAAGATCCTCGACAAGCTGCCCGCCGGCCTCTACGGCACGTGGCGCGTGTTCCGCACCCCGTCGTCCCGGCAGACCCCGGACCTCGCCGCCATCACCGCCACCTACAAGAAGCTCGGTCTCGGCCCCGTCCCCATGAAGGAGTGCGCCCCGTCCCTCAAGGTGGAGCGCGTCGAGGTCCTGGCCGGCATCGAGACCCTGACGGCGGTGGCTGCCTGATGCGTACCAACCACGCCCCGGCCGCCGGCCTCGCCCCGGTCCCGCAGGTCTCCCCCGGTCACCGCCTGGTGCCCGCCACGATCGGCCACCTCGGCCTGGCCCCCCAGGTCGTGTGGATCGAGTGCCCCGACTGGTGCGTCACGGACCACGTCGTGGACGTGCAGCTCGCCGTCGAGGACATCATCCACACGTCGCGCGCCGAAAGCCTCGCCATCGCCACCCTGGAAAGCCCCAGCCCGGCGTTCGACCTGCACGTGCAGATCAAGTTGGACCCGGCCACCACGGACTGGCACACCCGGCAGGCGCACATCGTGGTCGACGAGGGAGGCGAGCTCGCGTTCCTCACCCCGGACATGGCCGACGCCCTCGCCGACCGCATGGTCGCGTTCGCTGCCCAGGTCCGCCAGTTGTCCCGCACCGCCCGCGCGCACCACCAGCAGGAGGTGGCGGCATGACGACCGCCCTCGACTTCGACGAGGTCATCACCGCCGCCGTCCACCAAGCGATGCAAAAGACCCTCCCGCAGTGGTACACGGCCGCCCTGGCTGACGAGATTGCGGTGGACACGATCGCCGCACTCGGAAAAGGCCGCACCAACACCCCGCGCTCGGGAGAGCCGACCGCCCACATCCGGGTCGAGGCCAAGCAGATCCTCGCCCAGTGCTGCCAGCGTCGCCCCGACCGCGACCCGGCCACGGGAGACCTGCTGTCGGGCGTGGAGGACACCGACGAGACGTTCCGCGACCGGCTCCTGTGCGTCGAGCGTCACGACCACGACGGCGATCACCGCGACGCCATGCGCCGCACCTGGCCGCGCCAGGGAGTCACGGTATGAACAACCGGCCCACACCGGCCGAGCAGGCGCCCACCCTCGCGGTGGGCGCCCTGCCCGGGCCCGTCACCAACCCGTCCGCCGAAGCCCGCGAACTGCGCCGGCTGCTGTCCGCCGTCCTCGACGCGCTCACCCTCGACTACGCCACCGTCGATTACGACGAGCGGATCAGGGACCGCGGCGGCTGGGCCCACACCGTCCTCAAGGCCGTCAACGACGGCACCAGCAGCGACATCGGTTGGGAGGCCGACTTCCTCCGCAGCAAGCTCACCGCCGAGGAGGCCGAGGCCGCCGACAAGGCCGTCCGCCGCTCCGTCGACCGTGCGTTCCCCACCGTCGCCGCCTTCCTCGCCGACGAGCGAGGTGAGGGCCGATGAGCACCGCGCCCCGCACCAGCAGCGGATCCGCCTTCACCCGCTGGGACTTCCTGACCATGCCGTACGACGACCTGCTGTACACCCTCGGCGTGACGGTCGTGACCCGGCCGGCGCCCGACGACTGGCCTGTGGGCCGCGAGTTCATGGCGGGGGTCATGGTCACCCCGTCCGGCCAGCTCTCCCACGTCATCGCCGCCCCCTACATCGTCGGTCTGGAGCGGGAGTACACCGTCCGCGGCCTCCTCGCGAAGTGGCACGGCGCCGACGCCACGGACTGGCCCGTCGCCATGGCTTGGAGCACGAAGGGCGTGCCCCATGCCTGAGCCCCGCATGGTCGACGTCACCGTCATCGAGACGCGGATCGTCCCGATCCCCGAACCCGACTGGTGCGTTGCCCCGCACGACGGCGCCCAGTACTTCACCGACCTCACGCACACCGGCCGCGAGACCTCGGCCAGCGTCGAGACCCCTCTCGGCAGCGCCCGATTCCTGGTCGCTCAGATCTCGCACGCCCCGTACTTGGTGTCGGTGCCGGAGCCTCATCCGGTGGTGTCGGTGTCGTTGGACATGGAGGCCGACTTCACCGCCGAGGCGATCCCGGGTGTAGCGGCCCGGCTGCGGGAGGCCGCCGACCTCCTCGACGAGGTCGCCGCCGAGGCGCTCCGGCTGCGGGGGGATGCGTGATGGCTGCCATGTCCCGTGCGACTCGCAGGATCGTTGTCGCGCACCTCACGGAGCACGGCATGAACCCGGCTGATATCGCGTCTGAGCTGGAGGTTTCCGCCGACACCGTACGCAGGGACCTGCGCGAGGCGCCCCCGGCAGTTGTGACCGAGACGGTCACGGTTGCGGCAGAGCCTGCGCCCGGCCTGCTGCTGCCTGAGAGCCCACAATTGCGGCAGGACTTGAACCTCCTCGCCGCCTCATACCGGGCGCAATCCGAGGACGTCGCACGGTTCGCGATCCACGTTGCTGCGGAGGCAATCCGCCGGCGGATGCAGGCCCGGTTCGCCGCCGACGACCGGCAGGGGGTGCGGTCGTGAGGTGGTTGGTCGTAGGCGCGCTCCTCGGTCTGCTGGCCGTGTTCCCGTCGCTCCTCGCGGTCGTCGCCGCCATCGCCGCGGCGATCCTCGGCAAGCCCGTCCTGGTCGCGTTCGGTGTCGGTCTCGCCGTGCGGCCGACCGTCACCCGGCGGGTCAGAGGGTGGGCGCCGTGACCGAACCCTCTCCACTGGACAAGGCGGAGGCCGCGGTGACGGAAGCGGCCGTGAACACTGCGGCCGTACAAGTCGCCCTGGCCGCAGTCGAGCTGGCGAAGCTCGCCAGCACCCAGCAGCAGCCCGCACCGCCGACGTGCAGTCACCAGGCCAAGCCCGGCCGCAGTGCCGGCGAGTGGCTGGCCATCGCCTGCGCTGTGTGCGTCGGCGGGATCGGCATCGCGTTCGCGTCGATCGCCATCGCGATCGGTGGCCTGTCCGTCGCGATCCTCGCCCTCGTCCTCCGCTCCATCTGGCGCGACGTCATGAAGGGCCGCTGACCTGCCCTTCCGTGCTCTCTGGTGATCACTTTATGGGCTTCCGTAAAGCGATCACCGGGGGTGCGGTGGGGCCGGACAGTCCGGCCCACGACCAGAAGGACCCACCGTGACCTTCCAAGACCGCATGTTTCTCGCCTCGCAGGCCGTGTACGAGGAGATCACCCGAGGCGAATGCCCCGACGTAGAAGCCGCCCTGCTGGACGCGCAGATGAACGCCTCCGTAGAGGACGACGACCGATGAGCAAGACCACCCAAGAGCAGTACGTCCAGCTTGCGTGGAACGCCACCGCCAGGGCCGAGAAGCTCGCCCGGGACGCCGAGCGGTACGCCCGCGACGAGGACTTCCGGCACAAGGTCGAACCCCTCGCCACCGCCGGCCGGTTGTGGGCCGAGGTCGCGCAGTCCTACACCGCCATCATCGCCGCCGTGCTGCCCGAGCCGCTGCCCGAACTCCCCACCGCCGGAACGGAGTACTGACCCATGGCTGACGACCTCAAGCTCTCGGACTTCACGGGCGGCGAGAAGTTCCACCTTGCCCTGCTGCACACCCGCATGGCCAAGCGCGGACTCGCCGGCCCGACCGTCTACATCGACGACCTGAAGAACAAGGTCAAGCGCATCGAGAAGCGCGCGCTCAAGCGCAAGAACGGCACGAAGTAGCTACACCCCGGGGACGGCGTCCTGCCTGCAAGCTGCCGCCGTCCCCGGGTCCCGGACCACACGTGAAGCGACCGGAGATTCAAGAATGACCGTCGACCTGATCAAAACGCCAGAGGGCATCCACGACACCCCGCCCGAGACTGCGGCCCCGGCCGCCGCCGAGCCCATCGAGGACACCTCACGGCCCCGCCGTCGTATCCGCATCGACAGCCTGAGGCACGTCGTCGTCGAAGCCCGCGAGCACACCGCCTACCGGGCCGCCGTACGACACAGCGCCTACGTGTTCGGCGGGTCCCGCATCGTCGCCCGCCGCACATGGGACGGCCGCACCGTCTCCCGCTACGAACGCATGATCCGTGCCGCTGAAGCCGCCGGGCTGATGGAAGAGATCAAGGAGTGGGAGCAGCGCGCCCAGAGCTACCGGGCCGCCCGCCACCGCCGCCGCATGGACCTCATCCGCACCATGATGTACGCGCCCAAGGCCATCGGCTACGCCACCGCCACCGGCGCGGGCATCCTCTTCCTGCTCGGCATCCTGCTCGCCTGGGCCAATCACGACGTCCACGACGTCCTCACGCCCATCGAGACCGTCATCGACCTGGTGCGCTGGGTCGCGGTCATCGGCGGCATCGTCTGGGACCCGTTCCTGTTCGCCGCCCCGTGGATCGGCCTCGCCGCCGTGTGGGCCGTCGGCCGCCACCAGCACACCGCGCCCCAGTGGGCGCTCCCGATCCAGGACCGCGACATGGGCGGCCCGATCACCCCGTCGATCGTCGTCGTCGCCTTCCGCGACCTGGGTATTTCCGCCCTGCGCAAGGGAATCGAGGCCATGGGGGATGTGGGCGCGGCCATGCTGTCCGGGATCCGGATCGCCGGTTGCGGCGTCGAGGTCGACGTCACCCTGCCGTCCGGTGTCTCCACCGAGGAGATCCAGAACCGGCGCCGCAAGCTCGCCGAGAACCTCAACCGGCATGAGCACGAGGTGTTCATCAGCATCCCGCCGCAGCCCCGCACCGTCCGCCTGTGGATCGCCGACTCTGGCGCTCTCGACGAGCCCATCGGCGTCTCGCCGCTCATGCTCAGCGAGGACGTGACCGCCGACTACTACACCGGCGCCGCACCGTGGGGGCAGAACCTGCGCGGCGACCTTGTCGACGTCTCCGTGTTCCAGCGGCACATCCTGCTCACCGGCCTCTCCAACCAGGGCAAGACCGCTTCCCTGCGCGCCCTCGCCCTGTGGCTCGCCCTCGACCCGACCGTCGACTTCTACATCGCCGACCTCAAGGGAGTCGGCGACTGGCGGGCCTTCCTCGGTCTGGCCCAAGTCCTCATCCAGGGACCGACCGACGCCCACGTGGCGCAGGCCACGGACGTCGTCGAGTGGGGTGTCGACGAGATGCAGAAGCGCATCGGCCTGCTCGAAGAGTCCGGCTCGACCGAGGGCGTCACCAGGGACATGGCCCGCACGGACTCCCGCTTCCGGCCGGTCGTCATCATCGTCGACGAGGCGCAGGTCGCCTACGGGTCCACCGCCAAGAGCCCAGACGGCCGCCCCTACGGCGGCAGCAAGGCCACCAGCCGCTACTTTCAGGCCGTGAAGAAGATCCACGACCAGGGCCGCGCGGTGAACGTGACGATCTGGGAGGGCACGCAGGACCCGACGGACGAGAACCTGCCCAAGCGGTCCCGCGAGGGCAACCACATCCGTGGCAGCCTGGTCCTGGGCACCGAGTCGCAGGCCAAGATGGCGCTCGGCGAGGCCCCGGTCGACGCCGGCGCCGCCCCGCACAAACTGCGCCGCGACCTCGACCGCGGAACCCTCGTCGTCGCGGGCGGGGTCAGGATGGAGCCGGGCCAGGTCTCCGTGACCGTGCGGACGTACTTCATCTCCGGCGACGACGCCGTCGTGCTCACCGACCGGGCGAAGGCTCGCCGGCATGGTGTCGCCACTGTGCAGACGCTGGACGTCGAACGGCCCGTCGACCACCTCTCCGACATCTGCGTCGTCCTCGGCGAGGACAGCCGGGTGCGCACACAGGAAGTACTGCACCGCCTCCAGACCCGCAACGACGCCGTCTATGCGGACTGGACGTTCGGCGACCTCAAGGCCGAGCTGGAGCCGTACGGGGCCGAGCCGTACAAGAGCGACGGCGTCATGGTCGTCGCCCGCGACCGCGTCCAGGACGCCGTCCTCGAACGCCTCGCCGCCTTGGAGGACGGCTCCGAAGACGAGGGAGGCACCGAAGACTGAGGGAGTTCTCCCTGACCGCCTCCCTGATCTACCTCCCTTCCCTGACCTGCCAATACATCGCTCAGGGAGGCGAGGGAGGACAGGGAGGCGGACCCCGGGGAAACGGGAAACGGGCACTTCAGCCTCCCCCGCCCCGCCTCCCTCCCTGGCCGGCGCACAACCTCTGCGCCATCACAGGAGTCTCCTAACAGCCGCCACCCAGATCGTCCGACAGGATCCCGTCACGATGCGCACCACTACCGCCTGCATCGCTGCGATACTCGCCGCCGCGATGCTCGCCAGTTGCTCAAGCGGCAACGACAGCAACGAGGCCGCCACCAAAGTGCAAGGCGTCTGCGAAGACCTCGGAGTCAAGCCAGGCGGTAGGGACGACTGGAACGACGGATCCAGTACCGATTGGGCGGGCATGGCACGTCTGCAAAACGACGTGGCCAACCGGGCCGCTGCAGCGGCCGTCTCGGATCCTCTGTGGAACCGGCTTGCTGACACCCTCAGTGATCTAGCCGCTATCGCGCAGCGCTACGCCGACGCCAGCCCCGCGCCAAGTGCGTTGTCCCCTGAGGATTCGGACGCCGTCAGGCAGTCCGGCCTCGTCGTCCACGCCGAGTGCCGTAAGGCGTACGCGGCCGGGTAGCCGTCGTACGTACGAGGACGGCGCCCACTGACCCCAGCGCCGCTGTCGGACCCGCCCGATAGCTTGGACAGTTCGGCCCCCTGCGTGGTCCTCACGACCACTCTGGGGGCCTTTCGTCATGCCGGGTCCGGTTGCGCGCACGATCCCAACAGACCCTCAGCGGGCGCAATCTCGCGCAATTCCCCAGCGGACACGCATGGGCCGCAGCATGCTGAGACTCCAACCAGCGCAGATGGAGGGCGACATGACGCTCAAGTTCATCGGCACCACATCCGAGCACGGCAACTGCCCGACCCTGTACGAGGTCGTCGAGACCGGCGAGATCCTCGTCCAGGGCGAACGCGAGACCGACCCCGAGCATCTCGCCCAACTCCGAGACGTGAAGGACTCCGAGACGTTCGTACGGATCCCGCGCGAGCTGCTCACCCGCTTCGCCCCACGGGACACTGAGTCGACCGCCGAGCCGCAGACCAAGGAGTAGAACGCGTGCCGGACCTGATCCCGTTCGACGAGATCACCCACCTGTTCACCGACTTCGAGCACACCGCCTGGCGGCTGGAGACCCAGCGCGGCTACGCGACCGACCGCGTCAGCCCCAACTGGCCGCGCTTCCAGCGAGGGGAGACCTTCGGCTACGACCCGGCCAGCCCCTGGCATGTGGGCGTGCGCGAGCAGACCCAGGCCGGGAAGCGTTACGGGCGGGTGCGCCTGGTCGACGATCCGCCGACCGAGGGGCAGCGGTTCCTGCTAGCGACCGGCCTGGGCAACGTGGCCGCCGGCGAGGACATCCGCAACCTCTACCGCACAGACGCCGTACGGATCGGATTGCCGGACTACGACTTCTGGCTCTTCGACTCCCGCACCCTCGTGAAGTTCGTCATCGACGACCAGGGCGTGACCCTCGGCGTGCAGGTCCTCGAAGACGCCGAGAGCGTCGTACGCGCCTGCCAGGCCCGGGACGCTGCCCTGCACTTCGCGGTACCTACCAGCCAGTTCCAGGCGCAGGTACCGTCTGTCGGGTGAGCACCGATTTCCAGTCCGGCCGCGAGGCCCTCGGTGTGCGGCTACGCGAGCTGCGCACCGAGGCCGGCCTCCAGGGCAAGGACCTTGCGGAGCGGCTGGGCTGGCAACGGTCGAAAGTGTCGCGGCTGGAACTGGGGAAGCAGACCGCGACCGCCGAGGACCTCGACGCGTGGGCACACACGCTCGGCGTCCCGGCCGAGGCCGAGGATCTCAAGAGCCGCCTGCGGGGTCTCGAGTCCCAAGCCCGGTCGTGGCGCCGCCAACTCTCCACCGGACACCGCGGCGTGCAGGAAAGGTATGTCGCCGAGTACCGCCGGACGTCCACCGTGCGCGGCTATGAGGCCACCGTCATCCCCGGGTTGTTCCAGACCCCGGACTACGCCCGGCATCTGCTGCTCCACAACGCGGAGTTGATGCAGTCGCCACGCGATACCGAGGACGCGGTACGCGCCCGCATGAAGCGCCAGGAGGTGCTGTACGAGGCGCACAAGGCCTTCCGCGTCCTGATCTGGGAGGGCGCCCTCCATGCCCTCGTGTGTCCGCACGAGACGATGGCCGGCCAGCTTGACCGGCTCGTCGGGCTGATCGGCCTGAACACCGTGGCGCTCGGCATCGTGCCGTTCGGGGTGCAGTTGAAGCTCAGCCCGAAGCACGGGTTCTGGATCTTCGACGAGGAACGCGTCATCGTCGAGACCATCAACACGGAGTTCACCCTCGAATCAGCCGAGGACGTCGCCCTATATGGACGGGTGTGGGATCGCCTCGACGAGGGTGCCGTCTACGGCCCCCAGGCGCACCGGCTCATCGGCCGTGCGCGGGCCGCTCTCGACCTCGCGTGAGCAATCCGCCCCAACCCCGGTAGCAGGTCCGCAATCGCGCGCAATCGGCGCGCGCGTCCGTGGCGCAGGTTCCTAACGTCCTGGTCATGGCCACAAAGCCCGCCCTGTCGCTCAGGCAGCAAGGCCAGGACTGGTTGCTGTCCTGCACTGCTGAACCCACCGGCGCGCGCCGCCGATGGGACCGCGAGGAACTCGCCCCCTTCCCCACCGGCATTCACTGGCGTGCCGCCGAGGCACCCCTCCTGCCGTCCGTCCACGCCATGCATCGGATCGGCTCCAAGCGCCTGGGTCCGGTCCTCGCCAACGTGGACACCGAACTGGTCTGGTGGCTCCTTCCGCCCGATGTGGGCGACCAGTTGGACGACGTACGGCAGCTCACCGTCCGGTGTTCCGGCTGGGTCCTCGACTGCCCGCCAGTCCTGTACGCGGTGGACGGCTGCATGTGGCTGGAACGGCCGGACGGTACCGGCCGGTTGACCGATCCCGTACTGCTGGGTGCCGCGTTCGGCCCGGGCGGACGACTCTCGGAGGCTGCTCGATGAGAACGGACATGGACCCGCCCATCACCCTCGGACTTCCCCTCGACGAACCGACGCCGCCGGCAGACTGCGGGGTGTGCGCCGCGCTGGCCCGACAGCGGACCGAAGCCACCCGGGACGGGGACCTCTCGCGGGCGACGGACTGCAGCGTCGAGATCCGCAACCACCACCGCCCGGCCGGTACTGGGAGCGCTTCATGACCGTGCGCTTCTGCCGGTATTGCGACGGCCCGCTTACCGACCCGGACGACACTCTGCTCCTGTGGCACGAGGAGGGCATGAGCGGCCCGGGACGGGACGTCTACGCACACCGCGCCCATGCCGACCTCGTCGAGCCGGATCCGGTCCTGCTCCGTATCTTCGCCCGCGTCCTGATCGCGAAGGCCGCACGGTCGGGCGACTGACTGCCCCGTAACCCCTGCTGCTGGCGAAGGTTGTCGGTAGCAGGATGGGCGGCCGTCTCCGCACCCCCGTCGGGGACGGCCGCCGTACGAACTCCCGCCCGTCCTCGGTACCCCAGTCTCAGCGGAGGGCGGGCGGGTCCAGGCCCCGGCCGTAGGTGCATCCTGGCCGGGGCCGCTTCATGCCTGGCTGCTATCGCCGTGGCCGCCGTCGTGTACGCCGCCGCTCCCGACGTGGCAGCTCCACGCTGACTGGCTCACCGTCCTCGCCGACGACCATCTCCGGACTGTTCCGCAGCTTGGCCGCGATCAGCTCGGCACCGAGCCGGCGCGGCACCCGAGGTTCCAGCCACTCGTGCCGGTCGTCGCAGAGCATCGTCGATGGGTCCTCGGAGAAGTCGTCGCTGTGCATCACCAACGTGAGATCGTCGAACTGGCCACACACCGGGCACTCCACGACCTGCTTGTCCTTGACCAGGACGGGAACCTGCATCTCGCCAGTCATGCCCATCAGAGGTGGCTCCTGTCATTCCTGCGGATGGCTTCCTTTACCGGGACGGCGATCGCCTCAGCGAACCGCTTGGCCTCGGCAGGGGTGGGCATCGTCATCGACTTGACCTCGACGGACACCTGAACCGTGGTGCCGCCAACGCCCGACGTGCTCAGCCCGGTGACGATGCTGCGGAACGCCTCATGCTCATCGGCAGTGAGGACGGCTTCGGGCTTCCGGGTGTTATTGATCGCCATGGTGGCGCCGGGCTGGAGTAGCCCGCCGGAGTCGTACTTCGCGGCGGGCGCGAATCCCCAGTGGCTGGTGAACAGGCTGTTGTTGTAGCCGCGGGCGGACTTGCCCATGTGGACTCCGGCGCCACCGGACGATTCGACGTTCATGCCGGCGAGTGTTCCCGCAGTGTGGCCGACGCCTGCGTTGGTGACGCCGATCATGAACGGGGAGTTCAGGTTGCGGACCCAGCCCGCAGGGCCGTTGTTCCCGACGAAGCTGCCCGTCGCCCACCGGCGGTGCGGCTTCTCCCCGCGGATGACGGACTCGATCGCGCTCATCAGACCGGAGCAGTCCCAGCTGGGGTTGCCGTTGCCGGCCCACTGATACGGCAGGCCGTTCTGGGTCTTCACCCACGACAGGGCCTTCTGTACGGCCGGGCCACCAACCGCCTTCTTGTCCTCATTGCCGAACCAGCCGAGCATCCCGTCGACGGCCTTGTTCGCGGTGTCCTTCATCAGGCCGCCGATGCCTGCGTTGCCGCCGGGGATGCGGCTGATGAGTGGCCGTACGAGCGCGGACAGGGCCTTCTGGGCTGCGCTCTTCAGTCCGCCGATGACGATGTCTTTGGCCCAGGAGGTGGCGGAGCTGATGGCGCCGCCGATGGCGGAGGTGACGTTGCCGACGATGCCGCCGCCCGCGAAGTGCTGGGTGCCGCCCTGGTAGCGGCGCTTCTCTTCCTGCCTGCTGGGGTTGCCGCCGGTCTTGGTGGGCTTGTCTTGGCCGAGGATGGCGTCGACGCCCTTGTGGCCGCCGAGCTTGGCGACTTCGGGCTTGGAGAGGATGCGCTCGCCGGGGGTGAGCATGGCGGGCACGGTGTCGGAGTTGCCGGTGCCGGGGACGACGCCGCCGCGGTTGAAGCCGAGACTGATCGCGGGCAGTGTGATCTTTGAGCTGACCTTGCCCGCGATCGAGTTCCACATTTTGCGGATGCCGTTGTTGTAGACGGTGCCCACGACGAACTTGATCGGTGCGGCGATCTTCGATTTGACGCCGTCCCAGATGGTGCCGAGCGCGTTCTTCAGGTTGGTGAACGCGTTCCTCATGCCGGATGCGAACCCGCTGATCTTCGAGTTGATCGTGGAGAACACTGATGTCACAGCGTTTTTCGCGCCCGTCCACAGCGTCGACCAAGTGTTGGAAATGGATGTCTTCAGGCTGCTGAAGCTGTTTTTCACCCACGCCCATGCGCCGGTCAGTGCATTCTTCAGCCCGCTGTAGAAGGTGTCCCACTTCGTTTTGAGATCACCCCACAGTGCACGCCAGAGGGCGACGACCCACGTCTTCAGCTCGTTGAAGATCTGCTTCGTCTTCGTCCACAGCGACGTGAACCAACCGGTGATTGCATTCACCAGATCGGGGATGATGCTGTGGCCGACGAGAATGTCGTACAAATCCTTGAACGGCTGGACGATGTAGGTATTGATCCAATCCCAGGTCGCCGCGAAGGCCGCCTTGACTGCGTCCCAGACGCCGATGACCACGTCTCGGAACGTCTGAGAGTGCTGCCACGCGTAGGCGAGACCAGCCGCCAGGCCGGCCACAGCGAGGACGACCAGGCCGATCGGGTTGGCGTCCATGACCGTGGTCAGGATGGCCTGCACCGTGGTGACCGCGATCGTGGCCAGCTCCCACAGCTTCATCGCCGTGACGATGGCGAGGATCCCGGCCGCGATCGATCCGACCAGCGTCTGATGGTCGCCGAGGAACTGGAAGAACGACGTGAGAGGGCCCGCTGCTTTCTCCGCGATGCCCGCGATCATCGAGACGAACGGGGCCGCGATCGGCACCAGGTTCTCCAGCGCGACGCCCACGACGTCGATGAGCACCGACGCAATCTTGTGCAGGGAACCGAAGATCGAGCCGAGGGCTTTCTGCATGTCCGGCAGGCCCGTGACGCGGCGCAGTTCCTTGAACGCATCGCCGAGCGTCGTGAGCGCGTTGGCGCCCCCAAGCTGCGCTGCGTCCATGACGTTTCCGAGCGTCCCGAAGACGTCCCCGACCAGCTTCCCGAACTGTTTCGCCAGGTCGATGGCGTGGTTGATGGCCCTCTCCATCGCCCCGGACTTGAACGCGTCGCTGATCTTCTTCGCGATCCGGTCGGAAGCGCCGGCCGCACCGTCAGACAGCCGCTTGAACGCGGGCGAGGCTGCGACGGATATCTGCGTAAGCCCCGTGATGAACTGGCCGGGGATCCGCGTGAGTGGGCGCATGCCGTTGTTGAGGCCGTCGAACAGCTTGCGGAGCATGCCCGTCTTGCCGAGCTCCGTCACCGCGCCGGCGGCGTTCTTCGCGGTGGTGTTGAGGATCCCGGCAGTACCCACCAGGCCGTCATGGACGGACGGCAGGGTCGCCCGTGCCATCGTCGTGAACGTGTCCCCGAGGCCCTTGAAGAGCCGCTCCTGAATGTCCAGCTTCAGGGCCCGCCAGGCGCCGGCCTGCGCGACGACGGCCTTGACGAACTCCCGCGCGGAGGGGGCGAGCTTCGCCATGGCGTTGGCAACCTTGCTCGTCGCGGCGGCTCCGGCGGTCTGAGCGTCCGCCACGTTCCGGGCCGCGTCGGCTACCTGCTGCTGCGCGTCGGCGATACTCCGGGCGCCGTCGACCGCGGCCTTCGCTGCTGCGGCCCGCGCGTCGGCAACGTCCCGTTCGGCCTTGGCGACCTTCTGGGCGCCGTCCACCGCAGTGCGGGACTGTTCGATCTCGGCGTCCTTCAACGCTTGCGTCTTGTCCGTGACGGTCTGCGTGGCATCCGCGACACCCTTCTTCGCCTTCGTGACCGTCGCCGAGCCCTCAACCCCGGCCTTGTTCGCGGCATCCGCCTGGTCCTGGAGGCGCTTCGTCTCGGTCTGCTGCTCTTCGAGCGCCTGCACGGCCCTGTCGTAGGCCAGCTGATCCTTCGCCAACTGCTCCGCGGACACCTTCGACCCCGCGGCCTTGTCCGTCGCAAGCTGCTTCTCGGCGTCCGACAGGTCCAGGACCTTTTGCCGCTGGTCGAGCTGGGCGTCCGCGAGCCGGTTGTTCAAGTCCTCCAGCTCTTGCGCGGCATCCTTACGCGCCTGCGTGAGATCGAGCTGCGCCTGTCGCGCCGCCTTCTGCGCATCCGCCAAGTCCCGCTCGGCGCCGGCCACGGACTCGGCGGCACGCCGGTTTGCGTCGGCGACATCGGAGACGGTGGACTTCAGCGAGCGCTGCGCGTCCTCGATCTGCCGGGCGGCCTGCACGCGAGCTTCCGCGGCCCGCACCTCGGCGTCCTTCACGCCCTGCTGGGCTTTCGCCAGCGACCGCTGTGCGTCCTCGACGCGACGGGTCGCAGCGGCAGCCGCGTTCCCGGAGGAAGTGGCCGGCGCGAAGGCCTGCTTGAAAGCGGCCCCGATCCCTGACGTGCCGAGCTTGATGGCGGCGAACGCGCTTCCCAGCGACAGCACGGCGGGCGCAGCGATGGCGGCGGCGGGGCCGAGTTGGATGAGCGAGGCACCCAGCGACGCGATCGTCGGCAGCGCCGAAAGGGCAGCCGCTGCGAGGCCAACGAAGCGGGAAGACAGCGCGCCGACGCCACCGGCCGAGCCGCCGAGGCCGGCGAGGATGCCGAGAGCGGACCGGTCGACGTCGACGCGGACGTTGACGGTGCGGGAGCGCGTCAGCAGGGCGAGGTCGTCGGCCGCCGAGCGGGTGTCGGCATCCGCAGTGATGCGCGCCGTACGGGCCCGGGTGAGGATCGCCAGGTCGTCGGCGGCTGCACGGGTGTCGAGGTCCGCGATGATCCGGACCGTGCGGTCGCGCGTGAGGGTGGCGAGCTGTTCCTCGGCCCTGAGGCGGGCGGCCTCGTTCAGTTCCGCGAGGATGTTGAGGCTGCGGTCGCGCAGGTTGAGGGCGCTGAACGCGGTGCCGTCGAGGTTGACCTTGACGCGCAGCGAGCGGTCGCGGAGGAACCGGTCGAGGCTGGCCTTTGCGTCTTTGTCGTCGAGGCCGAGTCGGACACCGACCTCATTGCGCTTCGACTTGAGGCGGTCCATCGCCCGGTCGTAGGCGCTCTCATCTGCGGTTACTTCGACATAGCCCTCTGCGATCCTAAAACTTCCGGCCATCAGGCAACCGCCAACTCTGCGGTGTGCGTGAGGAGTTGGTCGAGGCGGAGGTCGAGGGCATCGGCCAGGCCGGCGGCTACGTCGACTGAGGGCCGTACGCGGCCGGTCTCGTACGCCCAAACCGTGTGCTCGGTCCGTCCGACAGCGGTGGCGAGTTGGGCGGCGGTGAGTCCGGCGAGGCGGCGTTGATCGCGCAGCGCGGCACCGTTGAAGGCACGGGTGGCCATGGGGGCTCCACAAGAGCGGCGTGAGAAAGGGGGGCGTGCCCCGACCTGGGCGATCTGTGAGCGACCTGCTCCGTGCCGGTGAGCCCTGCTCGACTGCCCTGGTGCCCATCACGGGCGCTCTGCGGCCCCATCACGGTGTCCGCGGACTACTTGAGTCTAGCTCAGGCGTCCTGCGAATCGAACCCTGTAGGCATCTCTTGCCTTCGATTCATCGCCGCATGGATGCTGTGGGGCATGGCATCCACTCCATCGCCGCGCTGGGCGGCCTTCCCGGTAGGACTTGGGATCATGCTCCGGAACGCCCGCATCGACGCCGGTCTTTCCTGTCGTGCACTCGCGCGAGCCGTCGACCGCTCGCATGCCTGGGTCAGGGACCTGGAAGCGGGCGCACGGCCGCCGTCGACCACCATGGCCGGTCGCGTCTCGGAGGTGCTCAATCTCGACCCGTGGACCGATGCGATCCTGCGGTCGGTCGCCGTCGACGACGTGCAGCTGAGTGCCCGGCAGGCGACGCGGTGACGGGCGCAGTTGTGCGGGAGCGCCGTACGCCGCCGGAAGGGCTGGGCCCGCTGCTGCGCTCCGCACGGGAGCGGGCAGGGCTCGGACTGCGGGAGGCCGCGCGGGAGGCTGGGGTGTCCTCCGGCTATCTGGCGAACCTGGAGGCCGGGACACGCTCTCCGTCCGCCACTGTGGCCAGCCGCATTGCCGACGCCCTCAGCCTTGACGAGGCGCAGCGTGGGCAACTGCTCACCGCGGCCGTCACGGACGCAGGAGCAGACCATCCTGCCCGCCGCCGGGCCGCCGTCAGCTAGCCGAGGCGGCCCTTCACATACCTGACCAGCCACTCGTCAGGCGTTGCACCAGTGGGCGTTTCCACATCGAGCAGCCGCTCAGCGGCGAGGAACCACGGCGCGGGACGGATACCCACCGCGGCCTCGATCTCCAGTTCACTCAAGGCGCGAAGGGGTTTGGGCTCCATGAGGGCGGCGGCTGCCACCTCGATCAGCGGGTACAGCACGTGGGCTGCGACGGCGGCCGAGTCGAGCACGTCGTGAGGGGCAAGGCCGTGCTCCTTGGCGAGTTCGCGCACATCATCGAAGTCACCCTTCGCCCGCCGGTAGCTCCGAGGCAGAGCGATCATGCCTTCCGGTATCTCCTCTCTGGCCTGTTCCAACTCCTCGATCCCGCACGTATCCGCGATGGACTCTGCCGCGAATCCAGCCAACGTCACGATTGCTTCGAGTCGGGGAGAAGGGCACCTCGTCACGCGAACGTGGCCCGCAACTGTGCCGTATTCCGACTTACGGAGAGTGGCACTACGGAAGGCGCCGCCTACGGCGAGGCAGACAACGGCGTGTCCAGCCTCATGGACGGCCGTCAACCACAGTTGCGAGTTCGGGTTACCCACAAGGTGGGCGCGGTGCGCAGAGTCGGCGATAGCGACGCGCTGGGGCATGGCGAATCCTTCGAGAGAAGTGTCGGATCCATGCCGCGCCAAGGGGTTCAGAATACCCCGCAACCCGCTTCCCTAGGGCAGCATTCAGAGGGAAGGATAATTACTGTTATCCTTCCCTCTATGGATGCTGCGTCAGAACCCGTTCCCGGCGCGGAAGTTGCGCTCCCCTCGGCCGAGCTGACAGTCGAACTCCCCGATGCCGCCAAGGTCCGCTGCGAACTCGAAGCGCACTACGACGACGACCTCCCCCGGCTCGTCTCCATGTGGCTCATGTCCAAGCGCTCGGCCCACACCCGCCGTTCGTACGCCCGCGGCTTCCGGCGATGGGAAGCGTTCTGCCGCTCCGTCGACATCCACCCCATGCAGGCACGCCGGCCACACGCCGACGCGTGGATGCGCAGCATGGAACAGGCGGGCTCGCCCACATCGACCGTCGCGCACGCCCTGTCGACGGCCAGCTCGTTCTACCGGTACGCGATCAGCGTCGAGGCCACCGACCGCAACCCGCTGCTGCACGTCGACCGGCCGGCCGTCGACCCCGACCACTCCGGCACCGAGGGTCTGACCGAGCAGGAGACGGCCCGGCTCATCGCCGCCGCACGGGCCAACTCCCCCAGGGCGTACGCGCTGGTGATCCTGCTCTACACGCTCGGCCTGCGGGTCGACGGCGCCCTCGCCGCCGATGTGTCCTCGCTCGGCTACGACCGCGGGCACCGCACGCTGACGATCGTGAAGAAGGGCGGGGCCACGGCGAAGCTGCCGCTGCCGCCCATCACCGTGGACGCGATCGAGACGTACCTCGACGGCCGTACGGACGGGCCGCTGTTCGTCACCCGGACCGGGGCGCGGCTGCGGGAGCCGGAGGTGTGGAAGCTGCTGCGGCGCCTGGCAAAGCGGGCCGGCCTGCCTCAGGCCGACAGCATCCACCCGCACGTGCTGCGGCACGGGTTCATCACGGACGCCCTCGATCAGGGCGTGCCGCTGCATGTGGTGCAGGACGCTGCCGGACACAAGGACCCGCGTACGACGCAGCGCTACAACCGGGCCAGGAAGCGGCTGGACGGGCATCCGGCGTACGCGGTGGCGGCGGCCATGGCGGAGCGGCTGGAGCACCGCGAGGAGGGCGAGGATGCGTAGCTCCATCTCCGCCCGCCACGGCTTCACCCCATGGCACGATGCCCCACACCAGCAAGGGGGGCTCAACATGATCGAAGTCAAAGGCCATACCGGAGAGATCCAGTTCGACGGCCAGTTCGTCACCATCACCCGCAAGGGAATCGGGGCGCGGCTCACTGTCGGAAAGGGTGAGAAACGGCTGCACGTCTCCCAGATCAGCGCCATGCAGTGGAAGCCTGCCGGCCTGATGGTGAACGGCTTCATCCAGTTCACCGTGCCGGGCGGCACCGAGCGCCGTAGCGCTTTCGGCAGCCAGACGTCGAGCGCGGTGCAGGACGAGAACTCTGTCGTCTTCACGAGGAAGCAGCAGGCGGAGTTCGAGAAGCTCCGGGGGGCGATCGACGCGGCGATTGCGGCGCAGCGCCAGCCGCAGGCCCCGGCTGCCGCGGTGGCTCCGTCGGTTGCCGACGAGCTGACCAAGCTCGCGCAGCTGCATCAGCAGGGGCTCCTCACGGATGCGGAGTTCGCGCAGCAGAAGGCGCGGCTGCTCGCGCCGTAGTCGGCCGGCTGACTTCTCCGGGCAGCGCCGCGCCCGGTCATCCTCGGGAAGCTGGACGTGTGTCTCACACGTCCAGCCTTCTGACCAGCGTTTTTCCGGGATCCCGAAAGGACTCCAGGGGTCGGGACTGACGCGTACCCGGACGCGACTGCGCCCGGCCACCATCGCGGCGACCGGGCGCAATTCCGCAGCGGGTGAATTCAGCGGGTCGCGTTCCTCCAGGCAACTTGGGCCGACCGGCGTTCCGGCGAGTCCATCGGGTCGTGCACCCCTTCGGGCTCGGCCTCCTCGGTCTCCGCGGTCTCCTCGTCGCCCTCCTCGTCGGTGGTCTCGTCGTCGCCCGGCGCCCACTGACCGCGCGCCAGCCGCTCACGCTTGAGCGCCGCCTCGCGAAGCGTCTGGTCCGCCCGTGCACCGGCGATTGCATGCTCGGCGAGTCGCTCGTGGGTGGGCCGGCTGTCCGGCTCCGTGGACTCCCTACCGGCGGCAAGCTCGGCGTCGCGCTCCTGGAGCCGCTGGACGTGCCGGACCGCAGACGACGGTACGGGCTGCATGGGATCGATGATCTCGGTCATGTGTTCCTCACTTCATGGGGGTTGAAGGGGTGGGCGCTGTTGTTGCCCACCCCCAGTGGTCACGCGGCAGGCGGGGGTCCGTCCCAGCTGTCCCAGGCTTCGCCGAGGGCTTGGCCCGCCACCTGTCGCTCCCACTCGGTCATCGGCCGGCGGGCCGCTGCACGCAGCCGTACGCCCTGCTGCACGCGGGCCGCGATCTTCTCCGCGCGCTCCTGCTCCGCCTCGGTACGCGCCTTCCGCGTGGCCTCCGCCTTCTCCTCCGGCGTCTGCTCCTTGGCCGCTTCCGCATCGAGCTCTGCGGCTTTGGCCTCTGCCGCCTTGGCTCGCTCGGCCTGCCGCGTGCGCATGCCGTCCACCGCAAGGTCCACCCAGTCGGACATGTCGTTCTCCTCTGATCGCTGCAAGGGCCGGGCCGCCGTAACAGCCCGACCAGGGGCCGCTAGTTGATGTCTTCGGGAAGTCCGGCGAGCGTGTCGCGGAGGTAGCCGCGGAGCATGGCGAGCTGCCCCCGGATGGGCGCCTCGGAAGCCGCGTTGGTGTCGAGACGGACGGGGGCCCGTCCGGACTTCGTGGACGCGTGCAGGGCTGCGGCCTGGCCGGCCTCGGCGAGCCGGTCGAGGGCCTCACGGATGGCGGCGGCGGTGGCTTCCACAGCCTTGTGGAAGGAGCTGGCGGCCGAGTCGTGAATGGCGGTGGTGGACGTACCGCCGACGTCCCCGTAGGCGGCGAGGGCCTGGTCGACGGCGGCCTGCGCCGCGTCGGCCTTGCCCTGGAGGCGCACCTTGTCGGCGGGGACCGCGGTGTGCAGGGCCTGGTCGGCGCCGGCCTTGACGGCGGCGGCCTGGGCGAGGGCTTCGAAAGCCTGGCGGACGGCGACGGGCAGGTGCTCCGGGTTGAGCTCGACTCGCAGCGGCGGGTTGAGGGGGCGGTTGACGCCGATCGTGGTGAGCGTGCTGGCCATGGTTTCTCCTGGGTGTCAGGCGCCGGATGCGGCGGGGCTGGAGTTGTTGAGGTGGTCGCGCGGGACCAGGTCGAGGCCGCGTTCGGCGAGCGCACGGAGCTTCTGCGCGTGCCGTGCGGCGAGGCCCCGACGTCGGGCCGCGGCGAGTTCGGCGCGGCGCAGCTTCTCCGCCTCCGCCTTCAGACGGGCCCGCTCTATCCGCTCGCGTACGACGTCGTCGACGTTCATGTCCGCCCTCGCTTTACGGCGGCGAGGCCGGTCTCGATGACCTGATCCAGGAACTGCCGCCTACGGCGCGGCGACGCCCCAGACGGGAGGGTCAGCGGGCGCGGGCGGGCCGCCGGCCGGGCTGGGGTGAGTCGGGCTTCGGCCTCGGCGAGTTGCGCCATGACCGCGTCACCGTCCAACGGTCGCCGGTCGACGACCTCGCGGAGTGCGGTCAACTCTTGGGCGAACGCAGGTTCCTGACGCCACCGGACGACCGTGGGCGCGGTGACGCCGGCAGCAGTCGCGGCCTGGCCCACTGTCTTGTCGCTGGCGAGCGCGAGGAGTGCGGCGGCCCGGCGGCGGGCGGGTGTTGCTGCGGTCATCGCGCTGTTCCTTTCCGGGCGGGGGCGGGGTCGTCGAGCGTGGGCAGGTACGGCCGGCCGCGGGGGCAGGCGGCCGTGCCTCGCTGAGGTGGGACCGGTCCGGGCGCGCGGCCGAAGTGGCGGGGCAGGTTGAAGTCCCGGATCCACCAGGCGCGCCGCCAGGCGGTGGTGGGTGAGAGGCCGGTTGCGGCTGCGGCTTGCCGGAAGGTGGCGCCTGCGCTGACGAGGTCGAGGACGGCGATGCCTTGGCTGGTCTTGATGGCGGCGCTGAGTCGGCGGTGTGGGTAGGGCCCTCCGCGACGGTTGATCATCCTGGTTTCACTTTCTCCGGTCGGGTGTTGTCCATGGGTCGGCGGGATTCGGGGGGTTACATGGGTCGTGGTTGTCTGGTCGGGTGGCCGACCCCGATATCCGCGGGGCCGGCCGTCCTCGTGCGGGTCAGGCCGGATCGTCGTCACCAGTGCCGTTGGCGCCGTCGAGGTCTTCGACGACCGCGAGGTCGAGGGCGGCGGCGGTGTCGCCGAGCGCCAGGCAGACGTCTTCGTCGAGCTTCTTGCCGAGGACGTTGACGGCCTGGTTGAGGGCGGCTGCTGCGTAGGAGCGGCCAGCCGTGGCGATGGCGGCGTACAGAGCTTCCTCGCGGGCGGTGGTCTCGGGCTGCTCTTCGTGGTGGCGGGCCTGGTGGTACCTGATCTCGTATGCCTCCATGGCTGCGCCGAAGACGCGGTGGAAGGCGAGGAGGCGGTGGGGGTCGTCGTCGCCGTGGACGGTGGTGAGGACGAACTGGGTGACGGGTTCGATCGCCTGCGTCTTCAGGTCGAGGTCAGTCACGGTGTTTCTCCTTCGGTGGCGTTTGCGTCCGTCGGGGTGACGGAGACAGATCCGGCCGCCAGTTGACGGCCGGAAGTCTGCGGTCAGGGTTCGGGGTGGGATGTCGGTCGCCCTGTACGTAAAGGGGAATGAATGACATACATGGCAAAGATGGGGATGACCTGCGGTTTTGAGGTGACATTTATGGGTGACAAGGGGTGACACGAATGGCATGAATGGCCGTCCATGCGTGTCACCATGCGTGCCATGTCTGTCACCTGACCCGTATGACATCGGCGCAGGTCACGGCCATGTCTGTCATTCGTGCCATGTGTGTCGTGGGTGTAGTGAGGCAGGCGTTCACGACTCGTCCCCGTCTTCGGCGACGGCTTCCGGCAAGCTCCACGTGGAGCGCCGGTCCTTGCCGAATCCGGACTGATGCATCGACACCCCGAGCTTCTTCCGGGCCCGTTGAAGACTCGACTCGCTGATGCCGTCCTTCTTGGCCGCGGTCTTGACGTCGGCGGCGAGGTCGGAGCCTCCCTGATCCGTGAGGTAGGCGCGCAGCCATACGACGGTTTCGTTCGTCTCGCCGCGGTTGGTGTCGGGCATGGACTCGTCCCGCATGACCTCGCGGACGCTGGTCGTCGTCTCCCCGCCGAGGACGAACCGGGAGACGTGGGACGGCCCTTCGTCGGTGTCGATCGTGACGGGCTGGATCATGTACTCGTACGAGGGGAGCCCAAGCCGACCGAGGTTGTTCTTCTCCAGCGACATCACGAACCGGTCGGGCTCGTCGCGCTCGCCCTCTTCCTTGGCGAACGCGATCAGGCTGCGGATGAGCTGGCCGAAGGCGCCAGATCCTGCGACCCGTGCAAGGGGGTCAGCCGTACCGGACTTGGTGAAGTGGGCCAGCCCCAGGATTGTGAAGCGGTGCCGGTCGGCCGCCTCGACGAGGGGCTCAAGTGCCTGCCGGACTTCGGCGGCGCGGTAGTCGTTGACGCCCTTGTCGATGTACGAGAGAAGCGGGTCCATGACGAGCAGCGCGACGCTGTACCGCTCGGCTTCCTTCGCCAACAGAGACGTGTCGACCGGGAGGGTGAGCCGGGCGTAGAGCCGTTCCTCGTCCTGCACGGAGACGTGGAACACCATGTCCATGTCGGCTCCGGCGGCGAGCAGGCGGGGCGCGATAGTGAAGGCCCACGAGTCCTCGGCTGCGGCATAGATCACCGGGCGCGGCTTCCCGTACAGCTCGCCGGGCAGTGTGCCCGTGGTGATGCGGGCGGTCATCCAGACGGCGAACTGCGACTTCCCCAGCCCCGGGCCGCCGGCCGCGAGCACGAGGGAGTGCAGCGGGATCCGGCCGTGGCTGGTAGGTGGCGCGTCGGCGGGAGTGGTGTCCCACAACCAGCGGACCGGACGGATCCTGATACCGGAGGCAGGCCGCAGCAGCAGCGACCGGGGAACCTTCTCTTCCGCCTCCTGCGTTCCGTCGTCCGACGACCACGCAGGAACCCCGATGTCTGCCATGGCAGACACGGCCTCGGCGGCGGCTTGGCACTGAATGTGCTGGCAGGGAAGCGTCTGGTCGTGCCGATCACACCTGCCAGGCATGGCGCCCATGAGGTTCGTGGCGAGGTCGAAGGTGTCGGTCACGCGACCATCTCCGCGCGCGGCCAGTCAACCTGCTGACCGTTGACGAGGTGCCGATACCAGCCAGGCCTGCCCGGAATCGCGACCGGCGGCCACCCCTGGGAGGCCTGCACTGGGTTGGTTGGCTTGGGCTTGGCAAGCCTGTCCAGCTCGGCGATCGTCATCCGGTTGGCGACCGGCCCGCGCGACCTGGAGACGTCCCTGAACCAGGCCAACAGGCCGACCTCATCCCCGTACTTACGCCACCATTCGGCGGCTTCGATAAGCGCGGCGGCCTTGCGCGGGTCGTTCTCCGCAAGGAGGTGCCACTCGCGGGTGCCGTAGCGGGGCGGCGGCGCATCGTGGCCATCGAGCAGAGCAGTCACGCGGTGAGACGCCCAAAGGGCTATCGGGTCGTCGTATCGGGAGGTGACGGTCATGGCCGCGCCTCCCGCTCCTGGAGGACGGAGTCCGCTGTCATCTGAACCTCGGCGGAGATCCGGCGGGCCGTGGTCCGTACAAGGTGTGGTGAAGGCTGGTCGCCGAGGATTGTCCGTAGGGCTTCCCGGAGTTGGTTCCAGGGCGCGCGGGCTTCGGCGAGAGTGGTGACGGGGCTCTCGCCCGTCGCTGTGTGGCTGGCCATGTTTCCCGCAGAGGTACCGTCGGCGGCGGCCGTCGGCTGGTCGTTCTTCACGGCGTTTCCTTGCGTCGCGAGCGGAGCCGGTGCGGGTTTTGGATCTCTCGGCTTCGCGAAACGGTCTGTGAGGTGCGGGTTTCTGGCCCGGCCGCCGAACCTGCCGACTTGCTCAAGGGCGGCAGAGCGTACGGCGACCGGGCCGGAGGTCACCCGGAGCCCTCGTCGAGGGCGGGGCCGCGGCGGGCCTTGCGGAGCGCCTCATCCTCGGTGAGGTCGCTGGAGAACATGTCCCAGGCCGTGCGTTCGCTGGGGGTGCCATCAGCGTGGACGGTGGGACTGTTCTTCAGCTTGTCGCCGAACACCTTCTGGAACATCAGGCCCATGTGGTCGCCGACGTTGTCGAGGAACTCCTTGCCCCACGGGGAGCTGCACAGCAGCGCGGGTAGCCGGTCCGTACTGACCAGCCAGTCCCCGGCGCTCTTGATACGACGGGTGCCGTGTGCGTCCCGCTCGGGGTGTTCGGGGTCGGGTTCGAAAAGGTCCAGCCCCAGGTCGATGTAGTCGGTGAGGCATTCCCAGCCGAACCGGCCGTCGCCGCGTTCCTCGTCGTGGTCGCGCTGGTCCTCTATCGCGTACAGGTGCTGCTGCCGCACCCACTCGTGGGCCTTGTAAAGCGGCCAGCCGAGGGCTTCGGCGATATCCGAGAGGAGCAGGTAGCTCTCGTCCTCCGTGACGTACACGATGGGCGCCTCGCCGAACCCGGCGAGGTCGACGATGTTCCCGGCCGGGAACGGGGCGAGCGTCTTCACGGCGCTGACGCGGTCGAGGGCGGCGATCACGTTCGGGATCTGCTCGTCGGGACCTTCGTTGATCAGCCGGTCGTCGTGCTTGGCGACGAGGCGCTCGGCGAACAGGATGTGGACGGAGAGGGTCACGCGCCCGCTCCCGCCTGCTTGGCGGCGGCCTTCGCCCACAGCTCCGGCAGGACCGCGATGATCTGCCGCATCGTGGCCTCGGGGTTCGGCATCCGGTTGGCCGCGACGGTCAGGTCGTGCGCGAAGCTCTCTTTGAAGGCGCGGCCGAGTTCGGTGAGCTGGCCGCCCTCGACAACGAGCGCGTCGTCTGCGCCCTCGGCGAGGATCGCGGCCGAGTGCCGGGTGAGTTCGACGACGGGGACGGTGGGCATAGCGCCCGCAACGTCTGGCATTCTGGTCAAGACGTTCTCCTCAGGTGAGAGATGGGCCCTCGGTCGCTGGCAGGCGGTTAGCCGGGGGCTCCGTCGTTTGATGGGGGCGTAGAGCCCGGCCGTTGGCGCGTCTATCGCCGACGGCCGGGCGTCTCATGCGCCTTCCAAAAGGCGGACAAGGGAAGCGGTGACGACGCGGTGGCGGGCGCCGAAGCTGAGCACCGAGACCGGCGCCTCTCCTCGCTTCACGAGGTCGTACAGATAGCTCTTGGATACGCCGATGGCGCGGGCGGCCTCCGGTACCCCGACGGTGGCGGGCCATGTGCGGATCTCATCGAGGGTCGGTACGGCGCCCATCAGGCAACTGCCTCGGACCGCTCGCCGTTGATCCATGCATCGACGTCCGCGCGCCGATAGCGGATACGTCCGCCGCGCCCCGGGGACAGCTTGGTGAACTTCGGGCCGGTGCCCCGCCACCGCTTGTCCTTCAAGGTGCTTGTGGTGAGGCGCGTGATATGGCCAACCTCGGCGGGCGTAAGCCAGTCATCGGGACTGCCCGCATCCTGCGGCATACCGGCCGAGGTCAGGGCGAGTTTACGCATAGAACTCTGCCGTTCTGTCAGAGGTTCTCTGTCGTTCTGAACAGTACGAGAGTGTCGGTAGATATGCAACAACGGCAGTGAGATGCTGTCGTTGTGACAGAGGATCGAAGCATCGAGAACCCGCGCCCACGGCGAGCAGACTCGTGGGGTCCCACCAGTCGACGCGTGGCCGAGAACCTGCTCGAACTGCGTAAGGCGCGCGGGCAGTCCACCCTCAAGCTCTCCGCTGCCATGGAAGAGTTGGGGCAACCGGTCCCGGCAAGCGGCATTACGCGGATCGAAAAAGGGGATCGGCGCGTCGACGTCGACGACCTCGTCGCGTTCGCGCTGGCCCTCAATGTGTCGCCGAACGCGCTGCTCCTTCCGGCCAGGTGGGACTACGGCCAGGTCAACCTCACTCCGAACAGGAGCGTCTCCTCTCGGACCGCGTGGCTTTGGGCTGAAGGGCGCTCGCCAGCCAACGACTACGGCGTCAGTCCAACAGAGATCGTCGGCATGCCCGACGAAGATGACGACGAGGACGCGAAGGACTCCGAGTACTGGACTCAGCGAGAGGCGTACGAGTCACTCACGCACCCGCCCGAGCGCAGGCGCGCGGCACGGCACAGTGCGAATCGGGCGGCAAAGGCTACGACCAACGCAGTGGACATCCTGGTGAACGCGGTACTGGATGGCGACAAAGAGGCTGCAAGCCGCCGACTCAAGGCCGCCAAGTTGCAGCTACGGCAGCTGGAAAACGAGATCGCTCAGATCGAGCTTGAACTCGACAACTAGCAGGGGAGGGGGCGCCGGAGGCCATGTCGGACAACGTGAAGAAAGTGGTCCTCAGCAGCGGCACTGTGCGGTACCGCACAGTGGTCGACGCTGGCCGCGATGAGAACGGCAAGCGGATCCAACTCACGATCACCAAGGACACGAAGAGAGAAGTCCTCGCCGAACGCGCCCGCATCCAGTCTCAGCGGGCCGCCGGCACTCTGATCGCCCCCAACAAGATCACCGTGGGGGAGTGGCTGGACCAGTGGCTAGAGTACAAGCAGCGGGACGTCGAGGAGACGACGATCCGCACGTACCGGCTTGCCCTCGTGCACGTCTACGACAAGCTCGGGTACATCCGACTGCAGGAACTCGGCGAGGACCAGGTGCGCGAGTTCGTCGACGAGCTCGTTGCCACCGGCCGGCGCAAGGGCGGCGAGCCCGGTAGCCGTCTGGCGGTGTCGACGGTCGACGGGATCCTGATCCGGTTGCGGGAGGCCCTGAACCGGGCCGTGGTCCGCAAGCTGATCGCGGTCAACCCCGCGCAGTCCGTGCGGGTCGCGCTCGTCGACAAGAAGCTCGACAAGCGGGAGCGGGAACGACCCAAGCCGTGGACCGTGGCCGAGGTGCAGCTGTTCATCGCGGGCATCGAGGGCGACCGCCTGTACGCGCCGATGCTGCTCAGCCTGATGGGGCTGCGGCCGGCCGAGGTGTGCGGGCAGCGCTGGATGGACGTCGACGTGCGGCTCGGCACGCTGGACATCACGAACACGCGGACGATGATCGGCAACGTCCGGATCCTGGAGAAGGACACCAAGACGGCGTCCGGCGAGCGGATCCTGCCGTTGCCGTCGAAGGCGCTGGAGTCCCTGAAGCGGTTCAGCGCACGGCAGGCGCGGGAGAAGCTGGCCGCAGGCGAGGCGTACACCGACACCGGATACGTGGTCGTCGACGAGCTGGGGATGGCGCTGAACACGCGGCAGCTGCGGGAGCACGCTTACCGGACGATGCGCCGGCTCGGCCTGCGCCAAGTCCGGCTGTACGACGCCCGGCACAGCTGCTTGTCGTACCTCGCCGTGAACGGCGTCCCGGACGTTGTCCTCGCCGCGTGGGCCGGTCACTCGTCGGCGAGCTTCACCAAGCGCAAGTATGTCCACGTCGAGGCCGAGGACATGCGGGCCGCAGCTGCCGCGTGGGATGCGTTCCATGGTGGTGATCCAAAGGCCGCCACGTGAGAGATTGTGAGAAACGATCTCCCTGATACCGTGGAAAACAGCGCTTGACCAGCATAGATACTGAACGAAGTAGAACAGTGTACGGATTCTACTGGCGATTCGTGCAGGCCAGCGCCACAGTCCCCTTCGTCGGAAGCTACGAGACCTCCGTCACCGTCCCGAGTCGGCCAGCCCGGCCAGCACCCCCGCATGGCACGGCAGCGGCGCGCACCAGCAGGCCAGCGTCAGTCCGCGCAGCTCCGGCACCAGGGCCAGCAGGTCGGGGCGCTCCAGCAGATACGCCCGGTACTTCGCCATCACCTCCGCGCGCGTGCCGTCCCGAAGGCGCGTGGGGGTGTCGTAGGCGAAGGGGTTGTAGAGCGGGTGCCGGGGGAGGTCCCAGCCGCCGAGGGTCCAGCGGCGGCCTACGTAGACGAGGTCCTCGGGGGCGAGTTCCAGGCGGGGGCCGAAGTCGTGGATGCGGCCCCTGACGTTGATCACCCGCGTGGTCATGGGGAGTTACGCCGCCGGGCCCTCGTAGGGGAGGAGGTCGGGGCGCTTGGGGGAGAGGCCGTCGCCGGAGGAGCGGCCGGTGAGGCGGCGGCCTATCCAGGGGAGCAGGTACTGGCGGGTGAAGCGGACGTCGGCGACTCGGCGGGCGGTCCAGTTCGGGGGCGGGGTCGGCGGCATCGGCGTACGCCACTCCGGGTCCTCGGCCTCGTAGCCGAGGGTCTGCCACGCGGCCTCGGCGACCCGGCGGTGGCCCTCATCCGTGAGGTGGAGGCGGTCGACGTCCCACGCGCGCGGGTCGGCGAGTGAGGGGGCGCCGTACAGGTCCACGACGAGGGCGCCGTGCCGGGCGGCGAGGTCGTCGACGCAGGCGAAGAGCTCCTCCATGCGCGGGCGGAAGCGCTCCAAGACCGGGCCCTGGCGGCCGGGGCTGCGCATCAGCACCAGGTGCTTGCAGGCGGGCGTGAGGCGTTCGACGGCCTCCTCCATCAGGGCGCGCACCCTGCCCATGTCGCACTTGGGGCGCAGGGTGTCGTTCAGGCCGCCCACCAGCGTGATCACGTCGGGCTGCATGGCTGCCGCCGGGCCGACCTGCTCGTCGACGATCTGCGCGATCAGTTTGCCGCGCACGGCGAGGTTGGCGTAGCGGAAGCCGGGCTTCCGGGCGGCCATCCGTCCGGCGAGGAGGTCGGCCCAGCCCCGGTAGGTGCCGTCCGGGAGCCGGTCCGACATGCCCTCGGTGAAGGAGTCGCCGATCGCGACCAGGCTGGTGTGCGTGGGATTCGTCTGCATGGCGACGAAGATGATATCCCGCGTCCATACCCGCCGGTCGGTGACCCTCCACCGATGCTCGCCGTGCCTACGCTCGCTGCCCGAACAACTCCCGCAGCACGTCCTCCATGGTGACAAGACCGGTCAGCCGGCCCTCCTCGTCGAGCACCGCCGCGAGGTGCGTACGGCCGCTGCGCATCGCGGTGAGGACGTCGTCCATGGGCGTGCTCTCCCGGATGTTCGCGATGGAGCGCATGTCCTCCACCTTGAACGGCTCGTCGCGCGGCGAGGCGTCGAACGCGTCCTTGACGTGGAGGTAGCCGATGATCCGGCGCTCGCCGTCCACCACCGGGAAGCGGGAGAAGCCGGACTCGGCCGACAGCACCTCCAGCTCGGCCGGTGTGATGCCGGCGACCACGTAGTCGACGCGTTCGAGGGGGAGTACGACGTCCCGGACCGGCCTGCTGCCGAGCTCCAGGGCGTCGTTCAGCCGCTCCCTGGCGCGCTCGTCGATGAGGCCCGCCTCGCCGGAGTCCCGGACGATCCGGGCGAGTTCGGTGTCCGAGAAGGTCGCCGTGACCTCGCCCTTGACCTCGACGCGCAGCAGCTTGAGCAGCGTGTTGGCGAACGCGTTGATCGTGAAGATCACCGGCCGCAGAGCTCGGGAGAGGGCCACCAGCGGCGGTCCCAGCAGCAGCGCGCTGCGCACCGGCTCGACCAGGGCGATGTTCTTCGGCACCATCTCGCCGAGCAGCATGTGCAGATAGGTCGCCAAGGCCAGCGCGATCACGAAGGACACCGCATGGCCCGCGCTCTCCGGGACGCCGACCGCGCGGAACACCGGTTCCAGCAGATGCGCGATCGCCGGCTCGGCGACGATGCCGAGCACCAGCGTGCACAGCGTGATGCCGAGCTGGGCCGCGGCCAGCAGCACGGACACCTGCTCCAGACCCCACAGCACGCTCTTCGCGCGCCGGTCGCCCTGCTCGGCGTGCGGCTCGATCTGGCTGCGGCGCACCGAGATCAACGCGAACTCGGCGCCCACGAAGAAGGCGTTGACGACCAGCGTCGCCAACCCGATCAGCAGTTGTACGGCGGTCACAGCTCCCCCTTCGCGGAGTCGGAATCGGAGTCAGGACCCGATGTGTCGAGCGGCGCGTGCAGTAGCAGCCGCGCGGCCCGCCGCCCCGACGCGTCCACCACGTCGATCCGCCACCCGGCGACCTCGACGGTGTCACCGACCTCCGAAATCCGCCCCAGCTCGGTGGCGACCAGACCGGCCAGCGTCTCGTACGGCCCCTCGGGCGCCCGCAGCCCGACGCGCGCGAGCTGGTCCATCCGGGCGGCGCCGTCCGCCGAGTACAGCGCGCGGCCCTCGTCGTCCGTCCCGGCCGGGGCCAGGTCGGGCGTCTCGTGCGGGTCGTGCTCGTCCCGCACTTCTCCTACGACCTCCTCGACGATGTCCTCCAGGGTCGCGACCCCCGCCGTACCGCCGTACTCGTCGATGACGACGGCCATCGTGCGCTTGCCGGACAGCCGGTCCAGGAGGCGGTCCACGGTGAGGGATTCCGGGACGAGGAGGGGTTCGCGCAACACGTCGGAGAGGGGGAAACGGGACCGCTGGTCCGCCGGTACCGCCAGGACGTCCTTGATGTGCACGGTGCCGACGACGTCGTCGAGGCTGCCGCGGTAGACCGGGAAGCGGGACAGCCCGGTCGCCCGGGTCGCGTTGGCCACGTCCTCGCAGGTCGCCTGGGTGTCGAGGGCGACGACCTGGACGCGGGGCGTCATCACGTTCTCCGCGGTGAGGTCGGCGAGGTTCAGGGTCCGGACGAACAGTTCGGCGGTGTCCGGCTCCAGGGCGCCCTGCTTGGCGGAGTGCCGGGCCAGCGCGGCCAGCTCCTGCGGCCCCCGCGCGGAGGCCAGCTCCTCGGCCGGCTCCAGGCCGAAGGCCCGCACCACGTGGTTGGCGGTGTTGTTCAGATGGCTGATGAACGGACGGAACGCGGCACTGAACCAGCGCTGCGCGTTGCCCACCCGTTTGGCCACGGCCAGCGGCGAGGAGATCGCCCAGTTCTTCGGCACCAGCTCGCCGACGACCATCAGGAACACCGTCGACAGTGCCGTGCCCAGCACCAGCGCGACGGACTTCGACGCGGAGTGCGAGATGCCCAGCGACTCCAGGGGGCCCGCGATGAGTGCGGCGATCGACGGCTCGGAGAGCATGCCGACGACCAGGTTGGTGACCGTGATGCCGAGCTGGGCACCGGAGAGCTGGAAGGTCAGATTCCGTACGGCCTTCAGGGCACCGGAGGCGCCCCGCTCGCCGCGCTCAACCGCGCGCTCCAGTTCGCCGCGCTCCACGGTGGTCAGCGAGAACTCGGCCGCGACGAAGGCGCCGCAGAGGAGCGAGAGCAGGATCGCCACCAGCAGCAGAAGCACTTCGGTCATCGGGTCACCTCCGTCCCATGATCGGACAGGGCAGGGAGGTTCGCGCGATGTCGCGTACTGGGAGGCTCGCCCATGGGCGGACGCTCACACCTTTCGAGGAGATGCAGAAGTTCCGGGTCGTCCGCCAATGGTAAAGGATGGGCAAAGCGTTCAGGTGGTGAGGTGCTTCACCCAGCGCCGCCAGTGGTCCTCGCGTGCATACCCCGCCGCGCGCCACGCATGCTGCCCGGTCTCGTTGCGTTCCAGCACCATCGCGTCCCCGCGCCGCCCGCCGAGCGCCACGAACCGCTCCTCGGCCGCCGTGAGCAGCGCCGAGCCGATGCCCCGGCGGCGCTGCTCCGGGTGCACGGCCAGCCGGTAGAGGTGACAGCGCCAGCCGTCGAAGCCGGCGATCACGGACCCGACGAGCCGCCCGTCGCGCTCCGCGAGGATCAGCGCGTCCGGGTCCCGGTCGATGAGCCGGGCCACGCCGTCGCGGTCGTCGCTGATGCTCGTCCCTTCGGCGGCCTCGCGCCAGAACGCCAGCACGGCGTCGATGTCGGTACGGGCCGCGCTGCGGATATGAAGATCACTCATGGGAGGAGCCAAGCAGAGGGCCGGCGGGTGCGGCGAGCGGATTTCGGCGAAGTTCCTCGACGACCGGCGCGAATGCCTCCAGGAGCGGCTCCAGCACGGTGAGATAGGAGAACCCGTACCGGTCGCGCAGCGCGCGCAGCTTCGAGGTGATGTGGTCCAGGGTGCCGACCAGCATCACGGGGAGGTCCAGCACCTGCTCCAGGGTGAGGTCCGGCCGACGCTCCAGCAGCGGACCGAGCGCGCCCGCGGGGTCGTCCGTCACCGCCACCATCTGGATCAGCAGGTTGAGTTCGGCGGGTTCCGCCCGCCCGGCCGCGAACTCCCGGTAGCGGGCGACCCGTTGAGCGAACTCGGTGGAGTCGACCGGCGCCAGCTTGCCCTCCGTGTCGCCCGGCACCAGCCGCGCACCCGTGAACGCCGCGATGTCCGCGTGCTCGGCGGTCAGACGCAGCACGCGGTCGCCGTTGCCGCCCAGGAGCAGCGGTACCCGGCACTCCGGGGTGCCCAGTAGTCGATCCAACTCCTCGACCGTACGCCGGAGATGATCCACGCGTTCGCCCGGCGAACCGAAGGGCAGCCCCGCCGTGTCGTGCTCCGCCTGGATGTAGCCGGTGCCAAGGCCGAGTTCGAGGCGACCGCCGGTCAGGTCGTTGGTTGTCGCGACCTCGCGGGCCAGCAGAGTCGGGTTCCAGAAGCCCGCGTTGAGCACGAACGTGCCCACCCGTGGCCGCTCGGTGGCGTCCGCCGCCGCGACCAGCGCCGGGAACGGCGCGACCATGCCCAGATGGTCGGGGACCAGGATCACGTCGTAGCCGAGTTCCTCGACGCGTCGGCATCTCGCGCGCCACTCGCCGGCGGGCGCGGACGTGAGCAGACTGGCCCCGAAGCGGAACGGGCGCGGCATGAACTCTCCTTAGCAGCGGGGACTTCAGAACGACCGTCGCGATTCCGTCACTCGTGCGCGATCGCCGCCAGCACGTTCATACGCGACGCGCGCAGCGCCGGCAGCAGTGCCGCCACGATGCCGACCACCGCCGAGCCGATGACGACCGCGACGATCGTGGTCCAGGGGACCGCGAGCGCCTTCATGCCCTGGAGCGCCAGGACTTGCTGTGCGCAGACGCCCCACACCAGGCCGAGACCTAGCCCCAGCACCGCGCCGAACACCGCGATGACCACCGACTCCAGCCGGATCATCCGCCGGAGCTGACGCCGTCCGAGGCCGATCGCGCGCAGCAGGCCGATCTCGCGGGTGCGCTCGACGACCGACAGGGCAAGGGTGTTGACCACGCCGAGCACCGCGATGACGATGGCCAGCCCGAGCAACGCGTAGACGAGATACAGCAGTACGGCGATCTGGTCGTGGACCAGCTTCTTGTAGTCGGCCTCGTCGCGGACCTGCACCTGCGGATAGGGCTTCAGCGTCGTGTCCAGTGCCTTGCGGAGCTGGTCGGCGCCGGTGCCGGAGGCGGCGTTCACATACAGCGCGGAGTCCTGGCCGTTCGGTACGTACTTCTCGGCCGTGGCGATCCCGAAGAACAGCCCGCCCTGCGTCCCGAACCCGTCCGCCGAGTCCTGGTCGCTGAGCGCGCCCACCGTCAGCTGTGTGGTGCGTCCGCCCGGGAACTCGACGGGGAGCACGCTGCCCAGCCGTACGTCGTGGTCCTTCGCGAAGTCGACGTCCATGGCGAGGTGTCCGGCCGCGAGCGCCGAAGTCGTGTTCCCCTGGGCGTACTTGATGTGGGCGACGTCGTCGAGCGGGGTGTCGTAACCGGCGGCCGTCGTCTCCACCCGCTTGCCGTCCGGCAGCCGGACCGCGAGCGGCGCGAAGCGGGCGCGTACGACGAGGCCGACGCCGTCGGTGGCGCGCACATGGTCCGTGACCTCCTTGGAGAACGGCACGAAGCTGCCGTTCTGGATCACGAAGTCGGAGCCCAGGGTCTTGTCGATCTGCTGGTCGAAGGACTTGGACATGGAGGCGCTCGCCACCGACATCCCGCCGACCAGGGCCAGGCCCACCATCAGGGCCGCCGCGGTGGCGCCCGTACGGCGCGGGTTGCGCAGGGCGTTGCGCTGGCTCATCCGGCCGACCGAGCCGAACAGGGCGGGGAAGGCACCGCCCAGCACCCGGATCATCGGGCGCACCAGGAGCGGGCCCGCGATCACGGTCGCGATCAGGGTCAGTACGATCCCGAGCCCCAGGAGCGAGGCGGCCGAGGTGGTCTTCGTCGCGGCCGCGCAGCCCGCGAGCGCGGCCACGCCGATCGCGCCGACGATCGAACCCACTACGGCCCGCACCCTCAACGGCCGCCCCACACCGGCGACTTCGGCGTCCGCGAGGGCCGCCATCGGCGAGACCGTCGCGGCCCGCCGGGCCGGGAGATACGCGGCGACGAAGGTGACGCCGACGCCGACGACGTACGCTGCCACGGGAGTCGGCCAACTCACCACCATCTCCGTGGTCTTGAGGTTCATGCCGAACGCGGTCATGAGTTTGATCAGCCCGGCCGCGAGTCCGATACCGGCCGCCAGACCGAGCGTCGAACCGACCAGGCCGAGCAGCAGCGCCTCGGTGAGCACCGAGCGCCGCACCTGCTTGCGGTCGGCGCCGAGGGCGCGCAACAGGCCCAGTTCGCGGGTGCGTTGGGCGATCAGCATCGAGAACGTGTTGACGATCAGGAACACACCGACCAGGACAGCGATACCGGCGAAGCCCAACATCACGTACTTGATGACGTCGAGGAAGCCGCCCAGGTCGGCAGCGGCCGACTTGGCCTGCTCGTCGGCGGTCTTGATGTCGTAGGAGCCGGACGAACCGATCGCGGCGGCCACCCGCTGCTTGAGCACGGCGTCGGACACACCCTTGGCCGCGTCCACCGAGATGCTGGTGGCACGGTCGGACGCGCCGAGGAGTTGGGACTTCGCGGTGGCGGGGTCGAGGAAGACCAGCGCGGCACCGGGGTTGGTGGTGGTGAAGGTGGCGATGCCGACGATCTCGACCTTGAAGCTGCCGGGCTGCGCCTGCACGGTCAGCGTGTCGCCGATCTTGACGTGCTTGTTGTCTGCGGTGTCCGCGTCCAGGAGGGCCTGGCCGGCGCCCTGCGGGGCGTGTCCCGAGGTCAGTTTCACCGGGCTGCGGTCGGTGAGGTACCAGTCGGTGGCGATGGTGGGCGCGCCCGTGGTCGGCCCGACCGACTTGTCCTTGCCGTCGACGACCACGATGTTCTGCACGGACACGTCGGCGTGCGTCGCGGCGACCCCGGCCACCTTCGCCACCTGCCCGGCCAGCGCGGCGGGCACGGTCTCGGTCGCGCCGGTGGGCACCGAGGACTTGAGGTCCTGCTTCGGCTCCACGGTCACATCGGCGGACGTGGAGGCGAAGAGGCGGTCGAAGGTACGGGTCACCGTGTCGGAGAAGATCAGACTGCCGGCCACGAACGCCACCGACAGCACGACGGCCAGCGCCGAGAGCAGCAGCCTTCCCTTGTGCGCGAGGAAGCTCCGGAGGGTCGCCTTCAGCACGGGTTCAGTCCTTGTCCTCGGTCTGTGGCAGCGGCCCGTCGAGCTGCCCCCTGGCCAGGTCGAAGCCGGGGGTCTGGGGGTCTCCCCCAGAAAAGAGGCGCATGCGCTCCAGCACGCCCTCCGCCGTGGGCCGCTCCATCTCATCCACGATCCGCCCGTCCGCGAGGAAGAGCACCAGGTCGGAGTGGGCGGCGGCGCCCGGGTCATGGGTGACCATGACCACGCTCTGCCCCAGGCTGTCCACCGCGTCACGCAGGAAGCCGAGCACCTCAAGACCGGCCCGTGAGTCGAGGTTGCCGGTCGGCTCGTCCGCGAAGATCAGCTCGGGCCGGGAGGCGAGCGCCCGCGCGCAGGCCACCCGCTGCTGCTGGCCGCCGGACAACTGGGACGGCCGGTGCTTGAGGCGGTCCCGCAGCCCCAGCGTGTCGATGACCTGGTCCAGCCACTTCTGGTCCGGCTTCTGGCCGGCGATGTCCATGGGCAGGGTGATGTTCTCGGCCGCGTTGAGGGTCGGGATGAGGTTGAACGACTGGAACATGAACCCGATCCGGTCGCGGCGCAGCCGGGTCAGCTCGCGGTCCTTCAGGCCCGTTATCTCGGTGTCGCCGAGCCACACCTGCCCGGCCGAGACGGTGTCGAGCCCCGCCAGGCAGTGCATCAGCGTGGACTTCCCGGAGCCCGAAGGCCCCATGACGGCGGTGAAACGGCCGCGCGCGATGTCCACGTCCACCGCGTCCAGGGCGAGCACGGTCGTCTCGCCCGAGCCGTACGCCTTGGTCAGACCGCGGGCGCGGGCCGCGATCCGGCCGGCCGAGGCCTGGCCCGGGGCGTGCTCCGCTGCAGGTGTGGACAAGACGGCCTCCTGGAGTTCCCTCGCTCGTGGACGTGCCCGGCTCCGTACTCCCGGCCGAGCCTAGTGTGACGCGGCGCACACCCGATATCCCCCGTGCGGCCGAGGCGGTCTCCGCCCCAGGTCGGGCCCCCGATACCGGTGTAAGGGGCACTCTCCACCCACCGGACGAGCCCTTGCCTCTGCTAGCAATTCGGCGCTAGCGTCTAGGTATGGCGAAGACCCAGCTGAACGTACGCGTGGACGAGGGCACCGCCCGCGCGGCGCGTGAGCGTGCCCTGGCCCGTGGAATGAGCGTCAACCGCTACATAGAAGAGCTGGTCAGACAGGACACCGGAGAGGTCGGCCACACCTTCGTCGAGGCCGCCGCCGACTTCATGAAGCAGTACGAGTCCGTCTTCGCCGACGAGTTCGGCGCCGACGGGGAGAGCACCCGCGAAGGTCGCCGCTGATCCCTTGAACAACCTCAGGATCGACCTCGCCTGGCTGCTGATGCTCGCCGAACAGAAGACACCCGGAGACCCCCAGGTCACCGACTGGGGCGCGCTCGTCGCCGCCGTAGCCCGCCACCAGGCCGACATATTCGACGTCCCCGTCTACGACAGCCCGCACGCGCGCGCCGCCGCGTTACTCCAACTCCTCATCCACGTCCCCGCGTTGGAGCGCTCCAACGCCCTCTTCGCCTCGGCCGTCGCCTACGCGTACCTCGTCGCCAGCGGCCTGAAGGTCATCACCTCGCCCGAACAGGTCCGCGATCTGGCCCGGTTGGTGAAGAGCGGCGAGGCGTCGGTCGACGACATCGCCCACGAACTGCGCCGGTGGAGCCTGTGATCACCCGTCCGCGACCGGGCGCCAGGCCGTACCCAGGACGCAGTACGACGTCGGCAGCGCGGGCCCCTTCTCCGGGATCAACACCCGCCGGTACGGCCCGAGTTCGAACCCCGCCTCGCGCAGCGCGGCGACCGGCTCGCGGGCCAGATGGCAGCCTCCGTTCAGCGGCGGCCACAGCGTGCGGTCCAGGGCGCGCTGGGTGAACGTCATCGCCGGTCCGCCGCCCCGGCCGTGCTCGAAGAACCGCACGACTCCGCCGGGCCGCAGCACCCGCCGTGCCTCCGCGAGCGCCCGCGGCACATCGCGCACGCTGCACAGCACCAGCGAGAGCACGACCGCGTCGAAGGCCTCGCTCTTGACGGGCAGCTTCTCCGCCGCGCCCGGCACCACGTCGACGGGCACCTCGGAGCGGCGAGCGGACTCCACGGCAAGCTGCCGCAGAGTCCGCTCGGGCTCGATCGCGACCACCTCCGAGACGGCGCTCGGGTAGTGCGCGAAGTTCAGCCCGTTCCCGGCGCCGATCTCGATCACCCGCCCGGAGAGCCCGGCGAGCAGCCGGTCCCGCATTCCGGCCAGGCCGAACCGTGACTCGGCGCGCACACTGAGACGGGCGTAGTAGCGGGCGAACAGTGGGTGGTGGACGGCGTCCCGCGGCAGAGTGCCGGAGCCTGCGGACCGTAGCGGCATGGCGACCTCCCGGGCAGGACCGGACCGGAACCGGTCCCTACCGGGATTGTCCCCCCTGCCGCCCTTGACCACCCCCGCTGCCGCCGGGGAAGGACCGGGGCCGGGTCAGGAGATGAAGTCCCGGACCTGCTCGTAGACGCCGTGGTCGTTGTTCATGTTCGTGTGCGAGATGCACCCGACGTCGACATTGGTCGCGCCGCTCAGTTCGGCCGAGGTGTCCGGGTTGATCGCCTCGTCGCAGTCCGACCAGTAGGCCGCGTACGACACACTGCCGGGCGTCTCGTCATCGGAGTTGAGCGCGGTGAGGAAGGAACTCCCGGTCTGCATCTCCTTGCAGGACGTGTACAGCCAGCCGCACAGCGAGGCGATGGAGGTGCCGTGGTTGACCCCGGCGACGGACACGAAGTGGTCCACGTACGACGTGCCGCCCAGGTTCTTGAGGAAGTAGCGGGAGCTGAGCGTCCCCATGGAGTGACCGACGATGTCGACCTTCGACGCCCCGGTCTGCGCGAGCACGCTCTTGACCTCGGTGGCCAGCTGCGAGGCGGTCGTGACGTTCGACTGCGTCCAGTCGTACGACCACGCGAACAGCTCGGACGAGGAGTAGCCGTCGGCCTCGAAGTCCGCGACCCAGTCGTCCCAGCCGCTCGCCGAACCGCTCAGGCCGTGCACGAAGACGATGGGATCGTGGCTCGCCGCGTGGGCGGGCGTCGAGGCCAGGGAGAGTGACAGAAGGAGCGAGGTGGTCACGGCCGACAGGGCCGTGGCGATGCGACGCTTGTGGCGCTGCATGATGCCTCCTGATACGGGTGGGGTTGTCAGGAGTGTCAGCGGGGGTCTACGCGCGCCGCATCGGCGAAATCGCCGGTCTTTACGTGTGAATTAACTCGCCAGTAACGTCAGTTGTGTGGTGACACCAGTGAACCCCCCACCTCTGGACCGCACTTGGCCACCGTCGCGCACCGACGTGTGGCGAACGCCCGATCCCGCGCTCCCCGAGGGCGTCCGCATCCGACTGCTCCGCGCGGCCTACGGCGACCCCCGCGCCGCCGCCGAACTCCGCTCGCGCCTGACCCCACGCCAGGCCGCGGGACTCGACCCCCTTCCCACCGAACCGGCGTCCCTGGCGCCGGAGTTGCTCAGCCGCCACCGCCGGGAGATCCGAGCCTTGCCCGACGCCACACGCCTGCTCCTGCTGCTCGCCGCCGCCGACCAGTACCCGGTCCCCACCCACGCCTTCCTGCGCGCCGTCGCGGCGGGCCGGCTCGACACCCGGCCCCTGGAAGCCGCCGAGACCGCAGGGGTCGCGCAGGCGACAGCCGGCGGCATCGTGTTCCGTGACGCCTGGACGAGGATCGCCGCGTACGAGACCGGGTCCCCGGCGGACCGGCGGGACGTCCACCGGCTGCTGGCGCGGGTGTTGCGCGCCGAGGGCGAGACGCCTCGCCGCTCCTGGCACCGGGGCGCGGGCGCGCTCGGCCCCAGTGTGCGGCTCACCGCGGAACTCCGGACGGCGGCGGGGAAGGCACGGGCGACGGGTGAACACGCCCTCGCCTGCGCCCTGGTGGAACGCGCCGCCGCCCTCTCCCGCGACCCCCGCGAACACTCCCGCCTCCTCGACCGCGCCGCCGGTGACGCCTGGCAGTCCGGCGAGGGCGACCGGGCCCGAAGACTCGCCGCCGCGACGGACAGCGACGCGCTGAACGGGGTGTTCGCGCTGCGGTCCGGCAACGCGGCGGAGGCGTTCGACGCGTTGCTGGTCGCGGTGGCGCGACGGGGGGCCGAGGAGTCGGTGGCGGGGGCCCACCTGAGGGAGACGCCCCGGACTCCCGCCCCGGATCACGCGGTTCACCTCCTCGCCCGGGCCACCGAGGCCGCCGTCTACACCGGGGACCTGAGACGCTGCCGGGAGGCGGCAGCCGTCGCCTCCCGGCTCGGGATCGTGCCGCACGGGACGCTCGGGGGACTGGCCGCCGCCTTCGAGGGGCGGTACGAGGACGCGCGGGACCTGCTGAAGGCCGCCGCCGGAAGATGCGGCCCCGGCGGCGACCCCACCCTCCTCGTCCACGCCGGCATCGCCGCCCTGATGCTCGGCGACCACACCCGCGCCACCACCGCCACCGTGCGGGCGGCGGCCTCGGCCCGGGCGCGCGGCGCGACGGTGATCGTGGCGCAGGCGATGGAGTTCCGGGCGTACGCCGAGTTCTGGACCGGGCACTCGCGAGCCGCCGAGACGGCAGCGGCGGACGCCCTGTGGCAGGCCCACGCCACCGGTCAGGACAACGGCGCCTGCCATCTCCAAGCGGCCCTCGCGATGTTCGCGGCGCTCACCGGCGACGCGGACCTGTGCCGGGAACGCGCCGCCGCCGCCCGCTCGTACGCCCTCGGCCACGGCCTGGGACTGGCCGCCGCGCTCGCCCAATGGGCGCTCGCCTACCTCGACTTGTGCAGCGGACGCTTCGCCGCCGCCGCGGCCCGGCTGCGCGCGCTCGCCGGATTCGGCCCGGGCCACGGCCACCGCGCGATCCGCCACCTGGCCACCCCGCACTACGTCGAGGCCGCCGCCCGCAGCGGCGACACCCGTATCGCCCGCGCCGCGCACGCCGACTACGACCGCTGGGCCCGTGCCGTGCGCAGCCCCGACGACCTCGCCCTCAGCGCCCGCTGCCGGGCCCTGCTCGCCCCCGGCGACGAAGCCGTGGAGCACTACCGCACCGCCCTCGACCTGCACGCGCGCGGCACCCGCGACTTCGAACGGGCCCGCACCGAGCTGCTGTTCGGCGGCGCCCTGCGCCGACTGCGCCGCCGCACCGAGGCCCGCGACCGCCTGCACACCTCACTGGAGGCCTTCGAGTCCTTCGGCGCCCCGCACTGCGCGGCCCAGGCACGAGCCGAACTCCGCGCCCTCGGCACACCCGTGGGCGCGACCGCCCTCCCTACACCTGCCGCTCGCCTGACGGCCCAGCAACTGATGGTCGCCCGCATGGCCGCCGACGGCGCCACCAACCGCGAGATCGCCGTCCGCCTCGCCCTCAGCCCCCGCACCATCGACCATCATCTGCGCGGTGTCTTCAGCCGGTTGGGCATCCGCTCCCGGATCGAACTGGTACGGCTGCTGGCGGAAGGGGAGGCGTCCTGAAGCCCCCGGATCTGCCGCCCGGCACACACGTCCCGGCGGGAGGTGTGGCGCCCAAGGAGCCGCTGGAAGAGGCGGTGTTGCGGGAAGTCGCGGAGGAGCGCGGGCTGACCTGCGTGCGCGTGCTGCGCCCGATCGCGGAGGAGCACACCCCGCACCCGATCCGCCGCTTTCCGCGCCACACCACCTTCTTCGAAATGGAAGCGGACGGCGACGCGGAGGTGCCGGACATGTGGGACCACCAGGTGACGGGCACGGGGCGCGACAACGGCATGACCTTCCACTGCCGTTTCGAGTCGCTGCCCCTGGATTTCCCCTTGGCGGATGGTCAGGACGCCTGGCTGGACCGGCTGGAGGCCTGAACGCCGTCCGGTTCCGGTGCCTCGCGCACCCCGAACCCCTCCGCGTCCCACGCCCCGTCAAGCCGCGGGGCCAGCCAACTCGGCGCCGCAGCACGGAAGTCGGCAGGGGCGAGGGCCCCGGCCCCCTCCGGCAGCGCGCCGAGCAGTGGTGCGCCGGACACCTCCGGCAGGTCGGCGACGTTGCAACGCGACGCGAGATCAGGAGTGGTGGGCCAGCTGCCGATGACCACGCCCAGCAAGTCGAGCCCCTGGGAACGGAGTTCACGGGCCGTCAGTTCCGTGGTGTTCAGGGTGCCCAGGCCCGCCGACGCCACGACCAGGACCGGTGCGCCCAGCAGCCGCGCCGCGTCCGCCAGCGTGCCACCCTCCGCGTCGAACCGTACGAGCAGCCCGCCCGCGCCCTCGACCAGGACGAGGTCGTGCTCGGTGGCCAACTTCTGGGCGGCTTCCGCTACTTCGCGCGGACGGACCGGAGGCATACCGGCCCTGCGGGCCGCCGTGCCAGGCGCCAACGGCTCGGGGTAGCGGGCGAGTTCGGCCGCCGTCACGGCGCCCGCGAGCCTCGCGACCTCGTCGGCGTCGCCGCGCTCGTCCGGCCGTAGACCCGTCTGGGCGGGTTTCAGGACGGCCACCGTGCGGCCGGCCGCGAGGGCCGTCGCGGCTACGGCGGCCGTGGTGATCGTCTTGCCGACCTCCGTGCCCGTGCCCGTGATCACCAGTACCGGCATGTCATCCCTCCCGTGCCGCCGCGCACACCGCGCGGGCGATCCGAGCCAGGTCGGCGTCGCCCGTGACGTACGGCGGCATCGTGTAGACGAGGTCGCGGAACGGCCGTAGCCACACGCCCTCGCGTACGGCCGCGTCCGTGGCGGCCTTCATGTCCACGTCGTGGTCGAGCTGGACCACACCGATGGCGCCGAGGACGCGGACGTCCCGGACGCCGGGAATCGTGGTTGCCGGGGCGAGGCCCTCCCGCAGGGCCGCCTCGATGCGCTTGACCTCCGTCAACCAGTCCTGGTTCAGGAGGAGTTCGATCGACGCACAGGCCACGGCCGCCGCCAGCGGGTTGCCCATGAAGGTCGGGCCGTGGGCCAGGACCGGCACCTCGCCCCGCGAGATGCCGTCCGCCACGCGGGGCGTGCACAGCGTCGCCGCCATGGTCATGTAGCCGCCGGTCAGCGCCTTGCCCACGCACATCACGTCCGGCGTCACCGCCGCGTGCTCCGCCGCGAACAACGCCCCCGTACGGCCGAAACCCGTCGCGATCTCGTCGAACACCAGCAGCACGTCATGCGCGACGCACGCCTCGCGCAGCACCCGCAGATACGCGGGGGAGTGGAACCGCATCCCGCCCGCGCCCTGCACCACCGGCTCCACGATCACCGCGGCCAGCTCGTGCGCGTGGCGTTCGATCAGCTCGCGGAGATGGACGGCGTACGACTCGTCGTATTCGGTCGGAGGCGCGTCGGCGAAGACCTGCCGCGGCAGTACTCCCGACCACAGTTCGTGCATCCCGCCCTCGGGGTCGCACACCGACATCGGCTGCCAGGTGTCCCCGTGGTAGCCGCCGCGCCAGGTCAGCAGGCGCTGTTTCGCGGGGCGGCCGAGCGAGCGCCAGTACTGGAGGCACATCTTCACCGCGACCTCGACCGACACCGAGCCCGAGTCGGCCAGGAACACGTGCTCCAGCCCCTCGGGCGACATGTCGACAAGGAGCTTCGCCAGGCGTACGGCGGGCTCGTGCGTGAGCCCGCCGAACATCACGTGGCTCATCCGGCCCAGCTGCTCGCGCGCGGCCTCGTTGAGCACGGGGTGGTTGTAGCCGTGGATCGCCGACCACCAGGACGACATCCCGTCGACCAACTCGCCCGATCCGTCAGCCAGCCGGAGCCGGACCCCGCTCGCCGATTCCACGACGAGCGGTTCGACACGGCCGGGCATCGGACCGTACGGATGCCAGACGTGCCGACGGTCCAGCTCCAGCAGCTCCGGGACGGGCAGGCGGCCGGTCGGGTCAGGCATTGGGCGCGAGATCCGTTCCGGCACCTCGACGGCGTACGGCGACCAGGTCCCGACGGACCTCGTCGACCTGCGGCGCGGGCGTGGAAGCGGGGGCCGAGCCACAGACGCCGGCGCCCTCGTGCGAGTCGCAGCCCCCGCAGGCTCCCTCATGGGACCCGCAGCCACCCGCCGCAGCCCGGTGCTCCGGCAGCGTCACCTCGCCCGCGCCCTCCACCTCGAACCCCGCGTCCGCGATCATCTCCAGGTCGGCGTGGCCGGCCTGGCCCTCGGACGTCAGATAGTCGCCGAGGAAGATCGAGTTGGCGAGGTTCAGGGCGAGGGGCTGCATCGTGCGCAGGTGGACCTCACGGCCGCCCGCGATGCGCACCTCGACGTCCGGGCACACGAACCGCACCATCGCGAGGATGCGCAGACACCGCTGCGGGGTGAGGTGCCACTCCTGGGCGAGCGGGGTGCCCTCCATCGGGATCAGGAAGTTCACCGGCACCGAGTCCGGGTCGAGGTCGCGCAGCGAGAAGACGACGTCGACCAGGTCCTCGTCCGTCTCGCCCATGCCGGCGATCAGGCCGGAGCAGGCGGAGAGCCCGGCCGCGTGCGCCTTCTGCACGGTGTCGACGCGGTCGGCGTACGTGTGGGTGGTCGTGATGTCCCCGTACGTCGACTCGGACGTGTTGAGGTTGTGGTTGTAGGCGTCCGCGCCCGCGTCGCGCAGCCGGTCGGCCTGGCCGTCGGAGAGCAGGCCGAGGCAGGCGCACACCTCGACCCCCTCGTTCTGGTCCTTGATCGCCTTGATGGTGCCCGCGACCCGGTCCACGTCCCGGTCGGTCGGGCCCCGGCCGGAGGCCACCAGACAGACCCGCTTGGCGCCACCCGCCACACCGGCCGCCGCGGCCTTCGAGGCGTCGTCGGGTTTCAGCCACGTGTACTTCAGGATGTCGGCCTTGGAGCCGAGCCGCTGCGAGCAGTACGAGCAGTCCTCGGGGCACAGGCCGGACTTCAGGTTGACGAGGTAGTTGAGCTTCACCCGTCGGCCGAACCAGTGCCGGCGCACCTTTCCGGCCGCGGCCACGACGTCCAGCAGGTCGTCGTCGGAGGTGGCGAGGACGGCGAGTGCTTCGGCGCGGGTCGGCAGCTCGCGCCGAAGCCCCTTGTCCACGAGCGTGTTCAGCAGGTCCATGAGTCCCGATCCTGTCCTACGGGACCGCCCTCGGCCAAGGAGAGATTGCACAAGACATGGGGCCGGCGGTGTGGGTATCACCACACCATGGGCGGCTGGTCGTCCGATTAGTGTCTGTGCACTGCCTACAAAAGCCCCGGAGGAACCATGGCGTTCGGCTGGATCGACGACCAGGCGGAGCTGCGCCGCCGCGCCGGGCTCGTACGGACCCTGCGCCCGCGCCCCGCCGACTCGCCGCTCCTCGATCTGGCGAGCAACGACTACCTGGGCCTCGCCCACCATCCCGAGGTCGTCGAGGGGGCCGCGGCGGCGGCGCGGACCTGGGGCGGCGGGTCCACCGGGTCGCGGCTCGTCACGGGCACGACCGAACTGCATGCCCAGTTGGAGCGCGAGCTGGCCGAGTTCACCGGGTTCGAGGCCGCTCTCGTCTTCTCCTCCGGCTACGCGGCCAACCTCGCCGCGGTCACCACGCTCGCGCCGCACGGCTCGCTGATCGTCTCCGACGCGGGCAACCACGCCTCGCTGATCGACGGCTGCCGGCTGGCCCGGGGCGCCACCCAGGTCGTGGGACACGCGGATCCGGACGGGGTGCGGAAGGCGCTGCGGACGCATGACGGGCCGGCCGTCGTCGTGTCCGACTCGGTGTTCTCCGTGGACGGGGACGCGGCTCCGGTGGGGGCGCTCGCCGAGGCGAGCCGGGAGTTCGGGGCGGGGCTGCTGCTCGACGACGCGCACGGGCTCGGGGTGCTGGGCGAGGGCGGGCGCGGGGCGCCGTACGCGGCGGGGCTCGCGGGGGCCGAGGACGTGGTCGTGACGGTCACCCTGTCCAAGTCGCTGGGCAGTCAGGGCGGGGCCGTGCTCGGGCCGGCCCGGGTGATCGACCATCTGGTCAACGCGGCGCGGACGTTCATCTTCGACACAGGCCTCGCCCCGGCCGCCGTCGGAGCCGCGCTGGCGGCGCTCACCCTGCTGCGGCGCGAGCCCGAGCGGGCCGCCCGGGCGCGCGCCGTGGCGGGTGAACTGCACACACGGTTCACCGCCGCGGGTCTGGAAGCGGTACGTCCGGACGCCGCGGTGGTGTCGGTGCGGGCACCGTCCCCGGAGGCGGCCGTGCAATGGGCGGCCGACTGCCGTACGGCAGGGCTGGCCGTGGGCTGCTTCCGTCCTCCTTCCGTGCCCGACGGCATCTCACGGCTCAGGCTGACCGCCCGAGCGGACCTCTCCGGGGCCGAGATCGAACGCGCTGTACGTGTGATCGGCGAGACGCGACCATGAGTCGGCGTGACACGGCCGTGAGTCGCTGATGGCCGAACCGATCAGTGGAACGCGGTGAGGAAGCCCGTCCAGCTCTCGGGGGAGAAGAGCAGGGCGGGTCCTTGCGGGTCCTTGGAGTCGCGTACGGCGAGCAGCCCCGTGTCGGGGCCCGAGCGCGGACGGGCCGCCTCGACGCAGTTGTTCGCTCCCGTGCTGTAGCTGCTGCGCAGCCACCGCACTCCGGACAGTTCGGTACTGGAAGGTACGTTCCGAGGCAGTGCAGACATGGTGCCTCCTTACGCGCCGTCACCTATCCCGGCGATGTAGTCCAACGAGTCCTCGGGCGAAAGGGCGTGGAACTGAAGGGTGTTGAAGGCCTCGCTGTAGGCCTCTAGGTCTTCTTTCCGTTCGAGGTAGAGGCTACTCGTCAAGTGGTCGAGAACAACCACGTCCAGATCAGAAGTGCTCGGAAAGGAGAAGATAACGAAAGGTCCGGTGATGCCGATGTGTGCTCCTGCGGCGAACGGCAAGACCTGAAGCCGGACTTGGGGCAGCTGGGCCGCCTCGATGAGCCGCTCCAGCTGCCGTGCCATCACACCCGGCCCGCCGACCTCCCGGCGCACCACCGCCTCGTCGAGGACCACGCTCAGTTCCAGCGGCGGATCCGCCCGCAGGATGTCCTGCCGGGCCAGCCGCACCTGCACCAGCGCGTCGAGCCGCTCCGGCCCGTCGTTGTCGAGGCCTCCCACGGCGGCCCGGGTCACCGCCCGGGCGTACTCGCGTGTCTGCAGCAGTCCGGGCACCACCGAGGTTTCCAGGGTGCGGATCGTGCTTGCCTGTGACTCCAGGCTGATGAAGTCCCGGTAGGCGGGCGGCAGTACACCGCGATAGGCGTGCCACCAGTGGTGCCGGCCGCCGCCGTCGTCCGAGCCCGCCAACACGAGCAGCATGTCCCGGAGTTGTGCGTCGCCGACCTGGTAGGCGTCCAGGAGTAACCGGACGTCGGGCGGTTTCACGCCACTCGCGCCGGTCTCGATCCGGCTCACCTTCGACTGGTGCCAGCCGACCAGCCGGGCCGCCTCACCGCTGGTGAGCCCCGCATCCGCACGCAACGCGCGGAGTTCGGCGCCCAGTTTCCGGCGGCGCACCGCGGGACCGTACTGCATGGGTTTCTCCTTACTCCTTCCGAGCCGCCCAAATACGGTCTGGGGTCGCAGAGTTCACCGCTTCGAGCGACAGATATATGCATATCTTGGTGGATCGCCACTGTTACCGACGCGGTAATGGCAGTCTGGCGAAGAAGCACCAGTCCGGGACCGTACTCGAACCATCCGCTCCGTGCCGGACACCGGTCCCGCGGGAAAGGGACGACCGCGCCATGGCAGACCATCTGGAAGCATCCGTCACTCTGCCGAGCGATCCCGCCTCGGTCTCCACCGCCCGCTCCTACGTGGTCGGGACCCTCGTGGAATGGGGACTGCCGGCGGACACGGAGGTTGCCGACACCATCCGCCTCATCGTCTCCGAACTCGCCACCAACGCCGTACAGCACACCTTCGGACAGTCACCCACCTTCACGGTGGACATCGAGCTGGAGCGTGACGAACAGCTGCGCATCGGAGTCACCGACAGCCATCCCCGCTTCCCGAAACGCCTGCCGGCCGCCGTCCAACAGGACAACGGCCGGGGCATGGTGATCATCCGCTGGCTGACCGCGGAGTGCGGCGGCAAACTCAGGGTCCGGCCCACCCTGGAGGGCGGCAAGACGGTCTCCATCGAGGTGCCCTGGACGGTACCGGCCCGCCCGGTGACCGCGGCGGGCCAGCAGGAGCCGTAGCGGACCATGCCGAACACCTCCGGACACCCGAGGGGGTGGCGGTCCGTCAGGAGACCGCCACCCCCTCGGGAGTTTTCAGCGCAGGTCAGCTGACCCGGCCGTACCAGACGCTCTTGGTCCAGATCTTCTGCAACCGCACCACGTCCCCGGTCCTCGGGGCGTGCCAGATCTTTCCCTTGCCGGCGTAGATGCCGACGTGGTAGACGCTGGAGCCCGAGTGGAAGAAGACGAGGTCCCCGGCCTTGCGGCTCTTGGCCGAGATGTGGTGGGTCTTGTTGTACTGCTGGGCCGCCGTACGGGGCAGCTTCTTGCCCGCCTTCTTGTACGAGTACAGCGTGAGCCCGGAGCAGTCGAAGCGGCCCGGTCCGGTGGCCCCGTACCTGTACGGGGCACCCTTCTTGGACGCCGCGACCTGGAGTGCCTTTGTCGCGGGTGTCGCGGCCGCGGCGTCGGATGCGACACCCGGGATCACGACGGAACCGCCTACGGCGGCGATGGCGAAGGCCGAAGCCGTACCGGCCCGGACCATCAGCGACGGGACACGATTGAGCGCAGTCATGCGCAACCCTTCGTCAGCCGCCTGTGAAGGATGACCTGTCGGATTCGGGCTGGCGAAGTTGCCCGGCCGCACACTCGCGGCTTCACCCCAAGGGCTGCTCGACCCGGTCATGGCGTGACCGTCCCGGCGACCCGTCGTGCTTGGGTCCTCCACTCCTGCCGATGCAATCCTGTCGACCTGTCATCCGGGCGGCGGCAGGACTCGGCGTCCGCCCGGATCGCCCCGCCGCTGCGGCGGGGTCTTGTCGTCAGACAGGGATCTTCACCTATGAATGTCCGGAAAGCCCAACGGAATCGGGGATTTGTGGGGTTACTCACCACTCACCCGTTCGGCTGAACGCGGCTGTGTTCGAAGGCGTGTCGAGGGTGCATGACCCTCGGACCAGCACCGGAACACCTCACCCGCCCCTCGGGCTACGCGTGTTGCGCAACCCGGACGGCCGCATGGGCGGAGCGGCGACTACGCCGATCGGGGGTACACCGTTCGGCCCGTTTCGCCCCCGCCCGGGACGGTCGCGTGTCCGTCAACTGTCGGAGGGTGCGGGGATCGTGACGCGAGCCGTGCGGCGCTCCCCGTCCAGCACGCGCAGCGCCCGCGTGAGGGTGGGGGCGTGCAGTTCGGTCTCGCCCCGCTGGTGCATCAGGGCCAGCGCGTCCCGCAGTTCGGTGGCCTTGGCCACCAGTGCCTGAGCGGCCCTCAGTCCACGGTACGTGTCCCCGTGGTGCGCGGGGTTGATACGGCCCAGCAGGTCGGCCACATCCAGATAACGGTCGATCAACTCGCCCTCGGCGCGCGTCAGTGCGGGCAGCGGCGGAAGCTCCGGCGGCAGCATCGTCGGCTCACTCCCCGCCGGGCTCGGTGAGCGAGGTCTTCCGGGTCGACACGATCCGGTCCACCAGCCCGTATTCCAGGGCCTGTTGGGCATCCAGAATGCGGTCCCGCTCGATGTCCTGGCTCACCTGCTCCACCGTCCGGCCCGTGTGCAGGGCGAGTACGGCCTCCAGTTGGGACCGGGTGCGCGCCAACTCCTCGGCCTGGATAGCGAGATCACTCGCCTGACCCTGGATCGGCTCGGGCAGTGAGGGCTGGTGGAGCACCATCCGCGCGCCCGGCAGCGCCGACCGCTTGCCCGGGGTGCCCGCCGCAAGCAGCACCGCCGCGCTGGTGCCGGCCTGGCCGAGGCAGATCGTCTCCACGTCGCACGTGACGAACCGCAGCGTGTCGTAGATCGCCGACATCGCGGTGAACGAGCCGCCGGGCGAGTTGATGTACAGCGAGATGTCCCGGTCCGGTGCCTGGTACTCGAGGTGCATGAACTGGGCCATCACGTCGTTCGCCGAGATGTCGTCGATCGGCGTCCCGAGGAAGACGATCCGTTCCTCCAGCAGCTTCGAGTACGGATCCATCGTCCGGTGCCCGGAGCTGGTGCGCTCCGTGAATTCGGGCAGGACATGGCGGGCGAACGGTCGGGTCATGGGTACCCCTCCTTCGGCATCTGTAAGAAATGTACAGGACGTACATGACGTTATGATGGGAGCGGATTCTAGTGATCAAGTAAAATGCCCAGGTCGGAGGGCCTTTATTGCTCCCTGTGGGGGCTCGTGTCTCACATTCCTGTCACGGTTTGACGGCTCTATGTCGGGAGTGTTGTCGCCGTTGCATTCGGCAACTGGCCTGTGGTCCTCCCATGGCCACCCTGATCTGCGAGCCTGTCGCGACTCGCCGCGGTAGGAGCGTCCGTCAATGGGTGTGGGCGGCCCGGCTGGAATGCCTGAGCCTCAACAGGCCCGTTGCTGCACCGCGGTCGTCGGCGATCGGGTGGGTATCCCCGATCATGCGAGTCCTACCGTGTCCCCGGTGGCAGTACGACGAGCGCCGGCACACGACGCTGCAGCCGCGGTGTTCTCCGGCCGTTTCCCCGCCGCAGAGGCCTCCGCTCCGGCTATCGAGCCCACTGCGGTGCCCCGGGCTCGTGCCGTCTCCCCTGACGGGGCGCCCCCAGGGATCAGGCAAGGGGGAAAGATCGCGCAGCGGATCGTCCCCCACACCCTGCGGCCCGATGCGCTGCGGAGACCTCGTCGAGCTCGGGGATGTGTTTCGTGCTCATCAGCAGCGCACGGAACCTGGCCGGTTGCTTCGTGGTGTAAGCGATCAGCTGGCGGGCTTGTTGGTGGTGTTGGGTAGTGCGGTGGTGCTGCCGGGCTGGGATCCTTGATCGACTGCCGTGATGGAGTTCCGGCACGGAGGAACCTCTGGGAGTGGCAAGAAGTAGCCGCCGAATCAGTGCTCTCTACGACTTGAGTACCACAGCCTAGGGTGCTGTCTAGGGTGCGGAAATATGAGCTGACCTGTGGAAACGCCTGTGTGCACGCTGGGGCGGGCGGGGCGCTGGGTCCGTACTTCCCGGGTCGCTGAGTGAGATGGTTTGACGGTCTTGCCGGTGTGGCCGCGTTGGTCCGGGTGTGTCGATGACTTCCTGGTCCCCAAGGCCACGGACGGAACGCCCTCGCGTGGAGGACGTGATTGAGTCCGCGGTGACCAAGCGCCTGGGCGCTCTGCCTGTCGCTGCCGAGTTTCTGCGTCGGCTGGACGTCGCGGGGATCGTCGACGGGCTGCGGCCACCGGATTCGCGGGCGGACCTGATGCACGGCCAGGTGATCGAGGTACTGGTGGCGTACCGGCTGACCGCTCCCGCGCCGCTGTTCCGCGTCGGGGACTGGGCGTACTCGTGTGAGGCCGTCAAGGGTCTTGGTGGAGTCCGATGCGTGTCCCGTCTGGTGCATTGACGGATCTCATCGGTGTCTTGCTGGGGGCTTCGGCGATCAGCGGCGTTGTCGCGTCCGGCCGGTGGCAGCAAAACGTCTCCTCAGGGACACCACCGGAACTCGAAGATGTCCATGGCGAGACGCCGACGTATCAATCGGGTAGGAGGGCCGGGTGATCGGCCCTCCTACCCGATTGATGCTCCGTCAGAAGAGCAGCTCAGGCTCAACTTCCGAGATGCATCCTCCGCGGTTACCTACAGCGAGGACCCCGGGGACGACCGTCGGCGACTCCCAGTCGGCGAAGAGCACGACGACACAGACGGCCTGTGCTGACCTGAGCCCACACACGGAGACGCCCCGGTGAGCGTCAGGGGAGTCGCAGGGGTTGTCTGGGCCTCGCAGGGCGATTGTCCGCGGGCTGGTTCCGAGCGGCCTGTACGGGCCGGTGCGGGACTGCCTCGACGGCGTCTTGGGCGACTGACGCGTTCCTGAAGTGTGGCTGCTGCTGGTGCGTCGGTTACAGGCGCTTCGCTGTGCGGTCGCGCAGCAGCAGTTGCGGCCACACCTCGTGTGCGATGAGGGTGAGGTCGTAGCCAGCCGGGTGTTCGCGCTGCAGCTTGGCCCGCGCTTCGAGCACGGCGGGGTAGAGGCTGCCGGTGGTCGAGATCGCCGAGACGATGTCGTCAAAGTCGCTGCTGGCGTCTGCCGTAGTGGTGGGGTCCGCTTTTTTTGGGGGCCCGGTCGCTGGCGAGCGAGAAGCCGGCGGCTTGCGCCGGAGCAGGGCTTTCAGGCGGTCCCGCTGCTCAGGGGTGAGTGGGGGCGCCTGGTCGGCCAGTTCCTGGGCGTAGCGCTGAATGTCGGCGATCTCCGCAGCGGTCAACGCCATCAGTGATCTCCTCACCAAGGCGTACATTCTCGACGACGGCCGTGATGCTGGACTGCGGCGTCACTGGGCCGGGCAGTTCGCGGCATGCATTCCGACGGGATCGGCCGGCAGGGGAGTGAGGCAGCTCCGGGGGCTCCGACAGCGCCGGCCCGTCGTCCGGCTCCCCGGGGACCGAAGCGCCGTGTGTTCAGGGCATCGGCATCCGTGCGCTGTGCACACCTGCATCCTGGGCGTCGGTTCGCAGCCGCAGTGGGTTGAGCGCGGTGCCTGCCCGGCACCGGTTGCCGCCTTGCGGGCCCGGCCTGCCAGGGCTGTCAGCCCTGCGCGGTGTGCGGCTATCGAAGCGGCAACGGCGCCCCCGGCTTGGATGGCCAGTGCGGGGATCGGACGGAGGGCGACAGTGGCCGCAGCTGCAGTCTGTGAGTTGCTCAAGCGCTCGGCAGGCGTCGCAGGGTCGGGACGGGAAACGGTCCTTGACGAACGCAGTGTGTCGTCCCTGGGCGGAGGGCCGGAGCGTGGCTGCGGGGCCAGCCATGCATGGGCAGGTGGTGTCGAGAGTGTTGCCATGCTTCCACGATTCCATCGCGGGGAGTCCCCGATGCGCATTTCTTCCGGAATGCCTCCAGCGCGGCATTCCATATGCTTTGTATGAATATGTGCAATGCTCACCTGGAGCAGGAGTGCCCTTGCCGAGAACTCCGTCCGTGCAGTTCAGGCCGTATGTCGGTACTCGTGGAGGGCGCCGCCGAGGTGGTCACGTCGGCGTATGTCGAGGTGGGTGAGCTGCTCCGAATCGGTGATCGGTGGGGGCAAGGCGCGCAGTGGTCGGGCGCCTGCGATGCCCTGGTGGGGCCGGTGGGAGTTGTAGTGCTGCTCGAACTCGCGCAGGGCGTGGAGCAGATGGTGCTGGTTCCAGATCAGGGTGGGGTCCAGCAGTTCGTGCCGGCAGGTCTGTATCCGGCGTACAGCCCGACTCGTCTGCTATCAGGGCTCTGACCTGGTCTTTTGGCCCGGTCGGGGTCCTTTTCAGTGTTCGGGTGCTTCCCGCTTCTACCTGCGAGTTCCTGGGAGTTCCCGCGGAAGTGTGCACGCGTTGTGCACTGAGTCGGGGTGCCCGGCGGTGGGTTCGATGAGCGATGTCACCGAGCCTCGGGAGGGGGCTGCCGGGAGCCGGGGCTTCGACCTGGACGCATGGATTCGGCCTCTGTGTGCTCTTGTCGTTGCCGGGGTCGCCGCGTATGCCTCGTATGTTCACCAGGGGGAGTTCGCGCTGCAGGGCGGAGCGGACACGGTCAGCGCTTCGTTGTGGCCGCTGTCCGTGGACGGGCTCTTGCTCCTGGCCGCGGTCGGCCTTTTGAAGCCCGTGGCGCCTCACACGCGCCGGACGCGAGGCGTGGTGTGGCCGGCTTTCCTGCTGGGGATCGCGGTCTCGCTGGCGGCGAACATCGCGGCGGCACGGGCGTTGGAGTGGAAGCCGGTCCTTGTTGCCGGGTGGCCTCCCGTCGCGTTGCTGTTGTCGGTGGAACTCCTGGTGCATCGCCCGGTTGACCGGCTGGATGTGACGACAGGGCATATGGGAGATGGGGACAGTCACGCGAGGAGCGAGTCGCTGCAGGAGGACGGCGATCCGTTGCTGCCACGGGCTCGCATGGTCGATGCCCAACATCGGGAACTGTACCAACGACCCGTCTCGGCCGAGACCCTGCGAAAGGAACTGCGGATCGGCGCGCGACGGTCGAGACAGTTGGCCGCATTCGTACAGGGGAGCCGAAGTGGCAGCGCCGATGTAGAGGTGCTCCGCGATCGGGCAAACGAACCAAAGGGTCGGCGTTCCGATTGAGCCCTGGCGACTACGGTGTCGGCGACGTTCGACTTACTGCAGTGGCTCGGTCGCATGTTCGAGTCCTGGGGGACTATCCGCAGATGGTTGCGGGGCTGACCAGCGGGTTCTTGTTGGTCGGCTGGGGTCTGTACGCTCACCGGTGTAATTGATGATCGTCGACGAGACATCAAGTGACTGACACCGTGACAGAGTTCGTGACCGCCGATGACCAGACGGATCGGTCGCCGGAGGCCGCGACGGTTGAGCAGAAACTGATCGAGCAGCTCGTCCAGCAGGCCCGCAGTGAGGGGCTGCAGCTGACTGGCGAGGGCGGGCTGCTGCAGCAGCTGACCAAGACGGTTCTGGAGTCCGCCCTGGAAGGCGAGATCACCGACCATCTCGGCTATGACAAGCACGACCCGGCGGGCAAGGACGGTGGCAACTCCGGTAACGGCATCCGGTCCAAGACGGTGCTGACGGACATCGGGCCGGTCGAGATCGACGTGCCCCGCGACCGGGAGGGCTCCTTCGAGCCGGCCATCGTCAAGAAGCGGCAGCGCCGGCTGACCGGCGTGGACGAGATGGTGCTCTTACTGTCCGCGAAGGGCCTCACGCACGGGGAGATCTCCGCGCACCTGGCCGAGGTCTACGGCGCGGATGTGTCCAAGACGACTATCAGCACGATCACCGATAAGGTATGGATGGCATGGCGGAATGGCAGAACCGGCCGCTCGACCGCGTCTACCCGGTCGTCTTCACTGACGCTATCAACGTCAAGATTCGGGTTCTGTCGACGATCTTGTGATCCGGACGGCTGAGGCTCACCGTGTGAGCAGGACGCGTTTGCGAAGGAGATCGAGACCGGCCCTGCCGAACATCTGGCGTTTCAGCACAGACGGTTGATGTTGCCCTCGACGGCGCCGGAACTGTGCGGCAGAGACAGCCCGTTGCGGACCGCGTCGAAGTCGCGGCGGAGGTTGCGGGCGAAGCCCGCGAGCGGAGCCAGACTGTCGCGTTCGACGTCGGTGATCCAGTCTTCGAGGCGGTCGCCATGGCGTCCGGTCATCATCGCGGCGAACTTCCTGATGTGAAGAGTGAGCCGGTCGAGTTCGGGATCACGCTCACGCAGCCGGTGCAGCTTTTCGGCGTGCTCGTCCCGCAGGTGCTCGGGGTGGGTCATGATCCAGGAGGCGACCTCGCGGACCGATGGGGGCTTCGGTCCCGGGTCGGGTGCGTGTCCGCGCCCGGTCCGGTAGCGTCGCAGATGCCGTTGAACAGCCAACTCGCCGCCTGGATAGCCGAGTTGTTTGATCTCCCGGTGGAGCTGGGCGGCCTTCCTGACGCCCTCATTCCAGCGCCGGTGCAAGTAGCCGACGTAAGGGTCGACGACATGCGCTCGTTGGAGGCTTTTGGCCACGACGTCGTCGGCGGAGCGGGCGTTGACCAGTTTGCGGACGGTGGCCTGGTGCAGCCCGAGCCTCCGGCCGATCGCCGCTTTCGACATCCCCTGCTGCCACAGCTCGTGGGCGGCAGCATGTTGCTCGCGCAGCCGGATTACGATCTTCAGCTCTTTCGGCGGCCGGACCACCTCGGGCTCCACCTCCACGTGGTCGGGGCTGGAGGCTGAGCCGGGAGGAGTTTCGGCCAGGCGGGAGCGATGGGCGTGGACCGTTTTCTCGACCGCCTGGCCGAGGTTGGCCCACAGGTGATAGCGATCCGCGACCTGTTCGGCCTGCGGCGCCCCGACCCGAGCGCCCACCGAGTAACCGCTGGAACGGTCCCGGCAAATGATCCTCACCTCGGGGTGATCGCGGAGCCAGCCGGCCAGGTCCTCACCTTCGCGGCCGTCGTAGAGGTGCAGTGGCCGGTGGGTGGCCATGTCGATCAACACCGTGCCGTAGTGGCGGCCATTGCGGAAGGCGAAGTCGTCGACGCCGAGGATCTCCACCTTGCCGATCTCCGGCTCGGGCAGAGACCTGACCAGCCGCAACAGCGTGTCCTTGCCTACGGTCAGGCCGACCGCGGACGCCAGTCGGGCTCCTGCCCGGCCCGCCAGTGCCAGCCCGATCTGCGTCAACACCCCGCGTAGCAGCGGGGTATGCCGACGGTGCGGGGTGGTCAGCCCCGAGACCTGTTCGGCGAACGTCACCGCCGTGCAGGCAGGATTCTCGCAGCGGAAACGGCGCACACGTAACTCGATCACGACACCGAGCCCGCCCACAGCGACATCACGCAACCGCGTACGTACCGACCGTGCACCCGGGCCGAGCTCTGGCCGCACCGACAGGAGCCAGTCGTCGCCCGCACCCGCGTTCTCAGCATTACCTGGTCCGGTCGCCGCTCGACCTCCTCGATCAGCAACGCGGACAGGTACGGAAACAGCTCCAGGAGCACATCACGAGAGCACGCGATGCATGATCGCGAACAGGCGGAGCAACCTGCTCAGCCGTCCGGATCACAAGATCGTCGACAGAACCAAGATTCGCGATGGCCAAGTAGCGAACAGGCTGATCTACATGGCCCTGGCGGTCACCGCCGAGGACACCGCGACATCCTCGGCCTGTGGGCCGGCGACGGCGGCGAAGGCGCGAAACACTGGCTTCGAGTGCTCTCCGCGGTCAAGAATAGGGGGGGTCGAAGACGTCCTCATGCTGGTCTGCGACGGGTTGAAGGGGCTGCCCGACGCAGTCGGCGAGGTCTGGCCGCGAACTGTGGTGCAAACGTGCGTGGTTCACCTGCTGCGGGCGTCATTTCGATACGCGGCCCGGCAGGACTGGGACAAGATCGCCAAGGCACTCAAGCCCGTCTACACCGCGCCGACTGAGGACGCGGCCACGACACGGTTCCTGGAATTTGCCGAGACCTGGGGCAAGAAGTACCCGGCGGTCGTCCGCCTCTGGGAGTCCAGCTGGCCTGAGTTCACGTCTTTCCTTCAGTTTGATGCAGAAATACGCCGCATTGTGTGCACGACCAACAGTATCGAGAGCGTCAACGCCCGCATCCGCAAGGCCGTCCGCTCCCGCGGGCACTTCCCCACGGAGCAGGCCGCCCTCAAATGTGTCTACATGGCCGTCATGAGCCTCGACCCGACCGGCGCCGGCCGCAAACGCTGGACCATGCGCTGGAAGGGCGCCATGAACGCCTTCGACCTTGCCTTCGACGGCCGCCTCACTGCAGGCCAACTCTAGCCACACCAAGCCCAGTTACACCGCTCGCTTTACAGACCCCCTGGCCCCAAAAGCCGATGCAGCGGACTCACCCTCCGCAAGCCGGATACGGCACGGCTGCGGTCGCAAGGGCTGGCCTGCAGTCTTCGATGCCGAACTCCGCAGATGCCGGAACCGGCACACCACGAACAGGCGGGCGTACGCCGGCTTCGGACCTCGACCGCGTCTGCGCACAAGGGCCCGGGCTGGACGCACACCGACGATGTCCCGTTCCGCGTGAACGGGGGAGCGGGGTGATCCTTTTGGAGATGTGGGGCGACCTGCGGTGCTTGTTCCCGGCCGGGCCCGCTACTCCGGGGTGCGATTGCTGCCGGAGGGCGCACAGAGGCGTCGCGCCGCCTCGACGACGACGGCCCGGTGCTCGGCCAGCCGTTCCGGCCGGTATGGATCAGCCGTACTGACGGCTGTGAGCAGGTCGCGCGGCGCGAGGATCCAGCTCTGTGTCAGGCCGGTGATGAGAACCAGCAGGTCGGTCGGGGGAAGATGCGCGGCGCTCGAGTCCGCGGTCATACGGGCCATCTTCTCGCTGTAGACGTCCGCCGCGTCGGGGCCCAGCTCGGGCCGCTCCAGCTGGCGCCACAGGTGCATGCGCAGGGCGGCGGGACGCTGGGTCAAGTAGTCGAACATGCGGCCCGCGTATCCGGGCAGGTCGTCCTCGGTGAGCGGGGTGGCCTCGTTCAGTTCGTTGATGACCTGGTGCAGGGCGGCGGCGAACAGGAGCTCTTTGTTCGTGTAGTAGACGTAGATGGATCGCTTGTTGGCGTCCGCGGCCTCGGCGATGCGGTCGATGCGGGCCCCGGCGAAGCCGTGGTCGCTGAACTCTTCTATGGCTGCCGCGAGGATCTTTGAGCGGGTGGCCGCGGAGTCGTAAGTCATGCTCCCGATCCTAGGTAACCAACCAGTTATTGACAACAGGGCACTCCTGGTGCTCTAGTCATAACTATCCAGTTATTTTCATTGCTGGCTGTGACGAAAGGCATGCCATGAGTACCCACACCTCGCCCGCTCCGGTCTTCGAGCGGGACCTGTTCATCAACAACACCTGGCGTCCCGGCTCCTCGGGCGAGCGCATTGCGGTCGTCGACCCGGCAACCGAGAAGGAGATCGGATCGGCTGCCGCGGCGGCCTTCGAGGACGTCGACGCGGCCGTCGCCGCGGCCCGTACCGCGTTCGACTCCGGCCCCTGGCCGCGGCTGACCCTGCAGGAGCGTGCCGAGATCCTGACGAGGTTCGCCGAGGAACTGGAGAAGGACGCCGACCCGGTCACCGAGGTACTGGTCGCCGAGACCGGCCTGACGGTCGGCCAGAGCCGCGGCGGGGCGCTGACCATGCCCGGCCTGCTGCGCTACTACGCCTCCCTGGCGGACGTGACGGAGCTGACCGAACTGCGCACCGGCCTGTCGGGTGTCGACGCCCGTATCGAGAAGCGGCCGGTGGGCGTCGTAGCGGCCATCGTCCCGTGGAACGCCCCGCTCGCGCTGGCGGCGTTCAAGCTGCCGCAAGCCCTGCTGGCCGGCTGCACCGTCATCATGAAGCCGTCGGAGGACACTCCCCTGAGTGCGGGCTACTTGGCCGACGCCGCGCTACGGGCCGGGCTGCCCGCCGGTGTGCTGAACATCGTCAACGCCCTCCCCGCGGGCGGCGACTACCTGGTGCGCCACCCCGGCGTCGACAAGATCACCTTCACCGGCAGCACCGTGGTCGGGCGCCGCATCGCCGCCGCAGCCGCCGACACCCTCAAGCAGCTCACCCTCGAACTCGGCGGCAAGTCACCGGCACTCGTACTCGACGACGCCGATCTGGACCGCATCGTCGACACCCTGGTGCCCGGCGTCTGCGGGAACAACGGGGAGAGCTGCACGAACCCCAGCAGGCTGATCGTGCCCGAGCACCGCCACGACGAGATTGTCGGCGCCCTCGCCGAGGCGTTCGCCAAACTCACCGTCGGCGATCCCCGCGACCCGTCCACCGACGTGGGCGCGATGGTCACCCGCAAGCACTACGAGCGGGTCCTGGGCTACCTCGACTCCGCGAAGGAGGAAGGCGGCAGCTTCGCCGTCGGCGGCGGCCGGGCCCCCGGCCACGACGTCGGCTACTACGTCGCTCCCACGATCGTCACCGGCGTGTCACCCGACGCGAAGATCGCACAGGAGGAGATCTTCGGACCCGTCCTGACCGTCCTGACCTACCGGGACGAGGAAGAGGCCATCCGCATCGCCAACGACACCGAGTTCGGCCTGTCCGGCGCCGTCTACAGCACCGACACCGAGCACGCCCTGCGCGTGGCCCAGCAGATCAACTCCGGCACCGTGAACCTGAACAACGGCATCACCGTCGACATCGGCGTGCCGTTCGGCGGCGTCAAGCAGTCCGGCTACGGCCGCGAACTCGGCCCCGAGGGACTGGACGCCTTCTTCAACACCCACGTCATCTTCCTCAACGGCGAACCGCTGCGCGTGATCAACGGCTGACACATCACCACCGGTCCGGTCCGCCACGGCGGACCGGACCACTACCCCTACCGCACAGACGACACCCACCTGGACAACATCCATGCGTATGACGACACCGTTCACGGCTTCCAGCACCGCCATGGACGTCACCGCCGGCGTCGACCTCACCGGCCGGGCGATGATCGTCACCGGTGCCTCCTCGGGCATCGGCGTCGAAACCGCCCGCGCGCTCGCCGCCCGCGGAGCACATGTCACCCTCGCCGTCCGTGACCCAGGTGCAGGACGGCGCACCGCCGACGACATCACGGCCACCACCGGCAACGCTCGCGTCAGCGTCCGCAGGCTCGACCTCACCGACCTGGACTCCATCGACACCTTCGCCGCCGGGTGGAACGGCCCGCTGCACGCCCTGATCCACAACGCCGGCGTCATGGAGACCCCGCGGAGGTACACCCGCTACGGCTGGGAATTCCAGCTCGCCACGAACCATCTGGGGCACTTCGCCCTGACACTGGGCCTTCAAGGCGCCCTCGCCGAAGCGGCAACCGCCACTGGCGAGGCACGCATCGTCGCCGTCAGCTCCAGCGGGCACGGCAGCTCACCCGTCCGCTTCGACGACCTGTTCTTCCGCCGCCGCCCCTACGACTCTGGACAGGCCTACGGACAGTCCAAGACCGCCCAGATCCTCTTCGCCGTGGAGGCCACCCGCCGCTGGTCCCGCCACGGCATCACCACCAACGCCCTGATGCCCGGCGGCATTTGGACCAACCTGCAACGCCACTGGGACCCGGACCGGCGAGCGCGGCTCAAGGCCGCCATCCCCGGCAAGACCCCCCAGCAGGGAGCCGCCACCAGCGTCCTCCTGGCCGCCTCCCCTCTCCTCCAAGGCATTAGCGGCCGCTACTTCGACGACTGCAACGAGGCCGAACCCGTCGAAGAGATCATCGACGGACTGCACGGCGTACGCGCATGGGCCCTCGACAAGGACGCAGCCCGGCGCCTCTGGGACGTCTCACTCGCCCTCACCGACGCAGCCCGCCGATGACCTGCACCCACGGTCGACAGTATCGCCGCCGGTAGCCCCACCCTCGCCAATCGACGGTGCGGCCGCACCAGCGTCACCGTCGGGCTGGGCGTGTTCATGGGCAACGCCAAGAGTCGCTGTGACGAACTCACCCAGCCCCACCGTGCCACCCTCGCCGAAGTCGGCGTGGAACGGCCAACAGCGCTCAGGAACAGCCCCTCAGACGATGCCAGCGGCCGGGGGCGGAGATACCGCTGCCGACCAGCTGCTACTGAGCTTGCTGGCCTGATGTCGTCATGGGGAGTCCGGTTCCGGCGAGGCATCCACGAGTCTCACAGGTGACCCAGACGAGCACGATCGGGGCACCGATCTGCTGGTGGGCAGCGATGAGCAAACCACGGTAATCGGTTCAGCTGAAACTGCGCCGCCCGCCCCGCTTGTGATCCACATGCCGCTTGGGGTGGTAGATCAGATGCGATCGTTCGTCGGCGTGTGTCCGCGCCTGGCTCAGATGCGGGCGGTGCGAGGCGTCATAGAGAAGTCGGCTTCGTGTTCGAAGCACAGCCATGCCCCGAGCGCCGCCACGGCGGTTCCACGTCGGCTCAGGTCTCCTTCACCCAGCCGGTGACGACTTCCTCGTTGCGCTCCAGCGCGCGCCTCGCCGGGACGTGGTGGCTGAAGCCGTGCCGGTGTGGCATCTGCGCGACGGCGGAGAGCGTCAGGCTCCCGTGGAACCGTCGTCCGATCAGCGTCTTGATCCGCGCCGGCGTCCAGTTCCGGTCCGGCCAGCCGTGCGCTACCAGTCCCTTGGCCGGCTCCCGTTCCAGCACCACTGGCAGCGCCTCGCTCAGCTTGGGTCTGGATGCTGGCGCCTTCGAGCGCAACCTTGCTCTCCTGCGTGTTCCCACACCCGGTGCCACCGCTGCACCGACCCCACGCTGACACGCAACGCCCGTGCGACTGCGGCATTGTTGAACCCTTGGGCAAATAGCCCGGCCGCCTGCGTGTGGATACCCTCGCGAAATGCCCGCCGCTCCGCGGCCAGCCCGCCGCCTCGCGGAGACCTCATACAACCGACCTACCGCGACGACCACTGCAGCCCAGAAGGCGGGTGCCCCGCGCGATCGGTGTCGACGACTTCGCCCCGCGCAGTCTGCCAATACGGCGGGTTGACTCCGTACTTGGCGTGTCGGTGGGGCCTTCCTCGGTATCCGCAACGGCGATGGCGGGGTCCCGGCTTCCCCACCGGCGCAGTCGCGGTTACCGATCAGTGGCCGTGGGGACGGGCAGGCTTGATGTTCTTGTTGTAGCGGAGGATGTTGCTCGGGTCCCATGTGTGCTTGAGGGCCGCGAGCCGTTGGTACTTGTCGGGGCCGTACGCCCAGCGTATGAATTCATCGTCGCCCGGGCGGACGTTGTTGTGGTTCAGGTAGGCGCGAGGGCCGCTCAGCCTGCGCAGCCTCGGTGTGATCGTGTCCTTGACATAGTCGGACCAGATGGCGTCGTCGGCCTGACTGCGGTGGCTGGCCAGCGCCTCCCAGTAGAACTGGGCATCGCCTCGCGGCATCGCCGCGCCGTCGTCGGGGAAGCGGTGGAGTGCCCCGCCCATCGCGGAGATGGGGAGGATGACGACATCGGTGTCGCCGGGGCGGGCCACGGGAGAGGCGTGCATGATGTCCAGGGCCTCATCGATGAACGCGTCCGTCATCTCGGGCACGAACCCTGAGTTCTGATAGGTCCTCCTCTCGTTCTGGGGGAGCAGGGGGCCTTCGAAGACCTGCTGGAGATCGGTGAACAGCATGGGGCGAATGGTGTCCGCGAGGGGCTTGCCCCATGCCCGTACGGGTTCGAGTACGCGCTCGCCTTTGTATGGGTCTCCGGCGTAGGAGAAGATCGTCGCCAGCACGAGCTTGTCCTTCAGCTCGGCGGGGAAGTTGGGCTCCTTGGCGCGCATGACGATGGCCATCGCACCGACTTCGTCGGGCGCGCTCATCATGAAGTCCCGCCAGTAGCGGAGGAAGCCCGGGGCGTCCTCCCCGGAGTGCGCCAGCGTTCCCGCGAGCACCACCGGATCCTGGCGGTGGAGCTCGAATTCGAACGAGGTCGCGATGGCGAAGTTGCCGCCGCCGCCGCGCATACCCCAGAAGAGGTCGGGGTTCTCATCGGCGCTGGCTCGGACGGTCTCGCCGTCCACGGTGACGGCGTCGACAGCGATCAGGCTGTCGATGGTGGCGCCGTACTTCCGCGTGAGCCAGCCGAATCCGCCGCCGAGCGTCAGGCCGGCGACGCCGGTGTCGGACACGGTTCCGGCCGGTACGACCGTTCCTTGGACCGCGGTCTCGCGGTCCATGATGCCCAGGCGGGCTCCCGCCTGGACCGTGCCACGGAGCGTTCTCGGGTCGGCCAGGACGCCGTTCATCGGGGTGAGGTCGATGGCGAGCACATCATCCTGCAGCCCCCATCCGTCGACCTCGTGCCCGCCGGCCAGGACGGAGAACGGGATGTCGTGTTCCCGCGCGAAACGGACCGCGGCGATGACGTCGGCGACGCCGGTGCACCGGGCGAGCGCGGCGGGCCGCCGGATGTTGCGCGCGCTGGCGAGGTGACTGGCGCCGAGGTAGGAAGGGTGACCAGGCGGCACTACCTCACCGCGAAGACGCTGGGAGAGATCGTCAAAGCGCCCGACTCTAGATGTCCCTGTGGACGTCACTGTCACTCCTTACCGCCTCGGGTGGGTTCTGACCGGAAGTCCACACGCAGTCGGATCTCCTGTCAACCAGATCGACGTTCTGTTATAAGGAACATCGAGGTATCTCGGTCACGTCCGGCCTGAGCGGCTCGTCGGTTGCCGATGGAGGGTTGCGACTTGGGGTGTGTCGTGGACATTGCCGATCGCCATCCTTGACCGGCTGCATGGAGGGCGGTACTTTCGTTCTGCATAGCGGATCGTAGTTCTGTAAACATGTAATGGCTGTTAGTGAAGGATGCGTCAGGACACATGTCAGCACAGGTGAGCATGCCGAGCCGCCTTCGCGCGGAATTGCGGGCGGGGCCGGTCCATGCCGCCGGATGCTTCGACGCCCTCTCCGCCCGTCTCGCCGAGGACGCGGGATACAAGGTCGCCTACATCAGCGGCCTCGCGGTGGAGGCGACGCAGCTCGGCAGCGCGGACATCGGTCTCATCACCAGGACGGAGATGGCCGCACACGCCGCCCGTATCGCGGCTGCCGTCGACATCCCCGTGCTCTGCGACGTGGACACCGGCTACGGCGATGTCGTCAACATCGGACGGACGGTCCACGAGTTCGAGAGGGCCGGTGTCGCCGGCATCCAGATCGAGGACCAGACCGATCCCAAGAAGTGCCCGCTGCTCGGTTCGCCCGACGTGCTGGATGCTCGGGTCGCGGTACGCCGGATCCGCGCGGCGGTAGAGGCCCGACGCGACCCGGACTTCGCCATCATTGGCAGGACCGACGCCTACGAGAAGACCTTCGACGAGGTCGTGCGACGCTTGAACCTGTACCTGGAGGCTGGTGCGGATATCGCACTTTCCCCGCTCAAGGTCGTTGACGGGACGCCCATGAGCTCGCTCAGCGCGGATGAGCAGATGCGATGGCACGAACGATTCTGCGCAGAGGTCGATGGTCCGGCCGTCGCCATGACGTTGCCGCCGGGCCGCACTGTGCAGGACATGATTTCGGTCGGCTACCGGGTCGTGGTCCTGCCGACCGCCAGCCTGCAGGCGGCGGCAACGGCGATTCGGGCGGCCTTGGTGCGGTCCTTGCGGGACGGCACCAGCGCCGCCTACTTCACCGACAACCCGAAGGACGAGCGGGTCGTAGGCGTGGGGCTGCTGAAACTTCTCGGCGCCGAGTCGGCCGCCGAGACACAGCGAAGGCTGGGACCGGACGTCGACTGAACAGCGGGTCGTACGCGTCACGCGCAAAGTGCGGGCACGAGAGAGGAACACCAGATCATGGGCCGGACGATGACGGCAAAAATACTGGCCAAGGCGGCGTCGGCGCAGTCCGTGGACGCCGGGGATGTCATCACCGCCGAGGTGGACGTCCTGGCGGTCCCCGACACGGAACGCTTCATCGACTTCATCAACGACAACCAGCTCAAGGTGTGGGACCCGCGGCGGATCGTCTTCTGCTTCGACCACTTCTTCGAGGACTGGCTGCCCTCGGGAGCGGTCCGCAAGCATCCCAAGATCCGCCAGTTCGCTAAGGAACAGGGGATTCCGGAGGAGAACATCTACGACGTGGGCCGCAACGGGCTGTCCCATCAGGTCCCGGTGGAAGAAGGCTGGGTGCTGCCCGGAACCGTGAGCCTGGGTGCGGACACGCAGGCCGCGACGATGGGGGCGATGAACTGCTTCACCATCCCCACGTTGTCCTCGGGCACCACGAGCGTCGTACTGACCGGCCGGCTCTGGCAGGTCGTTCCCGAGTGCGTGTCCCTCCGCCTGCATGGTCGGCTGCCCCGCGGCGTGCTCGGCAAGGACGTGGTCTACCGCTTGATCAAGGACCTCGGAGGCGTCATCGGCGGCCGCGTCGTCGAAGTCTCCGGGCCTGGGGTGGAAAGCCTGCCCGTGGACGTGCGGATGGCCATCGCGAACGGTTCCATCCAGATGGGCGCGCAGACGATCGTCTTCCCCGCCGACCGCGTTCTCCAGGAGTATCTCGCGCCCCGGGCCCGTGGGCCCTTCACGCCCGTGGCGCCGGATCCGGACGCCGAGTACTCGGACACCTTCGACTACGACCTCGGCGACTTCGAGCCGCTGGTCTCAGGTCCCCATGACATCGACCTCATCCGCCCGGTCAGCGAGCTCGCAGGTCTGACCGTCACCGCGGCGTACATAGGCTCCTGCGCAAGCGGTCGATTCGAGGACCTGAGCCTGGCCGCCGAGATCCTTCGGAACAGACGCGTCCACCCCGATGTCCGCATGGTGGTGACGCCGATCTCGGCGACTGTCGCGCAGCAGGCTGAGGAGGCGGGGATCCTCCAGGTCTTCGAGTCCGCGGGAGCCACGGTGACCAGGCCGGGCTGCGGTGCCTGCTACCACGGAAACGCGTCCCCGCTGAAGCTCGCCGACGGAGAGCGATGCGTCAGCGCGTCCGTGGAGAACGTGGCCGGCCGGATGGGCAGTGCCTCGGCCGAGATCTACCTGGGCAGCGCCGCCGTGGTCGCGGCATCGGCGGCGGCAGGCCGACTGACCGGACCCGCGGACTGTCTCGACTGAAAGGTGGGAGAGCGTGGAGATCCACGGCAACGTGTGGAAGCTGGGCGACGGCATCGGTGCCACCGACCTCGTTCCGGCCCGGTACGACAAGATCGGTATGCGACGTGACTGGGCGCAATGCGCGTCGCATCTGCTGGAGGACGTGGAACCCGACTTCGCATCATCGGTCCGCAAGGGAGATGTGCTGGTCGCCGGGAGCAACTTCGGTTCCGGGCACGCCCACTACTTCGGCGCGGCGATCAACGCATGCCTCACCGCCGGGGTGGGGGCAGCCTTCGCCCAGAGCATCAACGGCATGTTCTTCCGCGCGGCGACGGACCTGGGCCTGGTCTCGTGGACCTACGGGGAACTCGCCGAGGCCGTGCAAACCGGGGACGAAATACGCATCGACCTCGACACCGGAGAGTTCCGCAACGAGACGACCGGACGGGAACTCCGGCTGACGCCACCGCCCGAGCTGATCAGAAGCATCTTCCGGGCGGGCGGATCGACCCCCTGGGCGGTCCAGACGGTACGCGGGGCAACGACACGAGCCTGACCCCACTCACATCTCGGGAGGCTCGAAGCTCCGATGGAGGGCGTTCCCGAGTCCCTGCGCGGACCGGCGAGTACAGACGAGAAAGGACCCACATGCTCAACGACATCATCATCGCGGATGCCACGGCTCATGCCTACAACTGGATTCCCGAGAACTTCGCCGCCGAGGAATCCCAGCGGATCGTGGCCGGCTCCTGGGCCTTCCATCAGGGAATGACGGCTGATCGTCCTGATCTGCGTCTGAGCGAGCAGGAATTCAAACAGGACTGGCAGAGTCAGGACATCTCCGAAGCCCTGTTCTTCGAGACAGGGATCGACTTTGTCTCCTACCACGGAACACCTATATTCGATTTCTTCAAGGACGGCCACTCGGCCACCGGGAAGGGCTTCGAGCTGCTCGCACGTTATCCGGACCGGGTCATCGTCTACGCCGGGATCAACCCGTGGGCGTTCGAGACGGCTCAGGAGATCAGGGACGAGGTTGACCGGTTGGTCGATCTCGGCGCCACTGGGCTGAAGCTCTACGCCGCACGCTACGAGCGCGGGGCCACGCTACCGAGCCGGATGGACGACGAGAAGCATGCCTTCCCGATGATCGAGCGAGCGATCGAGCGGGGGGTGCGGGTCATCGCCTCGCACAAGGCCATCCCCATCGGCCCGGTCAATTACGAGCCGTACGGCGTCGGCGACTTCCCGCACGCCTGCGCGACTTTTCCGGAGATGAAATTCGAGGTCGTCCACTCGGGCATGGCCTTTGTGCAGGAGACGGCCTTCCTGGCGTCCACCCAGCCCAACTGTTATTTCAACCTTGAGACGTCGTTCGCCATCCAGACCAGGCAGCCGCGCCGTTTCGCGGAGTTCCTTGGCGCGCTGCTGCGGGCGGGCGCCGCCGACCGGATCCTGTATGCGAGCGGTTTCTCACTGTTCCACCCGCTGCTCGCCCTGCAATCCTTCCTCGACTTCCAGATGCCGGACGACCTCGTCACCGGGTTCGGCATGCCGCAGGTCACCGACGAGGTGAAGGAGAAGATTCTCGGACTGAATTACCTGCGCATGCACGGCATCGACCCGGCCGAGTTCCGGACGAGGATCTCCGGAGACCAGGTGTCGAAGCGCCAGGCGCACGGCCTGGAGGCGCCCTGGTCAAACGTACGTGCCCGTCTCGGAGCTGGGGGCGAAGATGCCAACCGGAACAGCTGACGGCGACCCGGCGGTCCTGCGGGCCGTGTGGGCGAAGCTGGGGGAGGTGCTCGACCCGTGCAGTGTCCACAACGGCACCCGGCTCAGCTTCGTCGACCTGGGCATGGTCCACGGTGTGGTGGTCGACGACACGGGCCGGGCCGTGGTCCGGCTGCTGCTCGACGACCCCGTCTGCATCTATCTCGTGGACATCATGACGAGCGTGCGGGACGCCGTGCTGGGCGTGGAGGGCATCACGGGCGTGGAAGTGGACATCGTCGGCGAGGAGCTGTGGTCGCCTGACCGCATGACGGCCGAGACGACGGCGAAGATGCAGCGGTGGAGGGTCGTCCGTGAGGGTCGTACGGCACTGCCGCTGACACCGCTGTAGCGGTCGGCACCGAGGAATTCGCTGGATCCCGCCCGAGAGTCCCCTACGTATCCCGGGCTTGCGCGAATCCTGAATACATCCCTCAAGGAGGATTGCCGATGAAGGCCGGTGTGATCGGTCTCGGCCAGATCGGTGGGGGCATCGCCGTGTGCCTGGCACGCGCGGGTCGGCTCGCCGCTGTCTATGACCTCCACGATGATGCGGCGGACAGGCTCGAGGGGGTGCCCACTGTCGCCGCCTCGCCGGCGGAGGTCGCCCGGCAGAGCGACGTGGTGATCATCGCGGTGGTGGACGCGCCCCAGACGCTCGACGTGCTGAGCGGCCCAGATGGCGTGTTGAGGGCCGCACGGCCGGGGGTAAGCGTGATCTTGGTGGCTACCGTCGCGCTTGAGGACCTCGACGCCATCCGCGCGCTGACCGACAGCGCCGGCGTCGCGCTGATCGACAGCGGTGTCGTGGGCGGGCGGAAGGCCGGCGAGAACGGCCTGATTTGCCTTGTTGGCGCCCAGGACGAGGAACTTGCCCGCGTCATGCCGGTCTTCGATGGCTTTGCACGGCGAGTGGCGCATCTTGGCGGGCCGGGCGCGGGCATGGCGGGAAAGATCATATATAACGCCGTTTTCCATGCGACGCTACGAGCCGGCCATGAAGGCGCCGGGCTCGCCCGCGCGTACGGTCTGGACGTTCACGCACTCGACCGCGTCTTCCGGGAAAGCACGGAAAGCGTGGGCGGCCCGCTCATGGCGGCCACACTTCCGGGCGATCCCGAGAGCGATCCCGATGAAGCTCAGAAGCGCCTTCGGCTGAGCTCGGTGATGACCAAGGATCTTGAGGCAGCCCTGGCGCTGGCGCGCGCACACAAAATTGAGGTGCCGATGATCTCCTTCACGCGTGAGACGATCACTGACGTGATGGGCCTGGGTGCGACACCGATATCCCGAAGCCGGCAAACGCGCCCGTAAGGGCGGAGACCGCGCGGTGTCATCCCCGGCCGACCAGGTAGGCGCCGTAATGTGACGGCTGAGGCTGTCCGGCCCGCGATGGGCGACCCCGTTCCCACCTCCTCGGCGATCGGCGGAGCGGATCGGCGGGCAGGTGGGCAGCCGGCGATGCGAGTGTCCGGTGCCGTCTTCACGGGGAACCGGGGGCGAGCTGCGGCGCATTCATGGCCGCGCATCAGCGGAGAACGTCAGAAGAGGCCGCCCGTCCGGCCGCCGTCGACCGCGATCGTCTGCCCGGTGATGTAGCCCGCCAGATCGGAAGCGAGAAAGACGGCCAGGTCGGCCACGTCCTGCGGATCGCCCATACGTCCCATCGGGATCGCGAGTTCCGCCACACGGGCCTTCTCCAGTTCCGCGTAGCTGCCTGCCGACGAGCCAGTGCGCTCCGCGTAGGCGTCCCGGGCCCGTTCCGTCTTGATGGACCCCACCGCGATGTTGTTCACCGTGATCCCGTATGCGCCGAGCTCGTTGGCGAGCGACTTGTTCAGCCCGACCACCGCCGGGCGCATGACATGGGAGAGGATCATCGGAAATCCGAAGGTCGGGCCCTTCATGGTGACGGAACCAATATTGATCAGCCGCCCGCTCCGGCGGTCCTTCATAAGTGGCAGAACTGCTCGGATCAGCCGCACGATGCTCATGACCATCGACTCGAACTCGCTGGTGAAGTCGGTGTCGCTCGCAGCGTCGAACCCCTGCCGGTGCAGAGGATGCACATTCGACACCACGATGTCCACCTGACCGAACTCGGCCATCGCTACGTCCACCACACGTGCGATGTCCGCGGGTGCGGTCATGTCGGCGGCCACCGAGCGGATACTTCCACCCGCTGACCTGATCTCCTCGGTGGTCGCCCGCAGTGCCTCCGCCCCGCGCGCGACCGCGACCACGTGCGCTCCTTCCGCGGCCAGCCGGCGAGCGATCTCCCGACCTATCCCCTTGCTGCCGCCGGACACGACAGCGACCTTGCCCGTAAGGCCGAGCTCCATAGTGGTTCCCCTTTCCGTGGCTCGACGAGAGCCAAGTTGATGCACACCTGCCGTGGGCCGCGCGCAGATCGCGGTCATCCGTTCCGTGCAGCTGTGCGCTTGTCCAAGTCGTGGAAGAAGCGAGCGATGTCGGTGCCGAGGCTCTTCGGGTTCTCCACCGGCGGGAAGTGGCCGCCCCGCTCCATGACCGTGTAGCGGTCGAGGTTGAAGTACTGCTCGACCCATTTCCTGGGGTAGGCGCCGCCCTCTTTGGGGTAGGCCGCCACCGCGGTGGGCACGGGGATCACCGGCTGGCGGGTGCTCACGGGCTGCCATCCCTGACTGGCGCTCTCGGCGTAGAACCGCGCAGCTGTGGCCAGCGTGCCGGTGAACCAGTAGAGGGAGACCGTGGTGAGCAGGCGCTCCAGCGGATAGGCGTCGTTGAGTTGTCCGCCGTGATCGGTCCAGGCGTGCACCCGGTCGATCAGCCACGCCGCTGTCGCCGCTGGGGAGTCGATGAGGTAGGCGACTGTCTGCGGGCGGGTGGTCTGCATGTGCAGGTATCCGCTCCCACGAGTGACCTGCTCGTCTGCGGCATCCCGTCGCGACTGCTCCTCGGGCGTCCACTGGGCCGGGTCACGTCTGCGCTCGGCCGGTGACCAGCCGAGCGGGACCGGCATCGACGTGTGCAGTCCGCAGACGACGTCCGGGTGCTTGTGGGCCAGCTGTTCGCCGATGAGCGCGCCCCAGTCCATCCCGTAGATGCCGTACCGCCGGTGCCCCAGGACCTCGGTCATGAGGTGGTGGAACATGTCTGCCGTCTGGATGAACCCGGTCCCCGGGCCGTGCAGCGGTGTGGAGAACCCGTGTCCTGGCAGGTCAGGCACCACCAGCTCGAAGCCCTCAAGCAGGGGCAGGACATCGGCGAAGTCCCAGAAGGTCTGGGGCCAGCCGCCGACGAGCAGGAGCGGCAGCCCTCCCGGGCACGGGACATGGAGGAAGTGCAGGTTCTGGCCGGAGAGAGCGACGCGGTAGTGGGTGTACGCGTTCATCGCCCGCTCGTGCGCACGCCAGTCGTAGTCGTCGCGCCAGGCGGTGAGGAAGTCCTGAAGGTATGCGCGGCTCGTGCCATAGCGCCAGTCGTCGTTGGCCAGGTCGCCGGGGAGCCTGGTCGCCTGGAGCCGTCGTCGCAGGTCGTCGACGTCGGCGTCGCTGACGTGTATCTCGAAGCGCTCCAGCACCACTACCTCCTGTGTGCCCGATGCCCCGGCCGGTCCTGCCTGGTGAGGCCGACCGCGAAGTGCGTGCCTCCACCGGGACCGTGGGGAACGGATACGCGTTGACACCGATCCGCGTCGCTCCTATGTTGCGTTCTGTATAGCAGATCCTCATTCTGTAACAAAGACTTCGCGGTCTGGTTCGCAATCTCGGCCCGGCCGCCTCAACCGCTATGTCGAAGCAAGGTGAGGACCATGGAGTTCCTGGTGCGCGTACGCGTGCGCTTCCCGTCTGACATCGACGCCGGCCTCAAGGCGGCCATCATGCGTGAGGAGCGAGAACGGGGCGCCGCACTGAGAGCCTCCGGGCATCTCTTGCGTGCTTGGCGTATCCCCGGGCGGGTGGAGGCCCTGCTGCTGTGGCGGGTCAAGCACGCCACCGAACTGCACGACATCATCTCCTCCCTGCCCGTTTACCCCTACTGCGCGGAAGTCGAGGTGGAGGCGCTGGCCGAGCACCCCATCGACCCGACGAGCCATGAACCGCGGCCTGCGGCCGACCGCTCTGACTGAGGGGAGAGCAGTGGGCGCCCTATGTGTCCGCCAAGCAGAACATTCTCCTGTCTAGCGGAACGTTGGCGTTGTTGTTAGGTTGCGGTTCATCGCCCATTCCCAACCCACTGCGGAGGTCACCATGGCGACGTGGACGACGGATCCCGGGACTTCGGTGGACGAGCCCCCTGCATATCCGATGAACAGGCAGTGCCCCCACCACCCTCCCGCGGAACTGGCTCAGCTGCGCGCTGGACGGCCGGTGTCGAGGGTCAGGATCTGGGACGGCACGACCCCGTGGCTGGTGACCCGCTACGACGATGTGCGGGCCGTCCTGTCCGACGCGCGTTTCAGTGCCGACGCCAGCCGTCCCGGCTACCCCGTGAGTTCCGAGGCCGTGAAGATCAGCCGGGAGCGCGGGCCCTGGTTCGTCGCGATGGACGACCCTGAGCACGCGCGATACCGCCGGATGCTGACCGCGGAGTTCGCGGTACGGAACGTCGCGTCAATGCGGCCGATGGTCGAGGCCACCGTGGCGGAACTGCTCGACGGTATGGCGGCGGCGCCTCAACCGGTCGACCTGATCGAGGCGTTCGCGCTGGCTCTGCCGTCGATTGTCGTCTGCCGGATACTGGGGGTGCCCTACGAGGACAGCGCGTTCTGGCAGGAACAGAGCAAGGCGCTCTTCGACGTGACCTCGCCTCCGGACGTCGGTAGGCGGGCTGACAACGAACTGCGCGCCTACCTCGACAAGCTGATCGCCGAGAAGGAGCGCGATCCCGGCGATGACCTGCTGAGCCGCCTGGCCACCACCTATATACGCACCGGGGAGCTCACCCGCCGCGACGCCGTCTCGATGGCCCTCCTCCTGCTCGTCGGAGGGCATGAGACGACCGCCCACATGATCGGGCTCGGCACGCTCACGCTACTGAACCACCCCGAGCAGGCAGCCGCGGTACGAGACGGGGATGACGCGACCGTGACCAGCGCCGTGGAGGAACTGCTGCGGCTGCTGACCATCGTGCACACCGGGCGCAGGCGCGTTGCCACCGAGGACGTGGAGGTCGCCGGGGTGCGTATCCGCGCCGGGGAGGGGGTGATCGCCTCCGAACCGTCCGCGAACCGCGACCCGGCGCTGTTCGCCGAGCCGGACAACCTGGACATCCACCGGACCGCCAACCACCACCTGGCCTTCGGCTTCGGTGTGCACCAGTGCCTCGGGCAGCCGCTTGCCCGTCTTGAGCTGCAGGTCGCCATCCCGGCGCTGCTGCGCCGTTTCCCGGACCTCCGGGTCACGGCGGCAGAGCACGAACTCCGCTTCCGGGACGAAATGATCACCTATGGAGTGCACGAGCTGCCGGTGACCTGGGGGAGTGCCGAATGAAGATCACGATCGACCGGGACAAATGCATCGGCGCGGGGAACTGCGTGTTCGCCGCACCCGATGTCTTCGACCAGGACGACGACGGGTTTGTCGTGCTGCTCGACGACCCGCCGCCCTCCGAGCAGGAGGACGCCGTGCGTTCCGCGGCGCACGCCTGTCCGGCGCAGATCATCACGGTGGAGTAGCCGGATGACTACTGCCATGGGAACCGGGCACGATCCCGCCGCTGGCGACCGCATCGTCGTCGTCGGCGCCTCGGTCGCGGGTGTGCGTGCGGTGCAGTCGCTACGCGCCCGGGGCTGCTCGGACGAGATCGTGCTGCTCGACCGGGAGGCGGCACCGCCCTACGACAAGCCGGCACTGTCGAAGGACCTGCTGACCGGCGGTCTGGACGAGCCCGTGGTCCTGGCCTCGCCCGCGCAGTTGCGGCAACTCGCGGTCGACTACCGCCCCGGCTGCGAGGCGGTGGGACTTGACCTGGCGCGGCGCCACGTCGGTCTGCGCGGAGGGGCATCCGTCCCCTTCGGCCGATTGATCATCGCGACCGGGTCCCGGCCCGTCAGGCTCCCCGGTCTTGAAGGTGTCCAAGGTGTCCACTATTTGCGGACCCGTGCGGACGCCGTCGCACTGCGGGCCGCGTTCGCCGACAGGCCGCGCGTGGCGGTCGTCGGCGGTGGCTTCATCGGCGGCGAGGTGGCGTCCAGCGCTCGCCGGCTCGGCTTGGAGGTGACGGTGGTCGAGGCGGCCGAGCGCATCCTGGCCCGGCTGATGCCGCCCGAGGTGTCCGAGGCGGTACTCCGCCTGCATCATGACCATGGAGTCGAGGTCAGGTGCGGGCATGCGGTTCGCGGTCATCTTGGCGGGGGCCGAGTCGAGGCCCTGGAGCTGGACGACGGTTCGGTCGTTCCGGCCGACGTGGTCGTCGTCGGGATCGGCACCGTACCGGACACGGCCTGGCTGGCGGGCTCAGGCCTTGACATCGCCGACGGCGTGCGCTGCGGCCCGGACCTGGCGGCGGAGGGGGCCGACGGCGTCTACGTCGCCGGTGACGCCGCGCGCTGGGGGAACGACCGGCTTGGCGGCCACGAGCGCGTTGAGCACTGGACGGCCGCCTGCGAGCAGGCGGCCGTGGTGGCCCGCAACCTGACCGAGCCCGGGTCTTCGGTGCCGTACGTCTGTGACGGCTATGTCTGGTCGGACCAGCACGGCGTCCGAATCCAGCACATCGGTCGCAGCGCACCCGGCCTGCGTGTCGAGGCCGTTCCCGGCTCCGACGGCAACGGCATGCTCTACCGCTATCTGGACGGAGAAGGGGCGGCCGGTGCTACGGCCGTCGGAGCCGCACGTGACTTCTTGGCCCTGCGCCGTGGACTCGCCGCGCGGCAGAGGGACGCGTCGGAAGCGGTGCGGACCAGATGACCCGGCAACCGCAGCCCTCGGAGATCGCATGGACGCTGTGGGCGGGCACCATCGGCCTGGACAGTCCGATCACCTCGCGGGTGGAGGCGGCGACGGCGGCGGGGTACCAGCGGATCAGCCTCAGCCCGCCCGATGTGGCCCGGGCCGAGTCGGCCGGGATCCGGGCGGGTGAGTTGGGCCGGATGATCCGGGACGCGGGCCTGGGGATCGTTCTCGATCCGGTGATGAACTGGTACCAGGGGGTGCCCACCGGGGCGTCCTCGTTCGCCGCCTTCTCGATGGACGACGCGCTGCGGATGTGCGAGGCGCTGGGTGCCGAGGCGATGAGTGCGATGGCGAACGTGGGTCCGGGCGGTGACACGCCCGCGACCGAGTTCGCCGAGGCTTACGGCCGCCTGTGCGACCGGGCGTCGGACCTCGGTGTGCGGGTCCAGCTGGAGTTCATCCCCATGACGGCCGTCCCCGACCTCGCGGCGGCATGGCGCATCGTCAAGAGCGCCGACCGGGACAACGGGGGCCTGCTCTTCGACACCTGGCACTTCTTCCGGGGAACGCCGGACTTCCGGCTGCTCGGCCGGATCCCGGGCGAGCGGGTGTTCGCCGTCCAGCTCTCCGACGCCCCGGCCGACGTGCACGGCACGCTGCTGCAGGACACCAGGCGCAGGTCGGTGCCAGGGGACGGCTCGTTCGACCTTCCCCGGGTCGTGGCCGTTCTGCACCGGATCGGCGCGCTCAGGGAGGTCGGCCCCGAGGTCATCCACCCGGCGCTTGAGGCGATGCCCGCCGTGGCCGCGGCGCGGCTGGCCGGTGACCGCAGCCGGGCGCTGATCAGCCGCACGCTCGCCGGGACGCGGTGAAGGCTTCGTAGAACGAACAGGGAGGGAGGAGCACGATGGCAGGCAGGATCGAGGGAAAGATCGCGCTGATCACCGGGGCAGCCCGGGGGCAGGGTCGTGCCTTCGCCGTCCGGCTGGCGGAGGAGGGCGCGGACATCATCGCGGCCGATGTCTGCGAGGACATGCCGGGCCGCAACTACAAGGGCGGGACCTCGGACGAGCTGGCGGAGACCGTCCGGCTCGTCCGGAAGGCGGGCCGCCGCGCCAAAGCCGTGCAGGCGGACGTCCGCGACTACCCGGCGCTCAAGGAGGCCGTTGACGCGGGGGCGGCCGAGCTCGGCGGCCTGGACATCGTCTGCGCCAACGCGGGAATCGGCTCACGGCAGTACCTGGCACATGACATACCCGAAGAGGAGTGGCAGCTCATGCTGGGCGTCAACCTCACCGGCGTCTGGCACACCTGCAAAGCCGCCGTACCCCATGTCATCGCCGGCGGACGCGGCGGCAGCGTCGTGATCAACAGCTCGGTGACGGGGCTGCGCGCCTACGCGAACATCAGCCACTACGTATCGGCAAAGCACGCCGGAATAGGGCTGATGCGGTCCCTGGCGATCGAACTGGGGCCGCACGACATCCGGGTCAACGCCATCCTGCCCACGCAGGTCAACACGCCGATGATCATGAACGAGAAGTCCTGGAAACTGTTCCGGCCGGATCTGGAGGAACCGACCAAGGACGATTTCGCGGCAGCGTCGCAGCGCACCGGAGTGCTGCCACGCCCTTGGGTGGAGCCCGAGGACATCAGCAACGCCCTGCTCTTCCTGGTCTCCGACGAGGCCAGGTGTATCACCGGGGTCGCGCTTCCCGTCGACAACGGCGCTCTGGTCAAGTAACGGAGCGAGGACCTGCGAAGGACAGCAATGCCCAACACGGACACCAAGCAGACCGTACTCGACTTCTTCGACCTCCTGCTGGTCAAGAAGGACCCCGCGGCCGCGGCCGCGCGCTATATCGGCTCCGAGGGCTATATCCAGCACAATCCGGGGGTCGCCTCCGGCCCCGCCTCGCAGCTCGTCGAGGCCATCGACGCTCTGTTCGCCAGGCACCCGGACTGGTCGACCGAGATCAAGCGGGTGCTGGCGGACGGCGATCTCGTCGCCGTGCACCACCACGTACGCGCTGAACCGGGTGACGCCGGACTGGCGGTGGTCGACATCTTCCGGGTGCGCGACGGCAGGCTCGTGGAGCACTGGGACGTCATCCAGCCGGTGCCGAGCAAGGCGCAGAACGACAACACCATGTTCTAGGGCTCCGTCCCAAGGCTCTCATCCTCGCTGGCCTCTGCCCGGGGTCCCGGCCCCGCGCCACACGTCGAGCCGCCGCCGCGCCACGCGCCGACCCGGCATGCCCCGGCGCCGTCCGGCTGGTCGGCAGCACCCGGTATGGCGCCGCGCGGCCTGCCGACCCGGGTTCACCAGAACGCGAGGAATGTCCTTGCTCATGTATTGACATCGGCAGATTCAGGCCGACATGGTGTTCTGGAAGAAAGAACGTTGTTCCGCAAAGAGGTACACAACATGCAAGCAGGAGAGAGATATGGGCGCACGTCGAGGTACCCCATTCGCAGTCCTCGCGCTGGCCGGGGTCCTCGCCGCTGCCGGCTGCGGTACAGGCGGCAGCAGCGCCGGCTCGTCCGGTGACGGCTCCGGGGCCGGCCAGATCGTGATAGGCAACATCGGGTCGTACACCGGCCCGCAGTCGTCGAACATCGGGCCGAGCCGGGACGTCGTCGAAGCGTGGGCGAAGGACCTCAACGCGGCCGGCGGCATCGGCGGGAAGAAAGTGAAGCTGATCGTCAAGGACGACGGCGGAATCGCTGCCAAGGGCATCGCCGCGGCCAAGGAACTCGTCCAGAAGGACAAGGTCGTCGCGATGGTCGGCCAGATGAGCCTGGTGGACACCGCCTGGGCCGACGTCGTGACCTCCGTCGACGTGCCGGTGATCGGCGGCCAGCCCTTCAACACCCCGTTCCTGACCAACCCGGACTTCTTCCCGTCCGGCACCAACTCCATCGCACGGAACTTCGGCGTGGTGCTCGAGGCGAAGAAGATGGGCAGCAAGTTCAGCATGCTCTACTGCGCCGAGGCCCCTGCCTGCAAGGTCGGCGTCGGGGTGACCAAGGCCATCGGCTCGCAGCTCGGAGTGAGCGTGCCGGTCGCCCTGTCCGTATCGGCCGCGGCACCCAACTACACGGCGCCCTGTCAGGCGATCAAGGAATCCGGTGCGCAGTCCTACCGTGTCGGACAAGCCTCAGCCGTGGCGCTGCGTATCCACGACGCGTGCGCGGCCCAGGGAGTCAAGGCGACGCCCATCAGCACCGGGGGCACCGCCGACGACACCTGGCTGTCGCACGACAGTGTTCAGGGCACCGTCAACATCGATCTGAACTTCCCGTACTTCGACTCGTCGACCCCAGCGACCAAGGCCTACCAGGACCTGCTGGCGAAGCACTCCCTCGGGCACAAGTCCGGCGCCTCCGGCACCTACGCCTACACGGGAGCCAAGCTGTTCGAGGCCGCGGCCAAGGCCGTGTCGGGCAAGACCGTGGACTCGGCGTCGCTCAAGGCCGCGCTGTACGGGATGAAGGGGGAGACCCTGGGCGGGCTGAGCGCACCGCTCACCTTCACCAAGGACAAGCCGACCCTCATCGACTGCTGGTTCGTCTCGACCATCGAGAACAAGAAGTGGACGGCGCCTCGTGGTCTTGAGACCAGTTGCGCTCCTGGCGACAGCGTCGCTGCGATGGCCGCCAAGCTCGGCTGACCACCGTCCGGCGGGAGCACCCGGACCGCTCGGGTGCTCCCGCCGGAGACCAGCGGAGACCGGGTCGACAAGAGCCCGCTCCGGTAGTACGAGCCCGCTCCGCCCACGTGCGAGTGCCGTCGGCAGGCACGGGACCAAGGGATGGCTGGAATGATCCCCTTCATCATCGCCGGTATCACCACCGGCTCGATCTACGGCCTCGCCGGGGTGGGGCTGGTGCTCACCTACAAGACGGCGGGCATCTTCAACTTCGCGCACGGCGCATTGGCCACGGTGTCAGCGTTTCTCTTTTACGCCCTGCACGTCGAGCACGGCATGCCGTGGCCACTGGCGGCCTTCGTCTGTGTCTTCGTCGCAGGTCCGGTACTCGGCCTTCTCTTCGAGCGCCTCGCCAGGTCACTGGCCGGAACGAGTCTCGCAGTTCGGGTCGTCTCCACCGTCGGAGTGCTGCTGATTGTGCAGTCGATCGTCGTCCTGATCTACGGTGCCGCCGCGACGATGACCGTGCCGCAGTTCCTGCCGACGGCCACCTTCACCATCGGGGGAACCCCGCTGAGCTTGAACGACCTGATCGTGGTGGCGATCGGCCTGCTGGCCACAGTGGGGCTGTACGTCTTCTTCCGGACCGCCCGGACGGGAGTCGCCATGCGGGCTGTGGTGGACCGGCCCGAACTCCTCGATCTCGCAGGTACCAACCCCGGCATGGTGCGCCGGTACGCCTGGGTGATCGGGGTGTGCTTCGTATCGGTCTCGGGAGTCCTGCTCGCGCCACTGGTCAGCCTGAACAGCACGACGCTGACGCTGCTGATCGTCCAGGCGTTCGGTGCGGCAGCCGTCGGGCGGTTCACCAGCCTGCCGATGACCTACGTCGGAGGGCTGCTGATCGGTATCGGTTCCGCCCTGGCGACGAAGTACTTCACCTCCGGCGTCATGGCCGGTCTGCCGTCCGCGCTGCCTTTCCTGGTCCTCTTCGTTGTCCTGGTGTTCTCCAGGCGCGGCCGACTGACCGCACAGCCCCTGCGGCCTCCGCACCGGGCTTCGTGGCGAGCGCCGTGGCCGGTGCAACTGGCCGGAGGCGCGGTCCTGCTCGCCCTCCTGCTCGCCGTCCCGGAGTTCGCGGATTATCACATCGCCGACTGGACCCTTTTCCTGACGGCGGCGATCGTCTTTCTGTCGCTGGGCCTTCTGGTCCGGACCTCCGGGCAGGTCTCGCTGGCGCATGTCGCCTTCATGGCCATAGGAGCGGCTGCCTTCTCGCATCTCACGGAGGGCGGCGGCGTCCCCTGGGGGGCAGCGCTGGTCATCGCCGGTCTCGTCGCCATCCCGATCGGCGCCCTGCTCGCGATCCCCGCAATCCGGCTCTCCGGGCTCTACTTGGCCCTCGCCACGTTCGGCTTCGGCATCCTGCTCGCCTTCATGTCGTACACCCAGTCCTATATGTTCGGCGAAGAAGGCATCGGACTGACGGTGCCCCGGCCTTCGCTGGGGAACCGAACGCTCGACGATCAGCAGTACTACTACCTGGTGCTGGCGTTGGCGCTCGCGGTGACGCTGGGCATGGTCGCGCTCCACCGCAGTCGGCTCGGACGGCTGCTGCATGCGCTGGCAGACAGTCCGCAGGCACTGGCCACCACCGGGACATCCGTCAACGTCACCAGAGTGCTGGTGTTCTGCCTGTCCGCCTTTCTGGCAGCCGTCGGCGGCGCACTGGCCGGTGCCGCACAGGGCAATGTGTCAGGGGACTCATATCCTCCGCTGCTCTCCCTGACCTTTTTTGCTCTGGTGGTCATCAACCCGGGCGGAGTGCCTTGGTTCGCCGTGCTCGCCGGCGCCGGATACACGCTGATCCCGTCGTACTTCCCCGACAGCGACACCAGCACCTACCTCGAGTTGCTGTTCGGTGTGTTCGCGCTCCTTTACGCGATCACTCCCGATGAGATGCGCGGAGTCCCCGACCGACTGGCCCGGCTCGTCGACAGGGCGGCCAGGCCGACCACGGCGCCCGCCGCGGAGCACGGAGCCGAACCCAGCGTGCTCACCAATGCCGCGGCAGGTGAGGAGAGGTGACGATGGAACTCAAGGTGACCGACCTGCAGGTCAGATTCGGCGGCGTCATCGCGGTCGACGGGGTGTCCCTCACCGTGCGCACCGGGAGCATCACCGGACTCATAGGCCCCAACGGGGCGGGCAAGACCACGACATTCAACGCGATCTCCGGCCTGCTCCGGCCCTCGTCCGGGCGAATGACCTTGGCCGGTCGTGCCCTCGGCCGACTCGGCCCTGCCGCCCGGGCGAGGCGAGGGCTCGGTCGGACGTTCCAGAAGATGGAGCTCTTCGACTCGCTCACGGTCGCCGAGAACGTACGGCTCGGCAGGGAGGGGTCCTACGCGGGCAGTAACCCGCTCAGTCATTTCCTGCCGGCCAGGGGACAGCAGGAACAGACCCACACGGCCGCCGCCGAGGCCATGCGGCTCTGCGGGATCGAAGAGCTCGCTCATGAGGTCGCCGGTTCCCTCTCGACCGGGCAGCGACGGCTGGTGGAACTCGCCCGCTGTCTGGCGAGCCCATCGCGGATCATGCTTCTCGACGAGCCTTCGTCAGGGCTCGACCGCGCGCAGACCGGGCGGTTCGGAGAGATCCTGCGGAAGGTCGTGGAGGAACGCGGCCTTGGCATCCTCCTCGTGGAACACGACATGTCGCTCGTGACGAAGGTGTGCGACTACATCTACGTGCTCGACTTCGGCAAACCGATCTTCGAAGGCACGTCGCCGGAGGTCATGTCCTCGCCGGTCGTACGGGCCGCTTACCTCGGCGACGAGGAAGCGGAGGATGCCGCCGACGGGGCCTCGGGAGCAGCGGCGGACAGCGGCAGTGCGGCGGGAGCCGCCACGCGCAAAGAGAGGTTGTCATGACCGTACACACCCAGCCGGCGGACGCCGAGACGGACGGCAGGGCAGCGGGCCCTCCGCCATCCGCGGTCCTTGAGCTGGACCGGATCACGGCCGGATACCACCGGACGACCGTGCTGCGTGACGTCAGCGTCGTCGTGCCACGCGGCAAGGTGGTGGCCTTGCTGGGGCCGAACGGAGCCGGGAAGACCACACTGCTGCGGACCGCCGCCGGTACGCTCCGGTCCCAGCGCGGCACTGTGGTCGTGGACGGAGCGGACATGACCCGCACCGCACCGCACCGGCGGGCTCGGCAAGGTCTGTGTCTCGTACCGGAGGGCCGCGGCGTCTTCCCGGCACTCACGGTCCGGGACAACCTGCGGATGTTTGTCCCGCCGTGGTCGGCGGACGACTCCGCGCTGGAGCGCGCGATCTCCGCCTTCCCCGATCTGGGCCGGCGCCTCGGCCAGATCGCGGGCAGCATGTCAGGAGGGCAGCAGCAGATGCTGGCGCTGTCCCGCGCCTGGCTCGCACGGCCCCGCGTCGTGCTGCTGGATGAGGTGTCCATGGGGCTGGCCCCACGGATCGTCGACGAGATCTTCATGGCCCTGCGCCGCCTCGCGGCCGAGGGCACCGCCCTGCTGATCGTGGAGCAGTACGTCAACCGTGCCCTGGAGATCGCGGATCACGTCTGCCTGCTGGAGAAGGGGAAGATCAGCTTCAGCGGCCCCCCGAGTGCACTGCGGCAGGACGCGCTGCTGAGCGGGTATCTCGGCTTGGAGGACAAGGGTGGCACTGGGATGACCTGAGCGGTCCGCCCCAGTGGATGGTCGGTCCCCGTCTTGCGCCCTGCCGGCGCGGACGGGGACTTTCCGCTGTGTGAGCGTGGGCGCATCGCCCGTGCCGCCCGGGGCCGGGCTCAGGCAATGGTGGGTACCAGGAGCATGACGGGGATAAGCCGCTCGGTTTTGCGCTGGTAGTCGGCGTACTCGCGCCAGACCGCGACCGCTCGGCCCCACCACAGCGCGCGTTCATCGCCGGTGAGTTCGCGTGCGGTCATGTTCTGCTTCACGGCGCCGTCCTGGAGATCCGCCACGGGGTGTGCCAGGAGGTTGTGGTACCAGGCGGGGTTGCGCGGCGCTCCGGCCAGGGACGCCACCGCGGCGTAGCATCCGCCGTGCTCCACGCGCATGACGGGCGTCTTGCGCAGCTTCTTCGAGCGCGAACCCACGGTCGTCAGTACGACCACTGAGACGCCGTCGACCGTCGTTCCCCTCGTTCCGCCAGAGCTCTCATACAGCTCCACCTGGCGGCGGCTGAACGCGGACCCGCTCGGTTCGTACTCCCCGGACAGTGGCATGAGGCTCCATCCTTGGCATCCTCGGCCGGAACACCGCCCGTCCGCACGGGTCAGACGGGCAGCGCCGCGCCGATCTTTCTGGCCCCCTCGGTGAGGGTTCGGGCGACGCCCGGTACATCGTCGGGCTGCACGCGGGACAGGGGTGCAGCTATGGCGAGCGCGGCACGTACCCGGTTGCGCCCGTCCGTGACAGGCACGGCCACAGCGCTCACCTCGTCCTCGCTCTCGCCGAAGTTGGCGGCATAGCCCTGGTCGCGCACGGTCTGCAGTTGCTCCTCGAGTTCCCGGCGGCTGGTCACCGTCCTGGTCGTGCTTGGGGCGAGCCGGACGCCGGGATACAGGGACCTCAACTGCTGCTGGTCGAGCCCTGCGAGCAGCACCTTTCCCGAAGCCGTGGCGTATGCGGGCATCCGCTTTCCGGTGCGTGCTCCGATCCGCAGGGATCGTGTCGACTCGATCGAGTCGACGAAGAGGATGTCGGTCCCCTGCAGGATGCTGATGTGTGTCGTCTCCTCCAGGGCACCGACCATCTCCTCCATGATCGGCCGGGCCGCGGTCCGCAGATCGAGACCACTCACCACCGAGACCGCCATACGGATCAGCTCAGGGCCTGCCTCGTACGCTTTGGACGCCGAGTCCTGGACGACAAACCCGTGATAATTGAGCATCTGCATCAGGCGGTGAGCCGTGGAGCGGGCCACACCGATCTCCCGGCCCGCTTCCGCGACCCGGACGGACCGGTACTCGCCGAACATCCGGAGCAGGCGCAGCGCGTTGTCCACCGATCCGATCGGGTAGTTCGGTGAGTCATCCGACCCGGGGGGCTTCGCGGCCCCGTCGCCGTTGTCGATCAGTTCGGAAGCCATAGCGCGCGAACGCCCCCACATCGATTCCAAAGACAGCAGTGACGCAGGAGTCTAGCACGCAGAACTGCTTCCCTTTCTGTAGAACACCGGGCAGGTCATGGGATGAGAGTCAGCCCCGTGGTGTCAGCCCTGCACAGCGGCCGCAGCCGCCTCGGCGATCGCCACGTCCTGGTCCACCGTTCCCCCGCTGACCCCCACGGCCCCGAGAAGGACGGCACCGTCGAACAGCGGGACTCCGCCCCCGACAAGCGTCACTCCGGGCTGGGATGGAAGCGCGGCCAGCAGGGCGGGAACCTGGGAGACGAATTCGAAGGTCTTCCCCGTCGGAGCGCCGCCGAGGGCCACCGCCGTGTACGCCTTGCGCGAGGCGAGGTCCACGGCGATCAGCGCGGAACCGTCCATCCGCAGCAGGGCCTTGAGGGTTCCGGCCGCGTCGACGACCGCGATGACGCCCGCGACACCGAGCTCTCCGGCCTTCGCCGTTCCCGCAGCGATGACGGCCTGCGCTCCCGCCGCACTGACGGTCTTGAGTTCGTTGCTGTTCGTGGTGGCGGTCATGTGTTCACACTCCCGTGTCGGGTCAAGGGTCCGGATGGTCGGAAAGGAGGGGGCGGAGAGGGAGGAAAGGACAGGGAGAGGGGTGCGCCTGGGTCACGGGGCGTACAGCCAGTCGAGGTGGCGCCGATCCGCCGGGTCGCGATCCCTCAGCATGGTGTTGCGCAGGGTCCGTGCCATCCCGTCGCAGTGCCACAGCTCACCCCAGAAACGGGCCCGCTCCTGCACCTGAGCGGTGCGCGATGCGCGTGCCTCGTTGTAGGTGCGCAGGATCGTGTCCCATTCGAGGGGCTCGTGATCCGTCGAGGCCGCGGACTGCTTCGTGGCCAACGTCGCCAGGCAGTGCGCGTCCTCCAGAGCCTGGCACGCACCCTGGGCGAGATACTGGAGCATGGGATGGGCGGCGTCGCCAGTCAGCGCGAGCCGGCCCTCGACCCACCTGCTGATGGGCAGGCGGTCGAACATCGGCCACTTCCGGTCCCGCCACAGGGCCGTCAGGGCGGAGCGCACCTGAGCGCACATCCCTGCGAACGCCTCGTCCAGTTCGTCCGGGCCACCCCACTCCGGTGCCCCGGCCAGCGCGGTCGGCGAGCGGAACACCGCGACCTGATTGAGCATCGCTCCCCCGCGCAGCGGGTACTGCACCAGGTGGCACCCCGGTCCCACGTAGACGACGACGTCGTCGGCGGACAGCCCGTCCAGATCGCCCACGGCGGACATGGGAAAGGCGCCGCGGTAGGCCACGTACGCGGAGTTGACCGGGGTGTCCGCACTGAGCCTGGCCCGAAGGCCCGACTGGAGCCCGTCGGCGGCGAGTACGAGCGCGGCCGGGTGCCGGTGCGCTCCCTGCACGGCGGTCGCCCCGATGTCGGTGACCTCAACGTCGTCCACATGCGCGTCGGTCACCAGCTCGACTTCGGCCGCACGGCAGGCATCGACGAGGATCGCGTGCAGATCGCTACGGTGGATCACGACGTATGGGGCGCCGTACTGCCGGGCGGCCCAGGCCAGGTCCAGATGGGTGAGCTCCTTGCCGTCCACGGCGTCGCGCAGCACCAGCCGGCGCGGCAGCACTCCGCGGTCGACGACCTCGTCGAGCAGCCCCCACTCCCGCAGGATGCGCGTCGCGTTGGGTGCCATCTGTAGTCCAGCACCGACTTCGCCGAACGCGGGCGCCTGCTCCAGCACGCGCACCCGCTGGCCGGCCCGGGCCAGCGCCAGCGCACTGCCGAGCCCACCGATCCCGCCGCCGACCACGACGACGTCGTGGTCGGCCGACGAGACGGCCCCGGACTCCTTCGCGGGAGTCATGGTCCACCTCCTTCACTCCTTGGAAAACCGCTGTGATGGGTCACAACCAGCGTGGAAGCACCGGGAGCCGGTCGCCGTGATCGACGCGGACACCGTCCTCACCGCGCCCGACGAGCCATCGGGCCAGGTCCGCGGCCGTTGCCCGGACCTCGGTGGCGGTATCCGCGCCCCCCACCGTCCACGTGCGCTCGGTGTCCGTGGCGTACAGCCGCACGGCAGGCCCGGACGCCAACGCCGACCGGTGACGGACGACGTCGTCGATCAGGGCGAGGCAGAAGTCGTGCGGCAGGTCCGCGAACTCGACTCCGGCGGCCAGGTCGACGGCGTGCACCCCCGTCTCGCGGGAGCGCAGCCACGGCAGCTCGGTGCACGGCACCGTTCGGCCCTGGATCGTCACGACCTCTGCCCGCCAGGCTTCCGGCGACAGCGAGTCGAGATCGGCGTTGAGTCGCTGCGCGGACGTGACAGCCCAGCGGCGCAGGTCCGCGACCCCCAATCGTGCTCCCCGCTCGATGTCGGCGTCGCGCTGCTCCCGAGAGGCGTACATCGGGGTCGGCTCGCCTGTCCGGGCCCACGTCGCCAACCGTTGCAACGCCTCGGCGTTCGACGCGACGTGCGCGACGATGTGGCGGCGGGTCCACCCGGGCAGGGCGGTGTCCGCGTCCATGTCGTCGTTGTCCAGACCGGCGAGGGCTTGGAGGAACAGGGCGGTGCCGCGTTCCATCCATGTGCGCGCGGTCGGCGCCGTGTTGCTGCTGACGCCGGTGCTCCTCATGCCGGTGCTCCTCGCTGTGCCGGCTTTTCGGCTTCCGCGGAGTTCTCCAGCCGCCCGATATGGCTGATCTCGGTGACGAGCCTGCTGCCGGCGGTGAGGTAGCGCGCCGGAGCGCGGGCATGCCCGACGCCGCCGGGGGTGCCGGTGGCGATGACATCCCCGGGGCGCAGGGTGAGAACGGTGGACGCGTACCTCACCAGCGCGACCGGATCGAAGACCAGGTCGGCTGTCGAGGCACGCTGGACGGTCTCGCCGTCCACCGACGTGGTGAGCTCCAGTGCCGGGCGAGTCCCGCCGGGTAGTTCGTCGGGAGTCACCAGGTGCGGACCGAACGGCGTGCTGGCCTCGAACGTCTTGCCTTGCAGCCACTGGGCGGACCGGTACTGCCAGTCGCGCATGGTGACGTCGTTGAGGACGCTGAATCCGGCGATCGCCGCCGCTGCCTCGGCCTCGTCGGCGCGTCGCACCGCGGTGCCGATGACCACCGCCAGCTCGCCCTCCCAGTCGACGGCCGCCGATTCGGGGGGCAGCAGGATCGGGTCGGCGGGGCCGATCAGCGACTCGGCGAACTTGGCGAAGAGCGTGGGATGCTCCGGCAGCTCACGACCCATCTCCAGGATGTGGTTGCGGTAGTTGAGACCGACGCACAGGATCTTCCGCGGGTACGGGACGAGCGGCGCCAGGTCCGCGCCCGCCCGGTCGTGGGCCGGTCCGTCGGCGGTGGCCGCCCGACGCCAGTCCGGCCGGGCGAGCAGTGCTCCCACGTCCGGCGCACCGACCTCGACGAGACGGTCCTCTTCGACCCGTACGGCTCGGGTGGCGGAGGCGACCCGGATAGTGGCAAGTCTCATCGGGTCGGCTCCTCTACCAGTACACGGTCGGCGTGCAACCGCTCCATCACCGGAGCATCGCTGAATCGGAAGAGATCAAGTGGTTCGTCGGCGGCGAGCACGAGCGGTACCCACGAGGGGACGACGAACACGTCGCCCCGCTCGACACGGTGTTCACGGTCGCCGGTCCAAACCGTGCCGCGGCCGTCGAACACCTGCCACACCGACGAACCGACCTCCCGGCGGGACGCTGTGACGGTACCGGCCCGCAGGCGGTGGAACTCGGCCCGGATGGTGGGCAGCACATCACCGCCGGTCGTGGGGTTGGTGAAGCGTACGGCGGCGTGGCCGGGCTCGACGGTCCCGGGATGCCCTTCGGCCTCCAGCGCGAGTTGGTCGGCCAGCGCGGCGTCGGTGTGCTCCCAGCGGTAGGCCGACAGCGGGGAACTCGTCCGCGGGCGTGGGCCCGCCACCGGGCGCAGACCGGGGTGGCCCCACAGCCGCTCGGCACGGGACACGGCGGGGGTCGAGGTGTCCTCCAGCGTCTCCGGGCCGAACTCGAAGAATGCCGAGCCCAGGGTGTCCACCAGGGGGATGTCGAGACCGTCGAGCCACGCCATCGGCTCAGTGCTTGTGTTGTGGTGACCGTGGAAGCACCAACCGGGGGTGAGCAGCAGGTCTCCCCGCCGCATGGCGACCGGGTCACCGTCCACGACGGTCCACACGCCCTCGCCCTCGACGACGAAGCGGAATGCGTGCTGGGTGTGCCGGTGGACGGGCGCGACTTCGCCTGGGCCCAGGTACTGGATCGCCGCCCACAGGGTGGGTGTGGCGAAAGGCGCCCCACCCAGTCCGGGATTGGCGAGCGCGATGGCGCGCCTCTCCCCGCCACGGCCTACCGGCACCAGGTCTCCGGCCTGCTGGGCGAGCGGGAGCAGCGAAGCCCACGACCAGCGGTGGGGCAGTGCCGCCGGCCGGGGGTGTATGGGCATCAGATCGCCGATCTCGGTCCACAGCGGGACCAGTGACTCCCGCTCGAAGTCCCGGTACAGCGTGTGCAGCTCCGGTGTCGGCTCCGGCTGGCCCGGGCCTGCTGTTCCGGCCGCCAGCCTCACCGGGCTTGCCGGCAGGTCGGAGATGCTCATGGATGGCGCTCCTTGTCCGTCGTCCGGTCGTCCCCCCGACCCGTCCCGCGGGGCGGGTCGGGGGGACGACCGGAAGAACCCGCTTGTCAGGTACGAAGGTAGCCAATTGATCTGCATAGCGGTCTATTATTCTGCTATGAAGAATCGTCCGGCCTATGCGATCGCGTCTGTCGACCGTGCGCTGCATCTGGCGCAGCTGCTGCGGCAGGAGGGGCCGTTGCACCTGGCCGAGGCTGCGGAGCGGCTTGGAGTGGCCCGTTCGACCGCCCATCGACTCCTGGCGATGCTGGTGTACCGGGGCTTCGCCGAGCAGGACGACGACAGGCGGTACGTCGCGGGTGCGCTGCTCGGGCCGGCCGCGATCAACCCCGAACCCGTGTCACTTCTTCGCAGTGCGGCGTTGCCTCATCTGAAGGCGCTGGTGGACGATGTCCGCGAGACTGCGAACCTCGTGATCCGCGTGGGCGACGAGGTGCGCTTCATCGCGTCGGTCGAGTGCGACCGGAGTCTGCGGGTCGGTGATCGCAGCGGACAGACACTTCCCGCGCATCTCGCCTCCGGCGGGAAGGCCCTCCTGGCCACCCTGCCGGACGACGAAGTCGATCGGCTGCTCGCGCGTCCGCTGGCCGTCGACGAGCGCCACGCGCTCATCCGTGAGCTGAGGCTGGTCAGGCGCAGAGGGTTCGCGGTGAACGACCAGCGGACCGAGAGCGGCGTGACCGCGCTCGCCATGGCCGTGCGCGGTGGCAGCGGCGCGCCCCGGGCGGCGATATCCCTCGCGCTGCCCACCGTTCGTTTCTCTCCGGCCCGGATGCTGCACCTCGCGGAACGCCTGGCGGTCGTGGCCAGGGCCGCCGAGCGGGACATCGACGCGGTCGCCCCGTCCCTGGCGGGTGGATGCGGCGACGGTGAACACCCACTGTCGTTCCGCGTGCAGGGCCCGCCCCGGGATTGACCCGGTGCTCTACCTGCAGTACGTTTCGCGTGTTCTTTACTGTGGGCAAGTGTTCTGCTCGCCGTGACGCCGCCTCGTTTTGGTGACCTGGCTGTTCGACGTCACGTGAAGATTCTGCTGACCTGCTGGGTGCACGGCCGGTCTGTTCCCATGGAGATAGCGCGATGTTCAGTTCGCAGTTGTCCGCAAACCCCACCCGGCGGAGCCCCGGTGATGAGTGAGCAGCCCGTGTTCGCCGAAGAGGTCGATGTGATCGTGGCCGGGTCCGGGGCCGGTGGCCTGGTCGCTGCCCTCGCCGCCCACCACGAAGGGCTCGACGTGCTCGTGGTGGAGAAGTCGCGTTACTTCGGTGGGTCGTCGGTGCTGTCCGGGGGCTCGATCTGGATTCCCAACGCCCCCGCGATGACCCGCCGCGGGTACTCGGTCCCGCCCGAGAGCGTGGTGGAGTACCTGCAGGCCATCACCGAGGGGAAGGTGTCCGCGTCACGTATAGAGCGGTTTGTCCATGCCGGACCCCAGATGCTCTCCTTCCTGGAAGGTCTCGGACCGCGGCTCCGGTTCATCTGGCGCCCCGACTACCCGGACTACCACCCCGACGCTCCCGGAGGCTCCGCCACCGGACGGTCGATCGAGGCGATTCCGCTCGATCGCCGTGATCTGGGTGTCGACGACCACAACATGCGTCAGCCGGTGCTGCGTATTCCGCGCGGGATGTGGATGACCTCGGCGGACTTGCACTCGCTTCTGCGGCTGCGCCGCAGTTGGAGGGGCAAGGCCACCTTCGTCCGGCTGCTGACAAGGATGGTCCGGGGGGTTCTGACGGGAGCCAGAGTGGCCACCCGTGGCGAGGCACTGGTCGGACGGCTCCGCCTGGCCCTGCGCGACGCCGGTGTGCCGCTGTGGCTCGGCACGCCTCTCAGCGGACTGATCGCCGAGGACGGCGCGGTCACCGGCCTGGTGGTCGAGCGCGCGGGTGTCCCTGTGCGGATCAGGGCCCGCCGCGGTGTGGTTCTTGCCACCGGAGGCTTCGATCACAACCTGGAGCTCAGACGGCGCCACCAGCCCCTCGTCACGCATGACTGGAGCATGGGCGCGCCGGATGACACGGGCGACGGCATCCTCGCGGGTCTTGCGGCCGGTGCCGACAGCGAGCTCATGGATGACGCCTGGTGGATGCCCGCCATTCCGTGGGGCGGGGGCAAGCTGGGACTGCTGCTGTTCGAGCGCCAGATCCCCGGACAATTCGTGGTCAACGGCGCCGGTCGGCGGTACACGAACGAGGCCGGCCCTTACACCGACTTCGTGCACGACATGCTCGCCGGCCAGGCCGCCGGAACCACGCACATTCCGTCGTGGCTGATCATCGACGACCGATCGTGGCGGCGGTACATGTTCGCCGGGCACCTCCCCCTGCCGAGACTGCCCGGTGCGCCGGTTCCCACCGGGCGGCGGTTGCCGAAGGAGTGGGCGGAGTCCGGGTCGGTGCAGATCGCCGAGACGTGGGCCGAACTGGCGGCTAAGATAGGCGTTCCCGCCGGGGAACTGGCGCGGACCGCCGCCCGCTTCAACGACTTCGCCCGGCAGGGACGGGACGACGACTTCCACCGGGGCGAGAACGCGTACGACAACTACTACGGTGACCCCTCCTATCCGAACCCGAACCTGTGCGAGGTCGTCACCCCGCCGTACTACGCGTTCAAGATCGTGCCCGGGGACCTGGGGACCAAGGGAGGACTGCGCACCGATGCCGACGCACGGGTCCTCGACCGCGCCGGTGCGCCGATCCCCGGCCTGTACGCGGTGGGGAACGCGGCGGCGGCCCTGACCGGGACCAGTTACGCCGGGCCCGGCGGGACCATCGCCCCCGCGATGACCTTCGGCTACATCGCGGCCAAGCACATCGCAGGGCAGTCGTCGGCGGATCCCGGAACGCCGGACACGGGGCGGCCGGCAGGCGGCACCAGCGGACCCGGCTGAGGCTCGCCGAGCCCGCGGCGCAGCGGACGGGCGCCGCGGGACCCTGGCCTGAGGAGCCGGGCAGAGGACGGCGCCCTCCGCCCGTGTCGGACCTCGAATCCGGCCTCACCATCATCTGCTCACGCGTCCCGGCCGGTCGCGTCCAGGAACCGTCGTCAAAGAGCGAGACCCGCCCGAAGGGCGGGTCTCGCGGTATCCGGTGCGGTGCGTCGCACGGCGGAGGATCGTCCTCGTAGCGACAGGGCCCAAGGCGCGGAGTCCCGCCGCGTACCGTTGAGGTCCGGCGGGACCGCCGCCGCTGCCCGGCAGGGTGGCCGTGGTCCACCGCCGCCCGATTCCGCGGATCAGACGAGGAAGGACTCGCGCACCTGGGGCGGGAACAGGTCCTCCGGTGCCAGCAGACGCGGAGCGAGTCCCTGCTCGTGGGAGTAGCGCAGGAACGCCTCGATCGTGGTGCGGTTGGGCTCGATGCCGTAGGGCCACGAGTCACGGCCGAACACCCGCTCCGCGGCACGGGCGTGCTCGGGCCCCCAGGGCAGAGGGAAGTGTGGTGCGGTCGGGTCCAGCAGCCGGGCGAGGCTGCGTTCCTTGGCCTCCGTAAAGGCTTTGAGCAAGCTCATCGCCGCCCATGGATGGCGCTCGTGGACATCCGCGCGGAGCACGACGAGGTGCATGATCGGGAAGATCCCCGTGCGATTGTAGTAGTCCTCCTCCACAGACCGGCTGTCACTGAAGAGCTGCACGATGCGCCCGGACCGGTCCTCGAAAGCCGAGGGCGGATGCGGGACGCAGATCGCGTCGAGGTCTCCGTCGAGCAGCATCTGGTTGAGCGAGCGGACACGCTCCGGCCTGACGCGCACTCCCGCGGGCAGGCCCACCGGCAGCGTCTCGACGCGTCCGGGTTCGTTGATGCCACCTTGGACCCAGTCCACCCCGGCCAGGTCGATCCCGTACTCGTGCTGCAGCAGCGCACGCTGGTACACCGTGGCGGTGACGGTCCACTCCGGGATGCCGATGCGCCCGCCCGCCAGTGCGGAGGGGTCGTCCACGGGACCGTCCTCGCGGATGAAGATCCCGGAGTGCCGGAACGACCGGGACAGGAAGACCGGGATGCCGACGAGGGAGTCGTCGCCGCGGGCGCGCAGGGCGCAGTACTTGCCGAGCGACATCTCCGAGACCTCCCACTCACGGAACTTGGTGAACCGGAAGAAGATCTCCTCGACCGGGAGGAGGAGGCAGGACAGCTCGGCGCCGTCCACCGGGACCCGGCCGGTGACCAGGTCACGCACCTGGTCGGAGTCGTTGACCGCCAGGGTCAGTCGCAGAGGGGAACCTGCGCCGCTCACAGGAAGTTCATCCCCCCGTCGACCACGATGCTCTGACCGGTCACCGCCCTGGCCGCGTCGGAGGCGAGGAAGACCGCTGCTCCGGCGATATCCACGGGTTGCAGACGGCGGGGCAGTGCCTGCCCGGCGATGATCTGCTCGGCCTGCCCCGGCCGGACGGAGTCGCGCGGGATACCGGTGTCCACCGAGCCGGGCATCAGCGTGTTGACCGTGACGCCCACGGTGCCCAGTTCCCGTGCCAGGGCGCGGGTCAGGCCCACCACACCGGCTTTGGACGCCACATAGTGCAGGTAGTTGGGGCGTCCGCTGAGCACGGTGGAGGACGACACGTTGATGATCGAGCCGCCACCGCTGCGCTGTTTCATGTGCCGGCCCACGGCGCGGCAGCACAGGAAGACGCCGGTGAGGTTGACATCGAGCACGCTCCGCCACTCGGCGGCGTCGATCTCGTCGAACGGTTTCATGGCGAGCGTGGAGAACACCGCGGCGTTGTTGACCAAGACGTCTATCCGGCCAAAACGTTGCAGGACGTCCGCCGTCATCGCGTCCACGTCGTGCTCCTCGGCGACGTCCACGGTCACCGCGGTGGCTTCGTGGCCCCTGCCGCGCAGGTGCTCCGCCGTCTGCTCGGCGGCCGCGGAGTCGCGGTCTGCGGCTACGACGTGCGCGCCCGCCCTTGCGAACGCTTCGGCGAAGACCCGTCCGATGCCCTGGCCGGCGCCCGTGATGATGCTGATCCTGCCGTCGAGGTCGCGCCCGGTACCGAGCGCCGACAGTGGGTGGACTGACTCCGTGATGGTCCCCAATGGTCGCTCCTAGTCTCTCGCTTCCTCGTCGATGCGAGGTCCGTGACGGGGCCCTTGACTGCGGTCCCCGGGGCTGCCTAGCATCGCATGTGTTCTGCTGAATGGGCTAGCGTTCTTCAAGCAAGAATCTCTGGTCGAATCTTCCGGCGGATGCGCGAGAGGTCCACTGCCGTCATGGCGGCGATGGCCATCTCTCGTCACGAGGGGGCTCGTCTCCTCCCCAACACGTTCCCAACGCTGATCCGCCGCCCTGCGCGCGGAGGTTACGGAGGCTGTGATGTCGTCATGCGGAGAGTGCCCGGGCTCCCGGATCCGCCCAGCGGTTGAGGCGTCTGCCCACCTCGACCAGCCGTTCCGGTGCAGCGGGCGCCAAGGATGACGATGACGGCGCAGGCTGACGCGGCGGTGGTCGTCGACCGCGACTGGCGGATGATCATCGGCGGTCGGCGGGTGTCGGCGTCGGACGGGGCGGTTCTGGACGTCGTAAGCCCCGCGACCGGGAAGGTCATCACGACGATTCCGGCCGGCAATTCGACCGACGTCGACCGCGCGGTCGACGCGGCACGCGGCGCCTTTCCCGGCTGGCAGAAGACCTCGGCGGCCGATCGAGGCCGTCTGCTGCATCAGGTGGCCGACGCGATCGGCGAGCACGCTGAGGAACTGGCCCGGATCGACGCGATCGACAACGGGTCGCCGATCAGCATGCTGCGCAACGACGTCCGGCTCGCCGTCGACCAGGTGCGCTACTTCGCCGGGCTCGCGTTGGAACTGCGCGGCCAGTCCATCCCCGTACCGCACCAGGGAGAGCTGAACTACACCGTGCACGAGCCGTTCGGCGTCGTCGGACGGGTGGTGCCGTTCAACCATCCCCTGATGTTCGCGGCCGCGAAGATCGCCGCGCCGCTCATCGCCGGGAACACGGTAGTTCTCAAGCCTTCCGAGCACACGTCGTTGTCCGCCCTCTACATCGGCGAGCTGTGCGCCCGGGTCCTGCCGCCCGGGGTCGTGAACGTGGTCACGGGGCTCGGCGCCACGGTCGGCACCCGGCTCACCACCCATCCGGACGTTCCGCGGGTAGCCTTCACCGGGAGCGTCGAGACCGGGCTGCTCATCCAACGGCAGGCCGCGAGCGGTTCCGTCAAGGTCGTGACCCTGGAACTCGGCGGCAAGAACCCGCTGTTGGTCTTCCCCGACGCGGACCTCGACGCCGCCGTGGCGGGTGCGGTCCGCGGCATGAACTTCACCTGGCAGGGGCAGTCCTGCGGTTCGACCTCGCGGGTCTACGTGCATCGTTCACTGTGGACCGAATTCCTCGCCCGGCTGGCGGTCGATGTGGACAAGCTCCAGGTCGGTGATCCGCTGAGTGAGGACAGCGATGTCGGGGCGGTCGTCACCCGGGCCCAGTTCGACCGTGTGGCCCGCTATGTGGATATCGGGCTCGCCGACCCGCGGGCCAGGCTGGTCGCGGGCGGACCGCCGGCCGATCCCGCCCACGGCTTCTTCGCCCGGCCGACGGTCTTCGCCTTCGAAGACGGCGCGTGCGACTCGCCGCTCCTCCTCGACGAGATCTTCGGCCCCGTCCTGTCGGTGCTTCCCTTCGATGACTACCGCGATGTGATCAGTCAGGCGAACCGGCTGCCGCTGGGCCTGACCGCGAGCATCTGGACCTCGAGCCTGCAGACGGCGCTCCAAGCGGTCCAGGACCTCGAAGCCGGTTATGTCTGGGTCAACGACAGCTCCCGGCACATCCCGGGAGCGCCCTTCGGTGGGGTGAAGAACAGCGGCTTGGGCCGCGAAGAAGGCGTGGAGGAGCTCTATTCCTACGCCCAGCAGAAGAACGTTTTCATCCGATTCGACCGGGGAGCGCACTCCGCATGACGGCCTACGACGGAATCATCATCGGATCGGGGCAGCACGGCCTGATCCTCGGCACTTACCTCTCCAAGCTCGGCCTGAAGATCGCGGTACTGGAGCGGCGGATGATGTACGGCGGGGGACTGAGCACCATCGAGCCCGGGCCGCCCGGCTTCTACCAGAACCCGCACTCGATCAATCACTTCAACATCACCGAGACCCCCTGGTACCGCGACCTCGGGCTGTCCGCGACCGTCCGGTACGCGACGCCTCGCTTCGACTTCGCCCAGCCGCACGCCGACGGCACGTCGCTGGTCTTCTCCCGCGACGTCGATGAGACCTGCGCCTCGATCGCAAGGTTCTCCGAGCGGGACGCGAAGACCTTCCGGGAATGGAACCGCCGCGCTGATGCCATCAGCGAGGCGATCTTCCTGGCCGAGCGGTACTCCGAGCCGCTGGCGGAGGACGAGCGGAACGAGCTGCTGTCCCTCAGCGCCGTGGGGCGCGACTTCATGGAGATCATCTCGCGGCAGCCGCTCGACTTGATCAACGAGGTGTTCGAGAACGAGCGCGTCAAGCTGCTGATGCTGTTCAAACTCTCCCTGTTCGGAACCGTGCTGTACGACGCCGTCAACCAGCGCAGTCCCATGGGAGCGGCGCTCCGCGGATTCGACCTCGCAGCCGGATACCAGGTGTGTGTCGGCGGCAGCTGGAACCTCGCCCGGGGACTGATGGAGAGCTTCATCAGAGCCGGCGGCACCTATCTCAATCACGCCGACGTCGCCCGGATCGTCGTCGACGACAACCGGGCCACCGGTGTCGAGCTGACCGACGGCCGCAGTCTCACCGCCCGGAACTTCGTCGCCAGCACGATCGACGTTCCGCAGACCTTCGGCAAGCTGGTCGGCCTGGACCAGCTCCCGGCCGACTACCGAGCCAGGGCCGAATCGTTCAAGCAGACCGCGTGGACGCTGTTCGGGGTGCATCTGGCCCTGAAAGAGGCGCCGGACTACATCGGCTCGGACTTCGACCCGAACATCAACAAGGCGCTCAAGTACAACGTGGGGTGCGAGTCGCTGGAGGAGCTGTTCGCACTCCACGACGAGGTCGCGGCCGGCAAGATCCCCGAGCGGGTGTCCTTCGGTACCGGCCACATCACCCAGTTCGACCCGTCGCAGGCCCCGCCCGGCAACCACACCGCCTACGCCTGGCACGCCATGCCGTTCGATCCGGGCGGCGACCCGAACAACATCGAATCCGTCAAGCAGGATTTCACCGAACGTATCCTGGCAAAATGGCGAGAATACGCACCGAACATGACACCTGACAACATCCTGCACTCGTTCACCTACACGGCGAACGACTACTCGCGCGAGCTGATCAACATGGTGCGTGGCGACATCTTCATGGGCTCCTTCGCGGGTGACCAGACGATGTGGAACCACTTCGGCTACCGCACCCCGATCGAGGGGCTGTACATGGCGGGCTCTCCGACCCACCCCGGCGGTGCGATCTCGGGCGGCGCGGGCTACATCGTCTCGCGGATCATTGCTGAGGACCTCGGCCTCACCCCCTGGTGGCAACCGGTGGACGTGCGTGCGGCGCTGCGGGACGCGGCAGCGAGCGGGCCCCGCAATGGCTGACAGCGCGACGCGGCCCGGCACCCGGGCGATCCGCCGGTTCATCGAGCCGCGGTCGGTCGCCGTCGTCGGGGCCAGCGAATCCTCGCCCCGGCACGCGGTGCGGGCTCTGCTCGACAGCGACCTCGACGTCTTCCTGGTGAACCCCCGCCACGCCACGGTGTTCGGCGCCCAGGCCCACCCGGATCTGGCATCCATCGGACAGCCCGTCGACGCGGTGCTGACCTTGGTCAACGCGCGGGCCGCAGTCGATGTCGTCGCCCAGGCGGCACGCCTCGGCGCCGGTGGCGTCGCGGTCAACGCCGCGGGGTTCGCCGAGACCGGCGCGGACGGCGCCGAACTGCAGGCCAGGCTGGTCGCTGCCGCCGGAGGGATGCCGGTCCTGGGCCCGAACTGCAACGGCTTCGTCAACGCCCGCAGCGGCGCCTTCCTCGCCGGAGCACCGCAACTGCCCCTGCGGCCGGGCGGAATCGGCGTGATCACCCACAGCGGGGGGTTCATCACCGACCTGTCGGTGAGCGCGGTCGACCGCCAGATCGGCTTCAGCAGCCTGATCTCCACGGGCAATGAGGCCGTGACCGATCTCGTCGACTACCTCGACTACCTGATCGACGATCCGCAGACCCGGGCGATCGGGCTGGTGGTCGAGAGCTTGCGCAGACCCGAAGAGTTCTTCGCGGCCGTGCGGCGCGCCCATACCGCCGGCAAGCCGGTCGTCGCCGTCAAGATGGGACGCAGCCGCCGCGGCCAGGAAGTCGCCGCGTCGCACACGGGAGCCATGATCGGCGACGGATGGGTGTACGACGCTGCCTTCCGGCAGTTCGGCGTCCTCACCGCGCGCGATCTCGGCGATCTGCTCGACCGGCTCATGTTCTTCGACCAGCTGCCCACCGAGCGCTGGACGCCGGTTCGGGGAACCGCCGTCGTCAGCGTGTCCGGCGGGGCCGCTGCCCTGGCCGGCGACGTCTGGGAGGACGAGGACCTGCACCTGCCTGCGCTTGAGGACCTGCGCGCGCCGATCGCGGAGGTCCTGCCCCGGGCGGGCAGCACCAATCCGATCGACCTGACCGGGTTCGCCATGGGAAAGCCGGACCTGGTCGAGTCGGTGCTGCAGAACTACACGGAGTCGCCGGATGTCGACGCCGTGGTCGGGCTGTGGACGCTGGGCCTGCGCAGCCGAGGGTTCGCCGACTCGTTCCTGCTGCCCTTCGTCAACGCGGCCAAGAAGACAAGCAAACCGATGGTGCTGTCGGCCATTGCCGACGCCCGGGTGAGCGACTGGGCGGCGGAACTGGCCAGGGACGGAGTGGCCGTGGGGCACGGCCTGCGGGGCACCGTCCGCGGGCTCACCGCACTGCGTGACTTCGCCGCCGCCCGCCGCCGTATCCATGCACGGCCGGCGGAATCAGTACCCTTGGAACGTCCGCCGGGGGAGGCCATCGTCCGCACTCCGGACGGGCCGATCCTCAACTTCACGGCCACGATGGGCCTTCTGCGCCGCTGCGGTGTGCCCGTGGCACCCTTCGCGATCATCGGGGCCGACCAGCATCCCGGAGAGAGCGTCGCGGACCTCCTCGAGCCCTTCGTCGTCAAGCTCGCTGACTGCCCCCACCGGACGGACATCGGCGCCGTGCGTGTGGGGATCTCCTCCGACGCCCTCCCCGAGGTCGTGACCGATCTGCGTCGCCTCGCCGCAGAGCACGGCTTGCCGCCCGACGTCGTCGTGCAGCCGCAACTGAAGGCGACCAACGAGTTGTTCATCGGCGCCCAGGTCGAGAGTGGGCTCGGCCCGATGACGGTATGCGGGCTGGGCGGGATTCACGTGGAGGCCATCAGAGCCGTTGGCGGGCTGCTGGCCCCGTTCGATCGCGGCGAGGCGCTGGACCTCATCGAGGAGATCGACACGATCGGCGCTTTCGACGGGGCCAGGGGAGCCGAACCGCTCAACCGCGACGAGTTCGCCCGGATCCTGCAGGCTGTCGGGTCGCTGGTGGTCGGCGCCCGTGACTGGCTGGTGTCCTTGGACATCAACCCGGTGCTGACCGGCGCGGACGGCTTCGTCGCCGTCGACGGCCTGGTGTATGTCAGTGACTGAGCGGCGGCGCGCGGGAGCGATGCGGCAGGCGTACGCGTCAGGCGCGTCCGCTTCCCTTCCCCGTGACTGCCCGCCTGCGTCAGCCGCCCAGACAGGTCCGTCCCACCGCTCACGCACTTCCCGGCCCACCTGATGCCGTACGACCCACCCCGATCAGCCTGACACCCACCCGTGGAGCGCTCATGCCCGACCAGTACACGCACATTCGGTACGAAAAGCGCGACAACGGCGTGGCGGTGCTGACACTGGACGAGCCGGACCGTCTCAACGCGATCGACCATGGCCCGGGCAGCATGGCCGATGAGTTGCTCGACGCGCTGGCCGACGCCGACGCCGACGATGCCGTTCGCTGCGTACTGCTCACCGGGACCGGCCGGGCGTTCTCCGCGGGCGGCGATCCCGGCGGCCGAACCCTGGACGATCCGCTGGAGTGGTACGAGTTCCTGCAGAGCAATGTGCGGGAGACGGAAAGCATCCGAAGCCTGCGCAAGCCGACCATCGGCGCGATCAACGGCCTCTGCTACGGCTTCGGGCTGATCCTCGCCACCCACCTCGATCTGCTGGTGGCCGTGGATACCGCCCGGTTCGGATTGATCGAAACCCGGTTCGGCTCAACGGGGGCGCAGACCCTGCCCTTCCTCGTCGGGCCGCAGTGGGCCAAGTTCCTGGCGTTGAGCGGCGAATTGATCAGCGCTGGGAAGGCGAAGGAGATCGGTCTGGTTCTCGAGGTCTTCCCGGAGGACGTCTTCTGGGACAAGGCCCTCGACCTCGCCCGCCGAGTCGCGGCCATGCCGCGCGAGGCGGTGATGCTCAACCGCCGGGTGGTCAACGGCGCACTGACGATGATGGGCTGGGACGGCCAACGTGAACTCTCCCTGGCACTCAACACGGTGACGAACCTGCTGGCCAAGAACGCCCGGGCCGCGGACGGCCGCGTCCTGGCCGACGTACGCCGCGACGAGGGATGGAAGCCGTACAAGGAGGCCCGTGACCAGGCCTTCGCCGAACCGTGGCTCGACACCTAGGGGTCGTGTCGTCACCGTAGTGAGGTCCGCCGGCAGGGCGGTCTCGCGGCGTCCGGTGCGGTGCATCGTAATGCGGAGGATCGTCCTCGTAGTGGGCTACTCGGACGATTCGACAACGCAGCGAGGTGCCGTGTCATACGCCGTGAGACAGGCGGGACTTCGACGACAGGGCCCAGCGGTATCGCTCGCGATCCGTCTGCTGAACCGAGGTACAGGGGAGGAGGAGCATGGAACGGTTCGCTCGCGTCGGGGTGGTCGGCGCCGGACTGATGGGTTCTGGCATCGCCGAGGTGTGCGCCCGCGCCGGTCTGGAGGTCCGGGTCGTCGAACTCAACGATGCCGTGCTGGGTCACGGGCGCTCGCGCATCGAGGCATCCATGGCCCGGGCAGTCCGCAAGGGCAAGCTCAGCGAGAAGGACGCGTCCGCATCGCTGGCCCGACTGTCGTTCGGCACCGGACTCGCCGAACTCGCCGACCGGGACATCGTGATCGAGGCCATCGCCGAGGACGAGACAAGCAAGATCGAGCTCTTCGCCAAGCTCGATGCTGTCCTCGAACGGCAGGACGCGATCCTGGCATCGAACACCTCGTCCATACCTGTCGCCAAACTGGCCGTGGCCACCAGCCGCCCCGCCTACGTCATCGGAATCCACTTCTTCAACCCTGTGCCGGTGCTCCCGCTGGTCGAGCTGATCCCAACCCTCCTCACCGGCGAGAACACCACTGCACGGGCGGAGGCCTTCGCCGTCGAGCAACTGGGCAAGACCGCGATCCGCTGCGTGGACCGCGCCGGCTTCGTGGTCAACGCACTGCTCATCCCGTACCTGTTGTCCGCCGTGCGCATGCTGGAGTCCGGCCTCGCCACGGCCGACGACATCGACAACGGCATGGTCCTCGGCTGCGCCCATCCCATGGGCCCGCTGCGTCTCGCTGACCTGATCGGACTCGACACGGTCAAGGCGGTGGCCGAGTCGATGTACCAAGAGTTCAAGGAACCCCTGTGGTCGGCGCCACCGTTGCTGTCCCGGATGGTTGACGCAGGACTGCTCGGAGTGAAGACCAGCCGGGGCTTCCACCAGTACGAACGCTCATCGACCGCGGACCCTGCCGTCCAGCACTCGGGTACGCAGCTCTGACGGGTGCAACGCGGTCGGCCGGGCACCACGCCATCGGTTGCCCGACCCACTGGCGATAAGCATCGGCGGTCGCCCGGCCACACGGGCGAACCTGTGCATACGGCTCCGGAGGCGCTGTCCTTCCCCGCGTCTTCCCACGTCACAGCATTGCCTGACGGCCTGTCGGTTCCGTTGGCAGCCGACCGGGACGCGACTTGCTGCCGCCGGACTGGTGCATGTGTCCCCTAGGGGATTTCGCGACAGGCAGCAGATCAGGGTTCTGGAATGCATCCCGGACGGCGCGCTCTTCGATCGGAGCACGCAGCCGGTCTCGCCGGCCTTCCTCGGCACCCGGTTCCTCACGCCTACCGGGTCCTGCGCGCCGCCGAGGGCGCGGAGGAGGCGGTGCGGGACCTGATGTCGTCCCCGGCGGACCGACTCCGGATCGGCATCGTCGACCACGGCTTCCACGACATCCTGCATCCGGCGATCCCGCAGCCTGCGGCGGAACAACGCGGTCGCGCATTTCCCGGTCCGTCAGACGCCGTCGCAGGCCCAGCCCGGAACGGGTCGACACGACGAGGTGGACGTCATGATCAATCGACGCGCCGTGGATGGGCAGTGCGGGCGACCTCACCGTCCGGCCGCCGCGCCCGGACCGGCTGATCGCGGCGGCTAGCGAGGGTCATCCAGCCGTTCGCGACGGGGTGGTCCAGCTGGCGGATCCCGCGGGGAGCGCTTCACCAGCTTCCGCCGCAGCTCGATGCCGCTGGTCTACGACTGGTGTCTGGCGGCCTGCCACGCGGCGGGCTTCGTGCCGAAGATCGGTGACTGATGCGACGATCCTCTGACCCTCGCGCTGGCGGTTTCGGTGGTGCAGCGGCCCGGGAACATGCTGCTGCTCGCGTGTGTGGAGAGTGTCGTGAGCGCGGCCACGTCGTGAGAGTCACGCGCTCTCACTGACGTCGGGTCGCCCGGGAGAATCGCACCCGCGGGCTCCCGCGGAACGGAGCGTGACAATTTTTCGTCACTCTGCCCTTGTCAGCCTGATCACCAGAAGCATGGCGTCCGTGCCCAGTGGGCGAAGAGCCTTGTGTATCGGCGGGTAATGCGCTGCCAGTACCGATTGGCCTTCTTGAACGGCCGTAGTGCCCTAGGAACACCGTCCGTCAGCCGACGCGGCGTAGGATTGGAGAATGCGAATCCGCTGCAACCGAGAACCGAGATGACCCCGTGTGCCGACCATACAAGCGGTCGGATGTCTCCTCTCGACACCATCGCGATCGCCATGCTTGACGGCGACTGCAAGGTGCTGCAGTGGTCTCGGCCAGCGGCGGAACTGCTGAATCTCGAATCCGAAGAAGTCTGTGGTCAGCCGGTCTGGAGCTTGCTCGCCGACGCCGCAGACCATCCGCCTGGGAAGACCCGGATACCAGCGGTAGGTAGAGCACGGCTACGACACGGCTCTGGCAGCACGATCGATATCACCTACCGGGTGGTGCAGCTGGAGCTCACCCGCGGGAGCCTGGTCCTGGCAGTTCCCACCCGCCATGTGACGCAATGGGAACAGAGCCTTTCTCTGATGGGCACGCTGTTCTCCCAGGAGAAGATCGGCTTCAGCCTCTACGACACTGACCTCAGGCTGATGCGTACCAATATCAGCCCTGAGATGGTCGGCGGGCGGGTCGTTCCCTTGGGCAGCCGACTGCGGGAAGTGATCCCCTCAGAGGACGCTGACGATATCGAAGCTACTCTGCGTGACGTGCTGGAGACAGGTGAACCGGTCGTCAGGAAAGAGCAGCCGGTGCGGTCCGCTTCGGGCCGGCGGACCCTGTCCCTGTCTGCCTTCCGCTTGGAGGACGCGGAGGGATGTCCAACCGGTGTTGCGACGGCCTTCTTCGACGCCACCCAGCAGCACCGGGCACGCCGCCACCTGGAGCTGTTGCACGAGGCGTCTACCCGGATCGGCAATAGCCTCGACGTCATCCGCACCGCCCAGGACTTGGCGGATGTCCTCGTACCGGCAATGGGGGACATCGTCGCGGTAGAGCTGGCGGAATCGGTACTCACTGGCGAGGAGCCCTCCAAGCTTTTCGGCGGCGGTCAACTGCACCTGCGCCGGATCGCCGTTGCCTCGGCCAGTGGCGCTTGGCCGGATGGCCTTCTCAAACCGGGCGAGACGGTACCGGCGATACCGGACTCTTCGAACCTGCACACCCTGCAGCACGGCGGAATCGTCGTCGGCGATCGCGAACGCGTGGTCGCCATGCTCAGCGACCCGCAGCTGATCCAGGCACTCGTCCCAGAGGGCGGGCACTCGCGGGCCTCGGCTCCCCTGTTCGCACGCGGCCTCATGCTCGGCGTCCTCCAGGTTTGGCGTACTGAGCAGCCGGATCCCTTTGACGAAGAGGACGCGAAACTTCTGAGTGAGATCACCACCAGGGCCGCGCTCAGTGTGGACAACGCCCGCCGCTACACCCGTGACCACCGGGCCGCCCTCGCTCTGCAGCAACGCCTGCTGCCTCCTTCGGGTACAGACACCGCAGCGGCGCAAACTGCTGGCTTCTACATCCCCGCAGGTGGCGGAGCGGAGATCAGCGGGGACTGGTTCGATGTTCTCCCCCTGCCCTCGCTACGAGTCGCCCTCGTCGTCGGGGATGTCGTCGGCCACGGTTTGCACGCCACCGTCACCATGGGCCGTCTGCGCGCAGCGATCCGGACCCTCGCTGACCTGGAGCTGGATCCCGAAGAACTGCTCAGCCATATGAACAGCCTCGTCCAGCGTCTCGGGGACGAGGCCCCCGCCGAGACGCGCGACACTGTGGGCGCCACCTGCTTGTACGCCGTTTACGACCCTGTCACCTGTAGTTGTACGCTTGCCAGCGCCGGCCATCCGCCGCCCGTCGTCGTCCGGCCCGCAGGCACCGCGCAGCTCATTGAGATATCCCCAGGTCCCCCTCTCGGCGTCGGAGAACTGCCGTTCGAATCAACCACCATCGAGCTGGAACCCGGCAGCGTCCTCGCGCTGTATACCGACGGACTGCTCCTCGGCGATGACCACGACATCGCAAGCGGACTGCTGCGGCTGACAGATAGCCTCGCGGCGCGCTGTCGGCCGGACCGTGCCCTGGACGAAACCGGGGCCGCTCTCCTCCGCGAGCTGTACGTCTCTGCGCCCCGCGACGACGTCACGCTGCTCCTCGCCCGCACAGACGCGATCCCCACAGAGCAAACGGTGCAGTGGGAGTTCCCGGCGGACCCCTCGATCGTGGCCGACGCAAGGGAGGCGATCACCAGCCAGCTTGCCCTCTGGGGGCTGGCTGAACTCGCCTTTTCCACCGAGCTCATCGTCAGCGAGCTGGTCACCAACGCGATCCGCTATGCCGGCGGCCCTGTCGTGTTGCGACTCATCAGGGAGAACGCGCTGGTCTGCGAGGTCACGGATCCTAGTGCCACTCAGCCGCGTCTGCGCAGGGCCCGTTGGACCGACGAAGGAGGCCGCGGGCTGTTCTTGGTAGCGCAGCTCAGCACCCGCTGGGGCTGCCGCTACGAGCACCCTGGAAAGACGATCTGGACCGAGCAGCCTATCGCGGTATAGGGCACCGCCGGATACCCGGGGTTCTCCAGTTGATGCAGCGGGATGGTCCGTGGATTTGGTGGTTGACGTGCGGAAACGCGCCGTCGGTTTGTGGACGGCGCGCATCTAGGGTCGGTACTTCGGTCCACTCATGCTGGTGCAGACGCAGCACGGGGCGGACGAACATGTGCCGCGAGCTCGGCAGGACCATCACGAACGCCCAGATCGGGTGCCGTTTGCCGGTGCGCGGGTTGATCCGCTGCCCCAGAAACCCGTAGTCGATCCGGGCCTCCGAGCCCGGCTCGACCTCGTTTCGCAGGACGGTTCCCTGCGATCTTCTCGGAGTATCGGGCATCGTGGCACGGACCCAGCGCCGCAGCGAGGACAGCGACACCTCCAACTTGTGCTCGTCCCGCAGCCGTTGATGGATCGTGGAGACGGTCAGCGTTCCCAGCAGGCTCTCGATGAAGTCGCGGTGCAGGTCAATCTCCGACAATGTCACCTGCCGTAGCCGGGAGTTGAGCAGTTCCGGGAACCAGCCCCTGATCAGTCTGGCCCAGTCCGTGTCGCTCATCGGCGGCCCGCCCGGGACGATCCCGGATACCTCCGCCGGCGCCAAATACTTCCTGACCGTCTCGCAGTCCACCCCAGCGAGGCGGCCAGCTCACTCTTCGAGCGGCCCGCGTACCAGTGGACGGAGATCTCGCTGATGTCGACCACGATGAACGCTCTCTTTGCCATCCGGCCTGCCATCGGCCTTCCGAACCACAGGTCGAAGGACATGCACAGCGCCGTGATGACCAGGCGTCCCTCGATCCCGAACGCCGCCGCACCCATGGTCAATTAGGAGAATTTATGATGGGGAACTACGCGATGCTCAAACCACCTCAGATGGAGAAAAATCTAACCATCGACGGCGTGAGGGCGGCGCCGATGACCCGCGAGGGAACGCCCGTGTGGCGCTCATGGATTCGGGTGCGAAGGCGGGATCGGCCATCGAATCATGGCAACGGCGGTAGGAATCCTCTAGCTGTTCGCGGCGTTCCTGCGCGAGGGCGCCAGCCGACGATGCGATTGGCGGCCCGTCGGCGCGCCGCTGCTCGATATCCACGGCGTGGCGGGCGACGGCTCGTTACTGATCAATCACCCAGCGACGATGCGGCGTACGGCTTCGACGAGCGCGGCGCGGTGGGAGGCCAGGCGTTGTGGAGACTGGGGATCGGATCCGTCGTGGGTCAGCAATTCGGCGGGAGTGTGTAGCCATGCTCCGGCCATGCCCTGCACCAAGATGAGGAGGTCGGTGGGAGGGATCGCTTTCGCGGTTTCGGAGAGGTCCGGTGCGCGGATGGCGGCTACCTTCTGGGCGTAGATGTCGGTGGTCTGTGGGCCCGTCGTCGGACGTTCGAGCTGGCGCCATGCCGCGATGCGCACGGCTTCCGGGTGTTCGATGAGGTAGTCGAACATGGAGCCAGCGTAACCGGGCAGATCGTTGTGGTCCGGTGTGACCGCGCTGACGAGCTTGGTGATGACTTCGTTCAGCGTCGCGGTGAACAAGCCCTCTTTGTCCGTGTAGTAGACGTAGATCATCCGCTTGTTCGCGCCGGACCGTTCGGAGATGCGCTCGATACGCGCTCCGGAGAAGCCGACCGCTGAGAACTCGGTGATGGCTGCTTCCAGGATGCGGGCGCGGGTGGCTTCTGAGTCTCGGGGCACCCTTGCAGTGTAACTAACCGGTTGTTGACAAAGCTAGGCTTCTCCGTGTTGACTGAGTAAGTCAAAGGTTAGTTACTTAGGAGTCGATATGCGTCAGTGGAAGCTCAACCCGGGTGTCACCTCAGCTCAGGGCCTCGTCCTGGAAGACGTGGCGACACCGCAACCCGGGCGGGGACAGGTGCGGATCCGAGTGAGCGCCCTCTCGCTCAATGCCCGCGACCAGATGATCCTCGCCGGGCCGTTCGGCCGCCCGGAGGGCAAGGCCATCGTCCCGCTCTCGGATGTGGCGGGGACGATCGAAGCGGTGGGTGAGGACGTCGCGGGCTGGTCGGCCGGTGACCGAGTCATGACAGCCCACGTGCCGACCTGGCGTTCCGGCCGGGCCAAGGTCTTCGGTATCGGGCCGGGCAGCCTGGAGGATCCGGGGGTGGCCGCCGAGCAGATCGTCGTCGATGCCGGCCGCCTGATCGCCACACCGGAGAACCTGTCCGACGCGGAAGCCTCGACCCTGCAGGTGGCCGGAGTGACCGCCTGGAACGCACTGATGGCCGGCAAGCCCGTCGGCGCGGGCGACAAGGTCCTGGTGTTCGGTAGCGGCGGTGTCGCACTGTTCGCCGCGCAAATGGCCCACGCCCTCGGCGCCGTCCCCTACGCCGCGGTGCTCACCCTTGCGGATGACCCGCGCTGGCAGCAGCTCGGCGTCGCCGGCGTCCTCACCACCGACGGCGAGTGGAGCGCGAAGGCGTTCGAGCTCACCGGCGGCGTGGACAAGGTCATCAACACGGTCGGCATCGGCCTGGTGAACGAGTGCATCGCCATATCCGCGGGCTCGGGCGAGATCGCCGTCGTCGGGCTGCGCGCCACCGACGTGCCTGAACTTGATATGACCGGCCTCACGCTCAAGCAGGTCAGTGTGCGCGGCGTCGCGGTCGGTAGCGTTGCCATGCACGAGGAACTCGCCCGGTTCACCGCCAAGCACGATTTGCACCCGGTGATCGACCGGCGCTTCGCCTTCGCGGATCTGCCTGCGGCCTACGAGGCGCAGAGTTCCCCGGACATCTTCGGCAAGGTCGTCGTCGAGGTCGCCTGAGCAGATCGCTTGACGCCTGTGCTGGTGACGCACTGTCACAACTACTCAGGCCCTCAACAGCCCCATAGAGCAGTGTGCATCGTGAAAAGTGCACGTCAGATGGTCTGGTGTGCGTAGGCGTCGGGAAGCTCGGCCAGGTCCGGGGCGGTAGTCCATCGACAAGGTCACCGGTCATCAGCGGGCGACTTCCTGGTTTGTCAGCACCAGCAGGGCCCGCACCAGCGCGGTCGCCCACCTCGGATCCGTGCGGACCTTGCCCAGGACCCTCCAGTTCTTCAGATGGGCGAAGCCGTGCTCGACCGGGGCGCGGACCGCGGCCAGTGCCTTGTTGGACAGCTTCTGACCGCGGGTCAAGGGCCGGTTCCGGCCTGCCTTGTAGGCGTCGGTTGGGCGAGGGCTGAGTAGCCCGACGAGAGGACGATGGAGCATGCGGTCAAGCTGCCGAAAGTCGCCAGGGCTATTCGGCGGACCGCGCGTATTCGAGGATGTGTTGCTTCCTGTCGCGGCTTCCGTTGCATAGTCGACCCTCCTGGAGAGTGACACGTAGCGTCGTCAGCCAATGACGCTACGTGACATATCTGGAGGCGTCTTTTCGTGCTAGCCCAGATGAGGTCAACGGTTTGAGCGGGCGGATCTGCAGGCAATCCACTGATCCTCAGCGGAGCCAGTCAAGGCCCCGGTTCTGTCAGCGAAGATGCCATGGCTGGGATCCCCTGATTTTGCCGCCTGACTGCACCTGAGGAGTCAGGGGCGTTGGAGGCCACCCCGGCCCGCGCCGGGGAACGTGCACCTCGCGGCCGCTCATTCCTCCCCGCCGTCATCATCGTCGTCCAGCTCGTCAGCGACCCGCTGGCCGTGAACGGCACCCCTACGAGCGCGGCCAGGCGGCCGCAGCCTCGGGTAGGGGGTCTGCATCGCCCTTCCGCGCACGTCCTCGGCGCGCAGGGCGGCCAGTGCGAGGGAAGCGACGTTCACCCCGGTGCGCCGGTGGCCGGCGGCGTGGACCGCCATCTCCGGGTGGTCGAGGATGGAGGCCAGCGCCCCCGGCCCGGCGACCGTGTAGGCCAGCACCAGGTCCCCGCGCTGGAGCATCACCTGCGCGCCCGGCTCCATCAGCCCGCCGTCCTGCTCCGACACCGTCGACAAGGCCACCTTGCCGATCATCGGGCCCGCGCGAGACCCCAAGTCGCGGCATTGAGCGCCACGACGAACTCACGGGTTGTTGCACATTGACGCCGGGGCCACGCCTGGTTCGGGCGGGTGACAGGAGACTCGTCGTCTTCGTCCGCGCGGTCAGAGTTCGTCGTCGCGGTCCGCTGCCCCGTCGGCCGACTCGCTCTCCGCCTGCTTGGCCGTCACCTCCGGATCAAGGTCCGACTGTTCGCCCATGGTGCCGTCGATGGACATCAGCCGACCGCTGTCGGAGGCCTCTGCAGCGGCTGGCGGTTCGACCAGCCAGTCCGGATTGGTCTGCTTGTCCCACCACTTCCACAGGGCGTAGGCACCACCGGCCACCACGCCTGCTACTGCGATGGCACCCGCAACCTGCCGGGTCCTGGAGCGCCGCGCCTGCTTGCGGGCCAGCTTCTCGATCTGACGCGGGGTGATCTGGCCCCTCAAGGCGGCCTCAGCGGCCTGCCGGACCGCCCTGCGGATTGCCCTGTCGGCAGTCGCTCGATTAGTCCCCTTGCGGGGGTTGCCTGGCTCGGGCGCAACGTGCTCGTCTGGTGTGGCCATCTTCCCCTCGACGCTTTCCTGTTACCTGGAGACCAGCGAAACGGCCACTGCGTACATAGCTTCCAAGGCAAGCAATGAAACGCCGAAGCTGTACACGATGCTCCGCTTCTGGAGTGTGTGTTCATTCTCCAAAACGGCCTTATGCATTCCCCGTGCCTGCGACCATCTCAGGAAGTCATCGTTAGGCTGGGTAGACGTAAGGATGTCCTCAACATCGGGTCCGTAGAGCCAGTCTTTCATCGGTCGCAGTACGTACACGGCGCATGCGACAATCAACAGAACGAACGCGATCAAACGCAGCGCAAGCGGCCAGGGCAGTGGATTGTCCTTTGTTCCCACACCGAAAAAGCCGGTGAACGAAGCGATCAGCGTGGAGATAGTCACGAGCCCCGATGCTCGGTTCCTCAGCCCGCCCAAGGTACCGTCCTGCTGAGTCAATGCGTGTACTCCAGCGTCATATGCAAGTTTGTACCTTTCGGTACTTTCCGCCTGTGCTGGAGTGTGTGTCTCTTTCCCAGCAAGGGGCCGCGGATGAGTAAGCCAGCGAAGGAGATTCCATCCCCTTCTTGGACGTGCTGGTTCTGGTGGGGACGGAGTCGGATCATTTGAGACCAGCGAAGTGGAAGGGCTGGGCTGAGTTCCGATTTTTTCTCGTTTTCGGGCCACGCCAGCTCCATCACCAGATGAGTCCAAGGCTTGCCGCTAAGGGTTTCGTCGATCTCATCATCTGCACGTATGCGTGCGTGTGCACCAACAGACATGCAGAAATCACGCCAATGCGGCACCGTGCTAAGACTTGTCCCGTAACTGCTGGTCAGGGATGAGATGATCTTGTCGTGGCTGGTGTGATCACGGCGTCGGAGCCGTCCTGGATAGCCCCGTTCACCGGGCTGAGTGCGCGTCAGTTCGGGAAGCTGATCACGGCGTTGCGACGCGAGGGGGCAGATCCGGTGCGCAAGGGCCGGCCGTGGAGCCTGCCGCTTGAGGACCGGGTGCTGCTGGTCGCCGCGTACTGGCGGACGAACCTGACGCTGCGCCAACTGGCGCCGCTGTTCGGGGTGTCGAAGTCGGCCGCCGACCGCATCATCGACCACCTCGGACCCGCGCTCGCCCTCCAGCAACGCAGGCGGTTCCGCAAGGACGCCGTGCTGATTGTGGACGGCACCCTGGTTCCCACCCGCGATCACCAGGTCGCCGAGCAGTCGAAGAACTACCGCTACTCGACCAACCACCAGGTCGTCATCGACGCCGACACCAGGCTCGTCGTCGCCGTCGGCCGCCCGTTGCCCGGCAACCGCAACGACTGCAAGGCGTGGGAACTGTCCGGCGCGAAGGACGCCGTCGGCAAGACCACGGTCATCGCGGACGGCGGCTACCGCGGCACCGGCCTGGTCATCCCACACCGCCGCGAACCCGGCCAGGCCGAACTCCCGGCGTGGAAAGAGGAACACAACACCTCCCATCGCAAAGTACGTGCACGCGTCGAGCACGCCTTCGCCCGCATGAAGACCTGGAAAATCCTCCGCGACTGCCGCCTCAAAGGGGCCGGTGTCCACCACGCCATGCTCGGCATCGCCCGCCTGCACAACCTCGCACTCGTCGGGTGACGGAGAAACGGCAGGTCATCCAGCACATTAAAGATCATTTACGGGACAACGCTTAGCCCACTCGGTCCCCTGGCGGAAGCGGACGAGGCTCACCCCGCGCGGCGCCTATCACGACTACATCGCCGACTTCCGCAAGGACAAGCGGGTCAAGGACGTGCGGCAGTTTCTGGCGGGCCGCCCGTCCCCTGACGGCTCGGCCGCTCGGCCGCCACGCTAGAGATCTTCAATGGCTGGGGTTACGGCGGTTGGAGGTCGAGTCCGGTCTTGGCGATGAGCCCTTCGATGAGGTGGGGCCGGTACTGCATCCGTTTCAGCCGGGTCCTGACCAGTGCGGTGAGCTGGTCGAGGCTGTGTTTGGTGAGGTTGGCCAGCGATCTCTTCAGGTGCGACCACACGCCCTCGACCGGGTTGAACTCCGGCGCGTACGGGGGCAGCTGGTAGACGGTCAGCCATAACCGTGCGGCTATCAGCTCCCCCATGGTGTGGCTGACGTGCGTGTTCAAATTGTCCCAGACCAAGACAATGGGACCGCCGAGCTGCTGGTGTGCGGCATCGAGCAGGCGGGCGTAGTCGGTCTCGGTGAAGCCCTTGCGCCGGCCTTTGGCGGGGCCGCGGTCCAGGTGGATGCGGTAGATGAGCCGTGGCCTGCGGCCGGCCTTCGTGCAGATCAGCGCCGCCATGGAGACGCGTTTGGTGCCCGCGGCGGTGACCTTCACGACCGGCGTGCAGCCCCGGCGGCCCCAGGTGCGGCCCTTGGGCGGCCTCAGGCCCTGACCTGCCTCGTCCTCGAAGCAGAGCCAGGCGCCCAGGTCCGCCGCCCTCTTTTTATGACGGGCCACTGCTCGTCCTTCCAGGCGGCGATCTGCGCCTCGTTGCGCTCGCTGGCCTTCCGGGCCGGGACCTGCACGCTCCAGCCGATGCGGTGCAGCAGCAGATCCAGCCCGGCCAGGGTGTAATCGACGCCGAACCGGCGGCGCACGACCTCGCCGATGCGGGCCAGCGTCCAGCACTGGTCACTCCATCCGCACGTGGCCGGACCGGCCTCCAATACCGCCTCCAGAGCACGCAGTTGACCCGCGCAGAGCTTGCAGCGAGCGCCGCCGGGACCCTTGGAGACCAGCGCCTGGCGACCGCCCGAAGCCAGGGCCCGGCGCCAGCGGTTCGCCGACATCCGGGTCACCCGGAACTGCCGGGCCACCTCCCGGTCACTGGCCCCCGCCTCGATCAAGTCGGCTGCCGCGAGCCGGACTTGCTCACGCCGATCGCGCTCCTCGGCCGTCAGCCCACCGCCATCGGGATACCTCACCCCTCCGGCATAGCGCAGCCGACGCCAACCGTCACGACCAGACGTAACCCGCACCGTTAAAGATCTCTAGCAGCAGAGGTCGAGGGGGCCATCGAGGCCCACCAGCGCGAGGCGTTCCGGCGGATGCACCGGCCGGCGAAGCTGCGGACCGTCGCGAGCATGGCTCTCGGAGCAGCCAACCAAGGCCCCTGGGGCTGGTAGGTGCACATGTTGCGGTGTCGCGTATTCATCCGCAGGGTTCGCCTTGCAATCACGGTGAGTGACGGTCGACCGCCGTGCTTTGCTACTGCGCAATATCTCGTGGGTTCAACCGGGGCTTCTTCCGTCATTGCCGCAGGTCACCGAGCAGACGGACTGGCGAGCCGGTGTGGATCATGATGGAGCTTCGTGATTCACGAAGCTCCATCATGATCCACATGCAGGTACGCGGGCTGCTACCTGCGAACTACCTGATCAGACCCCAAGTCGCGGCATTGAGCGCCACGACGAACTCACGGTTGTTGCACACAAGTCTCCGCGCCACCGCCCGTCCCGGGGGCTGCGTGGGTCAGCTGGTGAAGTAGAGGTACTGCCAGGCGCCGTAGGTCGTGGTGTTCACGCTGTCGCCGGAGGCAGGATCGAGGTACGACGTGCGGACCCGGGCGCGGACGCCCGCGGTTCCGGGGTGGCCGAGGTTGACGATGCACTTGCCGTTCGTGCCGAGCGCGAAGTACTCCGAGTCGGTCGTGGACCACCTGCCGTTGGAGTAGACCTGGAGGTCCAGGCGTTCCTTGCGGCTCTTGTAGTACGTCATCGTGGTGGTCAGGATCGCGTCGGTGTTCTTGTGGTAGTAGCGATAGCGGGTCGAGCCGATCGTGCCGGTGCGGTAGTACTTGGACAGCGAGCTGGCGGTCTTGATGTGCGCGTACGCGGTGGATTTGACGGTCCGCGGGCTGTAGCGGGGATCGCCCTTGAAGACGGCGCTCACCGCGGTGTCGCGGAACATGGTGACGGTCGCCGTCAGGTTGCCGTGCGCGTCCACCTTGCCGCTCTTGATCAGCTTGTTGGGTTTGTCCGGGCCGTAGGGGTCGGCCCAGATCTCCACCGTGCGGTTGGTGTAGGTGGTGCCGAGGTGGGCGGTGAAGACGACGTTCTTGCCGTAGGTGTACGTCGTCTTGTTGTTGGTGAGCGTCAGGGCCGGTGTGGTGCGGGAGACGGCGACGGTGTCCGAGGCGGACGCCGGGGTGTGCGCGGCGTCCCCGGGATACGTCACCGTGTAGCGGACCGTGCCGCCGGCCGGGGGCACGTCGGTGAACGAGAACGCGCCGCCGGCGCCCAGCACCGTGGTGCCCAGGGACTTGCCCGTTGGGGAGAGCAGGTCGGTGCGCACGACGTTCACCGGTGTCCCGGCAGGCGGTAGGAGACCGGCGCTGAGGGTGCCCTTGACGGTGAGGGTCTTGGCGCGCGGGGCGGTGGCCGGGGCGTTGACGGCGAGTGTGGTGACGTACTTGCGTGGTTCGTTCACCGTCTGGAACTGCATGGAGCCGGATGATCCGGTCAGCACGAACAGCTTGGTGCCGTCCGCGGACCAGGAGGTGGAATGGCCGCCCCAGGGCATCCAGGCGCTCGACAGGTTGCGGACGCTGGCCGGGGCGTCGGCGCCGCCGGGGAAGACGTAGGTGTCGCCGGTGTTCTCGGTGTCCAGCGTGGTCGCTGCGATGGTGCCGTCCGGGGCGACCGTGACGGTCTCCGGCTCGTCCTTGACCGGGTACTCGTGTACCTTTGCAAGGTCGGAGAGCCGGTATTCGGTGACCGCCCGGTACCCCTGCCCGACCACCACGATCGACTGCGCGCCCGGAGTGAACGCGGCGTCCCCGTAGAAGCCGCCCTCGTCCTTCGTGACGCGGATGACCGGAGTGCCGGAGGAGACGTCGTAGACGACGATCGGCCCGGAGCTGATTCCGCCGTCCAGGGCGACCAGGGTGTCCGGGTTGGCCGGGTCGGCATACAGCATCGGCGTGCTGGCGAAGTCGTGGCCGCCGGCGAGGTCGAGTGTCACGGTTGCCGGACTCGCGGTCAGGTCGACCTCGCCGAGCCCGGAATCCCACTGGTCGCCGTAGCCGAACCAGATCCGGCCCTGCGTGAGCGCGATGTGGCGCGGCGCCGTTCCGGCGCCGGTCGGGTACTCGGCGCTCTGCGTGAGCGTCGCCGTGTCGAAGGCGACGATCTTGTCGGCGTCGGTGACCGCGGCGTAGAGGGTGCCGCCGTCGGGGCTCAGCAGGAGGTCCGAAACCCCGGACAGGCCGGTGAGTGTCTGGATCACCCTGCCGGTGTAGTCGACGACCGTGATCACGCTGTCGCCGCTGATGAAGAGGTGCTGGTGCGCGCCGTCGACGACCGTGTCGCGGACGTCGCCGACGCTGATCGGCACGCTGGTGTCGGCAGCCGCGGGGCCGGCGCCGAGCAGCACGGAACTGAAGAGGGCTGCCGTCGCGACGGCAGCCGGAAGTGTGCGCATACGCACGGGAATTGACCCCCCAAGGGTGCGGCCGGTATACGGCCGACCGGCCCTGCGACCGGTGGGTGAAGCGTAGGGCAAAGCTCTGACACACCCTGCGGCGCCTGTCGGCCCCCATCGGCACCTGGGTCCAAGATGTCGTCCTCAACCGGCTCGCCCTTGGCGACGATCACCACGTTCTCCGGTTGAAGAGGTACGAGTGCAGCTGCTCACCGACGACCCGCCCGTTCTGGAGTTCGCCGACCGGATCGTCGACCTCACCTTCACTCTGCACGAGGCGTCCGACCAGACCGACCGCGACCGGCTGGCCGGCGACGCCAGGGCCGCGCACAACACCTTCATCGCCGCCATCGGCCCGCTCGTACGTTCCTGATCACGACTTAGGTCCCGGAAACGGCGTTGAAGGTGAAGCGGGCGGGCGTGGTGGCGAATCTGGGTGGATGTCCCCGAGGTGCAGCGCGGACGGACCCGATGCCCCGTGGCAGCGGCATTCACTGTGGGGGGTGTGGCAGGTCAGGAGCAGGCGCAGAGCGTACCGGGCGTCGGTGCGGCGGACGGGGTCGCGGGCGAGGACCGCGACGGTGGTGGCCAACAACCGGGCGAGTGCCGGGGACAGGAGTACGCCGCACGCATGATGCCCACCACAGCTTGCCGATATGGAGGCTGGGTGGAGATCCGCTCAGCCTCCGGTGCGTCGACGGGCAAGCACCCGCCCGGCCGGAGTTCTGCGCAGGGTCGGTCGGAGCGGGGCGTTCCGCCGCACCGGAGACCTGCCAGGATTCAGTGCGACAGAACAGCTCTTCGTCTCACCCCGTCTCACATATTTCTCACTGACCAGAGCGAACGGGAGCGCGCGAGAGCCCCTGACCTGGAACTTTGATGTCGTCACCGACCACGGTGAGCCAGATGGACGCCCCGTAAGCTAGGGGGTATGGCCTACGAGATTCCGGTGACGCAAGCCAGGGCTGAGCTCGCCGACCTGATCAACCGGGTGGTGTACGGCGGTGAGCGCGTCGTCGTGACACGGCACGGCAAGCCCCTTGTCGCGCTGGTCTCCGCCGCCGACCTGGAGCGACTCGACGAACTCGACAAGCTGGACGCGAACGCCGATGAGCCGGTGATCAGTTCCGTCTCGCACGTCCGCGAGGTCGCGTCCGCTCCCCGCGAACACCAGCGCTTCGGCATCGCGGCCGAGCATCTGGGCCCGAACCCCTCTTAGCCGCGTGGTCGAGGGGCGGCTCTACGGGCGTAGATGTGATTGTCCTGATCACAGCTCGGTTAACTTGCTTGAAACCCGGTCCAACTAGCCTGCCGATCCACGCCACCGGGGACTTTGCCCGGGGGCCGCGGCAGCCGGACCCCGCACGGTCCGGAGCGAGGACTGTGAGGTGGGAGCGTGCAACTGACCCCGCACGAGCAAGAGAGGCTGCTGATCCATGTGGCGGCCGACGTGGCCGAGAAGCGCCGGGCCCGTGGTCTGAAGCTCAACCACCCCGAGGCGGTCGCCCTCATCACGTCGCACATCCTGGAGGGCGCCCGTGACGGCCGTACCGTCGCCGAGCTGATGTCCTCCGGGCGCAAGCTGCTCACCAGGGACGACGTCATGGAGGGCATACCCGAGATGATCCACGACGTACAGGTCGAGGCGACCTTCCCGGACGGCACCAAGCTCGTCACCGTCCACGACCCGATCGTGTAGGAGGCCTCGATGATTCCCGGCGAGATCCTGTTCGCGGACGACCCGATCGTCTACAACGCGGGGCGCGAGGTCACACGGATGACCGTCCTCAACGCCGCCGACCGGCCCGTCCAGGTCGGCTCCCACTACCACTTCGCCGAGGCCAACCCCGGGCTCGAGTTCGACCGCGCCGCCGCGCGCGGCAAGCGGCTCAACGTCGCCGCCGGTACCGCCGTGCGCTTCGAACCGGGGATCCCCGTCGACGTCGAACTCGTCCCGCTGGTCGGCGCCCGTGTCGTGCCCGGACTGCGCGGGGAGACCGGAGGTGCCCTCGATGCCTGAGATCTCCCGCGCCGCGTACGCGGACCTCTTCGGACCGACCACCGGCGACCGTATCCGGCTCGCCGACACCGACCTCCTGATCGAGATCGAGGAGGACCGTTCCGGCGGTCCCGGACTCGCCGGTGACGAGGCCGTGTTCGGCGGCGGCAAGGTCATCCGCGAGTCGATGGGCCAGGCGCGTGCTACGCGCGCAGAAGGCACCCCCGACACCGTCATCACCGGCGCCGTCATCGTCGACCACTGGGGCATCGTCAAGGCCGACGTCGGCATCCGCGACGGCCGCGTCACCGGCATCGGCAAGGCCGGCAACCCCGACACCATGGACGGCATCCACCCCGACCTGGTGATCGGCCCCGAGACCGAGGTCATCGCGGGCAACGGACGCATCCTCACGGCCGGTGCCGTCGACGCGCACGTGCACTTCATCTGTCCGCAGATCGCCGACGAGGCGCTCTCCGCCGGGGTCACCACGCTGGTGGGCGGCGGCACCGGACCGGCCGAGGGCTCCAAGGCGACCACCGTGACGCCCGGCCCCTGGCATCTGGCCCGGATGATGGCGGCGATGGAGCAGTACCCGCTCAACATCGGCTTCCTCGGCAAGGGCAACACCGTCTCGCACGACGCGATGATGTCCCAGATCCGAGGGGGAGCGCTGGGACTGAAGCTGCATGAGGACTGGGGCTCGACTCCCGCCGTCATCGACGCCTCGCTCACCGTCGCCGACCGCACCGGCATCCAAGTCGCCATCCACACCGACACGTTGAACGAGGCCGGGTTCGTCGGCGACACCCTCGCCGCGATCGCCGGACGCGGCATCCACGCGTACCACACCGAGGGCGCGGGCGGCGGGCACGCGCCCGACATCATGACCGTGGTCTCCGAGCCGCACGTGCTGCCCAGCTCCACCAACCCGACCCGCCCCTACACCGTCAACACCGCCGAGGAACACCTCGACATGCTGATGGTCTGCCACCACCTCAACCCGGCCGTCCCCGAGGACCTGGCCTTCGCCGAGTCCCGCATCCGGCCCTCGACCATCGGCGCGGAGGACATCCTCCACGACCTCGGCGCCATCTCGATCATCTCCTCCGACGCGCAGGCGATGGGCCGGGTCGGCGAGGTCATCATGCGGACCTGGCAGACGGCCCATGTGATGAAGCGGCGGCGGGGAGCACTCCCCGGCGACGGGCGGGCCGACAACCACCGCGTCCGGCGCTATATCGCCAAGTACACGATCAACCCCGCCCTCGCACAGGGCCTCGCCCGCGAGATCGGCTCCGTCGAGAGTGGCAAGCTCGCCGACCTCGTGCTGTGGGAACCGGCGTTCTTCGGCGTCAAGCCGCACCTCGTCATCAAGGGCGGCCAGATCGCGTACGCGCAGATGGGCGACGCCAACGCGTCCATCCCGACCCCGCAGCCGATCCTGCCTCGGCCCATGTTCGGCGCGATCGGACGGGCGCCCGCCGCCAACTCCTTCAACTTCGTGGCGCAGTTGGCGATCGATGACGGGCTGCCGGAACGGCTCGACCTCGGCAAGAAGTTCGTCGCCATCGAGTCCACCCGCGCGGTCACCAAGGCCGACATGCGGGAGAACGATGCCCGGCCGCGCGTCCAGGTCGACCCCGACAGCTTCGCCGTGCACATCGACGGGGAGCTCGTCGAGGCGACTCCGGCCGCCGAACTGCCCATGGCTCAGCGGTACTTCCTCTTCTGATGGCAGGGCCGCGATGAGCAGGGGAGCACTGCTGGTTCTCGCCGACGGGCGCTTTCCCGCCGGCGGGCACGCGCACTCCGGCGGGGCGGAAGCCGCCGTCAAGGTCGGGCGGGTCACCGGGGCGGCGAGCCTCGGCGACTTCTGCCGGGGGCGGCTGCACACGGCCGGTCTCGTGTCCGCCTCGCTGGCCGCGGCGGCCGTACTCGGCGTCGATCCGGTGGAGTTGGACGCGGCGGCCGACGCGCGGACGCCGTCGCCCGCGTTGCGGACCGCTGCGCGGAAGCTCGGGCGGCAGTTGATGCGGGCCGCGCGTGCGACCTGGCCGTCCGCCGAACTCGACGCGCTGGCACGGGAGTTCCCGAAGGGTGCGCATCAGCCGGTCGTGCTGGGGCTGGTCGCTCGGGCGGCCGGTCTCGGGGCCGAGGACGCGGCGTACTGCGCGGCCTACGAAAGTGTGAGTGGGCCCGCGTCCGCGACGGTGCGGTTGCTGAGTCTCGATCCGTTCGACGCTACGGCCGTACTGGCGCGGTTGGCGCCGGAGTTGGACCTTGTCGCCGATCGGGCGGTGGAGGCGGGGCGGCGGGTGCTGGACGGCGGGGTCGATGAACTGCCCTGCGCATCCGCGCCGTTGCTGGAGATCGGGGCGGAGGCGCATGCGGCTTGGGCTGTTCGGTTGTTCGCGTCGTAGGGGGGTTTCTCGCCCCCGCCACCCCTAGCCGTCCCGTCACCAGGGGCCCTGCCCCTTCGACCCCGCTCCCAGGGGCTCCGCCCCCCGGACCCCCGGGTCGGCCTGAACGGCCCCGTCCTCAAACGCCGGACGCGCTGAAGGGTGCCGGCCCGCGTTGTAAGACCTCCCAAAGTCCCGCAGGAAACCAGAAGGAGCCGCCCCATGCACCTCGACCACACCCACGACGGCCCCGCCGCCGTCAGTGCCGATGCCCGTCGTCCGGACGGCACCCGCCGTGCCCTCCGTATCGGACTCGGCGGTCCCGTCGGTTCCGGTAAGACGGCCACCGTCGCCGCGCTCTGCCGGGCCCTGCGTGACGAACTCTCGCTCGCCGTCGTCACCAATGACATCTACACCCGTGAGGATGCCGAATTCCTGCTGCGGGAGGCCGTGTTGCCGCCCGAGCGGATCAGTGCCGTCGAGACGGGGGCCTGTCCGCACACGGCGATCCGGGACGACATCTCGGCCAACCTCGAAGCGGTCGAGGACCTGGAGGACGAGGTGGGGCCGCTGGACCTGATCCTCGTGGAGTCCGGCGGGGACAATCTCACCGCGACCTTCTCCAAGGGGCTCGTCGACGCGCAGATCTTCGTGATCGACGTCGCCGGCGGGGACGACATCCCGCGCAAGGGCGGGCCCGGCGTCACCACCGCCGATCTGCTGGTCGTCAACAAGACCGACCTCGCGCCGTACGTGGGGTCCGATCTCGGGCGGATGGCCGCCGACGCGAAGGCTCAGCGGGCCGAACTGCCCGTTGTCTTCCAGTCGTTGCGGACCGAGGCGGGGGTCACGGACGTGGCCGGCTGGGTGCGGGCACAACTCGCCGCGTGGGCCGCGTGATCGCGACCGGCGTTCGGGCCACCGCGCGGATCGTGGCCCGGGACGACGGGCGCGGCGGCACCGCGCTGCCCGTGCTGGAGGGGGACGGGCCGCTCGCGCTGCGCCGGACCCGGGGGAGTGGCGCAGAGGCTCGGGTCATGCTCGTCGGGGCGATGAGCGGGCCGCTGGGCGGGGATCACTTCGCCGTCGAGGCCGATGTGGAGAGCGGGGCGCGGCTGCGGGTCGGGTCGGCCGCGGCGACCATCGCGCTGCCCGGGCAGGCGAAGGGCGAGTCGCGGTACGACGTGCGGATCGACGTTGCCGATGGTGGCGAATTGCACTGGCTGCCCGAGCAGTTGATCTCCGTGTGCGGTAGCGATCTGCACGTCACCACCCGCGTCGACCTCGCCGGCTCCGCCCGCCTGGTGCTGCGCGAGGAGCAGGTGCTCGGGCGGGTCGGTGAGGAGCCCGGGCGGCTCACCAGCCGTCTCACGCTGCGGATCGCCGGACGGACCGTGCTGGACCAGGAGTTGGCCTGCGGTCCCGGAGCGCCGGGCGGCTGGGACGGGCCCGCCGTCCTCGCGGGACATCGCGCGGTGGGGCAACTCGTCGTCGTACGGACGGAGTTCACCCAGGAGCCGCCTGCGGCGCGGATGCTGGGGGAGTGCGCGGCGCTGGCGCCGTTGGCGGGGCCGGCCGTGCTGGTGACGGCTGTCGCGGCCGACGGGCTGCGGTTGCGGCGGGTGCTGGACGAGGCATTGGCGTCGCTCGGGTGAGTATCCGCTGAGCGGGACGTGGGTTTCCGCTTATCGGATTGGTAAAGAAGGTCAACAGCCTCTGTCCTCAGACACCTCACAGCCGGGAGGATCCCCCGAGACCATTTCGCAACTGAGTACGGGGAGGGGCCCACTTGAGGTTCATCAGTCCGAGGAGCCGCGTCACGGCGTTCGGGTCGGCCGGGTTCGCCGCGGCGGCTCTGATAGCCGGCGCCGTGGTGGCACCCACGGCCAACGCGCAGACCACCCAGACCGCGGGTCACGGGCAGGACCGTGCGGCCGCCCAGGGCGCCGCGCTCGCCGCCGCCCGCGCCGCGAAGGCCGGGATCGACTGGCAGGACTGCCCCGCCGCCTGGGGCTTCGCGAAGCCGGTCCAGTGCGGCTGGGTCACCGTGCCGATCGACTACACCAAGCCGAACGGCAAGAAGATCAAGCTCGCCGTCGACCGCGCGGTCAGCACCGGCACCGCGGCGGAGCGCCAGGGCGCGCTCGTCTACAACCCCGGCGGGCCGGGCGGCTCGGGCATGCGCTTCCCGCTCCGGGTCACCACCAAGAACCCGCTGTGGGTCAACACGTCCAAGGCGTACGACTTCGTGGGCTTCGACCCGCGCGGTGTCGGCCACTCGGCGCCCATCTCCTGCATCGACCCGCAGGAGTTCGTGAAGGCGCCCAAGGCGGACCCGGTACCGGACAGCACGGCCGACAAGAACGCGCAGCGCAAGCTGGCCCGTGAGTACGCCGACGGCTGCGCCGAGCGCACCGGCCGCACCATGCTCGCGCAGATGACCACGCCGAACACCGCGCGCGACCTGGACGTCATCCGCGCCGCCCTCGGCGAGAAGAAGCTCAACTACCTGGGCGTCTCCTACGGCACCTACCTCGGCGCCGTCTACGGCACCCTGTTCCCGAGCCACGTCCGCCGGATGATCGTCGACAGCGTCGTCAACCCGGCGCGCGACAACATCTGGTACGAGGCCAACCTCGGCCAGGACGTCGCCTTCGAGGGCCGCTGGAAGGACTGGGAGGACTGGGTCGCGAAGAACGACGCGGCCTTCCACCTGGGGACCACGCGCGACGCCGTACAGGCCAAGTGGCTGCAGCTGCGCGCCACCGCCAAGAAGAGCCCGCTCGGCGGGGTCGTCGGTCCGGCCGAGCTGCTCGGCTTCTTCCAGGGCGCCCCGTACTACGACTCCTCGTGGGTGCCGGTCGCCACCGCGTTCAGCAAGTACTTCGCCGGTGACCCCCAGCCGCTGATCGACGCGGCCTCGCCCGACATGTCGGACACCGCGGGCAACATCACCTCGGAGAACGGCAACGCCGTCTACACGGCCGTCGAGTGCACCGACGCCAAGTGGCCCACCAGCTGGGCGAAGTGGGACAAGGACAACACTGCGCTCAACAAGCAGTACCCGTTCCTGACCTGGTCCAACGCCTGGATGAACCTGCCGTGCGCCACCTGGCCCGTCAAGCAGCAGTCCCCGGTCGAGGTCAAGACCGGCAAGGGTCTGCCGCCGGTTCTCATCGTGCAGTCGCAGCGTGACGCCGCTACTCCGTACGAGGGCGCCGTCGTACTGCACCAGCGCTTCAAGGGCTCCCGCCTGATCACCGAGAAGGACGCGGGCTCCCACGGTGTGACCGGACTGGTCAACCCGTGCATCAACTCCCGTGTGGACGCCTACTTCCTCACCGGCAAGCTGGACGCCTCCGACGTGACGTGCACCCCGCACGCGACGCCGGTGCCGTAAGCAGCAGGTCGTAGGCAGTAGTCCTATGTGACGAAGGGGCGGCCGGATCTCCGGCCGCCCCTTCGTCATCTCGCCAGCCAGGCGTCCTCGGCCGCGTAGTCGAAGAGGTCGCCGTACGCGGCGAGCATCTTCGGGTACGCCTCGCGCCAGTCCCGTCCGGCCAGTCGCCCCTCGATCCAGGCGATGGTCTCCGGCAGCGTCTCCGCGTACCGGGCCACCGGGCGGTAGCCCAACTCCCGCTCTGCGGCGGACATGTCGCACACCACGGGCGTCGGCACCGACCAGGGCGTCTCGCCCACGGTGGAGGACGGGGCCGGGCCGTCCACCAGCACGCTCTCCGTCTCGACGCCCATCACCGCGTCGATCGCGGCGGCGATCTCCGCCACCGTCGGCGCGTCCGGATCCACGGCGTTGAGCGCCCGGGAACCGGGCCGTGAGGCGGCCAGCCGGATCAACTCCGCGATGTTGTGGACACCTGCCGGGTGGAAGCGGCTGCGTCCGCCGTAAGGAAGGACGCGTCGGCGCCGGCCGTCCAGGTTGCGCTTGACGAAGTAGAGCTCCCGCGGAGTCCGGCAGTGCGGTCCGTGGATCGCGCCCGCGCGCAGCAGCGTGCTGGGCAACCGGCCGCCCGCCGCGAGGAGTTCGTGCTCCAGACCGGCCTTGCGCGTGCTGTACGACGCCTCGCCCGGGCGGATCGTGCGCTGGTCCTCCGTGATCGGCACCGGGTACACGGGGAAGCCGTCCGGTTCCTGCTGGGTGTCGAAGGTGCGGCCCTTGTCGTCCTCGTAGACCGACACGCTGGAGATCACCACCGCCGAGCCGACCCGGTCGGCGAGCGAGGTCAACTGCCGCGCGTGTTCCGGCCCGTAGGCGACCAGGTCCACCAGGACGTCGCACCCGTCGCCGACCACCGCGGAGAGAGCCTTGCCGTCCTCCCGGTCGGCCCTTGCGACGCGTACGTCGTCGGGCCAGTCCCGGTCCCGCTCGCCGCCCCGCGAGACGGCCGTCACCTCCCAGCCGTCCCGGGCCAGCGCGCCCACGGCGACCCGCCCGATCTGTCCCGTCGCTCCGATCACCACAGCAGGTCTCATGCCGGGACGATACGACTCGTACGGCCTTCCGCGCCCGGCTGTTCTGCCGACGGCAGAGGGCTAACTCAGCGGCAGGCGCGGGAACTTGCGTTCCTTCGCGGCAGCCGCCTGTTCCGCCTTGGCGACGGCCGCGTACTGGTCGACGTACTCCTGCTCGGAGAGCATCAGGATCGCGTACATGATCTCGTCGGTGATGGCGCGCAGGATGGCCTTCTCGTTCTCCATGCCTTCGTAGCGGGAGAAGTCGAGGGGCTTGCCGAACCGGATGGTCACCGGGTGGATGTTCGGGATGACCTTGCCGGGCGGCTGGGCCTCGAAGGTACCGATCATCGCGCAGGGGATGACGGGCACCTGGGCCTTCAGGGCCATGACCGCGACGCCGACCTTGCCCTTGTAGAGGCGGCCGTCGTGCGAGCGGGTCCCCTCCGGGTAGATGCCGAGCAGCTCGCCCTTGCTGAGGACGCCGAGGCCCTCGCGGATCGCGGCCTGGCCCGCCTCCTTGCCGGAGCGGTCGACCGGGATCTGGCCCGCGCTGCGGAAGAACGTCGCGGTGAGGCGGCCCCTGATGCCGGGGCCGGTGAAGTACTCGGCCTTGGCGAGGAACGTGATCCGGCGCTTGAGGACCGCCGGCATCAGGAAGTGGTCCGAGAACGAGAGGTGGTTGCCTGCGACGATCGCCGGGCCCGACTCCGGTATGTGGTCGAGACCCTCGATGCGGGGCCTGAAGACCAGTCTGAGCAAGGGACCCAGAATCACATATTTCAGGACGTAGTAGAACAAGGGGGGTCGCTCCTCACTCCGGCGGGTCGGCTCGACCGATCTGTTCTCGCAGGTCATCCGGTCTCTCGTGGGCTGCCAGTGTAGGGGCAGGCGGCGCCGCGTGGAACCGGTGGCGATCAGCGCGCCGCAGACACGGCCGAGGGCGGCGAGAAGGAACTCCTCGCCGCCCTCGGGACGGAACTGCCCCCGGTCCGCCGGGACTTACACGGACGCGGTGCGCGTCCTGCGGCGGTACAGCGCGAGCGCGGTGGTCGCGCCCGCGGCGGTGACAAGACCCGCGCCGATCGCGATCGCCGGCGTGTTGGAGGCGGTCCCGCCGGCGGCGACGTTCTGCGCCTTGAGGTCCTGGACGTACGCCGGGTACGGGGCCGTGGTGGCCGTCGACGACGTCTGGGAGTAGTGCGGGATCCGCTTGACCGACTGCACGGAGCCGTTCGTGTTCAGCAGCACCTGCTTGTCGTTCGGGTGCTTGAAGTCGAACATGCCGGAGAGGGTGCCGGCCCGCTGGTCGAAGGACGCGTCACCGATCCGGCCGGTGTGCCAGTTGTCCTCGATGAACTGGGTGATCGACGCCTGCTCGGTGGGCGTGTGGTCGATCCTGTTGACCTTGCTGTACGGCGAGATGACCAGCAGCGGCTGCCGGGTGCCGGGACCGCAGCGGTCCGCGTAGCCGCCCTGCGCCGCCGGACCGGACTGGCAGGCCGGGCTGTCGGTGGCCTTGCCGTTCGAGCCGACCGTGGAGTCCTTGGAGCCGTTGAGCACCTTGGAGGTCACGTGGTCGTACCAGCCGTCGGAGTCGTCGTAGGCGATCACGACCGCCGTCGACTTCCACTCGGGCGACTTCTGGATCGCGTTGATCTCCTTGATCAGGAAGTTCTGCTCGTCGGCCGGGTCCGAGTAACCGGCGTGCCCGTCCTGGTACTCGGCCGCCTTCAGGAAGCTCACCGCGGGAAGGCTGTTCGCCTTCAGCGCCGCGTCGAAGTCCGTCAGGTCGTAGTTGTGGTTCGCCCGGCCGTTGTGGCCGATCTCGGCGACGGACTTCGGCGCCAGGTGGTGCGGGTTGGACGTCGACTTGTAGTACTCGAACGGCGAGTGGTGCGGGCTGTAGTCCTCGGAGGCCGCGCCGCCCACGTTGGTGTGCGTGGTGCCCGCGCACTTCGCGTAGTCACCGCTCTTGCCGTCCCACGCGGTGCTGGGCCGGAAGCCGCCCTGGAACCAGCCCCAGGTCACACCCCTGTTGTTGAGCAGGTCACCGATGTTCTTGCCCTGCATCACCGCGAGCGCGCTGGTCGCGGTGTGGTCCTTGTCCGAGCAGTCGTCGAAGGCCGGGTCGGGGTCGTTGACGACCGTACCGACACCCTTGGCGTCCGGGGAGACCACGGCGTACGAGTCCGGGGTCGTCGTCTGCTTCGGGTTCTCGGTGCCGGAGGCCGGGTCGACCGAGATCACACCGTGCGTCTGACCCGATATCAGGTTCAGGGCGCCGGGCGTCGAGGGACCGAAGTTCGAGCTGAAGGAGTGGTCGTTCAGCGCGAACTGCTGGGCGTAGTTCCACATGCCCGTGACGGTGTTGCCGTCGTAGTAGTCCATCACCAGACCGGGTTCACCGAACAGGCCGGTGCACTTGTTGACCTCGGTGTTCTCGACGTACTTGTCGGCCTTGCCGCCGTCGGCCGCGTACTGCTCGGGGCCGTAGGAGTGGTTCTGGTCGCAGGTCATCACCTGCGAACTGCTCAGCCGGGTGGGCGGGTAGAGGTTCGGGTTCTTCTTCAGCAGCCCGGCGTTGAGCAGGTTGTCGGCCTTCGGCGTGTGCGCCGCGGCCTTGAACTCCGTGCCGTCCGTGTTGGCGGCCTGTGGGTAGGTGGCGAAGTAGTGGTCGAACGAGATGTTCTCGTCGTAGAGCACCACCACATGCTTGATCGGGGTGGCCGTGTGTGTGCTGCCGGAGGGCTGGTGGCCGCCGGAGTTCGCCGCCGCGGGGACGACCCCGCCAGCCGTGGCCAGCGCCGCCGCGCCGAGCAGGGCGCCCACGCGGGTCAACCCGCGCCGCGCGCCTGGGATTCTTTCTGTGCCGATCATGCTGTCTCGCCTTCCGGGAGCACTGTTCTCGCTGCCACGCCACCCTTGGCCGTGACGCCTACGGCCGTAGCCTGGGCAATGGTGACGGCGGGGCGGGGGAGCGGCAATGACGCGGGAGCGAACGCCCGGTCAGGAATTTCTCATGGTCTGTTGGCCTGTCCTTGACCGTGCTCTCAGGCCAGCAGGGTGCGGCCCAGCCAGTCGGCGGTGTCGCGGACCCCGGGCAGGGCGAAGAAGTAGCCGCCGCCGTACGGCGAGACGTAGTCGACCAGCGGTTCACCGGCCAGGCGTTTCTGCACGGTTTCGAACTGCCGGGCCAGGTCCTGCTGGTAGCAGCAGAACAGCAGGCCCATGTCGAGGTTGCCGTTGCTGTCCATGCCCCGGTCGTAGTTGTAGCCCCGGCGCAGAATGCGCTGGTCGGCGCTCTGCGCGGTGCGCGGGTTGGCCAGCCGGATGTGGCTGTCGAGCGGGATCACCTCGCCCTGCGGATCCTGGGCGAAGTTCGGGGTGTCCTTCTCGTGCCGTCCGTCCAGCGGGGCGCCGGTGTCCCGGGCGCGGCCGAACATCCGCTCCTGCTCGGTGATGGAGACCCGGTCCCAGAACTCCACCAACATCCTTATCAGGCGTACGACTTGATAGCTGCCGCCGGTCGTCCAGCCCGGTTCGCCACTGCTACTGCCCACCCACACGAGGTCGTTCATCGCGCGGGCGTCGGTCACCTCCGGGTTGGCGATGCCGTCCTTGAAGCCGAGGTGGTTGCGCGGGGTGCCCGAGGGGCGCGGCGGGCTGATGAAACCGTCCGTCCGCCAGCGCACCTGCATACCGCCACGGGTGTGCCGGGTGACATCGCGCAGGGCGTGCAGCACGGTGTCGGAGGTTTCGGCGCAGAACTGCACGCTCAGATCACCGTGGCACCAGGCGGAGTTGAGGTCGTCGTCGGGGAAGGCGGGCATCGCGGTCAGCCGGCGGGGCACGCGCTTCGCGAGCCCGTAGCGGTCGTCGAAGAGGGAGGCGCCGATGCCGACCGTGACGCTCAGCCGGTCGGCCGGGAGGTCCGGGCCCAGGGTGCCGGAGTCGGCGGGCGGCGCGGTGATGCCCAGATCCTCCGGGCTGCCGCCGGAGGTCAGGAAACGCGCCCGGTCGGTCAACGTCCGCAGCAGGTCGGTGAGTTCGGCCCGGTTCTCGGCGGTCGTGTCGAAGGAGACGAACGCCGTGGCACGCTGTGCCGGGGTGATGATCCCCGCCTGATGGAGCCCGTGGAAGGGCACGCGCGCACTGGTCTCCGCCGCGGCGGCCGACGCCGTACCCCGGTCGGCGGTCACCAGACCGGCACCGGCCACGGCTGCCGCGCTCGCCAGGAAACCCCGGCGGCCCACCTCGTGTCCGCGCTTCACGCGGTCCTCCGTACGTCCGTGAGGGCGGCCACATCGGCCAGCCGCTCGACCAGTCCGCCGAGGTCGGAGTCGGCCTTCTCCCTTTGCGGACGGGTGAGTTGGGCCAACGGCGTCCACTTCCCGGAGCGGCCGAAGCCGTCCAGGGTGTGCTGCGCCCGGTCCATCCGGTCGCCGAGTTCGCCGTAGCCCGCGTCCCGGGTCTTCAGCAACGGGCCCAGATATCCGAGCAGTACGCGGGTGCCGTCGAGGTTGGCGCGGGCGGTGGCCAGGTTGGTGCCGCTGCCGTAGTCGGTGCGGCCGGTCAGCTCGAACTGCACGGTGTTCTCCAGGATTTCGTGCGCGCGCAGCCCGGTGTCGGCCGGATCCATCCGCTGGGAGGGCCAGCTGCTCTCCAACGCGTGGACATCTTTGGCGAGTTGGTCCGCCGGTCCGCGCAGCTCGCTCGCCGACTCGCCGTGCCACAGCCCGTACTCGACCCGGTGGAACCCGGTGAACCCGGCGTCGCGGACCCCGCCCGCGAGCCCGGCCGTAGTGCCGTTGATCGCCCCGTCTGAGTCGCCGAAGGTGCCGTAGGCGGCGCCCATCCGCTCGTAGACGAGATGCGCGGGCAGCCACGCCCTGCGTGCCGCCGCGAGATCACCGTGATCGACCGCGGCACGCAACACGTCGGTTTTCCGGGCCAGTTCGACGGTCCGGGCCCGGATCCACTTCTGGTAGGCGAGCGTCGGCGGGATCAGCTCCTGCTGGGTGATCGGGACGGCCGCCGGTCCGCTCCTCACCTTCGACCCGGTGATCCGCACGGTGGGCCCGGTCACGGCGTCGGCGTCGTCGGGCAGACATCTGAAGGCGTACGAACCGTTCCCCAGGGTCACCCCGAGCGGCCGTACCGTCCCCGGCGCCAGCCCCTCGACCTCGCCGTAGACCGCGCCGCTCGTCGGGTCGGTCAGATACACCTCGGCCGCCGTGCTCGACGTGTTGTGCAGCTCGAAGACCTGATGCCCCGCCCGCGGGTGCGTCCAGCCGCTGCCGCAGCCGGAGGCCGCGACCTCGACGGTGGTGTGCGGCAGCCCGTCGGCAGCGGCAGCGGCCTTCCCGCCCGAGCCGGATTCCCGGGCGGTCAGCACACCCGCCGCCACGGCCGCCACGGCGACCAGGGCACCGGCCGCGAGCAGGACGGTACGGCGACGGGCCGTGGGGACCGATGCCGGCGATGGCGGACCAGGCTCGGGTTCGGTTTCGGCGCCGCGCGCGGTTTCGGGCACGCCGGGCCTCCAGGGGGAGTCGTACGAAAGGTGGCGGTACCAGCGATCTTATGAGGGCGCCAGGGCCTTCGCCGCGTCCCTTGACCCTGTTCTGACCGGAGGGCGGGCGAGAATTCGCCCGGGGTTCATCAGGGGGCCAGGGGCCACCACGGTCCGCTGCGCGGGTCTGCACGGTGGGCTTGGGACGGCGAGGCCTCGCCGCTGACCGAAGCCGAACACGAGCAGCTGCTCCTGGCGACGGTCCGGACGGGTGGCGCAACCGGGGCCCGGGAACAACCCGGGCCCGTCGGGCGCTGCTCCTGGTACCTCGCCGGGTATTCAGAGAAGGGTCGTGGACGAGATGATTCGGTCAGGGCAGGAGCCGCTCCCGCCGTCGGGTGAAACGCCGTTGGTGACCACCTGCGGCCGGCAGGTCGCGGTGAAGCGGCTGCTGCTGGCGCTCCCCGAGCGGCCGATCACCCGGGTCACCCTGGACGTGGGCCCGGTCGTGCGCGGCGAACCCGGGCTCTGGGCCTCGCTGACCGTGGACGAGGCCCGCGACCTGGCGCGTCGTCTGCTCGCGCAGGCGGCCCTGGCCGATACCGGCGCTCCCACGGGCGAGCAGTAGTTGGGACCGGCGCCTGAGCGCCGGTCCAACCACCCGCCACCTCACGCCCCTTGCGTCAGCACCCTCTCCAACGCGCCCACCGCGGACCGGAGTTCGTCCGCCGTGATGGTCAGCGGCGGGGCCAGCCGGATCGTGGAGCCGTGGGTGTCCTTGGCCAACACGCCCTCGCGCATGAGGCGTTCGCTGATCTCGCGGCCGGTTCCGATCGCCGGGTCGACATCCACGCCCGCCCAGAGGCCGCGTGAGCGGAAACCGACGACACCCTTGCCGACCAGCTCGGTCAGACCGTCCCGCAGGACCACGCCCAACTCGGCTGCCCTGCGCTGGAATTCACCGGTCTCCAGCAGCTCGACGACCGCCGTGCCGACCGCCGCGGCGAGCGGGTTCCCGCCGAACGTCGACCCGTGCTCGCCCGGGTGCAACACCCCCAGCACCTCGCGCCGCGCGACCACCGCAGACACGGGCACGATGCCGCCGCCCAGCGCCTTGCCGAGGAGCAGCACGTCCGGGAGGACACCCTCGTGCTCGACGGCGAGGGTGCGGCCGGTGCGGCCGAGGCCCGACTGGATCTCGTCCGCGATGAACAAGCAGCCCTTGCGGGTGGTGAGTTCACGCACCCCGGCCAGATAGCCCGCGTCCGGGATGATCACCCCGGCCTCGCCCTGGATGGGCTCGATCAGCACCGCCGCCGTCGTCTCGTCGACCGCCGCCTCCAGCGCCGCGAGGTCGTTGTACGGCACGATCCGGAAGCCCGGCGTGAAGGGGCCGAAGCCCGCCCGTGCCGTCTCGTCGGTGGAGAAGCTGACGATCGTCGTCGTACGGCCGTGGAAGTTCTCCGCCGCGACGACGATGGTGGCCCGGTCGGCGGGGACGCCCTTCACGTCGTAGGCCCATTTGCGGGCCACCTTGATCCCGCTCTCGACCGCCTCCGCGCCGGTGTTCATCGGGAGCACCATGTCGAGGCCGGTCAACTCCGCGAGCCGTTCGGCGAATTCGGCGAGGCGGTCGTTGTGGAAGGCGCGGGAGGTGAGCGTCAGCTGGTCGAGCTGGCGGTGGGCGGCCTCGATCAACGCGGGGTGGCGGTGGCCGAAGTTGAGGGCGGAGTAGCCGGCGAGCATGTCGAGATAGCGGCGGCCCTCGACGTCCTCCACCCAGGTGCCCTCGGCGCGGGCGACGACCACGGGCAGCGGGTGGTAGTTGTGCGCGAGGACCGGCTCCTCGGCGCGGATGAGGTCGGCGGAGGTACGGGTGCCGGCGGGTTCACGGGTGGGCGCAGTCATGATCGGATCTCCTGGGTGCAGCACTTGATGCCGCCGCCGGCTTTGTGGAACTCCGACAGGTCGACGGGGACGGGGACGTAGCCGCGTTCGGCGAGGCGCGCGGCCAGTGCCTCGGCCTGGGGCGCGATGAAGACGTGCAGGCCGTCGGAGACGGAGTTGAGGCCGAACGTCATCGCGTCCTCGCGGGTCGCGAGCACCGCGTCCGGGAACAGCCGCGCGAGCACCTCGCGGCTGCCCGGCGAGAACGCCTCCGGGTAGTAGCAGATGTTGTCCTCGTCGAGGACGAACAGCGCCGTGTCGAGGTGGTAGAAGTACGGGTCCACCAGCGTCAGGCTGATCACCGGGACGCCGAAGAACTCCTGCACCTCGCGATGGGCCTCGCGAGCCGTACGGAACCCGGTGCCGGCCAGCAGATAGCGGCCGGTCGGGATCAGGTCGCCCTCGCCCTCGCTGACCGACTCGGGGCGGTGGACGTCGTAGCCGGCCGCCTTGAACCACATGTCGTAGTGGTCGGACTCGGGGCGCCGCTCGGGCGCGTGGAAGAAGGAGCCGAAGACACGGCCTTCGACGACGACCGCCGAGTTCGCGGCGAACACCATGTCCGGGAGGCCGGGGGCCGGGGGCACGGTGTCGACGGTGTGGCCGTGCTCGCGGTAGGTGTCGATCAGTGTTCGCCACTGCTCCTGGGCGAGATCGACGTCGACCTGGGCGTCGGGATGCATCCAGGGGTTGATCGCGTACTGCACGGCGAAGTGTCTGGGTTCGCAGACGAGAAAGCGCCGCCGGCGCCGCACACGGGTCTCGGGCACAGAGGGGTTCCTCCGCTTCCTGTGATGTCGACTGGGGTTGACACCAAGGTAGGAAGAGACCAATACGCGCGACAAGCGATGAAGGCTGCGTGTCTGCGCAGGAATGCTGCGTCTTAGACGGTCTCAGCGCAGGTCTGATGCGTCGTCCGGGGCGGGGTGGGTGGCGCCCGCTTCCGGGCTTTCCGGGAGGAGGTGAGACAGCACCATCACGCTGATCGTCTTCCGGATGAACGGCTCCTGCCGGATCCGCTCCAGCACCTCTTCGAAGTGGTCCACATCGGTGGCCCGCACGTGCAGCAGCGCGTCCGCGCCACCGGTCACCGTCATCGCCGCGGTGATCTCCGGATGGTTGCGCACCACCTCCGCGAGCCGCCTGGGGGGCGCGGCGCCCTCGCAGTACACCTCCACGTACGCCTCCGTACGCCAGCCGAGCGCGGACGGCCGTACGGTCGCCGTGAAACCGGTGATCACACCCGTCTCCCGCAGCCGGTCCACCCGCCGCTTCACGGCCGTCGCGGACAGCCCGATCGACGCGCCGATCTCGGCGAAGCTGGTCCTGGCGTTCGCCATCAGCGCGTTGATGATCTTCCGGTCGAGCTCGTCGAACGGGGTGGTCCTGCTGTTCATGTCGGCACTGTATCCAGCGCGGACGTCCACGCCGGGCACATGTCCAGGCGTACGAATTCCTCCTACACTCCACGTTCATGCTGCGCGCCCTCGCCGTCGACGACGAACGCCCCTCGCTGGAGGAGTTGCTCTATCTGCTGAACGCCGATCCACGCGTCGGCAGCGCGGAGGGCGCGGGCGACGCGACCGAGGCGCTGCGCCGTATCAACCGCGCCCTGGAGTCCGGCCCGGGCGGACCCGAGGCCATCGACGTCGTCTTCCTCGACATCCAGATGCCCGGCCTCGACGGACTGGACCTGGCAAGGCTGTTGACGGGGTTCGCGCAGCCGCCGCTCGTCGTGTTCGTCACCGCGCACGAGGACTTCGCCGTACAGGCCTTCGACCTCAAGGCAGTTGACTACGTGCTGAAGCCCGTCCGCAAGGAACGGCTCGCCGAAGCCGTGCGCCGGGCCGCCGAACTCGGCGGCGCCGCACCGCGAATACCCGTGCACGAACCCGACCCCGACCACATCGCCGTCGAACTCGGCGGTGTCACCCGCTTCGTGGCCGTCGACGACATCACCCACGTCGAGGCACAGGGCGACTACGCCCGGCTCCACACCGACCGGGGCAGCCACCTCGTCCGCATCCCGGTCTCCACCCTCGAAGACCGCTGGCGCTCGCGCGGCTTCGTCCGCATCCACCGCCGCCATCTCGTCGCCCTGCGCCACATCGGCGAACTCCGCCTGGACGCGGGCACCGTGAGCGTCCTGGTCGGCGGCGAGGAACTCCAGGTCAGCCGCCGCCACACCCGCGAACTGCGTGACCTGCTGATGCGGAGGTCCTGACGGTGCCTCAGGAACCCACCGAACGCAGGGTCGTCGTCACCGGCCCGCCCCGCCGCACCCGACGCGCCTCCGGCTACTCCCGCCCCCGCACCGAGATCGACGAACAGACCACGCTCGGCCACACCTACGTCCGCTCCCTCATGCGCACCCAACTCCGCGCCGCCCTCACGGTGTTCGCGGTTCTCGTACTCCTCGTCGGCCCGCTGCCCCTGGTGTTCGCGGCGACCCCGGACTCCCGCCGCCTCGAATGGCTCGTCCTCGGCTTCTGCCTCTACGCCCCGCTCGTCCTGCTCGCCCTCTGGTACGTGCGCCGCGCCGAACGCAACGAACGCGATTTCGTGCGCCTCGTCGAGGACCGATGAACTCCAGCTATGCCGTACCGGCGGTCGCCCTCGTCGTCGTGGCGACCGTCCTCGTCGGCGCCTTCGGCCTGCGCATCTCCCGCACCACCTCCGACTTCTACGTCGCCTCCCGCACCGTCGGCCCCCGCCTCAACGCCGCCGCCATCAGCGGCGAATACCTCTCCGCAGCCTCCTTCCTCGGCATCGCCGGCCTGGTCCTCGTCCAGGGCCCCGACATGCTCTGGTACCCGGTCGGCTACACCGCCGGATACCTGGTCCTGCTGCTCTTCGTCGCCGCCCCGCTGCGCCGCTCCGGTGCCTACACCCTTCCCGACTTCGCCGAGGCCCGGCTCGCCTCGCACGGGGTACGACGCCTCGCGGGCGCCTTCGTCGTCGGGGTCGGCTGGCTCTACCTCCTGCCCCAACTCCAGGGCGCCGGGCTGACGTTGACCGTCCTCACCGGCGCCCCCGACTCGCTCGGCGGGCTCATCGTGGCGGTTGTGGTGGTCGCCACGGTCGCGGCCGGCGGCATGCGCAGCATCACCTTCGTACAGGCCTTCCAGTACTGGCTGAAGCTCACCGCGCTGCTCGTCCCCGCCCTCTTCCTGGTCCTCGCCTGGCAGAGCGACGGAGCACCCCGGCACGCCTTCGAGGAACCGGCCACCTTCCGCGAACAGCGCGTCGTCCGCGTCGACGACACCCTCGACCTCAAACTCGACCACCCCCTGACCGTCACGGTGAACGGCACGGTCGACGGCCGGCGCCACCGTGCCGAACGGCTCCAACTCCCCACCGGCACCCACCACATCGCGGGCGGCACCCGCCTCACCTTCGCCAAGGGCGCCACCGTCCCCGTCGCCGACCGCGGCACCAACGGCGGCATGTCGACCTCGCTCGCCGCGAGCCGCGAGGAACGCCCGCTGTACGCCACGTACGGCCTCATCCTCGCCACCTTCCTCGGCACCATGGGCCTGCCGCATGTCGTCGTCCGCTTCTACACCAGCCCGCACGGCGTCGCCGCCCGCCGCACCACGGTCGCCGTCCTCGGCCTGATCGGCGCCTTCTACCTCCTGCCGCCCGTCTACGGTGCCCTCGGCCGCCTCTACACCCCCGAACTCACCATCACCGGTGACGCCGACGCGGCCGTACTCCTGCTGCCCGACCGCGTGATCGGCGGTGTCGGCGGCGATCTGCTCGGCGCGCTGGTCGCGGGCGGCGCCTTCGCCGCCTTCCTGTCCACCGCGTCGGGACTGACCATGGCCGTCGCGGGGGTCCTCACCCAGGACGTCCTCCCGGCGCGCGGGGTACGGCACTTCAGGCTCGGCACGGTCCTCGCCATGCTCGTCCCGTTGGCGGCGAGCGTCCTGGTCGGCGGGCTGCCCGTCGCCGACGCCGTGGGACTCGCGTTCGCCGTATCGGCCTCCTCCTTCTGCCCGTTGCTGGTCCTCGGCATCTGGTGGACGCGGCTCACCCCACCCGGCGCGGCGGCCGGGATGCTGGTCGGCGGCGGTTCGGCGTTCGTCGCCGTGGCCGCGACCATGGCGGGCTTCCCCGGCACCGGCGCCCTGCACGCCCTGCTCGCCTGGCCCGCCCTCTGGTCGGTACCGCTGGGCTTCCTCACCATGGTGCTGGTGTCACTGGCCACGCCGGGCCGGGTGCCGACGGGGACGGCGGCGATCCTGGCGCGCTTCCATCTGCCGGAGGAACTGCGGGCGGAGGTGAAGGCGTGACAGCGCCGCACGTGACGGAGGCGGGCGCATGAGTGGATTCCTGGCCGGCCTCTGTGTCGCCGTACTCCCGCTGCTCGCCGCCGGGTTCTGGCTCGGGCGGCGCACTGCGCGCCCCGAGAGCCTCGGCGGACTCGGCACCCCCGTCGAGCACGCCACCTTCCAGACCCTGCACACTGCCTCCCTCGCCGCACCGCCGCTGCGCGCCGGCCTCACCGGGGAGACGGCCCGCCGCTCGGCCCGCAGACTGCGCACGCTGCTCGGCACCGACGCGCTATGTCTGACCGACCAGAAGCAGGTCCTCGCGTGGGAAGGCGTCGGTGACCATCACCGGGCCGAGATCATGGAACGGCTCGCGGGCCCGCTGGAGACCGGCCGCGGCGAGGCGTTCCGGCTCAACTGCGACGCCCCCGACTGCCCGTTGCGCTGGGCGGTGGTCGCCCCGCTCACCGTCGACGACCGGGTCCACGGCGCGCTGGTCGCCTGCGCGCCGCGCGAGTCCGCCGTCCTCGTCCGGGCCGCCGGAGAGGTCGCCCGCTGGGTCTCCGTCCAACTGGAGTTGGCCGACCTGGACCAGTCCCGCACCCGGCTGATCGAGGCCGAGATCAAGGCACTTCGGGCCCAGATCTCCCCGCACTTCATCTTCAACTCGCTCGCCGTGATCGCCTCGTTCGTCCGCACCGACCCCGAGCGCGCCCGCGAACTGCTCCTCGAATTCGCCGACTTCACCCGCTACTCGTTCCGCAGGCACGGCGACTTCACCACCCTCGCCGACGAACTCCACGCCATCGACCACTACTTGGCACTGGTCCGGGCCCGATTCGGCGAACGGCTCTCCGTCACCCTGCAGATCGCGCCCGAGGTGCTCCCGGTCGCGCTCCCGTTCCTGTGCCTCCAGCCTCTGGTCGAGAACGCCGTCAAACACGGCCTGGAGGGCAAGGCTGTGAATGCCGCGGGCAAGAGCCGCATCAGCATCACCGCGCAGGACGCGGGCGCCGAGGCGCTCGTCGTCATCGAGGACGACGGCGCCGGCATGGACCCCGACCTGCTGCGCCGCATCCTCGCGGGCGAGGTCAGCCCCTCGGGCGGCATCGGCCTGTCCAACGTCGACGACCGGCTCCGGCAGGTCTACGGCGACGACTACGGCCTCGTCATCGAGACCGCCGTAGGAGCGGGCATGAAGATCACCGCCCGGCTGCCGAAGTACCAGCCGGGCGTGCACTCGGCGAGCCGCCGCAGTGAGCAGTAGCGGCACGCGCGTAGTGAGCGGCAGCGCGCCTCAGGTGCTGCGCGTGGCCACCATCCCCAGGGTGATGAGCCCCAGCACGACCCAGCCGAACCACAGCCAGCCGTTGCTGCCGAGCGCCACCGTGTAGGCCGTCACCACCACCAGCCCGCCGACGGTGATCACCCCCATGGTCTTCGTGGAACCGGGCATCGCGACACCCTCCTCATGGTTCGTCCCCCTCCATGGTGCCTCCGTTCTGCTTCCGCACGGCGCACACGACGAAATGAGTGCCCGACTTCCACGGTCCCTCACTGGTCCAGGAGGCGGCCTGGTAGACCGACGGATCGAAGCCGTAGTCGGCCGGCGGGACGTCCCGCGCGCACGCGGCGTCCGAGCGCGTGCGGGCCTGGGCCAGCGTGACGTCCGCGCCCAACCGGGTGAACCCGACCACTTCCTGATCGTGCTTGCCGGCGCAGGAGACCAGACTCGCCGCCCGGTTCGAGGGCACGTCCAGACAGTCCCGCTTCTGCATGGTCGACGTGTCCGCGAACGCCGACCCGAGGGTGCGGTGGCCGCCGAGCGGCCCGTAGACCGGCCCGTGCGCGCCCAGCACCAGACAGGCGGTGCGGTGTCCGGCCGCGTCGAAACCGGCGTCGGTCGGTACGACGGCGTAGCCCCGCACGTCCGCGAGCTTCTCCCGGATCTCCTGCGTCCGCTGCGCACACCGGTCGGCGCCGACCTTCCGCGCCTCGGCCGCGGACGCGGTGGACACGAACGCCATCACCTGTCCGTCCGGCACCGAGTTCCGGCAGCCGGCGTCCACGGCGAGCCGCGGCGTCCCCTGGGAGAGGTGCCCGCCCGGCCAGTCGGCGGTGACACAGTCGCCGTCCTTGAGCGGCGCGGAGAGCCCGACGGCCGTGCCGTACGGCGGGCTGTTCGTGCCGGTGTCCTTGCCGGGCGGCTGGTGGGCCATCGCGTACCAGACACCGCCCAGGGCGAGAGCGAGCCCGAGCAGCCCCGCCAGGACGGACTGCAGGACCCGGGGGCGAGGCCGCCGACGCCGACCGGCGGGGGAGGGCTGGAACGCCGGGACCCCGTAGCCGTACGGCGGCGAGGCCTGCGTCGGCACCGCCACCGGCACCGGCGCGGGCCGGCCCTCCCAGGGGGACTCCGAACCCAGGTCCGTCTGGGTCCGGGCGTACGCCTCCGCCTCGGTCTGCGGCGTCACGATCCGCGACAGCGCCGCCTCCGCCTCCGCCGCCGGAATCCGCCGTAGCGGATCCTTCTCCAGCATCGCGTGGATCACCGGTGCCAGCGCGCCCGCGCGGGCCGGTGGCAGCGGGTCCTCCATGACCACGGCGGTGACCTCCGCGAGCGGCGACTCGCGGGTGAAGGGGCCGTGGCCCTCGACCGCGTGGTACAGCGTGCAGCCCAGCGAGAACAGGTCGGCGGCGGCCGTCGGCGGCCCGCCCGTGGCCCGCTCCGGCGCCAGATAGCCCGCAGTGCCGACGAGCACGGACGTCAGCGTGTACCGCGTCTCCCCGGCGTCCGGCTGCACCGAGATGCCGTAGTCGGTGAGCAGGACCCGCGCGTACGGCGAACCCGTGCGGTCCGGCGCGAGCAGGATGTTCGCCGGTTTCACGTCCCGGTGCATGACGCCCCGTTCGTGTCCGGCGGTCAGCGCGTCGAGTACGGCGAGACCGACGCGGGCGCACTCCGCCGGGGCGAGCGGGCCCTGCCGGCCGACCAGGTCGCGCAGGTCGACGGCGTCCGCCACGTACTCCATGACGATCCACGGCAGTCCGTCGTGCTCCAGCACGTCATGGACGGTCACCACATGGGGGTGGCCGCGCAGCCCCGCCGCGTGCCGGGCCTCGGCCTGGGCGCGCGCGACCCGGGCCTCCCGCTCGGCGTCGGCGAAGGCCGGGTTGCTGAACACGATCTCCTTGAGCGCGACTTCGCAGACCAGCCGCTGGTCATGTGCGAGCCACACATGTCCCATGCCTCCACTGCCCAGCCGGTTCAGCAGGAGATAGCGGCCGGCGATGACCCGGCCCACGCCCGACGTCGGCGATCCCTGAGGCATCCGGTGTCCCCCTCCCGGTTCCGCGTCATGTCTCGGTCGTGGTGGGGGTGCCGGTCACGGGGTCTCTGGTGACCGGTTCGCTCGTGCCCGGCACGCTGCTCGTCACGGGGGCGCTGCTGGTGACGGGCGCGCTACTGGTCACCGGGACGCTTGTCACGGGCGCCGCGCTGGTGGTGACCGGCGGGCTTGTCACGGGCGAACTGGTCACCACCGAGGGCGAACCGGTCGTAGGAGAACTGCTCGGCGGCGAACTGCTCGACGGCGGCGGCTCGCTCGTGGGTGAGGACGGAGGCGGCGACGAGGACGGTGAGGCAGGCGGAGAGGAGGTCGTGGGCGGTGCTGTCGGGGACGTGGAGGGTGGTGCCGTGGACGTTGGCGGGCCCAGTGTCGGCCCGGAGGTCGTCGGAGACGGGGGAGTGGACGTCGCCCCTCCGCTCGTCCCGCCGGACACGGTCAGCGTCACGTACTGCCCGAACCGCAGCTCGGTCCCCGCCGGCGGATCAGACGCGGTGACCCGCGCCTCGTCGGACGGCGCCGCGCTCCCTCCGTACCCCACGGCCAGCCCACCGCTCACCAGTTGCCGCCGCGCCTCCCCGAACGTCGCCCCCATGAGGTTCGGCACCGCGTGCTGCCGCCGGGTGTCGAAGGTGGTGTCGTGCCTGCCCGTCGTACCGACCGGACGTGTGATGCCGACGTCGGGATCGTCGACGTCCACGAGGGCCAGCCGCTCCATCGTCCGGGGCGCCGGACGCACGGCCACCACCGAGGACGGCTCATATCCGTGCCACTTCTTGTTGCCGTCCGCGAACTTGACGGAAATCCTCCCCGCGTCGCCCTTGAACGGGCGCAGCGGATTTCCGCACGAGCACTTCGCGGCGGGTTCCCCCTGCTCGTCGACGAGAATCGCGATTCCCGACTGGAGAAGGGAGTTGTAGGGCGTGGCCTTTCCCTTTTTGTAGTCGTGGTTCTGTACGAGAGTGTCGTGACGCAGGAGTACGGGTGTGAGCCGGTCGAGATAGCCCGGGATCTCGTCCGTGCTGATACCGGGCACGGACGACCACGCCACCGCCTTCTGGTGGTTCGCGGGATCGGTCAGGAACCTCTTGAGCTTCGCCACGTCACAGATGGTCGGCTGCCTGGTGCCCCCGTACAGGCCGGGTGTGTCCCCCTGCTGCAAGGTGCCCCGCACCGGCAGCGAGCGGACCTCGGCGTCGTGGCCCAGTCCCTGTTTCTCGTCGAAGAAAGGCGCGAGCGACGGAACTCCGACGGCGACCGCCTTTACGACGAACGTATGTGCGCCCCCGCCGCATCCACTCACGACCAGGACGCAGACGAGCAGCGCGGCGATCCTGCGGATCACCGCAATTCCGGTCCTTTGCACAACCGCGCGACATGTCATTACCGCTCCCCCCGGTCGCGGTTCCCCCATCGCGCTTTATGCTACTGAACGAAATTCCCGTTCAGTGAGCCGCGTGCGTTCAATTGCCTCGTGTGTTCAATGAGGCCAAATAGGCGTTGTACGCCTCGAGTTCCTTGTCGCCGTCCCGGTCGGCGGCCCGGTCCTGCCGCTTGGCCTGCCGCTGCTCCGAGCCGTACCACTGGAACAGCAGGGCGATCAGCACCAGGACGGAGGGGATCTCGCTGAACGCCCAGGCGATACCGCCGGCCGCGTTCTGGTCGGAGAGCGCGTCGATGCCGAGCGAGGCGGCCGGGTGCTTGAACGTCTCGACCATCGGCTCCGACGCCATCATCAGCGCGATGCCGAAGAACGCGTGGAACGGCATCCCGGCGAACAGCTCCAGCATCCGCATCAGATAACCGGGCCGGTTCGGCCCCGGGTCCACGCCCATGATCGGCCAGAAGAACACCACACCCACGGCGAGGAAGTGCACCATCATCGCGATGTGCCCGGTCTTCGAGCCCATCAGGAAGTCGAAGATCGGCGTGAAGTACAGCGCGTACAGGCTCGCGATGAACAGCGGGATCGTGAACGCGGGATGCGTGATGATCTTCATGTACCGGCTGTGCAGGAACATCAGCAGCAGCTCGCGCGGCCCCTTGCGCCCCCTGGCTGCCGGCGGCAGCGCCCGCAGTGCGAGCGTGACCGGGGCGCCGAGCAGCAGCAGGATCGGCGACAGCATGCTGATGATCATGTGCTGCACCATGTGCACGCTGAACATGACCATGCCGTAGTCGTTGAGCTTGGTGCACATCACGAGCCCGACGGTCAGCACACCGATGACGTACGAGATCGTCCGCCCCACGGGCCACGAGTCCCCTCGCTGCCGCAGCCGCACGACTCCCCAGCCGTACAGCCCCAGCCCGACCAGACAGGCCGTGAGGAAGAACGGGTCGGCCGACCAGTCGAGCCCGCGCCCCAACGTGAACGGCGGCAGATCCATCGTCATGCCGTGCCCGCCGTGATCCATCGGACGGCTCCTGATTCGTGGGGGTTGTGCAAGTCTGTCCGCACACAGACTAGAACTGCCCCCGGTCAGGATCATGACCGGGGGCAGTTTCGCTCAGGTACGGGCTACAGCACGCACTCAGCCTCTTCGTACCGATCAGCAGGCACGGTCTTCAGAGTCTCGACCGCGTCCGCCAACGGCACCATCACGATGTCCGTCCCCTGAAGCGCGGTCATCTTTCCGAACTCCCCGCGATGCGCGGCCTCCACCGCATGCCACCCGAACCGGGTCGCGAGGACACGGTCGTAGGCGGTCGGGGTACCACCACGCTGAACGTGCCCGAGGATCACCGGCCGCGCCTCCTTGCCGAGCCGCTCCTCCAGTTCGAGGGACAGCTGCCGCGCGATCCCCGCGAAGCGCTCATGGCCGTAGACGTCCTTCTTGCCCTCGTCGAACTCCATGGAGCCCACGCGCGGCTTCGCGCCCTCCGCCGCGACGACGATCGCGAACCGCTTGCCCGCCTCGAAGCGTTCGCCGACGCGTGCGGCCAACTCCTCGATGTCGAAGGGGCGTTCAGGTACGACGATGGCGTGTGCGCCGGCCGCCATGCCGGAGTGCAGTGCGATCCAGCCGGTGTGGCGGCCCATGACCTCCACGACGAGGACGCGCTGGTGGGACTCGGCGGTCGTCTTGAGCCGGTCGAGCGCCTCGGTCGCGACACCGACGGCCGTGTCGAAGCCGAAGGTGACGTCCGTGACGGCGATGTCGTTGTCGATGGTCTTGGGGACGCCGACGATCGGGAGTCCGGCGTCGTACATCAGCTTGGCGGCCTTGAGTGTGCCCTCGCCACCTATCGGGATGATCGCGTCGAGGCCGAGCTCCTCGACATGGCCCCGGGCCCGTTCCACGCCGTCCCGCAGATGGGAGGGCTGGACACGGGAGGAACCGAGGATGGTGCCGCCGCGAGCAAGGATGCCGCTCACCGCGTCGAGGTCGAGCTTGAGGTAGTCGCACTCCAGGAGGCCCTTCCAGCCGTCCCGGAAGCCGATGACCTCGTCGCCGTGGTCCACGACGGCGCGGTGCACGACGGACCGGATGACGGCGTTCAGGCCGGGGCAGTCGCCGCCGGACGTGAGGACACCAATGCGCATAGCCCGAAAGAACCTTCTCAACGTGGACCGAAACCGGACCACGCTGTCCGGTACGAACCCCGCCACCCTAACGGCAGAAGGGGGCGGGTTCGTAGCGTGCGTCCGCCTGCTGGACGACCCCGCTCACCTGCGCGGACGAGCCGTCAGACGGGCTGGTTTCCGGCACCCGAAGAGGAGGTGTACCGCGGGTTCAGGCGGGCTGCTGAGCTGCGGCGATGCGCTCGTTGCGGAGCGCCTCGTACCAGCGGTCGTCGATCGGGGGCAGCGCGTTGACGTCGAGGGCCAGCTTCAGCAGCAGGTCCGCGATCAGCGGGTTGCGGGCGAGCACGGGCCCGTGCATGTAGGTGCCGAACACCGTGTCGTTGTACGCGCCCTCGGTGCCGTCGCCCGTGCCGTTGCCCTTGCCGAGCCGCACCTGCGCGAACGGGCGCGCGGAGGGGCCGAGACGGGTGACGCCCTGGTGGTTCTCGAAACCGGTCAGCGGGGGCAGGCCCAGGCGCGGGTCGATGTCGCCGAGGACGTCGCCGACACAGCGCTCGCCCTCGCCGCGCACCGACACCACGTCGAGCAGACCGAGACCGGGCTCGCGCTGGCCGAGGTCGTTGATGAACTCGTGGCCGAGGATCTGGTAGCCGGCACAGACCGAGAAGACGATCGCGCCGTTGCCGATCGCCCGGTGCAGGCCGCCGTCCCGGCGCAGCCGCTCGGCCGCGAGCCGCTGCGGGCGGTCCTCGCCGCCGCCGATGAGATAGATGTCGCCCGAGGTCGGGATCGGCTGGTCGCTGCGCACGTCCAGCCGGGCCACGTCGAGGCCGCGCTGCCGCGCCCGGCGTTCCACGACAAGGGCGTTGCCCTGGTCGCCGTAGGTGCTCAGCAGGTCGGGGTAGATCCACACCAGACGGAGCTGGTTGTCGCTCATGGTCATTCGTCCTCTGGGGGTTCTGGGTCTCAGTTGCCGACGCGGCGGCGCAGGTCCTGGAACGCGGTGTAGTTCGCGATGACCTCGATCCGGCCGGGCGGGGCCTGCTGCACGGCCTGGTCGAGGTTGTCGCAGACCTGGAAGTGCTGGTTGGCCACTTCCAGTCGGACCGCGAGGTCCAGCTTGCGGTCGCCGACGACGAAGATGGGGTGACCGGTCAGCCGGGTGTAGTCGACGTCCCACAGCCAGGAGGTGTCGGTGCCGTCGGCGCCGCGCGCGTTCACCGAGAGGATCACCGGGGTCGGCGGCGGATCGATCAGGCTGAACGTTTCGAGCCAGCCCGCCGGGTTCTTCGCCAGCAGCAGCCGCAGGTCGCGCTGCATGAACTGGACGACGTCATAGCGCCCGGCGACGGCCTGCACGCGGTACATGCGCTCCAGGGCGACCTGCGGCGGCACCCCGAACACGGCGGCGACGGCGGCGGAGGACGCGGCGTTGGCCTTGTTGGCGCGTCCCGGGAGCTGGAGGTGGATCGGCCAGGCGGACCCGTGCGGGTCAAGCACATGATCCCCGGAGAGAGCCCAACTCGGCGTAGGCCGCCGGAAGCCGCACTCACCGCAGAACCAGTCGTCACCGGGCCGCTGCATCACGCCACCGCACGAGGGGCACGACCAGGCGTCGTCCTTCCACATCTGACCGGCGGCGACCCAGATCACGTTGGGGGAGGAGGACGCGGCCCACACGACCAGCGGGTCGTCGGCGTTGGCGACGACAACGGCCTTCGAACCGGCAAGCCCCTCACGCCAGTTCTCGGCGAGCATGCGGGTCTCGGCCGCGCGGTCCAGCTGGTCGCGGGAGAGGTTGAGCAGCGCGATGCACTTGGGGTCGGTGTCACGGGCGACGCCGGCGAGGTACTTCTCGTCGACCTCGATGACACCGAACTTGGCGTCCGAGCCGCCGGCCAGCGCCGAGGTGATACCGGCGGGCATGTTGGCACCGAGCGCGTTGGACACGACCGGTCCGGCAGCCCCGAGGGCTTCGGCGATCAATCGCGTGGTCGTGGTCTTGCCGTTGGTGGCCGAGACCAGAGTCACATCCAGACTCTGTGCGAGCCGGGCGAGGAGGTCGGGGTCGAGTTTGAGTGCCACTCGGCCGCCGATCACCGATCCGCTGCCCCGCCCCGCGGCACGCGATGCCGCCGCGACCGCCTTGCCCGCCGTCACGGCCAGCTTGGCCCGCGGCGTGAGCGGGTCCGAGTTGCCTGCCATCAGTTCTCGATCCTCCTTGCGTACGCGCCGCGCCTCTGCCTCCGGCAACGTGGTGTGGACCTCAGCCTATCGAGATCCTTATCGGTGCCCGAACCGCGGCACCGCGAACGCCTCGCGGCGGGCGTGCGCCGTAGAGAACCGTACCCTTGCGCCCATGCGATACGGCTCCATCCCGGGCGCCCACGGGCGAGTCCGTCCCCTCACCCTGCTCGGCGACCCCCTCCTGCATGCCCCGTGCGAGGAGGTGACGAACTTCGGCCCCGAACTCGCCCGCCTCGTAGAGGACTTGTTCGCGACGATGTACGCGGCCCAGGGCGTGGGCCTCGCCGCGAACCAAGTGGGCGAATCCTTGCGGGTGTTCGTCTACGACTGCCCCGACGACGAGGAGACCCGCCACCTCGGCCATGTGGTGAACCCACGCCTGGTCGAGACGGACGGTGTGGTCCTGAGGGGCCCGGAGGGCTGTCTGTCATTGCCTGGCCTGGAGGCGGGAACGGAGCGCTACGACCACGCCGTGGTCGAGGGCTTCACGGTGACCGGTGAGCCGATCACCGTGCACGGGACGGGTTGGTTCGCCCGCTGCCTACAGCACGAGTGCGACCACGTGGAGGGGAAGGTGTACGCGGACCGCGTGACGGGCTGGCGCCACAGCCGCCTGATGAGACAGGTGGGCCGAGCTTCATGGCACCGCTGAGGTGAGCTGCTCAGGGGCGCGGGGCTGTATCGATTTGCGGCTCCGCCGCGTGGGCGCGACCAGCCCCCCCACGCATCTGCACTTTGAATACGACCGTCAGAACCCCGGACCGCCCACTCTGTCCCCGGCGGCAGCCAGACGGCCCCACAACAGATCAGCCAAACTCCGCACCAACTCGGCCCGGGAACAAGGCCGTTCACCAAGCCACCAGTCACCCGCCGCGTGCATCATCCCGACAATCCCATGCCCCCACACCCGAGCGAGCTGCTGACTGTTGGGCCCGAGATCCACCCGCTCCTCGATGACCTGAGCGAGTTCCTCCCCCATCCGCCGAAGCAGCGGAACGGAGTGATTCCCCGTGTCGAACCCTTGGTCCGCGGTCTGCCCACCCTCAACGGGATGCATCAGGAACCGGTACACCTGAGGCAGCGCCTCGATCGCGGCGAGGTAGGTGTCGAGCGTGGCCTCGACCCGTTCCCGCCGCTCGGCGGGTGCGTCCAGCGCGGCCCGCAGCGAGGACAGCAGTGCGTCCGTGTGCCGCTTGGCGAGCGCCGCGTACAGTCCCCCCTTGTCACCGAAGTGCCGGTACAGGATCGGCTTGGTGATGCCGGCCTCCGCCGCGATCGCGTTCATCGAGGCCTGTGGGCCGTCACGCAGCACCACTCTGTCCGCGGCCTCCAACAGCTCGCGCCGTCGGCGGTCGGCGGACCGTTGCTGATCGGTCCGCTGCGTGGTGTCCATGGTCTCTCCCCACCCGTGCTGAATCGGTAACGCCTGCGCAAACTAACACTCAACGTGCCACACACCTCGAACGGGCTGCCGAGACGTCATCGGGAGTTGACTTTTCCTACCCGTCGGTAACAGACTCTGTCGTTACCGCAAGTAACATGCTAGTGCGCTGCTGGAGGAGTCATGGCCGAGTTCACCATGGAACTCAACGACGAACAGAAGGAGGTGCGGGACTGGCTGCACGGCTTCGCCGCCGACGTCATCCGCCCCGCCGCCGCCGAATGGGACGAGCGTGAAGAGACTCCCTGGCCGGTAATCCAGGAAGCCGCGAAGGTCGGCATCTACTCCCTGGACTTCTACGCCCAGCAGTACTTCGACCCCACCGGCCTCGGCATCCCGATGGCCATGGAGGAACTGTTCTGGGGCGATGCGGGCATAGCCCTCTCCATAGTCGGCACCGGCCTGGCCGCCGTCGGCGTCCTCGCCAACGGCACCGAGGAGCAGATCGGCACCTGGATTCCCCAGATGTACGGCGACGCCAACGATGTGAAGGTCGCCGCCTTCTGCTCCTCCGAGCCCGACGCCGGTTCCGACGTGGCCTCCATGCGCACGCGTGCCGTCTACGACGAGGCCAAGGACGAGTGGATCCTCAACGGCACCAAGACCTGGGCGACCAACGGCGGCATCGCCAACGTCCACGTCGTCGTCGCGGTCGTCGACGCGGACCTCGGCTCCAAGGGCCACGCATCCTTCATCGTCCCGGCCGGAACGCCGGGTCTGTCCCAGGGGCAGAAGTTCAAGAAGCACGGCATCCGCGCCTCGCACACCGCCGAGGTGGTCCTGGAGAACGCTCGCGTCCCCGGTTCCTGCCTGCTCGGCGGCAAGGAGAAGCTGGACGAGCGCCTCGCCCGTGCCCGTGAGCGCGCCAAGGCGGGCGGCGGCGAGCGGGTGAAGAACGCCGCGATGGCCACGTTCGAGGCGTCCCGCCCAGCGGTCGGTGCCATGGCGGTGGGCACGGCCCGCGCCGCCTACGAGGTCGCCCTCGACTACGCGAAGACCCGCGAGCAGTTCGGCCGCCCGATCATCGACAACCAGGGCGTCGCCTTCCAGATCGCCGACATGCGTACGTCCATCGACGCGGCCCGGCTGCTGGTGTGGCGCGCGTCCTGGATGGCGGTCAACGGCAAGCAGTTCACGGCGGCCGAGGGTTCGATGTCGAAGCTGTTCGCCAGCGAGACGGCGAAGAAGGTGACCGGGCAGGCGATCCAGATCCTCGGTGGGAACGGGTACACGCGTGAGTATCCGGTCGAGCGGATGCACCGGGATGCGGCGATCTACACGATCTTCGAGGGCACTAGTGAGATTCAGCGGCTGGTGATCGCGAGGACGTTGTCGGGAATGCCGATTCGTTGAGTTTCGGGTGCGGCCCGGTAGACGAACAACTACCGGTGTTTCAAAGGCGTCAACTGCTCGATGTCATAACGAGCCCTCAGTTCCTCGATCGCCGCGTGATCCGGCGGCCCCCCACCCCCGAGGATCTCCAACAGCTCCTCGAAATACCGCTCGTGATCGGGCGGCGGAGACGCCTGGAAGAACATCTTCGCGGGCGTCTCCGTGGGGTTGGCGAACGCGTGCGGACAACCGGGCGGTACGACGATCACCGTGCCCGGTGTCGCCCGTACCACCCGGGTGCCCGAACTCGACTCCCAGCGCTGCCAGTTGTCCGGTGTCCGGATGCGCGGCTCGAAGGCGAGCACGTCCAGCTCGCCTTCGAGCACGTAGAACAACTCCTCGCTGCGCGTGTGCACATGGGCCCCGACGTCGAACCCCGGCGGCACCACCACCTCGAAGGTGGACGCCGTCCGCGAGTGCGAGCCGGTCACCTTGAACGTCACGTGCTGCGCGGGTGTCTGTACGATCCGGCCGTGCCCCGGCGGCACGAGCAGCCCCTCCGTCGCCGTCATCGGCACCTCACCACGTCACGGGCAGTGCCTCGGGACCGCGGATCAACGCGCCCTTCTTGAACGGCACTTGATTGGCCGGAACCGCGAGCCGCAGCCCCGGCAACCGGTCAAGGAGCGCGTCCACCAGCAGCTCGGACTCCATCCGCGCCAGCATGTTGCCGGGACAGAAGTGCGGGCCGAAGCCGAAGGAGACATGCGGGTTCGGGCTGCGCGAGAAGTCGATCTTCTCGGGGTCGGGGAAGACGTCCGGGTCACGGTTGGCGGCCAGGTACGACACGTACACCGGGTCGCCCGCCCGCATCCGCACGCCTCTGATCTCCACGTCCTCCATGGCGATCCGGGACAGCCCGACCGCGTTGCGGTGCGGGATGTAGCGCAGCAGTTCGTCGATGGCCTGGGGCCTCGACTCCGGCTCGGCGCGCAGCCGTTCGACGAGATCGGGACGGGTCAGCAGCAGATAGAACATCTGCCCGCTGTTGTTGGTGACCGCCTCGCCGCCGATCTGCAGCAGCACCGCGAGCCCGACCGCCTCCTCCAGTGTGATCTCCTCCCGGCCCACGGCGGCACCGAGCAGCGAGGCGGCGTCCTCGCCGTCGCTGCCCTCCCGCAGGCCGATGAGATCGCCGAAGTAGGCGCCCATCTCCTCCTTGGCCTGCTCGCTGACCTCGGCGCCGTGCGAGGAGGACAGGATGAGCTGGGTCCAGGTGTGCATGCCGTGCCGGTCGGCCGCCGGCACGCCCATCAGCTCGCAGATCACCGCGATCGGGAACGGACTCAGCACGGTCTCGGTGAGATCGGCCGGCGGTCCGTCCTGGAGCAGTTCGTCGACCAACTCGTCGAGCTGCAGCCGGGATTGCTCCCGCACCCGCTCCACCCCGCGCGCCGTGAACGCCTGGGCGACCGAGCGCCGCAGCCGCGTGTGGTCCGGCGGGTCGAGGAACCCGACCGCGCCACGGGCCGGGATGAAGTGCGGGGCGAGCCGGGTCACCGGCTGGTCCATCACCGCCTCGCGGCTGAACCGGGGGTCATTGGTGACCATCCGCACGTCGTCGTGCCGGGTGAGCAGCCACGCCCAGCCCTCACCGTTGGGCAGCTTGATCCGGTTGACCGGACCCTCCCGCATCAGCTTGGTGAGGACCGGGTCGAAGTCCACCCCGGTCAGGTCGAGGGCCGGCCACGGCCTGACCGGGGGCAGGGTCTCGGTGAGCGTCTCGTCAGTCATGCCGTACTCAAGCCGTCTCTCGGTTGTCGTTGTGCCAGCGGCCCAGGGCCATCTCGGCGGTGATACCGGGTCCGAACCCGGCGAGCAGTCCGCGCGCCCGGTGTTCGGCGCCGCCCTCGTCGAAGAGCCGGCGCAGCGCGTCCAGGACGACGGCGCTGGCGATGTTGCCGTACTCGGTGAGGGTGGCCCGGCTGAACCGGAACGCGTGCGGGTCGACCTGGAGGAACTTGCTCAGGTCGTCGAGTATTCGGGGCCCGCCCGCGTGGACTATGTAGAAGTCCAGGTCGGCCGCGTCCCAGCCGTGCAGTCCCGCGAGGCCCTGGAGCGCCGGTGCGAGGGGCTCCATGGTGGCCGGCACCCGCTTGTCCAGCAGGAAGTGGAAGCCGGTGGCCCGGACGTCGTACATGATCCACTCTTCGGTCTTGGGGATCAGGTACGACCCGTTGCGCTCCAGCTGGATGCCCGTGCCGCCCCGCCCGCGCACCACGGCCGCGGCGATGCCGTCGCCGAACAGCCCGTTGGAGAGCAGGGAGCCGATGCTGAGGTCGGTCGGCTGGTAGCACAGCGAGCAGAACTCGCAGGCCACGATGAGCGCGTTGGCCTCCGGGTACGCCGTGCAGAAGTCGTGCGCCCGGTTGATCGCCGCACCGCCGGCCGCGCAGCCGAGCTGGGCGATGGGGATCTGCCGGGTGGTGGACTCGAAGGCCATCTCGTTGATCAGCCAGGCCGTGAGCGAGGGCATCATGAAGCCCGTGCACGAGACGTAGATGATCAGGTCGATGTCGGTGGTGAGGAGCTCGGCCTCGTCGAGCGCCTGCTGCACCACCGCCGGGACCCGGGCCTTCGCCTCGGCCGCGTAGATCTTGTTGCGGTCCTCGAACCCGGGGTGCTTGAGGGTCTCCTCGATGGGCTGCACGATGTGCCGGGTCCGTACACCGGTGTTCTCGATCAGCCGGAGGGCCAGCGGCAGGTTGGGGTGGTCCGCGTGACGGGAGCGCGCCAACTCCAGCGTCTCCTCCATCGTGATCACGTGCTCGGGAACCGACACCGAGGGTTTGCACAAAGTCGCCATGAACCGTCCCTGCTTTCGCCTTCCGGAAGGCCTTCGCCCGCCCGGTCAGAAGGTGGTTCACCTCAGAGGGTGGTGCACCCACGATCACCCTTGAAGGCGACGATCTCTCGGCGGACTACTCCAATTCAGGGACCCTGTGTAAAGGTCGGATCAGTATCCGGACCCCGGCCGATGAAGGACGCGATGACCACCAACCCTCTGGTAGCCCGGATCGAGACCGGCGCCGCACCCCGGGAAACCCTCGCAATCCTGGCTCTGGAACAACACCGGGTGATCCCGGCCGACCGCCGCGCTTTCCTGCATCTGGCGCAACGCGAGACGGCCACTCCGGAGGCGGCCGACTTCTTCGAGTTCCTGGCGGAGGGCGAGGCGATGGCAGGGGAGCGGCTCATCGCCTTCGCGGAGGCGTGCGGTGTGGACGAGGCACGGTTGCGCTGCGCCGGCACTATGGCTTCACGGAGGAGGCCTGCGGCTTCTTCGATTTCTTCGCCGAGCCATCCCCGGAATTGGATGAGAAGGCGGCGAGGGCGAGGGTGGGAGAGACCAATGAGGGGCTGGTGAACACCTACAGCACCCTGCTCAAGCACTACGAGGCGATGTTCTGGAACACGCTGGGCGCAACCCCCTAGGGGCGCGGGGCTGTGTCAATGTGCGGCTCCGCCGCGTGGGCGCGCGCAGCCACAACGAACCCGCACCCGCCCGACTACGACGACCCCCCACTGCTATGGGCGATGCAAGCCACGTCAATCCGATCAGCCAACTTCGCCAACTCGATGGTCAACGCGGCCACCGTGTCCTCATCAAGCCCCTCCTCGCCGGCCTCGACAAGATGCAGCCAGCGACCACCCACTGTGCGGAGCAGCTTGCTGACATCCGCCGCAGCCACCTGCAAGGTCCCGCGGTCGTCGACGATCAGGGGCAGAGTCACTTCGCGGTTCACACAGGGGATCGTAGCCGCGGAACGCTCACGCTCCGTGCCATACCGTGGTGATGTTGCAGAACTCCCGGATTCCGTGCCCCGACAGTTCCCGCCCGTACCCGGACCGCTTCACCCCGCCGAACGGGAACGCCGGATGGGACGCGGTCATCCCGTTGACGAACACCCCACCGGCCTCCAGATCCCGTACGAACCGGTCGACCTCGCCCTCGTCCCGCGTCCACACGTTGGAACTCAGCCCGAACGGCGTGTCGTTGGCGACGAGGACGGCCTCGTCGAGGTCGGCCACCCGGTACAGCGTGGCGACGGGCCCGAACGTCTCCTCGCGGTGGATGCGCATCTCGCGGGTGATGTCGGCGAGGACGGTCGGCGGGTAGTACCAGCCGTCTCCGTCGGGCCGCTCGCCGCCGCACAGCACGGTCGCGCCGCTCTCCACGGCGTCGTCGACGAGTTCCTCCAGATCGCTGCGGCCCTGTTCGCTCGCGAGCGGTCCGACCTCGGTCTCCTCCGCCAGCGGATCACCGACAGTGAGCGCCTTCATGCCGGCCACGAACCGTTCGGCGAACGCGTCGAAGACGTCCGTGTGCACGATGAACCGCTTGGCGGCGATGCACGACTGCCCGTTGTTCTGCACCCGCGCCGTCACCGCGATCCTCGCGGCCCGGTCGATGTCGGCGGACGGCATGACGACGTACGGGTCGCTGCCGCCCAGTTCCAGCACCGTCTTCTTGACCATGTCCCCGGCGACGGACGCGACCGCCCGCCCGGCGGGTTCGCTGCCGGTGAGGGTGGCCGCCTTCACCCGCTCGTCGCGCAGGATGTCCTCGACCGCGCCGGAGCCGATCAGGAGGGTCTGGAAGGCGCCCTCGGGGAAGCCCGCCCGGTGGAACAGGTCCTCCAGGTAGAGCGCGGTCTGCGGGACGTTCGAGGCGTGCTTGAGGAGGCCGACGTTGCCTGCCATCAGCGCGGGCGCGGCGAAGCGGATGACCTGCCACAGCGGGAAGTTCCACGGCATCACCGCGAGCACCGGGCCGAGCGGCCGGTAGCGGACCAGTGCCCGGGAGGCACCGGAGTCCTTCACGTCGGAGGCGGCGGGCTCCTCGTCGGCGAGCAGTTCCTGTGCGTGGTCGGCGTACCAGCGCATCGACTTCGCGCACTTGACGGCCTCCGCGCGGGCCTGCTTGACCGGCTTGCCCATCTCGGTCGTCATGATCCGTCCGATGTCCTGCTGGTCCTCTTCGAGCAGGTCGGCGGCCCGGTGCATGAGCCGGGCGCGCTCGGCGAAGGCCGACGTCCGGTAGGTGCGGAAGGTGGCATCCGCGAGCCGGAGCCGGCGTTCGATCTCCTCGTCACCCATGGCCTCGTACGTCTTGAGTGTCTCGCCGTTGGCCGGGTTGACCGTCGCGATGGGCATGGCTGACCTCCTGGAGCGGGCTGTGCTTCGACCTTCCCGCGTGGCGGGGACGGCCGCAACGCGTACGGGCTTGCTCAGTCCGAGTGCTCCGCCAGCCGGTCGAGAAACGTGGCCTGTGCCTTGACGATGGCGGCCCGTGCCCGTTCGAGGTCCATCCACTCGACCCGGTCCAGCTCGGGGAACTCCTGGACCTGCCCGGACCTCGGCGGCCACTCCATCCGGAAGGTGCCGGGCACCACAGTCGCCGGATCCAGGTCCGCCTCGATCGCCCACGCGGTGACGACCTTCCCGTTGGTCTGCCGCACCTCGCCCAGCCCGATCGCCTCACCTTCGGGCGGCGCGAGCCCCAGCTCCTCCTGGAACTCGCGCCGCGCCGCGTCCCAGGCGGTCTCGTCGGGCTCGTACTCACCCTTGGGCACACTCCACGCCCCCGCGTCCCGTCGCGCGAAGAACGGGCCGCCCATATGCCCGAGCAACACCTCCAGACCGTGATCGGTGTGCCGGAACAACAGCAGCCCGGCGCTCCGCTTCCCCGTCCCGCTCACGGCTTCACCTCCGGGTGCGCGGCCAGCAGTGTCTCCACGGTGTCGGCCTCCTCGGGTCGTTTGTCCTCGCGGTAGCGCACGACCCGGGCGAAACGGAGCGTGACACCGGCCGGGTATCGGGTCGACCTCTGCAGTCCGTCGTACGCGATCTCTACGACGAGTTCGGGCCGTACGGTCACCACGTGGCCGTCGCTCTCCACGGCCAGCTCCTGGAGGCGCTCGGTCTGCCAGGTCAGCACGGCGTCGGTCATGCCCTTGAAGGTCTTGCCGAGCATCGCGAAGGAGCCGTCGGGGGTGCGGGCGCCGAGGTGGAGGTTGGAGAGCTTGCCGGTGCGGCGGCCGTGGCCCCACTCGGCGGCCAGCACGACCAGGTCGAGGGTGTGGACGGGCTTCACCTTCAGCCAGGAGGCACCCCGGCGGCCCGCGCTGTAGGGGGCGTCGAGGCCTTTGACGACGACTCCCTCGTGGCCGCGCTTGAGGGTCTCGGTGAGGAAGGCCTCCGCCGCGGGGATGTCCTCCGGACCGGAGACGAGCGTGCGGCGGACGCGCATCGGTTCCGGCACCAACTGGGCCAGTTCCGCGTGCCGTTCGACGAACGGCAGGTCGAGCAGGTCGCGGCCGTCGACGGACAGCGCGTCGAAGAACACGGGGGAGACGGGGACGGTCTCGGCGGCCGTGGCCACGTCCACCCGGGAGCCGACCCGGCCCGCCGTCTCCTGGAAGGAACGGGGCCGCCCGTCCTCGTCGAAGGAGATGACCTCGCCGTCGAGGATGAACTGCTTGCCGTTCAACTCCAGGGCGGCAGCGGTGAGTTCGGGGAGGCGGTCGGTGATGTCGTCGAGGGTGCGGGTGTAGAGCCGTACGGTCTCGCCGTCGCGGTGGACCTGGACGCGGATGCCGTCGAGCTTCTCCTCGACCGCGCACTCGCCCAGCTTCTCGACGGCTTCGGCGACCGAGGAGGCGGGGTGCGCGAGCATCGGCAGGACCGGGCGGCCCACGGTCAGCCGGAAGCGGTCGAGCGAGGCCGGGCCCTCGGCGAGCAGGGCCTCCGCCACGGTCTGGAGCGAACCGGCCAGCATCACCGCCCGCCGTACGTCCGCCGGAGGTGTGCCGGTCGCCTCCGCCAGGCCCTCCGCGGCGACCGCGTCCAGCGCGCCCTGCCGGACCTCGCCGGTGATCAGACCGAACAGGAAGCGCTGCTCGTCGGCGGTGGCCGCGCCCATCAACTCGCCGACCAGGCGTGCCCGTTCGGCTTGCGAGCCGGCGCCCGACACCTTGCCGAGAGCGGTGAGGCGGGCGTCCACCCCGCGCACGGTCAGGGTGGGTTCCGATGCTGGATCGACAGGTTGGCTCAGCACCTTCCAGCCGACGCCGAGCCGGCCCTGTGGCAGGCGGCCCGCCAGATACGGGATGACGATCGGGACGTCGTCGGCCTCCGCGTCCCGGAAGAGCTCCGCGAGCAGGGCGATCTTCCGGGACCGCGCCGAGGTGGCGGCGACCTCCTGGGACACATGCGCGAGCCGGGTCAGCAGCATGCAGCCATCGTGCAACGGAGGCGGGCGGTCTACACCCGGACGGCGGCGTCGAGGTCGGTCATCAGTAGCTCCCCGTTGATCGTGGCACCCGCGCGGTAGCCGGCGGAGGCCGCGTTCACGACCTGTTCGCCGAAGCCCATCGCGTTGCCGACCGCCCACACCCCGGGCACGGTCGTCAGGCCCGTCGGGTCGACCACGGGGTACGCGCCGAACGGGGTCTCCTGCATTTCGGCGCCCAGCTTCTCCAGGAGGCCGGTCTGCGGGATCGCGCGGGGTGCGACGAACACGGCCTCGCGGGGGTGCGTGGTGCCTCCCCCAGAGGGGGTACCCCCAGTGAGGCGGACGCCGGTGAGCCGGTCGTCCTCGACGGTCAGTTCTGCGACCTCGCCGGGGACTACGGCGACCCGGGCAGCCGCCAGCCTGCGCAGGTCGTCGTCCGTCAGCTCGGACTCGGCGACCGTGTGCAGGAACAGGGTCACGTCCTTGGACCACTGCGAGACCATCAGCGCCTGGTGCACCCCCATCGGCGACGTCGCGAGCACGCCCAACGCCTGGTCGCGGACCTCCCAGCCGTGGCAGTACGGGCAGTGGATCACATCGCGGCCGAAGCGCTCGGCGACTCCGGGGACGGCCGGCAGCTCGTCCTTGAGACCGGTGGCGATCACCAGCCGCCGGGCGCGGACGGTCTCCCCGCCGGCCCGCGTGACCGCGAAGCCACTGGTGACGTCCACCACCCGGTCCCGGACCAGCTCGACGCCGTAGCGCGCGATCTCCTCGCGGCCCCGGGCCAGGAACTCGGCGGGGGACATGCCGTCCCGGGTCGGATAGCCCTGCATGTGCGCGGCGGGCGCGTTGCGCGGCTCGCCCGCGTCGACGACCAGCGTGCGACGCCGGGACCTGCCCAGGACCAGCGCGGCGGAGAGCCCGGCCGCGCCGCCGCCGATGACGACCACTTCGTATGTGTCGGTCATGGTGACCACCTCCACCCCCGAAGGTCGCCCCATCCCTGCCGTATTGACAAACGTGTTTGCCGAAACTGCAATATCGGTCATGAGCGACGACACGGACGAGGTTCTGGCGGAGGTCGGCCCGCGGCTGCGGCGGATCCGGAAGGAGCGGGGCGCGACCCTCGCCGGGCTGTCGGAGACAACCGGCATCTCGGTGAGCACGCTGTCCCGGCTGGAGTCCGGGCTGCGCAGGCCCAGCCTGGAACTGCTGCTGCCGATCGCGCGGGCCCACCAGGTGCCGTTGGACGAACTCGTGGGGACACCGCGGGTGAGCGATCCCCGGGTGCGGGCCGAGCCGATCCAGCGGCACGGCCGCACCTACTGGCCGCTCACCCGCCAGCCGGGCGGACTCCAGGCCTTCAAGGTGCTGGTGCCCCAGCGGCAGGAGGAACCCGATCTGCGGACGCACGAGGGCTACGAGTGGCTGTACGTGATGTCCGGACGGCTGCGGCTCGTGCTCGCCGAGCACGACGTGGTGCTCGCGACGGGGGAGGCCGTCGAGTTCGACACGCGGGTGCCGCACTGGTTCGGGTCCACGGGAGAGGGGCCCGCGGAGTTCCTGAGTCTGTTCGGGCCGCAGGGGGAGCGGATGCATGTGCGGGCGAAGCCGCGGCGGGCGTGAGGTGTCGCTACGGTTCGTGACACACGCGACTGTTCCCTGATCGGCAAGCGACCGCTTAGTATGCGATCGAGCCCGGTAAGACAGAGCAGTCCGTGGAGGCCCCGCATGCAGGCATGGCAAGTGCACCAGAACGGTGAGCCGAGTGAGGCGATGCGCCTTGAGGAGGTGCAGCAGCCGACACCCGGTGCGGGCCAGGTCCTGCTGAAGGTGCGTGCCGCGAACATCAACTTCCCGGACGTGCTGATGTGCCGGGGCCACTACCAGGTCAGGCCACCGCTGCCGTTCACCCCGGGCGTGGAGATCTGCGGCGAGACCGAGGACGGCCGCCGCGTGATCGCCAACCCCGCGCTGCCGTACGGCGGTTTCGCCGAGTACGCCGTCGCGGACGCCGCCGGACTGCTGCCCGCGCCCGACTCGCTGGACGACGCGGAGACGGCCGCGCTCCACATCGGCTACCAGACGGGCTGGTTCGGCCTCCACCGGCGCGCCCACCTGGAGGCCGGCGAGACCCTGCTCGTGCACGCCGCCGCCGGCGGGGTCGGCAGCGCCGCCGTACAGCTCGGCAAGGCCGCCGGTGCCACCGTCATCGGCGTCGTCGGAAGTGCCGACAAGGCCGCCGTGGCACGGGAGTTGGGCTGCGACGTCGTGATCGACCGGCGTACCGAGGACGTCGTCGCGGCCGTCAAGGAGGCCACCGGCGGGCGCGGTGCCGACGTGGTCTACGACCCGGTCGGCGGCGACGCCTACACGCAGTCCACGAAGGTCGTCGCCTTCGAGGGCCGGATCGTGGTCGTGGGCTTCGCGAGCGGCACCATCCCGAGCCCGTCGCTCAACCACGCCCTGGTGAAGAACTACTCGATCCTGGGCCTGCATTGGGGCCTGTACGCCACCAAGAACCCGAAGCTGATCCTCCACTGCCACGAGCAGCTCACCGACCTGGCCGCCCGGGGTGTCATCAAGCCCCTGGTGAGCGAGCGCGTGCCGCTGAGCGGCGCCGCGGCCGCCGTGCAGCGGGTCGCCGACGGTGTCACGACCGGCCGGGTCACCATCCTGCCGTCGCTGAAGGACACTTCGTCGGAGAACGGAGCCGCCGCATGACCATCGACGCAGCCGAACTCAGGCGTCTCACGGCCGAGTTGCTGGCCGCGCACCCACCCCTGGAGACCGACCGCCTCGACTTCCTCAAGGCCCGTTTCGACGCGGGACTGGCCTGGGTCCACTACCCCGAGGGCCTCGGTGGCCTCGGTGCCCCGCGGGCTCTCCAGGCCGTCGTGGACGCCGAGTTGGAGCCCGCGGGCGCCCCCGACAACGACCCGCGCAGGATCGGCATCGGCCTCGGCATGGCCGCTCCGACGATCCTGAAGTACGGCACGGAGGAGCAGAAGCAGCAGTTCCTACGGCCCCTCTGGGTCGGCGAGGAGGTCTGGTGCCAGCTGTTCAGCGAACCCGGCGCCGGGTCCGACCTGGCCGCGCTCGGCACGCGGGCCGTACGGGAGGGAGACGGCTGGATCGTCAACGGGCAGAAGGTGTGGACGTCCAGCGCCCACCTCGCCCGCTGGGCCATCCTCATCGCGCGCACCGACCCGGACGTGCCCAAGCACGCGGGCATCACCTACTTCGTCTGTGACATGACCGACCCCGGAGTCGAGGTCCGGCCGCTGCGCCAGATCACCGGCGAGGCCGAGTTCAACGAGGTCTTCCTCACCGACGTCCGCATCCCCGACGCCCACCGCCTCGGCGAGGTCGGCGACGGCTGGCGGGTCGCGCAGACCACGCTGATGAACGAGCGCGTCTCCATCGGCGGCATGCGCATCCCCCGCGAGGGCGGCATGATCGGCCCGATCAGCCAGACCTGGCGCGAGCGCCCGGAGTTGCGCACCCACGACCTCCACCAGCGCCTCCTCAAGCTCTGGGTCGAGGCCGAGGTCGCCCGGCTCTCCGGTGAGAGGCTGCGCCAGCAGTTGGTGGCGGGCCAGCCCGGTCACGAGGGCGCCGGCATGAAGCTCTCCTTCGCCCGCCTCAACCAGGAGATCAGCGGCCTGGAGGTCGAACTCCGGGGCGAGGAAGGCCTGTTGTACGACGACTGGACCATGCGCCGCCCGGAACTCGTGGACTTCACCGGCCGCGACGCCGGCTACCGCTACCTCCGCTCCAAGGGCAACAGCATCGAGGGCGGGACCAGCGAGGTCCTGCTGAACATCGTCGCCGAACGCGTCCTGGGCCTCCCGGCCGAGCCGCGCACCGACAAGGACGTCGCCTGGAAGGACCTGGCCCGATGACAGATCTTCTCTACTCGGAGGAGGAAGAGGCGCTGCGCGCCGTCGTCCGGGACCTGCTCACCGACCACAGCGACGCGGCGAGCGTCATCGCGCGCACCGAGTCGGACGCCCCGCACGACCTGTCCCTGTGGAAGTCCCTCGCCGACGGCATGGGCCTGGCCGGCCTCCTGGTGCCCGAGGCACAGGGCGGCCAGGGTGCCACCCACCGCGAAGTCGCCGTCGTACTGGAGGAGTTGGGCCGCGCGGTCGCCCCCGTCCCGTACCTCACGAGCGCGGTCGTCGCCACCGAGGCACTGTTGGAGTGCGGGGCCGAGGACCTCCTCGCCGAGCTGGCGTCGGGGCGCAGGATCGGTGTTCTCGCTGTCTCCCTGAGCGTCGCACCGGGCGCCGCCCACAAGGCCGCACGGCTCGAAAACGGCACCTTGCACGGTGAGTTGACCGGGATCGCGGACGCGGGCGCCGCCGATGTGCTGCTGGTGCCGGGCGAGGACGGCGGACTGTACGCCGTCGAGGCGGGCGCCGTGACCGTCGTACCGCAGGTGTCCCTGGACCTGACCCGGCCGCTGGCGCGCGTGATGTTCGACGGGGCCGCGGGGCGCCGGATCGGTGACGCGGCGCCTGCCGTGCGGCGTGCGCTGCGGGCGGGGGCCGGGCTGCTCGCGTCCGAGCAACTGGGCGTCGCGGACTGGACGTTGACGGAGACGGTCCGGTATCTCAAGGAGCGCAAGCAGTTCAACCGGCCGGTCGGCGGGTTCCAGGCGCTCAAGCACCGGCTCGCGCAGCTGTGGCTGGAGGTCGTCAGCCTGCGGGCCGCCGCACGGAACGCGGCCGACGCCCTCACGACCGGTGACGACACGGACGTGGCGGTGGCGGTCGCGCAGGCGTACGCGGCGTCCGTCGCCGTCCACGCGGCCGAGGAGGCCGTGCAGTTGCACGGCGGCATCGGTATGACGTGGGAGCACCCCGCCCACCTCTACCTGAAGCGGGCCAAGGCCGACTCCATCGCCTACGGCACGGCGGGCGCCCATCGCGAGGCACTGGCGGAACTGGTCGACCTGCAAGCCCCCTGAGCGCCATGAGGTGAAGTCTGCGGAAAGCCCGTCCCACCTGGGGCGGGCTTTTCCGTGCGCTCCCGCCGAAGGAGTGAACAAGCGTGGGCGGTCCGGCCAACTCCTGGCATGTACAGGTTCGTTGGGGGCCGTACAGCCCCATACTCCCTGTGGTTCGAACCCGCCCCACAGGGAGGAACACCATGGCCCTCATCACCCGTCGCAGAGCCCTCACCGCGTTCGGCGCCACCCTCGCGGTCGTGCTCGCCCCGCCCGCCGGCAGCGCGTTCGCCGCCGAACAAGGGCACCGCCGACGCCCGTTGTGGCGCGCCCACGCCCACAACGACTACGAGCACCCCCGGCCCCTCTTCGACGCCCTCGACCACCGTTTCGGCAGCGTCGAGGCCGATATCTTCCTCGTCGGCGACCAACTCCTCATCGGGCACGACGCATCCGAACTCGACCCGAGCCGCACCCTCGAATCCCTCTACCTGGACCCCCTCTCCGCCCTCGTGAAGGCCAACCACGACTCCGTGTACCGGGGTTGGCGCAAGCCGCTGCAGCTCCTGATCGACATCAAGACCGAGGGCTCCTCGACGTACCTCGAACTCGACCGTCATCTCCAGCGCTACAAGCACCTGTTCACCACCTACGCCCACGGACGCGTCCACCAGGGCGCGGTCACCAACGTCATCTCCGGCGACCGCGCGGCCCGCATCCCCATGGAGGCGCAGACCGTGCGCCGCGCCTTCTACGACGGCCGGCTCACCGACCTCGGCACCTCGGCGCCCGCCTCCTTCATCTCGCTCATCAGCGACAACTGGCAGACCAACTTCACCTGGCTCGGCGACGGCGTCTTCCCCGACGCCGAGCGGCAGAAGCTGCGCGACATCGTGCGGCAGGCGCACGCGGCCGGGCAGACCGTGCGGTTCTGGAACACCCCTGACGTGGCGGGCCCCGCCCGTGAAGCGCTGTGGGAGGAGCTGTTCGCCGCCGGTGTGGACTTCCTCAACACCGACGACCTCGCCGGCTTGGAAGCCTTCCTGGACGCCCACCGCACGGCGTGACACCACATGTGGTCACATGACATGGGGTGACACCACACGTTCGGGGGACACGTCGGTAGCCCGGACGATCCCTCCGCTACGCCACACTTGCCGCCGAACGCCGCGAACCAGACACGGCGGCGTGGCGGAGGAGGGTGACGATGGCCATTTCCATCTCTGTGGTGCTGCTGCTCCTGATCCTTGCGGTGATCTTCCTGCGCAGCGGCGGGCTGAAGCTCTCCCATGCGCTGGTCTGCGCACTGCTCGGGTTCTTCATGGCCAGCACCAGCATGGCGCCCACGATCCACAGTGGCCTGACGGCCACCGCGGATCTGGTGAGCGGACTCCATCCATGAGGTCAGCGGGTTGAGAAGACCCCGACGCCGTTCGGTACGGGCCGCTCGGCGCCTCCGCTGGGGTGGTTCCGTACCGTGACGGCGCTCGCGCCGGGTGCGCGGGCGACCAGCGTCGTCGAGCCGCCGCCGTCCAGACCGAAGGCGTCGACCGAGCCCAACTTCCGCATTTCGGCGGCGACTTCGGCGTTCGTCAGACCGCTGCGGTACGCGACCGCGCCGTCCGTCGCGAACAGCAGCAGACGGTGGCCGTGGTTCGCGATCCCGACGGCCGTGCGCACGGCCGAGGTCGAGTTGTCGAGGCCGGACAACGGCTGCCCGCCCCGCAGCACCGGGTAGCCGCCCAGGGCGAAGCGGTACGGGATCCCGGACCTCGACGCCACCAGCCGGTGCAGCACCTGCACCGGCTCCCCCACGGACAGCTTCCGCAGCTGCTGCGCACCCGCCTCACGACCGACGAGTACGGTGGTGCCCGCGGCGATGGCACCACCGCCGGGAGTGTGGGACGCCGACACCACTCGCGCGTGGCGAATGGTGACTTCGTAGGTGTCCTTGCTGCACGCGGCGGCCCGGTTCGTGTCCGTGCCACATGTGGCACGCACCCGGGAGACGCTGCCCCACTGTGTGGTGAACGCACCGATGGAGTTCACCGGCAGCGCGTACTGATTGAACCCGCCGAGCGGCATCCGGCCCTGCGGGGTCCCGACCGTCCCCTTGAGGGTGAGGCTGTCCAGCCGGGCCACGCGGTCGATACCCACGCCGAGCACGTTCCGCGTGTTCGTGCCGGGCGGCAGCGCGGGTCCGAAGCGCTGACCGTCCGGCACGGCCCCCTTGAGCGCGACACCGCTCGCGATGGCAGGTCCGTCGGTGGAACCCGTGGCCGCGACGCCCGGGTGCTGGGTCTCGCTGATGTTGAAGAAGTCGCCGTTGACGCCCGCGACGGCGCCCGCCGAGCCGGCCAGCTCGGAGACGGGCTCCCGGGCCGCCACCGCGCCCGGGTACAGCAGGTTGACGCGCACATGGGTGTCGCGCAGGTCCACCACGACCACATGGGCGTGGGTCACACCCCTGGCCGCCCTGATGTCGAACTGCCGGTAGGTGACACCCGGCGCGAGCCGCGTGGTGCCCGGCACGGCGCCGGCCGGTGCCGCCCCCACCAGGGCCGCACCGGCCAGCGCACCGAATGCCGCGAGAAACGCGAGTGCCGACTCGCATGTTCTGAAACGTTCGGCTCTGAAACGTGCTGCTCTGGAACGCTCTTGACGGCGCGTCACAGTGCCCCCTGATGTCTCGTCAACTCATCCAGGACTCAGGGGAAGTGCATCAGAAGACCATGGCCGGCGGGGCTCCTAGGCGCCGACTACACGGGAACGGGTGAGAAAACGCACCCCCTCGGGTGCTTCCAGCGAGAAACCGCTGCCGCGACCCGCTACGACGTCCACGATCAGCCGCGTGTGGCTCCAGACCTCGTACTGGCTGCGCGAGATCCAGAACGTCACGGGTTCCGGCACGCCCTCGACCTCCAACTCGGCGAGCAGTACGTCCGAGCCGCCCGTACGGAACTCGCCCTCCGGGTAACACATGGGCGCACTGCCGTCGCAGCAACCACCCGACTGATGGAACATCAGCGGGCCGTGCTGGGCGTGCAGTTGGCGCAGCAGGTCCTCCGCGGCGGGGGTGAGTTCGACGCGCGGGGTGTTGTCGTCCATGTCTGCCGTCCCCAGTAGCCGGATGCGATGGCACATCGCAGCACACGCGAGGTTGCGAGAAGGTTGCGGGCTCATTCGGCTCGGAGTGCGGTCGCCGTGCGGACGCGTGCCGCCCAGCCGGCCGGCAACAGGGAGCCGAGGACGGCGACGGCGACTCCGGCGAGCCCGAGCAGGACCAGGTCCCCGGCGCCGTAGACCTCGACGACGAGGTCGGGCAGCCGCAGCCCCGCCGCCCGGCCCATCGCCGGGATCACCGCGTGGTGCACGGCCAGGCCCAGCGGTACGCCGAGGGCGCCGCCGGCCAGTCCGGGCAGGACGACCGAGGCGACGACCATCGTGACCGTGTGGCGGGGTGTCATGCCGAGCGCCTTGTGGATGCCCAGGTCGTGGACGCGCTCGTGGGTGTCGAGCACGACCCCGCCCAGCACACCGAGCCCGGCGACACAGACCAGCAGCACGGTGAGCAGCGCGGTGACATACGCGTCCGTGTCGGTGCCGGGTTTCAGATCGACGTACTCGGTCGTGGACTTGAGGCCGGGTGCGGCGGTCCTGAGTGTGGCGGCGTCGGTGAAGACCCGACGGCCGTCGTTGCCGGTGTCGAACACCTCGCCGGCGATCCGGACCACAGCTGGCTTGCCCTGCACGGTGATTGCGATGGTGTCGCCGACTTTCGTGCCCGTGGCGGTGAGAATCGTGCTCGGCACCACGGCCTCACCCGGCCCGGTGAACCACCGCCCGCCGACCATCGTGAAACCGCCCCAGGAGGCGTCACCGTCGAACGCCGTCAAGGTGACGGGTCCGATCGTCCCCGACACGGCCGCGTCGAGGGAGGCGCTGCCGTAGTAGGCCCGGGTGCCGGGTTGGGCCGCGATGGCGGCGGTGACCGAAGGGGGGAGCGCGGGCGGATCGGCGCTCGCCGCCGGCGCCAGCGGCTTCCTCCTCAAAGACGTCACGCCGGAACACCTCGTGGCCGCCGTCCGCACGGTCCGGGCCGGCGACGCGCTGCTAGCCCCCGCCATCACCCGCCGCCCGGTCGAGCGATTCGCCCGCCGCAGCACGGAACCGCCCTCCCTGCACCGTGACTTGGCCGCTTTCACACCCCGCGAACTGGACGTCCTGCGCCTCCTCGCCCAGGGCCTGAGCAACGCCGAACTGGCCACCGGACTCCACCTGTCCGAGGCCACGGTGAAGACCCATGTCTCCCACATCCTCGGCAAACTCGCCCTCCGCGACCGCGCCCAGGCAGTCGTCGTCGCTACGAGACGGGCCTCGTCAGCCCCGGGTCGTACGACAACGGTGACGGCACGGAGCCGCGTGGGTGGTCGCGCGACGCGTAGGTGTTGTCACCGCGCGTCGCGGAGCCGAAGCAGGTATCCGGCAGTCAGTGCGACGGCGCGGTCCTCGTCCTGTGACAGTTCCACGAGGGCACGGGATGCCGTCGGCCCCGGGATGTCCGCCAGCGCCTGGGTCAGGCGCCCGCGTGCGGGTGCCTCGGTGGTGTCGTCGGCAAGGCGGTCGACGAGCCTGGTCGCGATCCGATCAGCTGTCGCGGTGTCGCCCGCGAGCACGCTCAGCGCATCGGCTGCGTCGGTGTCGTTCCTTCCCGCCACGATCAAGTCGATGAGCGCCGGGACCGCGTCGGCCACACCACGTGCACCGAGCGTCAGAGCCGCATGGCCGCGGACCACGGCGTCGGGGTTCGCGAGGGCATCCCGCAGCCGCGCGGCGGCTTCATCGCCGGGCAGCTCGACGAGGGCTTGAACGGCACGTTCCCGCACCGCGGCCACCGGTGACCCGAGGGCCTCCGCCAGCAGCACCAGGGCGCCGCCGTCCTCCGATCGCGCGAGCGCCCATCGCAGGGCGCCCGCGACGTTCGGCTCCGTCTCGCCGAGTGCCGCCTCGACCAGAGCCTCCGCAGGCACCTCGTCGCCCGAGGAGAGGACCGCGCGCTGACGCGCGTCGGCGCTCTTCGAGCCCAGTGCCTGGAGGAGCGCGACGATCTGGAGCACGTCCTCCCAGCCGGCGGGGTCCGCGGCACGGATCCGGCCGAGCCGTGTGAGCAGCTCGGTCTCGGCCGCGATGCGGTCGCGCGTCTGCCGGATGAGGTCGCCGACGAGCGCCGAGGGCGTGAAACCGGGATCGTCGAGCGCGCGCCCGATGTCACGCAGCGACAGGCCCAGCGACCGTAGGCTCTCGATGTGGAAGATCCGCCGGATGTCCTCCGGGGAGTACTCCCGATAACCGGATCCCGTACGGCCCGAAGGCCGTACCAGGCCGAGGGATTCGTAGTGCCGGAGCATGCGGGCACTGACCCCGGACCGTCTCGCCACCTCACCGATCAGCACGGTTCTCATCGTCCGTCCTGGGCGCGCCGGTGAGGGCCACGACGCGCTTGGCCTCCTCGATCGCCGACTCGAACCCGGCGTCCGGGTCGCGCAGCAGCCTTTGGGTAGCGAGCGCGTGCGCACGTACACGCGGGTCGGAGACTGTCGTCGCAGCGTGCAGAGCCGGCACGATCACCTCACCCAGCGCGACCAGCGCCTGGCTCAGACTCAGCTGTGTCTCCCGCTCACCGCGCCCGAGCTGCGTCGCCAGCACCGTGCCCAGGGCGGACTCCCCGCCTTCCGGCACGAGCACGACCGCGGCCCGCCAGGCGCTCCGCGCCACCTCGTCGTCGGCGTCGGACAACAGCGCCCGGGTGATCGCCGGCCATGCCTGCCGGTCCCCGATCTTGGACAGCGTGTGCAGCGCCTGGCCGCGTGCCTGCGCACGCTCCGAGCGGACTTCGCGGAACAGTTCGGGGAGCGTCAGGGACACCGGGTGGCGGGTGAGCGCCCAGGTCAGCATGTCCCGGACGAAGAACTCGGGCTCGATCGCGCATCGCTCGACGAGCTTGCCGACGAAGCACGGGTCAGGCACCGTCCCGACCGCCAGAGCCGCCCGCAGCCGCACGGACGAACTCGTGTCCTCCAGCGCCTGGAGCGCGCGTATCGCATCCGTGTCCTGTCTCGTCATGGTCATCGGGACCACCTCCTTGGGCAGCAGTGAAGACCTTGCCACCGTGTCAAGGTCAAACGGCACCACCCGCAGAGCCTCCTGGACTCGCTCCCGCGAGCGGGTAGGCGCGCACGGGTGTCAGGCCGGGGAGGACGCCGGGCCAGACGGTGATCACGCCGGTCTCACCAGCGCGAGCCCGTCCGCGTCGAAGCGCCGGACCTGTTCCCAGCCGGCGCTCAGCAGGCGGATCTCGTCCTCGTCCAGGGCGATGTCCCGTTTCTCGGCAGGGGTGTTCGCCGCGAGCGGGGTGATCACTACGATCGCGCCGTCCTCACGCAGCCGACTCCCGAGGTCGTGCAGGACGCGGATGCGGTCGCCGAGGAAGGCGTACGTGAGGCGGAGCGTGATCAGGTCGTACGTGTTCTCCTCCAGGGGTGTGAGGTCGTCTCGCTCGATGTCCAGGCGTAGCCGGCGCACGTCGGCCCGGCCCGGACTGCCGGCGCGGGCGTGTTCGAGGGCGGTTTCGGACCAGTCCACGGCGTCGACGGTGTAGCCCGTCGACGCCAACTCGCCCAGGCCGCAGCCGATTTCGAGGGCTCTGCTGCCGTTGCCGGGGGACGGTACGTGCTCGGCCGGCAGCGTCCGTTCCGCGTTCCCGAGGGAGCGGAAGCGTCGCCCCTGCGCGTGGTGGGTGTTCCATTCGCCCGGCTGCAGGTATCCCAACGGGGTTGCTCCCTCTCGCCGTTCGGGCGGCGGGTGGGTCAGCGGTCGGTGGACAGGGCGAGGAGGTCGGCGAACAGGCCGCCTCCGGCGGCGAGTTGGTCGTGGGTTCCCTGTTCGGCGATTCGGCCGTGGTCCAGGACGAGGATCCGGTCGGCGATCTTGGTGTTGACGAGCTGGTGGGTCACCACGATCGTGATGCAGTCGCCGGAGAGCGCCTTGATCTTCCGGAGGATGGTGTGCTCGCCACGGGCGTCCATCTCCGAGGTCGGCTCGTCCAGGATCAGCAGTCCGGCCCTTCGGTAGAGGGCGCGTGCGCAGGCCAGGCGCTGCCACTGGCCGCCGGAGAATTCGCTGCCGCCCCAGACGTCCCGGGCCAGCAACGTGTCCATTCCGGCCGGGAGTTGGTGCACGGCCTCGGTCAGGCCGACCGCGTCGATCGCCTCCCACACCAGGGCGTCGCCGTCCTCGCGCGGCTGGCCGAGGGTGACGTTGTCCCGTACCGAGAGCGGCCACTGCGCGAAGGACTGAGGCACCAGCCCGGACCGGACCCACAGGCTGTCGGGGTCGAGGCGGGTGACGTCCTCGCCGTTCCAGGAGACCGTGCCCTTGTCGGCCAGGAAGATACCGGCGAGCAGCCGGACCAGGGTGGACTTCCCGGACCCGTTCTCACCCACCAGCGCGAGGATCTCCCCCTGGCGCACGGTCAGCGACACTCCGGCGACGGCGGGGGCCTCCTTGCCCGGATACCGGTACGCGGCCTGCTCCACCCGGATCTCCGTGACCGGCCCGGTCACCGTCAACTCACCTCGTTTCGGGGCGTGTTGGTCGGCGTAGTCGAGGAAGGAGTCCATGTCGGCGAGGTAGAGCGAGGTGTGGAACATGGCCGCGCCGTAGATGACGACCTGGGAGAGCGCACCGAGGGTGGTCTGCACGGCGACGACCGCGGTCCCGGCGATCGCCGGCTCGATCCTTCCGGTGCTCACCAGCCACGCCAGCGCCGCCCAGGTCGCGACGAGGAAGGTCCCGCCGATCGCCGAGCTCGCGAGCACGATCCTCAGCATCCGGGGAGCGGCGGTCAGCGTGCGGGCGTCGATCCGCTCGGAGATCGTCCGGTACCAGAAGTTGAGATAGCCGGTCATCGTGTTGGCGCGGATCTCGTCGGTGAACTTCGCGCTGGTGGCCCAACCCCGCAGGTTCTGGCGGACGTTGCGGTCGCCGACGTTCGCGTAGTGCGTCTCGTAGGTGACCCGGGCGTGCAGCACCGCGCCGACGCCGGCGGGGACCACGGCGAGCAGCAGCAGGGGCAGCAGCAGTGGGTGCAGCACCGTCAGCACCCCGCTCGCGGTGACCATCCGGATGACGGCGGCGGTGAGACGGGTGGCGTCCTGGACCATGACGTGGCTGCGGACCACGCCCATCTCCGCGGCCTCCTGCCGGTCCGCGCACCCGTCCTCGGCGCGCGCGGCGGCCTCGATGCGGCACACCGCCGCCACCAGGGAGCTGTCCGCCTCCGTGGTCAGCACCGGTGTGATCCGGCCGTCGGCGTACGAAGACAGCGCGGTCGCCGTCCTGCTGATGATCGCGGCCACTGTGATGACGAGGAGGGCGGGCAGGGCCTGGTGGAGGCGGTCGGGTACCGGGCCGGTGCCGAAGACCGCGCGCATCGCGTGCGCGGTGGCCGTCAGCTGGACCGCGGCGCCGGCGCCGACGGCCAACTGGCAGCCGACGAGCAGCAGTACGGCCTGCCTGTCGATCGCCCAGGCCATCCGCGCGGTCCGCGACAGCACCGACGGCAGCCGCCGCACCATCGCCGCGAACGCGGCCTCCTCCAACGGGTTCTTGCTGTACTTGCCGCCGTAGCGCAGCTCGGCGGGCGGCGGCGGAGCGACCCGCCCCGCCCCTACGGGCATCGTCGGCCGGGACGCGGCGCTCACCGGGCCGCTCCCCGTGCCTCGCCCGGGCAGCACACGGATGCCCGGCTGGACGGGACGGCGTTCGGGCCGGGCCTCACACGCCCACCTCGCTCTTGAGCCGGTCCAGTGCCGTCCGGGCCGCCGCCCGGTCTCCGCACGTCAAACCTTCCGCCAGTGACCGCACCGCGTGCAGCCCCGTCAGACAGCGCAGGGCCTGTTGCTCCTCGGCGCCCAGGGCGCGGCCGTAGCCGTCGAAGAACGCGGTCCGCAGCAGCGGCCGTTCGGCCCACAGCCCGTAGGCGAGGTGGACGAAGTCGACGGCGACCGGGGCGAAACGCGCCCGGTCGAAGTCCTGGAGGGCCGGCCGCGCAGCACCGGACCAGCGGAGGCCGGCTTCGATGCCGCCTCCGTGGATGAAGCCCAGGGGCAGCCGGTCCAGGACACGCAGGTGGTCGGCGAGTGCCATGACGAACTTCCGTTCCGTCAGCGACAGTTGGTCACCGACCGCGTCGGCATGGTGTGCGGCCGCGTCGGCGAGACGGGACACGAACGCGGATGCCTCACGGCGCGCGGCGGGGGTGGGCCGTCCGGCCTGGTGCAGCTCGGCGACCAGCGTTCCGGCCCGCCGGTGGACCGTCTGCAGCGCGGCCTCCGTCAACCGCGCCTGCGACAGGGGCGTGCCGGGCAGGGCGGTCAGGATCATCGCCAGGTGCCGGGCCGAAGTGGCCACCAGGCGCGGGGCGTTGCCGGGACCGAGGGCGGGCACGGCGTGCCGGTAGGCGAACGTCTCCCGGGTGAAGGCCCGAGGCGACGGCGCGGTCTTGAGCTGGAAACGGGCGTCGTCCGACCCGCGGACCACATGCCATACGGCCGCGGGCGACGAGCCGGGCGGGAGACGGCGTAGGCCGGTGAGCGGGCCCAGGGTCTTCTCGGCCCAGGAACGGAGCGGGGACGCAAGGAAGTTCGGGTCGGTCATGCCCCCCACCTCGGTGTCGGGCGTGACATATCAGCGACGGGCGATACGGCGGCACTGGCACCGGACGTCGTAACGGCGGCACCGGCACCGAAGGCCGTACGGGGACCGGCAGCCGCCCGAGTGGCCTCGGGCCGTCCGGGGACGGGATGGGCGCAGACGACGGGGGTGGGGTTCATGGTTCCTCCAGTGGTCGGTCAGGTGGGCGAACGAAGCGTGGACCGGTGGCGGTGCGTACGGCGGCCACCGGCATTCGTCACCAACAGGGCTGCGTACAGGCCGGTTTGGGGACGACTGATGATGACCGGGACAACGAGCCCGCCGCTGGTTTCGAACACGCGTGTTTGAGTCGCTTCCTCGCCGCGTGGTTGCGGGGTGCCTCGGTCGGCCATCCCCGAATTGCGGGGCGCACGGGGGTACCGGTCGTGGCCGAATCGCCGCCCTGCCTTTCTATCGACCCGAAGACTCGATGGACTCCCACGCGCGAGATAGAGTCTCATTCGCGAGGCGGCGCCTCAATCATTGGCCGGATGTGGCGCACGCCGAGTCGGCATCGAACACGCCTTCCAAGGAGCAACGCGCAAAGGTGCAGCGGTACGGACTCCTCGATTAAGTCTTGTTTATGAGTCACGGTCACACAAAGGAAACGTGATACCATTTGATCATGGTTACCCCTCCGGACGAGCCCGTGCTGTCGCTGCGGGAGCGCACGCGGCTGGCGGTCAAGGCGCAGGTCGCCGAGATCGCGCTGGAGATGTTTCTGTCGCGCGGCTTCGAGCAGACCACGATCGAGCAGATCGCCAAGGCCGCGGGTATGTCCCGGGCGACGTTCTTCCGCTACTTCCCCACCAAGGAAGACGTCCTCCTGGTCATGACGGAGGACCACGCCCGGCACGCGCAGGACGCCCTCGAGCAGCGGCCGGACGACGAACCGGTCTGGACGGCACTGCGGCACGCCCTGGAGCCCGCCGTTCGGCAGGGCAAGGACAGTGCCGCCGCACTCCAGACGGCCCGGGCGATCGTCCAGTCGCCCTCGGTGCGCAGCCGCTACCAGGAGCGCTACCTGCAGATGCGGGAACTGCTGCGCCCCGAGGTGGTCCGCCGGACCGGCACAGCGGCCGACCCGGCCGCGTCGGCTCTCATCGCCGGCGCCCTCGGCTGCCTCGACGCGGCCATCGAGACCTGGGTCGAGCGCGACGGCACCGTCCCCCTGCCCCAGCTTCTCGACCAGGCCATGGGCGCGGTTCACCCGCTCGCCCCGTAGCCCTGCCCCACCTGTCGCGCGCCCCGGTGTCCGGGGCTCCCGAGCGCTGCCCGCCCCCGGCCTCGACCCACTCGACCACCGGTAACAACCCGGAAACCTGGACCTTGCAAGTTGCGTTGCTCGCAACCTAGTGCGTATGGCGATACCCGTATTAGCATGCCTCGCGTATCTACGGCGCGAGCGAGACGAGAGATCATGGCTCCCCTGCAATACGACTTCGTCATCGTCGGCGGTGGATCGGCCGGCAGCGCACTGGCGAACCGGCTCTCCGCGGACCCGGGCAACCAGGTGCTCGTCCTGGAGGCCGGCCGGCCCGACTACCCGTGGGACGTCTTCATCCACATGCCCGCCGCGCTGACCTACCCGATCGGCAGCCGGTTCTACGACTGGAAGTACGAGTCGGAACCCGAGCCGCACATGGGCGACCGGCGCGTCTACCACGCCCGCGGCAAGGTGCTGGGCGGCTCCAGCAGCATCAACGGCATGATCTTCCAGCGCGGCAACCCCATGGACTACGAGCGCTGGGCAGCCGACGCCGGCATGGAGAGCTGGGACTACGCGCACTGTCTGCCGTACTTCCGGCGGATGGAGAACTGCCTGGCGGCCGAGCCCGACGACGAGTTCCGCGGCCACGACGGCCCGCTCGTCCTCGAACGCGGCCCCGCCACCAACCCGTTGTTCGGCGCCTTCCTCAACGCCGTGCAGGAAGCGGGCTATCCGCGCACCGACGACGTCAACGGCTATCAGCAGGAGGGCTTCGCACCCTTCGACCGCAACGTCAGCCGGGGCCGCAGACTCTCCGCCTCCAAGGCCTACCTGAAGCCCGTACGGAAGCGGCCCAACCTCACCGTCACCACCCGCGCGATGGTCAACCGCGTCCTCTTCGAGGGCAAGAAGGCCGTCGGCGTCGAGTACCGGCACCGCGGCAAGATCCACCAGGTGCGCGCCCGCGAGGTCATCCTCTGCGGCGGCGCCATCAACTCCCCGCAGCTGCTTCAGCTTTCGGGCGTCGGCAACGCGGAGGAGCTGAGCGCGCTCGGCATCGACGTCGTCCACGACCTGCCGGGCGTCGGCGAGAACATGCAGGACCACCTGGAGGTGTACATCCAGTACGCCTGCAAGCAACCCGTCTCCATGCAGCCGTACATGGCGAAGTGGCGCGCCCCCTTCATCGGCCTGCAGTGGCTCTTCCGCAAGGGACCCGCCGCCACGAACCACTTCGAGGCCGGCGGTTTCGCCCGCAGCAACGACGACGTCGACTACCCCAACCTGATGTTCCACTTCCTGCCGATCGCGGTCCGCTACGACGGCTCCTCGCCGGCCGGCGGTCATGGCTACCAGGTGCACGTCGGGCCCATGTACTCCGACGCCATCGGCTCGGTGAAGATCAAGAGCAAGGACCCGCTGGAGCACCCTGCGCTGCGCTTCAACTACCTCTCCACGGAACAGGACCGGCGCGAGTGGGTCGAGTCGGTCCGGGTCGCCCGCAAGCTGCTCAACCAGCCCGCGCTGGCCCCGTACAACGACGGGGAGATCTCGCCCGGCCCGTCCGTGGAGAGCGACGAGGAGATCCTCGCCTGGGTCGCCAAGGAGGGCGAGACCGCCCTGCACCCCTCCTGCACCTGCAAGATGGGCACCGACGAGATGTCCGTAGTGGACCCGACCAGCATGCGGGTGCACGGCGTCGAGGGGCTGCGGGTCGTCGACGCGTCGGTGATGCCGTACGTCACCAACGGCAACATCTACGCGCCCGTCATGATGATCGCCGAAAAGGCGGCCGACCTGATCCTGGGGAAGGAGCCGCTGGCTCCCTCCAAGGCCGTGTACTACCGCCACAGCGACGCCCAGAAGCAGGCCGGGTAGGCCGGGTTGGGCGGTGAAGGTCTCAAGGCGCTGCTGTCGAGCGTCCGTTACGAGGTGCTGCCCGCGAAGGCGACCGAGGAGAAGGTCCTCGCCCATGTACCGCGCGATGTCGTCGTCACCGTGACGGCGTCGCCGGTCAAGGGCCTGGAGCCGACCCTCGACCTCGTCGGACGGCTCGCGGCACACGGTTACCGCGTGGTCCCGCACGTGCCCGCGCGGCTGCTGCGGGACGACGCGCACCTCAAGGACGTCGTCGACCGGCTCCGAGAGGCCGGTGTCGACGACGTGTTCGTCCCGGCCGGCGACGCCGATCCGCCGGTTGGGGTCTACGACGGGGCGCTGCCGGTGCTGCGCAGGCTCGGCGAACTGGACAGCCGGTTCGCCCGCGTCGGCATCACCGGCTACCCCGAGAGCCACCCCCTCATCCACGACGACCTCACCATCCAGGCCATGTGGGACAAGCGCGCGCACGCCACGTACATCGTGAGCAACCTGTGCTTCGACGCGCGCGTGCTGGGGGAGTGGGTCGGCCGGATCCGCCGCCGTGACGTCACGCTGCCGCTGTACGTGGGAGTCGCGGGGCCGGTGCAGCGTGCGAAGCTGTTGGCCATGGCGACGAAGATCGGGGTGGGGGAGTCGACCCGCTTCCTCACGAAGCACGCGTCCTGGTTCCTGCGGTTCGCGACGCCCGGCGGCTACTCGCCCGACCGGTTGCTCGCGCGCAGCGCGGAGGCGCTGACCGCTCCAGGGACGGAGGTGGCGGGGCTGCACGTCTTCACGTTCAACCAGCTCGCGGAGACGGAGCGGTGGCGCCGGGCCGCGTTGGAGCGGTTGGGCGACTAGCCGACGGAGTCGGCCAGTTCCCGTATACGACCGTCGATCACCGGAACACCACCGTACGATTCCCGTCCACCATCACCCTGCTCTCGCTGTGCCACTTCACCGCGTGCGCCAGCACCTGCGCCTCCACGTCCCGCCCCACCGTCACCAGCTCCTCCGCGTCGAGCGAGTGGTCGACGCGGACCACGTCCTGGTCGATGATCTGGCCCTCGTCCAGCTCCGGCGTCACATAGTGCGCGGTCGCGCCCACGAGCTTCACCCCGCGGTCGTACGCCTGCTGGTAGGGGCGGGCGCCCTTGAAACTGGGGAGGAAGGAGTGGTGGATGTTGATGGCGTGACCTTCGAGCTGCTTGCAGAGGTCGTCGGAGAGGATCTGCATATAGCGGGCCAGCACCACCAGGTCGATGTCCAACTCCCGTACCAGTTCCAGGAGTCGGGCCTCGGCCTCGGCCTTCGTGTCCCGGGTGACCGGGATGTGGTGGAAGGGAATGCCGTAGGTGTCCGCGAGGCCCTCGAAGTCCCGGTGGTTGGAGACGATCGCCGGGATCTCGATGTTGAGGGCACCGGTGCGCTTGCGGAAGAGCAGGTCGTTCAGGCAGTGGCCGAATCTGGACACCATGATCAGGGTCCGGGTCGGCGTCGAGGCGTCCCGGAGGGTCCAGGAGATGCGGTAGGCCTCGGCGACCGGACCGAATCGGTAACGCAGTGTTTTCAGGTCGGCGTTTGGATCGGAAACATCGAAGTGGACCCTCATGAAGAAGCGGCCCTTGAGCCGATCATCGAATTGCCGGCTCTCCAGGATGTTGCCGGAGTTCCGGACGAGGAAGCCGCTCACGGCATGGACCAGTCCGGTGGTGTCCGGGCACGAGAGGGTGAGGACGAATTCGCGGCCAGGGTGCGGTCGAGGGGACATGGACGGCCTCCGTCGGTGCGTGTTGCGCAACATGGTGAGCGATACGCAACATGGTTGGGCCGGGCGCCGCCCGCGGTCAAGAGGTGGCCGGGCAATGGGCCGCATGGCGAAATCGTCATCCGCCAACCCCTTGACGTATGTCTGCACATTCGCCAGGGTGTTCCACCACAAGCAATACGGTGCACAATGCGCAACGGAATTCGCTCGAAGGGCTCCACACGTGGCAGACCTGTATGTGGACGGAGAATGGCGCGACGCGGTGGCCGGCGGTCACCGTGAGATCCGCTGTCCCGCCGACGGCACGCTCACAGCGACCGTGTCCGAGGGAACACGTCCCGACACCGAGGCCGCGATCGCCGCCGCCCGCCGCGCCTTCGACGAGGGACTCTGGCCGCGCACCCCCGAGCGGGAACGCGCCGCCCTGCTGCTGCGCACCGCCGACATCCTTGAGCGCGACGCCAAGGAGTTCGCCCGCGCCGAGTCGCTGGACACCGGCAAGCGGCTGGTGGAGAGCGAGTACGACATCGCCGACGTCGTCTCGTGCTTCCGCTACTACGGCGGGATCGGCGGCACCGACGCCGGGCGGGTCATCGACACCGGGCGCGATGACGCCGTAAGTCGGGTCGTCTACGAGCCCGTCGGTGTGTGCGGGCTGATCACGCCCTGGAACTACCCGCTGCTGCAAGCCAGTTGGAAGGTCGCTCCGGCGCTCCTCGCGGGCAACACGATCGTCCTCAAGCCCAGCGAGCTGACGCCCTCCACCTCCATCCTCCTGATGAAGGCGCTGGAGGAGGCGGGGCTGCCCGCCGGTGCCGCCAACCTCGTCCTCGGCACCGGGCCCGAGGTGGGCGCACCGCTCTCCGAGCTCCCCGCCGTCGACATGGTCTCCTTCACCGGCGGGCTGGAGACCGGCAAACGCATCATGGCCACCGCCGCCGCGACCGTGAAAAAGGTGGCGCTGGAGTTGGGCGGCAAGAACCCCAACGTCATCTTCGCCGACGCCGACTTCGAGACGGCCGTGGACTTCGCGCTCACGGCCGTCTTCCTGCACTCCGGCCAAGTCTGCTCGGCCGGCGCCCGGTTGATCGTCGAGGACTCGCTGCACGACCGCTTCGTCGACGAACTCGTGCGCCGCGCCCGGCAGATCAGGCTCGGCGGGCCCTTCGACCCCGAGGCCGAGACCGGGGCGCTGATCTCCGCACAGCACCGGGAGAAGGTCGAGGCGTATGTCGCGGCCGGGATCGCCGAGGGTGCCGTACTGCGCTGCGGCGGTGAACGGCCGACCGAACCCGCCCTCGCCGAAGGGCACTTCTACCCGCCGACGGTCCTCGACGGCTGCACGCAGGACATGCGGGTGGTGCACGAGGAGTCCTTCGGACCCGTGCTGACCGTCGAGCGCTTCACCGACGAGGACGACGCTGTACGCATCGCCAACGACACCGAGTACGGACTCGCCGGCGCCGTCTGGACCCAGGACGCGGGCAAGGCCCAGCGGGTCGCCCGGCGGCTGCGGCACGGCACGGTGTGGATCAACGACTACCACCCCTATGTGCCGCAGGCGGAATGGGGTGGCTTCGGACACTCGGGCGTGGGACGGGAGTTGGGACCGACCGGCCTGAACGAGTACCGAGAGCCCAAGCACATCTGGCAGAACATCCACCCCCGGCCGCAGCACTGGTTCCGCGGCTGAACGCCGAAAAGAGGTCGATCGTGACCCCAGCACAGACCGAGGTGCCGCAGCGGCGCGGCACGCTCCAGGACTCGGGCCCCACCCCGGTCATATCCGTGCGCAAGCTGTGGAAGGTGTTCGGGCCGAAGGCGGACCAGGTACCCGACTCAGAGGAACTGTGCGGGCTCACCCGCCGTGAGCTGATGGACCGCACCGGCTGCACCGCCGCCGTACGCGATGTGAACTTCGAGGTCTCGCCCGGCGAGGTCTTCGTCGTCATGGGGCTGTCCGGCTCCGGGAAGTCCACCCTGGTGCGATGTCTGACCCGGCTGATCGAACCCACCGCGGGTGAGATCGTCTTCGAGGGCGAGGACATCCGGGACGCGGACGCCAAGCGGCTGCGCGAGCTGCGGCGCCGTAAGTTCTCCATGGTCTTCCAGCACTTCGGGCTGCTGCCGCACCGCCGGGTCGTCGACAACGTCTCCTTCGGCCTGGAGATCCGCGGTATGAGCAAGGCCGAGCGCACCCAACGGGCCCTGGAAGTCGTCGAGTTGGTGGGCCTGTCGGGATACGAGAACTCCTACCCCGACCAGCTCTCCGGCGGTATGCAGCAACGCGTCGGTCTGGCCCGGGCGTTGGCGGGTGACCCGGACGTCCTGCTCTTCGACGAACCGTTCTCCGCGCTCGACCCGCTGATCCGCCGCGACATGCAGAACGAGGTCATCCGGCTGCACCACGAGGTCGGCAAGACCATGGTGTTCATCACCCACGACCTCTCCGAGGCGCTGAAGTTGGGCGACCGCATCCTCATCATGCGCGACGGCAAGATGGTCCAGTGCGGCACCGGTGACGAGCTGGTCGGCGCGCCCGCCGACGACTACGTGCGCGAGTTCGTGAAGGACGTGCCGCGCGGTGACGTCCTCACCCTGCGCTGGATCATGCGTCCCGCCGTCGACGGAGACGCCCTGGACGGCCCCGAGCTGGGCCCGGACGTCGTCGTACGCGAGGCCACCCGTGCCGTCCTGGCCGCCGACAAGCCGGTCAAGGTCGTGGAGAACGGCAAGCTGCTCGGCATCGTCGGCGACGAGGAGATCCTCGCGGTCGTCGCCGGGCAGGAAGGCGACGCGTGATGACCGTCGCCGTGGAGAAACCGGAGCCCGCACAGCAAGTCGCGGACGCCGCACCGGACTTGAAGGGCCCGCGACGCAAGGTCACCCGGCCCATGATGGTCGGCGCCATCCTCGTCGTCTGGCTGGTGCTGTTCGCCGTGCTGCGCGGGAAGCAGACACTGACGCTCGCGGCGGCCGATCTCACCGGACTGCACCGCTGGTTCAACGACCTCAACGACTCGGTCGGCGCCAACCGCAACTCCAACCCGCTCTTCCTCTACTTCTTCAACGAGATCCGCCTGGTCATCGACAACCTGGTGACCTTCGTCCAGGACCTGATCTCGCAGCCGAGCGGTGACCGCCCGCTGCCGCAGATCGGCTGGCTCGGGGTCGTCGGCATCACCGGCTTCGTGTCCTGGGCCCTCGGCAACTGGCGGGTCGCGCTCCTCGCCATGGCCGGCTTCGCCTTCTTCGGGCTCCAGGGCCTGTGGCAGGAGAGCATGGACACCCTGGCGCTCACCCTCTCCGCCGTGCTCGTGGCGCTGGTGTTCGCGATCCCGCTGGGGGTGTGGGCGGGCCTGTCCGACCGGTTCAACCGGATCATCACGCCCTTCCTCGACTTCATGCAGACGATGCCGACCTTCGTCTACCTGGCCCCGCTGACCCTGATCTTCCTCATCGGCCCGGCCTCCGCCGTGATCGCCACGGTGATCTACGCGGCCCCGCCCGCGATCCGCATCACCGCGCACGGCATCCGCAACGTGCCGGAGACCACCGTCGAGGCGGCCGACTCGATGGGTTCGACCCGCTGGCAGTCACTGCTCAAGGTGCTGCTGCCGATGGCCAAGCGGACCGTGGTGATGGGCGTCAACCAGACCATCATGGCCGCCCTCGCGATGGTCACCATCGCCGCCCTGATCGACGCGCCCGGCCTCGGCAAGACCGTCATGCAGGCCCTGGAGTCGCTCGACGTCGGTACGGCGTTCAACGCGGGCCTGGCCATCGTGATCATGGCCATCGTCCTCGACCGGGTCACCACCGCGTCCAGCACCCGGGCGGAACAGGCCCGGAACTCGTCGGGCCGCTTCCTCAAGTGGCGCCGCCCGCTGCTCGGTTCGGGCGCCGTGGGTGTCGTAGTCCTGGTCTATCTGTCGCACACGTACCTCTGGGCGGCGCAGTTCCCCGGCGACGGCACCACCGGCAGCCATATCGCCAACGCGGCGGACAGCGTGACGACTTGGGCGCAGGACAACCTCTCCGGTGTCACCAACGCCTTCCGGGACGCGATCACCAACGGTCTGCTCAACCCGTTCCAGTCGCTGCTCACCGACTCCCCGTGGTGGCTCGTCGGCGCGGCTCTGATCGGGTTCGGCGTGGTGCTCGGCGGCTGGCGCGCCGGGGTCACCACCGCCGTGTGCGTGGGCCTTCTGGTGGGCACGGGCGTGTGGTCGGACAGCATGACGACGCTGGCCTCGACCGTCGTGGCGACCGTGCTGGTGATGGTGTTCGGCATCGTCTTCGGTGTGTGGATGGGGCGCAGCATGCTGGTGGACCGGCTGCTGCGGCCCACTCTGGACGCTGCGCAGGTCATGCCGCCGTTTGTCTATCTTGTGCCGTTCCTCGCACTGTTCGGCCCGACACGCTTCACGGCCATCGTCGCCGCGGTCGTCTACGCGGCGCCGGTCGCCATGAAGATCATCGCGGACGGGGTGCGGGCTGTGCCCGAGACCACCGTCGAGGCGGCCACCGCTGCCGGGTGCAACACCTGGCAGCTCATCACCAAGGTTCAACTGCCGATGTCACGCGGTGCCCTGACTCTTGCGACCAACCAGGGCCTGATCTACGTGCTGTCGATGGTTGTTGTGGGCGGTCTGGTGGGAGCCGGCGCCCTCGGCTACGACGTCGTGGCCGGATTCGAGCAGGGACAGCTGGTCGGCAAGGGGCTGGCGGCGGGGCTCGCCATCGTACTGCTCGGAGTCATGTTCGACCGGATCACTCAGGCGGCGGCGCGCCGAACCAGCGCTTAAAGGAGCACGACACCATGGCAAGACACTGGCGAACCGGCGCGGCCGGAGTGGCCGTCCTCGGCCTCACCCTCACCGCCTGCGGCGGGGCGAAGGTCGGCGACACCTCTTCGGGATCGAGCAGCAGCTCGGGCAAGTGCGGCACCTTCAACCTCGCGGTCAACCCGTGGGTGGGTTACGAGGCGGACGCGGCGGTCGTCGCGTACGTCGCGCAGCACGACCTCGGCTGTACGGTCAAGAAGAAGGACCTGAAGGAACAGATCGCCTGGCAGGGCTTCGGCACGGGCGAGGTCGACGCGATCCTGGAGAACTGGGGCCACGACGACCTGAAGAAGAAGTACATCACCGGGCAGAAGACGGCTGTGGAGGCGGGGCAGACCGGCAACAAAGGCCTCATCGGCTGGTACGTGCCACCGTGGCTGGCCAAGGCCCACCCCGACGTCCTCAAGTGGCAGAACCTGAACAAGTACGCGTCCCAGTTCAAGACCTCGGAGTCGGGCGGCAAGGGCCAGCTCCTCGACGGCGACCCGTCGTATGTCACCAACGACGCGGCGCTGGTGACCAATCTGAAGTTGAACTTCAAGGTGGTGTACGCGGGCAGCGAGACCGCGCTCATCCAGGCCTTCCGCACCGCCGAGAAGAACAAGCAGTGGGTCATCGGTTACTTCTACGAGCCGCAGTGGTTCCTGTCCGAGGTGGCGCTGAAGAAGGTCGCGCTGCCGGCGTACACGACGGGGTGTGACGCCGTCGCCACGAAGGTCGCCTGCGACTATCCCGTGTACAACCTGGACAAGGTCGTCAGCGCCGGATTCGCCAAGTCCGGCAGCCCCGCGTACAACCTGGTGAAGAACTTCAACTGGACGAACGACGACCAGAACACCGTGGCCAAGTACATAGCCCAGGACAAGCTGTCCGACGACGCCGCGGCGAAGAAATGGGTCGACGCCAACCCCGACAAGGTCAAGGCCTGGCTCAAGTAGCACCGACATCCTTCCCTGAGTGGTCTTGGGGCCCGGCTGCGTGGCGCGTGGTCACGTGGCCGGGATTCTTGTGCGGCTCCGAAATCGGCGCGGCGAAGTTTGATGAATGGTCAAACTGCGGCAAAGGGATTTCTGAGGCAAGTGGTGAACGTGCCTCCACGGTAAGATCCATCCTGGAATGGAACGCGGTAGGAAGATACCCGAATCCATTCATTCACGGGGAGGATTGTGTCATGGCACGTATTTTTGAAATCGGTTCCCGGCCCGCCCGTAAGGCGGCTGTCTTCGCGGCTGCGGCCGCGATTGCCTTGGGTGTGGCCAGTCCCGCCCACGCGGCGGCAAGTAATCGCCTGCCCAATGGAAGCAAGCTGAAGGCGGGGCAGTGCATCACTGATGGTCCTTCATCCAGGAAGGCCAAGTTCTGTGTCGGGAAGTACTACAACATCTACATGACCTACAAGTCCTTGACCTGTACGGTGTACGCGGCCAATGGGCACCTCAGCGGCCCGTCCGCGTACGTGCGGGTCGCAAAGAGCGGTGATGTGGAGTTCTATCAGTACTCCGGTGGCCGACGCCTGTGGCACTCCAAGACCACGGAGTTCAAGGGCGCGGATCTCGTCATCGGCAGTTCGAGGCCTGGAGAGCAGGCGAAACTTGGTGTGGATCAGCCCGGAAAGGCGTTCTTCATCATCAAGGACTGCCCGTTCCATGACTGATCCTGGATTCACCGGGTGATGATCGGCCGGTGAACGGGAGAACGGCAGGAGGCGCCTGCTGGTCTGCGACACATGGGAGTTCACATGCTTCCGGAAGTCGTACCCAGTAAGGCGCCTCTTTGGTGAGAGTTTCCCGCAGGACTGCAACGCTGTTGTCTGCGGAGGTCCCGTTCACCGCATTCACCGGTGAGAAGAAAGTGTTTCCGCCGCCCGGTTTATGGTGCGGGCGTGTCCACAGTGCCGCTCCCGCCGATCGCTCCGCGAAACCGTCCCAGGTCACGTGACCGCGCGCCATGCAGCCGGGTCCCGGGACCAACTCGACGGAAGCGGCGTCACACCAGCAGTCCGGAGTTGCGACTCGGTCGAACATGTCCGGCGGGCGGTGCGCATCCTTGCGCGCCGCCCGCCGGAATCGCTGTGTTCCGGGGTGTGTTTCGGGCTGTTTTCCGACGTCACGGACCCCTTGACACCCGCTCCTCGCGCCGGGCACATTGAGTTGCGCAACCTGAAGCATGTTGCGCAGACAGCAACCGGATTGCTTTCTAGCCGGAGGTGCGGCGATGGCGGGACCCCGAGTGGTCATCATCGGAGCGGGTGTCGTGGGGGCGGCGCTCGCGGACGAGATCTCCGCGCGAGGCTGGACCGAAGTGACCGTGGTCGACCAGGGCCCGCTGCCCGCCACCGGCGGCTCGTCCTCGCACGCTCCCGGGCTGGTCTTCCAGACCAACTCCTCGAAGACCATGACCGAGTTGGCCCGCTACACCGTCGAGAAGTTCTGCTCCCTCGACGTCGACGGCAAGCCCTGCTTCCTCCAGGTCGGCGGCCTCGAAGTCGCCACCACCCCCGAGCGCGTCGCCGAACTCCACCGCCGCCACGGCTGGATCACCGCCTGGGGCATCGAGGCCCGCCTGCTCACCCCCGAGGAGTGCGTCGCACGGCACCCGCTCCTCAACCCCGACAAGGTGCTCGGCGGCCTCCTGGTCCCCACCGACGGCCTCGCGAAGGCCGTCCTCGCCGTGGAGGCCCAGATCCGCCGGGCCACGGAACGCGGCGTGGCCTTCCTCGCCCGCCATGAGGTCCTGGACGTACAGCGGGCCGACGGCCGCGTCACCGGCGTCCTCACCGACCAGGGCGAGATCCCCGCCGACATCGTCGTGTGCTGCGCCGGCATCTGGGGCCCGAAGATCGCCCGCATGGTCGGCATGAACCTCCCGCTGACCCCGCTCGGCCACCAGCTCGCCTGGACCGGACCGGTGCCCGCCCTCGCCGGCCAGACCGAGGAGGCCGTCCGCCCGATCCTGCGCCACCAGGACGCCGACCTCTACTACCGCGACCGCTTCGACGCCATCGGCATCGGCTACTACGGCCACCGCCCGATGCCCATCTCGGCCGACGGCATCCTCTCCGTCGACGAGGCCGACGACATGCCGTCCGTCCTCAAGTTCACCGAGGACGACTTCGCGGACGCCTGGACGGAGACCCAGTCCCTGCTCCCCGCGACGAAGGACGCGAAGGTCGAGGAGGGTATCAACGGCCTCTTCTCCTTCACCACCGACAACTTCCCGCTTCTCGGCGAGTCCCCTGAGGTCAAGGGCTTCTGGGTCGCCGAGGCGGTCTGGGTCACGCACTCGGCGGGCGTCGGCCGCGCGATGGCCGAGTGGCTGGTCGACGGATACTGCTCGTCCTTCGACCTCCACGAGTGCGACGTCAACCGCTTCGAGCAGCACCAACTGGCCCCGGAATACGTCCTGGCCCGCGACTGTCAGAACTTCGTCGAGGTCTACGACATCCTCCACCCCCTCCAGCCGTCCGGGAAGCCGCGCCCGATCCGCACCAGCCCCTTCCACACCCGCCAGCAGGAACACGGCGCGTTCTTCCTGGAGGCGAACGGCTGGGAGCGCCCGCAGTGGTACGAGGCCAACTCGGGCCTGGTGGAAGGCCGTTCGATCCCCACCCCGAACGACTGGGCGGCCCAGTACTGGTCGCCCGTCGTCGGCGCCGAGGCCCAGGCCACCCGCGAGACGGTCGCGATGTACGACATGACGGCCCTCAAACGCCTCGAAGTGACCGGCCCGGGTGCCGCCGACTTCCTGGAGGGCCTGGTCACCGGCAAGGTCGCCAAGTCGGTCGGCTCGGTGACGTACACCCTGCTCCTCGACCAGGACGGCGGCATCCGCAGCGACATCACCGTCGCGCGCCTGTCCCGCGACCTCTTCCAGGTCGGCGCCAACGGCAACCTCGACCTCGACTGGTTCACCCGCCACCTCCCGGCCGACGGCACGGTCCAGGTCCGCGACATCACCCCCGGCACCTGCTGCATAGGCCTGTGGGGCCCATTGGCCCGCAAGGTCCTCCAGCCCCTGACGGACGAGGACTTCACCAACGAAGGCCTCAAGTACTTCCGCGCCAAGAAGGCCTACATCGGTACGGTCCCCGTCACCGCGATGCGCCTGTCCTACGTCGGCGAACTCGGCTGGGAGCTGTACACCACCGCCGACCAGGGCCAGAAACTCTGGGACACCCTGTGGCAGGCCGCGCAGCCGCTCGGCGGAGTCATCGCAGGACGCGGCGCCTTCAACAGCCTCCGCCTGGAGAAGGGTTACCGCTCCTTCGGCACCGACATGACCTACGAGCACGACCCCTACGAGGCCGGCGTCGGCTTCGCCGTCAAGCTCGACAAGGGCGACTTCGTAGGCAAGGCGGCCCTGGAACGCCGAAAGGCCGATGTACAAAGGCAGTTGACCTGCCTGACCATCGACGACCCCCGCTCGGTCGTCATGGGCAAGGAGCCGGTCTACGACGGCGAGCGCGCCGTCGGCTACGTCACCAGCGCCGCCTACGGCTACACGATCGGCAAGGGCATCGCGTACGCCTGGCTGCCGACCGAACTCGCCACCCCCGGAACGACGTTGCACATCGGCTACTTCGGCGAGCGCGTCGAGGCGGTCGTCGCGGCGGAGCCACTGTTCGACCCGACGATGTCCCGCCTCCGCGGTTAGCCGGAAGGACGAGAACGCCGAATGAACGCGCTGAACACCCCCCTGGCGGAACTGGACCCCGAGGTCCACGCCGCGCTCCGTGCCGAACTGCACCGCCAGCAGTCCACGTTGGAGATGATCGCCTCCGAGAACTTCGCCCCCTCCGCCGTACTGGAGGCACAGGGCTCGGTCCTCACCAACAAGTACGCGGAGGGCTACCCCGGCCGCCGCTACTACGGCGGCTGCGAACACGTCGACGTCACCGAGCGGTTGGCCATCGAGCGCGTCAAGTCCCTCTTCGGCGCTGGCTTCGCCAACGTGCAGCCGCACTCGGGCGCACAGGCCAACACGGCGGTCTTCTTCGCCCTGTTGAAGCCCGGCGACACGATCCTCGGCCTCGACCTCGCGCACGGCGGACACCTCACGCACGGCATGCGCCTCAACTACAGCGGCAAGATGCTGAACGTGGTGCCGTACCACGTCTCCGAGACCGACAACCTGGTCGACATGGACGAGGTGGAGCGCCTCGCCAAGGAACACGGCCCCAAGATGATCATCGCGGGCTGGTCGGCGTACCCACGGCAGTTGGACTTCGCGGCCTTCCGGCGGATCGCCGACGAGGTGGGCGCCCTGCTGATGGTCGACATGGCGCACTTCGCGGGCCTGGTAGCCGCGGGCCTGCACCCCAACCCCGTCCCGCACGCCCACGTGACCACGACGACAACGCACAAGACCCTCGGCGGCCCGCGCGGCGGAGTCATCCTCACCAACGAGGCCGACCTCGCCAAGAAGATCAACTCTGCGGTGTTCCCCGGCATGCAGGGCGGCCCCCTGGAGCACGTCATCGCCGCGAAGGCCGTGTCGTTCAAGGTCGCGGCCTCACCCGAGTTCGCCGAACGCCAGGCCCGCACACTCGCCGGCTCCCGCCTCCTCGCCGAACGCCTCACCCGAGCCGACGCGTCGGCCGCAGGGGTGAAGGTCCTCACGGGCGGCACGGACGTCCACCTGGTCCTGGTCGACCTGCGCGACTCCGACCTGGACGGCAGGCAGGCGGAGGACCTCCTCCACGAGATCGGCATCACCGTCAACCGCAACGCCGTGCCCTTCGACCCGCGCCCGCCCATGGTCACGTCGGGATTGCGCATCGGCACCCCGGCACTGGCCACGCGAGGCTTCACGGAGGAGGACTTCGCCGAGGTCGCGGACGTGATCGCGCTCGCCCTCCAACCGGAGCCGGACATGGGCGAGTTGCGCACCCGCACGGAAGCCCTCGCGGCGAAGCACCCGCTCTACCCGCACCTGTCCGAGGAGGACGACCCCCGATGACCCCCCGCACCCCGGGCGCCGACCTCCCCGAACACCCCGACTGGCTCTGGCGCACACCCGAGCCGAAACGCTCGTACGACGTGATCGTGGTCGGCGGCGGAGGCCACGGCCTGGCCACCGCCCACTACTTGGCGAAGAACCACGGCATCACGAACGTCGCGGTGCTGGAGAAGGGCTGGCTGGCGGGCGGCAACATGGCCCGCAACACCACGATCATCCGCTCCAACTACCTGTGGGACGAGAGCGCGGGCATCTACGAGCACGCGCTGAAGTTGTGGGAGGGACTGGAAGAGGAACTCGACTACCCGATCCTCTTCTCCCAGCGCGGTGTGCTCAACCTCGCCCACAGCCTCCAGGACGTCCGAGACAGCGTGCGCCGAGTCGAGGCGAACCGTCTGAACGGCGTGGACGCGGAGTGGCTCGACGAACGGCAGGTCAAAGAGGTCTGCCCGATCGTCAACGTCTCGCCGGACGTGCGCTATCCGGTGATGGGGGCCACCTATCAGCCACGCGCGGGCATCGCCAAGCACGACCACGTCGCCTGGGGCCTGGCCCGCTCCGCCGACGCCGCCGGCATCGACATCATCCAGAACTGCGAAGTCACCGGCCTGGACATCGTCGACGGCAGGGTGACCGGCGTACAGACGACACTCGGCCCGATGGCGGCGGGCAAGGTGGCCCTGTGTTCGGCAGGCCACACGTCGGTCCTCGCGGCCATGGCAGGCATCCAACTCCCGCTCCAGAGCCACCCGTTGCAAGCACTGGTGTCGGAGCTGCTGGAGCCGGTCCACCCCACGGTCGTCATGTCCAACGCGGTCCACGTGTACGTAAGCCAGGCGCACAAGGGCGAGTTGGTGATGGGCGCGGGCATCGACTCGTACAACTCCTACACGCAGCGCGGCGCGTTCCACATCATCGAGGAGCAAATGGCGGCGGCCCTCGAACTCTTCCCGGTCTTCGCCCGAGCGCACGTCCTGCGCACCTGGGGCGGCATCGTGGACGTCACCCCCGACGCCTCACCCATCGTGGGCCTCACCCCGGTCGACAACCTCTACCTGAACTGCGGTTGGGGAACGGGCGGTTTCAAGGCCACCCCGGGTGTCGGCTGGGTCTACGCACACACCATCGCCCACGACACGCCCCACCACCTCAACGCCCCCTTCTCGCTCGACCGTTTCACCACCGGCGCGCTCGTCGACGAGCACGGTGCCGCCGCGGTGGCCCACTAGGGAGCCCGAACCATGCTGCTGATCCCCTGCCCCTGGTGCGGGCCCCGCGACGAAGCCGAGTTCCACTACGGCGGCCAGGCCCACGTGGCCTACCCGGAGAACCAGGCCGACCTGACCGACGAGGAGTGGGCCCGCTACCTCTTCTTCCGCGCCAACCCCAAGGGCCCCTTCGCGGAACGCTGGAGCCACGCGGCGGGGTGCCGCCGCTGGTTCAACGCGGTACGGGACACGTCGACGAACGAGATCCTGACGGTGTACCGGGCGGGGGAGTCACAACCGACCGCAGAATCAGCCCGTCCGGCGTTTGAGGACGAGGCCCTTTCGGGGCCGACGGGGGTCCAGGGGGCGGAGCCCCCTGGGAGCGGGGTCGAAGGGGCAGAGCCCCTGGAGGACGGGACGGGCAGGGGCGGCGGGGGCGCTGCATCCATCAGCGGCTCCGCCGCGGGCCATCCGTTCCGCCACCCCACCCGCGGCCGAATCCACCGAGACACCCCCCTCACCTTCACCTTCGACGGCACCGAATACACGGGCTACAAGGGCGACACCCTCGCCTCCGCCCTCCTCGCCAACGGCGTCATCCAAACCGGCACCAGCATCAAACTCGGCCGCCCCCGAGGCATCTTCACCGCCGGAGTCGAAGAACCCAACGCCGTCATCCAGATCGAGGCCCCCTTCCCCGAACCGATGCTCCCCGCGACAACGGTCGAGCTCTACGACGGCCTGGTCGCGGCCGGCCTCCCCGGCCAGGGCCGGCTGGCCACCGAACCGGACCCGTCCCGCTACGACGCCGTCCACGCCCACTGCGACCTCCTGGTCGTGGGCGCAGGCCCCGCCGGTCTCGCAGCCGCCGCAGCCGCCGCCCACAGCGGAGCCCGAGTCATCCTCGCCGACGACCGCCCCGAACTGGGCGGCAGCCTGCTGGACACGGCCCAACTCCTCGACTGGGTAACGGAGTTGAGCGGGGAACTCACCTCCGCGCCCGATGTACGCGTGCTGCCCCGCACCACCGTCTTCGGCCACTACGACGACAACCACCTCCTCGCCGTGGAACGCCGCACCAACCACCTCGGCGCAGCGGCCCCCACCCACGTCTCCCGCGAACGCGTCTGGCGCATCCGAGCCCGCCGAGTCGTCCTCGCAACGGGCGCGCACGAGCGCTCACTTGCCTTCGCGGACAACGACCGCCCCGGAGTGATGCTTGCCGCCTCGGCCCGCGCCTACGTCAACCGGCACGGCGTCCTGCCAGGCAGCCAGGCCGTCGTCTTCACCACCAACGACAGTGCGTACGCGGCCGCGTTGGACCTCGCAACGGCCGGAGTCCAGATCGCGGCAATCGTGGACACCCGCCCGTCCGCGCCGGAGGAGTGGGCGCACCGAGCCCGCGAGGCCGGCATAGAGGTACTGACCGGACACGCCGTCGTCGGCACCGAGGGCGCCCCGCGACTGACCGCCGTGACGGTCGCCCCGTACGGCGAAACCACGGGCACGACACGGCACTTCGCGACCGACCTTCTCCTGGTCTCCGGCGGCTGGAACCCGGTCGCCCACCTCTTCAGCCAGGCGGGCGGCAAACTCCGCTACGACGACACCCTCGGCTCCTTCGTCCCCGACATCTGCCGCCAGGCGGTCGAGGTCGCGGGCAGCGCGAACGGCGCCCTCGACCTGGCCGAAGCCCTCGCGCAGGGCGCAGCCGCAGGCGCCCGCGCGATCCAGGCCGAGGGCTACACCGCCGAGGCACCGAACCTGCCCCAGGTGCCCACCGAACCCGGCACCACCCCCGCCATGCAGGTCTTCCTCGTCCCCTCCGCCACCGAAGCCCCCCGCTTCGTGGACCTCCAACGCGACGTCACCGTAGGAGACTTGACCCGCGCAACCGGTGCCGGGCTCAACTCGGTCGAGCACACCAAGCGCTACACGACGGCCGGCACCGCCAACGACCAGGGCAAGACCTCCGGCATCCTGGCCAGCGGCGTGGTCGCCGAACTCCTCGGCGTGGACGTGTCGTCGCTCGGCACAACAACATTCCGCCCGCCCTACACTCCCGTCTCCTTCGCCACCCTCGCCGGCCGCGACCGGGGCGCGCTGCACGACCCGATCCGTACGACCGCGCTGCACGACTGGCACGTCATGCAGGGCGCCCTGTTCGAGAACGTCGGCCAGTGGAAGCGCCCTTGGTACTACCCGCAGGACGGCGAGGACATGGAGACCGCGGTGCTGCGCGAGTGCGCGGCGGCCCGCGAGGGCGTCGCCTTCATGGACGGTTCCACCCTCGGCAAGATCGACGTACAGGGCCCGGACGCACCTGTCTTCCTCGACCGGCTCTACACCAACATGATGAGCAACCTGAAGGTCGGCATGATCCGTTACGGCGTCATGTGCCGCCCGGACGGCATGGTCTTCGACGACGGCACCGCCATCCGCCTCGCACCGGACCGCTACCTGGTCACCACGACCACGGGCAACGCCGCCGCCGTACTCGACTGGATGGAGGAGTGGCACCAGACCGAGTGGCCCGAACTCCGCGTCCACTGCGCCTCGGTGACCGAACAGTGGGCCACCGTCGCCCTGGTCGGCCCCCGCTCCCGCGAGGTACTCGGCTCGCTCGCGCCCCAACTGGCCGTGAGCAACGGCGACTTCCCGTTCATGGCCTGGCGGGACACCACCGTCGCGGGCATCGAGGCCAGGGTGTGCCGGATCAGCTTCTCCGGCGAACTCGCCTACGAGATCAACGTGTCACCGTGGGAGGCCCTCGCCCTCTGGGAGGCGCTCTACGAGGCCGGTGCCCCCTTCGGCATCACCCCGTACGGCACCGAGACCATGCACGTCCTGCGCGCCGAGAAGGGCTACCCGATCATCGGCCAGGACACCGACGGCACGGTAACTCCCCATGATCTGGGCATGAGTTGGGCGGTGTCGAAGAAGAAGCCCGACTTCATCGGCAAGCGCTCCTACGCCCGCGCCGACGCCGTCCGCCCCGACCGCAAGCACCTGGTCGGCCTGCTCCCGGACGACCCCGCCGCCTTCCTCCCCGAGGGCACCCAACTGATCGCCGACAGCGTGCTGCCCGCCCCGCCTGTCCCGATGCTCGGCCACGTCACCTCCAGCTACCGCAGCGCCGCCCTCGGCCGCACCTTCGCTCTCGCCCTGATCAAGGGCGGCCGGGACCGCATCGGCGAACGCCTCTACGCCCCGGTGGGCGACCGGCTGATCCCGGTCACCGTCGCAAGCCCCGTCCTCTACGACCCCGAAGGAGCCCGCCGCGATGGCTGACACCGCGCTCTCCGTGCCGCGCCGCAGCCCCCTCGCGGGTGCCGCGGGCCGGCTGGCCGCCGCGACCCGCTCCTCCGGCGGTGCGGTCCGGCTGGCCGAGCTGCCTTTCCTGGCCCAGGTGAACGTCCGGCTCGACGCGAAGGGCGCGGCGGCGGACGCCGTAGGGCTCGCTCTTGGTCTGTCCCTGCCCCTGGAGCCCAACACGGTCGTGCGGGCGGGGGAGTTGAGGGCGCTGTGGCTCGGGCCCGACGAGTGGCTGCTGGTGGGGCCGCCGGGCACGCAGCGGGATGTGGAGAGCAGGATCCGGGCGGCGAGCGGTGATGAGCATGTGGCCGTCACCGATGTGTCCGCCCAGCGAACCACCCTTCTCGTCTCGGGCACCCGGGCAAGCGACCTGCTCGCCCACGGCTGCCCCCTGGACCTGCACCCACGTGCCTTCGGCGCCGGGCGCTGCGCCCAGACCACCGTGGCCCGCACCCAGGCCGTGCTGGTCGGCCGGGACGAACCCGGCGCCGGATTCTGGGTGTTGGTGCGTTCGTCCTTCGCCGGGTATCTGACGGACTGGCTGCTGGACGCGGCGGCGGAGTACGTGCGGAACGACTGAACCGGCCGTATGCCGAAGGCCGTTCGCCCGTCGCCGGGAGAACGGCCTTCGCGGCGTACTGACTTCAGGCCGCCTGGCCGACCTCCACCTCGTCGAGGCGCTTGCTCCTGGGGATCAGGGCGACGAGCACCGCGCCCGCGGCGACGCAACCGACCACCAGCCAGAGCCCGTTGGTGAATCCGGCGTCGAGATAGAACTGCGTGCCCTTGAGGACCGCCCCGTGCTGGGCCATCACGACGAAGGCCAGCTGGGAGACGACGATCTGGGCGACGCCCTGGCCGAGGGTCTGGACGCCGTTGGCCAGCGCCTGTTCCTCGGGGGTGACCACCTCGATGATCATGATGGGCACGATCGCCATCACGATGCCCGTGCCCAGTCCCGCGATCACGCCCATCTCGATGATCTGCGGGGCGCTGTGGTGCAGATGGGTGCCGATGCCGTAGCCGAGGACCGCGAGCGCGGCGCCGGTGCCCAGCAGGATGCGGGCGTCCATCCGACGGGAGAGCAGTCCGGTGCCGACGGCCCCCACGATGATCATGGCGCTGATCGGGCTGGTGACGATGGCGTTGTGCGTACCCGACCAGCCCAGGCCCTCGGAGATGGTGGGGATCTTCGGCATCAGGATCAGCAGCTGGATCACCACGCCGACGGCGCTCAGCGAGCCGGCCGCGATGGACGTGGCCAGCAGGACCGTCCACACCGGGCGGCGGCGGGTCATGGAGAGCGGGAAGAGGGGTTCGGCGACCCTGCGCTCCACGAAGACGAAGACGGCCAGGGCGATCGCCGCTCCGACGACCCAGCCGATGAACTTGCCGCTGCCCCAGCCCCAGTGCGTGCCCTGGCCGACGGCGTAGATGAGCGCCGTGACCCCGCCGCCGAGGAGGATTCCGCCGGCCCAGTCCATCCGGCCGGCCGCCGCACGGATCGGACTCTCCGGCACGAAGGCCAGAACCAGCAGGAAGCTGACGGCCGTGCTGATGGCCATGAACCACAGGACACCGCGGAAGCCGTAGTCGTCCAGCAGCCAGCCGGACAGGAACGGCCCGCCGAACGCGACGAGACCGACACCGCCGGCCAGGATCCCGCTGGCGACCCCGACCCACTTGCGGGGGAAGACGTCGCGGGTGATGGCGTAGGCGAGCGGGGCGCTGGCGGCGTAGATGCCCGCGATGCCGCGGCCGATCAGCAGGGTTCGGTAGTCGGTGGCGACGGCGGCGATCAGGTCGCCCGTGAAGCCGAGCCCCGTGGCGACGAGCAGGACGCGCTTCTTGCCGAAGACGGCCGCGGCCTTGACCGCGAACGGCAGGAAGAACGTGCCGGTCAGCAGGGTCATCAGGGTGAACCACGCGATCTCGGTGGTCCTGAAGTGGATCGCGATGTCGGCCTGCGCGATGCCGGACAACGCGGCGATCAGCGCGACCAGTTGGACGGTCCATACGAGAGCGACGATGACGAGGACGTTGCGGGTCGTCGAGGGTGATCTCTCATCATCCCGTGGGGGAGTGAGCTGGGTCTGGGAGGACATCGGCGGCCTTCCGTCAGTGAGCGGAGCGAAGGTCCAGTGAGCCGATAAATTAGACCTAACGGTCGGTACAATCAATAAGTTACGCAGAAAGAAAACTGATGTTGCGGCGGGCGTCGGCTCCCGCCCTGGTCGGCGATATCGGGCCAGACTCTTCGACAAAATCGTCAACAATAGAGTCGACGCTATTGCCTGCGGATTAAGGGAGAGCTACGTTCCTCGCCGTGCCGCCGCACGACCCCCATCCGGCGAGCGAACGGAGTACTCAGCATGCCCAAGTTGTTCAGATGGTGTCGGTGGAACTCGGCGACCTTCCTGGCCACCCTCGCGGCAGCCGTGGCACTGGTGACCGGCGCGAGCGTGGTGCTGGCCAACAGCGTGACCGGCGGCGCGCAGGCCGCCGACTCGGCCCCGGCGAAGGCCGTTTCGGCGAACACCGCGACCTCGGGCATCGCACCGGCCATGTCCTGCTCCGGCGTCGCCCAACTCGACCTGGCCGCAGCCGTCCCCGGTGTGCCCTTCGAGATCGGCTCGGCCACCGAACTCGCCGCGAGCGCCAACACCCTTGGCAACTGGGCGGCTTGTGACGTCAAGGGCGTCATCGCCCCGCAACTCCACTTCGAGATCAAACTCCCCGAGACCGGCTGGCAGGCCAACTACCTCCAGCTCGGCTGCGGCGGCCTGTGCGGCAGCACCGGCGTCACCAACGCCCCCGCTTCGACCGGCTGCGTCCCGCTGACCACCGGCGCCTTCGCCGTCGCCTCCAGCGACGAGGGTCACTACCAGGGCGGCGGCCTCTTCTCCAGCGACCCCACCCTGAGCGCAGACTTCGGCTACAAGTCCGACCATGAACTGGTCCAGGCGGCCAAGGCGATCATCAAGCAGTACTACGGCCAGGCGGCCACCCACTCCTACTTCGACGGCTGCTCCCAGGGCGGTCACCAGGGCCTCACCGAGGCGCAGCGCTACCCGACCGACTTCGACGGCATCATCGCCGGCGCCCCGGCCAACAACTTCACCGCGCTGAACACCTTCTCGCACGCCTGGACCGCCCAGTCCGTGTACCTCGACGGCGGCCCGGCGACGATCACCAACGCGGACCTCGCCGACCTGCACAAGGCCGTCCTCAAGGGCTGCGGCGCCCCCGCCGACGGCATCATCGCCGACCCGCTCAGCTGCACCTGGGACCCAGGCACGATCCAGTGCAGGACCGGCCAGACCTCGACGTCCGACGCGTACTGCCTGACCGCCGACCAGGTCACCACCCTGCGCCGCATCTACGCGGGACCGACCGACGAGCACGGCCAACTCCTGTACCCGGGTTACCAGTTGCGCGGCTCCGAGCTGAACTGGGCCGGCATCATCACACCGGCCACCGCGACCGGCGCGAGCGGCGACATCGGCTTCGTCCGGGAGACCCTGCGCTACCAGATCTTCGACAGCCCCCAACCGGCCCTGACCTACAAGGACATCAAGTTCACAGCCGCCTACTACGACAGGGTGATGCGGCCCAACGAGGGCATGTACGACGCCACCGACCCCGACCTCACCGCGTTCAAGAAGGCCGGCGGCAAGCTCGTCCTCTGGCACGGTCTCGGCGACCAGCACATCCCGGCCGTGGGAACGATGGCCTACTACAAGGCAGTTGAGAAGGCCGTCGGCGGCGAGGCGGCCACCAGGTCCTTCGCCCGGCTGTTCCTGCTCCCCGGCGTCGCGCACTGCGGCGGCGGCCAGGGCCCGAACACCTTCGACGCGCTGACCGCGATCACCGACTGGGTCACCGAGGGCGCCGCCCCGGCGAGCCTGACGACCAAGTCCGTCGACGGCAGCGGCAACGCCACCGCCTCCCGCCCGGTCTACCCCTTCCCGTACTACGCCAAGAACACCACGGGCGGCCCGGACACCGACGCGAGCAGCTACACCCCCGTCAAGTCCACCGCCGAGGCCGACCTGAAGCTCCACTGGCTCGGCTCCTTCCGCTCCGGCTACGAGACGGTCGGCAACTGGGTGGGCCGCAAGTGGGTCGTCACCAAGGGCAAGAACTGACGTACAGGAGAAGTTGATGGGGACGTCGTGGCCCCTGCCTTCGAGGCGGGGGCCACGACGTTGTGGGTCGGGCGAAGACGATCGTGCGGTTGTCGAGCCCGGACACCGTCCGCCGGAAGAACGCCCCGCCCCGCGGATCCGCCGCGCTCGCGCGCCGCCGTACGGGCCAGGGGAGGCGCTTGACCGCCCGTGCGGCGGCCACACGCAGGTCGAGGTCTTCGTTGGATCAGGCCTTGCGGTCCTGCTGCGGGAGGTAGGGGGCGAAGTGGTCGGCGACCAGCCCGGCGCCCGCGTCGGTGTCCTGGTGACCGTCGATCTCGATCACGCGGATGCCGAGCCGGCGGGCGGAGCGGGCGGCGTCCTCGGCGACGAGACGGTCGCGGGCCAGGCGGTTGGCCTGTGCGCGGGCCGGGTCGCTGACCCGGTGTCCCAGGGAGGCGGCCCTGGGCAGGCGGTCGAGCTGATGTCGACGGAACCCGGGTGTCGGCACCATGACGACCATCCGACGCGGCGAGTCGACGACGGACGCGACGAGTTCGGGACGCAGGTCCCAGCCCTCGGCGAGGATCGGGCGGCCCGAGACGAGCGCGCGCAGGTCGTCCAGGGCCCATGCGAACCGCGCCGGGAACTGCGCCAGGGTCTCGGCGGCCATCTCCTCGGGGGTGGTGCGGACCCACACCTTGTCCGGGCCGGGGTCGGTGACCGGCTCACCGAGGGCGAGACGGCGGGCGATCCTGCGGTCGTTGTGACCGCGGGCGTCGTGGAAGTCGTAGTGATACGCGGTGATGCCGTATCGGACGGCCAGCAGGCGGGCCACGGCCGACTTGCCGGCCCACTGGCCGCCACCGATCCACAACGCGCGGCTCAGAGTGCCGAAGGGGTCCCAGATCCCGCTGTCGGCAGCGGAGTCGGGGCTGGTCATCCGATGCCCTCCTCGGGTCAGCGGCGGCAGGGGTGGCGGGGACGATCGGGATCAGGCGTTGCGACGGTACCGGACGCCGGTAGAGGCGCTCCGGCATCGGCGAGAGTCGTGCGGCGATGACCCGGAACGAACCGGGGTGCGCTGGATTAGGGTGCGCACATGCGAGGTTTCGGCAGCGGGGAGTGGTGATGGGCGGCGCGCGGCGGGTGACGCTGAACGATGTCGCCGCGGCGACCGGGGTGTCGCGGGCCACCGTCAGTTTCGTCCTGAACGACGACCCGAATCAGACGATCTCGGCGGCGACCCGCGAGCGGGTGAAGGGTGCGGCCCGCGACCTCGGCTACGTCCCGCACGGCATCGCGCGCGCCCTGCGCGAGGGCTCCTCGCGGATCGTCGTGCTGAACATCGACTGGGGTCTTGAGGGCAACTACTCGCGCAGCTACGTCCGCGGTCTGGACGACGAACTCGCCGCGCACGACCACGTGTTGCTCGTGCGGCACGGCCACTCGGCGCCGCACTCGACCCAGCAGGTCCTGGACACCATCGCGCCCCGTGCCGTACTCCGGTTCGCCGAGGCCTACTTGAGCGGCCACGAGCCCGACGAGGAGGACTGGAAGAACGGCTTCGCCGCCCATGCCGCCCTGCAGATCCGGTACTTGGCGGGCCGCGGCCACATCCATATGGCGATGGCCCTGCCCGGCGACGACACGCAACTGACCGAACTGCGCCTGCGCTTCGCCCGCGCGACCACGGACCGGCTCGGGCTGCCCCCGCTGATCCCGTTCGCCGTACCCCGGCCGAGGGACGCCGGAACCGCGGCCGTCAGGGCGTTCCTCGCCGCGCACGACGAGGTGACGGCGGTCGCCGCCTTCGACGACGACATCGCCCTGCGCACCCTGACCGCCCTGCTCGACCTGGGGCTGAGCGTCCCCTCCGACGTGGCCGTCATCGGTTACGACGACACCGAGTACGGCGCCCTGGTCACGCCCGCGCTCACCACCGTCCGCATCGACGCCGAGGCCCACGGCCGGCTCGCCGCACGCGTCGCGCTCGGTCTCGGCACGGGCGGGATCACCAGGGCGCCGGGGCATGTGATCGAGCGCGGATCGGCCTGACGGATGGACGGGGCGGAGGCGGGGCGATCGCGTCCGGCCCGCGAAGGCGACCGGGACGGCATCCATACGTTGCGGATCGTGCCGGGTGTCGTGTGCGTGCGGTCGGTCCGACTCTCCGGCACCATCGAGTCGTTGCGCACCCCCGTCACCCTGGAGCCGTCATGTCCCGATCGGAAGCACGCGTCGTCACCGACCGACCGCAGCGCTACGCCAAACAACTCGCCTCCCACCTGGGCCGGCGCAGCGAGACCAGCTGGGACGAGGAGACCGGGGAGGGGCGTCTCGTCTTCCAGGACGGCACAGGATCGCTGACCGCCACCGAGGGGGCGTTGCTGCTCGCGGTGGAGGCGGAGCCCGAGTTCCTCGATCGGCTGGAAGACGTGGTGGGCCGGCATCTGGTCCGCTTCGGTACCAAGGACGAGCTGGTCGTCGAGTGGCGGCGCGACAACGGCGAACCCGGCAGCAGTCAGCGCAGCCCGGGCGACACTGCCTGAGCCGCGGTGGCCGTCCCGGTCAGGACACGCAGCCCACGTGCGCCAGCGCCTGCTTGAGCAACACCCCGTGCCCGCCCGGCATCTCGCTGCGCAGCGCCTCCGAGGCGGCCTCCTCCGGGCTGAACCACACCAGGTCGAGGGCGTCCTGCCGGGGCCGGCAGTCACCGGTGACCGGTACGACGTAGGCGAGGGACACCGCGTGCTGCCGGGGGTCGTGGTACGGGGTGACCCCGTGGGTGGGGAAGTACTCGGCGACGGTGAACGGCTGCAGCGAGGCCGGGATGCGGGGCAGCGCGACCGGGCCGAGGTCCTTCTCCAGGTGGCGCAGCAGCGCGTCGCGGACCCGCTCGTGGTGCAGTACGCGGCCGGAGACGAGGGTGCGGTTGACCGTGCCGTCGGGGCCGATGCGCAGCAGCAGGCCGATGCTGGTCACCTCGCCGCTGTCGTCTACGCGGACGGGCACCGCCTCGACGTACAGGATCGGCATGCGGGCGCGTGCCTGTTCGAGATCGTCGGCGGACAGCCAACCGGGCGTGGTATCGGTCATGTCAGACATTGCTTGATCATACTTTCAGTGTCCGTCGGATAGCCGGTAGACCCGGCGGGCGTTGTCCGCTCCCGCCCAGCGCGCCAGTCGCAGCGCGTCGGGCAGGCCCAGTTCGCCGGCGTCCACCCGGTCCTGGAGAAGATCCCCCAGACCCCGGCGGAACGCCAGCGCGCCGAGCCCGTAGAACTCGGCCAGACCATAGGCGTCGGAGCTGTACAGCAGTTTGCGGAAGGGTGTGATCTCCAGCGCCTCAGCCAGTACCGCCCGAGCCCGGACCGGACCTACATGATGCAGGGTGAGTCCCACATCCAGGTACACCCGCTCGAAGACGGCCGCCAGGTAGCCGGCCTGGCGCTGGTACGGCCAGCAGTGCAGGAGCAGCACCGGGATGGTGCCGGCGGTCAGGTGCAGCCAGTCCGTCAGCAGGGCGGGGTCCGTGCGGTGCAGCCGGATGTCGTTGTCGCCGAAGCCCGTGTGGAGCTGGAGGGGGAGTCCCAGGTCGACCGCGGTCCACAGCAACTCCCGCGTCAGCACCGGGTCTTCGAGCCGTCCGCCGCGGGCCAGCCAGGCGCGGGCCGCCCGGGTCACCTCCGCCTCCGATGGCCGGGCCGGGTCGAGATCGAACCCGGTCCGGTACGCGGCCACCGACTTCACCCCCACCACCCCCGGCCGCCGCACCGCGTCCAGGGCGGCGGTCCGAAAGGCGTCGGCATACCCGTCCGGCTCGACACCCCGCGCGGCCACACCCTCCGCGACGGTTTCGAGCCGTACGACCTCATGGGCGACCGCGCTCGTGGCCCCGGCGAGTTCGGCGGGTGTCGTGATGGCATGCGGGGCGAACCCCGTGTCGACGCAGAACACCCCGGTCCCGGCCGCGGCGAGGAAGCGCCGGTTGACCTCGACCGGCCCCAACTCGGCGCGCCGGGCGAGGTATTCGTCGGCCGGCGCATGCCGCTCCAGGTCCAACAGGGGTGCGCAGTAACGGCGTACGGCGATCCCGACCGGGCTGTCGAACGGTGAGATCCCGCTGCCGGGCCAGACGTCCCCCTCCGTGAGCAGTGACTCGAAGGCCGTCCGGTCCAGGTCCTCGGTGACGACCCCGTGGCAGTGGTGGTCCACCAACTCCAGTGCGGCGAGCGCCTCGTGGACCGGTCCGGTGCCCATCGTCAGTACTTCCAGCGGTAGGCCGCCGCGATCCGCTCGTCGTCCAGCTCGGCCACGGCCGCGATCTCGCCCTGCCGTACGGCGATCACCGCGTCGGCGAGCACCGTGCCCAGCGCGGCCCGCAGCAGCTCGTCCTTGCGGAACTCGGCGACCGACTCGGCCAGCGAGGTCGGAAGTCGCCGTACACCACGGGCCGTTGCCTCCGTCGTGCCGAGGTGTGCGGGGTCTCCGGTGGTCTCCTCGGGGAGGGCGGTCGAGGAGGTGAGGCCGTCGAGTCCTGCGGTGATCAGGCAGCCGAGGGCGAGATAGGGGTTGGCGGCCAGGTCGACCGGCTTCACCTCCAGGTTCGCCGCCTGGGCGCGCAGCCCGGCCGTACCGGTGACGACACGCACCGCGGCCTCGCGGGTCTCCCGGCCCCAGGCGGTGAACACTCCGGCCCACTGGGAGGGTTGGAGGCGGAAGTAGCTGGCCGGGCTCGGCGCGGTTACGGCGGTGAGGGCCGGGAGGTGGGCGAGGACACCGGCCGCGAACGACTCGGCCCCGGCCGTCATGCCGTAGCGCCGGTCGCCCCCGGTGTGCAGGTTCGCGCCGTCGCGCCAGGCCGAGAGGTGGATGTGCCCGCCGTTGCCGACGCCCTGCGCGAGGACGGCCGGCGTGAACGAGGCGCGCAGGCCGTGCCGTTGGGAGACCGCGCGTACGGTCTGCCGTACGAGGACACTGCGGTCGGCCGCCGCGACCGGGTCGAGCGCGCCGACCGACAGCTCGAACTGCCCGGCCGCGTACTCGGGGTGGAACTGGTCCACGTCCACGCTCTGCGCCGCCAGCGCCGACAGCAACTCGGCGCCGTAGTCGCTCAGTTCGACCTGCCGGGTCGCGCCGTACGCCGGACCCGTCGTGGCGGGGACGAACGCGCCGTCGGGTGCCGTGTCCAGGCCGAGGGCCCACTCGATCTCGATGCCCGCCCGGAAGGTGATCCCGTGCCGCCGCTCCGCGTCCGTGACGACACGGCGCAGGAACGTGCGGCTGCAGCCGGGGTGCCGCTCGCCCTCCTGGGTGATCCTGTCGACCGGGGCCCAGGCCCAGCCGGGCTGGCCGGAGAGGACGGCCAGGTGGTCGAGGTCGGGGTACAGGCGCAGGTCGCCGTCCGGTGAGCCGAGGACGTCGGTGGTGACGATGGAGTCGTTCGCCAGGAAGGTGTCGAACACCGGTGACATGCCGACGCCCCAGGCCGCGGCAGAGGCGAGCTTCGCGGTCGGGACCGTCTTCACCCGGCCAACGCCCGCGGTGTCGACGTAGGCCAGGACGATCCCGTGCACCCCCCGCCCGGTCAGCTCCGTGGCCAGTGCGGTGGCGCGCTCGACCTCGCCGGGGCGTCCGCCGGGCAGTGGGTCGGCAAGGGTGGTCATACGTCCTCCACGGTCGCGTCCTGGTCGGCTGCGCCGTCAGGGTTTCACGGCCACCGCTCCGAACTGCGGTACCACGGCCGGGGAGTCGGCGTCCGGGCGCCACCGGGAGCACGGCACCAGACCGGGGTCGAGGAGGTCGAGGCCCTCGAAGAAGGCGGCGACGTCGGCGCGGCTGCGGGCGGTGATCGGGGGAGTGGCGTTCTCGTTCCAGAACGCCATCGCCGGGACGTTGCCCTCGCCGCCGAGGTCGGCGTCGAAGGTGGGGTGGGTGAGGACCAGGAAACTCCCGGAGGGGACCGAGGCCATGACACTGCGCACGACCTCCCGGGCCACCTCGGTGCCGAGGATGAAGTTCAGGATGCCCAGCATCATCACCGCGACGGGACGCTCGAAGTCCAGTGTGTCGGCGGCTCGTTGAACGATCGTCTCCGGGGCGTGCACATCGGCGTCGATGTAGTCGGTGACGCCCTCGGGGGTGCTGGTCAGCAGCGTGCGGGCGTGGATCAGCACCAGCGGGTCGTTGTCGACGTACACGATCCGCGCGTCCGGTGCGACGCGCTGGGCGATCTCGTGGGTGTTGTCGACCGTCGGCAGTCCGGTGCCGATGTCGAGGAACTGCCGTACTCCGAGCTCACCGGCCAGGAACCGCACCGCCCGGCCGAGGAAGTCCCGGTCGGCGCGGGCCACTTCACGGATCACCGGGAACATGCCGGCCACGTGCTCGCCGACCCGCTGGTCGATCTCGTAGTTGTCCTTGCCGCCGATCCAGTAGTTCCACACGCGCGCGTTGTGCGCCACACCGGTGTTGAGCCGGGTCGGTTCCTCTGCCGGGGTGTCGCTGTCACTCACGTCTTGACTCCTTGTCGCCCGCGTCGCCGTCCCCGCCATTGTGCCGCGAGTTGATCACCGGGCCCAAGGGTTCGCGACGATCGGGCACATGTTCTTCGGGGACGGCGAACCGTCAGTCCAGGTTGCCGGGTTGGGCGGGCGGTGTCTTCCCGGCCAGTACGTCCTTCAGGTGCGAGGTGCCCTGCTGCACGGCGGCCTTGGTCGTGCCGGACTCCGTGCCGTTGAGGCCGCCGGACGTCACGGTGATCGCGTCGGTGCCGACCCGGACGACCGCCAACTCCAGGGTGAGCGTGGTGGGTTGGGCGGCGCCCGCGCTCGTGACGGTCACCTGGAGACCCTGCCGTGCGTCGCCCACGGCCGGCACCTCGTCCTCGATGACCTGGACCGTGCGCCGGCCGCCCTTGGAGTCGGTCGCGGTGAACTGGTCGCACTTCACCGGCAGCGTCTTCAGCCAGTTCAGGGAGGCGCCGAGCCGGGCACGGTCGTAGGCGGCGACCTGGTACAGCAGCCGGGACTCGCTCTGCTCGAACCCGGTCAGCGCGGACGCGCCGGACGGCCTGCCGAGGAGATCGTCGCCGTAGAGCGCGTCGAGCAGTTTCTGGCAGTCGGCGGCGTTCGTCTTGGCGGTGAGGAAGGCGCCGACGTCGACCTTGCCGATGACGAGCTTGTCGCCCCAGCCGGCGGCGTCCTTGACCTGCGTCCAGTTGTCCTCCAGGTCGGCCTCGGTGATCAACGCGGCCCTGGCTCCGGCCTCAGTGAGGACGGGGGCGGCGGACTTGCCGGTACGGGGCGAGGCGAGCGGGGACTTCGCGGCGAGCGGGGAGGCGGCGACGTCCGAGGCGCTGTCACCGCCCGCGCCACCGCTGCCGCCGGAGCAGGCCGCGCAGGTCAGCAGCGTGCCCGCCGCGAGGGCTGCGGCGAGGACGCGGACGGGGCGGGAGGACGGGCGACGGTGCATGGCGGGGCCTCCAGGGGGAGCGGCGGTCCCCCTCAGGGCACCATCGCGCCGCCCGGCCCTCCAGCGCAGGGGGCCGTTCGGGTGAGAGGCGTGGTGTCAGGGTGCGCTGTCCGGCGGCTGCTCCTGCGGCCCGGAGTGCCGGTGCGGCAGATGCAGATGGTGCTCATGCGGTGGATGGGGTTCGCGTTCCGCGCGGCGCGCCCGTTCGGCGAGCCCGGCCTCCAGCACATCCACCGTCCGCCCGCCGCACTTCGGGCAGACCGCGTCGGTGAGCGGCGACCTCATGGCCCTGCCCTCCTCGTCGACGTACTCCTGCGTGGTCAGGCCGGAGGCGTCGGTCGGATCGGTGAAGAACATGACCTGAAAGGTAGCCTCCCAGAAGTGGCCGCAGTCACCGCAGGTGAACGCGAAGGTCTCCGGAACGGCTCGGGGTTGCGCCGTCATGGCACGGTCCTCCCTCTGGTGGGGCGGGCGGTCGGAGCAGGCAGCAGTGCCCTCCAGCGCACAACGCCGCACGTCGTACGGCAACTCGAACGCCCCGTCCGGCATGCCCGCACCCGTCCCCGCCCCGACACTGGCCCCAGGCCCCGGCACCGTGACGCCAAGGAGTGACCATGCTGCCCGGATTCCTCACCAGGGCGGTCGAGTTGCTGCTCGGCCGGGAGGGCCGCTCCCTCCATCTGAAGGCGGCGGGCGCGGCGACGGCGGTCCTCGGCGTGGTGATGCTCGTCGGCTCGTGGGCCGTGGTCGCCGTCGAACACGGAGCCCGCGGCGCCAATCTGACGACATACCCGAGGGCCCTGTGGTGGTCGATCGAGACGGCGACGACGGTCGGGTACGGCGACTTCTATCCGGTCACCCTGTGGGGCCGCGTCGTCGGCTCGGTGGTGATGGTCGTCGGCATCACCACCTACGGCCTGGTCACCGCGGCCCTGGCCACCTGGTTCGTCGGCCGCGAACAGCGCCGCCGCCACCATCTCGCCCACGGAGCCAAGGAGTTGAGCGAGGAGACCGCCCGCGCCCTGCACGAACGCTTCGACCGGCTGGAGCGGTTGCTCGCCGGGAAGGGGGAGAACCCGTGACGGTACGCGGCCCGGTTTCTCCCCTCGGCTACTCGGCCAGCGGCAGCGCGCGGAAGGCGTAGCCCTCCCACAGCCGCCGTGAGGTCTCCTCGGGGTAGGCGGCGACCACGGGGTGGGCGTCCAGGATCTGCACCCACCGGTGCTCGGTGTCGTAGGCGGGCCAGCCCGGGTCGCCCGTTCGCGCGAACTCCGCCCACGACGACCGGAACCGGGACGACAGCGCCAGGGCCTCGGTGGACGGCTCGACGTCGGCGAACAGCAGATTTCCCAGGTCGGCGGTGAACGTGCCGAACAGCAGCGGGATGTCGAGGCCGTGGCAGGCGCCCAGTACACCGCCCAACCCCGGGGCCGGCCAGGTGAGTTCGTAGACGTGCGCGCGACCGCCCGCGCCGACCTGCGCCTCGGCCAGATGCAGACAGGGCATGCGGAACACCCGGTCGCAGCGGACGAGTTCGTCCAACTCGCCCGGCGAGGCACCGGGGAAGGCGGCGCGATAGGCCTGTTCGGTGTCGGGCCCCGGCCCGAACCGGCGCAGGCTCGCCACCGCGTCCTCCTCGGTGATCTTCCCGAGCTGTCCGCCGAGCGCGGTGAACAGACGGGTCTCGTCCCGGTTGTGACCGAGGATCAGCTCCACGTCCCGGGCCGCGCCGGCCGCGAGGCCCTCCCAGGGGGTGGTGGGCAGCACCTCGCCGTCCACGACCGGCGCGAAGGGCGTCAGCGTGTGGGCGACCGACCCCCACCGGGCCGCGTGCTGGTGCATCTTGTCGGTCAACGTCTCGCCCGCGACGGTCAGTTGACGCGGGTCCACGGTCGCGAGGTCGGCGGCCGTGGGGCGCAGCCCCGCCTCCCCGGCGATCGCGGACGCGATGTCCTTGGCCAGCGCGTCCGAAAAGTAGGAGTCCGGCGCACTCTGCACGATCGCCCGCCGGAACAGTCCGGACGCGCTCGGCATGACCAGCAGCGCGGCCACCGACCCGGCACCGGCCGACTCACCGAAGACCGTGACCTGCTCCGGGTCACCGCCGAACGCGGTGATGTTGTCCCGCACCCACTCCAGGGCGGCGACCTGGTCGAGCAGCCCCCGGTTGGCGGGCGCTCCGTCGATGCGCGCGAACCCCTCAATGCCGACACGGTAGTTGAGGCTCACGACCACGACGTCGCCGTCACGCGCGATGTGCTGGGCGTCGTAGCCGGGGCTGCCCGAGTGCCCCAGCTTGTAGGCCCCGCCGTAGATCCACACCATGACCGGGAGGCGGGCCGCCGGATCGGGTGCGGGTGTCCACACGTTGACGGTCAGCCAGTCGTCGCCCATCGGCCCCGTCAGCACGTTCCGGCGGCCCTGGAAGCCGGACTCCTGCGGGGGCGGCGGCCCGAAGTCGAGGGCGTCGCGCACGCCGTCCCAGGCGGGTACCGGGCGCGGTGCCTGGAAGCGGGCCTCTCCGACGGGCGGTTCGGCGAACGGGATGCCGCGGAAGACCGCGAGCCCGTCCTCCAGCCGTCCGCGCACCGCGCCGGCGGTGCACCGCACCACCGGCGCGGCGGCCGAACCGGCCTCTGTGCCACGGGAGTTGGGTGTTGTCATGAGGTACTCCTCGCTCTGTGCCGGGCAACGACGGGGCGGGTGGGAAAGCAGTGGGCGGTCACCGTCCCGTGAAACGCGGGACGGTGACCGCCGTGGTCCCGGTGGCCAGGATGCCCTACGCCTTGGCCTCGGAGACCTCCTCGGCGACGGCCGGTGCCGCGGCCGGCGCGTCGGTGGCCGGGATGCGCCGGGCCGGGATGAGGGTGGCGAGGAAGAAGGCCAGCAGCGCGGCGCCCGCACCGATCGCCATGACCGCCTTGAAGCCGTTCTCCGACGGAAGGGCGGAGCCGCCGAAGTCGGTGGTCATCTGGGCCAGGATCACACCGGCGATGGCGCTGGCGAAGCTGGTGCCCAGGGACCGCATCAGGGTGTTGAGGCTGTTGGCGGCACCGGTCTGGGACGGGTCGACCGCGCCCATGATCAGGGCGGGCAGGGCGCCGTAGGTGAAGCCGACACCGGCGCCGATGATGCAGGAGACCAGGATGAGGTGCCAGACCTCGGACATCAGCAGGATGTTCAGGGCGTAGCCGGAGGCCACGATCAGCGCGCCGATCATCAGGGTGACCTTGGGGCCCTTGGCCTTGGTGACGCCCGCCGACACCGCGGACATGGCCATCATGACCAGACCCTGCGGGGCCAGCACCAGGCCGACCGTCAGCATCGACTTGCCCAGGCCGTAGCCGGTCTGGGCGGGCAGCTGCAGCAGCTGGGGGAGTACCAGGGACATCGCGAACATCGAGAAACCGAGGGCGATCGAGGCCAGGTTGGTGAACAGCACCTGCGGCTTCGCGGTCGTCCGCAGGTCGACCAGCGGCTGCGGGCTGCGCAGCTCGTACCAGCCCCAGGAGAGCAGGATCACTACGGCGGCGACACCGAGCACCAGGGTGGTCGCGCTGGTCCAGCCCCAGTCGGAGCCCTTGGAGATCGCGAGCAGCAGGGAGACCAGTCCGGCGGACAGTCCGAGCGAGCCGACCAGGTCGAAGCGGCCCCCGGTGCGGACCTTGGACTCGGGCACGATCAGCAGGACCAGCAGGAAGGACACGGCGCCGAGGACGGCGGACGTCCAGAACAGGATGTGCCAGTTGTAGTGGTCGGCGATGAAGGCGGCCGAGGGCAGACCAAGGGCGCCGCCGACGCCGAGCGAGGCGCTCATCAGGGCGGTGGAGCCGGCCAGCCGGTCGCTGGGCAGGACGTCCCGCATGATGCTGATGCCGAGCGGGACGACCGCGGCGGCCAGCCCCTGCAGCGCGCGGCCGATGACCATCGGGACCAGCGAGTCGGCCAGGGCGCACACGATCGAGCCGGACACCAGCAGCACGATGCTGGTCAGCAGCATCCGGCGCTTGCCGAACATGTCGCCGAGCCGGCCCACGACCGGGGTGGCCACGGCGGCGGCCAGCAGGGTGGCGGTGACCGCCCACGCGGTGTTCGACGCGGAGGCGTTCAGGTACTTCGGCAGCTCCGGGATGATCGGGATGACCAGCGTCTGCATCAGCGAGACGACGATTCCCGCGAAGGCCAGCACCGCGACGACGGCGTTCGACCTCGGCGGAGCGGAGGAGCCCGCTTCGGCGGGTCGGGCAAGGGCGTCGGACATGGCGGAGCCTCCATCGGGAACGAGCGGCGACGATCAGGGACAAGCGGACTTGCTTGACTCACTCAACCATAATGAGATTGATTGAGTTACGCAAGTAAATTCTGGGTGTGGGCCGGTGAACGGGGGAGCAACGGCAGTTCGGTGACGACTTCGAACCCGCCTTCCGGGCGGTGCCCCACCGCGAACCGCCCGCCGACGGAGAGGGCCCGCTCCCGCATGCCGATGACGCCGTACCCGCCACCGGCGGCGGGGAAGGGGGGCGCTGCCGTACCTCCGTGGTCGGTGACCGTGATGCCCAGCCGGTCGTGCGAGTAGCTGAGCCGCACCTCGGCCGAGCCCGTTCCCGCGTGCTTGGTCACGTTGGTGAGCGCCTCCTGCACGATGCGGTACGCCGTGAGATCCGTACCGGCGGACAGCGGCTGCGGTCTGCCCTCCGTGCTGACGCTGACGACGAGCCCGACGGGTTCGAACGAGGCGGCCAGCTCGGCGAGTTGGCCCAGTCCGGGCGCAGGGCCCGAAGGAGTCTCCGAGTCGTCCGCGTGCCGCAAAAGGCCTACGGTGGCCTTGAGTTCGCGGACGGCCGACAGCGTGGTGCCCGCGAGTTCACCGGCGATCCGCTCGGCCTCCTCGGGGCGGCTGCGCATCAGCCGTACGACGGTGCCGGCTTGGAGGTTGGCCAGTACGAGGTGATGGGCGACGACGTCGTGCAGATCGCGGGCGATCCGCATGCGTTCCTCGGTGACACGGTGCCGGGCCTCCTGCTCGCGGGTGCGTTCCGCGTGCTCGGCGCGGGCCTGCACCGCTTCCAGACAGGCCGCGCGGAGCCGGGTCGTGGTGCCGAGCGAGGTGGGCGGCAGCAGCCAGAAGGCCGGGCCGAGCAGTTTCAGGATCAGCGGTTCGCTGTTGGGGCCCACGATCACGGCCGTGCCCACCAGCAGGGTGATGCCGGAGGCGGTGAAGAGGTTCGCGGTGGTCCGCTCGGAGCGCAGGGCCAGCGTGTACAGCGCGACCATGAGCGGCCCGATCGCCAGGACCGTGACGACGTAGCCGAGCGCGGCCACGGCCATGGCGCAGCAGAGGGTGACCACCACGGTGGTGCGCGGCAGGGTGCGTCGCCACAGCAGGGCGAGCGAGGAGAGACCCGAGACCAACACGCCCGGCCACCAAGGGACTTCGAGGTCACGGCCCGGGATCGTCAGCACGCTGCCGGGGAAGGCGCAGGCGAGGAGTACGGCGGCGAGGACCAGGTCGACGGTACGGGGATGGCGGCGCAGCACCCGCTGCAGGCGGTGGATCATGGTGTGGGGGCCTGTCCGAGGCGGCCGGGCGTGCGCCGGTGCCCGCCGGGGGCGGTGGGACCGGCGCGCCGTCCGCTGCTCGTCTACTCGTCTACTCGTCGAAGGTGACGACGATCTTCTCGGCCGCGCCCGGCGTCAGCGCGAGCTCGAAGGCGTGCTCGACCTCGCCGAAGGGCACCCGGTGACTGATCAGCTTGGCGAACCGCTCGTGGTGCTCGACGATCTCCTGGGTGACCTCGAAGATCTCGGTGGGGTAGCCCTGCGAGGCGATCAGCGTCAGCTCGCTGCGCAGCATGCCGCCGAGGTCGATGTCGGCGCCCTTCTTCTGTACGGCGACCATGACCAGCTTGGCGCCCCACTTCGCGGAGTCGACCGTGGTGTTGACGACGGCGGCGACACCGGCGGCGTCGATGTAGATGTCGGTGCCGGCGCGCGGCTGGCCGAGCGCGTTGGCGGCCTGCCCGTGCAACTCGGTCAGGCGTGAAGTCACGTCCTCCTCGGCGGAGTTGATGACGGCGTCCGCGCCGACCGCGAGCGCGGTCTCCAGGCGGGAGGCGATGACGTCGGCGACGACGACGTGCTCGACCCCGCGCAGCTTCAGCCAGATCGCCGCGCCGAGACCGATCGGCCCGGCACCGAAGATGACGACCTTGTCGCCGAGCTTCGCCCCGGAACGGTTCACGGCGTGCCGGGCCACCGCCATCGGCTCGTTGAGGGCGGCGACGTCGAAGGGCACGGCGTCGGGGAAGACGGTGACGCTCTTGCCGATCTCGCAGTCCTCCAGCAGGAGGTAGTCGCTCATGGCGCCGTGCTTGCCGCCGCAGCCGATGATCCCGGAGGGGGAGCCCTGCGGGTTGACGACCACCCGGTCCCCGGCCTTCAGACCCGTCACCTCGGCGCCGACCTCGACGATCTCGCCGGCCGGCTCGTGCCCGAGGGGGACCGGCACCATGGTGCCGCCCGCGCCGAACGGGCCGCCGCCGATGTGCAGGAAGAAGGTGTCGGTGCCGCAGATCCCGCAGGCGCGGATCTTCATGAGGGCGTCCTTGGGGCCGGGCACCGGACGCTCGACGTCCACCACGTCGATCTTGTCGACGGCACCGGTCTGTACGGACTTCATCATGGCCATGGGGGACTCGCTTTCGATGTGCGTGAGGGGTGTCACCGGCCCCGGCGGCGGACGGGGGAGTGCTCCGGCCGCCGGGTCCGGTGACTGCGCCGTACTCCGTCCCCACGGCGTACGGCGCGACGGGGACACCTCCGCTTCGGTGCCCCCCGCTCTGGACTTGCTTGAGTTAGGCAACCATAAATGCGTTACTTAAGTCAAGCAACCGTCTCGGATCTTGCTTAACTCAGGCAAGTACCTGTTACGGTGGGCGCATGTCCACACCGCCACCCGCAACAGCGCCCGTCCCGGCGGACGTAGTCGAGATCGAGCGGGTCCTGACCCGGATCGCCTATCTGGCCGGGCGGGCCCGGCAGCACGAGCGTCTGATGGCGATGGTCGGGCTGCCCCTGGACCGGGCCGCCGTGGCGATCCTGCGCTACATCGCCGAGAGCGAGCCGCTGCGCCCCGGGGTCCTGGCGGTCCGGATGTCGGTGGAGGCCTCCCATGTCACCCGCCAGCTACGGCAGTTGGAGCAACTCGGCCACGTGGTCCGCATCCCGGACCCCGACGACGGCCGCGCCCAGCGCATCCAGCTCACCGACAGCGGACTGGCCGCCGTCAACCGCATCCGGGACGTGAGCCGCCGGGGCATGGAGATGGCGCTGGCGGACTGGTCCTCGGAGGACCTGCGGCAACTCGCGGCGCTCTTCCACCGGTTGGTCGACGACTTCGTCACGCACGCGGAGGCGGCCGTGGACGTGTCCGTGGACGCCTCCGCCTGACCGTTCGGTGGATGTCCCGGGGCCGGCTCCCGGGCGCTTTGTCAGGCCTTGAAGCCGATTCCGCCGTACAGCGAGATCGGTCCCTCGCCGAGCGGTGTCTCGCCCTCCGCGAGTTCCGGGTGCCAGTCGGCCACGGACACGATCCCCGGTTCGATCGGCTCAAGTCCCTTGAAGAAACCGCTCACTTCGGTGTGAGAGCGGGCCACCAGGGTCACCCCGCCCGCCGCGTAGGCGGCGATGCCCCGCTCCACCTTCTCCCGCTCGAAGTCGGCGGTCATCGCGGACAGCACCAGACAACTGCCCGGCGCCAGCGCGCCGATCAGGGTGTCCACCAGCTCGTGGGCGCCGTCCTCGTCCGCGACGAAGTGCAGCAGGGCGATCAGCGAGAGGGCTATCGGCCGGTCGAAGTCCAGGACGCTGGCGGCCTGTTCGAGGATCGTGAGCGGTTCGCGGGCGTCGGCCTGGAGGTACTCCGTCGCACCCTCGGGCGTGCCGCGCAGCAGCGCCGCAGCGTGCGCGAGCACGATCGGGTCGTTGTCGACGTACACGATCCGCGCGTCCGGCGCGGTGGACTGGGCGATCTGGTGGAGGTTGGGCGCGGTCGGTATCCCGGTGCCGACGTCCAGGAACTGCCGGATGCCCGACTGCTGGACCAGCAGCCGCGTCGCCCGCTGCATGAACCAGCGGTTGGCCCGCGCGGTGCGGGGGGCGCCCGGGTCAAGTGCCGTGATGTGACGGCCCAGTTGCTCGTCGACCGGGTAGTTGTCCTTGCCGCCGAGGAACCAGTCGTACACCCGGGCCGGATGCGGCTTCGACGTGTCGATCCGCTGGACGGCGGGTCCTGTCCCGGTCACGCGAGGCTCCTCTGCTCGACTCTGTTCCACGACGACCCCGACGAGGTGTGCGAGCAGTTTGGCACGGTCATGCTGACCGCGTGCCGCCGGCCAACACGCCGTCCAGGAAACGGATCAGGTCCGCGAAGACCTCCGTCCGGTTCGTCTCGTGGAACACCTCGTGCCGGGCGCCCGGATACACGTGCTCGGTCAACTCGCCGCCGCTCAGCCGCTCGACGCCCACGCGACTGCCGGGGAGCGGGACGAGCCGGTCGTCGCCGCCGTGCAGCCAGAGCAGCGGCACCCGGCCGATACCGCCCGCGTCGGCGACCGTCGTCAGGGTGCGGGCGAAGGCCTCCAGCGTCGGCCGCTTCATCGGACCGTGCCAGACCAGCGGATCTGCGGCGTACTCCGCACCGACCTCCGGGTCTCGGGAGAGCGCGGCCGGGCTGATCGGGACGTCGGGGATCTCGTCGAGGGCGAGCAGTCGGCCCGGCAGCTCCCAGGCACCGATCACCGGCCCGGACAGCACCAGCGCGATGAGCTCGTCGCCGTGGCGCTGCGCGAAACGGGACGCGATCAGGCCGCCCATGGAGTGGCCGATCAGGACGAGGGGGACACCCGGGTACGTGGCGCGGGCCAGATCGGCGACGGAGTGCAGGTCCGTGACCACGTCCTCGAAGTCGCCGATCAGCACCCGCTCGCCGGCCGATCCGCCGTGACCCCGGTGGTCGGGCCCGAGGACGGCGGCGCCGTGCGCGACGAGTACGGCGGCCAGCCCGGCGTACCGGCCGATGTGTTCGCCGTAGCCGTGCGCCACGAGGGCGACGTACCGCGGGCGCTCGTGCGGCCACTCACGTGCGGTGATCGTGCTCCGGGTGCCGGGGAGGACATGCTCGCGGGTGTCGGCCACAGCCAGAAACTAGCATCGCCGGACGGACGTCATGGTCCGCCGATGCGCGGCAGTGGCAGGGGCCACCTGGCGAGACACTCCTTACGCGGGCAGATGTAAGGACATACGATCGGTCCTCGCATGAACACGATGACGCTCTGGCACATATCCGGCTGGGAATTCGCCGCGCTCGCCGCCGCGGCCCTGCTCGTCGGCTTCTCCAAGACCGCCGTGAGCGGGGCCAACACGGTCAGCCTGGCGATCTTCGCGGCCGTCCTGCCCGCCCGCGCCTCCACCGGCGTACTGCTCCCGATCCTGATCGTCGGAGACGTGCTCGCCGTCCTCACCTACCGGCGGCACGCCCACTGGCCCACCCTGTGGCGGCTGTTCCCGGCGGTCGCGGCGGGAGTCGTGATCGGGACCCTGTTCCTGGTGTGGGCCGACGACGCGGTCGTACGGACGTCGATCGGCGCGATCCTACTGCTCATGGCCGGTGTCACCCTGTGGCGCCGCCGCAAGGCGGAGGCCGACGACGAACCGGACTCGGTGGCCACCAGGTCCGGGCGGGTGAAGGCCCGCTCCTACGGGGTGCTCGGCGGTTTCACCACGATGGTCGCCAACGCCGGCGGCCCGGTCATGTCGATGTACCTGCTCTCCGCCGGCTTCCGGAAGCTCGGCTTCCTCGGCACATCGGCCTTCTTCTTCCTGATCGTCAACGTGACCAAGGTGCCCTTCAGCGTCGGGCTCGGCCTGATCGACGGCCACTCGCTGCTGCTCGACGCGGCACTGGCGGCGTTCGTCGTGCCCGGTGCGCTGATCGGCAAATGGGCCGTGAACCGCATCAACCAGCGACTGTTCGAGCAACTGGTGATCGCGGCGACGATCATCGGCGGCCTGCAACTGCTCCTGCGCTGACCTCCCGGCCCCGTGACCTCGTACGCTCGCCCCATGCCCCCGCACATCCTGATCCTCGGCGGCACCATCGAGGCACGAGAGCTGGCCGCCGAGCTGGCGGTACGGCATCCCGAGGTCCGGGTGACGACGTCGCTCGCCGGGCGGGTGTCGCGGCCCGGGGCGCTCGTCGGGGACGTACGGATCGGCGGGTTCGGCGGCGCCGAGGGGCTGGCCGAGTGGCTGCGCGAACACCGCGTGGACGCGGTCGTCGACGCCACGCACCCCTTCGCCGAGTCGATCACCGCGAACGCGGCGCGTGCCGCGACGGACACCGGGCTGCCCGTCGTGGTGCTGCGCAGGCCCGGCTGGCGGCCGGTCCCCGGAGACCGCTGGCACCCGGTCGCCTCACTGCCCGAGGCCGCCGACGCACTGCCCGCACTCGGGCGCCGCATCCTCCTCACCACCGGCCGCCTCGGCCTCGCCGCCTTCGCTCACCTGCCCCAACTGCACTTCGTCGTACGGTCGGTGGACCCGCCCGAGCCCCCGATGCCACCGGACGCCGTGGTACTGCTCGCACGCGGACCCTTCACCGTGGCCGGCGAGGCGGCGCTGCTCCGCGAGCACCGGATCGACGTGGTCGTGACGAAGGACAGCGGGGGAGCGGCGACGGCGGCCAAACTCACGGCCGCGCGGGAGGCCGGCGTCCCGGTGGTGGTCGTACGACGGCCGCCGCTGCCGGACGGGGTGAGCGCGGTGCCCGATGCTGCCGGGGTACTGGAGCGGCTGGGGCTCAGCCCGGGGCGATGACCGTGGCCCGGAGGCGGTCCACCGCGCGCAGCATCTCGTCCCGGTTCTTGGCGTTCTTCATCCAGGCCGGGAGCCGGGCGACCAGCGTCATCTTCTGCCCGGTGTCGTACCAGGGCGCGCGTTCGCGCAGGTCGGCGGCGACGAACCGCCTGATCAGGTCCAGGTGTTGGAGGTTGTACGCCCACAACTCTCCGTGTCTGGTCCCGGTCCGCAGCCACAGGGTCGGCCAGCGGCGGTCAGAGGGACCCGTGTTGATCCGGCACAGGCCGCAGGACCGGCAGACCAGGCGGGTGTGCGGATACCTCCTGCCGTTGGCGTCCGGCGGGGTGCACGGGCGCCGCTCGAAGTGGGCGGTCCGCTCGCAGCGCGGGCATCGCACCAGCGTCGACGACGCGAAGTCGGCGACCGTGGCGCGAGGGTCGTGGAAGCGCACGGGCGTCGGGGTCATGCCGTGAGTATGACCATGGCTCCGCTGGCCCGGCACCCGGTTTTCAGGAGGTGGAGCTCTCCGCCAACTCCGCCGGGCGCTGCGGGAGTCCGGAGCTCAGGTCTTCCACCAGGAGGCGCTTGGCGATGGTGTCGACCGCGGCGCGCAGGTCGGCGTTCGAGGGGCGGCCGATGTCCTGCTGGACCCGGGCCTCCAGCCAGTTGCCCCATGCTCTGCCGATGATCTCGGCCTCGCGTTCGCCCGCCGCGGTGTGGGAGAGGAGGGAGCCGGTGCGGGTGAGGTAGCCCTCCTCGACCATGCGGTCGAAGACCGGGAGAAGCACCTCCGGGGGCATGTGCCGACGGGCGGCGATCAGGCCGAGGCTCGCATGGCCGACCATCCTGCCGAACAGTTCGACCTGCATCACGGCCCAGGCCCCGGCGATGTCCAGCCGGGTGTCGGAGTCCGTGATGATCCGCCGGGCGGTGTCGAGGTCCGTGCTGCCGATGACCTTGCCGACGGCCGCTTCGAGGAGCCGTTGCGAGTCCGCGCCGCGTGGTGACGCGAAGCCCTCGCCCATGTCGGTGGAGCCCATCCGCGCGCTGTCGCGCAGCTCGACCTGCTTGAGGAACAGGGCGACGACGAAACCGATCACCGCGACCGGGACCGTCCATCGGAACACCGTCTGGATGGTGTCGGCGTACGCGTTGATGATCGGCGCGGCGGCAGCGTGCGGCAGCTTGTGCAGGCCCTCGGGGCTGGTCGCCGCCTTGGTGATGACGGCGGGGTTCAGCGTGCTCGTCCTCGCGGCGGACGCGATTCCGTCCTTGAGGTTGGGGGCCAGGCTGTTGGCGTAGATCGTGCCGAAGACAGCGGTGCCGAACGAGCTGCCCAGCGTACGGAAGAAGGTGACGCCGGAGGTCGCCGTGCCGAGGTCGGTGTAATCGACGGTGTTCTGCACGGCGATCGTCAGCACCTGCATGCACAGCCCGATGCCGGTGCCGAGCACGAACATGTACACCGATTCCAGGAACGCGCCGGTGCCCGGACCCATGAGGGACATCAGATACAGCCCGACGCCCATCACCGCGGAACCGATGATCGGGAAGAGACGGTACTGGCCGGTCTTGCTGACCACGTTGCCGCTGAAGACGGACGCGATCAGCAGCCCGATCACCATCGGCAGTGTCCGCACACCGGAGACGGTGGCCGAGTCGCCGTCGACGTACTGCAGATAGGTCGGCAGATACGTGAGCGCGCCGAGCATCGCGAAACCGACGATGAAGCTGAGGATCGAGCAGACCGCGAACACCGGGTTGCCGAACAGCCGCATGGGCAGCATGGGTTGCTCGGCCCGCGTCTCCACCCAGCAGAACAGTCCGAGCGCGATCGCGCCGCCCACGAACAGGCCGATGATGGTCGCCGAGCCCCACGCGTACTCGTTGCCGCCCCAACTCGTCGCCAGGATCAGGGAGCTCGCGCCGACCGCGACCAGCGCGATGCCCAGATAGTCGATGACGGGCCGCACCGCCGACTTGACCACGGGGATGGTGCGGGCCGCCGCGATGACGACGACGATCGCGATGGGCACGTTGACGTAGAACGCCCAGCGCCAGGTCAGATGGTCGGTGAACAGGCCGCCCAGCAGCGGTCCGATGACGGTGGCCACGCCGAACACCGCGCCGATCGCGCCCTGGTACTTGCCGCGCTCCCGCAGCGGGATGACATCGGCGATCAGCGCCATCGCCGTCACCATCAGACCGCCCGCGCCGATGCCCTGCACCGCACGCCAGGCGATCAGCAGCGTCATGTTGGTGGAGAAACCGCACAGGAACGAGCCCGTGATGAACACGATCGCCGAGACCTGGAAGACCACCTTGCGGCCGAACAGGTCACCGAACTTGCCGACCAGCACGGTCGCCACGGTCTCCGCCAGCAGATAGGCGGTGACCACCCACGACATGTGCGCGGCGCCGCCCAGGTCCGACACGATCGTCGGCAGGGCCGTGCCCACGATGGTCTGGTCGAGGGCCGCCAGCAGCGTGCCGAGCATGATCGTCACGAAGACGACGTTGCGGCGGCGGGGGTCCAGCACGGGGGGCTGCTGCGCGGAGGGTAGCGCGGTTTCCTCGGCGACTGTCACGAGGTCACCTTCACACCGACGGACCCTCCCTGCACAGTGGGCGGGTCCGCTCGGGCGCTTTCCCGCGCTACTCCGCCGCCGGGTGCCGGCGCAGCAGATACGTGTCCATGATCCAGCCCTTGCGCTCACGGGCCTCCGCGCGCAGCCGCTCGATGCGCGGGGCGGCCTCGGCTATCGGTCCGGAGGCGAGGATCTCGTCCGGGGTGCCGATGTAGGCGCCCCAGTAGATGTCGATGTCCTGGTCGGCGTACTGCCGGAAGGTCTGCTGCGCGTCGAGCATCACGACCACGTCGTCCACCCCCTCCGGGAAGCCCTCGGACAGCCGCCGGCCCGTGGTGATCTGCACCGGCCTGGCCACCCGGTTCAGCCCCGTGCGGTGCCGGGCGACAAGCGCCGAGACACTGCTGATGCCGGGCACGACGTCGTACTCGAACGCCACCGCGCCCCGCTCCAGGATCTCCTCCAGGATGCCGAGCGTGCTGTCGTACAGCGACGGATCCCCCCACACCAGGAACGCGCCGCTCTCGTCCTCGCCCAACTCCTCGGTGATCAGCCGCTCGTAGATGTCCGCGCGGGCGCTGCGCCAGTCCCCGACCGCAGGGGAGTACGCGGCACCCCCGGCCTTCCGGTCCCGCTCCGGGTCGCGCGCCTCGACCAGGCGGTACGCCCCCTCCGGTATGTGCGCATCGAGCATGTCCCGGCGCAGCCCGGTGAGGTCGGACTTCACCTCGCCCTTGTCGAGAATGAAGAACACGTCCGTGCTCCGCAGCGCCCTGACCGCCTGCAGGGTCAGCTGCTCGGGGTCGCCCGCGCCGATACCGATGACATGAATCTTTCGCACGCCCCCGAGTCTGCCCCACGCCACTGACAGTCCGTACACCGCACCGGCACCGACCGGTTACGACGTCCCCCGTAGCCGGGGCGCCCGCACCCGTGCGTCGACATCCCCGCCACTTCGCTCCACGTCGTCGCCGAGCCCCCGCGCCCAGGCGGCGACCCCCGCGAGATCCATCCCGTACGGCCGCTCCCGCCCGGTCAGGGACACCCACTCCTCCACGCCGCCGGCCCCGCGCCGCAGCAGCCGGGCGCCGCCGGTGACGTTCCCCCGGGCCGCGTGCGTGAGCCCCACCGCGAGCTGGGCGAGCCCGCGCCACAGGGCACACTCCTCGTCCGGCCCCGACTTCCAGGCGTCCTCGAAGACCTCGTGCGCATGGAACGGTTTCCCCTCGTCGAGCAGCGCCTGCGCCTCGACGACGGTCTCCTCCGGCGCCCGCACGACGCCCTCGGGCTGCCGCGCCACGCCGTCCGCGCCGTACGGCAGCGGTCGCCCGAGGCCGTCCCGGGGCCGGGCGTTGCGCGCCCGCCCCGCACCGTCCCGGTCCCGCACACTGTCCGCACCGTCCGAGGATGTGTCGCTCATACGACGATTGTCCCGCGCCCGGCACCGGCTTCGGCGCACCCCCGGGCGTGGGGTAGGCTGCTGTTCGCGCGATCACGCGGTTCACCGCAGGAAAGCGCACCGGGACGTGGCGCAGCTTGGTAGCGCACTTGACTGGGGGTCAAGGGGTCGCAGGTTCAAATCCTGTCGTCCCGACTAGAGATTCACTCATAGTCGCAGATCAGAGCCCTGTTTCACTTCGGTGAGGCAGGGCTCTTGATCATTTCCTGGGCTGGCGTGTCACATTTGGTCACAAGCCTGGTGGATCTTCCTCACGCGGCGAACAGCTCACCAAGCTTGTCCGAACCGGCCTTGAGGCTCTGCGGGTCAGGGTGCACATAGACCCGCTTGGTGAAGGACAGGTCGCTGTGCCCGGCCCAAGCGGACACCACCGTGTCAGGGACGCCGTTGTTGGCCATCCACGAGAGACACGCGTGACGGGCGTCGTAGAGACGGACCTTGCGAACGCCGGCCTGGGCCATCAGCCGGTGGGCCTCACGGCGTAGCTTGTCCGTCTTGAAGGGGCGTCCCATCTCGTCAACGACGACATAACCGCTTTCCTCGTAGGCTTCTCCCGCAGCGAGTTTCTCCTCCGCCTGCCGGGCGCGGAAGGACACAAGCGCTGCTTGCAAGAGCTTGGGCAGCGGCAGGACTCGCTTGCCGTTTTGGGTCTTAGGATCTTTCTCAACGACCCTGTTCCGCTGCCCCTTCGGCAGGCTTCGGTCATACACGATGGTGCGTGTATTCCCCACGGCGATGGTGCCATTGCCGATGAGGTCAACATCCTGTTCCCAGCGGGTACCGCACACCTCGGCGGGGCGCTCGGCGATAAGCGTCAAAAGCATCACGCCAAAGAGACGGTCACCCTTGGTCGCCTCGATAAACGCCTTGACCTCTGATGCGTCCCAGGGACGGCGCTTCGCGTCCGCCTGGGCGGCTTTGCGCACGGCGTCACGCGACACCCGAACGTGTTCGGCGACATTACGCACCACCCACCCACGACGAACCGCAAGGTGCAAGGCAGAACGCAGCCGACCGAGGGTAAGCCGCACAGAACGAAGGCTCAGACCCGTACCCGGCTTTCCACCGCGCTGCCGACCATGGGTGAGCATCCAGTCGACAAACGCCTCAACGTCCTCCTCGGTCAGCAGCTGAAGCCGCTTGTCTCCGAGAAACAGTCGAACAGGGCGGATAGCATTGTCGTAGTTGGAGGCGGTTGCGTCTTCGACGCCTCGGATCGCGCTCTTGAGCCACAGATCGAGAAGCTCGTCAACGGTGACCTTCGTCGGCACCACAAACGTCCCGGTCGTGGATTGATGCCGAATGCGGGCCAGCTCTGCGCGAGCCTCTTTCTTGGTGTCGAAGGTCTTTCTGATCTGGCGTCTTTTGCCACTGGCCTGACGCGGACCATCTGTGACGAAGCGGTATCGCACCGTACCGTCAGCAAGCGTGATCTTCTTGATTGGGTCACCCACCGTGTCACCTGCTCCTTAGGTTGACCCCCCAAGGTGGTGCTCAGATTGTGAGCCTGACGCGGGACAAAAAGCAACAGGCTCCCCCACTCTCTTAGAAAGCTTCGAGGTACCGGAGCAAGGAGGCAGTCAGCACCCGGTAACGGTTGCCAAACGCCACAACCCGAAACGGCACCTCACCCCGCTTGATCAACTCGTACAAGTGCGACTTGGAAATCCCCAAGGCCAAAGCGGCCTGACACACATCAACCGTGGCTGCCCACGAGCGAATCTCATCAAGAGTGGTTTGCAAAGTGATCACTTCTCGGCGACACCGCCCGTGCTTATGCGACGGCGAACATTCCCAACAGACCGTTGGTGGAGATATGAGGATGCTCGGCTGCACAAGAAGAGTCAGCCTGCTCCCTCTATTTTATCTGGCCAACTGCCAAAACCCAAGCAATATCGGGCGAAAAAGGGCACGGGGCAAGATTCTTTTGCCCTTGGGTCTCTCCCCGTTTTTGGCCGGGCACGGGATAATCCCACAGAGGCGACAGCAATGACCCATGCACCCCCCGGCAGGCCGTCAACCAATCAGTCCCCTACTCGGGTACCGAGTCCCCCTGTATTCTCGCGAAGCGACCAATCCTGTAATCGCGACGCGATCCGTTCTACCGCGTTAGCGGCCTATTGCCACCCGACGGAAGGAAGGTCTGGAAGGAATGCCGTCGGTGGCCACTGTGGCCCCCCTTGGGGGGTGGACTCGGAGCCGGCACACACCCGAAGGGCTGGTCGTAGACCTTGTGTGCTGGTGGAGAGGACGGGGGGAGTCAGCCGCGCCACCGACCGCAGGAAGGTTGGAATCCCCTCGCAGCGCGGCTGACTCCCCCCGTCCGATGACCACCCCGAACCCGCTGGTCAGCGGGCCGTTCCTTCCAGCTACAACCGGCCGCAGGACGCTTCCACTGACCCGCTTCCCGTGTACCGCCTGTCATACCGGCCTGAGGCGGTACGACACCCGACCTGCTCAAAACGAGTACCGAAGATAAACGATCAATCTTGTGACTCACTACGAACCAGGCTCGTAGCCACGCATGCCGTTTTTGGGTACGACGAACCAACCCCCTAAGGTCCCCCTTGGTGGCTCCCCTATTCCCCGTTCTCTTGGCTCTCTCGTTCCCTTCGCTTGCCTATCGAGGCTCCGCCTCGCTTTTTTCAAAGACAAGACGAGAGCCGTTTCTCGATGAGGTAACTCAGATTAACTGGTAGTGAACCAGCGTCCTAGAAAGATCCAGTACTTACTGGATCGGTCGTGTTTGCTTTGGTCAGTCGGTCACTTCGATCACGGCAGGCTAGTCCGTCTTTAGTCGCAAACCCCATTTGTGCGGGGGAGACGGCGGCTGCCTGGTCTGCTCTTTGATATAAGCAAATTGACATGACTCTTGCCTAGTTCCGTACGGGACGTACGACCCGTACGGGCCGACCCGTGCTAGGGGTACGGGGTACTAGGGGTACGGGTAGTACGGGGTAAGGGAACTATTTAGGTAAGTTATTTGGGCGATTGGCGTCTTTCAAGGAGAAGCTTGTCGATTGCCTCGCGAACAAAAGCGGACATGCTACCCACCTCACCCTGCCTTCTCTCTTCTAGAGAAAGCTGCTGTAGGGACTCATACTGATCTCGCCAGATATCAAAGGGATGCCGTTGTTTCATCACCCGTCTGACAGGGGGTACGGGTAGTACCGGGGGTACCTCCCGTACGGGGGGTACGGGTAGTACGGGATCGTTTTTCCTCTGGCGGAAGAACGCCGATTCTTCCAGATCGTTTGTTATCGCACGAGTGTTAAGAATCTTGTTCATATATCAAAAAGTTCGCCGATCAATTTATTGTAGGCGAGTGCTGCTGTCGAGCGGGGATTGAACGAAAAGACGTCCTGGCGGTTGAAATGCGCGTCACGAAGATCGGTATTGCGAGGGATCACCGTATTGAACACAGAGCCGGTGTAGGTCTGGCGCAAGATCTGTAGTGAGGTTTTGCTGTTAACGGTTGGATCGCTCATGGTAAACAAGAAACCGGCGAGCTCAAGGTGCGGATTAAAGTACTCCTTCACTTCTTTGATCGTCTTGCTGATCTGAACAATCGAATCAAGCTCGAAGTATCCGGGTGAAACAACGACGATCACTTTGTCTGAGGCAGTAAAGGCGTTGATGGTTAGCCACGAGAGAGTAGGAGGACAATCAATAAAAACGTAGTCGTAGTTCCCTTTGAGTGCATCGAGTTCCTTTTTGAGCCGCTCCTCTCGGTGGTCGATGGCCGTTGTCAGCTCGACATCAGTGTTAGAGAGTAGGATGTGCGACGGAACGATATGGAGGTTGGGAACGCTTGTCTCGTGCGTGGGAAGGGGGCTGCGCTCAAGAATCGTCGCAAAAACGGTCTGCTGTTTGGTGACTTGCGGGTAGTTATGAAGCAGCACCTTGCTGCTGTTGGCCTGGGAGTCGATGTCAACGAGCAGGACACGCTTGCCTTTGCGGGCCAGGCCTGCTGCCAACGAGATGGTGGATGATGTCTTTCCGACACCGCCTTTCTGTGATGCGATTGAAATAACCATATGCAAGTTAAATCCACCGAAAACCCGGACGGGTTATTCCGATGCAATTTCTTAAACTGACTTGAGAATAGCGAATTGCGCGCCATTGTGTCAATAAGGAATTGTTCGGGTAATGGCAAAGGCCTGCCGTTCAGTGGGAGTTGAGAGCCCGCCGGGCAGCACTGATGACGTTGTGAGCATCAACGCCGTAGACCGCTGACTCACGCAGCGTGTCCCAGACCCGCAGGTACGTCGTCACAGAGTCAGCGTCGTCAAGCCACAGCTCCGCGTGCCAGTCCTCGGCGATCACAAGCCTGTCATCCAGGATCCAGAAGCCGTTGGCCGCGGGAATCTTGAGTGATGCGCCAAGAGGGATGATCCCCAGCTCCACGGTGTCCATCCCGATCATGCCCATGAGTCGATCAAGCTGGCTTGCAAGAACAGACGGGGGACAGACCAGTGCGTGGAGCGCAGCCTCCCACATCAGGGCGTGAACCTTCCTCCCTGTTCGGTACAGCCACTCCTGGCGTTTCATGCGAGCGCGTACAGCCTCGTCGGTGTCACGCACTGAGTTCTGAAGGTCCGCGTAGCGCAGGAAAATGTGCCGCGCGTAGTCGGCCGTCTGCAGCATGCCCGGGACGACGGCCTCTTCCCATGCATGGATGATCCGAGACCGCTCGACCTCCACGTTCCAGCTGTCCTGTACCGGCCGGTGGCCTGCGGCCAACTGGCGTCGCCACGAGCGAATATGAGACTCGAAGCCCTTGAGACGGGCCTCTAGCTCGTCGATCACCTGAGGCTGATCAACGCCGGCTGCCCAGGCCTGAAGGTCCTCGACGGTGGCGGTCTGCTGGCCGTTCTCCAACTTGTAGATCTTGGAATGCGGCCAGCCGAGCCGCTTGGCAAGTTGTGGTCCGGTGAGTCGACCTCCGGGAGCTGCCAGCCGAAGTTCTCTCAGACGCACGCCGAGAGCCTCCCGAGCCTGCTGAAAGTCTGTGCTCACCGGTTCCGCTCATCAGTCGTTGGCGGCTACCTGTGCCGCGAACTGGTCGTAGGGGATGGATAGATGCCTAGCTGCATCGCGCACCTGGCAGTACCGCAGAACTTCGGCGGGCTCTGTGATCACCTCGACGTCAAGGAGGGTATCTGCATCGTCGAAGTTGAGGAGGGCAACCAGCCGACTATCAAAGATCCAGAAGTCCGCAGCTGGCAGATGGATCCGGTCCGTATCTGAGCGCCACACGTTGCGCACGTCCTCGCCGGTGGCGGCGTTGCACTTGGCGTAATCGAGCAGGAAGAGCTGCCCGGTGGTGGGCGGATTGTCGGTGACACGTACGCGTCCCACGTACTTCCCCCGGGAGGTCTGTTCCCGGATGGTCGTGCACCACTCGCTGTCCAGGTCCCAGGTGGCCGACCCGGTCTCGACGAACGCCGCGTATGAGGCGTCCTCCCGATCCGACGCATAGCCGCGTCGCGTTTCCAGGTGCCAGGCGGAGTGCTCGAAGCTCTGAAAGAGTCGGCCGAACTCCTCCAGGTCGATCAGCTTGGGCACGCGAGTGATCTCCTTAGGGCCGTGGTTGACAAGCAGCTCACGCGGCACGACCACTGCGATGTCTCCTGAGCCAAAGTGCTGGAGCTGGGCGACATCGTCAGGATCAGTGAGCGGAGTCCCTTGTACGACGATCTCGCCCGTGTCGAGGTCTTCATGAACAGCGGGGCATCCGCCGTTCTTGCTGTCAGTGCCGTTGAAGCGCAGGCGTCGCGCCATGGTCGTCTCCCTCGGTTCGGGATGGTGTCGCCTCCAGCATCACCAGGCTCCGTGCCCAGTACTACAGCCCGCTGCCCCCTCTACGAGATCACATGAGAACATTCGGCCGGACTGCGAGAACATTCGAGAACACTCCATGGCAGGTGTCAACTCCGCCTCCCTACCGTCCTGTTCATGGCCAGAACCAAGAAGCCGGACATCGACCCGCACACAGTGCTGGAGACGCTCAGAACAGCCCTTGACGAAGCAGGGATCGTCTTCCCGTCTCTCCGAGTCGACGATGCATCGCCGCAGTTGCAACTGATTGAGCTGGGACGGGTCCGTACTGACGTAGCCGATCGACTGGCAAGGGCTCTTCGGCGAGGGGACCGCGAAGGATGAATGCAAAGCAGCCGATCAATACGCTGGTCGTAGACACATCGCGCGGAGACAAGATCGGATACGTGATGGGACACGAGGGTCCCTACGTGCAACTGCGTCCGCCAGGTGGGGGAGTGGAGTGGGACGCCGCTCCTGAGGAGGTCCGGCCGGCATCCGAGACGGAGCTGCTTCGCGCCCGCGTCTCAGAGCTCAACCATGCTGAGCGTCTCGCGTGAGTACAGCCACCGACGACCTTTCGGCCCGCTCTGCTGAGTGCGCACTCGCTGAGCGACCGGAGTACACCAGCCTCCATGCTGACTGCCGTCAAACCAAGAACATCCCGTTACCGGGGTATGGAGACATCCTTCTCATGCGTCGTTGCACGTGCCCCTGCCACACCGACAAGTCGTAGCGCCAACCCGGCAGGCTCCTCGGCCTGAGACTTTGGCCGGTGTCCTGCATCGTGGTGGGAGCGGGAAGGCCGTACGCTCGCCAGCGGATCGGGCAGCAGTACAGCTGCCCTTTAGTGTCCGATATGGTCTTCCCGCGTCGGGCCCCACCACGAGGGAGGTGGGTAAAGCCTCGGGGCCACGCTTCTTATGCTTGGGCCGCCGCGTTCCACAATGGCCAGTCCTGCGCAGCTTGGCGCAACGCGCGGACAACATCCTCAGCCGTAGTATCCCGGTTGTCATTCCACGTTGAGACATCCCAGATGGCGCAGTTACGCCTCACCCAGCGAAGGAAGTAGTTCTGGGCCTGAAGGCAATGGTCGTACTGCTGATCGAAATTGGGGGTCGAGAGCGCAAACTCCATGGCCGTGCCCCAGACGGCACGCTCAATCGCTCCCATGGCGGAGACCGGAGTAGACCTGCCGGCCTCCTGGAGTGGGTCGGCGCAGACGGCCTCAGCGAGCAGATGCTCGGAATGAGGCCAAGCAAACCAACCGAACTGGTTGTGTCCATCGCGATCGATGATCGCAGCTGCCTTACGCAGCACCTCGTCAGGATCCACAGGTCTCCCCTCTGAGAAGCTGGCACTCAACGATACGCCTTATGGGCCAGATGAGAAGGGGAAGGGAAGGGCCCCGCCTTACTTGCGGCTGTGTAACTCCGTCGAGGTTATGAAAATGACGGCTTCGCAACTACGGGCCTTGGTCTCACGCGCTACATCTCCAACAGCCTCAAAACCCCGCCGTGGAACATTTCTTCTGCGACATAGATCTCCTGAGAGCGTCCCAGCTATGGGATGCCCCTCTTCCTTCCTTTGACGCCATGATGACGCGGTTTGCCTGCGTGTCAAGGACTTCGCAAGCCGGCTCCGCCGGTCCTTGACCCGAGAGCCAAGCCCGCAAGAGACCGTCAATTAAGGGAGGAAAGGGGAAAATGGTTAGGGGTACTACTCCAGCGGAGGGAGGTCCAAGCGCTTCTCGGTACGAGTAATGCGCTGATCCTGATGCTCGAAAGTAACCTTCATTCGATTCGTCAACACCTGCACTGTCTTCTGCTGTGCGGCGTCTACGACCGTGTCCGTGTGCTCGGCCAGTCCGGATATGAGTCCACCTATCTCTTCATGCTCCTTCTTGGACTCTTGTCTGTGCTGATCCTGACCCTGCTCTATAGCGGTTAACCGGTTCTCGATGGGGGACAGCAGTGCGCGCAGTTGATTCAATTGTTCCTCAGTAAACATAAGCTGCCCTATTTATATCAAATCCGCACAACGGATTCAATGGGCAAAATAGGTTCTCACCTGGGCGCCTTTACCCTGACCGGAGAGCGATAGACAGTTGCTCCGGTCTTACCCAGTGGAGTCCTGCGACGTCGGGTTATGGAGGCTGTTGGAGCCCCGGCCTGGGTGGTGGTCACGAGAGGGGCCTCGGCGCTGGGCGGCTCGAAGTAACGGTCAAGGTAGTACTGCTCGACCTCGGCCAGAGCCTGAGGTGGCTCGGTGAGGTTGGGGAGCGTCGGGGTTGTGACCTTGCGGACCTCGTCGCTTGGAAGCCTGACGAATGCCTGGCCGACGTGCAGCTGTTGGATGGACTGGACTTGGCGCTCCCACTGCTCCTGGAGGGCGTAGTACGTCGGATGGGTACGCTCCTCGGCGGCGTGGTCGGTGACGATGTGCTTGACGGCGTCTGGATCGACGGTGCCGAAGAGGCGGGCCGAATGCTCGGCGTCTGGTCGGCCTGCTTTGAGGATGACCTCCATGCCGACGTTCTGAAGGGCTCCCTTGAGCCGGTCTGATGCCTGGCTCCAGTTCTGGTGCGCCATGACGCAGAACAGGTTGTACTTGCGGGTCTCCGAGAGCATCCGGGTGAGACTCTCCTCGCTCTGGGCCATGAACTGTGAGAACTCGTCCAGGATCAAAAAGTGTGGGGCCCTGCCCGACCCGGCTGCCCGGACGTTGGCCCGGCTAAGTGCCGCGGTTTCCATGCCCACGGTGAGCAGGCATCCAAAGAGCCGGCGGGCGTCGGGTGAGGCGACTGCCAGGTTGACGATGAGGGACGTACCCGAGTCGATGAGACCCCGGAAGTCCAGGACGTTTCGCTTGTGTCCGAGGGCGTAGCGGAGGATGGGGGAGAGGGTCAGAAGATCCGCCCGGTTGAGTGTTGACTCCTTCATCCGGGGTGCATCCCGTCCCCACTGATCCATGCGCAGCTTGAAGAAGCGGATCACCTGCGGGTCGTGAACGTGGGTCAAGAGCTCGTCGCGCAGTGCCTTGTCCGTCAGAAGGTCCGACAGGCGAGTGAGTGGAAGTCCAGCTTCGCGCAGGGCCACGACCGAGTGCTTGAGGATGTTCTCAAAGGTCGGTGCGCCATGGGCCAGCTCGGGCCAGGCACGACGGGCTGCCTCGGCGACGTGCTCGGCCATCGCATGATCGTCGTAGGGCTGGGCGAGGAAGTTAAACGGCAGGTACCGCCCCTCAACGGCTGCCGCCGGTACATCCAGATACATGAGCCGAGCTCGCTGCTCCGGGGTGGCAAGCTGCCCGGCCTGCACGAGATGAGCCAGAACTAACTGGGCCAGATCGCCGTGCGGATCGATGAGAGTGACGGGCTGGCCAGCCAGGAAGAGGGAGAGAAAGAGGGAGGCGAGGAAGTAGCTCTTGCCCGATCCCGTCTTGCCCAGCACGTGCATGTGCACGCGGGCCTCATTGAGCGGCAAAAACAGCGTTCGCGGGAGAAGCCACCTGCGGTAGGTGCCAAGCGCGATGCGCGGGACTCGTTGGGCAGGAAAGAGTCTCATTCCGCCTCGCGCTCCACCCCATTCGACAGGTTGTAGTTGTACCTGGGGCTGTCCAGGGGACCGACGCTCACCTCCTCCTCGGCAGATTCAGGCGCATCGAGCAGACTCACGGGGTGATCCTGGCCAGCGGGGTACCAGAGCAAATCGAAGAACAACTCAAACGGATCGGTTGCAACCGGGGACGCATCGGTGAAGAGAAAGATGTCTGCCAGCTGGTCCCGGCCGATGCTCTCAAGCTCCTGAGCCGTCCACTCGGAGAGCTGGACACGACGGGCCATCGTGGGGACAGCGACCGCGACGGTGAGATTGTCAGTCTCAAAGGCCCGGCGATACGGGCCCTCGGCCCAGGCCGTGAGAGAGGCGACCTTGCGGCGCCAGTGCTTCTGCCCCTCCGTACCTCGGTCGAGCTCCAGGGCAATGGAGACGGGATCGCATCCGACTGCGGTGAGCTGGAACCATGCATCGGGAATCACCGCCATGCGCGGCGCTTCAGGACGTCCAACTGGTTGCACCCGGATACTGCTTCGCTTGAGCTGGCGCTCGTTGAGCAGGCGGGGCAAGGACACCTGAAACTTGCGGCACAGGCGTTCTGCAGCAACCAACACATCGACGGCAGCAAGCGTGTGTTCCATGAAGGGGTTGTCCTCGGCCTTGGCCCGCTCCTCTGAAGGGCGATAGTACGAGCTGGCGAGTATGTCGCCGCGACCGGCGACAAAGCGCCGTCCCTTGTCAGCCAGGGTGAAGACGTGCGGGGCTGAGCCGATGCGAGGGGCGGGCAGCTCTCGGAGTCTGAGGAGGTAGCCGGCCTCGGTCAGGCTACGGAGGCGGCGCTGCACGTAGCGGTTCTGATCATGCGCCTGCGGATACAGCAGCCGGCCGATCTGGGCTGCGGTCATGTACTGGAGTCGGTTGATAGCGCGGAGAATCTCCTCGTCCACGGCCCCGATCCGAAGTGGGCCGCGTGGCGTAACGCTGGGGGTATGAAGCGATTCGTTCATTGCGTCACTTTGCCAAACGGGCGTGAGAACTCGAACGTCAAGGCCGTAAGACTCCCGTAAGAGAACCAGATTACGGCTTCTTCTTCGGGGATCTACGGCTGATTGTTCCCTCCCGAGAAGGCGCATCAAGAGGCGTAGGACTTATGACTCCAGGAGGTCGATACCGCTCAACCCGGAGAAGCGAATATCTTCGCAAAAGAGTCTTCTCTGGGATCCAATCAGCAGGAATGCCGAACTGCTCACGACTCTGCTCCCGCGCTTCGCGTAGTTTCTTTTCAGGTGAGGGCAGAACCTCCACAATGAGTGCAGGCGATGAAGTCTGAATCTTATGCTCCTGAGCCCTCCCGTCTGCATCTGTAGCCTTGCAATACGCCACGTAGCGAGGAAGCTGCGTCAGTATGTTGGCGATTTCGTCTCGTCGACCCGCAGTACTCTGGTCAAGCTCGTCAACAAGGTCATACCACGTAACGCCCCGGCCAAGATCTTGAACGGGCTGCTCGCCGAGATACTCCTTATGGTGAATCGTAGGGCGATGTTTCTCAAGAAATTTGTCCGCCTCCTCACGAGCAGCCCAACGCTTCAGATCGAGCTTAACGGCTGGGGTGTTCCATCGTCTCCAGTCGGTGTCGAGTTGCGAGACCTTTTTTCTAAGCCAAACTACCGCCTCCGGAAAAGCTGTGATTGGCCAGCATCCTCCCCGCGTCCAATTATGTGATGCTCGTTCCCCGCCAAGTGGTGGTGTCGGCTCGCAGAGAGCCCAGTTGTTCGTCGGTCGGAAGTAGAAATCTCTATCCCAATATAGGGGCCAGAGCATTCTTTCGAGTTCCCCGGCAAGGGATTTCGCTATATCGCGACGATAACTCCACACTCCAAAATCATGGTTGCTGAACCAGGTCAACACATAGGTGTGTTCAACGGGAACCGAAGCCAGGCGGTAACGTTCATAAACAGCCTGGTCTTCTTGTTCTCCCCAATGGCTGCTTGGATAAGGAAGGCGAGCGACGCCAAGGTATTCAAACCTGCCGCTCGGTGGTGGGTCGAATTTCTTCAAAAGGGGCACTGTGCTGGTGAAATAGGAATCCATGAGGTTGAACGGGACATGCAGGGAGCGTCGATCTGGAGGACGTATCCACTTACGTAGGACGTCGATAGGAACATGACCTTGATGTGAGTCTTCGCCAGGGTGGTTTAGGCAGGCTTCAAGGTATTTGATTCGGAACAGTGGATCATCGGCTTTTGTAAGTAGACCCTCGACTTGGCTCGCGAGCAATTGATAAGATTCTTCGAGCTCCTCATACCGCTTCTTCGATTTCTCGCTATCCCAAACCTCTTCATCCCACTCCCTATACCGGGGTTCCGTACGCTGCCTAGCAACCTTCTTCGTCCGGGTAGGCGTGCAGTCAAACTCTTTAGCCACGCTCTGCGCATCCTCGCCTGACATTTGGAAAGCAATGAGGGTCTCAACGTGCAGTGCTTCCCGCTCGGGAGTTTGCGACAGGTTCTGATGCGCGATGGTCACTCCAAGCCCGTACTTGCCACCCTCCTCAAGGAGACGGCGAGTCGTGGGGGTGGCGAACCTGCCGTATTCGTCAAGGTAGAGGTGGACTCGCTTACGATCCCTCTCGGCGATGCGCTCACGCTGGTGCACAAGGTTGCTGAACGCAGAGAGAAAGACCATACCGAGGAAAGATACGGTATCGCGATCCAAGCCGGCGAGATTGAGGATAAGGGTGCCTCCACCATCCATCACCTCATTGAATGGAATAGTCGTCTTACGCTGACTAACCATCAACGAGACGAGCCCATCCTCAAGAAACCGAGCAATCTTATTGAGAACAGGGTCGCACTTTTCACGCTGCTCACGAGGACTACTCAACTCATATTCCCGCCAGTAGCCGCTGGGAATGGGCAGTGCACTAAGTGCTGCACTGCGAAACTCGCGGTCACTGTACAAAAGCGGTATGTCGGCCATTGTGAGCCCGTTGGCGATGAGCACCTGGGCAGTGCTCCGCAGTCCCCCCTCGATGACCGGGCGATAGCCGGGACTCTCCGAACCCATCAGCTTGTTGAAGATATCGACCACATGTCCGACTGTCGTAGTAACTGTCGTGGCATCAGACGGATCAGCACATTCATAGAGATTGAGGCCAAAGGGGCGGTCACCGTTAGCCTCAACCAAGACAATCTTGTCCCGTGCAGCAGGGGGAGCAAGGGAGATGAGGCGCTTGGTAAGGTCACCGTGGGCGTCTATAACAATGACCGCGATGCCGTCTCCCATGTCCTGCAAGACAAGGTGCTCAAGCAGGGTGGTCTTGCCGAAACGGGACTTGCCCAAAATGGCCACGTGAGCCGTGCGGTGATCGAAGCGCAGGTAGACAGGGGTAGTGCCGTCGTGGCCGAGTAGAACATTGGAGCCCATGTATGTGCCTCCTCGCCCGGGTGTTCAACGGGAGGACCCAACTACGGTCAAGCCTACGCAGTCGAGGGCGAGGATGCCTCTAGCGTCTCTCTATGCGCTCTGCTGGCTGCGGTGTGTTACCGCCCTGGCGGGCCAAGGCCTCGAAGAACGGGGCAGCTGAAATGAAACGTCGCGAAGGGTCGTAGGGGATGTTAGCTCGATCGGTGAGCCTTGCGAGAAGATCGGCTTGCTTGGCGATTACTTCTACGCCGATACCAACTTCCTTAACTCTTGCGCGGTCACCAACCCCCTCCTCCTTGAGACCAACCCACGTGCCGGCAGCGTTCTCAAGCTGTTCCCGCTCAGGCGTAAAGTGCGGATAGGCCAACAGCTCGTAAGCAGTCTGGACGCGTCGGACGTCTCCCAAGGCAGCCCACCGGTCAGCGTAAGCCTGTGGATCTTCACGAGGGTTCTCGGGAAGCGTCTGAGTCAGGTTGTGCCGAATCGAGGACAAGTACTCATCGAGAACCCCAGCAAGTGAACGCTGAGACTCATTAGCTCCTCGATCCTCCAAGGATCCATGCTCCGCTCCAGATGGGAAATCTCGCCGAGCACAAAGGGAATTAAATTCGCATCAGCCAGCTCCCGTGTCTGAACGGACTCAACAGGAAGTCGCTCAACCTGGTTGGATTTCACCTCTTTGCTGTCTGATTGTTGCCCTTCTCCTCCTTCTGGCATATTATAGATTTTTTCTCATATTGACACGTAGGTGTCAAGACGCAAAAAAGGGACGACGGGGTTACGTCGTCCCAAAAGAGCGCGCAGGGAAACCTGGCTGTTTCCTGGTAGAAAATTACAGAGGCGCCGACGCGCATCCACGGCCAAGCCCGAAAGGGCCCCCTCAATGTCGTGTTACCGCAACTGAGTAGATCTCCTGTGCCGTCTTGGTCGTGCCGTCTCTGCCCTGGTACTCCCGCTCGTGCAGGTAGCCCACGACCTCAATCTCGTTTCCCTTGACCAACTCACCGGCTTCGGTGCGCGTCTGCAGTGCTGCGGCGCGCTCGCCGAAGGCCAGGATGTTGTGCCACTTGGTTGTGCCGTCGTCGAGATGCACGGCCAGGGGGAACTTGCCAACGAGCTTGCCGCCCGCGGTTTCCCGCACGGTTGGGGTACGCCCGAGCCGGCCAACGAGCTTGACTCGCTGGCGCTCGGCCTCGCCGGCCTCTGTGGCCTGGCCGGCTTGCTCTTGCTGCGGGGCTTCTTCCATGGGCTTGGCTGGCTCTGGCGTGGACGTCGTGGGTTCGACCTGCACCTGCTGGATCATCGGGCGTGCGTCAGGGAAAGCACCGGGCATTCGCTCAAGGCCGGTCTTCTCTGGCGGCTTGGGAGCAGCGACCACCACGGACGGTGCTTCAGGCTCCGGGCTCTGCGCGGCCGGTGTCTGCTCGGCCTCATGACGCGCGATGATCTGCTCGGTGTCTTCCAGGTCCTGTGGGAGGCCATCGACTGCAACGGGGCCCGCATCGACCTGGTAGCCAAACGTCAGGCCGCCATCGGGGTGCAGGGCCATCGAGGCGTGCTCATGGTCTGAGTCCTTGCGCAGAAAGACGATTCCCTCGTCCTCGACACGGGGCAGCATGTCACCGAAGAGCTCGATGCGAGCGCCCTTGGTGGTGATGCGGGAAACGCCACGCTCGGGGAAGGTATCGAGACTCAGAAAGGTGCCATTGCTGGCCACCTGGAAGTGCTGGCCCTGCCCGTAGGCGGGATCGGTCACCTCTTGGGCCTGGGTGCCAAGCGCCTTCGCGACGGCTTGTGTATCAAATGTGGGTCTTGTTCGTTCTGTCATATGAGGACGGATTATACGAAGCAAGAACGAAAAGAGATGTAAGATGTGTTACAAAGAATTAAAGATCCAACCTAAGAGGCCCAGAAGCCAGATTCTTCTTCTCACTCCGTTTCGGGCGAGCCCAAGTTCTGCTGCTCAATTCGATCCTTAATTCGTTGAATCTCATAATCGAGCGTTCGCCTGAGAGCCAAGGACTCTTTGAATCGCTCCTGGTCATCAAGCTCAAAATATTCTGGCCCAATATTTTCTGGAGTAACAAGAAGGCGACCAGGAGGAGATCCCCCTGTGTCAGCAATGTACAAATTTCTAGTACCACCCGGTACGTCCGCCGAAAGAATTTCCCAGACGTCAGGGGACACCCCGAGCTCCTTAGCAGCGCGGTCGCGCTCCTCTTCGGTCATAGGTTTTGGACCCCGTTCTTGTTCAGGTTGGTCACGTTTTCGTTTCCACCAATGTAATTGCTCTTTACTTATACAACCTCCTCTTTCTTCAGGATATATTATATGGAATTCGCCCATTTGTCAATTAAGTCAGATCCCTTCGTGCTGTGATCGATTCTTAACGTCTCTCACATATCGATGAACTCGCACACTGAAGACCACCGCCAATGCAATGAAGAGTAGGATCGAGGCCACGCTCGTAGCAACCCACCAAACATTCAGGTGATCCCATTGCCAAAGATTTCCAAAGAACGAGAGAGACTTGATTGTGGGTTTATTCACCCAGCTCCTATTTACATACAGAAGAGCGCTCCCGAACAACACCACCACGACGCCAATAAGACCTCCACGCGTACTCATAGACGACCGAAGCACGCTTTCTCTTTCTGGAGAAAAGCCAAGCCAAGTAACCCCAAGAGCTAGAACTCCCAAAAAGAGAGCAGGCGGCACCGCAGCTTGGGAATTCAATAGATTCTTGTGATTGGGGCTCATGACAGTGAAGAGCGTAATGAACAACGCAAGAAAAAAGCTAACAATCGTAGCTAGGCCCAGCAACCCCGGTGGCACCTCAGAGAACTGTATTACTGCCAAAAGTCGATTGGCTGGCGAGGCTTTAGTGAGGCCGCGAATATACATCTGGGTGTAGGGGAGGCCTGCTGGTTCTTGGATCCAGACGGATGCTTTCGCACCAAAATTGTCGGCGCCGCGAAGCGTCTTATCCGCTCGATCCCACTTCCGATCATCTGTTTCAGAAAGCAGAGAATGGGAGATCACATATTCATCCGAACTCGTGTTAACCCTAAGGCGATATGTTCTTGCCATGAAGGGAAGCCACACGAGGACACCAATTCTTTGCGGTCTAGCTCCAAGAAGCATTCGAAGCCGGACATAAGACTTACTCTCAGCCGGTCCCGGTTGTGAGGCTTGAGAAGCCCCTTCAGTTCTCCATACAAGCGGTATCGTCTTTCGGTATTGAATTATGCACCGAGAAAACGCTTTAGTCTCAACGAGAATTAGGTAATAGCCAGCCATGAGTTCACAGAGCCGTTCAAGTCGTCTATGCGCTTCTTCATCTAGCTTCGCGCCTGCACGTACTGAGGTACTGCGCAGCACCTCTTTTGCTTTTGCTTCACTTCCCTCAAGCTTCACCTCCCATACCAAATCCGCTAGTTGGTTCATAGCTTGGTCATCTTCATCGCCAGGTGATGGCATGAATCCTTCCAGATAGGCTTTACAAAAGAGTCGCTCCAACACAATCCGTAGAGCCACGCCGGTCTGAACTTGACTCAACCGAGGAATAGGATTCCCCTCTCGATCTACGAGATCTAAATTATGCACGAGAAAACCCTTCTTGGCCCACAATGCCGGGATAATCACGGTCTGGCCGTGACTGACATCGGGAATATTTATCGTCAATGACAGATGGGCTTGCAACGTATGATGCGCCATCTCTATATTTGTCTCCGCGCGTTCTATATACCTGTCGGGCGCGCTAAGGATTCCAAAAAGGGCAGCAAAAGGATCAAGCAGTTTCCCTTCCTCTCTCCACGCTTCCTCCAGCTGTCGATCATCGCTGCCGTCACCGGGTTCAACTGCGTAGAGCTTTAGCGATTCCGCGGCTCGAAGTTGCGATTGAAGAGAAGGCGGCAATGAGGGTAGTGAAAAGTCCTCTAGATCGGATTGCGCAAGTTCGCGCCTCCTCTTGCTTACGCAAACAAATCCTACCCCGAGAAGAGCTGCCAAATCGGCCACCCAGAAACGAATAACCATTGAGTTCTTCATAAACTGAAGGTTGTCAAGCATAATAAATGGAATCAAAAGAAGGAAAATCAGAGAAAGTGACACTTTAACTCGCAGCAATTTAGCTTGATTTTCCCATAGTTTTGCTTTTTTGCGCCTCGGATTTCCTCCCGCGCGTATTGCTGGGTGGCGAAACAGATAGGTCGTAAATAGAATTACGGTGGTATAAAATATCAGGTTAAACCACATCGCCTTCTCCGTTCGCTCGGGGCAACACAAGCTTGAAATAGCTTGCTCGAAACCGCTCGGCGAGCAGCGCCTACATGGCGTATCGCGACGCGTCGCGACATCCTCTAAGCAGACGCTTCGCTCTGGTATCAACGGAGCTCACCAAATCCTGTAGCGCCGCCCTCACGAGTTCGCGATGATGCTCCGGTGACTGAGCCCGACCCCGGAGCCGGTCTCATCCGTCTCGAAAACTTGATCACCAGTGACCTGCACGCGCACATTGACCCCATGAACAGAGCCGCCGTGATCGGCTGGGGGCTCTTCTTCAACGTGGCCCACCAGGTCCGAGCGGTGCTCACGCTCCACCAGGCCGGCGCGTGTGGCGCGGCGTCCCCCAACCGAAGAAGCGCACTTGAGTACGCGATCACCCTGCGGTGGTGTATCGACCAAGGCGATCGGATAGGCGATATCTACAACCGCAAGCTGCGAGGCGATCAGATCCAGTTGGCAAACGCGCTGAAGGCGGACGGCACGAAGGACCGCTACAAGGACGCCTACGAGGTCATGGTGCAGACCGTGAAGACGGTGAAAGAGACCATCCCGCCAGACCCGAATGAGCGCCTGGCCAAAATCGAGCACCTGATGAAGGGCTACGGCCTCACCAAGGAGTGGAGCTTCTACACGGTGGATTCGCGCTTCACGCACCCGACGCTCACCGGGGCCCAGATGTTCTTCAAGACCGAGGGGGAGGCGTTCCACGTCAGCCAGGCACCGATCCACGAAGAGATCGTGCCGTGCCAGCTGTACTGCCTGTGGATCTTCCACATCGCGATGCTGGCCTTCAACGAGGTGCTCAACCGGCAAGCCGTGGACCACGGAGCTTGAGCAGGTGACCAAGGAGTACGGGTTCGCCACGACGCTCCCGCAGTGGCAGGGCCCCGAAGACCTGAACGTGCAGTAAGCGAGGACGGCTGACGTAGCGCCGCGTAGACCCACTAAGCGGGCGCTTCGCGCTCCGTGATCAAGTAGTCGACTGACGCCCGCGCCCGGCTTCCTAGAGCCTCAGGTGCCCTCGTAGGGCACGCCCGGACTGAGCCCCGGCGTGTCACCGATGTGTCACACACCCAAAGCTCGCGCCCCGGAGCGCAGTCCCCTGACCTGGACGTTTGCCGCACTGTGTGGACTGGACGGACGGAGAAGACTGGGCGTCAGCCACTGGGGGTCAAGGGGTCGCAGGTTCAAATCCTGTCGTCCCGACTTTTCGAAGTCGCAGATCAGAGGCCGTGTCGGAGTGATCCGATGCGGTCTCTGACGTTTTTCCGGACTGGTGGGGTGTCGGTAGGAACACCCCCGATCCGGTCCTCAGGCCCAGGGACTGTGTGTGCCGTCGGCGGCAGGATTCAAGGCGTACCGAATCCACCACACGGAAATTCCGGGGGACCCCATGAACGAAATGTCGGCCAGGCGTCTTGCGGGCGGTGCGGGAATCGCCGCCGCCGTCGCTCTCATCGTCGAAGTTCCGCTGTACTTCATCTATTCGGGGCCGCCGCCGGACGCGAATGTTCTCTCCCGGCTGCTGATCGGGATCGTCGCGCTGGCGTTTCTGCTGGTGTTCCTGACGGCCTTCCGTGAATTGGTGAAGCGGGTGAATCCCGCGTACGAGTGGGCCGGTTCCATGGCCTTCACCGCGGGGCTGGTCTACACGACGATCACGCTGGTCTCCAGCGGTCTGGAAGCCGGTGCCGTCATCGCCGCCGACCATCCGATCGACCCGACCATCGACGTCAGCGGCACCTACATTCTCTACGGGTCGATCTCCCGGCTCATGCTCGCGTTCTTTCTGACCGCGCTGGGATTCGTCGTCTCCCGCACGGAACTCCTGCCGCGCTGGACCAGCAGGTCGGCCTATGTCCTGGCCGGGATCAATCTGGCTTTCGTGCCGTCCCTGTTCTTCGGGAACTCTCCCGCGAATTTCTACGCGGCGAACGGCTGGGGCACCACCGCTCTCATGGGCGCGATTCTCAGCTATTGGCTGCTGGCGCTGGGTATCTCCACCTACCGCAGCGCGAAAGCACCGGCAGTGCCGACGGCACCGGCACCGGCAGTGCGGAACTGACCTCGCGGAGCCACCCCTTGTGCGGTCGCCATACCCAGGGAGGGTATGGTGACCGCATGGCCCGTCCCGGACATCCCGTAGCGCCGCACCCGAGGGTGCGGCGCTACGGGATGCTCGTCGCCACGCTGCTTCTGGGCCTCCTGGGCATGCACGGACTCGGGCCCGTTCCCCTGGCCCATCCCGCGCCGGGGCACGCCGTGACCATCATGACCGCGGCCAGGGGTGAGCAGGCGTCGACACCTGACGCCTGCGATCACGACGCGGGCGACTGCGGCAGCCACATGACCCACGCGGACGCGACCTGCGCCTCCGCCTCCGTCGCCGGTACTCCGGCCATGGTTCCGCTGCTGCTGCCCGATGTGGCCGCCTGGGCCCAACTGCCGGACACGCGCGGGTCCTTGACCGGTGGCGGCCCCGACGGCGGCCGGGCCCCGCCCTCCCTCTCCGAACTCCAACTCCTGCGGATCTAGAGCAGCCTGCGCGTGCACCCGCGCGCTTCGGTATGCCCTGCACAGACAACCGTTCCAGGAGTACCACCATGACCGCACAACGCGGGTTCGCCCGTCGTACCGTCGCTCTCGCCGTCACCGCCTCGGTGGCCGCGCTCGCGCTCGCCGCCTGTGGCGACAACAGCGACAGCAAGGGAAGCGGCGGGACCAAGACCGGCGGGCACAACGCCGCCGACGTCTCCTTCTCGAGGGAGATGATCCAGCACCACCGGCAGGCCGTGGAGATGGCCCAACTCGCCGCCGACCACGCCTCCTCGACCCAGGTCAAGAGCCTCGCCACGAAGATCAAGGGCGCCCAGGACCCCGAGATCAAGACCATGTCCGGCTGGCTCACGTCGTGGGGCGAGAAGGTGCCCCAGGACATGGCCGGCATGGGCCATGACATGTCGTCCTCGGCGCCCGGCATGATGACCGGCGCCGACATGGGCAAGCTGGAGAAGGCCTCCGGTGCCATGTTCGACACCATGTTCCTCAACATGATGGTCGAACACCACAAGGGTGCCGTGGCCATGGCCAAGACCGAGAAGGCGGACGGCAGTTACCGACCCGCCACCGAACTCGCGGCCGATGTGATCACGGCGCAGAGTGCCGAGATCGAGCAGATGGACAAGATGCTCGGCAAGGGCTGACACCACCGGCGGACAGGGTGGGGCCGGCCGCGCGGTCGGCCCCACCCCCGCGCTCAGGAACCCTCCGCCGCCTCGCGCCGCCGGCGCTGCTCCTCGAACAGCCGCAGGAACTCCTTCGCCTGCTCCTCCGCCACCCGCTGCTGCTCTGCCTCCTCCTCGCTCACCACCCGGTTCTCGTCGAACAGCCCCTCCGCACGCAGCTGTTGCTCCTGGACGGCGGTCGGCAGCTCCGGGTCGTGGTCGGAGGGGCGCGGGCCCTCGGGACCGTCGGGGCCGATCCGGACGAGCCGTTCGACCCGCACGATCCGCGTCCGGCACCCGTCGATCACGATCTCGTCGCAGCGCTCGGCGTCGATCCGGTCGGCCGCCCGCGCGTACTCGGCCCGTGTCTCCTCGTCGAGCTGCTCCATGGCCGGCGCCATCACCCGCAGATAGGTGGTGAGCGTGTCCCGCGCCCCCTGCGGGCTCTGGTTCGTCATCTGGGTCGGCTGCCAGCCGCCGTCCGCGTACTCCGCCGCGGTGAACTCGGCGGGCAGCAGCACACCCCCGGGGTGCGTCTTCAGGGCGCGCACCGAGTCCTTGCGCACGGGGGCGGGAGCCGTGCCCGGGGCGCGGACCAGCGAGAGCAGTTCCATCCGCAGGATGCCCTCGGACATGCCGGTCGCGGTGAACGGGTCGATCACGAATCCCGTGGTGCGGCTGGGGAGTTCGTGGGCGTGCCCGACCTTCGCCGGGTCGGGGTCGGACGGCCGGGGCGGCTCCGGTCCGGTCGGTCCCATCCGGATGAACTGGTCGGCCCGCACGACCCGGAACCGCCGGCCGAGCACCGTCAGCTCGTCCACCTTCTCCCAGTCCAGCCGCTCCGCGCCCCGCAGCCACTCCTGCTGAGTCGCCGTGTCGCCCGCGTCGCCGGCCGCCCGCGCGCGTTGGCGGAAGGTCATCGCCAGGGCGTCGCGGGAGCCCTGCGGGGCCATGTTGCCGAACCGGGAGAGGACCCGCCAGCCGCCGGAATCCAGCTCCTCGGCCACTCCGAACACCGGGCCGCCGCCGGCCAGGACGTTCGGGTAGGCCTCGCGGGCCTGCCACGCCTCCACGTCCGCGAGGGCGGCTGCCGGGGCGTCCTGCAGCGCTTCCATCCTGATCACCCGGTACCCGGGAACCTGATCACCGTGCTCAGACATGCTCCCAGCATGCCCAGCCGACGGGACGGCAGGCGACGAATCAACGCAACCGGCACATCAGTTGGGCTTGCGGCTCACCGGTTTCGGCCACACGTTCCACACCCCGGGGTGATAGACGTCGGGCATGAACAACTCGATCGTCTCCTCCTCTCCGGCCGGCACCCGATGACCGCGGGCGCCGACACCCCCGACCGCCGGGGCCGCACCGGCCTGGACCGCACCGGCCTCGACCTGACCGGCAACCCCCGGGTCAGGGTCCGCGACGTGAAGCTGCTCTCCAGCCACTGGTACGTCGAGCGCACCACTACCTTCGACTTCCGGCACGCCGACGGCACCTGGACCACCCAGGAACGCGAGACCCACGACCGCGGTAACGGCGCGACCCTGCTCCTCTACGACGCCGAGCGCGAAATGGTCCTGCTCACCCGCCAGTTCCGCTTCCCCGTCTACGTCAACGGCCACCCCGACGGCATGCTCGTCGAGACCCCGGGCGGACTCCTCGACGACGAGGACGAGCACCCCGAGGAGGCCGTACGGCGCGAGGTGGTCGAGGAGACCGGGCACACCGTCGGCGAGGTGGAGCACGTCTTCGACGTCTACATGAGTCCCGGCTCGGTCACCGAACGCATCGGTTTCTACGCCGCCTCCTACGGCCCCTCGACCCGCACCCACGAGGGCGGGGGCCTCCAGGAGGAGGGCGAGGACATCGAGATCCTCGAACTGCCCTTCCGCAGCGCCCTGGAGATGATCCGCACCGGGGAGATCGCCGACGCCAAGACCATCATGCTGCTCCAATGGGCGGCGCTGGACGGGCCGTTCGCCAAGTAGGCGCCCGGAAGCTTGACTTGAAGTGCGCTTCAAGGGCGAGACTCCCGTTCGTGCCCGGAGGACCGGGTGCGAACGGGAGGGATCATCATGAAGTACCGCACCATCGGCACCGATCCGGCCCACCGCCGCGAGGTGAGCGTGCTCGCGCTCGGGGCCATGCTGTTCGGTTCCCGCACCGACGAGGCGACCTCCTTCGCCGTGCTCGACCGCTATGTCGAGGCCGGCGGGAACTTCATCGACACGTCCGACAACTACGCGTTCTGGACCGACGGCGGTCAGGGCGGCCAGAGCGAGAAGCTGCTCGGACGCTGGCGGCGCAGCCGCGGCATCGGCGACGAGATCGTGATCGCGACCAAGCTGGGGGCCCGCCCGCTGGCACCCGGTACGGGATTCGTCGACAACCCGGAGGGCCTGTCCGCGAAGGTCGTCCGCGAGTCGGCCGAACGCAGCCGCGAACGCCTCGGCGTGGACAAACTGGACCTGTTGTACGCCCACATCGAGGATCAGAACGTTCCGCTGCGGGAGACCGTCGAGGGATTCGCCGAACTGGTCGCCGAGGGCACCGTCGGTCTCCTCGGCGTCAGCAACCACGCGGCCTGGCGGGTGGAACGGGCCCGCGCGATCGCCGCCGCGGCCGGACTGCCCGGCTACGAGGTCCTCCAGTACCAGCACAGCTATCTGCGCCCCCGCACCGACGTACCGTCCGGCCTCTTCCCCGACGGCAGCCTCGGCAGCGCGGGACCGGACCTGCTCGGCTATCTGCGCGCCGAGCCCGCCCTCACCCTGGTCGCCTACTCACCCCTGCTGGCCGGCGCCTACACCCGCCAAGACAAACCCCTGCCCGCCGACTACGACCACCCGGGCACCCCCGCCCGCCTCGCCGCGCTGCGGGAGGTGGCGAAGGACACCGGGGCGAGCGTCAACCAGGTGGTACTCGCCTGGCAGTTGGGCGGTTCGCTGCCGATCGTCCCGCTCGCGGGGGCCTCGTCGGTGGCCCAGCTGGAGGAGAACCTCGCGGCCGTGGACCTGGAGCTGACGGCGGAGCAGCGCGAACGCCTGGACTCCACCGTCCCGGTCAGGGCCTGACCAGCAACTGGAAGTCGAACGCGTACCGGGACGCCCGGTAGATGTGCGTCCCGTACTCGACCGGCCGCCCCGTGTCGTCGTACGCCGTGCGCTGCATCGTGAGCAGTGCCGCGTTCTCCTTCTCGTCGAGCCGGGCGGCCTCCTCGGGGGTGGCCGAGCGGGCGCCTATCGTCTGGCGGGCGCTGTGGAGGGTGATGCCGGCGGTGCGCAGCATCCGGTACAGGCCCGTCGACTCCAGCCGGGCGGTGTCGAGTTCGAGCAGATTGGCCGGAAGGTAGTTGCACAGGAACGCCACCGGCTGACCGTGCGTGGAGCGTAGCCGTTCCAGGAGCGTGACCTCGCTGCCCTCCGCGACCCCGAGGGCCGCCGCGACATCCGCGGTCGCGGGCACGCCCTCGTTGCGCAGCACCTCCGTGGTCGGTCCCTGCCCGGCCGACTCCAGGTCGTCGTAGAGGCTGCTGAGTTCCAGCGGTCTCTTGACCTGACTGTGCACCACCTGGGTGCCGACCCCCCGCCGCCGGACCAACAGTCCCTTGTCGACAAGGGACTGGATGGCCTGGCGGACGGTGGGGCGGGACAGGCCGAGGCGGACCGACAGGTCGATCTCGTTGCCCAGGAGGTTGCCCGGCGCGAGGGTGCCGTGCTCGATCGCCGCCTCCAGCTGCTGTGCGAGCTGGTAGTACAGCGGCACCGGACTGTTGCGGTCCAGGGCGAAATGCAGGCCGTCGAGCGGGGAACCGGTCACGGCACGCGAGTAGCCACCGGTCTTCGCCACAGAGGGCACCTCCTCACGGATCGTGACGGATGGTCAGGAGTTGCTGGGGAAACCGAGGTTGATGCCACCGTCGGCCGGGTCCGGCCAGCGGGTGGTGATCACCTTGCCCTGCGTGTAGAAGGCGATGCCGTCGTTGCCGTAGATGTGGAGGTCCCCGAAGAGGGAGTCCTTCCAGCCGCCGAAGGAGTGGTAGCCGACGGGCACCGGGATCGGCACGTTCACGCCGACCATGCCCGCCTTGACCTCCATCTGGAAGCGGCGGGCGGCGCCGCCGTCCCGGGTGAAGATCGCGGTGCCGTTGCCCCAACGGGAGCTGTTGATAAGGGTGATGGCCTCGTCGTACGACTCGGCGCGCACGACGACGAGCACCGGGCCGAAGATCTCGTCCTTGTACGCGTCCGCCGTCAGCGGCACCTTGTCGAGGAGGGAGACACCGAGGAAGAAGCCGTCCTCGTGGCCCTCGACCGAGAAGCCGGTGCCGTCGACGACGACCTCGGCGCCCTGTGCGGCGGCCGAGGCGACGTAGGACGCCACCTTGTCGCGGTGCTCGCGGGTGATGAGCGGGCCCATCTCGCTCGCCGGGTCGTTGCCGGGACCGATGCGCAGGTTGCCGGCGCGCTCGGCGATCTTGGTGACCAGTTCGTCGCCGGTGTCGCCGACCGCGACCACGACGGAGACGGCCATGCAGCGCTCGCCGGCCGAGCCGTAGGCCGCGTTGATCGCCTGGTCGGCCGCGAAGTCCAGGTCCGCGTCCGGGAGGACCAGCATGTGGTTCTTGGCGCCGCCGAGGGCCTGCACGCGCTTGCCGTGCTCAACCGCCTTGAGCTGGATGTACTTCGCGATCGGCGTCGAGCCGACGAAGGACACGGCCTCGATGTCCGGGTGCTCCAGGATGCGGTCGACGGCCACCTTGTCGCCCTGCACGACGTTCAGCACGCCCTGCGGCAGGCCCGCCTCGGAGGCGAGTTCGGCCAGGCGGTAGGACGCCGACGGGTCCTTCTCGCTCGGCTTCAGGATGAAGGTGTTGCCGGTCGCGACGGCGAGGGGGAACATCCACATCGGCACCATGGCCGGGAAGTTGAACGGCGTGATGCCCGCGACCACGCCCAGCGGCTGGCGGATCGAGGCCACGTCGACGCGGGTCGAGACCTGCGTCGACAGCTCGCCCTTCAGCTGCACGCTGATCCCGCAGGCGAGTTCGACGATCTCCATGCCGCGCGCGACCTCGCCGAGCGCGTCCGAGTGCACCTTGCCGTGCTCGGCGGTGATCAGTTCGGCGATCTCGTCGCGGTGCGCGTCCAGCAGCTCGCGGTACTTGAACAGGATCGCGGTGCGCTTGGCGAGCGAGGAGGTGCCCCAGCTCTCGAACGCGGCCTTCGCGGAGGCGACGGCGGCGTCCACCTCGTCGACGGTCGCGAAGCCGACCTGCTTCTCCTGAGCGCCGGTCGCCGGGTTGTATACGGGACCGAAGCGGCCGGACGTGCTCTCGACGGGCTTGCCGTCGATCCAGTGGGTGATCGTCTTCATGGTGCAAGTGCCTTTCGGGGGAGGGGAGTTCAGAGGTGGCGGCGACGGTCTACGACCTGGCGGTCGTACTCCTCACGGGCCTGTACGGCCGATGCCCGCGAGGCGGTCTCGGCGACCGGTACGTCCCACCAGGCCTCGGCCGGGGGAGCGGTCGGGGTGGCGATGTCGGTCTCGACGTAGACGCACGTCGGCCGGTCGGAGGCGCGGGCCGCGGCCAGTGCCTCGCGCAGTTCGCGCACGGTCTTGGGGCGCAGGACGTCCATGCCGAGGCTGGCCGCGTTGGCGGCGAGGTCGACCGGGAGCGGGGCGCCGGAGAAGGTGCCGTCGGCGGCCCGGTAGCGGTAGGCGGTGCCGAAGCGCTCGCCGCCGACCGACTCGGAGAGGCCGCCGATGGAGGCGTAGCCGTGGTTCTGGATCAGCACCAGGTTGACCGGCAGGCCCTCCTGGACGGCCGTGACGATCTCGGTCGGCATCATCAGGTAGGTGCCGTCGCCGACCAGCGACCACACGGCGGTGTCGGGGGCGGCCTGCTGGACACCGATGCCGGCCGGGATCTCGTAGCCCATGCAGGAGTAGCCGTACTCCAGGTGGTACTGGCGCGGGCTGCGCGCCCGCCACAGCTTGTGCAGGTCGCCCGGGAGCGAGCCGGCCGCGTTGATCACCACGTCGTCGTCGCCCACAACTGAGTCGAGGGCGCCGAGGAGTTGGGTCTGCGTCGGTACGGCGTTCTCGTCCGGGGCGGTGAACGCGGTGTCGACCACCCGCTCCCAACTCTCCTTGCCCGCGCGGTACTCGGCCTCGTAGGCCGCGTCCACCCGGTGGCCGGAGAGCGCCTCCGTCAGCGCGGTGAGTCCCTCCCTCGCGTCCGCGACCAGCGTGTGTGCGGCCAGCTTGTGGGCGTCGAAGGCGGTGATGTTGAGGTTGACGAACCGGACGGCCGGGTTCTGGAAGAGCGTGTTGGAGGCCGTCGTGAAGTCCGTGTAGCGGGTACCGACGCCGATGATCAGGTCTGCGGCGCGCGCGATGTCGTCGCTGACCGCGGTGCCGGTGTGGCCGATGCCGCCCAGGTCGGCCGGGTGGTCGTGGCGGAGGGAGCCCTTGCCCGCCTGCGTGGAGGCGACCGGGATACCGGTGGTGTCGACCAGGGCCTTCAGCGCCTCCTCGGCGCGGCTGTGGTGGATGCCGCCGCCCGCGACGATCAGCGGGCGCCCGGCGGACCGGATCGCCCGGGCGGCCTCCGCCAGCTCGGCGAGGTCCGGCGCGGGACGCCGTACGTGCCACACGCGGTCTGCGAAGAACTCCTCCGGCCAGTCGTGGGCCTCGGCCTGAACGTCCTGCGGGAGAGCGAGAGTCACAGCCCCGGTCTCCACCGGGTCGGCCAGCACGCGCATCGCGTTCAGGGCGGCCGGGATCAGGGCCTCGGGGCGGGAGATCCGGTCGAAGTAGCGGGAGACCGGGCGCAGGGTGTCGTTGACCGAGAGGTCGGCCTCGACCGGGTGCTCGAGCTGCTGGAGCAGCGGGTCGGCGGCGCGGGTCGCGAAGTAGTCGCCGGGGAGGAGCAGGACCGGCAGACGGTTGATGGTGGCGAGCGCGGCGCCCGTGACCAGGTTGGTGGCGCCCGGTCCGATGGACGTCGTGACGGCCTGCGCGGAGAGCCGGTCGAGCTGACGGGCGTAGCCAACTGCCGCATGCACCATGGCCTGTTCGTTGCGGCCCTGGTGGAACGGCATCGTGTCCTCGCCCGCCTCCAGGAGCGCCTGACCGAGTCCGGCGACGTTGCCGTGGCCGAAGATGCCCCAGGTACCGGCGATCAGCCGCTGCCGCACGCCGTCGCGCTCGGTGTACTGCGCCGACAGGAACTGCACCAGGGCCTGGGCGACGGTCAGGCGGCGGGTGGGGGTGCTCATCAGGACTTCTCCGGTGCCGTGTAGAGAGGGAGGCGGGGGTCGACGGGCTGCTCGGACCAGGTGTCGCGGACCCACGTGTGATCGGGGTGGTCGCAGATCAGCCAGGAGCGGTCGTCCTCGGGACCCGCCATGACGTTGAGGTAGTACATGTGGTGACCGGGCACCGCGATCGAGGGCCCGTGCCAGCCGTCCGGGACCAACACGACGTCTCCGCCCCGCACTTCGGCCAGGACGTCGGTGTTGCGGCCCTGTCCGGACGGCGAGACGCGCTGGTAGCCGAGACCGGGGGTGCCCTCGTGGTCGGCGAACTCGAAGTAGTAGACCTCTTCGAGGACGGACTCCTCGCCGGGCCGGTGCTCGTCGTGCTTGTGCGGTGGGAACGAGGACCAGTTGCCGCCGGGTGTGATCACCTCGACCGCGATGAGCTTGTCGCACTCGAAGACCCCGGCCGCGCCGAAGTTGTTGACCTGCCGCGAGCTGTTGCCGCTGCCGCGCAGCTCCACCGGAACCGAGGAGGCCGGGCCGTAGCGGGCGGGCAGCCGGCGGGTGCAGCGGGCGCCGTTGAGCGCGAAGCGACCGCCGCCGGCGGACGAGATCGTCGTACGGGAATCCCGGGGGACATACGCGAAGTCGCTCACGGAGGTGAACACGCTCTCGCGGCCGTCGAGTTCGAAGGTGTCATGGCCGAAGTCGTCGGAGGCGGAGACCGTGCAGCCACCGGTGAGCGGGAGGACGATCCACTCGCTGTCCTCGGTGTCGAAGGTGTGCGTGCCGCCCGGCGGCAGCTCCAGGACCCGCAGGCTGGAGTAGCCCCAGGCCGCCGACTCGGGGGTGACGTCCACGACGTAGGGGCCGCCGAGAGCCTTGCCCGCGGGAAGGTGGTACGCGCTCGTCATCGTGTGCCTCCTGTTCACAACAGACCCACGGCGGTGTCCACCGCCGCTTCCACGCCGCCGTCGGCGGGGTACAGCAGGGAACGGCCCACGACCAGGCCCTGGACGGTGGGCAGCCGCAGCGCCTTGCGCCACTTCTCGTACGCGCCCTCCTGGTCGTCGCCGACCTCGCCGCCGAGCAGCACGGCGGGCAGCGTCGAGGTATCCATGACCTCGGCCATGTCGTCCGGGTCTTCGGTGACGGGCAGCTTCAGCCAGGTGTAGGCCGAAGTGCCGCCCAGGCCGGAGGAGATGGCGATCGAGCGGGTCACGGCCTCGGCGGACAGGTCGTTGCGGACCTTGCCGTCGATCCGGCGGGATATGAACGGCTCGACGAACAGGGGGAGTCGGCGTGCCGCCATGTCGTCGATGGCGCGGGCGGTGGACTCCAGGGTGGTGAGGGAGCCCGGGTCGTCGTAGTCGATGCGCAGCAGCAGCTTGCCCGCGTCGAAGCGGAGCCGCTCGATGTCCTCGGCGCGGTGGCCGGTGAAGCGGTCGTCCATCTCGAACGCGGCGCCGGAGAGGCCGCCGCGGTTCATCGAACCCATCACGACCTTGCCGTCCAGGACCCCGAGCAGGAGCAGGTCCTCGAGTATGTCGGCGGTGGCCAGCACTCCGTCGACGCCCGGCCGGGACAGCGCGACGCACAGGCGTTCCAGCAGGTCGGCGCGGTTCGCCATGGCTGTACGGCGGTCGCCGACGCCGAGCGCGCCGCGCGCCGGGTGGTCGGCGGCCACGATCATCAGGCGACCGCCGTCGCCGAGCAGCGGCCGACGCACCCGGCGGGCCGCCGCCTCCGCGATCGCCTCCGGATGGCGGGCTCTGACCGTGACCAGGTCGGGGATGCTGATGCTCAAGAGAAGCTCCGTTCAGGGAAGACTCGGGCGGTCACGGGGTCAGCCGCCCACGCGGGCGCCGGCGAGCAGGTCCTCGACCTCGGACTCGGTGGGCATCGCGGTGGAGCAGGCGAGACGGGAGGCGACGAGGGCACCGGCCGCGTTGGCGAACCGCATGGTTTTGGCCAACTCCCAGCCGGCCAGCAGTCCGTGGCAGAGCGAGCCGCCGAACGCGTCGCCCGCGCCGAGACCGTTGAGCACCTCGACCGGGACCGGCGGCACCTCGGCGGTCGTGCCGTCGCGGTGCACGGCCAGCACACCCTTGGGGCCCTGCTTGACGACGGCCAGCTCCACACCCGCGTCCAGCAGCGCCTGGGCACAGGCGTGCGGCTCGCGGACACCAGTGGCGATCTCGCATTCGTCGAGGTTGCCGACCGCGACCGTCGTGTGGCGCAGCGCCTCCGCGTAGTACGGGCGGGCCTCCTCCGGGTCCTTCCAGAACATCGGGCGCCAGTCCAGGTCGAAGACCGTGGTGCCCGCCTTGTCGCGCGCCTTGAGGGCGGCGAGCGTGGCGGAGCGGCTCGGCTCCTCGCTCAGACCGGTGCCGGTGATCCAGAAGACGCGGGCCTGGCGGATCGCGAAGTAGTCCAGCTCGTCGGTGCGGATCTCCAGGTCCGGCGCCTTGGGCTGCCGGTAGAAGTACAGCGGGAAGTCGTCCGGCGGGAAGATCTCGCAGAACGTGACCGGGGTGGGGTACTCGGCGACCGGGGTGACCCAGCGGTCGTCCACGCCGAAGTCCTTGAGCGCCTCGTGCAGGTACGCCCCGAAGGGATCGTCGCCGGTGCGGGTGATCACCGCGGTGCCGCGGCCCAGCCGGGCGGCGGCCACGGCCACGTTGCTCGCCGAACCTCCGAGGAACTTCCCGAAGGTCTCCACCTGCGCCAGCGGCACGCCGGACTGCAAGGGGTAGAGATCGACCCCGATACGGCCCATGGTGATGAGATCGAAGGGCTGGGCTGACTCGGCCATGCGCGGCACTCCTCTGAGCTACTGGGGGGTGGGCGGGTCCCGAGGGCCTGCCGACTCCCAGGTGTAGGACTCCGAGGGGCGCTCTGTCAATAGTTTGTACTTACATTCGGACCTGCTTGTGAAATGATGTCTTAACAAAGTATTGACAGCGGGCGCGACCGGGGATTGGATTCCGTCCCAGCGCAACAGCCGTGTTTCACGGCGTACGACCCGGGGTCGACAGACCCCGAGCCCGGATCTCTGCGATCATTGCTCCCTTTCCCCTGAAGCACAGTGAGGTGCAGGAAAGATGGACCGTTCTTCCCACTCCCGTTCGCGCAGAATGGCCCCCTTCGTGGCGGTTGCCGCGGCAGCGGCACTGACCCTCGCCGGCTGCTCCAGCAGCTCGGGCGGCAAGAAGTCCACGGAGGACACCTCCGGCGCCTCCGCGGGCAAGGCCAGCACTCCGCGTATGACGGTCGCCCTGGTCACGCACCAGGCGCCCGGAGACACCTTCTGGGACATCGTCCGCAAGGGCGCCCAGGCCGCCGCGGCCAAGGACAACATCAAGCTCATCTACTCGGCCGACCCGAACGCGGGCAACCAGGCGAACCTGGTGCAGAACGCGATCGACCAGAAGGTCGACGGCATCGCGGTCACCCTCGCCAAGCCCGACGCCCTCAAGGACGTCATCAACAAGGCGAAGACCGCGAACATACCCGTGGTCGGCCTCAACTCCGGTCTCAGCGACTGGAAGAAGCTCGGACTGCTGGAGTTCTTCGGCCAGGACGAGACGGTCGCCGGCGAGGCGCTCGGCAAGCGGCTGAACACGGAAGGCGCCAAGAAGGTCGTCTGTGTCATCCAGGAGCAGGGCAACATCGGTCTGACCCAGCGCTGCGACGGCGTGAAGAAGACCTTCACCGGCACCACCGAGGTCCTCAACGTCAACGGCACGGACATGCCGTCGGTGAAGTCGACGATCACCGCCAAGCTCACGCAGGACAAGGCCATCGACTACGTGGTCACGCTGGGCGCTCCGTTCGCCATGACGGCCGTGCAGTCGCTGTCCGACGCGGGCAGCAAGGCGAAGGTCGCCACCTTCGACCTCAACAGCACCCTGACGGGCGCCATCCAGAAGGGCACCGTCCAGTTCGCGGTCGACCAGCAGCCGTACCTCCAGGGCTACTTGGCCGTCGACTCGCTGTGGCTCTACAAGACGAACGGCAACTACAGCGGCGGCGGTGAGCAGCCCGTACTGACCGGCCCGGCCTTCGTCGACAAGACCAACGTCGCAGCCGTCGCCAAGTACGCCGCCAACGGAACCCGGTGATGAGCATGACCCAGCACGCCGAGCCGGCGGTGACCTCACCGCCGGCCCCCGGCCCCAAGCCCACCGACGGCCGGACCGCCGAACGCCCCCTGGCCATCCGGCTGTTGGCCCGCCCCGAGGTGGGTGTCTTCCTCGGTGCGGCCGCGGTGTACGTGTTCTTCCTGATCGCGGCTCCGCCGGTGCGTGAGGGCGCGTCGATGGCGAACATCCTCTACGGTTCGTCGACCATCGGGATCATGGCCCTGCCGGTGGCGCTGCTGATGATCGGCGGCGAGTTCGACCTCTCCGCCGGTGTCGCCGTCATCACCTCCGCGCTGACCGCGAGCATGCTCAGCTACCAGCTGACCATGAACGTGTGGGTCGGTGTGATCGTCGCTCTGCTGGTGTCGCTGGGGATCGGATTCCTCAACGGCTGGCTCGTGGTCAAGACCGGTCTGCCGAGCTTCCTGATCACGCTGGGCAGCTTCCTGATCCTGCAGGGCGTCAACCTCGCGGTCACCAAACTGGTCACCGGGAATGTGGCGACCGACGACATCAGCACCATGGACGGCTTCGGCCAGGCCAAGAAGGTCTTCGCCTCCTCGTTCGACGTCGGCGGCGTCCAGGTGAAGATCACCATCGTGTGGTGGCTGGTGTTCGCCGCCATCGCGACCTGGGTTTTGCTGCGGACGAAGTACGGCAACTGGATCTTCGCGGTGGGCGGCAACAAGGACTCCGCCCGTGCGGTGGGTGTGCCGGTGGCGTTCACGAAGATCTCGCTGTTCATGCTGGTCGGGTTCGGTGCCTGGTTCATCGGGATGCACCAGCTGTTCTCCTTCAACACCGTGCAGTCCGGCGAGGGCGTCGGGCAGGAGCTGATCTACATCTCGGCGGCCGTGATCGGCGGGTGTCTGCTGACCGGTGGTGCGGGTTCGGCGATCGGGCCGGTGTTCGGGGCGTTCATGTTCGGCATGGTCCAGCAGGGCATCGTCTACGCCGGCTGGAACCCCGACTGGTTCAAGGCGTTCCTGGGCGTGATGCTGCTGGGCGCCGTCATGATCAATCTGTGGGTGCAGCGCACCGCGACCCGGAGGTGACCTCGATGACCGACCACAAGAGCGGCACCCACGGCGCGGTCCTGACCGACACGCCGCCCGGGGACGGGGACCATCCCCTCGTCCAGCTCCGCAACGCGGGCAAGTCCTACGGCAACGTGCGTGCCCTGCACGGCGTGGACCTCGCGGTCCGCCCCGGCCAGGTCACCTGCGTGCTGGGCGACAACGGCGCGGGCAAGTCCACCCTGATCAAAATCATCTCCGGCCTGCACCAGCATTCGGAGGGCGAGTTCCTCGTCGACGGGGAACCGGTGCACTTCACCACCCCCCGCCAGGCGTTGGACCGGGGCATCGCGACGGTCTACCAGGACCTGGCCGTCGTCCCGCTGATGCCGGTGTGGCGCAACTTCTTCCTCGGCTCCGAGATGACCCGCGGCCCCTGGCCCGTGCGCCGTCTCGACATCGAGAAGATGAAGCAGACCGCCGACGAGGAACTGCGCAACATGGGCATCGTCCTGGACAACCTCGACCAGCCCATCGGCACCCTCTCCGGCGGCCAGCGCCAGTGCGTGGCCATCGCCCGCGCCGTCTACTTCGGCGCCCGCGTCCTCATCCTCGACGAGCCGACCGCAGCCCTCGGCGTCAAGCAGTCCGGCGTCGTCCTGAAGTACGTCGCCGCGGCCCGCGAACGCGGTCTGGGCGTCATCTTCATCACCCACAACCCCCACCACGCCTACATGGTCGGCGACCACTTCAGCGTCCTGCGCCTGGGCACCATGGAACTCTCCGCCGAACGCAGCGAGATCACCCTCGAAGAGCTGACCAACCACATGGCCGGCGGCACCGAACTCGCCGCACTCAAGCACGAGTTGTCCCAGGTCCGCGGCGTCGACGTCGAAGAACTCCCCGAAGAGAAGGACCTCAAGGCTTCGGCGGCCGCATCACCTGAAGGGACGTCCTGACATGCCCGACCGTCCCTCTCTGGACCGCATCCGGGTGGGCTCGGCCCCCGACTCCTGGGGCGTGTGGTTCCCCGACGACCCCCAACAGGTGCCGTGGCAACGGTTCCTGGACGAGGTCGCCCAGGCCGGCTACTCCTGGATCGAGCTGGGGCCGTACGGCTATCTGCCGACGGACCCCGCCCGGCTCACGGACGAGATCGCGCGGCGCGACCTGAAGGTCTCCGCGGGCACGGTCTTCACCGGCCTGCACCGCGGCCCCTCCGTCTGGGACGCCACCTGGGAGCATGTGAGCCAAGTGGCCGCGCTCACCCAGGCGACGGGAGCCAAGCACCTCGTGGTCATCCCCTCCTTCTGGCGGGACGACAAGACCGCCGAGATCCTGGAGCCGCCGGAGCTGACCGGCGAGCAGTGGGCCCACCTCACCAAGGGCATGGAACGCCTCGGGCACGAGGTCAAGGAGGCGTACGGACTCGACATCGTCGTCCACCCGCACGCCGACACCCACCTCGACACCGAGGACCACGTCGAGCACTTCCTCGACTCGACCGACTCCGAACTGGTCAACCTCTGCCTGGACACGGGGCATTACGCCTACTGCGGCGGCGACAGCGTCAAGCTGATCGAGGCCTACGGCGAACGCATCGGCTATCTGCACCTCAAGCAGGTCGACCCGGAGATCCTCGCCGACGTCGTCAAGAACGAGATCCCGTTCGGACCGGCCGTGCAGCGTGGCGTGATGTGCGAACCGCCGTCCGGCGTACCGGAGTTGGAGCCGGTGCTGGTCGCGGCGCAGCGCCTGGGCGTGGAGTTGTTCGCGATCGTCGAGCAGGACATGTACCCGTGCGAGCCGGACAAGCCCCTCCCCATCGCGGAGCGCACCCGCAAGTTCCTCCGCTCCTGCGGTGCCTGACGAAACGTGAGCAACGTGACGACCCTGACGAGCCGAAAGGACGGCCGATGGCCATGAACCCGCGCGACACGCTCGGAGTGGCAGTGGTCGGAACCGGAAAGATGGGGACGGACCACGTCCGCCGGATCGGGGAAGTGGTCAACGGCGCCCGGGTGAGCGCCGTCGTGGACGTCGACGCCGAGCGCGCCAAACGGATCGCGTCCGGGATCGAGGGCTGCACCGCGTACACCGACCCGGCCGCCGCGATGGCGGCGGCCGACGTCGACGCGGTCCTGATCGCCTCACCGGGCCCCGCCCACGAGGCGGCCCTGCTGACGGCCTTCGAGCACGACCTCCCGGTCCTGTGCGAGAAGCCGCTCACCCCCGACGCGGCCTCCGCGCTGCGCGTCCTGGAGGCCGAGGTGCACCTCGGCCACCGCCGGGTCCAGGTCGGCTTCATGCGGCGCTACGACGCCGAGTACATGAAGCTCAAGGCCCTCCTGGAAACAGGCCAGTTGGGCCGACCGCTGATGCTGCACAACCGGCACCGCAACGCGGCAAGCCCGCCCTTCTTCACCAGCTCCATGCTGATCAGCGACTCCGTGGCCCACGAGACCGACGCGACCCGTTGGCTCCTCGGGCACGAGATCACGGCCGTCCAGGTGCTGCGCCCGCGGCCCTCGGCGAGCGCCCCGGACGACCTCCAGGACCCGCAGTTCGTCGTCTTCGAGACCGACGGCGGCGCGATCGTCGACGTCGAGATGTTCGTCAACTGCGGCTTCGGCTACCAGGTCCAGGCCGAGATCGTCTGCGAACGCGGCACCGCCCGCATCGGCGACGGCCACGCCGTGGTCACCAACATGGCCGGCCGCTGGGGCGGCACCATCGCCCAGGACTTCGTCGAACGCTTCGCCGACGCCTACGACCGCGAGGTCCAGACCTGGGTCGACGCCACCCGCCGCGGCGAGGTCACCGGCCCGACCGCATGGGACGGCTACACGTCGGCGGCCGTGTGCGAGGCGGGCGTACGGGCGTTGGAGGAGGGGGTGCGGGTGGAGGTCGAGTTGGTGGAGCGGCCCGCGCTCTACCGATAGCCACTTCGCGGGGCAGTGCCTGTGCAACCACCACCTGTTCTCTGTTGTCCTTTGTCCTTGAGCCGTACTTGAGTCGTCCTCGAGTGCGGACGACAAAGGGGGGTGCGGATGGGGCCGGTGCGCATACTGCTGCCGTTGTTGCGCGCGACGGCACGCCTGGCTCCCGGTCCGGGAGTTCCGCTGCTCGGGGCCGCGTTGCTGCACTGCGCGGTCCCCGGCTGGGCGCTGCTGCACCCGCCGCCGCCCGCTCGCCGGTCGGCCTGGGCCCAGGAAGCGGTCGCCGTGTACCGTCCCGGGACCGAACAAACCCATCCCGAGCAACGCCACTTGGACGCGCTGAGCCGCGCACTGGTCGTACACGCCCACACCCTGGTGCTGGCGGAACGGTACGCGGAAGCCGGCACCGTCGTGGACGCGGCGCTGGGTGTACCGGGGGCGAGGATGTCCCCGGCCCTGACCGCGTGCGCCCTCCACGCACGGGCACAGGCACTCGTCTTCGGCGGCCGTGCGGCGGAGGCCCAGGAACCCGCCCGTGAGTGCGTGCAGTTGTATCGCGGCTCGCCGCCCCCCGCGCGGCGGGACCGAAGCCTGGGTGCTTTGCCGGTCGCCTTGCGCACGCAGGGGCTCGCGTTCACCGTCGTCGGCCGTACGGCGGAGTCCGTCGCCGTGTACCTGGAGTGTGCCGCCCTCCTGCGGGCCGTGTCCGTACGGCAGTTGTCGCGTTTCCTGCGTCTGCGGGCCCAGGTGCTGGTCGAGTTGGCAGGCGGACTGCGGGCGCTCGGCCGGTACGAGGAGGCCTTGGCACTGGAGCCCGAGGCGAAGGAGGCGGTGTACGGGGCGATCGCCAGGATCTGTCCGGAGTTCGTACTGCCGTTGCGAGTCCGGCTCCTCACGGACCTGGCCCTATGCCGCAGCGCGACGGGTTCTCCCGCTGTCGCGCGTACGATCGCCGACCAGGCGGTCTCCGAGGCCCGAGAACTGGCCGACCAGCCCGAGCGACTCGCCGAGGCCTTGCGCTGCCTGGCCCTCATCCTGGACGAACCGGGTGCGTACGACGAGCAGTTGACCATCCTCACGGAACTTGCCGGGCTGTACACCCGCCTCGCCGCCGACCGTCCGGAGGCTTTCGAGCCGCTGCTCGCCGACACCCTGGACGACCTGGCCCGCTGTCACCGGCGAAGCGGCGACCACCTCAAGGCCGTTGCGGACACGGAACGGGCCGTGGCCGCATACCGGCGCGTCGGGCGGCACGAGGACCAACTCGCCCGCATTCTCGCCAACTTGAGCATCCGTCAGCAGAGTGCAGACGACGCGGAGTCGGCCGTGTCGAGCGCCCTCGAAGCGGTCGCCCTCACCCGCCGGCTCGCCGAGTCCGACAGGGAGACCCACGGTCCCCTGACGGCGCGCCGCCTGCGGGTCCTGGCCCAGGCCGTCGGTCTCGCCGGCGACCGCACGGCCGCCGTGGCCCGCTACGAGGAGGCCGAGGCCGTCCTGAGAGAGCTGATCGGTATCCCCGGCGTCGAGGCGGAACTGGCGGTCACGGCCTCGGCTCTCGCCGTCGCGCTCGACACCGAGGTCCAGGACAGACTGGCCGCGGATCGTCCCGAGGAGGCGGTCGCGGCCCTGCGCTCCCTGCTCGACCTCACCCGCCGCACCGACGCAAGAGACGTCCACGCCCGGTGTGTCATCGCGTTTGCCCAGGCCCGTGCGGAACGCCCGGACGACATCGACATCGTCCGGGCGTGGGAGCGGGCGGTCGGGGTGCCGTACCCGACCTTCGTCTACCGCAGAACCGACACCCGCGGCCGGGGCGCGAAGCCCGCCGCGCGGTAGGACTCGTCGATGAGGGTCATCGTCGCGACCGCGTCGTCCGGGCCCAGCGGGAGGGGCGCGCCGTTTCTCAACCGGGCGGCGAACGCCTCCAGCTGGTAGGTGTACGAGGAGCGGCGGCCGAGCCGCTCCGTGCGCTCGCCGTCCGTCGTGCGGATGACGACCCGGTCGTCCAGGTGGGGGAGGACGAAGTTCGGTGCGAACGCCTCGCCCCGGCTGCCGGTGATCCGGCAGCTCATCACCATCTCGTCGTAGGCCATGTGGCAGCGGGCGGAGCCCGTGGCGCCGCTCGGGAAGGCGAGGTCGGCGTCCAGCCACTCGTCGACGCCCGGTGCGCCCGCGTGTTCGCCGCCGCGGGCCGAGACCAGCCGGGGTGCGCCGCCCGCCCAGGGGGCGAGCATGCGCTGGGCGTGCAGGCTGTAGCAGCCCAGGTCCATGACGGCGCCGCCGGCCAGGTCGAGCGACCAGCGCGGGTCGGTGTCCGGCGGGGCCGGGATCGCCACGAGGGTCTCGACGTGCCGCAGTTCGCCGAGCTCACCGGAGGCCAGCAGCTCGTGCAGGCGCCGAGTGACCGGGTGGAAGAGGTAGTGGAAGGCCTCCATGAAGACCGTGCCGGCCTTCGCCGCCGCCTCCCGGACCTCGGCCGCCTCCTCGGCGTTGCTCGCCGAGGGCTTCTCCGACAGGACGTGCTTGCCCGCCTCCAGCGCGGCGAGGTTCCACGGCCCGTGCAGACCGTTGGCGAGGGGGTTGTAGACGACCTCCACCTCGGGGTCGGCGATCAGGTCGGCGTACGAGTCCGCGATCCGTTCGACGCGGTGTGCGGTGGCGTACGCCACCGCGCGGTCCCGGTCGCGGGCGGCCACCGCCACGAGGCGGTGACCGGTCGTCCGGGCCGGGCCGATCAGGGACTGCTCGGTGATCCGAGCCGCTCCCAGTACTCCGATGCGCAGTGGTTCCCGGCCCGGACCGCTCATGCTTCGCGTACCTCCTGGATGGTGACGGGGCGGTGCTCGTGCAGCGACAGGGTGCAGGCGTCGGCGATCCAGCCGGCCTCCAGCGCGTCGGCTACGGTGCAGGGGGAGGTGCGGGTGCCGGCCACCACCTCGGTGAACGCGGTGAGTTCGGCGCGGTAGGCGGCGGTGAAGCGGTCCATGAAGAAGTCGTGCGGGACACCCGCGGGGAAGGTCACGCCGGGCTCCACGGAGCGCAGCGGCAGCTTGTCCTCCAGGCCCACCGCGATGGAGTCGGTGAAGCCGTGGATCTCCATGCGGACGTCGTAACCCCGGGCGTTGTGGCGGGAGTTGGAGACCACCGCGATGGTGCCGTCGTCGAGGGTGAGGATGGCGCCGGTGGTGTCGGCGTCGCCCGCCTCCTTGATGTACTCGGCGCCCCGGTTGCCGCCGACCGCGTACACCTCGGTGACCTCACGGCCGGTGACCCAGCGGATGATGTCGAAGTCGTGCACGGAACAGTCGCGGAAGATGCCACCGGACGCGGCGATGTACGCGGCGGGCGGCGGCGCCGGGTCGAGCGTGGTCGACCGCACGGTGTGCAGCTTGCCCAGCTCGCCGGACTGCACGGCGGCGCGCGCGGCGACGAAGCCGGCGTCGAACCGGCGGTTGTAGCCGATCTGGATCGGCACGTCGCTGCCCTCGACGGCCTTGAGGACCTGGACGCCCTCGGCCATCGTCTTGGCGACGGGCTTCTCGCAGAAGACCGGGATGCCCGCCTCGACGGCGGCCAGGATCAGGCCCGGGTGGGCGTCGGTCGCCGCGGCCACCACGACACCGTCGACCCCGGCGGCCAGCACGGCCTCGGGGGAGTCCGCGACCTGGGCGCCGAACCGCTCGGCGGCCTTCTTGGCGGCCTCCGCGAACGGATCGGCAACGACGAGGGACTCGACCGCGTCGAGTCCGGACAGGGTCTCGGCGTGGAAGGCGCCGATGCGGCCGAGGCCGAGGATTCCGATGCGCATGAGGGCTCTTGCTTTCTTGAGGGGTGCGGGTTTCTTGCAGTTGTCTCTCGCAAGGGTTTCTCGCGAGACGGTGAACGTCGGTCGGGGGTGCTCCTCAGCTCTCGCGCCGCTCGGCGCCGGCCCGCAGCTCTCCACGGAGCGCCTGCGGGGCCCACCCCTCGCGCACCGCGCGGCGCACGATGTCGGCCTGCGAGGGCGGGGCGAGCCCCTCGACGGGCGGGTCGTTGTCGAGGTTGGTGGGGAAGGGGTAGCCCTCGGCACTGGCCGCGACGACCGCGTCCAGCCACTCCTCGCGCACGCCCTCGGCCTTCCGCCTGAGCAGCACCGGGAAGACCGCGTTGCTGACGGCCTCGCGGTCCACCGTCTCCATCGCCCGCCCGAACGCGGAGGACACCTGGAGCAGGTTGGCCATGCGCCGCACATCGGTGGTGCGGTTGGTGCCGGCCGCGTGGAACAGCGCAGGGTTGAAGAACGCGGCATCGCCCTTGGCGAGCGGGAGTTGGATGTGGTTGGCCTCGAAGTAGGCCTGGAATTCGGGGAGTCGCCACGCCAGATAGCCCGGCTCGTACTTCTGCGAGTGAGGCAGGTACATCGTCGGCCCCGACTCCACCGGCATGTCGCAGTGCGCGACGGCCCCTTGGAGGGTGAGCACGGGGGAGAGGCGGTGCACGTGCGCCGGGTAGCCGGCGGCGGTCTCGTTGCCGAGGAACCCGAGGTGGTAGTCGCGGTGCACGGTCTGGGCCGCGCCGCCCGGGTGGACCACGTTGATCTGCGAGGTGACCTGGTAGCCGGGGCCCAGCCAGGCCTCGGACACCAGGACCAGCATGTCGTTCGCGTAGTAGTCGGCGAACGCCTCCGGGTCGTAGAGCGCGGCCTTCTCCAGGGCGTTCCACACCCGGTCGTTGGCCCCCGGCTTCGCGAAGTGGTCACCGGCGCCCGCGCCGGAGGCGTGCTGCTCGGCGATCAGCGCCTCGAAGACCTCGGTCGTACGGTCCACCACCGACGCGTCCGGGAACGCGTCCCGCAGGACCACGATGCCGGGCCCCTCGGCGAACACCCGCACCAGCTCGGCCTGTACCTCGCGGCGCTCACCGGCCGCCACCGACTTGCGGAGCCGGGCGCTGTCGTAGACGAGGACGTTCCGCTCGGCCGAGGACGCGTACGGGAAATCACCGAGGTCGGTGGGCCGCTCGACGAGTGTGCGGAAGGCGTCGAGATCGCAGTCCTGCTCGGTGAGCCAGGCGGGGCGTTCTGCGGATGTGAAGGACATCGTCGTCCCCTCGGGTCACGTGGTGGTGCGGTCCTGTCATTCTTGTCAGTACAAACCCTTCGAACAACCGGCAGCGAGCCATCAAAAACCCCTCAAGGAGACGACCGGTGGGCCACCCCTTCCCGATCAGGGAAATCGCACGTCAGGCGGGCCTCAGCGAGGCCACCGTGGACCGGGTTCTGAACGGCAGGGGCGGTGTCCGCGAGAGCACCGTGCGTGAGGTCCGGCAGGCCATCGCGGATCTCGACCGGCAGCGCACCCAGGTCAGGCTGGTCGGCCGTACGTTCATGATCGACATCGTGATGCAGACACCGGAGCGGTTCTCCACCGCCGTACGGGTGGCGCTGGAGGCGGAGCTGCCCGATCTGCACCCGGCCGTGGTGCGCTCCCGCTTCCACTTCCGGGAGACCGCGCCGGTGAAGGAACTCGTCGCAACCCTGGACCGGATCGCCCGGCGCGGCTCGCAGGGCGTCATCCTCAAGGCACCGGACGTACCCGAGATCACCGCGGCCGTCGGCCGGCTCGTCGCCGCCGGTATCCCGGTCGTCACCCTGGTCACCGACCTGCCCGCGAGCGCCCGCCTCGCCTACGTCGGCATCGACAACCGGGCGGCGGGCGCCACCGCCGCCTATCTGATGGGCCAGTGGCTCGGCGACCGACCCGGCAATGTCCTCACCAGCCTGAGCAGCGGTTTCTTCCGCAACGAGGAGGAGCGCGAGATGGGCTTCCGCAGCACCATGCGCGCCCGCTACCCGGACCGGGCCCTCGTCGAGATCACCGAGGGCCACGGCCTGGACGCCACCCAGTACGAGCTGGTCCGGGCCGCCCTCAAGCGCGACCCGGACATCCGCGCGGTCTACTCGATCGGCGGCGGCAACATCGCGACCCTGCGCGCCTTCGCCGACCTGGGCCGCGAGTGCGCCGTGTTCGTCGCGCACGACCTCGACCACGACAACACCCGGCTGCTGCACGAGCGGCGGCTGTCGGCCGTCCTCCACCACGACCTGCGCCAGGACGTCCGCGAGGCCTGCCGGATCGTGATGCGCGCACACGACGCGCTGCCGCCCGCGGGCCCGGCCCTGCCGTCCGCGATCCAGGTCGTCACGCCCTACAACATGCCGGTGCCGGCGGCCCGTTGAGGATCAACAGAGATCATCAGAGGTTGATCGCGTACGCCTTGCGCAGCGTCTCGTGCACCGTCCACGTCGTACGGTCGCCCGCGCGCAGCACGGCCATGTCCCCGGGACCGACCTTCAGGGTCTCCCCGCCCTCGACCTCGATGGTGGCGGAGCCGCTGATCACGACGAACAGCTCGTCCGCCTCCGTATCGGTGACCACCCCCGGGGTGATCTGCCAGATCCCCCGGATCTGCCGCCCGTCCTCGGACTCCCACACCAACTTCCCGGTCACCTCGGGCGTACCGGAGACGATCTGCGCCGGGTCCAGCGGCTCGGGTTCGAGCTCGGCGTCGGGGATGCGGACAACGAAACTGTGCGTCATACCGCGACCCTAGCCCGCTCGTGCAAGGCCCGGTTGTGGACACTGTGTGGGACATCGGCCCAGGTGGGGGGACACTTCGTCGCGGGGTGGCGGCCCGGGTGGCGCCGGGTGATCGTGGAGGGCATGGCGCAGACCACGACGGCCGTCCCCGAACCGCACCGGCACTCGCACGAGACCCGGGAGAACATCCTCTTCGGAGGCGTCTACGGCGCCGTCCTCGCCTGCTCGATGGTCGCCGCGCTCACCCAGTACGGCCACACCTCCAAAGGCAGCCGCCGTTACGACGCCCTGTGGCTGCTGGTGACCGCGGGCGCCTCGGCGCTGGCCCACGGGTACGCGCACTACATCGCCGAGCGCGCCCCGCACCGCCGCTGGGACGCCCTGCGCACTCTGCGCGACGAGTGGCCGCTGGTCGCCGCCGCGCTGCCCACCGTGCTGCTGCTCGCCGGGGCGGGCTGGGGCTGGTGGCCCGCGAACGGCGTCGAGTACGCGGCCTTCGTCCTCAACATCGCGCTGCTGTTCGGCCTGGGCCTGGTCACGGCCCGCTGGTCGGCGCGGAGTTGGGTGGTCGCCGTGGCGATCGGGGCGGTGGACGCGCTGCTCGGGGTGGTAGTGGTCGTGGCGAACGCCCTGATCAAATAGGCGGGTTCAGGAGACGCCCTGGTAACCGCGCAGCTTCCGGTAAAGCGTCGCCCGACCGATGCCCAACGCGGCAGCCGCCCGCGCCTTGTTGCCGCCGTGCCGGCGCAACGCGGCCAGGATCGCGGTGCGTTCGGCGTGCTCCATCGGGCTGAGCCGCCGGGCCGCGGGGCCCTCCCGGACCGGGTCGGGGAGTTCGGCCCGCCGCACCGGACCGGTGACCCGCCGGTGTTCCGCCAACGCCCGTACGACATGGGCGAGTTCGGTCACGTTCCCGGGCCAGGGGTGCTCCTCCAGGGCCCGCAGCGCGTCCAGCGTCCAGCTGAGCGGCGGCTGTCCCGGGGCCGGCCGGGGAGCCAGGACCGGCAGCAACTCCCGTACGTCCTCCCGGCGTTCACGCAGCGCGGGCAGGGCGACCGACCGGGCGGCCAGGGTGTCCAGGAGGCGTTGGAAGCAGGGGCCCGGGGGAGTGCCGGGCGTGTAGGTGACCAGCAGATGCACGTCCGGGTGTTCGTCGAGCAGGGAGTTGAGGGCGGCGACATCGGGCTGGGCCAGCCGTTCGGCGTGCCGCAGGAGCAGTGGGCGCCCGTCGGCCAACTCGCTGTACTTCACGCCCAGTTCCGGCGACTCGGCGGCGTCGGCGACCAACGGCACGGTCTCACCGAGCAGTTCACGGGCCAGCGCGGTCTTGCCGGTGCCGCGCTCACCGGTCAGCAGCAGCGGCTCCGGGACCCGGGCCAGCTCCACCGCCCGCGCGACCGCGTGCCGCCAGGGCACCGAGCCGCCCGCGAGCGCCAGCGCGGGGCGCGGAACGGGACGCGGCACCTCGACGGCCCGCGCCTCGAGCACGGCGACGATCCCGAGAACGCGGCCTTCGTGCCGTACGGGAGTGATCGCGGCGGTGCAGCCGGCGTTGTCGGGGAGCGTCGCGTCGTACGGCTCCTGGCTCGTGCTCGCGCGTTCCAGGGCGGCCAGTACCTGGGGGGTGGCGAGGCGGACGGCGGCCTCGCTGATCAGGCGGTTGCGGCCGTCGAGGGCGACGACCGCGCCTCCGGGGGCGTCCGTGGCGCGGGTGTAGGCGTCGAGGAGCACCCGTTCGGCCGAACGGGAGCGGGCGAGGAGTTCCGCCTCCACCGCGACGGCCGCGGCCTCCGCGAGGGCGGCACCAGGGTGCGGGCCGCAGCCGGCGCACAGGCCGGACGCGACCGTCACCGTGCCGAGCGCCTGCCCGGTCTCCGGGGCGAACAGCGGCACGCTGACCGCGGACACGTCCTGCCACACGTCGAGGAAGTGCTCGGGCCCGTGCACCTCGGCCCGGCGCCGGGTGCGCAGGGCGAGAGCCGCGCTGTTGTGGCCCACCTCCCGCTCGGACAGATCACGGCACCGGTCGCCGCCGGGCACCTCGCCCGCCGTCCACACCACCCGCAGCCGCTCGTCGGTCAGGAGCAGCGCCGAGTGCCCGCCGAGGGCCGGCGCGATGCGCTCAAGCACCGGCCGCGCCGCCTCCAACAGGGCCGATTCGGCCGGCGGTCCGGGATCGTGGAGCGGACCGTCGAGGTCATGCCGTACGCCGAAGAAGCGGGCGCGCCGCCAGGCGGCGAGGACCTCGTCCGGGACGCCGTCGGGCAGCGGGCGGCCGGTCAGGAACCGCTCGCGCGCCTGGCGCAGCGGGGCGAGGGCGGGGGAGTGCTCCACGATGGTCATGACGCCTCACACCGTATCGGGCCCGTGACGGCGGCCGCCGCGGGGCTGTAACTGTCTCGTAATGAGACACCCGAGGGTGTTCCGCCCGCATGATGATCGTGAAGAGTCGGTGCCTTTCTCACCCCAGTCTCAACTTGCCTCACCCCCTGGAGCGTCCCGCCGTGCACGTTGTCGAGACCGACGTACTGATCGTGGGCAGCGGCCCGGCCGGCGCCGCCGCCGCGCTGGCGCTGAGCACCTACGGCGTGCCCCACATCGTCGTCACCCGCTACTCGCGCCTCACCAGGACGCCCCGCGCGCACATCACCAACCAGCGCACCATGGAGGTCCTGCGCGACCTCGGTGTCGAGGACGAGGTGCTGGCCAAGGCGACCCCGCAGAACCTGATGGGCAACACCACGTTCTGCACCAGCCTGGCCGGCGAGGAGCTGGGCCGGATCCGCTCCTGGGGCAACGACCCGCTCGTGCAGGCCGCGCACGACCTGGCCAGCCCGACCCGCATGTGCGACATGCCGCAGCACCTGATGGAGCCGGTGCTGATCGACGCGGCGCTCGCGCGCGGCTCGAACGTCCGCTTCAGCACGGTCTACAAGTCCTTCGAGCAGGACGAGGACGGCGTCACGGTCACCGTCGAGGACCGGCTGCGCGGCGACGAGTACCAGATCCGCGCCAAGTACCTCATCGGCGCCGACGGCGGCCGCTCCCAGGTCGCCGAGGACGCCGGACTGCCGATGGGCGGCCAGATGGGGGTCGCCGGCAGCATCAACATCGTCTTCGACGCGGACCTGACGAAGTACACCGCCCACCGGCCCTCCACCCTCTACTGGGTGCTCGCCCCGGGCGCCACCGTCGGCGGCATCGGCGCGGGCCTGGTGCGCTGTGTCAGCCCCTGGAACGAGTGGCTGATCGTGTGGGGCTACGACGTGAGCGCCGGCGCCCCCGACCTCACCGAGGAGTACGCGCTGTCCGTCGTACGGCAGTTGGTCGGCGACGACGACATCCCCGTGACCATCAAGTCGTCCTCCGCGTGGACGGTCAACGAGATGTACGCCGAGACCTACGTCAACGGCCGCGTCCTGTGCGCCGGGGACGCCGTGCACCGCCACCCGCCGTCCAACGGGCTCGGCTCCAACACCTCGATCCAGGACGCGTACAACCTGGCCTGGAAGCTCAAGCTGGTCCTCGACGGGACCGCCACGCCGAAGCTCCTCGACACCTACGACGCCGAACGCGCGCCCGTCGGCAAGCAGATCGTCACCCGCGCCAACAAGTCCATCGGCGAGACCGCCCCGATCTTCGAGGCGCTCGACGGACTCTCCCCGCAGACCCCCGAGCAGCTGTGGGCCAACATCGCCGCCCGCAAGGACGCCACCGAGGCCGCGGAGAAGCAACGGGCCGCGCTGCGCGAGGCGATCGCCTACAAGGTCTACGAGTTCAACGCGCACGGCGTCGACCTCAACCAGCGCTATCCCGCAGACGGCTCTGGCGCGATCGTCCCCGACGGCACCCCCGACCCCGGCTTCGACCGCGACCCCGAGCTGTACCACCAGCCCAGCTCCCGCCCGGGCGCCAAGCTCCCGCACGCCTGGATCACCTCAGGCACCCGCACCGTCTCGACCCTCGACACGGTCGGCAAGGGCCGCTTCACCCTCCTCACCGGCATCGGCGGCGAGACCTGGCTGCGCGCGGCCGAGGCGCAGCCCCTCGACATCGCCACGGTCGTCGTCGGCCCCGGCCAACAGTACGAGGACCCGTACGGCGACTGGGCCCGCCTCAGCGAGGTCTCCGACGCGGGCGCCCTGCTCGTCCGCCCCGACGGCTACGTCGCCTTCCGCCACGCCGACGCGGCCGAGAACGCCGAACAGTTGCTCACGGACGCGCTGCGCCGCATCCTCGGCCACGGCTGACACTTCGCACTGGTACAGCGAGTGAGCCGCAGGGGTGCGCCGGTGTCGAGAGGTCGAGCGCGCGGAGGCCCGAAGGGCTGAGCACGGTCGGGCTCTCGACACCGGCTGAAGCACCCCGTAGGCGAAAGAGCAATGAAAAGGGGAACCGCCATGACCACCCACGTCACCGTCACGGACGAGGCCGTCGCGAGTCTGCGGGACACCGCCGATCCGCGCCTGCGCGAACTGCTCTCGGGCCTGATCCGGCATCTGCACGCGTTCGCGCTGGAAACCCGCCTGACCCAGGCGGAGTGGGAGCGGGCGATCGGCTTTCTGACGGAGACCGGGCAGACCTGCACGGACACCCGGCAGGAGTTCATCCTCCTGTCGGACGTGCTCGGCCTCTCGATGCTGGTGGAGACCATCAACGGTGACCGTGAGGCCGGCGCCACCGAGTCGACGGTGCTCGGCCCCTTCCACATGACCGAGTCGCCGGTCCGTGAACTCGGCGCGAACATCGACCTGGTGGGCGGCGGCGAGCCCTGCGTGGTCAGCGGCCGGATCGTGTCGGGGGACGGCACCCCGCTCCCCGGCGCCCTCCTCGACGTGTGGCAGGCCGACGGCAACGGCTTCTACGACGTGCAGCAACCGGACGTCCAACCCCCGGGCAACGGACGGGGGTTGTTCACCACGGACGCCGAGGGCCGCTTCTGGTTCCGCACCTGTGTGCCGAGCCCGTACCCCATCCCCACGGACGGTCCGGTCGGCGACCTCCTCAGGGCGACCGGCCGCCACCCCTACCGCCCCGCCCACATCCACTTCATCGCCTCGGCCGAGGGCCACGCCCCCGTCACCACGCACATCTTCGTCGCGGGCAGCGACTACCTCGACTCCGATGCCGTCTTCGCCGTCAAGCAGAGCCTGGTCGAGGACTTCACCTCGACCGACGACCCGTCCCTGGCACGGGAGTTCGGCATCGAGAACCCCTTCAGGCGCGCGCAGTTCGACCTCGTACTGGAGCAGCGCTCGTGAAGGACTTCCTCGACTTCGCCTACGACGCCCAGCCCATGCGGGTCGTCTTCCGCCCCGGCGCCGCGCGGACCGCCACCGCCGGTGAGGCCGAACGGCTCGGACTGCGGCGGGTGTTGGTGCTCTCGGGTGCCCGTGGCGCCGACACCGCTCGGGCGGTCGCCGACTCGCTGGGCGACGCGTGTGCCGGGGTGCACGCCGAGGCGAAGATGCACGTCCCGGTCGAAGTAGCCGACCGCGCGGTCGAGTTGGCGCGCTCGCTGGGCGCCGACGGATGCGTAGCGGTCGGCGGCGGTTCGTCGATCGGTCTCGGCAAGGCCATCGCCCTGCGCACCGGCCTCCCGCTGATCGCCGTGCCCTCCACCTACTCCGGCTCGGAGATGACCCCGGTCTGGGGCCTCACCGAACGCGGCGCCAAACGCACCGGCCGCGACCCCGCCGTCCTGCCCCGCAGCGTCGTCTACGATCCGGAGCTGACCCTCGGACTCCCCGTCCCGCTCACGGTGACCAGCGGCATCAACGCCACCGCGCACGCCGTCGAGGCCCTGTACGCCCCGGACAGCTCACCCCTGATCGCGCTGATGGCGGAGGAGGGCGTACGGGCGATGGCGGGCGCGCTGCCCGAACTGGCCGCCGAACCACGGTCGTTGGAAGCCCGGGGCCGCGCCCTGTACGGGGCGTGGCTCTGCGGCTCCTGCCTCGGCGCCACCACCATGGGCCTGCACCACAAGCTCTGCCATGTCCTCGGCGGCACCTTCGGCCTCCCGCACGCGGAGACCCACACGGTGGTGCTGCCGTACGCGCTGGCGTACAACGCGCCCGCCGCACCGGAGGCCGCAGCCGCCGTGGCTCGTGCTCTGGACGCCTCGGTTGCCCCAACTGCCCTGTGGGAGCTGGCGGGACGGCTCGGCGCGCCGCGCTCGCTCGCCGAACTCGGACTGAAGGAGAGCGACTTGGCGACGGCCGCCGAGCAGGTGCTGAGCCAGGCCTACGCCAATCCCCGCCCTGTCACCGAGGACGGGGTGCTCGCGCTGCTGCGGGCGGCGTACGAGGGAACCGCCCCCGTGTAGTCAGTGGTTCGTGCGGACGCCGTCCAGCGCGATGGCCAGGACGCGGTCGCGCTGCGTGTCGTCCACGAACGTCGTCCCGGTGACCCCGGCCACCAGGCGCAGCAGATCACCGAAGTCCATGTCGGTGCGGGCCACGCCCGCCTTCTGCGCGCGCTCGAACAGCGGGCCGCCGGCCGAGAACATCGACTCGCGGCAGGTCCCGAAGATCTCCGAGTCGTTCTCCAGCGCCTGGCGCACCGCCTGCTTGGTCACCATGTAGCCCGAGAAACGGCTCAGCCACGACGTCAGCGCCTCCCACGGCTCCAGGCCGGCGACGTCCAGGGCGGCCTGGCACAGGGAGTTCACCTCGTCCGCGTAGACGCTCTCGAAGAGGGCCCGGCGGGTCGGGAAGTTGCGGTAGAGCGTGCCGATGCCGACGCCCGCGCGTCTCGCGACGTCCTCCAGCGAGGCCTCCGCACCGTGCTCCGCGAAGGCCTCACGGGCGGCGGCCAGCAGGGCGTCGTAGTTGCGGGCGGCGTCCTTACGGTGGGGGCGCTGGGCCGCGACGATCTCGCTGACGGGGAACGGCTGGGCCGTCACTGGTGCCTCCCGGGCGGATTGGGTTGAACCGGAGGGGTGCCTCCGTTATGGTGGAGGGGTACCTCCACTTTAGCAGTGGTGGGTGCGTACCGCCGTGCACGTGTGCGTGCGGACGCACTCCGCCTGCTTGTTTCGGAGAGGCTCTCCATGCCCCGCACATCCACCACCCGCCTCACCTTCGCGGTCCTCGCGACGGGAGCGGGCGTCTTCGCCATGCTGCAGTCGCTGATCGCGCCGGCCCTGCCGACCGTCCAGCACGCTCTGCACACCTCCCAGTCCACCGCGACCTGGGTGATGACGGCCTATCTGCTGTCCGCCTCGGTCTTCACCCCGATACTCGGCCGCGTCGGCGACCTGATCGGCAAGAAACGCACGCTCGTCGCCGTCCTGCTGGCCGTCCTGGCCGGCTGTCTCGTCGCCGCGCTCGCGCCCAACATCGGCGTACTGATCGTCGCCCGGGTCGTCCAGGGCATCGGCGGCGCGCTGTTCCCGCTCTCCTTCGGCATCATCCGCGACGAGTTTCACGCGTCCCAAGTCCCGGGCAGCATCAGCAACTTGTCCGCCGTGATCGCCGCGGGCGGCGGTGTCGGCATGGTGGCCGCAGGACCCATCGTGTCCGCGCTCGACTACCGCTGGCTGTTCTGGTTCCCCGTCGGCATCGTCGCCGTCACCACCCTCATCGCCCTGCGCTACGTCCCCGAGTCGCCGAGCCGCGCCGAGGGGAGCGTCAACTGGTCCGGCGCCGTACTCCTGTCGGGCTGGCTGGTGGCGCTGCTGCTCCCGCTCAGCCAGGCGAGTCGGTGGGGCTGGGGCTCCATCCGGGTCGTGGGCCTGTTCGCCGCGGCCGTCGTACTCTTCGCGGCCTGGCTGTACGCCGAGGCCCGCTCCCGCAGCCCGCTCATCGACCTCAAGGTGATGCGCCTGCCGTCCGTGTGGACCACCAACACCGCCGCGCTGCTCTTCGGCGCGGGCATGTACTCGATCTGGTCCTTCCTGCCCGGCTTCGTCCAGACCCCCGCGTCCGCCGGCTACGGCTTCGGCGCCAGCGTCACCGCGTCCGGACTCCTGATGCTGCCCATGCTGATCGCGATGTTCGTCTCCGGCGTGCTCAGCGGCCGACTGGAGCCCGTCGTCGGCGCCAAGGCGCTGCTCACCACCGGCGCCGCACTCGGCGCGGTCGCCTGCGGCATCCTCGCCCTCTGGCACGACCAGCAGTGGCAGATCGCCCTCGTCGCGGGCATCTTCGGCCTCGGCATCGGACTCGCCTTCGCCTCCATGGCCAACCTCATCGTCGGCAGCGTCCCGCCCGAGCAGACCGGCGCCGCGACCGGCATGAACGCCAACATCCGCACCATCGGCGGCTCCATCGGCGCCGCGGTGACCAGCGTCCTGGTCACCGGCCACCTCCAGGCATCCGGCCTGCCGTACGGCTCCGGGTACACCCACGGATTCGCGCTGCTGGCGGTGCTGCTCCTCGGCGCCGCGCTGGCCGCGCTCCTGGTGCCGGCACGGCGGGTCGGACGTGGCGGAGGAACGACCGTCGGCACCTCCGAGTCGTCGCTCGTGAAGGCGGAGGCAGAGGCCTCGGCGGTGGCTCCCGGCGCCCTGAACTGACCCGGACCGTGTGCCAGCATGAGCCGGTGATCGAACAGAGCGCGCGGCGCCCCGGCGCCGAACTCCTGGACGTCCGCCGGCTCAGGCTCGTCGAATCAGCCGCTCCTCGGCTCACCCCCGAGGAGCGGCTCGCCATGAACCGGGCCTGGGACGAACTGGTGCGCGCCAACCCGAGCTTCTTCGACGGGCCGGTCGTGGTGTGCGCCGGAGCGGAACGGGAGGGCCCGTACGGCCTGGTCGTGTCCTGGGTCAGAACGACGTACCGGCATTTCGCCCTGCGACGCGTCCCGGGCCACGCCTCGTCGATGCCGTCCCTCTTCGCCTCCGTCCTCCAACCCACCGACGACGGGCGGCTGTTGGTGGGGCGCATGTCGAACTCCACGGCGGCGCCGGGACGTTGGCAACTGCCGGGCGGATCCATCGAACCGCCGGACGGGGACGACCCCCTCGACCTCGCGGCCCTGCGCCGCCACGCCGCACGGGAGTTGGCAGAAGAGGCCGGCATCGACACCCCGCCCGAAGACCTCACCTACTGGAACGTCACCCGCGCCGGGAACGGCAGCATCGGCGTCCTGTTCCGCGCCCCGTCCCTCCCGGCGGCGCGACTGCGCGAACGGTTCGAGGACGTGGTGGCCGCGGAGACGGCACAGGGCCGTGAACCGGAACTGAACCGCATCGCCCTGATCCGCTCCACGGCCCAACTCCCGGACCTGGCGGGCCCGCACGCGGACTATCTGGAACCAATTGTCCGCCGCTACGCGGAGGGCGCCGGAACGGGTGTCTCGATATGAGACACCCGCAGGGGCGCCCAAGCCTTCAAGATCGGCAGAGCACGACTGCTGTGAAGAAAGGTGATCACCATGGCCCTCGCACTGCTCAGGCGCTGGCTGCCCCAAGGCGCCTCCGCCCCGGCGGCGGGCCTCTCGCTCCCCCTCCCGCCCGGCGCCGGCGGCCTCGGCCGTGAGATCGTCGACCCGATGGGCGCGCCCATGGCATCCGCCGAGGTCACGGTGACGGCCCTGGACTCGCACCGCGTCGCCGCCTCCGGTAGGACCGACCCGTACGGCTTCTTCCTCGCCGCCCTGCCGCCCGGGCGCTACAGCCTCCTCGTCTCGGCCCAGGGACTCCAGCCGCACCAGGAGACGGTGGAGATCGCCGCCGGGACCGCCGCGCCCACCGAGCGCGTGTGGCTCCAGCCCGGCCGCGCCCAGGAACTCCCGCCGCCCGGCACCTGGCTCTTCGACCCACCGCACACCGCGATCCGCTTCATCGCCAAACACGTCGGCATGGCCCATGTGCACGGCCGGTTCGAACGTTTCCGGGGCGGCATCCAGATCGCCCAGGAGGTGACCGACTCCGAGGTCCACGTCCGCATCGACGCGTCCAGCATCACCACCGGCAACACCACGCGCGACAACCATTTGCGCTCCGGTGACTTCCTCGACGTGGAGCGCTACCCGTACATCGACTTCACCAGCACCCGGTTCGCGTACCGCGGCGGCAGCAAGTGGACCCTGCAGGGTTCGCTCACGATGCACGGCGTCAGCCGCTCGGTGAGCCTGGACACCACCTACCTGGGCACCGTCAACGGCGGCTACGCGGAGGAACTCCGCTGCGCGGCCCTCGCCACGGCCGAACTGCACCGCGAGGACTACACGTTGAACTGGCGCAGCATGCTCGCCCGGGGCATCGCGGTCGTCGGCCCGACCGTCCAACTGGAGCTGGACATCCAGGCGATGTACCGCACCCACGACACCCCGACGCCGCCGAAGTGACCCGGCACATGCGGTAAGGTTTACCTGCGCGTTCACCCGACCGACCGGGTACGACGCGACCGGGACGTGGCGCAGCTTGGTAGCGCACTTGACTGGGGGTCAAGGGGTCGCAGGTTCAAATCCTGTCGTCCCGACGGTGCGAAGGGTCTTCGCAGGCGAGAGTCTGCGGGGGCCCTTTTCGTATGGGTCGTTGTCGGTCTTCGGGGTTGAGCATGCCGCTCGTCGGTGCCTTTGCTCGGAGGCCGGCGAAAATGCCGTTGCTGGACCTGGACAAGATCACTGTGGGTCTGTCGAAGGCCTGGTCGGGGTTTCTGCGGGACTGGGACCGCTCGTTGCGGTCGGGGAACTATCCGGAGACCACCTGCTACGACTATCTGCTGGCGGCTGCCCGGTTGGGCCGCTACCTGGGGGAGTATTCGCCGGACCCGGAGGCCGACGACGCGGCCGAGGATCCGACCGACGTGAGCCGCGCGCACATTGAGGCGTTCCAGGCGTGGTTGATCGAGACGCGGTCGGCGTCGACGGCGCTGAACAAGCACAAGGCGCTGCAGCAGTTCTTCAAGTGGCTGATGCTGGACGAGGGCGAGATCGACCGGTCGCCGGTGGAGCGGGTCAGGCAGCCGAAGATGCCGCAGACACTGATCCCCGTCATCCGTGGCGAGGAGACGACGAAGGTCCTCGGCACGTGCAAGGGCAGGGAGTTCGCCCAGTTGCGGGATGAGGCGATCATCCGCCTGTACTGCAACACCGGAGCCCGTCTGTCCGAGGTCGGCAACCTCCTGCTCGACGACGTCGACATGAACACCGAGTCGGTGCACTTCCACGGCAAGGGCAGCAAGGACCGGCGTGTACGTTTCGGGCCGAGGACCGCGCGGGCTGTCAGCCGTTACCTGCGGGCCCGTGCCAAGCACAAGGCGGCTGGCCTGCCGGACTTGTGGCTGGCCGAGCGCGGGATGCGCCCGCTCGCCCCCAACGGCATCAAGATCATGCTCAAGCGGCGGGGCCTTGAGGCCGGACTGGTCAAGCTGCACGCGCACCGGCGGCGGCACACCTTCGCCCATGAGTGGAAGCGCGCCGGCGGCGACACCGGCGACCTGATGCTGCTGCTCGGCTGGACGTCACAGGAGATGCCCCGCCGCTACGGCGCCAGCGCCGCCGCCGAACGCGCCCAGGAAACCCACCAGCGGATCGGGGTCGGTGATCGTGTCTGAACCCGGAGGGCTCCCCGCGCGGCAAGGCGGCGGGCGCGAGCAGCAGGCGGCCTTCCGAGCTGTTACCACGATCACGGGGGTAGTGGTGGGTCTTGCCTTCCTGTTCGGCTTCGGCAACGTCTGGACGCTGGCCTTGCGGCTGGGCGTGTCGGGATGGGTGGCCCCGCTCGTGGCACCCGCCGTGGACCTTTCGGTCCTGGCGCTGCTGTTGGCGATCCGGTATCTCGCCCTCTACGGTGCCCCCGAGGCTGCGTTGCGCCCGGCCCGCAGGCTGCTGCTTCTGGCCAGTCTGCTCACCCTCGCCCTCAATGTCACCGAACCGCTGCTCGCGGATGCGTACGGGCGGGCGGCTTTCGACGCCGTGGGCCCGCTGCTGCTGATCGGTTGGGCCGAGGTCGGCCCCGGCCTGCTACAGGCCATCAGCGGTATCCGTGCCGTCGCCGACGATGCGCCGACATCGCCGCGCAGCAGCTCTGACTCCACCGGAGGGCGACTGCACGGCGAGCCGGCGGCCGAACCCGGCACCTGGGAGTGCGACGACGTCGATGGTCTTCTAGACCGGGCTCGGGCGGAAGACGCCCGGCACTGGCAGATTCACCGGCGGCCGATTTCTGCGGAAACACTCCGCAAGTGCCTGCACATCGGCGCCGCACGGTCCCGCTCACTGGTCGCTGTCCTGCGCGAGGAGGGCAGAGTTCCGGAGTCCAGCAGTGGGCTGCGGGTTGTACCTCGCTAAGAGCGCCGCAAATTCGTGCGGAGCTTGGGCGGCGAAAGATGGTGCTGGCGGGTTGGTTCTCCCAGGCTCGTGCGCCTTCCCGAGCCGCTTAGCAATTCCTTAGTAGCTGTTGACCTGCAAATTTAAGATGGATCTAGGGATTGTCGACACCGCACGGACCGACGTGGGACTGGTGTTGAGGGGCTGTACTACCAGTAGGTTCTTGGTCTGCCGGTGGTACACGAGCTACAGGTCGCTGACCAGCGTAAATCGTGAGTCTCCGTGCTTACTGACCTTCAAAGCGTGGTGTCGTGAGGGCTGACAGCTGGTGATCCCGGCGGTATGCCGTCTTCATGAGGTACGCGCAGGGTGGCGGGCTGACCGCCGAGCGTCGGGCGTTTCGGGAGCGGCTTCGGGCAGAAGCGGCTGAGCGATTCTCGCGAGGTGAGGACACTGCCGTTGTCGCTCATGACCTGCGGGTCACTGTCCGCTCGGTGCAGCGCTGGCGCAGAGCGTGGGCCGAGGGTGGGACGCGGGCTCTTGCGTCGAAGGGACCGGCGTCCCTGCCGCTGCTGAGCGATGAGCTGTTCGCGGTCCTGGAGCGGGAGTTGGACAAGGGCCCCCTCGCACACGGCTGGCCCGACCAGACCTGGACTCTGGCACGGATCAAGACCCTGATCGGGCGACGGTTCCACAGGAGCTACACGATCCAGGGCGTCGCGGCTCTGCTCAAACGGCACGGCTGGACCTGCCAGATCCCCGCCCGCCGAGCTGTCGAGCGTGACGAGGCGGCGGTGGCCGGCTGGGTGAAGGAGACCTGGCCGCGCGTGGAATGACCGTGGCGGCGCTCGACGCCTGGCTCGTCTTCGAGGACGAGGCCGGGTTCTCGATGACGCCGCCGACCGCCCACACCTGGTCCCGCCGCGGCCGCACTCCCGTCGTGCGCGTACGGGGCCGCTCCCGCCGACGATTATCCGTCGCCGCCCTGGCCTGCTACAAACCCGGCGAACGCTCCCGGCTGATCTACCGGCCCTGCCCGGACGCCCGCCCCGACGGACGCAAAAGCTTCTCCTGGAAGGACTACCGCGACCTGATCCAGACCGCACACCAGCAACTCGACGGCCCGATCGTGCTGGTCTGGGACAACCTCAACACCCACCTGACGGCCGGGATGCGCCACTACATCGCCGAACGGGACTGGCTCACCGTCTACCAACTCCCGCCCTACGCACCCGATCTCAACCCGGTCGAGGGCATCTGGTCGGTACTGCGGCGCACCACCACAGCCAACCGCGCCTTCGCCGACCCGCACGACCTGATCACCGCCGTCCGGCGCGGCTTACGCCAGCTCCAATACCGCCACGACGTCCTCGACGGCTGCCTCACCGGCACCGGACTGGCACCCGCCTCACCATGACGACATCGCGCATTCAAGGTCAGTAGAGCGGTTTGTTGGCCCGGGAATGGTCCGGATCTTGGTCGTGAGCGATTCATTGGCCTCGGTGGGGCTCGCTTGTGTAGGCAGCTTGTTGGGAGTCTGGGCAGCGGAGGCCGATCGCTGACGTGGGACCCGTCAGGAAGACCAGGGATTCGCCCGTCGCCGATGGGGTGCCGACGGGCGCAGCAGGCCGCAAAAGGGGCACCGGTTGGGACGTTCGCGATGGTGGTCGGTCGGGGCGAGTCGTAGAAGCAGTTCGGTCCGGGAGCTTGATCCCCCGATCCCGGGTGCACTTCGTCGTGAAGTTGTTTACCGTGCGGGCCTGACCTGCGGAAACGTGGTCAGTTATGGCTCTGAACTGTGTAGATCAATCTTTCAGGACCGTACATCGAGAGTGCGGCACTGGAGGGCGAAATCGCAGTTTCCGGCCGCCTGGCGGCCCTTGAACTGCGCGATCAGCACACCAGGGATCGGCTCAGTGGGCCCGAGCGCAGGTGGCGGCCCCGGGGTTCGGCGTCCGTCAGTCGGCCGGACGCGATGACGGGACGGCCGCCCACCACGACCGTCTCCGGCCAGCCGGTGACGGTCATGCCCTCGTACGGCGTGTAGTCCGTGGCCATGTGCAGGCCGTTGCTGTGGACGGTGCGGGTGGCGGTGGGGTTCCAGATCGCCAGGTCTGCGTCCGCGCCGGGTGCGATGACTCCCTTGCGGGGGTAGAGGCCGTTGAGTCTGGCCGGGTTGGCGCACATCAACTCGACGAAGCGGCCCATCGGCAGGCCGCCCTTGACCACCAGCTCGCTGAAGATCACCGGCATGCGGGTCTCGACTCCCGGCAGGCCGTTGGGCATTGCCCGGACGTCGTGGCTCACCGACTCCTTCTGGGCGGTGTCGTAGCAGCAGTGGTCGCTGCCGATCGTCGCGACCTGGCCCATGAGGAGCCGTGAGCGCAGTCCGGCGACCGTGCCGGCGTCCCGCAACGGCGGGCAGCACACGAAGCGTTCGGGGTGCGGACCCGCGTACGCCGTGTCGTCCAGGACGAGATGGTGGGCGACGGTCTCGGTGAAGGCGCGCACCCCTCTGCCACGGGCGCGGGCCACCAGGTCGACCGCCTCGGGTGTCGACTGGTGGACGAAGTACACCGGTGCCGACACCGACTCGGCGATGGCGAGGATCTCGGCTACGGAGGCGTTCTCGGCCAACTCCGGCCGTGTACCGGCGTGATGGCCCGCGCTGATGGCCCCGGCGGCCTCGCCGCGCTCCTGCGTGTCCGCGATGATGTGGTCGGCCTCGCAGTGGATGACCACCATGCCGCCCAGGTCCCGCAGCGTGGTCATCACGTTGAGGATGGTCTTCTCGTCGGCCATGGTCTCGCCGCGGTAGGTGGTGAACATCTTCACCGTGACGATGCCGTCGGAGGCCATTGACCGCAGCTGTTCCGGCACGGTGTCGTCCCACTCGACCACGCACCCGTGCAGCGCGCTGTCGCACAACCCCTGTGCCGCCTTGGCGCGTTGGGCCGCGGCGACGTCGGCCGGGTTCTCGCCGGGGCGCGGGATGGCGAAGTCCACGATCGTGGTCGTACCGCCGAAGACGGCCGCCGTGGTGGCCTGGCGGTAGTCGTCGAGGGAGGTGAAGTCCCCCGAGGTGAAGCCGACATGGCAGTGCGGGTCCACACCGCCGGGCAGCACGAGGCGTCCGGAGGCGTCGATCTCGGTGGTGCCGGGGGCTTGTACGGCACGGTATGCGCCCGGCTCCACCACTCCGAGCACCTTGCCGCCGCCCACCAGAACGTCGGCGGTGCCCTGCCAGTCGGCGTTGACCACGGTGCCGCCTCGCACGACGAGGTCGATCGGTTCGGAAGGGGACATGGCGAGCCTCCAATAGCGGGACGAGGGGTCAGAGCGTGGCGAGGTAGGCGTGCCAGCCGCCGTGGGCGGTGATGTCGACGACGCCGGGGGCCGTCAGCGCGGAGGCGCGCATCCGCATCGAGAAGGAGCCCGAGCCGTCGGCCAGCGCGATCACGCCCAGTTCGAGTTCTTCGGGCTCCTCGGGGAGGAGTCGCTCGCGCAGCACTTCGTAACTGACCTCGTACACCTCGCCGTTGATCGACGCGCCGCCCTCCGTGACCGGGTGCAGGCCGGGGAACTCGTCGCGTACGGAGAAGAAGCGGTACGCGGGTGCCGTGCGGGCGGGGCCGAGCAGACGGGCCTCGCTCAGCGCGTGGTTGAGGGTGCCTCCGGACATCGCCTGGCCGTTGACGAACATCTTCAGAGTGGTCATGGTGCGGTGACCTTTCGAGGTGCGGGAATGGTGGCGTGGTGCAGCAGGCGGCCGGGGCCCAGGTCGTCCACCGGGTCGGCCGGCGGTTCCCCGGAGATCTGGCGGGCCAGCGTGTCGCCCCACACCGGGGCGAGGGTGAAGGCGTAGGTGCCGCCCGCGACGAAGAATCCCGGGTGGCCGGGGACTTCACCGATCACCGGCATCTCGTCCGGGGTCGCGGCCAGCGGTCCGGCCCACATGCGCAGCAGCCGCAGGTCGCCGAGGAAGGGCAGGATGCGCCCGGCCTGGGCGAGGTTGCCGGCCATGCTGGGCACGCTGACGGTGCTGCGGCCTTCCATGTCGAGCCTCGCCGCGGGCCAGCCGCCGCCGATCAGCAGGTTGCCGGCGCTGACCTGCTTGACGGACATGCCCTCGCCGATGTGCTGGACCAGGTGGTGCATGACCGGCGGGACCCGCACGGTCACGTGCATCTGGATCGCGACCGGGGACATCTGGATTCCCACCCCGGCGAGTGCAGAGATCTCGGTGATCCACGGTCCGGCCACGTTGACGACCACGGGTGCCGTCCAACTCCGGTCGCCCGACTGCACCTTGTAGTCGTCGCCGATCCGCTGGATGCCGGTCACCGGTGTGAAGGCGTGCAGTTCGGCGCCGAGGCGGCGGGCTGTGGCCAGATAGGCGGGGGTGATCAGGAGGGGGTTGGCGTAGCCGTCGAGCAAGCACCAACTGGCGGCGCACACACGGTCGGAGAGCAACGGCAGCTGTTTGCGGGCCTCGTCGCCGGTGAGCACCTCGGTGGGGATTCCTGCCCGCCGCTCCCACTCGTGCTTCTCCCGCAACTCCTCTTCCTGGGCGGCGGTTTCGGCGACCATGAAGCCGCCGCCGCGCCGCAACTCCACGTCCGCGCCGAGCCGTTCCTCGATCTGCGACCAGTGATCCGACGCCCGGCGTTGCAGCGGCAGCAGGCGGGCGCTGTCGACCGGGACCTCCTGGCCGGGACGGCGGGTGTGGATGGCCTGGATGTGGAGGTTGCCCGCAGTGGTACCGGAGCCCTCGCGGTTGGGCGCGCCGCGCTCCAACACCACGACTCGGTAACCGCGTTCGGCGAGATGGAAGGCGGCACTGGCGCCGAGGATGCCTGCGCCGATGACGACGACGTCGGGCTGGTTCACGGGACGTCCTGCCCTTCGACCGTCGCGGCCATGGGCAGCGGCCGTATCGGCATCCGGGCCGCGAAGCACTCCGCCACACCGTCGCCCCGCCCGGCCAACGCCGCGACGATGTGGCCGCATTCGCGTCCCTGGCAGGGGCCCATGCCGGCGCGGGTGGCGGCCTTGGCGCCGTGCAGGTCGTTCCAGCCGGTCGCGGCGGCCTGTCGGATCTCGCCCGCGCTGACGCCCTCGCAGCGGCAGACCTGGGTGGTGTCGGGGATGTCGGCCGTGTCCGGCAACGGGTAGAGGCGGTCGGCCAGTTCGGCGAAACGGTCCAGGGCGCGGGCTCGGCGGCGGAGGCCGGCCACCCGCGCGGGGGCGCGTTCGGGTGCCAGGCGGCGCAGGATCGCATGGGCGGCGAGCTGTCCTCGTACGCCCGCCGCGTGCACCCCGGCGATACCGGCGCAGTCCCCGGCGACGTACAAGCCGTCCACCGAGGTCGCGCCGTCCGCGTCCACGACCGGGAGTTGCTCCGTGCCCGTCGGGTCCGCCTTGGTGTCGCAGCCGAGCAGCCGGGGGAGTTCGGTGCTGGGGCGGAAGCCGAAGCCGACGCACAGCGCGTCGGTCTCCAACTGCCTTACGCTGCCGTCCTCGTGGCTGATGTCCACGGCGGTGACCCGGGTGTCGCCGTGCGCGGCCAGCACACGGGAGCCCTGTTCGACGCGGACGCCGTGCCGGGCGAGGGTGAGCAGATAGCGGGCCGCCTCCGCGAGCCGGGCGGGCTGGCGCAGCGCGCCGCCGATCGAGGAAACCCCGGGCCGGTACGGGTGGTTCAGCTCGACCAGGGCCTCGATGCGGGCGCCCACGTCCAGCAGCGCGCAGGCGACCGGGAGCAGGAACGGGCCGGTCCCGGCGAGCACCACCCGTTGGCCCACGGGAACCCGGTCCATGGTGGCCAGGTGCAGGGCGAACCCGGGGGTGACCACGCCCGGCAGTGTCCAGCCGGGGAAGGGCAGGGAGCGTTCGTACGCGCCGGTGGCGGCAAGCGTGGCCCGGGTGTTGATGCGGCCGAGAGCGCCCGTGCGGACGTCGGAGGTGAAGAGGGTGCGGCCCGCGTCCTCGGCGCCCCAGACCAGGGTGCCGGTACGGCAGTCGACGCCGGACTCCCGTACCTGACGGATCAGTTCGGTGCCGCGCGGGCGGAAGTCGCCGAAGGCGGCGGCCAGTTGCTCGGCCCGGCGCTTGTAGTACTGACCTCCCAGGGTGTCGGACTCGTCGAGCAGTACGCCGCTCAGACCGCCCCGGGCCAAGGCCAGCGCCGCATGCAGTCCCGCGGGACCGCCGCCGACCACCGCGACGTCCGCCTCCGACTCGGTCATGACGTCAGCCATGCGCGGCCGTCGGCAGGGGCTCGGTGTGGGTGCGGATGTCCATGCCGTCGGTGACGTGCGCGGTGCAACTGCGGGATCCGGGACGGCCGTTGATGGTCACCTCGCACTCCAGGCAGACACCCATTCCGCAGAACGGGCCGCGCAACTGGCCGTTGACCGGGTTGCGGCGCAGCGGCCAGATGCCGGCGGCGACCAGGGCGGCGCTCACGGACTGGCCCGCCCAGGCACGGCCGGGGGTGCCGTCGATGGTCACGCTGACCGTCTCTGGAAGGGAGTTGGTGCTCATGGCTGTGCTCACAGTGCTCAAGAGGGGTGGGGGATTCACAGGATGCGGTCCAGGAACTGGCGGGTGCGTGCGTGTTCCGGCGCGGAGAAGAACAGGTCGGGGGACTTGTCCTCGACCACCGTTCCGTCGGCGATGAACACGACCCGGTCGGCCGCCGCCCGGGCGAAGCCCATCTCATGGCTGACCACGATCATGGTCATGCCCTCCTCGCGGAGCCGCACCATGACGTCGAGGACCTCACCGACCATCTCCGGGTCGAGCGCCGAGGTCGGCTCGTCGAAGAGCAGCAGCTCCGGGCGCATCGCCAGGGCACGGGCGATGGCCACCCGCTGCTGCTGCCCCCCGGAGAGCTGGGCGGGGTAGGAGCGGGCCTTGTCGGCCAGGCCCACCATGGCCAGCAACTCGCCTGCCGCGACGCGTGCTTCGGCCTTGGACACGCCGTTCACGTGCACCGGACCGGACGCCACGTTGTCCAGCGCGGTCATGTTCGGGAACAGGTTGAACTGCTGGAACACCATGCCGGTACGCCGCCGCTGGACGGCGATCCGTCGCTCCCGCAGGGCGCCCCCCTCGCCGTAGCCGATCCGTTCGCCGCAGATGCTGACGGTGCCCGAGTCTGGGATCTCCAGGTGGTTGAGGGTGCGCAGGAACGTGCTCTTGCCGCCGCCCGACGGACCCAGGACGAGGACGACCTCGCTCCGCCGAACGGTCAGGTCGATGCCCTTGAGGACCTCGACGTCGCCGTACGACTTGCGGACCTGGCGCGCTTCGACGACCGGTTCGATGCTCATCGGGTCTCCAATTCGAGGACCGCGCTTTTCATACGGCGGTCACTGGTCGGCCTGCTCTCATGGCCGCGGCCGACCCGGATCTCCAGCCACCGCTGGACCAGGCCCCACAGGCTGGTCATCGCCAGGTAGTACAGGGCCGCCGCGGTGAGGCCCTCCAGGACGCGGAAGTTGGTCTGGACGGCGAACTGGGTGCGGCGCAGCAGCTCTTCGACGGAGATCACCGAGACGAGCGTGGTCGTCTTGAGCAGGCCGTTGAAGCTGTTGCCGAGCGGCGGGACCATCACTCGCAGCGCCTGCGGCATGACCACCACCCGGAACACCTTCCAGGGCGGCATGCCGAGCGCGCGAGCGGCCTCGGACTGGCCGCGCGGGACCGACATCACCCCGGCGCGGACGATCTCCGAGAGATACGCCGCCTCGTTGAGGACCAGGCCGGTCAGGGCCGCGCTGATCACGCCGAGGCGCAGGCCCAGCTGGGGCAACCCCGTGTAGATGATGACCAGTTGGACCAGGAGAGGTGTGCCGCGCATCAGCCACACGTAGAAGCCCGTGACCAGCCGGACCGGCCTGAACCGGGACGCTCTGCCGAGCGCCACGAGTACGGCGAGCGGCAGGGCGAGCGCCATGCTGACCGTGGTCAGCCAGATCGTCGTCCAAGCTCCCTGAACGAGCTGGGGATTGGTGAGGAAGGAGAAGAAGGCATCCCAGGACCACATGGCTCTCGCCCTTCGATCGCTACTTCGCGCTGATCGCGCCGGTGGTCACCTTGAGGTCGCCGGTGTAGGCCATGACGCCGTACTTCTTGAACAACGTGGTCAAGTAGCCGTTGCCGCGAAGGGTGTTGAGCGCGGTTGCGACCGCGTCGGCGGGCTTCTGCTTGCCGAAGCCGAGGGCGAGCGGGGCGGGGTTCATGCCCTTGACCGCCGTCTCGAAGCGGCCGTCCTTCTGGTAGTAACTGGTCACCGCCTCGACGATGGCCACGCCCTCGACCTGGCCCGCGGACAGTGCCTGGTAGGCGTCGGCGGTGGTCGTGAAGGTGCGGACGGTGACCTGCTTCTTGCCAGCCGCCTTGAGTTCCTTGTTGAGCGCGGTGAGGGTATCGAACTCGTAGCCGGGAGCCTCTACGGCGATGGTCTTGCCGGACAGGTCGTCCTCGGAGGTGATCTTCTTCGGGTTGCCCTTGGCGACGGAGATGGAGACGCCCTGGACCTCGTAGGGGACGAGCTTGATGGTCTTGGCGCGCTCCGGTGTGTAGAACATGCCGGTGTCGATCATGTCCCAGCGCCCGGACTGCACGCCGGGGATCTGCGCGTCGAAGGGGATGTTGACGAACTTCGGGGTGAGACAGAGGAGTTTGGCTATCTCGTTGCCAAGGTCCACCCGCATGCCGACGATCTTGTTGGAGGTGTCCAGGTACTGCATGGGCGGCAGGGTCGCATTGGTCGAGATCGTCAGCGTGCCCGCCTTGACCAGGTCCGACTTGGCCACCTTGGGCGTGCAGCCGGTCGGGGCCGCGGCGGCGGACGACGAGGAGGAGTCCTCGTTGCCGCAGGCCGTCACGGTCAGGAGCAGGGCGGCGGAGGAGGCCGCGATGAGAAGTCTGCGCACGGTCGGTTCACCTTTTTCCGGTGCTGGTGGAACAGGGGTGCAGCCCGGCCTCGTCGAGCGCCTCGGACAGGCCGAGCAGCGCGGACGGGTCCTCCAGGGGGAGCAGCGGGGGGCGTACGTGCCCTCCGGGCTGCCCGAGCAGCCGCATGGCGGCTTTGAGCTGCGAGGTGGGTGAGGCGAACCGTGAGCTGTAGTCGTCGTTGACGAGCAGGTTCACAAGCCGTTCGTAGCGTGCGGACCATTCCCGGGCGAGGGCCAAGTCGCCGGCCCAGTAGGCCTCGTAGAAGGGGACGGCGAAGGGGGCGCCGAGGCCGCCGCCGTCGATGTTTCCGGCGCCGCCGAACTCGGCCATGACGGCCATGCCGCGGCGGTGGATGAAGCGGCCGAAGACCTGGACCTTGCCGGCCAGGGCGGCGCAGGTGTCGGCGACCTTCAGTTCGTCGCCGGAGCTGTCCTTGACGGCTACCACGGTGTCCAGTTCGGCGAGTCCGGCCAGGGTGTCGACGGTGATGTCGACGGCGGTGCCGCGCGGCCAGTTGTAGACCATGAGCGGCAGGTCGACCGCGCCGGCGAGAGTGGCGTAGAAGGCGTGGATCTCGTCCTGGCTCGGGTGGACGTAGGGCGGTGGGGTGGTGAGGATGCCGTCCGCGCCGATCGAGCGGGCGTGTGCGCCGTAGCGTGCGGACTCGGCGGCGGTGTACGCGCCGCAGCCGATCACCACCGGTAGCTGCCCGGAGAGTTCGGTGACCGCGATCTCGGCGACCCGGCGGCGCTCCTCCGGGGTCTGGGAGAACCACTCGCCGGTCGTGCCGTTCACCAGGACACCGTGGACGCCGTGCTCCGCGTACAGCCCGAGCAGCGCCCGCCAGGCCTCCTCGTCGAGGGAGCCGTCGGCGGCGAAGGGAGTGGGAGCGGCGGGCCAGTAGCCGCGCCAGGGCGCGGCTCCGGAAGTGTTCATCGTGTGTGCTCCGATCGAGTGTCCGTCCCGTCAGGACGTCGCCTTGTGGGACCACTCTGTGGGATCGATTCCACAGCACCGTGACACCGGCTTGAGGTGGCGGTCAACCTCCTTCTGGCCGGAAACTGCTGGCGAAACGAATTGTTTACGCCACCGACTCGACCGCTTCTGTCATGATGGCGATCACGGCTCGGCGTGCGAGACGAGTCGTATGGGATCGATTTCATGATCGGGGGTGGGCCGGTGGCCGTCACCTTGGACCAGGTGGCCGAGGCGGCAGGGGTCTCCAAGAGCACGGCCTCGCGGGTGCTCAGCGGTTCCAGCCGGGTCAGCGCACAGACGAAGCGCGCGGTGCAGTCCGCGGCGGAACGCCTCGGCTACCGCCCCAACCGGATCGCCAGCGGACTGCGCACCAAGCGGAGCAACCTCGTCGGGCTGGTGATAACGAACCTGGTGAACGCCTCGTTCCACCGCATCACCGAGGTGCTCCAGCAACGGCTCGACGAACGCGGCTACCAAGTGCTGCTGTGCGTCACCGACTCGGACCCCGCACGCGAACGCCGTTACCTGGACATGCTGTTGGACCACCGCGTCGACGGCCTGATCATCGTGGGCACCGGCGCCAACACCGCGACGGTCCGGCAGGTGAGCGCGGCCGGCATCCCCGTGGTCAACCTCATGCGCACCCCCGACGGCGCCCCCGGCGACTCCGTGATGGCCGCAGACCGGGACGGCGCCGAACTGGCCGTCCGTCATCTGCTCGACCTCGGGCACCGGGGCATAGCCTTCATCGGCGGCCCGCCCGGCGTCGACTCCGGACGCGATCGCTACGCGGGATTCGCCGTGGCGCTGGCCACCGCCGGACTCGAACCCGATCCCGCCCTGTGCGCGCGCGGTCCGTTCACCGTGCCGTTCGGCGCGGAGGCGGCCATGCGGCTGATGGCCGCGGACAACCGGCCCACCGCGCTGTACAGCGCCAACCACGAAGCGACGTTCGGGGTGCTCGGAGCCCTGGTGCAACTCGGGGTCCGGGTGCCGGAGCAGCTCTCCCTCGTGTGCCACGAGGAGGCGCCCTGGTTCCCGTACTGGCACCCACCGATCACCGTCGTCGACAACGGAGCCCGCGACCTCGGCGAACTCGCCGCCGAGCAACTCCTGCGCCGCATCGACAACCGCCCCGACAACGGCGACCCCGGCGAGGAGGGCGTCGGCCGGCTCATCCGCGTCGGCTCCCGGCTGGTGGTACGCGACTCCACCACGGCCCCGCGTCGACCGGGGTGACGCTGATGGCCGGCCCTTCGGGCGGCCGACCTGTCGGCTCCTCTGCTGATTCCGCCAACTCGGCGGTGGCGCGCCATGCCCAGACCGCCGTCTCTCTCAAACGGCATGCACCGGTGAGTGAGTCAGGAATGAGCCTTCGGAAGGCAGTCGCCGGAGGCGAAGAGCTGGGGTTGTGCGCTGTTGCCCTGGTAGGCGGCGATGGTCCAGTGGGTGTAGTTCCAGTGTTTGTTGGCGTTGTACTCGGACAGCAGTCTCGGGCAGGCGGTCTTGGTGACGACGTCCTGGAAGTGGGATTGCTGGGCCCGGCTGGCAAGGGCACCTGAGCCGTCCCGGGCCCACACGTACATCATTCTCTCGACGGGGTCGAAGCCGAGGGTGATGGCGTCGTCGCGGTCGAAGGGCTCCAGGCCGTACCCCTCGGATACGCGCGTGTTCCAGGCGGCTGTGATCGCCTTTACCGTGCCGTTGGCGATGCGGATCTCGTCCTTGTCGCTGCTGGGAATCTCGGCGGTGACGATGCCTTCCTCCGTGCCCTGGCGCCGTCCGGCCTCTTCCGTGTAGCAGCCGTCGGTGGCTCTGCCGAAGCCGAGGATGGTGGCCTCGTCCTGGCCGTCGTAGTCCTTCCAATAGACGGAGAAGCGGCCGTACGGCCAGTCGGCCGGAGCGTCCTTGAGGCGATGGGCCAGGGTGATGCAGGAGGCCATCTGGCCCGCCCGGCGGAAGACTTCCTTGTAGTCGTCGGTCAGCGTCGAGATCGGGCCGCCGGTCACGATGACGGTCTGGGCCTGCCGGTTGAACGTCACCGTGGGCGTCATGAAGGACATGTCCTTCGTCGCGAGCATGGCCGTCACCTCGTCACGGATGGCGGTCGCGGTCTCCTGCTCCGCCGTGTCGGAGGCGTCCCGGCTCCCGCTCCACTCACCGGGGACGGGCTGGGTCTCGTCGTCGGCGCGAGTAAAGGCGGGAGCCGCCACACCTGCCAGTGGATCGACGGGAACCGGGATCGCGCGCGGGTCGGCTGCCGCCTGACCGGCAACTCCCCCTTCAGCGGAGGCCGTTGCGTCGGTTGCTGCACCGGAGGCATCGGCGCCCGCGTCCTGCGCGTCCGTCGGGGCAGTGCTTCCGGCAGAAGCGGAGGACTTCGGGTCGTCGTGGCGGAAGGCGAGCACGCCGCCCACGCTCGCGCCGGCCACGGCTGCCGTGACCAGGACGGCGACCGTCGCCCGCCGTCGGAAGGAACTCTGCGTTCCGAAAACGGAGTTGGGCCAGGACGGGTCTTCCACGGCGGGTACGGACCACTGTGCCGTCACCAAGTCACCGATCAGCGTCGGGTTGTTGCCTGCCTCCACCGTTCGGCGGCCATCGAGCACCTGCGTGCACTCGGCGGACAGGAGCTGCACACAGCGGTCCACCGCCTCGGCTGCGGCCGGTCGTTCGGCGGGTTCCTTGGCCAAGGCCCGTTCGAGGAGTTCCTTCAGCGCGTCGGGTGTGCCGTCCAGGTCCGGTGGGCCGGACATGACGCGGTAGGCCACTGCTTCGGGCGCACCGGTGCCGAAAGGCAGGCGGCCAGTGGCCGCGTACGCCACGACCGCGCCCCAGGCGAACAGGTCACCCTCCGCCGCGGTGACACCGCTGTGGTAGTGCTCAGGGCTGATCCAGCCCGGGGTGCCGGTCAGTACGCCGGTGCGGGTGACGCTGGTGCCGTCGGCGGCGTGTGCGATACCGAAGTCCAGTACGCGGGGACCGGCCGGAGTCAGCAGCACGTTCTGCGGTTTTACGTCCCGGTGCACGACACCGGCCGAGTGGATCGCGGCGATGGCCTGCGCGGTGCCGGCTGCGAAGGCGTACAGGAGGCCGTCGGTCAGCGGTCCATGGGCGGCCAAGTACTGCGCCAGAGTGGGACCCGGGGCATAGGCGGTGGCCAGCCATGGTGCGTCGGCGTCGGGGTCCGCCGCGAGGAGGGGCAGCAGGAACGGGCCCTGCACCCGTGCGGAGAGGCGTACCTCACGGCGGAAGCGGGCCCGGAACTCCGGATCGCCGGCCTGCACGGGATGGATCACCTTCACGGCGACCCGTTCTCCGCCGGCGTCCACTGCGGCGTACACGGTTCCCATCCCGCCCGCGCCGAGTCTGCCCACCACGCGATAGGGGCCGACACGGGAGGGATCACCGGGACGGGAGGGCTGGATCCGTCCTCCGGGACCAGCAGCGCTCACAGATTGTCCGATCGGTCAGTGTTGGGAGGCGTGTGAGGCTGGATGCTATCTGTCGGGCGCATCAGCAAGTAGAGGCCTGCTCGTGATGGCTATGGATGGGTCGTGCCCGAGGAGAACCAGTTGCGCGCGGTGGTTTCTGCTTCCTCGGGCAGATCGTCGAGGAAGACCACGGCCAGGCCATGTTGGGCTCGTGAGCGGCTGACGTAGAAGAGGTTGCGTGAGCGTTGGAGTCGCTCCGCGGAATCACTGCCCGAGAGCATCTTGCTGATGCTGTACATGTTCCAGAGACTGTCGTCGGTGACGACGACCACATTCTCGACTCGTCGCCCTTGACGCCGTGTTGCGTCGAGAACGGCGTCTCCTCGTTGATGAAGCGTGTGACGCTGATGACCTCTTGGTAGGAGACTTCGCGAACGCTGTTGGAGAAGTCGGCCCGCCGTTGTGCGCGCTCGTCGAGGTCCGTCGCCTTTCTTCGGCGTTCGCGTTCCTTGAGCTTGCCGGGCATGACAAGGAGGTGGCTGTCGGCCATCAGGTCCAGCACGTCACCGATTGTTCCCGTCTCGCGGACGGTGTCGAGCTTGCCGATCGCCTTGCTGATGCGCTGCTTGTCGCCGTGCCTGGTGATGCGTGTTCTGCCTTCGCCCAGCAGACTGGTCAGTTCCGCGAAGTCATGGTCGCGATAGGCGGCGCTCAGTGCCTCGATGCGCGTCAGATACTTGATGTAGGGCTCGTTGCGGGTCAGAAGGTCGTCAGGCCCGAAACGGCTCACGCGCCGGTACTGCTCCAGAAGGTTTGCGTAGTCCAACCTGCCGGCGATAGCGCGGTGAGTGAGCATGAGGTACTTGGTGTTCTCCTGCGTCCAGTCGTGCTCCGCGAGTGCAGCACGTGCTACTTCAAGCCGTTGAAGTCCGGGCTCGGTGTCGGCATTGAGGAACAGGTGCACCGCGCCCTGTCGCCTCTCACCGGCGGCCTCTTGCAACAGTTCGGGGCGCATCTTGTTGAGCACCGCCACGACCGGGGGCGAGCAACGGTAGTTCTCGTGCTTGGTGATAGGTGTGAGCTTGGGGTGCGTCACCGCTCCCACACCTGATGGGTAGATCTTTTGCATGGAGTCGCCGAAGAGACCGACCACGCACGCTTCGCGGCCCGAGCCCGCCAGATGAACCAGCAGCAATTCGATCGTCTTCGGCGATGTGTCCTGGTACTCGTCGACGAAGACGACCGGGAACCGGCTGACGATGATCCGTTGTTGCTGAAGTAGATCTCACCGCTCATGTGGTCCCCCCACAGTCCAGGCCGTCGGCACACTGCCGTATGACGCGAGCGGCGGAGTACTGGTTCTCGCCAAATTCCCGATGATGGGGGACATCTGCCCAGGGGACGGGCTTGCGGTACGTTCGGTCCGGGATGTGCGCGCCGTCCTGAGAGAAGGCGGGAGATGGCCGAACCCCGGACCCGGCGACGACGGCTCGCGCTCGCGGTCTTCGCGGTCGTCGTCTACGTCCTCGTACGCGCGGCCGACACTCCGCAGGCCGCGACTCCGCACCCTTCGACGCCGCGCCCCTCGACCGGGGCGTCCGGATCGGCCTCGTCGAGGAGCTCGGCCAGTCCTTCACCTCGGGTCACCACCTCGTCCTACGACCCCGCCGCCTACGCGCCCCAAGTCCGCACCCGGGCCCAACAGGCCGGGGTGAGCGCCCAGTTGGTGATGGGGATCCTCTACAACGAGGCGTACAAGCCGCACGACGCGGCCTTCGAGCGGGCCTGGCAGCGGTACAAGCCGGACGCGGCCCTCGGTATCGCCAACATGCACCGCGCGACCTTCGACGAGGTCAAGCAGGACCGGGACTTCGCCGACCGCAGCTGGGACGAACTCCCCGACGACCGCGACCTCGCCATCGAGGCCGAGGCCTGGTACCTGCACGACCTGGCCGCCCAACTGCCCACGACCCGGCGGACATCCCTCAGCGAGGACGACCTCCTCGCCCTCGGCTACAACACCGGCGCGGGCAACATGCTCGCCTTCGCCCGCGGTACGACACCGGGCAGCCAGGCGCAGTCGTACCTGCACCGGTTGCACGCCAACTGGGCCAAGGCCGGGAAAGCCGTTGCCGGGCAAGGCAGTTGAAACGTCCCTCGCCTGATCGGCGTGCCTCCTCACGCCCCTGGACGACGCCCACGTGACCGAGCGGGACGACCTCGAACAGGGCCTCGCCCGATCGGAGTTGGGGACCGCGGAAGGGAGGAGCCCACCGGAGGCAGCGATGACGGTTGCTATATTGCGCAATCATCCGGTCCGAGGGGCGCGCCCTGACGTGCGGGTCGGCCCACTGCCGCCTTCCGTCGGGCCGGTGGTCGGTGTCGGCGACAGCGTAGGGAGTGGTGTATGAGCGACCCCCGGGGCGAGAGGTCCGGCCGTGCGGCCACGCGAGATCGCTCCGGCATACCACGCCCGCGCAGAGCGGACGGAGGGCCGGCCCATCGGCCACCGGCCGGCAGAGCCGCCGCGCGGCAGGCGGCGAGGACCGGCGGCCACCGGTCGCGCCGCCGGGCCAAACCCGTGGCCCGCCGCCGAAGGGCCGCCCGCATAGCCCTGATCACGGTCTCGGCGCTGATCCTCGTCACCGCCGGAGTCGGCACCTGGCTCTGGCAGCACCTGAACGGCAACATCAACAGCGTCGCCCTCGACGACGGCGCGGGCGGCAAGGAGAAGGCCGACGCCTTCGGCCGTACGCCGATCAACCTCCTGGTGATCGGTTCGGACGGCCGGAACAACGCGGCCGACTGCAAACTGGGCGGCGGCTGCGGCTCCGGGAGTTCGACCGTCGGCCACAACGCGGACGTGGAGATGGTGGTGCACGTCTCCGCCGACCGCTCCAACGCCACCGTGATGAGCGTGCCGCGCGACACCATGACCCAGGTGCCCGCCTGCAAGGCCCCGGACAGCAGGCAGGCGACGGCGGGTTACTACGGCCAGATCAACAGCGCGCTGCAGTACGGCCCGGCGTGCCAGGTGACGACGGTGCACCAGCTCACCGGCATCACGATCGACCACTTCGTGATGCTCGACTTCGCCGGCGTGGTGAAGATGTCCGACGCGGTCGGCGGTGTCTCGGTCTGTGTCAGCGACAACGTCTACGACACCTACTCGCACCTGAAGCTCGCCAAGGGCACCCACACCCTCAAGGGCGAGGCGGCGCTGGAGTTCGTCCGCTCCCGGCACGGCTTCGGCGACGGCAGCGACCTCGGCCGTACCGTCTCCCAGCACCTCTTCCTCAGCGCGATGATCCGCAAGTTCAAGAGCGCGGGCACGCTGGCCAACCCGGCCAAGGTGTACTCCCTGGCCGACGCCGCCACCAAGGCCCTGACCGTCGACACCGGACTGGGCAGCGTCGGCAGGCTCGTGGACCTGGCGACCGACCTGGACAAGGTCCCGTCGAAGCGGATGACCTTCACCACCATGCAGACCGGGGCCGACCCGGCCAACGCCGACCGGGTCGTCCCGGCGGCCGGTGCCAAGTCGCTGTTCGCGGCCATCGCCAACGACCAGTCGCTGAGTTCGGGCAGCGGCAAGAAGAAAGCATCCTCCTCGCCCTCCACGACCGCGCCGGCCACGGTGCCGGCCGCCGAGGTCGCCGTAAAGGTGGAGAACGGCACCACCATCGGCGGACGCGCCTCCGTGATCGCCAACGCGCTCATCGCCAAGGGCTTCAGCCCCGGCACCAGCACCGGCAACGCACCCGAACAGGCGGCGACCACCCAACTCACCTACGGTCCCGGCGAGAAGGCCGAGGCGCAGACCGTGGCCTCCGCCCTGGGCCTCTCCGCCTCGCACCTCACCCAGAGCAGCGCGAGCGGCCTGACTCTCGTCATCGGCGCCGACTGGCCCACCGGCACGACGCTCTCGGGCGGTTCCTCGTCCGCCGCCCCGGCCGACACCCACGCGGCCGTCTCCAACGCCAACGCCTCGACCGCCGACCAGTCCAAGACCTGCGCCAAGGTCAGCCCGTACAAGACCGTGTCCCTGAACGGCGTGCCGATGACACCCGCGCAGGCTTACGCGGCGGCGAGCGGCAAGAAGGACTCCGCGTCGTAGGCGACGAAGACTCGGACAGTCGAAGACGCTGTCCATCTGGCCGCCGGAAGAGAACCGCACCTCGCCCACACCACCGACACCGTGACGCGTTCCGCCTGGGAAGACGGCGTCAACATCTACTACGTCGTGACGAGTTTCTTCGTGGTCGTCATCGAGCTGGACATCTACGACGCGACACGTGGCTTCAACGAGGTGTAGCCCGGCGTAGTCCATAGCACGCCACATCCATGAATTGCGCGACTGTGCAAGCAACTTGCATCTATTTACGCAATTAATTCTTTACTTCGTCGGAATCTAGCGGGCTGGATGCGGGCTCTGTACGGTCGGGGCGCCGGTTTCCCCCCACTCCGTGAAGGAGTATCAGATGCTGACGATCCTCAGACCCCGGCGACTGGCGGTGGCCGTCGTCGCCATGGTCGGCGCGATGTGCGTAGCCGTCTTACCGGCCGCCGCCACCCAGCAGTCGCCGCCGACCAAGGCGGCAGCGCACCCGGCGGCGGCCGGCCCGACGACGGACGCGGCCACCGGCGCCACAACCCCCTTCGCCATATACGAGGCCGAGGCCGGAACCCCCACCGCCGGCGCAGTCGTCCGCTCGCTGACCTCGGCCCCGACGACCCAGTACTCCAGTGCCGCCCTCGAGGCCTCCGGCCATTCCTATGTCCACCTGGACGGCACCGGTCAGTCGGTGCAGTGGACGAACACCACCGGCCGGCCGATCTCCTTCCTCAACGTCCGCGCCGGCATTCCCGATTCGGCGTCCGGCGGTGGAACCACCGCGACACTGGACCTGTACGTCAACGGCGTGTTCCGGCAGGCGCTGAACCTCAACTCGCTGCAGAGCTGGGTGTACGAGGGCAACGGGAACTACAACACGAGCGACAACCAGAACCCGGCCGACGGCGACCCGAGGGTCTTCTGGGACGAGTCGCACACCTTCGTCACCGGAGCCCCGATCCCGGCCGGTGCCACCTTCTCGCTGCGCGAGGACTCCACCAACAGCGCGTCCTTCTACGACATCGACTCCGTCGACGTGGAGAACCCGCCGGCGCCGCAGGGGCAGCTGGCGAACTCGATCTCGATCACGAGTTGCGGCGCGGTGGCGGACAACAATCCGACCAACGGCGCGGCCGACAGCCAGTCGGTGGACAGCCGTGCCGCCATCCAGAACTGCATCGACCAGGCCGAGCAACAGGGCAAGATCCTGTGGATCCCGCAGGGCACCTTCTATGTGAAGGGCACCGCCGGACTGAACGCGCAGGGCATCACCATCGCGGGCGCGGGGCTCTGGTACAGCACGGTCTACCGTGACGTCCCGGTCCCCAACACCACACCCCTGGCAGCCCTGTTCGACCTGACCTCCTGCACTGTGCGTGACTTCCACATCGACGCGAACGCCGTCAGCCGGAGCACCATCGGCGGGGACGGCGGCGCTATGGACACCACCGGCACCGACTGGCTGGCCGACGGCATCTGGACCCAGCACACCATGTCGGGCTTCTGGGCCTCCGGCACCGGCGGGACGGTGCAGAACAGCAGGCTGACGTCGGTCTGGGCGGACGGGATCAACGTCAACAACGTGTCGCTGGGCGCGGACACCGGCAACAACCTGACCGTCACCGACAACTTCGTCCGGGGCACCGGGGACGACGCGATCGCCATCAACTCGGTGAACTACAACACCAACAGCGACGGTTCCAAGACCTCCTACAACCCGATGACGAATGTCACCGTCAGCGACAACACGTCGATCGCGCCCTGGGGCGGCAAGGGTGTCGGGATCTACGGCGGCAGCGGCCACCAGGTCAAGGACAACTACATCAGCGACACGGCCCGTTACATCGGTCTGGGCGCCGGGCGCTTCGGTGTCAACGGCAGCGACCTGCTCTCCGCGACCGTGACCGGCAACACCGTGGTCCGCTCCGGCGGCAACGCCTACAGCCAGGGCCAGCCCGCGCTGCACATCGGCAACGGCGGTGACGGACAGAACGTCGGGACCGTCGACAGGGTCACGGTCACCGGCAACACCGTCACCGACTCCCTCTACGACGGGATCGGTTTCTCCACCTCGACCAACACCCTGCTCCAGGACAACACCGTCAACAGCCCCGGCCGCAACGGCATTTCGATCTCGCCGCCGTTCTACCCCGCGCCCACCGGCTCCGCGACGATCACCGGCAACACGGTCACCGGACTCGACCCCGGCACCTCGGCCTTCGTCAACAACTCCACCGGTTTCACAGCCACGTTGAGCGACAACCACTGGCCGCCGCCCGCACCCGAGGGCCCCTACGGCGGCACTCCGGCCGCCGTGCCCGGCACGCTGCAGGCGGAGGACTACGACACCGGCGGCCAGGGGGTGGCGTACAACGTGACCTCCGTCAACGGCAACGCCAACTCCTACCGGGCCGACGGCGTGGACCTGGACAACACCTCGGACACCGGCGGGGGTTACAACCTGGGCTGGACCGGCGCCGGACAGTGGTTCCGCTACACGGTCGACGTCGCCACGGCCGGCACCTACACCCTCGGCCTCCGGGTCGCGGCCCCGGCCGCGGTGACCGGCGCGCTGCACCTGTCGGACGCCTCCGGCACGAACCTCACCGGAGCCGTGGACCTGCCCGCCACCGGCGACTGGCAGACCTGGTCCACCCTGACCACCCGGGTGACGCTGCCCGCCGGCCGACAGGTCCTGACACTCGATCAGGACACCGGCGGCTGGAACATCAACCACCTCGCCTTCGCCGCGAGTACCGACACCCCCAGCACCGACCTCGCCGCAGGCAGACCCACCAGTGAGTCCAGCCACAACGACGTGTACCCGTCCTCGAACGTCACGGACGGCAACCAGAACACCTACTGGGAGAGCGCCAACAACGCGTTCCCGCAGTGGGTCCAGGTCGACCTGGGCTCGGCCCGCAGCGCCTCCCGCGTGGTCCTGCAACTGCCCGCCGCCTGGGGCGCCCGCACCCAGACCCTGACCCTCGGCGGCGGCACCGATGCCACCACCTTCACCACCCTGAAGTCCTCGGCGGCCTACGCGTTCGACCCGAGCACCGGGAACACCGTCACGCTCACCTTCCCCGCCACCGCCCAGCGCTACTACCGCGTCACCGTCACCGCCAACAACGGCTGGCCCGCGGCCCAGGTCTCCGCATTTCACATCTGGGCCGCCTGACCCCTGAGCTCACCCTCCCCACGGTGCCGCCGGACCTTCCGTCCGGCGGCACCGGCATATGCGCGGCCCGCCTGGGATCTTGCGGGCCGTGTTTTTGTTTGTTGCAAAGTTCTGTCTAGTTATTGCGTGATCATGTCAACGACATTACGGTCCCCCTTGCATCGTCACCAACCCCCTGTCTCTCTCCCCTCCCTGGCGATGCCTGCGGAACAGTTCCGGCATTTCGTGATCAAAGGAGTGGCACGTGTTCCATTCCATCCGAGATCTCAGACGAGCCCTCGTCTGGGCGGTCAGCACCGTGATGCTGGCCGCCGTAGGCGTCTTCGCTCTGGCGGCAGCACCCGCCTCGGCGGCGTCCACCGCCACCGGCGGCAGCGGCGCGAGCCTGCCGTACGTCGAGGTGCAGGCGGAGAACTCCACCACCAACGGCACGAACATCGGCCCGAGTTACACCCAGGGCCAGCTGGCCGACGAGGCGTCGTACCGCAAGGCGACGACGCTCCAGGGCACCGGCCAGTACGTCACGTTCACCACACCGGTGGCGACCAACTCGATCAACTTCCGCTACAGCATCCCCGACACCTCGGGCGGCTCGGTCTACACCGCCGCGCTGTCGCTGTACGTCAACGGCGTCAAGCAGCCTGACTTCACCCTGACCAACGCCTACAGCTGGTACTACGGCAGCTACCCCTTCACCAACACGCCGGGCAGCAACCCGCACCACTTCTACGACGAGGCCCACCGCCTGTTCTCCACCACCTATCCGGCGGGCACGACCTTCAAGTTCCAGGTCGACGCGGGCGACACCGCCTCCTCGTACACGATCGACTTCGCCGACTTCGAGCAGGTCGGCGCCGCCCTGACCGCCCCCTCGGGCTCGGTGTCGGTGACCAGCAAGGGCGCCGACGCGACCGGTGTGGCCGACGCGACCAGCGCGTTCAACGCCGCGATCAGCTCGGCGGGCCCCGGCGGCACCGTGTGGATCCCGCCGGGCACCTTCAACATCCCCGGCCACATCAGCGTCAACAACGTCACGATCACCGGCGCCGGCATGTGGTACTCGACCGTCACCGGCACGGCCCCCGGCTTCTACGGCAATTCGGCGCCCAACGCGAGCACCGGTGTCCGCCTGCAGAACTTCGCCATCTTCGGCAATGTGCAGGAACGCGACGACAGCGCCCAGGTCAACGGCATCGGCGGCGCGATGAGCAACTCGACCGTCGCCAACCTGTGGATCGACCACATGAAGGTCGGTGCCTGGATGGACGGGCCGATGGACGGGCTGACGTTCACCGGCATGCGCATCCGTGACACCACCGCCGACGGCATCAACTTCCACGGCGGCGTCACCAACTCGAAGGTGACCAACAGCGACATCCGCAACACCGGCGACGACGGCATCGCCACCTGGGCGGACTCCGCCCTCGGCGCGGACGCCAACGACACGATCTCCAACAACACCGTGTCCCTGCAGATCCTCGCCAACGCCATCGCCATCTACGGCGGCCACGACAACACCGTCAGCGGCAACCGCGTGGTGGACACCGGCATCGCCCAGGGCGGCGGCATCCACGTGGGGCAGCGCTTCACCTCGACGCCGGTCGGCACCACCACGATCTCCGACAACACCATGGTCCGGGCCGGCAGCCTCGACCCCAACTGGCAGTTCGGCGTGGGCGCGTTGTGGTTCGACGGCAGCCAGGGAGCGATCACCGGCCCCATCAACGTGACCAACGCGCTGATCCAGCAGAGCCCCTACGAAGCGGTCCAGTGGGTCGAGGGCACCATCAGCGGGGTCAACCTCAACAACGTGACCATCGCCGGCACCGGCACCTTCGCCCTCCAGGAACAGACCGGCGGCGCCGCCAAGTTCACCAACGTCTCGGCCACCGGCGTCGGTTACTCGAACCCGGTGTACAGCTGCTCGGGCGGCAGCTTCGTCGTCACCGACGGCGGCGGCAACTCCGGTATCAGCGGCACGCCCTACTGCGGCGGCTGGCCGGCCCCCGTGTATCCGCCCTATCCGTCCGAAGGCGTGACGGCCACCCCCGGCGCGCTCAACTTCGGTTCGGTGGCGACCGGTTCGACGAGCGACGCCCAGACCGTGACGGTCTCCAACCCGACCGGCACCGCCGCGTCCGTCTCGTCGATCTCCACCAGCGGCGACTACTCCCAGACCAACACCTGCGGCTCCTCGATCGCGGCGAACGGCTCCTGCACGGTCAGCGTGAAGTTCGCGCCGACCGCGACGGGCAGCCGTAGCGGATCTCTGACCGTCAACGCGGGCGGGGTCACCAACACGGTCACCCTCTCCGGTACCGGCACCGCGCCGGGCCCGGTGCTGAACACCGACCCGGCGAGTCTGTCCTTCGACGGTACGGTGGTCGGCTCGTCGGCCACCGCGCAGACGGTGAAGGTGACGAACTCGGGCACCGCGTCGGCGACCGTCTCGGGCGTCGCGGCGACCGGTGACTTCAGCCAGACCAACAACTGCTCCACCCTCGCGGTCGGCGCCTCCTGCACGGTGACCGTCGGGTTCAAGCCCACCACGGGCGGAGCCCGCACGGGCAACCTGACCGTCACCAGCAACGCCAACAACAGTCCGACCACCGTCACCCTGACCGGAACCGGCATCGACAGCACCACCAACATCGCCGCCGGGCGGCCGGCTTCGGCGAGTTCGAGCAACAGCCCCTACGTCGCCTCGAACCTCACCGACCCGGACGCGTCGACATACTGGGAGGGCACGAACGGTTCGTTCCCGCAGTGGGCGCAGGTCGACCTCGGCCAGAACTACAGCGTCGGCAAGGTCGTCCTCAAACTCCCGCCGGCCACGGCGTGGTCGGCCCGTACGCAGACCCTGTCGGTACAGGGGTCCACGGACGGCTCCAGCTTCTCCACGATCAAGGCCTCGGCCGGGTACACCTTCGACCCGAACGCCAACGGCAACACGGCGACCATCACGTTCAGCGCCGCCACGGCGCGATACGTGCGGGTCAACATCAGCGCCAACACGGGCTGGAACGCTGCCCAGTTGTCGGACTTCGAGGTGTTCCCGAGCGGCGGCGGCTCCTCACCGGCGACCCTGTCGGCCAGCCCGACGTCATTGACGTATCCCACCCAGGCGCTCAACACCGCGAGCAGCGCGCAGACGGTCACGGTGACCAACACCGGGACCGCCGCCGCGACCGTCTCCGGCGTCACCACCACGGGCGACTTCTCGCAGACCAACACCTGCGGGACGTCGATCGCGGCGGGTGCCTCCTGCACGGTGGCCGTCACCTTCACACCCACCGCGTCCGGCACCCGCACCGGTGATCTCAGCATCGCCGGCAACGCGTCGAACGGCACGACCACGGTCGCGCTGACCGGCACCGGAGCCGGCACGGTGAGCAGGAACCTGGCGGCAGGCGCGGCCACCACCGAGTCCAGCCACACCGACGTCTACGCCTCGTCGAACGTGACGGACGGCAACCAGGGCACCTACTGGGAGAGCGCCGACAACGCCTTCCCGCAGTGGGTCCAGGTCGACCTCGGTTCCGCGCAGAGCGCGAGCCGCGTCGTCCTGCAGCTCCCCGCGACCTGGGGCGCCCGCAACCAGACTCTGACCCTTTCGGGCAGCACTGACGGCGCCACGTTCACCACCCTCAAGTCGTCGGCGACGTACACCTTCGACCCCACCACCAACAACACCGTCACCATCACGTTCACCGCGACCAGCGAGCGATACCTCCGGGTGAACATCACGGCGAACAACGGCTGGCCGGCCGGTCAGATCTCCGAGTTCCAGGTCTGGAACACCTGACCTGACGCGACGGTGCCGCCGAGCGCACCCGCGCCCGGCGGCACCGACCACCGAAAGGAGTCGAGATGGGTGTCACCCGCAGAGTCTTCCTGAGAGCCGCGATCGCGGCCACCGCGGTCGGAACCGCCGGAGCCGCCGAGACCGTCCTCGCCCCTGCCGCGTCGGCGGCCGGTCAACCCGGCGACGTGGTCGGCAGGATCACCGTCGGCTACCAAGGCTGGTTCGCGTGCGTCGGCGACGGCGCGCCCATCAACGGCTGGTGGCACTGGAGCCAGGACTGGGGCCAGTCGCCGTCCCGGAACAACACCAACATCAAGTGCTGGCCCGACGTACGCGAGTACAGCAACACCTACCAGACGTCGTATGCCGCCCTCGGCAACGGCCAGCCCGCCAAGCTGTTCTCCTCCTACGCCCAGCAGACGGTCAACACCCACTTCCTGTGGATGCAGCAGAACAACATCGACACGGCCGCCCTGCAACGCTTCAACCCCACCGGCGGCGAGGGCCCCACGCGCGACGCCATGGCGGCCAAGGTGCGCAGCGCCGCCGAGTCGAACGGCCGGAAGTTCTACATCATGTACGACGTCTCCAACTGGACGAACATGCAGTCCGAGATCAAGACGGACTGGACGAACAAGATGTCCGCGCACACGGCGAGTTCGGCCTACGCGAAGCAGAACGGCAAGCCGGTGGTGTGCATTTGGGGCTTCGGCTTCAACGATCCCAACCATCCCTTCACCGCCGACGCCTGCCTCGATGTCGTCAACTGGTTCAAGGGGCAGGGGTGTTACGTCATCGGGGGCGTCCCGCGCGAGTGGCGGACCGGGACCGGGGGCTCGCAGCCCGGCTTCCTGGGCGTCTACCACGCCTTCAACATGATCTCGCCGTGGATGGTCGGCGCCATCGGCAATGTCACCGAGGCCGACAACGCCTACACCACCTACACCGTCCCCGACCAGGCCGACTGCAACGCCAACGGCATCGACTACCAGCCGTGCGTCCTGCCGGGCGATGTCTCGGGACGCCAGCGCGCGCACGGTGACTTCATGTGGCGGCAGTTCTACAACGTGGTGCGGGCCGGGGTGCAGGGCATCTACATCTCGATGTTCGACGAGTACAACGAGGGCAACCAGATCGCCAAGACCGCCGAGACCCAGGCCTGGGTGCCCACCGACTCCGGGTTCCTCGCCCTCGACGAGGACGGCACGGCCTGCTCCTCCGACTACTACCTGCGGCTGACCGGCGACGGCGGTCGCATGCTCAAGGGCCAGCTCGCGCTGACCCCAACTCGCCCCACCCAGCCGGTGGTTCCCAATGGCGGCGACACCACACCGCCTGCCGCGCCGGGTGGCCTGACCGTCACCGGACACACCAGCAGCTCCGTCTCGCTGAGCTGGAACACCTCGACCGACAACGTCGGCGTGACCGGCTACCGGATCCTCCAGGCGTCCGGCTCGACCAGCACGCAGGTGGGCACCACCGGCTCAACGTCCTTCACCGTCACCGGACTTGGCGCGTCCACCGCCTACACCTTCGACGTCGTCGCCCTCGACGCGGCCGGCAACGTGTCCCAGCCCTCCAACCAGGTCACCGTCACCACCGACCCCCCGTCCTCCACCACCAACCTCGCCCTCCACCGCCCCACTTCGGAGAGCAGCCACACCCAGGTCTACGCCTCGGCCAACGCCACCGACGGCGACGCCGGCACCTACTGGGAGTCCGCCAACAACGCCTTCCCCCAGTGGATCCAGGTCGACCTGGGCGCCGCGACCGGAGTCAGACGGATCGTCCTCAACCTCCCGCCGGCGACGGCCTGGTCCACCCGTACCCAGACCATCTCCGTCCAGGGCGGCACGGACGCCGGCACCTCCACCCAACTCCTCGCCGCGGCGGGCTACACCTTCGACCCGGCGACCGGCAACACCGCGACCCTCACCCTCCCGTCCACGGTCAGCGTCCGCTACGTACGGCTCACCATCTCCGCCAACAACGGCTGGCCGGCCGGGCAGGTCTCGGAGTTCCAGGTCTTCGGCGCCTGACGGGCAGAGGGCCCCGGCCCCGCGCTAGGCGGATTCCCTGATCACCAGTTCCGTCGGCAGGATGAGGGGCGTCGGTTCCTCGCCGCCCAGCACGCGCACCAGCATCCGGGTCATTTCGCTGCCCAGGGCCACGATGGGCTGGCGGATCGTCGTCAGGGCGGGCCGGGTGTGCCGGGCGGTGAGGATGTCGTTGAAGCCGACGACCGCGACGTCCTCGGGGACGGCCCGGCCGCGCTCCCGCAGGACGTGCAGGGCGCCCGCCGCCATGGCGTCCGAGGCGACGAACACCGCGTCCAGGTCCGGGTGTTCGTCGAGGAGGCGGGCGGTCGCCACGGCACCGCCCAGTTCGGTGAAGTCGGCGTGCACCACGCGGTGGTCGTCGAGACCGGCCAGGGCGACCGCCTCGCGGAAGCCCAGATAGCGGGAGACCCCCGCGTGCATGTCGAGCGGTCCGGTGACGGTGCCGATGGCGCGGCGGCCTGTCGAGATCAGATACTCGACGGCCTCACGGGCCCCGCCCCGGTTGTCGGCGTCCACGTACCAGCGCGGCGCCCGGTCGAGAGGGCGGCCTCCGTGCACGACGGGGACGTTCCCCGCCTCGGCCACCTTCGCCAGCGGATCGTTCTCGCGCAGGGCCAGCAGCATGACACCGTCCGCGCCACGGGACTGAAGGACACGGGCGAGCCGGGCCCGGCCCCGCTCGGAGGCCGCCAGGATCAGCAGGAGTTCGAGGTCGGTCTCCTCGATGACCGCGTTGACACCGGTGATCACCTCCGCGAAGAAGAGGTTGGCGAACAACGCCGGGTCGTCACTGGAGATCGCCAGCACCACCGCGCCGCGCCGCTGGGAGGCGAGCGACCGGGCCGCCACGTTGGGCACATAGCCCAGCTCCGCCACGGCACTCTCCACCGCCTGCCGCGCCTTCTGGCTGACGTGCCGGCGGTTGTTGATCACACGTGAGACGGTTCCGACCGACACCCCGGCGCGCAGCGCCACCTCGTCGAGCGTCGGCGGCCGTGTGGTCATGGGAGGCGGCTCCAGTTCGTACGGATGGGGCGGGCAGTAGCAGCACTGTAGGCGCGAACGGCGTCACAGGCCGCCGCGCCGGATGACCTCGGCGTACCAGCGGGCGCTGTCCTTCGGCGTGCGGCGCTGGGTCGCGTAGTCGACGTGCACGATGCCGAAGCGGGGCCCGTATCCGAAGGACCACTCGAAGTTGTCGAGGAGCGACCAGACGAAGTAGCCCCGGAGCGGCACGCCGTGGCCGATCGCCCGGGCGCAGGAACGGAGATGGCCGTCCAGATAGGCGATCCGGTCGGTGTCGTGCACCCCGTCCCGCTCCACCACGTCGTCGAAGGCCGCGCCGTTCTCCGTGATGTACAGCGGTACGGCCGGGTAGTCGGCCTTGAGCCGCAGCAGGAGCTCTAGGAGTCCCCGCTCGTCGATCTCCCAGCCCATCGCGGTGCGTGGCCGGCCGCCGTCGGCGATCCGTACCAACGGCGAGCCCACGTAGGCGGACTGGGTCGGTGTCGTGCTGCCCGCGACCAGCATCGGCGCGTAGTAGTTGATGCCGAGGTGGTCCAGGGGTGCCCCGATCCTCTTCAGGTCGCCGTCGCGGACGTGGTCGAAGCCGGTGACCTCATGGAGGTCGGCGAGGACGTCGTCCGGGTAGGCGCCGCGCAGCAGCGGATCGAGGAAGAGGCGGTTCTGCATGCCGTCGATGCGGCGGGCCGCGTCCAGGTCGGCGGGCGCGGTGCTGAGCGGATCGACGTGGGTGAGGTTGAGGGTGATGCCGACGTGCGAGTCGCCGTCCCGTATCGCCTCCGCGGCCAGGCCGTGGCCGAGCAGCAGATGGTGTGCGGCGCGTACGGCGGCGGCGGGCTCGCGGCGGCCTGGGGCGTGGCGGCCCGTGCCGTAGCCGAGGAAGGCCGAGCACCACGGCTCGTTGAGGGTGGTCCAGTGGGTGACGCGGTCGCCCAGCGCCTCATGGGTGAGGGCGGCGTACTCGGCGAACCGCTCGGCCGTGTCCCGTACCGGCCAGCCGCCGGCGTCCTCCAGCGGCTGGGGCAGGTCCCAGTGGTAGAGGTTGGGCCAGGGCTGGATGCCGTGGTCGAGGAGGGTGTCCGTGAGGCGGCGGTAGAAGTCGAGGCCGCGCTGGTTCGCCGGGCCGGAGCCGGTGGGCTGGATCCGGGGCCAGGCGAGGGAGAACCGGTAGGCGCGCAGGCCTAGTTGGGCCATCAGCGCGATGTCCCCGGGGAAGCGGTGGTAGTGGTCGGCCGCGACGGCTCCGGTGTCACCGCCCCGGACCGCGCCCGGGGTGGCTGCGAAGGTGTCCCAGATGGAGGGCCCCCGGCCGTCCTCCGTGACCGCGCCCTCGATCTGGTAGCTCGATGTGGCGGCGCCCCACAGGAAGCCGGGATCGAACGTACTCACTGAGTTGAACCTCCGTCTGCGGGAGTTCCGAGAGCGATAACAAGCGGAGTGCCCTCGTCCTCGACGTGAATGTAGCTTCTGAACTGGGATGAAGCTGGGTTGACGCCACAGCTCGGCCGGTACCTGTGCGATGTCTTCAGTAGAAACTGGAAGCGCTTACAGTCGCAGAGTAGGAGCGGCACGTTCGGTCTGTGAAGTGTCCGGACGCTGAAAAGACTCCTGTGTGTGAAGTCTTGACAGCCTCGCCGCTCCCACCCACCATCTGGCACTGACGCCGCACCGAGCCGGGACCCTGTCACCGAGAAGGGCCCGGTATGTTCCGCAAGACCAGATGGGGCGCGGTCTTCCTCGCGCCCGTCCTGACCGTCGCCACCCTCGCCGCGACCCCCGCACACGCCGTGGAAGCGGCCTATGAACGGGTGCTCAACGGCACGTTCGACAGTGTGAAGACCCCCTGGTGGAGCAGCGGCAGCACGCCGTCCACCGTCGACCTGGGCCGCCTGTGCGCCGATGTCCCCGGCGGGACCGTCAACCCGTGGGACTCGATGATCGGCCAGAACGACATCCCGCTGGAGGCCGGGCAGCCCTACACGCTGCGCTTCACCGCCTCCGCCACCCGGGACGTGTCGATCCACGCCGTACTGCAGCTGCCCGCCGCCCCGTTCACGACCACTCTGAACAAGACCGCCGCCGTCACCACCACGCCCAAGACGTTCCAGTTCACCGGCACTTCGGCGACGGCCGACCTGCACGCCCAGCTCTCCTTCCAACAGGGCGGCGCCGCCGAGCCGTTCACCCTCTGCCTCGACGACGTCTCCCTCACCGGCGGCGCGATACCGCCCGGTGGCGGACGGGACTTCGGTTCTCCGGTGCGGACGAACCAGTACGGCTACGCGGTCCACGGACCCAAGAGGGCGTCCGTCGTCGACTCCTCCGCGGAGCCGATGCGTTGGCGCCTGCTCGACGCCTCCGGCGCGGTCGTGAAGACGGGACGCACCCACGTCCAGGGCACGGACGCCGCCTCCGGCGACCAGGTGCACATCGCCGACTTCAGCTCGGTGCGCACGCCAGGCACGGGATACACGCTCGTGGCCGGCGACGCGACCAGCTATCCGTTCGCCATCGCGGACAACCCCTACACCGCCCTGCGCAAGGACGCGTTGGGCTACTTCTACGACGTCCGCAGCGGCACCCCCATCGAGGCCCAGTACGCCGGCGACGCCTACGCCCGGCCCGCCGGACACGTCGGTGTCGCACCCAACAAGGGCGACACCGACGTGCCCTGTCTGCCCGGCACTTGTGACTACTCGCTGGACGTCCGGGGCGGCTGGTACGACGCGGGCGACCAGGGCAAGTACGTCGTCAACGGGGCCCTCGCGGCCTGGCAGTTGATGGACTCCTACGAACGCTCCCGTGCCGAGGGCGACACCGCCGGACTGCGCGACGGACTGCTGAGCATTCCCGAGAACCACAATGGCGTCCCGGACGTACTCGACGAGTCCCGCTGGGAGACGGAGTTCCTGCTCAGCATGCAGGTCCCGGCGGGCGAACCGCTGGCCGGCATGGTCCACCACAAGGTCCACGACCTGGCCTGGACCGCCCTGCCCACCCGGCCCGACAAGGACTCCCAACCCCGTTACCTGCACGCGCCGTCCACGGCCGCCACCCTCAACCTGGCCGCCGCGGGCGCCCAGTGCGCCCGGGTCTGGGCCCGCTACGACGCGGCCTTCGCCCGCACCTGCCTGACCGCCGCCGAGACCGCCTGGAAGGCCGCGCTCGCCCACCCCGACGTGTACGCCCCGGGCAGCGACAGCGTCGGCGGCGGAGCGTACGCCGACACGGACGTCTCCGACGAATTCTCCTGGGCCGCAACGGAGTTGTACGCGACCACGCACGACCGTGCCTATCTGTCCCGCATCGACACGGGGCTCACCCCGGCCGGGTTCTCCTGGCGGGACACCGGCGCGCTGGCCGACCTCACCGTCGTCCGGCTGCCGGGCCGCTTCCCCGCCCGCCTGGTCGCCGCCGCACGCGAGCGGGTCCTCGCCGTCGCCGACGGGTTCGTACGGGACGAGCGGACGCAGGGCTACCCGAACCCCAGCCTGCCCGCCGACGGCGCCTACGCCTGGGGCTCCAACAGCGTCACCGCGAACAACGCCATGGTCATCGCGACGGCCTACGACCTGACCCGTCGCAGCGCCTACCGGAGTGCCGTGCTGGAGTCGCTGGACTACCTCCTGGGCCGCAACGCGCTCAACCAGTCCTTCGTCACCGGCTACGGCACCCGGTTCAGCCACAACCAGCACAACCGCATCTGGGCCCACCAGATCGACCCCAAGCTGCCCGGCCCGCCGCCCGGTTCACTGGCCGGCGGCCCCGACTCGGCCCTGCAGGACCCGGTCGCGCAACAGAACCTGGTCGGCTGCGCCCCCGCCACCTGCTACATCGACGACATCTACTCGTACTCGACCAACGAGATCGCCATCAACTGGAACTCCGCGCTCGCCTGGGTGGCGTCCTTCGCCGCCGACTCCGCGCGCTGAACGAAGGGACGCACCGTGCGCTGGAACACCCTGCTCAGAACTGCCCTGATCTGTCTGCTGGTTGGACCGCTGCCACTCCTCGCCGCCGGTCCGGCAGCCGCCGCCGACCCCGTCTCCCTGACGAGCGGCTTCTACTCCAACCCCGACTCGGGCCCGGCCGTCTGGGTCCGCAACAACCCCTCCGACTCCCGCGCCGCACGCATCCAGTCGGCCATCGCCTCCCAGCCCATCGCGCGCTGGTTCGCCAACGAGAGCGGCGGGATCGGACCGGCCGTCTCCAGCTACGTCGGCGCGGCCGACAGCCACGACAAACTGCCGGTCCTGGTCGCGTACGACATCCCCGGCCGGGACGCGTGCGGCGGCGAGTCGTCCGGCGGTGCGGGCAGCGTGGCCGCCTACCGCACCTGGATCTCCACCTTCGCGGCGGCGGTCGGCACCCACCCCGCCGTGGTCGTCATCGAGCCGGACGCCCTGTCGGACTTCAGCTGCCTGACCGGCCCACAGATCAGCGACCGCCTCGCGATGCTCTCGTACGCCACCCAGATGTTCCAGCAGAAGGCCCCCAACACCTGGGCCTACCTGGATGCCGGACACACCAACTGGGTGGACCCGGCGACCATGGCGAGCCGACTGAGGTCAGCGGGCGTGGCCAACATCCGAGGCTTCTCCCTGAACGTCTCGAATTTCTACACCACCCCGTCCTCGGAGACCTACGGCAACTCGATCAACTCCGCGCTCGGCGGCGGCTCCCACTTCGCCGTCGACACCAGCCGCAACGGCAACGGCTCCAACGGCGAATGGTGCAACCCCGCAGGCCGGAAACTCGGTGTCACCCCGCGCGTGGGCGGCGCCGAGGACCTGCTGCTGTGGGTCAAGACACCGGGCAACTCCGACGGGCAGTGCGGCACAGCGCCCACGGTCCCCGCCGGACAGTTCAGCCCCGATCTCGCCGTCCGGCTCATCGACGGCACCTGATCAACCCGGCGGTTCCAGACGGACGTCGTCCGTGGTGCCGTCGGGCCAGCCGACGGAGGCGAGGGCGGTGCCATCACCGTCGTAACAGACCTCCAGACGTACGGCTTCGGCGGCACGCGGCCCCGCGACCACCCCGGAGAGACAGACCAACGCGGCGTAGACCGTGCCCAGTCGGACCTCCGCCGTCGTGGCAAGCCAGGGCGTCGCCGAGTGCGGCCCGAAGGCGTTGGCGTCCCGCGCGGTGGCGATGCCCGCCTCGTCGAAACCACGCAGCCCGACCACCGTGCTGGACAGGCCGGTTGAGCGGTGCACCCATGCGGCCGGCTCGGGCTCCAAGTGCACGTCCGGCGGCTCGGCGGCGGCCAGACAGTAGCCGCCGACCCGCAGCCGCAGCGGCTCCCGGACCGGCCCGTCGACCCGGGCGAGCCGCACCTCCAGCGCCCCGTTCAGCACGGACGCCGTCGTGATCCACGGACCCGTACGGAAGGCGGGCGCGGGGTCGTGGGCGTACGGGGCGGGCACCGGGCCGAGCGGCCAGTGCGCGCGATGGCGGGAGACGGCGGTACGCGTGCCGAGGTGCAGCCGGGTCAACGGGCGGCGGTGGGACGGCCGTTCGTCGGCGTCGAGCAGCGCGATGTGCGAGTCGAGCGGGTCGTTCAGGTTCGCCTCCGTGCTGTCGGGGGCGGTGTGGGAGGCGTAGGCGAGGCGGCTGTAGACCGGGTCGTCCGCCTCGGCGGCGGTGCCGTCACCGAAGGCGTGGTCGCTGCCGTGGTTGACGACGCGTACGACCCCGTCCGCTGCCGTGCCGGAGACGAGCCACCCCGGAGCGGTCAACGTCCGCCGTACGTCCCGGGTTTCGACCGGCGACGCCTCCTCCTTCTCCGACCAGACCGGATGCTCGGCGGGCAGCACCAGCCCGGCGAAGCCCTTGCTCGACCAGTACGGTGAGCCGGGCCCCGAGTACGGCTGCCGGACGGCCGTGAACTCCCCGTGCCAGCCCAGTGGTTGGAGCCCGCGCCCGTCGAAGCAGCCGGCCTCGGTGAAGTGCCGCAGGACCCCGCTCGCGAGGCGGCGGGTACGGCCCGCCGGCAGGGGAGTGGCGTCGAAGACGGCGCCTGCCCACAGCGGGCAGAGCATCGCGTAGCGGTACGTCAGGGAGCGGCCCTGGTACAGCGGGGCGCCGTCGGCCGCCACCAGATGCTGGGCGTCGTCCAGGTAGCGGCGCAGCCGGGCGCGGTAGCGGGGGAACAGGGCGGGGTCCGCGTCGGCGCCGGAGATACGGCAGTACCAGAGCGGGTAGTAGTGCATCGCCCAGCCCGAGTAGTGGTCGAAGTGCCGGAGCGGGCCGCCCGTGCCGCCGCCGTCGGAGTACCAGCCGTCGCCCGCGTACCAGGACTCCGTGCGCGCGATCGCGTGGTCGATGTCGGGCGCGCTCCAGGGGGCGCCGACCGAGCGCAGGAACGCCGAGGTGATCGCCCTGAACCAGACCCAGTTGTTGTCGGGGACCTCGCTGCCGAGCAGGTCCGTCATCCAGGCGACGACCCGCTGCCGTACGCCGTCGTCGAGCCGGTCCCAGATCCGGCGCCGGGTCTCGTGCAGCGCGATCGCCACCGACGCGCACTCCACCTTGGCCTGCCCGCACTCGCGCATGCTCGGCCAGCGCTCGGGGGAGTGCGGGTCGGTGCCGGCGGCCAGGCCCTCGGCGTACCAACTGGCGTGGTCGCCCGGGTCGTTGTCCCCGGAGTGGGCCAGACGGAAGCCGGCGAGCAGGAACGTGCGGGCGAAGCCTTCGAGGCCGTCGCTGTGCCGGCCGTTGCGGCTGGCGGGGCCGGGGAGGTGGAGCAGGGCGTGCCGGTCGGTGGCGTACGGGCGGACGGCGGTCAACTGCGCGTCGGCCAGCGCCTCCCAGTGCGTGCGCGTCCAGCCGGTGTGCGGGGAGAGGAGCCGGTCCTCAGGTATCAACTGTCGGCCTTTCCAAGGGTGTTGAGGCGGGCCGGGGGCGCCACCGACTGGCGTACGACGACGTGTGAACCGAGCACCACACGGCGGCTCGGCGGATCCATGGGGCGGCGGTGCAGGGCGAGGCGGGTCGCGGAGCGGCCGAGTTCCTGCTGGGGGACGTGCACGGTGGTCAGGCGGGGGTAGAGGTCCTCGGCGAGCGGGATGTCGTCGAAGCCGACCACGGAGAGGTCGTCGGGGACCGAACGGCCCAGGTCGCGGGCGGCGGCGATGGCACCGGCGGCGCTCATGTCGCTGGCGCAGAAGATCGCGGTGGCGTCGGTGTCGGTCAGCAGGCGGCAGGCCGCCTCGTAGCCGGACTCGCGGGTCATGTCGCTCTCGGCGACGAGCGCCGGATCGGGCTTGACGCCGTGTGCGCGCAGCGCCCGTTCGTACCCTTCGAGGCGCTGCCCAGCCACGCTGAACTCGTGCGGACCCGCCAGATGAGCCACCCGGGTGTGACCGGCGGAGAGCAGATGGCTGGTGGCGGCGAAGGCGCCGCTCTCCATGTCGCACTCCACCACGTCCACCGGCGCCTTCACGCCGCCTTTCCACGGCCGGGCGCAGAGCACCAGACGGGCACCGGCCCGGTCCAATCCCTCGGCGGCTGCGGTGAGTTGGGCGAGGTGCTCCTCGGTCTCGGCCATGCCGCCGACCAGGATGACCGCCTCCGCACCCCGCTGGCGCATCAGGTCGATCACCGACAGCTCGCGCTCCGGGACGCCCTGGGTGGAACAGACGAGGCAGACCCGCCCGTCGGCGACCGCCTGCTCCTCCACTCCGGAGGCGACGTTCATGAAGAACGGCGAGGTGATGTCGTTGACCACCATCGCCACCATCCCCGAAGCCGTGTTCAGGGAGCGGGCGTTGGCGTTGACCACGTAGTCGAGGTCCTGCACGGCCTGCATGACCCGCTCGTGCGTCGCCGGGGGCGCTGTGTACGCCCCGCTGAGAATCCGCGAGACGGTGGCGACGGACACGCCGGCGCGCGATGCCACGTCACGGATCGTCGCCCGACCTGCGGAACCCCGACCTTGAGCCATGCTCTGCTTCTCCTCGCCCCGGTGAACAGCTGATGTAAGTAACACCGATGAAAAAGTTACACAACTGGCGAGGGTTTCTCTACGCCACAGGTACAGGTACCTGTCGGAACTTCTCAAGGATTGCCGAACCTCTTGACGGCTGTGAGACCTCCCCTTAACGTCCCGGTTACTGTAAACGGTTCAGTGAACGTTACATGCCGCTCGGCATCCCTCTTCTCCGCCTCGGAGGAACACCAGATGACTTCGTCGAACGTCTCCAGACGCGGCCTCCTGCGCACCGCCGCACTCGGCGCCGGCACCCTCGCCCTGGGCGGCGGCCTGAGCGCTTGCGGCTCCGGCTCCCCCTCCTCGGCGGCGGACGCGCTCACCTACTGGGACTGGTACGTCACCCAAGCCCCCTGGGTCGACAAGGAGATCGCGCTCTTCGAGAAGGGCCACAGCGGGGTCGGCGTCAAGAAGACCACCCAACAGAACGCCAAGTACCCGGACTTGGTCGCGCTCGCCAACCGCAGCGGCAACCCGCCGGACGTCTTCATGATCCCGCAGGTCCCCAGCGTCGCCGAGCAGGTCGCCAAGGGCTGGCTGCACCCGCTCGACGAGTGGGCGACGCCCGAGTGGCAGGCGCGCTTCCCCGACGGCACCTTCCTGGAAGGCGCCAACGTCTTTGACGGCAAGGTCTATTCGGCCCCGCTGAAGGGCTCGGGCCCGCAGTTGCAGCTCTACATCCACCACGGCGTCTTCAAGTCCGCCGGGCTGACGAACCCTGATGGCAGCGTCAAAATCCCCAGGACCTGGGACGAAGTCACCAGCGCGGCCCAGACGATCACCAAGAAGAGCGGCGGCAAGTCGTACGGCTTCGGCTTCGGCAACGCCGACGGCATCGGTGTCCTCGCCTGGTGGCTGGACCTGTTCGTCCGCGGCGCCGGTGCACCGGGCGGCGCCCCCACCGTGCCCGGCACCGGCATGGACTACCGCGTCGGCAAGTGGACGTTCGGTACCGACCGGGCGTACGCCGACTTCCTGGAGCTGTTCGTCGAATGGAAGAAGCGCGGCTTCTTCCATCCCAACTCGGTCAGTCTCTCGGACGAAGCGGCCCGCGCGTTCTTCGAGCGCGGCAAGTTCGGCATGACCGTCGGCGGCGTGTGGAACCAACCCGAGTGGACCCAGCACAAGTTCACCGACTACAGCCTGGTCACCCTGCCCTCGCCGACCACGACACCGAAGGGCTACTACTACGCCGACCCGGTCGGAAACGGCTCCTTCGCCGCGGTCTCCGCCAAGAGCAAGAAGGCGCACGAGGCGTTCCAGTGGCTGGACGCGCTGACGTCCCCCGCCGCCGGGCGCCGCTGGGTCGAGGACCTCAACGGCGTCTCGGCCCACCCCGCGAACAACGACCCGGAGGGCATCGACTCCAAGCCCTTCGCCGCCTTCATCGGCATGACCCAGCAGGTACTGCGCGGCCCGGTGCCCCTCGTGCGCAACCCGGAGCTGGCCGGCGTCGCCCCCAGCGTCCCCAAGCCGGACATCGGCGATGTGGTGACCGGCGTCTACACCGGTCAGATCAAGGACGTACAGGGCGCGTTGACCAGCCTGGCCGACAAGAAGTACCAGCTCCTGTCCGACGCGGTCGCCGCGGTGGCCAAGCAGGGCAAGAAGGTCAGCATGTCCGACTACGTCTTCGCGGACTGGGACCCCACCAAGCCGTACACCACGAAGAAGAAGGCGTGAGCCGTCACCATGTCAGTCCTCGACACCCGCGAGCGCAGGCGAGCGTCCCCGCCCCCACCACCCGTCGTCGCCCGCCCCGGCCTCGGCCGCCGCATCCGCGCCGCCAAGTGGTCGTACGCCTATCTGGCCCCCATGGCCGTACTCCTGCTGGCCTTTGTGGTCTACCCGATCTTCGCCTCCTTCGGCTACACCTTCTACCGCTGGAACGGCATCGGCGCACCCGGCGACTACGTGGGCCTCGCCAACTTCCGGCAGATCCTGCACGACCCCATCTTCTGGGGCGCCGTAGAGCACACCTTCGTCTACGCCTTCGTGCTCGTCCCGGTGCAGCTCCTGCTGGCGTTGGCGCTCGCGCTGGTGCTGAACAACCCGAAGCTCAAGTTCGCGCTGTTCTTCCGGACCGTCTACTTCATCCCCGTCGTCACCTCGGCGGCGGTCGTCGGAGTCGTCATCCAGCTCATGCTCGCCAACTTCGGTGACTCGGCGGGCAGTCTGCTCGCGAAGACCGGGGTGAGCGACGGACACATCGACTGGCTCGGCGACCCGCACACCGCCCTGGCCGTGATCATCGCGATCGGCATCTGGCACACCCTCGGCTACAACCTCGTCTACTTCCTCGCCGGACTGCAGACCATCCCGGCCGAGCTGTACGAGGCGGCGAAGCTCGACGGCTGCGGCCCGGTGCAGTCCTTCTTCCGGATCACCATCCCGATGCTGCGCCAAGTCGGCGTCGTCATCGTGGTGTTGGCCTTCATCGGCAGCTTCCAGGTCTTCGACCTGGTGCAGGTCCTCACCGGCGGCGGCCCGTACTTCGCCACCGAGGTCGTCAACACGTACATCTACCACCTGGCCTTCGGCGGCTCGGCCGGCGCCGCCGCCCAGCCTGACATCGGCCTGGCCTCCGCCGCGTCGTTCCTCTACGGACTGCTGCTCATCGTCTTCTCCGCGCTGCAGGTCCTCGCCCTGCGCCGGATCAGCCGCCGGCGCACGGCCGCCCACCAGTGAAGGAGTCCGTCCCGATGTCCACCCTGACCCCACGCCTGCGCCAGGGCCGGCGCGGTCTGCTCTATCTAGCGCTGCTCGGCGGCGGCCTCGTCTGGCTCTATCCATTCCTGTGGGCGCTGGGCAGTTCGCTGAAGAGCACCGACGGGTTCTTCTCCGGGGGGCTGAACCCGATCCCGTCCGAGTTCCACTGGTCCAACTACAGCGAGGCCTGGACGCAGGCGGACTTCAGCCGGTTCTTCGTCAACACGGTCCTGTTCGCGACCGGCACGGTCATCGTGACACTGCTCGCCACCTCCATGGCCGGCTACGTCCTGGCCCGCACCGACTTCCCCGGCAAGAAACTCTGGCTGGGCCTGGTCGGGGTGACGCTCTTCCTGCCGCACGGCTACACGATCATCCCGGTCTTCGACCTGATCCAGCGGCTCCATCTCCTCAACACCCTCTGGTCGGTGGTCATCGTCCAGTCGGCGGGCGGGATGGTCTTCGGCACCTTCCTCTTCATGGGCTACTTCACGACGATCGACCGGGGCCTGGAGGACGCGGCCCGCGTGGACGGCGCGAGCTTCCACCAGATCTTCTGGCGGATCATGCTGCCGCTGTCCGGTCCGATGCTGGCGACCGTCGGCCTGTTCGCCTGCATCAACGCCTGGAACAGCTTCTTCATCCCGCTGGTCTTCACCCTCTCCCGCCCCGAACTGCACACCCTCTCGGTGGGCATGTTCAACTTCATCGGCCAGAACTCCACCGCGTGGACCCTGGTGTGCGCGGGGTCGGTCATCACGCTGCTGCCCATCGTCCTGATCTTCGTCGTGCTGCAGCGGTTCTTCATCAACGGGCTTGCGGGCGCGGTCAAGCAGTAGCGAGGGGCGGCGTGCGTGTCAGCCGCCACCGTCCAGGTCGGTGCGCTGCCGCAGCACCCGCAGTTCATGACCGTGGAGCTCCATCTCGTACAGCTTGCCGCGCGCGTTCTCGAACGGCCGGTGGAGGATCATCGTCAACTGCCCCTCGAACGTGCGGAACAGCATGCCGTGACCGCTGTCCTCCCGTACCAGCGGCCGGTGTTGGCGCCACGGCCCGGTGAGCGCGCCCGACTCCGAGACGGCGCAGGTCTGGACGTAACCACCGCTCAGAGTGCCGTCCGGGTCGGCCCTGTTCTTCTCGTACGTCGACCACAGCATGAGCAGAGAGCCGTCGGGAGTGCGGTACAACTGCGGCCCGTCCGTGACGTAGGGCGGGAGTTGGTGCGGGACGCCGGCCGGGATCTCGTCACCGATCCAGGACGCGTCCGAGGCCTTGAACAGGAAGACCGGGTCACCGATCGTCCCGGTCAGGTCAAGGGCCAGCCGGATCGCCTCCATGGTGCCGTCGACGGTCTGCGTCCACTCGTGCGCGTACACCATCCACGGCTGTCCGGACGGGTCGACGTACAGCGTGCCGTCCAGGGTCATGAGGTGTTCGGGCGGGGTGGGGCGGGCGGGGTCGACCGAGGTGAAGGGACCCAGCAGGGAATCGGACACGGCCGTGACCGTGCCGCGCCGGTGGTTCGTGAGGGCGAACGGTGTGCCCCAGCGGCCGGGCGGCGGCACCGGAAGCGGGCTCTTCTCGTCGTGCAGCGTGGTGAACAGGTAGTACCTGCCGTTCCACCGGTGCACCTCCGGCGCCCAACCGCCGTCGCCCGCCCAGAGGCCCGGCTGCTCCGCCGCCAGGAACACCACCACGGGACGCGTCCAGTCGCGCAGGTCGTGACTGCGGTAGACCATCGTGCCGACGCCCTCCACACCCGACACGGACGGGTCGTTGGACGTGTAGAGGTGATAGGTGCGGGTCCCCTCGTCCACGAAGACGAACGGATCGTGCAACGGCATGTCGGAGAGCCGCATGGGCTCGCTCACCTGGGTCGCCATGACGTCACCGTAGGGCCCACAACCCCCCTGCGCATCACCGCTGTTGAGGGAAAAACGCTTGGACCGCACCGGTGTCCGCGCGGGACACTGCCATTCCTGGCCAGCGCCGATGCCGGGCTGCCGTACGACATCACGGGGTGGGGGATGGGATCGCCTGAAACGCGCGAGGCCGGGTCGCGCCGGGGCTCGGTGCTTCTCGCACTGCGTTACTACGGCCGGGAGTTGGCCCGGCTCCGCCGGTGGACCGCGCCCGCCACACTGCTGCCGGCGCTGGGCAACATCGGCATCAACTACATCGCACCGCTGATCGTCGCGAAGCTCGTCGGCCGCATCGCCCGCGACACGGGCATCGGCGTCGGCTCGACGCTGCCGTACGTCCTCGGGTTCGCCGGTGTGCTGCTGTTCGCCGAGGTGCTGTGGCGGCTCGGACTGCACTGTCTGAACCGGCTGGACGCGCTCGGCATCGAGCACCTGTATGTGATCGGCATGGACGAACTGTTCGCCAAGGACGCCGCGTTCTTCCACGAGAACTTCGCCGGATCCCTCACCAAGCGGGTGCTGAGCTTCGCCTCCCGCTTCGAGGAGTTCGTCGACACGATGACCTTCCAGGTCGTCGGCAGCCTGGTGCCGCTGCTGTTCGGCTCGGTCGTGCTCTGGCGCTACGAACCGCTGCTCGTCGTAGGGCTGTTGGTGATGATCGCGCTCACCGCCCTGGTCGCGGCACCCCTCATCCGGCGCCGCCAGGCACTCGTCGACCAGCGCGAGGAGGCCATCGCCCGGGTCTCCGGCCATGTCGCCGACAGCCTGATGAACATGGACACGGTCCGCGCGTTCGCCGCCGAGGAACGCGAGGCCGCCGAACACCGCTCCCGCGTCGCCCAGTCACGCCGGCTGACCCTGCGCTCCTGGGACTACGGCAACCTGCGCATCGACACCCTCGTCGCGCCACTCTCCGTACTCACCAACGCACTTGGCCTGCTGCTCGCGGTCGCGCTCGGCGGGGGCGAGCACGGAGTCGAGGCGGTCGTGGTCGCCTTCACGTACTACTCCAACGCGACCCGGATCATGTTCGAGTTCAACCAGATCTACCGGCGCCTGGAAAGCTCGATGACCGAGGCCGCCCAGTTCACCGAACTGCTGCTGGCCCCGCCCACCGTGCTCGACCCGGACACGCCGGAACCGCTGCTCTCCCGCGCCGCCGACGTCCGCTTCGAGAACGTGACCTTCGCCCACGCGGGCGCCGACACCCTCTTCGACGGGCTCGAACTGGCCGTGCCCAGCGGGACGAAGATCGGGCTCGTCGGCCGGTCCGGCGGCGGCAAGACCACGCTCAGCCGGCTGCTGCTGCGGATGACGGACATCGACTCCGGCCGCATCCTGATCGGCGGTCAGGACATCAGCCGGCTGCGCCAGGCCGACCTGCGCGGCCTGATCGCCTACGTACCGCAGGACCCCGCGATGTTCCACCGCACCCTGCGGGAGAACATCGCCTTCGCCAGGCCCGATGCCACCGAGGCCGAGGTCCGCCGAGCGGCTGAGGCCGCGCACGTCACCGAGTTCGCCGACGCGCTGCCGGACGGCTTCGACACGATGGTGGGGGAGCGCGGCATCAAGCTCTCCGGCGGACAGCGCCAACGCGTCGCCCTGGCCCGGGCGATCCTGCGCGACGCCCCGATCCTGCTGCTCGACGAGGCCACCAGCGCCCTCGACTCCGAGAGCGAGGTCCTCGTCCAGGAGGCGCTCTGGCGGCTCATGGAGGGGCGGACGGCACTCGTGGTCGCGCACCGGCTGAGCACGGTCGCCGGCATGGACCGGCTGGTCGTGCTCGACCGCGGCCGGATCGTCGAACAGGGCACGCACCAGGAGCTGCTGGCGGCCGAGGGCGCCTACGCGAAGCTGTGGCAGCACCAGTCGGGCGGCTTCCTCGACGAGAGCCCGGAGCGCGCCGCCGACCTGCGCTGACGTCCCGGACACCGGCCCCGTGTCCGGGACTCCGGGCACCCGTGACCGACAACCGGTTTCTAGCAAACCGTGTTCCAGGACTGTGTCGTCGAGGTCACCCAGTCTTTTCGAAAGTTCGCCCAAGGTCTTGACGCCGTTTCCGAGCCGGAAGAAGCTCTGCCCCAACGCGTGACAACCGGTTTCTATTGGAGGTGGTGCGGTCATGCACCCACGTGCTGGTGCTCCCCTGAGCCGCCGACGATTTCTCGCCCTCTCGGCAACCGGTGCCGCGACCGGCGCGGTGGCGCTGAACGGCTGCGCCCTCCAGGTGTCGACCGGGGTGGGCGGAGCGGGCGAGACCATCACGGTGATGGCGAAGGCCGACGACCTGGGCCCCGACCTGGTCAAGCAGGCCAGGAAGGACACCGGCATCGCCATCAAGCGGGTGGACTACGACATCACCAAGCTGATCGCGATGCTCACCAGCGGGAACCCGCCGGACCTGGTGCGCGGGGTCGGCGCCGTGGACGCCGCGTTCTACGCCGCGCGGGACGTGATGCAGGAACTGGACTCCTACTTCGCCACCAGCAGCCTCCTGCGGCCCGAGGACCTCGACCCCGTCAACGACCTCTGGCGCTACGACGGAAAGGTCCAGGGCAAGGGCCCCCGCTACGGCATGGCCAAGGACTTCTCCCAGGACTCCATGTACTGGTACAACACCGCCTCCTTCGACAAGAAGGGCGTCGCCTACCCGTCGGAGACCGAACCCGTCACCTTCGAGGAGTGGCTGGACCGTGCCCAGCACCTCGTACAGCGTTCGAAGGGCCAGACGACCGTCTTCGGCGGCAGCTACAACGGCCTGGTCAAGCTCACGCTCATGGCGACCATGACCGCCTCCGCCGGCGGCAGCCTGTTCGCCGACGACTTCTCCAGGGTCGACTTCACCACCCCCGAGGCCCGCAAGGCGCTGGCCTGGTACCTGGAGTACTGCCGGCTCAAGGTCGGACCCAGCGCCGTCCTGCCCGACCCCAACGGCTGGGACGGTCCCACGTACCAGGCCGGCCGGATGGCCATGTCGAACAACGGCTACTGGATGGGCGGCATGATCGGCACCGACAGGAAACTGGCCCAGGTCTCCCGGCTCGCCCCCGCCCCCGTCTTCGCGGGCGGCCCCCGGATCAGCGCCTGCCAGGGCGGCACCGGCATGTGGATGCCCCGCAAGTCGAGGAACAAGGACGCCGCCTGGCGGATCTTCGAGTGGTACTTCGGCGAGGCACCGGCCAAGGCCCGCGCCTCCAGCGGCTGGGGCATCCCCACCCTGAAGTCCCTGCGACCCCTGATGCCCCATCAGGAGGACTTCCAGAAACGGACGTTGAGCGCTCAGCAGAACGAGCTGAAGCATTTCTCGGTGGTCGCTGTCTCCCCGTACATCTCGGGCGACGCCTTCGAGTCCCTCTTCAACCAGGTGGCCACGCCCGCGATGAACGGCGAGATGTCCGTCGACCGCCTCGCCGGACGCCTCAACTCCGTCATCAACGAACAGATCAAACGCGGGAAGGAGCAGGTGGGATGACGGTCGATCAGGCATCCTCGCCGGCCGTCGGACGGCCGCACCCGACCGCGAAGGCCGGCCGACCCCGGTCCGCCGCCACGCGCACCGGGCCATCCATGACCACGCGCAAGCACCGCGCGTTCTACATGTTCGCCTCACCCTGGATCATCGGCTTCTCGCTGCTGACCATCGCACCGATGGCGTACGCACTGTGGCTGAGCTTCACCACGTACGACGGCATCTCCCCGCACTGGCACTACGTCGGCCTCGGCAACTACCGCGAGCTGATGGGCGATTCGGTCACCTGGGACGCCCTGGGTCGCGCCGGTCTCTTCGCGCTGATCTCCGTGCCGCTGTCGATCATCGCCGGACTCGCACTCGCCGTCCTCGTCAACCGGCCCCTCAAAGGACGCGGGCTCTTCCGTACCCTGCTCTATCTGCCCGCCGTGGTACCGCCGGTGGGCGCGGGCATCGCCTTCAAGAACCTCTTCGACCAGAACTCCGGTGCCGCCAACGGCGTCCTGACCTTCTTCGGCTTCGACGCGATCGGCTGGCTGGCCGACCCCTACGCCCGCTACGTCCTCGTCATGACGGTGCTCTGGGCAGCCGGCAACATCATGATCATCTCGCTGGCGGGGCTCCAGGACGTCCCCCGCGAACTCCACGAGGCGGCCCGCATCGACGGGGCGAGCACCTGGCGCACCTTCCGCAGCATCACCGTGCCGCTGCTGTCGCCGGTGCTGCTCTTCCAGACCGTGACCGGCGTGATCGCCTCGGTGCAGACCATCATGCCGATGCTGCTCGCCCCCATGGCCGGCACCGGCGGCCTCACCACGATCCCGCAGTCCAACTACACCTACATGATCCATGTGTTCTCGGAGTACTTCGCGCTCGGCCGGTACGGATACGCCTCCGCACTGCTGTGGGTGCTCTTCGTCCTGATCCTCATCGCGACCGGACTCATCTTCAGGTTCACCTCCGGCGTGGTCTTCTACAACGTCGGCCCGGAGGCACAGAAGTGACCGCCACCAGTGTGAACCCCAAGTCCCCGGCCCGCACGCGGATACGCGTCAACCGGCTCGTCCTCTACACGGCGCTCGTCGTCATCACCGGCCTGTTCCTCGGCCCTTTCGGCTGGCTGATCCTCACCGGCCTCAAGGCCCCGGCCGAGCTGGCGGCGGCTCCGGTGCACTGGCTGCCGACACACTTCGAGTGGCACAACTTCGTCGACGCCTACAAGGCCATCGACTTCCTCGGCTACGCCCGCAACTCCCTGATCATCGCGACGATCTACGCGACGCTCGTCACCCTCAGCTCCGCCTGGGTCGGCTTCGGTTTCGCCCGGCTCACCGCGCCCGGCAAGAAGGTCCTGTTCGGCATCCTCATCGGCTCGATGATGCTGCCCCAGATGATCACCCTGCTGCCGACCTACCTGATCTTCGCCAAGTTCGGCATGGTCGACACCTACTGGCCATGGGTGCTGTGGGGCCTGTCCTCGGCGCCCTACCTGGTCTTCCTCTTCCGCCAGTTCTTCTCGGGCCTGCCCCGCGAGCTGGAGGAAGCGGCCATCGTCGACGGCTGCGGATACGGCGGGATCTTCTGGCGGATCTTCCTCCCGCAGTCCTGGCCGGTCCTCTCGGCGAGCTTCGTCATCGCCTTCACCTGGACCTGGGGCGACTACATCGCGCCCCAACTCCTGCTCTCCACCGACCACTCCACCCTCGCCGTCGCGGTGATGACCACGTATGTCTCGGCGGCCGGCACCCCCAACACCAACCTCCAGGCCGCGGCCTCCGTGATGTACGTCGTCCCGATCCTGCTGATCTTCCTCGTCGCCCAGCGCGGGTTCGTCGCCGGGATGTCGACGAGCGGTCTCAAGTAGCCGTTCTTTTCACCCTGTTGCACCGCGACTGAGCCGTAGGGGTGCGCCGGTGTCGAGAGCGCGAGCGCGCGGAGGCCCGAAGGGCTGAGCACGGTCGCGGGCTCGACACCGGCTGGAGCGCCCCGGAGGTGAAGGAGCAAATCAAATAAGGAGTCACGCATGAACACGCCTCTTTCCCGTCGTACGGCCCTGCAAGCCGCCGGTGCCACCGCGCTCGCCGCCGGTCTGTCCGGGCTGACCGCCACGGCGGCGCACGCCGACGACGGCCACAACTCCAGCCCCAAGCTGGTCACTTACCCGCGTCCCACGAGCATGCCGACCAACACCAGCTTCCAGGTGCGGGTCCGTACCGCCCCCGACGGCGCCTGGCAGACCCTCGACATCTACCGGCCGCAGTTCGAGGAGATCAACGCCACCACCGGGTCGGGCAAGGTCTACAACTCCTCCATGGCGTACTTCGACTTCAACGGCTCGGTCGAGATCGAGGTGACGTACCTCAAGGGCGGCACCACCAAGGCGCGGGTGAGACCGGACGCGCTGGGCATCAAGCCCGAACTCCTCGGCGACACCCTGCGGTTCACCCTCGACGAGCCGAAGGACGTCGTCGTCCAGATCAACGACGAGATCTTCGACGCCCTGCACCTGATCACCAACCGCGTCGAGCACCACGCCCCGTCCGCCGACGACCCGGACGTCATCTACTTCGGCCCCGGCGTCCACACCGTCACCGGCAACGTCCTGACCGTCCCCAGCGGCAAGACCGTGCACCTCGCGGGCGGCGCAGTCCTGACCGCGCAGGTCTACTTCAAGGACGTGGAGAAGTCCCGCCTCACCGGCCACGGAGTGCTCTACAACAACCCCGGCGGCGCCATCCTCTGCGAGGGCAGCAAGAACATCCGGATCGAGGACGTCATCATCCTCAACCCGGCCGGCTACGCGGGCACGTTCGGCGAGAGCGACAACGTTCACATCAAGAAGGCGCGCGCCTTCAGTTCGAAGGGCAACGGCGACGGCTTCGACGTCTTCTCCTCGACCCGGATCACCTTCGACGGCTGCTTCATGCGCAACTCCGACGACTGCATCGCCATCTACTGCCACCGCTGGAACTACTACGGCGACACCCGCGACATCACCGTCCAGAACTGCACCCTGTGGGCCGACGTCGCCCACCCGATCAACGTCGGCACGCACGGCAACACGGACGCGCCCGAGACGATCGAGAACCTCGTCATCAAGAACATCGACATCCTCGACCACCGCGAACCCCAGATGAACTACCAGGGCTGCATCGCCCTCAACCCCGGCGACTCCAACCTGGTCAAGAACGTCCGCATCGAGGACATCAGGATCGAGGACTTCCGCTGGGGCCAGGTCATCTACATGAAGGTCATGTACAACACGAAGTACAACACCTCGGTCGGCCGCGGCATCGACGGCGTCTACGTCAAGAACCTCAGCTACACCGGCACCCACGCCAACCCGTCGCTCTTCCTCGGCTACGACGCCGAACACGCCATCACCAACGTCACGTTCGAGAACCTGGTGATCAACGGGCTGGTCGTCGCCGACTCGATGAAGAAGCCGAGCTGGTACTACACCACCGACGCCATCCAGTGGTTCTACAACGAGCACGTCACCAACCTGAAGTTCCTCACCACCGCCGAGGCCGAGGCGGCCGCCGCGTCATGACCACCCCCGCACCGAGCCGCCGGGGCTTCCTCGGTGGCACAGCGGCCCTGCTGCTGGCCTCGGGCGCGAGCGGACTGGCCGTGCCCGGCCGGGCAGCGGCGGCCCAGGACGACACCGAGGTGACCTTCACCCACCCCGGCCTGCTGCACACCGCCGACGACCTCGCCCGGATGAAGGCGGCGGTCGCCGCCAAGCAATCCCCGGTCTACGACGGCTACTTGGCGCTCGCGGCCCACGCCCGCTCCTCCTCGTCGTACACCGTCCAGAACACCGGCCAGATCACCACCTGGGGCCGCGGCCCCGCCAACTACCAGAACCAGGCCGTCGCCGACTCGGCCGCCGCCTACCAGAACGCCCTCATCTGGTCCGTCACCGGCGACACCGCGCACGCCGACAAGGCCCGCGACATCCTCAACGCCTGGTCAGCCTCGCTCACCGCCATCACCGGAGCCGACGGCCCCCTCGGCGCCGGCCTCCAGGCCTTCAAGTTCGTCAACGCGGCCGAACTCCTCCGTCACACCGGCTACGACGGCTGGACCGCCGCCGACATCGCGCGCTGCGAGGAGTCCTTCCTGCGCGTCTGGTACCCGGCCCTGTCCTGCTACACCCTCTACGCCAACGGCAACTGGGACCTGACGTCCCTTCAATCCCTGCTGGCCATAGGGGTGTTCTGCGAGGAGCCGACCGTCTTCCACGACGCGCTGCGCTTCGCCGCGGCCGGCGCCGGCAACGGCAGCGTCCGCCACCGCATCGTCACCACCGCCGGCCAGGGCCAGGAGAGCGGCCGGGACCAGGGCCACGAACAGCTCGCGGTCGGCCTGCTCACGGACGCCGCCCAGGTCGCCTGGAACCAAGGCATCGACCTCTGGGGCTTCGACGACAACCGCATCCTCGCCAACGTCGAGTACGCCGCCCGCTACAACCTCGGCGGCGACGTGCCCTTCGTCCCCGACCTCGACCGCACCGGCAAGTACATCAAGCTGACCGTCTCGGCCACCTCGCGCGGCAACCTGCCCCCGATCTATGAGATGGCGTACGCGCACTACGCGGGCGTGCGCGGCCTCGACACCCCGTACACGAAGAACGCCGTCTTCCGCGGCACCGGCGGCACCCGGGTCGTCGAGGGCAGCAACGACGACCTGCCCAGCTGGGGAACCTTCGCCTACGCCGGTGCCACGGCATCCGCGCCGACCGTGCCGACACCACCGGCCGGTGTCACGGCCGTGGGCGACGACCGTTCCGTGCAGGTGAGTTGGCTTCCCTCGACCTGGGCCGACTCCTACACGGTCCTGCGGGCGAGCGGCGTCGACGGCCGCTACGAGAGGGTCGCGTCCGGGGTCGGGCAGCCGACGTACACCGACCGGAACGTGCACGCAGGACGGACGTACTACTACACGGTCACCGCGTCCAACACGCTCGGTGTGAGCGGGAGTTCGGCATGGGCAGCCGTCTTCGCCGGTCTTCCCGGGCCCTGGTCGACCCAGGACGTCGGGGACGTGAAGATCGCCGGTTCCGCCGTCTTCGACGGTGAGCGCTTCGTCCTGGAGGCGAGCGGCACCGCCGACACCTACCGTCTGGCCCATCTCCCGCTGCGCGGCGACGGCACGGTCACCGCGCGGATCGTGTGGCCGCTCAGCTCGCAGTACTCCAAGATCGGCGTCACCGTTCGCGCCTCCCTCGACGCGGACGCGGCGCACGCCTCGATGCTGATCCAGGGCCTGCCGCTGCACACCTGGAGCGGGGTGTGGACGGTACGGCCGTGGGACGGCGCGGAGATCTCCGCCACCGGCAGCACACCCGTACCGCCCTCGCAGCAGCAGGCGATCACGACGTCGGCCGCCTTCCCGATCTCCAACCTCGGCACGCTGCCCGAGTCGGCGACCCCACTGGAGGCGCCGTACGTCGAGGGCGCGGGCGACGGCTACCGGCTGCGGAAGCCCTACTGGGTGCGAGTGACCCGGAAGGGCGCGCGCTGCACCGGTGCCATCTCGCCGGACGGTGTCCACTGGACCGAAGTCGGCTCCACCGACGTCGAGTTGGGGCGCACCGCGTTCGCGGGTCTCGCCCTCACCTCCTGCCTCGGCGTCGAGGAGGACTACGCCGAGACCGGCACCGGCGCCTTCGACAACGTCGGCGTGACCTCCGCGAACGGCACGGTCTGGCGCGTACCCCGCCCGGCGCGCACCGCCACTGGCCTGCGGGCGGAAACCGGTGCCGACGCCGTGGAGTTGGCCTGGAGCGACCCGGACCTCTCCGCCGAATACACGGTCCTGCGCGCCACGCGGACCGACGGACCGTACAAGACCCTCGCCACCCGCGTCGGCCCAGTCGGCTTCGGCACTCGCATCCGGTACACCGACGCGACGGGGACGCCTGGAACGACGTACCACTACACGGTCGCGAAGACCAACGCCGGTGGACGCGGGCCGCGTTCGGCACCGGCGCGGGCCGTGATGCCGAACCCATCCGCGCCCCAACTCACCTCCGCGAACGCCGTGTTCACGAACGAAGGAGCCGACTTCCGCCATCTGCTGCGGGCCTCGCACGCGCCCGTACGGTTCACCGCGGACGGCCTGCCCGCCGGTCTGCGCATCGACCGGCGCACCGGGCTCATCTCCGGAATCCCCACGGAGACAGGGGAGTTCACAGTCGCGACCACCGCCGCCAACGCCTCAGGGACCGCCACCGGCGCCCTCGCCCTCACGGTCGGCACCGCGCCCCCCGCGCCGTGGACGTACGGCGACCTCGGTGACACCGTCCTCGACGACCGCGCCTTCGGAACGCTGGGCGTGGTGGCGATCACCACGCCGGGCAGCACGTCGTACGACGGCGGGACCTTCACCGTGCGGGGCGCGGGCGTCGACCTGAACGCCAACGGCCAAGGAATGACAGGGCAGTTCGTACGGCAACCCGTGAACGGTGACTGCGAAGTCGTCGCCCGGCTCGTCTCCCGGACCGGCGCCACGGCCGACCGGGTGGGCCTGCTCATGGCGAAGTCGCTGTCGCCGTTCGACCAGGCGGCGGGCGCGATCGTCACCGGTGGGACCAGCGCTCAACTCATGCTCCGCAAGACCGTGGCCGGTGCCTCCGCCTTCACCGGCGGTGCCGCGGCCACCCTCCCCGCCCTGCTGCGGCTGAAGCGCGCCGGGACCGCGTTCAGCGCAGCCCTGTCCACCGATGACGGTGTCACCTGGACCCCCCTCGCCGACGGAGACATCCCCGGCTTCGGTGACGCCCCCTACTACGTCGGCCTGGTGGTCTGCTCGCGCAGCCAACCGGTCCGCTGCACCACGGAGTTCGACGAGGTGAGCATCACGCCCACCTGATCCTCCACGGATTGGAGATGCACAGCGATGAGCCGCACTTCCCCCCACGAGCACCTCCGCAGAACAGAGTTGAGCCGCCGCGGTCTGTTGAAGACCGCGGGCGGGCTCACCGCAGCCGTCGCCCTCGGCGGCGCCACGGTGGCCACGACCGCGCACGCGGCACCGGCCACCTTCACCCACCCCGGCATGCTGCACAACGCCGGTGACATCAACCGGGCCAAGGTCAGGGTCGCGGCGGGAACCGACCCCTGGCTGTCCGGCTGGAACAGGCTGACCGCCAACTCCCACTCCCAGTCGACCTGGACGAACCGGGCGACGGCCACGATCATCCGAGGCGGCACCGGACAGAACTACAGCCTCCTCTACAACGACATCGCGGCCGCCTACCAGAACGCCCTGCGCTGGAAGGTCGGTGGCACCGAGGCGAACGCCGTGTGCGCCGCGAACATCCTCAACGCCTGGTCGACCACGCTGACTTCGGTCACCGGCAATGCCGACCGGTTCCTCGCGGCCGGTCTGTACGGCTGGCAGTTCGCCAACGCCTGCGAACTCATGCGGGACTACAGCGGGTTCAATCTCGCCGCCGCCCAGCAGATGCTGGCAAACGTCTTCTACCCGCTCAACAACAGCTTCCTCACCAACCACAACGACGCCTGCATCACCAACTACTGGGCCAACTGGGACCTGTGCAACATGGCGTCGATCCTGGCCATCGGGATCCTCAACGAGGACAGCGCCAAGTACGACCAGGCCGTCACGTACTTCAAGTCGGGTGCGGGCAACGGCTCGATCGCGCACGCCGTGCCGTACCTGTACACCGACTCGGACGGCTACGCGCTCGGCCAGTGGCAGGAGTCCGGCCGCGACCAGGGCCACACCGTCATGGGCATGGGGCAGATGGGCGCAGTGTGCGAGATGGCCTGGAACCAGGGCGACGACCTGTACTCGTACGACAGCCGCCGCTTCATGAAGGCAGCCCAGTACGTCGCGAAGTACAACAGCGGCAGCGACGTGCCCTTCACCACCTACACCTGGGGGACCGGGCAGAGCTGCGCCCAGTCGTCCCAGACGGTGATCTCCTCCTCCTCGCGCGGCCAGATCCGGCCGGTGTGGGCGATGCTCCACTTCCACTACAACCGCCGGATCAGCCTCGACGACAAGTACATCTCGGCCATGTACTACAACCTCGTCGCACCCGAGGGCGGGGGAGGTGACTACGGCTCCGACAGCGGCGGCTACGACCAGCTCGGCTTCGGGACCCTGATGTACGCGAAGTAGCGGCCCGGCATGTCCACGGGTCGGGATCTGTGCCCGACCCGTGGACGCCCTCTTGACCCCGGGCGACGGTGGATCGACACTCCAGTAGGGAATCCTAGTGAACAGGTAGGGAAACATGGGGCGCCTTGAGCCGGTCACCACCAGCCGAGTGGACCGTTCGCCCCTTCTGACCTCCCGCCGTCACATCGATCTGCTGCGGGTCTGCAGCGCCATGAGCCCACTGCGCTGAGTCCCCTCCACCGTTCGACGACGCTTCCGCCGCGCGTACGTCCACGCGCCCGTACCCGGGGAGTCCCATGTCCGTCACGCCTCTCGCCGCCGTCCCCTCACCCCGCTCCGCCCCCCAGTTCCGGGGCCGGATCGGGCGCGACGCGCGCAGCGGGCACTACGCCGTCCCGCGCCGCTACCGCCTCCACCTGTCCACCGCCTGCGCCGACGGCCTGCGCATCGCCGTCACCCACAGCCTGCTCGGCCTCCACGAGAGCTGTCCGGCCGTGTTCCTGTCCGCCGTACCCGACTGTCCGAGTGGTGGACACTCCGCACTGCGCCCGCTCTACGAGGCGAGCGCCCACCGCTACTCCGGACCGGCCACCGCGCCCGTACTCAGCGACGACTGGTCCGGCCGCATCGTCAGCACCCACGCCCCCGACATCACCCGCGACCTCGCCCGGCACTTCGGCCAGGGCGGACCCCAGCTCTACCCGTGCGGCGCCGAGTCGGAGATCGAGGCCGTCGAGCGGCTCTGCGCACAGGGCATCGAGGACGCGGCGCAGCGCGCCGGCGCGGCCGGTGGCGAACAGGCGGAACGTGACGAAGCCCTCGGCCGACTGCTGGAGACGCTGGGCTCGCTCGACCGCTGGCTGGACGGCCGCGAGCACATGATCCGCGACGAACTCACCGCCGCAGACGTCGAGTTGTGGGTGACGCTGGTGCAACTCGACACCGTGCACCGCTACCACCTGGACGCCGCGGCCGTGCAGCGCATCGCCGACCATCCCCACCTGTGGGCCTACGCCCGCCGACTGGCCGCGCACCCGGCCTTCGGCGCCCATCTGGACCTCGACGGCATCGCCCGCCGCCACCACGCCCGCTGCCAGGGCCTGGAGGCCGCCGGTGCCGCCGTCCAGATCCTGGACTGGGCAGCCCATGCCGCGGACGAAACGGGAGCTTGCCGCAGTTGAGGGGCGTCCGCACCATCCACTTGGTGGACGGCCGTTGACATTCGTTCGGGCAATTGTCTTAACTTGCGGCCAGAACGGTCATGAGTGTCAGCGACAAGCCCTGGCTTGCTGACCGGCAACCCTCGCACGCGGTGGGGTGCCCCAGGTGACGACCGGACCGGATGACGTTTCGGTAAGCGCGAGGCCCTGCGGGGCCGGAACAGTGACAGGTGACGCCATGTACGCAGCTCCCAGGACGGCCATATGCCGCCCGCAGGGCTGCGTACGGTCGTACGCCAACCTGTTCGTCGCCGACCGCGCTGTCGATCTGCTCCGGGTCAGCAGCGCACTGTGTACCGCCTCGGGCCGCGCCCGCTGTCGGGCCTGACGACCAGTCGGCCGACGCACCTCTGACGCACACCCGCTCCCGCCGGTGTGCCTGCCCCTTCCCCGCCCCCGGTCCCGTGCACCCGCGCGTGCCGTCCGCCGTCGCGCGTCCACCGCCACGGACCGGGGTCTGTGAACCCGCCGGAGCCCACCATGAGTGAACCCCCAGGCACCACTGTGTCCCTGGCCGACGCCCCGTCCGCCGACGCCCCGTCAAAACCCCTGACGGCACAGCGAGTTCAGCCGCTGCGCCGACCCGGCCGGTGGATCGTCACGCTGGTCGTGCTGGTGCTGATCGCCCAGTTCGTCCACGGACTGGTCACCAACTCCTTCTACCAGTGGGACCGCTTCGGCTACTGGTTCCTGCGCCCGACGATCCTCGACGGACTCGTCATCACTCTCGAAGTGGCCGCGCTCAGCGCGGTGTTGGGCCTCCTCGGCGGCATCCTGCTCGCCCTGGCCCGGCTGTCGAAGAGCCCCGTGCTGCGCGCCGCGAGCTGGACCTATGTGTGGGCGCTGCGCTCCATCCCGCTCATCGTGGTGCTGATCTTCCTCTACAACTTCAGCGCCCTGTACCAGACGCTCAGCATCGGCGTCCCCTTCGGACCCGCCTTCTTCTCCTTCGACGAGTCGAAGCTCGCCACCGACATGGTCGTCGCCGTCGTCGGACTCAGCCTCAACGAGGCGGCGTACGCGGCCGAAGTGGTCCGCGGCGGCATCCTCTCCGTCGACCAGGGCCAGCACGAGGCCGCCTCCGCCCTCGGCCTCCCCAAGGGCTACCAGTTCCGCAGAATCGTCTTCCCGCAGGCGCTGCGCTCCATCACCCCGAACTACGTCAACCAGCTGATCGGCCTGATCAAGAGCACCTCGCTGGTCTTCTACGTCTCGCTGCTCGACCTGTTCGGCTCCGCGCAGACGATGGGCTCCACCTACCCCGGCGACATCGTGCCGCTGCTCCTGGTCGTCACCGTCTGGTACCTGATCCTGACCAGCGTCGTGTCCGTCATCCAGTTCTACGTCGAGCGCCACTACGCCCGGGGCGCCACCCGCTCCCTGCCGCCCACCCCGATCCAGAAACTCCGCAACGGTGTCACCGATCTGCGGGCCCGCATCCGCAGGGAGACCGCCGTATGACCACGAACACCGTCGAACCGCTGGCGGACATCACACCCGCCGCCGTAGAGGTGCACGACGTCCACAAGTGGTACGGCGCCCACCGGGTCCTGGACGGCGTCGACCTCACGGTGCGGCCCGGCGAGGTCACCGTGATCCTAGGCCCGTCCGGTTCCGGCAAGTCCACGCTGCTGCGGGTCATCAACCACCTGGAGAAGCCCGAGATCGGCTACGTCAGCGTCAACGGAGAGCTGATCGGAGTGCGGCAACAGGGCGGCAGGCTCAAGGAGTTGAGCGAGCGCGCCATCCTCGCGCAGCGCAGCCGGATCGGCTTCGTCTTCCAGAACTTCAACCTCTTCCCGCACCTGACCGTCCTCGACAACGTCGCCGCCGCCCCGGTCGCCACCGGCAGGCTCGGCAAGCCCGAAGCCCTGGAACTGGCAAGGGAGTTGCTGGGCCGCGTCGGTCTCGCCGAGAAGACCGGCGCCTACCCGAGGCAGCTCTCCGGCGGCCAGCAGCAGCGCGTGGCCATCGCGCGGGCCCTCGCCCTGCGGCCCGGCGTCATCCTCTTCGACGAGCCGACCTCCGCCCTCGACCCCGAACTCGTCGGTGAAGTCCTGTCCGTCATCAAGGACTTGGCGACCAGCGGCACCACCCTCGTCATCGTCACCCACGAGATCGGCTTCGCCCGCGAGGTCGCCGACCGGGTCGTCTTCATCGACGGCGGAAAGATCGTCGAACAGGGCCCGCCCCACGAGGTCCTCGACAAGCCACAGCACGAACGGACCAGGGACTTCCTCAGCAAGGTCCTCTGAGCTTCACCTCTTCACCTTCGACAGCCCCGAACACCGAGCCTAGGAACAGCCATGTCTACGCCCAGCCTTCGCAGCAGAATCACTCGCGGACTCACCGCGGGAACCGTCCTCGCTTCCCTCGCCGGTGGTCTCGCGGCCTGCGGCGGCGACAGTGACGCGGCCACCACGTCCGGCGGTGCCGCCTCCGGCACGGTCACCGTGGGCGCCTTCTCCCTCGGTGCCGCCAAGGAGGCGACGCTCAAGGTCGCCGAAGTGAAGTCGATCAGCGCCGAGTTGCCCAAGGCGACAGCGAAGAGCGGCAAGCTGGAGGTCGGCGTCGGCTTCCTGCCCGCCGGCTCCCCGCCGCTCGGCTACGTCGGCTCGGACCAGAAGACCCTCACCGGTTCCGAGACCGACATCGCCCGCCTGGTCGCCGCCGTCCTCGGCCTCAAGCCCGAGCTGAAGAACTCCACTTGGGAGAACCTCTTCATCGGCCTGGACAGCGGCAAGGTCGATGTCGCCTTCTCCAACGTCACCGACACCGAGGAGCGCAAGGCGAAGTACGAGTTCGCCTCCTACCGCGAGGACAACCTCGGCTTCGCGGTGAAGGCCGACAACTCCTGGAACTTCGACGGCAACTACGAGAACCTCGCCGGCAAGACCGTCGCCGTGGGCGCCGGCACCAACCAGGAACGGATCCTCCTGGAGTGGAAGAAGAAGCTGGCCGCCGAGGGCAAGAAGGCGCTCACCGTCAAGTACTTCCAGGACAACAACAGCACCTACCTCGCGCTGGCCTCCGGGAAGATCGACGCCTACCTCGCCCCGAACCCCTCGGTCGCCTACCAGGTCTCCTCGACCAAGGGCACGGCCAAGGCGGTCCGCAACGCGGGCACGTACTCCGGCGCCGGATCCTCCCTCCAGGGCCTGATCGCGGCCACCGCGAAGAAGAACAGCGGCCTCGCCAAGCCCCTCGCGGACGCCATCAACTACCTGATCAAGAACGGTCAGTACGCCAAGTGGCTGGCCGCCTGGAACCTCTCCAACGAGGCCGTCGCCAAGTCCCAGGTCAACCCGCCCGGACTGCCGCTCAGCGACTCCTGACCCACCCTCCCGGCAAGGGGACCCCGCCACAACCCGGCGGGGTCCCCGACCCGTGCGACCAGTACCGGAGCCGTCACCCGATGTCTTCCACCGCCAGTCTCGAAACGACCACCTCCCACGTCCTGGACAACCCGGCCTGGGCCGCGCTCACCGGCCCGCACGCCCATCTCGCCGAACGCGTCGGCCGCGCCGCCCGCTACCCCGTCGACGTGGCCGGCTTCCACGCCATCACCGACAACGACGATCCGCGCGCCTGGGCCGACCTGGCCACTCTCATCGGCCCCGGCGGAACCGCCGCCGTGCGCGGAGTGGGCGAGACCCCGGACGGCTGGGAGATCGTCCGCTCCGGACAGGGCGTCCAGCTCGTGGACACCGGTCTGCGGGCCGAGCCCGACCCCGAGGCCGTCCGCCTCGGCGCCGACGACGTGCCCGAGATCCTCGACCTGGTCGCCCGCACCGAACCCGGCCCCTACCTGCCCCGTACCGTCGAGATGGGCACCTACCTCGGCATCCGCCACCACGGCCGACTCGTGGCCCTGGCCGGCGAACGCCTCCACCCGCCCGGCTGGACCGAGATCAGCGCCGTGTGCACCGACCCCGAGCACCGCGGCCGGGGCCTGGCCACCCGCCTGGTCCGCGCCGTCGCCGCCGGCATAAAGGAACGCGGCGACCACCCCTTCCTGCACGCCGCGGCCACCAACACCAACGCCATCCGGCTCTACGAGTCGATCGGCTTCACGCTGCGCGCCCGGACGGTCTTCTCGCTCGTACGGTTCACCGGCCCGACTTCCGCCGCCGATCCGGAAGAAACGGCATAGCCGTGCGGTTGCCCCTAGTGAAGCCGGAATCCGTGGAGGTGGAGCACATGTGTGGCGCCGCTGTCCTCCACGTGCGACTCACCACACGGCAGCACATAGACCTGCTGCGCGTGGCCGGCGCGCTCTGTCGCCCCTGACCCCTCCCCCAACCTTCGGCCGGGGGGACCCCATTCGCTGCGCTCCCCAGCCGCCGTGCGCCCGCTTCCACGGGCCGGCGATCTCGTACGGACCTCCAGGAAGGCACCACTCGTGTCATCGACCTCCCCTCCTCCTCTGCATCTCGCCGTCGCCCTCGACGGCACCGGCTGGCACCCCGCCTCCTGGCGCGAGCCGGTGGCCCGGCCCCGCGACCTGTTCACCGCCGCCTACTGGGCCGACCAGGTCGCCGAGGCCGAGCGCGGTCTGCTCGACTTCGTGACCTTCGAGGACGGCCTCGGCCTGCAGTCCTCGCACTACGGCGAGCTGGACGGCCGCACCGACCAGGTCCGCGGACGCCTCGACGCCGTACTCATCGCGGCCCGGATCGCACCGCTCACCAGCCACATAGGCCTGGTCCCGACGGTGGTTTCCACGCACACGGAGCCGTTCCACATATCCAAGGCGATCGCCACCCTCGACTACGTCAGCACCGGCCGCGCGGGTCTCCGGGTGCAGCTCTCCGCCCGCCCGCACGAGGCCGACCACTTCGGCCGGCGCGACTTCCCGCCGATCAGCCTGGAGAGCCTGCGCACCCCGGCCGGACAGGAACGGCTCGCCGAGCACTTCGACGAGGCCGCCGACTACATCGAGGTCGTGCGCCGCCTCTGGGACAGCTGGGAGGACGACGCCGAGATCAGGGACATCGCCACCGGCCGCTTCGTCGACCGCGACAAGCTGCACTACATCGACTTCGAGGGCCGCCACTTCGGCGTCAAGGGCCCCTCCATCACACCCAGGCCGCCGCAGGGCCAGCCGATCGTCAGCTCCCTGGCCCACCAGACCATCCCGTACCGGCTGGTGGCCCGCGCCACAGACATCGGCTACGTCACCCCGCACGACACCGACGACGCCCGGGCGATCATCGCGGAGATCCGCGCCGAACAGCAGACCGCCGGACGCGCCGACGAGCTACTGCACATCTTCGGCGACCTCGTGGTCTTCCTCGACGCCGACGAGGCCACGGCGGTCGCCCGCCGCGAGCGCCTCGACGCCCTCGCGGGGGAGCCGTACACCAGCGACGCCCGGATCTTCGCCGGTACGCCCGCCCAACTCGCCGACCTTCTCCAGGAGTTGCAGTCGGCCGGACTGACCGGCTTCCGGCTGCGGCCCGCCGTCGCCGGACACGACCTGCCGGCGATCACCCAGGGGCTGGTCCCCGAACTCCAGCGCCGGAACGCCTTCCGCCGCGCCTACGAGGCCGACACCCTGCGCGGCCTGCTGGGGCTCGCCCGCCCCGCCAACCGCTACGCCGCCGCCGCGGCCACCGCCTGAGCCGGAGGGACCGTACGACATGAGCAAGCCCCTGAAGCAGATCCACCTGGCCGCCCACTTCCCCGGTGTCAACAACACCACCGTGTGGAGCGACCCCGCGGCCGGCAGCCACATCGAGTTCAGCTCCTTCGCACACTTCGCGCGGACCGCCGAACGCGCCAAGTTCGACTTCCTTTTCCTCGCCGAGGGCCTGCGGCTGCGCGAACAGGGCGGAAAGATCTACGACTTGGACGTCGTCGGCCGCCCCGACACCTTCACCATCCTCGCCGCGCTCGCCGCCGTCACCGAGCACCTCGGCCTGACCGGCACCATCAACTCCACCTTCAACGAGCCCTACGAGGTGGCCCGCCAGTTCGCCAGCCTCGACCACCTCTCCGACGGCCGCGCCGCCTGGAACGTGGTCACCTCCTGGGACGCGTTCACCGGCGAGAACTTCCGCCGCGGCGGCTTTCTGCCGCAGGACGAGCGCTACTCCCGGGCCAAGGAGTTCCTCGCCACCACCAACGAACTCTTCGACTCCTGGCACGGCGACGAGATCCTCGCCGACCAGGCCACCGGCACCTTCCTGAGCGACGCCAAGGCCGGAGCCTTCGTCCACCAGGGCCAACACTTCGACATCCACGGCCAGTTCAACGTCCCGCGCTCCCCGCAGGGCCGCCCGGTCATCTTCCAGGCGGGCGACTCCGACGAGGGCCGCGAGTTCGCCGCCTCCTCCGCCGACGCCATCTTCAGCCGGTACAGCACCCTCACCGAGGGCCAGGCCTTCTACACCGACGTCAAGGCCCGACTCGCCAAGTACGGCCGCAGGTCGGACGAGTTGCTGATCCTCCCGGCCGCGACCTTCGTGCTCGGCGACACCGACGCCGAGGCCGAGGACCTGGCGAAGGAGGTCCGCCGCCAGCAGGTCAGCGGCGCCACGGCGATCAAGCACCTGGAGTTCGTCTGGAACCGGGACCTCTCCTCCTACGACCCGGACGGCCCGCTCCCCGACATCGACCCGGACGTCAGCGACAACCACATCTCCAAGGGCCGCGCCCAAGTACGCATGTACCGCGACCCGTTGGCCACCGCCCGCGAGTGGCGTGAGCGGGCCGCCGCGAACAACTGGTCCATCCGCGACCTGGTCATCGAGACCGGCAACCGGCAGGCCTTCATCGGCTCCCCGTCCACGGTCGCGAAGACCATCAACGACTTCGTGCAGGCCGACGCCAGCGACGGCTTCATCCTCGTCCCGCACATCACCCCGACCGGACTCGACCCCTTCGCCGACAAGGTCGTCCCGCTGCTCCAGGAACAGGGCGTCTTCCGCTCCGAGTACGAGGGCCCCACCCTCCGCGACCACCTCGGCCTCGCCCTCCCCCACTCTCGGCTTCGCTCGAGCGGGGGGACCCCCATCGACGACGTGCGCGAGGAACGGGCGGCGTCGTGAGGTTCCTCGCGATCACGCTCATCGTCCACCGCCCCGACCCGGTCACGGGCATCCAGAAGCCGACCCACGAGCGTTTCCGCGAGGTCCTCGAAAACGCCGTGCTGGCCGAGGAGTTGGGCTTCGACGGCTTCGGCGTGGGGGAGCGGCACGAACGGCCCTTCATCTCGTCCTCGCCGACCGTCGTCCTCAGCCACCTCGCCGCGCTCACCCGCCGTATCCGCCTCTTCACGGCGGTCACCACGCTGAGCCTCCTCGACCCGGTCCGGGCCTACGAGGACTACGCGACGCTCGACCATCTCTCCGGCGGACGCCTGGACTTGATCATCGGCAAGGGCAACGGCACGGCTCAGCGCGAGCTGTTCCATGTCACGCCCGAGGACCAGTGGGAGCGCAACGCCGAGAGCTACGAGGTGTTCCGGCAACTCTGGCGACAGGACAAGGTGACGGCGAGGACCCGGTTCCGGCCGGAGTTGAAGGACGCGGAGGTGTGGCCGCGGCCCTACCAGCAGCCGATCCGGGTCTGGCACGGCAGCGCCACGAGCAAGGAGAGTGTCGACCTGGCGGCCCGCTACGGCGACCCGCTGTTCTCCGCGAACGTCACCAACCCCATAGAGCCGTATGCCGAGTTGATCCGCTACTACCGGGAACGCTGGGAGCACTACGGCCACGACCCGGCGGACATCGCGGTAGGTGCGGGCACGGCGGGCCTCTACGTCGCTCCCACGACCCAGGAGGCGCTGGCTGTCTACCGCCCGATCTTCGAGAGCAACCTCGCCTTCCAGAAGCAGGTGGGCCTGCCCATCGTCTTCGAGACCCTGGAGGACTTCGCCGACCGCAGCTCCGCGCTGATCGGCAGCCCCCAGCAGGTCATCGACAAGGTGCACCGCTACCACGAGCAGTTCGGGCACACCGTGCTCCATCTGCACGCGGACGCCAGTGGTTTGACGGATCGTCAGCACCGCGACTCGCTGGAGCTGTTCGGGGCGGCGGTGGCTCCCGTGCTGCGCAAGGACATCCCGGACCCACCGTTCGACTGGGGACCGGTTCTGCCCGAGTCCGAGTCCGTCGACCACTGAGGAGTGACCGTATGTCTCCTGGCATCCCGCTCGGGGTCCTCGACCTGGTCCCGATCTCCTCCGGCTCCACCGCACCCGAGGCCCTGCGCAACTCCGTCGAACTCGCGTGCAGGGCCGAGGAGTTCGGGTACGCCCGCTACTGGTTCGCCGAGCATCACCTCAACCCCGGGGTCGCGGGCACGTCCCCCGCGGTGGTCCTGGCGCTGACCGCTTCCGCGACCTCCACGATCCGGCTCGGCTCGGGCGCCGTACAACTCGGCCACCGCACCGCGCTGTCCACGGTCGAGGAGTTCGGCCTGCTCGACGCGCTGCACCCCGGCCGCTTCGACCTGGGCCTGGGCCGCTCCGGCGGCAGGCCGTCGCCCCCGCTGCCGTCGGCCACCCCGGTCGTCGACGGCCGGGCACCCAACGGCCTGCGCATCCCGCCCCGTTTCTCCTTCGAACGGCTCCTCGGCTCACCCAGGATCGCCCTCCAGCGCAAGCTGCTCCTGCTGCCGAAGGCCGAGTCCCAGGAGTACGGCGAGCAGATCGACGACGTCCTCGCGCTGCTGGCCGGCACGTACCGTTCCCCGGAGGGCGTCGAGGCACACGTGGTACCGGGCGAGGGCGCCGATGTCGAGCTGTGGATCCTGGGCAGCAGCGGCGGCACCAGCGCCGAGGCCGCGGGCCGCAACGGCCTCCGCTTCGCGGCGAATTACCACGTCAGCCCCGCCAGCGTCCTTGAGGCGGCGGACGGTTACCGCGCCGCGTTCCAGCCCTCCGACGTCCTCGACAAGCCGTACGTCAGCGTCTCCGCCGACGTCGTCGTTGCCGAGGACGACGAGACGGCACGCGAACTCGCCACCGGCTACGGCCTGTGGGTGCGCTCCATCCGTACGGCGGAGGGTGCCATCAGGTTCCCGACCCCTGACGAGGCCCGCGCCCACGTCTGGAGCGACGAGGACCGCGAGCTGGTCCAGGACCGCATCGACACCCAGTTCGTCGGCTCACCCGCCCGGGTCGCCGACCAACTGGAACAGCTCCAAGAGGCGGTCGGCGCCGACGAGTTGCTCATCACCACCATCACCCACGACCACACCGACCGGGTGCGGTCGTACGAACTCCTCGCAGAGGAATGGCGCCGCCGGGGTCACTCCTCCCAGTCGAGCTGATGCTCCGGGGTCCCCACCGAGCGCCCGTACACGACCGCTTCGGCGCGGCCGGCTTCGTCGCCGCGTCGATAGCGGCCGCATCGATATGCGGCTGCCGCCGCGTGGCCTTCCTCGCGAAGACGACCACCCGCTCGTCTCCGACGGTGAAGTCCGCGTACCAGCCATGAGTCGGCTCCAAAGCGGCGGCGAGCGCCTCCGCGATCGGACCCGAGGCGCTGTCGTCGTCGGTCTCCCACTCGATGAAAGTCCAGGCGCCGGGCTGTCCGGCCGTCGCACTCGCCGAGTTGTCGACCCGCTCGACCTTCCGGATACGCAGCCCGTGCGGCGCGAACACGGCACCGGGGCGCAGGCTCTCACCGAGAACGTAACCCGTGATCATGACCCATCTCCTTCTCGACTCCGCACGGCTCTCTGCCATGATCGATGCCATGGATGTCCGTATCGAACCCGCCGATGTCACCGACCTCCACCAGGTCCTGGAGGACCACGCACGCTACTGGGGAGAGCGTGACCTTCGCGCGCTCCATGTGTCCGCGCTGGTGCAGGAGTTCGGGTCCACCTGTCTGGTCGCCAGGGCCGACGACGGCATCCGTGGATACCTCTTCGGGTTCGTCACGCCGGACCACACCGGGTACGTGCACCTCGTGGCGACCCGGGACGACGCTCGCGCTACCGGTCTCGGCCGCAGCCTCTACACCGCGTTCATCGAGGCCGCCGGACGGCAGGGCGCGGTCCGCCTCAAGGCCATCACCTCGGTCACCAACGAGGGTTCGATCGCCTTCCACCGCACCCTCGGCTTCGACGCGCGTGTGGTCGAGGACTACGACGGTCCGGGCCGACCCCGCGTCGTCTTCACCCGTGAGCTGCCGCCCCGCTAGCGCCGCACAGGTCCAGCAGACGCCGTCCGCTCGCCCCGGCGAACCACTCCGCGTGGCCCACGCAGTACTCGTACGCCAGCCGGGTGTTCTCCGCCGATCGCGTCACGCCGTGGAAGTAGCCCAGCTCGGAGAGCGCGAACTCGGCGTGGACCAGGGGGAGTAGCGCGGGCAACGCCTTCGACTCGGTGGGGCTGAGCGGGCGTACGGACATGTAGCCGTCCAGGAGCGCGAGCGCGTCCTGTTCGCGGACCGGGAAGCCGGGCTGGAGCCACTGGACCGTGTTGCGTTCGATGGCCGTGGCCAGGTCGTGCACGGCCGTCGTGCGGTCGCTCATGCCGAAGTCCAGGGCTGTGGCGACCGAACCGTCCTCGTTCCAGAGGAGGTTGGAGGCATGCCAGTCGTTGTGGGTCCAGAGCGGGGTGAGGCCCGGGAGGTGCGGGGCCAGTTCCTCGTGGAGCGGGAGCAGGACCCGCCGGGTGTCCTCGCGCCACGGGAAGTCCGCAAGCGCCTTCGCCAGTTGGGGGCGCTCCTCCACATACCGCTCCAGCTCCGCCTGCGGATCGGCCGAGGCGAACACCGTGAACGACGCGACCAGCGGCTGCACTTGGCGGCGCGGTGCGTCGAAGCCCTCCGCCGTCAGGTGCAGGCGGGCCAGCGCCTCGCCGGCCGCCCTCGCGTGGGCGGAGGAGCGGAAAGGGGACCACGACAGCGCGTCCCGGTAGAGGTCCGTGCCGGCGCCGGCCGAGTGCACCTCGTACGTCCACTCGCCGCGCGTCGCCGCGTCCAGCACCTCGACCACGGGTGCGCCGCGGTGCCGTAGATGCCGTAGGAAGGCGTGTTCCTCGGTCAGGCCCTCCACCGTGCGGACGGAGACATGGTGGCGTTTCACGAACAGGCGGCGTCCGTCCCGTTCCACCACGGCCGCCGCCGACAGGGGGCGTGGGCTGCGCCAGACCACGTGGGCCGGGCCCACGATGTCGGTCACCTCGGTGTCCGTCAGGGGCGGCCAGTCGGGGGCGACCGGCTCGGTGCCCAGGCCATGCGCGAGGTGTGAACTCATGCTGTCTTCACCGCCGTTGCGCCCCGCAGGGCGTCCAGGACGCGGCGCTCGGTCGTGGCGAAGTCCGGGTTGGTGAAGTCGTCGGCGCCGCGCGGGCGGGCGAGCGGGACCTCGACGTGGTCGACGATCGTGGCCGGGCGAGGGGACAGGACGTGGACCGTGTCCGCGAGCAGGACCGCCTCGCGGATGTCGTGGGTGACCAGGACGACCGTCCAGCGGTGGCGCTGCCACATGCCGGCCAGCCACAGCTGCATCTCGGTGCGGGTGAGGGAGTCGAGCGCGCCGAAGGGCTCGTCGAGCAGGAGGACCGGTCGCTCCAGCACCACCGTGCGCAGCAGGGCCGCGCGTTGCCGCATACCGCCGCTGAGTTGGGTGGGGTACGCCTTCTGGAAGCCGTCGAGGCCGAAGTCCGCGAACAGGGCGTCGGCCCGGCGCCGTGCTTCCTTCTTCCCAACTCCCTGCGCCTCAAGGCCCAGTGCCGTGTTGTCGAGGACGGTCCGCCAGGGGAAGAGCAGGTCTTTCTGCGGCATGTAGGCGACCTTGCCGGACTCCACTCCGGCCGGTTCGCCTTCTACCAGCACCTGGCCCGACGTGGGGCGGTCGAGGCCGGAGACGAGATTGAACAGGGTGCTCTTGCCGCTGCCGCTCGGGCCGATGACGGCCGCGAACTCGCCCTGTTCCACGGTGAGTTCGAGATCCCGCAGAACCTCCAACTGCCCGAAGGACTTGCCGACGCCCTCAATGCGCAGACTGCTCATGACGACTTGTCCTCCTTCAGCGCCCGTTCCCACGGGAGTACCAGCCGTTGCAGCAGATAGGTCGCGCCGAACAGGGCGATACTCAGCGCGGCCGTCACCGCGACCGCCGCGAACACCAGGTCCGTGCGGAACGCGCTCTTCTGGGCCTGCATATAGATCCCGAGGCCCGCCTCCGCGCCCGCGTACTCGGCGAACACGGCGCCGACGACGGCGTAGGTGATGCTCACGCGGAGCCCGGCGAAGAAGTACGGCATCGCGCTCGGCACCCGGACCAGCCAGAACGTCCGCCGGCGGCCCGCACCGAGCGAGCGCAGCAGCCGCATCGCCTCGCGGTCCGTCGCCGCGAAGCCCGCCGCGAGATTCGCGGCGAGCGGGAAGAACGTCGTCAGGGTCACCACCAGCATCTTCGGCAGCAGTCCGAAGCCGAACCAGATGATCAGCAGCGGCGCGACGGCCACGATCGGGATGGTCTGCGAGGCGACGAGCAGCGGGTACAGGCCGCGGCGGGCGGCGGAGGAGAAGTCGAGGAGGACGGCGACCAGCCAGGCCGCCGTGAACGACAGCGCGAAGCCGAGCAGCGTCTCCTGGAGGGTGGGCAGTGTCTGGTCCCACAGGTCCTGGCGGTTCAGCCAGCCCTGCTCCACCACCCGGGCCGGGGAGGGGAGCGTCGTGGGATCGACGCCGGCGGCGGTGACGTAGAGCTGCCAGCCGCCGAGGAGCACGGCCAGGACGAGGAGCGGCGGCCACAACGACCGCAGGAGCGGCCTCACTTGGCGTCCGGGAGGTAGGCGTTGGTGAAGAACGTCGACGCCTTCGGGGCGGACGTCAGCTTCTTGCCGTCGGCGTCGACCAGCAGGCCCGCCTTGTACTCGAAGTCCGCGAAGGCCTGCCAGCGCTCCGCGCTCTGCGTGCCGATCGAACCGTCCGTGCCCTTGTAGTACTCCTTGGCCAGCAGCGCCTCGCTCTCCTGCACCAGCTTGGTGTTGGTGAGGACGCTCTTGTTCGCCGAGATCAGCAAGTCGGCTGCCTGGGACGGGTGTTCGGCGGCGTAGCGGTAACCCTTGTCGACGGCCGCCAGGAACTTCTTCGCGAGCGCGGGCTTCTTCTCCAGGAACTGGTCCGAGGACGCGACGAGGGTCGAGTAGATCGCCGGGAAGCCGTAGTCGGCGAGCTGGAAGTTCTTCAGCGGCTTGCCGTTCAGCTCCGCCTCCAGGCCCTCCCAGGTCGGCATCGGCATCGCGAAGTCCGCCTTGCCCGCGTAAAGCGCCTGGTACGCCGAGGTGTTGAGGGTGACCTGCTTGAAGTCGCCCTCGCCACCAGCGTTCTGGATCACCTTCTGCAGCAGCGGCTTCTCGTACGGCGCGCCGAAACCGGCGTACGTCTTGCCGTCCAGGTCCTTAGGCGAGGTGATGTCGCTCCGGTCGGCGCGCACGGCGATCGTCACGTCCGTCTTCTGCGTCACCGCGTAGACGGAGGTGATGTCCTGGCCGGCCGCCCGGGCCGTGGTGATGCCCTCCTGGTACGAAATCCCGAAGTCCGCCTTGTGGTTGGCGATCAGCGTCTCGGGCGCGGTCGAGCCGTACGGCACGATCTTCACGTCGATCCCGGCGGCCTTGAACCAGCCCTTGGCCTGGGCGACGTAGATGCCGGTGTGGTTGGTGTTGGGCGTCCAGTCCAGGGCGAGCGTGACGGTCGTGGTGCCGTCCTTCGCGGCGGCCGTGGAGTCGGCGGAGCAGCCGGTGACGGCGAGGAGGGCGGTCGCGGCTATGGCGGACAGGGCGGTACGGCGATGCATGTCGGGTCCTTCGAGGGGTGGGAGGGCTGGCGGGTCGGTCCGGTCAGGGCCGACACAGCGCGCTGCCCACCCGCATGAAGTCGACGGCGAGCCGCCGGGTCAGCGTCCGCGCCTGGCAGGCCAGGGCTCTCATGTGGCCACGTCCAGCAGGCCGTTGGTGAACGACTTCGCCCAGTCCCGGTCGTCGGGGATCGCGCCGTTCTCGGCGAGCCAGTGCGCGTACGGGCCCATCCGGCCCTCGTCGATCACACCCCAACGGCCGTCCGTGTCTGTCCAGGTGGGCGCGATCAGCGCGAGGGAGCGGGCGATCAGCGGGCGCGGGAAGTACGGGATGACGTGCTCCAGCAACTCCAGAGTGGCGTCGGGCTCTTGGGCGGCGGCCGCGTAGCCGCGAGCCGTGACGGCGAGGAAGTCCCGTACCAGGGAGGGGTGTTGGTCGAGCAGCGTCTCGTTCGTGCCGAGCAGATAGCTGTGGTAGCGCGGGGCACCGATCTCGTCGACCGGCCAGGTCAGCCGCTGCTCCTCGGGCAGATCGCCGCGCAGCGCGTCCCAGGACCAGTAGTTCCCGAAGGTGGCGTCGGCCTCGCCCGCCGCGATGTCGTCCACGGTCAGTTCGCGCGCGCCGGCGTCGATTCCGGTCACGGCGTCCGGGTCACCGCCGTCGGCCGCCACCAGGTGCCGGACCATGGCCCGGCCGCGCGGGGTCGGGTTGTAGGCGATACGGCGGCCGGCCAGCTCGCGGGGGCGGGTGATGCCGGTCGAGGTGGTGGTCTGGATGGCTTCCAGGCCCCGGTGGTTGATCGCGGACACGGCGATCAGCGGCTGGCCGCGCTCCGCACGCCGGGCCAGCAGCCGGTTCGGCGGGAAGATCCCGAAGTCCACCTCGCCCCGCGCCAGGTATTCGAGGGTGTCCCCGCGTCCCGGATCCTGGACCACCAGCTCGACGTCCAGCCCGGCCTCCTCGTACCAGTGGCGGGCGCGGGCGACGTACAGACCGGCTGAATTCGGCCATGGATGGAAATAGTCCAGCATGACCTGTATGTGCGGCATGGGGGTACTCCGGGAGGTGCGCAGGCGTGACGGCGCCTGAAGGGAGAGGAGAGGGGTGCGCGAAGGCGGTGGATCAGTGCATGCGGCAACAACAGGAGCGGCGCGCCGGGGAGTTGACCACCGGGTGCTGGGGCTCGACTGCTGCAGACACGTGAACTCCTACGCGGGCGCTGAGGCGCGAGTGGTGCGGTCGGCGTCCCCATGGGGGCCGGACTCTCGACGAGCCGGTCCCAGACGCCCTCTCAGCCCAACCGGGTAGGGGCTCCCGCGTAGATGGCCGAACGATAACCGCACCACCCGGATTCTGTGCAAGCCTTGTCCGAAATGCGGGACGGCCATGCCCGATGGGTGAGACGCCCAGGTCGCGGGCGTACGATCGGCCGCCATGACCACCTCCCTGCTGCCCGGCCCCCTGGTCGACGACACCTGGCTCGCCCCGCATCTCGACGACCCCAGGCTGGTCGTCCTCGACGCCACCGCGCTGCTGCCCTCACCCCGTGAGGACGGCGACTACCGCTCCGCGAGCGGGCGCGGGACCTGGACCGAGCGGCACCTGCCCGGATCACGACACGCCGACCTGACCGGCGATCTCTCCGACCACGAGGCGCCGTACCACTTCGCCGTGCCGTCCCCCGGCATGCTCGTCGCCGTGCTGGCCCGGCTGGGTGTGGGGGAGGGCGTCGAGGTCGTCACGTACGACAGCGGCGGCGGCATCTGGGCGGCCCGCCTGTGGTGGATGCTCCGCGCGATCGGCATACCGGCGGCCGTGCTGGACGGCGGTCTCGAAGCGTGGGAGGCGGCCGGGCGTCCGCTCGCCTCCGGCGACGACACCGGTTCGGCTCCGGTCGTCCATCCCGTGACACCCGTCGTACGACCGGATCTGTGGTCCGGGATCGACGACGTGGCCGCCGTCAGCCGCGGCGAGCGGCCCGGCACCCTGGTCTGCGCACTGCCCCCCGGCGGCTACGACGGCTCCGCGCCCACCCGCTACAGCCGCCGCGGACACATCCCGGGCAGCCGCAGCCTCCCGGGACGGGGTCTTCTGGACGATACCGGACGCGTCCTGCCGACCGAAGAACTCACTGCCAGGATCGGAGCCGTCCTCGACGCCGACGACTCGCCGGTCGTCCTGTACTGCGGCGGCGGGATCTCGGCCGCGGGCGCCGCACTCGCGCTCACCCTGCTCGGCCGTACGGACGTCTCCGTCTACGACGGTTCACTGGAGGAGTGGTCCAAGGACCCCGCCCGGCCACTGGAGTTGGGCGGCTGAACACAGCGGCGTGGCCGAGGAAACGTCTCCCTCCCCCGAAGGTGACGTTTCCTCGGCCGCTTCCCCCGGCGCCGGACCGTGGTCCGTCCGTCCGCGTGCGGCTGTACCCATGCTGTTACCAGCACATCACCGCGGTGTCCCCCGACCTCCACGTGGAGTACAGGCGCACACGGACGAAGTAGCGGCGGCCCTTGACGAGCCTGACCTTGAGCGTTGCGTTGTGCGGGGTGCCCCCGTCGTCCTGACCGGCGAGGAAGCGTGGTTCGCCGTCCCGTTCCTCGAAGACCACGACGACCGTGTCGCTGTCCCCGAAGGCTCCGACGGCGTACTCGCGCGTCTGGGTCGGCTCGATCGTGAAGTCCGCCTGCTCGCCCGGTCCCAGTCGCAGCGGCGCCGAGCGGAACGGCACCAGCTCGGCCGGCCGGGGCGGGCCGACGGGCGGGTACCAGCGCAGCACGAACTCCTTGTCCGAGGAGGAGAGGCCGCCGTGCGGGTGCAGACCCGTGCGGTACTCCTCCGGCTCCAGGATCAGGCCCGACGCGAACGGGTACTCCATGATCGACCGCGGGTCCCAGACGGAGCCGTTGACCTCGTCGGGGTCGAGCTTGCGCAGGATGTTGAAGAGCGTCCTGTCCCGGCTCCAGAAGTTCGGCGGGCCCGCCAGCTCGGCGTACACGGCCTCGTCGTCCCAGTGGATCCCGGCGAACGGGCTCTGGTGCTCGTGCAGCATGCCCAGGGCGTGCCCGATCTCGTGCAACGCCGTGCCCCGCTGTCCGGGCGCGGTCAGATCCCAGCCGAAGTTCATGGTGCGGTCGCCCAGACCGACCGTGAGCGCGTCGCGCCCCACCGCCGACCAGGAGCCGTCACCGGCCTGGAACCCGATGCGCAGCTCCGCCTCCGAACGGTCGGTCACCTCGGCGAAGTCGACACCGATGCCGAGCCCCCGCCACTCACGGAAGCACTCGCGTACGACGTCCTGCTGCTCCTTGGCACCGGCCCACGGCACCCGCCGCAGCTCGCCGGTCCCGGGCACCGGGATGACGGACGTGTCGGCGGCGGCAGTGTTCTCGGGGTTGTCGACGTCGAAGAAGTAGTAGTGCAGGACCGTGCCGTTGACCCACATCCGGCTGCCGCCGATGAGCGCACCGCGCCGCTCCGCGGCCAGTCCCGGTCCGAACTCCGGGGCCGGCTGCTGCGCGAGGGAGCAGTAGCGAGCGGTCATGCGACCAGAGTGCCGGTGACCGTACCCGGGCGCCTGAGTCGAGGGCTACTCAAGTCACCCTGTATCAGGCATGAGTAGCCCGGCTCATATCTGCGTGATGACTTTCGAACAGGACGCGAAGACCCTTGAACTGCCCTGGCCGTTCACCGGCCGGGAGGACGAACTCGAACTGATCCGCAGGTCGTTGACGGCAGGACGGCACGGCATCGTGGTCACCGGCCCGGCCGGCCGGGGCAAGACCCGGCTGGTCACCGAGGCCGTCCGGGGCGGCGACTGTGCCCGGATCACCGGGACGCCCGAGACCCGCACGCTGCCCTTCGCCGCGTTCGCCCACCTGCTGCCCGAGAGCGTCTCCCTGCATCGAGCGGTCCAACTCCTGTCCGGCACCCGGCTGTTGCTCATCGACGACGCCCACCTCCTCGACGACTCCTCGGCCGCCCTCGTCCACCAGCTCGCCGTCCATGGCCGGACCCGCCTGATCGTCGTGGTGGCCGACGGCGACCCGGTACCCGGCGCGGTGTCCCGCCTGTGGACGGGCGAACTGCTGCCGCGCCTCGCGCTGGAGCCGCTGCCCCGCGAGGAGATCGCCCAGCTGCTGGCGACGGCCGCCGGCGGCCCGCTGGAACCCCTCACCGTGAAGCGCCTCAACCACCTCTGCCAAGGCGATCTGCGCCTGCTGCGCGACCTGTTCGGCGCGGTGCGCGAGCGCGGGCTGCTGACCCGGGCCACGGACACCGACGAGTGGACGTGGCGCGGCCCGGTGCCGGTCACCGCGACGGTCCGCGAACGCACCGCGCCGGTCCTCGCCCGCAGCAGCCTCGACGAGCGCGAGAGCCTCGAACGCCTCGCCTTCGCCGAGCCGTTGGCGTCCTCGCTGGACGACTTCGACCTCGACATCCTCGAACGCCTGGAGGCCGAGGACCTGATCCACGTCGACGACCGGGCCGCCGTCCACCTCACCCACCCCCTGCACGGCCCCGCGCTGCGCGCCGCCGCCGGCCGGCTCCGGGCCCGCCGCCTGGCCCGCACCCCCGACCAGTGCGTCCCGGCCCTCGAGGCCGAACGGACCGCGCTCACCGACCGCATCGACCGGACCGACGTACGGCCGCTGCCGACGCCGGTGGGGGAGTGGCTGGTGGCCGAGGGCGCACCGGTACCGGCCGGGTACGCGGCCGTACGCGCCCGGTTCGCGAGGCTGCGCGGCGAACTGCGCGAGGCCGCGGCCTGGGCGCGGGAGGGGCTGCGGGAGACCCCGGCGGACCGCGCCTGCGGGGCCGAACTCGCCCTGGCCGCAGCCCAGTCGGGCGATGTGCCGGACACCGACGAGACCTTCGCCCACCGCCCCTCGACCGGCTGGCTGGCGGCGGCCCGGGGTGATGTGGAGACGGCCCGCGAGACCGTGGCCGAGGCGCTGACGCCGAACCGGCGCGGGGGCACCGTCGAGGACGGCAGGCCCGCCGCGTACGCCCTCTACGACGCCGTACGCCTCGGCGCTCCCGAACGGGTCGCCGCCCGGCTCGCCCGGCTGCCCGGCGACGGACCGGCCGTCCTCGCCCGGCACGCCGAAGCGCTGGTCGACGGCGACGGGCCCGCGCTGGACCGGGTGGCAGGAGAGCTGGAGCAGCGCGGGTTCCTGCTGTTCGCGGCCGAGGCGCACGCACAGGCCGTACGGGCGCACCGCGACCCGCGTGCCGCCCGCATGTCCCGCACTCGGGCGGTCGCGCTGGCCCGCCGCTGCCAGGGCGCCCGCACCCCGGCACTGTCCGGTCTGGTGCTCGGTGAACTCACCGTCCGCCAGCGGCAGATCGTCACCCTCGCCGCCGCCGGTCTCAGCAACCGGCAGATCGCCGAGCGCCTCACCCTCTCGGTCCGCACCGTCGGGAACCACCTCTACAGCGCCTACGCCCGCCTCGGCGCGAGCGACCGCGGAGCGCTGCCGTGGCTGGTGGAACTGCCCACCGCGCAGTCGGCGTGACCGATGCCTCGGCGGATTCGCCGGTCACGCCGCTCCGAACGCCGTGAACGCCCAGCCCGTCGCCTGGTGGACCGCGTCCCCCGGCAGCGCGGCCCGGGCGTCGCGCAGCGCCTCCGCCAGGGAGAGGCCCGTGCTGAGGCCCTTGTGCAGGGCGAGCATCAGCGGGACCACGGCGGCGTCGTTGACGGGGGCGCTGCTCGCCACCACTCCCGCCGTACCCAGCGGGAGCAACGCCGTTACCAGCCCGAGGAGTTCGTCCGCGCCCACCGAGGCGAGGCGGGCCGTGTCGCAACTGGAGAGGATGATCCGGTACGGGCTGCGGGCGAGACGTTCGAAGTCATGAACGATGAGCGGGCCGTCGGCCATGCCGAGGGACGAGAACAGGGGGCTGTCCGCGCGGAACGTGCCGTGCGCGGCGATATGGGCCAGGGTCGCGCCGTCCAACTCGGCCAGTACCCTGGGGACTTCGGCGTCGTCGTGCTCCAGCACGGTCGGCCTGCCGTAGCGGCCGGCCAGGTCCGGGACTTCGGCGCCGCCGGTCGCGAGGCCGGGCCCGCGCACCAGGACATGCCGTCCGCCCGGCGGCGGCCGGGTGTCCAGGGCGCGCAGCCAACTGCCCGCCGACGGCGACACACTGAACACCCGCTCGCGCAGCGAGGGCAGCAACGCCCAGGGAACGCGGTGCAGTCGGCCCGGCGGGACCACCACGACCGGCCCGGAGCCCAGGTGCCCGGCCGCCTCGCCCAGGAGCAGTTCCTCCAGTCGCCGGCCCGCCGCCTCCACCACCGGCAGCCTGGCCTCCGCCCCGGGGTGCGCCAGCCGCCGCAGCCCCGCCTGTACGTGTTCCGCCTCGGCCATCGCCTCCGCGAGCAGGCCCGCCGCAAACCGCCGGACCCGCCCCTGGCCACACAGCAGGGCGTGCACCCGCCCGTCGACCACGGCGAGTTCCACCAGTCGTCCGTCACCGAGGCGTTCCAGCAGGCGAGTTGGATCAAAGCGTTCGCCCTCGCCGGGGGCGTCACCGCGCATGTGGAGGGTCCTGGAGCGGATCTCCCGTTCCAGGCGCCGCTGTTCGCGCTCCAGGGCCGGCACCGGGTGACCCTCCATCCGGGCCTCCTCCGCGCGGGCGGCGATCTCACGGAACGCCGTCAGACCGCTGAGCAGGACCGGGTCGGCGGGCGGCCGGGCCGGCGGGGTGGACAGCGCGGTCGCCCGCCAGCGCTCGCTCCACGCCAACAGCCTTCGCGGACCACCGGAGTCGAGGCTCGCCCGCTGCGCGAGCGCCGCCAGCTCCGCGCCCTGCGCGGTCGCCCGGGCCCGCAACTCCGAGGCACCCAGGGTCGTACGGTGGTCGTCCAGGACGTCGAGCCCGCGCCGGCAGGCCTCCAGCACCCCGCGTCCCGAACCGGCGGCCTCGGCGCGCAGCGCCTGCGCCGCCCAGCCGGTCATCCGGGCCAGCGGCGGCCCGGCGCGTCTGCTGCGGGCGGCCACCGCCAAGTGCCGTTCCGCGTCCGCCGTCCAGCCCAGCGCCAGCGCTATCCGGCCCGCGAGCAGCGCGGCCTCCGGCGCGGACGGGGAGCCGAACGCGGCCAGCCGGCCGGCCACCGCGGCGGCGTCCGCGACCAGCCGGCCCGACGCCCGACCGGCCGCCAACCTCGCCTCGATCAGCACCAGTTGGGCATGCGTCTGCCACCAGGTGCGGCGCTGTGCGGCGAACAGCCGTACCGCCACGGCCGCGCGCGCGATCGCCGTGGGCGCATCGTCCGCGAGCCGCGCCGCCCGGGCGGCCACGAGCAGCAGTTCCGCCTTGCGGGTGGACTGCCCGCCGATGCCGTCCAGCAGCCCGACCGCCGTGTCCGCCTGGGCCAGCGCCTCCGCGGCCAGGCCCGCGCTCAGCAGCACCTCGCAGCGGCGGATGGTGAGCATGAACGTCGGGGTGGTCAGCTTGGCGTACATCTCCTCGGCCTCGTCGAGGAGCCGGAGCGCGACCGGGATGTCGCCCGACCGGAACGCGGCCAGGCCCCGGCTCTCCACCGCGTCGGCCTTGTCGTGCTCCTGGCCGGTGGTCTCCCACAGCCGCTCGGCCGCCGTGAAGTCGGCATCGGCCCGGTCCACCGCGCCGAGCGCCAGATGCACGGTCGCCCGTAGGGTCAGCGCCCGCGCCGTCCAGATCACGTCGTCGGTCTGCCGCAGCACGGGGATCGCCCGCCGTACGTCGTCCAGGGCCTCCTGGTGCCGGCCCAGCACCCACCAGACGTAGGCCCGCCGGAACAGGACGCGCGCCCTGGTCTGTCCGCTGCCGCGCGCGATGCCCCGCTCGAAGGCGGCCAGGCCCTGCCGGGTGCGGCCCGCGTGCACCAGCGCCACCCCGAGCGTGCCGAGGACGTCCGCCTCCCGGTCCGCCGACTCCGCGCGCACCGCCAGATCCCGGGCGCGCCGCAGATGCTTCAGAGCGAGCCGCAGGTCGCCGAAGTCCCGCTGCCAGATACCGATCACATGGTGGGCCACCGAGGCCTGGAACGGCGTCGGATCGCCGTCGAGGACCTCCCGCGCACCGGCCAGCGCCTCGCTCGGAGCCGCGAACACCATCGGCAGCAGTTCGAGAACCGGGTCGCCATCCGCTGTCACTCCTCGGATGGTAGTGGCCCCCGGTGCACACCACACGCGTTTGGCGCTGTATCAAGTAACGGCCCGCAGGCTCTGATTGACGACCGCCGCCGCAGTGGGAGGACACGCCATGGCACCACAGCGATTCCACGAGCAGTTCGACCAGATCCAGCGCTCGATGCCCGACATCCCCCTCGCGATGGGACCGGACGACTCCGCCGAGTTCTTCTACGAGAAGGGCGTCGTGCTCGCCCGCGACGGCGAGGAGGCCCGCCTCGTCGAGGACACCGTACGCACCCACTTCACCGAGGCCACCGGCCTCACCGCCGACTCCGTCCGCCGGGCAGGACCCGAGACCAACCGGTCCGGGATCACCCGCATCCAGGTCGGCGACCCCGGCCACGGCGACCGGCGCGGCGACCGCGCCGTAGCCAACGCGCTGCGCGCCCTGCGCGAGCCGGAGGGCCGCGCCGGACGGCGACTCGTCAGCCGCAACCACGTCGTGTCGATCGCCGTGAACGCCTGTCCCGGCGACGAACCCGTGCCCGCCCCGCTCACCCAGGGCGCCAACCCCGCACCCGCGGAAGCCGGTTACGACCCGGACACCGCCGTCGACGTCCTCGTCATCGACACCGGACTCATGCACGACTACCGGTCCTACCCGCTGCTGGCCCACGTCCAGGGCGACCCGCAGATCAAGGAGACCGACGCGGCGGGAGTGCTCCAACAGTACGTAGGACACGGCACGTTCATCGCCGGGCTCGTCGCGGCCGTCTCGCCCAACACCGAGGTGACCGTCCGCAACACCCTCAACGACGCGGGCGCCATCCTCGAATCCGACTTCGGCGAGGCGCTGTTCGCCGCCGTCGACCAGAACGGCTGGCCCGACGTCATCAGCCTCTCCGCCGGCACCACCAACGGCCGCACCGACGGACTCCTCGGCGTCGAGGGCTTCATGCAGGCCCTGCGCGCACAGCGCACCCTGCTCGTCGCGGCGGCCGGCAACAACGCCAGCGCCACCCCCTTCTGGCCCGCCGCCTACGCCGACCTGCCCGACTACCGGGACGTCGTACTCTCGGTCGGCGCACTGCGCGGCGACGGCGAGCACGGCGCCTGCTTCAGCAACCACGGCGCCTGGGTGAAGGCCTACGCCCCCGGCGAGCGGCTCATCGGCCCCCTCACCGGCTTCGACGCACCCACGCCGTACACCTACCAGCACAGCACCTACGACGCCTGCCGGTTCGGCTTCACCTACTCCTGCACCTGCCAATACCCCACCCACACCGGGGTGTTGAGCCAGCAGGGCGCCAACTCGGCCGGCAAGCCCGACCAGGTGATGTTCGAGGGGTTCGCGCACTGGAGCGGGACCTCGTTCGCCACCCCCGTCGCCGCCGGCCTGGTCGCCGCCTACATGACCGCCAACAAGGAGGGCGACGCGCGCGCCGCCCGTACCCAACTCCTCGCGGCCAACACCGAGTACGCCGAAGTACGCGGGGCGCATGTACCGGCGCTGCGCCCGCCCACCTGGCGCCCGGTCCCCGTCGTGCCGCTCTCCGCTCCGGCATGAGGGCCGGAACCATCCCCTCCACGGCGTACGATGACATGCCGTACACGAGGGGTGGCACCGTGGACCGTGCAGAAGTCGGCGCGCTCGTCCGGTCGGCAGTCGACGGCGACGCGGCGGCCTGGAAGGCGCTCGTGGAGGGGCTCAGCCCACTGGTCTGGTCAGTGGTGCGCGCCCATCGGCTCTCCGACGCCGACGCCGGCGAGGTGTACCAGACCGTGTGGTTCCGCTTCGCCCAGCACCTGGGCCGGATCCGGGAACCCGACAAGGCGGGCTCCTGGCTGGCGAGCACAGCCCGCAACGAGTGCCTGAAGGTGATCAAGGGACTGCGGCGGCTCATGCCCACGGACGATCCCCAACTCCTCGACCGCGTCAGCGAGGCGCGCACCCCCGAGCAGTCGGTCCTCGACTCGGAGGAGGCGGCCTCCGAGGCCGAGCGCATCCGCAGGCTGTGGCAGGAGTTCGCCGAACTGGGCGAGCGGTGCAGGCAGTTGCTGCGCGTCCTGATGGCCTCGCCACCACCCAGCTATCAGGAGGTGTCCGCCGGTCTGGGCATCGCCGTGGGCAGCATCGGACCCATGCGCCAGCGCTGTCTGCGCCGGCTGCGGGCCCGACTGGACGCCGGGGAGGCGCTGTGAACGGCATGTACGGCGACGGTCCCGGCGCGTTCGACGCCTTCGGCCAGGACCCCTTCGACGACGAGGAGTTCGACGACCAGCAGGGCGAACAGGACGACGACGGCTCGGAGTTCGACGACGCCCTCCTGGAGGAGGAGCTGCGCCAGGCGGCCGCCATCCTGGACCCGGTCCCCGCCGAACTGCGCCAAGTCGCCATGGACGCCTACGCGTTGTACGACATGGACAGCCGGCTCGCGGAGCTGACCTTCGACTCCCTGGTCGACGCCATCCCGATCAGGGGAGCCTTGGACGTGCCCCGCATGCTGACCTTCACGGCGGGCGAGCTCAGCGTCGACGTGGAAGTCACGAGCGAGGGGCTGATGGGGCAGGTGATGCCGCCGCAACCGGCCGGCATCGAAGTCCTGAACGGCTTGCAGGCACTGCGCCCCACCACCCTCACGGCCGACTCCATGGGCCGTTTCACCAGCGACGTACCCCCCGCCGGTCCCTTCGCGCTACGGCTGCGGACCGGCGGGGAGGTGGTCGTCACGGAGTGGCTGCGGGCGTGACCGCCGGTGCGCGAGGAAGGAGAGCGGGACACCCCTTCCTCGCGCATCAGGGCCTGCCACGCCCCGCGTCTGCGACAGGATCCGCCGGACAGGCCCTGGCGCCCTCTACCAGGTCACCGGCAGCGTCTGCGGGCCCCGGATCATCGTCTTCCGGCGCCAGACGATCTCCTCGGCGGGAACGGCAAGTCGGAGCCCGGGCAACCGGTCCAGCAGAGTGTCGACGAGGAGTTCGGTCTGCAACCGGGCCAGCACGGCACCGGTGCAGTAGTGCGGGCCGCTGCCCAGGGCCAGATGCGGGTTGGGATCGCGGTCGACGTCGATGTGGTCCGGGTCCGGGAAGACGGTCGGGTCGCGGTTGGCGGCGAGATAGGAGACGTAGACCGGGTCCCCCGCGCTGATCCGCCGGCCGTGCAGCTCGACGTCCTCCAGGGCGATCCGCGCCAGCCCGACCGAGGAGCGGTGCGGTATGTAGCGGAGGAGTTCGTCCAACGCGCCCTCCCTGCACTCGGGTTGACCCCGCAGGCGCTCCAGCAGCTCGGGGCGGGTGAGCATCAGGTACAGCATCTGGCCGCAGTTGTGGGTGACCGCCTCCCCGCCGATCTGCAACGGGCCCGCGAGGCCCACCGCCTCCGGCTCGCTGATGTCGCCCCGGGCCACCGCGGTGCCCAGCAGCGAGTACACATCGCTGCCGTCGCTGTCGGCGCGGGCACGGATGGTGTCGGTGATCCACGCGTACATGCCGTTCTTGGCCCGGTCGGCGGCCTCCGCGCCACCGGACGTGGAGATGATCTGCCGGGTCCAGGAGTGCACCTGCTCCCGGTTCTCCTCGGGTACGCCCATGACTTCGCTGACCACCGCGAGCGGGAAGGGCTCCAGGACCCGCTCGATCAGATCCGCCGGCGGCCCGTCCGCCACGACCCCGTCCACCAGCGAGTCGAGCAGCGACTGCGCCCGGGGCCGCAGCCGCTTCATCGCGCCGACCGTGAACGCGCCCGCGACCGGCTTGCGCAGCCGGTTGTGGTCCGGCTGGTCGGCGAACGCCAGTGACCCCGGGCGCGGCTTGAAGTGCGGCGCCATGCGCGTCACTTGACGGGTCGTCACCTCCGCGCGGCCGAACCGCGGATCATTGGTGATCACCTTCACGTCGTCGTAGCGGGTGGCCAGCCAGGCCCAGCCCTCACCGTGCGCCAGCCGGATCCGGTTCAGCGGGCCCTCGCGCATCAGCTCCGCGAGCACCGGGTCGAAGTCGGTCCCGGTCAGATCGATCGGGGGCCAGTCCCGCACGGGCGGCTGCGGGGTCTGGCTGGTCAGCGTGGTGGTCTCCTCGGTCATGCGTCCACCCTCGTACGCCCCCGCCCGCCTGTCCTGCGGGAGTGCTCCAGCCGGAGGTCAGTCCGATTCGGCGGCGACGAGCGCCGCCAGCGCCGTGGCGAGCCGCGCGATCGCGGTTCCGTCGGGCGGCCCGCCGGGCTCCGTCATGTACGTGTCCCGGCGCAGCTCCACCATCAGCGCGCCCACGGCCGGCTCCTTGCCGTAGAACTCCAGCGGGACGTAGGTCCCGATGAAGGGGCTGTTGACGCCGATCTCCCCGCAACCCGCGAACGCCTCGCGCGCCGCCGCCAACAGTGAGGGCGGGGTGTGGAAGGCGTCCGTGCCCAGGCAGACGGGTGGCCGGGGGCCGGTGCCGTGCAGTTCGTAGGGGAGCGGGTCGGTCGGGTAGGAGTGCAGGTCGATCACGACGGCCCGGCCGGTCGCGGCCAGCCGGTCGGCGACGGCCTCCGTCATGGCCCGGGCGTACGGGCGGAAGCAGCGGTCGATCAGCGGCTCGGGATCGTGGTCTGCGGGCCGTAGCTCGGCGCGGTGGGTGGTGCGGGTGTAGACCGCGCCCATGCCCACGGCGAGCATCTCCTCCCGCTCGTCCGGGAACCGCTCCGGATCGACGACCAGCCGGGACAGCCGGTTCACGAACCGCCACGGGCGGAGGGCACACGCGCGTGCCGCCTCCTCGGCGATCCGGGCCGTGTGGCTGTCGGTGATGTGGTCCAGCTCGCGCGCCAGCGCCGGGTCGTCCAGCAGGATGTCCGCGCGGACGTCGGCCGGTATCTCCCGCGCGGAATGCGGGACATGGACGATCACGGGCGAGTCGGCGGCGCCGGACAGCAGCTCGAAGGAGGGGCCGGAGGACGGCGCGGAGGGGGTCACGGGCGGCTCCCGGAGGCGTTGTCAGTGGCGTGGTGCAGGATCAAGGTATCGGCAGCGACGATCAGGGACCGGGGGAGCACCACGTCCGCGTGCGTGAAGCCGTACGTGTTGGCCGGCAACGAACCAGAGCGTATGCGAACGCAGCCGCCCCGGCCGGAGGGGACCCCGGCCGGGGCGGAGAGACGAGCGCGAGTGGCCTGGAAGGCTCCGTGCGTCAGCTCAGGGAAGCCAGCGCCTCGTTCCACGTCGTCGAGGGGCGCATGACCTTCGCGGCCTTGACCGGGTCGGGCTGGTAGTAGCCGCCGATGTCGGCCGGGTTGCCCTGGACCGCGAGGAGCTCCTCGATGATCGTCTGCTCGGCGCCCGCGAGGGTCTCGGCGAGAGAGGCGAAGGCCTTCGCGAGGTCCGCGTCCTCGGTCTGCGCGGCCAGCTCCTGCGCCCAGTACAGGGAGAGGAAGAAGTGGCTGCCGCGGTTGTCGATGCCGCCGACGCGACGGGTCGGGGACTTGTCCTCGTTGAGGAAGGTCGCCGTGGCGCGGTCGAGGGTGTCGGCGAGGACCTTGGCGCGGGTGTTGCCGGTGAACGTCGCGTACTGCTCCAGGGAGGGGACCAGCGCGAAGAACTCACCGAGCGAGTCCCAGCGCAGGTAGTTCTCCTTGACGAGCTGTTGGACGTGCTTCGGCGCGCTGCCGCCGGCGCCCGTCTCGAAGAGTCCGCCACCCGCCATCAGCGGGACGACCGACAGCATCTTGGCGCTGGTGCCCAGCTCCAGGATGGGGAACAGGTCGGTCAGGTAGTCACGCAGCACGTTGCCGGTCACGGAGATCGTGTCCTCGCCGCGGCGGATGCGCTCCACCGACAGCTTGGTCGCCTCGACCGGCGCGAGGATCCGGATGTCCAGGCCCTCGGTGTCGTGCTCCGGCAGGTACGCCTCGATCTTCTTGATCAACTGGGCGTCGTGCGCGCGGGTCTCGTCGAGCCAGAACACCGCCGGGTTCCCGGTGGCACGGGCACGCGTGACGGCCAGCTTCACCCAGTCCTTGATCGGGGCGTCCTTGGTCTGGCAGGCGCGGAAGATGTCACCCTTGGCGACCGGCTGCTCCAGGACGACGTCGCCGGCCTGGTCGACGAGGCGGACCGTACCGGCGGCCTGGACCTCGAAGGTCTTGTCGTGCGAGCCGTACTCCTCGGCCTTCTGCGCCATCAGACCGACGTTGGGCACCGAGCCCATGGTCGAGGGGTCGTAGGCGCCGTGGGCACGGCAGTCGTCCAGGACGGCCTGGTAGACGCCGGAGTAGGAGGAGTCCGGGAGCACCGCGAGGGTGTCCGCCTCCGCGCCGTCCGGGCCCCACATGTGGCCGGAGGTGCGGATCATGGCCGGCATCGAGGCGTCGACGATGACGTCGGACGGCACGTGCAGATTGGTGATGCCCTTGTCGGAGTCGACCATCGCGAGCGCGGGGCCCTCGGCGATCTCCGCGTCGAAGGACGCCTTGATCGCGTCGCCCTCGGGCAGCGCGGCGAGGCCCTTGAGGATGCCGCCGAGACCGTCGTTGGGGGAGAGACCGGCGGCGGCGAGCGTCGCGCCGTACTGCTCGAAGGTCTTCGGGAAGAAGGCGCGGACCACGTGGCCGAAGATGATCGGGTCGGAGACCTTCATCATCGTGGCCTTGAGGTGCACCGAGAAGAGGATGTCCTCGGCCTTGGCGCGGGCGATCTGCGCGGTGAGGAACTCGCGCAGCTCGGCGACGTGCAGCACGGAGGCGTCGACGACCTCGTCCTTCAGGACGGGTACGGACTCGCGCAGCACGGTGGTGGTGCCGTCCTCGGCGACCAGCTCGATGCGCAGCGCACCGGCCTCGGTGATCGTCGCGGACTTCTCGGTGGAGCGGAAGTCGTTCTCGCCCATGGTGGCGACATTGGTCTGGGAGTCGGCCGACCAGGCGCCCATGCGGTGCGGGTGGGTCTTGGCGTAGTTCTTGACCGAGGCGGGGGCGCGCCGGTCGGAGTTGCCCTCACGCAGGACCGGGTTGACCGCGGAGCCCTTGATCTTGTCGTAGCGGGACTGGATGTCCCGCTCCTCGTCGGTCTTCGGGTCGTCCGGGTAGTTCGGCAGTGCGTAGCCCTGCTCCTGCAGCTCGGCCACGGCGGCCTTGAGCTGCGGGATGGACGCCGAGATGTTCGGCAGCTTGATGATGTTGGCCTCGGGCGTCTTCGCCAGTTCGCCCAGCTCGTGCAGGGCGTCCGGGATCCGCTGGTCCTCGGTGAGGTACTCCGGGAACACGGCGATGATGCGCCCGGCCAGCGAGATGTCCCGCGTGGTCACGGCGACACCCGCCTGCGCGGCGTACGCCTGGACCACCGGCAGGAAGGAATACGTCGCCAGGGCCGGGGCCTCGTCAGTGTGCGTATAGATGATGGTCGAGTCAGTCACCGGTGCTCCGCTCCACGTCTGCAACATTGCTCGACATCAAGATATCTCGTGATGGGATCCCACTCGACAGCGGTCTGTCCGCACTGCGCGAACATCTGTCCGTCGATCAAGGGCAACCGACCGCCCGGTCCGGAAGTCAGTAAGAGGTGGATCACCTTCACTGACCGACGGCCGGAGCTGACCATCCGGCCGCCCGAGCGAAAGCGGATCATGAGAAATCGCACCAGAGTGACGGCCCCGCTGGCCGCCCTGATCGGTACGGCAACAGCACTGACCACGGGATCCCCGGCCTTCGCGGCCGGACGGGGGAACGACGACGGGACGACCGGAGGGGGCAACGCGGACGCGGCGACCGGAGGGAAAGGCGCCGAGGGTGCGGAGACCCTCGGCGACCCGGTGTTCCCGAGCCTCGGCAACGACGGCTACCGCGTCGGCTCCTACGACCTCGACCTCGCCTACGACGCGACGACCGGGCTCGTCGACGGCACGGCCACGATCGAACTTCATACGAGCGACCGCCTGACCCGCTTCTCCCTGGACGCCCTCGGCCTCGACATCCGCACGGTCCGTGTCCAGGGCCGCAGGGCCGACTTCGAGCAGGCCGACGAGAAGCTGCGGATCACGCCCGAGAGCACGCTCCCGGCGAAGGCCCGCGTCACCGTCTGCGTGGAGTACTCCGCCGACCCGGGCCGCGCCGCCGCGCCCACCGGCGGCTGGGTCGTCACCCCCGACGGTTTCGCGGTGTGCGGCCAGCCGAACCTGGCGCACACCGTCTTCCCCTGCAACGACCACCCCAGCGACAAGGCCGACTTCACGTTCCGGATCACCGTCCCGGACGGGCTGCGCGGGGTCGCGAACGGTCAACTGGTGTGCACCGAGCGGCTGGACGGCGACCGGACCGCGTTCAGCTACCGCTCCCGCTCACCCATGGCGACCGAGCTGGTGCAGATCACGGTCGGCGCCTACGTCGTCCAGGAGCGCAGCGGCCCGCACGGGCTGCCGCTGCGAGACATCGTGCCGACCGCCCGCGCCGCCGCCCTGGAACCGGCGCTCGCGCTGACGCCGGGCCTGGTGGACTGGCTGGAGCAGCGGCTGGGGGCGTTCCCGTTCGAGACGTACGGACTGCTGCCCTGCAACTCCGACGACCCAAATGCCTTCGACTTCACGGGACTTGAGACCCAAACCCTCACCCTGTACAAGCCGAACTTCCTGCTCCAGACGGAGAGCAAGATCGGCTCGCACATGATGCACGAGCTGGTCCACTCCTGGTTCGGCAACAGCGTCAGCCCCGCCACCTGGGCCGACCTGTGGCTGAACGAGGGCCACGCCGACTTCTACGGGCTGCTGTACCGCTACGAGCGCGGCTGGCCCGACTCCCTCGGGCTGACCACGATGGAAGCCCGCATGAAGGACACCTACGCGCGCGGCGACCAGTGGCGCCACGACTCGGGCCCGGTCGCCACCCCCAACGCGGTGAACCTCTTCGACAGCCAGCGCTACCTGGGTGGCGTCCTTGTCCTGTACGCCTTGCGGGAGTTGATAGGCGAGGACACCTTCCACGCCGTGGAGCGCGCCTTCCTCGCCCGGTACCGCGACTCCTCGGCGACGACGGAGGACTACATCGCCGTCGCGTCGAGTGTCTCCGGTCAGGATCTGTCCGGCTTCCTGCGGGACTGGCTCTACGGTACGGCGACGCCGCGCATGCCTGGCCATCCGGACTGGACGGTGACGCCGGTGAAGCCGTCGCTCACCGTCCCGCACAGTCGGACCGGCAGGCACTACCACGACAACTCGGCGACGCTCTGAGGGAGTTGACCGGCCAGGTCAGTCGAGCCGGGTGGAGGACACTTCGCCCGGCTCGTCCTCCGGGATCCGCTGCTGCGGTATGGCGATCGCGCCCTGCTGCAACGCCACCGTCCGCGTCGGCGCCGGAATCCGGATGCCCTCCTGCCGGTACCGCTTGTGCAGGCGCTTGATGAACTCGTGCTTGATGCGGAACTGGTCGCTGAACTCGCCCACACCCAGGATCACCGTGAAGCCGATGCGGGAGTCGCCGAAGGTGTGGAAGCGGATGGCCGGTTCGTGCTCGGGGATCGCGCCGGTGATGTCGGTCATGACCTCGGCGATGACCTCCATGGTCACGCGCTCGACGTGCTCCAGGTCGCTGTCGTAGCCGACGCCCACCTGGACCAGGATCGTCAACTGCTGCTCGGGACGCATGAAGTTGGTCATGTTCGTTTTGGCGAGCTGGCCGTTCGGTATCACGACGAGGTTGTTGGAGAGAGCCCTGACCGTCGTCTGACGCCAGTTGATGTCCTCGACATAGCCCTCCTCGCCGCTGCTCAGCCGGATGTAGTCGCCGGGCTGTACGGTCTTGGAGGCGAGGATGTGGATGCCGGCGAAGAGGTTGGCGAGGGTGTCCTGAAGCGCGAGCGCGACGGCGAGACCGCCGACGCCCAGGGCGGTGAGCATCGGCGCTATCGAGATGCCCAGCGTCTGCAGCATCACCAGGAAGCCGATGGCCAGGACCAGTATCCGGGTGATGTTGACGAAGATCGTGGCCGAACCGGCGACACCGGAGCGGGAGTTGGTGACCGCCCGGACCAGACCGGCTATCACCCGGGCCGCCGACACCGTCACGGCGAGGATGATCAGCACCCGGAGGGTCTGGTTGACCTGGTGCTGGACCGTGTGCGTCAGCGGCAGCACCGCCCCCGCGACCGCCGCGCCGCCCGCGATCGCCGACCACGGCACCACGGTCCGCAGCGCGTCGACGATCACATCGTCGCCGCTCCAGCGGGTGCGGTCGGCGTGCTTGCCGAGCCAGCGCAGCAGTACGCGCAGCAGAAACGCCGCCAGCAGGCCCGAGGCCAGGGCGATTCCGGCCAGCATGAAGTCGTCCAGGGTCGGCGTACGGTTCATCGGTCACCTCCGGGGAGCGAAGCTGCGGCGGAGAGGGCCGCCAACGGCCGGATGCGAAGTGTCGTCACGTTGCCACCTGCTCGAATTGCGGGCATTGCCGGTATTGCGCTCGCGTCGGCCGGGACGGACCCGTGCACCGGCGCGACCGCTCATCCTGCCGTATCCGGACGGGGAGTTCGTACCCGGTGCGGGGCTGTGAGCATGGGTTTCGGACGATGCCCGGACCACCGCCGAGCGCGGTGAGGCGCACGTTCCGCACCGTCCCCCGTTTCGCGGTCCTCCCCAACTCGACAGATATATCCGCCAGTTGACTGAAGATCAGAAATGCTTGACGTGGTGTGCGGACCGGCGGCAGGCTGTCGGGCGTTGATCTACGGGAGGGGTGGTATGACGGGTCCGGTACTCGCCGTCGACCAGGGAACATCCGGTACGAAGGCCCTGGTGATCTGTCCCGAACGCGGCGTGATCGGCACCGGGTTCGTCTCGGTGGGGAACCGCCGGCTGCCGGGCGGCCTGGTGGAGGCCGACCCCGAGGAACTGTACGAGTCGGTGATCGTCGCCGGGCGCCGCGCGCTCGCCGAGGCCGACGAACCCGTGACGGCGCTGGGCCTCGCCAATCAGGGCGAGACCGTACTCGCCTGGGACCCCGACACCGGCATGCCGCTGACCGACGCGCTCGTGTGGCAGGACCGCCGCGCCGACAGCGTCTGCGTCGAACTCGCCGAGCACGCTGATGAGTTACGCCGACTGACCGGCCTGCCGCTCGACCCGTACTTCGCCGCGCCCAAGATGGCCTGGATCCGCCGCCACCTCACCCGCGAGGGCATGGTCACCACCAGCGACTCCTGGCTGGTGCACCGCCTCACCGGCACCCATGTCACCGACGCCGCGACCGCCGGCCGTACCCAACTCCTCGACCTGGACAAGGCCGCCTGGTCGCCCCGCGCCCTCGACCTCTACGGACTCCTGGACGAACGCCTCCCGGGAGTCGTCGACTGCGCCCAACCCATCGGTACGACCACCGCGTTCGGCGCCGAGATCCCCCTCACCGGACTCGTCGTGGACCAGCAGGCGGCCCTGCTCGCCCAGCGGATCACCGCACCCGGCGGCGCCAAGTGCACTTACGGCACAGGGGCGTTCCTGCTCGCGCACACCGGCGACACACCCCGGCGCGGGGACTCGGGCCTGGTGAGCTGCGTGGCCTGGCGGCTGGACGGGCGGACCAGTTACTGCCTCGACGGGCAGGTGTACACGGCGGCGTCCGCCGTACGCTGGCTCACCGACCTCGGCGTCATCACCGGCCCCGCCGACCTCGACCGCGTCGGCGGCACCGTCCCCGACAACGGCGGCGTCACCTTCGTCCCCGCCCTCGCCGGACTCGCCGCCCCCTGGTGGCGCGGCGACCTGCGCGGCTCCCTCACCGGGCTCGGCCTCGACACCACGGCCGGGCACCTGGTGCGCGCCCTGTGCGAGGGCCTCGCCGCACAGGTCGTAGAACTCGCCGAAGCCGCCGCCACCGACCTCGGCGCACCCCTCGACGTGCTGCGCGTCGACGGCGGCCTCACCCGCTCCGCCCTGCTCATGCAGACCCAGGCCGACCTCCTGCAACGCCCCGTCGAGGTGTCCGTGCTGCCCGACGCGACCGCCCTCGGCGCGGGCGCGCTGGCCCGCCTCGGCGCCGAGCCCGGACTGGCCCTCGCCGACGCGCTGCCCGGCGGAAAACCCTCCGCCGTCTACGAGCCCCGTATCGGCCCCGACCAGGCGGCCGAACGCCTCGCCGCCTTCCGGGCCGAGGTCACCGCCCTGCTCGACCGCACCCCCGTATGACCGTCACGGCCAACGGCCCGCTGCCGTCGCGGAGTTACGACGTGGCGGTGGTCGGGGCGGGAGTGGTCGGCTGCGCGATCGCCCGCGAACTGGCCCGGCACCCGAAGCTGCGCGTCGCGATCGTCGAGGCCCAGGACGACGTCGGCCAGGGCACCTCCAAGGCCAACACCGCGATCCTGCACACCGGCTTCGACGCCGTACCGGGCACCCTCGAAGCACGCCTCGTCCGCGAGGGTGCCCGCCAACTCACCGCGTACGCGGCGGAGTCGGGCATCCCCGTCGAGCCGGTCGGCGCGCTGCTCGTCGCCTGGGACGAGGAACAGCTCGCGGAGCTCCCGCACTTGGCGGAGAAGGCCGTACGGAATGAACACCGTGCCACCCGTCTGATCGAGCCCTCCGAACTCTACGCACGCGAACCCCACCTCGGCCCGGGCGCGCTCGGAGCCCTGCGCGTGCCCGGCGAGAGCATCGTCTGCCCCTGGACGACGACACTGGCCTACGCCACACAAGCGGTCCGGCACGGAGTCGACCTGCACCTCAACTCCCGTGTGGAGAAGATGAGTCGGCAGGGCGGCACCCACGTCCTCAGCACCGCCCGGGGCACCCTCCGCGCGCATTACCTCGTCAACGCCGCCGGACTGCACGCCGACACCCTCGACCGCCGGCTCGGCCTTCACGACTTCACCGTCACTCCGCGCCGGGGCCAGCTGATCGTCTTCGACAAGCTCGCCCGCGACCTGCTCCGCCACATCCTCCTGCCCGTCCCCACGGCACTCGGCAAGGGGGTTCTGGTTGCCCCGACCGTCTACGGCAACCTGCTGCTCGGCCCCACCGCCGAGGACCTGGACGACAAGCGGGCGACCGGCACGACCGCCGAAGGCCTCGCCCTGCTGCGGGAGAAGGGCGCCCGCATCCTGCCCGCGCTGCTCGACGAGGAGATCACCGCCGTCTACGCCGGCCTGCGCGCGGCCACCGAGTATGACGACTACCGCATCACCGCGCACCCCGAGCAGGCGTACGTCACGGTCGGCGGCATCCGTTCCACCGGCCTGACCGCGTCCCTCGCGATCGCGGGGCACGTCACCGCGCTGCTCGCCGACACGGGCCTCGGCCTCGGCCCGGCGGAGGATCTGGAACCGGTCCGCATGCCGAACCTCGGCGAGGCATTCCCCCGCCCCTACCAACGGGCCGAACTCATCGCCGCCGACCCGGAGTACGGCACCCTCGTCTGCCACTGCGAGCGCGTGACGCGCGGCGAGATACGGGACGCGCTCGCCAGCACGATTCCGCCGCGCGGCCTCGACGGCCTGCGTCGGCGTACGCGGGCCCGGGCGGGCCGCTGTCAGGGGTTCTGCTGCGGGGCGGCCGTGCGGGAGTTGTTCGAAAGAGCCGGGACGTGACCCGACCACCGAGCGAACGCCCACCCCGCGATGTCGACGTCCTGATCGTCGGCGCGGGCCCCGCCGGACTCGCCGGCGCCGCGCGTCTCGCCGCTGCCGGAGTCGCCCGAGTCGAAGTCCTGGACCGGGAACAGCAGGCCGGGGGAGTGCCCCGGCACTGCCACCACGGCGGCTTCGGCACCTGGACGCATCCGCTCACCGGACCCGCGTACGCCCGCCTGCTGCTCGGCGCCGCCGTGCGTGCCGGAGCCGTCGTCCGTACCGGGGTCACCGCCCTCGACTGGGCGGGGCCGCTGGCCCTCAACACCGTTGGCCCGCAAGGGCCGGAGACCGTCCGTGCGGCGGCCGTCGTGCTCGCCACCGGTGCCCGTGAACGCCCCCGCGCCGCTCGCCTGGTGCCGGGCACCCGGCCCGACGGGGTGTACACCTCGGGCGAGTTGCAGCAGGCGGTGCACCTGTACCGGCAGCGGATCGGCACCCGGGTGGTCGTGGTCGGTGCCGAGGACGTCTCCTACGCGGCGGCCGACACCGCGCGGGCCGCCGGAGCCGAAGTCGTCGCCATGGTCACCGAGTTCGGCCGTTCGCAGACGACTCCCGCCCGCGCCCACCACGCCCGACTCCGCTTCCGACACCCCGTCCCGCTCCTCACCGACGCCACGGTCACCGAACTCCTCGGCCACGGACGGCTGTCCGGCGTCCGCGTCCGGCACCGGGACGGCCGTACCGCCCGACTGGCCTGTGACACCGTCGTGTTCACCGGGGACTTCGTGCCCGACCACGAACTCGCCAGGCGCGGTGGGCTCGTTCTGGACTCCGGCACCCGGGGCCCCGCCGTCGACGGGAGCCTGCACACCTCGCGGCCCGGCGTGTTCGCCGCAGGCAGTGTGCTGCACCCCGGGGAGAGCGTGGCCACCGCCACCCGCGACGGCAGCCATGTCGCCGCCACCGTAAGGGAGTTGCTCCAAGGGCCCCGGAGTTCCCACAGCAGGTGACCCGACTCGCCGCAGTAGGAGCCCGGTTCGGCGATTCCCCGCCCGCCGGACCCCGCCCGTGCGCCGATACGACGATGACCGACGCAACCGCGACAACGACCGTCCCGGCCGTTCAGGTGCGCGACCGGGCCACCTGGGCGGAGCTCTTCTTCGATCTGGTCCTCGCGTTCGGCGTGGGCCAGATCGCGCATCTGCTCGCCGGACACCCCACCTGGCCCGTCCTCGGACAGTGTCTGCTCGCGCTCGTCCCGCTCTGGTGGGCCTGGGTGGACGTCGTCATGGCGATGAACGCCGTCCACGAGACCAATCTGCAACGCGTGTTCCTCCTGATGACCGCACTCGCCGTCTACGGCATGGCGGTTGCCGCACCGCAGGCGCTCGTCGACCGGGAACAGGCCCTGCTGTACGCGGGCAGCTACCTCGCGCTGCGCCTGCTCATCGGCGAGGCCATCCGCAGAGAGTGCGCCCTCTACACCATCCACCCCTACCGGGCCGGACTCGCCTTCGCCCTGGTGCTGTTCGCCGCCGCCACCCTCCCCGCCCCCTGGCGCGAGGTGTGCTGGGCGTTCGCCGTGATCGCCGAACTCGTGGCGCCCGTGCTGCTCAGCGGCCATCTGCGGCGACTGGCCTTCGGCGTCAACCATCTCCCTGAGCGCTTCGGGCTGTTCATCATCATCGCCCTCGGCGAGAACATCTTCTCCGTCGGCGCCGGAGTCGCCAAGGGCCCCCTCGACCCGGTCAGTCTGACCGCGCTCGTCCTCGCCTTCCTCATCGGCTGCGCCCTGTGGTGGCTCTACTTCCACCTCGCCGCCTCGGCCGTCGCCCACGCCCTGCGCACCCACCCCACCCCCGCCGTCGTCGTCCGCGACGTCCTCAGCTACGGCCATCTCGCCCTGGTCGCAGGCCTGTTGCTGGTCTCCGTCGGCGCCGTACGCACCGTGCACGACCCGCTGCGGGTCCCGCACTCCGGCGCCGCAGGACTGCTGCCCGTCGGCGCCGCCCTGATCCTGCTGACGTTCTGCTATACGCGCCGCCGGATGTTCGGTGCCGCGTCCGCCACCCGCTTCTACTGCGGACTGGTCCTGCTGGCCGCCGCCGTCGTCGCGCCCCTCGTGCCGGCCCTCGCCGTGCTGGCCCTCACCACCCTGCTGCTTCTGCTGGTCAACGGCGTCGAGCACTGGCTGATCAGTACTGGCCGGAGCGTGCCGCTGGTGCTGCGCTCACGGTCCTTCGGCGCGACCTGACGTAGTGCGGGGACGGACCTCGGGCAGTGCCGCCGGCCTCCTCGCGACGCGCGCGAGGGTCCGGGCGGCGTTCCTACGGTCGCCGTATGCAACTTTCCCGTTCGGAAGAGGAGGTGGCGTGATGCCGTCCCGCAACGCCCTACCGGCCTTGCTGTCGCTGTCACTCGGCTACTTCAGCCTGGGGACGATCTCGCTGGCGGTCGTCGGCCTGAACGGTCCGATCGGGGACGACCTGCACGTCCAGCCCGCCTCGGTGGGCATCCTCGTCACCGTCTTCGCCCTCACCTTCGCGGTCTGCGCACCCACCGCCCCCATCCTGCTGCGCCGCTGGAACCGCAAGCGCGTCCTCCTCGCCGGCATCGCGCTGCTCACCGTCGGCGCCGCGCTCGGCGCCGTGGCGCCCAACTACGGCTTCCTGACGGCCACTCGGGTCCTCGCCGCGATGGGCGCCGCCGTCTTCGGCCCCGGCGCCTCGGCGGCCGGGGCGCTCATCGTCCCGCCGGAGCGCCGGCAGCGGGCCCTCGCCACCGTCTTCGGCGGGATGACGGCCGCCGCAGTGCTCGGTGTGCCGCTGGCCTCCTTCCTCGGCGGCAGCCTCGGCTGGCGCCCGGCCCTCCTGGGCGTGGCCGCGCTCTCCGCGATCGCCTTCGTGACGGTGTTCGTGTTCGTCCCCGAGATCCCGGCCGGCGAACCGCCCACCGTGCGCGCCTACCGCGGCGCCCTGCACACCCCCGCCACCGTGGCCACCGTCTCGACGACCCTCCTCTTCATGGCCGCCCAGTTCACCGTCTACGGCATCGCGGGCGCCTACCTCAAGGACCGCTTCGACGCGTCCTCCGGGCTGATCTCCGTGACCCTGCTCGCCTTCGGCGTCATCGGCGTCGCGGGCAACGCCTCCGCGCCGAGGATCGCCGAACGGCTCGGCGGGGACCGCACCGTGGGCGTCGCCGTCATCGGACTCGCGGCGGGCTTCGCCCTGTTGCTGGTCGCCCCGCACTCCCACGCCGGGCTGGTGTTCTTCGCGTTCTGGGCCTTCTTCAGCCAGCTCTACCAGGCCCCGCAACAGGCCCGGCTGGTCGAACTCGTGCCCCTGCAACCGGGGTTGATCCTCGCCCTGAACGCCGCCGCGCTCTACCTCGGGATGAGCCTCGGCAGCTTCATCGGCAGCTCGCTGCTGCCCGGCGTGGGCGCGGGCCCCATCCCGGCCGCGGCCCTGGGTGTCCTCGTCCTCGCCGCGCTGGCCCATGTGCTGTCCGTCCGGCAGGCCTCGGCGGCGGCGTCCGCCGAGCAGCCCGCCACACCTGTACACATCAGTTAGATCAGTCAGTCAAGGAGAACTCATGACCAGCCACCAGGTGCACTTCGTCAGCGAATACCTGGAGACCGTCTGGAACCAGGGGCAGACCGACCTGGCCGACAAGTACCTGGCCGCGGACCTCATCCAGCACAACCCGAACCTGCCCGACGGGCGCAAGCCGCTGGTCGAGTTCATCGAGGGCTTCCGCAAGCAGCTCCCCGACGCACGGTTCGAGATCAAGCGCGCGGCGAGCTCCGGCGACCTGGTCTTCGTGCACACCCACTTCCGCGCCACCGCGACGGACCGGGGCTCGGTGGTCGTGGAGATCTTCCGGCTCGAAGGCGGACTGATCGTCGAGCACTGGGATGTCCGCGACGAGATCCCGGAGACCACGGTCAGCGGACACGACGTCGTCTGACGCCCCCTCAACTCCTGCCGTCCAGAAGGCTCCCGGCCTCCTGGGCGGCAGTTTTTCGTCCAGCCACCAGAAGACGAAGGAGACAGCAGTGACACGACCACAAACCGACCGACGCCCGTCCGCCGGCCTCACCCGGCGCGGACTTCTCGGCACCGCCACCGCCGCGGGGATCGCCGCGGCCGTGGTCCCCACCCCTGCCCTCGCCGCCGACAGCACGGCCACGGACAGCACCACCACCCCCGCCGCGGTCGCCGTAGGCGCGTCGGACGCCCGCTATCTCGACCTCACCTCCCGCGGCTACAACGCGAGATTCACCGCCGCCCCCGACTCGATACGCCTCGTCCACACCACCGCGCAGGTGGTGTCCGTCGTCCAGGAGGCGGTCGACGCCGGCAAACGCATCGGCGTGCGCGGCGGCGGGCACTGCCTGGACGGACTCGTCGACGACCCGGACGTACGGACACTCGTCGACATGTCGGAGATGGACGCGGTCCGCCACGACCCCGCCCGCCGCGCCTTCCTCGTCGAGGGCGGCGCCACCCTCGGCCACGTCTACCGCACCCTGTACCTGGAGTGGGGCGTGTCCCTGCCCGGCGGCACCTGCCCGACCGTCGGCGTCGGCGGCCATGTCACCGGCGGCGGCTACGGCGCGATGTGCCGCCAGTACGGTGCCGTCGTCGACCACCTCTACGCCGTCGAGGTCGTCGTGGTCGACGCCTCCGGCACCGCACGCGCCGTCGTCGCCACCCGCGAGGCCGACGACCCGCACCGCGACCTGTGGTGGGCCCACACGGGCGGCGGCGGAGGCACCTTCGGCATCGTCACCCGCTACTGGTTCCGCGCCCCCGACGCCACCGGCACCGAGCCCTCCACCCTCCTGCCCAGACCGCCCAAGACACTCCTGAAGTCGACCGTCGCCATCAAATGGAGCGACCTGACGGAGGCCGCCTTCACCGCGCTGATCGCCAACCACGGCGCCTGGCACGCCCGCAACAGCGTCGCCGGCTCCTCCTACGACAGCCTGCACAGCGTCCTGATCCTCTACAACCGGATCCAGGGCAGCCTCGTCCTCAACACCCAGATGGACGGCACCCGTTCGGACGCCTCGGCCCTCCTCGACGCCTACGTCTCGGCGGTGGCCGGCGGCATCGGCGTCCCGTACACGGACGGCCGCTCCTCCTGGCCCTGGCTGAAGACGACTCTCAAGGACCCCTACGACACGGGCCTCTACAACCGCACGAAGTCCAAGGGCGCCTATCTGCGCCAGGGTTGGTCACCCGCACAGGCCAAGACTCTCTACGGCTACCTCTCCGACGCCGCCTACGACGGGCACGCCGGTATCCTGCTCTACTCCTACGGCGGCAAGGTCAACACCGTGTCGCCCACGGCCACCGCGCTGGCCCAGCGGGACTCGGTCCTCAAGGCCAACTTCACGACGTACTGGCCCGATCCGGCGCAGGACGACCGGCACGTGGCCTGGATGCGCGCCCTCTACCGCGACCTGTACGCGGACACCGGCGGAGTGCCGGTGCCGAACGACACCAATGACGGCTCGTACATCAACTACCCCGACACCGACCTCACCGACCCTGCCTGGAACACCTCGGGCGTGCCCTGGCAGACCCTCTACTTCAAGGGCAACCTCGCCAAGTTGCGCCAGGTGAAGGCCACGTGGGACCCGGGCAACGTGTTCCACCACAGGCTGTCCGTCACCGCCAACTAGCACCCGCACACCACGAAGCCCCCGCCTCGCGTGCACGAGGCGGGGGCTCGGTGCTGCCGTGGGCCGCTCAGCCCAGGTCGCCCGGGAAGGTCACCCCGGTCAACGACTCGCTCAGCGCCCGCAGTTGGGCGCGGGCCTTCTCGTCGTAGGCCTGGGCGCCCGCCCGGGAGCGCTGGGTGCGGTTGAAGTAGGTGCCCGTCACGTCGTCGAGGGCCGGGTCGGTGATCAGGCGCAGGGTGCTGTGCACACCCTCCGCGACCGTGGACTGCGGGGTGAACAGGTTCACCACCATCTTCGTCGGCATGTACGACGCCGGGTGCAGGGCGTTGGCCGTCACCCCGGTGCCGCGCAGCCGTTCCGCCAGGTCGACGGTCAGGCTGATCTGGGCCAGCTTCGCCTGGCAGTAGGCCTGTACCCCGTCCCAGTGCCGCTCCAGCATCACATCGCGGAAGTCGATCGGCGCCTGGCCCGCGGAACTGACGTTGATGATGCGGGCCGGGGCCGAGCGCACCAGCAACGGCGCCAGCCGGCAGCTGAGCATGTACGCCGCCAAGTAGTCGACCTGGAAGGTGAGTTCCAGGCCGTCCTGGCTCTCGTGGCGCACCAGCTCGACCCCGATGCCGGCGTTGTTCACCAGCGCGTCGAGCCGGTCGTGCGTGGCGGGGATCCGGTCGGCCAGCTTGCGGATGTCCTCCAGCGAGGAGAAGTCGGCCAGCTCGTAGCTGAGTTTGTCGTTGCCGGTGGACGCGCGCAGCTCGGCCAGCAGCTCCGCGCCCTTGGCCGCGTTGCGGCCGTGCAGGATCAACGACGCCCCCTGCGCGGCGAGTTCACGGGCCAGCTCACGGCCCATGCCGTCGGTGGCGCCGGTGAGGAGGATGGTCTGGTCGGGGACGGGCCTCATGCTGGTGCACTCTCCTGTCAGGCGTACGTGGCCAGTTCGTCGGTGGTCTGATCGGTGTAGCCCTGGCTGACCTCCAGCACGATGCCGTCCGGGTCGGACACCCACACCGTCTTCCAGCCGGGGATGAACTCGTCGAAGGCCAACGGGCCGAGCAGCGGCTCCAGTTCGCGCCCGGCCGCGGTGAGGAACGCGTCCACGTCGTCGACCTGGAACGCGAGATGGCGTGCCGTGCCGGGGTTGTCGGGACCGTCCTTCGCCGTGGTGAACAGGGCGTCCGCGTCGGTCGCGAACAGCTCCAGGTAGACGGGGCCGTTGCGCAGGAACACCACGCGGACCCCGTCGGCCTCCACGACCCGGGCCCGGGCGAACCCGAAGTGCCGGGTGTAGAAGTCCTCCGTGGCCTTCTGGTCACGGCAGTTGAGGCCGACGTGCGACCACCGCAGGCCGGCCGGAGCGGTCGTCATCGCCCTCACGTCCCGGTGACCGCGGCGAACGGCACACTGTCGTGGAAGTTCGCGAAGTAGCTGATGAGACCGCCGGTGACACGGAAGTAGTTGCACACCTTGGCCTCGACGGTGATGCCGTCGTGGGTGCGGCCCGTGATGTCGGAGACCACCGCGGCCTGCTCGCCGTCCACGACCACGTGCCGGGGCACGTTGGCGAAGGAGGCGTACATCTCCGGGAAGCCCTTCATCATCTCCCGGAGGGTCTCGCGGCCCTCGACATGTCCGGCCAGCTGCTCGTCCATGGTCTGGTCGATGGCGAACAGGTCGCACCAGGCGTCCCACTCGCCCGTGTTGGCCAGCCGGTAGTACGTGTCGACCACTTCTCGGGTGTTCATGCGCCCGTCCTTTCCTGTGGCTGTCTGGGGTAGGGGAACGGTCAGGGGAGGGGCACGCCGACCTGGCGCATCAGGCCCGCGGTGTCGGCCTGCACCCAGCGCTCGACGACCTTGCCGTCCTCCAGCCGGTAGACCTCAAGGCTGGTCCAGGAGACCTCCTTGCCGGTCGGCTCCTGGCCGAAGAACGGGGCGATGTGCCGGCCGTGGAAGGTGATGTGCATGATCACCTTGTCCGGCGCGGCCGGGTAGAGCGCGTCGAGGTGCACGCTGAAGTCGAGCCCGTCGTACGCGCCCTGGATGATGCCCTTCAGCTCCTCCAGGCTCTCGCAGCTCCACGCCGGGTTGTTGTCGTGGAACGTCGGCCCGAACAGGTCGTCGAGGTCGTCCAGGCGGCGGTGGTTGACGGCGTCGCTGACCTGCTGGACGACGGCCAGGTTCGACGCGTCCGAGGAGATCTGCCCGCGCAGCCCGAGCATGTCGTCCTGCGCCCACCGCTCCACGAACAGGCCGTCCTGGACCCGCCAGATCTCGGTGGTGGTCCACTCGACCTTGCGGCCCGTGGCCGGGAAGCCGAGCAGCTCGCCGAGATGTGTGCCGGTCAGCTTGACCCGGGTCAGGACCCGGTCCTCGCCGAGCGCCGACAGCTCCTCCAACTCACCCTTCAGATCAAGGGTGTTGTAGGCCCCGCGCAGCGCCTCCAGATAGGAGTCGAGGCCGTTGATGTCGAACCCGGGGTGGTGGTCGGTGAAGTCGGCGGCGATGACCCGGGGCATCTCCGCCTGGTCACCGGCGTTGAACGCGTCGAGGAAACGCCGGTACAGCTTCAGGTTCTCCTGCTGGGACTGGTCGAGGTCGGACATGGTGCATCCCCTAGCTCAAGTGGACGTCGGACAGGGACGGTTCGGCGAGAGCCGGGACGGCGGCCTCGCGGACGAACGCCGCCGCACGCTCGCCGATCATGACGCTGGGCGCGTGCGTGTTGCCCGCGGTGATCGACGGCATCACCGACGCGTCCGCGACCCGCAGTCCCGCGATGCCGTGCACGCGCAGCTCGGGGTCGGTGACGGCGTCCGCGCCCGTGCCCATCCGGCAGGTGCCGGCCGGGTGCCACAGGGTGGTCGCGTTCGCGGCGACGTACCGGCGCAGCTCGGCCGGCCCGGTGACGTTCTTGCCGGGGCCCAGCTCGTCGCCGCGGAACGCGTCGAAGGCACGGGTGGCGGCCAGCTCGCGCGCCAACTGCACGCCGTGGACCAGGACGTCGAGGTCGGCGGTGGAGGTGAGGTAGCCGGCGCTGACGACGGCGTTGGACTCCGGGTCGGCGTCGCGCAGCCGCACCCGGCCCCGGCTCTCCGGTCGCAGCGCGATCGGCGCGAAGGTGAAGCCGGGACCCTCCCACCGGTCGGCGGGGGCGTCGGACGGCAGGAACTTGATGGGGCCGAAGGTGAATTGGAGGTCGGGGGAGTCCTCAGGACCGGCCTCGCGGGTGTGGGTGAACAGCCCCGCCTCGGACAGCAGCGCCCCGTCCGGGTGCTCCTGGAGCGACTGGTAGCAGATGGGCGTGAACAGATGGTCCTGCAGACCGGCGCCGACCCCCGGCAGGTCCTGGACGCAGCGGATACCGTGCGCCCGCAGGTGCGCGGCCGGACCGATCCCGGACAGCATGAGCAGCTTCGGCGTCTCGAACGCCCCGGCGGACACGATGACTTCGCTCTCGGCGCGCAGTTCGTGCCGGGTGCCGTCCTGGACGTACTCGACGCCCGTGACCCGCGTCCCGGTGAGCAGCAGCCGGGTGGCCAGGGTGCCCGTCAGCACGGTCAGGTTGGGGCGCCCGAGGGCCGGCCGCAGATAGGCGTCGGCGGTGCTGCACCGGCGGCCCGCGTCGTCGCGGAACGTCTGGTACAGGAAGCCGAACCCCTCCTGCCGGGCCCCGTTGTAGTCGTCGTCGCCGTCCGCGACGTACCCGAGTTCACCGGCGCCTTCCACGAACGCCCGCGCGATCGGGGAGGGTTGATCGAGCTGCCGCACCCGGACGGGACCGCCCGCGCCACGGAACCCGTCGGCGCCGCCCGAGTAGTCCTCGGCCAGCCGGAAGAACGGCAGGACCTCGTCGTAGGACCATCCGGTCGCGCCCTCGGCGACCCAGCGGGTGTAGTCGTGGCGGCTGCCGCGCACCCACATCAGGGCGTTGACGGAACTGCATCCGCCGACGACCTTGCCACGGGCCACGGGGACTCGGCGGCCCTCCATGCCCGCCTCGGACTCGGTGACGTAGCCCCAGTCGATCTCGCTCCGCCACTCGGCGGTGAGCAGCGAGAGGACCGAGGCCGCGTCGGCCCGGTGGATCTCGGGGCGCTCGTCCCAGCCGCCCGCCTCCAGCAGGACCACGGTCGTCGACGGATCCTCGCTCAGGCGGGCCGCGACCGCGCAGCCGGCCGAGCCGGCGCCGACGACGATGTAATCGGCCCCGAGGGGCACCGACTTCGACGGCATGTCAGCCTCCAAAAGGTGACGGGAATCAGATCGCGGCCGGCTCGCCGACCCGGTAGTCGACGATCAGCGGGCGGGCGCCCGGCGCGGGCCGCTCCAGCTGCCACTTCTGGTTGATCCGGAAGGACGAGACGGTTCCGTCGGCCGTCGACTTGGCGGTCCACACCACCGTGACGTCGACGTCGACACGGGTGCCGTCCTCCTGCTCGGTGACCTCCTCGACGGTGTGGCTCTGGTCGGTGTAGGCCTCGCCGACGGCCGTGTACCAGTCGCGGAAGTCCGCGTGGCTGTACAGGGTCCGCTCCGGGAAGGCCATCACCAGGCCCTCGTCGGCGACGAAGGGCAGCAGCTCCTCGACCGGCGCGTGCTCGCTCAGCAGGTCGTACCAGCGCTGCACGAACCCGGCGATCTCCCGGTCGGAGCCGGTCTGTTCGCTCGGCATGTGTGTCTCCGCTCATCGGGGTTCCGCTCCCGGGGTCCGGAAGCGGCACGGGTCCGATGACCCCACATCCGCGCCCGCCCGGTCCGCTCGTGCGCGCGGACCGGCCGCACTGTGCGAAGTCGCGGCCCGAGCTGCGGCAACTCCCGGCGTACGCCGGTGGGTTCACGCAATGAAGACCGATGGCCACAACATGCCGTAGTGCGTTCGGCCACTTGAGGATGTGCCGCGAGCGGGGCGCCGCCGACGGCCTTGGACAACGGCCCCGACGTAGACAGGAATCCGCCAGTTGGCACCGTCCCGCCGAACGGGAGGAACCCCATGAGCAGGCGCATTCTGGTCGTCCTGTCCGAACACGGCTATTGGGGCGAGGAGTTGATCGGCCCCCTGGAGACCTTCGACCAGGCCGGCTACCACCTCACCTTCGCCACCCCCACCGGCAAGCGTCCGCAGGCGCTGCCGCCGAGCATGGACCCCGAGTACGTCGACCCGCCGCTCGGCCGCTCCGTCACCACCCCCGAGACCGCCGCCAAGGTACGGAAGGTCGAGGACTCGGACCGGCTCGACAACCCGCTCGACCTGTCGTCCTGGCTGCCCGACCGGCCCTACCGGTCCAAGCCGTACTTCCTGCGCGACTGGGAGGCCTACAACACCCGCCTGGAGCAGGTGCGTTCACAGATCGCCGACCGCTACGACGCGCTGCTGATCGTCGGCGGCAGCGGACCGATCGTCGACCTCGCCAACAACTGGCGCGTCCACGACCTGATCCTCGCCTTCCACGCACTGGACCGGCCGATCGCCGCCGAGTGCTACGGCGTCGCCTGCCTCGCCTTCGCCCGCGACCAGGAGACCCGCGAGTCCCTCATCCGCGGCAAGCACGTCACCGGCCACTGCATCGAGTACGACTACAAGGACGGCACCGGGTTCATCGGCACCGACTTCGTCATGGGGCCGCCGCCGTACCCGCTGGAGTACATCCTGCGCGACGCCACCGCACCCGGCGGCGCCTATCACGGCAACTTCGGCAAGACGACCTCCGTCATCGTCGACTACCCGTTCATCACGGGCCGTTCGACGCCCGACTCCTACCTGACCGGACAGAAGACCGTCGAGGTCCTCGAAGAGGGCCTGCGGCAGTGGGGGTTCAGGACGACCGCCTGACCCACGGCGACCGCCTGACGCTCCTCCGCCCCGACGAGAGGTGAGCACACGATGGACAGCAGGCCCGCGCGGATCGCGCTGCTCGAACAACTGCAGGCCGAAGGGGTCCGGTTCATGTTCGGCAACCCCGGCACGGTCGAGCAGGGGTTCCTCGACGAACTGCGCTCCTTCCCCTCGATCCAGTACGTCCTGGCCCTCCAGGAGTGCACGGCCGTCGGCATGGCCGACGGCTACGCACGCGCCACCCGCACCCCGGCGGTCCTGCAACTCCACTCCGGAGTAGGGCTCGGCAACGGCATCGGCATGCTCTACCAGGCGATGCGCGGCCACGCCCCGATCGTCACCCTGGTCGGCGAGGCCGGGCTGCGCTACGACAGCATGGACGCGCAAATGGCCGCCGACCTGGTCGGGATGGCCAAACCGGTGACCAAGTGGGCGACCCGGGTGGTCGACCCCGACTCCACGCTGCGGGTGCTGCGCCGCGCCTTCAAGGTCGCCGCGACCCCGCCGTACGGTCCGGTATTGGTCGTGCTGCCCGCCGACGTCATGGACCGCGACACCGCCGAACCGGTGGCGCCCGTCTCCTACCCGGAGACCCGCAGCCTGCCCGCCCCCGACACCGTGGCGAGGGCCGCCGCGCTGCTCGCCGACGCCCGCAACCCGCTCGTCATCGCCGGCGACGGCGTCCACTTCGCCGGTGCCCAGGCCGAGTTGGGGCGGCTGGCCGAGGTGTGGGGCGCCGACGTGTACGGCGCCGACTGGGCCGAGGTCAACCTGTCCGTCGAACACCCCGCCTACGCGGGCCAGTTGGGCCACATGTTCGGCGAACAGAGCCGGAAGATCACCGGCGCGGCCGACGGCGTCCTGATCGTGGGCACCTATGTGCTGCCCGAGGTGTACCCGGCCCTCGACGGTGTCTTCGGGGCGGGCGTCCCGGTCGTGCACATCGACCTCGACTCCGGCGCGATCGCCAAGAACCACCCCGTCGACCTCGGTATCGTCGCCGACCCGAAGGCCACGCTCGGCCTGCTCGCCGACGCGCTCGGCCGGGAGATGGGCCTCGGGCGGCGGACGGCGGCGGTCGAGCGGCTGCGCCGGCACGCCGCGCAGCGCTCGGCCGCGCTCGCCGCGGCCGACGCGCGGGAGGAGGCCACGGCCACCGCCCTGGAACTGCCCACCATCGCCCTCGCCCAGGAGTTCGCGCGGCGACTGCCGCCGGACGCGATCCTGTTCGACGAGGCGCTGACGGCCTCCCCGGAGATCTTCCGCAGGCTCGCGCCGACCGTGCCGGGCCAGTGGATGGCGACCCGCGGCGGCTCCCTCGGCGTCGGCATCCCCGGCGCGCTGGGCGCCCAACTCGCCCACCCCGACCGCACGGTGGTCGGCTTCACCGGCGACGGCGGCAGCATGTACACCTTCCAGGCACTGTGGACGGCGGCCCGCTACGGCCTCCCCACCAAGTTCGTCATCTGCAACAACGGCCGCTACAAGCTCCTTGAGAACAACATCGAGGAGTACTGGCGGGACCAGCACATCCCCGCCCACGAACAGCCCGAGATCTTCGACCTGAGCAGCCCGGCCGTCGACTTCGTCTCCCTCGCCGGCTCGCTCGGCGTGGCCGCCGTAAGGGTCGAGAAGCCCGGGCAGGCGGAGGAGGCGGTCGCGCAGGCGCTCGCGCACCGCGGGCCGTTCCTCATCGACCTGGTCACCGCGAAGGGGAAGGGGTAGCCGCCGTGCGACTGTCCGGTCACAAGATCGCCGTCCTGATGGAGAGCGACTTCTACGAGCCCGAGATCCTCTACTACCGCTACCGCTTCCCCGAGGAGGGAGCCGAGATCCACTTCCTGTCCCGCCTGTGGGGCAACGAGCAGATGACCTTCCAGGGCCATGAGCACCGCATGCCCTTCGAGGTCACCGAGTCCTTCGAGGACCTCGACGAGTTCGCGCTGAAGGAGTACTCCGCGGTGATCGTCCCCTCCGGGATGGTCGCCGACCGGCTGCGCTTCACCGAGGACCCCCAACTCCTGCCACCCGCCTCGCAGTTCCTGCGCCGCGCGTTCGCCGACCCGGCGATCCTCAAGGGCATCATCTGCCACGGCATGTGGCTCGCCGCGCCCGTGCAGGGACTGATGCAGGGCAGGCGCGCGGTGGTGCACAACAACCTGCTGGGCGATCTGCGCAACATGGGCGGCGAGTACGTCGACCAGGACGTCGTCATCCATGACGACCTGGTCACCGGCCGCACCGGCAACCACTGCCACCTCTTCGCACGGACCATCATCGACCTGCTCGCAGCCCGGACGCCGGCCCCGACCGGGCTCCGCTGACGGGATCCGACCGGGAGGAGTCGACCATGACACCGGTGACCGGGCGCATCCCCGTCCTCGACGTCCGACCACGGGTGCGGGACGGGGAGCTGCCCGCCAAGGCCGTGACCGGCGAACACCTCGACATCACGGCCGTAGTCTTCCGCGAGGGCCACGGCGCCGTCGCCGCGGACGTCGTCCTGCACGACCCCGCGGGGCGCCCGGCCCACCGGGTCCCGATGACCCTCGTCGACGAGGACGCCGACCGCTGGCGGGCGACCGTCGTCCCCGACACCGAGGGCCTGTGGACCTTCCGGGTCGAGGCCTGGGCCGACCCGCTGGAGAGCTGGCGGCACGATGCCACGCTGAAGATCGAGGCGGACGTCGACACCGAACTCACCCTGGCCGAGGGCGCGTTGCTGTACGAACGGGCGGCACTCGGCATCACCGCATCGGACCGCCGGGAGGCGGTCTCCGCGGCCGTGGCCGCGCTCCGCGACACCCTGGGTCCCTCTCCCGCCCGGCTGTCCGCCGTCACCGCCCCCCGGGTGACGGCCGCCCTGGGGCGCTACGCGCTGCGTGACCTCGTCACCGCCTCCCGGCCCCTGCCCCTGCGCGTCGAACGCCGGCGCGCCCTCGTCGGCTCCTGGTACGAGCTGTTCCCGCGCTCGGAGGGAGCGGTGGTCCAGGCGGGCAGCCGCCCGGTCGGCGGCACACTGCGGAGTGCCGCCGAGCGGCTGCCCGCCGTCGCCGCAATGGGCTTCGACGTCGTCTACCTGCCGCCGGTCCACCCCATCGGCACCACGCACCGCAAGGGCGCGAACAACACCCTCCACGCCGGCCCCGACGACGTCGGCTCGCCCTGGGCCATCGGCTCCCGGCACGGCGGCCACGACGCCATCCACCCCGACCTCGGCACCGAGGACGACTTCCGCCACTTCGTCGCCACAGCAAGAGAGTTGGGCCTCGAAGTCGCCCTGGATTTCGCCCTCCAATGCTCACCGGACCACCCCTGGCTCACCGAGCACCCCGAGTGGTTCCACCACCGTGCCGACGGCTCCATCGCCTACGCCGAGAACCCGCCGAAGACGTACGAGGACATCCACCAGCTCGACTTCGACGGCGACCCGGAGGGCCTGTACGCCGAGGCGCTGCGGATCGTGCGGCACTGGACGGCCCTGGGCGTGCGGATCTTCCGCGTCGACAACCCGCACACCAAACCGGTGCAGTTCTGGGAGTGGCTGATCGCGGAGGTCGACGCCACCGACCCCGATGTGCTGTTCCTGGCCGAGGCGTTCACCCGGCGGGCGATGGTGCACGCGCTGGCGCAGGCCGGCTTCCAGCAGTCCTACACCTACTTCACCTGGAAGAACACCAAGGTCGAGCTGACCCAGTACCTGCCCGAACTGGCCCAGGACAGCGCCGACTTCCTGCGGCCCAATCTGTTCGTCAACACCCCCGACATCCTGCATGCCTACCTCCAGCACGGCGGCAGGCCCGCCTTCGAGGTCCGGGCCGTGCTCGCCGCGACCGCCGCGCCGAGCTGGGGCGTCTACGCCGGCTACGAACTGTGCGAGAACACCCCGCTGGCGGAGGGCACCGAGGACTACCTCGCCTCGGAGAAGTACCAACTCCGGCCCCGGGACTGGGCGTCGGCGGAGGCCGAGGGCCGCACCATCACCCCGCTGATCACCCTGCTCAACCGGCTCCGCCGACTCCACCCGGCCCTGCAGGAGTTGCGCAACCTGCGCCTGCAGCACACCGACAACGACCAGCTCCTCGCCTATACCAAGCACGTCGAACTGCCGGACGGGTCAACCGACTTGGTGCTCGTGATCGTCAACCTCGACCCGCACCACGCCCACGAGGCCACCGTCACCTGCGACCCGGCCGTCCTCGGCCTGCCCGCCGACGGCACCCTCAAGCTGCGCGACGAACTCACCGGGGAGACCTACGCCTGGGGCGAGTCCACCTACGTACGCCTCGATCCGGCCCACCAGGTCGCCCACGTGCTCACACCCGCGGAGGGATCATGAGCGACGGCATCCTCGAACCCCTGCTGCCGGCCCTCGGACCATGGCTGGAGGGCCGCCGATGGTTCGACGCCCGTTACGGCGGAGCCCGGCTCGAAGCCAGGGCCGCCACCGTGCTCGGCACCGAACCACCCCTGCTGCTGCACGCCGTGGTCTCGGCCCGGCGCGAGGACCGGCCCGTCCTCGACTACCAACTCCTGCTCGGCCTGCGCCCCCACCTCCCCACCCGCCTCGAACCGGCCGCCATCGCCACCGTGCCCACCGGCCCCTTCCAGGGCTGGCAGGTCTACGACGCCCTCGCCGACGGCGCCCTGCTGGGGCTGCTGCTGCGCACCCTCGCGGGCCCCGGCACCGGCCCCGGCCTGCGCCTGGAACGCACCGGCCGCTATCCACTGCCCGTCGGCCTGGTGCCCCACCCGCTCGACGGCGAGATGAGCAACACGGCCGTGGCGTACGGCGGCCGGATCCTCCTCAAGATCTTCCGCCGCCCCGAACCGGGACCGCACACCGAGGTCGAGGCCCTGCACGCGCTCACCCGGCAGCACTGCGCCCGCACCCCCCACCTCTACGGCGCGCTGCACAGCGACGCCCCCGGCGCGGAGGGCCTGGTGCTCGGCCTGATCGAGGAGTTCCTGCCCGACGCCCGCGACGGCTGGGAGGAGGCGGTGCGACAGGCGGGCGACTGCATGGACGGCGCCGGCCGCACCGCGCCGGCCACCGGTGGCTTCACCGCGGACGCGCACGGGCTCGGCCGCGCCGTGGCGGACGTGCACGGCGCGCTGGGCAAGGCGTTCGGCCGCAGTCGGCTCACGGCACAGGACGTCGCCGAGGAGGCGGCACGCATGAACATGCGGCTCAAGGAGGCCGCCGAGGAGGTCCCGGCACTCGCCCGCTACAGCACCCGGCTCGGCGCCCTCTTCGACGACTACGCCCGGGTCGCCGGGCGCGGCAGCCCCGTCTTCGCCCAGCGCACCCACGGGGATCTGCACCTGGGCCAGGCGCTGCGCGCGGCGGACGGCTGGCGGATCGTCGACTTCGAGGGCGAACCGGCCCGGCCCGCCGCCGAACGCGCCCGCCCGCAGCCGGTGTTGCGCGATATCGCGGGCATGCTGCGCTCCTTCGACTACGCGGCCCGCACCGGCCTGGCCGCCCGTGAGTCCGGCGATGCGGGGGAGGACGGCTCGCCCGCGCGGCGACTGCGCCGACGACGGCGCGCCTACGCGTGGGCGGTGCGCAACCGGCGGGCCTTCATCGAGGGATACGCCTCCGCCGGACGGGAGGACCCGCGCTGCCAGCCGGTGGCTCTGCGCGCCTTCGAGGCGGACAAGGCCGTGTACGAAGCCGTATACGAATCCCGCCACCGTCCCGACCGTTTGAAGGTTCCGCTCGCCGCCGTGCACCGGCTGGCGAACACCTCCCGCTGAACTCCGCCGAATTCACCGCCACCCGCCGGAATATGAACTCCCGGGCCGTACAAGGGAATTCCGGTTGGGTGCACGCGGGAAATCCGGTGGCGGAAGGCCGAGAGGAATTCGCCGGCGGACGCCATGTCCTTGCCGCCCGTCGAACGGAGACGCGACGAACCCCCCGCCCCGGACACTCTTCCAGGCGGGGGGTTCGGAGGGCTCGGATCCGGCCGGAAACGGAACCGGGTCGCCTGCCCCGCCGGACCGCTCTACGGCGAAAGGTCCGGGCCTTTACCGGGGTGAGGGTCAAAGGTCCGTACCGGATTCGGGAATACGGCGGGCAGTTCAGGCGCGGTGCTGCTCGGAGAGGATCTGGCCGGGGTCGCGGTGCGGTGCCATACCGGCGGCCGACAGCGCCCGGTCGTACGCCTTGAGCGCCTCGGCGGTGTTGCCCTGCCGCTTCCACAGGTCGCCCAGGTAACGCCAGTTGAGGGCCACCTGGTGGGACGGGCGGAACTGGCGCAGCTGCCGGGTGGCGGCCTGCAGATACTGCGCGGCCTGCTCGTGGTTGCCGCGCATCAGCTGGATCTCGGCGAGCGTGCCGCGCGCGCCGACGGCCTGGATGCGGGACTCGGTGCCGGTCAGCCCGAGAGCCCGCTCGGCGTGCGCCGCCGCCTCGTCCCACTGCCCGAGCATCGCGTCCGCGTCGGCGAGACCGATCTCGCACTGGGCGAGCTCCGGCGCGTTGCCCACCTCGGCCAGGAGCTGCTGCGCCTCCTCCAACAGCTGCTTGCCGCGCGCCGGTTCGGGCTCGTCGACCTGGAGCAGCAGGGAGCCGTAGTTCATCTTGAGCATGGCGAGATGGCGCAGGTTGTCGTCCTCGGACATCAGCGCGAGCGCCCGCTCCACCAGGGCCAGCGCCTCGTTGAGCTGGCCGCGCGAGCGGGCCACAAGACCGGCGTTCCAGTAGACGGCGCCGCGCGCTGCCCGCGCGCCCTGCTTCTCGGCGGCGTCCAGGAGCTTGCCGCCCATCAGCTGGGCGTGGATGAGGTCGCCGCGCATGTGGAACGAGCCCATGAGCGTGGCACCGAGCTGGACGTGGTCGACCGTCACGTCCAGGCCGAGGGCGTCCAGCCGTGCCATGGCGCGCTCGCCGATCTCGATGCTGAGCGTGATGTCGCCGGCGTTGCGATAGCAGCGGCACAGGGCCACCGCGATCTGGCACCACTCGGCTGAGCCCGGCGCCAGGTCGGGGTCCCGCTGCAGCTCCTCCAGGACCGCGATGGCGGCCTCGGTCCGGTCGAGCTTCTCCAGCGCGGAGGCCTGCCCCATGCGCGCCCGCCGCGTCATCGAGACGTCCAGGAGGTTGGGCTTCGTCAGCAGCTCGCTGAGGGTCTGCAGTGCCTCGCCGTTGCTGCCGTTGCGCAGGGCCATCTCACCGAAGGCCAGCCGCAGGCGCGCCTCTTCCAGCTCGTGGTCGTCCCGTCCGCTGCGCAGGTACTCGGCGGAACATCCGAGGCGCTCCGCGAGGGCGGCGAGCACCGCGTCCGACGGTGCGCGCTTGCCGGATTCGATCAAGGAGATGTAGCTCGCCGAAATCTCGCTGGACGCGAGGTCCTGCTGCTTGAGACCACGTTTGCCGCGCAGCAGCCGGATGCGGTCGCCCAGCCCTGCGGTCGTCGTGTTTTCGAGAGGGTCCATGTGGGCTCCTAGGAGGTGGCTTTGACCACCGGGATGACAGATCAACGTTACCAGTAAGTCGTCCGCGATCCAATGAAGTTTCCTTGATCGATTCGCTGGCGCGAAGTGGCCTGGACAGGCATTTTCTGAATTTACGTCGATTCTAACTTCAATTGGGTGGGGGCATTCCGTTTTTCGAGATCGTCTTTTGCGAGATTAATACTTGACTCATTGAGTAAGTTCTTGTTGACTCAACTTGTCAACGCGTCATCCGTAAATGCTCGGAGAGGAGATTTTCATGAGTATCAAAGTATTCACGCTCATAGCAATCGTCGTCTTCGTCGGTGGGCTTGTGACGAGCGGACTCTGGTTGAACGGTTCGGGTGCCACCACCCACCCACTGCGCGAGGGCATCGCACAGTCGAGCGGTGCGAGCGGCGCCTGTTGCTGAGGCGGCCGTACGGACAACGGCACAGGAGGCTCAGCGGACCGGCGGACGGTCCGGCGGCTCGCTCCAAGGCCGGCCGGTCGTCCCCCGGTCTGTCCGTGTCTGCTCCCAGGGCAGTCCCCGGTGCGGGAAGTGGCACGCCACCGTATGGTTGCCGGCCGGAGTGACCTGCGACTGCCGCGGGATCTCGGTCTCGCAGCGCAGCCGCCGAGCCGCCGGGAGGGCCGCGGCGACGGGACAGCGGGGCCGGAAACGGCACCCCGCGACGAGCGGCGCCCCGGCCGGGGGTTCACCGGGCAGCACGATCCGGCGCCGGGCGCGCTCGGCGACCGGGTCCGGCAGCGGGACGGCCGACAGCAGCGCCCGCGCGTAGGGATGGCGGGGCCCGCCGAACACCTCGGCGACGGGCCCCGTTTCCACGACCCGTCCGGCATACATCACGCACACCCGGTCGGCGATCTGCCGGACCACCGCCAGATCGTGCGACACCAGCAGATACGCCGGCCCCAACTCCCGCTTGAGCCGCAGCAACAGATCCAGGATCTGGGCCTGCACGGACACGTCCAGCGCGGACACCGGCTCGTCGAGCAGCAACAGCGCGGGGTCCACGGCCAGGGCCCGCGCGATGGCGACCCGCTGACGCTGACCCCCGGAGAACCGATGCGGATAGCGTTCCGCGTCCGCCGGATCCAGCCCCACCTGCGCGAGCAACCGCGGAATCCGCGCCGCTACGACGTCCCGTGGCACCCGCCGGGCGTACAACGGCTCGGCGACGATGTCGCCCACCGGCATCCGCGGATCCAGACTCGACATGGGGTCCTGCGGCACGATCTGCACGGCACCGCGCAGCAGCCGCGCGGTCCGCCGGCTCAACCGCGCGACGTCCTGCCCGAGGATCTCCACGGTCCCCGCCTCCGGGGCGGCCAGCGACACGATCTCCATCAGCGCCGTCGACTTCCCGGCCCCGGACTCACCGACCAGCGCGAGGGTCTCCCCGCGACACACCTCCAGATCGACCTCCTCGACCGCCCGCACCGCCCGCTCACGGCGACGCCGACCGCTGACGGGCACGTATGTCTTGGCGAGACCGGAGACCCGGAGCACGACCTCGGGAGTGACCGGGCCGGGGCGGGACAGGGGAAACGGCGCTGGTTGCGGGGCACTTGGGAGCGCGTGGCCGGGGTGCGTACCGGCGCGCCCTTCTCCTGGGAGGGCGTGTCTTCCGCCGGGCGTGATGTGGCCTTGGCCTGGGGTGGCTGGCCTCTTGCTTGGTGGTGCGGGTGGTTCGCCCGGGGCCGTGGGCGCTTTGCCCGCTGTCGAGGGCCGCTCGTCTGGGACGTGCCTCCCATCGCCTGGGGGTGCAGGCCGCTCGCCTGGAGTGGTGGGTCCTTTGCCCGGTGCCGAGGGTCGCTCTCCCGGCGCGGTTGACGCCGAGCGGTGGACGCCGCGCGCCTCGCCCGGTCCGGCATGCTTCCCGCGCACGACGGCTGAGGCTCCGCCTGGTCCGGCCCACCGCCCGCCGGCGTCAGCCGGTGACGTACCTGGTCCGGCGTGCCTCCCGCCGGCGTCAGTTGGTGACGTATCCGGTCCGTCTCGCCTCCCGCTTGCGTCAGTTGATGCCCCGCCCGGTCCGGCCCACTTCCAGCTTGCGTCGATCGATGCCGCACCTGGTCCGGCATGCCGTGCGCCTGCGTCGGCCGATGTCCCGCCTGGTCCGGCCCACCGCCCGCCGGCGTCAGCCGCTGACGTACCTGGTCCGGCGTGCCGCCCGCCTGTGTCGGCCGATGCCGCGCTCGGTCCGTCTCGCCTCCCACTCGCGTCAATCGATGCCGCACCCGGTTCGGCGTGCCGCCCGCCTGCGTCGGCTGCGCCCGGTCCGGACCGCACCCCGCCCACGTCAGCCGCCGCCCCGCCCGGTGGAAAAAGTCCCGTAGCCGTCCGGTGGATGACCACGGGGATGCGTCGGCAGGCCGCCTCGTGGCTGGCGGGTCCGGCGAGGCCCGCCCGGGACGGGCTGTCCACGCCCAAGAGGGGGATGTCGGCGGTTTCGCACTCCGGCTGGGCCAGCGGGCAGCGGGGCGCGAAGGCGCAGCCGGGGCCAACCGTGCCCGGCGGCGGGGCCGTTCCCGGTATCGGGGTGAGGGGGACGCGGGCGTCGGCCCGGGGTACCGAGCCGACGAGTCCGACCGTGTAGGGCATCCGGGGCCGGGTGAGTACCGCCTCGACCGGGCCCGTCTCCACCACCCGGCCCGCGTACAGCACGGCGACCCGGTCCGCCGTGCCCGCGACCACACCGAGGTCGTGCGTGACCAGCAGCAGGGCCGCGCCGGTCTCCCGGCGGGCGTCGGCGAGCGCGTCCAGCACCTGGGCCTGCACGGTGACATCGAGCGCGCTGGTGGGCTCGTCCGCGACCAGGACATCGGGGCCGTTGGCCATCGCCATCGCGATCACCGCCCGTTGCAGCATCCCCCCGGACAACTGGTGCGGGTAGGCCCGCGCGGCCCGTGACGGCTCCGGCACCCCGACGAAGTCCAGCAGCTCCACCGCCCGGCGCAGCGCCGACTCCCGGCGCGGGCGCGGCCGTTGGTGGATGCGCACCGCCTCCGCGAGCTGGTCGCCGACCCGCCGCACCGGGGTGAAGGCGTGCAGCGGGTCCTGGAAGACCATGGCGATGCGGCGCCCGCGCAACCGTGCCAACTCCCGCTCCGGCAGCCCCAGTAGCTCCTCGCCCAGCAGCCGTACCGATCCGGCCACCCGTGCGTCCGGCGGCGCGAGCCCCAGGAGGGAGAGTGCGGTCAGGGTCTTGCCCGTCCCCGACTCGCCCACCAGGCCCAGTACTTCACCGCGGCGGAGGGTGAGATCGACGCCTCGTACCACGGGCACCGGCGGCTGTCGCCCGGCGCCGACGGCGACCGTCAGGTCACGGACCTCCAGGACGGCGTTCACCCGGACACCCCCGTCGACACGGTGGCGCGCGACGGTGCGACGCCGTCCGCCGTCGCCGGATCGAGCGCGTCCCGCAGGGCGCCGCCGACGAGATTGACGGCCAGCACGAACGCGATCAGCAGCCCCGTGGGGAAGAAGAACATCCACGGATACACCAGGGCCACATCCGTCGCGTCCGCGATCAGCGTGCCGAGGGACACGTCCGGGGGCTGCACTCCCAGACCGAAGTACGACAGCCCGGTCTCGCTGATCACCGCCGCGCCCACGGCCAGCGTCGCGTCCGTGATGAGGAACGACGCCGTGTGCGGCAGCACGTGCCGCCACAGGATCCGTACCGGCGAGACCCCCATCAGCCGTGCCACCACCACGAACTGACGCTCCTTCAGTGACCGGGTCATCCCGCGCACCGCCCGCGCGGTGACCATCCAGCCCAGCAGCGCCAGCAGTCCGACCAGCGCGATCCAGCTCCGGTCGCGCAGCCGGGGCGCGGCCACGGACAGCACGAGGAAGGCGGGGAGGACGAGCATGAGGTCGACGACGAACATCAGCACCCGGTCCGTCCAGCCGCCGAAGTAGCCCGCGCAGGCACCCACCACCGCGGCGAGCCCGGTCGAGAACACCGCGACGAGGAGCCCGATCAGCAGCGACTTCTGCAGTCCCCGCACCACCTGGGCGAAGACGTCCTGCCCGATCCGGTTGGTGCCCATCCAGTGCCGCGCGTCCGGCGGCTGCCGCAGCGCCGTGTAGTCGACGTCCGTGTGCGTCCACGGGCTGAGGTACGGCCCCACGAACGCCAGGGCGAACAGCACCAGCAGGACCGCGAGCCCGCACAGTGCCCCCGGCCGCCGTACCGTCCGGCGCAGTACCGCGCGCCCCCGTCCGCCGGCCCTCATGGCTGCCGTACCCGGGGATCGAGCAGTGCGTGCAGGACGTCGGCGACCAGTCCGGCGAGCAGGACGACGGCCGCGGCGAAGATGTTGACGGCCACCACCGAGTTCACATCGCCCTTCTGTACCGAGTCGACGAGCCAACTGCCCATGCCGGGCCAGCCGAAGACCGCCTCGGTGAACACGGCACCGGTGAACAGGGTCAGCATCCCGAAGGAGAAGAACACCGACACCGGGACGAGCGAGATCCGCAGCCCGTGCCGCAGCAGCGCACGGCCCGGGGTGAGCCCCTTGGCCCGGGCGGTGCGCAGATGGTCGGCGCCCAGCACGTCGAGGGTGGCGGCGCGCTGGTAGCGGCTGTAGGAGGCGATCGCGGGGATCGCCACACAGATCGCCGGCAGCAGCAAGTGGGCCGCGGTGTCCCGCAGTTGGGCGGTCCAGTCGCCCTGCAGTCCCGGTGTGTGCTCGCCCGTGTAGAGGATGACCTGGCTCCCGGCGGCCCGGTTGACCGCCAGGGCGCCGGTCTTCAGCAGCAGCGCCAGCACGAACGTGGGCACGCACAGCACCGCGAACGAGAACACCGTCAGGATCCGGTCGCCCGGCCGGCGGTGGCGGACCGCCGCCCACACTCCGGCCAGCACCCCCACCGCCGTACCCACCAGGGTGCCCACCAGCAGCAGTCGCACCGACACCCCGACCCGGCGGCCGAACTCGGCGTCCACGGACTCCCCGTCGATGGTCAGGCCCAGGTCGCCGTGGACGGCCCGCCCCGCCCAGTGCGCGAAGCGCTCCGGCAGCGGAGCGCGGTCGTCCATGCCCAGCCGGGCCAGCTCCGCGTCGACGACCCGGGCGGGCGGAGGCGGCTGACGGCCCTCGAAGTAGGCGCGCGGATCGAGCGCGGTCGAGGCGAGCGCGTAGGTGAGGACGACGGAGGTGAGGAAGAGGATCGTGCAGTGGACCAGGCGCCTGACGACCAGGGAGAGCATGGGCCCTCGTTCCGCTTCATATGGGTGACACATCGTGATGTTAAGCTCCGGCTCCGCAATGCGCAGGACAGTTCGGGCAGTTGACGGTTCGTCCGTACTGGGAGGGCCGTAGGGTGGAGCGATTACGGGGCCGGCTCGCGCGCTCGCTGGTGTGCACGCTCGTCCTCCTGGCCGTGGCCGGCTGCTCCGGTTCCCCGGGCCCCGCCCGCCGTCCGGCGCTGCCGACCTACGGCACCTACGACATCAACGCCCAGCCCTCGGACGCCCTCCGCGCGGGCGGCACGCTGACCCTGCCGATGTCGCAGATGATCACGCAGTTCAACTTCGACCATGTCGACGGCGCCCTGGACGACGTGTGGACCGTCGACAGCATGACCGAGCCCCGGCTCTTCGCCCGCGACGCCAAGGGCGTCCCGCACGCGGTGCCGGAGTACCTGCTCTCCGCGTCCGTCACCGGCACCTCGCCCCAGGTCGTCACCTACCGGCTGAACCCGAAGGCCCGCTGGTCCGACGGAACGGCCCTGAGCTGGCGGGACTTCGCCGCCCAGTGGCACGCGCTCGGCGGCGCCGACCAGCGCTACCTGGTCGCCGACACCAGCGGCTACGACCGTATCGCCGGCGTACGCCAGGGCGCCGGCGCGCACGAGGTGCGGATCACCTTCAAGCAGCCGTACGCCGACTGGCGCAGGCTGTTCACCCCGCTCTTCCCGGCCGCCGCCTACGACACCCCGCAGCGCTTCAACTCGGGCTGGCGGGGCCAACTGCCCATCAGCGCGGGCCCGTTCAAGCTCGCCTCGGTCGACCGGACCGCGCAGACCCTCACCCTCGTCCCCGACCCCCGTTGGTGGGGCACCCAACCCCGGCTCGACCGGATCGTCTTCCGCGTCCTCGACGCCGACGCCGCCCTCCAGGCCTTCCTGAACGGCGAGGTCGACGCGGTCAACGCGGCCACCAGCGAGGCCTACGCCCAGTTGAAGAACGCACAAGACAGCGAGATCCGGATCGGCTCCGCCTGGGACGAGGTGCACATCACCCTCAACGGCGCGGGCGGCCCGCTCGCCGACCGAACGGTACGCAACGCGGTCCAACAGGCCGTCGATCGCCCCGCGTTGGCCGATGTCGCGGCCGAAGGCCTCCCGGTGAAGGTGCCGTTGCTCGGCAACCACTTCTTCATGACCAACCAGCCCGGATACACCGACAACTCCCGCCCCTACGGCACCTACGACCTCAAGGCCGCCGAAGAGGCCCTGGACGCCGCCGGCTGGAAGAGCCCGGGCGCCGGCGAGACCCGCGTCAAGAACGGCCGCAGCCTCACCCTCCGCTTCGTGCTCAGCGGGGGCACCAACCGGCTCGGCGAGGACCTCGCCCAGCTCGTCCAGCACATGCTCGCCCAGGCCGGCATCCGGGTCGACATCCAGAAGGTGCCCGCGTCCGCCTACGCGCCGCAGTACCTGGAGAAGGGCAACTTCGACCTCGCCATCTTCCGCTTCACCGGCCTGACGTACCCGAGCTCCGCCTACGCCATCTACCGCCGCCCCACAGCGGGACAGCCCTACCAGAACTACGGCGGCGTCGGATCGGCGCGGGTCGACCAGCTCCTCGGCCAGGCCGTCGGCGCCCTCGACGAGCGGACCGCCCAGCGGCTCTACGACCGGGCGGACGCCGAGATCTGGCGGCTCGGCCACGACATCGAGCTCTACCAGCGCCCCCAGATCCTCGCCGTGCGCAAGGGCCTGGCCAACTACGGGGTGCCGGGACTCGGCGACGTCGACTTCAGCCGGGTCGGCTGGCAGAAGTGAGCGCACGGCGGCCCCGTACGGACGTATCCGTACGGGGCCGCCGTGGGGTGCGGGTTCAGGCACGCGGGCGGCTCAGGGCTCTCTCGTCCGCCTGCTGGCGCACCATGTCGTAGCCGAGCGCGGCCGAGGCCAGCGTCACATGGTGGTGCCAGCCCCGGAAGGAGCGGCCCTCGAAGTCGCCGAGCCCGAACTCCTCGTGCATCCGGCCGAGCGCCCCCTCGGCGAACCGCCGCAACTGCGCCAGCGGCACGATCTCCGCCAGCCGGCGGGCCGGGAGGTTCGTCAGCCAGTAGGCGCGCGGCCGGGAGCGGCCGTAGGGCCAGTCCGCGAGCAGGAGACGCGGCCGGGGGAGTGTGCCCGCGGCCGGGTCCGCGCGCAGCAGCACCGGGCCGGTCACGAACTCCGAATGCCGCATGCGTTCGGTCACCGGGTCGTGCCAGGTCACCGAGGCCCGCTCACCGTGGCGCGCCGCGTGCGCGGCGAGTTCGGCGAGCGTGCCGCGCATACCCGGGGTGGCGGCCTGCCGCCGGGGCAGCAGCACCGGGGTGTGCGGGGCCGCCTGTACGAGATAGCCCAGGCCGCGCGCCTCCAGACCGCGCAGCAGCGGGTCCGGGTCGCTCTCGCAGCGCCAGTCGGCCAGCACCGGCAGCGGCTCAAGCGACCACTCGTCGAGCATCTCGTCGAGCGCTTCCAGTACATAGCTCCAGCGCGGCCGGCACCGTTCCTGGGCCGGTACGTGGGCCTGGCCGCGCAGTCGCTCGTCCCGGTCCCAGCGGGCCGGCAGCAGCAGCCGCCAGTTCACCGGGACCCCGCCCGCCTGGCCCACCAGCGAGGCGGCGAGCGCCAGTTGGCAGTTCACCGTCCGTTCCTGGGAGGCCGCGTACTGGCGGGCCACGCCCACCGAACGGTCGCCGTTCTTGGCGAAGACGACCTCGTCGATGGACCAGGCCTCGGCGCGGAAGGCCCGCACCACCTGCCGGGCGAGCCGCCCCCGCACGGGAGCGGACGCCCATGGACTCTGGTTCACGAACTGCTGGATCTGCTGCACGGCCCGCCTGCCGAGCACCTGCTCGGAGATCCGGGCGGGTGTCTTGCGCCCGGGCACGTCCAGCAGCCCGCGCACATACACCTCGCCCCAGCGCCGCTGGTCGGCGCGGGTGAAGTCGCCGAACAGCTCGCGGCAGTAGCCGGGGAGCCCGGCGGAGGTGCCCGGCGGTGCCCCCGGGGTGCGCGTCGGGGGTAATGGGAGGGTGATGGTCGCGAGGTCACTCATGGTTGCACTCGTCACCCCCAGCCAACAGGAAGGCGTCCGTCGCGAGGAGCGCGTCCGCCACGTCCGGCAGTGCACAGCCCACGATGACGAAGTCGACGTCCAGGCCCGCCTTGGTGCGCTGGAACAGCAGCTCGTTGATGGCGGGCCGGCACATGCCCCCGACCTCGCACAGATGGAACTCCACGCGCTGCGGGGCCGCCGCCATGACCTCGGCCAGGACGCGGCGGAACTTGCCCAGTTCGGTCGCGTCGATCACGCCGTGGCAGCTGACGTGCGCGGTGCCGCCGTCGAACGAGGTACGCATCCGCAGCCGCATCGTGGCCGGCTCCAACTCGACGCGGACCCGCACCGGTTCGTCACCGCGCGGCAGCACGACCGTCAGGTCCTTGCCGTCGAAGTTGTGGTACGGCTGGTCGTCGACCCATACCCGGGTCAGCTCCACCGAGCCGGACGGCAGCAGATCGGGCGCCACCCGCAGCACGCGGCCCGGCAGGTCCTCCGGGCGCGGCTTGAAGTGCAGGGTGACCGGGTCGTCGCTGAGCAGCAGCCCGGTGTAGGCGGCCGACAGGTAGCACAGCTCCAGCGCGTGGTAACCGGCCATCGCGTGGCTGCCCTTGAGCCGCTCGGTGCCCAACAGGTACGGGATGCCGTTCGCCAGCACGTTGAAGTAGACGCCGCCGTCCTGGTAGTCGAGGAAGAAGGCGTTGTAGAACGCCGCCGCCTCGCGCGCCAGCCGCAGCTGCTCCGGGTCGCCTGTGGTGCCGGCCAGGATCAGATAGGCGAGGATCGCCTGCTCCTGCTGCCACCAGGCCTTGCGGTCGTGCCACACCATGCGGTGGATGCCGCTGTCCGGGTCGGGCTGCCGCTCGACCACGTCGTACCAGCCGCCGCGCAGCCCGTCGCTGCCCACCGGCGGCATGATCTCGGCGATGCGCTCGGCGGTCGTGGCGTAATCAGGCTTGTCGTGCAGGGACTTGATGCGGGTCAGGTTCCAGGCGATCTTGAGGTTGTGGCCGACGACCGCCCGGTCCTGCTGCCAGCCCCAGGTGCGGTCCGGGCTCCAGTCGGCGTGGAAGCGCTCCTGGACGAACGGGCTGTTCGGCTCGTCCGGGAACCGCTCCACGATGGTGTCCGCGGTCTCCTCCAGCAGCGCCGCGAAGTCCGAACGGCCCGTCGCCAGATAGGCGTTGATCAGATACGCCGGGGCGTGGTCGCCGACCGAGTTCCAGTTCTTGCGGGACCGGTTGCGGCCCAGCGAGTCGGCGTTCGGGTCCAGGGTGATCGGGTCGAGGTGGGAGAAGAACCCGCCGCGCACGGGGTCGCGGAAGTACTTCTGGAACAGCTCGACCGTGCGGTCGATGTCCTGCAGGATCCGCGGGTCGCCGGTGATGCGGAAGGTCTGGGTGGGACCGGCGAGCGCGTAGATCTGCTCGTACATCGGGATCGCGTCGAAGTCGTCGCCGAACTCCGAGGCGAAGACCGGGCGGTGGCCGGACGACGTGATGTCGATGCCGTGGTACCAGTAGGTGATCCCGTCGGCGGTGTCGTCCACCCGCATGTGCTCGCGCAGATACTCGGTGCCGGCCTCGGCCGCCTCCAGGAAGCGGTCCTTGCCGGTCAGCAGATACGCGGTGGCCAGGCCGTAGACCAGCCGGGAGATGGTGTCGGTCTCCTGGCGTACGTCCGCGCCGGCGAAGTCCGGCAGATGGGTGCCGCTGAGCGTGAGATGTGTGCGGAACCCGCGCCAGTCGTAGACGCCGTCGGGGAAGTGGCCGCGCAGGTAGAAGTCGGCGATGGCGGCGGCCTGTTGGACCCACCAGTTCGGGTGCTCGAAGACGTACTGGCCGCGGGTCTCCTCCGGGAAGGTGATCTCCTTGGCCTCGAACCGGGAGCCGCCCTCCCACTCGTAGAGGATGCCGTAGGCGAAGACGTAGCGGCCCTCGGCCAGCATGTCGGCGGTGTCCGCGGTGGTGTCGCGGTAGTCGTCGCCGAGGTTGCGGACGATGCGCGAGACCGCGTTCGCGGGCAGGTGGACCGTGAACTCCCGTTCGTCCGAGGTGCGCAGGCCGAAGCGGCGGCCGGTCGGGCTGTAGTAGGTGATGTAGCCGGCGAGCGTGTCGGATTGGATGCGTCGTTGGGCAGGTGCACTCATCTCAGGTGCCCTTCTCGTCGGGCAGGGACGCGAGCAGGACGACGCTGCGGCCCTGGGCGTGGTGGGTCGGACCGGCGACCAGCTCCTCTTCTCCGGGCGGAAGGATGTCGTAGGGGCCGGGGCGGGCCGTGTCGAGCACGCGGTGCCAGTGGTGGCCGGGGATGTCGGGCAGCTCGAAGTCGAGCCCCAGGTGGTACATGTTGAGGATCAGATGCAGGTCCGGGTCACCGTCGAAACCGCCGTACGTGCAGGCCAGCACCCGGGCGTTGGGGTCCTCCCAGCCGGGTTGGTGGAGCCGGGTGCCGTGCCAGGTGATGTCGGGCTGGGAGCGGGAGTTGAGGCGTTCGGAGAAGAACTGCGGTTCGCGCAGGGTGCGGTAGCGCTTGCGGAGCCGGACGACGCGCCGGGTGAAGGCGGTCGTCTCCTTCTCCTTCCTGGCCTGGTTCCAGTCGAGCCAGGAGGTCTGGTTGTCCTGGCAGTAGCCGTTGTTGTTGCCGCCCTGGCTGTTGCGGAACTCGTCGCCGGCCAGCAGCATCGGCACCCCGCGGCTGAGCATCAGCAGGGACAGCAGGTTCTTGATCTGCCGTACCCGCAGGCATTCGACGTCGGCGTCGTCGGTGGGTCCCTCGACTCCGCAGTTCCAGCTGTAGTTCTCGTCCGCGCCGTCGGCATTGGCCTCACCGTTGGCGTGGTTGTGCTTCGCGTTGTAGCTGACCAGGTCGTTGAGTGTGAAGCCGTCGTGGCAGGTGATGAAGTTGATGCTGTTGGTGGGGAGTTCGCCCTGGGCGGCGAACAGGTCGGCCGAGCCGCCGAGCCGGGAGGCGACCTCGCCGACCATGCCGGCGTCGCCGCGCACGAACCGCCGTACGTCGTCGCGGAACGGGCCGTTCCACTGCGCCCAGCGCTTCCCCGGGAACCGGCCGACCTGGTACAGGCCGCCGCCGTCCCACGGCTCCGCGATGATCTTCGTCTCGGACAGCACCTGCGACAGCTCGATCGCCCACAGGGCCGGCGGCACCGCCATCTCGTAGCCGAGGGGGCCGCGGGAGAGTTCGGAGGCGAGGTCGAAGCGGAAGCCGTCGATGTGGTGCTCGGTCACCCAGTACTCGAGGCACTCCACGATGAACTTGGTGACCATCGGATGGTTGGCGTTGACAGCGTTGCCGCATCCGGTGAAGTCCATGTAGTGCGAGCGGTCCTGGGGCCACAGGTGGTAGTACGCCTCGTTGGCCGCGCCCCGGAAGCTGATCGTCGGCCCGAACTCGTTGCCCTCGCTGGTGTGGTTGAAGACCACGTCGAGGATGACCTCGATGCCCGCCTGGTGGAAGGCCTTCACCATGTCGCGGAACTCGGTGATGTGCGTGGCGAGATGGGGGCTGGAGCAGTAGCCGGTGTGCGGGGCGAAGAAGCCGTAGGGGTCGTAGCCCCAGTAGTTGCGCAGCGGGGTGCCGTCGGGGCCGGTGCGCAGCACCTGGGTCTCGTCGAAGTCGAAGACCGGCAGCAACTCCACCGCGGTGACGCCGAGTTCGCGCAGATGCGGGATCTTGTCGATGACGGCGGAGAAGGTGCCGGGCCGCTCGCACTCCGAAGTGGGGGAGGCGGTCAGACCGCGCACATGCATCTCGTAGACGACGGTCTCCGCCATCGGGGTGTGCAGCGGGGTGTCGCCCTCCCAGTCGTAGTCGTCCAGGTCGACGACCAGACTGCGCATGCAGTGCTCGACGTTGTCCCCGGGGCCGATGGCGTGGGTGCGCTCCCAGCGGCTGTTGACGTTGGCCCGCGCGTAGGGGTCGATCAGCACCTTCCGCTGGTCGAACCGGCTGCCCAGCGCGCTGAGGTCGCGCGGTCCGTCGATGCGGAAGGCGTAGACCTGGCCGGCGCCGATACCGCGGACGTGGCAGTGCCAGAAGTGGAAGCTGCGGTGGCGGTCGGGGAGGAGCGGGATCGTGCGGTAGGGGTGCGGGCTGTCGCAGTGCTCGAAGAGCAACAGGTCGACGCGGGTGGCGTGTTCGGAGAAGAGCGAGAAGTTGACACCGTCGCTGTCGACGGTGGTCCCCAGCGGCTGCGGGCGGCCGGGGGTGACGTCGGAGGGATGGCCGCCGTAGGTGCCGGTGGCCTCTTCGGGGCTCAAGGTCATCTGTTCTGTCATGGCATCTGTCGCAGAGTCGGTCGGAGTGTCGTACACATCGGTGGCCACCCTCAGGCGAGTGCGGCCCGGGCCGCGGTCGGAGTGTCGGCGCGGAGGCCGGTGAACAGTTCGTCCCAGGGCGGGGAGCCGGTGCCCGGTCCCACCTCGCTGCGCATCTCGAAGGTCACGCCCCGGGCGGCGGGCGAGTACAGCGCCTCGACACAGGCGTCGGCCACATGCGGGCGGGCCACACGGCCGTCGCCGACATCGCCCTGCTCCAGGTGCAGATGGCCGTGGCCGGGCTCGTCCGTCAGCCAGCCCGGGCGGATCACCGTGTACGGCAGCCCGGAGGAGCGGACCGCGTTCTCGCCGGCCAGCCGCCAGTCCAGCATCCGGCCGTAGGCGTTCATCGGGTGGTCGCGGCGGGTCACATGGCGCTGGCTGACCAGCACGAAGTGCGGGCTTCCGGAGGTGGCGAGCAGGGCGTCCAGGACATGGCGGACCCCGGTGTGCAGGGTGGTCTCGGGGCTGTCGGGACCGGCGTCGTCGGTGCCCGGCTCCACGATGTAGACGACCGCCGAGCAGCCGTGCAGGGGCGTGCGGACGGTGGCGGGAGCGCGTACGTCGGCCGCGAAGAACTGTGCCTGCGGCGGATTGTGCCGCCGGGCGCGCTGGGTGCTGCGGCCGATGACCCGCACGCTCTCGCCACGGGCGAGCAGTTGACGGGCGACGAGCCGGCCGACTCGGCCGGTTCCTCCTATGACTGCGATCGGGCTGTCCATCGAGATCTCCACGGGGCTGCGGAAGAGCCGGAAAGGGCGGGGGAGTTGGCGGGGCGCGCTCAGATCCAGTGCAGGATGTCGTCGGAGCTGGTCAGGTGGGTGCCGGTGGGCAGGCCGGTGACGGCGGGCACCCGCAGCCGCGGATACACGCTCACCCCGGTCAGCCGGGTACCGGGACGCAGGTCGGCGGCCTCGCCGATCGCGGAGTGGAGCAGCCGGACCGGGCTGTCGCGCTCGGAGTGCACCCGGGCCAGTGGGCCGACGTACGAGTCGGTGATACGGGCGTACGGCCCGACGACGGCGCCGTCGCCGATCGCCGTCCGGCTCAGCCGGGCGCCCTCGTCCACGTCGACGCCGTCGCCGATGTCGCTGAAGCGCAGCTTCACTCCGGGACCGATCTCGGCGTTGCGCCCGATACGGACGGCGGGGCCGATGACGACACTGCCCTCGGAGATCTTCTGGGCCAGGGTGGTGCCGGTCACGCTGTCCTTGGTGCGCAGGCTCGACTCGTGGATCCAGTACCGCGGGTCGGTGCTGGTCGGTTCGCCCATGGCCCGGTTCATCCGGCGGTAGTGGCCGCCGAGCACGTCGCCGAGGGTGGCGAGGTAGTCGGGGATGCTGCCGAGGTCGCCGAGCCGGTCGATGGGGGCGACCGCGACCGGCAGCCCGCGTCCGACCAGCCAGGGCAGCAGGTCGCCGCCCCAGTCCAGGCGCTGCTGGGCCAGCCGGATCATCTCGGGGTTGCGCGCGGCCAGCCGCAGCCGGCCGCAGTCGACCAGGTACATCCCGGCGTTGGTGGGCAGGGTGCTGCGGGAGGCGGGCAGCGAGGTCTCGGGGAAGACGCGGTGGACGCGGTCCAGGTCGGGCTTCTCCAGGAATCCCGCGACCAGTCCGTCCGGGGAGGTCCGCATCACGCCGTACTTGCCGGCGATCTCCTCGGGGGTACGGCCGACCGTGGCGACGGTCACGACGGCGTCGGCGGCGTCGTGCGTGTCGGCCAGCACATCGAGGTCGAACTCGAAGACGGAGTCCACCGGCAGCACCAGGGCGCGGCCCGTCAGGTCCCACTGTTCGAGGTTGTGCAGGGTGGCGGCGCCCGATCCGACGTTGTAGCGGTCGAGCCGGGCGCGGGAGTAGTGGATCTCCACGCCGAACCGTTCGCCGTGGCCGAGCACGAGCTTGATCTGACTGTGGTTCTCGGCGCCCTGGGCGATCACGTAGAAGCGGCGGATGCCCTGGTCACGGCAGGACTCGACGAGCCATTCGACGACGGAGCGGCCGACGAACGGGATGAGGGCCTTGCTGCGGATGTAGTCGGACGAGGCGAGGGTGAGCGGCTTGGCGCGTTCGCCCCGGCCTCCCGCCAGGATGATGCCTAACGTCTCGTCCCCCATGACAGTCCTGCCTCCTCGGCTGACAAATCAACGCCCTTCAGTCAACTCGTGCTGTCATGCATAGTCAAGTAAAAAGTAAAACAAGGGAGTTGAGGCAAACGAGAATCAGCCCTGGTCGACGTTTCGACCAGGGCTGATGCTGCTTTACAAAAATGTTGCGGCAGAGTCGAGAATCAGATGACTCTCAGCCGGACCAGTGCGCCGAGCGTCAACGCGCCCGGAATGATGGGGATCCAGACCGTGATGATCCGGTACGCCAGCACCACCGCCGTGGCCACCGCGACCGGACCGCCCGCCGCGACCAGCGCCACGATCAGCGCGGCCTCCACCGAGCCGATCCCGCCGGGTGTGGGCACCAGCGCGACGGCGACCGTCGCCGCCAGATAGGCGAGCGCCATCTGTGCGGGAGGCACCGGCAGGTCCAACGCCTGCCCCACGGCCACGAGTCCGGCCGCCTGGAGCGCGGGGAACGCCAGCGAACCGCCCCACAGTGCGAGCGCCCGGGCCGGCCGGGTGTGCACGGAACGGGCCTCGCTCAGCGCGGTGCGCAGGAACGACAGGGCGGCGGTACGCAGCCGCCGCACCAGGACGAGCACCACGACCGCCGCGCACAGCACGGCGCCGATGATCAGCAGCAGCGGACCAAGTGCCCCCGCCGGAAGGAGAGTTCCCAGGCGCAGGGCGTCCGGGAAGGCGATCAGCAGACCGGTGAGCAGAGTCAGCCGGGCTACCGACTCGGCGAGCAGGAACAGTGCCAGCGCTGCCGACGAACGGGCCAGCGGCAGCCCGCACACCGTCAGGAACCGCAGGTTCACCGCACCCGCGCCAAGTCCCGTGGGCAGCAGATGATTCGCCGCGCCCGCCGCGAACTGAGTGGCCAACAGCCGCCGCGCGGGCAGCCGTTCGACCACGGCACCCTGCCGGGTGACCGCGGCGGCGACCCAGGTCAGACAGGTGGCACCGGCCGCCGCCACCAGCCAGGGCCACTCCGCCGCCCGCAGCTGGCCGAAGCCCGCGACAAGGACGGACCGGTGCTGTACGGCGACGACGGCGACCAGGAGCAGAGGAAGCAGGCACAGGATCTGCCGGACGCGGATGTGTCTCACATCCCTGGAGGTTCTCCGCGCCACGACAACTGCGGGTTGCGGCAGCGGGGACAGTTCCTTACGCGCGTCGTTACACGAGGCTGTGGCGAACGCGTTGACCTCAACGCCGCTTGAGGTCCTACGGTCTACCCCATGAGCATGGAGAGCACGGCCTGGACCCAACTGCACAGTGTCATGACCGCAGAACAGGAGCGCCGCCCGTTCGCGCGCGCCACGCTGCGCCGCATCGCGGAGTTCGCGCGGCCGCACCGCCGCGAGATCGCCCGCTTCGTCCTGCTCGGGGTGCTGACCGCCCTGCTCGCCGTCGCGACCCCCGTACTGGCCGGGCATGTCGTCGACGCGATCGTGTCGGGCGGCGACGACGGCACCGTCGTACGCCTTGCCCTGCTCATCGCCCTGATCGCGGTCGCGGAGGCCGCGCTCGGGATTCTGGGGCGGCGGCTCTCCGCGGCGCTCGGGGAGGGGCTCATCCTCGATCTGCGGACGGCTGTGTTCGATCATGTGCAGCGCATGCCGGTCGCGTTCTTCACACGTACTCGTACGGGAGCGCTCGTCTCCCGACTCAACAACGACGTCATCGGCGCCCAGCGCGCCTTCAGCAACACCCTGTCCGGAGTGGTCAGCAACGTCGTCACGCTGCTGCTCACGCTGGCCGTCATGCTCACCCTGTCCTGGCAGATCACCCTGCTCGCGCTCGTACTGCTCCCGGTCTTCGTGGTCCCGGCCCGCCGGATGGGCAGCCGGATGGCCAGCATGCAGCGCGAGGCGGCCACGCTCAACGCGGCGATGAGCACCCGGATGACCGAACGCTTCTCCGCCCCCGGCGCCACCCTCGTCAAACTCTTCGGCCGCCCCGAGGAGGAGTCCGTGGAGTTCGCCGAGCGCGCGAGCCGGGTCCGCGACATCGGCGTCCGCACGGCCACCGCCCAGTCGGTGTTCATCACCTCCCTGACCCTGGTCTCCGCCCTGGCCCTCGCCCTCGTCTACGGCCTCGGCGGCTGGTTCGCCCTGCACGGCAGCCTGGAGCCGGGCGCCGTCGTCTCCTTGGCCCTGCTCCTGACCCGCCTCTACGCCCCGCTCACCTCGCTCGCCGGAGCCCGCGTCGAGGTGATGAGCGCCCTGGTCAGCTTCGAGCGCGTCTTCGAGGTGCTGGATCTCAAACCGCTGATCGAGGAGAAGCCGGACGCCCGCGAGGTCCCCGAGGGCCCGGTCGCGGTCGAGTTCGACGAGGTCCGCTTCGCCTACCCGTCCGCCGACAAGGTCTCCCTCGCCTCACTCGAAGAGGTCGCCTCCCTCGACGCCCGCGGCGGCGCCGAGGTCCTGCACGGCGTCTCCTTCCGCGCCGAACCCGGCCAGACCATCGCCCTCGTCGGCTCCTCCGGCGCCGGCAAGTCGACCATCGCCCAACTCCTGCCCCGCCTCTACGACGTCGACGAAGGTGCCGTCCGCATCGGCGGGACCGACGTCCGCGACCTCACCGCCGCCTCCCTGCGGGCCACCCTCGGCATGGTCACCCAGGACGGCCACCTCTTCCACGACTCCGTCCGCGCCAACCTCCTGCTGGCCCAACCCGCCGCCACCGAGGACGAGTTGTGGGACGCTCTGAGCCGCTCCCGCCTCGACGATCTCGTACGGTCCCTGCCCGACGGCCTGGACACGGTCGTCGGCGAACGCGGCTACCGGCTCTCCGGAGGCGAGCGCCAACGCCTCACGATCGCCCGCCTGTTGCTGGCCCGCCAGCGCGTCGTCATCCTCGACGAGGCCACCGCGCACCTGGACAACACCTCGGAAGCCGCCGTGCAGGAGGCCCTGACGGAGGCGCTTCAGGGCCGCACGGCCGTGGTGATCGCCCACCGGCTGTCCACCGTGCGCTCCGCCGACCAGATCCTGGTCGTCGAGGCGGGCCGCGTCGTGGAACGCGGCACGCACGACGAACTCCTCGCCGCCGACGGCCGATATGCCGAGCTGTACCGCACACAGTTCGTGAAGCAGCAGCCGGAGGCGGTCGCCTGACGGAGTGTCAGGGCTCGCGGTGCTCGTGCGCCGCCTTCTCCAGCTCCTCGGCCTCCGCCTCGGCCACCCGGATCTCGGCCGCCACGTCGATGGAGCGGCTCAGCGACCAGTACAGCAGCCCGGCCACCGGCAGCCCGACGAACAGGGAGAGGTCGGCGCCGTCCATGGCGTGGGCGATGGGGCCGACGTAGAGCGTGCCGACGGAGAAGAACGGCACCATCACACCGAAGCCCACCAGGTAGGAGATGATCCCGTGCCAGCCCCAACGGCCGTAGATGCCGTGCGGGTTGAAGATCTCCGCGATGGCGTAGTGACCGCGGCGCACCACGTAGTAGTCCATCAGGTTGACCGCGGTCCACGGGATGAACAGATAGAGCACCAGCAGGAGGAAGTTGTTGAAGTTGGTGAGGAAGTCGGAGGTCGCGGCCAGCGCTCCGACCAGGGAGAGCGCGGCGGTCAGCCCGATCGTCAACGCCCTTACGCCCACGGTCGGTTGGACCCTCTTGAACGAGTCGATCGCGCTGATCAGGGTCAGCGAACCGCCGTACATGTTCAGCGCGGTCACGGACACCAGGCCGAGCGTGGCGAAGAGCAGCACGATCGCGCCGAAGCCGCTGAACACCTTGTCGCCCGCCGCGTTGATCGAGCGGATCGTGTCGAAGTCCTTGCCCGCCCAGGCGGCGAGCAGCGCGCCCAGCGTCATCAGCCACACCCCGCCGAGCGCCGAACCGAAGTAGGTCCAGTAGAAGGTCTTGCGGACGGTCACGTCCGGCGGGAGGTAGCGCGAGTAGTCCGAGACGTAGATCGCCCAGCTGATCTGGTAGCCGGCGACCACACCGAACTGGGCCAGGAACGGCGTCCAGGAGAAACCGCCGAGGTCGAAGGAGCCCGCCGGGTAGTGCAGGGTCGCCAGCACACCCACGGTGAAGATCCCGAAGACGACCAGGAAGGTGTACGTCAGGAACTGCTCCGCCTTGTGGATGACGTCGTAGCCCACCAGCGCGATCACGAAGCCGACCACGGTGACCACGGCCACCCACATCTTGGTGTTGCCGTGCACCGTGGTGTGCAGGGCCTCACCGGCCAGGATCGTGTTGAAGACGTTGAAGCCCGCGTACTGCACATAGGCGAACAGCCAGACCAGCAGCGCGCCCACGTAACCGAACTGTGGCCGCGACTGGATCATCTGCGGCAGTCCGAGCTGCGGGCCCTGGGCCGAGTGGAAGGCCATGAAGAAGGTGCCGAGCAGGGTGCCGGCGACGATCGCGATGAGCGACCAGATGAGGTTGCCGCCCTCGGTGATGCTGATCAGACCGACCGCCAGCGTGGCGATCTGCGCGTTCGACATGAACCACAGGGGGCCGAGGTGCCACAGCTTGCCGTGGCGCTCGTTGAGGGGGACGTAGTCGATGGAACGTATCTCCAGCCCCGACACCCGGGGCTCTGAGTCGGTGGTCACGGTACCTCCCAGGTGCTGATCCAGCCTCTGTGGCCACATTCATCCCCCACAGGGGACCCGGCAACCGCAACGGATACTGTGAAACCCGCCCTTGACCCGCGACTGCGGGCAGGGAGCCGAGTCCCGGGAGTGTCCGATGCTGCGCACCATGTTCAAGTCCAAGATCTAACGCTTGGTCATCTATGCAGGTCAGAGGCATCATGGGCGCGTCCAGGTCAGCAAAAGGTCAGCATGGAGTCCGGTGGGGTCCCGGCTCGCTGACCGGGGGTCGCCACGGCCGGATCTGGGCAGATGTCCGCCTGTGCCCCGGAAGGTTCGATACATGGCTCGCCAGCTCGCCCGCGGTATGGGGTCGTTCTTCAAGGACTGCGACTGCACCAAACCGACTCGGTGCCCTCACCCTTACACGATCCGCTTTCGGAACGGACTGGGCAGGCAGACCGAAGAGGGCGGCTTTCCCACGCAGGACGACGCCATTGAACGCCTCACGCAGATTTACAGGGAGAAGAAGCGGACGGCGCCGTCCGTCGCGGAGGCGCGCCGCGAGCTGGGCCAGAAAACGGTGGGGGAGTACGCGAAGCACTGGCGGCCGCGACAGCGGAAGATGACGGACTATTCCACGGGAGAGCACGTCGACAGCTCCATCAACGTCCACATAGTTCCCCGAGTCGGCTCGCGGAAGCTGAACACCGTCACGCCGATCGTGGTGGAGCGCTTCCTCGACGAATTGGAGGCCGACGGGGTCGGCCGGGGAAACCCGGTCAACATATTCCGCACCCTGAAAACGATCCTCCGGGACGCCTATGACAAGGGAGCCATGGCGGAAGATCCGGTGAAAGGCGTGCAGGAGCCGGAGTACGTCTGTCAGACGGTGGTCATCCCGAACCTTGAGTACTTGAAGCAGGCACTGACCGTCGCACGTGAGGATCTCGCGCTGGAGATCATGATGATGGCGGGGTGCGGGCTGCGCAACGGTGAGGCCCGGGCCGTGAACATGAACAACCTTGTGGCCGACGATGTCTACCGAGTGCACGAGCAGATCCACTCCAACACGCATCGGCCAGCGAAGCTGAAGCATCGGAAGGTCGGAGAGTTCCGCGAGGTCCGTTGCCTCATTCGGTGAGGGAGGCGATCGAGCGACACGAGGAGAAGCACGGCGCCACGCCGCAGGGTTACTTGTTGCGTGGACCGAGTGGGTACTTCACGGAGTCGATGGAGCGTCGGCGTGCCCGCACGCTCTTCGAGCGTCTGCCGGTGATGGGCGGGATGGGGATGTACGGATTCCGGCACTACTTCGCCTCGAACGCCCTCGGGAACGGGATACCGATCACCGACGTGGCGGAATGGATGGGCCACAAGTCCATCGAGGAGACATTTCGGACCTACCGGCACCTGATGCCGGGGAGCATCACGAAGGCAGCTCGTATTCTGGACGCCGGTCTCTGGGAAGCGGCTTGATCCGTTGTTGAGGTCAGCAGATTCTTGGTCTGCTCGTGGTGCACGAGTCCAACTGCTCCTGCGCTGCGGTAACGAGTGAGATTGCCTGATGGAGGGCGAGCTTGGTCCGCTCCTGGGCCGGGTCTTGGTGGGTGAGGGCCTACCGCACCAGGTCGATCCGCTCGTGCAGACGGTGCACCGCGACTCGGTCGTGGTGCGCGAAGCCGGCCGCGATGCAGACCATCCGCGGGTTCCGCCAGCCGATCGCCTCGGCCGCGTCGGCGCCCAGCTTCTCCTTGACCAGCGCCTCGAACTCACGGCGTGCCGAGTCCAGCCACGACAGGTACGGGACGGCCTGCGACACGACGCCGCTGTCGGAGCCCTTCTTGTACTCGACCACCACGGGGGCGTTGTTCTCGTCGAGCCCGAGCGTGTCGATCCGACCTCGATGCCACGGTCCTGTCGGGTACTCCGATGCCAGGAAACGGATGCCGAGCATCGACTCCATCCCCGCCTCGACCCGGCGTTGCAGCTCCACGAAGTCCGCCGGGAATGCGACGAAAACTTAGGATGCGCGGACTGGAAGCCAAGCACCGCTGCCGTGGTTGAACGCGTGCTCAGGCTGCTGCTACGGTTTTTTCGGTCACGAGATCTGCGCCACCACCTTGAAGGAAGGAGATGTCCGTGCATACCCGACCGGCTTGTCTCCTTCGCTCGCCCCGGTGTGCGTTCGGTGTCCCGGTCATTCGTCACGCCTTCGGATGGAGTTAGCCGATCCATTGGGCAGCAGCCCGCAGAGCGTCAGGTCCGCAACACCGTGGTGTCGACACGGGCGGGAGCCGTCGCCCGCGTTCCGGCGCTCTCCCACGCGGTGTTTCGGCGGGTGACGTCGTTAGGCGACAGGCTGCCCAGAGGATCGCAATCGCCACCCCTTTGCGCGCCTCACGACGTTCCCCCGTGCCTTGGGCACGCCGTCACCGGGACCGGCGTAACCCAGCGGATCGAGTCCTTCTCATGCCCCCTGCACCGCTTGTACCGCTTCACACGTTGAACGATGGCCATATCGTTCCCGCCATAGGTCTGGGCACCGCGCCCATGGACGACGCACAGTCAGAGGACGCCGTCCGGCACGCCCTGCGGGCCGGCTACCGCCTGATCGACACCGGCGCCGCCTACCACAACGAGCAGGGTGTCGGCCTGGCCGTCGTCACCGCGGGAGTCCCCCGAGAGGAGATCCGTGTCCTGACCAAGCTGCCCGGCCGGGACCACGGCTTCGAGGAGACTCTCGCGTCCTTCGAGCAGGCCCGCCGACGGCTGGCCCTCGACTACGTCGACCTGTACCTCATCCACTGGCCCCTGCCCCTGCCAGACCGCTACCCGGACTCCTGGCGGGCGATGATCAGACTCCGTGAGGAGGAGCTGGTCCGCTCGATCGGGGTGTCCGACTTCACCGCGGCACACATCCGGCGGCTGGAGCGGGAGACCGGTGTGGTGCCCTCGCTCGACCAGATCGAGATGCACCCCGCGTACCCGCAGGACGACCTAGGATGCCGTGCACTCCGAGCACGGCATCCTCACCGTGGCCTACAGCCCTCTCGGCCGGGGGAACGGCCTGGTCGAGGACCCGGCTGTACTGGCCGTGGCCCGCGCCCACAAGGCCACCCCGGCCCAGGTGGTGCTCCGTCGGCACGTGCAGCTGGGTGTGGTCCCCCTGCCCAGGTCAGGTGATCCGGGGCGACGGCTGGAGAACCTGGACGTGTTCGGCTTCGAACTGTCGCAGGACGATATGGCCAGGATCAGGGACCGCCCACGAGGCCGTATCGGACACGATCCCGAGACCCACGAAGAACTCTGACCGCGCAGCCGACCGGGCCCGGCACCCGGGCATCCCACATCCGGGTACCGACAACCGCTTCCTGCAAGACCACGCCCTATTACCCCCACCGGTGAAGAATGAGGACCGCATACATGACCGCGCCCACCGCACACACTCCAGAGCACATCCCGGAATACACCCCGGAAGAACTCGCCGTCTTCGAACAGCAGTGGATCGACACCGTCCAGGAGGACCAGGAGCTCACCCGGTTCGGCCTCTACCCACAGGGATCGCGCGACCGCGGCAAGGGGGAGCTCCAGGGCAGTTACCAGATCTACCTGCCGCCCGCCTACGAAGACGATCCGGATGCCCGCTTCCCGGTCGTCTACTGGCTGCACGGTGGCTTCGGCAACGCCCGCCAGGGCGGCGCCGCGGTGCAGCGGATCGACGCCGCGATCCGCGTCGGCGCCATGCCGCCGACCATCGTGGTGCTGCCGCAAGCCCTGCCCATCGGTTGGTACGTCGACTCCAAGGACGGCGCGCGCCCGGTGGAGCAGACGATCGCCGGCGACCTGGTCAACCATGTCGACGCCACCTACCGGACGATCCCCGGGCCGTGGGCGAGAACGATCGAGGGCTTCTCGATGGGAGGCTTCGGCGCACTCCACATCGGCTTCAAGTACCCCAAGATCTTCGCCTGGGTGTCAGCCATCGCTCCGCCCCTGTTGAAAGACCTCTCGCTGGAGCCCGACGAGCGGGTCGCGAACACGTTCTTCGGAGACCAGGCGTACTACGACGCGGTCAGCCCCTGGACGCTGCTTCTCGCCAACTCCCCGGAGATCAGGAACCACTCGAAGGTCCGGCTGATGGTCGGCTCCCGGGACGAGCGCCTGGTCGGCGTTGTCCGTGAGATGGACGAGATGCTCGCCACGTTCGGGGTCGAGCACGAGTACCACGTGGTGGCAGGGGCCGACCACGACTATCCGGTACTTCTCGACGGTCTCGGCGAGCGGTACGCCGCCTTCTGGCGGAAGTGACCACATGACAGCTCCCGACCTTCCCGTTCGGACCGAGCACGGGTCAGGTGACGGGAGTGGTGTCCCTGGATGTACCAGTCGAACCGTGTGCCCGTCCGTGCCGCGTATCTGCTTGCCGGGTGCGCATTCTGTCCGCCGCGCGACTGCGGCGGACACGGGATTCTTCGGCTCCGCCTGGATCACCGCCTCCGCCATGACGGGTAGAGGCCGTAGGCGACATTCACCTGGCCGGGAGCCGATCCCCGTCCCGCGAACCGCAAGTCGATCGTCCCCGCGTGCGTCTCGTCGGCGCATACCCGGCCTCGGGTCAAGGCCCAGGATCATGTCCGGGTTCGGCCTGGTCGGGCGGAGCGGTCCGTGCTCCTGGCGTCACAGCCGGTACGGCAGGTCCTGAGTGCCACATGGGCTTCCGTGCGATCGGCGCTGAGGAACCTCCGCGGTACGGATCGGCGCGGAGGCCTCGGCGTTGGCGGTGCGGTCGCAGCAGGCGTTGTGCATCCGCTTCGGTGTTCTTCACCCGGGAGGTGAATACCCGGCCAACTCCTCTGCCCGGATACAGGCGACCTGGGTTCCTCCTGGCGCCGCCACGAGCGGCGGGCGTTCGCGCCGGCACGCGTCGATGACGTGGGGGCATCGCGCGGCGAAGGGGCAGCCGGAACCGGTCGGGGGCGCCGAGACATGCTCGGCGGGGGTCGCGACTGCCCGCCGGGCGGCCTGCCGGTCCGGGTCGGCGACCGGGACCGCTTGCAACAGCGCGCGGGTGTACGGATGTCCGGGCTTGGTACAGACGGCTTCCGCCGGACCGGATTCCATGACCATGCCGCGGTAGAGGACGACGATACGGTCCGAGATGTGGCGCACGACGGAGACGTTGTGGGCGACGAACAGGTAGCCGAGCCGGTACTCGCGCTGGAGGTCCCGCAGGAGGTTGAGGACCTGGGCCTGGACCGACAGGTCGAGCGCGCTGACGGCCTCGTCGCAGACGACCAGGCGCGGTGAGGGCATCAGGGCCCGAGCGATCGCGATGCGCTGGCGCTGCCCGCCGGAGAACTCCCGGGGGTACCGGCGCAGTGCGTCGGGTTCCAGGCCCACCCGTGCCAGCATGTCGGCTGCCTGGTCGTGTGCGGTCTGCCCGGACGCGAGCCGGTGTGCGAGCAGCGGCTCTGTCAGCGTCTGCGCGACTGTTCGGGTGGGGCTGAGGGAGCCGTAGGGGTCCTGGAAGACCACCTGCATGTCCCTGCTCAGCCGGCGCCGCTGCGACCTGCCGGCATGCGTGATGTCCTCGTCCTCGAAACGTATGGTGCCCGCACGGGCCTTGGCCAGGCCGAGCACCGCGCGGGCGATCGTGGTCTTGCCCGATCCGGATTCGCCGACCAGGCCGACGGTCTCGTCGGCTCCGACGTCGAGGCTGACGTCTTCGACAGCGCATACGTGGCGCCGGCCGACGTGATAGTCGACGCTCAGTCCTTGGACCGAGAGCAAGTTCGTTGTCATGGTGTCCTCGCCGGTTGAACCTTCTGCCAGTTGACGCATCTGACCTGGTGGAGCCCCTCGTCGTCCGGTGCTGTGCTGAGGAGCGGGATCGGTTCGCGCGTGCACTCCGGGCCGGCCAGGTGGCAGCGCGGCTCGAAGCGGCAGGCCTTGGACCGGCGGCTCGGGGGCGGCACCATGCCCGGGATGGCCGGTAGTTCACCGATGCCGCTCCAGCGCTCCGGATTGCATTCCTGCAAGCCGAGTGTGTAGGGATGGTGCGGGTGGTGGAAGAGGTTGCGGATCGGTGCCTCCTCCACGATCTGGCCCGCGTACATGACGACGGCGCGGTCGCAGAGGTCGGCGACGACCCCCCAGTCGTGGGTGACGAGGATGACCGACATGCCTGTCTCGGCCTGCAAGGTGCGCAGCAGCGCGAGGATTTCGGCCTGCACCGTCACGTCGAGGGCGGTGGTGGGCTCGTCGGCGACAAGGATGCGGGGCCCGGTCGCGAGCGCTTGGGCGATGCAGACCCGCTGCGCCATGCCGCCGGACAGTTCGTGCGGGTAGCGGCGGTAGACGTCCGCGGGGTCTGGCAGGCGGACCTGCTCCAGCAACGTGAGGACCCTTTCGCGAGCCTCACGCCGTGACAGCTTCTCGTGTGCGCGGATCGTCTCCGCCAGCTGGGAGCCGACGCGGAACGACGGATCGAGACTGGACATCGGTTCCTGGAACACCATCGCGATCTCGCTGCCGCGGACATCGGCGAGCTGGCGTTCGGTCATCGCCGCGAGATCCCGGCCGCCCGACATGACGTGCCCGGAGCTGATCCGTCCGTTTTCGGGCAGCAGGCCCAGCAGGGCCAGCGAGGTGACGGACTTGCCGCAGCCGGACTCGCCGACGAGGCCGAGCACCTCACCTGGACGCAGGGTGAAGGACACTCCGTCGACCACCGTGACCGGACCGTCCGGTGTGTCGAACTCGACGCTCAGTCCCCGCACGCTCAGCGCACCCGGTTCGGTGGCGTCCAGGGAATCCGGCGCGGCGGCCTCCGTCGGGCGTGTGCGCGGCGCCGCTGGGCGCCCGGTCTGCGCGGTCCCGGACCAGCGTTCCACGGCCGCGTCCCGCACCGCGTCGCCCACCAGGCCGAACGCCATGATGGTGAGCGCGATGATGCCGCCGCTCGGGACCAGCAGCCAGGGGTCCTGGTTGATGGCGTCCGAGGCCTCCCCCACCATCCCGCCCCAGCTCGGGGCCGGGGACTGGATTCCCAGGCCGAGGAACGCCAGACCGCTTTGCAGTGCCAGCGCGATCCCGGCGTACAGCGAGGTCTGCACGATGACGGGGCCGGCGATGCGGGGGAGTACGTGGCGGCTGACGATCCGAGGGTCGGTGACCCCGGACGTTCGGGCCGCCGCCACGTACAGCTCCTCGCGCACCGCGATGACCGCGCTGCGGATGACCCGGATGACTCCGGCGGAGCCGAGGATGCCGATGGTGATCATCGCCACCGTCATCGAGGAGCCGAACACCGACAGGACCGCGAGGGCCACGACGATGGTGGGCACCGAGAGCATCAGGTCTGTCACGTTGCTGACCACCCGGTCGGTCCAGCCGCCCAGGTAGCCGGCGGCCAGGCCGACGGGCAGGCTGATGGCCAGCAGCACCGCAACGCATTCCAGAACGCCGAGCAGGGTGTCCTGGCCGCCGTACAGCAGCCGGCTGAGCACGTCACGGCCCAGCTCGTCGGTGCCGAGCAGGTTGGCTGAGCTCGGGGTGGCCAGGACGTGGTCGAGCTTCTGCGCAAGTGGCGGATAGGGGGCGACGACCGGGGCCAGTGCGCAGGCCAGGGCGAGCAGCAGGAGATACGCGGCGCTGATCACGCCGAGCGGTTTTCGCGCGACTCGCCGCAGGAAGGTGCCGGCGGCGAGTGCGCCCGGCCGCTCGGCATGGTCGGTCTGGGTGGTCACTGGTGTCTCACTTTCGGATTGAGCAGCCCGTAGAGCACGTCCAGGACCAGGTTCACGATGACGACGAGGACGGTGAAGTACAGCACCGCCCCTTCGATGATCGGTATGTCGTGCTGGTTGGTCGCGTTGACGGCGATGCTGCCGAGCCCGGGGAGCACGAAGACCGCCTCGATGAACACCGAGGCACTCAGTGCGCTGACGAACGCCAGCCCGATCACGGTGACCACAGGAATGGCGCCGTTGCGCAGCGCGTGCTTCCAGATGATGGACCGGCGCGGGATGCCGTTGGCCCGTAGCGTGCGGATGTAGTTGCTGGCCAGTGCGTCCTTCATGGAGTCCCTGGTCTGCTTCGCGATACTCGCGATGCCGACGAGTCCGAGTGCGGTGACCGGGAGGCACAGCGCCCACAGCCAGGTGCCGAACGACTGCGTGGGCGAGACGTACCCGGTGGCGGGAAAGGCGCGCAGCGCGACAGCGAACGCCTCGACCAGGACCAGCGCGACCCAGAATCCGGGAAGAGCCAGGCCGACGAGGGACAGTGCTTCCACGAAACGCCCGAGCACTCCGCCGCGTACGGCGCTGACCACGCCGAGCAGGATTCCGACCACCGCGGCGAACACGGTGGCCAGCAGCACCAGGGAAAGCGTGACCGGGAGCCGCTGGTTCAGCGTCGCCGAAACCGGCTGGCCGGTGAAAACGGATGTGCCGAGACTGCCGTGGACCAGGTTGTCGAGGTAGTGGCCGTACTGAGACCACAGGGGCTTGTCGAGGCCGAGTTGGTCCCGAAGCTTGTTGTAGGCCTCGGTGGACCCGCTCGCTCCGATGAGGGCGCGAGCGGTGTCACCGGGGACCAGCGATTCCAGCACGAACGTCACCGCGGTCACCATGACGAGCAGCGGGACCGACAGGGCGAGGCGCCGAGCTATCAGGGTCAGCATTACGGATGAAGCTCTACGACGTTGAGATGGGCGCCGGGCAGCTGGCTCGGGATGCCGTTGACCCCGTGGGAGAACACCACCGTGTCGATCTGGACGACGGGGACTGTGTACGCCTGCTTGACCGCGACCGCGGCGACGTCGGCCATCTGCGCGGCAAGCTGGGACTGCGAGGCCTTCGAGGCCTGGGCGAACTTGCTCAGGAACGAGGCGTCGGTGGCGTGGTAGGGGTTGAGGCCCCCCTTGGCCGACCACAGCACGCCCACCTGGAGGAACATCGGCTGGCCGTTCCACGCCACGGACAGGGCGCCGGCCCGGTACATGTTGGTGGACATCGCCGGGTAGCTGGCTGATGACACCAGCTTGACCTTGACCCCGATGGCGGCCCACTGCTGGGCGATTGCCTGCACCATCTGCTTGGTCTGCGGATCGAACGACGTGTACGTCAGGGACGTGGAGAAACCGTTCGGGTAGCCGGCCTGGGCCAGCAGCTGCTTCGCCTTGGCCGGGTCGTACGTGTAGTAGTTCGCCAGCGACGGCACGTACTCGTCGAAGCCCTTCGTTGTCGGCTGGGCGGTGGCCGAACCGAGCGCACCGTACACGGCCTTGGCGATGCCGGACCGGTCCACGGCGTAGTTCAGCGCCTGGCGGACCTGCGGGCTGGCCAGGGCCTTGGTCTTGGTCCCTTCGCGGTCGAGCAGGAAGACCCCGTTCCACTGCGTGGGACCGGTGTTGGTGACGGTCAGTCCTGCGGACTTGGCAGTCGGCATCTGTTGCGCCGAGCCGAACATCAGGTCGACCTGACCGGTCTGCAGGGCCGACAGCTCAGCGGTCTGGTCGGCGATGACCTTGATGACGACCTTCTTGTAGTGGACGCTCGACTTGTCGTAGTAGGCGGGGTTGGCGGTGAACGTGTAGTGCTCCCCGGACACCGTCGCGCCGGAGTCCAGGACGTAGGGGCCCGCGCCGGACGGCTTGCTGGTCAGCGAGCTCTTCGCTTTCAGGCCGGCCGGGCTGATGATGTCGCCCGCCAGGAAGTTCTGGGACAGCAGGAGCGGGAACTCCGGGTTCGCCGTCTTGCTGGTCAGGGTGACCGTGTCGGCTCCGGAGGCGGTGACTTTCACGCCCGCCAGGTTGCCCGTCGTCGGGCCGAAGCCGGTGGTGAAGTAGTTGATCGAGTCGGCCACGGCCTGCGCGGTGACCGGTGAGCCGTCGGAGAACTTGACGCCGCTGCGGATGGTCAGCTGGAAGCGCGTGTTCCCCTCACCGAGGTAGCGCCACGAGGAGGCCAGCCCCGGCGAATAGGTAGCGCTGCCGGTTTGCCTGATCAGCGGCTCGTAAGCGAGCTGCATCGGGTACAGGCCGTTGCCGTTGTCCGCGCGCGACGGGTCGAAGCTGGCCGGCGCCGAGTTCACCGCGATGGTCAGGGTGGTCGACTTGGCGCCGGAGGACGCGTTGGTGCCGCCCACCGCCCCGCCTCCGGAGCACGCGCTGAGGGCCATCAGGCCCATGGCGCCGACGGCAAACGGCCATACGGGCTTGCGGTTCGATCTTGGAAGCATCGTTGATTCCACTCCTTGATCACGATTTGCAGGTGCTGATGTAGCTGATGTACTAAAGGAGACCGGGGGATGGTCCAGTCAGTGGTGCCCGACGAGGTGGTCTGACCACCTCGTCAAGGCGCTTGCTCTCGGCCTCGGTCGGTCCGAGGCCGGCTGCCGCGAGCAGGGTCGGCATATGTGCCACCGTGCGCGCGCCGGCGGAGAGCGGTTCGCGGCGCCGTCGTGTTCCGACCGGTATCTCTGGGTGAGGAAATCCGGCCCGTGCGCCTTGTCTCCCTCCGGTAGAAGGGCGTCGGCGGTGTCTGGGGATTTGCCGCCGCTGACCCGGTAGGCGTCAAGTGGCAGATGGGATTGCGTACGGTCGGCGTTCATGCCGAGGGCCGTCCTGCCGAGGTGATGGAGAAGGCCGACGAATCGGTCGACATGGGGATACGCCGAATGCTCGGGTGAGCACAACTCCTGAAAAGCCAGGCTCTATGATCGGCCGCGACCCGCAGCCGGGACCCGCGGATATGAGGAGAACACTGCTCGGCTGTCGCGGGTGTGCCCGAGACAGCGTTCGACCTCATCGGGTGGGCTGCAAGTCGCGGTGGACGGAGGGAGTTACCCGGAGGTCGCCGCGAATGCGTGGTGTGGAGCGCGGAACCCGGTTCCTGGCAGCACGGGCCCCACCCGGATCAGCAGGGTGGTGTCAGTCCGTGTCGTGCGCGAGGGAGCGGGGTGAACACGCTGCCCTGTTTCCACTTGGGCCGCTCGCACCATCCGGCCGAGTCGTCGCCCGCCGGCCTTCCGGCTCCGCAGCGGGGGCGTCCTGGCACGTCGGCACGGCCCTCGGGGCCGGGCCGTGCGCAGCGTGAGGTGTGACCTGTGACCAGCGATCCCGTCATCATGTCCCTCCTCTGCTCGGCAGCCTGCGGGGCCGTATGCCCTGCTGAGTCAGAGGGTTACGAACACGTGACGTCGCTGTCAACAGTTTCGCCTTGAGAACCTGAGGTCTCTGCTCATCCTTAGATTGCGCGGGGGGAATGTCCACGACGGGCTCAGACACTTTACCCTCGTCGAACCGGTGCCCCGCGGGGCACCACTTCTGGCGTTCGGATGCGCCATTCAAAGGGACAGCAGCCAGTCGGCTCCGGTTCAGGGCCGCGACTGGTGCCGTCCTGTCTGCCGGCACGGGGCCACGGCGGCCACCGGTCCGGATCACCCGTCGCGGATACCCGTCGTTGACGAAAGAAATTCCGATCTTGATGAGTGAACCTCTCAACCGTCAGCCGGTTCCGACCGAGTCCGGCCTGGTGGCCGGTACCCCGGCCAAGCTGCCTGGCGTCACCGTGTTCAAGGGGATCCCCTACGCAGCGGCTCCCAGCGGTCCGCTGCGATGGCGTCCGCCGCAGCCGCCCGCGCCGTGGACAGGCGTGCGAAACGCCGCGCACTTCGGTCCGGTCTGCCCGCAGACGCCCCGCGGCCAGCAGCTCCGGATGAGCGAGGACTGCCTGTCCCTCAACGTGTGGACGGCAGCGGAACCCTCGGACCGCACTCCGGTACTGGTGTGGATTCACGGCGGCCGGTTCATCATGGGCGCGGGCTCCGAGCCCCTGTACGACGGAGCCGCGCTCGCCGGCGCCGGGCTGGTGGTCGTGACGCTCAACTACCGGCTCGGCGTACTCGGCTTCCTGGCCACCCCCGAGCTCAGCGCGGAATCCGATCACGGAAGTTCCGGCAACTACGGCCTGCTCGACCAGATCGCCGCCCTGCGCTGGGTGCGGGACAACATCGCGGCATTCGGCGGAGACCCGGACCGCGTGACGATCGCGGGCCAGTCCGCCGGCGGCGCCTGTGTCCAGGACCTGATGTACTCGCCGCCCGCGCGGGGACTGTTCCATGGCGCCATCGCCGAAAGCGGCGCTCGCCATCCGCGCGACCCGTCACTGGCCTATCTGGCCAGTTCCTACCGCACCCGGGAGCATGCCGAAGCCGAGGGAACCCGGTATCTCCAGGACCTCGGCGTCGCGACGCTCGAAGAACTGCGCGCCCTTCCGTTGCCGGACCTGCTGCGCGGCAATGACGCGGACCAGGCCGGAGGAGGCCACCAGCCTCCGCTGTTCCGGCCGGTCCGCGACGGCTGGGTGTTTCCCCACAGCTACGCCGAAGCGCTGGCCCTCGGGACGCAGGCCGATATCCCCGTCATCACCGGAACCAACAAGGACGAGGACGGCGCCTCCCCGAAACCGCACGTCAACCTGGCGGAATACACCGCCTCCGCCCGCCGCCACCTCCGCGACAGCGCCGACGACTACCTCGCCCTGTACCCCGCGTCCACCGACGCGGAAGCCGGCCGGCAGTCCAGCGAAGCCGCCCGCGACCACGCGCGCACCTCCACCTGGCTCTGGGCCACCGAATGGGCCAAACACGCCCGCAGCCCGGTCTACACCTACTACTGGACGCACGTGCCACCGGGGCCGGACGCGGAATCCGCAGGTGCCTACCACGGATCCGAGATCAACTACTTCCTGAACAACCTCTATGCCACCGACCGGCCATGGACGGCAGAAGACCACCGGATCGCCGAGACGGTATCCCGGTACGTCGTCAACTTCGCCGCCACCGGCGACCCCAACGGACCGGCACTGCCGCAGTGGGTGCCGGCCGATCCAGCAGCCCCGGCGACGATGGAGATCGGCGACCGCTTCGGTCCCGTCCCGGCCGCGGAGCCGCCCAGGCTCGACTTGCACCGTCGGCTCATGGCGGACCAACGGGCCTGGTGACGCCCGCTCACACGCCAACAGACGCACCTGGATGAACACCCTCCGGCCAAGCACCGTGACGACCACCGTCACCCCGTCATGAGGGGAAAGCCAATGGCTCAGTACTTCGACGTGCCGACGATCCCCACCGGGTCGGCCACGCAACTCGTGTCCGTCGTCATTGAGGACGGCCGGCAGCACGGCCGGTCGTTCGCCGCCACCGTCGCCGACAACCGGGCGAGCGGCTGGATGCCGCAGGAGTCCGCCGTCTTCGACTGGTAGCAGCCGGGCACCCGGCCGGCTGCCGCTTCACCTGAAAAGAGAAGATCCATGCAAACCCGAACCCGCTGGGCCGTCCTCGGCACCGGCTACCTCGCCCAGACCGCGATGCCGGACCTCCAACGCACCGAGAACGTCGAGGTGGTGGCGGTCGGCTCGCGAGATGCCGAGCGTGCCGCAGGATTCGCCCGCCGGTGGGGCATCCCCCGCCACTACGGGAGTTACGAAACGCTGCTCGCCGACGGCGGTTTCGATCTCGCCTACATCGCGACCCCGCCGAGCACGCACGCACCGCTCGCCCGCCTCGCGCTCGAATCCGGATTCCACACCCTGGTCGAAAAGCCCTTCACCCTGGACGCCGACGAGGCCGCCGGACTCGCGGACCTTGCTCGCGAACACGGCCGGTTCCTGATGGAAGCCATGTGGACCCGGTTCAACCCGGCGATCCGCGCGGTCGGCAAACTCATCGGCGACGGGGCGATCGGCGAGGTGGTCAGCGTGCACGCGGACTTCGGGCTGCGCCTGCCGGCCCACCACAACGCCTACAACCCCGCTCTCGGCGCCGGTGCCCTTTACGACCTGGGCTGCTACAACGTGGCCTTGGCTCACCACGTGCTCGGCCCTCCGACCGGTATTGAGGCCCGCGGCGCCCTCTCGCCACAGGGATTCGAGCTCACCGCTGCCGCCTACCTCGGCTATCCGGACTCCCGCTTCGCCCAGTTGGCCGTGAGCATGATCAGCCGGATGTCCCCAGTGGCCCGGATAGGCGGTACCGAGGGCGAGATCGTCATCGGCCCGACCTTCCTGAACCCAAGATCGTATGAACTGATCCGCGAACACCGGGAGTTGTTCAACGTCGAACTCGAAGGGGCCGGCTGGGTCCCGATGTTCCGCGAGGTGAGCGAAGCCGTACAAACAGGACTGACCGAACTCGGCACCAATCCGCTCGCGGACTCGATCGCCGTGATGCGCACCATGGACGCCATTCGCCGCTCCATAGCGGCACCCGCTCAGTGACCAGAGGAGACCAGCATGCCTGTCGTAGTGATTCAGTCCGCCGAATTCGGCATCTACCTCCGCATGGATGCGCGGGAGGTCACCAGCAAGGCCGATGACGGCTCCGGGACGGTCAACTGCCAGTACCAGATCGCGCCGTGGGAGATTTTCGAGATCTCAGCCGCTGACGACGACGGCGCAGTGACGATCGCCTCGGTCTCGTTCCCCGGCGTCTACCTCCGAATGGATGCCCACGGGGCGCCCCCGTTCGCCTCCGACAGCTCTGGAGGCACCGTCAACTGCCAGTACGGGGTCGGTGAGTGGGCGAAGTTCCGGCTGGAGGAGCAGGCCGACGGCACGTTCCTCATCGGCTCGGCCGCGTTCCCCGGTGCCTACCTGAGAATCGACGGGCGCGGCGTGAACGAGGCCGAACCCCACGGCGGGATCGTCAGCTGCACCTACGTCCCAGGCGGGTGGGAGAGGGTCCGCCTGATCCCGCAGTGATCCCGCCGTGCCGCTCGGTCCGGCAGTCCCGCCACACTTACCGAAACGGAGCCTTCCGGTGACCATCAGCAAGCTCGATACCAGGACCGCCCTTGTCCTCAACGACATGCAGAAGGGCGTACTCCGCTTGCCCCTTGCCCCGCAATCGAGAGACGAGGTGGTCACACGGTGTGTCAAGCTTGCCGCTGCCTTTCAGCGGCACCGGCTACCAGTGATCCTCGTGGCGATCGGGGGCCCGGCTCCGGGCCGAGTCGAGCAGGACCTCGACCTGCCGGAGCCCCCTGGTCCCGACTTCGCCGAGATCATCGATGAGTTCGCCGACCAGCTGCACGACCTTGTCATCCCCACCTTCCGATGGGGCGCCTTCCACGGAACCCACCTCGACTCGGAACTCCGGCAGCGCGGCATCACGCAACTGGTATTCGGCGGAGTTTCCACCAGCTCCGGCATCGAGTCGAGCGCCCGGTCCGCATTCGACCTCGGCTACAACGTCAGTGTCGCCGTCGACGCGGTCTCGGATTTCGATGCCGCAGCCCACCGGAATTCGATCGGGCGGGTCTTCCCCCGGATCGCCGAGTCGGATGTCACCGACCGCATCATCGAGCTGCTCGACGGCCGCGCCCCGTAGGCGAAAGATCAGCGAAGTCAGAGGGAAATGGCCCCCGATGCCAGATCCCACCGAGGAAACCCGCCGGCCCACCGCGGCCGAGACGGAGTGGATCGTCCCGGTCGCCGCGGTGAGCGGCGGCCGGGACGGGGACACGGCAGGGCCCCGGCGGTGAGGTACGCGGGGCGCTGACCGGGATGTACCACTGACGCTGGGACCTCGTCCTGGCCCGGTTCGCGTTGGTTCTCGGCCCTCCGCGTGGGCCGGGTCGGACGCGCACCGGGCCCGGCGCCTCCGCTGCGCGGATGACGCGGTCGAGGGAGGGCGACGACTGCGAGGTCGGCCAGGCTGCGTTCGACGTGCGCCCACACGCCCTCGACGGGGTTGAGGCCTGGCGAGTAGGCGGGCGGCAGGCACACCGTCAGCCATGTACGCTCAGCGATCAACTCCCGCATGGCGTGGTGGAGATGCGGGTTGAGCCGGCCCCACGCCAGCACGATCAGCGCTTTGACGAGTCGGTGGACGCCGTCGACCAGCGCCACCTCCGTCGATTCCTTGTTGTCACCGCTTGGGGCGCGCGGCGAAGAAGCGCCGGAAGAAATCCAGTTCGGTCGCGCTCGCGACCGCCCGGGGTCTGAACGCGTCACCGAGTTCCATGGTCAGCGGCGCACCGTCGAACCGCCGCCAAACGGGCAGGTGGCCGCTGTTGGGGTCACCCGTCTTGAGGAAGTTCGAGACGTACGACGACATGACCCCTGCGATCGTACGGTCGTTGTGCGTCCACGGCCTTTCGGAATTCGCCGCCAGGCTGTTGAAGACGTAGTAGATCTCCGATCCGTGAAATGCTCCCCGCGTGCCGGCGTCGTGCCCGGCCGGAGCGTGCGTCCAGTAGTACGTGCGCGGCGCGGTCCCGCCGGCTTGCGACCATGCCTCCGCCCAGAGATAGGTCGATGAACGCGAGTGCGCGCGTGCCGACTCGTTCCAGCGAGTACGCGCCTCTTCGTCGCTCTGCGCGGGGAACAGCGAGAGGAATTCCTCCGCCATCTCCCCGTACACCGTGTGCGCGTGCTCAAGGTATTGCGCCAGGGTGGTCGTCGGCAGTGGCGATGCTCCGTCTTCGTCGAGATTGCCACCCGTGATCACCGGGATGTCGCGGTGGTGAGCTCCCGCAAGCGAGTCGTCGTACGTTCGCCGGAGCACCACTTCGTCGAGCACGGGTCGGAACAACGGGGGGCGATGACCGTCCGGCCCCGGTTCGTCCGCGTCGTTGCCCACGAGCAGTTGCTCCACGGGCAGCTCACGCAACTCGGCCAGGGTGTTGACTCCGTGCTTGTGCATCCACTCCTCGCCCTGGCTCAGAGCATCGTCGCGGCGCCGGTACGACGCGGCGACGAAGTCGAGGGAAGGGTCTCCCGGGTGAAGGGCACCGCTCTCCGCGATGGCGCCGTGCAGGAGGTCCTGGGACAGCGGCGAATAGACGAGGTCCATCACGCATGCGGCACCGGCGGACTGCCCGGCGACGGTGACGCGGCCGGGGTCGCCACCGAATGTGGCGATGTTGCGTTGCACCCACTGCAGGGCCGCGATCTGATCGAGCAAGCCGTAGTTGCCCACGGTGCCCGCGGCGGCGCCGCCTCCCGCGAACGACTCCTCCAGGAGCTCGCCGGTCGCGAGGAAGCCGAAGACTCCACTGCGGTAGTTGAGGGTGATGACGACGACGCCGGTCGACGCGAGCGCCGCACCATCGAAGGTCGGGTCGCTTCCGTGTCCGGAGATGAACCTACCGCCGTAGATCCACACCAGGACGGGCCGTCGTTCGTCGTCGACCCCCGCGGTCCATACGTTCACGGCGAGGCAGTCCTCACTCATCGGGAGCGTCCCAGGCCCCGCGTTCTGAGGGCAGACCGGGCCGAATCGGGCCGCGTCCCGCACGCCCGACCAGGGCGTGGCCGGTTGCGGTGGGCGCCATCGATTCTCACCGGCGGTGCTCGCGGCGTAAGGGATGCCGCGGAAGACTGTGACACCCGGCTGTGCGGTTGAGGCGCCTCGTACGGTGCCGAGGTCGGTTACCGCGATGGGCGCGGTCGACTTCGCTGTCTGGTGCACAGCTGCTGCTCCATGGTCGTTCGGTCCACGTGGATCTGTCCGGCTGGGTTCGTGCGCCGCGCTCAGTCGGCGCCGCCCGCGAGCACCTGACGTCGGATGGCGTCGATGCTCTCCATGACGGCAACCGTGTCTTCGAGGGGGTTCTCAGCCACCTCCGTGTGTCCGCCGGAGACGGCGCGGGTCACCGCTCGGAACATCGGGGTGTATCCGGCCCCCTCCGGCTGGATCGTGACGGTCTCGCGGTCGTCGCCGATCGCGAGCTCGTAGGTCCACGGGTTCACGAAGCCCGGGAGGGTGATGGCGCCGGCGGTACCACCGATCACCGCGTGCTGGGGAAGCCAGCTGGTCATCGAGCAGGAGAGCTGTGCGAACCGGCCCTCCGAGTACTCCATGACGGCGGCACAGGATGTGTCGAAGTCGTCCGCGGACGTCCCCGACGCGCTGATCCGGATCGGCGCGCCGCCCAGGAAGTGGTGGGTGAGCGCGACGTTGTAGATGCCGAGATCCAGAAGCGCTCCTCCGCCCAGCTCGGCGCGCCACGCGTTGTGGGCGGAATCCAGGTTGCGACCGAAGTTGGTCGTGACGGTGCGGACGTCACCGATCACGCCGTTCGCGACGTGTTCCGTAGCGGCTTTGACGACCGCGTTGAAGCGCGTCCACGTCGCTTCCATGAGGAAGGCGTTCCGCGACCGGGCGAGCGAGACCAGTTCCCTGGCTTCCTGGGCGTCGAGCGTGAACGGCTTCTCGACGAGAACGGACTTGCCGGCCAGGAGAGCCGCCCGCGCGAGGGGGAAGTGCGTACTCACCGGTGTTCCCACGTAGACGACGTCGACGTCCGGATCCGCGAAGAGTGCCTCCGGGTCGTCGAACGCCCTGGGAATGGACCATTTCTGAGCGAACGCGGCAGCCCTGCCCGCGTCACGCGAGCACACCGCGGTGACGGCGAGGCCCTCGGTCGCGATCATGTCGGGCAACACGGTGTTGGCGATGTAACCGGTACCGACGACACCCCAGCGTATGACGTCGTTCCTGGGCGGTGTGGAGTACAACCTTCGTTCCTTCCGTGTGGGTGTCCCGGGGAGTCCCTCGATACTCGCGGGGCGACTCAGCGTGAGGCGGCCGAGAGCGCGTCGAGTTCCTCAGGGGTGAGATCGAGCGTTGCCGCCTCGACGAGTCCTGCGACCTGTTCGGGTGTTCGGGCGCCGGCCACGGGGGCTGTCACGGTCGGTTGGGCTATGAGCCACGCCAGTGCGACGGTGGACTGCGTGACGTGATGGTTCGAGGCCGCGGTGTCGAGTGCTCCCAGGACGCGGTCGCCGCGCTCGCCGAGGTAGCGGGCCGCGAACTCGCTGTGCTTCTCTGCCTGGGCGGTGTTCCTCACGACGCCGGCCAGGAATCCCGACGCGAGCGCCCAGTACGGCATGACGGCGAGTCCCTGCTTGGCGGCCACCGCCCCGAGTTCGCCTTCGTAGGCGCGTTCAACGAGGTTGTAGTGGGGTTGGATCGCCACGGGGGCGTGAAGATGCTCGTCCTGAGCGATCCGCAGCCACTCCTCGACTCGCTCGGCACGGAAGTTCGACACCCCGATGCTCACGATCTTCCCCGCGTCCACGAGGGACGAGAACGTCCCGGCGACGTCCGCGAGAGGAACGCTCTCGTCGTCGTAGTGGGCGTAGTAGACGTCGATGCGATCTCTGCCGAGGCGCCTCAGTGAGGCGTCGACGGCGGCGAGGATGTTCTCGTGCCGCAGGCCGGGCAGTTGCGAGTGCTTGCCGACCTTCGTCGCGATCACGAATTCGTCGTGGACCGCACGGGATGTCAGCCAGGCGCCGATGACGCTCTCGGATGCCCCGTCACCGTAGCCGTCGGCGGTGTCGAGGAAGTTCCCCCCGCCGCTGCGGTACGCGTCCAGAACCTCGAACGCCTGCTGTCGGTCTGCCGATCGCCCGAAGGGTGTACCGCCGAGGTTGACGGGAAACACCTCCAGCCCGGTCGAGGCGATCGCTCTGCGTATGGGCGCCATGCGTGTGTGCTCCTTCTTCCTTTTGTGGGCCTTGTGCGTCACGCCACGGACATCGGGTCATCGGCGTCGACACTCGACAACGCGGCCCGGGCCACCGCCTCGTTGTCATCGGGAGCCGCGCCGCCGACGCCGAGACCGCCGACCACGACGCCGTCGAACCGGATGGGCAGGCCGCCGCGCATGTTGGTCTCCTCGTTGCCCGCGGCGAGCGCGAGAACGATGGCGTCGTGGTCGCTCATCCATCCACTCGGCCGGTCGTCCGCGCACGCCGTTTTCGCCGCCCGTCGGCTCGAACCCGCGTTGAGAGGGTTCGCACCGTCCGCGCGGCAGAACGCGACGACCTGCAAGCTCGGATCGACCACCGTCGCCACCAGGCGCAGCCCGCGCCGCGAGCCCTCGGCGATCACGCTCGTGACGATCTGAAGTGCGGCCTGATGGGAAATCAGGACCGGCTGGTAGGTCTTGGACACTATGAGCTCCTTCTTCTTTGGTCTTGGCCGAAGTCAGTCGAACGCGGCGAAATCTGTCTCGAAACCGAGTTCGTCGAGCACCGCGTCGCCGATGGCCTGGTCCTCGTCTCCGCGAGCGCCGGACACCCCGAAGGCACCCAGCAGACGGCCGTCCCGCTTGATCACGAACCCTCCGGGGCCCGTCATGATCGGATAGGGGCCGAGCGACGACAGCCGCGCGAGTGCGTCGGGGGTGAGGTGTGCCCATTGCTCCAGAAGGAGGGTTGGACGCTCCATGATCGCCGCCGTGTACGCCTTCGAGGTGGCGAGTTGCAGGACGAGGTCTCGAACGCTGTCCGCGCGGCGTGCCATGACGACCCGGCCTTCGAGATCGACGACGACGGCCGCGACCGGCTTTCCGATTCGGGCCGACTGCTTCACGCAGGCGCCGATGACCTGCTCGGCGATTGCGATGTTCATTCCTTGCGCACCTCCCAGGGGGCGGCTTGTCCGTTGGGCGATGCTCGGGGTCGGGTGGCGGGACGTCCCGCCACCCGACCCCGAGGCGCTCAGTTGCGCTCCGCCGCGAACCGGTCGAGCGCTTCGGCGATGACCTCGTGATCGAGGGCGTCCTCCTCGCCCGAGGCGGAGATGGTCGCCGTCAGCACACCGTCGACGAAGATGGGGATGCTGCCGCCGGCGACGACGTACTCCTCCGGGAGTTCACTGCCGAAGCTCGGATCGGCGTCGCGCTTGAGTCGTGCGAGCAGCGAACTGTGGCCGAACTTGTTGACCGTCAGGATCTTCCGCCGGATGACGTCGGCGTTGAACTGCCCGGTGGTACCGAGTTGTGCCCGGTATGCCAGTTCGTCTCCGATGTGGACGTCGACGCAGAGGTTCACGCCCCATTCGAGGATGATGCCGACGGTGATCTCTCCCAGCCGGGTGGCGTCGTCGCGAACGAACCGGGGGAAGTCGCGATCGGGTTCCTTCTGGATCTCTTCGAGGGTGTAGGTGGGATTGGGACGGGACATGCGTGTCTCCTGCGGTAGGGAAGGTGTGCTGTCGGTGTGCATGCCGACGAGGATGGTCAGTGATCGCCGGGTCTACCCTCTGGCCCTCGACAGCAGAAGAGGGGCCCCGGCTGAACGTGCGACGGGCCTGGCACGCGTGAGTTGCGGGATGCACCGGAGCCCGAGGAGCGCCGTGACCGCGCCGCAGGCCGCCATGACCACCATCAGCGCGGTCGGGCCGTTGGCGGCGAGAGCCGGTACGAACACGCCGTATCCGGCGATGGCGAACCGGCCGATGCCGTAGGTCAGGCCCTGCGAGGTGCTGCGGATCTCGGTCGGGAAGATCTCCTGGGTCCACACGCGGAACAGGCCTTCTCCCGCCCATGCGAAGCCGACCCCGGTCGCGCAGAGCATCACGACGACCGACCAGAGGCTGAATCCGGCTGCGACTGGAACGAGGGATCCCACGACGGTGAGCGCGGTGCCGAGGATGAACAGCACCCGCCTCGCGGCGGTGCGATCGACGAGCCGCTGGAATGCGACGCCCGCCGCGATGAGCAGCAGTGTCGTCCCGACGGACACGATCGTCGCGGTGAGCACCGTCGACTTCGAGATCGTCGTGATCAGGTAGGTGCTGTACTGTCCGGTGATGTTGCCGGACACGGAGGAGAAGACGTAGAAGACGGTGATCGCGATGAGCGCGCTTCCGTAGGGTTGCCTGAGGAGCAGCCGAAGATCCCGCTTCCTCCGCGCCCGCGCATCGACGGTCACATTGGCCTGCTCCCAGGCCGGCGACTCCTTCATCTCCCGGCGCAGGAACCACACGATCAGCGAGACGACCATGGGGTGGACGAAGAGCAGGCGAGCGCCGAGACCGCCCAGGTCCGACACGCCGATACCGATGAACTGGGTGAGGACCACGCCCGAGAAGAGGAACACCTGGCTCATGGCGACGGCCGATCCGCGACGGCCCGCACTCGCCTCCTCGAACACAAGGGCGACAGAGGCGGGTATGTCGGCTCCGAGCGCGAGCCCGGTGATCACGAAGCCGACTACGAGCACCGCCGGGCTCGGCGCGATGATGATGACGAGCATCGCCATTGCGCAGATCAGGAGATCGGCCGAATAGACCGCCCGTCGGCCGAAGACGTCCCCGAGCCGGCCTCCGACGATCGCGCCGACCGCGAACGCCAACTGGAATCCGGAGACGAGTACGCCGATCATCCAGGGGCTCAGGTGGAAGACCGAGTTGAACAGAACGATCGAGACGCCGACGCTGACCGACGTCGTGCCGTCGAGGTACGACGCCATTGCGCCGAGTATGGTTGCGCGTTTTGAGTAGCGCGCTGACTCTATATCTGTCACTTGTCCGACGCCTTTGCTGTACCGCGTTGTACGCCTAGATCGGAAAAGGGGTCGCATCATTCTTTGACAGGCACATGCGGCTCCATATGCGCGACGACAAAATACTGATAGTGCGCGTCGAGACACTTGGAGCCACAATGAGCGGCCCTGCGTGTTCGATCGCGTGTGAATGCACATCGTCGCGTGTGTAATCCCCCGGGTTGGGGTGATAAATCATCGCCCACGCAAGTGAGGAAACATCGGCGGAAATCTACTGGCCGTCGACGTGATGCTCTGACCTGTGTCTTCGGTCGCGCACGAATGTGCGCCATCGCGTGGGTAACCCGCGGGAATGCATGAGAGCTGTCGCGCTACAAACCATGGCCGCATCAGCAGCATTCCAATGGCTTACTGCGCGACGCCCAGACGCAGCTGTATTTGCCCGCTCCTGACTAAGTGGGGCACAACTGCGCGGCGAAGGGTTCTACGCGGCAGGCAGACGCGGCCTCTGATTCAGCACAGAGCTGCTGCTCGCAACCATTCTCCGCCTCCTTACGATATGACAGCCAGATTAAGTCAACGTTTACTCGAAGGCAATAGCCTCCTGTGAGCAGTTCGAGCCTGTCGTCGGTGGTACCTGTTTTGCCCGGATGAGTGAACGGGTGCAACACGCTTGCGAGTTGCACCCGCGGATCGAGGCCGGGCACGGTAGGCCGATCGCCACGTGGTAACCGTTATCGTGTGCCGCGCGCCGCGCGAAGGCCGCGTCGGCGGACGGTCCCGGCGGTGCGGAACGCGGCCACGGGCAGCGAGACCGGCATGCTGCGTTTCCCTGTCGTGTCAGCGGTCTGATTCATGAAGCGCGCCGCGGTGTGCCGGCTACGGCTTCACGGGGGTCGCCTGAAAGGCGATCACCTGGATGCCGTCGTGCCGCTCCGCCCATACCGCGGTACACCGGCTCTCCGACACCACGGGCCTGGCGTCGATCACGATGCGCGCCGAGAGCCGGTACACGACGACAGCCGTGGCCGTTTGCAGTGTGACCGCCTGATCGGAGACCGACAGGTCCTCATACCGAAAGAGGCCGTCGCCGAGACTCGCCAGATAGGACTCACCTGTGTCGAGCCTGCCCGTCGTGTGAACGTAGGAGCACTGCGGGCTGATGAGCTTACGCAGACAGGCCACGTCGTTGGCCAACATGGCCTGGATGCGGGTTCTCTCCAGCGTGCGTACCGAGTCTGCCGTGATGGTCATCGGGGCTGTTCCTTTCCCACGCGGGTCGTGGCATGCGGGCGGACGAGATCGCGGCCCCGGGTTCGTCGGCGCTACGAAGCGGCATCAGGCCGCGGGCGTGCAGCGTCACAGCTGATGCGAGGAGAGAGGGGAGCCGATCACGGCTCAGAAATCAGGAAGGCAGGCCGTACGCCTGCGGTGGGTGCGTCCGAACGCCAGCGCCAGTTGGAGCCCGCGCACCACGGTGAGGACGGTAGTACGCCCGGGACGAAACCGTCCCTTCGTTGCGTACAACCTTAGATTGCGGTCGATCGAAGGCCGAACTCGTTCACCCGCTGGACACGGAGGCCGAAGCTGACCAAGCTGAGGTCTCACAGACCCGCGGCCCTCGTCGGCCGCCGCAGCGACAGGGAGGCATCGTGGAATCGGAATCGCCGATCTCATCGCGTGTCGGCTCCCGTGCTGCCGTCTGGGCCCACCATTCCGGAGTGGTCAACGTCGGCACCGCAGGCGATGACTCGGCCGGATGGTGCGAGCGTCCCAAGAAGAAATGACTCCGCGTCCCCGCTGCCGCAAGCAGAGTGGGGTTTTCGGAGCATGCCGTCATGGCCTTACGGTCCAGGTAAGGCCAGCGCCAGTCAGCGCGCTCCGTTCCACGTAAGAGGTAGGCAGGGCCGCGTTGGCGGTACCGCATGAGGCCGCCTTGTGCCGCCCCCCACGGCCGCATTCGAGTGGCCACGGCCCGCAGACGGACAATTCCGGATCCGACACCCCCACGAGCTCGGCGGCAGCTGACCGCCCACTCGTGGGGCACTGGTTCACGCCCGGACAGACGCCAGCCGACCCCCACATGGAGTTCGACATTTCAGGAGTATCGACCATGCGTGAAACTTGCCGTCCCCTGGGCTCGACCGACCTTTCGGTGTTCCCCGTGGCGCTCGGCGGGACGGCCTTCGGCATGAAGGCCGGCACCCGGGAATCACATCGACTGCTCGACACGTACCGGGCTGGTGGCGGCAACTTCCTGGACACCGCGGACTCCTACCGGCCGCCAGTAGAGGAAATCGCCGGATTCGATTCGGAATCCATCATCGGCTCCTGGCTGAAGACCTCGGGAGCCCGTGATGAGATGGTCATCGCCACGAAGGTCGGGAAGCACCCTGCGTATCCCGGCCTGCGCGCGACGAACATCCGACGCGCGGCTGAGGCTTCTCTGGGGCGGCTGCGCACCGACCGGATCGATCTGTACTTCGCGCACTTCGACGACCAGGGCGTCCCCCTCGAAGAGACCGCCTCGGCGTTCTCCGAACTGGTCGACGCCGGAATGATCCGCCATATCGGCCTGTCCGACTTCTCCGGCAAGAGAGTGTCCGAGTGGATGGACGTGGCAGCCAGGAACGGGCTGCATCCGCCCGTCGCTGTTCAGCCGCACTACAACGCCGTCGAGCGCAGCGGCTTCGAAACCGACCTGATGCCGGTCGCCCTGCACCACGCGCTGGCCACCGTCCCCTACCGGGGGCTCGCCTCTGGATTCCTCACCGGCAAGCACCGGTTGGAGCGCGACGACGCTCGTAGCCAGTTCTCTCAGGTGGCGCAGTACGTCGACGAGCGCGGCGCTCAGGTCCTCGACGCGCTGGACGAGATCGCGCAGGAACGCGGGGTGCAGATCTCGACAGTGGCCCTGGCATGGCTCACGGCCCGGCCCACCGTGGTCGCGCCGATCTTGAGCACACGTAACGCCGCGCAGCTGCCTGCGCTCCTCGCGGCTGCCGAACTCACGCTGACCGACGCCGAGAACCGACGCCTCGACGAGGCATCAGGCCGCCTCGTGCCGCAGGGCTGAATGTGGTCGGCATCCGCAGAGCACTTCGTGCAAACCGGGTTCGCAGCCGCATACACCGAGCCCTGGCATCGAGAACGACCAGTTCGCCCACTGGAGTTGCCCCGGTCCGATGGACACGGACGGGCTTGCGGACCATGCCGCAGATTGAGCGAGGCTGGCGGACGCCTCGGCGGCGTGTCGATGCTCGTATTCGGCGGGGCTGAGCCGGCCGTTCGCCGAGTGTCGCCGACACGGGTTGTGGCCAGGGGCATTGCCTGAACGGGGTTCGTCGGGTTCGCCTGTGACGCCTGGTCATTTCCAGTAGTTCGTTCTTGCCCCGGAAGGCAGTACAGGCACGACGTCGGCGATCATGTGGTTGTTGACGCCCCAGCACCACTTGTCGACGCTGTTGACCTGCGGCGATTCCTTATCGATGTGCCTGATCCCCGGGATCGGCGGGGCCGGGTATACCCGCTGAGCGCCCTGCTGTGCACGGCTGGAGCGGCTGTCCTGGCCGGAGCCCGGTCGCTGACCGCCGTCGGCGAGTGGTCGTCACGCCCGTCCTGCCGCACCGGGTCCCTGCGCCTGCGGCCATCGTGGTCCTGCTCATCACCCCTCGCCTGGCTCACTGGATGGCTGCGTCAGCGCGCCCGCAAGGGGCCCGTACCAGTCGGCCCTTCCTCGCCTTGTCGAAGCGGCTGACGACCTTCCCGGGCGACGGCCATAGCCTGGGGCTTTAGCATTCCTGTTGACCTCGGCAGGAGCGCCGGGGCATTCGTGGAGGGGCGGCATGGATCTCGGCGGTCTCGACATGAACGCGCTGACGCCGCTGCACGCGCTGCTGGAGGTGCGGCATGTGACGCGGGCCGCCGAGCGGTGCCATATGAGCCAGCCCACCATGAGCGCCTACCTGGCCCGGCTGCGCCGCTACTTCGACGACGAACTGCTGGTCAGGGGCGCCGCCGGTTACGAACTGACACCGCTGGGGCACCGGCTGCTCCCGCTGGTGGCCGAGGTGCTCACGGCGGCCGAGAGCGTCTTCCGGACCCGTGCCGGCTTCGACCCCTTGACCAGCGAACGTCGCTTTGTGATCTCCTGCTCCGGCTATGCGACCGGTGTGATCGGCCGCCCTCTGAACGCCCGCCTCGGCAGCGGTTCGCCGGCGCTGTCGATCCAGTTCTGCGCGTTGAAGGACGGGTTCGCGGAGCGCGACCTGCTGGAGGCCGATCTGGTGATCGCCCCGCTGAGCTTCAGCGTCCCGGCCGAGAGCGAGAAGCTGTTCAGCGACGACTTCGTCTGCCTGCTGGACTCCGGCAACCCGGTGGCGGCGGAAGCCGAGCTGACGGCCGAGGTGCTCTCCGGACTCCGGCACGCGGGCGTGAGCCGCAGGTCGGGCACGCCGACCGTCGCGCACCGGCTCATCGACGGGCTGGGGGTGCAGGGGCGGCTCGCGGTGCTGACCGACGAGTGGGCGAACCTGCCCTGGCTCGTCCAGGACACGGACCTGGTCGCGCTGCTTCCCCGGCGGGTCGCCGAGCGGGCCTCGCGGGCCGGCGGCTTCACCATCCGGGAGGTGCCCGGGTACGACGGGGCGCGCTTTACCGAGTCGATGCTGTGGCACTCCAGCCGCAACGCGGACCCCGGGCTGCGGTGGTTGCGCGGCGAACTGCGTGCCGCGCTGGGCGCGCGCTGACCCACCACCCGCGGACCCCGCGAGAGGCACTCAGAGACCGTCGCCGCGGAGTTCCTCCAGGATCTCACCGACCTTCGACGCGACGGCCTCGGCGGATCCGCGCGCATAGCGGGAGTTCATCGCCTCATAGGTGCTGCGGTCGTAACTCGCGGCATCCGCCATGTACTTGGCCGCTCCGTTGGCCATCGTCATGACGAGGGTGCCCGCGAACGGGGAGTCCTCCTTGATGCCGAGGCCGGTCGCGCTGGACAGTTCCGCCCGCAGGGCGACCAGCACGATGTCCCCGATCCGCACCGCGTCGATCGGCACCTCCGCCTTGCCGTCCGGCTGGAAGGGGTAGTTCCGCACCGGGCGCAGGTCCTGCATACGGGCGGGCGCGACCTGCGCGTGGACGGTGGTGCTGGTGTTGACGACCCGCAGACCCCCGCCCGTACCGGTGCACCGGATCCCCTCGCTCACCCGGACCGTCTCGGCTCCCAGTCGCTCGCCGAGCAGGTCCACCAGCAGGTGACCGGCCTCGTGGACGTCGGCTCTCGTGTACGACCCACCCCTATGGGCGACATACCGGTTCGCGGTGAGGAACGGGGCCTGGTCGCCTGCCGCGCCGATCAGGAAGAGGGCGACGGCCCCGTCCCCGTAGGACTCCTCCACATGGCGGCAGGCCGCGCCCGCCAGATCCGAGGTGACGAGCCTTTCGCCCGTCCGCGTGCGCGACTCGTTCATGACGGAGGACTGGACGGCGTAGTTCATCAGGATCGCCAGGACCCGCCCCCCGTCGTCCTCGATACGGACGACGCCCACGCTCTTGTCGGACACGCCGCTCGCGTCGGCACCGAGCCACCAGCCGTCCGTGGTGAGGACGTCCCGGTTGACGTTGACACCGCAGGTGCCGCGCCCGAAGCCCACTCGGGCGGGCCGCATGGTCCGCCGGGCCTCGGTCACGGAGCGGACCACGGCGTCCCGCACGGCCTCCCGCAGCAGGGCGTCGCTCCGTCCGCCCGTTCCCGCCGCCTGAAGATGCGGGGCGGAGAAGGTGTGGCTCGCGCACACGACGGTGTTGCCACCCGCGACGCGGCCGGCCGTGGCGGCGGCCTCCCGCAGCTCGCGCACCGCGTCGTCGGGAATCGACGTCAGCTCGACCACGACGAGGGCGACGCGCTGCGACCCGTCGTCGAGGAGGACCGCCCTCGCGTGCAGGCTGTCGTGTTCGCCGGTGAACCCGTCCAGGGGATAGACGTCGGGGGGAAGGTCGATGACCGACTTGCCGACGCCGGCCGTGATCATGGGACCGGTCACCGCAGCGTGCCCCTGATCATGCCGACCAGACCGTCGACGATGCCGGTCTCGGCGTACCCCTGCACGATGGGGCAGCCGTTGACCTCGAAGGTGTTGCGTGCGTACGACTGGTCGTCGGCGAGGTAGCCGATGCGGTCGTTGGCGATGGAGATCAGCAGGGTGTTCGCGAGTGGGGACTCCCGCTGGAGCCGCCGGTAGATGTCGGTCACCACCTCACCCGAAACGCCGGCCAGGGCGACCTCATTGATGGTGACCAGCCCCAGCCGCAGGTCAACCGAGTCGACCTTCTCCTGGATCATGTCCTCCATCACGTCCACGCCTTCCTTCATGGGACAGGCGAGCACCCGTTCCGCCGCGCCGATGCGGACCGTGGAGGTCAACTCCCGGATCCCGCCCGCCACGCGTACGGCTTCCGCGCCGACCATCAGCCCCTGGGCGGCCATCGCCTCGTAGGCGAACACCCGCTCGTCGTCGGTGGCGCCCCGCAGCTTGCCGAGGGCGACCCGGGGCGACTGGTCGCCCACCGGCCCGAGGGTCCACAACGCCACGACACCGTCGCCGAGGTGCCGCTCGACATACGCGGTGGCCGCCCCCGCGAGGTCGGCGCTGACCTCCTCCGTGCCCAGCACCACGGTGGAGTGCACCGCGTAGTTGAGCAGCACCGCGATCGGGTCGCCGGTGAGGGTCTCGAACCTGAGCACCCAGACGGTCTTGTCCGACGGGCCGTCGGGGTTGACGCCCATGGCCCACTTGCCCGCGATGTACTCGTCGCGGTTGACGTTGACATCGGCGGTCCCCTTGCCGAGGCCGAACCGGGCCGGCTGGGACGACGCCCTGGCTGCTTTCAGCGCGCTGATCATCCTGTCGTACACCCAGGCGGTGTAGGTGTCCGACTCCGGAGGTCCCCCGTGCGCGAGCGCCCCCGGGGACACCAGGCCGATCCGGGGGGCGCTGTGGGTGTGCGTCGCGGTGATGACGATGTGGTCGAAGGGGATGCCGAGTTCCCGCTCGATCCGCTCGCGGACCGGCGTCATGTCGCCGGCCTCGATCAGATCGGCCGACAGCAGGGCCACCTCGTGCGCCCCGTCGTCGAGGACGAGCGCCCGGAGGTGGATCGGGTCGTGCACACCGGTGAACGAACCGCCCAGCGGATTGAGATTGGTCAGGTCCTCGGGTGTGATGTCGACTTTGGCGACACCGATCCGCAGATTCCCTGATGCGGACGAATTCAAAGGTGACTCCTGGTCTTTCCGGGCGAGACTGAAGCCGGCCGAGACGTCAGCCGGCCGAAACCGCTGCTACGCCTTCTTCTGCTGCAGAGCCGGCTCGCGCATCGAGGTGAACTGGCAGTTGATGATCTTCGACTCGTCGCCGGCCGGTTCCCATACGACGGTGAAACGGTTACGGAGGGCCAAGACCCCTTCCGCCACCTCCACTTTCATGTCCTCGACCCCGCTGATGAAAGCCAGCCCTCCCAGGAAGCGGATGTCCTCCTCCGTGCGCTCGATCGACAGATACTTGGTCCGGGCGTTCCCAATGTAATCCAGGATTTCTTCCTTGGTGTTGATGTTGCCGTTTCCGTGTATCCAGACCACTCCGTCGTCGAGCAGAACCGCCAGGGCTTCGCCATCCGCGCCGAGCATGGCATCCCGACGGGAGCGGTCCAGTCGAAGGATGGTGCTCGCGTCCGTCATCTCAAGGCTCCTGTACAAGGGTCGAGCCGGGATTCCCCGGGATTGGTGGGAACTCTTCCATTCGCGGCGGGGAACCAGCAAGACCAGGGGAATGGCGATCCCCTATGTTCGCTATAGGGGATCCTGATGAGGCGGCGAGGCGGGCCGGCGGTGGGTTCCCGCGGGTGCCTCCCCGATCGCCCGCGATGCCGCTGAGCAGGGACGAATGCCTGTGGGTCTGTGACTGCCGGCGTCGGCTGCAAGCCCTCCGCGGCCACCTCTTGTCGATTTCCGTACGCACATCTTGCGTGACCGGAATCTTGCGTCCGTCGCGCCGGTGGTGGCACGGTCTCCCTACCCGGGCCATTTGGCCGCGGACCGCTTACCCGGGAACCCGCCGACGAGCCCGTGAGCGCCGCGCCACCACAACGAGGTTCGCCGGGTGGCCCCGCGCGGACCCTGTGCGAGGAATTCTAGCGAAAGCATTCAGCGGATATTCCGCGAATTACGGCGGTAGGCATACTGCTTGCCATCCCGGAGTGGAAAGCTCGTCGAACTCCGAATGTTTTCCCGCGTGGCCCGTCCCCGGTCAGGTTCGAACACCCCACAACGTAGTGAGGAATCAGCGAGTATGCCCAAGGACCAGAGCTCGCCCCGTCCCTGGTACATAGCCACTCTCGGCGGCATGGCGTCCTATCTCGAAGGCGCGACCATGGTGAGCCTTTCCATGGCCGTCATTCTGCTGCAGAAGCAGCTCGCACTCAGCGCCTGGAGTGTCGGCGCGCTCAGCGCCTCACTCACCCTGAGCTTCTCCACCGGGGCCATTGTCGGCGGCCGTCTCGGTGACCTCTTCGGACGCCGGGTGATCTACTCCGCCGACCTGGTGATCTACGCCCTCGGCGCGCTGATCGTCATCCTTTCCCCCAACCAGGCCGTCCTGTTCGCCGGCGTCATCGTCACCGGTCTCGCGATGGGTGCCGACATCCCGGCCTCGCTGGCCCTGGTGGCCGAGGAGGCGCCCCCCGGACGGCAGGGTTCGGCAGTGGCGTACTCCCAGACGCTGCTGATGACGGGCGTCGGGGTCTCCCTGGTCATCTCCAACTTCGTTGCGGATGCGGGCAGTCTGGGCGCGCGGCTGCTGTTCGGCCACCTTCTGGTGGTCTCGGTCATCGTGTGGGTCTTGCGCCGCGGCGTAGCAGAGTCGTCGGCCTGGCTGAAGAGTCGCGCCGGGAAGAACTCGACCGGGCCGCGGAAACTGAAGGAGGCCTTTCGCAAGCCGCACGGGACCGCTTTGCTGGCCACCACCCTGTTCTTCGTCATCGGCGGCATCATGCCGAACACGCTGACGCAGTTCGGCCCGTACCTGATCGTCAACCTCGGGCACTCCACCATGCAGGTCTTCAGCACGATCGGAACGGTCACCTTCGTGGTGGGCCTGGTGATCGCGCTCCTGCTGCAGCGCTTCGCGGACACCAAGTCCCGCACCGTGTGCCTCGCCCTCGGTCTGGTCGCCCTGGTCGTCGGCCCCCTGGTGGCCATCGTCGGCAACTTCTCCGTGGCAGCCCTGACCGCACTCTTCATCCTCAACACCATCGCCGGAAGCTGGGCTGGTGACGGCATGTACCGCATCTTCACCCAGGAGATCTTTCCCACCGAGATCCGCAGCACGTCCCAGGGGTTCACCTACGGCATGGCCCGCTACTGCATGGCCGGGTTCGGCCTGCTCACCCCCGCACTCGTGGCCTTCTCACCGACCCTGCTCATGCTGCTCCTCATCGGCCTGGGGCTGGCCGCCGCGGCCATCGGCCTGCTGTGGCTTCCGCGGATCCCGCGCCACGGTCTCAACGAGCAGACCCCGGTGACCGTCCCCGCCGACCGCGCCTCGGTGGCCGCTCACTCATAGCCCCGTACGTACACCCCCGTACAGCAGAAGGAAATGTGACCCTGTGTCTCCCGTCCCGCTCCGCACCCTGAATGACGGCGGCGTCATCCCCGCCCTTGGCCTCGGCACTGCTCCCCTGGATGACGCACGGACCGAGGAGGCGGTGGCACACGGCCTCCGTGTCGGGTACCGGCTGATCGACACAGGCGCTGTCTACGGCAACGAGGGCGGCGTCGGCCGGGCCGTCGCCGCCGCCGAAGTCCCCCGTGAGGAGATCCGGGTCCTCACCAAACTCCCTGGTCGCCACCACGGCTACGACGCGACCCTGGCCTCCTTCGAGGAATCCCGCGGCAGGCTCGGCCTGGAGTACGTCGACCTCTACCTCATCCACTGGCCGCTGCCGCGCCTGGACAAGTACGTCGACTCCTGGAAGGCGCTGATCAGGCTTCGCGGGGAGGGACTGGTCCGCTCGATCGGAGTGTCCAACTTCACCCCCGAGCACCTGGACCGCCTGGAGAAGGAGACCGGGGTGCTGCCCGCCGTCAACCAGATCGAGATGCACCCCCAGCTCCCGCAGGAGGAACTGCGCGCCGTACACGCCGAGAAGGGCATCGCCACCCTCAGCTACAGCCCTCTCGGCCGCGGCACGGGACTGGTCCAGGATCCCGCAATCGCGGCCGTCGCGGCGGCCCACCGGGTCACCCCCGCCCAGGTGATCCTGCGCTGGCACCTCCAGCTCGACACGGTCCCGCTTCCCCGGTCGGGCGATCCGACGCGGCGGCGCGACAACCTCGACGTGTTCGGCTTCGAACTCTCCACGGACGAACTCGCCCGGATCGGCGACCGCGCCCGCATCCGGATCGGCCACGACCCGGAAAGCCACGAAGAGTTCTAGCCGGTGCTCCGGCCCGGACACGAAAGACCAGACACGAAGGAGAAGACGAACATGCGTCTGTCAGCACCGACCGGGACCGGCCCGGAACAAGCTGAACTCGGAGAGCGGATCAGAAGCCGTCGCGGGGCCGTCGGCGGCCCCTTCCTGGTGTGGCTGCGCAACCCCGCGCTCGGCGACCACCTGGAAGCACTCGGTACGTATTGTCTCCGCGAGTCCTCACTGCCGCTGCGACTGCGGGAGTTGGCGTTGCTGGTCGCCGCTCGCCACTTCGACGCGCAGCACTCGTGGAACGCGCACCTGGCCAAGGCGGTCGACGCCGGGGTGGACCCGGCCGCGCTGCAACGCCTGGCCCGCGGGGAGGAGCCGCGGTTCAGCAGCCCGGACGAGGAAGTCCTCCACCGCTTCGCGTCCGAGGCGCTTGAGGGGCACTTCGTCGGCGACGAGACCTTCGCCGCCGGACTTGAGCACTTCGGGGAGCCTGGGCTGGTCGACCTGGTCGCCGCTCTGGGGACCTTCTCGATGTTCGCGATGGCCCTGAACGTCTTCCAGGTGGATCTGCAGGCCGATCATGAGCCGCCGTTCCCGGACGTCAAGGGATTCCGCCGGACATAGCGGGGTGGCGGACGAGTCGAGCTGTACGCCGGGTTCTGTCGCCGACCATCGCGATGTCCGGGACGCCTGCCGCGCCTGCGGCGAGGGCGAGTTGCTTGGCGAGTGTGTTGCCGACGGCCACGATGAGATCGACGCCGTTCTCGGCTGCCATGCGCCCGACCTCGCGGTGAGTACTCCCCAGATTCTCCCCGGGGAATGGCTCTGTGCGTGGCGGCCTAGGCGATGTCGGCGGAGAAGCGTTGGCTTCCCTGACGGGTGGTGAGGTGCAGATGCGCAAGCATGCGCAGAACGTAAGCAAAGATTGCGCTACCGTGCCCTCGCCACCCTGAGATTCACTCTGCTAGCTTCCGCCTGGGCCAATTGGGCGAGGAATTCTGCCCCCGTCTCCATCATGTCAATCACGCAGAGCAGGATTTTCTGCGTTGCCACTAGAACGTTCCAGTTTCATGGCTGGGCGAACGTCGGACGAAAGCGAGCCTCGTGAGAACGGCCGCGCTTCAGGACGGCATCGCTTTACGCAAGATCAAAGGGGCGGAACTGGGCGCGAGGGTGTCCATCGCCTTCAATGCCGACGATGTGGGTCACGTGGTCGATCGTGCCCGAGACTCGGTCTCCGTGCTCAACTACGCCGGCCACGGTGTCGAAAGGCCACCCCACTCGGTCAGCGCGACGATGAAGTGCGCGTCGATCGGCCTGGTCGGTACTGGCTTGGTGCAGATGCTGACTGGCGATGTCTACGGCGAACCGAAAGTACCGCCGGCGACGTGGGGTGGGGCGATAGTGCCTGGGCGTCAGAGCCACGCAGAGTCCGACCTCTGCTTCCTTCGCATCCGCGCCACCACCCAATTAGCCCAGTTGAGCAATACACGCGCATCCTGCGACCCGGCTGTGCCTCGTCAAGTCGACTGTTCGCCCTTGCCCAGATCCGCATCACCATCATCTGCCTCCGCGACGACAACCCCGTACCTCGTCCCCAATCGCAGGGTTTCCCTGCAACAGCCCAGCGCTGTCTGCCTCGACACCGACGTCATGCGCAGCAGAAAGGCTCCCTTCTCATGCCCGTATCCAGCAGACGACTCGCAACCGCCGTTGGCCTTGGCCTCCTGGCAACCGGATGCACTCTGGATCCCACCGACAGTGCCCATTCCGCCGGCCCTGTCGTCTTAGGGTTCATCAACGGGGGCACCACTTCGTTCCATACCTGCCTGCAGACGGCGGTCACGAAGACCACATCGAACAACCTGGCAAAAGTGCGGACGGCCGACTCGCACGGGAGCAAGTCTGCGGAACTGCGCAACGTGCGGGACATGATCGTGCACAAGGTCGACGCCATCATCCTGCTCAGCGTGGACGCCAGCGCCCTGGACGCCGACATTGCTGCAGCGCACAAGGCGAAGATACCCATCACTCTGATCGCGGTGACGCCTTCGGACGACAGCAAGATCCTCGGCGCCGTCATCAGCGACCTGCCCGGGATAGGCAAGTTGGACGCCCAATGGGTCGACGACGACGCCGCCGGAAAACCGGTCAAGGCCGGTGTTATTTCCGGCGACGGGAGTACATCGTCCAACTTGATGGTCGACGGATTCACCAAGAACCTGGCAGCCAATGTGCAAGTGGTGGGGGAGGAGCGGGGTATGTTCGACCGGGCGACGGCCAAGGCTGCCGCAACCAAGCTGATCCAGGCTCACCCCGACCTCCAGTACGCGTTTGTAGCCAACGAGGACATGGCCTTCGGTGTGCGGCAAGCGTTCGATGCGGCGGGCGCCCACAGCGTGAAGATCGTGACCGTCAACGGCACCGACCAGGGACTCGCCGCGCTCAAGGACGGGAAGTTCTCGGCGACGGTCTCCAACTCGGTCCAGGACTTGGGAGAACTGGCGGTGACACACACGCTCGCTCTGCTGCGCGGGGAGGAGAAGGACAAGATCGAACACATCAACGCCCATCTGGTGACCAAGGCCAACGCGGACACCGCGCCCCTGTATTGCGACGCGGAAGGCTGATCGGCCACGTCGAGGCGGGACGGCTCGCCGCTGCGTTGAACGGCGAGCCGCAGGCGCCCGAAGACGTTGAGGGGTGGTCGGCTTCCGCCTCGATGCCTCGCGGTATGCGAGGAGGCCGGATCGGTCGCGAGGAGTTGCCAGCCGGGTGGCGAAGCCCTTCCGGGCTCTCTTGTGGTCGTGCACACGCAGACGGCGAAAACGGCCTCGCCAACTTCCGCAGCCCGTCCGGAACGATCCATTCCACCGTGCGATCCCCGTGTCCGGCACAACTGCCAAGTGGCCATGCAGGACACAGTCCACAAGCAGGTCGCTGGTCGGGCGGAGCGGGACAGGCGTTGGTCGTGAGGTCTCCCGAGGACTGCCAGGCGAAAACAGGCGCGGCAGGCCGAGTCCGTGGCGGGCGCTCACCGATTACGAGCGCTGCGGTCAGCGAGCCAGGATGAGGCTCATCGCTTCTGCGCGCGTCGTGGACCTGCGCAGTTGGCCGCGTACGGCGGATGTCGTCGTCCGAGCCCCGGGCTTGCGGATCCCGCGGGCCGACATGCACATGTGCTCGGCCTCGACGACCACGATGGCGCCGCGTGCGTCCAGGATGCCCATCAGCGCGTCGGCGATCTGTCCGGTGAGGCGTTCCTGGACCTGGAGTCGGCGTGCGTACACCTCCACCAGCCGCGCCAGCTTGGACAGCCCGGTGATCCTTCCGTTCGCGGCGGGGATGTACCCGACGTGGACCGTGCCCCGGAAGGGCAGGAGATGGTGCTCGCACAGGCTGACGATCTCTATGTCCTTGACCAGGATCATCTCGTCGTGGCCGAGTTCGAACATGGTGGTCAGCACGTCTTCGGGCTCCTGGCGCAGCCCGGCCAGGAGTTCTCGGTACGCCTTCGCCACGCGCGCGGGGGTATCGCGCAGTCCTTCTCGGTCGGGGTCTTCACCGATGGCGATCAGCAGCTCGCGCGCGGCGTACTCGGCTCGCTTGGTGTCGAACGCGGAGACCGGTTGTCCGGGGAGTGGATCCAGGTGCGTCATTGGTGTCCCGTCTCTGCGTCGGGGCGAGTGCTCCCGCAGGTGTGGGGAGGGGCGTTGGGGAAGTGCGGGCGGGGCACCAGGCGGGAGCCGCCTGCCTGGTGCCCCGCCCTGCCCTGCGAGCCTTCCGCGGACGGGCTCGGGAGCGGGGGAGATGCCGGAGCCGGCCGTTGTCAGCGTTTGTCGCCGGCGAAGGGCCTGCGGGTGACGGTGGCGCGGATGGTGGTCTGGGAGTGGCGCTCCACGGTGGGGTTGGCGGAGCCGCCGTCGGGCTCGCCCCAGACCAGCTCGACCTGCTGTCCGTAGTGCACGTCGTCGTCGATCATGACGACGGAGATCCAGCCGCGGACGTTGGACGTGTAACTGCACAGAGTCGAGAGGCCGACGAGCCGGCCGTTGCTCTCGACGCGGTCGAACTGGGAGGCCGCGTAGAAGGCGGCGGGCATCTCGATGTACTTGAAGCGCCGGTCGCCCTGCTCGTACTGGGACGCGAAGACACGGGTGACGTCGTCGCGGTGCCAGGCCAGCCACGCCTTCCTGCGGTGCTTCTCGCCCTTCCGGCGCTCCAGGGCCTCGCGGCCGATGAAGTCGTGGTCGAACTTGAGGATGTGGCCGTAGCCGAGGTCCCAAGGGGTGACGTAGTAGTCCTCGACACGGTCGGAGGCGAAGCTGCCGCCGAGAGAGAGGTTGGCCTCGAAGGTCCTGACACCGAGCCATTCGCGGTAGGTCTTCATGCTCTCGCCCGAGTACACGGCGGGGACGGTGTTGGCGATCCAGCCGGACTCGGTGGCCACGGAGGCGTAGGCGCGGGCACCGATCTGGCGGACTCCGAAGGACTCCCCGGCTTCCAGGACGGCGTCGCGCACGTCGTCGATGTGTTCGTAGGGGCCGAAGAACTCCAGCCCGGGGAAGCCCGACATGCGGTGGTTGAGCGCGGTGACCTCGTGCTTGCCGATGTTGAACTTGCCCATGCTGAAGAACGGGATGTCGGGCATGGGCCCGCCGTTGACCTTCTCGAAGATCGCCGAGGCGTGCGGGCCTTGGAGCTGGAGTCGGAAGAACTCGCGGCCGTTCGGGTTCTGCGCGGTGCGCTCGTCGCGGCGCAGGGTGACGTCGTAGCCGCCGGTCTCGGCGTGGAACTGGACCCAGTTGAGCGCCGGTGGGCGGCCGACGAGGCGGACGTGGTTGTCGGTGAGGCAGAAGAGGATGCAGTCGCCGATCATGTAGCCGTCGTGGTTGACCGCGATGAACTGTTTGGCCTTCATCGGGCCGAAGCCCTGGAAGGTGTTCGCGCCGACATCGGCCAACAGCCGGTAGCAGTCGGGTCCTTGGACGGTGAGGTCGGTCATGTGGTGGGACAGGTCCATCAGCGCCGCGGAGTTGCGCCAACTCTCCTGCTCGTCACGCCAGTTGGTGAACTCGGCCTTGATCGGGAACGGGTAGGCGCCGGAACGGCCGCTGCGCAGCAGGCCCAACGGGCCTCCGGCCGCCTGGAGTTGGTCTTCGAGGTGTGCCATCGGTTTCTCCATGTCGTCGCGATGCGTAAGGGGGGGCGGCGGCAAAGGCGTGGCCGACCGTTCTGGTGGCGGCAGGGGCGAAGCCGTTTGCGACGCCTGGCGTCGTGAGTGACCCGGCTCGGGGATGTCGCGGCTGATGGGTGCAGCCCCGGGCGGGCACGCCGGAGGGGTGGAAGTCCCCGGCCTCCGTCGGCGTGGTGAACTGTACGGTACGGTACACCTCTGATGCACTCAAGGGCCGGGCGCGGAATTTCTGGAGCGGATAGCCGACAGCGGCGGGCCGCAGGTTACGTTCCGGATCGTACGAGCTTCGGACCTGCGCTTTTCCGGGTCGACTCCGTTGGCCCGATTGGGAAGTTACCGGCGGCGCACGACCAGCCCAGCCGTTACTTTGGGCGGGGTGTACGGAGAGTGTCTCCCTGGCTCTGCACGGCACTTGACTAGTCTTTGGATGGCGACGTCGCGTCCGCGAGACCTTCGCGTCCGACCCCTCCCCAAGGCGGATGAAAGACATGTGGGAGGCACAACCCGGCGGGCGCTGGTCTTCGCCGAGGCGTTCAGGAGGTCTTCGGCGACAGGGGAGACAGGGACGTGCGCGGCGTATTCCAGTCGCAGGAACCGAAGCTGTCGGAACTCATGGTTGTGAGGGACTGCCACTGATCGTGCCTTGGGAGGTGGCGCCGGCAGCGATCACGGCGGACGCTCTCCGGTTGTGAACGCGTGCGCGTGAAGCCGAGCCTGGCCGCAGGCCCGGAGGCAGTGCCCGACTGCGTCGGCGAGAGCGTAGGTCCTCCGGTCGGTGTAATCCACGTCGCCGTCTTCATGATCGCCGGGGGTGAAGCATGTACCTCCTGGGAGACGGCGTGCGGCGCACGGTCGTGATGCGGAGCTCCGCCCTGCGACGGAGACCGCAGTCACCACGACGGGACGGCTACGCCGCAACCGTGGCGTGTCCCGCCCCGTCAGATCGACTCGCGCACGACGACCCGCGCGGGCGGGGGCTCAAGCCCACTGGTGTCGAGCCCCAGGGCGAGCCGGGCGCTGAGCCGGCCGTGGGCCTCGCCGTCGACGTTGATCGTGGTCAGGGAGGGGACGACGTGTTCGCCGTAGCCGTTGTCGTCGAAGCCGATCACGGCCGTGTCGTCCGGCGCGCGCCGGCCCAGGTCGCGCAGGGCGGTGAGGACGCGCAGGGCCACGTCGTCGTTGAAGCCGGCGATCGCGGTCACCTCGGGGGCTTGGGAGAGGAACGCGTTGACGGCGTCGGCGCAGGCGGGCCGGTCGTGGGGGGGCGGTGAAGGAGACGGGAGTGGGGATGTCAAGGTTCTGCGCGGCGTGCTCGATGAAGCGCAGGCGGGTCGCGGCGAGCGGTGACTCGGTGTCGGGCAGTGCCACGGCGATGCGGGTGTGGCCGTGGTCGACGAGGTGGCGGAGCTGGAGGGCGGTGTGGGCGGCGAGACCGTTGCGCCAGCCGCCTCCCATGTCGTCGAGTGCGTGACCGGTGAGGTACGTCTCGCCGAAGCGGATCACCGCGCGGGGGACGATGACGTCGAGGACCTGCTGGATGGACTGCGCGGTGTGGTGGCCGTGTCGGACCAGGAGGACGTGGTCGTGGGCGGCCAGCTCCGTGTCGAGTCCGTGGATGTAGCTGCGGGAGTACGCGCCTTCCATGCCCGCGTCGATGTTCAGGACGACGACCCGCGAGGTGCCTTCGCGCAGTGCTCGCGCCACGCCGTGCGGAACGTAGCCGAGAGTTCGGGCCGCCTGCTTCACCCGGTCGCGGGTGGCTGCCGAGATCGTCTGGTGAGGGTCGTCGTTGAGAACGAAACTGACGGTGGCGCGAGAAACACCGCTCGCCGCGGCCACGTCGTTCAGCGTGACTCTTCTGGAAGTCCCCATCACCCCTGCTGACGTTGTCGTGTGCACCTGAGTCCCAGCGACACGGCGTTCACTCATTGTAGGGAGGCCGACGGGAGCCGAAGCACGGGCGGCTGCGGGATGCCGAGTGCGCCGGATCTGTCGGATCGAATTGCCTTGCTTCGTACGGCACTGAACCGTACGGTACGGCGCGGCGGGGATCAGGAGCCTGAAGCGGGCCCGTATCGGGAGCTCCGCGTCCCTCTGTGCCCTCGCGCCGAGCCGTCTTGAAGAGACGGGCGAGGGGAGGGTACGCCGCGGCGCCACCGGTAGGCCGGCCGTGGCTCCCTCATCGACGATCACCGTCGGCCGAAGGTCACTTGATGACCGGCTCGGCTCCCCGGACGGGCTCCAGCCGGTCGGCTGCCGACCGGCTCACCGTCATCCCTCAAGGCAGGACGTCGACTTCATGACCTCGAATCCAACGCATCACACGCATCGCACGGATCACGGCCCCGTCCGTTCGTACGTCGTCATCGGTGACACGCACCTGGCCGGCCGGGTGTGCAGTGCCCTGCACACCTCGTCCGACGCGGTGCGGCACCTCCCGCGTCCACGTGACCCCGAACTGCGCACGGCGCTGGCCCCGCGGCCGTCGGGCGTGGCTGTACTGCTCCACGACGACGTCGCGGCCCTGCGCTACGCGCTGGCCGTCGCGCACGTCTCGCCCGACGTACCTCTGATCGTCACGATCTTCGACCGCACGATCGCCGACGAGCTCGCGCGCCTCCTGCCGCAGTGCGATGTCACCTCGCCGGCCGACCTCGCGGCGCCGTCACTGGCCGGCCCGTGCCTGGATCCTTCCTTCGTCGCCGCTCGCCGGCGCGGAGGGTGTGTCCAGGTCGTCCGAGAGCATGGCGGCGTCCTGGAAGCAGAGGAATCGGCCCTGCCGGGGCAGTGGCGCAGCCGGTACCGCAGAAGGTGGGTCGGGTTCCAGCTGCGCTCCCACGATCCGGGCACCCGGCTGCTCGTCCTGGGCATGCTCGCGATGCTCGTCGTACTCGCCGCCGACTGGGTGTGGCTCAGGGCGGTCGGTCATCGCCCGTCCGAGGCGCTGTTCGAGGCCGCCCGGGTAGTGGCCGGCGTCGGTCCGGCCGCCGCGCCACCGGATGCCCACGCCTACCAACTCTTCGCCGCCCTCGCGATGTTGAGCACCGTCGCCTTCACCGCCTTCTTCACCGCCGGAGTGGTCGAGCGGATGCTCGGGCCGCGCCTGATCGGGCTGATCGGTCCGCGCACCCTGCCCCGCGCGGGGCACGTCATCGTGGTGGGAATGGGCCAGGTCGGCATGCGGCTCTGCGTCGAACTGCGCGCACTGGGCATCCCCGTCGTGGGCGTCGAACGCGACCCGCAGGCCGCCACCGCGCGGCTGGCACGCACTCTCGGCATTCCCGTCATGGACGGTCACGGCGGCGACCGCCATGTACTGGAACGGCTGCGCATCGGTCACGCCAGGGCGCTGGCCGCCGTCGGCTCCGACGACCTGGACAATGTGGCCGTGGCCATCGCCGCCCACGGCGTCGCGCCGCACATCCGTGTGGTGATGCGCGCGGGCGAGGACGACGCCATCGCCGAGACGCGCTCGCTGCTGCCCATGGGTGTCGTATGTGACATCACCGGCCTGGCCGCCGGTTATGTGGTCGCCCGGCTGCGCGCCGAGCCGGTCGGGGACGTGGTCGCCCATCGCCACGAGATCCGGTTGCGGGACACGTCCGGCGTCTGGCGCCGCAGCGCTCTGGTCGGTCACGACCGCTGCGCCCACGTCGAGGGGCGGCGTCGGACGACAGGCGACGAAATTGAACCGCCAAGGACTAGAACGATTTAGCCATCCGTTGTAACGTGTTCGCTATATCGATTTAGCTTTTCCAGCTCGCAGGGCGTACGGCCCGCAGGCGGAGGAGGTCGTTCGACCGATGATCGACATGCGATGCGCTGTCGCGCAGCCACCACCGAGAGGTCCCGCCGGGCTTCCACGACCCGGCCGGTGCCTGGTGATGGGCATCCTGAACGTGACTCCGGACTCGTTCTCCGACGGTGGCCGGTACGCCGAGACCGGACAGGCGGTGGAACGGGGCCTGCGGCTCGCCGAGGAGGGCGCGGACCTGGTCGACGTGGGCGGCGAGTCCACCCGGCCGGGCGCCGAACCCGTCCCGGTGGAGGCGGAGTTGGCCCGTGTGGTGCCCGTCGTGCGGGAACTGGTGCGAGCGGAGGTGGCCGTCAGTGTGGACACCATGCACGCGGCGGTCGCCCGCGCCGCGATCGAGGCCGGCGCCTGCATGGTCAACGACGTCAGCGGAGGGCTGGCCGATCCCGCCATGGCCGCCGTCGTCGCGGCGGCCGAGGTGCCGTATGTCGCGATGCACTGGCGTGCGCCCAGTCGTGAGATGGACCGCCACGCGGGCTACGACGACGTCGTCGGCGACGTCACCTCCGAACTGCTGCGCCGCGTGGAGGCACTCACCGCGGCCGGAATCGATGCGGGGCGCATCATCATTGATCCCGGACTCGGGTTCGCCAAGCGCGCCGCCCACGACTGGGAACTCCTCACGCATCTGCCCGACCTGCGGGCCACCGGCTTCCCCGTGCTGGTGGGGGCGTCCAGGAAGCGTTTCATCGGTGCCGCGTTGAGCGACCGGGCGGGGATCGACTCGGTGCCCGGCGACCGTGACGCGGCCACCGCGGCGGTGTCCGCGCTGGCCGCCGCGGCCGGCGCGTTCTGCGTGCGCGTGCATGACGTCCGCTCCAGCCTGCACGCGGTGTGTGTGGCCGCCGCCTGGGTGGGTGACCGCCGGTTGGCGGAGTCGGAGACCGTCGTTCAGGGCCTCTGCAGAAAGTCGTTGCGCGAGTCTCGCCAAGCTCGAAACTCGTCTGCTAGCTTGCGCTAGATCGTTCTAGCGATCCCCTTTTTCTCCTGAAGTGAGCCGATTGTGGCGAGCCGCGTCACTCACTAGATCGATTTAGTACTTCAGGGAGATGGCTTTGAGAGGAGCCGCAATGGCAATCCCCAGTCTTCAGGACGGCATCGACAAGGCCGGTTCGCCCATCGGTCTGCTGTGGCAGCCGAACGCCGAGCCGTGGACCCCGGAGGTGGTCGAGCGGGAGTACGCCGGATGGCGCCAGGAGCAGGCGGCCTGGCACGAGGGCGTCGCCCTGCTCAACCTCTCGCACCACATGTACGACCTGTGGATCGAGGGCCCCGACGCCACCCGCGTGCTGGCCGAGTACGGCGCCAACAACTTCGAGAAGTTCGCGATCGGCCAGGCCAAGCAGTACGTACCGGTCACCCGGGACGGCAAGATCGTCACCGACGGCATCCTCCTGCGGCGAGCCGAGAACAAGTACCTCCTCAGCGGTGTCCCCGCCGCCCAGCACTGGGTGCAGTACCACGCGGAGAAGGGCGGCTACGACGTCGGCTTCGAGACCGACACGTCCTCCGCCTTCCGGCCCGGCGGCGGTGATCCCAGGCTGTTCCGCTACCAGATCCAGGGTCCGCTGGCGCTGGAGCTGATCGAGAAGGTCTTCGGCGGACCGCTGCCGGAGACCAAGTTCTTCCACTCCACGCCGGTCACCCTGGACGGCCGCAACTTCGAGGCGCTGCGCCACGGCATGGCCGGGCAGGCCGGCTACGAGTTCATCGGCCCGTGGGAGCACGCCGCGTACGTGCACGAGGCGTTCCTCAAGGCCGGTGAACCGCTGGGCCTGATACAGGTCGGCGCGCTGGCGTACACCACGCCGAGTGTGGAGAGCGGCTGGATCCCCTCCCCGGTCCCGGGCATCTACGCCGACCCCGAACTCGCGGAATACCGTGCCTGGTTGCCCCTGTTCGGCATCGAGGGAAAGCGCCCCCTCAACGGCAGCTACTTCTCGGAGGACATCGCCGACTTCTACGTCTCCCCCTACGAGCTGGGCTACGGCAAGCTGATCCACTTCGGGCACGACTTCCACGGCCGTGACGCCCTGCTCAAGGCGAAGGACGAGCCTCGCCGCACCAAGGTCACTCTGGTCTTCGACGCGGACGACGTGCGCCGGGTGGCCGGCGGGGGAGAGGACCCCGGCTTCGTCCTCACCTACGCCCGCCACCGGGTGGAGACCTCGGCCGGGCTGGCCGGTACGACCATGCAGACCGCGTCGATCGACCCGGTCGGCACCGTGCTGGCGCAGACGCTGATCGACTCCGCGCACGCCGAGTCCGGCACCGAGGTGACCGTCGTCTGGGGCGAGCACCCGGGCCTGGGTACCGACCCCGAGGCCGACCTCGGGTTCCCGCGCATCCGCGCCACGGTTCAGGCCAGCCCCTTCGACCGGCACGCGCGTACCGAGTACCGGCGTAACGCGTAGGCGCTCCGCCGGGTGCCGGTGTGTCGTCTGCGGGTCCGTTGTGGCTGGTCGCGCCCACGCGGCGGAGCCGCATATCGACACCGCCCCGCGCCCCTATGGGGCGCGCCATGCACGGCGGGTGGCCGGAGGCAGCGTCACGCGTTTGGCCACCCGCCATCCCCCCGCCCTGCCCGTTTCCCTCTTTTCCGGGCCGAGAGCCCCACCCCGCCGCCGGTCGGGCCACGTGCCCCGCGGCCTGCCCTTCCCTATCGACAAGGAGCACGATGAACCCCCTCGGCACACCCACGGCGGCGGTGAGCACATCGCTGCTGGAGGACTTCTCCCTGGAGATGACGGGCAAGGACGTCCCGAAGCTGGAAGAGGCCCGGCACTCCATCCCGCAGGGCACCCGCATCAACGTCACCTTCCTCGGCAACGAGAACCTCGAACTGCGCCTGCAGGCGTCCCGGGCGGTGAAACGCCTCGGTTTCGTGCCGGTACCGCACATCTCCGCCCGGCGCCTCGGCTCGCAGGCCGAGTTCGAGGAGTTCCTCGCCGCGCTGCGCGCCGACGGCACCTGCGCCAACGTCTTCACCGTCGGCGGCGACCCCACCCGTCCCGAGGGCCCCTACGAGGACTCGCATGCCCTGATCGAGACCGGGCTGCTGCGGGAGTACGGCGTCCGGCACGTCAGTATCAGCGGCTACCCGGAGGGCCACCCGGACATCGCCGGGGACGCGCTGTGGTCCGCGCTGCGCGAGAAGAACGAGTCCATCGCCGCACAGGAACTCGACGGCAGCGTCATCACCCAGTTCGGCTTCGACGTGGACCCCGTCCTCGCCTGGCTGGAGCAGGTCCGCGGAGAGGGCATCACGCTCCCCGTCCGGATCGGCGTCCCCGGACCGGCCGGTGTGCGGCGCCTGATGTCGTACGCCACCCGGTTCGGCGTCGGCACCAGCGCCTCCATCGCCAAGAAGTACGGCCTGTCCATCACCAACCTGATGGGCACCGCGGGCCCGGACAAGTTCCTGCGCGCACTCGCGGACGGCTACGACCCGGCCCGCCACGGAGACATAAAGATCCACTTCTACACCTTCGGCGGCCTGCGGGCCACGTCCGAGTGGATCGCCCAGTTCAGGAAGGACAACCTCGTATGACCGTCACGCAGGCCGCACCCACCGGCACCGCCAAGAAGACCGGAGGAGCGGGGCACCAGGCGTCGCTGATCGTCCAGGGTGCCGACGCCACCGGCATCGTCGCGGCCGTGACCTCGGTGCTCGGCCGGCACGGCGCCAACATCGTCTCCCTCGACCAGTACTCCGACAACCCGCAGGGCGGCGCCTTCTTCCAGCGCACCGTCTTCGGACTGGACGGCCTGCGGGCCGAACTGCCCGGTCTGCGCGCCGACTTCGACAAGGAGCTGGTGAAGCCGTACGGCCTCAGCTGCACGCTGCGCGACCTGTCCGTGCCGAAGCGGGTGGCGATCTTCGCCTCCAAGTCCGACCACTGCCTGCTCGACCTGCTCTGGCGCCACCGCCAGGGCCAACTCCCGGTCAGCATCGCCATGGTGATCTCCAATCACCCGGACACGGCGGAGGAGGTGCGGTCGTTCGGCATCCCCTTCTTCCACGTCCCCTCCATGGGAGCGGACAAGTCGGCCGCCGAGGCCGAACATCTGCGGCTGCTCAAGGACAACGTCGACTTCGTCGTCCTCGCCCGCTACATGCAGATCCTCTCCGGCGACTTCATCGAGCGGGTCGGCGTACCGATCATCAACATCCACCACTCCTTCCTGCCCGCCTTCATCGGCGCCGGCCCCTACGCCAAGGCCAAGGAACGCGGCGTGAAGCTGGTGGGTGCCACTGCCCACTACGTCACCGAGGACCTCGACGAGGGCCCGATCATCGAGCAGGACGTCGTGCGCGTCAGCCACGCCCACACCGCCGGCGACCTCACCCGTCGCGGCGCCGACGTCGAACGCGCCGTACTGTCCCGCGCGGTGCTGTGGCACGCCGAGGACCGGGTCATCCGCAACGGCAAGCACACCATCGTCTTCGCCTGAACCACGTCTCGTCCCAACGCCCGTGCAGGGAACGGTGGTTGTGTCGCGCCCCCGGTTACCGGGGGCGGTGGACACGGCAGGCCCCCGCGTCCGGCGCGCGGTCCCGGCGCCGTACATTCGCACATCCGCGGTCGGCCCGTAGCGATCTCGGCAGGTAGTCCTCTTCGCCGGGTGCAGCGTTCACCAGCAGAAAGCGGTTCGCCATCATGACAACCACCATCGACGGGGCCCGGATCGCCCGTGACATCCGGGCCCGGGTCGCCGAACGGGTCGCCGAGAACGCGGCCTCCGGACGGGTGCCCGGTCTGGCGACCATCCTGGTCGGCGACGACCCGGCCAGCGCCGTCTACGTCGCCGCCAAACGCCGCGCCATCCGCGAGGCAGGCATGCGCGACTTCCACCGACATCTCTCCCGGCACGCTTCCGGGGACGAAGTCGCCGCGGTCATCGACGAGTTGGCGGCCGACCCGGACGTCTCCGGCATCCTCCTCCAACTGCCCCTGCCCGCCCATCTCGACGCCGCGACCCTGATCGACCGGATCCCCGCGGCCAAGGACGTCGACGGCCTGACCACGGCCAGCGCCGGCCGGCTGGCCCGCGGCGAACGAGGACTGCGCCCCTGCACCCCGAGCGGCGTCATCGAACTCCTCGACGCCGAAGGCATCGAACTCAGGGGTGCATGCGTCGCCGTCGTCGGCTGGGGCGAACTCGTCGGCCGCCCCCTGGCCCAGCTGCTGCTGCGGCGTGGCGCCACCGTCACGGTCGCCCACGAGTTCACCGCCGACCTGGCAGCCGTCACCCGCCCCGCGGACATCGTCGTCGTCGCCACCGGTGTACGGGGCCTCGTCGGACCCGAGCACGTCAAGCCCGGCGCCACCGTCATCGACGTCGGCATCCACCGCACACCCGGCGGCCTGACCGGCGACGTCCGCGCCGCCGAACTCGACGGCATCGCCGGCCGCATCACCCCCGTACCGGGCGGGGTAGGCCCGATGACCATCGCCATGCTGATGGTCAACACGCTCCGCGCGGCCGAGTGGAATGCCGTGCCCAACACCGTTCCCGCATAAGCGAGTCGGGCGGTCGGCGCCCAGGCGGTGATGCGTGCCCGCGCTGTTCGTCCGCGCTCAGGAAGGTGCCGGACATGATGGAACTCCCGCCGCTGGCCCGGCTCGGCGGCCGAGTGGCGACCGGGCTGATCGACGTCACCCATGACCCCGCCGCGCTCGACTCCGAGGGTTTCTGGGCCGTCGTGGCCGACTTCGAAGGACGCTTGACCTGCGCCCGCTTCCGTGACGTACGGCCCGCCGCGCAGCACCCCGCCCGAGCTGCCCGATGGGACGGGCCCGCGCCCGGGCTGTGGACGACCTCGCTGGACCGCGACGCGTACACGGCCGGCGTACTGCGGATCCGCGAGCACATCGCGCGCGGCGAGGTGTACCAGGCCAACCTCTGCCGTGTTCTGTCCGCGCCCGTCGGGGCGGACGCCGACATCGAGGCGCTGGCCGACCGGCTGGCGGCGCGCCACCGGGCGCCGTACGCGGGTCTGATCAGGCTGCCGGGCCTCGGACTTGAGGTGGCCACCGCGTCCCCGGAGCTCTTCCTGCGCCGCGAAGGACGCGTGATCGAGTCGGGCCCTATCAAGGGCACCGGGCTCACCGAGGCGGATCTCCTGGAGAAGGACCACGCCGAGAACGTGATGATCGTCGACCTGGTCCGCAACGACCTCGGCCGGGTGTGCGCCACCGGCAGCGTCACCGTGCCGGTGCTGTGCGCGGTGGAACGCCATCCCGGACTCGTTCACCTTGTCTCCACGGTGCAGGGGGAGCTGCGGGACGGAGCGGGGTGGCCCGAGCTGCTGGCGGCGACCTTCCCGCCGGGATCCGTCACGGGCGCTCCGAAGGAGAGGGCCCTCGCCGTCATCACCGCCCTGGAGACCGCGCCGCGCGGGCCGTACTGCGGCGGCATCGGCTGGGTCGACGCCGACCGCGGCACCGGCGAACTGGCCGTAGGCATCCGCACGTTCTGGATCGACCGGGCCCGGCAGTGTCTGAACTTCGGAGCCGGAGCGGGCATCACCTGGGGTTCGGACCCCGAACGGGAGTGGCAGGAAACCGAGTTGAAGGCGGCGAGGCTGCTGGCCATCGCGTCCAACGGCGCCTCGGCGGACCCGGAGCCGCACCGACGGCTTGCCGTCCTCGACGGTAGGTGAGGGCCCGGCCGGTGCGGCGCCGCGCCGAAGTCCGACCGGGCGGCGGCCGTTCAGCGGTGAGCCTGTCGCTGCCGTGCCCTGAGAGGTGTGGTGCCGCCGTCAGCCCCAGACCAGACGGGCGGTCTCGGCGACGAGTTCCAGCTTGCGGCGCTGGTCGCCGACGGTCAGCAGGTTGCCCTGGCTTGTCGAGGCGAATCCGCACTGCGGACTGAGGGCGAGCTGTTCCAGGGGCAGATACTGCGAGGCCTCGTCGATGCGACGGCGCAGCATGTCGACCGACTCCAGTTCGGCCACCTTGGAGGACACCAGCCCCAGGACGACGGTCTTGGCGGGCGGCACGAACCGCAGCGGCTCGAAGCCGCCGGACCGCTCCGTGTCGTACTCCAGCAGGAAGCGGTCGACCTCGACCTCGCCGAACACCCGCTCCGCGATGGGCTCATAGCCGCCCCGGGCGGACCAGGCGCTGCGCATGTTGCCCCGGCAGAAGTGCATGGCCACGGTCATGCCGGGGCGCCGCGAACGGGCGGAACGGATCAGGCCGTTGTCCGTGTCGATGATGTGGGAGAGATGCCCCTCCAGGTCCGTCACCCGGCGCATCCGCGCGGCCTCGGGATCGATGTTGGCCCAGTAGGCGAGCGAGTCGAGCTGCAGCCAGGAGACGCCGGCGTCGAGCAGGTCGGCGATGTCCTGCCGGTAGATGTCGGCCAGCGCCGCCACCGCGTCCCGCCGGGTCGGATAGACGTCCTCCGATACCCCCGGCCGCCAGAAGCCCGCCACCATCGTCGGACTGGCCATGGTGATCTTGTACGGCCCCGGTGCGTTCGCGGACAGCCATCGGGCCTCCGCGAGGGACAGCGGCGTCCGCCGGTACAGGGGCGCCGCGATGGCCACCGAGGCGACGTCGCCGTCGAGTTCGGCGCCGTCGCTGTCGCGGATCCAGCGCGGGCGGGCAGCGGACTCCCCGGCGGGCACCAGTCCGCCGACCGTCTCCACCACCGAGGCCATGAAGTCGTCCCGGCGCACCTCGCCGTCGGTGAAGACCTGGATCCCGGCGTCCTGCTGCAGTTTCACCGCGGCCGCCGCGGCCTGGTCCTCCAGCTCCGCGAGCCGCTCGTCGGTGAGCGCGCCGCGCCGGTGTGCGGCGCGCGCCGCCAGCAGATCCTCGGGGCGCAGCAGGCTTCCCACATGTTCGGCTCGGATCGTCGTCGTCGGCATCGGCCGTCCCTTCACGCCTGGCACTCGGGCGAGTGTACGGTACGGTCCAGTACGCTTTGCGGGCAAGACGTGTGCCGGACAGGCCCTGGGGCGGGTTCCGCGGGGAAGGTCAGACCGGGTCGACGGAGACGCCGTGCAGGAAGACCCGCACGGCCTCGTTGATGGACGCGTGGACCTCGGCGTCGCTCAGCTTGACCGGTGCGTCCGTCAGCAGTCGCATCTGGGCGTGGCCGAGCATGGCCTGGTAGAGCTGTTCCGCCGCTCGCACCGGGTCCTCGACCTTGATCAGCCCGTTGTCGCAGGCCTGTTGCAGACAGCGCCCGAGCACCGCGTGGCCCGCGTTCGGCCCGTGCTCGGCGAAGACCTCGCCGAGCCCGGGAATGCGTACGGCCTCCGAGGTGACCAGGCGGTGCAGGGCGATGGCCTCGGGTGTGAGGACGACACCGGCGAGGTGTTCACCGAGCGCGACCAGGGTCTCCGTGAGGTTCTCGCTGCCCGGCGTGAACGTGTGCAGCGGCTGGGACCACTCGTCGCACAGCGCCTCCACGGATGCGCGGAACAGGGCGCTCTTGTCGGTGAAATAGCGGTAGAGGGTCGCCTTGGAGCCGCCCACCGCCGTCAGGACGTCCTCCATGGAGACACCCGCGTAGCCGCGAGCGATGAACAGCTCACCCGCAGCCCGCGTGATGAGTTGTCGCCGGTCCGTCGCTGTCATCCTCACACCGGCCATGTTAGGTGTCTGCCTGCTGGTCTCGGCGAGCCGGTCATGGACCGCGGCGACGCAGCAAGGTCGAGATGGTGACCGCAGCCACCAGGACACCTCCGTAGAAGACCGAGGAGACCCACGCTTCCAGACCCAGGAGTTGGAGCCCGAGGATGCCGGTCGCCAGGAAGTAGATACCGACGAAGGTACCGACCGGGTTGAAGCGTCCGGGCAGGACGATCGCGGTGCCGAGGAAGACCGAGGCGAAGACCGGCAGCAGCAGGGTGTCGGACGTGGTGGGGTTGTAGCCACCCAGGGCCGCGACGGAGATGACCGCGCCGACACCGGACAGGGCGCCGGAGGCGACGAAGGAGCCGAAGCGGATCCGGTTGACGCGGATGCCGGAGAGCCGGCTGACCTCTCTGTTGGCTCCGACGAAGCGGATGTGGCGGCCCAGCGGTGTGAACGCCAGCAGATAGGCGAAGCCCGCCACCAGCACCACGCCGTAGTAGAACGAGATCGGCAGCCCGCCCACGGAGTACAACGCGATCTTGCCGAACCCGGTCGGCAGACCGCTGACCGTGTTGAGGTGCGACAGCCACAGGGCGATGCCGCCCAGGAAGGTGCCCATTCCCAGGGTCACCACGATGGTGTTCACCCCGACCACGACGACGAGCAGGCCGTTGACCACGCCGACCACGATCGCGCCCAGGACGGCGACGAACGCCGCCGGCCACACTCCCCATCCGTGCTCGACGACCAGAACGGGCAGGATCGTTGCGGAGAACCCGAAGACCGCCGGGACCGACAGGTCCACGAATTCCCCGACACAAACGGTGCACAGCAGGGCCATGGTGAGGAACACCAGGGCCTGTTGGGAGCCGAAGATGGTCTGGAAGGTGCCCTTGGTCAGGAACACTCCCGGCTCCGCGGCGGCATACACGGCGATCATGGCCACCCAGATGCCGATCACCGAGTAACGCGAGGCGAAATGCCCGGCAAGGGTGGAGGCCGATGTCAGCTTCCCGGTTCGCGTCGCCTTCGGCGCGGCAGAGGGTGTGTCGGTGTCTTGCCGGCTGGTGACGTCCATCAGTCTCCCTGCCCCATTTCTTGAGGTTTTGTGTCGTCGCCGAAGACCGCCTGGACGATGGCGTCCTGTTCCAGTTCGCCGCTCAGCTCCTTGGCGACCCGGCCGTCGCGGAACACCAGCACCCGGTCGCACAGCACGGCGAGGTCGACGGGGTCGATCGAGGCGAGGACGATTCCGCAGCCGTCCCGCGCGGCCTCCCGGATCGCGTCGATGATGTCGTGGCGGGCGCCGACGTCGACAGCCTGCGTCGGTTCGTGCAGCACCAGCAGGTTCGGTGCGCCGGCCAGCCACTTGCCCAGCAGGACCTTCTGCTGGTTGCCGCCGCTCAGTGTGTGGACCGGCGCTTGTGGATGGGGCGGCCGGATGTCGAGTTTCGCGATCATCGCGGCGGTCTCCTCGGCCTGCCACGCGGAGCCGGTCCGCAGCCGGCCGCCGCGGCCGCGCACGCGCGGCAGTGTCAGGTTGTCCGCCACCGAGAGTTCGCCGGCCACCCCCGCCTCCAGGCGACGCTCCGGCACGAACGCCACCCCCGCGTCCACGAACTCCTCGGTGCAGCCACGTCTGCGGTCCAGGGCGAGGTCGCGCCCGTGGACCGACAGCGTGCCGGCGTCGGCCGGGCGTGCGCCCGTCAGCGCCTCGGCCGCCTCGACGAAACCCGAGCCGATCAGCCCGGTCAGCCCGAGGATCTCGCCGCGCCGGACGTCGAGATCGAGCCCGGTCACCGGGCCGACCGCGAGACCCCGCGCCGAGGCGACGACCTCGTCCTTGACCTGGCTCCCGACCCGCCCGTGCGTGACGAGGTGACGTCCGAGCATCATGCGGGTGAGCGAGACCTCGTCCACCTCGCTCGTGCGCAGGCCTGCCTCGACCACGGAGCCGTCGCGCAACACCGTGATCCGGTCGGTCGCTTCGACGACCTCTTCCAGCTGGTGTGAGATCAGCAGGACGGAGGTGCCCTCGTCGACGAGCGACCGGACCAGCTCGAAGAAACGGGCCCGCGCGGACCTGCCCAGCGCCCGTGTCGACTCGTCGAAGACGATGAGCCCACCTCCCGGGCGGTGGTCCTGCACCGCCCGGGCGATGGCGACCACGGCCCGGTCCTCCGCGGAGAGCTGCCCGACCTGACGGCCGACCTCCAGGGGTCGGTCCAGCCGGGCCAGGACCTGCTCGGTCGCCCGCTGCTCCTCGCGGCGGTTGATCCGCCGCGAGAACCGGCCTGCCCGGTAGTGCCCCAGCCGGACGTTCTCCCACACCGTCAGGTCGTCCACCAGTCCGCTGTTCTGGTGGACGACCGAGACTCCCGCCTCGCGCTGCTGCATCGGGCGGACCGGCAGCGCCAACTGCCGTCCGTCCACCGCGATGGATGCTCCCGGGTCGGGCGCGTACACGCCCGTGAGGATCTTGACGAGGGTGGACTTCCCGCACCCGTTCTGGCCGACCAGTCCATGCAGTTCTCCGGGGGCGATCCGCAGATGGACCTCGCGAAGCGCCCGGGTCGAGCCGAACGCCTTGGACAGCTCGGCCACTTCCAGCCGATGGCGCGGTGCCGTGTCCGGCGGATCGGTCCGCGAGCCGGCGCTCACGGTGTGCGCCTCGTTCGTCACCCGATGCCCCAGAGCTTGGCGAAGTCCGCCTGGAAGGAACCGTCGCCGAACCACTCACCCGAGGCCTGGGCCGGGGCCGTCACCTTGATGCTGTCGATGTTCTGCTTGGTGAACAGCCGCATGGGCTGGGCTTCGTCGATGGGCCCGGACTTGGTCATCATGCGCAGGAGTTCGTCGGTCACGCCGAAGCCCATGTAAAGCTGGTCCGCGGCTACGACTGCCTTGACCGAACCGGTCTTGATCAGGCCCAGTCCGTTCACCGAACCGGCCGCAGTGGACACGGAGATGCGCGAAGAACGCCCCGACTGCTGGACGCCCTGGAGGGTGGCCTGGAGGCTGTCCTCGAACTCGGTGTAGTAGTAGTCGGCACTCGGGTTGCTCAGGACGTTGGAACTCGCCTTCGAGGCCAGCAGGGCCGGCGTCGAGGCGGTGATCTCCTTGACCGTGACCTTGCAGCCGGGGCAGTACTTCTTGTAGATCGGCAGCGAGTCGGCCACCATCTTGATGGCTGTGGGGCTGTCGGCATTCTGCGCGATGATCAGATTGGCCTTGCCCTTGGAGTCGGCGATGATCCACCAGGCCATCGCGGAGGCCTGAGAACTCGCACCCGGCACATAGCTCACCTCGTTGCTGTTCTCGACTCCGGCCGGTGGGTTCTGGTCCGCGATGACGATCGGGATGCCCTTGGCCTTCGCGGCGTCGAGGGCGTTCTGCGCCATGCCGTAAGGGATCGCGTCCAGGATGATCCCGGCCGCGTCCGCGGTGATCGCCTGCTGGACGCAGGAGGCGATCGCGGTCGGCTGGGCCTTGCCGTCGCACACCTGCTGCGAGAGGCCGGCCTTGGAGAGCGCCTGCTTCGTCGACCCGGCCGTGGCGACGAAGGCGGGGACCTGTTGGACGATCGGGATGTAAAAGACCTTGCGGCCCTTGAACTTGTCCACGCCCGGCACACTCGCGGTGGGGACGGGGTAGGTCTTGGCGACGGCCTGCAGGGCCGCCACGTTCTTCTCGGCCGTGGCAAGCCCCGATGCGGAACTGTCCTTGCCCGATGTGGTGGAGCCGGAACCGGAGTTGGAGCCGGGGCTGCCGCATCCTGCCAGCACCGCCGACGCGGCGAGCACAGCCGTGCACGAGGCCAGCCACCTTTTTCTGATAAGCGTCATTGCTTATGCCTCCATGGCCGAGCGTCCGTACTGTCTTGAGCGGACGCTGGTGGTGTCTGGAACCGCCCACCGTCACTGCGCGGGCGGAGAAGATACGAGAGGAGCAGCGGGTTCGGGCCCTGGTCCGCGGCTTGCGCCGCGGCGGCACCTCACACGTGAGCCAGATCGGGAAGCGGGCCGTGGCTTGGTGCGGCCGCCGAGGCGTCCTCGTCCACGTACCGCTCGTTGATCACAAAGACCGCGAACTGATTCGGATCGCGCGGTCGTCCGGTAGTCGAAGATTCCCGGCTCGGAGCCACGATGACGCCGAGCCCTTCGACGGCTCATTCCTCCGCGTCCGAACCGAGTGCTGCGCAGCGATCACGATCTGCATCGTCAATCCCTGCCTGCTGCAAAGGCCCAGTTCGCGGACCAATTCCCGTCAATGGCCGAAAGTGTGTGCATGTCGGCAGGCACGCGGAAGCGCATCGGCAACAAGTTAAGTTTGCGAGTCGCGCACGGGCCGCGGACTCCCCAGGGGCTTGTGGCGAGGCTGCCGGGGAGTCCGAAGCGCCGTCCGCGCGTGCGTAAGCCGGAAGCCGGTTGTTCGTTGGTTGCCGCGGATGTGATCCGACTCGTTCCTGGGCGAGTTCCCTTGGTCCGCCTCGCGCCCCGTGAGCCGGCCTCAGTCGAAGCCCGCAGCTCAGGCCTCGCGGTCGCGAGTGGGTTCTGTTACCTTCACTAGATCGATATAGTGAGGGTAGGCGTGTTGGCCGATGTGACCCCGACGGTCTTCCGCTCTGTCATCGTGCGCCGTCCAGGTTCGCCGCCTGCGAGATGGCTCCGCCCAACTGCATCGCCCCATGTTCGACGCGGCCCGGAGGGACACCGGTGCCGTGGACGACCGGAGGACCGCCATGGACCGTCTGCTTCTCATGCGTTGTTTCGTCATCGTTGCCGATCTCGGCAGTTTCAGCGGCGCGGCCAAAGCGCTGGGGTCGTCGGGATCACTCGTGTCCCGGCATGTCGCCGAGCTGGAGCGGCAGGTCGGCGTCCGGCTGGTCAACCGCACGGCCCGCTCGGTGAGCCTGACCGAACCCGGCCTGCGGTACGCCGAGTTCGCCTCCCGCATCATCAAGGAGATCGAGGCCGAGGACTCCAACATCGCGGATCTGCACGATCGGGCCGAGGGCGCGCTCAGCATCATCTGCCCGAAGTGGATCGGGAGCCTGGACCTCGGGGACGCCATCGCCGCGTTCTCCGCCGCGCACCCGAAGATCCAGATCCGGTTCGAGCTGGGAGGCATGTCCGACCGGACGTACGACTTCCTCGACGGCGGTTTCGACCTGGCGTTCCACACCCGGGACCTCAGGGACTCCAACGTCCGGCTGAAGAAGATCGCCTCCCTGCCCTTCGTCCTGTGTGCGTCGAAGACGTACATCGACGAACACGGCCCCCTGACACACCCCAACGACCTGGCCGCCCACGACTGCCTGGTGCACGTCAACGACCCGGTCTGGCGCATCGGGCACGGCCCCACCTCCACGCTGCACAAGATCCGCAACGTCGCCTTCTCGTCCAACTCCTACATCGCCCTGCAGAAGGCGGCCGTCCACGGTCGCGGCATCGCCCTGCTGCCGCAACGGTCCGCCTACGACGATCTCGTATCCGGGGCCCTGCAGGTCCAGCTGCCCCACCTGGCGGCACCCGACCGGCCGCTCTACGCGATCCACGGGCCCGGGCCGGGAACCCAGCGCAAGATCACGGTCTTCCTGGACTACCTCGCTCAGTGGTTCGCGGAGAACCCGATTCCCACGATCGGCCGTTGACGTCCGCCGACACGTGCGCGGAGCGAAATCTTATAGTTCGTCACGGGAACTCATATTTTGTACCGACTGATGGACAGCCGTGCTCGGTGTGGCCACTGTGGCAACGCGAATCGAGCCGCGAAGGAGCTGTCACGTCATGTGCGAACCCCTGGGTGAACCGACGTCCCGCCGGACGATGCTGGGCGCGATGGCGGCGTCAGCCGCTGCCGCCGTCGCCGTACCACTGCTCGGCGCCGAGCAGGCCGCGGCGGCGACGAACACCGGATCCGCGCCCTCCGGAACGGGCCTGTCCCTGACGCTACTTGGCACCAACGGCGGGCCACCGCCCCTGGCCACCCGTTACGGCATCTCGTCGGCGCTGACGGTGAACGACAGAACGTATGTCGTCGACTGCGGACGCGGAGCGGTGACCCAGTATCTGCGCGCCGGACTGTCGATGCCCTCGCTGGCCGGGATCTTCCTGACCCACCTGCACGCCGACCACGTCGTCGACTACTACTCGTTCCCGCTGCTGTCGGCGGGCGCCTCGGGCGCGCAGGGCTTCCAGAGCCCGATCGAGGTCTACGGCCCCGGCCCCGCCGGTATCGCCTCGACCATCGCCGGCGCCCCCGGAGCCGTGCCCGGCACCGTCGAGATGACGAAACTGGCCGGTCAGGCGTACGCGGCATCGCCGACCTTCTTCATGACCGAGCACGCCGGCATCGACCCGGCGACCATGCTCAACGTCCACGACGTACTGCCGCCGTCGGGCGCCGGCGCCTCGGCGACGGACACCGCGCCGGCCATGGCGCCGTTCACCGTCATGGAGAACGACGACATGAAGGTCACCGCCGTCCTGGTCCCGCACGGCGCGGTATTCCCCGCCTACGCCTACCGCTTCGACACCGACCACGGCAGCGTCGTCTTCTCCGGCGACACCGCACCGACCCCGAACATCATCACGCTCGCAGCGCACGCGGACGTCCTGGTGCACGAGGCCCTCTACCCAGCGGGGCTCGCGAGCCTGGGCCTGCCCCAAGCGCTGATCGACCACATCACCTCGACCCACACGGACGTGGCCCAACTCGGCCGGATCGCCGCCGAGTCGGACGCGGGAACGCTGGTCGCCACCCACCTCGGCCCGGGCCAGCAGACCGTGGTCTCCGACGCGACCTGGCGACGGCTGCTCCGCGACAGCGCCCGGCGGGCGAACTTCGGCGGGTCGATGGTGCTGGGCACCGACCTGCTGCATCTGCCGGTACGACGGCGCGGGCCCCGCCGGTCCTGACCGGTCCGGCACCGTGCAGAAGTTCCGCATTGCTTGCACCGCGCGACCGATCAACGGTGCGTCACGACTCTCGCCTCGTTCGGTACCGTCTGTTAGCTTCAACTTAATCGATCTAGCGCCGGGGCGACGCCCTGGACGATGCCCAGTCGATGGAGTGTGAAATGGACTTGGTCGCACAGCAGCGCAGTACCTACGAAGCAGTCCTCCGGCTGAACGACGCACCGTTCATCACCGAGCGGCCGGCGATGTTCAGCCCGGCCGCCGCGGCCCAGGACGAGGGCAACAGCCGGGGCACCTTCGGCCGCTTCGCGCAGATCCTGCTCCCCGAGGAGTACTCGGACTGGGCCGAGGAGAGCGCCGCCCATGTCGGCTCGTGCTACGTCGGCGACTGGACCTCACTGCACAAGATGAAGGTGCACGGCCCGCAGGCACTCGCGTTCCTGAGCCGGCTGGGGATGCGGGACCTGTCCCGTTTCGAGACCGGGCAGATCAAGCACCATGTGCAGCTCGACGAGAACGGCTGGGTCGCGTCCGAGGGCGTGCTGTGCCGGCTCGGCCCCGAGGAGTTCGTCTACACCGCGGGCAGTTGCGACTGGCTGCTGTGGCAACTGGGCCAGGGCGGTTGGGACGCGGCGGCGACCGACATCAGTCCCGACGTGTTCATCTTCGGCGTGCAGGGGCCGGCATCCCTTGCGGCTCTGGAGAAGCTGACGGGGGACGATCTGCGCGACATCGGCTTCAGTCGCAGCAGGATGTCGCGGGTCGGCGGGGTCCCGGTGCGAGTCCTGCGCACCGGGATCTCGGGTGAGCTCGGATACGAGCTGCACGGGCCGACCGAGCACGCCAACGAGATCTGGGCGGCGGTCGTGGCGAGCGGGCAGGACGTCGGCATCCGTCAACTCGGCTTCCGTGCCCAGCCTGTTCAGCACATCGAGGCCGGGATCGCGACCAACGGTCTTGACTATCTGCCGGCGTCGATCCTCACACCGGGTGCGCCGAGACAGTTCCGCAAGGGCACGCCCAGCGGCAGCTTCGTCCCGACGGGCGGGGTGACCGACTACTTCCGCAAGCCGGGCGAACTGGGCTGGGGGTTCCGCAAGAGCGTTCCCGACCGCGACTTCATCGGCCGGGACGCACTCGTCCGGGACGCCGAAAGTGGCGTACCCGCACGGCAGTTGGTCGGTCTGCGCTGGAACGAGCAGGACGTTGCCGGCATCCTCACCTCGCTCCTGAGCGAGGCCGAGCTGCCCGACCAGATGGAGATCCCCCGCTCCCGCGGTCCCCACTTCGACCAGGTACTGGTGTCGGGCACCCCGGTGGGCGTGGCCACGGGCCGGACCGTAAGCCCGACCCTGCGGGCGATGATCTCCCTGTGCGTACTCGACCCCGCACACACGACACCCGGCACGGAGGTCGCCGTCCTCTGGGGCCGACCGGGCACCCCGCAGCGCGAGATCCGGGCGACAGTCACCACGCTGCCGTTCAAGCCGGACAACCGGCGAACCGACGTCAACGCACTGTGACCGCCCCACCTCGGTCTACGATTTCCGCCGTCCCTCTCCATCACTCGCACGGACCGGTCAAGGCGGCGCTGTGCGGCGGGAGTTGGCGGCGCACATCAGATTGAGCCGCGCGTTCACGTGACGTGTGGTCACAGCGGTGAGCCCAAGAAGAGACCAGCGATGATCTTGAAGCTCAAGTGCCCCGCTTACCTATGGCAGCGGACAGTGGCCCCCGGCGCTTTGACCGAGAGCTGCCATGGTGTCGCGCACGTGTAGCGGCTTCGGGCCAGTCGAGGCGCCTGGGTCCATGCTCTCGGTCGGCTGCCTGTCGACGATGTCGGCGTTGATGTGCACGCCGAGGTCAGTGAGTTGGCGAACGGGCGGTCGGCGGCCTCCTCGCACTCTAGGGGCGTGATCCTCCTGATGCCCTACGGGTCACCGTGTGTCGTCCAGGGCGCCAAACATGAGCTGGTGGACCACCTCGGTCAGCAGATCGGTGCCCGCGCTGATGTCGTGGTCGTCCGTCAACTCGCCCTCATTGTGGGAGATTCCCTCGACGCTGGGCACGAACAGCATGATCGACGGCGCGACGTCCTTCATGTTGAGCGAGTCGTGGCCGGCGATGGTCATCATGGTCTGGTGGCTGAGCCCCAGTTCGTCGGCGACTCGGGTGGCGAGTTCGACGCCGGCCGCCGGGAACGGTGCCACGCCCCAACCATGCGTCTGTACCTGCTCGATGGAGACCGACGCGCGCTCCTCGATGCCTGGGATCGACTCGGCCAGCTTCTTGGCCGCCGCGTCGAGCAGGGCTTCGTCGGGCGAGCGCAGGTCGACGTGCATGCGCACCTCGCGGGCCACCACGACAGGGGAGTTGGGCTCGACGGTCACCTCGCTGACCGAGGTGTGCAACGGCAAGTCCGTGCTCTGCTCGGCCAGTTCACGCACCGCCACGACGAGGAGCGAGGCACCGAAGAGGGCGTCGCGCCGGTCCGCCATGATTGTGGATCCGGTGTGCGACTGCTCGCCGCGCACCACCACCTGGTACTTGCGTGCCGCCCACGTGGCGTCCACCAGGCCGATGGTGAGCCCCTTGTTCTCCAGGTCGCGGCCCTGCTCGATGTGGATCTCGGCGTACGCCGCCACGTCCGGTCCGGGGTAGTCGCCGATCGTGCCGATCTCGCGGAGGGCGGTCTCGACCGTGGTGCCCGCGGGATCGGTCGTCGCGAGGGCGGTGCCGGCGGGCAGCTTCCCGGTGAACACGGCGCTGCCCATCATGCTCGGCTTGAAGCGGGAGCCTTCCTCGTTGAACCAGTTGACCACCGCCACGTTGTACTTCGGTGCGGCGTCGGAGTCGCCGTACTGCCGCACGGCCCGGTGTGCGGCGTGCGCCGAGGCCAGTACGCCGTACGCCCCGTCGTAACGGCCGCCGAGCGGCTGGCTGTCCAGGTGGGAGCCGGTGAGGACGTACGGCGCTCCGGGCGTGACGGTGAAGAGACCGAACTGGTTGCCGACGCCGTCGTAGCGGACCTCGGCGCCACGGGCGGTGAGCCACTGGTGGAGCCAGGCACGCTGTTCTCCGTCGGCGGCGGTGGCGGCCTGGCGGTCGACTCCGCCGGCGGGGGTGGCGCCGAAGGCGGAGAGGGTCGCGAAGTCCTTCAAGAGGGTGGCGTCGGGGGTGCTCATGATCACGTCCTGTCGGGTGATGGAAGGGGAGGAGCTTGAGGGGACCAGGGGCTCAGGCGGCGGTCGCCGGTGCGCGGACCGTCGGGTCCTGGATCAGGTGCAGTACGGCCGGGAGTCCGCTCGCGCGGGCGCGGCGGAACGCCTCGCGGAAGTCGCGGTGCGAGGTCACCGTCTCGCCGTATGCGCCGTACGAGCGCGCCCATGCGGCGAAGTCCGGGTTGGTGAGCCGGGTGCCGGACGGGCGGCCGGGGTAGGCGCCTTCCTGGTGTTCGCGGATCGTCGCGTAGCAGCCGTTGTCGACGACCAGGGCGACGAAGACGGCGCCATGGCCCACGGCGGTGGCCAGTTCCTGGCCGTTCATCAGGAAGCAGCCGTCGCCCGCGACCGACACGACCTCGCGTCCCGGGAAGACCAGCGAGGCGGCGACGGCGGCCGGTATGCCCATGCCCATGGCGCCGTTGCGGGGGGCGACGAGGGAGGCCGGGGTGCGGTGCGGAAGGTGACGGGCCGGCCAGAGGGCGTGGTTTCCGGCGCCGTAGGTGATGACGGTGTCGGGGGTGAGTTCCTCGCGCAGCACGCTCATGACCGAGGTGAGGTCGACGTAGGTGTCGTCGTCCGGGGCCGTCGGTTCGGGTGAGGGAGTGGAGAAGTGCGTGTGTGCTTCCCCGGCCGCCTTGAACCATGCGACGTCGGCATCCGGTGACGCGGGTGTGGTGACGAGGTCGAGGACGAAGGTGGGTGCGTGGGCCGAGACGAACTGGTCGATACGCCCGCTGTGGCCCTGTGCGTTGCCGGGGAGGACGAGCACCGTCTCCGAGTCGAGGCCGCGGGTGTATCCGTCGCTGAGCACGTCGCCGCGAGGGGCGCCGAGGAAGACGGTGAGGTCTGCCTCGTCCAGCAGTCGGGCGGCGTGGTCGCCGCGGCCGTAGCCGAGTGAACCGGCGTAGGCACCCGTGCCTTGGGGGTCGTGGGGGACGGCGTCGTAGGCGCGGAAGTCGGCGAGGACGGGGATCGAGTGCCGGGTCGCCCAGCGCATGAGTTCCTGGCCGCTCTCGGCGGTCCAGCCCTCGCCCCCTACGACGACCAGCGGGCGGCGCGCGTGCTCGAACCGCCGCACCAGTTCCTTGAGTTCGGCTTCGGCGGCGCGGGGCCTGGGCACCGCGAGCGGCTGCACCGGGCGGGAGGGGCCCGCAGGCAGGGTGAGGATGTCCTCGGGAAGGCCGATCACCACGGGACCCTGCCGACCGCTCCGCGCCACGTGGACGCTCTCCGCGACGACACGGGCGGCAGCGGTCGGGTCGTCCAGCATGACGACCTTCTTCGCCGTGCTGCCGAACCACCCGGTGAGGTCGAACTCCTGGAAGGACTCCCGGCCCCGGTCGGGCACCGGGACCAGGCCGACGAAGAGGAGCATCGGGGTCGCGTCCTGGTACGCGGTGTGGACGGCGATGAAGGCGTTCGCGGCGCCCGGACCCCGGGTGACCATCGCGACCCCGGGCAGCCCCGTCAGCCTGCCCTCGGCCAACGCCATGAAGCCCGCGCCGCCCTCGTGCCGGGTGACGACCGTCGAGATCGGCGAGTCGTGCAGACCGTCGAGGACGTCGAGGAAGGACTCGCCGGGGACGCCGTACACCCGCCGCACGCCTTCGCGCTCCAGCTGCGCGACGAGCAGATGGCCGGCGGAGAGGGGGCGCTCGGAGGGCTCGGGAGACTCGGGTGCGACGTTCGCCATCGGGTGTGTGTTCCTTCTCTTGAGGCCGCGGTTGCCCGGTCAGTGTTGCTTTCGGGGCGGCCGGAAACACGGGTCAAAGGCCCTCGGATACGGGCTTCGAAGTGTGCAGATGAACAGAACCGGGCAGGCGGTCGACGTCCGTGCCCTGAGTGTTCTTCTGCTCGGCCCCACGTCCGTAACAAGAAGTTTTCATCCGGACCTCGAAGCGCGACGTGGCGCATTGGTCATCTGCACAGTCGGCGGCCCGTGGCGGTGTGCTTCTGCTCCTTGTGGCCGGTGAAGGGGTCGATGCACGGTGGGCCGACCCGATGGCGCCCGCACAGTCCCCAAACGCTTCCTCTGCTCAGACCGGAGTCCCCATGACCGCTCCCGCCTCCCCGCCGATCCCCGACAGCCGGCTCGACGCGACGAAGATGCGCAGGATCTCCCTCGCCAGCATGGTCGGCACCACGGTCGAGTGGTACGACCTGTTCCTGTTCGGCACCGCCTCCGCGCTGGTGTTCGGCAAGGTGTTCTTCCCCGAGTTCGACGGTGCCGTCGGCACGATCCTGTCGTTCCTGACCTTTGCCTCCGCCTATCTGGCGCGCATGGTGGGGGCCGTGCTCTTCGGTCACTTCGGGGACCGGCTCGGCCGCAAGTCCATGCTGCTGATCTCCCTGACGGCGATGGGCGTGGCCACCTTCGCCATCGGCCTCGTCCCCGGCTACGGCACCCTCGGCGTGGCCGCGCCCCTGCTGCTGCTCGGCCTCCGGGTGATCCAGGGCCTCGCGCTCGGCGGCGAGTGGGGCGGTGCCGTACTGATGACCGTCGAGCACGCGCCGGCCGATCGACGCGGGTTCTTCGGCTCCATGGTCCAGATCGGCGTGCCGATCGGGACGCTGCTCGCCAACGGGGCGTTCCTGCTGGTGGCCTCCACCACGAGCGACGACGCGCTGTACTCGTGGGGCTGGCGGATCCCCTTCCTCGCCTCGGCGCTCCTGGTCGGCATCGGCGTGTACATCCGGCTCCACATCGAGGAGACGCCTTCCTTCAAGGCCGTCCGCGACGAAGGGGCCAAGGCGAAGATCCCGTTCGTCGCCCTCATGCGCCGGTACTGGCGCCAGGTGCTGCTGGGCGGTATCGCGACGCTGTCCACGGGATCGACCTTCACCCTGATGGTGGCCTCCGGCGTGAGCTACGGCACCAACGACCTCGGACACTCCAAGAACCTGATGCTGTGGGCGGTCATGGTGTCCTGCGCCGTCGCCTTCGTGGCCATCCCGTACTTCGGGCGACTGTCCGACCGGGTCGGCCGCAAGCCCGTCATCTACGCGGGCATCGCGGCGGAGGCTGTCCTCGCCTTCCCGTTCTTCTGGCTGCTGGACACCGGTTCGGCGCCCCTGGTCTTCGTCGCCTATGCGCTGATGATGCTCGCCTTCTCCGCCAACTACGGCCCGATCGCGACCTTCCTCGCCGAACTCTTCGGCACCCACGTGCGCTACTCGGGCCTCTCGGTCGCCTACATGCTGTCGGGCCTGCTCGGGTCCGCGGCGACGCCCGCCATCACCGCGTGGCTGCTGACGGCCACCGGGAACAGTTCCTCGATCGCCTGGTACGTCCTCGGCGCGGCGACCCTGTCCCTGCTGGCCCTGTTCCTGCTCGCCGAGACCCGGTTCGGGGACATCGACGAGCCGGGCGTGGCATCCCGGTCCGCGGGCCGCCCGATCGGGGCCGTCGCATGAGCAGCGGCACGAGCGTCAGCGGGATCACGCGGATCGACTCGCCGCCGGGCGTCCCCGCCGCCGTAGGCCCCTATGTCCAGGCGACGTCCGCAGGCGGCTTCGTCTTCACCACCGGCCAGATCCCCGCCGCCCCGGGAGCGTCGACCGGCACTTTCGAGGACGACGTGCACGCGACCCTGCGCAACCTCGAAGCCGTCCTCCACGCGGCGGGCTCCGACCTCGACCACGTCGTCAAGGTCAACACCTATCTCAGCTCACCGGACCAACTCGCGCCCTACAACAAGGTCTACGAGACGTACTTCGCCGAGCGCCGGGCGGCGCGGACGACGGTGTGCGTGGGGCTGTGGGGCGTGTCCCTGGAGATCGACTGCGTCGCGGTGGTCCGGACGGAGGCGGAGCGGTGAGCGTCACGGCAACAGGTCAAGTAGCCCCCGGGCAAGCGGAGTTGCTGGAGCGCCTCACGCATGTCGACCTCCCCACCCTCGGCCACCTGCTCGAAGACGGCTTCGTCGACCCGGCCGTACGACGGCTCGGGCAGCCGCGCCGGATGGCCGGTACGGCCGCCACGCTCGCCCTCGACGCTCCGGACGCCACGGCCGTGAACCGCGCGCTCGTCGCGCTGCGCCCCGGTGAGGTGCTGGTCGTCGACATGCGCGGTGACCACACCCACGCGCCGATCGGCGCCGTCACGGTCGCGGCGGCGCGAGCGCGAGGGGCCGCGGGCATCCTCGTCGACGGCGTGGTGACCGACGTGGACGCGCTCACGGATCCGCACTCCGGCCTGCCGGTTCACGCCCGGGGCACCAGCTGCCTGACCACCAAGCGGCTGGACGGCGAAGGCGGGAAGCACCAGGTGCCCGTGCACATCGGCGGCGTCCGTGTCGCACCGGGCGACATCGTCCTCGGCGACGCCAACGGAGTGATCGCCCTGCCGCCGGGCGCGCTGGCCGCCGTAGTACGGCAGGCGGAGTTGTCGGACGCGGCCGAGCCGGAACTCCTCACGCGGATCCGGGCGGGCGAGGACCTGCGGACGCTCCTCCACCTCGGCTGATCCACCTCGGCTCCGCGAAGGAAGGAAGACGGAAGACACATGACGGAATACAAGATCGTCGACCCGGCCACGAACAGGCTCGTGCGGCGGTATCCGACGTCGGACGACGCCACGGTCGACCGCGCGGTCGAGGCGGCGGCAGCGGAGTTCGCCGACTGGCGCCGACGCCCGGTCAAGGAGCGCGCCGAACTCGTCCTCGCCGTGTCCCGGGAGTTCGAGAAGCGGCGCGAGGAACTGGCCGCGATCATCACGCGCGAGATGGGCAAGACCACCCGCGAGGCACTGGGTGAGGTGGACCTGTCGGCCGCGATCTTCGCGTACTACGCGGAGCGCGGCCCGGACTTCGCCGCCGACCAGCGGCTCGACATCCGCGGCGGCGACGACGTGGTCGTACGGTCCGAACCGCTCGGCGTGCTCCTCGGCGTCATGCCGTGGAACTACCCGTACTACCAGGTGGCCCGCTTCGCGGCGCCCAACCTCGTCCTCGGCAACACGATCGTCCTCAAGCACGCCCCGAACTGCCCCGAGTCGGCGCAGGCGATCGAGGACATGATGCGGGCGGCCGGACTGCCGGCCGGTGCGTACGTCAATGTGTACGCCACCAACGAGCAGGTCGCCCGTGTCATCGCGGACCCGCGGGTCCAGGGTGTGTCGCTGACGGGCTCGGAGCGGGCCGGGCGTGCGGTGGGCGAGGTCGCGGGCCGCCACCTCAAGAAGTACGTCCTCGAACTAGGCGGCTCCGACCCCTTCGTCGTCCTGCCCGACGCCGACCTGGAGGCCGCGGTCGGCGCGGCCGTCGAGGGCCGGATGGGCAACGCGGGCCAGGCGTGCACCGCTTCGAAGCGGTTCATCGTCGTCGACTCTGTCTACGACCGGTTCCTGGACGCCTTCACCGGCGCGGTGCGGGCCCTGGCCGTCGGGGACCCCACCGACGACGGCGTTTCCTTCGGACCCCTCTCCTCCGAGGCGGCCGCCCGGACCGTGATCGCGCAGGTGGATGACGCGGTGGCGAAGGGCGCGACGGCGGTGACCGGAGGCAAGCGGCCGGCCCGTGAGGGAGCTTTCGTCGAACCGACCGTCCTCACCGGCGTCACCCCCGGCATGCGCGCGTACCGGGAGGAGATCTTCGGTCCGGTCGCTGTCGTCCACCGCGTCCCCGACACCGCGACGGCGATCCGCCTCGCCAACGACACGCCGTACGGCCTGGGCAGTGTCGTGTTCAGCCGCGACATCGAGGCGGCGAAGGCCGTCGCCGACGCGCTCGACGTCGGCATGGTCTCGATCAACGGCCCCTCCGGAACCCAGGAGGACCTGCCCTTCGGCGGGGTCAAGCTCTCCGGTGTGGGACGGGAGCTGGGTGCGTACGGCATGAGCGAGTTCGTCAACCGGAAGGTCATCCGCGTACGGGGCTGAGCCCGTTGCTGCCGGGCGAGGAGGAGCAGGCCAGGATGGAGCACATGCACACTCCGCCCTCGCCCTCGGCGCTGCCCCCGCCGGACCCACATGTCGTCGCGCTGGCACGCCAGTGCCTGGAGGAGATCGACAGCCTGGTCGACGAATGGGCCGAGTACGTGGGGCCGCTGCGCGCCTCCTACTCGGAGCTGGTCTCTCCGCAGGACTTCCGCGACAGTGCCTGGCAGGCGTTCGAGGTGCTGCTGCGCACCGTGGCGCGGCTTCCGGTGCCGGAACACATCGCCGGTGTCTCCGAGCGGGTCGGCGAACAGCGGGCGCGGCAGGGCGTTCCGCTGGACGCGCTGTTGCAGGCCGCCCGCGTGGACTTCCGGGTCGTGTGGGCCGCGCTGGTCCGGCGCGCGGGTGACGAGGGCAGGGCACAGTTGGTCAACTCCGCCTACTACGTGTGGGAGGCGGTCGAGCACCACGTCACCGGCATCATGACCGCCTATCAGCGCACCGTGCTGGAGATGGGGCGGCGGACGGAGGACGAGCGGCGGCTGTGGTTCAGTCGGCTCCTGGACAGCGACGGCCGCAACCCCACCGTGGTGCAGGACGCGGCACGGGCGCTCGGGTTCCAGGTGTCCGGACACTTCCTGTGCGCGGTCACCCCCGGAGGCGGCGAAGCCTCCCTGCGCGGAGTCGCCAACGCACTCCGGAACCTCGGTGCCCCGCTGCAACAACAGGCGGTCGCCTCGGACATGGTCCTGGTCGTCCAGTTGAGCCCCCGGCTGACCCGGGACGCGGTGCTGGCACAGCTTCAGGGGACGCCGTGCGGTGTCTCCTCGGAGGTGACCGGGCTGACCGAGGTGCCCCGTGCGGTGACGCTGGCGATCGCCACAGCCCGTGTGCTCCCGCCCGACGCCACCGAACCGCATCGCCTGGAGGACAGCTGGCTCGACGTGCTGGTCCATCGGGCCGGGGACCTCGGCCGGGATCTGGCGGCCGATGTGTTCGGCGGCCTGCACGCGGGAGCTCCTCCGGCGGAGGTGGACCGGCTCCTGGAGACCGTCCAGACGCACCTGTCGGGCAGCGGCTCCGTCGCCGACACGGCCGCCGCCCTGTACTGCCACCGCAACACCATCCAGCAACGGCTCAACCGCTTCGCCGAACTCACCGGCCGCGACCCCAGGCGCCCCGAGGACGCGGCCCTGGTGGTCCTGGCCCTCAGCGCGAATCGTCTGCCGCTGATGTGACGCGGGTCCAGGTACCTCCGACCGACGTGTCGGCGGGGTGCAAAATCAGGCCATGAAGAGTTGATTTACCTGGTGGAAGGGGCTGCCGAATCAACTCCCGGGTGCGCAGTGTGGGTCGCGCAAGCGCTGAGCGAGCACCCGGAACCTGGAGATCAGAGCCCTGCCCAACCCAGATGTCACGGAGCCCCCCACACGGGGAACGCATCCGCATACCGCCGCCGTACCGACCCGCGGCCCCGGAGGTTCCCGTCATGTGAAGCACACGATCGCGTCCACCGTGACCGCCGCCTTGCTGGCGTTGATCGCCACCCTCTTCGGCCCCCTGGCCACCGCCCAGGCGCAGACCTACCCCTGCCCTGGCGGTCCCTCCTCGGGTGCGTCCTCCTCCGGGTCCAACTGCCCCACCCTGCACAACCGGGACATCGTGGCGGAGGCGGCCATGCCGGCCACCCTGTACCGGGGCGACTCGCGCGCCCCGATCGCCGACAACAACCAGGGCATCTTCAACACCGGCTTCTGGTCCCGGGGCACCAACTCCGACATCGTGTCCCACGTCCAGGGCGATCGCTCCCTGAACAGCGAGTACATCTCGACCTCGGGCACGCAGGACGTCGCCGACGACTTCGCGCGCAGCCAGGGCGTGAACAACCTGGCCAACATCGCCCTGAACAACCAGTGCTCCACGGGCCGGCTCGTCGCCTACGCGATCCTTCCGGGCATCGGCCCTTACCTCATGGAACGCTGCCTCCGCGGCACAATCACCGCCCGTACGTTCGTCTACACGATCGACCCGGCGTACGCGCGCAACGCGCTGTACGTCCCCGACCAGATCCGCAGCAACACGGACCTCTACAACCACTACCGCACGCAGAACGAGTGGGCGTACGTCCGGCACATCCCGAACTGGGCGATCACCGGCGCCCGCATCTATACGATGACCGCCCGGTACAACCGCGGCCTGTTCGTGCCGTCCACGATCACGTTCCACTACGACCAGTTCGTGGCCAACCCCCACCACGCCCAGACCCGCATCACCTACGACCCGGCCACCGACCGCGGCGCCGACTGGAACTACGGCACAGCCCTCAACTCGCCCACCGCGAACGGCTACTCACGCGGGTGCAGCTCGATCACCATGTGCCGGAACGGCAGCTGAGCGACGGCTCTCCGTCCGGCGGCGGGGTGGTCCACGGTGACCCATGGACCACCCCGCCGCCGGACGGGTTTATTCAGGAGGTGGGGATGTCCCGTTGCACGACTGTCTCCTCACCGATGAGCGGTCGCAGTGTCCGGTGGGCGATGCGCAGGCCCTGCTTCACCTTGTCCTCGGTTCCGGACCAGACGGGATCCTCGTGTTCCACGGAGACGGTGCCCGTGTAACCGAGTTCGTGGAAGCGGTCGACGACCCGGCGCCAGTCCACCTCGCCCAGACCGGGCACCCGGTAGCGCCACCACCCCATCTCCCAGGGGTTGTCGCCCTTGTGCACGGTCCCGAAGAAGCCGAACCGGTCGCGCTTGGCGGGGAAGAGCTCGACGTCCTTGGCCTGGGTGTGGACGATCCGGTCGATGTACGGCTCGATCGTCGTGAGGGGGTCGACGCCGATCCAAGTGAGGTGCGAGGGATCCCAGTTGAGGTAGAAGCCGAGCCCGAACATCCACTCCCACAGCTCGGGGGAGTAGGCGAGGTTGCCCGGATAGCCGTCGGGGTGCCAGCCCTCCATCACACAGTTCTCGATCACGATCTTGACGCCGCGATCCGCCGCGTAGCCGACCAACTCGGGGAGGATCTTCTCGCCCTCGCGCAGGTTCTCCACGACGGAGAGCCCCGGATCGCGTCCGATGAACGTGCCGACCGACTCCACGCCGAGCCGTGCCGCCACGTCGATCACGTGCCGGAGATGGGTTCTGATCGCTTCCCGGGTCGCGGGGTCGGGATGCAGGTTGTTCTCGTAGTAGGCGAGAGAGCTGATCTCCAGGCCGGTGCGGCGCAGAAGTTCGCGGGTCGCGTCCTCGTCGGCCGCCGAGAAGGTCGCCACGGGGAGGTGGGACGCCTCGAAGTCGCGGCCGCCGGTGTTCGGCCACACCGCGACTTCGAGGGTCTGGTAGCCCTCGGCCGCGGCCCAGTCGGCGATCTCGGCGAGCGACAGGGAGGGGAGACAGGCGGTCAGGAATCCGAGCTTCATGGCGCGGCTCCTTCGGTGGGAGGGATGGGGGAGGGCGGCCGGGGCGAGGAGTCGCACGCGTCGGTCGGTCGAGGTCTGTGGTTCGCGCGGCCGGCTGGTCGAGGACAGCGGTCCACGCGCGCCGGCCGGCCGAGGGCCGTAGTCCGCGCGCACCGGCCAGTCGGGGATCGTGGTTCATGCGCGCTGATCAGCCGGGGACCGTCGTTCATGCGTGCCGCCTATCCAGGAACCGACGTCCACGCACGCCGGTCCGCCGAGGCCAGGACCGCGTCCACGAGGTGCGCGGACCGTACACCGTCGAGCACGGTGGGCAGCCCCTCCGGTGCCTCGCCGCGCAGAGCCGCGTAGGTGTCCTTGACGAAGTTCTCGAAGCACTCCAGATAGCCCTGGGCATGTCCGGCGGGTACGAGTGAGAGCCGGGCCGCCTCACGGGTGTTGGACGTCGGATCGCGGACCAGGGTCTCGGTGCGGTTGCCGTAGCCGAGCCACAGGGACTCGGGCAGTTCCTGGTCGAAGACGGCGCTGGCGTCCGCGCCGTCGAGTTCGAACCACAGCCGGTTCTTCCGGCCGGCCGAGACCTGCGAGACGGTCGCGGAGACCAGGACCCCGTCGGTCGTCCGCCCAAGCACGCCGACCGCGTCCTCCGTGGTGACCGGGACCCGTACCGACCCGGCGAGCGGCGCACCGGAGAACGTGGGACCCCCGGCGTCGAGCCGTTCGGCCACCGTCGTGGCGGTCTCGGCCAGTACCTCGGAGATCCGGACCCCGGCCACCCACTCCACCAGGTCGAACCAGTGCGAGCCGATGTCGGCGAAGGCTCTCGACGGGCCGCCGGCCACCGGGTCCACCCGCCAACTGGTGCTCTCCGGCGGGAGCAACCAGTCCTGGAGATACGAGCCGTGCAGCAGCTGCCAGGGGCCGAAGTCGCCGGCCGCGACCCGGGCCCGCAGCTCGCGGACCATGGGGTGATAGCGGTAGACGAAGGGCACGGTGGCGATCAGGCCCGAGGCCGTGGCGGTGTCGGCGAGCAACCGGGCGTCGGCCGCCGAAGTGGCGATCGGCTTCTCGCAGACGACGTGCTTGCCCGCGAGCAGCGCGTCGCGCGCCTGGGCGACGTGGAGGTGGTTGGGCGTGCAGATGTGGACCACGTCGACGCGGTCGTCGTTCAGGACGGCGTGGACGTCCGGATAGCCGACGTCGAGCTGCCAGTCGTGTGCGACCGCCCGGCTCCGCTCGGGCGAGGAGGCCAGGACGCCGACCACGTCGGCGCCGGCCGCGCGTGCGCTGCGGACATGGACTCCCGCGATCATGCCCGCGCCGAGGACGGCGACCCGTGGGCGCGGCCTGCGGGGGTGTCGTACGGGGGTTTCGGTGACGCGTGTGGTGTGCCCAGTCGGGGCAGCCATGCAAGATCCTTTCGGCACGTGCCGTACGGGAACTCGCTGTTCCGGTCTCATCCAGGGCCAACAGTAAGAGGCATACTTCTGTCAGGAAAGCCCTTTGAATATTGTCGTTTCTGGAATATTAATCGTCCGTTGGTGTCGTCGGCCGTTCCATGGGGAGTGAACGTGGCAGCACGACTGGGCGCACCGGGCAGCGGCTCGCGCCGTCATCCCGACGCGGTGCGCAGTCAGATAGCCCGGCTGATCGCGGCCGGCGAGGCGGCGCATCGCCTGGACCTGTCCCGGCTGACCGGGCTCTCGCGGTCCTCGATCCACACGCACGTACAGGACCTGGTGGACGCGGGGCTGTTGCACGGGGAGGACGCCGGCGGCGGGGGAAGAGGCAGGCCGGCACTGCGGCTGAGCCTCGCGGGGGACGCGGGTGTCGTGCTCATCGCCGACCTCACCACCTTCTCGACGCGCTGCCTGGTGACCGACCTGACCCAGCGGGTGCTCGCCGACACGGTCGTCCCCTGGCCGCTCGCCGAGGGCCCGGAGCGCACCGTGAACCTGCTGGTGGAGCAGTTCGCCGACCTGCTCGAACAGGCGAAGGTCCCGGCGGACCGGCCCCGCGTCCTGGTCGTCGGACTGCCGGGTCCGGTGGACGTGGCGCGTGGCATGGCCGTCCGCCCGCCGATCATGCCGGGCTGGGACGGCTTCCCGGTGGCCGAGCGGCTCGGGGGTGAGCTCGGCTGTCCCGTCCTGGTGGACAACGACGTCAACCTGATGGCGCTCGGTGAGGCGCGGACGGTGCCGCCCGAGCAGTTGCCCGTGCTGTTCGTGACCGTCGGCGCCGGTATCGGCGCCGGGTTCGTGCTCGCCGACGGGACACTGCACCGGGGCGCCGACGGCGCGGCCGGAGACATCGGGCACATCCGTGTCCCCGGCGCCGAGGAGGTGGTGTGCCGGTGCGGAAAGGCCGGCTGCGTCGAGGCGGTGGCGTCCACAGCGGCGCTCGCCCGGCGCCTGGTGGCGACCGGTGAACCGCGCCTCGACGTGGCGGAGGACGGTGCCGCGATGCGGGACTTCCTGGCACGGCTGCGCGACGGCCTGCCGGACGCGCTGCACGCGGTGCGCGCCGCCGGGGTCACGCTGGGCGAGGTGATCGCCCTGTGCATCCACATGCTGAACCCCCGGCACGTCGTGGTCGGCGGCGAGATCGTCGAGGCCAGCGACGACCTGCTCTCCGCGGTGCGGGGCGTGGTGTACCGGCAGGCCCTGCCACTCGCCACCCGTGAACTGTCCATCACCCGCAGCGAGTTGGGCCGGGACGCAGCGATGGTCGGTGCCATGGTGCTGGGCATCGAGCACCTGCTCTCGCCGGCCGGGATCGGGCGCTTCCTGGGGCCGCGCACCACCCACTGAGCCGGGCGGTCCGCCCAGCGAACCGGCGGCCTTTACTGCCTCTCACCGTCGCCACTAGCTTCCATCGTGTCTCGCACGTCCGGTCTCATCCACCGGCGGACTCGCTCCGCTCGACCGCGACCTGGGAGACACGGTGAATGGATCAACCCCTCGTGCACGCATCGGCGTCGTCGGCGCCGGCATGGTCTTCGACGCCTACGCCCGGGGCCTCAACTGGTACGGCGACCTGCCGATCATCAGGATCGCCGACATCGACGTCGGCAGGGCCCGCGCCAAGGCCGAGCTCCACGGCATCCCCGCGTACGGCACGCCCGCCGAGCTCTACGCCGACCCGGACGTCGACGTCGTCGTCAACATCACGCCTCCCGTGGCCCATTGGGAGGTGACGCGAGACGCGCTCGCGGCCGGCAAGCACGTCTACAGCGAGAAGCCCCTCGCCGCGACGGTCACACTGGCCCGCGAGAACCTGGCGCAGGCCAAGGCGGCCGGGCGCGTCCTGGCCGGCGCCCCCGACACGTTCCTCGGCACGGCGGGCCAGACGGCGCGCGCCGCCATCGACGGCGGCCTGATCGGCACGCCCTTCGCCGCCACGTCCTTCGTCCGCTCGTCCAAGGTCGAGGCCAAGCACCCCAACCCCGGCTTCTTCTTCCAGCCCGGCGGCGGCCCGACCCTCGACTGGGGCCCCTACCACGTGGCCGCCCTGGTCAACCTGCTCGGACCCGTCGCCGAAGTCGTCGGCACCAGCACGATCCCGAGCCCCCGGATCACCGTGACCACCCCGGACCGCGTCGTCGACGAGGTCGAGGTCACCGTCCCCACGACCGTCGCCGCCATCCTCCGCACGACCTCCGGCGCGATCGTCTCCACCCTCTACAGCTTCGACATCTGGGACATGACCCTGCCCCACATCGAGGTCTACGGCACCGAGGGCACCCTGAACATCCCCGACCCGAACCGCCACGACGCCCCGGTCCTCATCAAGCGACGTACGGACACGGACTGGTCCGAACTCCCGCCGGTCATCGCTCCCACCCGCGCTCCGGAAGCCGGCCCGTTCCGCGGCCACGGCGTGAACGACCTCGTCGAGTCCCTGCACGGTCAACCGCTGCGTGTCCCGGGCGAGTTCGCCCTGCACGTGCTCGAAGTGCTGGAAGCCATCGAGCAGTCGACGTTCGCCGCCGGAGCCCGTGCCATCACCAGCCGGGCCGAGCGGCCCGCGCCCGCGGCCCTCCCGCAGTCCGTCTCCGCCTGAACCCCCCGGCCCCGCACGCCGGCACCGAACCCGTGCACCACCCCCATCGATCTCGCACGTCCTGAGAGGAAATCCCATGCAGCGCAGAACCCGTGCAGTCGCGCTCGCGGCTGCGGCGATGCTGGCAGGCGCCGGTGTCACAGCGTGCGGCGGCGGCTCCACCTCCGCCTCCGGTGACAAGACCATCACCTACTGGGCGACCAACCAGAGCACCAGCCTGGACGCGGACAAGAAGGTCCTCCAGCCGGAGATCGACAAGTTCACCCAACAGACCGGCGTGAAGGTCAAGTTGGAGGTCATCCCCTCCGCCGACCTGCTCAACCGCATCCTCGCGGCGACGACCAGCGGCAAGGGCCCCGACGTACTGAACATCGGCAACACCTGGTCCGCGTCACTCCAGGCGACCGGCGCCTTCGTCGCGTGGGACAAGGAGTTGATGGCCAAGGTCGGCGGCGAATCGCGCTTCCTGCCCGCGGCGTTGAAGTCCACGGGCGCCACCGGCAAGGACCCGGCGAGCCTGCCGCTCTACACCAGTTCGTACGAACTCTTCTACAACAAGAAGCTGTTCAAGGCCGCGAACATCACCTCACCGCCGAAGACGTGGAGCGAGTTCGTCGCCGACGGACACAAGCTCACCAAGGACACCAACAACGACGGCAAGACCGACCAGTGGGGTCTTGGCCTGCAGGGCGCCTCGTCCTCGTTCGCCGCGCACTTCGCGTTCATTCTCGGCACCCAGCACGGAGCCAAGGTCTTCAGCGGCCACACCCCGAAGTTCGACGACACGGGGATGGTCGACGGGATCGACCAGTGGCTGTCCTGGATCGGCAAGGACGGCATCGTCAACCCGTCCGACGCCGAGATGACCGACAAGGTCGCCCTCCTGCAGAACTTCGCCTCCGGCAAGGCCGGGATGATCCTCGCCCAGTCGTCGACCGGCAAGACCCTGGGCCAGTACAAGCTGACGACGGCCGACTACGGCGTCGTCCCGGTACCGGCCCAGGACCCGGCGGTCGCGGGCGGCAAGGACATCGGCTCGTTCGTCGGCGGCATCAACGTGGCGGTCTTCAAGAACACCGGGAACCTCGACGGCTCCACCCAGTTCGTGAAGTTCCTGACCAGCGCCAAGGAGCAGGTGTACCTCAACAAGACCTACGGGACGCTGCCCTCGGTCACCGACGCCAAGGACCCGGCGTTCGACACCCCGACTCTCGCTGTGGCCCGCGAAACTCTCAGCTCCCGAGCCGTGCCGCTGCCGCAGATCGCCGAGGAATCGCAGTTCGAGACCCTGGTCGGCCAGGCGATGAGCTCCTTCGCCGCGCAGACCGCGACCGGAAAGCAGCCCGGCAAGGCCAGGATCAAGAGCGAGATGACCGCGGCCGACCAGAAGCTCGAAGCCGGCAGCTAGGAGCAGGACGATGGCAGTCATCAGTCCTTCCGGGACCCGCGAGAGCCCCGGAACCCCCGACACGCCGAAACAGTCCGCGCGCGGCAGCCGCTTCCGGGGGCGAGGTCGCCGCTGGATCCCGTACGCCTTCCTGCTCCCCGCCCTGGCCCTCGAACTGCTGATCCACTTCGTGCCCATCGTGCTCGGTGTGGCGATGAGCGGCCTGCGTGTGACGCAGTACCAGATCAGCCACTGGTGGGACGCGCCCTTCACCGGCCTCGGGAACTTCAGGATCGTCCTGGACTTCGACGGCCCCACCGGCAAGGCACTGGCCCAGTCCTTCTTCGTCACCCTCGGCTTCACGGCCGTGGTCCTGTCCGGGGCCTGGATCGTCGGCATGGCGGCGGCGCTCGCGCTGCAACGCGGCTTCCGCGGGCGGGGGTTGCTGCGGACGCTGTTCCTCGTGCCCTACGCACTGCCCGCGTACACCGCGGTCATCACCTGGCGTTTCATCTTCCAGCGCGACAACGGCATGCTCAACCACCTGCTCAACCAGCTCGGGTTGATCGACTCCAACCCGTTCTGGCTGATCGGCCAGAACGCCTTCTGGGCCGAGTGCGTCGTCGCGATCTGGCGGATGTGGCCCTTCGCCTTCCTGATCCTCATGGCCGGTATGCAGGCGATACCGGGCGAGGTGTACGAGGCGTCGAGCATCGACGGAGCAGGGCCGTGGCGGCAGTTGCAGATGATCACCCTGCCGCTGCTGTCCTCGGTCAACAAGGTGCTGGTCCTCGTGATGTTCCTGCACACCTTCAACGACTTCAGTACCCCGTACATCCTGTTCGGCGGTTCGGCGCCGCCGGCCGGGGACCTGATCTCCGTGCACATCTACCAAAGCTCGTTCGCCACCTGGAACTTCGGCCTCGGCTCGGCCATGAGCGTGCTGCTTCTGCTGTTCCTGACCCTGGTCAGCGCCTGCTATCTCGCTCTCACCCGGAGGACCGGCCATGAATCATGACACCCCGGGCTACCGGGCCTTCCGGTACGTCACGCTGACGCTGCTGTCGGTGTTCGTCGCGGCCCCGCTGTACGTCATGCTGGCCTCGTCGCTGAAGACGCTCCCCGACGTGCAGGGCGAGTTCACCTGGTTCCCGTCCTCGCCGACGATCCAGTCCTTCATCGACATCTGGCACACCGTGCCGCTCGCCCAGTACTTCGTCACCTCGCTGATCGTGGCCGTGTCCGCCACGGTGCTGTCGGTGCTGGTGGCGGTCTTCGCCTCGTACGCGCTGAGCCGCTGGACGTTCCCCGGCAGCGCGAGCTTCAAGGGGGCGGTGCTCGCCACCCAGATGTTCCCCGGAATCCTCTTCCTGCTGCCGCTGTACCTGCTGTTCGTCTACGCCGACCAGAACCTCGGCACCGACCTGGTGGGCACCCGCACCGGGCTCATCGTCACCTACCTGACCTTCTCCCTGCCGTTCGCGGTGTGGATGCTGGTCGGCTACTTCGACACGGTGCCGCGCGACCTCGACGAGGCGGCGAAGGTGGACGGCGCAGGACCGCTGCGCACCCTGCTGCAGATCATCGTGCCCGCCGCGACACCCGGAATCGTCGCCGTGTGCATCTACGCCTTCATGACCGCCTGGGGAGAAGTGCTCTTCGCCTCGGTCCTCACCACGGAACAGACCCGCACCCTGGCCGTGGGCCTGCAGGCCTACTCCACCGAGGCGAACGTCTACTGGAACCAGGTCATGGCCGCCTCCCTGGTCGTGTCCGTCCCGGTGGTCGCCGGCTTCCTCCTCCTCCAGCGCTTCCTCATCACCGGGTTCACCGCAGGCGCGGTGAAGTGACGGTGAAGTGACCAAGTGGCCCCGACAGATTGGAACTTGGCATGCCGGACATCGGCCTGCAGCTCTACACGTTGATGAACGTCCTGGAGGACCGCCCCGCCACGCTGGCCAGGATCGCCGACCTCGGGGTGACCACGGTGGAACCCTTCCGCCTCGGCCGCACCGAACTGACCCGTGCCGCGCGCCTGGCCGAGGCACGCTCCCTGAAGGCCGACATCGACGCCGCCGGCCTCACCGTCTCCTCCACCCACGCCCGCCTGCCCGACGCGGAGGACCCCGGCTGGTTCTTCGAGGAGATGGCGGAAGCAGGCGTGCCCATCGCCATCGCCTCCACCCCCGAGGCACTCCCCGGATTCACCCGCGACGCCCTGGTCTCGGCCGAGGGAGTTGGCCGGTACGCCGACCGCCTCAACGCCCTGGCCAAGGCGGCAGCCGCCCACGACCTGCGGGTCGGCTACCACAACCACTACTGGGAGTGGACCCCGCTCGACGACGGCCGCTACGGCTACGACGTCCTGTGGGACGCCCTCAACCCGTCGATCGTCGCCGAGGTCGACCTCTACTGGGCACAGACCGCCGGCCAGGTCCCCGCCGACGTGGTCGCCAGGCTCGGCGAACGTGTCGAACTCGTCCACGTCAAGGACGGCCCGGCGGTACGCGGTGAACCCCAAGTCGCCGCCGGGCAGGGCTCGGTGGCCCTGGCGGACGCGCTCGACGCCGGCCGGGACTCGATCCGAGTGCACATCATCGAGGCGGACGGGATCGCCGAAGGGGCCGACATCTTCGACCTGGTGGCCGAGAGCGTGGCCTGGCTGAAGGAGCGGCAGGGGGTGAGTTCCGAGGCGTCATGACGGTGAGCCGTGGGCCGTCGGCGGCCACTCCCCGGGGTGTACGGAGTGACCACCGACGCGGCCTCGGGCAGCGGGATCGCGCCGGCCGTGTCGTTCTCGCGACAGCCGCTGACGCTCACGGCGAGCGGGACCAGGAGGTGACAAACCGGACCGAACGACTCGGCCACCACCAAGTACGCCTACGACGTGGCCGGGAACCTCACCACCACCACACTCCCGACCACCAACGGCTATACGGAGAGCCGCACTTACGACGGCACGGGCCGACTGGCGACCATCGCCTCGGCCAACTCCACCAGCACCCTGGCGAGTTGGTCCGCCACGCGGGACGCGAACGGCTCCCCGTCGACGGTCACGTCCACCCGCGCCGGCACCGCACAGCCCCCGACCAGCTACAGCTACGACACCAACGGCCGACTGCTGTCCGAGTGCACCGCACCCTCCGGCTCCACCGGCTGCCCCACCGGCTCCTCGAAGACCGCCTACACCTACGACAAGGCCGGCAACCGCCTCACCAAGGCGACCGCCACCGCCAGCACGGGCTACACCTACGACGCCGCCGACGAACTGACCAAGGCCGTCACCGGTTCGACCACGACCGCCTACACCTACGACGCCGACGGCGACCAGACCTCGGCGGGCACCACGACCTACAAGTACAACGCGGCGAGCCAGCCCTCCGGCGCCACCGTCGGCTCATGCAGGATCCATCGAGCTGGGGGTCGATGACGGGGCCCGCAGAGCAAGCCCTCAACGCGTGGCTGAATGACCGCAAGATCGAGGGCAGTACAACATCCATTAGCAGACCTTCTGTTGCTCCAGCCACTTGAAGACCTCGGCTCGCTTGTAGAGGATCTTGGCGTTCCTGCCTCGGCCGAGTTTGTAGCCCTTCAAGCCAAGTTTTGATGCCTCCCTGTAGACCCAGCTCGTGGACATATTGAGCATTACAGCGACCTGAGAAGTATCCATAAGGACGGGCTCGACGCTGCGACGCCGGTGCGATGAGTCGACATCAGAGCGGGTCTCGGCGAGATGCGACTGCGGTTCCACGTGCAAGATGGCTCCTTGAGGCTGGCCTGAGCCCTATGACGGCGGCGCTCGCGCTCTGCTCTGGCCCAGTTCTAAACGTTCTTGACACTCGCCCCTGTGCCAACAGCCACCGGACGAGCTGCAGACATGGTCATCAGAGACGCCGGTTTGGCTTGGCCGTGATTCAGCGCTATATGGCCCCGCCGCGTCGGCCGCTCAGGTTTCCTGGAACTGCGGTCACCTCTTCCTGCGGGCCGGAATGAGAGAGGGGTGGCCAGTTGACCGAAGGCGGCACGTGGCCCGATTTCCGGTCGTGTGACTTCGCACCTGATGACCGTCCAGACCGTCCGAGTGGCGATGCTCACTGACGTCCTTCAGATGGTGCTGGGTAGGCTCGGGCCGTCGTCGCGGTGGCGTCCGCGACAGTGATGGATGCCCTCTTCAGTCGCCTGATGGGGTGTCAGGAAAGTCAGCAAGTGGTCAGCATGAGTCCTGAAAAACCCGGGGAAAGCTGACCGTACATACGACTCGTTGTAGGGTGAGGAAACAGCCCTTGACCTGCAAAGACGCAGGCAGGGAGCCTACTCGTGGGAGTGCCTCGATGTTGCGTACCATGTTCAAGTCCAAGATCCACCGTGCCACCGTCACCCAGGCCGACCTGCACTACGTCGGCTCCGTCACCATCGACGCCGACCTGTTGGACGCCGCCGATCTGCTGCCCGGCGAGCTGGTCCACATCGTCGACATCACCAACGGCGCCCGCCTGGAGACGTACGTCATCGAGGGCGAGCGGGGCTCCGGTGTCATCGGGATCAACGGGGCCGCCGCCCACCTCGTGCATCCCGGAGACCTGGTGATCATCATCAGTTACGCTCAGGTGTCCGACGCCGAGGCGCGGGCGCTTCGGCCCCGGGTCGTGCACGTGGACTCCGCCAACCGGATCGTGGGCCTGGGCGCCGATCCGTCCGAGCCGGTGCCGGGTTCGGAGCAGGCGCGCAGCCCGCAGTCCGTCACGGCCTGACCACCACACCAGGAGAACGCCCATGAGCGAGATCGAGATCCGCGACGACCGGGCGGCGGGCCGCCTGGAGGCGATCGGGGACGGCGAAGTCGTAGGCCACATCGAGTACTTCGTCCTCGAATCCCCCCAGCGCGCCCTCGTCCCGGTCCACACCATCGTGGAACCGGCCCACGAGGGAAAGGGCATCGCGGGTTCACTGGCCCGCGAGCTGTACGGCATCGCCGCCCGCGAGGGGATCGTCGTCGCCCCGCTCTGTCCCTACGTCGTGAAGTGGGCGGCCCGCCACCCCGAGGAGGCCCCGGCCGCCGACCCCACGCTGCTGAAGGCGGCGATGGAGTGGCTGACCGCGCACCCCGGCCGGTTCTAGGGAGGCCATCGGTACCGGTTCCGGAAGAAAGGCCCGCCCGCGTGCTCGCCCTGCTGCACACCTCGCCCGCCCACGTCCCGGTCTTCGACGCCCTGCGCGACGAGGATCACCAGGGCCTGGAACTACGGCACTTCGTCGACGAGAAGCTGTTGGCGCGGGCCCGCCGCGAGGGACCGGAAGCGGTGACCGACGCGGTACGGGACGCGCTGGAGGAGGCCGTCGCCGAAGGGGCCCGGGCGGTGCTGTGCACCTGCTCGACCATCGGCGCGGTGGCGGAGTCGGCCGGGGCCGACGCCGGCGTGCCGGTGCTGCGCGGTGACCGCCCGATGGCGGCGGCGGCCGTCGCCGCCGGTGCGCGCGTCGTCGTGGCCGCCACGCTGGAGAGCACGCTGGGGCCGACCGTCGCGCTGGTCGAGGAGGAGGGCCGCCGCATCGGCCGCCCTGTCGCTGTCCGCACCCTGCTCGTCGACGGCGCCTGGGCCCGCTTCGAGGCCGGCGACACCGAGGGCTGCGCCCGTCTGGTGGCCGATGCAGTGGACGCGGTCAGGGACGCCGACGCGATCGTCCTCGCGCAGGGGTCCATGGCGGGCGCCCAGCACCTGACGACCACCTCGGTCCCGGTGCTGTCGAGCCCGCGGCTGGGGCTGTCTGCGGGGGCTCGGGCTGTGCGGGTGGGGTGAGTCCGGTGGGGCTCGGGTCACGGGTGTCGGGTGAGCCGGCAGGGCCTGGGGGCTGTGCGCCGGGGAGTCTGGCAGGGCTCGGGCCACGCGTGTGGGGTGAGTCCGGCGGGGCTCGGAGGCCCTGCGTCGGGTGAGTCCGGCAGCGTCCGGGGACTGTGCGTCGGATGAGTGCGTCGGCGCCCGGGTGGTGCATGTTGGCCGCGTCCGGCCGCGCTCCGGCGCACGGGTCGGGTGAGCCCGCCCGGGTGAGTGCGGGCGCGGGGGACGGGTAGGCGGGGGAGTAGTCCAGAGCCGACGCACCCACTGGCTGGAGGACACCATGACCAACCCGTACCCCGACCCCGTACGACCCGGACCCACCCCGGGCCCCGACCCCGTACCCCCAGGACCGACCCCGGGCCCCGGTCCCGTACCACCGAGCCCGACCCCCGGTCCCGGCCCCACACCGGGTCCGGACCCGGAACCCCCGACGCCCCGGCCCACGCCACCGCCGGGCCCCGTCCCCGGCCCGTCCCCGGTCCCACCCGGCCCGACCCCGGAGCCTTCCCCGTCCCCGATCCCACCGGGCCCGGAACCCGTGCCGAACCCGGAGCCGGGACCGCCGCTCACCTGAAGCCGACAGCATGAAGCGGGACACCTGCGAGTCGCCCATCTGAAGCCGGCCGCCGGCCATGATGCTCGCCCCTGCTGAGCCCGCCGTCCCGGCCGCCCTCCTGGCAGGATGGCCGATATGGAACGTGTGCTTGGAATCGGCGGACACTTCATGCGGGCCACCGACCCGGCGGCCCTCAGCACCTGGTACCGCGACTGCCTCGGCCTGGACGCCGACGAGCACGGTCTGTGGCAGCAGGAAGCCGGGCCGACGGTGTTCGCGGCCTTCCCGGCCGACACCGAATACTTCGGGTCCCGGACCCAGCAGACCATGCTCAACTTCCGGGTCCGCGACCTCGACGCGATGCTCGCGCAGCTGCGCGCCAAGGACGCGGACGTGGACGGGGAGACGCAGGAGATGGACGGCGTCGGCCGCTTCGGCTGGGTCACCGACCCCGAGGGCAACCGCATCGAACTGTGGCAGCCCGCCTGACCGGATCCCTGGCAGGCGGGCTCGGCACAGCGGGCGAGGTCAGCCCGAGACCTCCGAGCGGTCACCGCCCCAGAGGGTGTGGAACGAGCCGTCCTGGTCCACCCGGCGGTACGTGTGGGCCCCGAAGAAGTCCCGCTGCCCCTGCGTGAGCGCCGCGGGCAGCCGCTCGGCGCGCAGTGCGTCGTAGTAGGCGAGGGCCGCGGAGAAGCCCGGTGTCGGGACGCCCTGGCGGGTCGCTGCGACGACGACTTCGCGCCAGTCGTCCTGCGCCGCCGCGATCTCCTGCGCGAACGTCTCGTCGGACAGCAGGCTCGGCAGATCCGCGCGGGCGTCGTAGGCGGCGCGGATCCGGTCGAGGAAGGCCGCGCGGATGATGCAGCCGCCGCGCCAGATCGAGGAGACCGCGCCGAGGTCGACGTTCCAGTCGTACTCCTCGCTGCCCGCCGCGATCTCGTGGAAGCCCTGCGTGTACGACACGATCTTCGACGCGTACAGCGCCTGCTCGACCCGGTCCGCGAAGGCCGCCGCCTCGGCCTCGCCCAGCGGGGAAGCGGTCGGTCCGGCCAACCCGCGCGAGGCCTCGCGCAGCGCCGCGTGCCCGGAGAGGGAGCGGGCGAAGACCGCCTCGGCGATGCCGGAGACCGGGACGCCGAGGTCGAGGGCGATCTGCACCGTCCAGCGGCCGGTGCCCTTCTGCTCGGCCTGGTCGACGACGACGTCCACGAACGGCTTGCCGGTGGCCGCGTCCACGTGGGACAGCACCTCGGCGGTGATTTCGATCAGGTAGGAGTCCAGCCGGCCCGTGTTCCAGGTCCGGAAGATCTCCGCGATCTGCGCGGGGGAGTACCCGGCGACATCGCGCAGCAGCTGGTACGCCTCGCCGATCAGCTGCATGTCGGCGTACTCGATGCCGTTGTGCACCATCTTCACGAAGTGCCCGGCGCCATCTGGACCCACGTGCGTGACACAGGGCGCCCCGTCCTCCGCCTTCGCGGAGATCTTCTCCAGCATCGGACCGAGCGAGTCGTACGACTCCTTCGGGCCACCGGGCATGATGCTCGGCCCGTTCAGCGCGCCCTCCTCGCCGCCGGAGACGCCCATGCCGACGAAGTGGATGCCCTGTTCGCGCAGGTCGCGCTCGCGGCGGCGGGTGTCCGCGAAGTGCGCGTTGCCGCCGTCGATGATCATGTCGCCGGGTTCGAGGAGCGGGGCGAACTCCTGGATCACCGCGTCCGTCGGCTCACCGGCCTTGACCATGATGACCAGGCGGCGCGGGCGCTCCAGCGCTGTCACGAAGTCCTTGGCCGTCTCCGCCGCGATGAAGTCGCCCTCGCCGCCGAACTCCTCCACCAGGGCGTGGGTGCGGGACGCGGTCCGGTTGTGCACGGCGACCGTATAGCCGTTGCGCGCGAAGTTCCGGGCGAGGTTGCGGCCCATGACCGCGAGGCCCGTGACGCCGATCTGCGCTGAAGTGCTCATTCGGTTGGCTCCTAAAGATCAGGCCTAAAGTTCAGGAAGGTCCTGACATCGGTGGTACCGGTCGTGCTCGCCAGTATTGCCGCTCGGTCCATCCTGGCCTGCCGGTACCCCGACCGCACGTGCTCACCGCAACCGGAGCGGCCCGCTCGCCACTTGAGACACAGGGCGGCCGGTTGCCGTCTTGTCATGGCCTGTTCGGGGCGCTTACTTTTGGCCCTCCTGACGTATGTCGAGGGGGATTCTCCATGGCCGTACGCGGTCGGCACCGCCGGTATCAGCCGAACAGGATCAACCGTTCCTCGCTCCTCACGGTCACGGCGGGCGGTGCGGGCATCGCGATCCCCCTCGTCGGCGCCGGTGCCGGCAGTGCTCAGGCGGCCGATGTGAGCACCTGGAACAAGGTCGCCGCCTGCGAGTCCAGCGGCGACTGGAGCATCAACACCGGCAACGGGTACTACGGCGGGCTCCAGTTCACCCAGTCCACCTGGGAGGCTTACGGCGGCACGGCGTACGCGAGCCGCGCGGATCTGGCCACCCGGGACCAGCAGATCGCGGTCGCGGAGAAGGTGCTCAAGGGCCAGGGGCCCGGCGCCTGGCCGGTGTGCTCGGTGCGCGCCGGACTTACCCGGGGCGGCGACACACCCGACATCCACGTCGGCGGCACCAAGACCGGGAGCACGAAGACCGGGAGCACCAAGGCCGAGGACGCCAAGACGCAGACCGTCAAACGGTCCGTGAAGGACGTACAGCCGCAGACCACACCGCAGTCCCGCGCGGGCACCGTCGAGATGTACACGGTCGTGCGCGGCGACACCCTCTCCGGGATCGCCGAGACCGAGCGAGTCGACGGCGGCTGGCACGAGCTCTACGCCGCGAACCGCACGACAGTCGGTGACGACCCGGACCTGATCCTGCCGGGCCAGCGGCTGAGCCTGCACGCCAAGGCCGAGGCGAAGGCCCGTACGACGACGAAGCCGGCCACCAAGTCCGCGACGAAGAAGGCCTCTTCGGACACCGCGGAGAAGAAGACCACCACCAAGAAGTCGACGAGTCGCTCCCTCGTCGCCCCCGTCAACGCCCCCATCGGCACGGCGTACCACGCGGAGGGCTCCGCCTGGTCGAAGGGCTACCACACCGGCGTCGACTTCCTTGTCCCCACCGGCACTTCGGTGAAGGCCATCGAAGGCGGGCAGGTGGTCACCGCGGGCTGGGGCGGCTCCTACGGCTACCAGGTGGTGATCCGGCACGCCGACGGGCGGTACTCGCAGTACGCCCACCTGTCCGCGATCTCGGTGCGGGACGGACAGTCCGTCGGCGCAGGGCAGCGCATCGGGCGGTCGGGGTCCACCGGGAACACCACGGGCCCGCATCTGCACTTCGAGGTGCGGACGGGGCCCGGATTCGGTACCGACATCGACCCGCTCGCCTATCTGCGGGCCGGCGGCGTCACGATTTGACTCGGGTGCGATGCCGGTCGTGGACCGGCATCATCACGTACAGCCCGGCGTGGAACGGGCCGAAGTAGCTCGGCGGTTCGGCGGAGCCGGCCGGTTCCAGGGTCTCGTAACCCTCGTCGGCCGGGATCGCCGCCGGGGCCGGGACGAGGAATTCGCCGCTCCGCGCGGCGACCGTGAGGTCCGTGCCGCGCGCGTCGACGTTCGCGCTCACGTCGACGGGCTGTCCAGGGAGGGCGTCGAGCAACTCCTCGATGGGCGACGGCGCGACGGGGATGCCCGGTGCCGCGGTGCCGTCGGCGGAGCGGGACGGTGCGTGCTCGCTCTCCAGCCGCTCCGTCGTCAGCAGGATCAGGCCACCCGCGGCGACCACTCCGGCGCTCAGGGCGAGCAGGGTGCCCGTCGTGCCGTAGCGGAAGGTCTCGCCGAACATCGTGATGCCGACGACGGCCGCCACCACCGGGTTCACGACCGTCAGGACGGCCAGCGGAGCCGCCAGGCCCGCGCCCCGGTAGGAGGCCTGCGAGAGCATCAGACCGGCCACGGCGAACACGGCGATCACGGCCAGGAACGGGATGTCGCTCGCCGATATCGCGCCGTTGCCCCAGTCGACCGTCACCGTCTTCGTGAACACCGAGGACATGCCGAACGCTATGCCGGACGCGGTCGCCAGCAGCACACTGCGCACCGCCGGGTGCCGGTGTGCCGCGCGGCCCGCGATCATCAGCGTCGCGACCACCGCGCCGGTGAACACCGCCACGGACACCCGCTGGGCGGTGCTCAGCGAGTGACTGTCGGACGCGCCGACCAGGGACAGCAGACCGGCGAGACCGATCGTCGCCATGATCGCGCCGCGCCAGGCGGTGGACCCGGCCTTGCGGCCGACGAACAGGGCCGCCATCGGCAGCGCGAACACGATGGTCAGCGCGCCCAGCGGCTGCACCAGGCTCAGCGGGCCGTAGGCCAGCGCCACCACGTGCAGCAGACCGCCGCTGCCGTTCAACGCGACCGCCGCCCACCAGCTCGGGCGGCGCAGCGGCGCGTACTCCTGGTCGGGAGAGGACACCGCGACGCGCTCCTGCACGATCGCACCGGCCGCGTAGGCCACGGCGGAGACGAGCGACAGCACGATGGACAACGCGAGGGCGCTCATCGGCAGCTCCTCTGCGTCAGGCGGGCGCCTCTGGCACCACGCGGCGAACGGTCGGCTTTCATACAGAACACGATGCCGCGCGATGTTCTTCCCGTCGTCGTACCTGAGCACCGATTGGGTAGTACTGCCGATGGAGTACGAAACCCCCCTTGTCCTCCCCAAGGTGGGTGACATCAGGGGGACACCCCCTGGGTGGAACCCTTAGAAGCCTTGGTACTACTGCTGTTCGTGGACCTGGACCCCGAACTCGCCGCGCTCCGCCCCCTCGGCGGCTTCTTCGTACTACGCACGGGCGCAGCCCCGAGCGGCCCGCTGCCGACGCTTGCGACGACCTACGAAAACCCGGTGCCGGATGTCTACGGAAATTCTCTGACTTTCCGTGTCCATGTCGTCGCCAAGCGTCTCCAGGCCCCTGAGCCGCGCATTGCCGCCTCGGTGGCACAACAGGCACTCGCGGCCCGGCTGTGGTCGGCGGCGCTCGGCTGCGCCGCCCTCTACGACCGCATCCCGGACCTCGACCCACGCCTGCTGTACTGGGACGCGGGCAGCGCTGCTCCGGACGACCTGTGGCTGGCCGAGGTCCGCCCGCTGCCCGTCGACGCTCTGGCGGACGTCGTGCTCCACGGCCACCTGGAACCCCTGACCGCGGCCCTGGTCGCCCACCACCGCATGTCCGCCGGCCTGCTGTGGGGCAACGCGGCCTCCGCGCTGGCGGGCGCGGCCCGCGAACTGGACCGCTGGGCACGCGCGCGTGGCCGTACGGAAGTGGCCACGCGCGCGCGTGCCCTCACGACGGAACTCCTCGCCCACCCCCTCCTGGCCGGCACCGGAACCCTCACCGGAACCGCCTTCCGGCGCCGCAGCTGCTGCCTCTATTACCGGGTCCCCGGCGGCGGGGTCTGCGGGGACTGCTGCTTCACACAGCCGCCCGGCTCTTCCGCGAACGCCGCTTCTGGGTGACCATGAGTGCAATCAGCCGCCGAGAACAAGGGGTTAACGGGTGCGAGTGGGACTGCTGACCCGGGAGTACCCGCCGGATGTGTACGGCGGCGCGGGCGTCCATGTGGAGTTCCTGGCCCGGGAGTTGAGGCCCCTGGTCGATCTTGACGTGCACTGCTGGGGCGAGGGCCGCACGGAGGGCGTCGTACGCCACCGCTCCTGGCCGACCCTGGACGGCGCCAACGACGCCCTGCGCACCTTCTCCGTGGACCTCTCCATGGCCGCCGCCCTCGAAGGCCGCGAGCTCGTCCACTCGCACACCTGGTACGCCAACCTCGCCGGCCACTTCGCCAAGCTCCTCCACGGCGTCCCGCACGTGATGACCGCCCACTCCCTGGAGCCGCTGCGCCCCTGGAAGGCCGAGCAGCTCGGCGGCGGATACGCGCTCTCCAGCTGGGCCGAGCGCACCGCGATCGAGGCCGCGGACGCCGTGGTCGCCGTATCGGGAGCCATGCGCGAGGACATCCTCGCGTGCTACCCGTCGCTGGACCCCGCCACGGTGCGGGTGATCCACAACGGCATCGACACCACGCTCTACCGGCCCGACCACGGCACCGACGTGCTCACCCGGCTCGGCATCGACCCCGACCGCCCCTACGTGCTGTTCGTCGGCCGCATCACCCGCCAGAAGGGCGTGCCCCATCTGCTGCGCGCGGTGCGTGACCTCGACCCGGCCGCGCAGGTCGTCCTGTGCGCGGGCGCGCCCGACACGCCGGAGATCGACCGGGAGTTCCGCGACCTCTTCGAGGAGCTGAGCCGGGTCCGCGAGGGCGTGCGCTGGATCCCTCAGATGCTGCCCCGCCCGGAGGTCATCCAGCTCCTCACCCACGCCACCGTGTTCGCCTGCCCCTCGGTCTACGAGCCCCTGGGGATCGTCAACCTGGAGGCGATGGCCTGCGGTACGGCCGTGGTCGCCTCCCGGGTCGGGGGCATCCCCGAGGTGGTGGCGGACGGCGAGACCGGCCTGCTGGTGTCCGTCGAGGAAAACTTCGAGGAGAACCTGGCGTCGGCTCTCGACTCCGTGCTCGCCGACCCGGAGACTGCGAAGCGCATGGGCGAGGCGGGGCGGAAGCGCGCGGTGGGCGAGTTCGGCTGGGACGCCGTGGCGCTGCGCACCGCGCGGCTCTACGCGGAGATCCTCAAACAGGCTTAGTGTGCGCTGCTCAGGGGCAGGCTGGGGTCAACCAGGGTGAGGGGAGCGGCCATGCGTCGTGGCGGACCTTCGGTGCTCGGGATCGTACTGGCGGGCGGTGAGGGCAAGCGGTTGATGCCCTTGACCGCCGACCGGGCCAAACCCGCGGTCACCTTCGGCGGGACGTACCGCCTAGTGGACTTCGTGCTGTCCAATCTCGTGAACGCAGACATCCTGCGCATCTGCGTGCTCACGCAGTACAAGTCGCACTCGCTGGACCGCCACATCACCACCACCTGGCGGATGTCCAGCCTGCTCGGCAACTACGTCACACCGGTTCCGGCGCAGCAGCGCCTGGGGCCGCGCTGGTACCTCGGCAGCGCGGACGCGATCCTGCAGTCGCTGAACCTGATCTACGACGAGCGCCCCGAGTACGTCGCGGTCTTCGGCGCCGACCACGTCTACCGCATGGACCCCCGGCAGATGCTCGCCCAGCACATCGACAGCGGCGCGGGCGTCACCGTGGCCGGGATCCGCGTCCCGCGCGCGGAGTCCTCGCAGTTCGGCGTGATCACCCCGGGCTCGGACGGCCAGACGGTCGAACGCTTCCTGGAGAAGCCCGCCGACCCGCCGGGCCTGGTCGACGACCCCGAGTGCGTCTACGCCTCCATGGGCAACTACATCTTCACCACCAAGACCCTGATAGAGGCACTCCAGCGGGACGCCGAGGACATCGGCTCGGTGCACGACATGGGCGGCTCGATCCTGCCCGCGCTCACCGACCGGGGCGAGGCCGCGCTCTACGACTTCAGCGCCAACCACGTCCCCGGCGAGACCACCCGCGACCAGGGCTACTGGCGCGACGTCGGCACCTTGGACGCCTACTACGACGCCCACATGGACCTCATCGCCGAGCGCCCCGCCTTCAACCTCTACAACCGCAACTGGCCCATCTACACCCACTCCGGCCAGCTCTCCCCGGCCCGCTTCAACGCCGGCGGCATGGCCAGCGAGTCGATCATCAGCTCCGGGTGCCTCATCCGCGGCCAGGTCACGCGCTCGGTGCTGTCCCCGGGCGTGGTCGTCGACCCCGGAGCGGTCGTCCAGGGCTCGATCCTGCACGACAACGTCCACATCGGGCGGGGTGCGGTGGTCCGGGGCGCCGTGCTGGACAAGAACGTCGAGGTGCCGCCGGGCGCGACGATCGGGGTCAACCCGGAGCGCGACGCCGACCTGTACACGGTCTCCAAGGGCGGCGTCATCGCCCTGGGGAAGGGCCAACTGGTCACGTAGTACCGAACATCGGCCCCGGTGCGTCCCGACCGCACCGGGGCTTTGCCGTGCCCTGACGCAGGCTTGTCATGTCCCTGGACGGAATGCGGAATCCGTGTTGTCATGCCAACTGCTGCCCATGACAACGTTGTTATGGAGGTTCCGTGCGTATCAGACGTCTCAAGGACCGACTCGCGTTACTGCTCGCGCTGGCACTCGGCATCGCCGCCCTGGCGGCTGTCCCCACCGCGAGCGCCACCACCGCCGAGGATCCCGTGGAGATCCACGGCCTGAAGGGCGAGTACTACACCCAGTCCGCCCCCGGCGCCTTCGACTTCGCCGACCTCAAGGCCACCGGCGTCGACCCGAACCTCGACTTCGACAACCTCGAACCCCGGCTCGCCTTCACCACCGGCCAGTCGGACGACGTCAGCATCCGCTGGACCGGAAAGATCGTCCCGACGAAGTCCGGACCCCACACCTTCTCGATCATCGGCGACAACGGCTTCCGCCTCTGGATCGGCGGACAGCTGGTCATCGACCACTGGGTCGACGACTGGGACAACGAACAGAGCGCCGCCCCCGTCGAGTTGACCGCCGGCACGGCCTACGACATCAAGGTCGAGTACTTCGAGCACTACGGCGGCTCCAACCTCCACCTCCGCTGGACCGAACCCGGCGGCGCCAAGGTCCCCGTCCCGCAGTCGGCCTTCCGCCTCCCCGACGGCTACGACTACGACGGCGCCCTCGCCGCCACGGTCACCAGCACCGGCCGCACCCTCAAGCTCGACTTCGCCCAGCCCCTCGCCACACCCCCGGCCGACCTCACCGACCACCTCGAAGCGGTGATCGGCGGCGCCAAGTGGCCACTGGGGAAGGCTCAGTTGGATCCAACGGACGCGCGCACCCTGCTCGTCCCCCTCACCGAACCCGTCGTGGGCAACAAGACGGGCACCGCCCCCGGCACCGCCGACATCCGCTACGACGGCGAAGCCGGCCTCACCGCGGCCGATGGCAACGTTATCAACGCCTTCTGGAGCACCGGCCCGAACCGCTCCACCCACGAACTGCGCACCCAGTGGGCCGACCAGGTGGGCCCGCAGAACGCGCTCCCGGAGTACCCGCGCCCACAGCTCACCCGCACCGACTGGCGCAACCTCAACGGGAGTTGGCAGTTCGCGGCGGCCACAGCGGGCGAGTCCCCGCCCATCGGCCGGACACTCGCCGAGCGCATCCTCGTTCCGTACCCCGTCGAGTCCCAGCTCTCCGGCCTCGAACGGCACGAGGACCGCATGTGGTACCGCCGCACCTTCACCGTCCCCGCCGACTGGAGGATCGGCTCGGGCAAGCGCCTGATGCTCAACTTCGGTGCCGTCGACTGGCGGGCCGAGGTCTACGTCAACGGCGTCAAAGTCACCGAACATCAGGGCGGCTACGACAAGTTCAGCACCGACGTCACCGACGTCCTCAAGCCCGGCCGCACCCAGGAACTGATCGTCGGCGTCTACGACCCCACCGACGCGCCCGACGGCGAGAACCCCCCGATCGGCAAACAGCGCCTCGACCCGAGCGGCATCTGGTACACCCCCACCTCGGGCATCTGGCAGACCGTCTGGATGGAACCGGTCGCCCCCGACCACGTCGACTCCCTCAAGCTCACCCCGGACGTCACCAAGAGCCAACTCACCGTCGAAGCAAAGGGAGTCCGGGACGGCGTACCGATCACGGCGACGGCGTACGACGGAAAACGGGAGGTCGCGACAGCACACGGCCGCACCGGCGGCCCACTGACCCTGACCATCACGAACCCCCAACTCTGGTCACCCGACAACCCGTTCCTCTACGACTTGAGGGTCGCCGTCGGCAAGGACCGCGTCGGCAGCTACTTCGGGATGCGTTCGATCGCCGTGGAGAAGGTGAACGGCGTCCCGCGCACGGTCCTGAACGGCAAGCCGATCTTCATGATGGCCACCCTGGACCAGGGCTTCTGGCCGGACGGCCTCTACACCGCCCCGACCGACGAGGCACTCGCCCATGACCTCAAGGTGCACAAGGAGTTGGGCTTCAACGCGGTGCGCAAACACATCAAGGTCGAGCCCGACCGCTGGTTCTACTGGGCCGACCGGCTCGGCCTCATGGTGTGGCAGGACATGCCCGCGATGACCGCCGGGGTGAACCCGTCGCCCGCCGCCCGCGCCGAGTACGAGCGCGAGATGAAGCAGATGATCGACCAGCACATCAGCAGCCCGTCGATCGTCATGTGGGTGACGTTCAACGAGGGTTGGGGCCAGTACGACGAGGCCCGCGTCGCCGACCAGGCGAAGGCCTGGGACCCGACGAGGCTCGTCAACAGCATGTCCGGCATCAACCTCGGCGTGGACGGCGGCACCGGCGACGTCATCGACGAGCACGGCTATCCCAGCCCCGCCCTGCCACCCCACCCGGACGGCCGACGCGCCCTGGTCAGCGGGGAGTACGGCGGCCTCGGGCTCGCGGTGCCGGGACACGCCTGGTCGGTCCAGCAGTCGTACGTCGACGTCGACCCGGCCGCCTACACCGACGACTACCTCGCCAAGCTCGCCGAGGTGCACGCCCTGACCTGCCAGGGGAGCAACGGCGCGGTCTACACGCAGATCTCCGACGTCGAGGGCGAGTTGAACGGCCTGATGACGTACGACCGGCGGGTGCTCAAGCCCGACGCGCAACGGGTGAAGGCCGCTCAGCAGGCACTGATCCGCGATGCCTCGCAGGCGACCCCCGCAGGGTGCCCCACCACCTGAACTCCCTTGGAGGACCCATGAGATGGACCCGGCGCCTGCGGTTGTGCATGGCGGGGGCGGTGGCAGTGTCCGCGCTGTTCGCCGCCCCCGCCACCGCCGCCCAGGCCTCGGTCGGCGGTCAACTCACCGACCTGGTCAACCCGTTCATCGGTACCGAGAACGACGGCAACACGTACCCCGGCGCCGCCGTGCCCTTCGGTATGGTGCAGTTCTCGCCGGACACGGGCCACAACACCGGCTACGACTACTCCCAGAACCACATCCGCGGCTTCTCCCTCGTGCACCTCTCCGGCGTCGGCTGCGGCCTCGGCGGCGATCTGCCCGTACTGCCCACGACCGGGGAGGTGACACAGACCGACTACGCCCAGTACGCGGCCGAGTTCAGCCACGACGACGAGCACGCGAGCCCCGGCTACTACCAAGTCGGCCTGAAAACAGGCATCGAGGCCGAACTGACGGCGACCGCGCGCACCGGCGTCCAGCGCTACACCTTCCCGGCCACCGACAAGGCCAACGTCCTGCTCAACGCGGCCCAGTCGCTGCACTCCGGCGTCTCCTCGAAGGTGGAGGTCCTCGACAACCGCACCGTGCGGACCACCATCACCGGCCGCGGCTTCTGCCAGGACACCAAGCCGTACACCGTCTACACGATCACCCGCTTCGACCGGCCCTTCACCACCTACGGCACCTGGAACGGCTCGACGGTGACGGCCGGTTCGAGGAGCGGGAGCGGCGGTGCGTACGTCCGCTTCGACACGACGAAGGACCGTACGGTCGAGGCGACCACCGCCCTTTCGTACGTCGACGGGCACGGCGCGGCCGTCAACCTCCGTGCGGAGGGCGGGAGTTCGTTCGACGCGGTACGCCACCGTGCTCAACAGGCCTGGGAGGACAGGCTCGACGATGTCCGCGCCCAAGGCGGCTCCGACAGCCTGCGCCGGACCTTCTACTCGTCCCTGTACCGGTCGTTCCTCGCACCCAACATCGGCAGCGACGCCGACGGCCGCTACACCGGCTGGGACCAGAAGATCCACCGCGCGAAGGGCTTCACCTACTACCAGAACTGGTCCCTCTGGGACACCTACCGCACCCAGTCCCAACTCCTCGCCCTCCTCGCACCCCGCGAGGCCCGGGACATGGCGATCTCGGTGATCGAAATTGACGAGGAGAGCGGCTGGCTGCCCAAGTGGGGCTACGGCACGGTCGAGACGAACATCATGACCGGCGACCCCGTCACGCCGTTCCTGACCAACGCCTATCAGCAGGGGTTGCTCAAGGGGTACGAGGAGCGTGCGTACCGGGCGTTGAAGCGGAACGCCGACGGCGTGCCGCCCACCGAGTCGGCTGCGGTCGGCCGGGAGGCGAACAAGGAGTACATCGCCAACGGTTTCGCGCCGTACATCAAGGGCCGCCCGCACGCGAAGCCCGGTGACTCCGACTACGACCACGGGGCCTCGGCCACCTTGGAGTACGCCCTCTCGGACGCGATGCTCGGGCAGATGGCCCGCGACCTCGGACACGGCGCCGACGCCGCACGTTACGCCGCCCGCGCCCAGAGCTACCGGAACATCTTCGACCCGTCGACCGGCTTCTTCCGCGCCCGCGACGCCTCCGGTGCCTTCGTCGGTCCCGCTGACCCTGCACAGAGCGAGGGCTTCCACGAGGGCACGTCGTGGCAGTACCAGTGGCTGGTCCCGCAGGACCTGCCCGGCATGGTCGACCTCATCGGCGGGCAACAGGCGGCCAACCAGCGGCTGGACTCCTTCTTCGCCTACGACCAGCTGCTCGCCGACCCGGCGAAGACCGCCCGCGAGGTGTGGGTCAACGGGCCGTACGACTACTACAACGCGGACAAGTACAACCCGCAGAACGAGCCCGACCTGATCGCCCCCTACACCTATCTGTCGACCGGACAGCCGTGGAAGACGACCGACGTCGTCCATGCGGCGCTGACCCTGTTCACGGACGGTCCGACCGGCATGACCGGCAACGACGACCTCGGCACGATGTCCGCCTGGAACGTGCTGTCGTCGATCGGGATCTTCCCGGTCCAGCCCGGCTACGACACCTGGGGCCTGTCCACGCCCGTGTTCGACCGGGTCGACCTGACCCTGGACCGCCGCTACTACCCGCACGGCGCCCTGACCATCAAGGCGCCCGGCACCTCCGCCGGCGACCGCTACATCCAGGCGGCCCGGACGGACGGGACGTCGTACGACCGCACCTATCTGACGACCGGGCTGCTGCGGTCCGTACGGTCGCTGGACTTCACGGTCGGCCCGCACCCGTCGGAGTGGGGTACGTCACCCCAGGCGGGACCACCGGCATTGAAGTGACCTCAGTCGCCTCATGAGTCCCGCCCCTCTCAGAGGGGTGGGACCGGGGTCGGATGTAATCTGCTGTTAACTGTGTGTAGCTTGATCGTACTTGACCGTAATCGCTTGTCGGCGCTTGACTGCTTGCTCACTCCTAGTCGACGCGAGGCAAGCCTTTGACTTCCGATCTGCTCGCTCCTCTCGACCTGGCGTTCTGGAACATCGAGTCCGACCGGAACCCGATGCACCTGGGCGCACTCGGCGTCTTCTCGGCACACTCGCCGACCGCGGGAGCCCACGCCGCCGACCTCCTCGCCGCCCGCGCCGCCGCCGTCCCCGGGCTGCGGATGCGCATCCGGGACGTGTGGCAGCCGCTGTCCCTGTCCTTCGGGAGCGCCACCCGCGAGGAAGACCCCGACTTCGACCCGCTGCACCACGTCCGGCTGCACGCCCCGACCGCCGACTTCCAGGAGGTCGCGGGCCGGCTCATGGAGCGCCCGCTGGAGCGCGGCCGGCCCCCGTGGGAGGCGCATGTGCTGCCCGGCGAGGACGGTGTCTCCTTCGCCGTGCTGTTCAAGTTCCACCACGCCCTGGCCGACGGGCTGCGGGCCCTGACCCTGGCCGCCGCGATCCTCGACCCGATGGACATGCCCGAGCGGCGACCCCGCCCCGAGGAGCCCGCGCGCGGCCTGCTGCCCGATGTGCGCAAGCTGCCCGGGCTGCTGCGGGGTGCCCTGTCCGACGTCGGCCGGGCCCTCGACATCGGGGCGTCCGTCGCCCGCTCGACCCTCGACGTCCGTTCGTCGGCGGCATTGGCCTCCGAGTCGTCGGGCACCCGCCGTACCGCCGGAGTCGTCGTGGACCTCGACGACGTGCACCGCATCCGCAAGACCGTCGGCGGGACCGTCAACGACGTGCTCATCGCCGTCGTCGCGGGCGCCCTGCGCCGCTGGCTCGACGAACGCGGCGACGGCAGCGAGGGCGTCGCGCCCCGCGCCCTGATCCCCGTCTCCAAACGCCGCCCGCGCGGCGCGCAGCCACAGGGCAATCGGCTCTCCGGGTATCTGATAAGGCTGCCCGTCGACGACCCGGACCCCCTCGCCCGCCTCGACTCCGTGCGCACCGCCATGGACCGCAACAAGGACGCGGGACCCAACCGGGGCGCGGGTGCCGTCGCCCTCCTCGCCGACCACGTACCGGCGCTCGGCCACCGGCTCGGCGGGCCGTTCGCCGCACAGGCCGCCCGGCTCTGGTTCGACATCCTCGTCACCAGCGTCCCGCTGCCCGGCATCGGCCTCAAGCTCGGCGGCAACCCGGTCACCGCGGTCTTCCCGTACGCCCCGCTGGCCCACGGCCAGTCCCTCGCCGTCGCCGTCTCCACCTTCCGTGGACACGTCCACTACGGCCTCGTCGCGGACGCGGCGGCCGTACCGGATCTCGATCTGTTCGCCCGTGCGCTCACCGAGGAGGTGGAGACACTCATCACCGCGTGTGGGTCGTGACGCGGCACGGGTTTGGTGCTGCGGCCCGGCGCTCCGTAAAATTCCCTGTTCGACGGCCGGTGCGCTCTGAGCGCCGCCGCGGACGACCCAAGGAAACGGCAGCGCGATGACGGTGACAGAGAACGGCTCAACGACCCCGGACGAGGTCGTGTACGGGCCCGGCATCGACCCCGAGCGGCTGGCCGTCTGCCTCAGCGTGCTCGACGAACTGGAGAAGATCGACGTCGACCACCCCGACGCGATCACCGTGCGCCGCGCCACCGCCGGCATCTACCGCAGCGTCAAGCAGCGCCGCCGCCAGGAGCGCCGGGCCGCGAAGACCGCGCACGACAAGGCCGTCACCGAGTCCACCGCGACCGGCTCCGCCCAGCGCATCGACGACGAGACCGAGGGACTGCTCCCGTCGTCGGTGACGGAGGAGGGCCGGATCGCCGGGATACTGCAGCGCCCGCGCTCCTGCTACACCTGCAAGACCCGGTACGTGGAAGTCGACTACTTCTACCACCAGCTCTGTCCCGACTGCGCCCGTCTGAACCGCGAGAGGCGCGACGTCCACGCCGACCTCACCGGCAAGCGCGCGCTGCTCACCGGCGGTCGCGCCAAGATCGGCATGTACATCGCGCTGAGGCTGCTGCGCGACGGCGCCCACACCACGATCACCACGCGCTTCCCGAAGGACGCCATCCGCCGCTTCAAGGCCATGGACGACTCGGCGGACTGGCTGCACCGCCTGGAGGTCGTCGGCGTCGACCTGCGCGACCCGGCCCAGGCCGTGGCGCTCGCCGACCAGGTTGCCGAGACGGGCCCGCTCGACATCCTCATCAACAACGCGACCCAGACCGTACGGCGCCTGGCCTCGGCCTACGCCGCCCTCGTCGACGGCGAGAGCGCCCCGCTGCCCGCCGGTGAGCTGCCCGCCCACCACGTGATCGGCGCGTTCGGCTCCGGCGCGGTCGACGGCCTTGCCGCGCTGCCCGTCGGGATCTCCGGCCTCGACGCCCAGCAGGTCGCCGACCTCGCCCTGGTCGCGGGCAACGCCAGCGTCGCCCGGCACCTCGACGGCACCGCCATCGACGCCGGCGGCCTGGTTCCCGACGTGGTCGACACCAACACCTGGGTGCAGACCATCGAGCAGATCTCCCCGGTGGAGCTCCTCGAGACCCAACTCTGCAACTACACCTCGCCGTTCATCCTGATCAGCAAGCTCCGCCCGGCCATGGCCGTCGCCGCGAGGACGGCGACGAGCGGGCGCTCGTACATCGTCAACGTCTCCGCGATGGAGGGCGTCTTCGGCCGCGGCTACAAGGGCGCCGGACACCCGAACACCAATGCCGCCAAGGCAGCGATGAACATGGTGACCCGCACCAGCGGCCAGGAGATGTTCCAGACCGACGGCATCCTCATGACCTCCGTCGACACCGGCTGGATCACCGACGAACGCCCCCACTACGACAAGCTCCGCCTCGCCGAGGAGGGCTTCCACGCCCCGCTCGACCTGGTCGACGGAGCGGCCCGGGTTTACGATCCAATTGTGCGCGGCGAGCAGGGCGAGGACCTGTACGGCGTCTTCCTGAAGGACTACGCGCCCGGCAAGTGGTAACCCGCCACCCTGGGCGCGGGCCGGGCGTCCGCCGGCCCCGGCCCTGGTGAAGACCGCGCGAGGAGTTCCCATGGCCAGTGCACACGGCATCGATCCGAGGGCCTTCGAAGACCCGCGCAACCACTACCCGACCGACGACGAGTTCTACGCGAGCGACCGCCCGGCACACCCCGTGCTGCCGGAGGACCGCCCGCGCGGCGGCGGACCCACGACCGCGGTGAAGCACCGCGGGACCTGGGCCACGGTCGCACTGGTCGCCGGGATCATCCTGCTGATCCTCGTGGGGATCGCCCTGTTCCCGTGATCCCGTCAGGGGCCGCTACGGGCGGGGCGGCACCGCCGATCTCAGCCGGTCGTGGACGGCGTACCCGCCCGACGCGTACGCCGCCCGCACCCGTGTCCCGCCGTCCACCAGCAGATCCGCCCCGGTGATCCACTCGGCCTGGTCGGAAGCCAGCCACAGCACGGCCCGTGCGATGTCGGCCGGCTCCCCGATCCGGCCGAGCGGCAGCCCCGCGGCGACCTCCGCCTCACCCGGCTCCCAGACGAAGCGCGCCATCTCGGTGCGGACGAGTCCGGGGGAGACGGAGTTGACCCGCACCCCCGGCGCGAGTTCACCAGCGAGCTGTTGCGTGAGGTGAAGGAGCGCTGCCTTGCTGGTGGAGTACGCCCCCACGTTCGGCCCGACATGCCCGGCACCCTCGGTGCACACGTTGACCACCGCGCCGCCGTGCTCCCGCATCCACGCCCGCCACGCGCACTGCGTCAACCGCAGCGGCGCCTCGACGTTCACGGTGAAGGCAGCCCGCCAGGTATCCGGATCGGCTTCCATCAGCGGGCCGTACGGCTGGTTCGTCGCCGCGTTGTTGACGACCACGTCGATCCGCCCGAAGGCGCGCAGCGCGAACTCGGTCAGCTCACACAGGTGTTCCGGGTCGGCGACATCCCCGGCCAGGCCGACACCGCCCAACTCCTCGGCCGCGCACGCCACTTCACCGGCGTCCCGGGCGCTCACGCACACCAGCGCGCCGGCCCCGGCGAACGCCTCGGCGACCGCGCGCCCGATCCCGCGCGTGCCGCCGGTGATCAGAGCGACCCGACCCCGCAGACCGTACGACGACGACGTCATCGCCGTACGATCTCATGACGGACCGTCAGTCGACAGCCCTCAGGCGGGAGTTGGGCAGTCGTGAGTTCCGGGCGGCGACGATGTCCAGGACCGTGCGCCAGTCCTCCAGGACCCCGGCGTCGAGGCCCACGACCTTGGCCGCGTCGTCGGCCTGGCGGAGGGTGATCGCGTCGTCGGCGAGCGGATCGCGCTCGAAGGCGGCGGCCTCTGCGCGGGACATCGGGCCGCCCTGGGCCCGGAGCGTCAGCGTGCTCTGCGCGGACATGCCGTGGTCCGGTGCGGCGGTGGCCAGGTAGCGCTTCGCGGGCACGTGCATCCGGACCAGCCGGGCGACCCGTGCGCCGAGCAGGGCGTGGACGGCGTCCGCCGCGTGGTCGGCGTGTCCGGCGTCGTCGCCGGGTTGCAGGAGATGCCCGATGTCGTGGACCAGGCCGGCGACCTGGAGTTCCTTGTCGGCGGGGCGACTTCGGCGCAGCAGTGCGGCCGTCTGCAGCGCGTGGTCGTGCAGATCGACCGGATCGCCGCTCCGGTCCGGGGTGTCCCGGGCGCCCCGGCAGGCGTACAGCAGGTCCATCAGCTCCTCGACGCTGCGCAACTCCATGCGTCAGTCCTCCCGCGAGACAGCCTGTGCGGAACGCCAGGAGATCATGGCGAGCTTTCGGCGCAGCCAACGGGACCTGAACTGCGCGACGCCTTCAGTGACGCAGGTCGTGTTCGCGCCGGTTCGGGCGTTGGTGTTACGGGGAGTCGGGCCGTGTGCGGGCGGAGCCCTGTCCGGCCCAGCCGTGCTGGAGGGTGTCGACCATCCGCTCGATCCGGCCCTCCTCGATGGGCTGCCGGATGAGCAGCGCCCTGAAGTGCGGCGGTGCGACCAGCAGTTCGAGGGCGAGCTGGTGATCGGCGTCGGCCGCCAGCTCGTGGCGGTCGATGGCGCGGTCGACGACGTCTCGGGTGAGGTCGTAGCGGGTCTGCCAGAACTGGGCGCGGCTCCCGCCCAGTTGGGGATCAGGATCAGGTTCTGCACGGCGCCCCAACGCCGCTGGATCGACGTGGCGTGGACGCCCGACCGCCGGGCGATCTCGCTCACCGTCAAGCCGCCCGTACCGTTCTCGGCGAGCGTTTCCAGGGTCGACCAGCCGTCATGCCCTACCAAGGGCCGCTGGACGCGTCGGAGCTGTTCGGCGAGCGGTATCCGCAGATGGTCCGCGGCGAGGTCGACGCCGCCGTGGTGCTGGGCGGGCCGGTCGAAGCGGCGTTCACCGACGCGCGCAAGGACGCCTTCGGCATGGACGGGATCCTCGGCAACGCGATGGGATTCGACGCGCCGCCCACCCCCGAGCAACTGGCCGCAGGAAGGGCCGAGTTCTCCCTGCGCCCGCTGCTCGGCCAGGACAGCAACAGCCCCACTCGTGAACCTCGTTCCCGACACCGGGCACTGCGCGGTCAGCAAGCTGCCCGAAGTGTTCCCGACGATCATCGGCCGGCTTGACCGCACCCTGACCGCCACCACGGAGACGGACCGGTAAGCGGCCGTATTCCGGCCTCGCGGTCATGGCTACTGGGTGGCCCGGTGGACGAAGGCGGGTGGGAGGTTCGGCCAGACCACGGTCGAGCGTTCCAACTCGCTGAAGCGGCGGGTCAGTTCGGCGGTGAAGTGACGGGCGGGTGGAGTCCAGGACGCGTGCAGATAGGCGAAGGTGGTGAACCGGCCTCCGGGTGTGAGGACTTCGGCCACGGCGTCCAGGATGTGCCCGCGCTGCTCCCGAGGCATGACCGTCCACGGCAGACCGGAGACCACCGCATCGGCCGGTTCGCCCACTGTCGCGGCCAGTTCGGCGGCCGAGCCCCGTATCACGGTCAGGCGGGTGTCGCGCCGGGTGGCCGACAGCCGTGCTGCGAGCACCGGGTTGAGCTCGATCGCGACGAGCCGTGCGGCGGGCGCGAGCCGGGCGAGGATCGCGTCGGTGAACACCCCGGTTCCCGGGCCGAGTTCGACCACGAGCCGGGCCCCCTCCAGGCCGATGCCCTCCGGTAGGTGTTGCGGGTCATCGCGGTGCGTCCTTCTCGCTCGCCTGCGAGCGGCGGCCCCGCGCGCTGATCAGGGGGTAGGCGTTGACGACGAATTCCGGGTGCCGCAACAACGCCTGGAACCGGGCCAGTTCAGCGGCTGACACACCGGACATGGCCAGCCGGTCGGTGACCTGGTCGGTGTTGTGCCGGTGCAGGGCGATGCCGGTACTGCCGCCCGGCCATGCCTCGGCGTACGTGCTCGCGGCGATCTCGGGCAGCCCGGCAGCCGCCATCGCTCCCAGCGCGCGGCGCCCCCACAGCGGACCGGCCCCGGCCTCCGCCAGCGGCCCCATCAACGCTGTGTGGACCCGGTTGAACAGGCCGACGAGGCGTCGGGCGCGGCCAGTACCGGGGTCCAGCCGCAGTCGAACTCCTCCAGCACCAGCCACCCGCCCGGTCGCAGAGCCGCCACGAGCTTCTCGAGCACCTCCAGCCGCTCCGGCAGGTGGAGCAGTACCAGCCGGGCATGGACGAGGTCGTAGTCCTGGCCCGGCAGCGGATCGCGGACGATGTCGTGCCGCAGCAGACGGACATGATCCGGACGGTGCCGTGAAGCGGCCCGACGCGGTTCGAGCTCGGTGACCGTCACCTCGCCCCGCGGCCCCACCCGTTCCCCGAGCCAGTCGTCCAACGAAGCGCTGCCGCCGCCGACTTCAAGGCATCGCCATCCCGTGGCGAGCCCGGTCGGGTCCAACTGACGCCGAGAAACGGGGTCGTAGCTCGACTCCAGAGCGGAGAAGCGGCCGGCGGCCTGCGCGACGGCGCTGTCGAAGGAGGCAGCCCTGTCGAAAGGCGTACCCCAGCTCACTCACCATCGCCACGCGCTCGGAGCGGCTCGACGGTGGCGTGGAGCAGGTACATGCTGTCGCCGCTGAGCGGAAGGACGCCCGCGAACTCATCGCCGAGGCCCGGGAGACGGCCGGACGGTTGTTGAACTCCGCGTCCTGGCACCGTAGTTCACACACGGCGGGCCGGTTCCGCGCTGTCAGCCCTCGTCAGGCTCCCTCCTGCCGCGCGAAATCGGGGAGTTCGGTGGACAGGAGGTGTTCGGCGCCGTGGTCGAGGAGTCGCTGCATCTCGGTGGAGCGGGGCAGCAGGGTCTTCTCGTAGGCGTGGAGGGCGTCGTCGACGGTGGGGTGGTTCGCGAGGGCCAGGGCCAGTTCGCAGGCGTCGAGCATGGCGAGGTTGACGCCGACGCCGAGCGGGGGCATGAGGTGGGCGGCGTCGCCGAGCAGGGTGACGGTGGGGTTGTGGTCCCAGGTGTGGGGGACGGGCAGGGCGTGGATGGGGCGGTCGACGTAGCGGCCGTCGTTGTCGCCGATCAGCCGGCGCAGGGCCGGTGACCAGTCGCGGAACCGCTCCAGCAGGAGTGCTCGGATGCCGTCGGTGTCCTGGACGGTCAGGCCGCTCGCGGTGATCCAGTCGGCGGGGACGCGCTGGATGACGTAGACGCGGATGTGGTCGCCACTGCTGCGCTGGGCGAACAGACCGCGGTCGCCGTCGGCCGCGGCGGCGCTGCCCTGGCCGACGAGTCCGGCGATGTCGGGGTGCCGGTTCTCGACGTCGTGGAACCAGGCTTCGAGGAAGCTGACGCCGGTGTACTGGGGGACGGCGGGGGAGAGCGCACGGCGGACCCGGGACCAGGCGCCGTCGGCGCCGATGACGAGGTCGGCCTCGACGGTGGTGCCGTCGGTGAAGTGGAGCTGCCGGGGGCCCTCTTCGGGACCGGCGACGGCATCGAGGGTGCGGCCCCAGCGGACCGTGCCCGGCCCAAGGGAGTTCAGGAGGAGGTCGCGCAGCTGGCCGCGGTCGATCTCCGGCTTGAAGCGGTCGCCTTCTTCGGCGGTGTGGTGGAAGAGGAGCGTGCCGTACTGGTCCAGCCGGCGCATCTCCTGCCCTTCGAGGCGGGAGAGCCGGAAGAACTCCTCCAGCAGTCCGGCTTCGCGCAGGGCGATCTGGCCGTTGTCCTCGTGCAGGTCGAGGGTGCCGCCCTGATCGCGGGCGCCGGGACCTGATGCCTGGTCGTGGACGGTGACGGCGATGCCGTGCAGCTGGAGAATCCGGGCGCAGGTCAGGCCGCCGGGACCGGCGCCGATGATTGCGATGCGAGGGGTGGGTGAGGTGTTCATGGTGGTGCTCCGTTCGTGTTGCGGGAGGCCGCAGTGGGGTGCGCGGGGGTGAGGGCCGGTCAGCCGGCCGCGGTGGCGGGGGCGGCCGTGGTGCCGTCGGTCGCGGTCGCGGGCCGGCCGGCCTTCTTCAGCGGGACCTCGATGACGAGGAGTGCGGCGACGAGGGCGAGGGCGGACAGGATCGCGCCGGTCAGGAAGATGTGGCCGGTGCCGTCGGCGACCGCGTGGAGATAGGCGTCCCGGGTGCTCGCGGGGAGTTTCCGCAGGGCGCCGGCGTCGGTGCCGCTGTCGCCGCCGGGCAGGTGCGACCGGACGGCGCGGGTGAACATCGAGCCGAACACGGCGACGCCGAGGGAGCCGCCCAGGGTGCGGAAGAGGTTGACCGAGCTCATCGCGGCACCCATGTCCCGCATCGAGACGCTGTTCTGCGCGATGGTGCCGGCCATCTGCAGGGTGAAGCCCAGGCCGATGCCGATGAGCGCCATGTAGAGGCCGGTCAGCACGCGTGAGGTACCGGTGTCCATGGTGGCCAGCAGACCCAGGCCGACAGTGAGGAACGCGGCCCCGAGGACGGGGAAGATCTTGTACTTCCCGGTGGCGGACATGATCTTGCCCGCGAGAGTGGACACGATCACGACCGGGATCATCATCGGCAGCATCAGCAGCCCGGAGTTGGTGGCCGACGCGCCCTGCACGGTCTGCTGGAAGAGCGGCAGATACAGGCCCGCACCGAACATGACGACACCGGCGACCAGGAGCATGACCATCGCGAGCGGGTAGTTGCGATGGCCGGTGAACACGGACACCGGCAGCAGCGGCTCGTCGACGCGCTTCTCCACCAGGACGAACACGGCCAGCCCCGCCACCGCGGCGGCACCGAGGCAGAGGATCTGCCAGGAGCCCCAGGCGTATGTGCTTCCCGCCCAGGTCGCGGCCAGCACGATCGCGGAGATGGCGAGGGCCAGCAGGGCGATGCCCGCCCAGTCGATCCTCGCCTCGATGCGCTGGGCGGGGGTGTGCAGCTTCAGCCACAGCCACACGAGGGCTACGACGCCGAGCGGCAGGTTGATGTAGAAGGCCCACCGCCAGTCGAAGTGGCCGGTGATGAACCCGCCGAGCAGGGGCCCTCCGATGGTGCCGATCGCCATGACGGAGGCGGTCATGCCCTGGTACCTGCCCCGCTCACGAGGCGGCACGAGAGCACCGATCAGCGCGAACGCGCCCGCACCGATCCCGCCGGCACCGACACCCTGCACGACACGGAAGGCGATCAGCTCGCCCATGGACTGGGCGGCGCCGCACAGCGCGGACCCGGCGATGAACGCGGCGATCGACGCGAGATACATGGGCTTGCGGCCGTACAGGTCACCGAACTTGCCCCAGACCGGGGTGGTGACGGCGGTGACGAGCGTGTAGGCGGTAACGACCCAGGAGATGTGCTCCAGGCCGCCCAGGTCGGAGACGATCGTGGGCATCGCCGTACTGACGACCATGTTGTCGAGCATGGACAGCAGCATCGCGAGCATCACGCCGAGCAGTACCCAGCGCACGTTCTTCGGCACGGCCTGCTCGGCGGAGGAGAGCGCATCGGTCGTGGACATGACTGATCACTCCTTTCGGAGGGGGAGGTGGAGAAATAAGGGGCCGGCCGGGCGATGCCTCGAGGCCACGGCTTGAGAAAAGCACACCTGCTCAATAAGTGCAACGACTCAACTTTTGAAGTCGGTCCATCATGAAGGGTAGGATGGTGGTCATGACCGAGACCCGGAGCGCGCCCGTCCCGGTGGGACGCCGCGAACGCAAGAAGGCCGCCACCCGCCAGGCCATCGCCGACGCCGCCCTGCGTCTGTTCCTGGAACGCGGATACGACGATGTCGGCATCCGCGAGATCGCGGACGCCGCGGACGTCTCCACCACCACCCTGTTCAAGCACTTCCCCGTCAAGGAAGCCCTGGTCTTCGACGAGGACGCCGACCAGGAGACCCGCTTGCTCGCCGCCGTACGCGAACGCCTCGACGGTCAGTCGATCCCGGTCGCCCTGCGCGAGCACGCACTGCACCACCGCAGGGCCGCGGCCGGCGGTGACCCCCGCTTCACCGCCTTCTTCGACCTGATCAACAACACCCCCGCCCTGCGTGACTACGCCCAGGCCATGTGGTTGCGCCACAGCGCCGCCCTGGCCCGGGTCATCGCCGAGGAGAGCGGCCTTCCCTGCGGCGACCCCGTCTGCGCCGCCCTGGCCCACTTCGCCCTCGAAGCCCCCCGCGCCGCCCGCGGGCACAGTGCCCCCGAGGAAGCCATCACCCGCGCCTTCGACCTGCTCGACAACGGCTGGAGCGCGGTCGCCTCCGGTCGGTGAGCGGTAGTGCGGGTGCCCGCTGAGAAAGCGGCCGTCGACTGTCGGGGGTGAAGGTGGCGATGACGAGGCGTTCGCCGGCCCGTCTGTGGGAGACGCTCGCGGCGGAACAGCCGGGCCGACTCGGAGACCCGTCGGTCTTCAAGTCCTTGATCACGGACGCGACGTGGCCGTCCTTCACGGTGACGACGAAGGAGCCGACCTTCTTCGAGCCTGGCCTTCCGGCCAGGTGAAGCATCGCCTACCTCATTTGTCCGGTAGGGGCATCGCCGGGTTGACGGACGTCATGCGACTGGTTGTCGCGGAACACTGACCGGCTGAGGCGGTGCCCCGGCCTTGGGTATCCACGTTTGTTGGGGCGGCATTGCCCTGACCGGCGGGATCACGGCCCCGAACGCGCTCGGCTTCAACGACGACGTCGCAGTTCGCCACCGCGCGGTTCGCGCATACACCGAGTGCGGGCCGGTCAACTCCCTCTGATCGTCCCGCAGATGCGACGACCTGCCAGGTGGAGACCTTCCGCCGACGGCGGAAGTGCCGCACGTGCACGTCCGAACAACCCTGGGCCGGGTCGGCCCGCGAAAGGCGGTGGGCGTCGTACTCCTGATCTTCGAACGACCCGGTCAGGCAAACGCCGGGCTCCTGCGCGCCAAGTTCCCAGAACCTCCGGCACCGGACGGACAACGCGTGTCGCCCTTTGCCTAGGCGGTCGTGAACACGACACAATCGCCCCGAGCGCGAGGACGGCGATCGCCGGCGCCCGCTCAAGGCCATCGCGGACCAGCGCAGGCGACCACGGACGACCACGACGTCTTCGACACTTCGACGTCGTATCGGCCGCGCAGGAAATCCCCGACCGCAGTACCGGAAGGACGACATGACGGCCTCCTCCGAGGATCCGACGGCGGAGGCCGTCACGGCCGCCCGGACCGACCAGTCCGACACCGCGCCGCTGCTCCTGCCACGCCGGTCGAGGGGACCGTCGGCGATCGCCGAGGCCGCTGCCGCGCTGGGACCCGCTCCCGCCTCCGACCCCCGGCCTGAGCCTTTGCCGCCCATGTCCGCAATGGCGGCCGAGTTCGCGGCATTCACCGAGCGCGCTCCGGACGCCGACACATTGGGGAGGCGTACGGACGCCTTCGCCGGGGACGCGACCGACCGTCGAGCCGACATCACGACCGCCCCGAGCCGGTCCGTGCTTCGCCCCGCACAGCGCCGCGGGATGCTGCTCGCCGTCGCCGCTACCGCCGCCGTCCTGCTGGCCGGCTCCCTGTTCCTCATGGACGGCGACGACGGCAAGGGACGTTCGGCGGCCGGTACCGGATCGGACACCGTCCGGGGCAGCGGACAGAACGAGGACGTGACCGACTCGTCCGACTCCGCCTCGCCGTCGGGTGAATCCTCCGCGCTCGAAGCCGACGCCACCCGGCAGGCGACCCCGAAGGCCGGTTCACCGGCAGCGGGGAAGAACACCGGTGATGCCACGGCCACTACGAAGGGCGGCACCAAGAACGGCGGTGCGCCGTCCGGCAGTTCCTCGCCGGCCGCCGATTCCGCCGCCGCTGCCAAGGGCGTACTGATCCGGGGTCACGGCTCCGGCCGCTGTATCGATGTGACCGGAGGCGAGCCGGTGGACCACACCCGCCTGCAGATATGGGACTGCACGGATGCCGCCCGGCAGAAGTGGCGGTTCGGGTCGGACGGAACGGTCCGCGCCCTGGGCAAATGCATGGACGTCGACGGCGGTTCGCGGACGGACGGCGCGTGGATCAAGCTCGTCACCTGCAACGGCACCGGGGCCCAGCGGTTCCGGCTCACCGCCGCGCACGACCTGGTCAACATCCAGGCCGACAAGTGCGTCGACGTCACCGACGCGGGGACCGCCAACGGTGCGGAGCTGCAACTCTGGAGCTGTACCGGCGGGGACAACCAGAAATGGAGCACCGGCTGACCGATAGGTCGGGCCGGTGGACCGTGAGCGAGGTCGGCAACCAGTCCACTGCCAGGACTCGACGGGTCCATCCCGATCGGCCGCCTCAGGACGCGTCCTGTACCGGGAACTCCAGCCGCAGTTCGTAGCCGCCGTCGACCGTGGGGCCCGCGCTGACGCTGCCGCCGAGCAGTTCGGCGCGCTGGCGCAGGCCGACCAGACCGTGGTGGGAGCCGGGGAGGGGGAGCGCGGGGCGTTGGGGGGCGGAGTTGACGACCACGACGTGGACGGTCCCGGCCTGCTGCCCGATGCGGATCGCGGCCCTGGAACCGGGCGCGTGCTTGCGTATGTTGGTCAGCGCTTCCTGGACGGTGCGGTAGACGGCGCGCTGCACCGCGGGCGGGAGTTCCTGGGGCAGCTCGGCGCGTAGTTCGGCCTCGATGCCGCTGCCGTCGACCAGTTGTGGCAGGTCGGCGAGCAACGGCTGGGGAGTCAGTTCGGTGGGGCGGCTGCCGGCGGCGCGCAGTACGCCGACCATGTGGCGCAGTTCGTCCAGCGTCTGCACGGCGAGTCGCCGGATGTCGGCCGCGGCCTCCTTCGCCTCCGGGTCCCGGTTGCCCACCTGGAGCGCCCCTGCCCGTACGGCGATCAGGCTGACCTGGTGGGAGACGACGTCGTGCATCTCCCGGGCCAGTTGGGCGCGTTCCTTGGCCAGCACGTTCTGGGCGAGCAACCGGCGTTCGTGCTCGCGCGCCTCGGTGATCTCGGTGAGGCGCAGTCCGAGTTCGCGCCGGGCCTGGACGAGCTGTCCGAGGAAGACGGGGGCCGTCGCCGTCGCCAGGCTGTAAGTGATCGTGATGAGCGTCGCGGCGTCCGACGGGTCGGCGAACTCCGGTACCGGCCACGACCAGGCCGTGGTGTCGCCGACCGTGAACACCGCCGCGCAGCCGGCCAGCAGGACGCGACGGCGGGAGAGCGAGGCCAGCGTGTACAGCGCGGCGAGGGTGACGAACACCCAGTCCGCCACGGGCGCGCTCGTCCTGCCCCAAGTGCTGTACGCGGTACGGCAGTCCATCGAGGGCGGCGACTGGGCCGACGCCGTCGTCGTCGCCGATCCACTCGCCAGGGTCACCGGCACGGACGGCTTCACGGAGCTGCTGTTCACCGGCGCGTACCCGGTGCTCACCTGGATGCCGTTCATGGTCGCGGGCATGGCACTGGCCCGCCTCGACCTCACTCGGCCCGGACTCCGCACCCGCCTGCTCCTCACCGGCGGCGCCCTGACCGTGCTCGGCTACGGCGGTTCATGGCTGGCCCTGTACCTCGTCCCGCACGCGCTCACCGCGGTCGGCGCGGCGACGAACGGCGGTCCGGCATCCTCGGCCTGGTGGTCCGACACCGTCGGAGACCTAGGTGACGACACCCCGGCCGCCTGGCTGCTGGTGGCCGCACCGCACAGTCAGACGACGTTCTCCATCCTCGGCAGCACAGGCCTCGCGCTTGTCGTGGTAGCTCTCTGCCTCTGGGCGACGCACCGGCTGCCCCGGCTCACCCGACTGGCCGCACCCGTGACCTCGGTCGGCATGACCGCGCTGACCGCCTACGTCCTGCACATTCTCGCCATCCGTGCCGTCGGCATGGAGGAGTCGACAGGCCCGGCACTTCTGTCACTCTTCATCTTCATCGCCGCCTCCATGCTCCTGGCGACCGCCTGGAGCCGACGATTCCGTCGCGGCCCGTTGGAACACCTGCTCCACAGCACGACCCGCTTCGCCGACCGCATCACGTGATCCCGCCGACTGGACCCGGTGGCTGTGCGTTGCTAATTTTTACTCCATGTTTTCAGCCCCATCGAGCGGCAGCCCGCTCATTTGGTTAGTCTGAGGCAGACGGACAGCAACAAGGGGTCCCACCCACACCCATGGTCCGTCCCGGGGCAAGCCGTTCACAACGGCCTGCTCTCACACGAGTAACCGGCGCCACCGCGTCCGAACTGCCTTCAACCCACACCCGAGCGGGCCTCAGGTACCGGACCGGAGAATGGCCGGTATGCCCCGAGGGTGACCCGACACATAAGGAGTGCGCGGTGACACCGGAGAAGACGAATCGCGAGGAACGCCCCAAGGAACCAACGGAGCGTGCGGGCCACCGGTCCGACGAGCTCGGCAGCCTGGCCGTGTGGGCCCGCTCGGCCCCCATCCGACTCGCGGGCTACGAGGACGACCTCGCCGAGCCCCACATCCTGCCCAGCGTGGACTGACCCCCACGGGACCCATCGCGATCGCCGACAGCATGGGCGTGCGAGAATCGCGCCCATGCTGATCAGAGAAGCCGCGGCCGACGACTGGCCGCGGATCTGGCCTTTCTGGCACCGGATCGTCGCCGCCGGCGACACCTACACCTGGGCCCGGGACACCTCCGAAGAGGCGGCCCGGGCCCTGTGGACGTCCCCGCCCAAGCGCGTGTACGTCGCCGAGGACGAGAGCGGGGCGATCGTCGGTTCGGCCTTCGTCACCCCCAACTACGGCGGCCCCGCCGACCGCATCGCCAACGCCGGCTTCATGGTCGACCCCGACCACGGCGGCCGGGGCATCGGCCGCGCTCTCGCCGAACACATCCTCACCGCCGCCCGCGAACAGGGCTTCCGGGGCATGGTCTTCAACGCGGTCGTCGAGACCAACCCCGCCGTCAAACTCTGGCGCTCCCTCGGCTTCACGATCCTGGGCACGGTGCCGGACGCCTTCGACCATCCCCGGGACGGCCGCGTGGGCCTGCACATCATGTACCGCGCCCTCTAGCCAGGACCTTCAGTCGAGTGGCGCGGTCCGCACCCACGGGCGCAGCTTCTCCAACTGCTCCGCCAGCTCCAGCAGCGCCGCCTCCGAACCCGGCCGCCCCACCAGCTGTACGGCACAGGGCGCGCCCGAGGGCAGCGTGCCGAACGGGACCGACATCGCGGGCCAACCGGTGAGGTTCCACGGGGGAGTCATCGGCGAGTAGTTGGTGTTGGCCAGCACGTTCCGCAGCCAGCCCCGCTCGTGCCACGGCCCGGCCTTGGGGGAGCGGCGGGCCAGCGCCGCCGTCAGCAGGATGTCGTGCTCGGCGAAGAACGGCGTGAGCCGCTCCCGCAGCTGCTCCCGGCTCCTCCCGGTACGGACGCTCTTCACGAACCGGCGCCCGATCGCCGCGTGCACCCTGGTCCGCCGCGCCAGCTTCCGCGGGTCGAGCCCCGCCGCGTCCACCGAGGTGCCCGCCGTCCAGTGCGCGAGCGAGGTGGTGCTCAGCGACAGCGGATACGGCGGGTCGGCGCGGTGCAGCGCGTGCCCGGCCTTGGCCAGCAGCCCGGCCGCCTCCCGGACGGCGGTCGTATACGGCTTGCTGACGGCGACTCCGGCGAGCGGGCTGCGCACGGACACGGCCACCTTGCGGGAAAGGGACTCGTCGGGGCGTACGACCTCGATGTCCGCGATGACCGAAAACATCAGCCGGGCGTCCTCGACGGTCGTCGCCAGGGGGCCGTTTTCGGACATTCCGAACCAGTCGCCGTCGCCGATGCCGGCCGGGACGACCCCGAACCCCGGCTTGATGGTGACCAGACCGCAGTTGGCCGCGGGTATGCGCAGGGAGCCCATGCCGTCGTTGCCGAGTGCGATCGGCACCATGCCCGCCGCGACCGCCGCCGCGCTGCCGCCCGAGGAACCCCCTGCGGTGCGGGTGGTGTCCCACGGGTTGCGGGCGGTGCCGTGGACGCCCTCGGTGGTGCCGAAGACGCACAGCTCGGGCACGTTCGTCAGCCCCACGACCACCGCGCCCGCCGCCCGCAGCCGGGCCACGGTGACATGGTCGTGGTCGGCGGGGGTGTCCGGGGTCGCGGCGGAGCCGGCCCGGGTGGACTCGCCGGTCACGGCGAGGTTGTCCTTCACGGCCACCGGCACGCCCGCGAGCGGCAGTTCGGCCAGATCGGCCCGTGCGCCCACCGCGTCGGCCTCCGCGAGCGCGGCCTCGGCCCGCACCACCCGGAACGCGCCGATCCGCCCGTCGAGCCGCTCGATCCGGGCGAGATGCTCGGCCACCACCTCACGGGGCGTGGCCCGCTTCTCGCGTACGGCGGCGGAGATCTCGGCGGCGGTACGGCCGATCCAGCTGGTCACGGGCGCGCTCCTTCAATCTACTCGCGAGTACGTAGGGAGAACTGTGCCTCGGCAGGAGCGTCGCGTCGAGAGGTGACCGGCCTTGGACATTCGCTTCCGTCTTCTTGGACTTTTCGCGGGCCGGTGCCGGGCGGGTGTCCACTGACCTGCTGGTCATCCGATCAATGGCTCAACTTGGCTGCTCCCAGCACCCGTTGACAGCCCCCGAGCGCAGTCCAATCATCAGTCGTCCGATCAATCGCGACCGGTGGAGTGTCATGGCTGAGCGAAGCAGGAGACGGTTCCGGCTGATCGGCTTCGTGGCGGTGTTCGCGCTGCTCACGGCACCCGCAGCGCCGGCGGTCGCGGCCCGGCAGGAGCAGGCGGCACCCCCGGTGACCGTGCCCGCGCTCTCCAACTGGACGCCGCAGACCGGGAGTTACGACTTCGGGGCCGGGACCCGACTGGTGGCAGGCAGCGCGAGCGAACGCCGGGTCGCCGCCACCCTCGCCGGCGACCTGAGGGCGGCGGGCCACGGAACAGTGCCCGTCGTACGAGGCGGTGCCGCCAGGCCCGGCGACATCGTGATCGAAGTCCGGCCGACACAGGGCTCGTTGGGCGCGGAGGGCTATGAACTCCGGGCGGGCAAACGGCTGTCGGTCACCGGCGCGACCGAGACGGGAGCCTTCTACGGCACCCGCACCCTCCTCCAACTCCTCACCCAGGGAGACCACATACCGGCCGGACGCACGGTCGACGTACCCCGGTACAAGGAGCGCGGGGTCGGCGTCTGCGCGTGCTACATCCACATCTCCCTGCCGTGGCTGGAGAACCTGGTGCGCGAGATGGCGTACCACAAGCTCAACCAACTGCTCCTGGAAATCAAGGTGAAGAGCGACGCCCACCCCGAGGCCGACACCTGGGGCTACTACACCAAGGATGAGCTGCGCACCCTCGTCGCCCTCGGCGACAGGTACCACGTCGAGATCATTCCCGAGATCAACTCCCCGGGCCACATGGACCCGTGGATAGAGAACCGCCCCGACCTCCAGCTCACCGACAGCGACGGCAACAAGCAGCCCGCCCGGCTCGACGTCACCCAGCAGGCGGCGTTCGACTACTACACGAGCCTGATGGACGAGTACGCGCAGGTCTTCACCGCGCCGTCCTGGCACATGGGCGCCGACGAGTACATGCTCGGCTCCGACTACTCCAAGTACCCGCAGATGCTGCGCTACGCCCAGGAGAAGTACGGCGCGAACGCCACCCCGCAGGACGCCTACATCGACTTCATCAACCGCGTCCAGGCCTACGCCGCGAGCAAGGGCAAGCAACTGCGCATCTGGAACGACGGGCTCACCGGCGCCAACACCGTGCCGGTGGCGGCGGGCACGACCGTCGAGCACTGGCTGAACGTCCAGACGAAACCGAGCCAACTCATCGCGCAGAGCTACCCGTTGATGAACGCGGCCTACTCCCTCTACCTCGTGCGCGGCGGCTTCCACAGCGACACCGAGTCGCTGTACGACCAGAGCTGGGACCCGCGCAGTTTCGAGGGCGAGAAGCTCACCTCCAGCACCGGCATCACCGGGGCGAAGATCAGCCTCTGGCCCGACAACGGGCGCGGCGAGACGGAGAACGAGGTCGCCGCCGACATCGAGCCCGCACTGCGGCATCTCGCCCAGGCGACCTGGGGCGACCCGCACCCCGACGCCACCTACGCCCACTTCACCGCGCGGGGCACGGCAGTCGGTCACGCGCCCGGATGGCGGGACCTGACCCGGATGCCGGTCGCGGACGGGACGTACACCTTCCGGACGGCGGGTGCCTCCTTCGACGCCACCGTGCAGCGCACGACTGACGGCTACGCGACGGTACGGACCGCCGACGGCTGCCTGGAGATACAGGGCGGCAGGCTCACCCTCAATGTGCCGCTCCAGCCCGGGGTCGCGGCCACCCCGCAGCCCTGCGACGCCGCGAACACCATGCAGCGCTGGGAGTTGGCACCAGTGACGGGCGGCTACCGGCTCGTGAACGCCATCACGCAGATGGCGCTGAGCGTCGCCGACGACGGCCGCCTCGCCCAGTACCCGCCGGACCAACACCGGCCCGGCGTCTGGCACTTGACCGCCCACTGACCAGAGGAGTCCCACCCCATGGCCCTCTCCAGACGTCTCTTCGTCCTCTCGGCCACCGCGCTCGCCGCGACCGGCACCGCCACGACCCCCGCTCTCGCGACACCCCCGCCTCCGTCCGACTCCCGCTACCGCATCCCCGTCGGTCCGGACGACACCGCGACCGACCTGGTCCGCAAGGCCTCCCAAGTCCGGCCCACCGCACGGCAGATGGCCTGGCAGCAGTTGGAGCGGACGGCGTTCCTGCACTTCGGCGTCAACACCTTCACCGGTCTGGAGTGGGGGACCGGCGACGAGGACCCGAACGTGTTCCAGCCGACCGGCCTCGACACCGACCAGTGGGCCCGCGCCCTGCGCGACGGCGGCTTCAAGCTCGCCATCCTCACCGTCAAGCACCACGACGGCTTCGTCCTCTACCCCTCCCGCTACACCAACCACACGGTGGCCTACAGCAGTTGGCGTGCGGGGGAGGGCGACGTTCTGCGCTCCTTCGCAGACTCCATGCGACGGTACGGCCTCAAGGCAGGCGTCTATCTCTCGCCCGCCGACGAGAACCAGTACCTCCACGGCGTCTACGCCAACGGCAGCGCACGCGCCACGCGCAGCATCCCCACGCTCGTCGACGGCGACGACCGCGCACCGGACGCCTTCTGCACACTGGACGCCACCGACTACGGCGCCCATATGCTCAACACCCTCTACGAAGTGCTGACCGAGTACGGCCCGATCGACGAGGTCTGGTTCGACGGCGCCCAGGGCCGCATCCCGCCGGGCCAGGTCGAGGACTACGACTGGGACAGCTGGTACACCCTGGTCAGATCACTCGCCCCGGACGCGGCGATCGCCGTGACCGGCCCTGACGTGCGGTGGGTCGGCAACGAGGGCGGCACCGCACGCGAGGACGAGTGGAGCGTCCTGCCGGTCAAGGAGGAGCAGTACGGCCGCACGGACTGGGCGCTGTCCTACGACACCCCCGACGAGGGCAGTCGTAGCGCGCTCGTGGCGGCGCAGCCGAACACCGACTACCTGCAGTGGTGGCCGGCCGAGTGCGATGTGTCGATCCACGACGGCTGGTTCTACCACCCGGGCCAACTCCCCAAGAGTGTCGACGAGTTGATCGACATCTACTTCGGTTCCGTGGGCCGCAACGCGGTTCTGCTGCTCAACGTGCCGCCGGACACCGACGGTCTGCTGGCGGACCCGGACGTGGCGCGGTTGCGCGAGTTCCGTGAGCGCGTGGACCAGGAACTGCCCGAGGACCTGGCACGCGGAGCCCGGACGGCCACTTCGCCGGGGCGGGTCGCCGTCGACCTCGGGGCGGAACGCGAGGTGGACCGCGTCCGGTTGGCGGAGGACGTCCGGCGCCAGGGCCAGCAGGTCGAGGCCTTCGTCGTCGAGGCGTACGTCGACGGGAGCTGGACCGAGGTGACCCGGGCCGGGACGATCGGTGCGAGTCGCATTCTGCTGCTGCCCGCACCCGTACGCGCCCGGCGCTGGCGAGTCCGCGTGACGGCGGCCCGGGACACCGTACGCATCGTGGAGTTCGGGCTGTACCGGTCGCGGGTCTGAGCGGACCGAGACCCCGACCTCACATGTCCTTGAGGAGCTTCTCCAGGAAGACCACCGACTCGGGGCCGGGCAGCGCCACCAGACTCAGCCGGTCCATGACCGCGAGATAGCGGTCGACCTCCTCCGCCTTGTCCAAGTACAGGGCGCTGGTGAGCTGTTCGAGATAGACGATGTCCGGCAGGTCCGGGACCGGGAAGCGCAGCACGGTGATCGGGCCGCCGGCCGCCGCATGGCCGCCCACCTCGAAGGGCAGCACCTGGATCGTGACGTTCGGCAGGGCGGCCGTCTCGACGAGATGCCGGAGCTGGTCGCGCATCACCTCGGCCCCGCCGAGCGGCCTGCGCAGTGCCGCCTCGTCCACCACGACCCACAGCTTCGGCGCTCCGGGGCGGGTCAGCAACTCCTGGCGGGTCATGCGGAGTTCGACGCGGCGCTGGATCGAGTCCGGGGAGTCCACGGGGCGGCCGAGCCGGATGACGACCTCGGCGTACCCGGCGGTCTGCAACAGGCCCGGGATGAACTGGACTTCGTAGGTGCGGATGAGGGAGGTGGCCTCCTCCAGCCCCAGGTGCTGCTCGAACCAGGCCGGGAAGGAGTCGCCGTAGGCGCGCCACCAGCCGGGTTCGTTGGCGCGGCGGGCCGAGTCCAGGAACTCCTGGCGGGCGTCCGGCTCGTGGAGGCCGTACAGCGTCAACAGGTCGGCCACGTCACGCTCTTTGAAGCCGACGCGGCCCAACTCCATGCGGCAGAGCTTGGCGTCCGAGGCGCGTATGGCCGAAGCGGCCGTGTCCCGGGTGATGTTCAGGGACTCGCGCAGCCGGCGCAACCGGGTGCCCAGCATGATGCGCTGAACTGTCGGACCACCGCGCTGAAGGCTCAGCACGTCCGTACCCAAGGGGGCGTGTTCCGGTTGAGCTGCAGTCATGTTCATCCCCTCGGCGGTCGCGCCGATACTGCCCGCAAGTTTTCGGGACTCAAAAGAGGATCGTAGCACCGAGGTTCCGGATAACTGCGGGGAGTGAAGGAGCCGGAAGGTGTCGGCCTGTGTCCGGCGCCTTCCGGCCATCCGCGGGTCTGTCTGACTTCAGCGGCCGGGGAGTAGGCCGTCGAAGTCGCCGTCCTTCACACCGCGGACGAACGCGGAGATCTCGGCGCTGGTGTAGACGAGCGCCGGACCTTCGGGATGGCGCGAGTTGCGCACGGCGATGTGGCCGTCGGAGAGCGCGGCCAACTCGACGCAGTTGCCCTCGGGGTTGCTGTGGTGGCTCTTGCGCCACTCCGCGCCGCTCAGCAGGGTCGCCGACATGCCGTTCGCGTGCTCTGTCTGAGGCTTCATCGCTCCCCCGGAAGATCGAATGCAATTGCAGCTTCAATTGCACCCATTGGTGATGTGGAGGACGATAGCCCTCGGGAGGACCGCTCGCAAGATCGTCTGCAATTGCAGCGGCAATTGCCGATGCACTTGCGTTCGCAGGGTCAGTCGGAGGACCATGTTCCGGACAGGTGTAGCGCGCGCAGTTGTTCTCTTGGGGTCTCAGGGGTCGCGATGTCCGCAGAGCAAGTCGTACGGCCGGTCGACTCCCTGCGCATCGAGGGCACTTGGCAGTGGCTGTGCCGGGCCGTCGACGAGGTGGGCCGACCCGCACCGGGGCAGACCGTCACGCTGGTCCCCGCCGTCGGGGACGGAGGCAACCCGGCTCTCTGTTCCGTCCTGGTCGTGCCCCCGATGCCTCAATCGGCGCATGTGGCACGGGACTTCGCCCGCGCCGCACTGGCCGACCGGGCCGGGGACGAGCTCGTCGACGACATGGCGGTCACCGTCTCGGAACTGGTGAGCAACGCGCTGCGCTACGGCCGGGCGCCCAACTCCCCGCTGGAGCCGCAGCCTTCGCTCTGGCTCGCGGTGTGGGACCGGCTGCCGTACGCGGTGTGCGCGGTCACCGACGACAGCGACCGCATACCCGTGGAGGGACACCCCGACGAGTTCGCGGAGTCCGGACGCGGCCTCCAGGTGGTCTCCGCGCTCAGCGACTCATGGGGCTGGAACCTGCGGGCGGGCGGCGGGAAGACGGTGTGGGCGCTGTTCCGGCTCTGACGCCGGACACACGTCACAAAAGAGGGGCACCGGCTCAACGCCGGTGCCCCTCTTCGCTGTTGCCGCTCAGACCTTGCGGCCGACGCCGCAGATCGTGTCCACGTCGGACGGATCACGGCCCACGTCGACAGGCTCCGGCCTCCAGCGTGAAATGGGGACGATGCCGGGCTCGACCGCTTCGAGACCCTCGAAGAAGGCCGCCACCCGTGCGGGGCTGCGCAGGTGGTAGGAGCTGGCGGAGTTGGCGTTGTACACCGAGATCGCCTGGTTGAGCGACGGGTTGGTGTCGGTGCCGTCGGTCAGCGCGAGATAGCTGCCCGGGGGCAGCGCGTCGAGGAAGCGGGCCACGACGGCCTCGGGCTCGTCCGAGTCCGGGATCTGGCCCAGGATGCCCAGCATCGTCAGCGCGATCGGCTTGCTGAAGTCCAGTGTCCGGGCCGCGGCTTCGAGGATCGTCTCGGGATCGCGCACATCGGCCTCGACGTAGGCGCAGGCGCCTTCGGGGGTGCTGGTGAGCAACGCCTGCGCGTGCACCAGCACCAGCGGGTCGTTGTCGACGTACACGATCCGGCTCTCGGGCGCGATGCGCTGCGCGACCTCGTGCGTGTTGTCGACGGTCGGCAGGCCGGTTCCGATGTCGAGGAACTGGCGGATGCCCGCCTCCGCGGCGAGATGGCGTACGGCCCTTACCAGGAAGCCTCGTTGGAGGCGGGCGAGCAGGGCGATGTCCGGAAACATCTTGATGATCATTTCGCCGGCTTCCCGGTCGGCGGCGTAGTTGTCCTTGCCGCCCAGGAGGAAGTTCCACACGCGGGCGGAGTGCGGCCGGTCGAGCTGGAGCCGGTCGGCCAGCGGGTCTTCGGAGGTCATGGGCAAAGCCTCACACGAAGTGCCCGGCGGCGTCCGGCGATTCGGGCTCGAACCGGGAGACACAGCACTTTCACACCCGTGCCGCTCCCGTACTGTCCCGCTCGATCAGCCGCGGCACCGGCACCCGCACCGTGCGCGCCGGGCCGCCGTCCAGCAGCGCGGTCAACTCCTGGGCCGCCGTACGGCCGAACTCCACACTGTCCCGGGACAGCGCCGACAGCCACGGCCGGACCATCCGGCACAGCGCGGAGTCCTCCCAGGCGACCACCGACACGTCCGCCGGTACGGAGAAGCCGAGTTCGGTCGCGGCGGCCACCCCGGCGACCGCCATCACATCGTTGTCGTAGATCAACGCCGTTGGGGGCGCGGCGACTTCGAGGACCCGGCGGGTGACGGCGGCGCCCGCCGCGTCCGAGTAGTCCGTCGTCACCGAGTGCACCTCGGTCAGCCCGCGCCGCGCGGCCTCGGCGCGCAGGGCGCGGATCCGGCGCTCGGTGTGCGCGAGGCCCGGCAGACCGGCGATGTGCGCGATACGGCGGTGGCCGCGTGCGGACAACTCGTCGACCACCGACGCCATCGCGCCCGCGTCGTCCGCCCACACCGTCGACAGTCCGGGATGCCGTTCGTCCGGCGCGCCGCCGATCACCACGGCGGGCAGGCCCAGTTCGTCGAGGAGATCGGGGCGCGGATCGGCGGTGCGCGGGTCGGCCACCAGGACGCCGTCCACCCGGTGTTCGGCCCACCAGCGCCGGTACACCGCGCACTCGTCGTCGACGTCCTCGGCCATCTGGAAGAGCAGACCGAGATGACGCTCGGCCAGTATCTCCTGGATGCCCGAGACGAGTTGGAGGAAGAAGGAGTCGACGCCGAGGGTGTCCGCGGGCCGGGCCAGCACGAAACCGACCGTCGCCGCGCCCTCCCCGGACAGCGCCCGCGCGGCCGTGCTGGGCCGCCAGCCGAGCTGTTCCGCGACCCGGCGCACCCGGTCGCGGGTGATCTCGGAGACGCCGGGCCGGCCGTTGAGCGCGAAGGAGACCGCGCTCTCGGACACACCGGCGCGCTGCGCGATGTCCTTCATCGTCGGCCGACGCGCGGGTGACCGCTTGCCTGACAAGCCTGCTCTCCATTCCATCGGCACCGCGCACTAATGCGCTTGAGCCAGCACACCCTAAAGCGCATTAGTGATCCATCGCAAGAATGCGAACATACCTCTCTGAGCTGGGGTGTTGGCCGGATCTGGCCAACTAATGAATTTAGCTGAGCGGAATCCATTGACGCGCCCCGCGAACAGCGTGCAAGGTCTGCCCCGGCACGATTGGCCAACCCCACTCCAAAGGAGCGACCCGCCGTGCGCATCTCCCGCAGAGCCTTCGCCGCCGCTGCCGCCGCCGTAGTCCTCATGCCGCTGAGCGCCTGCGGCTCCGGAGGAGACGACGGCGGCTCGACCGACGCCTCGGGCAAGGTCGAGGGCGACATCACCTTCCAGACCTGGAACCTCCGCGCCAACTTCAAGTCCTACTTCGAGGGCGTGATCTCCGGCTTCGAGAAGCAGTACCCCGGCACCCATGTGAAGTGGATCGACCAGCCCGCCGAGGGCTACGCCGACAAGATCAGCGCCGACGCGGCCGGCGGCACCCTGCCCGACGTCGTCAACGTCTCCCCGGACCTGGTCGCCCCGCTCGCCAAGGCGGGCCTCGCGATGGACCTCGACAAGGCGGCCTCGAAGTACAAGAGCGAGTACCTGCCCGGAGCCTGGGCCAGCCACCGGATACCGGGCATGACCGGGACCTACGCCTTCCCCTGGTACCTCAACACCGGCCCGCTCTTCTACAACAAGTCCCTGTTCGAGCAGGCCGGCCTCGACCCCGACCAGCCGCCGAAGACGTACGACGAACTCTTCGCCCAGGCGCTCCAGTTGGCGAAGAAGACCGACGGCAAGGTCGCCACCCTCGCCAACGTCCCCACCGTCGAGGACTTCGGCCGCTACGGCGTCGAGCTCATGAACAAGGCCGGCACCACCTTCGCCTTCAACGACGCGAAGGGCGTCGAACTCCTCACCAAGTACAAGGAGTTGTACGACGCGAAGGCCCTCGACCCGCAGGCGCTCACCGCCACCCCCGAGTCGTCCGGCAAGAAGTTCCTCACCGGGGCCGTCGCCATGAACCCCGGCAGCGCCCTCGACCTCGACAACTTCAAGAAGCAGGCGCCCAGCCTGTACAAGAACATCGGCATCACCGACCAGATCACCAGCACCGGGCACGTCAACATGTACGTGATGGGCGTGATGGTCAACTCCAAGACCAAGCACACCCCCGCTGCCGTGGCCTTCGCGCACTACGTCACCGACGCCCAGCAGCAGATGTCGTTCGCGAAGAAGGTCGCCATCTTCCCGAGCACCGCCGGCTCCCTCGACGACCCGTACTTCACCAAGGAGGACGGCACCGACGAGACCCGGGTGCGGATCGCCGCCGCCAAGTCCCTGAAAAACGCGGTGAATTACACGCCGGTGCTGTTCAGTGAGCAGATGAAGACAGCGCTGCGCAACGAGGTGGCCAAGGCTCTGCAGGGGAAGGAGAACCCCAACACGGCTCTTGACAACGCTGTCAAGCAGTGCAACACGCTCCTCCAGCAGCAGGGGTAGTCCACGATGGCCCTCTCCACCGTCTCCCGGGTGCGGCGCCAACTGCCCACCAGCCCCTGGCTGTTCGCCGCCCCCGGGCTGCTGATCACCAGCGTCTTCATCCTCTACCCGTTCGGCTCCACGCTGGCCAACGCCTTCACCGACCGGCGCACCCTGATCCCGGGCCACTTCGTCGGCTTCGCCAACTTCCGCGAGCTGTGGCACGACGACATGTTCTGGACCGGCCTGCGCAACAGCACCCTTTACATCCTCGGGGTGGTCCCCGCACTCGTCGTACTCCCGCTGCTGCTCGCCCTGTTGGTGCAGAAGAACATCCCCGGCATCACCTTCTTCCGGTCCGCCTTCTACACACCGGTCGTCGCGTCGATCGTCGTGGTCGGACTCATCTGGGTGTGGCTGCTGGACGAACGCGGCCTGGTCAACTCGCTGTTGGAGACGATCGGCGTCGGCCGGATCGGTTTTCTGAGCGACCAGTGGCTGTTGCTGCTGAGCGCCATGGCCGTCACGGTCTGGAAGGGGCTCGGCTACTACATGATCATTTATCTGGCCGCGCTCGCCAACGTGCCGCGCGAACTGCACGAGGCCGCCTCGGTCGACGGCGCGGGCGCGGTGCGCCGGTTCTTCACGGTCACCGTGCCCGCCGTCCGCTCCACCATGGTCCTCGTCGGGGCGCTGTCCTCGGTGGCCGCCTTCAAGGTGTTCTCCGAGGTCTATCTGATGGCGGGCCCGAGCGGTGGTCCGGCCGGCGAGGACACCACCCTGGTGATGCTCGTCCAGCGCACCGGCACCGGCCTCACCGGGCGCGTCGGCTACGCCTCCGCGCTCTCGGTCGTCGTCTTCGTCGTCACGGTCGCGCTGATGCTGCTCGTGCTGCGGGCAGACCGGAAGGAGGACGCTTGAGCGTCATCGAGCGCACAAGACCCGTCCAGGAGAAGGCGGTTCGCGAACCCCGCGTCACCGATGAGCACGGCCGCCGCATCCGGGTCTGGGAACTCGCCCTGCGCTACACGTTGTTGCTCGCCGTCCTCGCCATCACCGTCGGCCCCTTCCTGTGGCAGCTCTCCACCTCGCTCAAGGGCCCGACCGAGGACATCTACAGCTCACCGCCGACCTTCCTCCCCGAACACCCCACCCTGCACAACTACAAGCGGGTGGCCGACACCATCCCGGTATGGGACTACGCCTTCAACTCGCTGAAGGTCGCCTCCGCCAACGTCGTGACCAACTGCGTCGGTTCGGCCCTCGCGGGCTACGCGCTCGCCCGGCTGCGCTACCGGGGCCGCCGCGTCGCCACCCTCGTCTTCATCCTCGCGATGCTCGTGCCGGTGGAGGGCATCATCATCGCCCAGTTCACCACCATGCGGGAACTGGGCCTCAACAACACCCTGATCGGGGTGGTCCTCCCGGGCTGCATCGGCGCGATGAACGTCCTGCTGATGCGCAACGCGTTCCTCAACCTGCCGTACGAGATCGAGGAGGCGGCCTACGTCGACGGCGCCAACGTGTGGCAGCGGTTCCTGCGGATCGCGCTGCCGTCCGTGAAGGGGACTGTCGCCGTCGTCGCGATCTTCGCCTTCATGGGCGCCTGGGACGACTTCCTGTGGCCGCTCATCGTGCTCAGCGACCCGTCCAAGTTCACGCTCACCATCGGCCTCAACTATCTGCACGGCACCTTCGCCAACGACGAACGCCTGGTGGCCGCCGGCACGGTGATCGCCGTGGCCCCGCTGATCGCCCTCTTCGCCTGCCTCCAGCGGTACTTCTTCCGGGGTGTGGGCGAAGGCGCGGTGAAGGGCTGACGTCCACTTGCATTCAGACACGCACTACAGAACCAGGATCCCGATGTCTTCTGCCGTGCGCTTCGGCGTCAACTACACCCCCAGCCAAGGGTGGTTCCACCACTGGCTCGACTTCGACCTCGACTCCGTACGCGCCGACCTCGACTCGATCGCCGAACTGGGCCTCGACCACATCCGGGTCTTCCCGCTGTGGCCGTACTTCCAGCCCAACCGCACACTGATCCGTCCGAAGGCCGTGGAGCAGCTCGTGCAGCTCGTCGACGCGGCCGGTGAGCGCGGGCTCGACGTCAACGTGGACGGTCTGCAAGGGCACTTGAGCAGCTTCGACTACCTCCCTGCCTGGACCCGGACCTGGCACCGGCGCAACCTCTTCACCGACCCGGACGTCCTCGACGGCCAGGCCGCCTACCTGCGCACCCTCGCCGCCGCCCTCGCCGACCGCCCGAACTTCATCGGCATGACCCTCGGCAACGAGGTCAACCAGTTCTCGGCGGGCCCGCATCCGGACCCAGACCGGGCGACCGAGGACCAGATCGACGCCTGGCTGGAGCGGATGCTCGCCGCCTGCGCGGAGGGGGCGCCCGGCAAGCCGCATCTGCACGCCGAGTACGACGCGACCTGGTTCCAGAACGACATGCCGTTCACCCCGGCGCAGGCCGCCCGGCGGGGCGCGATGACGGCCGTGCACTCCTGGGTCTTCAACGGCACCGCCCAGCGCCACGGCCGTACCTCCGTGCCCAGTGAACATCACGCCGCCTATCTCATCGAGTTGAGCAAGGCATGGGCCGACGAACCGCACCGGCCCGTCTGGCTCCAGGAGGTCGGCGCGCCCCAGCCGCTCGTCCCCGCCGAGCACGCGGCGGCCTTCGCCGAGGCGACCGTCGCCAACTCCCTTGACTGTCCTGACCTTTGGGGAATCACCTGGTGGTGCTCCCACGACGTGTCCCGCGAGCTCGCGGACTTCCCCGAACTCGAATACGGGCTGGGCCTGTTGACCAACGACCGGCAGCCGAAGGACATCGCGCTCGTGCTGGCCGAGGCGGCCCGCGAGCCCACGTACGCGCCCGCCACCCGCAGCACGGCGCTCGTGGTGCCCGCCGATCCGTCGGTCCGCTCGGTCTGCGGTCCCGGCGGGCCGGTCTTCGATGCCTACTTCCGACTCGTCGCCGACGGAGCCCGCCCGGCGACCGTCCTCGACGTGCGCGCGGACGACAAGGAACACCTCGCCGCGCGCGGCATCACCGAAGTCGTCACTCCCGACCAGGTACTCCCCACCCCACAAGGAGACACCAGCTCGTGAACCCCACCAGACGCACCGTCCTGCTCGCCGCCGGCGCGGCGGCCCTGCTGCCCCTGCCCGCCTATGCCGCAGGGCAGGCCGCGGCCACCGCGACCCAGCCGTACGCCAGTTACTGGTACCCGGACTCGCTCCCCTCCGGCACTCCGGGCACCGGCATCACCTGGCGCAGCCTGAAGACCTGGACCGCCGCCTCGGACACGGACCTCGCCTTCAACGCCGCCGCCGTCCCGCTGGCCGCGCGCTTCACCCCGACCCCCGCGAACAGCACCGCCCGCTCCGGCCAGGCCCGCATCCAGTCCCTGGTCTCCTTCGGGCCGACGTCGAGCAACCCCTCCCAGGGCGCGGCCACCGCCGACTACTACGCCCTCACCCACTGGTCCTACCTCGACGAACTCGTCTTCTGGGGCGGCTCGTCGGGCGAGGGCATCATCCTCGCCCCGAACGCGCCGGTCGTGGACGCCGCCCACCGGCACGGCGTGCCCGTCCTCGGCAACATCTTCCTGCCGCCCGTCGCCTACGGCGGACAACTCCAGTGGACCCGCGACCTGGTCCAGAAGGATGCCGCCGGGCACTACCCGCTCGCCGCCCAACTCGTCGCGGTGGCCGCCGCGTACGGCTTCGACGGCTGGTTCGTGAACGCCGAGACCAGCGGCGGGAACACCGCGCTCGGCACCGACATGCAGGGCTTCGTCGGCGAGTTGAAGTCCCTCGCCGCCGCCCAGGGGCAGCGGGTCACCTGGTACGACGCGATGACCGTGAACGGGACGGTCAGCTGGCAGGGCGCGCTGAACACCTCGAACCAGGCGTTCTTCCAGGCCGCGAACGACATGTTCATCGACTTCCGCTGGAGCACGAGCACGCTGGCCGCCTCCGGGACGAAGGCCGACGGACTGGGCCGCAGCCGCTACGAGTTGTGGGCGGGCGTCGACGTCGAGTCCAACGGGTCGAGTACGTCAGTGAGTTGGGACGCGATGGTGCCGACGACCAAGGCGCACATCACGTCCATCGGCTTCTACCGGCCCGAGTGGACCCGCAACCACCTCCCCGCGACCCGCACCCCGGGCGACTTCCACGCGGCCGACGACCGCTTCTGGACCGGGCGTTCACTCGACCCGTCGAAGCCGGACAGCACCGACCCCTGGCGGGCACCGGCGGTGTCGGTCGCCGACCGCTCCACGGTCGGCGGCGCACTGCCGTTCGCGAGTGTCTTCAACACCGGGCACGGGCTGCGCTGGTACGAGGACGGCGCGGTCACCTCGGACACCCCGTGGAACCACCTGGGCCTCCAGGACCGGCTGCCGTCCCGCCGCTGGGCGGTACGCACGACGGGCCAACGGCCCACCGTGACCTTCGACTTCGCGGACGCGTGGCGGGGCGGCAGCAGTGTGCTGGTCGGCGGCGCACTGGACGCGCCGACGACCCTTGATCTGTACGCCACCCAGCTGCCGATCGCCGGTGACACCGTGGTCGACGTGACCTTCCGCACCGACAGCGGCAGCGCGAACGTCGAACTGGCGGTCGCCACCGCCGAACCGAACACGGCGGGGGCGACGCCGCCGTACACGTATCTGCCGGTGGCGGCCTCGGGCAGTGACTGGCAGACGGTGACCGTGCCCCTCACCGGTCTCTCCGGCACACTGCACGCCATCGGTGTACGGCTCACCGCGACCGCGGGGCCGGTGAACTGGCGGCTCGGCGGGCTGGCCGTGCGCGAGGCCGACGCGTCGCCGACGCCGACCGCTCCCGCCGACTTCCTCATCAGCGCGGCCACCGGCGGCAACCTGCGCTTCGCCTGGGACGCCGCGCCCGGGGCCGTACGCCACTACACGCTGCACCGGCTGCTGCCCGACGGCACCCGGCGGTTCCTCGGCGGCACCTGCCAGCGCGCCTTCTACGTCGCCGGGCTGACGGCCGAACAGGGCGAGCAGCAGGCGTGGTTCGAACTGCGCGCGACAGGGGAGCTGTACACAGCGTCGGCCCCCGTGACCGTCGCGTACGCCTGGTAACACCCGTAGTCCCACCCGCAACCGAGCCACGGAGCACCCCACATGCATGACGACCGCAGCCTGGTCGAAGCCCGCCTCAAGCGTGTTCTCGAAGAGCGCATCCGTCCCGCCGTGTACCCCGAGTCAGTGCCGCTGGAGGTGGCCGTCTGGCACGCGCCCGGCGAGCCGGTGCCCGTGGCCGAGGGGCTCGCGGGCACACCCGAACCGATCGAGGTGGGCGCCCGGTGGGGTGCTCCCTGGGGAACCAGCTGGTTCCGTGTCACCGGGACCGTCCCCCAGGAGTGGGCCGGGAAGACCGTCGAGGCCCTGCTCGACCTCGGCTTCGACGAGAACATGCCCGGCTTCCAGTGCGAGGGCCTCGTCTACCGGCCCGACGGCACCCCCGTGAAGGGCCTCAACCCGCGCAACCAGTGGGTCCGGATCGGCGCGCCCGTCGCCGGCGGCGAGGAGGTGCGGCTGTACGTCGAAGCCGCGTCCAACCCGGTGGTCATGGACTACCACCCGTTCGTGCCGACCCAGTTGGGCGACAAGGAGACCGCCGGCAGCGAGCCGCAGTACACGCTCACCCGCATGGACCTCGCGGTCCTCGACGAGAACGTCTGGCAGCTCGTCCTCGACCTGGAGGTGGTCGGCGAGCTGATGGCCGAGCTGCCGGTGGACTCGGCGCGCCGCTGGGACCTCCTGCGGGCCATCGAGAAGGCGCTGGACGCCGTCGACCTCCAGGACGTCAACGGCACGGCGGAGCAAGCCCGTTCACAGCTGACGGCCGTCCTGTCCACGCCCGCCGTACCGTCCGCGCACCGCATCAGCGCCATCGGGCACGCGCACATCGACTCCGCGTGGCTGTGGCCGCTCCGGGAGACGGTCCGCAAGGTCGCCCGCACCACCTCCAACATGACGGCGTTGCTGGAGGACGAACCCGACTTCATCTTCGCCATGTCCCAGGCCCAGCAATGGGCTTGGGTGAAGGAGCACCGGCCCGAGGTGTGGGCGCGGGTCAAGAAGGCGGTGGCGGACGGGCGGTTCGTGCCGGCCGGCGGCATGTGGGTGGAGTCCGACACCAACATGCCGGGCTCGGAGGCGATGGCCCGTCAGTTCGTGCACGGGAAGCGGTTCTTCCTCGACGAGTTCGGTATCGAGAACGAGGAGGCGTGGCTGCCCGACACCTTCGGCTTCGCCGCCGGACTCCCGCAGATCATCAAGGCCGCCGGCTCCAAGTGGCTGCTGACACAGAAGATCTCCTGGTCGCAGACGAACAAGTTCCCGCACCACACCTTCCGTTGGGAGGGCATCGACGGCACCCGGATCTTCACCCACTTCCCGCCCGTCGACACCTACAACTGCTCCATGCAGGGCCGTGAAATCGCCCACGCGGCACGCAACTTCAAGGACAAGGGAGTAGCCCGCCACTCCCTCGCGCCTACCGGCTGGGGCGACGGAGGCGGCGGCACCACCCGCGAGATGGTCGCCAAGGCGGCCCGCCTGCGCGACCTCGAAGGCTCGGCGACCGTGGCCTGGGAGACCCCGAAGGAGTTCTTCGAGAAGGCCGAGGCCGAGTACCCCGAACCCCCGGTCTGGGTGGGCGAGTTGTACCTCGAACTCCACCGTGCCACCCTCACCAGCCAGGCCAGGACCAAACAGGGCAACCGGCGAAGCGAACACCTCCTGCGCGAGGCGGAACTGTGGGCCGCCACGGCCGCCGTACGGACCGGATTCCCTTACCCCTACGAGGACTTGGACCGGATCTGGAAGACGGTGCTGCTGCACCAGTTCCACGACATCCTGCCCGGCTCCTCGATCACTTGGGTGCACCGCGAGGCACGGAAGACGTACGAGGGAGTGGCCGCCGAGCTGAACGGCATCATCGACGCGGCCCAGCGCGCGCTGGCGGGGGAGGGGACGCGGGAGCTGGTGTTCAACTCGGCGCCCCACACCCGCGACGGCGTTCTCGCGGGCGGTGCCCAAGTCCCGGCGGTGGAGGGCGAGTCGGCACTCGCGACGCGGGTCGGCGGCGGACACGTACTCGAGAACGGCCTGCTCCGCATCGAGATCGACGCCCGTGGACTCGTCGTCTCCGCCTACGACATCGAGGCCGACCGCGAGACGATCGCCCCCGGCCGGGCCGCCAACCTGCTCCAACTCCACCCGGACTTCCCGAACATGTGGGACGCCTGGGACGTCGACGAGTTTTACCGCAACACGGTCACGGACCTCACGGACGCGGAGGAGGTCGTCGCCGACGGGAACACGGTGCGGATCGTCCGCACCTTCGGTGCGTCCCGGGTCACCCAGCTGCTGTCCCTCGCACCCGGGGAGCGGCGGCTGCTCATCGACACCGAGGTCGACTGGCACGAGACCGAGAAGTTCCTCAAGCTCGCCTTCCCGCTCGACGTGCACGCCGAACGGTACGCGTCCGAGACGCAGTTCGGGCACTTCCACCGGCCCACGCACACCAACACCTCTTGGGAGGCGGCCAAGTTCGAGGCCTGCAACCACCGCTTCGTCCACCTGGAGGAACCCGGCTGGGGCGTCGCCGTAGTCAACGACTCGACGTACGGCCACGATGTGACCCGTACGGTCCGCACCGACGGCGACCGCGGTACGACCACCACGGTGCGCGTCTCCCTGCTGCGCGCCCCACGCTTCCCGGACCCGGAGACCGACCAGGGCGTCCACCGTTTCCGGCACGCGCTGGTGCCGGGCGCGGGCATCGGGGACGCGGTGCGGGAGGGCTGGCGGATCAACCTGCCGGAGCGGCGGGTCACCGGTGGGCAGGAGGTCGCTCCGCTGGTGAGCGTGGACCGGGACGCGGTCGTGGTCACGGCGGTGAAGCTGGCGGACGACGGGAGCGGGGATGTGGTGGTCCGGTTCCACGAGGCGCACGGGGGACGGGCCAGGGCGACGCTGACGGTGGGCTTCCCCTTCGACTCCGTCGAGGTCACCGACCTGCTGGAACGTCCGTCGGCCGAAGCGAAGGAGATCATCCGCGAGGGCGATCAACTGGCCTTGCGGCTGCGCCCGTTCGAACTGGTGACGCTGCGGCTTCGACGGTCCTGACCCGGAACGGCTTTCGCCGGCGGCCGTGATCGCCCGATGATGTGGCGATGAGACGAAGAACGGCCGTCGGTCAGGCCTGGGCCTCCCAACCCGATCCGCTACTGGCGCTCGCCCGGCAGGAGCTGGAGTTCTACGCGGGGGCGTGCGACCGGGCCAGGTGGTTGCACTACACGACGGAACTCGGCGCTCTCGCCGCCACGTCCGCGACGGTCGTGGCGGCGGGATTGCACGCGCCCGCCTGGCTCACCGCCCTGATCGCGGGCGGCGCCGTCTTCTTCACCGGCATGCGCCAACTGTTCAATCCGGGCTCACGCTGGGTCCTGGCCGCACAGGCACGGGAGTCCCTGCGGCGGGCGATCGACCGCTACCTGCTGCTTCCGCAGGCCGACCGGGACGTGGACGCGCGGGCCGCCCTGCACCGGGCGATCGACGAGGTGGGCACCAGCGAACTGCGCGGATGGGCAGAGGTCCAGGGCCAGCGGGGCGATCCGCCGCTGCCTGCCTCCGGCGTTTGAGGGTCGGGCCAGGGCGGATGCTCTCGGTCGTTTGCTGCGGGTGCGTTGGGGCTGGTCGCGCCCGCGCGGCGGAGCCGCATGTCGATGCAGCCCCGCGCCCCTGGAGGACTCGCCCCTCGGGGCTGAGTCCTCCTCTGGCGGGTCTCCTTGCGCGGGCGGAGACAGAGCGCACAGTAAAGAGTGGCTGCCCCTGTTCGCCGTGAGCCCGTGACGACCAGCACGGCCCGGCTGCCAGTGCGCCTGAACCCCTGCTTCTAGGGGGCGAGTTGCGACCGCAGCCACTCCTCGACCTCGCCCACGTGTGAGGCCGCCGCTGCCCGTGCCGCCTCCGGGTCCCGGGCCACCAGCGCCCGGTGGATGGCGGCGTGTTCGCGGCGGGTGCGGGTGAAGGCGCCCTCTTCCTGGTAGCCGCGCCAGACCCGGGCGCGGAAGGTCCGGGACGACAGGCCCTCCAGGATCGCGGCCATGGTGTCGTTGCCCGCGGCGGCGGCGATCTCGCGGTGGAAGGCGAGGTCGTGGGCGAGGATCTCCTCGGGGTCGTCGGTCGCGTTCATCGCCGTGAGGTGTTTCTCCACCTCGGCCAGCTGGTCCGGGGTGATGCGGGCGGCGGCCAGCGCGGTCGCCGTCGACTCCAGGATGCGGCGGACCTCCAGGAGTTCCACCAGACGCGGGCCGCGCGAGAGGTCGGCGACGACACCGAAGGTCTCCAGCAGGTCACCGGCCTCCAGCTGGGTGACGTAGATGCCCGAACCGTGCCGGGCCTCCAGCACGCCCAGCACCGTGAGCGCGCGGATCGCCTCGCGCATCGAGCTGCGGGAGATGCCCAGCTGGGCCGCGAGATCGCGCTCGGTGGGCAGCCGCTGGCCCGGCTCCAGCCGCCCCTCGCCGATCAACGCCTTGATCGAGTCGATGGCGCGCTGTGTCACGGTGCCCTTCGGCGGAGCCGTCTCGTCCACGCAATCCTCCACTCACCGGGTGCGCCGCAGTCTAACCGCTCAGGTGGTCCGACCACTACGGCGGAAATCCCGGAAAAACTGCCACTGCGGGGTGTTGTTTTGGGGAAGTGGTCTGATAAATATGCGGTCATCTGCTCGGACACGCTCAACGAGGAGCCACCAAATGCTCGGCAGGACAGTGGGGATACGCAGCAGGTTGCGCATGGTCGGTGCGGTGGCCGCGGTCACAGGTACCGCGCTCGTGCTCGCCGCGTGCGGCAGCACCAAGGACACCGGCGCGAGCAGCGCCGGCGGCAGCAGCGGCACCGGCAAGGTGGGGGTGATCCTGCCCCTGCTGACCTCGCCGTTCTGGCAGTCGTACAACGACTACGTGCCGAAGATGGCGAAGTCCGAAGGCGTCGACGCGCTGAAGACGGTCAACTCCAACAGCGACCCCTCGCAGCAGATCACCGACATCAACAACGAGCTGAACCAGGGCGTCAAGGGCCTGGTCGTCGCCCCGCTGGACAGCGCCGCCATCGAAGCCGGCCTCGACCAGGCGGACCGCAAGGGCGTGCCCGTCGTCGCGGTCGACGTGGCGCCCGACAAGGGCAAGGTCGCGATGGTCGTGCGCGCCGACAACGTCGCGTACGGCGAGAAGGCCTGCGAATACCTCGGGGCGCACATCACCAGCGGCAAGGTCGTGCAGATCATGGGCGACCTGGCGTCCGTCAACGGCCGTGACCGGTCGGAGGCGTTCAGGGACTGCGTGAAGAAGAAGTACCCGAAGCTGAAGGTCCTGGAGATCCCCGCCAAGTGGGAGTCCGACACGGCGGCCTCCAAGCTCGACACGCTTCTCAACGCCAACCCGGACATCAAGGGCATCTACATGCAGGCGGGCGGTGTCTATCTCGCGCCCACTCTCCAGACCCTCAAGTCCAAGGGCATGCTGAAGACGGCGGGCCAGGCCGGGCACATCACGATCGTCTCGAACGACGGCATCCCGCAGGAGTTCGACGCGATCCGCAAGGGCGAGATCGACGCCACCGTCTCCCAACCGGCCGACGCCTACGCCAAGTACGGCATGTACTACATCAAGGCCGCGATGCAGGGGAAGACCTTCAAGCCCGGCCCCACCGACCACGACTCCACGATCGTCAAGCTGTCCAGCGGCATCCTCGAGGACCAGCTGCCCGCGCCCCTGGTCACCAAGGACAACGTCGACGATCCCAAGCTCTGGGGCAACACGGTCAAATGAGTACCCCACTTGTTGAGGCGCGGGACATCGTCAAGCGGTACGGCCCCACCGTCGCCCTCGCCGACGGCCAACTCACCGTACTGCCGGGCGAGTCCCACGCCCTCGTCGGCCGCAACGGCGCCGGCAAGTCCACCCTCGTCACCGTCCTCACCGGACTCCAGGCCCCCGACGAGGGCACGGTCCGCTTCGACGGCGAGCCCGCGCCCCCGCTCGCCGACCGGGACGCCTGGCGCGCCAAGGTGGCCTGCGTCTACCAACGGCCCACCGTGGTACCCGAGTTGACGGTTGCCGAGAACCTCTTCATCAACCGTCAGCCGACCTCACGCGGCGGAGTCATCAGCTGGCGCAGGCTCCGTACCGAGGCCGCCGAACTCCTCGACACCTGGGACGTGCGCGTCGACCCCGAGGCGCGTACCGCCGACCTCAAGGTCGAGGACCGCCAAATGGTGGAGATCGCCCGGGCGTTGAGCTTCGGGGCCCGGTTCATCGTCCTCGACGAACCGACCGCCCAGCTCGACAACCGGGAGATCGAACGGCTCTTCACGCGGATGCGTGCACTCCAGGAGTCCGGCGTCACCTTCCTGTTCATCTCGCACCACCTCCAGGAGGTGTACGAGGTGTGCCAGACCGTCACCGTGCTGCGCGACGCCCGCTGGATCACCACCGCACCGGTCGCCGACCTCCCGCGCCGCGCCCTCGTGGAGGCGATGGCGGGGGAGTCGATCGCCGAACTGGAGGTGGAGCTGAGGGAGTTGGACGACGCGGCACCCGTCCTCCTCGACGCCCGCGGGCTGACCTCCCAGTCGTACGAGAACGTCGACCTCACCGTCCGTCGCGGCGAGGTCGTCGGACTCGCCGGGTCGAGTGGCAGCGGCAAGATCGAGCTGGCGGAGTCCTTCACCGGGCTGTACACGCCGACCGGCGGGACCGCTCAACTCGAAGGCGAGAAGCTGCCGTTCGGGGATGTGCAGGCCGCGTTGAAAGCCGGTGTCGGATGCGTCCCTCGTGACCGCCACGGCCAAGGTCTGGTCTTCGGAATGTCCATCGGTGACAACGCCACCATGACGGTCCTGGACCGGCTCGGCCGCTTCGGCTTCGTCGGCACCGACCGCAAACGCGGCTTCGCCACCGAGCTGATCGACCGCCTCGACATCCACGCCGAGGGCCCCGACCAGCCCGTCTCCGACCTCTCCGGCGGCAACGCGCAGAAGGTCGTCATGGCCCGCGCCCTCGCCTCCGACCCCCGGCTGCTGGTCCTCATCAACCCCACCGCGGGCGTCGACGTGAAGTCCAAGGAGTCACTGCTCGCCCGTATGGACAGCGCCCGCGACGACGGCACCGCCGTGCTCGTCGTCTCCGACGAACTCGACGACCTGCGGCGCTGCGACCGCGTCCTCGTCCTCTTCCACGGCCGTGTCGTCGCCGAGCACCCGGCGGGCTGGCGCGACCACGAGCTGATCGCCTCCATCGAAGGAGTGGACCATGGCTGACACCAAGGCGGCCCCGCCGCTCGCCGCCCCACGCGCCGCCGGGGCGGGCTCGGCCCGCACGGTCCTGCTCCGCCGGGCCCGTGAACTCGCCCTCGTACCGGCCCTGTTGGTGCTCCTGGTGCTCGGCGCGATCGTCAATGACTCGTTCCTCACCGAACGCAACCTGATCTCCATCCTCGGCGCCTCCGCCGCGCTCGCGATGGTGGTCCTCGCCGAGTCGCTGATCCTGATCACGGGCAAGATCGACCTCTCGCTGGAGTCGGTGGTCGGCATCGCACCCGCCATCGGCGCCCTGCTGGTCCTGCCGTCGGCCGAGTCCGGCTGGGGCACGGAGTGGTCGGCGCCGCTCGCCCTGGTCGCGATCCTCGTCGTGGGCGGGATCATCGGCGCCTTCAACGGCATCCTCGTGGTGAAGTTCAAGCTCAACGCCTTCATCGTCACCCTCGCCATGCTGATCGTGCTGCGCGGACTGCTGGTCGGCGCCACCAAGGGCAAGACGCTGTTCGGGATGCCCGACTCCTTCTTCACGCTGGCCACCAGCACCTTCCTGAGCGTCCCGATGTCGGTGTGGCTGGCGGCGGTCTGCTTCGCGGTCGCCGGGTTCGTGCTGAAGTACCACCGTGTCGGGCGCGCCCTGTACGCGATCGGCGGCAACCAGGAGGCGGCCCGCGCGGCCGGCATCCGCGTCGACCGGATGCTCCTCGGGGTGTCCATCGTCGCCGGTGTCCTCGCCTCGGTGGGCGGCATCATGCAGACCGGCTACGTCGGCGCGATCAGCGCCAACCAGGGCAACAACATGATCTTCACCGTGATGGCGGCGGCGGTCATCGGCGGCATCAGCCTCGACGGCGGCAAGGGCACCATGTTCGGGGCCCTGACTGGCGTACTCCTCCTGGGAGTTGTGCAGAACCTGCTCACCCTCGCCCAGGTCCCGTCCTTCTGGATCCAGGCCATCTACGGCGGAATCATCCTGGTCGCCCTCGTGATCGCCCGCATCACCACGGGCCGAGCCCAGGACTGACCGCTCGGCTTCCGGCACCCGCACGGCACCGGATCCCTGTACCCGACCGAAAGGCCTTCCGTGTCACCGATCCCCGGCCCCCCCGTTCGCGTAACCGCGGTCGACACCTACGACATCCGTTTTCCCACCTCGCGCGAACTCGACGGTTCCGACGCGATGAACCCGGACCCCGACTACTCGGCGGCCTACGTCGTCCTGCGCACCGACGCGGCCGACGGGCACGAGGGGCACGGATTCAGCTTCACCATCGGGCGGGGCAACGAAGTCCAGGTCGCCGCGATCCACGCGCTGCGGGACCATGTGATCGGCCGGTCCGTCGACGAACTGTGCGCGGACCCGGGGACGTTGAACCGCGACCTGATCGGCGACAGCCAACTCCGCTGGCTGGGGCCCGAGAAGGGCGTGATGCACATGGCGATCGGCGCCGTGGTCAACGCCGCCTGGGACCTCACCGCCAAGCGCGCGGGCAAGCCCCTCTGGCAGCTCCTCGCCGACGCCGACCCCCAATGGCTCGTCAGCCAGATCGACTTCAGGTACATCACCGACGCGCTCACCCCGGACGAGGCCCTGGACATCCTGCGGCGCGGCAGGGCAGGCGCCGAGGACCGCCGAACCCGCCTTCTGGAGCGGGGGTTTCCCGCCTACACCACCTCCGCCGGCTGGCTCGGCTACGACGACGAGAAGCTCACCCGGCTCGCCGTGCAGGCCGTCCGAGACGGGTTCCGGCAGATCAAGCTGAAGGTCGGCGCCGATCTCGACGACGACATCCGGCGCTGCCGCGTGGCCCGTTCGGCCGTCGGCCCCGGCATCCGGATGGCGATCGACGCCAACCAGCGCTGGAACGTGGACGAGGCGATCCGCTGGACCAAGGCCCTCGCCGAGTTCGACCCGTACTGGATCGAGGAACCCACCAGCCCCGACGACGTCCTCGGCCACGCCGCCATCCGCGCCGCCGTGGCCCCGGTGAAGGTCGCCACCGGCGAACACGTCCAGAACCGCGTCGTGTTCAAGCAGCTGCTCCAGGCCGGCGCCCTCGACATCCTCCAGATAGACGCGGCCCGCGTCGGCGGAGTCAACGAGAACCTCGCGATCCTGCTGCTCGCCGCCAAGTTCGGCGTCCCTGTCTGCCCGCACGCGGGCGGCGTCGGACTGTGCGAACTCGTCCAGCACCTCTCGATGTTCGACTACCTCGCCGTGTCCGGCACCACCGACGACCGCGTCATCGAGTACGTCGATCATCTGCACGACCACTTCCTCGATCCGGTGGTGATCCGCGAAGGTCACTACATGGCACCCACCACGCCCGGCTTCTCGGCCACCATGCGGCCCGAGTCCATCGCGCGCTACACGTTCCCCGGCGGCACCTTCTGGGCCGCCGACCTCAACAGCCAGAAGGGACACGCGGCATGACCGACTTCGAGGGCCTCAAGGCCCTGGTCACCGGCGGCGCCTCCGGTATCGGCCGCGCCACCGCCGAACTCCTCGCCGAGCGCGGCGCCCAGGTCGCCGTCCTCGACCTGGACCCGAGCAGTGTCGAGAAGCCGCTGCTCGGCTACCGCGCCGACGTCACCGACGACGCCTCCGTACGACAGGCCGTGGCGTCCGCCGTCGCCGACCTGGGCGGACTCGACATCGTCGTGAACAACGCGGGCATCGGCGCGCAGGGCACCGTCGAGGACAACGACGACGAGGAGTGGCACCGCGTCCTGAACGTCAACGTCATCGGCATGGTCCGCGTCACCCGCGCCGCGCTCCCGCATCTGCGCGAGTCCTCCCACGCGGCGATCGTCAACACCTGCTCCATCGCCGCCACCGCCGGACTTCCCCAACGCGCCCTCTACAGCGCCACCAAGGGCGCCGTGCAGTCTCTCACCCTCGCCATGGCCGCCGACCACCTCCGCGAGGGCGTCCGCGTCAACTGCGTCAACCCCGGTACGGCGGACACCCCTTGGGTCGGCCGCCTCCTCGACTCGGCCGCCGACCCGGCCGCCGAACGCGCCGCCCTGGCCGCCCGCCAGCCCTCCGGCCGGCTCGTCTCGGCGGCCGAAGTCGCGGGCGCCATCGCCTACTTGGCGAGCCCCCTGTCCGGCGCCACCACCGGAACCTCGCTCGCCGTGGACGGCGGCATGCAGGGCCTGCGACTGAGGCCGGTGGGCCAGTGAGCACCCTCGGCGCCAGCCGTGTCGAGGTGGGCGGGCTCGGTCTCGGCGCCGCCCCGCTGGGCAACCTGTTCACCGAAGTCGACGACGAGCAGGCGTACCGGGCCGTCGACGTCGCCTGGCAGCACGGCATTCGCTACTTCGACACCGCACCCCACTACGGCATCGGCCTGTCCGAGCGGCGCCTCGGCGCCGCGCTGCGCGACCGTCCGCGCGCGGAGTACACGATCTCCACCAAGGTCGGCCGCCGCCTGGAACCCGTGGAGACGGTGACCGGCGACGACCTCGCCAACGGCTTCGCCGTACCCGCCACCAGCCGCCGCGTCTGGGACTTCACCGCCGACGGGATACGGCGCACCCTAGGCTCCAGCCTGGAACGGCTCGGCCTCGACCGCGTCGACATCGTCTACCTCCACGACCCCGACGACCACGCCGAACAGGCCTTCCACGAGGGCTATCCCGCCCTGGAGAAACTCCGCGCCGAGGGTGTCGTCGGCGCGATCGGCGCGGGCATGAACCAGGCCGGGATGCTCACCCGCTTCATCCAGGACACGGACGTGGATGTGGTGCTGTGCGCGGGCCGCTACACCCTGCTCGACCAGAGCGCCCTCACCGAACTGCTCCCGTCCGCCGTCGCACGCGGTAAGTCCGTCGTCATCGGCGGCGCCTTCAACTCCGGCCTGCTGGCGGACCCGAAGCCGGACGCGACCTACAACTACGCCCAGGCACCGGCCGAGTTGCTGGACCGGGCGCTCCGCATGAAGGAAGCGGCCGAGCGGCACGGCACGACCCTGCGCGCCGCCGCCCTGGCGTTCTGCGCCGCGCACCCGGCCGTGGCGAGCGTCCTGGTCGGCGCCCGCTCGGAGGCCGAAGTACGTGACTGCGCCGAGCAGTTCGCGGCCAAGGTGCCGGGCGTGTTCTGGCAGGAGCTGCGGGACACGGGGCTGCTGTCCACCGATGCCCCGGTCCCGACGAAGGAGCCGAGATGAGAGTGGCTCTGCACACCAAGGTGCGCGCCGACCGCGTCGCCGCCTATGAGAGCGCCCACCGCGAGGTTCCCAAGGAACTCACCGCCGCGATCCGGGCCGCCGGCGCCACCTCCTGGACGATCTGGCGCAGCGGCACCGACCTCTTCCACGTCCTGGAGTGCGACGACTACGCCCGCCTGCTGGCCGAACTGGACCAGCTCCCGGTGAACGTCGCCTGGCAGGCCCGCATGGCTCAACTCCTGGACGTGGTGCACGACTACACGAGCGAGGGCGCCGACGCCGGCCTGCCCGTCGTATGGGAGCTGCCATGACCGTTGACGCCCACCACCACGTCTGGGACCTCTCGGTCCGCGACCAGGACTGGATCACCGGCCCCGAACTCCAGCCGATCCGGCGCGACTTCACCGTCACCGACCTCGAACCCGAGGCGCGCGCGGCCGGCGTCGACCGGACCGTCCTCGTCCAGACGATCACCGTCGCCGAGGAGACCCCGGAGTTCCTCGCCCTCGCCGACACGCACGACCTCGTCGCCGGAGTCGTCGGCTGGACCGACCTCACCCGCCCCGACATCGCCGACGAACTGGCCCGCCTGCGCGAACTCCCCGGCGGCCACCACCTGAAGGGCATCCGCCACCAGGTACAGGGCGAACCCGACCCGAACTGGCTGCTGCGCCCCGACGTACGCCGTGGCCTCGCCGCCGTGGCCGACGCGGGGCTCGTCTACGACCTGCTCGTGCTGCCCCACCAGTTCCCGGCCGGCGTCCAGGCAGCCGCGTCCCTGCCCCAACTCACCTTCGTGCTCGACCATTTGGGCAAACCGCCCATCGCCTCGGGCCGGCTGGAGCCGTGGGAGGCGGCCCTGCGCTCCCTCGCCGCGCTCCCCAACACCCACTGCAAACTGTCCGGCCTGGTCACGGAGGCCGACTGGAAGACCTGGAGCACCCAGGACCTGCGCCCCTACACGGACGTAGCGCTCGACGCCTTCGGGCCGGGCCGGCTGATGTTCGGCTCCGACTGGCCGGTGTGCACCTTGGCCGCGAGCTACGGCGAAGTCGCCGCCGCGACAGACGAGTTGACCGACGGTCTCAGTGCGGCGGAACGCGCCGAGGTCTTCGAAGGCACGGCAACCCGCGTCTACGGCCTCTGAACCACCTTCGCCAGTCTGGTCGGCGGGAAGTACTCCCGCACGAACGTCCGCTCCCAGCACGCGCCCGTCTCCCTCAACTCCCGCCAGGTCGTGTAGCGGTAGCGGAAGAGACGGGCCCGGACGTAACGCGGGGGCGCGTCCGGCGGGAACGGCGAGCGGCGCAGCAGCCGTAGCGTGTCCGGGTCGTTCTCCAGGAGCCGTTCCACCAGGGCGCCGAACCACGGCTCGGCGTAGCCCGGGGAGAGTGCCGCGAACCACATCATCCAGTCCAGCCGCAGATGGTACGGCGCGAACTGGCGCGGCCAGCGGTGGGGTTGGCCCGGCTTGCCCCTGAACTCGTACTCCCGCCAGTCGGAGTCCTCGCGCGGGACGACGTCCGTCGTGCCCTCGACCACCACCTCGTGGCGGATGCGGGTGACGTTGCCGAACGCGCCGTAGGTGTTGACCAGATGGAGCGGGTCGAAGGAACGGTTCATGATCTGGCGGCGGGAGACCATGTTGCGGACCGGACGGTGGCTGAGCCAGAGCAGCAGGGCGGCGACGGCCAGGACCACGGCCTCGTACCAGACGGGCGCTGGGCCGGGGACGGGCGACGGCGCCGTGTGCGGGAGGCGGATCGCCGAGAGGGCCAGTGCGATGGTGATCCAGTTCAGCCAGGAGAAGTTGCCGGACAGGACCAGCCACAGCTGAGTGGCGATCATCAGGGACGCGGCGGCCGTCGCGATCGGCTGCGGGGTGAACAGCAGGACGGGCACGACGAGTTGGGTGAGATGGTTGGCGGCGACCTCGATCCGGTGCAGCGGACGGGGGAGATGGTGGAAGAACCAGCTCAGCGGGCCCGGCATCGGCTGTGTCTCGTGGTGGAAGTCCAGGCAGGTCAGCTTCCGCCAGCACGCGTCGCCGCGCAGCTTGATCAGACCCGCGCCGAACTCGACCCGGAACAGGATCCAGCGCAGCATGAACAGCACCACGATCGGCGGGGCCACCTCGTCATTGCCGAGGAGGACGGCCAGGAAACCGACCTCCAGCAGCAGCGACTCCCAGCCGAACGCGTACCAGGTCTGACCGACATTGACGATCGACAGATACAGCGCCCACGGCACCAGCCACAGCAACATCCCGCCCCAGAGCGGGAGTCGGGAGTCGAGCCCGGCGGCCAGCGCCACCGACACCGCGCAGCCCGTCCACGCGCAGACCGCGAAGAAGCGGTCCGAGTAGTGGAGTTGGAAGAGACTCGGGGCCCGCCCGAACGGCATCCGGCGGACGAACCGGGGGACCGGCAGCATGCCGCGCTCACCGATCAGCGCGCGGAACTGCAGCGCCGCCGTGAGGAACGCGACCAGATAGACACCGGCCAGGGCCCGCTGGAAGACCAGCCGGCTCAGCCAGTAGTCGGGTGCGGTGAACCATCCCACGACCGTGCGCTCCTCCCTCCATCGTCACACCTCGACCGACCGTCACTCTGTGTCTTCCATGTCTCCGGTTGCGTAACCCAAGCGGGTGAAGCAGACAATAGTGGCGAATCACCCGGCTTGAGGCGGGAGAAGCGGTGCGCACATCCACCGGAACCATCGCCACGGCCTGCGCGCTCTCGGCGGCGCTCCTTGTCGCCGGCTGCGGCGGCGACGGCGCCCAAGGTATGAAGTCGAGCGGCAAGGCCACGAAGTCGAGCGGCGAGGTCTTTCTGCAGCCTGTCGCGGTCCAGGGCCCCGACCCCTTCACGGACTCCACGGCCACCGCGCCGAGCACCCCGCCACGGGTCACCCGAACGCCGCAGTCGACGCCCACGGTCTCGACGCGCACGCGGACCGCGTCCCCCGTGCACACGCTCGCCGTCTCCGGCGCCACACCCGGCCTGTACGGCGGCACCGCGCGGACCGGCAGCTGCGATGTCGAGCGGCAGATCGCCTATCTCACCCGCGACCAGGTCAAGGCCGGTGCCTTCGCGCAGGCCGAGGGGATCTCCCGGAGCGCGATTCCCGGGTATCTGCGCGGGCTGACCTCGGTCGTGCTGCGCGCCGACACCCAGGTCACCAACCACGGGTTCCGTGACGCGCGGGTGACCGGTTTCCAGTCGGTCCTGCAGGCCGGTACCGCCGTCCTGGTCGACAACCGGGGCGTGCCCCGCGTGCGCTGCGCCTGCGGCAACCCGCTCAAGGCGGGTGTGGCGGGCGGGAACTCCGGCAGCAGCGGACGGGGCTGGTCCGGGTACCGGCCCGCCGAGGTGGTCGTGGTGACACCGGCACCGCAGGAGATCACCAACATCACGATCGTCAACGTCGTGGACAACACGTGGATCGAACGGCCCCTCGGTCATCGCGGGCCGCACCACGACCACGTCGTACGGCCGCCGGCCCATGTGCCGCCCACGCGGCCCGGCACCACGCCGGCCCCGCACGGAAGCACGCCTCCGCGCCCGCACGACAGCCATTCCAGCACCCCGTCCGGCGGGACGAGCACCTCGCCGAGCCCTTCGTCGAGCGCCTCGCCGGGCCGGTCGCCGGAAACCTCGCTGAGCGCCTCCCCGAGCGACGAGAGCGCGTCCCCCGGTGACGGCCGGAGCACCGCCCCGGACAAGTCCACCACCGGCTGCACGACCCCGACCGTCATGGTCACCCCGGGCGCGACCGGCGGCCGGGCGGCCCGGATACCCGCCCCGGATGCCACGGGCTGCCCCACCGCGACCGCCACGGCCGTCCCGAGGACGGTCGCGCCCCAGCCCTCCCAGGACCCCGGTTCCCCGGACGACATCGGCCCGCCGACCGTCCCGGAGACCCCCGACCTGCCCGACGGCGGCGGGCTGATCCCCGACGACACCACCACCGGCAGCATCCTTGACAGCCCCACGGACGTCGTCGCCGGCTGACGGTGCCGCAGTGGCCGTAGCGGAGATGGCGCCGTAGCGCTCGGACAAGGTGAAGAATCGGGCGAATCCTGGCAAGGTTGGCCGCATGGTTGATCGGGGAGCGAGCGCCCTGTCACTCCCGGACGACTGGCCCGCCCACCCGGACCCGATCCTGGCGCTCAACCGCATGGGCAGCTTCGACTGGGACCTGGACAGCGGCCTGTTCCACATGGACGCCCAGGCCCACGAGGTCTTCGACCTGCGCCCCGACGAATACGACGGACGGCCCGAGAGCCTGGCGATCCGGGTGCCGCCGCCGGAGGGCTACCGGCTCGACGGTCTCGTCTCGCAGGCCATGAAGGACGGCAGCGAGAACTACGGCGCCTACTTCCGCATGCGGCTGCGCGACGGCACCCTGCGCTGGACCCACACCCAGGGCTACATCCGGCGCGACGAGACGGGCCGCCCGCGCCGCATCATCGGTATCGTCCGGGACGCCACCCAGGAACTCGCCGAGAGCGCGGCCCGCCGTGAGCAGGCGGCCCTGGACGCGGCCCGGCGCGACCAGACCAACGTCGTCCAGCTCACCACCGCCGCCCTCGCGCACGCCCGTACCGTCCAGGACGTCATCGACGTCCTCAAGGACACCCACGGTCTCGTCCACCTCGGCGCCACCAGCCTGGTCGTGGGCCTGGTCGAGGCCGGCCGGATCCGGCTGGTCGCCGAAGGCCCCGAGGGCAGCTTCGTGCCCGGCACGGAGGTCACCCGGATCGACGAGCCGTACCCGATGGGGGAGGTCGTACGGACTCTCGCCCCGGCCTTCATCGAGTCGCCCGAGGAGTTCGCCGAGCGCTACCCGCTGCTGTGGCCGGAGATCACCGACCTGAACATCACCGCCGCGGCCTATCTCCCGCTGATCGCCCAGGCGAGGCCGATCGGCGCGATGGGGCTGCTCTACAGCGACCGGCGCGGTTTCTCGGCGGAGGAGCGCAATGTGCTGGTCGCGCTGGGCAGCAGCATCGCGCAGAGTCTGCAGCGCGCCATGTTCTACGAGCAGGAGAAGGACCTCGCCCAGGGCCTCCAGCAGGCGATGCTGCCGCGCGCCATCCCGAGCGTGCCGGGCGCCGACGTCGCGGTCCGCTACCGGTCCGCGAAGCTCGGGCGGGACATCGGCGGCGACTGGTACGACCTGATCCCGCTGCCCGGCGGCCGGGTCGGCGCGGTCATCGGCGACGTCCAGGGCCACGACACGCATGCCGCCGCCGTCATGGGGCAGCTGCGGATCGTCCTCAAGGCGTACGCCGCCGAGGGGCACACCCCGGCCACCGTGATGGCCCGTGCCTCCGTCTTCCTGCACGAACTCGACACCGACCGCTTCGCCACCTGCCTCTATGCCGAGGCCGACCTGTCCACCGGGGTGGTCCAGGTGGTCCGGGCCGGTCATATCGACCCGCTGGTGCGGCAGTTGGACGGGACCTGCCGTCGGATGCCCGTCGTGGGCGGGCTGCCGCTCGGACTGTCCGCCGAGTTCGGGCGGCTCGAATACCCCGTCTCCACCCTCGAACTGGACCCCGGCCAGACCCTGGTGCTGTGCACCGACGGCCTCGTCGAAGAGCCCGGCGCGGATCTCGACGACGGACTGCAGACCCTCACCGCCCTCATCGCCTCCGGCCCCGACGACGTACGCGACCTCGCCGACCTGCTCATCGACGTGGCCGAGGAACGCGGTGGCGAGGACGACGTGGCGCTGCTCCTGCTGCGCCGCCGAGGCCTCGACGTCCCGCGCTCCGGCGGCCGGCTCCAGCAGCATGTCGCGCCCGGTGACTCCGAGGCCCTCACCGAGGCGCGGCACATGATCCGGGCCGCCGTCCGGGCCTGGGGCGGGCGGGATCGCGCCGACGAGGTCGAACTCGTCGCCGACGAGCTGATCACCAACGCCCTGATGCACACCGAGGGCTCCGCGATCGTCACCCTCAGGGTCCTCAACGGTCCCGACCGCCGGCTGCGCGTCGAGGTCGAGGACTCCTCCAGCGCCCTCCCGCGCCGCCGCGAGGCCGGTGAGGACGGGGTCTCCGGGCGCGGTCTGCTGCTGGTCGACCTGCTCACGGACGTGTGGGGCGTGGAGGCGCGCGGCAGTGGCAAGTGCGTGTGGTGCGAGTTCGTGGTGCCGGACCGGACCTGACCCCGCGCGCCGCTGATGGCACCCTGGACGTATGCCGGAACTTCCCGAGGTCGAAGCGCTGAAGGACTTCCTGACCGAACACCTCGTCGGCCATGAGATCGTACGGGTGCTGCCCGTCGCCATCAGTGTCCTGAAGACGTACGACCCTCCGCCCACCGCGCTGGAGGGACACGAGGTGGTGGCCGTGCACCGGTACGGCAAGTTCCTGGACGTCGAGACGGACGGCGGCCCGCACTTCGTGACCCACCTCGCCCGGGCGGGCTGGCTGCACTGGAAGGACCGCCTCCCGGACGGCCCGCCCCGCCCCGGCAAGGGCCCGCTCGCGCTCCGCGTGGCCCTGGAGACCGGCGAGGGCTTCGACCTGACGGAGGCGGGCACGCAGAAGCGCCTGGCGGTGTACGTCGTAGCGGACCCGCAGTCCGTCCCCGGCGTCGCCCGCCTCGGCCCCGACCCCCTGGCCGACGACTTCGACGAGCCGCGCTTCGCCCAACTCCTGAAGGACGAACGACGGCAGCTCAAGGGCGCTCTGCGCGACCAGACCCTGATCGCCGGGGTGGGCAACGCGTACAGCGACGAGATCCTGCACGCGGCGAGGATGAGCCCCTTCAAACTGGCCGCGTCCCTGACCCCGGCCGAGACCCACACGCTCTACACGGCCCTGCGCACCACACTCCTGGACGCCGTCGACCGCTCCCGAGGCGTCGCTGCCGGCCGCCTCAAGGCGGAGAAGAAGAGCGGCCTACGCGTCCACGGCCGCACCGGCCAGCCCTGCCCGGTCTGCGGCGACACCATCCGCGAGGTCTCCTTCAGCGACTCCTCCCTCCAGTACTGCCCCACCTGCCAGACGGGCGGCAAGCCGCTTGCGGACCGGCGGATGTCGCGACTGCTCAAGTAGCGGGGTCCGACTGCCAGAGGTCGGCTCCGTCACGTCCGCCGGGGTCCGTCGTCAACAGGTCCTCGTGCAGCCGCGGAAGCGTCTGCCCGGTCGGCGAACCGTCCGTGTGCGTCTCCACGACCACCCAGCCGCCGACCGCGTGCGGATCGTGCAGCCTTCGGGCGGCCCGGAGTTGATCTCAGCTCACCAGGGCACCCCCGTCCCGTCCCACGACACGAACCGCCCCGTGGGCCCGTCGTCCGGCAGCAACGCCAGCGCGACCGCGCCTGCCGCCGCTTCCGCCGGGTCGCCCGTGCTCTCGGCGGCGATGGTGTTCAGGTCGGTTCTGCGCAGCCCGGGGGCGAGGGCGTTCACCTTGAAGCCGTCGCCCGCCAAGGACTGCGCGTAGAAGAGGGTCAGCGCGTTGAGGGCCGTTTTCGAGGAGCGGTAGGCGGCGCCCGAGCCGGAGTGGCGGGCGAACTCCCGGTCCGGGTCGGCGCTCCAGGTCAGGGAGCCGGTGCCGCTGGAGATGTTCACGACGCGGGGGCGCGGGGAGCGGCGGAGCGCCGGGAGGAACGCGTTGGTGACCGCGAGGACTCCGAAGACGTTCGTCTCGTAGGTGCGGCGGACGTCGTCGAGGTCGGCCTCGGGTGCCGGGCTCGCGCCGGACATGATGCCCGCGTTGTTGACCAGGACGTCCAGGGCGGTGACCTCTCGTGCCGCCGCATCGATGCTGTCGGCGTCGGTGACGTCGAGGACCAACAGGCGGGCGCCGCCGCCCAGTTCGTCGACCGCCCGCTGTCCCCGGCCCGCGTCGCGCGAGCCGACGTACACGGTGAAGCCCTCGGCGACGAGCAGGCGGGCGATCTCCTTGCCGATGCCCTTGTTGGCGCCGGTGACCAGTGCTGTGGAATCGTTCATGGGGACGACGATTCCGCGTCCGGCGCAGTCGAACCAGGGACTATCGATCCCTGGCAGCCGGAGGGAGGCACCGTGACCGACAGACAGGAGCTGGCCCGATTTCTGCGCGGGCGGCGGGAGAAGCTGGTGCCGGCCGACATGGGGCTGCCGGGGGAGCCGTCCCGCCGGACCTCCGGGCTGCGCCGGGAAGAGGTCGCGGAACTTGCCCACATGTCCGTCGACTACTACGCCCGCCTCGAACAGGCCCGCGGCCCCCGCCCGTCGCCCCGGGTCCTGGACGCCCTCACCGGCGTGTTCCGGCTCACCCCGGCCGAGCGGAGCCATCTGTTCCGGCTGGCCGGGACGCAGCTGACACCCCTCGCCGCCCCGGTGCGCACCGTCCGCCCGCATGTCGCGGCCCTGCTGGAGCGCATCCCGGACACGGCGGCCATCGTGACCGACGCCACCTACGACGTCATCGCCTGGAACCCGCTGGCGGATGCCGTACTCGGCGGGGATCTCGGCACGCGGACGAACCTGGCGCGCCGCCGCTTCCTGGGCCGGCCCCTGGAGAGTTCGAGCGCCGAGGAGTTCGCGCACATCGTGGTCTCCCGGCTGCGCCGCGCCGCCGACCGCTATCCGTACGATCCGGGCCTCGCCCGCCTGCTTGCCGAACTGCGCGCCGGCAGCGAGGAGTTCACGCGGATCTGGGACACCGACCCGGTGCACGCCCCCGGCCACCGCACCAAGACGCTGACCCATCCGGAGGCGGGCCGACTGCGGGTCAACTGCGATGTGCTCACCGTCCCGCACGACGACCAGCAGGTCGTCTTCCTCACCGCGGACCCGGGCACCCCGTCCGCGCGTGCCCTGCGGCAACTGGCCGCCGCAGGGCGGGACTTCAGTGCGAGGTGAGCCGTACCAGCTGCTGGCCGTCGGCCGTCCGGACGTCGTAGTGGTCGATCTCGTCGGGGTGCATCGCCGCGCCACCCTGCATCGTGATCATCGTGGCGTCGTGCGCGGGTACGTTCCAACTGGTCACGACCTGCTCGGAACCGTCCCGGCCGACGACCACGAGACGACAGGAGCGGGGGCCCGCGCCGTCCTTGATCTTGAGGGACACATCACTGCCGTAGTTCTCGTTCGCGGCCCTGACCTGTGCCCACACGCCCGACTTGGCGTCGGTCGCGGTGAGTCGCACCGCCCCGTCGCCGCCCCCGGCGAGCGTCGCCACCGCGGGGCCGCCCACGGCCAGTACCACCGAGGCGGCCACGGCGTACAGAAAACGCCGCCGTCCGGCCCGTTGACGGGCGGCCACCTCGCCGAGCAACCGGTCGAGCAGCCGGGGCCCGGGTTGCGTCATGGGGTGCACGTAGCGCGGCGTCGCCCGCCGGTACAGCATCAACTGCCGTGAGGCGGGACCGAATTCGGTCACATGAGCCGCGCAGCTAGTGCACTCCATGAGGTGATCCTCGAAGCGGAAGGCCTCCGCCTCGTCCAGCACGCCGAGCGCGTACGCGCCGACGTCGCGATGCCTTTCCAGGGACCTCATGACGAATCCTCGTGCCGTTAGGTGCGGGTGGGGTTACTCCTTGCTCCCATCGGTACGCACCAGTCCGCCGAATCACTCAAGGCACACACAGAATGGCCATCACGAATTCGTAGCGGTCGGGCCCATGGATTGGTCCCCGTTTCAAAAAAGATGGATGGCGAGATGACCGAGCGGCAGACCCAGCTGCCAGGCGGGCGTCCAGACCTTGGGCCCGTCGTCCTCACCGGTCACCGGACCGCCTCCCGGCACCGCGTCCAGATCCGGCGCGAGCAGCTCGGTCTCCTCCAGCCAGCGCCAGGCGTCCTCCGCCAGCGCGAGGTCCGGTGCGTCGACGCCGGCCTCGACCGCCTCCGCCGTCAACTTGGACATACGTTCGCCGACCCAGTCCTGCCACGGCTGGTCGTACGCCGTGAGCGAAAGCCAGGTCTCAAGTTGGGTGACCACCCTGATACCGGACAATTCGCCGTCCGTGTCGGAGAGGAAGATGGTCAGCGCCAGTGCATCCCGTCCCGCACGGAACTCGAAGGACGTCGGCGGCATCAGGTCGCCGGTCCGCAGCAGTTCGTCGGCGATGTACTCGGCGTACAGCCAGGCCATGGGGACGGTGAGTTCACCGCCGCCGGTGCCGTCCGTGCTCTCTTGACCTCTGTGCAGCATCCCTTCCTGCCTTCCTCCGGTGCGTGCGCGTCGCCCGGCCCGAGGCTCCGTCAGGAACCCCCGAGCCCCCCAGTCCGGAACACGGATGAGGACAGCCGATTACTCAACCAGGGTCCTGAGCAAGGCGCTTTACGGAGGTTTGACTAAGGAGTTGGTTTCACCGCAGGTCGGCCGCATAACCCGGAAGCACCCGGCGCAGGGCGCGCAACGCGTAGTAAGCGCGGGACTTCACCGTACCGGGCGGAATCCCGAGCGTTGCCGCGGCCTCCGCCACACTCGCCCCCTGGAAGTACACGAGCACCAGGACTTCACGGTGCTCCGGAGTGAGTGTCTTCACAGCCTCCCGCACATCGAGGGTCGCCGCCGACCGTTCCGCGTGATCGGCGCAGACGCGCGCGTTCTCCAGCACCGCGTCCCCGACCTCGGGCGGTCGCGCCTGCCGGGCCCGCCGCGCGTCGATGGCGAGCCGCCGGCCCACCGTCAGCAGCCAGGGCCGTACGGACTCGAAGTCGTCGGCGCGCAAGGCCTCGGGGTGCTGCCAGGCCCGTACCAGGGTCTCCTGGACGAGGTCCTCGGCGCGCTGGCGGTCGCCGTCGCAGAGCCGGAGCAGCAGCGCGAAGAGCGGCCTGCCGTGCTCGCGCTGCAGTGCGGCGAGCTCGTGCTCGGCGGTCGTTCCGTTGGTGAGCGTGGGTCCGGCCGTCATGGCCGTATGGCATCGCAGGGGGCCGGTCGGGGACAGGGGGCGCACGAGGGGCGTGCGGCGGACGGTCGATTGCGTCGGCGAACGGTGCGACGAACGGTCCGCGCCCCCGGGGATCCCCCACACGCGCACACCGGACGGGTCATCGGGGGCCGGAAGCCGTTTGCGGGGGCGCCGAGGTTCATACCTATCGGTGGGTAAATATGACCACAGTGGGGTGAATTGATGATCGCACGCAGACGACAGGTGGCCGTTGCCCTGGCGGGCATTCTCACCGCGGCCGCCGCCTGCCAGGCCCAGCACCACGACCCGAAGGCCGCCGGCCGCCCGGCGCCCCCCGCCGCCCGCGGCTTCACCCTCGTCGCCGCCGGCGGCATCCTCCCGCACAGCGCCGTCCTCGACCGCGCCCGCTTCGACGCGGGCGGCACCGGCTACGACTTCGGGCCGATGCTCTCGGGCGTCCAACCCCTCGTCTCCCGGGCCGACCTGGCGCTGTGTCACATCGAGACGGCCTACGGCGACCGTACCGGCTCCCCGTTCTTCGACGCCCCGCCCGAGGAGGCCCGCGCCCTCGCCGCGACCGGCTACGACAGCTGCTCCACCGCCTCCGACCACAGCCTGGACGACGGCCCCTTCGGCATCCAGCACACCCTCGACACCCTCGACAGCGCCGGCGTACGGCACGCGGGAACGGCGCGCGGCGACGCCGAGGCGCGCACGGTCACGCTGCTGCGCGCCGGTCCGGCGAAGGTCGCCCACCTCGCCTACACCGCCGACACGAACGGCGTCCCGCTCCCGGCCGGCGAGCCCTGGTCCGTCAACCTCCTCGACCCGGCCCGCGTCCTCGCCGACGCCCGCGATGCCCGGCGCGCGGGCGCCGACGTGGTCGTCGTCTCCCTGCGCTGGGGCACACCGGGCCAGGGCGCGCCCGACCCCCAACAGGTGGCCCTGGCAGGGGAACTCACCGCCGCCCGCACGAACGGCCGCCCCGACATCGACCTGATCCTCGGCACCCACGCCCACACCCCGCAGGCGTACGAGAAGGTCAACGGCACCTGGGTGGTCTACGGGCTCGGCGACCAGGTCACCGGCGAGATGTACGACAACGCGGGCACCCAGGACCCCGGCGGCAACGCGAGCACCCTCGCCCGCTTCACCTTCGTACCGCCCGTACGGCCCGGCGCGCGGTGGGAGGTGGCCAGGGCGGAGTTCGTCCCGCAGCTGTTCGACGTCGACGCGGGCCGGGTCATCGATGTCAACCGGGCGATCGCCCAGGGCGCCGAACTGACCGCCGACCGCGACCGCATCCGCGAGGTGGTGCTCGGCCGGGGCGCGGCGAAGGACGGGCTGGTGATGGGGAAGTAGCTGGTGATGGGGAAGTGACGGACGGTCAGTCCACGTCCACGTGGTCGAAGGTCCTGAGGATCTCGGTGAGCACCCGCACGCACGCGCTCACCTCGGCGTCGGTCAGGTCGCCGCCGACCTGGCGGTTCAGGGAGTGCTCACGGCCGAGGACGGACGTGATGACGGACCGGCCCTCCTCGGTGAGCCGGATCAGGGAGGACCGCTGGTGCGCGGGGTTGGGCGTGACCTCCACCCAGCCGTGGACCGCCGCCTCGTTGACCATGCGCTGCACGAACTGCCGGCTCAGGGCCTGGGCCCGGCCCATCTGGGGCACCGTCATGGGCCCGTGCCGGCGCAGCAGATCCAGTACGGCGCGCACGCCGACGGAGACCCCCTCGACCGGTTCGCCCTGCTCGACCTTGCGCAGGGCGCGCCGGTAGAGCGGGCCCACCAGGTCGAACACCTCGGTGAGGCGGTGGCCGAGTTCGTCGGGGGACAGGGGAGCGGAGTCGTTCACGAGCCCATCATGACACCTGGGTTGCCAATCTTCCCCAAGGATGACACCTTGGTTGTCATGACAGCTGCTTCGGAACTTGCTTCGGAACTGAGCTTCTTCGCATCTGCCGACGGGGACCTGGCCTACCGTGACGTGGGCACCGGCGACCCCGTGGTCCTTCTCCACTCCGGCTTCGCCGACCACCGCGTCTTCGACGACCAGATACCGGCTCTCGCCCGCGACTTCCGCGTCATCGCCCCGGACATCCGCGGCCACGGCCTCTCAGCCAACGCGAGCAAGCCGTTCCGCTGGGCCGACGACCTCGCGGGACTCCTGCACCACCTCGACCTGGGCCCCGCTGTCCTGGTCGGCCTGTGCATGGGCGCGGCCGTCGCCACCGACACCGCGCTGGAACACCCCGAACTGGTCCGGGCGATCGTCGTCTCCGGCGCCGGCACCAGCGCGTTCGAGTACAAGGACGCACGATTGCTGGAGCGTCAGTCCGAGATCGGACAGCTCCTGAACGCCGGCGACATCGCGGGCTGGCTGGACTTCTTCGCCCAGGGAGTGGCGGGCCCGCACCGCACGGTGGACGACGTCGACCCGTCCGTCATCCGGCGCCTGCGCGAACTGACCTCCCACACGATCTCCAAGCACACGCCCGGCGAGAAGGACTGGCACGTCCCGCTGGGCGATCCCTGGCCCCGCGTTCCGAAACTCGACGTACCGGTCCTCGCCATCCACGGCGCCCTCGACTGGCCCGACAGCATCGCCATGGCGAACCGCTTCACCGACACGGTCCCGAACGGCCGCTCGACCACGATCGAGGATGCCGCCCACTACCCGAACATGGAGAAGCCGGAGCGCTTCAACGAGATCCTCAGGGAGTTTCTCGGCTCTCTCTGACGAAACTCAGGTCAGAGGCTCTCAAGGAGGCGGGCTCCAACCGCAGCCACGTGGTGCCGCGCCGCGCCGGATCGTCGTACAGATACGCCACGAACCGCTCGTCCCACAGCGCCTCGTCCGCACCGAGATACCGCGTGAGCTTGCGCCTGCCGCGCTCGACGTCGAACGGAACGAGTTCGGCCCGGCCCCGCGCGATCACCTGCCGGACCAGCCCCGTCGCCAGGTCGCACTCGTCCACGACGAGGGCGACCGCCGGGTCGGCCCGGACGCGGTCGAACAACCGGGCCCACGGCCCCGTCAGAACCCAGAACGCCCCGTCCTCCCAGAGGAACCAGACGGGGCGCACGGTCGGCCCGTTCGTCGCGAGGCGCGCTGTGAGGGGGCGGCGCAGAAAGGAGTCCACATCGAAAGGGTGAGGTGTCACCTCGGCATCATCGGGCGGCGGGAGCCGCCTGAACACCGTCCGTGGACCTAGGTCTACGGCACCACCGTCACCGGCCACCGCCCCGCCTTCACCAAGCGCACCGCGACCGACCCGATGATCCGGTGCCCCGCCTGCTCCGACGCACCCACGATCACCGCGTCGGCCTTCAGTTCGTCGGCGGCCTTCACCAGGCCGCCGTACGGGTCGCCACGGAACGTGTGGAACTCCCAGCGGATGTCGAATATCCCCTTCACGCGCTCGGTCTCGTGCCGGATCTGGGCGACCAGGTCCTCGGCGATCTCGTCGGTCGTCTCGGCGACCGGCGCCCCCATGACCGCGCCCGCCGCCAGTACCGGCTGCACATACACCAGGGCGAGCAGCGCGCGCTGCCGCCGGGCCAGGCCCGCGGCATATGCCGCTGCGCGCAACGAGGACTCCGAGCCATCCACCCCCGCCACGATGACCTTCGGTCCGTCCGTGCCCCGCTCGAACTGAGTTGAGTGCTGTTCCGTCACGGCTGTGAGGCTATCGGAACCCGCAGGTCCCGGACCCGGCCCGGAGTTCTCGACGGGCGCGCGGCCCGCCCTGTTCCTACAGTCGGAAGCATGACTGCCACCGTGGAGGCGCCCGGGTCCAAGGACACCAAGGCTCCGGTACGGCCGCCCGGCCACGGCTTCCTCAGCAGGGTGCCGGAGGGCTTCGCGGCCTTCTTCGGCGCCCTCGGCCTGCTCTGCGTCCTGCTGGCCTTCATCGCCCCGCTGCGCCGCGTGCTGCGGCCCGTGGTCCGCTTTCTCGACCTCCTCATCGTCCCCGTCAGCGCCAACCTCGCCTACGCCGTCTTCCTGTTCCTGCTGGCCGCCGCGACCGCCGCCCGCAAGAAGATCGCCTGGTGGCTGGTCGTCGTCTATCTGGGCCTGCTCGTCCTGACCGACGTCCTCGGCGTCGCCCTCGGCCCGTACGCCGAGTCCCTCCCGTCCCTCATCGTCTGCGCCCTGCTGCTGGTCCTGCTGATCGTCGCCCGCAAGCAGTTCTACGCCGCCTCCCGCCGCGCTGCCGTACGACGAGCCCTCGCCGTCCTGTTCGCCGGGCTCGCCGTCGCGATCCTCGCAGGCTGGGGGCTGGTCTCCCTGTTCCCCGGCACCCTGCCGGAGAGCCAGCACCTGGGCTGGGCCGCCGACCGGGTCTGCGGCGGCCTGGTCTCCGGCCGCTCCTTCCACGGCCGTACGCCCCGCGCCGTGTCCTTCCTGCTCGGCCTGTTCGGCGCGCTCGCCCTGCTCAACGCGGCCACCGTCCTCTTCCGCTCCCAACGACTCGAAGCGGCCCTGCACGGCGACGAGGAGGACCGCATCCGCGCCCTCCTGAAGGCCTACGGCGGCCAGGACTCCCTCGGCTACTTCGCCACCCGGCGCGACAAGGCCGTCGTCTTCTCACCCAGCGGCAAGGCCGCCGTCACCTACCGCGTCGAGGCCGGCGTCTGCCTCGCCAGCGGCGACCCGGTCGGCGACCGCGAGGCCTGGCCGCACGCCATCGCCGCCTGGCTCGACCTGGCCCGCCGCCACGCCTGGGCGCCCGCGGCGATGGGCGCCTCCGAGGACGGCGCCAGAGCCTTCGCCCGCGCCGGGCTGGGCGCCCTCCAACTCGGCGACGAGGCCATCCTGCACGTCGCCGACTTCGACCTCGCAGGCCGCGACATGCGCGTCACCCGCCAGGCCGTGAGCCGCGTCCGCCGCGCCGGCGCCACCTGCCGCATCCGCCGCCACGCCACCCTCACCGACGCGGAGATGGAGGAGGTCGTCGACCGCGCCGACGCCTGGCGCGACACCGAGACCGAACGCGGCTTCTCCATGGCCCTTGACCGCCTCGGCGACCCGGCCGACGGCGACTGCCTCCTCGTGGAAGCACTCGGCGCGGACGGCAAGTTGCTCGCCCTGCTCTCCCTCGTCCCCTGGGGCAGCGACGGCGTCTCCCTCGACCTGATGCGCCGCGACCGCACCGCCCCCAACGGCGTCATGGAGTTCATGGTCGCCGAACTCTGCGCCACCGCCCCGAAGTCGGGCGTCCACCGGATCTCCCTCAACTTCGCCGTGTTCCGCTCGGCCTTCGAGGAGGGCGCCCGCATCGGCGCGGGCCCGGTGCTCCGCCTATGGCGCCGCCTCCTCCTGTTCTTCTCCAAGTGGTGGCAACTGGAGGCCCTTTACCGCTCCAACGCCAAGTACCACCCCGAGTGGTACCCCCGCTTCATCTGCTACGGCGAGACCGCCTCCCTGGCCCGCATCAGCCTCGCCTCCGGCATCGCCGAGGGCTTCGTCTCCGTACCGTCGCTGCGACAACTCTGGGGAAAGGGGCACCCGAAGAGCGGACAGCGGCCCGCGACCACCGCAGGGCTGCCGTCCCTGTCGGCGCTCGGCCTCGACGGAGGGGACGAGACCGGGACCGACGGCCCGGACAGCGGGCTGCCCGAACAGGTCCGCGTCCGGCACCGCACCCTCGACCGCCTGATCGCCACCGGCACCGACCCCTACCCGGTCGGCGTCCCGCAGCGCACCCACACCCTCGCCGAGATCCGCGCGGGGGACCAAGCCACCGTCGCCGGGCGGGTCATGCGGGTGCGCGACCTCGGCGGCATCGTCTTCCTCACCCTGCGCGACTGGTCCGGCGACCACCAACTCGCCCTCACCCGCGCCGAGTCGGGCCCGGACCTCGACCGCTTCACCGCCGACACCGACATCGGCGACCACATCACCGCCACCGGCCGCGCGGGCACCAGCGACAAGGGCGAGCCCACCGTCTTCGTCACCTCCTGGCAGCTCACCGGCAAGTGCCTGCGCCCCCTGCCCGACAAACACCGGGGCCTCACCGACCCCGAGGCCAAGGTCCGCATGCGTTACCTCGACCTCGTCGCGAGCCCCGCCGCCCGCGATGTCGTCCGCGCCCGCTCCACCGCCGTACAGGCCCTGCGCCAGGGCCTGTTGGAGCGCGGCTACCTGGAGGTCGAGACCCCGATGCTCCAGCAGATCCACGGCGGCGCCAACGCCCGCCCCTTCACCACCCACATCAACGCCTACGATCTCGACCTCTATCTGCGCATCGCCCCGGAGCTGTACCTCAAGCGCCTCTGCGTCGGCGGCCTGGAGAAGGTCTTCGAGATGGGCCGCACCTTCCGCAACGAGGGCGTCTCCTACAAGCACAACCCCGAGTTCACGATGCTGGAGGCCTACCAGGCGTACGCCGACTACGACGTCATGCTCGACCTCGCCCGCGAACTGATCCAAGGCGCGGCCACCGCGGCCTTCGGGTCCGCCGTCGCCCGCAAGGACGGCGAGGAGTACGACATCTCGGGCCCCTGGCCGGTCAAGACCGTCTACGGAGCGATCTCCGAAGCGCTCGGCGAGGAGATCGACGCCGACACCGAACTGGCCGGCCTGCACCTGCTGTGCGACCGCGCGGGCGTGCCGTACGGAGCCGGCGACGGCCGCGGGGACGTCGTACTGGAGATGTACGAGCGGCTGGTGGAGGAGCCGACCCGGCTGCCCACCTTCTACAAGGACTTCCCGACCGACGTCTCCCCGCTCACCCGCCAGCACCGCACCGACCCGCGGCTCGCCGAACGCTGGGACCTGGTCGCCTTCGGCACCGAACTCGGCACCGCCTACTCCGAGCTGACCGACCCCGTCGAACAGCGCCGCCGCCTCACCGCCCAGTCGCTGCTGGCCGCCGGGGGAGACCCCGAGGCGATGGAACTCGACGAGGACTTCCTCGACGCCCTCGAATACGCGATGCCGCCCACCGGGGGCCTCGGCATCGGAGTGGACCGACTGGTCATGTTCCTCACAGGGCTGACGATCCGTGAGACCCTGCCGTTCCCCCTCGTCCGGCGCCGCTGAGCGTCCGAACGCTGGGCCGGGCGGGTGTTTTCCTGCCGCCGCACCGGTGTTGCCGTGGGGCGGCGGTCTCCTGCCGGGCGACTGATAAGTCATGAAGAAGGATCAGTCGCTCACGCGCCGACGGGCCCTGCTCGCCGGCGCCGCTGCCGTCGGGGCGGCCGGCTCCGCCGGTCTGCTGTACTCCGGACTCTCGGACAACGCCCCCGTCCGGGCCGCCGCACCCGCCGCCGGGCCCCCACCGCGCCTCGCGCGCAAGCCCTCCGCCTACCGCCTCCAGCCCGTGGCCGGATACGGCGCACCCCACACCACCCCCGCCCACGTCCCGGTACGGCACGAACCCTTCCTGCGCCTGTCCGGACGCGGCAACACCATGGTGCTCACCTTCGACGACGGACCCGACCCCCGCTACACCCCGCACATCCTGGACACCCTCGCCGAGTACGACGTGCGCGCCACGTTCTTCGTATGCGGCGAGATGGCCGACTGGAACCGGGACATCCTGGCCCGGATGTCCGACGAGGGCCACGTCGTCGGCAACCACACCTGGTCGCACCCCCTGCTGACCAAGCTGACCCGCGGTCAGATCCGCTCCGAGATGGAACGCACCAGCGATGTCATCGAGGACGCCTACGGGGAACGCCCCCAGTGGTTCCGCGCGCCCTACGGCGCCTGGAACCGGGCCGCCTTCCAACTCGGCTCAGAGATGGGCATGGAACCGCTCGCCTGGACCGTCGACACCCTCGACTGGGACACACCCGGCACCCGCCACATCGTCAACGCGGTCGAGGACGGCGCCGCCCCCGGCGTCGTGGTGCTCTCGCACGACGCCGGGGGCGACCGTTCCCAGAGTGTGCGGGCGCTGCGCGAATATCTGCCGCACCTGCTCGACTCCGGCTATCACATGACGCTGCCGCGCCGCCGGACCACCACCTGACGGGCCGCAGGCCCTGCCGTCACATTCCCGTCTGCCCGGAGACGCCAGGCACGCACTCCGGGCGAACGACGGGAATATGACGACGGGACCTGGCCCGCCCGGCCGGGGAAACGCTCAGCGGACCTCGACCAGGCGGGCGAAGACGACGACATTCCCGTCGTAGCCGTTCTGCTTGGAGAAACCGCCCCCGCACGTGATGACGCGCAGTTCCGGAGTTCCCTTGGAGGCGTAGACGCGGTCGCCGGGGAAGGTGCTCTTCTCGAAGACCTCGATGCCGTAGATCTCGAATACGGCCGTCTTTCCGTCCTTGCGCTCCACCTCGACGCGGTTTCCCTTCTTGAGGGCCCCGAGTCCGTAGAACACGGCGGGGCCCATTCTGTTGTCGACATGGCCGACGACGACCGCCGTGCCCTTCTCGCCGGGCGAGACGCCACCGGTGAACCAGCCCGCCAGGTTCGGGTCCTCCGGCGGCGGCGCGCCGACCCAGCCGTCCGCGTCCAGGCCCACCGGCATGACCGGGGCATCGACCCGGATCGCGGGAATCCGCACCCGGTCGGCGACGGAGTACGGCAGCGGGGCCGGAGCCTTGCCGAAGGTGCCGACGCCGGTCCGGCTGTCGGCTGCTGCCGCCGAAGCCGGCTGCGGCGGCCCCACATCGAACTCTCCCGAACCATTCCGAATGAGCGCGAGACCGGTCAGCAGAACAAGCGCTATCACTCCCCACGGGGCGCGCTTCTTCTGCCGCTCCTCCTCTTCGGCAAGCTCGGACAGCTCGGACGCAGACATTCGCCATCCCCTCTCGACGCGGCCGTCGCCACGTCAATCGCGCATACGAGAACGCTAAGTCCCGAATGCGGAACCGGCGACGGGGCAGGAGCGAACGGGTGGCCCGGTCATCCTTATGTGCGCCATATGAGGAGAGGCCGGCAGGAATTTTCTGACGGTCCGTGACCTGCGGCAATATCCGATTGTCCGGTTCTCCCTCGGCGTGTCCTCTCACCAGGACGGACCATTCCCGAAATGCGGGCGCGTGCAAGGCATCTGAGGGTGCGTCTGGGAGGCGTTTTCTCGCCGATCGACCGGGGACGGGTCCCGGGGCGCCTTCCGCGGAGGATGACATGCGTACAACTCGTGCTCTGGCTGCCGCCGGTGCCGCGGTGGCCGTCCTGGGGCTCGCCGCCCCGGCGGCCCTCGCGGACGGCATGGGGGAGAGCCCCAGCAACATCGTCGCCCTGCCCAGCGTGATCGCCCGCGGCGGCCAGCTGACCGTGACGGTCGACGGCTGCTTCACCGGCGCCACCGCCAACTCGCCCGGCTTCGAACGCCCCGCGAACCTGTCCTCACTCGTCGGCGGGGCCGGCCAGACCGCCAGCGGAACGGCGCGGATCAGCAGGAACGCCGGTCCCGGCCCGTACAGCATCACCGTGCGCTGCCGGAACGGTTCCGTGCTGACCCGTGACTCCGCCTACACCGTCATCGGCGGTGTCCGCGGCGGTCTCGGCGGCAGCAGCGCCAGCGGGGCGACCCCGACCGACATGGCGATCGGCGGCGGCCTGGTCGCCGCGGCCGTCGTGGGCGGCGGGGTGTTCTGGATGCGCCGCCGCAGCGAGCGCGCCATCTGACCTCCTCCCCCTTCGGAGGTCGCGGCGCACGGAACAGGCCTTCGCCCCGACCCTTTCGGGTTCCGGGGCGAAGGCCTGTGCGGGTGGTGGTGCGGTCAGGCGCCGTCCTCTCCGGTACGGCGACGGGAGAAGTGGTATGCCGCCCCGACCGAGCCCGCGATGAGGGCCGCGCCGATGCCGAGCTCCTTGAGGTCGAAGCCGGCGATGCTGCCGCCCTCACCGGCCCGTACCCCTCGTGGTATCTGCTGCGCCGGCTGGAGCGGCTGGTTGTTGTTGTTCGTGCGGCCGGAGGCGATGGTCAGACCTGTGGAGCCGCTCTCGCCGTTGCACGTGAACGTCACCTGGTACACCGCGCCCGGCCTGGCGTCCCAGTCGACCATCGCGGTCGCCGAGGACTGGCCCGGCGAGATCCTGACGGTGTCGAAGACCCCGGAGGAGACCGTGACGGAGCCCTTGCAGCCGCCGCTGTCGCGGTCGACCTGCAGGGTCACGTGGCCGCCCGCCGCGATCGTCGAGGGCAGGACGCTGAAGCCGAACGGCGTGATGTTGTGGTTGCCGTCGCCCCTCGCGACGGCGGCCGGCGCCGCGAGGGCGAGGGCGCTGATGCCCAGCAGTGCGGCCGAGGCGACGCGTATCGCGCGCATGGTGGTTCCTCCGGGTCCCCGAGGAGCAGCCGCGGACTTTTTCCGCTGGCGCCGTAAATGCACCTCGATGTCCGAAACGCTAGGAACATGTGTGCGCTCCCGCGATCCCAGTCGCGCGAATGGGGTAACCGTGTGGGCCGCACAGGGGACGCCGTTCCTGCGACCGGGGGACGGCCGCGGCGTGGCGGACGTCCCCCGGCGAGTGACCCGTCGGCCGGTCCCGGTGAGGGGCTGTCAGTCCTTGATGTGCGGGAAGAGGTTCAGGAACGGCTGCGCCGAGGCCGTGATGCCACGGCTGTACGGCGCGTCGAAGTCCCAGATCAGGAACAGCAGGAAGGCGATCAGCGCCGAGAACAGCCCGGCGAGGATCAGCTCCCGTGGCGTACGCCGGATCTGCAGCGCGAAGACCATGCCGATGGTGATCACACCCCCGGCCAGCAGCCCGAACCACACCACCGCCGGCATCGTCGCCCCGGTGGAGTCCGCGCGGGCGCTGCGGGCCAGGTCGGCCGCGGCGACCTGCTCGACGAGCGGCTGGTAGGCCTGCGCCTGGAAGTCCGTCTTCGGCTGGTAGTCGGTGACGTCCTGGCGGATGCGCTCGAGGAGGTCGGTGCCGCGCTGGGTGAGCTTCTGGTGGTCTGCCATCGTCTTCCACTCGGTGTTGACGACCTGTGAGACGTAGGCGTCGACATCCGCCCGGATGCGGTCGCGCTCGTCCGGCGGATAGGCCCGCACCCGCTCCGAGATCTCGTGCAGGGCCTGCGCCTCCGCCTGCACATGGTCCTGGGCGGCGCTGCGGGCCTCCCAGACACCGGCGATCGCCAGACCCAGGACGATGGCGTACACCACGCCGATCCACATTGTCATGTACTCGATGACGTCAGGGGTCTCGCTGGGGTCCTCGTCCTCGGACGCCGCGCGTTCGCGCAGGAAGGTGACGATGACGACGACGACACAGGCCGCCGCCATCGCGAGGGCGAGAACAAGCCATTCCGACAAGGGGTTCCTCCGGGGGTCAGCGCGGACGCAGCGCGGCGATGGCGACCACCGCGGGCAGGGTGATGAGCAGGACGTAGACGACCGGCGGCGTCCGGCCGGTGGCGGCCCGCGGGCGCGGCTGGTCGTGGTACCTCGGATAACCCACCGGGGTCGCCGCGGGATGCGGGGCGGGCCTGGGTACCGGCTTCGGTTTCGGCGACGGGGTCGGTGTGGGCGTCGGGGCGGGCCGGGGCGGCGGAGCCGCGGGAGCGGGGCGGGGCGCCGGAGCGGGCGGCGGAGGCGTGGGTTTCGGCGTGGGCCGGGGCTTCGGGCTCGGCGTCGGCCTGGGCGTCGGAGTCGGCGTAGGGGTGGGCTTCGGCAGGGGAGGCGGTGTCGGCTTCGGCGGTGGCGGAGTGGGTGTCGGCGAGGGGCAGGGCGGTGGCGGGGTCGGCTTCGGGCAGGCCGGCGGAGTCGGCCAGGAGCCGCCGGCCACCGCCACCGCCTGCGTGCCGTCCGGCCCGGTGGAGGCGTACGCGCACGCGTCGGCCGCCGCCGGGGCCGCCGGTGCGCCCGTCAGCAGCCAGGTGAGCGTCACCAGGGTCAACACCCTTGCGGCGAGGGCGGTTCGGGTCGGTTCGGGTCCATGCACGACGGAGATCATGAGGCCTCGCGGGGCCGCGCGTGCCGGGGTGCGAGGGGATTGCCCCGAAGGAGTGGAAGGCGCTGTGCGACGGTTTGACGATCCGACTGTCGGAGGTGGCCGGATGCGTACGCGCATACGAGAGCGGTGCTGTGTCACAGGTGTCGGAAAGAAATTTGTGCGGCCGTTGAACACTTCCGTGGTCCCCACCCGTACCTAGGACCGTGCGGCGGCACAGACGGGCGCTGCAACATCCAGGTGATTATGGGGAGTTGACGATGAAGACCTCCTGGCGGAGCGCCTCACTCGCGGCGACGGCCGTGTCCGTCATGGCGTTGACGGCGGCGTGCGGTTCGGAAAATGTGACCACACCTTCCTCTGCGGCACAGAACGTCGGTGCCACGGCGGCGGCCGGAGGTTATGGAAGCGTGGGGGCCGCCACGTCGAGCCCCAGCGCGGGCAACGGCTACGGCGCCGATGGCCAGCAGGCCGCCGCGGCCGAGCCCGCGGGCCAGCTGACCGTTGCCAACAACCCCGACCTCGGCAAGGTGTTGAGCGACGGAGCGGGTCTCACCCTCTACCGTTTCGACGCCGACACGGCCAATCCCCCCAAGTCCAACTGCAACGGCGACTGCGCCACCACCTGGCCGCCGGTCCCCGCCGACGACGCGACTGCCGGTGCCGGTATCGACAAGTCCCTCATCGGCGAGGTGACCCGCACCGACGGCACCAAGCAGCTGACCATCGGCGGCTGGCCCGCCTACCGTTACGCCAAGGACGTCAACGCCGGTGACGTCAACGGCCAGGGCGTGGGCGGCAAGTGGTACGCGCTCGCCCCCGACGGCAAGAAGGCGACCCTCGCCTCGCTGCCCGGCCTCTCCGTCCGCAAGGACGCCAAGCTCGGCGACATCGTCGTCGACAAGAACGGCCACACGGTCTACCGCTTCCTCAAGGACAAGGCATGGCCGAAGTCCGTCTCGAACTGCCTCGGCGCCTGCGCGGAGAAGTGGCCGGCCGTCGGCATCGTCTCGGCGAACGACACCAAGGGCGTGCAGAAGAAGGGCCTCATGGGCTTCACCCGGCCCGACGGCGTCAAGCAGATGACCGTCAACTGCTGGCCGATCTACACCTTCTCCGGTGACACGGCCGCCGGACAGACCAACGGCCAGGGCGTGGGCGGCACTTGGTACGCCGTCTCGCCCGAGGGAAAGCCGGTCGGCGCGCCCGCGGAGTAGCGAGAACCTCCCCAGGGTTGATCGCCCCCCGCCCACTCGGCAACGGATACGCGGAAGGGAGGGACGCGGGCAAGCGACAAGAGTGCCGAACACAGCAGCGCGTACGACCACAGGTCCGCCCCCTCCGCACCGCACGGAGGGGGCGGGCCGCTTTGGCATTCCCCGTACAGCAATTCCGGCATTCTGCGCGCCCCTCCGCGTTTCCCCGCACATCAATTCGGCACGTGCCGCAGGCAGTGACCGGGAACGGACGGTCAATTTCCGTTTCCGCTCGCTCCTTTGGCGGGCGATCAGTAGCCTCAGCTCGAACACCGGATCGCCTGAGCCTTGGAGAGATACATGGAGCGTCCCGCCTGGGCACCACGAAGCATCGACATCTCGGTGCCGAGCGTTTCGCGTATCTACGACTACTACCTGGGCGGTTCGCACAACTTCGAGGTCGACCGGGAGGCGGCCCGCAAGGCCATGGAGTTCCTCCCGGGACTTCCCAAGATCATGCAGGCGAACCGGGCGTTCATGCGCCGCGCCGTACGCTTCGCGGCGGCCGAGGGCATCACCCAGTTCCTCGACATCGGCTCCGGAATTCCCACCTTCGGAAACGTCCACGAGGTGGCCCAGGAGGCCAGCCCCGGCGCCCATGTCATGTACGTCGACCACGACCCGGTGGCGGTCGCGCACAGCCAGGCGGTCCTCGCGGGCAACGCGACCGCGGACGTCGTCGCGGCCGACCTCCGCAAGCCCCAGGAGATCCTGGCGAGCGCCGAGGTTCAGCGCCTGATCGACGTGAATCGGCCAGTGGCCCTGCTTCTCGTTGCCATACTGCACTTCGTGGAAGACGCGGACGACCCGTACGGAGCGGTGGCACAGCTGCGCGAGGCACTCGCGCCCGGCAGCCTGCTGATCCTCACGCATGCCTCGTACGAGGGAATCCCGTTGCCACCGGAGCGGGCGGAGGGCGCGGTGGACGTGTACAAGGACATTCGCAATCCGCTGATCATGCGCTCGCGCGAGGAGATCGCGCGGTTCTTCGAGGGGTACGACATGGTGGAACCCGGACTGGTGCCGATGCCGGACTGGCGGCCCGACACCGCACCGGAGGACGAGGATCCGTTTTCCTTCTCCGGATTCGCCGGCGTAGGACGCACGGCGTGATCGCGGAGCCGGACGGGCCGGAGGACAGACTGCGCAGGTTCGCGACCATCTGGAGCCGGGCGGTGTTCCCGGCGACCTCGACCTCGCTGACCCGGCCGGAGTTCGAGGAGCGACTCCTGCCGCTGGCACGGCGGTTGAGCGACGCGCTGCGCGCCAGGACCTTCGAGGCCGAGGAGGGCAAGCAGGTCGGCGCCGCCCTCGTCGCCGCGCACTGCACCGACCCGGACGCCCTCAGCCGGACCCTGGAGTGCGTCGACGCCTACCTGGTGCTCTACTGCGGCGGCGACGGCTCCCAGGAGGACCTGCGGATCCGCTCGGCCCGCCTCCAGCACGCGATGGCCGCCGGCTTCGCCCAGGAGCTGCGCGAGCGCACCCTCGCCGAGCAGGAGGCCATCTCGGTGGCCGCCCTCCAGGCCCAGGGCGTCGTAGCGCAGGCCCTGCACGCGACCGAGGCCCGCTTCCGCGCGGTCTTCGAGGGCGCGGCCATAGGAATCGGCATGGCCGACCTCGAAGGCAACATCCTCCAGGTCAACGGCGCGCTGCTGCGCATGTTCGGGGTCTCCGACCAGACCATGGGCGGACGCAACGTCCGCGAGTGGACCCACCCGGACGACGCGCCCCAGACCTGGACCCTCTACGACGAACTCGTCCGCGGCGAGCGCGAGCACTACCACGTCGAGAAGGCGTTCTACCGGCCAGACGGAACGGTCCTGTGGACCAACCTCACCGTCTCCCTGCTGCGCGACGCCGACGGCAACCCGCAGTACCAGCTCGCCCTCATGGAGGACACCACCGAGCGGCGGCTGCTCAACCTGCGGCTGCGCTACGAGGCGACCCACGACGCGCTCACCGGCCTCCCCAACCGCACCCTGTTCTTCGAACGCCTGGAGAAGGCGCTCGGCGCGGGCGACAACCAGCGGTTCGGACTCTGCTACCTCGACCTCGACGGCTTCAAGACCATCAACGACAGCCTCGGCCACGCGGCCGGTGACCGGCTGCTCGTCGAGGTCGCCGACCGGCTGCAGTCGTGTGCGACCGCGCCCGGCGAGATGGTCGCCCGGCTCGGCGGCGACGAGTTCGTGGCGCTGACCACGGGACCCGACACCGAGCGCGAGGTCGACGAACTCGCCGGCCGCATCATGAACGCCCTCATCACCCCCGTCAGCATCGACGGCCGTGACCTCACGGTGCGCGGCTCCATCGGCATCGTCGAGGGCCCGGCCGGCGAGCGCGGTCCGGCGGAGGTGCTGCGCAGCGCCGACATCACGATGTACCGGGCCAAGTCGGCGGGCGGCAACCGCTTCGAGCTCGCCGACCCGGAGGCCGACGCCCGCGCCATCACCCGGCACGGCCTGACGACGGCACTCCCGGCCGCCCTGGACCGCAACGAGTTCTTCATCGAGTACCAGCCGCTGGTCCACCTCGGCGACGGCAGCGTCCGCGGCGCCGAGGCCCTCGTCCGCTGGCTGCACCCGCAGCACGGCGTCCTCGGCCCCGACCGCTTCATCCCGCTCGCCGAACACACCGGCCTGATCGTGCCGTTGGGCCGCTGGGTCCTGGAGCAGTCCGTCCGGCAGGCCAAGCAGTGGCAGGAACGACACGGCGGCAACGACGCCACCGGCCCGCTGCGCATCAACGTCAACCTCTCGCCCTGCCAGCTCAGCCACCCCGGCCTGGTGCAGGACACCGTCGACATCCTGGAGCGCGCCGGCGTCAGCCCCGACGCGCTCTGCCTGGAGGTCACCGAGTCCGCGCTCATCGGCGCCGACGACGACCTCCTCAAGCCGCTGCGGCGCCTCGCCGAGATGGGCGTCGACATCGCCCTCGACGACTTCGGCACCGGCTACTCCAACCTCGCCAACCTCCGCCGCCTGCCGGTGAGCATCCTCAAACTGGACCGCTCCTTCACCCAGGGCATGCAGCAGTTCCCGGCCGACCCCGTCGACCTCAAGATCGTCGAGGGGATCGTCTCCCTCGCCCACAGCCTGAACCTCGCGGTGACGGTCGAGGGCGTCGAAACGGGGGCGCAGGCAGAGCAGTTGCGGATACTCGGCTGCGACACGGCCCAGGGCTGGTACTACGCCCGCCCCGGCCCGCCGGAGCGGCTGCACGAACTGGCGCTGGTGGACGCGACGGGCTGAGCGACCGCTGCCTCAGGGCAGCGGGATCGACCGCAGGCTGCGATGGGTGACCGCCTGCACGACGACATGGTCCGGGTCACCGCCCGGCACGAGGAGCCGGGGGCCTTCCCCGCCCCTCGCCTGTGAGTACCGCGGGGACGTGTGCGGCGCGGCGTCGCCGGTCCCCTTCGGGCCGGCGTGCAGGTCGATCGTGATCACCCGGTCCCTGACGGCGGCGTTGTTGCGCGGGGTGAAGGTGAGGAACCGGTCACCCGCCAACTCCCCCTCCTCCGTGGTGTCGTCGTAGCTCCACAGCCTCTTGGGGTGGACGAGGTCGTACGCGTTCCAGGAACCGGCGCTGGAGTCCTCCGCGTTGGCCTCGTACAGGACGAGCACACCGTCGGACGAGATCACCCCGCGCTCGGGCTTGTCTCCCGTGTCCTCGGCCGTCTTCATCGGCCGGAGCGTGACCGGGTCCAGGCGCTGGAGCGGCGGAAAGACGTCCCCGGCGGAGTACGGGCTGCCGGTGCACACGAGGTAGTGGCCGCCGGAGATAAGGTTGGCGCACTCGACACCCTTGGGGGTAGTCGCCACGGCGTCGCCGGTACGTGCGTCGCGGGCGGTGACCTTCGTGCCGTCGGTGGTGTAGACGCGGCCCCCGAAGGCGGCGACGCCCCCGTACGAGTCCGCGTGGAAGGTGCGGCTCCACAGCGACTTGCCGTCGGACATCCGGAAGGCGGCCAGGGTGACGATCCTGACGTTCACGTCCGGATTCTCGACGGCGTAGACGGTGCCGTCCGCCGCGCCGAGGACCGTGGGGATACTGGCGTTGGTCAGCGGGCGGGTCCAGGCGACCTTGCCCGTGCGCAGATTCGCCGCGCGCAGCGTCTTGCCGGAGCCGGTCACGGCCCGTTCGGAGGCCGAGTCGACGACAAGCTCGGCGTCCTTGCCGCGGCCGGCCGGCGGGACGGACCAGGTGACCACGCCGGTGCTGCGGGACCGCCCGACGAACCCGCCGGAACCGGTGCGGCACACGACCTGGTGAGCCGTCGCCTCACAACGGCCCTCCGCCGCGGAGTAGGAAGCGGTCCACGCACTCCAACCCGAGGAAGCGACCGGGGCCGGCGAGGCGCTGGGCGACTCGGATGCCGAAACCGTCGTACGACTCGTCTCGCCGGAAGGCGTGTTCCCTGAGCCCGCGCAGCCCACGAGCACTAGCCCGAGCAGCGTCGCGCCCACCAACCGTATCCGGTGCAATCCGGTCACCCCCGTGAGAGAAGCCTCCATGCTAGGCGGCGATCAGCGCTCCACCAGCATCCGCTGCAACTCCCGTGCCGCCCGCGGCGGAGCCACATCGCTGCGATGCGCGAGCGCGATCGTCCGATGCAGTCCGGGCCGCGCCAGCGGGGTCACCCGCAGCCCCCGCCCGGACTTCGTCGCGACCATGCGCGGTACGACGGCCACGCCGAGCCCCGCCCGGACGAAGCCGAGGACGGCGTCCATCTCGCCGCCCTCCACCGCGAAGTCGGGTTCGAAGCCCTCGGCGCGGCACGCGGCGACGGTCAGTTCGCGCAGGTCGTAGCCGTGCCGGAACATCACCAGGCGCTCGCCCTCCAGATCGGAGATCCGCACCGTCCGCCCCCGGCCCGGCGCCGGCGCCTCCGGTGACGACACGACCACCAGGTCCTCGCGCAGCAGCTCCACCGTCGTCAACGCCGGTGAGGGGGTGGGCAACGGCAGGACCACCAACGCCAAGTCGAGGGCGCCGCGCGCGAGTTCCCGTACGAGATCGTGCGAACCGCCCTCCTCGATCAAGAGCCGGATGCCCGGATACCGGTCGTGGAAGGCGCGCAGCACGTCCGGCAGCAGGCCCGTGCACAGGCTCGGGGTCGCGCCGAGCCGGACCCGGCCGCTGCGCAGCTGGACCAGTTCGAGGACCTCGTGCCGGGCCGTGTCCGCGTCGGCCAGGATGCGGCGGGCCAGCGGCAGCAGCGCCTCGCCCGCGTCGGTGAGCGTGATGTTGCCCCGCGCCCGCAGGAACAGATCCGCGCCCAACTCCCGCTCCAGCGCCTTGATCTGCTGGGACAGCGAGGGCTGCGCGACATGGACCAGATCGGCGGCCCGGGTGAAGTGCCGGGTCTCGGCGACGGCCACGAAGTACTGGAGCTGCTGGAACTGCATGCAGCCACGATAGCCGTAGCCTATGGAATCCAAGCGGATCATGTCTTGGACCGATCGACCTTCCGGGACCTAACGTCCGTAGACATGGCTCTGGCAACGCGGACGGACCGACGGCCGTCGATGGCGCGCACGGTGTGGGACAGCTCCGTCGGAAAGAAGACAGTGATGGCGGTCAGCGGCCTGATCATGCTGCTGTACCTGGTCGTCCACATGATCGGGAACCTGAAGATCTTCTTCGGCGCGGGGGAGTTCAACCACTACGCCCACTGGCTGCGCACCGTCGGCGAACCCTTCATGCACTACGAGTGGACGCTCTGGCTGATCCGGATCGTCCTCGTCGTCGCCGTGGTCGCCCACGCCGTCTCCGCGTACCAGCTCAGCCGCCGCGACATCAGGGCGCGCCCCAGCAAGTACGTCCACAGGAAACCCCGGGCGACCTACGCCACCCGCACCATGCGCTGGGGCGGGATCATCCTCGCCCTGTTCATCGTCTGGCACATCCTCGACCTGACGACCGGCACCGTGCACTCGGGCGGCTTCCAGGAGGGCCACCCGTACCAGAACGTCGTGGACACCTTCTCCACCTGGTACGGCGACGTCATCTACATCGTCGCGATGCTCGCCCTCGGCCTGCACGTCCGGCACGGCTTCTGGAGCGCGGCCCAGACCCTCGGCGCGGGCAGCCGCAGCCGCGACCGCGCCCTGAAGACCATCGCCAATGTCCTCGCGCTGCTGCTCACGGCCGGTTTCATCGCCGTCCCCGTGGGCGTCATGACCGGAGTGGTGAGCTGAAATGACCCTTGAATACGCGGACTTCACGACCGGGGAACCAGTCACCGACACCAAGTCCCCCACCGGCCCCATCAACGAGCGCTGGGACACCCGCCGTTTCGAGGCCAAACTCGTCAACCCCGCCAACCGGCGCAAACACACGGTGATCGTCGTCGGCACCGGCCTCGCGGGCGGCTCGGCCGGCGCCACACTCGCCGAACAGGGCTACCACGTCGTCCAGTTCTGCTACCAGGACTCCCCGCGCCGCGCCCACTCCATCGCCGCCCAGGGCGGCATCAACGCGGCGAAGAACTACCGCAACGACGGCGACTCCGTCCACCGCCTCTTCTACGACACCGTCAAGGGCGGCGACTTCAGGGCCCGCGAGTCCAACGTCCACCGCCTCGCGCAGATCTCCGTCGAGATCATCGACCAGTGCGTCGCGCAGGGCGTGCCGTTCGCGCGGGAGTACGGCGGCCTCCTCGACACCCGCTCCTTCGGCGGCGTCCAGGTCTCCCGCACCTTCTACGCCCGCGGCCAGACAGGGCAGCAACTCCTCCTCGGCGCCTACCAGGCGCTGTCCCGGCAGATCGCCGCCGGCAACATCGAGATGCATCCGCGCACCGAGATGCTCGACCTGATCGTCATCGACGGGAAGGCGCGCGGGATCGTGGCGCGCGATCTCATCAGCGGCAGGATCGACACCTACTTCGCTGACGCGGTCGTCCTCGCCAGTGGCGGCTACGGCAACGTCTTCTACCTGTCGACGAACGCCATGAACTCCAACGCGACCGCGGTCTGGCGCGCCCACCGGCGCGGCGCGCTCTTCGCCAACCCGTGCTTCACGCAGATCCACCCGACCTGCATCCCGCGCACCGGCGAGCACCAGTCCAAGCTCACCCTGATGAGCGAGTCGCTGCGCAACGACGGCCGGATCTGGGTGCCCAAGGCCAAGGGCGACCAGCGGCCCGCGAACCAGATCCCCGATGACGAGCGCGACTACTACCTGGAGCGCATCTACCCGGCCTTCGGCAACCTGGTGCCCCGCGACATCGCCTCCCGCGCCGCGAAGAACGTCTGCGACGAGGGCAGGGGAGTCGGCCCCGGCGGGCAGGGCGTCTACCTCGACTTCGCCGACGCCATACGGCGGTTGGGCCGCAAGGCCGTCGAGGAGAAGTACGGCAACCTCTTCGACATGTACGCCCGGATCACCGCCGAGGACCCGTACACGGTCCCGATGCGGATCTATCCGGCCGTGCACTACACGATGGGCGGCCTCTGGGTCGACTACGACCTCCAGACCACCATCCCGGGCCTGTTCGCGATCGGCGAGGCCAACTTCTCCGACCACGGCGCCAACCGGCTCGGCGCCTCCGCGCTGATGCAGGGCCTCGCCGACGGCTACTTCGTCCTCCCGGCGACCATCAACGACTACCTCGCCCGGAACCCGGGACATGAGGCGATCGGCGTCCAACACCCCGCCGTACAGGAGGTGTTGGCCGAGACCGAGGACCGACTCAACCTCCTCCTCTCCGTGGACGGCGACCGCACTCCCGACTCCTTCCACCGCGAAGTCGGCGAACTCATGTGGGAGTTCTGCGGAATGGCCCGCACCGACAGCGGACTGCGCAAGGCGCTGGAGCGCATCCCGCAGATCCGCGAGGAGTTCTGGCGGCGGATCAAGGTCCCGGGCACCGGCGAGGAGTTCAACCAGTCGCTGGAGAAGGCGAACCGCGTCGTCGACTACCTCGAACTCGCCGAGCTGATGTGCCTCGACGCACTCCACCGCGCCGAGTCCTGCGGCGGCCACTTCCGCGAGGAGTCGCAGACCCCGGACGGCGAAGCGGCGCGCAGGGACGAGGAGTTCGGCTACGCCGCCGCCTGGGAGTTCACCGGCACGGGGTCATCTCCCGTGCTGCACAAGGAAGACCTGGTCTTCGAGTACGTCCACCCCACTCAGCGGAGCTACGCATGAAGCTCACCCTGCGCGTCTGGCGGCAACGCAACGCAGACGCCGAAGGCGCCATGTCCACCTACCAAGTGGACGGAATCTCCAGGGACATGTCCTTCCTGGAGATGCTCGACACCCTCAACGAGGAGCTCATCCTCAAGGGCGAGGACCCGGTCGCCTTCGACCACGACTGCCGCGAGGGCATCTGCGGTGCCTGCAGCCTGGTCATCAACGGCGACGCGCACGGCCCGGAACGCACCACGACGTGCCAACTCCACATGCGGTCCTTCGAGGACGGCGACACGATCGACATCGAGCCGTGGCGCGCCTCTGCCTTCCCGGTCGTCAAGGACCTCGTCGTGGACCGCTCGGCCTTCGACCGGATCATCCAGGCCGGCGGCTACATCACCGCGCCGACGGGTGCGGCCCCCGAGGCGCACTCCACCCCCGTCCCCAAACCGGACGCCGACTTCGCCTTCGAGCACGCCGAGTGCATCGGCTGCGGGGCGTGCGTGGCCGCGTGTCCCAACGGGGCCGCGATGCTGTTCACTTCGGCCAAGATCAACCACCTCAACGTGCTCCCGCAGGGCGCACCCGAGCGCGAGACCCGCGTCCTCGACATGGTGACCCAGATGGACGACGAGGGCTTCGGCGGCTGCACGCTGGCCGGCGAGTGCGCCACCGCCTGCCCGAAGGGCATCCCGCTGGTCTCCATCACCAGCATGAACAAGGAGTGGCTGCGGGCGACGCGCAAGGTCGCCAAGCGCTGAACTCCCCTACGAACTCCCTTACGGGACAAAGACGTTCGCCGACAAGATGCGGACGGGCGGGACCGGGAGTGGTGCTCATCCCCGGTCCCGCCAGGCATCGGGGTCTGAGGACGCCGTTCAACAACCCCACATCCCTGCTCCGGGCACAGGTCACGCGCAGGACGCCCGGCATCGGAAGAACTGTTGCGACCGGACATACGGAACCGGCCAGCTTGTTCCTCCGCCGCACCCGGCCCGTGATCAGGGAGAGCCATGACCGGCGTTTCCACCCTCGACCGTCCCGCGCAGCCCGCCGCGCCGACCCGCTACACCGTCACGCTCGCCCGTGACGAGGACGAGGTGCGTGCCGCGCAGCGGCTGCGGCACGACGTCTTCGCCGGGGAGATGGGCGCCCACCTGTCCAGCCCGCAGCCCGGCCTGGACGTGGATGCCTTCGACGCCCACTGCGACCACCTCCTCGTCCGCGACACGGTCACCGGGCAGGTGGTCGGCACCTACCGGCTGCTGCCGCCGGAGCGCGCCGCGGTCGCCGGACGGCTCTACTCGGAGAGCGAGTTCGACCTCGCCCCCCTCGACTCGATCCGTCCGGGCCTCGTGGAGGTCGGCCGTTCCTGCGTCCACCCCGACCACCGCGACGGCACCGTCATCGGCCTCATCTGGGCCGGCATAGCCCGCTACATGGTGGACCGCGGCCACGAGTGGCTGGCCGGCTGCTGCTCGATCCCGCTCGCCGACGGCGGCGCCCTCGCCGCCGGTACCTGGGACCGGGTCAGCGCCAAGCACCTCGCCCCCGAGGAGTTCCGGGTACGCCCACTGCTGCCCTGGAGCGCCGACGGCGTGACCCGCCCCACCGACCGCGTCGAACTCCCGCCGCTGCTGCGCGGATACGTCCGCCTCGGCGCCTGGGTCTGCGGCGAACCCGCCCACGACCCGGACTTCGGGGTCGCCGACCTGTACGTGCTGCTGTCGATGCGCCGGGTCAACCCGCGCTATCTGCGGCACTTCCTCTCGCTCGTCCCGGCCTGATGAGCGTCTGGCTGCCCAGCGCGCCCTGCACCCCCAGGACGTGCATCGGGTCGACGGGGTCCGTCACGGCCGTACCGCGCGCCGTGCTGAGATTCGTGGCCGTACTGGTCGTGGTGGCCGCCGGGGCCGCCCTCACCCCCATCGGCGGGCGCATCCCGGCCCGCGCGGTGCGCTGGTGGTGCCGGACGATCGTCCGGGCCGCCGGCATCCGGCTCCGTATCACCGGCAGCACCACGCCCACCGGCGGACTGCTGCTGGTCGCCAACCACATCTCGTGGCTGGACATCCCGCTCATGGCCGCCGTACGCCCGGCCCGCATGCTGGCCAAGGCCGAGATCCGGCACTGGCCCGTCGCCGGGACACTCACCGCGGGCAGCGGCGCTCTCTTCATCGACCGCGACCGGCTGCGTGCCCTGCCCGAGACGGTCGCCTCCATCGCGGGCGCCCTGCGCGCCGGCGGAGCGGTCGCCGTCTTCCCCGAGGGCAGCACCTGGTGCGGCCTGGCCCAGGGGCACTTCCGGCGGGCCGTCTTCCAGGCCGCGCTGGACGCCGGAGTGCCCGTCCAGCCGGTCGGCCTGCACTACGTGACCGAGGGCGGCACGGCCAGCACGGCGCCCGCCTTCGTCGGCAGCGACTCGCTGCTCACCTCGGTGTGGCGGGTGGTGTCGACGCGCGGACTGGTCGCCGACGTCGAGGTGGGGGAGACCGTAGCGCCCGGCAGCCACCCCGACCGCCGCTCCCTCGCCCACGCCGCGCAGAGCGGGGTGTCGGGCCGGGCCCACCACCCGGACCACTGCACCTCGGTGGCGCGGACCCCGGTGAAAATTCGCAGGACGACGCGGAGGCGTCCTGCTAGCGTCGCGGCCATGAGGATCATCAGGCACACCGGCACCGCGACCGCGCGAGCGACCAGCTCGCCGGCCGCCGACGCCTGACCTCACCCCTCTCCCGGCGGCCGGAAACGGACCGCCGGGACGTGTCGTTTCCAGCCTCTTCACAGGTCTCCCCGCGGTTCCTTTCCGGTCCCCACCCGACCCGAAGGACTCACCGCCATGAACACCGACGACACCGTCCGCACGTTCCTCGACTTCTACCGCGAGCGTGGGCACGAGCCGATCACCGGCAGCACACTCCTGCCACCGCCCTCGGACCCGGTCCTCTTCACCACCTCCGGCATGCACCCGCTCACGCCGTACCTCCAGGGCCGCCCCCATCCACGGGGCCGACGCCTGGTCAACGTCCAGCGCTGTCTGCGCACCACCGACCTCGACGAGGTCGGCGATCGCACCCACCTGACCGTGTTCGAGATGCTCGGCTCCTGGTCGTTGGGCGACTACGACCATCCGCAGAGCCTGCGCTGGGGTTACGAGCTGCTGCGGGACGGCTTCGGTATCCCGCGCGAGAAGCTGTACGTCACGGTCTTCGGCGGCGACGAACAGCTCGGCCCCGACCTCGAATCCCTGCGCAGCTGGCGGGAGTTGGGCCTGCCCGTGGAGTCGACCCGAGACGAGAACTGGTGGTCCAACGGACCGACCGGCCCCTGCGGCCCCGACTCGGAGATCTTCTTCTGGACCGGCGACGGCCCGCCGGAGGGGAGCCCGACCACCGACTCGCGCTGGGTGGAGATCTGGAACCACGTGCACATGCGGTACGAACGTGGCGAGGACGGCGAACTCGTGCCACTGCGGCAGGTCAACGTCGACACGGGCATGGGGTTGGAGCGCTTCGTCTCCGTCCTCCAAGGGTGCCGGTCGGTCTATGAGACGGATCTGTTCGAGCCGTGGATGCGGCTGGTTCCACCGCTGTGGGATCTGGACGAGTACTCGGTGCGGGTGGTCTGCGATCATCTGCGGTCGAGCGTCGTGGTCCTGGGGGACGGGGTGCGGCCGTCCAACACCGGGCGTGGGTATGTCCTACGGCGGCTGGTGCGGCGGCTGCTCACGGTTTTGCGGCGCGATGACCCTTCGCGGACGCTGAGTGATCTGCCGTTGGAGCTTGTCGAGCACACGCTTGACCATTTCCGGCAGTCGGTCGGTGTCGGCACCGTGAGTGAGGTGCTGCTGGACGAGGAGCGGCGGTTCGGTCTGCTTCTGGAGCGGGGGCGGCGCGTGTTGTCCCGGCCGGAGTTTCGGGGCCCTCTGGGTGAGGAGGAGTATCGCTATCTGCACGACACTCATGGATTGCCCCGTGAATTGGTCGCCGGATTGAAGAGGCAGTAGTTCGGCTGCGGGTGTGTGGGGGCTGGTCGCGCCCACGCGGCGGAGCCGCAGATCGATACAGCTCCGCCCCCTCTAGGGGGTTGCCAGGGCCCTTCCCAAATAGGGGGCCGTAGTGCTTCCTGCTGCCCTTGCCACATCCCTCGGTGGGCCCGTTGCCACGACCCTGCCGCCCTCCTCCCCTCCGCCCGGGCCCATGTCGATCACCCAGTCCGCGCCTGCCACCACCGCCATGTCGTGCTCGACCACCACCACGGTGTGGCCGGCGTCGACCAGTCCGTGGAGTTGCCGTAGCAGGACTTCGACGTCGGCCGGGTGGAGGCCGGTGGTCGGCTCGTCGAGGAGGTAGAGGGTGTGGGCGCGTCGGACGCGCTGCAACTCGCTTGCCAGCTTGATGCGTTGGGCCTCCCCGCCGGACAACTCGGTGGCGGGCTGGCCCAGCCGCAGGTAGCCGAGGCCGACGTCCAGGAGCGTGGTGAGGCTGCGGGCCACGGCCGGGGTGTCCGTGTCCGCGAAGAAATCGGCCGCGGCCTCCACCGTCAGGTCGAGGACCTGGGCGATGTCCCGTCCCCGGTACGTCACTTGGAGTGTCTCGGGGTTGTAGCGGGCCCCGCCGCAGTCGGGGCAGGGTGCGTAGGTGCTCGGGAGGAAGAGCAGCTCGACGCTGACGAATCCCTCGCCCTGGCAGGTCTCGCAGCGTCCGCCCGGCACGTTGAAGGAGAACCGCCCTGCGCCGTAACCCCGTTGCCGTGCCTCGTCGGTGGCCGCGAACGCCTTGCGGACGACGTCGAAGAGACCGGTGTAGGTGGCGAGGTTCGAGCGCGGGGTGCGGCCGATCGGTTTCTGATCGACCGACACCAGGCGTCCCACGCGCGGCAGTTCCTCGGTGATCTCGCCGATCAGTGTGGACTTTCCGGAGCCGGACACGCCGGTGACCGCGGTGAACACGCCCAGCGGGAACTCCGCGGTCACGTCCCGCAGGTTGTGCCGGGTGATCGGGCCGACCTTCAACTCGCCCCGGGGTGAACGTACTTCGCGGGCGGGTGTGGGGGAGTGGTCGAAGAGGAAGCGCGCCGTCGCCGACTCCTTCACCTTCGCCAGTTCGGCCACCGGGCCGCTATGCAGCACTCGCCCACCGTGCTCGCCCGCCAGCGGGCCCACGTCCACCAGCCAGTCGGCGGCGCGCATCACGTCGAGGTGGTGCTCCACGACGAACACCGAGTTGCCCGCCGTCCTCAGTCGGTCCAGCACCGTGAGCAGGGCCTCGGTGTCGGCGGGGTGCAGTCCGGCGGACGGTTCGTCGAGGACGTAGACGACACCGAACAGACCGGAGCGCAACTGCGTTGCCAGGCGCAGGCGTTGGAGCTCGCCGGCGGAGAGGGTGGGGGTCGCGCGGTCCAGGCTGAGGTAGCCGAGGCCGAGTTCGAGGACGGGGGCGATGCGGGACGTGAGGTCCTCGGTGAGGACGCGTGCCGCCTCCGAGGTTCCGTTGAGCGTGCCCGCCAGTTCCGCGAGGGGGAGTGCGGCCAGGTCGGCGATCGTGCGGCCCGCGACGGTCACCGCCAGGGACTCGGCGCGCAGTCTGCTGCCTCCGCAGACCGGGCAGGGGGCGCTGGTCAGGAAGCGTTCCGCCTTGGCCCGTAGGGTCAGGCTCTTCGTGTCCGCGAAGGTCTTCATGACGTAGCGGCGGGCGCTCATGTACGTGCCCTGGTACGGGCGTTGGATGCGGTCGGCGTCCCGTACCGGATGGACCGTGACCACTGGCTGCTCGTCCGTGAACAGGATCCACTCCCGCTGCTCGGCGGGGAGTTCGCGCCACGGAGCATCCACGTCGTAACCGAGCGTGTCGAGGATGTCGCGCAGGTTCTTGCCCTGCCAGGCGCCGGGCCAGGCGGCGATCGCGCCCTCGCGGATCGAGAGGGAGGGGTCGGGGACCAGGGACTCCTCGGTCGTGCGGTGCACCCGGCCGAGGCCGTGGCACTCGGGGCACGCGCCCGCCGCCGTATTGGGGGAGAAGGCGTCCGAGTCGAGGCGCTCGGCGCCGGGCGGGTAGTCGCCGGCGCGGGAGAACAGCATGCGGAGTGAGTTGGAGAGGCTGGTGACCGTGCCCACCGAGGAGCGGGAGGTGGGGGTCGAGCGGCGCTGCTGGAGCGAGACGGCGGGCGGGAGGCCGGTGATCTCGCGGACCTTCGGGGCGCCGATCTGGTGGATCAGTCTGCGGGCGTACGGCGCGACCGACTCGAAGTAGCGGCGCTGGGCCTCGGCGTAGATCGTGCCGAAGGCGAGGGACGACTTCCCGGAGCCGGAGACGCCCGTGAACACGGCCAGCACGTCCCGTGGGATGTCGACGTCGACGCCCTGGAGGTTGTGCTCGCGGGCGCCGCGGACGCGGACGTAGGGGTCGTGGGGGCTGTGCATGACCCGGCGAGTCTATGCGACCCCGCCGTAGGACGCCCGCTGACCTGCGGGGGTGCGGGGGCTTCCGCGCTGTGCCACGTTGGAAGGTACGCATGCCAGTCGCCGGACGGAAGGTCCGTGGTCATGAGCACTCCCGGATTCGGTTTCGGACGCAGCCCCTTCGAGGAATTCGACGAGCTGATGTCCCGGTATTTCGGCGGTTCGGGTCCGGCGTCGCCATCACGCCGGGCCCAGCGCGTCGACATCGGCAGCCTGCTCTCCGAACGGGCCCGTGAGCTGGTGGCCCAGGCGCGGGACATCGCCGCCGTCGAGGGCAGCGAGGAACTCGACGCCCGGCATCTGCTGGCAGCCGCCACCGAGCAGGAGTCGACCCGACGGCTGCTCGCCGAGGCGGGCGCGGACCCCGACCGGATCCGGGAACGGCTGGCCGCCGGCGAGGACGGCGGCCCGAAGACCGAACCCACCACGCTCACCCCGGCGGCCAAGCGGGCCCTGCTCGACGCCTACCGGATCTCCCGGGCCGAGGACTCCTCGTACATCGGCCCCGAGCACCTGCTGCGGGCGCTGGCCGCCAATCCCGAGTCGGCCGCCGGGCAGGCCCTCGCGGGCAGCGGCTGGGAGAGCGGCCGGGTGCCCACCGGTTCCGAGCCCGAGCGCAAGCGGCCCAGCAGTACGCCCACCGTCGACGAGTACGGGCGCGACCTCACCGAGGACGCCCGCGCCGGGCGGCTCGACCCCGTGATCGGACGGGACGACGAGGTCGAGCAGACCATCGAGGTGCTGTCCCGGCGCAGCAAGAACAACCCCGTCCTCATCGGCGACCCCGGCGTCGGCAAGACCGCCGTCGTCGAGGGCATCGCACAGCGCATCGTCGTCGGTGACGTCCCGGAGACCCTGGCGGGCAAGCGGCTCGTGTCGCTGGACCTGGCCGGGATGGTGGCAGGAACCAAGTACCGGGGTGAGTTCGAGGAACGGTTGAAGACGCTCCTCGACGAGGTGAGCGAGCACGGGGACGAACTGGTGCTGTTCCTCGACGAGTTGCACACCGTCGTCGGCGCGGGTGGCGGTGGGGACGGCGCTCTCGACGCGGGCAACATGCTCAAACCCGCCCTGGCCCGCGGGCAGTTGCACCTCATCGGCGCCACCACCGTCGACGAGTACCGTAAGTACATCGAGAAGGACTCCGCGCTGGAGCGCCGCTTCGCGCCCCTCCTGGTCGGCGAACCGACCGTCGACGACACCATCGAGATCCTGCGCGGACTGCGCGACCGCTACGAGGCCCACCACCAGGTCCGTATCACCGACGAGGCGGTGGTCGCGGCGGCCGAGCTCTCCGACCGCTACATCACCGCCCGCTTCCTGCCCGACAAGGCCATCGACCTGATGGACCAGGCCGCGGCACGGGTACGGCTGCGGGCCAAGACCCCGCTGTCCGACACCCGCGAGATCGAGGACCGGCTCGCCGCCCTGAACCGGGAGAAGGACCAGGCCGTAGCCGACGAGGAGTACGAGCGGGCCAAGGAACTCCGCGACCGCATCAAGGACACCGAGGCCGAGCTGAAAGCCGGCGGCTCCGCCGAGGAACAGGCGCCCAAGGTCACCGCCCAGGACATCGCCGAGGTCGTCTCCCGCACCACCGGCATCCCCGTCGCCCAGCTCACCGAGGAGGAACGCGCCCGGCTGATGAAGCTGGAGGAGCACCTCCATGAGCGGGTCGTCGGCCAGGACGAGGCGATCACCGCCGTCGCCCGCGCGGTACGCCGCGCCCGGGCCGGCATGAGCGACCCGAACCGGCCCATCGGCAGCTTCCTCTTCCTCGGCCCCACCGGCGTCGGCAAGACCGAACTGGCCCGCGCCCTTGCCGCCGCCCTCTTCGGCGACGAGAGCCGCATGATCCGCCTCGACATGAGCGAGTTCCAGGAACGGCACACCGTCTCCCGCCTGGTCGGAGCGCCTCCCGGATACGTCGGCCACGACGAGGCCGGGCAGCTCACCGAGGCCGTCCGCAGGCAGCCGTACGCCGTGCTGCTGCTCGACGAGGTCGAGAAGGCGCACCCCGACGTCTTCAACACCCTGCTGCAATTGCTGGACGACGGACGGCTGACCGACTCGCAGGGCCGCACGGTCGACTTCAAGAACACCGTCGTGATCATGACGTCGAACATCGGCGCCGATCGCATCCTCGCGGCGGGCGTCGACGACTACGCCAAGGTCCGCGAGACGGTGATGCCGGTCCTGAACCAGCACTTCCGCCCCGAGTTCCTCAACCGCATCGACGAGATCATCGTCTTCCGCGGCCTGGAACGCGCCCAACTCCGCGACATCGTCGACCTGTTGCTGGAACACACCCGGCGCAGGCTGCACGCCCAGGACGTCACCCTTGAGGTCACCGACGCGGCGGCCGACCTGCTCGCGAACCTGGGCTATCAACCCGACTTCGGCGCCCGCCCGTTGCGCCGCACCATCCAGCGCGAGGTCGACGACCGGCTCGCCGACATGCTCCTCGCCGGCGAACTCGAAGCGGGCGACCAGGCACAGGTCGACGCGACCGACGGCACGATCGAGATCAGGGTACGCCAGGCGGCCGCGCACTAGCCGAGCCGCATTCGTATCCCGCAGGGAGACAGGTATGAGCAGTTATCGAGTCGCGCAAGTCGCCGCTGCCGGCGTCGAGTTCACGATCGTCGAGCGGGCCGTGCCGCAGCCCGGCCCCGGTCATGTGCGAATCGCCGTGGAGGCCTGCGGGATCTGCCACAGCGACACCTTCTTCGTGAACGCCGGAGTGCCTGGCGTGAGCTTCCCGCTCGTCACCGGGCACGAGATCGCCGGACGGATCGACGCGCTCGGCGAGGGCACCTCGGACCGGGGCTGGCGGGTCGGCGACCGGGTGGCGGTCGGCTGGTTCGGCGGCAGCTGCGGCTACTGCACCCCTTGCCGGCAGGGCGACTTCATCGTCTGCGAGAACCTGAAGGTGCCCGGCTGGGCGTACGACGGCGGCTTCGCCGAGATGACGATCGCGCCCACTGACGCGCTCGCCCGGATCCCCGAGGGCCTGTCGGCCAGTGCCGCCGCGCCCATGGGCTGTGCGGGCGTGACCACCTTCAACGGGCTGCGGCGCAGTGCGGCGGGGCCGGGCGACCTGGTGGCCGTACTCGGACTCGGCGGTCTCGGTCACCTGGGTGTGCAGTACGCGGTCGCGATGGGATTCGAGACCGTGGCGATCGCGCGCGGCGCCGAAAAGGCCGACTTCGCCAAGCAGTTGGGCGCGCACCACTACGTCGACAGCACGGCGGTCACCGAAGTCGCCGAGGCGCTGCGGGCGTTGGGCGGCGCGAAGGTGGTCCTGGCCACGGCGGGCAACGCCGACGCCGCATCGGCGACCGTGGAGGGGCTGAGGCCCCGTGGCGAGCTGGTGGTCATCGGGGCAGACAACGCGCCGTTGGGGATCAGTCCGCTCCAACTGCTCATGAGCGCCAAGCTGGTTCGCGGTCACCCGTCCGGCACCGCGCAGGACGTACAGGACACCCTGGACTTCAGCGTCCTGCACGGCATCCACCCGATGGTGGAGACCGTACCCCTGGACCAGGCCGGCGAGGCGTATCAGCGGATGCTGTCCGGAGCCGCGCGCTTCCGGATGGTGCTCACCCCATGAGTGAGGCGAGCCGCCGGTAGGAGTCCAGCAGGGCTTCGCGGTCGTGGGTGCTGGTGGTGACGAGGACCTCGTCCGCGCCCGTCTCCTTCAGCACCGTCTCCAGCTCGTGGGCCACCTGCTCCTCGGTGCCCGCGAGCTGTCCGCTGAGCCCGGCCTCGTAGAAGCCGAACTCCTTGTCGGACATGGCCAGTTGCTCCACTCGCTCGGCGGGCGGCAGTGGCGGGAACGTGCCGTGGGTGCGCGAGTACGCCATCGACCAGGCCTCCGGGACGAGGAGCCGCCGGGCGGCCTCGGGGGTGGCGGCGACGGCGATCGTGCCCGAGATGACGACGTACGGCTCGGCGGCCCAGGGGGAGGGGCGGAACCGGGCGCGGTAGTGGGCGATGCCGCGCCGCATCTTCTCCCGGTTGCGCAGGTCGCCGATCACCATCGGCAGACCGGCCCGGGCCGCGATGTCGGCGCCCTCGCCCATCGCGAGCACGAACGGCGGGACGGCGAGACCCTCCGAGGGGCGCGCGTGCGCGCCCGTGGGGGAGGTGCCCCGGAACCAGCCGAGGAGTTCGTCGAGTTGTCCGGCGAAGTCGTCGGCGTCGTCCTTGTCGCGGCCCAAAGCCTTGCGCACGCCGTCGGTGAAGCCGACCGAGCGGCCCAGGCCCATGTCGATCCGGCCCGGGAACAGCGACTCCAGCACCCCGAACTGCTCGGCCACGACCAGGGGTTGGTGGTTGGGCAGCATCACCCCGCCCGTCCCGACCCGGATGCTCCGGGTGGCCGAGGCGACGGCGGCGGCCAGCACGGTCGGCGCGGAACCGGCGACCCCAGGCACACCGTGGTGCTCCGACACCCAGAACCGGTGATAGCCCAGCCCCTCGACCTCCCGCGCCAGCCGCACGGTGTCCCGCAGCGCCTCGGCGGGCGGGTGCCCCTCGCGGGTGCGCGAGCGGTCGAGCACGGAGAACGGGGTCGAGGCGATCAAGGAGCTCACATGGTGTTCAACGCCCGTCGGCCCCCGGCATTCCCCGGGTCGGTCGGAGCGCTCACCGCCGCGACCGGACGCGTGCGTCCCGCGGCGGGTCGATGAACTGCAGCTCCAGCGTCACGGGCGGCTCCGCGAGCCCCGGGCCGCCCGCCGCCGCCCACTCCAGCACTTCCTCCGTGCAGCCGTCGTCCATCGCGAACCCGACCCAGGTCGGCCGTCCGCCGGCCCGCCGCCCCGCTGCCGACGGCTGGACCACGATCACGTTGGCCTGGTCGCAGGGGCCGAGGCAGTCGGTCGTACGCACTGAGAAACCGTGCTCGGCGGACCCCGACCGCAGTCGTTCCAACTGCCAGACGTGGTCCGTGCCGGGGAGCTTGCGCGGGTCGCCGCAGCAGCAGCCCCGGCAGACGACCAGGGTGCAGGGTCGTTCTCGGGCGGCGCCTATGAGGAACGTACGGGGAGCGGGAGTTGCGGCAGACATACGAGAAGCATGAGGCCACGGCCTCGGGCGCTCGCTGCCGGGGTGCGGGGGCTGTCTATGGTGGGCCGGTGACAGCTGACAGCAGACGGCCCCTCGCCGTGTTCGACCTCGACAACACCCTCGCCGACACGGCACACCGGCAGCGGTTCCTGGAGAACAAACCGCGCGACTGGGACGGCTTCTTCGGCGCCGCGTCACAGGACCCGCCGTTGGCGGAGGGCGTCGCGCTCGCGCTGGAGTGTGCCGAGGAGTGCGAGGTCGTCTATCTGACCGGGCGGCCCGAGCGCTGCCGGCGCGACACGCTCGACTGGCTCGCAGCGCAGGGGCTGCCCGAGGGGCGGGTGTTCATGCGGCGCAACGACGACCGCAGGCCCGCCCGCCGCACCAAGCTGGAGATCCTCAAGCGGCTGGCCCGGGACCGGGACGTCCGGGTTCTCGTGGACGACGACGAGCTGGTCTGCGACGACGCCGAGCGGGCCGGCTTCAGGGTCGTACGGGCCCGCTGGACCGCCCCCTCCGCCGCGCTGGAGGCGGCGCAGGAGGGGGAGGGCCGGACCTGAGAGGGCCGTACCCGCGTCATCCGGCAAGGCACGCCCGGTTCCTCTCCGGCTTGACGTATTCCCATATCGGCATACGATGGCCGCATGGCACGAGCAGCGACGACGTCGGACGTCTTCAACGCGATCGCCGAGCCGCAGCGCCGGGAGATCCTGGCGCTGTTGCGGGCGGGCGAGCGGCCGGTGACCGAGTTGGCGCACGAGCTGGGGATGAGCCAGCCGGGGGCGTCCAAGCATCTGCGGGTGCTCCGGGAGGTGGGCCTGGTGCGGGTCCGCGAGGCGGGCAAGCAGCGCCTGTACGGCCTGGACGCCCGCGGGCTGCGGCCCGTCCACGAGTGGGCCGGCGGATTCGAGCGGTTCTGGAACGAGAGTTTCGACCGGCTGGACACCTATGTGCAGGACCTCAAGCAGGCACGGCAGGAGGAATGACGGATGGCGGCGGCAAGGCGGGAAATGGGCGCGGAGTCGGCGACGGCCGAACGGGAGATCGTGATCTCCCGGGTCATCGACGCCCCGCAGGAGCTGGTGTTCGAGGCGTTCACCGAGGTCCGGCATCTGTCGCGGTGGTGGGGGCCGGACGGGTTCACCACCACCACGCGGTCCTTCGAGTTCCGCGAGGGCGGGGAGTGGGTCTTCGTGCTGCACGGGCCGGACGGGACCGACTACTCCGAGTGGATTGGCTGGACGCGGATCGTCCCGCCTGAGCGGATCGAGCTGCTGCACGGCGAGACCCGCGACGACCCGGACGCCTTCGAGTCGGTCCTGACCTTCGCGGCGGCCGGCGCGGCGACCCGGATCGTCATGCGCACGGTGTTCCCCACCAGGGAACTGCGCGACGAGGCGGCCGAGAAGTACCACGCGATCGAGGGCGGCGAGCAGACCCTGGGCAGCCTGGCGGCCTATGTCACCGACCTCGCGCGGAAGGGGGCGGAGAGCTGATGGCCGGGAAGGTGTTCTTCAGCGTGTCGATGTCGCTGGACGGCTTCGTCGCACCCGAGCCCGTGCCCGACCAGGACGAGCTCTTCGCGCCCGGCAGACGGGACGACCCGGACGTGCAGCGCTGGCTGGCGCAGTGGACGGAGCTGCAGCAGTGGGTGTTCCCGCTGCGGTTCTTCCGGGAGAACCTGAAGCTGGGCGAGGGCGGCGAGGAGGGCCTCGACAACGACATGGCGCGGGAGACGTTCGAGCGGACCGGCGCGAGCGTCATGGGCAGGCGCATGTTCGACCTCGGCGAGCGGTCCTGGCCGGAGGAGGCGCCCTTCCACACCCCGGTCTTCGTGGTGACGCACACCAAGCGTGACCCGTGGGAGCGGCCCGGCGGCACCACGTTCCACTTCTTCGACGACGGCATCGAGCACGCCCTCGACCAGGCCCGTGAGGCCGCCGGGGACCTCGACGTCCGCATCGCCGGCGGCGGTGCGACGATCCTGGAGTACCTCAATGCGGGCCTGGTCGACGAGTTCTCGATCACGCTGTCACCGGTGCTCTTCGGCACCGGCACCCGCCTGTTCGACGGCGTGGACGCGTCCAGGATCGCGCTGGAGCCGCTCCGTTCGCAGCCGTCTTCGCGGGTGACGCACCTGACCTACGCGGTGCGCCCACGGTAGGCGCACTGCGAGTCCGGCCGTCAGTCCTCGTCCTCGATGCGGAAGCCGACCTTGAGGCCGACCTGGAAGTGCTCGATCTGCCCGTTCTCGATCTGGCCCCTTACCTGCGTCACCTCGAACCAGTCGAGGCTGCGCAAGGTCTGCGCGGCGCGGGCGACGCCGTTGCGGATGGCCTGGTCGATGCCCTCGTGGGAGGTGCCGACGATCTCGGTGACCCGGTACGTGTGGTTGGACATGCGGGTACTCCTCTCGGCCGTGACGGGCGCGTCACGCGTCACTCCAAACTCCACCGTGCCCCAAGGCGCGGCAGTGCGCGAGACGGCCCGTCATCCGCCGTCAGCGCACCACGCTCAGCGACAGCGCGAAGCGGCCCTCCCGGTCGGTCCACCAGTGGGCCAACTCCAGCCCGGCCGCCGCCAGTTCGCTCCGCACGCCCTCCTTGCGGAACTTCGCCGAGATCTCCGTGCGCAGTTCCTCGCCGGCCGTGAAGTCGACGGCGAGATCGAGCGCCGGGATCTTGACGGTCTGGTCCGTGCGGGACCGCAGCCGCATCTCGATCCACTCGTTGCCGGCGTCCCAGAGGGCCACGTGGTCGAAGGCGGCGGCGTCGAAGTCGGCGCCCAGTTCGCGGTCGACCACGGCCAGGACGTTCTTGTTGAACGCGGCCGTCACCCCGGCCGCGTCGTCGTAGGCCCTGACCAGCACCTGTTCGTCCTTGACCAGGTCCGTGCCCAGCAGCAGCGCGTCGCCGGGTGAGAGCAGTGCGCGGAGGCCGTCGAAGAACGTGGCGCGTTCGGCCGGCAGCAGGTTGCCGATCGTGCCGCCGAGGAACGCCAGCAGGCGCGGTCCCGGTGTCTCCGGGAGGGTGATCGCGCCGGTGAAGTCGGCGATCAGGGCATGTACGTCGAGCCCCGGCCGCTCCGCGATGAGGGCGTGCCCGGCCTGCGTGAGCGCGCTCTCGCTGACGTCGACGGGGACGTACAGGGCCAGGTCGGTGAACGCGTCGAGGAGGTGGCGCGTCTTGTCCGAGGAACCGGAGCCCAGCTCGACGAGCGTCCGCGCGCCGGTCGCGGCGGCGATCTCGCCGGCCCGGTCGATGAGGATCTCCCGTTCCGCGCGGGTCGGGTAGTACTCGGGCAACTCGGTGATCTGCTCGAAGAGTTCGCTGCCGTGAGTGTCGTAGAACCACTTCGGCGGGAGGGTCTTCGGGGTGCGGGTGAGGCCGTGCAGGACGTCGGCGCGCAGGGCCGCGTCGGTGGCGTCCTCGGGCAGGGTGCGGGTGAGAAGGAACGGGCTCACGTGCGGGGCTCCTTCGATGGTGCGAGATCTTTGAGGGGGGTGAGGAGGACCTCGGCGCGGGTCGCGGTGAGCAAGGTGCGGTCGGGGACCTCCTGCCAGTGCGGGTCGTCGTCGTAGGGCTCGGAGGCGACGACCGTGCGGCGGCCGGGCTCCGAGAGGTACCAGAGGGTGTCGCCCCAGGCCGTCGCGGCGATCGACTCACCGTTGGTGAGAAGGAGGTTGAGACGGGAGCCGGGGGCGGCATGGGCGACCTCCACCACCGTGTCGGCCAGCGCCTGGCCCTCCTCGTCGCCCGCCCGCAGCCGGCCCAGGACCAGCGCCCAGACGAGCGCCGAGTCGCAGCGGGCCTCAAGGGACAACAGGTCCACCGGCGGCAGCCGTTGGGCGAGCGCCGCGAGCGTCTGGGGCCAGCCGGTGACGGCGCCGTTGTGGCTGAACAGCCAGGGGCCCGTGGCGAACGGCGCCGCCGCGGCCTCCCCGTCCGCACCCGCGAACGTCGCGTCCCGTACGGCGGCCAGCAGCGCCCCCGTACGGACCACGCGGGCCAGGTCGGCGAAGGACTGGTCGCCCCAGATGGGCACGGCCCGCCGGTAGCGGCCCGGCACCGGGTCGCCCTCGGCGTACCAACCCACCCCGAAACCATCGGCGTTGACCCTCCCGTGCTTCTGCCGACGCGGTTCCCAGGACTGGCGGTACAGGCTGTGCTCCGGGTCCACGAGGAGCCGGCCGAGCGGCTCCTCGGGTCCCAGGTATGCCAGATGACGGCACATCAGACGGCCCCCGAGCGGGCGGTGCGGAAGCCGGAGAAGATCTGCCGCCGGATCGGATAGTCCCAGTTGCGGAACGTGCCCCGGCAGGCCACCTCGTCCACGGCGAACGAACCGCCCCGCAGCACCTTGTACTCGGGGCCGAAGAACACCTCCGAGTACTCCTTGTACGGGAACGCCCTGAACCCCGGGTAGGGCAGGAAGTCGCTCGACGTCCACTCCCACACGTCACCGATCAACTGGCGTACCCCCAGCGGTGATTCGCCCGCCGGATAGCTGCCCGCAGGGGCCGGGCGGAGGTGACGCTGGCCGAGGTTGGCGTGCTCAGGGGCCGGGTCGGCGTCGCCCCACGGGTAGCGCATCGAGCGGTCGTTCACCGGGTCGTGGCGGGCCGCCTTCTCCCACTCGGCCTCGGTGGGCAGCCGGCGTCCGGCCCAGCGGGCGTAGGCGTCGGCCTCGTACCAGCACACGTGCACCACCGGCTCGTCGAGCGGCACGGCCTCCGTGACACCGAACCGGCGCCGCAGCCACTGGCCCGCCTCACGGCGCCAGAACTGCGGCGCGACAACGGAGTTGCGGCGGATGTGCGCCCAGCCCTCCTTCGTCCACCAGCGCGGGTCGTCGTAGCCGCCGTCCTCGATGAACGCCAGATACGCGCCGTTGGTCACCGGGGTCGTGTCGATGTAGAAGGGGGCCACCTCGCGCCGGTGCGCGGGCTTCTCGTTGTCCAGGGCCCACGGCTCGGTGGAGGTGCCCATGGTGAACGGGCCGCCGGGGACGAGGACTTCGGCCGGGCCGGTGAACAGCGGTACCGGTTCCGGGTCCGGAGCCGTCAACGCCTGTGGCCCCGTGCGGAGCTGATGGGTGATCAACATCGTTTCGTCGTGCTGCTGTTCGTGCTGGGCGATCATCCCGAAGGCGAAGCCCGCCTCCGTCAGCCGCGTCCCGCGGAACGCCGAATCAGCGAGTACGTCCGTCACCCGGCCGCGCACCTCGGCCGCGTACTGCCGGGCCTCCGCGGGCGGCAGCAGCGGCAGCGAGGGGCGTTCGGAGCGCGGGTGCTCGAACGCGTCGTAGAGGCCGTCGATCTCGGGCCGCATCGCGTCCCGGCCGCCGACGGCCCGCAGCAGCCACAGCTCCTCCTGGTTGCCGATGTGTGCGAGGTCCCAGACCAGAGGGGACATCAACGGCGAGTGCTGAGCGGTGAGTTCGGGCTCGTCCACGCAGCTCGTCAGGAGCGTGGTGCGGTCCCGGGCCGTGGTGAGGGTGGTCAGCGCCCGTTCCCTGAGCGCCTCGATATCGATGTCATCAACGGTCGTGTCATCAACGGTCGTGTCGGCGTCGGTCATGTGCGGATGTCCTTCCCGTGCGGGCGGCTGTCCGTGCCACGCACGCGGTCGAGCAGATCGTCGGCGGGGCAGCGGCCCCGGATGACATAGCGGTCGAAGTACGCGCGGACGGCGTCCGTGACCTTGGCGCTGGCGCCCAGCCGGGGCAGGGCCTCCAGCGCCGTCGCGAAGCAGACGAGCGCCACTTCGTGCAGCTCCGGGTCGGACAGTCCGTAGCGGGCCGCGTCGATCCACAGCGGATTGTGCGGCGCGGGCAGCCCCAGGGACCGCTCGGCCAGCGGCTTCACGGCCCGGTACGCGGTCTCGGCGGCCTCCGGGTCGTCGAACAGCGCCGTCGTCACGGCCAGCGGCACGATCCAGCCGTCGTCCCCGGGCTGCGCGTCGATCATGCGCAGTTCGAGATGGCCGCGCGGTCTGACCGGCGGGAACAGAGTGGTGAGGTGATAGTCGAGGTCGGCACGGGTCGGGGGCGTCGAGGACCGGGTCCACTCCCGGAACGTGAGCCCCTCGGGCACGTCCCACGGGCCGTCCTCGCGCCGGACGCACATCACCGGCGAGTCGAGGACGTGCTCCGCCCAGGCGCCGCGCGGCTCCGCGTCCAGCGGGGGCGCGCCCGCCCGCCCGGGGCCGATCTCCATCCAGATCAGCTGCCGGGAGGAACGCCAGCCCGTGGGGCTGCGGCCGACCAGCGGGGAGTTGGCGAACGCGGCCACCAGCACCGCGCCCAGCTGGTGCGCCAGCCACCAGCGCCGCCCGTGGCCGAGCGGTCCCGGCTCCTCGTAGCCGGCGTCCAGGCACACCTGCACGGACGCCGAGCTGCACATCATGCGGCGGCCGGCGGGGCCGGTGCGGTCGAGGCAGCGCTCCATCGCGTCATAGCGCGGCTCGTGCAGGAACCGGCGCGGCGGGTGCCAGGGATCGTGGCCGACGCCGACCAGCCCCAGGTTGTCGCGGGCCAGCACCGCGCGGACGGTGTCGAGGTCTTGGGAGACGGAACCGATGCACTCCATCAGGGAGGCGGCGGGCGACGAGCTCAGTTCCAGCTGGCCGCCGGGCTCGACGGTGAGCGCCGACCTCAGGTGCACGGTCTTCAACGCGGCATAGGCCGCTTCGAGTCGTTCGGGTGTCACGGGGAGCTGCGGCAGCCGCAGCTCGTGGACGAGCCATTCCACTTCGACCCCGAGGGTTCGGGGCGGACCGGTCTTGAAGCAGATGCCCTTGACCAGGGCCTCCACCTCGGGTTCGGTGACCGCGGTACGGGGCTCCGTACAGTCGCTACAGTCACTTGCCGTATCGGACATGTCGGGATCCTCCTGAGATTCCACCATGCCACCGGCCCGGTTTCGGTTGGGCCCGGGCCGGCACACTCGTCCCACCCAAGACCCTCGCGGCTGGTCGCACAAGGGTGCGTATTGCCACGTTCGGGATCGGTAATCTCCGGTTCGCCGGCCGTTCGCGGAGCCCGGAAACTCCGTTGCACCGCACGACCAGCATCGCTCACGATGCAGGTATGAGCACGACGGGGGAGAACACGGGGGAGATCGCGGGGCGCGCTCTCATGGCGTACACGGGGGTTATGCCATGAGCGCGCGCCTGCGCGGCATCGCGCAGCAGACCGAGCAGATCGTGGCGGCCGGCGGGTACCGCACGGCGGACGGGCGCGAGGTGTCCATCGCGGCCGAGATCGAGGCGGCCCGGGCGGGCACCGGCCTGCACGGACCGGGACCGGTGCGCATACCGGCACTCTCGCCGGTGGACACGTTCATCGAGGTCACGGGCGAGAGCAGCCTGGAGGCCGCCCGCCGGCTCACCGGCCAGGTCGCCGTGCTGAACTTCGCCTCGGCCCGCAATCCGGGCGGCGGCTTCCTCAACGGCGCGCAGGCCCAGGAAGAGGCCCTGTGCCGCGCCTCCGCGCTGTACACCTGCCTGCTCGAGGCCCGCGGTTTCTACGACCATCACCGCGCCCACCGGGACCCGTTCTACACGGACCGGGTCATCCACTCACCGGCCGTCCCCGTCTTCCGCGACGACAAGGGCCGCCTCCTGGACGAGCCGTACACCGCCGGCTTCCTGACCGCCGCCGCGCCGAACGCCGGGGTCGTCCTGCGCACGGCACCGGAGCGCGCGGCCGAGCTGCCGGGCGCCGTCGCCGCACGGGCGGAGCGGGTGCTGGAGACGGCGCTGACGCACGGCTACCGGCGGCTGGTCCTGGGGGCCTGGGGCTGCGGGGTGTTCCAGAACGACCCGGCACAGGTCGCGGGCGCCTTCCACACGCTGCTCGGGCCGGGCGGACGGTTCGCCGCGGCCTTCGAGCACGTGGTGTTCGGCATCCTGGACCGCACACCGGGTGCCACGGTCCGGGCCGCTTTCGTTCGGGCTTTCCCAGAGCGTCAGCTCCGGAGCTAGCCCGTCAGGTCCAGCCGTAGCGCTCGTGCAGCCGGTGGCGGACGAGGTTGAAGCGCATCTGGTCGATCGCGCACGCCTCGCGGCGCATGCCGTCCTCGTGCAGGCGCAGGATGCGGTCCACGTCGACCCACGAGTCGCGGCCCGACTTGTCCCACGGGCCGTTGCCGATCGCCACCCACTCGCGGTCGGCGTCGTGCCGCTTGCTGGAGAGCTGGACGGCGAGCAGGGTCCCGCCGGGCTCACGGGCGACGACGAGCACCGGGCGGTCCTTGCCCCGGCCGTCGTTCTCCTCGAACGGCACCCAGGTCCAGACGATCTCACCGGGGTCGGGGTCCCCGTCGTGTGCGGGAGAGTACTCGGTACGCACCTTGCCGACCTCGCGCGGGTCGGCCTCGGTGGTGGCGGAGGGGCCGAAGCGGCCCGGGACGTTCTCATCGGTAAAGGCGGTCACGGGGGGCACCTTAGAGGGTGTCCCCCGTGACCGGTACGTCAGCCTCCCGTTGACGTCACTTCTCGTCCGTCTCCACCGGCACCTTCTGCGACGACGGTTGCACACTCCCGTTGAGGGCCGAAGTCCCGTTCGGGGCCTGCCCGTTCTCGTTCATCGTGGAGAGCAGCTGGCGGGCCAGACCGAGTCCGGCACCGCCCATCGTGAGGGCCTTGGCGAGCATCTCCGCCATGCCGTCGGCCCCGTTGAGGACCACCATGTTGTCGACGCTGCCGAACGCGGACGCGCCGGCCCGCACGATCTCCGGCCAGTTCTCGGCGAGTTGCTGCGCGACCACCGCTTCCTGGTTCTCGGCGAGGGCCGCGGCCCTCGCCTTGATGGCCTCCGCCTCGGCCAGACCCTGGGCCCGGGTCGCCTCGGCGGCGGCCAGACCCTTCGCCTGGGCCGCGGCGGCCTCGGCCTCACCGGTGGCCCTGGTCGCCGTCGCTGCGGCCGCACCGCGTGCCTGGGTCGCCTCGGCCTCGGCGTTCGCGGCCGTCTTGATCCGGCTCGCCTCGGCCAGGGCTGCCAACTCGGTCTCCTTGGCCTTGGCTTGAGCCGCGGAGATCCGCGCGTCACGCTCGGCCTCGGCGCGGGCCCGGGTCTCGTACGCCTGGGCGTCCGCGGGCTTGCGGACGTCCGCCTGGAGCTGCTGTTCCCGCCGCAGGGCGTCGAGTTCGGCGATCCGGGTCTCCTGCACGACGACGTCCTGCCGGGCGGCGGCGTCCGCGAGCGGTCCGGCCTGCCGGGCCTTGGCCGCCGCCTTGTCGCGCTCGGCCTGGTAGCCGGCCTGCAGGATCTCGCTGTCCCGGGTGGCCTCCGACATCCGTGCCGCGGCCTTCTGTTCGGCCTCGGTGGCCAGCCGGTTGGCCTCGGCCTGCGCGATGCGCGCGTCCCGCTGGACGGCGGCGGCGTGCGGCATCGCGAGGTTCTTGATGTACCCGGTCGGGTCCTCGATCTCGTGGATCTGCAGCGAGTCCACGATCAGGCCCAGCTTCTCCATCTCCGTACCGCAGGCGGCACGGGTCTGGCCGGTCAGTTTCTCCCGGTCGCGGATCATGTCCTCGACCGTCAACCCGCCCACGATGGACCGGAGATGACCGGCGAACACGTTGTGCACCCGCTCCGACATCATCTTCTGCTGGTCGAGGAAACGACGGCCCGCGTTGGCGATCGACACGAAGTCGTCGCCCACCTTGAAGATGACCACGCCCCGCACCTTGAGCGGAATGCCCTGGGTGGTCACACAATCCACGTGCAACTCGGTCTCGTTGAGGTCCAGCGAGATCTTGCGCACCGCCTGCACACCCGGCAGCACCAGCGTGCCGCGCCCCGTGACGATGCGGAACCCCATGCCCTCTTCGAGGCCTTCGGTACGGTGTTTCGAGCCGGAGATGATGAGTGCCTCGTTGGGCTCGGCGACCCGCCACATCGACTTGAACAGACCGATCAGTACGAGAATGGCGACAACCGCCACCCCCGCTACGACGCCGATGACCATCGGCATACGCCCCCTTTTGATGGTGCCCTTTCGGCACCGAACGAAGGGAGTGTGCGCCTGTGCGACACCGGGGTACAGACGCTGACGGATCCTTGTTGCAATCTTGACGCGAACGCCCTTGAAACGCCTCTCACCTGCGGGGGAGTACGCTCAACTGTCGTACGCCTCCGTTACGTAGACGGTACGCGGCGGGAGATATTCCACGACCATCACCACGGTGCCCCGCTCGATCCGGCCGGTGCCGGTGGCGGCGTACGCGAGGAAGTGCTCGGCGCCGCCGCGCACCCGGACGATCACCTCACCGACGAGCCCGGGTCCGACCGTTCCGGTGACCCGCCCCATCAGCCCGACCATCGAAGCGTCTTCCATGGTCACAGGGTACGGGCCGAACTGCGCTGTGCCGCCGGGGAATCCGTGCCGATCGGCTCCGGCCACCGCTCGTGCCAGCGCAGCTCCGCCTCCAGCTGGGCGGCGAGCGAGAGCAGCAGCGGTTCGCTGTTCGCCGGGCCCAACAGCTGGGCGCCGACCGGGAGTCCGCCCGCGACGAACCCGGCGGGGACATTGACGCCGGGCCAGCCGAGGACGTTCCACGGCCAGGCGTAGGGACAGGCGGCGATCATCTCGCGGTCGGTGGCCAGGCCGTCCAGGCCGAGCAACGCGCCGACAAGGGGCGGGGGAGCGGCAGTTGTCGGCGCGAGGACCAGGTCGTACATCCCGAAGAACGCGCCGAACCGGTCGTGCAGGGTCGCCTCCGCGCGCCGCGCCGCCCGCAGCGGGGCCCCGCCGAGCAGCCGGCCGAGGCGGGCGGCGTCCAGGGTGCGCCGGTCGAGGAGCCCGGGGTGCGGTGCCTCGCGGACCCGCTCGGCGAGACCGACGGTGGCGCGCGGGACGAACGTCAGCCCGATCTGTCCGTACGGTGGATCCGCCTCTACGACGGTATGGCCCAACTGCGCGAGTTTCTCGGCGAGTTCGAGGACCCGAGCCCGTACGTCCGGGCGCAGCCGGGCGGGCAGCGCGGTGAACGGCGGCTTCAGGGAGAGCGCGATGCGCAGTCGGCCGGGTTCGCGCCCCACGGCCTCGGACATGCGCAGCGCGGGCGGCCGGTGCGGGTCCTGGGCGTGATTGCCGCTCGCCGCGTCCAGGAGCAGGGCCGCGTCCTCGACCGTACGGGCGAGGGTGCCGTTGACGGTGATGCCCTGGAAGGACTCGCCGCGCGGCCAGGTGGAGATACGGCCGCGCTGCGGCTTGACGCCGATGAGGTGGGTCCAGGAGGCGGGGATGCGCACCGACCCGGCGCCGTCCGAGCCGAGCGCGGCCGGGACCAGGCCCGCAGCGACGGCCGCCGCAGAGCCGCCGGACGAACCCCCGGGCGTATGACGGGAGTTCCACGGATTGCGGGTCGCGCCGAACGCGGGCCCCTCGGTGAACGGCCACTGCCCGAGCTCGCAGGTGTTCGTCTTCCCGACGATGACGGCACCGGCCGCCCGCAGCCGTCGTACCGCCTCCCCGTCCTCGGCCGCCGGCGGGAACTCGCCCCGGCAGCCGAACGCGGTCGGTTCGCCCGCCACGTCCGTGTCGTCCTTGACGGCGACCGGTACCCCGAGCAGCAACTTGCGGATTCCGGCGGCCAGTTCGCGGTCCGCCGCGTCGGCCTCGGCGAGCGCGGCTTCCCGCCGTACGACCCGAAAGGCGTTCAGGGAGGCCTGAGTTGCCTCGATCCGGTTCAGTGCCCGCTCGGTCAGGGTGCGTGACGTCACCTCACCGGCGGCCAGCGCGCGGGCGGACTCGGCGAGGCCGGGGGAGCGGTCGGGCGTCATGGCGGCACCTCCGGAGCGGGTGGTCCACCGAACGGTAACGGCCGGGCGCCCGGCGTGGTGCGGATGCGGCAACTTCCGGCGTGGTGTGGATGGTTGACGGTCCGCCACAGGCTTCCCACAGAGATCGTCCAGCACTGCGCAAACCATTGACGTGTTCCTGACCCACCCCTACCTTCTGACCGAATTCACGAACCGCGTTCGACATGGCGAACGTCCGAGTCTCCGGGAGAGCCGCCCGTGACCACACGTCCCCCCACACCGTCCCGCCGTGCCCTGCTGCGCGCGCTGGCCGCCCTGCCCGCCTCGGCACTCGTCCTGGGCGAGGCCCCCGGACTGCTCGGCACGGCTCTGGCCGCCGCCCCGTCGAGCGGCTACGCCACCCGCTACACGATCGTCCCGTTCCTCAACAGCGACGACGGCACCGTCAACGTCTACCAGTCCGACGACGCCACCGACTTCCGCCTCGTCCAGGCCTCCGCCTACACCCCGCCCAGCAACCGCATCCGCGACGCCAGCGTGTTCAAGCACACCGACGGCTACTACCTGACGTACACCACCCACACCTGGGAGGACGTCAGCACCACCATCGGCTTCGCCCGCAGCACCGACCGCGTCAACTGGACCTTCCTCTACGACTACACGGTCCCGATCACCAACCTGTCCCGCGCCTGGGCCCCCGAGTGGTTCGTCGACAGCGACGGCAGCGTCAACGTCATCGTGTCCTGCTCGACCACCGACGACGAGTGGATCTTCACGCCGTACCGGCTGAAGGCCACCAACTCCGCGCTCACCGCCTGGAGTTCACCGGTCGCCCTGTCCGGCATCGGCTCCAACCACATCGACACGTACATCGTGCGCATCGGCTCGACCTACCACGCGTTCACGAAGAACGAGACGGCCAAGTACATCGAGTACGGCACCGCCACCAGCCTGACCGGCCCCTACACGATCTCCAGGACCGGCGACTGGGCCGGCTGGGGCAGCTACCGCGAGGGCCCCTCGGTCGTCCAGCTCGACAACGGCGGCTGGCGGATCTTCTTCGACGGCTACGGCGACGGCAACTACTACTACAGCGACAGCTACGACACCTTCGCCACCTGGTCCGCGCCGACCGCGCTCACCACCCTCTCCGGCACGGCACGCCACTTCACGGTCATCAAGGAGACGGTGTCGGGCGGCCCGAGCCTCGCGGCCGGCGTCACCCGCTCCTTCCAGTCCGCCAACTACACCACCCGCTACTGGCAGGAGGTGTCCTCCCTGCTCAACCTGCCGGTGGTGACCAGCGCGAGCACCACCGCGCTGAAGCAGGCGTCCACGTTCACGGTTGTCGCGGGCCTCGCCGACGCGACCGGCTTCTCGTTCCGGGACAGCGCGGGCAACTACCTGCGCCACTACGACTTCCGGGGCCGCTTCGACGCCGGCGACGGCACGACTACGTTCGCGAAGGACGCCACGTTCTACGCCCGGACCGGCGCCACGACCGGCTCGCTCCGCTTCGAGTCGTACAACTACCCCGGCTACTACCTGCGCCACTACAACTACCAACTCCGGGTGGACCCGACAGACGGCACGGACCTCTTCCGTACGGACAGCTCGTTCGTGCCGGTGACGGCCTGGGCCTGAGCGCGGGCGGTGCTCAGTCGGTGAGGCCCAGTGCCCCCGCCGCCTGGATCGCCAGCCAGACTTCGGCCAGCGCCCCCGTCGACGTCAGGTCGCGGTGGGTGAGGGTGCCGAAGCGGCGCAGCCGGTAGGCGAGGGTGTTCGGATGGATGTGCAGGGCCGCCGCGGCCGTGTCGGTGCGGCGGTCCCGCTCCATCCAGGTGCGGGCGGAGACCAGCAGCTGCGAGTCGTGGGCCTCGTCGTAGCGCAGGACCTCGCCGAGCACGTGCTCGACCAGTGCCGTCAGGACGGCCGGGTCGTCGGGCAACCAGCGGCCGGTCGCGTCGTCGCCGTAGCGGACGACGGGTCGGCCCGACTCCATCGCCTTGGAGACCGCCCAGAGCGCCTCGCGCTGGGCGACCCGCAGCGCGGCTCCGGGCAGGAAGGGGCGGCTCATCCCGGCCGCCACGCCCGGCAGTTCACCGATGGCCACGGTCAGCTCCGGCGCGCCCAGGACATAGCGGTCCTCGCCCCGGGTGAGCAGCAGATGGGGGTGGTCCTCCAGACAGCGCAGCAGCGCCTCGTCGGTGGTGTGGCGCACCACGAGGAGCACGGTGTCGCCGTCGATCGCGTGCCGGGCGAGCCGGCGGCGCGCCGCCTCCGGGTCGAGGACCTCCTGTAGCAGTTCGGCCAGGGTCTCCGCGCCCTCGCGGCGCAGCGTCTCGCGTTCGTTGCGCACCATCGCGAGCCGCAGCGCCGCCACGGTGGCGATGTGCTGGGCGACGGCGAGCCCCGCGGGCTGGGCGCCCTGCCGCTCGTAGGCGACGAGGAAGCCCGCCGGGCCGCCGGGCGCGGGCACCGGCAGGACGAATCCGCCGGGCACGGTCGGCGGGGCGTCGACGGAGGCCGGCAGGACGGTGGGATCCGGCACGGGGACGCCGGGCAGCAGCGGGCGGCCCTGTGGCGTGCACAGATAGACGTCGTAGCCCGAGAGGTCTTCGAGGCGGCGCAGCAGGGCCGGTGTGTCCAGGTCCTCGGCGACCAGCCAGCGCAGCGCGCCGAAGACCTGGAGCTGGGCGCCCAGCCGGTGCCGGGCGTCCTCCTGGACGGCGGCCGCGACCTCCTGCGAGACCGCGATGAACGGGACGGCGAGCGGCACTTCAAGCACCGGGAAGCCACGCTCCTCCGCCGCGCGGAAGAACGCCTCGTGCAGCGGCGGCATGTGCAGCTGCGCGGAGAGCGCGAGCGCGGACACTCCGGCGTCGTCCAGCCGCTCCAGATAGGCGCGCTGTCCGGCCGCCGTACGGGGCACCGCGAGACCCGTCGTCATGATCACCTCGGCGCCCAGCAGCCAGGGCGTCGGATCGGTGAGCTCGCTGGCGTGCGCCCAGGACACGGACCTGCCGAGCCCGCCGCGGCCGGCCTTCACGGAGAGCTGCAGCGCGGGGAAGGCGAGCAGATCCTCGACGGTCACTTTGTTTCCAGCCACAAAAGGAAGCCTATCGCTCCGTGACCGACACAATTGTCGCCGGTCGTGCGCGGGCCACAGACTGTGGAACCGGCCCCTCGCATGAACGGAAGGTGGAGCGCCAGTGACGACCTCGATCACGGAAATCGAGACCTACGGCGTCGAACGGATCCCGGACGAGGACCGCACGGCCCGCCCGGTCGACCTGTTCCGGCTCGCCTTCGGCGGTGCCAACACCTTCGCCACCTGTGTGCTGGGCGCCTTCCCGATCCTCTTCGGCCTCTCCTTCTGGCAGGGCCTCGCCGCCACCGTCCTCGGCCTGGTCGCGGGCGCGCTGCTGCTGGCCCCGATGGCCCTGTTCGGCCCCACCAACGGCACGAACAACGCCGTCTCCTCCTCCGCCCACCTGGGCGTGCACGGCAGGGTCGTCGGCTCGTTCCTCTCCCTGCTCACCGCCGTCGCGTTCTTCTCCATCTCCGTGTGGTCCTCGGGTGACGCGCTCGTCGGCGGCGCACATCGCCTCGTCGACGTCCCCGAGTCGGACGTCACCTACGGCATCGCGTACGCGGTCTTCGCCGGGCTCGTCCTGGCCGTCTGCGTCTACGGCTTCAAGTTCATGCTGCTGGTCAACAAGATCGCGGTGCTGGCCGCGTCGGCCCTCTTCGTGCTCGGCGCCTTCGCCTTCGCCGGCGACTTCGACCCCGGATACGCGGGCACCTTCGCCTCCACCGCCGACCCGCTGTTCTGGCCTTCGTTCATCGGCGCCGCCCTGATCGTGCTCTCCAACCCGGTCTCCTTCGGCGCGTTCCTCGGCGACTGGTCCCGCTACATCCCGGCCGGGGCCCCGCGCCGCCGGGTGATGGGCGCCGCGTTCCTCGCCCAGCTCGCCACCCTGCTGCCGTTCCTCTTCGGCCTGGCCACCGCGTCGATCATCGCCTCGAAGGCCGCGAAGTACGTCGACCCGGCCGCCCCGAACTACGTCGGCGGGCTCCTCGCCGTCTCGCCCGGCTGGTACTTCCTGCCGCTGTGCCTGATCGCCCTGATCGGCGGCCTCTCCACCGGCACGACGTCCCTCTACGGCACGGGCCTCGACTTCTCCAGCGTCTTCACGCGCTTCAGCCGAGTCCAGGCCACCTTCTTCATCGGCGCCCTGTCGATCGGGTTCATCTTCGTCGGCCGCTTCGCGCTGAACCTCACGCAGTCCATCTCGACCTTCGCGACGCTGATCATCACCTGTACCGCGCCCTGGATGATCGTCATGACGCTCGGCTACGTCACCCGGCGCGGCTGGTACGACCCGGACGCCCTGCAGGTCTTCAACCGCCGTCAGCGCGGCGGCCGTTACTGGTTCACGCACGGCTGGAACTGGCGCGGCATGTCCACCTGGCTGGTCTCCGCCGTCGTGGCCCTTCTGTTCACCAACCTCCCCGGCCAGTTCGTCGGCCCGCTCGGCGACCTCGCGGGCGGCACCGACATCTCACTGCCGGTCGGCCTCGCCCTCGCGGTCGTCCTCTACCTGGCCCTGCTCACCGTGTTCCCCGAGCCGCGCGAGGTGTACGGACCGGCAGGACCCCGCTTCGTCCGGCCCTCCGACGCACCGGTGCCGCCGATCACCGGCGGCGGCACCGAGGAGCCCGTCACCGAGCCCGCGGCGGCCCACTGATCCCCCTGATCCCACGCAAGGAGCCGTGCATGAGCACCACCACCGTCCAGGAAGTCCGGGCCGCCGCGGACGCGCTCGTCGCCGCCTTCGCCGAGGGCCGCATCGACGACTACTTCGGCGCCTTCGCCCCGGACGCGAGCTTCGTCTTCCACACCACCCCGCAGCGGCTCGGCTCCACCGCCGAGTACCGCGCGCTGTGGCAGCGGTGGGTGGACGAGGACGGTTTCCGCATCCTCGGCTGCACCTCCTCCGCCCAGCTGATCCAGCCCTTCGGTGACACGGCCGTCTTCAGCCACGACGTGGAGACCCGGATCGCCACCGACTCCGGCGAGGAGACCGTCCAGGAGCGGGAGACCATCGTCTTCGCCCGTGCCGACGGCGGCTGGGTCGCCGTACACGAGCATCTGTCCGCCCGCAGCGCCGCCTGACCAGGAGTGACGTCCATGAGCACGACCTTCCGCAACTACATCGACGGTGCGTTCGCGGACGCCTCGGACGGCCGCACCCTCGATGTGGTGGACCCCACCACCGGTGACGTCTACGCGACCTCCCCGCTCTCCGGGGCGGCCGACGTCGACGCGGCGATGGCCGCCGCCGCAGCGGCGTTCCCCGTCTGGCGCGACACCACCCCGTCCGTACGGCAGCGCGCGCTGTTGAAGATCGCCGACGCGATGGAGGCGAGGGACGACGAACTGGTCGCCGTCGAGAGCCGCGACACCGGCAAGCCGCTGCACCTCACCCGCAGCGAGGAACTCGCCCCCGCCATCGACCAGATCCGCTTCTTCGCGGGCGCGGCGCGGATGCTCGAAGGGCGTTCGGCAGGCGAGTACATGGAGGGCATGACCTCGATCATCAGGCGCGAGCCCGTCGGTGTGTGCGCACAGGTCGCGCCCTGGAACTACCCGCTGCTGATGGCCGTTTGGAAGTTCGCGCCCGCGCTGGCGGCCGGCAACGCGGTGGTCCTCAAGCCCTCGGACACCACCCCGGCCTCCACCGTCCTGCTGGCCGAGATCATCGGCTCGATCGTTCCCAAGGGCGTCTTCAACGTGGTCTGCGGCGACCGCGACACCGGCCGGCTGATGGTGGAGCACCCCACCCCCGCGATGGCCTCCATCACCGGCTCGGTACGCGCCGGCATCCAGGTCGCCCAGAGCGCGGCGAAGGACGTCAAGCGCGTCCACCTGGAACTCGGCGGCAAGGCTCCGGCGGTGGTCTTCGAGGACGCCGACCTGGACAAGGCGGTCGAGGACCTGGTCGTCGGCGGCTTCTTCAACGCCGGCCAGGACTGCACGGCCGCGACCCGGGTCCTGGTCCACGAGTCGGTGCACGACGAGTTCGTGGCCGCGCTCGCGAAGGCGGCGGCGGAGACGAAGACGGGCCTGCCGGACGACGAGGACGTGCTCTACGGCCCCCTCAACAACGCGGGCCAGCTCGCCCAGGTCAGCGGCTTCGTCGAGCGCCTCCCCGAGCACGCCAGGATCGAGACGGGCGGCCACCGGGTCGGCGACAAGGGCTACTTCTACGCCCCGACCGTCGTCTCCGGCCTCCGCCAGGACGACGAGATCGTCCAGAACGAGGTCTTCGGCCCGGTCATGACCGTCCAGTCCTTCACCGACGAGGCCGAGGCCGTGCGCTACGCCAACGGCGTCGACTACGCGCTGGCCTCCTCGGTGTGGACCAGGGACCACGCGCGGGCGATGCGGATGTCGAAGAACCTCGACTTCGGCTGCGTCTGGATCAACACCCACATGGCACTCGTCGCCGAGATGCCGCACGGCGGCTTCAAGAAGTCCGGCTACGGCAAGGACCTTTCGGCCTACGGCTTCGAGGACTACACCCGGATCAAGCACGTCATGACGTCACTCTGACCTGAGGGCGGCCAGAGCCTGCCAGCGGTCCTCCCGCGCCGGATCGACGCTGCTGCGCCACACCAGCGTCCCGCCGATCAGCCCGGGCTCGTCCCGGGGCGCGAGGGCCGGGGCTTCGAGCGCGTCGGCGATCTCTTCCAGGTAGGTCACCAGCGTGTCGCGCTCGTCGTCGGCGTGGTCGTCGTAGCGCGACCACCGCCCGAGGAAGCCGGTCTCCGTGTCCAGGTAGAGCCCCGAGACACGGTCGGCGGGACTGTCCGCGGCGACCGGAATCCAGCCCGGCCGCCACACGGTGATCCGCTCCTCCTCGGGACGACCGGCGTTCGCGGTGTCCAGGTGGGCCTGGGCGTCCGTCTTCATCCGGTGTACGGCGGCCACCGCGTCCAGGGGCAGCAGCGCCCGGTTGCCCGGCAGACAGCCCCGACCGTCGGACCCGTCGTCGCCCGCGCTCAGCAGCCACAGGACGGTCAGCTCGACCGGTATCCGCACCCCGAGCTCACTCTCCAGCGCGGCGACGGCGGCCGGTTCGGCGCCGGTGCGGAGGGCGGCGTAGGAGTCGGGCGCGTTGTCCCGGAGCCACAGCGTGATCCGGCGCCAGGCATCCGCGACCTCCCGCACGGTGACCGCGGTGACATCGGGACCGGCGGGCAACTCCCGTTCCTGCTCCGCCTCTTGCGCGTCATAGGGTTCGGCGGACGGAGCCAGGGCGACGTACCGGATCTCGATCCGGTCGGGTTCGTGGAGGTAGCCGACGGTCAGTGCGGGACAGTCCTCGAACAACTCGCCGTCGACCAGCACCGTACGGATTCCGGGCAGGTGCGAGGGCACCCCCATCTCCGGGTCGTCGGCGAGCTGCCCCGCCACGGCTTTCAGCGCGTAGGGAGCACCGGCCCCGAACCGGGCGGCGGCGTCCCGCACGAGTGCGGGTATCTCGATGTCCACGGCCTGGGGCTCCTTGCGGTCGGGGGGAAGAGCGATGCGCCCCACACCCTAGGACGCCGCCGGCTCCCGACGGCTGCGGGTCATGTCCTGCGGGGTCGCCCGCAGGGCGAGGGCGCGGGGGTAGATCGCCTGGAGGAGCGGACCTGTCATGGCGGTGGTCAGTACCGCCATGACCACCATCAGCGAGTACAACCGCTCGTCCAGGATGCCGAGTTGGCGGCCGACGCTCAGGATGATCAGTTCGGTGAGACCTCGGGTGTTCATCAGGACGGCCAGGGCGGACGAGATGCGCCGGTCCAACCCGTTGGCGTAGGCGCCCGCGTACGCGCCGGCGAGCTTGCCGCCCACCGCCACCAGCAGGATCAGCGCCAACTGCCCGAGGTCGGACCAGTCGAGTCGGGACAGGTCCACCTGGAGACCGGCGACCAGGAAGAACACCGGGAGCAGCAGCACGTTGTTCACCGGCCCGACCCGTTCGTGCAGATCGGCCCGCAGCCGCTCCGACCCCGAGCGCGGGACGACCGCCCCGAACAGGAACGCCCCGAAGATGAAGTGCAGCCCCATCCACTCGGTGGCCGCCCCCGACACCAGCAGCCCGGCGAACGCCGTGGCCAGCAGCACCGCGGTCGGCTGTGCGACAACCCCCGGCCGCTTCAACAGCCGCCCCAGCAGCCACCGTACGGGGTAGCGCATCAGCAGCAGAAACGGCAGGAACAGCAGCGCCCGTTCGGGGTTGCCGCCCGGCGCGACGATGGCCACCACCACGGCCAGCAGCGACCAGGCCAGTACGTCGGCGAGGGCGGCGCAGCACAGCGCCAGTGCGCCCAGCGGGGTGTGGTCCAGGTTCCGGTCGGTGAGGATCCGGGCCAGCACCGGGAACGCGGTGATGGACATGGCGGCGCCCATGAAGAGGACGAAGCCCAGATGGTTGGGGCTGGGATGGTCGCGCAGGAGGTACGAGCCGAGCGCCATGCCCAGGCCGCACGGCAGCAGCAGTGAGGCCAGCGAGACGGAGGCGGCGATCCGGCCGGTGCCGCGCACCATGCCGCGGTCGAACTCCAGGCCCACCAGGAACATGAAGACGGCGACCCCGACATCGGCCAGGGCGGTCAGGAACGGCCGGATGCCGTTCGGCAGCAGCGCGTGCGAGACGGCGCCGTCGAACAGGGTGGGGCCGAGCAGGACGCCGGCCAGGATCTCGCCGACGACCGGGGGCTGCCCGAGTCTGCGCGCGAGCGCGCCGAACAGGGCTGCCGCGACGATGACGACGGCGAGGCCGGCCAGTAAGGCGGATGCTTGGGAGGAGGTCATGGCGCGATGGACTCCTTGTGCCGGGGGGCGCCGCGACGGGTGCCGGGGGTGCCGCGACGTGGGGGTCCTCGTTTGGCCCGGACGAAATCGTGCCACCTCGGGCCGAAGCTACGGTGCCGGTCCTCCGACGGCATCGGTACTGCGTTAACGGGATGGCGACGCGGTGGGACGGGCCCGACCCGATCGAGGAGCCGACCTGTGCATGAATCCGCGATTGAGGATTTCGTCGGCGACACCTCGCTCTTCCTCTTCGAAAACCCTGTGCAATTCACCGACCGGCATAGAGAAGTGGCCGGCGATTGGGTCAGTGCGATTGTTCGCGGGCGCGGCTCCGTGTCTCCCTGAGATGACAGTCGACGGAACGGGCCATGATCAGCCCGCTCTTCGGATCGTCGGCCGCCAAGCTGAAGCGGCGGATCAGGGAGACCCTGTCCAGCGCGACGCCCTCGCGGGCGAGGACGAAGACGAGGGCGAGGAAGGCGGAGCGGGCGTTGCCGTCGTCGAAGGGATGGAAGAAGCACACGTCGAGACAGGCGCGGGCGGCACGGGCCGTCAGCGGAAGGGGGCGTTCGCTGTCCCGCGCGCTCTCGGCCAGGCAGGCGTCCAGGAGTTGACGGGTGTCGGGGCCGATGCCGTAGCGCTCCCTGCCGCTCTTGGCGAAGGCGGGCAGGGTGCGGAACGACGGGGGTCGGGGTGTGCCGAGGACGTACTGCTGCCAGCCGCGCAGCAGCTCGAAGTCGAGCGCGGCACCGCGCGCCGCTTCGGCCCGCACCAGTTCCAGAGCGGCGAGCAGTCCCTCCCCGCGCGCGGTGTCCACGGCGCTGTCGAAGGTACGTACGCTCTCCGCGGCCCCGTCCCGCGACGGGACCACCGGCTCGTCCCCACCACCGTCCGGCACGTCCTCCCACGCCGTGGCCGCACGCACCGCGAGCCACCTCCGCAGATGGTCGGGCAGGGGCCCGAGGGCGGCCGCCCCTACGACGTCCTCGGGCCGCAGGGATTCCGCGATCCGTTCCGCTATGTCGTCGAGCAGTACCCGGTCGGGTGCCGTCCAGCTCTGGAACCGTCCGCCGACGGCCTGCGTGACCAGCCGCTGCGCCGCCTCGGGGTCGACGTGCCGGCTGGCGAGGAACCAGGTGAGGACCTGATCGCAGTGCCCGTACCAGCCGCTGCCGGCGCCGGTGCGGTCGGTCACGTGCAGAATCAGGTTCCGGGCGGTGGACTCCCACAGGATCCGCTGGTCCGTCAGGGCGGACAGGTCCAGCGGATACGCCTCGAACCAACTGGCCAGCTGCTCAAGCCAGTTCCGCCACTCGCACAGCCCGGCGACCACCCGGTCCAGGGTCGCCTCCGGGGTGTCCACCGAGTGCGAAGGACAGCACCAGCTCCCGACCGGCCCGCCGTCGAAGTCGCCCTCGTCGTGCGCCCACCGCCAGCCCACGGCCCAGCCGCCGTAGCGCTCATCGAGGGCGTACGACATGGCGTCGGCCCAGGGCCCGGCCACGGTCCGGTTCCAGTCGCGCAGGTCGGGGTCGCCGTAGGGGAGGTTCGGGCGGACCGGTACTTGGCGGGCCGGTCCGAGGGAGCGGACCACCCGCGCCGCGGACCCGCTGTCGAAGGGATGACGGGCCGGGTCCACCTCGTCCCAGCTCAGGGTCCTCGGGTTCAGGTCGGTCGGCACCGCGCAAGCCTGCACACCCGCCCGGCGCACGTTCAACCGAATTAGCGGCGGGCGCTGCCGGTCAACGCGGCCTCGCCGACGGCTCGTTGGAGAGGGCGGCCCTCGGCGGCCGGTCGGCGGTCGCGCGCAGCGTGGGTTCGTTGCGCAGTCGTACGAAGGTGATGGCCAGGGCGACCGCCTGGACGGCGGCGCAGCACAGGACGGCCGTGCCGAGGTGGGCAGGCGGGGTGAGGGCGACGAGGATGCCGGCCACCGGGAACGGCAGCAGCAGGAGCAGCATGGTCAGGGAGAGCGTAGTGCCGAAGGCCGTGGCCGGGATGACCAGGGAGCGCAGGGTGCGCAGTACGACGGTGAGGCCGCCGTCGCCCGCCATGAACAGCGCGACGAGGACCGTGTAGGCGGCGTAGGACGGGGCCTGCGGGAGAGCCAGGCAGGCCGCCGAAGCGAAGGTCGCGCACACCACCCCAACACCCCACAGGTCGAGCCGGCTCAGCGCCAGCCGGCAGCAGGTGACCGCCAGCAGGGTCGCCGCGGCGGCGGCGGACCACAGGGTGCCGACATCGGCGGAGGAGCGGCCGAAGTTCTCCACCACGATCACGGGGCTGGCCGACTGGAGCAGTCCGAGCGCGAGATTGGAGCAGGCCAGACCGGCCACCAGCCAGCGCAGCGCGGGCAGTCTGCGCAGCATGCGCAGCCCGGTCCGCAGCCCGCCCGGTGTCCGCTCGCCGTCCGGTCGCGCGGAGCGCAGCGGGGTGGGCGGGGTCTGCAGACCGAGCACGGCGGCCAGCAGGGACAGCGCGGTCAGACACCCGAGCATCCAGCCGGGTCCCACCAGCAGCAGGAAGCCCGCGAGCAGGGGACCGACCAGCATGGCGGTCTGGTCGATGCCGATGAGGACCGACTGCACTCCGTGCGGCCGGTGTTGGGCCCGCCGGGTCACGATCGCGCCCACCGCCTCGTTGGCGACGAAGCTGAACTGGGTGAGCGTGCCGGTCACCGCGGCCAGCACCAGCACGGTCACCGTCTCCGCGGTGCCGCGTGGCAGCACGGCCAGCGTGACCGCCGCCCCGGCCAGCACCAGGGACCGCAACAGCGAGGCCAGGAAGCACACGATGGCCGCGCCGCGCCGGTCCACGACATTGCCGGCCAGTACGAACGCGGCGATCCGGGGCGTCCACTCCAGCGCGAACGCCAGACCCGTCAGCGACGGGGACCGGGTGATCGCCAGGACGAGGAGCGGCATGGCGTACGTCGACATCGAGAACGCCAGGGCGTCACTGGTGCGGGGTGCGTAGATCCGTCGGAAAAGGCTGCCGGACGGAACGGCTGCATGGCGACCGGCGGGCGGCCGGTCCTCGTGCAGGGTCATGGCCACGGAGTGGAGGGCTTTCGGTGAGGCGTATCACGGAGGGGAAACGGGCGGCCCCCGCCCACGGCGAAAGGAATTCGCGGAGGGCGGGGGGCAGGGTAAAACGCCTACGGGCAACGGCAGTTGGGGCGTGAAATATATCGCAGCCGAGGGGTTGGGCATATCCCGCGCGCACATCTCCGCACCTTCTGTGCAAGGGATTCGCGGCATTCCCGATGCCGATATCGGAAGTGTCCGCAGATTCGTGGCCCGGGGACCGAAAGGGAAGTCGTCGCGCTCGTGTTTTCGTGGCTCCGCAGGTCTGACAGAGTCCGGAACGGAGTCTCTCCCGTTGGGCACCTGTCAATGGAGTGATGAAATCAAGACGTGCGGGTCTGTGAGCAGGGAATGAGCCTTGTTCCCCGGCCCTGGACAGTGGTTGCGTCACCTGTCAATATGGACACGTGGATGAGTTCGTTTTTGTGAGCGGGCGACTGTGTCTCGACCTGGCGGGCACCAGGCTGTGGCGCCGCAGTCTCCGTACCGAACTGCTGGGCTCTCCGGACGACCTGCGGCGCTGGATCGGCGCGGCGGGGCTCGTGGACGATCCCGGTGCCGTGGACGCCCGGGCGCTGGAGCGGGTCCGTCGGCTGCGCGAGGACGCCTACACGCTGGTCCGCAACTGGCCCCTGGGCGACAGCCCGGACAGTGCCGTCGAGGAAGCAGTCGCGGAGGTGAACGAAGCGGCTCGTCTTCCGCTGCCCAGGCACCAACTCGACGCGTCGGGGCGGGTGTCGCGCACCGGTGGCGTGGACGAGGTGCTGGGCGCGGTCGGCCGGGACGCCGTGGACCTGGTGGGTTCGCCCCAGTTCTCCCGGATGAAGGAGTGCGCCAACGACGAGTGCACGCGCCTCTTCGTGGACCTGTCCCGCTCCGGCGCCCGGCGCTGGTGCGGAATGGCGGAGTGCGGCAACAAACACAAGGCGGCCAGCTACCGGCAGCGGAAGAAGGAGCGGTCCGGGGAGTGACCCGGCGTCAAGCTCCACCGGCAGTCCGGCGGGAAGTCCGACGCGTGGGACTCGGGGACGACGGCGGTCTTCGTGGCCGGGTGGTTCACGGCGCGTATTCCTTCCGGGGCTGCTGCGGGGCGAGCGCGAGGGCCCGGGTGAGGCCGGTCAGGATGTCCTCCAACACGGCATGGGACGTGGCGAAGTTGAGCCGTAGGAAGCCGTCGGCGCCGGGTCCGAAGGGGCTGCCGCCGTCGAGGAGGACGCCGCCGGTCTCCAGGACCCGTTCCACGGGCGGTTGTTCGAGCCCCAGCGGGCGGGCGTCGATCCAGGCGAGGTAGGTCGCCTCCGGCAAGTGGTGGCGCAGGTGCGGCAGTCGGGTGTGCAGCACCTGCTGCACCCGGCGGCGGTTGCGGTCCAGGACGGTCAGCAGGTCACGCTGCCATGCGTCGCCGTCCCGCCACGCGGCCTCGGTCGCGACCACCCCGAGCGGGGACACCGTGCCGTACAGGTCCGGGGGTTGGGCGTCGCGCAGCGCGAGGAGCCGGTCCGGGCCGTAGTGCGTGACGGCGCAGCGGATCGCGGCGAGGTTGAACGACTTGGTGGCGGACGTCAGTGTCACGGTCCTGCGGGCCGCGTCGGGAGAGAGGCTCGCGAAGGGGATGTGCCGGTGCGGGGCGTGGACCAGTTCGGCGTGGATCTCGTCGCTGACGACCAGCAGGTCGTGCCGCCGGGCGATGGCGGCGGTCTCCTCCAACTCGGCGCGGGTCAGGACGCGGCCCGTCGGGTTGTGCGGGTTCACCAGCACCAGGACCTTGCAGCCCGACCGGGAGACCGCGGCGTCCAGCGCTGCGAAGTCCATCCGCCACCCCTCGTCCGTGTCCTCCATCGGGACGGGCACGGCGACGCGCCCCATGGTCGTCAACGTGGCAAGGAACGGCGGGTAGTTGGGGGTCTGGATCGCGACCGCGTCGCCCGGGCCCGTCGCCAGGTGGAGGACGAGTTGGAGGCACTGGATCAGGTCGGTCTGCTCGCGTACCCGGTCCGCGTGCGCCGTCCAGCCGTAGCGGTCGGTCATCCGCCGGGCGAAGGCGGTGCGCAGCGGGCTGCCGTCGGGCCAGTCCGGGTAGCCGAGGTCGCGTCGCTCGACGGCGGCGCGCAGCGCGTCGGTCACGGCCGGCGGGACCGGGAAGTCCATGTCGGCCACCCAGGCGGGCAGTACGTCCGGCGCCGGTCGGTGCCACTTCACACTGGAGCGGGCGCGCAGCCGGTCCCGGTCCAGGTCGTCGAAGCCGGGCAGCCGTGGCGTCCCGGTGCTCACGTCGGTGCTCGTGTCGGCGCTCATGAGGAAGCTCCCTGCTTCAGCAGATCGCGGGTGATCTGTATCTGGCCGTGGTGCTGGGCGAGTTCTTCGAGGACGTGCAGTTGCACGCCCGCCACGCTCAGGGGGCGGTCCGGTCCCTCGAATTCGGCGGGCGGCGTGTTGCGCGGCACCGAAGTGGGGGTGACCGGAGCGAGATCGGCCGCCAACTGCTCGCACAGCGCGTCGACCTGCTTGCGCAGGTCGGCGGCGCGCCCCGTGGCCGTGAACTCGGCGGCGCGGTCACGGTCGACCTCGCGCCCCGCGACGACATGGCCGGTCCAGTAGTCGGCGACCGCCGCACAGTGGTACGCGATCGCGTAGACGGAGTTCGCGCCGGGCAGCGGCGGGCGGGTGTTCCCCAGGTCGTCGCCCAGCTCCTCCAGCACGCCGAGCATGCCGTCGAAGGCGCGCCGCAGGAAGTACAGGTACTCGTTCTGATCTTGCACGGCAAGGATTCCTCATCGGTGGGCCGTGTCACCGTTCTGTGTGGTGACGTCGCCAGAGTGATGCACGCCGCGTCACCTGTCAACGAGGTAACAGCCCTGAGGGAAATGCAGACCACAGCCAGGAAGGCGGAGCGTCACTGTGCGGGAGGGCGAGAAACGCTCACCCCATGGACAGGTGATTTTCGGGCTCCGTCGGACATGCCCGGTGTGACGGTGCGGCCCGGGAGCGGCGTGCCCTGGATGAGCCGGCGGAGGTGCGGCCGGCGCATCGCCCAGGACCGGTAGGCGAGGGCGAGGCGGTGCTGCCGGGCCCCAGGGTGGGTCTGAGCCCGGACGATTCGCCGGACGCGAGTTGTCGCAGCGCGAGCTCCTTGATCTCCGACCGTGTCTGTTCCCTGAAGCGCTCCCGGGGCGTGGGGATGCGTGTCGTCACGGTGACCTCCTCTGTCGGTCACGGCCGTGCCGGTCGTGGCCGATGGGCGCTACTGTGTACCTCGTTAGTTATTGCATGTAGCGAACATTAGTGACGATCCCAGGAGGATGGGGCATGGCAACCCAGGCGCGCAGTCCGCGGGAGCGGTACCGGGAGCAGACCCGCTCGGAGATCAAGGAAGTGGCCGTACGCCAGCTCGCCGCCGGTGGTGTCGAGAGCGTGGCCCTGCTGCGGATCGCCAAGGAGATCGGGATGTCGGGCCCGGCGCTCTACCGCTACTACGCGAGCCGGGACGACCTGCTTGCCGAGCTGGTCCTCGACGCCTACACGGATGCCGCCGAGACCGTCCACGCGGTGGACATCGAAGGCGGCGGACGCGCGGCGCTGCATGCCCTGACGAGGGCCTATCGGGCGTGGGCGGTGGTGAATCCGCATCTCTACCTGCTCGTCCAGGGCACCCCGGTGGCGGGCTTCACCACTCCGCCCGAGACCGTGTTGCGGGCCCGGTCCGTCCTCGGGCCGTTCCTGCCGGTCTTCGCGGAGGGCCGGCCGCTGGCCGGTCTCGACCCGCTGCTGGCGGAGTTCCAGGTCTGGCTGCGCGAGGAGCGGGACGTGACGGCGTGGGTCGCGCAGTGGACGGGCCGGGACCCAGCCGACCCGGCGGCGGCCGTCGCGCTGACCGGCGCCATCATGGCCTGGCCGCAGATCCACGGCACCGTGGGCCTGGAGACCGCGGGCCAGTTCACCGGCATGGGGCACGACCCCGCCACGCTGCTCGACGTGCAGACGACGATCCTGGCGGACGCCTTCCAGCTCCGCTGACACCCTCGCCCTCGCGGGCGCAGCACCACTGACCAGCTCTTTCGAGCCCTGTCGGCCATCGCCGGCAGGGCTCTTTCGCGTTTCGCCCCGGGGCATCTCCAGGAGCATCTTGCTAGATACAGTCGTGACAGTTACGCTCTATAACGGAAGCGTCGATGTGTCGCGCAACAACATGCGTTTTGTGTGTGCGTCACGCCGTGCCACCCCTCGCCTCATCTCGCCCATAGGAGGAGCCCACCGTGATCGAAGCAATCGGACTCACCAAACGCTACGGAGAGAAGGCCGCCGTCAACGACCTGTCCTTCACCGTGCGCGCCGGGCAGGTCACGGGCTTCCTGGGCCCCAACGGCGCCGGAAAGTCGACCACTTTGCGCATGCTGCTCGGCCTGGACCGCCCGACGTCCGGCACCGCGCTCATCGACGGCCGGCCCTACGCCTCGCTGACCCGACCCCTGCACACGGTCGGCGCACTGCTGGACGCCTCCGCCTTCCACCCCGGCCGCTCGGCACGCAGCCACCTGCGGGCCATCGCCCTCTCGAACGGCATCGGCGCCGCCCGCGTGGACGCCGTTCTCGACGAGGTCGGGCTGTCGAGTGTCGCCGGACGCCGGGTGGGCGGCTTCTCCCTCGGTATGAAGCAGCGGCTCGGCATCGCCGCCACCCTCCTCGGCGACCCCCAACTCCTCATTTTCGACGAGCCGGTGAACGGCCTCGACCCCGAGGGCGTGCACTGGATCCGCACCCTCATGCGGGACCTCGCCGCGCGGGGCCGTACGGTCTTCGTCTCCTCGCACCTGATGAGCGAGATGCAGTACACCGCCGACCACCTGGTCATCGTCGGCCGAGGCCGGCTCATCGCGGACAAGCCGCTCACGGACCTCATCGACTCCGCCGCGGGCACCCACCTGACCATCCGCACCCTCCCCGCGCGACGCGGCGAACTGGCCGCCGCCCTGGAGGCCATCGAGGCCCGGGTCGAGACCCGCGCCGACGACGCGCTCGCCGTCCGCGGCACGACTCCCCAGGAGGCGGGCATGCTCGCCCACCACCGCGGTATCCCACTCACCGAACTGTCCATCCAGCGCTCGACGTTGGAGGACGCGTACATGGCCCTCACCGACGACGCCGTCGAGTACCGGGCGAAGGAGACAGTGTGATGCGTGACGTGATCGCCTCGGAGTGGCTCAAACTCCGCTCGGTACGCTCGACCTGGTGGGCGCTGGGCGCCGCCCTCGTCCTGATGCCGCTGACCGGTCTGCTCATCGGCATGAACACGAGCTCCGATCAACTCGGCAACCCGTCCTACGACGCCCTCGACACCCTGACGGGCACGGCCATCGTGCAGTTCGCCTTCGGCGTCCTCGGTGTGCTGGCCATCTCTCCCGAGTACGGCACCGGACTGATCCGTACGACCTTCGCCGCGGTGCCGTCGCGCAGTCGGGTGATCGCGGTCAAGGCGGGCCTGCTCGCAGTGGTGTTCGCGGTCTCGGGCACGGTGATCTCGCTGGTCACGTTCCTCGTCGGACAGGCCGCTCTCCCCACGGGGCTGGGTGTCTCGCTGGGCGACCCGGGCGTCCTGCGGGCCGTGTTCGGAGCCGCCTTGTACATGGTGTTCATCGGGATGTTCGGCTTCGCGCTCGGCGCGTTGATCCGGCACACACAGGGCGCCCTGTCCGTATTGATGGCGGTGGTCTTCGTGATCATGGGCATCCTGCCGTCCCTGGTACCGCAGTCCCTCCAGGACAGCGTCGCCGCCTACTCGTTCACCGGAGTCGGCCGCTCCCTGATCGTGGTCAAACACGTCGACGGCGTGACCACTCCGCTCACCGCGCTGGTGCTGTGCCTGGTGTACGCGGCCGTCGTCCTCGTCCCCGCCTTCATCCTCACCAACCGACGCGACCCCTGAGATCCCCCAACACACTTCCCCTGTACAGCACTTGACGGAGGCCACCATGTCCCACACCACCTACAGCCAGCAGCGGTCCGCAGTGAGCGTCGTCCTCGACAACCGTCTGTCGTACGTCAGTTTCGGCCTCGCCTGGCTCGTCGGGCACGGCGTGAACGCGCTCACCCACGGCGACGATCCCGTCGTCGACCTGCCGTCCGCGCTACCGGTCTCGCTGCTCGTCGTGGGCCTGCTCGTGGGCGTGGTCGTCACCGGCGTCGTCACCTCCAAGGCGCTGCGCGGAGTCCGCGGCCCCGACGCGCTGGCCGGGAACCTGCTCGCCGCGTCCTGGCCGATCGGCTTCGGCGCCCTGTTCCTGATCATCACCGCGCTCAGCGCGGCCCTCGACGAGCAGAAGGTGCACACCCTGATGTGGCCCACGGCGTCCGGGCTCGTCGTGGGGCTCCTGTACCTCGCCGGGGGCGCCGTCTACCGCGACCGGCTCCAGTACATACTCGGCACCTGGCTCGCCCTCACCTCCTCCGCCGCGCTCTTCCTCCACGGCGCGCCCCTGTACTGGGTGCTCGCCCTCGCGGGCGGTGGCAGCTACCTCGTGGCGGCGGCCCTGGAACCCCGCCGCCACGCCAAGGCCCTGCTCGCCAGGGCGAGTTGAGACGGCGCCTGCGGACGGCGGTCACCGGCACCACGCCGGTGGCCGCCGCTCCGTGTTGTCGTCCTAGTAGCCGTGCCCGGACTTCCTCACCTTGCGGGAGACCGTGAAGCGGTCCACCTCGGCGCCGGTCGCGGCCGGCGCCCGGACCGTGAGGGTCGTCGTACGGCCCGGTGCTGCGGGGGCGACGTCGACGCGGATGAACGAGTAGCCGGTGTAGCGGGCCCGGGACCAGTCGACGTTCTCGGTGACCTTGCCGTCCTTGCCTGTCCAGTACGTCGGCACCGAGTCGATCGCGTCCTCGTGGCCCTCGTAGCTGTCGGCCACCGGGAAGCTGTACACGCTCTCGCCGCCCGCGCCCGCCGTCACGTATCCGTACGGGCCCGCAGCTCGCCGAGCCGCTTGTCGAGCCAGGCTGTCTGCTTGCCGCCGGTGTAGCCGATGTTGGCGGGGATCTCGTACGACACGTCGTTCGCGTCGACCGAGACCACGCCCACGTTGCCGTGGACGAAGGAGTAGACGCCGGGAGCTGACGTGGCGTCAAAACCGTTGCCGGGCAGGGTGAACCGTGCCTCGTTGCCGCCGTACCCGTTGGGGGAGTACCACGACTCCATGTCGTGGTTGCCGAACGCCACCATCCACGGCACCCGGCTGGAGAGCGGCTCGATCTGCGCAGATGGAACGCCGGACTCTGCGCCTGGACAAGGGCGTTGAGGCCGATCGAGGTGTAACTCGGGTTCTGGTGGTCACCGAAGGCGGTGAACGTGAACGGCCGGGTGCTGTGCGTACGGGGCGCGGTGGTGAAGGAGTAGATGGTGTGCGCCGCGCCCGGGTCGGCGGGGTCGAAGCCGTCGTGGCCGACGCCGTAGTAGTACGTCGTGTCGGGGCTCAGGTTGTCCAGCGCCGCGTGCACGTAGTACTGGTCGATGTCGGCGCTCCTGCCGATCCCGGACGGTGTGAACAGGTCACGCACCTCCGCCGGTATCCGGTGGCTCAGGTCGAGGGGACTTCTGCCGATCCGCAGGAACGGCTTGCTCACCGGCAGCGGCACCTGCCACGACACACGCATCTGGGTCCGGGGATCGGCGCCGTAGGCCAGGTGCCGGCCGAACGGCGCCACCAGCGAACCGTGCACGGTGGACGTGGTGGACGCCGGCACCAGCGTGGGCGTCGCCGCGGCCGCGACACCCCCCCCGCGCCCGCGAGGGCGGCACCGGTGGCGGCGACCGCGCCACCGCGCAGCAGACCGCGACGGGAGAAGGCGCGGCGGAGGTACTCGTGTTGCTCGGGCATGCTCAGGGTGTCGGCGAGCCGGTTGAACGACCGATTGCCGCCTGCCCATGGACTGGCCATGTCCCGCCCATCGCCTGGCTTGTCTCCTACGCCCCCGATGTCCCCAGCGGCCGGGTGAAGTGCCGGGCCCCGGCCAGGACGAGCAGCGCCAGGGCTGCCGGTGCTGCGTACGCGAGCCGGAACTCGCCGGTGGAACCGAGCAGTCCGCTCACCGCGCCACCGGTGACGACGCCCGCGTAGTTGAAGAGGTTCAGCCGGGCCAGGACCGCTTCCGAGGCGGCCGGGCGCAGCCGCGCGGCGGAGGCCAGACACAGCGGGGCCAGAACCGACGCCCCCAGGCCCACCACCCCGGCCGCGAGCACGGCGAACGGCCAGCCCGGAGCCATGGCCATGCCCGCCAGAGCAGCCGCCACCACCAGGGCTGCCGTGCGGACGACGGCGACGGTCCCGACCCGCTGCACCAGCCGGTCCACGCTCGCGCGGCCGACGACCGTGCCGGCCTGGTACGCCGCGTACGCCATCGGCGCGACCGTGAGGGACGCGGCGAGGGTCTGCCGCAGATAGACCGCCGACCAGGCGGAGACCGTCGAGTCCACGACGTAGACGACGAGCAGGACCAGCCCGAAGGGGAGCAGTCGCAGCCACAGCCGACGCCCCAACGGCGGTTGCACCGACGGCTCTTGGGAGGAGGGAAGGACGTGCGTGCGCAGACAGCCGGCGACGAGCAGCAGGATGCCCGCCTGCACGGCAAGGCCGTCGCCCACGGGCCGGTCGAGACGGGCCGCCCCGGCGGTGAGCAGGGCCGCGAGCACACCGCCCACGCTCCACGCCGTGTAGAAGGAGCCGAAGACGCTACGGCCGTAGGCATGTTCGATCGCGGCGGCCCGGGTGTTGATCCCGACGTCGAGGCCGCCCACCGCGAGACCGAAGAGGACGTACGCGCAGACGGCGGTCTGCGGACCGGGCGCCCGTCCGATCAGGGTGAGCGCCAGCGCGGCCGTGAGCAGGGCGCCGCGCATCGTGGCGACCGGACCGGTGACACGGACCGCGACCAGCCCGAGAAAGCTGCCGAACCCGGCTGCCAGGGCGACCGCGACCAGCGTGGTGGTCGTCAGGAGCGTGGACAGCCCCTGGTGCTCGGTGACCGCGGGGACGGTCGTGTACACGGCGGCGACGGACACACCCTGAGCGGCGAACGCGAGCGTCGCCACCCTCCGGGCGCCCGCCCTGGCGGCGCGACGCCCGCTCTCCGCCCGGTCTGGAGCGCTGACTGACATGCACAGACCGTAGTCGGGCGGTGCGGGACGGACGCAGGACGCCGGGGGCCGTTGAGGGGACCTCGGCGGCCAGCGACTTCGACCGGTGAGGCCCGGGTGCTTACGGTGGTCGCCCACGAGGAGGTGAGTGCGATGTTCCCCGACCCTGCCCCGGCGGACCCGCACGGGACCAGCCGCAGCACATCGGCGACGATCCAGCCGAACATCCTGCGCTATCTCGTCACCGTCGCCGACGAGCGCGGCATCGACCTACGGCCCCTGCTGAGCCAGGTCGGCCTGGACGAGACGCTCATGCGGTCCGCCGCGCTACGGGTGTCGTACCGGCAGGGCAGCGCGGTGATCCGGCGTGCGGTGGAGCTCACCGGGGACGAGCGACTGGGCCTGAGGGTCGGCGCGGCGCAGCACCTCACCGCGTGGGGCCTGCTCGGCTTCGCGCTGCTGGCCGCCGACACACTGCGCCACGCCATCGAGACCGGTGTGAAGTACCAGAACATCTCCGGCGCGATGACCGTGTGGTCGACCGGCGTGGACGAGGACGGCGCCTTCGTCCTGCGTGCCGACCTCCCCGATCCCGCCGTCGACCCGAGCGTGGCCTCCTTCCTCATCGAGGAGGGGCTCGCCTCCGTGGTCACCGTGTCCCGACTGGCCATCGGCCCGGACTTCGCCCCGCGCGTGGTGGAGTTCTCCGCCCCGCCACCCCGTCAACACGACCTGTACGGCGCCCTGTTCGGCTGCCCGGTCCGCTTCCGTGCCCCGGCCGACCGTATCGTCATCGACCCCGCGTGGGCCCGCGCCCCGATGCCCGGCCGGGATCCGGTGACGTACGCCTCGACCCTGGAGACACTCGACGCCCAACTCGCCTCCCGCACCGGGCAACAGGACCTCCTCGAAGTGCTGGAGGTGTCCGTCGCGCAGAGTCTCCCGGTGATCCCGTCCTTCGGTGAACAGGCACGACGGCACGCGACCAGCGAGCGGACGCTGCGCCGTCGGCTGGCCGACTGCGGCACCACCTACGAGGCACTGGCCGAAGGCGTACGCCGGGAACGCGTCGAACAGCTGCTGCTGCGCCCGGAGTCGACCCTGCGTGACATCGCCCACCGGGCGGGCTTCTCCGACGAACGCGCCCTGCGCCGCGCGGTACGCCGCTGGCACGGCACCTCCCCGGTCCAGTTGCGGGAGCAGCTGCTCAGGGCGGCTGCGCACCGCGAATGACCGGTCAACGGGTGCGGATCCAGACCGTCTTCTCCCGCGTCCACTGGTCGAAGGCGTTCGTCGACTTCTCCGCGCCGCCGAACCCGGACTGCTTCCAGCCGCCGAACGGGGTGGTGATGTCCCCCTCGCTGTAGGCGTTGACGGAGACCACGCCCGCCTCGATGCCACGGGCCAGCCGCAGCGCGGTGTCGAGATCGCGGGTCCACACGGAGGCGGCGAGCCCGTACTCGGTGGCGTTCGCCATCCGTACCGCCTCCTCCTCGGAGGCGAAGGTCTCGACGGTGACCACGGGACCGAACAACTCCCTTGTGAGTACGTCGCTTTCGACGGGGGCGCGGGTGATCACGGTGGGCGGGTAGTAGGAGCCGCGCGCGGGGAGCCCGTGGGGGAGTCCCGCCGTGTGGATCTGGGCTCCGGCCGCGCGGGCGGCGTCGACGGCGCCCGCGACCCGGTCGAAGGCGGCGCGGTCGATGAGCGGCCCCTGCTGGGTACGCGGGTCGGCCGGATCGCCGACGACGAGGTCACGTGCCGCCGCGGTGAACCGCTCCACGACCTCCTCGGCGATGCTCCGGTGCACCAACACCCTTGAACCCGCGGTGCAGTTCTGCCCCATGGTCAGGAACGCGGCCTCGATCATGTCGCCGATCAGCTCGTCGCCGTAGGAGAGCGCGTCGGCCATCAGCACCTGGGGGCTCTTGCCGCCCATCTCCAGGGAGACGCGTTTGAAGTTGCTGTCGGCGGCTGCCCTGAGGATGCGGCGGCCGGTGGCGGTGGAGCCGGTGAAGGAGAGCGCCCGGACGAGGGGGTCGTGGGCGAGGGCGGCGCCGGCCTCCTCGCCGTAGCCGGGCAGTACCGTGAGCACGCCGTCGGGCAGGCCGGCCTCGGTGGCGAGGGCGGCGAGACGGAGGGCCGAGCGCGGGGTCGCCTCGGCGGGCTTGACGAGGAGACAGTTGCCGGCGGCCAGCGCGGGACCGACCTTCCAACTGGCCATCGCCAGCGGGTAGTTCCACGGGAGGATCGCCGCGCCGACACCGACCGGCTCGCGGCTGACGAGACCGAGCGCGTCGGCCCCGCCCGGCGCGACCCGGCCGAAGACCTTGTCGGCGGCCTCCGCGAACCAGCGGATCGACTCGACCGCCCCCGGCACGTCCCCCGTACGGCACTCCGTGATCGGCTTGCCCGCGTCCTCGCTGTCCAGCCGGGCGAGGAGTTCGGCGTCCCGTTCCATCAGGTCGGCCAGCCGCAGCAGTACGGCGCTCCGCTCGCGGACCGGCAGCCGCGACCACACCCCGGAGTCGTAGGTGAGTCGGGCCTGTTCGGCGGCCTTGGTGACGTCGTCGGCGCTCGCGGCGGGCAGGGTGGTGAGCGGCTCGCCGGTGGCCGGGTCGACGACGGTCAGCGTCTCGTTCCTGGTCATGCCTCCTCCACCAACTCCCAGCGCCCGTCGGTCTGTCGGGCCAGTCCGCGACGGCGGAGCTCCTCCAGATAGCGGGCCATGCCGCGGTCGCCGCGCTTGCGGAACAGGGGGAAGATCCTGGGCAGCAGGTTCGGTACGAGCATCGCGCACCGGACCAGACGCGACTCGCCGGACCGGGGGTAGGCCTCAAGGCGTGGCCTGTCCAGCAGGCTCACCACGGCCGCGACGACGTTCGCTGGCTGCTGCGGCCGGTCCTGGAACTGCATCGAGTTGCCGCCGTCCACGGCCTCCTGGCGCAGCATCCGGGTGTCCGTCGCCGAGGGCAGCACCGACCCGGCGAGGATGCCCCTGCCGCGCAGATCCAGGCCGATGGCGAGCATCGCGCCGCGCAGCCCGAACTTGGACGCCGTGTAGATCGGGGTCTCGCCCAGCGGGAAGATCCCGCCCAGGGAGACCGTGGTGACCACCCGGGCGTCCCGCGAGGCCTTCAGCAGGGGGATCGCGATCCGGGTGGCGACCAGCGGGGAGGTCAGGTTGAGGGTGATCTCCTGCTCGATGCTCTCGACGCTGCGCGCGTCGAAGCGCTCCGAGCTGGTCATGCCCACGTTGTTCACCAGTACGTCGAGCCGGCCGTGGACCTCGGCGACCCGCTCGAACAGCCCCTCCAGCTGGGCGCGTTGGGTCAGATCGCAGCCGATGCCCGCGTGCCCGGCACCCGGCAGTGCGGCGGCCACCTTCTCGGCACGGACCCCGTCGATGTCGACGACGACACAGCGCGCGCCGCCCGCCGCGAAGCGCCGGCACAGCGCACTGCCGATACCGCCCGCGCCACCTGTCACCAGCACGACCTTGTCGGTGAAGTCGAACCGCCTCATGCCGCCGTCTCCACCCGTCGCGGGGACCGCACCGGCGGCGCCTGGCCCTCGGTGCGCCAGCCCATCTGCCGGGCCACCCGGCCGAGGTACTTCACGAACGCCCCGCTGTCGACGTAACCGGTGTGCCGGGGCGAGGCGACGAACTTCAGCCCGCCGGACAGATCCGGCCGGTCGGCGCGGATCATCTGGGTGAACCGCTCCGCGTTGGCCAGACCGTGACGCGCGTCGTGCAGATACCCGGCGATCAACTGCGCCTGCATGTCGAAGAGTTGGTACGCCCCGGCGTTGGTCTCGACGAACCCGATGCCGAACAGGCCCTGGTGCTGGCGCGAGAACGACGACAGATACAGGTCGGGATGCTGTTCGTCGCCGAAGTACCGCTGCGCGACCGGGACTTTGTGGACGAAGCCGGTGGCCAACAGGATCAGGTCGAAGTCGTCGCTCGTGCCGTCCGCGAAGTGCACGGTGCTGCCCTCGGCGCGGGCGATGCCGGGCCGGGCGGTGATGTCGCCGTGCTGGAGGTGGTGGATCAGCATCGAGTTGATGGCCGGGTGCGTCTCGAACAGCTTGTGGTCCGGCTTCTGCAGCCCCAGCCGTGTCGGATCGCCGTTGATGATCCGCAGCAGACCGCCGAAAACCCGCTGCGCCAGCCACATCGGCAGATGCGGACCGCTGCTGGCGATGGTGTCCACCGGCCGCCCGAACAGATGCTTGGGGATGAACCAGTACCCGCGCCGCATGCTGATCACCGCACGGTCCGCCGCCCGGGCCGCGTCGCACGCGATGTCACAGCCCGAGTTCCCCGCACCCACGACCAGCACCCGCCGGCCCCGCAGCTCCTCCGCGCTGCGATAGCCGACCGTGTGCCGGACCTCGCCGCTGAACTCCCCGGGGATGTCAGGGATGTTGGGGTGCCACTGGGAGCCCGTGCACACCACGACCTGCCCGTGCAGGCTCTCGCGCCCGTCGGTCCGGACGACCGTCCAGGTGCCGTCCGCGTTCTTCTCGACGCTCTCGACCCCGACGCCGAACTCGATCCGGTCCGTCAGCCCGTAGGCGTCGGCGAAGGACCGCAGATACGACAGGACCTGCCGGTGCGGCGGGTAGTCCGCGAAGTGATCGGGCATGGGGAAGCCGCTGAAGCCGGACAGGGTCCGGCTGGAGATGAAGTGCGCCGACTCGTACATCGGCCCGCCCGGATTCTCGATGTCCCAGATCCCGCCGACCCCGGTGTGCCGCTCCAGATGCGTGTACGGCAGCTTCCGCTCGGTCAGTGCCCTGGCGACCGCCAGCCCGGCGGGCCCCGCCCCGATCACACACGTGTCCAACTGGCTTTCCGTCACGAGCCTGCCTCCTCGGTCGTCCCGATTCACGGGTGGTGGAGGAAACGTATGCACCCGCTGTCCTGCCGGAACTGACCCGCGCGGCCAGGGACGGGACCTCAGCGGCCGCGCCACGGCCGCCGGCGTCCAGCCGGGCGAGGACCGACTTGTTCGGACGACTTGTTCGTAGGACTCAGTCGCTACACTGGTGTCATGGCTCACGTGTCCGCGGCCGAGCGCCGCCCCCAGCTGATCAAAGCGGCCATCGACCTCATGACGAGGGAAGGGGTCGCGGCCGGCAGCACACGGGCCATCGCCGCCGAGCTGGGGGTCGCCCAGGCCACCGTGCACTACACCTTCGGCACCAAGGAAGGACTGTACCGAGCGGTCATGGACCAGCTCACGCAGGATCTGGTGGCCCAGGTCGAGCGGGCGGCGCCGACCGACGGCGGTTTCGAGGAGACGGCGAGCGTGTTGGCCGCCGCGCTGTGGCGGACGGTGCGGGAGCAGCCCGCGAGCCATCAACTCCTGGCGGAACTGACCATGTTCGCGCTCCGCTCGCCCGCTCTGAAAGAGGCCCTCGAAACCCACTACCGGGGGTGGACCGAGGTGACCGCGCGACTGATCACGGAGGCGGCCGAGCGAACCGGCCAACCCCTCGCCCAGCCCGTGGACACCATCGCGCGATTCTTCCTCGCCGGTTTCGACGGGCTCACACAGCAACACCTCGCGCTCCCGGACGAGGAGGCCGAACACACCTGCCTCCAGGCCTTCGTGTCCGCCGTGGTGGCGATGGCCGGAGGTCGGCTGGAGCTGGTGGCGGTACCTGCGGACTGACAGCAGCACGGGCGCGCCCCCCAGGGCGCGCGAAGCGAGCATCGAGCGTTTTGAAGGCGACCTTGTCAATCGACAAGGTCGCCTTATTTTGTCATCTGCGTATAGGGCTTGAGCTGGGCTTATGGAGTAGATGGTGGGTATCACGGTCGAGAGACTCGGTCGCTCGACTTGAGCGGGTGATAAAGTCGGCCCACCGCCAACCGTTCGAGGGAGTTCGTCATGGCCGTCCTGCTTCACCGGCTGGGCCACAGCGCCTACCGGCACCGCAAACTCGTCCTGGGTGTCTGGCTCTTCGTGCTGGCCGCGCTCATCACCTGCGTCGGCGTCTTCGGCGGCAAGCTCGACGACCGCTTCTCGGTGCCGGGCACCGAGTCGCAGCGGGCGTTGGACAGCCTGAGCAAGAACCTTCCGGAAGCCTCGGGAGCGAGTGCCCAGATCGTCTTCACGGCGCCCGAGGGGCACCGGATCACCGAGGCGCCCTATACGGCGGCCATCGCCCGGGCCGTGACGGAAGCCAAAGAGGCGCCCCAGGTCGGCGAGGTCGTCGCCCCGCAGTCCTCCGGGGCCGTCTCGACCGACCGGACGACGGCGATCGTCCAGGTCCAGTACCCCGTGCAGAACGCGGAGGTGCGCACCTCGTCCGTGGACGCGATCAAGAACGCGGCCCGCGCGGCGGAGCAGGACGGGCTGCGGACCTCGGTGGGCGGTTCCGTCTTCAACAGCAACGGAGTCCACATCGGGCCGTCCGAGATCATCGGGGTGGCCGTGGCGCTGCTCGTGCTCGTCGTCACGTTCGGTTCGCTGCTCGCCGCCGGCATGGCACTGCTGCCCGCACTGATCGGTGTGGCGGCCGGACTGACCGGGCTGCTCGCCCTCGCGCCCGCGGTGAGCATCTCCTCCACGGCCGTCACACTCGCCCTGATGCTGGGACTGGCCGTCGGCATCGACTACGTCCTGTTCATCCTCTCGCGCCACCGGCAGCAACTGGCCCGCGGTACCGACCCGAAGGAATCCGTCGCGCTGGCCGTCGGCACGGCCGGAAGCGCCGTGGTCTTCGCCGGCACCACCGTGATCATCGCGCTCGCCGCGCTGAGCGTCATCGGCATCCCGTTCCTGACCACCATGGGTCTCGGGGCCGCCGGCGCGGTCCTCGTCGCCGTACTGGCCGCCATAACCCTCGTCCCCGCCATCGCGGGATTCGCCGGCACGCGACTCGCCCCCAAGCCCGGCACCCGCGCCGCCCGGCGGGCCGCCGACGCCGAGGGAACCACCGGCCGCACCACCCTGGGCACCCGCTGGACGAAGTGGGTCATAGCCAAGCCGCTGCTGACCGTGCTCGCCGTCGCGGGCATCCTGGTCACCCTCATGCTGCCCGCCGCCGACCTGCGGCTGGCCCTTCCCGACAACGGCTCCGCACCCCAGGCCTCCACCCAGCGCACGGCCTACGACACGATCAGCGCCAAGTTCGGCCCCGGCTTCAACGGCCCGCTGCTCGTCCTGGCGGAGACCAACGACGGGACGGCTGCCGCGAGTTCACGGGCCGGTGCCCAAGTGGCCGCGAAACTGCGGACCATGAAGGACGTCAAAGCCGTCCTGCCGCCCCAGCCCACCGACGACCCGACGCAGAGCGTCATCACCGTGCTCCCCGCCTCCGGCCCCGACAGCGTGCGCACCGGCCAACTGGTCCGCGCGATCCGGGACATCGCACCCGACCTCCGTTCCACCACCGGCGCGTCCATCGCGGTCACCGGCACCACCGCCGTCAACATCGACGTCTCCAACCGGCTCAGCGACTCCCTGCTGCCCTTCGTCGCCATCGTCGTCGGCCTCAGCCTGCTCCTGCTGACGATCGTCTTTCGGTCGCTTGTCATCCCCGTCAAGGCCGCCGTCGGTTTCCTCCTGTCGGTGGGCGCCTCGCTCGGCCTGGTCGTCGCCGTCTTCCAATGGGGCTGGCTGGCCGACGTCCTCGACGTGCCGCACAGCGGTCCTGTCGTCAGCTTCCTGCCGATCATCCTGATCGGTGTGCTGTTCGGACTGGCCATGGACTACGAGGTGTTCCTCGTGTCCGGGATGCGCGAGGAGTGGGCCCACACCGGCCGGGCCCGCCAGTCGGTCGTCGACGGCGCGCGGCACAGTGTGCGGGTCGTCACCGCCGCCGCACTGATCATGTTCACCGTCTTCGCCGGGTTCTTCCCCCTGGACGACTCCCTCATCAAGCCCATCGCGTTCTCCCTCGCCGTCGGCGTGGCCGTCGACGCCTTCGCCGTCCGCATGACGCTCGTACCGGCGGTGCTCGCGCTCGCCGGCCGGGGCGCCTGGTGGCTGCCCGGCTGGCTGGACCGGATTCTGCCCGACCTCGATGTCGAGGGAAGCAGCCTCCGGAAGGCGGTACCGGCGGACCGCGGGGAACCCGAGCCCGCGGTTGTGGGTGGGGCGGGTGGGAACTCCGGGCCGTGACGGGCCGTTGCCCAAATGCCGAGCCTTGGCGTGGAGTTGAAGAAGATTTCACCCGAGTCCCAGGGCTCGCCCGAGTCGCCGAGTTCGTCCAACCGCACCCTCACCCCACTCGTCCCCGGAGGCCCGAACGATGACCCGGAACCATCCCCGGCCCAGCCGGCGCGCCGCCTTACTCGGCGGCGCCGCCCTGACCGCCCTCGCCGTCACGGCCGGCACCGGCACGGCACGCGCCAACTCGGCCACCCCAGTGGCCAGTTGGCCGACGGAGTTCCCGCTGCCCAACGGCTGGCTCCCCGAAGGCATCGCCATCGGCAGCAGGCCGTACGCCTACCTGGGCTCCCGCTCCAACGGCGCCATCTACCGCACCGACCTGCGCACCGGCGAGGGCAAGGTCCTCTCCGAGGGCGCCACCGGCCTGGTCTCCGTCGGCCTGAAGCTCGACCACGACGGCCTGCTGTACGTCGCCGGCAGCACCGGAGCCGCACGAGTCGTCGACTCCCGCACCGGCGAGATACTGACGACCTATCAACTCACCCCCACCACCGGCCACTTCATCAACGACATCACCCTGCTCGGCGACCGTGCCTGGTTCACCGACTCCCTCGACGCCGTGCTCTACGGCGTCCCCCGCGGCCGTACGGGCGAGGTCACCGCCCTGCCGCTCACCGGCGACTGGGTGCAGACGCCCGGGGTGAACAACGCCAACGGCATCGTCGGCACCCCGGACGGCCACGGCCTCATCGTCGTCAGCAGCACCCCCGGCAAGCTCTACCGGGTGTCCCTCAGGACCGGCGCCGCCACCGAGATCGTCCTCAGCGGAGCGTCCGACGTGGCCAACGGCGACGGTCTGTTCCGGATCGGCCGGACGCTGTACGTCCTCCAGAACCGCCTGAACCGGATCAGCGTGTTCGACCTCGACGCCGAGGTCACCACCGCGACCCTGCGCAGTACGATCACCGACCCGCGCTTCGACGTCCCCACGACCGCCGCCCGCTTCGGCAACCGGCTCTATCTGGTCAACGCCCGCTTCACCACCCCGCAGACGCCCGACACGACGTTCACCGCCGTCGCCGTGTCGATCTGACGCGACAGCGGGCGGGGCTCCCTTCGCGAAGAGGTGCGAAGGGAGCCCCGCCCGCAATGAATCAAGGGTGCGGCGTCGGCTCAACTGCCGCTGCGACAGCCGCCGTTGCTGCACCAGTGGTGGTCGTGCCGGCGACCGGAGCCGTCGTAGAAACGGCCGTCTGGCGCGGGCGGAGCAGGAGTACGCAGACCAGCGCCGCGAGGAGGGTCAGCGACCCGGCCACCACCAGGCACAGCCGCATGCCGTCCAGGAAGGAGTCGCCGAGTGCGCCGAGCGCCCGCCCGGTGTTCACGCCGAGGTTCATGTGGGCGACGGCACCCAGACCACCGGCGTCGGCTGTCGCGACGATGCTGTGCTGCGTCGCGCCCGTCACCCCGGCGTCGGTCAGATGGCCGGGCAGGGTGTCGAGCGCCTTGGTGGTGAGCAGGGCGCCCAGGACGGCCGGGCCGAGCGCGCCGCCGACCTGCCGGAACGCGTTGTTGCCGGCCGCCGCCATCCCCGCCTGCTGATACGGCACGGAGGCCACGGCGGTCGCGGTCATCGGCGTCAGGACGGTCCCGATGCCCAGCCCCAGCAGCGCCAGCCGCCAGGCGATGGACCCGAACGAGGTGCCGGCGTCGACGCCGGTCAGCGAGAACAGCGCGCCGGAGATGACCAGCAGACCACCGGTGATCAGGACGCGCGGGGCGACCCGGTGCATGAGCCGCCCGACCGGCTGGCCGACCACGATCGCCGCCGCGGTGACCATGAGCAGCCGCCAGGCCGCCTGCAGCGTGTCCAACTGCTGCACCAGGCCGAAGTAGAGGCTGAGCAGGAAGAAGAAGCCGATCAGCGCCAGGAAGGTGATCATCGCGACCAGGGTGGTGGCGGTGAACGCCGGGCTGCGGAACAGCGTCAGATCCAGCATCGGACTGTCGCTGCGCCGCTCCGCGAACACGAAGGCGACTCCGCCGACCACGGCTGTGAACAGGGCGACCATGACCTTGCCGTCCGTGAAGGAACCGGCGCCGCCCTCGATCACGCCGTAGACGAGTGCGGTGATGGAGAGGGTCGCGGTCAGCTGGCCGGGCCAGTCCAGCTTCCGGCCGTGCGGGGCCCGTGAGTCGGGGAGCAGCCGGGCCGCGACGACCAGCGCGATCAGCGGGACGGGGACGGACAGCAGATAGATCCAGCGCCACGAGGTGTGGTCGAGGATGACGCCGGCTATCAGCGGGCCGATGGCCAGCGCGGCCATGAGGGCGGTCGCCCACAGGCCGATGAACTTGCCGCGCTCCCGGTGGTCGGGCACCGCGTGGCTGATCAGCGCGAGTGTGGTGGGCAGCAGGGTCGCGGCGCCGAGACCGGCGAGCGCCTGGCCGATCCAGAGCACCTGCACCGACTGCGCGCACAGCGCCACGGCGGCACCGGCGGCGGCGAACAGCAGGCCCGCCTGGAACACCTTCTTGCGTCCGTGCACATCGCCGAAGACACCGGCGGTGAGGATGAACGCGGCCATCGGCAGCACGAACGCGTCCTGGACCCAGGACAGTTGGGCGGTCGAGGCGTTCAGCGCCGCCTGGATGGCGGGCAGGCTCACGGCGACCGTGGTCACCGGCAAGTAGGCGACGAAGACGCCGAGGCAGGCCATGACGAGGGTGGCCGCCCGCCGGTCGGCCGTCCCGCTCGCCGGGGTCGTGACGTTCACGGAGAACTCTCCTTCTTGACTGCGGTGCCCTCGAACGGGCACGCGCCTCAGGATCGGCTCCGCCATGGACAATCACCAACGCTCGACCGGAAAGCGACCGGAAACCTCCAAGCTGGTCCAGATGGGTGCCAGACTTTCCCCATGACAGACGCAGTCGACGGAAAAATCCTCCGTGCCCTGCAGTGCGCGCCACGCGCCTCGTTCCGGCTGATCGGCGAGGTGGCCGGGGTCTCGGAGCAGACCGCGGCCCGGCGTTTCCACGCGCTGAGGCGGGCCGGGGTGATGCGGGTGGTCGGCCTCGTCGACCCGGCCGTCCACGGCGACGCGCGCTGGGTGGCCCGGATCCGCTGCCGCCCCGACCGGGTCGGCCCGCTCGCCGACGTGCTCACCCGTCGGCCCGACATCGCCTACGCGGGACTGGCGTCCGGCGGTTCGGAGATCATCTGCGTCATCAGCGCACCGGTCCACGTACCGCGCGACGACGTCCTGCTCCGCCAACTGCCCAAGTCGGCATCGGTGTTGGACGTCAGCATCGACCTGCTCATCCATCCCTTCGGCACGACGGGCAGAAGCGACTGGACGGGCTACGGCGGCCACCTCACACCGGAGCAGATCCAACTCCTCGCCGGCGAGAGGCCGTTGGTTCCCGCCGGCCCACCTGTACGCCTCACCGACGAGGACACCCCGCTCCTCGACGCGCTCGCGGAGGACGGCCGCGCCACCCACACCCAGCTCGCCGACGTCACCGGCTGGTCCACGGCCCGCGTGGCCCGCCGCCTGGACGCGCTGGAGAGCTCGGGGGCTCTCGTCTTCGACGTCGAACTGCTCTCCGCCCGCCTGGGGTTCGCCCTCAACGCCACCCTGTGGCTGCGCGTCGCCCCGGCCCGGCTCGCACACGTCGGCGAGGAACTCGCGGCCCACGACGAGGTCGCCTTCGCCGCCGCCATCAGCGGGGAGTCCAATATGATGGTCGTCCTCATCTGCCGCGACACCGAGGACCTGTACCGCTACCTGACCACCAAGGTCGCCGCGGTCCCGGGCATCGACGGCTACGCCGTGAGCATCCACGTCCACCGCCTGAAGCAGGCCACCTCGCTCATCTCGCGCGGGCGGCTGGTGCCCTCGGCGTTCGCGTAGGTCGGCCGGAGCGCACCGGGCCGGATCACCCGCGGCGGCGGGTGATCCGGCGGACGGGACCCAGGCGCTACGGCGGGTCAGCGCTTGGTGTAGATGAAGCCGACCTTGTCCAGCTCGTCTCCGGAGCGTCCGTGGAAGCCGGCGATCTGCCAGCCGGACGGGGCGGTGCGGGTCACGCAGTCCGAGGTGGTGGTGCCACCGGCCAGGGTGTTGCCCAGGTTGGTGGTGAACTTCGCGTAGAAGATCCGCGTGGTGTCGTTGTACTTGCTCTCGCACAGGTACGCCGACGTCACGTACTCGCCGCTGCCCAGCGTCAGAGAGGACGCGGTGCCGCCCGTGCCGCCGTGGGTGAGTGTGGTGCCGTTGGCCAGGGTGATGCCGACCTGGTCGACACGGGAGCCCGAGCGCAGCGAGATCGTGGTGGCGCGGGCGGCGGCCGGGACGCTGGGGAGGTCCTGGTAGTAGTCGCCGTGCGGGCCGCCGAACTGGTCGCTGAGCTGGAAGTCCGCGCTCTGCGACCAGGTGAAGCCGACCGTGATCGGGTCGTGGTCGGAGAGCATCAGCCCGTCCGAGGTAAGGAACTTGGCGTGCTCGTTGTTGTACGAGGTCGCGTTGAGCGTCACCAGTTTGCTGCTGCGGTAGAGGACCTTGTCCACGACCTCGCAGGTGTTGGGCACCGTGGCCCCGGTCTGGTCGCACACCAGCGCGTCGCTGCCCTTGGCCGGCGCGACGCCACCGCGGATCACCTTGACCCAGGCGTCGGTGAGCCCGTTGGCCGCGCCGAACTCCGCGATCGTGTCGGCGGTGCGGGTGTAGCGGGTGTTGGTGTCACCCATCACCACGACGGCGTTGCCCGCCGAGTGGGTGTTGATGAACGAGGTCAGCTGGCTGAGGTTGTCGGCGCGGGAGGCCTCGTCGCCGTCGTTGGTACCGGCGTTGGTGTGCAGGTTGTAGAAGTCGACGTACACGCCCTCGGAGAGGCGCTCGCGCATGAACGTGAAGCCCTTGGGGGTGAGGCAGTCGCCCGAGTCGACCTGGCAGGAGTTCCAGTGGACGCGCTCGAAGTCGTCCCCGTCCCAGGCGTAGTTGGAGACGGTGTTGAGCCCGCTGCCGATGCCCGCGCCGCCGCTGGTCGCGGTGCGGTAGGGGTGGGTGTCGGTGGAGTACAGGTAGGCGTGGTAGTTGAAGTCCTCCTGCACGTTCACGATGTCGTACGGGGCGATGCGCGTGCCGATCGCGGTGGTGCTCGTGTCGCGCGGCGTCGAGGCGCTGGACAGCGACTCGGGCAGCCCGGCGATGTTGTAGCTGAGCACACTGAAACTGCCCGAGGTCGCGGCGGCGGCCGGTGTGGCGGCGGCCACCGTGAGCCCGCCCAGGGCCGCGGCAGCGGTCGCCAGACAGGCGAGGAGTCTGCGCATGGGGAAGTGCCTCCTGCGGAGTGACAGAGGGGGAGGGTGGTGCGGCGGTCATGTCAAAATGTAGCGACAAGCGCTTGCTGTGACTCCCCTCCGGCCGCACCGAATCGGGAATTCCGCGTGACGCCGGGATGGCCAAGTCCCCTTGTGTGCCCGTTTGTTGACGGTGCGGGGGGATAGCGTCCCGGGTGCGGGCCATCAGTAACCGCTCAACCGGCCGCCCCGGCTGCTACGGCCGCGCCAAATGCCGCATCGTCAGCGCCAGTTGCAGCCGCAGCCGCCCCTGCGGAGTGCGTACCGGCCAGCCCAGCAGGGACTCCGCGTGGGTCAACCGGTCCTGGAGCGTGGAGTGATGGACGTTGATCTCGGTGGCCGCAGCGCGCAGGCTCGTCGTGGCGGCGACGGCGTTCAGAGTGGCCAGCAGCCAGGGCGCGTTCGCCGCCGCCGCTTCCAAGTCGTGGACGTCGGGCGGCGGTTCGGCACCCGGTGCGACCAGGCCGGCGAGGAGCGCGATGCCGCCGAGCGCGTCGGCGTGCACGATCCGCTCGCCGGGGTCCTGCGCGGTCCCGTCGGCGGTGAAGCGGAGGGCGGTGCGGGCGGCGGCCCAGGAGCGGGGCAGGTCCAGTACGGGGACGGCCGGGCCGATACCCAGCCGGCCGGCGGGCAGCCCGGCGTCCGTCGGGACCCCGAGCGCGTGCGCCGGAGTCGGCTGCGGGCCGCCGTCCGGGTGCGGGGGGACCGACACGGGCCGCCCGCCGCCGCCCGTACCGGTGTCCCGCGGTGCGGCGACGACCTGGGGCGGCCGGTCGAGCGGGGCGACGACACGGGCCCGGGTCGCGGGGTCGGCCACGTCCAGGCCGAGGCGGCGGGCCGCGTGCAGCCGGGCCGGCTCCGGGGCCGTGGCGTCGAGCAGCGTCTCCACCAGCTCCGGGTCGTCGGCGGGTACCCGGCCCCGGGTGCGGTCGAGCACGAGCCGTACAGCGCCGGCCGCCCGCTCCAGGATCACCGCGTCGACGACACTGGGCGCCGTCTCCGCCGTACGCTCCAGCCACAGCGCGGAGGCCCCGCCCGGTGTCAGCGCGACGGACGGCCAGGAGGGATCCGGCGGTGACTCGCTGTCCCTGCGCCTGCCGTCCGCCTCGACCCGCACCCGCACCCGCCGTTCGGCGTCGACCAGCCGCGCGGCACACCCGGCCAGCACCGCCGCCCCACGCACCAGCGCCTCAAGACCGGCCCGCGACTCGGCGAGCCGATCGAAGTAACCGATGACCTGGACGGCGGCACCGGCGTCCGGATCCAGCGCGGTCAGGCGTCCGGCCAGCTCTTTCATATCCCCATGGTGCGTCATGGAACGGGTGTGCAGGAGTTCGCGGACAAGGTTCCGTCGAGGGCGTGGGGCACGGGGGTGGCACGAGGGTGTTTCCGGCCGGAGCGTGCCGTCCCGTCCTCGGACTCAGGGAAACGCGGACCACCCGCCCCGACCGGGACGACCCGGCACCGTACGCGCCGACAGCGGCCACCGCTCGCCCCCGCGCGGCCTCGTACGCAAGCCGCCCGAACCCCCTACGCCCCCAACAGCCGCCGCAGCCAGGTCAGATGCGCGGCCCGGGCCGCCTGCGACAGGGCCGCCTGCGGAGCGAAGCCGTCGAAGCCGTGGAAGCCGCCGGGCCAGACGTGGAGTTCGGCGACGCCGCCCGCCTGCCAGAGGCGGGACGCGTAGGTGACGACCTCGTCGCGGAAGGTCTCCGCCGAGCCGACGTCGAGGAACGCCGGGGGCAGTCCGGTGAGGTCCTCCGCGCGGGCCGGTGCGGCGTACGGGGACACGTCGGGGCCGCCGCGGCGGTCGCCGAGGAGCGCGGTCCAGCCGGTCTCGTTGGCCGTGCGGTCCCAGACGCCCACGCCGACCATCTGGTGCGCGGACGGGGTGTCGTTGCGGTCGTCGAGCATCGGGCACAGCAGCAACTGGCCGATCGGCTGCGGACCGCCCCGGTCCCGTGTCAGCAGGGCCAGCGCGGCACACAGGCCGCCGCCCGCGCTCGCGCCCATGACGATGATCCGCTCCGGGTCGCCGCCGATCTCCTTCGCGTGCTCCGCCGTCCACAGCAGACCCGCGTACACGTCCTCGATCGGCGCGGGATGCGGATGCTCGGGCGCCAGCCGGTACTCCACCGACACCACCACCGCGTCCAGTTCCCGCGCGTACTCCAGCGCCCCGCTCACCCCGACCCGGTTGTCGCCGATCACCATGCCGCCGCCGTGCACGTGGTAGATGACGGGCAGCGGTCCGGCGGTCGCGGGCGCGGTCGGGCGGCAGATCAGCATCGAGATGTCGGGCTCCCCGACCGGCCCCGCCACCTCGCGGTCCTCGACGGCGAAGGCCCCGTCCAGCGTTATGTCCAGCTGTCCCAACTGCGTGATGGCCGGTCCCTGGCGGATCTCGGCGATGTCCTCCAGCGACATCCCGGGCGAGATGAACTCCTTGATCAACTCCAGTGCTGCGGCGAGTTCGGGGTCGAACGGGGGCGGCGGGACGGACGTCATGCGCTTCTCCTCACGCTGGGCGCGGCGGCTCGTACGGCCATACTCCGCGCGGTTACCCCCGATCCGCCCGCCGCCGTCCGGCGGAACCTCCCCGCCGGACGGCGGGTGCCCTACCGTCCCGTCCGCCGTACAGCGCTTGACTTCGAGAGCGCTCGAAGACCTACCGTCACGAAAGACGGTGAAGGTCCGGGCGAACTGTGAAACGGAGTCGGACATGCGGGTCGGCGTACACATCAACCGGTTCAACCATCCGGGAGGGCCGGCGGCGGTCGGGCCCGAGCTGGCCGCCGCGGGCGCCGCGGCCGAGGCGGCGGGCGTCAGCTGGCTCTCGGTGATGGACCACTACTTCCAGATGGAGTTCAACGGCGGCGCCCAGGACGCCATGCTGGAGGCCTACACGACACTGGGCTTCCTGGCCGGCCACACCTCCACGGTCCGGCTCGGCGCGCTGGTGACCGGTGTGACGTACCGGAATCCGGGGCTGCTCGCGAAGATCGCCACCACGCTCGACGTGCTCTCCGGCGGCCGGGCCACCCTCGGTATCGGGGCCGCCTGGTACGACCGTGAGCACCACGGTCTCGGCGTGCCCTACCCGCCGGTCGCGGAGCGTTTCGAGCGGCTGGAGGAGACTCTGCGGATCTGTCTGCAGATGTGGGACCCGGAGGCCAACGGCCCCTTCGAGGGCAAGCACTACCGGCTCGCCGAGACCTTGTGCGTGCCCGCGCCGGTCAGCAGCCCCCACCCCGAGATCATGATCGGCGGCGGCGGTGAGAAGAAGACGCTGCGGCTGGTCGCCCAGTACGCCGACGCCTGCAACCTGATCGTGTCTACGCCGGACGAGCTGCGGCACAAGCTCGAGGTGCTGCGCGGGCACTGCGACAGGCTGGGGCGCGATTACGACCGTATCCGCAAGACGATCGTCCACACCGGAGAGTCGGTCACCACGGGCGACCTCGACGCCTTCCTGCGGGAGATCGACGGCTTCACCAAGCTCGGTGTCGACACGGTGATCCTGGGCCCGCGCACCGGGGAGCCGGCTGAGTGGATCGAGCGGTTCGTGGCCCCGGCGGTGCCGCGCCTGGCCGAACTGGACTGACGTGAACTGACGTGAAAGGGGCCGGAGTTCATATGAACTCCGGCCCCTTTCACGGTGAAGCAAGGTGCCTCGATCAGGCGGCGACGGCCTCGCCCGCGTGGCCCTTCAGCTGGGAGAGGACCTCGGTCAGCTGGGCGACGACCTCGGCGTCCTCGGACGGGTGGGTCTCGGCGAAACGGGTCACGGAACCGGGGATCGAGAGCTTGATCTCCTCGATCACCTTGCCGCCGGCGATGCCCACGGCCTTGCGGGCCTCGTCCTGCGCCCACACGCCGCCGAACTGGCCGTAAGCGGTGCCGACCACGACGACCGGCTTGCCGCCGAAGCCGCTGGCGCCGTAGGGGCGGGACAGCCAGTCGATGGCGTTCTTCAGGACGGCCGGGATGGTGCCGTTGTACTCGGGGGAGAAGAAGAGGAACGCGTCGGCGGCACCGGCGGCGGCGCGCAGCTTGGCGGCGGCGGCCGGGACATTGCCCTCGACGTCGATGTCCTCGTTGTAGAACGGGATGTCGGCGAGACCCTCGAAGATCTCGATGTCGGAGCCCTCGGGCGCGAACTTCACGGCGGCCTCGGCGAGCTGGCGGTTGTGCGAGCCGGCACGCAGGCTGCCGACGAGCGCGAGGATACGAACAGACATGGGGACTCCAAGGGGGGCTGAAACACTGCTGTAACGATCCGGACCGAGGTCCGCTTAAAAGTTGTACCAGCCTAAGCGGACCGCGGTCCAGTTTTGTTCCTGGTGCTTTACGCTGTCTTCATGTCCAGCGCCCTGCCGCCCTTCCCGAAGCCCGAGGAGTCCATGGAGGAGTCCATGGGCGAACCCCAGTTGCTGGAGGTCCGCTCCTTCGGCGACGAGCCGTGCCTGCGTGCCGACGCGGCCCGCAACCGGGCCAAGCTGCTGGAGGCCGCCGCCCGCCTGATCGCGGAGCACGGGGTGGCCGGCGTCACCATGGAGGCGGTGGCCACCGCGGCCCAGGTCGGCAAAGGGACCGTGTTCCGCCGCTTCGGCGACCGTACCGGTCTGCTGATGGCCCTGCTGGACCACTCGGCGAAGACACTCCAGGCCGATTTCATGGGCGGACCGCCGCCGCTGGGCCCCGGGGTGCCCCCGGTCGAGCGGCTGCGGGCGTTCGGTGTGGCGGTTCTGTACCGCTCGGCGGAGCAGCTGGACCTGCAACTGGCCGCACAGCCGGACCCGGCCCGCCGGTTCTCCCACACCGCGCTCCTGGCGCTGCGCACCCACGTCACGATGCTGCTCCGGCAGATCCTGCCCGACGCCGACTGCGAACTGCTCTCCCAGCCGCTCATGGCGTATCTCGACCCCGCCCTGATCAACCATCTGACCAGGCAGTGCGGGATGCCCATGGAGCGTCTTGAGGCCGGCTGGATCGACCTCGTCGCCCGCCTGACCGCTACGCCCCCGCCCTGCTGAGTCCGCCTCAGGCGTGGCCGGCGAACATGTCGAGGATGCCCTGCGGGGCGTCGGCCCGGAACATCAGCTCGCCGTTCGCCGCCGAGTCCGCCGCCGACTCCTCGCTGCGCGGGAACAGCTTCTCCTCGTAGGCGGCGAGCGCGGCCTCGGTGTCGCCCGGGTGCGCGGCCAGCGCGAGGCCGAGTTCGGCCCCGTCGAGCATCGCCAGGTTGGCGCCGACGCCCGCGAACGGCGACATCAGATGGGCCGCGTCACCCAGCAGCGTGACGCCGGGCATCCGGTCCCAGCGGTGCCCGATCGGCAGCGCGTGGATCCGCCGCGGGGTCAGCGGCCCGTCCGCGTCGCCGAGCAGCGCCCGCAGGCTCTTGTCCCAGTCGGTGAAGTGCCCGAGCATGTACGCCTTCGCCGCCTCGGTGTCCGTGAAGTCGACGCCGTCGAACTCGTCCTCGGGGACGGCGAGCGCCACATAGATGTGCAGGCTCCCGTCGGTCTCGCGGTGGCCCAGGAAGCCCTTGCCCGCGCCGAGCGCCATCAGCATGCCGCCGCCGACGACCTCGGCGCTCAACGGATGCCGTAGGTCGGCGTCCGGCAGGTCCACTTCGACGAACGAGATGCCGGTGTACGCGGGCCGCGCGTCCGAGAGCAGGGATCGCACCCTGGACCAGGCGCCGTCCGCGCCGATCAGCAGATCGGTGGTGAAGGAGGTGCCGTTCGCGAACGTCACCTCGTGCCGGCCGTCGTCCAGCGGGCGGGCGCCGGTGACCTTCGCGCCCCAGCGGACGGTGCCCTCGGGCAGGGAGTTCAGCAGCAGGTCGCGCAGTTGGCCGCGGTCGATCTCGGGGCGCCCGCTGGTGCCGTCGTCGGGATCGTCCAGCAGGACCGTGGCGGCCTTGTCGAGGACGCGGGTGGCCTCGCCGCCCGGGTGGACCAGCGCGCGGAACTCCTCGTACAGGCCTGCCGCGCGCAGCGCCGGCTGACCCGAGTCGTCGTGGATGTCGAGCATGCCGCCCTGGGTGCGCGCGGCGGGGGAGGCGTCCAGGTCGAAGACGGCGGCCTCGATGCCGTTGACGTGCAGGACCCGGGCGACCGTGAGCCCGCCGAGTCCGCCGCCGACGACGGCGACGGGGTGGTGGGGGGTGGTCATGATGAGCCTCCTTGAAGTGGCCGTGAAACAAGGTCAGTTGGGGACGGCGGTCCGCTCGATCCCGTTGATCAGGGCCTGGAACCGCCAGGACAGGCGGGCCTCGTGCGCCCCGGACAGGAGTTCGCCGGAGCGGGCCGCGATGTGCGGGTGGGTCCGGTCGGAGACGTTGCGCAGGGCGTCGGTCAGGGCGTCCCAGTCGTCCTGGGTGGTGTCCTCGGCCGAGTGCTCGGCGGCCGTCGCGGTGGCCTGCTGGAGCAGCAGGTCCACACCCCACGCGGCCTGCGCGGGCGGGACGCCGCCCTCGTCGAGCAGGGCGAGCAGGGTCTCGATCAGGTTCAGGTAGTGCGGGCCGCTGGGCCAGGCCGTCAGTGCCGAACGGGCGAGGCTCGGGTGCTGGAAGAGCATCGCGGTGTACGCGGTGAGGACCTGCGCCAGGCGCTCGCGCCAGGAGCCCTCGGCCGGGACGGGCCCGATCGTGCCGAGCAGTTCGTCCAGGACCGCCGCATGCAGCTCCGCGGTGTTGCGGACGTACACATACAACGAGGCCGGACCGGTGTCGAGCTCTTGGGCCAGGCGCCGCATGGTGACCTTCTGCAGACCTTCGGCGCGCAGTACGGCCACGGCGGCGGCGACGATGGCCGCCCTGCTCAGGGCGGGTTTCGCCGGGCGTTCACGGCGGCTGCGCGGGGTGTCGGGGCGAGCTGTCATGCCTTCACGGTAACGAACATGTTCGCTCCGAACAAGTTCGTGACGAACATGTTCGTAAAATCCCGGACCATGTTGCTGTTGTGACGACCGTTCCCCCGCCGCGCTGCCCGCCCCCGGCTTCTGCCAAGATGCCGTACGTCATGGTGCAGATACCGAAAACGCCCGCAGCCCCGTCGCCCGCACCGCGCTCCGTTCCCACGAGCGCCGATGTGGCCCGCCTGGCCGGCGTCTCACGCGCGACCGTCTCCTACGTCCTCAACAACACCAGCGCCGTCCGGATCAGCGAGCCCACCCGCCGCCGCGTCCACGAGGCCGCCAAGGAACTGGGGTACGTCCCGCACGCGGCGGCCCGCAGCCTGCGCGCCGGACACACCCGGATGGTGCTGATGCCGGCGCCGCCCATGCAAGTGGGGCTCCTCTACAGCCAGTTCATCAACGAACTCCAGTGGGCGCTCAGCCGCCTCGACTACACGGTCGTGCAGCACGGTTCCGTCGGCCTGCGCGGCGACGACGCCGCCCGCGCCTGGGCCGAACTCCGCCCGGTCGCCGTCCTGGTGCCCGGCGCCGGACTCGGCCCGCAGGGCGTCGCGGTCCTCAAGCGCTCCGGGGCGCGGGCCGTCCTCACGCTCGGCCCCGAACCGATCGAGGGCGCACACGTCCTGCTCCTGGACCACGAGGGCGTCGGCCACTGCGCCGGCACGCACCTCTACGGCCGCGGCCGGCGCCGGATCGGCGTGGTCGTGCCCGAGGAGCCGGGCATGGGGATCTTCTCCCGGCCCCGCATCGAAGGAGTGCGCCGCGCCCTGTTCGGCACGGACGCCACGGTGACCGAACTCCCGCTCGCCTACAGCGAGGAGAGCGCCGCCAAGACCGCCGCCCAGTGGCGCGCTCTCGGCCTCGACGCGGTGTTCGCGTACAACGACGAGTACGCGATGCTGCTGATGCGCGCCCTCCAGGACGAAGGCATCCGCATCCCCGAGGACACCGCCGTGGTCGGCGCCGACGACCTCATGATCGGCCGGCTGCTGCGACCGCGCCTGAGCACCGTCCACATCCAGCTTCCGTCCGGCCGCGATCTCGCCGAACTGGTCGACAACGCGGTGCGTGACCCCGGCACGGTGCCGGCCGTGCACGAACTGCTCGGCGCCTCGGTGGTGCACCGCGACTCCAGCTGAACCGGATCCGCCGAGCGCGGGCCGGGGCGAACCCGCCGTACGCGACTAGAATGTTGCGGGCTCAACCAGACGGGGGTGCGTTCGATCCCGGATGCGGTCCAGACGTCTGCGCCGGATCACCGCATCCCGTCACGCGAACGCCCCGGGACTCCCACTACCCGCGCGGGTCCCGCCGTTGACGGATCGGAGAGCCGCCATGCCCCTGCTCGACCCCAAGATCTGGCAGTCCCGCCCCCTGTCGGGCCCCGAGTATGCGGTCACCGAGCCCGCCACCGGCGACCCGCTCGCCACCGTCACGCTCGCGGCGGCCGAGGACATACGCCCCGCCGCACAGGCGGCCGGAGCCGCGCAGACCGAGTGGGCGCGCGTCCCGCACTTCGTCCGGGCCGGCGTGCTGCGCAGGGCCGGCGACCTGTTCGCCGCGCACGCCGAGGAGTTGCGCGAGTGGCTCGTCCGGGAGTCCGGGTCGATCCCCGGCAAGGCGGACTTCGAACTGCACGTCGCCGCCCAGGAGTGCTACGAGGCCGCCGCGCTCGCCTCCCGCCCCGCCGGCCAGGTCCTCCCGTCGGAGGCGCCCCGGCTGTCGTACACCCGGCGCGTCCCGGTCGGCGTCGTCGGCGTGATCGCGCCGTTCAACGCCCCGCTGATCCTCTCCATCCGCTCGGTCGCCCCGGCGCTCGCGCTCGGCAACGCGGTCGTCCTCAAGCCGGACCCGCGCACGGCGGTCTGCGGGGGACTGGCACTCGCGGCGGTCCTCGCGGAGGCGGGTCTGCCCGACGAACTCCTCCAAGTCCTGCCCGGCGGCGCCGAGGTGGGGGCCGCACTGGTCGCCGACCCGCAGGTGCCCGTCATCTCCTTCACGGGCTCAACTGCCGCAGGGCGCGCGGTCGGTGAGGCGGCGGGGCGTCATCTCAAGCGCGCGCACCTGGAGTTGGGCGGGAACTCGGCCCTGATCGTGCTGGCGGACGCCGACCTGGACGCGGTGATCTCCACGGCGGCCTGGGGTTCGTTCTTTCACCAGGGCCAGATCTGCATGACGACGGGCCGTCATCTCGTCCACGAGTCGCTCTACGAGGAGTACGTCGAACGCCTCGCCGCCAGGGCCGACCTGCTCACCGTGGGCGACCCGCACCGCGCACAGGTCCACCTCGGACCGATCATCGACGGCGCCCAACTGGCCAAGGTGCACGGCCTCGTCGAGGCCAGCACGGCAAGCGGCGCCAGGCTCGCGGCGGGCGGCACGCACGAGGATCTCTTCTACCGGCCGACCGTCCTCGCGGGCGTCGACGACGACACCCCCGCCTACGCGGAGGAGGTCTTCGGCCCGGTGGCGCCGGTACGGTCCTTCGCCACCGCCGAGGAGGCGGCGGCACTGGCCGCGACCGGACCCTACGGTCTCTCGCTCGGCATCGTCACACGCGACGCGGCCCGCGGCCTGGACCTGGCGGAACGCATCCCCACCGGGATCGTCCACATCAACGACCAGACCGTCAACGACGAGGCCGTGGCACCCTTCGGCGGGGTCGCCGCGTCCGGCACCGGCGCCCGCTTCGGCGGCGAGGCCAATATCGAGGCCTTCACCGACGTGCGCTGGACGACGGTGCGCGGAGACGTGGCGTCGTACCCGTTCTAGGGAGTGGTCGAACGGCGGTGCTTACTGACTGTTCTGCTCGGCCTGCGCCTGCTGTTCGGCGACCGACTTGCGGACCTCGTCCATGTCGAGCTTGCGGGCCTGGCCGATGACGTCTGTCAGGGCGGCCTCCGGCAGCGCGCCGGGCTGGGCGAACACGGCGACGCGGTCACGGACGATCATCAGCGTGGGGATCGACTGGATGCCGAAGGCCGCGGCCAGCTCGGGCTGGGCCTCGGTGTCGATCTTGCCGAAGACGAGGTCCGGGTTCTCGTCGGCCGCCTTCTCGTAGACCGGGGCGAACTGACGGCACGGCCCGCACCAGGACGCCCAGAAGTCGATCAGGACGAAGTCGTTGTCCGTGACCGTCTGGTCGAAGTTCTCCTTGGTGAGCTCCACGGTGCTGCTGCTCATGACGTGATTCCCTCTTCCTCGATGTGGGGCGAAGCCGTCCCGGACAACACGGTCGTCCGGGCCCGTATTCCGCGCCCCTACCCGTGTGGCCTCCGCGCACACCACCCAGCAGACTGACCCCATGACGGAAACGGAATCCATCGTGTACGACGTCGTGGTGGTCGGGGCCGGGCCCGTGGGGGAGAACGTCGCCGACCGCACCCGTGCGGCCGGTCTCTCCACCGCGATCGTGGAGAGCGAACTCATCGGCGGCGAGTGCTCGTACTGGGCCTGCATGCCCAGCAAGGCCCTGCTGCGCCCGGTGATAGCCCGCGCCGACGCCCGCCGCGTGCCCGGCCTCGGCCATCTCGTCCAGGGCCCCCTCGACACCGCCGCGGTACTCGCCCACCGCGACTACGAGGCCTCGGGCTGGAAGGACGACGGCCAGGTGCGCTGGCTCGACGGCATCGGCGCAGACCTCTACCGCGGCCACGGCCGCCTCGACGGCACCCGCCGGGTGACGGTCACCGGCCCCGACGGCGTGCGGCACGTCCTCACCGCCCGGCACGCCGTCGCGGTCTGCACCGGCACCCGCGCCCTCCTCCCCGACCTGCCCGCACTCGCCGACGTCCGGCCCTGGACCAGCCGCGAGGCCACCAGCGCCAAGGCCGCGCCCGGCCGGCTGATCGTGGTCGGCGGCGGGGTCGTCGCCGTCGAGATGGCCACCGCCTGGCAGGCCCTCGGCTCCCGGGTCACCCTCCTCGTCCGCGGCAAGGGCCTGCTGCCCCGCATGGAGCCCTTCGCAGGCGAACTGGTCGCCGACGCGCTCACCGAGGCCGGCGTCGACCTGCGCACGGGCACCTCCGTCACCTCGGTGACCAGGGAGAACGGCACCGTCGTCGCCGTCACCGACGGCGGCGACCGCATCGAGGCCGACGAGATCCTCTTCGCCACCGGACGCGCCCCGCAGACCGACGACATCGGCCTCGACACGATCGGCCTGGAACCGGGCTCCTGGCTGCCGGTGGACGACTCCCTGCGCGTCCAGGACAGCGACTGGCTGTACGCCGTCGGCGACGTCAACCACCGCGCCCTCCTCACCCATCAGGGCAAGTACCAGGCACGCATCGCGGGCGCCGCGATCGCCGCCCGCGCCTCCGGAGTACCGCTCCTGGAGACCGACCCCTGGGGCGCCCACGCGGCCACCGCCGACCACGACGCCGTACCCCAGGTCGTCTTCACCGACCCGGAGGCGGCGGCCGTAGGCCTCTCCCTCGCCGAGGCGGAAGCGGCCGGCCACCGCGTCCGCGCGGTCGACGTCGAGTTCTCCTCGGTCGCAGGCGCCGGCCTCTACGCCGACGGCTACCGGGGCCGCGCCCGCATGATCGTCGACCTCGACGACGAGACCCTGCGCGGCGTCACCTTCGTGGGCCCCGGCGTCGGCGAGCTGATCCACTCCGCGACCATCGCGGTAGCCGGCCAGGTCCCGATCAACCGCCTGTGGCACGCGGTCCCGTCCTACCCGACGATCAGCGAGGTGTGGTTGCGGTTGCTGGAGGCCTACCGGGGCTGAACACCCCTGATGTCCTACGGCAGTTGAAAGCCGAGCGCAGCCGACGCCTCGACCGGTGTCGGCTGCGCCCAGCGCTCCGCCATCGCCTCGTTGGACGACAGCGAGCGGAGCTCGGCCCGGTCCAGGTAGAGCATGCCGTCGAGGTGGTCCGTCTCGTGCTGCACGATCCGCGCGGGCCACCCGGTGAACACCTCGTCCACCGCCCGCCCGTACTCGTCCTGCCCGGTCAGCCGCACCTCGGCGTGCCGGGCCACCACGGCCTGCCAGCCCGGGACGCTCAGGCACCCCTCGAAGAACGCGACCCGGCCGTCGCCGACCGGCTCGTACGCCGGATTGACCAGCACCCGGAACGGCTGCGGCACCCGCCCGCGCACCAACCGCACCTCGTCCGGCACCGGCGCCGGATCCTCGATCACCGCGATCCGCAGCTCCACGCCGACCTGCGGGGCCGCGACGCCCACACCCGGCGCCGCGTGCATGGTCACGCGCAGCGCCTCGACGAACCGGGCCAGCAGCGCCGGCTCCAACTGGCCGTCGAACGGGTCGGTTCCGCGCCTGAGCACCGGGTCACCGGCCGAGACGATGGGCAACGGACCGCCGGCGGCGAGGAGTTCCTCCACCCGCTCGGCCAGGGGCGCGCGATCACTGGGAAGTGCCATCGCGCCAGGATGCCATGGCCTCCACCGCGGCCCGAACGTGACGCACGCCACTCCAACCCGCGGGAACTCGGCGCCTTCACCCGCCGACTACTGGACCACTACGGCTACGACACACCCCCGCCCGCCTCCTCGTCCCCTGCCTCCCGGAGAAGCCCGCCCATGTCCACCGCTCCCTCGACCGCCCCGGCCGAGGTCCCGCAGGAGCCCGCCCCGGCGCCGTCCCCCAGCCGCTGGGCCCCGCTCCGACCACTGATCCTGCGTCTGCACTTCTACGCCGGAGTGCTCGTCGCCCCGTTCCTGCTCGTCGCCGCGACCACCGGCTTCCTGTACGCCGGTGCCTTCCAGGCCGAACGGATCGTGTACGCCCATGAGTTGACCGTTCCCGTCGGCGACCGCGAGCTGCCGATATCGGAGCAGGTGGCCGCCGCCCGCAAGGCACACCCCGAGGGCACGGTCTCGGCGGTCCGGCCCTCCCCGGAGGCCGGCGCCACCACCCGCGTCATGCTCTCCGGCGTCGAGGGCGTCCGCTCCGACCACACCCTCGCGGTGTTCGTCGACCCGTACACCGGGAAGGTGCGCGGCGCGCTGGAACAGTACGGCTCGACCGGCGCGCTCCCGCTGCGCACCTGGGTCGACGACCTGCACCGCAATCTGAACCTCGGCGAAACCGGCCGCCTGTACAGCGAGTTCGCGGCCAGCTGGCTGTGGGTCATCTCGGCCGGCGGCCTGGTGCTGTGGTTCTCCCGTCGCCGTGCCCTGCGCAAGCTGCGCGGCACCAGCGGACGGCGCCGCACCCTCGGACTGCACGGCACGGTGGGTGTCTGGGCCGCCGCCGGTTTCATCTTCCTGTCGGCGACCGGACTGACCTGGTCGACGTACGCGGGCGCCAACATCGACGAACTCCGCACCTCCCTGGGCCAGTCCACGCCCTCGGTGTCCGCCGCGGCGAGCGGTGAGCATGCGGGCCACGGCGGCTCCACCGCGCCCGGCGACGCGGAACACGGGGTGGGCCTGGACAAGATCCTCGCCGCCGCGCGGGCCGAGGGGCTGGGCAATCCCGTCGAGATCGTCCCGCCGGCCGACGCGAACTCGACGTACGTCGTCAAACAGGTCCAGCGCAGCTGGCCCGAGAAACAGGACGCGGTCGCCGTCGACCCCACCACGGGCAAGGTGACCGACGAACTCCGCTTCGCCGACTACCCGTTGCTCGCCAAGCTGACCCGCTGGGGCATCGACCTGCACACCGGCGTCCTCTTCGGGCTTGTCAACCAGATAGCCCTGATGCTGCTCGCCCTCTCCCTGATCCTGCTGATCGTGTGGGGCTACCGCATGTGGTGGCAGCGCGGCCGGGGCTCCTCCTTCGGCCGTCCGATCCCGCGCGGTGCCTGGGCCCAGTTGTCCCCGCTGGTCCTCGTCCCGTGCCTGGCGGTGATCGTCGTACTCGGCTATTTCGTCCCGCTGCTGGGCATCCCGCTGGCCGCGTTCATCGCGGTCGACGTGGTGCTGGGCGAGGTGGCCCACCGCAAGGGCCGCCGGACCTACGCGAAGTAGCGGCACGCGCGAAGGGGCCCGGTTCCGTCACGGAACCGGGCCCCTTCGCGCGTGTTGCCGCGTCTCAGACCTGTTCGAAGTCGCCCGCGAGCGCCGAGGCGATCCGCAGATGCGAACCCGCCTCCTCGTGCCGGCCCTGCCGCTCCAGCGTGCGGCCCAGCATCAGCCGCGCGTAGTGCTCGACCGGGTCACGCTCCACGAGGACCCGCAACTCGGTCTCGGCGCGCCGGAGTTGGGCCGAGTGGTAGTAGGCGCGCGCCAGCAGCAGGCGCGGTCCGGTCTGCTCCGGCACCTCCTCGACCAGTCCGCCCAGCACCCGGGCCGCGGCGGCGTAGTCCTTGGCGTCGAAGAACATCTGCGCGCGCTCCCAGCGCTCCGCCGGTGTTCCGTGGTCGTAGTACGTCATGTCCACTTGACCTCCTTCGACGCCCTCAACGGACCCAGTTGGTTGAATATTCCACTACCGTGCTACGGCGGCCAGCTCGGCGTTGGCCCGTTCGGTGATCAGGGTCAGCACCCGGCCGGTGGTGGCGAGGTCCTCCTCGGGGATGTCGCCCCAGATCCTGGCGCTCGCCGCGCTCGTCTCCTTCGTGATCCGCTCGAACAGCTCCCGGCCCGTGTCCGTGATCCGCACGTCGGACGCGTCCGTCCCGAGCAGCCCGGCAGTGATCAGTTCGTCGATGGTGCCCTGCACGGAGTCCTCGTCGACCTTCAGGCCCGCCGCGGTGTCCGCGGCGAGTTGCCCACGGTCGACGGGCCCGGCCGCGAGGGCGACCGGCCGCAGGGTGATCTGCTGCTGGAAGCCGATGCCGTGGCGGGTGAGGACGCTCTCCAGGACGGCGCGGGCGGCGTAGTGGGCCAGGCCGAGTATGCGGGCGTTGGCGGGGGTCGTGGTGGCGGTGGTCATGACTGCTCCTTCTCGTGCTCACTCGCGGGGTTGAGGGGGGTGTCGAGCAGAATCGCCAGGTCCCGGCTGAACTCCCGGGTCCGTTCGCTGCCGAGGCCGCCGAGCGGCTCCAGCAGTTGCTGCAGGAGACCGTGGACGACCTTGATCGCCTGCCGGGTCACATCGCGGCCCTCGTCGGTGAGGGCCAGTTGGACCGCGCGCGGATCGCGGGGGTCCCGGGTGCGCTCGACGAGGCCCGCCGACTCCAGGGCGCGGGCCAGCTTCGACACATAGAGGGCTTCGAGTCCGGTCTGGTCGGCGAGATGCCGCTGGCTGGGGCGCAGCCCGGAGCGCTGCATGCCGTACAGCGACGCCACCAGGGAGTACTGCGCATGGGTCAGTCCCAGGGGTGCCACCGCGCGGTCGACCGCCACACGCCACTTCATCGACAGTCGCCAGACCAGGAAACCGGGCGTCGCGCCCTCGGATACCGTACTCATGACCAATACGGTACATGGCTACTATGTCCATGGCTACTATTTTTGGAACGGAGCGCCAATGGCGGAGGAGAGGCCCCGGGGGACGGACCGGCGGTTGACGGACTGACGGAACCGCCTCGACGGGACTAGGTTGTCGCCATGAGCAATCTTGATCGCGAAGCGGTTCCGGCCCTGTGCGGCGGCCGCGGTTTCGTGGTGGCGGAGCCCGTCCGTGAACTCCTCAGCCCTCGCAAGGTCCAGCTCGGCGAGTCCACCGAAGTCCGCCGGCTGCTGCCCAACCTGGGCCGCCGCATGGTCGGCGCCTGGTGCTTCGTCGATCACTACGGCCCCGACGACATCGCCGACGAGCCCGGCATGCAGGTGCCGCCACATCCCCACATGGGGCTGCAGACCGTCAGCTGGCTGCACGAGGGCGAGGTGCTGCACCGTGACTCGACCGGCAGCGTCGCCACGATCCGCCCGCGCGAACTCGGCCTCATGACCTCAGGCCGCGCGATCAGCCATGCCGAGCAGAGCCCGAAGACGCACGCCCGCCTTCTGCACGGCGCACAGCTGTGGGTCGCCCTCCCCGACAGCGACCGTCATGTCGAGCCGCACTTCGAGCACCACGCCGAGCTGCCGGTCGTCACGGCGCCGGGCCTGCGCGCCACGATCGTCCTCGGTGACGTCGACGGCGCGGCCTCGCCCGGCACGACGTACACCCCGATCGTCGGCGCGGACCTGGCGCTCGCGGCCGGCGCGGACGTACGCCTGCCGCTGGAACCGGACTTCGAGTACGCCGTCCTGGCCATGTCCGGCGAGGCCCACGTCGACGGCGTCCCGGTCCTCCCGGGCTCGATGCTCTACCTCGGCTGCGGCCGCACCGAACTCCCGCTGCGCGCCGCGTCGGACGCGGGCCTGATGCTGCTGGGGGGCGAGCCGTTCGAGGAGGAACTGATCATGTTCTGGAATTGGATCGGACGGTCCCAGGAGGAGATCGTACAGGCGCGTCTGGACTGGATGGAAGGGCGGCGATTCGGCGAGGTGAAGGGGTATGAGGGTGATCCGTTGCCCGCGCCGGAGTTGCCGCCCGTGGGGTTGAAACCGCGCGGGCGAGTGCGCTGACCTGCGGAAACCTTTGAGTGCGGGTGGTGTTGTCGGCTGAGAGACGTCTGGGTGGCGCTGCTCGTGCGGAACGGCTTGCCGGAAGGCGGTCGGGCGGGTCAGTGCCTTGCCGGGGGATGGCCGACGGTTCCAGTGTGTGGCTCGCTGTGGTCGGTTGTGGCAGAGCTCTTGCTGACTTTTGCTGACTTTTCTGATGGGTCGTCAGAGGTGTGGTGAAGGTCCTTGCGAACTCGGCTGATTGTGTGAGGTGCCGGGGGAGTGAGGTCGTGGACGAGGCGATGCTGGCGTGACTCGTGGTTGGTCGTGCACTGTTGTGCATTGGCGGTCCTCGTACGGCTGCCTTGTGCAGGGTCTACAAAGCTAGGTTCACTGCTGCTCGTTACGCTCTTTCGACCCGAGGGAACTGCGCTCAGCCGGACGAGCATCAGCGGTTTCTTGGCACGCTGGTCGCACACCGCAAGCGGCGCCCTCGCCAGCGTGAATGCAGTGTTCGAAGAGGAGCCAGGGAAGTTTGGTCCCTGTATGACCCAGATCTTGGTCGCAGCTGAGTAACGGACGTATGCACTCCGCCCGTTCGGGGTGTGGATGTCCGACCTGGCCTGGCACGTCGTGTGATGGTGTCGCTCCGAGCGGATCGTGCTCGTCTGACTGCGTCTCGGACGGAGCTCGGCGTACAGCCCGGCTCGTCCTGCCGCACACCTCCTGCCCGGGCCGGAGGGGGATGCCCTCTTCCCGATGCATCCGGGGTCGTATCGGGCGAGTTGGCCGTTCCACGGGTCCAACTTGCCCCTCGGGCCTCGATGGTTAGCCTCGTTGAGTCAATGGGTCTTGCACAGCAAGGCCGCCACCAGGCGTTTCCTGTCAGAGCGCCATATTCCCTCGGCGTGCTCCTACCAAGCACAGGGTGCTGAGGAGGCGATGGAGATCGCCCCTGGCTTGGGCTCCCCCGTCGTCGTCAAACCGGCGGCGGAGCGGGAAGTACAGGAGTCCTGCGTGCCGACAGCGACGACAATGTACGTGGACCTTTTCATCGGGCCCTGGTGGACAGCATCCCTGGCTTGACCGGGCTTTATCGAAACCACCACGGTGTCAGGGTATGCAGGTGTGCCCGGACGGCATCGATATAGGCGGTTTCGAGGGGCTGCAGCGCACTGAGGTCGATCACGGCCGGCGGGATGTTCACAGCGGTGTCGGTCTCGATGGCCGGCGCTTCCCAGGCGGCATGCATGGCTAGCCCCGCTGTCCTGCGCAGCTCCTGTATGAGCTCCGCATAGGCGGCACCCACGGTTTCTGACTCGATTTTCGTCCAGGCAAGGTGATATGAGAGGTTGGACTGGATGTCCCGCAGGGCTTCCGACAGCCGCACCCTCTCCTCGGCGGGGACATCAGAGCGTCGACGCCGGATGGCGTACGGCATTTCCTTGTAGGCGCTGTGGGCCGCGAATGCTTCGGAGAACGCGGTCCGTAGCCGGTCAAGTTCTTCTTCACGGCTTTTGCGTCGCGCGAGCCAGATGTTGATAGTCGCCGTGATCATCGCGGCGAGGAACGCTCCGGACAGTACGGCCGACAGGACGACGCCGGATTCGAGCGAGGAGGTGTTGGAGCCCGTCGCAGGAGGAGCCGAGGGAACGACGGTGGTCGCCGACGTGGTGGGAACCGGTGACGGCACTGCCATCTGCGCGGACGTCATGCGGCCCTCCAAGTCGTCATGCGGCACTACGTTCTACGTGCCGTGTGGAGCCTCCTCCCCAGGCCACTCGCCAGTACGGCGCCACCATTCTTCGCGCAACAGGTGGGCCACGACATGCCCCAGCAAGGCAGCAGGTCCGTTGCTGCGGATCCACCGCTGTCCGGGAGGATCGTACGGAAACCACATACACAGCGCGCCATCGGAGTACCGGTGAGGAGACTCGGACGGCCCGTCGGTGTACACATACGGCACCTCGGGCGCCCCGGGGCTGAAGACGATCGAGACCGTCTGTTCCGTGACATCCGGTACGCGCAGCCGGACTACCAGGGCGAAGCCGCCGCGGTGCCGATGCGGCGGACGGGTAACGCGGACCTGCTGGCCACAGGCGGCGAGCCGGTGTTGGAAGGCGATACGGGCCGCCGGCCTGGCGAACCAGGCCGGCCTGCGCCACGCGGGGCGGCGTGTCACGCGTGATGTCCGGTTTCGCCGTAGGCACGAGTGGGCCGCACGGCGGCCGCCGCACCGCCGAGCCCGAGGGCCACCGTCGTGACGGGGGAAGGCTGGCGCAGCGCGGAGATCTTGCCCGCCAGACTGTCGGACGCCGGGGCATCGACGTACCGGTAGAAGACCCGCGCCAGCGCCGACAGCACCGCTTCGCGGTCGTTGTCGTTCGCCAGCGCCTCGGCCACGCCGTCCGCCGCGATACGCAGTCGCCGGGCCGCGACGTCGCGTCCCACCAGCAGCTTCACGTTCGGCGAGACCCCCGCCGGGTCCCGCGTAGCTCCACCGGTCTCCACCCGGAGTGCGGCCTTGGACAGCACGGTGCTCAGGGCCTTCGCCATGCCCATCCCGGGCTCGACGAACTCCCACGCCCAGACCGTGAGGTTGTGGGAGGAGAAGCCCGGCTGACCGTACTGCTTGTTCCACGCCTTCAGCAGACGCACCACGCGCCGTCGCGTACGCCGAAGCGACTCCTCCCCACCGGTGAAGAGCACCACGTGGTGCTCGGGGTCGGACGCCTCCCAGCTGTTGGTCTCCAGGTTCGGGATCCACAGCCCGGCACCCTCCTTCCGGGTGAGGGCGACGACCAGGTCCACGGTCGGGTCCTGGTCATCGACGGGCTGCCCGAAGGTGATCTTCGGGCCGCGCTTGGAGGTGCCGCAGCGGGCCTTCGGATAGACCTTGCGCACCGCGGGGCCGAGCAGAGCGCACAGGTCATCGGTGATGTCGGCGGGCGTCTCGCCGCCTCCGTCGGGGCCGAGCTGCGGGTACACGCGGCGGTCGAGTACGACTCCGCCGTCGCCGTCTCCGACGGGGTGGATGAAGGTGTGCTGGGGCAGCGAACCGCTGCGGTAGGTCCGCTGTGCGCCCCTGAAGCCGATGGCGCTGGAGCGGACCAGGTCCAGGCGCGTCCGGGCCTCCGCCAGGGGCTGCGGGTGGGCGTCGATCTGGCTGCGGACGTCGTTGAGGATGTCTTCGGTGTGTCCCACGGTGGGGTTCCCTTCGAGTGAGAGGCGCCGAGCGCCACGCGTCGCCTGGGACTTCCCCGGGCGGAGCCGCCACTTGGCGGCTCACCCTCCTCTGACGTCACACCGCTGAGATCGTCCGGACCGCACGGGGATCTTCGTTTCGGGGAGTATCCGAACAGCTCAGGAGCAGTCGAGGCAGGTCATACTCGCGCCCTCGAACCGGGACGGAGCCAGGACCATGGAGCAGCGCTCGCACGTACGGTCACTCCGGGTCCTGGCGGTCGTGCACCCGCAGTGCTCCTGTCCGCACCGCGGCTCGCCGCACTCCCCACACGCCGACTTAGTGACCTTGAACGCGTCCCCGCACGTCTCGCACTCCCACCAGGAACCGAACCGGGAGTTCTGCGTGTTCGGGCGCGACGGGGTGAAGGCCCGCCATGCCACGCTGTCCTCGGCGAGCACCGCGATCAAGTAGTCCTCGTCGCACCATGCCGCCTGCCCATACAGCAGATCGCTGTGCCCGCCGGACCGGTAGACGATGAACGTCTTGTCGCGCTGGATTGTGGCTCGGGTGCGTAGGGCCGCGGAGACGAGCGGCGTCCGGGACTGGTCGGAACCTCGGGCCGGCGGGATCATGCCCCGAGGCGCAGCGAAGAGGACCTCACCCGTGATGTCGAGCAGTACGACGGCGCCACCATCCGTCAGATACTGCGCCGCTCGCACGCAGCACGCCTCACGTGATGCCTGGGACGTACCAAACATGGTGACGACGTCGTCTGCGGACGGACCTCTGCGGCGTACTTCCTCAGAAATCCGGTCATCGGGTACGAGGATGCGTGCTGCGAACGCGTCGCACGCCGCTTCCTCGAAGGCCTCCGAGTCCTCCCAGTCGAAAAGCCGTTGGCCCAGCGCTGGGTCGGTCTGCTGGAGATGGTGGCCGAGTTCGTGCAGCCCCGTGAATCCCCGGCGACGAAGTGAGCGTGCTGCCCCGACCACGAGGGTCGGGGGATCGGAGTCCGGCTGATAACTGCCGGCGACTGAACAGCGGCCGCCGTCGCCCACCTCGGACTGCATCGACACCCGGATATCCGTCCAGCGGTGCAGCTCGGCCAGCGGATCCGCGCGCAGTGCCTCCAGCGCACCGGGGTGGAGGCGCTCGACGGTTGAGATCATTGCCTCCGCTTGACGGGGCGACTCCTCGATAAACCGGTGACGTGTCATCTGTCCTCCGCTCCGTCTTCGCCCTGGAGAAACTGCCTCAGGCGGGCGTCCCAGGCGGCAGGCTCGCCGCCCGTCTGACGAGCAGCCAGCGCGAAGGCGCCGTAGCCACCCGTGAGCCGGGCCTGCGTTTCGCTGACCCCCAGGCGCTGGGCCCGGCGTACCCAGACAGAACGCCACCGTGGGTGCTCTGCGACGAGCACAAGATCAGCAGGCAAGGGGCGAACCGTTTGGGCGATCTCCGCCGAGGGCAGCCCTGTGGCCGACGCGACCGTGTCGATCTGGTCTGGTGACAGCGGCGTCTTGCCTCGCAGTAGTTTCATGACCTGCGGCTGCGGCAGATGCAAGGCCGCGCACAGCGTCCCCAGGTCCAGCCGGTCACCAAGCAGCGACGCCAGGGTTCCAGGCGGTTGCCCGTCCTCCTCAACAGGCAGGCCAAGTGCATGCTGGAGAAACTCCAGATCATCGGCGAGGGCGGCGCGCACCTCCGCGGCCGGCTCCAAGGCGGAACGGATCGGCAGCCCCTCGCGTACTCCCGTCGGAACCGGCCTCGACTGGCCTCGGGCCCTCATTACGGTGAACTCCACGAGGTCCTCACCCCAAGCGTCGACCACGCGTTCCAGCACCCGCATCGGGATGCAAGAGGCCAGGCTCGCCCACACCGTGGCGTCGACGCCGAATGCAGTCCGCGAACCGGCCACCACCACGCTGATCTCGTCCTCACCCGGCGGATCGATCGTGACCGGCACCACGCCTACTTCATGGGACTCGACGTTCAGGACCAGCACGAGCATGCTGGTGTCCTCCCAGCGAGCCCGCCACAGCTGACCGACCCCAAGCTCAACCTGAGCCGGATCACCGAACCGCTCTCTCAGCCCTGCCTCCGACAGGGCTTGCGGCCCACCAGTCCGCTGGGCCAGATCCAGGAAACGCTGCGGTACCCCCTGGTCACTCATGGTGTCCTCCTGCATCCATCGACTGAGCAGGTCTCCACCCTTGACTGACGTCATAGCGCTCACGGTGTCCGGCCCTGGTCCTGCTCATCGTGTCTCCGCTACTCCGCTGCAAAACCGGATCACCTCCGCCCCCACGGAAAGTACATCGTCGCCGTCCCCGACGAGCTGACGCAGCTTCTCCCGCAGACGTGCTGCACGGTGATACGCCTGGGAGCGACCGCAGCCCAGAAGCGTCTGAATCTCTCCGGGAGCGTCCAGATACGGCACCATGCGCTGTTCCTCGGGGCTAAGCATGCTCACGACCTCTTCCGCCCTTGACGCGGTCTCGGCGTCGTCAATGCGTGCAAAGACGATCTTTTCCGGAGAAGACTGAGCATTTTCCGTGATCTCTGACCCGGCGTCGGCCGGGAGTGAGACCACAACGGGATCCAGCACCGCGGGAAAGCGAGCGGTGAACACCTCGACCAGCTGGGCGACCTCCATCGAGCCAGAGGCGGCGGTCAGAACCGCAATGATTACAGCTTCTATCGATGCCCTGTCGGCGACTGGGGCACGGCGCGTTTCGCTGCTCCACCTGGGAATCTTGACGTTCGGTACGGCGTACGCGGCCTCGACCAGCGGTGTGACGGGGCCCGACCACGGTTGTGCCGCGGTGCCGGCCAATCTCCACCTGCCAGCGCCCGCAGTGCCCAGAGGTACTGCCTCCAAGGCATCGCTGTCGGTCAGCACCTTCTCCAGCGCACGGCCCACCGATACGACCGCAGTCTTACGAGAGCAGTCGATCAACCAGTACCGGATGGACGTGCGCAGCAGCTTGCCGACAGAGTCGTCATCCCTGGCCAGAGCGAGCAGTTTAGCCGTGACGGGCTCGATTCGGTCTGCCAGGAAATCACCTAGCAGATTCTCCAGGTCGGCCTCCTGCCACCCACTCGGCGGAGACAGAACCGGCAGCCGCCGCGCTTCCTCCCGGATCAACTTGTAGATCAAAGACAGACAGACGGGACCGATGTGCCCAAGCTCGTGCAGCTCATCGAACGTGGAAATGGCCGGTACCTCCCTTGACAAGCAAACCGTATGCCGGGGAAGTAGGTGTGAGTGCGGGTTTGATGCATTTTCACTCTGTGCCATCAGGCTCTGAGGCGTTCACGCGGACACCCTGGAAGAAGGCTGAGAGCGGCGGAATGTCTGCCGACTTTCACACGACAGTTAAGCGGGAGCACCTGGCCTCCGCAGCATGCCCACGCTGTTCGTCGCCGCATGGCACGGCGCTGCCCCGCGTCACCCGAACCTGGAGGCGACCGGCCTTCCAGCTGTCGACCCGGCCGGCAGTGCTCAACTGAAACCGTGCATGACAAGTATGGGTCGTCGCTGACTTTTGGTGCCCATTACAAATGGCGGTCGGAACTGGGTCGCCTGCGGCACGGGCGTCGCGTGGAGTTGCATTCTCTAGCCGAATGCTCTCGGTGCGGAGTTGGCGGAGTGGCGGCCCGCTGACTGTTTGTCGTCAACGGGCCGCCGGCGCCTCAACGGCGGCTGGGTGCGGACTCAGAGGGGTCTACGGGTGTCGGCGCTCCCAGTATCGAGGTGGGGCGGTACTGCGGTGTGGGACTTTTTGATATGGACTGCCTTGCTGCCCCTTTCGCCTCGGTCGCCGTTGTTTCGCCTGACGCTGTAGCCGCATACACCAAACACGGTATGCATGCAAGCGCGATCAAGGATATAGCGACTCTATTTCGCGTGTTCAAGTTCTGGTCTCGCTTCTTTCCGCTTCCGATTGAAATGATCAACGATTTCTAGTCGAACTGATGCGTTTATGCAAGTCGCTTGACGAGTGCCCTGGATTCCCGTAGTGGGGTGAGTGCTGTTGATGCGCGTAGAACTCGTCTCAAGCGAGGCCGTGCGTCTCAAATTCGAGATAGAGGCTTAGGGCTCGCAGAGAATCAACATGCGGGTTTGATCTTCTTCGGGGGGTGTGTTCCGTACCGGTCGAGGTGGACGGCCACATCAGTAGGGGTGCGGAATCTGGCAGTTGAGGGGTGGACCGCGTGATCGTGCTCGGCCAGTAGCGGGCGCGCTTCCTGGACGGCCCGTGTGAGAGTGCTTCCGGTGACGCCAAAGAGCCGGGCGAGCAGGTCGTGGGTGCCGATCTTGCGGAGGCAGAGCACGGTGGCGAGGATCCGGTCTGCGTCGGAGAGCTTGTCCTTGGCACCCGCGCCTCGCCGCCGTCGGCGCTCGCCGCCCCGGCGCTCGTGGCGGATTTGCTCGCGTTGTTGTGCGAGCGCCGGGATCAACGCACTGACCAGAGCGTCGAGTTGGGCAGTGGTCATGCCGGTCAGCTCCGGGTCGCGGAGAGCTTGGGTGTCAACGCCGGCCGGGTGGGCGGTTGTGGCGGTGGCGGCTTCGGATTCCGTCTCATGGTGTGGGGCCGGGCGAGGACCAGCAGGGCGGAGCGTGTAGTTCCAGTCGCCGTGGAAGCGGTGCCGGCTCATTGCCAGTGCATCGATCTCGGCGTCGGTGACCTTCACACCGGTGTCGTAGGTGCCGGTGTCGAGTTCAGCTTCCACTTTCAGACCGGTGCGGGTCGTGGTCGCCGCGATGCTGTCCACGATGACTTCATGGCTGGTCAGCGGTCTGCCGCGCCAGTTCATGGAGATGTGGGAGAACAGCCGGTGCTCGATCTTGTTCCACTTCGAGGTCCCGGGCGGTAGGTGACAAACAGTGATCTTCAGACCAGTTCCGGAGGCGAGAGCGGCCAGTTCACTCTTCCAGGCCCGGGTGCGGTAGCCATTGGAGCCGCCCGCGTCCGCGGTGATCAGAAGACGGGTGGCGTGCGGGTAGTCGTGACGGCCGCGGGCCTGCCACCAGCGGCGGATCGAGGCGACAGCGAATTCGGCGGTGTCGTGGTCGGTGCCGACACTGACCCAGCCGGTGTTCGCCGCAAGGTCGTAGATGCCGTATGGGATCGCCTTGCCCGGTCCCTGCCGGTCCAGGAAGTCATGCGTTTTGACCAGCACTGGTTCGCCCGCCGGCCGCCACTCACGCCCGGCATTCTTGTAGTCGCCGACCAACTCCTTCTTCTTGGTGTCCACGCTGATCACCGGGTCCCCGGCACCGATGTGTTCCTTGGCCCGGTCGTTGATATAGCGGAACTGGGCATCACGGTCCGGGTGCTGTGCGCCCTCGATGGTCTTCGCGTTGGCCTGCAGGCTGAAGCCCTCCTCCCGGAGCAGGTCCCCGACCGTGTCCGCGCTCACCTTGTGCCCCTGGCGGGTGAGTTCGGCGGCGAGCTTCCTCGTCGACTTGGTTGTCCAGCGCAGCGGCGATATCGGATCCCCGCGTACGTCCGGCTCGACCAGTGCGAGCAGGGCCGGCCGCAGCCCCGGGTCTACCTCGGCGGCCTTCTTGCGCCCGCCGCCAGGACGGCGAACCCGCCCCAGCGGTCCCTCGCCCGCCTCCAACTCGTCCACGCCCTTGCGAACCGTGGTCTCGCTGACCTGAGCCGCCTGCGCGACCACCCGGATACCGCCGTGTCCCAGGGCCCGGGCCTCGGCTCCCATCAGCAGCCGACGCTGCCGCTCGTCCAGATGCGGGAACAACACCCCAAACTTGACGGCCAGTTGGTCACGAGTCGCGTCAGGGATGCCCATACCAGGTGAACGAGCCCGGATGCGGGAAGCAACACCTTGATTCTCTGCGAGCCCTTACGACCTCGTGCTCGGTTGACCGCGGGACGTCGAGGTGCGCGACGTTGTCTGGGTCCACGTTCGAACGGTGCCGCAGGGCGGGGGCGGTGTGTTGGTGTGAAAGCAGACCGGCGACGGCCTCGACGATGTTGTTCGGGGCGGGATCACCACACGTCCCGCGGTCTGCGCTCCCATGCTCTGGTAGCTGGTATCAGTGAGGATCTCCAGGAACGGACCGTCGTCCAGGAGCTGAGCCCGTCCCAGCTGTCACGCCTGGGTTGTGTCGGTGCAACTGCCCTGCTGTATCGCACTGCAGAACAGCACTGCCGTTCGGCATCGGTGAGGGCCATGAACTTCACGGCGTTCTGCTTGGTCGGATTCGGAAACGAACTTGTTCCGGTCCTTGCGCCCTACGGTCGCGAGCCGCACACGGATCTCCGTGTTGTCGATGGCCCCGGTCCGACGACCCGCGCCCAGGTACTCGACGACGCCGGCAGGAGCGCGAGCATGCAGCCGGAGGTGGGGGGGCGACCATGCGCCCCCGTTGAGCGAGCAGGGCCGCACGCCTTTTGATGGCGCGCGTGATGGCGGAGCCGTTCACACCAAACCAGCAGGCCAGCACACCGTGAGCGGTGTCATGGTGCACACTGATCCAATCGCAGGCAGCCGGTCGGCGTACACGAACCTGTGCTTCGCCCCGGCACCTACAACCCGTCGCCGCGGCCGGGCCGCCAGGCGTGCCTGATGTTGTTCGTGCAACAACGGCCTCACCTCAGCGACGAGTTCCGCACTCACCTCGGCGACGTCCCTGTGGTGCGATACGACCCCACGATCAACTCACGTGCCCAGTCCAACCATGTCGAGTGCAATGCGCTACCTGGGCACCGAACCACTATCAACCGTGCACGAGGCCGCTGGGCCAGTTCGGGATGGTCCTGGCCGCACACAGACGTTGCTGTCACCCTATGTGCAGATCTCCGCCCACGTTGCCCGGCGGGTGACCGGTCGGTGAGAACCGGCGCCGCTGATTGTGTTGCGCATGAAGTCTGAGCCAGAGCAGGTCTCGGCGATGAGCTTGTCCAAGGCGGTCTCTGTGGAGGGGCTGTCGTGCAGCAGCCGGCGCAGCCGCGTCCGCCAGACGGCCTCTATGTCAGCGACGGCGGCCATGTCGCCACTGTCCCGCGCCGCGACTACCTCGCGGCGCTCCAACTCCAACTCGTGCTCGATGCGGAGCGCATCCTCCTGAGCCCGGTCGCCTTGCCGCAGAAGCGCGACGACGCGTGGCCTGACGGCGTTCCACGCATCGGTGGCCATCAAGCCGACCACCGTTGAGGCTCCCCGCGGCACGACCGGCGTCAATTCGCTCTCCATGTCCCCTCCTTGGAGGCCACACCGGGCTCCTGACCCTTCCGAGACGTAAGTGCTTCCTCTGCACAGAACATCTGGTGGGCCGAGAAGGTGAGTGGTGGGGGTGAGCGTACTGTGCCTCCGTCGTTTGCCGCTGCTGTCTTCTCTGTCTCCTTCACGGAGGACCTCGCTTTTCGGCCAGGTGTCCTCGATTGCAAGGTTTCTCCAAGGCCGGTGCAAGCCTTTCGTTTTGTCCCCCGGGGAGTCTCGCCCCCAGGTCGCTTCGCGCGACATCGACGCTTGATCGGTTACGGGGAGAAAGATGACTGGGTCTGGAAGAGACCTTGAGCAGTGGGCAACGCTGCCCGGGTGCAGGAAGGTGCTGGTGATCGTCCACTCCGAGGTCTACGGAAAGCGGCTGGAGGATGTCCTCCCGCTGATGGAGGCGGATTTGCGGTTGCAGGTGGTGTTCACAGTGGCGCCGCATCCGTTCAATGACGGCGCGGAGCGGTTGGTGCGTCGGCTGGGCGGGTCGGTCCTGCCGTGGGCGCAGGTGGTCCGCGAACGGTTCGATCTGGCACTGGCAGCCGGGGCACGGGGCATAGACCAGGTACGGGCACCTGTGGTGCTGCTCTCGCACGGGGCGAGGCGCATGAGACTCGAAAGGGCGGTCGAGGGCGTCCTGCCGCCGATGCGCAAGGTCACCGGGCTCAGTCCTCGGTACCTGACGCGGGAGAATGAAGTAGTGCCGGTCTCGATTGCCCTGGCTCACGATGAGGAGCGCGACGAACTAGCGCGATCGTGCCCGCAGGCTGTGCCTCGGGCCGAGGTGGTCGGCGACCCCTGTCACGACCGGATCGCCGTCAGCTTGTCGTCCCGGGACCGCTACCGTGCCGCGTTGGGCCTGGAGGAGCGGGAGAAACTGGTCCTGGTGACCTCCGCGTGGGGCAGACACTCCGCATTCAGCCGACTGGACGGTCTGCTGCCCCGCCTGATGACAGAACTGCCGCGGCCGGAGTATCGGGTGGCCGTCCTCGTCCACCCGAACGTCTGGGCCTGGCACGGGAAGTGGCAGGTTCGGGCCTGGATGGCGGGTCAGGAGCGGTCGGGAATCACGTTGTTGTCGCCCGATCAGGAGTGGCGTCCGGCGCTCATCGCGGCGGACTGGATAATCGGCGACTACAGCAGTGTGACGCTCTACGGCACGATGACGGGAGCGCCGGTGCTGTTGTCGCGCTACCCCCAGGAGAATGCCAATCTCGCGTCACCAGGTGCGGCGATGGCACTGACGGTGCCTTCCTTGTCGGCGCACTATCCGCTGACCGAGCAGCTGGCGTACGCGGCCGAGGAGTACAGGCCGGAGGAATACGCGGCGCTCGCGGCACGCATCTGCTCCGGGCCGGGAGAGTTCAACCGCCGTTTCCGGCGGGTGATCTACCGGATTCTCGGCCTCGGCCAGCCTGCGTGCAGGCCGGAGATCCTGCCGTTCCCGCTTCCGCCGTCGTTGTCCGCGCTCGCTGTGGCGGTTCCTGGATGACTACTGCCGGAGCGATCGCGGTGACCGTGGAATGGCAGCTCGATGACGGTACTGGCTGGTCCACGGGGCAGTGCGGCTGTCAGCCGGCGACACTGCTCTGTGGACGGTACGCGGCCCTGGTGCACGAGGCGGACGTACTCCGGCCGGTCCGCTGTCCTCGGTCCCTTCGCCACCTGGACGAACACGTTCGGCTGTACGTTGGGGGCGGCGCCGACCGGGCATGGCACACGTGTGCCGACGTGGTGTGCGGCGAGGGCCTGATGGAGCCGGAGGCGGCAGCCCGGTTGGTCCCGCGGTTGGTGCGGGAGACGGGTTGCCTGGTGGCCGGAGTGCGGTTGGCGAGCGGCGGGTGCCTGGTGCTGGCCCGTGACGGGCGGTGTGTGATGGCAGCCGGGGCGGTGCTGACTCCTCGTGAGCACGGCTGGGTGGCTTCTCTCTGGCATGCTTGGGCGGCTGCGGGTGTTCAAGCCGGTGCCGGAGGCTCACGCAGGCTGCTGATCCGGTCGAGCAGCCGACGGGTGTCCCTGGGACTGATGGAGGCGTAGACGGCAAGCGACCGCTCGAGCCATGCCCGGGCGGTTGCCTGCGCACCACGGTCCAGCGCCGTCAGCCCAAGCATTTCCATGGTGCGGCCCTGCCAGTGGACGGATCCGATCGAGCGGAATTCGTCCAGGGCTGCTTCGAGGTGTGATTCGGCAGCGGTGAAGTTTCCACGCGCAGCTTGGGCGCGCCCGAGGAAGGCCAGCGCCCGTGCCGCGTCGTGAGGGTCTGGTAAGGCCGCCAGTTCACGATGCGCTGTGGTGAGCTCGGTGACGGCTTGGTCCGAGCGGCCCTGAGCAATCGCGATCTCGCCCAGGCACACCCGAGTGAGTGCGGCGCCTCGTACGTACCCGATGGCCTCGCGTCGAGTCAGAGCGCGAGTGAAGAAGGACGTGGCCTCGGACAGGTGCCCCAGCATGTGATGGGCCCGGCCGATGCCGTGCAACGACTGTGCCTCGGCCTTTCGGTCCTGATCCGCGCGGGCGTGGTCGAGGGCCTCGGCGTACCATGCCAGTGCTTCTTCGGGCTGGCCGGAGTTGAGGAGTGCGCCGCCGCCGCTCGTCAGCATGCGGCTCAGCGCGCCCGGGCGCCCGTCCCGGCGGGCTGCGGCCAGTCCCTTGTGGTGGGCTTCGAGCCACAGATCGTACGGGCGCAGTCGGTGCCATAGAGGCCACAGCGCGTCCGCCAACTGCCAGACGGCGGCGTGCCAGTCGTTGTCGGCGGCGGTCCTCAGGGCCGTTGCCAGCTGGCCCTGTTCTCTGCTGAGCCAGTCCAGCGCAGCGTTGGGGTCGTCGAAGGAGAGCGGTGGCGGCGTACCTCGGGGATATTCGCGGGGCAGGTTGCGGTGGCTGGGGGTGAGCAAGGCCTCCGCGGCAGTGGCGGTGGCCAGATACCAGCCGACGGCGCGTCGAGTCCCGTCCAACGTCGCGACGGACTGGTCCTGGGAGGCCCGTTGGGCGGCATGCAGGCGGACCAGTTCATGGAACCGGAAGCGGTTCGCTCCCAGGTCTTCCAAGAGGTTGACCTCGATCAGTCCGTCGGCCACAGCCTCCGCCTGTCGGATCGGCAGGTCACAGGCGGCGGCGATCACCTCGGTTCCAAAGACGGCGAACGGCAGGCCGCCCAGGCAACGGTATCCGTGGGCCATGTCCGGTGGGAGCGAGGCGTACGACTCGTCGAGAGCGGCTTGTACCGCCGAGTGGCCGTCTGCGTGGAGTGCTGCCAGCCGGCCGCCCTCGCGGTTTAGTGCGTCCACCAGGGAGGCGACGGTCCGTCGGGGCCGCGCCGCCATCCGGGCACCAGCTAGACAGAGCGCGAGAGGCAGCCCCGCACACAACTCGGCGACGGCGGTGACGGCGTCACGTTCGTGCTCTGCACGGTGGTCGCCGATCCTGCCGACGAGTAATTGCACGGCAGCGGCCGGCTCCAGGAGACCGAGTTCGTGGAAGGCCGCGCCGTCGGCAAGCAGACCGCTGAGCTTACGGCGGCTCGCGACCACGGACAGACTGCCGGACCCACTCGGCAGCAACGGCCGTACCTGCGCCGCGCTTACCGCGTTGTCCAACATCACCGCGATCCGCAGGTCGCCCGCGACCGAGCGCCACAGTGCCGTCTGCTCGGCCTGGTCGGACGGCAGGTCGGTAAAGCCGTAAGCACGCAGGAACTGGCCGAGGGCTTCCTGCGGCGGGACCGGTGTACCGGTTGCAGTGACACCTAGGTCGGCGTAGAGCTGGCCATCGGGAAAATCGTCGCGTAGTTGACGCAGCCAGTGCGAGACGAATGTCGTCTTTCCCACCCCAGCGGGTCCACTGACCACCACGAGATGGGTGCTGTGAAGGGAGTTCAGCGCGGTGATGTCCTTTTCGCGGTCGACGAAACGATTCGGCACCGGAGGGAGTTGGCGAGGCACCGGGAGAGGGCGAAGTGGTCCACGAGTGGTGAGGTGGACACCTCCGGAGATGGTGTGAGCCTGGATGCTCGGTCCGTCGATCCGGGCCGACCCGCCTATCGTGTTGGAGTGATCCGGCGTGGCGTCGCTGTGCGCGTGGATGCCGCGCCCGGTGGGGCCCGAACGGGTCACTACCGTGTCCTGAGCTGCCATCCAGTGATGCAGTCGCGCGGTCACTTCGGGCTGTCCGTGTGCCGCGTCTAACAGCGACCCAGCCAGCGCCCCGGCCAGCGCGCGATCGGCGGGTGCTGCCTCCAGTGCCGCCAGGGCTCGGTCGACAGCGCTGTCGGGCTCGGATCTTGCTCCGAGGGCTGTGACAGCCTCTCGCGGATCGGCGCAAACGAGTAGCGCGGCGGCTAGCAGCGCGACCGTCACCTCAACCATCGATCGCCCCCGTCAGTCGGCCCAGGCTTGAAGGTCCGCACCCGGATGGCCTGTTGGATACCCGGCACCTGGCTTCTTAAGACCGTTCGCGCAGATAAAGAAAGCGTTTTCAGTCATTTAAGGACGCTCCTGTTGACCGAAGTTGACAATATGTCACCCTATTTTGAACGGCACCTTTGTGCGCTGCTGGCGAGGGGAGAGCGCTGGTGGACTGCAGGATTCTCGGCCCTGTCGAGATCGGCCACGATCGTCGTGTTCTGGCACTCGGTTCCACCAAGGAAGCCCTGCTTCTTGCGGCGCTGGCTTACGACGTGGGTCGGCCGGTCGGCCTGGACACCCTGGTCCGCCGAGTGTGGGACGGTGACCCTCCGGGCAACCCGCTGAACAGCCTGTACGCCAATGCGACCCGATTGCGTAGACATATGGAGGAGGTCCTGGCGGGCGACGGAACGGTTCCCACGATCAAAAGACGGTCGCACACCTACACACTGGAGGCAGCTCCCGAGGCCGTTGACTGGCACCGCTTCCAACGGCTGGTGGGCGAGGCGCGTGCGCTCTCGGAGGATGAAGACGACCCTGACCTCCATCAGGCACTCGACCTTTTCCAACAGGCGGAAGCACTCTGGCGGGGAGAGGCACTCGCCGGACTGGGCGGTCTGTGGGCCGAGGGGCTCAGGACCACGTTGCGGGGAAAGCGTGTCGAGGCCGCCGTCGCAAGGATCGCCCTCGAACTCAGGTTGGGGCACTTCGCCGACGTCATGGGAGAACTGACGGAACTCGTGGCCCGGCGTCCCACTGACGAGATCCTCGTCGGACAACTCATGATCGCTCGTCACGGACGTGGTCTGCATGCCGATGCGCTACGGCTCTACGCGGACCTGCGTCGGCGTCTGCGCGAGGAACTCGGCTCCCAGCCCGGACCCGAGCTGGCGGGAATTCATGAACTGATCTTGTCGCACGCTCCTGTCAGCGCCCTGCTCCCTAGGGGGCGACGCCCGGTCGACCGCACCCCAGCCCCGCAGGTTCTGCCCCAACATGCCCAACTCGTAGGGCGGGAAGACGAGATGGGCACGCTGATGGACCGGATTGACAGGTCCGCCTCCGGCTCTGCATCGACGGTCACCGTCGCAGCCATCTCCGGCATGGCCGGCGTAGGCAAGTCACTCATGGCCTGGACCGCGGCAGAACGGCTCGCTGGTCGATTCCCCGACGGTCAGATCAGTCTGGATCTGCGTACCCACGGAACGGCCCAGGAGCCAGTAACGCCGCAGTCTGCCTTGACACAACTGCTCCGCACCTTGGGCACCTTGCAGAGGCCCTTACCGGGCAGCTTGGAGGAGTTGACCGCCCTCTGGTACGGAACGTTACGCCAGCGTCGCGTGGTCGTCGTCCTCGACGACGCATCGAGCCCGGAGCAGATCAGACCGCTCCTGCCGCCGAGCTCGCCCTCGCTGTTTCTGATCACCAGCCGTCGTCGTCTTTCCGGCCTGCCCGGTGCGTTTCCGATCGTTCTCGACGTGCTCCCGCAGCACGACGCCGCCGTGCTGTTTCGGCGGATGATCGAGGACGACCGCGCCGACCATCCCGAAGAAGTCGAGAAGATCGTCTCCTTGTGTGGGCAGCTTCCACTTGCTGTGGAGATCGCTGCAAGTCGGTTAAATTCACGTCCCAGTTGGAGTCTGCAGTATCTGATCGAGCGCCTGTCGCGTGAGCATGCGCGTATCGAGGAACTGCATGACACCGACCGTGAGATAGCGGGCGTCTTCCGTCTCTCCTACGCAACCCTGGGCATTGAGGACCGTACTGTCTTCCGGATGCTGCGCTTGCATCTCGCGCCGGAATTCGGTCCGCACAGTGCCGGCGCGCTCATCGGTCTTCCGTTGTTTCGCGTCGAACGGGCCATGGATGCTCTGGTGGATGCCCATTTGCTGCAGGCCCCTGCGGCGGAGCGGTACCGCTACCACGACCTCCTCGGCGATTTCGCGGAGGGCCTCGGATCTGCCGAGGACTCGGCAGCGGACCGGAGCGCCGCGCTGCGCCGCCTCGTCGACTTCTACATCGTGGCCGTCGACGCTGCCGATCGCCTGATCCGTCCTGAACGCTCCCGACTCGACCTGATCGACACCGGCACGGACACGGGCGGCCTCCCTTCGTGGCGGGATGCCGCGGACGCAGAGAACTGGCTCATGACGGAACACCTCGAACTCATCAATGTCGCCCGCTACGCTCGTCACCACGGAATGTTTCGGCAGGCCGCAGTCCTTGGTCATGTCATGGCGGGGTTTCTCGGCGCCGGTGGATTCTGGGCCGAGGCCGAGCGGATTCACCGGCACGCCGTCCACTACTGGCACGAGACCGGTGAACAGGCGGCCGAGGTCCGGGCCCGCATCGACCTTGGGACCGTATACAGCAGCTCGGGCCATTACGAGCGGGCGATGGCCGCGCTCAGCTCCGCAGCCGCTATAGCCGCGGACGCCGGCGACGTTGACGCGGAGCTGGAAGCCCTGCATCAACTGGCCACCGTTCACTGGCACCAGGGCCGACTCGACGCCGCTCGCGCGGTCCAGCGTGACGTACTCGCCGTGAGAGAGAAGCAGGGCGACCGGCGTCAAGTCGCCCGTTGCCTGAACAATCTCGGCATTACCTCCCTCTATCTGGGCCAGTACGGCATGGCACGGATTGCACTGAGCGAGGCATTGCGAGAATTTCGGGCGATCGGTGACGGAGTGGACCAGCGACGTACTTTGAACAACCTCGCCGATCTCAACGTTCGTGTCGGAGAGAAAGAGGCTGCGCGTCAGATCCTGAAGGAGGCCCGGAATATCAGTCCTTTGAATGTCAACAAGTCTGATCTCGCGGTTATCGATATCACGCTGGCCGGCGCACTGCCCATTCCGGGACAATCGGACGAAGCTCTGCGTCTTCTGAGGGATGCGCTCGAATCATTCCGTGAGCTCGGCGATCTGCGGAACCAGGTCATCTGTCTGAACGAGACAGGCAGGGTTCACCGCGAATCTGGTCACGCGGACGATGCGGTGAGGCTGCACGTCAGCGCGCTTGACCTCGCTCGATCCATCGGCGCAATGATGGAGGAGGCGCAGTCCCTGCTTCTCCTCGGAACAGCGGAGCGTGTGCTCGGCCAATACAGGTCGGCCATCGGGCATCTGGATTCTGCGCGCGTACTTGCCCAGAGCATCCACCTTCTTCCCGAAGAGTCGGAGGCGGCCGCAGAACTCGTGCGTGCCCGAGCTGGAATGGCAACTGGGCTGGGAGAGCAACGTCCTGACGCGAGACACACGCCGCCGACACGGCGGATGAGGCTGGGCGGTGAAGGGGAACCAGGAGCAGTCGGGTGAACGCCCGCCCAGTAGCAGGTTTCCTGCCTCTGATGGTTGGGATGTCCAGCGAGGACACGTCAAAGTCTGCGTGCGGGCCGCCCCGGTGTTCAGACTGTTCGGTCCGGAGGAGTGCGTCCGGGGGTACCGATCGTCAGACTCGTGAAGGTGTGGCCCTGGATCACCGGACCTTGCTGTGTGCCGCCAGTGATGCTGTTCTGAACAGTGCCCGGTGATATGGGTGGGACTGTTGGGGCGAACTCGTCGACGAGACGCCGGAGTTCGTCTGCCGCGCCGGGCTCCTGTTCCAGGAGGCGGCGCAGTTGGAGGCGTAACGCCGCTGTCAGGTCGGCCGTGAGGGTCTCCTCGTCGGTGGTTCCGGCCACCGCGATCAGGGAGGCGCGGGACTCGGTCAGCTCCGCGACCACGGTGTCGGTCTCGCGGCCGCGCGCGAGGAGACGCGTCATGTGCTGCTTCGCGCCTTCCCATGCGTCGGTGGCCATGAGGCCGACCATCGTGGTCGCGCCGGTTCCGATCAGCGTCACCAGTTCTGCTTCCACAGGCTCCCTCGCTCCTTCCGGGCTGCGACCTACTGGGGGTCGGCTGTCCCCACGGTATGCCGCGATCCGAAGCCGGTGTGCCAGGACTCATTCCTCGGGCCGGACCGCTGGTCTAGGCGGCAGGATCAAGATCCGTGATCTTCCCGGAGCCACTTGCAGCTCGGAGACCAAATCGACTCCATCGGCCGGCACGCGGCGGCTCGAGTCCCACCCCTCCAGTCGCTCCTACTCGTCCTGTACCTGCCGAGAATGCTGGCCGTGCTTGAGGCAGTAGCGGCCGTCAGCAGTGACCACCGGATGTACCGGCTCCGCGCCAAAGGAGTCGTGTTCTGTGAGCTTGCGCCAGGACCCCGAGGCCTGGACTCCGTTCGTGCCGTGCGCGACGGAACGTGCGCGCCGCCTCATTCCCCAGACCGGCGAATTAGGACGGCGAGCTGGGCCTGAACGGAAGTGTTGGTCAGTTGACAGCATGGGACGCAGGCTGACGGACGGTACTGACAAAGGGTTTGAGGCGCGCTGCCTCCGCGCCTGATGTCTGGTCAGCAAGGGGCGTGCCGTGGCTAGAACAGGGAATCGGTGGAGGGAATGTCCCAGCGGGTCCGGGGAGTAGACGGCCTCCCCGTCGTGGTCATGGCCGCCGTCGGACCATCCCCGCCCCTGTCTCGCCCGACACAATGCTCACCCTGAGACACGTCACCGTTCTGTCGCTCCGCGGCCCGGATCGCCAAGGACCAGCGCTGTTCCTCTCCCGAGGGCTTCGCGATCTTGACCCTGTGTTCAGCGTTTGGCCCGGGCGCTGGGCCGAGGGAACCGGTCCCGGGACGAGGGGTGTCGATAGTCAATCCGCGATACGTGCTTGCGGCTGTCGTCTTGAAATTGAACGCTCAACCGTCCGTCGCCGATGGAGGGAACTGCCTCTGTAGTGAAGCCGGGCCCGATCCTGGTGTGTTCACCACGAACGCGCACTTTCGATGAAAGAAGGACTGTAGCGCAGGGGGTGTCTGGCAGTATCTGAGGGACTCGATGCGCTTTGTGACGTGGGGGCGGGGGTGGCGCACGTGGCCGCGTTCGGCGGACGTATGGAGATCGTGGCTTACCTCAACCACGAGAAGGCGCTGTTCTACCGCCTGGTCCTGGACGTGCTGCTGGAGGAGGAGGCCCGACTCGGCGTCCATCTCAGTACGGAGCAGATACGACAGCGGGTACAGGACGAGCTCGTCGGTGAACCGGAACTGCTGGAGACGCTTCCGGCGGTCGAGAGGCTGCTCGAGGACTTGTATGACTGGCGGAACGTGGACCGGATTCAGAACACCCGGTACACCACCACGCCCGAGGAGTACCTTCAGCGGGACTTCCTGTACCAGCTGACCTCGGCCGGCGCTCGGGTCCATCGTGAGATGACCCGGATCGACGAGGACATGTCTCATGCGGGGTCGCTGCAGACTTCGATGCTTCCGGAGATTCTCGAATCCCTCGCGGCATTGTTGCGTGCCATTCGCGAGGAGGATGGCGACCTCAGCAGCGCGCTCGGCGCTTTCCGGCGCACGACGGAGGGATTCGCGCAGCTGTCGGAGGATGCCAAGCTCTTCGTCCAGGGTCTCAACGGCTCGCTGGCTTCGAAGGAGATCCGAGATCCCGAAGTGTTCATCGCTTACAAGAATGTCGTGGTGGGGTATCTGCAGTCCTTCACCGTCGTCCTTCACGAGAGTGCTGCCCCGATCGCGAAGCTGATCATCGGGCTGGAGCAGGCGGGGCTCCTGACCCGGTTCACCGAGCTGGCGGCGCTGGAGGCCGCGCCGGTCCTGGGCGTCAGCCATGAGGAGGTCGTCGTCCGCGAGGCAGAGCGGATGGGGGAGATGTGGGAGGGCTTGCGCCGCTGGTTCGTGGCCGCCGGAGACCGCCCGCCCGTCGCCGAGTTGCTGCTCGACCGGGCTTCCGACGCGATCGCCTTCATCGTCATGACCGTCGGGCACATCAACGACCAACGGTTCCGGCGAGCCAGCCGGACGGCGGACCTGGTGGCCCTGGCCGGCTGGTTCGAAGGGTTCGACATGATCGGCGGCGGGCGCGCGACCATCGCCTTGTGGCGTACGGCTTTCGGCGCCTACTCGTCCCGGCACCTCGGCCATCCCGCTGTGTACGAGGATGACGACGATCCCCGGCCGGAGATCGGCTGGTGGCAGAGCGAACCGGCTCCGGTGTCGGCGGAGCTGCGCGCGCGGGGGCCCCGGGCACACACGGGATCCCCGCCGCGCATTCGCGACCCGCGCCGAGCCAAGAGTCTGCTGGCAGCCCGGCAGAAGCAGGAACACGCCACCGTGGAAGCCGCTGAACGGTCGCTGGCGGACAGAGGGCCTGTACGGCTGTCCGAGCTCGGCCGGCTGGATTCTGCCGAGGCCGAGGTGTTCCTGACCTGCCTCGGACTCGTCCTGTCGGCGCGGGCGCGAAGCGGGGGTGTCCGGCGCACCCGTACCCCTGACGGCCGTCTGCTGATCACGTTGCGTCCTGCGGTGGACAGGACGGCCGCCGCCGCTGTGGAACTGCGGGGCGGTGTGGTGAGCACGCGGGACTTCGAGTTGACGCTGCTGGTGGAGGAGCGTGGGCGCCGGTGAAGGGCTGGACCGGACAGGAAGGCCACGAATGCCGCGAGGTGGTCCGGGCCCTGCTGCGCACTCCCGTGCTCCGGCGTGAGGGTCGGCACAGACGGCTGGTGGATCAGGCCCGCCGGCACGAGGAGCAGCTGCGCATCTGGTTCGACCGGCAGTTGGGATGGCCGCTTGTGGTCGAGCGTGACGTGATACGGCTGCTCAAGATCCCTGAGGATCCCGGTCGCATTCCCGATCCGGCCGTTCCCAGTTCACGGCAGTGCGCCCTGTACTGCCTGCTGCTGGCGGTCCTGGCCGACTGCGACCGGCAGACGGTGATCAGTGAGCTCGCCGAACGTGTCACTGCCCTCACGACCGCGCACCGCGGTCTGCGCAGGTTCGACGCCACCTCGACCCGGGAGCGCCGTGATCTGGTCGCGGCGCTCCGGCTCCTCGCTGCGGGTGGTGTGCTCCGGTCTCCCCGGGATGCGGGCGTCACCGCCGACTCCGAACAGGCTTACGTCGCGGGCCTCGGAAACGCCATCTACGACGTCGACCACCGCCTGGCCACGGCCGCCGTCGTCTGTCCGGTCCCGCCCAGCCAGGCGCACGGCCCGGAAACGCTGCTGCGCGTCACCGAGGGCGAGATCGGGGGTGGCACCAGGACCGACACCGAACTTCGGCAGGCACTCATGCGCCGTCTGGTCGACGACCCGGTCGTCTATCTGGAAGACCTGCCGCCGGACCAACGGGAGTACCTGTCGGTTCACCGGGAGGAACTGACGGCGGAGCTCGTCCTCGGACTCGACACCCGGGTGGAGGTGAGGGCCCAGGGCCTTGCGATCGTCGACTCTCGCTTCTCCGACATCGAATTCCCGGCGGCCAGCGCCGTCTCGATGGCGGCGCTCGCACTGGCCGACCTGCTGGCCGGAGAAGCAGATCCGGCGCAGACGGACAGCTTCGTGGTGGAGCACGACCGACTCTTCGAGCTGGCGAGTCTCGTGGCGAAGCGGATTTGCCGCGTCGTGCCGAACCTCGAACGCAAACCCGTGGACGGCTCTGTTGTGCTGAAGCATTCCGTGCCCGTGCTGATGCAGTTCGGACTTGTCGATCCTCATGAGGACGGCATACTCGTCCGCCCTGCTCTCGCACGCTACCGCGACCCTTCCGGACGCGGGGTCCGTGTCACCGGGCAGGCATTGCTGCTCTTCGGCCAGGATCTCGACGCGTCGCCCCGCCAGGACAAGCCGCAAGCTCGTCCCACGTCGATCTCGGAAGGCCGGGCCGATGGCATCGTCGACTGACCGAACCCCGACGCCCGCTCTTCAGCGCATACTCGACGGGGAGCTACCGGTACCGGAACGGGAACGGTTCCAGCAGCTGCGCCTGGGTCTCATCGGGATGTGGGAGTACGAGGAACAGGAGTTCGTCTCCTACCGCAACGGGCTGATCCTGCGCGGACGCAACGGCGCCGGCAAGACCAAGGTGATGGAGGTCACCAGCCCGCTGCTGCTGGACGCGCGGCTGACCGCTCGGCGGCTGGACCCGTTCGGCTCGACCGCACGACCGATGCGGGACAACCTGCTGCACCGGGGGCGCGGCCACCGCGTCGGGTACACCTGGTGCGAGTACGGACGCGTGACCGAGGACGGCAGCTACGAATTCATCACCGTCGGTATCGGGATGAGAGGCAGTACGTCTGCCAAGGGAGGCGTCCACAAACCCTGGTTCTTCGTCACTGCCAAGCGGATCGGCGAGGACTTCAACCTGCTGGACGAACGGAGACAGCCGTATTTGCGCAAGCAATTGGCGGCGCGGCTCGATCCCGGCGACGTCTTCGAGGAGCGGCGCGCGTACCGGACAGCTGTCGCGGAGCGCCTGTTCGGCTTCGGCGTCGGGAAACTGGCGGCTCTGGTGGAGCTCCTGCTGGTCCTGCGCAAGCCGAAGCTGAGCGAGAACTTCAACGGCGAGCGGCTCAGCCGGATGCTGACCAACGGTCTGCCACCGGTCAGCACGGCATTGTTGGACGGTTTGGCCGTCCGCTTCGACCAGCTGGCCCGTGACCGCGCCGACCTGGAGCAGCAGGAGCGGCATCAACTCGGCATGTCCACCTTTCTGTCGGTGTACTCCCGCTACGCGCGCCGGTGGACCAGGAACATTGCCGAGCGGTTGACCGAGGCGGACGCTCAGCTCACCGAGGCACAACGCGGTCGTGAGGAGGCTGTTGAGAAGACCGACGGGGCCAAGAAAAGGCTGGAGGAGGGGAAGAAGGCGCGCCGATACTTCCTCGAAGAACGCGAGACGCTCCGGATCGCCGTTGAGGAACTTCGTGCCGACCCGCTGATGGACCAGCACGAACTCCTCAAAAAGCTTCAGGAACAGGCTGAAGAGGCGGAAGAAAAGCTCCCCGGGTTTCTGGAGCGTCTGGATACTGCAGTAACCGCTACGGGCAAGGCGGAAGGTGAGGCCACCGAGCAGACCCGGCTTCTCGAAGGAGCTGCCGCTGTTCTCCTGGCCGCCGAAGAGAAGGCGTTGGTACAGGCTGCCAGGACCCGCATCGGGGATGCTCACATCGAACTCGCCGCTGCCGTCCGCGAGGACCCCGAGCGGACGGAGAAGATGCTCCTGGGCCATGTGGAAGCCCGCGCGAACGTTCTCCGGCGTGCGGTTGACCTGGCCAAGACGACGCAGGACGCCAAAGCCGTACGCGATCAAGCAGACGAGGTCCTCCAGAGGGCATTGGGGCTGTGTGAAACGGCGAAGCGGGCCGTGGACGACCGAGGGCAACAACTCGCCGACGGGATGGACGAGTTGCGCATCAGACTCGTCGACTGGAGTGAGCGATGCCAGGAGTTGCGATTGAGCGACGTTGAACTGGAAGCACTCCAGTCACTGGTGCCGACCTTCGGCCTCAAGGGCGCCACCACCCTCTCCCAGGAGGTGGAGAGCCTTTCCCGCCCCCGAGGGGCCCTGCTTGTCCAGCAGGCATCCGACCTGGTCGCCGAACTCCGTGGTCTCCAGGAGAAAAGAGACAAGACGGCCGCCCTGCGGTCGAGTGTCGCCGACGAGAAGGATCCCCTGCCTGCGGCCCCGGTGCATCAGCGGCGAGATCGGAGCAGTGCTGCCGATGGTGCTCCACTGTGGCGGCTGCTCGACTTCGCACCGGGCGTCGACGACACGACCCGAGCGGGCCTGGAAGCCGCCCTGCTCGGTTCGGGAGTGCTCGACGCATGGCTCACCCCCGAGGGATCTCTGCTGGACGGAGACACGCTCGACAGCCTCCTGGTCGCCGACCGGGAACCGGTTCTCGGCCGATCTCTCGCCGACGTTCTGCACGCGGTCGATCACGAGATGGTCCCGTCGCGAGTGACCACGAGCCTCCTGGCCGCTGTCGCGCTCGCCCCCGCCGAGACGGAGCACCATCCGGGTGACTGGGTGTCGACCGACGGCTCGTGGCGCATCGGCCCGATCCACGGCCGTACCACGGTCACGCAGGCTGCCTACATCGGTGCCGCCGCCCGCCAAGCCGAGCGCCGCCGTCGGCTGAAGGCGCTGGACGATCAGCTTGTCGAACTGGACGGCCGGATCGTACGGCTCAATGAGCGGCACCAGCGCCTCACCGAGCGGCAGGGCGACCTGCGGGCCGAGTGCGAAGAGGCTGCTGCCTTCGACCAGCCAGTGCGTGACTGCCAGTTGAGTCTTGCGCAGGCCAGGAGCCTGTTCCAGACGTACGTCCTGGCAAGCCAGGAGGCCAAGGCCACGCTGGACGAGCGAGAGATCACTTGGAAGGAGGCGCGCGCGGAGCTTGAGCGATACGCCAGGCAACGCGCGACCGCCACTGGGCTGGAGGCGCTTGCCCAGGAGCAGCGGGTACTCGCGGAATACGGGTCGAGTCTCGGCGATCTCTTCCGACGGCTGGGCACCTGGTCGAGCCGGGTGGAGCAACGCAACGGTGCCGACGCACTGTTGACCACCTGTCGAGGACATCAGAAGCTGGCCGAGACCGACGTGGACAGTGCCGCGCGCGATGCGAAGAGAAAGCGCCAACAACACGATGTGCGCCGCAGCGCTGTCGGGGCCGATGTCGACGACGTGTTGAAGAGACTCGGTGTCGCCCAGGCCGGCCTCAAGAAGAACGAGGCCATGGAGGAGAAGAGCCTCGCTGCCTTGGAGGGGCTGGTCAAGGAGGAGACTCGCGCCCAATCCGCTTGCACGCAGGCCCGTGAACTCGTGGGGCAACGAGAACTCGTCCTGGAGGAGCGACGAGGACAGTACCGGGAGCTCGACCGGCTCGGGCTCCTCGCGCTGGTCTCCGGAGACGAGACAGATGCCGACACTCTCGACGCGGTCGCCGCCGCACAGGCATTGATCCGGCAACTCGTCGACGATCCTTCGGATCCGCACGCCCTCGACCAAGCACGCGATGACGTGGACCGCGCCCGGCAGGTCCTTGAGGAAGTACTGGCAGGTCCGGACTGGAAGGTACGGGCCGGAAACGAGAACCGCCTCGTCTCTGTCCGTTTGTTCCACAACGGTCAACACCTCACTGTCGCTGAAGGACTCGCGATCGTGCAGAGAGAGGTCCACGAACGGAACCGCCTGCTCGACGCGAATGAACACGACCTGTTCACAGAGGTCTTGCTCGGACAAGTGGGCGACCATCTACGCCGTCGCCGTGCCCGGGCCAAGGCGCTCATCGAAGAGATGAACAGACTTCTCGCACTGCGCCGCACGGCCTCCGGGCACGTCATGCGCCTGGTGTGGGAGCCGGACCCCGGCAAGGGCGAAGAGACCCGGGAAGCCCTGGCGACACTGGACCGGCAGGCCAGCAGGTTCCTGCCCGACGAGGCCCGTGAGCACTTGATCGCTTTCCTCGGCCGCCAGATAGCCGTGGCCAGGGAGGCGGAGGGCGGAATGGACTGGAAGAGCCACCTGCGCATCGCCCTCGACTACCGGACCTGGAGCCGGATCCGTGTCCAATACAAGACCGGCCCGCAGCAGAGATGGACCGACATCGACGCTGGCATGCACGGCAAGGGGTCCGGCGGTGAGAAGGCCGTCATGCTGCAACTCCCGCTCTTCGCCGCCGCGGCGGCCCACTACGCGGGAGCCGCACGGACCGCTCCACGCCCGGTCTACCTGGACGAGGCGTTCGCCGGAATCGACGCCGAGATGCGAGGCGAGTGCATGGGACTACTCGTCCAACTCGACCTCGACTTCGTCATGGCGAGCCACGACGAATGGGGTTTCTACGAAGAAGTCCCTGGCGTGGCCACCTACCAGCTGTTCCGCGACCCACAGGTGGAGGGCGTACTCACCACCCCCATCGTCTGGGACGGCGCCGAGCGGCACCTCATGCTCGACCCGGCGCTGCTCGGCGGCAGCGGCCTCGATTTCGACGCCGACGATCAGCTCGGCGACGACGAACATGCTGACGACGAAATCGACATCGACGAAGAAATGGACGAAGGACGGGACGACGAGCCCGAGGCCGAGGAGGAGTACGAGGAAAGGGACGTGGACGCCACCACCCATGGCCGGGCCGGTGGGCTGCTGGATGACCTGGACCTCGACTGACATGGGACATCGCGTCGCCCTTCACCCTGATCTCGCGCAGTGGGTGGTCAGCCCGGGGGGAGTCCTGTTCTGTACCCGAGTGCGTGAGCGTCTCGCCAACGGGGGAAAGCTGAACCGGCGTCTCACCCTGCGCATGACCGACCGTGAACGCGCCGATCTCATCGACCTGTTCGGTGACGCCGTCAATGCGAAAGGCATCCACCTTGCACGCGCCGATACCGTGCTGCGCGCCAGTCGGCACACTCTGCCGCTCCGCATGCTGATCATCGGATCCGGCGGGCCGATCCGGACGAAACGCGGCCAGGCCCGGTACCGGGCCATCGTCAAACGCGACCGCCTGATGCGAGAGCGTACGGAGACTCTGGACGCCATCGCCGATGTGCCCGAGCTGGCATTCGAATACGAGCTACTCGCGGCGCTCCCTGATGACAACAGGCGCGTACCTCCCGACGGTTCACGTGCCGCCACTTCTCACTGGATCACGTACTGTGCCGCGTTGCGGGCGGCAGCCGAGTGGTTCCGCACCGAGAGCCGCGGCTGGAGATGCAGCGAGCGTGAACTGGCAGCGCTGGCCCTCGGCGGAACCAAGACGTGGACCGATGCCGCCAAGGCCGCCTTCTCCAACCTGATCGGCCGCCCGTTCACCGAGGCCGTCCACACCAGTGACACAGGCCTGAGGATGACCGGCCCGGCCGAATGGCACCGGCAAGGCCTCGTGGCGGACCTCGCCCTCGCTGAACCCTTCATCGAACTCCCAGGCTGGACGGTCACGAGAGACGGTAGGTTCGACCTCCAGGCCTGTGGCGTCTTCCTCATCGAAAACCAGGAGACTTTCGAAGCGGTCGCCTCGCGCACCACCGTCCCCAGGAACTGGCTCTGTGTCTGGACCGAAGGATTCGCCTCCGGGGCGCTGGTTCACTTCCTGGGCAAGTGTGTGCCCGAGTCCCTGCCGATCGCAGCCTGGGGAGACCTCGACCCGCCAGGAATCGGCATCATCCTCGACCTCGCGGAAAAGAGCGGCCGCAGCATCCAGCCCATCGCCATGGACGCGGAACTGTACCGCCGCGGACGCAAACTCATGGAGGAGCCGTCGCAGCTCGAAAAGTGGTTAAACGAGGCGACGCGGCAGGCGGAAACCGTCCCGGATCACTTCAAGGACCTGGTGGCCGCGATGATCGAGCACGGAGGACTCCGCTGTGAACAAGAGGGCATGCATGAACAAGTCCTCCCGAACCTGCACCTCTGGCTGGCCGAACTGAAGTCGCTCTGAGGCTGTTCGGTTCGCAGAGGATCACAGGGCTTGAGTCAGTCTTGTGATCCTCGTTGCGCTTCGACAGGCCGACAAACTCACGACTGTGCTCGGCGCCTCCCTCACCTTTCCCGATCTCCTGACACAGGTCGGTGCCTGGCTGGCCGACACCGAGCAGACCGAAAGGACCAAGGCGGGCGCGTGACAGCCACCCGGGGGCGAGCGCGCCGTGCTCGTCCTGCGGCGTGCCGCCCCCCTCCAGTCCTGGGGTGGTCCCGCCCGATACAACCGGCGTGACACGCTGTCCCAGTCCGCCAAATCCGACATCCTCGGCCTGTTCGCCGCAGCCCAGGGCCGTCCCCGCGAAGCATCCCTGACCGACCTGCTCGGCCTGCACCTTGGCACCCGCGTCGACCAGCCCGGCACGCTGCTGCGTGACTACCACACCGTCGGCGACCACCGCGAACTTCCCATGGCCTCCGCCGAAGTCGAAGGCAAGGGCAGCAAAAGAGGACCAGCCCGCCCAACCCCTCGCTGAAGCGCTGGACCAGGCGGTCCGTCACCCCCCCGTTCCCGCTCTTCCCGGGCCGCCGCTCCTGCCCGCCCACCGGCCCCCTCAGCCTTGGCCTGCGCTCCGACGCCGACCTGCCGCAGATCCTCGGCGCCATCGACTGGCAGGCCGGAAGACACCACCGCGACCAGATCAGCACCCCCACAGTGGCGCTGGAAGCCACTGTCGAGGACTCCACCGGCGGCCACCTGGTCGACGACGTCCCCGACAGCTACGACCTCAAGACCGGCACCTTCTTCGGCCGACGCGCCTTACGACACCTGTGGATCGACATTCCCAGCGGCCACCCGGCGACCGAGAACCCGCCCGGCCTCGACCCTTTCGCCCTCCTGGGCTGGTGACAACATGCCGCATCTCTCGAAGATCGCCCTCAACCCGCGCCGCCGCAGCGCTCGGCCTGCTCGACGGGCTTTGAGGCCCCGCGCACTGACTTCGCCGCCCGCTTCCGTTTCCTGCGCAAGTCCGCCGACCTGCGATTCCGGTTGCTCGGGCCGAATCGCTGGGGGGCTTCAGTGAACTCACGGTCCGCGCGAATGAGTTCACCGTGCCGCCGTCAGGCATCCCAACCACGCGAGTGCGGGGAGCCGTTCGAGTCCGTCGTGAACAGGTCTGACTCGGCGGGAGCAACCCGGCAGGTCAAGGCGCTTGCCCTGACTGTTGAGTGATGTATCTGGGCTATGGCATCCCGGTCTGCCAGCGGTGTCTGTTGCTGTGCAGGGCCCAAGGGAAGAGAGGCGACCAACTTCAGTCTGTGGTCCATCCGGCGTGCTGCAGTTGCACGTTGCGCGCCTCGATCGTGGGGTGTTGTGACGAGTGCCGGCGGCGGATGGAAGGCATGCGGCGACGAATTGACCGCAACGGAAACCTCGGCGACTAAAACCGCCAACTAAGGGCAAATCGCACTCATGGGTGACGACTAGGATGCTGACTTTTGCTGACTTTGAGGGACTCGCACGCTTCTGACCTGCGGAAACGCCCGATGATGCAATGGTTCTGGAATTGGATCGGACGGTCCCAGGAGGAGATCGTACAGGCTCGTGAGGACTGGATGACAGGGGCACGGTTCGGTGAGGTGAAGGGGTATGACGGGGCGCCGCTTCCGGCTCCTGAACTGCCTCCGGTGGGGTTGAAGCCGCGGGGGAGAGTGCGCTGACCTGCTGGGATGCGCCGATGAGGTTGGCCAGGGCGGGAGTGCGTGCACTTCCGTCTTCGTCGCCCGGGCGGTGCCGGCGGTTACGCGAGAGCCGGGGCTAGAGGGGTCGGCGTGGGCGAGGCCTCGATTCCGTGTTGTGGCTGTGTGTGGGCGGCTGTGGCAGTCCGCTTGCTGACTTTTGCTGACTTTCCTAACGGTGCGTCAGTTATTGTCTGCTGTCTGTGGGTGGACGCCGGTGGCGGCACATGTGGCAAGTGGCTCTCTCGGCGCCTGGCTGGGTGGGAGGGGCTTCGGGGGCCTGATGGTTGGTTTGGTCGGGGACTGAGCCTGGCTGTCTCGCAGTTGGCGAGTATTAACAAGATGCGAGAACCAGGCAGGTTTCTTGGCTTGGCAGTCCTCTGACCGGCATTGAGCTTGCAGCGGGCACCTCCAGGCCCCTTGGAGACCCGGGCCTGCCGACCGCCCGAAGCCAACGCTCGACGCCATCGGTTCGCCGACATCCGAGTCACTCTGAACCGCCGGGCCACCTCCCTGTCGCTCGCCCCTGCCTCGATCAAGTCAGCTGCCGCGAAACGGGCTTGCCCGCGCCGAGCCCATTCCTGGGCCGTCAGACCACCGCCGTCGGGATGCTTCGTCCCTCCGGCTTAGCGCGGCCCACCCCAACCGCCACGAGCCGACGTATCCCACACTCTTAAAGATCTCTAGAGGGCGTCTGAAAAGCTTGTCAGCGGGCTGGGCTTGCGAGGCGGCGCACGAGGAGCATGGCCATGGACAGGTAGATGGCGTTCTCCGAGCAGACGCGCAGGTACTCGTAGTCCTTTGACAGGCGACGGCACCGACCCAGCCAGGCGAACGTCCGCTTCACCACCCAACGGCGCGGGACCACCGCGAAGAGGGGCACTGCCGGTGGTGGTGTCCCTAAGGGCTGTCCCGTAATTGATCTTGTGCGCTCCTGGTTGCCGGTCGGCCGTCCGATCAGCGGGCCTGGCGAAGATTGTGGGGCGAGCTGCCGCAACGTCAGGTTGGTCCGCCAGTACGCGGTGACCAGGAGCACCCGCTCTTCCAGCGGCAGTGACCAGGGACGCCCGCGGCGAGTTCGATCGGCGCCTTCTCGGCGCAACAGCGTGACCAGCTTTCGAAAGTCGCGCGAGCGCAACCCGGTGAACGGGGGTATCCAGGACGGCTCCGCTGCCGTGATCATTCCAGCCACAGCGGGATCTTCTCAAGGCGAACCACGCCCTGACCGCTCACATGGCCAGCGCGGCTTGCCGCGTCGACGCGGCGCTCAGGTCGTATCGCGCTTCGCGGCCGACGGAGAGGGCGGTTGCTCGTCGCGGCTCTCCGAGGTGAAGGCGTCGCGGCGAGCGAGAGTCACCGACAGAGGCAGGCCCAGCCGCTCGGCTGCGCGGCGCCGGACACGCACCTGAGCTCGGGTCCGGGGTCGGAAAGAGGGGAGCCGTGAGCAGCCGCAGCCGGGGCGGTGATCGTAGGTGAGCCCCTCCGCGAGCACAGTCGCAACGACTGACCATGCCTTCGTGTCGCGTCGCCGGGGCGCAGCAAAGTCGTAGCCAGCGAAGACGAGCTGTTCACGACAGCCAGGACAGATGCGCTTCCGGATCGGCCATGTGCTGCCTTTGAAGGAGAGCCGGCACGCGATGCATACGTAGTGCCGGAAGGCGCCGTTGAACGCGTGGTAGCACATGGTCCGAGAGGATACGCATCGTCCGCGGGCGGGCCCAACCGGATTCATAGAGCCCGATCTGGCCAGTCGGCCGCCCAGTCAGCGTCGCTCCACCACACGATGGGTGCGGACGCACAAATAGCGGGACAACCCTTACCTTCGACCAGGTCGAGCGGAATCCTCCGTCGCGGCGCTGCACGACCTCCACGGTGATGCCGGTGGCTTCCCGGGCCCAGGCGTGGAAGTCGGCGCCTCGGTAGCCCTGGTCCGCCCACCCGTGCCGAAGGCGCGGAAAGGCATCGGCGGCCCGGGAGAGCAGCACCACGGCACCGTCTCGGTCTCCGACGCTGGCCGGGCTTACGCAGGTGACCAGGACGGTGCCACGGGTGTCGACGAGCAGGTGACGCTTGACGCCGCTGACCTTCTTGCCGCCGTCGTACCCGTGCAAGCCGCCGCGTTCACTGGCCCGGACGCTCTGACTGTCCACGATGGCGGCACTGGGCGTGGGATCCCGGCCGAGCTGCGCCCGCTCGCGTTCGCGCAGCGCCGTCAACATCCGCTCCCACACACCTTCTTGCTGCCATTGCCGCCAGTAGTGATAGACCGTCTGCCACGGCGGCAGGTCATGCGGCAGCAGTCTCCAGGCACAGCCGGCCCGCAGCCAGTAAGCCAGCGAGTTGAGGATCTCCCGCCGGGCGTGTATCGCCGGTCGACCACCGGGCCTGACCGCCGGAACCAACGGACAGAGGATCTCCCACTCCGGATCGGAAAGATCCGTCGAGTAACGGGTACGCAGCCCGCACACCCCAGCCCCCGAAAGTGCGACGCCACCCCGCTACCAGGCAACTTGCCCGCTGACAGGCTTTTCAGACGCCCTCTAAAGCCTGTTCGAGAAGTCCGTGAGCGGGCATTTCCCTTGTATGTGTGGGGTGTTGAGGGCCGAGCCGGTGTGGATCGAGGTGTTCACCGGGTTGCGGGCGGAGCGGTTCGCCCGGCTGGTGCGGGCAGTGCGGGAGCGAGGTGGTGAGCACCCGAGGATGGGGCGGCCGTGGCGGCTGCCGCTGACCGAGCGGGTGCTGCTGGTGGCCGTGTACTACCGGACGAACCTGACCATGCGACAGCTGGCGGTGCTGTTCGGGGTCTGCCCGGCAACCGTGTGCCGGACCATCCAGCAGGTGGGCCCGCTCCTCTCGCTCGAGCCGGCGCCCCGCCCCGAGGGGGCGGTGGAACGGCTGTGGATCGTGGACGGCACGCTGATCCCGGTGCGCGACCGAACGGTCGCCGCCTCCAGCCGCAACTACCGCTTCTCCGCGAACGTGCAGGTCGTCATCGATGCCGACACCCGCCTGGTGGTCGCCACCGCACCCCCGGTGGCGGGCAACATCGCCGACGCCCATGCCTTTCGGGACACCGGCCTGGCCGAGGTCTGCTCCGGCACCACGGTCCTCGCCGACGGCGCCTACTGGGGCACCGGCCTCGTCATCCCGCATCGCCGCCGCGGCAAACGGCCGCTGCTGCCCCTTCAGGAAGCCGACAACGCCGAGCACCGCAAGGTCCGCGCCCGCGTCGAGCACACCTTCGCCCGGATGAAGAACTACAAGATCCTCCGTGACTGCCGGCAGCGCGGCGACGGTCTGCACCACGCCGTCCAGGCCGTCGCCCGCATGCACAACCTGGCCATGACCGCGTGATCGACAAGGACGTGCCAGTGCATCGCACTGCCCGCTCCCGGACTTCTCGAACAGGCTTTAGTCCAAGAGGGGCAACGATGGGTCTGCTGGGACTTTGTGTTCGACCAGCTGTGAGTGCAGATGCGACGCCCGTCGATGACGGGGTGCTTACCGGACGGTCTCATTGGGCTGTTCAAGGATGTCGGTGCCCGTCGGTCAGGACAAAGAACACGTCGTCGAGGTCGGGGGTGTGCACGGTCAGCTCGTCCGCGTCGATGCCGGCGGCGTTCACCCAGTCGAGGATGGCGCGCAGTTCGCGCTGGCTGCCGCCGCTGGGGATCCGCAGCGCCAATGCCTCGTCGTCCGGAGTCGCTTCGCGCAGGGCAGCGGCGGCGGACTGGTAGGCGTCCGGGTCGGTGAAGCGGAGCCGTACGTGCCCGCCCGGGATGAGTCGCTTGAGCTCGGCGGCGGTGCCCTGGGCGGCGATCCTGCCGTTGTGGAGCACGGCGATGAGGTCGGCGAGTTGGTCTGCCTCTTCCAGGTACTGGGTGGTGAGGAAGACGGTGGTACCGCTCGTGACGAGTTCGCGGATGATCTGCCACATGGTGTGGCGGCTGCGGGGGTCGAGGCCGGTGGTGGGTTCGTCGAGGAAGATGATCCGTGGGTTGCCGACCAGGGTCATGGCGAGGTCGAGGCGGCGCTTCATGCCGCCGGAGTAGGTGGAGGCGGGCTTCTTGGCGGCTTCGGTGAGGTCGAAGCGTTCGAGGAGTTCGGCGGCGGTACGGCGGCCTTCCTCCTTGGAGAGGTGGTGCAGGTCTGCCATGAGGAGCATGTTCTCCTCGCCGGTGATCAGGCCGTCGACGGCGGAGAACTGACCGGTGACACCGATCGCGGCCCGCACGGCCTGCGCGTCGGTGGCCAGGTCGTGACCGCCGATCCGCAGCTCGCCGGCGTCGGCGGTGACGAGCGTGGAGAGGATCTTGACGGCGGTGGTCTTGCCGGCGCCGTTGGGGCCGAGCAGGGAAAAGATGGTGCCGGCCGGGACGGCCAGGTCGATGCCGTCGAGGACCGTCTTGTCCCCAAAAGCCTTGCGCAGCCCGGTGGCTGAGATCGCGAGTTCCTCGGTCGTTGTCGTCATCCCGCAGAGCGTGCGGCAAGGCGCATTCAGCTCGGTTTCACCATGGTTTCAGCGCCCTAGAACTGGGCTTCGGAGGGCAATTCCTCGTTGCTTCCCTGCTGTTGCGTCTCAGGACGGCCGTCGCCTTGTTGGCGTCTTCGACGAATATGCAGAAGCTATCCTCGCCACTGACCCGTCTGCTGCGTCTGCGCTCTGGCGCAGTCTCGCGGCCAGGCAGCAGTAACCTTGACACATGTGCGGGCAGGGACAGCTTGGCGGACAATACAAGGCTGCAGATATTTAGCCCGGTCAGTGCTGGCGTCGTAGGCTTGAGTGGCATCGGCCAAGGCCAGGGCGGTGCTTCGTGGATCAGCCGTCGGCGGACTCCGTAGTGGCGGAGAAGGTCTCTGACGAACACTCAAACTCAGAGATCAAGCCCCAGGGAGCCAGGGCACCCGTTCTGCCGGGCCTGGACGTCGTTCATCGCTACGGGGGTGGCCGGCATTGTTGGCAGGGTTGTGGCCAGACGAGGCCACATTGAACCGCCTCAGGGTCGTCGGAGACTTCGGATTGTTCTGAGAGGGTGTTAAGTCCCTGCCCCTCGGTTCGTGATCTCTCGTCCGCGGTACTGAGCGGCACACGCCGGCCGTTCGGCATGTATGTGCCGGGGTTCGAGGCGTGGCGTGAGCACCGCATCCGAGCGACTTATCGGACGAGCAGTGGGTGCTGAACGAGCCGATGATCACGACCTGGAAACAGGATCGCGTGAGCCGGTCGGCGAAAGGATCCCCCGGGACCTGTGCTCTCAGGAGGTCGTGAAACGCGATCTTCTACCAGAACTGGATGGGTTGTCATCGGCGCGAGCTGTCCTATGGTCTGCTAGCCGGGTCGGCGATAGCAGATCAGAGTGCAGGCGACGGCGACGAAGGCAAGGAAGTGTTCCGACTCGCGTTCGTACCCTGGTCAGACCATCAGCGGGTACAGGCCTTGGTGATCTCTCCGGTCGCGCTGATGGCAGGTGAGAGGTCGGGGGTCTTGTCGCCGTTGTCCACGGATTCTTTCACGTTGTCCAAGGCTTTCTCCATATCGTCGATGGCTTTGAGTACGTCCTTGTCATGGTGCTGGGCACGGATGTCGTCAAGATTTTTTCTGATCCTCTCGATCGACTTGTCGGCATTCTTCGGATACAGGACTGCGTCCTTTACGGCTACTCCGAGAGTGCCGACGCTTTCAGACAATGCATCGGCGGCCCGTGCGCAGCCCACGGCATCATCCGGGCCACATGCAACAAGACCAAGCATCGCTGGGGCGCTGATCAGAGCGGCGCTGATGGCGATGAAGATGCGGTGCCTACGCACGACCATGAGAGGTTCCTCTCGGATGCAGTGGATGAACGCGCGGAAGACCTGGCTCTCGCACTCCTGAGAACGCGGGCTACCACTCCCAAGGTTGCCTGCGTCTTCCCAACTCTGCTGTGTCAGCCAGAACTTGGCCGATTCTCACGTGACCGTGGCCGGTGTGCCAAAGTGGATCCCGGCGTCCGGTGCTGGAATTCCGGCATGTCCACCGACTCACGCTCCATTCGAAGGCGTGTCCGCCGCGTTCCTCCACGAGTTCTCCGAACGGTCTTCGCCCACGCTCCAAATCTCGGCATTCACATGCAGGACTGACGGCCCGTAGGGCGATCTGTACCACCAATGATCGATCGGTGAGCCTTTTCCGAGTTGGCGGTGCTGACGGTCGGACGGCTGCTCTGGGCATTACCCGCTCTGCCCGGCTCGACTCACGACCTGACCGCCGCACGACAGCACGGGATCATCAAAGGCCTCGCTGATGCGGGACTCAAATGCAGGACGAACGAGTCATATCAAGGCGGCGACGACCCGGGACCTGTCCCGGTAGGCCAGTCTCACATGGCACGACTGCCGAGCTCAGCTGGCCAGTTGGTCCTTCCATGGCAGGCCCGTCGAGGCCGATGTCGTTCAGCAACCGCAGCGATGTCCGCGCAATGACCCCATAGTTGATCTTCACCCGCCTTGCCCCCTCTCATTTGGCGCCCTGAGACATGCCGAAGGTCCTCTGACGGTGTCAGGGGATGTAGGACTGTCCCGCCGGCGGGACAGTCCTACAGGCAAGCTCGCTGTGAACTGCCCGTCCTGGCACTGGCGTTGTCTTGACCGGCTGATCCGCTTCCGTGAACGTGGAGGTGATTCAACGACGTCAGAGGCGCAGTTGACCGAGGGGGAAACGACGTGGGACACGCCGGCATGGACGCGGACGTGGTGATCGCCGGCGCCGGGCCGACGGGCTTGATGCTCGCCTGTGAGCTGCGGCTGGCGGGTGTCGACGTGATGGTGGTCGAGCGGCTCGCAGAGCGGACCGGCGAGTCGCGAGCCGGCGGGATACATTCCCGCACCCTGGAGGTACTGGATCAGCGAGGGGTCCTGGACCGTTTCCTGGCGGTCGGCGAACTGACGCCGGTGGCTCACTTCTCCGGGCTCTGGCTGGATCTCGACGGATTCGAGTCCAGATACCCCCACCCACTGATGCTCCCTCAGTCCTCCATCGAGCGGCTGTTGGAGGAGTGGGCCGCCGAACTCGGTGTACGCGTGCGCTGGTCGTCCGAGGTGAGTGGGATCCGCCAGGACGAGGCCGTCGTAGAGGTCGAACTGCGTACGGCGGAGGCGGCGCCTGCGACGCTGCGCGCCCGTTACCTCGTGGGCTGTGACGGAGGGCGCAGCACGGTGCGCAAGCTGTCAGGCATCGACTTCCCCGGCACTCCGGCGACGATGACCGCGCTGCTCGGCGACGTCGAACTCCCCGATCTGCCCGAGGAGTACATCTTCATGCGGCGCTGTACGGGCGGCCACTTCTCGGCGATCGCCTTGGAGCCGGGCTGGCACCGGGTGTTCACATCCGAGTACGACCACGTCGCGGATCGCGACGAACCCGCGACGTTCGAGCAGCTCCGGGAATCGCTGGTCAGGCTCGCGGGCACGGACTTCGGCATGCACAACCCCAAGTGGATCTCACGGTTCGGCGACGCCGCACGGCAGGCTTCCCGGTACCGGGAGGGCCGAGTGCTGCTTGCGGGCGATGCGGCCCACATCCACTACCCGGCCGGCGGGCAAGGGCTGAACGTGGGAGTGCAGGACGCGGTCAACCTTGGCTGGAAGCTCGCCCTGGTGGTGCGCGGCCAGGCGCCGGAGAGCCTGCTGGACAGTTACCACGCCGAGCGTCACCCCGTCGCGGAGCGCGTTCTGCACAACACCCGGGCACAGGCGGCTCTGGTCCGCCCCGGCGCTGAGACGGACGCGCTGCGCGATGTGTTCGGCTCGCTCCTCGAGTTCGACGACGTCAACCAGTTTCTCGGCGGCATGATCACCGGACTGCACATCCGGTACCCGGTCGACGGCGACCATCCGCTGGCGGGCCGTCGAGCCCCCGACGTCGATCTCAAGACGCCTGATGGCGACACCTGGGTCTACGAGCTGCTGCACGCCGCCCGTCCCGTGCTGCTCGACCTGCGCGGCAGCGCCGAAGTGGCGGCGGTCACTGACGGCTGGGCCGATCGCGTCGACCTCGTGGAGGCGCGGAGCGAAGACGACAGCTGGCCCGTCCCTGTCGTCGGGGAGATCCCCCCTCCCGCCGCGCTCCTCATCCGCCCCGACGGCCATGTCGCCTGGGCGACCGCCGTCGGCGACGCACCCGACATCTCAGCGCTCCGGACCGCCCTCGCGACCTGGTTCGGCCCCGCCCAAGAGGGGTGAGGGATCGCCTGAACTGACGGGTTCACGATGCCGGCGGAGATGCTGTGGTCGTCTCGGCGCCCGGAGCGTGCCCCAGTGGACGAGGCGGGCTCCAGTGAGTTGGAAGCTGTCCGGCGTGGCCGTTCCCTCGGGCCGCCCGGTCCTGCACCGGCTCAGCCTCTTCGACTCCTGAGCCGGTCGGTCACGGCGCTCGCGCGTACCGTCGGGCGTGCTTCTGTTCGTTTGTTCGGGCCGGTCAGAGCGGGTTCACGCGGTACATCGGGAAGTACGACCCGATCCTGCCGTTCGCGTAGTCGTCGGCCAGCTCGGGCACCCGGTCGAAGTCGTAGACCACGTCCGATCCCTCCGGCGCTATCCATCCCTCGGCCTCCATGAAGTCACGGATTCCCGGCGAGTCGGGCAGTCGCCACACGTGCGTGTTCACATGGATGTGCCGGGCAATGGATTCGGCTCCCCGCAGATGCGAGAGACGCATCCCCGCCTTCCAGCCGCACGTGGTGACGACCCCTTCGCGGGCCAGGGCACTCAGGGTGACGTCGTACAGAGGCTCGCCGATGTTGTCCACGAGGATCGCAACCCCGTAGCCGTCGCTGAGGTTCTTGACGACGTCCAGGAAGTCCGCGACCGACGTCCGGCGCCGCTGGTGCCGGTCCCGGTCCGTCCGTTCCTGCCGGGTGGGCAGCGAGAGGTCGGGGAAGCGGCGGCGATCCACCGGAGTGATGCCGTTCTCCCGCAGGAAGGCGACACGCTCCTCCGAACCCGCCGCCATCGCCACGCGGAACCCGGCCCGTTTGGCCAGCATCAACTCGGCGAAGGCGACGCCGCCGCCCCACCCGAACACCAGGTGGTTCGCCGGATCGTCGTCGGCCACCTGCGTCCGCCAACACCCGTACGCCTTCTGCCAGTTGTCCCAGGCAGTGAAGTACCGCCCGTATGCGGCCCATTGAGGTAGCGAGTACGCCGTGTCGTCCGGGAGCCGCAGGAGCAGCCGTACGTCCAACTTGGTCCGCTCGGCCAACAGGCCGATGGTGCCGGGACAGTCGTAGGCGTAGGCGAGTTCGGCGTACTCGAAGCGGTCGAGCCTCCCGAACGGCATGAGCAGACACAGGTCCCCTTCCCGGACCTGGACGTCCTGCCCCGCGTTCACCTTGAGGACGCGCACCACACCCAGGTTGCCGAGGACCACCGCGTCCTCACCTCGACTGCTGCACACGTCGATCGGCGAACGGGTCAGCGCGTGATCCATGTTCGCCTCCCAGGAGCCGATGATCGGCTCCACCAGTGCTTCACCCTCGTCCAGCGGGCCGAAGGTGAAGCGCTCGCGTTGCAGCGTGCCGGCGGTTCCGCCGTCGTGAGGGCCGGCGAGCGCACCGGAGCGCAGGACCCAGGCTTGCGGTGAGTAGATGACAACCTCCGGTGATCGAGCGCGTTCGCGGATTCAGGCGAGGTCAGGGGGCCGTGACGGCCGGTACCCGGTAGTCCACCGAGACACCGCCCCACGCCTCACCGGCGCCGTAGGCCACGGCCCCGAGCCGTCCCGCGGCGGGGAGGGAACCGGCGTCCAGTTCCTCGGCGAAGGCTAGCGGGATCGAGGCGGACGACGTGTTCCCGGAGTTCTCGATCCGGTTCACGAAGGGCACGCCGAGATGGGTGGTGAAGCCGCGGATCTGTTCCAGGATGCGGCCGTTCGCCTGGTGCCCGACCAGGACGGTCGGTGCGGGTCCGTTGTCGAAGAGGTACTGCGCAGACTCTGACATGCGGCGCACGGCGCGGTCGTACACCTGCATCCCGTCCAGATGGATGCCGCCCGCGTCCGTCTCCCGCATGAGCGCCTCCTGAGAGCCGTCGCAGCCGGCGACCTGGCGGAAGCCCGAGAACTCCGCGCGGTGCTCCAGCAGGACGGCCGCGGAGCCGTCGCCGAAGATGCACGCCGTCTGCCGGTCCGTGCGGTCGACCATCCGGGACATGGCCTCCACCGAGCAGACCAGGACCGAGCGCGCCTGTCCGACGTCGCAGAGCGAGAGCCCGGTGACCAGCCCGTAGACGAAGCCGCAGCAGGCCGCGTTCATGTCGAAGGCCAGCACCGAGGGCCCCAGTCCGGCGAGTTGTGCCACTTTCTGCGCCATGCCCGGGATGCGCTGCTGCCCTGAGGTGCTGACGACGACCAGGGCGTCGATCGAGGCGGGGTCGTCCATCCTGGTCACGATCGGCGCGCAGGCCTCCGCAGCCACCTCCGTCAGCGGGGTCTCGTCCGGCAGCCAGGAGCGCGCCGCGATACCACTGCGGCGTCGGATCCAGTCGTCCGTGAGACCGATCGACGCGAAGTGGTCGTTGTCGATTCTCCGGCCCGGTTTCGCGGTGGCGATGTCGACGATGCCCGCGCTCATCCCTGGCTCGCCAGCTTCACGAAATAGGTGCTGAAGTCACTCAGGAAGGCGAAGCCCGCGGTCTCCCTCAGATCGCCCTTGACCTGAAGCTCGCGCTCCAGCTGTTGGTGCAACTCGACCAGGTCGAGGGAGTCGAGGTCGAGGTCGGCGACCGGCCGGGCGAGGTCGTCGGGGCCCAACGACGGGTCGCGCTCGCGCAGTTTGGCCAGCATGGCGTCCGCGATACGGCTTTCGATGTCGCTCATGTGCCTTCTCCGTTCACGTGACGGGATCTGTGGATCGCGGGGCGAGGGGAGGCTGGTCGGCCGCCAACTGGTACAGCACGTCACCGGACTTGAGGATCGTGCCGGCCGTCGCGGAGTGGGCAGTGACCCGTCCATCGCGCTCCGCCACGATCTCCGTGCTGGCCTTGTCGGTCTCGACGACCGCGACGACGTCTCCCCGCTCGACCCGGTCGCCGACACCGGCGACCCACTCGATCAGCAGGGCCTCACCGAGGCCGTGCCCGAAGCCGGGAACACATATGTCCACGGGGGAGTCGCTCACTTCGTCATCACCAGCACCTCGTCCTTGATCTCCTGCACACCGATCATGTAGTCCTTCTCGAAGTTCGCCGGGGGCTGGGCACGACGCTCGGGCGCCAGCCGGTGGACCGGGCCCCGGAGCGCGTCGAAGCCGCGCTCGGCCACCGACGCGGCGATCTCCGCACCGATGCCGACGTCCTTCGCCCCCTCGTGCACGATCAGCAGCCGCCCGGTGCGGGCGACGGACCTCAGGACCGTGTCCATGTCGAGCGGGGCCACCCAGCGCAGATCCACCACCTCGACGTCGACATCGGGGCCGAGCGAGTGCGCCGCCTCCAGCACCTCGTGGGTGATCGCGCCGTACGTGGCGATCGTCAGGTCCGCGCCACGCCGTACGACCCGGGCCGCGGTCGGTGTCCTCGCCGGCTCGGGGTCCCGTGAGGGTGTGTCCCGCCGCCAGTACAGGCGGATGGGCTCGTACATCACCACGGGCGAGCCGAGCGTGACCGCGTACCGCAGGACCTGGGCGGCGTCCTCGCCCGTGGAGGGACACGCCACCGAGATCCCGGGGACACGTGCGAAGAGCGCCTCGTTGGACTCGCTGTGGTGCTCGATGCCCCGGAACCCGCCCGCGGTCGGGATCCGCACCACCAGACTGGGGCTGACCTGACCGTTCCACCGGACACCGATCCGGGCCGCCTGGGTCACCAACTGGTTCACCGCGGGATAGGTGAACCCGTCGAACTGGATCTCGCACACCGGCACCAGCCCGCTCATCGCCATGCCGACGGCCTGGCCCACGATGGTGGACTCGGCCAGCAGCGAGTCGCGCACCCGGTCCGCACCGAACCGCTCCCTGAGACCGCGGGTCACCCGGAACACGCCGCCCAGACGTCCGATGTCCTCGCCGAGCAGCAGCAGCCTCGGATCCTGTTCGAGCAGGTCGGCGAGGGTCGAGTTGATCGACTCCGCCAGGCCGACGGACCGCACAGTGCTCATCCCACGTACTCCTTCGTCAACCGCTCGCCCGACTCCCGCACTTCGGCGTCGACGGCGTCGAACCATGCCGTGTCCACCAGGCCCAGACCGCTCAGCCTGGCCGCGTACGCGGTCACCGGGTCCGCGGCCCGGGTCCGCGCGATGTCGTCGGCGCTGCGGTACAGCTCCTGGGCATCAGACGTCGTGTGACCCTGGATGCGCCCCACCTGGATCTCGACCAGATAGGGTGCCCGCTCTCCACGGATATGGGCGGCCGCCCGGGAGCAGGCCGAGAAGACGGTCTCCGGGTCGCTGCCCGGGACCCGCACGGACTCGATCCCGAAACCCCGGGCGCGCTCGGCAACTGAGGTGCGCATCTGCTCCTCGGCCGGTTTCGAGATGGCCCAGCCGTTGTTCTGGCAGACGAACAGCACGGACGCCGACTCCACGGCGGCGAGGTTCATCGCCTCCGACATGTCGCCCTCACTGGTGGCGCCGTCGCCTATGTACACGACGACGAAGTCCTCGCGTCCCTGCAGCCGTTGCCCGATCGAGTAGCCGACCGCGTGCAGTGTCTGTGCGGCCAGGACCATCGTGTAGGGGAAGAACCGCAGCCGGTACGGGTCCCATCCGCAGAACGTGCGGCCGGCCCACTGGGAGAACAACTCCTCCGGTGTCACGCCACGAAGGAGGGCGACCGCGTGCTCGCGGTAACTGGGAACGACGGTCGGGTCCGGGCCCACGGCGAGCGCGGAACCCACCTGTGCGGCCTCCTGCCCCTGGCAGGACGGCCAGAGGTCGAGCGCGCCCTGTTTCTGGAGCCGACGGGCTTCCTCGTCGATGCCGCGCGCCACCAGCATGTGGCGCAGCAGCAGCCGTCGTGTGTCGTCGTCGGGTTCTGTTTCACACCCATACTCGGATGCGTACTCGGATTCTGACTTCAAGACCATTGATCACCAGTCGCAGGTTCGTCGATGAGCTTTCTGTCGTCATGTAATCGACTGCGCGCGCTCTCGATTGCCTAGGCGGCGAGGATATTGGCTGAACCCGAATTCGAGCAGACTTATTCACGGGTTACTGGCTGGGTCATGGTGGCACAGAACTCCAATGGGACACAGGCTCGGACGGGCGCCCAGGAGTTCAGCGATTCTGCTGCTCTTGCGGCATTGACGGTCGCGTCCTACGGTCCCCTACCGTGGCATCAGCGATCCAGGGTGTCCGCGGATGCCGGGTGTCCCGTCGACGGGACAACGCCGATCGGCGACCTGTCCGGCCCTGGCGATTTCCCATCTCGAGTCACCCCGTTTTCCCATCCCGAGTCACCCCGTGACCGTTAAGGACGGTGGCAGTGAGCACGAACCCCTTCGACGACGAGAACGGCCGCTTCTACGTCGTGGTCAACGACGAGGACCAGCACTCCCTTTGGCCGGTATTCACCGAGGTACCCGGAGGCTGGCGGGTGGTCTTCGGCGAGGCGGGCAGGGCCGAGTGCCTTGAATACGTCGAGCAGAACTGGACCGACCTGCGCCCGAGGAGCCTGCGGGAGGCCATGGCGGCGGACTGAGCGCCGGCCGGAATCCTCGGAGGAGTGGATCACGTTGTCCGTGCCCCACATGTACCGAGAGTTCGATGTGTACGCAGACGAACGCTCTGGTCGGGAGACGAAGATTGTGGGGGGCGTCCTGTGAGGACCGTGAGCAGTCACGAGACCGGACCGGTGGGAACCACTGGTGAGGCCACGCGGAACGATGTGGTTCTGCCCTTTGTCGGGAACCAGGCAAAGGTGCAGAAATCGGGAGTGATCTTCCCGCGGGACCTGTCGCAGCAGTCCTGGGAGCGGATCGGGGCCAGCCTGCGCGAACTCACGAACTCCACGGCCTGGTGGCTCGCCGACTGGTTGATCTTCGGTGAGACCACCTACGGGTTGCGGCGCTACCGGGAGGCAATCGAGAGAACAGGGCTCGACTACCAGACCTTGCGCAACTACGCGTGGGTGGCTCGGCGGTTCGAGCACCACCGCAGGCGGGACAGCCTCAGCTTCGCCCACCACGCCGAGGTGACCCGCTTGTCGCCACCGGAGCAGGACTACTGGCTGCGCAAAGCCGAACAGGAGAAGTGGTCGCGCAACGAACTCCGCAGAGCGGTTCGCGCCGGCCTGGCCGAGCAGGGTCACCAGATCGACATCCCCCCGAGCAGTGGCGGCGATGAGCAAGAGACATCCCAGCTGCCGGAGCCGGCCGGAGCGGACAAGGGTCGGCGGAAGGCCACCACGCTCACCATCGAACTGTCCGACGGCCAACTGGACTACTACTCGAAAGTGGCTGCCGCGCACGGTCTGCCCGTCGACAAGTGGGTGACCCAGGTGCTCGACGCCGCCGATCGGCACACCGCCTAGAAAGCACACCGCCCAGAGGTGCCGGACAAGCCGCGTTCCCGTGGTGCGTCGACGGCTCGCCCGATCGGACCCCCGTCATATCGGAGTCAGTAGATGATCCTTCAGGGAAAACGGGTTGACCTGCCCTCGACGCCCGTCGTCCACAAGCAGTTCGAGGCGCACGCGCAAACGACCCCCGACGCCGCTGCCGTCGTTTGTGCCGGACAGCGAGTGACCTACGCGGAGCTGGATGCGAAGGCCAATCGGTTCGCGCACTTCCTCATCGCGCGTGGACACGGCCGAGGTGCCAAGGTCGGCATCTGCCTCGACTACTCGATCGACATGGTCGTCACCGTCCTCGGCACCCTGAAGGCGGGCGCGGCCTACATACCGTTCGACCCCACCTACCCGACGGCCCGCCTCAAGCTGCTGCTCGGGCAGATCCCCGACCTCGCCCTGATGGTGGCCTCCCCGACAACGGCCGCACTGGTGGAGTCCGCGGACGTCGACGTCGTCACCCCGGACGAGCTCTCCGGCGAACTCGAAGGTCTCCCGGTGACTGGTCCCGACGTCCCGGTCGCCGGGGACGACCTGTGCTACGCGGTCTTCACGTCCGGCTCGACCGGTACCCCGAAGCTCACAGCGATACGGCACGAGGCCTGGTACAACCTGCTCAACTGGCTGGTGCTCGAATACGGCCTGCACAGCGGCTCGCACAACCTGGTCGTCAGCGCGTTCGGCTTCGACCTCTCCCAACGCAGCCTGATGACACCGCTGTTCTGCGGCGCCACCCAGTACTTGATGGCGAGCCGCAACTTCGACGCCGCCATGGCCTACCGGATGCTGACCCGGCACGAGATACGCACGGTGCACTGCGCGTCGAGCACGCTCTACCTGCTCGTGGACTGGGAGACCGCACGCGGCGGCGAGGCACTCACAGGGCTGGACTACGTACTGTTCGGCGGGGAACCGCTGCACGTCGAACGGATCGCGGACTGGGCCCGACGCGAGGGAAACAGGTGCACCCTCCTGCACCAGTACGGTGTCGCCGAGTGCACGGACGTCGCCTCGTCGTACGACCTCGCCGGCCACCGGCCTGGCGAACACGACATCGCACCCGTCGGCAGACCCGTCCACAACACCGACATCCACGTCCTCGACGAGCGGATGCAGGGCGTCGGGGCGGGGGAGTACGGCGAGATCTGCATCTCCGGCACCAGCGTCGGCGCGGGCTACCTGGGCGCCACCGGCCCCGAGTCCGAGCGGTTCACCACCTTGATGGTCGACGGCTTGCCGCGCCGGCTCTACCGCACGGGCGACCGAGGCCGGGTGACCGAGGCCGGTGACCTGGTCGTCGCCGGCCGGATGGACGCGCAGGTGAAGGTGCGCGGCATGCGCATCGATCCCACCGACATCGAGCGCGCGCTCGGCCGACTGGCCGGGGTCCGGCAGGCCGCCGTGGTGATCCGGTACACGGACTCCGGCGAGGCCGAGCTGATCGCGTTCGTCGTCCCGGCGGGGGAGCGGCTCGACGAGACCGACGTGCGCACCCGCCTCCTGGAGACGCTGCCGCGGAACATGGTTCCGGCCAGAGTCATCAATATCCCGCTGATTCCGTTGAGCCCGCACGGGAAAGCGGACCGCGCGGCTCTCGTCGACACATTCCGGAAGCAGTACGCCGACAGTGCCGCATCGGGATAGCCGACGAACCTTGATGAAGAACGAAAGGACTGTGATGATTGCCGACGGGGTGCTCGCCATCTGGTGCCGGGAACTCCAGAGCGACGACATATCGATGGACGACAACTTCTTCACCCTGGGCGGCCATTCCGTCATCATGGCCAAAATCCAAGGTGCTTTCATCGAGGAACTGGGCGTCGAAGTTCCGATGGATCAGTTGTTTCTCAATCCGACGGTGGCGTCGATTTCCGCGTACATCGAATCCGAGGGCACGGTCCCCCGATAGTAAGAGAGGGCCATGTACGACGTAGTTGTCATAGGTGCCCGTTGTGCGGGTTCGCCGGCGGCCATGCTGTTCGCTCGGCAGGGTTATCGAGTGCTGCTCCTGGAGAAGGCGCGGTTCCCTCAGGACACGCTGTCCTCGCACTACATCCACCAGCCGGGCGTCGCGCTGCTCGACCGGTGGGGACTCCTCGACGAACTGCGCGCCGCGGGCTGTCAGCCGATCGACCACCAGAGCTACGAGGCGCCCGGTGTCCGGCTGAACGGCTTCTCCCTGCCGGTCGACGGCCACCGAACCACGTACGCGCCGAGGCGGTACGTTCTCGACCCGATCCTCGCGGCCGGCGCCGTCGCCTCCGGAGTGGAGTTCCGGGAGGGCTGCGCGGTCAACGACCTGCTGGTCGAGGACGACCGGGTCGTAGGAGTCCGGTACACAACCCCCGGCGGCGCCGAGGCGACGGAACGGGCGCGGCTGGTCGTCGGCGCCGACGGCATGCGATCACTGGTGGCCCGCAAGGCCGGTGCCCAGAACGTCGTCGAGCACCCCCGGATGACCTGTACCTACTACACCTACTGGGCCGGGGTTCCCGCGCACTTCGAGCTGTACGAGCGGCCGGGGCGCTGGGTCGGTGTCATCCCCACCAACGACGACCTCAAGCTGATCATGTGCTACTTCCCGCAGGGCGAGTTCGCCCGGGTCCGCACCGCGGTGGAACCCGCCTTTCTCGAAGCCGTCCGCACGACGGTCCCCGAGCTGTACGAGCGGATGGCGGCGGGCCGCCGCGTGGAGCAGCTGTACGGCACCGGGCATCAGGAGAACTACTTCCGCAAGGCCTACGGCCCCGGTTGGGTGCTGCTCGGTGACGCCGTGCACCACAAGGACTCCATCACCGCTCGCGGTATCACCGACGCCTTCATCCAGGCCCAGTCGCTCACCGACCACATCGGCGACGGACTGTACGACGACGCCGCGCTCAAGACGGCGCTGAAGCGCTACGAGAACGAACTGACCGACGTCTTCCTCAACTTCTACCAGGGCGCGCTCAACGTGGCCGAGCTGAAGCCCGAGGGGCGGGCGGAGATGCTGCGGAGCCTGGCCGGTCATCAGGAGCTGGTCGACCGGTACTTCTCGACTCTGTCGGGCGCGTGTTCGTTCGACGACTTCTACAACGACCAGCTCTTGGCAGTGCTCGATCAGAGCTGAGTGGCGGACGACTCCCTGCTGGTTCTGCCGATTTGGAGACACAGAATGATCCCGTTGTCGTTCGCGCAGCGCCGACTGTGGTTCGTGGACCGGTTCGAGGGCCCGTCCCCGACCTACAACGCCGCCTTCGGCCTGCGGCTGACCGGTGAACTGGGCGTGGGCGCGCTGGAGTCGGCGTTCCGCGATGTCGTCGACCGGCACGAGATCCTCCGAACGGTGATCGTCGAGGACGACGAGGGCGTTCCGCACCAGCAGGTGCTGACGGACGACGAGAAGCCGTTCGGGCTGCCGGTCGTCGAGGTCGGGGCGGAGGAACGGGCCGCGACCGTCCACGAACTGGCCGCGCGGCCCTTCGACCTGGCCGGCGACGTACCGATCCGGGCGAGGCTCGTGCGGTGCGGACCGCAGGACCACACCCTGGTGCTGGTGGTGCACCACATCGCGATGGATGGGGAGTCCCTCGGGGTGCTGCTGCGCGACCTCACCACGGCCTACGCGGCCCGCAGGGACGGCCGGGCCCCGGTCTGGGAACCGCTCCCGGTGCAGTACGCGGACTACACGCTGTGGCAGCGGGACGTACTCGGCGACGAATCCGATCCGGACAGCCTGGCGGCCGCGCAACTGGCCTACTGGCGAGAGAACTTGGCCGATCTCGCCCAGCCGCTGGCCATGCCGACGGACCGCCCGCGCCCGAGGGCGATGAGCCACCGCGGCGACCTGGTCGAGCTGTCGGTCGACCCCGAACTCCTCGGCGCCGTGGAGAGGTTGGCCGCCGAACAGGACACCACCGTCTCGATGATCATGCACGCGGCGCTGGCGGTGCTGCTGCACCACCTCGGCTGCGGTGACGACGTGCCCCTAGGCGCGCCGATCGCGGGCCGCACGGACGAGGAACTCCGCGACCTCGTCGGGTTCTTCGCCAACACCTGGGTCCTGCGCGTCGACCTCTCCGGGAACCCGGCCTTCCTCGAACTCCTGGGCCGGGTACGGGACCGGGCCCTCGCCGCCTACGACAACCAGGACATGCCGTTCGAGCGACTGGTGGAGCTGCTCAACCCGGACCGCTCCACGGCCTATCACCCCTTTTTCCAGGTGATGCTCGCCTGGCAGGAACCCGTCGGGGCGCTGGAGCTCCCCGGCCTCCACGTCGAGGCCGAAGCCCTCGAAACCGGAACGGCCAAGTTCGACCTGTTCTTCAACATGGTGCCCAATGCCTCGGGCGGGGCGGGCGGCCATCTGGAGTACGCCACCGACCTGTTCGACCGGGATACCGCCGAAGGCCTCGCGCACCGCTTCGTCCGCGTGCTGGGCCGGCTCGTGGCCGACCCGGGACGCGGGATCGGCGGTACCGACGTGCTCGACGCGGCCGAGCGGCACCGGCTGCTCACGGAGTGCAACGACAACGCGACCGCGGTGTCCGATGCCACGGTCCCGGAACTGTTCGAGAGCCAGGCGGCCAGGACGCCGGACGTCCCGGCGGTCGTCTGCGAGGACCGGACACTGACCTACCGGCAGCTCGACGAGCGGGCGAACAGCGTCGCTCGGGAGCTGATCCGGCGGGGTGCCGGGCCGGAGGACCTGGTGGTGCTGGCTCTGCCGCGCACCGAGGACCTGGTGGTCGGCCTGCTCGGGATCCTCAAGTCCGGTGCCGGATACCTGCCGATGGACCCCCTTCATGCCGGCGGGCGGGCGCAGAGCGTGCTGTCCGAAGCGGCGCCGCGTTTCGCCGTCACCGACACAGAGACGTGGCAGGACCTGTCGCGGGACGGCATCTCGGCTGTCGACCTCGACCGGCGCGCGGAGTGGGACTCGCTCCCGGAAACGCCCGACGACACGGCCTGGTTCTCGCCGGCCGCTCCGGACAACCTGGCCTACGTGATGTACACCTCCGGCTCGACCGGCACGCCGAAGGGCGCGGCGATCACCCACCGCAACGTCGTCAACGGAGTGCGGGAGTTGGCCCGCGTAGTGGGCGCACGGCCCGGGTGGCGGATGCTGGCCGGCACCTCGGTGAACTTCGACGTCTCGGTCTTCGAGCTGCTGACCACCCTGTCCACCGGCGGCACGGTCGAGGTGGCGCCGAACACGCTGGTGCTCGGCGAGCGGGACACCTGGCACGGTCAGGTGATCAGCGCGGTCCCTTCAGTGTTCGGGGAACTGGTCGGCCACTTGGAGAGGACGACCGGGGTGCGCGCGGTCGTCTTCGCGGGTGACGTGCTCCCGGCCCAACTGGTGCGGCAGGTACGCGAGTCGCTGCCCGGGGTGCAGATCGTCAACGGCTATGGGCAGAGCGAGAGTTTCTACGCCACCGCGTTCTCCCTCCCGGCGTCCGAGGAATGGGCGGCCGGCGAGGTCGCGCCGATCGGCACCCCGCTGGCGAACATGCGGGCCTACGTGCTGGGCCCGGGACTGGCCCCGGTGCCGCAGGGCGTGGTCGGTGAACTGTTCGTGGCGGGGCGCTGCTTGGGCCGCGGCTACCACGGCCGCCCGGGCCTGACGGCCGAGCGCTACGTGGCCGACCCGTTCGGCCCCGCCGGTGAGCGGATGTACCGCACGGGCGACCTGGCCCGCTGGAACGCGCAGGGTCAGCTGGAGTGCGTCGGCAGGGCCGACGGCCAGGTGAAGGTGCGTGGCTTCCGCATCGAGACCGCCGAGGTCGAAGCGGCCTGCCTGGCGCACCCCGGGATCAGCCAGGCGGTGGTGATCAGCCGGGAGGTGCCCTCGGGCGGACGGCGGCTCGTCGCCTACGTGGTGCACACCGGCGAAGGAGCGGTGGGCGACGACGGCGCCGGCGGTATCGGCGACGTGGACGTGCAGTCCGGTGCCTCCGCCGCCGAACTGCGCAAATTCGTCGCGGCCCGGATGCCCGACTATATGGTGCCCTCGGCCTTCGTGGTCCTCGGCCGGCTGCCCCTCGGGCCCACCGGCAAGCTGGACCGCTCGGCCCTGCCCGAACCGGAGTTCCTGCGCGAGACCTACCGGGAGCCGCGCACGGAGGCCGAGAAGATAGTCACCGCCGCGTATGCGGACGTGCTCGGTGTGGACCGGGTCGGTGCCGATGACGACTTCTTCGCTGTGGGCGGGGACAGCCTGCGGTCGATCCAGGTGGTCGCCCGAGCCCGTGCCCTGGGCCTGCACCTCACCACGCGGGAGATCTTCGAGTGCCGTACGGCGACCCGGCTGGCCGAGGTCGCCTCCGCCCGCCGGGAACGGCTGCCCGCGCTCGCAGAGGACGAGGACGGCGGCATCGGACGGATGCCGCTGCAACCGGTGGCCCGGCAGGTGTTCCAACACGGCGGCGGGACGGACCGGTTCGCCATGTCGATGGTGCTGGAACTCCCCGCCGGCATCGACGCGGACGGCCTTGCCAGCACCCTGGACGCTGTGTTCGACCGGCACGACCTGCTGCGCGCCCAACTGGTGCGCGGCGCCGAGCCCTCTCTCGTCGTCCGGCCGCGAGACGCCGTACGGGCGGCGGACCTGATCCACGAAGTCCTCTGCGACGGCCGGTGGGACGAGCCGTCCTCGGTGGCGAAGGCGCAGGCGGAACTGGACGACGCCGTCGGGCGACTCGCCCCGGAGGCCGGGATCATGGCGGCCTTCGTCCGGTTCACCCCGGCCGCAGGTGCGGGCAGACTGCTGGTGGTGTTGCACCACCTCGTGGTGGACGGTGTCTCCTGGCGGATCCTCATGTCGGACCTCGCCGAAGCCTGGCAGCAGATCCGGTCCGGCGGGACCCCCGAGCTGGCCGCCGTCGGCACCTCTGCCCGTCGCTGGGCGGCGGCGCTGGAGACCGAGGCGCTCTCCCCCCGGCGCGAGGCCGAACTGCATTACTGGCGCGACCTGTTGGAGGCCTCCGACCCCCCGCTGGGAATGCGGGCGTTCGACCCCGCGGTGGACGTGATGTCCACGGTCGACAGCGTGCGGGTGCAACTGCCCGTCGACGTCACCGATGCGGTGCTGACCAGGCTTCCCGCGGCGTTCAAGGGCACTGGGACCGACGTGCTGCTCGCCGCCCTCGCCCTGGCGGTGGCTCGGTGGCGTGGTGCCGACCGCTCAACGCTGATTCGGCTGGAGGGACACGGCCGCGAGGAGGACGTCGTCCCCGGTGCCGATCTCTCCCGGACCATCGGGTGGTTCACCAGCATGTACCCGGCTCGGATCGACGTCGGCGGGCTGGACCTGGCCGACGTAGTGACCGGTGGCCCCGCGGTCGCGCAGGCCGTCAAGCTCGTCAAGGAGCAGCTGCGCGGGATCCCGGACAAGGGCGTCGGGTACGGACTGCTGCGCCACCTCAACCCCGAGACCGCCACGCAGCTCGCCGACCTGCCGGCCCCCCAGCTCGGGTTCAACTATCTGGGCCGGATCTCCGACACCGACGTGCCCGAACACCTGCGCGCGAACGGATGGGGACCGGCTTCCTGGTCGGCCGAGCTGTTCCCGGCACCCGACCCGGACCTGCCGGCGCTCTCCGCGCTGGAGGTCGGCGCGGCCATCACGGACACCGCCGACGGCCCCCGGCTCCAGGCGGCATTCATGTTCCCCACCGGGGTGCTGTCCCGCGAGCGGACCTCCGAACTGGCCGCGCTGTGGGTCGAGTTGCTGCACGGCATGGCCGCGTACGCGGTACAGCCGCAGATCGGCGGACTGACCCCCTCGGACGCCCCGCTCGTCCCGGTGCGGCAGGACGAGATCGAGGCCTGGGAGGCGCGCTACGGCCCTCTGGTCGAGGTGTGGCCGCAGGCCCCGGGCCAGTTCGGGATCCTGTTCCAGGCCGCGCTCGCCGACGGCTCCTTCGACGTGTACCACATGCAGTTCGTGCTGCATCTGTCCGGGCACGTGGACCCCGCGCGCATGCGGGCCGCCGGACAAGCGCTGCTCGACCGGTATCCCAACCTGCGCTCCGCGTTCCTCACCGGAGCCGGCGGTGATCCGGTGCAGGTGGTGGCCGAACACGTCGCTCTGCCCTGGCGGCACATCGACCTGACCGGCCACGGCGAAGCCGATCCGGACGCGGCACTCGACGGGTTCCTCGCCGAGGACCGGGCCGACCAACTCGATCCCACCAGGCCTCCGTTGATCCGCCTGGCCCTGATCACCGTCGGCCCGCAGCGGTCGAAACTCGTCATCACCGCCCACCACGCCCTGTTCGACGGCTGGTCGTCCCCGTCGGTCATCACGGATCTGATCCGGCTGTACGCAGGCACTGAGGAACTTCCCCCCGTCCGGGGCTACGGCGACTACCTGGCCTGGCTGTCCGCGCAGGACCGGGAGGTGTCGGCCGCCCGGTGGGCCGCCGAACTCGCCGGATTCGAGCAGCCGACCCTGGTGGCCCCGAACACGCCCCTCAAGGAGACGGCGTCCGCGGTCGGGCGGGTGGAGGTACCGCTGTCGATCGACCAGGGACGCGAACTCGCCCGGCGCGCCGCGGAACTCGGCGTCACGCTGAACACACTCCTCCAGGGCGCTTGGGCGATTCTGCTCTCGAAGCTGACCGGACAGCAGGACGTCGTGTTCGGGGCTGCCGTCAACGGCCGCCCGCCGGGCCTGATCGGTTCCGACGAGATGGTCGGCCTGTTCATCAACACGCTGCCGATCAGGGTGCGTTGCCGACCGGACCGCAGCGTGGCAGACGTCGTCACCGAACTCCAGGAGCGGCAGACCGCACTGCTGGACCACACCTACTACGGGCTGGCCGACATTCAGCGCGGTGTCGGGATGCCCGCCCTCTTCGACACGATCGTCGTGTTCCAGTCCTACCCGATCGACCGCGCGGGCATCGTGGAGGCGAACACCTCGGCGGGGTTCACGATCGACGGCATCCGGCCCTTCGCAGGCTCGCACTACCCCCTCACCCTCAACGCCTCCGATCCCTACCTGCGGCTCTCCCTCGACTACCGGAACAACCTCTACGACCGTGACGCCGCTGGGACGATCGCCGCTCGGCTCGTCCGGGTGCTGGAACAGGTGCTCGCCGCCCCGAGGGCACCGGTCGGTGCCATCGAGGTGGTGTCGGCGCGGGAGCGGGACCGGCTGCTCCGGGACGTCAACGACACGGCACATCCGGTGGCCGAGACGACTCTGCCGGAGGCGTTCGAGGCGCAGGTGGAGCGCGATCCCGAGCGGGTCGCGGTGATCGGCGAGCAGGAGCGGCTGACCTACGGCGAGTTCAACCAACGTGCCAACCAACTCGCGCACTGGCTGGTCGAGCAGGGCGCGGGCCCCGAGCGGGTCGTCGCGGTGCGGGTCCCACGGTCGGTGGACCTGATGGTGGCCATCTACGCGGTGGTCAAGGCGGGCGCGGCCTATCTGCCGGTGGATCCCGACCTCCCCGAGGACCGGGTACGCCAACTCCTGGACAGCGCACGGCCGTTGCTGCTCCTCGACGAAGAACTCCCGGACGGGACCGGGTATCCGCGCACCAACCCTGTGCGGGAGCTGGCGCCGGACAACGCGGCGTACGTCATCTACACCTCCGGCTCCACCGGCGGCCCCAAGGGTGTGCAGGTGTCGCACCGGTCGATCATGAACCGGCTGGCGTGGGGCCTGGCCCACTTCGACGTCGGAGCCGAGGACCGGGTGCTGCTGAGCACCTCGGCGAGCTTCGACGTGTCGGTTCCCGAACTGTTCGCCCCGCTCCAGGTGGGCGCGGCCGTGGTGGTCGCCCGTGCGGACGGGCGCCGCGATCCGGCCTACCTCGCCGAACTGGTCCGCCGGGAGCGGGTGAGCGGCGCGGACTTCGTGCCCTCCCTGCTGGAGGCGTTCGTCGCCGAGCCCGCCGCGAAGGAGTGCACGAGCCTGCGCTGGATCGAGGTCGCGGGGGAGGCGTTCCCGGCCGCACTGGCCAACAAGACGGTCGGCCTGCTGCCCGGCTGCGGCGTGCACAACCTTTATGGCCCCACCGAGGCTGCCGTCGAGGTCACCGGATGGCAGCACGTGCCGGGCGCGGACACCGTGCCCATCGGCACACCGGTTTGGAACACCCAGGTCTACGTCCTCGACGCGGCCCTGCGCCCGGTCGCACCCGGAGTCGCCGGCGAGCTGTACCTAGCCGGCACCGGCCTGGCCCGGGGCTATCTCGGCCAGACCGCCCTGACCGCCCAGCGCTTCGTCGCCTGCCCCTACGGCAGACCCGGAACCCGCATGTACCGCACCGGGGACATGGCGCGCTGGAACGACGACGGCCAGGTCGAATACATCGGCCGCTCCGACTTCCAGGTCAAGATCCGCGGGTTCCGGGTCGAACTGGCCGAGGTGGAAGCGGCGTTGACCGCGCACCCCGACGTCGACCACGCGGCTGCCGTGGTCCGCGAGGATCGGGCCGGGGACCAGCGGCTGGTCGCCTACGTGGTGCCCGGCGGCGGGACCGGCCCTGCAGGCCTGGAGGTGGAGGCCCTGACGGACTTGGTCCGGGAGCAGCTGCCGGAGTACATGGTCCCCTCGGCGATCGTGCCGATCGCCGCACTCCCGACGACACCGAGCGGGAAACTCGACCGCGCCGCGCTCCCCGCGCCCGACCACGCCGAAGCCGCGACCGGGCGGGGGCCGCGCAACCACAGGGAGGAAGTCCTCTGCCGGTTGTTCGCCGAGCTTCTCGACGTGGACGAGATCGGTATCGACGTCGACTTCTTCAGCCACGGCGGGCATTCGCTGCTGGCCACCCGGCTGATCGGCCGCATCCGCAACGAACTCAACGTCGACGTGAAGGTCACGACGGTCTTCCGTAATCCGACCGTCGCCCAGTTGGCGGTTGGGCTCGACGAGTCGGCCGTGTCGAAACGCCCCCAGCTGCGTCAGATGACCGTTTAGGAGAAGCGTCGATGATCCCGTTGTCCTTCGCCCAACGCCGGCTGTGGTTTCTCTACCGTCTGGAAGGCCCGTCCCCGACCTACAACATCCCGTTCGTGCTGCGCCTGGAGGGGACGCTGGACATCGCGGCTCTGGCCGCGGCGGTGCGGGATGTCGCGACCCGGCACGAGAGTCTGCGCACCGTGTTCGTGGAGGACGCCGACGGCACGCCGGAGCAGCGGGTCCTGTCGCCGGAAGAGGCCCCCGTCCCGTTCCGGGTCATCGACGTGGACACGGACACGGTGGACGCGGTGACGCACGAAATCGCCTGCGAGGGCTTCGACCTGGACCGGGAGCCGCCCTTTCGCGCGGCCGTGCTCCGCCTCGGTCCGCAGGAACACGTGGTGGTGTTCGTGTTCCACCACATCGCCGCGGACGGGGCGTCGATGGCACCTTTCCTCCGCGATCTGGTGTCCGCGTACTCGGCCCGTCATCGGAACAGCGCACCGGGCTGGACACCGCTCCCGGTGCAGTACAAGGACTACACGCTGTGGCAGCGCCAGCTGCTCGGCGACGAAGCGGACCCCGAGAGCATCGCCGCAGGCCAACTGGACTACTGGCGCGCGGAATTGGCAGGGGTACCACAACCCGTGCAGCTGCCGCTGGACCGGCCGCGGCCGACACCCGCCGGCCATCACGGCGGCTATGTCTCGTTCGAGCTGGAGCCCGAACTGCTCGCCGGGCTCGGCAAGTTGGCCGCCGACCGCGGTGCCACACCGCCGATGGTCGCCCAGGCCGCGCTCGCGGTGCTGCTGCACCACCTCGGTGCCGGTCACGACCTGACGATCGGCAGCCCGATCGAGGGACGCGCGGACGAGCAACTCGACGATCTGATCGGGTTCTTCGCCAACACCTGGGTGCTGCGCGCCGACCTGTCGAAGAACCCGTCGTTCGGCGATCTGCTGGACCAGGTGCGGGACAAGGCCCTCGCCGCGTACGACAACCAGGACGTCCCCTTCGAGCGCCTGGTCGGCATGCTCAACCCGGAACGCTCCGTGTCGTACTCCCCGCTCTTCCAGGTGATGCTGGCCTGGCAGTTCGTGTGGCAGGGGATCGAGATGCCGGACCTGCGGGTCACCCCCGTCCCGGCGGGCACCGACACCGCGAGGTTCGACCTGTTCTTCAACATCATTCCGGACGGATCCGGCCGTGCCTTCGGCCAGTTGGAGTACGCGACGGAACTGTTCGACCCCACCACGGCCGAGAGCATCGCCGAACGCTATGTGCGCGTGCTCCGGCAGGTGGTCGCCGATCCCGGCACCCGGCTGGGTGCGGTGGATGTGCGCAGTGAGGCCGAACAGGACTGGCTGGCACGGCTGAACGAGACCGAGGCGCCGGCGCGCGGGGCGACACTGACGGAACTCGTCACCGCCCAGGCACTGCGCACACCAGGTGCGACTGCGGTGGTGGCCGGCCAAAGCGAGCTGTCCTACGCGGAGTTGACCGCCCGCGCTGGCCGACTGGCCGCGGTGCTGCGGGACCGAGGAGTCGGCCCGGACGTGCTGGTGGCCGTGGCGTTGCCGCGGTCCGCGGACCTGGTGGTCGCTCAGCTGGGCGTGCTCATGGCCGGCGGCGCCTATCTGCCGATCGACCCCGATCATCCGGCCGCGCGAGTCGACCTCCTGCTCAACACGGCCGATCCGGTCCTGGTGCTGACCAACGATCAGGTGGCGCCGGCACTTCCGGAGTGCCGACCGCCCGTACTGCGCCTCGACGACCTGCGTCTCGACGACGCCGACGCCCCCCTGGTCGTAGCCTCCGACATCCGTGTCGAGCCGGACCATCTGGCGTACGTGATGTACACCTCTGGCTCCACGGGCAGGCCCAAGGGCGTCGCCATGACCCACGCCACCGTGGCCAACGGGGTCTGGTACTCGCGGCAGATCGCCCAGGTCGAGGCGGGATCCCGCATGCTCGCCGCGACCTCGGTCAACTTCGACGTCTCCGTGTTCGAGATCTTCACCGCGCTCGCGGCCGGGGCCACCGTCGAGATCGTCCGCGACGCACTCGAACTCGCCGAACGCGACAGCTGGTCCGGTACCACCATCTGTGCCGTGCCCTCGGTGTTCACCGCACTCCTCGGCCCCGTCCTCGCCAAGGAGCCGGGCGCTCTGAAGCTCGACCTGAGCACCGCGATCCTCGGCGGCGACCCCCTCACGGGCGATGTCATCCACCAGGTCCGCCAGGCACTCCCGGACGTCCGGGTCGTCCACGCCTACGGCCAGACCGAGAGCTTCTACGTCTCCGCCTTCCCGGTCCCGCAGCGCTCGGCCGAGACCGGCGTGACACCGATCGGCCGCCCGCTCGCCAACATGCGCACCTACATCCTGGGACCGGAACTGACCCCGGTCCCACCCGGCGTGATCGGCGAACTGTACGTCGCCGGCCCGCTCGCCCGCGGCTACTACGGCAGCGGCGGAGCGACCGCCGAGCGGTTCGTCGCCTGCCCCTTCGGCCCGGCCGGTGCCCGTATGTACCGCAGCGGCGACCTGGCCCAGTGGGACAGGAACGGTCAACTGCGCTACGAGGGACGGGCCGACACCCAGATCAAGGTGAACGGCATCCGGGTCGAGCCGACCGAGATCGAGATCGTCCTGGCCCGGCATCCCGCGGTCGGCGAGACCGTCGTCACGGCATGGGAGGACCACCACACCGGCACCACCCGACTCGTCGGCTATGTGACGCCCGCGGCCGACGCGCAGTCCCCTGTGTCGGTGCCGGATCTGAGGCGCTTCGTGGCAGAGCGGATGCCGGACTACATGGTGCCCACCCTGCTAGTGGTCCTGGACCGGCTGCCGCGGACGGTAACCGGAAAGCTGGACCGGGCCGCGCTGCCCGAGCCCGAGTTCGCCGGTGTCGAATACCGGGCGCCGCGCGGCGAGACGGAGCGGGTCCTGGCCGAGGTGTACTCCGATGTCCTGGACGCCCAACAGGTCGGCGTCGACGACGACTTCTTCGTCGGCGGCGGGGACAGCATCCGCTCCATCCAGGTCGTCGCCCGGGCCAAGGCACGCGGGATCGTGGTCAGCACCCGGGAGATCTTCGAACACCGGACGATCGGCCGGCTCGCGGAACTGGTGGACGAACGGGCGGACGAGGAACGCCCGACCCTGGCCGAACTGCCGGGCGGCGGCATCGGCTGGGCTCCGCTGCCGCCGACGGCGGCCCACGTCCTGGCGCGCGGTGGTGGCGTCGACCGGTTCTGCATGTCCGCGATGCTGACCCTGCCCGACGGCATCGACCGTGCGGGACTGGTCGCGACCCTGCAAGCCGTCCTGGACCAGCACGATGCCCTGCGCTCCCGGCTCGACCGGGCACGGCCGGGCCTGTGGACGGAGCCGCCTGGCAGCGTCGACGCCGACACCCTGCTACGGCAGGTCCCGTACGGCGACGCCGACCTGACCGCCGAACTGGACGCGGCCGCCGGCCGACTGGCCCCGGACGCGAGTGTCATGGCGCAGTTCGTGTGGTTCACCTCCCATGTGGGAGAGAACCGCCTGTTGATCGTCGTGCACCACCTAGCCATGGACGGCGTGTCCTGGCGGATCCTGGTCCCGGACCTGGTCTCCGCCTGGCAACAGGTACGGGACGGCCGTACTCCGGCTCTGTACGGCGTGGGCACCTCGTTGCGCCGATGGACACACGCCCTGGCCGACGAGGCCACGGCCCCGGAGCGGGTGGCCGAACTCCCCGTGTGGCAGCGGATCCTGCGCGAGGACGAGCCCGTACTGGGAGCACGGGAGCTGGACCGGACGCGCGATGTCGCGGCCACCGCCGACACCGTGCGCGTCCACCTGCCCGCCGATGTCACCGAAACGCTGCTGAACACGGTGCCCGCGGTCTTCCGCGGCAGTGTCGACGACGGACTGCTGACCGGCCTGGCCCTCGCCCTGACCCGCTGGCGCCGGACGCGGGGCGTGTCCGCCACCTCGACGCTGGTGAGGCTCGAAGGGCACGGCAGGGACGAGCAGTTGGCACCCGGCGCGGATCTGTCCGGCACGATCGGATGGTTCACCGCGATGTTCCCGGTGCGCCTCGACCTGGCCGGCATCGACGAGGCGGACGCGTTCGCGGGCGGCCCGGCCGCCGGCCGGGCGGTCAAGGCGGTCAAGGAGCAGCTGCGGGCGGTTCCCCACAACGGCATCGGCTACGGCCTGCTGCGCCACCTCAACCCGGAGACCGCGGCCCGACTGGCCCAACTCCCGGAACCGCAGATCGGATTCAACTACCTCGGCAGGTCCTCCGGCGCGGACATCCCCGAGGCACTGCGCGGCCTGGGCTGGGCCCCCGACACCACGCACCGGGACCTGATCGCCGCGCCGGACGCGGACATGCCGGTGGAGTCGGCGCTGGAGATCAACGCGGTGGCCGCCGCGGGCCCCGACGGCGACGAACTCACCGCGTACTTCGGCTTCCCGACCGGGCTGCTTGCCCGCGACGAGGTGAGCGAGCTGGCCGCACTGTGGGTCCAGGCGCTGACCGCCCTGGCCCGGCACACCCTTACCCCCGGAGCCGGTGGCCTGACCCCGACCGACGCCCCGCTGGTCGACGTCGACCAGGACGAGATCGACGCCTGGGAGGCTCGCTTCGGCAAACTGTCCAAGGTGTGGCCGGCGACCCCGGCGCAGTCCGGGATCCACTTCCACACCCTGCTGGCCGGAGCGTCGTCGTACGACCCCTACCACGTGCAGCTTGCCTTCCAGCTCTCCCGCGATGTCGACCCGGAACGGATGCGCCGGGCCGGACAGGCGCTGGTGGGGCGCTACGCCAGCCTCCGCGCGGCGTTCGTCGACCGGGCGGACGGCGATGTCGTCCAGGTGGTGCCGGAGGCGGTGACCCTGCCGTGGCAGTACCTCGACCTGACCGCGCTGGCGGAGCCGGAGCGCACCGAGGCCTTCGAGCGGTTCCTGGCGCAGGACCGCGCCGCCCACTTCGACGCGGCCACCCCACCATTGTTCCGGCTGGCACTCGTCGTCCTCGCACCCGACCGGCCCGAACTCGTCCTGACCGCCCACCACATGCTCTTCGACGGCTGGTCAACGCCCCTGCTGATGCGGGACCTGCTCCTGCTCTACGCCTCCGGCGGCGACCCGGCCGGCCTGCCCGCCACTCGCGACTACGGCGACTTCCTGTCCTGGCTCGCCCACCAGGACCACGAGGAGTCCGGACGGGTATGGGCGGCCGCACTCGAAGGGATCGAGGGGCCGACCCTGCTCGCCCCCGACTCCGCGGGCACGGACGCCGAGGACCGCGACCAGGTCGACATCACGTTCCCGCCCGAGGAGACGCACGAACTCCGCCGCCGTGCCGCCGAGTTGGGCATCACCGTCAACACCCTGATCCAGGGCGCCTGGGCACTGCTGCTCGGTCGGCTCACCGGCCGCGAGGATGTGGTCTTCGGCGCCACCGTCTCCGGACGCCCGCCCGCGGTGGCCGATGTCGAGTCGACGGTCGGAATGTTCATCAACACCGTTCCCGTACGGGTCACTTACGCGCCCGGAGACACCGTCGCCGAGGTCCTCACCGGACTCCAGAGCCGACAGGCCGCCCTCGCGGACCACTACTACTACGGGCTCGCGGAGATCCAGCAGGCGGCCGGACTCCAGTCCCTCTTCGACACCCTGGTCGTCTTCGAGTCGTACCCCATTGACCGGGAGGGCCTCAGCGCGGCCAGCGACGCCGCGGACGGGATCACCTTCACCGGCTTCCGCCCGTCCGCCGGCAACCACTACCCCCTGTGCCTGGCGGCGGCGGTCGACCCGCACCTCGAACTGATCCTCCAGTACACGCCCGGCGCCTTCGACCGCGACACCGTGGAGACGTACGCGGCCCGTCTCGTGCGCGTCCTGCGGCAACTGGCCGCCGACCCGGAGCTGAAGGTCGCGGGACTCGACGTCCTGGAACCGGCCGAACGCAAGCGGATCCTGGCCGACGCCACCGACCGGGGCGTCCCGACCGCAGACGGCACGATCACCGCGCGGGTCGATGCACAGACGGCGCGCACCCCCGACGCCATCGCCGTGGTCGCCGACGGAGAGTCCCTCACGTACGCCGAACTGGACGCCCGTGCCGAACGGCTCGCGGTCGAACTGGTCGCGCGCGGGGTGGGCCCGGAGACCGTGGTGAGCGTGGTCCTGCCCCGCACCGCGACCATGACGGTGGCACTCCTGGGCATCCTCAAGGCCGGCGGAGCCTATCTGCCCGTCGACCCCGCCTACGCCCGCGCCCGCCTCACGCGCATCCTCCCCGTCGCCCGTCCGCACCTGGTGCTGGCCGACGGCGACACCCGCGCACTCGTCCCCGCCACCGACATCCCTGTCCTCGTCCTCGACGACCTCGACCTGAGGGCCGCCCCTCAGGACACCGTGCCGCGCCCGACGGCCCGCCCCGAGAACCTCGCCTACGTCGTCTACACCTCCGGCTCCACCGGCGTGCCCAAGGGCGTGAGCGTCACCCACGCCACCGTCGTCGACGCCGTGGACGCCCTGGCCGAACACGCCGGCATGGAATCCGGCCGGCGGGTCCTGCTCGCCGCCTCGTTCGGCTTCGACGTCGCCACCTTCGAACTGTTCTCCGCGCTTACCACAGGCGGCAGCGTCGAGATCGTGCGCGACGTACTGGAACTGGCCGAACGCGACACCTGGGACATCGACGTCATCTGCTCGGTGCCGTCGGCCTTCGCGGAACTCGTCGACCAACTCCGCGACCGCATCCGGCCCACGGCACTGAACATCTCCGGCGAAGTGCTCACCCCGGCCCTCGCGAACCGGGTGCGCGCCCTCTGGCCACAGGCCCGCGTCATCAACAGCTACGGCCCCAGCGAGACCTTCTACGCCACCGCCCACCTCCTGGACCCCGACCGGCCCTACGCCCCCGACGTGCCCATCGGCCGTCCCTTCCCCCGCGTGCGCGCCTACGTCCTCGGCCCCGGCCTGACACTGCTGCCCCCCGGCACGCCGGGCGAGCTCTACCTGGCCGGCGCCGGGCGCGGCTACCAGGGGCAACCCGCCCTGACCGCCGACCGCTTCGTCGCCGACCCCTACGGGCCTCCCGGCACCCGCATGTACCGCACCGGCGACCTCGCGAGCCTCACCCCCGACGGCGAACTGCACCACCTGGGCCGCATCGACACCCAGGTCAAGATCCGTGGCTACCGCGTCGAACCCGGCGAGGTCGAAGCCGCCCTGACGGCCCATCCCCACATCGCCCAGGCCGCCGTCGTGGCCCGGCAGGCCGGCGACACCCGCTACCTGGCCGCCTACCTCGTCCCCGTCGACGGCGAGAGCGAACCGAACCCGGCCGACATCGCCGACCACCTGGCCGACCGGTTGCCCGACTACATGGTGCCCACCGCCTACATCCCGCTCGACCGGCTGCCGCTGTCACCCAACGGCAAGCTCGACCACAAGGCCCTGCCCACCCCCGACCTCACCCCCACCACGCCCTTCCGGGCACCCGTCACCGCCCGCGAGAAGGCCCTGGCCAAGCTGTTCGCCGAGGTCCTCGGCGTGGACCGGATCGGTGTCGACGACGGCTTCTTCGCGCTCGGCGGGCACTCCCTGCTCGCCACCCGGCTGATCACCCGCGCCCGCGCCGAGCTGGAGATAGAGATACCCATCCGCAAGATCTTCGACCTGCCGACCGTCTCCGCGCTCGCCGCGTGGTCGGAGGAATCCGCTGTTCCCCTTCGTCCCAGCCTGCGCAAGATGATCGTAGAGGAGTGACCCGGTGATTCCGCTGTCGTACGCACAACGCCGTATGTGGGTTACGAACCAACTGGAGAGGGGGGCGGAAACCTACAACATATCCCCGACGTTCCGGCTGACCGGACTACTGGACGAGGCCGCCCTCGTCGCGGCGATCCGCGACGTGGTCGCCCGGCACGAGATCCTGCGCACCGTCTACGTGACCGACGAGGACGACGAGCCCCATCAGCGGATCCTGCCGGCGGCGGAGGCGTCCGTGAAGGTGCCGGTGGTCGACGTGGCGCCCGACAAGCTGTCCGGCGCGGTCGACGAGGCCATCGCCCACCACTACGACCTGTCGACCGAACTCCCGCTGCGGGCAAGCCTGTTCCGCTGCGCCCCCCAGGAACACCTCCTTGTCCTGGTGATCCACCACATCGCCTCGGACGGCGTTTCCGGTGCGCCGCTGGCACGGGACCTGACCACCGCCTACACCGCCCGCCGGGACGGCCGGGCGCCGGAGTGGGAGCCCCTGCCCGTGCAGTACAAGGACTACACGCTGTGGCAGCGCGCGCTGCTCGGCGACCCGGCCGACCCGGACAGTCTGGCCGCGCGGCAGACCGAGTACTGGCGCGAGGAACTCGACGGGGTGCCGCAGCCACTGAGCCTGCCGCTGGACCGCCCGCGGCCCGCGGAACGGAGTCTTGAGGGCGACACGGTCGGCTTTGCGGTGAAGGCCGAAGTGGCGGCCGGGCTCCAGAAGCTGGCCGACGAACGCGGCATGACCATGTCGATGGTCCTCCAGACCGCTCTCGCGGTGCTGCTGCGCAAGCTCGGCGCCGAGGAGGACGTGACCATCGGCAACCCGATCGCCGGGCGTACCGACGAAGCGCTCGCCGACCTGGTCGGGGTCTTCGTCAACACCCAGGTGCTACGGGTCGATCTCTCCGGCGATCCGTCGTACGCCGATCTGCTCGCCCAGGTGCGGGACAAGGCGCTGGCCGCCTACGAGCACCAGGACGTGCCATTCGAGATGTTGGTCGAGCTGATCAACCCCGACCGCTCCGCGGCCTACCAGCCACTGTTCCAAGTGACGTTCGCCTGGCAGAACTTCACGAAGCAGGACTTCGAACTCCCGGGACTCAAGGTCGAGTTCGAGCAACACCTCGTGTCGGCCGCCATGTTCGACCTCTTCTTCAGCATGACCATGGACGAGTCGGGGGCTCTCCAGGGTGACCTCATGTACGCGACCCAGCTCTTCGACCGCGACACGGTCGAGGCGATCGCCGCCCGGTTCGCGCGGGTGCTGGAGCAGCTGGTCGCCGCCCCGCTGGCGCCGGTCGGCGCGATCGAGGCGGTGTCGGCGGCGGAGCGGGAGTGGCTCCTGCGGGGTGTCAACGACACGGTTCACGCGGTGGACGCGGTGACCCTGCCGGAGGCGTTCGAGGCACAGGTCGCGCGCGACCCCGAGCGCATCGCGGTGATCGCCGAGCGGGAGACGCTGACCTACGGCGAGTTCAACCGGCGCGCCAACAGACTGGCCCACTGGCTGCTCGAACAGGGCGCGGGCCCTGAGCAGTTGGTCGTGGTGCGTATTCCCCGCTCCGTCGACCTGATGGTCGCCGTCTACGCGGTGGTCAAGGCGGGCGCGGCCTACGTACCCGTCGACCCCGAACTGCCCGAGGACCGGGTGCGGCAGGTGGTGGACAGCGCGAAACCGCTGCTGGTGCTCGACGACGAGCTTCCCGACGTGTCCGGCTACCCGGAGACCGACCCGGAGCGTGTGCTGGCGCCGGACAACGTTGCGTACGTCATCTACACCTCCGGATCCACCGGCGGCCCCAAAGGCGTGCCGGTGTCGCACCGGTCGATCATGAACCGGGTGCAGTGGGGCCTGGCCCACTTCGATGTCACGGTCGAGGACCGGATGCTGCTGAGCACCTCGGCGAGTTTCGACGCGTCGGTGCCGGAGCTGTTCGCCAACATGCAGGTGGGTGCCGCCGTTGTCGTCGCCCGCCCGGACGGACGCAAGGACCCCGCCTACCTGGCCGAGTTGATCGCACGGGAGCGGGTGACCGGCGCCGACTTCGTACCCTCCCTGCTGACGGAGTTCGTCGCCGAACCAGCGGCGCGGAAGTGCACCACCCTGCGCTGGATCGAGGTTGCGGCCGAGGCGTTCCCGGCCGCACTGGCCAACAGGTTCGTCGAACTCCTGCCGGGCTGCGGCGCGCACAACCTCTACGGCCCCACCGAGGCCACCGTCGAGGTCACCGGATGGCAGCACGTACCGGGCGCGGACACCGTGCCGATCGGCGCACCGATCTGGAACACCCAGGTGTACGTCCTCGACGAGGCGCTGCGACCCGTCCCGCAGGGAGTCACCGGCGAGCTGTACCTGGCCGGCGCCTGCCTGGCGCGCGGCTACATCGGGCAGACCGCGCTGACCGCCGAGCGGTTCGTCGCCTCCCCCTACGGCGCGCCCGGCGCCCGGATGTACCGCACCGGGGACCTGGTGCGCTGGAACAAGGACAGCCAGGTCGAGTACCTCGGCCGAACCGACTTCCAGGTCAAGGTCCGCGGGCTCCGCATCGAACTGGGCGAGATCGAGCACGTGTTGACCGAGCATCCAGCTGTGGCGCAGGCGGCGGTCGTAGTGCGCGAGAACCAGCAGGGCGACAAACGCCTGGTGGCCTATGTGGTGCCCGACCCGGAGGCCGCCGTCGCCGACGAGGGCGTCCAGGTCGACGAATGGCGCCGGGTCCACGAGGAGACGTACGCCGACTCCGCCCACGAGCCGTGGGGCGAGGACTTCCACCTCTGGAAGTCGGCCTACGACGGCGAGCCGATCCCGCGTGAGCAGATGCGGGAGTGGCGCGACACAGCAGTGGCGCAGGTATTGGATTTCGCACCGGGGCGGGTGCTGGAGATCGGGGCCGGCGCGGGTCTGCTGCTGGCGAGGATCGCCGGCGAGGTCGAGGAGTACTGGGCCACCGACATCTCGGCCACGGTGGTGGACCGCGTCCGGGAGCAGACCGAACACGCCGGCCTCGGCGGCCGGGTCAGGCTGAGTGTCCAGGCCGCCGACGACGTCTCCGGGCTGCCCCGCGCCGGGTTCGACACGGTGGTGCTCAACGCGGTGGCGCAGTACTTCCCCAGCGTCGACCACCTGGACCGCGTACTGAGCGAGGCCATGGAACTCCTCGCGCCCGGCGGCCGGTTGATCGTCGGTGACGTCCGCAACGCCGCGACCCTCCGGCTGCTGCTGACCGCGGTGCAGCGCGCGGCACGACCGCACGCCTCGCCCGAGGAACTCCGGGCCATGGTGGAGCAGGCGCTGCTCGGCGAACGGGAGTTGGTGGTCGCTCCGGAGTGGTTCGCGCAGTGGGCGGCGGACCACTCCGTCGGCGTCGACATCCGGCTGAAGCCGGGCCGGGTGCACAACGAACTGACCCGGCACCGCTACGAGGTCGTCCTGCACAAGGAGCCGGCCGACACACTCGACCTGACCAGCGTTCCCGCAGCCGCGTGGGGCCGGGAGGTGACCGATCTGGCAGGCCTGGGTGACCTCGCGGCCCGGACCGGCGGCCCGGTGCGGGTGACCGGGATACCCAACGCACGCCTGACGGAGGAGGCCGCCGCGGCCACGGCGGCCGGTGTGCTGAGCGGGGCCGTCCCCGTCGGCCGGCCGCTCGATCCGCAGGACCTCGCCGACTGGGCGCGGGAGCATGGCCTGGACGCCGTCCTCACCTGGTCGGGCGAGACCGTTCAGGGCTTCGACGTGGTGCTCCTGCCCGAGCGGCGGACCGTCTCCGGGGGATTCGTCCCCAGCGGAGTGGCCGGCCGGACCAGGGCCAACGCCCCGGCTCTCGCCAAGGCGATCGGCCCGCTCACGGTCGAGCTGCCCGAGTACCTGCGTGGGCGGCTGCCCGACTACATGGTCCCGGCCGCGGTGGTGCCCCTTCCGGAGCTTCCGCTGACCCCGGCCGGAAAGCTCGACCGGCGAGCGCTGCCATCGGAGTCCACGACCACCACGAACAGCGGTGAGCCGCGCAACTCCCATGAGGAGAAGCTGTGTTCCCTCTTCAGCGAGCTGCTCGGTGTGGAGAAGGTCGGTATCGACGACGACTTCTTCGTGCTCGGCGGACACTCACTCCTGGCGACCCGGCTCAGCGCCCGTATCCGCAAGCAGTTCGACGTCGACATGCCGGTCCGGACGATCGTCCGCTACCCCACGGTCGCCGAGCTGGCCTCGCTGGTACTCATCGGCGGCATCCCCGACGAACACATCGACTCCTTCGCGGTCGTCCTGCCGTTGAACCGGGACCCTGGCACGGGGAAGCCCCCGGTGTGGTTCTTCCACGGAGGAGGCGGACTGGGCTGGGCCTTCTTCACCTTCGCACCGTACGTGCCGGACCGGCCGGCCTACGCCCTTCAGTCGCGCGGCTCCGGCGGCACGGACTCACTGGCGGGGTCGGTGGAGGAGATGATCGACGACTACCTCACCCAAATCCTCGAAGTCCAGCCGGAAGGCCCCTACAACCTGGTCGGCTGGTCCTACGGTGGCCCGCTCGCGCACGCCGTCGCGGTGGAGCTGGAACAGCGCGGGCACGAGGTCGACATCCTGGCGATCCTGGACTCCAAGCCGGCGAGCGGTTTCAGGAACCTGACGGGCACGGTGCCGGCGGTGTACCGGAAGGAAGTCGAGGAAGTCTTCGGCCAGTTCATGAACACCGACAACATGGACCTCTTCCTGGACACCATGTCGAAGGTGGGGGCCAATAACCTCTCCAAGATGGAGCACTTCGACTCGCCGGTCTACGGCGGCGACCTGCTGTTCTTCAACGCGAAGCTGGACAAGGACGAAGAGGGGTCGTGGGCTCCGCACTGGCCGCCCCACGTCCTCGGCTCCATTGAGGAGTACGACGTGGACGCCACCCACCACGACCTGCACATGCCGAAACCCGCGGGCCAGATCATGAAGGTCATCGCCCGCAGGCTGGCGCGGTGACGGGGTCGGCCGCCGTGACCCGCCCCGGCATGTCTTCGGAAGACCGCGAGCGGCCCGCACTGCTGTGCGTCCCGTTCGCGGGAGCGGGGCCCTCCTTCTTCCACCCATGGCGGGCGCTGTCCGCCGGGCGTTGGCGGGTGGTCCCGGTCGAACTGCCCGGCCGGGAGCGGCGGATCATGGAGACGCCGTACCGGAATGTCGTCGAAGCGGCCAAGAACTCCGTCGACGACGTGGTTGCGGAGCTCGGCGAAGGGACCCGAACCGTGCTGTTCGGGCACAGCCTCGGCGCCGTGCTCGCGTACGAGCTGGTGCATCTGCTGAGCACGCGCGACGTGCGCGTCGAGCGGCTGGTCGTCAGTGGCTCGCCGGGGCCGTGGACCCAACGGGAGCGGCGGGCCACGGGACTTCCGGACGAGGAGTTCCTCGCCCGGGTCGAGGAGTTCGCGGGGTTCAGACACGAGGCTCTCGATCACCCGGAGATGCGTGAACTGATTCTGCCCGTGCTGCAGGCCGACTGCGAAATGCACGAGAACTACGTTCCGAGCACCGACGAAAGGGTGTCGGTGCCGATCTGCTCGATCCGAGGCGGCTCCGACGGCCTGGTCGGCGCGGAACAGGCGCAGGAATGGCGGAGCGCGACCACGGGTGACTTCAGCTATACGGAGTTCCCGGGCGATCACATGTACCTCGTCGATCACGCCCGGGAGGTACTGGACCTGATCGAGGCGGAATCCGCCTTCGGTCGCGGACGTCAAGGAGACGACGAACATGGCTGAACCAATCGTAAGCCTGCTGAACCCCGAATTCGAGGACGACCCCGTCGGCGCCTTCGGGCGCCTGCGGGAGCAGGCCCCGCTCGTCCGTATCGGATTTCCCGGCGGGCCGCCGGTCTGGCTGATCACGCGAAGTGAAGAGTTCAAGGCGGCGTGGAGCGACCCGCGGCTCGTGACGAACATCAGCAATGTGCCGGGCCAAGAGGGGCCGAGCATCGCGGACCAGGCGCTCGCGTCGCTCGACGTGCCGGACGAGCTCCTGCGCTACTTCACGTCCAACCTGATGCTCCAGGACGGTCCGGTCCATTCGCGGCTGCGTCGCCTCGTGGCGCCCGCGTTCTCCGTGCGGCGCATCAAGGCATTGCGACCGCGAATCGAGGAGGTCTCGGCCCGGCTCCTCGACGCCTTCGCCAAGAAGGGGTCGGGTGACCTTCTCCGGGAGTACGCCACGCCGTTGACCGGTGCCGTCATCTGCGAACTGGTCGGCATCGACGAGGAGGACCAGCCGCAGATACGGCAGTGGATGGACGAGTACGCCAACATCGACCGCGACTTCACTACAAGCGCCCTGAGCCTGTTCGACTACACCAAGAAGCTCATCGAGCGACGAAGGGCCGAGCCCGCGGACGACATGATCTCCACTCTGGTGCAGACGATGGACGAGGACGGTGACCGCCTCAGTGAGGACGAGATCATCTCGATGGTGGGTGTACTCGTCAACGGCGGATATCACTCCACGGCGCACTTCATCCCCAACGCGGTTCTCACACTCCTCGACAATCCGGATCAGCTGGCGCTGCTGCGCGCGAGGCCGGAGGCACTGCCGCACGCCATCAACGAGTTGATGCGGATCGCGAACCCCATCCCGAGCGCCGGACCGCGGTACGCGAGCGAGGACATGGAGGTCGCCGGCGTCCCGATCTGCAAGGGGGACGCCGTGACGGGCTCCCTCCAGTCCGTCAACTACGACCCGCGTGTCTTCGCCGCGCCCGAACAGTGCCAGGTGGACCGGGTGTTGAAGCGCGGGGAAGGCCACCTCGCCTTCGGTGCCGGCCCGCACCGCTGCATCGGCGCGGCGCTCGCCGAACTCGAGGGCGAGATAGCCATCGACCACCTCTTCCTCAAGCACGACACTCTGGAACTCGCGGTAGCGAGCCGCGAGTTGAGGTACCGCGAGCTCATTCCCGGCGGTGCTCGGTTGTTCTCCAAGTTTCCAGTGCGCCTGTGAGGACCGGACCCGGCGACGCATACGGGCGCCCCCGAACCATCGCGTTCGGGGGCGCCCGTATGCGTACGAGGCGTTCAACGCCCTGCTGTATCTCCATCATGCGGGAATCGTTTGGAGCGGGTGTGCCGGTTGGCGGCTGCGATCAGCGCTTCACGGTGCCTTCGCGCAGACGGTCGATCATGTACCGGGTGGTCTCGATCGGGGTCTCGTCGGGAAGGTCCCGTGAACGCGGCGGCAGCGCCTCGTTGAGCCTGGCCACTTTGTCGCCCCACTCGCCCTGTCCGGCGAAGGGAATCGTCTCGCCGTCCAGGTAAGCGGGGAACGGGCGGTAGCTGTTGAGGCCGTTGGTGTCGGCTCCGCGTACGAGCAGTGGGTCGAGGTACAGCCCTTCACTGTGGAGCCGCGTGGCCGTCGAGATGTAGCCGATGTCGAGACCGCACCGTCGCTTGGCGGAGGTGTTCGCCTTCGAGCAGTGCAGCAGATGGGGATGGTGGATCGAGACGTCGCCCGGCTGGAGTTCAATGGCCACGATTCCGCGCTTCTCCACCCACTCCTGCACCAGGGTTTCGTCGGCGGCGGAGAACAGCATGTTGGGCTCGTCCGTGCGAACCGACGGTTTGTGCAGCGGCAGTTCGTGACTACCGGGGATCATCCGAAGGCAGCCGTTCTCCGTGGTGCTCTCGTCGACGGCCAGCCACACCGTGAGCGCTTCCATCGGACTCAGGGTCCAGTACGCGCCGTCCTGGTGCCACAGCACGGGCTGTCCGTCGTACGGGGGCTTGCAGATGTAGTGGGCCGTGAAGCACGCCACGTCAGGGCCGAGGAAGAATTCCGCGACGTCCACCAGACGGGGTTCCGAGACCAGGCGTGCCCAGAAGGCGTCGTTACGGATCAGAGGGTGGTGGAAGTGTTCGGGGCGCAGATCCGGATACTTGCGGGTAAGCCAGTCAACGTGGGTACGCGCCTCGGCCACGAGATCCGATGGCACGACGTTGCGGATGATGGAGAAACCCTGCTCGGCGTATTCCGCCGCAGCCTTCTCCAGAACGCCATCGCCGAATGTGTTCATGCGTCGGCTCCTTCTCAGGTCTGCCAGGTGCTTGCCGTGCGGAACGAGTTCGTGGAGCCGCCACGGCTTACCGTCTGCCAGCTCCTGGAGTTCGGCATCGGACACAACACGATTCCAGTGGCACGTCTGCGTGTAGAAGCGACGCTCACGCCCAACAGCGAGCCGCCGGGCCGGGCCGCCGGCCAGCCGCACCAGCGCGGCCTGGGCCATTTCCATTTCCATAGTTCCTCGGCAGTTGAATACTCTGCCCGTTCGGCAGGGGAGGTGTCAATCGCCATCCGCCCGGCATATCTGCGTCCATCTGTCGATCTCCAAAAGCCATTAACGCTTGTCGACGAAGCGAATAACTGGACTATAGTTGGCTCTTGTGTGCTTCGATCCGGACATGCCATTCCCGTGGTCGGGCACCGGCACCCGTTCGGACGTCGCCCCCTGTCCCGCCGGCGAGACAACCCGCAGTCGTCGACTAACCATGACTGGCACCAACAGGAACGCGAAGAAAGTCAGTTGTCCTGCTGACGGGACAACCACGGCTGCGTTTCGGCGTACACGCTGTAGACCGCCTCGGCAGCGGGACGGCAATGGGCCTTTTCGATTTATCCCACGGCCCGACATTTCACGCGCGTGCTGTACGGCGACGGCCGACCCGCGCTCTCCGGTAGCTCGAACAGGCGGCCGGGTGCGGTCCGAGGGACTCCGGAGTCGGTTTCAGAATTCTCGATGTTTATCTTGCCGAAGGGAGCCAAGGTGACGGAAACGCAGTCGGAACGGACGGCGCTCGATCAGCGAACGGCATTGACCCGGCACTATCTCATGTGCCGCCCCAGGTACTTCGACGTCACCTATTCGATCAATGCGTGGATGGACCCGGATCGCCCCACATCGACGCAGACCGGACTGGCCCAGTGGAAAAGGCTGTTCGATATCCTCGTCGGTCTGGGTCACGACGTACGGCTGATCGAGCCGGTACCGGGCCTTCCCGACATGGTCTTCGCCGCCAACGGGGCTCTTGTCGTGGACGGCAAGGCGCTCGTCGCGCGCTTCCGGCATCCTCAGCGCAGGGACGAGTCCGCGGCCTACCTGGAGTGGTTCAGCCGCGGTAGCTGGTCAGAGGTACGGCAGGCAGAGTACGTCAACGAGGGGGAGGGGGATTTTCTCTTCACAGGCGCGGAGATCCTGGCCGGCACCGGATTCCGCTCGGAATCGCGAGCTCATGACGAGGTGCGCGAGTTCTTCGAGCGTCCCGTGATCAGTCTGACCCTCGTCGATCCTCGGTTCTACCACCTCGATACGGCACTGGCGGTGCTTGAGGACGGCGAAATCATGTACTACCCAGGGGCGTTCTCCCCGCAGAGCCGGGCAGTGCTGGCCGAGCGATTCCCGGACGCGATCCTCGCCGAGGAAGCCGACGCCGCCGTGTTCGGCCTCAACGCGCTGTCCGACGGCCGCAACGTCGTCCTGCCCCGAGGAGCCACCGGCATCGCGGGGCAGCTGCGCGAGCGTGGCTACCATCCCATCGGTGCCCACCTGACCGAACTGTTGAAGGCCGGAGGCAGCGTCAAGTGCTGCACGCTTGAACTCCGGGAATGAGGCCTGGAGTCGGGCAAGTGCCGGCCGGGTTACGGTCGGCACCATCCGTTTTCCGCGCTCGTACGTTCCGCGCAGCGCGAGTTCGTTGTGGAACTCCGCTTTGTGCGAGGGCAGTTGGGCGCAGGAGCGTCAGCGGGCTGCCGAGCGCTTCAGCTGGTGGGACCCCGCACACTGTGGCTGCGGCTTGAGGATCCATGTCGAGCGATGTTCACTCGTGGGTCGCGATCGGGCCGCGTCTGTTCTGTCGCGGTGGGGGAGTGCTCGATTTGGTCAGGATTGAACCCACCTTGGCATCTGCGGTGAACCCGGGAGGCTGCGCTCGGCAACTCCCACTACCGGAGAGCCGGCGTCGAAACGGGCCTCCTTCGCCTGCGCGTCGACCGAGACGAGGGCGGGATCGGCTGTACCGGCTGTTGGACCGTCGCCGCGATGTTGGGCGCCCTCAGTACCGACGACTCCGTCAACCCCGCCGTCGACGTGTGCCGCGAACTGGACATCCGGTGCGCTGGAGGCCACTGATCCTCTGGGCTGCGGTGCCGGTGGGGAACCCACGCTCGTGGCGAACCACGCCATGAGCGGCTCTGAGCACGGGCGGGCGATCCGTCAGCAAGCCGGCGTTGACCTGACCCAGATGGAGTGTCGAGAAGCCTCGCAGTTCTGCCCGAGCGGGCTGTTGGGTACGTGGCCCTGGGGCTGATCGCCCTGCAGACCGAGCCCTCCGTCCGGCCCGAAGGCGGAGTCCTACGAGTGCGGTCGAGCGTCCGCGCAGCGATACACCGAACACGCCCCCTGGCTGCCTGCTGTAGGGACCGGCACAGAATCGACAGCCGCTACACATGAGTTGATATGCAGGAGGGCGACACACCTGCACGACATCGTCTACGCGAGTCAGCTCGCCTTGGGCGCAGAGTCCAGCCGCACTGCAACGGACAGATAGCTCGATGCGAAAGAGAAGTAACGGAACTCGATGTCGAACGCGTCGACGAACTCGGTGAAGGCGCGGTACTCGTGCTGACGCCAGCCTGGGTAGTTGAGGAACTCGTCGAAAACGATGATCGAACCCGCCTGCAGTCGTGGGGCAAGTCCGAACAGTATTGTGCGCGCGCTGGAGTACAGGTCCGAGTCAATGTGCAGGAGGGCAACCGGAGCGTCGGTGCCGGCCAGGTACTTCGGCAGCGTGTCCTCGAACAGGCCGATGTGCAGCTTTGTATTCGACGGAAGGTCGGTCGGTATCCTCCCCTGCGTGCTGTACGTGCCGCTCGGACTGTCGTGGGTCCAGTCCTCGGGCAACCCCTTGAACGAGTCGAAACCGTGCACAGTGAGATCCTGGAACTCGTCACAGAGGATGGCCAAGGTCTGCCCACCCATAACACCGAACTCGAGTACGTCGCCGTCCATCTTCACCGAGCAGCAGGCATGCCGAAGGAGGTTCTCCCGCCCTCCAAGGTTCTGTGCCGACGCGAAATTCTCTTCCATGAAGCGGGCGGCGTCTATTACTGACACGATTTTCGCCATTCGAGCGTAGTCGGTCAGCAGGCTTGTGATGTCCGTGCCACGAAGGTCTGGTAGCAGGCCACTGAGCTCTGGTAGCACTGGTAGCAGCCCTTTTGCAACGTCGTTGTCCATGTTCCTCCTCGACTCGATTCGCTGAATAAGACCGTACAGATGGCCGTTCCGCGTGACAACGGTGAGCAAGTAATGGTTCGTACTCGGAAGAAATTCCCGTCATTGTAAACCGCTCTCGCGTCGGAGTAGCCGAAAATAGCTGCGAGAATTTCACTGGCCGTGAGGAGATTCTTGAGCGTCTGCGGCACAGTAGGTCCCCATGCCGACGTGCCGGTCAAGTCAACGCCAGGTCCGGGACGGCAAGCCGCTGTCGAACGTGCCCGTCCCGTCGGCGGGACACTCTTACGCGATCCTGCGCTGCCCTCGGACGCGTTCCCGCCCAGCGGAGCGGCACCTTCCGCTCTGGGCGTGCGGTGTTTGGACGCAAGGTTCTCTCCCGGTAAAGGGTCCTGCGTTTATTCGGTCCTTTCACGTGGCGCGTGTACTAGATCAACCGAGGTTGAAGGGTGGGATTCCAGCCAAGAACGCCGATGGGGCGGCGTATGCCGACGCGGTGTCGGAGTACGCCGCCCTGGGGCGGGACGAGTCGCGGGAGGTGGCCCGTACGTTCGGATTTCCTACTTCGGGTCGCGGTTGAACTGTGACTGCGACCAGCGGTAGCCGAGGGCGGACAGGCCGACGCACCAGGCGATCGCGATCCACCAGTTGTTGCCGATCTCGGTGCCGAGCAGCAGGCCGCGCAGGGTCTCGATGGCCGGGGTGAACGGCTGGTACTCGGCGATCGGCTGGAACCAGCCCGGCATCGTGTCGGCCGGGATGAAGGCGCTCGAGATGAGGGGGAGGAGGATCAGCGGCATGGCCATGTTGCTGGCCGCCTCGGCGTTCGGGCTGGCCATGCCCATCCCGACCGCGATCCAGGTGAGCGCCAGGGAGAACAGGGCGAGCAGCCCGAACGCTGCGATCCACTCCAGGACCGTCGCATCCGTGGACCGGAAGCCGATGGCGACGGCGACGGCGCCGACGAGGACCAGGCTGGCGAGCACCTGGAGCACGCTGCCGACGACGTGCCCGATGATCACGGAACCGCGGTGGATCGCCATCGTGCGGAAGCGGGCGATGACGCCCTCGGACATGTCGGTGGCGACGGACACCGCGGCCCCGATCACGGTGCTGCCGATGGTCATCATCAGGATGCCGGGGACGATGTAGGCGATGTAGTCGGAGCGATCGGCGCCGCCGCCACCGATGCCGGCGCTCATCACGTCGCCGAAGATGTAGACGAAGAGCAGCAGCAGCATGATCGGTGTGAGCAGCAGGTTCAGGGTGAGGGACGGGTAGCGGCGCGCGTGCAGCAGGTTGCGGCGCAGCATCGTGTTCGAGTCGCGTACGGCGAGGGAGAGGGCGCTCATCGGACATCCTCCTTGGACTGGGTGGGCACGTTGGCTGGGCCGGTGAGAGCGAAGAACACGTCGTCGAGGTCAGGGGTGTGCACGGTCAGCTCGTCGGCCTCGATGCCGGTCGAGTCCAGCCAGTCGAGGATGGAGCGCAGTTCGCGCTGAGTGCCGTCGCTGGGGATCTGCAGGGCGAGGGCCTCGTCGTCGCGGGAGGCCTCGCGCAGGGCGGTTGCGGCGGACTGGTAGGCGGACGGGTCGGTGAAGCGGAGCCGGACGTGTCCGCCGGGGATGAGTCGCTTGAGTTCGGTGGCGGTGCCTTGGGCGGCGATCTTGCCGTTGTGGAGGACGGCGATGAGGTCGGCGAGTTGGTCCGCTTCCTCCAGGTACTGGGTGGTGAGGAAGACGGTTGTTCCGCCGGTGACGAGTTCGCGGATGATCTGCCACATGGTGTGGCGGCTGCGGGGGTCGAGGCCGGTGGTGGGTTCGTCGAGGAAGATGATTCGTGGGTTGCCGACCAGGGTCATGGCGAGGTCGAGGCGGCGCTTCATGCCGCCGGAGTAGGTGGAGGCGGGCTTCTTCGCGGCTTCGGTGAGGTCGAAGCGTTCGAGGAGTTCGGCTGCGGCACGGCGGCCTTCCTCCTTGGATAGATGGTGCAGGTCCGCCATGAGGAGCATGTTCTCCTCGCCGGTGATCAGGCCGTCGACGGCGGAGAACTGCCCGGTGACACCGATCGCGGCGCGGACTGCTTGGGGGGCTGTGGCGACATCGTGGCCCGCGACCTGGGCCTGGCCGCCGCTGGCGGAGATGAGTGTGGACAGGATGTTCACGGCGGTGGTCTTGCCGGCGCCGTTCGGGCCGAGCAGAGCGAACACGGACCCGGCCGGGATGCGCAGATCGATGCCGTCGAGGACCGTCTTGTCTCCGAACGATTTGCGCAGACCGACGGCGGAGATGGCGGCGGGTGACGGGCGACCGTCAACCTGACTGGATGTGGGCATGACAGATGAAGGCATGGGCCCTCCCTTTAGAAGGCTGGAGTGACATGCGAGCGGAGGAGGTGTGGCTGGTGCGGAGGGGCGGCGTCGCTCAGGCTTTGGCGCGGAGGATGTCGATGTTGCCCCAGTTGGTCCGTACGCGGACCTTGACGCTGTCCTCCGTCTGTTCCGGAGCCTCGGTCCCGTCGAGTGTGTTGCGTACCTGCCCGTGGTTGGTGCTGACGTCGAGCCAGGCGGCGGCGCCCTCGCGGATGCCGACCTCGACGTTGCCGTTGGCGGTCTCCAAGTGGATGCTGCCGCGGGCGACGTCGCCGATGCGAAGAGTGCCGTTGGTGGTGGTGCCGGTGACCGACCCCTCCACGCGCGCGATGTCGATGGCACCGTTGGCGCCGTTCACCCGCAGCTCGCCGGTCACGGCGCCGATGGTCGTGGTGGCGTGTGAGTTCTTCAGGACAGCGGGGCCGTCGATGAGGCCGACGCGCATGTTGCCGGTACTGCTGGTGATCTCTGCCAGGCCCTCGACCCGTTCCACGTTGATCGAGCCGTGCGACGCCTTCAGCTGCAGCGGGCCGGTGGTGTCGAGGCGGACGTCGCCGGCCGAGGTCTTCACGTGGACCTCGCCGAGCCGGCCCTCGCCGATCACATGGGCCCCGGCGCCGTCCAGGGCGATGTTCGAGTCCGTGGGCAGTTCGACCGTTACGTCGACGGTGCCGCCGCGCCCGAGCAGATTGGCCTTGGGTGTGGCGATGGTCAGTCCGCCGCTCGCGTAGGTGACCTGGGTCTGCTCGGCCGTCCGTACGTCCAGGTCTTTCTTCGGGTCGCGGGGGCGTACCTCGACGACGGTGTCGAGGCGGTCACCCGCGCTGAACCGGATGGAACCGGCATACACGTAGGCGGTGACCGAGATCGGTTCGGGGGTGTCGAAAGAAGGCATGGTTGTCCCGTCCTTGTGAGTCCCTGGGCCGTCCCCACTGGTGGGACGTGGTGTGGATGAAGTGGTACGGGTTGGGTGCGGCTAGCGCACCCAACCCGTGTAACTCTGTCCGAGGGTGCGGGTCCTCTCCGTCGTACGCGGCCGAGTGCCGCCATCGACCGCGGCCGATACGGTGCGCACCAGCCACGCGTTGACCGACAGACCCTCGTGGGCCGCGGCCTCCTCGGCGCGCGCCTTGAGGTGGGCCGGCAGGCGCAGATTGACGCGCGCCGTTCCGCTTTCGTCACCTTCGACGGGCGGGTGCGTCCTGAGTGGTTCGACGGGTTCCGTCGGCTCCATGGGGCCGGCGTCGACGGGCGGCGGCGTTACCACGAAGTCGGGGTCCAGCCCGCGCAGCCGTACGTCGACTGAGCCAGGGGCGAGCTCGCGGGTGATCTCGTCCATCGCGGCGGAGAGCACGTTGAGCAAGGTCAGCCGAGTCGCCGACTCCAGGGGAGCGGTGAGCCGATCGGCCAGCTCGCGGGCGTCTTCGCCGCCGGCTTCGGCGGCCACCGCGAGTTCCCGCCGCAGGGTGTCGACATACGGAGTGAGGTCCATAACGCCATCATGGCACCACTCTGGCGCTATGTGCAAGCCTGAATGGTGCCGGGTGTGGAGTGAGCTTATGGGCAACCGCCTTGAGCTGCGAAAATCGGGAAGAGGGCCACTTGTGTCATCGTGGCGCCATGTGTTCCTGACTGGCTTCGAGGGCGTGGAAAGACGCCGAAGTGACAGCGGGGTAGCGTCACACGGCGACACTCGGCGTCATCCGATGGCTTGGGTGCTCGACCGATCGTTGACCCGGACGCCGGCACAGTGACCTCGGTGGCAACTGTCTTGTGCCGGGGCTCGCCTATCGGCATCAGCAGGTTCGGTCTTGTTCGCCCCGACCCGTCAGGGGGAACCGTAGGAACTTGAGCGGCCCCAGCTTGCCCCTGGCCCGGGCGCGGCAGTGCGCTCGACGAGGCCGAGGGGCTGTCGTTCATTCCTGTGCGAGGACGCCTCCTGTGGACGGGGGTATGGGAGGCTCCAGGACGGGAATGTTGCGACCCTGTGCCGGCGCGGCAGCGCGCAGGGGCTGGGTGGGATCGAGGAGCGGTCGCCAAGGCCAAGACGCAGTCGTCGGCAACGGGGTCATAGGGCGCGACAGGTTTGTCCGGCAGGCCGGTGGAGCCGACGGCCCGGTCCTGGTCTGCTTCCCCTGGGCCGAAGGCTCGGCATCGACGCACGTTCCTTTTCCCGAAGGGGCGTCTGCCGCGGCCGAGGTGCTGATCGTGCAGTGTCCGGGCAGACAGGAGTGGCCGACGGGGCCCGCCCTGCTTGCGACGCCGCAGACGCTCCTGACCCTCGGCGCATCATCAGTGCAGGTGAGACCGCAGGATGTCCGGGGCGCCGCCGGGACAACACCTCAGCGGCTGTGCCGGATCGGCGGCGATGGAAAACCTGGCCGCTCAGGGGCATCGTCGTTCGCCGCTGACGGAGCTGCTGTGCGGGGGCCGGCCTACGAGGAACTGGCGGTTCGCCGCGACTCGATCCGTCGAACAGGCACCAAGTCAACTGCGAGCTGGTTCGCGGGACCCTGTCCTGGTCCGTGGCCCCTCACCAGTCGAATGTCTCCCCGTCAGCCCGGCTGTCGACGCAGTACCTGCGGAAGGCCTGGGCCTTTGCGAGCACGTCGGCGTCCCCGCTCCGTCGCGCGGCCTCTTCGTACCAGTCGAACGCCGCGACGGCATGCGTGCGCCGCTCGAAGTGAAGCGCGGCGAATCGACGGAAGTCCGACCGCATGGTAGCTGTGGTCAACGTCCGGCCGGAGCCTGCGAGTTCTTCGAGCTCCGCTTCTGTCGCCTCAGGCCGTTCGATGATGCGGATCGGCTCGGTCGCGGGTATGTCGTTGCGGATCGCGACGGGCTCTTCGGCGTCCGAGAAGTCGAGACAGAGGGAGAGTCGGGCAGTCTCGGAGGAGCTGCGTGCGGAATGAGGGACAGTCGTGTGTATCTTCCACACCTCCCCGCGACGGAGGTGGTAGACGACATCATTCTCGGAATGCAGGGACTCTTCGCTGGTTCGCAGCGGAATCTGTAGCCTGGTGCCTGGTTTGGACCATTCGAGAAAGTCCACGTGCGGAGCCATGATTCCGTCACGCAGGCTGAAGATGCGTACCCACTGCAACCGGTCCAAGGAGAAATTCTCGGTCACCAGGGACATGACGCCTGGCAGCTGCTTGCCCAGCTCAGTGAGGGTCAGACGGCCATCGTGGGGGCGGAAGGCGATATCGGAATCGGCTCCGCTGCTGTTGGCCAGAACATGGCACGACCACGACCCGAAGGTGAGAGCATCGTACTCGCCTCCGTACTCGTGGCTGTCCACGATGGACAGCTCGGAATCCAGATCAAGCAAGTCGATGGGCAGCACCGCAAGCCGTTGCGACTTAAGCAACGAAATCCCCTTCAATGCATGATTGTTTGATAAGCCCGGAAAGTGCTGGGCATTCCTCCAAGCCGTCACCATAATTCTTCGTAAATGTGTTGGCAATGATGTGGCTGGTCACGAGGTCGTGAGACCTCGGTCTGTCCAGGGGTGTCGCAGGCGGACTGGAGCGGTGTCGGCCTGCATCTCTCAGGCGTCGCGAGTCGGATCGGCCGTCGGTCCGGTCAGGGCGGAGGCGCGCATTACTGTCCTGTCGGCGGGACAACGGGTGCCGGCGGGGTGTCTGTACCGTCATCAGTTGCGCGAGGTTTCCAAAGAGCCACGACGTGGTCGGCATCGGATTCGGAGAGGCTCCGGAATATCCTCCCTGGAACCACAATATGACGCCGCCGGTGAACATTCAGATGTATTTCCTGAAGGGCATGGATGCCTTGCGTAATCTGTCGTCGAGCTTTAGGTTCGTCTTGATTATTTGCGCGGCGCCCGCTGGCGAACCTTGCGAGCGCGTAGCGTAGGTGGTCATTTCCGTTCGACGGAGAATGAAAGGCTGGCGATGGAGTCGGGGCCGCAGGTCCACCAGCGAGGTGGACACGATGAGGCGTCAGAAAGACAAACCGCGCCTGTGAATGCTCCAGTGTCACTCGTTCATGAGATCTCGGTGCTGTGGGGGGAATACCTCAACGGTTGCGAGGTTGGGGCGGATGACGATTTCTTCGCGCTCGGCGGGAATTCCTTGATCGGAATCCAGATTATCGACCGAGTTTCTCAGGACTACGGCGTCGAGTTGTCTGTGCGTGCCTTCTACCTGGCGCAGACCCCGGCTCGGGTCGCCGAGCTGATCGCCCGGGGGAGGTCGCTGCCGTGAGGTTGACACCGGGTACCGGGAGCGACATCGACCTCGGCCGCGTCGACCTGTTCGACCTGGATCTCTACACCTCGGGCGATCCGCACGCGATCTGGGACGTGATGCGGGCGAAGGCACCCCTGCATCACCAAGTCCTGCCGGACGGCAGGGAGTTCTGGTCGGTGACGCGCTACGACGATGTCTGCCGCGTGCTCGGCGACCACCGGGACTTCACCTCGGAGCGCGGCACGGTGGTCACCCACCTCGGGGAGGACGACGTCGCGGCGGGCAGGCTGATGACGTCCACAGACCCACCGCGGCACACCGAGGTCCGCAGGGCGATCGGCTCCAAACTCACCGCGAGGGCCGTGGCCTCCTGGCAGGACCGGATCCGGAAGGCGACCGTGCACTTCCTCGAACCGGCGCTCGACGGCGGCACTTTCGACCTGGCCGAGCAGGCGCTGCTCCTCCCGGCGATCGTGACGGGCCCTGTCCTGGGGATCCCGGAGCGGGACTGGGAAGAACTCGTGCAGCTGACCGCGATGGTCACGGCCCCCTCGGACCCGCACTTCCAGCACGGCAGCGAAGCCGCGACGCTGGCCATTTCCCACCACGAGCTCGTCACCTACGTCACTGACTGGGTCAAACGGCGACGGAAGACCGGAGGTGAGGACGGGAGCCTGCTCGACCACCTCATGAGCGTCCGCGCGGGAGACGCACCACTGACCGACGAGGAGATCGCCCTCAACGGTTACAGCATCCTCCTGGGCGCCAACGTGACGACGCCGCACACCATCTCGGGCACGGTGCACACGCTCATAGAGGGGCCTGAGCAGTTCGAGAAGGCGCAGGCCGACCCGTCGCTGGTTCCGAACCTGGTGGAGGAAGGACTGCGCTGGACATCGGCCGCGTGCAACTTCATGCGGTACGCGGTGAACGACATTCAGATCGGCGGGGGCACGGTCCCGGCCGGCGGGGCGGTCGTCGCGTGGATCGGGTCGGCCAACCGGGACGAGTCCCAGTTCCCCGATCCGCACGAGTTCGACATCACGAGGAGCGGCGCGAAGCGCCAGGTCGCGTTCGGGTTCGGGCCGCACTTCTGCATCGGGGCACCGCTGGCCCGGCTGACCCTGCGCATCTTCTTCGAGGAACTGCTCCAGCGGTTCGCATCGATCGACCTCGCCGGCGAACCGCAGCACCTGCGGTCGTACTTCATCGCCGGGATGACCCACCTCCCCATCGTCGCCCAGAAACGAAAGACGTCATGACAACCGGCTCCACCACCGACATTTCGCCGTGGTTCGTCCGGCCACCATCCACCGACCACCCCGCCCGGATCTTCTGCTTCCCCTACTCCGGGACCGGGGCGTCGGCCTTCAGCGCCTGGCCGGCCATGATTGCCGACACCGCGGTCTGTCCGGTGCAGTTCCCTGGCCGCGAGAACCGGCTGGCCCATCCCCACTACGGCACCTACGAGAACCTTGCCGACTGCCTGGTCGAACCCCTGATGCCACTGCTCGACCGGCCGTTCGCCTTCTTCGGGCACTGCGCGGGCGCGCTGCCCGCGTACGAGACCGTGGTACGGCTCGCCGAACTCGGTCTGCCCGGGCCGGACTGCCTCTTCGTGTCGGGCCAGCCGGCACCGCACGACGCCTCGCGTGACCGGATGCTCACCATGACCGAACCCGAACTGCGCGCCGAGGTGGAGTCGTTCGTCCGCGGTCGGGGCATCGAACCACGGCCGGACATGGTCGATGTGGGCCTGTCCGTGCTGCTTGGGGATCACGCCGCCGCGCGTGCGTACCGGCGGACGGAGCCGGTCGAGGTGCGATGCCCCATCGTCGTACTGCACTGGCGGGACGACCCGGAGACGAGCCTCGATCAGCTCCAGGGGTGGCGTCGGTACTCGGATTCGGTCGACTTCCAGGTTGTGGACGGCGGGCACTACGACTTCGCGAACGCGCCCGACAAATTGCGGGAGTTGTTGACCTGTTGGCGGTGAACGCGGTGCAGCTCTCAGCAGCCGTGTGGCGGGAGAACCGGAAGGGGTTCGCATGAGTGGAGCAGCTGCCGATATCGCCGTCATCGGGATGTCGTGCCGCTTCCCCGGTGTGCAGAATCTGGGTGAATTCTGGCGCTTGCTGCTCGACGGGAGATCGACCGTCGGGAAGTTTCCCGCGCATCGGTCGGTCGCCTCGACCCCCACCTCTCACCCGGACATCGTCACTATGACATCGGGTTCGTTCTTCGATTCCATCGACGGATTCGATGCGGAGTTCTTCGGAACGGGTTCAGCGGAAGCGACCGCGATGGACCCCGCGCAGCGGCTGGGACTGGAACTCGCCTGGGAGGCTGTCGAAGACGCCCGCATTTCGGCGAGCGCGCTCGCGGGCCGCGAGATCGACGTCCTGGTCGGTGCCGGACCTTCCGGATACGACGTGCTGCGCAGGCTGTCCGGCAGCGACCGGGACGACCACTACGCCGCGCTGGGTTCGAGCGGTGCGTTGATAGCCAACAGGATCTCCAGCCTGTTCGACGTACGCGGTATGAGCTTCTGCGCGGACTCGGGCCAGTCCTCGGCGCTCGTGTCCTTGGCGCTGGCGTGCGAACGGATCCGCAGCGGCGCGGTCGACATGGCGCTCGTGGGCGGCGTGAACCTGATCGTCGATCCGGAAGAGGGACTCGGCCTGGCGAACCTGGGTGCCTTGTCGCCTGACGGCCGCTGCTTCACCTTCGACGAACGGGCCAGCGGTTTCGTCCGGGGAGAGGGCGGCGGATTCGCCCTGCTCAAGCGGCTCGACCTCGCGGTCGTTGACAGTGATCACATCTACGGGGTGGTCCGTGGCTGGGGTGTTGGCAGCGGTGGTGCGTCCTCGCGGATGCCGGATCCCAGCCCTGGTGCCCAGGCGGCGACCGTGCTGTCCGCGCTCCGACGCGCGGCCGTTTCGTTCGTGGGCGTCGACTACGTCGAGGCCCACGGCACCGGAACACGGCTCGGCGATCCGGCCGAAATCTCCGGCCTGCGTGAGGTGTTCCGGAAAACTGGACGCCGTCACCCTCTGGTGATCGGCTCGGTGAAGACGAACGTCGGGCACCTGGAGTCGGCCGCGGGGATCGTCGGCTTCATCAAGTCTGTGCTCTGCCTTGACCGCGCTCACCTGGTTCAGAGTCTGAACTTCAGGTCTCCGAACCCCGCCATCCCGGACTTCCAGGAGGACTTCGAAGTCCTCAGCGCCGCGCGGCGCTGGCCCAGTGCGCAGGGCCGGCCACGGCGGGCAGGGGTGTCGGCGTTCGGGATGGGTGGCACGAACGCGCACGTGATCCTCGAAGAGGCACCCCAGGAACAGACGGAATTCCGTGCATCGAGTGAGGGCGCGGCCTCCGTGGATGTCTCCGGGGTGGTGCCGTGGGTGCTGTCGGCACGGTCGGAGCCCGCACTGCGGGAGCAGGCGGCACGACTGCGGGATCGCGTGGCTGCGGACGCATCGCTGTCCACGGCCGACGTGGGGTACTCCCTGGTGTCGACGCGGTCGTCGTTCGCACACCGGGCGGTATTGCTGAGCGGTGGCCGTGAGGAGTCGCTGGCCGGGCTGGACCTCGTGGCGGCAGGCGAGAACTCGGTGCGGGTGATCCGTGGTGTGGCCGAAGGACCACCGCTGGGTCCAGTGGTCTTCGTGTTCCCTGGTCAGGGCTCGCAGTGGGCCGGTATGGGGAGGCGGCTGTACGCCGAGTCGGCGGTCTTCGCTCGCGGCGTCGACGAGTGCGCGATGGCCTTGGCGCCGTGGACGGACTGGTCACTGGTCGATGTGCTGACCGGAGCGGAGTCGGCCGCGTCGACGGACCGGGTGGACGTGGTGCAGCCGATGTTGTTCGCGGTGATGGTGTCGCTGGCGCGGGTGTGGCAGTCGCTGGGTGTGGTCCCCGAGGCCGTGGTGGGGCACTCGCAGGGCGAGATCGCCGCCGCGTGCGTGTCGGGTGCGCTCTCGCTCGACGACGCGGCGCGAATCGTTGCCTTGCGCAGCCGGTCCCTGACCGAACTGGCCGCCCTGGGCGGTGGGATGAGTGCGGTGTCCGCGTCCCCCGAATGGGTTCGGGACCGGCTGGGGGCGTGGTCCGGGCGGCTCTCCACGGCCGCAGTCAACGGGCCCGAATCGGTAGTGATCTCCGGGGACGACGACGCGCTGGAGGAGTTCGCCGGGAGGGCGGCCGGTGAGAGAGTCCGGGTGCGACGGGTCAACGTGGGCTACGCGTCGCACTCCAAGCACGTCGAACGCATCCGTGATCGTGTGCTTGTGGACCTCGCGGGTATCTCGCCGAGGAAGACGCCGGTCGAGTTCCATTCCACTGTCACCGGCGAGGTGCTCGACCCACACGCTCTCGACGGACCGTACTGGTACGACAACCTCCGCTCGATGGTGAGATTCGGCGAGGTGGTCGAGAACCTGATGCGAGACCGCGGTGGTGTGTTCGTCGAAGTCAGTCCTCATCCTGTGCTCCAGGTGGCGATGGAGGAGGCCGCCGACTCGCTGGCTGCCTCACCGGTGGTGGTGGGCACGCTGCACAAGGACGACGGGAGCGCGGGCAAGGTCCTGGCGTCGCTGGCCGAACTGCACGTGCGTGGTGTGCCGGTGAACTGGGAGGCGACGTTCCTCGCGCACCGGCCGCGCCGGATCGACCTGCCGACCTACCCGTTCCAGCGGCAGCGGTACTGGCTGACAGCACCCGAAGAGAGCGACACCACTCCCGTTGTCGCCGGTATCAGGACAGCCGACCTGGGCTCGGAAGCATCGATTCTCCATCTCGTGTACGCCGAAACCGCACTGGTGCTGGGCCAGAAGGACGCGGATCTGACGGGTGTCGACCTCGCGGCAAGGGGGACCGACACCTTCAAGGAGCTGGGTTTCGACTCCTCGATGGCGGTGCGGCTTCGTAACCGGCTCACCGCGGCGGCCGGTGTGCGGCTGCCGGCCACCGTCGCGTTCTCCTACCCCACTCCGCAAACGCTCGGGCATCACATCTTCTCCCTCCTTGAGCCGGAGGCGCCCGATGTCCCGGAAGCGCTCAGGGAATCGAGTCCGGAGAACCACAGCGATGACGAACTGTACGAATTGATCGACCGCGGATACGTGTAGCAACCCGTTCGTCCAAGTAACAGTCGGGGAGGCCTTGGTGGAGGACGTCGACAAGCTGCGGTCCTACTTGCGACGCGCCGTCGGCGATGCGCAGGCCCTGCGCCGGCGGGTGCGCGAGTTGGAGGAGTCCACTCGCGAGCCCATCGCGATCGTGGGCGCGGGGTGCCGCTTCCCGGGCGGGGTGATGTCCCCCGAAAAGCTGTGGGGGGTCGTGTCCGACGGTGTGGACGCGATAGGTGACTTCCCACTGGATCGTGGGTGGGACCTGGAGTCGCTGTACGACCCGGACCCTGAGGAGCATGGCAAGACGTACACCCGCTCGGGCGGGTTCCTCCCCGATCTCGCCGAGTTCGACGCGGCCTTCTTCGGGATCAGCCCGCGAGAGGCGCTGGCGATGGATCCGCAGCAACGGTTGATGCTGGAGACGTCGTGGGAGGCGTTGGAGCGGGCGGCCATCGACCCGGCCGGGTTGCGGGGTTCGGCGACCGGGGTGTTCACCGGGATCTACGGGGTCGACTACGGCCCGCGGATGGGCGGCGGCGCGGCCGGCGAGGCGGAGGGTTTCGCGATCACCGGCACGTACACCAGCGCGGCCTCGGGCCGGGTGGCGTACGTGCTGGGCCTGGAGGGTCCCGCGGTGTCCGTGGACACGGCGTGCTCCTCGTCGCTGGTCGCCATCCACCAGGCCGTGCGGTCCCTGCGCTCCGGGGAGTGCACGCTGGCGTTGGCCGGCGGGGTGTCGGCGCTGCCGACTCCGGGGCTGTTCGTGGAGGTCGCCCGGCAGCGGGGTCTGTCGGCCGACGGGCGGTGCAAGTCGTTCGCGGCGGCGGCCGACGGCACCGGCTGGGGCGAGGGCGCGGGCGTTCTGGTGTTGGAGCGGTTGTCGGACGCACAGCGCAATGGGCGTCGGATCTGGGCGGTGATCCGTGGCTCGGCGATCAACCAGGACGGGGCCTCCAACGGCTTGACCGCGCCGAACGAACTGGCCCAGCGGCGGGTCATCCGAGCAGCCCTGGCCGACGCCGGGCTGTCACTCGCCGAGGTGGACGCGGTGGAAGCACACGGGACCGGCACGAAGCTGGGAGATCCCATCGAGGTGGAAGCACTGCTGGCTACCTATGGGCAGGACCGGGAACCCGGCAGCCCGCTGTGGCTGGGCTCGCTGAAGTCGAACATCGGCCATACGCAGGCAGCCGCGGGCGTCGGCGGGGCGATCAAGATGATCATGGCGATGCGTCATGGGGTCCTGCCCAAGACCTTGCACGTGGACCGCCCGACCCCGCACGCCGACTGGTCGGCCGGGGCGGTGGAGCTACTGACCGAAGCTCGGGACTGGCCCGGCACACCGGGGCGGCCCCGGCGCGCCGGCGTGTCGTCCTTCGGGGTCAGCGGCACGAACGCGCACCTCATCCTTGAGGAGGCACCTGAGGCGGAGCCGGCCGTGGCTCGTCCGGCCGGGGATTCCGGCACCGGTCAGGTATTGGCCGGCGTTCCCCGAGCGGTGCCATGGGTGCTGTCGGGGCGGTCGGCGGAGGCGCTGCAGGAGCAGGCGCTGCGGCTGCGGGAGAGGGTGGCCGCAGACTCGGACCTGCCTGTCGCGGCGGTCGGGCATGCGCTCGTGGCGACGCGATCGATGTTCGGGCACCGCCAGGTGGTGATCGGTGCCGACCGGGACGAGCTGCTCGCCGGCCTGGCCGCCGTGTCCGAGGGAGGCAGGAGTCCCGCCGGTGTGGTGTCCGGCGTCGCGAAGCCGACGGGCAGGACGGTGTTCGTGTTCCCCGGCCAGGGCTCGCAATGGGTCGGTATGGGACGGGAGTTGTGGGAGTCGAGCCCGGTCTTCGCCGAACAGTTGCGTGCGTGCGCGGAAGCGCTGGAGCCGTGGGTGTCCTGGTCGTTGACCGACACCGTGTGCGGGGGGCCGGAGGCGGCGGACCTAGACCGGATCGATGTCGTCCAACCGGTGCTGTTCGCTGTGATGGTGTCGTTGGCGGAAGTGTGGCGTTCCCTCGGGGTGACACCGGACGCCGTGATCGGCCACTCCCAGGGCGAGATCGCCGCGGCCTGCGCGGCGGGCGCCCTGACCCTGGAGGACGGGGCCAAGATCGTGGCACTGCGGTCCCGGATGCTGGCCACGACCGCCCAGGACGGCGGCATGGCAGGCATCGTGGCACCGGAAGACCGGGTGCGGGAGCTGCTGGAGCCGTGGGAGTCCCGGGTCGCGATCGCCGCGATCAACGGACCGTACTCGACGAGTGTCTCGGGCGAGGCCACTGCCGTCAGGGAGCTGGTGGCGGCCTGCGAATCCCAGGGCGTTCGCGCGCGCTGGATCCCGGCGAGCGTCCCAGGGCACTCGCCGCTGATGGACCGGTTCGAGGACCGGCTCCGGGACGAGCTGGGCCACATCGCACCGGTTGCCTCCCCCGTGGAGTTCTACTCGACGGTGACGGGTGGACCGATGGACACCGCGGAGCTGAACGCGGCCTACTGGTTTCGCAACATGCGTGAACCGGTCCAGTTCGAAGCCGCCATGAAGCGCCTCCTCGAAGCGAAGTACGGCGCCTTCGTCGAAGCCAGCCCACACCCCCTGCTCACGATCAACATCCAGGTGATGCTCGACACCACCCCCGGTGCCGACGGGGTGGTCGTGGGTTCACTGCGCCGTGGCGACGGCGGGTCGGCCAGGTTGTACCGGTCGGTGGCCGAGGCCTTCGTGGCGGGCGTCGAGGTCGCGTGGGAGGCGGCCTTCCCTGGCTGGGACGGCCGGTGGGTCGAGTTGCCCACGTACGCATTCCAGCGGCAGCGCTACTGGCTGGACACGGCGGACGAGAGCACCACCCGGAGCACGTCGGACCACCCACTGCTCGACGCCGTGATCGATCTGCCCGATGACGGAGAGCGCGGTGGAGTGGTGGGCAGCGGGCGCCCGTCGCTGAAGCGCCACCCGTGGCTCGCCGACCACATGGTCCACGGTGCCGTCCTGGTGCCGGAGACAGCGCTGGTGGAGATGGCGGTGTGGGCGGCGCACAAGGCGGGGTGCGACGTCGTCGACGAACTCACGCTGGAGACACCGCTGTTGCTCTCCCGGACGGCTGACCGTGAGATCCGTGTCGTTGTTGACGACAAGTGGGTGATCGGTGTGCACTCACGCGTCGAGGGCGAAGCCGAGTGGACGCGGAACGCCGTCGGGGTCCTCGGGGTCGACACCGGAGGCACCCGACGGGAGACGGACCTCACCGCGTGGCCTCCGGCGGGCGCGGTCGAAGTGCCCTTGGAGGACGCCGGGTTGTCCGTCCTCGGGTTCGACGACGGGCCCCTGCGTCGTGGCCTGAAGGAGGTGTGGCGCCGCGACGACGTCCTGTTCGCGGAGGTGGAGCTAGCCGCGCTCGACGGCACCGGTTCGGGCGGGTTCCGGATCCATCCGGCATTGTTCCAGGCCGCGTTGCTGCCGATCGGCCTCGGGCCGTTCCTCGACGCCTCCCGGCCCGAAGGATGGCTGCCGTACCGCTGGACCGGGATCCGCCTGAACTCCGCGACGGTGACCGCGCTGCGCGTCCGGCTCGCACCGGCGGGGGAGAACACCGTGTCCGTGACCCTCGCGGATCAGGATGGAGCGCCGGTCGGCGGTGTCGCCTCCCTGATCCTGCGGCCCGCTGACGTAGGGCAGTTGACCGAGCTGAGCTTCGACCGCCGGGACTCGCTGTTCCGGGTTGAGTGGGCCCCGATCCGGGTCCCGTCCGGCGCCGCCGCGGGCCGGTACGCGGTGATCGGAGCGCCCACCGAGGTCACCGCGGCCCTCGGACGAGGCGGAGCGGTCTTCGAGGGCCTCGATCAACTCGCCGCCTCCGACCGGGCGACACCGCCCGTCGTCATCGCTTGCCTCGACCCGGCGCACGCGAGCGACGACGACACACCCGCCTTGGCCGAGCGGAACGTCCACCGTGTGCTGCGGTGGACACGGGACTGGCTCTCCGACGACCGGTTCGCCGAGTCGCGACTGGTCATCGTGACGCGGGGTGCGATCCACGACGACCGGAATCCCCGCACCGACCCTGCGGCGACCGCGGCCTGGGGATTCGTGCGCACCGCACAGACCGAGAACCCGGGCCGGTTCGTGCTCGTCGACACGGACGATCAGGTCGCTTCGTGGGCCTGCGTTCCGGCGGTGGCGAGGACCGGAGAACCTCAACTCAGGATCCGGGCAGGTGCCTTGACCGTTCCCCGACTGGCCCACGCCCGCGGGTCCCTCGGCCGGACCGATCGCGTCTCCGATCTCGGCTGTGGGACGGTGCTGATCACGGGAGGCACCAGCGGCCTCGGAGCGCTGATGGCCCGACACATCGTGGAACGGCACGGAGTGCGCCGGCTGGTGCTTACCAGCAGGCGTGGGTCTGAGGCTCCTGCGGCGGCAGAGCTGAAGGCGGCGCTGACCGCGGCGGGTGCCCAGGTCGAGATCGTGTCTTGCGACGTCACGAACCGGGAGTCCGTCGCCGAGCTGATCGCCGCGGTGCCGGACGAGCACCCGTTGACGGCAGTGATCCACTGTGCAGCCGCGCTGGACGACGGAGTCGTCGAGGCGCTGACCGACGACCGCGTGGACTCGGTACTGGCGCCGAAGGTGCGTGGCGCCTGGCACCTGCACGAACTGACCAAACACCTGGACCTGTCCGCGTTCGTGCTGTTCTCCTCGATCGCGAGTGTGCTCGGGACGGCAGGGCAGGCCAACTACGCGGCGGCCAACGCGTTCCTCGACGGGCTGGCGGAAGCCCGCCGAGCCGAGGGACTGACCGCCGTCGCGCTGTGCTGGGGCTACTGGGCCGAACGCAGCGAACTCGGCACAGATGTCGGCGAGTTGGACATCGAGCGGCTACGGCGGCAGGGCGTGCGGCCGATGTCGTCGAGCGAGGGGCTCGCACTCTTCGACGCGGCGATCGCGCGCGACGAGCCCGTGCTGGTGCCTGCACGGCTCAACCTCCTGCCATTGTCCGGGCCGAGCGCCAGTCACGAGAGCCCCCCGCTCCTGCGCGGTCTGATCGGCGAATCCGCCGGTCCTGGGAGCGGGGACCGTACCGACGTCGGAATCGCGCGCCAGGTGAGGTCGCTGTCGCAGGCCGACGCGGAGGCGGTGCTGCTCGATGCCGTCCGGGCGCAGACCGCGCTCGTCCTCGGCCACGCCGACACCGGCCGGATCGGTCCCGCAACGGCCTTCAAGGACCTGGGGATCGACTCGCTCATGGCGCTGGAACTGCGGAACAAACTGGCGGCGGTCACCGGCCTGAAGCTGCCCGCCACCCTCGCGTTCGACCACCCGAACCCGAGCGCCCTCGCCCGGTTCCTGACCGCGGGCATCAACCCCGGCTCCGGGAGTGAGCAGGAATCTCCGGCCGGCCGTCTGGTCAAGGAGATCGAAGAGCTGGGCGCCCGCCTGGAGAACGCGTTCCTCGATCTCGCGGACGAGGACAAGGCCGCCATCTCCACGCTGCTCGGCGGGTTGCAGGACCGGGTCCGTTCGACGGTCGGCGACGGATCACCGGTCGGCATCGTCGACCGCATCACTGCCGCATCAGCTGGAGAGCTTCTCTCGCTGCTGGACAAAGAGCTCGGCTAGGGGAGAGCGATGACGAACGACGACAACGGCGATGTTCTCGACTACCTCAAGCGGACATCGATCGAACTGATCGAAACCCGCCGGCGCCTGAAGGAGCTGACGGAGGCCGCTGCCGAGCCCATCGCGATCGTGGGTGTCGCCTGCCGTTTCCCGGGAGGGGCGACCTCCCCGGAGGAGCTGTGGGACATGGTGCGGGCGGGCCGGGACGCGATGTCGGATTTCCCTGACGACCGAGGTTGGGACCTGGACGCTCTCTACGACCCGGACCCCGACCGCCCAGGCACCTGCTACACGCGCTCGGGCGGATTCCTGCACGACGCGGGCGACTTCGACGCAGACTTCTTCGGGATGAACCCGCGCGAGGCGTTGGCGGCGGACCCGCAGCAGCGGTTGCTGCTGGAGACCTCGTGGGAGTCGCTGGAGCGAGCCGGCATCGACCCGCAGACCCTGCGCGGCAGTGACACCGGCGTGTTCGCCGGAGTCGCGTACTTCGGGTACGGCAACCACTCCTTCACCCCAGAGGCCATCTCGGGCTACGGGCAGACCGGTTCGCTCCTGAGCATGGCGTCCGGACGCATCTCGTACGCGCTGGGCCTGGAGGGCCCGGCGCTGTCGACCGACACCGCGTGCTCGTCGTCGTTGGTGGCGGTGCACCAGGCGGTGCAGTCATTGCGGCAGGACGAGTGCGCGCTGGCACTGGCCGGAGGCGTCACCGTCATGGCGACGACACAGGTGTTCCGGGAGATGTCGCGGCAGCGGGGCCTGGCGGCGGACGGCCGGTGCAAGGCGTTCGCCGACGCGGCCGACGGCACCGGCTTTTCCGAGGGCGTCGGGGTCCTGGTCCTGGAGCGGTTGTCGGACGCGCGGCGCAACGGGCGTCGGATCTGGGCGCTGATCCGTGGCTCGGCGATCAACCAGGACGGGGCGTCCAACGGGCTGACCGCGCCGAGCGGGCTGGCCCAACAGCGGGTGATCCGGGCGGCGTTGGCCAACTCGCGGGTACAGGCCACAAACGTGGATGTGGTGGAGGCCCACGGCACCGGCACCATGCTGGGCGATCCGATCGAAGCACAGGCGGTGCTGGCGACCTATGGGCAGGACCGGGACCCGGATCGGCCGCTGTGGCTCGGGTCGTTGAAGTCGAACATCGGCCACGCGCAGGCGGCCGCGGGTGTCGGCGGGATGATCAAGATGATCATGGCGATGCGGCACCGGACGATGCCCAGGACCCTGCACGTGGACCGTCCGACGACACATGTGGACTGGTCGGCCGGAGCGGTGGAGCTGTTGACCGGGTCCATGAAATGGCCGAGTGCCCCGGGACGGCCCCGGCGCGCGGGCGTGTCCGCCTTCGGGGCCGGCGGCACCAACGCTCACCTGATCCTGGAGCAGGCGCCAGAGGACGAGGCGGTGCCCGACGCAGTCGGTCAACTGCCCGGCGGTGCGGACGGGTTGGTGCCCTGGATCGTCTCGGCGCGGTCGGCCGGGGCGCTGCGGGCCCAGGCGGAGAAGCTGAGCGACTTCGTCACAGCCGACGCGGACCTGGATGCCGCGGACATCGGCCGGTCGTTGGTGTCGAACCGGTCGCTGTTCGAGCATCGCGCGGTGGTACTGGGGCGCGGCCGGGACGAGTTGCTGAACGGCCTGGCGGCAGTGGGCGAGGGCACGGAGTCGGCCCGGGTGCTGCGCGGCCTCGCCGGGGACCTCGAGGGAACGGTCTACATGTTCCCGGGGCAGGGCTCTCAATGGGCCGGTGCCGCACGGGAGTTGTACGAGGCCTTCCCCGTCTTCGCGCGGAGCCTCGACGAAGTCTGCGAACGATTCGACGCCCAACTGCCCTTCGCGCTCAAGCCCCTTCTCCTCGCCGACGCGTCCCCGGAAGCCCGGGCCCGTCGGACCGACGTCGCGCAGCCCGCGCTATTCGCCCTGCAAGTCGCCCTATACCGCCTCATGGTGGAGTTCTGCGGGCCGCCCGACCATCTGGTCGGTCACTCGGTGGGCGAGATCACCGCAGCTCATGTGTCCGGCGCCCTCGACCTGGACAGCGCGACCAGGCTGGTGGCCGCCCGCGGGCGAGTCATGCAGACAGTTACCGAGCGCGGCGCGATGCTCGCCGTGCGTGCCTCCGAGCACGACGTGAGCGCTTTCCTCGGCCCGTACGACCGCATCGGCATCGCCGCCGTGAACGGCCCCGACTCGGTGGTGGTCTCGGGCAGCCGCGACCAGGTCGTCGAACTCCGCGAACTCCTCGTGGCCGACGGCACCTCGGCCAAGCTGCTGGAGGTCGACCACGCGTTCCACTCCCCGCTCATGGATCCCATCCTGGACGAGTTCGCGGCATCGATCGGCAGGTTCCCAGCGGGCGGGATATCGATCCCGGTCGTCTCGACCAGGCTGGGCCGCGAGGCCACGCCGGAGGAACTGACCTCCGTCACGCACTGGGTGAACCACGTCCGCGAACCCGTCCGCTTCTACACCGCGGTGGAATGTGCCCGTACGGCCGGCGCGCACGTCTTCCTCGAACTCGGGCCGGGCTCCACCCTCACCAGCATCACCAGAGAGGCGTTCGCCGTCGCGGGCGTGGACGACGCGCTGGTGCTCGCGTCGTCGCGGCGCAACCGCGGAGCCGTGGAGACCCTGCTCGGCGCACTGGCCCAGTTCCACGTCCGGGGCGGGGACGTCGACTGGGGAGCCCTGTTCGGCTCGCGCCGCTCGGTGGACCTCCCGACGTACGCGTTCCAGCGGCACCGGTACTGGCTGGACTTCCAGGCGGAGGCGGGCGCCAGGAACATGGCCTCGGCCGGACTGTCCACGGCGGAGCACCCGCTGCTGGGCGCCGTGGTGGATCACCCCGGCACCGACGAGGTGGAGTTCACCGGCCGGTGGTCCCTGCGGACCCACGACTGGCTCGCAGATCACACCGCGTTCGGCGAGGTCGTCGTGCCGGCCACGGCCTATCTGGACCTCGCGCTGTGGGCGGGCGACTTCGTCGGGTGCGCGGCCGTGGCGGAACTCTCCCTGGAAGTCCCGCTGATCCTTCCCGCCTCGGACGACGTCCGGGTGCGCGTCGTCGTCGGCGCGCCGGAGGAGACGGGACACCGCTCCCTGGACGTGTACTCACACTCCACCGGAGACGACCCGACGACCGGCGGCTGGACGCGCCATGCGACGGGGAGCCTGACACCGGGCACGGCACGGAAACCTGACGCACCGTCACTCGCCGTCTGGCCGCCGCCCGGAGCGAAGCGGCTCGACATCGACGGGCTTTACGACACGTTCGCGGATGCGGGGTTCGACTACGGGCCGACGTTCCGCGGACTGCGCGAGGTGTGGCGGCGCGGCGACGAACTCTTCGCGACGGCCACGCTGCCGACGGACGGTGACGGCTCGCTCGGTGGCGGATTCGCCCTGCATCCGGCACTGATCGACTCGGCGCTGCACGCCGTGGTGGCCGGCGGCGTCATCGCGGTGGACGGCGGCCAGGCTTGGATGCCCTTCTCCTGGTCCGGTGCGGAGCTGCTCGGGGAGTGCGGCCCGAGCGTGCGGGTCCGGATCTCCCCGGCAGGTGAGAGCGCCGTGGCCGTGACGATCGCCGACGACCACGGCCACGAGATCGCCCGCGTCGGGGCGTTGACGTTCCGGCCGGCGAGCGCCGAGCAGCTGCGCTCGGCGCGCGGCGCACACGAGCAGTCGCTGTACGAAGTGGGATGGCGACCGGTCCAGCTGCCGGAGCGGCCAACTCCTCCCGGACAGTGGGGTGTTCTAGGCAATACGAACGGCCTGGCCGCTCGGCTCTCCGGGCCGGGTGGTGGCGAGAGCGCTGTGTTGTACGCCTCCATGGACGACGCCGTCGCCGGGGAGGCACCGCGGCACCTCGTGCTCTGCCTCGACGACCTCGTCGCCGACGACCCCGACCTGCTCGCCGCGGTCGGCCGCGCGGACACACGGGTGTTGGAACGGGTCCAGCGGTTCCTCGCTGAGGAGTCGCTCGCCGGATCCACGCTGGTGGTCCTCACCCGCCTGGCCCTCGCCACCGGCGGCGGGGAGCATGTCGAGAGCCTGCCTGGTGCGTCAGTGTGGGGCCTGATCCGGTCGGCCCAGACGGAGCACCCCGGCAGGTTCCGGCTGGTGGACGTCGACGACGAGGAGGCGTCCTGGGCGGGTCTGCCCGAAGCCCTCGCCCTCGACGAGGACCAACTGGCCCTGCGCGGGGGCGCGTTCCTCGTCCCGCGCATGACGCGGACCGCACCGGCGGCCAACCGGATCGAGCCACCGGCGGTCGGCGCCCACCGGCTGGGCATCTCGGACAAGGGGACGCTGGAGAACCTGATCTGGGTCCCCTGCCCGGAGGCGGAGGCGCCGCTGACGAGCGGACAGGTCCGCGTCGCCGTGCACGCGGCGGGCCTCAACTTCCGGGACGTCACGATCGCCCTGGGGCTGGTGACGAGGACCGCCATCGACGCAGGCATCGGCAGCGAGGGCGCTGGCACCGTGATCGAGGTGGCGGACGACGTCACCGGCCTCGCACCGGGCGACCGCGTCATGGGCATCTTCTCCGGCGCCTTCGGCCGCGTGGCCGTGGCCGATCACCGCATGCTCATGCCCATCCCGGAAGACTGGAGCTACGTCGAGGCCGCGTCGGTGCCGGGTGCCTTCCTCACCGCCTACTACGCCCTGTTCCGTGTGACCAACCTGGAGAAGGGCCAACGGATCCTCATCCACGCCGCAGCCGGCGGTGTGGGAATGGCGGCCGTACAACTGGCGAAGCACGTCGGTGCCGAGATCTTCGGAACCGCGAGCCCGGCCAAGTGGCCCGCACTGCGCGCTCTGGCGCTGGACGATGCGCACCTTGCGTCGTCGCGGGACCTGGAGTTCGCGGACACGTTCCTGGAATCCTCGGGCGGTCGCGGCGTGGACGTCGTACTGAACTCGCTCGCGCACAGCTTCGTCGATGCCTCGCTGAGGCTGCTGCCCGAGGGCGGGAGCTTCGTCGAGATGGGCAAGACGGACATCCGCGAGCCCGGGCAGGTGGCGGCCGACCATCCGGGCGTCGACTACCGGGCCTTCGACCTCTACGAGGCCGGCCCGGACCGGATCAGTGAGATGTTCCGGGCCGTCATGGAGCTGTTCGCCGACGGGCGGGTGCGGTTCAACCCGATCGCCGTCCGGAACATCCGCGACGCACGCACGGCGTTTCGCGAGATGAGCCAGGGCCGCCACACCGGGAAGATCATTTTCGATCTGGGCAGCGGCTACGGCGGCGGGACCGTTCTGGTCACCGGCGGAACCGGGGGAGTGGGTTCACTGGTGGCCCGGCACCTCGTCGCCGAACACGGCGTCCGGAGCCTGGTGCTGGCCGGCCGCCGGGGAATGGCGGCCGACGGGGCCCCGGAGCTGGTCTCGGACCTGGAGAAGGCGGGCGCACGCGTCAAGGTCGTGGCATGCGATGTCGCGGACCGGGCCGCCGTGGCGGACCTCCTCGCCGACATGCCGCCCGCGTACCCGTTGACGGCGGTCCTGCACGCTGCAGGAGTGCTCGCGGACGGCACCGTCGAATCGCTGACCGCCGAGAGCCTCGACCACGTACTGCGTGCCAAGGCCGGCGGCGCGGTCAACCTGCACGAACTGACCAAGGAACACCACCTCTCCGCGTTCGTCCTGTTCTCCGCGCTCGCGGGCACACTCGGCACCGGAGGACAGGCCAACTACGCGGCGGCGAACGGCTTCCTGGACGGTCTGGCGGCGCGGCGCAGGGCGTCCGGCCTCGTCGGCACGTCCCTGTGCTGGGGCTGGTGGCAGCAGCCGAGCGGCATGACCGGGCACCTGAACGACGTCGACCTCTCGCGGGTCCGGCGGCTGGGCGTCGCCGAGATGCCGGCACCGGAAGCCCTGGCCCTGCTCGACTCGGCACGCGCGATCGACAGGCCCGTGCTCATCCCGGCCCGGCTGGACCTCCCCGCGCTGCGCAACAGGACCGGAGCCGAACTGCCGCTCCTCCTGCGCGATCTCGTCGACACCGGCCGCACCCGGCGGAAGCCGACGGGCACGAGCAGGGGCGGTTCCCCCCTCGGCCTGCCCGACGGGCTGGCCGCCCTGGCGCGGGATGAGGCGGAGACCGCCGTACTGGACTGGATCCGCCGGCAGTCCGCCCTCGTGCTCGGACACCCGTCCGGCGCGGTCGTCGACGCCGACCAGGCGTTCACCCACCTCGGATTCGACTCGCTGACCTCCGTAGAGCTGTGCAACCGCCTCGCGTCCGCGACCGGACTGCACCTGCCGACCACGCTCGTCTTCAGCTACCCGACACCACGCGACCTGGCCCGGCACCTGCTCGGCCTGCTGCGTCCGGTGCCCGACAGGAGCACGGCCGAGGACGCGGAGATCCGCGAAGCACTGCGGACCGTCCCGATCGACAGCCTGCGCAGGGCGGGGCTACTGGAGCTGGTCATGGCCTGCGCCGAACCACGCCGGCCGGACGCGGACAGCGGCGCGGACGAACTGGGGGCCATGGACCTGGAAGCACTCGTCGACCTGGCACTGGACGAGAGGGGCAAGTGACATGAACAACTCCGCGGAGCGTACGGCGGAGGGCGGGGACCGGGTCGAACGGGCGCTCCGCACACTGCTGGAGGAGCGCGACCGCCTCCGGCACGAGAACGAGGCCCTGAAGGCGGGCCGGGGCGAGCCGATCGCCGTCGTGGGCATGGCGTGCCGCTACCCGGGAGGCGTGTCGTCGCCCGAGGACCTGTGGAACATGGTCCGCGACGGCCAGGACATGGTGCGGGAGTTCCCGGCGGACCGCGGCTGGCCGGAGGTGTACGACCCGGATCCCGACACGGTCGGCGGCTCGTACACGCGTCACGGCGGATTCCTGACGGACGTGGCCGACTTCGACGCGGACTTCTTCGGCATCAGCCCACGCGCCGCGCTCGCGATCGACCCGCAGCAACGCCTGCTGCTCCAGACCTCGTGGGAGGCCTTCGAGCGGGCGGGCATCGTCCCCGCCTTGGTGCGCGGCACCGACGTCGCCGTCTTCACGGGGGCCAGCTCGTCGGAGTACGGCGCACGCTTCCTGGAGGGCAGCAAGAACGAGCTGGAGGGCTACCTGCTGCACGGCAGCGCGCTGAGCGTGGCCTCCGGCCGGGTCGCGTACGAACTGGGCCTGACCGGGCCCGCGGTGACCGTGGACACGGCGTGTTCGTCGTCACTGGTGGCCCTGCATCTGGCCGTGCGGTCACTGCGCTCGGGGGAGTGCTCCCTCGCGCTGGCGGGCGGGGCGTCGGTGATGTCGACGCCTTCGATCTTCGTCGAGTTCTCGCGGCAGCGCGGTCTGTCGCCCGACGGCCGGTGCAAGTCCTTCGCGGAGGGCGCCGACGGCACCGGTTGGGCCGAGGGGGTGGGCGTGCTGCTCCTGGAGCGGCTCTCCGACGCCCGCCGCAACGGCCACCCGGTCCTGGCCGTCGTCCGCGGTACCGCAGTGAACCAGGACGGGGCCAGCAACGGACTGACCGCGCCCAACGGCCTCGCTCAGGAGAAGGTCATCCGGCAGGCACTGGCCAACGCCGGGGTCACGCCCGCCGAGGTGGACCTGGTCGAAGCCCACGGCACCGGAACGACATTGGGCGATCCCATTGAGGCAGGCGCACTGCTGGCCACCTACGGGCAGGGCCGCACCGAGGGCAGGCCCCTCTGGCTCGGATCCCTGAAGTCGAACATCGGCCACACCCAGGCCGCGGCCGGAGTCGCCGGTGTCATCAAGACGGTGATGGCCCTGCGCCACGGCTTCCTGCCCAAAACCCTGCACGCGGCCACCCCCTCACACCACGTGGACTGGTCCTCCGGTGCGGTCGAACTCCTGGCGGAGGGGCGTGCCTGGCCCCGGACCGACGGACCGCGCCGGGCCGCGGTGTCGTCGTTCGGAGTCAGCGGCACCAACGCGCATGTGATCCTGGAGCAGGAATCGCCCCTGGAGCGGACGGACGCACACGGTCCGGGCCCGGGCGTCGTCGGTGGACTGGTGCCCTGGGTGGTGTCCGGCAGGAGCGCGGCGGCCCTGGAGCGGCAGGCGGCGGCACTGCGCGACTTCGCCGCCGCAGACGAGGGTCTCGATGTCGTCGACGCCGGCTGGTCGTTGGTGTCGAGCCGGTCGCGGTTCCAGCATCGCGCGGTGGTGCTGGGGCGCGGCCGGGACGAGTTGCTGAGCGGCCTGGCGGCGCTGGCAGAGGGCACGGAATCCGTCGGTACGGTCCGCGGCGTGGCGGGGGACCTCGGTGGCACGGTCTTCATGTTCCCGGGGCAGGGATCGCAGTGGGTCGGCATGGGCCGGCAGCTGTACGACGCCTTCCCGGTCTTCGCCCAAAGCCTCGACGACTGCGCGGCCGCACTGGCCGAGTGGGTCGACTGGTCCCTGCTCGATGTCGTGCACGGCGGGGAAGGGGCACCGACACTGGACCGGGTGGACGTGGTTCAACCCGCGTTGTTCTCGGTGATGGTGTCCATGGCCGCCCTGTGGCGGTCCTGGGGTGTGGAACCGGCCGCGGTGGTGGGGCACAGCCAGGGCGAGATGGCGGCTGCCCATGTCTGCGGTGCGCTGTCTTTGCGCGACGCCGCCAAGATCGTGGCGCTGCGCAGCAGGGCCCTGGTGAGTCTGGTCGGGCACGGCGGGATGGCCTGGGTCGCGGAGTCCCCGGATCTCGTGCAGGCACGTCTGACTCCCTGGAACCAGCGGCTGAGCGTCGCCGTCGTCAACGGACCCCGCTCGGTGGTGGTTTCAGGAGAACCGGACGCACTCGACGAATTCGTCGAGAAGATGAAAGCCGAAGGCGCACAGGCCCGGCGCATATCCGTCGACTACGCCTCGCATTCGCACCAGGTGACGCAGGTCCGCGACCAGGTGATCGGACCGCTGTCCGACGTCGACCCCAAAACCTCGGCACTGCCCTTCTATTCCACCCTGTATGGCGAGAAAATCGATACCACGGACCTGAACGCCGCCTACTGGTACAACAATCTGCGCGAGAAGGTCCTCTTCGAGTCCTCCGTCCGACGCCTGGTCGACGACGGCTTCCGGGTCTTCGTCGAGATGAGCCCGCACCCCGTGCTGGCCGTCCCGGTGCAGGAGATGGTCGAGGAGGTCGACGACGCGCTGGTCCTGTCGTCGTCGCGGCGGGACCGGGGCGAGGTCGAGGCCGTGCTCGGCTCACTGGCCCAACTGCACGTCCGGGGCGGGTCCGTGGACTGGGACACCCTCTTCGGCGCGCGGAGGCGGGTGGACCTGCCGACGTACGCGTTCCGGCGACAGCGGTACTGGTTGACCTCCGCGCCCACGGCGACCGCACCGGAGGTGGCCGCCACGGAGCCTTCCGCGGACGATGACCAGGCCGTTCCCATAGCGGAGCGCCTGTCCGGGCTTCCCGAGGGCGACGCGCGGGCACTCGTGCTGGCCCACGTCCTGGAAAGGGTCGCGGTCGTGCTCGGCCGGCCTTCTGATGAAATCCTCGACCCCGACCTGGAGTTCAAGGACAGCGGATTCGACTCATTGCTCTCGGTGGAACTGAGTAAGCGCCTGGCGGCCTCGACCGGGCTCAAGTTGCGGGCCAATCTGGTGCTGCGATACCCGTCACCGAGACTGGTCGCCGCGTACATCGCGACCTCGATGGCCGAGCGCGACCGGCAGTGATCCCACCGCGCTCCGGGTTCCTTCCACCCCCGTAGGGCCGTCCCGTCGACGGGACACTGCGAGTTCTTCGTTGAGGAGATGATCCGTGTGCGTTCGTTCAGTACGTCGTCCGCGCAAAAAGGGCTGTGGCTGGCGCAGAAAATGTCTCCCGACACGCTGAACCACGCGATGTTCCTGTGGGACGTGGACGGCGAGTTGGACGCCGGGGCCATGGAATCCGCATTCCGGCACGTGCTGGAGGAAGCGCAAGTACTGCGCGTCAACTTCGTCGAAGAGGACGGCGAATTGCGGCAGGTTCCCCATGAACTGGGCGACTGGCGGCCGTTCTTCATGGATGTCGGCAACGCGGCAGATCCCGAGCAGGCGGCCCGGGAGGTGCTCGCGGACCTGGTGGGCCGACCGTTCGACCTGGAGCGCGATCTGCTGTTCCGGCTGGGCGTGGTCGCCCTCGCGCCGACACGCTCCCTCGTGGTGATCGCCTACCACCACCTCGTGTCGGACGGATACGGCGCGGGCGGTCTGCTGTCCGGGCGCCTCGCCGAGGTGTACACGGCGTTGGTGCGGGGCGAGCGGATACCGGAACCGCCGCACCCGTGGGACATCGAGTCGTTCGCGGCCCAGGGGGCCGAATACCTGACCTCCGAGACGTTCACCGACGACACGGAGTTCTGGCGCACCTACCTGACGGACCCGCCCTCGCCGGCCCAGCTCCCGCGCGTCGCCCTGTCCGACAGCACGCGGTCCGTGCTCGGCGAACCCCTGAGCAGCGCCGACCGCTGGTCGCAGCTGGCCGACTCCATCGGCATGGCGAGCCGCACGCTGACCGTCCCGCGTGCCGAGGCGGACACTTGGACCGAGGCCGCGAAGTCCATGGGCGTGTGGATGTCGTCGCTCCTCGCCGCGGCGGTGGCGGTGCTCGTGCGGCACCGCTGCGAGCAACCGGAGTTCCTCCTCTCGCTGGCCGTGGGCAATCGCGCCGGAGCGGCCGCCGAAACGCCGGGCGTGGCCGTGAACGTGGTGCCGATGCGGGTGCGGGTGCCGCTCGACGCGACCTTCACCGGGATCGCCGACGCGGTGCTCGACGAGACGTACGAGATCTTCGGTCACACCGCCTGCCACTACTCGGACATCCAGCGAGCCGCCGGAACCGTCCTCAATGGCCGCGGCAGCTTCGGCACTGTCATCAACGTCGTCGACTTCGCGGAGCAGCTCCACTTCGCCGGCCGACCGGCGCGGCACATCGGCGCGACGATCGGGGCCTTCGACGAGCTCTCGGTCGGCGTGCACACCGACGGGAGCGCCGACAGCGACCTGTTCCTCCGGCTCGACGCCCCCGCGCTCCTGTACTCCGGCGCCGAACTCCGCTTCATCGGCACCGAGTTGATGGCGTACCTCCGCGCCCTGCTGGCTGCCGACCCACAACTGCCGGTCGGTGCGCTGGACGTGGTGAGCGGTGCCGAACGGGACCGGGTGCTGAGGACACCGGACGACATCGACGTCCCGGGGCTGACGGTGCCGGAGCTGTTTGCCCGTCAGGTGGCGCGAGCCCCCGAAGCTGTCGCGCTGCTGTCCGGCGAATCGGCGCTCTCGTACCAGGAGTTGGACGAGCGATCGAGTCGGCTGGCCCGGGTGCTGCGACGCCGGCGGGTCGGACCCGAGACGGTCGTGGCGGTGGCGCTGTCTCGATCGGTGGACCTGGTCGTGGCCCTGCTGGGGGTGGCGAAAGTGGGCGGGGCGTACCTGCCCATCGACCCGACGCAACCGGTGACGCGGATCAGGCCCGTGGTCAAGGACGCTGGGGCACGTCTGCTGCTCGCCGACGCCCTGACCGCCGACGCGCTCTCCGCCGAGCTGGAGGTCCCGGCGGTTGTGTTCGACGACATCCGGTCGGACACCGGCGACGACGGCGACGGCGTGCGGGAGACACCGGTCCCGCCGCACGCGGACGGCCTGTTGGCCGTGCTGTACGGCTCCGAGGCGACGGGCGCGGCCATCGGAATCGGGGTGACGCACCGGAACGTGCAGCGGCTCGTCATGGAGCACACCCCGCTCGAAGGCAGGCCCGACACCGTGCTGTGGCATGCGCCGCCCACCTCCGAGGCGCTCGCCCTCGAAGTGTGGCTGCCGCTCCTGAGCGGCGGCCGGGTGGTCGTGGCTCCCCCGGGCGAGCCGCACCTCGACACGCTGACCGAGCTGCGAGCGGCGAACGAGGTCTCCGCGATGTGGCTGCCCCCGGGCCTGTTCTCGGCGATCGCGGCGGAACGCCCCAAGTGGATCGCCGGGTTGCGCGAGGTGTGGACCGGCGGGGACCGGGTGTGCGCCGCCGCCGTGCGACGGGTTCGGGAGGCCTGCCCCGAGGTGACGATCACCAACGGCCACGGTCCGACGGAGACGACCGTCTTCGCCGTGTCCCACCGTCTGGACCCGGACGAACCCGTCCACCCCGGCGCGGTCGCCCGCCCAGCGGACGGCACCGCCTGCTACGTGTTGGGACCGGGACTGGCGCCGGTCCCCGAGGGCGTGACCGGAGAACTGTATGTGGCCGGACCAGGCGTGGCACGCGGCCGTCCCGGGCGACCGGGGCCGACCGCGGAGCGTTTCGTGGCCTGCCCGTTTGGTCCACCCGGTGGGCTCATGTACCGGACCGGCGACCGGGCGCGATGGCGCACCGACGGCCTCGTCGCGTACGTGGGGCGGGCCGACGTACAGGCCGAGAGCCGTGGTGTCCGGGTCGAGCCGGCCGAGATCGAGGAGGCGCTGTCCGAGCACCCCGGGCTGGCACAGGCAGTGGTGGTCCCCAGGAAGGACGACACCGCACAGCGTCGGCTGGTGGCCTATGCGGTTCCCGTGCGGGACCGCGAGACCGCCCTCACGGCCGCGGAACTGCGCCGGTTCGCCGTGGAACGCCTGCCCGAGTTCATGGTCCCCTCGGCGTTCGTGCTGCTGGAACGCTTGCCGGTCACGGCCGGTGAGAGGGTGGACCGTGCGTCGCTGCCGGCGCCGGTGTTCGACGGCGGGCGGTACCGGGCACCACGCAACCACACGGAACGCGTCCTGGCCGAGGCCTTCGCCGACGTCCTCCAACTGGACCGGGTGGGCATCGACGCCGACTTCTTCGACCTCGGCGGCAACTCGCTGCGCGCGATCAGACTGGTCGGTCTGATCCGGGCCGAGCTGAAAGTAGAGGTGTCCATCCGCACCCTGTTCGCGGCCCGCACCATCGCCGGTCTGTCGGACAGGTGGAAGGACCTCACGAAGTCGAGCAGGCCGACCCTGCGCAGAAGGACGAAAGGGGGCGAAGTCCTCTGAGCATCCATCGCGCGGCAACGAAGTCGCAAACAAATGTCTGGTGTACGTATGCATTTGTGTCCCGCCGGCGGGACACAAATGCACTGACCGCACGGACGTACCTTGAATTACTCGCCGTGCCGGGTCTACGTTGGCGGCGCGACCGATGAAAATGCCAGCCCGTCTGGACGTGGGAGTTTCTTGGAGCGGAAGATTACCGGTCGAAGATGCGAACAGTGCACCGTGCAGCCATGCCAGCGGGAGAATTCTCTATGGGTAATCGTGAACACGAGATCTACGACGTGGTCGGCATCGGGTTCGGTCCGTCCAACCTTTCGCTCGCCATCGCTCTCGAAGAACACGCGGCGGCTGATCCGGACAACGAGATCAGCGCCCTCTTCTTCGAGCGGCAACCCACTTTCGGCTGGCACCGCAACATGCTGCTGCCGACGACGACCATGCAGATATCCTTTCTCAAGGACCTGGTTACCTTCCGCAATCCGACGTCGAGTTTCAGCTTCATCGCCTATCTGCACGCGTCGGGGCGGCTCCCGCAGTTCGTCAACAACCAGGATTTCTTCCCCACCCGCCAGGAGTTCCACCAGTACCTGGAGTGGGCGCAGGCCCGGGTGGCCGACCGCATCGCCTACGACTCGGACGTGACGTCGATCCGGCTGCCGCGCGGCGCCGTCCCCGAGCTGTCGGACCGGCTGCGGCTGGAGGTCGCGGACGCCAACGGCAGGGCCGGCCGCGTGGTCGAGGCACGGAACGTGGTCATCTCCACCGGCCTGGTCCCGAGCATGCCCGAGGGAACCGAGCGCGACGAACGCGTTTGGCACAGCTCCGAGTTCCTGGAGAAGTACCGTCGGATGGACCCCCGGGAGCTGCGCCGGGTGGCGGTGGCCGGAGCGGGACAGAGCGCCGCCGAGATCACCAGGTTCCTGTACGACGAACTCCCGCACGCCCAGGTCTGGTCGGTCATCCCGTCGTACGGCTACTCCGTCGCGGACGACACCCCCTTCGCCAACCAGGTCTTCGACCTGGAGGCCGTTGACGACTACTACTTCGGCACCGAGCAGACCCGCGAGGCGTTCTGGCGGTACCACCGCAACACCAACTACTCGGTCGTCGACGACGACGTGATCAGGGATCTGTACCGCAGGTCGTACGACGACGAGGTACGGGGCGTCAGCCGGCTGAAGTTCCTCAACCTGACGCGGATCACCGGCGTCAAGCGCGTCGGCGCCGAGACCCGGGTCTCCCTCCAGGGCGGCCCCGACGCCGAGGTGTCCGAACTCGACTTCGACGCCCTTGTCTGCGCCACTGGCTACGAGGCCATGGAGCCCACAGGCCTGCTCGGCGATCTCGACCGCCTCTGCCTGCGCGACGAGGCGGGCCGGTACCGGGTGGAGCGGGACTACCGCATCGTCACCGCCCCCGAGGCCCGGTGCGGCATCTATCTCCAGGGCGGTACCGAACACACCCACGGCCTGACCTCCTCGCTGCTGTCGAACATCGCGGTACGCAGCGGCGAGATCGTCGACTCGATCGCCGCCCGGCGCGCGGGACACGACGTCGAGCAGGCCGTCCTCGCCGAGGTCGGCGGGGACACCCGTTGAACACCCGCACAGCCCGCGACGGAAAGGGGGCCTCTCGATGAGGAGCCCGGTGGAAGAGCGGTGGGTACGCCGCTACCGCGACGACGACGGGTGCGAGACGAAACTCGTCTGCTTCCCGCCCGCCGGCGCCGGAGCGAGCGCGTTCCGCACCTGGGCTCTGGGACTGCCCTCGGACATCGGCGTGCTCGCCATCCGGTACCCGGGCCGCGAGGACCGGTTCGGCGATCCGTTCCCGCCCAAGCTGGAAGCCCTCGCGGACGAGATCGCCGAGGCGCTCGGCGAACTGACGCGGCACCGGCTGGTGTTGTTCGGCCACAGCATGGGGGCTTCGGTGGCGCACGAGGTGGCGCTGCGGTTCCAGCAATGGGGCTGCCCGCCGGCCGCACTGTGTGTGTCCGGCAGACGGGCCACCCACGCACTGGCCGGCCGGCAGATGATCTCCGGCACGGACGAGGAGATCATCGCCCATGTCGTGAGCTTCGACGCGAGCCGTGCCGCGGTCTTCGCGGACTCCGACCTGAGGGAGATCGTGCTCCCTGCAGTCCGCGCGGACTATCACCTGGTGGACGACTATTCCGGCGGCCCCCGGCCCATGCTCGAATGCCCGGTCTACGGCTACACCGGTGACGAAGATTCCGAAGTCACCCCGGAACAGATGCGCCGCTGGGCGGAACTGACACACGGCGACTTCCGGTTCCGGGTATTTCCCGGCGGGCATTTCTATCTCAGGTTCGAAGAGGCCACACTGCTGGCGGACCTGAGCGAGATACCGGAAATGAAGAGTTCCGCACAAGGACCACCTCGTGACGCCTTCGACGCCATGGGGAAATCGGTCTGATCATTCTACTCCCGGGAACCCACCTGCACGGCGGTTTCACGAGCGACCTTGGCCTAGGGATGGCAGATGGCAGATGGCAGGTAAATCGACAACGGCGACCGTGTCCCGTCCGCACTCCTCGCTGTGGGGCGGCCCGGCGGATCCGCCGTGTCTGCTGGAGGCATTCGCCGTGACGGCGGCGGCGCGGCCGGGCGCTGTCGCGGTCCGCGACGAGGACCAAGAAGTGACGTACCACGACCTGACCCGGTGGATCGGGCACATCGCCACGCTCCTGGTGGACCACGGAATCCGTCCCGGCGACCGGGTGGCGATCACCGGCTCACGAAGCGCCGCGATCGTGGCCGCGATGCTCGCCACCGTGCGTCTGGGCGCCACGTATGTGCCGCTCGACGCCGACTACCCGGTGCGGCGCCTTGAGCACATGAAGACCGACAGCGGCGCCAAGCTGCTGCTGTTCGCCGGCCCCGAGCCCGAGTTCGCGACCGGCGTGCCGTCCCTGCCCATACCGCCGGCACCGGACCGGACGACGGCGACCACGCCCGACGACACAGCCGTGCCGCGGCACGCGTGCCAGGCCGACCTGCCCGTCTACATCATCTACACCTCCGGGTCCACGGGCCTCCCCAAGGGCGTCGTACTGCCGCACCGCTGCATCGACAACATGGCGGAATGGCAGCGGAGCCACTCGGTCCGGCCGGACCTGCGCACCGCCCAGTTCACGCCGCTCAACTTCGACGTGTGGTTCCAGGAGGTCCTCGGCACACTGGGCGGCGGGGGAACGCTGGTGATCATGCCGGAGCCGCTGCGCCGCGACCCGATCGCCCTGCTCGACTGGCTGGCGGAGCAGCGGATCGAGCGCCTGTTCCTGCCGTACGTGGCCCTGAACATGCTGACCGCTGTTGCCGCAGCGGCCGAGTCGCTGGACGGTCTCGCGCTCCGGGAGGTCAACATCGGCGGCGAGCAACTCGTCTGCACGCCGACCGTAAAGGACTTCTTCCGGCGCCTGTCCGGCTGCCGGCTGAACATCCACTACGGCCAGAGCGAGTCCGCCATGGTCACCGCGCACACGCTGACCGGGCCGCCCGAGGAGTGGCCGACGCTGCCGCCGATCGGGAGCCCGCTGCCGGGCTGTGAGCTGATCGTCGAGCCGGTCGACGAGGCCGAACCGGCGGTGGGGGAGCTGCTGGTGGCGGGCCTGCCACTCTCGGCCGGCTACCTCAACCAGCCCAACCTCACAGCGTCCCGCTACATCCCGGTCGACCTCGCCCACCCCGGCCTCAACCGGGCCTTCCGTACCGGCGACCTGGTGCGTGTCGAGGACAACGTCATCCACTACGTCGGTCGCGCCGACAACGAGGTGAAGATCCGCGGAATCCGGGTGAACCCACTGGAGGTGGACGCCTGTCTGCTGGCACAGCCGGGTGTCACGGAAGCGGTGTGCGTGCCGCTCCAAATAGCCGAGGGTTCACGGCAGTTGCGCGCCGCCGTCACGGTCGACGGCGAGGGAACGGCCTTCGACGCCGACCGGGCGTTGGCCGACCTGACCGCACTGCTGCCCAGGCAATCGGTACCGATCTCCATCACCGTACTGCCGGAACTGCCACGTACACCGAGCGGCAAAGCGGACCGCAAGGCGGTCGCCCAGACCCTCGCGGACCTTCACCTGCAAGGCCATGGACAGCACAACCGCCAGCGCGGAAAGGGGTAGGCAATGGAAGGCGACTTCGAGACGGAGACGGAACGTCAGCTCGCGACGATCTGGGCCGACGTCCTCAAACTGGACAAGGTCGGGCGCGACCAGGATTTCTTCAGTCTCGGCGGGGACTCTCTGCTGGCCACCAAGGTGGTTCTGGAGGCCCGCCGGTTCTGGAAGATCGATTTCACGGTCCGCGTCCTGATCGACACGCCCGTTCTCGCCGGCCTGGCCGAACGCATCGATCTGCTGACCGACCAGGCCGGGACGCCCGCGTCCTAGTGCCCGGCAGGAACGCGCACGGATGTCTGTGAAACGGCAGGCCGGAGTCCGCGAGAAAAGGCCGTTGCACCTTTCGTACCCACGTAAATCGACAAGCTGACGGCACAGGATTCGGGGCGGAGGTCCGGAATGCTCATCAAAAACATCCCGATAAGGACCGGGAGTAGCCACCAGGAGCGCAGGAAAGTCGTGCTCGTGGAGATTCCCACCTACGAGAACATCCTGCCGCTCGCGTCTGGCTACATTCAGGCGTGTGCGCAGGAGGACGTCGAAGTCGGATCGACCCATTCCTTCGAAATAGTTTCCTACCCGGTGACCGATGACCGGCACAAGCTGCTGGAGGAACTGGCCGGGAAATACGCACAGGTTTATACCTTCAGCTGCTACATCTGGAACATGAAGCTGGTCAGCTGGCTGCTGAGGGAACTGCGGGAACGGCAGCCGCAGGCCCACTACCTGCTCGGTGGACCGCAGGTGATGAACCACGCCGCCACCTACCTCGCGGGCGAGCCGGAGAACGTCTACGTGTGCAACGGGGAAGGGGAGCGCACCTCCGTCGAGTTCCTCAGGCAGCTCAACAGCCCGACGCCCGACATGCACCAGGTCCCCGGTCTCAGCTTCTGGTCCGCCGGCGAGCTCGTCACGACGGAACCCGCACCGCGGATCAGCAATCTCATGGAAATTCCCTCGCCCTTCCTCACCGGCGTCTTCGACGGCCGCGAGTTCAGCATGGGGATCCTGGAGACGAACCGCGGCTGCCCCTTCCGCTGCACCTTCTGCTACTGGGGTGCGGCCACCAACTCGAAGGTGATCAAGTTCGAGGAGGAACGGATCAGGGCCGAGCTGGACTGGATCGCCGAGAACGGGCTCTCCGGACTGTTCATCGCCGACGCCAACTGGGGGCAGTCACCCCGTGACGTGGAGATGACCGAGCACATCGTGAAACGCAAGAAGGAAGTCGGCTACCCGTTGGTCGTCTACATGGCGGCCACCAAGAACCGGCCGGAACGCATGGCGCAGATCACCGAGATCTTCGTACGCGGCGACCTCATGGTGACGCAGCCCATCTCGCTCCAGACGCTGAACCCCGAGGCCCTCAAACTCATCGAGCGGTCCAACATCCGCGAAGAGACCTTCGTCGAGCTTCAGCGCACGCTCAGGGAAAAGCAGATCAGTTCCTATGTCGAACTGATCTGGCCGCTTCCGGGCGAGACCCCCGAGTCGTTCAAGGACGGGTTGACGAAGTTGTGCCGGTCCTACGCCGACACCGTCATCGTCTATCCGCAGCTTCTCCTGCACAACACTCCCATGTACAACCAGGTGGAACAGTACGGCCTGACCACGGAACCCGTTCCGAGCGAGGTGGCCGAGGCGGAGGTCGTGGTAGCCACGAACTGGGTGTCGAAGGAGGAGTGCCGCGACGCGTACTGGCTCTACCACGCAATGCACACGATCTACAACATGCGTGGCCTGTTCCTGCTCTCCGGTTATCTCGATGCCGCCGGCATCGTCTCCTACGGCGATCTGTTCGACAGTGTCGCGCGTTTCATGCGGCAACAGACGGATTCCGAGGTGCTTCACCTCATCGCCACGTCATTGGCCGACCTGACGAATTACGACGTGCTCCTCAGCGGAAAGATCGGGCACATGATCCTCAGCACCCATCGTGAGGAGTTCGACAGGGTGCTGGTCGACTACGTCACGACCCAGAAGTGGTGGTCGGACCCGATGGCCCGGCAGGCGTTCGAGATGGACCTGCTGGCACGGCCCTACATCTACCGCGAACCGGTGAGCGTCCCGGACTACGAGTTCACGGAGGTCACTGTGCACGGCCTGGGCGATGCGGAGACCTTCATCGTGGAGGTCTCCGCTGAGCTGGCCCGGCTGCTGACCGAGCGCGAGATGCTCGACGCCGACGTACAGGGCGACGCCGTATCAGGACGGGTCGAGCTGCGGATCAACCACCATGCCCGGCAGAAGATGCCCTACATGCCGCAGCGGAGCCTTGAGCACAACGCCAACTATTGTCACGGCACCGTACTGCGCTTTCGCGAGATTCTGCCTTTCGTCGAGGCTCACGCACCTGACGCCGTGGAGGATGCGGTAGTTGGCTGACCTTGCTGCCATGGTCGGGTCGGGCATGCGGGGTCATGTGCTCCGGCGGTGAGGTCTTTCAAGGCCACGCTGGTGACGCTGATGGTGCTGGACGTGCCCGATCGGAGTAGGCGGAATCGCGGGCGTTCGACTGCTCCGAGTCACCCGGCAGAGCCACTCGGCCGTGATCCTGTGGGGCACGAACTGCCGGGTCGTGCCCTCGGCCTGTAGGGCCGTCGAATGGATCATGGCTGGACGGCCGACGGGCCGTGATCATCGCTGGGCCGTCTTTCGACCGCGCGGGCCCAGCTGCTGACAGGCAGTCACCCGCGCAGGATGCGCTTGGTCGTGCCCCCGCGGAACCTGTCGGCCTGGCACGCCGATAGGTTCCGCGGAGCTGTCCCACCCGCAGTGCGCTCCCGAACTGCGGCGCCCTTGCACGGGCCAGCCATCGACTTCAAGCTCGTCTTCCGAGGCCGGGACGCCAAGTTCACCGGTGCGTTCGTAGCCGTGCTCGCGGCGACCGGGATCCGAATCCTCAGGGCGCGAGTCCGGGTCCTCGCACGACCGCCGTCACGGAACGCCGGACGCGCCGTCGGCATCGGGAGTTACAGAAGCCACCGCCTGCCGGGCCCGGCATCTGCCCGCTTCAGGGAAGAACGCCCGGGTTCTGTGCCGGGACCGACTCGGCGTCCTGATCCATGAAAATTCTCAGGTCGGATGTGATGACGTGAGTATTCTCAGGCTTGCAGTGGTTACTGCGATATTCCGACGCTTTCGGCGCGCATGTCGTCGAGCGCCGCCGCGATGACCTGGACTCCGGCAGCGATGGTGTCCGGATCGGGAGTGATGCTGATGCGGAAGCACTGCTGGGCGTGGCGGCCGAGGCTCTGGCTGTGCTCGGCGTCGGTGAAGAAATGTCTTCCCGGTACGACGAAAACGCCCCTGCGCTTGAGCGTCTCGTACAGACGCAAGTCGTCGAACCACTCCTCGTCCACCCAGACCCAGCAGAACATGCCGCCCTCGGAGGCGTGCAAGTGCCAGGCGATGTCCTCCGGCAGGGTCTCCGCCAGCAGCGACTCGACGAATTTCCTGCGCTCGGCGTAGAAGGGACCGATGACCGATGCGACGAGCATGTCGAGGACGTCGGACCGCAGCGCGTGAGTCAGCGTCGACTGGACCAACTGAGGGGCGTGCAGCGCTGAGTTGGACAAGAACGAGACGATCGGGTCGATGTGTTGCTCATCGGCGATGGCGAAGCCCAGGCGCTCTCCTGGAAGTCCGGCCTTCGAGAGGGAGAAGACATTGATGACGTGTTCGTCCCGGATCGGCGCTGTCGACGGTCCGCCGATGGCGGGGAACGGAGCGCCGTACGCGTTGTCGACCACGAGCGGTACATCGTGGCGGTGGGCGGCCGCGACAAGCCGCTGTATCTCGTCGTGTGATGCGCAGCGGCCGGCTGGGTTGCTCGGGCTAGACAGCAGCATGAGCCCGACGTCTGTCAGCCCCTCAAGGCTTGGCATATCAAATAGATAGCGGAACGACCGGTCGTCCTGAAGGTGTAAGACGGGCTCAACTCCCGTGATTCCACCGGGCGTTAGGGAAAGGCCCTGGTAGCCCGTGTAGTCGGGTGTCATCGGCAGGACAAGCTTGGTGTCGCGGGTCGCGCCCGCCCCGGTGAAGAGCGCCGCGGCGATGAAACAGAGCATCTGGCTGCCGGGCCCCACCACGATGTTGCGCGGCTCGATAGTCCAGTCGTAGCGCTTGTTGAAATAGTCGGCGATCGCGTCGACGAGTTCCGGCAGTCCGCGCGACGGCCCGTATCGGCAGCTGACATTTCCGAAGGAGGCGACCAGCGCTTCGGTGGTCATCCGTTGCCAGGTGTCCATCACCTTGGGTATGGCTGCGGGATTACCTATGCCGAGGTTGAGCCACTCCGTTCCACTGGCGGAGCCAGTGGTCGTGGCGATGTCATCCATGATGAGCCGAAGCCCTGACAGACTGGCCATTTTGGTTCCGGACCGGGACAACTCCACGGGAGGCATCCTTTCCTGTCACTGCCGGCGGCCGGCGAGCGAGGCGGTTGTGGCGCAAACGGTTAAGGGCTCGACGTTGTGCCAACGCCTCCTGGGCGTGGTGGGAGGTGCATCCCGCCGGCGCGGCGCCCCTGTCGGCGTGTCCCACGTCGTTTCGTCCTCACTCCGCTGCGCCTCTGACGTCGTGAAAGCACCCCCACGTTCACGGAAGCGGATCAGCTGGTCAAGACAGTGCCGGCACCAGGAGGGCAAGCCGCTGGCGAACTTGCCTTGTCCCGCTGGCGGGACAGTCCCACGGGTCGGGAATTGTCCCTGACACCGGCGGAGGATCGTCCAACGGGGGAGCGGATTCCGGTCGGTGCGTGCTCTTGAGGACGAAGAACAACAGGAAGAGCGGCACCACGGCGAAGCTCCCCTTGGCCACTCAGATGCCACCCAGCCGGGCCGGCTCAGCAGGCACCTCTCTGGCGGCCCATCAGTACCATCCCGAATGACCTGCCGAGGCCGTCGAAATGACGGGCACGGTAACGCACTCTGCTCGACGGCATGGAAGCCACTGTCCGGACTACGACGCTGCGGTCCTTCAGACTGCGGCCCTCGAACCCGTCCTCCGCAGCCGAACCACCCGATCCAGCCGACTGCGGGCACATGATGCGGACGTCCACGCCGTACTCGACCAGGGAATGGGCCTGCGGCTCATTCCCTGCCGGCTCTCGGCCTGGCCCGCAACGCCGCCGCTGCTTGGCGCACGTGGCCACCGCGGACGAACTGCTGGTCGGGCGGTCGACCGGCCTGCCCAGTGTTCTCGATCCGTTCGAGCCCCTTCTCCACCAGCGGAGGGCCGCACCGCCGAAGTCCGTCCGCGTGGGAGGCGACCGGCGCGCTCATGCGTCATTCCGACGGACTCGACGAGGGCCGGAACGGCAAGGTGAAGCCGTTCAAGCGGCAGGTGCTCGGCTGGGTCGACACTGACCGGCTCCGTAACGGAACGCAGGCTGCCCCGACTTTGGCGTCATCTCATCGCCCGAGAGCGTCCCAGGGGTCCGTCCGCTTCTTACGAACTTGGCTGCGCGTGATATTCGCGGGCAACCGACTGTTGGGCTACCGAGGCCTGTCGGTGCGGTTCCGGTCTGATGCTGGACTGCCCTTTGTTGGTCCTCACTGGGGATGACGCTCCCCATGTCGTCCCGGGGAAGCACATTGCTTCATCTCCTGCACCACGTGAACGTACCGAACTTGCGGGCGTCTCGGGCGGGCCATTCCATCTCGGCTGTCATGGTGGCGCCCGAGCATCCGTGGCCGATTCCGCTTGTTGCTACCTGGAGTTCCAGGCCTCTGCCTGCGTGAACGTTCCGTTGTGGGGCTACCGTGTCATCGCGTGGTGTCGGAAGGCATTCGCGCCCGAACGGTGGGGTGCCCCATCGACGTTCTCCGGGCCGGTGCCTGAAGAAGCCTGCACGGCAGACGGATTCCGGACGCGCAGTCCGACGCGATGCGCGCACGGCGAGGCCGAAGGACGAGGTGTCCGACGTGTTGAGGGCGGGTCAGGATCCACTGCAATACCCGGCAGTACGGGCCCGTGCCCCGGTAGCTCGCGCCCCGGGGACGGAAGTGAGCACCCCCGGCGAAGCGAAGACCTGCGTCGTTCGGGCTGCCGTCTGCACCAGGCCGGCGGCCGCAGACATCCCGAAGGCGGCCCGCTATGCCGACGTACAACACCCCCTTACCTGTCCGGGTGGCGCTCAGGCTGGCGTTCGGCCAGGTTCGGATCGTTGCGAGTGACCGCGCGGAGACGTTGGTCGAGGTGTATCCGTGCGACAGCGACGACCAGGACGATGTACAGACCGCGGAGCAGTTGCGTATCGGCTACGCCGACGGTCGGCTGCTCGTGAACGTCCCGGAGTTGGCTGGGAACGTCGGCGCGGTCATCGTAGTGATAGCTGTGCCAACTGGATCAAGCGTGCACGGCCGGGGAATTGTGGCGGACTTTTTCGCGGTGGGAGAGCTGGGTGAGTGCCGGCTCAGCACGGGCCTGGGGCGCATCAGGCTCCACCGCACTGGCAGTCTGCAACTGGCCGCCGCCCTCGGTGACATCGCGGTCGACTGTGCGTCCGGTGCTGTCGAGGCAACGGCGGACCGGGGCGACGTCAACCTGGGCCTGGTCGAGGGCAGGACCACGATCAGTGCGAAGGGCGAGGGCGACGCGACCGTGGAAGAGGCGCGCGGTGTCGCCCGTCTGCATGCAGAGAAGGGGGCCATCAGGATCGGCCGAGCGTACGCCGACGTGGAGGCCCGAACCACCCAAGGAGATATCGATGTCGGGGAGGTGGCCCAAGGAAACGTGGTCGCCTCCACCACATTCGGTAGCATCCGGGTCGGCGTGGCCGAGGCCAGCGGTGCACGCCTGTCTCTCGATTCCGTCGCAGGCACCGTCTATACGGCACTGTCACTCCTGAATGCGTGCGAGCAGGCCGAAGAGGTCGTGTGCGTCCAGGCCCGGACCGTGATCGGCGACGTCGTGGTGAAACATCCCGACGGGGAATGAGCCCCGTCGCAACCGACGACTGACGTCCCGGTGTTCGTGACCGTATGAGAAGCGTTGTCGCGCAGTCGATCAGGCTCGCCCTCCAAGGGGCCAGTGGAGACTGACGTAGTGCCACATCGCCACACTCATGGCGTCAGCGTTGCTTCGATTCCGCTCGGCTGCGTTCATCCGATCAGGGCTTTGTCCCCCGCTAGTGCTTGGCAAGCACCAGGCTTGCGCGAGAGCCAATGTGGTGCCATGCTGGCGCCATTGGATTCACCGCCATACATGGCAATCTGAGTTCGCGTCCCCATCACGACTGACGTGCAGAGCGAAGATGACGCTCCCTCTGAACGGCTGGCGCCCAAGTTCCGGTCCTCCACATCACGCTGCCCACCACCGGTGAGCGCAGACGGTGTCGGGATCAGGCGTGACAGTTGAAGGCACCACGAACTGGGCGCAAGTCACGATCGCGGTACCGATGCCGTCCCCCGTCGGTTCATCGGTGCCGTCCGCGCGGGCTCCGGAGAGGAAATCCCCCGCTCTCCGGGGCCCGCGCCTCTGCAAAGGCGCGTGTTCGAGCTGGGGGGGTGTAGTCATTCGCCGGGTCTGTTCGGCGTTGGCCGCCCAGTTCGGGGAGCGGGTGGCGACAACGCCTGCCCACCCCTGGTGGACACCCCCGCGGTAACGAAGACGTATCTCCAGAACCACCCGAAGCGGGACCGGCTGACCAGCGCCATCGGCCGCACCGGCGCTCGCCGGGCGTCGCAGACGTGTCACCCGCGTCCGCCGCAGCACCGTGACCTCCAGCGCAGTCCGTAGCAGTCCACAGCCTCCTCCACTTTCGCCACATGTCCGCAGGAGTTGGATCATCTTGGCTACTTTGCTCTACAGGGTCGGCCGCTTAGCCGCCCGGCGACGAGGTCTCACCGTCCTGCTGTGGATCCTGGTTCTGGGCGGGGTCGGATTCGCCGCCTCGTCCGCACCGCCCCCTCCCACCGACACCTTTTCCATGCCAGGTACGGAGTCCCAGAGGGCCCTCGACCTGCTGAAGGAGAAGTTTCCGGCCGCGAGTGCCGACGGCGCCTCGGCCCGGGTCGTGGTCCGCGCGCCGGCGAACGAGAAGATCTCGGATCCCAAGCTGAAGAAGAACGTGGCCACTCTTGTCGCCGAGCTGGCGAAGGCCCCACAGGTCGTTGCGACGTCCGATCCGTTCACAACGGGCGCCGTCAGCAAGGACGGCACGTCGGCCTACACGATCGTCACGTACAAGGTTGCCGCCCTGAAGATGTCCGACGACGCGCACAACGCCCTGAAGAAGGCGGCCGACGACGCTCGCGCGAACGGGCTCGTGGTCGAGATGGGCGGCGACGCGGTCCCCGTGAAGCAGGCGGCGAGCGGCACGTACGAAAGCATTGGCATCGGCGTCGCCGCGCTCATTCTCCTGACGACCTTCGGTTCGCTGGTAGCGGCGGGAATGCCACTGCTCACGGCCGCGGTGGGGGTCGGCATCGGCGTCTCCGCGATCGGCGCCCTGGGCAGCACGCTTGGCCTGTCCTCGACCACCACCACCTTGGCCCTGATGATCGGCCTGGCCGTGGGGATCGACTATGCCCTGTTCGTCATCTCTCGCTATCGCGCCGAGATGGCCGAGGGCCGGGAGCGGGTGGAGGCCGCCGGCCGGGCGGTGGGCACCGCCGGCTCCGCCGTGGTTTTCGCCGGCCTTACAGTCATCGTCGCCCTCGCCGGGCTCGCTGTCGTCAACGTCCCGATCCTTACGAAGATGGGCTTGGCGGCGGCAGGAACCGTCGCGATAGCCGTTCTGGTCGCGGTCACCCTCGTGCCTGCACTGCTCGGCTTCGCCCCGTTCAAGGTGTTGCGCCGCAGGGACCGTAAGCGGATCGCGGGTAAGCCGCTGTCCGGGCGTCAGCGTCGCAAGGCGGCGAAAGAGGCCGCCCGGCAGCGGCCGAATCTGGGTGCTCGGTGGGCGGCCTTCGTCCTGCGCCGCCCCGTCGTCGTCCTAGTGTTCGGGGTGCTCAGCCTCGGAGTCGTCGCCGTTCCCGCGACCCGGCTGGAGCTCGGCCTGCCCAGCGAAGGCACTATGGCCCCCGACACCACCCAGCGCAAGGCGTACGACATGTTGTCGGAGTCCTTCGGCCCCGGCTTCAACGGGCCTCTGATGATTACCATCGAGGCCCACGACGCCAAGTCCGTGGGGAAGGCTGTCGTCGCCAAGCTGTCCGGCGAGCCCGGCGTCGCACAGGTGGGTGCGGTGACCCCGAACAAGGCGGGCGATACCGCTATCGTCAACGTCGTACCGGACAAGGGGCCTGCGGACGATCAGACGAAACAGCTGGTCAAGAACCTGCGTGGCGACCTCGCCCCGGTCGGGCGTGCCCATGACGCCGAGGTCTTGGTGAGCGGTCAGACAGCCATGTTCATCGACTTCTCCAACACCCTCACCGACGCGTTGCTGCCCTACCTCGCCCTCGTGGTTGGTCTCGCCTTCCTGTTGCTGATCCTTGTCTTCAGGTCGCTCCTCGTGCCGTTGAAGGCAGCTCTCGGATTCCTGTTGTCGGTGTCCGCGGCGCTCGGCGCCCTTGTAGCGATCTTCCAGTGGGGCTGGCTCGCCGACATCGTGGGGGTCGACCAGCCGGGTCCAATCATCAGCACGCTGCCGATCATCATGATCGGCGTTGTTTTCGGCCTTGCCATGGACTACGAGGTCTTCCTGGTAACTCGGATGCGTGAGGCCTACGTCCATGGGGAGTCGACTCGCCAGGCGGTCGTCACCGGCTTCCGGCATGGTGGCCGCGTGGTCGCTGCGGCCGCACTCATCATGACCAGCGTCTTCTCCGGCTTCATCGTGCAGGACAACGTCTTCGTGCGGATGATCGGCCTCGGCCTCGCCCTGGCGGTCCTCTTCGATGCTTTCGTCGTCCGCATGGCTGTCATCCCGGCACTCTTCGCCCTCCTCGGCGACCGCGCGTGGTGGCTGCCGAAGTGGCTCGACCGGATATTGCCCGATATGGATGTGGAAGGCGAGAGGCTGTCGCGCCGACCTGTGGTCCAGCGCGGCCCGCGGCCACTGCGCGAACCCAAGTACACCCGCTGACGTGTGCCATGGGGGCCGGTTCAGATCGTGCAACCGGCCCCACAATCGGTGAGAAGTCGTGCGCCGCGTCGCTACCGCGCCTGTTGAGCCGTGGTGCGGGACGACGTCGAGGTGAACCCGTGCAGGCGCCGAAAGGTGTACGCGGCGGAGACGAGGGCCATGTGGTGGTACCAGCCGAGGAACGAGCGTCCCTCGAAGTCCAACAGCCCGAAGTCCTGCTCCATGGAACCGACCACGGCCATCGTCTCGTTCTGCAGCGCGGCGATCGAAGTGATCTCCGTGACAGGCTGATGGGCGAGGCTGGTGAGCCACAGTGGGCCCGGCACACGGTTGGGGCCCTGTTCGGTGAAGAGCCGGTAGAGGGGGCCGGGCGAGCGCCCATGGGGGTTGTCCGGCAGATGGACGAGCGACGTCTGGATGGGTGTTTTGCGCTGCTGCCCGTCCGTGGGGGAGACGACAGCCGTCTCTGCCCCTTGCGAGAGGATCAGGGTCCTTGCGCTTACAGGAGCTACGGCGCTCTCGCCGGCGTGCAGCACCGCCAGGTGGGGTGGCACCGTGACGACGAAGTCCCTGCGGCGCTTGGCGAGTCCGTGCAGCAGGTACCCCACGTCAGGTTCGTCGCTCATGTCGACGAGGACGACGGAGGATGCGGAGTTCGTGCGGGCCGACAGCCGGTCGACGAGCCCGAGTACGTGCGCCCACAGTGGCCGGTACTGCTCGGAGTCCGGTATACGTGCCTCACTGCGCCGTCTGGGGTCCTGCGTCCAGGTCGTCGGCAAGTACAGGCACCAGTCGACGGGAACCTGAGCGGTTCCTACGCACAGGAAGGAGCCCAGTCCCAGTTGGCAGTTGAGCGTACGGGCCGAAGGCAGATCGAAGTAGCGGTGGACACCCACCGATCGGTCACCGCGCTTCGGCAGGACGGCCCGACCGATGGACCAGACGGGGGCCGGTTGATGGTCCGTCACCAACTGTGTGAGTTCCCCCATGACTTCGTCGAAGTCCCATGGACTGAGGCTGACGAACTGCCGTAGAGACTGCACGGCGGACGGGTCGCGGGAGACTGCGGTGGCGAGCCGGCGTACAGACTTCTTTCCCGACGTGACGAGCAGCCCTCTCAGATAGGCGTGCGCCCAGTTGCGTTGATCAATTCGACGTAAGCTCTTGAAGATCTTCCGACTGTAATGGTCCAGAGTTAATTCGGAACCGTTGGCGTAAGTCTCGTCTTGTGAAGTCGGTGAGGTGTCTGATTGGACAGTGTTCATGCCGCAATAACTCCCCCGATGTTACTGAGCGTTGGGGGGAGTCTAGGGGGTGTGCCAGTGTGGCGCCACTCTCTGGAGTTGTCTGATTGGTTCTGGCGTCTTGAATGGCATGTAGTCCTGGGGAGTGATGAGGCGAGGAAGTGGCTGGATTCGGCTCATACCTTCTGGGCCGGCCTTCGTCACTCCTTGGGAGGGTGCCTGTCAGTGATTGTCGGCCGTAGGGCTCGGACGCTGCGGTCACAAGGCTATGACCTGCAAGAATGTGAGACCTGCCTCACCTGATGAGGAGGATTGGGGGTGGACTCGGGGCGAGTTGTGATCGGTTGCGGCTGCCTCCTCTAGGTGTTGTAGGCTCTGCCTGCGTACTCAAATCACGCCATTCGGCAAACTTGGCCGCTAAGATTTCATTAAGAGGTTCGAACTCTGCAAAGTAGTGTTCGATGGCGCCAAGATCCTTGAAGTTGGCATCGTTGTCGGGATTTACTCGGGGCCGCGGCGGTTGGCCATCTCGACCTTGGCAGGGAACCGTGCAACGGCTGGTTCAAGCAGGTCGTCCGTAGGTATCTGCGGGCGGTGGTCACCGCGCTGGGCATGTATGTGCAAAGAAGGGGGGTGAACGCTTTCTGCATTCCATGGAGAGCCACCGCGAACCCGACCGGTTTATACGCGCGTTACCACGGAGGCGTGATGACGAAACAGGTCGACGACTACAGAGAATCCAAGGCGCTCAAATTCGGCAATACCGAAGAGTGCGTGCCGAAAACCCGCAGGGCCGGCGGGGTGGAATCACGGTGCGATCAGGTACTCACAACGAAGGTGGGGCTGCATATACCCGAAGGGCTCGCCTTCGAGGAGTGGGAACGCGCCGGGCGTCAGCTCTCCGGGCTGCTCAACTCGTCGTCCTGGTGGCTCGGGGACTGGCTCATCTACGGTAAGGACCAATACGCCGACCGCTATGAACGCGGCATCCGTGCGGCTGGCCTTCAATATCAGACGTTGCGCAACTATGCCTGGGTTTCCCGGCGGTTCGAACTACACCGGCGGCGGTCCGCGCTCAGCTTCCAGCACCACGCCGAACTGGCTTCGTTGCCCGTTGATGAGCAGGAGACCTGGCTCGATCGTGCCGAGAGGATGAAGTGGAACACCAAGCAACTGCGCAACGCCATCCGGGCCGAACGCGAGGGTAGTGCGGAGCAGACGAACGCCGTGGCGGCGACACGTCGGCTCGCCGTGCCCGACAGCAGGCTCCAGTGGTGGCACAAGGCGGCGGCCCATTCCGGCACCGAGCTGGAAGAGTGGGTGACGGCCACGCTCGACGCCGCCGCCAGTCAGGTGTTGATGGAGGCCGACCAGCATCTGCCTCTCGATTGACCCACCACCGGCCTGTACGACGGTCACGTCGGAGGCCGGCGGACGTGACCGTCCGGCGCGGTGAACGTTGCGGGGTTCGCACAGCAAGGGGTGCGGACCCCGCGTCATGGAAAAGACTGTTACGACAGGCGGTCCATGAGATCCGCCGTCTGTGCGTGCCGGGTACATCCGCGCTCGGCGAACGACTGCACCACCCTCTCGCGAACCTCGGGGCGCTGTTCCTGGCTGAGTTTGAACATTCCCTCGGCCTTGGTCACCCGGACACGGAAGGCTCCCACACCCGGCACTATCTTCCGGAAATAGTCGATGGATTCACTCATGTCCCAGCTGTCGCCGAATTCCTTCTCGAACGCTCGTACCGTCGCCTGTACGACGCCCAGCGTCTCCTCCGTCGACTCGACCTTTTCTACCTCTCCGTGCACGTGTACCGAGGTGAAATTCCAGGTAGGGGCAGCCGGAGTTATTCCGTAAACAGTGGGGGAGACGTAAGCGTGCGGTCCGGTGAATGTCAGCAGGACCATCGACCCGGTGTCCAGTGCCGCCCAGTGCGGATTGGCCCGGTTCATGTGACCCAGCAAAGGCATCCCGGACAAGTCCGCGGCGGGTAGTCCCTCCCATCGAGGGTCGGTGATGACCGGAAGATGGGTGGCGATTGGTCCTTCGCCGGGAGTTCCGTTGCTGGCCATCAGCGCCAGAGGGTTTCCGCGCATCAGGTCGACCATCCATGAAACGTCCGGTTCCCGGTAGTGGTTGGGGACGAACATGCGGCACTCACCCTTCGTGGTGTGACGGGAACAGGAACTTTGCGACGTTGAGTCCGCGAGACGCTGCAATGACGCGGTGAAGGTTCGGCTATTCGACGAAACCGTATTACTGTCCTGTCGGCAGGACAACCGGGCTCTCCAGCATGGCCTACGGTCGTCGTTGAAGCAATGAAAGGGAAGGCCGACACCTGCGAAAAATGCATCAGAATCCGAAAGATGGATGCCGAGTGCATTGATTCAAATTTTCGGCTGGTTTCCACGCGGCAGCCAGTACATTCGTTGGAGGCTCAGGTCCGCCCTCAGGGAATTCAAGGCAAGCGGTTACTGACCTTGGACTCGGGTTGTCCTTGGTGTGAGTGATGGTTTTCGGTGAGGCATCCGTCGATGTGATGGGGCGGTGCTGGACAGTCGCCTGCGCCGTAGCATTGACCAAGATGGCCTCGGCCAGATGGAGATCCGGTGGGTAGGGCTCGTAACACGATCATGATCGGTGTTTCTTCAGGCATCTCCAGCCGATGAGTGCGCAGGCGAGGGATACGAATGCGTCGTGCAATTCGGTGCGGCGTTCCCAGCGGAGGGCGAGGCGTTCGATGTGGTGGAGCAGGGCGAAGCTCTGCTCCACGACGTAGCGGAGTTTGCCCAGGCCCTGCAGGTTCGGTGCTCCTCTGCGGGGAATGACGGCAGGATCCGGCGCTTGCCCAGTTGGCGGCGGTTGGCCTTGGAGTCATAGCCCTTGTCGCCGAGCAGGCCGTCGGGGCGACGGCATGGTCTGCCGGGGATGCCGTCGACGAGGGCGAGGGTCTGGGTGATGTCGTTGACGTTGACTGCGGTGGTGATGACTTTGAGTGAGGAGCCGCGTCCACCACAGATCAGGTGGTGTTTGCTGCCCGTTTTCCGCCGGTCGACCAGCGACGGACCGGTGTCGGGCCCCCTTTTTCGCGCGGATGTGGGAGCCATCCACGCACGCTCTCGACCAGTCGAGCTCGCCGGCGGCGTTCAGTTCAGCGAGCAGGATGCGGAGCAACTGGTCGAAGACATCGGCCTGCTGCCATCGCTCAAGCCTGCGCCAGCAGGTCTGCCCGGAGCCGAATTCCAGTTCCAGGGGCAGGAGTTGCCAGGCCATGTCGTTATAGAGGACATACAGGACGCCCTGCAGGCAGAGCTGGTTCGCCACCGGCCGCGGCCCCGGCGACCGCTCCGGCCAGGGCGGCAGTAGGGGTTCGATCGGTGCCCACAAGTCGTCATCGACGATCCACGGCCGAGTACTCGCACCATCCCGAACGGCCGAATCGGTCAGGCCCGACCAGGACACATCAACAAGATCGTGCTACGAGCTCATAGAGGCGAATCAGGGGAGTGGGGAATGGTCATACGCAAGAGATCAAGGACCGGCATGGTCGGTCTGGCGGTACTCATGTTGACGGTCACCGCTTTCACGGGTTCAGCGCAGGCGTCGCGGAACGCGGCCTTCACGGCGGTTGAGCATCCTGCGACCCAGGGGGCGATGGACGCGGCTGTGAGGGCGGGCGTCCCCGGTGTCACCGCGGAAGCACGTGACGTCGAGGGAGACTGGAAGTCGGCGTCGGGTGTGGGGGACCTGAGGACGGGTGTGCCGCGGGGTAGCAACGACCGGTTCCGCGTCAGCAGTATCAGCGATACGTTTGTGGCGACGGTCCTGCTTCAGATGGAGGCGGAGAAGCGGCTCGACCTTGATGATGCCGTGGCACGTCACCTGCCCGGCCTGTTGTCGGGTTTTGGCAATTACGGCAGCGAGATCACCGTGCGGCAGCTTCTCAACCACACCAGTGGTCTGTTCGACTACCTCGCCGACCCGACGTACGCACAGACGTACCTGGAGGGAGAAGGCTACCTCCGGCACCGCTTCGACACCCTGACGCCGGAGCAACGCGTGAAGGTGGCACTGTCCCACGTGCCGTTGTTCGCACCTGGTGCTAGGCACTCGTTCTCCACGACCAACGATGTCCTGGCGGCGCTGATCGTCGAGAAGGTCGCCGACAGGTCGTATGAGGACGAGGTGCGTGACCGTATCCTCGAACCTCTGGGGCTCAGGGCGACCTCTTTTCCCGGGAACAAAGTCCGTCTGCCGCGGCCGGCTAGCCGCAGTTATTCCAGGCTTTTCGCCTCGCAGCCGGATCGGATCGACGATGTCACCGAGGTGAACGGATCACAGAACTGGGGCAGCGGCGACATCATCTCCAGTGCGGCGGATCTGAACCGGTTCTACGCGGCCCTGATGCGAGGGAAGCTGCTGCCGCCGCGGCAGTTGAAGGAGATGAAGACGACCATCGACAACCCTGATTTCCCGGGCGCGTCCTATGGCCTCGGCATCGAACGGTTTCAGCTGAGCTGCGGCACCACTCTCTGGTATCACGACGGGGGCATGGTGGGGTGGCTGACACTGGCCGCCACTACAGAGGACGGCCGTCACCAACTCACGCTCGACTACAACGCGAACTGGGGGGCGGAGACCATCCTGCCCATCGTGAGCGCCGAGTTCTGTCCCTCGCCTTCTTGATCCGGGCTGGCGACTGGACCCCAAGGCGACAGTTCTTGAGGAGCTCTTACTGTGCGACTCGGGGATCTTGGGTGAGGGATCACTTTCCTTGACGCCACCACAAGGGGCGGGGGAAGCCATGCGACACAAGGTATTGCTGAAACGCTCTCGGTCGGCGAGGGCGGTGGGTCGCGTTCTGGGGATCCTGTTCGGTAAGGCGTTCGATGTTCACGGCGATCGCGGTCAGGACGTGCTGGACGTGAGTCTTGGGAAGGCCGTGGTAACGGCAGCGGCGCGCCCGGTGGCCAAGGGCCAACTCGGCGATTGTGCCTTCGACTCCGGAGCGCACGGCGTAGAGCCGGCGCCAGGCGGGGTCCTGCTGGTCGGCGCGGTCCCAGGAATGGATCGATCCCCAGTTGTGTCCGACCAGGTGCACCGGGCGGTCGGGGCTCACGGCGTCGAGCACCGCCTCCAGGTCGGCTTCCAGGCGGGACATCCGGTAGGCGCGCAGACCCCTGGGCCGGTGGGAGGCACCGGCTCCCCGCACGTCGAAGGCGGTGACGTGGAAGCGGTCGGCCAGGCGTTCGGCGACCGGGTGCCACACGGCGCTGGTGTCCGGATAGCCGTGGACCAGCACCACCGCAGGAGCCGTGGACGCTCCCCATTGGTAGGCGGCCAACTCCACGCCGTCCGCGCCGTCGACGACGATTCGGCGGGCGGCCGGGCCGGTCATCGGCCACCACCGGCAGGGGTCAACTCGCCGTAGTCCAAACCGCCGTGGAAGAAGCTGGGCAGCACTGGCCAGTGCCGCTTGAAGGGGGCCAGCTCCGAGGAGGGCAGGATCTGCAGCCAGCGCGGATCGCGCCGGCTGGGGTCGGCGAGGGTCTTCTCCTTGATCATGGAGTCGTACTGGTCGAGAGAGTCCTCTTCAGTCCTGGCGGATGGTGATCGTCGTCCAGAGTCCGACGTGTATGTGGTCGCCGTCCTTCAACGGCACCGGCACGTAGGGGGCGATGGGGTCCTCGGCGCCGTTCACCGTGGTGCCGTTGGTGGAGCCGTTGTCTATGAGGGACCAGGTGGAGCCGGGTTGCTGGACGAGGAGGGCGTGTTCGTGGGAGACGCCCGGGTCCTTGGGGCCGCTGTCGAGGTCGATGAACGGGGTCTCGCCTGTGGACTGATGGCGTCGGCCGATGGTGATCACGGTGCGGGTGAGGGGGATGTGGAGGTCGGGGGAGTAGGTGGGGACGTGCAGTCCCTGGTCCTCGGGCTCGCTGTGGGCCATCACCCTGGCGAAGTAGTCGTGGTCGACGCGGACGGTGGCGGTCCAGGTCGGCGAGCCGGTGGGAACTTCCGCGCGAGGGGAGGGCTGCGAGGGAGATGGCTGTGGGACGGTGACGGCGCCGGCGCGCGTGAAGAAGTTGTAGCGGCATCCCTCGCAGAACTGGGCGAGATCCTCGCGGGGCGTACCGCAGTTGGGGCAGAGTTCGGCTGCGGACGGGGCCGGTGCGGCGGACATGCGGTGGCCGCACACCTCGCACCAGTCGTTGGTTTCGGACCGGTGACCGTTCGGGCAGTTCGACATGGCGCTCTTTCTCTCTTCGCCCCTCTACGTGCGGCGTGAGCTATTTCTTGTTCTTGACCCGTACGGTTTTCGTCGAGCGCGTCTCCAGTGTCATCTCGTCCGCGTCGGCCACCCGGGCCTTGAGCCGGACGGTGCCGCTCGCGACGTCGACGACATCCACCACCTTGGCCAGCAGCTTCGAGGTCTCGTCGTTGCCGGAGGCGCCCGCGAGCTGGACGGCGCGGCCCAGCTTGGCGGTCGCCGCGTCGAAGTCGCCCTGTTTACGGGCTTCCAGGCCCTCCTGGATGACCTGGGCGAGTTCGGCCTGCCCGGTGTAGTGGGCGACTTGGGGGTTGATGCGGGTGGAGGCGGCCATGTCGTCGGTCCAGCAGGCACGTACGAGGCCCTGGGCGACCGCCTGCGCCGTGCCTTCGGGCTGGGGGACCACGAGGGAGATCCGGGCGGCCAGCATCTCCTCGCCGACCTCCGAGCGGGGAACCCTGATGCAGACGTGGTAGTCACGGGACTCGTCGCCCCAGGAGCCGGTGGGATAGTCACCCGCGCGGGGGCCGGTGTCGGCGCGGCGGAGCGTCAGGTCCTCGAGCGTGGGGGCGACCTGCTTGACCCACTTCACTTCGGAGCCCTGCGGGGTCCAGACGCGCAGCGCCACATCGGCGACGCCCTTGCCCATCGCGTTCTCCATCATCAGCCGGAAGTCCTCGGCCAGGCCGGAGGGGTCGGCGACGATGTCCACGGAGCCCAGCAACGCCGAGGCGACATCGGTGAGTTCCTTGACCTCCCAGTCGGTGCCGACGCCCCGGGCGTCACAGGTGAAGCGTCCGGCGCAGGCGTCGAGCACGGCCCGTAGCGCTCCGGGTGCCTCGTGCTCGTTGCGGCCGTCGGTGAGCAGGATGCCGTGCCGTATCGGGACGTCGACCGTGGCGAGCAGCTCGTCGGCGAGCCACAGCCAACTGCCGATCGCGGTGCCGCCGTCCGCGGCGAGCTTGCCCATGGCCTGCTTGGCCTGGTGACGGGTGGCGGGATCGGCCACGGCAAGCCCGCCGTCGGCGGGGTAGACCTCGTAGGCCGCGTGGGTGCCGGCGATCACGGCGAAGGCCACGCCGTCGCGGATGGTGTCGATCGCGGCGGCGGTCGCGTCGCGGGCGTTCCGCATCTTGGTCGGCGGATTGTCCATCGAGCCGGAGCAGTCGACCATGATGACCACGGCCGCGTCCGGAGCCGTCCCATACATCCCGGCCGGGCTCCCGGCTCCCAGCCGCCGGCCGCCGAGGGTGCCACCGCCGGTCGCGGTCACGGTGACGATCGCGTTGACTTCACGGCCGCCCTCGGGAAGGTACTCGTTCTGGTAGATGTCGACGGCGAACTGCGGCACGTTCGACTTGGAGAAGACAGCCATCGATTGCGCTCCTTAGCGTGCTTTACGCAGGGTCGTGTTCGGTCGGCCCGGCAGGCACCGGGACCGGGAGGACCGCGACCGTCACGTTGTCGCGGCCGCCCCTGTCGAGCGCCACTTGCAGCAGAACTCGCGCGCACCGCAGGGGGTGCGTGCCGGCGTCCGCCGGTACCGCCGAGGCCAACTCCTCGGCGGATTCGGCGTAGTTCCACAAGCCGTCGGTGCACACCACCACTACTCCTGGTCCGTCCGGCTCGAAGGATGTGGTGTGCGGATCGAGTTCGGCCGCGTCCGCGCCAAGCCAGGCGGTGATGGCATGCGCGCGGCTGTCCGCGTATGCCTCCTCCTGGGACATCAGGCCCGCCGAGACCATCAGGGTTGCCCATGAGTCGTCCTCGGTGAGGCGGGAGGCAGGGGTGTCGCGGTCGTCCGGGATCCAGTACGCGCGGCTGTCGCCGATCCAGCCCACGGCGAAGATCTTGCCGGAGACGATGGTGCTCACACAGGTGCAGGCCGGGGCGTTGTCGTGCGGGGACTGGTCCTCTCCGGGGTCCTCGGAGGCGAGGTCGGTAACGGCCTGGCCTGCGCTGAGCAGCGCCTCACGTAGCGCGTCCTCGAACCGGGTGCCGCGCCGGAGTGCTTCGAGCAGTGACCCGTTGGCGCGCTCGGCGGCCGTGGCCGACGCGTCGTCCGGGCGGTACGCGGACGACACCCCGTCGCACACCACGGCCACGACGGCGGGGATGCCGTCGGGGAGTGCTGTCGTCGACAGCGCGAAGGCGTCCTCGTTGCGGTGGTGCCGCAGCCCCCGGTCACTGACCGCAGCCACGCCCTCCAACTCCTGCTCGTGGTGGTCGCGTTGGCGCGGTTCCTCGAAGGTCGGCCCGGGGGGCCGGCTCGCCGCCGAACTCCCCCTGGAGAGCGTGCCGTTGGAGGTCAGTTCCGTGCCGCACACGCCGCAGAACCTGTCGTCGGGCTCCAGGGGTTCTGCGCAGCAGGGGCTGGCGGTCGGTTGCGGCATGTGTCACACCCACGTCCAGGGGCGGAAGCGGTTGGCCCGCTCCACCAGTTCGACCGCTGAGCTGTCCTGCTGGGCGAGCCGGGCCAGCACACGGTAGGAGCGCTCCATGCCGAAGCGCAGCCCACGCTCGGTCAGGTCGCAGTCCAGCAGTCTGACCCCGATGGCTTCCGGGCCGGCGCCGGGGCTGCCGGAGAGCACCCAGTCGAGTGCGCTGCCCAGTACTTCGGTGGCGAGCTGTTCGCGCCGTTTGGCGTCGATACCGAGCTGCCGTAGCTCCTCCACCTGGACGGCTGACGCCCGTAGGTCTTCCAACGGCAGTTCCTGCGGCGGTCGTTCGCGCAGCCGGGCACGTATCGCGGCGACCCGGGCCGCGGTGAAGTGGATCGAGGCTTCCGGCACCGACTCCAACGCCGCTACGGCCCCGGCCCGTTGGTGCGAGGCGAGCAGCACGCGGGCGAGGCCGAACGCGGCGCTGACGTAGCGCTCGTCGGTGTTCCACACCAGCCGGTAATAGTCGGCGGCCTTGTCCAGTCGGCCCAGCGTCTCGGCGCAGATGCCCAGCGCCAGCTTGGGCGCGGACTCGCCCGGGAAGGCGTCGTACACGGCGTCGAAGGCCAGCGCGGCACTCTCGTGGTCGCCGGTCGCCAGCGCGGTCAGTCCCCGGTGCCACACTACGCGCCAGTCGTCGAGGTCGTCGTCGGCCAGCGCTGTCAGCATGCGCGTTGCCGCGTCGGTGTCGTCCGTCTCCAGCCGTGCCCTGAGGTCCCGCAGCCGTATCTCGACGGAGTCGACGGGCGCTGACCGCAAGGCCGTGATCAGTTCCGCCGGTACCGCGGCTGCCAGGCCCGCCAGGAACTTGGCGTTGGGGTCGGTCGGGTCCACCAGCGGCACCGGTAGGGCGAGGGCGGCGGCCCGCGCGTCGAGCCGTGCGACGGTGAGCGGGGCTCCTGTGCCGGCCTCGCCTGCCGGGCCGGAACCGGACGTGGTTGCCTTGCCCGCAGGGCGACTTGGCAGGGCGCCGGGGGACCCGTTCGCCGACCGACGTAGGGCAGCGCGCCGTACCGCGAGCGTGTGCGCGCCGAGGGTGGAGGTGTTGCCGGCCAGCGGTTCGACCAACTTGTCCTCCACGACCCGCAGTTCCTGCCCGAAGACGCTGGACAGGGCGGGGCGGGGCTTGCCGGTCTGTGAGGCCACGATCTCGCGGAGGACGCCGAGGAGTTGGTCCGTCATTTCCTCGGCGGAACCGAAGCGCTTGCCGGGGTCGGGGTCGGTGGCCCGGACGAGGAGCCGGTGGAAGGACTCGTACCGCGAGAAGACGGGGATCTTGTCGGGGTCGGGGAGGCTGTCGACGAAGACGGTCGTGTAGCCCTGGAAGTCGAAGGTGAGGATGGCGAGGGCGCGGGCCACTGTGTAGAGGTCGGAGGTGACGGACGGGCCGAACTCGGCGACTTCCGGTGCCTGATAGCCGATCGTGCCGTAGATCGCGGAGTCCTCGTCGTCCATGTGCCGGACCGCGCCCATGTCGATGAGTTCGAGCCGGTCCTCCTGCTGGATGGCGTTGTCGATCTTGAAGTCGCAGTACAGGAGTCCGCGCTTGTGGAGGTGGCCGAGGGCTTCCAGGGCCTCGACGGCGTACGCGATGGCCTGGTCGACCGGCAGCGGCTCACGCCGGCCGTCCGGGTCGCGCCGTTCGTCGGCGATCTCCTTGAGGGACTTGCCGCCGACGTACTCCATGACGATGTAGCCGTCGAGCGAGCCCGTGCGCTCGTCGAGATGCTCGACGAAGTTGTAGATGCGGACGATGTTGGGGTGCTCGATCTCGGCGAGGAACCGTCGCTCCGAGAGGGCGGCGGCCAGCGCGTCCTCGTCACCGGTGTCGAGCAGACCTTTCAGGACCACCCAGCGGTCGCTGACCGCGCGGTCGACGGCGAGATAGATCCAGCCGAGCCCGCCGTACGCCAGACAGCCCACGACCTCGTACTGGCCGTGGACGAGATCGCCCGCCCGCAGCTTGGGCGTGAAGGAGTACGGATGGCCGCACTTGCCGCAGAAGCCCTCCGCGTGCGCCGGGTGGCCACCACGGCTGCGACTGACCGGCAGGCCGCAGTCGCTCTTGCCGCAGTACCGGTGCCGCTCGGGGACCTGAGGGTTCTCCAGAACAGAAGTGGCCGGGTCGGGACGCGGGATGGGCGGTATGGCCACCAGGCCGGCGCCGAGCCTGGCGCGGGTCGGTCCACTGCCGCCGGAACCGGAGCGGCGCACGGTCACGGAGGCGCCGCCGATGCTGCCGGTGAGGGCGTGGGACAGTCGGCTGAGTGTGGAGCGGGGCGAGGCGCTGGGCGAGGGCGAGGAGTTCGCGGAGCTCTTACGGCTCAGGCCCCCGCTCGCGGATGATGCCCCGGTACGCCCGGCGCCCACCCGTTGGGGCACTGGGGCGCGCCCGCAGATGTCGCAGTACAGTTCGCCGCCGCCGACGTCCTCGATGGTTCCGGTGCAGCCCGGGCGTTGGCACTTGGTCATGGTGTCCACCTTGTTCCCCGTCTGATGTTCATGCGCAGGTTCACCGCCTCTCCCGGGGTCCCCGGGTCTTCTGGATGGCGGGGTGGTCCCAGTGGGTCCGCAGCAGGGAGATCACCCCGCAAGCCGATCTCAGGCACTCTCTCGCCCGAACGGGGGGAACTCGGCCAGCTGGCGGCGTAGGCCGATGACGGCGAGGCCGGCGATGACGACCACGGCGCCCGAGAGGCCCAGCGGTCCGGACAGCGCACTGCCGGCGCCTCCGGCGGCGGACTTCTCGTAGGCATCGGTGTTGATTTTGATCAGTTTCTGCAGTGCGGTGTCGAACTGTCCGAAGGCCCAGTTGGAATCGCCCGGCTTGTAGCTGACGCAGTACGCGATCGCTCCGGTCACGTCCCCGGAGGAGGCGAGGGCGCGTATACGGCGGTCGTCCTTTTGGTACACCTGGTAACGGGCGACGACGTCTTCCGCTTGCGCGCGCTCGCCCTTGAACGTGATGTTGCGGAACTCGTCGCCGAAGAAGCCGGTGAAGGGCAGGTCTTCCTGATTGGCCCGGTAAGCGTTCATGGCGGCGCCGGCCCGGGCGTCCCAGTCGCGGATGGTGGAGCCGGGCAGATGCATGAGCTGCTGGGTCTTGTCGAAGAAGTGCTGTTCATGTTCGGCGGCGAGCGGCTGGTCCAGCAGGTAGCGGGACTCGTCGGCGTTGGCGTCGTAGGCGACGGCGCGGGCACGGGTGAGAGCGACGACGGAATCGTAGGCGTCACGGCGAGCGCCGTGCAGGTACTCCTGCTGGCCGGAGATCTGCACGGTCGCGGTGATGGAGACGCCGATGGCGATGAGGACCGCAGCCGCCAGGGCCGGATTCACCAAGCGCCGGAACCGGACGGTGAGGAAGAGCTGTAGGACGACGAGTACGACGATCAGCAGCAGGCCGGCGGCGAGGACGGCGATCCGGGCCGAGGACATCTTGTCCGTGGTGGTGGCGTAGGTCGTGTTGAAGGCGATGTTGTTCGCCGTGACCAGTTGGTCGGCCTCCGGCAGGAGACGGGTACGCATCAGGTCGGTGGTGGACCGGTAGGCGGCCAGCGTGCCCGGGTCGGTCTTCCCCGCGGCGTAGCCCTTCTGCTTGCCGAGGAGCAGCGCGTGGGACGCGCCCTCCTCGTAACTGCCGAAGTCGGCGATGGCCTGCGCGACGGACGCTTCCGCCACCGGATCACCCTGGGCCGAGACCGAGAGGTCACGGAGGTAGACGCCGGCCTGGTTGCGCCGCTGGTTGTAGATGTGGGCGGCGGTGCCGCGGTCGTCGGCGAGGTCCGAACTGGTGCCGAACATCAGCTGGTTGGCCAGCTGGGCGTCCATGTCGTTGAGCGTGAAGTACAGGCCGGTGGCGCTGGTGATCTGGGGTGCGGAGTGGTTGCGGATGTCCGACCAGGAGGAGCGCGCGAACAGGCCGGTCACGACGAGCGCGATGACGAGCAGCGCCGAGGCGCTCAATGTGGCACCGCGCAGCAGTCTCAACCATTTGGGGACGGTTGTCGGGAGACGGCCGCGCCACAGCTTCGGCGGTCTGAGGCGCGGCCGACGTATTCCGCGGAGCGGCCGGCGTATTCGGCTGTTGGGGGAGACACGCGGTTCGCGGTGCCTTCCCCGGGAAGGCCGGGGGGAGTTGGCCCCCGTCGGAGCCGACGCCTGGGGCGGTGCCGCAGGGCGCTGTTCCGTGGCGGCGCTGGTGTCCGGCATTGCGTTGAGTCCCCTTCGCGCTGCGGAGCGGCCTGCGCCGCGCTTTCCGCGGGGCCACTCTTGCGTCTCGAACGCGGGATAACCCTGTCTTGTCGCGACTTTGACGCCGCATCAACGGGACCTTGACGCGGTGCTGACGAGGTGGGTGGGACGGGGGAGTTGGGGGCGGGGCTGTTCGAACAGCGGGCACGTACCTCCCGGGAGAACGAAGGCGGCACCGGTGCCCGCCGCACGGCCCGCTCGTGTCCGCGGGTCAGTTCGTGGTGGATCGCCGCTCGGCGAGGCCCCAGCGCCCTCACGGCCACGACCTCAAGCGCCCCATCGCGGTGGTGCGCCGACTATCCGAGGAGCAGGCCCGCGCCCAGGAGAATGAAGACGGCGCCCACGCCCGCCATCGAGTACTCCCATGCCGTGCGCTCGTGCCCGTACAACACCAACTCGCGGGGATCTTCGGGGTCGTATCTGACGAGCACATGGCTGCCTTCGGGCAGAGGATGCCGCTTGGACGCGGGTACGGGTGAGCCGACCTCCATGACCCGCCCGTCCCCAGTCGTGTACCGCAGTACCGGCCGTGGGTTGTCCTCGCCACCGACCGCGCCGGTGCGTTTCACCAGCGCCCACACATCGACGCCCGCGCGGCGCAGTCGACGGATCCGGCGCAGACCGACGAGGCCCGTCAGCAGTGCCACCGTGCCACTCACGCCGGTGAATCCGGCCGTCGTGATGACGGCTCCCTGCGACATCCCTGGTCTCCCTCCGCTGTGCGGGGTCCGCCCTCGCACGGTGAGTGTCCGTCGTGCGCGGGGCCTCAGCGCCGGGCGTGGCGGATCTTCAGCCGTCCGTACCCCATGACCCCGGAAACCCGGATCCTCGGCCCGCCAGGACGTGAGGGTCGCCGAGGCTTGTATCTCGGGTCCTTCCACTCGGTGCGCAGATCTTCGATCTCGACGATCGCGTCGCGGGGCACCGTGATCCTGGCTCTGCCGTACGGGAGTTGCAGCTCGATGTCGACGACAGGGTGCTCGAAGACCGCCCGGGACAGGTCCAGGTTCACCTTTCCGTATGCGGACTCGACCTTGAGGATCCGCGGCACCCGCCATGCGCCGCGTCGCCGGATCCACCCGCTGGCGGCGGCAATCGTGGACGTGGTGGCAGGCTTCTCCGCCGGGAGCGGGGCCATGGCTGACACGAGCTCGCCGCGCGTCGCGACAGCGAGCACCTGGTGGAGGAGTTCGTCCATCTCCTCGTGGGAGATGTGCCCTTCGGCGTACGCCTCCTGAAGGCGCTGTACGGCCGTGTCGCGGTCGTCTTCGCTGATCCGTGGCGGCGGGTATTCCGGCAGGGACGTCACCGTTTCACTCTAGTGCCGTGCCGGTGCTGCGAACGCGCCGAGGCCCGCAGTGGGCAGTGCATCCGATGGGGAGGCCGACCGCTCGACACCATGACCGCGGCCTGAAGCGCGGCTGCGGCGGCCGGTCGGATGCTCAGTCCCGCTGGCCGTCAGCCGGTGCCTTCAGCAGCCGTTCCAACTCGCTCCCGGCCTCGTCGTACCCGGCGTCCGAAATCCGTTGCAGCTCGCGCAGGTCGCCGGCTGCGGCTGCACGTCGCGTGAGCAGGAACCCGGCGCGCATGGACCCCTCATCCAACAGCTCGCTCAGCTCCCCGAGGTCGCCGGCCGCGTCGACGAGGTCGGCCAGCCGGTCCAGGGCGGTCTCGTTGCCCTCGTCGGCCAGCTCGCGCAGGGTCTCCCGGTCGATGTTCGTGTTCGCCATGCCCCCATGCTGCGACCCTGCCCCAGGGGAAAGGTCAAGTGGGACGATGTCCGGGTGATCACGATCGGGCAGTTGGCCAAGTACGTAGGGGTGTCGACCAAGACCATCCGCGTCTACCACGACAAGGGACTGCTTCCCGAACCCGACCGTGATGCCTCGGGCTACCGGCGGTACGGCGCGGACCACGCCGTCGACCTGATCAAGATCCGCACCCTCGCCGAAGCCGGCGTTCCCCTGGCGCGTATCCGGTACCTGCGGTCGGCGACCGACGAGGAGTTCCAGCGGGCGCTGCGCGAGATCGACGACGACCTCACCGCCCGTATCCATGGCCTGCGGGCAACGCAGGGACGCCTGCGCCGGCTGGCCGCCGGGCGTCTGGCACCGCTGCGCACCGAGGTCGGTGCCCATCTGGCGGACCTGGCCCGGTGGGGATTCACTCCTCGCTGGGTGGACCTGCAACGCGATCTGTGGATCCTCGTGTTCGCCACCCACCCGGACCACGCGATCACCTTGTTCCACGACCAGGCCGAGAGCCTCGCCGACCCGGCGCTACGGAAGCTTTTCCTCGCCTACGATCACGCGCACGACCTCGACCCCGACGATCCCCGCATCGACGACCTCGCCCACCGGATCGCCGAGGCACATCGGGCACGCTACGGACCCGACGAACCGCCCCGGTTGGACACAGCCTCCGAGATCCCGGCGCTCATCCAGGGCACGGTCAACGCCTCGTCCCCGGCGTGGCAGCGACTCGACGCACTCATCCGCGCACAACTGGACGCGTAACTCGACGTGTACGGAGGCAGGTCCGGGCTGCGTGCGGAAATCAGTCAGTGCACTCTCGTGATGTCAGGAAAGTCCCGACTCCCGTAGGACCGCCTGTGCCGTCTCGTCGTCGATGCGCCGGCCCAGTCGGTCGAGGACGTCCGCTCCGTGGCGGAGCGTTCCGCGTTCCAGGGAGCGGCGGACGCCCGTGTCCAGTTCGTGCCAGAGCAGGGGGTTGGCGGCGAGGACCCGGGGATCGAGTTCCAGGCTGTGGCCGTGGACGTCCCGCAGGACCAGGTGGGAGGAGACGCCCTCGTACTGTCGTACGGCTGCCAGGGCGTCCGTGCGGACCATGTGCCGGCGCCAAGGGGTGCGCACCGCGACCCAGCCGGGGCCCGCACTCACCCGCTGCGGCAGGAGGATGACGCATACAGCGGCCGACATGGTGACCCAGAGCACGGCGCGGAGCGGCGTCAGACTTCCCGCGTCCCAGTCGACCAGCAGGCTCATGGCGCAGAACAGCAGGGCACAGGTCACCGCGAGCCGGGCGCTGCCACGCCAGTGGCGGTCGCCGGCTTGGACCACCGGTCTGTTGTGCCTCATGACGCTGACGCTAGGCGCGTGTGTGCACCTGAGGGGCCGGCACTGACGGGCTCCTGACGGCGTACCGGCGAATCTTGACGGGATCCTGACGGCGAGGGCCGCTCAGCCGGTGTGGACGCGCGGTCGGCGGGCCCGGTCCGGTTCCGCCTCGCGCAGGACCTCCCGGGTGACCGGGGCGACCTCGCCCTGGCCGAAGAGGAAGAACCGCAGGAAGTTGGCGAAGGGCCCGCCCTCGGTCCACTCGAAGTAGATGTGCGGGATGCAGCCTGTCGTGTCGCGGACGTGGAGGAGCAGCGCGGCCAGGGCGTTGGGGATGGAGGAGGACTCCAGGGTCAGCACCCGGTAGCGGTTGTGCAACACCTCGCCGCGCACAGTGAGGCCCGACTCGAACTCGGAGGCGTCGAGGACCGTCACCTCGACGAAGACGAAGTCCTCCTGCTCGGGCAGATCGTTGTCGTTGCGGATCTGTTCGATCTTGTCCCGGTACTCGGCCTTGTCGCGCCGGTCGGGCTCGTTGGCGAGGAAACGGATCTTGCGGCTGGAGATGTCCCGGATGAATCGTTCCGCCATGGGGTCCAACTGCACGCTGGTGACGCGGAGTTCGAAGGCGCGTGCCAGTCTGGACAGCAGGGAGACCAGGATGATGCCGGCGATGAAGCAGGCGCCGATCTTGACTCCGTCGGGGCGCTCGACGACGTTCGCCCCGGTGACGTAGAGGAGGACCGCCGAAACGATGGCGAAGCCGATGGTCAAGCCCTGCTGCGCGGCACGGCGAGCGGCAATGGTCACCGCGATCGCCGCCGAGGACATCAGCACCAGGACGCCGGTGGCGTAGGCGCCGCCCTGGGCGTCCACGTTCGCGTCGAAGATCCAGGTGACCAGGAAGCCGATCAGGGTGAAGACGATGACCATCGGGCGGACGGCGCGGGCCCAGTGCGGGGCCATGCCGTAGCGGGGCAGATAGCGCGGCATCAGGTTGAGCAGGCCGGCCATCGCGGAGGCGCCGGCGAACCACAGGATGGCGATCGTCGAGACGTCGTAGACCGTGCCGAAGGCGCCGCCCAGATACTGGTGCGCCAGATAGGCCAGGGCGCGGCCGTTGGCCTGGCCGCCGGTCTTGAACTCCTTCTCCGGGATCAGCCATGTGGTGATGAAGCTGGTGGCGATCAGGAAGACGCTCATGATGAGCGCGGCGGCGGTGAGCAGCTTCTTGGTGTCGCGGATACGCCCCTTGGGGTTCTCCTCCGTGTCGCTGTCGTCGCCCTTCACATGGGGCATGACGGCGACGCCGGTCTCGAAGCCGGACAGGCCGAGCGCCAGCTTGGGGAAGACCAGCAGGGACACACCGATCATCGCGAACACGTTTCCGTGCTCGGCTGTCAATGCGCTCGACCAGTCGGTGACCACATGGCCCGCGGCGCCGACGTGCCACAGGCCGACGATGACAACCACGACGTTCAGCGCGAGGTAGACGGCCACGAGGACGACCGCGACGCCGATGGCCTCCAGGAAGCCCTTGAGGAACACCGCACCGAGCAGGGCGACGAGGACGAGGGTGATCAGCATCTGCTTGTCGTGCAGGGTGCTGGTCAGGTGCGGGTTCTCGACCAGGTGTGTTGAGGCGTCGGCGGCCGACAGGGTGATGGTGATCAGGAAGTCGGTCGCGGCGAAGCCGAGCAGGGTGAGGACGAACAGCTTGCCCTTCCAGAACGACAGCAGCCGTTCCAGCATGGCGATGGAGCCCTCGCCGTGAGGGCTCTCCTCGGCGACCCGGCGGTACACGGGCAGGGCGCCGGCCAGCGTGACCACGACGAGCACGATGGTCGCGATCGGAGAGAGCAGTCCGGCCGCGAGGGCCGCGATGCCGGGCTGGTAGCCCAGGGTGGAGAAGTAGTCGACACCAGTCAGGCACATCACCCGCCACCAGCGCCGGCCCTTGTGCGGAGGCTCCGGTTCGGCATGGGGTCCGGTGTGGCCGCCGGTCCTGCCCATGTCGGCCAGGCCCTCCAGCATCCACGCACGCATACGACGCGGTGGGCGTTCGGTGGCGACCATCGGTGTGCTCCTGGTGCGCGGGTCGGTGTGGGGTTCCGGCCATCACGCGGACGGTGGCACCAGCGTAGGCAGAGAGTGACGCCTGAGCACACGGGGAGACCGCTGCACGAGCGTTAGGACTCCGTTAAGAGAGGCTGGTGCGTGCCGACGGAACATCGGGACTGGGAGGTCGGGGCCGAACACCCAACGTTATTTCGTTGTGGGGTCGGCTACCTGCCTCATACCGGCCGCACGCATACGCCACCCTTGGCCGTCTGCGAGGTGACACTGTGCACCCCCGCGCCCGAGGTACGGATGAACCACGGCTTCTTCACGCTCACCAGGGAACGCGGACTGAACGCCGTGGGCGAAGCGGACACCTGGTCGCACCCGGGCGTCCGGGCAGGGCCCCTGGCCCATCATGCGTCGGCGGGCGCGGAGTTCCCGATCTGCACGGCCATCCTGCGAAATGGGTACCGCATGGGCGAACGCCTGCTGCGATCGGCGGTGGTGAAGGTGCCGGGGCCGCCGCTCTGAACCGAACCGCCTGGCGCGGCGTCGTTGCGCGAGGGTCAACTGCCGTAGAACCAAAGGACACTGCCCGAAGAGACAATTCCGCCCCCGTCACGTCCCCTCTTACGCTCCATGGCGTCAACATCGACAACCCATGCGAAGAGGGGGCTCCCCGCGTGACCATCAGGACCGCGATACGCAGGACCACAACGCTTGCTCTGTTCAGCTCCGTCCTCATCGGCAGCCTCGCCGGAACCGGCGTCGCCGCCCCGGCTGCCTCCGTCCCTCAGTGCAAGGGCGAGTTCAAGCACGCCGTCTCCAACGTGAAGTTCTCCCGTATGCCCAACGGTCGGCTCACCTGGAGCTTCAAGCTGACCGCCGCGGCGAAGAGGAACCTCGGCTCCCTGGTCAACGTCTCGATGCCGCAAGCCTTCGTCTCCGGCCATGAGATCAACCCGCCCTACGGCCCCCACACTCGCGCGAGCAGCTACGACTTCCACTCGAGCATCAAGACCTACCAGCGCAAGGGCAGCGGTCACAACTACACCATCAAGACCAACGACGAGATCAGCTTCTACTGGCTGATCAAGAGCATCAGCCACCCGAGGTCCGGCGCCTACCGCACGATCACGTGCAAGGTACCCTCGGCCTGATCCCGCACGTGGGGAAAGAAGGGGAGATGAGCCGGGTGAAGAACGTTTCCGTTCTGGGCGGACGCCACGAGCTGACCATCGAGGGCTTCGCCACCACCACCGAACACATGGAGCTGCACTACCGCCTTACTCCCCCTCTTCCTCAGAGCGAATCCGACGAGGAGAACGAGGCCGGCAACGACGAGCCGTACGTCTTTCTCGCCGTGGAAGCGCTCGACGACGTCGGCAACGAATACCTCGATTCGGGAGGAGCCTTCGGCCTCTCACCCGATGGCAGCGCCACCGAGGGTTCCCTCTCGGTGCAGCCCGGACCGTATGAGGATGCCCGTTCGGTCACCCTGCACCTCATCCTGTTCGACGGCACACGTGAGGAGACCCACGACTTCACGTTCCCGCTCGAAGCCGCCGCCGGATAACCCGACGAGTACCTGCGGCTCAGCGGCCCTCCCGCCGGGGAAGGCCGCTGAGCCTCGCAGGGCCGTCGGTCACGCGGCGGACGGCAGTGGTGGATCCTCGGCCGCCGTCGCCGCATGTCGGCATGCGCAGTGCGTGTCGGTGCACAGCGCGTGGTGAACGAGTACGGAGAGCACCGCGGCCTGCAACCGCGTCTGCTGACCCAGCTTGTCCACGATCCGCGCGACGTGGGCCTTCACCGTCCGTTCCGCGATGCTCAGCTCGCGGGCCAGTTGCCGGTTGCCCAGGCCCGTGCCCAGCAGAAGAAGTACTTCCTTCTCCCGCTCCGTCAGACGATCCAGTTCGAAGATCCCCCGCACCGGATCGGCCCCCGTACGGCGATAGGCGCAAGTCGACCTGTTGGTCATGGCAGGTCCTTCCTGATACCGCCGTCCAAGCAGAGCCCCGTGCCCCGGTGCGGCGGTGGTCATGGTCAACTTAGCGCCAGCAACTGACAAAGGCACACCGGCTTTCGGCGGCTCATCCTTGCCGCTCACCGAGCCCACATGCAGCCACAAGCCCGCGTCGCTCGCCGCCTTCGCCATCACCTCGAACGTCGGCCCCTCGAAGGACTAGCCGGGGCGGACGACCGAGAGCAACGCTGCTCCTCGTCGCCCACCCCTCGGCAGACGGCGTTCCGTCAGTGCTGGCCGGCCTTGCCTCCGTGGTTGGCCTTCTTCTTGCGACGCGCCTTCTTCTTGCGGGCACGCTTGGACACGGACGTCAACTCTCCTTCGGGTAAGGGCGGTTCAGGCGGCGCTGCGGCCGACGAGCAAGTCCGCCAGCTTGTTCAGGCGCTTGACGGTGCGGTCCTCGGTGGCGGCCAGGGCCGGTTCGATGCGGGCGTCGCGGTCGTAGTACGCGCCGTTGACGGTCTCGACGGCCGGGTCGCACAGCCGGATCACGTGCGCGGCACCCTCGGCAGGCGACATGCCCTCGTGCGAGTACAGCGGCAGCATCGCCGTGTCGCAGACGCCGGGGTGCACGGAGACGGCGGTGACACGCGGGTCGGCCGCGAAGACCGTCAGGGCCAGTTGGGACTGGGCGTAGGCGGCGAGCCGGGAGTAGCGGCGGGTGCGGTTGGGGTCGGACCAGTGGATGGAGCCCGTGCGGTGCAGGGCCGAGGAGACGTTGACCACGCGGCCGCCGGGGTCGCTGGTGAGCGCCGGCTCCAGCAGACAGGTGAGCAGGTAGTGGGCGAGGAAGTTGACCTGGAAGGCGATCTCGTTGCCGTCGGCGGTGACGGTGTGCCGTTCGGGGGCGGCGATGCCGGCGTTGTTGACGAGCACGTCCAGGTGCGGATGCTCGGTGACGACCTTGCGGGCGAGGGTTTCCACCTCGTCGAGGCGGGCGAAGTCGGCCGCGTACGGGCGGAGTTGGTCTCCCGTGATGCCCGCCGTGGCGATGAGCGCGTCGGTTGCGGCGCGGGCGTCCTCGGCGGTACGGCCGTGCAGCAGCACGGTGGCGCCGCGCTCGGCGAGTTGGCGGGCGGTCTCGTAGCCGATGCCGGAGGTGGCGCCGGTGACGAGCACGGTACGGGACGAATGAGTGGAGTCGGGCATGATCCAATCCAGGGTTGATGGCACGCGAACGAGGCCCCGGCGAGGGGCGGTTGGCGTGCGGATACGAAAACGGGCGGGGCGCCGGACAGGAGTCACGGCGCCCCGGAGGGATGCGGAACGCGTCAGTGGGACACGGACGCGGGCATTTCCGCACAGCGCGGCGCAGGACTGGACGGCCGAGCGGGACTCGGCGGCCGGTCGAAGAGGAGCCAGGCGCTGTTCACGTCATCCATGGAAGCCGTACCGCAGGCCGCGGGCAAGCCTGGCCGCAGTTCTCTGACGAGCTTCTGACGTGCGCATACGTGTTTTTGACGGCTGGGGCCGAGCGGCAGAGAGCGCGGTTCAGCCAAGGCCCGGCACCCCCGAGATCAGCAGGTCGATCAGCTTGATGCCGACGAAGGGCAGCACCAGCCCGCCGAGGCCGTACAGGAGGAGGTTGCGGCGCAGCAGGTCGTGCGCCGACGAGGGTGTGTAGCGCACACCGCGCAGCGCGAGCGGGATCAGTCCGACGATGATCAGGGCGTTGAAGATGATCGCCGAGGTGATCGCGGAGGTCGGGCTGTGCAGGCCCATGACGTTCAGCGACTCCAGGCCCGGATACGAGCCCGCGAACATCGCCGGGATGATCGCGAAGTACTTCGCGACGTCGTTGGTGATGGAGAACGTGGTCAACGCGCCCCGGGTGATGAGGAGTTGCTTGCCGATCTCGACGATCTCGATGAGCTTGGTCGGGTTCGAGTCGAGGTCGACCATGTTGCCGGCCTCCTTCGCGGCCGACGTGCCGGTGTTCATTGCCACGCCGACGTCCGCCTGCGCGAGCGCGGGGGCGTCGTTGGTGCCGTCGCCGGTCATCGCGACCAGCTTGCCCCCTTCCTGCTCCCGTTTGATCAGGGCGAGCTTGTCTTCGGGAGTCGCCTCGGCCAAGTAGTCGTCCACGCCTGCCTCTTGGGCGATGGCGCGGGCGGTGAGCGGGTTGTCGCCGGTGATCATGACGGTGCGGATGCCCATTCGGCGCAGTTCGGCGAAGCGTTCGTGGATGCCGTCCTTGACGACGTCCTTGAGGTGGATCAGGCCCAGGACGCGCGGCCCGTCCCAGTCGTGCACGGCCACCAGCAGGGGTGTGCCGCCCGAGGCGGCCACCGAGTCGGCGAAATACCGTGCCTCGGGCGGGACTTGCCCGCCGTACCTCTGCACCCAGTCGATCACCTGTTGGGCGGCGCCCTTGCGGATGGCGCACACGGCTCCGTTGTCCCAGCACAGGTCGACCCCGCTCATGCGGGTCTGTGCGCTGAAGGCGACCCAGCGGGCGTTGCTCAACTCGCCCTCGGCGGGGGCTCGTAGGCCGTATGCGTTCTTCGCCAGGACGACGACCGAGCGGCCCTCGGGTGTCTCGTCGGCCAGCGAGGAGAGCTGTGCGGCGTTCGCGAGCTGCCGCTCGTCGATGCGGGGGAGCGGGACGAACGCGACGGCCTCGCGGTTGCCGAGGGTGATGGTGCCGGTCTTGTCGAGCAGCAGAGTGTTCACGTCACCGGCCGCCTCGACAGCCCGGCCCGACATGGCGACCACGTTGCGCTGCACCAGCCGGTCCATGCCCGCGATGCCGATCGCGGACAGCAGCGCGCCGATCGTCGTCGGGATGAGCGTGACGAGCAGGGCGACCAGGACGGTCGTCGACTGGGCGGCGTCGGCGTACTCGGCCATCGGCTGGAGGGTGACCACGACCAGCAGGAAGATGATCGTGAGCGACGCCAGCAGGATGTTGAGGGCGATCTCGTTCGGGGTCTTCTGCCGGTTCGCGCCCTCGACCAGGGCGATCATCCGGTCCAGGAAGCTGTGGCCGGGGCGGGCGCTGACCCGCACCACGATGCGGTCGGACAGGACCGTCGTACCGCCCGTGACACCGCTGCGGTCGCCGCCCGCCTCCCGGATCACGGGCGCCGACTCACCGGTGACCGCCGACTCGTCGACCGCGGCCACACCGTCGACCACGTCGCCGTCCGCCGGGATCATCTCGCCCGCCTCGACGAGCACGACGTCCAGCGGCTTCAGTTCGGTGGCGGCGACGGCCTCGATGCGGGCGCTGAGCAGGTTGGTGCCCCAGCGCCAGTCGAGCAGCCGCAGCGCCACCGTGTCCGTACGCGCCCTGCGCAGCGACTCGGCCTGCGCCTTGCCGCGGCCCTCGGCGACGGCTTCGGCGAGGTTGGCGAATACGACGGTCAGCCACAGCCAGGTGCTGATCACCCAGGTGAAGACGGCCGGGTGGAGCAGCGCGGACAGGGTGGTGAGCGCGGCTCCCACGGACACCACGAAGAGCACGGGGTTCTTGACCAGGATTCGTGGGTGCAGTTTGCGGAGGGCCTCGGGGAAGGAGCGGACGAGCTGGGCGGGTTCGAAGAGCCCGCTCCGGGCGCGGCGTCCCGTTCCTTCTCCCGGTCCGGGCCCCGAGGCGCGCTGGGGGCGGGACGGCGGGGCCTGCTCGGGCGCAGCGGGATACATGACACCTTCGTGGCTCGGCGCCGGCGCGCGTCAGGGCATGCCGGCGGACTGGTCGGTGGGCGGGAGAGCGACCGCGGGGCCGTGCGGTGCCGGGGCCCCGGCACCGCACGGCGGTACGCGGACGTCGGCGCGGGAAGGCGACGGGACGCCACACGCCGGTGCCTGCCGTTCGGTGGCACACACCAGGCCGCCGCGAGCCGGTTCGGAGTGGGGACTCCGGAGCGGGTGAGGCGAGGCCGTTGACGCCCCGGCTCCGGCGGCGGACCACAGGAATCTATCCGCGACCAGTGGTCGAACAACCCTGCTCAGCAAGGAATTTGCGGCTTTCATACGGGTCTGGCGCGAGCGCCGTCAAGGCCCCGTCAAACAATGCCGACAAGCCGTCAGGAGGGCGTCAACGCAGTCCGTCCGTGGCCTGATCCGCTCGCAGACTGAGCGGCAACGGGGGGCGGGGTCACCGTCCTCGGCATGGCGGGGGAGGGACCGTGACCATCACGGCCGGTACATCGCACAGACCTCAGCCGGAGGCCGGTGCGCAGTCATCGCAGCCAGCGGTCACCCCGCCAGGGGGCAGCCCCGGACCGCAGCGACACGAGGCGTCGCGGACGGGCGGTCCGGGGCAGCACCAGGGGCAGCAGATCGTGGCCGCGTGGGCCGCTCTGCGCCGCCGCTACTGGGCCACCGTGCCCGCGCGGCTGCGCCTCCTGCGCGCGGCCACGGTCCTGCTCGCCGCCGCTCTGGCACTGCTGCTGACGCTCGCCGGACTCGCGGCCATGGGCACCTGGAACAGCGTGGCCGACCGCGACGCGCCCCGGACCACCAGCGCCGCCGACCTCGACCTCGCCCTCAACGACATGGACGCGCAGGCCGCCAACATCCTGCTGTCCAACGGCGACGCGGGCAAAGGACGCCTGCAGACGCCGTACCAGAAGGCCGTCGGCTTCTACGGTGACGCCCGGGACGAGATCGGGCACGATCTGCGCACTCTCGCGGTCGCGGCCCAGGGCGATCGGAGCGACGAGAAGACGGTTGAGTCCCTCACCGACGGCTTCGCCGAGTACCAGGAGCTGATCGGCCGGACCCTGGAGAACGACGGTCACCGCGGCGGCAAAGCAGCCGCGCTCGTCGACTACCGCAAGGCCACCGACCTCCTGCAGCAGCAACTCGTCCCGGCAGCACGGACGTTGGTGTCCTCCAACGACAAGGCGTTCGACGCGGAGTACAGCTCCGCCCGATCCACCCTGTCCGCCCAGCTCATCGCCGTCGTCGCGCTCGGTGTGCTGCTGCTGGCCGTGCTCGGCGCCCTGCAGTGGTTCCTCGCCCGCCGCTTTGGGCGCAACCTCAACCCAGGCGTGCTGGCCGCCACCGTCTGCACTCTGCTCGCCGTGATCCTCGGCGCCCAACTGCTCACCGCCACGGCCGATGACCTGCGCGGAGCCCGGCGCGACGCCTTCGACTCCGTCGTCGCGCTGTCCCGCGCACAGGCCATCGCCTACGACGGCAACGCCGACGAGAGCCGGTATCTCCTGGACCCAGGGCGCCGAGACCAGTACGCCGCCTCCTTCCTCACCAAGTCGCAGGAGCTGTACGGCATCAAGGGCGCGACCCTCGCGACGTACGACGCGGAACTCGCCACCAGCTGGCAGGCGTACGCGTCCGACCATCACGACCTGGGCTTCACCGGCGAGTTCCGGCGCGAGCTGGACAACATCACCTTCGCGGGGGAGCGGACGGCGGCCGAGAAGACCGTGGAGACCTACGCCGTCTACCAGCGCGACGACCGGAAGATTCGCGCGTTGCTGGCCGCGGGCAAGGAGGACCAGGCGGTCGAGTTCTGCATGGGTTGGGAACCGGGCACCTCCAACGCGCACTTCGGGGCGTGGATGGCCGCGCTCGACAAGGTGACCGACATCAACCGCGCCCACTTCACGGCCTCGACCGACGAAGGCCGCTCGGCGGTGACCGGCTTGCTTCCCTGGGCGGGAGGGCTGTTGTTCGCAGCGATGGCTCTCACGGCCCTCGGGCTACGGCCCAGGCTGGCCGAGTTCCGCTAGGGGAGCGGTCCGGCGGATCCTGCCCGAGAAGGGCGCTGGAAGTGCCCTTTTAGGGGCGCGGGGAACTGCGCGACCAGCCACGACGTGGCCGCACCCAACCAACGACCCCTCCCGGCACCCCCAGCGGACCCCTCACACATCCGCCAGCCGTGTCTCCTCCAGGTCCAACGACCGCTGCAGCCGACGCCGGGTGGTGTCGCTGATGGCGTGGCCGTCGTACAGGCGCTGGAGTTCGCCCGTCTCGACAGCGATCAGGTCGCGGCGCAGCTGACGGTAGACCAGGTCGGCGGACTCGGTCGCGGCCGTCTCGCTGTCGCTGTCCTGCTCCGCGAGGCGGTCGCGGGCGTCGTCGAGGCGGGCGGCCAGGCCGCGGCGCAGCCGGTCGAGGACGACGTCCGGTACGACCTCCAGCTCGGCCAGTTCCTCCAGGCGGGCCAGTCCCGCGTGAGCGAGGTGGGAGCGGGCCTCGACCTCCTCGCGCGCGGTGTGCGCGGGCTCCAGGGCGATGCCGGCACGGTGGACGACGGGTGCCAAGGTGAAGCCCTGCACGACGAGGGTGACGACCACGACCGAGGTGGTCAGGACGAGGACGAGCGGCCGTTCCGCGAGGGCGGTGCCGTTCCGCGCGACCTCGGGGATGGACAGGGCGGCGGCCAGCGGCATCACCCCTCGGGTGCCCGCCCAGGTCAGGACCACGGGGATCCGCCAGTTCATGCGGGTGATGCCGCCCTTGCGCTGCACCACCGCCGACAGCGGGGCCAGCCACAGCATGCGCACGGCGACGAGCGTGACGGCGACCGCGAGCGCGTACAACGGCCAGGCACCGTCGCCGTCGGCCAGTGCCCGCACCTGGGCGGGCAGGGCAAGGCCGATGAGACTGAAGACCACGCTCTCCAGCAAGAACACCACCGTGCCGTACACGGCGTGCAGTTGGAGCCGGATGCGTGCGTTGGTGAGGCGGTCGCCCCGGCCGCCCAGGACGACACCGGCCACCACGCACGAGGTCACGCCGGAGGTGTGTGCAGCCTCCGCCAGCAGGTAGGCCGCGTACGGAGTGACCAGGGCGATCACCGTTTCGAGGACCGGGTCCTCGGTGCGCCGCCGGATCAGGGCGATCACGCCGGCCACCGCCGCACCGATCAGTGTGCCGCCGCCGGCCAGCAGCAGGAACTCGCCGCCCGCCGCGCCCCAGTTGGCGGCCGTGGACGCCACGGCGATACCCGCCGCCACCCGGACCAGCACCAGGGAGGTCGCGTCGTTGAAGAGGCTCTCCGCCTGCACGAGGACCTGGACCTTCGGCGGCAGGGCGAGGCGTCTGCCCAGCGCTGTCACGGCGACCGGGTCCGTGCTGGCCAGGATCGCCCCCAGCACGAACGCCATCTGCCACGACAGCGGCGTCACCAGCGCCGCCACCGCGCCGACCGCCGCCGCGGACGCCAGAACCAGGCCGATGGAGAGGATCCCGACCGGCTTCCACACCGCGCGCAGCTCACGCCAGGGCATCTCCTCCGCGGAGGCGTAGAGCAGCGGCGGGAGCACGACGAGGCCGATGATCTCGGGGCTGATCTCGATCTCAGGGGTGCCTGGCAGCAGCGCCACGCCGAGGCCGGCGACCACGAGCAGGGATGGGGCGGGGATACGCCACCGGCGCGCGAAGGTGGCCACCATCGTGGCGAGGACCACGAGGGCGAGAACCGTACCTACGCTGCGCATGCCGCCTCCTGGAACTACGAGGAGAGCCGCTTTGGCTCCCCTGCCGACCAGGCTTCCCGGCACACCGCGTTCACCCTATCCGCTGCAGGTCACGTCAAGACAGTGTCAAGGTCCGCGGGACCGGCGCCAAGGAAGCGCTAACACGCGTACCTCCCGGCCCTCAGAGGGGCTTCCTTAGGAACAGCCCCCTTCATGAGAGGGGGAGTTGAACCAGTGATTCAGTGATCCAGTGATGGAGCGCGTCGGCGGCGATGAGTGACGTACGGCCCGGACGACTGAAGGTCTACCTGGGGGCAGCCCCCGGAGTCGGCAAGACCTACCGCATGCTCGACGAGGGACGGCGCCGCGCCGCCCGCGGGGCGGACGTGGCGGTGGGATTCGCCGAGTGCCACGGCCGCCCCGGTACGGAGGCGATGCTCGACGGCCTGGAGGTCGTCCCCCGTGCCCGCTGCTCGTACCGTGGCGGACAGTTCCAGGAGATGGACCTGGCAGCGGTGCTCGCGCGCCGTCCGCAGGTCGCGATCGTCGACGAGTTCGCCCACAGCAACGTTCCGGGCGATGGCCGCAACGCCAAGCGCTGGCAGGATATCGAGACACTGCTCGACGCAGGCATCGACGTCGTCACCGCGCTGAACGTCCAGCACCTGGCCTCACTCAACGACGTGGTCGAGAAGATCACCGGGGTGCCACAGCACGAGACGGTCCCCGACGAGGTCGTACGGCGTGCCCATCAGGTCGAGTTGGTGGACATGCCGGCCGAGGGGCTGCGCCGCCGGATGGCGCATGGCAACATCTACACCCCCGAGAAGATCGACGCGGCGCTCGCGAACTACTTCCGGCCCGGAAACCTGACCGCGCTGCGGCAGCTGGCGCTGCTGTGGGTGGCCGACCGGGTCGACGAGGCGCTCCAGGAGTACCGCTCCCAGCACGGCATCGGTGGGGTGTGGGAGACCCGGGAGCGGGTGGTCGTCGCGCTGACCGGCGGCCCGGAGGGCGACACGCTCATCCGGCGGGCCGCCCGTATCGCCGCCCGGTCGGCCGGGGGCGATCTGCTCGCCGTGCACGTGGCCCGCAGCGACGGCCTCGCGGCCGGCGTCTCGCACGCCTCCCTGGCCCGGCAGCGGCGGCTGGTGGAGGACCTGGGCGGGAGCTACCACTCGGTCGTCGGCGACGACGTGTCCACCGCGCTGGTGGACTTCGCCCGTGCCGAGAACGCGACCCAGCTCGTCCTCGGCACGAGCCGCCGAGGCCGCTTCGAGCGGTTCCTGACCGGGCCCGGCACGGGGGAGACGGTGACCGCTCTCTCCGGCGACATCGACGTCCACCGGGTCACGCACGAGCGGGCCGGCCGCGGGACCCTGCTGCCGTCCCGGCGACGCACACTGTCGACGCGGCGGCTGATCGCGGGTCCGGTGGCCGGACTGGTGCTGCCGGTGCTGCTCACGGCTGTCCTGGCGCAGGTGCGGGGGACGGTGAACCTGACCAGCGAGGCGCTGCTGTTCCTGCTCGCCGTGGTGGGGGTGGCCTGCATAGGCGGGGTCACCTCGGCGGTGATCGCGTCGTTGACGGCGTCGCTGCTGCTCAACTACTGGTTCATCCCGCCCATCGGCGCGTTCACCCTGGACGACCCCAACGCGTTGCTGGCCCTGGGTGTGTTCGCGGTCGTGGCGGCGACCGTGGCCGCCGTCGTCGACCGCTCCCTGCGCCTGTCACGCCGCTCGGCGCGTGCCACCGCCGAGGCGGAGACCATGTCGTCCCTGGCCGGCACCATCGTGCGGGGCGGCGCGACCATTCCGGCGCTGCTGGAGCGCACGCGGGAGACCTTCGGCATGGAGTCGGCGGAGCTCGTGGACGAGCCGCCCGATGCCGACGGCGTGACAGCCGTGCCGGCCGGTCCCGGCGCGTATCTCGTTCTGTCCGGCCGTACTCTGTCGTCTTCTGAGCGGCGGGTGCTGGCCGCCTTCGCCGCGCATGTCGGCTCCGCCGTCGAACGGGCCCAACTCGCCGAAGCGGCAGCCGAGATCGAGCCGGTGAAGGCCGCCGACCGGATGCGTACGGCGCTGCTGCGGGCCGTCGGCCACGACCTGCGCACGCCGCTCGCCGCGGGCTGGGCCGCGGTCACCTCGCTGCGCAGCCGGGACGTCGAGTTCTCCGCCGAGGACCGCGACGAACTCCTCGCCACCGCCGACGAGTCCATGGCCAAACTCAACCGGCTGGTGGAGAACCTCCTCGACCTCAGCCGCTTGGAGGCCGGCGTCCTTACCCTGAACCTCCGCGCCACCACGCTGGAGGAGGTGCTCCCCATGGCGCTCGCGGACACGACCGGCGTCGAAGTGACGGACACGCAGGGGATCCCTGCGGTACAGGCCGATCCACCGCTGCTGGAGCGCGTGATCGCCAACCTGGTCGGAAACGCCGCCCGCCACACACCTGAGGGGCAGAAGGCGCTGGTGACGGCCAGTGCACTGGCCGGCCGGGTCGAGTTGCGTGTTGTCGACCGGGGGCCCGGACTTCCCGCCGACAGCCGGGAGCGGCTCTTCGAGCCGTTCCAGCGGCTCGGCGACACGGACAACACCACCGGACTCGGCCTCGGGCTGGCCCTCGCCCGCGGCCTGACCGAGGCGATGAACGGCACCCTCACCCCCGAGGACACTCCCGGCGGCGGCCTGACGATGGTCGTGTCGCTGCCCTTCGCCGAACAGACGGATCAGACCGGACGGACCGAATCGTCGCAATACCCGCACCCCCGTGGTGCGCAGAGCGTAGGAGGTGCCTGATGAGCACCGAGACCGGCACAGGTCGGCTGCCGCACCGCACGACGGGACCACGCGTCGCGTCGGCGGGCGCCTGGCCCCTGCGGGACCGGCTCGCCCTGACGGCGGGCCTGGCCGCCCCGTTCCTGGTGGCCCTCGCACTCGTCCCGTTCCGCACGGACGTGTCCCACACCAACGCCGCCCTCATCCTCGTCGTGGTGGTCGTCGCGGTCGCCGCGCTGGGCAGCCGTACGGCGGGTGCGCTCGCGGCGCTCTCCGCGGCGGCCTGGTTCGACTTCTTCCTCACCCGGCCGTACGAGACCTTCGACATCACCGCGTCCGCCGACGTCGAAACGGCCGTACTCCTGCTGCTCGTCGGCGTCATCGTGTCCCAACTGGCCGCCCGCGCACGCCGCTTGGAGGTCATCACGGTGACCGACGCGGACCACCTGTCCCGGATCCACCGCACGGCCGCCCTCGCCCAGTCGGCCAACTCCGCAGACACCGTGGTCGACCACGTCCGCCAGGAACTCACCGACCTCCTCGGCCTGAGTGCCTGCCGCTTCGAGTACGGCACCCTCATCGGCCGCCCGCCCCGGCTGCTGAAGGACGGCAGCCTGACGGGGACGAGCGCCTGGCCGCAGGACGAGATCGAGCTGCGGACCTACGGCAACGGTCACTACCTCGGCCGCTTCATGCTCACCGCCGGCCCGGGCCCCGTACCTCCGCTCCAGGCACGCCTGGTGGCGGAGGCCCGGGCTCCGTACCTCCGCTCCAGGCACGCCTGGTGGCGGTCACCCTGGCCGACCAGACGGGCGCGGCGCTGGACACGGCGGGGCCGGTGCGGGAGGGCTGACAGCGGTGGCTACTCCAGGCCGGAGACCCTGAACACAGACTCGGCGGTCTCGCGGTCGACGCGCTCCGAGACACGGCGCAGCGCGGTCGCGCCGCACACGAGCGTGCCGACCTCCACCGACTTCCGTGCGTCCTCGTCCAGGCGATACCACAGCTGGGGATTGGTCACGAGGACGTTCGGGTCGATCTCGACGTGTCCACCGAACGCGTCCCGCAGCAGGAGCCGTTGCGAGATGCCGTCCAGGCAACGGACGGACACCAGCAGATCCGTACGGACCCTGTGCTCCCGCAGTATCCGACGCGAGGACAGCCAGCCTTCGCCGGCGGACACCCGGGCGGGATACAACGTGACGAACAGCAGCCCTGCCAGGCCCAGCCACAGCGCGGCACGCCAGGGGGCGAGCCGGGCAGCCGCGTGGTGTCTGTTCGCCGACGCCGGTGGTGAGGGGTGGTCAGCGGGCTGGGCGCAGGGCGGGATTGAGGGTGAGACGGTTGTCGGTCGGGTGGTGGCCTTCGGGGCTGAAGGGGGGTACCTGTGCGGGCAGGCAGTCGGCAATGAACAGGCAGTCGTGGTGGCGGTCTTCGGCGGTGGCGGCGATGAGGGGTTCGCCGTCGGGGGCCCAGATGCCGGAGTTGCCCTGGTACTGCCAGGCACCTGCGGGGACCTGTTCCCAGCCGCGGCGGTTGGCGTAGGCGATGAACAGGCGCCAGATGCTGGCCATGGCGGGGATGATGTGGCGGGTTGCGTCCTGGTAGGGGACCTGGCTCATGGTGCCGTCGGCCAGGCGGAAGTGGCCGTCCGCCGCCGTGGGCCCGAAGACGATCTTGGCGCCCTGCCCGGCCAGGTACTGGTACAGCGGCGGGAACTCGCACTCGTAGCAGTTCAGTACGCCCACCCCGATGCCGTTCAGGTGGACCACGGGCGGCAGATCCTGCCCGAAGGAGTAGTTGCGCCGCTCGGCGGCCCCGTACAGGTGGGTCTTGCGGTAGTTCGCCACCACCAGACCGTCGGACCCGATCACGCTGATCGAGTCTTAGAACGCGCTCTCGTCCCGCTCGGGGTAGGGCAGGACCACGGCCAGTCCGTGCTCCTTGGCCGCCAGCCTGGCCCGCTCGACGGAGGGGCCCTCGCGGTGCTCGGCCAGCTCCCGCACTCCTCGGGGCCGATCGCGTAACCGGTGGTGTACTTCTCCGGGAACACCACCGCCTGGCAGTCGTAGCCCGCCGCCAGTGCGGTCACCTCGACCAGGCGCTCCAGATTCCTTTCCACCGCCTCCCGGCTGCCGACCGGGCCCTGCCCCTGGTACAGGGCCACCCGCAGTCCTTCACCGAAGGCCGGCGCAGTGCGCCGGGCGGAGCGGAATACAACACGAACAGGCTGCGACATCCGTCAGGGATCTCTCTACGACTGGCGGTCCGGGCGACCGCCACACCGCAGCGAGAACGATGCACCACACCATCGGACACCACGCCAGGGCCGTACGGGCAAGATCCCTGCTTGGTCAGCGACGAGCGCCGGCCATGCTCCGCTCAGTGACCATCCGCTCCGAGCATTCGGCACCCGACACAGCTCCTGCGACATCGCCCCTGACGACGGCACCACCGATCACGTGGTCGACCGGTTCGTGTCGCCAGTCGTCGCGGCGTCCCATACCGGTGACGGTAGAGATCCGGAGAACCCGATCGGCACACTTTGATGAGCCTCTGACGGATATTCGCTACTTCTTGACGCTCTGACCGCGGTACATGGGAGTCCCAGCGGCGGAACGGCAGTTGCGCAGGTCACACGGCCGTCAAGGTCTCGTCAAGGTCTGGCCCCTCGGCGCGAAGATGCCGCAAGGAGCGGTCGGAAGCGACGGGATTCGGACAGAACCTGGAGTGCACCGCGCACTCTTCAGCCCCCTGTGCGTGGCCCTGGAAGAAGGAGCACGCACCCATGTCCGTCCTGACGACCGAGCCGGACGCCGTCCCCGCCGGTGAGGAACCACCGGATACCGGCGAACGCCACCGCCTGACCACGTTCACCGGCCTTGCCGCGCTGTCCCTGGACGCCATGGCATCGGTGGCGTATGGACCCGAGGCGATCGTCCTCGTCCTGGCCGCCGCGGGTGGGCACGGACTCGGCTTCACGCTCCCGGTGACGCTGGCGATAGCTGGCCTGCTGGCGGTGCTGGTCGCCTCGTACCGGCAGGTGATCGCGGCCTTCCCGGACGGCGGCGGCTCGTACGCCGTCGCGAAGACGCACTTGGGTGCCCGTACGAGCCTGGTCGCGGCAGCCTCTCTGGTCCTGGACTACGTCCTCAACGTGGCCGTCGCCGTCACGGCCGGCGTAGCCGCCCTGACCTCCGCTTTCCCGTCCCTCTACGACGACCGGCTGTGGCTCTGCCTGGCGGTGCTCGCCCTGATCACGGGTGTGAACCTGCGGGGCATCGTGGAGTCGGCGAGGGCGTTCATCGTACCGACGGTCGTCTTCGTCGGCTCCATCTTCGTCCTCATAGCGGTCGGCCTGTTCCGGTCCGAGCCGGTGAGCACCGCCACCGCGGCGGGACACGCCTCGGCGCTCGCGGACAACGCCTCCACGGTGGGCGCACTGCTGTTGCTGAAAGCTTTCGCCTCCGGTTGCGCCGCACTGACCGGAGTGGAGGCCATTGCCAACGCCGTCCCGTCTTTCCGTCGCCCGCGCGTGAAGCGGGCCCAGCGCGCGGAGGTCGCCCTCGGTGCGGTGCTCGGCGTGATGCTGATCGGTCTGTCGGTCCTGATCTCCCGCTTCCACCTCCAGCCGGTCCAGGGAGTCACTGTCCTCGCCCAGCTCGCGGACGCTTCACTCGGCCACAACTGGGCTTTCTACGTCATCCAGTTCGCGACGATGATCCTGCTGGCGCTCTCCGCGAACACGTCCTTCGGCGGGCTGCCGGTGCTGCTGAAGCTGCTGGCCCGCGACAACTACGCGCCGCATGTGTTCGCGCTGAAGGCCGACCGCCAGGTCCACCGGCACGGCGTCCTCGCCCTGGCCGTGGTCTCGGCCGCGTTGTTGGTGTTCTCCGGCGGTGACACCAACACTCTGGTGCCGCTGTTCGCGATCGGTGTCTTCGTCGGCTTCACCATCGCCCAGGTGGGCATGGTCAGACACTGGCGGTTGGAGCGTGGACCCGGCTGGAGGGGCAAGGCGCTGCTCAACGGGTTCGGCGCCGTCCTCACCGGCATCGCGACCGTCGTCGTCACGGCGTCGAAGTTCGAGGAGGGCGCCTGGCTGATCGTGATCACCCTGCCCCTGCTGGTGCTCGCCTTCGAGGCCGTCCACCGCGCCTACGCGCACATCGGCGAACGGCTCGGCCTCGGCCGCATCCCCGAACACCCGCACCGCGACCGGTCGGTGGTGATCGTGCCGGTCTCCTCGCTGTCCCGGCTCACTTCGGAGGCCCTGACCGCGGCCACCTCGCTCGGTGACGAGGTGCGCGCGGTCACCGTCTGCTACCCCGACCCGGAGGACCGGGCCCAGATGCATGCCCTGGAGCGCGCGTGGGCGGAGTGGGACCCGGGCATCCCGCTGGTCCGGCTGACGTGCGAGCGCCGCTCGCTGGGCCGCCCGATCGCCGCCTACATCCGCGAGGTGTCGGCGTCGGAGCCGGCCACGCGTGTCACCGTTCTCATCCCGGAGACCGAGCCGGAGCGGCTGTGGCAGCGGCTGCTACAGAACCAACGGGGAGCCGTCGTCGCGCACGCGGTGCGCCAGGAGACCGACGCCGTGATCTGCAGGCTGCGCTTCCGGCTGTCCTGACGCCGCCTGACGCGCGCTACAGCGGCTCCTTGCCACAGGTCGGCGCAGGTGCCGTAAGAGTTCCGTCAAAGGTGTACGACACGCCGTAAGGGACCCGTCAACGGCGCTCGAATCCGGCCAGAGACGGGGTTTCCTCTATTCGTCCGATCCGCTCGCGGACGATTCGCCTGCGGATTCCAGAACCTCCTCTAGGAGCTCGCGATGGCCGATCTGGCCTTCGTCGTCACCACGATCGCGGTGTTCGCGTTGGTGGCCCTCGTCGCCAAGGGGGTGACGAAGCTGTGACCGCCGAGAACATCGTCGGCCTCGTCGTGGCCGTCGCCCTGCTGGGCTATCTCGTCCTCGCCCTGATCTTCCCGGAGAGGTTCTGAGCCACGACATGGGTCCCGTACTTGCCGGCTTCCTCCAGTTGCTCGCCCTGATAGGAGCACTGGCGCTCGCCTACGTCCCACTTGGCAACTACATGGCCAAGGTCTACTCCTCCGACAAGCACTGGCGGGTCGAGAAGTGGATCTACAAGGGCATCGGTGCCAACCCCGACACCGAGATGCGCTGGCCCGCGTACCTGCGCGGCGTGCTCGCCTTCTCTGCGGTCGGTGTCCTCTTCCTCTATCTGCTGCAGCGGATCCAGGGCATCCTGCCTGGCTCGTTGGGCTTCTCCTCGGTCAATCCGGCGCAGTCGTTCAACACTGCCGTGTCGTTCGTGACGAACACCAACTGGCAGTCGTACTACGGCGAGCAGACCATGGGTCACGTCGTGCAGACCGCCGGTCTCGCCGTGCAGAACTTCGTCTCCGCAGCTGTCGGCATCGCCGTCGCGGTGGCTCTCGTACGGGGCTTCGCGCGTTCGCGCACCGGTGAACTCGGCAACTTCTGGGCCGACCTGGTGCGCGGTGTCATGCGCATCCTGATCCCCGGCTCGATCATCGCCGCGATCGTGCTCGTCGCCTGCGGTGCGATCCAGAACTTCTCCGGTATCCACGAGGTCGGTCAGTTCATGGGCGGCCACCAGCAGTGGAACGGCGGTGCGGTTGCCTCGCAGGAGGCGATCAAGGAGTTCGGCACCAACGGCGGCGGTTACTTCAACGCCAACAGTGCCCACCCCTTCGAGAACCCGACCCCGTTCACGAACCTCTTCGAGATCTTCCTGCTGCTGGTCATCCCGTTTTCGCTGACCCGCACGTTCGGTGTGATGGTCGGTTCGATCAGGCAGGGCTACGCGATCCTCGCCACCATGGCCACCATCTGGGTCGGCTTCGTCGCCCTGATGATGTGGACCGAGTTCGCCCACCACGGCTCGGCGCTCCAGATCGCCGGCGGTGCGATGGAGGGCAAGGAACAGCGCATCGGCGTAGGAGCTTCCTCGATCTTCGCGGTTTCGACCACGCTGACCTCGACGGGCGCGGTGGACTCCTTCCACTCCTCGTTCACCGGTCTCGGCGGCGGAATCACCATGCTGGGCATGCAGTTGGGCGAGATCGCGCCCGGTGGTACCGGCTCCGGTCTCTACGGAATGCTGATCATGGCGGTCATCGCGGTGTTCATCGCCGGTCTGATGGTCGGCCGTACGCCCGAGTACCTGGGCAAGAAGATCGGCACCCGTGAGATGAAGCTCGCGGCCTGCTACATCCTGATCACCCCGGCCCTGGTGCTGATCTTCGCGGCTGTCTCCATGGCGCTGCCGACCCCGCCGCACTCGATGCTGAACTCCGGCGCGCACGGCTTCTCCGAGGTGTTGTACGCCTTCACCTCCGCCGCGAACAACAACGGCTCGGCCTTCGCCGGTCTGAACGCGAACACGGACTGGTTCAACACCATGACCGGGCTCGCGATGGTGCTCGGCCGCTTCCTGCCGATGGTGTTCGTGCTGGCTCTGGCCGGCTCGCTCGCCGAGCAGAAGCCGGTCCCGGCGACGGCGGGCACCCTGCGCACCGAGAAGCCGTTGTTCACCGGTCTGCTGGTGGGCGCGATCCTCATCATCACCGGTCTGACCTACTTCCCGGCCCTGGCGCTGGGGCCGCTGGCCGAGGGGCTGGCGTCATGAGCACCCGTATAGAGAACCAAGAGGACTCGATGTCCACAGCCACTCCGACCAGGGCGCCGCACAGCGATGTGCCGACCGGTCACAAGGAAGAGGGACGTGTCGGCGCGGGTCTGTTCGACCCGAAGCAGTTGCTGAAGTCGCTGCCGGACGCTCTTCGCAAGCTCGACCCGCGGGTGATGGTCAAGTCCCCCGTCATGTTCGTGGTCCTCGTCGGCTCGGTGCTGACGACGATCTTCTCCTTCAAGGACCCGGGCGACTGGTTCGGCTGGGCGATCAGCGCCTGGCTGTGGCTGACCGTGATCTTCGCCAACCTGGCGGAGGCGGTGGCCGAGGGCCGCGGCAAGGCGCAGGCCGACACCCTGCGCAAGGCCAAGACCGACACGGTGGCGCGCCGTCTGGGCAAGGACGGCAAGACCGAGGAGCAGGTGCCCGGCGCCGAGCTCACGATCGGCGACCTGGTCGTGTGCGAGGCTGGCGACATCATCCCCGGCGACGGTGACGTCGTAGAGGGCGTCGCGAGCGTCGACGAGTCGGCCATCACCGGCGAATCGGCTCCGGTCATCCGCGAGTCCGGCGGTGACCGCTCCGCGGTTACCGGCGGGACGAAGGTTCTCTCCGACCGCATCGTCATCAAGATCACGACGAAGCCCGGCGAGACCTTCATCGACCGGATGATCGCCCTGGTCGAAGGGGCGGCACGCCAGAAGACGCCCAACGAGATCGCGCTGAACATCCTGCTCGCCTCGCTCACGATCGTCTTCCTCCTCGCGGTGGCGACCCTGCCCCCGTTCGCGGACTACGCGGGCACCCACCTCACGATGATCGTGCTGGTGGCTCTGCTCGTCTGCCTGATCCCTACGACGATCGGCGCGCTCCTGTCCGCGATCGGTATCGCGGGTATGGACCGACTGGTGCAGCGCAACGTCCTGGCGATGTCGGGCCGTGCGGTCGAGGCCGCCGGCGACGTGTCGACGCTGCTGCTGGACAAGACCGGCACCATCACCCTCGGCAACCGCCAGGCGTCGGAGTTCGTGCCGGTGACCGGTACCACCGAGGCCGAACTGGCGGACGCCGCCCAGCTCTCCTCGCTGGCCGACGAGACGCCCGAGGGCCGTTCCATCGTCGTCCTGGCGAAGGAGAAGTACGGTCTGCGCGAGCGCCACCAGGGCGAGTTGGCCCACGCCGAGTGGATCGCCTTCACCGCCCAGACCCGCATGTCCGGTGTGGACGTCGACGGACGCAAGATCCGCAAGGGCGCGGCCGGTTCGGTCATCACCTGGGTCAAGGAGCAGGGCGGCACGGTGGCCGAGGACGCGGACACGCTGTCCAACCGGATCTCCGAAGCGGGCGGCACGCCGCTCCTGGTCGCCGTCGAGGACGACAACGGCGCCCGGATCCTCGGCGTCATCCACCTCAAGGACGTCGTCAAGGAAGGCATGCGCGAGCGGTTCGACGAGCTGCGCCGCATGGGCATCAAGACGATCATGATCACCGGCGACAACCCGCTGACCGCCAAGGCGATCGCCGAGGAGGCGGGCGTCGACGACTTCCTCGCGGAGGCCACTCCCGAGGACAAGATGGCGCTCATCAAGCGGGAGCAGGCCGGCGGCAAGCTGGTCGCGATGACCGGTGACGGCACGAACGACGCGCCGGCGCTGGCTCAGGCGGACGTCGGCGTCGCGATGAACACGGGCACGTCGGCCGCGAAGGAGGCCGGCAACATGGTCGACCTCGACTCGAACCCGACCAAGCTCATCGAGATCGTCGAGATCGGCAAGCAACTCCTCATCACCCGGGGCGCGTTGACGACGTTCTCCATCGCCAACGACGTCGCGAAGTACTTCGCGATCATCCCGGCACTGTTCGCGGCGGTCTACCCGGGCCTGGACAAGCTCAACATCATGAACCTGTCCTCGCCCGACTCCGCGATCCTGTCGGCGGTCATCTTCAACGCGCTGGTCATCATCGCGCTGGTCCCGCTCTCCCTGCGGGGCGTGCAGTACCGGCCGGTCAGCGCGGACAAGATGCTGCGGCGCAACCTCACGATCTATGGCCTCGGCGGGCTGATCGCGCCCTTCATCGGCATCAAGATCATCGACCTGCTCATCTCCCTCATCCCCGGAATCGGCTGATCGGCTATGAACAACTCGGTTACGAACACCGCCCGGTTGCTCTGGGCCGGTCTGCGGGCTCTCCTGGTACTCACCGTGGTGACGGGCGTCATTTACCCGCTCGCCGTCACAGGGATTGCCCAGGCACTGTTCAACAACAAGGCGAACGGCTCGGAGATCAAGTCGGACGGCAAGGTCGTCGGCTCGTCCCTCATCGGGCAGTCGTACAACCTGCCGTTGAAGAAGGGCCAGGAGACCCCGGACCCGGACCTCAAGTGGTTCCAGGGCCGCCCGCAGAACGGCCTCGGCGCCAACAGCGTCAACACCCAGTACAAGCTGATCCTGTCCGGAGCCACCAACCTCTCCGCCGACAGCAAGGTCCTCGTCCAGCAGGTGAAGGACGCCAAGGCCGCCGTCATCAAGGACAACTCAGTGCCCGGCTACACGGTCAAGGCCTCCGAGGTGCCCGCCGACGCGGTCACGTCCTCCGGCTCCGGCCTCGACCCGGACATCTCCCCGGCGTACGCGGACCTCCAGGTCCACCGCATCGCCGAGAAGAACGGCCTGTCCGTCGCCCAGGTGCAGAAGCTGGTCGACGACCACACCGACGGCCGTACCCTCGGCTTCATCGGTGAGCCCACGGTGAACGTGCTGGAACTCAACATCGCGCTCAAGTCCCTTGTGACGAAGAGCTGATGGCGTTACGCGACGAACCGCGCGGGAGTCGGCGGCCGGGGAGACGTCCCGGATCCGCCGACTCCCGTCGCATTGAGGCCGGTTGTGCTGTTCCCGGACTTCACGACTGCCCGTACGACACGAAAGGCGCACACCCATGACCAGGGTGTTGGTGGTGGAGGACGACCCGCAGCTGGTACGGGCCCTCGTGATCAACCTGCAGGCACGTCAGTACGGAGTGGACGCGGCGCCCGACGGTGCTACGGCCCTCCGGCTGGCGGCGTTGCGCCAGCCCGACGTGGTGATGCTGGACCTCGGGCTGCCCGACATGGACGGGGTCGACGTCATCAAGGCGCTGCGCGGCTGGACCCGGGTCCCGATCCTGGTGCTGTCGGCCCGGCAGGCGTCGGACGAGAAGGTCGCCGCGCTCGACGCCGGCGCGGACGACTACATCACGAAGCCGTTCAGCATGGACGAACTCCTCGCTCGCCTGCGAGCCGCTGTCCGCCGTAGGGAGGACACGCCGCTCGTTCCGGAGTCGACCGTGGTGGAGACCGACGAGTTCACCGTCGATCTGCGCGCCAAGAAGGCCACCCGGGGCGGACACGACATCCGCCTCACCCCCACCGAGTGGCACCTGCTGGAGATCCTGATCACCAACCCCGGCCGCCTGATCACCCAGAAGCACCTGCTCCAGGAGGTCTGGGGGGTGTCCCAGAGCAACAAGACCAACTACCTGCGGGTCTACATGGCCCAGTTGCGCCGCAAACTGGAGACGGACCCCGCCCACCCCCGCTATCTGATCACCGAGCCCGGCATGGGCTACCGCTTCGAAGGATGAACATGGGACGCGGCAAGCTCCGGATCTACCTCGGCGCGGCACCGGGCGTCGGCAAGACGTACGCGATGCTCTCCGAGGCACACCGGCGCGTGGAACGCGGCACCGACTGCGTGATCGCCTTCGTCGAGCACCACGGCCGGCCGCGCACCGAGGTGATGCTGCACGGCCTGGAGGAGATCCCGCGCAGGGAACTGGAGTACCGGGGCACGACGTTCACCGAGATGGACATCGACGCCGTCCTGGCCCGCAACCCCCAGGTGGCGATGGTCGACGAGCTGCCGCACACCAACGTCCCCGGCTCCCGCAACACCAAGCGCTGGCAGGATGTCGAGGAACTGCTCGCCGCAGGGATCGACGTCGTGTCGACCGTCAACATCCAGCATCTGGAGTCGCTCGGCGACGTCGTCGAGTCGATCACGGGTGTACGGCAGCAGGAGACCGTGCCAGACGAAGTGGTGCGCCGGGCCGACCAGATCGAGCTGGTCGACATGTCGCCGCAGGCGCTGCGCCGCCGTATGGCGCACGGCAACATCTACAAGCCGGACAAGGTCGACGCGGCTCTGTCCAATTACTTCCGGCCCGGAAACCTCACCGCCCTACGGGAGTTGGCGCTCCTCTGGCTCGCCGACCGGGTCGACGCCTATCTGACTGAGTACCGCAGTGAGCACCAGGTGTCGACGATCTGGGGCTCGCGGGAGCGGATCGTGGTGGGCCTGACCGGCGGGCCGGAGGGACGGACACTGATCCGCCGGGCCGCGCGTCTCGCCGAAAAGGGGGCCGGCGGCGAGGTGTTGGCCGTCTACATCTCCCGCAGTGACGGCCTGACCTCCGCCTCGCCCAAGGAACTGGCTGTCCAGCGAACCCTGGTGGAGGATCTGGGCGGCACGTTCCATCAGGTCGTCGGCGACGACGTCTCGGCCGCGCTGCTGGACTTCTCCCGCGGGGTGAACGCGACCCAGATCGTGATGGGTGTCTCCCGGCGCAGGAGCTGGCAGTACGTGTTCGGCCCCGGCGTCGGCGCCACCGTGGCCCGTGAGTCGGGTCCCGACCTCGACGTCCACCTCATCACGCACGACGAGGTGGGCAAGGGACGCGGACTGCCCGTCAACCGGGGCGCGCGGCTCGGCCGCGTCCGGCTGATCTGGGGCTGGCTCGCGGGCGTGGTGGGCCCCGCCCTGCTCACCCTTCTGTTGACCAGCGCCACCCCGGCTGTCGGTCTCGCCAACGACATGCTGCTGTTCCTCACCCTGACCGTCGCGGCGGCCCTGCTCGGTGGACTCCTCCCCGCGCTGGCCTCGGCGGCGGTGGGATCGCTGCTGCTGAACTGGTACTTCACCCCGCCCGTCCACACGTTCACCATCGCCGACCCGAAGAACATCGTCGCCATCGCGATCTTCGTCGGTGTTGCCGTGTCCGTGGCCTCGGTGGTGGACCTAGCCGCCAGACGCACCGAACAGGCGGCCCGGCTGCGCGCCGAGTCGGAGATCCTGTCCTTCCTCGCGGGCAACGTGCTGCGCGGCGAGACCAGCCTGGAGGCTCTGCTGGAGCGGGTGCGGGAGACCTTCGGCATGGAGTCCGTGGCCCTGCTGGAGCGGGCCGGCGAGCTGGATCCCTGGACCTGCGCGGGCAGTGTCGGCCCGCGCCCCTGCCAGAACCCCGAGCACGCGGACGTCGACGTGCCGGTCGGCGACCACATGTCCCTCGCCCTGTCCGGGCGCGTACTGCCGGCCGCCGACCGGCGGGTGCTCGCCGCGTTCGCCGCCCAGGCCGCCGTCGTCCTGGACCGCCGACGCCTGCAGCAAGAGGCAGACCAGGCCAAGGAGTTGGCCGAGGGCAACCGCATCCGCACCGCCCTGCTGGCCGCCGTCAGCCACGACCTCCGCACCCCACTGGCCGGCATAAAGGCGGCCGTCACCTCCCTGCGCTCCGACGACGTCGACTGGTCGGAGGAGGACCGGGCGGAGCTCCTGGAGGCCATCGAGGAAGGCGCCGACCGCCTCGACCAACTGGTCGGCAACCTGCTCGACATGTCCCGCCTGCAGACCGGCACGGTCACCCCGATCATCCGCGAGACGGACCTCGACGAGGTCGTCCCGATGGCACTGGCCGGGGTGCCGGAGGACAGCGTGGAACTGGACATCCCGGAGACGCTGCCCATGGTCCACGTGGACCGGGGACTTTTGGAGCGGGCCGTCGCCAACATCGTGGAGAACGCGGTCAAGTACAGCCCGCCGGAGGAGAAGGTCCTCGTGTCGGCGAGCGCCATCGCGGACCGGGTCGAGGTGCGCGTGGTGGACCGCGGACCGGGTGTCCCCGACGAGGCCAAGAACCGCATCTTCGAACCCTTCCAGCGCTACGGCGACTCTCCGCGCGGCGCCGGAGTCGGCCTTGGCCTGGCCGTGGCCCGCGGCTTCACGGAAGCCCTGGGCGGCACCCTGAGCGCGGAGGACACACCCGGCGGCGGACTCACGATGGTGCTCAGCCTGCCGACAGCACCGGAGCGCCGGCCGGAGCAGCCGGATCTGCCGGCCGCGGCCATGCCCTGAAGGGCGAGGCCCGACGGACTCAGATAGTGGGCGGGACGGCCTCAGGCATCGGGCGGTACGGTCTCGAACCCTTTGTCCAAGTGCCCTGTGTCCAGCCGCAGCCGCCAGGCGTTCCGGCGGTGCGCGGCGGCCAGTTCGGCCTCCAAGGGCGACGGCGGCACAGCGAGGACGGGACAGGCGGCGTGCGCGAGGCAGTAGCGGCCGACCGACGGCCACAGGGCGCGGTGCAGGCGGCCGCGAAGTCCGGCGCCGACGACGAGGAGGTCGTCCTCGCGGTCGGCGATCTCGACCAACGCCCGGCCCGGGGAACCTCGGACGACTAGCGCCTTCGCCGCAAGTCCCGTGCCCGTGCTGCCGAACACGTCAACGAGCGCCGTGACCAGCCGCTCCCGCGCCAGCCGCTTCCACTCCTCGACCAGGAGGGACGCAGCCAGCGAACGACGTGCGGCGAGATCTCCGCCGGGAGGCTCCCAGGCCAGCACCGGCCACAGCTCGGCACCTCTGTGCCGTGCTTCGTCGGCGGCCCGGCACAGGGCGGTAAGACTGCTCACGGAGCCGCTCACTCCGACCACGACACGAGCGGCTGAGGGGGAGTCAGACTCGGACATCGCTTCACCGTTCTCCACGCGTCGGCGGTCGATTCCCGCCGACGATCCTCATCGGAACGCCTCCCATCCCACTCCTCGGCGAGGCATTCGAAAAGCCCGCGGACCACTTCTTGGCGCCCCTCTGACGGACGCCGCCCGGGCCGCTCACCAGGCACGTCAGCATCTCGTCAACGTCGTCCCGCTCACCGTCAGCATCCCGTCAGGAGAGGTCCGCCGACCCCCGTGGGCGGGCATAACGTCGTTGTCGAGCCCCGGTCCGCCTCCCCGCGTCCGGGGCACTTCAGCTCCTCCTGGAGGTATCCCATGAAAGAACTCGCCTACGGCGAAGACCCCGAGCCCTGGGATCGGTTCCCGGCCGGACTCCTGCTCGTCCCGGTCCGGCCGGGCCCCTCACGGTGCGCGGCCCGCCTCTTCCGCACACCCCTCGGCGACCGCACGGCCGTCGGCTTCACCTCCCTGCGGAGGCTGACCGCGACGCTCGGTCCCGACCAGGCGTGGATCCGCCTCGCCGAGCCCGCGCTGCGCGCCCTGACCGCACCGCTCGGCGTCACCACCGTCACGGTCGACCCCCAGTTCACCGCCCCGGCGCCCACACCGGTCGGGTCGGCTGTCCCCGAAACGGCCCCGACTGCCCCGTCCCTGCGAGTCGGTTGAGAACCGGCTGCGACCGGCTGAGAAGAGAGCACCAGTCGATGACCACCCTTCACGAACCCGCCGTCCCTTCCACCTCTGTCGAACTGTCGGTATGGCCGGCCTCGACCGCCGAGCCCCGACCGGGCGACCTGGCCGTCGGCGGCGTACCGCTCGCGGAGATCGCCGACCGCTTCGGCACCCCCGTCTACGTCCTCGACGAGAACGAGGTCCGCGACCGCTGCCGCACCTACCGGCACGCCTTCCCCGACGCCGAAGTCCTGTACGCGGCAAAGGCGTTCCTGTGCCGAGCCATGGTCCACTGGATGGACGAGGAGGGCCTCGGCCTCGACGTCTGCTCCGCCGGCGAACTGGAACTCGCGGTCACCACCGGCTTCCCTCCGGAGCGGATGGTCCTGCACGGCAACGCCAAGTCCCCACGGGACCTGGAGACAGCCCTCCGCCTGGGCGTCGGCCGCATCGTCATCGACAGCCCCTCGGAGATCGCACGGCTGGCCGCCGCCGTAGGACCCGGGGGCCACCAGAAAGTCATGGTCCGTGTGGTGCCCGGCATCAGCGCCGGCGGCCACGAGAAGATCCGCACCGGCACGGACGACCAGAAGTTCGGCCTGTCCATCTCCGACGGCTACGCCCAGCACGCCATCGTCCGCGTACTCGATCAGCCTCAACTCGAACTGACGGGCCTGCACTGCCACTTGGGCTCGCAGATCACGAGCGTCAAGCCGTACCTCGCCGCCGTACGCCGCATGGTCGGCCTCATGGCCAGACTGCGCGAGCAACACGGCCTGGTCCTGCCCGAACTCGACCTGGGCGGTGGCCATGGGATCGCCTACCGCCCCGGGGACGAGGCCCTTGACCTGACCACGCTGGCCCGCAGGGTACGCACCGAGCTCGCCGAGGCGTGCGCCGCGGCCAGGCTCCCCGTGCCGCGCCTGATCATCGAACCGGGACGTGCGATCGCCGGCCCGGCAGGCATCGCGCTCTACCACGTGCTGGCAGTGAAACGTACGGGAGACAACGTGTTCGTCGCGGTGGACGGCGGCATGAGCGACAACCCGCGCCCGGCGCTGTACGGCGTGCGGTACGCGCCACGCCTCATCGGTCGGCACAGCACCGCCGACCCGGCCCGAGTGACCGTCGTGGGCCGGCACTGCGAGGCCGGAGACATCCTGGCCGCCGAGGTCGAACTCCCCGGCGATGTACGCCCAGGAGACCTGCTCGCCGTGCCGGTGGCCGGCGCGTACCACCTGTCCATGGCGTCCGGCTACAACCTGGTCGGCCGCCCGCCGGTGGCCGCCGTACGCGACGGCCACGCCCGTCTCCTCGTACGCCGCGAGTCCCTGGACGACATCCGCAGCCGCGACGTGGGCCTGTAGCTCGCAGTGCTTCCCGCGTCGGGCTGTGGACCGCGGAAGGGGTTCAACGGTGCTCCAGTTCCCCGATCCGGGCCACCGTCGTTCCGCTCTTCGGGCACACCCACACCGCCGTGTCCGCCACGACCGTCGCCGCCAGCGGATGCGTGTCTGGGTGGGCCGGGCAGTGCGGCCAGACCGCCGGTGCGCCCTCGGACCACAGCGCCTCGACCGCCCATTCCTGGACCTGATCCGCGAGGTTCGCCAACTGCTCCGCGGCGGTGCCGCCCAGCGGCGAGGCGAAGCCCTGGCCCGTGCCGTCCGGGGCGTGGAGCATGATCCCGTAGCTGTTGTCCACGCGGATGCGCGGCTGCACCGCGCACTGCGCCCGGAGATCCCGCAGGACCGTCTCCAGGGCTTCGGAGAATTCCACGTCTGTCACGGCCTCCACTATGCCGCCGACCGGACGGGCGAGGGACGCCGAGGCGGGGAAGGAGCTGGTCCGGCGGCCTGTGAGGATGGGGCGGGGCTGCTGACCGGCTGCCCTTGATGCGTACGAAGGAGCAGTTCGGTGCCGCAGCAGCAGCGACCGTAGCGCCTGGTCGAGCGGATGGAACACCATCAGGTCGCGATCTACCTCGCGGCGATGGCCGTAGGCGCGCTGCTCGGCCGAGTCGCCCCCGCGGGGGGCCCGGGACTGGAGCACGCCATCAACCCGGTGCTCGGGGCGCTGCTGTTCGTCACCTTCCTCCAGGTCCCGGCCGCCGAACTGGTCCGCTTGTTGCGCGACGGCCGGTTCCTGTCGGCGGCGCTGGTGGTGAACTTCGTGGTGGTGCCGCTGGTGGTCGCCGCGATGTTCGCGTTCCTGCCCGCCGACCAGGCCGTACGGCTCGGGGTTCTGCTGGTGCTGCTGTGTCCGTGCGTGGACTACGTCGTCGTCTTCTCCGGGCTGGCCGGCGGCAGCAGCCGTCGCTTGCTGGCCGCCACCCCGGTTCTGCTCGTCGCGCAGATGTTGCTGCTGCCTGGGTTCCTGTACCTCTTCATGGGTTCGGAGCTGGCCGACATCGTCGAGGCCGGGCCGTTCCTTCAGGCGTTCCTGATCCTGATCATCATCTCGCTGGCACTGGCCTGGGCCCTGCAGGCATGGGCGGCGCGCTGTCCGACCGGGCAGAAGGTCTCCGACGCGGCGACCACCGCGATGGTGCCGCTGATGGCCGCGACCTTGCTGGTCGTGGTCGCCTCCCAGGTCCCCAAGCTCGGCGACAGCCTCGCCGACGTAGCGTCGGTCATTCCCTTCTACGTCGTCTTCCTGCTGGTTATGGCGTTCGCCGGCAAGGCGGTGGCCCGCGTCTTCCGCCTCGGAACCCCGGCCGGCCGCGCGATCGTCTTCACCGGCGCCACCCGCAACTCCCTCGTCGTCCTGCCGCTCGCCCTCGCCCTCGTCCTGCCCGACGACCTGGCCGTCGCCGCCGTCGTCGTGGTCACCCAGACCCTGGTGGAGGTCGTGGGGATGGTCACCTACGTCCGCCTGGTGCCCCGGCTGGTCCCCGAACGGACCGGGCAGCCGGACGAGTTGCCCGCCCCCTCTCGCAAGTGATTGGGCGGTGAGCCGTGCAACTGGTGCCGGCCACGAGCAGGCGTGCCTGGCGGGCTTCGTCCTGCCGGAGGCCGACGCACCCACCTTATTTGCGCATTGACGCAACAAGGGGCACACTCTTGGGGTCGGGTCCTGTGCGTGCGCTGAGCGTGGCCAGGGCACAGTCACATCACGGATCGGAGGCAGCCATGGGTGCCGACCCTCCTAGTCCGCGCTGCCTCCTGGGTACTCGCTGACTTTCGTACACCTGGGCCGTCGGCCCTGGTTCTCCCGCGCCAGTCGCGGCCCCCGTCCCGATGAGGCGGCAGTCGACCCGCAGGCGCACACCCCTTCCTTACCTGTCTTTCCCATGCTGCGTGGGTGAGCCCTGCCCTGCCGTCGGCGCGTCCGCCGCGGCCAGGTCATGGCGGCGTGCCCAGAGTGTGGGCGGAGGTCTCCCGTGATGTCGTTCCGTACGGACACCAAAACCCCTGAGACGTTGCCGACGGCGACGCGCCCGCCCCTGGTCGCGCGGCTGCCGGGGCATCTGTCGCAGTTCTCCTGGGTGGACGCGGCGGTCGCCGCAGCAGTCCTGGTCCTTCTCTACGTCGTGCTGCGTGTAGGCCACGGGACCACCGTCGCCTTCAGCACCCACCAGAACGTCCACATCGACACCGACCCGGCCAGGCTCCCCTACGACGCGGCCCGCTCCCTGCTGCGCATGTTCGCTGCGCTCGCCCTGTCGATCGTGTTCACCTTCGTCTACGCCTATGCCGCGGCCAAGAGCAGAAGGCTGGAGCGGATCCTGATCCCGGCGCTGGACATCCTCCAGTCCGTCCCCGTGCTGGGCTTCCTGACCGTGGCGGTGACCGGGTTCATCGCCCTGTTCCCCGGCTCGATGCTCGGGCTGGAGTTCGCGTCGATCTTCGCGATCTTCACCTCGCAAGCGTGGAACATGACGTTCGGCTTCTACTACTCCCTCACCTCCCTCCCGCGCGAACTCGACGAGCTGTCACGGTCGTTTGGCTTCACGCGGTGGATGCGGTTCTGGAAGGTGGAGGTGCCGGCCGGGATGATCGGCCTGGTCTGGAACGGCATGATGAGCTTCGGCGGCGGCTGGTTCTTCCTGGTCGCCTCGGAGGCCATCAGCGTCAACAACCAGCAGTACGCCCTGCCCGGCGTCGGCTCCTACGCAGGCGCCGCCATCACCGACGGCGACCTGGGCAAGGTCGGCTGGGCCATCCTCACCATGGCGGTCATGGTCATCGGCGTGAACTTCCTGTTCTGGCGCCCGTTGACGGCCTGGGCGGAGAAGTTCAAGAACGAGCAGTCCGAGGCGAGCGAGGTACAGCGCTCCGTCGTCCTCGACTTCCTGCGCCGCTCGCACTGGCCGCAACTCCTCGGCCGGGCGCTGCGCCCGGTGGGTCGGGGTCTGAGCGCGGCGGGCCGCGTCCTGGGCCGCGACGACCGCCCGTTGACGGTGGACGCCACGCGCCGTCGTACCGGCGACATCGTCTTCGCCCTCGTCGCGGGCGGGTTGATCCTGTGGGGCCTGGCCGACCTCGGCCGCTTTCTCTACGACCGCACCGGCCTCGGTGTGTTCGGTGAACCGCTGCTGCTCGGACTGGCCACCCTCGCAAGGGTGTTGGTGCTGGTCGCGTTGGCCACGGTGATCTGGGTACCGATCGGAGTGAAGATCGGCTTCTCGCCCCGGCTGACCCGCATCGCCCAGCCTGTCGTACAGGTCCTCGCGTCCTTCCCCGCCAACTTCCTCTTCCCGCTTGCCGTGTGGTTCTTCCTGCGGACCGGCCTGTCCATCAACGTCGGCGGCACGCTGCTGATGGCCCTGGGCGCCCAGTGGTACATCCTCTTCAACTCCATCGCCGGCGCCATGGCCATCCCCTCCGACCTGCGCGAGGCCATGGACGACCTGGGCGTCACCGGGTGGCAGCGCTGGGAGCGGCTGATCATCCCGGGGATCTTCCCCTCGTACGTCACCGGCGGGATCACCGCCTCCGGCGGCGCCTGGAACGCGTCGATCGTCTCCGAGGTCGTCACCTTCGGCGGTGCGACGCTCACGGCCACCGGCCTGGGCGCGTACATCGCGAAGGCCACCGAGAGCGGCGACTACCCGCACCTGATCGCCGGAGTCGCCGTGATGAGCGTCTACGTCGTCGCCCTGAACCGGCTGCTGTGGCGCCGCCTGTACCGGCTGGCCGAGGCCCGCTACTCCCTCTGAACTTCCCTCTTCCTGAACGTATTTGGAGCACGTCATGGTGCTGAACAACCTGCGCGCCGACCGGGCCGCCCGGGCCAGCCTCGCCCACCTCACCGCCGAGCGGTCCCGTCCTGCCGACGGCGAACTGCTCCTGGAGGCAGTCGGGTTGACCAAGTCCTACGCCGGCGCCGACGGCGAACTGCCCGTCCTGTCCGGCATCGACCTCCAGGTCCGCGCCGGTGAAGTCGTCGCCCTGCTCGGCAAGTCGGGCTCGGGCAAGTCGACGCTGCTGCGCTGCCTGGCCGGTCTGCTGCCGGTCAGCTCCGGCACCGTCACCTACAAGAACACCCCGCTCACCGGCGCCAACCCCGGCACCGCGATGGTCTTCCAGACCTTCGCCCTGCTGCCCTGGCTGACCGTGCAGCAGAACGTCGAACTCGGCCTGGAAGCCAAGGGAGTTCCCGCCGCCGAGCGCGCGGACGCCGCCCGGCACGCCATTGACCTGATCGGTCTGGACGGCTTCGAGTCGGCGTACCCGAAGGAGCTGTCCGGCGGAATGCGTCAACGCGTCGGCTTCGCACGGGCGTTGGTGGTCGAGCCGGACGTGCTGATGATGGACGAGCCGTTCTCCGCCCTCGACGTCCTGACCGCCGAGAACCTGCGCGGCGAGCTGATGGAGCTGTGGGAGTCGGGGCAGTTCCCCACCCGCGCCATCGTGCTGGTCACCCACAACATCGAGGAAGCCGTACTGATGGCAGACCGGATCGTCGTCCTCGGCGCCCGCCCCTATGGCACGATCCGCGAGGTCTTCGAGGTCGGTCTAGACCGGCCGCGCGACCGCAACTCGGCGGCCTTCGAGGATCTGATCGACCGCGTCTACCGCACCATGACCGGACGGCACAAGGAGGGCCGCACCCCCGGGCGGGCAGAGCCGATCGAACTGGAGAAGCGCACCGCGGCCAACACCCCGCTGCCCACCGCGAGCGTGGACGGGCTGTCCGGCCTCGCGGAGATGATCGCCCACAGCGGCGGACGGGTCGACCTGGCGGACCTGGCCGACGACCTCGGCCTGGAGATCGACGACATCCTGCCCCTCGTCGACGCCCTCGACCTCCTCGGCTTCGCCGCCGTGCACGGCGACGACCTGCTGCTGACCGACACCGGCACCGAGTTCGCCGGCGCCGACGTACAGAAGTCCAAGAGCATCTTCGCCCAGGCGGCACTCAACGCGCCGCTGGTGAAGCTGATCACCAGCAGCCTGCGCCAGAACCCCGACGGCACCCTGCGCGCCGGCTTCTTCCGCGACGTCCTGGCCCACCACTTCACCAGCGAACAGGTCACCCGCCAGCTGGAGACGGCAACCGACTGGGGCCGCTACGCCGAGCTGTACTCCTACGACGCCGAGCCGCAGGAGTACCGCCTCGACGAGAACGACACCGCACGGTCTGTACGGAAGGGGTAGACCGATGAACACGCCGCACTTCGCCACCGGCCTTGGCGCCGGGTTGTCCTCAGGCGCGCTCATCGGCATCGAGCGGCAGTGGCGCCAGCGGATGGCCGGTCTGCGCACCCACACGCTCGTCGCGACCGGCTCGGCGCTCTTCGTGCTGCTGTCCAGCTCCTTCGGTACCGGCGACCCCAGCCGCGTGGCCGCCCAGGTGGTCTCCGGCATCGGCTTCCTGGGCGCCGGCGTCATCATGCGTGACGGAGTGAACGTCTCCGGTATCAACACCGCGGCCACGCTGTGGTGTTCGGCCGCTGTGGGTTCACTTGCCGGGGCCGGACTGCCCGGCTACGCACTCGCCGGGGCGGCCGCGATCGTCGCCGTCAACACCGCCGTACGTGGGCTCGCCCAGCGCCTGGACCGCCAGCCCGGCTCAGGCGACGAGGTGCCGACCCCGTACTGCGTGGAGGCCGTGGTGTCGGCCCGCGACGAGGCCCACGTCCGCACCCTGCTCGTGCAGTCCCTGGCCGGTTCCGACAGCCGCCTGCACGCGGTCGCCTCCACCGGCGACGGGGACGACGGCCAGGTCCTGATACGTGCCGAGATCACCTCCGCCGGCGCCGACAGCACGCCGGTGGAGAGCGCGGTCGCCCGCATCAGCATGGAACCGGCCGTCGTCTCCGCCCTGTGGCGGCAAACGGCCGTATGACGACAGGGAGTTCAGTGCTCGACGACCGGACGGCGCCGGGTCCGTGCCCCGGCCGGGCGTTCCTGTGCGACGGCCGCGGGCACCTCGTCCGCCTCCACCGCGTCCTCCGGAGCTCCGGCGGCGTCACCCGCCAGCACCGCGCTCTCCAGCAGAGCCCGAACCTGCCGCCCGGCGGCTCGGTAGTAGATCCGCGTGCCTTCCCGCCGCGAGGTGACCAGCCCGGCCGCGCGCAGCCTCGCCAAGTGTTGGGAGGTGGCCGCGACGTGCGCGCCGATCAGCTCCGCCAGTCGGCTGACCGGCAGTTCCTGCTCGCTCAGCGCCCACAGCAGCCGGTACCTGGACGGGTCGGCCGCGGCCTTCAGTACGGCCACCGCCTGCTCGGCCGCACCCGCGTCCCAGGCTCCTCCTTGCGTATCCATGCAACTATGGTACCGGCGGCACGCGCCATCGGGCCGCGCCTGCCGCGAGGGGTCGGAGGACAGCCATGACGGCTGAGAGCACTTCGCAACAGCCCGTCCCTGTGGTCGACTGCGCCCTGTACGAGTACGGCCGCCGTCGGCCAGGACACCTGCCGCTCGACGAGGCGCTGAGCGCCGCCCGCACCACTCCCGGCGGGTTCGTCTGGATCGGTCTGCACGCGCCGGACGCCGACCAACTCCAGGTGGTGGCACGCGGCTTCGGCCTGCACCCCCTCGCCGTCGAGGACGCCCTGGAAGCCCACCAGCGCCCCAAGCTGGAGCGCTACGACGACACTCTCTTCCTCGTCCTGCGCACCGCCGTCTACCTCGAACACGACGTACTGACCCCCACCACCGACATCGTCGGCACCGGCGAGATCATGGCCTTCGCCGGCCGCGACTTCATCGTCGTCGTCCGCCACGACCCCGCCCAGCACCTCGGTCCTGTGCGCCGCCGTCTGTAGGGCGACCCCGAGCGCCTCGCCCACGGACCCGTCGCCGTCCTGCACGCGATCGCGGACACGGTCGTCGACCAATACCTCGATGTCGTCACCGCCCTGGAGACCGACGCCGAGCAGGTCGAGAACGACGCCTTCTCCCCGGCCGTCGGACACGACATCGGCCGCGTCTACCAGCTCAAACGCGAACTCCTCGAACTCCGGCGCACCGTCGCCCCGCTGGCCCAGCCTCTGCGCGACCTGGCCGAACGCCGCGTCCCCGGTGTGGACCGGGAAATGGCCGCCTATTTCCGCGACGTCGCCGACCACCTCGCCCAGGCCGCCGAACGTGTCGGCGTCCTGACCGAACTCGTCGACAACGCCCTGTCCATGGCCCTCGCCCAGACCAGCGTCCAGCAGAACCACGACACGCGCCGCATCAGTGCCGCCGCCGCGCTCATCGCCGTACCGGTCGCTGTGGCCGGTGTGTACGGCATGAACTTCGACCACATGCCGGAACTGCGCCAGCACTTCGGCTACCCGGCGATGCTGATCTCCACCGCGGTCCTCGTCACCGTCGTCTACCTGGTCTTCCGCCGTAAGCACTGGCTCTGACGCCCGTCTTACCGCTGTTTGGCACACTGTCCGGATCCGAACCCGTTGGATGGAGAAGAAACACGTATGTCGATGGTCGGCAACCTGCGCAAAGTCGCGGACCTGGCGCGACGCAGCCGACGCCGGGTGGACCTCAGCCACCCGGCCCGCTCGCCGCTCGGCTCGACGGTGGTCAACTGCGTCGTCTACCGCGATGGCATCCGCCGGCCCGGCACTGGCAAGGAGTCGGTCGCCGAGACCGTTCGGTACGCCCGCAAGCACCGGGGCGCCCTCGTATGGCTGGGCCTGCACGAACCCGGCGAGGAGGAGTTCGCCGGGGTCGCCGAGTTGTTCGGCCTGCACCCGCTCGCTGTCGAGGATGCCGTCCAGGCCCACCAGCGACCCAAGGTCGAGCAGTACGACGACGTCCTGTTCGCCGTCTTCAAGACGGTGACGTACGTCGAGCACGCCGAACTGACCGCGACCAGCGAGGTGGTGAACACCGGCGAGATCATGGTCTTCACCGGCCCCGACTTCGTCGTCACCGTCCGCCACGGCCGCCACGGCTCCCTCGGCCCCCTGCGAGAGGACCTCGAAGCCGACCAGCACCAGTTGGCCAAGGGGCCTTCCGCCGTCCTGCATGCGATCGCCGACCATGTCGTCGACGACTACGTCACGGTCGCCGACGCCGTCCAGAACGACATCGACCAGGTCGAGACCGACGTCTTCTCCCCGGACACTGCCCGAAACGCCGACGCCGGCCGCATCTACCAGCTCAAGCGCGAACTCCTGGAACTGAAGCGGGCCGTGGTGCCCCTCGAACGCCCTCTCGACCGGCTCGCCACCGAGCCCAGGAGCTGCATCGACAAGGAGATACAGGCGTACTTCCGGGACGTCGCCGACCACCTCACCCGCGTCACCGAACAGATCACAGCCTTCGACGCCCTCCTCGACTCCATCCTCCAGGCCCACCTCGCGCAGGTCGCCATCGCCAGAACGACGACGCCCACAAGATCACCGCCTGGGCGGCGATCATCGCCGTCCCCACCATGGTGTGCGGCGTCTACGGCATGAACTTCGACCACATGCCCGAACTGCGCTGGCGCTTCGGCTACCCCCTAGTCCTCGGCGTCATCGCCACCGCCTGCCTCCTCCTCCACCGAGGCTTCAAACGCAACGGCTGGCTGTAGCCCACGACCACCGGACTACTGGGCCACAGAGACCCATCACAATCCATGATTTCCTGAATTCAGGATTCCGTGTACTGTCGTGGTGTGCTGACTGTTGCCTCCGAGATCGAAGTCCTGGCCCGGTTCGGGCGTGCGCTCGCCGACCCGACCCGCTGCCGCGTCCTGCTCGCCCTGCGCACGGCCCCGGCCTACCCCGCAGACCTCGCCGAAGCACTCGGGGTCTCCCGCACCCGGCTGTCCAACCACCTTGCCTGCCTGCGCGACTGCGGCCTGGTCGTCACCGTGCCCGACGGTCGCCGTACCCGCTACGAACTCGCCGACGAGCGACTCGGTCACGCGCTCGACGACCTGCGCACCGCTGTGGTCGCTGTCGAGACCGACCGTACGTGCGTCGAGGCCGACGAAAAGGGGTGCTGCTGATGACCGCGGTATCCCTCGGCCCCGCCCCGGCCCGCCGGGACGCGCTCGCCCACCGGATACGCCTGCTGGTCGCCGCGACCATCACGTACAACGTCATCGAGGCGGTCGTCGCGATCACCGCGGGGACGATCGCTTCCTCCACCGCGCTGGTCGGCTTCGGCCTGGACTCCGTGGTCGAGGTCTCCTCCGCCGCCGCGGTCGCCTGGCAGTTCTCCGCCCGCGAGCACGCCGTACGCGAAGCGCGCGAGAAGACCACCCTGCGCATCATCGCCCTCTCCTTCTTCGCCCTCGCCGCCTACGTCACCGCCGACGCCGTACGCTCACTGACCAGCACCGGAGAGGCGGAGCGCTCAATCCCCGGCATCGCGCTCGCCGCGCTCTCCCTCGCGGTGATGCCGTTCCTGTCCGCCGCCCAACGCCGCGCGGGCCGCGAACTCGGCTCGGCCAGCGCGGTAGCCGACTCCAAGCAGACCCTGCTCTGCACCTACCTCTCGGCCGTACTCCTGGTCGGCCTCGTCCTCAACGCCACCCTCGGCTGGTCCTGGGCCGACCCGATCGCCGCCCTCGTCATCGCCGCCGTCGCCGTCAAGGAAGGACGCGACGCCTGGCAGGGCAAGGGCTGTTGCTCGCCTTCAGTTGCGCCCGCCGCCGATGCCGAGGCAGGCGGCGCATGCGGCTGCCGGCCCGGCTGCGACTGTTGCTGAGTGTCTCTGGACGCCAAGTGGGTCGGCCGTCGAGAGGCGAGCTGATGCAGACGGCTCGTCTGAAGCCGATCTCATTTTGTGGGACGTATGTGGGATCAAGCAACCCGTGGGACTTCTGGGGCAGCAGCGCGTCCCAGTGGCTCGGGCGTAGCCTCTCACACCATCTTCACGCGCTCGAAGGCGATCGTGGAAACAATTGCACCCCTCCCCGGCGTTGTCGATCTTCGAGCCGAGGAGGGGTAGGTGTCGGGCCTGAAGCTGTTCCACACGACGAATGGTGGCGTGACGGAGGTCGTGCCGCGACTTGCCGATGCCGAGGCGGATGTGCAAAGTCTCGTCGAGGCCAACATGGAAGCACTGCTTGGAGTCCGCATCCTGGCGACCGAGTACAACACCGGTCCGGTCCACGGCGGCCGGATCGACTCGCTGGGGATCGACGAGAACGGGGCACCGGTGGTCGTGGAATTCAAGCGCGGCACCGACGCGGGGGTGATCCATCAAGGTCTCTTCTATCTGAGCTGGCTGATGGACCACCGAAGCGAATACCAGCACCTGGTCCGTGACCGGCTCGGGGTCACGGCCGCAGCCCAGGTGCTGTGGAGCGCGCCCAGGCTGATCTGCGTGGCCGGCGACTTCACCCGCTACGACGTGCACGCCGTACGTGAGCACCGGCGCTCGATAGACCTGGTGCGCTACCGGTACTTCGGCAGCGATCACTTCGGCCTTGAGACGGTGGCCTCGGTCACGGGGCACTCGGCTGAGGCCAAGCGGGTCCGCCGCCGCGTGGCCGGGGCGTCGTCGGTTCGGCACCAGGGCGGTGCGATGGCCGAGCTGGCTGCCGCGGTCGACGAGGTACTCGTCGGCCTCGGGGACGGCGTCGCCCGGGTGCAGCGTAAGCAGTACCGGGCCTATCAGCGGCTGCGGAACTTCGCCTGTCTCATCCCGCCCCAGCAGACCAAGGTGCTGGTCTACCTGAAGGCGGATCCGACGGAAGTGGATCTGGCGCCCGGCTTTACCCGGGACGTGACAGGGCTCGGCCACCATGGCACGGGAGACCTGGAGGTTCAGCTGCGCACGGAGCGGGACCTGCAGCGCGCCCAGGACCTGTTCCGGCTGAGCTACGCCGCGGCGTGAAAGGGCAATGGCCGCCATGGCCATGTGCACTTCCCCGGTGAAGTTGTGGTTTGTCGTGATGCTGCCTTTCGACGTGGCAGCCAGGTCGTGGCGGTGGAGTTACAAGTATTCGGTGGATCCCCGGTTTCGGTAGCCGGGGATCCACCGCTATATTGCCGCCCTCTCAGAACTCGGCGTACTCACGCAGGGCTGCGAGGAACGCCGTTGTGTCGGCGAGCGCGGGTCCAAGGCCCTTGCGGATTCGGGTGCTCTGCTGGATCACGAACGCTCGCTGCTCGTCGGGAAGATGGTCCAGCACGGTTCGGTGCGGACCGCGGCGAGGCGGCTGCGGGAGCCTGCCCAGCACCGGCATCCCGTGGCGAGCCAGTTCCATGTCCACCGTGGCGTCGAAAGAATCCGGGTCGAGCTGATCGTGTGCGCACCGAAGGAGCAGGCCGGTCAGGGGGACATCGGCGAAGGGGATTCTCGCCAGGCGTTGGTGAAGCCAGGCGACTGCGGACTCAGCAGGAGTAAGCGCGATGCTGCGGCGCTGAAGTTCCCCGGCGTGCACCGTGGTGCTCTGGGTCGTTCTCGGAAAGTGTCCGTCGGCGACGATGAGGTGATCATCGGCCAGAGGGGAGAATGCCAGTAGGGGCAAATCCACCCAATGGCGTTTGACCATGATGATGTGGTCGAATGCCGCGCGCGCACGAGTGATGTCGGCTTCGAGGTCGCCGTGCACGTAGTTGGCCTCGCCCTTGAACATGGTGCCGGCGCCGCCGGTCAATCGTGCGCGTTGCCACGCGGCTGTCGCATTTCTGTCCTGATTCCGGTTGCTGTCCACCCTGAGTACCAGCGTATTCAGGCCGTGGTGAGCCCAGGCAGCGGCGAGCTGCTCAGCGGTGTCCAGCGGGCCGTCTCCCCAGGGATCGATCAGCTGGAGGACGTGCCCAGTACGGCCATCACCGCCGGCGTCTGCCGAGGGGAAACGTTCGCTGAGGAACGTCGCAAGGACGTGAGCACGGGCGCGGCCCGGGCGCCGGGCGGGGCGGGCGTCCTCGCCGTACACCGTTTCGACGGTGAGACTGCCCGAATCGAAGGTCTGGACGCATTGCCGCTGGCTGCAGAGGTGTCCGTCGAGGTCCGCTGTCAGTCCTGGTCCAGCTACCGACTCCGCGAGTGCCGTGGCTACGTTGTCATCGTGCAGACGGGCGTGCTGCGTCAGGCATCGCTGCACTGTCCACATCAGGCCCGATCCGTGCGGCTCGCTGGTGAACGTCACCTTGCTGCCGGTGGCCATCGACTCCCACAGATACAGGCGGCGCAGCAGCGCACTGGCCAGGCGGGGGCGCACGGCGTGCGGGTCGACGGGCTTGGCCGCCTTGCTCCTCGTTTGCGTGGTGCGGCTGCGGCGCCATGGCCGAGGCATTGGATCGTGCGGGGTGTCTTTGGTCCACAACGGAACGTCCTGACGGCCCTCTACCGCTTCGCGGTGCGCCTCCAGCGCGGCGGCGAGATCGCAGCCCTGGGGGCCCAGAAGGGTCACGCGTCCGGCTCCGGTCATGCCCAGGAGTAGCTCGATACCCCGGCGACCGGTGAAGGCCCGCAGGTCCAGGACGCCGTGCCGGGACTTGCGCCTGTCCCGGTAGGGAAGCAGGGGCAGCAGCGAGGCGAGAGGCTGAGCCGATTCCAGTCGTAGCACCAGGTGGTCGGCGTAGGGGGCGACTTCACTGATACCCAAGGGGTGGTGGCCTTGTCCCTCGCCGAGGGCTTGCAGCAGGTGGGATTCCAGTCGTGCCTGGTCGTCGGCCTTGGCGACAGGCAGCGGCTCGGACCAGTCCCGAAGTTCGCCCAGGCGGCGCCGTGTTGCGGCCAGCGACTCGCCGGTGTGCTGGCGTCGGACATCGACGATGTACTGCTCGATGAGCATCACGCTCTCCTTGTTTTCTGCCCCGACCCGGCAGAAGGCGCGTGAAGATCAAAATCTGAGGCTGTGTGCGTGCAGTACGCCAGGAGGTGTTGTCCGTTGGCGTCAGGGTCGGTTCGTGGCGCCCGGAACTGGCCGCCTCGTACAGCCAGATAGGAAGAACGGAACCGTACCGGCCGCTGCTCATGCAAGCTCGGAGTGCGAGATGAAGGAATGTCGCCCCGAAGGGATTACGTCTGGTCGACTCGAACGGCGGGACGGGGCGGAGCAGGCCGCTGACTGGGTCATGCGGTTGGCCGAGTGCGGCTCCGCTCCGTGGACCGGCGGAGTCGGCGGGGTGACTGAAGACTGCTGATCCCTAGGGTGCTCCCAGGTCGCAGAAGCCGGCGAGGACGCTCGGGGACAGGCCACTGGTGAATCCCGCGCGGGGCATGCGGCGGACGATGGCCTGCCAGAGTTCGGGCGCAAGGCTGGAGGGAGGTTGTTCCACCGTGGCCCGGAGGTCGAGTACGGCCGTCTTGTCGGCGTCTTGGAGGACGAACTGCTGGTCGCTGCCGTAGTTCTCGTCGGTGTCTCCGCGGAACCTCTTGAGGTGGAGCGGTAGTCCGCACAAGGGGTCCACCAGGGCCGCCACGATGTTGTGCGGCCCCGGTCCCTGCTCGCGGGCATGAGAGGACTGCAGGACCATCCGTGCCACGTCGAAGACTGCGCTGCGATGGCCGTCGGCCATGAAGGTGTTGGCGACGGTGTGGAAGAGAGCAGCGCGCCGGAGCAGACCGCTGCCCAACCAGGCCCCGCGCCGTGTCACCTGTACGTAGTGGTCGTTGGCGTCTTCCCAATGAGCGCGGTGCGCCTGCTCCGTCGACGTCCATGTGTGTGGCGAGGACCGCCAGCACAACTGCATGCTGTCCGGATCGATCCACTGGGAGAGCGCTCGTGCTTCGGCTGCGTGCCAGACGGTGGCCGGGAGCCCGGTCAGCCGCAGGCGGGCCGGCTCTCCCAGGATCTGTAGTTCGATCGCGGTCCGGTTCCGGCGTGTGATGCGCAGGCCGGGGACGCCGTGGACTTCGTGATCGGAGACGTACGACGGCAGGAGGTTGAAGAGGATTTCAGCCGCTCGTTCTTCGCTCTCCACACCGAGGGCGATGCTGGCCGGCTCGGGGCGGACCGCGGTGATCCCCAGGGGGTAGCGGGTGTAGACGTTGCGGAACTCCAGGAGTGCGACGAACACGCGGGCCTCAAGGAGTTGTTGGGCCGATGACGCCGCTGGCGGAATCGGGGATTCACCGGCTTGTAGTGCATCGATTGACCGGCGGGCCTGTTGGACGCTCTCGCCGGTGTAGTGGCGTCGGAGCAGGGCGACGTCTTGGTGCAGTGCGCTCATGGGTCTCCTGCACGTCTCGGCCCAGGACGTACCGAATCGAGATCCAGTGGGATGCGCGCAGGTTCGATGGAATGGATGACCGGTTCACCCGAGCCTGGAGATCAGGGCCGAATCGTTCTCCGGGGAGCGGTGGTCGAGCCGCGGTTGCATCGTAGATGACGCGCGAGTTTCCGGCGCTGTGTGGGCACGTTGCTGGGCAGCGATCACCTGGAAGGAGGACGGGGGCGAACACTTGGGCCTACGCCCTGTTGGATCTTCTGCCAGGGGTGGAGGTCACGGCGGGAACTGTGGGAGTCACTCGGCCATGGCGGCTTCTACGTCATCGGCGTGCAGCGCGAGAGCCTGTCCGAGTGCTGATCGGCCCTGGCTGCCGGGCTCCGAGGTGTACAGGACGGCTTGGGCGTGTTGAACGATGACGGGCATCCGGTAGTTGTCACAGTTTTCGGGCCTGCTGACCAGGGGCAGTAGCTTCGTCAGGATCTCGCGAGTGTCGGGAGAGTGCGGGGTACGCGCGGCGCGGTCCGCGACGCGGTCGGGAAAGCTCACGTCCGGGTTGATCGTGACTGTGCGCAGTGTGTACTGCAGCCATTGATCGTGGTCGAGACCTTCGGCGAAGGCGAAGTGCCCGGCTCCGCGCAGGTGGCCCCCGGGTGTGTCGGCCGTAAGGTTCAGGACCTGCTCCCAGAGTGCCAGTCCGCGTGTATGCAAGCTGTGTTCGCTGGGGTCGGCGGGGAGTGCTCGGGCGATGTCTCCCAGTAGCTTCGACACGGCTTCGGGGCCGCCGTTGCCGTTGGACAGCTCGGCGAGGAACGTCAGATCGAGTGTTTCCGGGGAGTGAAGCAGTGTCATTGCGAACCGGTTGAAGATCGGCTGTGGCGCATCCGTGCGCAGATAGTGCGTGGTTTTGGCGGTGCCGATGTCGCCGATCACGACGCAGTCGTGGGCGGAGAGTCGTTGGAGGTACAGCAGCCACGACCGGACGGGGGCGTTGCCGGAGGCGAGGTCGAGGAGCGTGTCCTTGTGGGCGGTGTACCACTGCTCGGCGTACAGGCGCAGCGGGGTAAGTGCGGCGCCGATGACTGCCAGGGCCCGGTCGTCGGCATGCTCGGTGAGGATTTCGGTCATCAGATCGGCGGCGGCCGTCGGTAGTTCACCGTCGGACGCGGCCCGGTATACGGCCCATTGGATGAGGGCTGCCAGTGCCATGCCCCCGGATGTCGCGGTGGCGGTGACGTAGGGGTCCTCCGGTTTGTGGGTGGGCTGGCTCCATTCCCGGGCGGAGGTCACGAGCCAGGTGACGGTCTCGGTCTCGTCGAGGCCGGGATCGATGCCGAGGGACCAGGCGTCCTTGAGGAGTTGGCAGGTGGTGCGGCGTGCCCGCTCGTCGAGGTCGGGATCGGTGCTGCCGGCGCCTCCGCGCAGCTGAGTGATCAGCTGCCAGGCGGCGGCGCTGGCAGCTGCGGCGCGCGGGCCCTGAGGGTCGGTAAGGCCAGCGGCTTGGCGGGCCGTACTGAGGGCGCCGAGGAAGACGGTGCGCAGGTCGAACGTGTCGAGCGCTTCCACGACGGCGCCGATGTCGGCGGCCCACGCATCTGCGCCGGCGTTGACCGCCTCCTCCAGCAGCCTGAACTCGGTGCGCTCGAAGTAGTTACCTGGTGTGGGAGGACGCGAGGCGAGTACGGCTGCTCCGTGGATAGGGCCGTGCTGTTCGCACATGGTGCGGAACTCAGCTGAGGCTTCCGCGTCGTCGTCCGGGAGCGCGAAGATTGAGATCACCGGTTCGCTGATGGTGTGCGGCGGCCCGAAGTGCTCGGTCAGTAGATCGACCACGGGCTGCCACGGCGTCAGGGCGGCGGCGGGCAGCACCCTGGACAGTGCCCAGATGGTCCGCCACACGGAGGGCACCTGCGACTTCCACTCCGGGAGGTCGCCTCCCGATGTGAGTGCGTCGAGCACTCGCGCGAACCGGTTGTCACGGTCGTCGAGCTCTGCGCGTGCGGCTTGGAGGGCGGCGGCGTCGGGGACCGGACCGAAACCGTCGCGCAAGGCCGCAGCGAGATCGTCCTGGTGTTCCGGTCCGTACCTCTCGACGACCGTCCGGACGAACGCGGCAACGTCTGGGGTGGGCACCGGCATGGCGTCGAGCCGGGCGAGAACACTGAATGCAGCCGCCCACCACTGTGCCTCGTCGGGCTCGTCGCCGGCGACGTCCAGCAGATGAACGGCCATCAACCGGTCACGCTCCCACCCGCCCAGGGCGTCAGGTGTCCATGCGCTTGTTCGCGCTGCCAGGTCGACACCCCGGTCACGCTGGGCACGTGCGACCTCCAGGCAGGCTGCGGCGGCCAGCCAGGCGCCCGTCAGCGCGCGGCTTCCCGAGAGGCTGGGAGAGCGCAGGTCGTCCCTGATCTGCAGATCGCCGCGGGTCCCGTCGACCGCGAGATGGACGGACAGCACGTCGATCAAGGCATTGCCCACCGTGGCGGCCAGAGTGGTGGTGGCGCGGGCTGTCTCCTGAAGCTGCTCCAGGCCGCTGCCGATGTCCCAGGAATCGATCGGGGACGTCCCGGCGCCGGCAACCAGGACCTGTCTGACCAGATCCACCCACTGCGCGTCGCGCTGCTGCAGGTCGACATCCAGCGCCCAGAAGAGCACCTCGATGCGTAGGCCGTCGACCCCCTGCTGCTGGACGATGCGGGCGACCAGCGGCGTCGCATGCCCGGTCAGATACCGGCAGAGTCGCATCAGCCTCACAGCGGCCCGGGGTCCGTTCTCGCCGATCTCGTCCAGGCGCGGCAGGAGCCACTGCGTCAGGCGGGCCGGGTCCTCGGTGGCCAGGCGCTGGAAGTACGGTGCGGCCGGCCAGCGGTCGGCTTCCGGCAGGAGGCGCGCGGGAGCGAGCTTCTCCAGCCACCCCCACCCGGTGAACCTGCTGAACAGGTAGGTCGTGGCCGACGGATGGTGCAGCTGGTCGACCTCCCGCACCTGCTCGTCGGTGGGCGAGGTGACGGTGGCGAGTACGACCCAGCGGGCTGCCTGGTCCGGAAGGGTGAAGACAAGCTCACGGATGACCATGAGGACGTCGTGCAGCAGCTTCACCGCATCCGACGCCCCGGTACGGGTCGCCGCATGAATGATCTTGGAACCGCTCTGGTAGTAGTCGGACCACGCCTTGAATGCCTTGAGCTCACCGGCCCCGGGCTCCCGGCCAGTCAGCTCCCGGACCAGTGCGGTGACCTGCTGGATGCGCTGTGACCCTTGGTCGTTTTCCATGTCCAACAGGCGCGCGTACGCAGCGCCCACCGCTGCCAACTGCTCATCAAGGACCGCGTTCTGGCGGAAGCCCGGGGCGACGCGAGCTGTGTGGAGTTCCCGCAGCGCCGCGGAGAGGGGTTGCTGCCCAGTGAGGTGCGCCGGTACCTGCTCCAGTTCGTCCAGCGCGTTGACAACCCGTCTCAGCGCCTCCGTGTGTGGCGCAGGGTCGTGCAGCGCGGCCTGGTAGTGGGCGCGGGAGCGGTGCAACGAGACCAGCGCCTTGTTCAGGTCACTGTCAGTAGGTAGCTCGTCGGGGTAGGCGGAGAGTGCGTCCAGGGTGGCGAGCAGGCGATCCAGAGGCTTGGTGACCTTGCGTGCGCCGTCCGGCTGGAAGATCTGCTTAAGCGCCCTTTTGAGGTCGTTGCGCGCCGCCAACAGTGCCTTGTGGTTGGTGCCGCCGAGGTTCATGAGGCACTCGATCGCGGTGCGGCAGGTGGCCTGCGCGATCACATACGGCCGGTGGTAGCGATCGGGATGGCAGAGCATGTCGTGGGTGTCGCGCAGCAGGCCCAAGGCCAGGACCCCCTCGCCTTCCGAGCCGAGACCGTGCAGACGTTCTGCGAGCAGAGAATCCTCGGCCAGGAGAGCAGTGTCGTCTGCCGAAGGATGGGCCGGTTCAAGCTCATGGGAATCCACGTCGGGCACGGTAGCGAGCCCGGATGCCGGGAGCTATCCGTTTCGTTCGCGGCCACCGCCACGGGGATGCGGAGAGCGGTGGGTGCCGCACTCACCTTCCGCCGTCCGTCGGTCCCTTGGCGAGATCGCACTCTGCTCACGTGGGGCCATGCCCAGGTCCTCCCAGTCGGACATGCGGACGTTCGGCACCTGGGCCCGAACGGCGGAGCGGGCCATTGAGGATCCTGGTGTTGCCACGCGAAACGACTGTCGGTTCTGCCGGGGATCTTCTTGGGCGCTGGCGCGGGGCGTAGACCAAGAAGTGCTGGGCGGCCGGGCGCGCGATGGTGACAGGCCCGTACTTCCCCTGCCGCCGAGAAGGTATTGCTTACTTCTTTTTTCGCGTGCAATGTAGGGCCTTAAGAGTCAAGTTATATGCGCCGCCCCGGTGGGGACCCCACAGCGAGCAGTGCCCATACCTGAAGGCATGGGCACTGCGCTTGGCAGGCGGTCGCGATTCTCTGGCCTCCCCTTCCCGGATGGGTTGAACATCCGGGAAGGGGTCAGAGGAGACTGACGAGCTTGTTGATCAGCACTGTGACGACCGTCGTTACGACGGCCGTTCCTATTGCTTGGCACCAGCGGCTGCGGAGGATGTCCGCGAGCCGTCGGCTTAACCCAGCCGTCGGTCTTTCGTGATCTGCCTGACCCTGCAGGAGTTCCGGCATGTCATACCTCTCTCGTGGTCTCGCGTGGAGCCCTGGCCGTGTTGCCGGGGCGCGTGAGGGAGAGAGCGTGAACGGGCCGATACGCTAGGGGTCATCATAAGGGCCGCATGCCAGTAGGACAGCTGTCTTACGGGAATTGGCGACAGGCAGTCAACGAATGGGGAATGGGCGGAAGTTCGGGCGGACGGCTTTGCCTGCTATCCGCTGTGGTCAGTCCATGGCCCGCTTTCGAGACCAGGGACGTGGTGCTGGTGGAATACGCCGGTGCGTGAGCTGGTCAGTGTCGGGATGCCGACGGTTGGGGCGGGGGTGGGGCCGGCGGGAGCGCGGCGGTGTGCTGCCGGGAGGGCGCCGTGGTGCGGGAGACGGTGCGGCGGGTGCCGATGCCATGGGCGAGTTCTCCAGAAAGGGCGGAGAGGAAGCCCGCAGGGGTGTAAGCGGAGGCGCGTATGGTCCAGGCGGGGTGGTTGATGCTGGGGCCGGCCCAGAGGGTCCAGGTGTCGAGGAGTTGGGAGTCGTGGGCGGCGAAAACATCGAACTGGACACCGACCTCGCCTTGTTCGGTGGACCAGCGCATCCAGCGTCCGTCCACGGAGGACGTCCAGCCGACGTCCGCGAGCGGCCGGACGGCCTCGGTGACGGTCGTCTCGATGGGGGTGCCGAGGGAGGTGTCCTCGGCGTCTCCGGCCGTGAGGGCGGACAGCAGGGTCCCGAGGACCGGTGCGGGGACGGTGGAGGTGAGGGCCATGTGCCACATGCGTTCGCTGACCGGGCTCTCGTAGGCGGCAAGCGTCCATGTCGCGTCCCGGGGGTCGGCGTCGAAGAGGATGCGCAGGGTCAGTGACTCGTGGTTGGCGATGGTGGTGTTGTCGTGCCAGGTGCGGTACTTCTCCCAGTCGCCGTTGTTGTCGAGGAAGATGTTGAAGACGGCTTCGTGGTCGCCGGGGTCGGCGGCGTAGGCGGGTACCTGCTCGACCGACGGCGCGACGGTGTCGGTCGGGGCTGTGTCGGGCGGGGTGAGGTTGGCGCGGGCATGGGCGGTGTGGCGTTCGGTGGCCGTCATGGGTGCGGGTCCGGGACGTACGGCCTTGCCGCGAGCCTGTTCGAAGGCGATGAGGGCTTGGGCCGGTGAGGCGAAGGCGCCGGTGACGTGACGCAGGTGGTTTTCGCCGGCCAGGTGGACGCTCTTGCCGGTGTCGCGGTAGGTGCCGACGGCCACGGTGTCCCAGCTATCCTCGGCGTGGGCGTGGGCATGGATGACGAGCCGGCCGTCGCGGATGGCCTCGTGGATCTTCTGGGCTTGGTCGGAACATTCGCGGATCTCGTCACGGCTGAGGCGGGACGCGGGGTAGTTGACCCACGTCCATTCCTCGTCGATGGCTTCCCGCAGGTTGGGGGTGATCTCGGTGGTGATGCCTTCGGCGTGCAGGGAGTGGGTGGCCTTCTCGGCCCAGTACGGCTCCTCGCTGTCGATCCGGGCCAGGACCATGGTGCGTTCGTCGAGGGAGTCGAAACCGTGGGCGGCCAGGAGGGCTTGGGCGGTGCGGTGGCGGCTGCCGGTCAGGCGTGCGACGACGGCAGTGGGGTGGGCGGGATGTACGCCGAGTTGGACTTGGGTGTCGAGACGGACCGGGGCGTCGGGAGAGGTGCTGGGCATGAAGGGCGGGCTCTTTCGGGTGAGCTCGGCAGCGGACGGCCGCCGGGCCCGGCAGTGGGGTCATCGGTGGGCGCGCGGGCTGAGTAGTGCGGGCTGGGGCGGCGGGCCGGACGCGCGGGGCGGTTGCCCGCGGCGTGCCGGCTGGCTTTCGGCGGGAGCGGGAGCGGGAGCGGGAGCGGGCGGGGGCGCGGTGGCGCGCATCCAGCGGGTACGCAAGGAGCCCACGTCGGCCAGGGCCCGGCGACTGCCGGTGACGAGCTGGTGAGGGGTGTTGGCCAGATCGTCGGTGTAGGCGGTGATCCGAGCGGCGACCGTCTGGGCGCGGGCGAGGAGAGCGCGCCCGAGGATCTTCTCGCCCCAGTATTCGGGGGAGCCAGCGGGCGTGGAGACCAGGGCCATCAGCTCTTTGGGGGTGATGCTGGCGGTGAGCAGGCCGCGGTGCTGGGCCTCGTCGAGGACGGTGATGGGATCGACCATGCCGCCGCGGTGGACCAGCGCGGTGATGGACTGCCAGAGCGCGGCGTGCAGCGGCAGCAGAAAGTCCGCCTCGGTCAGCCACCTCATCTGTCGGACCTCCGCTGGATAGGCGGTGGCGGTCGCAAGGAGGAGGCGCTCTTCGTCGAGGTCCTCCTCGCTGGCCTGCCGTGGGACATCCGGAGGGAGTGCGGTACGGGGGAAGGAGCCGGGGTGCGGGGCGAACTGTGCGGCGAGGGCGTCCAGGACGCGGCCGATGTCGTCGGCCATGCCGAGCGTCGCGGCGGCAGGGTTGGGCAGGCCCGGGTCGCTCGCGGTGGACGCGAGGCGTTCGGCGTGGGCGCGCAGGACCCGGCGGGCGTTGTCGGCGCGGATCATCCTGGCGTACGCCGCCGCGTGCTGTGACCGCGGGCAGAACTGGATGAGGGTGTGAAGGTAGGAGGTGTTCAGGCCGGGAGCGTGCGGACGTGCGTGCTCCAGCACGGCGTTGAGCCAGGCGGTGTCCTTGGCGTGGTCGGCCGGGTCGGGCGGCGGGAGCGTGCGGATCGCGGTGAACAGCGCGGCATGGGCGTGGCTGTCGAAGTCATGAGCGATCAGTGGCTCGGTATCGGCCAGACGATCGGGTTCGAGGAGGAGGGCGCCGAGCAGGGCCTGCTCGGCGTAGTGGACCGGCTTCGGCGCGGGCGTGAGGTCGAGGTCGTCGTCCTCGTCGGGTTCGGGGGTGTGGGGCATCAGGCGGCGAGGGTGAAGTCGTCGGGGTTGAAGGGCTTGTTGAGGTGCGGGGCAAGCAAGTGGGCGGCCAGGCGCGGGGGGACGGCGTTGCCGATCTGGGAGAAGGTCTGGCCCTTGTTGCCCTGCCAGGGATAGTCGGCGGGGAAGCTCTGCAGCACGCCCGCTTCCCGCGCGGTGATCTTGATCGGATCCGGTGCCGCTCGCTGCTCGTCGTCCGGAAGGCCGGAGATGGGGTCCGGGATCCAGAGACATTCGTTGGCGCGGTGGCCGAAGAACAGGGTGCCGGCGGGCTGGCTGGCCCTGCGCACGGTGGCGTTGGTCTGGTTGTTGCTGCGCAGTGACCACGACCAGCGGTGCGCTTCGGCAGTGAACGTGGGGGCCGGAGCATCTGCGGGGCGGTTCTCACCGGGCCGGTCGGCCCAGCCGGAGCCCTCCCGGCGGGAGGCCAGGACGAGTTCGGCGTCGGGGTGGGGCGTCCAGGTGCCGCGGTCGCGGGCGTCGGTCAAGGTCTTGCGCGAGCCGGAGGGGAAGGGCTCGGGGCCGCCTCCTGGTCCGCCGCCCGCGCACACGGTGGGTACGGGGCGGTCGGTGGCGCCCCAGCCCAGGGCTTCGGCCATGGATACCCAGCGGTCGCGGCCGGGCCCGAAGAGTGATTCCGGTTCGGCGGACTGTGCGTGGGTGGGCGGCGGGGGTGCGGCGGTGCGGGTGCGGGAGGCGAGCAGGATGGCCCGTTTCCTTGTCTGGGGGACGCCGTAGTCGGCGGCGTTGAGGATGCCGGTCCACACGGAGAATCCCCAGGTACGCAGGATCGCCGCGTACTGCCGCCACAGGGGCAGGACGTCGGGGACTTCCTCCATGAGCACCCATTCGGGCTCGCCCACCGTGTTCAGGGCGTGCAGGTAGCGCATGGGCTCGGCGGCGAGGAGCGAGCGTGCGTCCGCGCACGCGCCGAGCAGCCGCTCACGGGTGTCGCGTCCGGCGGCGAGGTCGGCGACGGCCTGATGGACAAGGGGCTGGTCGACAAGGCCGAGGCGCTTGCCCGCCATGCTCCATGCCTGACAGGGAGGGGAGGCGATCAGCCCGAGGACCCGGCCGGAGAAGATCCGTACCGGATAGGCGGCGACGTCGGTCCGGATCGTCAACTGCCCGGCCCGGGCACGGGTCTTGCAGGCCCACTCGTCCCACTCCAGGCCGACATCCCTCGCGCCGAGGACGGTGAGCGCGTGACTCCAGCCGCCGGGCCCGGCGAACAGATCGAGGACGATCCGCCTCAAGAAGCCAGCCCGAAGTCGTCCTGCACCGGCACGCCTTCACCCCGGCAGGCCCAGGGAGAACAGCCGTCGACCACGCCGTCCTCCAGCTCTTCGGCCGAGGCCGCAGAGTCGTCGATCTCCTGCTGGCGCGCTGCCCATTCGGCGGCCGTGACGTGGTCGATGGGGGCCTGGTCGAGCGGGACGCGGGAGCGGTGCAGGAACGCCTGCCCAAGCAGGGGGTTTCCGGACGCGTTCGCGCGGGCGTTGCCCTGGCGGATGGCCGCGTCGAAGGCGACCACGTCCTGCCATTCCTGCGGACTTGTGTCCCGGATGGTGCGCCACTGCGCGTTGCCGTGAAAGGGGCAGCCCAGGCAGGATGATTTCGGCGTGTCCGCCAGACCGATGGACGTGAGGTACCGGATGCAGTCCGCGCGCGACCAGTTGAGGTCTATCAGGGGGTGGCGGTTGCGCATGTACCGGACGTCGGCGTCCTTGGCCCGATGGAATTCATCAGTCGAGATACCTACCCATTGCTCGACGAAGATTTCCTTCGGGATGCGCTGCGGATAGGGGTATCCGAGAAGTTTCCGGACCTTCTTCTTGATCGGTTTTATCTTGTATTCCCCGGTGCACTGTCGCCTGGTCATGCCTTGTTTCCCGTCCTCGTTGAGGACGTAGAGAGGCATGGATGCGAACCGATGGCCGGGGTCGAGAGCGTCGTCTCGGATATTCCCGGAGGTGACACGCAGCACGGGTATTCCGGCGGGATCGGAGATTTCTCGTGCGAGGCGGTCGAGGTGAGAGTAGACCGCGCGGGGCTCCCAGCCGGTATCGGCGAAAATGGCGTAGTCGGCCTTCGGGAGAATCCCTTGCGCGGACAGGGCGAGCAGGGTGCTGGATTGGACTCCGGCACCTAGCGAGAGGATTTTCAGGGTGGGGGCGGTCATGGAATTCCGTGGGTGAGGGCGTGGTGATGCCGAGCGGGGTGTGCGTTGCGGGGTCAGCGGGATCGGCCGACGGTGATTTTGGGCAGGGCCGCTGCCGGGCGTGTGGTGGTGAGTGTGGGGGCCTTCGGCCGACAGAAGGAGGCGGCAAGATCGCGGCAGCCTTCGGGGGTGAGGTGGACCCGCTCGTAGTGGGGCCACTCGGGGAATTTCTCGCGGCCCACGAGGCGCCGGGCTTCCAGGGCGCGAATGGTGCTGGTGCTCACGCGGAGGTTCTCGTGGCGGACGAAGGGCTTGTTGCGGTCGATCGTCACGTCGCCCCGCGCGACGGCGCGCAGCGCGGCATCCTGGGCGGCGGTGAGGGCAGGTGGGTGGTGGAGGGGCGGGAAGCCCCGGTGAGAGCGCTCGGTGACGAACAGCTCAGCGGTCGCCAGCGCGTCGTCGGCCCCGAGCGCGGTCAGATGCGTGACGAGGGCGACGCGCCTGCCGGCCTCCCACCGGGCTTGGTGGTCGGTCAGCGTGACCAGGAGCGAGTCGTCGATCTCGACGGGAAGTCCGGCGCGCGTGGCATCGAGGATTTCGGCACCGGCCAGGAGGTGGTCGGCTGTGCCTGTGGCCAGGTGGGCCAGCTGGCGGACGCGCGCGTACACAGAACTGATCGCGGGGCTGCGGTACATCTTCCGCTGGGCATTGAGGGTGTTCACGATGTCGAGCGCCGATCGGGCCAACTGCCCTGCGGATGCGGCCTGTTCGGTGAGGCCGGCTGCGGTGCGGGTGCCGCCCAGCGGGTGCCGTAGGAGGGTGTCGTTGTAGCGGGTGAAGTCGGAGCCGAGGAGCAGGAGTTGTTCGGCGGGGGCGGTGGGTGCGGTGTTCGGGGTCAGCCTGGAGCTGTTTCGGTGGGGGTCAGCGGCGGCGTGCGGCGCGATCGAGCTGGGCGAGGGCGTGGTCGAGGCGTGGATTCGCGGAGGCTCGGCGGACGGTGGTGATCAGGGCGCTGTCTGCGTGCCGCGTGATGACGGGCACGTCGGCGTAGGCCCGCTCCACGGCGAAGGGGGTGGCCAGGGCGTCGAAGAAATTGCGGACGAGTGCCTCGGGTGCGTCCTGGGTGAACGTGGCCAGTGGCGCGTCTTCGCAGTAGAGGTGCTCGACCCGCCAGGAGATGTTCTCGCCGGGCGTGTGGTGCAGTCGGCAGTACAGGTCGGGTGATGTGAGGACGTCACCGTTGGCGGACCAGTCGTGCAGCGCGGCGAGTTGGTCCAGGGGCATGTCCGTGATCGGGATGCGGTCGGCGTGACGGGCATCGCCGAGCAGCTGGGGCAGCGCCTGGGTGACCGCGGCGACGGCCTCCAGGGGCGCGTCCCTGCTGAACATCGCTTCCCAGAACGGCTCATGGTGGGCGACGGTGACCCACCGGCCAAGGGGGTGCAGCGGGTTGAAGTCGAGGAACAGGCTGGCGTCGGGGCTGTCGATCTGGATGTGCCCGGTGTCGGCGTCGTGTTCGTGGCGCCAGCCGAAGAGGTGGATGAGGGGTCCGATCACGTCGGCGATCCGGTCGCCGGCGCCGGCCATGTACCGGGGCGAGATCATGACGCGGTCGTCGGGCGTGTACGGGTTCACCGGCTTGCCCCTTGCCTCACAGCGGACTTGGGCGGCGTTGTCGGCGCGGTGTGCGGGCGGGACTGGGCCAGAGCGCGCCGCCCCAGCTCCGTGACGGTGATCTTCTGGCCGTGGTACAGCGACGTGCTGGTGTCGGCGGTGACCATTCCGTGCCTGGCCAGCGCCCGGTACGTGGCGATGGACACGCGGACACCGTCGCTGGTCGCTACGCGTGTGACGCCCGCCCCGCGCTGGAGACTCTCATACAGTCGGCCGCCGCCCACGAGGGACGCGAGGGCGTCGTACTGGGGGCGGGTGAGAGCGGGCGCGGTTGTCTGATGAGCGGATGCCGCCCTGTGCTCCTGTGCGGATGCCAGGTCCTCGGTGATGCCGTGGGCCAGGTAGCGGCATCCGATCGCGCTCAGGTCGAGCTGGTGGGCGGCATCGCCGAGGTGACCGGCCATCTGCGGAATCACCTCGGCATGCCGCGCGGCACGTACCGCCTGGTCGTCAGCCGGAGAGGGACAGCCGGCATCCTGCTGGCCCTCGTAGGGGTTGGCGAGCAGCGCGTGGGCGATGTCGGTGCCGGCGAGCGACGAGGAGGACACGATCGAGGCCAGCAGATTCAGGCTGGCGCGGCTCCTGGCGATGTCGGTGTACGCGCTGTTGTCGAGCGTGGTCAGCCGGGCGACGGCGGTGGCCGTGAGGTCCTGCGCCTTGATCAAGAGGGGGCTGAGGCGGCGCAGCGCGTCCGTGCCGGGGGTGTAGGAGACGTCGCGTACGCGTGCGCGGAGGGCTTCGAAGTCCCCTGCGAGGTCCCGGAGTTGGCGGACGAATTCCTTGAGGCCGAGTGGGGGTGTGGAGATGGGGTGGGCTCCTGGGACGGCGGTTCAGTGGCTTCGGGCGGTTGCCTGCGTGGGGGTGGGGCTCGGGCGGGGCGTCGTACGGGGGGCGCTGCCGGGCTCGGTCAGGGGTAGTCCGAGGACGGAGGCGAGGGCGGTGATGCCTGCCGGTGTGAGGTGCACGCGGTCCTGGGCCGGGCCGCCGGCGTAGGCGGCGCGCGCGGAGTTCGGGGTCCGTTCGGCGAGGTCCTTCGACTCCAGGGCCCGCAGCGTGCTCATGAGGACCTTGGGCTCCCGGGAACGTGTGAAGTCCCGGCCCAGGGAGCTGCTGGCCACGACGTGACCGCAGGCGATCTGCGCCAGGGCGGTGCGCTGGGCGGCGGTGAGCCGTTCATCTGGTGCCGGGGCGGTCGACCAGTGACGTCGCCTGCTCTCTGCGGCGAGAGCCGCGGCGCAGCCGACCGCGGTTTCGGGAGCCAGCGCGGTCAGTTCACGGGCAGCCTGAATGCCGTGGTCGGCTGACGCGGTGCTGAGGAAGGCGAGCTGCTTCAGTCGCACCACGGTCTCCGTCAACTCCGTGCTCTCGTAGAGCCGTTCACCCTGGATGGCCTTGACGGCGACGCGAGTCTCGGACGCCAGGCGCTGTGCGGAGACGACGTGGGTCCTCGGCTCAGGCGCCGTCGCCGTGAGCAGGACGATGTCGAGCGAGTCGTTGTGCCGGGTGTAGAGATCGGCGAGGTGGAGCAGCCGCTCGACGGGCGTCAGCGGTGGCGGCACGTCGAACAACAGGGTGTCGGTGGGCGGAGTGCTCATGCGCTGCGCCGCACGGTCGCAGTGCGCCGGGGTACGGGGGCGGCCGTGCTCGGCGTTGGGGGACGGCGCGGTCCGTCAAGGCAGGCACGGGCCGCTTCCAAGGCTTGGCCGGCGTCGTCGAGGTGGACATGCAGGCGACGGTGAAGGTCGATCGTGTCGAGCTGCCCTTGGAGGGAGGCCGGCGTGGGCCGGGTGAACGAGACGAGCGGGGCGAGGGCCTGCGTGTAGTGGGCGACGGCACGCCCGAGGTGCCCGGCCATCAGGCCCAGCACCTCGGCCGAAGGCCGGGCCGGCGCATCGGGATTCGCGGGCAGGAGGCGGTACTCGGAGTCGGCTGCCGTACGGGCGACGAGGTGACACAGCAGGTCGACGTGCCGGATCGCGGTGAACAGGCCATAGAAGTCCGGGGTGATGCGGTGATCGCGGACGTCGGCGGCCACGGCGTCCAGTGCCTCGCTCAGCTCCATGTCGTCCAGGTCGACGGGCTCGTAGGTGTGAATGGGCGCCTCCGTAGGCGAGTTGGGTGGGGAGGGGGTGCGTGGGCTGGATCTGGGTCTCGGGTCCCCCTGGCGTAGTTGGAGCACGATGTTTCGGCGGCTCGTGGTACTGGCCTGCCCGGTCGCCGGCGAGATGGAGCTGCGGGCCCGGCGTGGTGCGGGGGATGGGAGTGGTCGGCGCGGGACACTGCCGTACGGCACGGAATGCGAGACGTCAGCGCCGGGCGTGGGGCGTGCCGGCCGGGGCGCGTGGGGGAGGGGTACTCGGTGGGATGGTGAGCGGCGGGTCTGCGATCACGGTGCTGGGGTCGGCGGCGCCGGGAGCGGCGAGAGAGCGGTCGATGAGCTGCTGGTCCCCGTTGCGGGCGGCGGCGGAGGCCAGACGCCGCGAGAGCCGCTGCGCCAGTGCCTGGTAGGTCGTGGCCGCACGATCCATTTCGACGCAGGCGCGTCGCAGGTGGTCGCGGCTGGTGCCGGGGGTGGGGTCCGCGCCCCTGTACAGCAGGATCTCCGTACGGCTGCTGATGGCGATGGCGCCGAGGGCGGACGCGAGGGACACCTGCGCACAGGCTTCCGCGAGATGGGCGACGTTCTCCCGGCCGTACTTCATGGCGGCGTACTGGCTGGTGGACAGGTCGTGGAGTTGCCGCGTGCACGTGATCGCCAGCTCGTGCAGACGCAGGACAGGGGGCGCGAGTTGATCGATGGGGGCGAGGATCTCCTCCTCCCGGACCCGTTCCACTTCCTCGGTCAGGGTCACCAGTGTGGGAGCCACCTGGCCGAGGAGGCGGGTCTGCTCGGCCAGGTCGATGATCTGCAATGCGAACTCCAGAAGGGGCGAAGGACACCACGCGCTTTCGACGAGTGCGCGGGCGGGTGTTAGGCAGCCGTGCCGTAGTCGCCCTGGCGGGGGGTGTGCTTGGCGACGGCACGGGCGGTGATGGCCTGGGAGGCACGGGCGGAGGCGGCGGCAAGTTCGTCGGCGCCGGGCTCCGCGTACCAGGGGCGAAGGTCGAGCATCGCGGCACGCAGGCCGGTGGCGAAGACGAGCGCGGTGCCCTTGGGCAGGGCGCGGATCGCGTCCGCGGGCAGGATCCGCTCCTGCCGCATCGACACGGAGGTCGACTTCCCCGACTCGGAGGTGGAGGTCGAGGTGGTTTCCACGTCGTGGTCGCCGATGAGGCGGGAGAGCTTGTCGGCGAAATCGGGGTCGTCGATGCCGGAGCCGATCACCTTGACGGTGGACGCGGACCACAGGGCGTCCATGCCCGTGTCGCCCCAGACCTTCTGGCCCTGCCGGTAGGACTGCAGGATCGTGATCGGGATGATCCCGCGCGAGCCCAAGTGGCTGTACAGGTCGGGGAGATCGGAGATCTTGCAGACGTTGGCGGCCTCGTCGAGGATCGCGAGCATCGGCGGGTCGAGGCGCCCGCCGGCACGTTCGGCCTGGGCGGTCGCGGCCCGCATCACGGAGTCCGCGCACGCGGCGATCAGCGCCGACGCGCCGCCTCCGCCGTCCTTCGACAGCAGATACAGGGTGTCGGTGGAGGTGACGAACTGCGTGGGCCGGAACTCCGGGACGTCCTTCTGCGGCGTGATCCAGGCGGCGATCTCGGAGTTGAGGAGGGCCGCGGCGTACTGGCGGGCGGTCTCGTAGATCCCGTCGCGGGTTTCGGGCGGCCCTTCGACGGTGCCCTTGAGCTGCGCGGCGACCGCGGTGAAACCGTGGTCGCGCAGGATGTCCAGCGGGGTGCGGTCGGCGGGGAACGCCAGCCACTGCATCACGTCGGTGATCGGGCGTTCGTCGAGCGCTGCGGCGAGGAAAAGCTGGCTGAGGATGTTGGATCCGGCCTTGGACCAGAAATCTCCCTGCTGACTCGCGTCCACCGAGGCGGCGAGGAAGTGGCCGGCCAGTCTTCCGGCTCCGTCGAGGGTTTTGGCGTCGGCCAAGGGGTTCCACCACATCGCGCGTGCGGCGTGCGCGATCTGCTGCGGGTCCATCGACCAGGTCCGGCCGACGGCCGCCCGTGAGTCGAGCGTGGCCGTGTAGGCGTCGCCGGACGCCTTGTTCGAGGTGATCATGACCGGACCGGGGGCGTTGAGGATGGAGGGGATCGCGAGGCTGGTGGTCTTTCCGGACCGGGGGGCCATGATCGCGACGGCGACGTCCTCGTATCCCATCCTCACCTCGTGGCGTGTGCCCTGGAGGGTGCCGAGGAGGATGCCGGTGTCGGCGGCGTCGATGTGCTTGGTGTTCTTCAGGCTCGGGCGCAGGGAGCGGGCCTTGTCGGTGATCGCCTTGGCCATCAGGGGTTCGACGTCCCTGGCCTTGGCCATACCGGTGATCTTCTTGCGGCTGCCGCCGCGGTTCTTGTGCAGGGCCCACAGGAGTCCGGCCGCAGTGCCGAGGGCGAGGAGGACGGCGGTCGGGACGATGCGTGCGCCGATCAGGAGGGATGTTTCTCCGGCCGCGGGCCAGAGCTGATCGGGGTGCAGGAGGGCGGCGGCCGGCTGGTAGGGCGCCCAGGTGCCTCCGGTGAGGCGGGCGGTGATGTTGCCGGACAGCCAGGCGAGGTGGGAGAGGGGGACGACGACGGCCAGGACACCCAGCAGGAGCCGGAAGGCGAGATCGTAGCCGTCGTTGTTGCTGGAGGAAGGAGGCAAGGGCGCGGTGTGCTTCGGTGTGGGGACGGGGGGTCAGCGGCTGCGGCCGGGGCCGGGTGGCTGCCCGGGCGGGGCGCTCGGCGGTGCGGCGGGCGGAGCGTGGCGGGCGCTGAGTGTGTGCACACGGTCGTCCAGGGCGAAAGCGACCAGAGCTGCGCGCATGCCGACCTGGGTACGGGTGACGAGGCGGGGGTTGAGCGTCGGCGGGCGCCACGTGTCGACGACGCGCACGACCGGAGTGGGGTCGGTCATCGACGCGGTGAACGCGGCGATCAGGCGGGATGGCGTGTGTTCGCTGAAGTGGGCGTGCCACACGATCCGGGAGCCGTTGACCATGACGGTGGCGAACCAGGGGTTGGCCCGGTCGGAGCGTTGGAGGAACGCGGTGCCGTCCGGCGAAACCAGCCCGTTCCCAGTACCGGCGGGGGTCCAGTCGGCCTGCCGGAGCACGTCGTAGGGGTCCGGCGCCGCAGCCGTGTCCGCCGCCGGGTCGGTGAGTGCGTCGGTGACGGCTGCGATGAACTCAACGGGGGTACGGGCTCCGAAACTCGCGTACCAGGCCGGTGCTGCCGGTTCGGGCGCGTGGTGGAGGGTCCACCACTGGCTGTCGGGGTCGGGCTCCAGACGCAGCAGCGCTTTCTGGTCGGGGCTGGTGAGCACGACGTCGGGCGTCAGCGGCGTCAGCGGTTCGTGCTCCAGGTTCCAGCCGCAGGCGCGGTGGAGAGGAACGGTGATCCACGTGGGATCGCCGCCGCCGGCCAGGTGACGCGGCGCGACATAGTCGACCACGATCCTCTCGTCGGGGAACCTGCTCACCTGCGCACCTCGACCGTCCGGCCGGCGGCCGGCGCCGGTGCCGTACGCGGCGGGGGTGCCAGAGGCGAAGGGGCTTGCCGGGCGGCGGAGTTGATGTCGCCGATGACGTGGCCGTGGGTGGCCCAGTCGTCGAGGTAGCTCCAGCACTCGGCGTGGTGCTCGGCGAGGGCGTCATCGAAGACCGGTGTGCCGGGCGTGGCGTCGGCGGCGAGGGCGTCGCGGGTGCGCAGCCATTGTTCGTGCAGGGCGTCGAGTTGATCGAGCGCGGTGTGCAGGACGCCGAGCCGGTAGCTCCAGTGAGACTGCACCGAGCCAGGCGGCAGGCGGGGCAACTGCACACCGGCCGTGGCCAGGAGGTGGCGGGCGTCAGCGCCTAGGGTCTCGAACGCGGCGGCGGTGTCGGCGTCGCGCTGGCTCTGGCGCAGCCCGTAGGCGTGGTCGTCGTGGGGCCAGCCGTCGAAGTCGGTGTGCTCGTCGGAGTAGTTGTCCCAGGCGTCGAGGATCTTCTTGCTGTCGCTCAGATACGCGCCAAGGTGGTGGAGCAAGGCACGGTGTGTGTGGTGGTCGGTGGAGATGGGGAGGGGTCCTGTCGGTTCAGCGGCGAGCGGCCGGACGGGCTGGGCATGCGGTCGCCCGGGTCGTCGTGGGTTTCGTCTGCTGTCGGCGGGTGGAGCGGGCCTGCGTGCGGAGGGACTTCAGGCGCGTGGTGTGGGCGTCGACAACCTGCTGTGGGCGCAGTGGGCTGGGTTCCTGCACGGCGCTGTAGTGGCCGGTGCGGTCGTACATGCCGCGCTGGAGCGGGCTACGGTCGGCCAGTGTGGTGAGGAACGATCCGACCAGGTGGGCGGGGGTGCGCTCGTCGAAGTAGGCGTGCCAGATGCGTGGGCCGGGGAATTCGCCGTGGCCGGGCTCGCGGGTCTCGATGTGCCAGGCCGGCCCGTCGTGGAATTCGCTCAGCGGGCGCCGTTCGATGTGGCACATGGAGTCTGGCGAGTGCGCCGTGCCGTCTGAGTCGCGGTGCCACCCCGAGGAGATGACCGGCTGCCACGGGTCAGCCTGCTGTGGAGGCGGGACGACGAGGGCGTCCGTGAAGCCGGTGAGAATCTCGGCGGGCACGAGTTCACCGAACTCGGCGTACCAGCCCGACCCGTTGTCGGTGGTCTCCGTCCACAGCCGCCACCACACCGAGGTGGTGGACTGCGGGTCGAACTGGAGGCGGTGGCGAAGGTCGGGGCTGCGCAGGACGATCTCGGCGCTCAGGGGGTCGGAGACGGTGCTCCATCCGGCGGCGGCCAGACCGTGGGTGACATGGCGGGCGTCTCCGGGGCCGGCGAGGTGGCGGGGGCTGGTGTCGAACGGAATCTGCCCGGCGTGCTTGTCGGCGAAGGCGGCGAGCTGCCGTTCGGTCACCGGCATGTGCCGCTGCCCGCCTGGTGGCTGCGAGACGTGCGGCTGGGGCCCTGGGCGAAGGCGGGCAGCATGCCGTCGTGCGTGGAGCCGCGCTGGTCGAGGGCGGTGGCGGCGTCGAGGCCAGAGCGCACGCGTCCGGCCATGACCGTGTCACCGTGAGGCGTCGTCGGCGGGCTGGCGGTCGAGGGCGTATGCATCGATGTCCTTGCGTGAAACGGGCGGTGAGGTGGCTCGGCCGGGACGTGCCGGCCTAGCGGCGCTTCCTTCGATGTGCCGGCCCTGGGAGCGAGGGTCGGCTGGCCGGGGGCGGCACGGTGCGCCGGGCATCGTCGAGTCGCTGCCGGTACATCTGCTGGCACTGCTCCGGCGAGACGCTGCTCCTGGTGGCAGCGAAGAACAGGGTGTTGGGCTGGTGGCCCTCGTCGCGCAGCAGCGGTGCGGGGTCCGTCAACGCGGTGATGAAGCCCGCGATGGCAGCACCCGGTGCTGCTTCGTCGATCGACGCGCCCCACAGCCACTGGCGCCGTTGCGTCGTGGCTGGAACCGAGACCTCTGCTTTCCAGCGCCAGCCGGGGGGGGTCGGAGACGACGTCAGGTACCCGGGAAAGGACCGCGGTTTCGTCGGGTGACAGCAGCGTTGCCCCGGAGCCCTGGTGGTAGAGCGACCAGCCGCGGTCGGTGGCCAGTTGCCACAGGTTCCCGAGCGGCACGTGCGAGCGGCTGGTGAGGGCGTCCGTGAAGCCCGAGATGATCTCGACGGGGGTGTGGCCGCCGAACTGGGCGGACCACTCGCGCCGTCCGGCGGGATGGATGCGCCACCAAGGCTCGCGCGGCTCGGGCGCGGTGGGCTCCAGGGCGAGATGGAGCTGCCGGTCGGGGCTCTCCAGCAGGACGTGCGGGTAGCCGGGCACCGAGTGGTTGCTCCAGCCGGCGGCGAGCAGGTACTCGGTCACGTGCCGGGGATCGCCGCCGCCTGCCAGGTGCCGTGGTGTGACCTCGTCCAGCCACCGCGTGTGGTTGTCCTTATGAATGGTGGGGCCGTTGACGCGGGAGTAGAAGCGTTCGTGACTCATCGGGCCCGGCCTGACCGCCCGGCATACGGGCGCGCGCCGGGCGGAGTGCGGGATCGGTTGGAGGCGAAGGAGTGACGGGCCCACGTAGCCGCTCTGGCGGCGGTGATCCTGGCCTGCTGCCACGCGCCGAGTTGGGACGGCAGGACGGACATGGAGGTGGTGCGGATCCGCCGGGAGGGCGGGATGTGGCCGAGGGGCCGCATCACCGGCTGCGGATCCGCGAGTGCCGTGCTGAACGCCTGCACCAGGTGCATCGGCGTGGTCGGCGTGAACGTCGCCTCCCACAGCCGGCCGTGTTCGTTGCGGGCCCCGGCCCACCAGTGTGCTTGGCCGGGGCCGGACTGGTGGAAGCGGACGAAGGCGTCGCCGTCCGGACTGCGGGCGGTGAAGTGCCGGCCTTGTTCGGTCTCCCAGCCCTGGTGCAGCAGGGGTTCCCACACGTTGGGGGCGTGCGCTGTGCGTGGGGTGGTCAGGGCGTCGGTGAGACCGGCGACGATCTCGACGGGTGTGTGGCGGCCGAAGGTGGCGTGCCATGCCTCCTGGTGCGCGGTCTGTTTCCCGCGGATGGTCCAGCCGCCGGGCTGCGTGAACGGGTCGTATCCGATGCGCACGGACTTGTCCGGGCTGTCGAAGACGACCGGTCCGCCGGTCTTGGACTTGTCCTTCCATCCGCAGGCGCGCAGGTACTCGGTGACGTGGCGCAGGTCGCCTCCGCCGGCGAGATGGCGGGGCTCGACGAGGTAGTGCTGCTGGGCCTGCTGACCGGCGGCACTCCAGCCTGTCCACTGCTGCTTCTTCAGCGGCTCCTCCTGACGACCATGGCGGAGGGGACGGGCTTCCCAGGCGCGATGGCGGAGGGTGCTCCGAGGCGCTTGAGGGTGTCGGCGTGCCCGCCAAGTTCCGCGCCGATGTTCCCCATTTCGCTGGCCGAGCGGCCCACCGCGAGCCACACCTCGGGAGGCAGAATGCCGCGCTGAGAGTGGTCCTGGGCGAAGCGCGATCCGGTGGCGACCAGTTCGGTGACTCGTCCCAGCAGGCCCTCGTCGTAGTCGAGGACCTTGCTGAGAATCAGGGCGGCCTCCTGCGGCGAGGAATGGGCCAGGAGCTGTGTGAGCAGGCCGAGTTGGAGCGCGATGTCGTCAGCGAGCCGCACTGAGTAGTAGGGGGGCAGGTCGGGCATGGGCCTCCTGAACGGACCAGGTTGGACTGCTAGTTGGGATGCTGGACGCGGTAGCTGTCGACGTGAAGGGACACATCCCGGCGACGCGCTTCGTCGAGGGCAGCCTCGGGGTGTCCGCCGGCCAGCAGGTTGGTCTGGGTGTGCCTGTCGGCGGTGACGGCACGCAGATAGCGGCGGAAGAGTGCGGTGACCAGGCGGGGCTTGCGGTCGGCGGTGATGGGTGCTGGTGTGCGGCCGGTTGGGCGGGTGACGGGTACTCCAGGTGTGGGCGGGGGCGGCGCGGTGATCGGGCAGCGCGTATGGCGGGGGCATGGTGCGTGTGGGGCAGACGTCGTGGGCGCGGAGGGTGGCCAGCGTGCTAGGGATGCGGCGAGGGCGGCGTGGTAGGCGGCGCCGCCGAACAGGCTTATGCCGATGGGGACTTGGTCGCCGTGGCCGGTCAGCAGCAACACAGTCCGGGCGGCCAGGTCCTTCGTGGCGATCTCGTTCATTGGGTCGAGGACTTGATGCCAGATCTCGCCGCCGTGGTCGTGGTGTTCGAGGCCGAGGCCGTTGAGCAGGACCAGCAGCTGTTCCAGGGCGCCGGTGCGGGTGTCGACGTAGCTCGTGCCGTCACGGTGACAAAACGCCGGCCCCGGCCTCGTCCGCCAGGCTCACGAGCGGGCTGCCATTCGAGCGTGGTTCACCGCCGACGCGGTGTTGCCGCACTGCCGCGGGCGTGGACAGCGGAGGCGGTCGACGTGTCCGGAGCGGCTGCGGCGCTGCGCTGGCGGCGTGCTGCCAGCGCAGCCTCCTGATAGGCGGCGGCGTCCCAAACGGCGTCGGTGATGTTGACCAGGTACCCGGCCACGAGCAGGGAGGGAACGGCGCTGGTGGCGAGCTTCCTTTTCTCGGCCTCGGTGAGGCGTGCGGGAGCCTCGTGCCACACATAGGTCGGGCCCGAGGAGCCCGCGGGCCTGAGGGTGTTGCGTTCGAAGCCGAGCTGGTCGAGCAGGGTGAGGAGTTCCTCGGGCGCACCGGTGGGTGTGTCGGCGTGGACCGTGTCGGTCAGCGGTCTGATGTAGATCTCGACGTCGGTGCCTTCGTCGTCGGCGCGGTTTCCCACGTACTTCGTGCTTCCGTTCGGGGATGGGGTCAGTGGCTGCGGTGCGGGGCCGTGATCGGCGGACTCGGAGGCATTGCCGCGGCGGTGCCGAGGGCAGGCCGGGCGGGCGGATGGCGCAGGACCACGCCGACGCCGAGTTCGGACAGGCGGTGGCCGGCGGCTCGTACGGAGGCGGCCTGGCGTGCGGAGTCGTCACCGGACAGGACGAAGGCGTCGCGTTCGGTGTCGAGGGCGAAGCCGTGCTCGGTCAGGACCCCCGTGATGTCTTCACGGTCGGGCCGCTCGACGACGAGCGTGCCGCCGGACCAAGTCATGACCACGTGCTCCGGTTCGGCGGCCGAAGACGCCGCGATGCGGACGGCGTTGGTGCGGACCTGGGCGAGGGCCTTGTCGTACAGGGGCAGCAGGTCGTAGTGGATGTCCTCGGCGGCGCTGAACGGATCGGCGGCCACCGCGATGCCGTCGGGCTCGCGGACACCGCGGAACGCCTCGGCTGGTGCGTCGGCGGGGGCCATGGCGGCGATCAGGTATCCCTCGCCGGGACCCGGCCGGTCTGCGATGAACAGCCGGGTGCCGTCGTCGCGGGTCAGCACGGCGTAGTGGTCCACGGTGCGCCTGGCCAGGGCGTCGGCGACGTCGTTCATGTCCCACACACGGTCGGTGAGGGAGTCGTGGTCGGTCGTGCTGCCGCGGTTCGGGTGATACGTGCTGGTCCAGGCGCCGGGTAGTTCGCCGGCGAGGACGGCAGCGAACGAGCCGAGAGCGGTGTCGGGGGCGGAGTCGTGCATGGTCTCCTCAAAAGGAACGGGAGGTGGGGATCAGCGCTGCTGGTTGCCCGAGGCGGGTGCGGCAGTGGCGATGACGGGGCTGGTGGCCATCCGGGTCGAAAGCGGTGCCGGTAGTACGGCGGCGGTGGGCAGGGCACGGGCGGTGGCGTCGAGGTCCTGCTGGATGCCGTGCAAGCGGCGGGCGATCAGCTCCAGTTGGTGTCCGGCGGCCGGGCCGTAGGTGTGCGGAAGGTGGTCGAGACGGTGGGCCGTGTGCTCGACGAGGCCGCGCACGGTCGCGAGCGGACCGGTGTTCTCGTCGGCGAGCTGCCGCAGCAGTCCGGCGAGTTGGGTGGCGGCGTCCACAGTGCCGGGCGAGGCGCCGTTGGCCGGTAGAGCGGCACGTTGCGCGAACCGGGCGGTCTGCTCGGGATCCGGGCCGCCGCCTTCGGGGGAGCGGAGGTCCAGCTCGGTCTCGATGCGCCGGCACTCGGCCGCCAGGACCGGAGGCACTCGACGGTGCTGCGTGGTCCATGTGCCGTCCGGCCGGATGAGGTTGGCGAGCAGGTCGAGACGGCCGGGCTGCGCCTGGACGGCGATCCAGCGGCAGCCGCGATCGTCCCCCGGCCGGTGGATGCCCACGATGCGGAGGATCCGGTGGGCGATTTCAGACCACTCGGGGCCGGTGAGGTCGCGGTCGCTGGGGTGCAGGCGCACCTCCGCGTGCCAGATGGAGCGGACGTCGTCCTGAGAACTGGCCGCGTCGGGGTGCTGCCAGCTGGGGGCGTCCAGGTGCTCGGCCCACTCGGCGGACGTCCAGGTCTTCTGCTCGTCGTCGGGCGTGCTGTGGTCCAGCCCCGGCCAGTGGGCGACCACGGTGTATGCGGTCAGCCCCTCGTGGTTGCTGACCGGCCGGCCGAGGGCCTCGGTGAGCGGCTCGGCGGGCGTGAAGTGGCGTGGATGGATACGGATGATCATTGCGGGTTGGGCTTCCGGCGCTGATGGGCGAGTTGGGCCAGGTCGTATGAGGCGGTGATCAGGGTGTGTTCGCGCACCAGGTCGGCGTGGACGGCCAGATGGCCCGGCGGCAGACGTTCCAGGGCGCGCTCGACGGCCGCGTGAGCCTGGGGATAGCGGCCCAGCGCGCGCAGCGCCGACGCCTTGCGGAACTGCGCGATCGGATCACCGTCGCCGCCGTCGGGCAGCCGGTCCACGAGGGCCAGGAGCGTGTCCGCGCGGCCGGGAACCAGGCCGCCCAGCCACACCCCGTGCAACAAGACGTGCAGCGTCTTGGGGTGATCCGCCGCGGTGGCGAGGACCTGCTCCATCACGGCCAGCCCGTCCGAGCGGGACTGGCCCAGGCGCGCGAAGGCGTACAGCGCCCAGCTGTACGGGTCCGCGTTCAGCACGCTCAACGGCACCTGGTTCTGGAGGGATTCGATGGAGCGGCACCGGAAGTCGTAGCGCAGGGCGCTCAGATAGAGGTGCCGGTACGTCCGCGAGACGACCGGGCCCGATCCGGGCCCAGGGCCGGTGACGTCCCCGGGGGCGAGCAGCACCAGCGCACTGTTCCCGGCGGCGCGGGCCTGCCAGGCGACGTCGGCGCACACCTCGGCCGACTCCTGCCATGTCGCGTCCAGATCACGCAGGTCCTCGGCCAGACGCACCGGCCACTGGGTCCCGGTGACCGTCTCGATGGCGATCGACGCCGCTCGCGCCATCGCCGCGGTGCGCTCCGAGCCGACGGTGCGGGTCATCGCCCTCCTCGGGCGTCGGCGACGTGCACCACCTGGTTGAGCGGGGTGAGCGAGTACCAGCCGCAGTCGACGTCCCCTTCGGCGCCGGCCAGGCGCGGGAGGAGATACGTGCGCAGCGCCTGCTGGTAGATGAGGCAGTCCGGGCAGCGGCGGGAGAGGTGGACGAGGTAGCGCGGGTGAGCGGTGACGTAGGTGCGCGCGCCGCCGTCCGGGTCGTACAGCCGCCACCCGTCCTCGTCGGTCGGCGTGTGCCACGAGGACGTGACGACCTTGTAGGTGTCCCCCCACAGATTGCTGCCGGAGGTGCCCTTGAGGATGACGACCTGGTCGCCGGGCCGGAAGTGCTGGTGATTGATGTCCCGTTCGGGGGTGACGATGTCACCGGGGGCATGCGGTGGACGGGAGACGGCGTCGGGCACAGCAGGGAGTTCCTTCCACGAGCAGGCGCAGGGGAGGCGGTGGGAGGAACAAGACTCCGGAGAATCCCCGGTTTCGGTAACCGGGGATCGTCGGGTATAAGGACCCGCGTCTAGCGGAACGGATTCTCGGTTCCGACGTCGTCACTGGTGGCGGCGTCGAGGAGTTCGGGCAAGTCAGTGCCCTCGGCGGCACGCTGATCGAGCCACCACCCGGCGCGGGTGAGGGTGCGGATCGTGTCCTCCAGGACCGCCCAGTCGGCCTCGTCCCAGCTGCCCTCGGTCACCAGCGCGCTGTATGCGGCGGTGACGAGCTGGTGGCGGGAGCGTTCGGCCCAGGCGAGGGCCTTCTCGGGTCCTTCGAGCGGAGGCATGTCGAACTGCTCGGCCCACTCGGTGGCGGCCTGCTGCTCCTCGGCGCGCTTGGCGGCCAGCCACTCGTCCTTGCCGGTGCCGTCCTCGTCGCGGGCGGCCTTCCAGCAGGCAGTGCAGTCGCGCTCCTCCAGCCAGCGGGCGAATGAGGCGCGCCGGTCGGCGGGACGGTTGGAAAGATCATGCGGGACTTCGTGTCCACATCGGTGGACGACGGTCCAGGTCTTACGGACCCCCGGGGAATTCCGTGCGATGGGCGTTACGTTCGAGGTCGGGCTGCTGGTCTGGGGCTTCAAATCGAGTGCCTTTCGTTGGCGGTTGGGGTGGTGGCCTGCGTCGTTGCGGAGGGTCGTGCATCAGATGCGCGATTCATGCGGCGGACGGAGGTGGTCTGGAGTGCTTGGCGGTGGTCTCGGGGACGCTTCCGCCTTCTGCGTCGTCTCAGCGTGTCCTGCGGATGGCGTCTGTGGCCGCCGTGGCGATGGCGACGGGAGCGCTGGAGGGCTGGGGCAGGTGCAGCAAGGTGGTCCCCGGCAAGTGGTGGGACTGGGCGGTGAGGGTGAGCTGGAGTACGGCGCAGCCGGCGGTCGTGAGCTGCTTGACGCGGGTGACGGCTTGAGCGGTTTCGTCGCTGGCGTACCGGGCGTCGGTGACGATCACGAGGAGGCGGCCGGCGCCGGGGCGGCTGAGTTCGAGGCCGTGGTCGAGTGCGTCGATGGCGTCGCCGAGGTTGTGGTGGCCGCCGTTGGCATCGAACGTCGTCACGCGCTCTGGTGCTCGGTGGGTGGGTCGGGTCAATGCGGTCAGGTGCCTGTCGTAGGCGATGGTGGCGGTAAGGGAGTCGGGGTCGGTCAGGGCTGCTGCGCGTGCCACGATCCAGGCAGCGGACGCGACGGGCGCGCAGGCGGCACGCATGGAGCCGGAGACGTCGACGGCGATACCCACACGCAGCGGTGGGGTGGGGGAGTTCCGGCGGCGGGTGTGGGTGAACGGTTCCGCGGTGGGGACCGACCCGGCCGCGCGCTGAGCGTCGCGGGCGAGGGCCGCGCGCATGTTGAGGCGGCCGGGCGGGGTGGGGCTGGTGGTCCGCTCCTCGGTCCGCTCGCGGTAGGCGGCGGCACGCAGGGCGCGGCTCAGGCGCGCGGCGGCACTCTGCTCGGCGGCGGTGGGCCTGCGGGTGCCGGTGACCGGGTTGCCGTAGGGCGCCGGTGTGCCGTCGGGGGTGACGGTGGTGCCACGGGCGTTGAAGACCGACTTGGCGGTGGCGGCGGCTTTGCGTCGCTGGCCGGCCCGCTGGGCGCGGTCCTGGGCCTGCGCCTTGGACTGCGCGGCCGTGGCGTTGGTCGCTGCGGCCTGTGCCGCGAGGTCGGCGGCGTCGGTGGCTGCCGTGCTGTCCATGACGACCCCCACGGCGCCGGACAGCAGATCGGTGAGGTTCTCCGGCACGGGCAGGGCGGGGGCGGCGGTGTCCAGAGCGTCGCACCATTTTTGGGCGTGCGCGAGCATGGTCGTGGCGTCGTGGTCGGCGCACTGGTGGGCTGCGGTCCAGATGCGGGTGAGTGTGGCCAGCAGGTCTGCGCCCAGCACCTTTTCGCACAGATCGGCGACGGCCCGGGTCTCGCCGGCGTCCAGGATGCCGACGTCACGGCGGCCGAGGACCAGGGCCGCCACGGCGGCGGCGTGCTCGATGCCCTGGAGGGTGGGGTGGGCGGTGTCGGGCATGACCAGGGTTCGGGCACTGGTGCGCAGGTACGTGCGGTCCGTGGGCCGCGTGATCAGGTGTGCGCCTTCGACGCGGCTCTCCTCCAGCAGGAGCGCGGCCTCGACGACGCGGGGGTTCGCTCCGGCAGGCTTCGTCCAGACGGAGTGGGCCGCGTGCGCGGCCTCGTGGACGAACACTCCCCAGGCGGCGGGATACCGCTCCTCGTCGCCCACGATCCGCGGATGGATCTCGTGGGGCTGGAGCGGGGCGAACAGGCCGGCGTCGAACTCGACCTCGCCCAGAGTGGGGAAGAACGCGGCCGGTGCGCCGCTGCGGGTGCCGGGGCGGCAGGTGACGAGGAGGTCTGGGCGGCCGGAGAGGGCGACCAGCCGGTCGCCGAGTTCGGCTCCCACGCGCAGCCACGCGTCCGGGGAGGAACGGGGTTGCGCGGGCGGGGCGCCGTCGTCGTCCCATCGCGCGAGGTCGGCGTCGTCGTCCGGCGTGGTGGCGGGGGACTGGACGTGGTGGTGGGCGCTCATCGCGAGCGGCCCCGGTGTGCGGAGCCGGTGCTGCCCGGGGGCTGGCGGACGGCCGAGGCGGGGAGCTGCTTGCCGAGGGTGAGGGGCGCGATCTTCTTGACGCCGGCAGCCTTGATGACGGCGGCGGCGACGGTGTCGCGATCCTCCACAGGAGCGATGCCGACGAGGTTCGCGAGCGCGGCTTTGGTGCCGAGGACGGCCTCGGTCCTCTGGTAGCTGAGCAGTTCCCGCAGTTGGGGGGCCCAGCCCAGTTCGCCGAGTTCGACTTGGTGGGCGAGGTGTCGGGCGACCCGGACCACCCGGGCATCGATCCTCAGCGCCAGGGCGAGGTCATAGTCCGTGCCGATCTGGATCTGCACGCTGAACCGGCTCGCGAGCGCCTCCGTCAACACCGCCCCGTGGACGCCGGGATTGTGGCCCGCCACCACGTAGAAGCCCGGCTCGGCCTTGATGGTCTCGCCCTTGTGGGCCTTGACCTGGATCTGCCTGCGCCCGTCCATCGCGGGATACAGCGCCGCCAGGACCTTCGGTGAGATCAAGGTGGCATCGTCGATCAGCAGGGCGCGGCCCTCGGTCATCGCGGTGACCAGCGGACCGTACTGGAAGACGTAGGCTCCCGCGTCGTCCTGTGTGTACTCGCCGATCAAGTCGCCGACCGTGGTGTCGCCGTCACCGGCGACGGTGAGCAGGTCCGGGAACGCCGCCTCGACCAGACTCGTCTTGCCGGTGCCCGGAGGGCCGTAGAGCAGCACCGGCACGTCGGCGTCGCGCAAGCGATTCAACGCCTCGACGTCGGGCAGATCGGCCAGCTCCCTCGGGTGGTAGACCTGGCCCCCCGCGCGGCGGATCGGGCCGGTCTGCCTGGGCGTGGCTGCTGCGGGAATGGTCGTGCGGGCCGTGGCCGCCTGGGCGCGGGGAGAGTGGGTGCCCGGTGGGCTGATCACAGCGGTCTGCGCGGCTGCGGCGGTTTTCGCGTTCGCGCGGAACTCCGGTTGTCCGGTTCCGCCTTGGTCGGCCTCGCCGCGTCGCACCAGGGTGAGGGCGGCGTTGCGGACGGCGCCGTGGGAGTGGCCCAGCTGCCTGGCCATGTCCCCGATGGTGAGCGTGTCCGCCGGCCGGTCGGCCAGCAGTCGGGCCACCTTGGCCCGTAGTTCGCCGCCCTTGGTGCGCGCTGGACTGGTAGGCGTTCCGGGTGTGGTCAAAACGAGGCCCCTTCAACAGGTGCGGGTGCGGGCGGGGTTGGCGATGCGCTGGAGAGGCTGGCCGCTCTCGGAGCGGATCACGGACTGTGCCGACATCGGCGACCGGGCCAACCGGGGCGTACCGTCGGCGCTCACCGGCAGACCGAGGGCTCGGTCCAGGTGCACGGGATGGCCGGCGACGAGCAGCTCGCTGGCTGCCGAGCAGGCCCGTGCGTCCGCTCCGTACCGGGTTCCGTCGCTCGGCAGGCGCAGCCTGGCGTCTCTTCGAAGCCGGCCTGGAGCAGGATCCGCCGGGCGGCGGCGTTGTAGCCGGTGGTGGTGATCTCGCCGGTGATGGTGTGCCGGATCGTCATGAACGGCTCTGCTGGTGCTTCGGGCAAGGCGGATCTCCTATCGGTGGTGACGGTGTGGGGCGCCGGTGGATTCAGGCGGTGCGGGGCCGCGTGTGGAGTTCGGTGAACTGGTCGGCGGCGAGGTCGAGCAGGTCTATCTGGCGCCGCCATGTGCGGCGGGCGGCGGTGGCCAGGACGCGGTCGATGCGCGGGTCGAGGGTGCTGACGGCGTCCAGTCCGGCGGCGCGGGCGACGGTCAGGCGCAACTCGGCCTCCAGCCAGGCCCAGTGCTCGACGGCGGGCGCCGGGACGTCATCGTCGGTAAAACCGCTCAGGTAGTTGCCTCCGGCGGAGAGGATCTCGGGCAGGGGGATCTCGTCGGAGGCCATCCAGCGGCCCTGTTCCAGCAGCGTGAGGATGGCGCAGCGCATCAGGGTCAACTCGTCGCGTTCCGGTGCGGTGCAGATCGGGCAGGCGTCGTTGTGGCAGTTCCAGGCGGGTGTGGTCGAGCGGGGCACGGCAGAAGGGCCTTTCGGGGGTGGGGAGTTGACCTCGGTGGGACGCCGGGTCAGTGTCGTGGTCGCCGCGTGGTCTCGGCGGGCGAGGGCTGCGCGGTCATGGCGGTCTTCGCGCGGCGCGGCGGCGTGGATGCGGAGTCCGGGGCGGGGCGCAGGCCGGGGCCGAGGTCGACGGTGTAGCGGGCGGCGGTGAGCATCTCGGCCGCCCAGGCGGCGCGTTCGTTCTCCCACCGGCGGCCCAGGTCGAACGGCAGGCGGATCCAGACGCCGCGCAGCGTGGGATAGGTGTCGAATCCGGCACGGGCCAGGACGCCCGCGGCGAAGGCGTCGACCGGACCGTCGACTTCGACCTCGCCGCCCGGGCCGCGGGTGATGCGGATTGCTGCCTCGCTCATCGGCCCCGCCCTCCTCCGGCTGCCCGGGCTCGGCCGCCCCCGGGCACGGCGGCGGTCTGCGGCGTGACCTCGGGGAGGGGCGTGGCCGGGGCGGCAGGGTTCCGCGGGGAGCGGGTGGCCGCGGCCTGCGCGATACGGGCGCGGTGCTCCAACAGGCCGTTGTTCACGCCTGGTTGGGGCGGGCCCGGCGTCCGGGCAGGGGTGAGGGCGGCGGCGGTGTGCACCCGGTAGCCGAGGCGGCGCAGATCCTGCGCGGCCTGGCGGGTACGGCGCAGGCCGTCGTGGTGCGGATGGATGAGCCGGTAGCGGCCCGAGGCACCGGGGATGGGCTCGAACTGCTCGCGGGTGAGGAGCCAGTCGGCCAGGTGGCCGGGGACCTGGGGGTCGGCTTCGGCGACGTAGCCGTGCTCGGGATGGGAAGTGAGGCGGAAGTGTTCGGACAGAGACGAATCCTTATCGGTACGTTCAGCGGTGCGCCGAGGCGGCCGGCGGCGTGGGCGGCGGCGCTGGGCGGGCGGTGAGCACATGCGGACTGGCCGCGGACAGGGCTGCCGGGCCGCCTGGTACGGCAGCGCGGGCCTGACGCTCGAACGTTCCGCCGTCGGCGAGCCACGTCTCGATCGCGGGCAGGACGGCGAGGCCGAGCCGGCCCCGGACCCGGCTCCATTCGTGGGTCGGCAGCGTCCGGGGGATCGCGTACAGGTCGCGCCGTGTGTCGTTCCACTTGTTCCAGGCGTCCTGGCTGTGGGCGAGTGCTTCGCGCAGGCGGGTCAGCGTGGCGGCGTCCTGGGGCCAGGGGGTGGCCGTGGGACGGCACCGGGCCAGCAGGAGAGGTGCGTGGTCGAGTACATCGGTGAAGGAGAGCCAGGCCCTGTTGGCGAAGTCCCGTTCCATTCCGGCGATCAGGCGGGAGTCGCCGAGCGGGACGCCGTCGCTGTACCGGCCGGAGTCCTTGACCGCCTGGAGGGTCTGGTGTTCTTCCCGGATACGTTCCAGCGATCTCAGGACGGTGTTCACATCCCGGTGGTGCAGGGCGCGGCGGTAGGCGGGCAAGAACGTGTGGGTGACGGCGTGCGCGGCCAGTTGGGGATCGGCGGGCAGCACGATGCTGGGTGGCGTGGTGGGGTCATCGTGCGGGTCCTCCTTCTCGTGCTCGGTGAGCGCTCCGAGGAGGTAGCCGCTGCGGTGACCAGGGCGCTCGATCAGCAGCAGCTCGGTACCGGTGTCGTTCTTCAGCACGGACGCGAACGGGACGCGATGCTCCACGAGGGCGCGGTAGAGGTCGCCGGCCTCCCACAGCGCAGGCCAGAGGTCTTCCTGCCACAGAGGGTGGCTGTAGATCTCCAGTCGGGCGCTCCACGCGCCGGGGAGGCAGGCCGCGATCTCGGTGCCGATGTCGCCGAGGTAGGGCCGGGGGCTGGGGGTGATAGTGGCGCCGTGCTTGTGGGCGTGATGCACCAGGACACTGGCGGTGTACCGGGCGGCCCGCGCGTCGGTCAGCGGGGAGACGAACACCCCGTTGGACAGGCGGCGGAATCCAGCGTCGTTCAGAGCGCGGTGAGCCTGTTGGTACTCCTCGCCGGACGCGATGGCGACAAGGCCCAGGGCACGGCTGGTGGTGAGGGTGATCTCGGCGGAGGGGGTGGGCATCAAGGTCCTGGCGGGTCGAGCCCACGGGCGTGTTCGTCCAGGCGGACGGGGCTCAGCGGGACTTCGGGGTGCGCTTGGGCTCGGGGCTGCGCGGCGGTTCGGCGTGCGAAGGCTGCGCCGAGGGGGGACGGGCCGGCGACGGGACGCGTTCGATGGTCACCAGGGGGACGACAGCTTTGGGGAACGGGAGAGCTGTGGAGCGCAGAGTGGGCCGAGGGTCCAGGGTGTCGGCGACGACCGCGTGCATGAGGAAGGCCGGCGTCTTCTCCGTGAACGAGATGTCCCACAGGTGACCGAGACTGTTCGGGGAGGCGGCCAGGTGCCAGGTGATGGATGCGTCTCCGTGGATCGGCGGCGCGGGTGAGTCCGGAGGTCGGCCAACCACGGCGGCGTGCCCGTCGTGCGAGATGAATCCGGAGAGCCCGAAGTCGTCGAAGTAGCTCCAGGAGTCGATGTCAACGTACAGCTCAAACAGGCCCGGCTCGGCGCCGATGCCGTAGACGACGTGATCCGGGTCGGCGGCCAGTTCAGCTGCCAGGGTGCCGATGAGCGTGGAGACGAACTCGATTGGCACATTGCCGTTGATGGTCGTCCGCCAGCGCTCCGGCGCTTGTGCGTCGGTGCGGGCCGAGATCACCAGATGCGCGTCTCGCCCCACGGCTGTCTGGTCATGGCGGATCGTGATGCGCCGGCACGGGCTCGTGACGGTCAACGACGAGTCGTCGGTGTGCACGCTCCACGCGGAGTCCTCGGCGAAGACGTCCAGGAGCAGGTGGTGGTCGCTGGGGAGACTGGCGGCCAGATAGCGGGGAGAGATGAGGACCTTCTCCCGGGGCCTGTCCTGGGCGGGGTCGTTGGGCATGGGCTTTTCCGATGGGATGGATGGGGGAGCGGGGCGCGACGAAGGCGGGTGCCCAACTACGGGGTGGCGGAGGCCGCATCGCGAGGAGAAAGCGACGCGGCGCGCAGGCTGGCGCCGAACCGGTGGGCGAAGACCCGTGCCTTCGCCTCCAACTCGTCGTACGAGACCTGTGCGGTCATCTGCCCGGCGTGCTTGCGGTACCGGTAGACCGGAACGGGCAGCAGGATTCCCGGGGCGAGGCAGGTGATCGCGAGGGCGCAGTAGTCCTCGCCCTGCACCAACCCGCCCATCGGGGCCGCGCGCACCAGGCCGGTCCGGGCCAGGATGGTGGTGGGGCCGAGCGGGATGGTGTCGGCCGGGTCCTTCCAGTACGTCCACACGTCCCCGGCTTCGTGCCGGCCCGGTGGCGTCGGGCACCGCCACAGGGCGGTGGCGCCGTCGGCGTAAAGGTCCTGGCTGTATCCGGCGCACCAGCCGACCCCGGTCTCCTCCAGGGTGTGCAGGCGCAGCGCCATGGCGTGGTCGGTGAACTCGTCATCGTCGTCGGCCCAGTTGACGTACTCGGTGCGCACCTCGTTGAGCGCCAGATTTCGGGCGCAGGCCGCGCCGACCGGGCGCGGAAGGGCGAGGACGCGGACGCGGGGGTCGGCGGCGAGGGCGGCGGGAAGCCGGGCGGGATCGGCGCCGTCGAGGGCGACGACGGCCTCCCACGGGACACTCTGCCGGCACAGGCTGGCATGCATGGACACGAGGAACGCCAGCCGTTCCGGGCGGAGTTGGGTGGCGATGACCACGGTGATCTTCGGGCGGGGGCGCGGTGACAGAGGTTTCTCCGGACAGGCGGCGGATCGGTGCAGAGCAGCCGGGGCTATCGGCGGGCGGCCCTACGGGGCGCTGACGTCGGCCCGATGACGGGCACGGTGGTGGACAAGTGGGGCATGAAGCGCGGCGGGACGATCGGGGCCCGGGAATCCGGATGCCAGGCGCCCGGATCGGCACCGATGACACCGCGCGGGTCGGTGTCCCAGGCGACGACGGGGCCACGGTCGTACGCCCGCAGGGCGATCACTTCGATGCCGTGCTCGTGCAGGACGTAGGCCCAGTCCAGGTCGTCGGTGCCGTCCTGGGTGATCAGTTCGCGTTCGGCCGGGGTGCCGTCGGTGCCGTACACGTTGGTGAGTTGGCGGCTGGAGTACTCCTGGCCTCCGGTCAGGGAGCGGCGCAGGGCGGCGGGGGTGCCGTCGAGGAGGTCCGTGCCCAGTTCGTCCCAGCCGTGGTGGACCTCGTCGATCAGGTGCCGGGCCATCGCCTCCAGGTCACCGGCGAACCGGTGCTGGTAGGCGGCCAGGAGCAGCGGGAGTTTGCTGTCGGGGTAGCCGTCGAAGTGGACGTACATGCCGGCGTACCCGTCGGCGGTGGGGCGGGCGATGACCGCACGGGTGGACAGATCAGTCTCCTGGGGGTGGGGCGGGTCAGTGCGAGCGGGCGCGCGGCGCCCAAGCCGTGGTGGGGGTAGGTGCGGCGGTCCGCGCGGTGGTCTGGGGCGGTGTGGTGGCCGGGATCGGCTGGCCGGGCTTCCACAGGCCGGGGGTGCCGCGGAGCCGGACGCGGGCGTCGGCGGTCCACGCGACGAGGGGACCGCGTTCTGTGCCGGGTGCGCTGATCACTTCGATGCCGAGCGGGTGCAGGACGTATCCCCAGTTCAGGCGGGACGCCGTCCGCTCCGTGTAGATCAGCGGTGCCCCGGTCGGCCGGGCCGGGTAGCGCTTGCCGGGCGCGTCGCGGCCGGCGGCGAGGTGCTCGCGCAGGGCGTCGGGTGCGCCGTCGAGGAGGTCGGTGCCGAGGAAGGACCAGCCTTGTGGCGCGTCGTCGATGAGGTAGGCGGCCAGGGTCTTGGTGTCGCCGGCGAACCGGTGCTGGTGGGCGGCGAGCAGCAGCGGCAGGTGATGGCTGGGGTAGCCGTCCCAGTAGACGTACGTCCCGGCGTAGCCCGTGGGGGTGGGACGGGCGATGAAAGAGCGGGTGGCCAGCGTTGCTCCAAGCTCGTGTGGACGATGGGTGGTTCAGGGACGGCGGCGTGCGGGCCGGGTACCGCTGTCGGCAGCCCAGCGGTGCTGCTCGACCACCACGGGCGTCGGTGCGGGCATGGTGCTGGACGGGGCGTCGGCGACGGGTGTGGTGACGGCGGTGAGCGCGCGCTGGAGGCTGCGCAGGGCGGCGGCGTGGCCGAGCATGACGTTCAGCGAACTCTCGGCCGGGGCGGCGGTGCCGGGGCGGGGCGCGAGCCGGTGAATGTCGGCGAGACCGGTCACGGCCGTACTCAGGTGCGCGGCTGTGCGGTTGGTGTGTTCGAGTGCGGTGGCCAGCTGGACGAGGTAGGCGCGTCCCGTGTCGGTGGTGGCGAGGGGACTGTCGGACGACCGGAGTATCTCGCCCAGGAGGCCGGAGGCGATGTTGTACACGGAGACGAGCTGATGCAGCAGGGGAGCGAGGGCCGACTGGGAACTGCCGGTCCGGGGCGCGGTCAGGTCGGCAGCGGTCTGCTGAATGCGACGCTGCCAGGTGGCGAGCTGGGCGTGGACGACGGCGTCGTCGCCGGCACTCACCGCCGCCGCCCCGGGCGCGGGGCCGCGCGCGGCAGCCGCGGGTGGGAGCGCGGACCATCGCCGGAGTGCACGACGATGCGGAAGTCCCGACGCCGCAGGCGCTGCAGGCTCTTGACCAGCTGCCGCTTGGCCTCCTTGGTACTGAGGGTGTCGGGCAGGTGGCATTCGCCGGTGGCCGGGTCGAGGAGGAAACCGCCGTACGCGAGGAGTTCGGTGAAGACGGGGATGTAACCGCTGCGGATCCGGTGACGCCGCCGGTCGTCGCGGGTGACGTGGACCTGGAGGTGGCCGGGGCTGCTGCGCCGGATCGGGATGGATGACGCGAGGCGGTAGTCGGTCACCAGTCGACGGTGCAGCTCGGCCGCGGCCCGGACGGGGTCGGCGGACACGGCGATACCGCGCGGGGCCCGCAGCCCCTGGACGTGCTCGTGGCTGGTGTTGGCGGGCAGCATCGGTAGCACCACGAACTGGTGCGGCCGGTAGGGGCGAGGCATGACGTACAGCTGCAGGCCGAAGTGGTGGGTGAGCACGCTGCGCGAGACGCTGTCCGTTTCGAACGCGCCGTGGGCAAGGGGTCCGCTGTCCCAGATCCGGTCGCTGGCCGGATCGGCGGCGATGGGGACGGGGGTCGGGTCGGGCTCCCAGCCGGGCAGGCGGTCGGCGAGCGCTCGGGTGAACTCGCTTATGTGCAAGGGCAGTTCCTCAGTGGGACGGTTCAGGTAGTGGCCGTGGCCAGCAGTGGCGGGAGTACGGCTCCGCTGGTGCGCAGCGATGGGCCGATGGCCCAGAGACGTGCGGGTCAGCGGGTCCGGGAAGGGGAGGCTGATGGTGTCGGCGGGGCCGGGACGATCGCTGGTGGTGGCGTACGGGTATCGGCGTTGGCCCGCAAGCCCCGTGCGGCGCGGGCGAGTTGGCTGCGGCTCTCACCGAGGCGGTCCAGGAGGCTGCGGTGGACGGCGGTGATGGCCCGGGCGCGGTCGGGGCCGGGGTTGGGGCGCCGGCGGGTGAGGTCGGTGAGGCGCGCGAGGTGGTGCACGGCGGCGCCGAGTGCGGCGAGGGCGGCACCGGCCGGCTCGGCGGCCTCGGCGAGCGCGAGGGTGACGCGGCGGTGGACGGCCGTGGTCTGATCGGGGTAGTAGGCGGCGGCCCGGTGGCGGGAGGCGTGTTGCCCGGTCAGATAGCCGAGCAGGCGGGCCAGGTTGCGGACTTCGTCGTCGAGGATCTCGCTCAGCGCCGGATCCGCGCTGACCTGCTCAGGGAGGGGAAGGTGGTCGGCGACCGTGTTGAACCGGTCGGCCAGATTGTGCAGCAGCACCCGCTGGTCGAGGTCCGACGGAAACACCTCCGGGACACGCGGACCCACGTGGCTACCGCCGCTGGGCCGCGGGGGCGGCTGAAGCCGTGAGCGGGCGGGCCGGGGTCACGCTGGGGGCGGACGGGGCGGCGTTGCGGAAGTCGACGCCGATGCCCTGGGCCGTGAGCAGCCGGACCGCGGCGTGGAGGAACAGGGCCCGCTCGGCGCGGCTGTAGGAAGCGGGCAGGGCGAACGCCGCCTCGTGCGGCCGGTACTGGAAATGGCAGATGTAGAGCACATCACGGGCGTCCTCGGGCACCGACGTGTACGGTGCGCCCACCACGCCGTCCGGATACCAGACCAGCGTGAGGGTCTGGGCATGCTCGGGTGCGGGCTGGCGGTGCGGTGGCTCCGGCTGGACGCGCGCGTTGTGGCGGACCGCGTCGAGGGCCGCCTCGTAGCGGGGCAGGACACGGCGGGCGACATCGGCGGCGGCACGCAGCGGATCGCCGGGCACGACGATGCCGTTGGGCTCCTCCACCGGTGAGACCTGGTGGGGTTTGAAACCGGTGGGGTGCATCGGGGTGACGAGGAACTCGCCGCCGCGTCCCACAGGCCGTTTGAAGACGCACAGTTGCCGACGGTCGGGTCCGTCGAGGAGGACGTGGAGCATGCGGTCGTACCCCGCGGCCCAGTTGACATACATGTTGTCCCACACCCGGGTGATGAGGGAACAGCTGTCGTCGTCGACTTGCGGGGGAGTGCTGGTCCAGGTGCCGGGCAGGCGGGCGGCGAGGGCGGTGGCGAAGGCGAACAGTTCGTCGTGAGCGGTGGGCATGGTTCCTGACGTGCGCGTCGGCTGGTGGATGTGTCGGAGGTTCAGCGCCGTGGGCCGCCGGGCCCGGGTTGCGGTCCGGGCGGGGCCGGGGGCGTGCCGGGAGCGGTGCGGACCTGCTGCGTGAGCGCGTCGAGGTCCGGGGGCGGGTCGTAGTGCGCGCGAAGGGCCTTTACGTCGGCTTCGGTCGCCATGGCGATGGCGGAGGCGATGCTGCTGGCGGCGCCGCGCAGCAGCCAGGGAGGTGACTCGGGTTCGGCTCCGCGGTTTTGGCCCTTCCACTTGGCGGTGGCGGCCAGGTACTCGATGACCTCGTTGAGGAAGGGGGCGACCGCGTCCAGCAGGGTGTTGAGGACGGTACTGAACTCGGCCGGTGTGTCGGCCGCGTCCAGCGCCCGGCGGAGATGGCTCAGGTCCGGGGCGGGAAAGGGCTCGGCGGGTAGCACGTGATGAGTGCGGAAGTCGGCCGCGTCGCGATCGGCCCAGCGGTACAGGTCGCCTCTGGTAGCGGATCGGGTGTGGTAGGCGCGGATCTGCTCGGCGCTCCGGCCGACGTTGTCGTACAGCTCGAAATTGGGGTCTTGCAGGGGAACTCCAGGTCAGCGGAGGCGGCGCGGTGCGGGGCCGGACGCCGGGGCCGGGTCCGCCAGGGGCGTGTGCCGGAGCCGGGGCGGGCTCGTGCACTGGCGGAGACCGAGGGCGAGGGCTGCTTCCAGGGTGGGGGCGAAGGTCAGTCCGGCGCGGCGCAGGGTGTGGGCGGAGTCGAGGCCGCCGGAGTGCAGAACGGCCCAGGCGCCGACGGCGTGGGCGGCACGGGCGTCGTCCACGCTGTCGCCGATGACGAGGACCGGCCGGGAGCGCAGAGAGTCCGGCAGGGCGGCGAGATGGTCGGCAAGAACAGCTGCCTTGGTGCCGTCACGACCGCGTCGGCCGTCGATCCGGCTGAAATGGGCGGTGATGGCCAGCCGGTCGGTCTCCTCGACGAGCAGGTCATGCGGATACAGCGACAGGAGCGACTGGCTGTGCCCCAACTCCGTTACCTGGCAAAGGAGTTGTTCGGCTTCAGGGTGGAGGCGGGGCGGCCGTGAACGCAGGAACACCGCGAAGTCGGCCTGAGCCTGCGCCCATTCGCCATTGGTCACCGGGCGGTTCAGCAGCCGGTCGTAGAAGGCGCGGATGGGAACGGTGTGTTGGGCCTGGTAGGTGGCCAGGTCGATGGACGCCGCCTGCAGTCCCGCGAGGGTGTGGTTGACCGCGTCGAGGAGGTCTCCGACATCGTCCTTGAGGGTGCCGTTCCAGTCCCACACGATATGGACGTACGGCGGCGTCTGCGGGAGATGGACTGTGGTCCGGTGCGTCATCGGCTCACCGGAGGGTGCGGGGACGTCCCGGCGGCCGGCGGCGCCGGAACCCGGACCTCGGGGATGAAGCGTCGCCTCTGGGCTTCGCGTTCGGCGGCCTGCGCGATGAGGGCATCGTGGTCGGCCTGGCACTGCTTGTACTCGGCCCAGTCTGCGTCGCTGAAATGGGCGGGGCGGTTCAGGGGACTCCTGGAGGTGGTGATGCCGGCTCGGATCTTCGTCCGGGGGCTAGCGGTGGCGACCGCTCGGCCTGGGCGGTGGGAGCGCGGGGTGTTGCCGAGGGGTGAGCGTTGAGAGGAAGCGCTGGAAGTCGAGGTGGTCGTCGAGTTCCTTGGCCGCGCCGCGGAGGGAATCCGACGTGCGCAGCAGGAAGTCGCGCGCCGAGGCATGGCCGATGACCATGCGCCATTTCACGTAGCGCTGGTCGGTCGGGCTGGAGGAACGCTGCAGGCCGAGGGCGGCCTCCGACGCCTCCAAGAAGTACGCGGTCGCGCGGACCGACAGGGTGCTCGCCATCGCGAGGTGGGCCAGGGTGGCGCGGCCTGCACGGTTTGTGCTGTGGAGACTCGCGGCGAACTCGCCCGTGAGGCGGAGAACGTCGCGGGAGAGATCCTGCGCGCTGGTCGCGTGCCCGAGCAGCTCGGTGTAGGAGGGCTTGTCCGGCACGTGACCGCTCTCGTCCAGCAGCTGCCACTGCTGGGCGTAGTCGTTGAACGTGGCCTTCATCGCATTGAGCGCGCCGATGAGGCGGAGCGTGTCGTCGGGGGGTATCAGTTCGCGCTGGCCGTCGGATTTCATGAGCCTCTTGCGGTGTCTCTACTGCTGGGAGTTCCGTGTCTCCGGGGCGGGACGGAGCGGATCAACAGGAGTCAGCGGCGGCGTACCGTCGGAGCCGCAGGTGCTCCGGTGCGCGGGCCGGCAGCGGGCCCGACGGACTTGGGTGTGGCGGTGGACGCGGTCACAGGCGGTTGGGAGGCGGCCTGTTGAGGGCGTTCGTTCTGGGACCGCCGGGCCGATTCGATCGTCAGCGATTCCGGCAGGAGGCGGGCGTCTTCGATCAGTTCTTCCAAGCGGATCGTCCACGACTCCAGCTCTCCTGCGGAGTCGAGTGCGCCGCGGTCATGGCACCAGGCGGCTGCGCTCTCCAGGAAGAGGTGCATCTGGGCGAACGCGCCGTGAGTCTCATCGACGGTGTGCTCGTACACCTCGGTGAATTGATCAACATCAGGGGCGGCTTGGAGAGCGTCCGTCGCAGCGCGGACGGAGACGCCGGAGTCCGGCGGCTGTACGTAGCGTTCGGGCTGGATAGCGACCGCCGGCGTCGGGGCCTTTTCTGGAAGCCACCGAGGTACGCGGCGTGAGCCTTCGTACTCGTAGTAGTCCGGCTTGGAACTGGTTATGTGCGCTTCCGTTCGTTGGGATTGGGGCCGCGCCGTTCGAGAACTCGGCGCTGTTTCAGTGCATGCGGGCGTCGGTGTCGAACAACTCCAGTTCCTGCCGGTGGAGTTGATGTTGGACGATGAACGATCGCCCGGCGACCTTCCACAGTCCTCGGCCGCGGTTGAGGTGGGAGATCGCACTCGTCTCGACTGACGTGAGTCCCAACAGGCTTGCTGCATCGCGGAGTTGGTCTGTCTCCTGGCGGTAGACGATGCGGGTGGAGCAGTCGGCCAGCAGGCCCTCGGCCAAGGCGCGTCCGCGGGAGCCGGCGTCGCCGGCGGTGAGCAGGTCGGACAGGCGGTGGATCACCATCAGGTTGGCGATGCCCAGGCCGCGGCTGAGTTTCCACTGCGACTGCATGCGCTGGAGCAGGCCGGGGTGGCGCATCAGGCGCCAGGCTTCGTCGTAGACGATCCAGCGTCGGCCGCCGTTGGGGTCGGTGAGTGCGGATTCCATCCACGCGGACGCGCAGGTCATGGCGAGGACGAGGGCGGTGTCGTCGCCGGATCCGCCCAGGCGCGACAAGTCGATGGTGAGCATCGGCGAGTTGGGGTCGAAGATGAAGGTGCTCGGGGCGTCGAACATCCCGGCGAGGTCGCCGTGGACGAGGCGGCGCATGGCGTGGGCGAGGTCGCGGGAGGCGTCGCCGAGGCGGCCGGACATGATGCCGCCGGCCACGTCGAGTTCGTCGGGGTTGTTGAGGGTGACGGCGATGTCGCCGAGCAGCGGGGTGCGGCCGGTGGCGGCGGCGCGGGTGACGACGGCGTCCAGGGCGACGTCGAGTCCGGTGTGCTCCATCGGCAGCAGGTCCCGCCCGAGGACGGTGCGGGCCAGTGAGCCGAGGAGCAGCAGGCGGCGTTTGCGGATCTCGCCCGCCCAGTCGGCCTCCGAGACGCTGTCGGGCCGCGGCGCTGCGTCCAGGGGGTTGAGCTTTCCGGGCAGGCCCGGCCCGAGCGCGATGGAGGTGCCGCCCAGCGCCTGGGCCACGGGCGTCCATTCGCCCTTGGGGTCACACGGTACGTAGACCCGGTAGCCGAAGGCGATCGACCGCAGCGCGAAGGACTTGGCCAGGGCCGACTTGCCCTGTCCGATCACCCCGGCCAACAGGACGTTCGGGTTGGTGAAGCCTTCGATCTTGCCGTACAGGGCGAACGGGTCGAAGCAGAAGCTGGCTTCGGCGTGGACGTCGCGGCCGATGTAGATGCCCTCGGCGCCGAGACCGCCTTCGGCGAGGAAGGGGTAAGCGCCGGACACGGTGGCGGTGGTCATGCGGTGGGCGGGCAGCTTGAGCCTGTTGTGGCGGGAGGACGCGGGGCCGGGCCGCCCGGTGGGCGGGAAGAGGGGCGGCGGCATCTCCCGTTCCTCCACACCGGCACCGTGGGCGGGAGCGGCTGCTTCAGCGCGGGCCTTCGCGGCGGCTTCGGCCAGCTTGCGGCGGGCGGCTCTGCGGGAGGCGCGGTCGGCATGGCGCGGAGTGAACAGGGGGCTGGCGCTGGCGCGCCGGGCGCGGCGCGCGGGCCGGTGGCTCATGACGGGGCGGCTTTCACGGGACGGCGGTCTGGACCCGGTGCGGGGGTCAGACGACCGGCGAGGCGGTGAACAGAATCGGGCTGCGGTAGCTCTTGCCGTCGCCGCTCCAGTCCAGCTGGATGTAGCCGTCGGCGAGGTAACGGCCCGACCCCGCACGGTACTTGAGGGTGCCGGTCGCATAGGACCCGTTGCCGTTGGCGCTGCTGTGTTCGAGCGCGTGCTCCAGGCCGGTGTAGGCAGATGTCGTCATGACCGGGTCCGTGCCGCGGACGCTGTGCTTGGTCTGGAGCTGGAACTTGGCCTTGTTGAAGGTGTAGGTGCTGTGCTGGGCCGCCGAATAGGGGCCGTCCCAGTACACGGTCGCGGTGGTGTAGATGTAGCCGCCGGACCGCTTGGCGCACAGGGACACGTCGAAGTCCCAGTTGTCGGAGTCGGGACCGTGGTAGCTCGGGTCGTCGACCGTGGCGCTGCTGGTCTTGCAGTGGTAACTGGCGGCGGACGCCGGCGCGGCGGTCAGGGCGGCGGTACCGGCGAGCGCGGCGAGGACGACGGCGGCGGAGGTGGAGCGCTTCAGGGCGCGCATTCAGGGCCTTTCGGTGGTGCGGGGCTAGCGGCTGCAGGTGGTGGTGTGGCCGTGCAGCGGGGTGTTGAGGTCGCGCGGGGTGGTCTTGCGGCGGATCACGTGGCCCGCGGCGAGGTGGCGCTGGCAGATGGTCAGGACAGGTGGCCCCTCGGGCAGCCGCTCGGGGTGGCACTCCGTGTCCGTCGGTGTCTCGTCCGCGACGGGAAGGAGGTGGAAGGCGTCGTGCACCGCGGCGGCGGACTGGAACAGCCGGGTGTGCGCGGTGGCGAGGTGCCGCCCGGCGGCGGGATGCGGCGGCCGGGTGGATTCGGCGAGCTGGTCGAGCAGGTGGTGCAGCGCGGTCAGATGGGCGTGCAGCACGTCGAGGTGCACGCGGTCCGCGGGTGATGCGGTGTGCTCGGCGTGTGGGGTGAGGGTGCGGGCGTGGTGGCGGATACCGGCGCTGGCGGCCCGCAGGTACGGGTGCGCGTCGCCGACGGGAAGACCAGAGGTCACAGGGGGAGAGTTCCTTCCTGCCGGGGCGGCAGGACATCGGCCGGTGCCGGGGCGGGGGTCACAGGGCCGTGCGGGCGAGCGGGAGGGCGCCGAGCGTGAAGGCATCGGGCTGCTGGAAGAACAGGCGCCGCAGGTCGACCTGGGCGGTGACGGCGGCGGTCTCGATCTGCGCGCACGCGGCATCCAGCAGGGCGTCGGTCTCGGCGGACACGGTGAGCAGTCCGGTCAGCGCCACGTCGGCGTGCCCGGCGATCAACTGCCGTTCCCGTGTCTTGACGTCGGCGTATTCGACGGAGTCGGCCTCGGAGTCGACCTGCCCGCGCCGCGAGCGCTCGCTGGCGTCGGCGATGATCGCCGACTTCGTGCGCTGCACGTCGCGCATCGCGGAATCGAGCCCCTGCGGCACATATATAAGGGAGAGGGTGCGGCGGACTCCGGCGGTGAACATCAGGCCGTGCAGGAAGCCGGCGCTTGTTTCGGTGCGGGGCCAGTCCTCGACCCAGTAGGTGGCGTGCCGGGCGGAGTCGGTGGCGAGCCGGTCGTACTCCTCGACTTGGACCACGGGCCCGGCCGCCGCCAGGTCGGCCTCGGCCCGGCCGGAGGGGGACCACTGCTGCAGCGCGGACAGCGCACCCGGGTCGTAGGCGGTGCGGATGACGGCGGTGATCTCCCGCGCGGTCAGCCAGCCGGTGACCGTCAGTCCGGCGCTGCGTGCGGCCTGGGCGATGGCGGACGTGGTCTGTTCCATCACGGTGAAGGCGCCGGGCAGTCCGCCGCCGGCCTGGCTGATGAGCCGCCGGGCGGCCTTGAGATCCAGGGAGATCGCCAGATATGCCTCGTGCGGGGCGGCGGCCGGTCCTGCGGAGGCGACCAGTTCGCTGTAGATCTGTCCGGCGACCGGGGTGTCGTGGCGGCCCTGCTGGGTCCAGTGGCGGGTGAGGGTGTCGCCGCTGTCGGGGACGGTGCGCTCCAGGACCTGGACGGTGGCGACGTGTCCGGTGCGGGCGATGCCCGCGAGAGCCCGCCCCCACCCGGCGACGTTGTGGTTCTGGCTCGCCGGGTCGAGGAGGGCGAAGGCGCGTGAGGAGACACGGGCGACGGCGGTCAGAGTCTGGCTGTGCGGGTCGTGTACGGCGGCAGCACCGTTGGCGGAGTCGCCGGGCGTGACCACCTTCAACGAGGCGGCGGTGCCGGGCAGGTGAAGGATGCCGTCCTGGCGGGGCCGGGTGACGGGTCGGGCCAGCCACAGGGTCTGCCCGGTGTGCCGCCGCCGCGCGAAGCGCAGGACAACCGGCGCCCAGTCGATCAGCGAACGGCCGTGCCGGCGGACGGCGACCAGAGCGGCGACCGTGGCCCACAGCGGCGTCAGGGCGATGGCGCCGACCAGCCCGGTGGATACCACCGTGACCAGTAGCAGTGCCAACGCGCCCGACACGGCGACGAGTTGGGGCAGGGAGAGGCCGAGCAGGATGCCTCGCCTGGACCGGTGGGGGAATTTGACGGTGAGCGGGGTGACGGTGAGATCAGGCAAGGGCCGTTCCGAAGATGCGCGGGGCGGTGGCCGGGTCGGCACGCGGCGCAGAACGCGCGGCGCGTGCCGACCCGGCGGCGGGCAAGGTCACAGGCCAGTGGGCGGGGGCGGCGGCGCCCCGGTGCCGCTGGAGGTACTGGCCGAGTCCGGCGGGGGCGGGGCTCCCTGCGGCGGTGGCGTTGAGGCGGTGGCACCAGGCTGCGACATGAAACCGCTGCCGCCGCTGGAAGGCGATCCGGAACCGCCACCCGGTCCGGGTGCACCGCCGGGCTGACCATTGGTGTCGTCACGGGGGCTGGTCGGCGGAAGCTGGACGGCCTTGTCCAGGCCGCTCTTGATCCCCTCGCCTCCGGACGACGCCGTGTTCGAGGTGCTGCCTTCCTTGCCGGCGTCCGGTGTGGGGTTGGCGGCGATGTCGCCGGGGAAACCGCCCGACAGTGAGTCCGGCCCCTGCGGGGCGGCACTCGCTCCGGCCGCGGCACCGCCGGTGGCGACCGCGGCGGCGGCCTTGCGTCCAGCGCGCTCGGCGTGCTGACGGGCCATCTGCGCACCGGCTCCGCCGGAGCGGTGCAGGCTCTCGCCGTCGGTGCCTTCGGAGGCGGCCCAGTGCACGAACTTGAACGTGGCGTACGGGCACAGCAGCACCAGCGCCATGATGACGATGCCGGCCATGACGTCGGCGAGGGCAGCGACACCGTCCTTGGCCTCGGTCTTGCCCATCGCCGCGATCCCCAGGACGAAGATCACGGTCATCAGCAGCTTGCTGACCACCAGGGTGGCGGTGGCTTCGATCCAGCCCCGGCGCCAGCGCCGTGCGGCCTCCCAGCCGCCACCGGCTCCGGCGAAGACGGCCAAGGTCACCAGGACGAGGATGCCGACCTTGCGGACCATCATCACGCCCCAGTAGAGGAACGCGCCGATCGCGGCGCCGACGCCGACGAAGACCGTGACCATCCACCCCAGGCCGGACAGGGAGGCGATCTGCCCCACCTTGACGATCCGCCGTACCGCTGTGGCCACGTTGAGGTTGGAGGCCTGGAAGAGTCCGTCGGAGAGGGCGTCGACCACTTCGATGGCGACGGTGGTGAACGCGATCGCCGTGAAGGCGAAGAGCACGCCGGTGGCGGTGCCGGTGAATGCCTGGGCGAGCGCCTGGCCGTCGCGGCGGATCGCGGCGCGGACGAGCTGGGCGCAGAACGTGGCGACGAGGACGACCAGACCGATCGGCAGGATCATCTCGTAGTTGTCGCGGAACCACCCGGCATTCAAATCGACCTTGGTGGTGGTGTTGACTGCCTCGGCGGCTAGGTCAGCTGCGGCGGCGGCGAGTTCGCCCGCGCTCTTGGCCATCCAGTTGCCGATGGCGGCGCCCGGGTCGGAGGCGAAATCCACGGCGTCACCCACCGCGCAGAGTTTGTCCGCGAGGGGAAGGTCGCAGAAACCCAAAGGGGAGCCCCCTCCTTTCTCAGGTAGGCGTGGAGAGTGTCAGGGCACGACGGTCGGGGCGATGGAGACCAGCGAGCAGTTCGCGTTGGGGCGGCACTGCACGGCGAGGGTGATGGAGCGGTCCTCGGCGCCGGCTCCGCCGTTCTTCCAGGCGATCTGCTGTGTGCCGGTGACGGTGACGGCGTAGATGTACGCCTCGGTGATCGCCGACGGATCGTCCGCCAGCGCCGCCTTGAACGCGGAGGGGTAGTGGGCCTCCGCGACGGTGGCGGTGGCGTACTGGTCCTGCTCGGCCATCCGCGACCACAGCACCGGATCCGGTACCTGGGCGGCGATCGAGGACCAGTCGGCGTACTTCGTCTCCGAGGTCAGCCACGCCTTCATCCCGGCGAGCTGCTGATCGTGGCTGGTGGTGCGGGTGTCGTACGACCACAGCACGGTGGCGGCGGCCTTGGCGAAGGCGACAGGGTCCGCCAGCGGCGGAGGCTTCGCCACTGAACCGGCCCCGGCCGACGCCGACGGGCCGGCGGACGTGGAAGCGCTGCTGCTCGGCTGGGAGGCCGGAGCGCCGGTCCGGCTGTCGCCGGCTGGAGTGCGACCGGTGAGCAGGGCGACGGCGGCAGCCAGGGCCAGCAAGACGGCGAGGCCGGTCGTGACAGCTGTGATGCGCCGCCGGGTCGACCAGCCGAGGCTGTAGCCGTTCAGTGCGGGGAATCGTTTCGGCATCAGTGGACCTGCGACCCCAGGGCGGAGAAGAACGCCACGATCCCGTTGGCGGCGCCGAGGCCGAGGGCGGCGCCCGCCGCGACGACTGCGCCCTTTTTCCCGTTGGCCTCAGCCTGGTGGCCGCCGGTGTGGTGGCCCCACGCCCACACGCCGAGGGAGACGGCGAGCGCGCCGACCACGGCGACAATCGAGAACAAATTGACCGAGTTGACGACGTTCTTCAACACGGCCAGGCCGGGCAGGCCACCGCCCGCGGGCGTGATGCCGGGGTCGTAGGCCAGGTACTGCACGGTTTCGAGCAGATGCAAAGAAGCTCCTTGGGCGCGCCGAAGCCCGGCGCGCGGGAATCACAAAAGAAGGGGAGGGGCGAGGCAACTGCCGTGAGACGGAGGGCCGGCCGCCGTGCGAGGAACGGCCGGCCCGGCGAGCGCCCGCAAAGGGGGGCGCGTTCGGTGCGGCTCTGGCGCCGACGGGCGAAAGCGGCCCGGGGTGTCCCGGACAGGGCCGATGCGCGGGGCTGCCGTACCCCGACCCGAGGGTCAGATGACGCGGCGCGCGGCCAGGATGGTCCAGTCCGCCAGGGGTGTGATCCGGACTGGTTTTCCCGTTCTGGGGGCCTCGATCGCAAGACCGTCGCCGATGTACATGCCGACGTGTTCGGGGCGGGCGGCGCTGCCGCGGGCGAAGATCAAGTCGCCCGGCTCAAGTGCCTTGGGGGAGACGGCCTTACCGTCGTTGATCTGCGTGTACGTGGTGCGGGTGAGGGTGATGCCGGCGTGCTTGTACGCCTGCTGGACGAGCGAGGAGCAGTCGCAGCGGCCCATCGGGTCGGTGCCGTGCGGCGCGGTGCAGGAGCCGCCCCACTGGTACATCGTGCCGAGCTGCTTCAGCGCCCAGACGATGGCCTTGCGCGCCGTCGGATCGGCGTCCGTGGGGATCGAGTAGCCCTTGGGCACCGATCCTTCCGGGATGGTGCCGTACCCGGAGCCGTCCTCCGTCGCCGCGCAGGACGTGGTGCTGGAGGCGGTGTCCGTCTCACTGGTGTCCTGGCCGACATCGGGGAACGTCGCGGCGATCGCCTTCTGGAGGGCGGTCGCCAGCGGTTCCCACTGGGCGTAGGCGTCGGGGTAGCCGGAGCGCTGCACCCTCTGCGCGGCCTGGGCGACGGTCAGCTGCTGCCAGCCGTCCACCGCGAGCAGGTGCTTGTAGAACTGCTCGCTCGCGTAGACGGGATCGCGGATCTCCGCGGGGGTGCCCCAGCCCTGGCTGGGGCGTTGCTGGAAGAGCCCGAGGCTGTCGCGGTCACCGGAGCTGAGGTTGCGCAGCCGCGATTCCTGCATCGCGGTGGCGAGCGCGATGATCTGGCCCTTCTTCGGCACGTGGAGGCTGATCCCGGTGGCCACGATCGTGCGGGCGTTGGGGATCTGTTCCTCGGGCAGCGTCAGGCCCTCGACGTGGACGTTCTTGGCGCCCGCACCATTGAGGATCTTGGTTACCTGCTTGACGACCGTGTCGGTGTCGACGTCGCCCGCGCAGGCGAGGGAGGAGGCGACGGTCTGGGCGGCCTGGCTGCTGGTGGCCATCGCCATGGCCGTGCCGGCGAGGAGGAGAGGGGAGAGGACGATGACGCCGATGCCGGCGGCCACGCCCTTCAACCGGGGGAGCCTCCGGGCAGGCGGTTACCGGCCGGAGGCCGGTGTGCGGGCAGGGGCGGGCAGCGCGATGTCATGGCGAGGTCCTTGGTGAAGTCCCGGCGGCGCGTGCGGTGTTGAGGAAAGGGCGCGACGGCCGGGTGGTGGGTAAAGCGGGGCCCGGGTGCACGTGCGCGAGTTGCCGCTCGCACCGGCACGGGGGTGTCGGGTCAGGTGTGCCAGGACATGGGATACCTCCACGAAGGCAAGGGCGGGGAATACGCCATCGGCTGTGTCGGCCGGGCAGTTCCAAAACAGTAAGGGCGGATCCCCGGTTGCCGAAATCGTTGGTGATCAAGGCTTGTTTTCGGGGTTCTCGGCGGCGATAGCGCTCAACCGGGGATCGTGCCCTACAGTTTTGTCTCCTCCCCTCGCCTCTCCCGATGCGCGTACCTGCGGTGCCTTCTTGCCCGCATTCGGTCCCGCGGGTTATCCGGGAGGGCTGGAGGTTCTCTCCGTCATCTCACCCGACCCGAACTGGGGTATCTCTTTGCCTTTTTCCCTGCATCAGGGCGACGCTCTCGGCGTCCTCGCCCAACTGCCGGACGACTGCGTCGATGCCGTCATCACCGACCCGCCGTACAACAGCGGCGGGCGGACGGCCAAGGAGCGCACCTCCCGCAGCGCGAAGCAGAAGTACACCTCCGCCGACGCCGGGCACGAGCTGCCGGACTTCACCGGTGAGAACATGGACCAGCGCTCCTACGGCTTCTGGCTGACCCAGGTCATGACCGAGGCGCACCGGCTCACGAAGGTCGGAGGCGCGGCGCTGCTGTTCACCGACTGGCGGCAGTTGCCGATCACCACGGATGCCATCCAGGCCGCCGGTTGGCTCTGGAGGGGTGTGCTTGCCTGGCACAAACCGCAGGCCCGCCCCCAGAAGGGGCGCTTCAAGCAGTCATGCGAGTTCATCGTCTGGGCGTCCAACGGGCCGATCGACGCCACCCGCAATCCCGTCTACCTGCCTGGCCTGTATAGCGCCTCGCAGCCGTCGGGCAAGAGCCGGCAGCACATCACGCAGAAGCCGGTCTCCGTCATGCGGGAACTGGTGCAGATCTCCCCGCCGGGAGGGACGGTGCTCGACTTCACCTGCGGCTCGGGCTCGACGGGAGTCGCGGCCCTGCTGGAGGGACGCGACTTCATCGGCGTCGAGAAGACCAAGCACTACTCGAAGATCGCCAATGAGCGGCTATTGCAGACGATGCAACAGACCCTGTCTCAGGATGACTTGACCCTCACTTCCTGATCCGGTTGTGCCGTGCGGATCGGCTTGTGGTGCGTGGCCCGCCACGCCCTGCCGGTGCCGCGCTTCGCGTTATAGCAGCCAAGTCCCGGTTACCGAAACCGGGGATTCTCCGGATGGTTTGAGTCGCAATGCACGCCCGTCGGCTGCGGCTCAAGGAGGCCCCTTTTCGTGCCTGAATCCATAAACCCCTCGCAGGACGGGGGGACGGAACCGGTCCGGCTGCCGGACTCCGACCTGGAGAGCGTTTCGGCGAGCGTCCGCAAACTGCTGGAGCAGTCTGCGGAGCAGGCCCTCCAGCTCGACAACCTCGCCTCCGCACCGTTGCCCCCGGACATGCCGTTCGGCGCCTACGGCATGCCGGGGTTCGCGGGCCTGCCGCCGCAGGCGGCTCCACCGGAACCCCGCCCGATCCTGGAGCTGGAGGGCGAGGAGTACGAAGACGAGCTCGACGCGTTGTCCGACTGGGTGGACGATTACCTGATCCGGGTCTACGGGGCAGAGGTCACCACCGCCGCCCCGTGGTGCGAGCAGTGGCAGGAACACGCCGACGTCGTCGCCTGGCTCCACGCCCTGTGGCTGGCCTACCAACAGCACAAGGATCCCGAGGCCGGACTGTCCGGTTTGTTCATGTGGCACCGGGATTTCCTCACCCACGCCATGGCCACAGTCCGGGCGGCCGGCGGTCCGCTGTCGGCGTGCATGACCGATCCGGACCGGCCCGCTCATCGCCTACTGCCCGGCCCGCCGCCCTCCAGGCGGACGACCGCCGCCCCTGAGGAGTCCGCAGAGTCCGAGGAGAACGGCGCGCCTGGTCCGGGGGCCGGATGAGCGGCCATGACCGGCCGGCCTTCGGTCTCTCCTTCGACCCGCGCGCCCTGAGTGACCTTCTCCAGGCCCCGGGCGACATCCGCGACCTGGCGCTCGCCCAGCTTCAGGACGTCGTCAACGCCCGTCTGTTCGGCGCCAAACTCACCCGCCATCTCGCCGGCTGCCGCAAGGTCTACGTCGATCACCGCAACGCGTGGCGCATCGTCTATGCCCAGCGGCCGGCGCCCGCCACCTCCGCGTACACCACCGAGATCCACGTCGTGGCCGTCCGCCCGCGGGAGGCGTACGACGTGTACGACACCGCCCGCGCCCGCCTCGGCATCGCCCGGCGGCCCCTGGGCGAGCGTACCCACGCGGCGCGTACCCGCTCGCCGCAACTGGGCGTACGCCAGCCCGTCCCCAAGCCCGGACCGCCTCCCTACGCGATGCCCGGCCTTCCCCGACCCGCACTGTCACCGACCCTGAAGGGCCCCGTTCGTTGACGCAGTTCCCCAGCCTGATCGACCAGGTCGCCGCCGCCGTACTGGCGCCGGCCGAGGTCACCGAGAACCCGCACCACCGCGCCATCGTCGATGTGATCGTCGAGATCCAGGACCTCGACGGGCAGCTCGCCGCCCTGGCCGGCGCCGGACGTCCGGCCGGCGTCACCGCGACCGAGCAGCTCGATGCGCTCACCGACCTGCTGGTCGAACGCATGGCGGCCGGAGCCGAGTTGAGCGCGCTGCTGTCCACCTCCTGCTGCTGCGCGGCGGCATACGAGCCCGAACCGTCCAGCGAGTACGAGCCGGTGGACGACGAGGAACCCGACGGTGAACCGGATCCCGATCCCGAATTCGATCCCGACGCGGAGGGCTTCGACGACTTCGAGGATCCGCAGGGTCCCGACGCCCCAGACGGCTTTGGCGACCTCGATGTCTTCGACGATGTCGATGACCTTCACGAGGACACGTGCGCAGAGTTCCTGAGCTGTCCGAGTCGTCCGTGGACGATCGTCCATGCCTGCCTCGACATCTTCGACGCCTTGGGCGCAGCGCAGTACGTCAGCACGGCTGAACTGGTCGCGCGCCTGCGTGAGGTGCCCGGTGAGGCGGAGGGGCGCTGGCGCTATGCCGACCTCACCCCGGTCCGCCTCGCCCTGCTCCTGCGCCCCTACGGAGTCCGCTCCCGCAAGCCGCGCAACGTCGACGGCAGCCGCTACCTGGCCTACCGGCGCGACGACCTGCAAGCCGCCCGCCCGGACTGCTCCTGCTGACCCACCCCGTCCTCGCACATACCGTCGAGGTGACGGCGGCGGACGGGGACCTGGTCGACGCGTTCCACGCGCAGTGTCGCGAGCAGAGCCTGCTGCTCCGCTGGGGCCGTACCCGCCTCACGCCCCGTGACCTGGCACGGCTGCTCGCCCAGGCGCAGTGCTGGATCGGACTCGACGCCAACGAGCGGCCCCTGGCCCTCGTCTGCGTCGGGTCCGTCAGCCGTCAGCCGGGCGTCGTCGACCTCGGACTGCAAGTCGCCGACGACCACCACCGCCGCGGCATCGGAACAGCGATGGCCCGGCAGGCGGCCCGGATCGCCCGCACGCATGGGGCACACACCCTCACCGCGTTCACGCACGCGTCCAACAGGCCGATGCTCCGGCTCCTGGAACATCTGGGACCCACCCGGCGCACCCGCGACGGCCCCTATGCCGAGGTCTGCGTCGCACTGGACGCGTACGACCCAGCCACTTTCCCGCCTCCCCGAAGCGTCCCAACATGACCCCACCTCCCGTGGTCTCGTACGACCGCCGCCCGCGCACCGTGCTCGACCACCGGATCGAGACGGCCACAGGGTGCAGCATCGAGACGCTGTGCCGCCACCGCGACGACGCTCTCCTCGACGCCCCGCACACAGCCTTGGCAGACGCCCACCGCGACCTCGTCCGGGCCGAGTGGGACGTCACCTTCCACCGCGCCCGTCTCGCCCACTTGGCCTCCGGTGAATTCCCCGTCGATCAGGCTCTGTTCGCGCGGATCGAGCGCACCGTCGACCAGCTCGCGCACGCCATCGACGCGCGCGACACCCAACTGGTCAAGGCTGCCGCCGCGCTGGAGCCGATCGAAGCCACCGCTCGGCCGCGTGCGCCACGGCACGTGCCGGCGAAGGACTTCGCGGCCCTGCTCGCCATCGCCCAGGGCGCCAAGCTCCACGAGAACCTGATCACCCACCGGCTCGCCGTGGCGACCCCCTCACGCACCCGCATCTCCTACGCCCACCTGCAGCACCTGGAGGCGAGCGGCCTCGTGGACCGTGACACCTCCCGCCCGCTCCGTGCCGGTCAGCCCGTCACCCTCACCGACGCTGGCCGGGCCGTCCTTGCTGCTCCGCGTCCCGCAGGCCCGCCCGGTACCACGCTGCCGCTCCGGCCGGCGGCCTCTCCGGCTCCCGCTCACCTACGTCGCTGAGTGGCTCAACACGCCCTGCCCACGGCGCCGTTGGCGTCATCGACCCGAAAGCACCGATGCCCACCCGCACACCCGATTTCCGCCTCGACGGCTACCAGGCCGTCAACGATCTCGTTGACGAACAGTTCTGGCAGCACATCGGCATCGCCGAGGACCAGCTCACCGTCCTGGCCGAGCACCACACCAGCGACAGCGGGCACAGTTTCTACCTCCTCCACAACGGTGCCGTCACCTGGGGCATCCCGGGCGAGCCTCAGCTCGTCGCCCTCCACCTCCAACGCGGCACCAGCGCGCGGACCTTCCGCTTCGACCACGCCGCATTCGCCCTGCCCGCGATGGCCCAGTCCTGGCTGATCGCCCGGGGCTGCCCCGAGGAGCAGATCCTCCTCGCTGACGGCATGGGAAGCGAACCTGCAGACCCGGCCACGCGAGCCCTGGAGCAGCGACTGCGCAGGGACGGCGACCATTTCGCTCTGCTGACCAGCTACACGCACGACACCGGGCCGATGGAGATCACCGTGCTGCTGCGCGCCCTCGATGAGAAGGCTCCGGTGCCGTTCCGGATCCTTCTCGAAGAGGTCGACACGACGGCGTGGACACACACCCTGCGCGAGGGCGGCTTCACCACCTTTGAGGCCGCCACCCAGTGGTGGGAGGCGCACTGGAGCGGTGAGGCGATCCCGCTGCCGCCCGCATCCCCGGCAGCCCGCCACACCACCGCTGCGGGCCTTCCTGCTCCGCCCGCGCGCCCCGCTCCACCGCGCCGTCCGGGCCGCTGAATTCGCGGCTCGCCGGCTCTGCTCTGCCCCTCCTTCATGGTGAAATACCGGCGGCCTTCGGCGAGGCGGCGCGGAATGTAGCACGCAATCCCCGGTTACCGAAACCGGGGATTCTCCGGAGTCTTGTTCTCGGCCCGCACGGCATCAGCCCGGGTCCGTTTCCGCATTCCCGTCTCCGGTTTCTTTGAGGTCAACTTCCCATGCGCACCACCCGCATAGGCGTCTGTGCCGCCGTTCTCGGCGCGCTCGCTCTCCCGCTCGTCTCGGTCCCCACTGCCAGTGCTGCCACCACCGTCAGCAGCTGCGCGGCCAAGCCGCTCCCGTACACGGTGCACACCAAGGCGGTGACGATCCGCTCCAGGGCGTCCGCTAAGGCGACGGCGCTCGGCGTGCTCTACCGCAGCCACACGTTCACCGTCCACAAGAGCAGCGGGAACTGGCACTACATCACGGACAAGACCACCGGCGTAAAGGGCTGGGTGTCCGGAACATACGTCTACCGCGACGTCGCCATGTGCCTGGACTAGCAGACCCGCCCGCAATTCCCTTGTCCGGCAACCGAGTCCACAGACTTTCCCGCAGCAGGCCGGATAGGTAGTGCAGATTTCCGCGCCCCGAAAACGCGAATGAAAGGAGCCTTGCTGTGCCCGAGTTCAGCGAGGACGTGATGGGCGTCGTCACTGAGCGGATCGAGGCCCGCTTCCAGATGACTCTCGCCGATCTACGCCGGGCAGTCCAGGCAGCACCCCAGGCCAACTCCGATGCCACCAGCGTCGTGCACTGGTACGGCCTGCTCGCCGAATCCCAGGATGCGCTCGACACCGCGGAGGACGCGCTCGTCGAGACGCTCGGCACCCAGCCGGGCGAACTCGACGACACCGCGATGGAGTTGGCGTATCAGGTCAACGCGGCGGTCGCCGCACGCGACGGGCGCGTGATGGTCGTGGACTACCTCCTCGACCCCCTCGCCCCGGGCAAGCGCGGACCGGACGCCTGGCGTAGTGCGGACCCTGCCGCGCGCCGAGCTCCGGCGCTGCCCACCTCCGCGCCCGTAGTGCCCGGCACGCGGAGTGTCCCGGCGCGAGGGGCGGCGCGATGAGCGTCACCGACAAGTCCACCAGTCGCGACACCGCGCTGGAGGTGGCATTCGGCGCGTCCGTCGCCGAACTGTATGCCCAGGCAGCGCACTTTGAGGCCGGTGCCGCACTGCACCGCGCGCTGGAGCTGCGCAGCTACCTCGCCATCGCCGAGGAACAGGTCGTCCGGGTACGGGACCGCGTCCGCGCCGGCATGTCCGCCGACCGCGACCTGGGCGAGCTGTCCGCCGATGACCTCCGCATGGACGCCCAGTGGCTGGAGGCGGCTCTGGCCGGCCGCAACGGCTACGTCGCCGCCCTCGACGACCTCCTGCGGACCATGCCCGCGCCCGGCCAACGCCCCACACGTCCGGTGCAGTTCGCCCAGCCGAAGATCACCGCCACTGCTCCGCCCGCTCCCACTGCCGGGGCGGTGCCAACCCGCCGCCCCTGAAAGCCTGCCGATTGCCCCAGCCCGATGCGGCTCACGCCGTCTCCGAGATGATCGCCCAGCGCATCGAGGCGCTGTACGGGCAGCCGCTCGCCGAACTCGAAGTCCTCGCCGACAGCACTCCCGACGCCACCCTGCTCGCCGCACTCACCGGCAGCCACAGCGACCTAGTCCTCGCCGAACGCACCATCGCCTTCCAACTGGAGAGGCTGCGCGAACTCACAACCCCTGAACGGGAGATCGGCCGCTTTGCCGCCGGCCACATTCTCGACTGCGCCCGCCGCATCGCCGAGTCCGTCGCCGTCCGAGACGCCTGCGCCAGACACACCGGCGCAGTCCTGGCAGGACTACGCCGCGCACCGGCCCCGGATCCCCAGCCGTCCGCGCCACCCGCACCTGCCGCCCCGGCAACCGCCACGTCCCGCACCCGCTGAACTGCCCTGTACTGCTTGAGGAGCATCGTCCTTGGCCACCGCTCAGCCTCCCACCACCCCGAACGACCTCGCTCGTGTCACCAAGACCCTGGATCTGCTCGCCCCGCGCTGGAGCGTGTGGGTGCTGATGACTCTCTCCTCCCAGCCGCTGCGCTACGCCGAGATCAAGCCCCGGCTGCCGTGGCTCGCCGACGGCCAACTCCACCCCCGGCTGCGCCATCTCACAGGCGCCGGCGTGGTCGAACGCACCGAGTACGCCCCGCGCCACGTCACCTACGGCCTCACCGGCCGCGGCGCCGAGCTGCTGCCCGTCCTGGCCCAGATCGCCTCCTGGGGCGACACCCACCTGGAGAAGCAGTTCGTCACCAGCAAGGCCACCGGCGCACTGGAGCCCGAGCGGATCCCCCCGGCCCAGAACATCGACGACACGCTCGCCCTGATCGCCCCGCGGCACGCCACCCCGATCCTGATGACCCTGCAGGCCAGAGGCCGTGCAAGCGCCAAGAGCCTGGCGGCCGAGGCCATGCCCGGCTACGGACTGACCGCCGTCTACAAGCCCCTGGACCGACTGGTCGCCGACGGCCTCATCACGGCTACCGGCAGCGGCGACTTCCAGTTGTCCGCCAGCGGCCGGGCACTCGCCCCCGTCTTCCAGTCCATCACCGCGTGGGCCGTCCTCCCGCCCGCCGGGGCCGACCCGCTTCGCCACCGAGGGACTGCCCCGTCCCGGACCCGCTCCGGCCCGTGGGCGACCACCCCGACGCGCCTTCCGGCGCCGGCAGTTCCCTCTGCACCGTCTGCCAGCCGCGCCCTGGCCGCCACGCCGCCCGGCGGCCCGGCGTGGAAGCTCGGCGACCTCTTCTCCCACCAGATACCCGCCCGCCCCATCACCCCGGCAGGAGGGCCGCGCCGATGACCGCCTCCTCGCCCACCAGCCTTCCGCGCGAGAGCCGCGCGATCCGAACCCTGTCTCTGCCGGGCCTGATACGCCTGGTCACCGAGATCGACGACAACGGCCCCATCAGCCGCCACCGCGGCAGCCTGCAGGGCGCCCTCGGTGACCTCCCCATCGGACAACTGCGCCACGCCATCGACACCGCCCGCGACCTCGGCCTCATCCACGCCTGCGGACACGCCACCGCCTGCTACCAGCTCACCACGAGCGGCCAGGACCTGGCCGAGCTGTACGACACCGCCGCACGCTGGGCCCGAAGCCGCCAACTCCCCAGCCCGACCAGTGACTTCGTCGCGCGCGTCCAGTACGCCCTTCAGCTACAGGACGGCGGCCCGGTGCAGTCCTGCGCAGCGACCGAACCGTCGGCTCCGCGCGCGGCGCTGTCCGAGTGGCTCAGGGCGCACCCCCGTGTCCTGCACCAGGACGTCGCCCGCTCTTCCCACGCGGCGCAGGAACCGGGGCGCGCTGCGTGAGATCCCGTGTCGGGCCCCGGCATGCCCGCCGGCCGGTCCCCACTGTGCTGCGCTGTATCTACCTGCCGCGCAGCACGGACGCCGCGGCGTCCGCCATGGCCACCTACGGCATCCCGCTGCTGGTGCTGGCCACCACCGACTCCGCCGCCCTGACCGGCCTTGCCTTCGCGCTGGAATGGGTTCCGCGACTGGGCGCGTTCGCCTTCGCCGGGGCGTTGGTCGACCGCCACGGCACCACCGCCGTGCTCCGCCTGGCCTCCGTAGGCCGGGCCCTGGTCGTCCTGGCCGCCTCGTTCATCTTGCCGACGCAGGCAGCGGGATACTGCACGACGGTCACAGTCATGCTGCTCGCCGCGTCCACCGGGATCCTCACCGAATGCTCCTACCTCGCGGCCGAGACCGCGGGCGGGATCGTCGGCCGCGAGGCCGGTGAGCGTGCCCACCGCATTCAGTCCGTGCTACTCGGCATCGACCAGGTCGCCACCCTGGGCGGCCCCGCGCTCGCCGGGCTGCTCCTGCAGCGGGCCGACGCCGCCGGAATGCTGTACGCGATCGCCGCCTGCTCGCTGCTCACCAGCCTCCTGGCCCCGCGCCAGCGCCACCAGAGCAAGTCCGCCGTGCCGCAGCCGGCCCTTACGGGGCTGCACACCGGCTGGTCGACCCTCCGCGCGCTACCGGCTCTCGGCTGGCTGGTGACCGGACTGACCATCTCCAACCTGACCGTCGGTCTGCTGCAGGCCGGCACCCCAGTGATCGTCGTCAAGCAGCTCGGACACTCCCCGGCCGACGTCGGTCTTATCTGGTCGGCAGCCGCCGCCACCTCTCTCCTCGCAATTGTCCTGTGCCGCCGGGCGATTGATCGCTTCGGCCTGTGGCCCATCGGCGCCGTGTCCGCCACGATCGCCGCCTTGGCGTGTATGGCCGTCTCCTTCACCGATACCTACGGCACCTATCTCGCCCTGATCGCCGTCCTCATGGCCGGCGAGGGCGGCCTGACCGTCGTGCTGCGCACCCTGCGCTCCCGTCTCATCCCCGCCCCGGTGTTCGGCGCCACCCTGTCGCTGACCATCCTGCTGCTCCTGCTGCCCTTCCCCCTCGCCGGTGTCCTCGTCGCCGCCGTGCCGCCCGCCCAGCTCGGCCACGTGATCACCCTCTGCGCCGCACTGCAGGCCCTGGGCCTCTTCGCCGCCTTCGCCCGGCTGCGCACCGCTCCCGCCTTGCGCACCTCTTTCGCCTGACCTCCCGAAACACCCCACGGAGACCGCCGCCATGCCCACCTCCCGCACCCTTGCCGGCCCCTACGCCCTGCCAGTAGCCCGACCTTCGTTTCGAGCGGGCTCGCGCCCGACGCTGACCGACCGCTTCCTGGCCTTCGACGCCCAGCACCCCTACGTCTACCGCGCGCTGGAGCGTCTGACGGCCGACAGGCTTGCCGCCGGCGGCACCCGGGTCGGGCTGAAGGCGCTGTTCGAGGACCTGCGCTGGCAGCTGCCAGCGGGCGTGCGCGGACTGAACAACTCCTTCGCCTCCCTGTACGCCCGCAGGTTGATCGAGGACCACCCCCAGTGGGCGTCCGCCTTCGAACTGCGCCGACGCCGCACCCCCTGATCCAGACGCCCTTCCTCAACTCTCCCTTCCCCCACACCGTTTGGAGCCTTGTTGTCCTCTCGCCCTGTCGTCCTGGTCGTGGCCGCAGCCGACATGGAGGCCCAGGCGTATCGCGGCACCTGCCTTCAGAACGTCGCCGCCCACTACGACGTCGTCATGATCTCCGGCGCCGAGCCGACCTGGGAGAAGGAGTTCCTCCTCGACTACGAGGTCGCCGACCCCGCCGACCAGACGGCGCTGACCGCGGCCGGGCGCTCGCTCGCCGAGCGGCATGAGCTGGCCGGCGTGATGACGTGGACCGAGTGGTACCTCGTCCCCGTCGCCCGGCTGGCCCGCCTGCTCGGCCTGCCCACCACTGCTCCGGAGGCTCTCCAGGGCTGCCGCAACAAGCACACCAGCCGCGGCCTGTTCGCCCGCCACGGGGTGCCCTCCGCCGCCTCAGTCAGCGTGCGCACCGAGCCCGAGGCACACGCTGCCGCCCGCCGCATAGGCTTCCCCGTCGTCCTCAAACCCGCCGCGCACGCCGCGAGCATGGGCGTCATCCGCGTCGACACCGCCGACCAGCTGCCCGTGGCGTACGCCTTCGCCGCCAAGACCGCCGGCCGCGGAGTTGAAAGCACCCAGGTCCTGGTCGAGGAATACCTCGACGGCCCGGAAGTGAGCGTCGAGAGCGTCACCCACCAGGGGCAGACCACCGTCGTCGCCGTCACCCGCAAGACCGTCGGAATGCCGCCCCACTTCGAAGAGCTGGCGCACGCGGTCGACGCGAACGACCCACTCCTCGCCACCGTTGCCCCGGCCGCCGTCGCGGCCATCAACGCCCTAGGAGTCACCGACGGCGTCAGCCACATCGAGATCCGCGTGGTCGACGGCCGCCCCCGCCTCATCGAGGTCAACGCCCGGATCGCCGGCGACATGATCAGTCACCTCGTCCACCTGGCCACCGGCGTCGACCTCGCCCGTGCGGCGGCCGACATCGCCTGCGGACGTACCCCCGACCTGACGCCCACCCGCCGGCAGGCCGCGGCGATCCGCTTCATCTACCCCGCCTACTCCGGCACCCTCACCGCCCGCCGGGTTACGGAACCCACCAGGGGAGTGGAACGCGTGCGCTTCCAGCGGCAGGCCGGTGACCCGCTCGTGCTGCCCCAGGACGGCGGCCACCTGTTCACCGCCCGCATCGGCTACCTGATCACCACCGGGCCGACCGCCACCGTCGCCCAGGTCCGCGCCCAGGAGGCGTACCGCAACCTCGACATCCAGGTGGTTCCGGTCGTGCAGGAGACCCCGGCCACGCGGGAGAACGACGCGTGAACCAGGCCGCGGCGCCCGAACTGGCGCGCAGCCGCCGCCTGCTGACCGGGTACTTCGCCGGACTGGGCGTGGTGATGGCCGTCTGGGGCGCGCGCATACCCGCCGTCCAGAACACCGCCGGGGTGAGCACCGCCGGGCTCGCCCTGATCCTGCTGGCCGCCGCCTTCGGCATGGTCGCCGGACTCCAGACCGGCGGACGCCTCGCCCACCCGGCCCGCCTGCCCACATTGCTGACCGGCGGTGCCCTCGCGCTCGCCGCCTGCCTCTGCACACTCGGGGTCTGCCACAGCCTGCACACCCTCCTTGGGGCGGCGTTCGCCTTCGGCGCCGCACATGGCGTCCTCGACGTCGCCGTCAACGCCGCCGCAGTCCGCTGCCAGGCCGCCCACGGCCGCCCGATCATGGGCCGGTTGCATGCGAGCTACAGCCTCGGCGCCCTCACCGGCGCCGCGCTGGCCGCAGTAACCGCCCACATCCCGCACCCCGTCCTGTTCGCCGGCGTCGCAGCCACCGCCACCGTCACGGCAGGGACAACGACACGGCTCACCCGCACTCTCGCCAGCCCCGGACTCGAACCCGTACACAACCGCGTGGTACCGGGCTTGGACCAGGGCGCGGCTCTGCCGCGGCCCCGGCTGTGGCTGCTGGGCGCGCTCGCGGCAGCAACGCTGCTGGGCGAGGGGGCCGCCGCCGACTGGGCCGCCGTCCACCTGCACGACCTCGGCGCGACAACCGCGACCAGCGCCGCCGCGTACGGCTTCTACAGCGCCGCCATGGCCGCCGGTCGCCTCGTAGGAGATCGCCTCACCGCCCGGTTCGGCGCTCCCGCCGTCGTCCGCACCGGGGCTGCCCTGGCCTCGCTCGGCCTCGCCACCGGCCTCGTCGGCTCCACCGTCAGCTTCGCCCTGCTCGGGTGGGCGACCTTCGGCCTGGGGTTGTCCGTCACCATCCCCAGCCTGATTACCGCCGCAGGCATCGGCGGCCCGCGTGCGGTCGCTACCGTCGCGGTCACCGGCTACGTCGGCCTGCTCGCCGGACCCGCCCTCATCGGCGCCCTCGCCACCGTCACCGCACTGCCGCACGCCCTGCTGCTGCCCGCCCTCCTCGCCGCAGCTGTCGCCGCCCTCGTCCCCAAAGCCCTGGAGAAACCCGCCCCTTGACCCACACTTCTGTCGCCCCGAACGGCTTGGACGCCCTGATCCTCGACTACAACGGCGTCCCGGGCTTGCAACCCACCACCGCCATGTGGATGCGTCTCGCCGACCTTGCCGAGTGGCCCGGCCGGCACCTGCCCTCGTTCCTGGACGCCTTCTGGGCTCCCCGGAACGCTTACGACGCGGGGGAGTTGAGCGATCTCGCCTACTGGGCGAAGGTGCTCGGCCACCACCCGGGCGCGCGGTGGCTGCGCACGCTGCGGGCCGCTGATACCGCCATGTGGACCCGCACCGACCCGCGCGTCCTCGACATCCTGTACCGAGCCCGGGCTGCGGAACTGTCCATGGTGCTGCTCTCCAACGCGCCGGCCCACCTCAGCAATGTCTTGGACGCCACGGTGTGGCGGCGCGAGCTGATGGCCGACGCCCTGTACTCCGCCCGCCTGGGCCTGTGCAAGCCCGATCCGGCCGCATACGAACACGCCCTGGCGGCCACCGGCATGGCCGACCCGGCACGCGTACTGTTCGTCGACGACCGCGAGGACAACTGCCGGGCCGCCGCCGAGCTGGGCCTGCGCACCCTGCACTACACCGGCCAACCCGCAGACCTGGAACAGCAGTTGCTGCCCGCCCTCGCGGACCGCACCGGTTCCTGACCGCGCATCACGCCGCTCACCACAGCCCCGACCCCTGGACTTTTGTGCCCGACACCGAAGAGATCGACGGCGACATCTACGTTTCCCCCCGCTACCTCGCTGGCAGTACCTGGACCGGAGACCCTGCCATGGAGCCCTTCCTCGCGCTCGGCTTCGACCTCCGTCACGACGACCTCGGCAACGTCTATGTCACTGCTCCCGACCACCGCATCCGCCTCGGCTATCTGCCCGAGGGAGACGACGACGGACTGTGGCGGATCAATGCCTACCGCGACCGATTCGGCCCGCCCGCCTGGGGCGTGAGCTTCAACGACATGGCGCCCACGGAGTTCGTCACCGCCTTCACCACCACCCTCGCTCAGGCGTACACCGCCGGCCCCGACACCTACCTCGCCGAGCCCGATCTCAAGGACCCCGAACTCGGCGCCTTCGACGCCGTCGTCCCGCTGATCAAGAACGGCTGGCAGTTCCAGCAACCGCGCTGGGGCGTGATCGCACTACAGCCTTCGGACGGGATGGCCACGTGCGAATACACCACCAACCGGCTTGACCCCGAGAAGGAACTCACCACCCTTGAGGCCCGATGGCACCTTTGGGGTGGTCCGAAGAGCGGCTACGCCCGCTGGTACGCCACTGCCACTACCAACACCCCCATCGCCTTGGTGAAGGCCATCACCCAGAGCGTCTCCGACCCGGCCCCCTGCCGCGCTCGAAGAACTCGTTGCTCCCGCGGCTGCGCGAGACGGCGAGGCTCACCCCCGTCGCACCGTTTGCGCCCCCGGTTCCGACCCCACTCGACGTCCAGAACGCCGCCGCCCACCGCCCACCTGCGCTCGGCACCCGCAGCGTCCCGCGCTGGAGCACCACCAGCCTTCCTGTCTCCACCGCCGCCCCACGTACCCCCGCACGTCGCTGATCCGCGCCGCCCACCACCAGCAACTCCCGTCCAACGAAAGGACCTTGTGCCGCTCAGCCCGCTGGACGATCTCGACGACCACGACGTGGTCGAGGTCCTGCCCCGCCACCTCGCCGGCCCCGGTGTTCACGACCTCGCCGACGTGTGGCCCTTCTCCTTCGGCCAGGACTGGACCCTGACCCACGCCTCAGACGGGCCAGCCATTGCCGTCAGCCCCGGCATGCGCCTGCTCGCCGGACACTTCCCCTCCGAGACCCACCCACGCAGCGGAGAGTGGCTGGTCGCCGCGCACAAAGACCCCTTCCGGCCGGCCACCTGGACGGCCACGCTCCAGTACCTCCGCAGCCCGGACGGCCACGGCGTGCTGCAACACGCCTACGTGCACAAGAACTTGGCCGCACCTGTCTGGTCCGCGTGGGGCGGGTCACCGGACTACCTGCTGTGGAAGGCCACGTTCTCCTCCGCCGTGCCCGCTTCTCTGGTCGCGGCGTTCGCCTCCTCCTTGAGCTCACCCGTGCCTCTCGCGCGGGCGGTGTGGAACATTCCGGCCGACACTCGTCTCCATCTCACCCTCCTTGCCGCCTTGGCCGCTACCGCCGCGCACCGGGTCGCCCCGGCACAGAGCCGAGCGTCAGCACGCACTTCGCCGACCTTGTCGTCCGAACCCGCCTCGGCGACCGGGGTCCCGGGCACCGCGCCCGCGCCGTGCGCCCCTCCCGCCCCGTCGGTTGGCCGACTCAGGTAGCCACCCCGCAGAACCGTCCGCTGCCGAGGAGCACCATCACCGTTGTCCCTTCATGCCCAGCACTTCTTCACTGACCTGCTTGCCCTGCCCGTGCACGAACGGCGGGTGATCGGCGACGCCTGTTACGCGGTCCTCTCGCCCGACTCGCCGCTGCGTCTCCGAATCGAGTTCGCCCAGACGATCCGACACCGCGAGTACGGCGGACTACGCCTGAGCATCCTCCACCCCGACCGCGGCGCCCTCGACCACGCGTACCTGTCCTTCGCCGACCACGGCACGTTCGCCGTACGAGATGCCCGCCTCGGCAGACAGCCCGGACACGACGGCTACGGCGTCGTACGCGACTGGCACGATGACGACAGTTCACCTTGGACCGGCGCCGCCGTCAGAGCCCTGAGCCATGCCGTCCAGGACTACCTCAAGGTCTGGACGCCCGAACCATCCCCGACCAGCAGTGCCGACAGTGGACAACGACGGCCGACCCGTGTCGATACGGATCCCGAACCGGCCCGGGGATGCTGGCTCACCGACGCCGACTTCCTCACCCGCCTCCACCAGGCCACGCTGCTCTGGCTGGACATCGTCAACGACGTCCTCGACGACGACTTTCACCTCCCTGAGGCACTGACCGAAAGCCGCGAACACGCCGCCCAACTGCTCAACATTCCACCGGCGTTCGGCCTCCTGATCGAAGCCGAGGCAGCCGCCCGGATCGTGCACGCCGCTGGCCTACCGGCGGGTGCCCTGCGCGGTACCTCCATCGCGCAGGGACTGTCGCACATTGCGACGTTGCCCATCGAGGACCAGCACCACCTCGTCCGGGCCGCCATCCGCAGCAACGCGATCGACCCCCCTGTACACCTTCCCGGGCAATCACGCCCGGCCCCGCCGCCCCACCCGTCACCGGCCCGCACCCGTTGACCGGCCTTACCCAGCCTGCACCGACGGGCAGCCCTACCCGCGCCCACTCCCGGAAAGTTCCTTCTTGCCTACCCGTTTCCACCGCTGCCTGCCCGCCGTGGCCGTCACTTTCGCCACGGTGGCTTTGGCCCCGGCCGCCTCCGCGCAGACCCCCGAGCCGACCCCGTCCATCACTCCCCTGAGCGCGGCCGGGAATGGCGGCGTCACCATCCTGAAGAAGGACCCGGGCGGCGATGTTCTCGCCGGCGCCACGTTCACCCTGCTCGACTCCACCGGTCAAAAGATCGCCACAGGAAACACCGACGCCGACGGCCGGCTGGCCTTCCAGGATCTTGTCCCCGGTGTTTATCGGCTCAAGGAAGTCTCCAGCGGTAGCCCGCTGCACGACGTTGTCGACGACCAGGACGTCATCGTCACCCCCAGTGCCGACACCCCGCTAACGATCATCGACCCGTTCAAGCCCGCCTCGGTTCTGCTGAAGGCCAAGGGCGACAAGACCGGCAAGCTGCTGGCCGGATCCACGGTCAACATCGGCAGCGACGACAAGACCATCCTGACGCTGACGACCGGCTCCGACGGAACGGCCAGCGGCAACCTGCCCATCAACTCCCGCACCGGCAGCGACTTCTGGGTCAAGCAGATCAAGGCGCCCGCCGGCTACGAGATCCACAAGCCCTCGAAGGCATTCAGGGTCAAGCCGGGCGAACCGGTGACCGTGACCGTCACCAACGCCAAGAAGACCAGCGGCACGACTCCCGAACCCCCCTCCTCCGAGAAGCCGTCTGACGAGCCGACCACCGATACATCCACACCAGACTCCTCGGCCCCGGAGCAGGGCGACAGCCCCGCCTCGTCGTCCACCGCGCCGTCTGATGGCCCGGTCGCCGATTCGACCGCGCCAAGCAGCACGGCACCCGCCCCCAGGGGCTCCCTCGCCCACACCGGCGCCGACGCCACCCCTTGGCTGCTCGGCGGCGCCGGTGTCCTCCTCGCCGCTGGCGGTGGAGCTGTCTTCGCAGCACGGCGCCGCCGTACCGAGCACGACAGCGACAGCGCCCAGGACTGACACAGCCCTCCAGGCCGTTGCACCAGCCCCCGAACTCCCTCAGTCACGGACTTCGGGGGCTTTCGTCTGCCCGGTAGACGGATGAACCAGATGGCCGCTCGCCCAGCCCACCGCTGGTACCGGCGATAGACTCACAGCGGTTGCGGGGTCCCGGAACTCAGTGGCAGCTACCCGTACCCCTTGCCCAACTCCAGTACAGGAACAAGGACTTCGGCCGCACAGCACTCATGGCACGCTGAAGCGCCCGGCCCCATCAGCGCATCCAGCGCCTCCAGCGTGCCCAGCTCCTTGCCTCCGCCCGTCGCATCGGGGCAGACAGCATCGTGCACGACCGTCCCTCCGCGACGTCGCGGATCAGGCCGCACGACCCACCCTGACGGCTTCGGAGGCCGCAGGGGCTCAGGACGCCGACGCGTCGGCACGACCGACAAGTCCACACCCTCGATCGGCTTGAGTTGCTTGTCTGTGACCCACACCGAGTACTCGGCAGGCTCCACGCCCTCCTCCGTCGTGATCCAGGCGGGTACGCCGATCCGATACCGCCACGGATGCCCTCGCTTCGCACGAAGCCGCTCGTAAAGCCGCACTTCCACGGTCTGTCCGTCAGGCAGAGCCAGCAAGATCCTGGCCGGAGTCCCGTTCACCGACCGCCGGTCACCGGACGTTCCCTCCATCTACCGCACCCCGGACTCCAGCTCGCGTGCCCGCATGAGCAGAGCCGCCCGCTGGCCCGAGCCCGCCATGCGCCAGTACGGGTGACAACCCACCCGTACCGACAACTCCAGCAGGCGCCGCCGCAGCGCAGTCGTCCTGCCTCGGCAGGAGGGATCAGAAAGCGCTCGATATGTGCGGTCCCACTCGCACTGTGCGGCGATCAGGTCCTCGGGGAATGCAGGGCATCGCATACAGCTATTGCATCACGTGTTCGATTTAATGCGCATCCGTGCAGGTCGACCATTGGGACGTCCAGATGTGGCAGCGGCCTCCAGTTTGTGGTGGCCGTCGCGGAGGAAGTGGGTCGGCCCCAGTGTGCGGAGGGGGCATCGCCCAAGCCGAGGGGGGCTGGCACACGTCCAGCGTATAGATCGCCACTGCTGTGGGGGCCGTTCCCCGTCCCACAAGCGCGACGGACTCCTCGACACGCTCCCTCTCGTTCAGTGGCACTACCCGCAGTACGCCCTCACTCAGCAGTCGTAGCTCTTGAGCGTCTTCGAGGCACCGGTGGCCGACTTCAGGTAGTCGTTCTCCGACTTCAGGCTCTCGTTCTCCGCCGTCGACTCCGCCAACTGCACGACCAGTCCGGCAGCCATGGACAGGAGCCCGTCGTGCTTCGTCTGGAGCTCCTCGTGCTCTTCCTGAAGCCCCTTGTACTTCCAGGCGAGGACCCCAATGGTGGTGGCGGCTAGAACGCTGGCGCCGGCCTTAAGCACGACCCTGGCTTTGCCGAACTTACCTCCGGCTGGCCCGGCACTGTCCTTGCCGATGCAAATGTGGCCCGTCTGGTGCGAGTGCTGTTGAGCCTCGCCGAGATGGTCGCTCTGATACGAGCACGATCCGCATTGGTAATGGGTCATCAGTCGTTCCTCTCCCCCAGGGAGATGAGCTTGCCACAGGTCACATGCCTCCCGTGATCACTTGGTCATCCTCCGTACGCCCACCGACGCTGAGGGAAGAACGCGCACCTACCGCGCCAGTGACCAGGGCCTTCTTCCCCACCTGCTTGTGATCGCCGCACTGACGAAGAAGGAGCCGAACTCGTTCTTCCTGCCGGGCGTCGATGTGTGGTTCAGCGACCAGACGCACAGCGAGGCCGATGTCTTCGGCCTCTACGGGGGCGGCTGCTGTCCGGCGAGGTCAAGACGTCCGCGTCCCAGTCCACCAACGAACAGCTCACCCACGACATCGCCCTGAGCACCCGTTTGGGCATCGACGTCCGCCTCCTCGCTGTGGTCGACGCCGTCCCCCAGGCGACTCGCGAGCAGGTCGCCAAGCTCTGCTCCGGCGCCGGGCTGGGATCTCCTCGTCCTCGATAAGAGCGAGCTCCGCCGCTCTTGACGGAGAGTCGGCCAAAGCACCATGTCAGTCAGCGTGCAGCGGGCGCCGGGCTTTGCCGTCCAAGGACAGTTCGCCTGTGGCAGACAGGAAAGAGCCCGCAGGAACTGGTGATCGCCGCGACACCATGTCAACCTAAACGACCTTCCCTAAACTCCCAGGTCAGAGAGGTGATGCTGTGGCATTGGATGCGACGCGATCCGGATTCGCCACCACGGTCGCGGCCCTGCGGCTCCGCTCCTGGAAGCTCGGTGCCGGTCAGGCGATGGAGGTGATCGACCAGTTTTCGGAGGCCGATTTCACCCACATAGTTGACGACCGCGGCGACGTACATGTCAGCTCGCGCGACGGCAGGTTCTACCTCGGCTACTTCCCGAACGGTCGGCCCGGCGGCGCGGACGAGGACTGGGTGACGGGCGAGGGCTGGGTGATCGCGGTCACCGGCACCGCGAACGTCCCCGGCTACCGGATGGCCTTCGGTACGGAGACCCCGGCGGAGATCGTCGCTGCTGTTGTGGCCCAGATCCTGGCCACTTCCCGGTCCCTGTGACCGGCACGTCCCCTTCCCCTCGTCCGCGCCGCTTACCCTGCCTCTGTTCTCGTGGCTCCGTCCGCTACTACTTGGAGAATGCCTTGGACCTGCACACGCCCGAGATGACTGTCGGAGATCTGCTCGACCTGCTGTCCGGCTGCGACCGTGACGCGTCCGTCCGTCTCGCCGTCAACCCCTTCTTCCCTATGGCCCACCGCCTCGGCGGTGTGGAGAAGGCGCTGGACGAGCATGGCCGGTCGATGGTCTACATTGCCGAGTCTGCGGAAGCCGAGCAGTTCGGCCCCCTGCCGCCCGCCGTGGCTGTCGCTCTGACCTGGCAGCCGCCGGCCGAGGGACCCGCGCACCGCCGACGCGGCGCGACCGGGTCGAACACCGGCCAGTGATCCAATCTCTAACTGATGGAGGCGCCCCTGCACCCGCACCACCCCATCGATCCCTCCCACTCCTACTCGCGGGACCTGATGTACTGGGTCACCCCGCGCCACCTAGCCGGTGATGACGGCGTCCTCGCCGAACGGATCGGCGACATCCTGGCCGACCTCGGCTGGCGCATGTGGCCGACCTCCCGCAGCACCCTGCTCTATGTGAGCCCCGACGGCCTGCGCGGCGCGGAGTGGATCCTCGCCGCCTATCCGTTCGCGCTGGGCGGTCTCCCGGTGGCCTAGCAACTGTCCGCCCGTCCGTACCCCGCCTCGGCCCTGACCGAGTGGAACGCGTACTTCACCGCCGGCGTACCGCACGAGGCGCTCACCGATTTCCTGCTCGCGCTCGACGCCAGCGAGACCCCCGATGCCGGGCTCGAGAACGCCGAGTCGGTGCTCACCGCGCTCAGCGAGCGGGGCTGGCTGCGCGACCTGGACCGCCCGCGCACAACCGCCACCGACCCGGGCTTCTCTACGAACGTCTCGCTGGAGATGCTGCCGCCGCTCATCCACGACGCCGACCCCCGCGATGACCTTCTGGGGTGGCAGGCGTGGGCGGAGCCCGTGCTCGGGGCGCCGTACCTGTGGTGCGCCAGCTTCAGCGCGAGCGCCCCGCACGAACTGGTCGCAGCCTTCGCCTCCTCGCTTGCCGCGCCCGGCCCTGTACCGCGCCGGGTACTGCCCGAGGGTGCGGCGGACCGGCTCACCGTCGTCCGCTGCGGCTGACGGGCTGCTCATAGCCGCTGACCGAGGCGGGAGAACGACGAAGGGACGCCCCCTTTCCCTGGGCCCGGTGGTTCCGCTCTCTTCACGAGACCGGAACCACCGGGCCTTCGCTGTACCCCCGGCATCAGCGAACCCCTGACGGCACCCTGGAACCAAGATCCAGGCCGCGCATAGGATCGCCGTCGTGGCAGCCAAAGTAATCGGCAAAGGACCCTTGCGCGGCTACCTCCTGGAGGAGGTGCTGGCCTGGCTGTTGCGCTCCAGCGGCTTCGAGGTCCTGACGGCCGACGACGACAAGGACAAAGAGCCGTGGAAGGTCCTGAAGGAGGACAAGAACGGTCTGCTGGTCCGCGGACGCGGGGCATGGCACCAGGTCGATGCGCTCGGACAGTTCCGGTACGTCCCGCCGTTCTCTCTGCCAGTCCGCTTGTTCGTCGAGGCAAAGTACCTGACCACAGCCCCAGTTGGCCTGCCCACCGTACGCAACGGCCACGGCGTGATCCACGACGTGAACGAGGGCGAGACAACCACGCTCACCGCCCCGGGGACCGGCCGACCACGGACGCGGTACCGCTATAGCTACGCGATCTTCTCCACGTCCGGCTTCAGCCCGGAGGCGCAGGACTATGCGCTGGCCCACCAGATATCCTTGATCGATCTCTCCGCACCGGACTTTGCCGTACTGCGGAATCTCGTGCGGACCACGGCCGACACGATTCACGCAGTGCTCGAAGCCACTCCGGCGGCCGAGCGGCCGAAGGTGCGCGAGATACGGACGTATCTTCGTGGGCCACTCTTGGACATGGATCCGGGCGAGGCGGAACTGCCCGATGCGATTCGCGACCCCCTCGATGACTTGGCGCAGGCCCTGTACAGCCGGTCGCAGCTCGGTCTTGTCCTGGCCTTTCCAGCAGCGCCGTTCGTCCTGGGCCTGGCCTCGGATCATCTCTACGCCTTCGTGGAATACGCGCAAGAGCACCCCACGCACGCGGTGCGCCTGCGTCGCATCAATCAGGCAGCCTCACACCCCGTCTGGGAACTGCGCTCCGCGGAGCACCCCGAGGCGTACGCGTTGCGGTTCGGGCTGCCGGAGCGCGTGGAAGCCTGGATCATCGAGCAGGATGAAGGAATGCCCTCGCGAACCCGGTACATCAAGCGCAGCATGCTGTCGACCATGACCCTGTACTGGATGCACGGGGAGCACGCGCAGACCTTCCAACTCCGCTACGAGCCGGGCGAACTCCGTCTCGACGGCTGATCGCCGGATACGACGAAACCCCGGGGTCCGGGCCTGTCGGGAGGACAGGCCCGGACCCCGGGGCAGGTGCAGAAGTGGGTCAGCGTGTGGTGCGCGCCTTGGCGAGCGCCTTGTCCAGATGGGCGTCCACGAGGCCAGGCGAGCCGGAGACGATCATCAGGATGTTGTCGGCGCGGATCGCCGTCTGCTTGACGACGCTGCGCTGCCCGCCGGCGGAGAAAGTGAGCAGCTGGCTCCACCGCTCGTCGCCGAGGTTCGGCGCGGCCGACCTCTCGGCGCGCATGTCGACGACGGTGCTGCCCGAGGTCACCTGGTAGGTGGGGCAGGAGAGCATCGCGGCGAAGACCTTCGAGATGCCCGTGGACAGCTTCGCCGGGCTGTCGCTGTACAGCTCCTCGCTGACCTCGGAGCTGCTGCTGCCGATGTAGGTGAAGGATGTCTTCGCCTTGCGGGTGAAGTCGAGGCCGGAGCCGGTGGCCGCGTCGCTGCCGAGCTTCTCCAGGGCCGGGCAGCCGATGAGGGTGACGTCGTCGCTGCGGCGAGGGATCTCGGACTTGCGGGTGTAGCCCTCGCCCAGGTCGCTCTCGTTCAACAGCCGGTGGTTCAGCTGGGCCGAGGACAGAGGTGCGGATGCCGAGGGTGTGCTGGCACTGAGGTGTGCGGGTGCGGAGGCGGCCGACGAAGTGTCGGCGGGCTCGGGGTAGCTGGCGCAGCCGGCCAGGGCGAGGACGGTGAAGACGGCGCCGAGGCTGAGGGTGGTCGTGGTGGAACGGCGCATACGGAAACCCCTTGGTGATGCGAGACGGACGGTCTGACCGGGTCGGCCCTCCGGGTGCCGACGAACGCAGGAGTGAGGGAAGGGGTTTCGCGAATTCAGTGGCCGAGGTGGCGCAGTCCGTCTTCGAGGGTGGGGTGGAAGTGGTCGACCGGACCGGAATTGCGGTTGTACCAGACGGTGTCCAGCCGGGTCTCCTCCGCTTCGTGGCCGGCCTCGCAGCGCAGCCACACCGAGTCGTCGCGCATGTTGAAGACGATCCAGTTCCGGTACGCACCGCAGTGGCACGCGTGGACCTCGCCGTTGATGACGAGCGGCAGGTCCCAGCGCATCATGAAGCCCGAGACGTCCTGGCGGCACGGTGCCCGGAACTCCGGCGGCAGGAAGTCGTGCACCACCGTGGCGTTAGCCGACCCAGCGACCGGACCGGTGACGTCCGAGTGCGGCCACTCGGTGTGCATCGCCAGCACCGCCTGGCCGGCACGCTGGGCTTCACGGAACTCTCGGTCCGCACGGTTGCGTCGGAACATGCCGTCTCCCTCTCTGTCGTCTCGCCTGCACGAGGAGAGTGCCGCAAGTCCCTGACCTGCTGCAACTCTAAGAATGTTGAATTCAGCGGGACTTGGCGGAGCGCTCCTTGCGGTTCGTCGGACGCTTCGCGGTACCGCGGCCAGCGGTGGGCGCGGTGGCCGTGCGGTCGGGCAGGGCGGAAGCGTCGGCGGGCAGGTCGGCCATACGCCGCAGCCGCCACACGAGGACGTCGCTGATCGAGTCGGCGGTGCCCAGTTCCCGTCGTCCGGCAGCCTCGGCCAGGAACGCGGCCGGGTCGTGCCCGGCGCTCTCGACGTCGGCGAGCGTGGCGGCCAGCGCGTACCAGCCCGGCTCGGCGAGAACCTGCTCGGCCAACTCCGGGACCGCCTGGCGCAGGTAGGCGGTCTGCTTGCGCTGCAGGGGGTGGGACAGGCGCCGACCGCGCTGGTGCATGACGCCCAAATGCATCGGCGCGGCGGTGTGGTAGGCGGCGCGCAGGTGCTCGGCGGCCTGGTGGGCAGCCGCGGCCTGCTGGGCGTGCTCCTTCATTCCGTGCCAGTGGGCGGCGGCGGTGACCAGGAAGAACATCGTGTCGATCAGCATCGCGGTGGTGGCGCCGTCTTCCCCGCGGCCGAGTGCCGGCCCGCTGTGGACGAGGTCGCGGGCGGCCTGCCGCAACCCGCGGGCGTGCCCTCGCTCGGCCCGGATGTGGGAGCGGGTGGCCCGCTCGAACGCGAAGGCGGCGTCTCGCAGTTCGCGGCGGGTGTGCGCGGCCGAGGTCTTGGCGAGCGCGTCGAGGACCTCGCCGCCCGCGGCGATCAGCCCGGCGGTCTGTCCGTCGTCGCCCTGGTCGATGAGGAGTACGGCCTGCCAGGACGCCGACGTCGCTTGGCGGCGTGCGGTCGAGGGGCTGACACGCGCCGAGCCGGAGGAGCGGTCCGTGGTGGCGTCGCGTTCGGGGGCGTTGCCGGCCCACCGTTCGCGGATGCGTGGCAGGGAGAGGTCGGGTGCGAGGGTGGAGCCCGAATAGTAGATCGGTTCTTGGTCCTCGTTGCGGTCGTCGGGCAGCGCGACCTTGTAGCCGAGCAGATCCCCGGAGGGTGCGACGCGCTGGCTGACCAGGAGGCCGGCGGCGGCCAGGCGGTCGAAGAACTCCTGCTCGCCGACGACGCCGGCGGCGGCGCGGCGCACCGTCTCGCGCAGCTCCTCGCGTGGCGTTCGCTCCTTGCCCCGGCGGTTCGCCTTATGGCGTTCTGCACTGGAGGGGCGCTTGGCGGCGGTTCCGTCGCCGGTGTTCAACCGCCGTAGTCCGTAGTCGATTTCGATCTTCCGTGCTTCCGCCTGGGAGCGGGCGCCATCGTGGCGGATACGGGCCCGGCGGCCGTCATGGCGGACGACGGTGGCGATGATGTGGATGTGGTCGTCGGCATGGCGGACGGCCGCCCAGCGGCATGCGGCGTCGTCGCCATCGGGGGCGATACCGGTGGCGGAAACCATGCGGCGGGCGATGTCCGCCCACTGCTCGTCGGTGAGGATCGGGTCTTCGGGGGCGGCGCGAATGGACAGGTGCCATACGTGTTCGGCGGGCCTGGCGCTTTCGGGCAGGGCCATGACGGGCTGGTCGAGCAGTTGTTGCAGGTCGCCGTATGTCGCCTTGGGGTCGCGGCCGGGGGCGGGGGCCAGGCGGTCCCACGCAGCGACGAGGTGGGGGTCGATGTGCTCCTCGGCGTTGCCGGGGCCATACAGGTACTTCAGCAGGCCGTAGGTGTCATCGCCCATGTCGTGGACTGAGGGGATCATGCCGCTGGACGCTCGCCGTCCAGGTAGTGCTGGACCAAGGCGTCCACACGCAGCGACACGCGGTCGACACCTGCGAGGACTGCCTTGGCCTGCGGCGCCGGATCGTCCGAATTCAGCGCCGCCGCAACCTGGTTGAGGTTGTTTCCGATCCGGTTCAGTGCGGTGCGCAGGTCGAACAGCTCCTTCAGCATCTCGCGCTCGCCGGCGATCTCTGCGGCGGTGAGGTCGAGGTTGCGGGCGGCTTTGAGGGCGGCGCGGGCAAGGTAGTTGGCGATGCTCATGTGGCAGGCGGCAGCGGCGCGGACGAGGAGCTGGTACTCGTCGTCGTTCATGCGGCAGCTCGGCTGGTGCATGCGTTTCTTCTCGTCGCGCAGGCGCTCACGTTGCTGAACGTGGGGCTTCGGCGGGGCGGCGTGGGTGCAGTCGGTGCTGTGGCAGGAGTGGTCTTCCCCCTCTGCAGGATGCGAGCCGCCCCCGGTCGCGTCCTGACGGATCGGCGCCCCCTGGTGCCGATCCGCTCCCGCCACCCCCGGGGCGGGAGACGCAAGAGCATTGCTCCCAACGGGAGCAATGCTCTTGCACCAACTTGCTTCCGCTGAGGTCGAGTTGGTGTCCGGCTCGTCCGTTGCGGGGGTGGAGGTTGTCGTCGGATTTGTCATCGGGTGCGGTTCCTCGTAGTGCGGATGCGGTATTGGATGTGGGCGGCGAGATCGACCATGTCGGTCGGGCCGTCGAGGAGCTGGACGGGGGATTCGGCGTGGCGCTGGACGAGCCACTGGCCGGTGGGGGCCGACACGGCGGCGTGCAGGAGTTGGTGGCGCACGAGCACCTCCGCCCAGGCGGCGGCCTCGGCGGTGGACGGCGCGTGTGTACGCGGGTGACGGGCAGGAATGGCGGGTTCCTCCAGCGCAGGGGCGGTGGCCCGGCCGAGGCCGGGCCACCGGAAGGATCGAGGGAAGCAGGGGCTTGGCCTGCTGGTTTGTGAAGGTCAGCCGCACTCGGGGCAGCGATCGAGGTGCCGGTTCAGGGCCCGCGCCATGTTCCGCGTCAGGGAGCGGGCGTTCGTCGCGCTGGTCTTCGCCGACGCGGATCCCTGGTAACGCTCGGCGTGGATGCGCAGGAGGCGGATGTCCTGCTCGAAGCCGGACTTGATGTGCGCGAAACGCTGGCAGTTCTTCATCGAGCCGTACTCCGTGCCGTCGTGATGCCTGCCTCGCTGCGGAGCTGCTGCAGAACCGGCGTCAGACGCTCGTTCCGCCCTCCCCGGATCTGCTGGGCGCGCAGGATTTCCCGGAGCTGAATCCGGGTCAGGGACTCGTTCCCGTCGCGCTCCAGCAGCGCGGGCACGTGGGGACGGACCCGTTCGACCATCTCCTCGACGCTCAGCTTCGGCTGCTTCCGGGACCCGGCGGACTGACCGTTGCGGGGCCGGTTCCGGGACGCCCTCGCCTTCGGGGTCCGCCGTACGGGGACCGTGTGGGGACGGTCCCCGACGGGCTTCGTCCCCGCTTCGGCATCCGGGTGCTCCCGGCCCCCGTCCCCGGTGGGGACGGACACCGGGGACGGGCCTGTGTCCCCCTGAGCAGCGGCTTCGTGCGAATAGTCGGCACTGCCGTTCGCGTCGTCGTCGGGATCTTCGGTCCCGGCGGGCACGGTTTCCCGGTCCCCGACGGCCGACTCTTGGCCCTCGTGCAACAGGCCCGAGCCGGACTTGGCGGCTCGGTCCCCGTTGCCGACCGAGTCCGGGTGGGGACGGTCCCGGTCGGGCTGGTGTCCCGTCCCCGGTTCCGTACGGTCCCCGTCTGCCCGGTCCCCGTTCGATGCGGCGCGTCGGGGACCGCCGCCGGGGACCGTGCCCACCCCCGGAGGCTCCTGCGTCCCATTGACCGCCGACGTTGCGATGGACGCGGGGAGAAGGGACCGGTCCCCGTGATCGGCGTCCTGCTCGTGCGCGGGCTGAATCCAGGGCGACGGCAGGATCACGGTGGCGAGCTCCGCGGCGTGCCGGCGCGCGGCCAGCTGCTCCAGAAGCGCCCGACGCTGCTGCTGGTCGGTGCCGACACTGGATCGCGCGAGAGCCGACTGGAGCCGACGCGTGATTCGGCGGCCACGACGGTTCTCACGCTCCTCCTCGGGCATCGAGGCCAGCAGGGAGGCGAGCGCCACGGCCCGCCGGGTCGCGCGGTCCTTGGTGATCTGCGCGGCATCACGGTTGCGGGTGGCGATACCCAGGCGGGAGAGGAGACGCTCCCGTACTTCGCGTCCGAACGTGGCGAGGAAGCCTTGGGAAGCGGCGTCCGGCTTGTGCAGCCGCAGCTCGATGCCCATGGCCAGGTGCCAGAGCACGGCCGCCATGACCGGGCCGACGAAGGCCCGCACGGTGCCGCCCACCGTGCCCGACTCGGCGTACGCGGGGATGATCTGCACCCCGGTGATCACCCAGACCAGCCCGCCTGGGAGACCGGGTGCTCCCTGGGTCTTCAGGTTCTGTCGGGCCATCAGCGCGGTCGCGAACAGCGCGAGTTCGGCCGCACTGAACATCATGGCCCGCTCCACCGCGCCGGCCATGTCGAGGTAGTCGGCGGCGAACCGCCAGCTGGTGTCGGCGCTGTAGGCGGTGCAGTTGAGGGCGGCGAGAGCCGCGACCCAGACCGCGGGTGTGCCGGCGCGCTGGTCGCCCGCCCGGGCCCCGTTACGCCGGATCGACCATCGGGCCAGCACCAGGGCGAGCACGCCGACGGCCGCGACGAGGTGAACGGGCTCGATGCCGGCAGGAAGGAAGGGCATGGCGATGGGGTGAGTCATGCGGCCTTTCGGAGAGCGGCGATCAGGGCGTGAGTCTGCGCCTGGCGGGGCACCTGCACCGGGGAAACGGCGTCTTCGGAGTCCTCATCCGAGGCGTCTTCGTCCTCGGCGTACTCGTCGTCGGTGGCCGCTTCCGGTTCGGCTTGGCCCCAGTAGCGGTCGCGGTCGGCAACGGCGTGGGCGGCGTTGCGCATCAGGTCGCGAGCCCAGTCGAGGTTGTCGAGCCGCAGGGCGTAGGCGAGGCGCTCGGGACTCCATCCGCGCACGTAGGCGTGGCGGGTGACGGCTTCGCGCTCGGCGTCACTGAGGTGGACGTCACGGCCTTCGAAGGCGGCCTTGACCCGGGCGTAGTCCAGGCGCTTGTTGACCCGGGCGTGCCAGGGGCGGCGCTCGTCCTCGGTGAGCCCGCCCCACATGCCCTGGCGGATCTCGTTGTCGAGGGCGTAGTCGAAGCACGCCTTCTTCACCAGGCAGCCGCCGCAGATCGCCTTGGCCGCGTCGATGGCCGCGCGGTCGCGGGCCGCGTGGAAGAACAGCTCGTCGATCTCCTTGGCCGGCAGACCATGGCACCGGCCGTGGGCCTGCCAGCTGTGGTCGGCGATGCCCCGGATGGTCGGGGTGGGGGTGGTGTTGGTGGTGATGTGGCGCAAGGCAGTCTCCGGAAGTCGCCTCGGCGGGTGCGGGACACACGGCGCCAGTGGCGGACGGGGTGCGGCGTGTCGGCGTCGAGGCGGGCTCGGGGTACGGCGTGGAGCCGTACCGCAGGCGGAACGTTTCGGTGGAGAAGCGGGCGACGGTCAGACGGCGGATGCCTGCCAGGCCTGCACCGCTTGGGCGCGGTCAATTCGGCCGGGATGGGCCGTGGTGCGCGGTGCGCTGCCCCGTGCGGTGCCATCGAGGGTGAGGCGCCGACGGCGGCAGGGCTCGCCCTCGGGAGCGTGACACCAGTCGCACGGGACGCCGAGGACGTCGGGGCCTCCGGCAGCGATGGCGGCGTCGCGGCTGGCGCGGGCCGGTCGGTAGGGGGCCAGCTCGGCGCGTACGGCGGGCGGGATGTAAGAGCCGACAGCGGCCAGCTGGTCCTTGAGACCTGGCCGGTATCGCCCGGCAGTGATTCCACGGTGCGGCGAGGGAGCGGCCTGCCCGGCAGCCACGGCGTCGCGCGCCGCAAGTAGCTCGGCCCTCCAGGCGTGCGGATTGTCCGGGTCGGCCATGGGCGTCGGGTCGGTGTGCCGGGCCACGCGGTCACGGCGGTACGCCTGCCATTCGCGGGCCACGTCGGCTGGCAGGATCGGGTACGGCGAACTCACGATGCGCTTGCGGACGGTCTCACGGACGTCCCAGCCCTGGGCGGTGGCTATCGGGACGTCGCCGAGCAGCTCGTGCCACATGGCGAGCTGGTCGCGGGCCTCGCCCGCGTCGGTGCGGATGGTGCGTGGGTCCAGGCGGCCGACGTAGGTGAGTACGGCAGCAACTTCGCGGCGGTCCAAGGTAGTTACTCCGTTCCAGTCGGTTCGTCGACGGCGGCGAGCAGGGCGGCCATGTGCGCGTCGGCGCGGGTCATGCCGGCCTGCGGCGCGGAGGTGCCGCCGGGCAGGGCGTAGAGGTTCGGTCGCTGGGGGGTTGGGCTGTGCTCGCGGGCGATCCAGGCCCGCCAGTCGGCAGCCCAGGTGGCAGTGGGGCGAGGGCTCCAGGCAGCGCGGTGGTGGCGCCACTTCGCGTCGGCTGCCTGGAGGCCGTGCTCGCCGAGGCGAGTGAGATGTCCCTGCTGCTGAGTCCAGGACAGGCTCGCGTCGTCGACCTGCCAGTCGGCGGCGGAGGTGAGGTCGGCAGCACCACTGCTGCTGTACCTACGGTTCACCTTCGGTTCACTACGGTTCTGGGGGTCAGGTTCAGACCCGGAGGGGGGTCGGATTTCGACCCGGGCTGGGGTCGGAATCCGACGAGGGGGTGCAGATTCCGACCCGGTCACATTTGGATGGCGGGGGTCGGATTTCGACCCGGTCCTGGGCCAGATGCCGTGCCTGCGCAGCCGCTCGATGTCCAGCGCGGGCACCGGATCGGACTCGGCCGGGGCCTCGACGTACGCCTCGGGGTCGTCCTTGCGGGCGACAGCGACCTTGGCCAACCACGCAGCGGTACGCGGCAGCCGGTAGACGGTGCTGTGCCGTGGGCCGTCGAGGTCTTCGAGCACCTCCAGCTCGCCGACCTCGGCCAGCGTGACCAAGGCATCGCGCACGGTGTTACGGCTTGCGTTCGTGCGCTTCATCAACGAGGTGAGCGACGCCCAGGCGACGCACTGCTCGTCCGGTATCCGGTCAGCGATCGACAGCAGGACCAAGCGCGCGTTGCCGCGGCTCGCGCTGTACTCCCACACCCATTCGCGGGATTCCCGGCTCATCGGGTCACCGCCCAGACGGGGCGGGCGCCGGAGGCCGGCTCCGGCGCGAGGGCCCTGAGCGACCGGTTCGGGGTCGGGGAACCGGGCAGTGAAGCGAGGACGGCTGCCGCACGAGCCGGGGATACCAGCCCTTTGCGCAGGGCAGGCGGCATGTGGGACTCTCCTCCGTGGTGAAACCCGCGCCGGTGTGCCCCGTGGAAGGGCCGGTGCGGTGAAGGTGGGTAAATCTCCGCCCTTGCCGGGGCAGGAGTGCCATTTGGCGTTCGGCGTCCGGGAGCTACTACTCCCTGGGCGCCGTCGCTGTCTTCGGGGCTAACTCACCCGGCTGGATCGCACGTTCCGCATATGGCTCCTAGCGTCGTCTGCTGCCAGGCTGAGTGCCCGGCGAGGGACGACGAACATATGCAGGCCTTGCGGCAAGATCCAGACCTTGCTAAAGGACTCTCTACAAGTCGTAGTCGAGGACAGCGGCACCTGTACCTACCGGTGGAGGCGGCGTGCTGCGACTCCGGCAGCGGAGTGATTGCCCCGACGTACTCGGAGATGGCCTTCACCGCGCCTCCTTGTGTCTCGCGCCACAACGCAAGGCGGAGTCGAACAGGACGAGTTCGGTGTCGCCGGACGTGGCGGCGTGTTCGGAGGCACCCGCTACGTGGATTTAGTTGGCGCTAACCGCCAGCCACTGTCAGGACAGCAGCCGTTAGCCAGGACGGCGGCCTGGACCGTTGACGCAGGCGACCGCGCCGTTTCGACGTGGGCTCGGGGGCGCAGAGCCGGCCATCCGCCCACGGGCATGATGAGGGCGGGCAGCGACATGTCGGTGATGATCACGGTTGGCATCGCGAAGGAGTGGACGGCCAGAGGTGCGGCGGTGGGTTGAGCATCTGTGTCACCGGCTCCTGGCACGGGTGGTGCACCAAACGCCGGCAGACGACCACCCGGTGCCGGTCGTGCAGGGAGGCGGGTGTGGCGGGGTTCCGTCCGCCGAAAGAACTCTGAGCACCACATCGTGCGTCCTGATCTGCCCGGCCGGCGGTAGAGCACAAGGCGGCGCAGGCGGTCGTTGGGGGAGGAGGACTAGTGCCCCATGGAGATGCCGCCGCCGACCGGCACCCTGACGCCGGTGTCGAAGGCGGCTTCCTCACCGACCAGGATGGCGATGGCCGAGGCGATTTCCTCCGGAGTCCCGATCTGGCCCAGCGGAACGTCACCGGCCATGGCGGTGCCGGTCGGGCCCGGGGTCACGATGCTCACGGTGACCGTGCTATGGCCGATCTCCCTGGCCAGCGAGCGGCCGAAGTCGGCAAGGCCCGCCATGGAAGCGGCGTAGTCGGGCTGTGCTGCGTCCTTCAGTCCGATGGCCGAGGGCACGAGGATGATCCGGCCGCGCTTGGCCTTCAACATGTCGCGGGCGGCACGCCTGGCCAGCCGGTAAGAGGCCGTGAGGGGCGCGCCCAGGACCGCGTCGAAGTCCTGCTCGGGCGTGCGCAGCGGGTTGTCCCGGGTGATGCCGGCGTTGATCACCAGAACCTCGACCGGCCCCTGGTCGGCCTCGACCTCCTTGAAGGCACTCTCGACCTGTTCGGGATCGGTGATGTCGCAGTACACGGGCAGGGCTCCGTCGTGGACGAGATCGAAGGAGGCGCTCTCGGTGTAGTGGGTGAACGCGACGTGATCGCCGCGCCGGAGGAATGCGCAGGCCGCAGCGTGCCCGATTCCATGGTTTCCGCCGGTGATCAGAACAGAGCGCGACATGAAGATCCTTTACGCGAGTCAGCTGGCTTGGTTCGCCGTTGCGGAGATCGCCTCGCCGCGGCGGTGCCAGTGACAGTAAGACGTCGCTACGCCATTCAAGGGAACGCAAAGCTTGTGCTTATCCTGGGGATGGGAACTGACAGTTCCCATTGCCCGGTGCAGGGGCACCGTGTTCCGAATGTTGGACACGGCGTTTGGCGCCAACTCCCTTACGAGCGGGCCGTGATGCGTTGAGCGGCCAGCGAGGAAAAGGGGTCGTGAATATGTGGGCAATGTGACCTGGGTCTCAGTGCCCGTCGTTATGTAAGCGTTACGAATGAGAATGAGATGCAGAACCTGATCGTCACCCGCATTCTGCAGCAAGCGCGGGCGCGCCGTGACACATCAGACATCCCAGGCTTTGAAGCGGCTTTCGGGGCGCATCAACCTTCCGGAATCACGCAGGCGCAGGTGGCCCACCTGGCCGGCGTCAGCCGTCGCTGGTACGGCAGTCTGGAGGCTGGGCGCCCAGCCAACTACAGCGATGCGTTTCTCCAGGCCGTGCGGCGCATTCTCGACCTGACCGACGAGGAATGGGACATCGTTTACCGCGTCACCCGCGGCCACGCCCCTGCAGCCGCCCCCGTCAGCCATCTCGGAGCTCTACTTCCCGACGCGTTCCGCGCCTTCATCGAGGAGAGTCGCACCTGGGCCCTCTACCTCAATGACTACCGCTGGGATCTCTTGGCCTACAACGCCAAGACCCTGGAGTATTTCCCGTGGATGCAGTACGGCCTCAACGTCATGGAGTGGGCCCTCGCCTGGCCTGAGGCGCGCACCCAGCTCGTCAACTGGGAAGAGGAGTGGGCCAAGCCCATGATGGCGCAGCTGCGCGTGCACGCCGAAGAGTGGCGCACCGACGAGCGCATGCGGGCCGTGGTCGAAACCGTCCGCGCAGACCCGACCGCACGCAAGCTCTGGGATGCACGCGACCTGCCCGCCATCACCCACCCGGCATCGGAACAACCCCGCCGCCTCTACCTCGCGGGCCGAGGGGACCAGGAGTTCGCCGTCCGGTTCATGGCGGGAACACCCGACGAACTTCCCTCGTGTCGCCTCATGGTTGTCACGCCCGCAGAGGCGGTATCGAGCAACTAGGTATTGGCTTCCGTGGTCTTAGTCATCGATTGATTCGGCTGTCGGAGCTGTGGCTCGGCGGTCGAGGAGAATATGAGGCGGCGAGGTTGGTGACAGTGCGCGTATATCTCGCATCTGCGCGGCGCTACTGCCGTCCCGACTCTGCTTGAAAGCCGTTTCCGCTACAGAGAGATGACGGAGAATCAGCCTGATCAGGTACGTGGCCTGGGCTTGCAGAGAGATCTTCTATCGCGCTGAACTCCCAGCGATTCTCGGCCATTTCAGCGCCTTCGCTGTCGAACCGTTGGACGGGTGGGCGGTGTCCAAAGCGAAGACTGCGCCGCAGCATTGTTTACAGGCGGGCTTCTATCTAGCACAACACCGTCTTCGATACAGGCTGTCGTACCCGTGGCGAGGGCTTGCAGAGCAACGAGAATCCTCAGCCTGGGCTCGGGCCGCACTTCTCCGATGAACTGCACGGTAGGGATGACGCGCACGTCGGCCCGGGGGTCGCGGTAGGCCATGTTGTCAGCGGCCGCACAGGTCATCGGCGCGGAGGCCAACACGTGGGTGATGACCTTCCGTCGGCGTGTCTGCACCCGATCCACGACAACTCGGCGAAGGAGGGGGAGGCCTTCGCGCGATGCAAGTACCCGCTGAGCCGCCTCCTCCGGGGACTGCCCCACGCGGACGTCTCCGACGGGCAACATGAGCATCCCGCGCAGGTCGGCGACAGCGAGGCAGTCCGCGCCGACCGGCATCAAGAGTGCGATGCCGACGACCGGGGGCCGCCAGTCCTCATAGGCGGCTCTGCGCTGTGCGGCTATCGCGGAGGTGGCGGGCATCAACGCGAGCCCCGTTGTACCGTTGCCACGATCTCGGCGAGGTGGCTCGGCTGGCTGGTGCTGGGAATGGGAGCGATGTGGCTGCCGTGGTCAAGGAGCCATTGCAGGGGTGCGGCCGGCCCGTTCGTCCGGGCGAGGAGGCCGGCGTCGAGCGGCCGGTAGGCCACGTACGGAATGCGGAGTTCGCCGCACACCTCCACCGCATCGTCGAAGCGGTCGGTGGTGTTGAAGACGTTCTGCACAGCGGCGACGGTCAGGTCCTTGCCCACCAGATGGATGACCTCGGGGGTGACCTTGGACAGGCCGATGTGCCCGATCTTGCCCTCGTCCTGCAGCGCCCTCAGAACGGCGATCTGGTCATCGAGTGCGATCTCGGGGTCGATGCGGTGCAGGTAGCACAACTCCAGCCGCTCGACTCGCAGTCGGCGCAGGCTTGCTTCCGCGCAGGCCCGCAGGTAGTAGGGGTTGCCGAGGGGTATCCACTGACCTGGTCCGGGGCGCACCAAGCCGATCTTCGTGGCGATCAGCACGTGTTCCGGGTACGGGTAGAGCGCGTCACGGATCAACTGCTCGGCAGTGTGGGGGCCGTACGCGTCGGCGGTGTCGATGTGGCTGATGCCGTACGTGTGCACAGCCTGACGCACGATACTGAGCGCGGTCTCACGGTCTGCGGGCTCGCCCCACGTTCCGGGACCGGTCAGGCTCATGGTGCCGAAGCCGAGGCGGGAGACGGTCTTCCCGGCGATGGTGATCGTGCCCCCGGGCAGCGCGGATGTGGATGTCATACGAGGGCCTCCGCCAGGCAGCTCCGTATGGCTTCGTCGACGATGTGGGCCTGGCTGTCGGGATCGCTGTGGACCCGAAGGTGTGGGATGTCGTCGCGGTCCAGGAGCTCGTGCACGTGATGATCGACGAGGCGCCGGTAGCGGGGGTCGTAGTCGTGGCGGGTGTCGACGGGCACGCTCTCGTCGAGGATCGTCGCCAACAGCAGGTGGTACTTGGGAAGTTGGGTGGCAGCGAGCATGAGGAGACGTTCGCGTTCCATCCGGGGAGCCGTCTCACCGCGGTATTCCAGCGCGGCGTGGAAGTAGGCGACGGCGTCATGGGCGGCCCGGTCAAGAAGGACGACCTCGGCACCCTGCGCCACGGCGGCGATCTCGTCGGCAATGCCCTGCGTGATGATCCACTCGGCGGACTGGGCGGTGTGGTGCTGCATCTTGGGCAGGCCGACCGCCGCGGCGCGCTTTCCGAGACGGCCGGTGCGTCCCACGGTGATTCCTTCGGCGCGCAGTTCCATCTCGATGCGCTTCAGGAGTGTGGTCTTGCCGGTGGAGTGGGTGCCGAGCACACCGATACGGATGGGCTGGTCGGTGGTCACCACAGGGTGGGGTCCTCTTCTGGTTCGGGAGCGCCGGGCAGGCCGGGAGGCACGGCCGCGGCGATCAGCTGGTCCCAGCTCGCGTAGTGCTGGGCCATGGCGAGCAGGAGTTGGGCGGTGACATACGCGTCGTAGGTCGCGCGGTGCCGACCGACCCGCGGGACCTGCGACAGGTCCGGCCCCACGTGCTTGATCAGGGCGTCCAGGGTGTAGGACGACAGGTTGGTGTAGGTCGCCCGGGCCAGGCGCAGGGTGTCGATGACCCCGGCCGGCTGCCATGCGGGGAGGTGGCGGTGCAGTTCCCGGTAGTCGACGTGGGCGTTGTGGGCGCAGATCCAGTCCTGCCCAAGGAACTTGCCTACCTCGTCGGCGAGTTGAGCCCAGACGGGCCTATCGGCGAGGAACTCGTTGGTCAGGCCGTGAATGCCGGCCGCGCGCGGGGTGACGGGCCGTTCGGGGCGAATCAGCCAGGCCCCGGCCGTGGAGGTGTCTGGGGTGCCGGCGTGGACAGGCAGGGCGGCGATCTCGACGAGGTCGGGCGGGTTGGTGCCGTTGCCCTCGACGTCGACGACGAGCAGCGTGGGCCAGGAGGCGAAGTTCATGGTGTGGTGGGTCCGTTCTCCGCCTCCCAGCCGATGGGGGCCCGGCCGTGCTGGCGGTAGAGATGGGGTTTGTTGCGGTCGTGGCACTGGTAGCCGAAGCCGTGCTGGAGGTAGTAGCGGGGCGGTTCGTCCAGTCCCTCGACGACGATGGCACGCTCGTTGATCTCAACGTCGCCGATCGCCCCCAGGGCGCGCGACTGCCGGGTGACCTCCACCAGATCAGGCTTGACCCAGGCCCTCTTACACAAGGCGATCTGCTCGGGCGGGCAGATGAGGCACAGTTCCTGGATGCCGAAGTGGCCGTTGTAGTCGGCCTCACGGTGCGCGTAGGCGACGCCGCAGCTCGTCTTGAGGAACAAGGTCCCCCACGGGGCGCCGCCGGGCTCATCCCGGGACGCATACGCCTCCATGATCCGCTGCTCGGCCAGCTCCGGCATGATCTTCCGCCGTGCCGTCCCGCCGTACGGCATCGGCAGGCCGTGCGCCTCGTAGTAGGCCCTGATCTCGTCGCGGAAGAACAGCCCTGTGAACACGGTGGCATGGGCGTGCAGGGACAGTTCGCGGGCCTGCTCCAGGTGTTCGTCGGAGTCGTTGAGACCCGGCACGATCGGCCGCCAGTACAAGACGGTCCGGTAGCGGTCGGCGTGCTCGAACAGCATGCGCAGGCTGTCGGCCGCGTAGGTGGAGTTGACCGGTTCGATGGCCGGGTCGTCGATGCCGGAGTGCGTCACCAGGATGGTCAGGCGCAGGTTCGTGTAGGAGTTGAGGACGGCGCAGTCTTCGGCGCTCACGCGCCACCGGGTGATGACCAGGACGTGGTTGGTCAGGCCGCGGTCGTCGAGATCGCGCAAGACGGCGAACAGGTGCGGCTTGACCACGGGCAGCATCGGGTCGGTCGCCCGGTTGAACAGCTGGATCGGAGTCCGGTGCGGCCGGAAGTAGCGATGGCCGACCAGGGCGGCGACGGCGGCTTCGTCGCTCATCAGGCGCTTGGGTGTCTTCATGCCGAAGTTGTCGAACTCGTGGCGCACGCAGTAGCCGCACTCCAGCGGGCAGCCGACGATGTGGTTCAGCGACAACCCCGACTTGCGGTACTCGATCACGTCGGCGAGCGCGGGCTTCAACTCACCGATCTGCTCCTCCGTCAGGAGCGGGAGCAGGCGGCGGCGCGGTACGACGGGAACGGTCATCAGGATCTCCACACAGGCGTGTTCAGCGGTCGGCGGACGTGGGCTGAGCGGGAATGTGGGCGGGAACGGTGAGCAGGTCGCGGCGGTCGGCGCCGAACCAGGTGCCGAAGTCGCGGCGGGCAGCACCGGCGTCGTCGGAGGTGTGCACCAGGTTGTGGACGAGGCGCTTCTCGTCGAGGGCGCGCTCCAGGCTGTCGTGGCCGAGGTCGCCGCGGATCGTGCCGGGGGCGGCCCGCAGTGGGTCGAAGTGGCCGATCAGCTGGCGTAGTTGGAGGTGGATGTCGGGCTCGCCGTAGGCGAGGGCGACGGTCACGGCCTTGCCCGCGTAGACGTCGTCCAGGCAGGCGGGGATGTCCCGGTCGGGGAAGTGGTCCGCGTCAACGAGGAGATCCCAGTAGTGCACATGGACCTGCCACGCCTGGACGGCGACGGTGCGGCGGCTCGCGATCGTGCAGCCGGCGGCCTCGATCCGCGCCAGGACGGCGTCGGTGAGACCGCGTTCGACGGCGTCCGGCTTGCACAGGATCACCGAGCAGCGGTCGAAGTCGGCGGTCTGCAGGCGGCGGCCCGGTCCGTACCACGTCCCGTACTCCCGGCGGGCGCTGGCCGCGTCGTCGCTGGTGTGGATGAGGTTGCGTACGAGACGCTGTTCCTCCCCGGCCGCGGTGAGGCTGTCGTCGCCCAGGTCGCCGCGGATCGTGCCGGTGGCCGCCCGGGACGGATCGGTGTGCCCGATCAGCTGCCGCAGTCGGGCATGGAGGCCGGGTTCACCGTGCGCGAGCGCCACGGTGACGTGCCGGTCCGCGAACGCGGCATCGATCCACATCGGCAGGTCGGGGAGATGGCGGCGCCCGGTGTCGGCGAGGAGATCCCGGTAGACGACGTGCGGTTGCCACGTCTCGGTGATCAGGTCCAGACGGCCCGAGATCGCGACGCCCGCAGCGGAGATCCGCTCAAGGATTTGTTCGACAAGGCCGCGGGCCACCGCGTCGGGCTTGCAGAGGATGACCGCCCAGCGGTCGAAGTCGATGCCTTCGACGACCGTGCCGCTCATCGGCCGGCCGCCGCTCACCGGGAACCGCCGCCCGAACTCGCCACGAAGTGCGGCCACTTGCGTTCCATGAGCCAGCGCAGGTTGGGTTCGAGCGCGGCCAGGACATCCGGGTCGAATGCCGTGGTCTGTTCGTGCTGAACCTGCCGGTACAGCTCGAACAGCAGCACTACCTGCTGCCAATACGGATCCAGGTCCAGGCTCGTGATGTGCTCGGCGCTGTAGCGGCGACGGTTCGTACGGAGCACGTGTTCGTGGTGCAGGACGTCCGCGATGGTGGAAGCCCCGGTGTTCCGCGGCATCGCCGGGAACGCGAAGGACAGCGGTGCCGGCCGGGAGTCCGCCTCCTCCAGGACTCGCTCAACACGCTCGGCGTCGCTGTCGTTGACGTGGGCGGACCCGATCGTGTGCGTGTACGTCCCCAGCTCCAGGCCGAGTTGGATCGCGGCGTACTCGTGGATCATCGTGAAGGAGAAGACGTCGGACAGCAGGCCGCAATCAAGGTCGTTCGCCCGCATGTTGCACACCATGTGCAGTTGCCCGTCGCGCAAGAGCAGGTGCAAGCCGGCCAGACACGCGACGTCGGGGTTGTCGAGGTCGTCGAGTTCCTTCGCCGCGAACACCGGCAGGTAGCCGCGTTTGCTGTCGGCCTCGTTGAGCAGCAACGTCACCACCTGGTCGAACTGAGACCGGCCGCCACGGATCGGGCTGAACAGCGCATGCCCGTAGGCGGACCCGCCGAGACGGATGCCGTCGGCGCTGCTGGCGTGCATGGACGTCGAGTAGTAGCCGATCATCTCCAGGTCCCGGCGGCCGGCGAGGTACCACAGAGCCTCGGCGAACTGAAACACCGGATTCGCCCGGCGCTCGGCCAGATACGGGAGACGCTGACGGGGATCCGTGAGTCGGAAACTGACCCCGATCACTTCACGGGCGGCGTTGCCGCGTGCGTCAATCCGGTGCTCTGGCTGCTCGGTTGTAAGTCGCAGCAGAGCGATGTAAGCACCTTCGACGCTGTCGAAGATCGATGCTGTGAGCAAAGCACTCTCCAGATCGTGAGAACAGAAAAGCGTCAAGTGGAGTTCAGTGAGCGGGAGTTGAACCCGCGTGCGGCAGTGGATGAGAACGGGGTTGCCGCGCACGGGGGTCAGGAGCGGGACTGCCAACGGGGTGGGCGACGTGGCGACCCGGCCGACGCCAGCAGCGTCGACGAACTTGACGGCGCGGGCGTCAGCCCTCTGTTGCACGGTCGTGGTCAGCGGTGGTGCGGCTTCCGGTTGCCGGTTACTCGGTAGTGGTTGCGTCGTCGCCGTAGAGGCTGTCGGGTGTGTGAGCGCGGACGTGTCGGTCCGAGAGAGCCCCTTGGGTGTTCGTCGACTTCGGGTGGGGGTTGTCCTTGGTGTCCCGATTGATCTGGGCCATCGCGGCTCTGACCGTGGACTTCTTATTGCTCGTCACGCGTTGCACTCTTTCTCTGCTCGGTTCTCATCGGGGATCGCTCCGGCCGCCGGCCGTCTCAAGGGGACGGTCGGGATGGGGTCTTGGCAGTCCGTCCCCTGTTGCAGGCCTTCCGCCCTGGGCGGGGCACCCGGGTCTTCGCAGACAGGGGACAGAAGTTCATGACGCGTCGGCCGGGACCGGTCGGCCTTCCACGAGATACGCCGGGTGCAGGGACGGGTCTTCCAGTACCGCGACCGCGGCTCGAATACGCCGCTCGGTGTGCGCCCCGGCCACTTCGCCCAGCTGGTGGAGAAGTACGAACCGATACCCGATCAGCTCCGGCTGTTCACCAGGGGCCGCTTCGGGTAGGACTACCTGGGTGTCGCTCGGCACTGTGCCGAGGTCGTAGACGAGGTTCAGTCCCTCTGTCGCCCCGGTCTCCTCGTTGCGTGGAACGTAATCCACCGCGAGGAACCGTCCTGGCGTGATGATCAGACCCGTTTCCTCGCGCACCTCCCGCGCGCAGGCCAGGTGCGGTGCCTCGTCCCCGTTCGCGCAACCGCCGGGCAGTCCAAAGGCTCCGTCCTTGTAGCCCTTCTGCACCATCAGCACCGCCCCGGCCTCGTCCCGGATGATGGCGAGTGCCCCCGTACGACGACGGGGCGGATTCGTGAAGTCAGTGTCTTTATGCATGCCTCTCCTCTGGTCAGCGTTTTCGGAGCCGCTTCTTCTAAGCGGCAGAAACCAGGTCGTCCAGATCGACGACGGTGACGCCTCGTAGCTCGCGCACGAGTTGCGAGGCCAGGAACCACGGGGTCAACTGCCGATGCCTGTACGGCAGCGGGGATTGTGCCAACTTGCCGTCGAACTCGACGGGCTCGGGGCGTCCGTCGGCACCGGCGCGGTAGAGCGCCCCGATCACTCCGTGCAGCCGCGGCACCCTGGCCCGGAGCGCGACGGTTCCGGCCCGCACGAGGTGTCCGCACTGCTCGACGGCGGCCTTCGCGTGTTCCAGACACAGAGGCGGCTGAGCCGTGAGGCACCCTTCCCAGCCATCCGTGGAGCCGGCCTCGTGCTGCGCGGCCAGGAACAGGTAGCCGAGCTGGGTGTGGCTGGGCTGCTGCACGCAAACCTGGCACCGCAGCCCTTCCATGCACTCCCGCTGTCGCGAAGGGTGCACGTCCCGCCACCGCGGTGTCCCAACGACGTCGTTGCCGTGGCGGGACTGAGAGCAGCGTGCCCAGAGCACGCCCCGCTCGTCCCGATCGCCCGGTCCTTCGTTCACGTAGAACAGACCCTTGCCGCCGGGCCGCAGTCCTAGGTTCGACAGCGAGTCGGGCTGTTCGCCTTGGCGTGCGGTGATGTACGGCACGAGACAACTGGGCGGGGCGTGCGTGCTGGTCAGGGAGTTCAGCTCCCTCGACGTGGCGCGCGTCATGAGGCGGTATCTCCCATCAGGTCGAGAAGCGCGAGGATGGCCAGGGCGAACCGCCGGAGATGGCCCGGTGCGTCACCGGGGTGGGGGTGATCGGCGCTCAGGTAGATGAGCCGCCGAACCTCGTCGACCGGGTACGGCTGCACGAGGTAGGGAACGATCTCCACGAACGTGGTGGTCGCTTCCCGGAAGCGCGCGGCGATGGCCGCGACCAGATGCAGGTCAGGGTGGGCGTGCTCGCCGAGTACGGCCTCAAGGTCCTCGTACAGCTGCTCGCCGATCGCCTCGCCGGCGAGCGAGCGGCGCAGGCCGAAGAGGACCATGCCCAGCGTCTCGTGATCGTTGGAGGTTCGCGGGCGCAGCAGCCGCACGGCGACATCAGCCGTCACTGCGACCATCACGACCTCCCACCGGGGATCGCGAGGGAGCACCACGTCATGGTGCCGTCGGTGCTAACCCCCCACTCTTTGGCGACGGAGGCGACAAGTAGCAGGCCACGGCCGTTCTCGTCGGCCATGCCTGCGGAACGCAGTCGGGCCGGAGTAGAGGTTCCGTCGGTCACTTCGATGCGCAGTTCGTAGGCGGAGTGCAGCACCTTGAGCCGGACCGGTTGTCCCTCGCCGTGCTTGACGGCGTTGGTGACCAACTCGGAGACGACGAGCGTGGCGTCGTCGGTGAGCAACATCAGGTCCCAGCGGCGCAGTTGATCCCTGGTGATCCGTCTCATCCTCCCAATCCGGCGTTCAGCCGGAAGGAAGTCGACCTTGAAGCCACGCTCGCCCGCTTGGTCCCAGGTCTCGATAGCAGTGGCGCCAGACGTACAGGATGTCATCGCTCCGGCAGCGAGCGGCTGGGCTCGCCCTGTCATCACCCCGCCTCCGAAAGCGCGGGTGTACGGCCGGAAGTGGGGGCCGGCGCGAACCCTCGGTTCATGGGAAACAGCGGCTGGCCAAGGGCGCGCCAGAAGAGCCGATCTCCGGTGAAGGCGCGTCGCGCGTGAAGCCAGCGTTCGTTGTCGAGCAGGTACCCCTGGCCGGGTGCCAGGGCGAGGCAGAGCTGATGACGTCCTGCTGCAGCTCGCAATTGCGGGAGGTAGGGCTGAACTATCGGGTTCCAGCGCGCCAGCCCGTCGAACCGCAGGCGCACGGATACCCGTCGATCGTCGTGGACGGTGAACACCTGCGTGGCATGACCGTCTCCGGCCCCGAAGAACGCGGTGCGCGCCTGTGCCAGCGCAGCTCCCGCCTCCTGCTCGCCGGCGAAGAGGTCGGAGTGCATGGCCTGTCCGTCGGTGAGCAGGCATTCCCCACCCGTGGCGGCAGCTTGCGCGCACACGAGGAGCATCAGGCGGGGCGGATTGGGGGTGCCGGAGCGTTCGGTGTGCGGATCAAGCGGGCCGTTGCTGAGCCCGGCAAATCCCGTTCGATGCGCATGGCGGCCGGTGTCGCGGATGGTGGTGAGCCCGTCCGAGTCGCTGTCGCGGTGCGGCACCAAATCCATGGTTCGGGTCGTGAAGGCGAGCACGGCAGCGCGCGAATTGAGACCGTCGACAGTGACCAGGCCCGTGTCCCGCAGCCGTCCCGCGATCTTCTCCACGGCCTCCGGCGCAGCCAGGTCGACACGGTTGCGCATGAAGACATCGGTGCATGGCTGCTGAACTCCGCGCATCACGGATCTCCTTGGCTTCGGTGGATTGGTCCCACTGTTCGGCGCCGCTGGACGGGGGGTAAAGCGACAGATTGTCGACTCGGGCATTTCACCCACGCCCAACTCGCGCCACCGGCCACGTGCTACGTTCCGACCACCTCCGGCCGTACGTGCAATCCGAGGAGAGCGATGGCGTACACGCCCCCCACCTGGCCCGTCTCCGTCAAGGGCGTCGCCGTGGACAGCCACCGACGCGTCCTGTTGCTGAAGAACGAACGCGATGAGTGGGAGCTGCCCGGCGGGCGACTCGAACCTTCCGATGGCACACCCGAGTTGACTGTGGAGAGGGAGATCGAGGAGGAGACCGGCTGGGCGGTCAAGGCCGGCCCTCTCCTGGACGTGTGGATCTACCAGCCCCTGCCCGTGGCCATGCCGGACCGGCGAGTCGTGATCGTCACCTACGGCTGCGTAGTCCTCACCCCTGACAAGACCCCCGTGGTGAGTCACGAGCACAAGCAGCTCGGCATGTTCACCGCTGACGAAGTGCCCAACCTGGTGATGCCGGACGGATACAAGCAGTCCATCGCCGCCTGGTACGCACGGATGTGACGGAACATGGACAGTTCGATGGCCCCGCGGCGCTCGCAACACACCGTGTGGCACTGGGCGACTCCGCAGGCCGAGGCAGTCCTCGCCTCCCGCGATCTCGGAGCCATCCTGCGCTTCCACCGTGCCGTGCACGGCATAAACCAGTCCGAACTCGGACGACTCCTCGGCTACGACAAGACGTACATCTCGCTCCTCGAACTTGGCAAACGGAGCCTTGAAGACATCGGCTCCCGCCGGCACATCGCGGACACCCTGTGTCTTCCCCCGCACATCGTCGGCGTCACCGATCCAGCCGACACCGACCACCGCGCCATGCTCCAGTTCGGCGAGTCCACGGTCCGCCTCGCCGAAATAGCCCGCCAGTCCGGACATGCCTCCGAAGCCGTCGCCGAGTTGTGGCCTCTGGTCGCCCGACTGGAAGCCCGCATGGAGGACGGGCACGCGGAACGGGATGTCCTGCACCTCCTGGCCCGAGCCCGTGTCGGTCTCGGCGTCGCCCTGGGCAACGTCCTGCCGGAGGAACGGCTGAGCACCGCCGCGCACTGGACTGCGAAGAGCATCGACATCGCCCGCTACTTCGGCGAACCGCCCTTCACCTCTTACGTGTTGCGCATGCACGGCAACGAACTGCGTAAGGCCCGCCTCCACGGAGCCGCCGTCGACCGTCTGCAGCACGCGGCTGCCATCGCACCGCACAACGAGGCGAAAGCAGCCGTACTTCCGCTGCTTGCTCGTGCGGCCGGCGCCCTCCGGAACAAGCCCCTGTTCGACGAGGCGATGCGGGAGACGAATCGACTCCTCGACGAGACCGACCACACCTCGTTGTTCAACCCCTACGCCCTGCACGAGATCCGTCTGCGAGGGCTGATGGCCACGGACAGGACCGACATCGCCATACAGCTGATCGAGCAGGGCAGTCCTGTACCGACAACTACCGTCGCCCCGCAGTGGCGCGTGATCGAGCTCATCACCGTGGCCCAGGTACGGCTGGCCGCCGACGACCCAGGCAGCGCGGCGCAGTCCTTGCACACCGCAGTCGACGAAGCAGTCCGCCAGCGACTTCCCCACCAGTTGCAACGCATCGTGCGCGCGGCGCAGTACCAGCTGCCGGAGATCAGGGAAGTCGCGGGCCATGCCCTGGACCGGATTCGGCAGGAGATGGCCGCCTAACTTGATCTCGTTCCAGAGCAGCACCGGCTGGCCTCGGTCATCCGACTTAAGGAACGTGGTCATGGGCCCATCGCACCGCGCTACGAAGCCGTCTGCCAGGGGAATACAGAGGGGGAAAAATCTGTCAAGGGGGGAAACTCCAGGGGGAATTGAGGCCATGATTGAAATCCGCCCACAACAGAGGTCACACTCATGACAGATCCGTTCGCCGAACTGCTGATCCGGCTCCGCAAGGACGCAGGCCGGACGAAAGAGCAGCAGGCAGACGCGATCAACGCTGCCTCAGGCCGGGAAACCCTGACCCGCCGAGAGATCAGCCGCTACGAGAAGTTCGAGAACATCCCTACGAACCACACCCTCGCCCACATCGCAGTGGCGTCGGGCGTCCCCTTCGAAGAGCTACTGCGGGAGGCCAAGGCCGCCCGTGCCCGACGGAGGAACGGGAACGTCCGTGAAGAGGAGGACCAGGACGACGTGAAGCGCCGCACGCTGCTGGGCAGCGCCGCCATCGGCGTAAGCGCGGCTGCCGAGCCCTGGGGACGCCTCGCCTTCGCCCTCAGCAAGGGCTCGGTCATCGACACGCCCGCGGCGGTCGCGCTCGTCAACCGTGCTGCCGACCTGCACGTCCAGGAGCTCAACCTCAGTGCCCGCCGCCTGCAAGGCACGGTTGAGTCGCACCTTGACGCGATCACCGCGGCCCTGCCTCACGCCGGCGAGCACGAACGGGCGCTCACCGTCGCAGCCGGGGAAACCGCCGCCCTTGCCGGCTGGGTGGCCTGGGACCTGGGCGAGTACACCAAGGCCGGTTCCTATTACGACGTCACGATCGAGTGCGCGGCGAAGGCCGGGCATCCTCCCCTCAGGGCCTTGGCCCTCACCTACGCCAGCTACGGGGCGCCGACGTCGAAGAGGAAGCTGGAACTCCTGTCCCAGGCCTCCCAAGATGTGCGTGGCCACGGCAACGCCACGGCCGCGGCCTGGGTTCTAGGGAGGCACGCGGAGGAAGCCGCCGCGGTCGGCGACGAGGCAGGGGCGCTTCGTGCGCTTGACCGAGCACGCTTCGCATACGACTTCGCGGATCACACCAACGAGCAGGCGTGGGTCCGCTTCGTGACGCCGTACCGGATGGATTCGTTGGCTCTTTCCGTGTACGGGCAGTTGAGGCGATCCGAACTCACCGCCACGGCCGACACGGCGGTCGGTCGCCTCGGGGACGAACTACCGGACGGTGGTGTCGTCGTCCTCGGCGATCTCGCCTCGGCCCTGCTGCGCGGAGGCGACGTCGAGCAAGGCGTCTACGTATCGCGCCAGTTCACGGCCGCGTCACAGGCCAAGCCCAACACGATGGGCAAGGAACGCGCCGCGAAAATCGCCGCCTGGCTCCCCGACAGTGAGCGGGAACTTGCCCACCACTTGCGGCAGTTCGCGTCCTGAATCGTTCCCCTGATTCGCACACGGCAAGCTCGGAACACGACCGCCGTCGAGCGGTACGTCGTTCCTCAGTCCCGTGTCGTCTCCTCAAGGACCCACGACAGATACGCCTCAGACCCGCCGGTCACAGGCAGCGTGATCCACTGCGGGACGTCGTACGGGTGCTTCTCGGAGAGCCATGCCTCCAACTGCGGGAGACGGTCCGTCGTCGTCATGTACGAGATACGCCACTCCCGCGCCGTCTCGACCGCGTTCTTCCACCAGTAGACGGCGGTGATCGGCGCATCGATGTGAACGCCCGCTGCCAACTTGTTCTCAACCGCACCCCGCGCCAGCGCCCTTGCCTGGTCCTCGTCGTCGATGGTCGTCTGCGCGATCACAATCTCGTTGGCCATGCAACTACCTCTCCAGCTCGGTGTAGCACGACCCTACCCAGCCGTATGGGCCGCTTGCCCACCTCGTCCGAGGCGGAGATTGCGGGGCCAACCACCTTGAGCGGAGCCCGAGCTGGCATGATCCACTGCATGGCTGAGGGTGGGGAAGCTGTAACGGAACCAGCGCCGGTGTCGCTAACAAAGACCCCGGAGAAGAACTGGCGACGCATACCGATGTGGGCCGCTGCTGCCGGCATAGCGGCTGTCACAGTCGGCGTCGTGCTTTGGGTCTGAGCGCCGTGGGTCGACCGCAGCCCGTTCACCGCCTACACGGTAGGAGTGCAAGACGAGGAACACACCGTTCCTGGTTCGACGCCCGACAGCTGTGTCCGCACGGCCGCCTCCGAAGAGGAGACCGTCATCTACGACGAGGACGGCAAGAGGCTGGCTTCCGGTCGCGCCGAGCGAGAAGGCGAGCGCCTGGGTCCCGAGTTCGGAGAGTGGGCCGGAGACTGCCTGATCGTGACTCGAATCGACGACATCCCCGGAGGCATGGGCACATACGTGACTGAGTGGGGCGGAGGCACCCGCAACGAAATCTCGGAAGAGGAGCTGCGCCGTCCATTGGAACAAAGTCGCGAGCAGTTCAAGACGTCGGATAAGCCGGAGTAAACCGTACGCGGTCCACCGATAGCGAATTGAAGGCGCCAGCCACTCACCCCCTTCATCGGCTCTACCACCTCGTCCTCGGCGCCAGCCCAACTCAGTCCAGATCAATACCTAAGTGCTGTCCCGCAAGCTTCGGGTGTTACTTCGCGCGATGGGTGGCCAGGGGCGCTGTGATCCGCCCTGGTCTGCCCTCAGTGACGATTCGTAGGTGGCTACTCCGGTGGCTTCGGTCACCATGCGCTAATGAACGGTGCGTCGGGTTCGTGCTGCCGCCAGACCTCGTTGAGGCGCGCGAGCCGGTCTGCGGCGGCGATGCCACGCAGCGACGCGATCTTGCCGTCTGTGACTTCGAACGCCACGGCGCCTACGACCCGGTCGTCGACCACGGCGAGGACGGCTGGGGAGCCGTTGACCAGGCCGATATGCATCGCAGGTGAGCCGCCGGCCAGCCGCAGCTTCGCCGGCGTGGGCTTGAAGCCAGCCCGCACGTAGGAAGCCACCCGCTCGCGCGTCTCGTACCGCAACAGCCGCCCGGCGAGTCCGTAGCCGTCCGATACCGCCGTCACGTCGTCGGTGAGCAGGGCCACCAGCCGTTCGGTGCGCCCCGACATCGCGGCGGCGAGGAATTCCTCGACGACCCGGCGGGCGGACGCGGGGTCGGCCTCGCCGCCGTGACGGCGCTCGGCGGCAACCCGGATCCGGGCCCGGTGCACATGTTGCTGGCTCGCGGACTCGCTGATGTCGAGGATCCCGGCGATCTCGGCGTGGCTGTACGAGAAAGCCTCGCGCAGGACGTAGACGGCCCGTTCGACCGGCGAGAGCCTCTCCATCAGGGTCAGGACGGCGAGGGACACCGATTCGCGCTGCTCGAAGGTGTCGGCCGGGCCGAGCATGGGGTCGCCCTCAAGAAGCGGCTCGGGCAACCGGGCACCGGCCGCCCGCTCGTGGCGCGCCTGCGCCGAGCGGAGCCGGTCGAGGCAGAGATTGGTGACGACCTTGGTCAGCCACGCCTCCGGCACCACGACCTGTTCGCGGTCCGCGGCCTCCCAGCGCAGGAACGTGTCCTGCACGGCGTCCTCGGCATCGGCGGCCGAGCCGAGCAGACGGTACGCGAGCGAGGCCAGCCGGCCCCGGCTGGCCTCGAACCGATTGATGGCTGCGCTCTCCATGCGAGGCAGCCTATGCAGCGGCCCTCACACCGGCCCGGTCAGGCGCGCTGGCCAGGCGGCGCTTGCGCTTCGGCATACCGAAGGTCGGGTGATCGATACCCCACCCGGCCCCCTTCAGTACGCCCGACTTGAGCCGCGCGGCAACCTTGCCGCCCAGGTACCAGGACTTCGACCGGACGTCCCCGTCCACCATCTGGAAGATCGCGTCCCGCCGCCCGAGGCTGATGTGGTTGCCGTAGTACTTCAGGCCGATGGTCGGCACGTCACGGGCCGTCAGGCGCGCGATGATCGCGGCGGTCGCCTGCATGTTGGTGACACCGGCCAAGGCACACGACATGGGCAGTGGCCGGCCGTTCTCGCCGATCGCATAGGCGCAGTCACCGGCGGCGTAGACGTCCGGGTGGGAGACCGAGCGCATGGTGCGGTCGACGACGATCTGGCCGGTCTCGGCAACCTCCAGGCCGCTGGCGGCCGCGATGGGGTGCACGGCGAACCCGACCGACCACACGGTCACGTCGCCCGGGACGGAGGTACCGTCGGCGGCGATCGCCCGGGTCGGCTCGACGGCTTCGATGCCGGTGTATTCGTGGAGGGTGATGCCGAGCCGGTCGAAGGCATGGCGTAGGTGACGGCGGGCCTTTGGTGAGAGCCAGGCGCCCAGTTCGCCGCGGGCGGCGAGCGCGACCGATAGGTCGGGCCGGGACTCTGCGAACTCGGTGGCGGTCTCGATGCCGGTCAGCCCCTCACCGACGACCAGCACGGCAGCGCCCTCACCCAGGCCGGCCAGGCGCTCACGCAGACGGAGCGCCGAGGACAGGCCGGTCACATCGAAGGCGTACTCGGCCACGCCGGGGACGCCGTGGTCGGCCACGGAGCTGCCGAGCGCGTAGAGAAGCGTGTCGTACGCGAGCTCGCCATCGCCGTCCTCACCGGTCACGGCAACGGTTTTGCGCCCGGGGTCGACGCCGGTGACGCGCGCCAGGCGCAGCCGTACCCCGGTGCCCTCGAATACGTCGGCGAGCTTGCGGAACGCGAGGTCCTGGCCGATCGCGAGCTGGTGGAGCCGCATCCGCTCGACGAAGTCGGGCACGGCGTTGACGACGGTGATCTCGACATCCGAGGGGGAAAGCCGACGGGCCAGGTTCCCGGCGGCGAAGGCCCCGGCATATCCGGCACCGAGTACGACGATGCGGTACTTCATGGCGTTGCTCCTGTCTCGTTCGCGTGTCCTTCGAACGAGACGGCGCCCCGATTGCTGACAGGACCTGGGTGTGACGCGGGTCACCGAACTAAGACGAGTTGCTGGGCCTCAGGCAGACGTTTGGACCTGTCTTGGGCAGTGGAAACAGGGTGATATGGCCGCCCGCCGGTCGGCGTCACATCACGCATGTTTGCTGACCTGGCTGATCGCTTGGTCATTCGGCGAGCGCGAGGTTGTGCAGGCGGGCGATGCCGAGCATGGCGTGGTGGACGCCGTCGCCCTTGAGACGGCAGTCGCGCAGGATTTTCCAGGTCTTCATACGGGCGAACGCGTGCTCGACGCGGGCGCGGACCTTGCGGTGGGAGGCGTTGTGCTCCTCCTTCCAGGCCAGGAGTTCAGCTCGTCCGCGTTCGCGGCGGTGCGGGATGACTAGGCCGGTGCCCCGATAACCGCCGTCCGCGATAACCGTGGTGCGACCGACGGCGTCTTTCGCTCCGGACAGCTCCGATGCCTTGCAGTCGTTGCGATTGCCAGGCAGCGGCCGGCCGACAGTATCGACGAGCCGGGTGTCGGCATGGATCACGACCTGGTGGTTGGTCGAGTACCTGTAGTTCTTCGACTGCTCGGCAACACTGTGATCACGCATGGGGACCAGAGTGCCGTCCACGACCAGCACGGTGTCCTTGCGGAATCGCTTGCGTTGCCGAAGAGCAAGCGCAGGCCCGAGGTGGTCGATGACGCGGTCGGCCGCGGACTTGGACACCCCGAACAGCAGCGCTGACTGGCGCATGGTCAGGTTCGTCCGCCAGTAGGCGGCGACCAGCAGCACGCGGCCCTCAATCGGCAGGCTCCACGGCCGACCCTTGCGTACCGGATCCGCACCCTCGCGCCGCAACACGGTGACCAGCTTGCCGAACTGACGCGGGCTCAGCCCGGTGAACGGGGCTATCCAGGACGGCTCCGACGCCGTGATCACACCAGACACCGCAAGATCATCTCACTCGTAACCAGCAGTTGCGGGACAGCACTTAGGTTGTAGCGGAGAGCCTGCGGCGAAGGAAATCCGTAGAGTTAGTTTCACGAGATCACCGACAGAGATAAATCCAAATGACTTCATCCGGTCGGGTTCTTAGGGCACGCGTCCCGTCGGGCGCGAACGGACTGCCATAAGCGGAAACGGCGCGCCTTCGATGTGGCTGGCACTTCAAGCCCCAATGCCTTTGCGTTGGTAGGGATTTGCCGGGCCGATCTGCGGGAATGGGTGCGCGGCAGGCGGAAGCCGGGTGTCACCTGCAAAGATGTCGAGTCGAGCGGTCGTGTCGGGGCCGGAGATGGGTGATCGAGCGCACGATGTCGCGGCTGTCCGGCTAGCGCAGAATCAGTCCCTGCTTCGAGGCTCTACTCGCAACTACCTGGCCTTCGTTGAGCCGGAGGCCGCCCTCTGCTGTGGCAAACACCTTGCCTGCCTCAACTCGCAGGACACGGCCTATGCGCCTGGCTGCGCGGACTATAGGCCACGATCCCCGGTTACCGAAACCGGGGATCGTGCAGACCATTGATGCTGTTCGTCCTTGTCTGTGCTTGGCGGTGGAGCCGTTGCGAACTTGGGGGATCGGGTCGTGTCTGGGAGGGCGACCCTGTCCTCTACTGACAAGATTAATATTCGGCGCCCGTTGCGGAAATGCAAGGACGCTTCTGTGAGCGGATGGTGACGAAATCCGATTTCGTTCCGAGGCGCTCGGCGGCCAATGAAGAGTCGGGGAAGGTTGAACCCCCGCTCGCGCTCGCATCTCACGACGATTGCTAGGAATTTATGGGAACGAAATTTATGACTGTCAAGGAGGCGGCTGATTATCTTGGCGTCTCGGTTTCTTGGCTGTATAGAAACGCCGCGCGATTGGGTTTGGCCTCCTATAGATTCGGCGGAGGATCTAATGCGAAGATACGATTCAGGGTCTCGGAAGTCGAATCCTGGGTAAAGCAGCAGCGTGTTACAGGCTGAACGCTGTCGAGTAAGTCATAACCATGCACAATCCAAGTCGGGATTCTTGTGGCGCTTTCGTTGGTTCGTGGGATGGGGTCGTTCTTCAAGGAGTGTGGGCATCCGAGGTCTCGGTGGTCGAAGTGCCCTCATCCGTACAAGATCCGGTACCGGGCGGTGGGCGGACAGCAGACGGAGGAGTCGGGGTTTTCGAATCAGGACCAGGCCGTTGATCGTCTGTTGGAGGTCTACAACGCGAAGAAGGCGGCTCCGCGGGGGCAGGCGAAGGCGGCGCGGGTCGCGAAGTACGGTGCGATGCGGTTCGGGGAGTACGCGGCTGAGTGGAAGGCTGGGCAGCGGGATCTGGGGCCGGCATCGGTGGCGCATCTGGAGTCGCTGCTCTCGATTCATCTGCTGCCGCTGGTGGGCAGTCGGCGGATGGACACCTTCGACCACAAGGTCGTTGAGGGGTTCATCCAGACGATGGAGCGCAATGGTGTGGGTCTGGCGGCGCAGTCCAATGCGTTCGACAAGCTGAAGGCGATCCTTCTGGACGCGCACCGGCTGGGGTTGTTCGACGACAATCCGGTGACGGGTGTGAAGGCGCCGCAGTACGACCCGAAGCGTGTGGTGATTCCCTCTCCGGCGCAGTTGCCGGGGATACGTTCCGCCGGTGATGACAGCTTCCTGCTCGTCGCGGACCTGATGAGCGGGTGCGGGATGCGCAATGGGGAGGCGTTTGCGGTCAATCTCAACAACATCGTGGCCGATGACGTCTACCGCATCAGTGAACAGGTCAACCGGACCACGGGTGAGTACGACCGGCTCAAGCACCGCAAACCTGATGAGTACCGGGACGTGCCGCTGCCTGCCCGGACGAGACGGAGCATCGAGTGGTACGCGGACAAGCACGGCACCTTCGATGGTTATCTGCTCCGTCACCCGGGCGACCCGTCCAGACCGTTCCCTCACTATCACATTGCGAATCAGTGGCAGCGGATCAAGAGGGCCGGGCAGACCGATATCCCTGACGGCATGGTCGTCTACAGTCTGCGGCACTTCTTTGCGTCCAACTGCCTGACCCACGGCATTCCGATCACGGACGTCGCGGAATGGATGGGTCACAAGACCATCGAGGTCACGTACAAGATCTACCGGCATCTCATGCCCGGCTCGATCAGCAAAGCCGCCCAGACACTCAACCTCGATCTCGTCGCATAACGTGGACAGTGGCTGATCCCGCGTCAGTTCGGCAAGCTGATCACAGCGTTGCGGCGGGAGGGTGCGGATTCGGTGCGCAAGGGGCGGCCGTGGAGCCTGCCACTGGAGCTCACCCATTAGTTGGTCGACGACTTCGTCACGCACGCCGAGGCGGCCGTGGACGTCTCGGCGTGAGGGCTCAGGAGCCCGGCCGTACCTGATCGTGCTGGCAGGCCCAGGCCGCGATCTCGACGCGGTTCCATGCGGCCAGTTTCAGCTGGACGCTGGAGAGGTGTGTCTTCACCGTGGACAGGGAGACGTACAGCTCGGCGGCGATCTCGGCGTTCGTCCGGCCGAGGGCGGCAGACGGACGACCTCGACCCTGTGCTCTCGGGCATCGAATGCGCCGCGACCGAGGCCCTGGCGTCCATGCGGCGCACGGTCGGTGTGCTGCGCGACGCCGGACCGGACGCGGCCGGCCGGCGACCTGGCGGCCGTCGCCGAACTGGTCGACGGTTTCGCGAGCCCGGTCCAGAAGGTCACCCTGCGCCGCGACCCCGCCTTGCCCGACGACCTCCCGCACGAGGTGCAGTCCGCCGCCTTCCGCGTCGTACAGGAGGCCCTGACGAACGTACGACGGCACGCGGCCGACGCCGCCGAGGTCACCGTGGGGCTGCGCCGGGCGGGCCGTCGGCTGGAGGTCACGGTGACGGACGACGGCCGCGGCGGCACCCAGCTCCCGGCCGCCGCGCACGGCGGCGGCTTCGGTCTCGTCGGCCTCACGGAACGGGTGACGGCGCTCGGCGGTGAACTCCGGGCCGGCCCGCGCGCAGGGGGCGGGTGGGAGGTGCGGGCGGTGTTCCCGGCGGGGTGGTTCTGAGGGGGCGGGATGCGAGTCTTTGCCCGGCAGACGGGCCTGCGACAGATAAGCCGCGGCCCGGAGCAGGACCTCGTTCTCCTGCTCCAGCAGCTTGATCCGCCGACGTGCTTCCCGCGGTTCCGCGCTCTCTTGACTGGACACCCCCGGCCTGGCGCCGTCATTGATGTCGGCCCAATGTATCCATTTCCAATATGTCATCCGGTGCATTCCGAAGTCGGTGGCCACTTGCTCGACCGTCACACCCAGGCCGCGGTTCTTCGCGACTCGCACGACGTCCTTGTTTAAGGTCCAAGGCTTGGGTAGGACGGCCGAGTTCTTCAGCCCTATGGGCTGAGGCAACGTCGTTTGTGGTCGCGAGGTCACTCACCTATCTGTGAGATCGGCAGATGCTGCTTTCCACTGTCCACGTTATGCGACGAGATCGAGGTTGAGTGTCTGGGCGGCTTTGCTGATCGAGCCGGGCATGAGATGCCGGTAGATCTTGTACGTGACCTCGATGGTCTTGTGACCCATCCATTCCGCGACGTCCGTGATCGGAATGCCGTGGGTCAGGCAGTTGGACGCAAAGAAGTGCCGCAGACTGTAGACGACCATGCCGTCAGGGATATCGGTCTGCCCGGCCCTCTTGATCCGCTGCCACTGATTCGCAATGTGATAGTGAGGGAACGGTCTGGACGGGTCGCCCGGGTGACGGAGCAGATAACCATCGAAGGTGCCGTGCTTGTCCGCGTACCACTCGATGCTCCGTCTCGTCCGGGCAGGCAGCGGCACGTCCCGGTACTCATCAGGTTTGCGGTGCTTGAGCCGGTCGTACTCACCCGTGGTCCGGTTGACCTGTTCACTGATGCGGTAGACGTCATCGGCCACGATGTTGTTGAGATTGACCGCAAACGCCTCCCCATTGCGCATCCCGCACCCGCTCATCAGGTCCGCGACGAGCAGGAAGCTGTCATCACCGGCGGAACGTATCCCCGGCAACTGCGCCGGAGAGGGAATCACCACACGCTTCGGGTCGTACTGCGGCGCCTTCACACCCGTCACCGGATTGTCGTCGAACAACCCCAGCCGGTGCGCGTCCAGAAGGATCGCCTTCAGCTTGTCGAACGCATTGGACTGCGCCGCCAGACCCACACCATTGCGCTCCATCGTCTGGATGAACCCCTCAACGACCTTGTGGTCGAAGGTGTCCATCCGCCGACTGCCCACCAGCGGCAGCAGATGAATCGAGAGCAGCGACTCCAGATGCGCCACCGATGCCGGCCCCAGATCCCGCTGCCCAGCCTTCCACTCAGCCGCGTACTCCCCGAACCGCATCGCACCGTACTTCGCGACCCGCGCCGCCTTCGCCTGCCCCCGCGGAGCCGCCTTCTTCGCGTTGTAGACCTCCAACAGACGATCAACGGCCTGGTCCTGATTCGAAAACCCCGACTCCTCCGTCTGCTGTCCGCCCACCGCCCGGTACCGGATCTTGTACGGATGAGGGCACTTCGACCACCGAGACCTCGGATGCCCACACTCCTTGAAGAACGACCCCATCCCACGAACCAACGAATCCGAAGCCATGGCTTGCTGACCCCTCACGACCGATGCTGACAGTTTGCTGACCGTCAGAACTCCGAGTCGCCGCCGACCTGCGCAAACGCGCGCAGGGTCGCCTTTGTTCTGGAACTGGATCGGCCGCACCCAGGAGGAGATCGTGCAGGCGCGTGAGGACTGGATGACGGGGTCGCGATTCGGTGAGGTGAAGGGGTATGAGGGGGCGCCGCTGTCGGCTCCTGAGCTGCCGCCGGTGGCGTTGAAGCCGCGAGGGAGAGTGCGTTGACCTGCTGGGCCGTGTGCGGGCAGCTGTGGCAGTCCGCTTGCTGACTTTCCTGATGGTGTGTCAGTCATTGGCTGCAGTTTGTGGGCGGGCTTCGGTGGTGCCTGGTGCCGTGAGTTGCCATCTCGGGCCCGGCGTATCGAAAGTCTCTTGGGGGCGCTGACGGTTGGTCCGATCGGGGATGTTGCCCGGCCGTCTCGCGATTGGCGGGCACTGACAAGACGCGAGAACAGTGATGTCTTGGCTTGGTAGTCCTTGGTGCCCGCTTCGGATGTTGTGCACCAGCAGTTTCTTCGTCTGCTGGTGGTACACGAAACTCGTGCTCTGAGCTGCAGAAGCGAGTCCCCTGTCGGCGGTGGACGGCGACTTGGTCCGCGCATGGCCGGAATCTTGCTCACCGGCAGCAGCGCGGGATCGGACACAGAGGCGGCGAGCATCGGTGGCAGCAGTGTCCACGTCACAGCCCATGCCTTCCACCCAGCCCGCCCGTCGGCAAAACGAGTGCGCGTACGCACCCGACTACCGGCCCGACCACGGCAGGTCGGCGCGCTACAACACCTCGCCGGGGGCTGTGTGCTGAGCTCCTGGCGCACGTCCAGGCAGCGCAGCCGGACACCGGGCTGCCCGGATCCCGTGTCGTACGGTCTGATGTCGCGGCCGCCCACCGTCCGCAACGGATCTCACCGAACCCGGCGGGGCCGCCGGCACGGCCGGAAGAACTGAACCACTACCGGAATCAGGCCGCGACGAGCTCCTGCTCGCGGTCCGGCGTCTTGACCTTGGGCTTCCTGTTCGGCAGCGAGAGCCGGAAGACCTTGTACCACGCGGAGAACACCTGCTTGGGCAGCGGGCCGGTGACGTATTGCAGCTCGTACTTTTCGAACAGCGCGCGCACCTTCACCGCGACCTCGGCATACCGGTTGCTCGGCAGGTCCGGGAACAGGTGGTGCTCGATCTGGTGCGACAGGTTGCCGGTCATGAAGTGCATGGCCCTGCTGCCGCTGATGTTCGCCGAGCCCATCATCTGGCGCAGGTACCACTGGCCGCGGGTCTCGTCCTTGATCGACCGGCGCTCGAAGACCTGCACGCCCTCGGGGAAGTGCCCGCACATGATCACCGAGTGGGTCCAGATGTTGCGGACCAGGTTCGCGGTGAACGTGGCGGCGAGCGTGGTGAGGAACGACGGGCCCGACAGCAGCGGGTGGATCACGTAGTCCTTGAGCACCTGCTTGCGGATCTTGCGGCCCACGGCCTTGGCCCGCGCGCGGAACTCCGGGTTCTTGCGGCGGCGCTTGTTCAGGTTCTTGCCGAGTTCCAGGTCGTACGCTGCGATGCCGTACTCGAAGAAGCAGGCGTTGAGGAAGTTCCACAGCGGCTGGCCGAGGTGGAACGGGTGCCACCTCTGGTCCTCGTCGACGCGCATGATGCCGTAGCCGAGGTCGTTGTCCTTGCCGATCACGTTGGTGTACGTGTGGTGCAGCTCGTTGTGCGAGTGCTTCCACTGCTCGGACGGCGAGACGTGATCCCACTCCCAGGTGGTGGAGTGGATCTTCGGGTCCCGCATCCAGTCCCACTGGCCGTGCAGGATGTTGTGGCCGATCTCCATGTTGTCCATGATCTTCGCCACGGAGAGACCGGCGGTGCCGAGCAGCCACGCGGGCGGGAAGATCGAGAACAGCAGTACGCCCCTGCTGACCAGTTCGAGCTTGCGCTGCGCCGAGATGACCTTACGGATGTAGGCGGCGTCCTTCTCGCCGCGGCCGGCGATCACCTCGTCGCGGATCGCGTCCAGCTCGCGGCCGAGCTCCTCGATCTGCTCCGCGGTCAGGTGGGCGGTGGGGTCGGTGGCGGTCAAGGTGCTCCTACCGTTCGATGTCGCAGGGGCCCGCCGCGGCGGACACGCAGGTCTGGATGAGGACGCCCGGTTCGGCCTCGGTGATCTCGCCGGTGCGCAGGTCGCGGACGGCGCCCGCCTTGAGCGGCGTGACGCAGCCGAAGCAGATGCCCATGCGGCAGCCGGAGGGCATGAGCACGCCGGCCTCCTCGCCGACGTCCAGCAACGGCGTGGCGCCGTCCGCGTCGACGGTCTTGCCGGTGGCGCTGAACGTGACCTCGCCTCCTTCGCCGGCGACGACGATGCTGGGGCGGAAGCGTTCGGTGTGCAGGCGCTCTTGTACGCCGTGCTCGGTCCAGTGCTCTTCGGCGGCGTCGAGCAGGCCCGCGGGCCCGCAGGCCCAGGTCTCGCGCTCGGCCCAGTCGGGCACGAGTTCGTCGAGACGGGCGATGTCGAGCATGCCGTCTGTGGCGGTGTGTACCTCGGTGAGCCGCAGCTTCTTGTCCGCGACCAGGTCGTGCAGTTCGTCGCGGAAGATCACGTCGTGCGGCTGTGGCGCGCAGTGGACCATGACGACGTCGTCGAACTCGATGTCGCGCAGCATGCCCATCACGGGCGTGATGCCGCTGCCGGCCGTCAGGTAGAGCACCTTGGCGGGCTTGGCCTGCGGCAGCACGAAGTCACCGGTCGCCTGGTCGAGCTGGATCAGCGTGCCCGGTTCCGCTCTGCGGACCAGGTGGTTGCTGACCTTGCCGTCCGGGATCGCCTTCACGGTGATCGTGACGCGGCCGTCCTGGCGGTTTGTCGGCGAGGTGATGGAGTAGGCACGCCACAGGCGCACCCCGTCGACGTCGACCCCGATCCGCACGTACTGACCGGCCGTGTGGCCGCGCCAGCCCCGCCCCGGTCTGATCACGATGGTCGCGGCGTCACCCGTCTCGGGGTGCACGGCCTCGATTCGCCCACGCAGGTCAGCGCCCGTACGCAGCGGGCTGACCAGGTCGAGGTAGTCCGACGGCAGCAGCGGCGTCGTGACCATCTCCAGCAGTTTCCACGCCCTGGTGCGGAGGGCTGTACTCGTCATGACTCCAGCCTGCTGCGCCTCAAGGCGTAAAGTCCTGTCCGCAAGATGTGAATCTGGTCGGCTGAATTGTTCGCAGGGAATAGAAACGTGAGCCATGCAGTTCGGAGGGCCAGCGAACTGGCCCTGGATGAGACGACGGTCACCGCACTTCGGGCCGCGCTGAAGACCACCGCGGACGAGGTCGTCGAGGCGATCATCGACGAGGTCCCGCCCTACGCCAACGCCCTTTCGGGCCGCATGGGCGCCACCATGCGCCGAGCCGTCCGCACCGCCCTGGGGCACTACCTGGACCTCGCGAGCGGGAACGCCACGGGCGGTGACGCCGGTGACGCGGCCTACGAGCTGGGCCGCGGAGAGGTGCGCGACGGCCGTTCGATGGACGCCCTGCTCAGCGCCTACCGCGTCGGCGCCCGCGTGGCCTGGCGATGTCTGGCAGCGGGTGCCGTACCCGCGGGTCTGCCCGCCGCCGAGGTCGCCAAGTTCGCCGAGCTGACCTTCGCCTACATCGACGAGCTCTCCGCCGCCAGCGCCGCGGGCCACGCCGACGAACTGACCGCCCGGGGCAGGGACCACGAGCGCCACCTGGAACACCTGGCCCGCGACCTCCTCGCCGGCGCGAGCCCGGACGTGCTGCTGGCCTCTGCTCAACGGGCCGGGTGGCAGCCTCCGGTTTCGCTGACCGCGGTCCTGCTGCCCGCCGCCCAGGCCCGGCCTGCCTACCGCGCGCTCGACCCGGGCACCCTCGTCCTCGACGATCTGCCGGACGCGACCGGTGTGCTGCTCGTCCCCGATGCCGACCGATCACATCTCCTGCGGCAGCTGACCGACCGCACCGCCGTGGTCGGCCCGGCCCGGCCATGGACTCGAGCGTCCGCCTCGTACGCACGAGCCGTACGCGCGCGCTCCCTCTCCGCTGATATTCGCGACACCGAGGACCACCTGCCCGAGCTGGTGCTGAGCGCCGACGTGGACGCGTTCGCGGACCTGCGTGCCCGAGCCCTCGCACCGTTGCGGACCTTGCCTGTCGCGACCGCACGGCGGCTGGAGGAGACGTTGCGGGAGTGGCTGCTGCACCAGGGCAGGCGGGACGAGGTGGCGGCGGCGTTGTTCGTCCATCCCCAGACGGTCCGGTATCGGATGTCGCAGCTGCGGGAGCTGTTTCCGGATCTCGCATCGCCGCAGCGGGTCCTTGAACTGACGCTGGCGGTCGGTCTTGGGGTCAGCTGACGCGTACTTCGACCGTCCACGACCGCGTCCGCTGGCGGTCCAGGAATCGTGCCTCGTTCTCGTGCCATCAGCTGGCTCATGCGGCCCGGGGCGAGCGGTCTCAGCCGGCTGAGACCTGGGGTTGGTGTGAAGACCGGACAAGGCCTTGGGAAGCCCGTCGGGGGCGCCGTCTCTGAGAAGCGTGGTGGCGGATACGGCTGTCCTGGCACGAGCTGACCCACGGGCGCGCGGAGGGCTGCAGCTGGGTGACCGGCGGGGCGGCCGGGCCGGGTCACCAGAGGCGGGGGGCCGGGCTGCTCGCGCCGGGGACCACCGTGGTTCTGCGACGGCCCCGCGCCTCCCTTCCCACAGGCCAACGGGACGACCGACCGGGCCGGCCTGGCGCACCGCGGGAGGGATGATGGGGATGGAATGACGGAACGTGAGATCAGGAGCTCCTATGGCGAAGCGGGTTCACCGACCGCGTGAGGACGCGGAGTTCAATTTCATCCTCGGGATGAGCGGAGTCCCGGTCCTCGCATACTTCACCGGGACATGGCCCAAGGCGATCGAGCCCTGCCGGGTGATGGACCTCGTCGTGGGTGGCATCGCCGACGCCTACACGGGCCGCCTGACGGCCGTCCGCGCCGACATCACGCGTTGTCCGGCCGCGACCGAGCGATACGGGATCACCGGAGCCCCGTCCTACGTCCTGCTGAAGGAGGGAGAGGCGGTGGCACACGGCACGGGGCCCATGACCACCGCCGAGGTGCGGAAGTTCCTGGACGGCCACCTCTGAGCGGCCGCTGCGGCACGAGGCCGCGACGCCCGTCACGTCTCGTCTGTGGGAGCTGCGCCGCCTGAGACACCTTGGGGGCTGAGACACCCCCACAGGTCACATAACGCAGTCGATCGCGGTCGCGTCCGGCAGTCGCCCGGCTGCGGCCACGATCTCGGGGAAGCCGGTCCCATGTCGGTGCCCCGGCGTGAGCACAGCACCACGGTGCAAGCCTCGACGGACAACGCCCCCTGGCAGTCCGACACTGCCCCATGCGGGCGCCTTGGCCGGGGCAGAGAGGCCGAGCTCGCGATGGACAACAGACAACACAAAGCCCTGTCGACAACGTGGACTCCGCCGCATGATCCAGCGCGAGTGTGCGTTCAGCGCGGCGCGCAGATGTTCGGCGGTGTTCTCCAGCCGGCGCACCGCGGCCAGGACATGCGTGGAATCGGTGTGTTGGCCACCGGGCCGCACCAACAGGCCCGCCTTCCGCAGTCGGCCCAGGTTCAGGTCAAACAGACGCCGTGGCGCCCGGTCGGCCACCAGACGGTGCCGGAACTCGCTCAGCACGGAGTGGTCGAACCCGGGATCGGTTAACTCCAGCAGCCGGAGAAACTTCCAGTCGATGCGCCTGCGCAGGGCAGCGGCCGCCTGGCGGTCCGGCGAGCCCTCCGCGAACTGCAGCATCGACACGATCGCCAACTGATGGGGTGGTCATGTGGGTTGACCACGTGACGGGAACAGATCCACGAGGTCCTTGTCGGTGAAAGTGGCCCGACCGCTTCCCGGATCCGCATGCGCAGACACCCCTTCGGGAACGCCGGCCGGGCAACCTCGGCGGTCTGGGCCGGAGCCTCACCCGGCAGACGTGGCCGCAGCGGCACCTCGATCACCTCACGTTCGCGCCCCCGCGCCGTTCAGGCCATCATCCCGCCGCCGCAAGGGCATTTCGCGACCACGACCGAATTCGCCGACGGTGTCCTCGGCGGGACACCATCGGTCCAACGCAGTTCAACCATGCCTCGATGAGGCACGCATCTGCCAAGAACATGGCGTCTACACTTCCGCGGTCATCGTGCTCGGCGGCCTCCTCCACCGCGTCCTGGTCCACGCAGCCGAAGCCAGGACCGCGATCCGTGCTCCTTCCCAAGCCGCTACGCGCCGTCGTTGGTCAAAGGATCTTGTCCAGCACGCTCACGTCAATGGGTGGATCGACCAGGACGCGAAGAGGGCCTCGAAACCGCTCCGGCCCCACCGAAACGTGGCCCCCGCTAGCTGGCTGGGAAGCGAGCCAAGTGCAGCGCAGGCTTTGACACGGCCGATCTGTGCTGGACGACCGTCAACGCTGTTCTCAACATGCGCGAGTCTGTCGGCGATCAGTTCGACGTACGGGGAACTACTGTCACCCGGCTCTGCAGGTGGGCAAAGAGGTGTATGGCGCCCTGTCTCCGTAGCGGCCTGATGCTGACTTTGGAGGACTCGTACGGCTCTGGCCTGCGGAAACGCCGGGTGGAGCAATGGTTCTGGAACTGGATCGGCCGCACCCAGGAAGAGATCGTGCAGGCGCGTGAGGACTGGATGACGGGGTCGCGATTCGGCGAGGTGAAGGGTTATGACGGCGCGCCGCTGCCGGCTCCCGAGCTGCCTCCGCTGGCGTTGAAGCCTCGGGGGCGGGTGCGCTGACGGGGGGCTACGGCGCGGCGGCCGCCTGCGGGGAGCGGAGTACCAGCAGGGTGATCTCGCTGGGGGCGAAGACGCGGAACGGCGGGCCCCAGAAGCCGGTGCCGCGGCTGGTGTAGAGCAGCGTGCGGGAGCCGTGGCGGCTGAGGCCGGCCAGGGCGGGCTGGTCGAGGCGGACCAGGTGGTGGAAGGGCCAGATCTGGCCGCCGTGGGTGTGGCCGGAGAGCTGGAGGTCGATGCCCGCGGCAGCCGCCCGGTCGACGAACTTGGGCTGGTGCGCCAGGAGCAGGACGGGCAGGTCGGGGTCGGCGCCGTTCAGGGCTCCGGCGAGGTGGGCGCGGTGGCCCGCCAGACCGGAGGACTCGGCGGTGACGTCGTCCACCCCGGCGACCACGAGGGTGTCGCCGCCGCGTTCGAGCAGCAGATGGCGGTTGCGCAGCGGCTCCCAGCCCAGCTCGTCCATCAGGTCGACCCAGCCCTGGGCCTCGCTGTAGTACTCGTGGTTGCCGGTGACGTACACCCGGGCATGGGTGGCCCGCACGGTACCGAGCGGGACAGCCTGGGCGCGGCGGCGTTCGGCGGTGCCGTCCGCGATGTCGCCGGTGTGGCAGACCACGTCGGCTTCCAGAGCGTTCACGGTCTCGCACACCCGCTCCGACCAGCGGGCGCGGTCGAGCGGGCCGTAGTGGGTGTCGGTGATGAGGACGACGCGGGTGCCGTCCAACCCGGCGCCCAACCGGGGGAGTTGTACGTCCAGGCTGCGCACGCGTGGCACGCGGCGGGCTTCGGCGTATCCCCAGGCGAGCAGTACGGCGGTGGTGCCGAGGACGGCCCAGGTGACGACGCGGGCCCGGTCCTGGCTCTCGCCGACGCCTGCCAGGGTCAGGGCGAGCCGCAGCAGGACGCCGAGCAGAACGGACCAGGTGAACAGGACCCAGGTGCTGCCGAGCAGCGTGTCACCGAGGATCGCCATCCGGTCCTGCTGGCGCCGGCCGTGGCCGCGCACCATCGCGAGCGGCATACCGGCGAGGCCGAGGACGAACAAGGTGGTGCCGGCGAACGCGACGGGCAGCGGCCAGTGCTGGCCGGTGTACAGGAGCACCCAGCAGGGCACGGCCCACAGCAGAACCGGGGCGATCAGGGGGAGATAGCGCATCAGGCGGAGCAGTGGGCTCCGCCGTGGAGCCTGCGCCTCGCTGTCGGCGGGGAGAGTGTCGCTGGTGTCGGTCACGCGCCCCACTCTAGGTAGGGCCGCCGCCACCGGACACGCCCAGGGTGATGTCGTCGGCGTAGTAGCCGCCCTGTGCGTACCAGCCGTGGACGTAGACGGTCGCGCTGGTCTGGGACGGGCCCGTGGTGAAGGAGACGGTCAGGGGGCTGTAGCCGGCGGGGGAGGTGGTCCAGGTGGAGGTTCCGCCGTTCACGCCCAGGTAGACGTAGGAGCCGCGGACCCAGCCGCTGAGCGCGTAGGTGGTGTTCGGCCGTACCGCGACGGTCTGGTCGCACTGCGCGGTGTCGCTCGAACTCACCGTTCCCTTAAGGGCTTTGGAGCCCCCGTGGACGGGTGAGGAGACGATCGGGCCCGAGTGGCCGGCGCAGTTCCACGGCGAGATGCTGCCCGACTCGAAGCCGGGATTGGTCAGCACGTCGGGAGTCCCAACTGTGCTGGGGGCGGCCGAGGTTGGGGCGGCGGACGTCGGGGCGGCCGACGCGCTCGGCGAGGGTGCGGGCGGGGTGGTGGCTGCGGTGGGGCCGGGGATCAGGAGGGAGCAGCCGAAGCCGGCGACCGCCGCCGCGGCGACCGCGATCAGTACGGCCGCCCGGCGCTGTCCGGGTCCCAGGCGCGGGCGGACCGCGGGGAGTCGCTCCGTCCTGCGGCCGGGGACGGGCGGGAGTTCCGCTGTCTCGCCGTCGGGCGAGGTCTGCGGGACGGGTGCGGTCTCGGTGGCGTGGCCGCGGTAGTGCTCGTCCTGGCGTATGTCGTCGAGGAGTTGGGCCAGCGCGGCGGTGCTGCGCGGGCGCAGCACGCGAATGGGCTCCAGCGCGGTGCGGTCGTCCGCCGAGTCGGACGCGGGCGGTGTGGGCACGGCGCTCTCCTTACGTCACATCCCGTGGCAGAGACCGGAGTTGTCCCTGCGGATGGATACGCAACGTCCGCAGCGGAGGTTCAGTCGGGGTCCCTCACCGCCGCCGCGCGGGCCGCGCCCACCAGCGCGGCGTCCCCCGCTGGGCCGGCAGGTTTCATCACGCGAGGGCGTCGGACTCCGGGAGGCAGCGGAGCCGCGTCGGCACGCGGGTCGTCCGGTGCCCAGCCCCCGGTCACGAGGCCGGCGGACAGCGCGGGGGCCACGAGGTCCCATGAGCGGGCCATGGAGCCTCCGACGGCCAGGGCGGTCGCGTCGAAGTCCAGCAGGCGCGGGCCCAGCACGGCACCCAGGCCGGTGAAGACGTCGTCCAGCACCCGCCGGGCCCGCTCCTCTCCCGCCCTGGCCCGGTCGGCGATGTCGTGCACATCGGCGGCGGGGTCGCCGTATCGGGCGAGGATCGCCCGGCGGGAGACCGTGTCCTCCAGCGGTCGGCCGTCGATCTCGGTGAGGTCCATCCGCCCCTCGGGCGGTACGCCGGGACCGTCGTCGCAGATGCGGCCGTCGGCGAGAAACGCCGAGCCGACACCGGTGCCGAGCGTGATGCCCACGGCGCGGCGGTGCCCCCGGACGGTACCCGCGGACCACTCGCCGGTCAGGAAGGCGTGGGCGTCGTTGAGGAACACGACGTCGCCGGGGCGCTGCCGCAGCCCGTGCAGGAGCGCTGCCCGGACGTCCGTCCCGTACAGCGCGTCGAACTTGCCCACGCCCTTGAAGAGGGCGACCCCCCTCGCGTAGTCGAACGGCCCGGGCACCGCCACTCCCCACCGCGCACCGGGCGGCGCCGGCAGTCCGTCGGCGCAGCCCCGTACGACGTCGAGGATGTCTTCGGCAGCGCCGTCCGCGTCGAGCGGCTTGCGCGTACGGCTGGTGACTCCTCCGGCGCGCAGGTCGACGAGCGCGGCGGTGACATGGGTGCCGCCGATCTCCAGGACCGGGATCAACGGACCAGCGCCTTCACGACACGCACCGGGCCGGCACCGGCCGCTCGCAGGGTGTAGCGGCCGACCGCGGCCGGCATGGTCAGGGTCTCCGCGTAGGCCAGTTCGTGCCGGTCTCCGGCCGCCGTGCGCACGGTGACGCCCTCCCCTTCCACCACGTTCAGGACGTGGAACCGGCCCTGCGTGTCATCGGCGGTCTCGGCCCCGGCGTCGAGCACGAAGCGCCTGACCTCGTAGAACATCTCGGCCAGTTCGCCGATGACCTCCTCCCGCCAGCCGGTGCCCTCGCGCAGGGTGCGCGGTTGCTGAACCAGGTCGCGGGCGACGGCCTCCCCGCGTCGGCCGGTCTCCAGGTTGGCGAACCCGTGCTCGTACGGCAGCGGGCGCGGGTTGCCGTCGGCGCCGGGCCGCAGCCAGTCGTAGAACCTCAGGCTGTAGAGATACGGCGTGGCGCTGATCTCCAGCACGAGGTTGCCCGCGCCGCTCGCGTGCGGGGTGCCCGCCGGGATCATGAACAACTGGCCCTGCTCGGCGGGGAAGGCCAGGACATGGTCCTCGGGGTCCATGGGGACTCCGTCGGTGACGGCCCGCTCCACCTCCTTGCGGAATCCGTCGACGTCGGCGTCCTGGCGCAGGCCGAGATACACCTTGGTGTCGTCGCTGCCGAGGGTCAGGTAGTACGTCTCGTGCTGGGTGTACGCCCAGCCGAAACGCTCGCGCATGTACGACTCCTTGGGGTGGCAGTGCACGGAGAGGCTGCCGCCGCCGACGGTGTCCAGGTAGTCGAAGCGGATCGGGAAGGACGTGCCGAAGCGGGCGTGCACCTCTGCGCCCAGCACGCTCAACGGTTCCAGCACGCACAGGAGTTGGAACGGCACCTCGGCCTGGGCCTCCGGTCCGGTGCCGATGAGGATGCCGGCCTCGGGCGCGATCAGTTCGTAACCCAGCGCGGTGTTGCGGGAGTCGGGGTTGAAGCCGAGCTCGCGCTGTGCCCAATGGCCGCCCCAGGGCGTGGAGTTGAAGTAAGGGCGGGTGCGGACGGGCCGGCGGGCCAGGGTGGCGCAGGTGGCGCGCAGGCCTGCTCCGGCGATCCACGCCGGGTGGCCGGGGTGCTGCACGTCGAGCCAGGCGTCGAGGCGGCGGGCGAGTGAGTCGCGGTGCCGGTCGAGCATCGGCCAGTCGACGTAGAACAGCCGCCTGAAGTCGGGCTTCTCGTCCGGCAGACCGAGGTTGGCGCCCACCTCACCAGCGCCGACGGCGGCCTCCGCGTAGCGCTTGGGCACATCGGCGTACCAGAGCACGTCGTGCTCCACGAGGGCGGCGCCGGGCCCGTAGACGAGGAGCAGTCCCTCCGCCGGCGGTGCGGATACCGGGAGGGTCTCGAAGAGGTCGCCGAGGGGGTTGTCGGCGAGCCTGCGGAAGTAGGGGTCGTCGGCGTCCGCCGGTCGCTCGGTACGGCTTCTGACGAGCGCCGGCCCTGCGTAGTGGCTCCGGATGTCGAGCAGGGCGACGGGGGTGCCGCGCTCGGTCAGCTCGTGTGCGAGGCGATCGGCGAGGAGGGACCAGTCGACGGACGGTGGCCCCTCGACGGCCACCACCGCACGGCCGTAAGGGAGTTGGGAGGCCACTGCCAGCCAACCCGTGTGGAGGGCGGCCTGCGGGGCGGGGGCGTAGCGCGGATCGAGCCGGTACACGCGGTCTCCTTTCGCGGCCGGGGCGCCGCTCATTCCTTGCTCGATCCGGCGAGCATCCCGGACACCAGCGTGCGCTGCGAGAAGACGAAGAGCACCAGCACGGGCAGGATGGCGATGATGATGGCCAGGGCGAGTTCGGGGATGGTGATGTCCAGTCCGGCGCCGGCGACGGGGTTGAACGACGGTGTGGAGGTGAGCAGTTGGTTCAGGCCCACCTGGACGGGGAACTGCTCGCTGTTCGGCAGCACGAGATACGGCAGGAAGAAGTTGTTCCAGTTGCCCACGAAGCTGAAGAACGCCACCAGTCCGACCACCGGCTTGGCGAGCGGGAGCGCGATGCGGGAGAAGAGCTGCCACTCCGTGCAGCCGTCGATCCGCGCGGCGGACAGCAGGTCCCTGGGGAGGCTGCTCCCGAAGTAGATGTAGACCAGATACACGCCGAACGGATAGAAGGAGAAGGGGAGGATCAACGACCAGACGGTGCCGATGAGATGGAAGCGGTTGAGCTCCAGGAAGATCGGCAGCACCAGGGTGGCCTGCGGCATGATCATGGTGACCAGGGTGATCACGAGGAGCGTCCTGCGTCCCCGGAACTTCGTCAGCGCCAGCGCGTAGCCGGCCGGAACACTCACCGCCAGCGTCAGGACCAGTGAACCGCCCGAGTAGATGGCCGAGTTGAGCAGCCACCTCGACATCGCGCCGTCCTGGAAGGCGAACAAGTGCCGCCAGGCCGTGCCGATTTGATGGAACGAACCGAAGGAGAGCGGGTTGTCCCGCACCACTTCGCCTGCGGTCTTCGACGGGGCCAGCAGCAGCCAGATCACCGGCAGCACGAAGAACACCAGGAGAAAGGCCAGGAGGAGGCCGACTACCAGGAAGGGAAGGCTCCTTGACGGGCGGACGCGTCGCCTCACGGCCGTCAGGGAGAGAGTCGTCTGTGTCATTTCTCGTCCAACTTGAACAGGTTCGAGCGGGCGACCAGGAGCCCGGCGGCGAGGAGACCCACGGCCAGGAGGACCACGGAGATGGCGGCGGCGCCGTTGAAGTCGCCCTGCTGGAAGGCGTAGACGTAGGCGAGTTGGTTCGGCGACCAGGTGGGACTCACCCTGCCGAGGCTGGCGGTCTGGAGGAGCTGGGGCTCGACGAACAGCTGGGTGCCCGTCGCGAAGGCCATGATCGTCATATAGACGATCCACTGCCGGATCATCGGGATCTGGATGTGCCAGGCGGTGCGCCACGGTCCCGCGCCGTCCATGCGGGCCGCTTCCAGCACCTCGTCGGGGATGTTGTTCAGTGCCCCGTACATCACGACCATCCAGCCGCCGGCGCCGGTCCAGAAGGCGATCAGCATGAGGATCAGCGGCAGGTTGCCTGGTGCCAGGACGGCGGCGAACGTCTTGAACCCCATGGCGGTCAGCAGCTTCGACACCGGGCTGACGTCGGGATCCAGCATGAACAGCCAGACCAGCACGCTCGCCACTCCGGCGAGGGCGCCGGGGATGTAGTAGAGGAAGCGGAAGAGCGCCGAGGTGCCCGGACGCACACGGCTGCGCAGGACCACGGCGGTCAGCACGACCAGGACGACGAGCGTCACCAGCCACATGACGAGATAGATCAGCATGTGGGTGAAGGCCGGGGCGAAGCGGTAGTCCTGGACGACCTTCACGAACTGGTTGAGCCCGGTGAACTGGCCCCGGTCGTTGGTGAGCGACAGATAGAACGCGTACCCGGTGGGGAAGACGCCGAACGCGAGCAGCAGCAGCGCGTACCCGGCGACGAAGAGATAGCCCGCGCGACCGCGGCCCGTGCGCCGCGGCGTGGTGCCGCGGCGCACGGGGGAGACGGCGACGCGCTCGGTCTCCAGCAAGGTCACTGATCGACCACCTTGTAGCCCTGGGTCTTGGCCTCGCCGGCGATCTCCTGCTGCCAGGCCGGCAGCGTCCCGGTCAGGCTCTTTCCGGCGGTCAGCGCCGGCAGGACGACGCTGGACCAGGCGGTGGAGTCCGAGAACCTGGTGTTCGACCAGCCGGTCCACACCTCGTTCGCGGCCTGCTCGAACGGCCCGCTCACATCATTGGCGAAGTAGTCCTTGTTGGCCGGGTTCGCCAGCCACGCCTTCGCGGCCTGGGTGTAGGCCGGGTAGGTGGGCGCGGTCGCCTGGTTCGCGTCGGAGGTGGTCAGCCAGGTGACCAGATCCGAGGACGCCTTGAGGTTGGCGCTGTGCGAGGACACCATCCACACGCCGCCGCCTACGTTGCCCGTGGCGGTCGTGCTCTCTCCCTCCCAGGCGAGCGGGGGTGCCGCGGCGATCTGCTTGGCCGGGGTCTTGAAGCCGGCCTTGAACAGGTACTGGCCGTACCACGAAGGGCCGTACGCCATCAGGACCTTGCCGCCGCTGTTCTTGGCGAAGCCCTGGCTGAAGAAGCCCTGGGTGGCGACGGCCTTGGCGCTGATCAGGTTGTCCAGCAGTGTTGCCATCCGGGTGCACTTCGGGTCCTGGAGGTCCGTGCGCAGGGTGTCCGGCTTCACCAGGTCGAACGCGGGGCACTGGCCCGACCAGAAGTACGACTCGTGGGAGTTGGTGTCGCCGACCGAGCCGACCAGATAGCCCGGGTGCTCCTTGGCGACCTTCTTGCCGAGGGCCTCGTACTCCTGCCATGTCGTGGGGACCTGGTAACCCCACTTGTCCATAAGGGACTTGTTGTACCAGAGGAGGACCTGCGCGATGTCATTGCGCATGCAGTAGGTGTGGCCGCCGAACTGACAGGGCGTCAGGGATCCCTTGGCGAACCCGTCCAGAGTGCTCTGCGGTACGAGCTTCTCGTCCAGGGGCGCGGCGAAGGGCCGTGCGCCGGGCTTGGTGGCCTCCGACGCCCAGGTCACGTCGGTCGGATTGCCGAACACCACGTCCGGCCAGCCGCTGCCGGTCCGGTCGAACAACTGCACCTTCGACTGCAGATACGTCGATCCGTCGGCGCCGCCGTCGTACGTGACGATCTTCATCTTCACGTCGGGGTGCGACTTCTGGTACGCCTGCACCGACGGCAGCCTGGTCGAGTCGGCCCACACCGTTATCTGCGAACCCGCCTTCTGTGCGACCGGCTTGAACGCCGACGTGCCGGAGGCGGAAGGGGTGGTGGTGTCGGCGCCGGCGCAACCGGTCAGGGCGGCCGCGGTGGCCAGGGACAGCGTGATGGCCGCCGCGCGGAGCAGCGAGTGCCGCCGGCCGGTTCTCGGAGATCGGGAAGACTCCATCGTCTTGCCTTGCCTTTCTGTTCTTGCGCCGCTCAGCGCCGTTGCTCGACGAACGGCAGGAGTTGGCCGCCGTAGCCGAAATCGAGGGGGAGGGCGATGCCGGGCCCCGTGGGGGCGTGCACCAGGCCCTGGTCGTCCACATGGCGTTCTCGGACGACGTTCACCGAGGTCACCAGGGACTCGTAGTAGGTGGTGTTGGAGATGGCCATGCACAGGTGGTGGTTGGGAATGTCCGAACCGTGCACCTCCGCCCGCAGCCGATAGGCGTCGGCGAGATGCGCGGTGCGCATGGCGCCGGTGATGCCGCCCCGGAGGGTGGTACCGGCCCGGACACCGAAGGTGGCGGCACCGGCCCGGATGAAGTCCGCCGCGTTCATGTGCGCGCCGTCGGAGGTCTCCGCCACCAGCAGCGGTACGTCGACGGTCTCGGCGAGCCGCTGGTAGGCCGAGATGCTGAACTCGCGGATCGGCTCCTCGTACCAGAGATAGTCGGCCTCGGAGAGCGCCCGCCCCAGCCGGATCGCGTCGGGCAGGTCGAAGCCCGCCGAACCGTCGTACATCAGAGGGACGTCGGGACCGACGTGCTCGCGCAGGGCCAGGCACAGTTCCGCGTCACGGCGGGCGTCGCCCCAGGCGTGCAGTTTGATACCGCGATATCCGAGGGCCAGACACTGGTCCGCCACGTCGAGGAACTCCGCGACGCCGGCGAACGTCGAGGTGGAGGCGTAGGCGGGGATGGCGTCCCGGAAACCGCCGAGCAGACGCCAGACCGGTTCGCCGTGGTAGCGGCCGGCCAGGTCCCACAGGGCGATGTCGATCAACCCCAGGGTGGGGAGCGGGAGTTCGTGGATACGGTCCAGCTCCCACACCCGGTGCCACAGCCATTCGCGTTGGAACGGATCGGCTCCGACCAGTTCCGCGCGGAAGACCCGGTCCACCAGGTCCCGCAGGACGAGGTGGGCGCCGGGGCGGGCGAACAACGCGACGCCCTCGGCCCCCTCGTCCGTCCCGATGTGCAGGACCGCGCCGTCGCCCACCGGAGCGCTGCCGCTCAGCCCGTCGCGCCAGCGGAAGGGCGGACTGGCTGCCGGAACATCGATCCGGTGTACTTCGACATGGGTGATCTTCATCCTGGCTTTCGTCTTCTGTAGGGAGATCTGTACGGAGAAAGGTTTCGGCTCGGAAGCGGAGTACTCGGCAGCGGGATGCTCAGAAGCCGCCGTACGCCTGGAGCGCGTAGATGCTGCCGCCGTTGCCGCTGGAGCCGGTGACGGTCAGGCGCAGGTAGCGCGCGGTGACAGGGGTGTCGGCGAAGGCATAGTTGGTCCGCGCGGTGGTGTTCGCGGCGGTGTGGTCCTCGAACGTCGACCAGTTCTGGCCGTCGGTGGAGTACTCCAGGCGGTACCTGTAGCCGCTCGTCAACTCGAAGGTGGTGACCACGGCGGAGACGGCGGTGTCCTTGCCGAGGTCGACCTGGAGCCAGGACGGGTCGGGCAGTCCCAAGCCCTGCGCCCAGCGGGTCGACAGATCGCCGTCGACCGCCTTCGCCGGGGCGTAGCCGTCCGACTCGGAGGACGCGGTCGCCGTCCTGTCCAGGGCCAGGTCGTTGTCCGCCGGGGTGGTCACCTCCTCCGCCGCGCTGGACGCGGAGGCGTTGAGCGCCTCGTCGCGCGCTACGACGGTGAACGAGTACTGCGTGTCGGCGGTCAGGCCGGAGACCCGCAGGGTCGTGGCGTCGGTGACACCGATCCGCTTGCCGTCCTGGTAGACGACGTAACTGGTCACGCCGGTGTCATCGGTGGCCGCGGGCCAGCTGACGTCCACCAGGCTGGGCAGCAGCGGCTTGACCGTGGGCCGGCCGGGGGCGGTCGGGGCTGTGTGGTCCGTGACGGTCCTGGGGGTGCCGTAGACCTGGAAGTCGTAGCTGCTGCCGCCGTTCCAGTTGGAGCCGGTGACGGTCAGCCGTACGAAGCGGCCCGCGACCGGGGTGTCCGTGTGGACGTAGTCGGTCGCCGCCGTGGTGTTCGCGGCGGTGCGGTCCGCGAGGGTCTTCCAGTGGACCTCGTCGGGGGAGACCTCGATGCGGTACTTGTAGCCGCTGGCCTTCTCGAAGGTCGTGATTGCGCCGTTCACGTCGTACGACGCCCCGAGGTCGACCTGGATCCAGGACGGGTCGGGCAGGCCCAGGCCCTGCGCCCAGCGGGTGGAGAGGTCTCCGTCCACCGCCTTGGCCGGGGTGTTGTCCTCCGAGTACGACGAGGCGGTGACCGGCTTCTTCAGCGCGAGGTCGGAGCCGGACGGCATGGTGACCTTGAGCGCCTGGCTGGGCTGGGACTCGTTGCCGGCGGCGTCGCGGGCGGTGATCTTGAAGGTGTACGTCTTTCCGGCGGTCAGGCCCGGAAGGCGCACCGAGGTGCTGCCCGTGGCGCTGATCAGCTTGTCGTCGCCGTAGACGGAGTAGCCGGTGACGGCGGTGTCGTCGGTGGACGCGGCCCAGGTGAGGTCCGCGATCGTCGGGAAGTCGGTGACCGCGCTCGGCGTGCCGGGCCTGCTGGGCGCCTGGTGGTCGGTGACGGCGGGGCCCGGGTCGAGGTGGCGGTAACTCGCTTGCAGGCCCGCGTTGTTGACGATGGAGGCCGGCAACTGGGCGCAGGAACCCACGGTGGTGTTGCCGCTGATGGTGCTGCCCGTGCTGTTGGCCTGGGTGGAGAAGGCGGGCTGGGTGGTGAAATTGCCGGTGGCGTCGATGTCCATGCCGTGGTTGAGGAACAGCCACTGGTAGGCGACGTCGCACAGGGCGTTGCCGGTGTTCGTCCAGTACCTGCTGCCCTCGTCGTGGTAGATCGCGCCGTAGGCGGGCGGTGGCGTGCCGTGGATGTAGTTGCCGGACACCACACCGCCGGGGTCGGAGCTCAGCGTGTAGATGGCGCCGCCGTCGGCCTGCGACTTCATGATGTCGTAGATCTCGTTGTCCGTGACCTTGGTGTCGCGGCTGGTCGTGGGGGTGTCCCAGACCGGAACGCCCAGATTTCCCGGGTAGTTGGTGTCGCCGCCCTGGTCGGTGAGGCCCCAGCCCCAGCCGACGGAGATGCCGGTGTAGGGCAGGTCGTAGACCTTGTTGTGGGTGATGGTGGTGTGGTCGGTGTAGCCGGCCAGGATGCCGATGGAGCCGTTGTACTGGTCGGCGACCTTGGTGACCACGTTGTTGGCGACCTGGGTGTCCTTGGTGATGTCCCGGGGGTCGTCGGGGTGGGCGTCGATCACGTCGACCCCGCCGATCTGGATGCCGGTGGCGGCGATCTGACGGAAGACGTTGCCCGTGATGTCGGTGCCCTGCGTACCGGTGTTCAAGTTCAGCCCGACCGCGCCGAGATGGGTGAAGGTGTTGCCCTCGAAGCCGATGCCGTGGCCGTAGTTGACGTTGACGGCACCCGGCGTTTTCTGCCACTTCAGGCGGGTCGCGTCGAAGTCCGGGTCGTTGCCGACCATCCGGAAACCGGCCTGGCCCTCGATGAGACCCTCGGACGAACTGGGCGCGAGCCAGGTGGAGTAGGAGAAGACGATGCCCTGGAAGGACACGTTGCTGACCGGAGCGGTCCTGGTGCCGTTGAGGTCCACCAGGTCCTGCACGAGCGGCACGGTGACGTTCGCGGTGGACAGGTCCTGGCCGGCCCTGGGCATGTAGTAGATCTCGCCCGCGCCCTTGTCCAGGTACCACTCACCGGGTGTGTCCAGCAGCTCGCGGGCGTTCTCCAGCCAGGTCGGGTTCTGGATCTCCTGGCCCTGCTGGAGATGCGCGTTGTGCCAACAGGGCTGCTGCATGGTCATCTTGAAGTCGGAGATCGACTGCACGGGGCAGCGCATCAGCTTCCAGCCCCAGGAGCTGACGACCTCCAGGTCCGAGGGACGCTTGTAGGCGTTGAGACTGGAGTCCGTGAAGGCATAGCCGGTGGACGTCTGGCTGAAGCCGGCGGGGTTCTTGCCGCTGCGCGCCCGGGTCTCCAACTCGCCGTCCACATACAGCTGTCGGGTGTCGAAGTCGCCGACCTTGGCCTTGTAGACCTGTCCCGCGCTGTCGGCCGGAACCCAGCCGGATATGCGTTGGCCTCCGCTGACCACGGGATGCGCGCCGGGGGCGGCCTCGTAGAAGATCCTGTGCCCGTTGGTGCCGGAGTCCCGGGCGGTCAGGGCGAACGTACGGCTGAGTTGGTAGGTGCCGGACAGGAGCCGGACGTGGATGTCGCCCTTGGCCTTCTGCTTGACGCCGCGTACGTAGTCCCGCGCGTGGTCGAGGGTCTTGAAGGGGTGTGCGGCGCTGCCCGAGCCTGTGTCCCGGCCGGTCGGGGAGACATAGACATTCAGGTCCGGCGGCGGGGGAGCCGCGTGGGCCGGCCCGGCGTTCAGCAGGGCCGCGGCCACCGCGGCCACCGAGAAGGCGGCCGTGAAACTTCTTCGCAGCGGCGTGAAGGCGCCCCTGCGCGCAGACGGATGAGACACACGTATCCAATCGCCTGAGGGAGGTTGATACCTGCAAGTCCCGGTCGTCCACCGGGACTTGAGGGCGTCGGGCGGCCCGATCACTGTGCCGCGGCACACGCGGGGTCGGCCGGTTCTACGAGGCCGGTGCCTCCGGGGCGCCGGGCGGTTGAGCCCCGGGACTGAACAGCCGGTCGCGAATCTTGTTCTCGAACTGGCTCTGGGTGGTGCCGATGTGCTCCACCATCAGCCGCTCGGCGAGATCGGCCGCCCCCGCGGCGACCGCCTCCGCTATGGCCACATGCTGATGCGCGGCGACTTCCAGCGATCCGGGCACGTCACCGTGGAAGAGCAGTACGTCGGACTGGGACGCCAGGCGCCGTACGCCGGCGACGCTCGCCCTCAGGAACACGTTGTGCGAGGCGGCGCCGACCGCGTCGTGGAACGCCGCGTCCGCCTTGGCGAAGGTGTCCACGTCGTTCATCGTGGCCGCCGTCAGGGAGCTCTCCGCGCTCTCCCGTATGGCCCGGACCTCGATCGGGGTGGCGTGGGAGGCGGCACGGCGCGCCGTCTCCGACTCGATCACCTTGCGGTAGTCCAGGAGCATGCGGACGTCTTCCATGCCGGTCGGCCGGAAGTGCGAGAGCTCGTCGTCCAGCAGCCCGCCGACCGAGGCGGCGACGAAGATGCCCGCACCGCGCCGCACTTGGAGCCGGCCGATCGCGGCCAGGACCTTCACGGCCTCCCGGGTGACATTGCGGGATGCTCCCAGGATCTGGGCCAGGCCCTGTTCGGTGGGGAGGCGGTCGCCGGGCCGCAGGTTCTGCTGGGCGATGTACTCCAGCAGTTGCTCCGCGACCAGTTCATATCCCGGACGGTAGGCCGGTGTTGAGTCGCCCAAGGCAGGTCCCCTCTTGCGCCACGAATGAATCAGGTTCATTTTCCGTGGCCAATATCGCACTGCCGTTGTGAGTTGGGAAGAGATCGGACAGATCTCGATCCGAAGCCCCGTAGAGACCATGATGAAACACCACGAACCACGCATATCCATCAGTGTGTTGCGTGAAATGGATCCCATCCTTAAGGTCCTGCCTGCCAGATGAAGCAGATCCTTCTCTATGCGGCGAGGGCCGTGGAAGCGGGAACCTCGTGAGGGCACGCCCACTCGGCCGTACGCGCGCCCGGGTCAGCACGCTGGGATTCGGTGCCGCCCCCCTCGGCAACCTCCACAGTCCGGTCGACGACGGCCAGGCACGGGCCACCCTTGAGGCAGCCTGGGAAGTCGGGGTGCGCTACTACGACACCGCCCCGCACTACGGCCTCGGACTGTCCGAACGGCGGCTCGGCGACGCCCTCGCCCACCGTCCACGCACGGAGTTCATCGTCTCCACCAAGGTCGGCCGACTGCTGGAACCCCACCCGGCACCCACCGGATCCGACCTGACGGCAGGAGGCTTCGCCGTACCCGACACGCTGCTCCGCCGCCCCGACTACTCACGGGACGGCGTACTGCGAAGCCTGGAAAGCAGCCTGGACCGCCTGCGCCTGGACCATGTGGACATCGTCTACGTCCATGATCCCGACGATCACCTGGACGTCGCCCTCGACCATGCCCTGCCCGCGTTGGCGGCCCTGCGCGACCAAGGAGTCATCGGTGCCGTCGGCGTCGGCATGAACACGGTCGCCCCGCTGCTGCGCGTCGTCGAGGAGGCGGAGATCGACGCCGTGATGGTCGCCGGGCGGTGGACCCTGCTCGACCGCACCGCCCGCCCCTTGCTGGACGCGTGCGCCGGACGCGGGGTCGCGGTGGTCGCCGCCGCACCGTTCAACTCCGGTCTGCTCAGCCGCACTTACCCCGCGGGCGACGCCACCTTCGACTACGGTCCCGCCCCGGAATCGGCGCTGCGCCGCGCCCGGCTCCTCGCCGAGGTGTCCGCGCGACACGGCACCGCACTCCCGCACGCCGCCCTGCGCTTTCCGCTGCGCGACCCCGGTGTGGCCTGCGTGGTCGCGGGCTTCCGTACCCCGGAGGAGGTCGTGTCCGCTGCCCGCTGGACCGCCGCCGATCTGACCGCGGAGGCATGGCGGGACCTCGACACGGCAGCGGAGAGCGGAGCGGCGGAGTGGGCTTGAACAGTCGTTTGTTTCGCCGCAGTTGATGTATGAGTACGCTCGCGGCACCCACGGTGTTCGTGTGAAGGGGGCTGCGATGGACGACGAGGAAACAGCCGTACCCGCTCACGGAACCGTCGTGCTGTCACGGGTGCGGGGCGGCTATCGCGACATGCTCCGCGGCTACGACGTTCTCATCGACGACACCCGAGTGGGCAGCATCCAGCGAGGTAAGACGGTCCGCTTCCAAGTGCCACCGGGAGAACACCGACTTCAGCTGAAGATCGCCTGGTGCAGCAGCCGGCCCCGCACTGTCCTGGTCGAAGAGGGCGGGACGGTTGGCTTCATGTGCGCTCCGGGCGGCGACGCGTCCGACGCGCTCGCTGCCGTCAGCGTCGACAAGGATGACTACATCAGCCTGCGACAGACGTCGTGGCCGGCAGTCCCCTGAGGTCCTTGCGGAGGATCTTCCCCGACGCCGACTTCGGGATGGCGTCGACGAACTCGACGAGCCGGACCTTCTTGTGCGGGGCGACGCGTTCGGCGACGTACGACATGATCTCGTTCGCGGTCGGGGCGGTGCCGTCCTGGAGGACGACGAACGCGCGGGGGATTTCGCCGCCCTCCTCGTCGGGATGGGCGACGACCGCCGCGTCCGCGATCGAGGGATGGGTCAGCAGCACGGCTTCGAGTTCGGCCGGCGGGACCTGGTAACCCTTGTACTTGATGAGTTCCTTGAGCCGGTCGACCACGTAGACCTCGCCCTTGGCACCGATCTCGATGATGTCCCCGGTGTGCAGGAACCCGTCCGGATCGATGGTGGCCGCGGTCGCCGCGGGGTTGCCGAGGTAGCCCCGCATGACGTTCGGGCCGCGCACGAGCATCTCGCCGGCGGAGCTGCGCCGGCCCGGTGTCCAGGGGATGTCCTGGCCGGTCGCCGGGTCGACTGCCCTGAATTCCAGGTTCGGCACAGCCACACCGATCGAGCCGACGGACATGTCCGGGTCGTCGAGCGGGGTGAGATGCGAGACGGGGCTGAGCTCGGTCATGCCGAAGCCCTGCATCAGCCGGACGCCCAGTCGTGCCACGAGGCGGTTGCCGAGCGCCTCGTCCAGCGATGCCGCGCCGCTGACCACCATCCGGAGGCTCGACAGGTCGTACTGCTCGACCACCGGGTGCTTGGCCAGGGCGACCGCCACCGGCGGGGCGATGTAGAGGAAGGTGCAGCGGTGCTCCTGGACCCTGGTCAGGAATTCCGTCAGGTCGAAGCGGGGCATCGTGACCAGCGTGCCGCGTGCTCTGAGGGTCAGGTTCAGCAGGACGTTCATGCCGTAGATGTGGAAGAACGGCAGCACCGCGAGCACCGTGTCGCGCTCGGTCACCCGCAACATCGGTTCGCACTGGGCGATGTTGGCGACAAGGTTGGTGTGGGTGAGCATGACGCCTTTGGCGAGGCCGGTCGTGCCCGAGGAGTACGGCAGCACCGCGAGGTGGGTGGCCGGGTCGACGGCGATGTCCGGTGCGGGCGCGTCCTGGCCGAGCAGGTCGGGCAACGACGGGTAGCCCTCGGTCGGGTCCAGCACGATGAACGCGTCCCGGCCGAGCCCCGCCTCTTCGGCGCCCGCGAGCGCGCCCGGCAGGAGCGACGAGACCGTGACCTACGTCGACGCGCCGGAATCGCGCAGCTGGTTGGCGATCTCGTGCGGGGCGTACATCGCGTTGAGCGCCGTGGCGGTGGCTCCGGCGCGCAGGATCCCGTGGAAGGCGATCGCGAAACCGGAACCATTGGGCGCGTGCAGCCCCACGACGTCGCCCGGCGCGACCCCGCGAGCGGCGAGCGCGCCCGCGAACCGGTCCACCGCCTGTCTGGGTTCGCCATAGGTCAGCGTGCGGTCGCCGTCGACGACCGCCGTCCGACCGAGGTCGGTCTCGCTCAGCGAGCCGAATATGTAGTCGTAGACGCTGATCGACGGGATCTCCACGTCGGGATACGTGCTCTTGATGCTGGTCACGGAGGGCTCCTTCGCCGGTTGTCCGGGTGCGGAGAGTCAGCCGCGGAACGCGTCGGCGAAGATTCCGGGGAGCTTGAGCCAGCCGGGCTTCGCCGCGAACGCGGACAACTTGGCCCCACTGCGGTGGGCCGTCCTGGCCGTCACGAACCACGGCGGTCGCTTGAACAGCGAGTTCTCGCCGTGCAGCACCGAGCGCGGGAAGGTGCGGAAGGGGCCGTGGACGACCGAGCGTTCGGTGTTGTCGATGAGGTGGGCGTTGTGGACGACCCCGATGCCGGAGCCCACCTGCTCCAAGGTGTTGCCGGGGAACGCGCCCCAGGTGAAGGGGGCGCCCAGGAACGCCACCGCGCTCCAGGCGTTGACTCCGATGGAGCCATAGCGGAGGCCGGCGAGGATGTCGTCGAAGTCCTTGATCGCCCGCTTGTCCTTCGGGGCTACGGCGATGCTCGCGCCGAGAGTGCCGTCGAGCTCGGTGTTGGCGAACTCCACCGCGGCCCGGAAGAACTCCGCGCCCGTTCCGGGGAGGGAGGTGTGGCCGAGGACGGGTGAGAAGTACTCGGTAGCGAAGAGGTCTCTGCTCGTGGCGTCGGACACCTCGACCAGCAGGCGCCCGGAGTGGTCCTCGGCTTCGGGGTAGGAACTGCGGGCGGCGTCCATCTTGTGGTCGGAGCCGGGGTACCACGGCTCGCGTGGGGGCAGGCGGTCGAAGACGCGGCGCAGCTCGGCGAGGAACTCGTCCTTCTGCTGCCACTCCGCGGACAGGATCAGCGTCTGGGTGGCGATGCAGTTGTGCCCGGAGTTCTGCAGTCGCTGGGTGGCGATCTGCTCGGCCTGGAACCTGAGGTCGGCCCTGCTCCACTTGCCGGGGATGACGATGGTCGGCGAGACGCCCCCGAGCTCGGAGCTGATCGGCTTGTCCAGGACGGGTGTGCCGGCCGCGCGGTTCGCCGAGGCGGTGTCGCCGGTACCCCACACGATCGCGTCGTGGGTCACGGCCGAACCGGTGATGTGCACGTGCGCGATGTCCGGATGCCGGGTGAGGTAACCGCCCACCTTTGCCGCGCCGTTGACGATCCGCAGCAGGTTCGCGTCGATCAGCGGCTTGAACGCCGCGTTGTAGGCCTCGGTGAGTCCTGCGAACGTCGGGTTCAGCTTGAGTACGGACGCCCGGTTGAAGGCGACCATTTCGTAGAGTACGTCCAGCGGCCCGATCGAGGCGATGTTGCCGGCGCCGAGCACGAGCCCGACGCCACCGTTCTCTCCGATACGCAGCGCTCCGAGACCGGCCTCTCGCCGTGCCTGATCCTCCGTGACGCCCGGCTTGAGCCAGACCTCGCCCGTGAAGCCGTGGAGGAGGGTGTGTTCGAGCAGGTTCGACGGCAACACCTTGAACCGGATCCGGCCGCCGGGTGCGGGCCGGGCCTTCACACCGCTGAGCGGTGACTCGCCCTTCGCCATCAGGGTCAGGCTGTGCGCGACGCGACCGAAGCCGGCCAGCGACGCGTACGGCCCGGAGATCCACTCCTCCCCTTCCATCGGGCCCGCGTGGGTTTCCTTGGCCGCGACCGCCGCCGCGACCCAGTCGTTCGCGTGCCGGGCGATCGACGCCTGCGTCTCCGCGATCAGGGCGGCCCGTCGGTCCAGACCGAGCCCCGACCAGGCCTCTGCCCCCACGGTGAGATCCGCTATCGCCCTGTCGAGGTTCGCTCGGACTTCCTCGGTGATCTCGTCGTCGACAGGGGGTATCCGGGTCGCGCTCATCTCTGGTTCTCCTCGGGCGGGTTGACGCGGCGGCGTCGGCGAATCGGGGGCTGGTCGTGCCGGTGGCGGGCCTTCTCGTCTCAGGCTTGCTGCGGAGCGGAGATGTACAGGGCGGTCGACGCGACCTCGAACCCTGCCGCGTGCTTTCCGGCCTCTGTGAACTCGGCGGACTGCATCGCTGTGGCCACGGCGTCCTCGTCGGCGAAGGACATCTCGACCAGCAGATACGGCGTCACACCCCTGAGCCCGCGCGGGTGGGAGAGCTGGAAGTCGACGAGGCCGGGGATGGCCTTCACCAGCGCGACATGCTCATCGCGGTACCGGGCGTCGAAGGCCTCGGGGTCGGCGGGGTCGAAGTACTGGACGACGAGGCGGTGCATGGGTGTCTCCTTGGCTCGGTTCAGTAGCCGTCGTTCGGTCTCGTAGATGTCGTTCTGTCTAGTAGCCCTCGCGGACGACAAGGGGTTTGCGCAGGCCCTGGGCCAGGGCGGTCGGGGCGTCCTCGAAGCTCACGACGTCGGAGAACACCGGGAGCGGGTCGACGGTGCCGTCGGCGATGAGGGCGAGTACGTCGGGGATGACCGGGCCGACGTTGGGTCGGCCCGTCGTGAACGTCACGCCCTGCATGTACATCGAGAGCACGGGCACGGCGACGTCCTGCCAGTAGATGCCGAAGCTGTGACAAGTGCCGTTCCGGGCAACCGCGTTGAGGGCCGCGTACAGCCCGTCGGGACGGCCGGACGCGTCGAACGTCACCTGGAACTCGCGGCCACGGGGCACTTCGTCGAGGATCTCGGCGCCCAGTCCGCGGGCGAGTTCGACGCACTCGGGGTCGAAGGTGTCGACGTAGCAGACTGAGGAGGCGCCGAGTGCCTTGGCGAAGCCGACGGCGAAGACTCCGACCGAGCCGGTTCCTCCGATGACGAGGACGTCGGCGCCCGGCGCGTTGCGCAGCGCCGGGGCGACCGCGCTGTAGGTGTCGGAGAGGTTGTCGCCCACGGATGCCGCCGCACGGGCGCTGACACCTTCGGGCAGCGGCGCCAGCCCGTAGCCGGCGAACGGAACGCGGACCGCCTCGGAGAAGAAGCCGCCGAAGTCACCGCCGGTGGGCAGGCCGAACATCGCGTTCCGCGGCACGGTCGTACAACCGGTGGGGCGACCGGACGCACACGCGGCGCAGGTGCCGCACGCGACATGCCAGGCGGGGACGACCAGTTGACCGGGCTGCACGTGCGTGACGTTGTCGCCGACTTCGAGGACCTTGGCCACGGTCTCGTGCCCGAGGGCGAACGGGCCCTCGAATGGCGCCAGTCCCGCGATCATGAAGCGGTCCAGGTCGCAGGTGGTCGATACGACCGGCTGGACGATCGCGTCGTCGTCGGACTGGAGCACCGGCATCGGAACGTCGACGTATCGCAGCTCGCGCTTCTTGACGTACTCGAATCTCTGCATGGGTAGCCCTCCTCAGGACTCGGTAGTGCGGGACCGGAAACCGACGCGTGTCGGTCGGGGGCTCCGGGTTGGTGAACGCGTCGCGGCTCCTGGAGGCGATACGCGTCAGTCGATGTGCGGCGTACGGCCGGGAGCGGGGTCGGCGTCGGGGCGGTTGCCCAGCGCGAGGACCAGCAGGTCGTGGATCTCGGCGGCGACCGCCTCGATCGGGGCGCTGCTCTGCTGGGCCCGGGACACGACAACCGCTCCCTCCTCCGCGGCGACGATGAGCGCGGCTAGCCGACGGCTTCGGTCCTCGGCCAGGCCGTGCCGCCGCAACATGGCTGCCAACGCCTCCTGCCAGCCGGCGAAGACCGCGCCTGCGGAGCGGGCGAGGTGGGGGGCTTCGTCGTTGGTCTCGACGGCCACCGCCACGATCGGGCAGCCGGCCCGGAAGCGGCTCTTCACGAGCTGGTCGCGCCACACGGTGAAGAACTTGTCGATGGCCGCCACCGGATCGTCGGCCTGCATGGCGGCCTCGATCACACCGGCCATGAAGTCACCGGCCAGCGCCACCGCCTCTTCGACCAACTGCGTCCGCCCGCCGGGGAAGTGGTGGTACACCGAGCCGCGCGGTGCGCCGCTGTGGGCCAGCACCCGGTCGATGCTGGTCGCGCTCGCGCCGTACTCGCGCAGCAGGGCCACGGTGCTGTTGACCATCCGCTCGCGGCTGTCGCTCTTACGAGGGCTCACGAAACCACCACCTCAGTTGCTTGTCCAAGCCGAAATTAATCTATGGTCTATGGCATAGAACATGCAATGAGGCTGGTGCGCTCCTCCGGTTTCCCGCCACCGCCACCGTCATCGCCGTATGCCTCCGTACGCCTTCGTACGACAGACAGGAACCGATTCACATGCCCACGCAGCTCAACGTCAATGTCTTCACCGCCCCGGAGAAGCCGATGGTGGGAGAACGGCCCCGGCCCTTCGGGGCGCCGCTGGCCTGGGACCCGATGACCTCGACCCTCATCCACGGCGAGCGCGACGCCGTCCTGGTCGATCCGCTCACCACCGAAGTCGAGGCCGAGGCACTGGCCGACTGGGTCGCGCTGCACCACCGCAACCTGACCACGATCTACATCACCCATGGCCACCTCGACCACTTCGGCGGCCTCGGCGTGCTGCTCCGGCGCTACCCCGGGGCCCGCGCCATCGCGACACCGGGCTCGATCGAACTGGCACGCGAGCACGGCCGGGCGCTGCCGGCCTTCCGCAAGTGGTTCCCGGGACAGATGTCGGCCGCGCTCACCCTGCCGCAGCCCTACGAGGAGGAGACCTTCACCCTGGAGGGCCACGAGCTGCGGATCATCGAGCAGGGCCACACCGACGGCAAGAACACCACCTCGTTGTACGTCCCGTCGATCGACCTCGTCGTCGGAGGTGACGTCCTGTACAACCAGTGCCACGCCTACGTCGCCGACACCACCCCCAAGATCCGCGAGAACTGGATCGCCGCGCTGGACCGCCTGGCGGCACTGAACCCCAAGACAGCCGTGGCCGGCCACAAGAAGCCCGGCGCCCCGGACACCGCCGACTGCATCGAGTCGACGAGGCGCTACCTCACCGACTTCGGACGCCTCCAGGAAAAGGCCTCCGCCGACCGCGAGTTGTTCGACGCCATGCACACCCTCTACCCCGACTTCGCCGCCAAGCAGGCGTGGCTGATGTTCGGTCTGTCCTGACGGGGCGGCCGCGTCATCCGCCGGACGGGCCATGGCGCAGTGCGGTGGCCATCCACTCGCGGACTGCCGCCGCCCGCTCCCGGTCCGGCTTGGGGGTGCCGTTGATCGTCGCGACCAGGGAGTGGTACTTGGTCAGCAGCCGCAGGCCGGTCGACTTGGCCAGTGTCTGTGCCGACCTGCCGCTGCGGTCGAAGTCGACGATGCCGCGCCGGGCCTTCTCGACATCGTGTCCGTGGTCACCGGTCATCGCGGTGACGAGCCTTGCCGAGTCGGCGGCCACACGCTCGGCGATGTCCCGGGCCTGCGGCGAGTCCGCGGGTACGCCCGCCTGTTGGGAAGTCTGCGCCTCCAGAAGGAGCTGCCGATGCCTCTCGATGTGGGCCATCATCTCCGGCGACGCGATCAGCCTGCCCTGCTCGGTGCCGAAGGTGCGGTGGAAGAAGTCCCGCAGCGCCGTGCGGAACTCCAAGTCCCGTACGATCTCGGCGAGTTCGATCCAGGCCTCCAACTGCTCGGTGGACGGCTCCTCGGGCAGCTGCGGCCGTCTGCTGCGCAGTTGCTCGATGTAGGCGGGATGGACGTCCAGACCCTCGGTCACGTGGTCCCAGAACTCGCCGATGAGTCGGTCGCGATCGTCGTCGGACATCGACACCAACTTGTGCATCAGGCTCACCTGTTCCGTCGTGGTGTGCTGCCGCACGATGGTCCGCAGTACGGCCGAGCGCGCCCGGAACTGCCGTAACTGGTCCTCGACCAGCCGCAGATGAGTGACCGCCAGGTCGTGCAGGGTGGTCTCGGCCCCGAGTACCCGGCGGATGTCGTCCAGGCCGGCACCCAGGTCGCGCAGGGTCCGCACGAGTTCGAGCCGGGCGATGGCGTGCACGTCGTACTGCCGGAAGCCGCCCCCGGTGAGGCCGGTCGGCGTGACGACGCCCGCGTCGGCGTAGAACCGGATCGCGCTCACGCTCAGGCCGGTGCGGCGGGCGACGTCTCCGATGGAGTAGAGCTCGTTCATGCCGATCACTATGGGATCTCAAGGGACTTGAGAGTCAAGGGGGAACGGGCGGAGCGCGCGGCTACGTGGATGGATAGATGGGCCGCTGGAATTTGCATATAATGCTTGGACTGGCTGTCTAGGTTCGAGAGAGGGGGGAAGCGTGGACAGCGACCCTGCCCTGGACGCCCAACGGGACGCGATCATCGGTGCGTTGGGGTCCGTCGTCGAGGGGATCGCGGCGACCTTCGGGCCGGTGTGTGAGGTGGTGTTGCACGACTATCGGCACCCGGAGAAGTCCGTGGTCGCCGTCGCCGGAGCTGTCACCGGGCGCTCGGTGGGCGGTGCGATGAGCGAGATCGGGCTGCGGGTGCTGGCGCAAGGGGACGAGGCCGGCGACGAGTTGAACTACCTCACCCGGACCAAGGGCGGCCAACTGCTCAAGTCGTCCACGATGGTGCTGCGGGACTCGACGGGCACGGTGTTCGGCGCGCTGTGCGTCAACGTCGACGTCACCGCCGTACAGCAGGCGCAGGCCGTGCTCACCGGAATCGGCGGGGGAGTCGGGACCGGGACGGGTGAGGCGTCGGGTACGACCACCTTCGGCAACGACATCGACTCCGTGGTCGAGGCCATCGTCGACGCCCATCAGCTGCGGCAGAGCAGGACCTGGGTCCAACTCGGCCGCGCCCAGCGGCTGGAACTGTTCCGCAGCCTCGACGAGCACGGAGTCTTCGCCGTGCGCCGGGCCGTCGAGCAGGTCGCCGCCCGGCTGGGCATCTCCCGCGCCTCCGCCTACAACTACCTCTCCCAGGCCCGGACGGCGACGGGCACACCTACCGATGCCGGTTCCGCTTCCACCGGAGGAGACGAGTGACGACCACCACCCCGCCCATCACCCTCGACGACGTCCGTGACGCCGCCGCGCAGCTCAAGGGCATCGCCCACCGCACACCGGTGCTGCGCTCGCGCACCCTCGACGAACTCGTCGGCGCCGAGGTGTTCCTCAAGTGCGAGAACTTCCAGCGGATCGGCGCCTTCAAGTTCCGCGGCGCCTACAACGCGGCCTCCCGGCTGACCCCGGAGCAACTGGCCCGGGGCATCGCCGCCTACTCGTCCGGCAACCACGCCCAGGCCGTCGCCCTCGCCGCCCGCGAACTCGGCACCACCGCGGTGATCGTCATGCCCGAGGACACCCCGGCCTCGAAGCTGGCGGCCACCGCGGGGTACGGCGCCGAGATCGTCACGTACGACCGCTACACCGGCGACCGGGTGGCCATCGGAGAGGCCCTGGCCGCCGAGCGCGGGCTCTCCCTCATCCCGCCCTACGAGCATCCGCACGTCATGGCGGGGCAGGGCACGGCGGCACTCGAACTCACCGAGGAAGTGGGGGAGTTGGACGCCGTGCTGACGCCCGTGGGCGGCGGCGGACTGATCGCCGGGACGGCCACCGCCGTCAAGGGGCTGCACCCGGGCACCCGGGTGATCGGCGTCGAACCGGAGGCCGGGGACGACACCAAGCGGTCCCTTGAGGCGGGCCGGCGCGTGTCCGTCCCGGTGCCGCGCACCATCGCCGACGGGCAGGCGGCCGAGACGCCCGGTGAGCTCACCTTCTCCGTGAACCGGCGGCTGGTCGACGAGATCGCGCTGGTGAGTGACGAGGAGATCAAGGACGCGATGCGGTTCGCCTTCGAGCGGCTGAAGATCGTCGTCGAGCCGAGCGGCGCCACCCCACTGGCCGCACTCCTCGCCGGGCGCGCGGGCCGGGTCACCGGCCGGGTGGGGATGATCGTCTCGGGCGGCAACATCGGCGCCGAGCGGTTCGCGCAGCTGTGCGACAGCGGTTCGTCATAGCCCTGGCCCCGTAGTCGTTCCCCCGAATGGCGCTCCCGGGTGGACAGGAAGACGATGGAGTGGTGGGGCGCGGCCCCCGCCGGAGCGCCGGTGCCGTCCGTGGCCGCCGGGAGGCGGAGACCGGCCCCGGCCGTGCTGTGCGCGGCCGGAATGGAGGCAGCCGTCATGCTGGAAGTGAAGACGGTCGAGAAGCCGGACGAGCGGCGTGACTTTCCCCGTGGCCACCTCGAAGCGGTCCACCTGACCGGACTCGACTTCGCGGTGGGCACGTTCGAGCCGGGCTGGCGCTGGTCCGAGTCCGTGGCCCCGATCGCGGGCACCAAGAGCTGCGAGATCCATCACAACGGATATGTGGTCAAGGGGCGGATGCATCTCCTCATGGACGACGGCGGCGAGGGCGAAGTGGGCCCCGGAGACGTCTTCGTGTGTCCGCCGGGACATGACGCATGGGTCGTCGGCGACGAGCAGGTGATCGTGTACGACTTCGCCGGCGCCATGGCCACGGACTACGCGAAGGCTCCGTAGCCCTCCGGACGTACGCGCCCCGCGGCACCGTACCCGCCGGGCGCGTATGTCATGCCCGGTACTCGACGACCTGCCCCTCCGCGTACGCGACGCCCTCCCCGTGTCCGAACAGGCCGGGCAGCCCGCCCGTGTGCACGAACACGGTCCGCTCGCCCGGCCTGATGTCACCGTCCCGGACGGCCGCGATCAGACCGGCCATGGCCCGTCCCGTGTACGTCGGGTCGAGGACGAGCCCCGCGGTACGGGCGGCCAGGGTGAGCGCTTCGGCGGTCGGCGCGGTGAGCGAGGCGTAGCCGTCGCCGACCTGGTCGCGTCGGATCCGCAGTCCCTCCGGTGTGGTCAGACCGGTGAACTCGCTTACGGCGGCGGCCGGTTCGGGCAGTGCTCCGACGTCGACGCCGAGCACCGACGCGGCCCCGAGAGAGGTCACCAGCCCCGCCATCGTGCCGCCCGAGCCGAGCGCGACCACTGCGGTACGGAGGTCGGGGAGCTGCCCGCGCAACTCCTCGCCGCAGCGCGCGTAGCCGCGTGCGCCGAGCGCGCTGGAACCGCCGAACGGGATCAGCGCGGGCTGGGCACCTCCCTTGCGCAGCTGCTCGCACACCTCGGCCGCCGCCCGGTCCAGTCCGGCCTGGTCCACCTCGCCCGCCCAGGCGATGCGGGCGCCGAACAGCCCGTCGAGGGCGAGGTTCCCCGAGCGCGACACACCCGGCGATCCGCGCAGCACCAGTACCACGGAAAGTCCCAGCCGGGCTCCGGCGGCGGCCGTCAGGCGGGCGTGGTTGCTCTGCGGGGCGCCCGTGGTGACGAGGGTGTCCGCGCCCTCGGCCAGTGCCGCGCCCACGGTCCACTCCAGCTTGCGGATCTTGTTGCCGCCGCCTCCGAGGCCGGTCAGGTCGTCGCGTTTGATCCACAGGTCGTCCGGGCCGAGCCCGATCGCGGTGGCCAGCCGGGGCGCCGGTTCGACGGGGGTGGGGAAGGTGGCCAGTTCCACGCGGGGGTCGCTCATGCCGTACATCATCGCGTGCTTCGGAGGCACGCCCGCTTGTGGGCCGGCCTGCGGGCTTGCTCATGGAAACCGATCGGTTTACTGTGGTCGAGACAGGTAAACCGATCGGTTTCCACCGCGCTCCATGCCGCGTCCCACGCGGCTGCTCCCAGCTCCAGGAGATTTCCATGACAAGCATCGAAGGTTCCGTCGTCCTCGTCACCGGCGGCAGCCGTGGTATCGGCCGCGCACTGGTGGAGGCCCTGTACGAGCGCGGTGCCAAGAAGGTGTACGCCACCGCCCGCGACCCGAAGACCGTCACCCACCCGGACGCCGTACCGCTGGCGCTGGAGGTCAGCGACCCCGCGTCCGTCGCGGCGGCGGCCGCGCAGGCGCAGGACGTCACGATCCTGATCAACAACGCGGGCGCGGCCGTGAGCGCGAACTTCCTGGACTCGCCCATCGAGGACATCCGCCGCGAGTTCGAGACCAATTTCTACGGCCCGCTGCTCGTCACGCGCGCTTTCGTGCCGATCATCGAGCGCAACGGCGGGGGCCACATCCTGAACTTCCACTCGGTACTGTCCTGGGTCGGCATCGCCGGCTCCTACAGCGCCTCCAAGGCCGCCTTCTGGTCGCAGACCAACTCCCTGCGCCTGGACTTGAAGCCGCGCGGCATCGAGGTCACCGGACTGCACGTCGGCTACGTCGACACCGACATGGCCGCGCATGTCGACGGACCGAAGTCCACTCCCGAGAGTGTGGCGGCACAGGCCCTCGACGGCATCGAGTCCGGCGCCTTCGAGGTGCTGGCCGACGACCTGACCCGCCAGGTCAAGGCAGGGCTGTCCGCCGAAGGCGGCGCGCTCTACCCGCAGTTGGCGACCGCCTAGTCAGATCGGCAGCAACCGGCCCACCAGCGCGCTGAGTTGCTTCGCGTTCCGGCACTCGTGCATCTCGACCAGTTCCGCGTAGCCCGGCGCGGCCGAGTCGCCGGTGCCCCACTGGGAGCGCTGCTCGGGGTTCAACCAGTAGACACGGCGGGCCCGTTGGGCGATGTGCCGGACGGCCGGGAGATTCGGGTCGCTCATGTTGGTGCGGGCGTCGCCGAGGACGAACACGGTCGTGCGCGGGCCGACCGCGTCGCCGTAGCGCTCCGCGAACTCGCCCAGGGCAACGCCGTAGTCGCTGCTTCCGTGCCAGCCGGTGAGGGTCGCCTCGGCGCGGATGCGGGCGCCCAGGCCCTCGGGGTCGGCCGTGCCGTGCGCGAGCAGCGGGGTCACCTCGTCGAGGCGGTTGACGAAGGCGAACACGCGGACCTTGCTGAACTGGTCGTGCAGCGCCTGCACCAGCAGCATCGTGAAGTCGGAGAAGCCCGACACCGAGCCCGACACATCGCACAGCAGCACCAGTTCGGGCCGGACCGGCCGACGCCTGCGCAGCACCGGCCGCATTGGCACCCCGCCCGTGGACAGCGAACCGCGCAGGGTGCGGCGCAGGTCGATGGTACCCCGGGAGGCGCGGCGCCGGCGGGCGGCGAGGCGGGTGGCCAGCTTCCGGGCCAGCGGCTGAACAGCCCTGCGCAGTTCGGCCAGTTGGGCCCGTCCGGCGAACAGGAAGTCGACGCGGTCGGCCGTCGGCGCCACCGCCCGCCGGGCGATCTCGTCCCGGCCGCGCCGCTCGGCGACCCGGCGCCGCGCCTCCCCGGCGACCTGCCGCCGGAAGCCCTCGATGCGCTGCCGGATCTCGTCGTCCAGCAGCCGGCCGGTGAATCCGGTGTCCCCGCCCCGCGCCCGGATGCTCGTCCGCACCCGGGCCAGCAGTGTCTGCGGGCGCAGCCACTCCAGGGTCTGGTGCGAGGACCAGCCGTCCGACGTGGGGGAGTTGCCGTAGCCGCCGAAACCGTCGACGGCCTCCGCCGCCAACTGCCCCATCAAAGCCTGGTCGTTGGCGGCCAGCGCCGCCGCGAGCCGGTCGCGGAGGTCGTCGCGGCCGGTGGGCTCGCCCCGCGGTGCTCCGATGCCGCGCGGGAAGTAGAGATCGAAGACCGGGTCGAACACCGGGCGTTGGGACGTGCCGTGCAGCAGTGTCGCGGCCAGTCCCTCGCGCAGCAGCTCCCGGTCCGTGAACCCGAGCGCCTCCATCGCCAGCGCCGCGTCGACGGTCTCGCCGGTCCCGATCCGCAGACCGTGCCCGCGCAGCGCCGCGACGAGACCCGTCAGCCGTTCGGCGACACCGGCGGCACTCACACCGCGTCCAGATCGAGCTTCGCCGCCGCCCTGAGGATGTCGTCCTGGTGCTTGAGGAGCACGCCGAGGGTCACCCGTACGACCGTCTCGTCGAGCGTGTCTGCGCCGAGGGCCAGGAGGGTGCGGGCCCAGTCGATGGTCTCGGCCACCGAAGGCACCTTCCGCAGCTCCATCTCCCGCAGCGCCCCGACCACCCGGACCACCGACTCGGCCAGCGTCTCGCCGAGCCCCGGTACCTTCAGCCGTACGATCCGGCGCTCCAACTCCTCGTCGGGGAAGCCGATATGGAGGAACAGGCAGCGGCGGCGCAGCGCCTCGGAGAGTTCGCGGCTCGCGTTGGAGGTGAGGACCACGAAGGGGCGGCGGGTCGCGGTGATGGTCCCCAACTCCGGGACGGTGACCTGGAAGTCGCTGAGCACCTCCAGCAACAGGCCCTCCACCTCGACGTCCGCCTTGTCGGTCTCGTCGATCAGCAGGACCTTCGGGTCGTCGCCGCGGATCGCCGTGAGCAGCGGGCGGGGGAGCAGGAACTCCTCGCTGAAGATGTCGGTGCGGGTCTCGTCCCAGCTCTCGTCGCGGCCCGCGCTGATGCGCAGCAGCTGCTTGGCGTGGTTCCACTCGTACAAGGCCCGGGACTCGTCGACGCCCTCGTAGCACTGGAGCCGGACCAGCTCCGCCCCGGCGACCTCGGCGACGGCCTTGGCCAGCTCCGTCTTGCCGACGCCGGCCGGGCCCTCGACGAGCAGCGGCTTGCCGAGGCGGTCGGCGAGGAAGACGGTCGTGGCGACCGCGGGCGAGGCCAGGTAGCCGGTCTCGGCGAGGCGCGCGGCGACTTCGTCGACGGAACGGAACAACGGGGCCTCCGGCGGATCGAGGGCGGTGCATCGAGGACGGCGCATCGACATCCAGCTCATCCCGCTACATGTCTAAGCGCTTGTTCACCTCCACTGTCACCCGCGAGCGGGTCGCCGCGCAAGCCTGTACACCGATCGGTTTCCTCTCGGCTTCCAGCGCGGTAACCTCGCAGTATGGCCACGAAAGACAAGGCGTCCCCCCGAGACCGGCTGCTCGACGCGGCGGCCGAGCTCTTCTACCGCGACGGCGTCTCCATCGGCGTCGAGGCGCTGTGCCGGTCCGCCGGGGTCTCGAAGCGGTCGATGTACCAGCTCTTCGACAGCAAGGACGAGGTCCTGGCCGCGAGCCTGGAGCGGCGTGCCCCCGGCTACGCGGCGCGGCTCATGCCGGGCCCGGACGACGCCGGTACGCCACGCGAACGGATCCTGTACGTCTTCGAGCAGGCGGAGAAGGCCTCGACCCAGCCCGAGTACATGGGCTGCCCCTTTCTCGCCGCACTGGTCGAGCTGAAGGATCCCGAGCACCCGGCGAGCGTCGTCGCCCGCGCCGCCAAGGAGACCTTGCAGGACGCCTTCCGCGCCCAGGCCGAGCTGGGCGGCGCACACGATCCCGCCCTGCTGGCCCGCCAGTTGATGCTGATCTTCGACGGCGCGAGCGCCCGCGCCGGAGCGAAGGTGGAGACACTTGACGACGGGCTGATGACACAGACCGTGGCGATCCTGCTGGACGCGGCGGGCGTGAAGTAGACGTGCGGCAGGGGCAGCCACCGTAGCGACTGCCCCTCACCCGTCCGGCAGGACTCACGCGGCCAGTGCCACCGACTCCACCGCCGGTGTACGCAATACCCGCCGTGCCGTCAGCAGGCTCGTCCCCAGTGTCACCGTCGCAGCCACCGCGACGACCGCCAGCCAGCTGCCGAGGCCCTGGTGGGGCAGCACCGAGTCCGTGCGGACCATGGTGAAGGGAATGATTCCCGCCAGCGCGGCCACCGTGCCGGACAGCACTCCGGTGACCGTGAGGATCGCCGTCTCGGTGCCCACCGTGCGCAGCACCTGCCCCGGAGTCGCGCCCGCCAGGCGCTGCCCGCCGAACTCCCGGGCGCGGTAAGTCGTCGCCGCGTACAGCGAGTTGACCAGCATCACGCAGACGAAGACGACGATGATGCCGACCACTGTGAAGTTGAGCGTCTCCAGGTTCTTCGCGTCCACCGACTTCCTCAGCCCCGAAGCCTGCACCGCGTCGCTCTCCACCGCCTGCATGTAGAGCGTCGCCGTGGACACCGCCGTGAACAGGATCAGCGACATCAGGATCCCGGCCGGCTGGTCGGCCCGCTCGCGCAGATTGCGGACGGCCAACCAGCCGCTCGCGCCCGCCAGTTGGAGCCGATCGAGCAGGCCCTTCAGCAGCCGCGGGGCCAGCAGCGCCAGCCCCACCGAGAGCAGGATCGCCCCGTACGCCGGTGCCGCCATCAGCGCCGCGGCCGTCGCGGAGAACGCGAAGGTCGCCGATACCGACACCACACCCGCGGCCAGCGCGCCGTACGCGAGCAACGTCCGTGCCCGGCCCGGCTGTCGGCGTCCGCGCGTCGCCCGCCGTACGGCCAGGAACGCGGCGCCCGCCGAGGCGAGCAGGGTGATGCCGAGGCCGGACTGGAGGGCGTAGGGACCGAAGGAGTAGTCGACGGACCGCGCCACCTGACCGCTGTCCTGGAACACCCCGAGCAGTGCCCGTCCGCCGAGCATCGCCGGACCGACGGCGAGGATCGCGCCCAGCAGGGCGACCGCCACGGCCTCACCCACGACCATCCGCTTGAGCTGTGCCGGGGTCGCCCCCGAGCAGCGCAGCGTCTCCAACTCCCTCGACCGTTGCCGCACGTTGACAGTGAGCGTGGAGGCGACGGCGAAGAACACCAGCAGGGTGCCATAGCCGCCGACGACACTCGCCGACGTGGACAGCGTCTCGGCGCTCACCGAGTCGATGCCGTGCTGTGCCGCCGTGTCGTGCAGCGAGTTGAACGTCATGATGATCGCCGCGCCCAGGAACGCGGCCAGCAGGGTCGCCAGGAACCGCCCCGGCCGCTGCCGGATCGAACGCATCGCCAGTACGAACATCGCTCACACCCCCACCGTCACGTCGTCGCCCAGGTGCGCCAGCCGCTCGGCGACCGCGTCGACGGTCGGCGCGTGCATCCGGCCGGCGAGCCTGCCGTCCGCGAGGAAAACCACCGAGTCGGCGTACGAGGCCGCGACCGGGTCGTGCGTCACCATCACCACCGTCCGGCCGTGCACCCGCACCGCCTCCCGCAACAGCAGCAGCACGTCCCGCGCGCTGCGCGTGTCCAGGGCGCCGGTCGGCTCGTCCGCGAAGATCACCCGGGGTTCGGTGACCAGCGCCCGGGCGATCGCGACCCGCTGCCGCTGACCGCCGGAGAGCTGGTCGGGACGGTGGCCGAGCCGGTCCCCGAGACCGACCGCGGTCAGCACCTCCCAGGCCCGCTCACGGTCGACGCGGCGGCCGGCCAGCTTCAGCGGCAGCACGGTGTTCTGCGCCACGGTGAGCGTGTCGAGGAGGTTGTACTGCTGGAACACGAACCCGATCCGCCCGCGCCGGAACCTCGTCAGCTCCGCCTCGCTCCCGCCCGTCATCTCGACGCCGTCGACCATCACGATCCCGCTGTCCGGCCGGTCAAGACCCGCCGCGCACTGCAACAGCGTCGACTTGCCGGACCCCGAAGGCCCCATCACCGCCGTGAAGGTGCCGCGCTCCAGGCTCAGCGTGACCCCGTCCAGCGCGGTCACCGCGCTGTCGTCGTGGCCGTAGGTCCTGCTCACCTTGACCAGCCGCAGCGCCTCGGCGGCGGGTCCCTTGTCGTGCGTCCGTCGTGCGGTGCGAAACATCGCCATCACCCTCCGTGCGGCACGCCCTGTGCCTCGACCACGACGCTACGGAGAGGGCGCGCGGCGCACATTGCGCGCAGAACCCGTATCGAGGGGTGTACTCAGCGACACCCCGTACGGGTCACCAGAACGGGCCGCCCCACGGCCCACCCGATGCAATGGTGACGTGACCGCGCCCCCGGACGAGTGGGGCGAGGGGCCCACGGTCGTCGCCCTCGTCCTGTTCGCCGTACCACCGCTGCTCACCAACGCGTACGTCGGCATGCGCGAGGTCGACCGCGATGTGGTGCGGGCCGCGCGAGGCATGGGGATGACGGACCGTCAGATGCTGTTCCGCGTCGAACTGCCGCTCTCGCTCCCACTGTTGATGAACGGCGTGCGGATCGCGGCCGTCCAACTCGTCGCGACCGCCACGATCGCCGCACTGGCGGGCGGCGGCGGACTCGGCCGCATCATCACCGCCGGCTTCAACCTCGCCAACACCGCACAGGTGGTCGCCGGAGCGGTCCTCGTCGCTGTGTTCGCGCTGCTCGTCGAGGGCGTCTTCGAGGTCGCCGAGCGACTGGCGCCCCGCTGGGCGAGGGGAGCGCGATGAGGCGGCACATCGTCGCGGTACTGCTCCTGGCAGCCACCGGCTGCTCGACCGGACCCTCCCTGGAGAACAAGGGCGCCGTCACCGCACCGCCCGGCGACAGCCACCACCTCACCATCGGCTCGGCCGGATTCACCGAGAGCGACCTGCTCGCCCAGATGTACGCGCTGCTCCTGAAGCAGGCCGGCTACAAGACCTCCCTGCTCACCGTCGCCAACCGCGAACTCTACGAGCCCGCCCTGGAATCCGGGCAGATCGACGTCGTACCCGAGTACGCGGCCACCTTCGCCGACTGGCTCAACGCCAAGACCAACGGCCCCGCCGCTCCGGCCGTCGGCTCACCCGACCTCGCCACCACGATGAAGGCACTGCGCCAACTCGCCACCCCACGTGGGCTGACCGTCCTCGACCCCGGAAAGGCCGTCGACCAGAACGCCTTCGCGGTGGCCCGCTCGTACGCCCGCGAGCACCACCTCAAGACCCTCAGCGACCTCGGCGCCTCGGGACTGAAGGTGCCGCTCGCGGCGGGCGACGAGTGCGTTCAACGGCCGTACTGCGAACCGGGGTTGGAGAAGACCTACGGCATCGACATCACCGCCGTCGACCCCAAAGGTGTCGGCACGACCCAGGCCAAGAGCGCGGTGCAGAGCGGTCAGGACCAGATGATGCTGACCACGACCACCGACGCCACCCTCGACGAGTTCGGCCTGGTCCTCCTCGCCGACGACAAGCACCTCCAGAACGCCGACTACGTCGTCCCGGTCGTCAACCGCTCCCGTGCGGGGAGCCCCGGCGTGACCAAGGCGCTGGGGAAACTCGACGACGTCCTCACCACGGCCGACCTGGCATCGATGAATCAACAGGTCGACAGCTGGCGGCGGTTGGCGCAGGACGTGGCGCGGACGTATCTGAGGGACAAGGGTCTGTTGACGTGAGGTTCGGGGGATTGTCAGTGGTGGCTTGTACCGTTCGGGCATGGGTGTCTATCTGATCGATGTCGATGCGGGAGAGTGGCTGCGTGAGGACACGGGGGAAGGGGGAATGGGGGCGATCGCCAAGGGGCTCGACGCGGAGCTGGCCCGGCGCGGGCTGCCGCCGTACGTACCCGCGCCGGAGCGGGACGGTGCCCTGGGCTTCGAGGAGAAACTGAGCCCTTCCATGAAGGGTTTCGACGCGCTGTGCCGTGCTCGACTGACGCCTGGGGAGCGTGAGTTGATCGGCGACTGGTCGGTACTGGTGCCGTTCGCGCTCGACGCGGAGATACGTCTGCCGATCGGCTCCGCGTACACGGACGAGACCGTGATCGCGGGGGCACCCGAGGTGCTCGCCCTCGCCGAACGCCTGGCGGCGGCCCTGGAGCTGCCCGCCGAGATACCGGAGGCGACCGAGAACCTCGCGCTCACCTTCTGGTTCCTGGAGGGCGAGGCGGAGGAACTGGCCGCCACCCGCCCCGGCCGCTGGAGCGAGGACCTGGACACGGCCTTCTACGTGGCCCTGTACCTGCGCGCCGCCCAGCACTCACTGCGACAGGGCTGCCCCATCACCTATTCCTGAGCCGCGAAGCGACCCTCACGCGTCCGCCACCGAGTCGAAGTCCACCTGCCCGCGCGGCACTCCGAGCGCGTCCGCGTCCACGGACCGCCGCAACGCCTCGTGCAGCTTCGCCGGAGTCAGCACACCGAGGAAGCGCGCCCCGTCCAGCACGGCGACCCACCCGGCGTCGTGCTGGAGCATCACACCGAACGCCTGCTTCAGCGGGGCGCCCACCGGCACCCACGCGTTCATCCGGTGCGCGAGTTCACCGACCGTGCCGCCGGCCGTGAGTTCGTCGGCCTTGACCCACCCCTGCGGTTCACCCTGCGAGTCGAGGACCACGGCCCACCGCGCGCCCTCGACCCGTAGCCGCTCGGACGCAGGCTGGGCAGGTTCGTCGGCCCGGGCCACCGGCGGCTGCTCCAGGTCGTCGGGCTCGATCACGGTGACGGACAGCCGTTTCAGACCCCGGTCCGCGCCCACGAACGACGCGACATACGGCGTCGCCGGCTTGCCGAGCACCGCGCCCGGTGTCGTACTGCTCGATCCGCCCCTGCCCGTACACGGCGATACGGTCACCGAGCCGTACCGCCTCCTCGATGTCGTGCGTGACCAGCAGCACCGTCTTGCGCACGGCGGCCTGCATCCGCAGGAACTCGTCCTGCAACTGCTCCCGCACCACGGGGTCGACGGCGCGAACGGCTCGTCCATCAGCAGCACCGGTGGATCGGCGGCCGGCGCCCGCGCCACCCCGACCCGCTGCCGCTGACCGCCCGACAACTGCTCCGGATAGCGCGACCCGTACGTCTTCGGGTCCAGGCCCACCAGATCCAGCAGTTCGGCGGCCCGTGCCCGCGCCTTCGCCCGCTTCCAGCCGACCAGGGACGGCACGGTCGCCGTGTTGTCGAGCACCGTGCGGTGCGGGAAGAGCCCCACCTGCTGGATGACGTATCCGATACGGCGGCGCAGCTGCACCGGCATGGTCGTCGTCTTGCCGCAGCCGGAGGGGCCCACGAGCGTGACGAGTTCGCCCTCGGACACCTCGAAGGACAGCCCGTCCACGGCCGTCGTACCGTCCGGATACCGCTTGCTGACCTGCTCGAACCGGATCAAGACCTCACGCTGACGGCGTCCGTCGGACACCGCCCATCAACGGGGGCCCACTGGCTGGTGAGGTACCCGTTCCGGTTTTGAAATGTTTCAAATCCTGTGCTGTCCAGGAGGTGGACACACACCTTTAACCCCACTATTTTCGACCATCGGGCGGACTGAACCGATACAACTCCACCTCTCGGCGGGCCGAAGGGACAGGGCATGAACGACGGAGTCGCCGTTTCCGGCACCACGGTGTCGGGCCTCACGGTGGAGCACCGCGCCGATCCGCTCGGCGTGGACGCGGAACACCCGAGGTTCGGGTGGCGCATGGCATCCGCGGAGCGTGGCCGGCGTCAGACGGCGTACCGCATCCAGGTCGCCTCCTCCCCCGCGCACCTGGCCGACGACCGGACCGACGTCTGGGACAGCGGTCGTGTCGACTCGACGGACTCGGTCGCGATCCGCTACGCGGGCCCCGGACTCCAGGCCTCGACCCGCTACCACTGGACGGTGACGGTGTGGGACGAACACGGCCGAGCCACCCCCGCCACCGCCTACTTCGAGACCGGCCTGCTCAGCACCGACGGAGTCACCGGCTGGGACGGCGCGCGGTGGATCGGCATGGCCGGCAAGCGGACGAACGGCGCGGGCGCGCCGCTTCTGCGCCGCCAGACCGCGCTGACCGGCGAGCGGGTGAGCGAAGCCCGGCTGTATGTGTCCGCACTCGGCGTGTACGAGGCCTACGTCAACGGCCGACGGGTCGCGGTGCCGCACGGCGACGGCACGACCCACGAACTCCTGACCCCCGGCTGGACCAACTACGAGACCACCGTCGACTACTTCACCTATGACGTCACCGACCTGCTGACGGACCCGTCACAGGTCACCCTCGCGGCCGTGCTCGGCAATGGCTGGTACAACAGCCGCATCTCCGAGAACAGCCCCTGCTACGCGGCCGAGGGCAACCCCCTGGCCCTCAGGGCCAAACTCCTCGTCCGCTACACGGACGGCTCGACCCAGACGATCGTCACCGCACCCGACGAGGGCTGGCGAGCCACCGACACCGGCCCCTACCGCGCCGACGACATCTACGACGGCCAGACCTACGACGCCCGCCAGGAACTCCCGGGCTGGACGGCGAACGGGTTCGACGCCACCACCTGGGCCGCCGTCGAGGAGCACAACCACCCTTTCCCCGAAGCCCGGCTGGTCGCCCATTCCGGTGAGAGCGCCCGCCTGGTGCCGAGTTGGGACCGCAAGCCATGCTCGGTCACCGTCTACACCGGTGTGACCGACGAGGAGGGCAGCGCGAACGGCAGGGGCCGGATCGTCGTCGACCCCGTCCGCACGGTCACCGAGCCCGGCCCGGCGGCCACCGCCTCCGTCACCCTGCACCCCGGTGACACCGCCGTCATCGACCTCGGCCAGAACCTGGTCGGTGTGCCCCGCTACAGCGTGCGCGGCCCGGCGGGCGCCCAAGTGGTCTGCGAACCGGGGGAGATGCTCAACGACGACAGCGCGGGCGCCGACGGACCCGTCGGCTCGGTCTACCGCGCCAACCTGCGTACCGCACAGGCCACCAGCACCTACATCCTCAAGGGCGACCCGGCCGGCGAGACCCATCAGGACTCACTGACCTTCTACGGCTTCCGCTATGTCTCCGTCACCACGACCGACACCGTCACCCTCTCCGGACTCACGGGCCGGGTCGCCACCTCCGCACTCCGCGACATCGGTGGCGTCACCACCGACGACGCCGACGTCAACCAGCTGATCAGCAACGTTCGTTGGGGCCAGCGCGGCAACTACCTCTGGATCCCCACAGACTGCCCCCAGCGCGACGAACGCCTCGGCTGGACCGGCGACACCCAGCTCTTCGCCAACACCGGCCTCTACAACGCGGATTCGGTCACCTTCCTCAGCCACTTCCAGGACACCCTGATCGACTCACAGCGCCGCTACGGCGCGGACGGCGCCCAGTTCCCCTGGGTCGCCCCCGGCCACCGCTACAGCCAGCCGCTTCCGGCGAGCGGCTGGGCGGACTGCGGAGTGGTCGTGCCCTGGACGGTGTGGCAGATGACCGGCGACACCACGATCATCGACCGCAGTTGGGCGGCGATGACCAAGTACGTCGACTGGATCCGGCAGCGCACCGACGACACCTACACCGGCCAGGGCGCGGTCTTCGGCGACTGGCTCGCCTTCCAGATCACCAGCACTCAGCTCATCAGCGACGTCTACTACGGCTACAGCGCCCGTCTCATGGCCGACATGGCCCACGCCACCGGCCGCACCGCCGAAGCCGCCACCCACGAAGAACTCTTCACCCGCATCAAACGGGCCTTCATCACCAAGTACCTTGCCACCGACGCCGGTTCGGGCCGCATCACCGTCCGCTCCAGCCTCGGCGACCCACCGCCGTACACACCCGGCAACAGTGCGGGCAAGACCGAGGACGACACCCAGACCGCCCTGCTCTGGATCCTCAAACTCGGCTTCTACGACACGGAGGACCAGCACCGCCAACTGGTCACCCTGCTCGCCGACAACATCGGCAACAACGAGGCCTACAAGGCGGCCCACCCCGACAGCACCCGCGTGCAGTACGCCGAGAACACCCTCTCCGTCGGCTTCCTCGGCGTGAACGTCATCGCGCCCGTCCTCACCGACGAGGGCCGCGCCGACCTCGCGTACCGGCTCCTCCACCAGAACGCGATGCCGTCCTGGCTCTACTCGGTGGCGAACGGCGCCACAACCGTCTGGGAGCGCTGGAACTCGTACTCCGAGGAGGACGGCTTCGGCCCGGTCGACATGAACTCCTTCAACCACTACTCCTACGGCGCGATCATGGAGTGGATGTACGAGAGCATGGCCGGCATCGCCAAGGACCCGGCCCACCCGGGCTTCCGTCACTTCTTCCTCCGGCCGCACCTCGACCCCACCGGCAGGATCACCCGGGTGACCGGATCGCATCTCTCGCCCTACGGCGAGATCGTCAGCGAATGGACCGTGCGGGAAGGGGAGTTGACGTACCGGACGGTCGTTCCCGCCAACAGCACCGCGACCCTGCGCATCCCCGCCGCCGATCCGTCCACCGTCCGCGAGCACGGGACACCCCTCGCCGAGGCAGAGGGTGTTCAGTTCCTCGGTTTCGCGGACGGCACCGCCTCTTTCGAACTCCCCTCGGGGCGCTACAAGTTGACCTCCGAGCTCGGCTGATCGCTCACCAGCACCACCTCCAGGGTGCGCGGACCGTGCACCCCCTCGACCCGGTCCAACTCGATGTCACTGGTCGCCGACGGACCGGAGATCCAGGTCAACGGGCGAGTGGGATCGAGGCGTTGGAGCGCCTGGGGCACCGAGGAGACCACCTGGTCCGGCACCCGTACGACACAGATGTGGTGGTCGGGAATGAGCGTGATCCGGCGACGGCCTTGGTCGGGGCTGCCGTCCAGGACGATGGTGCCGGTCTCGGCGATGGCGACTGCGCAGCCCGTGACCACGCTCCCGACCTTGTCGAGTTCATGAGCCGTGCTCACGGCGCGGTCGTGGACACGGGTGGGGTCGGCGGCCGACATCCACTCCGGCGGGAGCCACGGGGGAACGAGCACGTACTGGGGTCCCTGCATGGCGAGCAACCGCATGATGAGGTACGGCAGTTCCTCCGGGTCCGTACGGTGCACGATGGCCCGGTAGTCCGCCAGGTTCTCGGCCAGCAGATCGACCGTCTGCTCGACACTCCGGTCCCCGTGCTCCCGCAGATAGTCCCGCCGAACCGCCTGCTCGTACGGCGGGTCGTCCTCGCGCACATCCGCGAGCGCGCGCTGCACGCGGCCCAGAACCCGTTCCCTGCTGCTCACTTGGCACCGTCCTTTCCGCCGTGCGTGCGCTGCCACCAGTCGCGGAACGGCTCCGCGGGTACGGCCGGCAGGTCCCGGGTACCGCTCCACGCCCTGCCGGGGCCGGGCAGTGTCCGGGGATGGAAACGGCGGGTGCGTGAGGCCAGCCGCTGGCCGGTGCGCAGGGCGCCCGGGTGGGTGAACGTCCAGCGCGCCGCCCGCATGGCGGCCCGCTCGGCGGCATGCCCCTTGGCGGGCTGCAGCACGACCCTGTTCCCCTCACGGGTCACCGGCCCGCCCTCCACGACCCGCTCCCGCAGATGCACCAGCACCTCGGGGATGTCGATCGCGACCGGGCACACCTCGTAGCAGGCACCGCACAGCGACGAGGCGTACGGCAGCGAGGCGTCGATCTCGCTTGCCGTGCCCCGGAGCTGGGGGCTGAGGATCGCGCCGATCGGGCCCGGGTAGACCGAGCCGTAGGCGTGGCCGCCGGCCCGCTCGTACACCGGGCAGACGTTGAGGCAGGCCGAGCAGCGGATGCAGCGCAGGGCCTGGCGGCCGACCTCGTCGGCCAGGGTGTCGCTGCGGCCGTTGTCGAGCAGCACCAGGTGGAAGACGCGCGGGCCGTCGCCGTCGGTCGTACCCGTCCACATGCTGGTGTACGGGTTCATGCGCTCGGCGGTCGAGGAGCGGGGGAGGGTCTGCAGGAACACCTCCAGGTCCTGCCAGGTGGGCACGATCTTCTCGATGCCGACCACCGAGATCAGTGTCTCGGGGAGGGTGAGGCACATCCGGCCGTTGCCCTCGGACTCGACGACGACGAGCGTGCCGGTGTCGGCGACCATGAAGTTGGCGCCGGAGACACCGACCTTGGCGCGCAGGAACTTCTCACGGAGGTGCAGGCGCGCGGCCTCGGCGAGTTCGGCCGGTGTGTCCGTCAGACCCTCCGGGGCCGGGCGCCCCCACTCGCTCATCTCGCGGGCGAAGATCTCCCGGATCTCACCGCGGTTGCGGTGGATCGCGGGGACCAGGATGTGCGAGGGCCGGTCCTTGCCCAACTGCACGATCAGCTCGGCGAGATCGGTCTCGTAGGCGCGGATGCCCTCCGCCTCCAAAGCCTCGTTGAGCCCGATCTCCTGTGTGGCCATCGACTTGACCTTGACGACCTCCGACTCGCCCGTCTCCTGGACCAGTTGGACGACGATCCGGTTGGCCTCGTCCGCGTCGGCGGCCCAGTGGACGACACCGCCGGCCGCCGTCACCGACTCCTCCAACTGGACGAGATAGCGGTCGAGATGACGGAGCGTGTGGTCCTTGATCTGCTTGCCGGCCTCGCGCAGGGCGGCCCAGTCGGACACCTCGGCGACGGCCTTGGCGCGTTTGGCGCGGATCGTGTGGGTGGCGTGCCGCAGATTGCCGCGCAGGGTCTGGTTGTTGACGGCCTCGTGCGCGGCCACGGGGAAGGCCGGGAACGCGGGCATACCGACGAACGTGCCGCTCATGCGCTCGGCTCCTCTTCGCTGGAGGTTTCCGTGGCGGCCAGGATCTCGGCGATGTGGACGGGCCGCATGTCGGTGTGGAGCCGGGCCATCGTGCCCCCGATGTGCATCAGACAGGAGTTGTCCGCCGCGCACAGCACCTCCGCCCCCGTCGACTCGGCGTTGCGCACCTTGTCGGCGCCCATCGCCGCCGAGACATCGGCGTTCTTCACGGCGAACGTCCCGCCGAAGCCACAGCACTCGTCGGCACCGGGCAGCTCGACCAACTCCAGCCCCTTGACGGCCTGGAGGAGTCTGAGGGGCCGGTCACCGAGCCCCAGGCTGCGCAGCCCGTGACAGGTGGGGTGATACGTCACCTTGTGCGGATAGTAGGCGCCCACATCCGTCACCCCGAGCACGTCCACGAGGAACTCGGTCAGTTCGTACGTCTTCGGTACCACCGGCGCCAGCGTAGCCGCGAGGGTGTCTCCGCGCCCCTCCGCCCGAGCCCTTTCCCCCATACGGGGATACAGTTCCCGCACCATCGCCCCGCACGACCCGGACGGCGTGACGATCGCTTCGTACTCCCCGAAGACATCGGAGAAATGCCGGGCGAGGGGTTCGGCTTCATGGCGGTAGCCGGTGTTGTAGTGGGCCTGTCCGCAGCAGGTCTGCGCCATCGGGAAGTCGACCTCGACGCCCAGTCTGGTCAGCAGTTTCACCACGGCGCGCCCGGTGTCCGGATACAGCGTGTCGTTGACGCAAGTCAGGAACAGGGCGACACGCATCGCGGCTCCTTAGTGGTCGATCATCGGATGAGTGCAGCGTAGTCGGAGGTCACCGTCTGGGGGAGCCCCTGATTCACCGCGCGGCGAGCCGGGCCTCCGCGGCCCGCCAGCGGGCGGTGTCGCCCTGCGGTTCGTAGCGCGTCGACGGCTGGGTACGGGCGAGCAGCCCCCGTATCCCGGCCAGGTCACCGACGAGCCCGTGGGCCCGCGCCTGAACGAGTACATTGCCCAGCGCGGCAGCTTCCGTAGGACCCGCCACCACTGGCAACCCGCAGGCGTCGGCGGTCAGTTGGCACAGCAGGGCGTTGCGGGTGCCGCCCCCGACGATGTGCACGACGTCGACCGGATGATCGGCGAGGACCTGAGCGTCGTCGACCGCCCGGCGATGGGCGAGCGCGAGCGAGTCGAGGATGCAGCGCGTGATCTCGGCCCGGGACTCCGGCACCGGCTGCCCCGAGCCACGGCACGCGTCCGCGATCCGCTCCGGCATCCGCCCCGGCGCCAGAAACACCGCGTCACCCGCGTCCACCACCGACCGCAGCGCCGGCACCCTGGCCGCCCCGCGCAGCAACTCGCCCAACTCCGGCTCGCCCCAGGCCCGTACACACTCCTGAAGCAGCCACAGCCCCATGATGTTGCGCAGATAACGGACCGTGCCGTCGAGCCCCAACTCGTTGGTGAAGTTGGCGGCCCGGCTCGCCTCGGTCAGCACGGGCGCGTCGAGCTCCAGCCCGGCCAGGGACCAAGTGCCGGTGCAGATATAGGCGAACCGCTCCGCCACGGCGGGAACGGCGGCGACGGCGGACGCGGTGTCGTGCGACCCCACCGCCGTCACCGCCACCCGCCCCCGAAGCCCCGTCTCCTCCAACACCTCGGCCCGCAGCACGCCCGCCGGATCCCCCGGCTGTCGCAGGGGCGCGAACAGCCCGAGGTCGATACCCAGACGCGAGGCGATGTCGTACGACCAGTCGCGCGTCCGGGGATCGACGAGCTGGGTCGTGGAGGCGTTGGTCAGCTCGGTGCCCTGCTCCCCGGTGAGCCAGTAGGACAGCAGATCCGGGATGAGCAACAGCCGCTCGGCGTGCGCCAGTTGAGCCGAGTCGCGGGCCGCAGTCAGCTGGTACAGGGTGTTGAAGGGCGCGTACTGCAACCCGGTCGACGCGTACAACTCGCCCGCCGGCACGGTCGCCCACACCTTCTCGGCGACCCCCTCCGTGCGGGCGTCCCGATAGTGCACGGGATTGCCCAGCAACGCCCCGTCCGCGTCGAGCAGCCCGTAGTCCACGGCCCAACTGTCGATACCGACGGAGTCGACCCGGCCACCGGTGGCCGCGCCCGCCGCCCGGAGCCCGTCGAGAACCCCCGCATACAGCGCGAGGATGTCCCAGCGCAGCCCCTCCGGAGTGCGGACGGGCCGGTTGGGAAAACGGTGGGCCTCCGCCAACTCCAGGGAGTCCGGCCCGACACGGCCGACCATGACCCGCCCACTGGAGGCGCCGAGGTCGACCGCGGCGTACGCCTTCACGTCGGCGCTCACCGAAGGAAGGCTGCCGCAACGCCGGCGTCGACCGGGACGTGCAGCCCGGTGGTGTGCGTCAAGTCCCCACCCGTGAGGGCGAAGACGGCGTTGGCGACATGCTCCGGCAGCACCTCCCGCTTGAGGATGGTGCGTTGGGCGTAGAACTCGCCGAGCTTCTCCTCCTCGATCCCGTAGGTCGCCGCCCGCTGCGCACCCCAGCCACCCGCGAAGATTCCCGAACCGCGCACGACACCGTCCGGGTTGATCCCGTTGACCCGGATCCCGTGCTCGCCCAACTCGGCTGCCAGCAGCCGCACTTGATGGGCCTGGTCGGCCTTGGTCGCCGAGTAGGCGATGTTGTTGGGCCCGGCGAACACGGCGTTCTTGGACGCGATGTAGAGGATGTCGCCACCGAGCCCCTGCGCGATCATCGCCCGCGCCGCCTCACGCGAGACAAGGAAGGAACCACGGGCCATGATGTCGTGCTGCAGATCCCAGTCCCGCGCCGAAGTCTCCAAGAGAGGCTTGGAGATGGAGATGCCCGCGTTGTTCACGACGAGATCGACTCCACCGAAGGCGAGTAGAGCAGCCTTGAAGGCATCAGCGATCTGCCCTTCATCCGTCACATCAACAGTCACGGCGACAGCCTTGTCCGGCCCACCCAACTCCTCCGAAACGGCCTGCGCGCTCTCGGAGTTGAGATCCGCGACGACAACGCACGCGCCCTCGTCGACCAACCGCCGCGCGATCGCCTTTCCGATCCCACTCCCCGCACCCGTGACGAGCGCGACCCGCGTGGCGAGCGGCTTGGGCTTCGGCATCCGCTGCAACTTGGCCTCTTCCAGGGCCCAGTACTCGATGCGGAACTTCTCCGACTCCTCGATCGGCGCGTACGACGACACCGCCTCGGCGCCGCGCATCACGTTGATGGCGTTGACGTAGAACTCGCCGGCCACCCGCGCCGTCTGCTTGTCCTTGCCGAAGGAGAACATGCCCACGCCCGGGATCAGCACGATCGCCGGGTCGGCGCCGCGCATCGCGGGGGAGTCGGACACGGCATGCCGCTGGTAGTAGGCGGCGTACTCCTCGCGATAGACGGCGTGCAGCTCCTTAAGCCGCGAGATCCCCTCGTCCAGCGGAGCGGTGGGCGGCAGATCGAGAACGAGCGGCCTGACCTTGGTCCGCAGAAAGTGGTCGGGGCACGAGGTGCCGAGCGCCGCGAGCCGCGGATGCTCGGCCCGCGCGAGGAAATCAAGCACGACCTCGGAGTCGGTGAAGTGCCCGACCTGCGGCCGGTCTTGGGACGCGACGGCACGGACGTACGGCGCGAGGGCGGCGGCCCGCTCCCGTCGCTCACCGTCGCCGAGCGGACCGTACCCCTCGACGACGGGCCCGAAGGGCTCCGCCTTCCCCCGCTCGGCGAGGAACGCCTCGGCGGTGCGGATGATGTGCAACGAGTTCCGCTCGCACTCCTCGGAACTGGCACCCCACGCGGTGATCCCATGCCCCCCGAGCACACACCCGATGGCCTGCGGATTGGCCTCCTTGACGGCGGCGATGTCCAGCCCCAGCTGAAACCCGGGCCGCCGCCACGGCACCCACACCACGGAGTCCCCGAAACACTCGGCGGTCAGTTTCTCCCCGTCAGCGGCACAAGCGAGCGCGATACCGGAATCGGGATGCAGATGATCGACATGAGCCGCGTCCACGAGCCCGTGCATGGCGGTATCGATGGAGGGCGCCGCACCCCCCTTCCCATGCAGGCAGTAGTCGAACGCGGCCACCATCTCGTCCTCGCGATCGACCCCCGGATAAACGTCGACAAGCGCCCGCATCCGATCAAGCCGCAACACGGCCAGCCCACCTTCGGTGAGCGTCCCGAGATCCCCTCCGGACCCCTTCACCCACATCAACTCGACATCACCCCCGGTGACGGGGTCGATGTCAGTCCCCTTCGCAGACGTATTACCGCCGGCGTAGTTGGTGTTGCGAGGATCAGCGCCAAGCCGATGAGAACGGGCGATGAGGTCGGCGGCTTCGTGGTGCGGTGCCATGAACTCGGGTCCTTACTTGAGAGAGGGGACTATCAGGGGCGCGGGGCTGTATCTATATGCGGCTCCGCCGCGTGGGCGCGACCAGCCACATCCGGCCCGCACCCCGCAAACGAACGGATCCAGGCAGACGCTCAGGCGCCCCACCCCGCCTGCTGCCCCCCAACCCGCTCAGCAACAATCCGCTCCTGCCACCCACTCGCCCGATACGCCACGATCGGGTCAGGGGCAAGCCCCTGCTCCTCGCGCAGTTCCCTGAGCAACGGCCGCACATCCGTGTTGTACGCGTCCATCACCACGGCATTGGCCTCCAGCACTTCCCCAGCCCGCTGCGCAGCAGCCAACGCATCCCGGTCCACGAGCAACGCCTTCGCCGTAGCCTCCTGCACATTCATCACCGACCGGATGATCGCCGGAATCTTCGCCTCGATGTTGTGGCACTGATCGAGCATGAACGCCACATCGGCCGTGAACCCCCCACCCCGAATCACCTCGTACATGATCCGGAACAACTGGAAGGGATCCGCCGCCCCCACCATCAGATCGTCGTCCGCGTAGAACCGCGAGTTGAAGTCGAACGCCCCGAGCTTCCCCTCCCGGAGCAGCGTCGCCACGATGAACTCGATATTCGTGCCCGGCGCGTGATGCCCCGTGTCGACCACGACCTGCGCCTTGGGCCCGAGCTTCAGACAATGGGCGTAGGCCGTCCCCCAGTCCGGAACATCCGTCGCATAGAACGCCGGCTCGAAGAACTTGTACTCCAGCAACATCCGCTGCCCGTCCCCGAGCCGCGCGTACACCGCGGCCAGGGCCTCGGCCAGCCGATCCTGGCGCGCGCTCAGATCGTCCTGCCCCGGATAGTTCGTACCGTCCGCGAACCACAGCTTCAGGTCGGCGGACCCCGTCGCGTCCATGATGTCGACGCACTCCAGCAGATGGTCGAGCGCCTTGCGCCGCACCGCCGCGTCGGGATGGCAGACGCTGCCGAGCCGGTAGTCGTCGTCCTGGAAGGTGTTGGAGTTGATCGCGCCGAGCTTCAGCCCGTGGTCGTCCGCGAACTTGGCCAGCGCCCCGAAGTCGTCGACCCGGTCCCAGGGAATGTGCAGGGCCACCGTCGGCGCCACGCCCGTGAACTCGTGGACCTTGGCCGCGTCCTCCAGTTTCTCCTGCGGGGTCCGCGGTACACCCTCCTGGGCGAACACCTTGAACCGGGTCCCCGAGTTCCCGTACGCCCACGACGGCGTCTCGACTGCCTGGGTCCTGAGCGCGGCCTTCACCGCGGCGAGATCGGTCACTTGTGGGCTCCTGTGACATGCGACGAAACGATGTATGTATGAAACGATTCAGAGAGCGAAGCTATGAGCCTCCCGAAGGGGTGTCAAGCCCTGCGGCGAAGCCTGTGCTCCGTGACTCCAATGTGACCTTTGGCTATCGAAAGTTTTTCGATGCGGACCCATTGACGTGACAAGGCTGGCGCGCCTAACGTCCCGGCAACCAAGTTGAAACCTTTCACGACGCCTGGACGGCTCCCCGCCGACGTCGTCGAGGAGCCCCTCATGACCCACCCGTCAGACGCGGGTCCGGCCCCGGTGCTCGCGCTCAAGGGCATCTCCAAGTCCTTCGGCGCGGTACGCGCCCTGCGGGACGTGTCCCTCGAACTGTTCCCCGGTGAGGTGCACGCACTCGCCGGTGAGAACGGCGCGGGCAAGTCCACTCTCATCAAGACCCTCGCCGGTGTGCACCGGCCCGACGCCGGCCAGGTGCTGCTCGACGGCGAACCCGTCGTCTTCCACGGCCCCGGTGACGCCCGCGACGCGGGAATCGCCGTGATCTACCAGGAACCGACCCTTTTCCCCCATCTGTCGATCGCCGAGAACATCTTCATGGGACGCCAGCCCCGCCGTGCCCTCGGCCGGATCGACCACAAGGCCACACACGCGGCGACCGCCGACCTGATGAAGCGGCTGGGCGTGGAACTGGACCCCGACCGCCCGGCGCGGGGTCTGTCCATCGCGGACCAGCAGATCGTGGAGATCGCCAAGGCGCTCTCCTTCGACGCCCGGGTCCTCATCATGGACGAGCCGACGGCCGCCCTCACCGGCAGCGAGGTGGCCCGCCTCTTCGGCGTCGTCCGCACCCTGCGCGAACAGGGCGCAGCCGTCCTGTTCATCTCGCACCGCCTGGAGGAGATCTTCCAGATCTGCCAGCAGGTCACCACCCTCCGCGACGGCGCCTGGATCTCCAGCGAGCCGGTCGAGGGAATGACCGAGGACGATCTCGTACGACGCATGGTGGGCCGCGATCTCGACGAGCTGTACCCCAAGCAGGACGTGGAACCCGGCGAAGTCGCCCTGAGCGTCAAGCGGTTGACCCGCGAGGGTGTCTTCGCCGATGTCTCCTTCGACGTACGGCGCGGAGAGATCGTCGGTCTCGCCGGGCTCGTCGGCGCCGGCCGCACCGAGGTGGCGCGAGCCGTCTTCGGCATCGACCGGTGGGACGCCGGCGGCGTCGAGGTCGACGGGAAGGCGCTGACGAACGGCGCCCCCTCCACCGCGATGGCCGCGGGCCTAGCCCTGGTCCCCGAGGACCGGCGGGCCCAGGGCCTGGTGATGGACATGTCGATCGAGCGCAACATCGGACTGACCGGCCTGCGTACGACCGTCAAAGCCGGTCTCGTCGACCGGGGCGCCGAGCGCAGCCGTTCCCTCGACTGGGCGGTGAAGCTGCACGTCAAGTACGCGCGGATCGCCGACACCGTCAACACGCTCTCCGGCGGCAACCAGCAGAAGGTCGTCCTCGCCAAGTGGCTCGCCACCGGGCCCAAGGTGCTGATCGTCGACGAGCCGACCCGTGGCATCGATGTCGGCACCAAGGCCGAAGTGCACCGGCTGCTCAGCGAGTTGGCCGCCGACGGCGTCGCCGTCCTGATGATCTCCTCCGATCTGCCCGAGATCCTCGGCATGGCCGACCGCGTGCTGGTGATGCACGAGGGCCGGCTCACCGCAGAGATCCCCCGTTCCGAAGCCACCGAGGAATCCGTGATGGCCGCAGCCACCGGGAGGACCGCCGCATGAACAGGTCCTTCATGACGGCAACCCCGTCGAGCGCAGCTTCCGGGAGGGCCGCCGTATGACGGTCACCGCGCCCAATCCCGCACCCGCCGCCGAGGTGCCCGAGTCGAGCGGCACCCGGCTGGTCGACCGGGTCTTCAAGATGCGCGAACTCGCCATCCTGGTCGTCTTTTTGGTGATGATCGGCATCACCCAGGCGGGCAACAGCCAGTTCCTGTCCGAGCAGGGCATCAAGGACCTGCTCCTCAACGCGACCATCCTGGTCCTGGTCGCCACCGGTCAGTCACTGGTGGTCATCACCCGCAACGTCGACCTGTCGGTCGGCTCCACGCTCGGCATCACGGCCTTCGCCACCGGCGACTACCTCCACAGCGGCGGCAACGCGGTCGTCGCGATCCTCCTCGCCGTGCTGCTCGGCATCGGCCTCGGGCTGGTCAACGGGCTGCTCGTCAGCCTCGGTCAGGTGCCCGCCCTGGTCGTCACGCTCGGCACGCTCTACATCATCCGGGGCGTCGACTCCATCTGGGTCGGCTCACGGCAGATCACGGCCGCCGATCTCCCGGGCGGATTCGTGGACTTCGGCTCCGGCGGCCTGTCGGCGGTGCCCTGGCTGGCGCTGATCGCGCTCGCCGTACTGATCGTCACCGCCTACTACCTCAAACACTTCGGCAGCGGACGGGAGTTGTACGCCCTCGGCTCCAACCCCGAGGCCGCCCGGCTCGCCGGCATCCCTGTCCGCAAGCGGATCCTCGCCGCGTACACCTTCTGCGGCGGGCTCGCCGGACTCGCCGGCGCGATGTACCTGGCCCGCTTCGGCAACGTCGACTCCGGCACCGGAACCGGCTACGAACTCACCGTCGTCAGCGCGGTAGTTGTCGGTGGTGTGGTCTTCACCGGCGGCTCCGGCAGCGTCTACGGCGCGGCCCTCGGCGCCCTCCTGCTGACCTCCATCAACAGTGTGCTGCCCGCCCTCGGCGTCAGCTCCGTCTGGGTGCTCGCCATCAACGGCATCCTGCTCATCCTCGCCATCGCCGTCGACCGGATCGTCGCCCTGCGTGTGGCCACCGCACTGAAGAAGAGGAACGCCCGCCATGCCTGAGTCGTTGACGCGCGCGATCCGCTGGGACACGGTCGTCGGCGCCCTCCTCGTCGTCCTGCTGCTGTTCTCCTTCACCTCCGTCGACGGCTTCGGCAACGCGCTGAACCTGTCGTTCCTGATCGGCAACACCCTGCCCATCGCACTGATCGCGCTCCCGATGACCCTGTTGGTCGTCGCCGGCGAGATCGATCTGTCGGTCGCCTCGACGGCCGGCCTGTCGGGTGCGGTGATGGGCAAGCTGTGGAACGACGGCATGGCGATCGAGACGATCATCCCGATCTGCCTGCTGCTGGGCCTGGTCTGCGGACTGGTCAACGGGCTGCTCGTCACCCGGCTCGGACTGCCGTCCCTCGCCGTCACCATCGGCACGCTGGCCGCGTACCGGGGCATCGCGCAGATCGTGCTCGGCTCCAACGCGGTGACCGATTTCCCCACGCAGTACCTGGACTTCGCGGCCGGTCGGCTCGGGGGCACCTTCCTTCCGCGGGCCTTCCTGCCCTTCCTCGTGCTGCTGGCGATCGCGGTGGTCGTTCTGCACGCCACGCCGTTCGGGCGGTCGTTGTTCGCGATCGGGGCGAACGAGGAGGCGGCGCGGTTCGCGGGCCTCCGCGTCAAGCGGCAGAAGCTGATCCTGTTCACGGTGACGGGCCTGATGGCCTCGCTCACCGGGATCTTCTGGGCGCTGCACTACGCCAGTGCTCGCTATGACAACGCGACCGGGCTCGAACTGTCCGTCGTCGCCGCGGTGTTGCTCGGCGGGATCGACTTCGACGGTGGGAAGGGGACGTTGGGAGGTGCGATCGCCGGTGTCTTTCTGCTCGGGGCGCTGCAGAACGTGATGAGTCTGCTGAACGTTTCGGCACAGTCGCAGATCGTCGTCACCGGTGTGCTGCTCGTTGTTTCGGTGCTTGGCCCTCGGGTCGCACGCCAGATTGCCATCGCGAGGGCCGCCGCGCGCGCCGTCGGATAGGTCGTTCGAAAGCTGCCGGCCCGGCTGTGGCTGGTCGCGCAGTTCCCCGCGCCCCTATAGGGCGCGTCGTACTCACCTTCGTCACAAAGGAACCGACATGCGCAAGTCATCCCTCCGTCGTGCCTGCGCGGCCCTCGCCGCCGTCACCTCCCTCACCCTCGCCGCGACCGCCTGCGGTGGTACCACCAAGAAGGATGTGAAGGACGAGAACACCGGGTCGGCCGTCACCGGGGGCAAGGCGGACCCGAACGCGGCCCTCAAGAAGGGGCTCACCGTCGGGTTCCTGCCCAAGCAGGTCAACAACCCGTACTTCACCACGTCGGACAAGGGCGGCGAGAAGGCCCTCACCGAACTGGGCGAGAAGTACAAGGAGGTCGGCCCGAGCAGCGCCACCGACACGGCGGGACAGGTGAGTTACGTCAACACGCTCACCCAGCAGCAGGTGAACGCGATCGCCGTCTCCGCGCAGGACCCGGGCGCCCTCTGCACCGCGCTCAAGCAGGCCATGAGCAACAAGATCAAGGTCGTCACCTACGACTCCGACACCAACCCCGAGTGCCGCAACGCCTTCGTCTCGCAGGCCAGCGCCGAGGACCTCGGCCGCACCCAGGTGCAACTGCTCGCCCAGCAGATCGGCTACAAGGGCGAGATCGCGATCCTGTCCGCCGCGCAGACCGCGACGAACCAGAACACCTGGATCGGCTTCATGAAGGACGAGCTGAAGGACCCCAAGTACAAGAACATCAAGCTGGTCAAGGTCGCCTACGGCAACGACGACGCCCAGCAGTCCTTCCAGCAGACGCAGGGCCTCCTCCAGGAGCACCCGAACCTGAAGGGGATCATCTCCCCGACCACCGTCGGCATCAAGGCCGCCGCCCAGTACCTGTCCGGCTCCCAGTACAAGGGCAAGGTCAAGCTCACCGGGCTGGGCACCCCGAACGACATGCGCAAGTACGTCAAGAACGGCACCGTCGACGGCTTCGAGCTGTGGGACCCGGCGAAGCTCGGCGCCCTCGCCGCGCAGACGGCAGTGGCGCTGGTGTCCGGGCAGATCACCGGCAAGGAGGGCGAGACCTTCAAGGCCGGCGGGACGTCGTACACCATCGGCAAGGACGGTGTGATCAACCTCGGCAAGCCGACCGTGTTCGACGTGAAGAACATCGACCAGTTCAACTTCTAGCAGCTACAGGGGTGTTGATGCAGCGCGTGTGTTTCCTGCTGAAGGTCCGGGCGGACCGCCTCGACGAGTACCGCGAGCGGCACGCCGCCGTGTGGCCCGAGATGCTCGACGCACTCTCGGCTGCCGGCTGGCACAACTACTCGCTCTTCCTGCGCGAAGACGGCCTGCTGGTCGGCTACTTGGAGACCGAGGACTTCGCAGCCGCCCAGGCCGGCATGGAAGTCACCGACATCAACTCCCGCTGGCAGGCGGAGATGGCGCCGTTCTTCGAGTCCCTGGACGGCGCCCGTCCCGACGAAGCGATGAAGCCCCTCACCGAGGTCTTCCACCTCGCGTGATCCCCCCACAGGAGCCGTTCATGAGAAGACGCGCCGTGCTCACCACCGCCATACTTGCGGCCGTGGCAACGCCGGGCATCGCACGGGCGGCCGTCCCCGGCCCCTCCGTCACCAAGAAGAGCACCACCCAACTGGACGCCCAGGCCGTCTACTTCGTCTCCTACGACGGCCTGGTCAACAACAACTCGTTCCAGAAGAACGGCCTGTTGACCTACAAGGGCTACCAGTACGCCGCCTGGTACACGTCCACCAAGTACGCCGTCGTCGCCCGGCGAGTCCTCGGCGGCACCACCTGGTCGACGATCGCTCTCTCCCACCAGCTCAAGAGCGACGACTCCCACAACGTCATCTCCATGGGCGTCTCCAAGGTCGACGGCCGTCTGCACCTCAACATGGACTCCCACAGCGACGGCTTCTTCTACGTCAAGTCGATCGCCGGTCTCCTCGACAACCCGGCGTCCACCGCCTGGACTTCGGCCGTCCTGGGCGCCGTACAGACCTCGCTGGACGGTGTGGCACTCACCTCGCAGTTCACCTACCCCCAGTTCATCGCCACCCCCGAGGGCAAGCTGCAGCTCAGCTACCGTGTCGGGATCTCCGGCAACGGCCGCAACGCCCTTGCGGAGTACGACGGTTCGGCCTGGACCGCACTGGGGGAGTGGAGTGCCTCGAGCGGCACCTACACCAGCACGCACGGCTCCAGCACGGCCCGCAACATGTACCTCCACGGCATCGACTACGACGTCAACGGCCGGCTGCACTCCTTCTTCACCTGGCGCGAGCAGTCCGCCGCAGTGATGTGCAACAGCGGCGGCATCACCAACCACGACACCGGCTACGTCTACTCGACCGACCGGGGCCGCAGTTGGCGCAACGACGCCGGAACTGTCGTAGGAACAACGGGTAGTTCGGACACCGTGGCCGTCACGGACGGCGGACTCGTCGTCGACTCCCTCAACCCCGACCACTCCCTGATGAACCAGGAGAGCCAGTCCACCGACTCCACCGGCCTCCCGCACGCGATCATCAGCTACGTCCCCGGCCGCTTCGGCCAGTGCACCACGAACTACGTCACCGACCGCACCGCCAACGGCCGCGCCTTCCACGTCCGCAGGAACTCGTCGGGCAGCTGGCAGAAGACCGAGATCCCGATCGCCCTGAACTCCAGCCAGCGCACCAAGCTGGTCCTGGACAAGTACGACAACGCCTACGCGGTGCTGCCCTACGGCCGTATCGCCGGCGCCTCGAAGGCGTCCGGGTACTCCGACTGGGCGCTGCTGTACGACGCGGGCGACCTGAACGCGTTCGGCGAGGTCGTCATCGACGAGCCGCGCGTGAAGGCGGACAACGTGCTGTCGGTCATGTACCAGGAGAAGTCGAGCGGTACGACCCCCTCGGCACTCCACGTCGTCGACTTCGCCCTGCCCGCGTGACCGGGGCAGCCGCCGGAGTCGGCAAAGGTCATGACGGTAATGTGAAGGCCTTCCCGCCGCCCCACGTCACCCTGGAGGTCTCCGCCTGATGGCCCAGCCGGTGGGTATCAAGGACGTCGCCCGTGCCGCCGGAGTCTCCGTCGGCACGGTCTCGAACGTCATCAACCGCCCGGACACCGTCGCCACGGAGACCCGGGCCCGGGTGCTGTCCGCGATCGACCGCCTCGGCTATGTCCGCAGCGAGTCAGCGCGCCAGCTGCGCGCGGGCCGCAGCCGGATCATGGGGCTGCTCGTCCTCGACATGGGCAACCCGTTCTTCGTGGACGTGGCCCGCGGCGCCGAGCGGGCCGCGCGCGAGTCCGGGCTCGGCGTGATGGTCTGCAACAGCGCGCAGAGCCCGGGCGAGGAGGCCGAGTACCTGTCGCTCTTCGCCGAACAGCGGGTGCGGGGCGTGCTGTTGACCCCGGCGGACGCGACCGGACGCAACATCGAGTCGTTCCGCCGGCACGGCATTCCCTTCGTGCTCGTCGACCGCGTCGCCGAGGGCACCACGGAGTGCTCGGTCTCCGTCGACGACGTCGCCGGCGGCGCGCTCGCCGTGCGGCACCTGGTCGACGCCGGGCACCGCTCCATCGCGTACGTCAGCGGCCCGCCCGGCTTCAACCAGGTGCGGGACCGCCGTACAGGTGCCAAGAACGCGCTCGTGGAGGCCGGTCTCGACCCCGGCACGCTGCGCGAGCTGCCCACCGACCGGCTCGACGTGGCGGCGGGACGTGATGCAGGTGCTCGGCTGCTGGGCCTCGCCGACCGGCCCACCGCCGTCTTCTGCGCCAACGACCTGCTCGCCCTCGGCGTGCTCCAGGCCATGTTCGCGGCTGGGGTCGGCGTCCCGGACGACCTCGCGATCGTCGGCTACGACGACATCGAGTTCGCCGCGGCGGCGGCCGTCCCCCTCACCTCGGTCCGGCAGCCGGCCGTCACCATGGGCGCCCTGGCCGCCGAGCTGCTCCTGGAGGAGACCGAGGCGGAGACCGCGGCCCGCCCGCACGAGCACCGCCGGGTCGTGCTCCAGCCGGAACTGGTGGTGCGCCGCTCAAGCCTCGCCGCCCGCTGATCGGCCGGTCAGTAGGATTTCATGATCCAGGGGGTCGGATATCGGACGCACATGTGCTGGACTGTGACGCGGCCCGTCATTCGTCCGTACCAGGAGTCCCGTTGTCCGTCAGCTACCGCCAGTCCGGCGTCGTCCTCACCGACCGCCGTTTCACCGTGCCCCTCGACCACGAGGACCCCACGGGCGAGACCATCGAGCTCTACGCCCGTGAGGTCGTCGCGAGCGACAAGGCGGACCGGGAGGACCTGCCGTGGCTGCTCTACCTGCAGGGCGGACCCGGATTCGGGGCGAATCGTTTCGTCGGTAGACAGGCCTGGCTCGACCGCGCGCTCGACGAGTACCGCGTGCTCCTCCTCGACCAGCGCGGCACCGGCCACTCCACCCCGCTCAACCGCCAGACGCTCCCGCTGCGCGGCGGCCCCGCCGAGCAGGCCGAGCACCTCGCGCACTTCCGCGCCGACTCGATCGTCCGGGACTGCGAGACCATCCGCCCGGCCCTCACCGGCGGCGCCCCCTGGACCGTCCTCGGCCAGAGCTTCGGCGGCTTCTGCACGGTGAACTACCTGTCCACCGCCCCCGAGGGCCTGCGCACCGCCCTCCTGACCGGCGGCCTGCCGTCCCTCGACGCCCACGCCGACGACGTCTACCGGGCCGCCTACCCGCGCATCGAGCGCAAGGTCGCCGCCCACTACGACCGCTACCCGCAGGACGTGGAGCGCGCCCGCCGCATCGCCGAGTACCTCCTGCGCCACGAGCCGGTCCTGCCGAACGGCTACCGGCTCACCGCCGAGGCCTTCCAGTCCCTCGGCATCATGCTCGGCGGCAGCGAGGGCAGCCACCGCCTCCACTTCCTCCTCGAGAACGCCTTCGTCCGCACCCCGCAGGGCTTCGAGCTCTCCGACGCGTTCCAGGAAGAGGTCCAGAACTCCCTCTCCTATGCCGGCCACCCGCTCTACGCCCTCGTCCACGAGGCGGTCTACGCCCAGGACGCCCGCCCCACCGCCTGGTCGGCCGAGCGCGTCCGCACCGAGTTCCCGCAGTTCGACGCCGCCAAGACCCTCGCGGGCGACGGCCCCCTCCTCTTCACCGGCGAGACGATCCACCCCTGGATGTTCGACTGCGACCCCGCGCTGCGCCCGCTCCGCGAGACCGCCGAACTCCTCGCCGCCCGCACCGACTGGCAGCCGCTCTACGACCCGGCGCGCCTCGCCGCCAACGAGGTCCCGGTCGCCGCGGCCGTCTACCACGACGACATGTACGTCGACGCGACCCACTCGCTCCAGACAGCCCGCTCCATCCGGGGCCTGCGCACCTGGGTGACCGACGAGTTCGAGCACGACGGCGTACGGGCCGGCGGCACACGTGTCCTGGACCGCCTGCTGGCCCTCACGCGCGACGAGGCCTGAGTCCGCCGACGGGAGGCGAGCCCGGCGACGAGATGTGACCTCGGAAGTTCCGACATAAGGTTCATTTCGATGAATATCAAGTCACTCCGCCGGGCCCGCCCGGCCGCCCTGGTCCTCGCCGTCGTCGCGGCGAGCACGGTCGCGCTGGTCTCCTGCGGCGACGACAACAGCTCCGGCAGCAGCTCACAGACCCCGACCCCGGACAAGGCCTCCTTCTCCGGTATGACACCGTCGGCCCTGAAGTCGGCCGCGTCCTCGGCGATCGCGTCGGCCCGCGCCCAGGCCTCCGCCGCGGCGTCCTCCGCCGCGGCGTCCTCCGCCTCGGCCGCCGCGTCCTCCTTCGAGGCCTCCGTGTCGGCCGAGGTCGCCCGCGCGAGCAAGGACGCCCAGAACGAACTCAAGAACGTCACGGGCCAGGGCAACGCGATGTCGGACGTCGCCATGACCGGCAAACCGCGCGCCCAGACCGGCGGGCTCCTCGCCGTCCTCGTCACCATCACCAACAAGACCGACAAGAAGGCGTCCTACGCCGTTCAGGTCGACTTCCTCGACTCCTCGGGGAAGGTGGTGGAGACGCGTTACGTCGGCGCCGAGAACCTCGCACCCGGAGCGAAGGCCCAGCCGGTCGCCATCAGCACGAAGCCGCCGGAGCCGGTGCTGACCCCCAAGTTGGCCAAGGCGCAACGCTATTGACCAACAGGCGGTTCAGCGCTCGGAGTTGAGCGCCGCCACCGCTCCGCCCGCGTCCCCGATCGTCGTGTAGTCCACGGCGACGAAGTTCACCGGCCGACCGCGTTCCCGCTCGCAGCGGTGGACGCGGTCGAGCACGAATGGGCGGGCGTTGACCTCGCCCGCGTCCAGGCGGCTGCCGCCGTCGATGGTGATGAAGTGATCGAGCAGGAACAGGCGTTTGTCGCTGCCACCGCGATGCGGTACGCAAGTCATCGTGTCCGGCGTGCGGAACGCGAACGGGGTCTCCATGCCGTTGTCGTAGAAGTTGCGGCACCAGGGCGCCGGACCGTCGGCCTGTTCGGCGAAGACGACGAGCCGGCGCCCACTGTCGATCAGGTCGCCCAGCGTCGGCCACGGCTTCGCGGGATCGGGGTCCGGAGTGTGCACCAGGTCGCTCAACCCGGCCTGTGCGAAGGCCCGTTGGGTGTCCTCGCCGCTGATCGCGTCCTGCACGATCAGGGTGATCACCTCGGTCGGATGGGCGCGCATCCAGTCGCCGATCTCGCGGAGCGCGGGCACCAGGGCGATGGCGCCGGCCCGGCACACCGAGTGGCACAGCCACAGCCCCTCGCGCGGCGGGTTGACCTTGTTCACGGCCGCGGTGATGAACTTCCGCTGTTCCGGGGTGAAGTCGGACTCGGCGAGCCGCGCGGTGATCTCGTCCGGGCGTTCCCACCGGTAGGTGTCGATCTGCAGGGCGCGCACCCCGTCGTCCAACTGGGCGGTGATTCCCGGGTCTTGGAGGGGGCCGAGGAACCGGTCGACGGTGGTCGACATCGCGTTGTGCGAGGTGAGGTAGGCGACCTCGTCGTAGGACCGGTCGCAGAGGTCGGCGCGGCCCTCGCAGGTGCGGGACGTGGTGGGCGTGACGGCGTACGGCACCAGCAGGAGGCCGGCGACGGCGGCGCCGCCCGTGGCGAGGGCCAGCCAGCGCCGGTTCTGCACGGAGGCGACGAGATCGCCGAAGTAGATCTGCGCGAGGTCGTTGAGGTTGGCCAGCACCGGCCGCAGATCGACCTTGAGGACCAGCGAGTCGCGCTCGCCGCCCAGATAGCCCACCACGGCGTCGATCTGCTGCTGGGTGAGATCACGGACCGTCTCCGGCGGCAGCACCAGCTTGAGGTTGGAAGTGACCTGCGCCTCCGGCACCGGCAGCCGGGCCAGCAGCCCCCGGGTGACCGCGGCCGTCCGCGGATCCACCAGCACCTGGCTGTAGAGCCGGTCGTAGGCCTTCTCCTCGTCCAGTGCGGACCGGTAGAAACCGTGTGAGACCACGGTGGAGCGGGCCGTGGCTGCGAGGGTGAGGACCGCCGTCGCGAGGACGGCCAGGACCAGGGTCGCGACACTCGGCAGTCTGCGGGACGCGATGCCGACCGGGTCCATGATTTCCCATCGTCGTCCTGCCCCTCTCGCCCCGCAAACGGACCTGGGGTGCCGAAAAATGGCATGCTCGTGGCGGGGGTGGACGTGTTGGGTGGACGGTATGAACGACACGGAACTCCTGGCGGACCGCTTCGAGGAACACCGGGGCCGGCTGCGCGCGGTGGCCTACCGCATGCTCGGCTCGCTGCCGGAGGCGGAGGACGCCGTCCAGGAGACCTGGCTGAAACTGAGCCGCACCGATGCGGACGCGATCAGGAACCTCGGTGGCTGGCTCACCACGGTCGTCGGCCGGGTCTGCCTCGACCTGCTGCGCTCCCGCACCGCGCGCCGCGAGGACCCCATCGACGAGACCTTCGTCCCGGACCCGCTGCTCAGACCCCTGACGGACCTCGACCCCGAGGAGGAAGTGCTCCAGGCCGACTCGGTGGGCCTCGCCCTCCTCGTCGTCCTGGAGACCCTGGAGCCCGCCGAACGGCTCGCGTTCGTCCTGCACGACCTGTTCGCGGTGCCCTTCGACGACATCGCCCCGATCGTGGAACGCACCTCAGCCGCGACCCGCCAACTGGCCAGCAGAGCCCGCCGCCGGATCCAGGGCGCCGCTCCTTCCAACGACCCGGACCTCGGCCGGCAGCGCGAGATCGTCGAGGCGTTCCTCGCCGCCGCACGCGAGGGCGACTTCGACGCCCTCGTCGCACTCCTGCACCCGGACGTGGCACTGCGCGCCGACTCCGGGGCCCTGGTGCGGGGCACGGCGGCCTCCAAGGCGATGCGCGGAGCGCGCGCGGTCGCCGAACAGGCCCTGATGTTCGCCCCGTTCGCCCGCCTCGCCCAACTTGCCCTGGTCAACGGCTCGGTGGGCGTCGTCAACGCCCCCGAAGGACAGCTCCGCTCCGTCATGGGCGTCACGATCGCCGACGGCCGGATCACCGGGATGTACATCCTGTCCGACCCGGAGCGGCTGGCCCGCCTCGATGTGAACGGGTCAGTACGCTGAACGGCATGGAAGATCACATAGTGGACCGGGCCGATCTGCGCGGAGACTGCGAGCGGTGTTTCGGGCTGTGCTGTGTCGCGCTGCCCTTCGCCGCCGCGACGGACTTCGCGATCGACAAGGCCGCGGGGACGCCGTGCCCGAACCTCCGGGGTGATCACCGCTGCGGAATCCACGCGAAGCTCCGGCAGACCGGCTTCACCGGCTGCACGGTCTACGACTGCTTCGGCGCCGGGCAGAAGGTCTCGCAGGTCACCTTCGGCGGACGGGACTGGCGCACGGCCCCGCAGGCGGAGTCCCGTCGGATGTTCGACGTGTTCCCCGTCGTACGGCAGCTGCATGAGCTGCTCTGGTATCTCGCCGAGGCGCTCACCCTGTCGGCCGCGGCGCCGGTCCACCCCGCGTTGCGCGAGGCGCTGGACAGGACCGACGCACTCACGCGCGGCACGCCCGAAGAGCTCGGCGCGCTCGATGTGGCCGCCCACCGGCAGGAGGTCAACGTGCTGCTGCTGCGGACCAGTGAGCTGATGCGGGCCGGGGCGAAGGGCAAGAAGAAGGACCGGCGCGGTGCCGATCTCATGGGGGCCCGGCTCAAGGGCGCCGATCTGAGCCGGGCCAATCTGCGCGGTGCCTACCTCATCGCCGCCGATCTCACCGGGGCCGACCTGCGCGGCGCGGATCTGATCGGCGCCGACCTGCGGGACGCCGATCTCACGGACGCCGATCTGACCGGCGCGTTCTTCCTCACCCAGCCCCAGGTCAACGCGGCCCGGGGCAGCGCGGGCACCAGGCTGCCGGGGTCAGTCGTCCGCCCGGTGCACTGGGCAGCGGGCCTCTGAGGTGCCGTCGTCCGGGACCGCGACCGGTGTGGTCACCGGCCCGGACCGAGTGCGCCGGTCCAGGTGGAGCCGTAGACCCTCCGGCATCAGCGTCAGGCGCTCGGCCACGCGCAGCTGGTAGGCGGGGTCGGGGCGCAGTTCGTAGCGGCGCAGCAGCAGGCCCAGGACGAGCGTCGCCTCGTGCAGCGCGAACTGGCGGCCGATGCACGCCCGCGCTCCCGTCCCGAACGGCTTGAAGGTGTGCGGGGCACGGGAGCGGACGGCCTTGGCGTCGAAGCGGTCCGGGTCGAACTCCTCGGCGTCCGCACCCCACACCTCGGGGTCGCGGTGCAGCATCGGCGTGAGGATCAGCGCCCAGGCGCCCCGCCGCACCGGGTGGACCCCGGCGACCTCGGTGTCACGGGAGGCCTCGCGGGCGTAGGCCGGCGCCGTCGGCCACAGCCGCAGCGACTCGTCGAGCACCCGGCGGACGTAGCGCAGCTTGGCGATCTGCTCGTAGCCGGGCACCTCCGCGTCGCCCCACACCTGGTCGATCTCGGCGCGGGCGCGGGCCGCGACGTCCGGGTGGCGGGCGAGGTAGTGCAGCGCGAAGGACAGCGAACCCGAGGTCGTCTCGTGGCCGGCGACCAGGAAGGTGATGACCTGGCGGCGGACGTTCTCGGCGGAGAGCCGCTCACCGGTCTCCGGGTGGGTCGTCTCCAGCATCCGGTCGAGCAGGTCGCCGTCGCCACCGTTCGTCGTACGGCGGGTGCGCACCATGTCGTCGACCGTGCGGTTGAGGTAGGCGATGTCGGCCTCGTTGCGCCGGGTCGCGGTACGCAGGAGCAGTGGGGCCAGCGGGCCGGGTACGGAGTTGAGACGCTGCGCGTAACTGAGGGTGCCCACCATCGAGGTGACGAAGGGGTGCGGACGGTCGCGTTCGAAGGAGCCGAAGTCATGGCCGAAGCCGGTGCGCGCGATCGTCTCCAGGGTCAGCTTGGTCATGTCGCCTGGCACGTCCACCGACCGTCCGGCGGCCAGCTCGCGGTCCCAGTGGTCCGTCAGGCGTTCGGCCACGGCCAGCATCATCGGGTGGTAGCCGGCCATCGCCTCGCGGCTGAAGCCGGGGGCCAGGACGTCGTGCGCCAGCTGCCAGTTGGGCTCGTGGTTGTAGGCCGTGAACAGCCCGTCCCCGGCGACCGGCCGCAGATTGGCGATGCCGAGGCCGACGTGCTTGGCGAACCGCGACTCGTCCGCCATGTCGGCCACCAGGTCGGCGCCCCACACGAACACGAACTCCTTGCCGAAGGCCTTCCGGCGGAAGATCGGGCCCAACTGGCGGGCGAAGCGCAGCGAATCCTGCAGGGGAGTGCGCCGGTCGGCGCCGATGACGTCACCGAGGAACGGGAGCCGGCGCGGGGGATGCGGGATCCGGTCCAGCTGGGGCCAGCCCTGCTCGGCGCCCCGGAATCCCTTCGGCAGTGCGGTCGGCGTCACCGTCGTCGTCTCCGCCATGACGCGATCTCCCTTGATCCACTCGTGGGTTCAGCCTGTTGTACGTGGGTTCAATAGCGCGTTTCAGTGTGATCCCACTGTTGAACCGACGTCAAGTAAAGTGCGGGAATGGCCGCCAATCAGGGAGAGCGCACACGCCGCCGGCTCAGCACCGGTGAGCGTCGGGAGCAACTCCTCACGGTGGGCGCGCGGTTGTTCTCGGAGAGCCCCTACGACGAGGTGTGGATCGAGCAGGTCGCCGAGATCGCCGGGGTCTCGCGAGGGCTGCTCTACCACTACTTCCCGACCAAGCGGGACTTCTTCGCGGCCGTCGTCGAGTGCGAGAGCGAGCGGATGCTGCGGATGACTGCGGCCGTACCGGGGGTACCGGCCCGCGAACAGCTCGCCGCCGCCCTCGACACATATCTCGAGTACGTGCACGCCCACGCGCACGGCTACCGCGCCTTCCATCGCGCCGACGCGGCCGGGGACCAGACCGTACGGCGGGTCTATCAGCGGGCGTTGGCTGCGCAGGAGCGGCAGATTCTGGCCGCACTCGCCGCCGATCCCGAGTTCGGGCCGGCCGTGGAGCAGCGGTCCGACACAAAACTCGCGGTGCGCGGCTGGCTGGCCTTCACCGCCGCCGTCTGTCTGGAGTGGCTGCGCGGACCGGAGTTGAGCCGCGAGCAGGTGCGCGATCTGTGCGCGCGGGCCTTGTTGGGCGTCATCTCGCCCTGAAGAACCGTCGTGGAAATCGCGTGGCGTGGTTGCCCGCGTGCCCCGATCTTCGGTAAGTTAGGCAAGGCTTACCTAAGGAGGTTCAGGGATGGGTGACAGCCAGACGTGGGCGGCCGTGCCTGCCGCGGCCGAGCGGGCCCGCTCGGTGCTCGCCGCCGCATGGTCCTGCGCGGTGACCGCGGAGGGCGGTCGCGAGGAGTTCGTCGGTGCGCACAGCGTCGACGACGACGGCCGGGTGCTGCTTCAAGTGCCCGAGGACAGCGCCCTGTTGGCCGCCGCGATCTGCGCGCCGCGCGGCGAGCCGTCCGCGGTGCTTGAGTTCGCCGACGTCGCGCCCGTTCCCGTGCGCAACCGCATCCGGGCCCGGGTGTGGCTCGCCGGCTGGTTCGTCCCCGAGGACGGCCGACTCGCGTTCCGCCCCACGCGCGTGGTGCTGCGTCCGGCGACCGGCGCGGTGGTCATCGACCTCGACGAGTTCGCCGCCGCCGAACCCGACCCGCTGGCCCTGGCCGAGGCCCAGCTGCTGACCCACCTCGCCGACTGCCACTCCGACGCGGTCGAGCGGCTCACGCGCCTCGTCGAGCCCGACAGCCTGCACGGCGCGGTCCGCGTCCAGCCCCTCGCCGTCGACCGGCACGGGCTGACCCTGCGCATCGAGCGCGCCCGCGCCCACGGCGACGTACGACTGCCGTTTCACGCGCCGGCGGACACGGTCGCCCACCTCACCGAACGGATGCATGCGCTGCTCACCCAGGCCAGCGCCGCGTCCTGCCCGCGTCCCCTACAGCGGCAGCGCACAGACGGCGACCGGTGAGGCGAACGGCGCGCCCGCGAGCCGCAGTTCACCACTCTCCCCGTCCACCAGGAACACGCTGACCGTGCTCGACTTCTGGTTCGCGGCGAAGAGCAGTGTCCCGTCCGGCGAGAAGGCGATCTGCCGGGGGAAGTCACCGCTCACCGGCACGGTGTCGAGCAGTCGGAGCCGGGCGCCGCCCCCCTCGACGGCGTACCGCGCAAGGGTGTTGTCGCCCCGGTTGGCGAGATAGGCGTACGAACCGTTCGGCGTCACCAGGATCTGCGCCGGGTAGTTGGTGGTGTCGCCCGTGCTCCCGCTGGACTGCGGGTCGCCGATCGACAGGGCGCCCGTCGACGGGTCATAGGCGCAGACCGCGACGGTGTCGTCGACCTCGTTGGCCAGGTAGGCGTACCGGCCGCCGGGGTGGAACGTCAGGTGGCGCGGGCCCGCGCCCGGGCGGGTGTGCGCCTGGGAGGCCTCGGTGAGTGTGCCCTTCGTGGTGTCCAGGCGGTAGGTGTAGACCGTGTCGGTGCCCAGGTCGACGGCGAGGACATGGCCGCCGTCGGGACTGGTGACGAACTGGTGCGCGTGCGGGCCGTCCTGGCCCGGGCCCGGCTGCGGACTGGAGTGCTGGACCAGAGCGGTGCGCTCGCCGAGCGCACCCGACGTGCCGATCGGGTGCACGGCCACGCTGCCGGACGTGTAGTTGGCGCTGAGCAGCCAGCGCCCGGTGGGATGCACGGACAGATGGCAGGGGCCCGCGCCGCCGGTGCTCCGCGAGCCGAGGATCCTGCGGTCCGCCAGACGTACGGCGGTCACCGCGCCGGACGTCTGCTCGTCGACCGCGTACAGCGTGCGGCCGTCGGGGTGCACGGCGAGGTACGACGGGTCGGCGACTCCGGTGAGCGTTCCCGCGCTCGTGACCTGGCCGGTCGCCGGGTCGTAGGTGGCCAGGCCGATGCCCGTGCCGCCGCCGTCGACCGAGGTGTACGTGCCGAGGTAGAGGGGGCGGGGGCCGGCGGCCTTGCCGGTGCGGCGGGTGCTGGGGGCCGGTGCCGGGGTCGCCACGGGAGTGTATTCGGGGCCGGCCGGGGCCGAGGCCGGTGCGGGGACCGCGACCACGGCCGCGGTTCCGCCCAGGGCGCCCAGGAAACGGCGTCGACTCCAACCGCTCTGTGACGCGTCCGCACCACTGCTCATGCCCACACCCTCAGGTCGTCGCTTGCCCCGGTCGTCACAGCAACCTTGGCGTGGACGGCCCGTCGAGCGCAAGACCGGCAACGAGCGTTGCGCAGGATGCAATGAGCGGATGGCTTACCAGTCGCCGTCCCGCACCGGCTTGCCCTGGGCGTCCTTGAGGGGCTGCACCTGGCCGGGCGCGGGCTGCTGCCAGGGTTCGTGGTCGTCTCCCAGCCAGTCGCCCACCGGTTTGACGGCCCCCAGGGTGTCGGTGGGGGCGAGATCCTCGGCGTCCTGGTCGTAGTAGTCGAACCAGGGCAGTCCCGCCCGGGTGTACGCGGCCCGGTCCACCGGCGACGGCGGCGGCTCCTCACCGGTGATACGGCGCCACTCCGGAGGCGTCACCAGATGCACGAACACCCGACCGGCGGGCTCCTTCGCCCAGGACGTCAGCGGGCGGTCGTCCTCGTAGACCTCCTGGCGCATCGAACCGCCCACACCGAGACCCATCCGGGGAGCGGCCGCCGGAGCGCCGGGCGCGGGGGCCAGCGGTTCGGCCACCCGCATCTGGGGCATGCCGTAGCCCCCGGACGACAGGGTGATCGCTCGCGCCCGCTCCGAGCGGCGCCGCTCGTCCTCGCGCCACTTGGCCAACTCCCGCTCGGTGAGCGGGAAGGACTGGAGCTGGACGCCGCCCCACACCTCCTCGCCCGTGACCTGGCCCTCGACGGTCGCGCCCAGGCCCAGCGGGACCGCCACGAACTGGCGGACCGTGCCCTTGCCGGAGTTGATGCCGTCGAGCCAGGGCTGGCGCGGAAGTACGAGGTAGTTCTGCGAGTCCCGGGACAGCCGGTCGCTCCACGGCTTCCCGGAGACCGCGCACACCTTGCCCACCCCGACCTGGAGGGCGGCCGGCTCGGCCGTGCCCGCGAAGCTCAGCCACATCGCCTCACGCAGATACACCGGCAGCATCACCCCGCCCCGCGCCCGCCACTCCTCAGGTGCAGTGTCCGGGAAGTCCGCGACCCGGCGGACCGGGAACTCGCCGAGCCCCGGCGGCAACGGATGCGTGCCCGTCTCGGGCAGGCGCAGGGTGCGGATGAACCGCACCGCCACCCCGCCGGGCAGCCGCAAGGTGTTCCCGTCGATCCGTACGGTGCTGTCGGTCATGCGTCCGCCCCCATCGCCGCACTACCGGAGGCGGTCCGCCCCCAGGTGACTCCGTCACCTAGAACGTTCGGCGCCCGTGTCCCGGTTCCTGCGCAGCCGCTCCGGCACGCCCACCCGCTCCCGCAGCCAGATCAGCCACGGCAGGCGTTTGCGCTGCTCGCCGGCGCACCGGTCGAGTTCCTCCAGCAGCCGGCGCGAGCGGTGCTCGGTGTCCAGCTCGTCCAGCATGCGGTTGACCTCGGTCAGCATGGCACCCAGCAGCTGCCACTGGGCCGCGTCGCGCTGGACCTCCTCCAGGAGCAGCTGTGCCAGCTTGTCGCGGGTCGCCGCGGCTGTGTGCAACTCGGCGGTGAGCCGCGACTCCGCCGACTCGGCGCTCACACTCACATCGGTGGTCACCAGCACCGCGAAACTGACCACGGCGTCCCCGATCTCCGACAGCAACTGCTCTACGGCGGCGCCGGTCGGCGGCGCGAACAGCGGCTCGGGGTCGCGCTGTTTCGCCAGGTCGGTGAAGGTGCGCGCGAGGACGCGGAGCACGACCGTGCAGATCTCCAGGGTGTCCAGACCGGTCCGCAGCACGACCCGGTGCAGCAGCCCCTCCCGTACGCGCGGATTGAGCCGCAGGCTGTCCTCGGCCTGCCGGAGGGCCGCGTCCACCTCGACGATGTCGTGGTCGAGGCGGCGCGCCTCGTGCAGTCGCGCGGTGGCGTGGTCGACGGGGGTGCGGCCCGCCGCCTCCTCGCCCATGCGCCGCATCAGCCGCCGTAGCCGACGGGCCAGGCCCTCGATCGACTCGCCGGCCTCGTCCACCCACACCGGGGGAGCCAGCAGCAGATTGCAGGCGAACCCCACGACCGCGCCGATCAGGGTCTCCACCACCCGCGCCCAGGCCGTGTCCCCGACCGTGGTGACCCCGAGGACCAGCATCGCGCTGATCGCCACCTCGGGCACGTACTCGTCGACCTTCACCAGCCGCCCGACGACCAGCGAGGCCACGATCAGCAGGGCCAGGCTCCACCAGGTCAGACCGACCAGCAGACTGAACGCGATGGCGACCAGGACGCCTGCGACCACGGCGTTCACCCGGCGGATGCCGTTGGTGAGGGTGGCGTAGAGCGTGACCTGGACGACGAGGAGCGCGGTCAGGGGAGCGGTCAGCGGCGCGGGTTCCGGGCTCAGGCGCAGCGCGACGACATAGGCGATCGTCGCGGCGGTCGCCGACCGCAGCGTCTGGACGATCACCGGGTCCCGGTGCCGCCCCACGTACCGCACCAGTGGCGCGGTCCACTCCCGGACATCTCGCATCCTTGGCCTATTCCCTCCTCACGGACGCACTGAACGTACCCATTGCGGACCGCAACTGTCCGCATGGCCTCCTAGATTGTCATCACCGGACGGAACGAAGGGGAGGGGAACATTCATGACGAACAGCCAGGGCATCGAGGTGCTGACCCGCTCGCACGACTACCTGCGCGAGGTGATCGCCGCCGTGCCCGGAAGCGACTGGTCGGCACCCACGCCGTGCAGCGAGTGGACGGTACGCCAGGTCCTCAACCACGCCCGCATCGACCAGCAGGCCTACGGCCTCGTCCTCACCGGCGACCGGCCCGACTCCGACCCCTTCCACCCCGCGGACGCCCTGGACGGGGACCCGGTCGCCGCACTCGACAAGGTGCTCCGCGCGGTGGCCGAAGGCTATGCCGCACTGCCCGCCGAAGCCGACCAGGTGCCGACCCCGCTGGGCCCGATGCCCCTTCCGTTCGCCGCGGCGACGGCCGCCATGGACGCGGCCGTGCACGCCTGGGACATCGCGGTGGCCACCGGCCAGAACCGGCCACTGGAAGCGGACCTGGCGGAAGGAATCTGGCCGGCCGCGGACCGACTCGTCGACCAACTCCGTGACGCCTACCGGGTGTTCGCACCCGCACGTGAGGTGACGGCCGAGTACGACCGGGCCGAGACACTCCTCGCCTTCCTCGGCCGAGACCCGCACTGGACGCCCGCCGCGTCCTGACCCGGCTTCACTCGGCCACGGCCGCCCGGCCGCGTGACCGATAGCCCGCGATCTTCGCGAGGTTGCCGCAGCGGTCCATCGAGCACCAACGGCGGCGGCGGGCCTGGGAGTCGTCCAGGAAGAGCAGGGAACACTCAGGGTTCTCGCACTCCTTGACCCGCTCCAGCAGCGGACCGCCCACCAGCAGGACGCCGTCCCGGGCGACCGTCGCCAGCGCCGCGCGCGCCGGATGCGCCGACTTCCAGCGCCGCTCGCCGAGTTGGGGCGCGAGATCCGGGCGCGCGGCGGCCTCGTTGACCCGCTCGACATCGGCCGCCGCCGGTTCCCGCCCCGCCATCGCGTCCCGTACGACCCGGTAGAGCGCCTCGCGCAGGGTGCGCGCGTCCGTCAGCTCCCGGGCCGTGACCCGCACCGGTTCGGTGTCCGTCGACAGTTCCGCCTCCGTGATCCAGACGGCCAGGGCGGCCGGATCGGGGAGTCGTTCGACGGGGGTGGCGTGCCGTTTGCCGAGCGTCGCCACGAAGTTCAGGCACGGGCGTCCGCCGATGAACGGGAAGACGGGCGGGGTGGTCATGACAGCGAGCCTACCTCGCACACACCGGTTCATGCGGTGTGCGCGAGGAACGCCGGCAAACCTTGACACCGGTTCGTCCGGTGTCGCATGGTGACACCAGTTCAAGAGGTGTCGGCCGGACTCGGTGGCCGCGACAGGGAGTGGGTACGGTATGCGTGCGGTACGGATCGACGAGTTCGGCGGGCCCGAGGTGCTGGTGCCGGTCGAGGTGCCCGACCCGGTCGCGGGTCCGGGGCAGATACTGGTGCGGGTCGCCGCGGCGGGCGTGAACCGCGCGGACGCCCTGATCAGGTCCGGCAATTACCACCGGGCCGGACGCCCGCCGCTGATCCCGGGCGTGGAAGGGGCCGGTACCGTCGCCGCGTTGGGGGAGGGTGTCACGGGATTCTCGGTCGGCCAGCGGGTCGTGGCCCTCGACGGCGTGAACTCACCCGGTTTCTATGCCGAGTTGGCGGCCGTACCCGAGACCCAGGTGACCGCCCTGCCCGACGGGATCGAGCTCACGCACGCCGCCGCGCTGCCCGTCGCCTGGCTGTCGGCCTGGTACTGCCTGCGGCACCTCGCCCGGGTCACCAAGGAGGACACGGTGGTGGTGAAGGCCGCCGCGAGCGGGGTCGGCAGCGCGGCCGTACAGATCGCGGCCGAGACCGGCGCCCGGGTTCTCGCCCTCGCCGGATCACCCGAAAAGGCCGCCTGGGCGGGGGAGTTCGGCGCCCACGCGACCATCGACACCTCGGCGCACCCGGACGAAGCCGAGGTCGACGAGGTGCTGCGGCTCACCGACGGACGCGGCGCGGACGTCGTCCTCGACACCGTCGGCGGCCAAGCCTTCGGACGCAGCCTGCGCGAGATCGGACACGGCGGCCGGGTCGTGGCCCTCGCCAATGTCGCCCTGGAGCCGAGCACCGTCGACACCCGCGACTTCTATCCGAAGAACGCCTCGATCCTCGGCTTCCAGCTCACCAACCTCCAGGTCCACGGCGGCTACGACCCCCGCCCCGACCTGCGTGAACTGGCCGAGCGGATCGCCGCCGGCACCTACCGCGTGCCGATCGAGACCGTCGTACCCCTTGCGGAGGCGCGTGCCGCCCACGAGCGGCTGGAGCGTCGCGACAACCGGGGCAAGATCGTCATCGCGGTGCCGGGGGACTGACGTCAGACGTACAGCTTGTCGAGGAAGGTGGTCAGATTGCCCACCGTCCGCTCGATCTGCTGCGCCACGGTGAGGCTCTCCTCGATACGGATGCCCGACTCGGGGATCTTCCTGCCGCGCACATAGAGGGAGCAGGCGAGGTCGGTGCACATGTACAGGCCGACCGAGTTGCCCTCACGGCCCGCCGGGCCCGCCTTGCGCGCGGTCATCAGGGAGACCCCGCCGCCCGGATGGGTCGTCACGCACAGCGAACACATGCTCCGGTGCAGAAAGCCGCGCTGCGCGGACGGGAACCGCAGGGTGACCCCGACCGGCCCGTCCGCCCGCTCGGCGACGAGACAACTGCGGTCGGGCGCCCCCGGATCCCGCCAGCCCAGGAAGTCCAGGTCGCCCCAGGGACGGCTGTCGAGATCGCGGGGGATCGCCAGCCGCTTCGCCTCGCCCTTGGAGCAGTTGACAAATGAGTTGCGGATGTCGTGCTCGGTGAGTGATCTCATGGGGGAGTCTCCTGGGGCGGTGTCCGTATCCAAAACCTAGGGGGTCTAGGTTTTGGTCCAGGGTAGTGAGGTGAACGGTGGGGGAGCCAATGGATTTCGGGGACGCCGGGGCACGCCAGAGGCGGGCACTGTGCCATGTCGCGGCCCGGTCGTCGGGCCCGGCAGTGGACCCGCGGCTGCGCATCACCCTCAACTTCCACCCCGACCGTACGGCGGCCGGACGCCCGATCCTCGACGCGCTGGCCCAGGACGGCACGTACCACTCGCAGTTCGTGACCGGCACCAGCAACGGCGGCCTCACCGCCCACCCCGGCGGCGACCGCTGGCGCTGGGAGAGCCGGATCTTCGCCGGTGCCTACGACGGGGCGCCCGCCGCCGAGCGGCCGGTGTACGGCGCGCTGAACTTCCGGCGCCAACCGGTCGGCGCCGCCCCGAGGTTCGGCTCCTCGCACCTCCGGCTGACCGGCGCGGCCCTGGCCCACGCCACCTTCTGCTACCCGGACAGCGCGGCCGAACCGACCGACTTCGGCGTCGCCGCCGGCATGTCCCTGATCGCGCTCGCCGAGGCCGACGAGCAGGACGCCCTCAACGACTACATCGAGGCACAGGTGCACGGCGGAGTCGACCTCGCCCGCGACGCCGAGGCCCTCGTCCTGGACGCGAGCTACCGCGGCACCCCCGTCGAGACCGCCGCCCGCCGCCTGCCCTGCCCGGTCGAATGGCACCGTGGATACCGGCTCACCGTAGGCGAGTTGAGGCGGCACGCGGACTACCGAGGGCAGGAGTACGCCGATCTCGGCGCCCTTATCGCCGAGCGCGGTGTCGTCGACCCGCGGATCATCGGCGACGCGGCCCGCACCGGCCGCCATGAACTCCAGGACCTGAAGATGGTCTGGCACACCCTGGCCCGCTTCGGAGCACCGGCGGGAGCGGGGACGGCGGTGGACGGGGTGGACGGCCGCGGTCAGCCGGTGGCGTAGACGCGCTCGTGGATCCGTTCGGCAACCATGATGACGGTGACGTTGGTGGTGGACGAGGGCACCTCGGGGATGATCGACGCGTCGACGACCCGGAGTCCGTCCACACCTTTCACGGCGCCGACGGCATCGACGACTGCCCACGGGTCGCCGGGGCCGCCCATCGGAACGGTGGAGGTGGGATGGCCGTAGATCGCGGGGTTCGCGGCGATGGCCCGGGACAGCGCCTCGTCGTCGGTCACCGTGTCACCGGGGGCCAGCTCCGCCGCGACGAAGGACGCGAAGAGCGGGTCGCGGGCGATGGCGCGGCCGAGCTTGACGCCTTCGAGCATGCGGCGGGTGTCACGGGCGGTGCCGAGGAAGTTCGCGTCGATGAGCGGGGCGAGGTCCGGATCCCGGCCGGCCGGCTTCAGCGTTCCCGTCGACTCCGGTTGGACGAGTGCGGCCATCAGCACGATCGCCCCTCCGGTGGGGCTGAAGGAGCCGTCCATCAGATGGGTGGCGGTGACATGGAGGTCGAGTTCGTCGCCGACGGCTTCGCTGGAGGCCGTCCAGAGGAGGGAGCCCACCGCCGGGCTCATCTCCAGGTGGCCGGGGGCCAGCGCGTAGGCGTTGTAGTAGCCCACCTGGTCCTGGAGGCGCTGTCCGACGGGCAGGTCGGCGACGACCGGGATGCCCAGCGCGGTCAGGTCGGCGGCCGGGCCGACGCCCGAGCGCAGCAGGATCGCCGGGCTGCCGTACGCGCCCCCGCAGAGGATCACCTCGCGGCCCCGGTACACCGTGCCGTCCGCCGCCAGGACACCGGTGGCGGTCGTGCCGTCGAACAGCACGCGGTCGACGGTGACTTCGCCGCGGACGGTGAGGTTGGGGCGGCGGCGCACCTCGGCGGTGAGGTAGACCAGCCCCGTGTTCTGCCGGACTCCGTCGACCACGTCGACCGGGTAGCCGTCGGCGCCGTTCTGTTCGGCGCCGTTGAAATCGTGCACGCGCTTGTGGCCCTGTGCGACGGCCGCCTCGACGAACCCCCGCAGGGACGGCGTCAGTTCGTCGTCCGTACGCTGCCGGATCGGGAGCGGGCCGGTCCGCCCGTGGTAGGCGTCGGCGCCGGTGGGGGTGTTCTCCAGCCGTTTGAACGCCGGGAGCACCTCGTTGTACGACCATCCGCCGACGCCGTGCTCGCCCCACCTGGCGAAGTCGGCGGCGCGGGCCCGCAGGGCGACGCAGGCGTTCACGGCGGAACTGCCCCCGAGCACCTTCCCGCGCGGGGTGGGCAGGTGGGGTGCCTGGTCGGTGCCGCGCGAGGTGTAGCCCCAGTCGTGACCGGGGTCCGCGATCCGGTCGGCGTCGAGCAGGGCGGGCGGGTAGGCGTCGGTGCCGTAGACCCGCCCTGCCTCCAGCAGCAGGACCGCGCGCTGGGGATCCTCGCTGAGGCGGGCGGCGAGGACCGCGCCGGCCGAGCCTCCGCCGACGACCACCACATCTGCGGTCGCGGGTACGTCGGACGTGGCGAACTCCTTGTGTCGCGGACGGTGTTGCCGAACAGGGCGAGGCGCGGGGGTGGTTCAGGCCCGGAGGCGCGCGGTCAGGAACTGTCCGGCCCGGTCCAGCGCGGCGCCGGCCTCGTCGAGGATCGGACCGTAGGCCTGGAAGACGTGCGGCACCCCGGGGGTGACGTCGAGGGTGACCTCCACATCCGCGCCGGCGGCCCGCGCGGCGAGGCGTACGGCGTCGTCGAGGAGGATCTCGTGGCTGCCGACCTGGATCAGCAGGGGCGGCAGGCCGGACAGGTCGGCGAAGACGGGGCTGATCAGGCCGAGCGACGGGTCCTGCCCCGCCGTGTAGCCGGCGACGAGGGGTGCGAGGAGCTCCCGGGAGAACAGCGGATCGGCCGCTTCCTTGGTGTCGATGGACGCCCCGGAGAGGGTGAGGTCGACGTACGGCGACATGACGAAGGCCGCGGCCGGCAGGGGCAGTCCGTGGTCGCGGGCGTTGACCAGGGTGGCGACCACGAGTCCACCGCCCGCCGACTCGCCCGAGAAGACGATGTCCGAGGGCCGGACACCGTCGGCCAGCAGGGCTTCGTAGACCGCCAGCGCGTCGTCCACCGCGGCCGGATAGGGATGTTCGGGGGCGAGCCGGTACTCGACGGAGTAGGCCTTGGCGGCGGTCCGCCCGCCGACCTGCGCGGCCAGACCGGCGGAGCTGAGGGCGTCCCCCAGGAGATAGACACCGCCGTGGAAGTACACGACGACATGCCGGGGCTCGACACCGTCGACCGTGACCTCGACGACGGGGACACCGCCCAGCGAGGTCGGCACCGCCTTCACCTCGGGAGGCAGCGGCTGCGCCGACGTCGCCGCGTGCAGCAGACGCCGCAGCTCCTCGACATCACCGTCCAGGGGGAAGGGCGACTGGCGCAGGAACGCGTCGATGGTCTGTTGCTGCTCGGTGCTCACGGAGCATCTCCGTTCGACGGGGGTGGATCGGCCTGCGCACTCCGCTCGGCCGGTGCGGGCCGTACCCTGCGGACTTCGAGGAGATCGAGTCCCAGGGCCTCGGCCTGGGCGAGGACACCGAAGAGCGCCGCGGTGTCCGGCAGCAGCCCGCTGAGCACCGTCTCGGTGCCCTGCTGCTCCGGCTCGAACGCGGGGAACGCCGTCAGCAGGGTGGGGCCGAGATGGCCGCCGACCCGGATCTGGTACATGACGGGGTCATCACCCATGCCCCCATGGTCCTCAGGGGCCGGGTGAACGCGCGTCGCCGGAATCCGGTGATCGTGCGGCGCTCAGCCACGGCCGTTCGACAGCAGCCTCAGTTCACGGCCGCGGTGCACCGCCGAGGACCGGTCCCCGGCGCCGAGCTTGGCGTAGATCCGCCGTACGTGGGTGTTGACGGTGTTGAGCGAGACCGACAGTTCGGCGGCGATCTCGGAGCGGGTGAGGTTCGTCGGCAGATAGCGCAGGACGCGCAGTTCGCTCGGGCTGAGCTCCTCGGCCGGACCCGGGGGCGCCGACCGGTCCGGGGTGTCCCCGCGGACGGTGTCGAGGATGTCGGAGACCAGCGCGGCGTGCGACGTGTTGCGCGGCAGGGCGTCCAGCAGTTCCCAGGCGCCGGTCATCACGAACGGCAGGATCATCCGGTCCGGCTCGGCGAGGTTCAGGGCCTGCTCGACGGCCGCTCCCGCCGCCTGCTCGTCACCGAGGTCACGGCAGGCGAGGGCGTCCAGGAGCCGGGCCTCGATCGGGGTGAGGAAGGAGCTGACGGGGGCGGTGCCGTCGAGAACCGTCCGGAGCGCGCGGCGGGCACCGGCCGGATCCTTCTCCGCGAGGTGGAGCACTGCGGCCGCGGTGCGGACCTCGCCCGCGGCGGCCTGTACGTCGTCGAGGGCGGCGAGGTCCGCCCGTGCCCGGTCGACCGTCCCGAGGCGGGCTCGGGTGGCGATCGTCCAGGCGGTCACCCGGGTCGACAGCCCGTGTCGGCTCACCATGTGCGCCTGCACCTGCTCTGCGGCGGTCAACTCGGCCAGCGTTTCGGCGTGTTGACCGCGCGCGGCGGACAGCATCGCGGAGGTCAGATGGACCAGTAGACGCACGCCGGGCTCGCCCTCGGACCGGGTGACGTGCCGGGCGCGGTCGAGCCACTGCTCGCCCCGGTCGAACTCGCCCGTGCAGATCAGCGTCCCGGCCAGGGAGACCTGGGCGGGCGCGATCACCGCCGCGGCGTCCCACCCGTACCGGGCGGCCAGCGCCACGGCCTCCTCACAGCGCTGCCGGACCAGCGCGAAGGAACGGTTGCCGGAGGCGAAGCCCAGATGGGCGCGGCAGGCCACCTCCAGATAGGGGCGGCCGATGTCCCGGGCGAGCGCGGCGCCCTCCAGGAGGTGCCGCTCGCTGTCGTCGAGCCGCAGCGACCAGGCCTCGGTGACCCCCAGGTTCAGCAGCGCGAGGGCCCGCAGGTCACTGGCGAGCGCGATCTCGGTGTTGGACCGGCCTTCGGCGGGCGAGGGCAGCGCGTCGGCCTGTTCGAACACGGCGTCGAAGTGCCCGCGCAACCGGGCCAGCAGCAGATCCAGGGACGCGATCGCCGTCCGCAGCCGGGACCGCCGGTCGGGCGCTGTCGTCTCGGCGTACGCCCCGGCGATCTCCAGATGAGCCCGGGCCTCCTCCAGCCGGTGCTGGTGCAGGTCGGCGTTGGCGTACACCAGGGCCAGTTCCGGGGAGTCCTCGCCGACACAGGCCGGGAAGGCGCGCAGCAGCGCCACCACGCTCCCGGCCTGCCCGTCGAGCGTCAGGCTGACCGTGTGGTCGGTGAGCAGCCGGGCCGCCTCGGACCAGTCGCCGGCGGCCTGCAGATGTCGTACGGCATCCACGGCCTGGGAGTGTTCGGCGAACCAGCGCGCGGCCAGCCGGTGCAGTTCCGGGATGGCCTCCGGGAAGCTACGGCGCAGCTCCAGCCGGAGCAGGTCGGCGAACATGTGGTGGTAGCGGAACCAGGTGCGCTCGGGGTCGAGCGACACCACGAACGCGTTGGCGTCCTCCAGTTCCAGCAGGATGCGCTCCGAACCGGTCGCGCCGGTGAGCAGGTCGGCCAGCTCGCCGTTGATCCGGTCGGGCAGCGAGGTGCGCAGCAACAACCGCTGTACATCGGCCGGTTGGCGCTCCAGCATCTCCGCCATCAGATACTCGGCGACCGTACGGTGACTGCCGGAGAACTCGGCGACGAACCGCTCGGGATCCGGGTGCCCGGCGAGCGAGAGCACCGCGAGCCGCAGCCCGGCCGCCCAGCCCTCGGCCCGCTGGTGCAGCAGACCGGCCACATCGTCGGGCAGCGCCACTCCGGACGCGGCGAGCAGGTCACGGGTCTCTGCCTCGCTGAAGCGCAGCTGCGCGGCGCGGATCTCGGCCAACTCCCCGGTCAGCCGCAGCCGGTGGAGATGCAGCGGCGGGTCGTGCCGGGTGGCGACGATCGCGTGGACGCCCCGGGGAAGCGCCGTCAGCAGGGCCGTGAGCTGTTCGGCGGCGTCCGCGGAGCCGAGTTCGTGCAGGTCGTCGATGACGAGGCAGAAGGTGCCGCCGGACGCGGCGATCTCGGACAGCACCTTGTCCACCATGGCGCCGCCGTCGAACCCGGGCGCCGCGGGAAGCGGCTCGGTGGCGCCCGTCGCGCCACGCACCGCCTCCAGCAGGGCGAGCCAGAACAGCTGCGCGTCCTGCTGACCCGGCCGTACCGACATGAACGCGATACGGCGGTCCCGTCCCGGCCGGTCGGCCCACGCGCGCAGCAGTGAGGTCTTTCCGCTGCCGGCGGGCGCGGAGATCATCGTCACCCGCTGTTCGGACGCGCGGTCCAGGGCGGCGATCAGGTCGCGGCGGTCGATGAGACCCGGGCGGCCCCGGCCCGGTACGCGGGCGGCGCCCGCGGTGGCCGGCAGGTCGGGCATGACGCCATGTCCTCTGGTCACGCGGCCAGCGTAGTCGATGCGAATCACCGCATCCCGGCGATGACCGGTCACCCCCACGGCGGTGATCCTGGCCACGCGCTCGAAGGGCGAGTCATGTGTGTGAGCCGACAGGAGACGGTGTGAGAGAGCAGCTGGGCGGAACCTTCCCCCTGGGACCGAGACGGGTGCACCGGGTCGGCTACGGCGCGATGCAGCTCTCCGGCGACGGGGTCTTCGGGCCACCGCGTGACCGCGACGAGGCGCTGCGGGTGCTGCGCGCGGTGGTCGACGCCGGGGTGGACCACATCGACACCGCGCAGTTCTACGGAGCGGGCACGGTGAACGAACTCATCCGGGAGGCGCTGCACCCCTATCCGGACGGGCTGGCGATCGTGAGCAAGGTGGGCGCCCGCAGCAGTGACCGGCCCTATCTGCTCCGGCAGGGCATCGAGGAGAACCTGACCGCGCTCGGCGTGAACCGCCTGGCGGCGGTCAACCTGCGGATGGTGGACCCGTCCGAGGCACCGGACAGTCGCTTCGACGCTCAGGTGGCGACGCTGGTCCAGGCCCGCGAGGAAGGGCTCGTCGAGGGCGTCGGCCTCAGCAATGTCTCCCTGCGACAGCTGCTGAGAGCCGTCGCGCAGACGGAGATCGTCTGTGTGCAGAACCTCTTCAACCTGGCCGACCAGCACTCCATGGACGTTCTGACGGAGTGTGCGCGGCGGGACATCGCCTTCGTCCCGTTCTGCCCGCTGGGCTGGCCCGGGCAGACGCGGCACCGGATCCTCGCGAACCCCGCCGTCGTCGCACAGGCCGCCCGGCTGGGCGTCACCCCGGCGCGGATCGTCCTCGGCCGGCTGCTCGACCTCGCGCCGAACGTCCTGCTCATCCCCGGAACCCGTACCCGCGCGCATCTGACCGAGAACCTCGCCGCCGCCGACGTCGGTCTCGACGACGAGGCCCGCGCGGAGTTGAGACGGCACTTTCCCGACACCGAGCAGCACAGGCCCGAGGAGGAACCGGCATGAACAACGAAGAGATCGTCCGGAAGGCCTACCAGACAGCCGAGGTCAAGGACATCGAGGGCTGGCTCGACGCCTTCACCGAGGACGGGACGTTCACCGACGAGTCGGTCGGCGTCACCTACCGCGGCCGGGACCGTGCCTTCCCGGTGGAGAACTACGGGCGCGCCTTCCCCGACATGCACCGCGAGCTCTACCAGGTCTACGTGAGCGGTGACGTCGTCGTCGTACAGCTGGCACTCCAGGGCACTCACGACGGCCCGCTGAGCCTGGGCGACGGGACACTCCAGCCGACCGGGAACCGGATGGACGCCCCCTGCTGCGATGTGTTCGAGCTGGTGGACGGGAAGATCAAACGATTCGACTGCTATCCGTCGGGCACCGTGATCCTCGCCCAACTCGGCCTCCTCGGCGCACTCGACGCGGCCCTGCTCCCCTGACCCCGGGCTCGGGGGCGCGCGGCCCGCCGCGGCTTCCGGGGCGGGCCGCGCGGGATCACTCACGCATGGACCTGCGAGTCCACGCCGAGGTCTAGGCGGAGGGATTCGAGGATGATGAACGTCGTGCTGGCCGTGTACACGTCGGCGGCGGCGAGGACGCCGGTGTACTTCTTGATGACCGGCGCGGAGGCGTAGGCGACCTGGGCCGCCTGGTACTCCTTGACCGCGGCCCACGAGTTGTTCCCGTACTTCACGAAGAACGGCGTGGGGTCGACCGCCGTGAGCGCCTTCTTGACGTTGGCGATGATGTCGTCCACGTACTGCTGGTACACGACCATGTCCCGGCGGGTGCCGAGCCTGCCGATGTGGCCGCCGACGAAGTGCTTCCACGGGTAGCTCATGGCCTTGTCGGGGGCGGCGATGGAGCCGGGGACGTCCTCGTTGAGGTTGAAGCTGTCGAAGGGGACCCAGCCGGGCAGCAGGACGTCGACGAGCATCAGCGTCTTGTGGTCGGGCAGGTGGATGTAGACGTTGTCGGGGGTGTGGTTCGTGCCGTGCCAGGCCAGCTCGACGCGCTCGCCGCCGACCCGCAGCGTGTGGCTCTTCTCGAAGGTGATGTCCGGAACAGGCCGGGCCGGGTCGTTGTCACGGGCCAGCAGTTTCCTGGTCTCGGCGTGGCCGATCCGCACCACGTTCTTGCCGAACAGCGACGAGGCGCCGAGGTGGTCGGAGTGGTGGTGGGAGTAGACCAGGTGGGTCACTCTGTTGGAGACGCCGTTGGCGGCGGCGATCTGGTCGATCGCGCGCTGGATGTTGTGCCCGATGGTCGGGGGCGCGTCGAAGAGCACGACGCCCTCACGGGTCGTCAGGAACGCCGACTGGTAGGTGCCGTCGGTCACCCAGTACAGGTTCTTCTCGATCCGGCCGACGTAGTAGCCCTGGGAGTTGACGGCGGGACCGAGCGCGGAGGGCGGAATGGGAGCGTAGTCGGGCAGGTCGGTGGACGTGGCGGCCGATGCCTGGCCGGCGAGCGCGGCGACGGTGGGGACTGCTGCCAGCGCCGCGCCGGTGGCGAGGAAAGAGCGGCGGTTCGTCGAGGACATGGTGATCTGCTCCAGTCGGTCGATGATGCGGGGGAGTTGATGCCGTTCAGGTGAGGGCGCGGGCCTCAGGCGCCGTAGGCCGGCACGACCGCTCCGCTGATGTGCTTCGAGAGGTCGCCGGCGAGGAACGCGATGACGTCCGCGATCGCCTCCGGCCGGACGGCGTGCGCGAGCGCCTGCGGAGGGAGCGCCGCCCGGTTCCGCGCCGTGTCGAGGAGCTGCGGCGCCACCGCGTTCACGCGGATGCCGTCCGGGCGCAGTTCCACGTCGAGAATGCGGACGAGGTGGTTGAGCGCCGCCTTGCCGAGGCTGTACGCGGCCATCCCGGCGGTCGGCTCGGACGCCGGCCGGGCGGACACGTGCACGATGGCACCCCCGCCCCGCTGCCGCATGTACGGCGTCACGGCCTGGCTCAGCCACAGCGCGGCGGCGAGGTTGACGTCCAGCATGAGGCGCAGGTCCTCGGGGGTCGTGGTGAGCGTGTCTCCCGGGCGGAAGGCCCCGAGCGTGTTCACCAGTACCCCGGGAGGCCCGGACCCGGCGGCGATCCGGTCGACGAGGTCCTTGGCCACGGCCTGGTCGGTCGCGTCGCCCACCTCCCGGCGGATGCCGTCGGGCAGTGCCTCCAGTGTCTTCGCCGTGCGGTCGACCGCCGTCACGGTGAACCCGGCGTTCGCGAGAACCACCGAGGTGGCGAAGCCCAGTTCGCCACCCGCACCGACCACTACCGCCACACGTCCGCTCACGAGACCGCCTCCTTGTCGTGCGCCAAGGTTCGCCGCGGGACAGGTGAGCGGTCCTCACCGGATTCCGGTGATCTCCCGAGGGCCTAGGCCGTGTCCGCAAAGTCCCCGGCACGCTCGCCCGGCACTCCCCCAGCCTTCGGCTGGGGGGACCCCCAGAGCACGCACCGGACGCCGCGGGGCCCGCCCTTCGGGCGGACGACGGGACTTTGGGGACACGGCCTGGCCTGCCGCCACCGGCGGCCAGACACCCGTGTCGAGCACGCCCAACGCATAGGCGCGGGCGACCAGTTCGGTACGGTTCGCCGCGCCCCAGCCGGCCGACAGACGCCGTAGGTGATAGGTCGACGGCCTCGCGGTCGACCGGCCCGTGACGGTACGTCAACTACCGACGAATTACGTGGAGTTGCAGGACCGGCCGACCGCCGCCCAACCGGTCGCGCTGGCCGCCGCCAACCCCTGCCCGCCCAAGCGCGCCGTCCTGGACCGGCCCACGCTCCTCGACCTCCTCACCCCGCTGCGCCCCCGCCACTACTCGATCTCGTCCTCACCCGCCGTCGACCCCTGCCACGCGGACCTGATGGTCTCCCTGCTGGAGGCCGCCGCCCGCTTGGGCAAGGGCGTCTACCGGGGGACCGGTTCCGGCCACCTCAGCACCGTCGCACCGGGCGACACCGTGTACGCCCGCGTCCAGCCGTGCCGCGAGGTCTTCCGCATCGACGACTCCACCCGGTCGTGGTGATCGCGGCGGGCACCCGGGCTGGCCCCCTTCCGCGGCGCCATTGCCGACCGTACGGCAGCCCTCGCCGCCGGCGCTCAACTCGCCCCCGCCTTCTGCTACTTCGGCTGCGACGCACCCGAGGCCGACTACCTCCACGCCGACGAACTCCGCACCGCCGAGCGCGCCGGAGCCGTCTCGCTCCGGCCGGCCCTCAGCGCCGCCCCGGAGGGCGGAGCGACCTTCGTCCAGCACCGGATCGCCGCCGAGGCCGACGAGGTGCGGGCCCTGCTGGACGCGGGCGCCCGGGTGTTCGTGTGCTGGGACGCGGCGCGCATGGCACCGGGGGTGCGGGAGGCGTTCCGTACCCTGTACCGGGACCGCACGCCAGGCGCCGACGACCCGGCCGCCGAGCGGTGGCTCAACCAACTGATGGCGGACGGGCGTTACGTCGAGGACGTGGACGCCGCCGGCTGACCCAGAGGGAGAGGTGGGCGCACGGTGACGGACTCCTGGGAGCGGGCCCGGAAGATCCTCGGCTCGGCGGGCATCCCGCCGGACCGCCTCGCCCACCTCCGCCCGATGGGCGGCGGCACCTACAACACCGTCGAGGAACTCACCCTCACCGACGGCAGCAGCTACGTCCTCAAGACCGCTCCCACCGCCCCCGGCCTCGCCCACGAGCGCCAACTGCTCGTCTCCGAGGCCGACTTCTACGGCGCCGCCGCCAAGGCCGGGGTGGCGGCACCGCGCGTCCTGGTCCTCGACGGCGACACCCTCCTGATGACCCTCTGCCCCGGCGAACCCTGGGACGACTCCCTCACGGACACCGAAGTACCCGTCCTGCGCACGGAGTTGGGCCGCCAGCTCGCCCGCCTGCACGAGATCACCGGCCCCGGCTTCGGCTACCCCTCCGGAGCCCTCGGCCCCCTCGCGCCCGACTGGCGGACCGCGTTCACCACGCTCTACGACGCCGTCCTCGACGACGCCCGCCGCTACCGGGCCTGGCTGCCGCTGCCCGCCGACGACATCGCTCGGACGGTCCGCTCCGCCTACGCCGCCCTGGACGAGGTCGCCGTCCCCCGCGCTGTCCACTTCGACCTCTGGCAGGGCAACATCCTGGTCGACCGCACCTCCGGAACGCCTCGCATCGGCGGACTCATCGACGGCGAGCGCATGTTCTGGGGCGACCCCCTCGCCGACTTCGTCTCCCTGGCGCTGCTCGGCGACATCAGGAAGGACGACGCGTTCCTCGCGGGCTACCGGGAAGCGGGCGGACGGGCCGAGTTCGACCGGCCGGCCGGCCTCCGCTACGCCCTCTACCGCAGCTACCTCTACCTGATCATGCTCACCGAGGCGGTCCCCAGGGAGTTCGGCACGGAGGAGAACCGCTGGCGGCGCGAGCGGGTCGGCCCCGAGCTGCTCGCCGCCCTCGGAGAGATCGACGGGACGGCTTCCACCACGTAGTGTGCATTCCACCGCCCCTTAGTTCAGGGCGTGAATTAAGAGGGTGCAGGGTTCGGAGGGAGCCACATGGCGGGGCGGAACGGGCGCACGGTACGCGACCTCAGGCGGGCCAACCGCACGGCCGTGCTGCAACGGCTGTACTTCGACGGACCCCTCAGCCGCTTCGAACTGGGCCCGGCGACCGGACTCAGCTCCGGCTCGGTCAGCAACGTCGTCGCGGACCTCGTCGCCGACGGCCTGGTCGAGGAGGCCGGCAGCGTCGACTCCGACGGCGGCCGTCCCCGCACCCTCCTCCGAGTCGCCCCGCACAGCGGCCACATGATCGGCGTCGATGTCGGCGAGACCCGGGTCCGGGTCGAGCTGTTCGACCTCACCCTCACCGAACTCGCCCGCGCCGAACGCCCGTTGGAGCAGCAGCGGTACGAGGTCGAGGTCATCGTCGGCCACATCCGCGACGGCATAGCCGAAGTCCTCGCCGCCGCCGACATCGCACCCGGACAGCTCCTCGGTGTCGGCATCGGCGTCCCCGGCATAGTCGAGCACACCCCGGACCACGGCGCGGTGGTCCACGGCCAGACGATCGGCTGGGACGCGGTCCCCCTCGAGGAACTGCTCCGCTCCACCTCCCAACTCCCCGACGCCGTCCCGTACTTCATCGACAACGGGGCCAAGACCCTCGGCCAGGCCGAGATGTGGTTCGGCGGCGGGCGCGGCGCGCGCAACGCGATCGTCGTCCTCTTCGGCTCCGGCGTCGGCGCCTGCCTCGTGACCCCCGAGGTGGAGAACGGCCGGGCGGTCGAGTGGGGACATCTGACCGTACGGGTCCGCGGCCGCCGCTGCCGTTGCGGAGCCCTCGGCTGTCTGGAGGCGTATGCGGGCGCCGAGTCGCTGCTCGACCGCTGGCGCGAGCAGGGCGGACGCCCGCCCGAGGGCACCGACGAGGAGACCGCGATGACCGCGCTGCTGGTCGCCGCCTACCCGGCGGAGGGCGCAGAGGCCGACCCGGTCGCGCTCGCCGTCCTGGAGGAGACCGCCGAATACCTCGGCGCAGGCCTCTCCGACCTGATCAACCTCTTCCAGCCCGAGCGCATCCTCATCGGCGGCTGGGCCGGACTCCAGCTGGGCTCACGCTTCCTCCCCGCCGTCCGCCACCACGCCACCGCGTACGCGCTGCGCCACCCCGCCGGACGCGTGACCATCGACCTGGGCCTCCTCGGCCCCGACGCGGTCACCGTCGGCGCCGCGATCCTCCCGCTCGCGGACTTCTTCGCCCGCGGCGGCCGCCGCGCCGAGCCCGAGCCCGAGGGCCCACCGCCGGCCTGGCGCACGGCTCTGGAGGAACGCGCACCGCACTGACGCGCACCGCACTGAGGCATGACTTGGGAGGTAATCGACCCGATCCCGGCCTCCCGGAACCATGAAGGGCGTACCCGCTCGCCCCGCCACCGGATTCCGGGAGGTTCCCCGTGCCGTACTTCGCCAGCCCCGTCGACGCTGCCCGACTGCATTACGTCGACTACGGCCCCGCCGACGGGCCGGTGCTGTGCTTTGTCAACAGCGCCTATATCGGTACCGAGATGTGGGAGTTCCAGATGCTGCCGCTGGCCGCGGAGGGCTACCGCTGCGTCGGCTTCGACCGGCGCGGGCACGGCAGGTCGGAGGACACGTGGAGCGGGTTCGACCTGGACAGCCTCGCCGACGACCTGCACGGCCTCCTGGAACTGCTCGACCTGCGCGAAGTGACGCTGGTCGGCCACTCCATGGGGAGTGTGGAGATCGTGCGCTGTCTGACCCGGCACGGCGCCGGGCGGGTGGCCCGGGTCGCCTTCGTCGGCGGCATCGCCCCGGGCGTGGTGCGCTTGGCCGACAACCCCGACGGCCTGGACCCGGACCTCGTACGCGGGGTCAACGAGCAGTGCCGGCGCGACCGGGCGGCGTTCTTCGCGGCCGGAGTCGACGCCTTCTTCGCCGTCGACCGACCCGGCAACGACGTCTCCACGTCCTACCGGCAGTACGTCGTCGATCGCGCCCTGATCTCGACCGCCCGCTCGACGGCCGCCGTCCAGGCGCTGGTCGCGATCGTGGACGTCGCCCCCGAACTGCCGAAACTCGACGTGCCACTGCTCGTCGTGCACGGCACGCACGACACCTCGGCCCCCCTGGAACTGACCGCCCACCGCGCGGCCCGGCTCGTTCCCGACGCCACGCTGAAGGTCTACGACGACGCCGGCCACGGCCTGTTCGTCACCCACGCCGATCAACTCAACGCGGATCTGCGCGAGTTCGCGGGATGATCACCCCATGCGCGAGATCATTCTGATGTCCGACGCCCGGGTCGCCGCCGTCCCCGTCGAGGAGTGCGGGGAGCCCCTGGTCGACGTGAGCGGCGTACTGCTGGTCGACGTCCGCAAGAACAAGGACTCCGGCGGCGCCGAACTCCACTTGCGCCGGGGCGTGTTGGACCGGCTCGTCGAAGCGGAGGCGCTGTTGCCCGACGGCCTGCGTCTGCTGTTCGTGGAGGGATACCGGCCGCCGGCGCTCCAGCGCCGCTACTTCGAGGGCTACGGCGACGAGTTGCGCGTCGCCAACCCGGACTGGCCCGCCGAGCGGATCCGGTCCGCGGCCAGCCGTTATGTGTCGCCGCCCGAGATCGCCCCGCACACCGCCGGTGCGGCCGTCGACCTGACTCTCGCCGGCGTCGACGGGTGCGAACTCGACCTGGGTACCCCGATGAACGCCAACCCGGAGCAGAGTGACGGAGCCTGCTACACCGATGCCGAGAACATCACCGGCGGGGCCCGGGCCAACCGTGCCGTGCTGGGTGAGGTGCTCGGCGCGGTCGGCCTGGTCAACTATCCGACGGAGTGGTGGCACTGGTCGTACGGGGATCGCTACTGGGCGCTGGCGACGGGTGCGCCCGCTGCCTTGTACGGGCCGGAGGAACTCGGCCCCTCGTAGAAGCTGTGCTCGGCACTAACTGGCAAAGGCGTTCACACCGGTTAGGTCGGCGGACAGCTTCCAGAGACGTGCCGCCTGCTCGGGGTCGGTCGCCCACGACTTGACGCCGGCGCGCTCGTCGCCGTCTGTGGCGGGTTCGGCGATGTCGCAGTCCTCCAGGTAGACGCCGCCCATGTCGGCCAGCTGGGGCGAGGTCGCCGCCCAGACCTCGGTGGCCGCGCCCTGCTCCGGGGTCTTGAAGCCCTCGGGCTTCAGCACGTTGCCCTGCTCGTCGATCCAGCCGCGCTCGACCATCTCCGCCTTGGGGAGGTGGCGCTGCAGCGGGGTGATGATGCCGCCGGGGTGGAGCGAGAAGGCCCGGACGCCGCGGTCGGCGGCGAGCCTGTCGAGGTGGACGGCGAACAGGACGTTCGCGGTCTTGGCCTGGCCGTACGCCTCCCACTTGTCGTAGCCGTGGCTCCACTGGACGTCGTCCCAGCGCATCCCGGAGAAGTGGTGGGCGCGCGAGGACACCGAGACCACGCGGGCGCCGCCCGGCTCGATGGCCGGCCACAGGCGGTTGACGAGGGCGAAGTGGCCGAGGTGGTTGGTGGCGAACTGCGCCTCCCAGCCGGGCCCGACCCGGGTCTCCGGGCAGGCCATGATCCCGGCGTTGTCGATCATGTAGTCGACGGTCCGGCCGGAGGCGAGGAACCGCTCGGCGAAGCCGCGCACGCTCTCCAGGTCGGCGAGGTCCAGCTCGTCCACCTCGACGCCGGGCAGACCGGCCACGGCCTCGCGGGCGGCGTCGGGGCGGCGCGCGGGGACGACCACCCGGGCGCCCGCCTTGGTGAGCGCGCGGGCGGCCTCCAGGCCGAGGCCCGAGTAGCCGCCGGTGAGGATCGCGAGCTTCCCGCCGAGGTCGAGGCCCTCCAGGACGTCGTCGGCGGTGCTCTTCGCGTCGAATCCAGAACCGATCTTGTGCTGTGCAGTGGTCATACCTGGAACGCTACGAATTGAAGTGCGCTCGAAGTCAAGCGGAGAAGCCGCGCGCACCCGGACATGGGGAAGCCCCGACCGCGACGGGGGAATCACGGCCGGGGCGGCCAAATGGTGGGCACGGAAGGCGGTCGCCTCGCGGCGAAAGGCTCCACAGGGCTTCAGCCGAACGATCTTCCCGGTGGGCGGAGGTTGAGGCCCGGGGACACTGTTCCCTCCGCACCCACGGTCTGTTCAACGGCGAACTACCGATGGGTGTTCCTGCGTGGTCCGCCGTACGCGGTGATGTGCATCACTTGCCAGTGGTCCAGTCCAGTAGCTCGTCCGCGGACCAGGTCGTCACCACCCGTTCGGCGGGCACCCCGCACTCCTCCGCCCGCGCGCAGCCGTTGATCTGCCAGTCGAGCTGACCGGGCGCGTGCGCGTCGGTGTCGACCGAGAACAGCACGCCCGCGTCGACGGCCTTCCGCAGCAGCCGCCTCGGCGGGTCGAGCCGCTCCGGACGGCTGTTGATCTCCACGGCCGTGCCCGACTCGGCACACGCGGCGAACACCTCGTCCGCGTCGAACTCCGACTCCGGCCGCGCGGCACCCCCGTCCCGCCCGATGAGCAGCCGACCGGTGCAGTGCCCGAGGATGTCCGCGTGCGGATTCCGTACGGCGGCCACCATGCGGCGGGTCATGGCGCGGGCCTCCATGCGCAGCTTGGAGTGCACGGAGACCACCACCACGTCGAGCCGCTCCAGCAGTTCCGGTTCCTGGTCCAGCGAACCGTCGTCGAGGATGTCGCACTCGATTCCGGTGAGCAGCCGGAAGGGCGCCCACGTCTCGTTCAGCGTGGCTACCACGTCCAGCTGTTCGCGCAGCCGCTCGGGGGACAGTCCGCGGGCCACGGTCAGCCGGGGCGAGTGGTCGGTCAGTACGGTCCACTCGTGGCCGAGCCGGGCCGCCGTACGGCCCATCTCCTCGATCGGGCTGCCGCCGTCCGACCAGTCGGAGTGGAGGTGGCAGTCCCCGCGCAGCAGGGCCCGCAGCTCTTCGCCGCCGGGACCGGCCGGGGCGGGGGCCTCGGCCTCCAGTTGCTCCAGATAGGCGGGGACCTGTCCGTCCAGGGCCTCGCGGGCCACCTGCGCGGTCTTCGGGCCGATGCCCTTGAGGGACTCCAGCGTCCCGGCCGCCGCGCGTTCGGCGACCTCGCCCTCGGGGAGCGCCGCCAGGACCCTGGCCGCCGTACGGAAGGCGCGTACGCGGTAGGTCGGGGCCAGGGAACGTTCCAGCAGGAAGGCGATCCGGTCCAGTGCCTGCACGGGATCCATCGAGCCTCCTCCCGCGAGGGCCCCCGGCAGGGCACCGTGGACCACTCGCGACCGCGTGATGCGTTCTAGGCTCTATTGCATGACCGAAATCGCCAGCCCGCACATCTCGACCCCGCGGATCATGGTGCTCAAGGTGCAGCCCGGTACCCCGCCGTTCCGCATCGTGAAGATCGACGGGGAGATGGTCTGCGAGGCCACCGGGATCATCGACGTCCTGGAGGTCGCGGCCGTGTGCGGCATCACGGTCCGCGACCTGGACGACCCGGACGTGGTCCGCTGGGTCGGCGGGGACAAGTTCACCTGGTTGCCGCACTAGCCCCTACGGAATCAGCCGACCGTCCACTTCTGGTTGGCGCCGCCGGAGCAGGTCCAGATCTGCAGCGGGGTGCCGTTGGCCGAGTTGTTGCCGGTGACGTCCAGGCACTTGTTGGCCTGCGGGTTGACGATGTCGTTCGCCGAGCTGACGGCCCACTGCTGGGCGGCGGAGCCGTTGCAGTCGTAGAGCTGGACCTTGGTGCCGTCCGCGGTGCCGCCGGCGTTCACGTCCAGGCACTTGCCGAGGGCGCGGATCGTGCCGTCGGAGCCCACGGTCCACTGCTGGGCGGCGGAGCCGTTGCAGTCGTAGAGCTGTATGGCGGTTCCGTTGGCGGAGCTCGCCCCGTTGACGTCGACGCACTTGCCGGCGAGGCCCTTGATGGCCACCCCGGTGGCCGTGTCGCTCGTGGTGACCGACACCGAGTCCACCACCAGCTGGGCCGGGAAGGCCGTGGCGCTGTTCGGGTCGCCCGGCCAGTCGCCGCCGACCGCCAGGTTGAGGATCAGGAAGAACGGCTTGTTGAACGCCCAGGTGTTGCCGCCCACGTCGGCGGGCGTACGGGTCTGGTAGACGACACCGTCGACCGACCACTTGATCGAGTTGGGCGCCCAGTCGACGGCGAACGTGTGGAAGGCGTCCGCGAAGGCCGCGCCGTTCGCCAGCGTGTAGGCGGCGCCGATCCCGTTGGCGCCGGAGTAGCCGGGACCGTGGATGGTGCCGTGGATCGTGGAGGGCTCGTAGCCGACGTTCTCCATGACGTCGATCTCACCCGAGTTGGGCCAGCCGACCGAGCCGATGTCGGTGCCGAGCATCCAGAACGCGGGCCACATGCCCTGCCCGCGCGGGATCTTCATCCGGGCCTCGACATGACCGTACTGCGCGCTGAACTTCCCGGAGGTGTTCATCCGGGCCGAGGTGTACTGGCAAGTGCCGTACCAGCACTGGTAGTTGGCGGGGTTCTCCTTCTTGGCCGTGATCACCAGGTGGCCCTGGCCGTCCAGGGCCGCGTTGTTGGTGCCGGACGTGTAGTACTCGCGCTCGTGGTTGTTGACGTTGTCGCCGGTCTCCTGCGTCCACTTCGAGGAGTTGACGGCACTGCCGGCCGCTCCGTCGAAGGTGTCGGAGAACGTGACGGCGTCGGCCTGCGCGTCCGACGTGGAGGCCGCCTGCGCCGGGCCGATCGCGGCGGACGCGACCAGTGCGGCGGACAGGGCGGCGAAAAGACATCTGCGGAGGAATCGTGGGGAAGCCACGGAATTCCCTTCTGTGCGGCGGACGTGGGGACCGACACGCCGACTGAGGTGGGGGGTGAAAGCGTCGCCTCTTGATTTAAGAAGTGAGATAAGGGGAGCGTCAATACCTTGGTACGGACCAGTAGTTGAATGTTACGGGCCAGTAGTTGATCGTTACGAAGCGGCCTTCGGCGCTTTGGACGCCTTCGCTGCCTTTGATGTCCTTGCCGCCTTCGCGGCGGGCTTCCGCGCGTGTACCGCCCGGCCGAGCCGGCGCCCCAGCAGGACCCAACCGATCAGCGCGCCGGTGGTGTTGAGGATGACGTCGTCGATGTCGAAGGCCCGCCCGGTGATCAGCGCGCCCTGCGCGAACTCCACCAGGAGCATCACGGCCGCCGTCAGCAGCAGCACCTTCAGGATGCCGCGTGCCCGTGGCGCGAACACCGGCACCAGCACCCCGAACGGGATGCCGAGCACCACGTTCCCGCCGATCTGCTTGATGGCGTCGCGCATGGCCGGCTGGTCGAGATAGGCCTTCAGGGAGCGGCCGGGGTGCAGATTGGTGTGCACGAGCGCCTTCGACGCGGGGGACGGCTCCAGGGTCAGCCTGGCCAGTACGACGGCGAACGCCACCATGAGGGCGAAGCCGAGCAGCATCGACAACAGGCGGAGCGGGAGGGGGAGTTGGTAGCGCTGGGGAGGTGCGGGCTTCGTCCGGCGCGGGGCGCGGGCCGCTTTCGGCCCGGCCTCGGTCTTGGGCTCGGTCCTGGCGCGGCGCAGACGTGCGGCGGTACGGCCCATGCGTGAGGTCCTCCGGTCTTCAACTGCCCTGTCTCGCAAGGCGGTTACCCCCGATTCGGCGGAGGATGCCGTGGCGGGCGGACGGAACCCGGGTGCGGCGGACGTGCCCGCACACGGGTTTCCGGCGGCTGCTCAGGACGCGTACGAGATGGTCACGGTCGTGAAGCCCAGCGAGCCGAGCAGGCCCTTGAGCATGTTGGTGGTGTTGGTCTCGGCGCGGGTGGTCAGACCGCTGGTCTTCGCCGCCTCGGCGATGTGCTTGGAGGCGAGCTTCTGCACGGCCTGCTCGCTGTTGGGGTTGTCGGAGAAGATGTCGCCCAGGCGGTCCAGCAGACCGCGCTGCTTGGAGACCGTGTACGAGTGGTCCGGGTCCAGCGCCGGCTTGCCGAGCGTCGCGTGTGGCAGCTTGATGCTGGCCGACGTGCGGTCGCCGTTGACGGTCACGTCCTGCTTGCCGAGCTTGCCCAGGTCGACATAGCCCTCCACGGTGCCCGCGCCGACGTACAGCGTGCGGGTGCCGCGGATCGCCTGGGGCAGGAACTTGGCGTCCTTCTCCAGATCCACGACGACCTGGAAGTTGCCGGAGGCCGCGTCGTAACGGCTCATGTCCTGGATGGACTTGAGCAAGGCCGGACCCGAACGGTCGTGGGTCTCGGTGCCGAAGATGTCCCGCAGCCCCGGCAGCACGGCAAGCCGGAGCCCGGCGAACAGCACGGCGATCACAACGACGACGGCGGTGAGCACCTTCGCCCAGCCCGGCATCCGCCGGGGTATACGGCTGGTGGAAGTCGTCATGGGGACGGCCCTCCCTTCCTCGGTATCCGCATGCCCCCCAAATGCCCTGTCAGACCGACCCGTTGGCGGAACGGGCGCGCTGGCGGGGGCACGGAGGGCGCACAAGCGGGAAAAGTGACTGTTCCGGCGCGCCAGGAGCCCTGGTCGACCGCGCAGACAGCATTTCCCGGCCGCCTCACCCCATGCGTCTCGTGACCTATCCGGAGCACGGTCCGCTCCATGTCGTGACACTGGCCGCGGACGCCCCGAACACGCCTCAGCGCGACCGCAGTTCACGGTCACCGGACGGCCGCGACCACCACACCCCCTCACCGTGCGTGAGCCCGGGCAGGGCCGACTCCACGTCCCGCACCCGCCGGGCCGGCAGCTCACCGGTGATCAGCCAGGAGCCGGCGCCCCCGGTCGTCCCCGTGAACTCGGCGCGACAGGACGCGAGTTGTGAGGTCACCGGTGCGAGCGCGTCCTGCGGGACCTCCGTCTCGAACGCGACATAGGGCTCGTACAGCCGCGTCCCCGCCAGCCGCAGCGCCCGGCGCAGCACGATCGGGGTGAGGCCCCGGAAGTGGGCCGCCGTGCTGAGCGGGCCGACGAAGCCGGACCGGGTGAGCGTGACCCGGTAGTCCGTCACGGGCGCGCCGTGCAGCCCGCTGAGCAGGGTCGTGTGGACCGTGTCCTCGACCGCCTGGTGGAACGCGCGGGGGAGCGCGCCGAGTTCGGTCTCGTACGCGAAGACCCCGCCGGAGCCGCGCGCTCCCGGTTCGACGCGCAGCCCGATCGTCGCCCAGTAGCGGGTGCCGTCGTGCCACGGCAGTTCGTCGCAGGCTTCGCCGGTCCCGGCCGGGCGTTCCAGGAACCGCACCCGGCTCGGCTCGAAGTCGGCCCCGACGCCGAAGTCCTGGACGAGGGTCGCCGCCAGGACCTCCTTCTGGACCTCGCCGTACAGGAGCAGCACGGTCTCCCCGGAGCCGGTCGGCCGCGCGTGCAGCAGCGGGTCCTGGTCGGCCAGCGCCAGCAGCGCCGAGCGCAGCGCCGCCGCCTGTTCGGGACACCGGGCCCGTACGACCGTCTCCAGCGTCGGCGGCGCGAACTGCGGTGCCCGCTCGGTGAGTTCACCGAGCCGGTCGCCGACCCGGATGTTCTTCGGGCCGGTCAGCGCGCCGATGTTCCCGGCGGTCAGCGGGCCGGACCGGCCGATCACGTCGAGACGCGTGACCCGTCCGGAGACCTCGACGGCCCGGCCGTCCGCCCCGTGCCGGCGGAACGTGAGCCGCTGCTGCGGGGCCACCTCACCGTCGTAGAGCCGCAGATACGCCGTCCGTTCGCGGCCGGGACCGGGGCGTACCGCGAACACGGTGCCCCGAGGGGTGCCCGGGCCGGCCCCTGCGGGCGGGATCAACTGGACCAGTCGCGCGACGAGTTCGGGGATTCCCTCGCCGCCGAGGGCCGAGCCGAACAGGAGCGGGTGGATGGAGCCGTCGGCGGTGCGGGTGGCGAGGGCATTGCTCAGGTCGTCCGGTGTGGGGTGGGGGCCGTCGACGACCGCCGCGAGGACGGACGGGTCGACGTCGGCCAGTGCCTCGGCCAGGTCGGGGTCGCCGGGCGGGCGGCGCAGTACGCGGGCGCCGGGCGTGCCGAGGCCCGTCACGTCCGTCAGCGGTACGACGTGCGGGGTCAGCCGGCGACGGATGTCCACAACGAGGTCGTCCGCGCGGGCACCCGCCCGGTCGATCTTGTTCACGAAGACGAGCGTGGGCAGCCGTAGCCGCCGCAGGGTCCGCAGCAGGACGCGGGTCTGCGCCTGGACGCCCTCCACGGCGGACAGCAGCAGCACCGCGCCGTCGAGGACTTCCAGGGCGCGCTCGACCTCGGCGATGAAGTCCGCGTGGCCGGGTGTGTCGATCAGGTTGATCTGGGTGTCGCCGGACGTGAACGCGGCGACGGCCGAGCGGATGGTGATCCCGCGCTCTCGCTCGATCGTGCCGTCGTCCGTACGGGTGTCACCGGTGTCGACGCTGCCGAGCCGGTCGATCGCGCCGTGGTCGAACAGCAGCCGCTCGGTGAGGCTGGTCTTACCGGCGTCGACGTGGGCCAGAATTCCGATGTTCAGGGTGTGCATGCGTGGTCGAGTCCTCGAGAACCGTCGTCCAGTGGGAAGGCTGGTGGATTCCGAGGAGTCGGCGCATGTGAGGGTTCCTGACGGGAGAGGGCACGGACATCGTCATCATGACGTGCGACGGCCGGGCGTCCGCAACCGGTTTTCGCGGTCAGTAGCATGAGGCACGGCCGGGAATGATCATGCGAGGAGCAGATCGTGCGAGACATCGCCGTGTTCAGCGGGAGTGCCCACCCCGAGTTGGCGAAGGAGGTCTGCGCGCATCTCGGTGTACCGCTCAGCCCGACCCGGGTCAGCCGGTTCGCAAACGACTGTCTGGAAGTCCAGCTCCAGGCCAACTGCCGGGAACGGGACGTCTTCCTGATCCAGCCGCTGGTCAAGCCGGTCCAGGAGAACCTGGTGGAGCTGCTGTTGATGTGCGACGCGGCGCGCGGCGCCTCCGCCGGGCGGATCACCGTCGTCATGCCGCACTACTCCTACGCCCGCTCCGACAAGAAGGACGCCCCGCGCATCTCGCTCGGCGGACGGCTGGTCGCCGACCTGATGGTGGCGGCGGGCGCGAGCCGGGTCCTGGCCATGACCCTGCACTCGCCGCAGGTGCACGGCTTCTTCTCGGTGCCGGTCGACCATCTGCACGCGCTGCGCGAACTCGCCGCGCACTTCCGGCAGTACGACCTCTCCCGCACCACCGTCGTCTCCCCGGACCTCGGCAACGCCAAGGAGGCCGCCGCGTTCGCCCGGCTGATCGGCGCCCAGGTGGCGGCCGGTGCCAAGCAGCGCTACGCGGACGACCGGGTCGTCATCAGCTCCGTCATCGGTGAAATCGCCGACCGGGACGTGATCGTCCTGGACGACGAGATCGCCAAGGGCAGCACCGTGCTCGAACTCCTGGACCGGCTGCGGGAGTTGGGGCCGCGCTCGATCCGGGTGGCCTGTACGCACGGCCTGTTCGCGTCCGGCGCGCTGAAGCGGATCGGCGAGCAGCCCGACGTACTGGAGATCGTCTGCACCAACACGGTGCCGGTGCCCGAGGAGGAGCGCACCGAGAAGCTGCGCATCCTGTCCATCGCCCCGGCGCTCGCCGAGGCCGTACGCCGCATTCACAACGGTGAGTCCGTCAGCGCCCTGTTCGACGCGCCGCCGAACGAATAGACATGAGGGGACGGAGCAACGCTCGGCAGCACCGAGGTGATCAGGAGGACTCGCCGTGGCGAAGGCGAAGTTCGAGCGGACCAAACCCCATGTGAACGTCGGCACCATCGGTCACATCGACCACGGCAAGACCACCCTCACAGCGGCCATCACGAAGGTGCTGCACGACCGGTTCCCCGACCTCAACCCCTTCACACCGTTCGACCAGATCGACAAGGCGCCCGAGGAACGGCAGCGCGGCATCACGATCTCGATCGCCCATGTCGAGTACCAGACCGAACGCCGGCACTACGCGCACGTCGACTGCCCCGGGCACGCCGACTACATCAAGAACATGATCACCGGCGCCGCCCAGATGGACGGCGCGATCCTGGTCGTCGCGGCCACCGACGGACCCATGCCGCAGACCAAGGAACACGTGCTGCTGGCCCGGCAGGTCGGTGTGCCGTACATCGTCGTCGCCCTCAACAAGACGGACATGGTCGACGACGAGGAGATCCTGGAACTGGTCGAGCTGGAGGTGCGCGAGCTGCTCACCGAGTACGAGTTCCCCGGCGACGACCTCCCGGTGGTCAAGGTGTCCGCGCTGAAGGCCCTCGAAGGGGACCCGGAGTGGACCGCCTCGGTGCTCGAACTCCTCGACGCCGTAGACGAGTTCGTGCCCCAGCCGGTGCGGGACGTGGACCGGCCGTTCCTGCTGCCGATCGAGGACGTCTTCACCATCACCGGGCGCGGCACGGTCGTCACCGGCCGGATCGAGCGCGGGGTGCTGAAGGTCAACAACGAGGTGGAGATCATCGGCATCCACGAACAGAAGACCAAGACGACCGTCACCGGCATCGAGATGTTCCGCAAACTCCTCGACGAGGGCCGGGCCGGCGAGAACGTCGGACTGCTGCTGCGTGGGGTGAAGCGCGAGGACGTGGAGCGCGGCCAGGTCGTCATCCAGCCCGGATCGGTCACCCCGCACGTGGAGTTCGAGGCCCGCGCCTACATCCTGTCCAAGGACGAGGGCGGCCGGCACACGCCCTTCTTCCACAACTACCGGCCGCAGTTCTACTTCCGCACGACGGACGTGACGGGTGTGGTGACCCTGCCGAAGGGCACCGAGATGGTCATGCCGGGCGACAACACGACCATGCACGTCGAGCTGATCCAACCCATCGCGATGGAGGAAGGGTTGAAGTTCGCGATCCGTGAGGGCGGCCGGACGGTGGGCGCCGGTCAGGTCACCAAGATCCTCAAATAACCACTGTGATCACAACGTGCCGGACGTGGCCTCGGGCTGCCCCAGGGCCGCGTCCAGCGTCGGCTGCGGCGGCAGCAGCCGGCTCAGGCCGGTGACCCGCAGGATGCGCAGGGTCAGCGGGTGGGTGCAGACGAGATGCAGCCTGCCGTCCCGCTCCAGCAGCCGCTGCCGTGCCCGGTACAGCAGGCGCAGCCCCGAGCAGTCGAAGAACTCGATCTGCCTCAGGTCGATCATGATCCGCGCACCCGGCCGCCCCGTCACCCGGTCCAGGGACGGGAGGATCTCCATCGCCGCGACGATGTCGATCTCCCCGCGGAACTCCAGGACCGTGAACCCACGGTCCTGGTGGATCCGCAGATGCCGGGTGAGCGGCGCGGGTTCCTGCTGCACGACCACATCCCCTCCAACCGGCCCTCGGTGAAGCGGGGTTGAGCACAAAACCGTTCCCCGCCCTGCAAGTTACCCTCGATGGAGTGAATTTGAGCATGTTCGATTGACATATGTCTTCGAATCGAGCCAGAGCTTTCTGAGATGTTCGGGGCGGGCCTACGACAGCGCGTGCCAGGCCTTGGAAAGTGCCTGGCGGAACTGCTCGCTCTGGTGCGCTGTGAGCTCGCGCACCATTCGCTCCTCCAGCTCCCGCACCGGCTCCGCGCAGCCCGCCAGCAGCTCGCGCCCCTCGCCGGTCAGCAGGATCAGCAGCTCGCGCCGGTTGCGCGGATTGCGCTCGCGGCGGATCAGCCCGCGGCCCTCCAGTGAGCGCACCAGATCGGCGATGGACTGCGCGGTGACGAAGGAATCGCGGGCCAGCTGCGCCGCCGACAGGCCGTCGTGTCGCTCCAGGACCGTGAGCGCGGTGTACTGGAGTGCGGTGATCCCATATGGCCTGACCAGCTCGTCCAGGCGGGAGCGGACCACCAGCTCCACCTGCTTGACCATGTACAGCAGGGACGGGGGTGCCTTCGTCGCGTGGGCGCCAACCAGGGATTCAGCCATGGATTCACCCTAGAGCATTGACAGGAAACCTGTCTGTAATGAGACTGCGGACCAGACGAGCAACCAACAGGAATCCTGTTGGTTGAAATCTTGGCAACGATGCTGAGGAGTGGCGATGACCGCCTTCGAGATCGAACCCGGCCGCCTGTTCGTCGGGGGGCAGTGGCGCGAGGCCGCCGACGGAGCGCGCACCGAGGTGGTCGACCCGTCCCGGGGCCGGATCGTCACCACGGTCGCCGAGGCCGGCCCCGCCGACGTGGACGCGGCCGTCCGCGCCGCCCGCGAGGCCTTCGACAGCGGACGCTGGTCCGGGCTCAGCGGTCGCGAACGCGGCCGGATCCTGCACCGCGTCGCCGAGCTCATCCGCGAGAACGCAGACGAACTCGCGCAGTTGGAGAGCCTCGACGTAGGCAAGCCCATCACTCTGTGCCGCGCCGTCGACATCACCAACGCGGCCAACGACTACGAGCACTACGCCGCCCTCGCCCACTCCCTGGACGGCTCGACCCGCGACACCCCGCTCAACGCCCTCGCCTACACCAAGCGCGAGCCGCTCGGCGTGGTCGCCGCGATCACCCCCTTCAACTTCCCCCTGATCCTTGCCGGTTCGAAGCTCGCCCCCGCCCTCGCGGCCGGCAACACCGTGGTCCACAAGCCCGCCGACGAGACCCCGCTCAGCGCCCTCTACATGGCCGGACTGCTCCAGCGGGCCGGTGTCCCGGACGGCGTCGTCAACGTCGTCACCGGCACCGGACCGGTCGCCGGAGAGGCCCTCCTGCGGCACGCGGGCGTCGACAAGATCGCCTTCACCGGCTCCACCGCCGTCGGCCGGCACGCCGCGAGCGTCGCCGGCGAGAATCTCAAGCCCGTCACCATGGAACTCGGCGGCAACGCGGCCCACATCGTCTTCGAGGACGCCGACCTGGAGAAGGCCGTCGGCGCGGTCATCAAGGGCTTCGTCTTCAACACCGGCCAGTTCTGCATGGGCGGTCCCCGCCTGCTGGTCGCCCGCCCCGTCTACAGCACCCTTCTCAACATCCTCGCCGACGCCGTCCCCGGCGTACCACTCGGCGACCCCCGGCTGCCCGAGACCGTCGTCGGCCCGATGGCGGGGGAGAAGCACCTGCGCAAGGTCGAGGAGTACGTCGACCTCGCCCGCAAGGAGGGCGCCCGCATCGTCTGCGGCGGCGAACGCCTCGACCTCGACGGCGGCTACTACTACAAGCCCACCGTCATCGCCGACCTCGCGAACGACTCCCGGGTGATCCAGGAGGAGATCTTCGGCCCGGTCCTCACCGTGCAGCCCTTCGACACCGAGGACGAGGCCGTCGAACTCGCCAACTCCACGCCCTACGGCCTGGCTTCGGGCGTACAGACCGGCAACCTCGCCCGCGCCCACCGCATCGCGGACCGGCTCCAGGCGGGCATCGTCTGGGTCAACGACTGGGCGATGCTCGACCCTAACGTCCCCTTCGGCGGCGTCAAGGACTCCGGCTTCGGCCGCGAGTACGGCCCCGAGGGCCTCGCCGCCTACACCCGGACCAAGTCCGTCGTCGTCTCGCTCGACTGACCACGCCCACCAAGGAGTTCGTACGATGTCCACCACCACGCGCGCGGCCGTCGTCGAGTCGGGCGGCGCACCGTTCACCCTCGGCACAGTCGAGTTGGCCGAGCCGGGCCCGCACGAGGCACTCGTCCGTGTCGTCGCAACAGGCCTGTGCCACACCGACCTTGGAGTGGCGAGCGGCGGACTGCCCTTCCCGCTCCCCGGAGTTCTCGGTCACGAGGGTGCCGGTGTCGTCGAGGAGGTCGGCTCCGCCGTCACCGGTGTCGCACCCGGCGACCATGTCGTGCTGTCCTTCACATCCTGCGGCGACTGCCGCAACTGCCAGGGCGGGCACCCCGCCTACTGCGCGACCTGGCTGCCGCTGAACCTCATCGGCGGTCGCCGCGCCGACGGCAGCAGCACCATCAGCCGGGACGGTCAGCCTCTCGGCGGTCACTTCTTCGGCCAATCGTCGTTCGCGGAGCGGGCGTTGGTCGACGAGCGCAGCCTCGTGAAGGTCGACCCGGACGTGCCGCTGGAGTCGATCGCCCCGCTGGGCTGCGGAGTTCAGACGGGAGTCGGTGCCGTCTGGAACGTCCTCAAGCCCCGGCTCGGTGACACGGTCGTGGTGCTCGGTGCCGGGGCGGTCGGCCTGTCCGCCGTGATGGCCGCCGCCCTCACCCCCGCCACCCGTATCATCGCCGTCGACAAGGTCGCCGAACGCCTCCTGCTGGCAAAGGAGTTGGGCGCCACCCACACCGTCAACGCCGGTGAGGCCGACCTCGGCGAGACCCTCGCGGTACTGACCGACGGACAGGGCGCCGACGGCATCGTCGAGACCACCGGCAGTGTCGCCGTGCTCCGCCAGGGCGCCGACGCGCTCGCCGCCCGGGGCACCCTGGTCGTCGTAGGAGCGCCGCCGTTCGGCAGTGAAGTCGCCCTGGACGTCAACGGGTTGATCCCCGGGAAGCGCATCGAGGGCCTCACCCTCGGCGACAGCGAGACACAGAGTTTCATCCCCGCCCTCGTGCAGCTGGTGAAGGAGGGGCGGCTCCCGCTGCACCGCCTGATCAGCACCTATCCGTTCACGGACATCGACCGGGCGGTACGGGACATGAGCGCGGGCAAGGCGATCAAGCCGGTGCTCACGTTCTGATTCAGTCGACCGTCAGCACCAGCTTGCCCGAAGTCCGGCCGGTGCCGCCGAGCCTGTGTGCCTCGGCGGCCTCGGCCAGCGGGAACGCCCCGGCGATCGTCGCGCGCAGCTTGCCCGCCGCGACGAGCTCCGCGATGGCCTCCATGTCGGCGCGGTCCGCGTCGACGAGCATCCGGACCGCCCGGACGCCGAGCCGCTCGGCCTCCTCCGGGAACTCCGCCGTGCCGATCGGAATGATCGACACCACGACGCCGCCCGGTCGCAGCACCCGCAGCGACTTGAGCGCGGTCTCGCCGCCGACCGTGTCCAGGACGACATCGACGTCCTTGACGGCCTCGGCGAAGTCGGTCTCCTTGTAGTCGATCGCCTCGTCGACGCCGAGCTCGCGCAGGAAGTCGTGCTTGCCCGCGCTCGCCGTACCGATCACATACGCGCCGCGCGCCTTCACGATCTGCACGGCCACATGCCCGACCCCGCCGGCCGCCGCGTGGACCAGCACCCGCTGGCCCGGCTGGACGTCCGCGTTCTCCACCAGCGCCTGCCACGCGGTCAGCGCGACCAGGGGCAGCGCGCCCGCCTGGACGTGGTCGACCGCGGCCGGCTTGTGGACGAAGCCGCGGGCCGGGGCGGCGACGTACTCGGCGTGCGAGCCGTGGCCCCACGGGTAGGACAGCATCCCGAAGACCTCGTCGCCGGCCTTGAAGCGGGCGACACCGACACCGACGGCCTCGACGACGCCGGAGACGTCCCAGCCGAGGACGAACGGGGGCTCGCCGAGGAATCCGCCGGTCTTCCGGTGCTTCCAGTCGGTGGGGTTGAGTCCGGCGGCCCGCACCTTGATCAGGATCTCGTTGGCGCGCGGCGCGGGCCGCTCGACCTCGGCGACTTCGAGGACCTCGGGACCGCCGAGGACGTGCTGGGTGATGACGCGCATGGTGTTCACAGTGCTCATGTTCATTGAGCCTGCCGGGTCCCGCACAACAAGAAAATGGCACGATGGCCAACCTTCGATAGAATCGTGCCATGCAGCATGTGGAACGGGTCGTGGTCCTGGCGCTCGACGGCGTCTACCCCTTCGAGCTGGGCATCCCCAGCCGCATCTTCGGCGCCGCCGACGGCCGCTACGAGGTGCTGACCTGCACGGTCGACGGCCGCCCGGTGCGCACCAGCGCCGACTTCTCGGTCGCGGTGGAGCACGGACCGGAGATCCTCGAAACGGCGGACACGGTCGTGGTCGCCTCCATGGCGACCCCGCGCATCCCCGAGGGGCTGCCCGCCGAGATCGCCGACGCCCTCGCCCGGATCCGCCCGGAAGCGCGGATCGTGTCGATCTGCACGGCCGCCTTCGTGCTCGCCGCCGCCGGACTCCTCGACGGCCGCCGCGCCACCACCCACTGGCAGGTCGTGGACCGCTTCCGGGTCCTGTATCCGCACGTCGACCTGGACCCGGACGTGCTCTTCGTGCAGGACGGCCGGATCCTCACCTCCGCGGGCGCGGCCTCCGGAGTCGACATCTGCCTGCACATCGTGCGCACGGACCACGGCAGCGAACTCGCCAACACGGTCGCCCGCCGCTGTGTCGTCCCGCCGTTCCGCGACGGAGGCCAGGCCCAGTTCATCCAGCAGCCGGTCCCGGACTGCGGCGCCACCAGCACGGCCGCCACCCGCGACTGGGCCCTGACCCGCCTCGCCGAGCCCCTCGCGCTGAACGACCTGGCCCGCCACGCCGGCATGAGCCTGCGCACCTTCGCCCGCCGTTTCAACGACGAGGTCGGCCTCAGCCCCGGCCGCTGGCTGATCCAGCAGCGGGTCGCCCGCGCCCGCGACCTCCTGGAGGCCAGCGACCTGTCGGTCGACCAGATCGCCGGCCGCGTCGGCTTCGCGACCGGCGCGTCCCTGCGCCAGCATCTGCACGCGGCGATCGGGGTCTCCCCGCAGGCCTACCGGCGTACGTTCCAGGAAGCCCGCTGAACCCCCCAACGTTTCGGCCCGCCCGTGCGTCGTAGGAACGACACACGAGGGGGTAGGTCATGCGCAGAGGGCTCACGGCGGTCGCCGTGCTGCTGGCCGTGACGGCGGTGGGGTGCGGTGACGGCGGGGACGGGAAGGACGTCGTGGTCGCGGGCACCCCGCCGGCCACGCCTTACAAGGGACCGCTGTACGTACCGGCCACCGGCTCCGACAAGTCGGGTGCCGCCGGCCGGGCGCTGGAGTGCGACGGGACGATGTACGAGAGCGGCGGCGCCGACGCCTGGAGCGAGGGCGACGGCGGCAAGACTCCCGAGGGTGGCTTGCGGGCGTACTTCACCATGGAGCAACCGGACGTGCCGCGCACGGGCTACCGCGTCGAGCGCAGGTCGGACGGGCGCGTCCTGTTCTCCTACGACGTCGGCGGTCGTACGAAAGTCGCGGTCGTCGTCGCCAAGGACGGTAAGAACAGGCCGGGTTGGGGCCCGGAGAGCAGTGCCTCCTGCGATCCGGCCGAACTCCCGGCGGGCTTCGCCGAGGCGCGCGGATACGAGATCTGGACCGACCGGGACGGCCGTCGCGTGGCGACCACGGTGGTGAGCAGCTCGGTCGGGGCCGCGCACTGCGACTGGCAGAAGGCGCACTTCCTGCAGACCGGCGACGACGAGAAGGGCAGGTTGTACGCCCGCGACCCGGACAAGGTGCTTCCGTCCGAGATGCTCACCGCCCCCTACGACGGTGACGTCCGCATGCCGGCGAACGCCCGCGACACCGGATACCGCTACCACGACTGGCAGTTGTGGCTCACGGCCGACGCGTCGAAGGCGTATGTCCGCACGCCCGACGGCGTGGAGGCGTGGCCCCTGGTCAAGCACGGTCAGGGCTGCGCCTGAGCGTCCCTCACCTGCTCATGTGCAGGGCGACCAGCAACTGCCATACCTGGTCGGCGATTTCCTCCGGCGTGCCCTCCAACAGCCCGTGCAGCCAGTCGGCCAGGACCCCGCCGAAGGTCCCGGCGACGGCCGAGGCGACCAGCGGGGCGTCCGCCGCGCCCGCGAGTTCGCGCTCACGGAGGCTGTAGGCGCGCAGGTCCCGGTGCAGCACCCGGCCGAGCGGACCACCCCCGCCCGGGCTCAACAGGGTGCGGTACAGGGCCGCGTGGGGGAGCAGCCCGGCGAAGAACTCCGGCAGCGCGGGCGGCGCGTGCACCGGGTCGGGCCGCCCGCGCCAGGCGTGCAGTGCCTCCACCGCGTCCCGTACGACGTCCGCGCAGGCGTCGACCGCGAGCGCCTCCAGGCCGTCGTAGTGGACGTAGAACGTGGCCCGGCCGACCCCGGCCCGGCGCACCAGGGCGGCGACGCCGACCTCCTCCAGGGGGTGTGCGGCGCACTCGTCGAGGAGGGCCCGGCGCAGCCGTGCCCGGGTGCGGGCGGCCCGCGGGTCCTCGGGCTCGGCGCGGCTCACCGGGCGATGAGCACGGCAGCCAGGGCCAGCGCACCGGGCAGCGCCTGCGCGAACAGGATGCGCCGGTTCGCCGTCACCGTGCCGTAGACACCCGCGACCACTACACAGCTCAGGAAGAACACCTGGGCGCGGAAGCCGGTCGGGTCGGCGGCGATCAGGCCCCAGATCAGACCCGCGGCGAGGAAGCCGTTGTACAGCCCCTGGTTGGCGGCCAACGGCGCGGTGGCTCTTGCCATTTCGGGATCGAAGCCGTGCAGGCCGCGCCCGGGCTTCTTCTGCCACAGGAACATCTCCAGCACCAGGATGTACAGATGCAGCGCGGCCACCAGGCCCACCAGCACGTTCGCGAGCGTTTCCACGATCAGCCGACTCCTCGTCATATTGGACAGGTGTCCACTATAGCTGGACACCTGTCCATGAACGACCAGTCCGGTCAGGCCCCGTCGGCCGCGTACACCTCCGCCCCTCCCACATAGGTGCGCGCCACCCGCGTCTCCGCGATCTCCTCCGGCGGAGCGGCGAACGGATCACGGTCCAGGACCACCAGATCCGCCAGCGCGCCCGCCGCCACCCGACCGGTGTCGTCCAGATGGTTCGCGTACGCCGAACCCGCGGTGTACGCCGTGAGCGCTTCGGCGAGCCCGATGCGCTCGCCGGGCAGGAACACCGGCCCGGCGCTTGCGGGTTCGACCCGGTTGACCGCGACATGGATGCCCTGCAGCGGATCGGGACTGCTGACCGGCCAGTCGCTGCCCGCCGCGAGGGTGGCGCCGGACCGCAGCAGCGCCCCGAACGGGTACTGCCACAGGGCCCGTTCCGGTCCGAGGAACGGAATCGTCAGCTCGTCCATCTGCGGTTCGTGCGCCGCCCACAGCGGCTGGATGTTCGCGACCGCGCCGAGCCGCGCGAACCGCGCCACGTCCTCCGGGTGCACGACCTGAAGGTGCGCCAGATGCGGCCGGGTGTCAGTCGGACCGTTCGCCTCCCGCGCCGCTTCGACCGCGTCCAGCGCGTTCCGCACGGCCCGGTCGCCCAGCGCGTGGAAGTGGCACTGGAACCCGAGCGCGTCCAACTCGGTGACGTACTTGGGCAGTTGGTCCGGGTCGATGAAGCTGGTGCCCCGATTGCCCGTGGCGCAGCCGCACTTGTCGAGGTAGGGATCGAGCAGGGCGGCGGTACCGGTCTCGGCGACCCCGTCCAGCATCAGCTTCACACTGCCCGCGTGGAACCGGCCATGGCTCAACGCGGCCCGCCGCTCGGCGAGTTCGGAGATCTGCTCGGCGCCGCGCTCCCGGTCCCACCACAGCGCGCCGACCACGCGCGCGGTGAGCGAGCCGTCGCGGGCGGCGGTCAGATACGCGTCCGACGGATCGTCCATCCCCGCGAACTTCCCGACGATCGCGTCCTGCCAGGCCGTGATGCCGAGCGCGTGCAGATGCCGCTGGGCGTGCAGCAGCGCGGCCAGCCGGTCGGCCGGGGTGGTCGGCGGGGTGAGCCTGCCGACCAGCTGCATCGCCCCCTCCTGGAGGGTCCCGGCCGGTTCGCCCGACGCGTTCCGCTCGATCCGCCCGTCCGCCGGATCGGGCGCGTCCCGTGTGATGCCCGCCAGCTCCAGGGCCCGGCTGTTGACCCACGCGCCGTGATGGTCCCGGTTGGGCAGATAGACCGGCCGGTCCGGTACGACCGAGTCCAGCAGCTCCTTCGTCGGCGTACCGCCCTCGAACGCCTCCATCGACCACCCGCCCCCGGTGATCCACTCCCGCTCCGGGTGCGCGTCCGCGTAGGCGCGCACGGTGGCGAGCGTGTCCGCGGCGGTCTTGGTCCCCGTCAGATCGCACTGGGTCAGCTCAAGCCCCGCCGGCACCGGATGCACATGCGCGTCCTGGAACCCGGGCAGCAGCAACCGCCCCGCCAGATCGACGACTTGAGTGCCCGGCCCGGCGAGGTCGCGCACCTCGGCATGTCCTACGGCCGTGATGCGGTCGCCGGTGACGGCCACGGCGGTCGCCGTGCGGCCCTCGGGGGTGAGGACGGGGCCGTTGGTGAAGAGGAGGTCTGCGTGCATGGTCCGTTTCCTTGCGGGCGTCATGAAGAGGTGGCGAGCAGTTGCGGGGCGTCGGCGTCGGTACCCTCCCCGGACTGGAAGTAGGGCGACCTGCGTATCCACTTCGCCCAGGCGGCGGCCACGAAACCCGACGCGATCATCACGGCCGGGGTCAGCAGCAGGAACCAGCCGTTGTCCGCGCTGACTTCGAGGTGGTCGGTGGAGGTGTAGAAGGACCAGGCGAGGTAGCCGCCGAGCCCCAGCAGGGCCAGGGCGCTCAGCGTGGGCAGCACCACCGCGCGGATTCCCTGCCGCCGGTTCTCGCGGAGGAGAGAGCGGAAGCGCACGGCGGCGGCGAGGGCGGTGAGGGCGTAGGAGAGGGCGACGACGATGCCCACGGCGTTCACCGTCGCCATGATCATGTCGGCGAGGCGGGGGATCACCAGCGCCAGTGCGGCAACCGCCGTCGCCAGCGCGCCGATCAGCAGGGTGCCGAGGGCCGGAGTGCCGTAGCGTGCGCTGACCTTGGACCAGACCGGGCCGAGCGTGCGGTCGCGGCTCATCGCGAACATGCCCCGTGCGGTGGGGATCACGCCCGCCTGGAGCGAGGCGACCGCCGAGAACATCAGGGCCACCAGCGGTAGCGCGGCCAGCGGCCGGGAGGCGAGCCGGTCGCCGAAGTACGCCAGGCCCTGGGCGCCGTGGCCCGCCAACTCGCCCTCGGACAGCACCCGTTGGAAGGCGATCGAGCCGAGCAGGAACAGTCCCAGCATCGTCACCAGGGTGATCAGCCCGGCCCGGGACGCGTCACGCGGGTCGCGCACCTCCTCGTTCACGGTGAACGCGGCCTCGAATCCCCAGTAGCAGAACACCGAGAGAAGCAGCCCCTGAGCCAGCGCCGACGCCGAGGGGATCGCGAACGGGTCGAACCAGCTCAGGCTGAAGGAGTGCGGGCCGGTGACGATGCCGTAGCCGCAGAAGCCGAGCAGGACGACGTACTCGAAGACCAGCAGTCCGGTCTGGAGGCGAGCGGCGGTGCGGACGCCGGTGACCGCGGTCAGGGTGACGGCGATCAGGACGACGATGCCGACGGCCGTCGTCTGCGCCGTCGAGCCGGGGTCGAGGGCGAGGCCGGCCAGCCGGTGCAGTCCGGCCTCCCCGGCGAGCTGGATCATGGCCGAGCCGGTGACCGCCGTGGTGTACGCGAGGAACGCGATCGTCGCCACGATGTTCACCCAGCCGACCAGGAAGCCGAGCCACGGAGTGAGTGAACGGCCCACCCACACATAGCCGTTGCCCGCGTTCGGCTCGACCTTGTTCAGCCGGGAGTAGGCGCCCGCGATGCCCAGGATCGGCAGGAACGCCAGCAGCATGACGGCCGGCAGGTGCAGCCCGACCACGCCGGCGGTCACACCCAGACCGATGCCGATGCTGGTGGTCGCGGCGGTGCTGGACGCGGCGATGGCGACGCCGTCCAGCAGACCGAGGGATTTGCGCAGTGCGGGCCCCGACGGGGGTGGCGTGTCGATCATGGCGTGCTCTCCGCTCGCACCGGGGGGCCCGAACGGCCCCGGTGAACGCACATGAAACTGCGCGGGCCCTTAACAGGTCAACGGTGTTGTCATAAGGTGCGGGCACCCGGAACCGAACAGCGAGGAGGTGCCGGATGAGCGACCGTGTCGTCCCGGCCGCCGACCGGCGGCGCAGACGCCCCACCAAGCAGGGCGTGGTCCTGTCCGAGGAACTGATCGTCGAGACCGCCCTCAGACTCATCGAGGAACACGGCGCCGAGGCCCTCTCCGTACGCCGTCTCGGCCGCGCCCTCGGCGCCGACCCCAGCTCCCTCTACCGCTACTTCCGGCACACCGACGACCTGATGCTGGCCGTCGCCGACGAGCTGATCGGCCGCACACTGCGCACCTGGCGGCCCACCGGTGACTGGCTGGCCGACCTGCGGGACCTGGGCCTGCGCATGCACGCGGGCGCGCTCGCGCACCCGAGGGCGGCGATGCTCAGTTCGTACCGGGTGACCGGGCGGGTGTACGAGATCCAGGCCGTGGAGACGATCCTAGGGGTGCTGCGCGGGGCCGGTTTCCCCGACGCCGACGCGGTGCGGATCTACCACGCCTACGTCGACCAGGCCCTCGCGTTCGGTGCCCTCGACTCCGCGAACACGGCGCTGCCGAAGCCCGCCCGCGACGCGGAGGCCGCCGTATGGCAGGCGACGTACGCCCGGCTGCCCGCCGACACGCACCCGCACATCGCGGCCACGGCCCGCCATCTCGTGGCCACCATGCGGCACAGCTCCTACCCGGCGGCCCAGGACCTGCTGCTGAGTGCGGCGGCGGCCCGGCTCGACGGGATCCGGGCGGTCGGGGAGGACTGAACACCCGTCGTGGACGTCGGACCGTCGGCATCAACTGACCGAACGGGGATACCCGTTGAGTGCGTGGCAACCGGACTCGACGCTTGCGCGCCTGAATTCTCGGAGGAACCATGGCACTCGTGAACGCAAGCTTCGTGGTGCTCGACACGGTCGAGCCGGAGAAACTCGCCGTGTTCTACACGGAGTTGCTCGACGGCGAACAGACGGACATCTCGCTCGACCAGGTGGAGATCAGGGGCGCCGACGGCACCCGGCTGGCGTTCCGCCGCGACGCCGGTGCCACTCCGCCGAGCTGGCCCCGCGCCGAGAACAACCAGCAGGTCCACCTGGACTTCCTGGTGGAGGACCTGGACGAGGCGGAGCGCAGGATCGTCGGACTCGGCGGACGCCCGCTGGAGACCAAGGACATGCCGGGCCCGTACGAGGAGCGCGTGTACGCGGACCCGGCCGGCCACTCCTTCACCCTGCGCCCGGTACCGCCCACGACGTCCGAACAGGGCTGAGGCCCCTCAACACCCCTACTCCCGGCCGCCCTTGTCCTTCGCCGGCCAGATACCGGTCGAACGCTCGATGGCCTTCGCGCCGGTGCGGTCCGCCGCGCTGCGCGCCACCGCGAACAGGGCACCCTGGAGCGCGGCGGCGAACAGGATCTCACCCCAGCCGCGGTCGCGATCCAGCGGGTCCGGGGCGTCCTCCTCGTGCCGTATCGCCTTCCACATGGCACGGAAGGCGCGGCCCGCGAGGGCGCCGCTCACTACGCCCAGGACGAGACCGACGGGCTGGTAGACGAGGGGGAGTTTCTTCTTCTTGCTCTTGGCCACGGGGGGTCTCCTTCTGCGCACGTGCCGGTCGGCACCCTGAGGGTGCCATTGAAACCGGGGCTTCGACAGAGGGTGTGAGCACCGCCCACAGGGGCAGTCGGCGTAGATGAGTGACACAGCGTCCGACCACGGATCCGACCGTACGACGGACCAGGAATCCGACGGTGCCACGGACCGGAGGACCCGGGTCACCGTCCTCGTCGCCCTCGCCGCCAACCTGGTGATCGCGGCGGCCAAGGCCGTCGGCGGACTGGTCGCGGGATCGCCCGCGCTGCTCTCGGAGGCCGCGCACTCGGTGGCCGACAGCCTCAACGAGGTCTTCCTCCTCGCCGCCCTGCGCCGCAGCCGCCGCCCGGCCGACCGGCGCCACCCCTTCGGGTACGGCAAGGAGCGGTTCTTCTGGTCGCTGCTCGCGGCCGTCGGGATCTTCGTCATGGGCGGCTGCTTCTCCGTGTTCCAGGGGGTCGAGGCTCTGCGCAACGGCGCGGAGGAGACCTCCGGCGGCTATGCGGCGGGCCTGGTCGTGCTCGCCGTGGCCTTCGTCGTGGAGGGCGTCTCGCTGCTGCGGGCCCTGCACCAGGTGCGTGCCCAGGGCGGCGGCATGGACGCGCTGCGCGACCCCGCGCTGCGGACGGTCGTCGCCGAGGACGGCACGGCCGTGCTCGGTGTGACCCTCGCGATCATCGGCATGGCGCTGCACATGATCACCGGCCAGGTGGTGTGGGAGGCGTCCGCCTCGCTCGCCATCGGCATACTGCTCGGCTACGTCGCCTACCGTCTCGGCCGTGACGCCCGCGACCAGCTCATCGGCGAGGCCGTCGACCCGGAGCTGAGCGACAGGATCCGCTCGCTGCTGGCGGCGGAGCCCGAGATCGACAGCGTGGAAGCGCTGTTCACAATGCGGATGGGGCTCGACTCGACGATGGTCGCCGCCCGCGTCGACCTGGTGCCCGGCATGGACAGCGAACGGGTCGAGGAGGTGTCCATGCGCATCAAGCGCTCGCTCGGCCGCGCGGTGTCCGAGACCGGCGAGATCTTCCTCGACATCACCGACCGGCCCGCGCGGGAGGCAGCGGAAAGCCCCGCCACGACGGGGGAGCGCGGCGGGGCCTGAACGTCGGGTGCCCGGCGGGCACCGGTTCATGCGCCTCGGAACAAGAAATTTCTTCGCGGGCGCGGAACGGCTCTCGGCGTCAGCTTCCGTCGGCCGGTTCGAGGACGAAAACAGGAATCTGCCGGTCCGTCTTCGTCTGGTACTCGGCGTACGGGGGATACGCGGCGACCGCCCGCTCCCACCACTCGGCCTTCTCCTCGCCGGTGACCTCGCGGGCCGTCAGGTCCCACTTCTGCGGGCCGTCCTGAAGCTCCACCCGGGGGTCGGCCTGGATGTTGAAGTACCAGACCGGGTGCTTGGGCGCGCCACCCTGCGAGGCGACCACGGCATACCGTCCGTCGTGCTCGACCCGCATCAGCGGGGTCTTCCGGATCTTCCCGCTCTTGGCGCCCACGGTCGTCAGCAGGATGACGGGCATACCCGTGTCCATCAAGGTCGTCCCCTTGGTACCACCGGAGCTCTCGTACAGCTCCACCTGGTCGCGCACCCACTGCGCCGGGCTGGGTTCGTACTCGCCCTCAAGAGGCATGGCATCCGTCCCATCTCGCGTTCTACGGCTGTCTGACAGTGGGATTCAACACCAGCCGACCCGCGATTCATCCACACCGCGACTCTCTTCGGCCATCCCCCCTCCACCGGGTGACGACGTCGGAGGCAATCGCGCCGACGGTGGCGAGATCCGGCTGACCGTCAGGTCCACCGGACGGCCGTATCGCGCCAGGTTCGCCTTGCATCCCACCGTCCGGGAGGGGCTGATCGCCCGTCACCGCATGTACGAGGACGGGGGCCAGGTGAACCGGACCGTCAGGTTCAGCCAGATTGTAGGGACCACCGATCTGGCCGAACTTAAGGTGGCTCCATAGATGCCTCGGGCATCTAATAAAGATCGGCACGACGCACTCTTCGTCTGCGAGGTCTTCCATGACGGATCTGACGGATCTGACAACTCCGACCGACCTGACCGAACCCGTCGCCTTCCCCCAGAGCCGCACCTGCCCCTACCACCCGCCCACCGGCTACGACCCCCTGCGCGCCGACCGTCCGCTGACCCGGGTCACCCTCTACGACGGCAGCCCGGCCTGGCTGGTCACCGGCCACGCCACCGCCCGCGCACTGCTCGCCGACCAGCGCCTGTCCTCCGACCGCACCCGGCCCGGCTTCCCGGCCACCAGCCCACGCTTCGCGGCGTTCCGGGACCGTACGGCCGCACTGGTCGGCGTCGACGACCCCAAGCACCGCACCCAGCGCCGCATGATGATCCCCGGCTTCACCATCAAACGCGCCACGGCGATGCGGCCCGACATCCAGCGGATCGTCGACGAACGGCTCGACGCGATGATCGCCCGGGGCGGCCCCGCCGACCTGGTGCCCGCGTTCGCGCTGCCCGTGCCCTCGATGGTGATCTGCGCGCTGCTCGGCGTCCCGTACGCCGACCACGAGTTCTTCGAGGCCCAGTCCCGGCGGCTGCTGCGCGGTCCCGGGCCCGAGGACAGCCGGGACGCACGCGCGCAACTCGACGACTATCTGGGCGAGTTGATCGACCGCAAGCAGCGGGAACCCGGCGAGGGGCTGCTGGACGACCTCGTCCGGGAGCAGTTGAACGAAGGAGCCCTGGACCGGGCCGAGTTGGCCGCTCTCGGCCTCATCCTCCTGGTCGCGGGGCACGAGACGACCGCGAACATGATCTCCCTCGGCACGTTCACGCTGCTGCGCCATCCCGAGCGGCTGGCCGAACTGCGGGACGATCCACGGCTGTTGCCGGACGTGGTCGAGGAGCTGATGCGGTCGCTGTCGATCGTGGACGGACTGATGCGGCTGGCCGCCGAGGACATCGAGGTCGACGGCGTGACGATCCGGGCCGGTGAGGGAGTGCTCTTCTCGACCTCGGTCGTCAACCGCGACGAGGCCGTCTACACCGCCCCGGACGCCCTGGACTGGCACCGGCCCGCCCGCCACCACATCGCGTTCGGCTTCGGCATCCACCAGTGCCTCGGCCAGAACCTGGCCCGCGCCGAACTGGAGATCGCCCTGCGCAGCCTCTTCGACCGGCTGCCCACGCTGCGCCTGGCCGCACCGGCGGAGGAGATCCCCTTCAAACCGGGCGACACGATCCAGGGGATGCTGGAACTCCCCGTGACCTGGTAGAGGCTGCACTCCATGCACACCGAAATCCACATCGACAAGGACCTCTGCATCGGGGCGGGCCAGTGCGCCCTGGCCGCCCCGAGCGTCTTCACCCAGGACGACGACGGCTACAGCACCGTGCTGCCCGGCAGGGAGGACGGCGCCGGCGACCCGATGCTCCGCGAGGCCGCCCGCGCCTGCCCGGTCACCGCCATTACGGTGACCGAACCGACGGGCTGAGCGGGAGCCGTCGTAGGAGTCGGTCAGCCCGCCGTCCCCAGTACGGCCACCTCGACACCCCGCAGCCGCCCCCGATCCGCGATCACCTCGTACGCCGCGACCCGCCCGCCCTCGACGGTCACCCGCAGGGCGAGCAGCAGCCGTCCGCCCGGAGCGACCACGATGCCCACGTCCCCGTCGACGAGGGCGAGCGCGGCGAACCGGGTCCGGCCGCGCAGCAGTACCGTCCCCTCGGCGACCGCCCGGGCCCCGCGCAGCTCGGCCGGAACACCGGGCGGCAGCGCGGCGGGTTCGGCGTGCCGGACCACGTCCGGGGCCAGTACGTCGAGCAGCGCGCCGAGGTCACCGCCCCGCGCGGCGGCGAGGAAGGCCTCGACGACCTCCCGGTGCCGGTCCAGTTCCGCGCCCGGCACCACCGGTGTGCCCCGCACCTTGTGCCGGGCCCGGCTGGCGAGCTTCTTCGCGGCGGGCAGCGAGCGGTCCAGCACCGCCGCGATCCGGTCGAACGGCACCGCGAACAGATCGTGCAGCACGAACGCGACCCGCTCGGCCGGTCCCAGCGCGTCCAGCACCACCAGCAGCGCGAGCCCCACCGAGTCCGCGAGTACGGCCTCGTCCTCGGGCAGCTCACCGGCGCCCGGCTCCGGCAGCTCGTCGCCGTAGGGGTCCTCGCGCCGGGACGCGCGGGCGCGCAGTATGTCGAGGCAGATACGGGAGACGACCGTCGTCAGCCAGGCGGCGAGGTTGTCGACGTCGTCGCCGCCCGCGCGGCTCAGCCGCAGCCAGGCCTCCTGGACCGCGTCGTCCGCCTCGCCGGGCGAGCCCAGCATGCGGTACGCGACGGCCCGCAGCCGCCCGCGCTCCGCCTCGAACCGCCGCGCCAGTTCGTCGTGCCCCTGCATGGGTCACCTTTCCTCGTCGTGTTCCGTCACCTCTCCGACGCACCCGAACCGACCGAGGTGACCACACCATGCTGCTGCACATCGACTCCAGCGCCGACACCACCGCCGACTCCGTGACCAGGCAACTCACCGAGACCTTCGCGCGGACGCACGGCACGGCGGACCACCGTCACCGCGATCTGTCCGCCGAGCCGGTGGCGCCGATCACCCCCGCCTACACCACCCTCGGCCGCCGCGTGGAACGCGAGGGCTTCGTCCCGCCGGCCAAGGTGCCCGCGCTGATCGAGAGCACCGCCGAGCAGCGCGAGTGGGACCTGACCCTCCCGTACATCACCGAACTCCTCGCCGCCGACACCCTGTTGCTCGGTGTCCCGATGTACAACTTCTCGATCCCCGCGGCCCTGAAGGCATGGATCGACCGCGTCACCTTCCCCGGCGCGCTCACCGAGCCGGACACCGGCGAGAGCCTGCTGCGCGACACCCGGGTGGTCGTGGTCATGGCCCGCGGCGGCGGTTACGGCCCCGGCACCCCGCGCGAGCACTTCGACTTCCAAACGCCTTATCTGCGGGCCTACTTCGGCAACCTGGGCGTACCGCCGGAGCACCTCCACCTCGTCGCCGCCGAGCTGACCCGGGTCGACGTCCTGCCCCAACTGGCAGGTCTGGAGGACCTGGCGGCGGCCTCTCTCGCCCGGGCCCGCGCCACGCTGACGGCACTCGCCGCCGTCTGACCTCAGGCGGCCCGCAGCAGCGACCGGACCGCCTCGCGCGCCTCAGCCGCCGGTTCCGCGCTCCCGGTGATGCCCGCCGTGACCATGGCCCCCTCGGCCAGCAGGAACACCTGCCCGGCCAGCGCGGCGGGCAGCCCGGCGTCCGCCACGAGACCCGCCAGATAGTCGCGGAACGCCCGCTTGTGCGCCCGCACTTGGGCCACCACCCGCTCCGAGGTCGCGCCCAGCTCGCCGTAGGAGTTGATCCATGCGCAGCCCCGGAAGTCTGCCTCGCCGAACCAGTTCTCCAGCCAGTCGAAGACGGCCGGAATTCGCTCCCCTGGATCATCGTGCCGCTCGACCTGCTCGGCGAGGCGTCCGCGCCAGCGCAGGTCACGCCGTTCGAGATACGCCTCCACCAATTGGTCCTTCGCCGGGAAGAGCTGGTAGAGCCGCTTGAGGGAGAGCCCGGAGGCGGTGCGGACGGCGTCCATGCCGACCGCCTGCACGCCCCGGCCGTAGAACAGCTTCTCGGCGGCGTCCAGCGCTTGTTCCCGGGCGACTGCGCTGTCCATCGAACGACCCCTCCTTGACCTGAGAACGACCGTTCTCTACGTTAGCAGTCGCCAGGAGAACGCTCGTTCTCACCCTTGCTCCCCGCTCTGGAGACAACCATGGCCGACCGCCCGCCCCTCCCGCCCTTCACCCGTGAGACCGCTGTCCAGAAAGTGCAGGCCGCCGAGGACGCCTGGAACACCCGGGACCCGCGGCGAGTCGCGCTCGCCTACTCGGAGGACTCCGTCTGGCGCAACCGCGACACCTTCGTCACCGGCCGCGCCGAGATCGTCGAGTTCCTCACCGCCAAGTGGGAGCGCGAGCACGAGTACGCGCTGCGGAAGGACCTGTGGGCCTTCGACGGCAACCGCATCGCGGTCCGCTTCCAGTACGAGTGCCGGGACGCCGACGGGCAGTGGTGGCGGTCGTACGGCAACGAGCTGTGGGAGTTCGACGAGCACGGCCTGATGACCCGGCGCGAGGCGAGCATCAACGACCTGGCCATCGAGGAGAAGGAACGCCGCGTCTTCGGGACGCGGCCGGAGGCCGAGCGGGGGAGTACCTTCCCGCTCCAGTAGCCCCCTAGGCTCCCCGGATGACCGAACAGGACTCGAAACCCTTCCTCTATGTCGTCGTCTGCGCCGCCGGTGTCGCCGTGGACGTCGGCAGGCTGATCGCCGCCGCGCAGGAGCGGGACTGGGAGGTCGGGGTCTTCGCGACCCCGGTGGCGATGGGCGGCTTCTTCGACACGGCCGCCGTCGAGGCGCAGACCGGCCGCCCGATCCGTTCGGCGTGGCGAACTCCCGGGGATCCGCGCCCTTTTCCGCCCCCGGACGCCGTGATCGTCGCGCCCGCTACCTTCAACACGATCAACAAATGGGCGTCGGGTACGGCGGACACCCTGGCCCTCGGCACTCTCTGCGAGGCGTACGGCCTCGGTGTGCCGACCGTCGTACTCCCTTGCGTGGGCGACGCGTTGGCCGCCCATCCCGCCTACCGGGCGAGCCTGGCACGGCTGCGCGAGATGGGCGTCCGCTTCGCGGAGCCGTACTCCGGCACGGCCCAAGAGGACGGCGGGCGGCCGGAGTTCGGCTGGGCGCAGGCGCTGGACCTGCTCTAGGAACAGGTCACGGTCGGCCCGGCCAGCATGCCCCCGGTGTAGAGCGTCTGGCCCTGGGGCATCCAGTAGCCCAGCTTCGAAACCACCGTGGAACAGCGGGACTTGAGGGTGACCCGGACCACCACGGTGTCCGGGTGCCCCGGCTGGAGATCGGTGAGTGCGCAGTCCAGGGCATGCGGGAGCCGGTCCTGCGCGGGGTAGCGGCCGATCAGCGGATTGACGCAACGGGTGTCGGTCGTGGTCAGTTCCGCCCCCGTGCCCTCCTCCGCGATGAGCCCGAACCGCGCGCTGCCGTCGCCCTCGTCACTGTGCCGCTGAACCGTGTACGTCAGCGTCGTCACGGAGTCCGGCCGCAGCGTGCTCCGGTCCACCTCGATGCCGTGCGTCGCCTTCGGCCTGGGCGCGGTCAGCGTGAGCGTCGCGCGGACGGTGCCCTCCACATCCACCCCCTCGGGCATCGAGCGGACGCGCACGGTGGCTGTGAAGTCGTACGTCCCCGGCCCCGGATACTGTCCCGACCCGGGCAGCGTGCCGGACGCGACCGTCTCGCCGGCGCGCCGCGCGGTCCAGGTGCCCGAGGTGCGGCACGCGTAGTGGACGGTCGCCCGGAGCTGCCGGCAGGTCGCGGGCGCCGAGACCGCCATGGTCGGGGTGCCGCTGCCCGCGCAGAGGCTGATCATGGCGTGCGCTCCGTGTTCGCCGTGCAGGGTGCCCGCGGGCGCGCACAGCGTCGACGGCGGCTCGGGCGCGGGCGGCGCCGGGTCCGTGTCGCCCCACGCGGGCGACACCAGGGCCAGCGGCAGCACGGCCGCCCCCAGCAGGGTCCTCAGTCTGGTCCAACGTCTCGGCACCGCGATCCTCCCATACGGCCACGACCGGCCGGGCGCCGGTCGTCCGCACCGAGGATGCGCACCCCCGCACACCGCCCGACCGCTCCCACGCCGCGCGGACGGGGCCGGTCACACCAACGCCGGACGCCTGTCGGTGCCCGACTTCGAGCACTCACGAAGTCGTACGCTCCAAAGCGGTACCGAACTCGAAGGCAGGAGCAGCAACGATGCAGTACGTGAAGCTCGGTTCGACCGGCCTGGACGTCTCGCGGATCTCTCTGGGCTGCATGACCTACGGCCTCCCGGACCGCGGCACCCACGAGTGGACGCTCGACGAGGAGGCGTCGCGCCCGCTGATCCGGCAGGCGCTGGAGGCCGGGATCAACTTCCTCGACACCGCGAACGTCTACTCCGACGGGACCAGCGAGGAGATCACCGGCCGGGCGCTGCGCGACTTCGCCCGCCGCGACGAGGTCGTGCTCGCCACCAAGGTGCACGGCCGGACGCACCCGGGACCCAACGGCGCCGGACTGTCCCGCAAGGCGATCATGGCGGAGATCGACCACAGCCTCGAACGCCTCGGCACCGACTACGTCGACCTCTACCAGATCCACCGCGCCGACCCGCACACTCCCGTCGAGGAGACCATGGAGGCGCTGCACGACCTGGTGAAGGCGGGCAAGGTCCGCTACATCGGGGCGAGTTCGATGTACGCGTGGCAGTTCGCCAAGCACCAGCACATAGCCGAGCGGCACGGCTGGACCAAGTTCGTGTCCATGCAGAACCACTACAACCTCCTCTACCGCGAGGAGGAGCGCGAGATGCTGCCGCTCTGCGCGGACCAGGGTGTCGGTGTGCTGCCCTGGAGCCCGCTGGCGCGGGGCCGCCTCACCCGCGACTGGGGCACCACCACCGAGCGCAGCAGCACCGACAACTTCGGCAACCGCCTCTACCAGGACGGCGACCGGACGATCGTCGAGGCGGTCACCCGGATCGCCGGCGACCGGGGTGTCCCGCGCGCCCAGGTCGCCCTCGCCTGGCTGCTGCACCAGGGGACGGTGGCCGCACCGATCATCGGCGCGGCCAAGCCGCAGCACATCGAGGACGCCGTCGCCGCCGTCGAACTGGAGCTGAGCGACAAGGAGATCGAGGAGCTGGAGCAGCCCTACGTTCCGCACGCGATCAGCGGCCATTCCTGACCCATCGTCAACAAGCTGGTTTTCAGGCCGAGTTGATACGAGGCGTCAGTGCGGGCCGTGCGGTGCGAACTCCGTGCCGCACGGCCCCGCGCCGGCGCTCTCCGCGAGCGGCACCCGTTCGCCGCTCATCGTGATCGTGCGGTAGAAACTCCCGATCCGGTCGGCCGAGCGGCCCACGTAGTGCCCGATGAACGAACGGCGGAAGCGGTCCGCGCTGCGATTGGGCTGCGAGCCGTGCACCAGGCTGCCGTTGAAGAACAGGACGTCCCCGGGCGCCATGTCGACCGGCACGGCCGAGAGCCCGGGCGGCGGGGGAACGTACTCGCGGGCGAAGGACACCCCGGGATCCGCCTCCTCCGGGCAGAAAACGTCCATGCGATGGGTGCCGGGCACGACCTCCAGGCCGCCGTTGTCCCGGTCGATCTCGTCGCAGGCGATCCACGCGGCCACACAGGTGCCGGGCTCGGCCCGCAGATAGAAGTTGTCCTGGTGCAGCGCCTGGCCCCGGGCCCCCGGCGGCTTGAAGTAGAACATGCTCTGCGCGGCCAGCACCTCTTCGCCGAACAGGGGTTCCAGGACGTCCCGCAATCGTGGGTCCAGCAGGAAGCGCAGGGCGAGGTCGTCGATCTCGTGCGGGTGCATCACCCTCGGATATGCCAGCAGCGGATCGCCGGAGGCGCGCGGCGCGAAGTGGCCGGGCACCGGACCCGCCGCGTGCAGCGCCGTGAACCGGTCGCGGAGCCGGTCGATTTCGTCGTGGCTGAACAATCCGCGCGCGACCGTGAACCCGTCCTCCTCGAACGCGCCGATGTCCGTGGTTGTCATGCGGGACCTCCTCGGTGTGGTGTCACCACCACACTGTCAGGAGGCCGGGCGCCCGCCTATTGGTTGGTCGTGAACGCTCTCATCGGTGCGGGGGTGGCAGGTGTCAACTCCCGTGGCGACACCGTCCGGTCGGGCAATGGGCCCGGCGGCTCGAACATGACCTGGGAAGACGGGAGGAGCGGCGGTGCGCACGAGCGGGGTGCCGGACGCGCCCGGCTGCCCCCGGTCAATGGTTTTGGGATTTCCCGTGTGGATACGGTGGCAATCCCATAACGGACCCCATTGACGAATCGTCAAATGGAGGGCGCCGGAACGCAATGCACAAAACCGTGGAAGACCTTGTTCCGTCTCGCTGACCTGTGCAAAGGTGTGCCTGTCGGCGTGCGGACATTAGATGATTCCCCTCTGCACGCACGAGGCCGCTCCCGCACGCCACCCCCTTGCTTCAAAAGAGCTGCCCCAGGCGGATGTTGGAGATGCCATCAATCGGACGGGCGGACCCTGTCGGCTCGTCGGCACAGTCGCATACCCGCCGGTATGGACTATATTCCGCGTTTCACCTGGAGGAATGCAGCCGTGACGGACCCAGGTCCCTCGAATTCCCCGACTTCCGCTCACCACTTCGAAGTGACCGACGAGCAGCTCAGCGCCGAGCTGAAGAAGTGGACGGGGACGACGCCAGCGCTGCAACCGGTCGGCGAACTGCTGGACCGGCACTGGGAAGCCGCCTTCGCCTATGCGGGGCTGTGCACCGACGGGCCGCACCACGCCGGAATGCTCACCACGGCCGCTTTCACCCGGCTCTTCGGGGAATCCCTGCGGCAGTCCGGACCGACCGCGGCCTGGCGACCTCAGGTACTGGTCACCGTCCGCCGTATCGCCGCGGAATGGGACACCGACCGCCGGCAGGAAATGCTCCACCCGGACCTGCGCTCGGCGGCCGGCGACGGCGACCGCGTCGCCGCCCGGCTGCTCCCGGTGCCCGAACGGCGCCTGCTCTCCCGGGCGTTCCAGCGGCTGCCCCAGACCGCCCGCACCCTGCTGTGGCACCTTGAGGTCGAGAACGAGCCGGCCGCGATAGCCGCCGGACTCGTCGGCCTCGACGAGGAGGGCGCCCGCATCGAACTCGGCCGCGCCGTCGTCCGGTTGCGCGAGGAATGCCTCCTGGTCCACCGCGAACTCGCCCACGACGACGAGTGCCAGCTCTACATACGGCTGCTGGACGTCACCTTCCGGCGCGGCGGCGCGGAGGTCGACCCGGACCTCGGCATGCACCTCACGGTCTGCAAGCACTGCCGGCACACCGCCGACCAGCTCAACCAGTTCAACGCCGGACTCGGCGTGGCGCTCGCCGAAGCGGTGCTCGGCTGGGGCGCACGCGCCTACCTGGAGGTCAGGGCCGGCAGCCGCAACCTGCCCGCGCAGGTGTCGTCCGCCTCGACCGAACTCGCCCTGGGCCCCGGCCCGCGCCGCGGCGAACTCAGATCGGCCCACAAGGCGGCCCGCCGCGTCCGCCGCCGCAACCTCACCGCGGCCGTGCTCACCGTGAGCGGACTGGTCGTCCTCCCGCTCGTCCTGTGGTCCGCCGGCGGCTCCGGCGGCGCCAAGAGCACGACCGAGAACCAGGCCACCGGGGCGTCCGGCACCGGCAAGGAGTCCGCCAACCCCTCCTGGGTCGGCGCCAACGACACCACGCAGGGCACGCTCAGCGGCCGGCTGCACAACGTGGACTCCGGCCTGTGCATCGGCATCGAGGGCAACAAGCCCCTCAAGGGCGCCGAGGCCGAACTGCAGACCTGCTCGTCGTCGGCCGGCCAGCAGTGGTCGTACGAGACCGACGGACAGCTGCGCAGCACCGCCGACCCCGGCCTGTGCCTCGACTCGCACCTCGCCTACGAGGTGCAGCTCGCCCCCTGCACGAGCGCGTCCTCGGCGACCGCGAAGAACATCCGCTACGACTTCACCCTGCAGGGCATCCTCGTACCGCGCTGGAACCAGGACCAGGCGATGACCCCCGCCTCCACCGACGGCGGCGGCGCGCTCGTCCTGAAGACCCGGGCGGACGGCACGGCGCAGCGCTGGGTCTTCGACACGTCCAAGGCCGACCCGCAGATGCAGGTCGTCAACTGGGACACCGACAGCAGCGACTCGCCGACCGCCACCACCAAGAAGGCCGTCCCGACGCCCTCGAAGACGCCGTCGGCCACGCCCACCCCGACGCCGACCGCGTCGACCCCGCAGTCCACGCCGACGACGTCGTCCCCGACGGACTACTGCGACTACTACCCGTCCTACTGCTCGGGCGGCGGCCAGGGCGGTTGGTCCGGAGGCGGCGGATACGGCGGTGGCGGGTACGGCGGCGGCTATCACGGCGGCCACTGAACCTCAGTGGTGCGGCGTTGGAGGAGGCGGCAGGGTGGCGATGCCCGGCGCCGCCTCCGGCCACACCAGCAGCACCGGACAGGGCGCGTGATCGACGGCGAACCGGACGGCGGGCCCCAGACTGTGCGGGCCCAGCCGGGCCCGGTCGCCGTCACGGGCCAGCACCAGCAGATCGGCGTCCCCGGCGGCGGCCACCACCTCCCGCTCGACCCGTCCGGCCCGCTCCAGCCGTTCGCACGGCCGCCCCAGCCGCTCGGCCGCCGCATCCAGCAGCTGTGCCGCCGACGTGCTGCCCAGATCCTCCAGCCGGGTCCCGGGATCACGCGCCGGACCACCACCCCGCCCGAGCAGCCCGGCGAACGCCCCGTGCGCGAGCCCGGGCACGTCCGGCCCGCTGACATGCAGCAGCACGACCTCGGAATCCTCCGGCGCATGCGTCCGTACGGCGTCCACACAGGCGGGCCAGGTGCCCTCGACCAGCCAGGCGATCACACGCATTCGGCCTCCCTCGGTGTCAGAGAACCTGGAGCGACACCCACAGTGCCACCGTCGCCGGGACGAGCGCCGACGGCACGGCGAGCAGCCCCAGCTTCGTGAACTCCTTGAGATCCACGCCGTGTTCGTGCTGATGCACGATCCGCCGCCACAGCAGCGTCGCGAGCGACCCGGCGTAGGTCAGGTTCGGCCCGATGTTCACCCCGAGCAGCACGGCGAGCACGGCCCCCGGCCCGGACTGCGCGGTCAGCGGCAGCAGGACCAGCACGGCCGGCAGATTGTTGATGAGATTCGCCAGTACGGCGGCCAGCGCGGCGATCCCGAGCAGGGCCGCGATCCCGGTCCCGCCGGGCAGGACATGCCCGAGCGCGTCGGAGAGCCCGTTGTCCACCACCGCCCGCACCACGATGCCGAGCGCCAGCACGAACGCCAGGAAGGACGGCGCGGCGGCCCGCACGACGGTCAGCGGGGTCGCCTGCCGCCGCAGGAGCCCCCGGCCGGCCATGACGAGCGCCCCCGCGAACGCGGCCCACGCCGGGGCGATGCCGATCGCCGAGGTCAGCACGAACCCGGCGAGGGTGCAGGCGACGGTCACCAGCGCGAACACCGGCAGCTCGGGCGGGTCGCCGGAGGCCGGCGAGGGCGCGGCCGCCGCCAGGTCGCGGGCGAAGAACTTCCGGAAGACCAGATACTCGGCGCCGATCGCGACCAGCCAGGGCAGCGCCATCAGCCCGGCGAACCGGGTGAAGCTCAGGCCGCTCGCCGCGAACGCGAGGAGGTTCGTGAGGTTGGAGACCGGCAGCAGCAGCGAGGCCGTGTTCGACAGATGCGTGCACGCGTAGACGTGCGGCTTGGGGCGCACGCCCATCCGGGACGCCGTCGCGAACACGACCGGCGTCAGCAGCACGATGGTGGCGTCGAGGCTGAGTACGGCCGTGATCGCGGAGGCCAGCGCGAACACCGCCGTCAGCAGCCGGCCCGGGCTGCCCTTCGCCCACTCGGCCATCCACGCCCCGCAGGCCCGGAACAGGCCCTCCACATCGCAGAAGTGGGCCAGCACCAGGACCGCGGCCAGGAACCCGACCACCGGCCCCAGCCGCTCGGCCTCCGCCCGCGCGTGGTCCAGCGAGATCGCCCCGGTGGCCACGGCGATCCCGGCGGCCGGGACCGCCATCACCGCCTCCGGCCAGCCGAAGGGACGGACGACGGCCCACACGAGGACGGCGACGAGCAGGACGACGGACAGGGTTTCGGCGAGCGGGGTGTTCAGTGGACGGTCCTCCGGGACGCGGGCAGCGGTGCCCGCCCCATGTAACCAGGCCGCGCCGCGAAGCCCGCGCTCAGGCGCCCGTGCCCGCGCTGAACACCGTCAGCCGCACCGAGGACGAGTTGCCCGACACGGGCACCGCGCCGGCCGTCCACTTCACCTTCAGCGGGTCCTTCTCGTCGGGCGGGGTCACCACCAGCGTGGTCGGGGTCGCCGTCTTCGCGCCGCTGATCTCCGGGTTGGAGAAGGTCAGCCCCGCCCAGGCGCTCTGCCCCGGCTTCAGCGTGACCGTGGTGGCGGTGCTGCCCGTCTCGCGCACGGGGTCCGGGCCCAGCTGGGTGCCGGACGCGTTCACGAACGCGGCGCCGGGATAGCCGCGCACCGTGCAGGTACGGCCGGAGGCGTTGGTGAGGACGATGGGGAAGTTCTCCTGCCCGGCGCCCGGGTCGTTGCCGCCCACCGTGGCCTTCAGCTCGGAGGTGTGGCACCGGCTGCCGCTGGTGACGCCGGAGCCGGACGAGGCGGACGTGGAGGAACCCGACGGAGTGGAGGCCGAGTTCGAACCGGTGGCGGTGTCACTGCCGCTCGACGAGGAGACCGCCGTGCCGGACCCGTCGGCCGAGGGGTCGCCGCCGGCGGGCGCGGCCGTACCCGACTGGGTCTGCGGGCTGCTCACCGTGCCGCTCCCGTCGCCGCAGGCCGTCGTCAGGCCCAGTACGGCGACCGCGCTCACGAGCAGGGCCGCCCGGCGCAGGGACTGGGATGTGTTCGCCATCTTCAACACTCCTGGAAGTTCACCCCACAGCGCCTCGCGCGCTGTCACGGGGGTCCGATGCGCGCGCGCACCGAAAGGTTCGCGGGATCGACGACATTTCTTACGACAGTGGATCAGGTGACCCGGAGCGAGCGCAGTATGCGCGCCGTCGCGTCACCGCTGTGCTGCCGTATCTGGACATACACCTGGGGCTGCGCGGCGCCGCCCACCAGGCGCAGCGCCGTCTCCGAGAGGGTGCCCGTGGCGCCCGAGCAGTCGCTCCAGGTGCGGATCGTGCCGCGCCAGGTGGCGCTGGAGTAGGCGCGGCTGCCGTCGTAGTGGCAGCCGGAGTGGGCGATGCCGTCCACCCGGGTCGCCACGCTGCCGTGTTCGCTCAGCCCGACGAACACGCCGTTCACGTCCGCCGAGAGGTCCGGCCACTTCGCCAGGTCGTCGGCGACGGCCAGCCCCGGTTCCTGCGCGGCCGTCAGCCCGATCGAGTGCGGATCCCAGCCCGCGTCGCGCAGCTGACGGGCCCAGGAGCCCGGCACCTCGACCACCACCCGCCCGGTGCTGTCCTTGACCGTCAGTACCGAACTCCCGGACGTGAACGGCAGGTTGAGCACCGCGACACCCGCCCCTGCGGCCACGACGACGAACAGCCCCGCCATCAGCGCGACCCCCCGGTGCCGGCCGCGCGGCCTGTGCACCGGGGCGGCCTCGGCGGCCAGCCGCTCCAGCTCCTCCGCGAACGCCCGCGCCGTCGGCCAGCGCCGCTCGCGGTCCGGCGCCAGCGCCCGCAGCAGGGCCCGCTGCACCTCGGGGGAGAGGTCGGGCCGCAGCCGGTCCGGCCGTACGACCTGACCGGGCGCTCCCGCAACCGTGCCGGTGGCCAGCTCGTAGCCGAGCGCGCCCAGGCTGTACACATCGGCCCGCTCGTCGATGCCCGAGCCGGGCTGGGCCTGCTCCGGCGGCTGATAGCCCGCCGAACCCGCGGCCAGGGTGAGACCCGAGGCCTGCGCCAGGCTCTTCGCCAGGCCCAGGTCGGCGAGCAGGACCCGCGCGGTGCCGTCCGGGGCGGTGCGCAGCAGCACATTGGTCGGCTTGATGTCCCGGTGCACGATCCCCGCCTCGTGCAGCGCGGCGGCGCCCCGGGCGGCCAGCGCGGTCAGCCGCAGCACCTCGGGCACGGGCAGCGGACCGGCGGCGAGCAGATCGGCGAAGGTGCCTGCGTCGGCGTACTCCATCACGAAGTACGGCCGTCCGTCGGGCAGTTCACCGATGTCGTAGACCTGCACCACCCGGTTCGAACCGGCCCTGCGCAGCAGCCGGGCCTCGGAGAGGAAGCGCTCGCGGATGTCCATGCGGTGCGCCCAGTTCTCGGCGAGGACCTTCACGGCCACCGGGGCTTCGAGCTCGTCGTCGTGCGCGAGCCAGACCGTGCCGAACGCGCCGCTGCCCAGGCGGCGTTCAAGGCGGTAGCGGCCGATCTGTTCGACGTAGTGCATGGGACTATCATGCCTGCTCGGAGATCGAGGCGGAGGAGTGGATCCAGTGCAGGACACGGCGCCGACCGAGGAGCTGGCCAGGCGCGCGGCAGCCGGTGACCCGGCCGCTCTCGACGCGCTGCTCAGGTCGATCCAGCCCGACGTGGTACGGCGGTGCGGGCGCTTCCTGCCGTGCCGGGAGGACGCCGAGGAGGCCGCACAGGACGTACTGCTGCAAGTCGCCCGGAAGATCGGCACGTTCGAGGGCCGCAGCCTCTTCAGCACCTGGCTCTACACGGTCGTCGCCAACGGCGCCCGGCAGAAGTACCGCGAGCTGAAGCGGCGGGCCGCCGAGCAGCCGGCCGTGATCGATGTCACGCAGCATGTCGACCCGCGCACCACGAGTGTGATCGCCGGGTCGAAGATCGACCTCCTGGAGGCGATCGAGCGCCTTGAGCGGGAGTCCCCGCACCTGGTCGAACCGCTGGTGTACCGGGACATCTGCAAGCTGGAGTACGCCGAGATCGCCGAGCGCCTCGGCATCCCGCTCGGCACGCTCAAGTCCCGGCTGCACGAGGCCCGCCGCCAGGTCAGACCCTGGCTCACCGACCTCTCCTGACCCGGCTCAGACCTCGTCGAAGACGGACAACTCCGCCCAGATCGTCTTGCCGTCGGCCGTGTGCCGGCTGCCCCAGCGCTGGGTGAGCTGTGCGACCAGCAGCAGCCCGCGCCCGCCCTCGTCCCAGGTCTTGGCGCGACGCAGATGCGGGGCCGTGTGGTTGGTGTCGGACACCTCGCAGATCAGCGTGGCCGCGTCATGGATGAGCCGGAGCCGGATGGGGCGCGCGCCGTAGCGGATGGCGTTGGTGACCAGTTCGCTCACCACCAGCTCGGCCGTGAACCCGGCCTCGCTGAGGTTCCAGGTGTCGAGCTGCTCGACGACCTGCTTGCGGATCGGGGCGACCAGCGACGGGTCGGCCGGGATGTCCCAGGTGGAGACCTGCTCGGCGGGCAGGCCCTGGGTGCGGGCCAGCAGCAGGGCGACGTCGTCGGCGGCACCGCCCGGCGGGAGCACGGCGTGCAGGATCCGGTCGCAGGTCTCGTCCAGGGAGTCCGAGGAGGCGTACAGCGCGTCGAACAGCAGCCGGTGACTGTCGTCGAGGTCCCGCTCCCGGTTCTCGGTCAGCCCGTCGGTGTACAGCGCGAGCACGGTGCCCTCGGGCAGCTCGAACTCGGCCGACTCGAAGGGCAGTCCGCCCAGGCCGAGCGGCGGCCCCGCGGGCAGGTCGATGTGCTCGGGCGGGCCGCCGGGCCGGATCATGATCGGCGGTGGATGTCCGGCGCGGGCCAGCGCGCAGCGCCGGGACACCGGGTCGTACACCGCGTACAGGCAGGTCGCGCCCACCTCGCCCGGGCTGCCCTCGCCGCCGGCCTCCGCTGACAGCCGTACGACCAGGTCGTCCAGGTGGGTCAGCAGCTCGTCCGGGGCCAGGTCGATGTCGGCGAGGGTGCGGACGGCCGTGCGCAGCCGGCCCATGGTGGCGGAGGCCTGGATGCCGTGGCCGACGACGTCGCCTACGACCATGGCGACCCGCATCCCGGACAGGGGGATCACGTCGAACCAGTCGCCGCCGACCCCGGCACGCGCCGCCGGCAGATAGCGCGAGGCGGCCTCCAGGGCGGCCGTGTGTGGCAGTTTGCGGGGGAGCAGGCTGCGCTGGAGGGCGAGCGCGGTCTCGCGTTCGCGGGAGAAGCGGCGGGCGTTGTCGATGCAGACGGCGGCGCGGGCCGTGACCTCCTCGGCCAGCAGCACGTCGTCCTCGGTGAACGGGTCGATGCGCCGGTACCGGGTCAGGACCGCCACGCCGAGGGTCACGCCCCGGGCCTGGATCGGTACCGCCATCGAGGAGTGGATGCCGTACTCCTGGACGCGCCTGGTGCGGGTTCTGTCCCAGGCCAGCCAGAGTTCGAGGTCCCGGCCCGAGGCCACCAGGGTGCGGCCCGTGACCAGCGCGTCGGCCTGCGGGGACTGGGCGGGGTACAGGTCCGACTGGCCCGGCTTGGCGACGGCCTCGGGGCTGCCCTGCTGCACCGAGGTGTGCGCGGCCCGGCGCAGCCGCACCGGCGCGGTGATCGCCGTCGGGAGCTCACCGCCGTGCTCCTGAGGGTCCAGCAGGTCGATGCTGACGAAGTCGGCCAGGGCCGGCACGCAGACATCCGCGAGCTCCTGGGCCGTACGGGTGACGTCGAGGGTGGTGCCGATGCGGACGCTCGCCTCGTTGACGAGTTGCAGCCGCTCGCGCGCCAGGTAGTTCTCGGTGAAGTCGTGCGCGGCCAGACACACGCCCCGCACTCGGCCCTCGGTGTCGGTGATCGGCGCCATCCGGGCCAGCCAGGAGTGGGCGGCGTCCTCGCCGCCGGTGCGCATGTAGATCTGGAAGTCCTGGGCGGTGCCGGAGGTGAGCACGCGCAGCATGTACTGCTCCAGCTCCGCGCTCTGCGTCTTGCCGCCGATCTCGGTGATCCGCAGGCCCTGGATGCGCTCCTCGGGCAGACCGATCACCTCGGCCATCGCGTCGTTGACCCGGCTCAGCCGCAGGTGCTCGTCGTAGACCGCGATGGCGCACGGCGACTGGGTCAGTGCCGCGGTCGCGAGGTGGTCCTCGTCGGCGCGCGGGCCGCCGCCCTCCAGCGGTGTCACGACGAGCCAGTCGCCCGTCCCGCCGTCCCGGGGGCGCCGATGGTGGGCCAGCAGCCACACCGGCACGGCCCGCCCGTCCCGGTGCCACAACGTGACCGTGCCGTCCCAGCGGGCACTGGTGGGAACCGGGAGGGCCCCGGTGCCACCGGCCAGCAGCCGTACGGCCGGCCGGCCCACGACCTCGCCCGCGGTGTGGCCGAGGAGCCGCTGTGCCCCCTCGTTCCACTTCACCAGAGTTCCGGCATCGTCGATGACAACCCGCGCCGTCGCGGCATCGTCGAACGGGTAGACCGGACTCATCGTCGCCACTCCATCGCGCGCACTCACAGTGAACAACCACGCCACTTGTGTTCCAGCCTAGTGCGTCACAGTCCCGCGCGGACGAGAACCCCCAGGCCCGGGGAGTAAGGCGGTCAAGGGGGAAAACCGGTCGAAGTGCCGCACGGGACGGGTGGCCGCCCCCGCACCCTTGAGGCCCGGCGTGGCACTCCGTCAGAATCTGTTCGGTCACGATCAGTTGTGAGTACTTCTGGGCCCTGATGAGGGAGAGCCGCCATGACGGTCACTCGCAGATCGGTTTTGATTGCCTCTACGGCCGCGCCGACGGCCGTGTCACTCCTGGCCGCCCCGGCCGCACGCGCCGCCGGCGCCACGGCGGGCGCGGCCGGCCGCCACACCGTCGCGCTGCGGGACGGCTGGCGTTTCGCGCTGGTCGACCCGGGCGGGATCACCGACCCGACCGGCGCCTACGCGGACGCCGCCGCGCCGGACTACGACGACTCGGCCTGGCGCGAGGTCGCGGTCCCGCACGACTGGAGCATCGAACAGACCCCCACCACGGCGAACGGCACCACCAGCGGCACCGGTTTCTTCCCCGGCGGCCTCGGCTGGTACCGGATCGCCTTCACGCTGCCGCCGGCCTTCGCGGGCAAGCGGATCTCGGTGGAGTTCGACGGCGTCTACATGGACTCGTACGTCTACTGCAACGGCACGCAGGTCGGCCGACATCCCTACGGATACACGGGGTTCGCCTTCGACCTCACCGGCCTGGCGCACACCGACGGCAGCACGGAGAACGTCGTCGCCGTGAAGGTGCAGAACCAACTGCCCAGCAGCCGCTGGTACTCGGGCAGCGGCATCTACCGCGAGGCCCGGCTGGTGATCACCGAGCCGGTGCACGTCGAACGCCGGGGGACGTACGTCACGACGCCGGACATCACCGCCGAGCGGGCCGTCGTCCGCGTGCGGACGTCCGTGCTGAACGAGTCGGGCGCCGCGAGCGAGGTCGAGATCGGATCGCGGATCGTCGACCCCGGCGGCCGGACCGTGGCTCGCGCCACCTCCACGGCGAGTGTCGCCGACCGCGGTACCGGGACCCATGAACTCACCGTCCCCAAGCCCGAGTTGTGGGACATCGAGACTCCGGACCACCGCTACACGCTGGAGACCGAACTGCGAGTGGGCGGCAAGCCGGTCGACACGTACCGCACGACCTTCGGCATCCGCAGCTACCGCTTCGATCCCGACGAGGGCTTCTCCCTCAACGGAACCCCCACCAAGATCAAGGGAGTCGACCTCCACCACGACCAGGGCGCCCTCGGCTCCGCGATCAGCCTCGACGCCGTGCGCAGGCAGTTGAGCATCATGAAGTCGATGGGCGTCAACGCCTTCCGCACCTCCCACAACCCGCCCTCGCCGCAGATCGTCCAGGCCTGCGAGGAGTTGGGCATCGTGATGATGGTCGAGGCCTTCGACTGCTGGCACACCGGCAAGACGACCTACGACTACCACCGCTTCTTCGACGACTGGTGCGAGAAGGACGCCACCGAGATGGTCCTCGCCGCCCGCAACTCGCCCGCCGTGGTGCTCTGGTCCATCGGCAACGAGATCCCCGACTCGACCTCCACCGCCGGGCTGGCCATGGCCGACCGCATCATCGGCGCCGTCAAGGCGGCCGACGACAGCCGGCCCGTGGTCATCGGCTCCGACAAGTACCACTCCGTACCGGCCAAGGGCTCCGCCGCCGACCTCATGCTCGCCAAGCTGGACGGTCTGGGCCTCAACTACAACACCGCCAAGTCCGTCGACGCCCTGCACGCCGCCTATCCGCACCTGTTCCTCTTCGAGTCGGAGTCCTCCTCCGAGACCTCGACCCGGTCCACCTACCAGGAGCCGGAACACCTCAACACCGGCGAGAACCACACCCCGGGCAGACGCGCGACCTCGTCCTACGACAACAACCTCGCCTCCTGGACGATGAGCGGCGAGTACGGGCACAAGAAGGACCGCGACCGGAAGTGGTTCGCGGGCCAGTTCCTGTGGTCCGGCATCGACTACATCGGGGAGCCCACGCCGTACAACGAATTCCCGGTCAAGGCGTCCTTCTTCGGCGCCGTCGACACGGCGGGCTTCCCGAAGGACATGTACCACCTTTTCCGCAGCCAGTGGGTCGATGAACCCATGGTCCATCTGGTGCCGATGACCTGGAACCACGAGCCGGGCGACACGGTCGAGGTCTGGGCCTACGCCAACGTCGACACCGTCGAGCTGTTCCTCAACGGAAAGTCCCTCGGCACGCGGACGTTCGACACCAAGAAGACCACCGACGGCCGCACCTACCTGGAGACCACCGAGGCCACCGGCGACGACAAGACCTTCGCTACCGGCCCCTACCCGGGCAGTTACACGAGCCCGAACGGCAGCGCGGGCAAACTCCACCTCGGCTGGAAAGTGCCGTACGAGCCGGGCGAGTTGAAGGCGGTGGCGAGCAGCGGCGGCAGGCAGGTGGCGACGGACGTGCTGCGCACCGCGGGCGCCGCGCATGCCGTGCGCCTCACGGCCGACCGCAAGTCCCTTGCCGCGGACGGCCGTTCGCTGGTCTTCGTGACCGCGGAGATCGTCGACGCCCATGGGGCCGTGCTGCCGGACGCCGAGGACCTGATCGCCTTCGACGTGACGGGCGGTTCCCTGGCCGGGCTGGACAACGGGCGGGAGGAGAGCGCCGAGCGCTACCAGGCGAGCACCCGAACCGCCTTCCACGGCAAGGCACTTGCGATCGTCCGGTCCGGGACACGGGCGGGCGCGCTGAAGGTGACGGCCCGTGCGGAAGGCCTGCGGACGGGCACGGTGACCGTCCGCACGACACCCGCCCGGGACGTGGCCGCGACCCCGGCGCAGCACTTCGAGGCCGACCACCCGGCGCCCCCGAACTACCCTGCGGCGGACGCCAGTTACTCGGGCCGCCCCGACACCCTCCCGGCCGCCGTACTCGACGGCGATCCGGCCACCGGCTGGTCCAACGCCTTCGCCAAGTCGGCAACGGCCCTGCTGCCCGCCTTCAGCGGTGCCCGCGCGAAGGACTGGGTGTCGGTGGACTGGGGGAGGGCGCGGTCCTTCGACCGGGTGGAGGTGTCGTTCACCGTGGACGCGACACACAGTCTGCCCGCGGCGGTCGCGGTCGCGGTGTGGGACGGCGGTGGGTGGGTGCCGGTCGAGGGAACGGCCGTCGACTGGGCCACGGCCTCGGACAGCCCGACCGTCGTCACCTTCGACGCCGTGCGCGGCTCCCGGCTGCGGCTCACTTTGACGAGTAGCCGTCCAGGGGTGGCCCAAGGGGCGGTGCGGATCAGCAAGTTGGAGGCTCCCGCCGGATAGGGGGCAGGTGCTCGATCGCGGTCCGGACGGGAATCTGGCCTGTCCGGACCGTTGACGGGATGTCATGTCTCGAACAGCATGGCCAGCGTCCCGTGCACCTGGGAGCGCTCCCACCGTGTGTCTGGAGTCTGCCCCTGCCTCTCCGAGGAGCCCAGACGTGAAACGACGCAGAACGACCCTGCTCGCCGCCACGGCCCTCCTCGCGGCGGCCCTCATCGCCCTGCCGGCGGCCCCGGCCGGAGCCGACGAGGTCGAACAGGTCAGGAACGGCACCTTCGACACCACCACCGCACCCTGGTGGACGACGAGCAACGTCACCGCGGGCCTGTCCGACGGACAGCTCTGCGCGGACGTCCCCGGCGGCACGACCAACCGCTGGGACGCCGCCGTCGGCCAGAACGACATCACGCTGGTCAAGGGCGAGTCGTACAAGTTCGCCTTCACGGCGTCGGGTTCGCCCGAGGGGCATGTGGTGCGGGCGATTGTCGGGCTGTCCGTGGCGCCGTACGACACCTACTACGAGATCAGTCCCGAGCTGAGTACGTCGGGCAACTCCTCCGTGTACACGTTCACTTCGCCCGTCGACACCACACAGGGGCAGGTCGCCTTCCAAGTCGGCGGGAGTGCGGAGGGCTGGCACTTCTGCATGGACGACGTGTCCTTGCTGGGCGGTGTGCCGCCGGAGGTGTACGAGCCGGACACCGGACCCCGTGTGCGGGTCAACCAGGTCGCGTATCTGCCGGGCGGGCCGAAGAACGCGACGCTGGTCACCGCGTCGACGGCGGTGCTGCCCTGGGTGTTGAGGAACGCGGCGGGAGCGGTGGTCGCGCACGGGCGGACCGTGCCGCGTGGCACCGACGTGGCGTCCGGGCAGAACGTGCAGTCCATCGACTTCGGTTCGTACCGGGGGCGCGGTGAGGGCTTCACGCTGGTGGCGGACGGCGAGACGAGCCGGCCCTTCGACATCGGGACCGCCGCCTACGAGCGGTTGCGGCTCGACTCGTTGAAGTACTACTACACGCAGCGCAGCGGCGTCGCGATACGTGACGACCTGCGCCCCGGGTACGCCCGCCCGGCCGGTCACCTGAACGTCGCCCCCAACCAGGGCGACGCCAATGTGCCCTGCCAACCCGGCCTGTGCGACTACACACTTGACGTCACCGGTGGCTGGTACGACGCGGGGGACCACGGCAAGTACGTCATCAACGGCGGTGTCTCCACCTGGGAGTTGCTGAGCACCTACGAACGCTCGCTGCTGGCCCGCACCGGACAGCCCGCGAAGCTGCGCGACGGAACCCTCGCCATCCCGGAGAGCGGCAACAAGGTGCCGGACGTGCTCGACGAGGCGCGCTGGGAGCTGGAGTTCCTGCTGAAGATGCAGGTGCCGGACGGTCAGCCGCTGGCGGGCATGGCCCACGACAAGGTCCACGACGAGCAGTGGACCGGACTGCCGCTGCTGCCGAGCCAGGACCCGCAGAAGCGCGAACTGCACGCGCCGACCACGCAGGCGACGCTGAACCTGGCGGCCACGGCGGCGCAGGCGGCTCGCCTCTACCGGCCCTACGACCGGGAGTTCGCGGCGAAGGCGCTCAAGGCGGCGCGGAAGGCCTGGGCGGCGGCGCTCGCACACCCCACGGTGTACCCGGACCCGAACGACGGCACCGGCGGCGGCGCCTACCCCGACGACAACGCCACCGACGAGTTCTACTGGGCGGCGGCCGAGCTGTATCTCACCACGGGGGAACGGCAGTTCGCCGACCACGTCGTCGACTCGCCCCTCAACACCGCCGACATCTTCGGCAGCCTCGGCTTCGACTGGGCGCGGACGGCGGCCCTCGGCCGACTCGACCTCGCCACCGTCCCCAGCCGGCTGCCCGGCCGCGACAAGCTCCGCCGGTCGGTGACCGGGGGCGCGGACACCTACCTGGCCACGCTGCGGAGCCAGCCCTACGGCATGCCGTACGCACCGCCCGGCAACCTCTACGACTGGGGCTCCAACAGCCAGATCCTCAACAACGCGCACGTCATCGCCACCGCGTACGACCTCACCGGCGCCGCGAAATACCGTGACGGCGCACTCCAGAGCATGGACTACATCCTCGGCCGCAACGCCCTCAACATGTCGTACGTCACCGGCTACGGCGAGGCCAACTCCCACAACGAGCACAGCCGTTGGTACGCCCACGAGCTCGACCCCAGCCTCCCGAACCCACCGAACGGAACCCTGGCGGGCGGCCCCAACTCGTCCATCCAGGACCCCTACGCACAGAGCAAACTCACGGGCTGCGTCGGCCAGTTCTGCTACATCGACGACATCCAGTCGTGGTCGACGAACGAGACGGCGGTGAACTGGAACGCGGCGCTGGCCTGGATGGCCTCGTTCGCGGCGGATCAGGGGTGATCCACCCATGAGCGGGTTCGCCGAAGTCGCACATCAGGTGTCGTCGGGACTGCCCGCGAGAGATCCGCCTATCCAGAAGGGCAGTGCCTTTTGGTCCTTGCTCAACGAGCGTCGTATGGCGTTGACCAACCGGACCTGCGCTTGGGCGGGCGCCCTGTTGGCCCTGGAGAACTCCTCCTGGCTCAACGGGGCGCGCGTCGGGTCCCGTGCCGGGTCGCGGGCCGCCTGGTCGAGGAACTCCCCGATGGCCTTGGCGAAGTTGTCGATCTCGGCCGCGACGGCCGCGGGGGCGACCAGACTGGCGCGGGTCAGGGCCGCGCTCCACTCGCTCCAGTCGTAGTCCCAGCCCTGTCGGCCGGCGTGGGCGCGGCTGATGACCATCGTGAACTTGGCGTAGTGGCTGATCAGTTCCTGGTAGGCGAGCAACTGCTTCTCCCGCAGCCACTGACGGTCCTGGGCCCGGTGCGTGACGATGCCCCCGACCAGGACGCCTATCGTGGCGGACAGCGCCCCTGCGCCCGTTGTCACCAGTGTGTCCAGCAGTGCCACCTCAAGCCCCGTATTCCCCGTCGCTCGAACATCGGCGGCTCGAACCTACTGGTGACCGACTTCCGGTGACAACGCTCCGGCCCGGCGACTGACTCCAGGGCTCGCGCTCCACGAGTTCCCGCGGGCGCTTGTGCGCGGTCAGGGTGTGGAGTTCGGCCTGGGTGAGCGGCCGGTGCACCTCCACGTACTCGCCGTGCGGCAGCCGCTTGATCACGCCTGTCTCGCGGCCGTGCAACACCATTTCGGCGTCCCGGAGTTGGAGGCCCAGGCAGATGCGGCGGGTGACGACGAACGCGAGGACCGGGACGGCGAACACCGCCACCCGCACCATCCACGTCACCGTGTTGATCGACAGATGGAGGCGGGTCGCCACGATGTCGTTGCCGCCGCCCGCCAGGAGGATCAGATAGAGGCTGATCCAGGCGACCCCGAGGCCCGTGCGGGTGGGGCGGTTGCGGGGGCGGTCCAGGAGATGGTGCTCGTGTTTGTCGCTCGTCCGCCAGGACTCCAGGAACGGGTACGCGCCGATGAGGACGAGGAGGAGCGGGAAGACCACGATCGGGATCAGTACGCCGAGCACCAACGTGTGCCCCCACAAGGTGACTTCCCAGCCCGGCATCACGCGGACCAGGCCCTCCGCGAAGCCCAGGTACCAGTCGGGCTGGGCGCCCGTGGAGACCTGGTCGGCGCGGTAGGGGCCGTAGGACCAGACGGGGTTGATCGAGGCCACCGCCGCGAGGAGGGTGAGCGCGCCGAAGACCAGGAAGAAGAAGCCGCCCGCCTTCGCCAGGTACACCGGCATGAACGGGGAGCCCACCACGTTGCGTTCGGTGCGGCCGGGGCCCGCGAACTGGGTGTGCTTGTGGTAGACGACCAGGAGGAGGTGGACGACCACAAGTGCCGCCATGACGCCGGGGATCAGCAGCACGTGCAGCGAGTAGAAGCGGGACACGATGTCGTGGCCCGGGTACTCGCCGCCGAACAGGAACATCGACAAGTACGTCCCGACGACCGGGACCGACAGCAGCGCGCCGTCCACGAAGCGCATGCCCGTGCCCGACAGCAGGTCGTCCGGGAGCGAGTAGCCGAAGAGGCCCTCGAACAGGCCGAGGAACAACAGGGTCCAGCCGAACAGCCAGTTGAGCTCGCGCGGCTTGCGGAACGAGCCCGTGAAGAAGTGCCGCATCATGTGCGTCAGCATCGCGGCGATGAACACCAGCGCCGCCCAGTGGTGCAACTGCCGCACCAGCAGCCCGCCCCGCACATCGAAGCTGAGGTGCAGCGTCGAGGCGTAGGCGTCGGACATCCGGATGCCGTTCAGGGGGACGTAACTCCCGTGGTACGTCACCTCGTTCATGGACGGGTGGAAGAACAGGGTCAGATACACGCCGGTGAGGATCAGCACCACGAAGCTGTAGAGGCAGATCTCGCCGAGCAGGAACGACCAGTGGTCCGGGAACACCTTGCGCAGATACCGCTTGCCCAGCGCGTAGACGCCGAGCCGGCCGTCGAACCAGTCGGCGACGCGCTCGCCCCGCGAGGACTCGGAAGGGGTGGTCACTGGTCCTCCTCGTCGTCCTTGTGCACGTGCGTGAGCTTCTCCGGGTTGGTCACGATGTAGACCCCGGACACCTGGTCGCCCTCGGGCGTGAGGTCCATGACCATCACCGCGTACGGCGCGTCGCCCTCGAACAGCACGGCCGCGTCGTCGCCGTTGACGCGCCGGAAGCGCAGCTCCAGATCCTGCGGACGGCGCCTGCCCGCGAAGGAGTTGATGAGGCGGACCGCCTTGTCCCGGCCGTGCACCGGGCGCAGGCCCGCCGGCTTCCGGTTGCCCCCGCTGTCCGTCCAGACCGTGACGTCCGGCGCGAGGATCTCCATGAGCGAGGCGATGTCCCCGCCGACCGCGGCCCGCACGAACCGTTCCGTCGCCTCCCGCCGCACCCTGGGATGCGCCTCGTACAACGGCCGCCGCGCGTGCACATGGGCCCGCGCCCGGTGCGCGAGCTGCCGTACGGCGGCCGGGGTGCGTTCGATGATGTCCGCGATCTCGGTGTGGGCGTACCCGAACACCTCGTTGAGGACGAAGACCGCCCGTTCCAGCGGGCTCAGCGACTCCAGGACGACCAGCATGGCCAGCGAGACGGACTCGGCGCGCAACGCCGGGTCGACGGGGTCGTCGGCCGGGCCGAGCAGGGGTTCCGGCAGCCACGGGCCGACGTACGTCTCGCGGCGGCGGCTGATCGTGGCGCGGCGCTGCAGCGCGTGGTTGACGGCGATCCGGACGAGATAGGCGCGCCGGTTGGTGATGGTGTCGAGCGGGGAACGGCGGGCGCGCGCCGTCCAGGACAGCCAGGTCTCCTGGAGGACGTCGTCGGTGTCGGCGACGCTGCCCAGCATGTTGTAGACGAGGCTGAACAACAGCTCCCGATGGTCCATGAAGTCATCGGTCGCCTCTTCGGTGACAGCGATCTCGGACATACCTGCGCCTCCCCGGTGCGTGCTCACTACTGCGAGGGGTGGCGGGGGCCGGAATGTGACAGCCGAGGGGGTGAATGTGACGTACGTCTCTGCGCATCGGCGCCGTGTCACATCCGCCGGCCGCCCCGGCCTCTTGACCGCGAGTCCTACGCAAGGAGACCGACATCGTGTTCAAGAAGTGGCACGGCAACCCCTGGGCGATCCTGATCACGCTCTCGCTCGGGTTCTTCATGACCCTCCTCGACCTGACGATCGTGAACATCGCGATCCCCCAACTCGGACAAGACCTCGACGCGTCACTGGACGAGATCCTCTGGGTCGTCAACGCCTACACCCTGGCGCTGGCGGTCCTGCTGATCACCGGCGGGCGCCTCGGCGACCTGCGCGGCAAACGCAATCTGTTCGCCGCCGGAGTCGCCCTGTTCACCCTGGCCAGCCTCGCCTGCGGGCTCGCGCAGGATCCGGCGCAGCTCATCGGGTTCCGCGCGGTGCAGGGCCTGGGCGCGGCGCTGCTCATGCCGCAGACCCTGTCGATCATCACCGAGGTGTTCCCGGCCGACCGGCGCGGTGTCGCGATGGGCATCTGGGGCGCCGTCGCGGGCGTGTCCGGCGCGCTCGGCCCGATCCTCGGCGGGGTGCTGATCACCCATCTGTCCTGGCGGTGGATCTTCTTCGTCAACCTGCCGATCGGCGCGCTGGTGCTCGTGCTGACCATGGCGATCATCCCGGGAGCCCAGCGCACGGTACGGCGTCGCTTCGACACCCTCGGCGTCACCCTCGCCTCAACTGCCCTGTTCTGCCTGGCATTTGGGCTGACCGAGGGGCAGCGCTACGACTGGAACGCCTGGATCTGGAGCCTGTTCGGCGCGGCGGCCGTCCTCTTCGCGGCCTTCCTGCTCCACGAGCGCGGACAGCAGACCGGTGAACCCCTGGTCCCCTTCTCGCTGTTCAGGGACCGGAACTTCACGCTCATCAACTTCGTCGGCGTCACCGTGTCGTTCGGCGTGGTCGGCATGTTCCTGCCCCTGACGATCTATCTCCAGTCCGTGCTCGGCTTCAGCGCCCAGAAGGCGGGCCTGGTCCTGCTGCCCGTCGCCCTCGGCTCGTTCGTCATGGCGGGGCCCGCCGGAGCTCTCGCGGACCGGCTCGGCGGCAAGTTCATCCTGATGGGCGGGCTGCTCGCCTGGGCGGGCGGACTGGTCTGGGTCGTCGGCGTCGCGGACGTCGGAACAGGCTGGCCGACCATCGCCTTCCCGCTCTTCCTGACCGGCCTCGGCGTCGGCTGCACCTTCGCCCCCATGGCCACCGAGGTCATGCGAGGCGTCCCGCCCCGGCTCGCCGGAGCCGCCTCCGGTGTCACCAACGCGCTGCGTCAGGTCGGTTCGGTGCTCGCCGGTGCCGTCATCGGCGCGGTACTGCAGGCCCGGCTGGCCTCCGCCCTGACCGAACAGGCACGGGCCCGGGCCGGTCAACTCCCCACCGCCTACCGGGAGTCCTTCGTCTCCGCGTTCTCCAGGTCCGAGTCCGACATCGGCGCCGGACAGCAGGGCGGCGCCCCGTCCGGCGTTCCGCACGGCATCGCCGAGCGCATGCGCGCCCTCGGCGGTCAGGTCTTCGGCCACGGCTTCGTCCACGCCATGGGACCCGCCGTGTACGTCGCCGTCGCCGTCCTGCTGACCGGCGCGCTCGCCTGTCTCGCCGTACGACGGCACCAGGGGCCGTCCGCCAACCCGCACGCCCTGCCCGTGTCCGGGCCCGAACTGGAGGAAGCCGCACGATGACCATCGACTTCACGCCCATGTACGCCTCCCACGACGCCTTCCGGCGTGACCTGGAGCGGCTCGCCGGGGCGGTCGCGGACGGCAGGGCACACACCGCCCCGGTCCTCTCCGGGTGGGAGAACTTCAAGCACCAACTGCACATCCACCACACCGCCGAGGACAGCGACCTGTGGCCGCGGGTCAGGACGCGGGTCGGAGGGCGTACACGGGACCTCGGGATGCTGGACGAGATGGAGGCCGAACACGCCCGTATCGACCCGCTGCTGGCCGCCGTGGACACCGCGCTGGCCGACCGGGCCTTCGAACTCCCCGACCTGGTACGGGCGTTGCGGGCGACCCTCGACGATCACCTCAAGCACGAGGAGGACAGCGCGCTGCCGCTGATGGGGGAGGTGCTGACGGACGCGGACTGGGCCGCCTTCACCGGGCGGCTGCGGGAGACACAGGGGCTGCGCGGGGCCGCGGTGTTCGTGCCGTGGCTCGTCGACGGGGTGTCGGCGGTGGACCGGGCGCGGTTCCTGGGGGCGTTCCCGCCGCCGGTGCGGGTGCTGAACCGGGTCTTCTGGGAGGGGAGTTATCGGCGCAGGGGACTGTGGTCGACGCGCTAGGACCAGGTTGCCCGGTACCGTCAGGTGTGCCTCCTGACCTGGCGGTATTTACGGGTAAGTACCCGAGCGGTACCGTGAGGTCATGCCAGCTCTCAACGTGGAGTTCAGCGATCGCGAGCTAGCGGACCTGCGGCAGATCGCCAAGGAGCGCGGTACGTCGATGAAGGCCCTCGTCCGGGAGGCCGCCGCCGCCGGCATCGCCCGGCACCGGGCGCTGCAGGAGGGCGCGGAGGCCTTCCGCCGTTTCTTCGCGACGCACGCCGACGAGTTCGCCGCGGCCTTCCCGGAGGACGAACCGGCGGCGAAGGGCGAGGGACGGGTCGCCTGACGCATGCCCGTCATCCATATCGACGTGCCGTGGCTCCTCCAGCGCCATGAGGAAGTCCTGCCGGACCAGCCCGCCATCAACGACTTCTCGGCGTTGGTGGCGGCCGTAGCCCGGCACCGCGTCGACCCGCCCCGCCTCGGTGTCGACTCCGACCCGGCCTGGCGGGCCACCGCCCTGCTGCACACCCTCGCCCTGCTCAAGCCCCTGCCGTCCGCCAACGCCCGCTTCGCCTGCGCCACGGCGGTGGCCTACATGTTCGTCAGCGGCGTCGGCATCGATCCGCCGTACGGCGCGCTCGTCGACCTGACCCGCGACCTGATCTCCGGGAAGACGGACGTGTACGGCGCGGCGGAACGGCTGCGTTCCTGGCAGAGCTGAGCGTCACCGGTCCTCGTGCGCCGGTGACGTCTCCCCGGGTACGCCGTCTCCGGACGCGGCGAGGCTGCCCAGCAGGCCCAGCAGTTCCGCGCTGCGGCTGCCCGGCTCGGCGTGGAAGACGACCATGCTCAGGGCGTCCGTGCCCGGGATCTCGAACTTGTTCGACCGCAGCTCGAAGTCACCGACCAGCGGATGGCTGAGGAGACTGATCCGCCCGACCATCGGCCGTACCTCGTGCCGGCTCCACAGCAGCCGGAACCGCTCACTGCGCACGGACAGCTCGCCCACCAGCTCCACCAACCGGGGCTCGTCGACGTCCGGTCCGATGTGACCGCGCAGTGTCGCCACGCCTTCGGCGGTCAACTCCTCCCAGTCGCACCGCAGTTCGCGTTCGGCGGGGTCGAGGAACACCGCCCGCAACAGGTTCACGCCCGGCACGTAGTTCGGGGACAGTGCCCGGCACAGCGCGTTGGCCGCGAGACAGTCCGTGAACCGGTTCTGCACATACGCCGGATGCCCCGACCAGGTGTCCAGCAGTTCGCGCACGCTCGCCGGCACCGCCTCGGACCTCCTGGCCCGTCTGCGCGACGCGGCCGGCCGCTCCGGCTGTGCCAGGCTCAGCAGATGGGCACTCGCGGCGGCGTCCAGGCGCAGCACCCGGGCCAGCGCCTCCAGCACCTGCGCCGACGGATTGCGGTCCCGGCCCTGCTCAAGGCGCAGGTAGTAGTCGGAACTGATACCGGCCAGCAGGGCGACCTCCTCGCGGCGCAGCCCCGGCACCCGGCGCAGCCCGCCGCCGCTCAGGCCCACGTCCTCGGGCCGGACCCGCTCCCGGCGGGCCCGCAGAAACTCACCGAGCGCGTTCTTGCCGTCCACACCCACCACCGTAGATCCGAATCCACGCAGGTGGGTGTCCCCGTCACTACCAGGAACATCCGGGTACTGCCTGCCCGGCCGCGACAGGCGCAGAGTCGGTCACAGGACGCCCCACCTACCGAAAGGCCCGCCATCATGGCCGACACCGTTTCCGGCGGCACCCTCACCCCGGCCGAGGGCCTCACCCTCACCCGCATGGGATACGGCGCCATGCAACTGGCCGGCCCCCACGTCTTCGGCCCGCCGAAGGACCGCACCGAAGCGGTCTCCGTCCTCCGCGAGGCCGTCGAGCGGGGCATCACCCACATCGACACCAGCGACTTCTACGGCCCGGTCGTCGTCAACGAGATCATCAAGGAGGCCCTCCACCCCTACCCCGACGACCTGCACATCGTGACCAAGGTCGGCGCCCGGCGCGGCCCCGACGGCAGCTGGATCATGTCCCGGCACCCCGAGGACCTCAAGGCGCAGGTCTACGACAACCTCCGCAACCTCGGGCTCGACGCGCTCGACGTGGTCAACCTCCGGCTCGGTGCCCAGGACACCGCCGACGAGGAGTCGATCGGCGAGAAGTTCGGCGCCCTGGCCGAGTTGCGGAAGGCGGGACTGATCCGGCACCTCGGGCTCAGCACGGTCTCCGCCGCCCAGCTGGCCGAGGCCCAGGCCATCGCCCCGGTCGTCACCGTGCAGAACCTCTACAACCTGGCCAACCGGCAGGACGACGCCCTCGTCGAGCGGTGCGCAGCGGAGAACATCGCGTTCGCCGCGTACTTCCCGCTCGGCGGCTTCACCCCGCTGCAGTCGAAGACCCTCACCGAGGTCGCCGCGCGGTTGGACGCCTCGCCCCAACAGGTGGCCCTGGCCTGGCTGTTGCAGCGCTCGGCCACCACTGTCCTGATCCCGGGCACCTCGTCCCGCGCCCATCTGCGCGAGAACATCGCCGCCGCGGACCTGGTGCTGCCCGCCGATGCGATCGCCGAACTCGACACCATCGGTGGCGAGGCCGGGGCCCGCTGAAGGGAGGGCGGGGGTGGGCCGCCCCCGCCCTCGGGGCCGCCGACCGAGGGCGGGAGGAGCAGGGTCGGCGGCCGTTTGGCGCGGGAGAGCCGCCGTCCAGCGCGTGGCCTCCGAGAAGGGCCGGTTCCAGTGGACCGCGCGGTGCCGTGCGCCGGGAGCGTGCGCGCGGCCTCGGAGTGTGCGCATGGTTCACACGGGGCGCATGGAAAGTCGAAAGCCGGTGCCGGTGAACCGAGTTGCCGGCGCATCTGACTTTCTTTCAAAGGTATGGATGTTGCCCAAGTGCCTTGTTGGGTTCAGTGGGTTGTGCAAGGGTGAAACGCCCGCGCGAGGGCAATGCCCGGGGCTCATTCACCTGTTGATGAACCGAATCCGAGGAATCCACTCCGTGTCCTTCCCTCCCCCTCCTCGTCCTCCTTACCCTCCGCCGGACAGCGGGGCTCCCGAGGAATCCGACGAGACCCTGGCCGCCCGGCTGCGGGGCCGTCCGGAGGGGGAGGCCGTGCATTCCGTCGCGCTGCTGATGGCGCGGCACTGGCAGCCGGTCCAGGATTACGCGGGAGTCTGCCTCGCCGCCACGGGCAGTGTCGCCGCCATGGCCACCGCGGCCGCCTTCCACCAGGTGTTCGACCGGCTGACGTTCGGCGAACACGGCGTGGCACTGCGCCCCCGGCTGCTGCTGACCGTGCGCGACACGATCCGGGAGTGGTCGGCGGAGGAGCGAATATCCGGTGTTCTGCCGGACCTGGAGAAACCCTCCGGGGGGCGCGCGATGCGTTCTGCCAAGTCCATGACACCCGAAAATCGCAAGCTCGCCGAGCGGTCTTTCCAGACCCTTCAGCCGTTCGCCCAGTGTCTGCTGTGGCACACCGAGGTCGAGGCCGAGACGATAACCGTGCCGGCGGCACTGCTCGGCATGGATACCGACACCGCGTCGGCCGCTCTCCAGCAGGCGCACGAAAAATTCCGCGAGGGCTGTGTACGCGCCCACCGGGAACTCGCGCCGACCAAGGATTGCCGCTTCTACAACCGCCTCCTCGACGTCCCCATTCGACGCGGCGGCACACTGCTGCCCGATGTCCAGCAGCATCTCGCCCAGTGCCGCTACTGCCGATCCGCCGCCGAACAACTGAGTTATTTCGAAGGCGGACTGGGAGTCCTCCTCGCGGAGGCGGTCCTCGGCTGGGGAGCCCGCCCCTACCTCGCCTCGCGCCCAGGCCGCTCCCGGCCCGACACCCGGACACGGACCGCCGCCCGGCACGGCGGGCACAGCGGCGGCTCGGGACGGCACCGTCTGCTCTCCCGGCTCCCCGCGCCCGGCCGCCGCATCGTGGACGCGGCCAGGTCGGCCGGGTCCGGTCGGTCGTCCCGCTCGTTCTTCGTCGGTGCCGGACTGATCGGCGCCGGAGTCGTCGCGAGCGTCGTCGCCGTCAGCCTGTGGCCGGACCACGGCGGCACCGCCGACCCGGTCGCCTCCACCAGCGGGAGCGGACACGTGTCAGCGTCGGCGCCCGGCACGGCCCGGCTCCCCGCCGTACCCGGACAGACGAGGCTGCGCAACGCCGCCGCCGATCTGTGCCTGGACATCCGGGGCACCGTGAAGGCCGGCGCCGACACCGCTCTCGCTGCGTGCTCCTCCGCCGAGACCCAGGAGTGGTCGTACGGGACCGACGGGCTGTTGCGCAGTGCGGCGAACTCCGGGCTGTGCCTGGACTCGCACGCGGACGCCGGTGTCGTCGTCCTCGGCACCTGCGCGGACGCGAAGGCCAAGCGCGGCAACGATGTCCGCTACGACCTCACCGTGCAGGGCGAGTTGCTGCCCCGCTGGGACTCCGGGCTCGCGCTCACCTCGACCGCCAAGGACCCCGGCGCCGACATCGTCCTCAAGGTCCGCGACGGCTCCGCCTCGCAGCGCTGGCTGACCGACTCGGTGTCGGCCAGCCCCGGTTCGCTGTCGATCGCCGGCACGGGAGCCCCGCCCGCGCGCCCCGCGCACAACGCGGACCGGCTCAGCTGACGACATCACCCGGCCGCTCACCCGTCAGGAAACCGGCCGCGTTCTGTACGGCGGCCAGCGCGATCCGGACGACGGTCTCCCGGGTCACACCGCCGACGTGCGGCGAGAGCACCACGTTCGGCGCCTTGAGCAACCGCAGTGCCAGGGTGGGCGGTTCGGGATCGAAGACGTCGAGTCCCGCACCGGCCAGGGTGCCCGCTTCGAGGGCGTCCGCCAGGGCGTCCTGGTCGATCAGGGCGCCCCGCGCGGTGTTGACCACGAACGCGGTCGGCCTGAGCAGCGCGAGCCGTTCGGCGTTCAGGAGGTGCCGGGTCTCGTCGGTGAGCGGGGCGTGCAGGGTGACGTAGTCGGACAGGCGCAGCAGCTCGTCGAGCGGGACATGGCGGGCGCCGCCGAGCCGCGCCGTCGTCTCCTCCGGAACGGGGCGCCGGCCGGCGTAGACGACGGTCATGTCGAACGCGGCTGCCCGGCGGGCGACTTGCTGTCCGATGGCGCCCAGTCCCACGATGCCGAGGGTCTTGCCGGACAGCTCCGTCAGCGAGCTCTGCAGCCGGGGCAGCGCCCAGTCTCCGTCGACGAGCGCGGTGTGCGCGGGGACGATCCGCTTGGCGAGCGCCAGCATCAGGGCGAAGGTCTGCTCGGCCACGTTCTGTTCCTCGGCGCCGCTGGAGCCGATGTTGCAGACGAGCACCCCCTGGGCCCGCGCGGCATCCAGGTCGACGTAGTCGAAGCCGTGGCTCGCGCACTGCACCAGCTCCAACTCCGGTGCGGCGGCGAGGTGTTCGGCGGTCACGGGGGAGAGCGCGGTGATGACGACATGCGCAGTACGCAGGGCCGCAGGGTCCTCGTCGACCGCCTCCACGACGGTGACGTGCACTTCGTCGGGCAGCAGCGTCGCCAGTCCGGCTCCCGCCGTGCGACCGCCGATGTGGGGTGGGACGACGGCCAGGACGTTCTTCTTGGTCTTGGAGGGCATGCGGAATCCTCGTCGCGGTGGGGGGTGTGTGCTTCAGGAGCGGGTGGCCGACTCGTCCAGGATGCGGGCCAGTTCGCGGGGCCGGGAGAACATCGGCCAGTGGCCCGTCTCCATCCGGACCAGCTCCCAGCGCCCGCTCGCGACCAGCTCGTCCGCCGGGGCCGGCAACTCGTCGCCGTCGAGCAGGCACTTGACGTAGGTGGCCGGGAGGTCGGCCAACGGGCGGGCGAGAACCGCCGGTTCGGTGAGGGTGGCACCCGGGTGCGGGGCCCCGTCGGTGACGACGCGGGCGATCTGTTCGTCCGTGAGGTCCTGGCCCGCGTAGTCTGCCGGGTCCAGGGGCGGCCAGACTCCGCCGCTCTCGTCGAGCGACTTCCTGATGTGGTCGCTCGGGAAGCTGTCCAGGAACGACCTACCGTCCACCGGCACGTTCGAGTCGACGAACACCACCCGAGCCAGCCGGTCGCCGATCCGCTCCGCGGCCTGGCCCACGGGCACGCCGGCGTAACTGTGTCCGACCAGGACGACGTCCCGGAGATCGAGGCGCTCGACCTCGTCGACGATGTCCTGGACATGGGTCTGCTGCCCGGCCGGAACGCCCTGCTTCTCCGCCAGCCCGGACAGGGTCAGCGCATGCACTCCGTGCCCTGCCTCACGCAGCTCGGGCACCACCTCGTCCCACGCCCACGCGCCGAGCCACGCGCCCGCCACCACAACGAATTGAGTCATGGTCCAAAAGTAACCGCCGGGTCTGACAGCGGCCCTTCGGGGGCGATCAGGCCGCCCGTGCGACGGCCCGGACCGGCGCACCGTCCGCCCCCGGCAGCCGTAGCGGGAACAGGAACAACTCCACGTCCGGGACGTCCACCAACTGCTCAAGCCCCGTGAGGTTCTCGGCGATCACTCCGCCCGCGCCGCACAGCCCCCGGTGGGCGGGCAGGCCGAAGTCGGCCGTCGTATCGCCGGGTTGGGCGTCGGATCGAGCAACGAACCCGGCCGCAGGCGGAGCCGGGCGTCGTCCACGTGGGGGCGTCGACATGGGTGCCCGACTGCGAACCCAGGTGCAGGTCAAGGACGTTGACACCGTCGCGGGGGACGGTCAGGGCGGGGGAGACCTCGACGGCCGGGTCACCGGGATACACGGGCATCCCGGTGACGACGGGCACCGACAGGTCGATCCAGGTCGGCATCAGCTGCCCTCGGTGGCCAGTGCGGGGGCCACCGGTGCCGCTCCGGGGCCGGTGATCGGCGGCACCGGGACCTCGACGGTACGGGCCAGCCGCGCGCCCTGCGGCCCGTACACCGCACGGGGTTCGGGGAACAGCCGGAGCAGCGACAGGAACAGCACGGCGGCGACGGCCAGCGACAGCGGCAGGCTGATGTCGACGCCGTTGGCCAGGTCGCCGAGCGGGCCGACGAACTGCCCCGGGATGTTGGTGAACAGCACGCCCACCACGGCGGCCACCCACCAGGCGGTCATGCCGCGCCAGTTCCAGCCGTGCGCGAACCAGTAACGTCCGCCGCGCTGACGGCGGTTGAAGACCTGGAGCGCGTCCGGGTCGTACCAGCCGCGCCGGGTGTAGAAGCCCAGCATCATCACGACCATCCACGGTGTCGTGCAGGTGATGATCATCGTGGCGAAGGTGGAGATCGACTGCACGAGGTCGAGGCCGAAGCGCCCGATGAAGATGAACGCGATGGACAGCACGCCGACCAGGAGCGTCGCCTGGACCCGCGACAGCCGGGGGAACACCGACGAGAAGTCGAGCCCGGTGCCGTAGAGCGAGGTCGTACCCGTGGACATGCCGCCGATCAGGGCCAGCAGACAGACCGGCAGGAAGAACCAGCTCGGCGAGATGGCGAGGAGGCCGCCCACGAAGTCGGGGGCGGACGGGTCGACGTACTTGGGGGCCTTCGTGGCGATGATGCTCGCGGTCGCCAGGCCGAAGACGAACGGCAGGAGCGTGGCGATCTGGGACAGGAAGGCGGCACCAACCACCTTGCGGCGCGGGGTGTTCGCCGGGATGTAGCGCGACCAGTCGCCGAGGAACGCGCCGAAGGACACCGGGTTGGAGAGCACGATCAGCGCTGCGCCGATGAACGACGGCCAGAACAGTGATTGGGTCGCCGCGTCCGCCGAGGCCGTGAAGACCCCGGCGTACGACGGGTCGAAGTCACCGGCGAAGGCGATCGCGCCGAGCAGGAACAGGACCGTCGCGGACGTCACGGCGATCTTGTTGACGAACAGCATGAACCGGAAGCCGTAGACGCAGACCGCGAGGACCAGTCCGGCGAACAGCGCGTACGCGACGACGTACGACAGGGTGCTCTGCTCCAGGCCGAACAGCCGGTGCGCGCCGCCGACCAGGGCGTTGCCGGAGCTCCACACCGAGATGGAGAAGAACGCGACCGCGGTGAGCAAGGACAGGAACGAGCCGACTACCCGGCCGTGCACGCCCAGGTGCGCGGAGGAGGCGACCGCGTTGTTCGTGCCGTTGACCGGACCGAACACCGCCATCGGGCACAGGATCAGCGCGCCCACGACGACTCCGAGGAGCGTGGCCGCGAGGCCCTGCCAGAAGGAGAGGCCGAACAGGATGGGGAAGGCGCCGAGGACGCAGGTGGAGAAGGTGTTGGCGCCGCCGAACGCGACCCGGAACAGGTCGAGCGGGGTGGCGGTGCGGTCCGCGTCGGGGATGGTCTCGACGCCGTAGGTCTCGACCTCGGTCAGGGACTGGCTCGGTGCGGCGGGGGAGGGGGCGGGCTGCGAGGACAAGGGGGCTCCAGCGGGGGACGGCGGTGGAGCGCGGGGTGGCGCGGTGGCGGTGCGGACGGCTGTTCACGCGTGCGGGGTGGGCGGGGTGAACGGATGCCGTCCTCGGGGTGTCCGCCGACGCTACGGTCGGCCGCGATACCCGCGCCAGAGGACGGTTCATCCATCTTTGGTGCCGTGAGTGGAGGAATCGTCCACCCTGATGTCACTCGCTGTCGGTCGGGGTGTCCTCCGGTTCGGCGTCGGGGCCCTGCGCGCGGACCCGCTGGACGTGTTCGAGGGAGTCGCGCAGTTCGGTGAGCCAGTCGTCGGTGTGGCGCTGGACGAGGCGTACGCACCAGGCGAGGGCGTCGCTGCGGCTGCGGGCCACGCCGGCGGCGATGAGGGTGTCGAGGACCTGGCGCTCGGGCTGGCGCAGCCGGGTCATGACGGGTGCGGAGATGTGGGTGAACAGGGAGCGTTCCCCGGCGCACTCCACACCCCACGAGACCTTCCTGCGGAACCGGTGCTCGGCCTCGCGGGCGACCGCGATCCGGGTCTCCCGGGTGCGCTCGCGGAACTCCTGGACGCGGCCCTGGATCGCCGCCTCCTTCTCGGCGTCCGAGACGTCCTCGGCGAGCCGGGGCGCGGGGATACGGCCGATGACCGTGACCTCCTCGCGGTCGGCCGTGACCTCGACCAGCTCCTCGAACAGGTCGTCGGGCAGACGGCCGGTGAACCAGCCGCGAAGCTTCTCCTGCTGCTCAGTCGTAATCATGTAATGACGATTACTCGCGAACGATGCGAACGCAAGGGGCTGCGGCGGAGTGCGCCGAGAGCTGAAGCGGAATGTTTCGGGACTGTTTCAGGACGATTGGCGAGGGCGGGTAAACCGGCCAACCGGCCCGATTCGACGATCAGGAGGCCCGTGGTTCCGGGGTCCGCACGTTCGAATTCTGTGACTTCACGCCACTGATTCAACACGCAAGGTTACTGAAATCTGTGGGTCGGATGTGTGTTCCGGCGGCGGACTCGGCAGAGTGGCGCCCGCCGGTTCGGCACCGACCGAGCGGGACCGGCATCTAGCGGAAGGATGCACACAATGCGGAACACCGCGCGCTGGGCAGCGACTCTGGGCCTGACGGCCACCGCCGTCTGCGGGCCCCTCGCCGGGACCGCCCTCGCGGCCCACGGCACCGGCCCGTCCGCGCTCTACGCCCCGTCGGCCCTGGTGCTGACCATGGGCCACGGGGACGACGCCGCCCTCGCGACACCGGAACGCGCCGTGACCCTCACCTGCGCGCCCACCTCCTCCGGCACCCACCCGTCCGCCGACCGGGCCTGCGCCGAACTGCGCGGAATCGGGGGCGACTTCGACGCCCTGGCCGCCCGGAGCGATGTGCTCTGCAACAAGCTCTACCGTCCCGTCGTCGTCACCGTCGAGGGCGTCTGGCAGGGCAAGCGCGTCTCCTACGAGCGCGTCTTCTCCAACGAGTGCGTGAAGGACTCCTACGGGTACGGAGGTGTCTTCACGTTCTGAGAGACCGGGGTCGCACGGTCTCCGTGCGCATCAGGAAGGGTCCGTAGCTGGGGAGTGCGCGCCCCTGTCGCGGAGTGCTGCGATCCCGCACCAGGGGTCGGCCGGGCGGTGTGGGGTCGCCCGAGCCGGCCCCTGCTTTCATTGCGGCCTCTCCGCGCGGGAGGGCAGCGCGCGCAGCGGCGGAAAGCGGCCGAGCAGACCCGAGACGCGCAACAGCCGGTCGATGCGCGGCCCGTCGGAGACGATCCGCAGCCGTCCGCCGCGTTCCCTCGCCCGCCGCTCGGCCCGGCACAGGACGCGCAGCCCCGAACAGTCCAGGAACTCCACGGGCCGCAGATCCACCAGTACGTCGGGCTCCGCGACCGCCGTCGCGGCGTCCAGGTGGTCGAGGACCAGGCCGGCGGTCGCCATGTCGATCTCCCCCGAGACCTCGACCACCGTGAAGGGGCCGTGCGACCGCGTACGGGCACAGGAGTTGGCCGCGGGACTGTCGCGTTCGTCCGTTTCCGCTGTCATGGCCGCTCCACCTCGGCACGGGGCGCATTCGGTCTCGGTAGTTACCCCGGAGAGGCCCTGAGCATCCATGACACGCCGCCCGCAAGATCTGGTTCACTCGACATGGTGAACTTCGGTCGGAAAGGTTGACTTTCTGTCAATAGGTGGTCGAGTCCTGACTCAAGGGCCGAAGACGCGGCCACCACCCCGGCACCCCCTCGAGGTAACGGTCGTAGTCGGCGCCGAACCTGCGCGCCAGGTCGGGCTCCTCTTATTAGCGCGCGAACGCCCACATACAGGCCGCCCACGACCAGCCGCTCCGTCGGCGCGCCCGGCGCCGGAGTGCCGAGCCCCTCGGTCACCAACCGAGCGAAGGCCATGAGCAGTACGACCGCGCCGGCCGCGAGCGGCACGAGGCCCAGCAGCCGCAGCGGCTGCCACCAGTCACCGGCCCGCCACCCGGTCAGCCACCACGGCAGCAGGACGGCCACGGTGCCCGGGGCGAGCGCCAGGAAGAGCGAACTGCCGTATGCGGCCACCGATTTACGCATACCACCACCATCGCGCCGAAGCGAAGCCGAAGAGAAGCCGAAGAGAAGAGGGGCCGCCGTCTCCCTGCGGACGGCGGCCCCTCGGTCTGTGCGGCTCAGCTCTCGGCGGAGCGGATCACATGTGGACGACCGGTGCGGCGTCCGCGTCCTGCTGCGGAACCCCGCGGCGGTAGAGCACGAACGCGATCAGCGCACCTGCGGCGAAGAAGCCCGCCGACCACCAGAACGCGGTGGTGTAGCTCTCGATCGTCGCCTGTGCCTGGACCAGCTTGCTGCGCGCGTCCTTCCCGGCCAGGTAGTCGGTCGCGGCGCTCGCGGCCAGCGTGTTCAGCAGTGCCGTACCGATCGAACCGCCCACCTGCTGCATGGCGTTGACCGTCGCCGAGGCGACGCCCGCGTCCTCGGCGGCCACGCCGCTCGTGGCGAGCTGCATCGCCGGAGGCATCACCATGCCGAGGCCCGCGCCGATCACGATCAGCTGCGGCAGCACATGGGTCGCGTAGGACGAGCCGACCCCGATGCCGGTCAGCCAGGCCATGCCGACCATGGCGATGGCGAAGCCCAGCGGAATGACGACCTTCGGGCCGAGGCGCGGCACCAGGACCGTGGTGCCCATCTGCGCCATGACCATCAGGGCACCGATCATCGGCAGGAACGCGACACCGGTCTTGGTCGGGCTGAAGCCCAGGTTCAGCTGCAGGTAGTAGGTCAGGAAGAGGAAGACACCGAACATGCCCGCACCAGTGATCAGCACGGCGAGGAACGAGGCGCCCCGGTTCCGGTCGAGCAGGATGCGCAGCGGCAGCAGCGGGTGCCTTGCACGGTTCTGCCACCAGACGAAGGCCGCCAGCAGTACGACACCGACGATCAGGAAGCCCCAGGTCTGCGGCGAACTCCAGTCGTGCGTCTCGGCGTTGGAGAAACCGTAGACGAGGGAGAACAGACCGCCGGCGACCAGTACCGTGCCCGGCACGTCCAGCTTGGAGCCCGCGGCGTCGCGGTGGTTGGAGAGCAGGACCCAGCCGCCGGCGAAGGCGACGAAGGCGATGGCGACGTTGACGTAGAGCGTCCAGCGCCAGTCGAAGGCGTCGGTCAGCACACCGCCGAGCAGCAGGCCCACCGCACCGCCGGCGCCCGCGATGGCGCCGTACACACTGAAGGCCCGGGCGCGCTCGCGGGCGTCCGTGAACGTCGTGTTGAGCAGGGAGAGCGCGGCCGGCGCGAGCAGCGCGCCCGCGACACCCTGGAGGGCGCGTGCGGTGACCAGCATGCCGAAGCTGTTGGCGGCACCGCCGAGGGCGGAGGCGCCGGCGAATCCGACGACGCCGACGAGGAAGGCGGTCTTGCGGCCGAAGAGGTCGGCGATCCGGCCGCCGAGCAGCAGCAGGGAGGCGAACGCCAGGGCGTACGCGGTGACGATCCACTGCCGGTTGCCGTCGGAGAAGCCGAGGTCCTTCTGGGCCGACGGCAGGGCGATGTTCACGATGGTGGCGTCGAGGACGACCATCAGCTGAGCCACGGCGACGATCGCGAGGATCCACCACCGCTTCGAGGAGGACGCGGGCTGCGCCTCCGTGACACCCGACTGGGTGCCTTCGGTCAGTGTCTTCTGGGACATCGGGAACCACTCCAGGGAAGTCGTTCGGGGTTTACCAAAACGTAAACGAAACGGTTTCGTACACATCGACACTAGAGCACTTCCAGCGAAACGGCAACGTTTCGCTGGGGATGGGGATCCAGGCATGCGCACGGGCGTGTTCGAGGCCGACGGGGCCGGGTTGTACTACGAGGTGCGCGGCAGCGGCCCGGCGCTGTTGATGATCAGCGGGGCCGGGGGAGACGCCGGCTACTACGACGGCGTCGCGGAGATCCTTTCCGACGCTTTCACGGTGATCTCCTACGACCGGCGCGGCAACTCGCGCAGCACCGGCCGGTCCGCGGCGCCGATGGACCTCGCCGTGCAGGCAGCCGACGCCCGCGCGCTCGTCGACGGCCTGGCCGGCGGGCGGGCGCTGGTGTTCGGCACCAGCGGGGGCGCGATCATCGGCCTTGTGCTGGCAGCACTGCACCCGGAGGTGATGACGGGCCTGATCGCCCATGAGCCGCCCGCCGTGAACGTCCTGCCCGACGGCGACCCCGGGCGCGGTTTCTTCGCCGAACTCGCCGCGCTGTACGTGCAGGGCGGGGCACCGGCGGCGGGGCGCCGGTTCGCCGAGATCACCCGCGGCGAGGGCACGTACCGCTGGCCCGGCGAACTCTGGAAGCGGTTCCTGGGAAACCAGGACCACCTCTTCGGCACGGAGTGGTCGGGCTTCGCCGGCTTCCGGCCCGACGAGACCGCGCTCAAGTCGGCCCCGTTTCCCATCGTGTTGGGTGCGGAGTGGAGGACCGCGGCACGTACTACGCCCGCCCGTCGATCGAGATCGCCCGCCGGATCGGAGTGCCGTGGGCCGAATTCCCGGCATCTACATGGAGTTCCTGTGCGACCCCGCCCGATTCGCGGCGGCGGTACGGGCGTTGGCGACGCAACTGCACAGCCGCGACGGCGACGTCCCCGCGCTCTGGAAAGGCGCGGCTCAGTGAGAGCCGAGCAGCTCCGCGACCAACACCCGCCACAGCCAAGCCCGGTAGGCCTCCCGCGTCCAGCCCCGGTGCCTGCGCAGGAGTTGATGCATGTGCGGTGACGCGAGCGCGTAGAGCGTGTCGGCGGCGGTGCGTGCGTCGAGGCCCGCGCGAAGGGCCCCGCGCTCCTGAAGTGCCGTGGCCAGCGCCAGATGCACGCCGTACGTCGCCTCGGCGCCCGCGTCCGCCGAGGCCCGCATGTCCGGGTCGGCGCCCGCCGCCTCGACGGTCACCATGATCAAGTCACCGGCGCGTTCCAGCAGTTCGGTGATCTGGTCGACGCTGCGGCCGATCGCGCGCCCGGGGTCGGGCTCGTCCCGGATCTCCAGGGTCTCGGGGCGGTCCGGGACGGCGACCGGCTCCTCGTCACCAGCGATCGCGACACCCAGGGTGTGCCCGAACAGGGCGGCCTTGGTGGGGAACGCGTCGTACAGCGTGCGCTCGCCGACACCGGCCGGCGCCGCCACCTCCTTCATGCGCGTGCCCGTGAACCCCTTCTCCGTGAACGGTGAAATTCACGGAGCGAAACCGGAGCGATGAGGAGCGTGAGCGCCATGCCGGAGCTCGCCGGAATCCACCACGTCGAGATGCCCGTCACCTATCTCGACCGCTCGCGCGACTGGTACGGCCGAGTCCTCGGCTTCAAGGTCACGCACGAGTACCCGGACGCGGCGGACGGCGTCGTGCGCGGCGTGGCCGGGGAGGTGCCGGGGCTCGGCGACTCGACGCTCTGCCTGCGGGTCAACTCCCAGGCCGCGCAAGGCTGTCAGGGCTTCGACCCGGTCAGCTTCGCGGTCCCGGACCGTGCCGACGTCGAGGCCTGGGCGGCCCACCTCGACACCGTCGGCATCCCGCACTCGCCGGTGATCGAGGCCTCGATCGGCTGGCTGCTGGTCTTCAACGACCCGGACGGCCTCGACCTGCACCTGTACAGCTGGGCGGCGCACAGGGTGAATCACGAGGGCATCCCTGGATACGGCCGCCCGGTCTCCTGAACGGCGCGCGCGGATTCCTGAGCGGGGCGCGCGGTTCCTGAGCGGGCCTGCCGTGCATGCCTTGACCGGCATATAACCACTGAGGCATATTGGAACCATGTCCGACGCCTCGCTCTGGACCGCCCTCGCCGATCCCCACCGGCGGGCCATCGTCGCCCTGCTCCTGGAGCGGCCCCGGCCCGTCGGCGAGATAGGGGAGGCCTGCGGTCTGAGCCAGCCCAGCACGTCGAAGCATCTGCGGGTGCTGCGGGACGCGGGACTGGTCCGGGTACGACAGGACGCGCAGCGCCGCGTCTACGCCCTCGACCCCGCCCCGATCGCCGCACTCGACGCCTGGCTCGCCCCCTACCGCGAGCTGTGGAACCGCAGCCTCGACAGGCTGGGCCGGCGCCTCGACGAGACGTCGGACGACGATGCCCGGAACCCCGTCCCGAAGGACTGATCCGAACATGTCCGTCGATCTCACCGGCACCTATCTCACCCTCGAAGACGGCCGCCCCGCCGTCCGTTTCAGCCGCGTCTACGACCAACCGCTCGACCGCGTCTGGCAGTTCGTGACCGACCCCGACGAACTCGCCCAGTGGTTCCCCTCACGCGCCGAGTTCGAGCTGCGCCCCGGCGGCACGGTCACCTTCAGCGGCGACCCGAACATGCCGGAGTCGACCGGCAAGGTCATCGCCGTCGACCCGCCCCGGCACCTCTCCTTCGAATGGGGCGGCGACGAGCTGCACTTCGACCTGGAGGAGGTCGAGGAGAAGCGCACCCGCTTCACCCTCACCAACGTCCTGAGCGCCGAGGACACCGCGTCCAGGAACGGGGCCGGGTGGGAGGTGTGCCTGGCCGCGCTGGACGCGAAGGCCCGCGGCGAGCGCGCCGAGGGACCTCATGCGGGCGCCGGGGCGCCCTGGAAGGAGTTCTACGACGGCTACTTGGCGGCCGGGATTCCCTCGGGCGCCCCCGTACCCGGCCTGGACTGACTCGTGCCGGGCTTGGACGGACCTGTCCCCGGCCCGGACTGGCCCGTCACGCCATCTGCCGCCGGACCAGCTCGTGCAGCCGGCCGCCCGTATCCGCCAACAGCTGGGCGGGCGGGCCCTGTTGGGCGACCTTGCCGTCCTCCATGACGACCACGCGGTCGGCGTCCAGGACGGTCGACAGGCGGTGCGCGATGACGATCCGGGTCGCCTTGAGGGCCTTGGTGCTCTCGATCACCGTGCGCTGGGTCTCGTTGTCCAGGGCGCTGGTCGCCTCGTCGAAGAACAGGATGCGCGGCCGGCGGATCAACGCCTGCGCGATCATGAGGCGTTGACGCTGGCCGCCCGAGACCGCGCCGCTGCCCGCGACGATGGTGTGCAGGCCCATCGGCATGCGCTTGATGTCCTCGGCGAGCCCCGCCATCTCGGCCGCCGCCATCGCCTCCTCCGGCGTGAACGGCTCGGTGCCGCAGATGACGTCCAGGATGGATCCGGTGAACGGCTGCGCGTGCTGGAGCACCACCCCGCACTGCCGCCGTACCGCCGACTGGTCGAGGGCGCCCAGGTCCTGGCCGTCGTAGAGGACGCTGCCGGAGACCGGTTTGTCGAAGCCGATGAGGAGGCGCAGCAGGGTGGACTTGCCGCAGCCGCTGGGGCCGACGATCGCCACGAACTCGCCCGCGCGCACCTCGAACGACACGTCGTCGAGGACGAGGGGGCCGTCGTCGGCGTAGCGGAAGGACAGGCGGCGGGCCTCGATCGCGCCGGACAGCCGGCCGGGGCGGGTGCTCGCGGTGCGGACCTCCGGGGCGGCGTCCAGGACCGGCCTGATCTCCTCGAACAGCGGCAGTGCGGAGACCACCGAGACGAAGGCGCCGGTCAGGCTGGTGACGGAGGTCAGGACCATCGTCACCGAGGTGTTGAAGGTGAGGAAGGCCGCGGCCGACATCGAGCCGCGTGCCGGGCCCGCGAGCAGCATGAACATCAGCAGGGTGCAGACGGGCAGGTACACCGCGCCCATCACCGTGGTGAGGTTCTTGATCCGGCCGACCTTCTGCTGGAGTTCACGGCTGCGCGCGAACTCGGAGGCCCAGGCCGCGTAGGCGTAGTTCTCGGCCGCCGCGACCCGCAACTTCGGCAGTCCGCGCAGGGTTTGGAACGCCTGGTTGTTCAGCTTGTTGTTGAGCACGACCAGTCTGCGCTGCCAGCGCACCTGCCACAGACCGAGGCCCAGGAACACGGCCGCGATCACCACGAGCATGCCGATCGCCGCGAGCGCCATCGAGGGGCTGTACCAGAACAGCAGCCCCAGGTTCATCACGCCGACCGTCACCGACTGCGCGACCACGGGACCAACTCCCGCCAGCAGACGGCGGATCGAGCTGATGCCCATCGCCGCGCTCGCCAGCTCGCCCGTCGAGCGTTCGGTGAAGAACTTCGTCGGCAGCCTCAACAGGCGGTCCCAGACGGCCGGTTGGAGCGTGGCCTCGATCCGGCCCTCCAGGCGGAGCATGGTGAGGTTCTCCAGCAGCATGAAGGCCGCCGCCACCACGCTCGTCACCATCACGGCCAGACACACCTGCACGATCAGGCCGGTCTGCGCCTTCGGCACGAACTCGCCGAGCACCTTGCCCGTCGCGATCGGCACCAGCGCCCCGATCGCGACCGTCACCAGCCCGCTGACCAGCAGGTTGGAGAGGTCGCTCCCGGTGCCCTGCATGCTGAAGCGCAGCAGCCTCAGCGGGCCGAGGCGGCGCTCGGGCAGCGGGCGGTAGAACATCACCGCGCGCGGCTCGAACTCCTCCGCGTTCGCCTTCTCGATCGGCGTCTCGCGGCCGGTCGCCGGATGTACGGCGACGTAGCCGCCGCGCCGCCACAACAGGGCGACCGGCGCGCCGGACAACGCCCGATGGCCCACCAGCGGACCGACGTTGTCCCGCCACCAGCGCCCGTCGAGCCGCACGGCCCGTACCCGGACCCGGGACGCCAGGGCGATCCGCTCGACCGGGTCCAGACGGTCGCTCTCGCTGCCGCTCTGCGCGGGTTCGGCGAGGGTGATGCCGGCCGCCTCGGCGACCAACCTGCAGGCCGCGTACGACGCGTCGGCATCGGCGGCCGTCGTGCGCCGCGCCGACGACTTGCCGATCGACGCGAGCAGCGTCCGGTCGGCCTGGGCACGGACCGCCTCACCGGCCTTGATACCGGCGGCGGTTCGGGTCTCGTGGGTGCGCTCCAGCTGCTCGATCCATTTGTCCAGCGTGGACAGCAGCCGGTACTGCTGGTCGACCATGCTCTGCCAGACACCGGGGTCCATCAGCAGATCGGCCGCCGCCTCCGCGCCGTACATCGACCCGTACTGCACACTGCCCGGGGGCACTTGCATCCAGAAGACGTCGTCGTCCGTGAGCGCGGCGGCCCGTTCGCCGGCCATCGGCGCCTGGAAGAGGATGGAGAGTCCGCGGCCGACGCCGAGGGCGAGGGCGTATTCGAGCGGGCTCGAAGTCGGGGGTACGTACTGGGGGTTGCCGTACTCGTCGTACGACCAGGTCTGGGTGTTCGCGGGCTGGTACAGCTCGCGCAGGTTGATGCGGTGCACCACGCAGTCCCGCAACGGGCGTGCCACCAGCGTGTGTTGGGGCCCGGCGACCGGGCCGAGCAGCAGTGAACCCGCCTCCAGCCGGCCGAGGTGGTGCCAGTGCCCCTGCCGTACGGCGTCCACCGCGAAGAGGTCGATGGCGCCCGACGCGACCAGCCACAGCACCTGCGGGCCTTCGAGGTCGAGGCGGTTGAATCCGGTGCAGTCGATCGGCATGCCCAGGGATCCCAGTGCGCCGAGGACCAGGTCGCCTTCGTGAACGGACGTCATCTCACCGCTCCTTGACCAGCGTGGCGTACGCGCCGCCGGCCGCCACCAGGGCGTCGTGCCGCCCGCGTTCCACGATCGTGCCGTGTTCGAGGACGACGATCTCGTCGCTGTCGCGCACCGTGCTGAGCCGGTGCGCGATCACCACGCAGGCGCAGCCGCGCTTGCGGAGGTTGTCCATGACGACCAGCTCGGTCTCCGCGTCCAGGGCGCTCGTCACCTCGTCGAGCACGAGGATGCTGGGCCTGCGCACCAACGCCCGTGCGATCTCCAGGCGTTGACGCTGACCGCCGGAGAAGTTGCGCCCGTCCTGCTCGACCCGGCTGTGGATGCCGCCGGGCCGCCGCATGACGACGTCGTACAGGGCGGCGTCCCGCAGCGCGTCCGTCACCGCTTCGTCCGGGACCGACGGGTCCCACAGCGCCACGTTGTCGCGGACCGAGCCCTCGAAGAGGAACACGTCCTGGTCGACGAAGGAGACGGAGGCGGCGAGCGCGCCGCGCGGGATGTCCTCCAGCCGGTGGTCGTCGATACGGATCACGCCCTCCCAGGGCGCGTAGAGACCCGAAATGAGCCTGGACACCGTCGACTTGCCGCTGCCGGAGCCGCCGACCAGCGCCACCTGCTGGCCCGGGCCGACCGTGAGCGAGAAGCCGGTGAGGAGGGGCTTGTCGAGGGGGCTGTAGCCGAAGGTGATGTTCTCCAGCTCGACGTGTCCCTGCAGCCGGCGGGTCGAATCGGCGCCGCCCGCACGGGAGTAGAGGGGATCCGCCTGGAAGTTCTCGACGTCCTTGAGGCGGGCCACGTCGGCCGTGAAGTCCTGGATGCGGCCCGCGACGCCGTTGAGCCGGGTGATCGGCGCGGTGAAGCGGGTGACCAGTGCCTGGAAGGCGACCAACAGGCCGACGGAGATGTGCCCTTCGACGGCCCGCATGCCGCCGATCCACAGGATCAGCGCGCTGTTGAGGGAGGCCAGCGTGGGCGCGACCACGCCCAGCCAGGCGCTCGGCACCCCGAGTCGCTGCTGTTCCTCCAGGGTGGTGGCGTGCTGTCCGGCCCACTTGCGGAAGTAGCCGTCCTCGCCGCCGGTCGCCTTCATCGTCTCGATCAACTGGAGCCCGGTGTAAGCGGTGTTGGTGAGCCGGGCGGAGTCGGCGCGCAGTTTCGCGGTACGGGTCGCGCGCAGCCGGATGACGACCCGCATCGCCACCACGTTCAGCAGCGCGACACCTATGCCCACGTACGTGAGTTGGGGGTCGTAGGTGTAGAGGAGCACCGCGTAGAGCACCACGACCACCGCGTCCACGCCCGCCGCCGAGAGATCGCGGGCCAGGGTCTCCGCGACGGAGTCGTTCGACTGGAGGCGCTGCACCAGGTCGGCCGGGCTGCGCTGGGAGAAGAACGTCACCGGCAGCCGCAGCAGATGGCGCAGGAAGCGGGCGCTGGAGAGCGTGGAGGAGATGATGCGGCCGTGCAGCAGGTTCGCCTGTTGCAGCCAGGTGAGCACCAGGGTGAGCAGCACGCAGGTCCCCATGGACGCGAACAGCACGCCCAGCAGGGAGGTTTGACCACCTATCAGGAACATGTCGATGTAGGTCCGGCTGAGCGCGGGCATCGCCGCGCCGACCAGGACCAGCAGCAGGCTGGAGAGGACGGCGGCGGGCATCGTGCCCGCGGTGCCGCGCAGCCGGGCGGGCATCGCGCCCAGGACACCCGGCTTGCGCCCGCCCTTCTCGAAACCCTCGCCCGGCTCCATGACCAGCACGACTCCGGTGAAACTGGAGTCGAAGTCCTCCATGGGCACGAACCGGCGGCCCTTGCCAGGGTCGTTGATGTACACCCCGCGCCGGCCGAAGCGGCGGCCCATGCCGTCGTAGACGACGTAGTGGTTGAACTCCCAGAACAGGACGGCCGGGGACCGCACTTCGGCGAGGGCGGCGGTGTCCATCTGCATGCCCTTGGCCGTGAGGCCGTAACTGCGCGCCGCCTTCAGCAAGTTGCTGGCGCGCGAGCCGTCGCGGGAGACACCGCAGGCGATGCGCAGTTCCTCCAGCGGGATGTGGCGGCCGTAGAAGCCGAGGACCATCGCGAGAGAGGCGGCGCCGCACTCCACGGCCTCCATCTGGAGGACGGTGGGCGAACGGACCGTCTTCGCACGGCCCTTGGGTACTGGGCGCTTCGGCGGCGCGGAACGGCGCCGGGAACGGGTGTCCTGTGCGGGGCTCACGGCAGCAGCCAATCGAGGGGACGCTGATCGGCCAGCCTGATCGAGGCCGAGGCCATGGTCATGGAAGTGAGCGCGAACGGCGGCCCGTCGGCGGACGACCACTTGTAACCGCTCTTCGTGCGCGCCGACTTGTCGAGCTTCACCAGCACGGCCACCGGCCTGCCCTTCTTGGTGAACTGCTCGCCGAGCTGGCTGTCCCCGAGGAACGCGGCGATCTGCTGCGCCGACTGGGCGGACCGGTCCACCGCCTTCACCTGGCCGCGCAGCACGCCGTACGTCTGTGTCGGCACGGACGACACGGTCAGGTCGACGGCGGCGTTCGCGGGAATGGAGGCCGCGTTCTCGGCGGGGACGTACACCGTCGCGTAGAGCGGGTCGGTGGCGTGCGCGACCTTCTCCACGGCGGCGACGTTCGCGCCGGTCTGGATGATCTGGCCGATGGTGGCGGCGAGCGCGGTGATCCGGCCCGCGGCGACCGTGCGCACGACGGAGTCGCCGTCGGCCGTACGGACCTGCAGGACAGGGGAGTTGGCCGGCAGCCGTTCGCCCTCCTGGGCGACGACGGCGGTGACCTGGCCTGCGACCGGGCTCTGCAGGATGTAACTGCCCTCCCCGTGCGTGAGGATGGCGGACGCCCCGACCGTGGAGGCCACGGAGCCGGTCACCGCCCACACGGAGGCGGCGGCCACGACGACCACCGTCACACAGAGCACGAGCCAGCCCTGCGGACGCGCGAAGCGCACCGGAAGATCGAGCTCTTCGGGCGACTGGAGCTTGGCGAGGGCCTGTTGGCGGAACTGCACGAATTTCCCTCACCTAGGGGAGAGATCTTTTACGGCAACCGAGAGTCCCGGAGCCGGGAAACGGCTCCGGGACTGGTGGAACAAGGCGCGATCAGAGACCGGCGACCAGGCCCGTGACCGGGGCCACGCTCAGGCCGGTGGTGCCCTCGACCGTGCCGATGACCGAGTCGGCCAGGCCGGAGACCGGGACAACGCCGTCGACCAGGCCGGTGACGGTGCCGAGGGCGTTCAGGGACAGACCGCCGGAGACGTTGTCGAGCTCGGCGTCGGAGATCTCAACGGTCTCGACCTGGGGGGTGGAGTTCATGGGGGAACTTCCCTTCATATGGATATTCACAAGGGGGGAGCGGCCCCCTCTGGGGACAGACGACGGCCGCGACCGCAGGCGCCGGGCGCCGTTTCCGGAGCCCTCGTGGCTCCTGCGGTGCGATGGATCAAAGCACGCTGCGGACGGGCGCAGCCAATCAAACTCCCGTCCCACCAGGGCACTTGAGCCCCAGGGGGCGCGAACCGTGCAGGCGTGGGCACGAGGTGTCGGCGAGTTCTTCACAGGCTGCACGGCATCGCTCCGCAGGAGGGCTTGCGGCGCCGAAGCGGAATCGGGCACTCCCCACCAAAGGCGTTTCCGGGGGCGTGTGCATGTGCAGATCCGTCGGATCCGGTGACTTCGTTGGGTACGCGCTGTGCAGATTCCCTGAAGCCAGGATTCCGCCGACCGTTCTCGACGGACCGTTACTGGTCGATCGCTTTCCGTTCCGGTCCGGGAGTGAGTCAACTGGGCTCGCACACGCGGCGGTTCGGGCGGCCACCGATTCGATCAAGACATCCGGCCGCTCGGCGGACACCGGACGCGGAGGCCCCGCCACGCCGTGGGCACAGGCCCGCAGCCGCCTCGTATCCCTACCAGGTCGGCGCTTGGACATGGCCGATTCGCGTTTTCGCAAAGGAAGTTGAGAAACGGAATTGAACACCTCACGTGACACGTGCGTATCAACGGGCATCCAGGCGCCCCCATAAGCCGCCACCCCCGGCGGCGCAGACCCCGGTCCCCAGGAGGTCGAGAAGTTTGAGTCACAAGCGAATTCCGAAGCGCAAGGCCGCGATAGCCGTCGGCGGTGTCGCTGCACTCGGAGCGGCGGCGATCCTGCTGCCGAACGCCAACGCGTCCCAGGACAACTCGGCAGGCGCCGCCACCCCCAAGACCCTCAAGGCGACGGGCGCCTCGGACCTCTCCTCGCAGATCGCCGGACTGCTGGGCGACGCTTTCGCCGGGTCCTACTACGACAGCGCCACCCAGCAGCTCGTCGTCAACGTGGTCTCCGGCGACAACAACAACGTCGTCGTACAGGCGGAGAAGGCCGGCGCCAAGGTGCGCGAGGTGCAGAACAGCACCGCCGAACTCACCGCCGCCGCCAAGGTGTTGAAGACCAAGGCCACCGTCCCCGGCACGGCCTGGTCGGTCGACCCGAAGACCAACAAGATCCAGGTCCTCGCCGACAGCACCGTCACCGGTTCCAACTGGGACACCGTGCTCTCGACGGTCAAGAGCCTCGGCACCGACATGGCCACCGTCAAGAAGACCGCCGGCTCCTTCAAGACCCTGGTGTCGGGCGGCGACGCCATCTTCGCCCAGACCGACCAGGGCGGCGTCCGCTGCTCCCTCGGCTTCAATGTCACCGCGAGCGACGGCACCCCCGCCTTCCTGACCGCCGGGCACTGCGGTGTCGCGGCGAAGCAGTGGTCGGACTCGCAGGACGGCCAGCCGATCGCAACGGTCGACCAGGCCACCTTCCCCGGCAACGACTTCTCCCTGGTGAAGTACGACGACCCGGCCACCCAGACCACGAGCGACGTCAACGTGGGCAACGGCCAGACCGTCCAGATCACCCAGGCCGAGGACGCCACGGTCGGCACGCAGGTCTTCCGGATGGGCTCCACCACCGGTCTGCACGACGGCACGGTCACCGGACTCGACGCGACCGTCAACTTCCAGAGCGAGACCGACCCCAACGGTGTCGACACCGTCAACGGCCTCATCCAGACGGACGTCTGCGCCGAGGCGGGTGACAGCGGCGGCTCCCTCTTCACCCAGGACGGCGGCGCGGTCGGCCTCACCTCCGGCGGCAGCGGCGACTGCACCAGCGGCGGCGAGACCTTCTTCCAGCCGGTCACCGCCGCGCTCACGGCGACCGGGGCCACCCTCGGCGACGCGGGTGCCGGTGCGGGCGCGGGTGCGGGCGACACCGCCACGGCGGACCCGTCGGCGACCGCGGCCGACCCGTCGGCCACTGACGGAACCGGCGACCAGTCCGGAGCTGTCGACCCGTCGGCCACCGACGGAACCGGCGACCAGTCCGGAGCTGTCGACCCGTCCGCCACCGACGGAACCGGCGACCAGTCCGGTGCCGTCGACCCGTCCGCCACCGACGGGACGGGCACCGGATCCGACGACGGTTCCTCGCTCACCTCAAGCCACTGACCGACCCCTTCCAGAGTTTCAGGTCGGCGGTGGATCGGTCCGGCCCTCCGGCGGGAGGGCCGGACCGCCCTGCGTGTACGTCAGTCGGGGCCCGGCTCCCGGGCCCGCAGCAGAAGCAGCGCCACGTCGTCGATCCGCTCCGGCGCCGAGGCGCTGTGCCGCACGAGTTCGTCGGCGATCTCCTCCAACGGCAGGTCCCCGGCCGCGGCGAGGCGCTGTCCCAGTTCGGCGAGGGCGTCCTCGATGTCGACGCCGGGGGACTCGATGAGCCCGTCGGTGTAGAGCGCGAGGACCGAACCGGGTGCGAGATTCACCTCCGTCGTCGGATAGGTCGCGTCGGCGTCGATGCCCAGCAACGGACCACCGGCCAGGTCGAGCACCCGCACCCGCCCGTCCGGACGGCGCAGCAACGGCGGCGGATGACCGGCACGCGCCATCACGGCCGTACCGCGCGCGGGATCCAGCCGTAGATACAGACAGCTCGCGAACAGCTCCACGCCCAGGTCGATCAGCAGCCGGTTGGTGCTGCGCATGACCTCCTCCGGGGCCTGGCCGACCGTCGTGTACGCGCGGACGGCCGTCCGGATCTGCCCCATCAGCCCGGCCGCGGTCACGTTGTGGCCCTGGACGTCGCCGATTACCGCTGCCGGACCCGAGGTGGTCACCAGGTCGTAGAAGTCGCCGCCGATCTCCATGCCCTGGGTGGCCGGCAGATAGCGGGCGGCGGCCTCGATGCCCGGCAGCGGCGGCAGCGAGTGCGGCAGCAGCGCAGCCTGCAGCCCGTGCGCCAGCTGGTGTTTCGCGTCGTAGAGCAGCGCACGCTCCAGCGCCTGCGCGATCAGCCCGCCCAGACTCGTCAGCACCGCGCGCTCGTCCGCGGGGAAGACATGCGGCTCGGCATACGCCAGCACACAGGTGCCGACCGGCCGCCCGGACGCCACCAGCGGCAGATACGCCCAGGCCGCGAACCCGTCGGGGGTGGTGTTCCGGCTCGGATACAGCCGCTCCAGGTCCTGCCGCGAATCGAAGAACGCGGGCACTCCGCTGTTCAGCGCGGCCGTCCCCGGCGTCGACTCGGTCAGCGCCATTCCGTCGAAGCGCTCCACCACATGCGGATAGGGATAGCCGCGGTGCCCCAGCACATGCAGCCGCCCGCCCCGCGAACCGAGCACCACCAGCGCCTGACTGCCCACGGCCGGCGCGACCTCGTCCGCGATCAGCTGCACCACGTCCTCCACCCCGACCGCCTCGGTGAGCGCCCCCGCCAGACTCAGCACCTGGGAGATGGTCACAAGGCGCGAGGGCCCCTCGTCCGGCCGCGGCGCCGCCCGGCCGAGCTCCGTCACCGCCCGCGCCCGGCTGATCCGCACACTCAGCCCGGTCGTGCTCGGATACATCCGGAACGACAGCCACTCGCCCGGCGGACGCAACGCCACGAACGACGTGACCTGCTGACTGAGCAGCGCGGCCCGGTAACGGTCCTCGTACACCGGGTCGTTGAGCCAGGGCACCGCCGCCCACAACTGGGTGCCCAGCAGACTGCTCACCGACATCCCGAGCAGCTCCCCGGCCGCCGCGTTCGCGAAGCCCACCCGCCCATGCAGATCCAGCGAACACAGCCCGTACGGCAGCCGGGCCACCATTCGCGCCGCCTCGACCGTGCCCAGCGTCCCGGCCACACTCGTCGCGGGCCCCGTCGCCAGCAGAGCGGGCTCCGCCCGCGCCGGACGGCGCTCCTCCATCGCCCGCTCCAGCCGCACCGCGAGCCGGGCACAGGCGCTGGTCAGCTGCTCGCGGTCCCGCTCGGACAGCACCGGCGGATGCGAACCGGGCCAGGTCACGAAGACCGAGCCGTAGACCGCGGACCCGGTGGCCACCGGCACCGCCGCCAGCGCGAAGGGATACGGCAGCACGACCGCGATCCGCGGATAGCGGCGGGCCATGTCCTCCTCGCCGCCGACCCAGATCAGCCGCCGCTCGCGCACCGCCTCGGCCACCGGGATCGGCGCGCTCAGCCCCACCCGCTCCCACGGCGCGGCGAACGCCCGGGGCAGACCCGCCATCACCGCCATCTCCAGCACCGGTTCGTCGGGCGTCAGCAGATAGACCGCGCCCGAGTGCGCGTGGACGGCGTCCATCATCGCGGCCAGCGCGAGCGACAGCATCGGCCGGCCGACCGGCTCCTGTCCGGACACCTGCCGGGACAACTGCCCGTCGGACACGCCGACCACCTCCTCGCCCGGCCGTGCCGTTTCGGGGCTCAGGGTCAGGCTCCACCCTGCGGGCCCGACGCGCACGGCGAGCGGTGCCGGGGGCAAGGCACTGAGGGCGCGGCACTGAGGGCCATCCGGTCCCTCATCTCCACGGAACGGTCACAGGGGCTGCGTAGTCGGCGCATAAGCGCTGTAATTGCGGACGTGGTCAGTGAGGGCGCTGAGGGACGCAGAGCGAGAACGCTGCGGGCCGAACTTGCCCTCAAAACGCTCACCACCGATCTCGACTCCCGCGAACGGCTGCGCCGGGTCCTCGAACAGGCCCTCGTCTTCGCCGGTGCGACCTTCGCTGGGGTGTACACGTCCGGTGAGGCCGACCTGCTGTGCCTGGTCGAGTCGGTCGGTGTGCCGCGCACGCTGTACGGACTGCGCGACGGCTATCCGGCGTCCGGGGGAGCACCGGTCGCCGAGGTGCGCCGGACCGGGCACCCGGTGTGGCTCGATCCCGGGGAACTGGCCGCCGGCTGCGACTCGCGACGGCTGCCGACCGGGGAGTTCCATCTGGCGGCCCTGCCCGTGCGCGGCGGCGGCTGTCTGCTCGCGGTGAGCGAGCACCCGGCCGGGTTCGACACCGACGACCGCGCCTGCCTCACGCTGGTCGCCGAGGCGGTCGCGATCCCGGTCCCGGACGAGGCGGTGGCGGGCGAGGAACTGCCCGCGGGCTCCTTCGACCTGGCCATGGACACCGGACGGGTCGAGGTCGGCGGCGACATCCTCACGCTGTTCGGGCTCGGCCCGGACGACTTCGACGGCAAGGTCGAGACCCTCCTCGGACTGACCGTGCCCGAGGACCTGCCCTCGCTGATGTCCGTCGTCGAGGCCGACCACATGGCCATCGGCGACCGCGAGCTGGAGTTCCGGGTCCTGCAGCCCTCGGGACCGCCGAAGTGGCTGCGGCTGCGCGGTCGGCTCCTGCCCGGCGGCGACGGCCGCCCGGCCCGTCTCGTCGGCACCGTCGGCGACGCCTCCCAGCTGCGCTCCGGCGTCAACGACGTGGCCCGCGTCCAGCGCCTGGCCGCCGCCCTCGCCATGGCCGGCACGGTCCGTGACGTCAGCCAGGCCGTGGTCGCCGCCCTGCGTAAACCGCTGCGCGCCGACCGGATCGCGCTCGCCGAACTGGAGGGCGACCGGCTCGTGGTCACCGTCCTCGACCCGCCCGAACCGGAGTCCTGGCCCGAGCTGTGGCGCCAGGAGTGGCGCAGCGAATGGCCCGACGCGCCCGTCCGCACCATGCCCACCCTCGCCGCCGCCCTGCGCGAGGGCCGCGCCGCGATCTGGCCCGCCGGCACCGACCTGGAACCCGCCCTCGCCGAGGTCGGACCGGGCGGCCTCGCCGTGCTGCCGCTGTCGGCCGGCGGCCGGGTGTCCGGGGCCTGTCTGATCGGCTGGGACACCCCGCACGTCTTCGGCCCCGACGAACGCGCCCTGCTCACCGCCTCCGCGGGCCTCGCCGGCCAGGCTTTGATGCGCGCCCACGCCTTCGACGCCGAGCACGAACTCGTCGGCATGCTCCAACGCCAGCTGCTGCCGCGCCGGCTGCCGAAACTGCCCGGCGGGGTCGCCGTCGCCCGCTATCTGCCGACCACGGCCGGTCTTGAGGTCGGCGGCGACTGGTACGACGTGATCCCGCTGCCCGACAACCACGTGGCCCTCGTCATCGGCGACGTCCAGGGCCACAACGCGGGCGCCGCCACCCTCATGGGCCAGATGCGCACCGCGCTGCGCGCCTACGCCGTCGAGGGACACCCGCCCGACGTGGTTGTCTCGCACGCCAACCGGCTCCTCATCGACCTGGAGACCGACCTCTTCGCCACCTGCTGCTATGTCGACGTCGACATGGAGGAGGGCTCCGCCTGGTACGTGCGGGCCGGTCATCTGCCGCCCGTCCTGCGCCACCCGGACGGCGGCACCGAGATCCCCGATCTGGACGGCGGCCCACCGCTCGGCGTGGTCACCCAGGCCGAGTTCCCGATGAGCCCGCTGCGGCTCCAGCCCGGCACGGTCATCGCGCTGACCACCGACGGCCTGGTGGAGTCCAAGGAGGCCGACATCGACGAGGGACTCGACCGGCTCGCCCACGGCCTCGCCGTCTCCGACCCCGCTCACCTGGGCCTCGTCGCCGACGCCCTGCTCGGCAACGCCCGCCGCGACGACGACGTGGCCCTGCTCCTCATGCGCTACGACGGCCTCGCCACCCGCCCCCGGCGCGAGAACTGGACGGTGTGGCGCGTCCCCGAGGCGGCCCGGCACGCACGCCGCTTCACCAAGCGCACCCTGCGCGTCTGGGACGTCACCGAGGAGGTCGACACCATCCTCCTCGTCGTCTCCGAGCTGGTCACCAACGCCCTGGTGCACACCGACGGCCCGGTCCGCCTCGACCTCACCCTCGTCAACCACCGGTTCCGCGTCGCCGTCGCCGACTCCTCGCCGCGCACCCCGGTCAAACCGACCAGCATCGGCTGGGAGGCCACCGGAGGCCGCGGGATCCTCCTCGTCGAAGCCGTGTCGGCGGCCTGGGGCACGGTGCCGGTGAGCGGCGGCAAACAGGTGTGGGCCGAGATCGCGCTCGACCGGTAGACGGCCGCACGGGTGCCCGTCGGGGCACGTAACGGCAGGTTGCAGTGGCTGTACGCGTCCCCCGTGATGGGGTGGCTGCTTGTGGCAAACACCTTCGAAGAGCTGGTCGAGAAGCAGCGCGCGGCCAACCAGGCGCGCGCCAGGGTTACGGAGCTGCGGGACGCCCTGGGTGCCCCCGCCCACGAACCCTGGACCGAGGCCCAGACCGAGATCTACGAGACCGCCTGGCGGGCCTGGCGCGATCTGAGCCGTGACGTGCAGGCCGCGGTGGGCGAGTACGCGAAGGACGAGGGGCTGGACCGGGCCGAGGTCGTCGCGGACGTGGACCGGGCGGCGGGTGATTCGTCCGATCCGTCGGGCGATTAGACACCTCCCGTCCCACCTATCGTTGGATGGTCGTAATAAACGAACATAGGGAGGAACGATGCGCGTCCGAAGATGACGCTAAGGTGAAGCGATGAAGGCTCTCGTTCTCTCCGGCGGCACTGGATCCCGCCTGAGGCCGATCACACACACATCGGCAAAACAGCTCGTCCCGGTGGCCAACAAGGCCGTCCTTTTCTACGGCCTCGAATCACTCGCCGACGCGGGAATCACCGAGGTCGGCATCATCGTCGGTGACACCGCGGCGGAGATCGAGGAGGCGGTGGGTGACGGGTCGAAGTTCGGCCTGAAGATCACCTACATCCCGCAGGATCGTCCCCTCGGGCTGGCCCATGCCGTCCTGATCGCGCGCGAGTACCTCGGCGACGACGACTTCGTGATGTACCTCGGCGACAACTTCATCGTCGGCGGCATCACCGGTCTCGTCGAGGGCTTCCAGGCCAACAAGCCCGACGCGCAGATCCTCCTCACCCACGTGCCCGACCCGCGCTCCTTCGGCGTCGCCGAACTCAGCGAGTCCGGCCAGGTCATCGGCCTGGAGGAGAAGCCGGAGCACCCCAAGAGCGACCTCGCTCTGGTCGGTGTCTACCTCTTCACGCCCGCCATCCACGACGCGGTGCGCGCCATCAAGCCGTCCTGGCGCGGCGAGCTGGAGATCACCCACGCCATCCAGCAGCTGATCGACGACGGCGCCGACGTGCGCTCCTCGGTCATCCACGGCTACTGGAAGGACACGGGCAACGTCGTCGACATGCTCGAAGTCAACCGGACCGTCCTCGAGAGCATGGACCGCCGTATCGACGGCGAGGTGGACGACGTCTCGGAGACCATCGGGCGCGTGGTGATCGAGGAAGGCGCGCGCATCGAGAAGTCGCGCATCGTCGGACCCGTCGTCATCGCGGCCGGAACCGTCGTGAGCAACTCCTACATCGGACCGTTCACCTCGGTCGCGGAGAACTGCCGGATCACCGACAGTGAGCTGGAGTTCTCCATCGTGCTGCAGGACTCGTCCATCGCCGGGGTGGGCCGGATCGAGTCCTCGCTCATCGGCAAGCACGTCGAAGTGACCCCCGCTCCGGGGGTACCCAGCGCCCACCGCCTCGTTCTCGGAGACCACAGCAAGGTGCAGATCCGTTCATGAATCTCCTCGTCACCGGCGCCGCCGGCTTCATCGGTTCCGCGTATGTCCGCATGCTCCTCGCCTCGGACGCGCCTGACGCGCCCCGCATCACGGTGCTGGACAAGCTCACGTACGCCGGCACGCTCGACAACCTGGAAATAGGCCACCCGCGCCTGGAGTTCGTCCAGGGCGACATCTGCGACGCCGAACTGGTCGACAAGCTGATGGCCGAGGCGGACCAGGTGGTCCACTTCGCTGCCGAGTCCCACGTGGACCGCTCGATCAACGGTGCCGCCGACTTCGTCCGCACCAACGTGGTGGGCACCCAGGTCCTGCTCGACGCGGCCCTGCGGTACAACGTGCCGTTCGTGCACATCTCCACCGACGAGGTCTACGGCTCCATCGAGTCCGGCTCCTGGCCCGAGACCCACCCGCTCGCGCCCAACTCGCCGTACTCCGCGTCGAAGGCCTCCTCCGACCTGCTCGCCCTGGCCTACCACCGCACCCACGGCCTGGACGTGCGCGTCACCCGCTGCTCGAACAACTACGGGCCGCACCAGTTCCCCGAGAAGGTCATCCCGCTGTTCGTCAGCAACCTCCTCGACGGCAAGAAGGTCCCGCTCTACGGCGAGGGCCTCAACGTCCGCGACTGGCTGCATGTCGAGGACCACTGCCAGGGCATCGAGCTCGTGCGCACCAAGGGCCGGGCCGGCGAGGTCTACAACATCGGCGGCGGCACCGAGCTCAGCAACAAGGAGCTCACCGGCCTCCTCCTTGAGGCCTGCGGCGCGGACTGGGACCGGGTCGAGCGCGTCGAGGACCGCAAGGGCCACGACCTGCGCTACTCCGTCGACTGGTCCAAGATCCACGACGAGCTCGGCTACACCCCGAAGCACGACTTCGCCACGGGTCTGGCCGAAACCGTCGCCTGGTACCGCGACAACCGCGCCTGGTGGGAGCCGCTCAAGGCAAGGGTGGAGCGCGCCTGATGAAGTGGCTGGTCACCGGTGCCGGCGGGATGCTCGGCCACGACGTGCTCGACGAACTCGCCCGGCGCGGTGAACAGTTCGTCGGTCTCGACCGCGCCGCCCTGGACATCACCGACCCCGCGTCGGTGGACCGGGCGTTCGCGGAACACCACCCCGACGTGGTGGTGAACTGCGCGGCGTACACCGCCGTCGACGACGCCGAGACCGACGAGGAGCGGGCCCTTCGCATCAACGGCGAGGGGCCCCGGCTCCTCGCCCGCGCCTGCGCCGCCTCGGGCGCGCGGCTGGTCCACGTCTCCACCGACTACGTCTTCGACGGCGAGGCCCGCAGCACGCCGTACCCGGAGAACCACCCCACCGCACCCCGCACCGCCTACGGCCGCACCAAACTCGCGGGCGAGCAGGCCGTGTTGGAGGAACTGCCAGGTGGGAGCGCGGTCGTCCGTACGGCTTGGCTGTACGGAGCCTGTGGGGGTAACTTCGTCCGCACGATGATCGAGCTGGAAGCACGTCGCGACACTCTCGACGTCGTCGACGACCAGCACGGACAGCCGACCTGGAGCGCCGACGTCGCCGTACGGATCGCCGATCTCGGCGCCCGTATCGGCCAGGTCGAGGGCGCGCACGGGGTGTTCCACGCGACCAGCTCCGGCGAGACCAGCTGGCACGGTCTCGCCCAGGAGGTGTTCCGGCTCATCGACGCAGACCCGGAGCGTGTCCGCCCCACCACGAGCGCCGCCTTCGTCCGTCCCGCGCCCCGCCCCGCCTACAGCGCCCTCGGGCACGAGCGGTGGCGGGAAGTCGGTCTGGAACCGCCGAGGGACTGGCGGTCCGCCCTGCACGAAGCACTTCCTCACATCCGCAAGGAGATTTCTTCGTGAAACGCCATGAGTTCCTGCGGGGACTCCACAAGTCAACCGCGAACCGCAACTACCTGGAGATCGGCGTCAACGACGGCCGCAGCCTGACGCTCTCCCGGGTGCCCAGCGTCGCGATCGATCCCGCGTTCAAGGTGGTCACGGAGATCCGCTGTGACGTCCACCTGGCCAAGGCGACCAGTGACGACTTCTTCGCCCGGGACAACCCGCTGGTGCACCTGCGCGGCGGCCGTCACCCGCTGCGTCAACTGGCCCGCAACCGGAGCCCGTTGGGCTGGTGGAAGACCACCACGCTGGACCTGTCGTTCATCGACGGCATGCACCTGTTCGAGTACGCGCTGCGCGACTTCATCAACGTGGAGAAGCACTCGGACTGGGCCAGCGTCATCGTCTTCGACGACATGCTGCCGCGCAGCATCGACGAGGCGGCCCGGGACCGGCACACCGATGCCTGGACCGGCGACGTCTACAAGCTGGTCGAAATCCTCGCCCGCTACCGTCCCGACCTGGTGACGGTTCTGGTCGACACCCAGCCCACGGGTCAGCTCGTCGTCTTCGGGGCCGACCCGAACAGCACCGTCCTCAAGGACAAGTACGACGAGATCATCGCGGAGTTCGAGGTTCCGGACCCGCAGAAGGTGCCCGAGGCGATCCTGGAGCGCACCACCGCGGTGCAGCCCGAGGCGCTGCTGGGCGCCGGCTTCTGGGGCCCCCTCGCCAAAGCCCGTGACCGCGGGACCAAGCGGTCCCGCGGCTGGGAGCCCCTGCGCCGCTCGGTGGAGCAGCTCAGCGTCAGTCGCTGACCTGCCCACCGCGCAGTCGCTCGTAGTAGGCGGAGCAGTCCGCGTAGGACGGAAGAAGTCCTGACTGCTCCGCCTCTGCCAGTGTGGGCGCCTCGGCGTCCTTGTCGGACAGCACCGGCTCGAAGCCCTCGGGCCAGGCGATCCCGAGCGCCGGGTCGAGCGGGTTGATCCCGTGCTCACGCCCGGGCGCGTAGCCCGTCGAGCACAGGTACACGACCGTCGCGTCGTCGGTCAGGGCCATGAACGCGTGCCCCAGCCCCTCCGCGAGGAACACGGCGTGCTTGCTGTCGTCGTCCAGCCGGACGGCTTCCCACTGACCGAACGTGGGAGAGCCGACGCGGATGTCCACGATCACGTCGAGGACGGCGCCGCGCACGCACTTGACGTACTTGGCCTGGCTCGGCGGCACGTCGGAGAAGTGCACTCCGCGCACCACGCCCCGCCGCGACACCGAGCAGTTGGCCTGCGCCAGCTCCAGGTCGTACCCGGTGGCCTCGCGGAACTCCTCGCCCCGGTACCACTCGTGGAAACTGCCCCGGTCGTCAGGGAAGACCTTGGGCTCCAGGACCCAGGCGCCTTCAATCCCCAGTGCTCGCACGTTCTTTCGTCCTCCATGGCTTGCTCGGGTACTGCGATGTGCTCGGCTACCGCTACTTGCTGAGGGCACGCTTCAGCTTGCGCGCCACCCGGCGGGCCAGTCCCGGCTTGGGCTTGGCGGCCACCGGCTTCGGCGCGGGCTTGGGCTCGGCGGGCTTGGCCTTCGGCGCCGCCTCCACCCGGATACCGCCGGCGTCACCGGCCAGCCGCACCGGCAGCGCCAGGAAGCGCTGCCCGGTCGCGGTCGGGGTCAGGCACACCGACGCAGCCCACGCCAGGTCCTTCAGCTCGGCGGCGGGCACCTCGGCCGCCAGCCGCGCACCCGAGGACTCGGGGGAGACCACACCGGGCACGTCCAGGGTCGTACCGGACGCCTTGTGGGTCAGGCGCAGCAGTACGTCGGTGGCGGCGGGGACGTAGAAGGGGAGCAGTACGCCGGCGCGGGCGCCGGTGACCGTGAAGTCGCCGGTCTTGAGATCGCCGAGGCCGAGGCGCTTGCTCGCCTTGTCGACGTCCAGCGAGAAGTTGCCGTGCGGCTCCGTGTAGTACGGGAGCAGCACCTGGCCGGCGACGACACCGGCGTGCCCGGCGTTCTCACCGTGCTGCGGGACCGGGCCGAGGCGGCACTCCTTGTTCCAGGAGCCGATGACGACCCGGACGTAGGTGTCCCAGAGGCCGCCGGCCAGCGGGGCGCCGCCGGCCGCGGTGGCGGGGTCGACGGTGGCCGTGGCGTGCAGCACCAGGCGGACGCCGTCGCCCTCGGGGACCGCCTCGTGCGAGATCTGCACGGGCTGGAAGTGCGAGGCGGCGCTGGTGCGCTCGCGGACGACGAGGTCGGCCGTCGCCTTCTTGAAGACGTGGGTGGCGTCGGCCGTCAGCAGCGCGGTGGCCTCCGCGAGGTTCTTCGGCTCCGGGTGCCTGGGGGCGGGCGCGCCCTCGGCCGGGAAGATCGCGGGCTTGCCGTTGATGACGAACTCGGCCTGGTAGTGGACCAGCAGCTTGCCGTCCCGCCACTCGATCTCGCCGGGGGACGCCTGCGGCTTGAGGGAGGCCTCCCACTCGGCGAGCTCCACGAGGTCGTCGTAGCGGTCGGCGGCGGCGAGGGCGGCGACGACCCGCAGCCGCGGGCCGAGACCGGCCGCGACGCCGGGGCCGAAGCGCTCGGTCATGACACCGCGGATCTCCTTGAGGAGTTCACGGCGGTACTCGTCGGGGGCCTTGAGGAGCCGGCCGCCGCCGAGGCGCTCCATCATCTCGACGCGCAGCCAGCGGCGGAAGATCTTGTCGCGGGCCGCACCGGGCTCGGTGTACTTCTCGACGACGTCGAGGGCCTCGCGCAGGTTCTTGAAGTAGCCGACGGGGTCGAAGCGCTGGAAGCCGGCGTTCGAGGCGTCCTCGCGCTTGATGTGGTAGTAGCAGACGTAGTCGCTGAGCACGGCGACGTTGTCCGCGGCGAGGTAGGCCTCCGTCACGAAGACGTGGTCCTCCAGGCGGCGACGCCCCTCCGGGAACCGCAGGTTGATGCGGTCGAGGAACGCACGGCGGAGCATCTTGTGCGGGGTGAGGCTGTCCATCAGCGGCGCGGTCTCGACCGACGCGTGCGGGTAGTTCTTGCGGAACAGCTCCACGGGCACGGCGCGGCCCTTGCCGGCCATCTTGCCGACGATGACATCGGCGCCGTTGGCCACCCCGTAGTCGTACATCCGCTCCAGGGCCTCGTCGCCGAGGTAGTCGTCGTTGTCGACGAACATGACGAACTCGCCCTTGGAGGCGGCGATCCCCACGTTGCGGGGCTTGCCCGACCAGCCGGACGCCTCCTGGTGGATGACGTGGATGTGGGGGTGCTGCGCGGCGACCTCGTCGAGCCGCGCGGGCGTGCCGTCCGTCGAGCCGTCGTCGACGAAGATCGCCTCGTACTCGTCGTTAGGCAGGGACTGCCTGAGGAGAGAGGAGATGCAGTCCTCGATATAAGGCCCTGGGTTGTACACAGGGACGACGACACTGACCTTGACCGACATCCGGCTTCTAGCCCCCTTGTTTGCGCTGACCGTTGCCCGATGCGGAACGGCGCGAGTGGGGTGATGCTAACCCGGTCTGTCTCGATGCCGCCCATTGGGCTGGTGTTGGGCAACGGTTAACCCGCCGTGGGTCGATGTCAGCTCACGTTGTGGGTCTTGGCCAGAAGTTCCAGGATTTCGGCCGACGTGCCCGTTTCGCCCAGGCGCGGGAAGATCCGCTCGATGCTGTGGGCGTGCGAGACGGCGTCCAGGTCGCTCATCGCGTCCGTGGCCAGGGTCACGTGATAGCCGTGCTCGTGGGCCGCGCGGGCGGTGGACTCGACGCCGATGCTGGTGGCGATGCCGGTCAGCACGATCTGCGTGACACCGCGCCGGCGCAGTTGCACGTCCAGGTCGGTGCCGTGGAAGGCGCCCCAGTTCCGCTTGACGACGTGGATGTCACCGGGGTGCCCGGCCAACTCGTCGACGACGACGTCCCAGCCCTCGGGGCGGGCCGCGCCCCCGGGGCGCCGCTGCTCGGTGCGGCCGGGAACCGCATCGGCACCGTCGTCCGCGAAGGTGACCCGGACCAGCACCACGGGAAGACCGGCGGCCCGGAAGGTGTCGGCGAGTCCGACGGTACGGGCGACGACCTCGGGCCCGCTGTACGGCTGGGTCGGGGCGCCGACGACGCCGCCCTGGAGGTCGATCACGACGAGGGCGGTACGCGGGTCGAGGGCGGTCAGTGCCATGGGGGGAGGCCTTTCAGGAGTGGCGGGGGCTCAGCCGGTTGTCCGGGTGAGCTTCGGTATCACTGCTCCGACAGCCGTTCCAGCAGTGTCAGCGCGTCGACGATCGTCCGCCGTTCCCGCTCGGTGTAGCGGTCCTCGAAGGCACGCGCGAGCCACTCCTCACGGACCTGCCGGTTGTCCTCGACGCGCGCGCGGCCCGCTTCGGTGAGGGTGACCAGTTGTCTGCGGCCGTCCTCGGGGTCGGGGCTGCGCCGGATCAGCCCGTGCCGGTCCAGGGCCGCGAGGGTGGCGGCCATCGACTGCGGCCTGACCCCCTCGGCCGACGCCAGCGCGCTGGCCGTGGCCGCGCCGTGCTTGCCGACCAGGGTGAGCGCCGACTCCTGCGAGGGCGTCAGATCCTCGTCCGTCGCGACCTCACGGATCCGGCGCCGCAGCCGGCTGAACACCACCCGCAGATCCCGCGCGGAGCGGGCGGCGGAGTCCGAGATGCCGGCCGGTGTCGGGGCGTGCCGCTGATCCATGAGCGCCACCGTAAAGCCGTCAGGGGAAACTGTCCAGGCACAACTGATCAGTTTTCCCTGAAGATCCCTCCGGGCGCACTACTCTGTGCGCCGGCAGAGGTTCGAACGGCGAGCGGGGAGCGGATCGCGATGAACGAGCACTCAGCAGGCGGAACGGCCCCGATCGACTCGTCCGTGGCACATCCCGCCCGCGTCTACAACGCCTGGCTGGGCGGCAAGGACAACTACCCCGTCGACCAGGAGGCCGCCGACCTGGCCGCCGCGGCCAACCCGGAGATCGTCCCCGCGGTCCGCGCCAACCGGGCCTTCCTCGGCCGCGCCGTCCGCGAGCTGAGCGGCAAGGCGGGCATCCGCCAGTTCCTCGACATCGGCACCGGCATACCGGCCGCGGACAACACCCACGAGGTGGCCCAGCGCGTCGACCCCGGGGCACGCGTCGTCTACGTCGACAACGACCCCATCGTCCTGGCACACGCGCGTGCCCTGCTCGTCAGCAGCGAGGAAGGCGCGACGGACTACCTGGAGTCGGACCTGCGCGACGTGGACCGCATCCTCGCCGCCGCGGCCGAGACCCTCGACCTCTCCCGGCCGGTGGGGCTGATGCTGGTGGCGATCCTCCAGTACGTCCCCGACCGCGACGACCCCTACGCCATCACCCGGCGGCTCCTGGACGCGCTCGCCCCCGGCAGCCACCTCGTCCTCTCCCACCCGGCGGCCGACATCGGTGCCGAGGAGGTCGCCGAGTCGATGCGCGTCTACAACGAACGCGCCGCCGAACACGCGGGCGCCACCCCGCGCACCCACGCCGACGTCACCCGCTTCTTCGACGGCACGGAGATCCTCGACCCCGGTGTGGTCCAACTGCCGGTCTGGCGCCCCGACCCCGAGGACACCCCGGCGACCGGTCCCCTCCCGATGCGGTGCGGGGTGGGCGTCAAGCCGTGACGGAGCGGCGCCGTGCGCCAGTCCGACCGGCGCCTAGGCTGAGCCCGTGCGTCTGCTCCTGATGTCCGACACCCATCTCCCCAAGCGCGCCAAGGAACTCCCCGCGGGGCTCCTCGCCGAACTCCCGCGCGCCGACGTCGTGTTCCACGCCGGCGACTGGGTCGACACCGACACCCTCGACCTGCTGGAGAGCCGCAGCCGCCGGCTCGTCGGCGTGTACGGCAACAACGACGGCCCCGCACTGCGCGCCCGGCTCCCCGAGGTGGCGTACGCCGAACTCGGCGGCCTGCGCTTCGGTGCCGTCCACGAGACGGGCCCCGCCCAGGGCCGTGAGGCGCGCTGTGCGGCCCGCTTCCCGGACCTGGACGTGCTGGTCTTCGGACACAGCCACATCCCCTGGGACACCACGGCCCCCACCGGTCTCCGGCTGCTCAACCCGGGCTCCCCGACCGATCGCCGACGCCAGCCGCACTGCACCTACCTCACGGCGACGGTCGGGGACGGCACGCTGACCGATCTCGTACTGCACCGGCTGCCGCCCAGGTGATCCACCGTTCACCCGGTCCGCGCCCGGTGGATCGCCCCGGCCACCCCTGTCAACGGCATCCCCGTGCCGCTCCACCGCAGCGCGACGATCTCGGCGGCCACGGACACCGCCACCTCCTCCGGGGTGCGGGCGCCGAGGTCCAGGCCGATCGGTGAGCGCAGGCGGGCCAACTCGCCCTTGTCGAGGTCGGATTCGAGCAGTCGCCGCATACGGTCGTCATGGGTACGGCGGCTGCCCATCGCCCCGATGTACGCGGCCGGCCGGCGCAGCGCCTCCTCCAGCAGCGGTACGTCGAACTTCGGGTCGTGGGTCAGGACGCAGATCACCGTCCGCTCGTCGGTGTCCGTGCCGGCCAGATACCGGTGCGGCCAGTCCACGACCACCTCGACGCCGGCCGGGAAGCGCTTCGGCGTCGCGAACACCGGGCGGGCGTCGCACACCGTGACCCGGTAGCCGAGGAAGTCACCGATCCGGGCGACCGCCGCCGCGTAGTCGATGGCGCCGAAGACCAGCATCCGGGGCGGCGGCGCAAAGGAGCGCAGGAAGACGGTGACGGAGTCCTCGCGTCGCTCGCCGTGCGGTCCGTAGTGCCGCAACCCCGTTGCCCCGAGGGCGAGTTCACCGCGCGCGTCGGCGGTGACCGCGACATCGAGACCGGTCGTGCCGAGGGTGCCGCCCACCGTTTCCGGCCAGACGGCGAGGGTGGCGCCGCGCGCTGCCGGGCCGTCGATCACGGTCGCCACGGTCACCGGCTCGTGCGCGGCGACCGACCGCGCGACCGCCCCGAAGGCGGGATCGGCCTCCGGCGTGACGGGCCGTACCAGCACGGTGATCTCGCCGCCGCAGGTGAGCCCGACCGCGAAGGCGTCCTCGTCGCTGTACCCGAAGGTCTCCAGCCGCGCCTCGCCGCTCGCCACGACCTCCCGAGCCAGTTCGAAGACCGCCCCCTCCACACAGCCCCCGGACACACTGCCCACGACCTCGTCGTCCGGGCCCACGGCCATGGCCGCGCCGGGGTCGCGCGGCGCGCTGCGGCTGACCGCGACGACGGTGGCCAGACCGAACGGATCCCCTGCCGCGTACCAGCGACCGAGCTCCGGGAGGATCTCCCGCACGCTGTGCTCCTCTCACCACCGCAGTCCCTGTACGGACGTTAATCCGTTGCCGCCGCCCGCGCCGCTCTGCTGCACTGATCGGCAGCAGTCACCGACGACCGAGGAGCACCGAGATGCGCACACCGTTCATGTCCACCCAGGAAGGAAGGCACTCCTCATCGAAGGACATGACACCAGGTGCACTTGCTCAACCTCGGAATCCTCGCGCACGTAGACGCGGGTAAGACCAGTCTGACCGAACGGCTGCTGCACTCGGCCGGTGTGATCGACGAGATCGGCAGCGTCGACGACGGCAGCACCCGGACCGACACGCTCGCACTGGAGCGGCAGCGCGGTATCACCATCAAGTCCGCCGTCGTCTCGTTCCCGGTCGAGGACGTGACCGTCAACCTCATCGACACCCCGGGCCACCCGGACTTCATCGCCGAGGTGGAGCGGGTGCTCGGCGTACTGGACGGCGCCGTCCTGGTCGTCTCGGCGGTCGAGGGCGTCCAGCCGCAGACCCGCGTCCTGATGCGCACGCTCCAGCGACTGCGCATCCCGACGCTCCTCTTCGTCAACAAGATCGACCGACGGGGGGCACGCCAGGACGAGCTGCTGCGGGAGATCTCCGACCGGCTCAGGGCGGCGGTCGTACCGATGGGCTCGGTCGAGGACATCGGTACCCCGGAGGCCGGTTTCCTGCCGGGCCTCGCCCCGGGCGCAGCGGCCGTCCTCGCCGACCACGACGACGAACTGCTCGCCGCCTACGTCGAGAACACCGTGCCGTACGACCTCCTCCGCACGGCCCTCGCCGCCCAGACCCGCCGGGCCCTCGTGCACCCGGTCTACTTCGGCTCCGCCATCACGGGCGCGGGCGTGGACGCGCTGGTCACCGGCATCAAGGAACTGCTCCCCGCCGCCGAGGGCGACCCCCAAGGCCCGCTCTCCGGCACGGTGTTCAAGGTCGAGCGCGGTCCGGCGGGGGAGAAGGTCGCCTACGCGCGGATGTTCTCCGGCACCCTCCGCACCCGCGACCGGATCACCTTCGGCGACGCCGGCCAGGAGGGCAAGGTCACCTCGATCAGCGTCTTCGACCACGGCACGGACATCGGCACCGACTCCGTCCCGGCGGGCCGGATCGGCCGGCTGCGGGGCCTCGGCGAGATCAGGATCGGCGACGCGATCGGAACGCCGAGGAAGGCGTACGAGCACTTCTTCGCGCCGCCGACCCTCGAATCCGTGGTCGTCCCGGGCCCGGACGCCGACCGGCGGGCCCTGCACCTCGCGCTCACCCGCCTCGCCGAACAGGACCCGCTGATCGGCCTGCGCCACGACGAGGTGCGCCAGGAGACCGCGGTCTCCCTCTACGGCGAGGTCCAGAAGGAGGTCATCGAGGCCACGCTGGCCGACGAGTTCGGGGTGCGGGTCACCTTCCGCGAGACGACACCCCTGTGCATCGAGCGGCCGGTCGGCACGGGCTCGGCGGCCGAGTTCATCAAGAAGGACGAGAACCCTTTCCTCGCCACGGTCGGCCTGCGTATCGACCCGGCGCCGGTCGGCTCGGGTGTGCGGTTCGCTCTCGAGGTCGAGCTGGGCGCGATGCCGTACGCCTTCTTCAAGGCCGTAGAGGACACCGTGCGCGAGACGCTGGGGCAGGGGCTGCACGGCTGGCGGGTCACCGACTGCGTGGTGACCATGACGCGCTCCGGTTACTGGCCCCGGCAGAGCCACGCCCACCAGGGCTTCGACAAGAGCATGTCGAGCACCGGCGCGGACTTCCGCGCGCTGACCCCGCTGGTCCTCGTCGAGGCGCTGCGGCGGGCGGGGAGCCAGGTCCACGAGCCGATGCACCGGTTCCGCGTCGAGGCCCCGGCCGACACTCTTGGCGCCCTCCTCCCGGTCCTCGCCGCGGTGCGCGCCGTACCGCAGACCACCGAGACGCAGGGGCCGCTCTGTGTGCTGGAGGGAGTGGTCCCGGCGGCCCAAGTGCACGGTCTTGAGCGGCAGTTGCCGGGGCTGACGCGCGGCGAGGGGGAGTGGGAGAGCGCCTTCGACCACTACGCGCCCGTCGCGCACGGGACCGTTCCGGAGCGGGCGCGCACCGACCACAACCCGCTGAACCGGAAGGAGTACCTGCTCAACGTGACGCGCCGGGTCGGCTGAAAATGTTTCAACAGGGCTTGCAGCGTGGGAACTTACTCGTGAGTCAGAAGTGTTGACAGTGTCCGGAAACAACCGGACTGTAGTGGACATGACCAATATCCGGGCGCGTTTGATCGTTGTCCTGGTTGTCCTCTGCGGATTCCTGTCGGTGCTGGGTGCCGGGCCTGCCACCGCCGCCACCCCAACCGACTCCCTCTGGTTCGACGGCTCACCGCTGACCGTGCAGAACGGCAGCTTCGTCGACAGCTACGGCCGCCAGGTCGTGCTGCGCGGCTACAACGTCTCCGGTGAGACCAAACTGGAGGAGAACAGCGGTCTCCCGTTCGCGTCGGTCGCCGACGCGAAGAAGTCCGCGACCGCGCTGCGCGCCCTCGGCGGCGGCAACTCGGTGCGCTTCCTGCTCTCCTGGGCCCACGCCGAACCCGTACGCGGCCAGGTCGACAGCACGTACCTGGCCGCCGCCACCGCCCAGATGCAGGCGTTCCTCGACGCCGGCATCCGCGTCTACCCCGACTTCCACCAGGACCTCTACTCCCGGTACCTGTTCAACACCGGAAGCTGGTACACAGGTGACGGAGCCCCCAAGTGGGCTGTGGCACTGGGGAGTTACCCCCAGGAGTCCTGCGGCATCTGCCTCTTCTGGGGCCAGAACATCACCCAGAACTCAGCCGTCACCAAGGCCCAGTACGACTTCTGGCACAACAACTACGGCCTCCAGGACTCCTTCCTCGCCACCGCCCAGTCGACCATGACGTACATCCAACAGCACCTGACCACCGACGAGTTCGCGGGAGTCGTCGGCTTCGACCCGTACAACGAGCCCTTCGCCGGCACCTACGACTCGGGCCAGACAAGCCGGACTTGGGAGCAGAACCTGCTCTGGCCCTTCTACGTGAAGTTCCGCGCGCGGATGGACGCGGCCGGCTGGAGCGCCAAGCCCGCCCTCGTCGAGCCGAACCTCTTCTGGAACTCCAACATCTCCAGCCAGGTACAGGAGGGCGGACTCCTCGACGCGGGCACGCTCGGCTCGCGCTATGTCTTCAACACCCACTTCTACGACCAGAAGGCGATCTCCGGCATCCTGATGTGGGGGAACGCGGCCGACGGCCAGTACTCGACCGACTTCGGCACCGTTCGTGACCGGGCCACCGCCGCCGGCACCGCCGCCATCGTCAGCGAGTTCGGGCATCCGCTGTCCGGCACGGTCGCGGGCAAGGCGCCGACCGTCCTCAAGGCGATGTACCAGGCCCTCGACTCCCGTCTGCCGGGCTCCACTTGGTGGTCCAACCCGAGCGGATCCGGACCGGTCCTGTCCGGCACGCAGTGGCAGTGGGACATCTACAACGGCCGCCACCACGAGCTGATGAACGACAACCCCGACAAGGTGCTCACCACCGGCGACGCCTGGAACGACGAGGACCTCTCCGCCGTCAACATGACCGACTCCGGCACGGTGACACTCCGTCAGGACGCCCGGCTGCTCGACCGGATCTACCCGAGCGCGACAGCCGGCACCACGGTCGCCTTCACCTACGAGGACCGCTCCCGCGACGGCTCCACGACCCTGACCTGGAACCCGGTCCCCAGCACCCTCCCGAACGTGTCCTCGCTGGTCGGCTCCGGCCAGTACGGCCTGCTGATGTGGCGCTCCAACAGCTCCACCGCGCCGACCGAGCTCCACCTCCCGGCGTCCTTCCCGGCCGCGTCCACGACAGTGGTCTCCGACCTGGGAGCCGTCTCTGGGGTCCCGGCGTACACGTCCTCCACCGCGATCGGCTACGCCAACGAACCGGGCGGCACCGGCAGTCACCGCCTCCTGCTCTCGGCCTCCGGCTCGGGAACCCTGCACTACGCCCTGATCACCAACGGCGCGTCGAGCCCCTCCTCGACGCTGCTGAGCGCGGCCAAGTCCGAACTGGCCGCATGGGCGGCATCGCACAGCTGACAAACGCAACGGCACCGGTCCCCTCGGGGACCGGTGCCGTTGACGGTCGCTCAGCTCGCGGACGGGCTCGTCCAGTCGGCCTGCACATGACCCAGCCGTACGCGCTGCGGATGGTCGCCCACCGGAACGGAGAGCACCTTCTGGCCGGTGGCGAAGTCGATGGCCGTCACCTGGTCGGCGCCGGCCTCCGAGATGATGCAGTCCTTGCCGTCACCGCTCACGGTCGCCCAGTACGGCGTGGACGCCGTGACCAGCGGACCTTCCTGCAGGGTGGCCCGGTCCACGACCGTCGCGTAGTTGTCCATCGTCCCGGCGACGCACAGCTTGGTGCCCTCGGGGTTCATCGAGATGCCGTGATGACGTGAGTCGAGCAGCCAGGTGGTGCGGTCCGTGCTGGTCGCGGGGTTCGCCGGGAGCGTCTTCACGCGGGTGATCTTGTCGGTGGCGACGTCGTACTCCAGGAAGCCGTTGAAGAACGACACCTGGAAGTACAGCTTGGACCAGTCCGGCGTGAAGGCGGCCGGGCGGACCGCGTCGGAGAAGTTCGTGAGGCCGATCGCGTCCAGCCGGTCCCGCATGTCGATGATCTTGACCTGCTTGAACGTGGTGGCGTCGACGACGGTGATGTGCCGGTCGCCCTTGGTCCAGTCCCAGGCCGGATCGTCGAGGGAGGTGGTGACCTCGCCGATCGACATGTTCCAGATGTACCTGCCGCCGTTGGTGAAGAAGTTCTCGTGCGGCTTGTCGCCGGTGGCGAACTCACCCAGTTCGGCGCCGGTGTTGATGTCCAGCACCTGCACCTTGTCGGCGGTCGAGGCCGAGACCGCGACGCGGGTGCCGTCGGGGGAGACCGCCATGTGGTCGGCGCGGTAACCGGCCACCGGGAAACGCCAGTTGATGGTGTCGGTGGCGAGATTGATCGACACGACGTCGGCGAAGCTGGGGCGGGAGACGACGAGGGACTTGCCGTCCGGCGTGGAGTACATGTCGTCCACGTACTGGTCGTGTCCCTGTCCGACCTCGTTGTGGATGGACGTGTAGTAGATCCACTTGATCGGATCGGCGTTGATCTCCGCCAGCCGTGCCGCTTTGTCGGGGACGATGTTGATCTCCCCGATCTTCGCGAAGTCGCCGGTGGACTTGATGACGTCCGCGGTGCCGTCCCAGTTGTTGCCGACGAACAGCACCTCGCGCAGAGCGGCGGAGGAGTCGGCTGTGGCGGCCGTCGCAGGAGCGGCTACGGTCAGGACGAGGGCGGCGGCCATGGAGCAAAGGTGCCTGGGTCTGAAGGCAGGCATGACTGCTCTCTTCTGTGAGGTGAGAGGGTGCCGGAGGATGTGAAGAATTCTGAACACGCGCGAATTCAGAATGAACTTACTGAAAAGTAAGGAAGGGCACTCTTCTCCGCAAGACTGCGGACACGACAAGATTGGCCGATGGTCGACAAGATAGAGGTGTGACAGTGGCGGGCAGGCTCAAGGCGCCGACCGGTCGTTACGGCGGCAAGTCCGCCGAGCAGCGGCAGGCCGAGCGACGCGGACGCTTCCTGGACGCCGCGCTCCAGCTCTTCGGCGACACCCCCGGCTACCGCGGCACGACCGTCGCCGCGCTCAGCGAGGCCGCGGGGCTGTCCACCCGGCAGTTCTACGAAGAGTTCCGCAGCCTGGAAGACGTGCTGGCCGCGCTCCACCTCCAGGTCAACGACTGGGCCGAGAAGGCCGTGCTGGCCGCGCTCGCCGCCGCCGACGGTCTGCCGCTCGTCGAGCGGGCGACCGCGATCTTCCACGCCTACGCCGCGAACGTCACCGGCGACCCGCGCCGCATCCGCATCACCTTCGTCGAGATCATCGGCGTCAGCCCACGCCTCGAGGAACAGCGGCTGGCCCGCCGCGCCCGCTGGATCAACCTCATCCGCGGCGAGGCGAGGGCCGCGGCCCAGCGCGGGGAGGCGGCGCGGCGCGACTACCGCATCGCCGCGACGGCGTTCATCGGCAGCGTCAACGGCCTCCTCCACGACTGGAGCGCGGGCTGGGTCGACGCCACGCTGGACGAGATCGTCGACGAACTCGTCCGACAGCTCGTGGGCATCATGCAGCCACAGGGCTGGAGCGGTCAGGACCAGTCCTAGGCCGGCTCGTCGGTCGCGTACTCGTCCAGGCGGCGGGCCAGCGCGCGGACGAGATCGCGCAGGGCGGCGGGGCGTTCGACGACGAACGGGCGGTCGAGGGCGGCGAGGACGGGCGGAATCCAGTCCAGCCGCTCGGCCCGGATCCGGACCCGGACCCAGTCGGTGCCCTCGTCGGGCGTGGTCACGGTGGCGATCCCGGCCGGGAGATGCCCGCGAATGTGCTCCGCACTGCCCCGGATCCGCAGTGACACGTCGTGCGTCCAGGGCGTGCGCGCGAGGCTGTCCAGCACCATGGCCGCCGGGTCGAACTCCGCCGGCACCTCGAACGAGCCGGAGAGCACGCGCAGCGCGGTGACACGGTCCAGGCGGAAGGTGCGGACCTCGCCGTCGGCCGCGTCGGCGCCGGTCAGATACCAGCGTCCGGCATGCGCCACCAGACCGTACGGCAGGACCGTACGGTCGCTGGTGCGGCCCTTCCGGTCGGTGTAGCCGATCTCCACCGGCCGTCGGTGGAGCGCGGCCTCGGCGAGTTCGAGCAGTACCTCGGTCTCCGGGGCGGTGGCGGCACGCGGTCGCGCGGTGAAGTCTGCGGTGTCGAGCAGGGCGTCGAGCCGTCGGCGCAGGGCGGCGGGCAGGACCCGCAGCAGTTTCGCCGTGGCGCTCTCGCCCGCCGCGGCCGACGTGGTGACGAGCCCCGCCCTCCGGCCGGCCAGCAGTCCGAGCACCACGGCGAGGGCCTCCTCGTCCGTGAACATCAGTGGCGGCATCCGATAGCCGGGAGCGAGCCGATAGCCGCCGTAGCGACCGCGTACCGAGTCGACCGGTACGCCCAGCTCCAGCAGATGACCGACGTAGCGGCGGACCGTGCGTTCGTCGACGCCCAGCCGGGCGGCCAGGTCGGGGACGGTACGTAGACCGCCGCCCTGGAGGATCTCCAGCAGGGCCAGCACGCGCGCGGTCGATGTGGTCACCCCGAAAGTCTGCCTCGGATACCGGGCGGAAGCTGTCCGGTATCGGTCCTAGCGTGAGGGACGCCGCTTCGTCCGGCACCGCACACGACCTCCGACAGGAAACCGCCATGAACTTCGTCTCGATCCGTGTCATCACCGACGACGTCGCCCGTCTCGTCGGGTTCTACGAACAGGCCACCGGCGTCACCGCCACCTGGTCGACCCCCGACTTCGCCGAACTCGCCACCCCCGCCTGCACGTTGGCGGTCGCCAGCACCCGCACCGTGGCCCTCTTCGGCACCGGCTCCGCACAGCCCGCCGCCAACCGCTCGGTGATCACCGAGTTCCGCGTCGCGGACGTCGACGCCGAATGGGAGCGCCTGGCACCCCTCGACTGCGAGATCGTCCAGAAGCCGACGACGATGCCCTGGGGCAACCGCTCCCTCCTCTTCCGCGACCCCGACGGCAACCTGATCAACTTCTTCACGCCGGTCACCCCCGAGGCCGTGGCACGACAGCAGCGCTAGGTCAGTTTGTCGAGGGCGGCGAGCACGGGAGCCGTACCGTCCTCGGCACGCACCCGGGCGCCGAGGGCCCGCGCCCGCTCGGTGTGGGCGGGGTCGCGGGTGGCCCGTACGAGTGCGGCGGACAGGGTGTCGACGGTGAGGCCGCGCAGCGGTACGGCGCGGGGCGCCACGCGCAGGGCGACCAGGCGGGCGGCCCAGAAGCCCTCGTCGAACTGGATCGGCACCGGCACGGCCGGCACCCCGGCGCGCAGCCCGGCCGCGGTCGTGCCGGCACCGCAGTGATGGACGACGGCCGCCATCCGCGGGAACAGCGCCGAATGCGGCATCTCGCCGATGCTCAGGACATCGTCTCCGGCCGCTTCGAGGCCGCCCCAACCCCGCTGGATCACCCCGCGCAGCCCGGCCCGGCGCAGCGCGCGCACGATCTCGGCACTCAGCCGCTCGGGATCGGGCACGGTGGCGCTGCCGAGCCCCACGAAGACCGGAGCCGGCCCGGAGTCGAGGAAGTCCCGCAGTTCGGGCGGGAGTTGGGCGTCTGTGTCGTACGGCCACCAGTAGCCGGCCACCGTGAGCCCGGGCCGCCAGTCGGCCGGACGGGGCACGATCAGCGGGCTGAAGCCGTGCTGGACGGGCCAGTTGTGCGCTTCCCGGGACCGGAGCGCGGTGCCGGGACGCGTGCGGGTCAGGCCCAGGCGGGAGCGCACCTCCGGTACGGCGGTGGCGAAGACGTGCTCCACCGCCCGGTTCACTCCGTGCCCGGCGACCCGGTTGCCGACCGTGCCCCAGGAGCCGCCGCCGAGCACCGGCGGTGCGAACTCCCTTGTGGGCGCGAGGGGTTGGAGGTACACGCCCATGCTCGGCAACGACAGTCCCTCGGCGATGGCATGCCCCAGCGGCCCCAACGAGCTGGACAGCAGCAGCACATCACTCGCCCGCGCGGCCGTCAGCAGATCGTCGGTCATCCGCCCGACCAGTGCCCGCGCCATCGCGACCACCCGCAGCAACTTGGCCCCGCCCGAGGCGCTGCGATGCAGTGCGCGCCCCCGTGAGGACTCCAACTCGGCCCGGGGATCGACCGGAAGAGGATGGAAACCGACACCCGAACCCGCCACCAGGGGTGCGAAACCTCCGTGGGTGACAAGGGTGACCTCGTGCCCCGCCCGGACCAGGGCATGCCCGAGTCCGGTGTAAGGGGCCACATCGCCCCGGGATCCCGCCGTCATGATCGCTACGCGCACGCCGGTCAGTATCCCGTCCGGTGGCCGAGGAGTGGGGGATTCCCGCGGGGATTCCAACTGTCCCTCGTGTCACAGCCGTTGACTTCACCCTCCGGTGGCTCTACTTTCAGCGCGCCGTTTCGTTCGGTTGCCCGATCCTTGTTCGAGATATCGGCAAAGGAGCCGCATGTTCCGCACCCCCGTCCTGCGCGTCCTCGCGATGGCCGCAGCCGCAGTCACCCTGCTTCTCTTCACCAGACCCGCGCCCGCGGACCCCCTTCGGACGGCCCCGGTCGCCTCGACGACCCGTCAGATAGCCGTGCCCACCGCCCCGATGGGCTGGGCCTCCTGGAACAGCTTCGCCGCGAAGATCGACTACAGCGTCATCAAGCAGCAGGTCGACGCTTTCGTCGCCTCAGGCCTCCCGGCAGCCGGCTACAAATACATCAACATCGACGAGGGTTGGTGGCAGGGCACCCGCGACAGCGCGGGCAACATCACCGTCGACACCAGCGAGTGGCCCGGCGGGATGAGTGCCATCGCCGACTACATCCACAGCAAGGGCCTCAAGGCCGGCATCTACACGGACGCCGGCGCGAACGGCTGCGGCTACTACTACCCGACGGGCCGTCCGGCCGCGGCCAACACCGGCAGCGAGGGCCACTACGACCAGGACATGCTGCAGTTCTCGCAGTGGGGCTTCGACTTCGTGAAGGTCGACTGGTGCGGCGGCGACGCCGAGGGCCTCGACGCGGCGACGGCGTACAAGGCGCTCAGCGCCTCGGTCGCCAAGGCCACCGCCACCACGGGCCGCGCGCTGACCCTCTCGATCTGCAACTGGGGCTACCAGAACCCCTGGAACTGGGCCCCGGGTCTGGCCCCCATGTACCGGACGAGCACGGACATCATCTACTACGGCAACTCGCCGTCGACGACGAACATGCTGTCCAACTTCGACCAGGGCCTGCACCCGGCCGCCCAGCACACGGGTTACTACAACGACCCCGACATGCTGATGGTCGGCATGTCCGGCCTCACCGCCGCCCAGAACCGCACCCACATGGCGCTCTGGGCGATCTCCGGCGCTCCCCTCCTGGCCGGTAACGACCTGACGACCCTCACCACCGAGACCACCGGCATCCTCACCAACCCCGAGGTCATCGCCGTCGACCAGGACCCGCGCGGCCTCCAGGGCGTCAAGGTCGCCGAGGACACGACAGGGCTCCAGGTCTACGGCAAGGTCCTCTCGGGCCTCGGCAACCGCGCGGTCACCCTCCTCAACCGCACCTCCTCCGCCCAGAACATCACCGTCCGCTGGTCCGACCTCGGCCTGACCACGGCGTCCGCCACCGTCCGTGACCTGTGGTCCCGCACCAACATCGGTTCCTACGGCACGAGTTACACGGCCAGCGTCCCGGCCGGCGGCTCCGTGTTCCTGAAGATCAGCGGCGGCACCGAGGCGGCGAGCACCAACTACACCGCCGTCTCCACCGGCAAGTACACCGGCGTCAGCGCGGCGAGCACCGGCCTGAACGTCGTCGACGTCACCTACACCAACACCGGTTCCACCGCCGTCACCGGCAGCCTCCAGGTCAACGGCCAGACGGCCACGACGGTCTCGTTCCCGCCGACCGGCTCCAGCGCGGGCACCATCTCGGTCCAGGCCAACCTGTCCAAGGGCTCGGCCAACTCCCTCACCCTGACCGGAAGTTCACTCCCCACCCTGGGCACGATCAACGTCCAGCCCATCCCCGGCACGAACGGCTCCCTCGTCGTCGGCACCGGGTCCGGCCGCTGCGCCGACATCTACAACAACACCATCACCAACGGCACCCAGGCCGAGATCTGGGACTGCAACGGCGGCCAGAACCAGGCCTGGACGTACACCTCCCGCAAGGAACTCGTGGTGTACGGCAACAAGTGCCTGGACGCCTACAACAACGGCACCACCAACGGCACCAAGGTCGTCATCTGGGACTGCAACGGCCAGAACAACCAGAAGTGGACCGCCAACTCCGACGGCACCCTCACCAACGTCAACGCGGGCCTGTGCCTGGACGCGTCCGGCGCCGCCACGGCCAACGGGACCCTGCTGATCCTGTACACCTGCGGCACGGCGAACAACCAGAAGTGGACGCTGACGTAGTTCGTGGCGCATTGTCCCGCCGGTCGTCAGGGCCGGCGGGACGCGTGTCTCCAGGCGAGCGCGATGACGACCAGTCCCGTCGCCACGAGCAGCGCACACCCCAACAGGCAGGCGGCGAGCAGGCGTTGGCGCAGCCTCCGGTCGACCGGCTGGGCAACGACGAGAGCGCGCACGGGCGGCAGGTGGCTGCCGGGCCTGACGCGGAGCCCGCCCGGTTCTTGGGTGCATGACGCGTTGGCACGGCTTTCCCCGGCCGACCAGGAGGTACTGCGGTCGACGGCGTGGGAGGAGCTGGGTGTGGAGGAGGTTGCCGTGGTTCTTGGGTGTGGGCTGCGGCTATGCGGTTGCCTCGGGCGCGGCGGAGGTTGAGAGCGGAGATAGAGCGGTTGAGCGCGGTGGCGGCGCCCCGCCCCCTGGTCGTGCAGGCGAACTCCACGCCCGTGTCCCTCAAACAGCTCGCCGCTCTCGCCGCGGCGGTCGCGGCATGTCCTCAAGGAGACGAAGTATCCGCCGAGTTGGAGCGATGTCCCGCCCGAGGCCCGGCCCCCGCACGACGTGGCGGGACTGCGGGCGTACCTCCAGGAGACCGCGTACAGCAAGACACCGTTGACCACCCCCGAACTCCTCGCCGCTGTGGGGGAGGTGACCGACCGCCTCGGGCGGCGCGGGGAGGCTTATGTGTATCGGCAGTCGGGCAGCCGCCCGATGCTGATCATGGATCCGGCCACCGGCGCCGTCCTCGGGCTGGGGAGCACCTTCACGAAGGACCAGCCCGAGTACGGCGTCAAGGCCGGGGACGTCATGGACTGCAGCGCGTGGACGCGCTGATCACATCCCGAGCTGCCGGGCCGCGGCCGTCACGGTCTGTTCCAGGAGCGTGGCGATGGTCATCGGGCCGACGCCGCCCGGCACCGGCGTGATCAGCGAGGCGCGCTCGGCGGCGGACTCGAAGTCGACGTCGCCGACGTTGCCCGCGTTGTAGCCGGCGTCGAGCACGACCGCTCCGGGCTTGATGTCCTCGCCGCGGATCAGCCGGGGGCGCCCCACCGCCGCGACCACGATGTCCGCCTCGCGGACCGCCGCCGACAGGTCGCGGGTGCGGGAGTGGCAGTAGGTGACCGTCGCGTCGCGGGCCAGGAGCAGCATGCCGGCGGGCTTGCCGAGGATCGCGCTGCGGCCCACGACGACGGCCCGCTTGCCGGACGGGTCGACGTCGTACTCGTCGAGCAGCCGCATGATGCCGCCGGGCGTGCAGGACACGAAGCCCGGCAGGCCGAAGCTCATCGCCGCGAAGGACGCGAAGGTGACCCCGTCGACGTCCTTCTCCGGCGCGATCGCCTCGAACGCGGCCCGCTCGTCGATGTGTTCGCCCATCGGGTGCTGGAGCAGGATGCCGTGGACGCTGGGGTCGGCGGAGAGCGCGGTGAGGGTCGCGACCAGTTCGGCGGTGGTCGTGGTGGCGGGGAGTTCCACGTGCCGGGACTCGATGCCGGCCTTGCGGCAGCGGCTCTGCTTCATCCGGACGTAGGTGACGGAGGCCGGGTCCGCGCCGACCAGGACCGTCGCCAGACAGGGCGCCGTACCGGTGCGTTCCTTGAGGTCGGCGGCCTGCTTCGCGGTGTCCTCGACGATGCGCCGCGCGAGCGCCGTGCCGTCCATGAGCTTTGCCTGAGACATGATCCACTCCTGAGCTGGTTGACCAATCGCCCAGGCGCACGGCATCGACTCCGCGTGGGCCGCTCCACGGTGGTGCTCCACCTCAGCGCCAGTCACGACCCACGAACAGCCTAGCCGAGAGAGTCCGACGGCCGTCAGGACCCGCTCTGCTGGGGCGGCTGCGTCGGGTCGACGCCGGTCAGGAAGTCCCGGGCCTGTGCCGCGAGGCGTGGCGCCCCGATGGCCTCCGCCCAGCGGGCGACCTCCGTCGCGAGTGCCCTGGCCCCGGCCTCGTCGCCGGAGTCCCGGGCCAGCACGGCGAGCAGCAACTGCTGGGAGAGCGTGCCGGGGACCGTGCCCGCGCCTGCGCCCAGTGTGGTCGCCCGGCGCCAGCGGTCCAGGGCCAGTTCGTGGTCACCGGCGTCGTGGTCGTGGTCGCCGAGGTGGCGCAGGGCCTCGCGGGCCAGCAACGGGTCGTCGCCCGACTCGGCGGCGCGCAGCGCGGACGCGTAGTGGGCGGGCGCGTTCGCCAGGTCGGCGAAGTGGTTGTCCGTGATCAGGCCGAGGTACATCTCCGCCCAGCCCCGGCGCCCCTTGTCCGGGGCGCCGTCCCGCAGCGCGTCCGCTTCGTGGAGCAGGGACGTGAGGGCTGCCGGGTCCTTCCCGTCCGGGCCCAACCGGAGTCGGCCGTCGACGACGAGCAACCGTCGGTAGGTGTTCCGCAGCCGCGCGAAGTCCACGTCCCAGTCGCCGCCCGGGAACTCCTTCCCGGCCGCTTCGATACGTGCCGTCGCGGTGTCCGTGCCCGCGAACCAGTCCTGTTCCAGGGCGACTTGGGCGGCGGCGCGGGCGATCCGCGCCCGGTGGTCCGGTTCGTCGGTGGTGCATGCGTCCAGGAGGCGGGAGGCGCGTTCCCATCGTCCCGTCACGCTCAACTCGTGGGCCGCGGCGATGAGTTCTTCGACGGGGATGACCGCGTTCGCTGTGGATGTCATGACGGGGAAGGTAGTTATGCGAAAAACTATCCACAAGAAAACCACTGCGGGAGGCAGACGTGGAGGACTCGGTCGACCGGCACGTGGCGCTCTGGGTGAAGGAACTCGCCTGGATGGACCCGGTGAAGGAGGAGATCTTCATTCGGCTGGCCATCCTGGCCCGCCATGCCGGTCGGACGCGGCGGGACGTGCTCGACGCCGACGGGCTCAAGCAGTGGCAGTTCAAGGTGCTGCTCATGCTGCGCAGGCTCGGGCCGCCGTACGAGACGAGTCCGTCACACCTGGCGGAGCTGCTGGGGCTGACCCGCGGGGCGCTCTCCGCGCGGCTGGCGGCCGTCGAGGAGGCCGGGCTGATCACCCGTACCCATGAGACGGGGGACCGGCGGCGGGTGCGGGTGCGGCTCACCGACGCCGGATACGCGGTCCTCGGGGAGCATGTGGCGGCGGAGGAAGCGGGCGAGCTCGCGCTGCTCGCAGCGCTGAACCCAGCAGAGCGGCGCACGCTCGCAGACCTGCTGCGGAAACTGGTGCTCGCCGTCGAGTCCTAGTGGGGCCGGCGGGTACCGTGCTGGCCGAGAAGGTCCAGGTCAGCCTTGTGGTGACCCGGACCTTCGGCACCAATCCCGCTAGCCGTCCCATGCCTGGATCATGGTCTGCCGGGTGATCTTGCCGTCGTCCAGCACGAGCATCGACTCGGCCAGGACCCGGGTCCCGTCGGCGTACTGACAGGACTCGCTGTAGGCGACGCGGTCCCCCTGTACGACGCACTCCTCCAGTTTGTGCGTCATGTCGCGGCTGTAGACGTCGTCGAGCATGGCGCCGATCTCGTCCCGGCCGTGCAGGACCTTGGGGTTGCTGGGCTGGGTCTGGTGGTCGACGACGTGGATCTCCGCGTCGTCGGCGTAGAGCGACAGAAGTGTCGCCGCTGTGTGATCTTCTATGCCCCGGCGCAGGGCTTCGGTGTCGAAGCCGGGGCGTGCTGCGGTGCCCATGGTGACCTCCTCGGAGGGCCGCGGCCCGAACAGGAGCGAGCCGCGCGGGCCTCTCCTACGAGACTCCTCCGCCGCGCCCGGGTCGGCAAACCGAGAGGCTCGCTCCGCCTGACGGGTGAGCGGTGCCCGGCGCCCGTGACCGTGCGGCTACCGTCCGCGTTGCTGGAGGCATGATCTCAACACGACGCATTGCCGCCGCCGTTGGTCTCGCCGTCGGGGTCACCGGCCTCGTCGCGCCGATGGCGAACGCCGCCGACGCGCCCGCCTTCAAGGACGGCAAGGTCAGCCCGGTTGCCCTGCTGGACTCGCTCGCGGTGAGCGAGATCCCCGCCGAGCACCAGGCGCAGCTCCCGAAGGTCGCCGACCAGATGAAGGTGCTGAACCACCTCAACGACTTGCAGCAGCTGCACCAGGTCACCGACATGGCCGCGCCGGTCACGGGACTCCTCCCCGCCGTCGAGTAGCAGGACCGCGCAGCGCGCAGACCTTGAGGGCCGTCCGGAAACGGGCGGCCCTCAGTCGTGGAGCGGGATCAGCCCGCCGTTGCCAGGAACTGCGTCGCCGCCAGCTCCGCGTACAGCGGGTCGGCGCTCACCAGCTCCCGGTGCGTGCCCACCGCGCGGACCCGGCCCGCGTCCATGACGACGATCCGGTCGGCCATCGTCACCGTGGACAGCCGGTGCGCGACGACCAGGACCGTCGTCGTACGGGCCACATCGGCGACGGTGTCGCGCAGGGCGGCCTCGTTGACCGCGTCGAGCTGCGAGGTCGCCTCGTCCAGGAGCAGCAGGCGGGGGTGGCGCAGCAGGGCGCGGGCGATCGCGACGCGCTGGCGTTCGCCGCCGGAGAGTCGGGTGCCGCGGTGGCCGACCAGGGTGTCGACGCCCTTCGGGAGCCGGGCGAGCAGACCGTCGAGGCGGGTCGTCTTCAGCACGCGGGTGACGTCGTCCTCGCTCGCGTCCGGGTTGCCGAGCAGCAGGTTGTCGCGCAGGGAGCCCGAGAGGACCGGCGCGTCCTGCTCCACATAGCCGATGGCGGAGCGGAGTCCGGACAGCTCCCAGTCCGCGAGGTCCCGGCCGTCGAGGGTGATGGCGCCGGACTCGGGGTCGTAGAAGCGCTCGATGAGGGAGAACACGGTGGTCTTGCCCGCGCCGGACGGGCCGACGAACGCCGTCATGCCCTGGGCCGGTACTTCGAAGGTCACGCCGTGGTGGACGTAGGGCAGGTCGTCGGCGTAGCGGAAGCGGACGTCGTCGAAGGCGAGGGCCGCGGGTTCGGCGCCGGGGGAGGGCAACCGGGCGGGCAGGGACGGGGGTTCGGCGGGGAGCTGGAGCGCTTCCTGGATGCGGGAGAGGGCCGCGGCGCCCGTCTGGTACTGCGTGATCGCGCCGACGACCTGCTGGATCGGCTGCATGAGGTAGAAGACGTAGAGGAGGAAGGCGACCAGCGTGCCGACATTTATCGCGCCCGTCGCCACGCGCGCTCCGCCCACCGCGAGGACGGTGATGAACGCGATCTGCATCGACAGACCGGCCGTATTGCCCGCCGCCGCAGCCCACTTGGCGGCGCGGATGCTCTGCCGCCACGACTCCTCGGCCGCCGCGTGCAGGGTGCGCTCCTCGCGGTCCTCGGCGCCGGACGCCTTCACTGTGCGCAGCGCGCCGAGGATCCGTTCCAGCGAGGCACCCATCACACCGATCGCGTCCTGCGCCTGCCTGCTGGCCCGGTTGATGCGCGGCACGATCACACTGAGCACGGTGCCCGCGCCCACGATCACGCCGAGGGTGACGGCCAGCAGCACGGGGTCGACCAGCCCCATCATCACCACCGTGGCGACGAGGATGAGCCCTTCGGTGCCGAGCCCGACCAGCGAATCGGTGGTGACCTCGCGCAGCAGCGTGGTGTCGGAGGTGATGCGGGCCATCAGATCGCCGGGCTCGCTGCGGTCCACCGCGCTGATCCGCAGCCGCAGCAGATACGACGACAGGGCGCGCCGCGCACCGAGCACCACCGACTCGGCGGTGCGCCGCAGAACGTACGAACCCAGCGCGCCCACCGCCGCGTTGGCGACCACCAGCGCCGACATCGCGAGCAACGCCCCGGTGATCGTCCGGTCGTGCGACAGATCGTCGATGAGTCCCCGCGCCACCAGCGGCAGCAGCAGCCCGGTGCCGCCGGTGACCAGCGAGAGCAGCGCGCCCGCCAACAGGGCCCAGCGGTGCGGCCGCACGTAGTCGAGAAGCAGCCGCCAGGCCGGCGGGCCGCTCCGAGTCCCTGCGATGGCCACGGCACTCCTCGGGATGCGGTCGGAGCATTCAGGCTACGTCGGCCGCCGCCGACGGTGTCGAGCCGCTGTCGTGCCCTTACCGATCAGTCACGCGTAGGGTCTCAGGCAGGGACAACGATCGACGAAAGGGTTCAGGACCATGGCGCAGGAAGTGCGCGGCGTGATCGCGCCGGGAAAGAACGAACCGGTCCGGGTCGAGACGATCGTCGTACCCGACCCCGGCCCCGGTGAGGCCGTGGTGAAGGTACAGGCCTGCGGGGTCTGTCACACCGACCTGCACTACAAGCAGGGCGGCATCAGCGACGACTTCCCCTTCCTGCTGGGGCACGAGGCGGCGGGGATCGTGGAGTCGGTCGGCGAGGGCGTCACCGATGTCGCCCCGGGCGACTTCGTGATCCTCAACTGGCGTGCGGTGTGCGGTAATTGCCGGGCCTGTCTGCGCGGCCGGCCGCAGTACTGCTTCAACACCCACAACGCCAAGCAGAAGATGACCCTCGCCTCGACAGGCCAGGAACTCTCCCCGGCCCTCGGCATCGGCGCCTTCGCCGACAAGACGCTGGTCGCGGCGGGACAGTGCACCAAGGTCGACCCGACCGTCTCCCCGGCCGTCGCCGGTCTCCTCGGCTGCGGGGTGATGGCCGGTATCGGCGCGGCGATCAACACCGGGAACGTCGGGCGCGGCGACAGCGTCGCCGTCATCGGCTGCGGCGGGGTCGGTGACGCTGCGATCGCCGGGGCGCGGCTCGCGGGCGCGGCACGGATCATCGCCGTCGACATCGACGACCGCAAACTGGAGAAGGCCCGCTCGATGGGCGCCACCCACACCGTCAACTCGAAGACGTCCGACGCCGTCGAGGCGATCCGCGAACTGACCGGCGGCTTCGGCGCCGACGTCGTCATCGAGGCGGTCGGCCGCCCGGAGACGTACAAGCAGGCCTTCTACGGCCGTGATCTCGCCGGCACGGTCGTCCTCGTCGGCGTCCCGACGCCCGAGATGAAGCTCGAACTCCCGCTCCTGGACGTCTTCGGGCGCGGCGGTTCCCTCAAGTCGTCCTGGTACGGCGACTGTCTGCCCTCCCGCGACTTCCCGATGCTGATCGACCTGCATCAGCAAGGCCGCCTGGACCTGGGCGCGTTCGTCACCGAGACGGTACAACTCGACGAGGTGGAGAAGGCGTTCGAGCGGATGCACGGCGGCGACGTACTGCGTTCGGTGGTGGAGCTCTGATGGCCGCGCGCATCGAACACCTCGTCACCTCGGGGCAGTTCACGCTCGACGGCGGCACCTGGGACGTCGACAACAACGTGTGGATCGTCGGCGACGACCACGAGGTCGTCGTGATCGACGCCGCCCATGACGCAGACGCCATCGCCCGGGCGATCGGCGACCGCAGACTGACCGCCATCATCTGCACCCACGCCCACAACGACCACATCGACGCCGCGCCCGCCCTCGCGGACCGCACCGGCGCCACGATCTGGCTGCACCCCGACGACCTGCCCCTGTGGAAGCAGACCCACCCCGACCGGGACCCCGACGCCCATCTCGCCGACGGCCAGGTGATCGAGGCCGCGGGCGCCGACCTGAAAGTCCTGCACACACCGGGGCACGCACCCGGCGCGGTCTGCCTCTACGACCCCGGGCTCGGCACGGTCTTCACCGGCGACACCCTTTTCCACGGCGGCCCGGGCGCCACGGGACGGTCGTACTCCCACTTCCCGACCATCATCGACTCCATCCGCGACCGCCTCCTGACCCTGCCGCCGGAGACGAAGGTGCTCACCGGACACGGCGACTCGACCACCGTCGGCGCCGAGGCCGCACACCTGGAGGAGTGGATCGCGCGGGGCCACTGACGCCTCGGGCGCAATCCCGACAGAAGATGTCCGGCTTCCCGTGCACGATCGACATGAGACACGTCGAACGAGCACGGGAGGTCGGACATGCCGGGCCCACTGGAAGGCAAGGTCGCGCTGGTCGCGGGGGCGACGCGCGGAGCGGGACGCGGGATCGCCGTGGAACTGGGCGCGGCCGGCGCCACCGTCTACGTCACCGGCCGCACCACCCGCGCCCGGCGCTCCGAGTACGACCGGCCCGAGACCATTGAGGACACCGCCGACCTCGTCACCGCAGCCGGCGGCCGGGGCATCGCCGTACCCACCGACCACCTCGAACCCTCGGCCGTACAGGCCCTCGTCGACCGCATCGACGACGAACAGGGCCGCCTGGACATCCTCGTCAACGACATCTGGGGCGGCGAGCACCTCTTCGCCTGGGACACCCCGGTCTGGGAGCACGACCTCGACAAGGGGCTCCGGCTCCTCAGGCTCGCGGTGGAGACACACGCGATCACCAGCCACCACGCTCTGCCCCTGCTGCTGCGCCGCCCCGGCGGCCTGGTCGTCGAGGTCACCGACGGCACCGCCGAGTACAACCGCGACACCTACCGCGTCTCCTTCTTCTACGACCTCGCCAAGTCGTCCGTCCTGCGCATGGCCTTCGCCCTCGGCCACGAACTCGGCCCGCGTGGCGCCACCGCCGTGGCGCTGACCCCGGGCTGGCTGCGCTCGGAGATCATGCTCGACCAGTTCGGCGTCCGCGAGGAGAACTGGCGCGACGCCCTCGACCGCGTCCCCCACTTCGCCATCTCGGAGACCCCGCGCTACGTCGGCCGCGCCGTCACCGCCCTCGCGACCGACCCCCAAGTCGCCCGCTGGAACGGGCAGTCGCTGTCCAGCGGAGGGCTCGCCCCGGTCTACGGCTTCACGGACCTCGACGGGAGCCGCCCGGACGCGTGGCGGTACCTGGTGGAGGTGCAGGACGTGGGGAAGCCGGCGGACGTGACCGGGTATCGGTGAGGTGAGTGGTCAGACGTCGGTCACCGGCCAGCGCGCCGAGTGGCCCGGCGGGAGCGCCAGATCGTCCCGTACGGCCGCGTAGTAGCCCTCCCGGCCGGCGCGCTGCCGCTCCAGCAACTCCCGCCAGGCGTCCGGGTCATGGGTCCCCGCGCGCATGAACCGCTCCATCTCCATCACCGCGCCGACCCACGCCCGCGCCTTCTCCACCACCTCCGGGCTGCCCAGCAGGATCAGCGCCTCACCGGACGGGTCACGGTCCACCGTCGCCTGGGCCAGCAGGGGCTCCGCCTCCGCCGGGGACAGGGGGTGCGGATGAGGGTCGTTGCGCAGATGGGACGCGACCCGGTACGTCAGAGTCACCGACTTCTTCAGCGTCCGGGCGTACTCGGCGTACACCTCCAGCCGTCGCTCCTCCCAACGAGCGTCCCGCTCCCGCTGGAACCTCGCCCGATCGCCCCGCACGATCGCCACGTACGAGCCGAGGGCGCCGATCACGACACCGATCAGCGCGGGAAGTTGCTGTACGAACGCGTTCATGTCCGCACGCTATCTGCCGAGTTGATCGTTCCGGCAGTACGTTCGAGCCCATGACTGACACAACGCGCTTCGAGGGGTACGGAGTTCTCGTCACCGGTGCGGGCCGCGGCATCGGCGCGGCCATCTCCCGGCGGCTCGCTGAGGAGGGCGCACGGATTCTGGTGACCGACACCGATCTGCCCGAGGCGGAGAAGACGGCGGCGGACCTGCGTGAACTCGGGCTGGCGGCAGAGGCGTTGGGCTGTGACGTGGGGGACCGGGGGGCGGTCGAGCGGGCCGTCGCGCACGCCGTCGACACCTTCGGGTCGCTCGACGTCCTGGTCAACTGCGCCGCGCACTGCACGCCCGACGTCCCGCTCTTCGAGGACGAACCGGACGACGAGTGGGCGCGTGACCTCGACATCACGCTGACGGGAACGTTCCGCTGCTGCCGCGCCGCACTCCCGCACCTGGCCGCCTCCGGACGCGGGGCGATCGTCAGCATCGGTTCCGTCAACGGGGCCCAGGACTTCGGCAACCACGCCTACAGCGCGGCCAAGGCCGGGCTCGCCTCGCTGACCCGCACCCTCGCCGGACACGCCGCCCGGCGGGGTGTGCGGGTCAACCTGGTGGTACCGGGCACGGTCCGCACCTCCGCGTGGGAGGGCCGGGACGACGAACTGGACGCGCTGAGCGGCCTGTATCCGCTCGGCCGGGTCGGCGAGCCCGAGGACATCGCCGCGGCCGTCGCGTTCCTCGCCTCGCGCGACGCCTCCTGGATCACCGGCACCACGCTCACCGTCGACGGCGGTGTCACCGCGGTCAACACCGGCTTCCGACAGGCCCTTTCAGAGGGGCAGTGAAGCCAGCGCCGCCAGCACCCGGTCCGTATCGGCCTCGGACGTACGCCAGTTGCTGAACGCGGCCCGCAGCGCCGGCGTCCCGTCGTACACCGTCGGGGTCAGGAACGCCTCGCCGGAGGCGGCGACGGCCTCCGCCAGCGCGGCCACCCGTTCCTGCGTCGGATTCTCGTCGAGGGTGAAACAGACGACGTTCAGCCGGACCGGTGCCGAGAGCCGCAGGCCCGGGAGCGCGGCGATGCCCTCGCCCAGGCGGTGGGCGAGGGCGACGTTGCGTTCGACGATCTCGCGGTGCCCGGCGCGGCCGTAGGCCAGCAGGGAGAACCAGGCCGGGAGGGCGCGCAGCCGCCGGGAGTTCTCCGGGGTGAGGTGGAGGAAGTCCGGGTCGCCGGTCGGCAGGCCGAGGTAGGGGGAGGAGTTGTGGAACACCCTGGTCTGCAGGTCGCGGCGGCGGGTGAACTGGACGGCCGCGTCGTAGGGCACGTTGAGCCACTTGTGCAGGTCGACGCAGACCGAGTCCGCCGCGTCGAGCCCGTCGACGAGGTGGGCGTGGGCGGGGGAGAGTGCGGCGAAACCGCCGAACGCGGCGTCCACGTGCAGCCAGAAGTCGTGCCGTTCCTTGAGGGCCGCGATGGCCCGCAGGTCGTCGAAGTCGACGGTGTTCACGGTGCCGGAGTTCGCCACCACGATCGCCGGGCGGCCTCCCAACCCGGCCAGGGCGGCGTCGAGTTGGGCCACGTCGACGGCCTCGCGGTTTCCGGCGAGTACGGCCACCTGTCGCAGCCGGTCCCGGCCGATGCCCAGCACGGACAGCGCCTTGGCGACGCTGGAGTGCGGGCTGCCGGAGAGCACGTCGACCGGGCCGAGCGCGGCGGCCCCGGCCCGGGACACGTCCACGCCCAGCCGCTCGCCGAGCCATTCGCGGGCGACGGCGAGCCCCACCGTGTTGGACACGGTCGCGCCGGTCACGAAGGCCCCGGAGTGCGCCTCGCCCAGTCCGAACAGCTCGCGCAGCCAGCCGACCGTCTCCCGCTCCAGCGCCGCCGCCCAGGAACCGGCCGCGCCCGACACGTTCTGGTCGTAGGCGCTGGTCAGCCAGTCCCCGGTGACCGACGCGGGCGTCGCACCGCCCGTGACGAAGCCGAGGTAGCGCGGGCCCGCCGACCCCGAGAAACCGGGCGCCCACCGCTCGGCGAACCGCGCGAGAGCACCCTCGGCACCGGTCCCGTCGGCCGGCAGGGGGTCGTGATCGGGCGCCTTCCCGGGGTGGACGACCGGCCGCTCGGCCACACCGGCCAGCTCACGGGCGGCGAAGTCACGGGCGGACTGGAGGAGTTCGGGGAGCCGGGCGAGATCGTCGGCGAGGGTGCGGTGCATGGGCGGCAGCGTAGGCGGAGGCGGCGGGCCGGGTATCGGTCCACTCCGAGGAAAGTGGACCGATAGTCCCTACTGGTCCCGTCCGGGCAAGCCCTCCCTCAGGGCTGCCAGAAACGCCCGCGCCGCCGGCCCCGCAGGGCCGTCCGTACGCCAGACCACCGCGACCCGCCCCCGTGCCCGGACATCGTCGATACGGAGCATCCGCAGCGCCCGTGGCCCTCGTGGTGCCGTCGTGGCCCCGGAGGCGCCCTGTCGGTAGGGGACCACGGCCACCCCGAGCCCCCGTTCCGCGAGCCGCATCAGCGCGTCCGGGGCCGCCGCCTCGCAGGTCACGCGGGGCCGGAAACCCGCCTCAGCGCACAGCCGGTCCAGCACCCCGCGCACCCCCGTCCCCCGGGGCAGGCTGATCAGCCGGTGCCCGCGCAGCGCGGCCAGCGGGACGGACGTACGGCCGCGGTGTCCGTCGAGCAGCGGATGACCCGGCGCGACCACCGCGACCAGGGGTTCGTCGATGACGATCCGGTGCGCCAGGCCGGGTGCCGGCTCGGGGTCCGGCAGGCCCGCCACGGCGATGTCCAGCTCCCCGTGGCGCAGCGCGGTGAGCATCCGGTCCGAGGTGTCCTCGGTGAGGGTGATCTCCACCTGGGGATGCGCGTCGTGGAAGTCGGCGAGCAGCGCGGGCACGTCCATGCGATGGCCGAGGGCTCCGGGCACCAGCCCGATCGCCACCCGCCCGCGGAGCAGCCCGCCGAACTGCGCCGCCGTCTGCCGCACCCCCTCGACGGCCGCGAGAGCGGCCCGCGCGTACGGCAGTACGGCGGCGCCGACCTCCGTGGGCCGCACAGTCCGCCCCGACCGGTCGAGCAGGGGCTGGCCCAACTCCCTTTCCAGCTGCCGGATCTGCGCGCTCACCCCGGGCTGCGCGAGATGCAACCGCTCGGCGGCCCGGGTGAAGTTGGCCTCCTCGACGACCGTCACGAAGTACCGCAGCTGCCTCAACTCCATAACCAGCAATGCTAGTTGCGAGACGGACCCGCTCTTGGACTTATGGATCGGGCGCCGGGAGCCTGGACGTATGGGGACCACGACGAACGACATCACCATTGCCATCGCGGCCGAACGCCGGGAACTGGCCGACCTGTTGGACACCCTGACGCCCGCGCAGTGGGAGGCGCCGAGTCTGTGCGCGGGATGGCGGGTGCGCGAGGTGGTGGCGCATCTGTCGATGGGCTTCCGGTATCCGACCGGCAGGGTGCTGTGGGAGCTGGCCAAGTCGCGCGGCAGTCTGCACCGCACGACCGACCGGCTGGCCTGCCGGGACGCGGCCGGCCACACCGACCGGGAACTCGCCGGCTTTCTCCGCGAGCACGCGCACCACCCCTGGAAGCCGCCCGTCGGCGGCATCGCGGCGGCCCTCGGCCACGACGTCGTCCACGGCCTGGACATCACGGTCGCGCTCGGCCTGGACCGCCGTGTTCCCGAGGACCGCCTGCGGATCGTGCTGAACGCCGTCGACCCCAGGGCGTTCCGCCTCTTCGGCACCGACCTCGACGGCGTACGGCTGTGTGCCGACGACCTCGACTGGACCTTCGGTACCGGCACACCCCTGCGCGGCCGGGCACAGGACCTGCTCCTGGTCGCGTACGGCCGCCGCCTGCCGCTGGGGCACCTGGATGGAGAGGAATGTCACCGTTTTGTCGCAGCGTGACCCGCCCTACAACCCCTACCCTTGCGCACCTGTCTAGTTGGCTGAGATCGCAGTACCGGGGCAAGGGAAAGGGCAGGTCATGGGGGACATACGCAGACGAGGCGCCGTAGTGCTCGGGCTCACCGGGCTGGTGGCACCGCTCACGCTGGCGCTGGGCAGCGTGCCGGCGCAGGCGGCGGCGAGCTGTACGACGCAGGCGGGGCCGTACCAGAAGCAGGTGGAGAAGTTCCTCGGCCGGCCGGTCGACGGGAAGCAGTCCGCCGCCGACTGCAAGGCCATCCGGGCCTTCCAGACCAAGCACGGCATCACCCCGAACATCGGCTACGCGGGCTCCGTCACCTGGGGTGTGATGGACCTGATGAACAAGCAGAAGGCCGTGGGCAACAAGCCCAACGCGGCCGGTAAGTGCCCGACCAACAAGGGCCGGATCGCCTGCGTCAACCTCACGCTCCAGATCAGCTGGATCCAGGACGGCAGCCGCCTCGTCTACGGCCCGGTGCCGGTGCGCACCGGCCGCAACGGCTACGAGACCCGCACCGGACTGAAGAAGATCTACTGGCGGGACATCGACCACGTCTCGAACATCTACAACGTGCCCATGCCCTACAGCCAGTTCTTCGACGGTGGCCAGGCCTTCCACTCGGTCAGCCTCAGCATGTGGAACCCTCCGGGCTCGCACGGCTGCGTCAACATGACCCCGGCCACCGCGAAGAAGTACTGGTCGCTGCTGAAGAACGGCGACGACGTCTTCGTCTACGGCCGCAAGCCGGGCACCTGACGGTCAGTCACTCGGCTTGCGTACCGAGCCCGTTACTCGGGCGCGTCCCCGAAGTCCGGGATCTCCAGCCTCGCCCCGCCCTGCCGTGCCGAGTCGTGCGCGACGATGCCCGGCAGGGTGTAGCGGGCCGCGACCCACGCGTTCACGGACGGCAGGGTGCGGGAGTTGACCGCGGTCACGAAGTCGTCCGCCAGGAAGTGGTGGCTGCCCTCGTGGCCGTTGTGGAGATTGTCGAACTCCCTTGGCAGCCGGGACCGGTCGTGCACCGGCGCCGAGCCCGAGGTGAAGGCGGCCCGGAGGTCCGGCGCGATGTGCTGAAGTGACGGATCGTCAGGAGACATGGTGGGCTTGGGCTCCAGCAGCTCGCTGATGTCCTTCACCCCCTTCTTGTCCTGCCAGAAGGCCACCGTCGCGAGCTGCTCCATGCTCGCGTCCGTGCCGAAGAAGCGGAAACGCGACTCCCGGATCTGCGAGGGATAGCCCACGCGCCGGAACTCGTTCGTACGGAACGAACCGCCGCCCGCCACCTCGAACAACGCGGTCGCGTTGGAGAAGTCGTTGCCGAACTGGCTGACCTCCCGGTCGAAGACCCCGTCCCCGCGCTCGTCCACGACCCCGATCGCGGACACGCTCACCGCGTGCGTCTGCCAGGCGCCCAGCACCCCGCCCACCGAGTGCGTCGGGTACAGCAGCGGCGGATAGCTGGCGGTGGCCTTCCAGTTGTCGCCGCCGCTGTACTGGTACGCCTCGTAGAACCCCAGATCCATGTCGTGGACGTAGTCGCCCTCGGCGTAGAAGATCCGCCCGAAGGCGCCCTCCGCGATCTGGTTGCGGGCGTGCACGGTCGCCGGGTTGTACTGGCTCGTCTCGCCCATCATGTACGTCAGTCCGGTGGCCTTGACCGCGTCGATGATCGCCGCGATCTCCTCGGTGCTGATCGCCATCGGGACCGCTGAGTACACATGCTTGCCCGCGCCCAGTCCCTGGAGGACCAGCGGGCCGTGCGTCCAGCGCTGGGTGAAGATCGCGACGGCGTCGACGGCCTTCGACTCCAGCATGGCCTCGTAGGAGGGAAAGGTGCCCGCCAGCCCTTGTTCGGCGGCCAGTTGCTCCGCCCGCTCCGGCAGGAGGTCGGTCACATAGACCTCGCTCACGCCCGGGTGGGCCTGGAACAGTCTGGCGAACTGGCCCGAGAACTGGCCTGCTCCGACGATGCCGAGGGAGAACGTCATAGGTGCGTGTCCTTCTCTGACGAGGATGTCACTGACACATGAGTCGTCGACCGACGCGTCACTGACCGAGGATGAAGTTGATCTGCTTGTTGGTCCTGCCCAGTCCGCTGACCGGTGCGTCGTTGGCGTAGACGTCCTGCATGGCGGGGTGCATCAACGCGTACACGTCCGCCGCGTAGTTGGTGATCGGATAGGAGAAGGTGGTGAAGTCCTTCTTGTCGGAGACCGGCCTGGTGAAGGCCGTGACATCGATGCCTTTCTTCTTGTAGGCGGCGACGGCGGTGTCCGTGCCGTCGGGGGTCGCGGGGAACACGATTCCGTAACTGCCGACCGTTTTCTGGCATTCGTCGGAGGAGAGGTACTTGACCCACTTCTCCGCGCCGGGTTTGTTGTGCGCCTTCTTGGTGATCGAGTCGGCGAGACCGTTCATCATGGTCGCCCGCTCACCGCTCGGACCGGTCGGCGTGAACGCCGTGCCGACCTTGATGCCCTTGGCCGCGTAGTACGTGGAGATCATCCACGCACCGTCGAAGGAGGTCGCCGCCTTGCCCGAGGCGATCTGAGCGTTGGCCGGGTTGGCGCCGTCGCTGTAGTCCGTGTACGGCGCGAGATAGCCCTTCTTCGCCAGCCCGAAGTACCACTTGATCACGGACTGGAAGGTCTTGCTGTCGTACCGGTACTCGGTGCCCCAGCGCTTCTTGTCGGTGTAGTTCCAGCCGGCCGACCCGGTGAAGGGACTCCACGTCGTCTGGCCGTCGGCGTCGCCCGCGCCGCCGCTGGCGAGGCCGTACGTCTTGACGTGCTTCTTGTCGAAGCCGGGCTCGTCGCCGCGCTTGCCGTTCTTGTCGACGGTGAGGTGGGCGATGGCCTTCTCGAAGGTGCCGCCGTCCGTCGGGTTCCAGGACAGGCTGTTGAGCTGGTCCGCGCTCAGGCCCGCCGACTCGGCCATCTTCTGGTTGTAGAAGAGGGCGACCGTGTCCCAGTCCTTCGGGGCGCCGTAGCGATGGCCGTCCTGGCCCACCCAGTTGGCGGCGAGCCCCGGCTGGTAGGCGGAGTCGTCGACGCCGAGGCCGTCGAGCGGCGCCAGCACCTTCAGGTCGGCGAACTGGCCGAACTTCTGGATGTGGTCGGTGAACACGTCCGGCTGGGTGCCCGCGATGAAGCTCGCGGTGAGCTTGGTCCAGTAGTCGCCCCAGCCCAACTGCGTGATCTTCACCTTGAGTCCGGGGTTCTGCTGTTCGAAGCCCTTCGCGCAGGCCTGGTAGGCGGGAAGTTGGTTGGAGTCCCACAGCCAGTACGTCACCGTGTTCGAGGCCGACCCCACGGAGTCGCCCTTCGCGCAGGCCGCCGTCAGGGACAGCGCGAGCGCCCCGGTCAGTGCCATGACCGTACGAAATCGCATGCCCTGCCCCTTACTTGATTCCGGTGAAGCTGATGGAGCTGACGATGCGGCGCGCGAACACCGAGAAGAGCACCAGCATCGGGAGCGCGGCGATGAGGGTCGCCGCCATCAGGCCCGACCAGTCGTAGCCGGTCTGCGGGGTCTGCGAGCGGAAGATGGCCAGCGCCACCGACAGCACGCGCGAACTGTCGCTGTAGGACACCATCAGCGGCCAGAAGTAGTCGTTCCAGGAGGTGATGTACGTCAGCACGCCCAGCGTCAGGATCGGCGTGGACGCCATCGGCAGCAGGACCCGGAAGAAGACGCGGACCTTGCCCGCGCCGTCGAGCAGGGCGGCCTCCTCGACCTCGCGCGGGATGTTCATGAAGAACTGCTTGAGGAAGAAGACCGCGAACGGCGTCATGAACATCGTCGGCAGCGCGATCCCCAACAGGGTGTCCACGAGCCCGAGTTGCTTGATGAGGACGAAGTTCGGCAGCAGGGTGAAGATGGCCGGCACCATCAGCCCGGCCAGGAACAGCCCGAACATCCGCTCCCGGCCCCGCCAGCGCAGCCGGGCGAAGGCGTAGGCGGCCATCGCGGAGAAGAACACCTGGCAGACGGTGACTAGTGTCGAGACGATCACCGAGTTGAGCAGATAGCGCCAGAACGTCAGCCCACCGCCCGAACCGCCTTGCGCGATCGCCTCCTTGGTCGACTGGAGGCCGAGCGCCCGCTCGAAACCGCCGGTGGTGAAGTCGACCGGCAACGGGTCCGAGGGGTGGGCGGCGAGCCCGGTGTTCGTGGAGAGCGCGGTGCGCAGGATCCAGAAGAAGGGCAGCAGCGTGATCAGCATGATCGCGGCCATCGCCGTCCAGGCGGCGACCTTGCCGACGGAGATGCGGCGCCTGGGCGGCCGTACGGTCGCCTGCTCGGTCGTCGTGGGTGTGTTGGGCGTGGTGGTCAGGGTGGCCATGTCGTCTCCTTCCGGTCAGCCGAGGTCGGTCTGGCCGGCACGGGTGATCCGGTACTGGAGGAACGTGATCGCGCTCAGCACGATCAGCAGGGCCACGGACATCGCGGACGCGTAGCCGAACTGGAAGCGCCCGAAGGCGGAGCCGTAGATGTAGTACTGGAGGACGTTCGTCGCGTTCGCCGGGCCGCCCGCGGTGGTCACCGCGACCGTGTCGAACACCTGGAACGAACCGATCACCGTCATGATCAGCACGACCGCGAGGACCGGCCGCAGCAGCGGCATCGTGATCCGCCAGAACATGCGCCACTCGCTCGCGCCGTCCACCTTCGCGGCCTCGTACATGTCGTTCGGGATGGCCTGCAGCCCGGCGAACAGCAGCAGCGCGGTGTAGCCGACGTGCCGCCACACGTTGATCAGGGCGATCGTCGGGATCGCCCAGGTCTTGTCGGCGAGGAAGGGGATGTGATCGAAACCGAGTCCCCCGATGATCTGGTTGCCGATGCCGAGCTGGGTGTCGAGGATCCACAGCCAGACGATGCCGGCGACGACGTTCGACATCAGATACGGCGTCAGCACGATCCCGCGCAACAGGGCGGACTGGGTGAGCCGTTGGAGCAGAACCGCGATGGCGAGGGCCGACACCGTCTGGATGCCGATGTTGATGACCACGTACTCGACCGTGACCTTCAACGACGACCAGAAGATGGGGTCGTGGACCATCCGGTCGTAGTTGTCGAGGCCTACCCACTTCGCCGGCGTCAGCAGGTTGAAGCGGGTGAAGCTCAGGTAGATCCCCCGCAGGGTCGGCCAGAGCAGGAAGACCAGGAAGCCCAGCAGGGCCGGGGCGATGAAGACCGCCGCCAGCCGGCCGTCGCCCCCGCCTTCACGGGCCCGCGGTGGGCGCAACGGGGGGCTGCTTGAGGCGGTGGTCATCTGGAGACTCCTTCGTCTGCGACGGCTCGTCCTCGGGTGACTTACTTTTGATGCGAAAGAATCGTGGCGTCAAGAGCCCTGCGCACATCTTTTCTGTGCGGGATTTCGGTCATAGAGTGGCTTGATTAGTTCTAGAGCAAAAATATCTTGCTTGTGGGAGTCTGACGCCCATGACCACACGTGCCGCCAGCTGGCAGCCACTGAGCCCCGGCGAACGCTCCGTGGCGATCGAGGTGCTCGTCCACGGCCCGCTGTCGCGCACCGACATCGCGCGCCGGCTCGACCTCTCGGCGGGCAGCCTCACCCGCCTCACCAAGCCGCTGATCGAATCCGGCCTGCTGGTCGAGGTCCCCGACGGCGGCAGCCCGGCCGAAGTCCGCCAGGGCCGCCCCTCGCAACCCCTCGACGTGGTCGCCGAGTCCCGCACCTTCCTCGGGTTCAAGGTCACCGAGGACATGGTCTACGGCGTCGTCACCACTCTCAGGAGCGAGATCGTCGCCCGCCTCGACCGGCCGCTCACCACCCACGACCCGGCCGAAGTCGCGGACCTGCTCGCCGGGATGACCGGCGAACTCGCCGGGCGGTTCCCCACGCTCACGGGCATGGGCATCGGTGTCGGCGGTCTCGTCCAGGACCGTGCCGTGGTGGGGGAGTCGGCCTTCCTGCAGTGGAGCGACGTCCCGCTGGCCGAACTGGTCGAGGAGCGCACCGGGTTGCCGGTCGTCGTGGAGAACGACGTGGCCGCGTTCGTCGAGGCCGAGACCTGGTTCGGTGCCGGGCGCGGCCTCGACCGCTTCGTCGTCCTCACCATCGGCGCGGGCGTCGGCTACGGCCTGGTCCTCGGCGGCAAGCGGGTGCCCTACCCCGAGGAGGACCGCGGCTTCGGACGCCACTGGATCCTGAACCCCAACGGCCCGCTCACGCCGACCGGTGAACGCGGCAGTGCCGTCTCGCTGTTGACCATCCCCAGTATTCGCTACCAGGTCCAGGCCGCCGCAGGGAGGGACCTCACGTACGAGGAGATCCTCGCCGGTGCCGCGGCCGGTGAGTCCATGTCCGCCCGGGTGATCGGCGAAGCGGCCCGTGCGCTGGGTGTGTTGGTCGCCCAGATCGCCAACTTCGTGCTGCCGCAGAAGATCCTGCTCGCCGGTGAGGGTGTCGGTCTGATGGACGTGGCCGGGCAGGTGGTGGAGGACACAGTGCGCGCCCACCGGCACCCGCTGGCGGCCCCGCTCGACGTGGAGACCAAGGTCTCCGACTTCCACGACTGGGCGCGCGGAGCCGCGGTGTTGGCGATCCAGGTGCTGGTGCTGGGTGTGGCGGAGGTGTGAAATGCGTTACGGGGCTTGACAGATGGACGTGATCAGTAACACGGTCCGATATGTCCGATTGGCTCGTGATTACTCACATCGCCTTCACCTACGGCGACGTATGCTTCACACCATGTCCACCCGTGTTGAATCAGCCACCGAGCGATCGGCAGCCGAGGTCAACGAGGAGATCAGGGCCCTGTGGCTCCGATCGGGCGGGACACTGAGCGTCGAACAGCGCGAGGAGTACCGGCGGCTGGTGATGGAGTGGGCCACCGCGACTCCTCAGCCGGCCACGGCGGCCTGAGAGCAGCCGCCCGGCCGGCGCGCAGATGTCGTTCGGATCCCGTCGCCCGGCCTTCCTCGTGACCCTCGGTCCAGCCGGTCTAGCCGGTCTAGCCCCCGTCGACCGACCCGACCCGATAACCCGCGATCACCCGCGACGAACTCCCCGCGTGATCAGCCCCACATCGCCGAATAGTGCCGCTGGAAGGCCTTGCGGTCCTGCTCCGCGCGTATCCAGCGCGTCGCCACCAGCGCGATCAGACTTCCCGCGATCACCAGCAGACCCGGCCCCACGTTCTTGGGGTCCGTGAGCCGGGACGCCAGGGTCGTCGTGCCCGCCGTGGTGTTCGTCGCCGGCGCCGACGTCCCGGGCGTGATCGAGCCGGTGCCCGCCGCGCTGCCTGCCGCCGAGGCGGACGGCGCGGGTGAGGCGGCCGTCTTCGGCGCCACCAGCAGCTTGACGTTGAGCGCGGCCAACGCCTTGGTCAGCGGCTGGAAGAACGTCGTACCGCCCGCCTTGCAGTCACCGCTGCCGCCCGAGGTCACCCCCAGCGCGATGCCGTTGGAGAACAACGGACCACCGCTGTCGCCCGGTTCGGCACACACCGTGGTCTGGATGAGACCGGTCACCGTGCCCTCGGGATAGTTCACCGTCGCGTCGAGCGCGGTCACCTCGCCGTCGTGCAGCCCACTGGTGCTGCCGCTGCGGAACACCTTCTCGCCCACGGCCGCGTCGGCCAGGCCGGTGATCGTCACCCCGCTGCCGTTGCCGATCGCGACCACGTCCGCGCCCTCGCCCGCCGAACCGCTCGCGTACTGCACCAGGGAGAAGTCGCTGCCGGGGAAGTTGTCGGAGACCGTCTTGCCCAGCTGCTGGTCGCCCTGGTTGTCGGCGAACCAGATCGAGCCGACCGGTCCGCAGTGCCCGGCCGTGAGGATGAAGTCGGTCTGGCCGTTGGTCACGTTGTAGCCCGCCGAGCAGCGGCCGCCGGTCGACAGGATGGGCTGCGCCCCGTTGATGCGGGTCGTGAACTTGCCCTGCGCGCGCTGCATCTCCACCGAGGCGCCGATGCCGGTCGCGACCTTCGTCATCGCGGCCCAACTGGCGGCGGAGACACTGCTGTCGGCCTCCACCAGCACCTTGTTGTTCCGGTAGTCCATCGCCCACGCGGTGCCCGGCACCTTGGGCGCCGAACTCAGCGTGCTCGCGGCCGACTTCAGCTGGTTCATGCTGTACGGCACGACCTTCGCCTCGGCGCCCGCCTTCGTCACCTCGGCCGCCGTCGCCTTGTCGGTCACCGCGACGACCGTACGGCCGCCGGAGTCGACCCAGCTGCCCGCCGTACGGGCCGAACCGAGCTTCGCCACCAGAGCGGAACCCTTGTCCGCGGGCGTCTGTGGCGCGCTGAGCGTGTCGGCGGTCCTGCCCGGGGTGTCACTCGCCATGGCCGCCTGGGTGACCATGGCACCTCCCAGCAGGAGTCCGCCGACGGCCGTCAACCGTGTCACTCGCCGGACGACCCGTCGTCGTGCGTGCCTCATGCCTGGCTCCCGAACCCCGAACGTGCGGTGCCGAACACCGCGAGGCCCTCCGGTCGTTGAGGTGCCCTTCCTCCATACGTGGCCCGGCACCGTCCCGTTCACCGGATGGAGGATCGGCTTCAGCCGCCGGCGACAACAGGCTCTCCGGACCGCCGAGTTGGCGTCGACGGTGCCCGGCCGCGCCCGGTGGGAGCCCGGTCGCTCCCGTCGCCCACGAGCCGTGATCCCCTTATCTTGAGCCCCATGACCAGCAACCCGCAGGCCGCGGCCGGTGAACCGAATCCCCTGCGCGCGCTCACCCTCGACCGCCTCCGATGTCGTACCAGCATGAAGTGGCGCACCTACCCCGAGGACGTGCTGCCGGTGTGGGTGGCCGAGATGGACGTGCCGCTCGCCGCCGCCGTGGTCCGCGCGGTCACGGACGCGCTCGCCCTCGGGGACACCGGCTATCCCGCCGGCACGGCCTACGCGGAGGCGCTCGCCGCGTTCGCGGAGAAGCGGTGGGGCTGGGACGGGCTCGCCGTGGAACGGACGCGGATCGTGCCGGACGTCATGCTGGGTGTCGTCGAGATGCTCCGGCTGGTCACCGGGCCGGGCGATCCGGTGGTGCTGAACCCGCCCGTGTATCCGCCGTTCTTCCAGTTCGTGACCCATATGGACCGGCAGGTCGTGGAAGCGCCGCTGGGCGTGGACCTGCGCATCGACCTCGGAGCTCTGGAGGACGCGTTCCGGCGCGCGGTCGCAGGCGGGCGGCGGGCCGCGTATCTGCTGTGCAGCCCGCACAACCCGACCGGCACCGTGCACACCGCCGCCGAACTGGCCGCCGTCGCCGCCCTCGCCGAGCGGTACGGCGTGCGGGTCGTGGCCGACGAGATCCACGCACCGGTCGTCGCCGCGGGCGCCGCCTTCGTGCCCTACCTGAACGTCCCGGGCGCGGAGCGCGGGCTGTCGCTCATGTCGGCGTCGAAGGCCTGGAACCTCGCCGGGCTCAAGGCCGCCCTGGCCGTCGCGGGCCCTGCGTCCGCCGCCGACCTGGCTCGCCTCCCCGAGGAGGTGGGCCACGGTCCGAGTCACGTCGGCGTCATCGCCCACACCGCCGCCCTGCGCGACGGCACCGCCTGGCTGGACGCCCTGCTGACCGGCCTCGACGACAACCGCGGACTGCTGACGGGTCTGCTGGCTGAACACCTGCCCGCAGTGGGGTACCGACCCGGCGAGGCCACCTACCTCGCCTGGCTCGACTGCCGTGAACTCGGCCTGGGCGACGACCCGGCGGACGTCTTCCTGCGACGGGGCCGGGTCGCGCTGAGCCCCGGCCCCGACTTCGGCACGGGCGGCACGGGGCATGTACGGCTCAATCTGGCGACGTCCCCGGAGGTGATCACGGAGGCCGTACGGCGGATGGCGGCGGCGCTGGGGTGAGCCGGGCGGCTGGGCTGTCATGAACACCTAGCGCCCGGCTGCCATGATGAGCTCATGCGTGTGCTGATGCCGGTCCCCGACCGCGACTTCGACGTCACCGAGGTCGCCGTTCCCTGGCGGCTGCTCACCGACGCCGGGCACGAGGTCGTCCTCGCCACCGAGCGGGCCGGCACCCGGCCCGCCGCGGATCCCCGGCTGCTGACCGGTGTCCTCTTCGGACAGCTCGGCGCCGAGGACGAACCCAAGCGGTTCTACCAACAGCTCAGCGAGGCACCGGAGTTCGGCGCCACGGTCGCCTGGGCGGACGTGGACGTGGCCGGCTTCGACGGCCTGCTGCTGCCGGGCGGCCACGCACCCGGTATGCGTCAGTACCTCGGGTCGGCCCAACTGCGGGCGAAAGTGGGGGAGTTCTGGGCGCTCGGCCGCCCGGTCGGCGCGATCTGCCACGGCGTCCTCGTCCTGGCCCGTACCCAGGACCCGGCCACCGGCCGCAGTGTCCTCGCCGGCCGCCGTACGACGTGCCTGCCCAAGTACATGGAACGCACCGCCTACTTGACCACCGCCTGGCGTCTCGGCCGCTACTACCGCACCTACCCGGCCTATGTGGAGGACGAGGTGCGGGCCGCCCTCGACAGCCCGTGCACGCAGTTCGAACGCGGCCCCAGGGAACTCACCCGGCGCGGCACCGCGAGCGACGACACGCACGCGTTCGTCGTACCGGACGGCAGCTACTTGTCGGCGCGCTGGCCCGGAGACGCATACCTTTTCGCCCGCCGGTATCTCGATCTCCTGCGGGCTCCTGCGGGTGCTTAGACTGCCGACCATGGACGAGACCCCGCTGGACCGGCTCGGCGCAGGCCAGTACCTGCTGATCACCAGTTACCGCAAGAACGGCTCCCCGGTCCCCACCCCGGTGTGGGTGGTGCGCGACGGCGACACCCTCGGGGTGTGGACGGTCGCCGACTCCTGGAAGGTGAAGCGCATCCGGGCCCGCTCAGATGTCCTCGTGGGCCCCTGCGACCTGCGCGGCAACCCGACCGGCGGCCAGGTCCCCGGCACCGCCGAGCTCACCGACGCCGAGACCATCGCCCGCTACCGCACCCTCATCAAGCGCAAGTACGGCCTCACCGGCCGTCTCACGCTCCTCGGCAGCCGGCTGCGCCGCGGGCTCGACGGCACCGTCGGCATCCGCGTCACCCTCAAAGCCTGAGGACGGACCCCGTGCACACCGAACCCAGGGAGCGCCCGTGGACCCCGCGCTGAACCCGGCCGACCTCCGGCTGCGGCAGGAGCGGATCGTCTTCGCCCGGATGCGCAGCACCCAGGACCGGGTCGCCGACGCCATCACGGCCTTCGCCGGCACCATGCTCTTCGTCTATCTGCACGCCCTGTGGTTCGCCGTCTGGATCGCCCTCAACGAAGGACTCCTCGGGCACGCCGGGATCTTCGACCCATATCCGTACGGACTGCTCACGATGATCGTCAGCCTGGAGGCCATCTTCCTGTCGACCTTCGTCATGGTGAGCCAGAACCGGCAGGCGACCCGCGAGAACGTCCGCGCCGACCTCGACTTCGAGACCAACCTCCGCTCCGAGGTGTGGTCGGCCCACATCGGAGCCGCCCTGGGCCTGGACCCGCGCGAGATCGAACAACGCGTCCAGGAGCTCCTCACCGAGAACCGCGCCAAGATGAACGGCGGGACGAGCAAGCCGAGTTGAGCGGTCGCACGATGAAGGGGCCGCAGCTTTTCGAGCTGCGGCCCCTTCACTTCGTACGGCGTCCGGCTACGACGCGTCGAGCACTGTGCCGGTCAGTACCGGACCGTCGCTCACCGGGTCGCCGTTGTTGTCGAAGGCGCGGAAGAGTACGGACTCGGGCTGTTCGGCCACCTGGTCGGTGATGGTGGGCATGCTGATCTCCGCGCTGGTCTGCCCCGCCGGAACGGTCGCCCAGAGGGCCAGGCTCAGCACCTTGGACAGGGGCCGCTCGGGGGTGGTCTCCTCGCCGGAGTTGTCGCGGAACCACTGGGGGTCGACGTCGAGGGTGGACAACTCCGGCCCCGTGGTGACCGGTTGGACGACGAACGTGGGGTTGATCTCCACGTCGGCGGGCGTCGAGAGCGTCACCTTCCACTTGAGGGACTGTCCCTCAGCGACCCGGTCGGCGACCGGGGTGACGGTGAGCGTGGGCATCGGGTCGTCGTTCTCTGTGGTCACGCCACCGTGATGGGCGCCGACCACCGCGCCGTGCACCGCCTTCACGAACAGGTCGTGCTGAACGTCGTAGTCGAAGCGCGTGTTGCCCTTCACCTCGACCGATACGTCGAGGTCGTGGCCACCGGGCCGCACCGTCACCAGGCGTGAGGTGTCCTGGCCGGTGGCCGGGTCGGTGACGTAGATCCGGACCTGGCCGCTGCCCCGGCCGGACACCTGGACGGGCACGCGGTACGTCTTGACGCCCGAGTCGCCTTCCTTGACGGTGAGCCGGCCGATGTCGATGCGCGGGAGCGGGGCCGCGACGGCCGCCGGAGTGCCGGGGCGCCAGCCCCAGGCGTCCATCAGCCACGCCTGGCCGGAGCGCGAACGCGGGGTCAGGGCAAGGGACTTGACGTGGCGCAGGTCGAGTCCGGCGCGGGTGGCGGCGGTCAGCGGTACCCGGACCTCGCGCGCCCAGTAGGAGGCGGTGCGCCCGGTGCCGGGCAGGCCGTCGACGCGGACCCGGCCGAGGGTCGCGCGGTGGCCGGCGGCGTCGGTGAGGGAGACGTCGAGCTGGGTGCCGGTGGTGTTGGGCGGCACGATCACCCGCAGGGCGAGGGACTTGGCGCCGCTCAGGGAGACCGGCTTGGCCGGACGTACCGTCGTCGGTGTACCGGCCGCGGACCAGCGCAGCGCGACGGCACGGCGGCCGATCTCCTTGCTGGTGTCCCACTGCGCGAAGTGCGGCGAGAGGCCCGTGTTGTTGTCGGCCAGGCAGGCGGTGGCCGGGTCGGGATCGACCGCGGAGCACAACCTGCCGCCGGACACGGTGACTTGACCGTCCGGCAGGAAGCCGGCGCCGCGGTTCGCGCCCACCGCGTGGGTGAGGACCCGCGCCGGGTCCGCCGAGGGCGCCCGGCGGCCCGAGCCGTCGAGCAGCTCGCGCGCCCGGTCGTCACCGGCGACGAACAGCCGGGCCGCGGTGGCGATGTACGTGGAGCCGGCCTTGTGCTGCTGGTCGGCGGTCAGCCGGGTCGCGGTGCCCGGCGAGCAGACCGCGTCCCGCTGGTCGGGGTCGTTGTAGAAGTCGTCCTCGGCGGGCGCCTGGGCCTGGCCCGGCGTCCACTCGGTGTTGAAGAAGTTGTGGTCGGCGCCCTCGACATAGACCGCGCTGTGCAGCGCGGTGCCTCGGCTGACTCCACGTGTCCCGTCGACGTACACCTCGCCCTGGAGGTCGGAGACGTCACCGTCGCAGCCGGGCAGCAGGGTCACCGACGGCACGTCGGCCACCGGGTTCTGGCCGAAGATCGTCGGCCCGATGAGGACGGTGCCGCGGATCTTCCAGCGCACCGGGCCGTGATAGCCGTCCTGCGTGGCCGGCGGCGGGTAGAGGCTGTCCATCGCCGCCCGGTTGACGCCCTCGCCGCCTCGCGAATGCCCGATCAGCAGGACCTTGGAGAGGTCGGCGCGGGGTGCGTCGCGGACGACCGGGGGAGCGGTGTCGGGATGGGCGGACCAGCCGGCCCAGCGGGCCAGGTGCTGCCGGACCAGCGAGGAACGGGCCTGTGCGCCGGCGTCCTCGGCATCGGCGTCCTGGGCGTTGATGCCGTTCGCGGAGATCGACACGGTCACATAGCCCTGCGAGGCCAGGAGTTGCTGGTCGCGGAGATAGCCGCGATAGCTCGGGACCGGCTTCGTGCCGGTGGGGCAGGGCCAGTCGCCGGTGATGTTGTCGGTGTTCGGCGTATAGCAGGTGTAGTGCCGGCCGTGCAGGAACAGCGCGAGGGGCCGTTTGCCGGGGGCACCCTTGGGCGCGACCACGACGGCCTGCATCTCCACCGGCTGCGGAAACCCGGGCAGGCGTACCGAGTTGAGGGTGTACTCACCGGTCGTCGTACGGTACGCACCCGGCTTGCCGGGATCGATCGCGCCCGGCGGGAGCGGGGCCGGGCGTTGAACGGCGGCCTCCGAATGTCCGCCGCCGGAGCCGGAAGTGTCACCGGCGGCATCCAACCGCCGCCCACCGGCCAGGACTTGAAGGCCCGTCAGTTTCCCGGACGAGGCGGCGTCGAGGCCGAGCCGGAAGGTCCGTCCGTCCTTCGCCGGTCTCGGTACGCCGAGGAGCCGGCCACCGGCGTGGAACTCGACCCGGGCGTCCCCCATGGGCACCTGCCTGTCCGAGCGCCACACCAGCTGCTGCGCGGATCCCTTTCCGGTGATCCGCCAACCCGGTGGCAGAGTGCCGTCGTCGGCCGTCGCCGTGGCCGTGAACGGTTCGGTGTCCGAGGGTGGTACCGCCTGCGCGGACCCGGACACCCCACCCGCCACCGCGAGCACCGCCGCGGCCGTGACCCATATTCGCCGGGCACGGAACAATGTGTTCTCCTCCTCGAACCCCAGACACGGGCGCCCCGTTGGTCACGGGAGCCCCTCGCGCCCCGGAGGACGGGAAGCAGAGCCTGTGGGTTGCCTGTGGCGGAGGAATCGGCCGGTCTTCGGCAGCCAGGTCCGAACTCGGCCGTGCGGCACGGCCGTTCAGGAACCCATTGCCGACCGGTGCCGGCGGTCAGTGCCAGGCGCGGTACGGCTCGTCGAGGAGCTGGAAGACCGGTTCGCCCCGCACCGGGTCCTTGGCCGTGGACAGCCGGACGCGGTCGCCGCTGTGGATGCCGAGGGGATGGCCGATGACCCGGCCGCGCACCACGAAGCCCTCGGCCATCTCGATCAGCGACACATTGCGGGCGGCGGGGGTGTTGCGGTGCACGACCGTCGAGTGGCGCACCGTACCGGTGCCCTCGCTGCGCTCTGTGCGCAGGTCGCCGCCCTGGCAGACCGGGCACAGGAGCCGGTGGTACATCGCGGTGCCGCACCAGGTGCAGCGCTGGAAGAGGATGGTGTCCCCGTCCGGGGCGTGCGGTTCGAGTACGCCCGCCGGGGAGCCGGCTGCCGGACGGGTCGCGAATCCTGAGTGGTGGTACACGCTGTCAACTCCCTGCGCTCGGCCGGAATCCCGCGTGCGCGGCCGAGCCGGGCACGCGTGTGCGCGGTTCACCGTGCCTCCGTGCACGACCACAGCGTATGGCACTCAGTGCCAGGCGTAAAGACACTGCGTACCCTGGTATTTTCCGGTTCAGTCGCGGCCCAGCGCGGACTCGATCTCCTGGACCACGCGCCACAGCGGTGCGTCACGCCGGGAGACGACCACCACGACGTCCTCGGGCTGTTGTTGCAGCACGGCGGCGGGTGCCGGCGGATGCCCGAAGGCGGACTGCACATACCCCAGGGCGTGGTCCACCTCGGTGGCCGCGTCGCGCTGCCCGTCCGAACGCAGCCAGGAACGCAGCGCGTTGTTGTGCGCCGCGACCACGGCGGCGGCGATCACATCGGCCTGGAGGGTGCCGTCGGGCCGCCCGGCGAACCGCCCGCGCAGATAGTCGGCGAGGGCGCGCTCGTAGCGCCACACCACTGACAGTTCGTACGCGCGCAGTCCCGGCACCTTCTTGGTGAGGCGGTAGCGCTGGACCGAGAACGTCGGGTTCTCGTTGTACATCCGCAGGACGAGCCGGGCCGCGTCGCAGACCCGCCGCACGGGTTCGTGCTCGTCGCCGCCGGACGCGAGGAACGCCGTCATGTCGGCGAGGCAGCGCTCGTGGTCGGGGAAGACCACGTCCTCCTTCGACGGGAAGTAGCGGAAGAAGGACCGCCGCCCGACCCCGGCCAGTGCCACGATGTCGTCGATGGTGGTCTGTTCGTAGCCCCGCTCCAGGAACAACTGGAAGGCGGCCGCGACCAGGGCGTCCCGCATGGGCGGCTTGGAGCTCATGGACGGGAACGTAGCACCAGGCCGACACGGATGGCACTCAGTGCGCCGCCAAGAGGGAACTGAGTCCCCTGAAGCCCAAGGCGGAGTGCGACAGCCGATGCGGTCGAGACGATCGAGACGGTCGATACGGTCCGCGGCATAGAGTGACGGCGACCGGCAGTACCTTCAGGGGGACCCATGCGACTTCACGTCGACCAGCGCCATGAGCGGGTGCTCGAACTCGTCCGCGAGCGCGGCAGCCTGCGGGTCGCCGAACTCGCCGCGGAACTCGGCGTCTCCGCAGTCACCCTGCGGCGCGACGTGGAGACGCTGGCCGGCCAGGGCCGGGTACGGCGACTGCACGGCGCGGTGGTGTGGCCGGGCGGGGCCGTCGTGGAGCCGCCGGTGCGGCGGGAGCCCGCCGAGGGCCCGGTGATCGGAATGATCGTGCCGACCACCGCCTCGATCTTCGCCGACATCGTCCGTGGCGCCCGCGAGGCCGTACGGGCCCAGGGCGGCCGGCTGGTGCTCGGGGTGTCCGGATACGTCGACACGGAGGACGCCGTACAGGCCGGGCATCTGCTCGCGGGCGGCGCGCAAGGACTGCTCGTCGCGCCCAGCTGGTCCGATGGTGTGCCCGTGGACGGCCAGGAGCGGTGGCTCGTGGACCGGGGCGTGCCCACCGTCCTGGTCGAACGCTCCGCCCCGCCCGGCAGCCCGGCCGCCGCTCTCGACCGGGTGCGCACCGACCGGGCGCACGGCGCCGCGGTCGCCGTCGCCCACTTCGCCGCCCTCGGCCACCGCAGGATCACCGCGGTACTCCAGGAAGGCCCGCACGCCGCGCGGATCACCGCGGGCTACGAGTCGGCCGTACGCTCCCTCGGTCTCGAAGCCGCCCCCGGCGCCCCCTCGGTCCGCGAACACGGCGACTACGAGGCGAGCGTGGACTTCCTGGCCGACGCGGTACGCCGACGCGGGGTCACCGCCGCCCTCGTGCACAGCGACGAGGACGCGATCGTGCTCGTGCCCCGGCTCCAGGCCCGCGGCATCCGCGTCCCCGACGACCTGGCGCTCATCGCCTACGACGACGAGGTCGCCCCGCTCGCCGATGTCCCGCTGACCGCCGTGGCCCCGCCGAAACGGTCGGTGGGGGAGCTGACCGCGAAGCTGCTGCTGGGCCGGCTCGCCGAGGGCGGGAACGGAGCGCGGCCGGCCCCGCGTCAACACGTGGAACTCCTCCCCGAGTTGAGGATCCGCGCCTCCTGCGGAGGCGGACCGCCCACCCGGTGAATCCGGCACGACCGTTTTGATCATTACGCGCGAACGCTCTCCACACCCACCGCCAAGGAGAACCGGCATGTCCTCCCTGCCTCCGGCCCGCCCCCGCATCCTGTACGTCACCGACCTGGCGTACCAGGCCCGCGGACGCCGCTACTGCGACGAGGACATCGGCCTGACCTCCCGGCTGCGCGAGGACTTCGACCTGGCGCTGTGTCACCCGCTGGACGCGGCCGGGCTGATGGACGCGTTCGACGCGGTCGTGGTCCGCAACAGCGGTCCGGTCCTCGGGTACCGGACGGAGTACGACGTGTTCCGCGAGCGCGCGACCGCGGCCGGGACCCGCGTCTACAACCAGCTGTCGGGCCGGGCGGACATGGCGGGGAAGCAGTACCTCCTCGACCTCGGCGCCGCCGGATTCCCGGTCATCCCGACCGTCGACCGGATCGAGGACCTGGACCGGCTGCCGCGCACGGACCGATACGTGGTCAAGCCCAAGCTCGGCGCCGACTCGATCGGTCTTCAGATCGTCCCGGCGGACCGGCTGCCGGCCCTCGCCGACGGGAGCGTCCTGGTCCAGCCGTGCGTCGACTTCTCGTACGAGGTGTCCTTCTACTTCGTCGACCACGACTTCCAGTACGCGCTGTACGCCCCGGACACCGGGCGGCGCTGGCGGCTCGAAACGTACGAACCCACCGCCGCCGACCTGGAGTTCGCGCAGCGGTTCGTCGACTGGAACACCATCGACTACGGCATCCAGCGCGTCGACGCCTGCCGCGCCCCGGACGGCGGACTGCTGCTGGTCGAGCTGGAGGACCTGAACCCCTATCTCTCCCTGGAGGCACTCGACGATGCGCGCCGGGACGCGTTCGTCGCCGCGCTGAAGGCGTCCCTGCACCGGTTCGTCGGAGCGTGACCTGAACTCCTGAGGCCGTGCGCGCGTATCTCTCCAGGGGAATGGCGGAGATCCGTGCGCGCGGAACGGAAGGAGAGCAGTGTGTCTACACCGCCCGAACCGGGAGCCTCGTCCGGCGGCCCGGTCCTGGAACCCGCCCGTGTGCTGCGCCGCCGCCGCTCCGACAACCTCGCGGAGCTGATGCGGGACACCCGCCGGGACTCCACCGTCTTCGAGTCGGTGCCGCTGCCCCGGCCGTTCTCCGGCTCCGACGACGAGACACAGGAACTGCCGCCCGTACGCGGCGACTTCCGCCCGGTATCGAACGACAGCCCCTTCGGCCCCGGACTCCGCCGGGCCGCCATCACCATCGGCGTCAGCGCCGCCGCGCTGGTCGGCTTCGCCTGCGCCCTCCTGCTGCCCGGCAGAGGCGAGGCCAGCACGGCGCAGCCGGTCACCACACCCACCCCGGTGACCTCCGCGACCGCCACGGGCGCCGCCGACCCCGACGGCACCGGCACCCTCCGCGAGGGAGACAGCGGCCCGGAGGTGACGGAGCTCGAACAGCGGCTGCTGCGCATCCCCAACGTCTACGAGAACGGCTCCACCAGCGGCCAGTACGACGCGACCCTCAAGGAGGCGGTCGCCCGCTTCCAGCTCTGGTACGGCATCCGTGGCGACGAGAACGGCGTCTACGGCGACGACACCCGCAAGGACTTGGAGTCCCGCACGACACTCGACGCCGGCCAGTAGGGCTCGCGCCCGCCGCCGGTCAGCGTCCCGTGCTGTGCCCGACCAGTGCCTCGGTCACCGCGCGGACGCTGCGCGCGATGTGCTGCAGCTGGAGGAGCTCGGCGGCGTACAGCTTGATGGTGTGCTCGATGACCGACTCCGGCAGGCCGAGGCCGGGCAGGTCGGCGCGTGCGGTCTGCAGGGCGGTGCGGGCCACGCGGATCTCGTGCTGGACCTGGATCTGGGCGTGGCGGGCGAGCAGCACGGGGTGGCGGATGAACGCGGGGTAGCTGGCGTAGCGGGCCGGCACCAGCTCGCGCAGCCACTTGGCGGCCGAGCGCTCCCAGTCGTAGCTGCCGGGCGTCTTGACCTGACAGGGCCAGTCCTGGCTGATGCGGGTGGTGGTGAGTTGCATGTCATCGCTTCCCGGTGTGCGGCGTCGCGGGGGGTGGTTCGACGGTGTGTGGCGGCCCCGGTCTAGGGGATGACCGGGGCCGCCCTGGGCGCTCGCGCAGGCGATGCCCGACCGAACACCCCTGGCGCCGACGCGGGTAGGAGACGGCGGCTGAGGGTGTCCGTGCAGGAGCCCCGGAGGACGGGTGTCGCCGGCGCGGCAGGTGGAGCGGCGTGCGCATGGGCGGACCGGTGCTTTCTCGGGGCGGGTGCGAGCGCTGGGCTCACGGGTGCGGAACGGGTCCGGAGTGGGCCGGACGCGATCCGTGAGCAGTATTTATATATGCCGTCCGCTTTGCAAGACGTATGAAAACATTCATGCGTGAAATGGGCGGAATCGTCCCAGTCTGAAGTGATCCAAGGGGGGAGTGGCGGGTCAGTCCCGCATGAAGAACTGGTGCTGCTCGGCGATCTGCTCGTAGTCCTCCAGGCGGGCCTGGGTGCGCTCGGGATCGGCGTCCGTCATAGCCTGGAGCAGTGCGGCGGCCATCACGCCCGGCGCCGCGTAGGAGTCGAAGACCAGGCGGGAGCCGGTGCCGGTGGCGAAGGTGACGTCGGCCTCGTCGGCCAGCGCGCCGAGCGCCAGATCGGTCACGAGGGCCACCTTGAGCCCGGCGCTGCGCGCCACCCGGATCGCGGTCAGCGTCTCGTGCGCGTGCCGCGGCATGTCGAAGGCCAGCAGCCAGGTGCCGCCCGCCTCGCGTGACTGGAGGATCGCGTCGTAGGCGACGCTGCCGCCCCTGGTGACCAGCCGTACGTCGGGGTGGATACGGCGTGCGGCGTACGCGAAGTACTCGGCCAGCGAGACGGAGATGCGCAGGCCGAGGACGGTCAGCGGGGTGGACGCGGACAGTTCGCGGCCGACGTCGATCAGCCGGTCGGGGTCGGCGAAGTCCCGGCGCAGGTTCTCCAGGTTCTCGATCTCGGCGTCGACCGCGGCCTGCAGTTCGTTGCTGCGGTTGACCTCGGCCGCCGCCGGGCCGCCCGCGAGGGTGCTCAGGGCGATCGCCTGCAGCCGCTCCCGTAGCGCCGGGTAACCGCTGAAGCCGACCGCCGCGGCGAACCGGGTCACCGAGGGCTGGCTGACGCCGACGCGTTCCGCGAGATCGGTGATGGAGAGGAACGCGGCCTCGGTGATGTGCTCGATCAGGTACTGGGCGATGCGCCGCTGACCCGGCGACAGCCGTGGCCCGTCGAAGAGTTCGCGGAGCTGGGAAGTCGGCGCCGCCCCGACTTCCGGGTCGGTCTTTCCCGAGGTGATCGCGGATGCCTGGGCTCGTGCCTGCTGCGGCGATGGCACGGATCCGCCTCCTTTGTCTCCCACGGTGACTCAACATAGCTCACAGAGCGTTGTGACCAGAGGGCGATCAGCGCCGGTAAATGGTGATCGAATGACCGACTTGATCGATCGGGCGACTGCTGTCGATCAACTCGGCCAGTTTCCCTTGAGCTTTGTCGATCGAGGTGTCCGAAACGACCAGCAGACCGTGCACCTCGCGCACCCCTACCTTGCGCGGATCGGACGACTCGATGCCGTAGTACGACGGCACACCGCTGCCCTTGTAGACCAGCCAGATCCGCTCGCCCGGGTAGCGCTCACGGAGCCGGTCGGCGAGCCGGCCGAGGTCCTGGCCCCAGTCCACGTTGGAGTCGTGCAGCCGCAGATAGGTCTTCGCCGGACCGCCGAACGCCTCGTTGGAGTACGGCAGATAGTAGGGGAACGTCCGCAGCGAACTGACCGCGACGAACGCCACCAGCACCCCCGTGGACAGCGCGGCCCACCGCCACCGCAGCACCGGCACACAGGCCGCCGTGACCGCCAGGAACATCGGCACGAAGATCGCGTACCGCGTACCGAAGTCCCGCGAGCCGTCCATCGCCGCGGCCAGCAGTACCGCGGTGGGCACGAGCAGATAGGGCGCCGCCGGCCGCAGCCGCCGTACCGCCACGACCGTGACGGCACCCGCCGTCCACAGGGCGAGCATGCCGAGCGGGGTCTTCACCAGGAGCGCCGCGGGCAGGTAGTACCAGTGGGACCCGGTGTAGAGGTGCCCGAACAGGAAGCCCTGCCACGGGTAGTCCTCCAGACCGAACTGGATGCGCATCCCGTCGAGGAATGCCCGCGGGAACGGCAGCAGCTCGACCACCTGCCCCCGCAGCCCGTGGACGGCGGGCACCGGTTCCGTGGACGCGAACCGCAGACGGGGGTCCACTACCAGATACGACGCCCATACGACGGCGATCGCCAGCAGCGCGACGACCACCGCGCTCGCGGCGCCGAGGAGCAGCGTCCGCCGCCGCGCGTCACGGTCGGCGGGACGGCGGGCGGACCACACCGACGCCACGGCCAGGAGCATCAGCACCGGTACGGTTGGCAGGGCGCTCATCTTCGTCGCCACGGCCGCACCGAGCGCGGCGCCCGCGAGCGGGACGTACAGCCGGGGCCGCCGCCGGGCCCGCCAGAGCAGCCACACCGAGGTCAGCAGGAAGCCCGCCTCCGGCACGTCCAGGGTGGCCAGCGAGCCGTGTGCGATGACATCGGGGGAGAAGGCGTAGACGGCGAGTGCCACCAACCCCCGTGCGGCGCCCACGAGTTCACGGGCGAAGGCGAACACGACCAGCCCGAACAGCAGCGTCAGCACGATCACCGGCAGCCGGGCCCAGAACATCAGCCGCCAGGGGTCGTTGCCCGACTCGTACAGCAGATGGCGGCCCAACTCGCCCTGGTCGCCCTTGTAGGAGGCGTCGAAGTGCGGGTCGGCGAGGGCGATCCCGGCGGCGATCAGCAGCTTCCCGAGGGGCGGGTGCTCGGGGTTGTAGTCGAGGCTGTGCTCGCGCAGATAGACGGTGGCGGTGGCCACGTACACCGGCTCGTCGATGGTCGGTGTCTGCTGTACGGCGGTCGTGACCATCACGGCGGCCATCTGCGCGAGGAGCAGCGCCACCAGCAGCGGCAGCAGCCACCGCCGGTGGCGCCGCAGCCCGGCGCGGAGGCGGGCCGGCCGGCTCTCCGTCGCGCGCGGCAGCGGAGGCCCGCCGCCGTCGTCGAGCGTGCCGGGGTCGAGGACCGAGTGCTGTTCGCGCGCCATCATCCGCCCTGCGGTGAGGCCGGCCGCTCGGTGGCGGGAGCGATGTGGAGCCGGGTCATGGCCCTACTGTCGCATCGCTCCCGCCACCAGGGGCGTCACCGCTTCAGGAGTCGTACCGACAGACCTTCCGCCGTATACACGGGTACGGCCCGCAGCTTGTCCGAGTTCAGCGTGATGTCGTCGAACTGGCCGCGCAGCGCCGAGGCGCCCAGGACGCGCACCGTGGAACCGGCGGCCGGCGGGTGCTCGGCGTCGAGCCGCAGGGACAGCGCGCTGCCCTTGCCGAGGGTCGCACGCCGGGTGACCTCGACGGCGGGCTGGTGGCCCGCGCGCAGCGTGACCTCCAGCGTGCCGGACTGCTGGGCGTAGGTGCCGTGGATCTGCACGGATTCGGAGACCCGCAGCGAGCCGCCGAGCACGCTCACGTCACCGTGGCCGAGCGCGTGCGCCGAACCGGCCACCAGCGCACCGGACTTGAGCACGGTCCCGCCGGTGTACGCGTTGTGCCCGGTCAGCGTGAGCGTCCCGGTGCCCTGCTTGGTCAGGCCGCCGCAGCCGTCGATGTCGTTGCGCCAGGCGTCGGCCGCGCCGAAGCCCCCGGCCGTCGCGTCGAGGGCGACGACGACATCGGAGTCGAAGGAGCCGTAACCGTCCGCCGCCGCGAAGAGGTTGAGGCGCCCCCACTGCTCGAAGCCGTCGAGCAGGACGTAGCCGGAGGGCAGCGCGGTGGTGCGCAGCACCTCGCGCCGCTGGGCCGCGTCGAGGTACGGCAGCCGGGTCTCCAGCAGGACCTCCGCGCCCTTGGGCACGGTCAGTGCCGTGTCACGGCCGCTGCGGGTCAGGACGTAGGTCAACTTGGGCTGCACGACACGGGAGTTGGCGGTCCGGTCCGCGTACGGGTCGGTCGCGGTGGTCGCCGAGTGCGCGTAGGCGTACAGGGTGTCCGCCGTCGTGCCGGTCTTCGCCTCGAAGTAGGCGAGGGCCTGGGCGCGGGCGGCGGCCTTGAGTTCGGCGTGGGCCGGGTCGGCGAGGGTGGCGGCGGCCAGCGCGGTGGCCATGATGCGACCGCCGATGACGTCGACCGTGGAGTGCATGCCGGCCATGATCCGGGTGTGGCTCAACTCCAGGGTGCGGGTGACCAGTTCCTGGAAGCGCTCCGGCACGGCGTACGCGTAGGCGAGGCCCGCCAGGTGGAAGGCGTTGGTGTGACCGCTGGGGAACCCGCCGTCGTCGACGGGGGAAGTGCTGCGCTGGCGCAGGAGTTGAGGGGCGACGACCACCTTGGAGTCGTAGACCGGGTAGCCGAGCGAGTCGACCGCACCGGTGTCGACGACCTCGCTCTTCTCGTTCATCCGCCACGGACGCGGGTACTGGTAGGCGTACTTGCTCGGGTTGCCCGACGCGTAGTTGCCGCGCAGGGTGTCGACCAGTTCGGCCACCTTGCCGAGCGCGGAGACGTGCGAGCCGGCGCCGAGCGCGGCACCGGCGGGCGCGTCGGCCGGGACGGCGTCGTTGATCGTGGTCGCCGGGGTGCCGTCCGGGGCGCTGGTGATCGAAGTGACCGCCAGGGCACCGGACTTGTACAGGTCGGCCAGCGGACCCAGGCCCGCGATCATCGCGTAGCTCTGGTGCTGCCGGTCGTAGAGGAACGCCTCCTTGGCCTGTGCCTCGGTGCGGCGGGCGGTGAGGTCGATGCAGTACCGCATGTTGGCGCGCAGGATCTCGGGCCGCAGCGGGGTGCCGGTGTTCCAGGCGGCACCCGTCTTCCATATCCGGGCCATGCCGCCGAGGACCCGGACCACGGCGTTGGTCTCGGGGGTGAGGTTCGCGATGACGTTCGTCTTGTAGTCGTCCACGAACGCGAGCGGAGCCGTGGCGGCCTTGGCGTCCGCCGCTGCCAGCCAGCCGACCAGCGTCGGCGCGGCGACCACACCGGCCGAGGCGCCGAGCGAGGTCTTGAGGAATCCACGTCTGTTCACGGCGAGTCGACCGGCGTCCGTGCGGTGCCCGGCGGGTGACGGCATGGGTGTGCCTCTCTTGAGTTCTACGGCCGCAGAGGCCGGTGAGGTCGTGGGACCAGGGAGGGGTCGTGCGATCGGCTGTGGTTCGGGGTGCACCGTACGACGCGAGAAAGCGCATACGTCAACTGGTGCGTACGTGCGAAGATTTGCGGCGGGCCGTGTCCCGGCGGAGGGGGTTCGGCGTCCGTCGCATGACCTCCGGGTGAACGGGGGCCGCGCGGTTCACAGGATCGATCGGGCCAGCGCCACCGCGCCCTCGACGGGCGGTACCCGGATGGGCTGCGGCCGTGCTCCCGGCACCCGCTCGGCGAGCGCGGTGGTGAAGGCTTCGTACAGGCGGGGCTGGGCGAGGACGGTGCCGCCCGCGACCACCACGTCGTCGACGGGGACGCCGCGTTCGGCGAGCCGTACGACGAGTGCGGCGAGTGACTGACCGGCCTCGGCTATCACCTCGCGCGCGAGGGGCGAGCCGGCGTCGGCGGCGGTGAAGACGACGCGGGCGTGGCGGCCCCAGTCGGCGGAGACGTCGGAAGCGCTTTCCAACGCGGCGCCCAGCGCGGGCACTTCGGCTACCGCGAACGCCTCGACGAGTCCCAGGGCGAGTCGGTCCGGGGCCTCGCCCCGGTCGTGTGCGGCCCAGGCGGCGCGGGCCGCCTCGCGGACGAGACCGGCGGCGCCGCCCTCGTCGCCGAGTACGGCGCCCCAGCCGCCCACTTGGAGCCGGCTGCCGTCGGCGAGCAGGCCCACCGCGACGGAACCGGTGCCGGCCACCAGGCCGACCCCCTTGTCCAACCCGGCCGCGGGGACGAGCAGTTCGGCGTCCCCCACGACGAGAGCGGGAATCCCGAGACGCTTTTCCAGGGCGGCCCGGATCTCGGCGCACTGGCGGGGTGTCTCGCACGCGTGCCCGCCCACGGCGACCGCGGACGGGCACGCGTGTGCGGGCAGGGCGTCATGGACGAGTGCGGTCAGCCAGTCGGCGGCGGTCGCGATGTCGTGCGGCCGCCAGCCGCTGCTGGCGCGGACGTGGTCGGCGACGGCATCCGAGCCCGCGCAGGCGCGCAGATGTGTCTTGGTGCCACCCACGTCGATGCCGACCACGAGGGGCGTGGAGTCCTGCACGGAACCTCTTTCGTCGTTGCGCTGTGCTGCGACGGTGGGCGAACCGTGTCCGGGGGGACGGAAGTTGAAGCACTAGGGAAGCCCCGGGACGGGCTTCTGACGGACCACGGCAGGCGAGTACCGTGACGTTCGTTAGGAAGTTAACTAACGAAGTACAGTGCGTCAAGAGGCATCGCGTATCAGGCAACGGGAGGTACCGTCCGGGCCCGCGTGACGCCAGGACATCCCATCGCCGCAGCCCATCGAAATCCGCCGGGCGCGCGGCCTGTGAACTGGGGGAAGTGTGGAACACGTCGTGGCGCGGGCGTCTCGGCTGACCGAGAGCGCGAGCGCGGTGTTCGAGGTGCTGGCCAGAGCCGGCAGCGCGACCCGCCCGCAGCTCGCGAGCCTGGCCGGCCTGTCCAAGCCGACGGTGTCCTCCGCCGTCGTGGAACTGGAGAACGTCCAGCTCGCCGCCCATTCGGGTACCGCGTCGGGCGGCACGGGCCGCAACGCCGCCGTCTACCGGCTGGGCCCGGCCGCCGGCGCCGTACTCGCCGTCGACCTGGGTCCCGCCCTCACCCGGGTGCGCGGTTGCGCCCTCGACGGCACCCTGCTGGCCGAGGCCACCGAGTCCCGCGAGGACGCGGCCGACGCCGTGCGCGAGGCCCTCGACGCGCTGCCCGTCGGCACCCCGCTGCGCACGGTCGTCGTCGCCGTCGGTGACGTCGCCGCGCGGAACCGGGCGGGCGCCGGGATGCGCCCCGCGACCGCCAAGGCGGGCCCGGTGTTCGACGCCATGACGGTCGCCCTGCCGCCCGGTGTACCCGTCCACCTGGAGAACAACGTCAACTGCGCGGCGCTCGCCGAGCTGCACGAGGGTGCCGCGCGGGGTCGCGACACCTTCGGCTATCTGCGGATCGGCGTCGGTATCGGTCTCGGCATCGTCGTCGGCGGCCATGTGCTGCGCGGCGCCAACGGCGCGGCCGGTGAGCTGGCCCGGCTGCCCTACCCGTGGGACGACGCCGTGGAGCCCCGCCGTGAGGCCCTGGAGGAGTACGTCGGCGCCCGCTCGCTGCTGCGCCGGGCCGCCGAAGCCTGGCGGGCCGACAAGAACGCAGACGGGCCCTGCCCCGACACCGCCGACCAGCTGTTCGCGCTGGCCGCGCAGGGGCAGCGCACGGCGTCCGCCCTGGTCGGCCGGCACGCCGCGGACGTGGGCAGACTCGCCGCCGCCGTGGCCGCCGTACTGGACCCGGGACTGATCGTCCTCGGCGGCAGCACCGGCACGGACCCGCAGCTGCTGCCCGGGGTGCGGGCCGAGCTGGGGCGACTGAGCTGGCCCACCGAGGTGGTGAGCAGCACGGTCGGCGATCTCGGCACCGTGGTGGGCGCCGCGCGGCTCGCGGTCGCCAGAGGAGTCCAAACCGTGACCGATGCCGCGGGGGTGAAGGATTGACGGCCTCGGACTCGGTCTGCCAATGTCCGGACAAGCGCTTTCTAAGTCGGCCGGGACGTCGACTCGGAGTGAGCCTCCCGCCCGTACGAGAAGTACGGCAACCGCACCAGGGTGTGCTTGTGCGGCAGCGGCCGAGAGGGCCGGGGATGCCACCCGTCAGAACGGCGAGGCCGGGCGAGGCCACGCCCCCGGAAAGCGAACCTTTCTGCAGAATGCACCTGTGCCGCCTCGGATGGCGCCGTGCTTCCTCCGCTACGAAGAAAAGGGATCGAAGATGACCAGAGTGAGTGCGCGGCGCTCCCGCCGACTCGTCCACGGCGGCGTGCGCCGCATGGTTCCTCTCGCTGCCGCGGCCACGGCAGGAGCCCTGCTCCTCGCCGCCTGCGGGTCGGGGTCCGGCTCGGGCGGCACCTCCAAGTCGCTGACCTTCTGGATCTCCACGGTCCCGGGCCAGGACGCGGGCTGGAAGAAGCTGGTGGCGCAGTACAAGAAGGAAGAGGGCGTCAGCGTCAAGCTCGTCAACATCCCTTACGACGGGTACCCGACGAAGCTGCACAACGCCGCGCAGGCGAACTCGCTGCCCGACGTGGCGGACGTGCCCGCCCTTGACCCGATCTGGTCGAGCAAGCTGATCGACCTCAGCTCCATCACCGGCAACAAGGCCAACAACATCAACTCCAACTTCCTCGCCAAGGACTCGTCCGGCAAGGTGCTGGCCATCCCCTCGGACGTCACCGCGTCCGGCCTGTTCATCAACAAGTCGCTGTTCGAGAAGGCCGGCGTCGCCGTGCCGGCCTCGCCTTCGAACACCTGGACCTGGACCGAGTTCATCGCGGCGGCCAACAAGGTCCGCGAGAAGACCGGCGCCAAGTACTCCCTGACCTTCGACCAGTCGCCGTCCCGGCTCCGCGCCATGGTGTACGAGATGGGCGGCCAGTACGTCCACGCGGACTCCTCCGGCAAGTTCTCGGTGGACGACGCGACCAAGAAGGCCGTGAAGTACTTCGTCGGTCTGAACGACGACAAGACCATGCCGAAGTCGGTGTGGACGAGCGGCGCCGACCCGTCGGCCATGTTCCAGAGCGGTGACGTGGTCGCCTACTGGTCCGGTGTCTGGCAGGTCGCCTCCTTCGCGGACAGCATCAAGAAGTTCGACTGGGCGAGCGTCCCCACCCCGGCCCAGCCGGTGCAGGCCAGTGACGTCAACAGCGGCGGCATGATGGTGGGCTTCAACAACAACAGCGCAGCGTCCGCCGCCGCGAAGAAGTTCCTGTCCTGGGTGTACGAGCCCAAGCAGTACACCGAGCTGGTCGAGACCTCCGGGTTCCTCCCGGTCGAGAGCGGTCTGAGCCCGAAGTACCCCTTCAAGTCGGCGGCGGCGCAGGCGGCGTTCAAGCTGTACAACGAGGAGATCCCGCTGTACGCCCCGATCTCGGGCTACTTCAACGGCGCGCAGACGGCCTGGGTGCTGAAGGGCAAGAGCCTCGCCACCGACCCGACCAAGACGGAGCTCGGCAAGGCGATCAACGGCCAGCAGTCGGTCGACAAGGCCCTGCAGAACATCGTGGACGGCTACAACACGGCGGTCGGCGGCTGATCGTAGGGCCAAGGGCCCGGGCGGCGGGATCGAACACCGCCGCCCGGCCCTGGCCGCCCGCGTGATGCCGGGCTCACGGCGTGAGCCCACAGCAATCCATCCACCAGCACGGAAGTCAGGAAGATGACAAAAAGCGCCGCGGACGTGTCCGTGAGGCCGCCCAGGAAACGACGCAGCACCTACACCCTCGCGCCGCTGGTCCTCATCGCGGCCAATGTCGTGCTCTTCGCGCTGTTCTTCGTGTGGCCGGCGGTGATCGGGCTCGTCTACTCCTTCACGAACTACACCGGTGTGGGGGCGTTCCAGTTCATCGGACTGGACAACTACCACAACCTGTTCGGGGACTCGACCTTCTACGACGCGCTGACCCGGACGCTGCTGTACGCCGTGCTCTTCGTGCCGCTGAACTTCGCACTCTCGCTGCTCGCCGCCAACCTGGTGGTGAACAAGCACGCCAAGGGCGCGTCCGTAGCCCGTGTCATCTTCTTCATCCCGTGGCTGCTGTCGCCCATCGTCGTGGGTGTCCTGTGGCGGTGGCTGTTCGGTGAGAACTTCGGACTGGTCAACTACGTCATCGAGAAGCTCGGCGGGTCGGCCGTTCCGTGGCAGTCGAACGCGGACCTCTCGCTGATCGTGGTGGTGTTCGCGGCGTCCTGGGCCTGGACGGGCTTCTCGATGCTGCTGTTCATCGCGGCGATCAAGAACGTGCCGGTGTCTTACTACGAGGCGGCCTCGCTCGACGGCGCCGGCCCCTGGCGCCAGTTCATCAGCATCACGCTGCCGAGCATCGCGCCCACCTCGTTCATCGTGATCCTGCTCAACACGATCAACGCGATGAAGGAGTACCCGGTGTTCGTCTCCCTCAACAACGGCGGACCCGGAACCTCGAACAACCTGCTGGTCCAGTACATCTATCAGACCGGCTTCCAACGGGGCCAGATCGGCTACGCGAGCGCCGCGTCGTTCGTGCTCATGCTCATCCTGATGGCCGTCGCGATCATCCAGCTGATCGTCAACCGGCGGGTGGAGAACCGATGACAACCACAGACACGCCCCGCCCGGTCGACGCCGGTCCCGGACGGGCCGTCTCCAAGAAGCGGCCCCGCAACTCGCGCGACGGCGGTCTCCGGCGTGCGGTGCCCGCGACGACACTGCTGTGGGTCCTGGCGTGCCTCTACGGGCTGCCGGTGCTGTGGTTCATCCTCAGCTCCCTCAAGCCGGCCGGGGACCTGTTCTCGTATCCGCTGACCTTCATTCCGCACCACCCCACCTTCTCGGGTTACTCCCAGGCGTGGCGCAGCGCCAACTTCTCCCAGTACTTCATCAACACGACCATCGTGTGCGTCATCACGACGATCCTCACCGTGGGCGTCAGCTGCTGCACCGGGTACGCGCTGGCCAAGTACGACAACAAGTGGCTCAAGGCGTTCTTCATCTGCATCCTGGCCACCACGATGCTGCCCGGCGAGGTCATGCTCGCCCCCGAGTTCCTGGTGGTCCGCAACCTCGGCCTCTACAACTCGTTCGCCGGCATCATCCTCCCGGCCGTGCTCACCGCGACCGGCTGCTTCATGTTCCGCCAGTTCTTCATCACGGTCCCCGACGAACTCGTGGAAGCCGCCCGCATCGACGGCGCCCGCGAACTGTCGATCTTCCTGCGGATCATGGTGCCGCTCTCCCGGCCCATCATGCTGACCCTCGCCATCCTGTCCTTCCAGTGGCGGTGGAACGACTACATCTGGCCGCTGCTGATGCTCAACGACCCGAACAAGTTCACCGTGCAGATCGGCATCCAGAGCATCGTCGGCGCGCAGAACATCAACTGGTCGGTCCTGCTGGGCGCTTCGGTCATCTCGATGATCCCGCTGATCGTCATCTTCCTGGTCTTCCAGCGCTACGTCATGGGCGCCGACATCAACGCCGGCCTGAAGGACTGACCTTGTCCACCCCGCTCGACCACGAGTTCGTCCGCGCGGTGGCCGGCGCCGCCGACCGGTCGGCGGCCCCGCCGGCGGCCGACCCCGACGGGCAGCTTGCCGGAGTGACCCACCGCGCTCTGGCCCGCCGGGTGAAGACTCTGGTCGCGGCCTACCGTTCCCCGGACTCGGCTCTGCACGGCAGCGGGTATGCCGTGGCCGCCACGCTGGCCCACCTCGGCGCCCTCCGGACCGCGCAGACCGGCACCGGCCTCTTCGCGGGCGGCGACAACGTGCAGTCACCGCCGGACTCCGCGTTCACGGTCAACGACGTGTGCGACGCGCACGTCCTCGCCGCGGGCGCGGGTCCGGAACTGCGCGACGTCACGGCCGCGCTCGCCGAGATCGCCGGCGCGGCGTCCGAGAGCCTTGTGGTGGGCGGGGTGCACACCCCGAACCACCGCTGGGAACTGTGCGCGGCACTGGCCCGGTTGCACCGGTCCTTCCCCGACGACCGGCTGCTCGACCGCGTCGAGCAGTGGCTCGCCGAGGGCGTCGACATCGACGCGGAGGGCCTGTACTCGGAGCGCAGCGCCGTCTACGCCTCCCACGTCTCCAACCCGTCACTGCTGCTCCTGGCCGACGTCCTCGACCGCCCCGACCTGCGGGACGCCGTCGAACGCAACCTCACCGCGACCCTGGACCTCATCAGACCCGACGGCACGGTGGAAACCGTCCACTCGCGGCGCCAGGACCAGCACGGGCGGTTCCCACTGGCGCCCTACCTCGCGCACTATCGGCTGCTCGCGATCCGCACCGGCCGGGGCGACTTCGGCCGAGCGGCGCACTGGGCGGCGTCCGGCGGCATCGACGACCCCGACCTGCTCGCCGAAACCCTCCTCACCCCCGACCTGTGCCGCGAGTTGCCGACGCCGGAGCCGGAACCCCTTCCCCGCCACCGGTACATCACCACGGCCCGTCTCGCCTCACGCACCTCCACCACCGCGCACAGCGTCCTGTACGGCGGCTCGGACGTGCCCGAGCACCGGCGCATCCGCTCGGGCCTCGCCTGCAATCCCACCTTCCTACGGCTGTTCGCGGGCGAAGCGGTCCTCGACGCGGTCCGCCTCTCCCGGGGCTTCTTCGACCTCGGGCCGTTCCGCGCCGCCGACATGGAGCAGCTCGCCGACAACCGGTACCGGCTCACCGAGACCCTGACGGCCGCCTACTACCAGCCGCTCCCGCCGGACCGGCGACGCGACGACGGCGCCTACCGTATGGCGGACGAGGGCCGCTTCTCGGCCGCGCTGGCCTTCCCCGACCGGCCCCGGGACGAGGTCTCCCACACGACCCGCGTCGAAGCGGACCTGCGGGAGGACGGCGCCGATCTGCGCATCGACATCAGCGGACCACGGGTGCCCTGGTGCCTCGAACTGACCTTCCGCCCAGGGGGAGTTACGGAGGGCGCCGCACCGATCGGCGACGGACGCTGGTGCCTGACCACCGGGCCGATGACCTACCGGGTCGGCGACGACGAGATCCGCGTCGAGGTCGACGTCGAAGCGGGCGAACCCCTCGCCGGGCCGGACCGCGGCGACGTACTACGGTACGACCCGGGCCAGGACTACACGGTGGTGGGCGGCACCAACGCGACGACCGGGAACCGCGTCTACCTCGGCGGAAACGGCCCCCAGACACTGAGCCTCTCCCTGCGCGCCCGCCGCCCCGCACCCGCCTTGTGACCCCGACGACCCACGCCACGGCCACCTCCGGCATGAAGGGCTGATCCACCCGTGCACCTCCTCCACCAGCGCGGCCCGCTGCACAACCTCCCCGACACCCCGGAGGCCTACGACGAGGTCCTCGCCGACGTCGTCGAGCAGGCCCTGCGGCGCATCACACCGGAGGGCAACCTCGAACACCCCGACTGCTACGACGACATCGGGGACACCTCGCTCGGGATCACGTCGTTGTTGGCCCTGGCCAACCAGCGCCTTGACGACCCGCGCCTCCGAGAAGCAGCCCTGCGCAGCCTGTACTTCCACCTCCGTGAGCGGGTGTTCACGGGAGACAACCCCGGCTACCCGAACCTGAAAGTGCGCAACTCCGGTCTCCCGTACGCCCGTTACGTCCTGGAAGCCGGAGCGCACCCGATCGGCGACTGGCCGAGCACGGTGTGGGCGCTGCTCCAGGTGGTCAATGTCGTCGCGGTGGGCGACAGCATCATCCACGACGAACTCCGATATGAACTGGGCCAGTTGGCGCTCGGCTACTGGCGTTGGCTGACTGAGGCCACCTTCTTCAATCCGCAGGAGGCCGGCAACCAGGCGATCGGCTGTGTCGTCGGCGGTCTCATGCTGGCCCGCCAACTGCACGGCGACGAGGGGAAGGCGGTCCGCGAGCGCGCGCTGAGCCTCTATTACGACGAGATCCGCGCCCACCGCGTCAGCGACCGCGGCGCCCTCCTCCCGCCCGAGCACGGCGGAGCGTACGACAACAACTACGGCCCGATCTCCCTGTCGTTCCTCGCCAAGGCCCACATCGTCAGCGGCGAGGACGTATTCGCCGAGGACGGGGAGGCGCTGGCCCGCTACATCGACGCCCGCCTCACCAACGGCGGCTTCGACAACGGCGGTCCGCGCTACAGCGAGCAGCACTCCGCCTTCGAGTCGGTCCTCGGACTGCGCTACTTCGGCGCCCGTATCGGCTCGGACATCGGCCGCTACCGTGGCGACAGCCGCTGGGCCCGGCACGCGGTCAAGCCCGACGGGGGAGTCGACGGGCACTTCGCGTGGATGCTGGTCTGGCAGATCCAGGACACCACGCCCTGGCACCGCACCCCGTCCACGGAGGCGGTCCGCCACCAACTCCGCGCCGGCACAGTGTCGGTGGCCTTCGACAACAAGATGACCCCGTCGGTGGTCGAGGCCGACGGCACGTACTACCTGCCCGCGGCCGTCAACCGCCAGCACGGCTTCGGGCCGGTGCTCGACGGCTTCCTGCTGTGCCGCCCGATGGGCGAGGTACGGGTCCGTGACGTCCGCGCCGACGGCCTCACCGCCAAGCTGGTCACCAAACCGGTCGTCGGCCGCGACCACGTCCTGCGGCACATCCGGTCCCTGTACGTCACCGACGGCACGAGCCTTTGGACGACTGCAGCCGTCGAACGGCTCGACGGAGCACCGTACTTGCTCGCCGGGCTGCCCTACGCGGCGGACGACGGGGACCGGGTGCGCAGGACGGCGGAGGGCGACGTCACCTCCGCGGGCACCCTGCGCCTCACCCACCCGACCGGCGAGGGCGCCGACCACTTCGACGCCCGCTCCGAACTCGCCCAGCAGGAGGCGGCGTTCGCCCTCGCCGCCGACCCGCGCGGCTACGGCAACCCCGACGAGGGCTGGAGCCACCTGGTCACCTCCACGGCCCTGGAGGCCGACCCGGCACCGGGCGCACCGGAGGACCTGGACGTGTTCGTCGTCCGGTACGGCCCCGGAACCGGGCCGCTCACCGCCGAGTTCGCGAGCGGTGAGAACGGCGAACTGACCGTCCGCACCGAGGCGTTCACCGCGGTGATCGGCGACGCGGCGGGCGACGCCCACGGGGAGCCGGAGCTGACGCTCCACGCGTGAGCCCTCAGCTGCGGGGCACGCCGTACGGCGAGGGCCGCGCGGCCGGGGGGATCACCAGATCCGCCCGGCCGCGCGTCGTGGCGACAAGGCCGGCGTTGCGCTGGTCCGTGCTCAACACCCAGGCCACGGCGGTCTCGTGGTCCTTGCCGAACTCCTCGTGCCGGGCGACGAGTCGGCGGACGCGTTCGTCCTCGTCGGCCTCGCAGAACCACACCTCGTCCAGACACGGCCGTACCCGCGCCCATGAACCCGCCTCCAGCAGCAGGTAGTTGCCCTCCGTCACCACCAGCCGGGCCGTCGGCTGCACCGGGATCGCGCCGGCGATCGGCTGCTCCAGGACCCGTTCGAAGCCGGGCGCGTACACCACCTCGTCGGTCTCCTCCCGCAGCCTCCGCAGCAGCGCCGCGTACCCGGCCGCGTCGAAGGTGTCGGGCGCGCCTTTGCGCTCGCGGCGGCCGAGCCGGTCCAGTTCGACGTCGGCGAGATGGAAGCCGTCCATGGGGACGTGCGCGACCCACGGCTCGCCGGTGCCGTTGAGCTCCCGCACCAGATGCTCGGCGAGGGTCGTCTTGCCCGCGCCCGGGCTGCCGGCGATGCCGAGGACGGCACGCCGGCCGGGGCGGGCGAGAGCGGTGGCGCGGGTGAGGAGGTCGTCGAAGGTCAGTGGCACAGGGAGAGTGTGCCATCCGTCTCGGTCGCCCGTCCGGGGCGATGACGCGCCGAAGATCGGGGATTCGGTCAGCAGAGAGACCATGGAGTGGGGGACAGGAACAGGAGCCGTCCATGCCCGACGACGCGACACAGATCCGCGCCCTGATCACCGACTGGGCCGAGGCCGTCCACCGCGGCGACCTCGACGGCGTACTGGCGGACCACACGGACGACCTCGTCATGTACGACGTCCCGCCACCCCACGCCGGCATCCACGGTCTCGCCGCCTACAGCGCCAGCTGGCCGCCGTTCTTCGAATGGCAGGCACAGGGCGCCCGCTTCGACATCGACACCCTCGACATCACGGCAGGTACAGATGTCGCGTACGCCCACGCCCTGCTCCGCTGCGGCACCCCGGAGGAACTCGCCGAAGACCCCATGCTGCGCCTGCGGCTCACCTTCGGCCTGCGCAAGGAGCACGGCCGCTGGCGGGTCGCGCACGAACACCACTCGTTTCCGCACGACTGATGGGGGCGGGACCTTCAGGCGGTCTTGTCGATCAGCTCGTCGGCGACCCAACGGGCGACACCGGCGGGGTAGGGCGCCGACAGTCCGAGGACGATGTGGTGGAAGCCCGCGTCGATCGCCTCGCGGATCGCCTCCCTGGTGACCTCCGGCTTGTCGTACGACACGGAGAGGTGGATCGAGCGCGTGACGGAGGCGGGGTCGCGGCCGATCTCGGCGCAGTAGCGGTCGAGGAGCGCGCTGCGGGCGACGGCGTCCGCGATGTCGCCGCCGGGGATGTTCCACAGGTCGGCGTGCTCGGCGACCACGCGGAGGGTCGCGGCCGAGCGTCCGCCGATGAGGATCGGGGGGTGGGGGCGCTGGACGGGTTTGGGGTTGCCGAACGCTCCGGTGAGGTGGTGGTGGGTGCCGTGGAAGTCGAAGGGCCGCTCCTCGGCCCACAACCGCCGGATCACCGTGCAGGCCTCGGCGAGGCTCGCCACCGCGTGCGCGGAGTCGTGGAAGGGGAGACCGTGGGCCGCGTACTCGCGCCGGGCCAGGGGATGGTCCGGGCGGGAGCCGACACCGATGCCGAAGTCGAGCCGTCCGCCGGAGACGATGTCGACGGTCGTGGCGATCTTGGCCAGCAGCGCCGGCGGCCGGAAACGGTTGCTGGTCACCATCACGCCGAGCCGCAGTCGGCGGGTCTGCGCGGCGAGGGCCGAGAGGAGCGTCCAGCCCTCGTACGCCGGTCCGTCCGGATCGCCGCCGATCGGCATGAGGTGGTCGAACAGCCAGGCGTGCTCGATCTCCGGGACGGTGTCCGCCTCGCGCCAGACACGCAGGAGGTCGTGGTAGTCGACCTGCATGGGGGCGGTCATGATGCCGAAGCTGGGTCGCGGGGTGTGGGGCATGGTGCCGTCCGTCCTTCGACAAGGCGTGATGGTGGGATGGGAGGCGGTGGGGTGGGAGGTGTGGCTTGGTCGCCCGGCCCGGCTCTGACATCATGACTAAGCGGAACCTCGTTCCGGAACGATACGGAACGACGTTCCGTTTAGCAAGCCCTGTTCGCTGAGTCCTGTTCGCTGAGTCGTGTTCGGTGAGTCGTGTTCGGTGAATCCCGAGATGGAGGAAGTGCGCGGTGAGTGAGAACGGCGTGGATGCTGGGGGTGCAGGCCAGTCCAAGCGGGCGGACGCCCGGCGCAACAAGGAGACCCTGCTCGACGCCGCCGCCAAGGTCTTCGTCGCGTCGGGCGTGGACGCGCCGGTGCGTGACATCGCGCGCGAGGCCGGGGTCGGACTCGGCACGATCTACCGCCACTTCCCGACGCGCGCGGATCTCGTCATCGCCGTCTACCGGCACCAGGTCGAGGCCTGCGCCGAAGCCGGACCGGCGCTGCTGGCGAGCAGTGCCACCCCGTACGCCGCGCTACGGGAGTGGATCAATCTCTTCGTCGACTTTCTGGTCACCAAGCACGGACTCGCCTCGGTGCTGCGGTCCGACAGCGCCGGTTTCGAGTCGCTGCATTCCTACTTCCTCGACCGCCTCCTGCCCGTGTGCACCGAACTGTTCGACGCGGCAGCCGCGGCCGGCGAGGTCCGGTCCGACCTGACCGCCTACGAACTCATGCGCGGCGTCGGCAACTTGTGCGTCGGCGCGGAGGGCGACGACCGCTACGACGCGCTCCGGCTGGTCGACGTCCTCGTCTCGGGCCTGCGCCTGCCGGGCTGACGCCAGTCTGGTTCATGCGCAGAAGACCTGCCGCTCACCTGGCCGCGGGACAACTGCCCCTGCCCCCCCGATGCCGGGACCCGCGCAACGGGCAGAAGCCGTTCCGGATCACCGAGCTGCCCGCCGGCCTCGCGCAGGACGCCGTACGGCGGACCGCCTACGGCATCGAGGCCGCTGGGCGCGACCGGCGTGGCGAGAACGGCAACAACCTCGCCTTCACCGGCGCCCGGATCACCCCGCACACCGACAACCCGTACCGCGACCCGGTGCCCACCCTCCAGCTGCTGCACTGCCTGACCAGCGCGGCGGTCGGCGGCGATTCCGGTCTGGTGGACGGGTTCGAGGCCGTCGCGCTGGCCGGCACGTTGGCCCAGCACATGCTCCAGGCGGTGGCCCGTGGCGAGGAGGCCGGCGCGCCTGACGCGCTGCTGCACGATGTCGGCCACTGCCCCGGACCGGTCAGCGGCGCGGAGTTGATGTCACCGGTCGCCCCGAGAGTGTGCGCAGCCGCCGTACCGCGTGGATCTCGGCGCCGGCCGGCAGCCGCAGTCGTTCGCGCTCGGTGGCGTCGGCGGGGCGGGTCTCCGCGGCGACGATCCGGCCGCCCGGTTCCTCACCCGTCGAGCGCCCCCAGCGGGGGAAGCTGAGGAGTTCGCCGAAGCTCTGCGGCCTCGGCGTGCCGATCACGACCCGTCGGGTGCCGCGCCGCGAGGCGATCAGGCCCTCGGTGCGCAGCAGGGCCATCGGCTGGCGGACCGTGCCCGTGCCCCGGGAGACGCCGTACCGTTCGGCGAGTTCGCCCTCGGCGGGCGGCCGTCCGCCGGAGCCGTAGCGGCCCTCGCCGATCTCCCGGCCCGGGTCGGCCGCCACCTGCCGGAACAACGCGAGGGGCTTCTCCGTCCCGGCCGGGCCGACCGTCACCATGCGCGTCTTCGTCCCGCGGCCGTCAGTCGTTGTCGGCGTTCTTCTTGTTCTTGATCCGCTCGGCTTCCTTGCGGACCTCGGCCTGCGTGGCGCGCTCCTTCTCCAGCCACTCGGGGCCGTCCTTCTTCAGCGCCTCGATCTGCTCGGTGGTGAGCGGCTCGGTGACTCCGCCACGGGCGAGACCGGCGATGGACACGCCGAGCTTGGCCGCGACGACCGGGCGCGGGTGCGGGCCGTTGGCGCGCAGCTCACGCAGCCACTCGGGCGGATTGGCCTGCAGCTCGTTCAGTTCGGCGCGGGAGACGTCACCCTCCTGGAACTCGGCGGGTGTGGCCTCTAGGTACACACCCAGCTTCTTCGCCGCCGTGGCGGGCTTCATCGTCTGGGTGGTCTGGTGCGACTTCATACCGTCAAGAGTATCGACCGTGTAAGAGGCCTCCGACCACGGCGGGTAACCTTGCGGGGTGACAGGCTCGGAAGCATCCCCCACGTTCCGGCTCGCGTACGTCCCCGGGGTGACGCCCGCCAAGTGGGTGCGGATCTGGAACGAGCGCCGGCCCGACGTCCCCCTGACCCTCGTACCGGTCCCGGCCGCCGAGGCGTCCGACGTGCTGCGGCGCGGTGAGGCCGACGCCGGACTCGTACGGCTGCCGGTCGACCGTGCGGTCCTCAGCGCGATCCCCCTCTACACCGAGGCGACCGTGGTCGTGGCCCCCAGGGACCACGTCGTGACGGCGGCCGAAGAGGTGTCCGTCGACGAGCTCGCCGACGAGGTGGTCCTCCACCCCCTCGACGACGTCCTCGGCTGGGAACAGCCGCCCGGGGAGCCCGCGTTCGAGCGTCCCGCGACCACCGAGGACGCCGTGGAACACGTGGCGTCGGGCATCGGCATCCTCTATGTCCCCCAGTCCTTGGCCCGGCTGCACCACCGCAAGGACCTCACGTACCGGACCGTCCTGGACGCCCCCCAGTCGGACGTCGCCCTGTCCTGGCCCGAGGACGCGACCACTGACCTCGTCGAGGACTTCATCGGCATCGTCCGGGGCCGCACGGTCAACAGCACCCGGGGTCGCACCCCGCCACCGGCCCAGCCGAAGACGAAGGGGAAGCGCACCGAAGCCCCGGCGCGCCGCAAGCCCGCCGCCGGAAAGGCGACCGGCAAGACCGGCACGGCGGGCAAGAACCCGCGCGGCTCCTCCGGCGGCGCCAAGGGAACGAAGCGCGGCAAGCCCCGAGGCCGCTGACGCCAACGGCCGTCTGTTCAGGCGGAGGCACCTGGTTGCCTCCGTCTAGACGAGGACTCCGGCCAGCATCCGGAACAGGTCGTCCGTCGCGTCGGCCGCCCCGAGCACGGGCAGCGCGCCCAAGGCGAGAACGGCAGCCGCCAGGGGCCACAGGCGGGGCGGCGGGGAGGTCTGCAGCGCCGCGATCCGCCGGGTGACCGCACGGTCGGTGAAGCCCAACGCGCAGGCGGGGCGCGGGCGTTCGGCGCTCAGGGCGGCGCGGGCCAGGGCGCGGGCGGTGGTGGCGCGGTCGCCGACCGCGTCCGCCGCCCGCTCGTCGGCCCACCGTTCCACCAGGAACGTGACCGTGCCCCGCACGGGCCGCAGCAGCGGGTTGGCCGCGGCGGCGATCGTCGTCGCGGTCACCAACAGGGCGTGCCGGTGGGCGAGATGGGCGCGCTCATGGGCGAGCAGGACCCGGCGTTCCGCCGGTTCGAGGGCGCTCAGCATGCCGGCGGTGACCAGGATCCGGCCAGGTGTGCCGGGGATGGCGAACGCCTGCGGTTCGGGGGAGGCGGCGACGATCAACTCGGTGTCCGCCGGGTGCCCCTCGCACAGCCGCCGCAGCGCCCGCCGCGTACGGCGGTCGGTGCTCACCGCACCCTGGACGGACAGGAGGAGCACGGCGAGGGCGACGCCGGCCGCGATCCCGATCACCTCGGGCACCGGTTCCGCCAGCCGGTGCCCGTCCTGCCGGGCCTCGGCGACGATCGGCGGAGCGTCACCGACGAGCGTCGCCGCCAGCAGGAACAGCGACCAGCAGGTGGCTGCCGCGGTCACCACGGCGGCGGCGGTCAGTACTCGTGCCGCCAGCGCCGGAGCCACCCGGCTGCCGATCGCCGGGCTGATCACGGCGAGCAGCACCGACAGCGGCAACGGCGTGTAGACGTCGAACCTCATCCCGCGCCCCCGGCCAGCAGGTCGCGCAGCGCCTTCTCCTCCTCGGGCCGCAGTCCGCTCACGAACTGCTGGAGCGCGGCGATCGGATCCGGGCCCCGGTCCAGCGCGTCGTGCATCGCCTCGGCGGTCAGCTCGGCCGCGTTCTTCGCCGGCCGGTACGCCCCACGCCGCCCGTCCGCGTCCCGCAGCACAAGGCCCTTGTCGTAGAGCCGTTTGAGGATGGTGTGCACGGTGTTGTAGGCGAGGGGGCCGTCGATCTCGGCCTGGATCTCGGCCGGTGTCAGGGGGCGGTCGGTCGCCCAGAGCGCGGCGAGGACCTCGCTCTCCAGCTCACCGGCGCTGCGCCGTTCCGCCCGGGCCCGCGGGTCTGTGCCAGCCATGGGTGACACCTTACAGCTTGTAGGGTGCAATAGGTCTACCGTCGGCGCTCTGACCTGGCTCTGCAAGGGATCTGCGTCAGCGGCCCATTTCTGCTGAGACCTTGTGGAAGGAACTCCGTCCGGTGTGCCGCTGCGCCCCCGCGATGGGCAAAAAGGCTGAGCGCGAACTCGCCGCCGTCGGCGCGGACGGGTGGCTTGCCACGGTCGAGCCGCTCGGCCGATCGGAGGCCGGCGCCCACCGGTCCGACACGGCCCGAACCACCTTCCGGTATCCCCGCGACTTCATGGACGCCGTCTTGATCGTCTCCGGTCTTCCAGTGTGAAGCGTTCGGCCTCCAGAGGCCGCCCAATCTGCCGGAAGCAGCCCTGGTGCCCAGGGCTGAGCGCACAGGGCTGTCAGTCGCTTGGCTGAATTACAGGCCGCGACCACCCCTGCGGCGGGATAGTTTGTCCATGTTTTCCCCGGCTCCCGCCTCCACTCCTACAGGCTGTAGGGTGCCGGTAACCCTACAAACTGTAGGGGGAAGGGTGGGTCATGTCCGGCAGCACGTACGCCACACTCGCCGGGACCCGACGGCCCGGACCGCCGACCGCGTCCGGCCGCTCGGAGTACCCCCTCGCGCTGGTGGCCGGCGTCTTCGCGCTGGCCCAACTGGTGCTCGTACGCCCCGGGTTGGGCCTCGGCTGGGACGAGACCGTGTACGTCAGCCAGATCAGCGCGCACGCCCCCGCCGCCTTCTTCAGCGCGCCCCGGGCCCGTGGCATCTCCCTGCTGGTCGCCCCCGTCACCTCCTGGTCCTCGTCCACCACCCTGCTCCGCGTCTACCTCGCCGCCCTCTCCGGCCTAGCCCTCTTCCTCGCACTCCGCACCTGGCGCACCCTGTTCCCCGTCCGCGTCCTGGCCCTGGCGGGCACCCTCTTCGCCTCCCTCTGGGTGACGCTCTTCTACGGCCCGCAGGCCATGCCCAACTACTGGGTCGCCGTGGGCGCCCTGGCCGCGGCGGGCTGCTTCCTGCGGGCCCGCGCCGACCGCGACGCCGGGACTGATCACTCCGGCCGGGCCGCCCTGTGGGGCCTGGCGGCGAGCGCGTCCCTGATGGCGTGGATGCGGCCGACCGACGCGGTGTGGGCGACCGTGCCCCTCCTCGCCCTCTGCCTCCGCGCACGCCACTGGCGGCTGCTCACCGTCCTCCTCGCCGGGCTCGCCTCCGGCGCCGTGGAATGGGTGGTCGAGGCGTACGTCAGCTACGGCGGCCTGACGCAGCGGCTGCACGACGCCTCGGCGATCGAAGGCGGACTCGGCTGGCACCTCGCGGTCACCGACCAGCTGCGCAGCCTGGGCGGACGCGCCCTGTGCCGCCCGTGCACGGGTGCCATGCCCAACCCGGCGGTCGACGTCTGGTGGCTCGTGCTGCCCGTGCTCGCCGTCGCCGGACTGGTCGTCGCGGTCCGCGCCCGGCGCACCGAGCCCACCCTCGTGCCGTTCGCCTGCGCCGCGACCGCCGCCTTCCCGTATCTCTTCATGATCGGCTACGCGGCCCCGCGCTTCCTGCTGCCTGCCTACGCGCTGGTGGCGATCCCCGTCGCCGACGCGCTGATCCAGCTGGTCACCAGGCCGACCGGAGCGTGGCGGCGGGTCGCGGTGGCCCTGCTCGCGGTGGGGCTCGCCGGGCATCTGGCGATCCAACTCGCCGTCCTGGAACACACGGTGAGCCGTACGAACGCGCAGCACCGCGACTGGTCCCGCACCGCCGCCGAACTCCACCGCCTCGGTGTGCGCACACCGTGCCTGCTCACCGGGCAGGACGCCATCCCGGTCGCCTTCTACACGGGCTGCGCCTCCGCCGCGACCGAGGGCCACAACGCCAACACCAACCGGACCGTCATCGACCGGACCGCCCGCCGTATGCCCGTCGCCGACATCACACCGGCCGGCAGCCGCCCACCCGCCTACGCCCACGACTGGCCCGTCCACCACTACGGCACACTGGATCTGCGCGTCGCCCCGACCGCCGAGAGGGACGGAGGCGCATGACGGCACCTCCGTCCCTCACCGCGGCGACCGGCACCCGTCGCCGACGTGCCTACTGGCAGGCCGCGTTGACGCTCTGCGTGCTCGTGGCCGTGGTCTGTCTGCTCCGGCGGCACTGGCCCGTGCTCGCGAACGGGGCCGGGCGGCTCGCCGTCGCCGATCAGGGGTGGCTGCTGGTGGCCGGGACGGCCGCACTCGGGACCTGGGTGTCCTCGGCGCTCGCACAGCAGGGCGCGGTGCCCCAACGGCTGCCCGGCGGACGGCTGGTGGCCGCGCAACTCGCCGCGTCGGCCGCCAACCACGTGCTGCCCGCCGGACTCGGCGCCGGCGCCGTCAACCTGCGCTTCCTGATGCGCTGCGGGCTCCCGGTCGGCCGCTCGGCCAGCGCCCTCGCCGTGAAGGCGACCGCCGGTGTGGTCGTCCGGATCGTGCTGATCGGCGTCCTCACGGCGGTCTGCCCGGGTGTGCTGCGCCTCCCGCACATCTCGGTGGGAGTGGTGGGCGTCGTGCTCGCGGTCGTCGTGCTGGTGGCCGTACTGCTCAACTGCCCACTGTGGCCCCGGTGTCGGCGTGCGCTCGCGGCGGTGCTGACCGACATCCGGGCCGTGCACGCCAGGCCGCAGCGGGCGGTGGCCCTGTGGGGCGGCTCGCTGGCCTTCGCGGCCCTGCACTCCCTGGTGCTGATCTGCGTCACCCAGGCCGTCGAACTGCCGCTGTCCCCGGCCCGGGTGGCGCTGCTGTATCTCGCCGCGAGCAGTGCCGCCGCCCTGCTGCCCACCCCGGGCGGTATCGGCTCCCTCGACGCCGCCCTGGTCTTCGCCCTCACCGCCTCGGGAACCACGGCGTCGGCCGCCGCGTCCGTCGTCCTCGGCTACCGGCTGCTCACCGTGTGGCTGCCGCTGATCCCCGGCCTGTTGGTGCTCGGGGTACTGGTCCGCCGCAAGGACCTCTGACCGCAACTGGTGTTTTCGGCACGGCTGGTTCAGGTAGGACATCGTTATTGACCCACGGGTGAAGGGGAGTTGCATGGCGGGGAATGAGACCGACGGACGGTTGGGCGAGGAGTTCTTCACTCCCGGAACCTCGTCCTTCACCGACTTCCTGACCGCGCACCGGCCCGCGCTGCTGCCCACCCGCCGCCCCTTCCCGGACGGCGTCCGCGCGGCCGACGGCCAATTCCCGCACGGCACCACGGTGTTGGCGCTCACCTACCGCGACGGCGTACTGATCGCCGGCGACCGCAGGGCCACGATGGGCAATGTCATCGCGCAACGCGACCTGGAGAAGGTGCACCCGGCGGACGACTACACGGCGGTCGCCTTCGCCGGCACGGTCGGGCTCGCCGTCGACATGGTGAAGCTGTACCAGGTCGAGCTGACGCACTTCGAGAAGATCGAGGGCATCCCGATGACCCTCAACGCGAAGGCCACCCGCCTCGCCGGCCTGATCCGGCAGAACCTCGGCCAGGCCATGCAGGGTCTCGCCGTAGTACCGCTTCTCGTCGGCTACGACCCCGCTGCCCCCGAGGGCGCCAAGGGCCGCATCTTCACCTTCGACGTCGTCGGCGGCACCTACGAGAAGCCGGACTTCCACGCCGAGGGCTCCGGCTCCCCGTATGCCAGGGGTGCCTTGAAGAAGCTGTTCCACCAGGGCATGTCCCGGCGCGACGCGGCCCTGACCGCGCTGCAGGCCCTGTACGACGCGGCCGACGACGACTCGGCCACCGGCGGCCCCGACATCAACCGCCGTATCTTCCCCATCGTGTCGGTCATCACCGAGGACGGTTTCGAGCGGCTGCCGGAGCCGGAGACCGAGGCGCTGACCCACGAGATGGTCGAACGGCGCCGGAGCCACCCGGACGGACCGACCGTCGCACCCTGAGCGAGACTGTCCGGGTGGAAGCGGAGAACGCGTTGACCAGTGCCGTAGGAGCGACCGAGCCGTCCCGTGTCTGGTCGCATCCGACGCTCGGGCTGCACGCCCTCGTCGATGCCGCCGGAGCGGTCCGGCTCGGAGCGCCCGGCCAGGACTGGGCCCGCCTGGTGCCGCTCGTCGAGGTCACCGCGACCGGGCACGGGCGCCTGTGGTCGGGGGAGCGCTTCATCGAGACGGCCATCGGCGAACGCCTCGCCTACCGCGACCACGAGACCGTACGGGACGGAAGCACGGAGCGTACGACGATCCGGCTGGCGGACCCCGTGACCGGGCTGGCCGCCGAGGTCGTCCTGGAGACGGGCGTCGGCTCGCGTTTTCTGCGCTCGCGGGTACGGCTGGTCAACGAGGGCGTCGAGCCGGTCCGGTTGGAGAGCGTGACGACCCTGGCCCTCGGCGGTATCTCCGATTCCGACACCGGAGTTGATGGCCTGACCCTGCACTGGGCGGACAACAGCTGGCTCGCCGAATGCCGTTGGCGCCGGGCCCGGTTCCGCGACGAGGTCGTGGCGTTGAACCGGTCCGCCCACGGTCACGAGGGGCGCGGCTGCTTCGAGTGCTATTCGCAAGGGAGTTGGTCCACCGGGCGCCACCTGCCGGTCGCCGCGCTCACCGACCGCGACGGCGAGGCGTGGCTGTGGCAGATCGAGTCCAGCGCGGGCTGGCGCTTCGAGACCGGAGAGCGCGAAGGCGCGGCCTATGTCGCCCTGTTCGGGCCCGACGACGCCCATCACCAGTGGCATCAGACCCTGGCCCCCGGCGAGGAGTTCCGCACCGTCCCGGCCGTCCTGGTCCGCACGGAAAGCGGCGGTCTGGACGCCGCCTTCGCGGCGCTCACCGACCACCGGCGCGGCATCCGCCGCGACCACCCCGACCATCGCCGACTCCCGGTGATCTACAACGACTACATGAACACCCTGATGGGCGATCCCACAACCGAACGGCTCCTGCCGCTCATCGAGGCGGCGGCGAGCGCCGGTGCCGAGGTGTTCGTGATCGACGCGGGCTGGTACGACGACGACGCCCAGGGTTGGTGGGACTCCGTCGGCGCGTGGGAGGCCGCACCCGACCGCTTCCCGGGCGGGATTCAGGAGGTCCTGGACGCCATCAGGAAGCACGGCATGGCGCCGGGTCTGTGGCTGGAACCCGAAGTGGTCGGCGTCCGGAGCCCGTTGGCCCGCACGCTGCCGCCCGAGGCGTTCTTCCGGCGCGGTGGCCTGCGCGTCACGGAACACGGACGGCATCACCTGGACCTGCGGCACCCGGGCGCCCGCGCCCACCTCGACGAGGTCGTGGACCGGCTCGTCGGCGAGTGGGGCGTCGGCTACCTCAAGCTCGACTACAACATCAACATCGGGCCCGGCACGGAGCACGGGACGGAGAGCGCGGGTGCGGGACTGCTCGGGCACCATCGCGCCCACCTCGACTGGATGGCCGCACTCCTCGACCGTCATCCTCAACTGGTCCTGGAGAACTGCGGATCGGGCGGACTGCGCATGGACTACGCCCAACTCGCCGTGGCGCAGATCCAGTCCACCAGCGACCAGCAGGACCCGCTGTGCTACCCGCCCATCGCCGCCTCGGCCGGCACCGCCGCGGCACCCGAGCAGGCCGCCGTGTGGGCCTACCCCCAGCCCGACCAGAGCCCGGACGAGATCGCCTTCACCCTCACCGGCGCGCTGCTGGGCCGTATCCACCTGTCCGGATTCCTCAACCGCATGGACGACGAGCGGTTCGACCTCGTCCGCTCGGCGCTCTCCGTCTACAAGGACATCAGGGCGGAGATCGGCGCCGCGCACCCCTTCTGGCCGCTGAGCCTGCCCGGCTGGGACGACGAGTGGATCGCGCACGGGCTCCGGGGCGCGCGGTCCACCTATGTGACCGTCTGGCGGCGGGAGTCGGACGGCGACGGGCCCGGCACCGTCGACCGCGCGCTCGCCGTCCCCCACCTGCGCGGCGCTCGTGTCCAGCCCGTGGTGCTGTATCCGGCGACGGCCGATGCCGGGGTGGAGTGGGACGCGGCCGAGGGGCGGCTGACGGTGTCGCTGCCCCGGGCCGGTACCGCCGTTCTCGTTCGGCTGGGCGGCAGTTGACCCGACGATCCGTCGTGGCACGGATGATCCATTGGTGATCGTCGGGCTGTGGGCGCTTCGTCCGCGTCCCGCCCCTAGAGTTCTTGAAGTCCATGCGCGGCGAGGCCATGGCGGGCGGGCACCGGGCGTACCACTTCGTCGGCAGGCGCCAGGAGACCGCCGAGGTCAGACGCCTGGTGGCCGTCCATCGGCTGGTGACTCTGACCGGCACGGCCGGCGTCGGCAAGACCAGGCTCGTGCGGCACGCGGTACCCCGGCTGACGCGGGCGTTCGCCGACGGGGTGCACCTCGTCCACCTGGCCGGTGTGCGGGACGCGTCGCTGGTGCCGCTCGCCCTGATCGAGGCGCTCAACATCCGTGACGTGTCCGGCCGTTCACCCGCGCTGGTCCTCGTCGACCACCTCCAGGACCGGGAGTCGCTGCTCGTCGAGACACTGCTCGCGGAGACGACCAGGTTGCGCGTCCTGGCGACCAGCAGACAGCCGCTGCGCGTCCGTGCCCAACACGTCCTGGAAGTACAGCCGTTGCCGACCCCTTCGGCGGACGAGCCGCTGCCGCCGAAACCCGCCCTGGAGTACCCGGCACTGGCCCGGTTCGCCGACCGGGCCGCCGCCGTACTGCCGGGCTTCTCGCTCACGCCGGCCAACCAGGACGCGGTGAGCCGGTAGCGGCCGCCGGCGTGGACGACCGGTTGCTGGCCGCCGACGAGGACGCCCTGCCCCGGCACCGCACGTTGCGCGCGGCCGCGACTGGAGCCACGACCTGTGCACCCCCGACGAACGGGCCGTGTGCGCGCGCCTCGGTCTTCGCCGGGAGCTTCGACCTGGGTGCCGCGGAGGAGGTCTGCGCGGAACCCGGCCTCGACCGCGACGAGTTGGTGGACGCCGTGGCCGGTCTGGTCGACAAGTCGCTACTGGTCCGCGACGGCGACGCCGTCCACGCCCGGTACCGGATGCTGGAGTCGATCCGGCAGTACGGCCTCGACCGGCTCCGCGAGCACGGCGCCGACGCGGAGGAGACGGCCCGGCCCGGGTCCGGGACTGGTGCCTTGACTTCGTCGAGGACTGCGAGCGACGCTGGTTCGGCCCCGAACAGCCGGAGCTGGTACGGCGGTTGCACGCGGAGTCGGACACGATCCGCTCGGCGCTGGAGTACTGCCTCACCACACCTGGCGAGGTGCAGGCGGGGCTGAAGCCGGCCGGACATCTGTGGTTCTTCTGGTTCGCGACCGGCGCCCTGATGGAGGGCCGGTGCTGGCTGGAACGGCTGCTCGCCACCGCCCCCGAGCCGACCGTCCCCCGCGCGCGGGCCCTGTGGTCGCTGGCCCTGATGCTCCTCAGCCAGGGCGACGCCGTCCGGGCCGCACCCCTCGTCGAGGAGTCCCGCGAACTGGCCCTACGGCTCGGCGCCGAGGCCGAGGTGGCACACACCTTTTTCGGCCGGGGCGGCGCCTGCCTGATCAGCGGCGACTACGACCGCGCCCAGGCGCGGGCCCGTGGCATGGCGCCCGAGGCGGCGGCCCGCTTCGGGTGGGCCGTGTCCGGCGCCACGGGGTATGCGGCGGCCCAGGGCTGCGACCGCGCGCAGCTGCGGTTGTGGTCGACACCTCGGCGGATCGTCTGCGAGCTGCGCACCCCTCGCGGGCGGATCACCGACCCGTTCCTCGGCTTCAGGCCGCCGGGCCCCGAGACTCGGCCTGAGGACGGGCTCTGGGAGACCCGCCAGGTCTGCGAGTTCGTGGACATGAGATCCGGTGACGGGGCGACGGGCGGCTGGACGATCCGGATGGAGACGGACCTCGTGGAGACGGATCTCGTGGCGTCGGGTTGACGAACTGCCGCGTGGATTCGGGTAGTTCCCCCCGAGACCCGACGGACACGGCGGACGCATGGTGGACACGAGGCCGGGCCCGATGCCGGACCCGGCCTCGCAGCGCACGCGCCGAACGCCCTCGGGGCCGAAGGGAGACGACCATGCCGAACGACCGTCCGCGCGGCCTGCCGACCGTGGGCGATGGCCGCACCACGATCCTGGGCCCGGGAAGATCCTCGGTCCGCCAGGCCCGGGAGGCCGTCCGCAAATGGCTGGTCGAGTACGGCCTCCCGGACCTGACGGATCTCGCGGAACTGCTGGTCGGCGAGCTCGCCACCAACGCGGTCGTCCACGCCGGCGGCCGCTACCGGCTCACCGTGTCACTGGGCGTCGGCACCCTGCGCTGTGAGGTCGCGGACGAGCACCGGCACCTGCCCCGGCCCTCGCACCGGCAGTCGGAGAGCGCCATGCCCCCGCAGCCGACGCCGACAGCGAGAACGGCCGGGGTCTCCTCCTCGTCGACGCACTCGCCCACCGCTGGGGCAGCCGTCTCGTCGAGGAGGGCAAGGAGGTCTGGTTCGAGCTCGAACTCGACGCGCCGTACGGCCTGGAGGACACGGAGGAGTCGAGCGCGCACTGCCCGGCCCCGGTCCGGCCCCAGCTGGAGACGACGACCGGCTACGACGCGGAACCCCGGGACGCATGCTCCTCCCGTGGCGGTACGGCTCCGTCCGGCGAGTCCGCGAGCAGCCACGCCGGCAGCCACCAGGCCGCCGCGCACAGGCACACGCCGAGCCAGCCGACGGCGAACAGCCAGCCGCCGAGCACATCGGTGAACCAGTGCACGCCCAGATACACCCGGGTCATCCCGACCAGCACGCCCCAGCAGCCGACGGCCAGACACAGCGCGCTCCGTCCGTGCGGAGCGCGCACGCCTATCGCGAGGATCACCAGCCCGGCGGTGATTGCCGCCGTGGTGGTGTGGCCCGAGGGGAACGACCAGCCCGAGGCATGTCCGGCCCAGTCGGCCCGCACCGGGCGGGGCCGCGCGATCAGCGTCATCACGCCGTAGCGCAGTCCCTGCCCGGCGGCGAGGCAGGCCGTGGCCAGGGCCGCGGCGAGCAGCCGCCGACGCACGGTGCGGCCGGTGAGGAGTCCGGCGAGGACGACGAGGGCGTACGGGACGATGCCCGTGCCGGTCGCGGTCACACCGCGTGCCACCGCCACCGCCATGTCCGGGCGGTGGGCGACGGACCACGACAGCAGATCCTCGTCCGTGAACAGCGGAACGCCCTCGCGCCCGATCACGACCATGCTCAGCACACCGAACGCGGTCCAGGCACCCACCCCCACGCTGCCCGCCAGCTCGGCGACGTCCTTCCGGTTCACGACACCACCAGCGGTCGCAGCCTGCCGGCCGTGATCCGCCGTAGCAGAGACTTCGGGCGGCGCCCCACCAGGACCATCGCGCCGAACGCGAGGAGCGTGCCTACCAGGACGCCCGCCACCACGTCATGCGGATAGTGGACCCCGACCCACACCCGGGACACCGCCATCGCGAGCGCGGCCACCGCCGCGAGCGCGCCGAGCCGGCGGGAGACGAAGAACAGGGCGACCGCCGCAGCCGCCGCGATCGTCGCGTGATTGCTGGGGAAGGACCAGTCACCCGGCGCCGGACACGCCTCCAGCGTGACCACATGCAGGCTCTGGCAGGGGCGGTTCTCCCGCACCAGCGACTTCAGCAGGGTGTCGATCCCGTACGCGGCCACTACGACCAGCGGCACGGCCAGCGCCGTCAGCGCCGCCTCGGCACTCACCCGGCGCGCCCGCCACCAGCCCACGATCATCAGCACGGCGAACACCCCGAGCCCGTACGCCGACCAGACCGAGACCGCGTCGTCCAGCCAACCGGGTGCCTGCTGCGCCGAGTTCACCACGTCCTCGTAGGCCGAGCCGTCGATCGAGGACCCCTGGAAGGCGACGAGGATCATCCGCGCGCCTCCCCGGCCCGGGCCGCCCTGCGGGAGCGGCGCACCTCGGCGACGAGGGGGAGCAGCGACACGACCACGATCAGGGCGACCATGGGCAGCAGGTACTTGTCGACGTTCGGGACCGAGGAACCGAGCGCGTAACCGGCGAGCGTCAGTCCCAGGCTCCACACCAGGCCGCCGACCACCTGCCACACGGTGAACGTCCGGACGGGCACCCCGAGCGCGCCCGCCATCGGGTTCAGGACCGTCCGCACCACGGGCACGAAGCGGGCCAGCACGACCGCCTTCGCGTGGCCGTACCGGTCGAGCAACTCCTCGGCCCGCCGGGCGCCTTCGTGCAGGCGGGGCGAGCGGCTGCGGGTGAGCAGCGCGCCGCCCGCCTTCCGGCCGAGCAGATAGCCGCACTGCGCTCCGGCGAGCGCACCCACCGCCGCCGCGACCAGGAGCGGCGGGAGCGACAGCTTCACGGCTCTGTCCGCGCCGCCCGTGCAGAGCAGGCCCGCCGTGAACAGCAGGGAGTCGCCGGGCAGGAAGAACCCGATCAGCAACCCGGTCTCGGCGAACATCACCACGCCGACCCCCAGCACACCGAAGGCGGCCAGCAGCGACTTGGCGTCCAGCACGTTGACGGCGAGCTGGGACGCCAGGTCCAAGGGTGTGGTCATCGTCGTGAGCCCCTTCGCCGGTGTGACTACAAATCTGTAGACGGTCTACTCAACTGTAGACGATCGTGGCACGCGCGGAGTTCCGCACTTTTGCCCGGTCATTGCCGATTCATGACTGATGGACTACACGCATGTAGTCATGATGGTCCGCGAAGTAAGGCATGCCTTCACTAACCCAGGAGGGGTCGCACCCAATGTGGGACGACGCGTTTCCGAGCTTTCTGATCGGACTGAGGGAGGGGCTGGAAGCGGGACTCATCGTCTCGATCCTGGTCGCCACCCTCGTCCGCGCCGACGCCAAGTCCCGTCTGCCGCAGGTGTGGACCGGCGTGCTGGCCGCGATGGCCCTCGCACTGAGCTTCGGCGCCGTGCTCACGTTCACCGCGGCGAACCTCTCCGCCACCGCGCAGGAAGCGTTCGGCGGTGTCCTCAGCGTGATCGCCGTCGCGTTCGTCACCGCGATGGTGTTCTGGATGCGCCGCTCGGCCCGCACCTTCTCCGGCGAGATCAGGGAGAAGGTGACCGGCGCGCTCGGCATGGGTGCGGGCGTGCTGATGCTCACCTCGTTCCTCGCCGTCGGCCGTGAGGGCCTGGAGACGGCGCTGTTCCTGTGGACCACCGCCCGCGCGGCGGGTGAGTCCTCCGGCCCCCTGGTCGGGGCCGCCATCGGCCTCGTCCTCGCGGCCGGCCTGTGCTGGGGCCTGTACCGCCGGGTCCTCAGGATCAACCTGACGAAGTTCTTCACCGCCACCGGCGTCGTCCTCATCGTCATCGCCGCCGGTGTCCTCGGCTACGGCCTGCGCGACCTCCAGGAGGGCGGCGCCCTGCCCGGCCCGACCGCGTACGCCTTCGACCTCAGCGGCAGCGTCGACGCCGGCTCCTGGTACAGCACCCTCATCCAGGGCGTGTTCAACCTGATGCCCACGATGACCTGGCTCCAGGTGATGGGCTACGTCGGCTATCTCGCGGTGGTGATGCCCCTGTTCGTGCGCGGCGTACGGACCAGGACGCCCGCGCCCGAGCCCGCCGAAGCGCGCGCACCCGAGGTGTCCCCGCGCCGCCGCCCGGTCTGGGTCGTCCCCGTCGCCGTGGTCGCCGTACCCGCCGTCGTGGCCGGGCTCGTCGTCGCCTTCGCCCGCCCCAAGCCCGCGAGTTCCGAGACGGTCGCCGTCTCCGAGACGGAGTGCGGGAAGGGCTTCACCGCGCCCGACACCGGACGCCAGACCTTCCAGATGCACAACACCGGCGACAAGACGTCCGAGGTGTATCTCATCGACCCGGCCACCGGCGCGGTCTACGGCGAGGTCGAGGGCCTGGCCCCGGGCACCACCCGGGACCTGGTCGCCACCGTCGCGGGCGGCTCGTACGCCTGGCGCTGCGTCCCCACCGGCGCGAAGGCCGTCACCTCGGCCACCGTGCACGTCAGCGGCGGGGGCGGGACGGGGAAGGCCGTCGTCCCCGTCTCCGAGAACGACCTCGCCGCGCCCCTCAAGGCCTACAAGGTGTACGTCGACCAGGGCCTGGGCACCCTCGAAACCCAGACCCGGCAGCTCAGCGCCGACATCGCGGGCAACCACCTCGGCAGGGCGCGCGCCGACTGGCTGACCGCGCACCGCACCTACTCCTCGCTCGGTGCCGCCTACGGCACGTTCGAGGACTTCGACCAGAAGATCAACGGCCGGGCCGACGGGCTGGCCGGGGGAGTCGAGGACAAGGACTTCGCGGGCTTCCACCGCATCGAGTACGGGCTGTGGCACGGGCAGTCGGCAAGCGAGTTGAAGGTGCCCGCGCAGCAACTCGCCACCGCTGTCGTGGGGTTGCGGAAGGCGTTCCCCACCCAGGACTTCGACCCGGGCGACCTGCCGCTGCGGGCCCACGAAATCCTGGAGAACGCCCTGCAGTTCGAGCTGACCGGCGACACCGACGAGGGCAGCGGGACCAACCTCGCGACCGTCGACAGCAACCTCGCCGGCACCCGCGAACTCCTCACCGCACTCAAGCCGTTGCTGACCAAGGAGTCCTCGACGCTGCTTCCGGCCGTCGACACCGCCGTAGCCCGGCTGCAGAAGCTGCTCGACTCGGCGCACCACGGCGGCAGTTGGACCCCCGTCGAGCAGCTGAGCCGGCCGGACAGGGCCCGACTCGACGGCGCCACCGGGCAGTTGCTGGAGGACCTGGCCCCGGTGCCGGACCTGCTGGAGATCAGGAAGTCCGCCTGATGAGCGCCGAGAACTCGCGCGGCACCGACAAGAGTCGTAGTGAAGGGAACCGTCCGATGTCCACTGCCGAAATCCCGGGCTGCCCGGCCGGAGCCGGCCGTCGCTCCTTCGTCCGGACGGCGCTCGGTGCCGGGGCCGCGGGCGCGGTGCTGGCCGGCGGGGCGTTCGCGCTCGCCGAGACCGGAGGCACGGCACAGGCGCAGGCCGCGGACACCACGAACGCGGCGAAGGTGCCTTTCCACGGCACCCATCAGGCGGGCATCCTCACCCCCGCACCGGCCGCCGCGACCTTCGTCTCCCTCGACGTGATCGCCGACAACCGCGCCGAACTGGCCGATCTGCTGCGCACGATCACGGAACGGGCCCGCTTCCTCACCTCCGGCGGCACCCCCGCCGACCTCGGCGTCGGCGCGCCGCCCGCCGACAACGGCATCCTCGGACCGGAGGTCCCCGCCGACGCCCTCACGGTCACCGTCGGCGTCGGCGCCTCCCTCTTCGACGACCGCTACGGCCTCGCCAAGGCCAAGCCGAGCCGGCTGACCCCGATGAGGACGTTCCCGAACGACAACCTGCGCGCCGCCGAATGCCACGGGGATCTCTCCCTCCAGGTGTGCGCCGCCCGCCAGGACACGGTGCTCCACGCGCTGCGCGACATCGCCCGGCACACCCGGGGCGGTATGCAGATCAAGTGGCGTATCGACGGCTTCCAGAACGCCCCGCGCCCCACGGGCGCCCAGCGCAACCTGCTCGGCTTCAAGGACGGCATAGCCAACCCCGACGTGAAGTCGGCCCGCGAGACCGACCGGCTGATCTGGGTCGGTGACGGACAGGGCGAGCCCGCCTGGGCGAGCGGCGGCAGCTACCAGGTGATCCGGATCATCCGCATGCTGGTCGAGTTCTGGGACCGGGTCTCGCTGAGCGAGCAGGAGCTGATGTTCGGCCGCCGCAAGGACACCGGCGCTCCGCTGGACGGCGCCAAGGAGACGGACATCCCGCAGTACGCCAAGGACCCCAAGGGCACGGCCATCCCGCTCGACGCCCATATCCGTCTCGCCAACCCGCGCACCGCGGCCTCCGACACCTCGCGCATCCTGCGCCGCGGCTACAACTACGACCGGGGCATCGACACCGTCGGCAACCTCGACATGGGCCTGGTCTTCTGCTGCTACCAACAGGACGTGAAGCGGCAGTTCGAGGCGACCCAGACCCGGCTGATCGACGAACCCCTGGTCGACTACATCTCCCCGACGGGCGGCGGCTACTTCTACGCGCTGCCCGGTGTGCGGGACGCCAGGGACTGGCTCGGACGGGGTCTGCTGGCGGCCTGACCAGGTATTTTCCCTTCCCTTGGGCAAGAGCTGCCGTGGGCTTTGCCGACCGTTACTGCGAATGGGTTGCAGGTACGGGAAGATGGCACCAGGTTGCAGCCCGCGACCGCGTCCCCGGCAGAAAGACCCCCTCGATGACGGCCGCCCCCGAGTCCACTCCGACCCTCCCCGTCACGGCCGCGACCTCGCGGCCGTCGGTCTGGCACCGCGTCCGCACGTCCATGACGCGGCAGGAGTGGACCAGGGTGGGCGGGATGGCCGGCTTCATCCTGGCGCTGCATGTGATCGGCTGGTTCACCCTCGTGTGGATCGTCGCGCCGGGTCACTACAGCGTCGGCCAGAAGTCCTTCGGCATCGGCATGGGCGTCACCGCGTACACGCTCGGCATGCGGCACGCGTTCGACGCGGACCACATCGCGGCCATCGACAACACGACCCGCAAGCTGATGAGCGAGGGGAAGCGGCCCCTGTCGGTGGGCTTCTGGTTCTCGCTCGGCCACTCCAGCATCGTCTTCGGCCTGACGCTCCTGCTCTCCCTCGGCGTCAAGGCGCTGGCGGGCCCGGTCCGCGACGACAACTCCCAGCTCCACGACGTCACCGGCCTGATCGGTACGACTGTCTCGGGCACCTTCCTCTACGTCATCGCCGGCATCAACCTCGTCATCCTGGCCGGCATCTGGAAGGTGTTCCGGCAGATGCGCTCGGGCAACTTCGACGAGGCCGCGCTGGAGGAGCACCTGAACAACCGGGGCTTCATGAACCGCATCCTGGGCCGCTTCATGAAGTCGATCACCAAGTCCTGGCAGATGTACCCGCTGGGCCTGCTGTTCGGTCTGGGTTTCGACACCGCGACCGAGATCGCGCTCCTGGTCCTCGCGGGCTCGGGCGCCGCCTCCGGCCTGCCCTGGTACGCGATCCTGTGCCTGCCGGTGCTGTTCGCGGCGGGGATGTCGCTGCTCGACACGATCGACGGCACGTTCATGAACTTCGCCTACGGCTGGGCCTTCTCCAAGCCGGTCCGCAAGGTCTACTACAACCTCACCATCACGGGCCTGTCCGTCGCCGTCGCCCTGATCATCGGGACGGTCGAACTCCTGGGCCTGTTCGCCGAGAAGCTCGACCTGCACGGCTTCTTCTGGGACTGGATCGCGGGCCTCGACCTCAACGTCATCGGCTTCGTCATCGTCGGCCTCTTCTTCGCGACCTGGGCCGTGGCCCTGCTGGTCTGGAAGTTCGGCCGCATCGAGGACAAGTGGACGGCGGGCCTGGCCCAGCCGGCGGAGCGGCCCGCCGAGTAGGCCGTCAGGAGCGGACCCCCAAATCCTTGCGCCACTTCACGAGCTGCTTCTCCGCGTCCCCGGTGTACGACCAGGGAGTGGGTGTCGCCCGACGCCCCAGCATGCCCATTACGGCCGCCGCCACGTCCTTCGTCCCGGCGTAACAGGCCGCGTGCGCAAGGTAGTTGAGGTCGCGGAGTTCGCCGGGCGGGATCGCGCCCTCCTCACGGGCCGCGATCCAGCGCTGCCAGGTCCGCCGTACGTCGCTGACGGCGCCGTCGTGCGTCCAGTGCTGGCCGAGGCCCACGGCGGCCTGCCGGCCCTTGGCCGCGTCGAGGACGTAGCGGTACTCCTCGACCCGCGCGTACTGCACCAGCACCGGCAGCGGGCAGCCGGGCGGTGCCACGCCCGCCGCGTCGCGGGCGAAGTCGTACATGAGGCCGTGGCTGCCGTGCCAGCGGGAGGAGTAGTAGTGGAGGACCTGGAGGTGGCCCTCGACGCTGTAGGGGTCGCGCCGGTGCAACTCGTCCCACCAGCGGGCGAGTTCCTGCCGCCGTACGCCCGCCGGGTAGAGGCGGGCGACGGAGATCAGGGAGATCCACGGCGTGGGGTCGGCCGGATAGGTCTCCGCGGCCTGGAGGCAGGCCGTCACGGCGGCGTCGATACGGTTGCGGTCGATGGGCACGCCCCGGCCCGCCGCGATGGCCAGGTTGAAGGCCCGGGCCGTCTCCGTGGCCGCCCGCAGCGTGAGCGCGTCGCCGCTGCCCGGCTCGGCGGCCAGCCATGACTCCACCGTCGAACTGCTCGCGCAGGCCTGCGCGAGCATCCGGACGCGGTGGCCGCGGGCGAGCCAGTGCGCACCGGTGTTCTGCAGCAGGTCCCGCAGGCCCTGCCAGCGGCCGATGACGATGTCGTGCCGGGCTGAACTGAGGGGCGCGTCCCCGCAGTCGGGATCGAAGTCGGGGGTGTAGCGGTCTCGCGCCATCGGGTGCCCCTCAGAAGTCCGTCGGGAGACCCTGGTGGACCCGGGACTGTTCGGGCACGAAGTCGTCGGGGACGTAGTCCGTCTCCACGGTGTGGGTGGCGTCGAGCCGCGAGGGCCGGTAGTAGTCGCTGCCCTGCTTCCAGTACCAGAACATCGGGATCAGGCCCACGGCCAGTCCGCCGATGCCGATGGCGATCGCGGCGGTGCTCAGGCTGCTCAGCGACTCGACGAAGATCCAGAACATGAACAGGGCGCCGAACAGCGGCCACAGCCCGCCGAAGAGGAAGTTCCCCGCCGACTTGAACAGCATCTTGCGGTAGGCGACGACCACCGCGAGGCCCGCCAGCCCGTAGTACACGGCGATCTGCAGACCGATCGCCGAGATCGCGTCGGCGAGGATCTCGCCCACCGAACCGAGCGCGTTGGAGGCGATGAACATCGCCAGCGCCACCCCGCCGACCACGACGATCGCCACCCAGGGCGTGTTCCAGGTGCGGTGCACCCGGCCCAGCGCGGCCGGCATCGTACGGTCCCGGCCCATCGCGAACAGCGACCGTGTGACCTGGATGAGCGTGGTCTCCAGGGTGGCGATGGTGGACAGCATCACCGACACGATCAGCAGCTTGCCGCCCCAGCCGGGCCAGATCTCGTCGCCGAGCACGGCCAGCACATTGGCGTCGTTGCTCTCGATCTGCCGCGAGGACAGGATGACGTTCACCGCGATGGTGAACACCTCAAAGAGTAGGAACACGATGCCGACACCGATCAGGCCCGCGAGTCCGGTCGTACGACGGCTGTTGCGGGTCTCCTCGCTGAGGTTGCTGGTGACGTCCCAGCCCCAGTAGTAGAACGCGGCGATGAGCGCGCCCGACGCGAAGCCGGACACCCCGTCGAAGTGGCTGAAGCCCAGCCAGGACCAGTCGAAGACCCGGGCATTGCCGGTGTGGACGAGGGCCAGGGCCGCGAACAGTGCCAGAATCCCCAGCTCGACACCGGACATGACGAGCTGCGCCCGGACCGTGAGTCGGGCGCCGCCGAGCACCACGAGCAGCATGATCACGAACCAGGCGGCGCCGACGACCGTCGACAACGCCGTGTTGTCCGCGAGACTCTGGTCGAACAGGGACAGGGTCATCGACCCGGCGGGCAGTGATCCGGCGACCATGAAGATGGTCGCGGAGATCACCAGCGCCCAGCCGCTGATGAAGCCGAGAAAGGGGTGCAGGGTGCGCCCCACCCAGGAGTAACTGGCGCCCGCGTTCACGTCGATACGGCCGAGATAGCTGAAGGCCAGCGCGATGCCGAGCATGGGTATCGCGCAGTAGAGGAGGGCGGCCGGACTGGCCAGCCCCACCGCGCCGACGAGGACCGCGGTGGTCGCGGCCAGCGAGTACGCCGGGGCGCTGCCCGCCACGGCCATCACCACGGTGTCGAACGTACCGAGGGCGTTGGCCTGCAGCCCTCTGCCCCTGTTGTTGCTCATGGTTGCGCTGCTTTCCGTCTTGCACGACGTGCGGAGTTGAGCGACCGGCCCCCGACCCGGAGAGGGGTGGCCTCAGGTCTGTGGCCGGTCGGAACAACGAGTGGGAATGGCGGATACCGCTTAACCGCTGCGTCGGCGGACGGTCACACCGTGTGTGGGTGTGATGATAGCCGTACCTCTTGACCTTTCAAGATTGACCAGCGAGTAATCTCCTGTGAACGATCAGTCGCCGAGTCGGTCGATCTGTCGCAGTTTGTTCGTGGCGTCGAGGGCGGCGACCTTGTAAGACTCGGCCAGCGTCGGGTAGTTGAAGACCGCGTCCACGAGATAGTCGACCGTTCCGCCGCAGCCCATCACCGACTGGCCGATGTGAATGAGCTCCGTCGCGCCGGTGCCGAAGCAGTGCACGCCGAGCAGGGTGCGGTCGGTGGGGGAGACCAGCAGTTTCAGCATGCCGTGCGAGTCGCCGATGATCTGGCCGCGCGCGAGTTCGCGGTAGCGGGAGATGCCGACCTCGAACGGGATGCATTCCTCGGTGAGTTGGTCCTCGGTCTTCCCGATGAAACTGATCTCCGGGATGGTGTAGATGCCGATCGGCTGCCGGTCGTCGATCCGGTGCACCGGCTCACCGCAGGCGTGGTACGCGGCCGTACGGCCCTGTTCCATCGAGGTCGCCGCGAGCGCCGGGAAGCCGATGACGTCGCCGACGGCGTAGATGTGCGGGACCGCGGTGCGGTAGTTCTCGTCGACGTCGATCCGGCCGCGCTTGTCGGCGGACAACCCGGCCTTGTCCAGGTCGAGTTCGTCGGTGAGTCCCTGCCGGCCCGCGGAGTACATCACGGCGTCGGCCGGGATCTTCTTGCCGCTCTCCAGGACCGTCAGCGTGCCGTTGGTGTGCCGCTCGACGGCGGCCACGGTCTCCCCGAAGCGGAAGGTCACGGCGAGGTCCCGCAGGTGGTACTTGAGCGACTCGATGACCTCCAGGTCGCAGAAGTCCAGCATGCCGGCGCGCTTCTCCACCACGGTGATCTTGCTGCCGAGTGCGGCGAACATGGAGGCGTACTCCATGCCGATGACACCGGCCCCCACGATGACCATGGACCGCGGGACCTTGGGCAGGTCCAGGACGTTGTCCGAGTCCATGATGGTCTGCCCGTCGAACTCGACGGTGTCCGGCCGCGCGGGACGCGTACCGGTGGCGATGACGATGTGCTCCGCGGTCAACAGCCGTTCGTGGCCGGTGACTTCGGTCAGCGCGATGGTGTGCGGGTCGACGAAGCGGCCCGTGCCGGCGAACAGCGAGACCTGGTTGCGCGACAACTGGTTGCGGATGACGTCCACTTCACGGCTGACCACGTGCTGCGTCCGCGCGGTGAGGTCGCCGACGGTGATGTCGTCCTTCAGGCGATAACTCTGCCCGTACAGATCACGCTGGGTGAGACCGGTGAGATACAGCACCGCCTCACGCAGGGTCTTGGAGGGGATGGTCCCGGTGTGGATGGAGACGCCGCCGACCATGTTCGGGCGGTCGACGACGGCGACCCGGCGGCCGAGCTTGGCCGCGGCGATGGCGGCCTTCTGGCCACCCGGTCCTGAACCGATGACAAGCATGTCGAAGTCGGGCACCTCCGGAGTCTGTCAGCCGGAGCGCCTTCTCCGAAAGGGTGAACGGGTAACCAGGTGCCGACGAGACGGCCGATCGGCAGCCGGATGCCCACGCGACGCCTAGGGAAGCAGCTTTTCCAGCGCCGCCGCCCCCTCCGTCTCGATCTTCCGCCGGGCCCACTCCAGGGTCTCCGGGGTGACGTCCCGGCCGGCCGCCAGGACCACGTCCTCCGGGGCCACCTCGGTACCGGTGCGGATGTGCAGCAGGGCGTCCGGGGTGGCGTGATCGGCGCCGTCATCGGGTTGTGCTGTCGACATGGTGCCTCCTCGTCGGGGCCGGGCACGTGCCGTGGGTCCCACTCCCACGATTCCGTGCCCGACCCCAGTGTGCATCCGGAAGAGTGGCCGAACGAGAACGTGAACCTAAGCTGGGAACCGGCCCGCGCGGGCCCGAACCAGGGAGGCTGCCGCGATGGTCGAGACCCCGCCCCACCAGGACACCCCCACCGGACCCGGATATCTGCCCATCGCCGAGCACGGACTGATCGGCGATCTGCGGAGCGTGGCCCTGGTGGGCACCAATGGCACGATCGACTGGTACTGCTGCCCGTCCTTCGACGCCCCCAGCGTCTTCGCCGCGATCCTGGACGCGGAACGCGGCGGCTCCTTCGAGCTCGCCGCCGCCGTGCCCGCCCGCACCAAGCAGTTCTACTTCCCCGACACCAACGTCCTGATCACCCGGTTCTTCACCGAGGACGGCGTCGGCGAGGTCCAGGACTTCATGCCGGTGACCGGGGAGTCGGACGAGGCGGCCCGGCACCGGCTGATCCGGCGCGTGGTGTGCGTGCGCGGCTCGGTCCCGTTCCGGACCAGGGTCGCGCCCAGGTTCGACTACGGGGCCAGCCCGCACACCGCGCGGATGCTCGGCGACGTGGCCCTCTTCGAGTCCGCCGAGAAATCCCTCGCGCTCACCGCCACCGTGCCCCTGGAGTGCGACGAGGTCGACGTGTGGGCCGACTTCAAGCTCGACGAGGGCGAGTCCGAGGTGTTCGCCCTCGACCAGGTCGACGGCGAGGTCACACCCCGGGGCTGCGCGCGCACGGAGGCCGAGGACGAGTTCAACACGACCGTCGCCTACTGGCGGCGCTGGCTGTCCCAGTCCCGCTACCGGGGCCGCTGGCGCGAGATGGTCCACCGCTCCGCCCTCACCCTCAAGCTGCTCACCTACGCCCCCACCGGCGCGATCGTCGCCGCCCCCACCACCAGCCTCCCCGAACAGCTCGGCGGCGAGCGCAACTGGGACTACCGCTACGTCTGGATCCGCGACGCCGCCTTCTGCGTCTACGCGCTGCTGCGCCTCGGCTTCACCGGCGAGGCGAAGGCGTTCATGCAGTTCGTGACCCGCTACATCAGCCCCGGCGACGGCAACCCCTCCGGCCCGCTGCAGATCATGTACGGCATCGACGGCCGCACCGAACTCGCCGAACGCGAACTCCCCCACCTCGAAGGCCACCAGAAATCCGCCCCGGTCCGCGTCGGCAACGCCGCAGCCGACCAGCTCCAACTCGACATCTACGGCGCCCTCATCGACTCCATCTACCTCTACGACAAGTGGGCCGAGCCCATCTCCAGCGCCCAGTGGGACGACGTGTGCGCCTTGGTCGACTGGGTCTGCGTCAACTGGGACCAGCCCGACGAGGGCGTCTGGGAGACCCGCGGCGGCCGCAAGAACTTCCTCTACTCACGCCTGATGTGCTGGGTGGCGATCGAGCGCGCGATCCGCCTCGCCAGCCGCCGCGGCCTGCCCGCCAACCTGCCGTACTGGGGCGGCTGCCGCGACACCATCTACCGCCGCATCATGGACCGCGGCTGGTCCGAGACCCGCCAGGCCTTCGTCCAGTACGAGGGCAGCGACGTCCTCGACGCCGCACTGCTGATGATGCCGCTGGCGAAGTTCATCGCGCCCACCGACCCCAAGTGGCTCTCCACACTGGACGCGTTGACCGAGGAACTGGTCTCCGACTCGCTCGTCTACCGCTACAACCCGCAGGCCAGCCCCGACGGACTCCGCGGCGACGAGGGCACGTTCTCGATCTGCTCCTTCTGGTACGTCGAGGCCATGGTCCGGGCCGGCCGCGTCGACGAGGCCCGCCTCGCCTTCGAGAAGATGCTCACCTACGCCAACCATCTCGGCCTGTACGCCGAGGAGATCGGCCGCACCGGCGAGCAACAGGGCAACTTCCCCCAGGCGTTCACCCATCTCGCCCTGATCAGCGCCGCGTTCAACCTGGACCGGGCGCTCGGCTGATCCGTCCGCCCGCGCAACAAGTGTCACTGAGGTGTCACAGCCCACCGGAGCGCCACAACTCTCTTGGCATGTCTCGTGTCGAACCCCCTGACCGCAACAAATTTGACCCACGGGGGAACACATCATGACGAACGTGTCACGCAAGAAGGTCTCCGCCGCCGTCGCGTCCGCGACCTTCCTGCTCCTGGCCGGCGCCGGCATCGTCGCCGCCCCGGCCAGTTACGCGGGCGTCCCGGGCGGCACCAGCGCCGTCGACCGCAACAGCGACTTCAACGGGGACGGCTACGACGACGTCCTGATCGGCGCCCCGTCGGGCACCGTCGACGGCAAGGAGGGCGCCGGATACGTCACCGTGCAGTACGGCGCCCCGAACGGCATCGCCACCAACAACACGGTCCCCAAGGGCCGTACGGCCGTCATCAGCCAGTCCACGCCCGGCGTCCCCGGCACCTCGGAGACCTACGACTCCTTCGGCCAGGCGATCGCCACCGGCGACCTGGACGGTGACGGCTACGACGACGCGATCATCGGCGCACCCGGCGAGGACGAGGGCACGGTCGAGGACGCGGGCCGTGTCACCGTCCTCTACGGCTCCAAGGCGGGCCTCGGAGCCGAGATGAACGACTCCTTCACCTCCGCCACCCCGAAGGCGGGCGCCCGGTTCGGCCAGTCCGTGGCGGCGGCCCGCTTCACCGGCGGGGCCGACACCGACTCCATGGCCGTACTCGACGACAACGGCGCCCAGTTGTTCACCTACCACACCGGCATCCTGCACTCGCTCGGCACCCTGAACACGACCACCCACCCCGGCGGCCACCGCCTCCAGCCCGCCTACCTCACCACCGGCGACTACGACCGCAACGGCTTCGCCGACCTGGTCATCTCCGGCTACAGCCCCGACGACGACTACCAGCAGGGCTGGTCGGCCCTCTACGCGGGCGGCGAGACCTCGCTGGCATACCGTCAGGACCTCAACGGCGGCCTCGGCACCGCCTCCGGCGACATCAACCACGACGGCTACGACGACCTGGTGCTCGGCCAGCTCAGCAGCGCCGACGACAAGGCCGAGGGCGACGACGGCGGCAAGACCGCTGTCTACTACGGCAGTTCGGAAGGCCCCACCGGCCCCGCGGACTGGTGGTCGCAGAACTCCCCGGGCGTGCCCGGTACTTCGGAGCACGGCGACGCCTGGGGCAACGACCTCTCCGTAGGTGACGTGGACGGCGACGGCTACGCGGACGTGGCCGTCGGCGCGCCCGGCGAGGACATCGGCACCGTCCAGGACGCGGGCGCCGTATGGTTGTTGCGCGGTTCACGCGACGGCCTGACCGCGACCGGCGCCCAGTCCTTCGACCAGAACACCGCGAACATACCCGGCACCGCCGAGGCCGACGACGCCTGGGGCTCCCAGGTCCGCCTGGCCGACACGAACCGCGACGGCCGCGCCGAACTTGTCGCCTCCGCACCGGGCGAGAACTCCGGTGACGGTTATGTGTGGTTGCTGCCGGCGGGCCCCAACGGCCTGCTTGCGGACGGCTCTTCGCTGTACGGCGCGGCGGACCTCGGCGGCGCCGCGAAGGCGGCCCGGTTCGGGGCGGCGATCGACGAGTAGGGGAGCGTGGCGGCGCCCGCGGTCGGTGCGGGCGCCGCGTGCGGCCTGGTCGGATGTGCCCGTGACGGTAGCACTGGTGGTCCTCGTGCTGGACGGCCAGGGAAGGACGCGGACGGTCAACCCCTCGTCCCGGATCCTGGAGTAGGAGGCGGCGGGCGAGCCTCTGCTCATCGCCGTCTTCGTGAACGACTTCGACGTGATGGCGCCGATTCTCGGCGAAGTCCAGGGCTCACACCGCCTGTTCGGCCCAGATCACCTTGCCCGCCGGGGTGTACCGGGTGCCCCACCGTTCGGACAGTTGGGCCACCAGGAACAGGCCCCGGCCGCCCTCGTCCGTCATCGCCGCGTAGCGGAGGTGGGGCGACGTGGTGCTGCCGTCGTAGACCTCGCAGATGAGGGTGCGGTCGCGCAACAGGCGGACGCGGACTGGGTCGTTGCCGTAGCGGATGGCGTTGGTGACCAGTTCGCTGAGGATGAGTTCGGTGGTGAACGTGAGCTCGTCCAGGCCCCAGTGGGTCAGCTGGCGGGTGACCGAGGAGCGCATGTCGGATACGGCGGCGGGGTCGGACGGTACGCGCCATTCGGCGATCCGGTCGGCGCCGAGGGCGCGGGTGCGGGCGACGATCAGGGCGATGTCGTCGCTCGGCCGTACGGAGAGCTCCGAGTCGAGGACGGCCCGGCAGGTGTCCTCGGGCGAGTCGCCGGCCCGGGCGAGTGCCGTGCGCAGCATCTCCAGGCCCACGTCTATGTCCCGGTCCCGGTCCTCGACCAGTCCGTCCGTGTAGAGGACCAGTCGACTGCCCTCGTCGAGCTTCAGCTCGGCGGTCTCGAAAGGGAGTCCGCCGAGACCCAGCGGGGGTCCGGCGGGGACGTCGGGGAACTCGACGGTGCCGTCCGGGCGGATCAGCGCCGGCGGCGGATGGCCGGCGCGGGCGACGGTGCAGCGCAGGGACACCGGGTCGTAGATGGCGTAGAGGCAGGTCGCTCCGGTGACCGGGGCGCCGCTGTCCTCGGTCGTCTCGTCCTGGTCGATGCGGCCGACCAACTCGTCCAGCAGACCGAGGAGTTCGTCCGGCGGCAGGTCCAGTGCGGAGAAGTTCAGGACCGCGGTGCGCAGTCGTCCCATGGTGGCCGCCGCGTGCAGGCCGTGGCCGACGACATCGCCCACGACCAGGGCGACCCGGGCGCCGGACAGGGGCAGTACGTCGAACCAGTCGCCGCCGACCCCGGCCTTCGCGGGCAGATAGCGGTAGGCGACGTCGAGCGCGGTCTGCTCGGGCAGTCGGCGGGGCAGCAGACTGCGCTGGAGGGTCACCGCCATGCCGTGCTCGCGGGTGTAGCGGCGGGCGTTGTCGATGGACACCGCGGCACGGGCGACGAGCTCCTCGGCGAGGGCCAGCTCGTCCGAGTCGAAGGGCTCGGGCTTGTCGGAGCGCCAGAAGTTGACCACGCCCAGGATCAGCGCCCCGGCCCGCAGCGGTACGGTGATCAGCGAGTGGATGCCGTACTCCACGACCTGCGCGGTGCGTTCCGGATCCTGGGTGAGCCAGCCGGGGGCCTCGCCGAGCCGGGGTTCGACGACGGCGTCACCGGTGTCGAGGCTGCGCGCCTGCGGGGCGGACTCCACGAACTGGATCTGCTTGCCGACCGGGTAGAGCGGCGCGTCGTCCCGGACCCCGCTGTACGCCGTGCGCCGCAGCTCGGTGCCGGGCTGGGGTTCCTCGCCGCTCAGGACGGCGTCGTAGAGGTCGACCGTGACGAAGTCCGCGAAGCGGGGGACGGCGAGTTCGGCGAGTTCCTCGGCGGTGCGGGTGACGTCCAGGCTGGTGCCGATGCCCACTCCGGCTTCGTAGAGCATGTTGAGACGTTCGCGGGCGACCTCGGCGCGGCCGGAGAGAGCGCGCAGTTCGGTGGAGTCGCGCAGGGTGGTGACGCTGCCGGGCGGGCCGCCCTCCAGGTCGGTGGGGCGCTGGTTGATGGCGAGGAGCCGGCCGCCGACGCGGTGCACCTCGTCCGTCGCGACCCGCGCGGAGGTCAGCAGGGCGGTCATCTCGGCGTCGAGTCCGAGGTCGAGGACCAGGCGTCCCTCGCCGTTCTCGGGGAGGTCGAGCAGCTGGCGTGCCTCGTCGTTGGCGAGCAGCAGCCGGCCTTCGCCGCTGACGATGATCACGCCCTCCCGGACGGCGTGCAGCACCGCGTCGTGGTGTTCGTACATCCGGGTCATCTCGTGCGGGCCCAGGCCGTGGGTCTGGTGCTGCAGGCGTCTGCTGACCAGGGCGGTGCCGCCGGTGGCGAGGATCAGGGCCGCTCCGGCCGCGGTCAGCAGGAGCGGCAGTTGCTGGTCGGCGGTGCCGCCGACGTTCGCCTTCGTCACCCCGGCCGACACCAGGCCCACGGCCTTGCCGCCGGGGCCCTTGACCGGCACCACGGCCTGTACCAGCGGTCCGATGGTGCCGGTGATCTCCTCGGTGACGACGTGCCCGGCCAGCGCGGGGGCGATGTCCCCGACGAACTTCTTGCCGATGCGGTCCGGCTTGGGGTGGGTGTAGCGGATCCCGTCGGTGTTCATGACGACGATGAAGTCGACCTTGGACGTCTTGCGGGCGGCCTCGGCCCTCGGCTGGAGGATCGCCGTGGGGTCGGCGGTCTTCAGGGCCGCGACCGTGCCCGGCGCGTTGGCGAAGGTCTCCGCGACGGCCACTGACCGGTTGCGGGCCTCCTGCGTGCTGTCGTGCCGCACCTGGAGGACCTGCGCCACCACGGCCGACACGACCAGCAGCAGCACGATCACCACCTGCAGCATGAACACCTGCCCGGCGACGCTGCGGCCGGCCAGACCGGTCCGCCGGTGCCGGTGTTCGCGCGCCCGACGGGCACGGTCGTACGGGCGCTGCGCGCGCAGACCGTCGGGGCGGTGGGTCGACCGGGCCCTTGGCCGACCCGTCAGGCGGACCATGAGCCCATGTCTACACTGCCCGACCTCAGGAGGCGAGGGGCGTCACACCCGGTGACAGGCCGGGGCCGAACCGGGATCAAGGGTGCCTGCCGGGCTTGGCGCGCCGGGCCGCGAGCAGCAGCGCGATGTCGTCGGGGCGGTCGGCCGCGTGCCGGGCCGCCGTGGTGAGCCGGTCGGCGACACCGGCCAGGGAACGCCCGCCCGGCCGTGCGGCGGGACCGCCCGCCTTCGAGAGGGCGACCCGCAGGGCGGCGATGCCGTCGTCGATGTCGACGCCGGGCCGCTCGACGAGGCCGTCGGTGTAGAGCGCCAGGATGGAGTCGGGCTCCAGCTGGAGTTCCGTCACGGGGTACTGCGCCTGCGGGTCCACCCCGAGTACTACGCCCCCGGGAATGTCCCAGACCCGGGTACGGCCGTCCGGGGTACGGATCAGCGGCGGCGGATGCCCGGCCCTGGCGACCTGGACCAGCCCGCTCGCCGGGTCGAGACGGAGGTAGCAGCAGCTCGCGAACTGGCCGGGGTCGAGGTCGATGAGGAGATGGTTGGTGCCGCTCATCACCTCGTCGGGCGGCCGGTCGCCGAGCGCGAACGCCCTTACCGCGCTGCGGAGTTGACCCATGGTGGCGGCGGCCTGGACACCGTGCCCCTGGACGTCGCCGATCACCAGCGCCAGACCGTCGCCGGACTCCACGACGTCGTACCAGTCGCCGCCCACCTCCATGCCCTGGGTGCCCGGCAGATAGCGGCCGGCGGTCTCCACCTGCGGGTGGGCCGACAGCCGGCGGGGGAGCAGGGCCTGCTGGAGGCCGCGGGCGAGGGCGGCCTCCGAGTCGTAGCGCTGCGCCTTCTCCATCGCGTGGGCGATCAGTCCGGCGAGGGCGGTGAGTACCGCGCGCTCCTCGGAGCTGAAGCTGCGGGACCGGTCGAAGCCAAGGATGGCCGAGCCGACCGGGCGTCCGGACGCGATCAGCGGCAGGAACGCGCGTGCCCCCACCTCCGCGTCCAGCGCGATGCCCGGGTAGGCCTCCGCGAGCTGCTGCATGGAGTCGAAGAAGAGCGGGCGTCCGGTGGTGAGGGTCTCGACACCGGGCAGCCGGGTGTCGAGCCCGACCCCGTCGAAGGGGGCGAGGAAGCCCTGCGGGAAACCGGTCTCCCAGGCCAGGTACAGATGCCGTTCCTGCAGCAGGTAGATCGCGAGCCGCCGGCCGCCGAACGCGGGCAGCAGCTCCTTCATGACCACCGCCGACACCTGGCGGGCGGTGACCGCCTCCGTCAGCGCGATGGCGAGCACGATCGGCCGGTACAGCGGAGCGAGCGAGGTGACGCCGTTGCCCGGGACGTCGGCCCCCTCGGGGTGCACCGGCACCAGCGGGATCGGCGGGCCGGAAACCCGGGTCGACGGCGCGACCGTGCAGGTCAGCTGGTCGTGGCCCGGATGGACCGCCAGCGCCAGCCAGTCGCCCTCGTACGGCTCCGGCGGCTGCTTCTGCCCCTCCGGACGCCGGACGTGGAAGTGCACCGACCCCAGCGACAGCAGGGCGCCGCGCAGCTGGTCCTCGCAGCCGATCTGGTTCAGCCAGGGCACGCCCTCCCACAGCGGTCGGCCGAGCAGCTCGTCGCGCGGGCTGCCCAGCAGCTGGGCGGCGCGCGGATTGGCGTAGGTGACCAGTCCCAGCCGGTCCAGGCAGAACACGCCGTCCGGCAGCAGATCGGCCGCGCTGTCGGCGACCGGGGCGGGGCCCGGGTCCAGGACGACGCCGCTGACCGGGTGCCCGCCGCCGGGCGGGACGGGGCCGGTGGCGGGTGTCCACAGGTCCAGCAGCCGGACCGAGCCGTCCGCCGCCCGCACCCGCAGGGGCAGCGGCGGGGGCTTCCCGGCGGCCGTCGCCCGCAGCGCCGCCATGACCTGGTACGTGTCGCCAGGGGCCAGGGCGTCCGCGACGGCCCGGGCGGTGCCGGGGGATTCGCCCGGCTTCACGCCCAGCACGGTGTGCAGGGCACTGTCCCCGGTGACGACGGCCGTCACCGGGTCCCACACGAACCGGGCCATCCGGCCCTCGGGGCGGTGCGTGGCCGCCGTCCGGACGCACACCGGCTCGCCGTCCCAGGCGACGCACGGACCTTCCTCGTCCTTGTGCTCGTCCTCCAGGTCCCGCAGCGCCGCGCCCAGCTCCTCGGCCAGCCGTGTCATGCGGTCGAGGCCGGACAGCACCTCGGTGGTGTCCGCGGCGGACGGCCGCAACACGGTGAGCACGCCGTACGTCGTCGACCCGCTCATGACCGGCACGTACTGCGAGCCGAACTGGAAGGGCAGACTCGCGGCGAACTGGGGGTAGCGGCGCATGCACTCCGCGGCGTTCGGCAGGACCACCTGGACGCCGAGCCGGTAGGCGTCCGCGACGGGGAACTTGCTGTCGACGTGCAGCCGGTTCCAGGGGCGGAACAGCGGCCCTGGCAGCCCCGCCAGCACGGCGAGGCGCAGCAGTCCGGGCGTGCTCGACCGCAGGTAGACGCCCCCGGAGTGGCCGCCGGCCGCGTCGATCGCCTCCGTGGAGGCGTCGATGAGCAGCTCGGCGAGCCGTCCGGGCGTCCCCTTCTCGCGCTGGGCACTCCCAGTCATCGGGGCTCTACCTCGTCCCTGTGGCGCCGGGTGGGTGACACAGCAAGAATGCGCCAGGACGCGGCTGGGGTCACCTGGGCGGTCGGGATGGGCTGGAGAGGCACGGGTATCGCCGGTCCGTCGGTGTCTGATGAAGTGATCAAGAGTGACTCAAGGGTCGGTGTCGGTTTCAGTGGCGGTGGCCGGGTGCGGTGTGGTGTCGTCGGGTCGGGCCGAGGGTGCCGGATCAGGGCGTTGAGTGGGCAGTTGTGACAGGGAGTTGAGGCCCGACGTGCTTCTGTGACCGGGTCCGCGTCTCGTGGCGTTCAGGATGGCGCAAACTCCGTCTCTCGCGGGGCGAATTCGATCTGTTGCCCGTATCCGTCGGCGGTGGCCGACCGGGCGGCGGAACACACGGCGACCGAGAGGTGGCACGCGGTGACGGCCGTCTCGCCGTACGGCCCCACCCGCGGCCGGCCATGCCCGGATTGTTAGCCTCGGCCATGGCCAGTTTCCCTCTGCTCCGACCCGGAACGCGATGAGTACGGTCGCCGCCGCCTACCCGCTCGGCGCCGGGACCACGCTCGCCGAACTCGCCCGCGACCCGCATCCCAGGCTGGCGCGGCTCCGCGAGAGTGAACCCGTGTCCTGGCTGCCCGAGTTGGACGGCTGGCTGGTGACCCGGCGCGACCTCGCGCTCAACGTGATGCGGGACGCCACCACCTTCACGGTGGACGACCCCCGCTTCTCCACCGGCCAGGTCGTCGGCCCGAGCATGCTCTCCCTCGACGGAGAACAGCACACCCGCCACCGCGAACCCTTCACCGCGCCCTTCCGCCCACGCGAAGTACGGGACGGCTTCGCCTCGTTCATCGAGCGGGAGACCGACCGGCTCGTCACCGCGCTGCGACCGGCGGGCGCCGGCGAACTGCGCCGCGCCTTCGCCGGCCCACTGGCGGTCGCCGTCGTGACCGAGGCGCTCGGACTGACCGGCACCACTCCGTCCACCGTGCTCTCCTGGTACGACGCCATCGTGCGGTCGGTCTCGGACATCACCGCGGGGCACACGGCGGGAGCCGCCGGTACGGCCGCCTATGCGGAACTGCGCGCGGCCGTCGAGGCCACCGTCGCCGACCGGGCCGGAGCCTCACTCCTGGTCTCGGCCGCCGGGCAGCTGACGGTGCCCGAAGTCGCCTCCAACGCCGCCGTGCTGATGTTCGGCGGCATCGAGACCACCGAGGCGATGATCACCAACGCGCTGCTGCACCTGCTCCGGCATCCCGACCAACTCGCCCTCGTCCGCGCCGACATGGGCCTGCTGGACGGCGCGATCGAGGAATCGCTGCGCCTCGAACCCGGCGCGGCCGTCGTGGACCGCTACGCCACCCGGGACACCGTCCTCGGCCCGGCCACGATCCGCGAGGGCGACCTGGTCACGGTCTCCCTCACCGGCGCCAACCGCGACCCGGCGGTCTTCCCCGACCCCGACCGCTTCGACGTCCGCCGCGAGAACGCACGCCTCCAACTCGCCTTCGCCCACGGCCCGCACTACTGCCTCGCCGCGCACCTCGCCCGCCTGGAGACCCGTATCGCCCTCCACCACCTGCTCGACCGCTTCCCGTCCCTGCGCCTCGACCCGGACCACCCGACGGCCCCGCACGGGCTGGTCTTCCGCAAGCCGCCGACGCTTCATGTGCGGTGGGACAACGCGGCCTGACGCGGGTTGGCTCAAGGAGTGACGGTCCGTCAGAACCCTTTTATTCGCGGCCCACTTGCCGCTCCATGACCTCCACCAGGCGCTTGAGCGCGTTCTCCACCTGGCCCCGGTCCTCGCCCAGGCCCGCCAACAGCTGTACTTCGGCGGCGAGTTGGCGGGGGAACAGGTCGTCCACGGCCTTGGCTCCGGCCGGGGTGATGGTCACCAGCGCGGCCCGTCGGTCGGCCGGATTCGGGGTGCGGGCGATGAAGCCGCGCTTCTCCAGTTTGCCCAGGGCCTTGCTGACCCCCGCACGGGACAGGCCCAGCCACTCGGCGAGCCGGCGGGCGATCACCGGTTCGGTGGCGTGGCGCAGAGGGATCAGCATGTCGACCTCGGGTGCGGTGAGCGCGGCTCCCGCGTAGAGGGGTTCCACCGCCCGGTTCAGGAGCCCGGTGGCGTGTTTGAGCAGGCCGATCAGCTCCATGGGGGAGGTGTCGAGGCCGGGGTTGTGCTCGGTCCACTGCGCGCGGACGTCGGTGGGGGAGGGCGACATGCGGCTCTTGTTCTCGCTTCCGGGACTTCAGGGACTTCGATCGGGGCTTGCGGGATCCGTCATTGTTAACTGGTGAACCATCGGTTACCGTTACGGTCATGGTATCGCCGTCCCCCTCCCGTCCCGCCGCCGCGCACCCCACCGCACCGGCCGACTCCACCGACGCCTCCCGGCGCGCCGCCGTCGCCCTGGTCGCCGTCCTCGCCGCGCTGACCGCGGTCGCCCCGCTCGCGACCGACATGTACGTCCCCGGGCTCCCCGCCATGGGGGACGCGCTCGGCGCGAGCAGCTCGGCCGTACAGCTGACGATGACCGCGTTCCTGGCCGGACTCGTCGTCGGACAGCTGCTCATCGGCCCAGTCAGCGACAGCCTCGGCCGCCGCGGACTGCTGCTGTCCGGAACGGCAGCGTTCACGGTCTTCTCCGTCGCCTGCGCCCTCGCGCCCGATGTCGGTCTGCTCGCCGGCGCCCGTTTCCTCCAGGGCCTGGCGGGTGCGGCCGGCATGGTGCTGGCCCGCGCCGTGCTCACCGACCGCTTCCACGGCGCGGAACTGCCCCGCTACTTCGCTGTGCTCTCCCAGATCATGGGCGTCGCGCCGGTCGCCGCACCGGTGCTCGGCGGGGCGATCCTTGCCGTGTCGACCTGGCGCGCGGTGTTCGTCGTACTGACCGTGATGGGCGGCCTGTTGCTGCTGGGCGTCCTGCGCAAGGTCCCGGAGACCCTGCCGCCGGAGCGACGGCACGCCGGCGGGATCACGAACACCTTCCGCGCGATGGGCGCGCTCTTCGGCCGCCGTACGTTCATGGGGTACGTCCTCGTCCTCGCGTTCATCTCGGCGGCGCTGTTCGCCTACATCAGCGGCTCCAGCTTCGTCTTCGAGGACCTGCACGGGGTGTCGGCCACGACGTACTCCCTCATCTTCGCGAGCAACGCCGTCGCCATGCTGATCGCCGGCGCGGCCTTCTCCCAACTCGCCGGACGCGTACGGCTGAACACCCTTCTCGTGGCGGCGGTCGGCGTCGCCGCGCTCGGTGCCCTCACACAGGTCGTGCTGGTGCTGACCGTGGGGGAGACCCTCGCCGGTACCTGGATCAGCCTGTTCGTCACCGCCGGCGGCATCGGCATGGTCTTCCCGTCGACCCTCAGCATCGGCCAGACCCTCGGCCGCAGCGCCCCCGGCGCGGCCTCCGCCCTCCTCGGCGGCCTCCAGTTCCTGTTCGGCGCCCTCGCCGCGCCCCTGGTCGGGCTGTTCGGGGAGGACAGCTCCCTGCCGATGGCGGTGATCATGCTGATCGCGGTGGCGGCGGCGGGAGTTGCTCTGGTGGGGCTGGCCAGGCCTTGGGAGGGGCAGGGGGAGCCGACGGCGACGGCGTAGTGACCGTCACCCGGGCCTCCCTCGCCCCGGTCCCGGCGAACTCCGCGGCGCTCGCCGGTCGTTCGAGGTCGATTCCGGGTGGCGCTGTGCGTGCAGAGAGGGGCTCATCGGGCGTTCTCCCTCGGCTGGTCCGCTCCCCGAGGGAAAGAGAAACTCGTGTACATAGGCCTGGGTACTGTCGTCCTCATCATTGTCATCGTCGCTGTCGTCATGATGCTGCGCCGCCGCTGACCCGTGCGTCTTGTACCGCACGGTCGGCCATCACCACGGCCCGCCCCGGATCGCTTTTCTTGGATCCCGGGCGGGCAGAGCCATGAGCGGTGGACGAATTCACATCTCGGATCGGGTTTCGTCGCCGTGGCTGCGCAGCAGTTCCTTCATTTTGGCGACGGCGAAATCCCAGCCCTGTCCGACGGTGGGTCTGGCGGGAACGGCGATATCGTCCGGATTGGTGAGTACGTCTGCCGGTGATGCCGAGGGCGGTGGCCACGGAGGCGAAGCCGGGGTCGTCCAGGTGGGATCCCGCGCACGGATCTGGAAATCGCCGGTGCTCGCGCGGTGTACCGGGACCCGGCCGACCTCCTCGGACATCTGGACTCCAGCGTCTTCGCCGACACGTTCAGGACTTTCTGTTCGGCAGTGTGCGCGGTCACGGCGCTTCAACTTCCCTCTGCTTCAGGCTCTCGATCGGATCTTCACCGGATTCCCGTCGGCAACTACCGCGAAACGACCTGCCGTTCGGATGGCGTGCTTCTCAAATGGTCGTGGCGCGGGGCCCTGACGGCCAGGATTGCCGCCCGGACAGACGGTCAAGGCGCCCACGCCGCGGGCCACGGACACCCGCAGATGCCGGATGTGGGCGTCGTGGTCAGCGGCCGAGGGCCTTTTGCAACTGCCGCTTGTCCATGGAGGAGCGGCCGTGGATGTTGCGCTTCTTCGCCTCGGCGTAGAGCTGGTCCTTCGTGGGCCCCTCGGCGCCGCTGTGTGAGCGCTGCCCGCCGCGCTGGGAGGCGGACTTCGGGTCACGCGTGGAGGTCTTGCTCGCGGTTTTCGACTCGCCGGCGCGGGCGCGCTCCTTGTTCACTGTCCGCGCGGCGATCTCCTTCGCCCGGTGCGTGGACTCACCGCGCCTCTCGGCACTCTCTTTTACATGCTCGTACTGCCGTTCCCGCTTTTTGCTCGATCCTGCCGGCATCGCGTTGCTCCTTTCCCGACCTTTCCCGAATCCATGCACGGGTTCCTTTCCACGGGACCGTGTAACGCGTTCGTAGAAGCCCGGGTGAGCGTCCTCCGTCCTTCGTCCTACGCCGGGCGTGAGACCTCGGCGACGGCTGTGGAGAGCCGCTGCCGCACAGGGTCGGGCAGTGGTGGCCCGTTGACCGAGTCGACGAGTTCCTCGGCAAGCCGGTGAAGTTTGGTGTTCGTGTGCTGCGAGACGTCGACCAGGACACTCCAGGCGTCCTCGGGACTGAGGCCGAAAGACGCCATCAGGACTCCGCGGGCCAGGTCGATGACCGGCCGGGTCACCATGGCGCGCTTGAGCTGGACGACTTCGAGGCGCAGTTCCTCGGCCTCGTCGGACACCTCGTTCTCCTTCGTACGGTCGTGCGTCGCGGCGGAGTGTTCGTGCCAGTCGTGGACGATCACCCCGTTGACAGCGGCACGGGCGGGTGTGAACAGCGATGACGTGAAAACCGACCTGGGTCAGGCCGAGGTCCACGCCTTCGGACGACCGGGCCAGTGCCAGACGCAGGGCGCGTTGCATCGTCTGTTCCGTATCGGTGTCGATCTCTCCAGAGACCGCCACGACCGTCCGGCCCCCGGCCGGGCGCGTCACGATCTGCAGGAAAGCCGACGGGTCAACTCCCGTCGGCAAACCCGACGTTGCACAGGCGGCTGGGCTGCTGCCCGTGGGCGGAGCGGGAGGCTCGTGTTCCGGCATGGCGGTCGCTCCCGAAGCGTTCGTCTGTCCTCTGCCAGTACAAGTCTCATCTGGCGTATGAAACACGTCAAGAGATGCATGAAATCTATTTCGCGTCTTTGGATGCGTGAATGCCACGCCCTATGCTGGGTTGCATGGGTGGAGTATCCGAGACGCACACAGGGTGGACGTTCCTCACCAGCCATGCCCGGGTGCTTGCCGCGATCGCCGAGGACCACCGGACCCGTGTCCGAGACATCGCCGCGCGGTGCCGGCTCACCGAGAGGGCGGTCCAGAAGATCATTTCCGATCTGGAGGAAGCCGGCTATCTCACCCACACCCGGGAGGGGCGGACCAATGCGTACCGCATCGTGCCGGGGACCATCCTGCGGCACCCGGCCGAGGCCGGCCTGACGGTCGAAGCACTGCTCTCCGCCCTCGCGCAGCACGACGCGCAGCGTGACGGACAGCCACGATCGCCTGGCTCAGTGTCATCGTAGGTGCGTGTCCGTTTCGGCACGTTCGGTGCGGGAACGCGCAGAGATGAGTGCTTCGGACAGGAGGCACGTCCGTGGGAGCCGGTGTGCGCCGGATCGCGGGTGTGTTTCGCCTGCTCAGTGTGTGCTCGCTCCCATGGGGACCGTCCGGTCGACAACCCCTGGAGGGAGTTGTGAGCACCGTGGACACAGTCACCAGGAAGCGCCACCCGCACGACGACGCGCCGCGCACCGCCGCGGCCTTCGCACGCTTCTCGCACCTGCCGGACGGACCGGAACGGGACGCCCTGCGCGACGAACTCGTCCGGGCGTGGCTGCCCATGGCGGACCGTATCGCCGGCCGCTACCGGGGGAAGGGCGAGCCCTTCGAGGACCTGCGCCAGGTTGCCGCGCTCGGCCTCGTCAAGGCCGTCGACGGCTACGACCCCGATCGCGGTCACGGTTTCGAGAGCTATGCCGTCCCGACCGTCACCGGCGAGATCAAGCGCCACTTCCGCGACCACATGTGGGCCCTGCACGTCCCACGGCGCATCCAGGAACTCCGTAACAGGGTGCGCGCCGCCCTGCGGGACCTGTCCGCGTCGGGTGCGGAGCTGCGCCCGGGCATCGCCGAGATCGCCGCGTACGCGCAGCTGAGCGAGGAGGACGTACGTGCCGGTCTGGAAGCGCTGGACAGCTATGCCGCCCTCTCTCTCGACGCCGAGTCGCCGGGCGAGGACGTCGGGGCGACGCTCGGCGGCCTGCTGGGGGAGTGGGACGCGGGATTCGACCTGGTCGTCGACCGGGAGGCGGTCAAGCCGGCCCTGCGCGCACTGCCCGAGCGTGAACGCACCATCCTCTACCTGCGCTTCTTCCGAGGCATGACGCAGAGCCGGATAGCGGAGCAGCTCGGTGTCTCCCAGATGCACGTCTCCCGGCTGATCAGCAACTCCTGCGCCACCGTGCGCGAAAGGGTGCTCGCCGATGCCGCCTAGCGTGCCGGGAGGGGAGGCCGGCCGCTCTCTTCGGACTACCGGGCTGGGCCCGCCTGAAACAGCCAGGGGGTGCCTGTCCGGCCCGTCAACAGCTCGGGGGCAACGCCGGATCACAGGGTCAGCGAGACGGTGGGCATCAGGTCGAAGGTGACCCGGCCGTGGTCCTCGGCGAGGGTGTACGGCGTGAAGTACGGGTGCCGGGTGCCGACGGCGACGTCGCGCCAGAAGCGCTGCAGTGGGTTGTCGTCCGCGAATCAGCTCGCGCCGTGCAGATCGGGCAGCAGCTCCATCGCCTCGCGGCGCTCCCTTGCGGCTGTCGACAGTCCGACTCTCAGCCTGATCCGCTCCGTCACCGGCATCGCGGTACCTGGACGGAGTGCGTCGATGACGTCGGCCACGTGCAATGTCCGCTGCATGCCGATTCGGTTCGCCGTAGCGCCTCGGGTGTAGGCGCCCGCTTGCCGGCGACTGCCGCCAGGCCATGTTCCGATCCCGGCCGTGCGAGTCGATCGAGGCACAACCCAGCTTCTCCCAGCCCGAGTTCCAGGCAGGCACGGTCCAGGCGGCGTCACTGACACAGACCGGGGTCTCGCCGAGCCGGTCGAGCAGACGCCGGGTACCGGGGGTTCTCGCGCACGAGGGCGGGGGCGAGCAGCGTGGCGCAGAAACTGTCCGGGTCGGCCGCCTTGGGCCACAGCCCCAACATCATCCACGAGTTGATCCCGGCCGTACGCACCGACTGGGCTGCCAGGGCGAGTGCTGTTCCGTCGTCCGGGATCCGGACGAGTTCCTCGATGGCCTTGCGCATCCTGACCGGCTTACCGGTCGCCAACAACTCGCGCAGGGTGGTCAGTTGGGAGGCATCGGCATCGTTGCCGGCGCTGCTTGAGGTCATGGAACGAAACCAGAGGGGGTGGGTCTGACAGTGGCTCTGTGATGCCGGCGGCGCGGCCGAGCGGGCGACCCGAGCGAGATCGCCGACATCGTCTCGTTCCTGGCCGGCCCGGCCAGCAGCTACGTCAACGGCTCCATCCTGTTCGCCGACGGCGGCGAACTCAGCGTCCTGCCCGGCTGAGGAGGGGCGCGGTGAGCGTCTTCGGCTTCGGTGCGACCGGTTTCGTCGCGAGTTCAGGGCCCTCGACCTTGGGGGTGCCGGGCAGCGCACCGTCGTAGCACCCGATCTGCGGGGCGTCGGCGCCGGCGATTGCCCCAAGCCGGGCTGTACGAAGACCAGTCAGGCACGTGACCTGCAAGGGATCCTCGAAGTGCTCGGACGCACCGCTCCGGTGGCGGTGGCCGGTCACCACAGCGGTGCGACGGTCGCCCTGGTACAGGCAGTCTCCTACCCCGCACGCATCCTCACGCCGCGGTCCGGCGGTCGTCGCGGTCGGCTCGGGCCGCGGTGATCAGGCCGTCGAGCGAGTCGCGGGTGTGCAGCAACTCCATGATGTGGGCGGAGAGTCGGTCGCGCTCCTGGGCCATGCGTTCCAGCGCGGCGTGGGAGTTCTCGTCGCTGGGCGCGTCGCGGCACGGCATCAGTTCCATGATGGTGCGACTGGACAGCCCGGCCACGTACAGGCGCTGGATGAAGTCGACCCGCTCGATGTCGTCCTCCGTGAAGTGCCGCTGCCCGCCGCCGCTACGGGTGCTGACCAGCAGTCCCTGCTCCTCGTAGTAGCGCAGTGAACGGACACTCACTCCGGTGCGCGCCGCGAGTTCGCCGATCCGCATCTCACTCTCCTGACGGTGACCTGGGCTCAGGACTTGCATCTCACATTGACGTCAGGTTTTAGCGTACCGGTCGGGCCCGCTCTCCCCGGGCCTTCGATACGGGAACTAAGGAGTTGCTGCATGACCACGCTGTTCGACCGCCACCGCCTCGGCGGTCTGGTGCTGCCCAACCGAGTAGTGATGGCCCCGATGACCCGGGTCCGGGCCGCGGCCGGGAGCCTCGCCACGCCGTCCATGGCGGTCTACTACGCCCAGCGGGCCAGCGCCGGACTGATCGTCACCGAGGGGGTGCAACCCAGCCTGCTCGGCCAGTCCAACCCGGGCACCCCGGGGCTGTACACCGACGAACAGGTGGCCTCCTGGCGGCCCGTCACCGACGCCGTGCACGCCAACGGCGGGCGTATCTTCGCCCAGATCATGCACGGCGGCCGGGTCTCGCACCCCGACACCACCGGCCTCCAGCCGGTCGGACCGTCCGCCGTCGCCGCGACCGGCGAGGTGTTCACCCCGACGGGGCCGCAGCCCGCGCCGCTCCCGCGCGCCCTGGACCTCTCCGAGGTGCCCGAACAGGCCCGCTCGTACGCCGAGGCCGCCCGGCGCGCCGTCGACGCCGGCTTCGACGGCGCCGAACTGCACGGTGCGAACGGCTACTTGATCTCACAGTTCCTGTCGTCCAACGCCAACCTGCGCACCGATTCCTACGGCGGCCCGATCGCCCACCGCATCCGCTTCGCCGTCGAGGCGGTAGCCGCCACGGTCGACGCCGTGGGCGCGGCCCGCACCGCGATCAGGCTGTCCCCCGGCGGCACCTTCTGGGGCGTCGAGGAGAGGGAAGTGCCGGAACTGTACGCGGCACTGCTCGCCGAACTCGCCCGCTTCGACCTCGCCTACGTGCACCTGGAGGCGACCACCGATGACGAGGTGCTCGTCGGGCTGCGCCGCGCGTGGCCGGGCAACCTGGTCGTCAACCCCGTGCTCCCGATGGGCCCCAAGCAGACCGATCGTGCCGCCGCCGACCGCTGGCTCGGCCTGGGCGCGGATCTGATCAGCTTCGGCCGAGCCTTCCTCGCCAACCCCGACCTCGTCGAACGGCCCCGCACCGGCCTGCCGCTCGCGCCCGCCGACCCGGCCACGTACTACCAGGGCGGCGACACGGGTTATCTCACCTATTCCGCCTACCAGTACGCCGCCTGACCGCACACGAAGTACGAGGAAGACGAGGAAGAACGATGACTTCGAAGAATTCGCCGAACGAGATCCAGGGTGACACCCGCACGACCGTCATCATCGCCGGCCGGGTCCATGTCCCCGCCGAGGACGTCGAGACGTTCATCGCCGAGGCACGGGCGACGTCGTACCCACTCGCCGCGGCGAATCCGGGGAACGTGATGATCTCGTTCTGTGTCGAGGACGCGGCGACCGGAAGTGTCACCGTGCTCGAACAGTGGGCGTCCCAGGAGGCCCTCGACCGGCATGTGGCCACACCGGAGATCACGGCCCTCCTCACCAAGTGGGGCCCGCGCATACGCAATGAGGTGCGCAGATTCGACGCCGACGAAAAGGATCCCCGGGCCTGAGCCGATTTCGGCAACGGGCGGCAACCCGCTCCAGCCGAACCCTGAGCCCTGCCCGACCGGAGCGCGGGCCGTGTCGAGCACTACCAGCGATACCAGCGCCCCCGAGATCCGCTCGCGCCGGTCCCGCGCACCAGGAATCCCAGGAGCCAGAGGACGAGTACGACCAGAGCGATCCACCAGAGAACCTGAACGGCGAAACCGGCACCGAAGAGAATCAGCACCAGAAGCAGTACCAGCAGGATGGGCACCATGACTGAACCTCCTGGCCCCCGAGTGCCCTGAAACGCTCCGATCAGACGTCCTGTCTGCAGCGCGACGCGTTGTAGACACGCCGCGGTGGGCGAGGTTGTCCCAGCTGCACTGGGGCGCCGATGAACGCACTCAGCACGGAAATGGTCGCGTCCAGCGGAGCGGCTGTCGGAGTCTTTCCAATGGTCGCCGGTTTGATCCTTGTCCTCGGCCTGGTCCGGGCCGTACGGCCCGGTATCCGGTCCCGCCGTCGGGAGTCCGCGCCGCCGCGCCCGGAGGAGCGGCCCAGGCTGCCGGCATCCGGACCGACCCGTGGGGTCCGGGAGGTGCGCGAACCCGACGAGGTGCCGCACGCGCGGGACGAGAGCGAGCGGCACCCCGCACCAGCTGCACGGGAGCGGAACATCGGGCAGCAGGCGCAGCGAGGACCAGAAGCGTCCGCGCTGGGGCTGAGGTTCCGCTCCCGGAGGGTTGGTCCGAGTTCGGCCCGCCTGCTCCATCGCATACGAGGTCACTCCGACAGCTCGGGGCCGGCTCCGGAGTCACCACGGCCCTCGACATCACGACGGGCGACAACGCTGCCGCGTTCATGCCCGTCGATACGTGAGAAGCCTCGGTTGTTCGTGATCGCGGTGGCCCGGAACCCGCGATGGCGCCTCCCTGCACGTGGAGGGGATTGATGCCGCAGTAGATTGAAATGTGGTGTTGCGTCCCAGCGGGGGACGTGCATCGAGACGGCCCGCACGGCCGGCTTAGGGAAGTGATCCCGGTGAGCGATGATTGGGGCGACCCGGACCTGGTCACGGCGCGGGCCCGTGAGAGGTTGCTGTCCGGTGAGATCGTCCTGGGAGGCCCGCGCGGTGCCATCCTGAGCTCGTGGCAGCGGTGTCAGCTGCTGGCCATCAACCCCGACCGATGGGCCCCGCCCTACGAGGCCGATCTCGACCTGGACGCCCCTTTGGTCCGCGCGGCCGGGCCGACGCTCGACTGGCTGCAGTCCCGGATCACGGGCACTCGGGCCCGTGTGTCGCTCGCGGACAGCCAGGGGAGGAAACTTCTGCGCCGCGTGGGGGAGGCGTCGCTGGCCGGCCGTCTCGACGCCGTCTCCGACGCCCCCGGGTTCTGCTTCGCCGAACACACGGTCGGCACCAACGGCATCGGCCTGGCGCTGGTCGAACGGCGCCCCTGTCACGTCCTCGGCGCGGAGCACTTCACCGAGCACACCCAGCGCGACGCCTGTGTGAGCGTGCCGATCCGCAACCCGCTCGACGGGCACCTGGAAGGGGTCATCGACTTCGCGTGCGACGTAGCCGATGTCACCCCGGAGGTCGAATACCTCATGTACGAGGCGGGCCACGCGATCGAACGGCGGATCCTGGAGCAGGCGAGCGAGCGCGAACGCGCCCTGCTGGGGACGTATGTGGCGGCCGAACGGCGGGTGCACGCGCTGGCCCGATCCGCGGGAACGCCGGTGGCGCCTGGCGCGCTGCCCGGCGGCGGGGGCGGGCACGAAGCCCCGCCCATCCTGCTGGAGAAGGCCGCAGAGCTCGTCGGGGCGGGGCGCCGGGCCGCCGTAGAGGTGCCGCTGGGACACGGTCTGACCGCCACGCTGCTGTGCAGGCCGCTGGTGACGCCCTCCGGGGTGGCCGGATTCGCCGTAGAGGCCCTGTTCCCGGACGGCCCGCTCCAGTACGTCACGCCGAGTACGCCGGACACCGCCGGGGCGCGGCAGCCCGGCGGCCCGCCGCGTGCGAGCGCCGACATCCCACCGGCGCCGCGACCGCGCCGTCCGGACCCGGCGTCGTACCCGATGGCCGGCACACCCGGCATGCCCGATGCCACCGGCCCCACTGCTCCCCGCCGCACCACGGGCGTACAGCTGATCAGCGTGGGAGAACAGGGAATCGGCCGTCTCGCGGTGGCGTCACGGCGACGCCTCAGGCTGTTGATCGAGGCCGCCGCGCACATCGGCACCACCCTCGACGTGACCCGCACCGCGGAGGAACTCGTCCGGGCGGCCGTGCCCGAACTCGCCGACCTGGCCATGGTGGACCTGGCGGAACCCGTCCTGCGCGGGGAGGAACCGGGCAGCGCGATCGAAGCCGGCACCATGCTGCGCCGCACCGCCCTGCACGGGTTCCACGAGGGACTCTCCCTGTACCCGGTGGGTCACGTGGCCGGCTTCCTGGCCACCACCCCGCAGGCACGCTGCCTGGCCGCCGGCCGAGGCGTACTGGAGGCCGACCTGCGCGCCGCTCCCGGCTGGAAGGCACAGGACCCCGAACGCGTCGAGCGGATCCTCGCACAGGGGGTCCACTCACTGATCACCGTCCCCCTGATCGCCCGTGGCGTCACCCTGGGCGTGGCCAGCTTCTACCGCCGGACCCAGCCGGAACCCTACGAGGAGGACGACGCGGCCCTGGCCTCGGAGCTCGCCACCCGTGCCGCGCTGTGCCTCGACAACGCCCGCCGCTACACCCGCGAACGCGCCACCGCGCTCACCCTGCAGCGCAGCCTCCTGCCCCGGGAGCTTCCCGAACAGACCGCGGTCGAGGTCGCCCACCGCTATCTGCCCGCCCGGGCCGACGTGGGCGGCGACTGGTTCGACGTCATCCCGCTGTCCGGGGCCCGCGTCGCCCTCGTTGTGGGTGACGTCGTCGGGCACGGCCTGCACGCAGCGGTCACCATGGGCCGGCTGCGCACCGCCGTCCACAGCTTCGCCACCCTCGACCTCGCCCCGGACGAACTCCTCGCCCGCCTCGACGACCTCGTCATCGACTTCGACCGGAGCCGGACCGGCGGACCGGACGACGCCGAGATCATCGGCGCCACCTGCCTGTACGCCGTCTACGACCCGGTCTCCCAGTCCTGCACGCTGGCCCGCGCGGCCCACCCCCCGCCCGTCGTGGTGCTCCCCGACGGCACGGTGGAGACTCCCGACCTGCCCGTCGGCCCGCCCCTCGGCCTGGGTGGCCTGCCCTTCGAAACGGGCGAGCTGCACCTGCCCGAGGGCAGTCAGCTCGTGCTCTACAGTGACGGGCTCATCGAGGACCGCGACCGGGACATCGACGACAGCCTCGACCTCCTGCACCGGGCGCTGGCCCACCCCGACCGGACCCCGGAACGGACGTGCCGGGCGGTCCTGGACGCCCTCCCCACCCCGGACAGCAGCGACGACGTCACCCTGCTCGTCGCCCGGACCCGCGCCCTTCCGCTCGCGAACATCGCGCGCTGGGACGTGCCGGACGATCCCGCAGCCGTCTCCGACATCCGCGCCGCCGCCCTGCGGCAACTGTCCGAGTGGGGACTCGACGAAGCCGCCTTCACGACCGAGCTCGTCCTCAGCGAGCTGGTCTCCAACGCCATCCGGCATGCCAAGGGCCCCATCCAGGTACGCCTCCTCCGCGACCGCACCCTGATCTGCGAGGTCTCAGACGGCAGCAGCACCGCACCACACCTGCGCCATGCCGCCGACACCGACGAGGGCGGGCGTGGTCTCTTCCTGGTCGCCCAGCTCGCCGACCGCTGGGGCACCCGCTACACCGCGCACGGCAAGGTCATCTGGGCCTCACAGCCCATCGACCGACACGACTGACACGACCGACACGACTGAACACGGCCGAAGCGGCTGACATATGCGTGCTTACGGCAGTTGTCCGAATCGAAACATCCGCTCGACGGCCTCTTGGGCGATGGCGGCCAACAGCGCTACTCATCGGTAAAGGCCGACAGCCTGCGCTTCTTTCGTATGCCCCGCGCCGCTGTGACGCCTCGTTGCGCAAACGATATCTCGAAGCCCGCATCTTCTTTGGCTCAAAGTATTGACCTCCCAGAAACCCCAGTGCAAAGGTTTGCGCACTCTGAGGGCCGGATTCACGAAGGAGTGTCATCCATGCGCCGTTTGCCCTGTTCACGAAGAATCGCCGTACGCCTGGCCGCCCTGCCGGCGGCGGCCCTTCTGGTCGCCGCCTGCGGCTCGAGCGGGGGCAGTGGGTCATCGAGTGGCGGTAAGACCGTCTACATGCTGCTGCCCAACACCACGACCGTGCGCTTCACCACTCAGGACGGCCCCGACTTCAAGGCCGCCATGAAGAAGGCGATGCCGGACGCCAAGGTCGTCATCCAGAACGCCGAGAACGACCCGCAGAAGCAGGTCCAGCAGGTCGAGACCGCCATCTCGGGCGGCGCGTCCGCGATCGTGCTGGTCGCCGCCGACCCCTACATCGCCGGCGGCGCGCTCCAGAAGGCGTCCGTCGCCAAGGTCCCCGTGCTGCTCTACGACCACGACGCCCGTGGTGGTCCGGCGGCGGCACAGGTCGTCTTCAACTCGCTGTCGGTCGGCCAGAACCAGGGCCAGGACGCCGCCAAGCTGCTCGCCGGCGGCACCACCGCCAAGCCCAAGGTCATCGCCCGCATCTACGGCAACCAGGGCGACTACGGCACGACCCAGTACAAGAAGGGCCAGGACCAGTACATCCAGCCGCTGGTGAAGGCCGGAAAGGTCAAGGTCGCCTGCGAGACCTACACGCCCAACTGGGACCCGGCCAAGGCGCAGTCCGAGATGGAGCAGTGCCTGACCAAGACCGGCAACAAGATCGACGCCGTGGTCGTGATGAACGACGGCACCGCCGGTGGCGCCATCGCCGCGCTCAAGGCCCAGTCGCTGACCGGCAAGGTGCCGGTGATCGGCGGTCAGGACGCCGACCTGCAGGCCGTCCAGTACATCCTGCTCGGCTACCAGTACAGCACCGTCTACAAGCCGTTCAAGCTGCAGGCCTCCAAGGCCGCCGAGCTGACGGTGCAGCTGCTCAAGAACGGCAAGATCGCCAAGAGCGACATCTCCGGCTACGTGGACAACGGCTTCATGAAGCCCGGTGTCCCGGCGGTCTTCCTGCCCGTCCAGGACCTGCACGCCGACACGGTCTCCACGCTCGTCAAGGACGGCGTATGGACCTGGAAGCAGATCTGCACGGGTGCCACCGCGGCGACGGACACCTGCAAGAAGGAAATGGGATGAGCAAGGAAACGGCCGCCGTGCTCACGGCGGCCCCGCTCCTCGAACTCCGACAGGTGGTCAAGCTCTTCGGCGGCGTGCACGCCCTGGAGGGCATCGACCTCAGCGTCCGCCCGGGCGAGATCGTGGCAGTGGTCGGCGACAACGGAGCGGGCAAGTCGACCCTGATGAAGATCATCTCCGGGCTGCAGCCCGCAGACGGAGGCGAGATCCTCTTCGACGGAAAGCCGGTCGAACTGCGCCGCCCGGTCGACTCCACCGCGCTCGGCATCGAGACCGTCTACCAGGACCTCGCGCTCTGCGACAACCTCGACACCGTCCAGAACCTCTTCCTCGGCCGGGAGGAGACCAGCTCCCTCCTGCGCGGCGCGCGCCTGCGCCGCGCGGACATGGAGCACCGGGCGCAGGAGACCATCCGCCGCCTGGGCGCGAAGATCCCCTCCCTGCGCACTCCGGTCGGCCGTCTCTCCGGCGGCCAGCGGCAGTCCATCGCCGTCTGCCGCTCCACCCTCTCCAACCCGCGGCTCGTCCTGATGGACGAACCGACGGCGGCACTCGGCGTCGAGCAGAGCACCGGCGTACTCGACCTGATCCGCCGGCTGCGCACCGAGCACGGCTGCGCGATCGTGCTGATCTCGCACGCCCTGCGCGACGTCCTGGAGGTCGCCGACCGCATCGTCGTCCTGCGCCTGGGCAACAAGGTCGCCGAGTTCGACAACAGCGACCGCACCACCAGCTCGGACCAGCTCGTCGCCGCCATCACAGGAATCTCGGCCCCATGACCACATCGAACCAGTCGCCCGCGGCCGTCGCCGCCACGTCCTCCCCGCCGCCCGTCGCGCGCGTCGAAGGCCGCCAGTCCCGCCGCCGGCAGGTGCTCGACGCCATCGCCGGACGGTACCGATTCGTCCCCGTCGTCCTCATGCTGGCCGTGATCTGGGCCTTCTTCACCGCCCAGGACAGCGCGTTCATGGGCAACCGCAACATCACCAACCTGCTGGTGCAGATCGTCGTCACGGCGACGATCGCCCTGGGCATCGTCTTCGTCCTGCTGCTCGCCGAGATCGACCTCTCGGTCGCCGCCAACAGCGGTGCGGCGGCGGCGCTCACCGCGATCCTCGTGGTCAACCACTCCTGGCCCGCCTGGCTCGGCCTGCTGGCCGGGATCGCGGCCGGGGCGACGGTCGGCCTGATCCAGGGAGCCGTCGTCACCCAGTTCGGGGTGCCGTCGTTCGTCGTCACCCTGGGCGCCCAGCTCATGCTGCTCGGCGCGATCCTGGTACTGCTGCCCGGCGGCACCGGACAGGTCAGCCTGTTCGGCACCGGTATCGCCACGCTGTCCAGCACCTACCTGCCACCTGCCCTGGGGTGGGCGCTCACGGCCGCGGGCATCGTCGCGTTCGTCCTGCTGCGCCTGCTGGCCCTGGGCGAGTCCCGGCGCCGGGGCATCGGCATGAGCCTGGTGCGCGAGGTCGTCGCCCCCGGCATCCTGGTCGGCGCCGCGAGCATCACCGCCGTGGCGGTGCTCAACAGCTATCTCGGTGTGCCCCTGCCCGTGGTGATCCTCTTCGCGCTGCTCATCGTGTTCAGCTACATCACCACGCAGACCCGCTTCGGCCTGCACCTCTACGCCGTCGGCGCCAACCCGGACGCCGCCCGTCGGGCCGGCATCCCGGTGGCCCGGGCCAAGATGATCGCCTTCAGCCTGGCGGGTGCGCTGGCCGCGCTCGGCGGCATCCTCGCCGCCTCACGTCTGCTCGGGGTGTCGGCCTCCTCCGGCACCGGCACGGTGCTGCTGGAGTCCATCGCGGCGGCCGTGATCGGCGGAACGAGCCTGTTCGGCGGGCGCGGCAGCGTCTGGGACGCCCTGCTCGGCGCCCTGGTCATCGGCTCCATCTCCAACGGCCTCGACCTGATCGGTGCGGAGACGGTGGTCAAGTACGTCGCCGAGGGATCCATCCTCGTTCTCGCGGCGACTGTGGATTCGATCCTCACCCGTGGCAGTGTCTTCGCCCGAGCGACCAAGTAGCGCAGGTCCGCCGCAGAGACCGCCCTCGTAAGGAGCCCCGATGCCTTCCAGCCAGGACCAGACCCCCGGTCCGGTCGACCCCTCCCGCCGACGCCGTCCCACCCTGACGGACGTCGCCGCGATGGCCGGAGTGTCCGTGTCCACGGTCAGCCGGGCTCTGGACGGCAACCCCCGCATCCCCGGGGAGACCCGGCAGAAGGTCGTCGAGGCGGCGACCGCGCTGGGCTTCAGGCGCAACATCTCGGCGCGGTCCCTGCGCACCCAGTCGTCCATGCTCGTCGGCGTCGTCGTCCCCGACATCGCCATCGCCTTCTACGCCACGGTGCTCAAGGCCGCCCAGAACGTGCTGGAGGCCGCCGGCTACCAGGTCGTCGTGATGAACACCGAGCGCGACGCCCAGCACGAGACCGTCGCCCTGCGCACCCTCCAGGACCGCCAGGTCGACGGACTGCTGGTCGCCACCAGCGGTGGCTACGTCCCGGACCGGGGACCGGTCGTGTTCTTCGACCACGTCATCCCGGACACGGGCCTCGGCTACGTCAGCCCGGACAACGCCGGCGGCATGACCACCCTCGTGGAACACCTCGCCGTCGTCCACGGCCACACCAGGATCGCCTTCCTGGGTGTGCCGCCGGGTCCCACCGCCCGGACCCAGCGGATGGAGAACGCCCCCGCCACCGAACGGCTGGAGGCCTTCCGCAACGTCATGGGCGCGCGGCGGCTGCCGGTGCCCCCGGAGTACCTGGCCTACGGTGACCACGAGTGGACGGAGGCCAGCGCGCAACAGGCGGTGGCCGAGCTGATGCGGTTGGCCGAGCCGCCGACCGCCGTGATCGCTGCAGGCGACACTCTCGCCCTCGGCGCGCTCCGTCAACTCCGGGCCGACCAGTACAAGGTCGGCACGGACATCGCCCTGGTCTCCTTCGACGACCCGGTCTCCAGCGACCTGCTCGACCCGCCGATGACCGCCCTGCGCCGGCACGACCGCGAACTCGGCGAGATCAGCGCGCGGATGCTGCTGGACGCTCTCGAAGGCCGCAAGTCCGGCGTCGCTCCCAAGACCGAGCACCCCACCGAGACACGGGTGCCACTCGACCTGATCGTCCGGCGCAGCTGCGGCTGCGCACCGGAAACGCCTGAATCGGAGCCTCCACCATGAGCCGACGCCCCGTCACGCTCTTCACCGGCCAATGGGCCGACATGCCGATCGAGGAACTCGCCGGGAAGGCGGGCAAGTGGGGCTACGACGGCCTCGAACTCGCCTGCTGGGGCGACCACTTCAACGTCCGCCAAGCCGTCACCGACCCCGGGTACGTCAAGCGGCAGCGCGCACTCCTGGAGCGCCAGGGACTCAACGTCTGGGCGATCTCCAACCACCTGACCGGCCAGGCCGTCTGCGACGTCCCCCTCGACCACCGGCACCGCGACGTACTGCCGCCGCACGTGTGGGGCGACGGCGAACCCGAGGGGGTACGGGCCCGGGCCGCCGCCGAGATGGCGGACACCGCGCGAGCCGCAGCCGCCCTCGGCGTCACCCGGGTGAACGGCTTCACCGGCTCCAGCATCTGGTACATGCTGGCCGGCTTCCCACCCGTCTCGGCGGAGACCATCGACGCGGGCTACGACGACTTCGTGGAGCGCTGGACCCCGATCCTGGACGTCTTCCAGTCCGAGGGCGTCGTCTTCGGCCTGGAGATCCACCCCGCGGAGATCGCCTACGACTACTGGACCACCGAACGCACCCTCGACGCCATGAAGCACCCGGCGTTCGGCATCAACTTCGACCCCAGCCATCTGCACTGGCAGCAGGTCGACCCGGTCGCCTTCCTGGAGGGCCACGGCGACCGCGTGACCCACGTCCACTGCAAGGACGCCACCCGCCGCCTCAACGGCCGCAACGGCATCATCGCCTCCCACCTCCCCTTCGGCGACCCCCGGCGCGGCTGGGACTTCCGCACCGTCGGCCGCGGCGGCATCGACTGGGAGGAGATCATGCGCGCGCTCAACCGCCTCGGCTACGACGGCCCGCTCTCCGTCGAGTGGGAGGACGTCGGCCTCGACCGGGAGACGGCCGCGCCGGAAGCGCTGCGCTTCGTCCGCTCGGTGGCCGCGGAGGCCTCCGACCGGCAGTTCGACGCCGCGTTCAGCACCAACCGCTGAGCCCTCACCTCTCGTAAGTAACCCCTGTGGATTGGTAGTTGTCATGGTGGACATGCTGATCGGCGGTACCTGGACGCCCGCGCTCTCGGGCGTGGCCGAGGAAGTGACCTCGCCGTTCGACGGCGCGGCCGTGGGGACCGTACCCGTGGCCGGACCCAAGGATGTCGAGGCCGCACTCGCGGCGGCCGAGGCGGGCGCCGCCGTCTGGCGCGCGACACCCGCCCACGAGCGGATGCGGATACTGTTCCGCGCGGCCGTGCTCGCCGACCGCAGAGCGGCGGAGACGGCGCGGCTGATCAGCGCCGAGACCGGAAAGACGATCACCGAGGCGACCGGCGAGGCGGGCCGCTCCGGCGACATCATCCGACTGGCCGCGTTCGAGGGGGCCCATCTCTACGGCGACACCCTGCCGTTGGACGCCAACCGGGGCACCGGCCACGACAAGATCGGGTTCACGATCCGCCAGCCCTGCGGAGTGGTCGTCGCCATCACCCCGTTCAACTACCCCGCCCTGCTGGTACTTCACAAGCTCGCCCCCGCGCTCGCCGCCGGCAACGCCGTCGTACTCAAGCCCGCCCGCACGACACCGCTGACCGCGCTCGCACTCGCCGCGTGCTTCGTCGAGGCCGGCCTGCCGGAGGGCGTGCTCTCCGTACTGACCGGACCGGGCGGGGAACTCGGCGACGCACTGGTCTCGGACCCCCGGGTGCGCAAGGTCTCCTTCACCGGCTCGACCAGGACCGGCGAGCACATCACCCGCGTCGCCGGCGTGAAGAAACTCTCGCTGGAACTGGGGGCGTCCTGCCCGGTCGTGATTCTGCCGGACGCCGATGTCGAGGCAGCCGCGGCGGCGGTCGCCCTCGGCGGTTACATCAACGCGGGCCAGGTCTGCATCTCCGTACAACGCGTCATCACCCACCCGGCGATCAGCGCCGACTTCCTGGACGCGCTGGTGCCCAAGGTCGAGGCCATCCGCACCGGCGACCCCGCGTCGGCGGACACCGGCATCGGCACGCTGATCACCCAGCAGGAGGCGGAACGCGTCCACGCGTCCATCGCCGACGCGGTCTCCGGCGGCGCCCGGCTGCTGACCGGCGGCGAGCGGGACGGCGCGGTCATCACGCCCGCGGTGGTCGCGGACGTGGCACCCGGCTCGCCGCTCAGCCAGGACGAACTGTTCGGCCCCGCCGTCGCTGTCAGCACCGCCGAGGACTGGCAGTCGGCGATCGCCCAGGCCAACGGCACCGCGTACGGCCTCGGCGCGGGCATCTTCACCAGCGACGTCAGCGGCGCCGTCCGCGCCATCCGGGAGATCGACGCGGGCACCGTGCACATCAACTGGACCCCCCTGTGGCGCGCCGACCTGATGCCCTACGGCGGCCTCAAGGGCAGCGGTATCGGCAAGGAGGGCCCGCGCGCCGCGGTCGAGGAGATGACCGAGGCCAAGACCGTGATCCTGCACGGCCGCCCCTGGTGAACACCCCCGGTTCGTACCCCTCGTACAGCGTCGTACGCAAGGAAGGAAGCTCCCCGTGAGTGTGTCCCGTCCCGAACCCACCACACGGCTGACCGTGGCCCAGGCCGTCGTCTCCTATCTCTCCCACCAGTACAGCGACGCCGACGGCGAACGGCGGCGGCTCGTCCCGGCCACCTGCGGCATCTTCGGTCACGGCAACGTCGCGGGACTCGGGCAGGCGCTCGACCAGTTCTCCGACCGGATGCCGTTCGTCCAGGGCCGCAACGAACAGGCCCTCGTCCACCTGGCCACCGGCTACGCCAAGCACGCCCGGCGCCACGCCACCCTCGCCGTCACCGCCTCGATCGGGCCGGGCGCGCTGAACATGGTCACCGGCGCGGGCCTGGCCACCGTCAACCGGCTGCCGGTGCTGCTGCTCCCCGGCGACAGTTACGCGACGCGTCGTCAGGGCCCGGTGCTCCAGCAGCTGCAGCACCCCATCGAGGCCGACACCTCGGTCAACGACGCCTTCCGGCCCGTCTCGCGCTTCTTCGACCGCATCACCCGGCCCGAGCAACTGCTCACGGCACTTCCGGCGGCGATGCGGGCGCTCACCGACCCCGCCCACACCGGCGCCGTAGTCCTCTCCCTGCCGCAGGACGTGCAGTCGCACGCGTACGACTTCCCCACCGCCCTCTTCCGCGACACGGTCTGGCGGATCCGCCGCCCGGCCGCCGATCCGGACGAGGTGGCACAGGTCGCGTCGCTGCTGGCCGAGGCCCGCCGACCGCTGATCATCGCGGGCGGAGGCGTCAACTACTCAGGTGCCACACCCGAGTTGGAGCGGCTGGCCGAACTGGCGGGCGTCCCGGTCGTCGAGACCTTCGCGGGCAAGGGCGCGGTGCAGCGACGCGCCTGGTGGCAGCTCGGCGGCATCGGGCTGGAAGGCACCCCCGCAGTCAACGAGTTGGCGCGAGAAGCCGACTTCGTTCTCACCGTGGGCTCCCGGCTGACCGACTTCGCCACCGCCTCGCACTCGCTCTTCCAGCACCCCGACGTCCGCTTCGCCGGCGTCAACCTGGATGTCCAGGACGCGGGCCGGTTGGGCGCCGTGGGCATCGTGGCCGACGCGAAACGGGCCCTGGCCGCGCTCGCCGACGAGGTCGAGGCCCGGCGGATCGCCGCCCCCGCCGACTGGCGGCAGCGTGTCGAAGCCGCGCACGCCCGGTGGGTCCCGGTACGCGCCCAGGCCATCGACCCCGGCATGCCGTTCGACAAGAGCGCCGTGCCCGCCGACTCCGACGTGGTCACCGACACGGACGCGGTACTGACGCAGGGCCAGCTCATCGGAGTGCTCCAGGAGCACGCCCGGCCCGGCGACACGGTCATCGCCGCGGCCGGAGGACCGCCCGGCGACCTGCAGAAGGTCTGGGACGCCACCGAGGGACGCCACTGCCATCTCGAATTCGGCTTCTCCTGCATGGGTTACGAACTGCCCGCCGCGATCGGCGTCCGGCTCGCCGAACCCCGGCCGGAGGCCCGCGTCACCGCCTTCATCGGCGACGGCACCTTCCTGATGGCGCCCACCGAACTGGTCACCGCCGCACAGGAACGCGCCGCCGTCACCATCGTCATCGCCGAGAACCACGGCTACCAGGTCATCCACCGCCTCCAAATGGGCCGCAACGGCGCCGAGTTCGGCAACGAGTTCCGCTACCGCAACAGTGCCCTGGACCTCACCGACGGCAAGCCCGCCCGTCTGGAGAGCGACTATCTCGACGTCGACCTGGTCAGCGTCGCGGCCGGGCTCGGTGCCCGCGCGCTCCGGGCCACCACCGCCGACGAGCTCGCCGAGGCCCTCGACTCCACCCGGGACCACCAGGGCCCGGTGGTCATCGTCGTCCCCGTCATCCCGCACGCCGACCTGCCCGGCGCGGGCGTCTGGTGGGACGTGGCCCCCGCCGAGGTCGCCGAACAGCCGACCGTGGCCGCACTGCGCGCCGAGTACGAGGTTGGGCTCGCCGAGCAGAGGTGGTTCGGATGATCCCCTCGCCACTGGACCACGGGCGCCTGCGTCGCCAACTGGCCACCGGGGAGCCGACGGTGGGCACGTTTGTCGGCGCCGCCGCCCCCGTCGTAGGAGAGGTCTGCGCCGCCGCCGGTGTCGACTGGCTGCTGCTCGACCTGGAGCACGGCGCGGGCGGCGAGGAGCAGGTGCGCGCCCTCGTCCCGGCCGCCGCCGCGTACGGGGTGCCCACCGTCGTCCGCGTCGAGTCGGCGGCCCGGATCCGCATCGGGCGGGTGCTCGACCTGGGCGCGGCCGGCGTGATGCTGCCCCGTCTGGACAGCGCGGACGAAGTCGCCGCCGCGCTACGGCACTTGCGCTATCCGCCGGCCGGCGACCGGGGCGTGGCCACCTACAACCGGGCCTGCCGTTTCGGTCTCGACCCCGGGGCGCTGGACCGCGAGGAGGACCGGCCCCTCGGGGTGGTGCAGATCGAGTCGGCCGCCGCCCTGGACGACGTCGACAAGATCGCCGCACTGGACGGCGCCGACGTGCTCTTCGTCGGCCCCCGCGACCTCAGCCACGACCTCGGCGTCCCCGGACAGTTCACCGCGCCCGTCTACACCGCCGCACTGGACAAGGTCCGCGCCGCCGCCAAGTCGCACGGCAAGTCGTGCGGCCTGCTGGTGAACGACGGAGCCGCGGCGGCGGCCCGGATCGCCGAAGGCTGGACCTTCGTCGCCATCGGCTCCGACTCCACCCTGCTCGCCGCAGCCGTCACCGCCCACCTCAAGCAGGCACGCACCGCGTCCTGATCCCGCACAACCCTGGAGCACAACCATGACCAACGGCAACGAAACCGACGGCTCCGAGGACGCGGCAACGCTCGGTGTGGGCCTGATCAGCGTCGGCTGGATGGGCAAGCTGCACACCCGCGCCTACCAGGCCATCCCCGTCGTCTACCCCGAACTCGGCCTGCGGCCAAGGCTCGTGCACGCCGCCGACACCGCACCCGACCGCGCCGCCTACGCCCGCGACGTCCTCGGCTACGCCAGAGCCTCCGCCGACTACCGCGAGGTCCTCGCCGACCCCGAGGTCGACGTGGTCTCCATCTGCGGGCCCAACCACGTGCACCGCGAGATCGCGGTCGCCGCCGCCGAGGCGGGCAAGCCGTTCTGGATCGAGAAGCCGGTCGGACGCGGTGTCGCCGAGACCGCGGCGGTCGCCGCCGCCGCGCGGGCGGCCGGCGTCGAGACCTCCGTCGGCTACAACTACCGTGGCGCACCGGCCGTCGAACGCATCCGTGAACTGGTCGCGGACGGCACGCTCGGCCGGATCACCAACGTCCGCTCCGTCTTCTACTGCGGTTACGCGGCCGAGCCCAAGGGCGCGCTCTCCTGGCGCTTCCGCCGCGAGTTCGCCGGCAGCGGCGCGCTCGGCGACCTGCTCAGCCATGTCGTCGACCTCGTCCAGTACGTCGTCGGACCGATCCGCGAGGCCAGCTCGCTGCTCTCCACCGTGTACACCGAGCGGCCCGTCCTGCCCATGGGCTCCGGTACGCACTTCGCCGTCATCGAGGACGGGGAGATGGCGCCGGTCGAGAACGACGACCACGTCTCCGCACTGGTCCGCTTCGCCGACGGCCCGCACACCACCGGCGCGGTCGGCACCCTGGAGGCCTCCCGCGTCATCGTCGGCCCGCAGTGCGGACTCGCCATCGAGGTCTACGGCACCGACGGCTCCGCGTCCTGGAACTTCGAGCAGCTCAACGAGTTGCGGCTCTGCCTCGGACGCGGCGGACCCAACGTCGGCTACACCACGGTCCTCGCCAACTCCTCCATGGGCGACTACGCGCGCTTCCAGCCCGGACCGGCCAACAGCATGGGATTCGACGACCTCAAGGTGATCGAGGCCAAGAAGTTCCTCACCGCGCTGGCCGGCGGCGAACAGCGCAACGCGACCATCTACGACGCCCACCAGGACGCCGAGGTCCTCGCCGCCGTCGCCGCCTCGGCCGAGGACGGACGCTGGCACCCCGTCAGCACCGTCCCCGACGCCGCCTACGGGCGCAAGCCGCACGTCGAGGCGAGCCATGCCTGATCCCACCGTCGTCGCCCTCGGCAGCGTCGACCCCACGATGGTGCGGGGGCCACTGCGGGGGCAGGCCGCCTTCGTGCCCCACCCGGGGCCGGACGACCTGGCCGCCGCTGTCGGCGCGATCGTCCGTGCGGACGCCGTGGTCGACCGGGACGCCCTGGACCGGATGCCCAACTGCCGTGTCCTGGCCCGCACCGGCGTCGGCGTCGACCTGGTGGACGTGGCCGAGGCGACCGCGCGCGGCATCGCGGTGGTCATCACCCCGGACAGCGGCTCCCAAGCGGTCGCCGAGGGCGTCCTGGGCATGTCCCTGCACCTGGTCAAACGCTTCGGACCGCTGAACCGCCTCGTACGGGAGGGCCAGTGGGCACGGCGCGCGGAGGTCCCGGTCGGCGACCTGTGCGGCTCTCTCATCGGGATCATCGGCTACGGCCGCATCGGACGCCGGGTCGGCGTACTCGCCGAGGCCTTCGGGATGCGGGTGCTGGCCCACGACCCGTTCGCCACGCCCCCGGACGCGGTCAACTGCCCCGATCTGAGCGAACTCGTCGCGCACAGCGACGTCATCACCCTGCACCTACCGCTCTCGGACGCCACCCGCCATCTGGTGGACCGCCGGTTCCTCACGGCGGTCAAGCCGGGGGCGGTGCTGGTGAACTGCGGTCGCGGCGGACTGGTGGACCTCGACGCCGTACAGGACGCGCTCGTCGCCGGCCGTCTCTCCGGCGTCGGCCTGGACGTCTACGACCCCGAACCGCCCGCCCACCACCCGCTCTTCGACCACCCCGACGTACTGCTCACCCCTCACCTGATGGGCATGAGCATCCGCGCCGAAGCCGCGACCTACACCGACGCGGCCCGGGGCGTCGCCGACGTACTGGCCGGACGGCGTCCGGCCGCGCTTGCCAACCCCGAGTGGACGCCGACCAGTTGTGCCAAGGAGAGATCGAGATGACCATGCTGGACGACAAAGTAGTGCTGGTCAGCGGGGGCAGCCAGGGAGTCGGCGGCGCCGTCGCCCGAGCCGCGGCGCGAGAGGGTGCGTCGGTGCTCCTCACCGGTCGCCGGACCGAGCCCGGCGAGGCACTGGCCGCCGAACTCACCGCCCTGGGAGCTCAAGCCGCCTTCGTCAGGGCCGACGTCGCCGACGTGGAGCAGGCCAGGGCGTCGGTGGCCGCCGCGGTCGCCCGGTTCGGCCGGGTGGACTGCCTGGTCAACTCCGCGGGCCTGACCTCGCGCGGTTCGCTGCTGGACACCACGCCGGAGCTGTTCGACGCGCACATCGCCGTCAATCTGCGCGCACCGTTCTTCCTGATGCAGGGCGCCGTCGCCGACATGCTCTCCCGGCACGCCCCCGGGACGATCGTCAACATCATCTCCACCTCGGCGCACTGCGGCCAGCCCTTCCTGACGCCGTACTCGACCGCCAAGGCCGCCCTGGCCGGGCTCACCCGCAACGCCGCGCACGCCCACCGTTTCGACCGCATCCGCATCAACGGGCTCAACATCGGGTGGACGGACACCGAGGGCGAGGACGCCACCCAGCGCGCCTTTCACGGCGCCGGCGACGACTGGCGGGAGCAGGCCGGGAAGAGCCTGCCCATGGGCCGCCTGGGCCACGCGGACGAGATCGCCGACTTCGTCGTCTTCCTGCTCTCCGAGCGCAGCGGAGTCGTCACCGGGTCCGTCATCGACTGGGACCAGAACGTCATCGGCGCCATCGACTGAAGGGACGCACGCGCCATGCGAATCGGACTCGGCGTCGTCTCCAACACCCGCTGCAACGCCCGGAGTTACGACGTCCGCCTGGAACTCCACGGTTTCCGCGACAGCGCCCCGCACACCTGCTTCATGGACCGAGGCGATCGCCCTGCCCCCTGCACCTGCACCGACGCGGTCGCATCCAGCCGGGGCGCCGACGCTTCCGCCACCTCCCTCCGCGAGCACCGCCCGATCCGCGTGGCGGAAGTGCACCGGTGACGGTCGGAGGTCGTGGAGGAAGCAGCTCCTCAAGGACGCGGCCCGATGCGCCGCGCGAAAGTCACTCCGCTACCCGCTCTCCTTTTACCCGGAAGGCTCCTGACGTGAGCGCTCCTGTCCTGTGCCACACCCCTGTGCGTCGCCTCGCCACAGTTCTGACCGCCTCGGCGTCGGCCCTGGCACTCACCGCGTGCGGTGCCATCGACGGCATCGGGGGAGGCGGCAGCTCCGCATCGCCCAAGAAGGGCGACGACATCACGGTGGGGCTGCTACTGCCCGACAAGGACACCGCGCGCTTCGAGAGTTTCGACCACCCCGTCATCAAGAAGGAGGTCGCCGCTCTCACGCACGGCAAGGGCAAGGTCGTCTACGCCAACGCCGAGGCCAGCCAGGACAAGCAGAGCCGGCAGTTCCAGCAGATGGTGGACCAGAAGGTCGACGTCATCCTGGTGGACGCGCTGGACGCCAAGGCCATCGCCCCGGACGTCCAGAAGGCCAAGGACGCGGGCATCCCCGTCATCGCCTACGACCGGCTCGCCCAGGGCCCGATCGACGCCTACGTCTCGCACGACAACGAACTCGTCGGCGAGATCCAGGCCCGCGCCCTCATCGACGCGCTCGGCAGCAAGGCGGCAACCAGCAAGATCGTCATGATGAACGGCGACCCTGCGGACACGAACTACGCCAAGTACAAACAGGGCGCCCTCAGCGAACTGGAGAACAAGGTCCGGATAGCCAAGGAGTACGACACCACCGGGTGGTCGCCGAAGGTCGCCAAGGCGAACATGAAGAAGGCGATCCAGGCGGTCGGCCTCGACAACATCGCCGCCGTCTACGCGGCCAACGACGGCCTGGCGGGCGCCGTCATCGACGCGCTCAAAGAGGCGGGCGCCACCACGATCCCGCCGGTGACCGGCCAGGACGCGAACCTGGACGCGGTGCAGCGGATCGTCTCCGGCGAGCAGTACATGACCGCGTACAAGCCGTTCCTGGAGGAGGCCACCCGCGCCGCGGAGATGGCGGTGTACAAAGTCCAGGGCCGCGACATCCAGTTCGACGCGCTGACCCGGGACACGGTCGACAGCCCCACCGAGAAGAAGATCCCCGCGATGCTGGTGCCGGTCGTCTCCCTCACCAAGGACAACATCAAGGACACGGTGATCGCGGACGGCGTCTACTCCGTCAAGGACATCTGCACCTCGAAGTACGCGACGGCCTGCGCCGCGATCGGCCTGCGTGGTTGAGCACCGTTCGCGCGACGCAGCACCGCGCGCCGCCTAGTAGCTGTCGTAGCTGGGCTTGCCGTTCGGCCGGTATACGCCGACGACGGTGCCGCCCTTCGTCGTCGAGACGCTGACCGGTTCCAGCGCGGTGGGGATCGCGCCGTCGGCGAACAGCCGTTTGCCGGTGCCGATGATCACCGGATGGATGGTCAGCCGGTACTCGTCGACGAGGCCGTGCCGCATGAGGGTCTGGGCGAGGTCGCCGCTGCCGACGACGTTGATGGGGCCGCCGTCGGACGCCTTCAGCTCACGTACGGCATCGACGGTGTCGCCCTCCAGCAGCGTGGAGTTCTGCCACTCGACGGACGTCAGGGTCCGGGACGCCACGTACTTGTGCATGCCGTTCATCCGGTCGGTGAACGGGTTGCCGGGATCGGCGGTCGGCCAGTATGACGCGAAGATCTCGTACGTCTTGCGGCCGAGCAGCATCGCGTCGGAATTCTCGTACCAACCGCCGATGGCCGCGCCGACCTCCTCGTCGTCCACCGGTTTCTGCCAGCCGCCGTGCTCGAAGCCGCTCTCCGCGTCCTCGTCCGGACCGCCCGGCGCCTGCATGACGCCGTCCAGCGTCAGAAACGTGCAAACGATGATCTCGCGCATGGTGCGCTCCTTTCGTCGACAGGTAGACCGCACGACCGCCGGAAACTCATCGGCGACACGTCCGGCGTGAGGCGGCGGCGGTCCTCGCTATCGGATGTCGTGGTCGGGGTGGGCCCGGTCGTACTCCTCCCGTGCCTCGGCGATGACGGTGCGATGGGTGAGGGACCAGTCGGCGAGTGCTTTGACCAGGTGGGTCAGGCCGGCGCCGGTCTCGGTCAGGCGGTAGTCGACCTGGGCCGGGACGGTCGGGTACACGGTGCGCAGGACGAGTCCGTCGCGCTCCAGCCTGCGCACGGTGAGGGTGAGCATGCGCTGGGAGATGCCCTCGATCGCGCGCTGCAGTGCGCGGAACCGGCGTGGCCCGCCGGCGAGTTCGACGATCACGAGTACCGACCACTTGTCCCCGATGCGGTCCAGGACGTCGCGGATCCCGCAGTCCGGGTGGTCCGCCTGCCCGCAGGGGTCGAGGTCGGCGGGTGCGGCGGTTACCTCGGTGTGCGTGGGTGACATCGAAGTGCCTCCTTGTGGCCGGTGCGCGGGCGGATCAGGATCAAGCGTAGTTACCGAAGAGAACCACTACGGAAGACCGTGACTGACATGATCTTGGTGACCGGAGCGAACGGGAACCTCGGCTCGGCCACTCTCGCGGAGCTGCGCACGCGCGGTGTGAACGCCACGGGCGGCAGCCGTACCCCGAGCGAAGGGTTGCGGCGGCTCGATTTCGACGACCACTCGGGCATGGATCTTGCCGGTGTGTCGACCCTGGTGCTGATCTCCGCCGGCTATGCCGAGGACGACCAGGTCATCGGGCGGCACGCGGCCGTCCTGGATGCCGCGGTCCGGGACGGCGTCCGGCATGTCGTCTACACGAGCCTGACCGGAGCCGGCGACCATCTCGGTTTCGCACTGGCGCACCGCGCGACCGAACGGCTCGTGCGCGCCTGCGGCCTGCCGTGGACGATCCTGCGCAACGGTCTCTACGCCGAACTCTTCGGCGGCCTGATGATGTGGGCCGAGGACGGGGTGGAGTCCGCGTTCGGCGACGGCGCCCTGGCCGCGGTCGCCCGTGCGGACCTCGCCGAGGCCGCGGCGATCGTCGCGGCGGATCCGACACGACACAGCGGGCGCACCTACGATCTGACCGGCACGCCTATCACGGCAGCACACGTGGCCGACCGGCTCGGAGTCCCGCACCGCGCCATCGGCATCGGCGAGTACCGGCGCAGGCTGCTCGACGAGATGCCGGAACTGCTGCCCTTCCAACCGCCCATGCTCACCTCGATCGCGACCGGCATCCGGCACGGCTTCCTGGCCGGCACCGGCCCCGATCTCGCCGACCTCCTCGGCCACCCCGTCCGCGACCCCCTGGCTGCGGCCGTCGCAACCGCGGCTGCCACGAAACCGCAGGCAGCCGCATAACGACAGGCAACACGCACCCGCGACGGCACGGGTCCTCCCGGCGATCGTCCTGATCACTCACCGTCCGGACGCCCAAGCCACCATCAGCGGGAACTCCGCCCGCCACAACGCGTCTCCGTGCGACGCGGGCCGTTCGCTCAGCACGACATCCTCGCCCGCATCACGCAGTGCGTCCGCCCACCGGGTCGCGTCTCGCGACTCTGCGGGGTGCGATGGACCTCGCTGCCGCTACTGCGGCGGTGAGTGTGGTGACGGGCGATGCGACCACGGACACCGCTCGGATACTCGGCGAGCTGCCGGGCAGCGAGCCGGTGGTCGTGTTCACCGCCTCGCTGCTCAGTTGTCCCACCCGGCCAGGCAGGCAGCGCCTTCGTCGCCCAGCTTCAAGAAGCCGCCCGCCGGCGCCCGTTGGCATGGGTCTTCGCAGAGGCCCCCGGCCTGCTGGCGAGCACCGCGCTCGGCCTCCCCGCTCTGCACGGCCCCCTCGCTCGGCGCAACTCCAGGTACCTGGTCGGAGTCAGCCTGCGCGGTGTCTCCAGCCCGTGATTCCACTGATGACTTCCCATGGGTTCCGACGGACTGACGACGAGGGCGGCCGGTCGGCCGAGGTGACGTTGGTCGGTCAGCCTGGTGTCGGGCTCAGCGGGGCGTCCGTGCGCACGAATCCGTGGCTTCGTTCCACCTTCGCCACATGCAGCGTGTAGGTCTGATACCACTGGGCCTGCCCGCGATTCTGCGCCGCGCGATGGTCGACTTCGGTCCGCCACACCTTGAGCGCGTCGGCATCACGGAAGTAGCTGACGGTGATGCCCAGACCGCCAGGAGTCTGCGCGTGGTCCATCCCCAGGTAGCCGGGGACGTTCTTCACCAGCTCTTCCAAGTGTGTGCTGGTCCCGCTGTAGTCGCTCTGGTCCTGGGTGCGCACCGTGGTGAAGACGGCCGCGTAGTAAGGGGTTTCATGGGCCTCGACGGGCACGGCGGACGCTTCCGGGTGATTGCTGAGGGCGTCATCGCGAGGCGGGGTGCGCCGCCGCGCGTCCACCTCTATTTCGATCTTCATCCGCGGGTCCGAGAGACCGCACACGAGCATCGTGGCGGCGGGCCGGACGTCGCCGAAGCAGCGGCGCAGGACCGGCCAGCAGGGTTCGAAGTCCTCGCGGTCGGGCAGCAGGTAGCGCACGCGCACCACGTCGGCGAAGGTGCACTCCGCCTCGGCCAGTGCGGCCCCGATGTTGCGCAGGCACTGCTCGGCCTGTTCCACGACGTCGTCGGAGATCGTCATGGTGGCGTAGTCGAACCCGGTCGTCCCGGACACATGCACCCGGTCGCCGTCGACCACGGCACGGGCGTAGCCGATCCGCTCCTCGAAGGCCGAGCCGCTGAGGATCGCGCGTCGCTCTGTCATGCGCCGAACGCTAAATGTCCGTCACCGATACGTCTAATACGGCCACTTGCATGGTCTGATATCTCTGCGCGTATGGAACGCCCCGAACTTCCCCTGCCGCAGCTGCACGCCTTCGTCGTGCTCGCGGAGGAACTCCACTTCGGCCACGCGGCCGCCCGCCTGGGCATCGCACAGCCGCCGCTGAGTCAGCAGATCCGCCGCCTGGAGGACAAGGTCGGCCACGAGCTGTTCACCCGCACCCCAGGGCATGTCGCCCTGACCCCGGCCGGCAGCGAACTGCTGCCCGCCGCCCGGCGGGCACTCACCGGCCTCGCCGACGGCCTGGCCGCGGCCCGGGCCGTCGGCAGCGGCCGGGCCGGCCGGCTGCGGATCGGCTTCGCCGCTTCCCTCGCGCTGACGATCCTGCCCGGCCTGCTACGCACCTTCCGTGACCGGTTCCCCGGCGTGCACCTGGACATCCACGAGATGACCACCGCTCCACAGCTCGCCGCCCTGCACGACAAGACCATCGACATCGGTCTACTGCGGGAACCCCCCACCGACGAGACAGAGCTCGGTTTCAGCACGGTACTCAGCGAGCCTTTCGTGGCCCTGCTGCCTGCCACCCATCCGCTGGCCGCCCAACGGACCGTCCAGCTCGCGCAGTTGGCGGACTCGCCCTTCGTGCTGCTGCCCCGCACGGTCGGCCCGACCCTGCACGACCAGATCATCGGCCTGTGCACCGCAGCAGGGTTCGCACCGCGGATAATCCAGCACGCGGTGGAGTGGCAGACCGTCTGCGCCCTCGTCGAGACCGGTCTGGGAGTCTCCCTGGCCCCGGCGAGCATCCGCCGTATCCGCCTCAAAGGCGTCGCCTTCCGCAGGATCGAACCCGGCAACGCCCGCACCCGAGTGGCCGTCGCCTGGCGCAAGAACGACCACAATCCCCTGGTCGCGCACCTGCTGGCGACCGTCGGACAAGATCCGCCGGACAGCCCCCGGCGGTCGGGACGGTGAGACGGTACTCTCCGGACGGTGTTCCGACTCGGGTGACGGGATCATGTTCCCTGTCCGGATCACGCGGGCAGCTCGCGGGGCGCTGCCGCTGGTCGTACGTCCCTCTTATGGTTCCGTAAGCCGGAGCCATTACACTCGCCTCCCCTGACCGCTCACGCGTGCGCGGTCGGCTCCCGCTGCCGCGGGCATTCATTCATCGGGGGAGATCGATGCGGGATCCAGGGCAATCCGGGCCGGACGTCGGCACGGCTTTCGAACGGCTCCTGTGCCGGGCGCTGGATTCCGGGCGGGTCAGGGAGGCGCTGGGCCGCTCCTGCGGGAAGCTCGACCGTGAGTGCCTGCGTACGCGCGCACTCCGGGAGCGCGCCGCGATCGCCGAGGCGGCCGCGGCCGAGTACCGCGAGTACGTGGAGGCCGGCGGCCGCCAGGACGCCCGTGGAGACGCCGCCTCTCCGCCCGCGCCCGGGAAGCGGGGCGGCGGCTGGCTGATGGCCGTACTCGCCTTCGTGGCCGTCGTCGCGGTCGCGTTGCTGGCGCTCGGATTCGCGCTGCGCGCCTTTGTCGGGCGGCCCTACGTCGGCGACGGCGTGATGACGGCGGGACTGATCGTCGGCGCCGTGGCCGCCGGGGCGATCGTGGGCGACCTCGCCTGGTCCTGGAAGGCACCGGCCCCCGACCGCCCGGGCGCGGACGACGCGTCGTCCGGCGAGGGAGCGGCCGAGGACGGCTGGCTACAGGAGGAGTGGGAACTCGCCCTGCTGGAATGGGGGTTGGTGCCGTTTCTGCTCGACTGCATCGAGGAGCCGGGACTGCTCGAACAGGACAACCGGCCCGCGCGCTGACTGGTACGGGCCGGCCGGTGCGTCAGGGGCTTGTGGCGCTGGACGGGTTCGTCGCCGGTGTGTCCGCCGAGCTGTGGTCGGGGGAGAACAGCGCCACGCCGACCAGCACCGCCCCGAGGAAGATCAGCACGGCGGCGACGGTGCCCACCGTCCGCGATGTTCGCGAGGTCTGCGACCGGCGTCCGGCGGTGGCACGGACCCCCTCGCGCGGCCGGCGCCGCGTTCGATGGGCCGGAGCGGTAGTGCTGGTGGAGGTCGGGAAGGCGTACGTGGTCACGGAACCGGAAGCCGTGTTCGTCCTGGGCTCGCCGACCGTCTCCCGGGGGGTCGCACGTGGCGTCGGCCGGGGAGGCGGTGCGGCTGCGGGGAGGGGCTCGGGATGTCCTTTCCAGGCGCCGCCGGCGAACCAGTTGGCCGCCTGCCCCGCCGTGGGGCGGTCCTCGGGCCGCTTGGCGAGGAGCCCGAGCAGGTAGTTCTCGAAGGCGGGCGGCAGGCCGACGCCCAGCTCCCGTGGTGGTACGGGGGCCGTGTCGAGGTGGTGATGGAGTACGGCGATGGCGCTGCCGGCGCGGAACGGCGGCTGTCCGACGAGGAGTTGGTAGAGCACACAGCCGAGCGAGTAGACGTCGGACGGTGGTCCGGCGGGCTGGCCGAGGGCACGCTCGGGGGCGATGTACAGGCTCGTCCCGACGATCTGGCCGGTCGCGGTGAGCGCGCCACCGGGGTCGTTCATGAACTGCGCGATCCCGAAGTCGGCGATCTTCACGGACCCGTCGGCGTCGAGGAGAAGGTTTCCGGGCTTGATGTCCCGGTGCACGATGCCCTGTTCGTGTGCGGCGGCCATCCCGGCGGCCGAGTGGGCGGCGATGCGGGCCACCTGCTCGGCCGGAAGGGATCCAGCCCGGGCGAGCAGATGGGAGAGGCTGTCGCCCTGGACCAGTTCCATCACCAGGAACAGCCGGCCCTCCTGCTCGCCGAAGTCGAGGACGCCGACCACATGGGGGTGGCTGAGCCGGCCCGCCGTCTGTGCCTCCAGACGGAAGCGGGCGGCGGCGGTGGGTTCGGAGTTCTGGGCGTGCAGGAGTTTGACGGCCACGGGTCTGCCGCCCACCTCGTCGTACGCCTGCCAGACCTCGCCCATCGCGCCGCGTCCGATGGCGACGTGCAGCCGGTACCGGCCCGCTATCAGCACCTGTTGTTTCATCCTCACGCAGTGAGACCGACTCGACCGCTGCGGCCCATGTCCCTTTGCAGGAACGGGTGTTGGTGGGGAGGCCGCGGCTTCCCCACCCTACTGGCGGGTCGGGGGTGTTCGCCCACGATCGGGGATCGGCGGTCGGACCGATCGGGCCGGGCCGGGTGTCAGTGGCGGCTGGCAGGATGCACTCCATGACCACAGCCACCGCGGCCGACTACGGCTGGATACGTTCCGCGACCTCACCGTTCCGCTATGCGCTGGAGAGCGGGTACACCCTGACTCTGGTGCGGGGAGTCTCCCCCGCGGAACTGCTCGCCCTGGCGGGAGCCGAGCCGAGAGGCGTGTGCGAAGGGCTCGACGAACTGATCGAGGAACATCAAGCGCTCCTCGAGGAAGCCGACGACGGGGACGGTCCCTATGTCCTCGCGGGAGCGTGCGCCGTCCCGGGTGAGGAAGGCGATTGGACCCTCGCCCTGGCCCTCGGCGGGGATTCGTGGCCGCCCGGCTTCATGGAAGCCCTCTCGGCCGGCACCCGTGCTGTCTCCCATTCGAGCAATGGCGGGAAGCCCATGCACTTCTTCCACTGGTACGAGAACGGGGAGTTGCGCACCGAGTTCGAATGGCCCCCGGTCAGAAGCGGCAGCACCCCGGACGAGCTCAATAACCTGATCTGTGAGGTGGGCCTGGGCCTCACGGACGAAGACGCGTCTCGTGTCGATCGCAAAGCGGCGGTGTTCGCACTGGCCGAGCGACTCACCGGAGTCCGGGTGACCGCGGAACTGCTGGCGCTGGCCGAATACCGGACGGCCGCGGTTCCCGAGGAGCCCGCCGAGGAGTGGACGAGTATCACCGTCGACATTACTGATGCGTACGGCGTGCGGACCTACGCGCATATCGAAAATGATGGCTGATAAGGTCTGGATTTATGGGCGGAAATATATATGTGGGAAATGCGGGCAAGGACGCGCCACTGGACAGCGGATGGCTCCTCGGTCATTTCAAGGACGCCGACGACCCTCGCCATACCGACGCCGTAGAGGTCAAGTGGGGAATCCATCCACGGGGTGACGAACGGCTGGAGTGGGTGAGAGGTGACGAGCGGACTGCTCTTCTGGTGCTCGTCAGCGGCCGGTTCCGGGTGGAATTCCCGGAGCGCAGTGTTCTTCTGGAGAAGCAGGGGGATTATGTCGTGTGGGGTCCCGGAGTCGACCATTCCTGGTTCGCTGAAGAGGAATCCGTGTTGGTTACGGTTCGGTGGCCGTCCGTATCCGGTTATGCGGTGACACGGGAATAGCGAAGAGGAATGGCCGGCATCCGGGGTTCGTCAGGTGGCGGGCTCGGGGGCCGGGTTGCCGTAGTAGGCGTCGGGGCCGTGTTTGCGGGTGTAGTGGCGGGCCAGGAGGTGCGGGGGAGGCGGGGCGGTGGGGGAGAGCGCCAGGGTCTGGATGGCCATCTCGGCCACCGCCTCGCAGATGATGGCGTGTTCCAGCGACTTGCGGGCGGTGGCGCCCCAGGTGAAGGGACCGTGGTTGGCGACGAGGGCGGCCGGGACCTCGGCCGCCCTCCGGTCGTCGCTCTCCAGCAGGTCGACGATCACCCGGCCGGTGTTGTACTCGTAGTCCTTCGCGCACTGGTCGGCGGTGAGGTCCGGGGTGCAGGGGACTGGCCCGTTGAAGGTGTCGGCGTGGGTGGTGCCCAGGACCGGGATGTCACGGCGGGCCTGGGCGAAGGCCACCGCGTGGGTGGAGTGGGTGTGGGTGACCCCGCCGATGGAGGGGAAGGCGAGGTAGAGGCAGCGGTGGGTCTCGGTGTCCGTGGAGGGACGCAGGCCGCCGCCGACGACCTTGCCGTCGGACAGCCGGACGGTCACCAGGTGGTCGAGGGCGAGGTCCTCGTAGGGGACCCCCGAGGGCTTGATGACGAACACCCCGGCCTCGCGGTCGACGCCGCTCACATTGCCCCAGGTCAGCGTCGCCAGCCCGACCTGGGGGATGGTCAGGTTGGCGTCCAGTACCTCTTGCCGCAGGCCGTCACGGACTCGTGCGGTCATCGGTGTCTCCTTGCAGAGGGATCAGGAACATGGGGGTCAGAGGGCCTGGGCGAGCCGGTGGTAGGCGGCGTTCCAGCGGATCTCCTTGGTGAACTGCCCGGTGCTGGTGGTCTCGTCGATGGTGAGCAGTTCCACGCCGGTCATGGCGGCGTAGTCGGTGAGGGTCTCGGTGTCGACGGCGGAGCTGAGGACGGTGTGGTGCGGGGCACCGGCGAGCAGCCAGCTCTCGGCGGACTCCGCGAGCGAGGGGCGCGGCTTCCACACGGCCCGGGCGACGGGGAGGCGGTGCAGGGGCTCGCTGGGGGTGACGACGTCGACCGTGTTGGCGGTCAGCCGGAAGCGGTCGCCGAGATCGGAGAGGCCTACGACGACGGCGGGGCCGGGGGCCGCGTTGAAGACGAGCCGGACCGGGTCCTCACGGCCGCCGATGGACAGCGGATGGATCTCGCAGCTGGGGCGGTCGGCGGCGATCGAGGGGCAGACCTCCAGCATGTGGGCGCCGAGGATGCGCGGGGTGCCGGGGCCCAGGTGGTAGGTGTAGTCCTCCATGAAGGAGGTGCCGCCGGGCCGGCCGGTGCCCATGACCTTCATCGTGCGCAGCAGCGCGGAGGTCTTCCAGTCGCCCTCGCCGCCGAAGCCGTAGCCGTCGGCCATCAGGCGCTGGACGGCGAGGCCGGGCAACTGGCGCAGCCCGCCCAGGTCTTCGAAGTTGGTGGTGAAGGCGGTGAAGCCGCCCTCGGTGAGGAAGGCGCGCAGACCGATCTCCTGGCGGGCCGCGTAGAGCAGGGAGTCGTGGCGGATGCCGCCGGGGCGCAGGGCCGGCACGACGTCGTACAACTCGACGTATTCGGCGGCGAGTTGGGCGGCCTCCTTGTCCTCGACCTGATCCACGACGGCCACCAGGTCGTTGACCGCGTAGGTGTTCACCGAGTACCCGAACCGGAGTTGGGCCTCGACCTTGTCACCCTCGGTCACGGCGACGTCGCGCATGTTGTCGCCGAAGCGGGCCAGCCGCAGGGTGCGCGAGGCATGACGCCCGACGGCGGCCCGTGCCCAGGCCGCGACGCGCTTGACCACCCTGGGGTCGGTGGCGTGACCGGCGACGATCTTGCGGTCGATGCCGAGGCGGGACTCGATGTGCCCGAACTCCCGGTCGCCGTGCGCGGCCTGGTTGAGGTTCATGAAGTCCATGTCGATGCTGGGCCAGGGCAGCGACAGGTTGTACTGGGTGTGCAGATGCAGCAACGGCCGGTCCAGGGCGCTGAGTCCGGCGATCCACATCTTGGCCGGTGAGAAGGTGTGCATCCACACGATCACGCCCACGCAGGTGTCGGAGGCGCTCGCCTCCTGGCACAGCCGGCGGATCGCGTCGGCGTCCGTGAGGACCGGCTTCCACACGATCCGGACCGGGATCTTCCCGGGCCCGCCGAGGATTTCGGCGATGCTGCGGGACTGCTCGGCGACCTGGTGCAGGATGTCGTCGCCGTACAGGCCCTGGCTGCCGGTGAGAAACCAGATCTCCTGGTCCGGATAGGGAGTGGTGCTGGTGTCCATGAGGGTTCCTTTCAAAGGGAGTTGACCACCGGGCGAGGCGCGGCGTTCAGGCGGAGGCCTCGGTGCGGAGGCGGCGCAGACGGTGCATGACCTCGTTGGCGCCACGGCCGAAGTAGTCGTGCAGCAGGCGGTATTCGGCGTACAGCCGGTCGTAGGCGGCGGCCCGCTCGGGGTCGGGCTGATAGACGGCGGGGCGGGCCTTGCCCATGGCGTGGGCGGCGGCCCGGATGTCCGCATGCGCGCCGGCCGCGACCGCCGCGTGCATCGCCGCACCGAGCGCGGGACCCTGCGCCGAGTCGATGACACCGAGGGGCAGGCGGGTGACGTCGGCGTAGATCTGCATCAGCAGCGGGTTCTTCATCAGGCCGCCCGCGACGACCAGTTCACGGACCGGCACTCCGGAGGTGTCGAACGCCTCGATGATGGTGCGGGTGCCGAAGGCGGTGGCCTCCAGCAGCGCCCGGTAGACGTCCTCGGGACGGGTGGACAGCGTCAGGCCCACCACGACACCGCTGAGGTCGTGGTCGACGAGCACGGAGCGGTTGCCGCTCTGCCAGTCCAGCGCGATCAACCCGTGTTCGCCCACCCGCTGTTCGGCGGCCAGAGCGGTGAGGTGCTCGTGCGGATCGCGGCCGAGCGCGACGGCCTCCTCGGCGTACGAGGCCGGGAACCCGGTGCGCACGAACCAGCCGAAGATGTCCCCGACGCCGCTCTGTCCGGCCTCGTAGCCCCACAGCCCCGGCAGGATGCCGCCCTGGACGACCCCGCACATGCCCGGCACTTCGGCCCACTGGTCGCTGCTCATGACATGGCAGGTGGAGGTGCCCATGATGGCGACCATCCGGCCGGGTTCGACGGCGGTGGCGGCCGGGGCGGTCACATGCGCGTCGACGTTCCCGACGCACACGGCGATGCCCTCGGGCAGGCCCGTCCACGCCGCCGCCTCGGCCGTCAACCCCCCGGCCCGGGCGCCGAGTTGGCCGATCGGCTGGTCCAGCTTGTCGATGACGAAGCCGGCGAAGTCGGGGTTCAGCGCGGCCAGGTAGTCGCTGGAGGGGTAACTCCCGTCCTGCAGCTGGCCCTTGTACCCGGCGGTGCACGCGTTGCGGACGTAGCTGCCGGACAGCCGCCAGACGATCCAGTCGGCGGCCTCGATCCAGCGCTCGGTCAACTCGTAGAGCTCGGGGTCCTCTTCGAGCAGCTGGAGGGCCTTGGCGAACTCCCACTCCGAGGAGATCTTCCCGCCGTACCGCTGGAGCCAGGGTTCCTTGCGCGCGTCGGCCAGTGCGGTGATGCGGTCCGCCTGGGCCTGTGCGGCGTGGTGGCGCCAGAGTTTGACGTAGGCGTGCGGGCGGCCCGCGAACTCCGGCAGTTCGCACAGAGGCGTGCCGTCGGCGAGGGCCGGGAGGACCGTGCAGGCGGTGAAGTCCGTGCCGATACCCACGACTTGCTCCGGTCGCACGCCCGAACGGGCCAGCGCCTCGGGTACGGCGATGCGCAGCACGTCGATGTAGTCGGCGGGGACCTGGAGCGCCCAGTCGGGCGGCAGCGGGGTGCCGTCGGGGAGCTGCCGGTCGAGGACGGCGTGGGTGTACGGGTGCTCGGCGGCGGCCAGTTCGGCGCCGTCGGCGACCCGGACCACCACGGCCCGCCCCGACAGCGTGCCGTAGTCGACTCCGATGACGTAGGTGTCGAGGTTCGCGCGGTCCTCGTGCGGTGCGTTCACAACCGGCCGTCCTTCTGCTGATCGGTGATTCGGTGTGCCCTGTCGGGCCTGGCCGATGGAGACCAGGCCCTGTCCCAGGCGGGGCCTACTGGACGAGCTTCCAGTCCTGCGAGCCGTCTGTGAGCGCGGTCTGCAGGGTGAGTTGCGCTCCGGCGGTCGCGCCGGTCAGGTACAGGCTCGTGTTCTTGACGGACTGCAGTGTGTAGAACCCGTCGCTGGTCTTGACGAGGTTCCAGCTGCCGGTGCTGCTGTTGTCGACCCACTGGCCGATCTTCTGGCCTGCCGTGGCGTTGCCCGTCCAGATGGCGGCCGCCCTGCCGCCGGACTTGTTGAGCAGGGTCGTACCGCCCTGCGGTTCGGTCACCACGTGCCAGTACTGGGTGTCCGGGTCGGCCGCCGCGCCGGCGTCCTCCAGGACCACGTCGGGCACGTTCCCGTTGCCGAGGTTGGCGTCGTTGGTCCTGTTGCCGGTGCCGATCACCTGGCCGGTCCTGCGGTTCACCAGCCGGTAGTAGGCGCCGTCGGAGTCCCCGAGGTCGACCTCGGCGTAGGCGATCGTGGACGTGCCCTGGTTGTTGAGGATCGCGACGCGGCCGGTGCCGTCGACGTACTGGAGGTTGCGGCTGTAGCCGGCCGGAGAGGTCGTCTGGTACTCCGTCCACACTCCGTCGCTGCGCCCGCTCTCGTTGACCCAGACGTCGCCGCTGCTCGACGCGTTGTACACCAGGCGTCCGTCGGGGAGCCGGATGACGACCGGGCTGCCGCCGCCCGGGAGCGCGCGGGAACCCGCGACGACGGGCAGCGAGCCGACGGACATGCCGGTCTGGGTGCCGCGGAAGAACTTCAGCGGGTCGTCGGCGATCGCGTACCGGGTGTTGGCCCCGCCGCCCCAGTACTCGAACGTCAGCATCCACCGGCCGTCCGTCGTGGGGACGACATTGGTCATGCCCGGCCGTCCGCCACCGATCTCCGTCTTGCCGCCACCCATGTCCTGGACGGCACCGGAGATGTCGACGACCGGGTTGCTCCACTTCCCGTCGCTGCCGTCCCAGGTCTTGTGGACGAGGATCTGACCGTGCGAGTCGGCGGCGGTGTCATTGGCGGGGTCGAGAGTCGGGACACCGGTGACCGGGTCGAAGCCCGCGTAGTCGTTCTCGTCGGAGTAGTAGCAGACGAGCTTGCCCTTGTAGACCATCAGGTACGGCTCCCACAGGGGGTCGACCTGCTTGTCCGTGTTGGCGCTCGCGATGTTCCGGCCGATGGCGCCCGCGCTGCCGCCCTGCCACCCACCGGTGGCGATGACGTTGACCACCTTCCAGGTCTTGCCGTCGTCACCACTCGCATACAGGGCGATCGCCAGGTCCTTGCGGTCCCCGTCGTTGTTCGGCGTCCAGTTGGGGTCGGCCGCCTTCTGCTCCTTGTAGTAGTAGTCGTCGCCCGACACGACACTCGCCAGGAGCAGCGTGCCCTTCTTGAGGCTGCCGACCTTCTGCGGGAGGACGTAGAGGTAGGGGTTGGTCCAGTTGCTCGTGTACTTCGCGTACCGGGGATCCTTGGAGAGGTACGCCGGAGCCTTGACCTCCGACAGCGGCTGCCAGCTCGTGCCCTGGTCGTCGCTCTTGTAGACCGGGAGGGTCTGCCCGTCGGCGCTGCCCGACGCCGTCACGACCGTCGACTTCTCGAAGGACGCGACGAGCCGGCCGCTCGGCAGCTCCGCCGACTTCGGATAGATCGCGCAGTTGCCGCGCCCCTTCAGACACGCCTCGCTGCCGAGCTGGTAGAGAGTGCCGCCCGTCGGGTTGTACGCCTGCGCACTGACCATGGGTATGGCAAGGATCGCGGATGTAGCGGCAAAGGTTCCGAGGGCTCGTCCAAGCCGTCTTCTCTGCATGGCCCCTCCTCAGGGGAGTTGGATCACGATCGGTTGGCTGGTTCGGAGACGAGGACGCGTACGTCCCAGGCGCCGAGGTTCAGGGCCGAGCCGGCGGCTACTGCATCGCCGGTCAGGGCGTCGGTGAGGTCCGCCGGGGCGGGGACGCTCGCGGGCTCCCAGCTCCAGTTGTGGACGATGTGGACACGGCGGCCGTCGGGTGCGGTCCCGGTGGTCGCGGTGACGGTCGGGGGAAGGTGGTCCCAGCCGCTGGTCGCGGCCGGGGACAGCCACTCGGCCAGCGCCCGGGCGAGGTCACGGTCCGGCGCCGTGCCGACGCAGGTGATCCGGCCCGCGCCGTGCGTGCGGGTGGTCACCGCGGGCCAGCGGCCGTAGTGCGGGTGCTCGTAGGCGGCGAGGACCTCGGCGTCGACGGCCGTGAGGCCCTCGATCCAGCGCGTGGCACGGGCGTTGGCGGGCACCTCGAACGAGCCGCCGGGCACCGCGCGGACCGGCACGTCCTGCGTGAGGTTGCCGAACTCGTCGTACCGGACGCCCGCCGCCGCGACGAGCCGTCCGGGCGCGGGCTCGTGGCGGGCCCGTGCCTCTTGGTCGGCGTAGCCGGTGCGCGGACCGAGGACCAGGTGGCCGCCGGCGTGGGCGTACGCCTCCAGCCAGTCGAGCGTGGAGTCGTCGACGACATACAGGGCCGGGGCGACGAGGACCGGGTGGCGTCGTACCGCCTCCTGCGGTGTCATCCCGTCCCGCTCGCCGCGCGGATCGTGCAGCTGACGGGCGTGCACGATGCGCACCTGGCGGCCCGCGTCGAAGGCGCCGCGGTAGAAGGGGTCGAAGAACCGGTGGTAGGCGGCGGCGTCCGGCTCGCCGTCGGCGTTCGCGAGCGGCGGGTACTTCTGCATCAGCCACTTGCTCGGCATCGAGTAGACCATCGTGATGTCCGCGTCCGGTTCGAGACCGGCGACGAGCGGGCCCGCGGTGTCGAACTCCGCGCCGAGACGGGCGATTTCGGCATACGTACGGCCGGGCAGGCCGCTGTGCGGGAGGACTCCGCCCCAGTAGGTCTCCGCGCCGAAACGCAGGGTCTGCCACTGCCAGTACTCGATCATGCGGGCCCCGCGCGCGACATGCGCCCAGGCCGCCTGGCGCCACTGGCCGTCGTAGCCGGGCCGGTTGTCCCACGCGAAGCCGATGCTCTGGGCGTTGGTCTCGGTGACGAGGAACGGCTCCTGGCGCGAGGAGAACATCCAGTCGGCGGTCTGGTACATCGACCACACTCCGGTGGTCTTCCACTGCTGTTCGTGGTCGTCGGGGGTGGGGTCGGGAAGGAGGAGGCCGTCCTGCATGTCGTAGTACGGGTTGCCGGAGGCGATGTCGAGGCGGTCCGACAGCTCGTCGTCCTCAACTCCCTTACGGGTGTACGAGATGCAGGTGGTGACGAACTGGCCGGGCTGCGCGTACTCGCGGACGAGGTCGGCCTGCCAGCCGATGAACTCGGTGACCTGGCGGGCCTGGAACTCCCGCCAGGCGACGTCGTATTGGGGCTGTTCGTTGCCGTCCGGGGTCCACAGGTCGGCCCAGGTGGACAGGCGGTGGGACCAATAGACCAGTCCCCATTCGCGGTTGAGGGTCTCGACGTCGCCGTACTTCTCCCGCAGATGGTCCACGAAGCGCTGGAAGACACCGTTGTTGTGGAGGAGGTGCAGGCCCGGCTCGTTGTCCACCTGCCAGCCGATGACCGCCGGATGGTCGGCGTACCGGGCCACGATCTTGCGGATGAGCCGCTCGGCGTGGAAACGGAACGCGGGGTGGGTGAAGTCGATTTCCTGGCGGGCACCCCAGCCGAGCCGCTGCCCGGTGGCGTACTCGGCGGTGATCTCCGGGTACAGGCGGACCAGCCACTGGGGGGCGGCGTAGGTCGGGGTGCCGAGGACGACGGAGATGCCCCGCTCGTGGGCGCCGTCCAACACCGGCTGCAGCCAGTCGAGTTCGAACTGGCCGCTCGTAGGTTCCCAGGTCGACCAGACGGACTCGCCGACCCGGATCACGGTGAAGTGCGCCTCGGCCATCAGATCCAGGTCGGTCTTGAGCTGTTCGTCGGGCCGCGCGGTGGAGCCGTAGGCGGGCGTGTACTCGTGGTAGTACGCGGCACCGAACAGGACACGGGCAGGCAGAGCCGCCATGGGGGGAAACCTCCGGGGAAACGGGAAGTGGTACGAGGGACGCGGATGCGCGCTACTGCTTGACGCCGCCGGACGCCAGGCCGCTCTGCCAGTACCGCTGGAGCATCAGGAACGCCACGACCAGCGGGACGATCGAGATCAGGGAGCCGGTCACCACCAGCGCGAGCATGTCGCTGCTGGAGCCCGCCCCGCCGTTCTGGGCCTGCGCGGCCCAGGAGGAGAGGCCGACGGTGACCGGGTACAGGTTCGGGTTGTTGAGCATGATCAGCGGCAGGAAGTAGTTGTTCCAGGTCGCCACCAGCGTGAACAGCAGGACGGTCACCAGACCGGGACCGAGCAGCCTGAGCACGATCCGGAAGAAGATCCGCGCCTCGCCGGCGCCGTCGATCCGGGCGGCCTCCAGGATGCTGTCGGGGACGGCGTCCTCGGCGTACACCCGCATCAGGTAGAGGCCGAACGGGTTGACCAGGGACGGCAGGATGACGGACCAAGGGGTGTTGACCAGGCCCGCCTTGGCGAACAGCAGATAGGTCGGGATCGCCAGCGCGGTGGCCGGGACCATCACGGCGCCCACGACGAGGTTGAAGGCCACCCGGTCGCCGCGGAAGCGGAACTTGGCGAACCCGTAGCCGCCGGCCGCCGCGAGCAGTGCGGCGCCGACCGAGCTGACACCCGCGTACATGACCGTGTTGAGCAGCCAGTGCACGAAGACGCCGTCGTCCTGGGTGAAGGTGGCCTTGACGTTCGTCAGCAGCTGGGGGGCGTGCGAGAACCACAGGCCGAAGGTGTTGAAGAGGTCCTGGGTGCTCTTGGTCGAGGCGACCAGCAGCCACAGTAGCGGCAGCAGGAAGTACGCCAGGACGGCCAGCATGGCGATCGTCAGCGGGGTGCTGTGGCGCTTCCTGCGCCGCTTGCCCGCGCCGGCTGGAACCCGCTTCGCGGGCGGAGCGAGCTCGGCCGTGGGAAGGGTGGTCGTCATGAGGTCCTCCTGCGGTTGGCGGTGAGCAGGACGGCGTAGGAGACGATCACGATGACGAGGCCGAGGAGGAAGGACACCGTGGCCGCGTAGTTGACCTGCTGTCCGGTGAACGCGAGCGTGTAGGCGTAGAGGTTGGCGGTGTAGGAACTGCTGATCACGTCCGGGGCGATGCTCATCAACAGCTTCGGCTCGTTGAAGAGTTGGAAGCTGCCGATCACCGAGAACAGCAGGGTGAGCATCAACGCGGGCCGCAGGGCGGGCAGTTTGATGGACCAGGCGATGCGCCAGGCGCCCGCCCCGTCCATCGCGGCGGCCTCGTACAGCTCCTCGGGGATGGTGCGCAGCGCGGCGTACAGGATGATCATGTTGTAGCCGACGAACTCCCAGGTCACGATGTTCGACAGACTCCCGAGCATCCAGCCGTCGCTGAGGAAGGCCGGGGCCGGCAGATGCAGATCGTGGCTCAGCTGGGCGAACGGGCCGAAGTCCGGTCCGTACAGATAGCCCCACATGAGCGCGGCGACCACGCTCGGCACGGCGTACGGGACGAAGATGCCGAGCCGGATCACCTTGGCGAACCGCAGCAGCCCGCTGTCGAGCGCGAGCGCGAACAGCAGCGCCAGCAGCAGCATCAACGGGACCTGGATCACGAAGAACAGGGCGACGCGCACGACACCGTGGATGAGCTGGGGGTCGCCCAGGGCCCGGACGTAGTTGTCGAGGCCGACGAACGCCGTTCCGCCGATGAGCCGTTCCTGGAAGAGGCTCAGATAGGCGGCGTAGCCGAGCGGGGCGAGGAAGAGCAGCAGGAACAGCGCCATGAAGGGTGCGACGAACAGTGGCCCTGCCGACCGGCGGCGGCGCGCGCCGCGCCGGCCCTTGGGGGAGGCCGCGGTTGTGGCAGTCATCATCGGGCCTTTCTGAGGGGTGGGGTGTGCCGGGGACCGGGTCCCGCGCCGCCGCGCGGGACCCGGCGCGCTGTCAGGCCGAGTGGACCGTGAAGCCCTGGGTCTTGGCGTACGTGGTCAGCCGCGTCTGCCAACTGCCCAGCGCGCGCACGGTGTTCGTCTTGTCGGCGAGGGACTTGCCGACGGTCTCGGTCCAGTCGGTGGCCGCCTGGTCGAGGAACGGGGGCCACTGGAAAGAGGAGTTGACCGTGGAGCTGATGTCGGCGAAGACCTGGTTGACCTTCTGGCCGCCGTAGAAGGTCGGGGCGTCCGACACGAAGTCGGCCTCCGTGAGCAGGGCCTTGGTCGCCGGGAAGAAGAACTGCTCGGTGGCGAACATCTTGGCACTGGCCGGGTCGGTGTTCAGGAACTGGGCGAACACCGCCGCCTGGATGGGGTTCTTGGTGGAGTGGATGACCGCAGTGGTGGAACCGCCCCAGTTGCCCGAGCTGGGCTTGCTCGCGTCCCACTGCGGGAGCGGGGCCGCGCGCCACTTGCCGGCGGTGGCCTTGGCGGAGCCGGAGAGGAAGACCGGGCCCCAGGCGGCGGTCAGCCAGGTCGCGTACTTGCCCTTGTTGAGGGCCGCGTACCAGGAGTCGGTGAAGTCCGGCTCCACGCCGATGACTCCGTCCTTGGCGAGCCCGCCCCAGTACGCGCCGAGCTTCTGCGAGACGGCGTCGTCCACCCCGATGGTGATGTCGCTCTTGCCGGACAGCGCGTAGGGCTTGGCGCCCGCCTGCCACAACAGGCCGTGCCAGGCGGCCACTTGGTTGGCGGCGAGGTTGGTGAGGTAGACGTCCGGGTCGGCCTTGTGCAGCTTGCGCGCGGCGGCGGCGAACTCGTCCCAGGTGGTGGGGACTTCGATGCCGTGCTTGTCGAAGATGTCCTTGCGGTACAGCATGCCCATCGGGCCGGTGTCCTGCGGGATCGCCCAGATCTGGCCGCCGCTGCCGCTCACCTGACCCCAAGTCCAGTCCACGAAGGTCGACTTGAGGGACGAGGCGCCGTAGGGACGCAGGTCGAGGAGGCTGTCGGTGATGGTGAAGGTCGGGATGGCCTGGTACTCGATCTGCACCATGTCCGGGGCACCGCTGTTCGCCTTGAGCGCGGTGCGCAGCTTGGTGTACTGCGGTGTGCCCTGACCGGCGTTGACGACCTTGACCTTGACGGCCGGGTACTTCTTCTCGAAGAGCGCGACCTCCTTGTCGATGTTCGGGACCCAGGTCCAGAACGTCAGCTCGGTCGGTGTCTTCATGGCCTTGTCGATGTCGGCCTGGCTGACCGGCTTGCTGGACGCGGTCGAGCCGCCGGAGCCGCTGCCGCCGCAGGCGGTGAGGGTGGCTCCGAGCGACAGGGCGCCGGTCGTGGCGAGGAAGCCCCGACGGCTCATCGAGAAGGGGCCGGGCATGGACGAAGAGGTGTTTCTGGGCATGGTGAACTCCCGCCGATGGCGAAGTTGACGGCACGCCTGGCAAGGGCGTGCGGAGACGTGATGGAGGAGGGCGCGGACGCGCCGGCCGAGGAGCGGACGCCGACGGGGTCGGGCACGCGTCCTCGTGGACCGGGCCGACGACTTCTCCGGGTGCGGAGAGGGAGGTCGTGGCCGAGGAAGAAGGTGGTGAACCGGCGACGGAGACGATGGGGGCGAGGCGGCTCGCCGTCTGCCGGTTTCAGGAACGGCCTTGCGTGGCAAGGGCGTTCGGAGGGACGGGGCGTGACCGGGATCTGCGGCTCGTCCTGGGGTCACGCGCCGCCGTGCGCTTGCGCTGTCCGGGCTGACCGGCGTCGTCACTGGTGGGTGGCCGGGCCTCCGTTCGGCGGCGGAGTCCGGTGCGCGCCCCCGCCGGAACGGGCGGCGGTACGTCTGCCGCGAGCCGGGGTCGTCCGGCCGGGCGGTGGCGCGGTCGAGGTACGGATGATGAGGTCGACCGGCGGGGGGCTCGACGGTAAGGGAGCCGCGTTCGGGTTCTCGATGGCGTGCACCAGACGCTTGAGCCCTTCCTGTGCCACGGCGTCGAACGGCTGACGCACGGTGGTCAGCGGAGGAGTCACATAGGCGGCGACCGGGATGTCGTCGAAGCCGACCACACTGACGTCCTCGGGCACCCGCAGCCCGGCCTCCGTCAGCGCGCGGATCAGACCGATCGCCATGTCGTCGTTGGCGGCGAACACCGCCGTGACACCACCGTCCTCGGCCAGTCGGCGTCCCGCCCGGTACCCGGACGCGGCCGACCAGTCGCCCTCGACGGGCGGCGGTACGACCCTGCCGTGCGCGGTCAGGGTGGCCCGCCAGCCGTCGAGACGGTCCCGCGCCGCGTACCAGCGTTGCGGACCCGCGAGGTGATGGACCGTCACATGGCCGAGTTCCAGGAGGTGTTCGGTGGCGGTGTGGGCCATCAGGTCGGCGCCGTCGCCCGCGGTCAGCACGAGCGGCGCGGAGACCGGGGAGGGCGCACCGAGGACGAGGATCGGAACGTTCAGACGCGGGGCGGCACTTCCGTCGTCACCGGGGGTGCCCTCCTCGTCGATCGGCTCGGAGATGACGATGCCGTCCACGCCCTGATCGAGGAGCGAGTCCACGGCACCGGCCATGCCCGCCGGGTCGCCTTCCATCGTGTTGACCACGCGCAGCGCGTAGCCGGTGTCCCGGACGACGCGCTCGACGCCCATGAGAAGCGAGGCCGGACCGTACAGGGCCGTCCCCAGCGTCACCACGCCGATCGAGCGGGTGCGCCCGGAGGCCAGTGCCCGGGCGGCGTTGTTGCGCCGGTAGCCGAGCTCCTCGGCGGCATCGAGGACGCGTCGGCGGACCTCGGCGGAGACGTACTGCTCGTCGTTGAAGACCCGCGAGACCGTCTTCTGCGAGACCCCGGCCAGGCGCGCGACGTCCACGCTGCGCGGAGCAGCGGTGTTCCCGCTCCGCCCTGTCCCTCGCGTCATGGTGTCTCCCGATGGCCGGTTGTCTGCGTCTGGCTGCGCAGTCATGTCTGCGCTGTCATGTCTACGCAGTCATACGGCCGTCGTCAAGAGCCCGGAACGCATCCGTAACTTCGCGCCGGGGAACGCGGTGTCCTTCGCGAAGATCACCCTGGCCAAGAAGGCCAGGAACAAGGAGCGCGCCAAGGAGGCGCATCACAAGCACCACGAGAAGAAGCACCACCGCAAGCACGAGAAGCACGGCAAGTGACGGCTGTGCCGGGGTCCGCCCGTCCGCCTGACATGGACCCCGGCACGCACTGGGACCGGACGGCGGCCGGGGAACACCGCCCGTCTGCTGCTGGAGGTGTCCGCGCTGCTGCCGTTCAAGCTGTTCGTCGCCGTCAACGTCCAGCGCGCCTTCGCTCCCGGCTACCCCAAGGACAAGATCCGCCAGGACGGCTACCACGACATCCAGTTGCCGCTCTCCCAGATGCTGCGGATGGCGAACGCGTACCCCGACGCGGTCGTCCGGATCGTCGACGCCGGTCATGAACTGCCCGTGGAGGAACCGGCCGAACTCACCGTGCTCATCGGGAAGTTCGTGACCGCGCCGACGGCCTGACCCCCGGCCGGCCTCAGGCCGGCCGTACCAGTCCCGCGTCGTACGCGAAGATCACCGCCTGGACCCGGTCCCGGGCGCCGATCTTGGCGAGGATGCGGCTGACGTGGGACTTGACGGTGGACTCGGCGAGGCACAGGCGTTCGGCGATCTCGGTGTTGCTCCAGCCCGCGGCCATGACGGTGAGGACTTCGCGCTCGCGGTCGGTGAGGGTGTCGAGGCGGCGGTCCTGCTCGGGGGTGCGGCCGGGCATCCGGTCGCCGAAGGCGTCGATGAGTTTGCGGGTCAGGCCGGGCGAGATGACCGCGTCCCCGGCGGCCACCGCGCGGATGCCGGCGACGAGTTCCTCGGGCAGCGCGTCCTTGAGGAGGAAACCGCTGGCCCCGGCGCGCAGCGCGGCGTACGCGTATTCGTCGAGGTCGAAGGTGGTCAGGACGAGGACGCGGGAGCGGCCCCCGGACTGCACGATCCGGCGGGTGGCCTCGATGCCGTCCATGCCGGGCATCCGTACGTCCATCAGGACCACGTCGGGGCGGAGTTCGGCCGTCAGCCGGACCGCCTCGACGCCGTGCGTCGCCTCGCCGACGGTGCTCAGGTCGGGGTACTGCTCGATGAGCATGCTGAAGCCGAGGCGTTGCAGGGCCTGGTCGTCGACGATGAGGACGGTGGTCATGCCGGGTGCTTCTCCATGAGGTCGGGGGCGGTCGAGGTGGGCAGGAGGAGGGCGCGGACGGTCCAGCCGCCCCGGGAGTTGGGGCCCGCGGCGACCTGTCCGCCGTAGAGCGAGGCCCGTTCGCGCATGCCGACCAGGCCCTTGCCCTGCTCGTCGGTGTCGGTGGTCAGCTGCGGGCCGGTGTCCTCGACGGTGACGTGCACGGCCTCCGGGCCGGCCGCGACCGTGACCTCGACGGTCGTGTCCGGTGCCGCGTGCTTGAGCGTGTTGGTGAGGGCTTCCTGCACGATGCGGTAGACGGCGAGCTGAAGTCCCTGGGGGAGACAGGTGAGTTCGCCCTTGAGGCGCAAGGTGGCGGCGGGGCCTGCGGCCCGGACCCGCTCCATCAGGGCGCCGAGATCGGCCAGTCCGGGCTGGGGCGCGAACGGGGTGTCGTCGGGTTCGTCGTCGTGGATGACGGCGAGCAGCCTGCGCAGTTCCGCCAGGGCGCCGCGGCCGCTCTCCGCGATGATCCGCAAAGTGTCCGCGCCCCGCTTGGGTTTGCTCTCGGCGAGCCCTGCCGCGCCGCCCGCGAGACCGACGATCACGGCGAGGGTGTGGCCGAGGATGTCGTGCATCTCCCGTGCCACACGGGCGCGTTCACCGGCGGCGGCCAGCCGGGCCCGCTGGTCGCGCTCCACCTCGAGACGGACGGCGTGGTCCTTGAGGGCCTCGATGTAGGCGTTCACGAGTTTTCCGGCCAGCCCCAGCGCGGCCATCGACAGGATGGCGACCACGGCGAGGAAGGCCAGCACCGGGGTACTGGCCGCCTGGTCCGGTCCCCTCAGGCCGTTGAAGAAGACGATCGACACGAACGTCTGCAGGAGGTTGTACACGACGCCGACGGCCAGCTGGCTGGGAGTCCCGAAGCGCCCCAGGTTGAGCAGCGCCACCAGTTGCGTGGCGCTCGAACCCGAGTCCACCCGCAGGGCGAGGCACACTTCGGAGAGGACGACCAGGACGGCGAACACCAGCACCGGCCGCTGCCTCCGCCACAGCAACGGCACGGTGTAGCCCGCGGTCGCCGCCAGCATCAGTACGAACGCGGGGACGGAGTCGTGGGCCGCGCGCACCAGGCCCGGAATCCCGGCCAGTGCGTAACAGGCCGGCACCCCCCACAGCCTGACCCGCGGATGGGCCGTGTCGGTCTGCCGGACCCGCCCCAGCCAGGTGAGCAGCCCGACGACCGCGCGGTACTCGGAGTCGCCCAGCCGGGCCCCTCCCATCAGGCTCTCGGGCATGAAGGACCGGGCCGTCAGCGGTGGTGAGGTCACGGGATACACCCTCCATGGTGCAGGCGGGCCGCCCGCCGGTCCCGGGGGGAGGGGACCGGCGGGCGGGGACGGTGCGGCCGGGGAAGGCCCCGGACCGGCGTCCTGATGTGGATCGTACGGCCGCCGCCTCAGCGCTTCCCGGTGGCGACCGGCGACACGGGTGCCCGGCCCGGGCTGCCGGAGCCGTCGTCCGGGGTCTCGGCCAGCAGGTGGCGCAGGCGTTCGCCCTCGACGTCCACGTTGGGCAGGATCCGGTCCAGCCGGGCGGGCAGCGCCCAGGCGCGGCGGCCGAGCAGGGCCATGACCGCGGGCACGATCGTCATGCGGACGACGAACGCGTCGAAGAGGACGGCGGAGGCGAGGCCCAGGCCGATCGACTTGATCAGCGCCACGTCGTCCAGCAGGAAGCCGGCGAATACCGAGATCATGATGACCGCGGCGGCCGTGACCACCCGGGCCCCGTGCCGGAAGCCCGCGATCACGGCCTCGGTGGGCTCGGCCCCATGGACGTACTCCTCACGCATCCGGGTCACCAGGAACACCTCGTAGTCCATGGCGAGTCCGAAGACCACGCCGATCATGAAGATCGGCAGCACGCTCACGATCGGCGAGGTCCCGTCGACGCCGAACAGGTCCGCCAGCCAGCCCCACTGGAACACCGCGACCACCACGCCGAGCGTGGCGACCACGCTGAGCAGGAAGCCGAGGGCGGCCTTGAGCGGGACCAGGATCGAGCGGAACACCAGGAGCAGCAGGACCAGGGCCAGGCCGACGACCACACCGAGGTAGGGGATCAGGGCGCCGCTGAGCTTGCTGGACACGTCGATGTTCAGCGCGGTCGTGCCGGTCACCATCAGCTCGGAGTCGGTGTCGGACTTGAGCGCCGGGCCCCGGTCGCGGATCTGGGAGACCAGGTCGACGGTGGCCTGGCTGCTGGGGGAGCTCTTCGGGACGACGGAGATCAGGGCCACGTCGCCGTTCTGGTTGAACACCGCGGGGCGTACGGCGGCGACGTCGGACAGCTTGCCCAGTTGCGCGACCGTGTCCTGCGCGGCGGTCTTGGCGTCGCTGCTGCCGCGACCGTCGACGACCACCGTCAGCGGGCCGTTGTAGCCGTCCCCGAAGCCCTTGGTGATGGTGTCGTAGGCGATGCGCTCGCTGGTGCCGGGCGCGGACATGCTGTCGTCGGGCAGGGACAGCCGCATCGACAGGGCGGGTATGGCGAGGATGCCGAGTCCGACGACCGAGACGAGCAGCATCTTCACCGGGTTGCGGGTCACGAACCGGGCCCAGCGCACGCCCGTCGTCTCGCCCTCGCCGCGGTCCTGGCGGGCGCGCATCCGGCGGCTGGTGAACCGGCCGCTCATGATCCGCATCCCGGCGAAACCCAGCATCGCGGGCAGCAGGGTCAGCGCGATCAGTACGGCGACGACGACCGAGAAGGCTGCGCCCAGGCCCATCGTGGTCAGCATGCTGATGCCGATGATGCTCAGACCGACCAGGGCGATGACGACGGTGAGACCGGCGAACACCACCGCGGAACCGGCGGTGCCCAGAGCGCGGCCCGCCGCCTCCTCCGGTTCGTGACCGTCCCGGATCTCGCTGCGGTAGCGGGAGACGATGAACAGGGCGTAGTCGATGGACACCGCCAGACCCAGCATCAGCGCCAGCGTCGTGGCGGCCGAGCTGAGGTCGAAGAACGCGCTCGCGACCGTGATGGCGGCGACCGCCGCCCCGACTCCGAAGATCGCCGTCAGCAGCGGCAGCCCGGCCGCGAGCAGCGACCCGAACGTGATGACCAGCGCCACGGCGGCGATCAGCAGGCCGATCAGCTCGGTCGCGCCACCGCCCGCCTTCTCCTGTACGGCGTTGCCGCCCAGGCTGACCGCGAGGCCCGCCTTCTCGCCCTTGTCGGCCACGGAGTGCAGGGCGTCGCGGGCCGCGTCGGTGACGTCGGCCTGGGCGACCTTGTAGGTGGCCTGGGCGTAGGTGATGGTGCCGGACTTGCTGATCAGACCGCTCTGGTACGGGTCGCTGACACTCGCGACCTGGGGCGCCTTCTTGAGGTCGGCGATCAGCGACTCGACCTCGGTCTTGTTGGCCCCGGACTTCAGCTGCTCCCCGGCCGGCGCCTCGAACACCACGCGGGCGGTGGCGCCGGCGGCCGACGCCTGCGGGAACTCCTTGCCCAGCAGGTCGATCGCCTTCTGCGACTGCGTGCCGGGCAGGGTGAAGCTGTCGGACGTGTTGGACGACACGCTCGCCGCACCGATACCGACGGCCGCCAGGACGGCGATCCACAGCATCAGGACGAGCCGTCGGCGCCGGAACGAGAACCGGCCCAGTCGGTAGAGGAAGGTGGCCACGGAGTACTCCCACCAGGTTCGAGAGAAAGAGGTTCGAGAGAAAAGGAGGGCCTGCGCGACCCACGACTTCACGCTAGGAGCGCCTTTCCGGGCATCCGCAGCACCGGGGAAGTGAAAACGGCCGGGGTGACTAGTACCGGGGTACTAGGCCCTCTCCACCCTCCAGTCGAGGTGGGCGGCCCGCCGGTCCTGACGGGCGCCGTGATCCGCCGCACACGATCCGGGACAGGAGCCGGTTATGGTGACCAGGCGAATCGAACAGGGACAGAACCGGCGGAGGACGCCGTGTCGGACGAAGGGCGTCGTATCGCCGGACGCTACCGGCTGGCCGAGCAGATCGGCCGCGGCGGCATGGGCACCGTCTGGCGGGCCGACGACGAGGTCCTCGGCCGCCAGGTCGCGATCAAACGGCTCCACGCGCGGCCGGAACTCTCCGCCGACGAACTCGCCACCGTCTACGAGCGCACCCGCCGCGAGGCCCGCAGCGCCGCCCGGATCCAGCACCCGGACGTGATCGTCGTCCATGACGTCGTCGACGACGACGGCCGCCCCTGCATCGTCATGGAGTACGTCCCCGGTCCCACGCTCGCCGACCTCCTCAAGGACGGCCGACCCTCCCGCACGAGGAGGCGGCACGCATCGGCCTGGACATGGTCGCCGCCCTGCGCGCGGCCCACGCCGCCGGTGTCCTGCACCGCGACGTCAAGCCCGGCAACGTCCTGCTCGGCACCGGCGACCGGACCGTCCTCACCGACTTCGGCATCGCCATGACGGACGGGGCGTCGACACTGACGAAGACCGGCGAGATGGTCGGCTCCATCCACTACATGGCCCCGGAGCGGATCCGCGGCCTCACCCCCGGCACGGCCTCCGACCTGTGGGCCCTGGGCGCCACCCTCTACCAGGCCGTCGAAGGCCGCCCGCCGTTCCGCCGGGCCACCGCGATGGAGACCGCCTACGCCATCGCGGTGGACCCTCTCGAACCCATGAAGCAGGCCGGACCCCTGGAGCCGCTGATCGAGGCACTCCTGATCAAGGAGCCCGACGAGCGGCCGACGGCACAACAGACGGAGCGCGCCCTGCAGACCGCGTGGTGGGGAGACGCGACGGCCGAACTGCCGCCGTCCGCCCCCGAGTTGACCGTCGCGGAGCCGGATTCGGCGGGAGACTCCGGCCGAGGGCGGCGCCGGGGTCGCAAGGGGATCGTCGCCGGGATGCTCGCCCTCGCCGCGGCGGCCACGGCGTTCGTGCTGCACGGGACATCGACATCACCACCCGGGCACGCGACGAGCCGGCCCACCACCACGCCCTCCGCGTCCCCCGTCCGGAGGGCTATCACCTCGTACGGGACCGGCAACTCGGTGTCTCCTTCCCGGTGCCGGACGACTGGAAGGCCGGCAAGCGGACGACGGAGAGCGTCACCTACACCGACGGGACGGGCCTGACCGGACTCAGGGCCGGGTCCGGGCGTTCCGCGCCATCGACCTCGGCTTCGGCAAGGAGGGCGGCCGCGAGTACGACATCTACCTCTCGGCCCCGGATGCGAAGTGGGACACCCACCGCCCCGTCTTCGACAAGGTCAGGGACGGCTTCGCGACCAGCGCGTCGTAACTCGCGGGCTCACACCGGGTGTTCGGCGCAGCGGCAGCCGGCCCCCTGTCCGATCCAGTCGCGGATGTCGGCGAGCGACTAGCGGGTCGGCGCCCTGCCGATGACCCCGTCGGCCTCCAGTGCGGTGATCTCCCGTGCTGTGAGCCCGAGTTCGGTCAGCAACTCGTGGTTGTGCTGTCCGAGCAGGGGCGCGGGGCGAGTGTGGCGGGGGCCGGGGCTTCGGGAGAGCCGGGCCGGGAAGGTGCTGTAGCGGGCCCGGCCTGCCATGGGGTGGTCGATCTCCTCGAAGAAGCCGCGGAACCGCAACTGCTCCAACTCGGCCTGCCGGTGCGGCTGCAGCACCTTGCCCACCGGGACACCGGCCGGCCAGAGACGGTCGACGATCTCGTCCGCGCCGCGCTCACGGCACCAGGCGGCGAGCCGCACGTCGAGGGCGTCATGATGCGCGTGCCGTCCTTCGGCGGTGGACAGCTCGGGGTTCGACGCCCAGCCGGGGCGGTCGAGGGCGTCACGCAGCGCCTCCCACTGTTCGTCGGTGGCCACGGCGATGGCCACCCAGGAGTCCGGCCGGCCGAACTCGTCAGGATCCGCGGTGAGATACAGGTTCTGCGGGGCCGCGCAGGGCCCCCGGTTCCCGGCCCGCTCCAGCAGCGCGCCGTACGCCGAGTACTCGATGACCTGCTCGGCGGCCACGTTGAGGGCCGCGTCGACCATGGCCGCCTCGACCAGCGCTCCCTCGCCGGTGCGGCGCCGGTGCTCCAGGGCCAGCAGCAGACCGTTCAGCGCGTGGACGCCGGCGTTGGGGTCGCCGATCGAGTACGGCTCGACCGGATTGCGCTCCGGATGGCCGGTGAGCCAGGTCAGCCCCGACGCGTCCTCGATGACGAAGGCGAACGCGGCGTTGTCGCGCCACGGGCCGTCGAGGCCGAAGCCGGGCATGCGGACCATGATCATGTCGGGGCGCAGAGCCCGTACCGCCTCGTAGTCCAGGCCGAGTTGGTCCAGAACGCGCGGGGTGTAGTTCTCGACGATCACGTCGCAGGTCGGGATCAGCCGGCGCAGCAGGTCCCGCCCCTGCTCGGTGCGGAAGTCGAGTGTCAGGCTCTTCTTGTCGCTGTTGAGGCCCGCGAAGATCGGCGACCGTTCCCACCACTGGTCCACGGTCGGCGGCACGCCCGCGATCAGCCGGGTCCCGTCCGGTCGCGAGGTGGATTCCAGGTGGATCACCTCGGCCCCGAGCAGGGCGAGCACGTGTGTGCACGAGGGACCGGCCCAGAAGGCGGTCATGTCGAGGACCCGCAGGCCGCTGAAGGCCAGTCCGGTGTCCGTTCCCCCGGTCGTCCGGCGTGTTGTGCCACGGCGGCTTTCGGTGTGCTCGCCAAGGCGCGGTGCCGGTCCCGGCGGCCGTAGCCGGGCGGGTTCCAGACGGAAGGGAGGAGCGGGCTGGAGGAAGCCGTCGCGCGGGTTGGGCAGGAAGCTCCGGCGTGCTTCGAAGTGGTCCATGGCCGGGGCGTTGGCGCCGTTGGCGACCGCGGAGTTGGGGATGCGGAACGCGGTGGCCAGCTCGCGGATCTCGGCGACCGTCCGGGCCGCGATCCAGTCCTGGATCACCGAGGCCCGCTCGGTCGCCCGTTCCGTGATGGACAACGGCGACTTCTCGTCGATCCACTCCGGGTGGCCGACCATCGCGCAGAGGTCGAAGAACTGCTGGGCCGTCGCGCACCCGAGCGCCACGAGTCCGTCCTTGGCGGTGGCCACGCCCGGCATGTTCAGCCTGCGGGTCTGCTGCCACGGCCGGTCCAGCATGTCCCGGAACGTCACCGGATGGTAGGTCAGGGACAGGACATGGGCTTCGAGCATGGAGAGGTCGACCAGTTCGCCGGAGCCGGGCGCGCGCAGTCGTACGGCCATGGTCGCGGCGGCGGCGTACGCCCCCGAGACCCAGTCACCGACCTGACCTCCCACGTGGACCGGCGCCCGGTCGGGGTCGCCGCGCCCCAGGCCGATGATGCCGCCGGACCAGGCCTGCAGGGTGAACTCGGTGGCCGCGCGGTCCCGCCACGGTCCTTCCAGTCCGAACGGCGTGATCGACGTGACGACGAGGTGGGGGTGGGCCCGGTGGATCTCCTGCGGTGACAGCGGCGAGCCCGGCGACCACACCGCGACGTCCGCGGTCTCCAGGAGTCCGCGCACCAGCTCCGGATCGCCGACCACACTCTCCTTCGAGCAGGCCAGGAAGCCGAACAGGGCTCCGTCGTCGCCGGGTCGGAGCGTGGCGCCGGACGCCGACCACCGTCGTAGCGGATCGCCCAGCGGAGGCTCGACCTTGACGACCTCCGCGCCGCCGTCGGCGAGCAGCTTCGTGCAGTAGGCACCGGGGATTCCCGTGGACAGGTCCACCACGGCGCAGCCGCTGAGCGGGGGTTCGGCAGGGGTTGGGCTCAAGAGTCGCCCCTTCGCTCGCGGCCCGACCTGCTGAGTCGGAAGTCCGGCGGGAAACGGTCGTCGTTGTTCCTGACGGCGTTGGGTACGCCGCCGTCGACCGTCTCCTCGTCGAGCATCAGGTCGTCGCCGTCGGCCCGGGCCATCCCTCCGACCGACTCGAAGAGACCGGTGAGCAGGGAGCCCATGTACTCGCCCTGGTGCTGTTTGAAGATCTCGAAGAAGACCTTCTGCATGAACACGGTGTCGGTCGGCCGGGTGCGTGCGCACGCCAGCGCGTACTTCTCCACTTCCCTCTCCAACTCGTCCCGGGGGACGACGCTGTTGAGGAAGTTGCACTCGTACATCTCCAGGGCCGTGAAGGGCCTGCCGGTGAACACCATCTCCTGGAACTTCCGCAGGCCCATCGTCTGCGCCCAGGTCCACATCCGCGGTGCCCAGCCGACGTAGCGGAAGGAGGGGTGGCCGAAGAGGGCGTCGTCGGCGGAGATCACCAGGTCGGCGTCGGCCGCCTGGTAGAAGTGCCAGCCGTAGCAGTAGCCCTTGACCTCCAGGATGCTGATCTTCTTGAAGTCCTGGAGGCTCCGGCAGCCGGCTCCGGGATTCGCGTACCACTGCGAGGGGGTGCCGCCGTAGCGGTAGGAGCCCTTGGGGGGATAGCGGACGTCGTCCTCCTCGCCGAGCCCGAGCTCCGACAGGAGTGGTCCGGCGGTCGGCGCCGCGTGCATCTCCATGGTTTCCGTGATGTCGGCGCCCGAGCCCAGGTCGTCGCCGACGCCCCGGATCACCAGGACCTTCACCTCGTCGTCGACGTTGGCGCGGTGCAGCAGGTCGCCGAAGCGCAGCCGGGCCGCCGCGGTCGGTGCGTTGAGGGCGTCGGGCCGGTCCAGAGTGAGGGTGGCGATCTTCGTCCTGGGGTCCTTCTCGTAGCGGATGATCTCCTCCGCCGAGGGACGCGTGCTGTCGGCCATGCGGGTCCTCACTACGGTTTCCGGACAGGACTTGAGGTCAGCAGCTCCGCGCCGCCGGCGGTGATGAGCACCGCCTCCCGGCGCAGGACGGCGCCCACGCCGCGCCGCCAGACGTAGCCGGTCACGGCCAGGGCCATGCCGGGTTCGAGCCGTTCCTCGGCCGCGGTGGCCGGCAGGCCGGAGGTGACCACGGGCGGGTCGAAACCCAGGCCGAGGCCGCGGGCGACGGGCATCGGGGGCAGGGGCTCGCGGGCCGTGTCGTACGCGGCGAGCAGATCGCTGGTGGGTGCGCCCGGTCGGCAGGCGTCGAACAGCAGCGTCCACAGGTCGGCGGATCGCCGGTACAGGTCACGGACGGCGGCCGGATCCCCGCCCTCGACCGGCCAGGTCCGTCCGACCTCACCGATGTAGCCGCCCGCGACCACGCCCGCGGTCAGGGACACGAGGTCGCCCGGGCCCACCCGGCCGTCCGCGTCCACCCGCCGCCACGGGTGGTCCCGGGACGTCACCCACGCCACCTCCTGGGTCGCGGGTGTGGTCACGCCACCGGCAGCGGCGGCCTCCAACAGGACGCCGGACAGGTGCTGTTCGGTGACACCCGGCCGCAACTCACCCACCGCCGCCGCCAGGCTCGCATCGGCCACGCCGATGGCCTGCCGGAGAGCCGACACCTCCTCGGCCGTCTTGACCCGCCGGGCCGCGCGCATGGCCGGTTCGCCGTCGACCAGTTCGGCGAACGGAAAGGCCAGGGGCAGGAGTTGGGCGAAGGTCGGCGAGATGGTGTCCGTGCCCACCCGGCGGGCCGTGGCCGCTCCCTCGATGTCCCGGATCACGGTCACCCAGTTCATCGGGTTCCAGGTCAGGCCGTACAGCCGCTCGTGCGGGATGTCGTCGGGGATGCCCTCGTCCCAGGTGCTGAGCATGTGGATGGCACCGGTGGCGCGGACCACCACGGCGGCCGGGGCGAAGGGATGGGTGCCGGCGGTCCACAGTCCGCGGGCCCCGGTGACGTAACGGACATTGGCGCTCCGCCCGAGGACGAGGACGTCGAGATCGTGGGCCTCCATGTGTGCCAGCGCACGCTCCCGCCGCCCACTGCGGAGAGCGCGGTCGTCCGGCAGGACCTCAGTCGCCATAAGGGGCGTAGGAGTAGTCGGTCAGGGCTGTCCAGCCCTCTTCCTCGATCACCAGGACCTCCTCGCTGCGGTAGCCGCCGGTGCCGTCCTCCCAGACCACGGGTTCCAGGACGAGCACCATGCCGGCTTCGAGCACCAGTTGTGCGTCGAACTCCTCACCCAGGTCGGTGCCGACGAAGGGCATCTCGGCGGGGTCCGTGCCCATGCCGTGGCCCAGGTAGAAGTGGGGGAGCCAGGGCTTCGAACCGCCGTTCGCGGCGACGGCGGCCCGCGTCAGGTCGGCGGCGGTGGCCCCTGCCCGCAGTACGTCCTTGACCGCGTTGTGGATGTCCCACCATTTGGTGAACTGCGCCCGCTGGCGCGGGTTCGGGTCCTGTCCGACGATCCAGGTGCGGCCGAAGTCCGAGCAGTATCCGGCGTAGTTGATGCTCACGTCGGTCCACAGGACGTCGCCCTGGGCCAGTTCCCGCTCCGTCGTCAGGAGGGGGAGGGCGAGGTCGCCGTGGGTGGTCCACACTCCGGCCTCCCGGGAGGCCGGCATCACCTGCCAGATGGGGTCGAGCACGTTGGCCAGGGCGCCGTGTTCGTAGGCCCGGCGCACGAACGCCGCCGACAGGTCGATCTGCCGCATCCCCGGCGCGAGTGACCCCTCGACGTCGGCCATGGCCCGCTCGGTGATCCGCAACGCCGTGCGGATGCAGGCCAGTTCGTCGGGCGTCTTGATCACCTTGGCGGCGGTCAGGACCAGCGCGGCGTCGACGGGCGGTCCGCCCGGGAACAGCGCCTTCTGCGCTCGGCGCATCGCCCCGGTTATTTCGTCGACCGCCACCTTCGCGCCGCCGGGCACGATGTCGGCTATCACGGCGGCGAAATTCCGCACCCCTTCGTCGAACTCCAGGTAGACCGGAGGGTGGAGGTGGTCGGCAGACAGCGACGACTGTGCGGAGGTGCTTTCGCGGAACGGCATGAACAGATGCGGCCACGGGGCGTCCGCCACCACCACCGCCACGGGACGGTCGACGTGGGCGAGACCGGAGTCGCCGAGCGGCCAGCTCGCTCCGGTCGCGTAGGTCACCGCGTTGTTGCCGAGCAGGATCAGGGCGTCCACGCCCTGGGCCGCCATGGATGCCCGCAGCCGTGCGCCGCGTTCACGGTTCATGCGGGTCAGGTCGGGTGCGGCCGGGATGTCGATGACGGTCATTGCCGTCTCCCTAACAAGGTCGTGGAGTTTCGCCGTCGGTTGTTGTGGTCCCGGCCGGTGCTACAGGCCCAGGTACGCTTTGACGTTGCCGCTGACCACGCGGGCGGCCTTATCGGGCCCAACGGCGTCCACGACCATGGCGATCGACTTCTCCGAGTAGCCGAACGTGCTCTCGTTGTGCGGGTAGTCGGCGGACCACATCACCCGGTCCACACCGATGCGGTCGACCAGTTCAAGCCCGAGCGGGTCGACCATGAAGGACGCGTACATGTGGTGGTCCCAGTAGTGCTGGACGTCGTGCTCGACGGGTCGGTCCAGCATGTGCCGGTAGGAGGCGAGGAGGTGTTCGGCGTCCTGGAGCGCGGAGGGAACCCAGTTCACGCCTCCTTCGAACCAGCCGACGCGCAGCCCCGGATGACGGTCGAGGATGCCGCCGAGCACGTACCTCCCGAACATCTCCCGGTACGGCGCCACATTGGCCACCATGCCGACGGCGATGGCGTTGACCTCGCACGGGGCCTTGAGTCCGGTCTCGCCGATGTGGTGGGACACCGGGAGCCCCACCTCCTCGATCACGTCCCAGACCGGGATCATCGCGGCGCCGGAGTAGTCGATGGGGGTGCCCGCGTCGTCCTGCCCGGGGTTCAGCGGCATGAGGAAGGTCTTCAGCCCCAGGCTCTTCATCTCCTCCAGGGTCCTGCGGGCCCCTTCCGCGTCCCACCAGTTGATGAGCCCGACGCCGTAGAAGCGGCCCCCGGAGCGTTCCTGCAGTCCGGCGATGTACTCGTTGTAGATCCGGAAGCAGAGCTCGCGGATCTCTTTGTCGGGGTAGTGGAACAGGGCCAACAGCGCGTTGGGGAACGCCAGTTCCTTCGTGATGCCGTCCGAGCCGAGTTCCTGGATGCGCCCTTCGAGGTTGTCGCTGCCGGCGCCGGCCAGGGGGTCGTACTGCATGAGCACATGGCTGAACTCGCCCGGCAGGAACGACTTTCCGCCCATTCCCAGCTCGTAGGCGCCGTCCTCGTACCACACCCGCGGCGCCTGGTTCCTGAGCCGCTCGGGGAAGCGGTCGTAGAAGATGTCGTCCGCGAGGGAGATGTGGTTGTCGGCGGAGAACACCTCGGTGCCCGGCGGGAGACCCAGGGAGGAGCCGTCCGAGTGGCCGTGCCGTTCCTTCGGCGGACCGAAGCCTTCGGGGGGATACAGGGTGGATGACTGGCTGGACATCTTTGTCCTCCAAGGGGAGCCGCGGGTTTCACGTCCGTACGTGGTTCGTCTGCTCCTGCCAGGCGGGGGAGTCGGTGGGTCAGGGCCGCAGTGGCTTCGGGCCCGCCGTGGTCCCGCCGTCGATCGTCAGCACCGTTCCGGTGATGTGCAGCGACCGGTCGCCGCCCAGGTAGGCGACGGCTTCCGCGACGTCCCTGGGGGTGCCCTGCCGCTTCAGCGGCTGGACGGCCGCCATGTGGGCGCGGATGCGCCGGGTGATCTCCTCGGAGTCCCCCTCCTGCGCGGCCGCCGTCGCCGAGGCCAGCAACTGCGTCGGGATGCCGCCCGGCGCCACGCAGTTGACGCGGATGCCGTACTCGGCCAGATCGACGGCGACGCCCTTGGTGAAGTGGATGACCGCGGCCTTCGAGGCGCGGTAGGCCGGCACGCTCGCGCCGGCCTGGATCCCGCCTACGGAACTGACGTTGACGATGGATCCGCCGCCGTTCGCCGCCATGTGCCGGGCCGCCGCCTGGGTACCGACCATCACGCCGAGCAGGTTGACCGAGAGGACGCGCTGGAAATCGGTGAAGTCCTCGTCGAGGAAGTGCTGGTGCATGGCGCCCGACACGCCCGCGTTGTTGACCATGAGGTGCAGTCCGCCGAACTCCTCCACCGCGAAGCCGACGAGTGACCGGACCTGCTCGGCGTCCGCGACGTCCGTCCGCCGGAAACGGGCGTCCGGGCCGTAGTCGGCCGCCAGTGACTCACCGATGTCCCGGTCGAGATCGGCGATGACGACCCGGGCACCGTCTTCGAGAAGCCTCTCGACGGTCGCGCGCCCCAGGCCCGCCGCTCCGCCGGTGACCACGGCGACCTTCTCCGACAGTTCCTTGTCCACCGTGCTCACTCCCATGTGACGGGCAGCGAGTAGACCCCGTAGGCCAGCCGGTCGTGCTTGAACTCGATCCGGTCCAGCGGCTCGGCCAGGCGCAGTGTGGGTATCCGGCGGAAGAGCGTGCCGTAGACGACCTGGAGCTCTACGCGGGCGAGTTGCTGGCCCACGCACTGGTGGATGCCGAAGCCGAACGCGTTGTGGTGCCGGGCGTTCTCCCGGCGCAGGTCCAGCGCGTCGGGGTCGGGGAAGACGTGTGCGTCCCGGTTGGCGCTGAAGAGTTCCACGATGATGCCCTCGCCGGCGCGGATCACCTCGCCGCCGATCTCGATGTCCTCCTTGGCGATCCGCCGCTGGCCGCCGTGGATGATGCCCAGGTAGCGCAGCAGTTCCTCCACCGCGCCCGCGACGACCTTCGGATCGTCGGCGTCACGCAGCAGCGCCAGTTGGTCGGGGCGCTCCAGCAGCGCGACGACGGCGAGGCCGATCATGTTGGCGCTGGTCTCGTGGCCCGCGATGAGCAGTCCCGTGCCCATCATGGCCGCCTCGGACACGCTGATGTCGCCGGCGGTGACGAGTGCCGCGATGTCGGACAGCGCGTCGTCCGCGGGTTCGGCGGCCTTCTTCTCGACGAGTCGCACCAGATAGTCGTTGAGCGCCCCGAAGGTCCGCATGCTCTCCTCGGCGGACACGTTGTGGGCGATGCCGCGGGCGGCGTTCTCCTGGAAGAAGTCGTGGTCCTGGTACGGCACGCCCAGCAGTTCGCTGATCATCTTGGTCGGCAACGGCAGAGCCAGCGCCTCGACGAGGTCGGCAGGCTTCGGTCCGGCCAGCATCGTGTCGATCAGATCGTCGGTGATCTTCTGGATGGTGGGGCGCAGCGCCTCCACCCGCTTGAAGGTGAACGGCCGGGTCATGATCCGGCGGAACCCGGTGTGCTCGGGGGCGTCCGAGTTGAAGACCGAACGCGGGCGGTACGCCACCGCAGCCGCCATGCCTTCGTGCCAGTGCGGGAAACCGGGCAGCCGTTCGTCGACACTGACCCGGGGGTCGCCGAGCAGAGCGCGCTGCTCGGCGTGGCCGGTGACGATCCAGGGGGTACTGCCGTCCCAGATCCGCACCCTGGCGAGGGGCTTCTCGACGGTCAACTCCCGTAGGGCCGGGGGCGGATCGAACGGGCAGCCCGCCGCCCGGGGCATCGGCCACTCGGGGACTTCGGCAGGGCTGCCGGTTGCGGCGCCTGTCAGTGCGTCGGGCATGTCCATCCTCACGGTGTCGTCCGGGGTGTCTACTGCGCGATGTGGATCGCCAGCGCGGGGCAGACGGCGGCCGCGTCACGGACGTCGTCGGCCAACTCGGCGGGCGGGTCGTCGGTCAGCAGGACGACGACGCCGTCCTCGTCCCTCTGGTCGAACACGTCCGGCGCGGTGGCCGCGCACTGGCCGGCCGCAACGCATTTGTCCTGTTCGACGGTTATTTTCACGGGCTGCTCCCTCACTTCCGTCGGGGCAAGGCGGCGCCCTTGTGGGCTCCGTCGACCGCGCCTCCGAGTGAACTCCCGCCGCATTCGTAAGTCAATCGGCTGATTCAAAATTTACCGAGACGGATGGGTGAGGGCTGTAGTTGACGATCAGTCAGGAACTCGCGGTCACGGGCGCCGTCCACAGCCCGACGATCGCGTCGACCAGTCCGTCCGCAGCATCGTGCCAACTGGCTCTCGGGGTAGGCGTGTTGAGGGCGAGAGCGCGCTCACGCTCGGCGCACGTGTAGAGGATCACGTTCCGGGTCATGGAGGTGCGTTCCGCGCGCACCTCGGCCGGCAGGTCGGGCAGGCACCGGTGCAGGCCGTCGAGGATCTGCCGCCACACGGGCAGGTCGAGGGTCTCGGCGACCAGGATCTCGTGGAGCGCGGGGTCGGCCATCACCTGGGCGCAGAACCGCGCGTACCACGTGGGGCTGCCCGACTCGGCCAGGTACTCGGGGGTCGGCCGCACCAGGCACGCCACCCAGTCCCGCAGGTCGGTGGAGTCGCCGGTCTCGGCCAGCAGGCGCCGGCTCACACGCTCGATCCGCTCGGCGTGATGGCGGGCGATCGCTCGCACCAGGTCCGTCTTGGTGCCGAAGTGGTAGCCGACCACGGCTGTGTTGCCCTGCCCCGCCGCCTCGCTGATCTGCCGGTTCGACACGGCGTACACACCACGCTCGGCGAACAGACGCTCCGCGGTCCTCCGGATGAGCTCCCGGGTCACTCTGACCTGCTCGGCCCGGACACTCCTACCCGTCATGTCCACCACGGTACCGGGACCGCGCCAGGCCGGTCGCTCCCACCTGCCCCTGGACGGAAATCAACCAGGTGACTTACGTTCTAGGCGCGTCGGACCAACGGGACAAGTCGTCGCGGGGTTGGCGCCATGTCCCGGAACGGCGGTGGTGACGATGGCCGACAGTACGCGGCGGGACGAACAGGTCAGGGCGACCCGGAAAGCGCTCCTGGACACGGCGGAGCGCCTGTTCGCCGAGCACGGTGTGCACGCGATGTCCAACCGCCGGATCAGCGAGGCCGCGGGACAGGGCAACAACACCGCGGTCGGCTACCACTTCGGCACCAAGGCCGACCTGGTGCGGGCCATCGTCCGAAGACACGCGGAGGAGATCGAGAACATTCGCGTGGGCATGCTGGCCGACATCGGGGACTCCACCGGCCTGCGGGACTGGGTGGACTGTTCGGTGCGCCCGGTCACCCGGCACCTGGCAGCACTCGGGCGTCCGAGCTGGTACGCCCGGTTCATCGCGCAGGTCTCGGCCGACCCCGCCCTCTACGCGATCACGGAGGAGGAGTTCTTCGGAGCCTCCCCGTCGCTGCGGAAACTGGAGGACGGTCTGACCCGCTGTGTGCCCGTCCTGCCCGCGGGGGTGCACACCGATCGCGCCGTCATGACCCGGCACTTGATCGTGCAGATGTCCGTCGAAAGGGAACGAGCCCTCGCCGACGGCACCCCCACCACCCGGTCGACCTGGCAGGACACCGCCGACGGTCTTGTCGACGCGATCGTCGCACTGTGGCAGGCGCCGGTCACCGCTGGGGCATCGACGCCGAAGTGACCCCGGTCGGGGCGCAGTTGAGGGCGACGAGGTGCCGTTCCACTCACCGGGAGTACGAACGCCGGACCCGGTCCCCGACCCTACGGTGTGGCTCACCTGTCGGCACCCGGTCAGGGGCTGCCGCGCCGGATCGCGGAGGGAGACAGTCCGATGACCGACTGGGACCACTCGACCGACTTCTTGGTGGTGGGGAGCGGTGCGGGCGTCACCGGGGCGATTCGCGCTCGCGCGCTCGGCAAGGACGTTCTCGTCGTGGAGAAGACCGACCGGTTCGGCGGGTCGACCTGTATGTCGGGCGGTGTGATGTGGCTTCCCGACAACCCGCTCATGCGACGCGAGGGAGTTCCCGACTCGGCCGCTGCCGCACTCACGTACTTCGCCACCGTCGTCGGTGACGCGGGCCCGGCATCGTCGACCGCCCGCAGGAAGGCCTACGTAGGCGCGGGTGTCGAGATGGTGGACTTCCTGGAGTCCGAAGGACTGGAACTCCGGCGCTGCGAGGGCTACAGCGACTACTACTCCGGCGTCCGGGGCTGCGAAGGAGGCTCGGCACGCGGCAGGTCGATCGAGCCGAAGGCCTTCGACAAGAAACTGCTCGGGACATGGCAGGACCGGATCCGGCCCGGCTTCCCGGGCGGCCTCGCCGTCTACACCGGTGAGGCGTCGCGCCTGACGCTGATGCGGACAGGGGCCGGGCTGACCGTCCTGGCCAGGGTGGGACTGCGGACCGCCCTCGGCCGGCTCCGCCGGCAGCGGCTCGTGACGAACGGGGTGGCCCTGTCCGCCCGTCTGCTCCAGATACTGCTGCGGCAGGACGCCACGGTGTGGCTGGAGTCCGCCTTGTCCGACCTCGTGGTCGAGGACGGGCGGGTCGTCGGCGCCGTCGTCCACCGGGGCGGTCGTGACCTCCGGGTACGGGCACGGGACGGCGTTCTGCTCGCCGCCGGAGGCTTCGCCCGCAACAAGGAGATGCGTGAACAGCACGCGGGAGGCCGGCCCACCGGCGACCGGTGGACCTCGGCCAACCCGGGCGACACCGGCGAGGCGATCCGGATCGCCATGGCACACGGGGCGGCGACGGACATGCTGGACGAGGCGTGGTGGATGCCCTCGTGGATCATGCCCGACGGCACCCCCAACATGTGTATGTCCGAACGCACCAGGCCGGGCTCGATCATCGTCGACGCGGAGGGCCGCCGCTATTTCAACGAGGCGGTCGCCTACCAGGAGGCCGGTCAGCAGATGTACGCACGCGACCGGGAGTTGGGAGGCGCCGTCCCGTCGTGGCTCGTCGTCGACTCCCGGCACCGCAGCCACTACCCGTTCGGGATGTCTCCCCCCGGCCGCACACCGAAGGAGTGGATCACCAGCGGCGCGATGAAGCGCGCCGACAGCCTGGAGGACCTCGCCGGGCAGTGCGGGATCGACGCCGGTGGACTCCTCAAGACCGTCGAGCGGTTCAACACGTTCGCGGCGCGGGGCGTCGACGAGGACTTCCACCGAGGGGAGGGCGACCACGAGAAGTTCTACGGCGACCCCACCCATGGCCCCAACCCCTGCCTGGGGCCCGTCGCGAAGCCGCCGTTCTACGCGGTCGCCCTGTACCCGGGGGACATCGGCACCAGCGGGGGAATCCTCTGCGACGAGTTCGCCCGGGTGCTCGACACCGAGGGCAACCCCATCGACGGGCTCTACGCCACGGGCAACTGCACCGCGTCCGTGATGGGCCGCAAGTACCTCGGTGCGGGGGCCAGTATCGCCGCCTCGGCGGTGTTCGGACACGTGGCCGCGACCCACGCGTCCGCCACGGAGCGGGAGCCGGGCGCCGACATCGCCGACTGACCGGGGCGTCGCGCACAGGAGGTGATCGGCACACCGGGCGGCCCGGGCAGACGTGGCGCGGCGGCATCGCGCCCGTCCGACCCGTCTACGGCGACCCGGGCCATCGGTGCACGGCAGGCGCCGATCACCCCCACTCGGCAGCCGGGTGCCGTGCCGCCCTGGTCGCACGGCACATCGCCGCAGGCCGAACCGCGCGAGACGCCGTGCACCGGTATTGCCTCCACGGCCCGCGCCCCGTTACCTTGCGGCAAAGTTACAGGCCAGCTACGCGATGCGGTCCGGCGCATCGGTGTTCGGCGAGCGGAACGGGCATCGGGTGACAGGTCGCGGCAAGGGACAACTGGAGGCGCAGTACGGCCTCCTCACGAGCATCGCCACCGAGGCGGGCGTCTCGCTCAGCACGGTGTCCAAGGTGGTGCACCGGCGCCGGGACGTCGGCGCGCGGACCCGCGAACGGGTCGAGGAGCTCCTCGCCCGGCACGGCTTCGTCCGGCCCTGGGAGCGGGACCCCGGGACACCCCGGCAGATCATCGCGGTCTTCCGCGACCTGTCCGGGCCGTACACGCTGGAGGTGGTCCGCGGCATCGTGGACGCGGCCGGAGAGCTCGGCATCGACGTGGTCACCGGCACGACGAGCCGCCGGTCGATCTCCGGGTGGCTGGAGCAGTGCGTCGCGCTCGGCGCCGCCGGCATCGTCATCGTGATCTCGATGCTGTCCGAGGAGGACCAGCGCCGCATCGTCGAACAGCGCCTCCCGGTGGTCCTCATCGACCCGCTCAGCGCACCCTCCGAGGACATCCCCAGCATCGGCGTGACGAACTGGAGCGGCGCCCGCGACGCCGTACAGCACCTGCTGGACCTCGGGCACACCCGGATCGGCATGGTCGCGGGCCGCTCCCACTCGCTGGCCGGGGCGGCGCGCGTGCACGGCTACCGGGCGGCGCTGGAGGAGGCCGGGATCGCCTACGACCCGGCGATCGTCCGCTCCACCGACTTCGACTATGCCGAGGCGCTCGCCACCGGTGCCCAGATCCTGCACGCCGACGACCCGCCCACCGCCGTCTTCGCCGCCAGCGACGCACAGGCGCTCGGCGTGCTGGAGGCGGCCCGGCAGCAGGGCCTCGCCGTACCGGACGACCTCGCGGTGATGTCCTTCGACGACACGCTCGTCGCGGCGATGGCGTGCCCACCCCTGAGCGCCGTACGCCAGCCCTTCGAGGAGCTGGGCCGCGAGGCGACCCGGGTGCTCCTGGAACTCGCCCAGGGACGGCCGCCCGTGTCCCCGCGCATCGAGCTGGCCACGGAACTCGTACTGCGGACTTCGACGTCCGTGCGGAGACGCGTCAATACCACGTAACTCCCCATTCCGCGAAACACTTTCGAAACGCGGCGGTGACATTGCCATGTCCGCTGCGAATACTGGCTTCCTGCCCGGACCCCCTCCCGGTGAAAGGAAGGCCGTTGACAAGAACCTGGGTGCGAAAGGCTTTCGCGTGGGCGACAGCCTTCGGTACAGGCGTGGCATTCGCCATCGCCTCCGCGACAAGCGCGTCGGCCTATCAGCCGAGTCCCGCCAATCTGTATACGGCGACCAACACCGCCGCCTGCAACAAGAGCCCGTGCGTGCTCTACCCGAAGTCGGCCCAGTTGCCGGACGGCCGGATCGTGGCCACCTTCGAGAACGACCAGACCGCCCCGGTGGGCCAGACTCTGCCCGTCTACAAGAGCGACGACAGCGGCACGACGTGGGCGAAACTGTCCGACGTCAAAGCCCCCGCCTATCTCTCCAGCGACTCCAAATACGCGAAATACACGAGCAATTGGACCAACCCGTATCTCTACGTTCTCCCGCAGAACGTCGGCAGCCTGAGCGCCGGCACCCTGCTGCTCGCGAGCATCGTCTCGGGCGACGACTACTACTACCAGGAGCAGAAGGCCGCCAACTCCAGCTGGACGCCCACCAGTGACGGCGACCGCAAGGACGTGGCGCTCGCCCTGTACTCCAGCACCGACGACGGCGCGACCTGGACCATCCAGAACATCATCGCCGCCGGCGGCTGGCAGGGCGGGAGCGCGGGCAACATCGGCCGGGTCTCCACGGCCAACACCTCCGCCCAGGTCGACCCCGTCTGGGAACCCCATCTCCTCGCCCACAACGGCCAGCTCATCGCCTACTACTCCGACGAGGACGACTACACCGGCTACAACACCACCACCGGTGCACCGACCCTCGACCCGGCCAACGACACGGCGACGGACTCCGGCGGCCAGGTCCTCGTCCACCGCACCTGGAACGGCTCCAGCTCAACCGCCTGGAGTTCCCCGGTCGTTGACGTCCCCGGATCCACGGTGAGCATGGGCAGCGGCAAGACGGAGATCGGCGGCGGCCGGCCCGGCATGACGACCATCGCCCCGACGACCGACGGCAAGTGGCTGCTGACGTACGAGTACTGGGGTGGCGGTACGAATGTCCGCTACCGCATCTCCGACGACCCGACGAAGTTCTTCTCCGCCACGGACAACGCCATCACCTCACTGCCCGTCCCCTCGGGCGGGGCCACCCTCGCCACCGGCGGCAGCCCGGTCCTCCTCCCCATGCCGGACGGCCGGATCGTCTACAACGCGGCGGGCAGCGGCGACGTCTGGGTCAACGAGTCCGGGCTCTCCACCGGCACCTGGAAGGAGTACAAGACGTCGATCGCGGCCGGCTACAGCCGCACGCTCCAGTACGTCGACGGCACCGGACGCGTGCTCGTACTCCAGGCGTCCTGGAGCGGCAGCAGCGTCGGCCCCGTCAAGTACGCCGAGGTCGACCTCGGCCGCTCCGACGGCGCCTACTACAGCCTCGTCAACCGGCTCACCGGGCAGGTGCTCAGCCCCGCGTCCGGCAAGACCCAGGACGCCAACCTCACCGGGAACACCCCCGACCTCGTCCTGAGCGCCGCCAACTCCGCCGACGCCACCCAGCGTTGGCACCTCACCGCCAAGGGCAGCAACATCACGCTGCTCAACAAGGCCGGGGGCCGCTCGGTCGCCATCTGGACCGGCACCGCGACGGCGGGGCAGAAGCTGGCCCAGTGGGTCGACGACGGAGCCACCGACAAACAGTGGACCCAGGTCGCGTCCTCGACCAGCGGCTACTACAAGCTCCGCTCGGTCCTCAACACCAGCCTCTACATGACCGGTTCGACCGCCGGCGGCTCCGTCACCGTCGCGGCGGCGACCACCGACGGCTCCCAGGACTGGCAACTGGTCCAGGACCCCCTGCCCACGGCCTCCACCTTCACCCTGAAGGGCACGAACTCCGGCCGCTGCCTCGACGTCCCGAACGGCGCGACGGGCGTCCAGGTCCAGATCTACGACTGCTCGGGCAACGCCAACCAGACCATCACGCAGACCGCGGCCGGTGAACTCCGCGTCAACGGCAACTGCCTGGCCGCGAACGGCGACGGCACCACCGCGGGCACCACGCTCATCCTCTGGGCCTGCAACGGAAAGTCCAGCCAGAAGTGGGCGTTCCGGGTCGACGGCACCATCGTCAACCGCTCCAACGGCCTGGTCATCGACGTGACCAACTGGGGGACGGCCAACGGCTCGAAGGTCGAGCTGTGGACCGGTCTTGGCACCGCCACCCAGCAGTGGACTCGCGGCTAGCTCGAGAACAGAAGCGGCGCCACCGTCTCCGACGGTGGCGCCGCTTCTCGTAGGTGTTCCTGTCGCTACTCGCGCTCGATACTCACCGGCACCGCGTGCTGCCGCAGCACCGTCGCGTCCCGTTCCTCGCCCACGAGTCGGACCCTCTCCCGCACCGGAGTGTCCAGGCTGGAGGAGCCGACCTGGAGCAGGATCTCGCCGGGCTCGACGATGCGCCGCCCCGCCAGGCCGGTGAAGGCCAGCCGGTCGGTGTGGACGTGGAAACGGACCGTCGCCCGCTCACCCGGCTCAAGGGCCACCTTGGCGAAGCCGAGCAGGGACCGCACCGGCCGGGTCACCTGGGCGACCGGATCGATCGCGTACAGCTGGACCGTCTCGGCACCCGCGACCGTCCCCGTGTTCCGCACCCGCGCACCGACGGTGAACTCGCCGTCCACCGGGACCGGTTCGCGGTCCACGCCAAGTCCGTCGATCTCGAAGCCCGTGTACGACAGGCCGTGCCCGAAGGGGAACGCCGGTGTCGGATCGAGGTTGGAGAGCCAGCTCTGCCGGTCGCCGAGCGGCGCGTGGAGGTAGGTGTACGGCTGGCCGCCGGGTGTGGTCGGGATCTGCACGGGCAGCTTGCCGCTGAAGTTCGCCTTCCCCGCCAGGAGTTGGGCCACCGCACGACCGCCCTCCTCGCCCGGCAGGAAGACCTGCACCATGGCCGCGGCGCCGGCCGCGAACCGGCCCACCGCGTAGGGGCGGCCACTGCTGACGACCAGGACGACCGGCCGCCCGGTCGCCAACACCGCCTCGACCAGCTCCTCCTGCACGCCCGGCAGCCGCAGATCCTCCACGTCACAGCCCTCGCCCGAGGTGCCGATCCCGAACATGCCCGCCTTGTCACCGACGACCAGCCCGGTCAGGTCGGCCGCGGCGGACGCCTCCACCGCGGCGGCGATACCGGAGCGGTCCGCCTCCCGGATCGGGCAGCCCGGCTCGAACTGCCAGTCCACGAAGGACAGTTCCGCCGCCAGGGCGTGGCGCAGGGAGGCCGCCTCGACACCGTTGCCGAGGTCGTCGCGCTCGGCCAGGACGTGGTTGGGGGAGCTGTAGCAGCCGAACATGGTGCGTACGTCGTCGGCGCACGGGCCGATCAGCGCGATGCGGCCGGTCGCGGGGAGGGGCAGGGTGCCGTCGTTCGACAGCAGCACGGCACTCGACTGGGCCACCGCGTGGGCGAGTTGACGGCTCGTCGGCTTGTCGAGGTCCAATTCACCCGTGATCAGGGCGGGCGGGCGCGGGTCCCAGTCGGCGTCGAGCAGTCCGAGTTCCGCCTTCTGGCGCAGTACCCGGCGTACTGCCCGGTCGACCAACTCCTCGCCGACCAGGCCCTGTTCGACGGCATGCACGAGCGCGTCGCCGAAACCGCGCTGGTCGGGCAGTTCGACATCCAGCCCGGCGGTCAGGGCGAGCGCCCCGGCGTTCGGCAGATCAGCCGCCACCCGGTGGTCGTTGACCAGGAAGGGCAGGGACCAGTAGTCGGAGACGACGGTTCCCTCGAAACCCCAGGCGTCGCGCAGGACTTCGGTCAGCAGCCAGCGGCTCGCGGCCGGTGCCTCGCCGTCGATGTCGGCGTACGAGTTCATCACCGACCGCACGCCCGCGGCGACGAGCCGTTCGAAGGGCGGCAGGATGACGTCGAAGAGTTCACGGCGGCCGATCCCCACGGGCGCGTGGTTGCGACCGCCCATCGAGGCGGAGTACCCGGCGAAGTGCTTGAGGGTCGCGTACACCCCGGCGCTCTGCAGCCCGGTGACATACGCCTCGGCCAACTCGCCCACCAGGTAAGGGTCTTCGCCGTAGGTCTCCTCGCAGCGGCCCCAGCGGTAGTCGCGGATGACGTCGACGACGGGGGACAGGCCCTGGTGCACTCCCGCCTCGGCCATGTCGGAGCCGATGGCCTCGCCCACCCTGCGGATCAGCGCCGGGTCGAAGGTGGCCGCCATACCCAGCGAAGTGGGGTAGATGGTGGCGCCGTAGGCGGTGAAGCCGGTCAGGCACTCGTCGTGGGCCATGGCCGGGATGTCGAACCTGCTCTGCGCCACCACCTGTCGCTGGTGCTCGGCCAGCAGGCGGGCGTGCTCCAGCGCGGGCCGGGGCAGGGTGCCGTAGGGCCGGGTCAGCTGGCCCAGGCCGTGCCGGGCGGTCTCGTCGAGGTCGCCGACACGGCCGAAGTGGTTGCTGCCCGGGGCCACTTCGGGGCCGTCGGCCTCGATGTCCTCCCAGGTGCTGCTCAACTGCGCGACCTTCTCCGGCAGGGTGAGCCGGGCGAGCAGCGCCTCGACGCGTTCGGCGGTGGGCAGGGCGGGGTCCGTCCAGCGGCGGTCGCTCTCCTCTTGGGGGAGGCCGCCGTTCTCGGGCATGGTGGTCGTCATTCACGACTCCTCGGTGTTGCGCGGGCACGGCGACGGGGCCGGGCGCCTGGTCCGGCCGTCGTAGCGGTCTGAACTGCCCGGTGGTGGGGGCTACTTGGAGAAACCGGCGGTGAGACCGGCGACGAGCTGACGGCGGGCCAGGATGAACAGGGCCAGCATCGGCAGGGTGGAGAGCACCACCGCGGCCATCGTGGCCGGTACGTCGATGCCGAACTGGCCCTTGAACAGGGTCAGCGCCAGCGGCAGTACGGCCTTGTCGCCGCTCTGGGTGAGGATGAGGGGGAAGAGGAAGCCGTTCCAGACCTGGAGACCGTCGTAGACGGCGACCGTCATCAGTGCCGGGCGGGCCAGGGGAGCCGCGAGCGACCAGAGCATCCGCCAGTCGCCGGCGCCGTCGACGATCATCGCCTCGAACAGCGAACGCGGCACGTCCCGCAGGAAGCTGACCAGGATCATCACGGTGATCGGCAGCGCGAACGCCGCCGAGGGCAGGACGATCGCGAGCAGGCTGTCGTAGAGATGCATCCGGATGATCAGCAGATAGACCGGGATGATCACCGCCTGCAGCGGGATCGCCAGGCCCAGCAGGAACACGCGGAACGAGACCCGGGAGAAGCGGCTGCCGGCGTTGCGGACGATCGAGAACGCGGCCATCAGGGCGACGGCCACGGCGATGACGACCGTGCCCGCGGTGACGATCACGCTGTTGAGGAGGTAGGTGGTGAAGTCGCCGTCCAGGACGGTGCGGTAGCTGTCCAGCGTCGGGTGGCTGGGCAGGGCGAGGGGGCTGTCGGAGGTGAAGTCGGACTTGCTGCGCAGGCTGGTGACGACCAGCCAGTAGATGGGGACGACGACGATCGCCGTCCAGAAGAGGGCGGCGCCGCCGGTGAGGGCGCGGCGCAGGATCCCCGGAACGGGGTTCTTCCGGACGGGGCCGGGCCTCGGGGCCCGGTGGGAGGGAACGGTCCGCCGTTCGGTGGCGGCGGCACGGGTCTTGGTCACGGTGGTGCTCACATGCCCTCCTGCTGGCTGTCCATCCGGGTGAAGCCGGACAGGCGGGTGGTCAGCAGCGACAGGCCGAGGCCGAAGACCACGAGCAGGGTGGCCACCGCGCTGGCCCGGCCCATGTCGTGGGCCTGGAAACCGGTGATGTACATGGAGAGGGGAAGGACGCGGGTCGCGGTGCCGGGCCCGCCGGTACCGCCGGACAGGACGAAGATCAGGTCGAAGTAGGTGAGCGAGCCGACCAGCATCAGCGTGCTCGACGTGACCAGCGTGTACTTCAGCTGCGGCAGCGTGATGTGCAGGAACCGGGTCACCGGCCCGGCACCGTCGAGCGCGGCGGCCTCGTACAGGGCGGTCGGGATCTGCCGTATGCCCGCCTGGTAGAGGAGGGCGTGGAACGGCACGAACTGCCAGGCGATAACGAAGATCACCGTGTACAGGGCGAGTTCGGGGGAGCCGAGCAGCGGCTTGGCCAGCCAGTGCAGGCCGGGCGTGGCGCCGATGCCGAACGACGGGTCGAGCAGCGCCTGCCAGGTCAGACCGATCGCCACCGCGGAGAGCAGCAGCGGCAGGAAGAACAGCACGGCGAACAGGGCGCGCAGCCGCCCCTTGGGCGCCTGGAACAGGCCGAGCGCCAGGGCGATGGGCGTCTGCACCAGCCAGCTGACCACCATCACCTTGACGGTCAGCCACAGCGACTGCCAGGTGGCGCTGTCGGTGAGGACGGACGTCCAGTTGGTGAGGCCCGCCCAGCTGATGGAACCGAGGCCGTCCCAGCGGGCGACGCTGAGCGCCGCCACGCCGATCAGGGGGACGAGACCGAAGAGGCCGAAGAGGAGCAGGGCCGGGGCGGCCATGAGGAGGCCGCTCCCTCCTCTCCGGCGTCCGGGGGGGGTGGTGATCGTCACGACCCCGCCTTGCTCATGTTCACCCCGAAGTCGGCCGGCGAGATCTGCCGCAGGAACGACTTGTCGGTGTTCGTCAGCAGCGGGTCGGCCTGGTCGGACGGCAGCGCCTGGTCCCAGGAGAGCTGGAAGCTCGGGGCCTTCTCCACCAGGTCGTAGACGAAGGTCAGCCACGCCTTGTCGGAGGACGAGGTCACCGCGGCCAGCTTGGAGTCCAGGCCCTTGACCGGCGGGACGCTGCCCGAGGCGAGGTAGGCGTCGACCTGGGAGCCGTTCAGGATGTAGTCCTTCAGGTAGGTCAGCGCGTCCGACTTGTGCTTGGACGACGTGTTCAGCGACAGGAAGTTCGACGGGTTGCCGACGATGTTCGCGGGGCTGCCTGCGCCGCCGGTGAGGGCCGGGAACGCGGTGTAGCCCAGCTCGCCCTTCTTCAGGAAGCCGGGCGCGGCCTCGGCGATGTTGGCGTACTCCCAGGTGCCCATCACCTCCATCGCCGCCTTGCCCGTGTACAGCAGCGCGGTCGAGGCGCCCTGGTCGTAGCTGACGGAGGACGCGTTGTCGCCGAAGGCGCCGGCCTTGGCCAGGTCCTGGAGCTTCTGGTTGGCCTTGGTGACCGCCGGGTCCTTCCAGGCGGCGGCGTCACCGGAGGCTATGTTCGCGAACACGCGCGAGCCGCCGGTCCGGTCGAGCAGGTACTCCAGGTACATCAGCGTCGGCCACTTGGAGTTCGCCGCGAGCGACAGCGGGGTAACGCCCTTGCCCTTGAGCTTCTTCACGGCCGCGAGGAGGTCGTCGTACGTCTTCGGCGGCTGGACGCCCGCGTCGGACAGCACCTTCTTGTTGTAGTAGAGGACGACCGGGGCGAGGCCGTTGACGGGGACGCCGTAGACCTTGCCGTCGAAGGTCGCGCTCTGCATCACGCTGTCGGTGTAGCGGTCCGAGTTCACGTCCGTGGCGTTCAGGACGTCGACCTTGCCGGCCTTGACGTAGTCGTTCAGGGCGCCGCCGCCCCAGCTGAAGAAGAGGTCCGGGGCCTGGTTCGCGCCGAAGGCCACGCGCAGCTTCTGCTTGTAGTCGCAGGACAGAGGCGGAAACGGATACCGGCCCGAAAGGCTTTCGGATGTCCCACCGCGGCTCGCCTGCCTGCTGGCCGGGACACTGACACGGAATTCACACCCAGGACAAGCACGGGAAATTCCTCGGTTACGAAACACTTTCGTGCGCCGCTCGGGGCGGCGGTCCTACGGTGACCCGTACGTCCTGCGGCCGGGAGTCGCCGTCCGGGAAACATCGCTTCCGCAGCTTGCCCGAACTCATGCTCCGGTCGACGCTGCGGGTGTGAAGTGCGGCGGGTTCCCCGCCCGGCACCGGTTTGGGCAACTGGTGCGGCCAGGCACGCCAGTTGAACTCCCCGACCCGGTTCAGGACCTTGGGGCCGGTGAGGCACCGCACGGATGGGCGTCGATCACAGGCCGCTCCTCGGGAACAGGCGGTATCGGCGCCACGGACGCCGCGGCCACGGAGTTTCGGCACCGGCGGCCGGCGACCGCTGGGATGCGCCGACCCCTCGCCGCCCGACCCGATCGCACCGCACCACGGGTCGCTACCGTACGAACGGGCGCTCGGGTGTTGGGATGGGGGTGGCAGAAAGGGGCCGTGGTGGACGGTGACGGGGTTGGCGGGTCCGAGGAGGGCCCGGCGGATCGGTTCGTGCTCGCGCGGCGGGCGGTCTCCGCGATCGGGTCGACGCTCGACGAGCGCAGGACCGCGGGGGAGTGCGCGGGGTTCCTCGTCGACGAGCTGTGCGAGGCCGCGGCCGTCGACCTGTTCGCCCAGGACGAGGCACGCCCCGCACCGCACGGCATGCTGCACCCGATGGCGGCCGTCGGCCGCAAGGAACTCCTGGACAGCCTGCGCAGCACGCCACGTGAGGACGTCATGGTCCGCGCCCTGGACGCCGGCCACCCGATCACCACCTCCTTCACCACCAACGACCACGGCGTCCTGGCCGCCCTGTCCGTGCCGCTGACCGCCTGGGGCAAGGCCTACGGCGCGCTCCTCGCGATCCGCGCCGGACGCACCTTCGGCGACGACGAGGCCGCCGCCGTGCACTACGCGGCCCGGCTCACCGCCGCCCATCTGCACCACGCCGTCGAACACCACCGACTGCGCACCACCGCCCTGAACCTGCAGCAGGTCCTGCTCACCGAGCCCAGCCGCCCCCACCCCAACGTCGAGATGGCCACCCGCTACCTGCCCGCGGGCAGCGGCACCCTCGTCGGCGGCGACTGGTTCGAGGCCGTACGACTGCACTACGGCCGCACCCTCCTCGTCATCGGCGACGTCATGGGACACGGCCTGGACGCGGCCGTCGACATGAACGCCTACCGCTCGATGCTGCGCTACGTCGCCTCCACCGACCTGCCGCCCCACCGCATCCTGCGCCAGATGGACACCGCCATGTCCGAGGAGCACAACCGCCGCCCCGCGACCTGCCTGCTCGCCCTCCTCGACCCGGACCGCGGCACCGCCGCCTTCGCGAGCGCCGGCCATCTGCCGCCCGCCGTCTTCCACCGCGAGGGCGCCGGTGAACTGATCCCCGTCCCCGTCGGCCCGCCCCTCGGCACGGGCTCCGCCGACTACGAGATGACCACGCTCACCCTCACCCCCGACGACACGCTGGTCATGTTCACCGACGGCCTGGTCGAGCGGCGCGGCGAGGACATCGACGTCTCCCTGTCCCGCCTGGCCCGGCTGCGCCTCCACCCCGGCCAGGGCGTCTCCCGCCTCCTTGACGACATCGTGCTCCGCCTCCACGTCCAGGAGGCCGAGGACGACGTCGCCGCGATCGCCGCCCGGCTGCGCCCCAGAAGCTCCGTTCCCGGATAACTTCGCAGACGGGAAACAAGTACGTCGGCCGATGTCCCCGGCCGGGCCGGATCATGCGCCGGCCAGCCGCCCGCCAAGGTTTGGCAACACCCCGGCAACGCCCGGATGTTGCCGGTCACGGCTTGGCCAACCCCTTTCCGCCCGTTGGCCGCAAATTCACCATCCCGTCCACCAGTCACGCCTGGGCGGTGCAGCACCAGGCCTGGAACAACGGCAGGATGGACCAGTGGCTGCCCGCCCACCGCAAGGCCGACGGCGTCAACGGCCCCTACGTGATGGGCTATTACACGCGCGAGGACATCCCGTTCCAGTTCGCGCTCGCCGAGACCTCCACCATCTGCGACAACTACTTCTGCTCGGTGTTCGGGCCCACCTGGCCCAACCGGCTGATGTGGATGACCGGTTCGATCGACCCCGGCGGCACCCGGGGCGGCCCGATCATCAGCAACGTCGCACCGACGCCGTACCGCTGGACGACGTACGCGGAACGCCTCCAGAACGCCGACGTGAGCTGGAAGGTCTACGAGCGGGGTGTACGGCCGCAGCCGCACGGCACGTTCGAGGACGACGCGCGCAACGACCGGCTGCCGACGGTGTCGTGGATCTGCCCCACGAGCTACCAGTCGGAGCACCCGGACTACCTTCCGGCCACCGGCGCCGACGACGTCGCGTCGAAGATCGAGGCCATCGCCTCGAACCCGAAGGTGTGGCGCAAGACCGCGTTCATCCTCAACTACGACGAGAACGACGGCCTGTTCGACCACGTCGTCCCGCCGACCCCGCTCACGGGCACGAAGGACGAGTTCATCCAGGGGCTGCCGATCGGCGGCGGATTCCGGGTGCCCGCCATCATCATCTCGCCCTGGACCGTGGGTGGTTGGGTCGCCTCGGAGGCCTTCGACCACACCTCGGCGCTGCGGTTCCGCTTCCGCGACGCCCGGCCGCGCCTTCTCCAGCTGCCCCACGACACGGCGGAGCAGCTGGAGAAGGCGCGGGAGGAGGTGGCGACCCTGCCGAAGCCGACCCTGCCTGGCACGGGCCACGGTCACGGGCGTCCCTGGCCGGTGTCACCCGGTCAGGGCCGCCCGCGCCGCCGACAACGCCTGCTCGGCATAGCCGCGCCCGAACAGCACCACATGCACCAGCAGCGGAAACAGCTGGTGCAGCCCGACACGGTCGGTCCAGCCGGGGGCGAGCGGCGCGGCCTGCTGATATCCCTCCAGCACCTCGGACAGATGAGGGCAGCCGAAGAGACGCAGCATCGCCAGGTCGGTCTCCCGGTGTCCGCCGTGCGCGGCCGGGTCGATCAGCCGGACGTGCTCGTCGGCGCCCCACAGCACGTTGCCGTTCCACAGATCACCGTGCAGCCGGGCGGGCGGCTCGGCGGGACCGGCGAGTTCGGGCAGCCGTTCGCAGACACGTTCCACCACCGCGGCCTCGGCGTGCTCCAAGGCGCCCATGTCGACCGCGCTGCGCAGATAGGGCAACACCCGTTGTCCGGCGTACCAGTTGGGCCAGTCGGCGGTGGGAACGTTGCGCATCGGGGCGAGCCCGATGTACGCCTCCGTGGGCCCGCCGGGCGGCGGCGCGCCGAACGCCGGTGCCCCGGAGGCGTGCAGGGCGGCCAGCTCCCGGCCGAACCGGACCGCCGCTCGCGCGCTCGGCGGACCGGTGTCGACGCGATCGGTGATCAGCCACCGCTCGTCCAGCCCGCGCACGGCGGGCACACGGACCGTACCGGCGTCGCCCAGCCAGCGCAGCCCCGCCGCCTCGGCGCGCAGCGCGCCGGGGGCCGCATCGCCCTTGACGATCACCAACTGCCCACTGTCGAGCGCGACTTCGGTGACCGTCCCGGACAGCGGACGCTCGCCGGTCACCGCGCACCCGGTGAGCCGGGCCGCCGCTGCGCTCGGGGTCTCGCTCTCGGTCACGGGGACAGCGTAGGACGGGTCAACGAGCTCCCGACCCACAGGCCGGACTCGCGCAGCACCCGCTCCACCGTCTCCTCCAGCGGGCTCGTCGCCGGGACCACCGTCTCGACACCACGGGGGAGCACGTCCAACGGCCGGTACCACTCACGGAGTTGGTGCTCGCTCACCTCGTCCGCGATGGGCTTCGTCGCATGCCGGGCCAAGGTCTCCTCGAACGGCACGTCGAGGTAGTAGCAGTGCGTGCGGCCCGGATGGTCGGCGAGCAGCCCGGCCAGCATCTCGCCGTAGTGGGCGACGTAGAGGATGCCTTCCAGCACGGTGTGGAAACCGTGCGCCAGGGCGTGCCGGACGGTCAGGTCGATCAGGCCGATGTTCGCGCCGCCGGGGACGTCGCGCTCGCGCAGCACCTCGCGGCGAAGGACGTCCTGGCGCACCAGTGCGACACCGCGCCCGTACCGCTCGCGCAGGGCAGTGGCCACCGTGCTCTTGCCGGAGGCGCTGTTGCCGCGCAGCATGATCAGCCGGGTGGGGGAGGAAGGCGGCGTGGTCACCGGGGCACCCTACCCGTCGTGTATCGCCGAGTGACCGAGTGGGCACAATGCGTCCCCCGGGGCCCGCTCGCTCTGCTTATATCGTGAGAAAATGGTGTGACAGCGGTGATTGGTGGCAGGGCCATGGTGGACGCGACGATCGACTACGCGGCGGTGTTCCAGGGGCTGCCCGGGATGGTGGCGCTGCTGACACCCGACCTGGTGTACGCGGACGCCAACGAGGAGTTCCTGCGGATGTCCGGCCGCACCCGCGAGCAGGTCGTCGGCCGCTTCATCTTCGACGTCTTCCCCGACAACCCGAACGACCCCGCCGCCACCGGCATGCGCAACCTGGAGACCTCGCTGCGCCGCGTCACCGCCACCGGCGAGCGCGACACCATGGCCCTCCAGCGGTACGACGTCGAGTCCACGGCCTGCCCCGGGCAGTGGGAGGAGCGCTACTGGAGCCCGGTCAACGCACCGCTCCTCGACCCGGACGGCAAGGTCGTCCTGCTGGTCCACCGCGTCGAGGAGGTCACCGAGCTGATCCGGGCCCGCGGCCGCTCCGGCGGCGGTCGCACCCGGGTGCTGGAGGCCGAGCTGTACACCCGCGCCCGCGAACTGCAGGAGCTCAACGAACGCCTGCGTGGCGCCCACGCCCGCGAACGCGAGGTCGCCCTCGCCCTGCAGGAGGCGATGCTGCCCACCAGCCGGCAGAGCGCGGGCCACCAGATCGCCGTACGCTACCGGCCCGCCGTCGGCTCCCTGAACGTGTGCGGGGACTGGTACGACGTGGTCGACCTGGTCGGCGGCAACCGTATCGGCGTGTCCGTGGGGGACGTCGTCGGCCACGGCCTGGCCGCCGCCGGCGTCATGGGCCAGCTGCGCAGCGCCCTGACCGCAACCTCCCGGGTCGCGGACGGCCCCGCCCAGGCCCTCGACGTCCTGGGCCGCTACGCCCATGTCGTCGACGGCGCCGAATCCGCCACCGTGGTCACGACCTTCGTCGACTTCGACGACCACACCATCACCTACAGCAGCGCCGGACACCCGCCGCCCGTCCTGGTCCGTCCCGACGGCAGCGTGGAATTCCTCGACCGGGCCACCGACCCGCCCCTCGACGCCCGCCCCGACCCGATACCCAGGCCGCAGGCCGGCACCACGTTCTCACCCGGTGCCACTCTGGTCCTCTACACCGACGGCCTGATCGAACGCCGCCACGAGGACATCGACCGGGGCCTGGTCCGCCTCGCCGACTCCCTCGTCCGCCACCGGAACAACGACCCCGAAGCCCTCGCGGACGCCGTACTCCTCGAACTCCTTCCGCACGGCGGTGCCACCGACGACACGGCCCTGATCATTGTCCGGTTGTGACCGGCGGCAGGGTGATCCCGGTCATACGACGATGCAGGTCAGCGCCGCCCACAGCAGGGGCGAGTGCTCGATGCGACCGTCCGTGCGCCAGCGGTCGAGCTGCTCGCGCTGCCAGCGGCCGAGCCGGTGCACGGGGTCCTCGTGCTCGTGCGCCGCGTCGACCGCGACGACAGCCTCCGACAACGGGCGTACGGACTCCGGCAGTTGAGCCAGCCGATGGAAGGCGAAGCTGGTCGGCAGCACCCAGCGGGTGGCGGTGACCAACTCGGCACCGTTGTGCAGCATCGCCGTCGCCGGTCCGAACGACTCGGCGAAGCTCAGATCACCGCCGCTCTCACAGCCGATGAGGGCGACCCGGGCCGGCGCCGGCCAGATCCGCGCGCCCGGCTCGCCGTCCGCGCGCAGCGGGAGCGTGCCCAGCAGCAGGTCCTTGGCCGACAGCGGCCGATGCGTGCGCAGCGGCTCGGTCAGACCGACGGTCTCCGCGGCGCAGGACAGGTGCAGCGTGCCGTCCTCGCTCTGCCCGCCCTCGACCGGCGCACCGCTGACGTGCCCGACGTAGAGCAGTCTGCGGGCGCCCTCGCGGAGCACACCGCTCAGCCAGTCCCGGTCCAGGTCGGTACGGCGGAAGGCCTCCGCCGGGGTGGCGACGGCCGGTACGACGGCGCCCGCGTCGAGATGGCGCCGGACCAGAGACAGCAGCTCGGGGTCGGAGCCGGGCGGTCCCAGCACCGAGCCGAGCGGGGAGTCGGCGCGGAAGCCGGGGACGCGGGGGTCGAGGACGAGGACGACGGGGTCCGCGTCCGCGCTCTTTGTCGCTGCGGCCGACGGATTTCGTGGCCGCAGCGACGCCGGTGCGGTGGTCACCACGTCCGCCAGGTCGATGAGCCGGACATCGTCGTCGACGGCGAGCAGCTCCCAGGGGACCTGGGCGACCCGGGGCGACGGCTGGATCCGTACCAGCGGACGGCCCGCCCGTTCCGACACCTGACGTATCTGCGCCGTCAGCCCCTCCGGCCACAGGGCCTCGGCCAGTGTCCGCGCGAGCCGGTGCTCGCTGCCGTGTTCGGCCAGCGCGCCCGTGAACGCCCGCCGCATGCCCTCCGCCCCGTCGCCCGCCCCCGGCAGGGCGTCGGCGAGTGCGCCGACCGCCCGGTCGACCTCGTCGCCGGGGCCGTGACCGGTGCCGAACCCCCGGGCTCCGCCGGCCCAGGTCCAGGTCATGAACAGATCACCGGCGTCGGCCAGCCGGATCTGGACCACCGGGCGGCTCGTCATGTCGTCGGTGATCCAGAACGGCACCTCCTCCTCGTGCACGATCCGTCGGCGATAACGGAACTCGGCCGCCGCGATGTACTCCTGGAGCGCGACGCGTCCCGGGCCCGGCTGCGCCGACATCCGCACCTTCGGCGGCGGCGAGACCCGCAGTCCGGCGGAGGCGGCGGCCTCGGCGGCCACTCCACCGAGTGTCATCGTGCCGTTCGCGTGCCCGTCCTCGTCGTTCGCGTCGTGCCAGTACGTTTTCATGGCCGCGTTCGGGAAGACGGACGCGAGGTCTTCAACCGGGGTGGTGGAGGTGCTCGGATTCAGGGCCAACGAGGCGCCCGCGCAACGGTGTTCGGCCAGTTCGAAGAGCAGCCCCTGGTCCTGTCGGCGCATCACCAGGCGGAACACCAGCCGTACGGCGTCCTCGGCGAGCCGCAGCCACTCACTGCGCGCGTGGGCGGTGGCGAAGTCGTAGCGTGCCGCCTCCAGGGCCAGCGCGGCGGGCAGTGCGAGGGAGAGCGCGTTGTCGATGGACTCACGCTCCCGGTCGCCGTGGTCGGTCCGGTTCAGGTTGTCCTCAAGGGTGCGCGCGAGCATGAGGTCGACCTGCGCGCACCGCTCGTACACCGCCCGCTCCTGATACACGTCCCTGGCTCCCTGGGCCAGCCGCTTCATCTCGTCGATGTCGCCCCGGGCGTAGGCGTGCTGGGCGCCCAGCAGCATGCTGTCGGCGGCGGCGATCGAGGCACCGAGCCGTTCGAACCGCTCCAGGCTCGCCGCCAACAGGTCCTCCGCGCCGCTGTCGTCGCCGCGCTGACCGGCGAGGAAGGCACGCGCCTGCTCGCAGACCGCGAGGTCGCCGAACCACCCCTGCCGCTCGAAGAACGCGGACGCCTCCGCGAACAGCCGCTCCGCGAGGTCGAGTTCGCCCCGGTGCAGCGCGGCGTACGCCCGGTGCGCCAGCAGTGTCTGCTGCTCACCGGTGTCCCCCGACAACCGGAAGTGGTCCTCGGCGCGCGCGAAATGGTCCTCGGCCGCGTCGAAGCGTCCGGTCGAGGAACAGATCAGACCGAGGGCGACCAGCAGTCGCGGAATGGTCTCCACCGCCGTCTCCGGAGTGGTCGACAGCAGCGCCGACGCCTGTTCTTCGGCGGTTCCCCAAGCGCCCCGGTCCATCAGCAAGTGCACCCGGTTCAGGCCGAGTTCGGAGGTGCGCAGTCCGTCGGGGTCGTCGAACTCGGGCAGTCTGAGCGCCGCCTCGTCGAGACAGGCCAGCGCCTCGTCCAGTTGCCCGGTCCTGCGCAGCAGATCGGCCCTGGCGATCAGCGTCCGCAGCACCAGCTCCAGCCACAGCTGACGGCCGCGCGGTCCCATCGGCGCCGACGCGATGCCGTCGAGCAGGGCGCGGGACCGGTCGATGGCGTCCTGCGCCGACACGAAGTCCGTGGCGGCGAGCCGGACACTCGCGACGTTTGCCAGCAGATGCGCGCGCAGGAACCGTACGTCGGGGGAGTCCTCAAGGGACTCGGTCAGGGTGAGCAACTCGTCGTAGACGGCGATCGCGGCGGCGACTTCGGCGTTGAGGTGATGTTCCTCGGCCCGGGCCAGACCGCTGTCGAACGGTTCGCCGTAGAGCGGTGTCACCGAGCCGACGCCGTCCGTCGTGTCGTCTTCCTGGTCCGGCATCCGTCAGTAGTCCTCATCGGTGGTGGCGGCGGCGATCTCGGCGAGGAACGGTGCGGAGGAACTGTCGTGCGGCAGCGCGTCGTACGCGACAGGCTGTGCCGCCGCCGCGAGGCGCTGCCGGACCAGTGCGCGGATCGCGGCGCGTTCGGCACCGGTTTCGGGACCCGGTCCGGGGTCGAAGCCGGGCAGCAGCACGCCGAGTTCGACGCGTGGCCGGGTCTCGCCGGGCGGCAGGTCCAGGTCCGCCCGGCCGGTCCACATGTCCTCCCGCCTGGCGAGGGCGACTCGTTTCCGTGGGCCGTCGTTCACCCGGACCTCCGCCGCGAGGGGTGCGCCGGTTGCGGGTGCCGCGCTGTGCGCGACGACATCGACCTCGAACTGCCGTCGTGCGCCGAGTGCGCGGGCGGTCCAGGACACCGCGGTCTCGGAGGCGTCGACGAGCCCGGGCGGGTAGCGCCGCCAGTCGTTGGTCCCCCGGCCCCGGGCGATCAACCGCCCGCCGGCGACGAGCCGTTGACCCGCCGCGAGGGCGTAGCCCTCGGACCGGGCGAACAGCGAGCCGGGGGCCGGCGGAGCGGTGGCCGGACCGGGCCGGTCCAGGAGCGAGCGAAGCCGGCGCAGCTCAGGGTCGTCCAGACCGGCGCCGTCCGCCGCGTCGTCGATCAGCCGCAGCACGCTCTCCAATCGGCGTGTCGTGTCCGTCGAGGACCCCGTTGCCGCGCGCCACCACTGGATCAGCGGGTCGAGGGCGGCCCGGTGGTCCTCGATCAGCTCGGCCGCGCAGTCGTCGGGTTGGTCACCGAAGTCAGCAAGGTCACCGAAGCCGTCACCACTCCCGTCGAACAGTTGCTGGCACTGATGGGTCAGCGCCGCCAACTCCAGCCCGAGTAGGTCGGGTTGGAGCGTTGGTATGCCGTCCAGGTGCGAGGCCGGCCACCAGCGGGCCGACCAGTGTCCGAAACCGAGCCGGGCGGCGTCGGCCGCGAGCGCGGTCGGGTCCGCCCGCACTCGTGTTCCGGCCCGCTCGCCCGTCGCGCAGGCGTGCACGGCGGCGGCGACGCGCTCGCCGTAGACCGCCCACAGCCATTGCTGCGCCCGCCCCACGTCGTGGATCTCGGCGGTCGGTGGTCCAAGGTCCCCGAGGACTGGCCAGGTCAGCACTGCTCCGGCGACGTCGAGCACCGCCAGGGTGAAGTCGGGACCGGCGCTGCCGACGGCGACCCGGATGATGCCGTCGCCGTCTCCTGCGACGCGGACATCCATGGGAGGCGGCGCCATCACGCACTCCTCGACTCTGCCGCTTCGGGTACGGCGGGTGGTGGTGCCTTAGGCGTCGACAGCGCACGCAGCGCCGACCGGACCCTGGCCCGGTGGTCCATCATCACCGAGCGGGCGACCCCGTCGAGCACCGCCCAGGCCGCCGCGGCGTCCGTCAGCGGCGCGTCGCGGACGTCGCGTCCGTGCAGTCGCACCCACAACCGCCGCATGTAGGCGGCCCAGGGCGTACGGAGGTCCTGGGCGAGGGCGTCCAGCACGCCGCCGTCCGGATCGGGGCGGGGAGAGACGGTCATCCGGCGGGCGCGAAGGACCGAGGCCTCCCGTCGCCAACGGTTGTTGACCGCCCGGTGCGCCGAGGTCCGCCCCGGCGCGGACTCCCCGGTGCCCAGCGGGTCGAGGCCGACCGCGAGCCGGCCGCCGAGTACGACGGCGACGCGCAGGCTCTCGTCGTACAGACCGAGCGGAGCGCAGCTACGGCCGACCTCGCGCCGGACGAGTTCCGGGACCGTCGGCAGTTCCTGGCGCCGGGCCGAGGACTGGAGCACGACGAAGAGCCGCTCGAAGAGTGTGCGGTCCAGCGGCGCAGGGAGTGTGGCCGTCGAGGCACCCCGGCCGACCTGCGGACGCGGCGGCGACTGCCGTTCCGTCAGCCCCAGATGGACCGGCAGCTCGGCACGGCCCCAGACCCCGCTCCTGTCCGTGCCCATGTCCGCCCACAGAGCGCGGCCGAGCAGGTCACCGTCCCCCGCCTCGACCATGGCCCCGTACTCCGGCGAGTTCCGCGGCCCGTCCGGCCCGCCGCAGGCTTCGAGCACCTCGGCCGCTTGCGCGACCACAGCGGCCGTACCAGAGGTCGTAGCAGGTCGGCGACTCTCCCACGCGAGGGCCAACTCCCTCTCGATACGGGCATGTTGGGTGTCGTCGGCCAGATGGCGCTTGAGCGCGTCCACCGTACGGCCGCCGTCCGCGTCGGCCACGTCCTCGACGACGGCCCTGGCCAACGCACCCGCACCGGCGGCGGGCACTCCGTGCTCGGCGGCGAGTTCGAAGCACCGCTGGAAGTACAGGTCCTGGGGGTTGCCCGCCACCACGCCCAGCGCCCGGCGGGTCCGCTTGAGGAGGGTGAACCACTGTGCCGTCGCGAACAGCCGCGCACCGGACTCCCGTATCAGCGCGTCGAGTTGGGCTGCCCGCTCCGGCGCGAGGAAGTCGGCCGCGAGTTCGGGGTGCAGAGCGGGCCGGACGACCAACGGCAGCAGGATCAGCTTGACGGTCCGGGTCAGGGGGGTGCCACCGGGGCCGCTCAGCGGTTCGAGACCCGGCCCGAGAGCACGCCAGGAGCCGTCGATGACCATGGCGCGCGGACGGCGCGCATCGGTCGGCTGGCTCGGAAGCGGCATGTCAGGAGGGTACGGCGTCCGAGATCGGGCGGTCGAACCTGGGATCGGTAGGCGAACGGGGACACCTAGCGTCCACAGGGACAGCGGGAAACACGGGACACCCACCCGATCAGAAGGAGGAGCCGTCATGGGACTCTTCGGACGTCGCAAGAGCCGCGAGGAGCGGGCCGCGGAGATCGCGGCCCAGGTGGCCGGCGGCAAGGGCTTCTACGGCCGCACCACCCGCGCCTTTCTCGGCAAGGAGGACTACGCCAGAGTCCAGGAGTCGATGGGCGCGTACAACTCAGGCCTCGGCGCACAGCAGTTGCTCGCGGCGGGAGCGCCGACCACGTCCGCCGTCGTCGTGTCGATCGGCGACACCGGTCAGCTGATCAACCACGACCCGGTCGTCGACCTCGTCGTGCAGCCGTCGGGCGGCGCCGGCCGGATCGCCCTGCGGGCCGTCGTCTCCAAGCTGCGGATCCCGCGCACCGGCGACGAGGTGCTGCTGGTCGCCGACCCCGCCCGGCCGGGTGCCTACCTCTACGCGGGGGACGGTGCGACCCCGTGACCCCGGCACCGCCGTACGACGTGCCGGTGACCGAGTCCGCGCTGCTCTCCTTCGACGGCCGGGTGCTGGAGGCGTTCGGCTACGTCGACGCGGCCCGGTACCACGTGTGGGAGGAGCCCCGGATCGAGTTCCGCACCGGCCGGATCCGCCGGCTGACGATCATCACCAAGTCCGGCCGGAAGCACACCGTCCTCTACGACGAGCCCTGCCTCCCCGGACTGCGCATCCTGGCGGACCTGCTGGAGCGGAGCCGGCCCCAGGCACCGGAGAGCTGACATGACCGACGACGGGGCCGGCTCCGATCCGGTGCGGATGTCCCTGGTCGACCGGGTCAGCTGAGGAGTCCGCCGGCCTGGTCGAGCTGCGGATCAGCGGTCCGGAACTGCGGACGGTTCCGGGTCGAGTTGTGAGCATTCTCAGTGAGGCGAGTCCACAGAGGACAGGAACGGAGGACAGGCCATGCGTAGCCGTGCCGGTGTGTTCATCGGCAATCTGCTGTTCGCCGCGCTCTGCTGTTGTACGGGCCCGTTCTTCCTTGCGATCGGTTGCTCCGCCTGGGACGAGGACCCCGGCTGGGGCTGGCCGGCTGCCGTAGCGGCGGCCGGGGCGGCCATGACGCTCACGATCCCCGTCTCCGCGATCATCTCGACGCGGAGGGAGTTTCCCGGGATCACGCGAAGGGACCGGCTGAAGGGCGGGGGCTTCCCGTACCGGGACGACACCTTCGTGCTGTTGGCGCCCCGGTCCCAACAGGGCTCGGCGCAGGCGCGGTTGATGCGGGCGGACGTACTGGAGGCAGCCCTGGTCCGGTACAACCCGGACGGCGAGTCGACCTTCACCACCCATGTGGGCAACTACACCCCTGACGAGTTCACACCGCTGATCGGACTGAGACTGCGGGTGCACGACACCGAAGACACCGACGGGACCGGGGACTTCGAGGTCGCGGGCGAGTGGCGGGCGCCGTCCGTGTGCCTGTCGGCGATCACGGCGGGCCGTCTGGTCGTCCTCGTCGAACCGGCCGCTCCCGGGGCGCGGCGAGCGGTCACCCCCGATTGGCCGCGCAGCGCCCTGCTCGCGGGTACGAGAACCTCCCGGCTGATCGATCTCGAAGGCCGTTCGGCCGAGTTGACCCGGAGCTCGGACCGCCAGTTCCAGCAGATGCGGATCTCACGGGAGGTCGGAGGCGTCGTCATGACCGGCGACACGATCGACCTGCGGCAGCTGGACCCGTACACGGCGGCACGCTACGCGGCCCTGGCCGACCGGTACCGAGCCTGCCCCGAGGAGCAGGCGCCGTTGAGCGAGCCGGGAGAGGAGGCACGCCGGCTGGCCGACCAACTTCCAGGTGAGAAAGGCGAGTTCGGATGGGTCGGCCGTCGTTGGTCGCGGCGCGGTGGGGTGCTGGTGCGCGCCCGCTTCCTGGAGATGCGCGGCAGGGCCACCTTCCAGGACCACGGCCCGGTCCTCGACACGGTCCTGCGTATCCGACCCGCGGACGGCACACCCCCGTTCGACGCCGCCCGGCGGCTGACGGTGCCGATGAACTATCTGACGGTCCTCCACCGGACGAAAGAGGTCGTCCTCGCCGTCAGCCCGAACGGCCGCTCGTACGTGGTCGACTGGGCGCGCACCAACCTCCTCGCGGGTGTCACCGCGGCCAGGGTCATCGCCCCGGACGGCCGGGAACTCCCGGTGGCGGGACGCCCCGAGCTCATCTGGGCCCTGATGAACCTGCTGGCGTCGCAGGGCCTTTCGGTCACGACGCCCGTCCTGGACCTCCGCAAGCGCCGCCTGAGCAGGGTCGCGGACATGGTGACGCGGGCGGTGCGGGACCATGCCGACCCCCGCACCTGTGCATGATGTGCGCTGTGGATGGTGCGAACGACGACAGCGGACAGCGACCGACCAGAACGGGCCGACCGCCCGCGACCTCGCGGGCCGTCCTCGAACGGGTGGGCTTCGAGCTGTTCGCGCGGCGCGGCTTCGACCGTACGACCGTCGACGACATCGCCGCCGCGGCAGGCATCGGCCGCCGCACCTTCTTCCGCTACTTCGCCTCCAAGAACGATCTGGTGTGGGGCGACTTCGCGGCCGAACTGGTCAAGCTCGACGCCCTGTTGGCGGCCAGCGATCCGGCCGCCCCGATGATGGACGCGCTGCGCGGGGCGGTCGTGGAGTTCAACCGCTTCGACCCGGCGGTGGTGCCCTGGCACCGGCAGCGCATGGCGCTCATCCTGCGGGTGCCGACGCTGCAGGCCGACTCGACCGTGCGGTACGCGTCGTGGCGGACACTCGTCACGGAGTTCGCCGCCCGACGCACCGGCCGGGCGTCCTCGGACCTGTTGCCCCGGCTGATCGGCCACACCGTCCTCGCCGCGTGCATCGCCGCCTACGAACACTGGCTGACGGACGAACAGGCAAGCCTGGCCGACCTGTTGGACCAGGGACTGCGGCAACTCGCGGCCGGTTTCGAGGGTCCGGCCCCGGTCCTCGCCTGATCCGTGTCACGGCAGGTCGCGCCGCATGGCGTCGGCGACGAGCTCGCCGATGAGGACGGCGGTGGCCGCCGGGCCGCGCAAGGGCGGAGTCGGCAGGATCGACGTGTCCGCGACGCGCAGGCCCACGACACCGTGCACACGCCCGTAGTGGTCGACGGCCGCCCCGGGATCGCCGGCCGGGCCCATGGGAACCGTGCCGCAGGTGTGCTGCGAGGTGCCGAGCCGCGCCTCGATCCACCGGTCGAGCAGCCCGTCGTCCGCCAGCACCTCCGGCCCCGGCTCCACGAGCCCGCGCGACACCTCCTCGAACGCGTCGGCGGCGACCGACGCGGCCGTGGCACGGGCCACTTCGCGCAGCCGCCGCCGGTCCTCGCCGGTCTCCAGATAGCCGTAGTCGATACGCGGGGGAGTGGCGGCGTCGGCGGACAGCGTGCGCAGCCGGCCGCCGAGCCGGGGCGACTGCACGGACGCCAGGAACGCGAGGGGCGCGCCGGGGACGGTCACGGTGCCACCGGTCAGGCCCGTCATCGGCACGAGCGACTGGAGAATCTCCAGGTCTCCCGGATGGTCGCCGTCGGACGCGGACAGATGGAGACAGCCGCCGAGCCAGGACTCGGCGGATGCGGGCATGGGCCGTCGGGGCAGCCATTCCAGGACCAGCTGCGGATGGTCTCCGAACCGGGCTCCTACGGCAGGGGAGTTCACGGTCACCCGAATGCCGAGGCGCGCCAACTCCTCGCTCGGTCCGACGCCCGACAGATGCAGCAGCTGCGCGGAGCCGAACGCCCCGGCGCACAGCACGACTTCGCCGCACTCCACCGTCGTACGACGCCCCTCGCGCTCGACGACGACACCGGTCGTCCGGCCCCGCTCGATGACCACCTGGGTCACCGAACTGCCGCCCGTCACCGTCAGGTTGGGGCGATCGAGTGCGCCCAGCAGATAACCGACACCGGTGTTGACCCGTATCCCGTCCACGGAGTTGGACGGCACCGGCCCGAACCCGGGTGTGCCCTGGGCGTTCTTGTCGGGCTCCTCCGGAAAGCCCAACTCCCGTGCGGAGGACCGGAATGCCACGGCGGCGGGGTGTCGCAGGTCCGTTCGCCGGATCCGTATCGGACCCTCGGCGCCGTGCGACTCGCCCTCGCCGTAGTCGAGATCGGTCTCCAGGGAACGCAGCAGCGGAAGCACCCGCTCGTACGACCAGGCAGCACCTCCTGCCGCCGACCACCGGTCGAAGTCCTCGCGCCGGGCCCGCACGAAGTAGCCGCCGTTGACGGTGGTCGACCCGCCGAGGAAGCGTCCCCGCACGACCGTGCAGGGCCGCCCCGGTGCGAGATGGACGGCGTACGGCCGGACGGCGGGATGCCCGGGCTGCGCACCCGGGACGAGTCGCGGGTCCAGCAACTCCCTTGAGAACGCGGTGCGTTGGCGTGGCACGGGCCCCCCCTCCAGCACCAGCACACTGCGGTCGGCGTCCTCGCTCAGCCGTGCGGCCAGTGGGGCTCCGCTCCCACCCGCCCCCACGACGATGACGTCCGGGCGGCTCAACCGGACCTCGGCGCTGATATAGACCGACCGGTCGAAAGAATCATGGTGGCTTCCTCTTCACTTTCGGCACCGGGTGCCATTACTGTCGACCGCGCAGCCGCCCGTATGCCCAGGGAGATTCGCATGAACGAGCTCCACTCCGTACCGACCGTCCCGGCCAACGAGAACAGGGCCGAAGAACCCGTCACGGAACAGCAGTTGATCGAGGCCGACGACCTCATCGAGGAGATCTCCATCGACGGCATGTGCGGTGTCTACTAAGCCGCCCGTATGACCGCGCCGACCCTCGACCGCGCCCTCGGTCTGCATCCCCAGGTCTCGGTGCGCCCGGAACCGTTCGGCGCGCTGCTCTACCACTTCGGGACGCGCAGGCTGACGTTCCTCAAGGACCGCAGACTCCTGGCCGTCGTCGAGTCCCTCGCGGACGCCCCCACGGCCCGCGCCGCCTGCCTCGCGGCCGGTGTGCCGGAGGCCGAACTACCGTGCTACGACAGGGCGTTGGCAGCCCTCGCCGAGTCCTCGATGCTCGTCGGAAGGACCCCATGACCGCCACCGCCGCCGGAACACGGCTGGTCGACCTCTTCGAATCCGGACTCGACGCACCGATCTGCCTCACCTGGGAACTGACCTACGCCTGCAACCTGGCCTGCGCCCACTGCCTCTCCAGCTCCGGCCGCCGCGACCCGCGCGAGCTGTCCACCGCCGAAGCCAAGTCGGTCATCGACGAGTTGGAGGCCATGCAGGTCTTCTACGTCAACATCGGCGGTGGAGAACCCACCGTCCGCGCCGACTTCTGGGAACTCCTCGACTACGCCACCGCCCACCACGTCGGCGTGAAGTTCTCCACCAACGGTGTCCGCATCACCCCCGAAGCCGCCCGCAGGCTCGCCGCCAACGACTACGTGGACGTACAGATCTCCCTCGACGGCGCGACCGCGGACGTCAACGACGCGGTACGCGGCCAGGGTTCGTACGCCACGGCGATCAAGGCCATGGAACACCTCTCCGCCGCAGGCATGCGCAACTTCAAGCTCTCCGTCGTCTGCACCCGCCACAACATCCCCCAACTGGACGAGTTCAAGGCGCTCGCCGACCACTACGGCGCCCAACTCCGCCTGACCCGACTGCGCCCCTCCGGCCGCGGAGCCGACGTCTGGGACGACCTCCACCCGACCCCCGGCCAGCAACGCGAGCTGTACGACTGGCTGTTGGCGCACGGCGAGCACGTACTCACCGGCGACTCCTTCTTCCATCTCTCCGCCTACGGCGAGCCACTGCCCGGCCTCAACCTGTGCGGCGCCGGACGCGTGGTCTGTCTGATCGACCCCGTCGGCGACGTCTACGCCTGCCCGTTCGCCATCCACGACGAGTTCCTCGCGGGCAACGTCCGCGCGCCCGGCGGGTTCACCGAGGTGTGGCGCGGCTCGGAACTCTTCGCGCGGCTGCGCACCCCGCAGCACGGCGGAGCCTGCGCGTCCTGCGCCTTCTACGACACCTGCAAGGGCGGCTGCATGGCCGCCAAGTTCTTCACCGGCCTGCCCCTGGACGGCCCCGACCCCGAGTGCGTGCAGGGCTACGGCGAACAGGAACTCGCCAAGCGCCCCGGCGACCGGACGGACCTCCCCAAGCCGTCCGGTGACCACTCCCGCCGCCGGCCCGTGGACCTGGTGCTCACCCGGCGCCGGGACCTGGAACGGCCCCCGGTCGGCGACTGCGCCGAGGACCCCCTGACCGGCCTGCGTCTCACCTAGGACCTCAAGAGAAGAGAACACGTCATGGGCAGGAACCCCTGGTTCGAGACGGTCGCCGAAGCGCAGCGCCGGGCGAAGAAGCGGCTGCCGAGCACGGTCTACGGCGCGCTCGTCGCGGGCTCGGAGCGCGGCCGTACGATCGATGACAACACGGCGGCCTTCGACGAACTGGGCTTCGCGCCAAGGGTAGTTGGGCACCAGGCGGAGCGTGATCTGTCCACGACCGTGCTCGGGGTGCCCCTCTCGTTCCCGGTGCTCATCTCGCCCACCGGGGTACAGGCGGTGGATCCCGAGGGCGAGGTCGCCGTGGCCCGCGCGGCGGCGAGCCGGGGCGTCGTCATGGGGCTGAGTTCCTTTGCCGGCAAGGCAGTTGAAGAGGTGGCCGAGGCGCAGCCGGACCTCTTCTACCAGCTGTACTGGAGCGGCACGCGCGCGACGATGGTGCAGCGCATGGACCGGGCCAGGGCGGCCGGTGCCAAGGCGCTCATCGTCACCCTCGACTGGTCCTTCTCCCACGGCCGGGACTGGGGGAGCCCCGCCATCCCGGACAGGCTCGACCTGAAGACCATGCTGAGGTTCGCACCCGATGTGCTGCCCCACCCCGGCTGGCTGCTCAGGTTCGCCAAGTCGCGCCGCCTGCCCGACCTTTCGGTCCCCAACCTGCGGCCCCCGGGCGGCGAGGCCCCCACCTTCTTCGGCGCCTACGGAGAGTGGATGCAGACCACACCTCCGACCTGGGAGGACGTGACATGGCTGCGCGCGGAATGGGGCGGGCCCTTCCTGCTCAAGGGAGTTAGTCGTGTCGACGACGCCAAGCGGGCCGTCGACGCGGGAGTCTCCGCACTCTCCGTCTCCAACCACGGCGGCAACAACCTCGACACCACTCCCGCCACCATCCGGGTGCTCCCCGCCATAGCGGACGCGGTCGGCCACCAGATCGAAGTCCTCCTGGACGGCGGCGTCCGCAGGGGCGGCGATGTGGCCAAGGCCCTCGCCCTCGGCGCCCGCGCCGTACTGATCGGCCGCGCCTATCTGTGGGGCCTGGCGGCCAACGGACAGGCCGGCGTGGAGAACGTCCTCGACATCCTGCGCGCCGGACTCGACTCGGCGGTGCTGGGCCTCGGGCACTCCTCCGTCCACGAGTTGACGCCCGACGATCTGGTGATACCGCCGGGCTTCCGCCTGGAACTGGGCGGCGGTTCCGACCTCTCTGGCCACGACACCCCGGCCCCGGCCGCCCGAGCATGACCGGCGACAGGGCGACCGAACTGGCCCGCACCGCCTGGCCGGACGTGCCGTCCGACGCGCTCGTCCTGCTGCCGATCGGCTCCACCGAACAGCACGGCCCGCATCTGCCGCTCGACACCGACAGCGTCATCGCCCACGCCGTCGCCCGGAGAGCCTCAACTGCCGTCCCCGGCGCACTGGTTGCACCGACCCTGCCCTACGGTGCCAGCGGCGAACACGCGGGCTTCCCCGGAACCGTCTCGATCGGCCACGAGGCACTGCGCGCGGTACTCGTGGAGTCGGTGCGCTCACTGTCCCTGTGGGCCGCGCGGACCGTCCTCGTCAACGGCCACGGCGGCAACACCGCCCCCCTCGACACCGCCGTCCGCCTGCTGCGCGCCGAAGGCCACGACGTGGCCTGGACCGGTTGCTCCGTACCTGGAGGCGACGCGCACGCCGGCCGTACGGAGACCTCAGTCATGCTCCATATCGCCCCGGAGCGCGTGCAGTTGGCGGCAGCGGTCACCGGCGACACCCGGCCGCTGTCCGTCCTCCTCCCGGAACTGACGGCTCACGGCATCCGCGCGATCTCCCCGTCCGGAGTCCTCGGCGACCCGACCGGCGCCTCAGCGGGGGAGGGCCGTACGACGATGAACGCGATGGTGTCGGCCGCGGTACGCCGGATCACCGCCTGGAGCGTGGACGACCGGGGCCGCCTCGCCGAGCCCGCTCACGAGGCCGTACAGCCATGACGCTGCCCGTCGGCTTTCTCGTCGAACTCGACCGGCACACCCGGATCGTGGACGGCGGCCGGGCCCTCGTCGGCGGCTTCCCGACCCGGCTGATCCGGCTGACCCCACGGGCCCAACGGCTGCTCACCGGGCGGAGGTTGTGCGTGCGGGACCCGGCGTCCGCGTTGCTCGCGGACCGGCTGCTCGACCTCGGCATGGCCAATCCGGTCGTCGGTTCGCTGCCCCCGCCCACAGACCCCCGGTACACCGTGGTCGTACCGGTCCGCGACCGACCGCGCCAACTCGCCAGGCTGCTCAGCAGTGTTGGCGACGGCCATCCCGTGATCGTGGTCGACGACGCCTCACGACACCCGGAGGCTGTGGCCGCCGTAGCCGCCGAACACGGCGCCAAGCTGTTTCCCTTGACCACGAACGTCGGCCCGGCCGGCGCCCGCAACGCCGGACTGCGGCTCGTCACCACCCCGTTCGTAGCGTTCGTCGACTCCGACATCGTGCTGGCCCCCGACACCGTGCCCACGCTGCTCCGGCACTTCGCCGACGCAGCCGTCGCCATGGCCGTACCCCGCATCATCGGACTGCCCTCGGCCGCCCCCACCTGGATCGAACGCTACGAGAACGCCCGCTCCTCCCTCGACCTGGGCGCCCACCCGGCCGGAGTGCGCCCCGGCAGCCCGGTCTCCTGGGCCTCCACGGCCTGCGTAGTGGCGCGAACCGATGCCCTCGCGGAGGGCTTCGACGAAGGGATGCGGGTCGGCGAGGACGTCGACCTGTGCTGGCGACTGATCGAGCGGGGCCGGCGGGTGCGCTACGAGCCGGCCGCCGAGGCGGCCCACGAGCACCGGACCCGCGTCGACGACTGGCTGCTGCGCAAGGCCGTCTACGGCACCGGGGCCCACCCCCTCGCCGAACGTCACCCACGGTTCATCGCCCCCGCCGTGTTCGCCCCGTGGAGCGCGGCACTCGTGACCGCCCTGCTCGCCCAGCGCCGCTGGTCGCCGCCCGTCGCCGGGGCCGTCCTCGTCGGCGTCACCTACCGGATCGGCCGCAGACTCGGCGACACCCGAGACCGTCACCGGCTCGCCGCGCGGCTCACGGCCAACGGCGCGCTGGCCGCGCTGGCCCAGACCTCGGCCCTCCTCAACCGGCACTGGTGGCCCCTCACGGTCGTCGGCTGTGTCGCCTCCCGCAGGGTGCGCCGGGCCGCGGCGGTGGCCGCGCTGGCCGACATCGCCCTGGAGTACCGACGGGACCGGGCCGACCTGGACCCGGTCCGCTACGGCGTCGCCCGCCGCCTCGACGACCTCGCCTACGGGGCCGGCGTATGGCTGTCCGCCCTCAAGGGACGCTCCACCACCGCGCTGCGGCCTCGCGTCACCCGCTGATCCACAGTCCCGGTCAGCGGAAATCGGCCAGCGGGCGCTCGGTGCCGGAAATGACACTGGGACCATCCCGCCGCGTGTGTGCGGCACTTGCGAGGAACCAGCCAGCAGGAGGTGTGCGGCGTGACGCACGAAGTGGTCGACCGTGTCGAGGAACTCGGGCCCGAACTGGCCGCACTCGCCGAACAGAACGAGAAACTGGGCAAGTTGAGCGACCGTACCGTCGAACTGCTCCGCTCCGCGGGGGTGATCAGGCTTCTGCAGCCCAAGGAGTTCGGCGGCTACAGCGCCCACCCCCGCGACTTCGCCGAAGCGGTGACGGCGGTCGCGCGGTACGACGGGGCGGCGGGCTGGGTCTCCGGTGTCGTCGGCGTACACCCTTGGGAACTGGCCCAGTTGGACCCCCGGCTCGCGCACGAGGTGTGGGACGACGACCCGGACACCTGGATCGCCTCGCCGTACATGCCCAACGGCATCGCGGAACCCGTGGACGGCGGATACGTGCTCAGCGGGCGCTGGCCCTTCTCCTCCGGGAGCGACCACTGCGGCTGGGACTTCCTCGGCGCGCTCGTCGGCGACGGCAGGGGGAAGCCGGCGGGGCCGATCTCCGTGCTCCATGTCGTACTGCCGCGCTCGGACTACGAGATCATCGACGGCACCTGGGATGTGATCGGCCTGGCCGGCACCGGCAGCAAGGACGTCGTCGTCGACAAGGCGTTCATCCCCGCCTACCGCACCATCAGGCAGGAAGTGGTCCAGGAGGGCAGCGCCGCCGAGGCGGTCGGACTCACCGACACCCTCTACAAGTTGCCCTTCAGCTCCATGTTCCCGCTCGGGATCACCGCCGCCGTCGTCGGCATCTGCGAGGGCGCCCTCGCCCTCCACCTCGACCAGCAGCGGGACCGGGTCGCCGTGACCGGCGTCCAGGTACGTGACGACCCCTACGTGCTGTACGCCGCCGGGGAGGCCGCGGCGGAGATCGCCGCCTCCCGGGTCCAACTGATCGACGGCATCAGCCGGTTGTACGACCAGGTCGAGGCCGGAAAGCCCATCACTGTCGAGGACCGCTCCAACGTCCGCCGCAACCAGGTGCGTTGCGCGTGGCGTGCCGTAGCTGCCCTGGACGAGATCTTCGTACGGTCCGGCGGCAACGCGATCCGGCGCGGGAACCCGCTCCAGCGGTTCTGGCGGGACGCGCACGTGGGGCTCCAGCACATGATCCACGTCCCGGGGGCGGCGTACCACGCAAATGCCCTCGCCCAGATGGGACTTGAGCTGCCCGAGCCGATGCGCGTCCTGATCTGACGGGATGTCAGGAGAGTGAGCGAGCAAGGAGGGGCCGTACCGGACGCGGTCGAGGGGCGCTACTTCCGTGAGGTGCTGGGGCACTTCCCCACCAGCGTGGTCGCGATCACCACGACGGACAGCGACCGGCAACCCGGGGGAATGATCGTCGGAACCTTCATGTCCGTGTCCCTGGAACCGCCCCTTGTTTCCTTTCTGGTGGACGGTTCCTCCAACACCCTGCGGACGATCCGGACAGCCGGGCGGTTCTGCGCCAACGCGCTCGCGGGCAACCAGGAACGCCTGTCCCGGCGGATGGCCGGCGGCCCGAACCGTTTCGAGGGAACCGAGTGGGAGGAATCCCCGCTCGGAAATCCCGTCCTCGCCGGAATCGTCGCGTGGGTCGACTGCACGGTCGAGAAGATCGTCGAACTCGGCGATCACCAACTCGTCGTCGGACGAGTCCGCACGCTCCGCGTCGAGTCGATGAAGACCCCACTGCTCTTCTTCCGAGGTGGATACGGCGACTATCTGTCCAGCGCGGGACTGCTGCTGGACAGGCTCGTCGGCTGGTGAGAGAGCGAAGAGCAACAAGAGCCGCGAGATCGAAGGAGATCCGTTGATGCGCCAGGACCTGCATTTCAGATTGGAACGCATCTCCGCATGGTGCGGATTTGTACTGCTGCTGGGATTCGCCGTCGCTTTCTCCGTCGGCCATCTCATCACGCCGATGGACCCGACGAAGAACGCGCAAGGCGTCGTCGAATTCCTCACCGACCATCAGACGGGCATCCTCGCCTGCGCCGCGATCATGGTCCTCGTCGTGCCGTTCGAGTACCCGTTCGTCGTCGTGACCAGCATGCAGATGCGCCGTATCGAAGGCGGCTGGGGCCTGCTGTCCATGGTCCAGCTCACTACCGGTGTCGTCGCGCCGATCGGCTTCTTCTTCCCGATCGCGATACTCGCCGCCGCTGCCTACCGGCCGGAAGGCCACTCGCCCGACGTGCTCTACGCGATGTCGGACATCTACTGGCTCATGCTGGTCGGCAACGCCTGCATATTCGTCCTCCAGGTCTGGTCGATCGGATACGCGGCACTCGTCGACGACCGCGCCAAGCCGGTGTTCCCGCGCTGGTTCGGCTATCTCAACCTGGTGCTCGGCGTGCTGCTCATCCCGGGTGCCTTCGTCTTCCTCACCAAGACCGGCCCGTTCGCGTGGAACGGAATTCTCGCGAACATGCTGCCCACGTTGGTGTATTTCATCTGGAAGATCGCCACGCCGATCGTACTGTTGCGTGCCGTGAAATCCGAGGAGGAGGAAGCGACGGCGAAGGCCGCGGAACCCTCCGCGCTCGCGAGCACATAGCCGACCGTCAGTCGAGTTCCCGGGAGCCGACGATACGGAACGTGGGATGGTCGGCGGGGTCGGGGAGCTGCCGGAACGTCTCGGCCACGGTGGGGAAGCGGCCGAACTGTTCCAGATAGACCCGGATCAACGGCGCGCGCTCCGCCACGGGCACCTCGACCGCCTCGAACTCCTCGCCACGGCCCCTGCGTTGGAGCCGTCCGCTCTTCGCGGCACGCAGATTGCGCGACCACTCGGTATTGCCGCGGGGCGCTATCAGATAGCGCTCCCCGTCGTGGTCGAGGACGGCCACCGGCACACTTCGCCAGCGGCCCGAGGCGCGGCCCCGGACACTCAGCGTGCTCAGCACCGACCGGGCGAAGAGCTTGGCCATCCGGTTGCCGATGACCCGTGCTCCCCAGGGCGGGGGCAGGTAGGGGGCGCTCATCGGGGCCTCCTCGCGAGCTGAAGAAGGAGCAGACGCGGACACTGATCGCGGACATCGCCCGCGAGACGCGCGTTTCCGAGGCTACCGTCTTCAACTACCTCCCAAGGGAGGAAGACCTCCTCTATTTGCGGCTCGACGACTTCGGCGAACGGCTCCTCGCCGCGGTCGACTCCCGGCCGCCGGACGCGTCGGTCCTGGACGCGGTGCGGACGTTCCTGACCTGGGCGACCGGGCTTCTCGCCCAGGTCGCGGCCGGCGACGACGAGGCCCTCGTACGACTGCGGACCGTGCACCGCGTGATCGCCGACAGCCCCACGCTACGAGCCCGCGAACAGCAGGCGATCACCGATGCCACCACGGCGCCGGCCGCCCGTCTCGCAGCGGAGCCGGGCGGCACGGCCGAGACCGACGAGGTCATCGCCTACGTGGCGGCCAACGCTCTATGGGTGTCCACCGGGCGCTCATCGACCTCGTACGCCGACGCGTCCTGGCCGACGAGGCACCCGATCAACTCGCCGCCGATGTCGGCGCACAGGGCACGCGGGCCTTCGCCCTCCTCGCGCACGGCCTCGCGGACTGCGGCATACGCCAAGGGCGGGGAACGGAGGGCGAGTTCACCGGCCGTCCGACGAGTTGCCACCGCTACGGGCAGGACTCCCCGAACTTCACCGCCTTGAACTCCACGGGCTGCCCGGTCAGTCTCGTCCCTGCCGACGGCTTCTGCGAGCACACCTGCCAGTTCGACGCCAGCAGGATGAAACGCCCTTTGCCGGAGGCGTCCTTGACCGTGACCGACGTCCCGGACGCGAGTGCGGCGCGGGCGGTGTTCACCGACTTTCCCTTGAAGTCCGGCATCGTCGCGCCGGCCGGTGCGGGTGCGGACTGGTCCTTCGGCGGGCAGGTCTCGGCGAGCTTCACCGCGCCGAAGTCGAGCCGGGTGGTGGTGGCGGCACGCGTGCCGGCCTTCACGTTCTGCGAGCAGACCTTCCAGTCCCGGTCGAGGATCTGGTGGCGGTCGCGACCGAGCGCGTCATGGGATGTGAGGCTGTAGAAGCCCTGTTTCTGGGCGGCGTCCTGGGCGGACTGGAGCCCCATGCCCACGAATGCGGGAACGGTCTTTGTCCCGCCACGGGTCTTGGCGTTGCCGCTCGCACCGGCGGTGGTGCCCCCTTGCCCGGTGTCGGGGTTGCAGGCGGTTCCGAAGCCACCGAGGACGAGGACGCCTGCGATGGCTCCGACGACGAGTTTCCCGTCACGCCGCCTCCTGGGCGACGGGAATACGGAGTTGGACACGGTACGCCCCCTGGTGTCATCGGTAACGCGGGCTGATCCGCGCCTACTTGAGATGCTGCCCCAGGAAGTCGACGATGTGCCCCATCGTCTCCTGCGTGGACCAGGGCAGCACGGCCGAGGTGTCGCCGGTGAAGGACAGGTCGCCGTGGCCGGCGCCGGTGAGGACGTAGCGGGTGCTGTCGATCCCCTTGGCGCGCAGTGCCGTCTGCAGGTCCAGGGTCTCGCTGGGGGAGACCAGGTTGTCGGCGCTGCCGTGGAACAGGACGAAGGGTGCCGTCTTGGAGCTGATGTGTGTCGCCGGGTCGGCTGCCGCGACCTCGCTGGTGCGGTCCGCGACCGACTTCTTGGTGCCGGGGCCGTAGACCCACTGGGCGGCACTGTTGCCCGCCGCGTAGTTGGCCTTCTGCGCCGCCGTGTCGTAGTCGGCCGCGAGCTTGGACAGGTCGGCCGGGCCGAACTCGTCGACGACGCCCTGCACTTCACTGCTCTGGTCGAGATTGTCGCCGACGTCGAAGGACTTCTCCCCGTTGGTCGCGCCGGTCATCGCCGCGAGATAGCCGCCGGCGGACTGTCCCCACACGGCGACGTGGCCGGTGTCGATGGAGTACTTGCCGGCGTTGGCGCGGAGGTACCGGATCGCGGACTTCACATCGGCGACGGCGTCCTTGTACGTGGCACCGTCCTTGGTGGTGCGGTACTGGAGGCTGGCCACGACATAGCCCTGGTCGGCGACGTAGGTGCGCTGACTCAGGTTGGCGGTGCGGTCCGCCATGACGAAGCCGCCTCCCGTCAGATAGATGACCAGCGGCTTCTTGCCCGACGGGGTCGTGGGCACCTGGATGTCGAGCTTCAGGTCGCTCTTCTCGCCGTTCGTGGTCGGCGAGGAGTACGTGATGTCGTGCGTGGTGGTGACCCCGGAGGTGGCGCACTGGATCTGCGCACCCTTGGGGTCGATCACGGTGCTGGTGCCGGTGTCCGACTTCTTGATGGTCTTGGCCACCGGAATGCCGCCCGCGTTGCCCGACGGCATCGCGCTGGGCGCTCCGGAACTCGCGGCGGCCGTACCCGTGGGGCAGGCGGCCGTCCTGGCGCGGGCGCTGGTGCTGGACGTACCGCTGGACGGGCTGTTGCCGCCCGAGGAGCAGGCGACCAGCGCCAGCCCCGCCGCGACGCTGATCGTGACGCCGGCGATACCCCTCCGCCGGCCTGCCCGCTTCTTCTCTTCTTCGCGCATGTCTTCATCTCCCGCGACATCGGATGGCAAACGGAGATAGAATCTCCGCTTCTCTCTCCCACCGTAACATCAAACGGAGATGTCATCTCCGTTTTAGTCTGTGGCGTCGCGGCCCGGAACCGAACCTGATCAAGGGGTGCGCAGCTCGCGGCAGTACGATGCCCTGGACGAGACGACATCACCCGGAAGGCGGGACGACTGGTATGGCGGAGCCCGCTGGACCCGGCAGGGCGCCGCTGCGGCGCGACGCCGAGCTGAACCGACGCCGGCTGATGGCCGCCGCCCGCGAGGTGTTCCGTGACCGGGGCCTGGCCGCGACCCTCGACGACGTCGCCCGCCACGCGGGGCTCGGTGTGGGGACGGCCTACCGGCACTTCGCCAACAAGGAAGAGCTGGTCGACGCGGTCTTCGAGGACATGATCGACCGGGTCGAGGCGTGCGCGCGGGAAGCCGTCGCCGATCCCGATCCATGGCACGGGCTGGCGGCCAGCCTGGAGAAGGTGTGCGAACTCCAGGCACAGGACCGCGGGCTGCGCGAGGTCATGCTCGGCACCGGCAAGGCGGCCCAGCGGCACGCCCTCATCGACCGGCGGATCAAGCCCCTGGTCGATCCGCTGATCGACCGCGCCAAGGAGCAGGGGGCGCTGCGGGCCGATGTGGAGCCCCTGGATCTCCCGATGATCCAGCTGATGGTGGGGGCGGTCACCGACCAGACCGGAGAACCCGATCTGTGGCGCCGCTATCTGCGGATGCTGCTGGACGGCATGCGCACCCGGCCGGACGGGACCGAGCCACTGCCCCCGGGCCCGCTGTCCCACCCGCTGTGACTCAAGACGCTAGACGGAGAGCGCGAACCCGCCCGTCACCCGCAGCGTCTCACCCGTGACGAACGACGCCTTCGACGAGACCAGATACAGCAGCGCCTCGACGATGTCCCGTTCCTCGCCCTCCCGTTGGAGGATCTGCTCGCCCAGCACCCGCTTCGCCTCGGCCTCGGGCAGTTGGGCGCGCACGGTGTCCGTGAAGATCAGGCCCGGGGCGATCGCGTTGACACGGATGCCGTCGGCGGCGAACTCCCGCGCGAAGGACACCGTCAGACCGCGTACGGCGAGTTTGGAGACGCCGTAGATGCTCCGGTTGGCGTAGGCCGCCGACGAGGAGATGTTGACGACGGCGGCACCGGCGCGTCCCCGCATCGCCCGCTGGGCCGCGAGCGAGCAGATGACGACGCCCATGACGTTCACGTCGAGCACGCGCCGCACATTGGCGAGGCCGAGTTCCGTGAACGGCCGGTTGTAAGCGGCGTGCAGGCCCGCGTTGTTGACCAGGATGTCGAGGCCACCGTGGCGTGCGACGACCTCGTCCATCACCGCCTCGACGGCGACCTCGTCGGCCACGTCACAGGCCACGCCCGTCACGCTGCCGCCGGCGGCGCTGAGTTCGGCCGCGGCTGTCTCGGCCGCGTCACCGTCGATGTCCGCGAGCACGACATGCGCGCCCCGAGCCGACAGCGCGGCGCCGAACGCCTTGCCGAACCCACGTCCGCCCCCGGTGATGAACGCGACCCTGCCCTGATGTTCCTCATCGTCCGGCATACGGCTGCTCCCGTCGTCGTCCTGGTCCGAATGGGCTTGCCGCGCCTGTCACTTGGGGGCGAACCGCTGCCCCGCGTCGAGCCGCAGGCACTGGCCGTTCAGCATCGGGTTGTCGACGATGGCGAGCGCCAGCTTCGCGTACTCCTCCGGCCGCCCGAGGCGCTTGGGGAACGCCGCGTCCTCGACCAGCGCCGCGCGCGCCTCCTCGGGGATCTTCTCGACGGCGCCCGTGTCGAACAGGCTGGGCGCGATGGCCAGGACCCGGATGCCGAACGGGCCGAGATCGCGCGCCATGGTGAGACACATGCCGGCGATCGCCGCTTTGGCGGCCCCGTAGGCGACTTGGCCGATCTGCCCCTCGAAGGCCGCGATCGACGACGTGTTGACGATGACACCGCGCTCGCCGTCCGGGTCCTCGGGCTCGTTGCGGCTCATGTGTGCGGCGGCGAGCCGGCTGATGTTGAAGGTCGCGACGGTGTTGAGGTCGAGGATGTGGCGGAAGGTGTCGAGGTCGTGCGGACCGTTCCTGCCAAGGGTTCGTTTCGCCTTGCCGCCACCGGCAGTTGTGATCGAGACGTGCAACCCGCCCAGCGCCTCCACGGCGGCGGCGAGGGCACGCTCCGTCGCCTCGAAGTCGGTGACGTCGACCGGCTCGAAACGACCGCCCAGCGCCGCCGCGACCTCGGCACCGGGCGACGCCGGACGGTCGAGTACGACGACGTCGGCGCCGCGCGCCGCCAGCAACTCGGCGCTGGCACGGCCCATTCCGGAGGCTCCGCCGAACACCACGGCCTTCTTGCCCTTGATCTCCATCGATATCGATTCCCTTTCGCTTGCGCTCAGGCCGACGCGGCGGACCGCTGAAGGAGGGTGCAGAGCCGGTCGCGATGGACGGCGGTGTCCCCGTACAGCACCCGGTCGGCCCTGGCCCGGCGCAGATGGAGGTGCAGGTCGTGCTCCCAGGTGAAACCGATTCCGCCGTGCAACTGCAGGGCCCGCGCGGCGACTTCACCGGTACCGGCGGTGGCGTAGGAGGCGGCGGCGCAGGCCGCCCGGGCGGTGTCGTCGGCACCGGCATCGGCGGCCATCGCCGCGTAGGACGTCGCGGCACGGGTGCCGTGCACCAGCAGCGCCATGTCGGCGCAGGCGTGCTTGACGGCCTGGAAACTCCCGATCGGCCGCCCGAACTGCACCCGGTTCCTGGTGTGTTCGACGGTCAGCTCCAGCATCCGTTCCATCACGCCCAGCGCGTCGGCGCACCGCAGGACGGACGCCTTGTCGAGCAGGGCCTGGACGTCGGCCGGCCCACCGTCGAGACCTGCGTCGAGCGGCACGCGTACGGCGTCGAGGCGGACCTCGTGGAAGGCGCGCGTGGGATCCAGGACGCGCTGCCGCCGGACGGTGACACCGGGAGCCGCGCGGTCGACGAGGAAGGACGCCGGTACACCGTCGTGGAGCGCGGTGACGAGCAGCCAGCGGGCACCGCCGGCATCCTGCACCACGGTCTTGACCCCGTCCAGGAGGACCCCGTCGCCGTCGGTGCGTGCGGTGGCGCGGATCCCGTCCAGTGTCCAGGGCGCGTGCGGTTCGGCGAAGGCCCAGGTGGCCCAGCCCGCTCCGGAGGCGAGCGCGGGCAGCACTTCGGAGCGCAGCCGCTCGGAACCGCCGTAGGCGATCGCTCTGCCGACGACCGCCGTCGGCAGGAACGGGCCCCGGCCGAGGGCACGCCCGATCTCCTCGGCGACCAGGGCGAGTTCGACCAGTCCCTGGCCGGATCCGCCATATTCCTCGGGCAGGGCCAGGCCGGGCCAGCCGAGGTCGGCCGTCAGGCGCCACAGTTCGGGGTCGACGTCTTCGGAGCGGTTCATCGAGGCTCGTACGACGGAGATCGGGGCCCGGTCGGACAGCAGGTCGCGCGAGGCCTCGCGCAGCATGGTCTGTTCCTCGCTGAGCTCGAAGTTCACCAGCCACCACCCGGTCCGCAGCGGATCAGTACCTCGAAGAAGGTATCCTCTTTTGTGTCGCCGGTCGAGATCCAGTGCTGATTCAAGGCGTTCTTACGTCCGTATCGCCAAGTTGAGTATCATCAATTGCATGACTGATGCCGTTCTGCTCGCCGCCTGCCGCACCGCGATCGGTACCGCTCGGAGGGGAACGCTCCGTGACACCAGTGCCTTCGACCTCGCCACCGTCGTCGTGCGCGAGGCCGTGCGACGCTCGGGGCTGCCGCTCGACCTGATCGACGACGTCGTCCTCGGCGAGACCCTGGCCGGAGGCGGGGACATCGCCCGCTACGCGGCCCTCGAAGCGGGACTGACACATGTGCCGGGGCTCGCCCACAACCGGCACTGCGCCTCGGGGCTGGCAAGTGTGGCGACCGCGGCGGCGGGCGTACTCGCCGGCATGGACCGCGCAGTCGTCGCCGGGGGAACCCAGTCCTCGTCCACCAATCCGCAGACCCGGCGCCGGATTCCGGGCACCGACGACTGGCAGGACCCCTGGTCGTCGCCCTCGCACGCGCCGACCCGCGAGGCCCCCGACGACGACATGGCCACGCTGGTCGGCTGGAACACCGCTCGGCTGACGGGTATCTCCCGCCAGGACATGGACAGTTGGGCCCTTCGCTCGCACCAGCGGGCCGTCCGGGCGATCGACGAGGGACGTTTCGCCGACGAGATCGTGCCCGTTGAGGTCACCGACCGCGGCGGCCGGGTCTCCGTGTTCGACACCGACGAACATCCGCGCCGCGACACCAGCATCGAGAAGCTCGCCGCGCTGAAGGTGCTGCGACCCGAGATCGAGGGCTACTCCATCACCGCGGGCAACTCCAGTGGGGTGAACGACGGTTCGGCCGCGGTCGTCGTCGCCTCCTCCGAGGTCGCCGCCCGTCATGGGCTCGCCCCCCTCACCACCGTACGGTCGTGGGCGAGCGTCGGCGTCGACCCGGTCGAGACGGGACTGGCCCCGATCGCCGCCGTCCGCAAGGCACTTGACCGGGCCGGACTGCGAGTCGAGGACGTCGATCTGTTCGAGGTCAACGAGGCCTTCGCCGCGGTCGCCGTGGCCGCCACCCGTGAACTGGGCCTGGACCCCGAGCGGGTGAACCCGTTCGGCAGCGGGTGCAGCCTCGGCCACCCGATCGCGACCACCGGCACCCGGATGATCGTCACGCTCGCGCACGAGCTGCGCCGCCGTGGTGGAGGCACGGCGGTCGCGGCGATGTGCGCGGGCGGCGGTATGGGATCGGCGATGGTGCTCACCGCGTGACACCCCGGCGGTCCGCCCGTCAGCGGGCCGCCCAGCTCACCGTCTTCGTCTGCAGATACTCGTCGAGCCCGAACTCGCCCCACTCACGGCCGAGTCCGCTCTGCTTGTAGCCGCCGAACGCGGACCGCGGACTCACCCCGGCGCTGCCGCCGTTGATCGTGACCCCGCCGGTCCGCAGCCGGGTCGCCAGGTCGTACGCGGCCACGGTGTCGGCGCTCCACACGGCACCGCCCAGACCGTACGGGCTGTCGTTGGCGATGTGTACCGCCTCCTCGTCGGTGCGGAACGGGATGACGACGCCGACCGGCCCGAAGAACTCCGTCCGGGCGACGGTCATCGCGTTGTCCACGGCGGCGAAGAGCGTCGGCTCCACGAAGTAGCCCCGGTCGAGCCCGGCCGGCCGCCTGCCGCCGCACACGATCCGGGCACCCTCTTCCTCGCCGACCCGGATCAGCTTCTCCACCTTGTCCCGCTGGGCCGCGCTGATGAGTGGCCCCATTGTGGTGGCCGCGTCGGCGGGGTCACCGACCCTGGCCCCGGCGAGGGCGGCACTCAGCCGGTCGATGAACTCGTCGTGGACGGACTCGTGCACGAGTGTGCGGGTCAGCAGTGAACAGCCCTGTCCCGCATGGGTGGTCATGCCGGAGAACGCGGAGCGGACGGCGCCGTCGAGGTCGCCGTCGGCGCGCACGATGTTGGCCGACTTGCCGCCGAGTTCCAGGACGACCTTCTTCATGGAGGCCGCGGCCTGGGCGTACACCGTGCGGCCCACCGTGTCCGAGCCGGTGAAGCTGACGAGGTCCACCATCGGGTGCGTGGTCAGCTCCCGGCCGGCCTCCACATCGCCGGTCACGATGTTCAGCACCCCCGGCGGCAGCCCGGCCGCGTCCGCGAAGTCGCCGAGGAGAAGCGAGTCCAGAGGGGTCTGCGGCGCAGCCTTCAGGACGACCGTGCAGCCCGCGGCGAGGGCGGGGATCACCTTCATCATGCTGAGGAAGAAGGGGAAGTTGTACGCCGAGATCAGCGCGCACACCCCGAACGCCTCGCGGCGCAGCATCCCTTGGAAGATGCCGCTGCCCGGCGTGATCGTGGGATCCATCGGACGCTCCCACGCGAAGCCCGGAATCACCCGCTCGGCCATGTCCCGCAGATGCGCCACCGGCACCCGGGTCTGCAGAGTCTCCGCCAGCCCGCGCACCGAACCCGCCTCGGCCATGTTCACGGCGACCAGCTCCGGCAGCCGCTGCTCCAACTCCTCGGCCATGCACAGCAGTACCGCACCGCGCTCGGCGGGCCGCAGCCGCGGCCACGGCCCCTCGTCGAAGGCCCGCCGCGCCGCCTCGACCGCCCGCCGCACATCCCCGAGCGAGGAGTCCGGCACTTCGGCGAGGGTCTCCTCCGTCGCCGGATTGCGTACGACGATCCGTGCGTCCGAGGTGCCGTCGGTGTGCCGTCCGTCGATGTAGAGCCGCGAAGAGAACGAGTACGTCGTCGTCATGTGCCGTCTCCTCATCAAGTGTGTCCCGTGTTGAGTGTACTGAATTGCGGGGAGCGGGTCAGGGTGTGCCGGTTTTATTGACTCGACCGGTCGGTACAGCTAACTTCGCAGATATCTGGGGGTCGGCCTTCTGGCTACGAACGACGGAGTTCGAAAAGAGGTACCGCCTGTGTTCAAGGAATTTGTCGTGTCCGGCGATTCGCACATCATCGAGCCGGTCGATCTGTTCAAGACCCGCCTGCCCAAGGAGCTCCGCGAACGCGCCCTGTGGGAAGAGGAGTTCACCCTCGACGAGCCGATCGTCCCGGGCGGGCACACGGAGTTCAAGAAGCTCCACACCATCGGGTTCGACGGCTGGACCATCTCCAAGTACCGCCAGACCGGCGGGGAGACCCCGGACGGCGATCCCGACCACATCATCCGGGACATGAACTTCGACGGCGTGGACGCCTCGGTGATGTTCCCGAACCTCTCGCTGTTCGTCCTGTTCACCGACGACCACGAACTGTCGATGGCCCACGCGCGCGTGTGGAACGACTATCTCGCCGAGAGGTACCTCCCCTACAAGGACCGGCTGCGCCCCACGGCCGCGATCCCGATCACGGATGTCCCCGCTGCCGTGGCGGAGATCGAGCGCTGCGCGGGCCTCGGCCTCGGCGCGATCCTCCTCCCGGAGATCCCGCCGCTGCCGTACTACGCCAGGGAGTGCGACCCGATCTGGGCCGCCGCCCAGGCGCACGGCATGCCCGTCTTCATCCACGTGGCCACCGGCGGTGTGAAGGTCAAGGAGGGGATCTCCGGGACGGCGCGCACCGTGCGCGGTCTGATGACGGCCATGAACATGGGCAAGGGCAACCTGACCGACGACATGGTGGCGGGCCGCACCATGGGCTTCGCGGCCGGCGCCGGCGTGGCGGGTCCGCAGGGCATCATCGCCAGCCTGGTCGGCGGCGGGGTCTGCGAGCGCTTCCCCGACCTGCACTTCAACCTGATCGAGTACACGGCCGGCTGGCTGGTCTCCTTCATGGGCTACATGGACAAGGCCTGGAAGACGGGCACCGGCCAGGACCCCGACTGGTGGCTCGGCTTCTGGGACGACAGCCGTCCGGCCAACGAACAGCCCTCCATGGGAAGGCTGTTCACGGTCAACGACAAGTGGCCCTACCCGCTCAAGCCCACCGAGTACGTCCAGCGCCAGATCCATGTCCAGTTCGCCGACGACTCCACGGCCGTCAAGGCACGCCACATCACCGGCCTGTCCACGGTCATGTGGGGCAACGACTACCCGCACGCGGAGGGCACCTTCCGCAGCAGCGCCGAGTGCATCGCCGAGAACTTCGAGGGCGTGAACGACGAGGACCGCGCGGCCATCCTGGGCGGCACGCTCGCCGATGTCGTGCACTTCGACAAGAGCCGCAAGCTCGCCCCGGTCACCGAGAGCGCCTGACCGTCGGAACGGCGTTTCAGGGCACTGAAACGCGACGGCAGCGGCGGGCGGTCCGAGGGTGCCGTCCGCCGCTTCTCTCACGGTGTGGGCCGTTCGCCGATCAGGGTGAGGGAGGCGCGGGCGTACGCGGCCCGGCGCCTCCGGCTCACCAGGAAGCTGGGCGGTGCGAAATAGCCGACGTCATGAGGGAGCGAACCGGCGCGAGCGGCGAGCATGTCCTTCGCGTGAACCGTCGTCCCGCACACGGCGATCGCGGTGAGCATCTCGTCGGTGACGGCGGCGGCCATCGCGTCCGTGTCCCCGGCCCGGAACGCCTTGCGCAGCTGCGCCACCGGGCCCTCCCAGCCGTGGTGGGCGACGAACGGGTCGTACGTCTTCACCGTGAGGTAGAAGGCGATCATGCGGCGGGCGTCGGCCACCGCGCGTTCGGGGGCGGAGTCGTCCACCGCCGTGATGACCCAGCCGTGTTCCAGGGGCGGTTCGGTGCGTCCGGCGGTGGCGGTGCCGCGCTCGACGGACGGCCGTACGACGTCGTTCCACCAGGAGCGGGTGAACAGCCCGTGCCCGATGACGCCGTCGGCCACCCGGCCCGCCGTCGCGGCCATGCGGGTGTTGAACGCGGCGAGCAGCACGGGGATGTCGAGCCGGCCGAGCACGGGGGCGCGGACATCGGCGTCGAGCGAATAGAACTCGCCGGAGTAGTGCACCTTTTCGCCGTTCTCCGCGTGCAGCCAGGCGCGGACGGCGCCGACGGTCTCCGCGATCCGGTCCACCGGGCGGTCGGCGGGTACGTCGAGCCAGTCGCGGTTGATGCGGAACGCGGCGCTGCCGAGGCCGAGGAAGAGGCGACCCGGTGCCTGGGCATGGAGTTGGCGCAGCGCGGTGGCGTGTGCGTACGGGGTGCGGGCGAAGGCGTAGGCGATGGCGGGCCCCGCCAGGGCGTGTTCGGAGTTCGCGACGATCTCGGCGAGGGTGAGGTAGGCGTCGTGGTCGACGAACTCGCCGGCGCAGAAGGCGCCCGCACCGGCCTCCTCGGCCTCGTGTGCCACCTCTCGGCCCGGCCAGGGCATGCCGAATCGCATCAGAGCCAGCCCTTCATGGAACCTCGCAAAAAAGGATACTGTTTTATGGAGCGTAGGGGAGTGTCAGCGCAGTGTCCACCGGCCCCGGGGCACCGCGGCGCGGTCCACCTCCGCCTTGCCGACGGGGTTGCCGATCTGTGTGTACGACAGTCCGGTGCGCAGGGCCTGGGTACGGGTCGAGTCCAGGGACTCCCAGATCGCGCGGACCGTGCCCTGGATCGCGGCCGGCGGTTTGGCGGCGATGATGCGCGCCAACTCGTCCGCGCGGTCCCAGAGTTCCGCACCCGGCAACACCTCGCTGACCAGGCCGATTTGCAGGGCGCGCGTGGCCGACACCCGCTCGTCCAGGCCGAGCAGCGCGATGCGCAGGGTCTCGCCGAGCGGGATGCGGCGGGCCAGCCCGATGGGTTCGAGCGCGGCGGTGAGTCCGTAGCTGACGTGCGGGTCGAAGAAGGTCGCGTCGTCCGAACAGATCAGGATGTCGGCCTCGTTGAGCCAGTAGAAGGCGCCACCGGCGGCCATCCCGTGCACCGCGCAGACCAGCGGTTTCCACACCTGGTTCAGTTTCGGCGAAAGGAACTCCCCGGGGTCGGTCTGCGACCAGACGTTGGGGTGCCGGTCGATGCCCTCCTTCACGTCCATGCCGGTGCTGAACGCGCGCTCGCCCGAGCCGCGCAGCACGACGACACGCACGTCGTCGTCGGCCTTCACGGTCCGCCACAGGAGTGCGAACTCCTCCAGCATCTCCTGGTTGAAGCTGTTCATGGCCTGCGGCCGGTTCAGGGTGATGGTGGCGACGTGGTCGGTCACCTCGAACAGGACGGTCTTGAGTTCCATCCACCGACTCCGTTCCTCGTCTCGACGTGATCGAGGTAAGTAGTATACTTTTTTCTGGTCTTTGGGCGCCCGGAACGGAACGAGATCCGCGGAGGAACCTGCGATGAGGCCACGAGTGGGACAGATGCTCGCCAGCACGGTGGACACGACGGCGGTGGTGGTCGTGCGCTGCCCCGACAGCGACCTGGACATCACCTGCGGCGGTGCCGCGATGGCCGAGGGGCCCGTGACCGGGGCCCCCGCCGGCACCGCGGACCCGGACCGGATGGGCGGTTCGCTGCTCGGCAAGCGCTACGCCGACGAGGACCTCGGCCTCGAACTCCTCTGTACGAAACAGGGACCGGGCACCCTCGCGGTGAACGGCGTCCCGCTGCCCGTGAAGACGGCCAAGCCGCTCCCGGCCTCGGACTGAGAAGAGGGAAGCGCGCCGATGAACGTGTCGATGATCCTGGACATGGCCGCAGAGGGCTTCGGCGACCGGATCGTGATCGGACGCGCACAGGACGGGCTCACCCCCGTACGGCTGCGCGAACTGGCCGTCTGCGGGGCGCGGGTGGTCCGCGCGGCCGGCGCCGACGCGCTCGTGTACCTGGCCACGAACGGCCCCGCCTTCGCCGTCGCCCAGTTCGCCGCGGCCCACGCCGGAGTCCCCGTGGTCCCGGTCAACTACCGCCTGGGCGACGAGCAGTTGGACGCGCTGCTGGCGAACCACCCGCACGCCCTGGTCATCGCGGCCTCCGACCAGGACGCGGCCCCGCGCCGGGCCGGACTGCCGGTCCACAGCCCGGCCGACTGGCTCACGGAGGCCGCCGCGCACACCGACGGCGACATCGAACCGGCCCCGCCGACCGACGCCCCCGCCGTGCTGATCTACACCAGCGGCACCACTTCGGCCCCGAAGGGTGTGGTCCTGCGCCACCACAACCTGGTGTCGTATGTGCTCGGCACCGTGGAGTTCGCCGCGGCAGACCCCACAGAATCCGCACTGATGAGTGTGCCGCCGTACCACATAGCCGCCGTCTCGAATGTGCTGACGAACCTCTACGCCGGCCGACGCACCCTCACTCTCGACCAGTTCACCCCTGAGGCCTGGCTCGCACTCGTCCGGGAACAGCGGATCACCCACGCGATGGTCGTCCCCACCATGCTCGCCCGGATCATGGACACGGATGGCCTGGACCGATCAGTGCCTTCAATGCGCTCGCTCGCCTATGGTGGCGCCAGGATGCCGGTGCGCGTGATCGAGACGGCGCTGCGTTCCTGGCCACGGGTCGACTTCGTCAACGCCTATGGCCTGACGGAGACTTCGTCCACGATCTCCGTGCTCGGCCCGGCCGAACACCGCGCGGCGGTCGCCGGCGACGACCCCGCCGTACGGGCCCGGCTCGGCTCGGCCGGACTGCCGGTGCCGGGCATCGAGATCGAGATCCGTGATGTGACCGGGGAACCCCTCGACGCCGGGGAGACCGGGCAGATCTGGGTGCGCGGCGAACAGGTCTCGGGGGAGTACGCCGGTCAGGGCTCCGCCGTCGACGAGCGCGGCTTCTTCCACACCCGCGACCGGGGCCGCCTGGACGCCGACGGCTACCTCCACATCGAGGGCAGGACCGACGACACGATCATCCGAGGCGCGGAGAACATCGCCCCCGCCGAGATAGAGGAGGTTCTGCTCCGCCACCCGGACGTGCTCGACGCCGTCGTCGTCGGTGTCCCCGACGAGGAGTGGGGCCAGCGGATCGAGGCCGTGGTCGTACCCCGCGACGGCGCGGTGGTCGACGCCGGAGCGCTGCGCGCGGCCGTGCGCGGCACCCTGCGCGGCTCGAAGACCCCCGAGCGCATCACGTACTGGACCGAACTCCCGCGCACGGTGACCGGCAAACTGGTGCGCCGCGACATCGTGGCGGCACTCACCGCACCCGAGAACGGGACGAAGGCCAAGCCATGAGCGTCGTCACCAACAGCCCTGCGCTGCTACGGGAGTTGACAGACCGTACGGCATCCGTGGTCGGCGGCTGGATCCCCGGCGCCACCGTCGACGGCGTCGAACCGCTCACCGGCGGCACGTCGAGCCTGACGTACGTCGCAACCCTGTCGGGTGTCCCGGCCGGATACGAACGAGTCGTCCTCAAGGTGGCCCCGCCCGGCCTGCCCCCGGTCCGCAACCGGGACGTGCTGCGCCAGGCGCGGCTCATGGCGGCCCTGGCCGGACAGCCGGGCGTGCGGGTGCCGAAGGTGCTCTTCTGCGACGCGGGCACGCCCCCGGACGTCCAGCCTTTCGTGGCAATGGAGTTGGTGCCGGGCGAGTGCGTCGAACCGGTGCTGGTGCCGCGCGGCACGCTCACGCCGGGGGAGGTGCGGGCCCGTGCCCTGGACGCGGCCCGGATGCTGGCCGACCTCCACCGGGTGAATCCCCTGCGTACGGCGCTCGCGGCGGAGCCGGCCGTGTCCCTCCACGCCGAGATCGACCGCTGGACCCGGGCGTTCGGCACCGTCCCCGACGACCTGCGCACCGGGCACGAAGCGGTCGCCGACCGGCTGCACGCGACCGCGCCCGCCGCGATGACACCGGTGTTCACTCACGGCGACTACCGGCTCGGCAACACATTGTGCGCGGACGGCTCGGTCACGGCGATCATCGACTGGGAGATCTGGTCGCTCGGCGACCCCCGCGTCGACATGACCTGGCTGACCTTCTTCACCGACGAGGCCCGCCACCCCGCCTCCGCGTCGGACGAGCCGACCGGCATGCCCTCCAAGGCCGAACTGGTCGACGCCTACGAGGAGTTGCGCGGCAAACCGCTCCGAGACCTGTCCTGGTTCGAGGCGCTCACCAAGTACAAGGAGTCGGCGGCGACCGCCCTGCTGATCAAACGGGGCCGTAAATCAGGACAGTTGAACGCCATGCATCAGCGGATGCTGCCCGCGCTGCCGGTGTTGCTGGACGAGGCGGCCGAACTGCTGGGCACAGCCCGAAGTTGATGGATGCCCAGATCGAGGGCCGCTTCGAGATGTGCCGGTGAGCCGGTGGACATCATGATCAGGACACCGCCCTGGATACCGGCCAGCAGGGCCGCCGAGGCACGGTCGGCGTCGAGGCCGGCGGGGATCTCGCGCTGGTCCTGCATGGCCCTGATGCCGATGGCCAGCTTGGACTGCCACGAGGCGACGAGCTGCCTGGTGACGGCCTGCGCGCCGGGCGTGGCGGGGGTCAGCTGGGACATGAGCGCGTTGAGCGGGCACTGCTGCCCCTGCCGGCGGTAGCGGTCGACGACCGCGTCCCGCCAGTCGTGCCAGGCCCGCCACGAGGTGAGAGCACTGAGATGGGGCTGCTGGTCGGACAGGACGCGGTCCGCCTCGTGCTGGGCCACGGCGAGCAGGAGCTCCTCCTTGCCGCCGGGGAAGTAGTGGAAGAGCTGGCTCTTGCTGGTGGACGTGCGGGCGCGGATGTCGTCCAGGGTCGTCTCGGTCACACCGCGTGCGCGGATCTCCGCCGCGGCTCCTTCGACGATGCGTTGCCGGGTGGCCGCGCCCTTGGGGGTCAGTCGTGCTGCCATACCACTACCTTGCCACTTTCTGGACTTGCGGGTCCATTTTTTGAGTGGCAGGTTTGCCGTTCCCAGCCGGTTGGATCAGCTTCCGGCGGGTCGGATTCGGAGAGGCACAGCATCATGACCAAGCGACTTGCCGGGCGGAAAGCCCTGGTCACCGGCTCCACCAACGGTATCGGCGTCGCCGTCGCGGTGGCCCTGGCCGCCGAGGGAGCGTTCGTCGTGGTCAGCGGACGCGACGAGCGGCGCGGTGGCGAGGTGGTGGCCCGCATCGAGAAGGACGGCGGTGCGGCGGCCTTCGTCAAGGCGGATCTGTCCGCGGGCGCCCATGTGATCGACCGCTTCGCCACCGACGCGCTCACCGCGACCGGCGGGCGGATCGACGTGCTCGTCAACAACGCGGCGCTGCTGCTGACGCCCACCCCCACCGCCGAGGTCGCGCAGGAGACCATCGACGAGGCGCTGGCCGTGAGCGTGCGGTCGGTGTTCCTGCTGACAGGCCTGCTCGCACCGCCCATGGCCGAGCGCGGCAACGGCGCCGTGGTCAACCTGGGCTCCATCGCCGGCCTGCGGGGCAGCGCGCATTCGGCGCTCTACAACATGACCAAGGCAGCTGTGCACTCGCTCACCACGTCGTGGGCCGCGGAGTACGGACCGCACGGCGTCCGGGTCAACACGGTTGCTCCCGGCCCGACTTTGACCGAGAAGGTCGTGTCGATGGAGGAGCGCCTGGCCCCGATCATCGCGCGCATGCCCTCCGGCCGCGGCGGCACTCCGGCCGAGGTGGCCTCCGCCGTCGTGTTCCTCGCGAGCGACGAGGCGTCCCAGATCCACGGTGCCACCCTCACCGTCGACGGCGGATTCACGGCGGTGTAGGGCCATGCGTTCCTGGTCAGTACAGCCCGCCGTCCACCCGGATCAGCGCCCCCGTCGTATAGCTCGACGCGTCGCTCGCGAGATACAGCGCGGTGCTGACGATCTCCTCCGGTTGCCCCGGACGCCCGATCGCGCTGCGTGTCGTCTGCCGTTTCTCCGGCGCCCAGGACTTGGAGATGTCGGTGAGGAACGGCCCGGCCGAGATCGTGTTGACGCGCACTGTCGGGCCGTATTCCAGCGCGAAGACCGTCGTGAGCGCGTTGAGCGCGGCCTTGGCGCCGGCGTACGGGCCGAAGCGCGGCTGTGGCATCAGCGCTCCGGACGACGAGACGTTGATGATCGAGCCCCCGTTCTCCGAGTCGGCCATCCGCTGTCCGACCAACGAGGCGAGCCGGAACGGGCCTTTGAAGTTGACGCCGATCACCTTGTCGAAGAGTTCCTCGCTGGTGTCGGCAGAGGAGGGGGCGAGGGGTGACATGCCGGCGTTGTTGACCAGGACGTCGACCTGGCCGAACTCCTCGTAGGCCGCGTCGGCGAGGCGGGCGAGATCGTCCCAGTGGCCGACGTGCGCGGCGACGGGCAGAGCGCGGCGGCCCAGGGTGCGGACCTCGGCCGCCGCCGTCTCGCACGCGTCGAGCTTGCGGCTGGCGATCACGACATCGGCACCCGCGGTCGCGAAGGCACGCACCATCGCGAGTCCCAGGCCCCGGCTGCCGCCCGTGACGAGCGCGACCTTGCCGGCGAGGTCGAACAGGTCCGCCGGAACAAGGGACTTGGTGTCGCGTGCCTCGCTCATGCCTGCACCCGGCCGGAGAGGCTGTCGTCCTCGACGATGTGCGCGTACCGCTTGCGGGCGGCCTCCAGCTTCGGCGGGATGTGCTCGCTGGGGAACAGACCGTCCGCCGGACGGCGGTTCTTGAGCAGCTGCTTGGCGATGGTGGTGCGGTGCACCTCGGTGGGGCCGTCGGCGAGCGCGAGGTTCGGGGCGGCCATCCACCATTTGGCGAGCGGGAGTTCGTTGGTGGTGCCGAGCGAACCGTGGAGGTGCAGGGCGCGTTGGACGACGTCGTGCAGCACCTTTGCCGTCTGCACCTTGCACATCGCGATCTGGGTGCGGGCCGCGCCGTGCGGCTGGGTGTCGATGATCCAGGCGGTGTGCAGCACCAGCAGCCGGAACTGCTGCAACTCCACCCAGGAGTCCGCGATGAACTGCTGCACGGCCTGCTTCTCGGCGAGAAGAGTGCCCTGAGTACGGCGGGACAGCGCGCGCTCGCACATCATGTCGAAGGCGCGGGTGCACTTGCCGACCGTGCGCATCGCGTGATGGACCCGGCCCCCGCCGAGCCGGGCCTGGGCGACCTTGAAGCCCTCGCCGGGGCCGCCGAGCATGGCGTCGAGCGGCACCCGCACCTGGTCGTAGCGGATGTAGGCGTGGATGCCCTCGTCGAGGGAGTCGCGCTCGTCCATGGTGCCGACGTTGCGCTTGATCTCGATGCCGGGTGTCTCGGCCGGAACGATGAACATCGACATCCGGGCGTGCGGCGGCGCCTCCGGATCGGTGACGGCCATGACGATGAGGAAGGCCGCGTACCGGGCGTTGGAGGAGAACCACTTCTCCCCGTCGATCACCCACTCTCCCCCACTCTCGGCTCCGCGCGAGCGGGAGGGGCCCCCACCCTCGCGCCGTGCCCGGCACACGAACTCCTTCGGGTCGGCCCCCGCCTGCGGTTCCGTCATCGAGAAGGTGGAGACGATGTCCCCGTCGAGCAGGGGCTGCAGATAGCGCGCCTTCTGCTCCTCGGTGCCGAACATGGCGAGGATCTCCGCGTTGCCGGTGTCCGGAGCGGCGGTGCCGAACACGGTCGGCGCCCAGTAGGAGCGGCCGAGGATCTCATTGAGGTACGCGAGCTTCACCTGGCCGTAGCCCGCGCCGCCGAGTTCCGCGCCGAGGTGGCAGGCCCACAGGCCCTGGGCGCGGACCTGGTCCTGGAGCGGTTTGAGGATCGCGCGGGCCTTCTCGTTGCGCGTGTCGTACGGGTCGCCGCCGTGCGGGAACAGCAGGTCGAGCGGCTCGACCTCCTCCCGTACGAAGGCCGTCGCCCAGTCCAGCTTGGCCTGGAACTCGGGTTCGATCGAGAAGTCCAGCATCGGCCCTCCGGAAGGTGCGGGTTGGTCGGCGACAGCAAAACAGTATACTTTTTAGCGAGGTTCGGTCCATACTCGGAGTGCGTGACGGCAGATGAGTATGAGGAGTTGGTCGATGCGCAGGCCGATGGAGGGCGTACGCGTTCTCGAAGTAGCCCAGTTCACCTTCGTCCCGGCGGCGGGTGCCGTGCTCGCCGACTGGGGCGCTGATGTGATCAAGATCGAACACGCCGAACGCGGCGACGGACAGAGGGGGTTGGTCCGTGTCCTCGGTTACGACGCCACCAGCAAGGGGTCGTCGTTCTTCCCGATCGTGGAGGGGCCCAACCGGGGCAAGCGCAGTGTTGGCCTAGCTCTGGAGAAGCCGTCGGCCCGTAAGGCGTTCGAGGAACTGGTCCGCCGCAGCGATGTGTTCCTGACCAACTTCCTGCCCGAGGCGCGCGCGAAACTGCGCATCGAGGTAGAGGACATCCGGGCCATCAACCCGGACATCATCTATGTGCGCGGCAGCGGTTTCGGCCAGCGCGGCGACGAGGCCACGAAGGGCGGCTATGACTCCACGGCCTTCTGGGCGCGCGGCGGCAGCGCGGCCGGTGTCACGCCACCGGGCGCGGACCGGATGATCCGGATGCCCGCGGGCGCCTACGGCGACGCGATGGGCGGCATGACGATCGCCGGCGGCATCGCCGCCGCCCTCTACTCGCGTGCGACGACCGGCGAACCGTCCGTGGTGGACGTGTCGCTGCTGGGCGTCGGCGCCTGGGCGACCCAGTTCACGGTCAACATGGCGCTGATGAACGGTGGCCCGCTGCCGGTCAACGTCCAGCCCCGGCACGGATCACGCACCAACCCCCTCATCGGGGCCTATCTGACCTCGGACGGACGCTGGATCGAACTGTCGATGCTCCAACCCGGCCGCTACTGGGCCGAGTTCTGCAAGCTCGCCGGACGCGGCGAACTCGGCACCGACGAACGCTTCGACAGCACCGAGAAGTTGATGGCCAACGCGGCTCAGGCGGCCGGCATCGTCGCCGAACTCATCGCGTCCCGCCCCTTCGAGGAGTGGGTCGCGATCCTGTCCCGCGGCGAGGGCCAGTGGTCGGTGGTGCAGAACGCCTGGGAGGTCGGCCAGGACCCCTCGCTGCGCGCCAACGGACTCATCGCCTCCGTCGTGGACGCGGACGGCGTCGACCGTGAACTCGTCGCCAGCCCGGTCCAGTTCGACGAGACCCCGGTCGACCTCACCCGGGCACCGCAGTTCGCGGAGCACACCGACGAGGTACTGCGCTCACTCGGTCTCTCCGACGAGGAGCTGATCGCGCTGAAGATCGACGGCGCGGCGACATGACCGCCGTGGGCGACGAAGAGCCCGTACGGAAGGAGCCGTGATGAGCGCGACACTCGAACCCGACGGGACCCACCAGGGCGTCCCCGCCTACCACTTCGACAACCGGCTCGGCGGCCCGGTCCTCAGCCATCAGGAACGCTGGGACGAGATCGCCCGCACCCACTCCGGATTCCGCAGCACCATCGCGCGCGGCTACTGGGTCGTCACCGAGGGCGAGGCCGTCCAGCAGGCGCTGCAGGACTGGCGGACCTTCTCCAACCAGTCCGTGACGGCGCTCGATCCGGATCCCAGGTTCCTGTGGATCCCGGAGATGCTCGACCCGCCCCAACACACCGCGTGGCGGCGCCTGTTGGGCAGCGCCTTCTCGCCCAAGACCGTCGCAGCCCGCGAACCGGAGATCCGCGAGGTCGCGTCCGGCCTGATCGACGAGCTGAAGGACAGCGGCTCCGCCGACGTCCTCGACTCGTTCGCCCGCCGCTTCCCGACCCTGATCTTCATGCGCCTGATGGGCCTGCCCGAGCAGGACCTCCCGCAGTTCCTGGACTGGATCCACGACCTGCTGCATCTGTCCCATGGCGAAGACCCGCACGGCGAACGGCAGTTGAGCGCCATGAACGCGGTGTCGGAGTACTTCGAGCGGCAGATCGCGATCCGCCGCGAGGCCCCCCGCGACGACCTCCTGTCCCGCGCGATGACCTGGACGATCGACGACGAGCCGATCAGCGACCGGGACATGCACGCGTTCTGCATCCTGCTGTTCCAGGCCGGCTTCGACACCGTTCCCATCTCCATCGGCTGGGCCCTCTACCACTTCGCCACGCACCCGGAACAGCGCAGGGTGATCGTCGACGACCCCGCGCTGATCCCCACGGCGGTCGAGGAGATCCTCCGCGTCTACTCGTTCGTCGTGCCCGCCCGCAAGGCGACACAGGACGTCGAGATCGGCGGCTGCCCGGTCAGGGCGGGGGAGATGGTGATGCTCCCGCTCGCCGTCAGCAACCGCGACCCCGAGCGCTTCGACCGGCCCCTCGAAGTCGACCTGCGGCGCAAGACCACCAACCACATCGCGTTCGGTTCGGGACCGCACCGCTGCCTGGGCTCCCACCTCGCCCGCCTCGAACTCAACGTCGCCGTCGAGGAATGGCACCGGCGCATTCCCGACTACGAGATCACCCCCGGCCAGGACCTCGAACAGCACGGCAACATGTACGGCATCAAGCAGCTCCGGCTGGAGTGGTGAACAACACCATGACGACGCATCCACTCAGCCCAACGGACCTGTACCACACGGGAATTGTGGTTCCGGACGTCGAGACGTGGAAGATCCGGCTGACCGAACTCGCCGGCCACCGCTGGACCGGGACCATGGTCGCCGACCTGCCGGTCCGGATGGCGGACGGCGAGCGCGTGCTCCCGCTGCGCTACGCGTACTCGCTGGACGCCCCGCACCTCGAACTCGTCCAGGAGATCCCGGGAACACCCTGGACACCCGCCCCGCACCTGTCCGTCCATCACCTCGGCTACTTCTGCGACGACCTGCAGACGACCTCCAAACGGCTGGAGGAGGCGGGCTTCCCGCTGGAGGCCTGCGCGCTGGTCGACGGCACCCCGGCGCTCTTCGCCTACCACCGCGACCCGTACGGCCTGCGCATCGAGATCGTGGACCGCACCCTCATCCCGGACTTCGACGCCTATCTGCGCGCCAAGGCACCGACGTGGCACTGACGTTCACCGAGGAGCAGGAGGAACTCCGTACGACACTACGGCGCTTCCTCACCGACAAGGCACCGAGCGCCGCCGTACGCCGCGCGATGGACTCCGCCGAAGGACACGATCCCCTGCTGTGGCGGCAGATGGCCGACCAACTCGGCCTGCACGGACTCGCGTTGCCCGAGGAGTACGGCGGATCCGGCGGCGGGCCCGTCGAGTTGGGGATCGTACTGGAGGAGACCGGGCGGGTGCTGCTGCCGTCGCCGTACTTCGCGACCGTGGCACTCGCCGGTCAAGCCCTCACGGCTTCCCGCGACGAGGCGGCGAAGGCGCGCTGGCTGCCCGCGATCGCCGACGGAACGCTGACGGCCACCCTGGCCCTCGCTGAGGAGCGCGGCTCGTGGCGGCTGGAGGACGTCGAGACCTCGGCCGCGAAAGGGGCGCTCTCCGGCACCAAGATGTTCGTCGTCGACGGTCACACCGCCGACCTGATCCTCGTGGTTGCCCGCGACGGAACGGGACTTGGGCTCTTCGCCGTCGACGGCGACGCCCCCGGAGTGGCGCGCACCCGGCTGGAGACCCTCGACCCGACCCGGCGGCTGGCCCGCGTCGACCTCGAAGGCGCGCCCGCGATTCGGGTCGGCCCGAGCGGGGACGCCACGGCGTATCTGCGCACCGTGCTCGACCTCGTGGTGGTGGCGCTCGCCGCCGAACAGGTCGGCGGGGCACAGGCGTGCCTCGACGCGGCCGTGGCGTACGCGAAGGTGCGAGTGCAGTTCGGGCGTCCCATCGGTTCGTTCCAGGCGATCAAGCACAAGTGCGCCGACCTGCTGGTCGCCGTGGAGGGCGCCCGCTCGGCGGCCTACCACGCGGCGGCTGTCGCCGCTGCTGAACTACCGCTGTTCGGCGAGCAGTTGGTGCCCGCCGAGCTGCCGGTGTCCGCCGCGCTGGCCGCGGCCTGCTGCGCAGAGGCCTTCACCCACGCGGCCAAGGAGAACATCCAGATCCACGGCGGCATCGGCTGCACGTGGGAGCACGACGCACACCTCTGTCTGAAGCGCGCCAAGTCGTCGGAGCAGTTGTTCGGAGGCCCGGCGACGCACCGGAGCCGGTTGGCCGACCTGGTCGGAATCTGAGACCGACGTCCTGTCGAAAGGTTCATCACGTGGGAATTCGCGACCGCCTGTTCCGCCTGCTGGCGGAAGCGCCCGCGGCTGCCGAGGCGATCGAGTACGACCGGAACTGGTGGACCTGGGGACAGGTCCAGCGGACCGCGCGGGGCCTCTGCGACGCCCTTGACGCGCTCGGCCTGCCCGCCGGCGCCCGCGTCGGTGTCGTCCTGGAGAACCGGCCCGAGCACGTCGCCGTGGTCGCCGCGGTGATCGCCTCCGGCCGCTGCCTGGTCATGCTGAGCCCGCTCCAGCCGCCCGCCCGCCTCGCGGCCGACATCGCCCGCTGCACCCCACCCGTCGTGGTCTCCGGCGCCGAAGTCCTCGCCCGCGAGGGCGTGTTGGACTCCGTGACCGCACAGGGCGCGGCCCTTGAGCTGGACACCGACGGGACCCTACGACCCGCGGGCGGCACGGCACCCGCCGGGGCACCGACCCGCCCGGGCATCGCCGTGGAGATGCTCACCTCCGGTACCACCGGCCCCCCGAAACGCGTCCACCTGCGGATCGGCCAACTGGACCAGGCCCTCGTCTCCGGCGGACAGACGCGCAAGGACGACCGGCTCCTGTCGGAGTCCGCGTCCCTCGTGGCCACCCCGCTCGTCCACATCGGCGGACTGTGGCGGGCCCTCGCCTGTCTGGCCGCCGGCCGCCGCATGCTCCTGATGCCCAGGTTCGCCGTCGAACCCTGGGTGAGCGCCGTCGAACGCCACCGGCTCCGCGCCGCGAGCCTGGTCCCGGCCGCGATGCGCGCCGTACTCGACGCGCGGATCCCGAAGGAACGCCTCGCCACCCTCCAGGTGGTCACCTCCGGCACGGCACCCTGCCCGCCGGAACTCGCCGACGCCTTCTTCCGCACCTACGGCATCCCCGTCCTGATGACCTACGGCGCAACGGAGTTCGCCGGAGCCGTCGCCGGCTGGACCCTCCCACTGCACGAACACTGGTGGCAGCGCAAGGCGGGCAGCGCCGGACGCGCCTTCACCGGCGTCGAGTTGAGGGTGACCGGCGAGGACGGCACCGAGCTGCCGCCCGGCCGGACCGGCCGCCTGGAGGTCCGTACCGAGCAGAGCACCCACGGTGGCCGGACCTGGATGAGGACCAGTGACCTGGCCCGGATCGACGCCGACCGGTTCGTGTGGATCGAGGGCCGCGCCGACGACGCCATCATCCGCGGCGGCTTCAAAGTGCACCCGGAGACCGTCAAACGCGTCCTGGAGACCCACCCCGCCGTACGCGAGGCGGCCGTCGCCGGACTGCCCGACCCACGGCTCGGTGAAGTACCCGCCGCAGCCGTCGAGTTGGAGCCGGGACAGCCCGCACCGGACGCGGCCGAACTCACCGCCCTGTGCCGCACCCATCTCACCCCGTACGAGGTGCCGGCCCACATCGTCGTCCTCGACCAACTGCCCCGCACCCCGTCGAGCAAGGTGAGCCGCGTCGAACTCCTCGACCTCGTAAGGACCCGGCTCGCCGAACACACCGGAGCGTCAGCACCCGAAGGAGTAACCGCGGTGTCCAGCACGGAGGTTGACCGGTGAGCGATACCGAGCGAAAGCCGGCCGAGCAGTTCGGCGTGCTCACGGACGAGGCGGTCGAACGCTCCCGGCGCCGCCTTGGCGTCCCCCAGCCGCAGCGCAACCCGCCGCACAACTACGAGGTGACGTGGGACGGTTCACGCCACTTCGCCTACGGCTACGGCGACGCCAACCCCTTGTACTGCGACCCGGACTACGCGGCGAAGACCCGCTGGGGCGCGCTCGTCGCACCGCCGACCTTCCTCTACACGATGGGGGAGGACGCGGCCCCGGCACCGGACCCGGAGACCAAGGCGCTGCTCAAGGGCGACCCCTTCGCGGGCCTCGGTTCCTACCAGGCGGTGATGGAGTTCGAGTGGTGGCGGCCCCTCCAACTGGGCGACCGCTGCCGGGTGTTGCAGACCCAGGTCGGCGTCGAGCTCAAGCGCAGCAGCTTCGGCGGACGCACCGCACACGTCGTCCGGGACTACCTCTACGCCGACGGACGCGGCGAGATGCACGCCCTGCGACGCGGCACCTGGATCAACGCCGAGCGGCACACGTCGAAGAAGCGCGCCAAGGAGGCGCTCGAACAGCAGCCGTACCCGCCCGAGCAATTGGCCGAGATCGACGCCGCGTACGCCTCCGAGACCAGACGCGGCGCCGAACCCCGCTACTGGGAGGACGTCGAAGTGGGCGAGGCCCTGCAACCCCGGGTGAAGGGCCCGTTGACCACGACGGACGTGGTCGTCTGGCACCTGGGCTGGGGCATGCAGCTCACCCCGCCCGGCGCCTTCGGCATCGCCGCCGCCGTACGGCGCAAGGCTCCCGGCCTGTACCCGCCCAACCGCCTGGGCGTCCCCGATACCGTGCAGCGCCTGCACTGGGAACCCGAGCGGGCCCGCGAACTCGGCCTCCCCAACCCCTACGACTACGGCGGTATGCGCGAGACCTGGCTCTGCCACCTCCTCACCGACTGGATCGGCAACGACGGCTGGCTGTGGCAACTGCGCTGCGAACACCGCAAGTTCAACTACCTCGGCGACACCACCTGGGTGCGCGGCACGGTCGTCGACAAACGGCAGGTGGACGGACGCAGCGAGGTGCACATCGACGTGCGCTGCGAGAACCAGCGCGGCGAAGTCACCACACCTGGCAGGGCAGTTGTGCTGTTGCCGACCAGGGAGCGGGCCGTCGAACTTCCCGAGCCGCCCGCCCAGGACCTGGACGGCATGGTCGCCCACGAACTGGAGCGGTTCGCCGTCAAGTGAACGGCAGTCGAGAACGAGAACTCAGGAGGCAAGGTGTCGGACGAAGTGCTGGTGGAGCGCCGGGGCGCGGTCCAGGTCATCACGATCAACCGTCCCGAGGTCAAGAACGCGGTGGACGCCGGGGTGGCCGCCGGAATCGCCGCCGCGGTCGACGAACTGGACGAGACGGACGAGCTGCGGGTCGGCGTACTCACGGGAGCGGGGGGCACGTTCTCGGCGGGCATGGACCTCAAGGCGTGGCTGCGCGGTGAGAGCCCGGCGATCGAGGGCCGGGGGCTGTGCGGGATCACGATCACCCCGCCGCGCAAACCGCTGATCGCCGCGGTCGAGGGCTGGGCGCTGGCCGGCGGCTTCGAACTGCTGCTCGCCTGCGACCTCGTCGTGGCGTCGCGCGGGGCGCGGGTCGGGGTACCGGAGGTGACGCGGTCCCTGGTCGCCCGGGCCGGTGCGGCACTGCGTCTGCCCGGGCGAGTCCCGTACGCCATCGCGTTGGAGCTGCTGCTGACCGGCGAGCCCATCACCGCCGGACGCGCGGCCGAGGTCGGACTGGTCAACCGGCTCACCGACGAGGGCGGCGCGCTCGCCGGCGCGCTGGAACTCGCCGCGACCATCGCGGCCAACGGCCCCCTCGCCGTCGCCGCCACCAAACGGATCGCGCAGTCCGCCGCCGACTGGACGCTGGAGGAGGGCTGGATCCGGCAGGCCGAGATCGCCTCGCCGGTGTTCTCGTCCGAGGACGCGCGCGAGGGCGCCGCCGCGTTCGCCGAGAAGCGCCCGCCGGTCTGGAAGGGACGCTGACGGCGTCGTAGAAGTATCGGGATCCTCAATCCAGGCTGCCGGGGAGGGCGTTGTGACCACAGGACCGCTGTCGGGCTGCCGCGTGGTCGAGCTGGGCGGCATCGGGCCGGGCCCGTTCGCCGGGATGCTCCTCGCCGACCTCGGCGCGGAGGTCGTCCGGGTGGACCGGCCCCAGCGGGCGGCCGAGCCCGACGCGGGCGGCCCGGCGGACGTCCTCAACCGGGGCAAGCGGTCGGTCGCACTCGACCTGAAACACCCGGCGGGACCCGCCGCCCTCCTCCAACTCGCCGAGCGCGCCGATGTGTTGATCGAGGGATTCCGCCCCGGCGTCACCGAACGCCTCGGCATCGGACCCCACGAGTGCCTGGCCCGCAACCCCCGGCTGGTCTACGGCAGGATGACCGGCTGGGGCCAGACCGGACCCCTCGCCGCAGCCGCCGGACACGACCTCACCTACATCGCCCTCACCGGCGCGCTCGGCGCGATCGGCGACGCGGCGGGACCCCCACAGATACCGCTCAACCTGGTCGGCGACTTCGGGGGCGGCGGTTGCTACCTCGTGATCGGCGTGCTGGCCGCCCTGCATGCCGCTGGGCGCACGGGAGTTGGCCAGGTGGTCGACGCGGCCATCGTCGACGGGACGGCCCATCTCCTCGCGAGCACCTTCGGCAAACTCGGGCGCGGGGCATGGACAGACGAGCGGGGCATCAACCAACTCGACGGCGGCTGGCCGTTCTACGCCGTCTACGAGACCAAGGGCGGCGGACATGTGGCGGTCGGCGCCCTCGAAGCCAAGTTCTACCGGCGCCTGATCGAGCTGCTGAAACTCGACGTCGACCCCGGACTTCAGCACGACCGGTCGGCCTGGCCGGAGCTGCGCCGCCGGCTGGCCGAACGCTTCGCCGAGCGCACCCGCGACGAATGGGCGGCCCTGTTCGAGGGCACCGACGCCTGCGTCGCACCCGTCCTCGGTCTCACCGAGGCGGCGGCACACCCCCAACTGGCCGCGCGCGGCAGCCTGTTCACCCGGGAGGGCGTCGTCCAGCCCGCCGCGGCACCCCGCTTCTCGGCGACACCGTCGAGCCCCGGCCCGGCGGCCCCAGCCGTAGGCGCCGACACCCGTGCCGTCTTCCGGGACTGGGGGATCGCCGACGCCGACGAACTCGTCGACAGCGGCGCCGCCGTCCAGCTCCCCACTGATTCCCACTGATTGCCACTGCTTCCCTCAGCGACCGAGAGGACCTGCCATGCCCGAGGCCGTCATCGTCGACGCCGTACGCACGCCCATCGGCAAGCGCAACGGCTCCCTGGCCGCCGTGCACGCGGCCGACCTGTCGGCACACGTACTGACCGCGCTGGTGGAACGCACCGGCGTGGACCCCGGCACCGTGGACGACGTGATGTGGGGCTGCGTCACCCAGATCGGCGACCAGTCGAGCAACATTGCCCGGTTCGCGGCACTGGCCGCGGGCTGGCCCGAGCACGTGCCCGGGGTGACCATCAACCGGGCCTGCGGCTCCAGCCAGCAGGCCGTCGACTCCGCCGCACACGCCGTCATGGCCGGGCAGTATGACCTCGTGGTGGCCGGGGGAGTGGAGACCATGACTCGGGTCCCGCTGGGCTCGCACCGGACCACCGGACAGCCGTACGGACCCGCCGTCCTGGCCCGCTACGACGGCTTCCAGTTCAGCCAGGGAGCCGGCGCCGAGCTGATCTCCGAGCGGTGGGGGCTCAGCCGCACCCGGCTCGACGAGTTCGCGTCCGAGTCGCACGCCAAGGCCGCCGCGGCGATCGACTCGGGCGTCTTCGACGACCACATCGTGCCCATCGAGGTCGACGGCACCAAGTTCACCGTCGACGAGGGCCTGCGGCGCGGCACTTCGGTCGAGACCCTCGCCAAACTCAAGCCGTCGTTCAAGGAGGACGGTGTGATCCACGCCGGTAACGCCTCCCAGATCTCCGACGGCGCCGCCGCGCTGCTCATCACAACTCCCGAACGGGCAAGGGAGTTGGGCCTCAAGCCGATCGCCCGCTACCACTCCGGCGCGGTCAGCGGAGCGGACCCGATCGTGATGCTGACGGGGCCGATTCCCGCGACGGAGAAGGTCCTGCGCAGGTCGGGCCTGTCCATCGAGGACATCGGGGCGTTCGAGGTCAACGAGGCTTTCGCACCGGTCCCGTTGGCATGGCTGGCCGAGACGGGGGCCGACCCCGAGCGCCTCAACCCGCTGGGCGGGGCGATCGCGGTCGGCCATCCGCTCGGCGGCTCCGGCGCCATCCTGATGACCCGCCTGCTCGCCCGCATGCGCCAACGGAACCTGCGCTACGGCCTCCAGACCATGTGCGAGGGCGGCGGCACCGCCAACGCCACGATCATCGAACTGCTTCCGTGACGATCGGGCCCGGACGGCGAAGTCCTGAACCACGTCACTTCTCGTCCGCCCAGGCCAGCGTCACCTGCATCTCGCTGAACCGCCAGCCCACCGGGGTCCGTACGGCGGTGCACGCGACGCGCAGACCGCTGCTCCGGTGGGGCGCCGCGCCGTCACGGTAGAAATGCACGAGCTGGTTCGCGGTCGCCTCCGCACGGCCGCCGTCGAGACGCACCAGCACATCACCGTGCATGTGCTGGGTGCGCTGCCCCTCGACCCAGCTTTTCTCCAGGAAGGCGGTCAGCTCGTCGAGGCCGTGCAGGTCGCCCCGTGGCGAGTGCGCCACGACGTCGGCGTGAAAGACGGTCCCGGCGTCGTCGTGGCGGCACTCGTCCAGCAGGTTGGCCAGGTGCGCGAACAGGTCGGTGATCTCGGCTCGGTCGTCGGCCGGGGTGGCAGCGGGCAAGACAGCTCCTTCGATGGTTGCCCCAACACTAGAGCGCCCGACCGGAGTTGCCGCTCCCGTTCGTCACCAGGCGACGGGCAACTCGTAGATGCCGTACGCCTGGGAGTCCTCCTTGAACTTCAACTCGGAGAAGTCGACGGCGAGTTGCAGCGTCGGCACGCGGCGGAACAACGTGCTGAAGACGACGTGGAGTTCGATGCGGGCGAGCTGCTGGCCCACGCACTGGTGCGGGCCCCAGCCGAAGGCGTGGTGGTGGGCCGCGGTGCGGGTGAGGTCGAGCTTCTCGGGGTCGGGGAACGCCTGCGGGTCCCAGTTGGCGGCCGGCAGCGAGGCGACAACGCCCTCGCCCGCGCGGATGACCTCGCCGTCGATCTCGATGTCCTCGACGACGGCCCGGCGCGCGAGCAGATGCGGGATGGTGAGGTAGCGCAGCAGCTCCTCCACCGTGCTCGTCACGTACTTCGCGTCGTCGGAGTGCTCGCTCAGGCCCGCGAGTTGAGTGGGGTTCCGCAGCAGCAGCGCGGTGCCCAGCGTGATCATGTTGGCGCTGGTGTCGTGCCCGGCGACGAGCAGGATGTGCCCGAGAGGGGCGGCCTCCTCCATGGACAGCTCGCCCGCCTTGATGCGCGCGCCGAGGTCGGAGAGGACGTCCGCGCCGGGGTTGTCCATCTTCGCCTCGATGAGTCCGGCGATGTAGCGGCGCACGGCCGCCGTGCTCTCCGCCGCCTGCTCCGGGGTCTTGAAGCGCGCGTTGGTCACGCCCGCGTGCTCCTGGAAGAAGCCATGATCCTCGTACGGCACCCCGAGCAGCGCGCAGATCATCAGCGATGGCAGCGGGAGCGACAGCGCCTCGTTCAGCTCGGTCGGGTTGGGGCCCGCCAGCATCTTGTCGATGAGGTCGTCGGTGATCCGCTGGATCTCCGGGCGGATCTTCTCCATCCGGTGCCGGGTGAACGAACTCGTGAGAATCCGCCGCCACCGCGTGTGCTCGGCCCCGTCGGTGTTGTTGATCGACGGCTGGATATGCGCCGCGTGCGCCTTCATCGCCTCGGTCGTGTGCGGATATCCGGGCGCACCGATATTCGCACTGAGCCGGGGATCGGTGAGCAACTGCCGCTGGGCCGCGTGCGTCGTGACGACCCACGGGGTCGTACCGTCCCATGTCTTCGCCCGGACCAGCGCCTTGCCCGAGTCGTGCAGCTTCAGCAGACCCGGCGGCGGCGCGAACGGGCACTCGCCCGATCGGGGCGACGGGTACTCCGGAAGCTCCTCGGGGACGTCGGTTCCGGCCACGCTCTCGGTCATGGTTCTGTCGTCCTCTCGTCGGCCCCGCACCTGACGGAACCATACGGAGACCGATCGGTACAATCAATCTCCCTGAAGCCTTTACGGAGCCGGTGAAGGAATGCGAGGCCCACTTATTGACCGGGTGGTCCATTTGCTGGCGGGGCGGGTCGGCGAGGCTCCCGCGGCATCCCGAGCCCCCGCTCGGCCACCTGCGTGCGCAGCACCTCGTTCGCCCCGCCGGCGATCGTGTAAGCCCGCGAGTACAGATGCGCGTCCTGCCACCAGCCGTCCGCTACGGCGTCCTCGTCGCCCTCGATCAAGAGCCCGTCCGTGCCCTGGAGGCCGAGGCCGAAGTCGACCAGGTCGTGGTTCAGTTCGCTGAAGAAGATCTTGCCGAGGAGGGAGTCGGTGGGCCCTTCCGTGTTGTGCAGCATCCGGGACTGGGCGAGCCCGATCAGCGCAGCGTTCACCTGCACCCGCGTGGCCAGTTCGCCGATCGCCTGCCGGGTCGCGGAATCGTCCAGCGCGGGCCCGCCGTTGACCGACGTGCGCGCGGCGAGGCGCAGCAAGTCGTCGAGTACGGCGATCAGTTCGACACCGCGCGCGGCCACACCGGAGCGCTCGTGGCCGAGGCTGCTCATCGCCACCCGCCAGCCGTCGTTCACCCGCCCGATCACGTTCGCGGCCGGGATGCGCACGCCGTCGAGGAAGACCTCGTTGAAGTCGGTCGTGCCGGTGATCTCCCGCAACGGCCGGATGTCGACGCCGGGGCTGCGCAGAGCGAGGGCGAACGCCGTGATGCCCTTGTGCTTCGGGGCCTCGCGGTCGGTGCGCGCGAGCAGGTAACCCATGTCGGCGTGCTGGCCGTTGGTCGTCCACACCTTCTGGCCGTCCACGACGAACACCGCGTCCTCGCCCGCATCCTCGCGGACCGCCCGCGTCCGCAGCGCCGCCAGGTCGCTGCCTGCCTCCGGCTCGCTGAACAGCTGGCACCACACGTCCTCGCAGGACCGGATGCGGGGCAGGAAGTGCGCCCGCTGGTCGTCGGTGCCGAACTCCAGCAGCGCGGCCGAGGCCAGCGAGGCGGCGCCGATCGGCTGCCAGGTGCGGGCACGGGCGATCTCCTCGGCCACGACGGACGGCTCCAGCGGATGCGCGTCCGGTCGGCCCCCGTACTCGGCCGGCCAGTCGATCCCGAGGAGGCCCGCCTCGAACAGTTTCGCCGTCCACTCCCGGATCGCCGGCATCAGTTCCGGCTCCGGTGCGCGCACCCCCGTATGGGTCTTGATGCCGGGAGCGTGCTCGGCGACGAAGGCGCGCACCTTCCTCCGGAACGCTTCGAGCTCGGGCGTGGACTCCAGACGCATCGCTGTCGGCTCCCTGTTCTCGTGCCGCGGCCCCGAAATGAGGCTACTCTAACCACGTCAATCCCCCGCTTGCCAGGGGCTGAGGCCAGAAAAAGTGGCCTTATCTAGGTTCCAGGTACCCGAATCGCACGCCTTCGGCCCAGGTGGCGAATAGACTGGGCATCCGCAATATCCGCCCCAGAGGAGTTGGCCATGGCGACTGCCGTCGACCGCGAGCCCGCCGACGGCGAGACCGGTGTCCCGGTCGGCAAGCTGGCCGCGCAGACCGCCCGCCGTATCGAGGCGACCGTGATCCGTCAGGGCTGGCCGGTGGGCGAGTCGCTGGGGTCCGAGGTGGATCTGCGGGAGCGGCTGGGGGTGAGCCGGGCGGTGCTGCGCGAGGCGGTGCGGCTCGTCGAGCACCACCAGGTGGCCAGGATGCGGCGCGGTCCGAACGGTGGCCTGATCGTCTGCGCACCCGACGCGGGACCGGCCACCCGCGCCATGGTGATCTACCTCGAATACGTCGGCACGAGCGTCACCGACCTGCTCCGGGCCCGCCTCCTGCTGGAACCGATCGCCGCCGGACTCGCCGCCGACCGCATCACCGAACAGGGCATCGACACCCTCCGCACCACGCTCGACGCCGAACTCGACCACTGGGACGACCCCGGTGTCCACTCGCAGGACCCCCTCCACCCCGTGCTCGCCCAGTTGTCGGGCAACCCGGTGCTGCACCTGTTCGTCGACGTCCTCACCCGGCTCACCGCCCGCTACGCGCACACCTCACGCCGTATCTCCAAGACCGAGATGCACGCGGCGAAGGACACCTCGCACCGCGCGCACAAAGCCGTGGTCGACGCGGTGATCGCCGACGACGGGGCCCGCGCCCAGACGGAGTTGACCGCGCATCTGGAGTCGGTGGCCGGCTGGATCGAGAAGCACCGGGTGCGGCGCGGGCAGCGGATCGCCGGCAATGTCGTCGAGCCCGAACTGGTCGAGGGCCCGCGCGCCAAACTCGCCGAGGTGGTCGCGGCACGCATCCACGACGACATCGCCGCGCGCGGCTGGCAGACCGGCATGGTGCTCGGCTCGGAGGCCGACCTGCTCGCCCGCTACTCGATCAGCCGGGCCGTACTGCGGGAAGCCGTACGGCTGTTGGAGTACCACTCGGTGGCCCGTATGCGCCGCGGTCCCGGCGGCGGGCTGATCGTCACCGAGCCCGAACCGCAGGCCAGCATCGACACCATGGCGCTGTTCCTGGAGTACCAGGGCGTCACCGCCGACGACCTGCGGATCGTCCGCAACGCCATCGAACTCGGCATCGTCGCCCGGGTCACGGCCAGAGTCGCGGAGGGCGACAAAGAGGTGACCGAACGGCTCGGCAAGGCCGTCCGCTGGAGCACGGAGGGCCCGGCCGACGACCCGCGCAAGGCCGACCTCTTCCACACCGAACTGGCAGCGCTCTCCGACAACCCGGTGCTGTCGCTGTTCCTGTCCATCATCACCGAGCTGTTCCGCCGCCACGCCTCCGGCCACGACCGGCCACTGCCCGGCGACACCGCGGCCGAGGAGGTCCAGCACGTCCACCAGCGGATTCTCGACGCCATCGTCGAGGGCGACGCCGGAGTCGCCCGGCACCGGATGCGCCGCCACCTGGACGCGCTGATCCCTTGGTGGCACTGATTCCCTGAAGCTCAACCGGCAACGCCCCATACGGCCTTCGGGCTCATGGGGCGTTCCGCTGGATCGAGCTGTGTCCGCCGAGGTTAATTAGGTATACTGAATAGGTCGAGCCGAAGGAGATCCGATGCGCCGGACCCTGTTCGAAGAGACCCATGAGGACTTCCGTCTGCTGGTCCGTAGCTTCATCGCCCGCGAGGTGGTCCCCTCGTACGAGGACTGGCGGCGCGCCGGACTCGTCCCCCGCGACCTGTTCACCGCACTGGGCAAGCTCGGCATCATCGGCACGTCGATTCCGGCGGAGTACGGCGGGGGCGGCCAGGACGACTACCGCTACAACGCGGTGATCCAGGAGGAGTGTGCACGCGCCTGTGTCACGCTCGGCGGTCTGCGCACCCACCTGGACATCGTCGTCCCGTACTTCACGGGCCTGGCCAATGCCGAGCAACGGGCGCGCTGGCTACCGGGGTTGGCCTCCGGCGAGCTGTACACCGCGATCGCGATGAGCGAGCCCGCCACCGGCTCCGACCTCGCCGGCATCACCACCCGCGCGGTCCGTGACGGCGACCACTTCATACTCAACGGGGCGAAGACCTTCATCACCGGCGGTCACCACGCCGACCTGGTGATCGTGGTCGCCCGTACCACCGTGAACCCGGACAATCGGCGCGCCGGGCTCTCCCTCCTCGTGGTGGAGAAGGGCATGCCCGGCTTCACGGTGGGGCGCAAGCTGGAGAAGATCGGCCTGGCCGTCCAGGACACCGTGGAACTCGCCTTCGACGACGTCCGCGTGCCCGCCGCCAACCTCCTCGGCGAGGAAGGCGCCGCCTTCACCCTCCTCGGCCGCAACCTCGCCCAGGAACGCCTGGCCATCGCGGTCGGCGCGGTCGCCCAGGCCCGTACCGCGATCGACCTGACCGTCGCCTACGTCCGCGACCGGACCGTGTTCGGAAAGCCGCTGGCCCAGTTCCAGAACACGAAGTTCGAACTCGCCGCCCTGGACGCCGAGTTGACGGCCGCGCAGGCTCTGCTCGACGCGGCGATCACCGCGCTCGTCGCGGGCGAACTCGACCCCGTGGACGCGGCACGGACCAAGCTGTTCTGCACCGAGACACAGGGGCGCGTGGTCGACCGCTGTCTCCAACTGCACGGCGGCTACGGCTACATCCTCGAATCCCCGATCGCCCGCCTGTACGCGGACGCCCGCGTGACCCGCATCTACGGCGGTACCAGCGAGGTCATGAAGCTCGTCATCAGCAAGTCCCTGGGCCTTTGAGACCCTGCGGAACTCGCCTTTAAAACCCTGCAGTCCATGAGGAGTTGGGTGTGAACATCGACGGTTCAGCGGCACTCGTCACCGGCGGCGCCTCCGGGCTCGGCCTGGCCACCGCGCGACGCATCATCGAACGCGGCGGACGCGTCGTCCTCGCCGACATCACCGAGGAACAGGGCGTCAAGGCCGTCGCCGACCTCGGCGAGTCCGCACGCTTCGTCCGCACCGACGTCACCGACCCGACCGAGGTCAGCGCCGCCCTCGACACAGCAGAGCAACTCGGTACCCTGCGCGCCGTCGTGCACTGCGCCGGACGAGGCGGCGACCGCACCCGGATCATCGACCGCGACCGCAACCCCGGCGAACTCGACACCTTCGCCGAGGTCATACGCGTCAACCTGATCGGCACCTACAACGTGCTGCGCCTCTCCGCCGCCCGCCTCGCCGGCAACGAGGTCGTCGACGGCGACCGGGGCGCCGTAGTGCTCACCGCGTCGGTCGCGGCCTTCGACGGCCAGATCGGGCAGACCTCCTACACCGCCGCCAAGGCCGGAGTCCACGGCATCACCCTCGTCGCCGCCCGCGACCTGGCCAGCTGGCAGATCCGCGTGAACACCATCGCCCCCGGCACCATGGACACCCCGATGCTCGGCCGCCTCCGCGCCGACATCCGCGACGGCCTCGCCGCCTCCGTACCGCACCCCAAGCGCCTCGGTGACCCGGACGACTTCGCCCGCCTTGCCGTGGAGATGCTGGAGAACCCGTACCTCAACGGCCAGACCGTCCGCCTCGACGGCGCCATCCGCATGGCCCCGCGATGACAGCGGACGAGACGGACGACCAATTCCGCGCCCGCCTGCGGGCCTTCCTCACGGAGCAGCACCCCGGGCGCCGCCCCAGGGACCCCGTCGAGCGGGTCGCCTGGCAGAAGAAATGGCTCGCCACCCTCTACGACGCCGGTTACGCAGGCCCGAGTTGGCCGCGCGAGTACGGCGGCATGGACCTGTCCTTCGCACGCCAGGTCAGCTACCAGGAGGAGTACGTACGCGCCTACGTCCCCGGACCCCTGGGCACAGGGCTGGGCATCGCCGCCCCCACCCTCATCAAATACGGCACGCCCGAGCAGAAGGAGCGCCATCTGCGCCCCATGCTGCGCGGCGACATGGTGTGGGCCCAGGGCTACTCAGAACCGGAGGCGGGCTCGGACCTCCCCGCGCTGCGCACGACGGCACGGCGCGAAGGTGAGGAGTACGTCGTCAACGGGCAGAAGGTGTGGAACAGTTCGGCCGACATCGCCGACATCTTCTTCACCCTCGTCCGCACGGGTCCGCCCGACTCCCGCCAGGACGGCATCAGTTACCTCCTGGTCGATGCCCATGCCCCCGGCGTGACGGTACGGCCGCTGCGCGACCTGACCGGTGACGCGCACTTCTGCGAGATCTTCTTCGACGACGTCCGCGTCCCGGTCGCCAACCGCATCGGCGAGGAGAACGGCGGCTGGCCGCTGGTGCGCACAAGCCTCGGGCACGAGCGCGCGGCCGGCGCGATGAACCAAGCGGCCCTGTACCGCCGAGTGTTGGACGAACTGATCGAACTCGCCCACGAGCGTGGGGCCACGGCCGACCCGATCGTCCGCGACCGGCTCGCGGACTTCGAGATCCGGGTGCGTGTCATGCGGCTCACCGGTATGCGCACCATCGCCGACATCATGGCCAAGGGCGAGCCCGGGCCCGCCTCTTCGACGGCACGGCTGTCCATCGTGATCTTCGAGCAGGAGCTGCACGAGTTCGCGGTCGACCTGCTCGGACCGTACGGCATCCTCGACCGCCGCGACCCGCATGCCGTCCAACGCGGGCGCTGGGTATGGGGATTCCTGCGCACGCGGGCTTCGTCCATCGGTGCGGGCACTGCCGAGATCCAGCGCAACACGATCGCCGAACAGGTCCTTGGCCTGCCCCGCGACCCAGCCATGCCGACGACAGTGGGAAGGACACCATGAGGGCCGCGCGCTGCACGGAGTACGGGCCGCCCGGCGGTCTCTCGGTCGTCGAACTCGACGGCCTCCGCCCCGGACCGGGCGAGGTACTGGTCCGGGTGCACGCGGCGGCGGTGAACTTCCCGGACGTGCTCCTCGTGGCGAACCGCTACCAGGTTCCCGCGCCCCTGCCCTTCACACCCGGCAGCGAATTCGCCGGTGTGGTCGCCGAGTTGGGCCCGGGAGTGTCCGGCCCACCCGTCGGCTCACCTGTCGCCGGAGCGGTGCTCACCGGCGCGTTCGCCGAACAGGTCGTGGTGCCCGTCGCGAGCCTGCGCCAGGTGCCCGAGGGCCTCGACATGGTGCACGCCGCCGCGTTCCACGTCACGTACGCCACCGCCTACCACTCCCTCGTCACCGTCGGACAGGGCACTGCGGGGGAGTGGGTGGCGGTGCTCGGTGCGGCCGGCGGGGTCGGTTCGGCGGCCGTCGACATCGCGACGCGGCTCGGTATGCGGGTGGTCGCCGCCGCGTCGAGCCAGGAGCGGCTGACGGTCGCCCGCAAGCTCGGCGCCGAGGCCGGCGTCGACTACGTTCACGAGGATCTCAAGCTCCGCACAAGGGAGTTGACCGGCGGCGAGGGCGTCCACCTCGTGATCGACCCGGTGGGCGGCGACCACGCGGAGGCCGCCCTGCGCGCGCTGCGCCGGGGCGGCCGGTTCGTCACAGTCGGGTACGCCGACGGGAAGATCCCGCGCATCCCGCTGAATCTGGTGCTGCTCGAGGACTTGATCGTGCGGGGCTTCGAAATCCGTACGGTGCGCCAGTACGCACCTGACGCGGTGGCCGCCGCCGACCGCGCCCTGGCCGCGATGGTCCGGGACGGCATGCGCCCGCTGGTCTCCCGAGTGCACCCGCTCGCCGAGGTCGCCACCGCCCTCACCGATGTCGCCGAGCGCAGGACCACCGGCAAGGTGGTCCTGGATCTCACCTCGTAGCAAAGTCCTTCAGAACGTGGGGAGTTGAGGGCGCTTGCGGACGTAGCCGCCGGCATCCACCCGCATCTGCATGCCGGTGACATAGCGGGACTCGTCGGAGACCAGGAAGAGGACCATGTCGGAGACGTCCTCCGGCTCGACGTAGGGAATGTCCATCCCGGTCGTCGCGGGGAAGGACACCAGGGCGTCCTCGCGGGTCGGGTTCTCGAGGTCGGGCCGGAACGAGCGGTACATGATGTCGCTGTTGAGCATGTCCGTGTTGACGTTGGTGGGATGCAGGCCGTTGACCCGGATCCGCCGGGACAGCAGCACCGTCGCCAAGTCATGGACGAACGCGGCCACTTGGCGCTTGGCGAAGGAGTAACCGAGGCCACCGGGGCCGTTGGACGGGTTGTCGACGGTCGCCGGGGTCAGGGCCGCGATGGACCCGGTCGCCACGATCGAGGCGCAGTCCGGCAGATGGGGCAGGGCGGCCTCGACGGCGTGCACGACACCGTTGAAGTCCACGGTGACGGCGTCGATGAAGGCCTGCACGCCCTGCTGGGGGCCGAGCGGCGCGATACCGGCCTGCGCCACCACGGCGTCCAGCCGCCCGAGTTCGGCCACCCCGTCGGCCACGGCCGCCTTCAGCGCCGCCGGATCCCGTACGTCCGCCTTGCGCGCGACGATGCGTCGCCCGAGCTTCTCGACCTGGCGCACGGTCTCGTCCAGGTCGTCCTGAGTGGCCAGCGCATACGCGTTGGTCGCGATGTCCTCGCACAGGTCGACGGCGATGATGTCGGCGCCCTCCGCGGCCAGCCGGAGCGCGTGGGCGCGGCCCTGTCCGCGCGCCGCCCCGGTGATGAACACGACCTTGTCCTGTACTCGGCCCATCCTGGGGCTCCTTCCGCCGGAGATAAAAGAGTAGCCTGAATACCGTCCGATGGTGCTGTTCGTGATTCATGATCGGTATCAAGTCCGCTGACTGCTGGCCGGTTTCCGTTCAGTGGGACCTGAACAGTGCACACAATTCGGCCGGTGCTAGAGAGTCCATGAGATTCGAGGGAGCGCATCGATGCCATTGCAGCCATGGATGAAGTTGCTGTCGACCGACGACCACCTGATCGAGCCGCCGCGCCTGTGGACGGACCGCCTGCCGGCGAAGTACCGCGACCGCGGGCCGAGGATCGTCGAGCAGGCACGGGGAGAGGGCCAGGCCCCCGCCGAGGTGTGGAACTACGAGGGCCGCATCTACCCCTACATCGGCCTGAACGCCGTAGCGGGCAAGTCGCCCGAGGAGTTCGGCCTCGAACCGACCCGCTACGACGAGATGATCCCGGGCTGCTACGACCCGAAGGCCCGGCTGCGGGACATGGACCTGGACGGGGTGTGGGGCGCGCTGTGCTTCCCGTCGTTTCCGCGCTTCGCCGGCACCGTGTTCCTGGACGGGCAGGACCGTCAACTCGCCCTGCTCTGCGTGCAGGCGTGGAACGACTTCGTGCTCGACGAGTGGTGCGCCACCGCACCCGGCCGGCTGATTCCGCTGGTCATCCTGCCGCTGTGGGACGTCGAAGCCTGCGCCACCGAGATCCGGCGTACGGCGGCCAAGGGTGCCAAGGCGATCTCGTTCCCGGAGAACCCGGTCCCGCTGGGCCTGCCGTCGTTCCACACCGACCACTGGGACCCGGTGTTCACGGCGGCCGAGGAGACCGGCATGCCGCTGTGCCTGCACTTCGGCACCTCGGGCTCGGCCCCCAGGACGGCCCCGGAGGCGCCCTTCGCGGTGACCATCTCGCTGTTCGCCTGCAACTCCATGTTCGCCACCGCCGACCTGCTGTTCTCCCCGGTGTTCCACAAGCACCCCGACCTCAAGGTGGGGCTCTCCGAGGGCGGCATCGGCTGGATCCCCTACCTGCTGGAGCGGATCGACGGCACCTGGGAGCGGCACCGCTTCTACCAGAACGTCAACCAGACCGTGCGGCCCTCCGACCTGTTCCACAAGCACATGCACGGCTGCTTCATCGACGACCGGTTCGGTGTGGACGTACGCCATCACATCGGCGTCGACAAGATCACCTGGGAGTGCGACTACCCGCACTCCGACTCGTACTGGCCCAAGAGCCGCGCCTACGCTGCCGAGGTCCTCGCGGACGTGCCGGACGACGAGGTGCACAAGATCGTGGAGCTGAACACCCGCCGCCTCTACAACCTCCCCGCATGAGCGGGCGCCCGGAGTCCGAGCGCTCCGACTGGACCGACCTCGACCTGCTGACCCGCGACGAGGCGTACGGCCGCCTCCAGGAGGAGATCGGTCTCACCGTCCGCCGGCTCGCCGAACTCGGCGCGGACGACGCGGCCGAGCACGAACTCCTCGACACCCGGCTGCGTGCCCTGCGCGAGGCCGCCGAGGATCTGAATGTCCGCTGAAAAAAGGGGAGCCGGCGTGGGTCGCATGGAAGGCAAGGCGGCGCTCATCACGGGGGCCGCCCGAGGTCAGGGGCGTTCCCACGCCGTGCGACTGGCGGAGGAGGGAGCCGATGTCGTCGTGACCGACGTGTGCCACGACATCAGCGACGAGCTGCCCTACTCGCTGGCGTCGAAGGAACAGCTGGAGGAAACCGCGGAGTTGGTGCGGGCGACCGGCCGCCGCTGCATCGCCATGCAGGCCGACGTGCGCTCGGTGGTGGAGCTGCGGGCCGCCGTCGACGCGGCATGGGAGGAGTTCGGACGGCTCGACACGGTGGTGGCGAACGCGGGAGTGATGAGCATCGGCGCCGCCTGGGAGCTGTCCGAGGAGGCCTGGGACGTCAACATGGACGTCAACCTCAAGGGCCCCTGGAACACGGTGCGGGCCGCGGTGCCCAGGATGATCGAGGCCGGGCAGGGCGGCTCCATCGTCATCACCAGCTCCGCAGCCGGCATCCGCGGCCATGTGCCGTACGCCCACTACACGGCCAGCAAACACGGTGTGGTCGGCCTGATGAAGGCGCTGTCCAACGAACTCGCCCCGCACCGCATCCGGGTGAACACCGTGCACCCGACCGGCGTCAGCGACACCGGCATCACCGTCGGCGTCCCGATCGAGGAACTCGCCGCGCGGGAACCGCTGTTCGCGCTGGTTGCGATGAACCCACTCGCCCCGTACGTCGAACCGCGCGACGTGTCGAACGCCGTCCTGTTCCTGGCGTCGGACGAGTCGCGCTACGTCACCGGCCTCCAGTTCACCGTCGACGCCGGCTCGACGAACAAGCCGTAGAACGGAGTTGTGCATGAAGATCACGATCGACTCCTCGCTGTGCAGCGGGCACGCGAGGTGTGCGGCGGCGGCGCCGGAGGTGTTCCGGCTCGACGACGACGGCTATGCGCTGCCCTACGACGGCGAGGTGCCGCCGGAACTCGAACAGGCGGCCAGGAACGGGGAGTTGGCCTGCCCGGAGCGGGCCGTCACCGTCGAGCGCTGAGTCGAGTGGACCGACGACACCCGCGTCCGATCCACCTGGCGCGCACCCAGCCCGGTGCGGGACGGCATTGACAGCCGTCCCGCAGCTCCACCGAAGACACCATCAGCGCCGGCAGTGGACCTTCGCCTGTGGTGTCGCCTGGGCGCGCGCCGGAGGGGCTCGGTGGCCTCAGCTGCCGACGAGCATCTGCCAGGTCTGCGGTCCCACCTGGCCGTCGACGCCGAGGGCGTGCGCGGACTGGAAGGCCCGGGCGGCGCTGACGGTGCCGGAGCCGAAGCTGCCGTCGACGGTGAGGCCGTAGCCGAACTTGTTCAGTTCCACCTGGGCGGCCCGGACGGCGTCGCCGGTGGCGCCCTGCTGGACCTGGACGATCAGTGCGGACCAGGTGTGCGGGCCTATCTGGCCGTCCACGCTCAGGCCGTGTGCGGACTGGAAGCTCTTGGCCGCGGCGAGGGTGGCGGGGCCGAACTGGCCGTCGGCGGTGATCGAGGCGCCGTGGTAGCGCAGCAGGTACTGCGCGGCCAGCACGTTGTTCCCGGTGTCGCCGTCGATGACATTCGGCCAGGGCGGCGCGACGGTGCCACCGCCCGTGGCGCCGGTCCCGGTACCCACGAGCATCTGCCAGGTCTGCGGTCCCACCTGGCCGTCGACGCCGAGGCCGTGCGCGGACTGGAAGGCCCGGGCGGCGCTGACGGTGCCGGAGCCGAAGCTGCCGTCGACAGTGAGGCCGTAGCCGAACCGGTTGAGCTCCACCTGCGCGGCCCGGACGGCGTCGCCGCTGGAGCCGTCCTGGACCTGGACGATCAGTGCGGACCAGGTCTGCGGGCCTATCTGGCCGTCGACGCCGAGGCCGTGTGCGGACTGGAAGCTCTTGGCCGCGGCGAGGGTGCCCGCCCCGAACTGGCCGTCGGCGGTGATCGAGGCACCGTGGTAGCGCAGCAGGTACTGCGCCGCCTGCACGCTGGGCCCCGTCATGCCGTCGGTGATGTTCGGCCAGGACGGCAGGATGACGCCGGTACCGCCGCCGCCCGTGCCGCCCCACTGCCCGCAGTCGGCGGCCATCGCCTGGTCGAGGTCCGCGTCGTGCCCGGCGACCGAGATGCCGTTCTGGACCTGCCGCAACTGCGCGCGGCTGTCCCAGTTCCCGCTGGACCACGCGTACGTCTGCCAGCCCCAGGCTATTTTCCCGTTGTCGAAGAGTTCCTTGATCACGTGGTAGCCGCCGTACGCACCGGTCCGAGACCGGCCGATCACCGAGGCGACGCCGTCGTAGTAGGAGTTGAGCGCGGAATACATCGAGGGCTGAAGGTCGAAGTCGACGCTGAAGTAGATCGGCCGTGACGACGGCATCCCGTTGGCCAGTGCCTGCCGCTGCGCCTCAGTGGCATGCCCGGCCCCCTGGGAGTAGGGGTCGGCGGGGACGCCGCTCTGCCAGGACTGCAGCCCGTCGGACTCCCAGTTGGAGACGATGCCCAGATCCGCGGCGGTCAGGGCCTGAGCCTCGGACAGGGTGAGGACCTTCGGGTTCGGCAGCCAGCTGAGGTAGCGGCACACGAAGCCGTAGCCCGCCGCGGCGACCGAACCGGCGGTGAGCGACGCGTCGGAGTAGTCGATCCCGTAGCCGGTCGCAGAGGACGCCGCGGAAGCCGCGGATGCCGACTGGGCGAATCCGATGCCGGCCGCGGTGGCCACCGCGGCGCCGCCGGCGAGGGTCAGCAGCCTGCGTCGAGACAGTTGTTGGTTGTTGTCAAACAGGTTCATGACACGTTCCCGTTCCTGACGTCTGGTTGCGGTGAGCAACGCGGGAGCCGCTGGAGAGTCGGAAGCAGCGCTGCAGGTGATCTTTGGGCCCCGGTCCGGCCCGTGTCCACAACGAGTCGGGATCTGGTGGGACGGCGGGACGACACCGGCGCTGACCTGCCGGGATCCACAGTGGCGTGACGGTTTCGCGGGACGGCTCCGGCGTGGCCGCGGGACAGGCCGGGCCGCGTGACGTCATGACCTGTGGAAAGAGGATGTGACACAGGAACTGACACCGAACAGCCCCACGGCCGTGGACCGTGGGGCAGTTCTGCCGCGTGCTCGGGTCAGCCGGCGGGCTGCGGCGGCGGGGTGAAGCGGTGGCCCCAGAACGCGCCGTCGGTGATCTCGTAGACGGGCACCGGCTCCGGCACCTTCAGACCGTTCCAACCGAACTCGACGGCGTAGTTCTCCGGCGACCACACATAGAACGACACCATGTGGTCGTTGGTGTGCTTGCCGAGCGAGTGCATCATCGGGACCTCGAGCTTCGCGGCCCGGTCCAGGGCGCGGCCCACGTCGTCCAGCGTCTTCCCCTCGACCATGAAGTGCAGCAGCCGCCCGGGGCCGGGCGCCGGGGTGACGCCCAGGGTGTGGTGGCGGGGGTTGCAGCCCATGAACCAGGTCGTGCCGCCCGGCGAGCGCATCGTGTTGCGCTCGATGAAGCCGAGGGTGTTGACGTAGAAGTCGAAGGTGCCCCGCGCGTCCTCGGCGGAGACGATGGCGTGCCCGAAGCCCATGTCGCCGGTCAGGAAGCCCGAGACCAGCGGCGTGTGCACCGGAACGTGGTCGAGGATCGCGCCGTAGAAAAGCTCGACCGGGTTGCCGCCCGGGTCGTTGAACTTCACGAAGCCGGTGACCTTCCGTTCCGCTGCCTCGTCCTCGGTGCCGGCGGTCACCTTGATGCCGGTCTTCTCGACGTCGGCGACCAGCCTCGCCAACTCCCGCTCGTCGATGACCTCGAAGCCCAGCGCGGTCATGCCGCTCTGCGAACCGGGGGAGACCACGATGCGGGCCGGATAGTCGTCCATCCGGTAGTACAGGGATTCCGGGTCGCCGCCCGCAACAGGCATCAGGCCGAGGAAATCCGCCCCGAACACCTTCCATTTCTCGATGTCACTGGATTCCAGCCGTACATACCCGAGTGAGCGCACACCCATCAGGGCTCTCCCATCACCGTCGTCAAGTCCTTGCCGTCCGACGCTAATCAGGCGGGCGGACCAGGAGTCGTGGACGTCCCACTGATCGGGAGGAGTACGACACCCGGCCGGGACCCGGTGGCACGGTGACTGTCGCCTGTCACCCCGCGACCGGAGGCCACGCACCGCCATGACACTCACCGCTGAGGACACCCTGCGCGAGCTGCACACCGACGAGGGCACGTTGCGCTACCACGAGGCGGGTGACGGGCCGCCCCTGCTCCTGTTGCACGGCTCCGGTCCTGGCGTCACCGGCTGGCGCAACTACCGTGGAAACCTCCCCCTGTTCGCGAAGCACTTCCGCTGTCTCGCCCTGGAATTCCCCGGGTTCGGGGTCAGCGACCCCACCGACGAGAACCCGATGACGGCGGCCCCGAAGGCCGTCCTGCGCTTCCTCGACGGCCTCGGCCTCGACCGCGTCGACGTCATCGGGAACTCCATGGGCGGCTTCGTCGCCGCCGGACTCGCCGTCGCCCACAAGGACTTGTTCCGCCGGGTCGTCACCATCGGCGGCGTCGGCCGCAACATCCTCTCGCCCGGACCGAGCGAAGGCCTCAACCTGCTTGTCGAGTTCGCCGAGAACCCGACCCGCGAGAACCTGCTCCAGTGGCTGCGGTCGATGGTCCACGACCCGTCCCTCCTCACCGAGGAACTCATCGAGGAGCGCTGGGCGAGCGCCACCGAGCCCGCGACCCTGGAGGCCTCCCGGCGGATCTACGGCCGACAGGCCATGGCCGCCATGCAGGCCGCCCAGGCCCACTCCGACCAGCCCATCTGGGCCGCCCTCCACAAGATCACCGCGCCCACCCTGCTGACGTGGGGCCGCGACGACCGGGTCACACCGCTGGAGAGCGCGCTGATCCCGATGCGTACGATTCCCAAAGCGGAACTGCATGTACTGCCCGACTGCGGACACTGGGCCATGATCGAGCAGAAGGAGGCCTGGGAGAGCGCGGTCCTGGCCTTCCTGACCCGCCCCGAGGCGTCCTGAGCGTCGGCGGGAACACCCAACGACCGGGGGGACGACGTGGCGAGACCCGCTGAGGGACGGCAACCGGCGGCCCCGATGTCGAGCGGCCAGGCCGCCCGCCGGGTCCGCATCCTCCGCGCCGCCTCCGAACTCGGCGCCCGCGAGGGACTGGCCAGCGTCCAGATGCACGACGTGGCCAAGGAAGCCGGCGTCGCCATCGCCACCCTGTACCGCTACTTCCCGTCCAAGCCGTATCTGTTCATGGCGGTCCTGGAGTGGCACATCGAGCAGTTCGTCGGCGGCCACGGCAATACGGCCGTCGCCGCCGAGGGCACGGACGCCGCCGCCGACATCGCGGAACTCCTCATCACGCTCAGCGTGAAGCTGCTGGACAGCCCCCTGCTCGCCTCGGCGGTGGCGCTGTCGTCGTTCACCGAGTACACGAGCGTCGTCCCGGCCCGCGCGGACCTGGTCGACAGCCCCCTGGGCCAGGCCATCCTGCGCCACCTCGGCGGCGTCCGCGAGGCCTCGGAGACCGACCGCAGCCGGGCACGCCTGCTCATCTACGGCTGGTGGGGCCTGTTCGTGGCCATGCTCACCGAGGAGCTCACCACCAAGGAGGCGGAGACCAACATGCGGCTGGCCGCACGGCTGCTCCTCACGCCGTAGGACATCATGACGGTGCCCGGAACACCCTTGGTGTCCCGGGCACTTGACGTTGTGTCAGTTCTTGGTGTCCGCGATGTCGAGCACGGCCAGATACGAGAACGCGACACTCGAACCGATGGGAGCCCCCGCGCCCGGGTACACGCGTCCCGTCATCGCGGCGGCGGTGTTGCCGGCCGCGTAGAGTCCCTCGATCGGGCCGCCGTCCGGGCGCAGCACCCGCGCGTGCTCGTCGATCCTCAGGCCGCCCTTGGTGCCGATGTCGGCCGGGAGGATGGTCGCGACGTAGTACGGCGGGGTGTCGAGCGGGGGCAGGAGCGGGTTGGGCCAGTCGGTCGTGGGCGGTGGTGCCGGGTAGTTGAGTTGGGGCAGGGCGGGGAAGCCCAGGACGTACTGGGCCATCTGGTCCCAAGGTGTCTCGCCACGATGGAACTTCTCGTCGACCCCGGTGTGCGCGTAGCCGTTGAACTCCTCGATGGTCTTGCGCAGGGCGTCCAGCGGTACGTCGATCAGCTGCGCCAACTCCTCAAGCGTGTCGGCCTTCTTGAGCGCGCCCGACTCGAACCACTCGGGGCGGACCGGCTCGTCGTACGGGCCGCCGAAGCCGTCCCGGTCGAGCTGGCGCTGGTCGATGATCCAGTGGGCGGGGATGTGCGAGACGCCCGAAGTTGCGTGCAGGCGGACTATCTCGCGGCCCGCCTGGTCGTAGGGGCGGGTCTCGTTGACGAAGCGTTCACCGGCGGCGTTGACCCAGATTCCGCCACGGGTGCCCGTGTGGAAGAGCGGCAGGCCGTCCGGCCAGACGAGCCCGGGGGTGAACCAGGCCGCGTCGAGCAGATCGGTGGCCGCGCCGACCGCGATGCCGGCCTGGAGCGCGTCGCCCGTGTTGCCCGGGGCGCCGTGGGTCCACTCGCTGCCGCGTTCCGGAACCGGCTGGTACTTCTCGCGCAGCTCGCGGTTGCGCTCGAAACCGCCGGCCGCGAGGATCACGCCGCCCGTGGCGCGGAACGTGACCCGTTCGCCGTCGCTCACCGCCTCCACGCCGACGACCCTGCCGTCCTCGACGACCAGGCTCTCCAACGCCGTGTCGAGCCGGAGCGTGCCGTGGCCCGTCTCCAGGAACGCCGCCAGCGTCCTGCCGATCAACGCGCGGCCTCCGCTGAGGACCGGGCCCTCGTCGTGCCCCCAGCGCTGGGTGGGCAGGCAGGCGCGGACCAGCCGCGCGTGTTCGCCGAGCTCGGCGACGGTGACCTGCGGCGGGAAGACGGTGTGCCCCGTGGGGGACGCGCCGGCGACCGACGGATAGTAGTCCGGCACCGGGAGATGCTCGAACGACTGGAACCACGGGTTCTGCTCCAGCTCGTCGATCAGCTGTACGCCGGCCCGCAGATAGGCCTCCTGGAGCGGCTCGCGCGACTCGTCGTCGACGGTGTCGCGCAGATAGGTCCTCGCGTCCTCGATGCTGTCGTCGAGTCCGGCCCGCCGCATGGGCGCGGAGCCGGGGTACCACAGACCGGAACCGGAGTAGGCGGTGGTGCCGCCGACCCGGTCGGTCTTCTCGATGACGAGGGTGCGCAGTCCGCGCGAGGCGGCGGCACAGGCGCCGACCAGACCTCCGCCCGACCCGACCACGATCACGTCGTAGACGTCCTCGTTGCTGGCCAAGATGACCTCCTCAGGTGTGCTGACGTTCTCGACGGCCGAGCGCGGCTCAACGCCACAACCTCTCGCAATGTGCGGGCGACGGTATCGAGCCAACTCCCCGGCTCCGGCCGGTCATCTCGCTCAGCGAGACCATTTGTCCACCCCGGATCGAGTCCCGGTGAGCGGAACGCGCGGGCCCGTGAAGGGGCACGGATGCCCAGGCTGGAGACCATCACGAGTTGAGGATGCGAATGACAGACGTTTGGGAACCGAGGGCCGTGGCGGACCGTGAGGCGGCGGTGGCCGAGGCGGTCGTACGACTGACGCGCGCGGTCCGTGACCGTCAACCGTGCGCTCCCGTACGGGACTTGCTCGGCGCCACCGACATCAGCCTCGCCTACGCCGTCCAACAGCGCGTCGTCGCCGGCCGGATCGCGGCCGGAGCACGCGTCGTCGGCCGCAAGATCGGACTGACCTCCGAGTCGGTGCAGCGCCAAGTCGGCGTCGACCGGCCCGACTTCGGGGTGCTCCTCGCCGACATGGACGTCAGCGCGCTGCCGGCCGTGCCGAGCGAGCGGCTGCTGCAGCCCAGGGTCGAGGCCGAGGTCGCGTTCGTCCTCGCGGCCGACCTCGACGACGACGATCTCGACCTCGAGCGGGTCCGGTCCGCCGTCGCGTACGGCGTCGCCGCGCTGGAGATCGTGGACAGCCGGGTCGCCGACTGGGACATCGCGATCACCGACACCGTCGCCGACAACGCGTCCAGCGGACTGTTCGTACTCGGCGGCGAGCGGGTCGAGTTGAAGGCCTTCGAACCCCGGGACGTGCGCATGCGGCTGTACGCCGACGGTCAGCTCGCGTCCGAGGGCGACGGCACGGCCTGCCTCGGTGATCCCCTTGCCGCGCTGCTGTGGCTGGCGCGCACCGCGCGGGAGTTCGGCGATCCACTGCGGGCCGGTCAGGTCGTGCTCTCCGGGGCACTGGGGCCTCTGGTGCCCACTCCGCCGGGAGTCACCGTACGGGCCGAGATGTCGGGCCTCGGCACCGTGACCGCGACGTTCTCCGACGTAGTGGAATCAGCCAACTCATCCGACTCATCGGACTCTTCGAAGGAACAGGGATGACGAAGACCAAGGTGGCCGTCATCGGCTCCGGGAACATCGGCACCGACCTGATGATCAAGGTGCTGCGGCTGTCCGACACCCTGGAGATGGCCGCGATGGTGGGCATCGACCCCGACTCGGACGGCCTCGCCCGCGCCGCGCGCCTGAAGGTGCCCACCACCCACGAGGGCGTGGACGGGCTGATCCGGATGGACGGCTTCGACGACATCGAGATCGTCTTCGACGCCACGTCCGCGAAGGCACACGTCGAGAACGCCAAGCGCCTCGCCCCGTACGGCAAACGGCTCGTCGACCTCACACCCGCGGCCATCGGCCCGTACGTCGTGCCGCCGGTGAACCTCGACGAGCACCTTGCCAACGATGTCGACAACCTCAACCTGGTCACCTGCGGCGGCCAGGCCACCATCCCGATCGTGCACGCGGTCAGCCGGATCACGCCGGTGCCCTACGCCGAGATCGTCGCCTCGATCGCCTCGAAGTCGGCCGGACCCGGAACCCGGGCCAACATCGACGAGTTCACCGAGACGACCTCCGCCGCGATCGAGAAGGTGGGCGGAGCCCGGCGCGGCAAGGCGATCATCGTGCTCAATCCGGCCGAGCCGCCGCTGATCATGCGGGACACCGTGTACTGCCTGATCGGCGACGCGGACCAGGAGCAGGTGCGGGCCTCCGTGGAGGGCATGGTGGACGCGGTCGCCGAGTACGTGCCCGGCTACCGGCTCAAGCAACAGGTGCAGTTCACCCCGATCCCGGCCGGCGATCCGGTCCACACCCTCTTCACCGGAGACGCCTCCGAGGTCACCACCAAGGTGTCCGTCTTCCTCGAAGTCGAGGGCGCCGCCCACTACTTGCCCGCCTACGCCGGCAACCTCGACATCATGACCTCGGCCGCCCTGCGGGTCGCCGAGCGCATCGCCCAGCGATTCTCCACCGAGGTGACCCGGTGACCCCCAGGCTCTATGTGCAGGACGTCACCCTCCGGGACGGCATGCACGCCATCCGGCACCGGATCACGCCCGAGCACGTGGCCGCCATCAGCGCGGCCCTGGACCAGGCGGGCGTGGACGCCATCGAGGTCGCCCACGGCGACGGACTGTCCGGCGGCAGCCTCAACTACGGCCCCGGCAGCAACACCGACTGGGAATGGATCGAGGCCGCCGCCGGCGCCATCCACCGGGCGACCCTCACGTCCCTGCTGCTGCCCGGCATCGGCACCATCGCCGAACTCAAGCAGGCGTACTCCCTCGGCGTCCGCTCGGTCCGGATCGCCACCCACTGCACCGAAGCCGACGTCGCCGCCCAGCACATCGCCACCGCCCGCGAACTCGGCATGGACGTCTCCGGCTTCCTGATGATGGCCCATATGACCGACCCCGCCGAACTCGCCCGCCAGGCAAGCCTGATGGAGTCCTACGGCGCGCACTGTGTCTACGTCACCGACTCCGGTGGCCGGCTGACCATGGACGGCGTCCGCGACCGCATCCGCGCCTACCGGGACGTCCTCGACCCGGACACCCAGATCGGCATCCACGCGCACGAGAACCTGTCCCTGTCGGTCGCCAACTCCGTCACGGCGGTGGAGGAAGGGGTGACCCGAGTCGACGCGTCCCTCGCCGGACAGGGCGCGGGCGCCGGCAACTGCCCGATCGAGCCGTTCGTCGCCGTCGCCAACCTCCTTGGCTGGGAGCACGGTTGTGACCTGTTCGCCCTCCAGGACGCCGCCGACGATCTGGTACGGCCGCTGCAGGACCGCCCCGTGCGCGTCGACCGGGAGACCCTGACCCTCGGCTACGCGGGCGCCTACTCCAGCTTCCTGCGGCACGCCGAGACGGCGGCCGGACAGTACGGCCTCGATGCGCGCACGATCCTCCAGGAGGTCGGCAGGCGGGGGCTGGTCGGCGGGCAGGAGGACATGATCGTGGACATAGCGCTGGACCTCACGCGCGGCTGCTGATCGCGCGTTCCGGTAGCGCCGCTTCCCGGTCCACAGGCCGGGGGCGGCGCTTTCGCGCGTTGATTAGACCGGGCGTACCAATAAACTCGTGCACGCCTCTTGGCCCGCGTCCGACGCCGTTGATACGTTGACGAAGGCGCCGAACTAGAATTGATTTCAGTTTGAGTAGAGAGGCATTGACGATGACGTCTGCCCTTCGACTGGAGCCGCGATACGAGGCCGACCGGCATGCGCTGCCACCTTCGATGATGGAGCGTGTGACGTTGATCATGGACCTCTTCGAGCGGCCCCAGACACACCTCACCCTCGAAGTGGTCTCCCGCCGGACCCAGTTGCCCCGCTCGACCACCCACCGGATCCTCGACCAACTGGTGCGCCTGGACTGGCTGCACCACACCGTCGCCGGGTACGCGCTGGGGCCGCGCGCGCTCGGTCTCGGCGGGCGGGAGATCGGGCACAGCACACTGCGCGCGGCAGCCGCGCCCCAACTCCTCGACCTGGCCGTCCGGACGAAGATGGTCGTCCATCTCGCGGTGCTCGACGGCCCCGAGATCTACTACCTCGACAAGATCGGCGGCCGGGCCGCGGTCGACATCCCCTCGCGGGTCGGCGGGCGGGCGGTAGCCCACTGCACCGGTCTCGGCAAGGCGATGCTCGCCTGGCTCAGCCCGGAGGAGATCGACGCCCGCTACCAGCAGTCGATGGAGTGCCGCACCTCCCACAGCATCGGCCGACTCGACCTGCTCCACCGGGAGTTGAGTACCGTACGCCGACGCAACGGCCTCGCGATCGACCGGGGCGAGTGCTTCCCCGACCTCGGCTGCGTCGGCCTCGCCCTGCGCGGGCCAGACGGCCCGGTCGGCGCGATCTCGGTCGTCGGCGACGGGCGCGCACCGCTTGAGCTGGTGGCTCCGCTGGTCGTGAACGCCGTACGGGCCGTGTCCGAGGAACTGTTCGGGGGCGGGGAGTCGTATCGGCGGGATGTGACCGAGGCGGTGACCTTGTAAGCGGGTGGTGCTCAGGCCGCCGTGACGTGCGCGGAGAGCAGGTCCGCGAGGTCGACGCGGGTCAGGAAGTCGCGGCGGATGCGGTCGGCCACGCCGGAGACCGCCTCGGAGCCGTCGTCGGCCGGGTCGATGTGCACCCGGTACGGGCGCTGCCCGACGGGAAGTGCGACGATGCGGGCGATCTCCTCGGACACCAGCGAGGCGTCCGCGCCCTCCGGGACCAACGCGGCGAGTTTCTCCGCGACTTGGGTCATCAGGCCGGCGTACCGTGTCTCGTACTCCGCCTCGACCTCGCCGTCCGCCGGGCGCCCGGAGTGGGCGAAGTGGTTCGTGCCGCTGGTGAACGCACCGGGCACCACGATGGAGGTCTCCACGCCCCAACGGGCCAGCTCGGCCGCATAACTTACGGCGAGGGAGTCCATCGCGGCCTTGGCGGCGAAGTACGGCGCCAGATACGGCGGGGTACCGCCCTTGACACTCGAACTCGACACCCAGATCACCAGACCCCGGCCGGCCTTGCGCAGGTGGGGCAGCGCGGCGCGGTTGACACGCTGGGTGGAGAGGACGTTCACGTCGTACAGCTCGGCGAGCTGTACGGGCGTGAAGGCCTCGGCCGGTCCGGTGACCATGTGGCCGGCGTTGTGGATCAGGACGTCGATGCGGCCGTGCTCGGCGATGACGCGGTCGATCGCCGCGTCGACGGAGTCCTGCGCGTTCACGTCGAGTTCTATGGAGCGCAGGTCGACGCCGTGTTCCCTGCTGTAGTCGGCGGCGGCCTGCACCTGGGGCGCGTTGCGGGTGGTGGTGTTGCGCATCCCGGCGTAGACGGTGTCGCCCTTGTCCGCGAGGGCGCGGGCGGTGAGGGCGCCGAAACCGCTGGAGGCGCCGGTGATCACGACGATGTTGTTCATGGGGATCTCCTTGAGTGGGCGGGACGGCTCAGGCCAACCCGCCGTTGGCGAACAGCACTTGGCCGTTGATCCAGCGGGCCGGACCGGCGAGGAACGCGACAAACTCCGCGATGTCGTCCGGGGTGCCCAGACGCTCCAGCGGGGCGGCCTTGGCCAGGTTCTCGACCGTCGCCTCGTCCTTGCCGTTCAGGAACAGGGGAGTGGCGGTCGGGCCGGGGGCGACGGCGTTCACGGTGATGTCCTTGCCGCGCAGTTCGCGGGCCAGTACGAGGGTCATCGCCTCGACCGCGGCCTTGCTCGCCACATAGGCGCCGTAGGTCGGGAACTTGGTGCGGGTGACGGTGGTGGAGAAGTTGATGATCGCGCCGCCACCGCGCACCCGTCGGGCCGCCTGCTGGGAGACGACGAACGTGCCGCGGATGTTGGTGCGGTGCATGCGGTCCAGGTCGTCGAGGTCGAGAGTGGCGATCGGGGACAGGACCATGATCCCGGCGGTGTTGACGACGACGTCGATACCGCCGAACTCCTGCTCCACCGCGTCGAACGCGGCGGACATTGCGTCCTCGTCGGCGACGTCACCGCCGAGCGGGATCGCCCTGCCGCCGGCCGCGACGATCGCGGCGACCGTCTCGTCGGCCTTGGCCTTGTTGCCGGCGTAGTGCACGGCGACCGCGATGCCGTCCCTGGCCAGCCGCTCGGCGACCGCGCGGCCGATGCCGCCGGAACCGCCGGTGACCAGGGCGACGCGGGTGGGGGCGTCGGTGTCAGTCATGGTGAAGGTCCTTCCGTGAGGTGGGGATCTGTGTGAGCCACTGGCCGAGCAGGGCCGACTCCGCGGGGGTGAACGGTTCGGGTGTGAGGTCGTCCAGGGACGAGAGCAGCGTGGTCGCGGCTGCGGCACGGGCGTCTGCGGCCGTGGTGTCCGCCGCGGGGTCGAGCAGGATCGCCTGGTGGATCGCGTCCCGGACCAGCCTCGACAGGCCGGAGTCCGGATACAGCGTGGGACGGGTGATCAGCGCCAGGGACACCCCGGTGTTGGCCGACATGACCATGCGTGCCGCGATCTCCGGTGCGACACGGAGACGGCCCTGCGCGGCGAGCCGCTCCAGGTCCCCGCGGAGGATGCGCATCGCCTCCGCCGCTGCCTCGGGCACGGAACGGAGCGCCGGGGAGAACATCAGCTTGTAGGCGTTGGGGTGCGCCAGCGCGAACGCCGTGTGGCTGTCCCAGCCGGCCCGGAGGTCCCGCAGCGGGTCCTCGGATTTCTCGGCGGCGCGCTTCGTCTCCAGGTACTGGTCCCAGACGTGGTCGACCGTGGCCGCCAGCAACCCGTCCTTGTCGCCGAACAGTCGGTACAGCACCGGCTGTTGCACACCGGCCGCCTCGCACACCGCGCGAGTGGACACGTCACCGCTGGGTGACTGGGCGATCAGCTCGGCCGCTGCTTCGATTATCAGCGATCTCGTGTTCATGTAATCGACGATAACACTGATGTGTATCGCTGACAACGGTCTGCTGTTATCGGTGAAACCAGGGGTGCCTCCCACCGCGTCCGTGCGGTGGGAGGCACCCCTGCTCTGCCGTGCGGTGGCTCAGGACTGCACGGCGAGTGAGAAGGACTGCGCGGTCGAGCCGTCGCAGGTCCGCTGGGTGAGCTGGACACTGTTGGTCGCCGCCGTGGCGGCGGTCAGGCACTTGCCGCTGTGCCGGGCGACGAAGTGATAGCGCCCGCTCGTCTCACGCACCGGCTGCCACTGCTGGTTCGTGCCGCCGGAGTAGGCCCACAGCTGCAACGGCGCGTTGTCCGCCGTCGAGCGGTCGGTCACGTCGATGACCTGCGCCGGGTTGCCGCGCGCGGTGATCTCCATGTACCCGCTGTCGGTGGAGCGGAACTGGTACTGCTGCGCCGTCGTGCCGTTGCAGGCGTACTGCTGGATCGCCGTCCCGTTGGCCGTGGCCGCCGAACGGGCGTCAACGCACGTGCTGTTGCCGCCGTTCTGCACGGAGTACCAGGCGGTCTCGGAGATCGGGGTGTCCGTCGGCGGCGTCGAAGTGTCGCCCCCGCCGAGCCACTTGAGCCCGTTCAGCAGGAACTGGTTCTGGGTGGCGCTCGCGAACGTCGACGACAGCCGCGTGTTGGTCGTGTAGTTCATCGCGTTGTGGCCGAAGTTCGCGTACAGCATCTTGTACTTCGTGTTGGTCCAGATGATGGGGTAATACCCGCTGTACCAGGACTGGTTGGGATCGGTGCCGACCGGGAAGCTGCTCGGGTCGATCGACGCCAGGATCTTGATGTCCGGGTTCTGCCGCAGATCGTTGGACCAGCTGTACCACTCGCTGACCGACGAGGTGAACGTGGCCGGCAGGTTGGCGGTGGGCGGGATCGAATGGTCCTCCACCTTCAGGGTCACCGCGGTCGGGCCCCAGGTGTTGGACACGAAGTTCCCCGAGCCGAGGAACGTGTTGTGGTACCAGGACCAGCTCGCCGCGTCCGTCGTGAAGGCCGAGACGTGGAAGCCCATGAAGCCGCCGCCGCCCCTCATGTACGCCTCGAAACCGGAGCGTTGGGCTGCGGACTGCGGCAAGTCGTCGAGGAACAGGACGACTTGGTACGCGTTGACCCCGCCGTTGGCGAGCAGGTCCCAGTTGGTGCTGGCCGTGTAGGTGTAGCCGTTGGCCGCCGCCTGCTGCGGGAACCAGACGTTCGCCTCCTTGTCGAAGTCGATGTGTGCCGCGTCGTAGGTCCCGCTGTAGAGCGCGAGGATCTTGAACGGCGTTGCCGTGGTGCTCGCGTGGGCGGCGGGCGGTACGGACGCGAGGCCCAGCAGCGTCGCCAGCAGGAGCAGGACCCGCAGGAGCGCGCGGGTGGAACCGGATCTGACGGTGTTCATCTTCTGATCGATCCTTTCCGCGCGGTCTACGGGTAGTTGGTCAGGTAGGCCACGTTGGTGCTGGAGTTGGACGGTCCGCCGGTGCTGTTGATGATGTGGCTGATCGTGCCGACGCCACCCAGCGAGACGGTCACCATGTCGTGGAACTTGACCCCGGACACGCTCGGCACCTCGAAGGCGTGATCGGCGACCACGGCGGAGTTGGAGCTGAAGTAGCAGTAGCTGCCAAGTCCCCACGCCTCATGGGTGGTTACGCCCGCGGCGACCTTGTAGGCGGGGTAGCCCTTGCCGGTGCCGTTCATCCAGGAGGCCTGGTTGGGCGGGTCGTAGGGCATCTCGTTCTGGAAGAAGTACGTTCTGCCGCCGTTGCCGTTCCAGAGGACCTGGGTCTTCTGGAAGTGCTCGACGAACAGGCCGTACGCCGTCACGTTGGCGCCGTTGACGATCAGTCCGGTGTCCGCCGTGTTGGTGGTCCAGCCGACCGTGCCCGAGTTGCCGTGGTCGGCGCGCCAGATCCAGGTGTGGTCGATGATCGTGTTGGCGCTGTTGACTACAACGGAGTTGGTGGCCTTGCCAATGGTGGCGCCACCGATGCGGACGAAGACATCGGACAACTGCGTCGGGTCGGAGGCGTGCGTGGCGGTCGAGCCGGACGGGCCGATCTGTACCAGCGTCGCGGAGTTGGTGGTGCCCGCGTCGATCAGCAGGCCCGCTAGCTCGATGCCGTCCACGTCGGCGGTGGAGATCGCCGTGATCCCGCCGTCCGGCACGAAGGTGGCCAGGCCCATGCCCAGGACGACCGTGTCGGGGCGGGTGATGTTGAGCGTCTGGTTGAGGTGGTAGACGCCCGGGGTGACCAGGAGGTTCTTGCCGGCCGCGAGCGCGGTGTTCATGTCGGCCGCGGTGGCGCCGGGCTTGACGATGTAGAACTGGTCGATCGGGAGCGACTTGCCCGCCGGGGTCTTCCCGCTCCACGTCGTACCGACGGCGTTGGACTGCAGCCCGGGCACGAACACCTGGTAGGCGCCCGCGCTGTCGACGTACAGGAAGGGCTTCTCGCGGATCGTGGGCGAGCTGGCGACGTTGGTGTACGTCGGGAAGGACTGGGCGGGTGCGCCCTGGTCGCCGACGAAGACCATGTTCCAGTTGGAGCCGGACCAACTGCCCATCGTGGAGTTCCGGGTGAGGAACTGCTGCTGGGTCCCGGACTGGATCTGGCCGTCGACCTTGGTGTCGGAGATGAAGCCGCCGCTGGACCAACCGCCGTCGTCCAGCGCCAGGTTGCCGCGCACGTGCATGCGCCGGTACGGGGCGGCCTGCGAGACGGCCCAACGGTCGGTGCCGCCGGTGGGGTTGACCGACAGGTTCTCGGCGTCGCGCCAGAAGTTCTGTGTCGCGTTGCCCTGGAACCAGTCGGCCTCCGCGTGCACCGCGCCGTTGATCGTCACGTCGTCCGGCGAGAAACCGAGACCCGCGACCTGCGTGTAGAAGCCGACGTTGGCGTTGGCGCTGTAGGTACCCGGCTTGAACAGCAGGGCCTGGCGGGCCGAGCCGAACTGGTTGGTCTGCTGCTGGGCGAAGACCGAGTCCAGCTTGGACTGGATGCTGGACGCCGACATCGACGGGTCGAACACCGTCACGTTGGGGCCGAAGTCCGGGGTGCCCGGCGGGTTCGTCGTGGCGCCGCCCAGGGTGAAGGACTGCGCGGCCGTGCCGTTGCAGGTGTACTGCGCCAACTGCACGCTGTCGGCGGTCGACGCGCTCGGCACGTCGAGGCACTTGCCGCTGTTGCGGTTGACGAAGTGGTAGGCGCCGTCCGCCTCGGCTACCGGCAGCCACTGCTGGTTGCTGCCGCCGGAGTACGTCCAGAGCTGGATGAGCGCGGAGTCGGCGGTCGAGACGCCGGTGACGTCCCAGGCCTCGGCCGCGTTCAGGTTGCTGTTGACGCGGTAGTAGCCGCTGTCGGTGGCGACCAACTGCCAGTTCTGCGCGGTGCTTCCGTTGCACGTGTACTGCTGCACGGCGGTGCCGTCGGCGCTCGCGGCCGAGCGGGCGTCGACGCACTTGCCGCTGCCCTTGTTGACCACGGTGGTGTAGCCGGTCGGTATCGCGGCGGCGGCCGAGTTCGCGGCGCTCGCCGAACCCTGCGCGGCGAACTCGATGCCGGTCACGGTGGTCGCCACGAGCGCGACAGCCGTGAGCGCTCTCGGTATCGCGTGGCGGCCGGACAGTCTTTTCCGTCTGAGCACGGATTCTCCTGTGGTGATGGGGGGTTGGGGGGAAAGGGTCGGAGGGCGTCCGTCAGCCGGTGTACTGGGCGAAGATGCTGGTGAACTGCCAGTTGCTCTGGCTCACGCCCGAGCAGGTGTCGTCGTTCGGGTAGGCGCCCGGGCAGGGCCGGTCACGGTTGGCCGACCAGAACGTCAGCCGCGCCAGGTGGTGCGCCTGGGCGTAGCTCAAGATGGTCTGGAAGTCGGCGGTGGTGACGGTCTCGCTGTTGTCGGTGATGCCGTTCATGGACGAGATGCCCATGTCCCGGTAGGCCGCGTCGTCGCTGTAGCCGTACGCGTTCTTCAGCGCGGTCTTGAGGCCCTCGGCCGCGCGCTGGGTGAGCGTGCCCATGTTCTGGCCGGCGCCGCCGAAGTCGAACGGCATGATCGTCCAGGCGTCCACGGTCAGTCCGGACGACGCGGCCCGGTTGATGAGGCTGGTGTCGGGACCGCTCTGCCCGGTGCCGATGGTGACGTACACCTTGATGCCCGGGTTGTTGGCCTTGACGGTCTTGAGCGCGTCGACCGTGCGCTGCTGGACCGTGGCGTTGCTGTACGCGTCGGCCTCGATGTCGATGTCGATGGCCTTCAGCGAGTAGGCGCTGATCACCTTCTGGTACGCCGCCGCCAGCTCGCTCGCGCTGGAGCAGGAGCTCTCCAGCTTGTTGCCGCTGTAGCCGCCGAAGGACGGGACGACATCGCCGCCGTTGGCCCGCACGGTGTTGATGGTCGACTGGTCGACCCCGCCGGTCAGCGCCCGGCCGCCGTCCCACTGCGGGTTGCAGTAGCCGTTGCTCAGGACGAACGCGAGCGTGAACCACTTCACGCCGGTTGCGTTCATGACAGTCGTGGGGCTGGGCGGATTCCCCCAGCCGTTGTAGAGGTACGGCGCCACGGCCATCGGCGCGGTCGTGGGCGGGGTCGTGCCGCCGGCGGCGGGAGCGGTCCACTTCTGGTTGGCGGCGCCGGAGCAGGTCCAGATCTGGGTACGGGTGCCGTTGGCCGATGAACTGCCGGTGACGTCAAGGCACTTGTTGGCCGCCGGGTTCACGATGTCGTGCGCGGCGCTGACCGTCCACTGCTGGTTGGCGCTGCCGGCGCACGTCCACAGCTGGAGCTGGGCGCCGTTGGCCGTCGAATTGCCGGTGATGTCAAGGCACTTGCCGAGGGCTCTGATGGTGCCGTCGGCGCTGACCGTCCACTGCTGGGCGGCGGTCCCGTTGCAGTCGTAGATCTGTACGGCGGTGCCGTCGGCGGAGCTCGCGCCGGCGACGTCGAGACACTTGCCGGCCAGGCCGGTGATGGTGCCGGTCGCGGCCGAGGCGGAGGGCGCTCCGAGGGTGCCGAGGGCGGTGAGGCCGAGGGAGAGCGCGAGGGCGCAGCGCAGGGCGAGGCGTTGCATGACGAGAGGGCCTTTCGTCCTGGGGTGGGGGGTGGACGCCGCCGGCGTGAAGGCGGTGAGAGGTGAACGCTCGCGTTCACATATGTGAGCACGAATTACACTCATCGGAGGTCTGCTGGCTGGTGAACCTAAAGGTCTGCACCAAAGCCGTCAAGAGGTGCGACCGGATAAGTCCCGCACGCCATGGCTGAGTTGAGAAGTTGTAGGCGAAGGAAAAGAAATCACCAGAACCATTGAGTGGCCGGTTCCCACAGGTCACACTGTGCGAGCTTCGTGATGATCGTCAGGGCGCGTGTCGGAGGAACCATGAACACAACGGGGACCGCGGAGGTCGCGGTGCGGCACATCCTCAGCGACAAGGTCACGGGAGGGATCCTCACGCCGAAGACGCGCACGATCACCTGGACCGACGCCCACTACGTGGTCAAACGGCCTCCGTCGGGCAAGCGCACGGTGGAGCTGACCTGCACCGAGTGCTCGGCGTCCCTGCTGGCCGAGGTCCGCGACCAGTCCACCACGCGCACGCTCGCGACCATCATGCGCGTCGTCGGGGCGCTGTGTCTGATGGCCTTCGTCACCGCGTTCGCCTACGCCGTCCACGAGGGCGGCAAGACCCTCCCCGAGGGGCAGTCGCTGCCGGCTCTCTTCTCCGTCAGCGTCGTCGCCATCTTCGTCACCTTCGTGGGCGCGCCCGTGTTCTACCTCCGCGGCCGCAACTACAGCGGCGTCAGCATCCTCGACGCCCCCAAGCCGCGCCGCGGACACCGGATCGTGTCGGTGCGGGTGGTGAAAAAGGTGCCGCGAACCGGCCGTTAACCCGGGCGAGTTCGGCGGGCCGGTCCTGCGGGAGCCGCGAGTGGCCGTCGGCGGTCCGGCCCGCGACACCCGGACGGAATCTCCCGGCGGGTGGCAGAATCAACGGCGTGGACCGGGGGATCCTGGAGCGCGAGCCCCAATTGGCGCTACTGGCATCGGCCGCACGTGAGGCGGCGGACGGGGCCGGATCCGTGGCGCTCGTCTTCGGCGAGGCCGGCATCGGCAAGTCGAGCCTGGTGAAGGCCATGCCGGACCGGCTGCCCCCGCGCTCGCGCATCCTCCTGGGCCAGTGCGACGACCTCACCACCCGCCGCCCCCTCGGCCCGTTTCGCGACCTGATCGGCAGCGTCGGCGCCGAACTCGCCCGGGCCGTCATGGAGGGCGGCGACCGCCACCGCGTCTACGAAGCCCTACAAGGTGAGCTGTCCGGTGTACCGCATCCGGCGGTGCTCGTCGTGGAGGACGTCCACTGGGCCGACGAGGCCTCGCTGGACGCACTGCGCTTTCTGGTCCGGCGGATGGCACGGCTGCCCGCCGTACTCGTTCTCACCTACCGGGACGACGAGTTGAGCCGCGAGCACCCGCTGCGCCACCTCCTCGGGCAGGTGTCCCGCGCGGACCGCGTGCACCGGCTGCCGCTGGCCCGCCTCTCCGAGGCCGCCGTGCGCACACTGAGTTCGGCCAGCCCGCTCGACCCGGCCCAGGTGTACGAGGTGACCTCCGGCAACCCCTTCTTCGTCGCCGAGATCCTCGCGGCCGGCGCCACCGGGACAGTGCCCCCGACGGTCGTCGACGCGGTGCTCGCCCGGCTGCGCGGACTCGACGGCCGCAGCGTCGACGCGCTGGAGCAGCTCGCCGTGGTGCCCTCCGCCGTCGAACGCACCCTCGTCGACACGCTGTTGGCGGACGGCGTGGCCGGGCTCGCCGCCGCCGAACAGCGCGGACTGCTCACGGTCACCCCCGAACGGGTCGCGTTCCGCCACGAGTTGATCCGCCGGGCCGTCGCCGACTCGCTGCCCGCGGCCCGCCGTATCGACCTCGACCGGCGGGTGCTCACCGCGCTCGTGGCCCGGCCCGGCTCCGACCCGGCCCGCATCGTCCACCACGCGGCACAGGCAGGCGACCAGGACGCCATCGCCCGCTACGGCCCCGACGCGGCCCGCGACGCCACCGAGGCGGGCGCCCACCGCGAGGCCGCCGCCCATCTGCGGCTCGTACTGCGACAGCGGCACCGCTACAGCCCCGCCGAACTCGCCGACCTGCTCGAACGCTACGCCGTGGAGTGCTACACCCTCGCCGACTCCGTCGAGGCCGTCGCCGCCCAGCGTGACGCCGTGGCGCTGCGCCGCTCCCTCGGTGACACCCTCGCGCTCGGCGCCGACCTGCGCTGGCTGTCCCGCATCCACTGGTGGGCGGGCCATGCCGAGGAGGCGCGGGACGCGGCGCGGGAGGCCATCGCCGTCCTCGAACACGCCGGTGACGACCGGCTGTTGGCTCTCGCGCTGAGCAACACGGCCCAGCTGCGGATGCTGTCCGACCGGTACGCCGAGGCCATCGCGCACGGCGAGCGCGCCATCGCCCTGGCCCGGCGTGCGGACGACGCGGCGATCCTGGCCCACGCCCTCAACAACGTCGGCTCCGCCCGCTGGCGCAGCGGGGACCCGGACGGGCGACGGCAGTTGGAGGAGAGCCTCGCCGTGGCGCTGGCCGCCGGCGAGGTCGAACACGCCTGCCGGTCCTACGCCAACATCATCTGGTCCCTCCTCGACAACCTTCAGTACAGCGAGGCCGACCGCTTTCTGCCCCCGGCCATGGAACTCGCCGACCGAGCAGAGCACTTGGGGTTCTTCAACTATCTGCACGTCGAGAAGGCCATGCGCCGACTCGCCGCGGCGGACTGGGACGACGCCGAGCGGCACGCCGAGTACGGGATGCACGAGTTCGTGCCCGCCCGCTGTCCCGCGCTGACCGTGCTGGCCCGCGTGCGCGTCCGGTGCGGCAGGCCGGGCGCGGACGAACTCCTCACCCAGGCCTGGGAGATCGCCGTACGGGCCGGGGAGCTGCAGCGCATGGCCCCGGTGGCGGCCGTACGGGCGGAGGCGGCCTGGCTGCGCGGCGACCACATGGCGGCGGCCGAGGCGGTGCGGTCGGTCCACGAGCAGGCGTGCCGGCTGGGCCACGGGCCGTACCGGGCCGAACTCGGCTACTGGCTCGCCAAGGTGGGGCGCCCCGTGGCCGTCGAGGACAGCGACCACCCGTACGCGTTGCAGGCGGCGGGGGAGTGGAAGCGGGCCGCGGACCTGTGGTGGCAGGCCGGTTGCCCCTACGAACACGCCGCCGCGCTCGCCGAGAGCCCCGACCCGGCCGACAGACTCACCGCCCTTGCCCAACTCGACGCCCTCGGCGCCGAACCCCTCGCCCGCCTGGTCCGCGCCGAACTGCGCCGCCTCGGTGTCCGCCACGTCCCGCGCGGCCCGCACGCGGCGACCCGGGGCAACCCGGCCGGTCTCACGGACCGCCAACTCCAGGTCGTACGACTGCTGGTGGACGGTCTGACCAACCCGGAGATCGCCGACCGGCTCGTCGTGTCCGTCCGTACCGTCGACAACCATGTGCGGGCCGTACTGGAGAAGCTGGACGCGCCCACCAGACGGCAGGCGGCCGCCCGCGCCGCGGAGCTCGGTCTGCCGCCGTACGGCGAAACGTAGGTAGCCGGGGGCGCCGAGGTGGGTGACGCGCACGGATGACCGCACAGTTGCGGGCGAAATAGAACAAGCAGGTCATCCAGTGCACCAAGAAACGGGGACCCATGTCCAGCACATCCGCACAGGACGCCCGCCGTGAACTGACCGACTTCACCGGGGAGTTGATCGGCCCGGACGACGCGGCCTATCCCGAGGTCCGCGCCGTCTACAACGCGATGATCGACAAACGGCCCGCGCTGATCGCGCGCTGCGCCGACGCGGACGCCGTGGCCCGCGTGATCGCCTTTGCCCGCTCCCACGACCTGCCCCTCGCGATACGCGGCGGCGGCCACCACGGGGCCGGACTCGGCACCACCGACGGGGGAGTGGTCGCCGACCTCTCCCCGCTCAAGGACATCCACGTGGACCCCGAGGCCCGTACCGTCCGGGTCGGCGGCGGCTGTGTCTGGGGCGAGGTGGACCGCGCCACCAACGCGTACGGACTCGCCACGCCCAGCGGCATCATCTCCACCACCGGCGTCGGCGGCATCGCCACCGGCGGCGGGCTCGGCCACCTCACCCGCAAGTGCGGGCTGACCATCGACAACCTGCTGGCGGCCGACCTCGTCCTGGCCGACGGCAGCCGGGTGCGGGCGAGCGCCGACGAGAACACCGACCTGTTCTGGGCGGTCCGGGGCGGCGGCGGCAACTTCGGCGTCGTCACCTCGTTCCTGTTCCGCCTGCACGAGATCAGCACGGTCGTCGCCGGACCCACCTTCTGGCCGGTCGAGATCAGCGCCGAAGTCCTCACCGCCTACCGGGAGTTCCTGCCGACCGCGCCCCGCGAACTGACCGCGTTCTTCCTGCACGGCAGCGTTCCGCCCGCCCCGCCGTTCCCCGAGGAGATCCAGCTGCGCAAGACGGCCGGCGTCGTGTGGTGCTACACCGGCGCCGACACCGAGGCCGCCGCACGCGAGATGGCCCCGCTGCTCGACGCACTGCCCGCACCGCTCCTGCACGCGCCCGGACCGATGCAACACCCCGACATGCAGGGCATGTTCGACGGGCTCTACCCGCCCGGCGACCAGTGGTACTGGCGCGCCGACTTCGTCAACGACATCCCCGACGAGGCCGTGGAACTCCACGCCAAGTTCGGCGCCGAGGTCCCCACCCCGCAGTCCACGATGCACCTCTACCCGATCGACGGCGCGGCCCACGACGTGGGCAACGACGAGACCCCGTGGGCCTACCGCGACGCACGCTGGGCGTCCGTCTTCGCCGGCGTCGACCGGGACCCCGCCAACGCCGAACTCATCAAGAGGTGGGCCATCGACTACCAGGAGGCCCTGCACCCGTACTCTGCGGGCGGCGCCTACGTGAACATGATGATGGACGAGGGACAGGAACGCGTCCGGGCCAGCTACCGCGGCAACTACGCCCGGCTGGCCCGCATCAAGGCCGACCGCGACCCGGACAACGTCTTCCGCCTCAACCAGAACATCCACCCGGCCCCGAAACCGCGCTACGAGACCCGCCCGTAACCACGATTCCGAGGCCGGGCCGGCATCACGCGTTCGGGTCGAACGAGATGCCGGACGGCTTCGCGATGGACAGGGCGTAGTTGAAGTCGCTGTCCCTGATCTTCAGCGTGGCCGAACCGAAGTCGGCGGCCAGGAGCTTGTCCTTGAGGCCGGCCGGGTAGCCGTTCCAGCCCACCAGGCGCGGGTAGAACCAGTTGCCGGTGGCGTTCTCCGCAGGCTCGTCGTTGGTGTTGGCGAAGCGGAAGTCGTGCGAGCCGATGCCGTCCTTGTGGTAGACGATCTTGGGGTGTGTGCCGTCGAAGCGCACCCCCGAGGCCGCCGACACCTGGTAGGCGGAGTGCTGCGACACCGACACGTACTGGACCGTGTTGTCCTTGATCCACACCACGACGTGCTCCCAGTCGTGGGTGTGACCGATCGCCGCCGGACCCAGCGTGACCTGGTCCTTCTCGAAGTAACTGGCGTACATCACCGCGCACCAGTCGTTGTTGCACTTCGTGCGGGAGTACGTGTTGGCGTTGTTGAGCTGGGCCATGTCGTGGCAGTGCCCGTTGACGTCGCCGCCGAGCTTCAGCCCGGGGTTGATGGTGCCGTCCAGACCGATGGCGGCCGTGGCGTAGCAGCCGTCGCCGTCGTAGTCGTAGGCCGGGGAGAAGGTCTGCTCCTGGCCGTCGGCGTTCTGCGGGAGCAGGGTGAGGACATCGGCCTGGGCGGCCGTCGCCTGGCCGACCACGAGGGCCAGCGCACCGAGGACGGTGACAACGGCGGAGCGGCGCAGGCGCCGGCTTCGGGACTTCGGGGCTTTTGCCGGGCTGTCGGTGGGGGGTGTCAGTTCGGGCACGCCGACTCCAGTTTCTTGGCGGTGGGGGGCGCTACTGGATGCGCCAGGTCCAGACCTTCGCAGGCCGGTGTGTGCACGTCAACACCCGCGCGATGTACGGGCCTTGACCCGCCGCTGAACTCTCCAGCCTGTGCTTTTCCTGTGTTTACGCGGCTCTCGACGCGACCATGGCTCTCGGCGAACAGGTGCGCTAATTTGAGGTCCACGGCACAGGTGAATGGGCACCCGTGGTGAGTGCGGGAGGTTCTGGTTGACCCCGGCACAGCTTCGGGCCTTCGCGGCGACCGTCCGCCTCGGTTCCGTGAAGGCCGCCGCGGCCGATCTCGCCGTGACGGAGTCGGCCGTGTCGATCCACATCGCGCATCTGCGCAGAGAACTCGGCGACAAGCTCTTCGCCCGCACGGCCAACGGGCTCGCGTTCACGCCCGGCGGGCTGCGGCTGGCCAGCCGGGCCGCCGAACTGCTGGGACTCCAGGACCGGACGATCCTCGAGGTGAAACAGGCCGGCTCCGGCCGACGGCTGCTGCGCGTCGCCGCGTCGAGCCTGTTCGCCGAGCATGCCGCACCAGGCCTGATCGAACTGTTCGCGGGCCGCGCAGACGACCTCGACGTCGAACTGAGCGTGCACAGCCCGCAGAAGTTCGCCTCCCTGCTGCTCACCCGCTCCGTCGACGTGGCGATCGGACCCCGCCCCGCCACCCTCGACGACGCGACGACCTGCACGCACTTCCTCAACTACCAGGTCATCGCCGTCGTAGGACCCGACCATCCGCTGGCGACCGCGGCGAGTTCCGGTGCCGCCGAACTCCGTGGCCAGACCTGGCTGTTGGGCCCCTCGGCGGTCGGGCGGACGGGCATGGTGCCGTCGGTACTGCGCCGCCTGGGCATCCCCGAACACAACCAGCGGATCTTCCAGAGCCATGCCGCCTCCGTCGACGAGGCCAAGCGCGGCAAAGGAGTTGCCCTCGCGGTCGCCTTCGCCGTGACGAAGGACCTCGCCGAAGGCGACCTCCGCCAACTCGCCGGCCCCCAACTCCCCGCCCGCGGCTCCTGGAACCTCCTCACCCTCCCCGACCGCGAAGCGCCGCCCGCCGCCGCGGAGTTGCGGCGCTTCGTCACCACGCCGCGGGCCACGCAGGCGATGCTGCGCGGTGCGGGGGTCACGGCGGGGCGGTTCCGGCCGGCCATCCACGTGACGCTGTGGAGTTAGACCCCGGCCGTCCCGGACCCATGAGTCGTACGAGCCCCCGGACGACGGCAGGCTCGAACGCCAGGTGGCCGTCAAGCTGCTGAGCCTGGGGAACGACCGGCACGGCTGGACAAGGACGGGCTGGGAACGACGGACGGCGCCAGCGGCAGCGGCACGGTCCGGTGACGTCACCGGCGCCGTACATGCACGTCTACTCGGTCGACACCTCCGACATCTACGGGAACATGGCGGACGATCAGTACGACCTGGTCCGCTTGCAGTTGAACGTCGGCGGCCTCCCGCCGGCGAGAAGTGGTCCACGGTCGACCGCCGGGTGATGGAGCGGGCGGCGGCCATTCCGGTGTATGTGCCGACGCGCACATTCCTCTACACCTCCCGACTGCGGGGGCTCCAGGCCGACATGGACGGACTGTCGCCGCTCAACGCCTGTGTGACGAAGTGACGACCGTCCCCTTCCGCCCGCCGAGCCGGGCCACCTCGCCCGGCACCCGCAGCAGCGCCCCGAAGCTGTCGGCGGGCAGCAGCAGGTCGATGTACGGCAGGGCCGCCGTCATCGTCGTCGTGCGGGGTGCGAAGCCGGGGGCGGCGGCCCGGGGGTTGAGCCAGATCACCGTGTGGGCGCGGCGCCGCAGCCGGGCCATGGCCGTGGCCAGCCGCTGCGGCGGATCGCCGTCCCAGCCGTCCGAGGCGATCAGTACGACCGCGCCGCGCAGGGTGCCGCCGTGGTGCGAGGCGAGGAGCGTGCCCAGGCAGTGGGCGATCCGGGTGCCGCCGAACCGGTCGGTGACCCGCTCCGACGCCTCGTCGAAGGCCTCCCGCGCCGAGCGGTGCGTGAGCACCGGCGTGAGCCGGGTCAACGACGTGGCGAACGCGAAGACCTCGGCACGGGTCGTCAGCGCGAGGGCCCGCATCAGATACAGATACGCCACCGCCTGCGCCTGCATCGACCGGCTCACGTCGCACAGCACCACGACCCGGCGCGGCCGGTCCACCGGCCCCGCCCGGACCAGCCGTACGGGCTCCCAGCCGGTGCGCCGGGACTGCGCCACCGTCTCCCGGACCGCGACCCGATGACCGCCCGTCCGCACGGCGAGGCGCCGGGTACGGCGAACGGGCCACTCCCGCAGCCGCGCCTCCAGCCAGCACCCGAGCAACTCGGCCTGTTCCAGGGTGAGTTCACCGAACGGTGTGTCCACCTCGGCCGCCAGATCGCTCGGCAGACGCTCGGGCACGGTCAGGGCGTGGTCCGCACGGTGTTCGGCGGTGTCCACCGCGGGCGGGAGGGTCACCCACGGCAGACCCGAACCGCCGACGGGGTCACCGCCGCTTGAGTCGGCGCCGCCGGAGTCCTGGCCGCCGGCCCCCGCGGGGTGCCCATTGCGGCGAGCGTTCGGGTCGAGGGCGAGTACGGACTGCCCGAAGACCGCGTCGAAGACCTCGTCGAAGCGGGCCAGTTCGGGGTGGTCGCGTACGAGGGTGACGCGGGCCGTCCAGTACAGCGAGGTGCGCGTCCCGGGCGGGACCGCGGCGAGCGCGAGCACGAAGTCCCGGGCCGCGGTCGGGCCCACCGGCACGCCGTGCTCCCTGAGCCGGGCGGCCAGCGCGGTGGCGAAGGCGGCCCGGTCCACGGCGGGCAGCAGCGGACCAGTTGGTGTCATCGGACCAGCAGATAGACCACCACTGCGATGACGACGGCCGCGACGACGACGGGGATCAGCCGCTTGTACACGGACGTGCCGGCCACCCGCATCAGGTCCAGCGGCTCGGCCGGCGCCGGCGGCGGCGCCACGGAGGCCGGTTCCGCCGCCTCCGCCGTTGGTACTTCCTCCGGTTGGTCCTGCGTCGCCAGCAGCTGCGTCTCCACGTTCGCCACGAACTGCGCGAACAGCTTCTCCGAGATCTCCTTGATCATCCCGCTGCCGAACTGGGCCAGCCTGCCGCTGATGTTGAGGTCCGTGCTGACCGTCACGACGGTGCCCGTGCCCTCGCCGCGCAGCCGGGCGTCGACCGTCGCGGACGCGTTGCCGCCCCCGCGCATGTCCTTGCCGGCCGCGCTGATCACGGCGTGATGGGCGGCCGCGTCCCGCTCCACGAAGCGTGCCGTGCCCGCGAACTGGCTCACCATGGGCCCGACTTTGACCCGGACCTTGCCCCGGTGGATGTCACCGTCGACGCCGGTGAGTTCCGCGCCGGGCATGCACGGGGCGAGGGCCTCCAGATCGGTGAGCGCCTGCCACGCCCGCTCGACCGGCACACCGACGCTGAACTCGTTGTCGATCTTCATGGTCTCCTCGCTTCTTCGGGATAGCCGAGTGCGTCGAGGGCCCCGACGACGGCGGTGCGGTCGTCCGGGCTCTTGGCGACCGTGCTGAGCGTGCGGACGATGTCGTCGCGGGCCAGCCGCGCGACCCGCAGGGCCGCCAGGGCGGAGACCCAGTCGATGGCCTCCGCCATGCCGGGCGCCTTGTCGAGGTCCAACTCCCTTACCCGGCTGATGAATTCGGTGGTCGACGCGATCAGCGGCTCGTTCGCGGCCGGTACCGTGCGGCGCAGGATCTCCGCCGTGCGCTCGGGCGTCGGGAAGTCGATCCAGTGGTAGAGGCACCGCCTGCGCAGCGCGTCGTGGAGTTCCCGGCTGCGGTTGGAGGTGAGCACCACGACGGGCGGCCGTACGGCGGTGAAGGTGCCCAACTCCGGGACGCTGATGGAGCGTTCGCCCAGGAACTCGAAGAGCAGCGCCTCGAACTCGTCGTCGGCCCGGTCGATCTCGTCGATCAACAGCACGGGCGGCAACGGGCCTTGATGGCGCACCGCCCGCAACAGCGGCCGGTCGAGCAGGAATTCCTCGCTGAACAGATCGGCGTCGGACAGCTCCCGCCCGTGCGTCTCGGTGAGCCGGACGGCGAGCAACTGGCGCTGGTAGTTCCACTCGTACAGCGCCTCGCCCGCCGTCAGTCCCTCGTAGCACTGGAGCCGGATCAGCGGGGTGCCCAGGGCCTTGGCGAGTGCCTTCGCGGCGCTGGTCTTGCCCACGCCCGGCTCGCCCTCCAGCAGCAGCGGCCGGTCGAGCAGGGTGGCGAGGAGGAGGGCGGTCGCCGTGCCGTCGTCGACGAGGTGGCCGACCTCGTCCAGCCGCCGCCGTACGTCATCGGCGTCCGTGAAGAGTCCGCTCACCCGGTGGCCCGCCCACCCGCGGACCAGCGGTCCCGGCAGCCGGTCCCGCAGAACCAGAACTCGCCGTCTGCGGTGGCGAGATGAGGTGTGTCGGCGCGCACGGTGACGGTCATCCCGCACACCGGGTCCATGGCCTGGGTGGGACGCTCGGGCACGGGGGCCTTCGCCGCGTGTACGACTCGCACCACGTCCGCGAGGATCGACAGCGCGATCTCCGGTGGCGTACGGGCGCCGATGTCCAGCCCGGCGGGAGCCTGGACGCGGGCCCGTTCCGCGTCGGTCAGGCCGAGTTCGTCGAGCAGGGCGGCGGCGCGGCGATGGCTGGCGACCAGCGCGATGTGACCGACACCCGCGTCGAGGGCGGCCCGCAGGGACTCTGCGTCGCCCCTGCCCTGCCCGGCCACGATCACGGCTGCGGTGTGCTCGCTGGGCGGTCCTTCCGGCAGCGAGCGGGCCGTGGCGTAGCCCAGCAGGGCGGCGAACGCGACGCAGGCCTCCGCCACTGGCGTGGTCCCGACGACCTCGATCAGCGGCGGCGGCAGCACCGGCTCCAGGAAGATCTCCAACGCGCCGCCGGACAGGCAGGGGTTGATGACGACCCGCGCCCCGGGTGTCTCGGGGAACTCGGCGTCTCCCTGCGGCAGGACGCGCAGCAGCAGCGGTCCGCCGTCGTGCAGGGCGCCGAGCGCGGCCGTACGGACCGAGCCCTCGGCGCACTGGCCGCCGACGAAGCCGTCGATGGTGCCGTCGCCGTGGACGATGGCCTCGTCGCCCGGGTGCGCCGAGGCGGGCGCCTGGGCCCGCACCACGCGCGCGTGGACGAACGGCACGCGCCGTTCGGTGAGTTCGAGCGCGCGGGCACTCAACTTGCCGGTCATCACAGCCACCTTCAGATCGGCGGAGTCGGTCGGCCCTGCATCGCCTCCCACACCCGGGAGGGTGTGAGCGGCATGTCCGCGTGCCGGATGCCGTACGGCTTCAGGGCGTCGACCACCGCGTTGACGATCGCGGGCGGCGAGCCGACCGTCGCGGACTCCCCGACCCCCTTGGCGCCGATGGGGTGGTGCGGGGAGGGCGTGACGGTGAACCCGGTCTCCCAGTCGGGGACTTCGAGCGAGGTCGGGATCAGATAGTCCATGAGTGAGCCGCTGAGGCAGTTGCCGTCCTCGTCGAAGGAGATCATCTCCATCAGCGCCATACCGACCCCGTCGGTGAGCCCGCCGTGCACCTGGCCCTCGATGATCATCGGGTTGATCCGGGTGCCGCAGTCGTCGACCGCGACGAAGCGGCGGACGGTCACCTTCGCCGTGCCCGGGTCGATGTCGACGACGCAGATGTAGGCGCCGTGCGGATAGGTGAGGTTCTCCGGGTTGTAGCAGATCTGCGCCTCCAACCCGCCCTCCACGCCCTCGGGCAGGTCGCCCGCGCCGTGCGCCCGCATCGCGATGTCCTGGATGGTGACCGAGGCCTCGGGGTCGCCCGCGACATGGAAGGAACCCTTCTCCCACTCCAGGTCGGCGACCGACACCTCCAGCATCCCGGAGGCGATCAGCCGTGCCTTGTCCCGCACCTTGCGGGCGACCAGCGCGGCGGCGGCGCCCGAGACGGGGGTGGAGCGGCTGCCGTAGGTGCCCAGGCCGAAGGGGGTCTGGTCGGTGTCGCCGTGCACCACATCGATGTCCTGCGGCGGGATGCCGAGTTCCTCGGCGACGATCTGCGCGAACGTCGTCTCGTGCCCCTGCCCCTGCGACTGCACCGAGAGCCGTACGACCGCCTTCCCCGTCGGATGCACCCTGAGTTCGCAGCCGTCGGCCATGCCGAGGCCGAGGATGTCCATGTCCTTGCGGGGTCCCGCGCCGACCGCCTCGGTGAAGAACGACACGCCGATGCCCATGAGTTCACCGCGGGCCCGCTTCTCGGCCTGCTCGACGCGCAGCGCGTCGTAGCCGGCGAGTTCCTTGGCCAGTTCCATGGTGGGCGCGTAGTTGCCGGAGTCGTAGACCCAGCCGGTCTTGGTGCGGAAGGGGAACTGCTCGGGCCGGATGAAGTTCTTCATCCTCAACTCGACCGGGTCCATGGCGAGTTCGTACGCGAGGCAGTCCACGATCCGCTCGATCAGGTAGACGGCCTCCGTGATCCGGAAGGAGCAGGCGTACGCGACCCCGCCCGGCGCCTTGTTGGTGTAGACGGCGGTCATCCTGCAGTGGGCGGCCTCGATGTCGTAGCTGCCGGTGAAGACACCGAAGAAGCCGGCCGGGTACTTCACGGGGGCCGCCGTGCCGTTGAACGCGCCGTGGTCGGCGAGGACTTGGGTGCGGACGGCGAGGATCCTGCCGTCGCGGGTGGCCGCGATCTCGCCGCGCATCACGTAGTCGCGGGCGAAGCCGGTGCTGATGAGGTTCTCCGCGCGGTCCTCCATCCACTTCACCGGCTTGCCGGTCAGCAGCGAGCCGACGATCGCGCAGACGTAACCGGGGTAGATCGGCACCTTGTTGCCGAAGCCGCCGCCGATGTCGGGGGAGATGACCCGGATCTTGTGCTCCGGCAGTCCGGCGACGATCGCGTAGAGGGTGCGGTGGGCGTGCGGGGCCTGGGTGGTGGACCACAATGTGAGACGTCCGTCGACCTGGTCGAAGTCCGCGACCGCGCCGCAGGTTTCCATTGGTGCCGGGTGCACGCGCGGGTAGACGATGTCCTCGGTGACGACGACATCCGCGCGGGCGAAGACGGCCTCGGTCTCCGCCTCGTCGCCGGTCTCCCAGTCGAAGCAGTGGTTGTCGGCCTTGCCCTCCAGGTCGTCGCGGATGACGGGCGCGTCGGGGGAGAGGGCGGTGCGGACGTCGATCACCGGGTCCAGGGGCTCGTACTCGACATCGATCAACTCCAGGGCGTCCCGTGCCGCGTAGCGGTCCTCCGCGACGACGAAGGCGACCTCCTGGCCCTGGAAGCGGACCTTGTCGGTGGCCAGGACCGCCTGCACGTCGTTCGAGAGGGTCGGCATCCACGCCAGGCCCTTCTCGTCGAGCATCGCCCCGGTGACGACCAGCCGGACCTTCGGGTGGGCCTCGGCGAGGGTGGTGTCGACGGAGAGGACGCGGGCGTGCGCGAACGGCGAGCGCAGGATCGCCAGATGGAGCATGCCGGGCAGGTCGAGGTCGTCGACGTAGCGGCCCTTGCCGCGAACGAAGCGCGGGTCCTCCTTGCGGAGCATCCGGCCGTGGCCGCAGGGCTTCTTGTCGTTGTCGACGAACGCGGTGCGGTGGCCGTTCTCGGAGACGGCGGTCATGACGCGCTCCCCGAAGCCGAAGCCGAAGCCGAAGTGGCCTGTGGTTCCAGGGAAGTTCGGGTCCCTGCCTCTTCGGCCGCCGCCCACCGGATCGAGCGGACGATGGTCGCGTAGCCGGTGCAGCGGCAGATCTGCCCGGAGATCGCCTCCCGGATCTCCGTGTCGGAGGGGTCGGGGTTGCGGTCCAGGAGGGCACGTGCCGTCATCATCATGCCGGGCGTGCAGAAGCCGCACTGCAGACCGTGGCACTCGACGAACCCGCGCTGTACCGGGTCGAGTTCGCCGTTCTGTTCGAGCCCCTCGACGGTGCGCACCTCGTGTCCGCCCGCCATCGCGGCAAGCACGGTGCAGGACTTGACCGGTTCGCCGTCCAACCACACCACGCACGTACCGCAGTTGCTGGTGTCGCACCCCCAGTGGGTCCCGGTCAGCCGGAGGTGGTCGCGCAGGAAGTGGACCAGCAGCAGCCGCCCCTCTATCTCCCGGGTGACCTCTTCGCCGTTGACGACCATGCTCACCTGCACGATCACACCTCCCGTCCGTCGATGCGGGCCACTGACCGGCGCAGCACGCGCACGGTCAACTCCCGTGCCAGATGGCGCTTGTACTCGGCGCTGCCGCGCCGGTCGGTCACTGGGGAGCAGGCCTCGGCGGCGATGTCCCCGGCCTGCCCGTACAGTTCCTCGGTCGGGCGCCGGCCGCGCAGGGCGTCGGCGATGCCGGGGATGCCCGCTGTGTTGGGTCCTACGGCGGCGAGACCGACCCGGGCGTCGGCGATCAGTCCGTCGCCGTCCAGCCACACCGCGGCACCGGCGGACACCACCGCCCAGTCACCGGCCCGCCGTTCGACCTTCTCGTAGGCGCTGGAGCCGTTCGGGCGGACCGGGAAGCGGACCTCGGTGAGGATCTCCGCGTCGCCCACGGCGGTCTCGTACGGCCCTTGGTGGAAGTCCTCCATGGACACCACCCGTTCGCCGTCCCTGCCCTGGATCACGCAGCTCGCGTCGAGCGTCGTGCACACCGCGGAGAGGTCCTCGGACGGGTCGGCCTGGCACAGTGAGCCGCCGAGCGTGCCCCGGTTGCGCACCACGGGGTCGGCGATGACGCGCTCGGCGTCACGGAACACCGGGAAGGCGGCGGCGAGTTCGTCCGACTCCAGCAGTTCGCGGTGCCGGGTCATCGCGCCGATGCGGATCAGCCCGGGTTCGACCCGGACGTAACTCAGCTCGCCGTGCAGGTCGTTGATGTCGATCAGGTACTCGAAGTTGGCCAGCCGCAACTTCATCATCGGGATCAGACTGTGCCCGCCGGCCACCAGCCGTGCCGTGTCGCCCAGCCGGTCGAGCAGCGCGACCGCCTCGCCCACGCTGGCGACCCGCCGGTACTCGAACGGAGCGGGAACCTGCATACCGCAATCCCCCTGTCTCGCACGGCAGTCGGCCGGTCGGCCGGGCGCCGTGTCCGGGCCTCATTGGGCGCCCGGCGGACAGGGGTGTCAACGGCTGGTTAACCCTTCACTTAAGTTGCCTGTCCCGGGCAAGCGGGCAGGTAGTCCAGGAGGTCCGCCGAGGGGACGAAGAAGAGACTCCCGGTGACGGCCGTGGAGAAGTCCAGGATGCGGTCGTGGGAGGCGGAGTCGGTGCCCAGGAACATGTTCCGCAGCATCTGTTCGGTGACCGAGGGCGTGCGGGCGTACCCGATGAAGTAGGTGCCGAACTCGCCCTGTCCCGCGCTGCCGAACGGCATGTTGTCGCGCAGGATCTTCCGCTCGGTGCCGTCCGGGCCCGTGATGACGTTGAGCGCGATGTGCGAGTCGGCCGGTTTGACGTCGTCGTCCATCTCCATGTTGGTCAACTTCGTGCGCCCGACGACCCGTTCCTGCTGCTCGACCGTCAGCGCGTGCCAGGCCGCCATGTCGTGGACGTACTTCTGCACGATCACATAGCTGCCGCCCGCGAACTCCGGGTCCTCGCCACCGACCACCACCGCCTGGCGGGCCGCCTCCCCGACGGGGTTCTCCGTGCCGTCGACGAAGCCCAGCAGATCCCGTACGTCGAAGTACTGGAACCCGGACACCTCGTCGCGCACGGAGACCGCGCCACCCAGCCGGCCCATGATCTCGGTGGCCAACTCGAAGCAGAGATCGGCGCGTACGGCCTTGATGTGGAACAGCAGGTCGCCCGGCGTGGAGACGGCGGTGTGGCGGTCGCCGGTGAGTTCGCGGAACGGATGCAGCTCGGCGGGGCGCGGACCGTCGAACAGCCGGTCCCACGCCTTTGACCCGACGCCGGTCACACAGCTGAGCCGCCCGTCCGGGGCACGGAAGCCGATGGACCGGATCAACCCGCCCAGATCGCCGAGGAGTTGGCGTGTGGTCTCCTCGCCGCCGGGCTCCACGGTGACGACGAGAAAGGTCGCGCTGGGAGTCAGGGACTCCAGCACCGCCTGCGTGGTCGGGACGGCCCCCTCGCCGCCGACGGTGCCGTCCGTGCTCTCCACCGAGCCGTCAACTGTCATGTACTCCATGCCTCCGCTGTCCTGGCAGGTGCCGCCCGGCACCTTGGAACTCAGCCGAGTTTCCCAGTCCGCGCCTCCCGCCACAGATCCACCCCGCCGTCGACGGCGTACGAGTCGATCTCGGCCAGCTCTTCGTCGCTGAAGTCGAGGTCGTCCAGCGCGGCCACGTTCTGTTCGAGCTGCTCCGGGCGCGAGGCGCCGATGACCAGCGAGGTGACCCGCTCGTCGCGCAGCGCCCAGGCGAGGGCCATCTGGGCCAGGGTCTGACCGCGCTTGGCCGCGATGTCGTTCAGCGCCCGCAGCCGCCGCACCATGTCCTCGGTCAGCCAGCCCGCGTCGAACGACGTGCCCTGCGCGGCCCGCGACCCCTCCGGGATCCCGTCCAGATACCGCCCGGTCAGCAGCCCCTGCGCCAGCGCCGTGAAACCGATGACCCCGAAGCCCTCGTCCCGCGCCGCGTCGAGCAGCCCGTCGTGCTCGATCCACCGGTTGAGCATGCTGTACGACGGCTGGTGGATGAGCAGCGGTGTGCCCAGCTCGCGCAGGATCTCGGCGGCCTGACGGGATCGCTCGGCGTCGTAGGACGAGATACCGACGTAGAGCGCCTTGCCCTGGCGGACGGCGGTGTCCAGCGCGCCCATGGTCTCCTCGAGCGGGGTGCCGGCGTCGAGGCGGTGGGAGTAGAAGATGTCCACGTAGTCGAGGCCGGTCCGCTTCAGGGACTGGTCGAGGGAGGCCAGGACGTATTTGCGGGAGCCGCCGCCCTGACCGTAGGGGCCGGGCCACATGTCCCAGCCGGCCTTGGTGGAGACGATCAGCTCGTCCCGGTACGGCGCGAGGTCCTGCTTCAGCAGCCGGCCGAAGTTGGACTCGGCGGCGCCGTAGGGCGGACCGTAGTTGTTCGCCAGGTCGTGGTGGGTGATGCCGAGGTCGAAGGCGCGCAGCGCGATCTCGCGCTGGGTCTCGAACGGCCGGTCGTCACCGAAGTTGTGCCAGTAGCCCAGCGACAGGAGGGGCAGGTCGAGCCCCGAGCGGCCCGTGCGGCGGTAGCGCATCGTGCTGTCGTAGCGCCCCGGATCTGCGATGTGGTTCACCGCGCCAACTCTGCCCGCGCCCGCCGCGCGCGTCCAACCGATCGCGGTCATCGGATTCAGCAGCGCCGACGCATAATCCGGCAGCGGATCGCTGAGCGGACCGCTGCTGTTCGGCGGCCCCTCGTTCGTCCCTAGGGTCCCTTTCATGAACTGCGACATATCGGTGGGCGTCGACCCGATGGGCGTCGGCGAGGAACCGCTGCGGATCGGCGTGCGCGTCCCGCCCAGCGACCGCGCGGACCGGGTGGCCCGGACCGTACGACGGGCCGAGGACCTCGGCTTCGACCAAGTGTGGTTCCCCGACTCGCAGTTGCTGTGGCGGGACGTGTTCACCACCCTCACCGCCGCGGCCTTCGCCACCGAGCGGATCGGCCTCGGCACCGCCGTCACCAACCTGGCCACCCGGCACCCGTCCGTCGTCGCGTCGGCCGCGCGCAGCGTCGCCGAACTCGCCCCCGGCAGGTTCACCCTCGGCCTCGGCGTGGGCAACAGCTCCGTGGGGCCCGTGGGCCTGCCGCAGACCGGCTCGGCGGCACTGCGCGAGGGGCTGACCATGCTGCGCGCCCTGCTGGACGGACGCGAGTGGGACTTCGAGGGCAAGGTCCGCTCCCGGCTGCGCGATCCCCAGCCGTCCGTGCCGCTGCACCTGGCGGCCAGCGGACCCCGGAACCTGCGCCTGGCCGGTGAGATCGCCGACGGGGTCATCCTGCTCAGCGGCGTCTCACCACGAACCCTGACCGCCGCCATGGCCCGGGTCCGGGAGGGCGCCGAGGCGGCCGGCCGGAGCGCCGGGAAACTGCCGGTGACCGTGTCCGCGTTCTGCGAGGTGACCGACGACATCGAGGCCGACGCCCGCCTGATCAAACCGATCTGCGCCTCGATCGCCCAGAACGGCGGCGCGTCCTTCCTCGCCCTCGCCGGTATCGACGTGGACGTCCCCGCGAGGGTCGAGGGCGTCTACCCGGACCTCGTGCACGCCGAGGACTGGGACACGGCCGTGGAGATCTGCTCGGCCTGGATCAGCGACGAGGCGGCCGTCCGCTTCGCCGAGGAGTTCTGCCTCTTCGGCACGGCCACCCAGATCACCGAACGGCTCCGCACCCTGCGCGCCTCGGGAGTGACCGACGTCTTCCTCCAGCACGTCGGCTCCTACGACCCGCCCACCGACCTCATCGAGACCATCGGCGCCTCGGTCCTGCCGGCCCTCCGACGGTGAGACGGTCAGCGCGCTCCGGCCGCGGGCAGCAGATCCTTGCGTACGACGCCGTCCTGGACGACGCACACGATGTTTCCGGGATCGCCGAGCACGCCGATGTCCTTGAGCGGGTCGCCCTCGCAGATGACGAGGTCGGCGGTCTTGCCGGCGGTCAGGGTGCCGAGCCGGTCGGACAGGCCCAGGAGTTCGGCGGAGACCCGGGTGCCGGCCACGATCGCGGCCATGGGATCCATGCCCAGGTCCACGAGGAAGCGCAGTTCCAGCAGGTTCTGGCCGTGCGGGCAGACGGCCGCGTCGGTGCCGAGCGCGATCCGGGCGCCCCGGTCGACGGCGCGGGCGATGTTCTCCTTGGTGATGCCCGACCAGCGGACCTTCTTCTGGTAGTGGTGCTCCGGCATCAGGTCCTTGTCGATGCCCGCGAACACGGTGGACAGGGTCGGCACGACGAAGGTGCCCCGCTCGCCCGCCAGGTTCAGCGCCTCCTCGTCCAGGCCGTAGCCGTGCTCGATGCTGGTGACACCGCCGCGGATCGCGTTGAGGATGCCCGCGGTGCCCTGGGCGTGCGCGGCGACCGGCTTGCCGCCGTGGCGCCGGCACTCGTCGACCACGGCCCGGATCTCCTCCTCCATCAGCCCCTCGTCCTCGGGCTGGTCGTAGGGGCTGGCCATGCCGCCGCTGGCACAGATCTTGATCACGTCGGCGCCCGCGCGCAGCATCCTGCGGACGGCGAGCCGGGACTCGTCCACGGTGTCGGCCAGTTCGGCCATCTCGCCGCCGCTGAGATCGGTGCCGTCGAGGAGACGGAAGTCGCCGTGGCCGCCGGTGTGGCTGATGATCCGTATGGCGGTGTGCAGCCGGGGACCGACGATCCGGCGGGTCTCGACGGCGGTACGGAACCCGGTGGACAGTCCGCCCAGGTCACGGGCGGTGGTGATGCCCGCGTCGAGGGTCTGCCGCAGCCGGGTCGCGGTGTCGTAGGTGACGAGGACCGGGTCGAGTTCGCCGCGCCGCCCGGGCGGCGAGCCCTGTGCGTACGCGAGGTGGGTGTGGCAGTCGAAGAACCCGGGGAGCACGGTCCGGCCGCCGGCGTCGATGATCCGGACCGCGGAGCCGTCACCGGGCACGGGTGGGGCCGTGGCCGCCGGCCCGGCGTAGGTGAGCGTGCCCGCCGTGTCCGCGACGACGACCGCGTCGGCCACCGGAAGGGCACCGCTACCGTCGACGAGGCGGGCGTTCTCGACGCGCAAAGCAGTCCGAAAGTTCTCTTGCGTCATGGCATCCGTCATGGTGGGACCGAATCACTCCTCGGTATCAGGAACCTCTGGGGTGGGGAACCTCGGTATCAGGAACAGGCGAAAGGGAGTCTGCAATGGACGAGACAACGCCGGGCCACGGTGCAGCTTCCGATCCCGATTTCAGTCGGGCACGCAGGAATGCGCCGTCCCAGGAGGCGCAGGAATTCACTGCCGCCGATCTCGACGAACTGGACCGCGGGGTCGTGCACGCGCTGCAGATCCACCCCCGGGCCCCGTGGACCCTGGTGGGTGACGTCCTCGGCGTGAACCCGGTGACGGTCGCACGGCGCTGGCAGCGGCTGGAGGACGCGGGACTCGCGTGGGTCACCGCCTATCCGCGGCTGTCGGACTCCCGCATCGTGGTGACCGGCATCGTCGAGGTCGACACCGAGCCGGGCGTCGCCGAGGAGGTCGCACGCGCCCTCGCCGCCGAACACGTCGTGGCCAACGTCAAGATCACCGCGGGTGGCCGGGACATCGTGACCGCCGTACAGACCAGGGACCTCGACGAACTCGCCCACCTCACCACCCGGCTCTTCCAGCAGACCCGGGGCGTACGGGCGACCCGCACCCACGTCTCCACCGGTGTCCCGACCGAGGGCAGCCGCTGGCGGCTGCGCAGCCTGGACGCGGCCCAGTGCGCCCGCATCGAGGCGAGCCACGCCTCGGACATACCGCCCGACACCGGCACCGGCCCCGCCGCGCCCTGGGACTCCCTGGACGCCCACCTCCTCGAACTGCTCAGCTCCGACGGCCGGATGTCGATCCGCGCCCTGGCGACCGCCACCGGAGTCGGCCTCACCACCGTGCGCCGCCGCCTCCAGTCGCTGCTCGCCTCCCGGGTCAGCCTGCGCTGCGACCTTGCCCGGCCGCTGTCCGGCTGGCCGCTGTCGGCGGTGTACTTCGCGTCGGTGCCCGCCCAGTACCTGGAGGAGACCAGCCGGGTCCTGTCCAGTGTCCGCGAGGTCCGTTCCTGCGCGATCACCGCGGGACCGCACAACCTGGTGATCGACGTGTGGCTGCGCACCCTCGCCGACGTGCACACCTTCGAGGCGCATCTGTCGCGCCGGCTGCCACGGCTGGTGATCGACGACCGCTCGGTGGTCCTGCGCACGGTCAAGCACATGGGCCGCCTGCTGGACCGCGACGGCCGCTGCGTCGGCGTCGTGCCCCTGCGCGAACCCCAGGACACCCACCAGCTCCTCGCGGTGCCGGAGGACGAGCGCGTCTGGCGATGAGCACCGACGTCCGTATTTCTCAAGGCTGTTGAGGACCATAGATGCGCTCCCTGTACCTCCCAGAGGCCGGCAGCCACCTGCGCTGGATCGACCTCCCCGGCGAGGGCCCCGCCCGGGTCTACGTCCACGGGCTCGGCTGCGCGGGCTCCGCCGACTTCGCGGGGATCGCCGCCCACCCCGACCTGCGCGGCGGACGCGCGATCGTCGTCGACCTCCTCGGCCACGGCTACAGCGACCGCCCGGAGGACTTCCCGGGCACGCTGGAGGCCCACGCCGGAACGGTCGCCGCCGTTCTCGACCACTGCGGGATCACCGGCGCCGTGCTCGTCGGCCACTCGATGGGCGGCGCGATCGCGATCGTCCTCACCGCGACCCGCCCCGACCTGGTCTCCCGTCTCGTCGTCGCCGAGCCCAACCTGCGCGCGGGCGGCGGCCTGTTCAGCGGGGCCATCGCCGCATACGGCGAGGCGGACTTCGTCAGCCACGGATTCCGCACCGTCCTGGCGGGCCTCGAACCCGGCTACGCGGCACGCATGCGCGTGGCGGACCCCGCGATCCTGCACCGCAGCGCCCTCGGCCTGGTGACCGGGACCAGCCCGGGAACGGCGGAACTCCTCTACGGCCTTCCGCAGCCGCGCGTGATGCTGATCGGCACCCGCAGCCGCCCCTACGCGGACGAGCCCGCCGTCCGCCAGGCCGGCATCCCGGTCGTGGATGTCCCCGACGCGGGCCACCACATGATGGGGGACAACCCCGAGGGGTTCGTGGCGGCCCTGGTCGAGGGCGGCGCGGGGCCCGTTCCTAGAGGGGAACGTGCAGGGAGTCGTAGCGGGCCAGTCGGGCCGTGATGATGCTCGATGCCTGGGTCAGGGCCGAGAGCAGTCGGGTGATCCTGCTGCCCGCCGTGGGCGCGACGACCGACAGCGCGCCCAGGTAGGTGTCGTCCCGCCCGCGTACCGGCACCGCGACCGCGAGGTAGCCCAGGCGCTTCTCCTCGACCTCGACCGCGTAGCCCTGTTCCCGGATACGGCAGAGTTCGCCGGGCAGTTGGGCGGGGCCGAGGGTGTGCGGGGTGCGGCGGACCATCGCGTGCAGGACCTTGCCGAGCGGGTACTGCTCGGGAAGCAGGGCGAGGGTGAGCTTGCCCGCGGCGGTGCAGTGCAGCTCCATGCGTCTGCCGTCGGCGGTGGAGCGGGCCTGGTTGCGATGGGTGCCGAGGTTCTCGACGCACAGCAGCTCGGAGTCGTGCGGGATCGCCAGGATGACCGCGTTGTCGAGGCTCTGCGCGAGGCTCTCGATGACGGGCCTGGCCGCCGCGCGCAGGGTGCGCTGGTGCGGGGAGCGCAGACCCATCGCGTAGAGCCGCACGCCCAGGCGGTAGTTGCAGCCGTCCCGCTCCAGGAAGTCGGTGGCGACGAGTTCCTGGCAGAGCCGGTGGACCGTGGCCTTGGCGATACCGGTACGGTCCCGCAACTCGGCAAGACCCAGCGCGAAGTCGTCGTCGCCGAAGGCCGACAGGATCAGACTCACCTTGCCGAGCACCGAGTTGGGCCGCTCGTCGCCCTCCCGGACCGTGCCGGCGGTGGTCATCCCGCCGCCACCCAGTCGAGGATGTGCCGGGAGAACTCCTCCGGCAGCTGCTCCGGCACGGGGACGTGGCCGCCGGGGATGACCAGCGTCTCGCAGCCGGCGTCCGCGAACCTCTCCAGACCCGGCATCGAGAAGTGGTCCTCGGAGGCGCAGACGGCGAGGGTGCGGGCGGTGACGAGGGGCAGCCGCTGGTCCATCATCGAACCCCGGACCGCCACATGCCCCTCCTCCACCCGCTCCAGCACGGTCAGCGCGTCGACCATGAACCGGTTGAGGGCGGCCTCCTCGCCGTCCTTGTAGAACGGGCGCCGAAGGTTCCAGAGTTCGAGCAGGTGCGAGCCGTCGGGGCTGGGGACGACATGGTCGACGGGCTTGCGCTGGTTCACCGTGCGCCGCTTCTCGTCGTCGATGAAGGGGGTGGCGGACAGGAACAGGCTGGAGACCCGCTTGCCGTGGCGCGCGGCGAGCTCCACCGCGATCACCCCGCCGGTGTGGTGGCCCACGAGATGGAATTCCTCCAGGCCCAGTTCTTCGATCAGGTCGTCGGCCGCGTCCGCCCAGCGCTCGATCGAGTGGGGTTCGTCGGGTTTCGCGGAGGCGCCGAAGCCCAGGGTGTCCATGGCGATGGCCCGGTGCACAGCACCGACGCGGGGGAGCACGTCCAGGTACTCGGTCCAGGACCGGGGCGTCTGATGGAGCATCAGAACGGGCTCGCCCGTACCGCACTCGACATAGTGCAACTGACCGAAACGGCTGGGTGCGTAGCCGCGACGCAGTGGGTCCGTCATCAGTGACTCCCTGGTTTGTGGCATGCCGTCAGATGGCCCGGTGTCCGTTCGGTGAGCGCGGGGCGTTCGCTGCGGCAGTGGTCGTCGGCCAGCCAGCAGCGCGAGGAGAAGGGGCAGCCGGCCGGAACGTCCGAGGGGGAGGGCAGTTCGCCCTTGAGGACGATCTGCTCGCCCGGCCCGTCGTCCCCCGGTTCCAGGACGGACGAGAGCAGCGCCATGGAGTACGGGTGCTGCGGGTCCTCGAACAGCTCCTTCGCCGGGGCGAGTTCGACGATCGACCCGAGGTACATCACCGCGACCCGCTCGCTGAGGTGGCGGACCACACCGAGGTTGTGCGAGATGAACAAGTAGGCGATGCGGTCGCGCTCTTGGATCTCCTGGAGCAGATTGAGGATCTGCGCCTGGATGGAGACGTCCAGCGCCGACGTCGGCTCGTCGAGGACGATCACCGACGGCTGCGGGGCCAACGCCCGGGCCAGCGCGAGGCGTTGGCGCTGACCGCCGGAGAACTCGTGCGGATGGCGGGCGGCGGCCGACACGTCGAGGCCGACCTCCTCCAGGACCTCCGCCAGCCGGGTACGCCGGTCGGCGCGCGCCACGCCCCGGGCGCGCAGCGGTTCCTCGATGCTGGCGCCCACCGGCAGCCGGGGGTTCAGCGAGCCGTTGGGATCCTGGAACACCATCTGCACCGCACGCCGGAACGCCTTCAGGTCGGCGCTCTTCGGCTTGTGCGTCATGTCCTTGCCCTCGAAGCGCACCGCGCCCCGCGTGGGCCGGTACAGCCTGGTCGCGATCCGGCCCAGCGTGCTCTTGCCGCACCCGGACTCGCCGACCAGGCCGACCGTCTCGCCGGGACTCAGGGCGAGGGTGATGTCGTCGACCGCCCGGACACCGGAACGGCCCGGGCGACCGCCGAACTCGTGCCCGATGCCGGAGAGTTCGAGCAGCGGCTCGCTCCCGGTCCGGTCGGGCTGCGTCTCAGTCATCGTTTCCTCCGGCTGCGGTCGGGGCGTCGTCCAGGTCGCGCCAGCAGCGCGACACCCACCCGTCACCGACGGGCCGCAACGGCTGGGGCGCGGCACAGGCGTCGGCGGCGCTCGGGCAGCGGGGCGCGAAGCGGCAGCCGGGCAACCGGCGGGCGTCGTCCGTGAGTTGGCCGCGGATCGCGGTCAGCGGGGTGCCGTCGCCCTCCCGCATCCGGGGCACGGCCGCGAGCAGCGCCCGGGTGTACGGATGCCGGGGCGCGTTGAGCACCTGGTCGACCGTGCCGGACTCCACCGCCTGGCCGGCGTACATCACCTGCACCCGGCTGCACATGGCGGTGATGACACCGAGGTCGTGCGAGATGAGCAGCATGCCCATGCCGTGCTCCTCCTGCAGCGTGCGCAGCAGGCGCAGAATCTCGGCCTGCACGGTGACGTCGAGGGCGGTCGTCGGTTCGTCGGCCAGCAGGAGGCGCGGGTTGCCCGCCATCGCGATGGCGATGACGACGCGCTGCCGCATACCGCCGGACAGTTCGTGCGGGAACTGCCTGGCCCGGCGCTCGGGCGAGGGGATCTCCACCAGCCGCAGCAGGTCGACCGCCCGCTCCTGTGCTTCCTTCCGGCCGGCCTTGCCGTGGATCCGCAGCACCTCGGCGACCTGCGTGCCGACCCGCATGCACGGGTTCAGCGAGGTCATCGGCTCCTGGAAGACCATCGCCACCCGGTCGCCGCGCAGACTCTCCAACTCGGCGTCGCCGCTGCCCAGGAGATCCGTACCGCAGGCCACCAGCCGGTCGGCCCGGACATCGGCGCCCGGGCCCAGCAGCCCCATGGCGGCGAGCGCGACACTGGACTTGCCGCAGCCGCTCTCGCCGATCAGGCCCACCACTTCGCCCTGTTCGACACGGAGGTCCACCCCGGAGACGACGTCCGAGCCGCCGAACCCGATGCGCAGCCCCGAGACATCGAGGACCGGATCGGTGCCGTCCTTTCCGGCACCGGCCCGAGCGGGAGTCAGGGTGTCCGCCTTCACGACGTCAGCCAGGCGTTCTTGAGGTTGAGGCGGGTCGCCGTGGCGTCCGGCTGGTAGCCGTGCAGCCGGTCGCTCCAGGCCTCGCCGCGCACCGCCTTGGCGTAGGGCACCAGCAGGTAGGCCTCGTCGGCGATGTACTGGGCGAGTTGGTGGTAGAGCGTGACCCGCTTGGCGTTGTCCTCCTCACTCTTCGCGGCGGCCATCAGGTCCCACAGGTGCTGGTCCTTGACCTTGGTCGCCGGGCTGCCCTTGGCGAACCACAGGTCCAGGTACTGGCTCGGGTCGGCGTTCAGCACGCTGGTCAGCATGATCATGTCGGTGTAGTCGCCGGACAGCACCTTCGGCACGAGACTCGCGAACGGCACGAGCTTGAGGTTGAGGGTGATGCCGACCTTGGACAGCTGCGCCTTCATCAGCTCCAGGGCGGAGATGTCGGGACCGTAGGCCGAGTCGCTGGGGGCGACCAGTTCGATGCCGACCTTGCTCTTGCCCGCGGCCTTGAGCAGGGCCACGGCCTTCGCCTGGTTGTGCTGGTACATCGGGTCGGCGGTGGTGGGCGTGGTGCCGTACGGGTCCTGGGGCGGGATGACGTAGCCGAAGCCGGCGGAGCCGCTGCCCAGCGTCTTGATGAGGGTCTCGCGGTCGATGGCGAGGTTGAACGCCTGCCGCACCCGCTTGTCGGCGAGCGGGCCGCTGAGGGTGTTCATGTTGAGCCAGACACTGGAGACGCTGGGCCCGTTCGCCTCGGTGACACCGCTGGTGCTCTTGACGTCGCTCACCATGCGCAGGTCGCGGAAGGACAGCAGCTGCACCGAGTTGGAGCGCAGCGAGGCCACCCGGGAGGTCTCGTCGGGGATGAGCCGGTAGATCACCGTGTCGAGATACGGCTTCGGCCTGTCCCAGTAGCCCTTGTAGCCGGAGAGCTGGATGGAGATGCCCTTCGACCACTTCTTCAGCGAGAAGGGTCCGGTGCCGTTCTCCGACTGCTTGAGCTGGTTCGCGGTCCGTGACGTCGTCCACTTACGGCTCATGACGGCGCCGCTCCACGGCCGGGCCAGGAAGTTGTACAGCGACGGCTGCGGCGCGCTGAGCTTGACCTCGACGGTACTGGTGTCCACGGCGGTCACCGTCTTGATCCGGTACTGCTGGGTGTACGGCGACTTGATCGCCGGATCCATCAGCCGCTCCAGGCTGAAGATCACGTCGTCGGTGGTGAGCTTGGTGCCGTCGTGGAAGGTCACCCCGTCGCGGAGCGTGAAGCGATGGGTGGTCGGGTCCACCTGCTGGTAGCTCTTGGCCAGCCCGGGCTTGATCTGCCCCTTGCTGTCCAGGCTCAGCAGACCCTCGTAGAACTGCGAGACGATCTGCTGGTCGAAGAACGCCTGAGCCACCTGCGGGTCGAAGCCGACCGTGGGCTCCCCGTCGAGCCCGATGGTGAGCGTTCCTCCCTTGACCGGCTTCCCGGAGGTGCTGCCGGCCGTGGTGGCCGTACCGCCGCAGGCCGCCAGCAGCAGGCCGGCGAATGTGCTGCCGCCGAGTGCCAGCGCGTTTCTGCGCGTGAAGGTGTGGTTCGTCATCATGACCGCCTGATTCTCAAGAACGTGAGGGTGAAGTGACGTGGTGCGGGCGCCTGTTCAGGGCGTACGGCGCTTGCCGCGCGGGTTGAGCTGTTCCTGCAGGCCGTCGGAGATCAGACCGAAGGCCGCGGTGGCGATGGCCAAGGTGATGCCGGGGACGATCACCAGCAGCGGCGCGTCCTTCATATAGCGCTGGCCCTCGAAGATCATCCGGCCCCAACTGGGCGTCGGCGGCTGGATGCCGAGGCCCAGATAGCTCAGGGACGCCTCGACGAGGACACAGGTCGCCGCCGTGTTCGCGTACTGGACGAGCGCGGACGACAGCACGTTCGGCAGCACATGCCGGACGATGATCACCGGGGTCGGCACCCCGGCGATCCGGGCCGCCGAGACGAAGTCGCGCTCGCGCACGGTGAGCGCCGGGGCCCGCACGATCCGCGCGAAGTAGGGGACGAAGATCAGGCCCATGCCCGCGATGAGGACCCACATGCCCGGGGTGAAGACCGACACCAGCACAAGTGCCAGCAGCACGGAGGGAATCGACATCGCGGTGTCCATCGCCGCCATCAGGACCGCGTCCAGCCGGCGGGCGTTGTAGCCCGCGACGAGCCCGATCGGGATGCCGATGAGCGCGGCGAGCGTGGTCGCGCCGAAGGCCACCAGCAGGGACTGCCGGGCCGCGCCGAAGGTCCGGGTGAACAGGTCACGGCCGAGGTTGTCGGTGCCCAGCCAGTGGCTGCCCGAGGGGCCGGTGAGCAGCGAGTCGCTGACGTCCGTCGCCGCGTAGCGGCCGAAGACGCCGATGGCCAGGGACAGCAGCACGATCCCGCCGAGGACGCAGACACCCGTGGTCAGCGTCGCGTTCCAGCCGAGGCGCGGCCTGCGCCGGCGCGCCGCGGGGACGGTGACGGCGGGTGCGGTGGATTCAACCGTCACGGCGTGCTCCTGTCGTCCGGATACGGGGGTCGATGAGGGGATAGACCAGGTCGGTCACCAGGTTGATCAGCACATAGGAGGCACCGAGGGCGAGGATCGCGCCCTGGATCACCGTGAAGTCGTGCTGGGTGATGGAGTTGACGATCAGCGAACCGAGACCGGGGAGCGCGAAGACCTGCTCGATGATCACGGTGCCGCCGACCAGCACCCCGAGCTGGAGCCCGCCGGCGGTGACCACCGGCACCAGCGCGTTGCGCAGCGCGTGCCGCAGCATCAGCCGCCGTCGCCCCGCGCCCTTCGCCGCCGCCGTCCGCATGAAGTCCTGGCCCTCGACGTCGAGGACGGCGGCCCGCATGTAGCGGCAGAGGGTCGCGCCGAACGGGATGCCCAGGGCGACGGCGGGGAGCAGCAGCACCTGGAGGTTGAGCAGCGGATCCTGCGAGAACGGCACGAAGGAGAACAGCGGCCAGGCCGGTGCCACTGTGCTGAACAGGAGGACCATGACCGTGCCGACGACGAACGGCGGGACGGCGAGCCCGAGGAACGCGGCGCTGTTGACCACCCGGTCCCTCGCGCGCCCCTGGTACATGGCCGACCAGATCCCGGCCGGGATGCCCCACAGGACCGCGATCACCGCCGCGTACACGGCGAGTTCCAGGCTCACCGGGAGACGGTCGGCGACTTGTGCGCCGACGCTCTGCCCGTCCAGCAGGGACGAACCGAGGTCGCCGCGGACGGCGTGCCCGATCCAGCTCAGGTACTGCGACCACACGGGCTGGTCGAGTCCCAGCTGCTGGGTGATCTGGGCGCGCAGTTGGGGAGTCGAGTTCTCGCCGGCGATCAGGGCCGCCGGGTCACCGGGGACCAGGTGTGCCAGCGCGAACACGATGGCACTGAGGCAGAGGACCACCGCGAGCGAGCGGACCACACGGATCGAGAGGTAGCGCAGCACTGGATCTCTCCCTATATCGCGACGGCGGGTGCTGACGCCCGCGCCGTCGTGGGGCGGGCCGGATCGGACGGGCGGTGCCGCGCGGCCAGCACACCGCGTACGGCCTCGGCCGCGTTCGGGTCGAAGGCCCGGCCCTCGCGGAACACCGCGCGCAGCCGGCGCCGGTCGGCGAGCACACTCAGATCGGCGAGCGGGTCGCCGTCCACCAGCAGCAGGTCCGCCCACATGCCCGGCGCGACCGTGCCCGTCCGGGCACCGAGACCGAGGGCCTCGGCGGCGGTCGAGGTGGCCGCGACCAGCACCTCCGCCGGGGTCATGCCGATCTGCTCGTGCAGCAGCTCCAGTTCGCGGGCGTGGTTCCCGAAACGCATCGTGTTGGAGGAGTCGCTGCCCGCGATGATCCGCACCCCGGCCCGATGGGCCCGGCGCACCGACTCGAGCCGGCGCTCACGCAGCGCCTCCGCCTTGTCCAACTGCTCGGCGACCAGCCCGCGTTCGGCCCCGTGCTCCGTCATGAACTCACTGATCGACAGGGTCGGGCACAGGAACGTGCCCTGTCCGAGCATCAGCTCCACGAGGTCCTCGTCGAGGTCGGAGCCGTGCTCCAGCGTGTCCACCCCGGCGACCAGCGCCGCCGTGATCCCGGCCCGCGTGTGCGCGTGGGCCGCCACCCGCAGGTCCAGGGCGTGCGCCTCGTCGACGATCGCGTCGATCTCGGTGTCCGTGTAGTTGCGCCACCCGGTCTTGTCACCGACGGAGAGCGTGCCCCCGCTGGTGCAGATCTTGATCAGGTCCACGCCCATCCGGGCGTACTCCCGGACCCGCTTGCGGCACTCGTCGACGCCGTCCGCCGGCGGCCACATCCGCTTCTCGTCGAGGGTGGCCGGACAGAACATGTCGCCGTGCCCCGCCGTCATGCCCACGAGCCCGGAGGCGACTACCCGCGCCCCGTCGAGGACGTGCTCGTCCATCACGTGCTTGACCGCCACCTCGGGCAGCGAGCCCGCGGTGTCGCGGACCGTGGTGAAACCCGACCGCAGCGCCTCACGGGCGTTGGCCGCGGCATGCAGGGTCTGTTCCTCCGTCGAGGTCAGCATGTTCCACAGCTGCACGTCCTGCGGCCGGGTGCCCGCGTTGGACCGCAGATGCACATGGCAGTCGATGAGTCCGGGCAGCAGGGTCGTCCCCCGCAGGTCGTACACCGTGTCCGAGGGGTACGTCGCCACCGTGTCCGCGGTACCCACCTCGGCGATCACGGCACCGTCGATCACCACGGCCATGTCGGTCCGTGCGGCACCTCCTGTGCCGTCGACCAACGTCATTCCCGCCAGGACTGTTCGCTCCGTCATGGGACCGTGTTCACTCCTCTCCGGGGGACTGGTACAGAGGAGTGTGGGGCGGCGGTGATGTCACCGTGTTGCGGTGCAGCTTTCGCTTGGAATTCACACGGGACGCGCAGGAATGCGCCACCCCTGGAAGCGCAGATTTGCGCCGCCCGCGGCCCCTCACAGGGCGCTCACGAGCGCCGTGTCGGCGCCCACCGGCCCCAGCGCGGTCGCCCCGCCGGGGGTGCCCAGCGGGGCCGTACGGCCGGACAGGGGCTCCTCGAAGAAGCGGCGGTTGTCGGCGCGGTGCTCCGGGTCGGCGAGCCGGTCGACGGTGATCGCCTGCTCCGGGCAGGCCGTCTCGCAGGCGCCGCAGTCGATGCACTCGACGGGGTTGATGTAGAGCTTGCGCTCGCCCTCGTAGATGCAGTCGACCGGGCACTCCTCCATGCAGGACCGGTCCATGATGTCGACGCAGGCCGATCCGATGACGTAGGCCATGACTAGCTCTCCTTCTCGGTGGAATGCCCGGGGAACAGCGCTGCCGCCGGGTCGATGACGGTGGCCGCGTTGTTGACGGCGGTGGCGGCCTCGCCGAAGCCGACCGAGATCAGCCGGACCTTGCCCGGGTAGTCGGTGATGTCGCCGGCGGCGAACACGCGGGGCAGATTGGTGGCCATGCGGGTGTCGACGGTGATCCGCCGGGCCTGGAGTTCCAGTCCCCAGGTCTGGAGCGGCCCCAGGTCGGCGAGGAAACCGAGGGCGGCGACGACGGTACGGGCGGGCAGCAGCCTGGTCGTCTTCGCCGCCCGGTGCCGCACCTCGATCCGCTCGACCCCCAACTCGCCGTGGATTGCACTCACTTCGGAGTCGGTGATGATCTCGATGCCGAGGGCGCGCACCTTCTCCACGCTCGCCGCGTGCGCCCGGAAGCGGGCGGTGCGGTGGACGAGGGTGACGGACCGGGCGATCGGGGCGAGCAGCGCCGCCCAGTCGAAGGCACTGTCCCCGCCGCCGACCACGACCACGTCGTGGTCGGTGTGCTCGGCCGGGTCCGGCACGAAGTACACCTGCCCGCGCCCGAGATATCCCTCGCCCGCCGGCAGCGGCCTGGGCGTGAACGTCCCCACCCCGCCCGTGATCACCACCGCCCCCGCCCGTACGACGGTTCCCCGGTCGGTGCGGACGAGGGGGTGACCGTCGCGGTCGTGGGCCAGGTCTTCGGCCCGCTCTCCCAGGAGATAGCGGACGTCGTACGGGGCGGCCTGCGCGACCAGGCTGTCGACCAGGTCGCGACCGCGCACCGAGGGGAACCCGGCGATGTCGAAGATGGGCTTCTCCGGGTACATGGCGCTGATCTGGCCGCCGCACTGGGGCAGTACGTCCATGACCGTGACGCGCAGTCCGCGGAAGCCCGCGTAGTAGGCGCCGTAGAGGCCGGAAGGGCCGGCGCCGATGATCAGGATGTCGGTCTCGATCACCGGTGTCTCGACCGGCTCGGCAAGGTGAACGCTCATGGTTCAGGAGCGTAGGAACGGCCTGCCCTCCGCCCAACGGAACCGGTCCGGCTGCCGGGACGCCCCGGTCAGACGAGGGCGAGTTCGACGCTTCCGGTCACGCACGGGGTGCCGTCGGCCTTGACGACGGTCACGTCCAGGGACACCCGGGCGCCCTCCACCGCGCGCACGGTCGCGGTCCAGGTGAGGGGTTCACCGGCCACGGCGGTCGTAAGGTTGCGCCAACTCACCGTCTCAAGCCGGGAGTTCGGCCCGGCCCACGCCAACGCGTACCGGGTGAGGGTCTCGCCGTGCAGGGTGGACTGGACGACCACGTCCTCGAAGCCCTCCGAGGCGGCGAAGGCGGAGTCGTAGTGGATGCGGTGGGAGTTCCAGGACACGGCGCTGAAGCGGAAGAGCTGGACCGTGCTGTGCGTGTACCGCTGCGGCGGGCAACTGGCCCCGGCGACCGGCGTGTTCATGCGGCTCCTGCGGGATCGAGGGCCTCCTGGACGACGATCGTCTCGTCCACGGCGGTCAGTTCGGTGCCGTCCGCCGTCGTGAAGCGGGTGGTGAGGCCGAGCAGGACGAACGGGCCGGAGCGGCCCTGTTTGCACTCGGCGGAGGTGACCGCGCGGGAAGCGGTGACCCGGCTGCCCGCGACCGGGGCCCGCAGCAGCCGGACGCTCTGCCCGCCGTGCACCTGGCGGACCGGCAGGCCCTCGGTGCACGGCGACTCGCGGGCGGCGAGCCCGTCGGGCCGCAACTCCCCTTCTGGTGGCCCGTCCTCCCAGCTCATGGTGGCCGCGAGGAACAGGGCCGGAGCCTCGACCGGAGCGCCCGCCGCGTCCTGTTCCCGGGCCCGGCGGATGTAGTCGGCGTCGTTGAGCGCGGCGGCGTACCGGCAGAAGTCCTTGACGGTGACCGTGCCGCAGTCCTCGTCCTCCCAGCGGCCGACGAGCCTTTGGGCCCGGGCCAGCACCTCGTCCAGGGCGCTCACAGGGCCGACCGCAGCGCCCGGCCGATGCCCAGGCCGGCGGTGCGCAGCGCGCTCGCGTGTGCGGCGGCGTCCACCCGGTACGTCGGCGCGGTGATCGACAGGGCGCCGGCGAGCGTGTTCTGCCGCCCGAAGACCGGCACGGCCATGCTCATGTAGCCGAGTCTGACCTCCTCCGCCTCGGTCGCGATGCCCTCCTCCCGGATCCGCTCCACCTGTCCGCGCAGCCGCCCCGGTGAGGTGATGGTGTGCCGGGTGAACGGTTTCAGCCCGTTCCTGACCACCTCGCCGAACAGAGCGGCGGGGGAGAAGGCCAGGATCGCCTTGCCGGTGGCGGTGCAGTAGAGCGGCAGCCGCCCCGCCACCCGGGACTCCTCGCTCAGGCCCCGGTGCGGCAGGATCTTCTCCAGATAGACGACGTCGAGGCCGTCGTGGATCGCGAAGTGGATGGTCTCCTGGGTGGCCAGCAGCAGATCCTCCATGTACGGCTGGGCCACCTCGCGCAGGATCCGCTGCCGGTGCACCCGCTGCCCGATCTCGAAGAGCCTGAGCCCGAGCCGGTAGTCGCACCCCGCCCGCTCCAGCAGCCCCCACACCACCAGCTCCTGGCAGAGCCGGTGCACGGTGGCCTTCGCGACTCCCGTACGGCGCACCAGATCCGCCAGGGAGAGCGACTCGTCGTCGACGGTGAACGCCTCCAGGATGGGCCGCACCTTGCCGAGGACGGAGTTCATCGAGTCCGGCCCGAGGGACGGTCCGGTCGCGGGAGGCGGGGGAGCGGGGGCCACGGCGCGGGCGATCGGGACGACGGTCATGGCAGACACCTCACGATCAGGGGTTACGGCTGGAATCTCACGATCAGTGACCGGACGACGACTCGGCGAGGAACGCGAGGCTCAGCGGGTTGTACAGCGTGGCCTTCTCATGTTGCGGCCAATGTCCGCATTCGGTGAAGACCTCTAGCCGGGCTCCGGGAATCGCGGCGGCGATCGCCTCGGCCTCCGGAACGTCCCCGAGCGGGTTCTTGTTGCCCCACACCACCAGCGTCGGGGCCTTGATCCGCGCCATGCGGTCCGGGCGCAGCAGATTCCGCTCACGGGCCTCCACCTCCTGGAGGGCGAGCAGATTGTGCAGGTTCCGCTGGAAGTCGGGGTGGTGGTAGATCTCGTAGCGCACCTGGGTCAGTTCCTCGCCCAGGTCCTCGTCCCACTCGGCCCACAGCAGGGCCAGCCGGTCGCGGGTGTAGGAGATCTCCGGCTCCATGGCCGCGGCGCGGGTGGAGGTCTTCAGGCGTTCCATCACCGCCGGGTTGATCTTCGTGCCGCCCATGCACAGGAGCTGGAGGGAGGCCACCCGGTCCGGGTGCTCGCTCGCGGCCCAGGATCCCACCCAGCCGCCCAGCGACTCGCCGACCAGGTGCGCGCGTTCGGCACCGACCGCGTCGAGGTAGGCCATCAAGTGGTCGACGTACGCCGGGATTTCACCGGGTCGGTCGGGCTTGCCGGTGTAGCCGTGGCCGAGCATGTCGATGGCGTGGCAGCGGTAACCGGCCTCGGCGTGCGCCGGGATGTTCCGGACGAAGGCCTCCAGGTGGCCCGTCGTGCCGTGCAGGAACACCACGTGCTCGCCGTCCTCCGGACCGGCTTGCAGGGCGCGGGTGGTGACATCGCCGGTCTCGACGTACGCGTGCCGGTAGTCGATGCCCGAGAGTTCGGTCCAGATGGTCATGACTGCCTTTCGGTGTCTGCTTGTTGGGGGCCAAGGACGGCGACTTGTCGGGGATCCAGGACGGCCACGGCCATCCCGGTGAGCCACTCGGGCATCGGTTCGTAGGCCAGCCGGCGGCCGGGCACGTGGTCGAGCACGGCCGACATCAACAGCCAGGTGCGCAGCTCCTGAGCCCCGTTGCCGGCGGCCTTCTCCAACTCCTCGGTGGAGTACGCCGTGATCCGCCGGATCTCGCCCCGCTCGACAAGAGCAAGGAACTCGTCGTCGAACTCCGGGTTGAGCGCGGCCTCGGCGGCGCGGATGATCTCGCGGCGCCGGACGTCGTAGTCCTGCCAGTTCTCCCGGCCGTTGAGCCAGGCGCCGACCATGAACTCCTCGTCGTCGCCGTGCGGTTCGCGCCAGTCCGGCCAGGGCAGCCGGTGCGAGAGCCCGCCCGAGCCGACCACCGCCACCCGCCGGTCGCCGGGGAAGGAGAGGACGGCCTCCCGGATCGCCCGGCCCAGTTCCTCGCAGCGGGTCAGGGTGGGCAGGGGCGGGGCGAAGACGTTCACCACGATCGGCACGATCTCCACGTCCAGCCCCTCGAAGAGGTACTGGATGGCGTGCGACTGACCGTGGTCGATCTGCAGCCTGGCGGAGAACGCCGGGTCGAAACTCCCGTTCTCCACAAGGGAGTTGGCCAGGTGCCGGGCCAGCGGGACGTCGACCGGCTGGGGCCCCTTCGGGGTGCCCGACTCGCCGCTCGCGACGCACTCGCCGACGCCGATCGTGAAGCTCGGGATCAGGTCCAGCCAGAAACCCCGGAAGTGATTGGAACCCACCAGGATCACCGTGTCCGGGCGGGCCGCGAGCAGTGCCTCCCGGGCCTCGCACAGCGCGTCGCGGAACCGCTCCGCCCGGTCCTTGTGGAAGGTCTCCTCCCAATGGGTGTTCATCAGCGTGCTGTGCGAGGCGCCCACGCCCAGGACGATCTCCGTCATGCCGCTCTCCCTTCCACCTCGGCGCGGGACCGGGTCACCGTGTCGACCGCCGTACGGATCAGATGGCGCGTCAGCTTCTCCATGGCCCGCACGGAGACCGTGTTCATGCCCCGCGCGAAGTCGATGTCGAAGAGGGAGTCGGTGACCTTCGGCATCCCGACCCGTACGGTCGGGATGCCGCGCCCGCGGAGGATGTTGGCGTCGGTGGCCCCGCTGTTGCCCCGGATCACTTCGTGCTCGCGCCCCTCGAAGGCGGCCCAACTCGCCGCCGCACTGCGGCAGATCCAGCTCTCCGGGTCGGTGCCGGTGCCGGGGATCGCCAGCACCATCTCGGCGCCGACGTCGATGTTCTTGTCACGCAGGGCGCGGATGGCCGCCATGAACTCCCGCTTGGCCTGCATCGGCGTCGTGTCCGGGCCGATCCGCAGGTCCACCATGAGGGTGCAGGAGGCCGGTGTCACCGCCGCCGTCCGGGGCCAACCCCCTTGGATCGAGGACACGATGCCCTGGGGGGCGACCGTGCCGGAGGTGTGCCGTTCGGCGTACTCGACGAACCACTCCTCCAGATGCCGGGCGACCTCTCCGGCGCGCGCCACGGCGTTGTCGTAGGGGAGGCGGTGGCGGGAGCCGACGTAGGTGTGCGTGCCGTGGACCGTCACCTCGAACCAGACCAGGCCGACCTCGTCCCAGGACACCGTCCAGCCGGGCTTGGCGATGAGCGCGTAGTCCGTCCACACGCCCTGTTCCAGGAGGAACGAACAGCCCACGCCCTGACCGGTGTTGAGGCGGCTGGAGCCGGGGCGGGCGTTGGTGGGCATGCCGCCGGCGCCGAAGGCCGCGACCAGGTCGCCGGTGAGCGGAACGCCGGCCAGCGCGATCGCCTCGGCGGCCATCAGCACGCAGGCCGCGTGGCCCTTCGGGTTGGAGGCGCCGAGGCCGACGACGAGATCGTCGTGGACGGTGGCGCGCGGACGCATGTCGTCCCGCAACTCCGGCCCGATCCACGGGAGATCCTCGCTCTCCTCGCCCACCGTCAGGGTGTCGATCGGCGCGTAGAGCATCAGGTCGGGGCCGGTGCCGTCGCCGGAGAGCCGGGCCCACGCGTTGGCCTGCCGGTCGTCCAGCGGCTGGACGCGGGCCGGGCAGCCGGCCGTCGTGAGGGTGTCGGCGATGTGCGCGGCGAGCGGGCCCTCGTCGCCGGTCGGGGACGGGATGTCGACGAGCCCGGTGATCAGGTCGCGCAGCCGGTCGGCGGTGACGTGCTGCCAGGCGTCGGCGACCCAGGCGGCCCGCGTGTCGTCCAGACCGGCCAACTCGCCCGCGGCGCTCACTGGTTGACCCTGTGTACCTGAGTCATCGTCGTACGCTCGAAGCGCTTCTTCGCGAGCGGGAGCCCGATCGCGATCCCGGCTCCGACGAGCAGGGTGAGCAGTGTGCGGCCCATGGTCAGGCCTCCTTCCCTTCGGTGCCAGTGCCGGCGAGCTTCTTGCCGTACTCCTCCTCGCTGAGGTTCCGCCAGGCGGTCAGCGAGATGTCGGGGCGGTAGAGCTTCTCCGGGGGAGCGTCGGTGATGTCGACCATCCAGGCGTCCTGGCCGGAGAACTGGCCGTGGAACAACCAGCGGATCGCACCGAGGTACTTGGCGTAGAAACGCAGGGTGTCCCAGCCCTCGGTGAAGTTGACCATCACGCCGACATAGCGGTGGTTGTCCTGGTCGACGGGGACGTAGAACTCGTAGTGGATGAAGTTCGGGTACGCGATGCGCAGCACGCCGGGCATCGACAGGGACGCGAAGCCGGGGAACTCCTGGGCCTCGATCGTCGGGTTGACCTTGTCGGGCTTGCCCGTGTTGCCGATGTTGAAGGTCTCCTTCGGCGGCTGGGCCTTCCACCAGCGTTTGTTGGTCCAGCGGCCGACACCGGGGAAGTCCGCCTGCCAGTACACCTCGTCCTGGACCCGGAAGATCCAGCGGCCCTTGGGCACGATCCGGGTGATGTTCCAGGTCGGCATCGGCTTGAAGAGCCGCCAAAGTGCCGTGCGGTGCAGGTACTTGGCGTGCCCTTCGTCGAAGCCGTTCTCGCAGGCGAAGCGCCAGTTGCCGCTGCGCGGGTCGATCCGGCCGCCCATCACGAAGGCGTTGGAGACGAGCTCCTCGGGCAGCTGCGAGTCGATGGGGTGCGGTTCCTCGTCGGTGAGGGGGATGTACACCCACACCATGCCGAGCCGCTCCTCGACCGGGTACGTCCGCACCGAGACCTTGCCGGTCAGCCGGCAGCCGGGGCCGTCGGTGATGACCGCGGCGAGCTTGCCGGTGGGCAGGTCGAAGGTCCAGCCGTGGTACGGGCAGCTGACCGTGCCCGGGAACTGCTGGTTGCCCTCGGAGAGCGGGACACCGCGGTGCGGGCACCGGTTGTGCAGCGCGTACGCCGTGCCGTTGTCCCGGATCAGGGTGATCTTCTCGCCGCAGATCGTGAACGGGAGCGGATCGCCGGTGATCTGGCTGGACCAGGTGACCGGGTACCAGTAGCCGCGGAAGCCCGCGTCCGCCGCGTCGTAGTGGGGCCACGACTTCCAGTCCTGGCGGCCGGGCTCACCCGCTGGTCTGCGGCGGCTCCGGACCGGTGGCTGAGTGTCGGGAGAGTCGTCGACCGTCATCGTGGGCGTCCTCCTGCTGCCGGGTGAGCTGTGAGCCGAGCATGCGGCGGGCGGCGGATCCGCCCAAGAGACCCGGTCCACTGAGCAGACCGGGCCCCGGGGCGGCGGCGGAAACGCGGCGCTCCTGCCCTCGTCCGCCACATTTCGCCGAGGATGCGGGCCGCGGCCGGCGCTCACCGGCGCGTCCCGTTCAGCGGACCCTCGTCGCTGCGCGGAGGCCACCCGCCGTTCTACGGTGCGTCGAATCGCCGGGCCGCACCGGACCCGGCCGCGCCCTGCGGAGTGTCGCGTCCCGCATCCCGCATCGATACGGAGTGAAGTTGTGACGACCGCGATGTCCCGCGCCCTGGTCCTGGAGAGCTTCGGCTCGCTGCCCCGCCCGGTGGAGCGCCCGGTGCCCGAGCCGCGCCCCGGCCACACCCTGGTACGGATGCGGGCGGCCCAGGTGGGCCACCTCGATCTGAACGTCGTGGACGGCAAGTTCGGGATTCTGCCCGACCTGCCCGCCGTACCGGGCACCACCGGATGCGGGATCGTCCTCGCCTCGGACACCCACCCCGAGGGCACCCTCGTCCGGCTCGGCGGCAAGGGCCTCGGCCTGCGCCGCGACGGCTGCTGGGCGGACCACGCACTGGTGCCGGACGCCGCCGTGGAGGTGGTGGCGGAGGGTACGGACCCCGCCCTGGCGTGCAGTTGGTTCTCACCGGCGGGCACGGCGTGGGCGGCCGTGCACGCGGTCGCGCACGTGCGGCCCGGGGAGCGGGTGCTCGTGACCGGCGCGGCGGGCGCGGTCGGGGCGCTGACCGTGCAGGTCGCCGCACGGGCCGGGGCCGAGGTGGTCGGCGTGGTCGGACGCCCGGCCAAGCTCGCCCATGTCCCCGCTCCCGCCAAGTCCCTCCTGGCCTGCGACCTGTCCGTGGAGGCGGTGGGCGGCCCGGTCGACGTCGTGATCGACACGGTCGGCGGCCCGGTACTCCGCGACACCCTCCCGCTGGTCCGCCCGCGTGGCCGAGTGGCGCTCGTCGGCTACACCGCCGGACGCGAATTCACCGTCGACCTCGCGGACTTCCTGCTGGCCGACGTGTCCCTGCTGCCGGTGAACCTGATGACGCGGGGCAAGGAGGTCGCGGCGGACGCGGAGGCACTGCTGGCCGAGCTGCGGACGGGGGCGCTGACCCTGGAGATCGAGCGCCATGGACTGGACGGGTTTGCGGAGGCCGCCGATCGGCTGCGGAGCGGGGAGGCGCTGGGGAAGGTGGTTCTCGAACTGAGTTGAGGTCCTCAACTCCGGGCCCCGGAGCGGGCGATCGCGTCACACGACCTTGACGACGACGCCGGCGCCTTCGAGCGCGGTCACCTCGTCGGCGGGGGCGCTGGTGTCGGTGACGAGGGTGTGCAGGAGTGTGGCGGGGCCGACGTGGGCGAAGGCGGTGTGTCCGAGCTTGCCGCCGTCGGCGGCGACGACGATGCGGCGCGAGGAGGCGACGCCCGCCTTCTTCACGGCCGCGTCGTCGAGGTCGTAGGCGGTCAGACCCTCGGCCGCGCTCAGCCCGCAGCAGCCCATGACGGCGGTGTCGAAGCGCAGTGCCGCCAGGGACGCCAGGGTGAGGGGGCCGGTGAGAGCTCCCTCGGCGGCCCGGGGCTGCCCGCCGGGCACCAGCAGGGTGGCCGGGCCCGGACTCTCGCCGAGCACGTGGACGGCCTGCAGGGACAAGGGCATCACGGTGACCGGCCGCCGACGCAGCAGATGGGCGATCTCCAGGCAGGTGGTGCCGCTGTCGAGGAGGACGGTCTCGCCGTCGGCGACGAGCGAGGACACCTCGGCCGCGATCCGCCGCTTGGCCTCGACGGACTCGTGCGCCCGCAGCGCGAACGGCGGCTCCTCGCCCCGGAGCAGCAGGGTGCGTGCCCCGCCCCGGATGCGTTCGAGGACGCCCTGTGCGGCCAGCGCGTCGAGGTCGCGCCGGATGGTCATCTCGGAGGCGCCGGTCAGTTCGACGAGTTCCTGGACCGTGATCCGGCCCGTCTCCCTGACGGCCTGAGCGATCGTCCCGTGCCGGTCTGCGTTGCTCATGAGGCGATTGAACACCAGCCAATACGAACATTCAATGTGTGCGAAGTGCCAGTATTCAATCGCACATCATGTTCGTTACGGTGGATCTCATGAATGATTCGCTTCGAGGTGCCCGCATCGCGACCTTTGTCTACTTCAGTCTGTGCGGGACGCTGATGGGCACCTGGGTGGTGAACATCCCCGCCGTCGAGGAGCGCGTGGGCATCACGCACGCGACGCTCGGGGGGCTGCTGGTACTGCTCGGGCTCGGAGCGTTCATCGGTATGCAGGTGGCCGGGCCGCTGACCGACCGGCTCGGGGCGCGCGTCGTCGTCCCCGCCACCGGCGTGCTGGGCAGCGCGGCCCTGGTACTGCCCGGCCTGCCCAGGGACCGGTGGACGCTGGCCGGTGCCCTGCTGGTCTTCGGATTCTGCAACGGCTGCCTGGACGTGAGCATGAACGCCCACGCCGTGCACGTGGAGAAGGCGTACGGCAGGCCCGTCATGTCGGCGTTCCACGCCACGTTCTCGGTCGGCGGCGTCCTCGCCGCACTCGTCGGGGCGGCCACGGCGAGCGCCGGTCTGAGCCCGGCCGCGGGCATGGCCGCCATGGGCGTCCTGGGCATCGCGACCGCCCTGATATCAGCACGCGCGCTGCTGCCGGCCGCGCCGATCGCCGCCAGGGCGGAGACCGAGCCGGTCCCGGCCCCCGGGCGGCGCGGCGCCGGCAGGCGCATCTGGATCCTCGCCGCCCTGGCCCTGATGGTCATGCTGTGCGAGGGAGCCGCCAACGACTGGAGCGCACTGCACCTGAAGGACGTCCTCGGCGCCCCCGCGAGCACCGCCGCCTTCGCCTACGGCACCTTCGCCGCGACCATGACCGTCGGCCGACTGCTCGCCGACCGGCTCGTCGCCCGGTTCGGGTCCATGGCGATCCTGAGGTACGGCGCGGCGACGGCCGCCGTCGGCATCACGATCGTGACCGTCTCCCCGTGGATCTGGGCCGCGTTCGCGGGGTGGGCGCTGTTCGGTCTGGGGCTGTCCGGCTGTGTTCCGCAGTTGTTCAGCGCGGCGGGGCACGCCGACCCTTCCGCCGCCGGGGCCAATGTCTCCCGCGTCGCCGGGCTCGGCTACGTCGGCATGCTGGCCGGCCCCGCCGTCATCGGCTGGCTGACCCACCTCGTCGCCCTGAACCACGCCTTCGTCCTGCTGATCCTGCTGTGTGCGATCACCGCCGTGGCCGCCGGGATCCTGCGCACCGGATCCGACCGCACGCCCGAGCCGGCACACAGCGGCCACTGACCGCCTGTGCGGCACGGCTCACTCCGTGCCGCACAGGCTTCTCCTCCCGCCCCGACCGCCGGAACCCGGAAGAACCCTCACCATGACCACTGACCGCAGCATCGTCCTGTTCGACCTCTTCGGAGTCATCGCCCGCCATCAACGCCCGGGCGCCCTGGGGAAGATGGCCGCCCGCTGCGGCACACCCACCGATGCCTTCACCGAGGCCTACTGGGCCTGCCGTCCGCCCTACGACGCCGGTCAGCAGTGCGCGCCCGAGTACTGGACCGCCGTACTGCGATGGCTGTCCAGGCCCGTCGACGCCGACACCGTCGAGGAACTGCGCCGCACCGACATCGACAGCTGGTCACGCGTCGACGACTCGATGGTCGCCTACGCCCAGTCCCTCCGCGCCGTCGCCGAGGTCGCCCTGCTGTCCAACATCCCCTCGGACCACGCGGACGCCTTCCTCGCCGCGCAGCCCTGGCTGCACCGGCTGGACCACGTCGCCTTCTCCGGGAAGATCAAGGCGGCGAAACCGGACCCGGCCGCCTTCCAGCACTGCGTCGTCGCCCTGCGGGCCGCCCCCGCCGACTTCCTCTTCGTCGACGACCGCGAGGAGAACGTACGCGCCGCGCGGACCGTGGGGATGAACGGACACGTCTTCACCGACCGCGCCGAGCTGGCGGCCGTCATCGACGCCTGGCTGCCGCCGCGAGCGGTGCTCACCCCAGGACGACCACGGCCCGCCCCCGGCAGCACACCACGTCACCGGAACCGCACCGCTCGACCAGATCGAGAGTGATCTCACCGTCGACTCCGCCCACCGAGCCCACGGTCCCGGTCACCACCAGCCGGTCTCCCGCATGGGCCGGTGCCCGGTTCTGCCACTCCAGCTCCCGCACCTGCCCGCTCTCGCCCGCGAACTCCGCGGCGGCGCGATGGAACAGACAGCCGTGCAGCTGAGCCATGACGACCGGCCCGGCCAGCCCCTCGGAGCGGGCGAACTCGGTGTCGTAGTGGATGCGATGGGCATTGCGGGTGACCGCGCCGAACCGCAGCAGGGTGATCGCGTCGGGGGTCAGCCCGACCGGCAACACGGCCTGCCCGACGGTGATGTGACGGTCCGTCATCGGACGATGAACCTCTCCGTGACCTCGACCAGCGTCCCCCGCGCCGAGCCGTACACCTTCTCCACGGTGAGCAGCAGGAACCCCTCACCGCTGCCCTTTCGCTCCACGGCCGTCAGGGTGCGCCGCAGTTCGATCCGGTCGCCGGCCCGTGCCGCCGCGATCCAGCGCACCGCCTGGCCGCCCGCCATCAGCCGGACCCCGAGCCCGTCGGTGCCGGGCACCTCGTCGCGGTACATGCCGTCCGGCCGAAACTCCAACGCATCGGCCCCGGGCGCCCCGCGCAGCAGGCTCACCACATACATCGGATGCACGGCGAAGTCGGCGTGACCGGGATCGACGAGACGCGGCGCGCTCTCCCCGGCCGTCCGCGCGAACTCCGCCGCGTCCTCGGCCCGTACGACACCCAACGACCGCCGCTCCCACGTCCCCATCGGCGCCCGGGCCCGCTCCTCGACCAGCTCCAGCTCGGCGTTGCGGAACATGGGCTGCCTCCTGTCCTCATCCGATGCCCGGACGCTAAGGAGGACCGTCCCCCGGCCGCCACGGAACCGGCCCGCTCAGCGGACCGTTCCGCTTGGGCGGAGATCGCCGCCGTCCCACCATCGGGACATGGACCTCATGGACATCCAGCCGCCGCCGGAGGGCGCCTACGCGGAAGCGGACGGCGTCAAATACCACTACGTCGAACTGGGGGAGGGCGGCCCCACGGTCAGCCCCGCCGTCTTCCTGCACGGCGGCGGCCCCGGCTGCACCGGCTGGTCGGACTTCGGACAGGTGGCCCCCCTGTTCGCGAAGGACCGCCGCTGTCTGCTCGTCGACATCCTCCAGTACGGCAAGTCCGCCAAGCCCGTCATCGAGGGCCCCATGTGGGACTACCACGCGGCCAAGACCGTGGCCCTCCTCGACGAACTCGGCATCGACCGCGCCGACTTCGTCTGCAACTCCTGGGGCGGCACCATCGCCCTCAACCTCGCCGCCAAGTACCCCGACCGCGTACGGTCGTTGGTGATCACCGGCAGCATGCCCGTCTTCTACGGCCCTCTCGCACCGCTGCCTGAAGGCGGCCGGCGCGGCCGTAACGCCCGGGACGTCTACTACGGCGGTACCGGCCCCTCATGGCAGAAGATGCGCGAACTCATCGCCCGCCTGGAGTGGTTCGACCCGGACGCCATCCCCGACGCCACCGTGACCCTGCGCTACGAACAGAGCCTCGACCCCGAGGAGACCGCCCTCGCCGGCGCCTCCGACAACCCGCGCGGCGACTGGCAGGACCTCACCGCCGAACTCGGCCTGATCGCCGCGCCGACGCTCTTCGTGTGGGGCATGCAGGACGCGTTCCTGACCCCCGACTACCCGCTGATGCTGGCCCGCATGATCCCCAAGGGCAGCCTGCACGTGATGAGCGAGGCCTCCCACCACCCGCAGGAGGAACGGCCCCACGACTACCACAGCGTCGTCACCGGATTCCTGAACCAGCAGCACCACTGACTCTCCGGGGAGGAGACGTGAGCCAGTCCGCTCCGCGCGTCGTCGAACTGTCCAGTCCCTTCACCCGGTTCGCCGGCCGGCTGCTGGTCGGACTCGGCTACGAGGTCGTACTCGTCGAGCCGCCGGAAGGCGACGAGACGCGACGCGAACTCGACGGCGACGCCTTCGTGCATTGGCACGCGGGCAAACGCTCGGTCGTCCCCGCCTCGCCCGAGGACCTGCGCGCCCTGCTGACCACCGCCGATGTGCTGCTCGACGGGAGTGCGGGCGGCGCGGAGGCGCTCGCCGCCGGACTCGACGACCTCGTGCACGTCCGCGTCACCCCCTTCGGACTGCTCGGCCCCCGCAGCGACTGGCAGGGCACCGACCTCGTGGTGGCCGCGCTCGGCGGAATGCTCGCCCAGGTCGGCGACCCCGACGGCTCGCCGCTACGGCTGCCCGAGCAGCAGGCCGAACAACTCGCCGGCGTCAACGCGGCGATCGCCGCCCTGCTCGGCCTGCGCGCTCGCCGTACCGGTCCGGGACAGCTCGTCGATGTCTCCGCACAGGCCTGCGTGGCCGCCGCCCTGGAGGCCGGAACCCTCGCCTATCTGCACGAGGACCGGGTTCCGCCACGCCCCGGCCGCGTCCACCCCCTCGTCCCGCACGGCCTGTTCAGGGCCGCCGACGGCTACCTGGGCGGCGGACTCGGGGGCAGTCCCCGCATGTGGGACGCGCTGCTCGACTGGCTGCGCGAGGAGGACGCGGCGGCCGACCTCACGGAACCCCGCTGGCAGGACCCGGTCGAACGCAAGAGACACCAGGAGCACGTGTTCAAGGTCGTCCAGGACTTCGTGGGCACCTGGCCGAAGGCCGAGTTCGCGGAGCGCGCCCAGGCCAGGAAACTCCCCTGGGCCGCCGTCGACCTGCCCCACGAACTCCTCGACAACCCCCAGCTCACGGCCCGCGCGTTCTTCACCCGGGTACGGACACCTCAGGGCGAACGGACCGATCTGGGCTTCCCCTTCGCGTTCCCGGAAGGCCACCGGGTACGGGAGCTGGACGTCCGGGGCGTGGGCGCGGACCAGGAACTGCTGCATGCCGCACCGCCCACCGAACGCCCGGTGCGGCACGCCTCCGTACAGCCCGCCCTCCACGGCATCCGCGTCCTCGACCTGACCTGGGTCCTGGCCGGCCCCTACTGCACGAAGATCCTCGCCGACCACGGCGCCGACGTCATCAAGGTCGAGTCCGCGGGCCGCCCCGACCCCACCCGCTTCGCCCCCTTCATGCACCTCTCGCGCGGCCCCCACACCGACCCCAACACCAACGGCTACTTCAACGAGGTCAACCGCAACAAACGCAGCATCGCCCTAGACACCCGCACCGCCGACGGCATCACGGTGCTGCGCGAACTCATCGCCCACAGCGACGTCCTCGTGGAGAACTTCAGCTCCACGGTCATGCGCAAACTCGGCCTGGGCTACGAGGAGTTGCGCCGGATCAACCCCGGACTCGTCTACGTCAGCATGTCGGGCATGGGCCACACCGGACCGCGCAACGGCTGGGTGTCGTACGCCGACACGGTCTCCGCGAGCGGAGGCCTGACCGCACTCACCGGCTGGGGGCCGGACGACGTGGTCGGGGTGATCTACGGCCACGGCGACATCGTCGCCGGACTGCAGGCCGCCCTCGCCACGGTCGCCGCCCTGGAGCACCGCGCCGGCACCGGACGCGGACAGCACATCGACCTGTCCCAACTGGAGGCGATCGCCGCCCACCTGGGCACCAGCCTCCTCGGCGGTCCGGAGGTCGGACCGGCCGGGAACACCCACCCGAGCTGGAGCCCGCAGGGCGTCTACCGCTGCCTCGGCACGGACCGCTGGCTGGCCGTCAGCGTGCGCGACGACACGGAGTGGGCCGCGCTCTGCGAGGTGATCGGCCGCCCCGAACTCGCCACCGACGAACGGACCTTGACGGCCGACGCGCGCAGACACGCCACGGACCTGGTCGACGCCGCGCTGGGGGAGTGGACCCGCACGCTTCCCGCCGGCGTCGCCGCCGAGGCGCTCCAGGCCCACGGCATCCCGGCCGGAGCGGTCCAGGACGGCCGTGAACTCGTCGAGCACGACCCGCAGTTGAGGGCCCGCGGCTTCTATGTCCGCAAGGAGCACCCGGTCGCGGGCGCCTTCCTCCACGAGGGCGTCCCGATCCGCCTGACCCGCACACCCGGCGCGGTCCGTAAGGCCGCGCCCGTGCTCGGCGCCGACACCGACGCCGTACTGGAAGAGGTGGCCGGGTTCTCGGCGGAGCGCGTCCAACAGCTCCGGGAGGCCGGAGTCCTGCGGTGATCGACACCATCCCCGGTCTCATCGAGGCGGCGGCAGCGGAGTTCGGCGAACGGCCCTTTGTGCGGGCCGGGGAGGTGACGCGGACATACGCGCAGGCCTGCACGGCCGCGGCCACGATGGCGGGAGCGCTCGCGGAGCGCGGCTGCGGGCCGGGGGACCGTGTCGCCGTCATGGCGCGCAACCGGATCGAGTTCGTCGATCTCATCCTTGGCTGCGCCTGGCTGGGAGCGGTACTGGTCCCGCTCAACACCGGCCTGCGGGGAAGTGGGCTGAGGCAGGTGCTGCGCACGGCGGAGCCGCGATTCCTGTTGGCGGACGAGGAGTTGGCGGAACGTGTCGTAGCGGCCGGTTTTCAGGGGCAGTTGTGGGTCGTGGGCGGGGGAGACGTGCCGGCGCCGGGCGTGACCACCGCCGTGCCGCCGGCCCAAGTGCGCCCGCACGACACCGCCTTCGTGCTGTTCACCTCGGGCACCACGGGAGCGGCGCGCGGTGTGCGCTGCCCGCACGCGCAGACCGTCTGGTGGGGCCGCAACGTCTCCGACTCGCTCCGTCTCACCGCCGACGACGTGCTGTACACCTGCCTGCCGCTCTTCCACACCAACGCCCTGACCACCCTGACGCAGGGGATGGAGGTGGGCGCGAGCTGTGTGATCGACGAACGGTTCTCCGCCACACGGTACTGGGAGCGGGTGGCCGAGACCGGGGCGACCACCGTCTATCTGCTGGGCGCGATGGTGCCCATGCTGCTGGCGCAGCCGCCGGGCCCGGCCGACCGCGCACACCGGACCTGGCGGGGGCTCTCCCCGGCCACTCCCGGGTCCGCGTGGGAGCCGTTCCGCGAGCGGTTCGGCGTCACGCTCGTCGACGGATTCGGGTCCACGGAGACGAACCTCGTGATCGGGTCGACGCCCGAGGAACAGCGGCCCGGCTACGTCGGCACCGTGCGCGAGGGCTTCTCCGCGCGCGTGGTCGACGAACTGCTCGACCCCGTCCCGGACGGAGTCCCCGGCGAGCTGCTCGTCCGCAGCACACACCAATTCGCCTTCTGCACCGGCTACTTGGGGGAGCCGGAGCCCGGCCCGACCGAGTGGCGGCGCACCGGCGACCGGGTGGTCCGTGAGCCCGACGGGTGGTTCCGGTTCGTCGACCGGATCAAGGACGTCATCCGGCGGCGCGGCGAGAACGTCTCCTCGCACGAGGTGGAGTCCGTCGTCCGCGCGCACCCGGCGGTCGCCGACGCGGCGGCCTTTCCCGTGCCCTCGGAGCTGGCGGAGGACGAGGTCATGGTCGCCGTAGTCCCCGTGCCCGGGCAGGTGCTGGACCTCCGGGACCTCGTACGCCACTGCGCGGAGGAGCTGCCCCCGTTCGCGGTGCCCCGCTACATCGACACCGTCCGTGAGCTCCCGCTCACCGAGACCGGCAAAGTTCGCAAGGCGGCATTGCGGGAACGTGGGGTCACCGCCACCACCTGGGACCGCTCCGCATCACCCACCCCGGCACGACATCAAACTTGAACCGTTTGTTTTCTTGAATCACTCGTGTTTATGGCTGTAGGTTGAGCGCCATGACCGCATCCCAGCCACCGACCACCGCCGAGGAGCTGCGCGGTGCCGGCCTGCGGGTGACGGCAGCCCGCGTCGCGCTGCTCGAGACCGTCCGGCACGGCGACCACCTCGATGTCGAGGCGGTCGCGTCCGGGGTCCGCGACCGCGTAGGACACATATCGCTCCAGGCCGTCTACGACGCCCTCCACGCGCTGACCTCGGCCGGACTCGTCCGCCGTATCGAACCGGCGGGCAGTCCCGCCCGCTTCGAAGGACGCGTCGGCGACAACCACCACCACGTCATGTGCAGGTCGTGCGGTGTCGTCGCCGACGTCGACTGCGCGGTCGGCGAGGCACCCTGCCTGACCGCCTCCGACGACCACGGCTTCTCGATCGACGAGGCCGAGGTCATCTACTGGGGTCTGTGCCCCACCTGTACCGCCGCCCCCAGTTCCTGAGTCACGTGATCCACCCCGTTTGGAAGGATTCCCATGTCTGAGAACCACGACGCAATCGTCACGGACGCGAAGTCGGAGGATGCCGGGGGCTGCCCCGTCGCGCACGGGCGCGCCGCGCACCCCACCCAGGGCGGCGGCAACCGTCAGTGGTGGCCGGAGCGGCTCAACCTGAAGATCCTCGCCAAGGACCCGGTGGTCGCGAACCCGCTCGGCGCGGACTTCGACTACGCCGCGGCGTTCGGTGGCCTCGACCTCGCGGCCGTCAAACAGGACATTGCCGAGGTGCTGACCACCTCGCAGGACTGGTGGCCGGCGGACTTCGGCAACTACGGCCCGCTGATGATCCGCATGGCCTGGCACAGCGCCGGCACCTACCGCATCAGCGACGGCCGCGGCGGTGGCGGCCGCGGTCAGCAGCGCTTCGCGCCGCTCAACAGCTGGCCGGACAACGGCAACCTCGACAAGGCCCGCCGTCTGCTGTGGCCGGTCAAGAAGAAGTACGGCCAGTCCATCTCCTGGGCCGACCTCATGATCCTCACCGGCAACGTGGCGCTGGAGACGATGGGCTTTACGACCTTCGGCTTCGGCGGCGGCCGCGCCGACGTCTGGGAGGCCGACGAGGACGTGTACTGGGGTCCCGAGACCACCTGGCTCGACGACCAGCGCTACACAGGCGACCGCGAGCTGGAGAACCCGCTCGGCGCCGTCCAGATGGGCCTCATCTACGTCAACCCCGAGGGCCCCAACGGCAACCCGGACCCGCTGGCCGCGGCCCGCGACATCCGTGAGACCTTCCGCCGCATGGCGATGAACGACGAGGAGACCGTCGCCCTCATCGCCGGTGGCCACACCTTCGGCAAGACCCACGGCGCGGGCCCGGCCGAGTCGGTCGGCGACGACCCCGAGGCCGCCCCGCTCGAGGCGCAGGGCCTGGGCTGGAAGTCCACCTACGGCACCGGCAAGGGCGGCGACGCCATCACCTCCGGCCTCGAGGTGACCTGGACCACCAAGCCCACCCAGTGGAGCAACGACTTCTTCGACATCCTCTTCGGCTACGAGTGGGAGCTGACCCAGAGCCCCGCCGGCGCCAACCAGTGGGTGGCCAAGGACGCTCAGGCGATCATCCCCGACGCCCACGACGCGTCGAAGAAGAAGCTCCCGACGATGCTCACCACCGACCTCTCGCTGCGCTTCGACCCGATCTACGGCGAGATCTCGAAGCGCTTCCACGAGAACCCGGCCGAGTTCGCGGACGCCTTCGCCCGCGCCTGGTACAAGCTGACCCACCGCGACCTGGGCCCGAAGTCCCTGTACCTCGGCCCGGAGGTCCCGTCCGAGACCCTGCTGTGGCAGGACCCGCTGCCGCAGGCCGAGGGCGAGGCCATCGACGCCGCCGACATCACGGCCCTCAAGGCGAAGATCCTCGCCTCGGACCTGACCGTCTCGCAGCTCGTCTCCGCCGCCTGGGCGTCCGCCTCCACCTTCCGCGGCAGCGACAGGCGCGGCGGCGCCAACGGCGCCCGCATCCGCCTGGAGCCGCAGCGCGGCTGGGAGGCCAACGACCCCGACCAGCTCGCGCAGGTGCTGCGGGTCCTCGAAGGCATCCAGCAGGAGTTCAACTCGGGCGCCAAGAAGGTCTCCCTCGCCGACCTGATCGTCCTCGGCGGTGCCGCCGCGGTCGAGAAGGCCGCCAGGGACGGCGGCGTCGACGTGGAGGTCCCCTTCACGCCGGGCCGTGTCGACGCGACCGAGGAGCACACCGACCCCGAGTCGTTCGCCGCGCTGGAGCCGACCTCCGACGGCTTCCGCAACTACCTCGGCAAGGGCAACCGCCTCCCCGCCGAGTACCTGCTGCTCGACCGGGCCAACCTGCTCACGCTGACCGCCCCCGAGCTGACCGTCCTCGTCGGCGGCCTGCGCGTCCTGGGCGCCAACCAGGGCCAGTCCACCCACGGTGTCCTCACCGACAAGGTCGGCACGCTGACGAACGACTTCTTCGTCAACCTGCTCGACCTGGGCACCACGTGGTCGTCGACCTCCTCGGACCAGCAGACCTTCGAGGGCCGCGACGCCTCCGGCGCCATCAAGTGGACCGGCACGCGTGCCGACCTGGTCTTCGGCTCGAACTCCGAACTCCGCGCGCTCGCCGAGGTGTACGCGAGCGACGACGCGAAGGAGAAGTTCGTGAAGGACTTCGTCGCCGCCTGGGCCAAGGTCTCCGACCTGGACCGTTTCGACCTGATCTGAGCACTCCGCACCACCTGACGTCCGGGTCGGCCCTCACAGGTCGGCCCGGGCGTTTCTCAATCACCGAACGCGCGGCACAGGAGTGCACGTTCGTCACATAAGCTCCTCCGCATGAACGAGGGGGAGACCGGCAGACGGGTCGTCGACGGCCGCTTCGAGCTGGAGTCCCGGCTCGGCGGCGGTGGCATGGGCACGGTGTGGCGCGCCCGAGACCTGCTGCTGCACCGCTATGTCGCCGTCAAGGAGGTCCGGCCGCCGGACCTCGACCTCGCCGAGTACGACCCCGGCGCGGCCGAGATGCTCCGCCAGCGGGTCCTGCGCGAGGCACGCGCCCTGGCCCGGGTCGAGCACCCGAACGTGGTGACGATCCATCACATCGTCGACGGCGGCGAGGGCACCTACCCCTGGCTGGTCATGGAACTCGTCCAAGGCGGCTCACTGGCCGACCGGTTGGAGCGCGGACCGATGGCACCGGCGGAGGCCGCCCGGCTCGGCTCCGGAGTGCTCGACGCCCTCAACGCGGCACACGCGGCCGGCGTCCAGCACCGTGACGTGAAACCCGCCAACGTCCTGCTGCGCACCGACGGCCGCCCCGTCCTCACGGACTTCGGCATCGCCGCGATCCGTGACGCCACCGCCCTCACCGCCACCGGATCCATCATCGGCACCCCCGACTACATGGCTCCGGAGCGCGTCTCGGGCCACAGCGGCGGCCCCGCCGCCGACCTGTGGTCGCTGGCGATGATGCTCTACGTCGCCGTCGAGGGCCACCACCCGCTCCGGCGCGGTACGACCCTGGCCACGCTGGCCGCCGTACTCCAGGAGGAGGTTCCGCCACCGGTGCGGGCCGGGTCACTGACGCCGGTGCTGTCGTGTGTGCTGGTGCGTGATCCCGAGGCGCGGCCGGACGCGGGGACGGTGGGCCGGATGCTGGCCGCCGCGGCGGCCCGGCCGGTGGTCCGCGGCCCCGAGACCACCTCGTACCCGCTCGCACCCCCGGCCCCGCCGGCGCTGCCGCCCACCGACGACATGCAGGCGGTACGGCGACGCGGGCGACCGGGAGTTGCGGTCGCCTCCAGCGTCGTGGGCGTACTGCTGATCGGCACGCTCGCCTGGAAGGTGCTGCCGGGCGGGAACAGCAACGACAAGGGTGCGACCACGTCCCCGGGCGCGACCGGACAGACACAGCAGAGTTCACCCACCGCCACGCCTTCCAGCTCGGCCTCCGCGAAGACCACCGACCTGCTCACCCCCGACGGCATCCGTACCGCGATCAAGGCCATCGAGAAGGAGACGGGGCGGGACAGCTTCGGCGACCTGAGCGTTTATCCCGAATACGTCGTTGCAGAGGTAATGGTCAAGGGCAGCAAGACGAAGTACGACACGTACACCTACCGCTCCGGTAGCGGCGTGGAGAAGGGCATCATCAACGGCAAGTTGGGGGAGGGATGGGAGCCGGTGGACCTGCGGAAGTTCCAGTGGGACGCCGTTCCGGTGTTGCTCGCTCGTGCGGCGAAGGTGCTCAAGGTCAAGAATCCGACGTCCCGCTACTTGTTGGTCGAGGGCACGTGGAAGGTCTTCAACGACCCTGCGCACATGTCCGTTTACTTGGGTGACGAATACGGGTCGAGCGGCAATCTACAGGCCGATCCACAGGGCAAGGTGACCAAGGTGATGCCCGCCGAAGAGTAGGTTTCAGCCCGTGCCCACCCTGCTGATCGTCCATCACACCCCCTCGCCCAACTGCCAGGCGATGTTCGAGGCTGTCCTCGCCGGGGCGACAACCCCGGAGATCGAGAACGTCCAGGTCGTACGCCGTGCCGCCCTGTCCGCGACCGTGTCGGACGTGTTGGCCGCCGACGGGTATCTCCTCGGCACGCCCGCGAACCTCGGGTACATGGCCGGTGCCCTCAAGCACTTCTTCGACCAGATCTACTACCCGTGCCTGGACGAGACGCGCGGCAGGCCCTTCGGGTACTACGTGCACGGCGGGAACGACGTGACGGGAGCCGTGCGTGGCATCGAGTCGATCACGACCGGGCTGGGCTGGCGGCGCGCTGCCGACCCGGTGACGCTGACCGGCGAGCCCGACAGGGCGGGCACCGAGGCCTGCTGGGAACTCGGGGCGACGGTCGCCGCCGGACTGACGGACTGAGCGGGCGGCCCGGAGGGACGGCCACCACCCGTTCGGACGCCGAAGAGTGTCGTCACCCAGGGAGCACCCTCAGCGTGGAGGGACATGCCTCTCAGAGTGACAGGAGTTCTTCATGAGGAAGCGTCTGACGGCCGCGGTGGGTCTGGCGGGTGCGGCACTGCTGCTGTGCGCCGGTACGGCGAGCGCGGACCCCGACCCCGTCGGTGTCGCCGTCGACAGCCCGGGCGTGCTCTCCGGAAACGTCGTCCAGATCCCCATCGACCTGGACCTCAACGCGTGCGGCAACTCGATCAACGTGATCGGTCTGCTGAACCCGGTGGCGGGCAACCACTGCGAGGCCTGACGAACCGTACCGTGAACGAGCCGTGGGCCCCGCGCCCGCGGCTCGTTCCGTGTGCAAGGGAGACGGCTGTCAGGGGACATCGGTCAGCCGGTGCAGGGGAGTGCCGTGGGCCCAGCGCCGTAAACGCGTGCCGTCGATGAGCTGGACGCCGCCCTGACGGCGCGCCCACTGCACATCACGTCCGCTGAAGGTCCCCCGGTGGACGACGAGCCGTAGATGCGGCCCGGAGCCGGCCGTGCGCCCCGAGCGCGTCGGCGCCTCCTCGTCGGGCAGCGGTTCGGCGACCGGCCGGAAGGCCACCTCCAGACGGCGACCGCGCCGGTCGCGGGCCCGGACCCGCGGCTGGCCCAGCGCGTCGGGCCGGGCGAGCGCCCGCCAGCCGTCGCGGCGCAGCATCCGGGACACGGCCAGCGCGAGGCCCTCCACATCCAGGTCGGCGATCTCCTCGGGCGTGTAGAAACCCAGGCGGCGACGGGCCAGCGGCCGGTGATGCACGACCGAGGCCACGGCGATCACCCCGAGCAGCGCCAGACCGCCGACGAGCGCGCCGGTGCCGAGGGCGCGGTACGCCACGGCGAGGCCGGCCACGACACCGCACACGACGACGGCCACGACCACCAGCGCGGGCAGCACCTCGTACAGTCCGGGGCCGTAGCGTCCCTGGGCGCGCAGCGCGCGGATCGTCTCCCGCCGCCGCGAACTGCGGGACGCGCGCTTCTGATGCCTCTGTAACCTCTGCGTCAACAGGGCCAACTCCCCCCACCCCCAAGCGCGTTGGCGCCTGCCTTACAGATACCCGGCGGAGAGGGTCCATGAGCGCGGCGCCGGGAACCGGCCACCGAACCGGCCGAACCATTTCGGCGCGCCTTGTCCCTGGGGGCAGCGAACTCCTCCCTCCCGACCCCTGGCCCCCGGGACTTACCGCCCGGTATACAAGGCCAGTTGAACGAGAGACGACCACGTCGGGGTGTCCTGTCGCGCCGTCTCCTACCTGGGGGAGGAACTCCATGAACCGTGAGACGCAACCGGCCGCGTCGGCGCACCACCGCGGCAGGGCAGTGGCGGTCGCGGCGGCGGTCAGCGGCTGCGCCCTCGTCGTCGCGTCCGCGGCACCCGCGGCGGCACACGACTCGGGCCACGGCCACGACCGCACCACGCAGTACGTGGCGCTCGGGGACTCCTACACGTCGGGCCCGTACATACCGACCCAGGTGGACGCCAACTGCGCCCGCTCCGACCACAATTACCCCTCGGTGGTGACGGCCGCTGAAAGAGGGACCGTCCTGGAGGACGTGAGCTGCAGCGGGGCGACGACCGCGGAGATGTGGCAGGCGCAGGGCACCAACCCGCCCCAACTGGACGCCGTACAGCGGAACACGGACCTGGTGACAGTCCAGATCGGCGGCAACGACATCGGGTTCAGCACCATCATCGGCACCTGCGCCAAGCTCAGCGCCACGGACCTGACGGGCAACCCCTGCCAGCGCTACTACAACTCTTCGGGCGCCGACCAGTTGGCGCTGGCCGTCCTCAACACCGCGCCCAAGGTGGCCAAGGTGCTGCGCGCGGTCCACAAGAAGGCACCGCACGCGCGCGTGCTCGTCGTCGGCTACCCGGACCTCCTGCCCGACGACGGCAGCGGCTGCTACCCCTCAGTGCCGTTCGCGGCCAAGGACTTCCCCTACCTCCGGGACACCGGCAAGCACCTCAACCTGATGCTCCGTCTGGTCGCCGCGCTCAACGGCGCGGAGTACGTCGACACCTACGGCCCGACCGTCGGCCACGACATGTGCAAGGCGCCCGCCGACCGCTGGATCGAGCCGCTGCAGCCCGCCTCCCCGGCGGCTCCCGCGCACCCCAACGCGAAGGGCGAGGCGGCCATGGCGGGCGCGGTCCTGAAGCAACTGGACAGGCGCCACCGGTACTGACGGACAGCGGAGGCCCGGGTTTTCCACAGGCGGCGGGGGTGTACTCGCGAAACATGCCCCTGACGAGCAAAGATGGGGCCGTACGCGAAGTCGGTCGATACGGAGGAGCGGGCAGATGCCACACGAGCGAGCGGGCGAACAGGCCCGCGCCGAGGATCTCGTAGACGTAGCCCGACTGGTCACCGCGTACTACGCGCTGCACCCGGACCCCGCCGAGCCGGGGCAGCGCGTCGCGTTCGGCACCTCCGGGCACCGCGGGTCCTCCCTGAACACGGCGTTCAACGAGGACCACATCGCCGCCACCAGCCAGGCCATCTGCGAGTACCGGGCCGGCCAGGGCACCGACGGCCCGCTCTTCCTCGGCGCCGACACCCACGCGCTGTCCGAGCCCGCGACGGTGACCGCGCTGGAGGTGTTCGCCGCCAACGAGGTCACGGTCCTCATCGACAGCGCGGACGGCTACACGCCCACCCCCGCGGTGTCCCACGCCATCCTCACCCACAACCGCGGCCGGACCTCGGGCCTCGCGGACGGCGTCGTGGTCACCCCCTCGCACAACCCGCCCGCAGACGGCGGCTTCAAGTACAACCCGCCCAACGGCGGCCCGGCCGGCTCCGAGATCACCTCCTGGATCCAGGACCGCGCCAACGAGATCATCGCCGGCGGCATGAAGGACGTACGCCGCATCCCGTACACCCGGGCGCTCGCCGCCCCGGGTACGGGCCGCTACGACTTCCTCGGCACGTATGTCGCCGACCTGCCGAGCGTCCTCGACCTGGACGCGATCAGGACGGCCGGGGTGCGGATCGGCGCCGACCCGCTGGGCGGGGCGTCCGTCGCCTACTGGGGCCGGATCGCGGAGGAGCACCGGCTCGACCTGACCGTGGTCAATCCGCTCACGGACCCGACCTGGCGGTTCATGACGCTGGACTGGGACGGCAAGATCCGCATGGACTGCTCGTCGCCGTACGCGATGGCCTCGCTGATCGCACAGCGCGACCGGTTCGACATCGCCACCGGCAACGACGCAGACTCCGACCGGCACGGCATCGTCACCCCGGACGCGGGCCTGATGAACCCCAACCACTATCTGGCCGTGGCCATTTCCTACCTCTACGCCCACCGTGAGCAGTGGCCCGCGGATGCCGGGGTCGGCAAGACCCTCGTGTCCTCCTCGATGATCGACCGGGTCGCCGCCGACCTCGGGCGCCGGCTCGTCGAGGTGCCCGTCGGCTTCAAGTGGTTCGTGGACGGACTGGTCGACGGCTCGCTCGGCTTCGGCGGCGAGGAGTCGGCCGGCGCGTCCTTCCTGCGCCGGGACGGCTCCGTGTGGACCACCGACAAGGACGGCATCATCCTGGCGCTGCTCGCCAGCGAGATCACCGCGGTCACCGGGAAGACGCCCTCGCAGCACTACGCCACCCTCACGAACCGCTTCGGCACGCCGGCCTACGCCCGGATCGACGCCCCCGCGAACCGCGAGGAGAAGGCGCTGCTCGCCAAGCTCTCGCCCGCGCAGGTCACCGCCGACACCCTGGCCGGCGAGCCCGTCACCGGCGTGCTCACCGAGGCACCAGGCAACGGCGCGGCCCTCGGCGGCATCAAGGTGACCACCGCCAACGCCTGGTTCGCGGCCCGGCCCTCCGGCACCGAGGATGTGTACAAGATCTACGCCGAGTCCTTCCTCGGCCCCGACCACCTCGGTCAGGTGCAGGAGGAGGCCAAGGCCGTGGTCGGGGCGGCGCTCGGCGGCTGACCGTACTGTCGGCCGTGGTGCCGCCTGTGGCCGGAATGAACGGTGGGGCGGCCGGTGTTGGGCCGACACGTGAGTCACGACGCCAGGTGGAGTTGAACCCCGTATGTCCCTCGAAGCCACCGACTACACGGGACAGACGTCGTGCGGCGACGAAGCCCGCACCCCGCTGCGCGACTTCCTGCGGACCGAGACCGGAAGCGCCGCCGTCCTGGTGGCGGCGGCGCTGGCCGCGCTCGTCTGGGCCAATGTCACACCGTCGGCGTACGAGTCGTTCTGGCAGACCCACCTCTCCGTGCGGCTCGGCTCGCACGGGGTCTCCCTCGATCTGCGGGAGTGGGTCAACAGTGGGCTGATGACGCTGTTCTTCCTCGTCGTCGGCCTGGAGGCGCGGCGCGAGTTCGACATGGGCGAGCTGCGCGAACGCAAGCGACTGGCGCTGCCGCTCGTCGCGGGCCTGAGCGGCATGCTCGTGCCGATCGGCATCTACCTGGCGATCAACGCCGGCCACGGAACGGCGGACGGCTGGGGCGCGGCGATGTCCACCGACACGGCGTTCGCCCTCGGCATGCTGGCCGTCGTGGGCAGGGGCATGCCGCCCGGACTACGGGTCTTCCTCCTCACGATCACCGTCGTCGACGACTTCCTGGCGCTCGTGGTGATCGCCGTCTTCTACAGCGGCCACATCGCCGTACCTGCGCTCCTGGTCGCCGTGGGCACGTTCGCCATCGTCCTGCTGCTACGGCGGTTCAGGGTGCGCCGGGGGCCCGTGTACGCGCTGCTCGGGGTCGTCGCCTGGGTCGCGTTGCTCAAGTCGGGAGTGGACCCGGTCGTCATCGGGCTCGCCATGGGGCTGATCACCTTCGCCTATCCGGCGGGACGCGACGACCTGGAACGCGCCACCGGACTGTTCCGGCTCTTCCGCGAACAGCCCACCCCCGAACTGGAACGCGACGTACGGGCCGGTATCGCCGCGTCCATCTCCCCGAACGACCGCCTCCAGCGGATCTACCACCCGTGGGCGAGCTATGTCGTGGTCCCGCTGTTCGCGCTGGCCAACGCCGGACTGCAGATCAGCGGGGAGCAGTTGCAGAGAGCTTTCACCTCGCCCGTCGGGCTGGGCATTCTCATCGGATACGTCGTCGGCAAGCCGCTCGGCATCGTCTCCTCGACGGCACTGACCAGCGTCCTGTCCCGGGGCCGGGTCCGGCCGCCGGTCGGCTGGGGCGCCGTGACCGCGGGCGGCACCCTCGCGGGCGTCGGCTTCACCGTCTCCCTGCTGATCGCGACGCTCGCCTTCGACGGGACCACCCTGGAGGACGCGAAGACGGGCATCCTCGGTGCCGTCGTCGGCTCGTTCCTGGTCGCCCGGCTGGTCACCGGCGTGATCGGACTGCTGCCACCGCAGATCCGGCCCCGGGTGCTGTTCGGCAGGGCGGAAACCATCGTCGACCTGTCCGTCCCCGTCGACCCCGACCGCGACCACCTGCGCGGCCCGCGGCACGCCCCGGTGACCGTCGTGGAGTACGGCGACTACGAGTGCCCGTACTGCGGCCAGGCCGAGCCGGTCGTTCGCGAACTGCTCGGCGACTTCGGGGACGAGGTGCGCTACGTGTGGCGGCATCTCCCGCTCACCGACGTCCACCTCCACGCCCAGCTGGCAGCCGAGGCGGCGGAGGCCGCCGCGCTGCAGGGCGGCTACTGGGCCATGCACGACCTGCTGCTCAGCCACCAGGGCGCCCTGCGTCTCAAGGACCTGCGGGGCTATGCCGAACAGATCGGCCTGGACACCGCCCGCTTCGAACGCGACATGCGGGCCCACGCCGGGGCGGGCCATGTCGCCGAGGACGTGGAGTCGGCCGACCTCAGCGGGGTGGCGGGCACGCCCACCTTCTTCGTGAACGGCCGCAGGCACTACGGCGCGTACGACATCGAGGGCCTCTCCCAGGCCGTACGGGCGGCCCGGGAGCGGGCCGCGCTACGGGTCTAGGCGGCGGGAATGCGCCGAGGGGGGCCGGTGTTGGAACGCATGTAGCTGACATGCTCGGGACAAGATCCCGGGATGTGGGCGGAAGGAGGTCCTCATGGCACGCACCACGAACCGTCCCGTCGTCACCCTGAAGTCGACGGCCGGGACCGGCGTCACCTACGTGACGCGCAAGAACCGTCGCAACGACCCCGACCGGCTGGTCCTGCGCAAGTACGACCCGGTCGCCGGCGAGCACGTCGAATTCCGCGAACAGCGTTGAACCCAGCAGAGCGGCCGTCCCTCCGGGGGCGGTCTGAGGAAGGAAACACCATGAGGTCTGGCATCCACCCCGTGTCCCGTCCGGTCGTCTTCCGCGACCGCGCCGCGGACACCGCGTTCCTCACCACCTCGACCGCGCAGTCCGCGCGCACGATCGAGTGGGCGGACGGGAACACCTACCCGCTGATCGACGTCGAGATCTCGTCGGCCAGCCACCCCTTCTACACCGGCAACACGCGCGTCGTGGACACCGCCGGCCGTGTGGAGCGCTTCGAGCGCCGTTACGGGAGGCAGTCATGAAGGTCCGCAAGTCCCTGCGCTCACTGAAGGCCAAGCCCGGCGCACAGGTGGTCCGCCGCCGCGGCGTGACGTTCGTCATCAACAAGAAGGACCCGCGCTTCAAGGCCCGCCAGGGCTGACACAACGCGAACGACCCACCGGCCCGGCCCCGCTTCGTGCGGCGGCCGGGCCGTTGTCGTTCCGGCCCGCGTGCGCCGGCCCCGGAGGGAAGAAAATCGGTTCTTTATGCTTATAGCGGTACCAACCCCCTTTGGAGTGGTCGATGTCCCGGATACCCCCGACGGACGACGGCGACGAGCTGCTGGCCAGGCTCGGGACGCTGACCGCCCAGGCGCGCGAGCGGGCGGAGCTGCAGCGCTCCCTGCTGCAACTGGCCGTCGCCCTGCAGCGCGGCATGCTGCCCGGAGACATGCCCGTCACCCACCGGTTCCACCTGGCGGTCAAGTACTCGCCCGCCAACCACGGCCTCAACGTGGGCGGCGACTGGTACGACGCCTTCACCATGCCCGACGGACGCATAGGCCTGTCCATCGGCGACGTCCAGGGCCACAACATCGAGGCCGCCGCGTTCATGGGCCAGGTCCGGGTCGGCCTGCGCGCCCTCGCCTCCGTCACCAGCGAACCCGGCGAACTCCTCGCCCTGACCAACGACCTGCTCCTGTCCCTGGGCACCGAACTCTTCGCGACCTGCACCTTCGTACGGCTCGACCCGGCCACAGGGGTGCTGGAGAGCGCGCGGGCCGGACACATACCCTCCGTCTGGGCCACCGCCGACGGCCGGTGCGGGATCGCCGACGACGAGGGCGGACCGCCGCTGGGCATCGTCGCCGGACAGCGGTACCCGGTGACCGAGCACCGGCTCACCACCGGCGGAGTCTTCGTCCTGGTGACCGACGGCGTGGTGGAGGGCCCCTCGATGAGCGTCGACGAAGGCCTCGACCAGGTGATGCGCATCGCGGGAATCGCCGCCGTGGCGGGCATGGAGGCGGGCGCGCTCGCCGCCGCCGTGATCAAGGGAGCCGAGCGTGTGGGGCACGAGGACGACGCGGCCGTACTGGTCGTGGGACACGACGCGCCCGAGACCGGACCATAGGCCCGCCCCGCGTCGCTCGCCTCGCCGACACGGCGGGGTCGGTGTCTGATGGCAGCTGTGGTGGGTTTCGATGATCTGCGGCGACCGGCCGGGTACGCCCTCCTGACGCTGGCCGTCGCCGGCTGCTACTTCGCGGCGGGACGGCTCGGCCTGCTCCGCGAGCTCGTGGTCGAGGGCGCCGTGTTCACCCCGATCTACCCTCCCACCGGCGTAGCGGTCGCCGCCCTGCTGATCTTCGGGCTGCGGGTCTGGCCCGGTATCGCCCTCGGCATCCTCTTCGTGATCATGTCCCTCACCTCGCTCCAGCCGACCGCGCTCGTCGTCATCGTCGGCAGCACCGTTGCCCCCGTCTGCGCCTGCCTCATGTTGCGCCGGGTGGGCTTCCGCACCGACCTCGGCAGACTCCGCGACGGCCTCGCCCTGGTCTTCCTGGGCGCCCTGACCGCCATGCTGATCAGCGCGAGCTGCGGGGTCGTCCTGCTCCTCGGCACCGACAAGCTGGCCTCGCACTCCTTCTGGCCGGTCTGGCTGGGCTGGTGGGTGGGCGACGCGATGGGCGTGCTCATCGTCACCCCGCTCCTGCTCATGCTGCGCACGGTGCGTTTCCCGCTGGACCTGCACCGCTGGAAGGAGGCCCTGCTGCTGGCGGCCACCATCGCCGTCATCGTCCCCCTGGTCACCCACAGCCACGTCAGCCTGCTGTTCCTGATCTATCCCCTGCTGATCTGGGCCGCGCTGCGGTTCCGGTTCGCGGGCAGCATGCTGTGCGCCCTGTTCGCCTCCGTGATGGCCACCATCGCGGCGACCCAGGAGTCTGGTCCCTTCGCCGACCTGACGCATGTGGAGGTGATGATGAAACTCCAGGCCTTCAACGGCACGATGGCCCTCACCGCTCTGCTGCTCTCCTCCGTCATCACCGAGCAGCGCAACACCAGACTCTCGGTGGAACAGGCCTGCCAGGAACTGGCCGAGGTCCTCGAACACCTCACCGCGGGCGACTCCCGCCAGGGCGGCCGGCCCTGACCGGCCCGTCCTGTCCGTTCCGTCAGTGAAGGCCCGCGTCGCCCCTGCGGCGCAGCACCAGCAGCGCGGTGTCGTCGCGGGGCATGCCCGCCGTATGGCGGCGCAGATCGCCGTAGACGGTGGCCGGAACGTCCTTCGGGAGGACATCGCCCCAGGCCGCGGCCCGCTCCTCCAGCGGGTAGAAGGTGCCGGACGGATCGCGTGCCTCGGTGACGCCGTCCGTGCAGAGCAGGAGCGTGCCGTCGGCGGGGAAGGCGAACCACTCGACGGTACGGGGCTCGGGGGCCAGCGCGTCCAGGCCCAGCGGCACGCACGGCTCCTGCCGCAGTACCGGATCGGCCCGCTCCTCGCGCAGCAGCAGCGGCGCCACATGACCGCAGTTGATCGCCTGGACCTCCTGCTCGCCGTCGACACCCAGGACGATCGCCGTCACGAACCGCTCCCGCTCACCGGTCTGCGCCGCGAAGGAGTTGTGCCGTAGCACCGCCTCCTCCAGGGCGTCCACCACGGCGGTGAGCGTGGGCTCGGCCACGGCCGCCTCGCGGAAGGCGCTCAGTACGGCGAAGGCCGCGCTGATCGCCTGGAGGCCCTTGCCCTGGACGTCGGCGATGAAGACCCGGGTGCCGTAGGGGGAGGCGACGACCTCGTAGACGTCGCCGCCCACCCGGCTGTCCTCCTCCACCGGCCGGTACAGGCCGTGGACCAGCAACTGGTCGGTCATCAGGGGGAACGGGCGCAGGATCTGCCGCTGGAGAGCGGCAGCGGCGGAACGCAGCCGGGCGATCTCCACCTCCCAGCGGATCCGCTGCGCCGCCCGGGCCACGCTGAGGCCGTTGAACACCAGGGCGAAGGCGATGACCGCCGCGTCCGCTCCCACCGTGTGCAGCGGGCTGTCGAAGAGCGAGCCGACGATGACGATCGTCACCCACACGGACGCCACTGTGGTCTGCCGCACGGTCCCGCGCCCGGCGATCAGCGCGGGCAGCACGACCAGAAAGGGGGCCGGCCGGGTGTCGCGGCCCAGGGCGATACCGGTCAACGCCACCAGCGCCGTGATGCCGACCAGCCAGAACACCACCGCGGCCCAGCTGAGGGGAGGCGTGGACCGGTGTCCGGCGTCGGCCACGGTGGAACCGGCCGGATCTCCAGAGATACGCACCGGCCCTCCCACTGCCTGCGGTCGTCGGCCAACCGTCGGGAACGCTTCCCACTCTTCAATATCAGCCCCACGCATACCGTCCGCGAGCCGCAGTACCACTCCGGCCCGAGGCGGGACGCACCTGACCCCGTCAGGGGGCTAGATTCCGATCCGTGTGTTCGTCCAAGGGTGGGGGAGTGGGGAGAGCGTGTTCATCTGGCGCACACTGCGGGGTGAATGGCAGGGCATCGTCGTCGATCCCGTACGACAGCTGCTGCGGCGCGGACTGCCGGGTATGTCCCTGGCGTTCGTCGCCGCCTTCGGCGTCATCTTCTTCCACGCGCTGGCACAGCGGCCGACCGGCGCGTCGATCGTCCGGCACGTCGGCGGCGTCCAGGGCGACCTGCCCCTGTGGCTCGCCCTGCTGCGTACCCCCATATCCCTGTACGTGCCCGCCCTCGACCTGCCCGTGTGGGCCGGCATCACCCAGCTGTTCCTGGCGTTCGCGCTGGCCGAACTGGCACTGGGCCGGGTCCGCACCCTGGTCGTCGCCTACGCGACCACACTGGCCGGCACTCTCACCGTGCGCGTCATGCTCCTGATCGGGCCCGGCTGCGGGGGCATCGGACTGCGCCCCGAGATCGGGCACGTCCTCGACACCGGGCCGTCCGCCGCGGTCGTAGGACTCTTCACCTATCTCGCCGTCGTCCGCCGCGCGCCCATCGTCTTCCTCCTCACCGGCGGGTCGATGGTGTGGGAGTCGATCGTGAAGCCCAACCTGGCGGGCCGCGAGCACCTCGTCGCGGTGAGCGCCGCAATCGTCATGGGCCTGGTCCACGAACTGCGCCACAAGCGGCCTACGGTCGCCACGCTGCTCCCGCACTTCGAAGCGGACCGGCCGGTCAGGCCTGAGGCACGCTGCCCATCTCCGCACTGAAGCCGACCGGCTCGCTGTCGAACCCGCGCACCATCGGACGGAACTCCCAGGCGCCGGCGGCGTCCTTGGTGAACTCCCCGACCGTCGCCGCGGTGGACCCGCTCACCTCGGTGAAGTCGTCCGACAGCAGCTCCTTGTACCCTTCCACGACCAGCGCCCTGGCGTGCGACAGATCACCGAAGGTCCGCGTCCCGCCGTTCTGATGGATGGCCACCCCCACGACCACCCGCCCGAAGGACGCGGCGAGCCGGTCGAGTTCGAGGACCATCACCTCCATGTAGCCATACCCCTGGCCGCTCTCGCTGTGCCGGCTCATGTTGATCGTGCCGTCCGGCGAGCGGCTCTCGGAGTTGACGACGTACACCGGGCGTCCGTGCGGTGCGTCGGAGGAGTAGGTCGCCGCGACGATGTCCAGATGGCGCGGCTGCTGTCCCCAGGGACTCGGATCCCAGCGGAGTCGTACTTCGACCTTCCCCATGACCTTGCTGACACTGCTCACTGATCGCCGCTTCCGAATCGGGCCATCACGGGACGATCCCCCGCATGGTCAAGTATCGCTCTTCGACGGCCGGTTGATGCCCGCCGAACGGACCTGTCATGCCCGGGGTCAAGCGCTCCGGATCGCGTCCACCAGTCCGGCGACGAGGTTTGCCCGCTCGGCCATCGACGCGACGACCAGATACTCGTGGTCGGCGTGCGCCCCGCCCCCGACCGCGCCCAGCCCGTCGAGCGTCGGCACTCCCAGCGCGGCGGTGAAGTTGCCGTCGCTGCCACCGCCGACCGCCCTGCCCTCGAGACCGGGCAGCAGCCGCCGCGCCGCCGCGAACAGTCCGGCCGCCGCCGACTCCGGCATCGGCGGCCGACCGACACTTCCCCGTACGGTGATCACGGCCTCGTCGAGACGCGGGACCAGCGCCGCGAACGCGGACTCGATGCGCTCCTTCTCCTCGGCCGACTCGACCCGGACGTCCACGACGACGGTCGCCGCCGCCGGTACGACGTTGTCCAGCGTGCCCGCCGACGCGACGGTCGGCGTGACCGTCGTACCGACCTCGGGCCGCCCCAACTCCGCGATGGCCAGCACCTGATGGGCCGCCTCGACCAGCGCGTTCACCCCGGCGGCGGGCTCCAGTCCCGCGTGCGAGGCCCGGCCCGCGACGGACACCTCGAACGTGCCGCAGCCCTTGCGGCCGGTCTTCACGCCCCCGCCGTCGGCGGCACCCTCGACCACCAGCACGGCACCGCAGGCGAGGGCGCGTTCCTCGATCAGAGCCCGGGAGGAGTGGGAGCCGACCTCCTCGTCGGCGGTCACCAGGATCTCGACGCCGGACCGGTCGTCGAGCGACGCCAGCCCGTGGATCGCCTGCACCAGACCGCCGAGCATGTCGAAGACACCGGGGCCGGTCGCGTGCCCGTCCTCGACCCTGAACGGGCGGCGCTCGAGAGTGCCCAGCGGGAACACCGTGTCGTGGTGACCGAGGATCAGCACGCGGGGTGTGCCACCGCCCGACCAGTGGACGTGCGGCCCGCCTTCACTGTCGACGAGTACGACCCGACCACCGAGCCGCGCCTCGACCACGGCGGCGACGGTTTCGGCCGACTTCCGCAAGGCATCCAGGTCACGGGAGGGGGACTCGACCTCGACGAGGGTCCGGAGGTCATCGATCATCGCGTCGACACTCAGGCCGACCGTCTCGCTTGTGGTCACGAGGGAAGGGTACGTGGGGCCCGTTCGCAACCCGACGGACGAAGGGCCGGCCCGACGGCGAACGCGTCGAACCGGTCCAACGGCGGTGCTGATCCCCGGAGTTCGGTCAGTCCGTGCCGGACTCCATCGCGGCGCGGTCCAGCAGCGCTTCGTCCTCGGAGACCTCGCCGCGGGAGGCGATGGCCTCGGCGCCGCCCTCGGGCATGCTGCCGATGAGGCCGGTCGCGGCGGCCTGCGCGGCACCGATCGCCGCGTTGCCGCTGCCGATCAGACCGAGCACGGCGTACTGCTCCAGCTTGGCGCGGGAGTCGGCGATGTCGAGGTTGCGCATGGTGAGCTGGCCGATCCGGTCGACCGGGCCGAACGCCGAGTCCTCGGTGCGCTCCATGGACAGCTTGTCCGGGTGGTAGCTGAACGCCGGGCCTGCGGTGTCGAGCAGCGAGTAGTCCTCGCCGCGCCGCAGCCGCAGGGTGACCTCACCGGTGATCGCCGAGCCGACCCAGCGCTGCAGGGACTCCCGGACCATCAGGGCCTGCGGGTCCAGCCAGCGGCCCTCGTACATCAGACGGCCGAGGCGCCGGCCCTCGTTGTGGTACTGGGCGACGGTGTCCTCGTTGTGGATCGCGTTCACGAGCCGCTCGTAGGCCGCGTGGAGGAGGGCCATGCCGGGCGCCTCGTAGATACCGCGGCTCTTCGCCTCGATGATCCGGTTCTCGATCTGGTCGGACATGCCCAGGCCGTGCCGGCCGCCGATCGCGTTGGCCTCCATGACGAGGTCTACGGGGGAGGAGAACTCCTTGCCGTTGATCGTCACCGGGCGGCCCTGGTCGAAGCCGATCGTCACGTCCTCGGTGACGATCTCGACCGACGGGTCCCAGAAGCGGACGCCCATGATCGGCTCCACGGTCTCCACACCCGTGTCCAGGTGCTCCAGCGTCTTGGCCTCGTGGGTGGCGCCCCAGATGTTGGCGTCGGTGGAGTACGCCTTCTCCGTGCTGTCGCGGTAGGGCAGCTCGTGCGCGAGCAGCCACTCCGACATCTCCTTGCGGCCGCCGAGCTCGGTCACGAAGTCCGCGTCCAGCCAGGGCTTGTAGATCCGCAGATGCGGGTTGGCGAGCAGGCCGTAGCGGTAGAACCGCTCGATGTCGTTGCCCTTGAAGGTCGAGCCGTCGCCCCAGATCTGGACGTCGTCCTCCAGCATCGCCCGGACCAGCAGGGTGCCGGTGACGGCACGGCCCAGCGGGGTGGTGTTGAAATAGGCGCGCCCGCCGGAGCGGATGTGGAACGCCCCGCAGGTCAGCGCGGCCAGGCCCTCCTCGACCAGCGCCGCACGGCAGTCGACCAGACGCGCGATCTCGGCGCCGTAGGCCTGCGCGCGGCCGGGCACCGAGGCGATGTCGGGCTCGTCGTACTGGCCGATGTCGGCGGTGTAGGTGCAGGGGACGGCACCCTTGTCGCGCATCCAGGCGACCGCGACGGAGGTGTCGAGTCCGCCCGAGAAGGCGATGCCGACGCGCTCGCCGGTGGGGAGGGAGGTGAGGACCTTAGACATAGGAAGATTATGCACGCTCGCGCATGGTCATGCAAAGTCCCCCTTCTGGAGCAGTTCTGCCGGGCACCCCGGAAGGGGCGGGGTGCCCGGCAGAACCTGTGGTCGCGGGCCGGTCAGCAGCCTGCCTTGTAGAAGTACTTGCTGATCTCGGGCTGGTCCATGTTCGCCTTGGTGATGGCGACCATGTTGGTGCCGATCGACTTCTGGACCGACTTGCCCTCGAAGGCCGCGGCGAGCTGGTCGACGGCCTCCTTGCCGATCGCCGCCGGGTCCTGCGCGACCAGCACCTGGAGGGTGCCCGCCTTGAGGGAGGCGACCTCGTCCGGCTCGGCGTCGAACGCGGCGACCTTCACCGTGCCCTGCTTGCCGGCCTGCTTGAGACCGGTGGCTATGCCGGTACCGGTGTTGGTGTTGCCCGCGAAGACACCGCCCAGGTCGGGATGGGCCGCCAGCGTCGACTGGATCTGGGAGGCCGCGGTGGCCGGCAGGTCGTTGTCGTAGAGCGTGGGCAGCATCTTGATGTCCGGGTACTTCTTCATCTCCTCGGTGAAGCCCTTGATACGGGCGTCCGTGGTGGAGACACCGGGCTTGACGCTGATGACGATCGCCGAGCCCTTCTCGTTCATCAGCTTGGCGAGCGCGTCGGCCGCCACCCGGCCGCCCTTCTCGTTGTCCGACGAGATCCGGGTCATACCGATCGAGGAGTCGGTGACCGTGGTGTCGACCAGGGCGACCTTGGTCCCCGCAGACTGGATCTGCTTCAGCGACGGGGTGAGCGCGCTGACGTCGACCGGCGAGATCAGCAGTCCGTCGGGCCGGGACGCCGCCACCGAGTCGAGGAGGGGCCGCTGCACCGACACGTCCCACTGCGCGGAACCGTCCGCCGAGAAGTCCATGCCCTTGGCCTTGGCCTCGGTCTGCGCCGCACAGGTCATGGTGATGTAGAAGGGGTCGCTCTTCACGCCGGTGATCAGCCGGACCTTCTTCCCGGAGGCACCCCCCTTCGACCCCGAACCGCCGCTGTCGCTCGACGAACTGCAGGCGGCGGCGCCGGTCAGGACCAGCACGGTGCCCGCGGCGACCAGTACTTTGCGCGTGATGCGAATGCTCGACATAAGGCTGTCCTCCAGGGTCATACGAGGGTTGGGGCGAAGGTCGGGGAGGGGGTCATGCGCGCTCTCGGGTCTTCCTGCGCATCTGGTCGATGTAGACGGCCGCCACCAGGACGACACCGACGGCGACGTCCTGCCAGTACTGCTGCACACCGATGACGATCAGCCCGGTCGTCAGCACGGCGGGGATGAACACACCGATCACCGTGCCGAGTACGGAGCCACGCCCGCCGAACAGGCTGGTACCGCCCAGGACCACCGCGGTGATCACCTTCAGGTTGTCGGTGGAGTGCCCGGCGATGGACGTCGTCCCGTACGAGGCCAGCCACATCACCGCGCCGAGACCGGCCAGCAGGCCCATCAGGCCGTACACCATGATCAGATGGCGGCCCACCGGGATGCCCGCGCGCCGGACGGCGGTCGGGTTGGAGCCGATCGCCAGGGTGTGGCTGCCGAACCTCGTGGCGCCGAGCACCGCGCCGAACAGGGCGGTGACCACCGCAGCCAGGATCACCATCCACGGGATGCCGGCCAACTTGCCGAAGCCCAGGCTGTTCTGGAGGTGGGTGGCGGCGGCACCCGCCGGGTCCTGGCCGCCGGTGGCGAGCTCGGCGATGCCCAGCGCCGCGCCCAGACCGCCCAGGGTCACGATCAGCGGGGGCACCTTCCCGGTCGCCACCACCGCCCCCTGCAACGCGCCCCAACCCGCGCCCACCGCAAGGGCGATGACGACACAGACGGCGACCGTGCCCCAACTGGAGGCGGGCCCGCCGTGGTGGATGTTGTACTCGCCCGCCGCGACCGCCGCCAGCACCAGCACCGAGCCGATCGACAGGTCGATGCCCGCGGTGATGATCACGAACGTCATGCCGACGCCGAGCACCAGATAGATGGCCGCGTTCACCGCGATCTGGGTGAGGTCGTACTGCGTGAAGAACTTGCCCGGCGCCGCGATGGTGAAGAACGCGACCAGCGCGACGAGGATCACGAAGGTCCACAACTCGCTGATGCCGGCGGCCCGTCGCAGCCACGGGGGTACGGCGAACCTTCCGCCGTCGGACGGGGGCACGTCCGGCGCCTTGGCCGCCGGCTTGATGTCCTGGCTGTTGGCGCTCATCGGCCGTCCTCCGCTTCGGTCGCGCCGTGGTTCCCGTTGTGCGCGGGCTCGTCCAGTGATCCGGTCATGGCGCCGACGAGTTTCTCGATCGTGGCGTCGGCCGCGGTGAACGAGGCGACCCGGCGGCCCAGCCGCAGCACCTCGACCCGGTCCGCGACCGACAGCACCTCGGGCATGTTGTGGCTGATGAGGACGACGCAGATGCCCCGGTCGGCGACCCTGCGCACGGTCTCCAGGACCCGGGCGCGCTGGACCACGCCCAGGGCGGCGGTCGGTTCGTCCATGAAGATGACCTTGTTGGCGAAGGCGACCGCGCGGGCGACGGCCACCGACTGCCGCTGCCCTCCCGACAACGTTGTCACAGGAGCCGTCACATCTTTCAGTTCGACTCCCAGTTCACCGAAGGCCGCGATCGCCTCCCGCCGCATCGTGGGCCGGTCGAGCACACCCAGGCGGCCGAGCAGACCCCCGCGTACGAGTTCCCTGCCGAGGTAGAGATTGGCCGCCGCGTCCAGATCGGGCGCCAGCGAAAGATCCTGGTAGACGGTCTCGACTCCGCGCCGTTGCGCGTCCATCGGCCCCGTGAACCGGACCGGCACCCCCTCCAGGCGCACCTCGCCCTCGTCCGGGGTGAGCACACCGGAAAGTACGTTCACCAACGTCGACTTGCCGGCACCGTTGTCACCGATCAGTGCGACGACCTCACCGGCGTACGCCGTGAAGTCGGCGCCCGTGAGCGCCTGGACATGGCCGAAACGCTTGACCACGCCGTGTGCCGCGAGAAGTGGTTCCCTTGCAGAGGCCATGCTGTGCTTTCTGGTTGGTATCGTTAACAGTTCGTCGATTCTGGGAGGCCCATGAGTGGGCGTCAAGGGTCGGGACGGACACGGTTCGGGCGCACGCCGTCGGCCCGTCGGTCCGGTCGCGCGCGACGAGATCTGGAGGACGTGGCGTGGCCAGTCGTCCCAGGATGAAAGACGTGGCCGCGGAAGCGGGCGTGAGCGTGATGACGGTGTCCCGGGTGGTCAACCGTGAGGCGGGCGTGGCGCCCCGCACCGCCGCTCGCGTCGAGGCGGCGGTCCGCAAGTTGGGCTATCAACGCGACGACGTGGCACGGCAGTTGCGCCGTACGGACCAGTTGAGCCAGACCATCGGACTGATGGTGGACAACGTTGCCGACCCCTTCATGGCCGCCGTCGCCTCGGCCATCGAGGACATCGCCCACCGGCGCGGCAACATGGTCCTCATCGGCTCCAGCCGCGCCGACCCGCACCGCGAACGGGAGGTCGTCGCGGCGTTCACCGCCCGCCGCGTCGACGGTCTGATCCTCACCCCGGCCGCGGGCAGCCACCGTTTCCTGCGCCCGGCGCAGGCGCGGGGCACGAAGATCGTGTGCGTGGACCGGGCGGCGCCGGGCCTGGACGTGGACACCGTCGTGGTGGACAACTTCGGCGCGGTGGAGCAGGCCGTGCGCCATCTTGTCGCGCACGGCCACCGCCGTATCGGCTACCTCGGCGACAGACGGGAGATCTGGACCTTCGGCGAACGGCACCGCGGCTATCTGGCGGCCCTGAGCACCGCGGGCATCGACGCCGACCCGGCGCTCGTCCGGCACGGACTCGGTTCCGGCGCGGACGCCGCCCGGGCCGTCGCCGCGATCCTCTCCGCGCCCGAGCCGCCCACGGCCGTGCTCGCGGGCAACGAGGTCCTCGCGCTGGGCGCGCTGCCGGTGCTGCCCGCCGGCGTCGCGTTCATCGCCTTCGACGACTTCGCGCTGGCCGCGCAGCTGACCCCGCCGGTCACCGTCATCGCGCAGGACCCGGTCGCCCTCGCGACGAGCGCCGCGCACCTGCTGTTCGCCCGCATCCACGGGGACGTGTCACCGCCGCGCCGGCTCGTCATGCCGACCGAACTGATCCCGCGCGGGTCGGGGGAGATCCCGGGCCCCGGTCCGCCGCCCACGACTCCCCGGCGCTGACGGCTCCCGGCCCCTGCCCCGCGCACGGAGCCGGCCACCGCTCGGGGCCCGTCCGGACGGATCATGCCGCAGACGCAGGGCCTGGCACGCCCTCCTCCGCCTTGCAGCTGGACGTGCCAAGCCCCGCTCACCGGCGCCGGTCGGTCGCTGTTTCCCTCCTGCGCCCCGATCCGCCGGACAGGCGCTACGCGCGGGGCCGCTCGAAGGTGAGGAGCAGGCCCTCGACCGCGCCCGGACCTATCCGGCCCTTGACGTCGGCGGCGGTGATCGCCTTCAGGCCCCAGCCGTCCTCGGCGTGCTTGTTCAGGACCTTCTCCAGCTTGTCGCTGTCCAGCGCGTCGCCGATCAGCGACTCCCGGAAGCTGACGACCTTGTACTCGAACGTGTAGGCGTTGCTCATGGCTGCGATGTCCTCCTGTGCGGTGCGCACGGTGTGCGGTGGGCTGGGTCAGCCAATCACGGCAGGACGCTCGCGCGCAGGCCGGGGGTGGTTTCGGGGCACGGCTGTCAACTGGGCCGGGGGACAGGTGCGTTGAGCGGGCCGGGGATTGAAAGGGCGCGCGGGTATGCCGTCACGGCGCGTCAGGGCCGTGGTGCCACCCGGCGCACGGCGGGGCGGAGACGTAGCGTGAACAGTGGCGCAGGCGGATGCGGACCGATCACGTGGGGGAGCGATGTGCTGGAGTGCGAAGGCCGATCTCGTCGCGGGCGCCGGCGTCCTCGCCGTAGGCGTGGCCTGTGTGGCCCGGACCCGTCGGCCGGCCGATCTGCCGCTGGCCACCCTGCCGTGGCTGCTCGGCATCCACCAGATCGTCGAGTCGCTGGTGTGGGCGGCCGGCGGAGGCGCCGGTGCCGCCACCGTCACCTGGGCAGTCATCGCCCTGCCGCTGGTGGCGGTGTGGGTTCCCGCGGCTGTGTGGTGCGCCGCGCCACCACAGGCCCGGCCCCGGCTCGCCGTACTGCTGGCGATCGGGGCGGCCACGGCCGTGGCACTCGCCTACGCCCTCGTCGCGCACCCGGTGACGTCCGAGATCCGCGGCCACACCGTCGGGTACGTCGTCAACCTCTCCCACCCTCAACTGGTCATCGCTGGTTACCTCGTGGCGACGGTCGGCTCACTGCTCCTGTCCGGTGACCGAGGGCTGCTGGGGCTGGGCATCCTGATCGCGGTCGGCGCGCTCGTCTGCTGGACGCTGTGGGAGCTGGAGTTCGTCTCGACCTGGTGCGCGGTCGCCGCGCTGTCCTCGGTGGTCCTGTTCTTCTGGGTGCGCGGCCGGGACGGGCAGCCGGGGAAGCGGTCGTACGCCGATGTGTCGGGCGGCCGGTCCGCACGACCGTGACGAGGACGGGGCGCGAGTCCAGCGGGGTTCAAAGTGCCCTGCGTACAACTTCGTTGATGTCGGGCGGTGCTGTCGGGTTGGATGGCGCCATGGAACGCGTTGACGTAGAGCTGTTCACTGACGGCGGGAACGACGCCGTGGTCCGTCTGCCCGGTCGCCGGTTCCCCGGTGTGCTGATCCAGGGCGACTCCCTGCACATACTCCGCAGCGATGTGGCCGAGGTGGTGGAGGCCTGCGAGCGCGGCGACCTCGCCGAGGCGGGTGAGTCCGCGGGGCTGTTGCTGGCCGGCCTCGACGCACTGCTGACCCGCTACTCCGTGGCGCTGGCGAACCACAGCATCCAGGCGCCCTACTGACCCGACCGCCCTCACACCTCCCGGTGCTCGATGCCCAGCAGGCTCGCGGCGGCGCGGAAGTCGGCGGAGTGGTGGCCGAGGGCGAGGGACCAGTGGTGGCCCACGCCGGTGGCGCTCCACGCGTCGACCCACTCACCGGGATCACGGCCGAAGTCGACACGGCTGGTGGTGTTGCCGATCGCGAGCAGCGGTCCGGGTACGACGCTGCCCTCGGACGTGATGAACGACAGGGAGCCGTCGGCGTCCTGGCCGAGGCCGAGAAGGGTCACGGGACCGTGCTGGACGTCGAATTCCACGCTGACGCCCCAGCCGCGCTTGCCGTGGTAGACGCCCAGGCCGCGCAGCAGCGGGTCACGGGCACTGACCGCGAGGTGCGCGGGCCCGTCGTGCCCCATCTCCACCACCCCGTCCTCGAAGTCGAGGGCCTGGATCTCGGTGAAGGACCCCCCGGCACCGATGCTCTGCGTCGCCAACTGGGCCAGGCTGGTGCGCAGTTCGTACTCACCGGCGGCCGGCACACCCCGGGCGGTGAGCAGGGAGGCACCCAGGATCATGCCGGCGCCGAGCCGTTCGTGCAGTTCGCCGTCGAGACCGCGGTGGTAGTAGGCGAGGGTGTCGAGGCCGAAGTCCTCGACGAGCCGGTCCAGCGCGACCGACACGGTGGCCCCCCACGCGAGGTCCTCGTCGACCACGCTGCCGTCCACGGCGAAGATCCGCCGGGCCAGAGCCGTCCGCTCACGGGTCTCGGTCTCGCTCACCCGCTCCACGCGTTGCCGTAGATCGTCGAACTCCAGCACCTCGACATGCGAGCCGAACGTCGCCGGGAGCAGCGTCAGATCGGTCGACACGTCGAGCATGCCGGGATACAGATGCCCCATCAGACCGTGCCGGGCGTGCCGGAGCGCGGCCCGGACCCGCGCGGCCCGGACCCACTGCTCGATGCGCCGCCAGGCGGACTCCTGGCGCAGCCAGCCCGACACCGACCGGAAGGGGATGCCGGCCCGCCGGAAGACGTTGCCGACCTCGGGCACCGGGCACTGTCCGCAGTACGCGAGCCAGGCGCCCGTGTCGAAGGAGGCGTGGTCCATCCGCTCGGACGGCTGGAGGTCGATGACCAGGACGGGGGTGTGCGCGCGCTGGGCGATCGGCAGCACCATCGACGAGGTCAGGTACGTCGTCAGGAACAGCACGATCAAGTCGCAGTCCGCGCGCCTGAGTTGCTCGGCGGCTACCGCCCCCTCCGCGGCGTCGGAGATGAAGCCGACGTCCGTCACCTCCGCGTCCAACTGCCGGAAGCGGCCGGCCACATAGGCGGACGACTCCTGCAACTGCGGGAGGAGGTCGGGGAATTGCGGCCAGTAGGTGCCGAGTCCGCCCGCCACCAGTCCGATCCGGGTCCGGCGGCGGGTCACCGGGGGCAGCAACTCCCGCAGGGCGGCGGTGCGTTCCGCGGTCACGGTGGTGGGTTCGGTCGTTGCCATGGTGCGGTGTCCTTCCGGGGACCGGTACGGAATCTGGGACCTGTTTGAGGTCCGGGCCGTGCCCGGGGTCCGCGTCAGGTCCGGGCCACGCCCAGACTCGCCGGAGCGGTGGCGGTGTCGGGGGAACGCCGGATGAGGACATGGATGACGTACACGCCCGCGACGCCCGACGCCGCCATGCAGAGGGTTATCGACCAGAGCAGGAGGGAGGCGCTGTAGTCCATCAGGGCGGGCGTGACGAACGCGACGCCCGCGAAGACCCCGCGCGACAGGGCGTAGGTGAGGCCCTGTGTGGTGCCGCGGGTGTCCGGGGGCAGCGTCAGCTGCGACCACACCTTGTAACTGGCCTCCCCGGCAAAGGGGTTGGAGATCTGGTACAGCACGAAGAACACGAGCATGCCGACGAGGGCACCGGCAGTGAGGGAGGCGATGCAGAAGGCGACGACCTGCACGACCGTGAACACATAGAAGAGCCGGTCGCGCCAGGCGGTGTCGGCGAGCCGGACGAAGACGAACGTCAGCACCAACGCGATGGGCAGGAACGCCAGGTTGATCCCGGTGGCCAGACTCTGCGAGGCACCGCTGACCGTGACCAGCAGGTAAGTGCCGAACTGGCCGAAGGTGTTGGCGCCGATGCCCCAGGTGACGTAGTAGACGAAGGTCGCGACCATCGGCAGCAGCGCGGCGCGGTTGCAGATGTTCTTCAGCTCGATGCCGCGCGGCACGGCCTCCTGCGCCACCTCCTCCTCGGCCGGCTCGTCGGGCAGTTCCAGACGGGAGCGGAGCTGCCAGGTGACCAGTGCGGCGACGACCAGATGGCCGGTGATGAACCGCGCCCCGGTCAGGCCCGTGTCGGACAGGAGATAGCCGAGGAAGATCACGACGACGATGCCCAGCACCCACATGACCTGGGTGAAGGACACCAGACGCGCCCGGCCCTCGGGCGGCGCGGCGTCCGAGACCACGGCCAGGGACGTCGGCAGATCGGCACCGGCCGCCAGCCCCGCGACGAGCACGCCGACGAAGAGCACGATGTCGTTCGGCGCCAGCGTGATGACGATCGCGCCCACCGCGTAGCAGAGGATGTCCAGGTTGTAGACGCGGCGGCGCCCGAACAGGTCGGCGAGCCGGCCGCCGACGAGGGAGCCGACGGCGATACAGCCGGTGACGATCGCGCTGATCGCCCCGGCCATCCACACGCCCATGTCGTAACTGTCGCGGTAGATGGCCAGGTTGACGGCGATGCTGACGATGAGCGCGGCGTCCAGGTAGGAGGCCATGCCCGAGAGGGCCGCGACCTTCCACAAGTGCTTCGGGATGGGCTGCTCCGGGTGTACCTCGGCAGCGGGTAGGAATCGGCTCATGATGCGGCTCCTCGCGGCTCCGGGGCCGGGGTCGCAGTGAATATAGGGTTCGGAAAACGTTCCAACAAGCCCCCTTGCGCCATTCGGCGTGAAGAAGTGTCAGCCTTCTTCCCGCTCCCCGCCACCGGTGCCAACATTGCAGGTGGCAGACGACTGAGTCGACCAAAAACGTTTTTGATCCGTATGGGTGACCGAGCCGCACCCGGAAGGACCGCCGACGTGATCTCTCCCGCGCTCCACCAGCTCTTCGACGCCCCGCCCCGGGACTTCGGCCCCACCCCGCTGTGGTGGTGGTCCGGCGCCAAGGTCACCCGCGAGCGTCTCGACTGGCAACTGCGCAGATTCGCCGACGGCGGCGTCCACAACCTCGTGGTGATCAACCTCGCCCCGGCAGGCCCGAGTTTCGGCGCCCGGACCGACGACCCGCCGTGGTTCGGCGAGGAGTGGTGGGACCGCTTCACCCACACCTGCCGGATCGCCCGGGACATCGGCACCCGCTTGTGGTTCTACGACCAGATCGGCTTCTCCGGCGCCAACGTCCAAGGCGCGGTCACCCGACGGCACTTGGCGGCCACCGGCCGCGCACTGCGCTCCCGCTGGGCCACTGTCTCGGGTGGCACGGTCGCCCCACAGGGTGCCGAAACCCTCGTCGCCGCCTACGACTTGACGGGCCGTCGGCTGCCCGCAGCTCTCGACTCCGGCCTCTTCCGGATCGCCGCAGCGGACGGCACGGACGTACGGCTCGTCGTCGCCGTCCCCACGGCCTTCGACTACCTCTCCCCGCACGCCGGGGAACTGCTGCTGGACGCCGTCCACCACGAGTACGACCGCCGGGTCCCCGAGTACCTGGGCAACGTCATCGCGGGCAGTTTCCAGGACGAACTGCCCGCCACGAACTCCTGGAGCCCAGGCTTCCCCGAGGAGTTCCGCACCCGCCGCGGCTACGACCTGCTCGACCATCTGCCGGCCCTGTTCGGTCCGGCGGACGCCCGCGCGGCGAAGATCCGCGCCGACTACTACGCCGTCCGCGCCGAGCTCACCGAAGAGGCCCTCTTCAAACCCCTCGCGGCCTGGCACGAGGAACGCGGCATGCTCGTCGGAGCCGACCAGAGCAACCCCGCGCGAGCCGGGTTCCCGGCCCAGTCGACACAGATCTACACCGACTACTTCCGCACCCACCGCTGGTACGGCGCCGTCGGCAGCGACCACCACGGCGACTCCAAGGTCCACTCCTCCATGGCCCACCTCTACGGCCACGAGCGCGTCTGGATCGAGGCGTTCCACTCCTCCGGCTGGGGCGGCACCCTCGCCGACACCTACGACTGGCTGCTGCCGTTCCTGCGCAGCGGCGCCAACCTGTACAACCCGCACGCCAGTTACTTCGGCACCGCGGGCGGCTGGTTCGAGTGGGCACCGCCGTCCACCGACTGGCGCCAGCCCTACTGGCAGCAGTACCCGGCGTTCTCCCGCGCCGTCGCCCGCATCTGCTCGATCATGTCCTGGGGCACCTACAGCGCCGACGTCGCGGTCCTCCATCCCACCGCCACCGTGCAGGCCCTCCTCCCGCTCGACGCACCCGTCCACCACTTCGGCGACGGCCGCCTCGGCGACGACCACGCCGACGTCGACGAGACCCAGGAGCACTATCTCGGCCTGTGCGGCACGAACAACTGGCTCGGCCCGCACGTCGGTTCACTGGACCGCCACCGCATCTCCTACGACGTCATCGACGACGCCTCCGTGCAGCGCGCCACGGCCACCGAAGGCGCCCTGCGCGTAGGGGACTTGGCGTACCGCGCCGTGCTGCTGCCCTCGGCGAGCGTCCTGGAGGAGGAGACGGCACGCCGGCTGACCGAACTCCTCGACGCCGGCGGCCGGGTGGTGGTCGTGGGCCGCCCGCCCGCGTCGGCCGCCGGACTGGCCGGTGACGACTCCGTGGTCGCGGCCCTGCTGAAGCACCCGCGACTGGAGCGGGCGAGCGACGCCGAGGACGGTGCGGCGACGGTGGCGGACAACGCCGGACACGCGACCGGCGAGGTGCCCCTGCTCGTCAGGAGAAAGGGAGTCGAGGCGGTGGCCCTGGTGACGGGCGCCTTCCCCGACGCCCGCACGCTGCCGGGAGACGCCAACCACGGGGCGGACCCCGCCCGCTACGCCCGCCACTCGACCGTCACCGTGCACGCCGAGGTCGCCGAGGCCGAGATCTGGAACCCGGCGACCGGCACCAGACAGCAGGCGGACATCACGGTCCGCGACGGCCGCTCGACCATCGCGGTGCCACTGAACGGCGCCCCCGCCGTCCTGGTCGTATGGCGCGAAGGCACCCCACGGACATCCCAGGCGGCCGCATCGCCACCGAGCCCGGAGCGGACGATCGACCTCTCGGACGGCTGGGAAGGCCGCCTGGTCCCCACCATGGACAACACCTGGGGCGACCTGGCACTCCCGGCGGGCTCGTCCGTAGCCGCACCGCAGATCTGGACCACGCACTGGACCGAGACGGACGGTCCAGACGCCAACTGGCAACCCACACGGGCGACTTACGGCAACCGGGTCCGCGTCCTGCCTCCGACACCCGCCGTCCGGGCACCCGAGCCACTCGACGGGCCCGGTGTCGAACGGGTCCTCGCCGACACGCTCCCCCTCACCTCCTCGGACGAGGACTGGCATGTCTCCCTGTACTCGTCGAGCCGAGGGATCCCGGAGCCGGACGGCCTGCTCGGCAACAAGGGGCTGGTGACCGAGGAGTTCGTGCGCGTCCCCGTGCCCGGACCCGGGACGGTCGCCAGGGTCCGGACGATCGTCGAGACGGACCACCGCGGACCCGCCGATCTGCACGTGGGAGCCGCGGCCGTCAAACGGGTGTGGTGGAACGGCGAACTCCTCGACGCCGCCACCGGATACCTCACCACCGCACGCGTGACGGTCGGACGGCCCCGCAACGTCCTCGAATACGAGCTGGCCGACGCCCAGGACAGACCGCTGCTGATCTCCGGCACCGCGGGCACACCCCTGGGCAGCTACTTCTGCCTGACCCGACCGGACGGATTCACCTCGCGCCCACAGTTCATGTGCCTGCCCGAGGACGTACGACCGTACGGCGGGGTGACGTATCGAGGGCGTCTGCACGCCGCTGGAGAGGCGGTACTCGTCGTGGGTGCCGCGGTGGGTGTCACCGTACGGCTGGACGGGGTGGTCGTCGCACGCCAGGAGAAGGCGGAGTACTACGAGTCCGACTGGGGCGCCGTACCGATGTTCTTCCGCCACCAACTCGCCCTGGAGGAAGGCGAACACGTACTGGAGGTGGTGGCCGACGCCGTGCGCCCGCGCGAGGCGGTGTTCGTCGACTGCGTGGCCCGCGCTGGATCCGCGGTGAACTCCCTGACGAGCGGGGCCGGTTGGGAGGCCGAGACAGGGGAGTGGAGCGGTCGGACCGTCGAACACGACGGCAGGTGGGGGGAGTTGCAGCACTGCTACGCGGCCGTACGACCGCATCCGTTGCCGGAGACGGAATGGCTGACCGGCGCACCGGTGTTCGGCACCGCCGTACTGCCCCTGAGGTCGACGGACACCGTCCGGCCCCGCGCGCAGCGCTTCCGCTTCACCGTGCCGCCGGGCACCGTATCGCTGGACCTGCCGCTGGAGTTGGCGGCGAGGGTGCGGGTCGGTGGCGGTGGTGAGAGGCCGCTCGACGGAGAGACGCTGATGTTGGAACAACCACTGCCGCAGGCAACGGAGTTGGAGATCGTCACCGAGCCCACGGCGGTCCTGCGGGGCGGGTCCGCCTGGCGCGGGCCGCTGTGCGTCCGTACCGTACCGGCGCGATTTCCGCTGGGGGACTGGCAGTTGCTGGGGCTGAGCGGCTGGAGCGGTGGGGTGACGTACTCGCGGGAGGTGGAGGTGCCGGCCGGGGCGGACCCGGTGCTGGACCTCGGGCGGGTGCGCGGCAGCGTGTCGATCGCTGTTGATGGGGAGTGCGCCGGCGAGGCGTTCTGTCCCCCTTACCGCTTTCAACTCCTGGGTGCCGCAGGGCGGACGATCCGTCTGGACGTGACGGTCAACAACACTCTCGCCCCCTACCTGGCGGAGGCCACCCCCACCGCATGGGCCTTCCCGTCCCAGCTCCCGTCCGGACTGATGGGCCCCGTGACGCTACGAACTCCGGTCTGACGGGGGCCGCGTGGAGTCGCGCAGGACGAGGTCGGGGGCGAACACCCTTGTCTCGTGGGCGTGTTCGGCGCGGGCCTCCACCTCGTCGAGCAGCATCCCCACGGCCGCCCGGCCCAGCTCCTCGACCGGCTGCCGTACCGTCGTCAGGGTCGTCCCCACGAAGCTCGCTATGTCGAGGTCGCCGTAGCCGACCACCTGCACTTCCTCCGGTATGCGCACCCCCCGCTCACCCAGTCCACGGCACAGCCCGGCGGCGAGGAAGTCGTTGGTGCAGAAGACGCCGTCGGGCAGTTCGTCGAGGCCATGGGCGATCTCCAGGCCGTACGCGACCGTCATCTCGTCGGCGACGATCTGGCGCAGCCGCGCCTCGCGCTGGGTGCGGACGGCCTGGCGGGCGCCCTGGTGGCGGTCCGCGCACTGCACGATCCCGCGCTCGCCGTTCACCACGAGGATGTCGCGCGCCCCGCTGTCCAGGAGATGTTGTACGGCGATCCGGCCGCCGGCGATGTCGTCGACGGAGACGGAACAGCCGTCCTGGGCCGACAGCGCGCGGTCCGCGAGCACCAGCGGGATGCCGCGTTCGCGCAGCCGGGTGAGGCGGGTGGGATCGGCGCCGAGCGGGACCACCACCGCCCCGACGGCCCGTTGCTCGATCAGCATCGTGAAGTAGCCCTGCTCCCGCTCGGGGTCGTCTCCGCTGTCGCAGAGCACGAGCGAGTAGCCGTGGTCGTAGGCCGCGTCGGCCGCGCCCCGGGCGATGCGCGAGTAGAAGGAGTTGGCCACATCGGGCAGCACCAGCCCGATCGAGGACGAGTGCCCGGTGCGCAGACCGGCGGCTCCCGGATGCGGCACGTAGTCGAGGGCGGCGACCGCGTCACGGACCCGCTCGGCGGTGCGGGCGTTGACCCGCTCCGGCCGGTTCAGGACGTTCGACACCGTGGACACCGAGACTCCCGCGGCGGCCGCGACATCCTGAATACGGGCGGGGCGAACCTGGATGACGTCCACCCCCCTCGCTCTGACAGCCGCGCGACCAGGCACGACACGGTCCTCATGGGCGCGGAAAGTCTACCTCGATGGGTGTTGGAACGTTTTTCGCGGAGTGCGGGACGCCGAACGTAAACCCGGCCGTGATCAACGCGGCTAGCATGGCGGCATGGCTGAGGGTGTTGGGGCTGATGGTCCGGTTGAGGGCGACCGCCCGCTGAGGCGCGATGCCGCCCTCAACCGGGAGAAGATCCTGCGTGCCGCGCGGGAGGTCTTCGGTCAGCACGGGCTGGGGGTCACGCTCGACGACGTGGCCCGGCACGCGGGCGTCGGAGTCGGCACCGTGTATCGGCGCTTTCCCGACAAGGACTCCCTCGTACGGGCCCTGTTCAAGCAGGATCTGGAGATCCGGCAGGAGTCCGCCGAGCGGGCGCTCGTCCATCCGGACCCGTGGCAGGGGTTCGCCGACTTCCTCACGGAGATGGGGGCCGATCTCGCCGAGAATCGCGGCCTGCACGAAGTGATCATGCTGGGCAGTCACAGTTCCGAGCCCTTGGAGACCGCGCGGGGCGGCATGCTCCCCTTTCTGGAGGCCTTGATCCGGCGGGCCCAGGAGAGCGGGGACCTGCGCCCGGAGATCACTCCCTCCGACATCCCCGTCATGGTGGAGATGCTGAGCGCCGCCAGTCAGTTCACCCAGGGCAGGCGGCCCGACATCTGGCGGCGCTGCATCGAGATCCTGCTGAACGGCGTCCGGCAGCGTCCCGACAACCTTCCCCTGACGACACCGAGCCTGGGCAACGACACGGTGGAGCAGGTGATGGGGCTGGTCCGGCCGGCCCCGACACAGGAGTAGCAGGTCTGCCGTACGTACAGACCTGCCATCCGTGTTGTCAGGAGGACGGTCCCCAGTTCTCGCCGCTGGGCGTCGCGGAACTCGGCGTCGTCAGGGGCAGGTTGACGAATGAGGCGGCCTGTGGGGAGCGTTCGATCGTGTAGACGCCGCCGGCCAGGTTCGCCGACTCCTGCGGGGTCGGGGCGACGGCGAAGTGGAAGTCCGCCGGTGGCTGGCTGTTGATGCTGATCTGGATGCGGTAACCCGCCGGAATCCTGGTGAAGTTGGACAGGAGCGAGATGTCGTACCGGGTGGTCCGCCCCGGGGTCACCGGGCGCTGCGACGTTTGAGTGAACGGGTGGCTCGGTTTGAGCAGGGTGCCGTTCCCGCCGTACCAGCTCTCCTGGGTGTCCAGCGCGCGCTGGCTGCCCAGGAGGATTCCGTCGGCCTGCTTGGTCACCGTCCCGTCCGGCGCGACGATGCTCAGCTTGGCCGAGAGTTCGGTCTCCGGTGTCGTCGAGCCGGCGTACAGAGTGACGTCGGTCGGGCCGTCCAGCAGGGCGGCCTTGGTGAGCGGGGCGCTGGTGTAGGTCAGCGTGTTCGCCGCGGTCGCCGCACTCCAGGTGAGGGTGTCGCTCCCTTGGCCGGTCGGCTTGCTGGTAGCGAGGGAGCTGTCGCCGAGGTAGTAGGTACGGGCGTCGGAGGACAGCGGCCAGGCGGCGCTGTCGACCCAGCCGCTCGCGCCGTTCTCGAACAGGTGCAGGGGAGTCGAGGTGTCGGCCATGTCCGTGGGCGCGTTCTTGAGCCAGGTCTCGAACCATTCCAGGCGAATGGCCTGCAGCGTCGCCTCGTTGACGTGTTCTCCGTGCGTCCAGGGCCCGACGATCGCCTGGTAGCGGCCGGTGACGGGCTCGCCCGACGCGATCGGATCCGTCAACGGCCGGTGGTAGTAGGCGTTTTGGGCCGCCACATAGGCGCCCAGGTTTCCGCCGGGGAACAGGTCGTTCCAGCCGGCCTCGGACAGCGCCGGAATGTCGTTGGCCACGATCCGTGGCATGAGTTTCTGTACGTCGAGGGCCTGCCAGTAGGCGTCGTCGTACGAGCGTGAACCGCCCGAGGCCTGCTGGGCGATGGTCACCGACTGCGGGTCGGTGGCGGGATCGTCCTCGGGGCCGCGCGGCTCGGCCTGGGCGATGCCGGCCACGAACGGGGTGGGGATACCGCCGTTGGCGGTGAGGTCGCTGTAGAAGTCCGAGTCGGTGCAGAACGGTGTGATGGCCTTGAGCGCGGAGTTCTTGCCCACGGCCGCAGCGGTGAACCACTGGTTCACCCCGAGGTAGGAGCAACCGTCAAGCCCCACCTTGCCGTTGGACCCCGACAGCGTATGGGCCGCCCAGTCGACGAGGTCGGCTCCGTCCTTGCCCTGCCGGTCGCCGAACCAGTCGAGCTGTCCGCCGGACTCGCCGGTGCCGCGCACCGCGGAGGCCACGTAGATGTAGCCCCGTTGCACGAAAAAGGTGCCGCTGTCCGTGGGGTCGGAGCGCTGGGTGCCGTAGGGGTTCTGGGTGAGGAGTACGGGGAACGGGCCCGAGGCGCGTGCGCCGGTGCTCGGGTCGGTCGGATAGACGACCTCGACGGCGATCTTCACACCGTCGTCCATGGTGACGGTGGTGTGCACGGGCGCGCTCGCCGTGTAGGTGGCGGCGGGTGGCTGCCAGGTGGCCGCGTGCGCGGGGAGGGCGGTGGCCGTCGTTTGCCCGGCCGCGACCAGGAGGAGCACCGCGGCGGTGCTGCCGAGCGCGGAGTACCCGTGGGGCGACTTCAGCCGGTCTCTTGCCTTGGACTTCTTCATGCGGCTCCTTGAGGTGGGGAAGGATTCCTCGTCACGCCGTCTGCGGGACGGCCTGTTGGCCGCGGTTCAGGGCGAAGAGCGGGAACACGATGCGTCCGCGCACCTCGTTGGTCAGCTCGGCCAGCACCAGATAGAAGGCGACGGCGGCCAGGGCGATCTCGACATAGCCGGCGCTGTGCAGCACCGAATCGCTCGGGACGCCCGCACTCGAAGCCCCCAGGTAGGCGACCACCAGCAGCACGATCGTCAGCGTCAGCAGGGCGAACGCGGTCACGGTCACCGCGTTGGTGCCCAGACTCGCGACGGCGAAGACCAGCGTGACGACGAGCCAGGCGAGCAGGAACAGCCCCAGCGACTGCATCACCGCGTGACCGCCCTGGGCCGCCGCGGCCTCCGCGGTGGCCCCATGAGCTTTCGCCGCGGCTGCCGCGTTGCCCGCGATGTGCGGTGCCGCCCAGAACTCGATGACGGTGTAGCCGAGCCAGAACGCCCCGTACGCCGTCAGGAAGGAGGCCGCGAAGGTCGCCCCGGCCGCCAACGCGAAGAAGCCCGCGACGAGTTGGACGATGCCGCCGTAGAAGAAGGTCCCCGCCAGCACGATCGTGCCGTCGGCCGCGTCGATGACGCCGGCGGTGTGCAGGCCCAGGATCAGCGAGCACCACGCGAACCCGGCCGCTCCCACGGCTGTCGCGTGACCGATGTGGGAGGTGGTGCCGGTGGGCACCGGCGGGCTCTGGGCATCGTGAAGCGACACGTCAGTCATGGTGATCACCCTTCTGGAATGTCGACAGCCGGGGCGTCCGACCCGGGCCCGTCAACCGAATGGTCGGTAGTTTGTGAACGCCCGGTTGAGGCTGTCAAGGGATCGAACCGAAGTGGAAAACGCGCTCTGCGCGGCCTCGATGGCTGCGGTTCGTAGCGCGGAGGTCATCTCGGCGCCGGCATCGCCCCAGGTGGGAAGAGGTTTCCACCGTTCGTCCCGGAGGGGCGGGACGCGGGGCTTCCGGGGCCGAAGAAAGTGGAGATATATTCTCCGAAACGACGAGGGTCAGTGTCCTCGGGGGCGGCAGAGGGGGAGGTGGCAGGAAATGTTCGCACCGAGTGGCTGGGCCATGCCTGTCCCGGGTGCCGGTGCGCCTTCTGGGGGCGTTGTCAGTGGGCGCGGGCACACTGGCGGCATGGACTCGATCTCGCCCGCCGCCACCGATGTGTCACCCACCTCCCCTGTCTGGGTGGAGTCGATGGGCGGGCCCTTGATAGTTGTCGGCCGCAGCGGTGCGCAGGCACTGGTGCCGGCGGACGAACCGGCCGGCAGTCGCTATCTGCCGGAGCGCCGAGCCTTCCTGCGGTGGTTCGGCGCCGATTCCGAGGTCGGCCTGAGGGCGGCGGTGCTCGCGGACCCCGTCACCCCGTGGGAAGAGTGCGGCGCATGGGTGTCGGACGGCCCGGCCGTGCTCATGGACTCCGCCGAAGCGGGTGCCGACCTGGGTGTCGAGTATCCCGGTGGCGGGTTGCCCGCCGAGGCGCCGGTCCCGCTGCCCGCCGGCCGCTGGAGAGTTCGGGCCGTCCATGTCAAGGCGGACGAGGGGCACCGGGTCGGCCTGGTCCACCTGCTGCCCGCCGAGTCGTCCGCCTGATCGAGGAGCGTGGCTACAGGTGACGAAGGCGGAGCCGGGCGCTACGACGTTCTGCCGGGCTCCTCCGCGTCAGTCTCCTTGCCGGGAGCGCCTGTTGGGCCCCCGTCGGGATCCGCGGCATGCTCGGCGCCAAGCTGGTCGGCGGCCCAGCGCGCCCACTCCTGTTCCAGGACGCGTTGGCGAATGCCGTGTTCCAGGACGAGTCTGCCGCACATGGTCAGCATGTCCTTGTCCCAGTCCTCCGTGTCCCGTAGGGCGACAAGGGTGTCGTGCTCCTTGGCCGAGGCCTCCGCGTGGTCGAGGAGTCGCTGTACCGCTTCCTCGCGCGGCAGGAGTCCCAGGAAGAAGGTCTGCAGGAGCATCGGGTTGCGCTGCGGCCTGCTCTCCCGGCTCTCGGTCAGCCAGCGCACCGTCTCCGCGTGCCCTTCGGGGGTGAGCGAGTACTGCTTGCGCCCCCGGGGGCCCTCCTCCGTCACCTTGATCAGGCCCGTCGCGTCCAGCTTCGTCAACTCGCCGTAGATCTGGCTCTGTTTGGCGGGCCAGACGTAGCCGAGCGAGGTGTCGAACATCTTCAGCAGGTCGTAGCCGCTGCCGGGGCGGAAGACGAGGAGGCCCAGGAGGGCGTTGCGGAGGCTCATGCCGACAACCCTAACCCGTGTCACTCCAATATTGACAGGTCGAAAACTACCCCTGCGGATTCTGTGTGCCGGGCAGGGAGGCCGCGTGGAGGTCGGGCGTGGTCGTGAACGTTCGTGCAGGTAGGGCCAGTTCGAGTTCGCCGGGACAGTGCGGCGGTGGACTTTCGTTCAATATTCCGACCTTGACATGTTGTTTGCGGAGCATCTAGCTTCCACCTGTCAAAGTTGGAACGTCGAACTGCGAGGAAACTCATCGTGGGCATCATGGGCTATATGCGTGGGTTCGTCCCATGGATCGTGGCGGGCTTCGTCTCCGCCGTCGACTGGCGCTGGGGGGCGGTGGCCGGCTGTGTCTCCGGCCTTCTGCTGCTACTGCAGGACCGGCGCAGGGGAGTGGCGATGGACGCGATGGTCCTGGAGATCAGCACCGTCATCTACTTCGTCATCATCGGGGCGATCGCCTTCAGCTCGCCCGACTCGTCCGTCCAGGACCACAGCGACGTCCTTTCCTTCGTGTGGCTCGCCGGTACGGCCTGGGGCAGCATGGCTCTCCGCAGTCCCTTCACGCTCGGGATCGCCCGCCGGCAGACGCCCGAGGAGTACTGGAACACCCCGGGATTCCTCTCCGTCAACAACGCCATCACGGCCGCCTGGGGAGCCGGGTTCACCTTCATCGCCGTCGTACTGGCCATCAGCAACGCGACCGACGCGCCCGCCTGGGTCGGTATCACCGCCCATGTCGTCGGCCTGGTCGCCCCCGCCGTCTTCACCTCGATCTATCCCAAGCGGGTCCAGGCGCGCCTCGAAGCCCTGCTGGCAGCGGACGCCTGACCGTCATCCGAAGGAAATTCCCTGTGAGTACAGACAAGACCCCTCCGCACCTCGCCGGAAACTTCGCCCCGGTTCCCGACGAGATCACGGTCACGGAACTGAAGGTGACCGGAGCCGTCCCGCCGGAACTCACCGGCTGGTATCTGCGCAACGGCCCCAACCCGCACGAGGCGGCCTCGGCCCACTGGTTCACCGGCGACGGGATGGTGCACGGAGTCCGCCTCGACGGCGGCAGGGCGACCTCGTACCGCAACCGCTGGGTCCGCACCCCGACCCTCGCCACGGGCGCCCAGGTCTACGGCCGGGACGGCGAGATGAACCTGGCCGCGGGCGTCGCCAACACCCACGTCATACGGCACGCGGGCCGCACCCTCGCCCTCGTCGAGACGTCCTTCCCGCAGGAGTTGAGCTGCGAGGCCGGGCGCGAACTGGACACGGTCGGCCCCTACGACTTCGACGGACACCTGCGCACCCCGATGACCGCCCACCCCAAGACCTGCCCGGTCACCGGTGAGCTCCACTTCTACGGGTACGGAGGGCTGTCGGCGCCCTACCTGACCTATCACCGCGCCGACGCCAGTGGCGAGTTGACCGTCAGCCGGCCGATCGACGTCCCGGCGCACACGATGATGCACGACTTCTACCTGACCAGGAACCATGTCGTCTTCATGGACCTGCCCGCCGTGTTCAGCATCGAGCGGGCCATGGATCCGAACGGAGGCATGCCGTACGTCTGGTCCGACACCTATGGAGCCAGGCTCGGCGTGCTGCGCCGGGACGACCCGCACGGGGACATCCGTTGGTTCGGCATCGACCCGTGTTACGTCTTCCACACCCTCAACTCCTTCGAGGAGAACGACGGTCGGCGTCTCGTCCTGCTGGGCATGCGCTACCTGTCGCTGCGGGACGGCGTCACCGTGGCGACGGCTGCCCACCTGTGGCGGTGGACGATCGATCTCGTCACCGGTGCCGTCGCGGAGGAGCAACTCGACGACCACCCGGGCGAGTTCCCCCGCATCGACGACCGACTCGCGGGCCTCCCGGCAGACTTCGGTCACGCGACCGCGGCGCCCGTCCCGGAGCTTCCGCAGTACGACCCGGACGAGTCGCGTGCCGCGATCCACCGGTACGACCTCCGCAAGTCGAGCGTGGCCAGCCACTACTTCGCTCCGGGACGCTTCCCGGGCGAGGCGGCCTTCGCCCCCGCCGACGACCAACCCGGCGGCCCCGGCTGGCTCATGACCTATGTCTACGACGCCTCGACCGACCGGAGCGACCTGGTGATCCTCGACGCCGACAACCTCGCACGGGAGCCGGTGGCCACCATCCACCTGCCCCGACGGGTACCCGCCGGATTCCACGGCAGTTGGCTGGCGGACGCCTGACCCACGTGAACGGTGAACCGTCCTCCGGGCCCGCGTGCCCGGAGGACGGCTCCCGCCGAACGGCCGTGAGGAGCCGGACGGATGCCGGAAGGGATCGTGTGATGGGGGAAGGCGACGAAGCGGCGTGTCTGGAGGACGTACTGCTGACGCGCGCGGCCCAGTCCGGTGAAGTCGCCGCGCTGGGGCTGTTGTTGGAGCGGCACCGGGACGGGATGCGCGCGGTGGCCCTGAGCATTCTGGGGCCGGGTGCGGACGCCGACGACGTGATGCAGGACGCGGCGCTGACGGCGCTGCTGCGGATCGGCGATGTCCGTGATCCGGCGGCCGTGGGGGCGTGGCTGCGGATGATCGTGCGCAACGCCGGCCGGCTGCTGCTGCGGGAAGCGGTCCTGGTCCGGCCGGTGAGTGAACTCCCGGTGGTGGCAGCGCAGTTGGGTCCGGAGCAGTGGCTTGAGCGGAACGCGCTCCGGGACTGGGTCTGGGAAGCTCTTGCCGAACTCTCCCCGGCCTTGCGGATGCCCCTGCTGCTCCGCTACTTCGCCGCCGAGGTCACCTCGTACGAGCGGATCGCGGTCGCCTGCGGGATTCCGGTCGGCACGGTGCGCAGCCGGCTGAGTCAGGGCCGGGCCAAGATGGCGACCGCCCTCGCCGCCACGGCGGACACCCCGCATGGCCCTGCCGAACAGCGGATCCGCGCGGGACGCGTCGAGGCCTGCGAAGTCCTTGCCGCCGCCGACGGATGTACGGTCCCCGCCTCGGCCCGGACCGGCGTTTCACGGGCCCGGTTCAGAGTTCCGCGCTGAAATCCTCGCTCAACTCCCCGAAGTAATGGCCCTCTTCGATGTCCGGGACCAGCGCGGCGTGCGTCGGCTTCCATCCGGTGCGTTGTCGGGTGAGCGCGCTCGACGCCGGGTTGTCGAGCGAGACGAACGGGGCCAGGAAACCGGCGAAATGCCGACTCGCCTCGTCGGAGGTCAGGCTGACGGCCGGGACCTGCAACCGGCGGCCGATGGCTCGCGCGACCTCGCCGAACGGCACGCCCTCCTCGGCGACCGCGTGGAGCCGGGTGCCGGCCGAGGCGGACTCCAGCGCCAGTCGGTACAGGGTCGCCGCGTCCCGTCGATGCACCGACGGCCACCGGTTCGATCCGTCCCCGACGAACGCGGACACGCCCGTCGTACGAGCGACGCCGATGAGAGCCGGGATGAAGCCGCGTGCATCCCCTCGGCCGTGCACGGTCGGTGCCAGCCGTACGGAGGACGAGCGCACTCCGTGCTCGCTCAGCGCGAGAACGGACAGTTCGACCTGGAGCCGTGGGGCCGTGACGACGGTCGGGACAGTGGGGGTCTCCTCGGTGAGCAGCTGCCCCGGGGTGCGGCCGAGGACCCCCGAGGTGACCACGAACGACTTGTCCGTGCCTGCCAGTTCGGCACCGATCGCCTCCACGGCGGCCAGCTCGGCTTTTGCGCGGGCGGCCGGGTCGGTGGTCTCGGCGATGTGCTGGTTCGCGGCGTAGACGACACCGTCCGCCGCCGCGGCGCCGGCGCGCAGGCTGTCGACGTCCGTGATGTCACCGCGGTGCACGGCGGCGCCGGATCGCGTCAACACGTCGGCGGCCGACTCCGAGCGGGCGAGGCCGACGACGTGATGCCCGGCTCCGAGGAGTTCACGGACGACCGCGGATCCGATGTAACCCGTCGCGCCCGCAACGAAAACACGCACAGTGGAGATCCCTCAGATCGGTCCGGGTCGACCCGGCGGCGGAGGGCGGCGGGCTCGCGGACCACGTTAGGAACGGCGGTGCGCGGATGTCCAAGGCCTGTGCGGCATACGGCGATACGCGGCAGGCATGACCTGGGGGAGGGGACGGCGCGAGACGGCTACGGCGCCGGAACCCATGACCTCGGGTCCCGGCGCCGCGTCGTCCTGTCCGCCTGTGATCCGTCAGCCCGTCACGAACGGCCTCGACCGTTCCATGTGCCTCAACGTGCCGACGGCACAGGTCAGTTGATGTGGTAGCTGTCTCCGTAGACCTTCCAGGACAGCGGCGTGTTGAGGTCGAGATTGCCGTTGCGGAGGAAGACGCGCTGTTCGGTGTCGACACGGGTGGTGTCGCTGTGGGCCTCCTCCTGCTGCATGGCCCACACGCGTGCGTCGAGGAAGGCGTTGAGATACGTCGTCTCGTTGCCGCCCTGGGCCGGCGGCTTGGCCGAACGCAGGGCGCGGGCACGGATGTTGCGGAAACTGGTGGGGTCGTCGCCGTCGCCGTGCATGACGATGGCGTCGTAGTACGTGAACTGGCCCAGGACACGGAGCCCGTCGGTCTTGCCCTGGCTGACGGCCGGGTTGAAGTACACGCGGTCGCGTTCGTCGTTCTGCGCCTGCTGGAACACCGTGTCCTGCGCCGCCGTGCGCCAGTCCTTCGGGAAGTTCGGGTCGAGGCCGGAGTGCGAGTCGGTGCCGTTGACCGAGCGGAGCGCGGGCAGGTACTTGGCGAGGACGTTCCCGGGCTTGCGGCTCGCGTAGAGCTGGACGAGGTCGAGCATGTCGCCGGTGCCGGAGCAGAAGCCGATGATCCCGGCGGTGTAGCCGCGGCCGTCGCCTATGTCCTCGATGTACTTGTACTGGGCCTTCCAGTCGAGCGAGGAGTTCTCCGCGCTCGACACCAGCTGCATGGCGATCTCCTTCTTCGCCGGGTCGTCGAGGCCGACAGCCCGGACCGCCGGAGAGGCTGCCGAGGCCTGCGGAGTGCGCAGCAGAGGTACTGCCGTGAGCGACACGCCGAGGAGCGCGAGGAGGGTCCGGCGCGAGGGGCTCGCCGGTTCGGGGGTCGCTGAGGCACGGAACGGGTGGACCACTGGGACTCCAAATGGTGGTGGGGGGTCGGGAGTTGGTCATGCCGCCGAACTGATAGGAAACTTAACTATCAGAGGTTCGACGGAGACGGCACCCACCGGGAGCCAAGTTCGTAGATATGAACGAGAGTCGTGTGTCTGTGCGAGGGCGATGCTTGACGGTTTGCCCGCCCTTGTCGCGCCGGCCATAGGTCGAGGGCCGATCACCTGGGCGGCAGGAAGCGTGCCCCTGGCAGGGGCAGGCTGCGAATGGCCGACGGCAGCACACTCACGTCGTAGCAATCACGTCCCGGCACTCACGAAAAGGGAACCACCATGTCTGCGCTGTACTCCACCGAGGCCCTGTCGACCGGCGACGGCCGCAACGGCGAAGTCCGTTCCCTCGACGGCGTGTTGGACGAAGTCCTCGCGGTCCCGAAGGAGATGGGCGGCCCCGGCGGCGACAGGACCAACCCCGAGCAGCTCTTCGCCGCCGGCTACGCCGCCTGTTTCCACAACGGACTCCGCCTGATCGCGGGCGGCCAGGGCGTCCGACTGGGAGCCTCCACCGTCCAGTCGAAGGTCACCCTGCTCGCGCTGGACACCGGCGGCTTCACCCTGGCCGTGTCGCTGACCGCGCACCTGCCCGGGCTGGAGCAGTCCACCGCCGACCAGTTGGTGAAGGCCACCCATGAGGTGTGCCCCTACTCCAACGCCACCCGCGGCAACATCGACGTGACCCTCACGGCCACGGTGTAACAAGGAGGAACGAGAACCTTCAGGCCTCGCGCTTCCCGACAGCGCGAGGCCTGCGGGCATCGGGCGGAAGCTAGTATGCGGCTGCCGAAGATCAGGAGACGCCATGGCACCAGGGACAGGACGCGGCGCGGGAGCCGCACCGCGCAGTGTGGACGTGGCGCGCCTGGCGGGCGTGTCGCAGAAGACGGTGTCCCGGGTCATGAACGACGAGCCGTACGTCTCCGCGGACGTACGCCGTCGGGTCCTGGCGGCGGCCGAGGAACTCGGCTACCGCTCGAACAACGCGGCCCGCGCGCTGGCCTCCGGACGCACCCGTTCCATCGGCGTCGTCACGCTCGGAACCGCTCTCTACGGCCCCGCCTCGCTGCTCATGGGCGTCGAGCGAGCCGTACGCGACACCGGCTACGCACTCCGTGTGGTCAACACCATGGAGGGCGAGTCGGCGGGCATCGCCGGTGCCGTCGACTCGCTCCTGGACCAGGGTGTGGACGGCATCGTCATCTCCGAGCCGATCGACGAGGAGGACGGCGCCGACCTGTCGGCGCGGGTCGACGTGCCGGTGCTCGTCCTCGGCGCGCCCCCGCCCTTCGTCGCGCCCCATGTGGTGACGGCCGGGATCGTCTCCAGCCGCCTGGCGCGGGCCGCCACCGAACACCTGCTGGAGCTCGGCCACACCACGGTCCACCATCTGGCGGGACCCGCGCGCTGGTACTCCGCCCGGGACCGTCTCGAAGGCTGGCGGGCGGCGCTCGCCGCGCACGGCCGGGCGGAACCGCCGGTCGTGCAGGGCGACTGGTCGGCCGCCTCCGGTTACGCGGCCGGTCACGCACTGGCCGCCGACCCCGGCGTCACCGCGGTGTTCGCCGCCAACGACGACATGGCGATCGGGCTCATCCGCGCCCTGACGGAGGCCGGCCGACGGGTGCCGGAGGACATCAGCGTGGTCGGCTTCGACGACACCCCGGTCGCCGCCTATGTGACTCCGCCGCTGACGACCGTACGGCAGCCGTTCGACGCGATGGCGCGGACCGGCCTCCAGCTCCTCGTGCACGCCATCGAGAACCCGCAGGCACCCCCGCTGCCGGTGACCGACCCACCGGTCGAACTCGTCGTCCGCGCGTCGTCGGCGGCGCCGCCTCGCTAGGCTCTCCGGGCATGAGGGTCCGTCACAAGGCACGGGTCGTGCTGCTCGACCGCGGTCAGCTGGTGTTCCTGAAGAGGGGCTGGCCGGGCGGTGACTCCTACTGCACCACCGTCGGCGGAAGCGTCGAGCCCGCCGACGCGGACCTCGAAGCGGCCCTGCGCCGCGAGGCCATGGAGGAGATCGGTGCCACGATCGGTCCCGCCACCGAGTTCCTCACCCTGACCGAACCGGGCGGGACGACCACCGTCGTACAGCACTACTTCCTCGCCGATCTGCTCGACATGGACCTGGACCGCCGGCACGGTCCCGAGCTCGAGGACCCCGACACGGGCGACTTCGAACCGGTGCGGGTGGCGCTGAGCCGCCCCGCCGTGGCGGCCCTCAACCTTCAGCCGGCCGAGCTCGCCGACCATGTGCTCCGGCATGTCGAGGCTTGGGGCGCCGCCTGACGGTCGCCGTCGTGGGAAGGCCGTACGGCGATGGAGGGCCGTACTACGGGGTCAGTACGACCTTGCCGGCGACCGTGCCCGACTCGGCGAGGCGCAGGGCGTCGGAGACACGGGCGAGCGGCAGCCGGGCCGCGATCTGGGGTGTGACCTCGCCGCGCTCGACGGCCGCGAAGACCTGTGAGAGGTCGGTGCGAAGCTGGGCGCGGAACCGGTTCTTGTTCAGGGCGCGCCCGGCCCAGACGTTGAAGAAGTAGGCGTGGCGGCTGTTGGGCAGAGCGTTCCACGTCCAGACCCGGCCGAGGATCTTGAGCACGGGCAGCTGCTTGGAGCCCTCGTCGTCGCGCGTGGAGGCGCTGCCGTAGGAGACGAGGGTGCCGCCGAGGGCGAGGAGGTGCCAGGACCGGACGACGCTCGGGCCGCCGACGTGGTCGAAGACGGCGTCCACCCCGCGCGGGGCGAGGTCGCGGACCCGTGCGGCGAGGTCCGGGGTGCGGTAGTCGATGGGCTCGACACCCTGGTCGCGCAGGGCGTCGTGGTGGCGCGGTGACGCCGTACCGATCACATGCACGCCCATGGCGCGGGCGAGTTGGACCAGGACCGTGCCGACGCCGCCATTGGCACCGTGCACCAGGATCGTCTGGCCCGCGCGGACCCGGGCCTTGCGGTGCAGCATCTGCCAGGCGGTGATCCCGTTGACCACCACTGTCTCGGCCTCCGCCGAGCCGACCCCGGCCGGCACGGGCACCACGTCGGCCGCGTCGACCAGCACATGGCTGGCCCAGCCGCCGACCTTCACCAGCGCGGCCACCCGGGTGCCGACCAGGCCCGGTTCCACGCCGGCGCCGGTGCTCTGGACGGTGCCGACCAGGTCGTAGCCGGGGACGAAGGGGAACGGGGGCTGGTCGTAGTACCGGCCGCGGCGCATCTGCTGCTCGGCGAAGGAGACCCCGGTCGCCTCCATCCGGATCACGACCTGGCCGGGGCCCGCGACGGGGACGGCTCCGTGCCGGACCTCCAGGCCCTCGGGCTCGACCTTGCCCGGCAGGACGACCTCGACGAGTGCGTCGGTGGTGTTGTTCATGGCGACCTCCACTGTGAGCGAGCTGCGGCGAGCTATGTGCTTTCGTGTTCGTTATAAGTTCTAACGCACGCTAGAAGGGATCGTCAAGTGCAATCGTGATACCTTCTAACTGAAGCTTGAGCATGTAGTCCCGTGAGTGTGGAAGGCGGCCGGTCATGGCGGAAACAGGCACGAGGACTCCGCGTGAGCGCTACCGCGACCAGGTGCGCACGGAGATCAAGGACCACGCACGGGAGCAGATCGCCACGGCGGGAGCCTCCGCGCTCTCCCTCAATGCCATCGCCAAGCGGATGGGCATGAGCGGCCCCGCGCTCTACCGGTACTTCGCCAGCCGGGACGACCTGATCACCGAGCTCGTCCGGGACGCCTACCGCAGCCTCGCCGACACCTTCCGCACGGCCGCCGAGACCGGCGCCGACCTGCCCGGACTGGCCCACACCCTGCGGGCATGGGCCCTCGCCGACCCCCAGCGGTACTTCCTCGTCTACGGCACCCCCGTCCCCGGCTACCACGCGCCCGACGACATCACCGGCATCGCGTCCGAGATCATGACGCCCCTGCTGGACGCCTGCGCCGCCGCAGGGCTCTCGGACGGTCCCGCAACACCGTTCGAGACGCAGCTCGCAGACCATCGCTTCTGGGCCGGCGACCACCCCGCCCCGCCCGAGGCCCTCCACTTGGCCCTGACCTTCTGGACCCGTCTGCACGGAGTCCTCTCCCTGGAACTCGCCGGCCACTTCACCGGCATGGGCTTCGACCCGGCCGAGCTCTTCGCGTCCGAACTGGCGGAGCTGGTGGAGCGGCGGGGGGAGTGAGGCCCGCCGGGTGCGGTGGCGGGGACCGGCCCATGGCGGTCTTCGCCGCGCCGCCCAACTCCCCATCCAAGTGCGAGAGTTCTTATTGATTGGCGGCTCGGGAAGGGCTGCCAGTCAACTCCCTGCCCGGTGAACTCGGTGCAGCGGGGGAGGTCGTCCCGCGTCCCCTTGGGGGAGGGGCGCGGGACGTTCGGCAGGACGGGTGAGGTAGTAGGGGGCGATCGGCGTGGGGCGTCCGGAGAGTCCGCTGGATCCTGAGACCGGACCGGTGCAGCGGTTTGCGTACGAGTTGCGTCAACTGAGGCAGGAGGCAGGAGGGATCACCTATCGGGTGATGGCCGGCCGGGCCGACTTCTCGGCGGCCACGCTGTCCGAGGCGGCGGCCGGCGAACGCCTCCCGTCCCTGCCCGTCGTCCTCGCCTACGTCCAGGCCTGTGGCGCGGACCCCGGTGAGTGGGAGGGGCGTTGGCGGCGGGCGGCCGAGGAGGAGGCCGGTCGGCCCGAGGAGGACGAGGGTGCCACGCCGCCGTATCGGGGGCTGGCGCGGTTCGGGCCGGGTGACAGCGGTCGCTTCTTCGGCCGGGATCAACTGGTCGCCGATCTCGCGGAGTTGGCGCTCGACAACCGCTTCGTGGCCGTCGTCGGGACGTCAGGCAGTGGCAAGTCGTCCCTGCTGCGGGCCGGGCTGGTTCCGGCATTGCGCGGCGAGGCCTGGCCGGGTGCCCGCCCGGTGGCCGTACGCATCCTCACCCCCGGCGAGCATCCGGCGCGTACCCACGCCCGAGCACTCGCCCCGGCCGAGACCACGGGGGACGGGGACACGTGGGTGATCGTGGACCAGTTCGAGGAGGTCTTCACGCTCTGTCAGGACCCCGCCGAGCGCACCCGTTTCCTGGACCGGCTGCTGACCGCGTCCCGGCCCGGCGGGCGGCTGCGGGTGGTGATCGCGGTGCGCGCGGACCTCTACGGGCGGCTCGGTGAGCACCGCGGCCTCGCGGACGCGCTGCGCGGTGCGAGCCTGCTCGTCGCCCCGATGAGCACGGGTGAACTGCGTGAGGTCGTCGTCAAGCCCGCGACGGCCCAAGGCTTGACCGTCGAGCGCGCCCTGACCGACCGGATCATCGCGGACGTGACCGACCGGCCCGGCGGCCTCCCGCTGATGTCCCACGCGCTGCTGGAGACCTGGCGCCGCCGACGGGGCCGCACACTGACGCTCAAGGGGTACGAGGCCGCTGGTGGTGTCCGGGGTGCGATCACCCAGACCGCCGAGGACTTCTACGGCAGCCTCTCCCCGCAGGAGGCCGTGCTCGCCCGTCAGGTGATGCTGCGGCTGATCGCTCCGGGCGAGGGCAGCGACGACGCCGGCCGTCCCGCCCGCCGTGCCGAGCTCGACGCCGACGGCACCGGCGAAACGGCTGTCGTACTGGACCGGTTGGCCCGGGCCCGGCTGATCACCCTCGATGACGACACCGTCGATCTCGCCCACGAGGCGCTGATCACCGCGTGGCCCCGGCTGCGCGAATGGATCGACCGGGACCGCGAGTTGCTGCGCCGGCACCGTTTGCTCACCGAATCGGCCGTGGCGTGGGAGCAGTTGGACCGCGACGCAGGTGCCCTGTACCGAGGGGCCCGGCTGACCGCGGCCGAGGAAGCCTTCACCGCCTCCGGGAGTGTCGACCAACTCACGGTGCTGGAGCGGGAGTTCCTCACGGCGAGCCTCCGGATGCGGGACGCCGAGGAGCGCGTGGCGGCTCGTGCGACCCGCCGACTGCGGTCCCTGATCGCGGCGTTGGCCGCGCTGCTCGTGGTGGCGGTCATCGCCGCCGGGCTGGCGTTCGACCAGCGGCAGGGGGCTGTCAGCGCGCAGCACACGGCCTTGTCCCGGCAACTCGCCGCCCAGTCGGCGGCGTTGCTGGACACCAACCCGGACCTGGCCTCACTGCTCGCGGTCCAGGCCTACCGCACGAGCCCCAGCGCCGAGGCCGTCAGCAGTATCTATACGGCTGCCGCGTTGCCGTTGCGGCACTCTATGACCGTCGGCGGCAAGGTGCGGTGGGTGGCGTTCAGCCCGGACGGCCGCACCTTGGCCACCGCGAGCGCCGACGAGACCGTGCGGCTGTGGGACACCGCCACCGGCACGCTGCGGGTCACGCTCGCCGGTCACACCGGGCCCGTCCGGTCGGTGGCGTTCAGTCGGGACGGCCGCACCCTGGCAGTCGGCGGAGAGCACGGCCTTGAACTCTGGGACCTGGCCACGGGCACCGTCAGCGTCAGCCTCGCCACTCACGGCTTTGTCGCCGCGATGGCATTCAGTCCCGACGGCCGTACGGTCGCGGCGGCCTCAGGCAGGACGGTGAGCCTGTGGGACGTGGCCTCCCGGAAGATCCGTGCCACGCTCAAGGGCCACACCGACTCTGTCTGGTCGTTGGCGTTCAGTCCCGACGGCCACCTCCTGGCCACCGGCAGTACCGACGGCACCGCACGGCTGTGGGCCACGGCGACCGGGAAGGCGCGGGCCGTCCTGCATGGCAATGGCGGCCAGGTGAGCTCCTTGGCCTTCAGCCCCGACGGACAGGCCCTCGCCGGCGTCGTCGGCTACACCGTCCGGACCTGGCCGGTACGGGCAGCAATGTCGCCCCACGGCGCGAGCAGTACCGGCCACGTGCTGCTCTCCAACCACCCCGGTGCGGAGTGGTCGCTGGCCTTCAGCCCGGACGGCCGCACCCTGGCCACCACCGGGTACGACAAGACACTGCGGCTGACGGACCTGGCCACCGACGAGACCCGGTTCATCACCACCGGGCACACGGAGGGAGTGAACTCGGTGGCCTTCAGTCCCGACGGCCGCACCCTGGCCACCGGCAGCGACGACCGCACGGCCCGGCTGTGGCAGCTGGACACCGGACAGGTCCGTACCGCTCTCAGCAGCCGCACCGGTTCCCTCAGTTCGGCGGCCCTCAGCCCCGACGGCCGCACCCTGGCCACCGGAGGTGCCGACGGGAAGACCCGTCTGTGGAACACGGTCACCGGGACCCTCCGGGCCACCCTCACCGGCCACACCGCTCCCGTCCAGTCCCTGGAGTTCAGCCCGGACGGCCGCACTCTGGCCACGGGCGGCTTCGACCGGACCGTACGGCTGTGGGACGTGCGCACGGCGAGGACTCGCCTGGTCCTGCCCTACACGGCCGAGGTCATGTCAGTCTCCTTCACCCCGGACGGCCGCAGCCTGATCACCCGTTACAACAGCCGTTTGAACGAGCTGCGACAGTGGGACACGACCACAGGCAAGGGGCGCACTCTCACCACCCGGCACACCAAAGCCATATGGTCCGTGGCCGTCAGCCCTGACGGCCACACGCTGGCAACCGGCTCGTACGACAACACGATCCAGCTCCAGGACCTCGCCACCGGCACCACCCGGGCCACCCTCACCGGCCACACCAGCGGTGTCCTGGCGCTCGCCTTCAGCCCCGACGGAAAGACCCTGGCCAGCGGCAGCGCAGACCGCACCATACGTCTGTGGGACGCGTCCACCGGGCAGCAGCGGGCCGTCTTGAGCGGACACGGTGACCAGGTGCGGGCGGTGGCCTTCAGCGCCGACGGCCGCACCGTGGCCAGCGGCAGTGACGACGGCACCGCGCGTCTGTGGGACGCGGCCACCGGGCGGCTGCGGGCCACGTTGACCGGCCACACAGGGCCTGTACGGTCCGTGGCCTTCACCCCGGACGGACACACCCTCGCCACCGGCAGCACCGACGGAACCGCCCGACTGTGGAGCCTGACACTGCTCGACCCGCAGCAGGCCGTCGACAAGATCTGCGCCGCCGTACACCGGGACCTCACGCCGCTGGAACGGACCACCTACCTCGACGGCCACCGGGACGCGACCTGCTGACCCGACCGGCTTGCTCCCCCACCCCCGACGGTGTGGCGGCGCTGCCCTGAAGGCCGGGTTGGGGAGACTCGCGGTCCGGCGCCGCGCGGGTGGCGGGTTCCCCTGGCTGGCTGGAGACACGTGGTGCGACTTCCCCTGCTGCGGGCCGTATTGGCGACCTCGGTGCTCGTGGCGTCCGGAACGGCCGCCGCCGCCCCGGTCCGGGCGGACGGCAAGCCCCGGCCCCGGGCCGTCGACGATCTCGCGCGGTACGTCAACCCGTTCGTCGGCACCGCCCCCGGCGGCCCCAACTTCGGACACGGCGGCGGCGCGGGCAACACCTTTCCGGGAGCGTCGGCGCCGCTCGGCGGGATGCAGTGGAGCCCGGACACGGTGACGTATCAGCACGGCGGCTACTCCTACGGCGACAATCGCATCCGCGGCTTCAGCCTCGCGCACATCTCCGGAGCCGGCTGCGCCGCCTACGGCAACGTGCCCTTCATGCCCACCCAGGAGGCCGTGCCCCCGGCCTATGCCACGTTCTCGCACGCCAATGAGCAGGCGGCGCCCGGCAGTTACCACGTCACCTTCGACAACGGCATCGGCACCGACCTGACCACCACCCAGCGCTCGGGCATCGCCCGCTTCACCTATCCGGCCACCGACACCCGCCCCGCCGCGGTGAGCATCGACGCGGCCAAGGCGTTCACCGCGGCGACCGGGTCGGTCGACATCGGTACCAACACGCTGTCCGGGTACAGCGACAGCGGCGCCTTCTGCAAGTCGAAGAACCGTTACCGGCTCTACTTCCAGGCCACCTTCGACCAGCCCTTCGCCCAGGCCACCCATCCCGACGGCAAACCGGGCGCGGCCATGGTCACCTTCGCCCCCGGCGTGCGCAGGGTGACCGTCCGGGTCGGCGTCTCCTTCGTCGACGTCGAGGGCGCCCGCCGCAACGCGCTCACCGAGCAGGTGGCACGGTCGTACGACACCGTGCGGCAGACCGTGCGCGCCGACTGGAACACCTGGCTGAACCGGGTCACCGTCGGCGGCGGTACGGACGCCCAGCGCCGGGTCTTCTACACCGCGCTCTACCACGCCCTCCTGCACCCCAGCGTCTTCAGCGACACCGACGGCCGCTACACCGGCATGGACGGGCTCGTGCATCGCACCCGCACCGGGCACGTGCAGTACGCGAACTTCTCCGGCTGGGACGTCTACCGCTGCCAGGTCCAGCTGCTGGCGCTGCTCGCCCCGCGCGAGGCCTCCGACATCGCGCAGTCCGTCCTCAACCAGGGCCTCCAGGCAGGGTACTTCGACCGCTGGACCCTCGCGAACGGCGGCAGCGGTGTCATGGTCGGTGACCCGCTGCCCGCCATCGCCTCCGCGATCCATGCCTTCGGCGGCACCGACTTCGACGCCGACGTCCTGCTGCGCACGGCTCTCGCGGACCGCCAGGACGACCGGCAGCGGCCCGGACACGCGCAGTACGACACCCTCGGCTATGTGCCCGCCGGTACAAAGGGGGTGTGGGGTTCGGTCTCCACCACCCTCGAATACGCCGTCGCCGACTACGCGCTGGCCCAACTCGCCCACCGGCTGGGGGACTTGACCGCGTACAACACCTTGCTGCGGGCCTCCGGGAACTGGCGCAACCTCTTCAACCCCGCCACCGGATACATTCAGCCCCGCGCCGCCGACGGCACCTGGCCGGCCTTCACCCCGGCCCAGAAGACGGAGTACGCGGAGGGCAACGGGGCCCAGTACACGTGGATGGTGCCGCAGGATCTGCCCGGACTGTTCGCGGCCATGGGCGGCGCCGCCGCCGTCACCGCCCGTCTCGACACCTTCTTCAGCAGCCTCAACGCGGGCGCCTCGGAGCCGTACGCCTACCTCGGCAACGAGCCCTCCTTCGGGACCCCTTGGGCGTACACCCACGTCGGCCACACGGACCGCGCCGACGCCGTCGTCCACCGCGCGCTGTCCACGCTGTTCAGCGACGTACCCGGCGGCCTCGTCGGCAACGACGACCTCGGCGCCATGTCGTCCTGGGCGGTGTGGGCGAGCCTGGGCCTCTATCCCGAGGTCCCCGGCAGCGCCCAACTCGCCCGCACCGCACCCCTGTTCACCACCGCCACCGTCCACCGGGGCGACGGCACCACGCTCACGGTCGGCTCCGCGTCGCCCAGGCACTCACTCCGGCAGCCGCCCAAGCGCTCACTGCGGTAGCGGACTTCGTGCGGGACGGGCCGCCGGTCCGGGAACGGCCGTCACCTCGGTCGGTGCGAGTGCGCCGTGCGGTCCGTCGCACTCCACCACCACCCGTACCGGCGCGCCGCACGCGGTGTGCCGGACGTCCAGCACCTGGCCCTCCGGATCGGCCGCGTACGTCTCGCCCCACTGCCGCAGCGCCATGAGGATCGGCCACAGATCGCGGCCCTTGCCCGTCAGCCGGTACTCGTTGCGCGTCCGGCTCCCCGCCTCCTGGTAGGGCACGGTCGTCAGGATGCCGACCGCGACCAGTTTGCGGAGCCGGTCGGACAGCACCGCGTCCGAGAGCCCGATATGGCGCCTGAAGTCGTCGAAACGGCGGACCCTGATGAAGGCGTCCCGCAGGATCAGCAGGGTCCACTTCTCGCCGACGAGATCGAGTGTGCTCTGGACCGGACAGTTCTCCGTGCTCACATCGAGCCATTCCATGCCGCCACCATAGCCACCTGGCTCTGTCATTGACAGTCAGCTGCGACTGGATCTAGCTTCTATTGAAGAAGCCAGCAGAGGAGGCAGCACCGCATGGGACGGTCACGCACGTACGAGTGGCAGGATCCGGGGATCTCGGCAGCCGCCGTAGGAAAGACCACGGGTCTGGAATTCCTGCGGGAAGTGACCGCCGGACGGCTCCCCGCGGCACCCATCGGCGCCACCCTGAACTTCACCGTCGACGAGGTGGAGTACGGGCGCGCGGTGTTCTCCCTGATACCGGGGGAGGAGCACTACAACCCCATCGGCAGCGTGCACGGCGGGGTCTTCGCCACCCTGCTCGACTCGGCGGCAGGCTGCGCGGTGCAGTCGACGCTCCCGGAGGGAATGGGCTACACGTCGCTCGACCTGACCGTGAAGTTCCTGCGTCCGGTCACCGCCGACACCGGCCGGATCCGCGCCGTCGGCACCGTCCTCAACGGCGGACGGCGCACCGCGCTCGCCCAGGCCGAACTGCTCGACGAGAAGGACCGGCTGCTCGCCCACGCCACCAGCAGCTGCCTGCTGTTTCCCGTCCCCTGACCGTCGTCCGGCCGGAAAGAGTCGTAGAAGAGGAGTCCGCCTGTCCCCCGCGCAGGCGGATCCGTACCGTCAACTCCCTTGATCCTCACGGACTCGGGCCTTGCAGGCACGCTGTGAAGTTTGCCGCAACCCGTTGCCGTGGTGGTATGGGGAGAAGTACGTACGTGGATGTGACACAGCGGGATCGTGAGGGCGTATGACGGTCGGGGTGACCGGGGCGTATGAGCGCATGCTGGCGGTGGCGGTGGCGGCGCTGCACGAACGGGATCCCGCGCGGCTGTGGCCGATGGTCGCCGCGGCACTGCCGGGCCTCTGCGGGGGCGAGGCGCTGATCTACAAGCTCGGCGAGTGGACGGACCGGACCGGCGCGATGGGACTCTCGCCCGCCGCCGAGGTACACTTCGGACGGATCGACGACGAGGCGATGACCGTGCTGCGCCGGGGCTATCCCTTCGCGGACCACTACTTCACGGCCGGTGCCGCCCGCCGCCCCGGAACCGCCCACCGGATGGCCGGCAAGGGCTGGGCCGACAGCCGCACCGCGGGCACGATCAGCCGCCTGATGGACGCCGACCACGTCCTGGCCATCCCGCTGCCCGGCACGGCCACCCCGGTCACCGGAGCCCTCGTCTACCGGGCCGGCGCCGACTTCACCGAGGACCACGTCCGGGCCGCCGAAATGATCCAGCCCCTGCTGGCCGGCGTGGAACAGCAGCGGCAACTCCTCGAACGCTGGCGCGCCACCCAGGCCCCGCCCGAGATACCCGAGGACTGCCGCCTCACGCCCCGCCAGGTCACCGTCCTGCTGCTCCTCGCCGACGCCCTCACCGCCTCGGCGATCGCCCACCGCCTGGGCATCTCCGTGCGCACGGTGCACAAGCACGTGGAGAGCCTGTACCGGAAACTGGGCACACGCGACCGGGTGAGTACGGTGCTACGGGCGCAGGAGATCGGCCTGCTCCCATCCCGCACGGGACGCTGAACCGCCGAGCCGCCGCACCGACAGGAGCTCACCTTCGTGACGTACGACATCACCGCCCTGCGCGCCCTGTTCCCCGCCCTCAGCACCGGAACCGCCCACTTCGACGGCCCCGGCGGCACCCAGACACCGCGCCCGGTCATCGAGGCCATCACCCGGGCGCTGTCGAACCCCCTGTCCAACCGGGGCCAGGTCACGGCGGGGGAGCGCAACGCCGACACCATCGTCACCGGCGCCCGCCAGGCCATGGCCGACCTCCTCGGCGCGCACCCCTCGGGCATCGTCTTCGGCCGCAGCGCCACCCAGCTCACCTACGACCTCGCCCGCACCCTCGCCACGACGTGGGCGCCCGGCGACGAGGTCGTGGTCACCCGCCTCGACCACGACGCCAACATCCGCCCCTGGACACAGGCGGCCGAGCGGGCCGGCGCCACCGTCCGCTGGGCGGACTTCGACCCGGCGACCGGTGAACTGACCCTCGACCACCTCCGCGCCGCCCTCTCCGCACGCACCCGGCTCGTCGCCGTCACGGCCGCCTCCAACCTGATCGGCACCCGGCCCGCGATCCCCGAAATAGCGCGCCTGGCACACGAGGCGGGAGCGCTGTTCCACGTCGACGGAGTCCACTACACCGCGCACGCCCTGGTCGACCTCGGGCAGCTCGGTGCCGACTTCTTCGTGTGCTCCCCGTACAAGTTCCTCGGCCCCCACCTCGGCGTCCTCGCCGCCCGGCCCGAACTGCTGGAGACCCTGCGGCCGGACAAGCTGCTCCCCTCCTCCGACGCGGTCCCCGAGCGCTTCGAACTCGGCACCCTGCCCTATGAGTTGCTCGCCGGTACCAGCGCGGCGGTCGACGTCCTCGCGGGCCTCGACGCGGAGGCCGCTGGGAGCCGCCGCGAGCGGTTGACGGCCAGTCTCGCCGCGCTCCACCGGCACGAGGAGGTCCTGCGCACGAGCATCGACATGGGACTCGCCGCCCTGGACGGCATCACCGTCCACTCCAACGCGGCCGACCGCACCCCCACCGTGCTCCTCACCTTCGACGAGGCCCTCGGCGCACACGCCACGCAGGACGCCTCCCGCTTCCTCGCGGAACGCCACGTCCACGCCCCTTCCGGCTCCTTCTACGCCATCGAGGCCTCCCGCCGCCTCGGCCTGGGCGACTCCGGCGGCCTGCGCATCGGCCTCGCGCCCTACACCGACACCGAGGACGTCGACCGGCTCCTCACCGGACTGGAGCTGTTCCTGAAGCGGCCCTAGCGATGATGGAAAAAAGATGTGCCCGATGACGGGATAATGATGGATTCCACCCCTTCAACAATGCCCTGCGCCGCACCTACCGTTACGCCCAGGTAAACGGCCTGGTCGCCGGTCGATCGGCGCTTCGGACCAGCTACGACGGTCGCGAGGGTTTCTGGAGGGAGAAGGCAATGGCGCCTGTGGAACTACTCATCGGAAGCCGATGGCAGGCATCGGCGGGGGAGGGACGGACCCGGGACGTCACGTCCCCCTTCGACGGCTCGACCGTCGGCACTGTGGCAGTGGCGGGACCCGAGGACGTCGAGCGGGCCCTCGCCGCGGCCGAGCGGGGCGCCGCGGTCTGGCGGCGTACACCCGCCCACGAACGCATGACGATCCTGCTGCGCGCGGCGGAACTCGCCGACCAGCGGGCCGCCGAGATCGCGCGGACCATCAGCTCCGAGTCGGGCAAGACCATCACCGAGGCCACCGGCGAGGCATCACGCTCCGGCGACCTGATCCGGCTCGCCGCCTTCGAGGGCACCCAACTCTACGGCGAGACACTGCCGTTGGACGCCAACCGCGGCACCGGCCAGGACAAGGTGGGCTTCACCCTGCGCCAGCCGTGCGGAGTGGTCGTGGCCATCACGCCGTTCAACTACCCCGCGCTGTTGGTGCTCCACAAGCTCGCCCCCGCGCTCGCGGCCGGCAACGCGGTCGTCCTCAAGCCGGCCACCTCCACCCCGCTGACCGCGCTCGCGCTCGCCGAGTGCTTCGTGGACGCCGGGCTGCCCGAGGGCGTGCTCTCGGTGCTCGTCGGCTCCGGCGGTGTGCTCGGGGACCTCCTCGTGACCGACCCCCGGGTACGGAAGATCTCCTTCACCGGCTCCACCGCGACCGGCGAGCACATCGCCCGCGTCGCCGGCGTCAAGAAGCTCTCCCTCGAACTGGGCGCCTCCTGCCCGGTCGTCGTCCTCCCCGACGCCGACATCGAACTGGCCGCGAGCGCCGTCGCGTTGGGCGGCTACGTCAACGCCGGACAGGTGTGCATCTCGGTCCAGCGCGTGATCACACACCCGTCGATCACCGGCGACTTCCTCGACGCCCTGGTCCCGAAGGTGAAGGCCATCCGGACCGGCGACCCGTCCTCCGCAGACACCACCATGGGCTCCCTCATCACGACCGTCGAGGCCGAACGCGTGGAGCGCGCCATCGCACAGGCCGGCGCGGACGGCGCCCGTGTCCTCACCGGCGGCGAACGCGACGGAACCGTGGTCAGCCCGGCCGTCGTGGCCGACGTCGACCCCAACTCCCCTTTCAGCCAGCAGGAGTTGTTCGGACCCGCCGTCGCCGTCAGCTCGGCCGCCGACTGGGAGTCCGCCATCGCCCAGGCCAACGGCACCGCCTACGGCCTCGGCGCCGGCATCTTCACCTCCGACGTCGCGGGCGCCGTCCGCGCCATCCGCGAGATAGACGCCGGCTCCGTCCACATCAACTGGACGCCCCTGTGGCGCGCAGACCTCATGCCGTACGGCGGCCTGAAGGGCAGCGGCTACGGCAAGGAAGGCCCGCGCGCCGCGGTCAGCGAGATGACCGAGGTCAAGACCATCGTCCTGCACGGCCGCCCGTGGTGATCCCGTCGCGTCCCCGTACATCCCCGCATTCAGGAGCCGACACATGACCGACCGGACGCAACAGGGCACGGTGCGCCTCACCGTCGCCCAGGCCGTCGTCACCTACCTCTCCCGCCAGTACTCCGTGGCCGACGGTCATCGTCGCCGTCTCGTACCGGCCGCGCTCGGCATCTTCGGGCACGGCAACGTGGCCGGCCTCGGCCAGGCCCTGGACCAGCTCAGCGACCAACTCCCGTTCGTCCAGGGCCGGAACGAGCAGGCGCTCGTCCACATCGCGACCGCCTACGCCAAGGCCACCAAGCGGCACTCGACCCTCGCCGTGACCGCCTCCATCGGTCCGGGCGCCCTCAACATGGTGACCGGCGCGGGCCTCGCCACCGTCAACCGGCTGCCCGTCCTGCTGCTGCCCGGCGACACCTACGCGACGCGCCACCAGGGCCCGGTACTTCAGCAGCTCCAGCACCCCATCGAGGCCGACGCCTCGGTGAACGACGCCTTCCGGCCCGTCTCCCGCTTCTTCGACCGCATCACCCGCCCCGAGCAGCTCCTCACCGCGCTGCCTGCCGCGATGCGGGCGCTCACGGACGTCGACACCGGAGCGGTCGTCGTCTCGCTGCCGCAGGACATCCAGTCCCACGCCTACGACTACCCGGTCGCGTTCTTCGCCGAGCACGACTGGCCGATCCGCCGCCCCGCGCCGGACGCCGACGAGGTCGCCGCGGTCGCGCGGCTGCTCGCCGAGGCCGAGAAGCCGCTCATCATCGCCGGCGGCGGGGTCGTGTACTCCGGTGCCACCGAGGAGTTGGAGGCGCTCGCCGAAGCGGCGGGCGTCCCGGTCGTGGAGACCTTCGCGGGCAAGGGCGCCGTCCAGCGCCGCGCCTGGTGGCAGCTCGGCGGTATCGGTCTCGAAGGCACTCCGGCGGTCAACACCCTTGCCCGGGAAGCCGACTTCGTGCTCACCGTGGGCTCGCGGCTGACGGACTTCGCCACCGCCTCGCACTCCATTTTCGAGAACCCGGACGTGCGCTTCGCCAGCATCAACGTCAACGTGCACGACGCCGGCCGCCTCGGCGCGACCGGCATCGTGGCCGACGCCAAGCGGGCCCTCGCCGCGCTGACGGACGTCGTGCGGGCCAACGGCACGACCACGTCGGCCGGTTGGCAGGAGAAGGCGCGCACCCTGGACGCGCGGTGGCAGGAGGAACGTACCGCCGCGCTCGACCCGGACACCCCCTTCGACCTCGCCTCGCTGCCCGCCGACTCCGACGTCGTGCGCGACACCGAAGCGGCCCTCACCCAGGGCCAGTTGATCGGACTGCTCCAGGAGCATGCACGGCCCGGCGACACGATCATCGCCGCCGCCGGCGGTCCGCCCGGTGACCTGCAGAAGGTGTGGGACGCCACCGAAGGGCGGTACGCCCACCTGGAGTTCGGCTTCTCCTGCATGGGATACGAACTGCCCGCCGCGATCGGCGTCCGCTTCGCCGAACCGGACCCGGCCAAGCGCGTACTGTCGCTGCTCGGCGACGGAACCTTCCTCATGGCGCCGACCGAACTGGTCACGGCCGCGCAGGAACGGCTCCCGATCACGATCGTGATCCCCGAGAACCACGGCTACCAGGTCATCCACCGACTCCAAATGGGGCGCAACGGACGGGAGTTCGGCAACGAGTTCCGCTACCGCGACGGCAGCCTGGAGATCGGCTCCGGCAAGTCCGCACGCCTGGAGGGCGACTACCTCCAGGTCGACCTCGTCAAGACCGCGGAGGGCCTCGGCGCACGCGCGCTGCGCGCCACGACCGCCGACGAGATCCGTGCGGCACTGGCCGACACCCGCGACCACAACGGCCCGGTCGTCCTGGTCGTCCCCGTGATCCCGCACGCCGACCTGCCCGGCGCCGGTGTGTGGTGGGACGTGGCCCCCGCTGAAATCTCCGAGCAGGAAGCCGTCGCGCAACTGCGCGCCGAGTACGAAGAGGGTCTCGCGTCCCAGAGGTGGTACGGATGAACCTGAACCGCTCACCCCTGGACCACGGCCGCCTGCGCGCCCGACTCGCCGCCGGAGAAGCCACGTTGGGCACCTTCGTCGGCACCGCCTCACCGGTCTCCGCCGAGGTGTGCGCCGCCGCCGGCGCCGACTGGCTGCTGCTCGACCTCGAACACGGTGCGGGCGGCGAGGAACAGGTCCGGACGACCGTCCCGGCCGCGGCGGCCTACGGCGTCCCGACCGTCGTACGCGTGGAGTCCGCCGAACGCATCCGCATCGGCCGCGTCCTCGACCTGGGCGCCGCCGGAATCATGCTGCCCCGCCTCGACACGGCGGCCGAAGTCACCGCGGCGCTGCGGCACTTGAGGTACCCGCCCGCGGGGGACCGGGGCGTGGCCACCTACAACCGGGCCTGCCGTTTCGGCCTCGACGCCGGAGCCCTGGACCGGGAGGGCGAACTCCTCGGCGTGGTCCAGATCGAATCGGCCAGTTCCCTCGCGGAGGTCGAGGCGATCGCCGCCCTGGACGGCGTCGACGTCCTGTTCGTCGGCCCCCGCGACCTCAGCCACGACCTCGGCGTGCCCGGCGACTTCACCGCGCCGGTCTACCGGGAGGCGCTGGAGCGCGTCCGTAAGGCCGCCGCCGCACACGGCAAGGCCTGCGGACTGCTCGTCCCCGACGGCGCGTCCGCCGCCGCCAAACGAGCCGAGGGCTGGACGTTCATCGGCATCGGCTCCGACGCGACTCTGCTCGCGGCTGCCCTGTCCGCGGCGCTCGGCGAGGCCCGGGCCCAGGACTCCGAGGATTCCCAGGAGGCACGATCATGACCCCCGACACCCCGGGCGCCGCACGCGAGATCGGCGTCGGACTGATCAGCGTCGGCTGGATGGGCAAGCTCCACAGCCGCGCCTACCAGGCCCTCCCGTCCGTCTACCCCGAGCTGGGCATCAAGCCCCGCCTCGTCCACGCCGCCGACACCGCCGAGGACCGCGCGGCCTACGCCCGCGACGTCCTCGGCTACGCGCGGGCCGGCACCGACTACCGGGCCGTCCTCGACGACCCGGAGGTCGAGGTCGTCTCGATCTGCGCGCCCAACCTCCTCCACCACGAGATAGGCGTCGCCGCCGCCAAGGCCGGCAAGCCGTTCTGGATCGAGAAGCCCGTAGGACGCGGCGCCGAGGAGACCGCCGAGGTCGCCGCCGCCGCCCGCGCGGCCGGCGTCGTCACCTCCATCGGCTACAACTACCGCCACGCCCCCGCCGTCGAACGCGCCCGCGAACTGATCGCCGAGGGCCGCCTCGGCCGTATCACCAACGTCCGCGCCACCTTCTTCTCCGGCTACGCCTCCGAACCCAAGGGCGCCCTGTCCTGGCGGTTCAAGCGGGACCTCGCCGGACACGGCGCGCTCGGCGACCTGCTCAGCCATGTCGTCGACCTCGTCAGCTATGTCGTCGCCCCGATCGACGAGGTCTCCGCCCTCACCAGCACCGTCTACACCGAGCGCCCGATCCTTCCGATGGGCTCGGGCACGCACTTCGCGGTGATCGAGGACGGCGAGCTGGCGCCCGTCGAGAACGACGACTACAGCGCCGCACTCGTCCGCTTCCACGGCGGAGCGGTCGGAACCCTGGAGGCCTCGCGCATCATCGTCGGCCCGCAGTGCGGCATCGGGTTCGAGATCTACGGCACCGACGGCTCGGTCACCTGGAACTTCGAGCGCATGAACGAACTGCGCGTCGCCCTCGACCGCAGCGGCCCCCAGCAGGGCTACACCACCGTGCTCGGCAACGGACACATGGGCGACTACGCCAGCTTCCAGCCCGGCCCCGGCAACAGCATGGGCTACGACGACCTCAAGGTGATCGAGGCCAAGAAGTTCCTCGCCGCCGTCGCGGGCATCGAGCACCACAACTCGACCATCGAGGACGCGCACGCCGTCGCCGAGGTCATTGCGGCAGCCGCGGCCTCCGCGGAAAGCGGCGCCTGGCAGCCGGTGCCCGCGGTGCCGGGCGCGAACTTCGGCCATCCGGTGCGGAGTTGATCCCATGACCGAACATGTGGTGGTGGGCCTCGGCCCCGTCGACACCGACACGGTAGGACCCGTCCTGGGGGAGGGGGTCACCTTCGTCACCGATCCCACGCCCGAGGACCTCGCGGTCGCCGAGGGCGCCATCGTGCGCGCCGACCGGCGGGTCGACGAGGAGCTGCTGCGGCGGGCGCCGCGGCTGCGGGTGATCGCCCGCACCGGCGTCGGTGTCGACCTGGTCGACGTGGCGGCGGCCTCCGCCCGTGGCATCCCCGTGGTCATCACCCCGAACAGCGGCAGCCGGGCCGTGGCCGAGGGCGTCTTCGCCATGGCCCTGCACCTCACCAAGCGGCTGACAGCGCTGACCGAACTGGTCCGCGACGGCCGCTGGGCCGCACGGAACACCGTCCCGGTCGGTGACCTCGACGGCGCCACCCTCGGCATCGTCGGCTACGGCCGCATCGGCCGCCGGGTGGGCGAACTGGCCGCCGCCTTCGGGATGGTGACGCGCGCCTACGACCCGTTCAGCCCGCCCCCGGCCGAGCTCTCCGTCGTAGACCTCGATGAACTGGCCGCGTCCAGTGACGTGTTGACCCTGCACGCCCCGCTCGTCGAGGAGACCCGGCACCTCGTCGACGAGCGGCTGCTGTCCCGCGTCAGACCGGGCGCGATCCTGATCAACTGCGGACGCGGTGGGCTGCTCGACCCGGACGCCACCCTCGCCGCACTGGAATCGGGGCGGCTGGCGGGCGTAGGACTGGACGTGTTCGATCCGGAACCGGCTCTCTACCATCCACTGTTCGATCATCCCAGCGTGGTTCTCACCCCTCATCTGATGGGTATGACGCGCCGGGCGATGACCTTGACCTTCGTGGACGCGGCGCGTGGTGTCGCGGACGTCCTCGCGGGCCGGCCGCCGGCCGCGGTCGCCAACTCCGACTGGAACCTCAGAAAGGCCACAGCATGACCACCTCCCCCCTGAACAGGATCGCCGGTGCCCCCATCTCGTGGGGCGTCTGCGAAGTGCCCGGCTGGGGCTACCAGTTGACGCCCGAGCGGGTGCTGAACGAGATGCGCGAGGTCGGCCTGTCCGCCACCGAGTTCGGCCCCGAGGGCTTCCTGCCCGCCGAGCCCGGCGCCATGGCCCGCACGCTCGCCGACCACGACCTGCACGCGGTTGGCGGCTTCACCCCGCTGCTGCTGCACGTGCCCGGCCACGACCCGCTGCCCGAGGCCGAACAGCTTCTCGCGGGTTACGACGCCTCGAAGGCGGAGGTGCTGGTCCTGTCCGCCGTCACCGGCCAGGACGGCTACGACTCGCGCCCCGAACTCGACGCCGACGGCTGGAAGCTGCTGCTGTCCAACCTCGACCGGGTCGCCTCGCTCGCCGCCGAACGCGGGGTGCGCGCCGTCCTGCACCCGCACGTCGGCACGATGATCGAGAACGGTGACGAGGTCCGGCGCGTCCTGGAGCACTCCGCGATCTCCCTCTGTCTCGACACCGGCCACCTCCTCATCGGCGGCACCGACCCCGCCGAACTCACCCGCCAGGCCCCCGAGCGCATCGCCCACACCCACATGAAGGACGTGGACGCCTCCCTCGCCGCCAAGGTCCAGGACGGACAGCTCAGCTACACCGACGCCGTCCGCAAGGGCATGTACCGCCCGCTGGGCGCCGGCGACGTGGATGTGCAGGCCATCGTCACCCACCTCAGCGCCCGCGGCTACGACGGCTGGTACGTCCTGGAGCAGGACACCATCCTCACCGAGGAGCCCAAGGCGAAGGGCCCGGTCGAGGACGTGTGGGCCAGCGCCGAGCACCTGCGCTCGGTGCTGCGCGGCGTCGCGTAGCCCGTATACGGGCCTGATGCGCTTTTGATGTGTTCTGAGGGATTGACTGATGTGCCGAGATGATCTCAGAATGCCGGAGCGATCGGGCGCCGCGTCTTTTCCGAGTGTGAGGAATCCAGGAAAAAGTAAATGACCGCTGACGAATTTCTGGCCACTTGTTGGACCACGGCGGGCGACGCCGCTCCCGATGAGGAGGACCAGCGCAGTCCGCTGAACCTGCGGGAACGGGTGGAAGCGGCGCGCGAGGCCGGATTCACCGCCTTCGGGCTGCTGTACGTGGACCTGGTGGAGGCCGAGCGCGAGTACGGAATGGCCGGGATCCGGTCGCTCTTCGCGGACAACGGGATCAGCCACGTCGAGCTGGAGCTGCTGACCGACTGGTGGGCGGACGGACCCCGGCGGGCCGCGTCGGACGAGATCCGGACCGGGATGCTGAAGGCCATCGAGACACTCGGTGCCCGTACCTTCAAGATCGGCCCCGATGTTGCGGACGAGCCCTGGGACCTCGACGTCTGGGCCAAGGAGTTCGCCGTGCTGGCGGCGCAGGCCGACGGGGTCGGCGCCCGGCTCGGCGTCGAGCCGCTGCCCTGGTCCAACCTGAAGACCGTGCACGACGGGCTGCGGCTCGTCGAGGCGGCCGGCCATCCCGCGGGCGGTCTCATCATCGACGTCTGGCACACCGAGCGCGCCCACACCCCGCCCGCCGAGCTGGCGGAGGTACCCGGCTCGCGGATCGTGGGCGTGGAGCTCAACGACGCCGACAGCGATGTCGTCGGCACGCTCTTCGAGGACACCGTCCATCGCCGACGCCTGTGCGGGGAGGGCTCGTTCGACCTGCCCGGAGCCATCGCCGCGCTCCGCACGGCCGGCTTCCGTGGCCCCTGGGGCGTGGAGATCCTCTCCGACGCGCACCGCGCGCTGCCGGTTCGGGAGGCCGCCGCGGCGGCATATCGGAGTGCCGCGGCACTTGTGAACTAAAAGGGCCACAGGGGTGGCGGGAACGAAACCACGGTCGTTCCCGTCGCCCCTGTTTTCATTTCCATTTCGATGTATGAGCCATGCTTCCGGTCTGCGTCAAGCATTTGTTTAGACATCTTGTCGTGATGGATAAATGATGTCATTACAAGCGTTGACCTCGGGGTGGCATGACGGTTCTATCTCGTCATAAGCAACAGCCGTGTTAACGGCATGTGATCCGCAGCCTTCGCTCGGTCAGCCGCTTCTCCCTTTCCCCTGCAGCACAGTGAGGTGCCGGAAAGATGGACCGTACATCCCACCCCCGTTCGCGCAGAATCGTCCCCTTCGTGGCGGTCGCCGCGGCGGCGGCACTGACCCTCGCCGGCTGCTCCAGCAGCTCGGGCGGCAAGAAGTCCACGGAGAACACCTCCGGGGTCTCCGCGGGCAAGGCCACCACGCCCCGCATGACGGTCGCGATGATCACCCACGCGGCCCCCGGTGACACCTTCTGGGACACGATCCGCAAGGGCGCCCAGGCCGCCGCGGCCAAGGACAACGTCAAGCTCGTCTACTCCAGCGATCCCAACGGGCCCAACCAGTCGAACCTGGTGCAGAACGCGATCGACCAGAAGGTCGACGGCATCGCGGTCACCCTCGCCAAGCCCGACGCCATGAAGTCCGTGGTCGCCACGGCCGAGAAGGCGGGCATCCCCGTCGTCGGCTTCAACACCGGCGTGCAGGACTGGAAGAAGCAGGGTCTCCTCGAATACTTCGGCCAGGACGAGAGCATCGCGGGCGAGGCATTCGGCCGCAAGCTCAACGCCGCCGGGGCCAAGCACACCATCTGCGTGATCATGGAACAGGGGCAGGTCGCCCTGGAGGCCCGCTGCGCCGGCGTGAAGAAGACCTTCACCGGCAAGACCGAGATCCTCAACGTCAACGGCACGGACATGCCGTCGGTGAAGTCGACGATCACGGCCAAGCTCCAGCAGGACAAGACCATCGACTACGTGACGACGCTCGGCGCCCCGTTCGCGATGACCGCGATCCAGTCCATCGCGGACGCCGGCAGCAAGGCCAAGCTCGCCACCTTCGACCTCAACAAGGACGCGGTCGGCGCCGTCAAGTCCGGCAAGATCCAGTGGGCCATCGACCAGCAGCCCTACCTCCAGGGCTACTTGGCGGTCGACTCGCTGTGGCTCTACAAGACGAACGGCAACTACAGCGGCGGCGGTCAGGAGCCCGTGCTGACCGGTCCGGCCTTCGTCGACAAGACGAATGTCGCCAAGGTCGCCGAGTTCGCCGCCAAGGGAACGCGGTGACGCCCATGACCCAGATCACGGCACCGGCGACGGGCTCCCCGTCGCCGGCTCCGCCGGTCCCCGAACAGGACGGGCGGACTTCTGAACGGCCTTTGCCGATCCGGCTGTTGGCCCGCCCCGAGGTGGGTGTCTTCCTCGGTGCGGCGGCGGTGTACGTGTTCTTCCTGATCGCGGCTCCGCCGGTGCGTGAGGGCGCGTCGATGGCGAACATCCTCTACGGTTCGTCGACCATCGGGATCATGGCTCTGCCGGTGGCGCTGCTGATGATCGGCGGCGAGTTCGATCTCTCCGCCGGTGTCGCCGTCATCACCTCCGCGCTGACCGCGAGCATGCTCAGCTACCAGCTGACCATGAACGTGTGGGTCGGTGTGATCGTCGCTCTGCTGGTGTCGCTGGGGATCGGATTCCTCAACGGCTGGCTCGTGGTCAAGACCGGGTTGCCGAGCTTCCTGATCACGCTGGGCAGCTTCCTGATCCTGCAGGGTGTCAACCTCGCGGTCACCAAGCTGGTGACGGGGAATGTGGCGACCGACGACATCAGCACCATGGACGGCTTCGGCCAGGCCAAGAAGGTCTTCGCCTCCTCGTTCGACGTCGGCGGCGTCCAGGTGAAGATCACGATCGTGTGGTGGCTGGTGTTCGCCGCGATCGCGACGTGGGTTTTGCTGCGGACGAAGTACGGCAACTGGATCTTCGCGGTGGGCGGCAACAAGGACTCCGCGCGTGCGGTGGGTGTCCCGGTGGCGTTCACGAAGATCTCGCTGTTCATGCTGGTCGGGTTCGGTGCCTGGTTCATCGGGATGCACCAGCTGTTCTCCTTCAACACCGTGCAGTCCGGCGAGGGCGTGGGTCAGGAGCTGATCTACATCTCGGCGGCCGTGATCGGCGGGTGTCTGCTGACCGGCGGTGCGGGTTCGGCGATCGGGCCGGTGTTCGGGGCGTTCATGTTCGGCATGGTCCAGCAGGGCATCGTCTACGCCGGCTGGAACCCCGACTGGTTCAAGGCGTTCCTGGGCGTGATGCTGCTGGGCGCCGTCATGATCAATCTGTGGGTGCAGCGCACCGCGACCCGGAGGTGACCTTCATGGCAAGCAACGAATCCGGCACCCATGGCACCATCCTCCAGGACACGGAGCCGGAGGGCGGGGACCGCCCGATCGTCCAGCTCCGCAGCGCGGGCAAGGCGTACGGCAACGTGCGTGCCCTGCACGGCGTGGACCTCGCGGTCCGCCCCGGCCAGGTCACCTGCGTGCTGGGCGACAACGGCGCGGGCAAGTCCACCCTGATCAAAATCATCTCCGGCCTGCACCAGCACTCCGAGGGCGAGTTCCTCGTCGACGGGGAACCGGTGCACTTCACCACCCCCCGCCAGGCGTTGGACCGGGGCATCGCGACGGTCTACCAGGACCTGGCCGTGGTCCCGCTGATGCCGGTGTGGCGCAACTTCTTCCTCGGCTCCGAAATGACCCGCGGCCCCTGGCCCGTGCGCCGTCTCGACATCGAGAAGATGAAGCAGACCGCCGACGAGGAACTGCGCAACATGGGCATCGTCCTGGACAACCTCGACCAGCCCATCGGCACCCTCTCCGGCGGCCAGCGCCAGTGCGTGGCCATCGCCCGCGCCGTCTACTTCGGCGCCCGCGTCCTCATCCTCGACGAGCCCACCGCAGCCCTCGGCGTCAAGCAGTCCGGCGTCGTCCTGAAGTACGTGGCCGCGGCCCGCGAACGCGGTCTGGGCGTCATCTTCATCACCCACAACCCCCACCACGCCTACATGGTCGGCGACCACTTCAGCGTCCTGCGCCTGGGCACCATGGAACTCTCCGCCGAACGCAGCGAGATCACCCTCGAAGAGCTCACCAACCACATGGCCGGCGGCACCGAACTCGCCGCACTCAAGCACGAGTTGTCCCAGGTCCGCGGCCTCGACGTCGAAGAACTCCCCGAAGAGGCCGCACTCAAAGTCGGCTGACCCTACACAGCAGTTGGGGCGGTACCGGACCGGTGCCGCCCCAACTGCTGTGCCGATTCAGGCTGTTGGAAGCACCGTACGCGGCCGGACCGGGAACCCCGCCGTCAGGTAGCAGTCGTCGATGAGCCCCATCGTGGTCAGCGCGTCATCGACGTCCAGCGCCAGCGGCTCACCGCCCCTCAAGTGGGCGGCGAAGGCCTCCAGTTGGTAGGTGTACGAGGACCGGCGGCCGAGCTCCTCGGTGCGCTCACCGGCCGCCGTACGCACGACGACCCGGTCGTCGAGGTGGGGCTGCACGAAGTTCGTCACCGTGGCCTCGCCGCGTGAGCCCACGACACGGCAGCTCATCTGCCAGGTCTCGTGGGCCATGTGGCAACGCGCGCTGCCCGTGGCGCCGCCCGGGAACTCCAGGTCGGCGTCCAGCCATTCGTCGATCCCCGGTGCGCCGGCCTTCTCGCCGCCGCGCGCGGCGATCAGCCGGGGTGCCCCGCCGGCCCAGGGCGCGAGCATGCGCTGGGCGTGCAGGCTGTAGCAGCCGAGGTCCATCAGCGCGCCGCCCGACAGCGGCAGCGACCACCGTACGTCGCTGTCCGGCGGCGCGGGCATGGCGACCATGGTGTCGACGTGCCGGAGCTCGCCCAACTCCCCACTGTCCAGCAGCTCGTGGAGACGCAGGACGACCGGGTGGAAGAGATAGTGGAAGCCCTCCATGAACACCGTGCCCGCCTTGGCGACGGCCTCGTGGACCTCGGCCGCCTCCGCCGCGTTGCTCGCGGACGGCTTCTCGGTGAGGACGTGTTTGCCGGCCCGGAGAGCGGCCAGGTTCCACGGCCCGTGCAGGCTGTTGGCCAGCGGGTTGTAGACGACCTCGACCTCCGGGTCGGCCACGAGGTCGGCGTAGGAACCGACCACCCGCTCCACGCCATAGGTGGCGGCGAAGGTCTCGGCCCGGCCCCGGTCGCGGGCGGCCACCGCGACGAGGCGGTGGCCGGTCGCCCGGGCCGGTCCCACGATCGACAGCTCGGCGATCCGGGACGCGCCCAGAACACCTATCCGCAGCGGCTCGTCCGTCGTCATGCGCGTACCTCTTCGAGTCGTACCGGGCGGTGTTCATGGAGGGACAGGCTGCACGCGTCGGCGATCCGGCTCGCCTCGACGGCGTCCGCGACCGTGCACGGGGAGGTGCGGGTGCCGGCCACCACCTCGGTGAACGCGGTGAGTTCGGCGCGGTAGGCGTCGGCGAACCGGTCCATGAAGAAGGTGTGCGGCACCCCGGCCGGGAATCCGGCGCCCGGCTCGACCGAACGCAGCGGCAGCTTGTCCTCCAGGCCGACCGCGATGCTGTCCTTCATGCCGTGCAGTTCCAGACGTACGTCGTGACCGCGGGCGTTGTGGCGGGAGTTGGAGATGACGGCGATGGTGCCGTCGTCCAGGGTGAGCAGCGCGGACGCCGTGTCGACGTCACCCGCCGCCCGGATGTACTCCGCGCCCCGGTTGCCGCCGGTCGCGTACACCTCGGCCACCTCCCGGCCGGTCACCCAGCGCACGATGTCGAAGTCGTGCACGCTGCAGTCCCGGAAGATGCCGCCGGAGGCGGCCACGTAGGCGGGCGGCGGCGGGGCGGGGTCCAGGGTGGTGGACCGCACGGTGTGCAGGGCGCCGAGTTCACCGCTCACCACGGCCCGGCGCGCGGCCGTGAAGCCCGCGTCGAAACGACGGTTGTAGCCGATGTGCACCTCGACGTCGCTGCCCTCCACCGCGCGCAGCACCTCAAGGCTCTCCTCGAGACCGCGCGCCACGGGCTTCTCGCAGAACACCGGGATGCCCGCCTTCACGGCGGCGAGGACGAGCTCGGGATGCGCGTCGGTCGCGGCGGCGATGACGACACCGTCGACCCCGGCGGCGAGCAGCGCCTCGGGGGAGTCGGCGGCGGTCGCCCCGAAGCGCTCGGTGACCGCCGCGACGGTGGCGGCCACCGGGTCGGTGACCACCAGGGAGTCCACCGCGTCCAGACCGGCGAGGGTCTCCGTGTGGAAGGCGCCGATGCGGCCCAGCCCCAGGATGCCTATGCGCATGGGAATCGTGCTCCTTCTGCCGGGGTGCGGCTCAGTCCTGGCCGCCGAAGACGTTCTGGTCCCAGTCGATGACCGAGCCGGTAACCACGCCGCTGCGGTCGGAGAGGAGGAAGACGACGAACTCGGCGATCTCGTCGACCTGCCCAAGCTTGCCCATCGGCTGCGACTTGGCTGCCTTCTCCCGCCAGTCGTCGCCGGCGCCGTGGAAGGCGCGCTGGGTGGCGTCCTCGCCCTCGGTGTCCGTCCAGCCGATGTTGATCGTGTTGATCCGGATCCGGTCGAAGCGGTGGGCGTGCGCCGCGTTGCGGGTCAGGCCCGCGAGTCCGGCCTTGGCGGCGGAGTACGGGGCGAGGTGCGGCGGCCCGCCGTGGGCGCAGTTGGAGCCGATGCTGACGATCGTCCCCGGTGCCTTGCGCGCCGTCATGTCGGCCACGGTCGCCTGCATCGCGAAGAACGGTGCCTTCAGGTTGATCGCCATGTGCTGGTCGAACAGTTCCGGCGTGGTGTCCAGCAGCGAGCCGCGTGACGTGAGCCCCGCCGCGTTGACGAGGCAGTCGATGCGCCCGTGGGCCTCGACGGTCCGTACGACACTGTCGCGCGCCTGCGCCGGATCGGCGAGGTCCGCGCGCAGGAAGTGGGCTCCTGTTTCCGCGGCGAGTTTCTCGCCCACGTCGGCCCGGCGGCCGGTGAAGACGACGGTCGCGCCTTCCGCCACGGCGGTCCGCACGACACCCGCGCCGACGCCCTGGCTGCCGCCGTTGACGAGGACGACTCTGTCCTCAAGCAGTCCCATGAGAGTGATGTTTCCCTTCTCAGCTCTGGCGGCGCTTGGCCGCGGCCTGGAGTTCATGACGCAGCCGCCCGGGGTCCCAGTCCTCGGCGACGGCCTGTCGCAGAGTGTCCGCCTGCGAGGGCGGGGCGAGACCCTCGACAGGCGGGTCGAGGTCGAGGTTGGTGGGGAAGGGGTAGCCCTCGGCGGTGGCGGCGATCACGCGGCGCAGCCAGTCCTCCGAGACGCCCTCGGCCTTGCGGCTCAGCAGCACCGGGAACAGGGCGTTCGCCATCGCCTCGCGGTCCACCGTCTCCATGGCACGGCCGAACGCGGAGGAGATCTGCAGCAGATTGGCCATGCGCCTGATGTCGGCCGACCGGTTGTGCCCGGCGGCGTGGAAGAGCGCCGGGTTGAAGAAGACCGCGTCGCCCTTCTCCAGCGGGAGCTGGACGTGGTGCGCGTCGAAGTACTCGACGAACTGCGGGAGCCGCCAGGCGAGATAGCCGGGCTCGAACTTCTGCGAGTGCGGGAGGTACAGCGTCGGCCCGGACTCGACGGGCATGTCGCAGTGGGCCACCGCGCCCTGCAGCGTCAGCACCGGGGAGAGCCGGTGGACGTGCGCGGGATAGGCCGCCGCCTGCTCCTGGGAGAGGAAACCGAGGTGGTAGTCACGGTGCACGCTCTGCGCCGCGCCGCCCGGGTTGACCACGTTGACCTGCGAGGTGACCTGGTAGGCGGGGCCGAGCCAGGCCTCGGAGATCAGCTCCAGGATGTCGTTGGCGTAGTAGTCGGCGAACGCCTCGGGCGCCCGTACGGCCACCTTGTCCAGGGCGTTCCACACACGGTCGTTGGCGCCGGGCTTGGCGAAGTGGTCGCCGCGCCCCGCACCGCTCGCGCGCTCCTCCTCGATCAGCGCCCGGAAGGCGTCGGACGCCCGGTCCACGACGGCCTCGTCGGGGAAGGCACCCTTGAGGACCACGATGCCGGGCCCGTCGAGCAGGGCCCGCACCAGTTCGCTCTGTACGTCGCGGCGGCCCTCGGCGGTGGCCGCGAGCTCACGGAGCCGGGTGCTGTCGTAGAGCGGGACGTTCTGCTCGATCCGTTCGGCCGAGGGGTGGTCGCCGATGTCGGTGCGCTGCTCCACGAGGGAGCGGAACACGTCGAGATCGCAGTCCGCCTCGGTCAGCCAAGTCCGCGTCCCTGCGGTTACGGGAGACATCCAGGTCCTTTCGCTGTGCCTTGGTTTCTGCCAGTCTTGATAACTCGAACCCATCATTCAATGCTTGTCAGTGCATCAAAAGTGCATCATCGGCTCTTGGGACCAGTCATGCGACACCGCTATCCGATCAGGGAAATCGCCCGTCAGGCCGGGGTGAGTACGGCCACGGTCGACCGTGTCCTCAATCAGCGGGGCAACGTGACGGAGAGCACCATCAGGGAGGTGCAGGAAGCCATCAAGGACCTGGACCGCCAGCAGAGCCAGGTCCGGCTGGGCGGCCGTACCTTCATGATCGACATCGTGATGCAGACCCCGGAGCGGTTCTCCACCGCCGTACGGGACGCGCTCGAAGCCGAACTGCCCTCGCTGCATCCCGCTCTCGTGCGGTCGCGTTTCCACTTCCGCGAGACCTGCCCGCCCGCCGAACTGACCGCGACCCTCGACGGGATCGCGAAGCGCGGCAGCCAGGGCGTGATCCTCAAGGCCCCCGACGAACCGGAGATCGCGGCGGCCGTCGCCCGGCTCATCACGACCGGTATCCCCGTGGTCACCCTGGTGACCGACCTCCCGCACAGCGCGCGCCTCGCCTACGTCGGCATCGACAACCGCGCGGCCGGCGCCACCGCCGCCTACCTTCTCGGCCAGTGGCTGGGCAGGCGGCCCGGCAATGTGCTGACCACCATCAGCCGGGGCTCTTTCCGGGGCGAGGAGGAACGCGAGATGGGTTTCCGCAGCGCGATGCGCCTCGCCGACCCCCGGCGGTCCCTGGTCGAGGTCACCGACAGCGACGGCCTGGACGCCACCCAGCACGATCTCGTCCTGGCGGCGCTCAAGCGGGACGAGGACATCATCGCCGTCTACTCGGCGGGCGGCGGCAACCTCGCCACCCTCGACGCCTTCGACGCGCTCGGCCGGGAGTGCGCGGTGTTCATCGCCCACGACCTCGACCACGACAACACCCGGCTGCTGCGCGAGCGCCGCCTGTCCGCGGTCCTCCACCACGACCTGCGCCATGACATGCGCCGCGCCTGCCAGATCATCATGCGCGCCCACAAGGCACTTCCCGACGACGGCCCGTCCCTGCCCTCGGCGATCCAGGTGGTCACACCGTTCAACATGCCGCCGGGAGCGCCCTCCGCGGCAGCGTCGGACTGACAACGCGGGGCGCGCGGAGGGCCGCGCCGATAGGCTGGTCGTGGTCGGCACATCAGCGCGCGCTCAGCCGGAACTCCAGCGATCGCAGCACAGGAGGAACCATGGCTGGTCAGTTCGAGGCCACAGCCGAGATCAACCGCCCGGTCGAGGACGTCTTCGCCTTCCTCGCCGCCGGTACGAACGATCCCAAGTTCAGCCCGAGGGTCCAGGAGATCACGAAGACCCCGGAGGGCCCGACGGCCGTCGGCACGGTCTTCACCAGCACGGTCAAGGACGCCGGCATGAAGACGGGCCGGACCTTCCGCATCACCGAGTTCGAGGCACCCCACCGCATCCGCTGGGCGGAGACCTCGAAGAACGTCGTGACGGCCGACGAGGGCGGCTACGACCTCGAATCCACCGGGCCGGGCACGACCAAGGTGCGGATCTTCAACGTCCTCGAAGGTCACGGCATCGGAAAACTGCTCGTGGGTTTCGCGCTGAGCGCGGCCCGCAAGGACGCGCCCGCGTTCGGGCAGCGCATCAAGGCGGCGGTGGAGGCGCCCTGATACGCCGGCGACCGTCAACGCGCCGTCGCGGGGCGGCTGTTGTAGGCCTCCACCGTCAGCAGCGGATGCCCCGAGGCCAGTGCCCGCGCCGGCCAGGACAGGGTGACGGTCTGTGACTCGCCGGGCAGCAGCCACAGGTAGTTGTGGCTGTACAGCGTCGGCAGCACACGATCGCCGGTCGCGCCGTTCGTCAGGGAGAGCCGGACCATCGCGGCGACGGCGGGACCGTCGTTGCGGACGGTGGCGGTCAGTCCGGCACGGGCTCCGGAGCGGGACACCCGCCCGACCGTCGCCGACACCTTCGTCCGGGGCGCCCCGCTCAGGGCCCGCATGGCGGCCGGCGTGCGATAGCGCCAGTAGGTGTTCCGCGACCGGAGCCGTCCGTCACCGTCCTCCAGCGTGAGGCGCAGGAGGTGCAGATCGGGCAGGTCGTCGGTCCAGGGGACGCTGAACGCCTTCGCCGTCGCGGCCGGTGCCACCTCCAGCCGGGCGCTCCTGTTCCCGCCGAGCCGACGGCCCGACAGGTCGAGCAGCTGCGCGGAGACCACGGTGTTCCGCAGTCCGGCGCGCGTGTGGTTGACGGCGATGACCTGCCCCTCGGGGTCGGCCTGGACGTGCAGCGGCTCGCAGGCCGAACGGGCGCCGTAGTAGGTGCCGTTGACGTCGAAGTCGTAGTCGTAGGTCTGCCAGACCGTGCTGTGCCAGGCCGGGTGGGACATCCACAGCATGAGGCCGCTGGCGTTGTCCCAGAGGTTCGCGTTCCAGGCCTCGAACATGGCACGCGTGTTCTCGTAGTTGACGAACTGGGCCTTGCGCGCGAAGTCGTCCAGGCCGGTCGCCTCCCCGAGGCGCGTCTCTACGGCGGCCTTGTACGTCTGCGGCGCCTGGTTCCCGCGCTCGCTCCAGTCGTGGTAGTACCAGGCGCCCCGGATCGGCCACTCGGGCTCGTCGCCCGTCATGTTCCGCAGGCTGGCGGCGGTGGAGACCACGGGCATGCCGATCTCGGTGTGGAAACCGAAGTCCTTGCTGCCGTAGGTCGCCGGGTCGAAGTACTTCTCCGGCTCGACCCAGCCGTAGGGTCCGCCGCCGGTGATGATGCCGCCCGCCGAGTTGTTCTGGTAGAGGACGCCGGGGACCTGGTCCTCCACGGCCTTGCGCATGCCCTGGTCGATCGCTGCGGGCGGATTGCCCTCGTTGGCGCCGCACCAGACCACCACGCTGGGATGGATGCGGTAGCGCGACACCGTGTCCCGTGCGAGCGAGTTGAAGGCGTCGTGGTCCGGCGGGTCCATGCCCCACGCGTTGGGGAAATCGTTCCACACCAGGATTCCGTGCTCGTCGCAGGCGGCGAAGAACTCCTCCCGGTCGGACGTGCCGACCCAGTTGCGGATCATGGTGAAGTTCATGTCCCGGTGCATCCGCACGGCTGCGTCCATCCGCTCCGGCGGCATCCGGCGCAGCAGCTCGTCCCAGCCCCAGTTGCCGCCCCGGGCCAGGACCCGCACCCCGTTCACGCTGATCTTCAGCGGATCCGGGGTGTTGGACACCGACTTCACATCGGTCCAGGTGTCCGCGTCGTCCGACACCTGGATCACATACGTCTTCGGATACGCCGACTCCCACACGACGGCGACCCGGTCGAATCTCTTCGAGGAGCCCAGGTCGACCTGGATCCACTGGTGGTCCTCGTAGGCAGAGGACCAGCGGGTGCCCGGATCGCCGTCCGTGGCGTGCGCGGCCGGGTGGTCGGGATCCTCGGTGGAGGCGGTCGTCGTACGGCGGAGAGCGAGGTCGGTGCCGGGCGTGGTGCTGTCGACGACCCCCAGGGACCACAGGGAGTTGCCCCAACTGGTGTTGCGCAGCCCGCAGTTGATGCGTACGTAGCGCGCGGTGCGGGGTGCGAAGTCCTCCACCTGGAGGCTGGCGTTGGCGTTGCCGAAGGGCAGCGGAACCGCGCCGTTGTCCACCGACGCGGCGTCGGTCCAGGTCGTGTTGTCGGTGGAGACCTGCACCACGAAGGTCTTCGCGTACGCCTGTTCCCAGATCAGGTCGACCTGGTCGAAGGACTGCGCGGACCCCAGGTCGACCCGGATCCACTGGTCGTCCTCGTAGGCCGAGGACCAGCGGGTGCCGGGGTCGCCGTCGGTCGCGCAGGCGGCGCCGTGATCATCCCCGTCGGTGCTCGACGCGTCGGCCGGTGCGTGCAGGGCCAGGTCAACCGAGGAGCGGGTACTGTCGCGCACGGACAGCGTCCACAGGGAACTGCCCCAACTGGTCGCTCTGGTAAGGCATTTGACGCGCACATATCGTGCCTGTCGGCGGTCGAAGGTGACGGACTGGGTGTAGGCGTCACCCGAGTCGGCGAACGGCAGCGGCACCGCGTACTCGTAGCCGAACTGGCGTATGCCGAACCGGGTGGTGCGTCGGTCGCTCTCCGAGCCGTCGAGCGAGGCGACCAGGGTGAGTTGGTGGAGCGTGGGGTCGCCCAGACCGTTGGGCCACCACAACTCCGGGTTGCTCAGCCGCAGTTGGGCGAAGGCGTCGGGGGCGAACACGACGTCGACGCTCCCGTCGGCGGGCACGGTGACGGCCTTGGTGACCCGTACGTCGCCGAAGGACGCGGAGACCGTCGTCCGGTGGTCGGTCGTGTCGGCGTTGCGGACCGGGACGACGATCGTCATTTCGGCGACCGACAGACCGGGCAGTTCCGGCAGCAGGGTGTCGACACGCGGATCGCCGATCACGACCTGGCCGGTCGAGCGCAGCCGGACGTGGTTCCAGATGCCGGCGGCCCGGTCGCGTACCGCCGGCATCCAGTCCCAGCCCGAAGCGGCCAGGTAGGTGGGGGAGTTGAGGTTCATCTGATTCGCGCCCGCGTCCACCCAGGACTCGCCGGCCGGGCCCTTGTCGCCGGGGCTGCCCGGTACCGGCATCGGCGTGATCTTCACCGCGAGCGCGTTCGTCCCGCCCGGAGCGAGGAGTCGGGTCACATCGAGGGCCGAGCGGGCGAAGGGGTACGTGAGTCCGCCCACGTGGTGGCCGTTGAGCCAGATGTCGGCCGTGTGGTTGACGCCGTCGAACTCCAGCCAGGTCCGGCTCTCGGCCCCGGTGCGCAGACCGCGCGGCAGCTCGAAGTCCCGTTTGTACCACCACGCATGGCGTGACAGGGCCTCGGGGACACGGAGGTTGTTCAGTCCGGCGACAGGATCGGGCAGCTTGCCCTGGTCGACGAGCGAGGCCAGCACCGTGCCGGGGACGGTGGCCGGCAGCCAACTGCTCGTGTCGAAGGACGAGTTGGAAAGCTCCGTACCGTCGCCGCCCGCCCAGTCGTCCAGCGTCAGCCGCCAGCCGGACTCCACCGGAACCGTGCCGTCCTCGGCCACCGCCAGCTTCGGCGCCGGGCCGGTGTGGGTGCCCCAGTCCGTCCAGCCCGTGGCCGGCGGGCGGTGGCCCTTGACGGTGCCGTAGACCTCGAAGCCGTTCAGGCCGAGGGGGTTGGGGGTGGAGCGGCGGTTCGAGGTCAGCCGAACCCAGCGTGCCGTGACCGGGCGCGGGGGCTGGATGTTCACCACTCCGCCCGTGCCCGCCGTTGTGCGGTACACGCCGGTCCAGGAGGTGTGGTCGGTCGAGGTCTCGACGACGTACTCGACCGGGTAACTGGACTGGATCTCCTTGCCTGTTGTGCCGTCGGCCGGGTTGCCCGAGGTGGGCGGGGTGAACACCGGGTCGTTCGCGTCGCCTTCGAAGGTGAGGCGGATCGACGTGACCTCGCACGGGGTCTGCAGATCGATCGAGATCCACTGGGGGTCGCCCGCCCCGGCACGCCATCCGCTGCCGCGCACACCGGGCGAGTTGAGCCGGTCCACCACGAACGAGCCCGGGGTCGGCGCGTAGGCGGTCGAGGAGACCGATACGGGTCGGTACAGGGCGAGTTCACCGGGTTGGACGGGGGAGGAGGGGGTGGCCGAAGCGGGCGCGGAGAAACCGAGGCCGAAACCGGCCAGCAGACCGGAACCCGTGGTGACGAAGGCGCGGCGCGACACGTTTGGTGAACCCGACTGATCTGTCATGAGCGTGATGTCCCATCAAAAACCGGCGGCACTGACAACGTTGCCAAAGGCTGAGACGCGAGGGAAGCTGTGTCAACCCCTGTGGCATCCTTCTAATAAATTAGGAATTAATGTTGACAGGGTTTCGGCCGCACGCCACAGTCGTCGCCGTGACGCCCCCGGCCCCCTGTCGCAGCGCGGCCCGCGTCACGTCCTCCTGCTTCCCAACCTCCGGGAGAGGCACGTGATTTCATCTCCGCAGGTCCGCACACCCGCGGTAACGAGACTGACCCGCCGGGCCACCGTCATCGCCATCGCGACCGTACTGGCGGCGACCGCGGCCCCGGCCGCCACGGCACGGACCGGCACCGACCAGGGCGCCCCCGACTACTACGACAGCGGTCTCGCACCGACGCCCTACATGGGCTGGAACACCTACTACGGGCTCGGCGCGCCCACCGAACAGCAGGTGCGCTCCGTCGCGGACAAGCTGGTCAGCAGCGGTCTGCGGGACAGCGGGTACGACATCGTGTGGCTGGACGGCGGCTGGCAGGCCGACAACCCGCGTAACGCGCAGGGGCAGTTGGTCGCCAACCCGGACCGCTTCCCCTCCGGCATCCCGGCGCTCGTCTCCTATCTCCACAAACGCGGACTGCGGGCGGGCATCTACACCGACGCCGGCACCTACGACGGCGGCAAGAGCTGCGGACTGGGCAGCCGCGGGTACTACGACCAGGACGCCCGCCAGTTCGCCGGCTGGAAGATCGACGCGGTCAAGGTCGACTTCCTCTGCGGCATCGGAGCCAAGCTCGATCCGGGCCCGGCCTTCAAGGAGTTCAGCGACGCGGTCGCCAAGTCCGGCCGCAGGATGCTGCTCAACCTGTGCAACCCGCTCACCGACGACTGGGGCCTGCCGCACACACCGGAGCAGGACGCGCACAACACCTACGTCTACGGCCCGACGACCGCCGACTCCTGGCGTACCGGCACGGACATCGCCTGGGGCACGGCGAGCCCGGGTCAATGGCCCAACGTGCTGCGCAACATGGACGCCAACGCCTGGCATCCCGAGGCGCAGGGACCCGGTCACTACAACGACCCCGACTACCTCATCCCGATGCGCAAGATGACCGACGGGTCGTACGAGCTGAGCCAGGAGGAGTCGACCAGCCAGTTCGTGATGTGGGCCGAGATGGGCTCGCCGCTCGTCCTCGGCTCCGACCCCCGCACCCTGTCCGACTCCATGCTGGCCACCCTGCGCAACCCGGAGATCATCGCGGTCGACCAGGACCCGCTGGCCGTCCAGGGCGTACGCGTGGCGACCGACTCGGTCGGCGACGTGTACAGCAAGGTGCTGGATGGGCGCGGGCAGCGCGCGGTCGTACTGCTCAACCGGTCGGACCAACCCGCCCTGCGCACCGTGCAGTTCGCGGACACCGGGTTCGGCGGGGCGGTGCGGGTCCGGGACCTGCGGGCACGCGCCGACCGGGGCGCGCACACGGGGTCGTACACCGTCGAGGTCCCCGCGCACGGCACCGCGTTCCTGAAACTCACCGGGACGGACGCCCTGCCCGGGACGAATCTGGGGCAGCAGGCCACGGCGAGTCCGGCCATCGTGAATGACGGCGGCACCTTCCTGCGCGGCCCGAACGGCTCGCTCGTCCAGCAGGCCGATGGCAAGGCGAAGGATCTCGGCGGTCCGACGAAGGACCGGATCCTCGGCCAGCCCGCCGCGTACGCCTCGGCCGGCGGCCGGATCGACGTCTTCGTGCGCGGCACCGACTCGCGGGTGTACCGGCGGGTCTCCGTCGGTGGCCACTGGGGCGCGTGGCAGAGCCTGGGCGGGCAGGTGGCCGATGCGCCGTCGGTGGCGTTCACCGATCCCGCGCACTGGACCCTGTTCGCCACGGGCTCGGACGGGCAGGTAGTGCAGCGCGGCCCGTCGACCGCGTGGTCCTCGCTCGGCGCACCCGGTGGCCGGGCGGTGTACGGGCGGCCGTCCGCCGCCGTCGACGCCCGGGGGCAAGTCCATGTGGCCGTGCGCACCGCGGCCGACGACGTGTGGACGCGGACCCGGGACACGTCGGGGGAGTGGTCGCCGTGGAGCTCGCTCGGCGGGACCGTCAGCGGCAGCCCGACGCTGGTCGCCGTGGGGGACGCCGTGGTGCTGTACGCACGGGCCGCCGACTACACGCTCTGGCAGCAGCGGTACGAGAACGGCGCCTGGCAGGGGTGGACCAAGCAAGTGGCCTTCCCCAGCGCCGCGTTCGACGGGGCGCTCGGTGCGGTGGCCGGGCCGGGCGGAACGGTCGACGCGGTGTACCGGGGCGTCGACGGCTACGTCCACCGGACTCAGTTCAAATAAATTAGTAATTATTATTGACGTGGTGGGGACGCCACGCGAATCTGGATCCGCCCGCGAGGGATCCACAGGGAGCCATCCATGACGAACCACCAGCCAGACAGACGCCGGTTCCTCGCCGGGCTCGGCGCCACGGGGGCGGCGGCGCTGCTCAGCGGCTGTGTCACCTCCACCTCCACCGGCAAGAGTTCCTCGAAGGGGGCGGTGACCCTCCAGTCCAACCTCTCCGCCCCGCAGGCCAAGGCCGCGATGGAGGACCTCGTCGCCGCCTACGCCAAGAAGGGGTCCGAGAAGGCGAGCCTCAACACGGTCGCCGCGGAGACCTACCGCACCCAGCTGCCGACGTACCTCACCTCGGCCAACCCGCCCGACGTGTACACCTGGTACCCCGGCTCGGTGGCGGACGCGTACGCCAAGAAGAACCTGCTGCTCGACCTCGACGAGGCGTGGACCACCTCGCCCGACCTCAAGCGCTACTCCAAGGCACTCAACTCGCTCTGTACGTCGACGAGTTCGGGCAAGAAGGTCTTCGTGCCCAGCACCTACTACTGGTGGGGCATGTTCTACCGGAAGTCCAACTTCGCCAAGTGGGGCGTCAGCGAGCCCAAGAGCTGGGACGACTTCCTCCACCTGTGCGACAAGCTCAAGAGCAAGGGCGTCAATCCGATCGGGCTGGGCGCCGGCGGCGGCACGGCCTGGGTGGCCTCGGCGTGGTTCGACTACCTCGACATCCGGATCAACGGCGCCGAGTACCACCGCCAACTCCTCGCCGGGAAGCACCGGTTCGACGACCCCCAGGTGCGCAAGGTCTTCGACCGCTGGCAGGAGGTGCTGCCGTACTTCGACCCGAACGGCGCCGCCGTCGCCTTCCAGGACGCCACCACCTCCCTGCTCAACGGCCGCAGCGGCATGATGCTCATCGGCACGTTCTTCGCCGACGCCGCCCCCAAGAACGCCCTCGACGACATCGACTTCTTCCGCTTCCCCGTCATCGACTCGAAGGTCCCGCTCGCCGAAGAGGCGCCTGTCGACGGCTACTTCGCCAGTGCCCGCACCGGCCGCCGCGACCAGGTCGTCGACCTGATGAAGTACCTCGCCACCGCCGAGGCCCAGGAGATCTACATCAAGGGGTCCTCCGGCACCGTCCTGCCCTGCCACCCCGACGCGAAGGACGCGGGTACGGCGCTGGTCAAGAAGGGCCGCGCGCATGTCGCGGCGGCGGCCGAGATCACCCAGTTCTTCAACCGGGACTCCAGCGACGCCCTCCAGCCCACCGCCGACAACGCGTTGACCAAGTTCCTGGCCAAGCCCAAGTCGATCGGGAGCATCCTCACCGAGTGGCAGCGCGATGCCGAGAAGATCTGGAACGCCTGACATGGCCGTCCTGACCGCGCCCGACCGGACGTCCCCGGCCCGAACGCCCGCCCAGGGCAAGCGGGTCCGGGGCCCCCGGCGCACACCCCCGCTGGTCCTCGCCTTCGTCCTGGTCCCGCTGCTCGTCGAGGCGGTGTGGGTGTTCTGGCCCGCCGTGCAGGGCTTCTACCTCGCCTTCACCCGCTGGGACGGCGTCTCCCCGCCGCAGTTCATCGGCCTGGACAACTTCCGGGAGATGGCCCACGACGACGTCTTCCGCAGCGCGACCGGCCACACCGTTCTCTGGCTCGTCCTCTTCGGCGGCCTCTCCGCCCTGCTCGGCCTCGCCGCCGCACTCCTGCTCCAACAGGAGCGACGCGGCGTCGGCTTCTACCGCGCGGCGCTCTTCCTGCCCGTCGTCTTCTCCCTGGTCGCCACCGCCCTCGTCTGGCAGGCGATCTACCAGCCCGACGGCGTCCTCAACCAACTCCTCCAGTCCGTCGGCCTCGGCAGCCTCCGCCACGCCTGGCTCGCCGACCAGGACACCGCCCTCTACGCCGTGATCGTGCCCGCGCTCTGGCGGCAGATCGGCTACGTGATGGTCCTCTACCTGGCCGGCCTCAAGGGCATCGACCCCGCCCTGTACGAGGCCGCCAAGGTCGACGGAGCGAGCGCCTGGCAACGCCTGCGGCACGTCACCCTGCCCCAACTCCGCAGCGTGAACGCGGTAGTTCTCTCGGTCATCGTCATCGACTCGCTGCGCTCCTTCGACGTCGTGTGGTCACTGACCCGCGGCGGCCCCTACCACTCCTCCGAGCTCCTGAGCACCTACATGTACTCAACGGCCTTCCAGTCCCTGCGCCTTGGCTACGGCTCCGCACTCGCCGCCGTCATCTTCGTGCTGGCCTTCGGCGTCATCTGCTCCTACCTCGTCCGCGCGTTCCGGGAGGCCGACTGATGTCCGCCAACTCCACGGCCCTGCGCCGCAAGCGGGCGGCAACCGCCGGATTCCACCTGGGCGCGGGCGCGCTGGCGCTCCTGTGGCTGCTGCCCATCGCCCTGGTCGTGGTCACCAGCCTGCGCTCCTTCGACGACATCGCCGCGCACGGCCTGGGCAGTTGGCCGCACTCCTTCACCCTCGGCAACTTCCGCCAGGCCTGGGTCGACGGCGGCCAGCAGCGCGCCCTCATCAACAGCCTGATCGTCACGATTCCCTGCGTGCTGATCACGCTGGCCCTCGCCTCGATGGCCGCGTTCGCCCTCAGCCGCTACGAACTCCCCTTCCGCCGCTCGCTGTTGCTCCTCATGCTCGGCGGCAACCTCCTCCCACCGCAGATCCTCCTCATCCCGGTGTCCAAGCTCAGCGAGGTGATGGGTGTCTTCGACACCCTGCCCGCCCTCATCGGCGTGCAGATCGGCTTCGGGGTCGGCTTCTACGTCTTCGTCCTGCACGGATTCATGCGGTCGATCCCGGCGGAGATCCAGCAGGCGGCGGTCGTCGACGGCGCGGGGCCCTGGCAGATCTTCTGGCGGATCATCCTCCCGCTGACCCGCCCCGCCCTCGCCGCGCTCAGCGCCCTGTCCTTCACCTGGATCTTCAACGACCTGCTCTGGGCCATCACCGTCCTGCGCAGCGACACCAAGATGCCGATCACCGCCGCCCTCATCGGACTTCAGGGCCAGTTCGTGTCGATGTGGAACGTCATCGCGGCCGGCTCGGTCATCGCCGCCGCGCCCACCGTCGCCGTGTTCCTGCGCTTCCAGCGGCACTTCGTGGCCGGCCTCAACCTCGGGGCGGTCAAGTGACCTACCAGCGCTGGACCTTGCGCACGGAGAACACCAGCTACACCGTGCGCCTGTCCCCGGACGGCCCCTGGGCCGAACTCGACGCCTGGGGACCACTCGGCGTCGAGGACGGCCCGTCCGCCCTCGACTGGTCGCGGCGCACCCACTTCATCACGCCCGCCGACGCGGCCCCCGCCGAGTATCTGCCGTACGGGACAAGGCCGTTCACCGGCTCGGAGCTGGTGGTGTCGGGTCCGGACGGGGACCGGGGATCGTGGTGGGAGTTCGACCACGTGGAGGCGGAGGAGACCGCGCTGCGGTTCGCCTTCCACGACAAGCGGCTGGGCCTGCGCACCGTCCTCCACTACGAGACCGTGCCCGGCACGGACGTGATCCTCCGCTGGACGGAATTCACCGCCACACACGAGCTCCGCCTGGAGCGGCTCGACTCGGCCGCCGTGAACATCCCGATCAGCGGAGTCGCCCGCCTGACGTACCTCACGGGCCAGTGGTCGCAGGAGTTCCAGCGCACCCGCCTCGACCTGCCCAGAGGCACGTTCACCATCGGCAGCCTGCAAGGCGTACCCGGACACGCGTACGCGCCCTGGTTCGCGGTGCAGGACGGCGAGGCGCCGGCCGCGTACGGCATCGCCCTCGCCTGGCCCGGCAACTGGCACATCACCGCCGAGGCCGAACCCGGCGGCGCCGTACGGGTGCGGGCGGGCCGTGTCCCGCACGAGGGGGCAGTGCTGCTCGCCCCCGGCGAAACCCTCGCCACCCCCCAACTCGCCTGCGCCTTCAGCCCGGACGGCCTCGACGGACTCTCCCGCGTCTGGCACCGCTACGAACGACACCTCTCCGGCGAGCGCCTGCACCGCCCCCGCAAGGTCCTCTACAACTCCTGGGAGGCCACCGGCTTCGACGTCGACGCGTCCGGGCAACTGGAGCTGGCGAAGTCGGCCGCCGACATCGGGGCCGAACTGTTCGTCGTCGACGACGGCTGGTTCACCGGACGCGCCGACGACACCGGGGGACTCGGCGACTGGTGGCCGGACCCGGCCGCCTTCCCCCAGGGTTTCGGCCAATTCATCGCGGACGTAAAGGCGTTGGGCCTGGACTTCGGCCTGTGGATAGAGCCCGAGGCGGTGAGCCCGGGCAGCCGACTGCACGCCGAACACCCCGAGTGGGTCTACCGGATCGAGGGCCGCCCCGGCCGGCTCGTCCGCAACCAGCTCCTCCTGGACCTCGGCCGGACCGACGTCCAGGACTTCGTGATCGGCACGCTCGACCGGCTGCTCGGCACGTACGACATCAGCTACCTGAAGTGGGACACGAACCGGCCGCCCACCGAACGCGGGCGCCCCGGCGCCGGTCGCGTGGACCTGGACGCCGAGCACGTCGCCGGATACCTGCGTGTCCTCGACCACCTCCGGTCCGCCCACCCCGGCGTCACCGTCGAGGGCTGCGCGGGCGGCGGCGGCCGGATCGAGCACGCGGCAATCGCGCGCACGGACGTGGTCTGGCCCAGCGACAACACCGCCCCGCTGGACCGGCTGAGGATCCAATACGGCTTCCTGCACGCGCACGCCCCGCACGTCATGAGCTCCTGGGTCACCGACGCGCCCGGCGTCTTCGACCCACGCCCGCGCAGCCTCGCCTTCCGCTTCGTCAACGCCATGTGCGGGGTGCTGGGCATCGGCGCCGACCTGCGCGCCTGGACGCCGGAGCAGCGGGCCGAGGCCGCCGGCTGGATCGCCCGGTACAAGGAGGTGCGGGACGTGATCCACTACGGCGAGGCACGGCTCCTCGGCACACCGGAGGACCCGAGCTGCGGTGTGCAGTACGACGCCGGTGACCGGACCGTCGTCGCCGCGCTCAGCACCGGACGGCTCGACGGGGCCCCGCTCGTGCCGGGGCGTCCGCAACGGCTCCGGTTGCGGGGACTCGAACCGGCGGCGCGCTATCGGGACACGGCGACCGGGACCTCGTACAGCGGAGCCCATCTGCTGCACTACGGGCTGCCGTTCGCGTGGCGTGCCGATCATGATGCCGACCTGGTCGTGCTGCTGCGCGAGTGAGCCCCGTTATGTTTCCAGCAAGCCCTGACGCGCGAAGGAGTCGAACCCCACGATGGACCAGCCCGTACGACGGCACGGCGCCCGCTTCACCGGGCGCACGGCCGTGATCACCGGAGCGGCCTCAGGAATCGGCGCCGCCACGGCCGTACGCCTCGCCGAGGAGGGAGCGGCCGTCGTGCTCGTCGACATCGCCGAGGAGCGGGGCAAGGCGGTGGCGGAACGCATCGGCAAGGACGGCGGGCGGGCCCGGTTCGTGGCCGCCGATGTCGCGGCCGAGGACGACTGGGCGCGGATCGTCGGGACCGCGCACGGCTTCGGGCCCGTCGACGTCCTCGTCAGCAACGCCTTCACCGTCGACGTCACGCCCGCCCACGAGATGAGCCTCGCCTCCTGGCAGCGGCAGCTCGACGTCAACCTGACCGGCAGCTTCCTCGGCTTCCGGGCGGTCCTGCCCGATCTGGAGGAGCGGCGGGGCGCGGTGGTGCTGACCTCGTCCGTGCACGCGTACAGGGGCCTTCCCGGGCATCCCGCCTACGCCTCCGCCAAAGGGGCCCTGCTCTCCCTGTGCGGCCAACTAGCCGTCGAATACGGGCCCGTTGTGCGTGTCAACGCCGTCGTGCCGGGACCGATACTGACCGCCGCCTGGGACAGAGTGCCGCCCGGGGAACGGGAACGCAGCATCGCCGAGACGGCCGCCCGCCGCTTCGGCACACCCGAGGAGGTGGCCGCGGCCATCGCGTTCCTCAGCGCCGACGAGGCGTCCTTCATCACCGGTACGAGTCTCGTGGTGGACGGCGGCTGGAGCGTCGTCAAGGCCTCCGCGTGACCACGCTCCCCAACCAGCAGAAAGGCTGTACGACATGACGCCCTATGCCCGTCGCGGCGTGCACGGCCAGACCGTGGAAGTCCTCGCCCGCCGCATCCTGGGCGGGGGGATCCCCGAAGGGGCCACGCTGGACCTGGTCGCGCTGCAGAGCGAGCTGGACGTGAGTCTGACCGCGCTCCGCGAGTCGCTGAAGGTGCTCGCGGCCAAGGGGATGGTCGACGCCCGTCAGCGTCGCGGTACTTTCGTGCGCCCCCGCGCCGAGTGGAACCTGCTCGACGCCGACGTACTGCGCTGGCAGTTCGAGGGCGCCTCCACCGCCGAGTCCGACCGGGCGCTGCTGCACAACCTCGCGGAAGTCCGCGCCATCATCGAACCCGCCGCCGTCCGTCTCGCCGCCCAGCGCCGCACCGACGCGGACCTGGCCGCCCTGGACGGCGCCCTCGACGCGATGGGGGAGGAGGGCGGCGACGCGGCCCACGCCGTCGAGGCCGACCTCGCCTTCCACCGCGCGCTGCTCGCCGCCACCCACAACGAACTCCTCGAACGCATGGAGATGGTCATCGAGTCCGGCCTGGCGCACCGCGACCGCATCGTGCACAGCGCCCCGCACAGCGAGGACCCGGTCCCGGCCCACCGCGCCGTCCTGGACGCCGTACGCGACAAGGACCCGCAGGCCGCCGAGGCCGCGATGCGGGCCCTGCTCGACCAGGCAGGGCGTGACCTGGACCGGCTCGGTGAGTCCGGAGAGGGTTCGGAAGAGGACTCCGAAGAGGGTTCCGAAGAGACGGAAGGCTCCCGCTCCCAGTGAAGATCACCCGTGTGGAAACCTTCCTCGTCCCGCCCCGCTGGCTGTTCTGCCGGGTCGAGACCGACGAAGGCGTGGTCGGCTGGGGCGAACCGGTCGTCGAGGGGCGCGCCGAGGTGGTGCGTGCCGCGGTCGACGTGCTGGCCGAACACCTCGTCGGCCAGGACCCGTTGCGCATCCAGGACCACTGGCAGGTGATGTCCAAGGGCGGCTTCTACCGGGGCGGCCCCATCCTCTCCAGCGCCGTCGCAGGCCTGGACCAGGCGCTGTGGGACATCGCAGGGAAGACCTACGGCGCTCCCGTGCACGCCCTGCTCGGCGGTCCGGTGCGCGACCGCGTCCGGGTCTACGCCTGGGTCGGCGGTGACGAACCCGCCCAGCTGAGCGAGCAGATAGCCGCCCAGGTCGAGGCGGGCTTCACCGCCGTGAAGATGAACGCCGCCGGAGCCACCTCACCGATCCCCACCCCCGCCGAGACCGCCGCGATCGTCGCCCGCGTCGCCGCCGCCCGCGAGGCACTCGGCCCGGACCGCGATGTCGCCGTCGACTGCCACGGCCGCTTCACCGCCCCCGCCGCCCGCCGCGTCCTCACCGAACTCGCCCCGCTGCACCCGCTGTTCGTGGAGGAACCGGTGCTGCCCGAGCACGGCCATCTGCTGGCAGGGCTGGTCGAGTCGAGCCCGGTACCCCTCGCCACCGGTGAACGCCTCTACGGACGCGCCGAGTTCCTGCCCCCGCTCGCCGCGGGCATCGCCGTCGTCCAGCCCGACCTGTCCCACGCCGGCGGTATCTCGGAGGTGCACCGCATCGCCTCCCTCGCGGAGGCCTACGGCGCCCAGCTCGCCCCGCACTGCCCGCTCGGCCCGATCGCGCTGGCGGCCAGTCTGCAGGTCGCGTTCGCCACCCCCAACTTCCTCATCCAGGAACAGAGTCGGGGCATCCACTACAACAAGGACGCCGACCTGCTGTCCTACCTCGTCGACCCCGCGCCGTTCCGGTTCGTCGACGGCCACGCCCTGCGCGGCGACGCCCCCGGCCTCGGCATCACCGTCGACGAGGCCGCCGTACGCGCCGCCGACCGCACCGGTCACGCCTGGCGCAACCCCGTGTGGCGGCATGCCGACGGTTCCTTCGCGGAGTGGTGACCGTGGCGCTGGACATCGTTATCGACCTTGCCCGCGGCGGGCGTTGGACCTCGCTGCGGGCGGGGGACCGCGAATGGCTGTGGCGGCGTGACGCACCCGAGCGGGAGAAGGCGGTCCCGGGTGACGCCTTCGTGGACGCGGGCGGACTGGAGGAGTGCGTCCCCACGGTCCGTGGCACCCCCGACCATGGAGACGCCTGGTCACGGCCCTGGACGCGGGAGGGAGAGGCGGACGTCGTTCGCTGCGACCGCTTCACGCTGGCACGCACTTTGCGCGGCACCACCGGCGGTGCCGAGGCCGACTATGTGCTGACGGCCGACGCGGGCCTCCGCTTCGTATGGGCCGCCCATGCGCTGCTCGACCTCTCCGACCAGGCGAAGCTGCATCTGCGGGACGGAGCGCGCACCCGGCTCTTCCCCGAGGCGGCGCCGCTGCTGTACGGGGTGTGGCCGGAGGGCGCGCCGTGGGTGGAGGGTGACTGGCCCGCGCCGGGCGGACCGCGCCTCGACCGGTTCGGGCCGGACGACGGCACCGCCGTAGGAGCCGTCGTGGACGCCTCGCACTGCTGCGTCCACGACCGGACCGACCGACTCTCGCTCGCCCTCGAAGCCGACGGGCAGCCCATGTCGATTGCGCTGTGGCGCAACCTGGGCGGCTTTCCAGCCCCGGATCCCTACCGCAGCACCGGCGTCGAACCGATGCTCGGCCGCGTCTTCGACCTCGCCGAGGCGGGCCCCGGTGATGCCGCCCGGGTGCCCGCCTCGGGCGAGGTGCGGTGGCGGCTGACGCTGACCACACACTGCCGTTGCCCCTGAACCGACCTGCACGGGAAGGGAATTCGTCACATGGATCTTGAAGACGCCCGAGCGGTCGCCGTCGGAGTCGGCGGGGGCGAGGGGACGGTGGTCTGCATCGGGGAGACCATGGCCGCCCTGGCGCCCGCGCCGTCCGCGTCGCTGGAGAACGCCGACGACCTGCGGGTGTCGGTGGCCGGCGCGGAGTCGAATGTGGCCATGTACCTGGCGGACCTGGGCATCCCCGTGTCCTGGCTCTCGGCTGTGGGGGACGACGCGCTGGGCCGGCGGGTGCTGGCCGAGGTCGGCGCGGCGGGAGTCGACGTCGGCGGAGTGCGCCGCGACCCCGAGCGGCCCACCGGCCTGCTCGTGAAGGAGCCGACCGGCGACCGGACCCGCGTCCACTACTACCGCGGCAACTCCGCGGCCTCGGCCATGGGCCCCGACGTACTCGACGACGACCGGCTCAGGTCGGCCTCCGTCCTCCATCTCACGGGAGTGACCGCGGCACTGTCCCCGTCCTGCCGGAGCCTGGTGGCCACCGCGCTCGCCGTCCCGGCCGACGAACGGCCGTACGCCATCAGTTTCGACGTCAACCACCGTCCCGCGCTGTGGCCGCCCAACACGGCCGCCACCGTGCTGCGCGATCTGGCCGACCGGGCCGACATCACCTTCGTCGGGCTCGACGAGGCACAGGAACTCTGGGGCGCGGACCTCGAACCGGCCGACGTACGAAGGCTGTTGCCCCACCCGCGCCTCCTCGTCGTCAAGGACGGCGGGCACGCGGCAGTCGCCTTCGGCGCGGACGGCAGATGGACCGTGCCCGCGCTGGGCACGGACGTGGTGGAGCCGGTCGGCGCGGGCGACGCGTTCGCCGCCGGAGTGCTGACCGGCCTGCTGCGCGGCGGAGGCATGGAGCGCGCGCTGCGGCTGGGACACATCACGGCCGCGTCGGCACTGAAGGTGACGGCTGACCACGGCCCCTTGCCGGACAGCGCCCGGATCGAGCGGCTCCTCGCACTTCCGGCCGACGAATGGGCCGCAGGGGCAGGGCAGTTGGCCGTCCCGGTCAGGGATGCGGTACCGCGGTGACCGGGTTCGATCCGGGAGCGTCGGGGCTGGCGTTCATGTCACCGGGGGTGGGCGACACCGATGGGGGGCGCGCGGGCCCGACCGGCGTCCTGTGGTCCAGGTGCGTCGCCGCGAACAGGACGCCGACCACCGCGGCGGCCACGACCAGCAGCGCGAGGGCGGTACGGCGGACGGGCATGAGGGCCGTGAGACGGAACCGGGCCCGTGCGGTCGGCGGGACGGCGGGGCGCAGCGCGGACAGGTCGACGGAGTCGGCCCGGGCGCGCAGGGCGTCGCGCAGCCGCTGTTCGACGGAGTCCGGCGGGACACCGGAACCGAGGTCCTGTTCGATCATCGGGGAGCCTCCAACTCTCTGCGCAGGGCGACCAGCGCCCGGCTCGCCGTGGATTTGACCGCACCGCGGGACAGCCCCAGCGTGTCGGCGATCTGCGCCTCGCTGAGATGGGACCAGTACCGCAGGACCAGCACTTCGCGCTGCCGCCGGGTCAGCCGGTGCAGGGCGGCGATCACTTCCCCGTGCTCCTCGCGCAGCAGCACGGGTTCCTCGGCCGAGGGCGCGTGCCCCGCGCGTTCGGGGACATGGGCTCGTACGGTACGACGGCGGCGCAGGACCGAGCGCGAGGTGTTGACCACGCTCGTCCGCAGGTACGCGTCGGGGTTGTCCAGGCCGGTCAGCCGTTCCCCGTGGCGGCGGTAGAGCGCCGCGAAGACGTCCTGCACCACGTCCTCCGCCGTCGGGAGGTCGTCCACCAGGAGCAGGGCCAGCCGGACCAGTTCCAGGCGGCGGTGCGCGTAGAGCTCGTCGATGCCGGGTTCGCCGAAGTCGGCGGGGACGGCCGGCGGGGCCGACACCGTCGGGGGCCGGGCGCCCGGGGTCGACTCCCGCACCAGCCGCCGCACCGCCCGGCGGAGTGCGTCGGCCCAGGTGGGAGCCGGGGAACACAGGGGCCGGTACGTGCCCGTGGGCCCGCCGTGGGCCGGAGCGGCCAGGGTCGTCGCTGCCTTCATGGATCTCCCGGACATCATGGGTTTCGTACTCACCGCCCGGAACGACCGGACGGGCGGCGGAGCCGCCGGGCAGGGACCCGGCGGCTCCACCTCGGCACGGGCCACCGAACGGCCCGCGGCCGATCAGCGGCGCCCGGCCGCGTGGTCCTGCTCCGTCACCGCTCGGCGGGAGCGGGCTTGGCTTCCCGTGCGGCGTGGTCCGGGGTGGTGTCGTTCCCGCCGGGCACGGCGTCGACCGGGTCACCGCCGTCCGGGACCGGCACCGCGCAGTCGTTGCCGGGCACCGCGTCGACCGGGTCGCCGCTGCTGAACGTGTAGGACACCTGCTTGCCCTTGAACGTGGTGTCGTTCCCGCCCGGCACCGCGTCGACCGGCTCCGGCTCCGGGCACACGCCGGGGTGCGTCACCTGGCTGGGCACCGGCTTGGGGGCGGGTGCGGAGTTGTCGGCGTGGGCGGTGACCGAGCTGCCGATGGCGAGCGCGGCGGCGGCGCCGGTGACGCCCAGGGCGATCCGTACCCGGCCCGCGCGGAGGCTGCGGCGGGCGGTGTGACCTGCAGACATGTGATTCCTCGAATCGTCGATGGTGAATGGTCTGTCGGGCCGCCGCCACAGGTGGCTTCCCGTGGCGAAGGCCCTGGCTCGGAGGCGCCTCCACCCGGACAGACGTTCCGACCGCATCGAGGTTGCAGGTCGGAAGAATCTTTTCTACGACGAGTCCGCGTCGGCCCTACATGTCGAGGACGAGGTCCGTCCCGGGCCGGGCACAGCAGATGAGGACCTCACCGGCGGCCGGTGCTTCGAGCGGTTCGGGGGAGTAGGTGATCGTGCCGGACAGCAGGGGCGTCACGCAGGTGTGGCAGACGCCGGTGCGGCAGCTCCAGCGGGTGGGGACGTCGCAGGCGTCGGCGAGTTCGAGCACACTGCGCCTGCCGTCGTCGAACGGGACGGTGAGGCCGCTGCGCGCGAAGGTCACCGTCGGGCCGGTGCCGGGCGGTCCCGGGGGCTGGTGGGGTGATCGGGCGGACTGCCCGGTGAGGCCGGGGTTGATGGCGGTGAGTGCCCCGAACAGTTCGGTGTGGATGTACGCCGGGTCGATGCCGGCTTCGGTGAGGGCCTGCCGCATGTCGGCCATGAAGGGGGCGGGACCGCAGACATAGGCGGTCGCGTCGGCCGGGACGGACAGCGCGATCAGCCTGTCCTTCGTGAGGCGCCCCGGCGCGGCATGGGCACGCCGGCGTTCCTCGGGTGCGGCCGCGCTGTAGAAGACGTACTCGTGCGCGTGCGGCAGCGAGGCGAGCAGGTCGTGTGTCTCGGCCGCGAGGGGGTGTTCGCGGGGACCGCGGGCACCGTGGATCCACCAGACCTCCCGTTCGCTCTTCCGGACGGCGAGCGCGTGCAACATGGACAGCACCGGCGTCAGGCCGATACCGGCGGAGACCAGGAGCACCGGCGCGCTGCCTTCGGCGTACACGAACTCACCGCGGGGCGCGGCGACTTGGAGGTCCGCACCGGGCCGTAGCCGCGTGGTCAGATAGCCGCTGGCGGTGCCGTGGGGTTCGTGTTTGACGCTGATCCGGTAGCTGCCGGCGTCGGGCGCGGCGGAGAGTGAGTAGCTGCGCACCGGGGCGGGGCCGGTCGTGGTGGGGACGCGCAGTGTGAGGTACTGGCCCGCGCGGGCGGCCGGGAGCGGGGAGCCGTCCGGGTCGGCCAGCCGGATCGAGGTGACCGTCGTGCTCTCGGCGGTCACGTCCGTCACCCGCAGCGCGCGGAAACCGTCCCAGGCCGGACGGGCGGCGGGCCGCGCATCGTCGGCCTCGGCGAGCAGTTCGCGGAAGGATCCCTGCCAACCGGGGCTCAGCGCGGGCACGTCCAGGGCGAGCCGCAGCTTGGCGGGGTCGCGGCCCGGCAGGTAGAGCAGCGCGTCCGTCTCGGCCACGCTCAGCGCGCCCGGACCGGTCCTGGTCCGTACGATCCGGTCGCCGGCCTGCACATGCCCCTCGCGCACGACCCGCATGTAGAAGCCGGGGCGGTGATGGCTCACCAGCAGGGCGGCCAGCTCGGGTTCGCCGAAGCGCATACCGACCCGGTAGCAGGTGACGCGCGGCTGGGTGACCTCGAACTCGGCCTCGCCGATGCGGTACCGGTCGCCGATGCAGACCTCGTCGTCGCGCATGCCGTCCACGGTGAGGTTCTCGCCGAACTGGCCGTAGCCGAGGTCGGCGCGGCCGAAGTGCCGCTGCCAGTGCCGGTACGACTGGATCTGGTAGACGAGCACGGCCCGCTGCTCGCCGCCGTGACCGGCGGTGTCGCCCTGGCCGTCGCCGTCGATGTTGAGGCGGCGGACCATCGCCGGGCCCTGCACCGGGTACTTCCACACACCGGTGCGGACGGTCCTGCCCTCCCAAGGAGCGTCCTTCGGCATCCCGACATTCACCGACAGCAGGGTGGGCACGGGGAACTCCTTCCCACGGGGACGACCGGCACGGTCGCACCCGGGACGGCAGTCGTCTCCTCCCATACTGAGGGTGCGGTCGCCGCCGTGCGAGACCGCACCCCCAGTACGCGGCCTAGTTCGGTGCCGTGATCCGGAGCCTGATCGTGCGGGCTTCCGGGCGCAGCGCGAACGCGGGCCACACGTCAGGGCCGCAGGCCCGTGAGCCGAGGCCGTGCTGGGCGGCGTCGACGGTCAGGTGGCTCGACGTCGAACGCGGCAGTTCGAACGGGTGGCCGGACCGGGCGATCTCCTGCGGGGTGTGGCGGCTCAGCGTGAAGCCGGGACGGCGGCCCTGCGTGTCGGCCAGCGCCTCGACCCGCAGCGCTTCGGTGTCGCCGGTCGTCAGCGCCAGCCGGCGCACAGCGGAACGGTGTCCCGTTTCCTGGGGCCGCGCGTACTCGACCGAGAGGTCACGGATACCGGCGGCGAACCGGCCGGTGCGCGCCGCGCGCAGACTGTCGGGGTAGGACTCCAGCGGGCCCAGGCCGAACCACTGGGCGCCGTCGACGGGAGCCGTGCCGTCGGGCAGCTCGAAACGCACCCCGATGCGCGGCCACACCGTCCGCCAGCCGTGCGAGGGCTGGATCTCCACCCGCAGTTCCACCTCGCCGTCGCTCTCCCGCGACCAGACCGACTCCACCAGCACCGACAGCCGCGAGTCGGCGGCCGAGACCTTGTCGACCGTGCGCAGCGCGTCCACGGTCTGCTCCACGGACACCCGTCGCGAGGTCAGCCGGTCCAGTCCGTCGCGGAGCCACAGCTCGGCGTTGGACACCCCCGAGACGCTCGCGTCGCTCTCCTCGACCTCGCCCCACGCACCCTTGTCGTTGTCGGTCGGCGCGCGGAACAGCTCCAACCGGGGCCCCGATACGGCACGTTCGCCGAGGCGCACGAGGGATCCGCCGACGAACTCGGCGATACCGAGCGTGAGTGTTCCGTCGCCGGGCCGCCAGCCGGTGCGGGGCCGGACACCGGGCACCGGACGGCGAACCGAGCGGTCCAGCTGGGCAGTTGCCACCACATGACCCTCGGACGCCCACGCCGTGTCGCGCGCCAGCTCCGCGTCGATCGTCAGCCAGGTCTCGGCGTCCGGTGACACCGCGACGGGCGGCAGCGACACCCACCCCGAGTCGCCCGCCTCCACACGGGGGACTTCCAACTCCCCCGAATCCATCGGCACTCCGTCATGTTCGACGCGCCAGCGGAACCGCAGGTCGGACGTGTCGGCCGTATGCCGCAGATTGGTGATCGCGACCTTGTCGCCGTCGAACGCGAAGTCCACCGGCGCCACGACGGCCTTGAACTCGTGCAGGCTGGGCGTCGGACTGCCGTCGCTCAACACCATGCCGTCCATCACGAAGTTGCCGTCGTGGATGACCTCACCGAAGTCACCGCCGTACGCGTAGTACGGCGTCCCGTCCGGGGCCGTGGCCAGGATGCCGTGGTCGCGCCACTCCCAGACGAAGCCGCCGTGCAGACGCGGGTGTTCGTGCACCAGCGCCTCGTACTGGTCGAACGCGCCAGGCCCGTTGCCCATCGCGTGCGCGTACTCGCACAGCAGGAACGGCTTGGTGCGCTGCCGGGCGCCCTGCGCGGGTGTGCAGTTGAGCAGCGGGGCGCGCGAGCCGTCGGTGCCGATCTGCTCGGTCTCCAGCACGGACGCGTACATACGGGAGTAGACGTCGGTGTACTCGCCGGTGTAGTCGCCCTCGTAGTGCACCGGGCGTTCGGCGTCGCGGGCGTGGACCCACGCCGACATGGCGGCGAGGTTGCTGCCGGTGCCCGCCTCGTTGCCGAGCGACCAGATCACGATGCTGGGGTGGTTCTTGTCGCGCTCGACGGTGCGCTCGACACGGTCGAGATACGCCTCGCGCCAGGCCGGGTCGTCGCTGGGGTTGCCGGTCCAGCCGACCTTGTCGAAGCCGTGCGTCTCCAGGTCGCATTCCAGGATCACCCAGAACCCGAGCTCGTCGGCGAGGTCCAGCAGCCGGGGATGCGGCGGGTAGTGGCTGGTGCGGATCGCGTTGACGTTGAACCGCTTCATGAGGCCGAGGTCCTCGCGGGCGTGCGCCTCGTCGAAGACCCGGCCGCGCTCCGGATGCGTCTCGTGCCGGTTCACGCCGTGGAACACGACCCGGCGCCCGTTGACCAGGAACTGGTCCCCGCGGATCTCGACCGTACGGAAGCCCACGCGCAGGGTGACGGTCTCCGCGGCCGTCGACACGGTGGCGTCGTAGAGGCGTGGCTGTTCGGCGGACCACGGCTCCACGGAGGCGATGTCGACGGGTGTCACGTCTGCCGGCGTCGCCCAGACCTGCTCCACGCCCAGTTCGGGGATGCGCAGGGTGACCGGGAACGCCGTGGCGTCGGCGGTGATCTCCGCCTCGACCCGGCCGTGCCCGTCGTCGAAACCGGTCCGCAGCCAGACGTCCTCGATGCCCCCGGCCGGCCGGGTGACCAGGGTGACATCGCGGAAGATGCCCGGCAGCCACCACTGGTCCTGGTCCTCGACATAACTGGCCGCCGACCACTGGTGCACCCGCACGGCGACCACGTTCTCGCCGGGCCGCACCGCGGACGTCACATCGAACTCATGGGCCAGCCGACTGCCGCTCGCGCCGCCGACCTCCACCCCGTTGACCCACACCCGGAACAGCGACTCGACACCGTCGAAGCGCAGCACGATCCGCTCCGCGTCCGACCAGTCGGCGGGCACGTCGAAGGTACGGCGGTAGTCGCCGGTCGGGTTCTCGTCCGGGACGTACGGCGGGTCGATCGGGAACGGGAACTGGATGTTGGTGTAGATCGGGCGGCCGTACGCGCCATCACCCTCCAGCACCCAGTGCGCGGGCACGAGGATGCTGTCCCAGCCGTGGTCGTCGAAGCCGTCGGCCGTGAAGTCCTCCGCCGCCGACGCCGTGGGGGACAGGCGGAAACGCCAGGACCCGTTCAGGGAAAGGGACATCGCGTCGGAGTGCAGCCACGAGCGCGCCGGGCGCAGGGCACCACGACCGGGTGCGAGGTCGGAAACATGGGGGGAGAACTCGGGGAGCAAGAGGTCACAACGCTTTCATGAGAGCAGAGCGGGGCGTATTGCATTCGATCATGGCGGTCTACCGGAGTACGACGGTGTGGATCTCCCACGGACCGAGGTCGAGTTCGAGCGCGTCGGCGACCGGGGTGCGGGAGAGCGGCCGGCCCAGCAGATCGACGGTCGTCACCTCGGTGAAGGACCCCGTCAGGCGAACCGTGGACGGGGTGTCGCGCATCGCGGTCAACCGCACCTCGGTGCCGGCGCCTTGAGCGTGGTCGCCGCCGACACGGCGGACGGCCGACACGAGGACGTCCTTCCCGTCGACCCGCAACCCGGTGGTGTCCGGCGGCAGTTGACGCCCGGCGGGCCCGGTTCCGCGAGTCACCAGGACGTCGTTACGGAACTCCTCGGAGAGTGCCACCGCGTGTGCACCACGCCAGCCGGACGCCGAGGGCACGACGCCGAACCGGTTCTCGATCCGCATCCCGAGATCCTGCGCACCGGGTACCGGGATCTCGCTCGCCGCCGGTTCGTCGCGCAGGGGATGGATGTTGACACTGATCGAGCCGATCGCGCGCAGCAGTGTGATCGCGAGTTCGGAGCCGTCGCCGACGAGTTCGTACTCGCTGGAGTGGTCGAGCAGGACGGTGGCGGCGCCCGCCGACACGAACGAACCGGCCGGGAAGGTCGGGAGCGGATACTCGCCCCAGCCGCCCTCGGCGGTCAACCCGCGCTCGGTGACGGCGAATTGCCCGGCGGACGCGGACGTGGTCACCGGCTCGGGCAGCGGCACATGGAAACGCAGCCGGTGATCGGCGGACTGGTTCAGGAAGGACGTGGAGACCCGCACGAACGACTCACCCACACGCACTTCCACCAGCGTCTCCACCGGCGTGGACACAGTCCGGTCGGCGCGGACATCGCGGTCGGCGGAGAGCGCGGCGGGCCACTCGTAGACCCGCGTGACACTCAACCGCGAGCGCAGCGGGCCGGTTTCGAGCACCTCGACGGTGATCTCCGTGGGCTCCGGGACGAGGACGTCCTGCGCCGGGGGAGCGTAGTTGTAGCTGTCGCCCCGGTCACCGCCGTCGACCAGGCGTCCCACGCCGTACAGCACGGTGCCGTCGGGCCCGGTGATGTCCAGGGCGCCGTCGGCGGCGACCATGACCTCGACCAGGCCGTTGGAGAGGGTGCGGTCCGTCGCCGTGGCGGGGACGGACGCGGTCGAAGCGGTGGTTTCGCTCGGCTCGACCCGGAAGCTCGCCAGCCCGGAGGCGGGAACGTGCACGGGTACGAGCGCGGTGGCCCGGGCCTCCTCCAGCGTCAGCACCCGCCACTCACCGGGATGTGCCGCGGCTGCCGCGGCGACCTCGCGGCGCAGGATCAGCAGGTCGAAGGGGCCGCTCGTCGGTACCTCGGCGAGGTGGAAGACGAGTTCGCCGGCGGTGAGTTCGTAGTGGTCGATCAGCCGGCCGAACAGTTCGCGGCGGTGGATACGGCGCAGCACGCGCTCCAACTGCGAGGCGTCCATGTGCTCGTCGCTGAGGACCGTCGGCGCCTGGGAGATCATCTGCACCGGGGCCGTCGAGCCGTCGGCGGCGGTCGCGAGGAGCGCGGTTCCCTCGGGCGGGGCCACGACGTCCACCTCGACCAGCGCCGTACGGTCGAAGGGCAGCGGGTTGGCGACCAGATGGCCGTCGCTCGGCACCAGGGCGGCGGGCTCGGCGAGCGCGGCGTTCCGTACGGCACGGGCTGTCTGCGCGGCTTCGGCGAGGCGGGCGGCGACCTGGTCGCACGTCTCGTCGGTGCCGGAGCCGACGACCGAGTCGTGCGCGGTCGACTCGATGATCTTGTGCCAGGCGAGGCGGAGGAACGGAGAGTCGTCGCGCCGGGACCACAGCGCGTTCATGCGCTCGGCGTGGTCGATCGTGCGCTCGGCGAGCGCCATCCGCTGCTTGAGCCCGAGCCGCACCGACAGCACGCCCGGCAGGATGTTGCCGCGCACATGGCTGCGCAGTTCACCCGTGACGACGGCGGACACTTCGTCACGGACGTGCTTGCGGAGGTACTCGTCGAGCGTGGCGACGGTGATGGCACGCCCCTCGCCGGAGGCCTTCCGCAGCCAGGACGCGAGTTGGGGGTCGGGCGCGTTGTGGTCGGTGCCGGCCATCGCCAACACCGGGTCGCCGCCCCACCGTTCGGCCGTCATCTCCGCGTAGTCGCCCAGCGCGCGGCCGATCTGCTCCGGGACCAGCAGGACGTCGAGGCCGTTGTCGTAGCCGTCGAAGAGGAACTCGGTACGGACCTGGGAGCCGTCCGGCGCACGCCAGTTGAAGGCGTGGCCGTCGACGGAGCCGGGCACCCCGCGCCACAGCGCCGCGTGTTCGATGCCGGCCCGCGCCAGGATCTGCGGCATCTGCGCGATGTGGCCGAACATGTCCGGCAGATAGCCGACCGGCATCGCGCCGCCCAGTCCTTCGGCGGCGGCCCAGCCCATTTGGAGGTTGCGGACGATGGTCTCGCCGGAGCAGAGGAACTCGTCGAGCAGGATCAGCCACGGCCCGATGGCGAGCCGGCCCTCGCGGACCAGGGCGGCGACACGGTCGCGGTTCTCCGGCCGCATCTCCAAGTAGTCCTCGATCGCCGCCAGTTGACCGTCGACGGTGAACCGGAATTCCGGGTCCGTCTCCGCCGTCTCCAGCACGGTGTCGAGGGCGGCGACGAGCCGGTGCCGGAATACCTGGAAGGGCTCGTACCACTCCCGGTCCCAGTGGAAATGGGGCACGAAGACAGCGGAGTCGCTCATGACGGGTGGCACCTTCTGTGCGGGGGCGGTCACTTGAGGGAACCGGCGGCGAGTCCGGTGCGCCAGAACCGCTGGAGCAGGATGAACAGGATGATCACCGGCACGATCGACACCAGCGAGCCGGTGATCACCGACTCCTGGAGGAGCGGGGCGCGGGCGGTCTGGCCGTTCCACTCGTAGAGGCCGAGCGTGATCGGGAAGAGGGACTCCTTCTGCAGCATCACCATCGGCAGGAAGAAGTTGTTCCAGATGGCGACGAACTGGAACAGGAAGATCGTCACCAGCGACGGTGTCATCAGCTTGAAGGCCACCGAGAAGAACGTGCGGAACTCACCGGCGCCGTCCAGCCGCGCCGACTCCAACAGCTCCTGCGGGACGGCCGCGTTGGCGAAGATCCGGGCGAGATAGACGCCGAACGGGCTCACGATGCTCGGCAGGAACACCGCGAAGTACGTGTTGACGATCCCGGTCGCCGAGAACAGCAGGAACAGCGGGAGGGCGAGCGCGGTGGTGGGGACGAGGACGCCGCCGAGGATGACGCAGAACAGGAACTCCCGCCCGCGGAACTGGAACTTGGCGAGCGCGTAGCCGCACAGCGCGGAGATCAGCGTCCCCACGACCGCGCCGAACACCGCGTAGATCACGGTGTTGACGATCCACTTGCCGAAGATGCCGTCGCTGCGGCTGAACAGGACGCGCAGGTTCTCGAACAGGTTGAAGTGCGAGAACGTCAGGCCGTTGGTGGCGGCGAGGTCGCCCTGCGGCTTGGTGGCCGCGACGATCAGGAAGTAGATCGGCAGCAGGAAGTAGATCGCCAGAAGGAGCATCAGGGCCATGGAGGCCGTACGGCTGACCTGGCTCTCACGGTTCACGGTTTGCTTGCTCACAGGCCGGCCCTCTTCGAGGTCAGTCGCATGAACCCGAAGCTCAGGACGAAGGTGATGACGGCGATGACCACGGAGATCGCCGCGGCCTGCTGGTAGTTGTTCCCGGAGGCCACCGCGTACGCCAGCATGTTCGGCGTGAACGTGCTGGAGATGTTCGAGGAGATCTGCCGCAGCACGGCCGGCTCGGCGTAGAGCTGGAGCGTGCCGATGATCGAGAACACCGTCGTGAGGATGATCGACGGGGCGATGATCGGAACCTTGATCTGCCAGGCGATGGTCCAGTTGCTCGCGCCGTCCAGCTTGGCGGCCTCGTACAGCTCCTGCGGGATCGACTGCAGCGCCGAGAACATGATCAGCATGTTGTAGCCGGTCCACAGCCACGTCGAGATGTTCGCCGCCGACCACAGCACCGCTCCCGGCCCGAGGAAGTCGGGCTTGAGTCCGATGCCGTTCAACAGGTCCACGACGGGGCTCAGTTGGGGCGAGTAGAGGTACGACCACATGATCGCGGCGATGACACCGGGTACCGCGTACGGCATGAACGCGGTGATGCGGAACACCGACTTGAGCCGCAACAGGGGAGTGTCGAGCAGCAGCGCGATCACCAGGGCGACGAACAGCATCACCGGCACCTGCACGATGCCGAAGAGTCCGATGCGGCCGACGCTGGACCAGAACTCGTCGTTCTGGAAGACCTTCGTGTACTGCTCGAAACCGCCGAACGTCGTGTACGAGGTGCCGTACTGCCCGCCGGTGCGGCGCACGACGCGGACGCTCTGCCAGAGCGCGTAGCCGACCGGCACCAGGTAGAAGAGCACGAACGGGAGGAAGAAGGGGATCACGAACGCGAAGATGGTGCCCGCCCGGGGGCCGCCGCCGTTGAGACGGCGACGGCCCCCGGGTGACGCCACCCGACGCGTCGCGCGGGTCGCGATGTCGGTCATCGTGCGGTCACTTGCCCGCCGCTGCCGGGATCGCCTGATCCTTCATCGACTTCAGCGCGGCTGCCTGCGCGGCCGACAGGGCGTCGGAGAGCGTGCCGCTCCCGGCCGCCGCCTTGGCCATCGCGTCCTGCAGCGCCAGGTTCACCGTCTTCTGGGTCGGGCCCCAGGCGAAACTGGTGTTGATCTTCTTGGACGAGTCGGCGAAGACGTCGAAGATCTTCTCGTTGTTGTAGTACGGAACTCCCTTGGACAGCGCGGGGAGTTGGAGCCCGGCGTTGGCCGCCGGGTACAGGCCGCCCAGCTGGTTCTCCAGCGCGAGGGCCTCCGGGTCGGTGTTGAGCCAGGTGTTGAACTCGACCGACTCGTAGAGGTGCTTGCTGCCCTTCATGAACGCGACGGTGGAGCCGCCCCAGTCACCGGAGGCGCCGTCCGAACCCCACGTCGGCATCGGGACGATCGTCCACTTGCCGGCCTGCTTGGGGAGGTTGTCGCGGAACATGCTGTAGCCCCAGGCGGCGCCGACGTAGCTGGCGATCTGGTCCTTCTGGTACGCCGCGTACATCTGCGTCGAACCATTGGCGAGGTCGGTGCGCACGAACTTGCCGGCGATCAGCTTCTGCCAGTAGTCGGCGACCTGCTTGCTCTGGTCGGAGGCGACCGTGACCTGCCACTTGTTGCCGGAGTAGCTGTACATCTGGGCGTTGTTCTGCCAGAGGAGCCCGTTGAACCACTCGGCGTTGTTCGGGTCGAAGAACGTGATGTCGAGCTTCGAGTCCGCCTTGTGCAGCTTCGCCGCGGCGGCCGCGTACTCGTCCCAGGTCGTGGGGATCGCGATGTTGTACTTCTTGAAGATGTCGCTGCGGACGTAGAGGGCCATCGGGCCGGTGTCCTGCGGCAGGGCGAACACGCCGGTGTTGCCGAAGCTGGTCTGCGACCAGGTCCACGGCACGAACTTCGACTTGGCCGCCGTGGCCGCGGAGCAGGCCGACGCGTCCACGAAGGCGCTCTGGGTGCGGAGGTTGGGGAGTTCGTCGTAGCCGACCTGGGAGAGGTCGGGGGCCTTGCCCGCCTTGAGGGCGTTGCTGAGGATGCCGTACTGGTCGTTGGATATGTTCTTCGTCTCGACCTGGATGTTCGGGTTCTTCTTGTTCCACAGGGCGACGACCTTGTCCATGCCCGGAACAGTGTTCCAGTACTGGAGGGTCACCTTGCCCTTCGCGGGCGCGCAGGAGGTCGCGGATGTCTTGGCCGACGGCGAGGATGACGAGCATCCGGCGAGTACGGCGACACTGGCGGCCACGGCGACGACGGCGAGGCGGAAGCGAGTGACTTTGCTGCTCATAGTTTCCGTTCCAGACAACGACTAGCGGCGGTGCTAGGCGGCTCGATGCTGATCCCTCGGGCGGGATGCCTGCTGGAGTGGGTACACCATTTGTGGCGGTCTGCGGTCTCCCCGTGAGCGCTCCCGTGAGCGCTCACGGAACTGCCTGTGGAGTGGCCTGTTCAAGTGTGTTGCGAATGTTCGGAAGTTTGCGCTCCGGCGCGAGGGGTGTCAAGACATTCGGACCGGATGCGCACCCGCGCGGTTCAGGCGGAGCCACTGAGCCGCAATTGGCCCCGTACGACCAGCTCGTCGGCGGCCAGCGCCTCCGTGCCGGACAGTAGTCGCGCGACCTGTTCGATGGCGAGGGCGCCGAGCCCGCGTGTGTCGAGGGCGACGCTGGTGAGCGGGGGCTCGACCAGCGCGCCGAGCTGCAGGCCGTCGAAGCCGATGACCGCCAGCTCGTGCGGGACGTTCCTGCCCAGTCGGCGGGCTTCCCGCAGGGCGCCGAGCGCGATGATGTCGTTGAACGTGAAGACCGCGGTGACATCGGGGTGGGCGGCGAGCATGGCCCTGAGCGCCGCTCCGCCGCCGTCGGCGGTCTGGTCGGCGCCGACCACCAGGCCGGGGTCGATCCCGTGCGCCGCCGCGGCCGTGGTGAACCACTCGTGCCGGATGCTCGGCTCGGCGCGGGTGTGGTGGTCGAGCATGCCGATCCGGGTGTGCCCCCGCGCGACCAGATGCGCGACCGCGGCGTGCACCCCCTCCGAGCCGTCGATCGTGATCGCGCTGAACCGCGTCCGCTGCTCCCGGCCGATGAGCACCACCGGCATGCCACGGGTGAACTTCTCCAACTCGCTCTCGGGACAGCTGAAGTAGCCGATGACCGCGTCCACTTGGGAACTGATCACCTGGAGCGTGCCGAGTTCCTCCTCCGCCCGGTCCCCGGTGTCGTACACGACGACCTGCCAGCCACGGGCCCGGGCCGCCTCCAGCGCGGCGGCGGCGACCTCGGTGAAGAACGGGTTGAGCAGGTCGGGGATGACCAGCCCGATCGTCATCGTGTCCTGGCGGACCAGACCGCGGGCGAACCGGCTCGGGCGGTACCCGAGCGCCCTTGCGGCGTCGAGCACCCGCTGCTTGGTGTCGACGTCGATCTCGTCCTTGTCGTTGAGCGCCCGTGACACGGTCTGCCGGGACACCCCGGCCGACTTGGCCACGTCGTTGATCGTGATTTTCCGGGGCTCGGCCCCCGCTGTTGATGGCAGCACCATCGCCCACCTCCCGCTTCTCGCGAACGCCGGTGCGCGCGCAAGGCCCGAGTATGCCCGTACCGGGGCGGCCGGACGAAGCGACGGCCACCGGCGGGAGGCGCCGGCGCGGGTGTCGGGGCGCTCCGCGAGCAGCGGGGACGGCCCCACTGCTGGACGGTCGCACCGCTACGGGGACGTCACGCCGACCGGGGGCGCGGGGACGGCCGGCACGCTGGTGGGGTCGTCGAGCAGGGCGTCGCGGCAGGTCTGGAACGCGCCGCGCAGCGTCGCCTCCCTACCGAGGACGCCGAAGGTGATGTCCGGCTGGGTGTCCGGCGCCAGGGCGCGGCGCCCGGCCAGGCGGGCGTCCATGCCGGGCTGCAGCCACTTGGCCCAGGTGGCGAGGTAGCCGCCGAGGATGACCTCGCCGACATCGGTGACACCGCAGACACCGAGGACGGCCGCACCCAGGGCGTGCCCGGCGGCGCCGAGCGCGGCGGTCGCGTCCGGATCGCCCGCGCGCAGCCGGCGGTCCAGCTCGACAAGCGCCGCCTCGCCTCCCTCCGACTCGGCGACGGCGTCCAACCCGGCCGCGTGGATGAGGGGTTCGGGCCCGATGTACATCGCCAGGCAACCCCGCGTGCCGCACCGGCATTCGGGACCGTCGAGGGCGATCGGCAGATGTCCGATCTCGCCCGCCATGCCGTGACTCCCGCTGTGCACCCGCCCGCCCACGAGCAGCCCGCCGCCGACTCCGGTGTCGGCCTTGATGTAGGCGACGGTCTCGGGGTGTCGTACGCCGTCGGCCGCGAGGGCGTGGTACTCGGCCAGGGCCGCCATGTTGGCGTCGTTGACCACGTCGACCGGGCAGTCGAGCCCGGGGAGTTCGGCGACCACCAGGGCGCGCAGGTCGGTGCTGTGCCAGCCGAAGTCGATGGCTGCGGCCACCAGTTGGCCGGGCCCGACGACCGGTCCGGCCATGGCGACGGTGAGTTGGGCGACATGGGCGTCCGGTGACGCGTCCCGGACCGCGGCCTCGGCCGCCCGCGCGACACAGCCGATGACCGCGGCCAGGGCGCGCGGATCGCCGTAGGGCGCGTGGTGCGGCGCCGACTCGCGGTGCAGGACATGGCCCCGGAAGTCGGCCGCTATGACGTGCACGGACTCCAGGGTCACCTGTGCGGCGAGGATGACCACGCGCTCGGGCACCAGCCGCAGCAGCCGCCGGGGCCGGCCCCGGCCGCCGGACGGCACCGAGCCCGCCTCACGGACCAGACCGCGGTCGATGAGTTCCGCGACGAGCGCCGTGACGGAGGCGTGCACCAGCCCGGTCCCGGCGGCGACCTCGGTACGGGCGCAGGGGCCGTGGGCGTCGAGGTAGCGCAGTACCAGGGCCAGATTGCGGCGTCGTACGTCGGCGGAGTCGGCGGGGGCGTTCACACGGACGATTGTGCATCCGGCACGGTGTGATCCGGTCATGGTGGCCAAGATATATTTTTTCGAGTCTTGAAATAAATAAATGGACGAGTCCATACTCCCGACACCGGCAACGAAGCCGGTCCGTCCCCGTGGAGGCGTCCTTGTCCGCTTCGACCTCTTCCGCCCCCGCCACTTCCCGAACGGACGACACCCTGGGCCGCTCCCAGGTCAACGTCCTGATGTGGTCGATGGGCGCGGGATTCGCCGCTCTCTACACCGCCTACGCCGGTCTCGTCGTCGTCCTGCTTCCCACCCAGATCCAGAACCTCGACGCCGCCGCGAAGGAATCGAACCTCGCGCTGGTCACGATGACCTCGTCCATCGTCACGCTCTTCGCCCAGCCGATCATCGGCGCCATCTCCGACCGCACCCGGGGCCGTCTCGGCCGCCGTACCCCCTGGATGCTGTTCGGTGCCGTGGGCGCCGTTCTCACCCTGCTGGCCATCTCCCACGCCACTACCCTGCTCTGGCTCACCCTGCTGTGGGTCGCCGTCCAGGTGCTGCTGAACGTGGTCCAGGCCCCGCTCACCGCCGTCATGGCCGACCGCGTGGCTCCCCGCCGGTTCGGCATCGTCTCCGCCTTCGTCGGCCTCGGCTCCAACCTCGGCGCCACCCTCGGCGTGATCCTCGCCGCCCGCTACGCCGGACGCCTCGGCCTCGGCTACGGCGTCATCGCGGCCGTCGTCCTGGTGACGGTGCTCGCCTTCGTCCTCCTCAACCGGGACCGCACCCGCCCCGAACCCCCGGAGCCCTTCTCCTGGCGGGAGTTCCTCACCGGCTTCTGGGTCTCCCCGCGCCAACACCCCGACTTCGCCTGGGCGTTCGTGGCCCGCATGACCTTCATCCTCGGCTATTGGGGCGTCGCCACCTACCAGCGCTACGCCCTCCAGGACTACGTCGGCCTGGACGGCGACGCCGTGGACAGCGCCCAGCAGCTGATGTCCGTCCTCGCCCTCGTCGGCACCCTCGCCGGTGCCGTCCCGGCCGCGAAGATCTCCGACCGCACCGGCCGCCGCAAGATCTTCGTGATCGGCGCGTCGGTCCTGCTCGCCCTCTCCATGGCCATCCCGCTGCTCAGCCCCACCCTGCCCGCGATGTACGCCTACGCGCTGGTCAGCGGCATGGGATTCGGCACGTACATGTCGCTGGACATGGCCCTCATGACCGAGGTCCTGCCCAAGGGCTCGGCGGCCGGCAAGGACCTCGGCATCCTCAACATCGCCACCAACATCCCCCAGGCCCTGGGCCCGATCATCGCCTCCGTACTCATTACCTCCTTCGCCGCCGGCTCCGACAAACTGCCGGGCTACCGCGTCCTGTTCGTCTTCGCCATGGCCGTCGTACTGATCAGCGCCCTCGCCATCCGGCCGATCAAGAGCGTCAAGTAGCGGGCCAGACACGAGACTTCGGCCAGCGCCCGTAACTGCCCACCTCCACAAGGAAGTTGCTCCGTGCCCCAGTCCGTGATCGCTGCCACGTCCCAGGGACCCGTCCTCGGGACGTGGCAGCACGCCACCGCCCGCTTCCTCGGCATCCCCTACGCCAAGCCCCCGGTCGGCGACCTCCGCTTCGCCGCCCCCGTCCCGCCCGAGCCGTGGACCGAACCACTCGACGCCACCCGGTACGGACCCACCGCGCAACGCCGCCCCTTCATCCTCGACGGCCCCACCACCATCCCCGAACCCTCGATACCGGGCGACGGCGTCCTGAACCTCAACGTCTTCACCCCCGACCCGCACCCGGGCGTGGGCCTGCCGGTCCTCGTCTGGATCCACGGCGGCGGCTACATCGCCGGATCAGCGGCCAGTCCCTGGTACGACGGCTCGGCCTTCGCCCGGGACGGAATCGTCCTCGTGTCGATCGGCTACCGGCTCGGTATCGAGGGCTTCCTGCACCTCGACGACGCCCCCGACAACCGTGGCGTCCTCGACTGGATCGCCGCACTGACCTGGGTACGCGACAACATCGACGCGTTCGGCGGCGACCCCGCGAAGGTCACCGTGGCCGGACAGTCGGCCGGCGGTGGCGCCGCGCAGACCCTGATGGCCACGCCCGCCGCACACGGACTCTTCCGCGCCGCGATCTCCCAGTCCGGCGCGGTCAGGTCCCCCCAGCACCGACGCGACGCACTCGCCGACTCCGCCCGCCTGACCGAACGCACCGGCGTCCCCGCGCTCGCGTCCGCGCTCCGCGACCTGACCGTTGACGAACTGCTCGCGCTCCAGGACGCCTTGGCGACTCCCGAGGCCGGGCTGACGCACGCGCCCTTTGCGGACGGGGAGCTGATCCCGATCCCGGTGGCGGAGGCTTTCGCCGACGGCAGCGCGGCTTCCGTCCCGCTGGTGCTCGGCTTCACCCAGCGGGAGTTCAATCCGCCGGTCGGGACTACTCCGGCTTCGGCACCGGCGGAGGCCGTACAAGCCGTGCTGGTTGCACACGGGTTGGCCTCCGAGGCCGCGACTGCCTACGCCGCCCTCCACACCGACGACGACCCGGCGCAACGCGTGGGCCAGGCCCTGACCGACGCGATTTTCCGGGGCCCTTCACTCGCCCTCGCCGAGGCCCGCGCACACCAGGAACTCCCCACCTGGCTCTACCACTTCACCTATGGAAGCGCCGCTCACTGTGTGGAGATCCCCTTCGCGTTCGACCTCCTCGACGCCGAGCGCGTCACGGCCGCGACGGGCCCGCATCCGCCCCAGTCCCTCGCCGACGCGATGCACGGCGCCTGGGTCGCCTTCGTCCGGGACCTCGACCCGGGCCCCGAGTGGCCCCGCTACACCAACAAGCGCCGCACCACGATGACTTGGGACACCACCCCGCACACACTGGACGACCCGCTGGGCGCGGAGCGCCGTATCTGGACGGGATCGCCGACCACTCCTTGAACCGGCTGGACCTCTGCTGCCGGGCCGGGTCGGTATGCCCTTCGACCTGTCCTGCCCGGCAGTGGAGGTCCGGTGCGCAGGTGCAGGTCGCCCTTATGCTGCGGCAGGGCGACGGGAGGCACGTATGTACAAGCCCGGCATGAGGGCGCCGGCCAGAGGGATGCTGGGCGTGCTCGTTACTGTGACTTTGGTGGCGGCGTGCGCGCATCAGAACTCGGCGCCGGTGAAAGAGCCTTCTGGGAGCTCCGGGAGCGCCTCAGCCTCACCGGAATCCACGGTCTACGCCTCCAAACTGCAGAAGAGCGACCTCCCTTGGAGCGGCAGTCCAAGCCCGTACAACGCCGAGGTGAAACTCGGTGACGGCCGCCGGGTGGCCCTGCACTACCGCCAGGGCAAAGGGCTGGTGGAGCAGCACTACAGCCCCCGGGCGAAGGCCTGGACCGAACCCACGGTCATCTACCGCACCACGACCGACGCATGCCAGGGCATCCACCTGCGCACCAAGAACGGAACCGTCGCGGCGATCGCCGACTTCGGCCCCTACTGCTACGACGGCGAGCCCCCGACCGAGTCCATCGCGGCCGTCGCCACCGTCGACCTGACCGACTGGAGCGTCAACGTCACGAAGAACTTCGACGGTTGGGAACGGGCCTCCGTCTCCGACGACGGGCAACGGGTCGTCTTCGGAAGGGACACCACGCTGCGATGGAGTCGGGCCGACGGGTTCGAGCCTCAGTGAGACGACTGCGCAATCTCAACAGTGGCAAGTGCCCCCTGCCGTCCCGAAGCCCAGCATGTCGCCGCGGCTGACGCCCGAGGAGGGCTGACGCGGGATCGCAGGTTCGAGCTCTGGCAACCCGCGTGAGACTGGTGGCATGGCTGAAGGCCGGCACGGTTCTCCATGCTGGACGGGCTGGTGTCGCCAACTGCCGTATACCTAGGATGTATTGTCTGCCGGGCCAGTCTTGGCGCGGCTCGGAGCTGGGGGAATGATGCAGCCTGAAAAGCAGGTGTCGACGAAGATCGATGCCGAGGTTCCGACGGCCGCGCGTATGTACGACTATTACCTGGGCGGCAGGGACAACTACGCGTCTGACCGGGCGGCCTGCGAGGAGCTGGACAAGGTCGTACCCAGCACGCGTGCCTTGGCGGTGAACAACCGGCGCTTCCTGCAGCGGGTGGTCGCGACGCTGGCCACCGACTACGGCATCAGGCAGTTCCTGGACCATGGCTCAGGTCTGCCCACCCAGGACAATGTGCACCAGGTCGCGCAGCGGATCGACCCGTCCAGCCGCGTCGTCTATGTCGACAGCGACCCGATGGTCCTGGTGCACGGCCGGGCCCTGTTGGACCAGAACGAGCGTACGGCCGTCATCCAGGCCGACCTGCGGGACACCGACGGGATCTTCTCCCACCCCGACACTCAGCGCCTGATCGACTTCTCGCAGCCGGTGGCTCTGCTGTTCAACTCGGTCTTCCACTGCATCCCGGACAGTGACACCGATGGCCCGCCGGCCGTGGTGCGCCGTGTCGCCGAACAACTGGTCCCCGGCAGCTGCATGGTGATGTGCCAGCTGGTCAGCGAGGATCCCGAGGTCCGTGACTTCGTGACCAACTTCATGGATCAGGCGACACAGGGGCGCTGGGGCCGCGTACGCCAGGAGAAGGACGTCGCGGCGTGGTTCGAGGGCCTGGACGTCCTCGATCCGGGGCTGGTGGAGGTGTCCACCTGGCGGCCGGACAGCCAGGTGACTCCCCGTCAGGCAACCCAGGAGTGGATCGAGTTCGGCGGCGTGGGCCGCATCCGCTAGTGCTCTGGCCACATAGGTTCGCCGGGGCGGGTGCCGTGGCGGTTGCGCTGCCGATAAGCAATGCGGTGAAGTGCGACTTCTGCTTATCGGGTGGATTTGGTCAGCCCCTGAACCGTGTCGATCACGCTGCCCACCACCTCGGTCACCGGCTTGGACGCGTCGATGATCGTCGCGCCACGGCCTTCGTGGATTGCTCGCATCCGAGGGTTCCACTTCAGGGCCGCTGCGAGCTCTTCGGGATGTTGCCCGAATGCGTTCGTGGTGCGGGTCGCGAGCCGGTGGCGGAGGGTGTCCTCGTCGATCACCAGGCACACGATGAGATCGAAAAGATCGCGGACGTCTGCCTCGTTCTCCGCCGACCCGCACAAGAACGCGATTCGGGAACGAGACTCCTCGGCGAGGGTCTCAACGCGCTCACGGACGATCGCCCACCCGTATCGGTCGAGCCAGCCCCCAGGAACCGGATACGGAGGATCCACCACAACCTCGCCCGTGGCACGGTCGATCCAGCGACTGAACCCGTCCTCGTCGGCGTCGAGCGCAACGTAGCCACGCGCTCGCAACACCCCGCAGACCGTGGACTTACCAGTCCCTGAATTGCCCGTCACCCACACCAATGTCACGCCGCCAGCGTAGACATGACCACCGCGGGACAGCGCTGTGACCGCGCAGGTTCGCCGGGTTGCGGTCAAGCCGCGGCTTTGAGAGGGCGTCCGCCCCAGCGGATGCCGGCGCCTTTGTGCGCGGACAGGTTGTCCGGAATCACGTAGATGGGTGCGCCGTCGGGATGGGCGGCGCGGATCGACTTCAACGCGGCCAGAGCGTGTTCACGGCTCCCTTCTTGCGCCGGTTCACGCCCCACAGGCGGTCGTCGCCCACCGAGTAGCAGCCGTGGCAGTACCGGGCTCCATGGGTGCGGTGGTAGGCGGCCGGCACCCGGTCGGTGCGCTTCCTTTCGGGGTCCGGGGACTCCCTCCATGTCCTGGTGCGCTGGAAGGTGACGCCGCGGCGGGCGAGCAGGCACCATAACGCCTCACGGCCGATGCGGATCACCCGCCCGTGCACTTTGCGCAGGCAGGCGACGAGTTTGCGCTGTGACCAGCGGGTGAAAGGCTGGCCGAGACCGGTCGGACGGGTGGTGGCCGTGGATGGCGAAGTCCTCGTTGCCAGGGCTGAGTTGGCGGGGACGGCCTCCCGCCCACCGAGGGTCCGGACAGGTCAGGCCGACCTCGTTGAAGCGGTGGATCATATTGCGCACGGTGTCCTCGTCGGCCTGGACCAACTGGGCGATCACGGGCACCCGGTTCCCGCCGGCCGAGACCAGCCGCATCATCGCCCGCCGGTAGCGCACCGAGCTGGTGCTGCCCCGGCGCACGATCTGCCGCAGCTTCCGCCCCTCCTGGCCGGTCAGTCCGCGCACACGGACAGGCTCGGCCACCGCGCCTCCAAGCGGTCAGGTCGGACGTCACTACACATCCAACCGCCATGACCACCAACCCCGGCGAACCCTCGCGGTCAGGGCACTGGAGAGGGCCGCACCCTCGGATCGGTGCGCTTGCCGGGTTACGGAGCGGGGTAGCGCTGTTCCATGGTGTCGCGCAGCCGCACCAGGGACTCGCGCGGGTTGAGTGCCTCGTCGCCCAGCCGGTCCAGGGCCAGCCGGTACTCCTCGGTCTCGTCGCGGTCTTCCAGGAAGGCGGCGCTCTTGATGTGCTCCAGGTACACGACGTCCGGAAGGTCGAGGCCGCCGAAGCGCAGGTAGGTGACGGGGATGGCGGGCGCGGAGGCGTTCGTCACGTCCAGGGGCACGATCTGCACGGTCACCTGGGGGAGTTGCGCCATGTCGATGAGGTGCTGGAGCTGCTCGCGCATCACCTCGCGACCGCCCAGGACGCGCAGCAGGACGGACTCGTCGATGATCGCCCACAGTTGCGGGGCATCCGCGCGCTCCAGCAGTTCCCGGCGGCGCGTGCGCAGCTCGATGCGGCGCTGTACCTCGCGGGTCGGCGCCGTGGGCAGACCGCGTTCCACGACCGCCCGGGTGTAGGCCGCGGTCTGCAACAGGCCCGGAACGTACTGGATTTCGAAGGTACGAATGGTCGTGGCCGCTTCCTGCAGGCCGACCAGCCGATCGAACCACTCGGGCATCAGACGCTTGTCGTAGCGCTGCCACCATCCCGGCTCACCGGCGCGCCGCAGCAGTTGCAGGAGTACCTGCGCCTCGTGCTCGTCGGTCTTGTACAGCTCCAGCAGCGCGCGGACGTCGGCCTCCGCGGGCGGTCGCCGGCCCTTGCCCGACTCGATACGCGACAGCTTCGGCGCACTGAAGCCCACTGAACGCGCCGCCTGGTCCTGGGAGAGACCGAAGTCTTCGCGGATTCCCGCCAACTGGACACCGACCAGCATCTTCAGCAAGGTCGGAGCGGGCTCGGTCCGGTTCAGATACGTTTCGAGATGCGAGATACGAGGCGACTCGGCGGACATCCTGACTCCCCGTAGACCGGCAGACGACAGACCGCAGTATCGCACCTCGACCTCTCCCACTGCAGGCGTCCAGCCAAGTGGGGACGACCGGTTCCGCTTCACAGCAGGTGGTCGAACTCGCCCTCCTTCGCGCCGGCCACGAAGGCGGCCATCTCGGCCGGCGTGTAGACGAGCGCCGGGCCGTCGGGGTCGCGGGAGTTGCGCAGCGCGACACCCCCCTCGCGCAGGACGGCCACCTCAACGCAGTTGCCTTCGGCAGTGCTGCGCCGGCTCTTGATCCAGCGGGCGCCCAGTGAGCTCGCCCGCACTCCGTTCGAAACTGATGGCACCGCACTCTCCTTGCTCACGTTCCGCCACGCCTGCGAGCTCATCTACTGGATGGGACCGCAGTGCGTGCCGCGCGCTCCCACATCGTGCGTGTAATTCCCCGTGAAATTGCACGGAAGCGCTCTCGGTTGTGGATAATAGCCCGTGGCGTCAACCGGCGTGTTGGAGCCTACAAGTTGACGTCCCATCAGGGAGATGTCGTGTCGTTACCTGCGCATCAGGCGCCCCGGCTACCCGGCACGGCTGCGCCATCGCCAGACCGGACCACACCGCGCGAAACCCTCAGACACGCAGCCCTCCCCGGCGCCCGTCGCCCTGGAGGTCTCACCCGCCAACAGCCGTCGCCCGGCACATCAAGAACCGCCGTACTGCGCCTCACCTGCACCACGCAGGGATGCGTCCGGGCCCGCGACTTCACCCGTCGCACGCTCGGCAACTGGGCGCTGGACCACTGCAGCGCCGACGCCCTCGCCGTCGTCGCCGAACTGGCCGCCAACGCAGTCGTCCATGCCACAGCGCACACCCCGGACGGCGAAGCCGAGGCATGGTTGAAACTGACCCAGCGACCGAACCACCTGATGTGCGCCGTCACCGACGCAAGCGACAGCGCACCCGTCTACCCGCACACAAGCGATCCCCTGGCTGAGCACGGCCGCGGCCTGCGCATCATCGACGCTCTGTCCGAACACTGGGGCTGGACCTGGCGCTACGGAATGGGCAAGACCGTTCCCGTGGGCAAGACTGTCTGGGCCATGCTGCCTACCAGGCCTCGCATCTAGCTTGAACGTCAGTTGTACGCCAAGGGTTGGGTCGTCTCCGCGGGTGCGGGGAGCGAAGGACGTCCTGCATCACGAGGCAGTCCTCCAGCGCGGGGCGTCGATATCGGGCTCGTCGGGGCTGGCGAAGTGGAAGGGCACGCCGAACCGCTCGGCGAGGGCACGACCGACCGTCTCCGCTTCTTGCGCCTCGGGCCATGGCGGGACCGCGCCGTTGAACAGCCGCAGGTCACTGCCGTGCCGGATGGTGGCGAGCCGGTGCTCGGCAACCGGGGCGTCCGTGAGCGCCATCAGGTGCACGCACCAGCCGTCGGTGTCACCGTCCCACAGCGCCTCGACGGCCACCGTCCGGCCGGGCAACGCCTCGACCTGCTCCGTGAGCGTCGTCAGGTCCAGGGGTGGAGTCGGACGGCGCTCGAACCGCCGGCCCAACTCGCGGTAGCGCTCCGCCACCACATCCAGCGTTTCGTACAGCCCCGGCCTGGCTTCGGCTCGGAACGCCTCACGCACCCGGGCGACTGCCGCGAGCCGGCGGTCCCGCTGGATCAGACCGTCCACGGCGGAACGCTCGGCGGCCGACAGCTCGGCCCATATCGGGGAGTCCATGACCGTATTCAAGCCCTACGTCCACGCGCCCCCAACTCGGGTCGCCGGGACCGAACATGAACGGTGAAGAGCGGCGGTGGTCCCGCCGTGCGCTGTTCCGCCCTCGGCTCAGCCGATAACAGCTGGCCCGCGCCCCGTCCCGTGCCCAAGAATTCTCGGTGTGACAGAGACAGAACTCATCGACGACGAGACACCGGACGGGCTGTTGGGCTGGTGTCTGGTGGCCAACGTCGCGCGAGAGACCGCGCACGGCGAGAGCGGCCTCGACATCCAGCGCGGCACTCGGCACTTCCCCTTAGGGGCCCTGCTGTGGATCCCTCCCGTCTCCTGGGACCACGGCCACGGCCGCTGGCCCGCCGTGGGCCGGCACCGAGGGAACGGCCGCAGGTACGTCAACATGGTCGTACGCTCGCAGGACTTGGAGAACTTCCGCGTCAAAGGTGTCTACAGCGAGGGCCTCGTCCGCGGCCTCAACGGCTACCGGCACGACCCGGCCGCCCCGCGGACCCTGCAGAACCCGTGGTCCCGTGAGCGGGCCCAGTACTGGGCGGACAGTTGTAACCAACCCCGGGAGACCGTCCGTATCGACGGTTGCTCCCACCCGAGGATCACCGTCCCCAACCCGCCGCCGGCCGAGCTGGTGGTCGGCGGTGAGATCCTCCACCTCGCTCACTACGGCACCAGGGGACCCCACTACAGCCGCACACCTCCTCCCGCGGAATGGACTCCCGAGCCCTGAGCGCCCCACCGCCACCAGCCACCCGACCCGACACCCTCCCTCAACTGCCCATCCGCAGAAAGGGCTTGCCGCCGTCACCCCGAGGCTGGCACGATCGCCTCCTCCATCACTCCGGGCAACGGAGGGTGGCCGTCGAGGAGGTCCGGTGTCCAAGCGGTGGCTGTTTCTGTCGGCGGCCGCGGTACTCATCGTCGTCTCGCTGGCCCTGGTGCTGCTGCCCGGTGACAAGAACGACGAGGAAGTGAAGACCGAGGCGGGACACGCCGCCACCGCATCCGCGGCGAACTCCCCCTCCGCGACCGGCACTTCGGCCGCCTCCGCCTCTCCATCCGCGCACGCGACCGGCGCGTCCGAGAAACCGTCCGCGACACAGCCGGCCCGCCCGACCGCCACCCCGTCGGCCACGAAGGCCCGCCAACAGGCCGCCGGCACCGCCTCGTTGGCGGGACGCATCCGGCCCGGTGTCACCTACCGAGGAGTGGCCACCTTCTACGACGCGGACGGCGGCGGTGCCTGTCTGTACGACCCGGGCGACGACGTCCTGACCGGCGCGATGAACACCACCGACTACGAGTCGTCCAAGGCATGCGGGGCGTATGTGCTCGTCCACGCGGCCGGTGGTGCCACCGTCACCGTCCGGATCACCAACGAGTGCCCGGGAGACTGCGCACCCGGACAGATCGACCTCAGCGCGCAGGCTTTCGCCAAGCTCGCCAGCCCTTCGGCCGGCCGGATCCCGATCACCTGGAACCTGGTGAGCCCCAGCACCTCCGACACGATCTCGATCCGCTACAAGACCGGGTCCAGCCGCTACTGGTGCGGTATCCAGGCGATCGGCCACCGCAATCCGCTGGCCCGCCTGGAGGTCCTCGCGGGCGGCACCTGGCGTCAACTACCGCGCGCCAGTTACAACTACTTCCTCTCCGAGAGCGGCAGCGGCTGCGGCGGCGCGATCAGGCTCACCGACATCTACGGTGAGCAACTCACCGTTCCCGCACTCGCGGTGCGCCCCGACGTCGTACAACCCACGCGGCTTCAGTTCGCCAAGCACTGACCCGTCAGAACGCGGGCGTGGGAGCGCTGCCGCTGTGGGCGGCCATGGCCTGCCGTAGCCTCGCCGCGTCCGAACTGCCGGTCGCTGCCGTCAAGATGACGATCTTCAGTTCCGAGTCGCCGTCCGTCAGGACATCGCAGTCCACGTCCACGGGTCCGACCACGGGATGCCGAACCGTCTTGCGGTCCTCGCGGTGTGCGGCCACCGTGCCGCTCGCCCACAGCCGGGCGAACGTCGCGTTGCCCGCGGTGAGTTGACGGATCAGGTCGGCCAGGCGTGGGTCGTGCGGGTAGCGGCCGGTGGCGCGGCGCAGGTCGGACACGACGGCCAGGTCCGAGTTGTCGCCGTCGGGCACCAACACCGGCCAGGAGGCGATGCGTACGTCGTCGCCGGAGCCGATCGGGAAGCGCTCACGGGCGAAGTTGCGGAGTTCGGGAGGCTTGGCCGACGGGTCGCCGAGCAGCGCGGCCCACCCGGGGTTCCACCAGATCAGCTGCCAGTCGGCCGCGAACACGGCTACCGCGACCTCGCCGAGCCGGTTCAGCACACGGTGCACGCCCGGCGGGAGGTGGTCGGGAATCGGCTCATGGTTCGGCGGGACCAGCCCGGACATGCGGTAGAGGTGCTCCCGCTCGGCGCTGCTCAACCGCAGGGCACGCGCGAGGGAGGCCACGACCTGTGCCGAAGGCGCCGTGGACCGCCCCTGCTCCAGGCGCACCACATAGTCGACCGACATACCGGCGCGCTCGGCGAGTTCCTCGCGGCGCAGGCCGGTCGCCCGCCGGGACCGGCCGGACGGCAGCCCCACCTCCGACGGCGACAACCGCTCCCGCCAAGCGCGGATCGTCGCGCCCAGCCCGAGGCCCTCGTTCACTGCCATGCCCTCCATCCTGCCCCAACTCCCTGTCCTGGTAATACCGGTCCTACGGTCGTGGCGTCCCTGGCACAGCACGGGCGCGGCGCGGACGATCGACGCATGACCACCACGTTCATCACCGGAGCCAACAAGGGCCTCGGCCACGAGACCGCCCGACGTCTCCTCGCCCTCGGCCACACCGTGATCGTCGGGGCCCGCGACGAGGAGCGGGGTGCCGCTGCCGCCGCCGAGTTGGGCGCGCGGTTCGTCCGTATCGATGTCACCGACGACGCCTCCGTCGCCGCCGCGGCGGCCGATGTAGCCGTACACGAAGGCGTACTCGACGTCCTGATCAACAACGCCGGAGTGCACGGCCCGCACGGGGATCCCGCAGAGCTGACGGGTGCCGACGCGCTCGCCGTCTTCGACGTCAACGTCTTCGGCGCGGTCCGCACGACCACCGCCTTCCTCCCGCTGCTGCGCCGCTCGGCCGACCCGGTCGTCATCAACGTCAGCAGCGGCATGGGGTCCCTTGCCATCACGCACGACCCGTCGCGGATCGAGTCCTCCGTCGTCGCGCCGCTCTACACCGCCTCCAAGGCGGCCCTCACCATGCTGACCACTCAATACGCCAAGGCCCTCAAGGACGTTCGGGTCAACGCCGCCGACCCCGGTTACACGGCGACCGACCTCAACGGTCACAGCGGCCCCCAGACCGTCACCGAGGGGACCGACGCGATCGTCCGGCTCGCCACCGAGGGGCCGGGCGCGGGCTCCGGCCGCTTCATCGACCGCGAAGGCCCGCTCGACGTGTCGTGACCCGGACTTGACCGGCCCTGAATCCGACTTCCGCAACACTGCCGACACGGCCCGGTTTCCTTAGGTGCTACCAGCGGTAACAACAGAGGTGGCGCGGCACGCGCCACGCGTCGCGCACACCTCCCGCACCTCCCGTACTCATTCGGAAGGCACCTCATGGAGAACCTGACGTCCCCCACGGCGATCAGCAGACGAAGAGCCCTGACGGTGGCCGGCGGCGTCGCCGCCGGCGCTGCCCTCGCGGCGCACGCGGTACCGGCGTTCGCGGCCGGCACCTCGGACGCCGACGCCATCGTCGTCGGCCACGGCCTGGCCGGACTGGTCGCGACGGCCGAACTGGTCGCCGCCGGAAAGAAAGTGCTGCTGCTGGACCAGGAGCCCGAGTCCAACCTCGGCGGACAGGCGTTCTGGTCCTTCGGCGGACTGTTCCTGATCGACTCGGACGAGCAGCGGCTCATGGGCATCAAGGACTCCCAGGAGCTGGCCTGGCAGGACTGGCTGGGCACGGCCGGCTTCGACCGCGGCATCAATGACCCGACCGGCCAGGACTACTGGGCCCACAAGTGGGCCGAAGCGTATGTGGACTTCGCCGCCAACGAGAAGCGGTCCTGGCTCTACGGCCTCGGCATCCGCTGGTTCCCGATCGTCGGCTGGGCGGAGCGCGGCGGCGGCCTCGCCGACGGACACGGCAACTCGGTGCCCCGCTTCCACGTCACCTGGGGCACAGGACCGGCCGTGGTCGAGCCGTTCGAGAAGCAGGTGCGGGCCGGCGTCGCCAGCGGCAAGGTGACGTTCAAGTTCCGGCACCGCGTCGACGAGATCGTACGCACCAACGGAGTCGTGACCGGCGTACGCGGCGCGATCCTCGAACCCAGCACCGCCCAGCGCGGCAAGGCCACCTCCCGCACCGTGGTGGGCGACTTCGAACTCAAGGCCCCGGTCGTCATCGTCACTTCGGGCGGCATAGGCGCCAACCACGATCTCGTGCGGCAGAACTGGCCGGCCCGGCTCGGCACCCCGCCCAAGAACATGATCACCGGCGTGCCCGCCTACGTGGACGGCCGGATGCTGGGGATCACCGCGGCGGCGGGCGGCCGTATCGTCAACCCCGACCGGATGTGGCACTACACCGAGGGCCTCAAGAACTACGACCCGATCTGGCCCAACCACGGCATCCGCATCCTCCCGGGCCCGTCCTCGATGTGGTTCGACGCCAAGGGCAAGCGGTTCTCCGCCCCCGACATGCCGGGCTACGACACCCTTCACTCCCTGGGCTCGATCACCGCCAGCGGCTACGACTACTCCTGGTTCGTCACCACGAGCAAGATCATCGCGAAGGAGTTCGCGCTCTCCGGGTCCGAACAGAACCCGGACCTCACCAACAAGGACATCCTGATGCTGCTCTCGCGCATCTGGCAGACGCCGGAGCCGATCGAGAAGTTCAGGAAGAACGGCGTCGACTTCGTCACTGCCTCCAGCCTCTCCGAACTGGTCCTCGGCATGAACAAGCTGACCGGCGACGGCCTGATCCAACTGGCCGATCTCCAGCGGCAGATCGAGGCCAGGGACCGGGAGATCGACAACCCGTACTCGAAGGACGCCCAGGTGATGGGCATACGCAACGCCCTTTCCTACACCGGCGATTCACTCAGCCGCACCGCCGCGATCCACAGGATCCTGGACCCGGCCGCCGGACCGCTGATCGCAGTCCGCCTCAACATCCTCACCCGCAAGACCCTCGGCGGCCTGCAGACCGACCTCTCGGGCCGTGTCCTGGACGCCGGCGGTACACCAATTCCCGGTCTGTACGCGGCCGGTGAGGTGTCCGGCTTCGGCGGCGGGGGAGTGCACGGCTACCGCTCGATGGAGGGCACCTTCCTCGGCGGCTGCCTGTTCTCCGGCCGCCAGGCGGGCCGCGCGGCGGCGGCAGCGATCTGAGTGGTACGGCCGCTCGCCACCGGTCGGCAACTCGGCTTCGGCTGCCCCGAGTTGCCGACAGGTCAGCCGAGGTGGAGCGGCAACACCAGCGCGAGGGTGCCCAGTTGTGCTCTCTCCGCGTCCGTCGGCGTACGCCGCCCGGTGCCGACGAGCAGCGCGTCCCGGTCGGAGAACGACGCGGGGAACGCGGCTCCGGCGATCCTCTCCAGCAACTCGCGTGCCCCGGCGAGTGCTTCGGCGGGCGGCCTCGCCACGTCGGGGAGGTGTGCGACCAGGTCGAGGTGGTGCAGCGTCCACTCCAGGATGTACGCGGAGAGATAGTCGCCCGCGGTGAGCACCTGGTCCTGCGTGCTCACCCGCAGACCGGGGTCGGCCCGCCCGGCGGCGCGGCCGGCGGCGGAACCGACGTCGTCCAGATGGAACTTGAGCAGCCCAGGCTCCTCGTAGGCGGCGGCCAGCCGGACGATCAGCGCGTCCAGCGGGTCGTCACCCGTGGGCGGCGTCCGGCTGACCGCCCAGTAGGTCACCGCGTCGCGGGTCACTTCCGTGTCGGCGGGTGTCACGAGGGTGATCAGCACGTCCTGGGCGTCGATGACCAGATGGCAGACCAGGTCCCGCACCAGCCACCCGGCACACCCCGAAGTCCGCGCGAAATCAGCGTCCTTGAGGTCGGCGACCGCCGTGAGCAGAGCTGCCCAGGAGCGTGAGAAGAGATCCACCTCGGCAAGCTACGGTGCCCAGGCGGACCGTGTCACGTGATCCGGCGGTGGATGTCCGCCAGCAGGTTGCGCATCGCCATCCGGAAGATCTCCTCCTGGTGACCGTCGAGGAACGTGGTGTGCCCGAACACCTCCAGCGCGACCAGGCCGTGCAGATGTCCCCACGCGCTCATCAGGAGGGCGGTCGCGGGCGACGGCAGATGTCCCTGGCCGTAGTGCGGAAGCTCTTCCAGATAGGCCCGCAGCGACGGCGAGAGGTCGGGGGTGTCGGCCGCGGCGAGCTGCTCCGGGGTGAACTCCTCGAACAGTTCGCGCTCGAAGATCATGCTCATCCGCCGCGTCGCCTGGGTGGTCGGACCGTCGGCCGGTGCCGCGTAGTCCCGCAGCGGTGTGCCGTAGAGGAGTTGGAAGTGCTCGGGGTGGGCGATGCCCCACCGCCGGTAGCCCTCGGCCGCCCGCACCAGGCGGGGCAGGTCCATGTCGTCCGCCGGGGTCTGGACGGCGGTCTGCACGGCGTCGGCCAGGTCGTCGTAGGCCTTGGTGACGAGCACCGTGATGAGGGCGTCCCGGCTCGGGAAGTAGTGGTAGAGCGCCTGCACGGTCATGCCGAGGCTGCGGGCGACCGCACGCAGGGACAGGGCTGCCGGGCCGTGCTCGGTGAGGTGGCGCTCGGCGGCGTCCACGATCTCCTGGGTGGCCGCGGCCCTGCGCCGCTGGCGCAGGGAGGGGAGGGCGGTCGTGGCTTCGTCGACGGACATACGGCGACCGTACGACGACAACTCGCACCGGGGAACGAGAAGTTGCAAAGTGTGAGGAAAATCTAACACTGCCAAATCTTCTTGCTCCTCACTAGCGTCGTGCGCGGCGACGAAGAATGCCTCATTGGTCAACTCCGGCTGTTTCGCGCCTTTTCCGACGTATGGACAGCAAAGGAGAACGGGCGTGTTTGAACGCATAGCCGAACTGGTGATCCGCCGGTCGCGGCTGGTACTCGTCGTCGCCGTCGTGGCCGTCGCCCTCATGGGGGTCCTGGGCGCCGGCGCGTTCGGCAAGTTGCTGGGAGGCGGCTACGACGACCCGTCCTCCGCGTCCTCCCAGGCCGCGAAGGTCATCGACCGGAAGTTCGGCGGGGAGACGAACCTGGTCCTGCTGGTCAGTGCCACCGAAGGCCGCGTGGACGGGACACCGGCCGAGCAGAGCGGCCGGGCCCTGGTGGCCGCACTCAAGAAGGAGCGGCACCTCGAGAACGTGATCTCGTTCTGGGACACGTCCAGCCCCGACCTCCGCTCCAAGGACGGCCGCGAAGCCGTGGTGCTCGCCCATGTGAAGGGCAACGACACCGAGCGGGACGAGAACGCAAAGAGCGTCATCGACGCCTACGCCGGACCGTACGAGGACTCCCTCACGGTCCGGGCCGGCGGCGGTGCCGCCGTGACCAGCGAGATGGGCAGCCAGTCGGCCAAGGACCTCGTCCTGGCCGAGTCCATCGCCGTACCCCTCACCCTCGTACTGCTCCTGCTCGTGTTCGGCAGCGCGGTCGCCGCCCTGCTGCCGCTGGCGATCGGGACCATCGCCATCGCGGGCACGTTCGCGGAGCTGTTCCTCCTCGGCAGCGTCACCGACGTCTCCGTCTTCGCGGTCAACCTGACCACGGCCCTGGGCCTCGGCCTCGGCATCGACTACGCGCTGCTGATGGTCAGCCGGTTCCGGGAACAGCTCGCGACCGGGGCGAGCGTGGACGACGCCGTACGGCGGACCGTGAGCACCGCGGGCCGTACCGTCGCGTTCTCCGACGCGACCGTCGCGGCGGCGCTCGCGGCACTGCTGGTGTTCCCGCAGTACTTCCTGCGCTCCTTCGGCTACGCCGGGGTCGGTGTCGTCGTCATCGCGGCCGTCAGCACCCTGTTCGTCATGCCGGCCCTGTTCGTCGTCCTCGGCCATCGCGTCAACGGCGGACGGCTGCCGTGGGCGAACCATGGCCGCTCCGACACCCGGGCGCCCCTGTGGGGACGGCTGGCCCGCACCGTCATGCGGCGGCCCGCGCTCACCGCGCTGCCCGTCCTCGCGGTCCTGCTGCTCGCGGCGAGCCCGCTGCTGGGCATCACCTTCGGCACCCCGGACGAACGCGTGCTGCCCGAGGACGCCGCGAGCCGCCAGGTCTCCGCCGTACTGCGGGAGAAGTTCAACGGAAGCGACGACGCGGCCCTCCATGTCGTCATCGACTCACCCGTGAGCAAGAGTTCGCTGGGGCTGTACGCGAGTCAGCTGTCCGGGCTCAAGGGTGTGGTCCGGGTCGAGACCAGCACGGGTACCTACGCCGAGGGACAGCCGACCGCGACCGACCCCGGCAACACCTCTCTCGGCCGCCCCGACGCGCAGCAGATCAGCGTGGTCAGCACCCTGACACCGAAGTCCGAGGCGGCCCAGAGCCTGGTCCGTGAGGTGCGGGCGGTCGCCGTGCCCGCCGGAACGCGGCCCCTGGTGGGCGGAGTCGACGCCGTACTGGTCGACTCCAAGCACTCCGTCGGCAGCCGGCTCCCGCTCGCCGTGGCCCTGGTCGCCCTCACCACCTTCCTCCTGCTCTTCCTCTTCACCGGCAGCGTCGTACAGCCGCTGCGCGCACTGCTCCTCAACATGATCAGCCTGGGCGCCACCCTCGGCGTCATGACCTGGATCTTCCAGGACGGCCATCTCTCCTCCCTGCTCGGCTTCACGGCACAGCCGATGGACGTCTCCATGACCGTGCTGATGTTCTGCATCGCCTTCGGCCTCTCCATGGACTACGAGGTCTTCGTCACCAGCCGGATCAAGGAACTCCACGACCAGGGCGCGGACAACGAGTCCGCCGTGACCAACGGACTCGGACACACCGGTCGCATCGTCACCGCTGCGGCCTGTCTGCTCGCGGTGAGCTTCTTCGCCTTCGGGACGGCCGAGCTCAGCTTCATGCAGCTGTTCGGCCTGGGCAGCGGACTGGCCATCCTCATCGACGCCGTCGCCGTACGCGGTGTCCTCGTCCCCGCCGCGATGCGGCTGCTCGGCCGTTCGGCCTGGTACGCGCCCGGCTTCCTGCGCCGGTTCCACGCACGGTTCGGCCTCAGCGAAGGCAGCACCGCCCCGGCAGCCGCACCGGATCCGATCGTGAGGGGCGCATCCGAAGTGCATTAGAGCTAAGATGATTAGAGCTAATGCACTTCGGCCGGAAGGAGCCCGCCCGTGGACCTGCGGCAGCTGTTCGACGACCTGGTGCGTTTCGAGACGGACCTGTGGAACGGGATCGACGCCCGGCTCCGCCAGGACTGCGGTGTGACCCTGGGCAGCCTGAACGTGCTGCTCGTCGTCGAACGCGCGGGCTCCTGCCGGGTCAACGACATCGCCGCCGCCCTCTCCATCACGGTCGGCGGCGCGAGCCAGGCCGTCGACCGGCTGGAGAAACTGGGCCACTGCGCCCGACGGCCGCACCGCACCGACCGCCGCTCCTCGATCGTCGAACTGACCGCGGCCGGGCGGGACTTGGTGAACGACGCCGGTCCCGTCTTCGACCGGGAACTCGCGACCTGGCTCGCCCGTCCGCTCCCGGACACGGCGCTCGGCCACCTCGCGAGCACGCTCGCCGTACTCCGCGCCGCCAACCCCCACGCCCCGGACGGGCCAACACCCCTGACAAAGGACACCAGATGAGCCCCGCGCAAGCACGAGCAGTCCGCTTCGACCAGTACGGCGACCGCGACGTCCTGCACGTCACCGACGTGCCGATGCCCAGCCCCGCCGCGGGAGAACTCCTCGTCGAGGTCCGGGCGGCCGGCATCAACCCCGGTGAGGCGGCCATCCGTTCGGGCGCGATGCGCGAGCGGTTCCCCGCGACCTTCCCGTCCGGCCAGGGCAGCGACCTCGCGGGCGTCGTCACCGCGCTCGGCGAAGGCGTCACCGACTTCGGCCTCGGTGACGAGGTTCTCGGCTTCTCCTGGCAGCGCTCCAGCCACGCCACCCACGTCGCCGTACCGGTGACGCAACTGATCCCCAAGCCGGACGCCCTGAGCTGGGAAGTGGCCGGCTCCCTCTACGTCGTCGGCTGCACCGCGTGGGCCGCCGTGGACGCGGTGGCCCCCAAGCCCGGCGAGACCGTCGCCGTCTCGGCCGCCGCCGGCGGAGTGGGCACCGTCACGGTCCAACTCCTCGCCGTACACGGCGCGCACGTCCTCGGCATCGCCTCACCCGCCAACGCCGACTGGCTCACCGACCACGGCGCGACCCCGGTTCCGTACGGCGACGGACTCGCCGAGGCCCTCACCGCGGCGGCACCCGACGGGATCGACGCGTTCATCGACCTGTTCGGGCCCGATTACGTCCAGCTCGCCGTCGATCTCGGCATCCCCCGGGACCGGATCGAGACGATCATCTCGTTCCAGAAGGCGCAGGAACTCGGCACCAAGAGCGCGGGCAGTGAAGGCGCCTCCACCCGCGAGGTCCTCACCGAAATGGCCGACCACGTCGCCTCCGGCCGTATCGAGATCCCCGTCGCCGCCACCTATCCCCTCGACCGCCTCCGCGACGCGTACGCCGAACTCGAACAGCGCCACACGCGCGGAAAGATCGTCCTCATCCCCTGAACTGCCCCTGGACCGATGTCATTTGCTGTCACGGAGGGCCGACGTGGTCTTCCCGGTGCGTTCGCGCAGCAGCACGCGCAGGGTGTTGGGGTGCTCGTAGCCGACCTTCCTGGAGATGGTCTCCAGGGACAGGCCGGTGGTGCGCAGCAGATGGGAGGCGCGTTCGATCCGCAGGTCCTGGACGAACCGGATCGGTGACGTCCCGACGGTGCGCCGTACGGCACGCTGCAGCGTCCGCTCGCTGACGCCGATGGCCCTGGCCGCCTCGGGGATGCCGATGGGCTCGGCCAGATGCTCACGGGTCCAGAGTTCGAAGGCCGTGACGGTGGGGTCGCTCTGGGCCAGGGCACTGGGAATCGTGTATGCGGCCTGCGAGGGGCGTTCGTCGACCACGAGATAGCGGGCGACCAGGTCGGCGAGCGCGGGGCTGGCCGCCCTGACGATCGCCAGCGCGAGATCGACGTGACCGAAAGCCGCGCCGGCGGTGATGACGCCCTCGCAACTGATGACCATCCGGTTGTGATCCAGCTCGACCTTGGGGTATCTGTCCCGGAACGCGGGCGACAGCCACCAGGTCGTCGTGGCTCGAAGCCCGTCCAGCACTCCCGCCTCGGCCAGCAGGAAGGTACCCGCGCACGCCGATGCGATGGTCGTCCCCCGCGCGCGGGTACGAGCGACCAGTTCGCGGACGGGCCGGGACGCCTCGCCGCCCACATGGTCGAGCAGCGCCCAGGGATCGCTCTCCCCGAGCGCCGGTACGACCAGGAGGTCCGCCGTGTCAGCCAGTTCAAGTGGCTCGGGCGCCACGAGGAGTCCCGCCCTGGTCCGCACCTTCGGGCCGGGGCCGACCAGGGTGACGTCCCAGGTGGGCGACGACTCGTGGAGCTGTCCGCCCAGCGCGTTGGCGTTGCTCAGCACGTCCAGGACGGCCGCGAGCCCCGAGTCGAACACCCCGTCGTAGACGACGACCGCTACCTTCATGGCGGGAACGCTATCAACCGTGTCGTTTCCGCCGCTGATGTGATCACCGATCACCGCCATAGGTTCGTGCTGTGCCGGAAGTCCGGCGCTCCGGACATACACAAGGAGTGGTCACATGAAGGTCGGTCTGCTGGTACGCATCGAGGCCGAGCCGGAGCACGCCGACGAGGTGGAGGCCCTGCTCCGCGGTGCCCAGGAGCTTGCCGAACGGGAGCAGGGCACGGTGACGTGGTTCGCGTTCCGCGAGAACGCCACCACCTTCGGGGTGTTCGACACCTTCGAGGACGAGCAGGGACGGCAGGCGCACCTGACCGGCCGGATCGCCGCCGCACTGGGGGAGATCGCGGAGACGAAGCTCAGCGCGCCGCCGGTGATCGCCCCGGTCGACCTGCTGGGAGCGAAGGTCTCCTGAGGCGGACGCCTCAGCGGCGCAGTCCCAGTGCGTCCCGCCCCGCATAGCGCGCCTGGCTGCCCAAGTCCTCCTCGATACGGATGAGTTGGTTGTACTTGGCGGTGCGGTCGGCGCGGGACAGCGAGCCGGTCTTGATCTGGCCGCAGCCGGTGGCGACGGCGAGATCGGCGATCGTGGTGTCCTCGGTCTCGCCGGAGCGGTGGGACATCACGACGGTGTAGCCGGCCCGGTGGGCGGTGGCGACGGTCGCCAGGGTCTCGGTGAGGGTCCCGATCTGGTTGACCTTCACCAGGATCGAGTTGGCGATCCCGTCCCGGATACCCGCGCTGAGCAGCGTCTCGTTGGTGCAGAAGACGTCGTCGCCGGTGAGCTGGCAGCGCTCGCCGAGCCGCGCGGTCAGGTCGCGCCAGCCGTCGTGGTCGTCCTCGGCCATCGGGTCCTCGATCGAGGCGATCGGGTAGCGGTCGACCAGCTCGGCCAGGTAGTCGGCGTGTTCGGCGGGGGTACGGCGGACGCCCTCGCCCGTGTAGTCGTAGACACCGTCGCGGAAGAACTCCGACGTCGCCGGGTCCATGACGAGGGTGATGTCGGTGCCGGGCTTGTAGCCGGTGCGTTCGATGGCGTGCAGGACGAAGTCGAGGGCTTCGTCGGCGGTGCGCAGGTCGGGGGCGAAGCCGCCCTCGTCGCCGACGTTGGCGCTGTGGCCGGCGGCGATCAGGTCGCGGCGCAGGGTGTGGAAGACCTCGGAGCCCATCCGGACGGCCTGGGCGAAGGTGGCCGCGCCGATGGGGGCGATCATGAACTCCTGGAAGTCCAGCGGGTTGTCGGCGTGGGCGCCGCCGTTGACGATGTTCATCATCGGCACCGGCAGAAGGCGGGCGTCGACGCCGCCGATGTAACGGTACAGCGGGAGCCGGTGGGCGGCCGCGGCGGCCTTGGCGGTGGCCAGGGAGACACCGAGCAGGGCGTTGGCGCCGAGGTGCGACTTGGTGTCGGTCCCGTCGAGTTCGATCATCGTGTGGTCGACGGTGGCCTGGTCCTCGGCGTCGAGTCCGGTCACGGCGTCCGCGATGCTCTCGTTGACGGCGTCGACGGCCCGCCGAACTCCCTTGCCGTGGTACCGGGTCGGGTCGCCGTCGCGCAGTTCGACCGCTTCCCTGGCTCCGGTGGAGGCGCCCGAGGGTACGGCGGCGCGGCCGAGCGATCCGTCCTTGAGCTCCACGTCCACCTCGACGGTGGGATTGCCCCGGCTGTCGATGATCTCCCGTGCGACGACCCGGCTGATGGCGGTCACGGTGCAACTCCTCACGCATGGCCCGCGTCCCGGACGTCGGCGGGCAGTAAGTTCCGTCAGGAAACAAAGTGAGTCCTGAAAGAGAACCTACTATGGGCGCATGAGGATGCACAACGCCGACGAGACCTGCGGCATCGCCCAGGCCGCCGTGGTCCTGGGGGACTGGTGGAACGTTCTGGTGCTGCGGGAGATCGCCCGCGGCCATGTCCGTTTCGACGCCCTGGCCGCCGGGATCGGCCTGTCCCGCAACGTCCTGACCGAACGCCTGGGCCGCCTCGTCGCGAGCGGGGTGCTGCACCGCTGCCTCTACCAACGGCGGCCGGTGCGCTACGAGTACGTACTCACCGATGCCGGGCTCGCGCTGCTGCCCCTGCTCGTGGCCATGCAGGACTGGGGCGACCGTTGGATGCTGGGCGACGGCAGCCTCACCGCGACCACGGCCGAGGACAGCGCCGAACACGCCCGCGTGCACGCCCTGCCCGGTACCCGCCTGCCCGACGACCTTCGACTCCCCGGCATCAAGGACACGAACCTGCCCGTCGTCTCACCGGAAGCCACTGCGACCGTACTGTTCACCTACCCGGGCACAGGCATCGAGTGGGGCGAGCCACCGATCCCCGGTGCCGAGGGCTGCACGCTGGAGAACCGGCTCTTCCGCGACGCCTGGCCCGAATTCCGCCGGGCGGGCGTGGATGTGCGCGGAACCAGCACCCAACTCCCGCACGAGCAAGCGGAGTTCGCGCGCGTTGAGGAGATCCCGTTTCCGCTGCTCTCCGACGCCGCCCAGCAACTCGCTGCGGTCTTGCGGCTGCCGACGTTCCGCGGCGCCGGCCGGCTGCGGCACAAACGCCTGATCCTGATCATCGACGCCGAACGGACCGTACGGCACACGCTGTTCCCGATCACCGACATCCCGCACGCCGTCAACGAGAGTCTGCGCCTGGCCGCGGCTTGCGCCAGGTGACGTCCGCTACGCGAACCCCCCGTTGCTCAGGAGGAGTTGGCCGTTGATCCACTGACCTTCCGGTGAGCAGAGGAAGTCGACGAGGTGGGCGGTGTCCTGTGGAGTGCCGAGACGGTTGAGCGGTGTCTGCCGCAGGATCTGCGCCCGCCCCTCCTCGGTCATCCAACCGGTGTCCACCGGGCCAGGGTTGATGACGTTGGCGGTGATCCCGAGGTGGGCGAACTCGTGGGCGGCGGCCAGGGTGATGCGGTCCAGGGCGCCCTTGCTCGCGCCGTAGGGGAGGTTGTGCACGGTGTGGTCGCTGGTGAGGGCGATGATCCGGCCGCTGCCCGGAGCGGCGGCGAACCGTCGGCCGTACTCGCGGATCAGCAGCCAGGTGGCGCGCGCGTTGACCGCGAAGTGCCGGTCGAAACTCTCGACGGTGGTGTCGAGCAGACCGGAGTCGACGGACTCGCAGTGGCACATCACCAAGGCGGTGACGCCGCCCGGCCCCCGTCCGACCTCGCCGAAGACACGGGCCGGAGCGTCCGGGTCGGAGAGGTCCGCTTCGACGGCCAAGGCCGCGGCGCCGTGTTCCGTGAGCGCATCGGTGATGGCCGACGCCGCGCCGGACTCGACACCCCAGGACATGCGCTCGTCGTAGGGAGTCCAGTAGGTGAAGGCGATGTCCCAGCCCGAGGCCGCCAGCCGGCGGGCGATGCCCGCACCGATACCGACGGTGCGCCCCACTCCCGTGACGAGCGCGAGGGGGCGGGTGGACGGGTGGTCGGTGCTCGTCGTCATGGTCCGAGATCGTTCATGACGGGACCCGGGATCGGCAACCGCCTTTTCCTGGCGGGTGGTTGGGGCGGCGGAGTCGGCTGTGACGAGGGCTGCCCGCCCGTCGGTGTTCAGTAAAACGAACCATACGTTCACTATCCCTGGTTGGTTCGGCATAGTGAACGTATGGTTCATTCAATCGCGGCTTCTCGGGAGGGCGCGCAGATCAGCGCCTACCTCGACAACACGTACTTGGAGCAGATCGACACCACGGTCATCGCAGTCGGCGAGAGGGACGGGACGTCCTGGGTCGCCGTGGAGGGCTGTCTGTTTCATCCGCAGGGTGGGGGACAGCCCGCCGACCGGGGGTGGCTGGAGGATGTCGAGATCGTCCCGGTGCGGGACCGTGACTCGGGGCTGGTCGTGGCGACCGCGGCGGTGGGTGGCGGGCTGCCGTCCCTTGCCGTGGGAGAGCGGGTGCTAGCCCGGATCGATCTTGAGGCTCGGATGCTGCACGCCGCGCTGCATACCGCCGGACACCTCGTCGAGGCGGTCGGGCGGGCGCAGGGCTGGGAGATGGTCGGCAGCATCCACTTTCCCGGTCAGGCCCGCATCGAGTTCCAGGCGCCGCATGCGGACGTGCGGCTGGCCGATCCGGTCGGGCGGGAGGAGGTGACCTCCGTGCTTCGCGAGGGGGTGGCCGCCGCCGTCGCCGACGACCTGCCGGTTTCCGCTCGGTATCTGCCCGACGGGCGGCGCGTGGTGCATCTCGACGCGCTGCACTCCGCGCCGTGCGGCGGGACGCATGTGCGCAGCCTCGGGGATCTCGCCGAGCTGGAGCTGCCGACGCTGAAGGTCAAGAAGGGCCGTATCCGCGTGTCCTACTCCGCGACTCACCGGAGCCCTCGATGACGCCCCCGCCGTCCGGCCGCCGGCCGGTGAGCAGTACCGCCGCCGCGGTCGGCGCGAAGATTCGGCTGCGGCGCCAGCAGCGCGGGATGAGTGCCGCGGAGATGGCCCGGCGGGCCGGTCTGAGCAAGGCCACGCTGTCGCAACTGGAGGCCGGGAACGGCAATCCGACGATCGACACCCTGGACGCTATCGCGATCGCCCTGCGCATCCCGATCGCCGACCTCCTGGCGCGGGACGCCGACACCGGGCCGGTGTTCCGGCCGGCCACGGACATCGAACCGGGCGAGGTCTCACGGGAGTTGCTGCGCCGGATCAGCAGCGGCAACAGCCTGGAGATCTGGCGGCTGCGCATTCCGCCGGAGACGGAGTTGGCCGGAGTGCCGCACGCCACCGGCACGATCGAGCACCTGCTCATCGCCACCGGGTACGTCACCGCCGGACCCGTCGACGCCCCGCAGGACCTGGGCCCCGGCGACATGCTCGCCTTCGCCGGAGACGCCCCGCACTTCTACCGCACCGGCGCGGACGAGGTCGACATCACCGTCGTCTTCGCCTCCCCCATCAGCACCTGAGACCGAGGAACCCCCGCTCATGAGTACCACCGCCATCGCCACCACCCCCTCCAGCCGTGCCTTCATCAGCGACAACATGGCCGGAGCCTCGCCGGAGATAGCCCGGGCCGTCGCCGACGCGGCGGCCGGACAGGTGCTGCCGTACGGCAACGACCCCTTCACCGAGAGGGCCCGCCGCAGGCTTGGTGAGATCTTCGAGCGGGACGTCGACATGTTCCCGGTCTCCACCGGGTCCGCCGCCAACGGTCTGAGCCTGGCCGCCCTCACCCCGCCGTGGGGCAGCGTGCTCTCGCACCCGGAGAGCCACATCAACACCGACGAGTGCGGGGCGCCGGAGTTCTTCACCGACGGCGCCAAACTCGTCGGTGTCCCCGGCCCCGACAGCAAGATCGAACCCGACGCGCTGGAGGCGGCGGTGCGGCGCCGGGCCGGAGACGTCCACAGCGTGCAGCCGTCCGTGGTGAGCATCAGCCAGGCCACCGAGAGCGGCAGTGTCTACACACTGGGGGAGATCCGCCGGCTGTCCGGCATCGCGAAGGACGCGGGGCTGCGCGTCCACATGGACGGCGCGCGCTTCGCCAACGCGCTGGACCAACTCGGCGCCACCCCGGCCGAGATGACCTGGAAGGCCGGCGTCGACGTCCTGTCCTTCGGCGCCACCAAGAACGGCGCGATGACCGCCGACGCCATCGTCTCCTTCGACCCCGCACTCGCCGGCGAGCTCGCCTTCCGCGCCAAGCGCGCGGGCCAACTCACCTCCAAGATGCGGTTCCAGACGGCCCAGCTCGACGCCTACCTCACCGACGGTCTGTGGCTGCGCAACGCCCGCCGGGCCAACGAGATGGCCACCCGCCTAGGCGACGGCCTCAAGTCCATCGCCGGCGCGGGCCTGTTGGCCATCCCGCAGGCCAACATCCTCTTCTGCCGTCTGCCCCAGCACGTCACCGAAGGACTCCTCGCCGAGGGCTACGCCTTCTACCACGACCGCTGGGAACCGGGCATCGTCCGATTCGTCACCGCCTTCTCGCACAGCGCCGACGACATCGACCAGCTCCTCGACGCGGTTCGCCGCCACACCCGCTGAGTCACGGCGACGGGGGGTCGGCGAACTCCGTTGCGTCCAGGGCGAGTTGACGCCGACCGTCCTTGTCAGGCGGTGACGAGTGGCTTGAGCGGCGGTGCGAGTGTCGGCAGGACGGTGTGCAGGTTCCGGGTGACCTCGGTCAGGTCGGCGATGAACATGCCGGCGAGTTCCGCGGTGAACCCGGTACGCACCACCAGCCGTAGAACGGAGACGTCCTGGCACGGGGCGGGGAAGCTGTACGCGGGCAGATGCCAGCCGCGGGCGCGCATGCCGTGGGAGACGTCGAACACCGTGAAGCCCTGTGTGCCGGGGGTCAACCGGAAGGCGAACGCCGGGAGTTCGGAGCCGTCCGTGATCAACTCGTAGGGGGCGATGGTGCGGATGCGCGCGGCGAGGGCGCGGGCGGTGGTCCGGCTCTGGGACGCCAGATCCCGCAGCCCCTCGAAGCCGTAGCGGAGGAAGCTGTAGTACTGCGCGACGACATGCGCCCCCGGCCGGGAGAAGTTGAGCGTGAAGCTGGGGGAGCTTCCGCCCAGGTAGTCGACCTCGAACACCAGGTCCTCCGGGAGGGCTTCGGCGTCGCGCCACAACGCCCAGCCCAGGCCGGGGAAGACATGCCCGTACTTGTGCCCCGAGGTGTTGATGGAGGCGACCCGTTCGAGCTGGAAGTCCCACATGAGGTCCGGGTCGAGGAACGGGGCGACCATGGCGCCGGACGCGCCGTCGACATGCACGGGGATGTCGGTGCCGGTGGCGGCCTGGTATCCGTCCAGGGCCATGCAGATGTCCGCGACGGGCTCGTAGGAGCCGTCGAACGTGGAGCCGAGGATCGCCACGACACCGATGGTGTTGTCGTCGCAGTACGCGGTGAGCGCGTCGGGGGTGAGGTGGTAGCGGCCCGGCTCCATCGGGACGTAACGCGGCTCTACTTCGAAGTAGTTGGCGAACTTCTTCCAGCACACCTGCACGTTCGCGCCCATGATGAGGTTCGGGCGCGCGGTGTCCTTGCCCTGGGCGCGCCTGCGTTCCTGCCAGCGGCGTTTGAGCGCGAGTCCGCCGAGCATCGCGGCTTCGCTGGAACCGGTGGTGGAGCAGCCACGGACCCGCTCCGGGTGCGGTGCGTGCCAGAGCCGCGCGAGCATCCGTACGCAGCGCTCCTCCATGGCGGTGATCTGCGGGTACTCGGCGCGGTCGGCGAGGTTCTTCTCGGCGGTCTCCGCCATCAACTCCCTTGCCTGAGGCTCCATCCACGTCGTCACGAAGGTGGCGAGATTGAGGCGTGCGTTGCCGTCGAGCATCAGCTCGTCGCGTACGCGGCGGCAGATCAGATCGGGCGAGGACGACGTCTCGGGCAGTTCGTCGACCGGCAGCAGGAGGTCGGCGGCGGCCGGCTGCCCGGCGCGGCGGGAGACGGTCCGGGTGTCGAACCCGGCTTCGGGCCTGACGGCGGTATGCGGGATGGGCATGAGTGTGGGAATGCCTTTCTGGTCCGTGCGGCCCCGTGCATTCCGACGCTAGATCCACAAGCGGTGCGACGTATGTTCCGATTACACCGATCCAGTGATCGATTTGCGCACTGATGAACTGGATTTTCCCTTGTACATACTGGATGCCTCATTTTCCTGACCTCGGGCCCGGTGCCGGCGCACCGCGTCGCGGTTGGCACAGAGTTGGGAGCAGTAGCGCTGCCGCCCCGTGCGGGAGGTGTCGGCGAAGACCATGTCGCACTCGGACACGGCGCAGCGCCGGAGGCGGTGCATTCCGCGTCCCGCGAGATGCAGTGCCGTACCTACCGCGATCAGGGAGAACAGCACATCACCGAGCGGCTTCCGGTCGTCGCGGTAGTGGAGATGCCAGCCGCTGCCCGCGTGGTCGGTCATCCGCGGATACGCGGCGGCCTCCTCCAGCATCCGGTTGACCAGCGCCGCGCGCTCGTGCTCGTCGGCCGCGTCGACGACCTTCTCCCACGACGCCAGCGCGTACCGGGCGCGGTCGAGGTCCTGGGCGGTCGTCGGCCGCTCCAGCACCAGGCCGGCATCGCGGCAGCGGTCCGCGAGTTCCTCGGCGTCGGCGGGTGGCCGGTTGACCAGGTCCGCGGCCAGGTTCACGGCATCCTCGCCGTAAGGGTTGAGGTGCATAAGACCATTACAGCAGTCTGATCGCCATGCGACAACGCGATGACACAGACCCGTCCCGGGTGCGGCAGGCCGTGGAGTACGACCTCGTGGAGCTCGTACGGCTACGGGCGCTGCTGTTCGAGGACTTGGGCGGCGACTTCTTCAACCCCGCGTCGGCGGACGGCGATTGGCTGGACGCCCTGGCCGTCGTGCTCAAGGAACAGCTGACCGCGGACACCGTGCGCATCCTCGTCGTGGACGGTGACGACGGCACCCTCGCGGCCTGCGGCATCGGTACCGTCGAGCAGCGACTACCCGGACCGCACCTGCGCAACGGCCGGATCGGGCAGGTGCTCGGCGTGGTCACCGACCCGGCCCACCGGCGACGCGGGCACAGCCGCTCGATCATGCGGGGCCTGCTCGACTGGTTCCGGGACAGCGGCGTCTCCCGGGTCGACCTGCACGCCTCCGCCGAAGGCGAACCGCTGTACCGCGACCTCGGTTTCACCGAACACCCTGACCCTTCCCTGTACTGGCGCCCGTGACCGGCCGGGACGACGCCGCGCGCTATCGGTGGGCGGTCCTCGCCGTCGCCACCTTCACCCAGGCCGCGTCAGGCTTCTTCGTGCAGGGCATCGGGGCGATGGGCATCGTCCTGCGCCATGAACTGGCCCTGAGCGCCACGCAGTTGGGCCTGCTGATCTCGGCGGCCCAACTCGCCCCGCTGGTAGGGCTCACGATAGCGGGGGAGCTGCTGGACCATTACGACGAGCGCTGGGTCGTAGGAGCGGGCGCCTGCGTGGTCGGCGTGGCGCTCGGTGCGGGAAGCCTGGCGCCCGGATACGCCTCGCTGCTCTGCGTGTTGCTGGTCGTCGGCGCGGGATACAGCACGGTGCAGCCCGGCGGAAGCAAGTCGGTGGCGTCCTGGTTCGACGCGTCCCAACGAGGGTTCGCGATGGGTGTGCGCCAGGCGGGCCTGCCGCTGGGCGCGGCGCTCGCCTCGGCCGTACTCCCCGTACTCGCTGACGCCTACGGCTGGCGGGCGGCGCTCCTGGCCGGCGGCCTGGTCGCACTGCTGGGAGCCGCCGCCTTCATGGGCTTCTACCGCCGGCCGACCGGCCAAGTAGCCGTCCGGGCGCGGGAGTTGCACACCTCCCCGCCGAAGACACGCGCTACCCGTCTACGTCTGCTCCGGGAGCCGTCCATGGCGAGGATCATGCTCTCCGGGGCGAGTCTGATCTCGGTGCAGTGCGGCGTCGGCATCCTGACCGTGCTCCACCTCCACGACGTGGCGTCCGTCGGAGCGGGCCCGGCGGCCCTCGTCCTGGTCGTGGTCCAGATCGCGGGCGTTGCCGGGCGTATCGTTCTAGCCGCCCGGAGCGACCGCGGCACAGCCGGGCGCTACGCCACCGTCCGCCTCTGCATGGTCGCCGTCGTCGCGGGGATGGCCGTACTGCTGACCCCGCCGGGCCGTTCAACCGCCGTGGCCTGCTGCGCACTTGTCTGGCTCGGGTTCTTCGGATTCGGCTGGTACGGCCCATGGGTCGCCCATGTGACCGAGTCGGCGCCCCCGGGCCGGACGGGGTTCGCCCTGGGCCTGGCCATGTCCGTCAACCAGATCGCCATCGTCGCCGCACCGCCCCTGCTCGGCCTCCTGACGGACCTCACCGGCGGCTTCGCGGCGGCCTGGGGCCTCCTGATCGCGTTGGTCCTCGCGGCCCTGACGGTCTCGGCCCGCGCGGAGCGTGCCCGTCGGCCGAATCGCCTCACACCGGGCCACGACCTCAACTGCCAGGAAACCGGAGCCACTTCATGCCCAAACTGATCCCCGACGGCCGACCGCAGCGAGTGCTCGTCGCCTCGAACCTCATCTACACGTTGGGCAGCGGCCTCTACCTGACGGCCGGAGTCCTGTACTTCACGCAGGCGGTACGACTGCCGGCGGAACAGGTGGGGCTCGGCCTCGGCATCGCCGGACTCGTCGCACCGGCCGTCGGCATCGCCGTCGGTCATCTCGCCGACGTGCGTGGCGCCCGTGGCGTCTACGTGACCACGCTGCTGGTGCAGGCGCTGGCCACCGCCGGGTTCGTACTGGCCGACGGCTTCTGGTCGTTCGTCCTCGTGATCGGCCTGGCCGCCGCGGCGAAGGCGGCCGGACTCGCCGCCCGCACCCCGCTCATCAGGCACTACGGAGGAGACCGGCCGCAGGAGTTCCGCGCCCTGCTGCGTGCCGTCACCAACGTCGGAATCTCCTTCGGCGCGGTGGGCGCCGGCTGGATCGTCCAGGTGGGCACCCTGAACGCCTATCGCTGCATGGTCGTCGGCAACGCGATCGCGTTCGCCTGCTCGGCGGCGACCCTGATCCCGCTGCCGCCCGTCGCGCCCGGACCCGTGATGGACGGCCCCCGATGGCGCGCTCTTCGGGACCGTCCCTACCTCTTGCTGACCGTTCTCGACGGCGTGATGGCCATCCAGTTCAAGGTGCTCACCGTGGCCCTTCCGCTCTGGCTGATCGGCGCCACCACCGCACCGCACTGGCTCATCTCGGGCACGATGCTCACCGGCACGGTCATCGTCGTCGCCTTTCAGGTACGGGCCGGCCGCGGTGTCGACTCTCCTGCGGCCGGTGGACGTGCCTATCGTCGAGCGGGCGTGGCCTTCCTCGCCGCCTGCGCGCTGATCTCGCTCTCGGCGGGGACTCCGGCATGGACCGCCACGGCGCTGCTCCTCTCCGCCGTGGTCATCCACACGGTCGGCGAACTGTGGCACGCGGCGGCCGGCTTCGAGGTGTCCTTCGCGCTCGCCCCGCGCCACGCCACCGGCCAGTACCTCGGGGTGTTCGGCCTGGGGGCGGGCCTCGCCGAGGCGTTCGGCCCGGGGCTGCTCATCGCGCTGTGCATTACCTGGGGCCGCCCCGGCTGGTACGTCGTAGGCGCACTGTTCCTGCTCACCGGCCTGGCAGCGCCTCCCGCAGTCCGCCTGGCACTACGACACCAGCAGGCTCGACGGGCTCACGCCGAGCCTTTGCGCCTCCGGCGCCGGGCGGCGATCGTGTCGGCGACCGGTACCACGATCCAGCAGAGGTAGGCCCAGTGGGTGAGGAACGAGACCGGGATCGACACCAGGAAGCCCGCCGCCACCATGCCGATCCCGCGGATGGTCCGGGAGAACAGCTCGGGCGGAGTGCCGTTGCGGTAGAGCTCGTCACGGCGGACTTCGTTGACCATCAGTATGAACAGGAGACAGGCCGCGAACTGCACGACGGCGTAGAAGACGAACCGGGCCTGGAAGGCTCCGTGCCCGCCGATCACGTCGGTCGCGAACGGGGTTATCACCAGCATGAGCAGCCAGTACATGGTGAAGGCCGTCAACTTGCCGTTCGACGCCGTGACATAGCGGAACACCCGGTGGTGGGAGCGCCAGTGCGCGGCGATCACCACGAAGCTGATCATGAACGCGAGATAGCTCCCCCGGTGGTCCGAAGCCGAGTGCCACAGTTCGGAGTTGGTCGAGCCCTCCGGTACCGGCAGCTCCAGGGCCAGCAAGGTCAGCGCGATGGCGACCACCGCGTCCCCGAAGAACGTGAGTCGCTCCGCGGAGACCGCCCGGATCTCCATGTCCTCGTCCTCGGACGGCAGTTCTTGATCAGTCGAGACGTTCATGGCAGCAGAGGATGCCACAAGACGATGACCGTCTCGGACGCGCGTGATATCCCGGGCCGGACCTGGGGGAGTGGTACTGCTGGTCCTACCCGCATGCCTGGCGGCCGGGGCGGAGCCAAGAGGATCATCGAACCGACCGAGTCATCCCCGTGATCGCGCGGCACAGGACGCGGCACGGACGCAGAACGGACACCGTCATGACCCTGGCCTACCTCGCACAGCCCGAGCAGCAGCAGAAGCTCGAATGGCTCGACGGCGGTGAGTTCGCCGTACTCCTGGACGCGGCGGCCACCGGCGGACAGTTGACCGTGGGGCGGTTCTCCGTCGCCAAGGGCGAGGCGCCGCCGTATCACATGCACACACGTGAGGACGAGGTCTTCATGCTGATCAAGGGCAGTGCGCTGCTCTGGTGCGACGACGAGGAGATGGAGCTGTCGGAGGGCGGAATCGTCTTCCTTCCCCGCAACGTCCCGCACGGCTACCGGATCACCTCCGACACGGCGGATCTCCTCATGATCTGCACACCCGGCGGCATCGAGGGCATGTTCCGTCACGCGGGACGCGACCTGACGACCCCGCGCCCCGAGGGCTTCGAGATCTCCCGGGACCTCATGGCGGAGGCCGCCGACCAGTACGGCCAGATCATCGTCGGCCCGCCGCGCTGACCCGCGGCTCCCCTCACGGCTCTCACCGGAACCACGAAAGGCACAGCCATGTCCCGGCAACAGCGCCAGGCCCTCGACGAACTGCTGCGGCACGGTCCGCTCGACCTCGGCGGCGATGTCGCCGAACAGCGCGCCGTCTTCGGCGAGATGATGGCGTCCATCCCGTTGCCACCCGACGTCTCGACCGCGGTGGGCGAACTGGGCGGCGTACCGGTCGTCACCGTCGAGACCCCGGCGAGCGACCCGGCGACCGTGGTCCTCTACCTGCACGGCGGCGCCTACGCCATCGGCTCGGCTGCCGACGCCGTAGGTCTGGCCGCCGAGATCGTACGGCGCACCGACGCGCGCGCCGTGTGCGTCGACTACCGGCTGGCCCCCGAACACCCCTTCCCCGCAGCGGTCGACGACGCGCTGGCCGTCTACCGGGCCCTCCTCGACGACGGCCTGCCCAGCTCCGCGATCGCGTTGGTCGGCGAGTCCGCGGGCGGCGGTCTCGTCGCCGCGACCCTGGTCGCCGCGAAGGACGCGGGGCTGCCCCGGCCCGCGTCGGCCGCGGTGTTCTCCCCGTGGGCCGACCTGAGCGTGTCCGGCGCGAGCGTGGTGAGCAAGGCGGCCGTCGATCCCGCGCTGACCCCGGATGGCCTGCGCAGGCGAGCCCGCGACTATCTCCGTGACACGGACCCCACCACGCCTTACGCCAGCCCCGTCTTCGCGGACCTGACCGGTCTGCCGCCGCTGCTCATCCAGGTCGGCTCGCACGAGATCCTGCTCGACGACGCCGTACGACTTGCGGCGCGCGCCGCCGAGTGCGACGTACGGGTCGATCTGCAGGTCTGGTCCCAAGTACCGCACGTCTTCCAGGGGTTCGCGGTGATGCTCGACGAGGGCGCCGAAGCGCTCGACGCAGCCGCCGCGTTCACGCGGGCCCACTGGACGGACGTAACCGAAGGTGCCGAGGCGCCCGAGGCCGTCGGGTAAAGAATCCGTAGTGCGGAGGCCGAAGCTCCGTGTGTCGTACGGCGTGTCGACGACGATGTCGTGCATGGCTACGACGAACCACTTCGGCATCGCTCTGCGGGGGTGGCGAGAGCGCGTGTCACCACAGGACAGCGGGCTGGAGCCGGACGGAGACCGCCGCATCCCCGGACTGCGCCGGGAGGAACTGGCCCGGCTGGCGGGCCTGTCGGTCGACTACGTGGTCCGGCTGGAGCAGGGCCGCGCCCGCAACCCCTCGGCCCAGGTGGTCACCGCGCTGGCCAGAGCGCTGCGCCTCGAACCGTCCGAACGCGACCATCTGTTCCGCTGCGCCCACCTCGCGCCGCCCGCGACCGGGAACGTGTCCAGACACATGCCCGCGAGGGTGCACCGGCTCGTGGGGCAGTTGGCCGACAACCCCACCGCGGTGTTCGCCGCCGACTGGACCCTCATCGGCTGGAACGACATGTGGTCCGCCGCGATCGGCGATCCCCGCACCTACGGCTGGGACGAGCACAACCTCGTCGCCGGGATGTTCCGGCCGGGTGGCGGAACCGGACGGGAGCCGATCGCGGGCTGGCCCGTACGGTCCTGGGCGGGCGACGAGGTCGAGGAGGAGGATCTCGTCGCCGATCTGCGGGTCACGGCCGCCGCCCATCCCCATGACGCGCGGCTCGTCGCCTTCGTCGACCGCATGCTGCGCAACAGCCCGCGCTTCGCCCGCCTGTGGTCCAACGGCACGGCCCGCACCCATGTCGGAGACCGAAAGACCATAGAGCACCCCCGAGTTGGCGACATCGACCTCGACCTCGACGTGGTGATGGCCGCAGGCACCGACCTCAGGATCGTCACGTACACGGCGGCGGCCGGGACGAACGACGCCGAGAAGCTGGACGATCTGCGCGCCGCTCGCCCCCTGCCGGCCCGGGTCCCGTGAGGGTCGCGGTAGGTCAGTCCTCGTCCGTGCGCGACAGCGCGTCGGTGATCAGACGGGTCGCGGAGTCGGGGTCTTCCGTGATGCGGTTGATGTGTTCCGCGAGCAGGAAGGCGGTGGCCTCCAGCGGAGTCATCTCCTCCTTGGTCCAGTCCCCGTACTGCTCGCGCCACAGATTGGGGCTCAGCCCGATGCCCGCGGCGACGACCAGGCCGGCCATGGTGGGGATGGCCTCGGGCGGAACGCTCTTGGGCATCATGCGCAGCGTGCCCACGAGGGTGGGCACCACGTACTCGATGACGTCCTTGCCCTGACTCTCGTGCGCCTTCCGCAGCCACGTCATGAAGATGTAGATGAGGGTGCACGTGCCGTCCAGGACGTCGTCGATTCCCTCCGGACCCAGCGACGCGATGAACTGCTCCATCAGCGCCTGCTGTTCGGGATCGGCGCCCGTCCTGCCGTCGTGGACGGTCTTGAGCCGGGAGTCGACGATCATGAGCGCCGCACCCACGTCACCGACGGGAGCGTGCTGGGGGTCGAGGGGCGATGACACCGGATTCCTCCTCGGTTGGCCGCGACTGACAGCGCGTCGTGTCCGTGCGTATCCGTAGAGTATTCGTCCGGAGGGGTGCGGGACGGCCGTTTGCCATCTTCTGGAACCAGTCGCTAGGAGGCGGTGGTCGGCCAGGTGCGCAGCAGGGTGTCCAGCGCGTTGAGGATCTCGGCCCAACTCGTCTGTGCGTCGGGGGCGCTGTGGTCGAAGCCGCCGGCGGTCTCCAGGCCGACGTAGCCGCTGAAGACGCTGCCCAACAGTCGTACCGCGTGCGTCTGTTGCGGTTCGGGCAGGTCGTAGCCACGCAGGATCGCCCGGGTCATCTGCGCGTGCCGTACGCCCGCGCTGGCGGCGGCCGTCTCCGCGTCGAGCCGGAACCGGGCCGCGACGAAGCGCCCCGGGTGCTTGAGGGCGTAGTCGCGGTAGGCGTTCGCGAAGGCGGTCAGGGCGTCCTTGCCGGCCCGCCCGGCCACCGCCGCGGAGACCTGGTCGGCCAGCTCGTCCAGGGCGAGCAGGGCGACCCTGGTCTTGAGGTCGTGGGCGTTCCTCACATGCGAGTACAGGCTCGCGGTCTTGACGCCGAACCGCCGGGCGAGCTCCGCGGGGGTCGCCTGCTCGAAGCCGATCTCGTCGGCCAGGTCCGCGCCCGCCCGGACCAGTCGCTCCGTGGTCAGTCCCACCCGTCCGGTGCCCGCCATGGTCGCGTCCTCCGCATCGACTCCGTCATCCCCGACTTCGAATATTATGCATTTGCCTAAGTCGATTAGGCAAATTAGCGTGGCTGTTATGAAGCCGTTGACCGAGCAAGAGATCCGCACCGCGTTCGTGAACTGCACCAAGGGCGAGGCCAAACGCCTGGCCGTCCCCCGTGACCTGGCCGAACGATCCTGGGACGACCTGGACTTCCTGGGCTGGCGAGATCCTCAGGCCCCCGACCGGGCCTACGTCGTGACCGAGCTGGACGGCCGCCCGGTCGGCGTCCAGCTGCGCACCTCCGGCGCCGGCTCCTGGCAGCAGCGCCGCAGCATGTGCTCGGTGTGCCTGACCACCCACACCGGAGGCGTCTCCCTGATGGTCGCGCCCAGGTCGGGGAAGGCCGGACAGCAGGGCAACTCGGTCGGCGTGTACATGTGCAGCGACCTCGCCTGCTCCCTCTACGTACGCGGCAAGAAGGACACGGGCGTCGGCGCACGCCTCCACGAGTCCCTCACCCTGGAGGAGAAGATCCGGCGGACTGTGACCAACCTCGCCACGTTCATCGCGAGAGTGGGCGCGTGACCAGCAGCGCCCTCTCGAACGTGGAGCGATGCGCGGAGGTGTACGAGTGCTCCCGCTCGGACCACTCGACCCGGGAGCTGATCATCAACTCGGCTTCGTCGGGGCGGAGTTCTGGCTCGCTGAGGCGTCGGCGCCACCAACTCGCGTTGCGGGTCTGGCGGTCGAGCATCGCGTCGACCAATTCGCCACGGGCGGAGGCTCCGAGACCGTAGGCGTCAGCGAGGATCCGCACCTGGGCCGCCTGTGCCGCGGCGGGCGGCGCGGTGGTGCGGGAGGAGACGCACCAGGTCCAGGCCGCGTATCCGACGTCTTCGAGGGGTTCGCCGGGCGCGGCGGTGTCGAAGTCGATGAAGGCGTAGGGCAGACCGTCGCGGAACACGGCGTTGTTCGGGCCGGGGTCGTGGTGGCAGACGACGGGGCACACCCCGGCGAGCACGCAGCCACGGGTCGCGTCGTGCAGGGACCGGAGCAGCACACCGGCCGCCGCGACCTGCGCGTCGGTCCAGCGCCGGAACCTGGCGGGCACCCGGCCGGGAAGATAGCTGAACATGTCGCGTCCGGCGCCGTCGAGACCGAGATGACGTGGGGCACCGGCGAAACCGCGCCGCTCGAGATGTCCGAGAAGCCGCGCCACGAAGGGCGACGCCTCCGTGACCGGTCGGCGCACCGTGTCCCCGACACGCACCACGCCAGGAGTCACGCGCCCGCCGCGCAGGGGTACTTCGCCGTCCTGTCTCCGCATCTACCACCGCTCCGTTCATCGTGTCGAAGGCGAGGCCGGGGTTCGGGTTCGGGCGCCTCCGACCTGCTCGTCCCCGTTTGTTAGGCTCCCTTAGCCTCCCGCGGGGGAAGTCCGGTGAGAATCCGGCGCTGACCCGCAACGGTATGCGTGGCGACCCCGTGGTCGTCGCGTGAGCCCGATCGCCCGTGGGTGGCGCGACCCGTTGACTGCTCGCCGTGGACTGCGAGAGGGGACCCGAGCGGCCGGCACGGTCGTACGGGCTGTCTCCTCGGACGAGGCTCACCAGGCGGCCCCAGGTGAAGGACCGCCGATCGTGCGCCGACCTCCGAGCTCCGGCCCGGGCCGAACACCCCAGCCGCTGTTGATACTTGGGCTGCTGCTCCTGCTCTGCGTCTCCCTCGTGTGCGGCGTCGCACTGGGGGCGGCCGGCATCGGACCGGCGGACGTGTTCCGCTTCCTGTGGGCCGGAGTCACCGGCGGAACCGTGCACGCCGCCGACGCCGCCGACTACACCATCGTCTGGGAGATCCGGCTGCCGAGGGCCGTCCTCGCGGCCGTCGTGGGGGCCGGGCTCTCGGCCGTCGGCGTGGCCGTCCAGGCCATGGTCCGCAACGCGCTCGCCGATCCGTTCGTCCTGGGCATCTCCTCGGGCGCGGCGGTGGGCGCCAACGCCGTCATCCTGCTGGGCGCGTTCGCCGGCCTCGGCGTCTGGGCGCTGTCCGCTTCCGCGTTCGTCTCGGCGCTCGCGGCCATGGTCCTGGTGTACGCCGTGGCGCGCTCGCCGCAGGGCCTCACCCCGCTGCGGTTGATCCTCACCGGGACCGCGCTGGCCTACGGCTTCGAGGCCGTCACCACCGTGATGGTGTTCGGCGCGGCCCGTGGCGAGGCGGCCCGCTCGGCGATGATGTGGCTGCTGGGGAGCTTGGGCGGCGCGACCTGGGCACAGGTCCCGCTGGCCGCCGTCACCGTGGCGGCCGGCTGGGCGTGGCTGCGGTGGCGGGCGGAACCGCTCAACGCCCTCGCGATGGGGGACGAGACCTCCGCCGCGCTCGGCGTCCAACCCGCCCGACTGCGCCGGGAGTTGTTCCTCCTCACCGCGGCCGTGACGGGAACGGTGGTGGCGGTCAGCGGCGCCATCGGCTTCGTCGGGCTCATGGTGCCGCACCTGGTACGGATGCTCGTCGGCGCCGATCACCGCAGGGTCCTCGCGGTCGCACCCCTGGCCGGCGCGGTGCTGCTGGTGTGGGCGGACGTGCTCTCCCGGCTGCTGCTGTCGCCCGCCGAACTGCCGGTCGGTGTCATCACCGCCGTCGTGGGAGTGCCCGCCTTCCTGCTGCTGATGCGGCGCGGCGGCTATGCGTTCGGGGGGCGCTGATGCGGCTCGACATCGAGGGGCTGTCGGTCGACGCGGGCGCGGTGCGGCTGGTCGACGACATCCGGCTCGCCGTGGACTCCGGGGCCTTCGTCGGGCTCGTCGGCCCCAACGGCAGTGGGAAATCGACCCTGTTGAGGTGCGTGTACCGGGCGTTGCGGCCGGCCGGCGGCGCGGTCCGGCTCGACGGGAACGATGTGCACGCGATGGAACCACGGGCCACCGCCCGGGTGTTGGCCGCGCTGCCGCAGGAGTCGTCGGCCGAGTTCGGCTTCACCGTCACCGAGGTGGTCGCCATGGGGCGGCTGCCGCACCGGGACCGGACCGCCGCGTCGGACCGGGAGATCTGCGCCGAAGCCATGGAACGCACCGGCGTCGCCCACCTCGCCGACCGCGGGTTCCTCGCCCTGTCCGGCGGCGAGAGGCAGCGCGTCCTGATCGCCCGCGCACTCGCCCAGCGCCCACGGGTCCTCGTCCTCGACGAACCCACCAACCACCTCGACATCGCCCACCAGTTGGACGTGCTGTCCCTGGTCCGCCGCAGCGGCCTGACCGTGCTGGCGGCCCTGCACGACCTCAACCTCGCCGCAGCGCACTGCGACCTGCTGTACGTGATCGCCGCCGGCCGGATTGTCGCGTCCGGCGCACCGCACGACGTGCTCCAACCCGCCCTGCTGGCCGAGGTGTTCGGAGTTCGCGCGCACCCGGTACGGCATCCGGAGACCGGCGCCGTCCAGCTCCTGTTCGACCTGCTCCCACCCCCTACCTGAGGACCCTCATGCGCAAGCTGCTTGCCGCCGCTCTCTGCCTCGCCGCGACCGCCACCGGGTGCGGTGCGAGTGTCGAGTCGAACGACGACGCCCGGTCCACCACGTCGGTCACCCTCACCAACTGCGGCCAGAAGGTGACGTACAAGACGGTCCCGAAGCGAGTAGTCACCAACGACGTCGGCATCACCGAGCTGATGTTCGCCCTCGGACTGGAGAACCGCATGGCCGGGTTCGCCATGCCCGACGACAAGGGCGATCTGACCGACGTGCCCTGGAAGAACGGCTACCAGAAGGTCAAGTGGCTGTCCAGGGACCAACTCACCAAGGAGAACGTCCTGGACGCCCGCGCGGACCTCGTCTTCGCCGGCTGGAACTACGGCTTCCGCGACGACGGCGGCTTCACCCCCGACGCCCTGAAGAAGCTCGGTATCCCCTCGTACATCCTCACCGAGTCCTGCCGCAACGGCGGCACCGACACCTCACGCGGCATCATGCCGCCCCTCGACGCCCTCTACACCGACCTCACCAACCTCGGAAAACTCTTCGGCGTCGAAAAGCGCGCGACCACCCTGATCGCCGATTTCAAGAGGCAAACAGCCACCGTCCACAGCAAGGCCCCCACCAAGAGCCCCACAGTCTTCCTCTACGACAGCGGCCAGGACGCCCCGTTCACCTCGGGCCGCTACGCCGCCCCCGACCAGATCATCAGCGAGGCCGGCGGGGTCAACGTCATGCACGACGTCAACGACTCCTGGACCACGGTCGGTTGGGAAACCGTCGTGCGACGCAACCCGGACGCCATCGTGATCTGCGACTACGGCGACGTGAGCGCCGAACAGAAGAAGAAGTTCCTCCTCTCCTACGCCCCGCTCCGCAACGTCGCCGCCGTCAAACACCGACGGATCTTCGTCCTCGACTACGTCGACCTCGTCGAAAGCCCCCGCAACCCGTCGGCCATCGCCCGCCTCGGCGCGTATCTCCGCACGGTGGCGGCGGGGCAGGAGGCTTCGCCGTGACAAGTCCCGGTGGGACCGACACCGACGCCGATCAGCGGGTGGGGAAGGAAGTCAGAGCGAGCTCCCACTGGTCGGCCGCGTGGGCGAGTGCGGCCGTATCCACCTGTATCTCGACGAAGTACTGGTAGAGGTCCGGTCTGGCGTCGCCCTGCCGCCACGGGGGCGTGGCTTCCAGGGACAGGTGGACGCGGACCAGCGCCCCGCCCTCGCTCCGTTCGGCGAGGCTGAAGGCCAGCACCGGTTCGTTACTGTTCGCATGGTCACTGAGGTGCACCGCCACAGAATGTCACGCGGCCCTTCGGCGGTATGACCAAGGCTCCACCGCCCGGACTTGGTCGTAGCGCCCCAGGAAACGGAACGCGCCGCCTCTGGCCTGGTACAGGAACCCGGTGTTCTCCGGGTTCATCGTGTGGCTGGTGCCCCGGACGAAACGGATCGGCTTGGCCACCCCGTCGTACGAGAGGTGGAAGAGGCCCTCGGCGACCTGTGCGGGCTCGATGGTGGTCGTGGTCCCGAGTGCGTCCTGCTGTATTCGCAGCAGCATCCTCGGAAGGACCTCCGCCACAAGGGAGTTGAGCTCCTGCTCGCTACGGCCCCGCCCGCCGCACACGGAGGTACCCGCCACCACCGAGCCCAGTACTGCCTGTTGCCACCAGTACGGATACGGCCCCCCCCGCGCGTGTCACTGACACATTGCCCGGTCTCCAGCAGCAGATCGTCGCCACTGGTGTTGCCGCCCTCGCCCCGCGCCAACGACAGCGACTGCAAGCCCGCCAGCCGCTCACCCCGCCGCTGGGTCTGCTCCGTGCAGCCGAGGTCCTCCTCCAGCATCCGGGCCTGCTCCCACGACGCGTCCAGCGCCGTGCGGTGCACGGTAACCGTGGCCGACAGCCGCACGGCCCCCTTCCCGCCCGCCGCAGGCACCTCGAAGTGCCGGGTCAGCGTGGCCAGCGCGTCCCCGGGCAACGGCTCCAGCCGCCACACAGTCGTCCCCCAGTACCGCCCACTGCCCGGGTTCACTCTCGTACGGCGTCGCCCGCAGCACCCCGGTACCGAACAACTCCGGCCCCGAGATGACCCGTTCGATCAGCGTCCGGGCCTGCGCGGCGGTCTTCGGTTGCCGGGCCGGATCGATCTCGGGGTTGGCCGACGCGGCGGTCTGCGAACCTGCGGAAGCGGTGGTGTTGCCGCTCCGGGCCGTCCCGGACGCCGTCGGCGGCGACGCGGAACCGCCCGAGCCGCCACCTGTGCACCCCAGCAGCAGGGTCCCGCAGGCCGCCACCGCCCCACCGACCCGCAGTGCTCTGGCATACGCCACGACGTCGCCCCCTCTACGGCCTGCCGTACGGCCGACCCCGTGCCACCAGCGATGCACCCGGCTGCGGGGACGGTTCCCCGCCCTCCGCTTCTGTTTCCGGCTTCGCACAGGATTCGTACAGGCGAGGCGATCGTAGAGCTGGTGCCTCGTCAACTCTGGCTGTACAGAGGGCAGTTCGGTGTCGGACGCGGACTCACCTGGCGAGTTCGGTCGGCTCGTCCAGTTGCGTCAGCTTCCGCGGATTGCGCACCACGTAGATCCTGGTGACCCGGCCGTCCTCCACCACGAGACTGATCGCGGACGGCTCGCCGTCGACGTCCATCCGGCCCGCGGGTTCGCCGTTGAGCCACACGGGCGTGGTGTCGAACGCGGCCACCAGCGTGTTCGCGCGGGCGAGGATCGGTGCCACCAGCTCGACCCCGTGGATCGGGGCGAGCGCGGCGGCGACGACCCCGCCGCCGTCGGTCACCAGCACCACGTCCGGTGCCATCACCTCCATCAACTCCCGCAGATGGCCGGTCCGCAGGGCGTGCAGGAACCGTTCCACCACGGCCGCCTGCTCCGACCGGCTCACCTTCACCCGTGGCCGGCGGGCCGCCACATGCTCCCGCGCCCGCCGGGCGACCTGCCGCACCGTCGCCGCGGACTTCCCGACGACCTCCGCGATCTCGCCGTACGACAGCTCGAACACCTCACGCAGCACGAACACCGCCCGCTCGGTGGGCCCGAGCGTCTCCAGCACGGTCAGCATCGCGATCGACACACTCTCCGCGAGCTCGACGTCCTCGGCGACATCGGGGCTGGTGAGCAACGGTTCCGGCAGCCACTCGCCCACGTACTCCTCACGCCGGCGCGACAGGGTGCGCAGCCGGTTGAGCGCCTGCCGGGTGACGATCCGGATCAGGTACGACCGCGGGTCCCGCACCTGTGACCGGTCGACGTCGGCCCACCGCAGCCAGGACTCCTGCAGCACGTCCTCCGCGTCGGCGGCCGAGCCGAGCATCTCGTAGGCGACGGTGAACAGCAGGCCGCGGTGGGCGACGAAGGGGTCCTCGGTCATGCCGGCATCTTCCCCGTCCGCGGGGCCAGCGGGATCTCGCAGGCGTCGGAGTAGCCCTGCGAGGTGATGCCGTGGGCGGTGTTGCACCGGGCGGCCATGTTGGCGAAGCCGATGAACACGGTGAGTTCGACCAGCGCGGCGGGGCCGAGCTGCTCCAGCAGGCGCTGCGACAACTCGTCGGTGACGGTGGACGGCGTGGTCGTCATGGCCTCCGCGTACTCCATCACGTCCCGCTCCAGCGGCGAGAACACGTCCGCCTGCCGCCAGCGCGGCACCTGGCTCGCCTTCGTCAGGTCCAGGTTCTGGTTCAGCGCGAAGAAGTAGTTGACGTCGAGGCACCAACCGCACCCGACCTGCGCCGCCACGGCCATGTGCGCGAACGTCTTCAGACTTGCGTCCGCCGCGTCCCACGTGCTCACCTTCGCGGTGAACTCCTGATTGGCGGCAGCGAGTTCGGGGTGGTTCCACAGCACTTCGACGGGCTCGGGCACGGCCCCGAGCTGCTTGACCATGTTCTCCCGGAGCTCGACGGGAAGCTCGGCCTTCGGAACGCGAATCGTCACGGTGTCCTCCTGGTACGTGTGCGTGTCCCGGCCAGTACGTGTGTCTGTCCGGTGGTTCGGCATGAAGACACCGGCGGCCTCACGGATGTGACATCGGGACGATGCGGCACAGTCACACAGGCGATTGGCGTCGGCCACGCCGGCGGGAGCCCGCCGAGTGCGAGGCTCGGCGGGCTCCGGTGGGTGAGGGGTTTCGCTCAGCAGGAGTTGGACCACACGTGGGAGGAGATGTTGTCGTTCAGGGTCTCTCCGCCGCCGGATCCGTTGTTCGGGAAGTACCAGCCGGCGAGGTTGGAGTAGGCATAGCCGTTGGCGATGCAGGCCCAGGCTCCGGTGTAACCGAGGCCCCAGTAGACGTTGACGTCCTCGTACGATCCCGCGTAGCCGTTGTTCCAGAGGGCGCTTGCCTGGTTGCGGATGTTTCCGCCGGGGGAGCAGCTGCTCCAGTCGCTGTCGTTGCCCACCCAACGGCAGTACTTGCCGCCGTAGTTCGCGTTCTCGTATGCGTAGAAGTATCCGTCCGCCGTGGCCCCCGCCGGACCGGCGGCGATGGCGCTCGGCGACGACGGAGCCGACTCGGACGCCTGCGCGACGCCCGGTATCGCCGTCAGGGCCAGGGCGGTGAGCCCCACGGCGGTGAACGCGGTGGTGAGTTTGGTCCTGATCACTGGTCACTCCTTGGTTGGGCTGGTTGTGGTGGTGTCTGTTCGGTCGGTGGTCAGAAGGGCGCGGGCCCGTGGCAGGGCGGCGTTCTCCATCCGGAGCCTGTTGCTCACCTCGGCCCGGTACCGGTTCCGCAGCTGTGCGTCGTAGCGCCGGTCGAGGCGTTCGACGACGGTGGTGAACCCCGTGTCGTGGGCGCACTCGGCCTCGGCGACGGCTGTGCGGACCTCCTGTCGTCGACGTGCCGTGTTCTCCGGCGCCGTCCCGGGGGCGACGAAGGCGGCCCGCGCCCGGTCCGGATCGGTGTAGTGGAGTCCCCGCTGCCGCATACAGGCGGACCACTTCTTCACTGCGGCCTTGAACTCGCCGTCGGTCACGACCTGTTGGCGGCGCAGCGCGGGGAGGGCGCCGGTGACGACGTCCGCGCGGAACCAGGCGGGCAGGTCGCCGTACAGCTGCTTCTGGGCCTGCGCGGTGCAGCCGTCGGAGGTGCGCGTGACCGTCATGCCGAGCGGGGACCGGGTTTGTAGGCGTTCAGCGGACTGCTGCTCGCCGTTGTAGGCGGCGATGGCGCGTTGGCCGTCAGCCGGCTGAAGTCGCCTCAGGTAGCGCTGGTTGGGGTCGTTCGTGCGCAACTGTTCGCGTTGGGCCTGGAGATCGCTGCCGTAACCGTGCCGGGATGCCCAGCGAACGTCGTCGATCACGTAGGGGAAGTCGCGGTCCTCGGGGAGCGGCCGGCGGGGCACGGGCCAGGTCCGGAAGCCCCGGGCGGCCATGCAGGACTGGATGAGTCGTTGCTCCCCGTCGTGCAGCACGTCCTGGTCCTGTTCGGTGAGCGGCCGGGCCGCTGTGACTGTGGCGTTCGGAACGGGCGAGGACGGATTCGCCTCGCAGGAGACCGCGGTGAGCGAGGCCGCCACGGCCAGTGCGATGAGCGCGGTCTGCGGATGCGGCCGGTGGCGACGCATAACTCCCCTTAGTCGTCAGGTGTGTTGGACCCTGAGCCACGTTCGGTCGGCCCGTCCGCTCCAGGTGTAGCGGGCCATGCGTTGTTCGCCGTCGGACCCCTGGTGTCGAACAAACAAGTTCTGAAAAATGTGACGAGACCGCACAGGCCGGGGCATGGGGGAACGAGGGGGAGGTGCGGCTATGCCGCGCAGAGAACGGCCGCTGGAGCCGGGAGAGGGTCCGTTACTGGAGTTCGCCGCGCGGCTTCGGCAGCTGCGGCGGAAAGCGGGCAACGCGCCGTACCGGACGCTGGCCGAGAGGGTCCACTATTCGATCTCGACGCTGTCGTCCGCGGCGGGCGGGCAGCGGCTGCCCACGCTGGCGGTGACACTCGCTTACGTACGTGCCTGCGACGGCGATGTCGAGGAGTGGGAGCACCGTTGGCGGGAGACGGCGGAGCAACTCGGCGAGGGGGATGCCGTACTCGGTGAGACCGATGAGTCCGGCACAGCGCCCTATGCGGGTCTGCGGCCCTTCCGTGAGCAGGACGCGGAGTGGTTCTTCGGCCGGGAGCGGCTCGTGGAGGAGCTGGCGGAACGGCTGGAGAGACAGCGGTTCGTGGTCGTGATCGGGGCGTCGGGTTCGGGCAAGTCGTCGCTGTTGCGGGCGGGGTTGGCGCCTCGGCTGCGGTCCGCCGCGACTACGACGGTGGTGCTGACGCCGGGGGCGCGACCGCTGGAGGAGTGCGCGGTGCGGCTCGGGGCGCTGGCGGGCATCGCACCGGGTGGACTGTACGGAGAGTTGAGGGACGACCCGGAGAACCTGAGCCGGGTCCTGCGGCAGGTCGCCGCCCGCTGCGGAGACGCGGACGGACGGGCCCACGGCGACGGTGACGGCGACCGCGATGTGGTGTTGGTGGTCGACCAGTTCGAGGAGGTCTTCACCCTCTGCCGGGACGACGCCGAGCAGGACTGTTTCATCAAGTCGCTGATCGCGGTGGCCTCCTCGACGGGCGGCGGGTGCCGGGTGGCGTTGGGTCTGCGGGCCGACTTCTACGCGCACTGCACCCGCAACGCGCTGCTGGTGGAGGCGTTGCGGGACGCCCAGGTGCCGGTCGGACCGATGCGGCCGGACGAGCTGCGCCGCGCGGTGACGATGCCGGCCCAGCGGGCCGGACTGAGCGTCGAGGGGGCGCTGTTGGCGACCCTCACGGCACAGGCCCAGGGCCAGGCCGGGGTACTGCCGCTGCTGTCGCACGCACTCCTCCAGACCTGGCGGCGCCGCCGCGGCAACGCGCTGACACTCGCCGGGTTCGAGGCGGCGGGCGGACTCGAAGGCGCTCTGGCCCGCACCGCCGAGGAGTTCTACCAGCAACTGGACGCGGTGCAGCGCACGTTGGTCCGCCAGGTGTTCGTACGGCTGACCGCGCTCGGGGAGGGCACGGAGGACACCCGGCGGCCGGCGCGCCTGGACGAGCTGGACGGACTCGCCGGGGCCGACGACACCGGCATCCGCACCGTGCTCGAACGGGCGGCCGGCGCACGGCTGTTGATGCTGGACCACGAGCGGGTCGAGCTCGCGCACGAGGCGCTGATCCGGTGCTGGCCCAGGCTGCACGGCTGGCTGACCGAGGACCGTGAGGCCATGCGGACCCTGCATCAGCTCAGCGACGCGGCACAGGTCTGGGAGACACTGGGACGGGACCCCGGCGCGCTGTTCCGCGGCACGCGCCTCGCCATGGCCGCAGGACTCGCCCGCACCTGGATGTCCGTGAAGGAACAGGAGTTCCTCGACGCGGGCCTGGCGTCAAGGGCGGCCGAACAGCGTGCAGTTCGGCGTCGCACACGGCTCCGGCAGCAGGCAGTCGTGCTGCTCGGCGTCCTCCTCGCGCTGGCGAGCGTGACCGCGGGCCTCGCCGTACGGGCGCAGTGGGCGGCGGACCGGCAGCGCGATGTCGCCGGTTCGCAGCGAACCGCCGACAAGGCCGCCGCGCTACGGGCGGCGAACCCGGCCCTCGCCGCCCAGTTGAGCCTGGCCGCCTACCGACTGTCGCCCACCCCGGAGGCGCGCGGCACCCTGCTCAGCACCTTCGCCACCCCTTACGCCACTCAACTGACCGCGCAGAAGGGCGCGGTCACCGCGGTCGCGTTCAGTCCCGACGGCCGGGTACTGGCCACCGGGGACGCCGACCGGACCGTAGCGCTGTGGCGGACCGAAGACCCGTATCGGCCAACGGAGTTGAGCGTGCTGCCCGGTCTCGCGGACGCCGTTCGCGCGGTCGCGGTCAGTCCCGACAGCAGGTTCCTGGCCGAGGGGGGCGAGGACGGTGCGATCGTGCTGTGGGACATCGGTGACGCACGGCGGCCCCGGCTGCTGGCACGGCTGCCGGGCGACGCCGGTCCGGTCGTCGGGCTCGCCTTCGGACCCGGCGGGCGGACACTGGCGACGGCCACCCCCGACGGGATACGGCTGTTGCGGCTGACGGATCCTCAACAGCCGCGCGTACGCGCCGAGTCGGCCGTACACGCCGACGTGACAGCGATGGCGCTGAGCCGGGACGGGCGGACGCTCGCCACCGGTCACGCCGACCACAAGGTCCGCCTCTGGGACGTGGAGGGACCTCTGCGGGAACTGTTCGCCGCGCCCGGTCACAAGGACGCGGTGACCGCGCTGGCGTTCACTCCGGACGGCCGCGAACTGGCCACCGGGAGCGCGGACTTCACGGTCCGGCTGTGGGATGTGGCCGACCCGCGCCACGTCCGCGCGACGATGACACTCACCGGGCACACCGACACGGTCAAGGCCGTGGGCTTCAGCCCCGACGGCGCCACCCTCGCCACCAGCGGTGTCGACGGCACCGTACGCCGTTGGGAGGTGACCAGCGCCGGTCCCGCCCGTGAACTGCCGGTCCTCACCGGCCATACCGGCAGCGTCGGGGCGCTGGCCTTCAGCCCCGACGGCCGCACCCTGGCCACCGGCAGTGAGGACCAGACCGCCCGCCTGTGGGACCTTCCGGGGCCCGCGCTGACCGGCCACACCAGCTCGGTCTACTCCGTCGACTTCAGTCCGGACGGACGCCTGTTGGCCACCGGCAGCTATGACCGCACGGTCCGATTATGGAGCCTGGCGGACCTCCGCCGGCCGCAGGCGCTGCCACCGCTCACCGGCCACGCGGGCCCCGTCAACTCGGTGGTCTTCCGGCCGGACGCCCGCGTCCTGGCAAGTGGCAGCGCCGACAGCACCCTTCGCCTGTGGGACCTCGAACCCCCGTCCCACCCGCGCCAGTTGGCCGTCGTTCCGTCGCACACCGGCCATGTGAACTCGGTGGCGTTCAGCCCCGACGGCCGCACCCTCGCCACCGGCAGCGAACAGGGCGCCGTACAACTGTGGGACGCGACGGACGTGGACCGCCCCCGCCTGCTGACCGAGGTGCGGGAGAGCGGCGCGGTGGACTCCGTGGCCTTCGCCCCCGGCGGCCGTACCCTCGCCGTGGCCAGCCGCAACCGGACGGCCGTGCTGTGGGACCTGACCGACCCGCGAAACCCCACCCGCCTCGCGGTCCTCACCGGCCACACCAGCGCGGTGAAATCCGTGGCGTTCAGCCCCGACGGCCGCACGCTCGCCACCGGCGGCGAGGACCGCACCGTACGACTGTGGGACGTCACCGATCCACGGCGTCCGGCGCTACGCGACCGGCTCGCGGGGTACGCCGACGGCGTCATGGCTGTCGCCTTCGCACCCAACGGGCGGATGCTGGCCGCCGCGAGCTCCGACCGCACCGCGAGGCTCTACGACGTGAACGACCGTGGCAACGCCCGGGAGCCGGCGCTGCTGTCGGGCCACACCAAACCGGTCGACACCCTCGCCTTCAGTCCCGACGGCCGCACTCTCGCCACCGGCGGCGAGGACTGGACCGTCCTGTTGTGGGATCCCGACCCCGGACGTGTCGCCGCCCGGATCTGCGACAGCGCCTTTCCCGCACTCACTCACGCGGAATGGGGCCAGTACTTCCCGCAGTGGAAGTACCGCTCGCCCTGCTGAGGTCCGGATGCCGATGCCGCGACGTCACAGAGGGCAAGTCATGTCACGTCGCGGCGCCGGGTGGATCAGACCGGCTCGGCATGGGGGGGTGATGCCGAGCCGGGCATCACCCGGAGGTTCCCGACTGGGCGGCGAGGTCGTCGGCGTCCGCGCGGGCGAGCACGGCGTCCACGACGGCGTATTCGGCCTGGTCCAGTACGTAGAGCACCAGGGCGATCGCGTCGGCGGCATCCTGCTCGGCGTCGTCGGCGCGGCGTTCGGCCCGCTTGAGGTCGCGTTCGGCCTTGTGCTCGGCGTTCGCCGCGCGGCGTTCGGCGAAGTGCTTCTCCACCGAGTCGTGCACATCGCTCAGCCGGCCCTGCGCCCGGGCCTTGGCATCGTCGGTCTTGGTTCCCACGGCATCCAGGGACGCCTTGAGACTGGTCTTCGTCGTCTCCAGCTGCGCGCGGTTCTTCGCCCCGGCGGCCGCGGCGGTGTCCTCGACCTTCTTCGTCCGGTCTGCCAACTTGCTGAGCTGGTCCGAAAGCTTGTCCATGGTGATCCCTGTCTCGTGAAGTTGATTCGGTGGATCTCGGGGTCTCGGACATCGCGCGGCACGGGCACGCCGACGCCGTGCCTGCCGCCAGGTCGCTACGCCGCTCTGTGCCGCAGGTGGAGTGAGAGGACGATGCCCGAAGTGCCGTACATCAGGCTGAACAGGCCGAACACGGTCGCCAGAGAGACCGCGCCGACGTCCGGCCGCACGAACAGCGCGAACGCCAGCGCGACGGATACCAGCCCGGTCAGCATGAACATCGCGCGTTCCCCGGCGGACTCGCCTTCCTGAGAGGCCATGCCGATCTCGACAGCGCCGGTGACCAGCGCCCACGCGGCGACCCAGAGGGTGAGCGCAAGAGCCGTGATCCCCGGCCACAGAATCGCGGCGGCTCCGCCCACGGCGGACAGCAGGGCCAACAGCAGCCAGCCGAAGACCGGTCCCGCCCGGGTGCCGCTGAACGCGCGAACGGCGTCGTTCGCCGCGGCGAAGAAGGCGTAGAAGGCGAACAGGTAGACGAATGCGCCCACGGTTATGCCGGGCCACACCAGCGAAACCACTCCGAACGCGACCGCGAGAATGCCGCGCCACAACAGTGCGTTGGGTGAGCCGAGCATGGTGATCACTTCCCTTCTGGCCTGAGGGCATGGGCCGGTCGCCTCTTTCCCAGCCCCGAGGCTAGGTCTCGGCAGCCCGTGGACCATCCGTCATGTGACTGCACCGGTGCAGCAATCGGGGTGCGTAGGTGCGTAGGTGCGCAGTGGTACGGGTGTCGAGACGCCGGGGTTGGACGCGGGGGACGGTGTGGAGGTTCGTGCGGGCGGAGCTGCGCGTGGGCCTCGACCGGCTGGCCGCCCCCGCGGTGTCCGAACGGGCCCTGCTCCCCGGTGTCTCGGCACCACGGGCCGCGCTGCGCATCGCGCCTGGTCCGGGACCGACGATCGCCGACGGCTGACGGCTCGAACTCCGTTCGCCCGAGCGCCACTTGGTGCCGATCCGTGCGACCCCCGCCCTCCGTACGGTCCGGCGACGAAGGGGACCGTTCCGCGCCGATTCCCGGCGGCCCGTCGTACCCTCAACAACGCTGGAATCGGGGCGCGTTGGACGGTTCCGGTCCCGGCCTCGCCGACCGCGTACGGGACTTCCCGGCGTACCGGTATGCTCTCGACTGTTGTCTGACGGCAACTAAGTTCCCGGGAGTCGGCGCGGTGGGGAGGGCAGGGCCATGGTGGTGCCACGGCCACGGGCGGACGACCTGCTGTCGGTGGGTGGCGAAGGGGTCGGGCCGGAAGCCTGGGTGGCCTGGCAGCCCTCCGTCCTGCTGGTCGAGGACGACGCGGGTGACGCGCTGCTGGTGGAGGAACTGGTCGCCGACAGCGCGCTGAAGATACGTCTGCAGTGGGTGCGGTCGATGGCCGAGGCCGCCGAGGCGCTCGCGGCCGACGTACCGGACTGTGTCCTGCTCGATCTGCATCTGCCGGACGCCCAGGGGCTGGAGGCGCTCTCCCGGGTACGGGCGGGCGCCGAACGGGCCGCTGTCGTGGTCCTCACCGGTCTCGCCGAGGAGGAGACCGGACTCGCCGCCGTCGCCGCCGGCGCGCAGGACTACCTGGTCAAGGGCCGGGTCGAACCGGGCCTGTTCGGACGCGCGGTGCGCTACGCGATCCAGCGCAAGCAGGCCGAGCGGGCGGCCGTCGCCCTCCAGTCCAGCCGTATGCAGGCCCAGGAGAACGCCCGCCTGGAACGCGGGCTGCTGCCCAGGCCCCTGCTGCGCGGCGAGGGCGTGGAAGCGGTGGCCCGCTACCGTCCGGGGCGCGCGCAGGCGCTGCTGGGCGGTGACTTCTACGACATCGTGCAGAGCGTCGACGGCACGGTCCACGCGGTGGTGGGTGACGTCTCCGGACACGGACCCGACGAGGCCGCCCTCGGTGTCGCGCTGCGAATCGCCTGGCGCACGCTGGTGCTCAGCGGTGTCACGGGTGCCGAACAGGTGGCCCGGCTGGAGGAACTCCTCGTCGCCGAGCGCATCCGCAGCGAGGTCTTCGCCACCCTCGTCTGTCTCACCGCCGCACCCGGCGAGCGGACGGCCCGCGTGGTGCGGGCCGGGCACCATGGACTGCTGATGCGGGACAGCGGTGGAGTGGAGTGGGTGGAGGTGCCGGGCGGTCCTGCGCTGGGCGTGCTGCCCGGCCTCGCGGACTGGCCGGTGGCGGACCTCTCCGTACCGGCGGGCGCGGCCGTGGTCCTCTTCACCGACGGACTCTTCGAGGGGCATGTCGGCCGGGGCTCGGAGCGCCTGGGGGAGGACGGTCTGCTACAGGTCGCCCGGGAGCGGGCCGCACTGGCCCCGGAGCCGTTCGTCGACGAGCTGATCGCCTGCGCCGAGGCCCTGGCCGAGACCCGGGGCGGCCTGGCGGACGACGTGGCCGTGCTGCACCTGCACTGGACATGAGACAACTGCCCCGGACGTGATTCACCGCGCCGGAAAGGAGCAGGTGGGACGAGAAGAGGGTGCCGCAACGAGACGAACGGTGAGGGACATGGCGGGCGGAACAGGGATCGGGCGCCGGCTCACAGTGCAGGGATGGTTCTTCCTCGCGCTGTCGCTCATGGTGCTGCTGGTGGTGATCGGCACCGCGATCGGCGCGAACCTGCTGAGCCGCACGGCCGACGTCACCGACGACCTGCTCCAGCGGGTGCAGCCCGCCCAGACCGAGGCGTACCGGCTGCAGGCCGCCCTGGTCAACCAGGAGACCGGCATCCGCGGCTACGCGATCGCCGCCGACAAGCAGTTCCTCGCCCCGTACACCACCGGCAAGCAGGACGAGGCCCACTCGGCGGCCAGGCTGCGCGAACAGCTCCGCCACCGGCCCCGACTGCTCGCCGATCTGCGGGCGGTGGAGCGCGGGGCGGCCGACTGGCGGCGGACCTACGCCGAACCCCTGGCCGCCGCCGTCACCCCCGGCCGGCCGCACGCCGTCGACCAGACCACCGTCGACAGCGGCAAGCACGACTTCGACCGGCTGCGCACCCTTTGGGCGGCCCAGAACACCGACCTCGCACAGGCCGTGAAGGAGGGCCGCGCCCACCTCGCCCACCAGCGGACGGTGCGCGACACCGTGCTGAGCGGTATGGTCGCCGCCTTCCTGCTCACCGGCGTCGCCCTCGCCGTACTCGTACGACTGCTGGTGACCCGGCCCCTGGAGGCGCTGAGCACGGCGTCGGAACGGGTCGCGGCGGGCGATTTCGCGCACCGCATCACCGGGGACGGGCCCGCCGACCTCACCGCGGTGGCCGGAGCCGTCGAGGGCATGCGCAGACGGATCGTCGCCGAACTCGACGCCTCCCGCGAAAAGGAGGAGGTACTCGGCCACCAGGCCGACGAGTTGGACGCCCAGGCCGTCGAACTGCGCCGTTCCAACGCCGAGTTGGAGCAGTTCGCCTATGTCGCCTCGCACGATCTGCAGGAGCCGCTGCGCAAGGTCGCCTCGTTCTGCCAGCTGCTGGAGAAACGGTACGGGGACAAGCTGGACGAACGCGGGCTGCAGTACATCGACTTCGCCGTCGACGGCGCCAAACGCATGCAGGTGCTCATCAACGACCTGCTCACCTTCTCCCGCGTCGGGCGCCTCGACGACACCCGGGAGAAGGTCGGTCTCGACCAGGCGCTGGACAAGGCGCTGCGGAACCTCGCGGCGGCCGTCGAGGAGTCCGAGGCCCGCATCGACCGGCCCGAGACCCTGCCCGAGACAGTGGGCGATCCGACGCTGCTGACCATGCTCTGGCAGAACCTCGTGGGCAACGCCCTGAAGTTCCGCCACCCGGACCGCGCCCCGCAGGTGTCCGTCACCTGCGAACCCGACCCCGGGACCCCCGGCATGTGGCGCCTGTGCGTCACCGACGACGGCATCGGCATCCCCGAGGAGTTCACCGACAAGGTCTTCGTCATCTTCCAGCGGCTGCACAGCCGCGACGCCTACGGCGGCACCGGCATCGGACTTGCCCTGTGCAAGAAGATCGTCGAACACCACGGCGGCCGGATCTGGATCGACAGCACGGCCGGCGAGGGCACCCGCTTCTGCTTCACACTCCCGTCCGCCGAGGAAGCCACGTCCACGGACACCTCCACCGACAACCAGAAGGCCCTGACATGACCCTCCCCGACGCGACCCCGATCGACGTCCTCCTCGTCGAGGACGATCCGGGCGACGAACTGATGACCCGGGAAGCCTTCGAGGACAACAAGATCGGCAACACCCTCCACGTCGTCCGGGACGGCGAGGAAGCCCTCGACTTCCTCTACCGGCGCGGAGCGCACACCGGCGCCCCGCAGCCCGACCTCATCCTGCTCGACCTCAACCTGCCGAAGTACGACGGCCGTCAGGTCCTGGAGAAGATCAAGTCCGACCCGGAACTGGCGCACATCCCCGTCGTCGTCCTGACCACCTCCTCGGCCGAGGAGGACATCCTCCGCAGCTACAAGCTGCACGCCAACGCCTATGTCACCAAGCCGGTCGACCTGGACCAGTTCATCGCCGCGGTCCGGCAGATCGACGACTTCTTCGTGCAGGTGGTCCGCCTGCCCCACCGCCCCGGCTGAGACGCCGGGATCCGCGTCACCACACCCGACTTCCTTGAGGTGTCGAACTCGTGGCAACGCACGAGCAGGCGGACGGCACGGACCCCGTCGCGGGCCGGGTCGACGATGCCGTGGACGGCCTGACCGAACTGTGGACCACGGCGGCAGCAGACGCGTCGGTACGTCTCTCGCCGTATCAACTGCGCGCCCTGCACGCCCTGGAGGCCGCACCGGGCGCGAACCTGACCACGCTGGCGGACCGGCTCGACGCGGGCCTGCCCACGGTGAGCCGGCTCTGCGACCGGCTTGAGGCGGCCGGGCTGCTGCTGAGGGACACGGCACCCCACAACCGCCGGGAAGTACGACTGAGTCTCACCGCGCACGGCCGGGAGGTCCTCGCGGAGGTCGCCGCACTCAGGTCCCGGGCGCTGGCAGCGGTCGTACACGCCATGGACCCGGATGAGCGTGCGGCACTGGAGCGTGGCCTGCGGGCGTTCGCCGCCGCGCAGCGGAATCGGCCGTCCGGCGCCGGCGGATGATCACGGCGCCGCGGGCTCGCGTCCGTGCCAGTCGAGGCAGACCACGGCCGCGTCGGCGGTCAGGTCCGTGCTGCCGAAGTGGTCGACCAGGCTCGCCACCACCGAGCGCGCGACCTCCTGCGGGGCCCGCGCCGGCACTGTGTCGAGCGCGCGGCGCAGCGCCTGTTCGCCGAACGGGGTGCCCTGCGGTGAACGGGCCCCGTGGACGCCGGTGCTCACCGCCACGAGGCGGTCGCCGGGCCGTACGGAGAAGATCTGTTCCTCGTAGGCGGTCTCCTCGAACATGCCGAGCGGGAGCTGTGCCTCCATCTCGATCTGCCGCACGGCGTGGCCGCGTTGGCGGTACAGGCGGGGCGAGCCGGCGTCGACCGCCTGGACCGTGCCGGTCGTGAGGTCGAAGCGGAGCAGCAGGGTGGAGGCGTAGACCTTGCCTCCGAATTGGGCGTAGACCGCCTGGTCGGCCAGCCGGGCCTGGTCGGCGAGGCCGAGGCCGGCGCGGCGGGCGTTGCGCAGGGCGCCGACCGCGACGCCGGTCAGCAGGGAGGCGTCGATGCCGCGGCCCATGCCGTCGGTGACCGTCATGGTGAGGTGACCGCCGTCGGTGCTCCAGTCGAAGTTGTCGCCGCCGACGGTGTACGCGGGCTCCAGATGGGCGCCGATCGCGAACTCCGGGCGTCCGCAGCCCCGCCCCGGCAGGAGCTGCCACTGCATCTCTGCGGCCAGCGTGAGGCGCCGGGTGCGGCGGGCCAGGAGGTAGAAGTCGGTGTCGCGTTCCGCCGCGGCGATCTCGTGGCCCAGGGCGGTGGCGAACTCGGCGAGCCCGAGCACCCCGGCCGGACCGGCACCGGCGGAGGGGAGTCGGGCGGAGAGGACACCGAGGCGGTCGCCGCGCACGGAGACGGGCACATGCACGGCGGCGGTCCCGTCGGCAGCCGGTTCGACGACCGGCGTCTGCTCCGTGAACGCCCGCCCGGCCGGGCCGTCTCGGGCGGACAGCGGTTCGTCGGCGCCCGGGAGCGGGTCCACCGGACGCAGCACCCGCAGGCCGTAGTCGGCGAGGAGAAGGGTGATCTCGCGGGCTCCGGCGCGGTCACCGAGCAGACGGCGGGCCGTCGCCGCGAGAGCGTTGGACGGAGCCGACCGCAACTCGCTCTCGACGGAAGGGAGCGGCTCAGAGGTGCTCACGGTGTTCACCCTTCCGGCTCAGTGTCTTCACACTAGCGCCGCGCCGGTGAGAGCGGGACACGGCGGACACACCTCACCGCCCCCGCCAGTCCAGGCACACCACCAGGGCGTCGTCGTCGGGGGTCGGCGTGCCGCGGTGGCCGGTCAGTTCGCGCAGCACGGCCCTGGGCACGTCGGCGGCGGGCAGCAGTCTCGTGTGCTGGATCGCCCGCGCCAGCGCCGCGTCCCCGTACGCCTCACCCTTGGGCGAGGCGACGGCGTACACCCCGTCGCTGACGAAGAGGATCCGGTCCCCGGGCTCGATCCGGAAGTCCTGCTCGATGTAGTCGGTCTCCTCGAACATGCCCAGCGGCAACTGCTCGTCGAAGACGATCCGTTCCACCACCCCGTCACGCAGCCGCAGCGTCTGCGGCGACCCGGCGTCCACCACCCGGGCTCGCCCGGTGGTGAGTTCGAAGTCGAACATCAACACGGACATATGGCTACGGCCCCGGTAGTGGGCGTACACCGCCTGGTCGGCGAGGGCCGCCTGGTCGGCGAGGGGGATGTCGGCCCGGCGCGCGTTGCGCAGGGCGTTGACCGCCAGGTTCGTCAGCAGCGAGGCCTCTATGCCCTCGCCCATGCCGTTCGAGACGTAGAGCGCGAGGCGGTCGGCCGTTGCGGACCAGTCGAAGTTGTCGCCGTGGATCGCGTAGGCGGGCTCCAGCTGCGCGCCGAGTTCGAACTCGGCGCGGGAGCACGAGCGGCCGGGCAGCAACTGCCACTGCATCTCCGCCGCCAGCGTGAGCCGGTCCTTGCGCCTGGCCCGCAGATACAGGTCCGTGTCGCGCTCGGCCACCAGCATCTCGTGCCCCAACACCTCGGCCAGCTCGGTCAGTTCGGGCAGACAGTCGCGTACGTGGTCGCCGCCGGGGAGCGTCACCGAGAGCACGCCGACGCGGTCCCCGCGCACACTGACCGGAAGGTGGACACGCACGCTGCCGTCCCCGAAGTTCCCCTCCACGAAAGGCTCTTGGGCTCCGAAGGCGCGGCCCGCGGGAGTGTTGTGCACGGAGATCGGCGGCAAGGTGTGCGGCAGGTCGGTGACGCGCTGCAGCACGGTCAGGCCGTAGTCGGCCACGAGCAGGTCCACGGAGTCCGCCGCGTACCGCCGGACCAGTTCCCGGCCGACCACGTCGGGGAGCTCGTGGGGAGCCGCCGTACGCAGCGCCCGCTCGACAGCCATGAATCTGTTCACGATCGCGGATATGCCAATCTCTCCCTCGAAGAATGCCTCGCACGTGCCTAGTAGGCTGGAGCCCGTCCCTGTGCCTGCGAGAGTGTGACCGTGACGTCCATCCACCCCCGCCCCGAGCCCGCCGAGGTCGCACGCGTCACCTCTACGGCCGCGGAACTGCTGGAAGTCCTGTGGGGGCGCGCCTCGACCGCGCCCGCGTCTGCCTCACAGCTACGAGTCCTGTTCATCCTGGAACACCAGGAGGGCATCAACCTGCGCACCCTCGCCGACCACCTCGCCTCCACACCGCCGTCGACCAGCCGCCTCTGCGACCGGTTGCAGGCCGCCGGGTTCGTCGACCGCGAGGTGAGCCCCACGGACCGGCGCGAGGTGCGCCTGTATCTCAGCGGTCCGGGGCGGGCCTTCCTGTCGGACCTACGGGCCCGGCGGGAGGAGGCGTTGGGCGCGGTGCTGGCACAGATGCCGGCCGCCGGGCGCAACGCGCTGCTCACCGGTCTGGAGGCGTTCTGCGCGGTGGCGTCGGCGCAGATCCACGACCACGACGAGTCCGCCGGCCGCCGCACCGCGTGACCGGGCCGCCGGATTCTTGATCTCCTCGGGCATGGTTCACCTCAGGTCGTCGGGCGGAGCGTGCGGTTACTTGCCTGCTCACGGGTGCCCGCGTCCGGCGGAGCCAGACATCCCGTCCCTGAGGGGTACGTCACGCTGCGCGACAGCGACGCGATCAGCCGCGTGCGAAGGCGAGGAGGTCCCGCGTCGAACCGCTCGGCGCGCCGGTCGAGTTGTCGGGGTTGGCGCCTGCGTCGGCCGACAGCGGCCACCCTCTGGGCGAGGTGCGGCACTTCCGCGTGTCGGGGGAATTCGTTGGACAACTCGGCGGCCGGGAGCGAGCGTTGGCGGAATGCAGCAGGAGAAGATCTGGGACGCCGACACCGCCCGGCGGTACGACACCCCCGGCACCGGCATGTTCGAGCCCGAGACGCTGGGGCCGACCGTGGACCGACTCGCGCAACTCGCGGGAGAGGGCGCGGCACTCGAGTTCGCTGTCGGCACCGGCCGGGTCGCCGTGCCGCTCGCCGAGCGCGGAGTCCCCGTCACCGGCATCGAGCTGTCACGGCCGATGGTGGAGCGGCTGCGGACCAAGGCGGACGAGGCGACGATCCCCGTGACCATCGGCGACATGGCGACCACGGTCGTCCCCGGGACGTACAGCCTGGTCTACCTCGTCTACAACACCATCTCGAACCTGCTCACCCAGGCCGCGCAGGTCGAGTGCTTCCGCAACGCCGCCCGCCACCTCGCACCGGGTGGCCGGTTCGTGATCGAGCTCTGGGTACCCGAGTTGCGCAAACTGCCGCCGGGCCAGCACGCCACCGTCTGGCGGACCGACCCCGACTACATCGCCCTGGACACCTACGACGTCCTCAACCAGCGCGCCGTGTCGCACCACTTCAGGATCGACGGGGCCGGGCAGGCGCGGCTCGCACTCAGTCCGCACCGCTACATCTGGCCGGCCGAACTGGACCTCATGGCCCAGCTGGCGGGCTTCGAACTGGAGACGAGACACGCGGACTGGGACGGATCCGAGTTCACCGCCGAGTCGCCTTCGCATGTCTCCGTCTACCGGGTCCCGGCCGCGCCGTGACCGTCCCGGCTCACGTGCGGAGCGGGCCGCCGCCGGTGACGTCCGTGTCCGGGCCGTCCGTCAGCGCGATGCGCGCGGTGATGCGCTTGCCCACCGGTTCGCGCTGTGCCTCGAAGCCGCGCGCGACGGCCCGTACGATCTCCAGACCGTGCTGGCCCACCCGTTGGGCGTCGGCGGCACGGGCGACCGGCAGCACCGGGTCGGAGTCCCACACCTCCACCTCGACCAGGGTGTCGACGATCCGCAGATCCATCAGCACCGGGCCGGGCGCGTACTTGCGGGCGTTGGTGACCAGTTCGCTGACCACCAACTGCGTGAGATCCATGGCGCGGGCCGACACCGGGAGCCCGTACTCGGTCCGTGCCCGGACGAGGAACATCGCGGCCAGCCGCCGGGCCTCGGCGATGCAGGAGCCGTCGCCGTCCAGTGCCACGGTGGACCGTATGGGCCGAGCCGGGGCCCTGGCCTGGGGCGTTGTGTCGTCGTCCTCCGAAGAGTCTTGGTCCATCGGGATCGTTTCACCGCCTTCTGCGTGCCCCGCGCATACCCCGTGAGGCAACACCCACTCCGTGAGTTTCTGTCGGCATCACCGGACGCGGGCATCAACCGTACGATGCGGGGCAGCACTTCGGATGAAACTCCTGATCCATAGCGCTCGCCGACTCGTGTATGAGGACAGATGGTGGACACCGAACAGCCGGGCCAGCCAGGGCAGTTGACGGTCAGGACCGATGTCGTCGACGGCACCGTCGTCGTGGCCCTGGCCGGCGAGATCGACCACCAGACGGCCGGTTCGTTGAGGGAGGCGCTGGACCTGCCGGACGGGGTCGCACCGCACGTCGTCCTCGACCTGCGCCAGGTCACCTTCATGGACTCCAGCGGCATCAACATCCTCCTCGCCGTCCACCAGACGCTCGCCCAGGCGGACGGCTGGCTGCGACTGGCCGGGACCGCCCCCGCCGTGTGGCGCGTCATCCAACTCGTCGGCATCGACGGAGTCATCGACTGCTACCCGACGGTCCAACAGGCCCTCGCTCATTGAGAGTTGGGGTAGCGCCGCACGCTTTTCGCAGGCCGAGCCGGGAAAATCGTTGTCCTGTCGGCGGAGCGCGGTGATAGACATTCGGCGTGACGAAGACTCTCGAATTCGCGGACCTGCTGCGGCTGATCGACGAACGGTCGACGGCGTTCCGGGCCGCGGTCGCCGCCGCGCCCAGCCTCGACGCGCAGGTGCCGACCTGCCCCGAGTGGACCCTGTTCGACCTGGTGCAGCACCTGGGCACCGTGCACCGCCGCTGGGCCGCGATCGTCGCCGCCGGGCCCGCCGACAGTCGGGCGACCCCCGCCGCCTCGGAAGTACCCCGGGAGCGGGAGGCCCTGCTCGCCTGGTCGGCCGAGTCCACGCGGCAACTGCTGGGCGCACTGCGGGAGTTCGGCCCGGATCGCGGCTGCTGGACATGGTGGGCCGACTCGCAGTCCCCGCAGACCTCCGGTGCCGTCGCCCGGCACCAGGTCCAGGAGGCCACGGTGCACACCTACGACGCCCAGATCACCGTCGGCGACCCGCAGCCGCTGCCCGAGGAGGCGGCGGTGGACGGTGTCGAGGAGTTCGTGTTCACCTGCAACGCGACGACGAGCGCCTGGCCGCACGACCCCGCCACCGTCGACTACCACGCCACCGAGGGCCGATCCTGGCGCCTCGAACTCTCCGCCGCCGGCGCGCGGGCCACGCCCATTCCCGCATCCGCGCCGATTCCCGCCGACACCGCCTACGCCTCCGCCCGGGCCACGGCCGGAGAACTGGTCCTCTTCCTGTACGGCCGTACCTACGTCGACCCCTTGAAGATCGACGGCGAGCAACGGCTCTTCGACCAGCTCATCGACTGGGACCCGGAGGCATAGGGGAACGCCGGCGTGCCCGCGCGACCGGGCCCGCTCGGCTAGGGTGACCCCGGAGGTGGTCAAGTGGCCGACAACACACGGGAGTTGAGCCAGGCGCCGGAGTCCACGACCGTGGTGGTGATCGGCGCCGGCCCGGCCGGTCTGACCGTCGCGAACCTGTTGCAGCGCAGCGGCGTCGACTGCGTCGTCCTCGAACGCCGGACCCGCGAGTACGTGGCGCAGCGCCAGCGGGCCGGCATCGTCGAGACCCGCGCCGTGCGCATGTTCGACTCCTGGGGGCTGGCCGACCGCGTCCTGGGCGGTGTCCCGCACGAAGGCATCCTGGAGCTCCGGGTCGACGGCGAACCCCATCTGGTGTCGGACTACGACGGCTCCGAAGGACCGACCGCACGCCTCTGCCCCCAGCAGATGCTGGTCCAGAAACTCACCGCCGAGTACCTCGCGAACGGCGGCGACCTGCGCTTCGAGGCCGCCGACGTCTCCCTGCACGACCTGACCGGCGACCACCCGACCGTCAGCTACCGCACCGCGGACGGCGACCTCCGCACCCTCACCTGCGACTTCGTCGCGGGCTGCGACGGCGACCACGGCATCAGCCGCACCTCCGTCCCCGGCGGGGCCCTCACGCCGTACGCCTTCGATCACGGCATCGGCTGGCTGACGGTCCTGGCCGACGCCCCGCCCCCGGCCCACCCGCTGCTGGCCGTCAGCCCGCAGGGCTTCGCCGCGCACTTCCCGCGCGGCCCGTACACCAGCCGCTACTACCTCCAGTGCCCGCCCGACGACCACCCCGACGCCTGGCCCGACGGCCGGGTCTGGGACGCCCTGCGCACCCGGCTCGGCGACCCGGCCCTTGTCTCCGGCCCGATCACCGACCGCGAGATCTTCCGGCTCCGCAGTCTGGTCCACGACCCGATGCAGTACGGCCGCCTCTACCTCGTCGGCGACGCGGCGCACATTGTCTCGCCGATGGGCGGCAAGGGCATGAACCTCGCGCTCTACGACGCCGATCTCTTCGCCCGAGCGGTACGGGACTCAGTCCACGACCACGACGACACGGCCCTGCGCACCTACTCGGAGCGCTGTCTGCGCCGCGTCTGGAACGACCAGGAGTTCTCCCACTGGATGACCGGCATGCTCCACGACGCCGGCGACGCCACCGGCTCCGGCCCCTTCCGCCGCGGCCTGGCCCGCGCCCGGCTCGACCGGCTCTTCACGGCCCCCGGCGCTGCCCGCGCCTTCTCCGAACTCATGACAGGGCTGGAATTCGGAGAAAGCGCGGGGCCGCCGCGCTGAGATCAGCGACGGCGCAGATGCCGCATGAAGAACCGCACCGCGCTGTCCGCCTCGAACCTGGGCAGCTCCTTGTGCGCGCCCGAGTTGACGTGCAGTGACTTCTCCGCCGAGGCGAAGGCGTCGAACAGCGCGAGACCGGACGGGCGCGGGATGTGCTCGTCGTCCCACTGGAGAGCGAATTCGATGGGAACGGTGATGCGCCGCGCAGTCCCGGCGAGGGCGTCGTCGTACCAGAAGAGGCCGAACACAGCGGCGGTGATGCGGGGTTCGGCCGCCGTCAGCGGGATGCCGATCGCGGTGCCCATGTTCAGGCCGTAGTAGCCGACGGGTCCTTCGCTGCCGATCTCGGGCAGTTCCTGGAGGGCGTCCAGGGTCGCCCGCCACTCCGGTACGGCACGTTCCGCGAGGTGGCCGTTGTAGCGGACGACGATCTCGCCGACCGGTTCGCCGGCCGCCATCGCCCGCTGCATGGCGTCGATCTCCCGCTCGTCGTGCGCGGTGCGCGGTCGGCCGCCGTGGCCCGGCGCGTCGATGACGGCGACATGGAAACCGCCGTCGGCCACGAGGCGTTGGGCCCGGCCGACCATGGCGGGGGACTTCCTGTGGTTGCCGCCGCCGTGCCCCATCAACACGAGGGGCGCGTGGTCGGCACCGGTTTCCGGCGACCAGAGGGCTCCGGTGACCTCACCCATGGTGAAGTCGTGCTGGATGACACCGTCGGACGTGGTCTCCGCGGTGAAATAGAAATGCGTGGACTGCGTGGAGTGTGTGGAGTACATGGCTTGTCGCCTTTCGGGAGTGCCTGTCGTGAGGCGCTCCCGGCGACACCTATGTCACTGGTCCAACCGTGAAGAAGAGGGGGAGCACCCACCTGCGTACAGCGTTCATGGGTCTCACCTCCTCGCGCGTTGTCACGGCCTACGGCAAGTTAGCAGCACGCTCGTCGGCACGGCCAACGCATTTTTGACGAACCGCCGCCGTATGCGCGTACATCTAATGTTCTTGACATCTTCCGGGACCGACGACGTAGGTTGAGGCGATCGCTCCCGGACGGGCGGAGGCCCCATGTGCGCACGTGACGCCGCACCTCGCGGTGCCGGTCCGGGCGCGCGGCTGATCATTCGCCGGCATGTCGACTACTGCCGTACCGCCTCCGCCGTCTGTCCTTCCGTACGCCCCTGACCCACGTCGGCCCCACGGGCCGTCCGTCTCGACGCGTTCTCGGAAGGAACCCCCATGTCCGGCTCCGCTCTGCGGCTCGCCCTCGAAATCGACGGCGACGGCGCCCATCCCGTGGCCTGGCGCCGCGCCGCCCACTCGCCCGACCACCTGCTGAGCCCGCGCCGGGTGGCCCGCGTCGCCGCCGACGCGGAGAACGCCGGGTTCACCCTGCTCACCCTGGAGGACGGCGCGCTCCCGCCCGGCACCGGCCCGGACGTGGTCGGGCGGATCGGCGCGGTGGAGCGGGCCGCCTTCATCGCCGCGTCGACGAGTGTCGTCGGTGTCGCGCCTGTCCTGCCGCTCACCTACGCCGAACCGTTCCATGTCTCCAGCCAGTTGGCGTCCCTGGACCACATCTCGGTCGGGCGTGCCGGGTGGGTGGTGAGCGAGGAGACGCGTGCCGAGGCCGCCTCCGGGTGGGGGCGCCCGCTCGTCGACGGGGCCGCGGCCCGCGCCCGCGAGTCGCGTGACGGCGTCGAGGTCGTCCGGGCGCTGTGGGACTCCTGGGAGGACGAGGCGGTCATCCGCTCCGTCGCCACCAGCCGCTATCTCGACCGCGAGCGGCTGCACTACGTCGACTTCACCGGCGACACCTACACGGTCAAGGGCCCGGCGATCGTGCCGCGTCCGCCGCAGGGCCAACTCGTCGTGCTCGGCCACCCGGACCGCGTACCCGCCGGGCAACTCGACGTCGCCCTCGTCGAGGGCCGCGACCGCGCCGCCGTCACCTCGGGCGCGGCCACCGCCGGAACGCCCCTTGCCTTCGCCGAGATCGAGGTCGCGCTCGACACCGCCCACGCCACGGCCGAGGAACGCGTCGCCGACCTCGCACGCCACGCGCCCTGGCCCGACCGGGGACGGCTGCGCCACATCGGCTCCGCCGCCGGACTCGCCCTGCTGCTGGAGGAGTTGAGAGGCGTGGTGGACGGAGTGCGGCTGCACCCGCTGGTGCTGGACGAGGACCTCCCGGAACTCTCCCGGCTCGTCCTGCCCCACCTCTTCGAACGACGGTACGCCCTACGACCCCTGCCCGCCGCGACCCTGCGCACTCACCTGGGCCTCGACCGGCCCGCGAACCGGTACGCCGCCGCGGCCGTCCAGGAGGAAGCCCGATGACCCGCACCGACCCCCTCGACGTCGCCCGCCCGGACGCCCAACTCCACTTCGGCGTCTTCTTCCAGGGCGTCAACCACTGGACCGTCTGGTCCGATCCGGCCAGCGGTTCCCAGATCGACCCCGCCAACTTCCGGCGCGTCGCCCAGACCGCCGAACGCGGCCTGTTCGACGCGTTCTTCCTGGGGGAGGGGCTGCGGCTGCGCGAGGTCGACGGACAGATCCACGACCTCGACGTCGCCGGACGGCCCGACGCCATCACCCAACTCGCCGCGCTGGCCGCCGTGACCGACCGGATCGGCCTGGTCAGCACCTCCAACACCACCTTCAACGAACCCGCCGACCTCGCCCGCCGCCTCTCCGGACTCGACCTGCTCTCCGAGGGCCGCGCCGGCTGGAACGTGGTGACCACCGACAACGCCTGGACCGGCGCCAACTTCCGCCGCGGCGGCTACCTCGACCACGCCGACCGCTACCGGCGCGCCGAGGAGTTCCTCACCGTCGCCCGCGCCCTCTGGGACGGCTGGGCGGACGCGGCCGTCTCCGACTCGGCCGACGCACCGGCCTGGGCGGCACCCGGCGCCGTACGCCAAGTCCGCCACCGGGGACCGCAGTTCGACATCGACCTCGCACCCACCCTGCCGCGCAGCGCCCAGGGCCACCCGGTGATCTTCCAGGCCGGGGACTCCGGCGAGGGCCGGGACTTCGCCGCCCGCAACGCCGACGTCATCTTCTCCGCGCACGGCAACGACTTCGACGACGCGCTCGCCTTCGCCGACGACCTGCGGAGCCGGCTGCGCGCCGTCGGCCGCCCCGAGGACGACCTGCGCATCCTCCCGGGCACCGAGATCATCATCGGCACCACGGAGGAGGAGGCCCTGGAGAAGAAGCGCTGGATCCGCCTCCAACAGGTCACCCCGGCAACGGCGTTGGGGATCGCCGGACTCCTGTGGGGCATCGACCTCTCCGGCCGCGACGCCGACGGGCCACTGCCCAAGGAGGACCCGGTCGTCGCCGAGAACGACGGTTCCTTCGGAGCGCGGCGCATCGCCGATCCGCGCCAAGTCGTCGCCGAATGGCGGGAGAAGGCCGACGCGAACCGCTGGTCGCTGCGCGAGACCGTCATCGCCCTCGGCCCCCAGCGCGGCCACGTCGGCACCCCGGAGAGCCTGGCGGACAAGTTCACCCACTTCGTCCGGCACGGCGCCGTCGACGGCTTCAACGTCACGCCGTACCTGATCCCCGACGGCCTGGACGACATCGTCGACCTGCTCGTCCCCGCACTCCAGGAACGCGGCGTCTACCGCACCGAGTACACCGGCACGACCCTGCGCGAACACCTCGGCCTGCGCGAACCGCTCACCCACCGCACCGCCACGGACCGCCGGCAGGCGGGCTGACCCACGGCCGCGGTGGCCACCGTCCCCCTGTACACGGTGGCCACCGCGCCCGCTCCGTGCGGCGAGAGCGCCAGGACTCCGCCGAGACCGGCGGACTGCCGTACCGGTCGCCCAAACCATCGCCGTACGGGAAGCACGGGGGCAATGATTTCGAAAGCGTTCTAAATGGCCCCGGCGGGGGTCTGTCACCGGTCCAGCAGGCGCAGACCCAGGGTTGTCGCCGAGTGCCGGACGAACTGGCCGTCCCGGTGACTGGCGATCAGACCTCCGTCGCGCAGCACACCGAGCTGGTAACTGGCGCTGGGTAACGCGATGTTGGCCGCCGAGGCCACCTCGGACGTCGTCCGTGTGCCATGGCTGGCCAGATGCGCCAGTACGACCGTCCGGGTACGGCCGAGCAGTCGCTCCAGCCCGTCCCCGCTCGCCCGGACGATCTCCAGGGGCTGTTTGGCGACCGGGTAGACGAGCACCGGCCCGAGCGTGGGGTCCGCGAGAGCGGTGGGTCTGCGCCAGCAGAAGTAGGACGGGACGAGCAGCAGGCCCCGTCCCTCCAGATGCAGTTCGCGGTCGACGGGATAGTCCACCTCCAGCACCGGAGCGTGCCAACGGGCGTGCGGGCGCAGGCTGTTGAGGAGGGCGGAGGTGCCGCCGTCGAGGAGCGCGCGTGAGCGCAGGTCGACATCGTCGCCGACGGCGGCCTGGACACGGGGCCAGTACGGTTCGAGGAGCGTCCCGCAGGACAGTTCCAGGGCCCGCGTCAACGCCCCCAGGGCCTTCGTGCCCGGCCGGTCGAGGGTGGAGACCCACGACGGCAGCGGACGCGACTCGGCGAGCCGGGACAGCTCACGGGTCAACCGGGTGCGGGAGGTGGCCCGTACCTCGTCGAGACCCCCGGCCAGACCGCCACCCGTGACGGACGGCGTGAGGAAGTCGGGGATGTAGCCCACCGGAGGAATCAGCGTCCGCAACGGCGACAGGGCCCGCCCGGCCCGCGGGTCCTTGGCCAGCCGGTCCCGCACCGAACGGCGCCAGTGCCCGAATTCGAGCGCCCCCTGCCGGCTGTCCAACCGGCAGACACCACACACGAGTTCCCACAGCGTATGAGGTTGGCGGGCGACCCGGATGCTCTGCAGATCCCGCGAGGTGAAATGAATTCGGAGCATGCGACCTCATTCCCGCGCGTGGTCAGTGCGCGTGATCGGTGGGGGGTCACGGCCGCACAAAACCGGCGCGCCACTCATAGGGACGACTGAGAGGCGCGCTTGGTTGTGGAGCCGGACCTCAGATCCCACCCCGCTCACGCGGAATCTTCTGCCCCGCCTCGATGGCCACCCGCAGGCGGTTCTCCGCCGGTGGCAGGGGGCAGGTCGCCAGGTCCGTATAGGCGCAGGGGAGGTTGGCCGCGCGGTTGAAGTCCAGGACGACCGTGCCGTCGGCGGCCGGAGGAGCAAGCGAGAGGGCCCGGTTGGCGGCGTAGGTGGTCACCCCGGAGGTGGCGTCCGTGAAGAGGACCAGCAGCCCGCCCGGCCCACGCCCGGGGAACGCGGTCAGCGCCAGCGGATGCCCGTCCAGCTCGAAATCGACCCGGCCCGGCGCGTCGTACACGTGCTCCAGTCCCTCGACCGCCGCGCCCACGGTCGTCGGGCGCGGCGTCTCGAAGGCCGTGTACCGTCCCCGCACCACCCAGCGGGGATCCGGCGCGTAGGCGGGGGTACCGGCGAAGGCGGTGCGCAGCGGCGCGTCCGGGTGCCGGGGCCGCACGATGTCGTGCCCGCCGCGCCTGGCCACCTCGATCACGGCGTCACCCCAGACCGCGTCGACACCGCCCCGCTCGGGCAGCACGCCGAAGCGGTGCTCACCCCGCACGGGCGATCCGCCCACGACGAGTTCCTCACCGTCGTCGAGGACTACGGCGACCCCTTCGCCGTCGGTCCACCAGGCGCCCGGCGCGTCCGGGAACCGCTGCGGCCGGTCGTCGAGCCAGTGCAGTCCGGTGATCGCCAGGAATCCGTGCGGGGCGGCGAGCCGTTCCTCCTGACCGCGATACCAATCCAGCCATTCCTGGGTGAAGGCCTGCAGATCCGTCGCACTGAGGTCAACGGTCACGATCACTCCTTCGTCGCACGAGGCTCGGCCTCGAAACGGGGTCGTACCAGTGCCAACCCCGGCCGCCCGGCGGCGGATTCCGGCCGTGTGTGACAGCTTTGTGTCCAGATCGCCGAGCGCCTCCGCCGCCCGCACGGAACACCGCACTGTCACCGAGGCGAACCCGACCCGAGCCGAAGGAGAAACGGTCATGAGCACGTTCCCCACCGCGCGAGACGTCAGGACCACACCCGAAGGACTGCTGTGGGAGCCGAGCCAACGCTGGGTCCGCGGCCTCAAGGGCGATGTCACCGTCGTGGACAGCAGGCACCCCGTCCTCGTCTGGGAGCCGGGAGTCCCGGTACCGCTCTACGCCTTCCCGCACCACGAGGTCCGTCAGGACCTGCTCCGCCCCGCGAAGAACCCCCCGACCGGCACACACACCGGATCACGCGTCTTCTACGACCTCGAAGCCGACGGCCGGCTGGTGGAGAACGCGGCCTGGACCTTCCCCGCGGAGGACCTGGCCGGGCACATCGCCTTCGAGTGGTTCCGGCGGGTCGGACGGGGCCTGGACCACTGGTACGAGGAGGAGGAAGAGATCTTCATCCACCCCCGAGACCCGCACAAACGGGTGGACGCCCTCCCCAGCAGCCGTCATGTCCGGGTCGCGATCGACGGCACGGTCGTCGCCGACACCCACCGTCCGGTCCTCCTCTTCGAGACCGGCCTGCCGACCCGGTACTACGTCCCACGCGAGGATGTCCGCCTGGACCTCTTCGAACCGACCGACCACAGCACCGGGTGCCCCTACAAGGGGACCGCCACGTACTGGTCGTGGCGGAACGAGGCCGGTGGCCCGGGTGTCCCGCCGAACATCGTCTGGAGCTATCCGCAGCCGCTGCCCGCGGTCGGCGCCGTCAAAGACCTGCTCGCCTTCTACAACGAGGCGGTCGACATCACCGTGGACGGCGAAACCCTGGAACGCCCGGTCACTCTCTTCACCGAGACGCTTTCGGGGCGGCCGTCGACCTGACGGCACCGGGGCGGCGACGAAGGCCGGTGGCTCAACTTGTGCGCGGTTGAAGCCCTGTTGGCACGAGGAGAAGTGCAAGGTCCTCCATCTGACCGCGGTGCAGGTCGTGGCCAGTGCGCTTGCCACCGTGATGGGCCCGCTGCTGGGGGTGGCCGGGACATCGGTGCCGCCGTGGTCAGCACCGGCTCGACCCTGGCTCGGCGGTCTTGCAGCACGCGTTCCGACGGACGGGCGGGATCCGCCGGCGGGTGCCCGCGGTGGCGAGCGGCGGCTCGGCCTCGCCGTCCGCGAGCGCGGAGCCGGACACGAGCAGGAGCGCGAGCAGGGCCGTGAGTGCAGCCAGCGCGGCCATGGCGGCCATCAGCCCCGCCAACCAGGGCGGCGCGGCAGTGATCCGCAGCGCCTGGGACGGCCGCGTGGAGTGGAACCGTCCGTCGAACAGCTGGATCGCGGCCCACGCGGCCGGCACCACCATGGACAGGGCGAGTACGGGCAGACCGCCTCGGAGAACCAGCGCCAGTGCCAGCAGGACGCACAGGACCGAGACCCCGAGCGCGAAACCGTAGGCGGCACCGGAGGCCCCGTCCCGGTACAGCGGGAATTAGGACAGCCCGCACCCGGCGAGCGCCGCCGCCGCGAACAGCCGGGGCCAGAGCGGGAGTTCGGCGCGCCGTGGCGCCGTACGCGGAGGCCGTGGACGGCGTCGGCGAGCCGGACGGTCGCCCGGCTGCTCCGGCTCGTGCGTGTCCGTCGGGACTCGTCCGGTCGCCTCCGGCCCAGCACCGGCCGGAGTGGTGGGCTGATCCGCCGCCGGTCCCGAGGCCCGGACGGGTGCGTCCTGATCCTCGGCCAAGCGGCCGATCAACTGGACGAGTTCCTGGACGGGCCAGCCGGCTGCGGCCCGTACCGCCGCCTCGCCGCAGTGCGGCTCCAGCGGAGCCCGGTGCAGCAGGGCCATCAGCCGGGTGACGTCCTCCACGGACCGGTCCACACCGATCGCCCGCAGAGCGTCGACGGCGGCCTGCGCGTACTTCGGTGACTGCTCCAGCAACGTGATGAGGTGGAGGACCTCTTCCAACGGCTGGTCGGCGACGGCGGCATGCACCAGGCTGTGCATCGGATCGACGTACTCACCCTCGGTGCCGGGCTGGGCGGGACCCCCTGCGACGGACGTGATGTAAGCGCCTGCCGTCCGCGCCGCCACGCGATTGCGCCAACCGTGTGACGCACGCAGGTCGCTCATCCCGGCACAGGCCTGATTGACGGTCCGGAGAGCCGCGCCGTACGCTCCCCCTGTAGTGATGGCATAAGGAAGCTGGTGGAATTCCAGCACGGTCGCGCCACTGTGAGCCCGCCGCCGGAGGTGGTGGGTGAGTCAGACACTGAACCGTCACTCGCCCGTACACGCAAGGGACGCACGATCCCGAAGGAGGGCTCACCTTGAGCAGCATTTCCACATCCCGTCCGGTGTCCACGCCGGTCGTCCTGCCGATCTCGAAGTCGATCGTCTGGCTGGTCGGCACCGCGCTGATCGCGCTGGCCGTCTACTACTTCGTCGGTGTCGACCAGGGCGCCGTGTCGGTGTTCGGAAACGACATGCACGTTCACGAGTTCGTCCACGACGCCCGCCACTTCCTCGGCTTCCCCTGCCACTGACCCTCCGCCGGCACCCGGACGTACGGACAACTCGACATGGAAAAGAAGCTCATACTGCGCGGCGTGCTCGCCGGCGCGGTAGCGGGCCTGCTCGCGTTCGTGTTCGCGCGGATATTCGCCGAACCGCAGATCGCGAAGGCCATCGACTACGAGAACGGCCGTGACGTCGCTCAGAACGCCCTGGACAAGGCGGCAGGCATGCCCGTCGAGGCCGCCGACCCCGACCTGTTCAGCCGCACCATCCAGGCCAATGTGGGCATCGGCGTCGGCATGGTCTTCTTCGGTATGGCGATGGGCGCGCTGTTCGCCGTCGCCTACACCGTCTGCCTCGGCCGCACCGGCGGTCTGCGGGCGCGCAACCTGGCACTTCTCGTCGCCGGCGGCGGCTTCCTCGGTATGTACCTGGTGCCGTTCCTCAAGTACCCGGCCAACCCGCCCGCGATCGGCCACGAGGAGACCATCCAGCAGCGCAGCGCCCTGTACCTGATCATGATCGTGTGCTCCGTCGCCTTCCTCGCGGGCGCCGTCTATCTCGGCAAGCGGCTACAGGCCCGCTTCGGCAACTGGAACGCCACCTTGCTCGCCGGTGCCGCGTTCGTCGTCGCGATCGGGATCGTCATGCTGCTTCTGCCGCAGCTCGGCCATCTCTCGTACAACAAGGCCAACTTCGGCAACCAGGCCACCGAGACGCCGCTGCCGCTGAAGGACTCGAAGGGCAATATCGTCTACCCGGGCTTCCCGGCCGACGTGCTGTTCAACTTCCGCTTCTACTCCGTCGCCGCACAGCTCATCCTCTGGACGGCCCTCGGCCTGATCTTCGCCCCACTCGCCGAACGCCTTCTCCAGCCCGCGCGCCCGGACTCCACCACCCCGTCAAAGGAGCCGGACCCCGTCCCGGCCTGACCAACTCCCCACGACGAGCGCGGTGATCGAGGAGATCACCGCGCTCGGTCTGTTTTGGAAGGTTTCCCCTGCAACCGGCGTCTGTGACCTAGGTCATGAAAAGGCATCGGAACTCGGCCCTCCGCCCTGCCGACTACTGGAGCGGTAGGGCTTCAACTGCCGTGCATGGCAGGACGGTTCGATGCGATCAGGAAGGCCGGGCATGGCCGAGTTCCCACAGCCTTTCCCTCTCGTGGGTGTGACGCCCCGCAGACTGCTGCCGCCGCCCGCGCGCTGCGGCTTCCTGCTGCTGCTCGCGCTGGTGTTCTCGGTGTCGTACGCCGTCGGATCGGCCGCCGGACCGGTGGCGCCCGGCATGCGCGGCACCGGGAGCACCGGGACCGGCGGCGGGGGAGACGGCGGCACCGGTGAGAGCGGTGGCGGCGTGCAGGACATGCCGGGGATGCACGGGAGCAGTGAGTGATGGCGGGCGAACCGGTGACGAGCCTGGTGGTCACGACGGACATCACCGTAGGCGGGATGACCTGCGCGGCCTGCGTCCGGCGGGTGGAGAAGAAGCTCGCCAAGCTGGAGGGCGTCACCGCGACGGTGAACCTGGCCACCGGACTCGCCCGGGTCAGCCACCCGGAGAGTGTTCCGGCGGAGGAACTCGTCGCCGCGGTCGAGCAGGCCGGATACCAGGCCGCCCTTCCCACGCCGCCCGCCCGGGAGGAGGAGGGGAAAACCGACGCGGATTTCTCGGAGGCCGCCGCCCGGCAGGAACGCGAACGGCTCCTCGTGACCGCGCTGCTCGCCGTGCCCGTCCTGGTGCTGTCGATGGTGCCGGCCCTGCAGTTCCGCAACTGGCAGTGGCTGTGCTTCGCGCTGGCCGCCCCGGTCGCGGTGTGGAGCGCCTGGCCGTTCCACACGCGTGCGGTACGGGGGTTGCGTCACTCCGCGGCCACCATGGACACCCTCGTTTCGCTGGGCGTCGTCGCGTCCTTCTCCTGGTCGGCGTACGCGCTGTTCCTCGGGGGAGCGGGCGATCCCGGGATGCGGATGCCGTTCAGCCTGCTGCCGTCCGCTTCGGACGGTACGGCGCACGTCTACCTCGAAGCGGCGGTCAGCGTCCCGCTGTTCGTGCTGACCGGGCGGTTCCTGGAGGCACGCGCCCGGCGGGGCACCGGCGCGGCCCTGCGCTCCCTTGCGGAACTGGCGGCCAAGGAGGTGTCCGTTCGCGACGAGCACGGTGAGCGCGCCATCCCCATCGAACAACTGCGGGTCGGGCAGGTCTTCGTCGTGCGGCCGGGTGAGCGGGTCGCCACCGACGGGTGTGTGACGGAGGGCAGTTCTGCCGTCGACCTGTCGCTGGTCACCGGTGAGAGCGAACCCGTCGAGGTGAGCCCTGGTTCGGCGCTGGTGGGCGGGGCCGTCAACGTCGGCGGGCTGTTGCTGGTGCGGGCCACCGCCGTCGGCGCTGACACCCAACTCGCCCGGATCACAAGGCTGGTCACCGACGCGCAGGCAGGCAAGGCCCGGGCGCAGCGGCTGGCCGACGCGGTGGCCGGGGTCTTCGTACCCGTCGTGCTGAGCATCGCGGTGACCGTTCTCGGATTCTGGCTCGGCGCCGGGGCCGACCCGCAGGCGGCGCTCACCGCCTGTGTGGCCGTCCTCGTGGTGGCCTGCCCGTGCGCGCTGGGCCTGGCCACGCCGACGGCGCTGCTGGCCGCCACCGGGCGCGGGGCCCAACTGGGCGTGCTGGTCAGCGGTCCGCAGACGCTGGAGGCGCTCCAGCACGTGGACACGGTCGTGCTGGACAAGACCGGCACCCTGACCACCGGCCACATGAGCGTCGCCCAAGTCACCACACTGCCCGGCGAGTTCGGGCAGGACGCGGTACTGCGGCTGGCCGGAGCGGTGGAACAGGGGTCCGAGCATCCGCTCGGCCGGGCGATCACCGCGTACGCCCGCCGCTCGGCGGGAGACGAACCCCCGCCCCCGGTACGGGAGTTCACGGCCACACCGGGGCAGGGCGTCAAGGGTCGGGTGGATGGCCGTACGGTCGAAGTGGTCGTGCCGGACGGCGAGTTGCCCCGCCTACTGGCCGAGGCCCTGGCGGCGGCCGAGGACGCCGCGCACACTCCCGTCCTCGTGCGCGTCGACGGCCGCGCCACAGCCCTGATCGCCGTCGGCGACCTCGTACGGCCCGGCAGCTACCGTGCCGTGGACCAGCTTCGGCGTCTCGGCATCCGCCCGGTGCTCGCCACCGGCGACCGCAAGGCGCCCGCGCAGGCGGTGGCCGACGCCCTCGGCATCGAGGACGTGCACGCCCGCTGTTCTCCCGAGGACAAGGCAGCTCTGGTACGGCAGTTGCAGGAGGAGGGCTACCGCGTCGCGGTCGTCGGTGACGGTGTGAACGACGCCGCCGCGCTCGCCGGCGCCGACCTGGGCATCGCCATGGGCACCGGGACGGACGTGGCCATCGGGGCCGCCGACCTGACGCTGGTGCGCGGGGACATCGAGGCGCTCGTCGACGCCGTACGGCTGGCCTGGCGCACCCTCGCAACCATCCGCGCCAACTTGATGTGGGCCTTCGGCTACAACGTCGTGACCGTGCCGCTCGCGATGGTCGGGCTGCTCAACCCCATGGTCGCCGCCGCCGCGATGTCCGCCAGTTCCGTGTTGGTGGTGTGCAACGGCCTGCGGCTGCGCGCCTGGCAGCCCTCTCCCGCACGAGGACGTGATGCCCGATGAGGCGGATCCTGGACCGGGTGTCGTCGCGGCTCGGCGACCGGCGGAAGCTGCGGGACACCGCACTCGCCGCACTGGTGCCGGCCGCCGCGTGCAGTGTGGCCCTGGCGGGCCTGACCGCGTGGACCAGCACGGGCAGGGCCGGAACCCCGGCGCGTATACGCGTCATCGACGGACGTCTCCTGCTGCCGTCCGCCGGAGCCGAGCAGACGGCGGCGTTCTTCCGCATCGCCAACGAGGGCGGCTCCGCCGACCGCCTGATACGGGTCACCTCACCCCGCGCCACCGGTGGCATCGCTCTCTCCAAGCACCGTATGACCGAAGGGAACGCGGCCTACGACACCGCGATCGACTCCGTCGACATTGCGGCGGGCGACAGCCTCGCCATGTCGCCGACCGGGGTGGACCTGACGGTCTCCGCGGCCTCGGGGAAGTGGCGCTCGGGGGACCTCGTGCCCTTCACCTTCGAGTTCCGGCGCAGTGGGCGGGTCACGGTGCTCGCCGTGGTCGTGCGTCCCGGCAGCGTCTCGCTCCAGTAGTCGTCCGGAACAGTCATCGAGTTCCCCGTGCTGTCATGTGACATGAGTCACTGCATTCGTGGTGAGTCAAGAGCCCGGTGTGCGCTCGTACCCCCTGATGACGATCAGACGTCGGGTGCAAAGATGGGCGCGCTATGACTGTCGGAGGGTGCTGCCGCACGCTGCGGGCGGGTGTGTTCGCCGCCGTCTGCGTGCTGCTGGCCGCCCTCGGCCACGTGATGATGTCCGGCACTCCCGTCCCTTGGTGGACCATGGGCGCCGGCGCCGCCGCGGCCGGCACGGCCGGCTGGTTCCTGGCCGGCCGTGAACGCGGGCGCGGGCTGATCGTCACGGTCGTGGTCGCCGCCCAGACGGTGCTTCACGAAACGTTCTCCCTGGGCCAGAACCTGACGCCCGGGAGCGGTACCGCGTCGGCCGGTATGGGCGGCACAGCCATGGGTTCCTCGGACTCCATGGCTTCCATGTCCATGGACGCCATGGACATGAGCGGCATGGCGCGCGGCTCGGCCGACATGGGGCACGCGCACACCATGACGGGCGGCGCCTCGTTCGGCATGCTCGCCGCCCACCTCCTCGCCGCCGTCCTGTGCGGGCTGTGGCTCGCGTACGGCGAACGCGGCGTCTTCCGTGTCCTGCGGGCTGCGGCAGCACGGCTGGTGGCTCCCCTGCGGATGCTGCTGGCGCTGCCGGTACCGGCCCGCCGCCCGTCCACGCGCAGGCGCCGCACCGTCGCGTACCGGTCGTCCCTGGCCCGCTTCCTTCTGTGCTACTCCCTCACCTCCCGGGGACCGCCCACGGGCCCCGCTGTCATCTGAGACAGCCGGATCCACCGGGGGCTCTCCCGCACTTCGTCGTACCGCGTTCCGGCGCGGATCTCCCCAGCGCCGCACGCCTCTTCGTGCGGGCCGACGAGCGCGCGCCGAGCCCCGGGCATCGCCGTACCCCTCGCGTACGGCCGCACCCGATGTGCCGGAGAGCCGTGCCCCATCGCGGGACGTCGGCCCCGGACGACCCGAGAAGGACACCACGTGATCACTTCTGTGCTGCCCGCTCCCCGCCGGGCGGAGCGTGCCGCGGCGGACGCCTCCGCCACCGCCTGGGCACTGGCCGCCCGCAACGGCGATCCCCACGCGACCGAGCACTTCGTCCGCGCGCTGCACGGCGACGTACTGCGCTACGTCGCCCATCTCAGCGGCGACCCCCAGACCGCGCACGACCTCACCCAGGACACGTTCGTACGGGCCCTCGACAGCCTGCCGGGTTTCGAGGGCCGTGCCTCGGCCCGCACCTGGCTGCTGTCCATCGCCCGCCGTGCGGTGGCCGACAGTTTCCGCCGGGCCGCGGTCCGACCGCGCCTGGCCGACGCGCACGACTGGCAACTGGCCCTGGAACGCGGCCAGCCCTGCGGCCTGCCGGGCTTCGAGGACGGCATCGCGCTCCTCGACCTGCTGGAGACGCTGCCCGACGAGCGTCGTGAGGCGTTCGTGCTGACCCAGGTGGTCGGCCTGACCTACGACGAGGCGGCCCGCTTCATCGGCTGCCCCATCGGCACGGTCCGCTCCCGGGTGGCCCGGGCGAGGACCACCTTGGAACGCCTGCTGCGCGAAGCCGAGACCGAGGCAGTCCAGGCGGTGTGACGTGAGAGCCGGCGCCTCCTGGCGGGCGCCGGCCCTCCACTGCGATCCAACTCCCTGTCGCTGAGGCCGAGTTGCCGGAAATTCTCGGGAACTCACCCGCTCCCGCTCCCGACTACTAGTGCGACGGCTCGATCCCGCGCCCGGTCGCGACACCAGTCAGGAGGTCCGTGTGACGCCAGAGATGGAGGACGCCTTCGCGGCGATCAGAGCCGTGCACGGCGCGGACGCGATCACCCGTGTCGAGCGGATGCTGGAACCCGGCGGAGGCGGACCGCGGCACCCGCTCCAGAAGGGCGCCAAGTGGATCCTGCCGGGACTGTCCACGACCCCGTGGCACGACCCCTATGCCTATCCCGAACTGCTTCCGGTGGTCGAAGCGCTGGAATCGGCCCACTCGGCCGTCAAAGAAGAACTGAACTCCGCCTGGAGTGCCAGACGCGAAGCGTTCTCCGACTACGAGCACTACCTGACCCGGCAGGAGAACTGGCAGGCCCTGTACCTCTACCGGAACGGAAACCTGGTCGAAGAATCGGCCGCCACCGCGCCCACCGCGTACAAGGTGCTCAAAGAGTTCGCCGTGGACACCGAGACCATCTGCCCGCTACTGGAATCCCATTTCTCCACACTGCTGCCCGGGGCTTCCATCGCCCCGCATTGCGACCTGTGGAACTTCAGCATCAACCTGCATCTCGCCGTCGACATTCCGGACGGATGCAGCATCACCGTTGCAGGTCAGACCCGTACCTGGCGGGAAGGCCACTGCCTGCTCTTCGACTACTCCTTCGAGCACGAGGCGCGCAATGACGGTAACCGGCCGCGGACCTGCCTGCTGATCGACCTGTGGCACCCGGAAACGACCCGCCCCGAACGGCGGGCTCTGGTCGCCCTCATGACGGAGATAAGGCGCCTGATGGGGGAGCAGTGAATTCCAGAAACCGCTTGAAAAAACGAACCGACAGTTTTCCGCCGGTGTTTTCCATTCATGTCCGAGGAGGGATCGACTGATGCACGCCCGGCTGTCCCTGCTCGTGCTGGCGTTGGCCCAGCTTGTCATCGCGCTCGACTACAACATCGTCTACGTGGCGCTCCCCGAGATAGGCGCGGGCCTCGGCTTCTCCGCGCACGACCTGCAATGGGTGGTGAGCGCCTACGTCGTGACGACAGGCGGGTTCCTCCTGCTGGGCGGTCGGGCGGCGGACCTGCTCGGGCGCCGCCGGACGTTCGTCGTAGCGGCACTGATCTACGCGACCGCCTCCCTGGTGGGAGGGCTCGCGGAATCCCCCGGAGCACTCGTCGCCGTCCGGGCGGTCCAGGGCATCGGCGGATCACTGCTGTTCCCGGCCACCCTCTCCCTGATCAACACGATCTACGAGGAAGGGCCCGCCCGGAACCGCGCTCTGGCGGTGTGGGGCGCGGCGGGGGCCGGCGGCCTGTGCTTCGGATCCCTGCTCGGCGGCGTGCTCGTAGGGGCGTTCGGCTGGCCGTCGGTGTTCTTCGTGAACGTCCCCGTCGCGGTGGGCATCGCCTGGGCGGGACGGACACTGTTCCCCGCTGACGGTCCGCCTACGGCCACCCGGCGGTTCGACGTGACGGGCGCCCTGGCCGCGACCGGCGGCATCACCCTCCTGGTCTTCCTGCTGGTGCACGCCCCCGAAGCGGGCTGGACCAGCACGCCCGCCCTGGTGAGCGGCGGTCTCTCGCTCACCCTGCTGGCCTGCTTCGCCGTCGTCGAGACCCGATCGCGTGACCCGCTCGTCCCCGCCCGGCTGTTCGCCCACCGGGGCCTGGTCGCCGCGATGGCCGTCACCGCGCTCTACAGCGCCACCTTCAGTTCACTGCCGTACTTCCTCACCCTCTACTTCCAGACCGTGCGCGGCTACAGCGCGTTCGCGACCGGCCTCGCCTTCCTTGTGCCGGCCATGGTGACCGCGATCGGCACCCAGGTCGGCGAACGCGCGGTGGCACTGATCGGCGTGCGCCGCATGCTGGTCGCCGGCATGGCCCTGGGCGCGACCGGAGCCGTCGCGCTCGCCCTCGCTCTCACCGGCGAGGGCTCGTACCCGCTACTGCTGCCCGGGATCGTGCTGCTGGGTCTTGGCCAGGGCGCCGCGTGGACCGGCATGTGGATCGTCGCCGCGTCGGGGGTCGCGCCCGAGGACCAGGGCGTGGCGTCGGGACTGGCCTCGACCAGCCTTCAGGTGGGCGGCGCGGTGGGCCTCGCGCTGCTCGTGGCGCTCGCGGGCGGCGCAGGCCAAGGCCCCTCGGGCGAAGCCCTGTTGAGCGGGATCCGGATCGCCGTGTTCGCCATAGCGGCCGGTATCGGCGGCGGCGTGCTGCTGACCTTCACCCTGCGCAGAACGGCCCCGGCCGGATAGGCCGAGCCCGTACCTCGACATCTCCGGGCCCGACGGCCCGCCACCCCCGTGCCGCACCGCACCCTCAGGAGAACCGCTGTGCCCGTACACACCTCCAGCACGTCCGCTCCCGCCGCCGTCCTGTGCGGAGTGGCCGGCTGGGTGCCGCCGCGCGTCGTCACCAACGACGAACTCGCCGAACGGCTGGACACCGACGACACCTGGATCCGCACCCGCACCGGGATCCGCCGTCGCCACATCGCCGAGCCCGGCCAGGCCACCTCGGACCTGGCCGTCGAGGCCGGGCAACTGGCCTTGCGCAACGCCGGGTTCGACCCGGTCGGCACGGATGCCCCGCGAACCGATCCGGTCGACGCGGTGATCGTCACCACGACCACCCCCGACCGCCCCTGCCCGGCCACCGCGCCCGCGGTCGCCGCGCGACTCGGCCTGCGGCGGGCGGCGGCTTTCGATGTCGGCGCGGTGTGCACCGGATTCGTCTACGGCCTCGCCACGGCCGCCGGGTTGATCGCCTCCGGTGTGGCGGCGCGGGTCCTGCTGATCGGCGCCGACACCTATTCCACCATCGTGGACCCGTTGGACCGGGCCAACGCGATCATCTTCGGGGACGGCGCCGGAGCCGTCGTCCTGCGCGCCGGGGACAACGACGAACCAGGAGCCGTCGGCCACTTCGACCTCGGCAGCGACGGCACGCACGAGGACCTGATCCTGGTCGCCGCCGGCGGCTCGCGTCGTCGCTCCGCCGGCGGCCAACCCACCCGGGCGGAACGGTACTTCGCGATGCGCGGCAACGCGGTCTACCGGCACGCGGTGACCCGGATGGCCTCCTCGGCCCGCGCCACTCTGAGCGGCGCCCGCTGGAAGATCGACGACGTCGACCACTTCGTGCCCCACCAGGCCAACCTGCGCATTCTGCACTCGGTCGCCGACGACCTCGGCCTGCCCCGGGAACGCTGCGTCGCCAACGTCGACGCCGTGGGCAACACCGGTGCCGCCTCCATCCCGCTCGCCCTCGCCGACGCCGCCGCCCGGCGCGTGATCCGCCCCGGCGACCGGCTCCTCCTCACCGCCTTCGGCGGCGGACTCACCTGGGGCTCCTGCCTGCTGACCTGGCCCAGACTGCCTACGCCCACCCGCCCCCACGACCCCCTCGTCCCGTACGACACAGGAGTTGACGCCCCGTCATGAGTGCTGCCGCCTATGACCAGTTGGTCGAGATCCTCGCGAGACTCCACGACACCCCGGCCGACCGGTTCACACCCGAGGCGACCTTCGCCGACCTCGACGTCGACTCGCTGACGATGGTCGAGATCAGCATCCGCATCGAGCGCGACCTCGGCGTCACCGTCCACGACAGCGAACTGCGGCCCACCCTCACCCTCGCGGGCACGGCGGAGCTGATCGCCGCCAGACAGGCCGCCTGAACCATCCCGCTCCCTCCACGACACCACCCACCCGAAAGGCACCTTCACGTGAAGATCACCGACCAGCCCGGCGCGTTCCTCGGCGCGAGCGTCGAGGGCTTCGACCACGCCACCGCCTCCGACGCCGACGTCGAGACGCTCAAGAAGACCGTCTACACGAAGAAGATCGCGGTCCTGAAGGGCCAGGACCTGACCCCCGAACAGTTCCTGGCGCTCGGCGCGCGCCTCGGCCGCCCCGAGACGTACTACGAGCCCATGTACCAGCACCCGGAGGTCCCGGAGATATTCGTCTCCTCCAACGTCCCGGAGAACGGCAGGCAGATAGGTGTGCCGAAGACCGGCAAGTTCTGGCACGCCGACTACCAGTTCATGCCCGACCCCTTCGGCATCACCCTCATCCACCCCCAGGTCGTCCCGGAGAAGAACCGCGGGACGTACTTCATCGACATGGGCCGCGCCCACGCGGAGCTGCCCGCCGAGCTGAAGGAGGAGATCGAAGGCACCTTCTGCCGGCACTCCGTGCGCAAGTACTTCAAGATCCGCCCGCACGACGTCTACCGCCCGATCTCCGAGATCATCGAGGAGGTCGAGACCAAGACCCCGGCCGTCCGACAGCCCACCACCTTCATCCACCCCCTCACCGGCGAGACCGTCCTCTACATCAGTGAGGGCTTCACCGTCGGCATCGAGGACGCGGACGGCAATCCGCTCGACGAGGAGCTCCTCAAGCGGCTGTTCGACGCCACGGGCCAGCTCGACGAGACCTTCGAGCACGACAACATCCACCTGCAGAGCTTCGAGAAGGGCGACCTGCTGGTCTGGGACAACCGCAGCCTCATCCACCGCGCCCGCCATACCACCACCCCCGAGCCGACCGTCTCGTACCGCGTCACCGTCCACGACGACCGCAAGCTGCATGACGGGATCCAGGCCGCGTGACCGCGCCCACCGCCGACCGCACCGGGACCGTCCCGCCACAGCGCTCGTACCCCACGGACGAGGAACTGCTGGCCCGCGTGCTCGTGCCCTACAAGGCGCACTGCAAGTACCTGAAGAGCGCCCTCGTCAGAGCAGGAGCCGGAGCCGGACTCGCCTCGGCGCACTGCGAGTTCGCGATCCCGGAGTCCTGCTACATCGACGACACCGGACACCTGAACTCGGTCGAGGCCAACATCGCCTACAACCAGATGATGTATTACCTGGTCGCCAAGTCCGTGCGGGAAAGACTCCTGACCGGGTTCGAGACCTGGACCCTGGACGACTTCTGGCGCCACCAGCTCCCGGACATCCTCATCGCCCGCTTCGCCGGCACCTTCCGCCGTCCGGTCAACCCCTGTGCCTTCCAAGGGGAGTTGGCGTTCCGCTCCATCACCCGGCGCGCCCCCGGCGGCGGCAGCCCCTTCCTGCACGCCGAGACGTCGTACCGCTACTGGGACGCACACGGCGGCCGGAGCGACGGCGAGGCGACCCTCGCCTTCGTCAACATCCCCTGAACACCGAAGGACTGCCCATGGAGACATCCACGGCGACACCGCCGCCGGCGGCCGACCGGATCCACCACCCCGAACCGCGCACCCTCGTCCAGACCGCCCGCTTCCACGCCGAGCGCCGACCCGACACCCCCGCCGTGCTCTGCGAGGGCCGCAGCCTGACGTACGGCCAACTGCACCGCGAGAGCAACCGCATCGCCCACGCCCTCCGGGCCGCCGGACTCGCCCCGGGGGACCGGGTCGCGTACCTCGGCAAGGAGTCCGAGCACTACTACGAGATCCTCTTCGCCTGCGCCAAGAGCGGCACGGTACTCGTGCCCGTCAACTGGCGGCTCACCGCACCCGAGGTGAGCCACATCCTCCGGGACTCCGGCACCCGACTCCTCTTCCTGGAGGACGAGTTCGGGCCGGTCGTGGCGGGTATGCCGACCGCGCCACCCGAAACGGTCGTACCGCTCGGGGAGTTGGAGCAGTGGCGTCGGCAACACCCGCTCCACGACACGGAGTTCGACCCGACCACCGACACTCCCGTCACCCAGCTCTACACCAGCGGCACCACCGGCCTGCCCAAGGGGGTGGTGCTCGCGCACCGCAGCTTCTTCGCCATCCGCGACGCCCTGGCGAGCGAGGCACTCGACTGGATCGACTGGCGCTCCGGCGACATCGCCCTGGTCGGCATCCCCGGCTTCCACATAGGCGGCCTGTGGTGGGCCACCCAGAACTTCAACGCGGGCACGACGATCGTCGCGATGCGCGCCTTCGCCGCACGCCCGGCCGTCGACCTCATCCGCGACCTCGGCATCACCACGGCCTGTGTCGTCCCGGCCATGCTCCGCATGATGCTCACCGAACCCGGCGTCAGCGCCCAGGACTTCGCCACTCTCCGCAAGACCGTCTACGGCGGCTCCCCGATCTCCGAGGCACTGCTGGAGGAGAGCCTCGCCGTCCTGGACTGCGAGTTCGCCCAGATCTACGGCCTGACCGAGACCGGCAACACCGCCGTCTGCCTGCCACCCGCCGATCATGTCCCGGGCGGCCCCCGTATGCAGGCCGCCGGACACCCCTACCCCGGCGTGCGCACCAAGGTGATCGACGACCAGGGCCGCGAACTGCCCCCGGGCCGGGTCGGAGAGGTGTGCCTGCACACCCCCGCCCGGATGGTGGGGTACTGGGGTCTGCCCGAGAAGACGGCGGAGACTCTCGTCGACGGCTGGATCCACACAGGCGACGCCGGTTACGTCGACGAGGACGGCTACGTCTTCATCCGCGACCGCATCAAGGACGCCGTACTCGTCGCCGGCGAGAACGTCTACCCGGCCGAGATCGAGAATGTCCTGGAAGACCACCCTGGCGTGGCCGAGGCGGTCGTCGTCGGAGCCCCCGACGAGCGCTGGGGCGAGTACGTGCACGCCTTCGTCGTCCCGGTCGTGGGCCACCAGCCCAGCCCCCGGGACCTGCACACCTTCCTCGTCCCGCGACTGGCGAGCTTCAAGCTGCCCGCCCGCTACGAGTTCATCGACAGCGTGCCGCGCAACCCCAGCGGCAAGATCCTCCGCCGCGAACTGCGCGACCGCTTCTGGAGCGACTCCGCGCGCAAGGTCAACTGACCGTTCCCACCGGAGAGATGACGACATGACAGCTTCCCTCACACTGGACGGCTTCCGCGCCGACCTGGCGGAGTTCCTGTACCAGCAACCCGACGAAGTCGACCTCGAAGAGCACCCCCTCCACGCGGGACTCGACTCCCTTCGCATCACCACCCTCGTGGAACGGTGGCGGGAGACCGGCGTGGACGTGACCTTCCTCGAACTCGCCGAGTGCACCTCGTTCGCCCAGTGGTGGCAACTCCTCTCCGCACGGCGGGAGTCGACCCCATGACCGCGCGCCACCCCCTGCTGGCCGCCCAGGAAGGCATCTGGACCGGCCAGCAGCTCGACGCGGACAGTCCCGCCTACAACACCGCCGAATACGTGCGTATCGACGGTCCCGTGGACACGGCCGCCTTCGACACCGCCCTGCACCACGTCGTCGCCGAGACCGAGGCCCTCAACGTCAGCTTCGTCACCGACGACACCGGTTGCCCCTGGCAGCTGGACACCCCGGCCGGCGACTGGCGCACCCACATCGCCGACCTCACCGCCGAGCCCGATCCGCAGGCCGCGGCCCTGGCCTGGATGGACCAGGACATGGCCCGCCCTGTCGACCTCACCCGCGGCCCCGTCTTCGGCCACGCCCTGCTCAGGACCGCGCAGGAGCAGTACCTCTGGTACCACCGGGTCCACCACATCGCCCTCGACGGCTTCGGACTCTCGCTGGTGGCCCGCCGCGTGGCCCAGGTCTACACGGCCCTCGTGGCCGGAGAACCCGTTCCGGACAGCGGCTTCGGCACCCTGGAGTCCGTCCGCGCCGAGGAGTCGGCCCACCGCGAGTCCGCCCGCCACACCAAGGACCGCGCCTACTGGACCTCGCGATACGCAGACCGCCCGCCGGTGGCGAGTCCGGCCGGCCGCTCCGCCCTGCCCGCCCGCACCTTCCACCGCCACGTCACCGACCTCGACGCGGCCTGGAACGCCACCCTGCGCACGGTCGCCCGCGACCTCTCGGTTACGTGGTCCGAGGTGGTGCTCGCGGCGACCGCCGCCCACCTGCACCGGGTCACCGGCGCCCCGGAGATCGTCCTGAGCCTGCCCGCGATGGGCCGCCTCGGCTCGGTCTCCCTGCGTGTCCCCTGCATGGTGCGCAACATCCTGCCCCTGCGCGTGCCCGTCGCCCCCGACGACACCCTGCGTGACCTCGCGACCCGCGTCTCCCGCGAACTGCGCGCCGGACTGCCCCACCAGCGCTACCGCTACGAGCAGTTGCGCCGCGACCTGAAGCTGGTGGGCGGTCAGCGCCGGCTGTCCGGGCCGGGTGTGAACATCATGCCGTTCGCGTACGACCTGCGGTTCGCCGGCCACCGCAGCACCGTCCACAACGTGTCCGCGGGACCGGTCGACGACCTGGCCGTCAACGTCTACGACCGCTCCGACGGCACCGGCCTGCGCATCGCCCTGGACGCCAACCCCGACCTGTACACGAAGAGCGGGGCGGCCGGTTTCCAGGGGGGTCTGCTCGCTCTCCTCGACGGGGCGGTCGCCGCCCCCGACCGGCCACTACGGGAACTGGCGGGTACCTCCGCCGCCGGAGCCGTCCAGGTCCTGGACGGGGGCCCGCTGCCCGCCCAGGCCCGCCCGGTGCTGAGCCTGATCGCCGAGCACGCTGCTCGCCGGGGCTCGGCAATTGCCGTAGAGCACGCGGGGGACAGCCTCACGTACGCCCAACTCCTCGGCACCGCAAGCGAGATGGCACGTCGACTGGCTGCCCGAGGTGTCGGCCACGGCGACGTGGTCGCGGTGGCCCTGCCCCGGGGCATCGACGCGGTCACCACCATCCTGGGCGTCCTGCTGGCAGGCGCCGCCTACTGCCCCCTCGACCCGAAAGCCCCCGCAGACCGCACCGCCCACCTCCTGGCCGACGCCGCTCCGGCGCTCGTGATGACGACTGGCGACCGCGCGGCCGACTTCCCTGACTACGCCGTACTCCCGTTGGACCAGTCGGATTCGGCGTGCGCCACTGCTGCCATGCCGTCGACTCCCGGTCCGGCCGACTTGGCGTACGTGCTGCACACCTCGGGTTCCACCGGCCGCCCCAAGGGCGTCGAGATCGAGCACAGCGCGCTGGCGCACTTCGTCGTGGCGGCCACACACCGCTACGGCATCCAACGCGGGGACCGCGTCCTGCAGTTCGCCCCGCTGCACTTCGACGCGAGCGTGGAGGAACTCTTCCTGACCCTGTGTGCCGGCGGCACGCTGGTGATCCGCGCCGACGACATGACCGAATCGGTGCCGCGCTTCCTGGACGAGTGCGCCCGCCTGCGCGTGAGCGTGCTGGATCTGCCCACCGCCTACTGGCACGAGGTGGCCCACGCGATCTCGACCGGCGCCGGCGCGCTGCCCGAGAGCGTACGGACCGTCGTCGTCGGCGGTGAGGCGGCCCTGCCCGAACGGGTCGACCGCTGGCGCAAGGCCGTTGGTACGTCGGTGGCGTTGCTGAACACCTACGGGCCGACCGAGGCCACCGTGGTCGCCACGGTCGCCGACCTGCACGACCCTGCCCTCGACCCCGGTGACGTTCCGATCGGTCTGCCGCTGCCCGGCACCCGGGCCGCCGTGGTCGACGGCGAGCTGTACCTGCTGGGCGACGCCCTGGCCCGTGGCTACCGGGGCGTCGTACCGGACGGCTCCCGCTTCGCACCCCTCGCCGCGCTTCCAGGCGCCCCCCGCGCCTACCGCACCGGCGACCTGGCCGACATCGGCGAGGACGGCCGACTCCGGTTCCTGGGACGGGCGGACGACGAGTTCAAGATCAGCGGCCACCGCGTCCAGCCCGCCGAGATCGAGAGCGCCCTGCTCACCCACCCGCGCGTCCGGGAGGCCGTCGTCGTGGGCCAGACCCTCCCCGACGGCACCCGGCGCCTGGCCGCCCACCTGGTCGCCGAATCACCGGCGCCGTCCGCGTCCGAGGTCAGACACCACCTGCGGACCAGGTTGCCCGCCGCCATGATCCCCTCCGCGGTCGAACTCCTCGACCGGCTGCCCCGCACAGGCTCCGGCAAGATCGACCGAGCCGCTCTGAGCGCGACATCCGCGCCCCAACTCCCCACCACCGGCAGCCCACTTGAGCGGACCGTCACCGCCGTCTGGCGTCAACTCCTCGGCACGGACACCCTCGCCGTGGACGACGACGTCTTCGACCTGGGTGCCCAGTCCCTCCAGGCCATCCAGGCGGCCAACCGCCTCGGCGTCGAACTCGGCCGCGACATACGGGTCGCGTGGCTCTTCCAATACCCGACCGCCGCCGCACTGGCCGACTTCCTCGGCGAGAACGCCCAACCACCGTCCACCCAGGCAGGACTCCCGCCGGCCCTCCTCGCCGACACCGCCCTCGACCCGGGCATCCGGCCCGGCATCAGCCGCGTCCCGGACGAGGCCCCCCGCCGCATCCTCCTCACCGGCGCGACCGGCTTCGTAGGCACTCACCTACTGGCCCAACTCCTCACCGACACGCGAGCCGAGATCGTCTGCATGGTGCGGGCCCACGACCAGGCCGAGGCAACCGCCCGCATCCACCAAGCCCTTGACCGCCAGGGCATCGCCCTCGACGAGCGGGCACGCCACCGCATCACGGTCCTCCCCGCCGACCTCGCCCGCCCCGACCTCGGCCTGAGCCGCGACGCGCTGGCCGATCTCGCCACGACCTGCGACGCGATCTTCCACAACGCCGCGACCGTCAGCATCATGCGCGACTACGCCACTCTGCGCGCCGCCAACACCGAGTCAACCCAGCACCTGCTGCGCCTGGCCGCCGTGCACACGACACCCCTCCACTACGTCTCCACCCTGTCCGTGGCCCCGCCCGCGAGCCACAGCCCCGAGGTGCCGGAGGCATTCCTGCCGCCGCACGAGGGACTCCGGTACGGCTACCAGCAGTCGAAGTGGGCCTCGGAACGGCTGTTGGAGCAGGCGGCCGAGCGCGGTCTTCCGGTAACCGTGCACCGCCTGGGCCGGGTGGTCGGTCCGTCGGGCACGGGATACGTCAACGAGCGGGACTTCCTGTGGAGCGTGCTGCGGGCCGGTATCCCCGCCGGGATCGTCCCCGATCTGTTCGAGGACGAGGTCTGGACGCCCGTGGACTTCGTGGCCCGGTCCGTCGTACACCTCTGTCTCGCCCCCGATCGTGCGGCCGGTCCGGTGTTCCAGCACGCGACCCTGCCCCGGGTGCGGCTCGATGAGGTCTACGACTGGGTGGAGGAGTACGGCTGTCCGGTACGGCGACTGCCGCTGGCGCGCTGGCGGGAGCAGCTGCCCCGCTCTGCCGATGTCGCCGCCACGACGCTGGCCTTCTTCGACTCCGCCGAGCAGTCCGCGCCGACCGACCTGCGCCTCGGCCATGTGCGGGCCGACAACGTCCGCGCCGGACTGGAAGGCAGCGGCATCACCTGCCCGCCCGTCGATCGCGCCCTGGTCTTCGGCTACTTGGACCACTGCGTTGCCGCGGGTGAGCTGACCGCCCCGACAACACCCGTCAAATAGACGGGACTTGTCGGGAACTCGCGATCACTTCGCCCCGACTACTGCAACAGATCCCTTCAACCCATGACCTGTTCCATGACCTTTTTCCATCAGCAGACCCCGTACACAAGGAGCCCGCATGTCGATCAACCGGCCGGTTGCCACCGCCCTGGCCGCAGCCCTCTGCCTCCTCACGGCGGCATGCGGCGACTCCTCGGACGACGACGCAGCGAGCGGCACGACGACCGAGGCCGCCGCGTCGAGGACGGGCTATCCGGTGACCCTGAAGAACTGCGGCCGGAGCGAGACGTTCAAGAAGGCACCCAGCCGGGTCGTCGTCATGAACGGCGCCTCCGTGGCCGAGGTCTCCACACTCCTGGCGCTCGGCCTCCAGGACAAGATCGCCGCCAACCAGCAGACCTACGGCATGTCCGAGGTCGCGGGCCGCGCCGCCGCCATCAAGGCACTGCCCACCGGGAACGTGAAACTCAACGACGCCTACGACATCCCCCGCGAGGCCATGCTCGGCCTGCGCCCCGATCTCGTCCTGTCGACCACCTCGTACGGATTCGACGAGAAGAACGGCTTCGCCACCAGGGACCAGTTGAAGGCCGTCGGCGCCAACAGCTATGTCTCTCCGCAGGGTTGTGCCCAGGACACCTCGAAGATGACCATCGCCGACAGCTACACGCTGCTGCGGGACATGGGCAAGGTCTTCAACGTCGCTGAAAAGGCGGAGAAGTTGATCGCCGCCTCCGAGAAGAACATCGCGGCCGTCTCGGCGAAGGCCAAGGCGAAGAAGACCCCCAAGGTCATGGTGCTGTTCTCCAACATGTCCATGGGCGGCAACGACTTCAGCTCGGTCGTCGCCAAGGGCATCTACAACGACATCCTCGCCAAGGCCGGCGGCTCCAACGCCTTCGAGAACGCCTCCAAGACCTCCTTCGCCGACCTGAGCAAGGAGAAGGTGGCCGCGACCGATGTCGATGCCCTCGTCGTCATCGGCTACAACGACCCGAACCCGGCGGCCTACGCCAGGAAACTGCTGAAGGAGTTCCCCCAGTGGCCGGCCGCCAAGAACAACACGTACGTGACGCTGTCCGACTCGATGTACCTCGGCCCCAGCAACGACCTGGCCGTGGAGAAGATCGCCAAGGCGCTGCACCCGGACGCGTTCTGAGCCGGATCAGGGTTCCGCTGGCCTTCCTGCTCCTGCCGGCCGCGCTGCTCGCGACCATGATCGTGGCGATCAGTATCGGCGCGGTGAACGTCCCGCTCGGTGACGTGTGGGCGATCGTCCTGCACCATGTCACCGGCGTCGGGGCGGCACCCTCCGACCCCGCGCTCGACCAGATCGTCTGGAACTTCCGTACTCCGCGCGTGGTGTTGGCCGCCCTGGTCGGCGCGGCCCTGGCCGTGTCGGGCGCGGTGCTGCAGACCGTGGTCTCCAACCCGCTGGCCGACCCCATCGTGCTGGGCTTCTCCTACGGCGCCACGCTCGGCGCGGTCCTCGTCATCACCCTGGGCGGCGGCGCCGCGCTCGCCGGGCTCGGGGTGTCGGCGGCTGCCTTCATCGGCGCGGTGGTGGCCGGCGCGCTGGTCTTCGCGCTCGGCCAGCGACGAGGCCGACTGGCCCCGACCCGGCTGGTGCTGGCGGGGGTCGCCGTCGGCTACGTCTTCCTCTCGGCGACCAGCTTCGTCCAACTCCAGGCGACACCCACCGAGTTGCGCACGGTCATGTTCTGGATGCTGGGCAGTGTGGCCGGTGCCCAGTGGGACCAACTCCCCACGGTCACCGTGGTCGTGCTGGTCACCACCGCGCTCCTGACGCTCTTCGGACGGCGGCTCAACGTCCTGCTGGCCGGCGACGAGTCCGCCACCGCGCTCGGCGTCGACGTCAACCGGCTGCGCGCCGTACTCCTGGTGCTCAGCGCGCTGTTGACCGGAACCGTCATCGCCGTCGCCGGCAGCATCGGCTTCGTCGGCCTGATGATCCCGCACCTCGTCCGCCTCACCACCGGTGCCGACCACCGCCGACTCCTGCCCCTGACAGCCCTGTCGGGCTCGGTCTACCTGGTCCTCGTCGACCTGCTATCCCGCACCCTGAACCGGCCCAACGAACTGCCGCTCGGCATCCTCACCGCCCTCCTCGGCGCCCCCTTCTTCCTGTGGCTGCTGCGCCACAACAAGGGTCTGGACTGAAGCCCCATGAAACTCACCGTCGACCAGCTCCACATCACCCTGGACCGCAGCCCGATCCTGCTCGGCGTGAGCCTCGAGGCCCGCAAGGGCGACATCGTCGGCCTCGTCGGCCCCAACGGCAGCGGAAAGTCGACCCTGTTGCGCGCCGTCTACCGCTCGCTCCGCCCGGCGGACGGCGTCGTCAGGGTCGGCGAGGACGACGTATGGACGTTGTCCGCCCGCGCCGCGGCCCGCCGCACCGCCGCGGTCCTCCAGGACGCCACCGGCAACACCACCGGCCTGACCGTGACGGAGATCGTCGCCCTCGGCCGCACCCCGCACCACGGCCTGCTGGGACGCGACGGCACCGAGGACCACCGGGCCGTACAGGAGGCCATCGACCACTGCGGCGTACGACCGTACGCGGACCGCGACTACGCCTCCCTGTCCGGCGGCGAACGCCAACGCGTCCTGCTGGCAAGGGCGTTGGCGCAGAGCGCGCAACTCCTCGTCCTGGACGAACTCACCAACCACCTCGACATCCGCGCCCGGTTCGAGCTCCTGGACCTGATCCGCGCCACCGGCATCACCACGCTCGCGGTCCTGCACGACCTCGACCTGGCCGCCCGCCTCTGCGACCACCTCGCCGTCCTGCACGAGGGAGCGGTGGTGGCCGCGGGGCCGGTCCTGGAGGTACTGACCCCGCAGATCCTCAGCGACGTCTTTGGCGTACGGGCACGCGCCGAGCGGCACGCCGACGGCGTCATCCGCATCACCTACGCCGCCCAGCCGCTCGCCCGCGACGAGACGGTGGCGGCCGAGGCCGACTCCGCTGCCACCGAGCCCGCCGTGCGCTGACCCCCTCGGTCGGGCCCCGGGGTCCGTCACGGGCTCCGGGGTTCTGTCCTGGATGTCTCCGTCGTCCATATACCGGGCCCCTCGGCACGGAGACCCCTCTCCAACAGAAGTCGGACGGGATTCCCGCCGAGTTCCGGGCTTTTGGTGTGGCCCGGGTCACATGCTGTGGGTTGAGTGTGGTGCGCTGTGGGTTTGCTTACCCGCACGTGACATGCGATTTCTTGGTGCCAGGATGAGGCGTCATGAGACCAGGGTGGTGTTCCCGCGCGATACGGGCCGCGGTGTTCGCGGCCGTCTGCGTGGTGCTCGCCTCCCTGGGGCACGTCATGATGTCCGGGCACCACGTGCCCGCGTGGGCAATGTCCGCCGGACTGGTCGTCACCGGCGCCGCGGGCTGGTGTCTGACGGGCCGTGAGCGCGGCCTCCCGCTGATCGTGACGGTCGTGGTCGTCTCCCAGACGATGCTGCACTCGGCGTTCTCGCTCGCCCAGTCGGCGTCCGGTGTGTCGGCCTCCGCGAACACGGACATGACCATGGGCTCGATGAGACCGGGCTCCATGGACATGGCGGCATCGTCGGCCGGCGGTACGCCCTCGACCGGCATGCTCGTCGCCCACCTGTTCGCCGCCCTGCTCTGCGGGCTCTGGCTGGCCCACGGCGAGAAGGCCGCGTTCCGCATCCTGCGCATCGTCGTCAGCCGACTGGCGGCTCCGCTGCGGCTGCTGCTGGCACTGCCCGCGCCCGTGGACCGCCCGCGCCTCCGCAGGCGTCGCCTCCGCTCGGACCGGGCGCCGCACTCCCTCCTCCTCGTCCACTCGATCACCTCCCGGGGCCCGCCCGCGCGGACCGCTGTCGCCTGAGACAGCCGGTACCCCGAGGCCGCCCGTACGGCGTGCCTCCGGCCTCGGCCGTACGTCCGCGCAAGCGCGCCGTAGGGCCGTCTTTCCCCACTCACCGGACCGCCTGCGTTCCCGCGTGCCCAGGTCCGGATCACGGATGACCGAGAAGGACACCAGGTGATCACTCCTGCCCTGCCCGCCCCGCGCGGCAAAGGCGACAAGAGGTCGGCATCTCTCGACGAGTCGATAACCGCGTGGGCGCTTGCCGCCCGCCACGGAGACGCGGACGCGGTCGAGCACTTCGTCCGGGCCTTACAACGCGATGTCCAGCGGTACGTCGCTCATCTCTGCGGCGATCCGCAGGCAGCCGACGACCTCGTGCAGGACACGTTCCTGCGTGCGCTCGGCAGCCTGCACCGCTTCGAGGGGCGTTCCTCGGCACGCTCCTGGCTGCTGTCGATCGCCCGCCGGGCCGTCATCGACAGCTACCGGTACGCCGCCGCGAGACCCCGCCTGTCCGACGTACCGGACTGGCGGCTCGCGATCGAACTGGCCCAGCCGATCGACCTGCCCGGCTTCGAGGACGGCGTCGCGCTCCTCGACCTCCTGGCGTCGCTGCCGGACGAGCGCCGCGAGGCCTTCGTCCTCACCCAGATGCTCGGCCTGCCTTACGCGGAAGCCGCCGAGGCGAGCGACTGTCCGATCGGCACGGTCCGCTCCCGCGTGGCACGGGCCCGGGCGACCTTGACGGATCTGCTGGCCGAGGCCGACGAGCCGGCCGTAGCGACGGTATGAGTACTGGATCGACTGTCGCGCCTTGGGGCGCCGCCGAACACCAACACGTCTTGGCGGTACGGGTGTTCATGCAGGACTGAGCCGACGGGCGGGCAGGGCGGGCAGGACGGCGGGGGAGTGCCGTCCTGCCCGGACCTCGACTCGGGAGGTGCTCGACCGGTTCGGTTGAGCGGGGCATGGAGTTCCCGGCGAAGATCTCAACCCTCGTCTCGCGGTTGCCCCGGCGGCCACCGCGACCCCGGCCGTCGGCGTCCGATTCTTCGCGTCCGACGACCTGAACTTCCAGACCCAGTTGCTGCTCGGTGTCTGCGGCTACGGCGGTGCGGAGGCCGTGAGGTGTTGGCCGCCGTGGACCGGATCAACGCACATCGCTTCGGCCCGGGGTGGCTTCCTGCGGGCCGCGAGCTATGGATCCGCCGCACTGATGTTTGTGCTCGGCACCGCGGCGCCCGGCGTCGAGAAGGCCGTTTTCGCGGAGATGCGCCGTTGCTGGGAGCGCGCCGCCGCCCTCTTCGGCCACGGCCCACCGTGATCCCCAACAACGGAACGTGCCGCTCCGTCCCGACTGGGAGAAGGCCGTCACTCCCGTGGCCGACTGGCTGTACCGGTGCCCCGAAGTGGACCGCGACCGGATCGCCCTGGTCGGCTGGAGCCTCTGCGGGGAATCGGTGACCCGGGACGAGGTCGACACCGTGTGGCGCGAACAGGTGGTGCCCGGCTTGTCGGCCGTGGACCGCTTCACCCTCGCCAAGCGGGCCGAACTCTTCGGGCCCGGATTCCACGCGGACGCGCCGGCAGGCAGGCCGCCGATGGATGTGTGGGGGCTCCGCGAGACGTCTCAGCGCCAGCCGAGCTCCGGTGCCACGTGGGTCAGGATGCTCTCCAGCACATGGGCGTTGTAGTCGACCCCGAGCTGGTTCGGGACGGTCAGCAGGAGGGTGTCCGCGGCCTGGATGGCCTCGTCCTCCTTGAGTTGCTTGACCAGCACGTCCGGCTCGGCGGCGTACGAGCGTCCGAAGATGGCCCTGGTCGTGTCGTCGATCATGCCGACCTGGTCCCGCGAGTTGCGGTCGTGGCCGAAGTAGGCCCGGTCCACGTCGTCGGTCAGGGCGAAGATGCTGCGGCTGACGGACACCCGCGGCTCGCGCGTGTGCCCCGCCTCCTTGTACGCCTCGCGGTACGCCTCGATCTGCTTGCGCTGCTGGACGTGCAGCGGCTCGCCCGTCTCGTCGTCCTTCAGCGTGGAACTCTGCAGGTTCATCCCCAGTTTCGCGGCCCAGACGGCGGTCGCGTTCGAGCTGGAGCCCCACCAGATCCGTTCGCGCAGCCCCTCGGAGTACGGCTCGACGCGCAGCAGACCCGGCGGGTTGGGGAACATCGGCCGCGGATTCGGCCGCGCGAAACCCTCGCCCTCGATCACCTTGAGGAATGTCTCGGCGTGCCGGCGGGCCATGTCCGCGCCGGTCTCACCCTCCTCGGGCGCGTAGCCGAAGTAGCGCCAGCCGTCGATCACCTGTTCCGGTGAGCCACGGCTGATGCCGAGCTGCAGTCGGCCGCCGGAGATGAGGTCGGCCGCGCCCGCGTTCTCGGCCATGTACAGCGGGTTCTCGTAGCGCATGTCGATCACGCCGGTGCCGATCTCGATCTTCGAGGTCCGCGCACCGATGGCCGAGAGCAGCGGGAAGGGGCTGCCCGCCTGCTGCGCGAAGTGGTGCACGCGGAAGTACGCGCCGTCCACGCCCAGCTCCTCGGCGGCGACCGCCAGGTCGATGGACTGGTGCAGGAAGTCGGCGGCGGACCGGGTCTTGGAATGCGGACTCGGCGACCAGTGACCGAACGAAAGGAAACCTATCTTCTTCACGCAGGCCAGAGCGTCCGGCAGTCACGATTGATTCCCCGGGCCGACGCACCGTGGCCAGCCCAACCGGCCAGTGCGGCCATCGGACACCTCCCCAGGGAGGCGGCAGACAGCTGCGCGACTGCCGTCGATTCACCGCATGGGTTGCCCTGGCGGCTTCCCCGTGTGCCGGGAACGGCTGTGCGGCCGGTCCCGGCACCGAGATGGTCACGGCTTGCGCGCGACCGCTCCGTACATCGCGATGTCCTCATCGCGTATGTTCTGCTCGCCCGTGCCGTCCGGGTGCCACTTGTGGACCTGGACGATGCCGGGTTCGACCAGCTCCAGCCCGTCGAAGAACTCGTGGGCCTCGTCGATGGTGCGCAGCCGCATCGGCATCTCGCGGGCCGCGTACTCGCGGGCGACGCGGCCCACCTCCTGCGGCGCGAACTCGGCAGTGCCGATCGACATCGCAAGGTAACTGCCCGAGGGGAGAGGCTCCAGCAGGCGCCGTACGACGCCCACCGCGTCGTGCGCGTCGAGCATGAAGTGCACGATGGCGATCACCGTCAGCGCCACCGGCCGGGAGAGGTCCAGGGTCTCGCGCAGCTCCGGCGCGTCGAGGATGGCGGACGGTTCACGGAAGTCGGCCTCTATGTACGAGGTCCTGCCCTCGGCCGTGCTGGAGAGCAGACCCTGGGAGAGGGTGAGGACGATGGGGTCGTTGTCGACGTAGACCACCCGTGACTCGGGAGCCACCTGCTGGGCGATCTCGTGCAGGTTCGGGGAGGTGGGGATGCCGGTGCCGACGTCCAGGAACTGGCGCATGCCCGCCTCCTCGGCGAGCCAGCGCACGGCCCGGTTCATCCAGTCCCGGTTGGCGCGCATGTGGATCGGGAGCGCGGGCCACTCCCGGGACATGGCGTCGCCCGCCTCCTTGTCGGCGGGGTAGTAGTCCTTCCCGCCCATGATGTAGTCGTAGATCCGCGCGGAGTGCGCGTGTTCGGTGTCGATGCGGTCGGCCGGCCATCCGTTGTCGGGCAACGCCGTGTCTCCCATGCGAGTTGTGAAGGTTCGGGATGAACGCTCAGTAAAAACAATGGGGGTTCACAGAAGGAAGTCGGCGTCACCCGCCTTCACGCCCGTGACGAAGCTCGTCATTTCGCGGGGTGTGAAAACCAGCGCCGGGCCGTCGGGGTCGGTCGACTGACGTACGGCGACGCGTCCGTCGGAGAGCTTCTTCACTTCCACGCAGGCGCCCCCGGCGTCGTCGCTCCACGGCTTGGTCCAGCCGCGTGCGCCCAGGTTCCGGGACGGTATGCCGTTGCGTATGTGGTGGTGCACGTCAGAGCTCCTTGCGAATCGCACCGAGGAGGGCCTCGGTCTTGCGGGCGGGCGCCGCCTGGGCACCCAGCCGGTCCAGGGCCTCGCGGTACACCACGACGTCGTCGCCCTTGTCCAGGTAGACAGCACCCACCAGGCCGTTGAGATAGACGACGTCGGGCAGTTCGGCTGCCCGGAACCGGAAGAGGTGGAACGCCCCGGCTCGCATGGCCGGGTGCGGGCCGTTGGCGAACGGCATGATCTGCAGAGTCACCTGCGGCAGCCGGTTGACCTCGATCAAGTGGGCGATCTGGGCGCGCATCACCGCGGCACCCCCGACCGGCCACCTCAGCACCGTCTCGTCCATCACGACCCACACCCGTGGCGGCGCCTCGCGGGTCAGCAGTTCCTGGCGGCGCATGCGAAGGGCGACCCGGCGCTCCGTGGCCTCGGTGGGGGCGTGCGGGTTGCCCGCGCCGAGCAGGGCCCGTGCGTACTCCTCGGTCTGCAGCAGCCCGTGGACGAACTCGTTCTCGTAGGCGCGGACCTGCAGCGCTGCCTGCTCCAGGCTCAGATACGCGGCGAACCAGTCCGGCATGACGTCGCGGTACGTGTGCCACCAGCCGCGCTTGCTGGCCTCGCGGACCGACTTCAGGAAGGTGTCGATCTCCTGACGGTCCGTCACTCCATAGACCTGCAGCAGCTTTTCGGCGTCCGCCAGGCGCAGCCGGGCCACCTTGGCGGCCTCCATCCGGCGGATCGTGGAGTGGCTGACACCGATGGCCGCGCCCGCCTGCTCGTACGTGAGTCCTGCGCGGGTCCGCAGTTCCTCCAGCTGGCGGCCGAGGATCATGCGCAGGACGGAGGGGACGCCGCCCCAGTCGGTCTCTGCGGTCACGGTCTACCTCCCTTGCGCCTCCAGCTCCGGGCGGCAGTCTGGCAGGGTTTCGCTCTTCACAGACTCTTTCGATCACTTCCTGGCGGAAGCAGCATGCACTTCGCGACATGCAATTTTCAACTTGCTGGTTGCGATGCGTTGTTGGCAGGTGCCACAGTAAGCACGTCGTCACAGCTCGTCGAAGAGCGAGACGGCGCAGCCCAGTTGGGGGAAACAGGGTCGCGACCTGCGTTGGCCCGGCGCGGGTCGCCGTCCGCGCCTTGTGCGCGGCCGACCGGTGCGACACCGGCACCGCCCAGGGTGCGAAGGCACACGAAAGGCGTACGGCGATGGCTCCGCCCTCTTTCCCCCAGCCGTTGGACCGACCTCCCGGAGGCGGGCGTCCTGGCCGACTCCCTGGGCCCCAAGGCCCCGGCCGGTTCGTCTCCGGGAACCAACACTCCCGCCACAGCCATCTGTTCGGCATGCCGGCGACCCCGGCATCGGCCGGTCTGGCCCGCAGAACCGTGGACGAACTGCTCATCGCGTGGGGCGTCCGCGAAGTCGTCCGGGACAACGCTGTCGTCGTGACCTCCGAACTCGTCACCAACGCGCTCACGCACTCCGCGAGCGACTGGATCGTCTGCGAGGTGCGGAGCACGGATGGAGTCCTCCGGATAGAGGTCGAGGACCAGAACCGCGGTTCCACGCTCCCGGTACCGGGTCGGCCCGGCCCCGACGACCAGGGCGGGCGCGGTCTCCTGCTCGTCGCAGTCCTCAGCAGCGACTGGGGAACGGAGGACATCCCGCACCGGTCCGGGCGGATCGTCTGGGCCGAACTGGCCACGGAGGCGGACGACCCCGTCCCGCCCTGACGCCTCCCCGGCCGACCCCGCCTCCCCGCCCGGCCCATCCCCCCACCTGGCCGAAGGGTCACCCCCCATGTACCGATCGCGCAGCCGCGACCCGATCCCGTCCCCCTCCGAGCCGTCGGCTCACAGCTTCGCTCCGCCCCCGAGTCCCGCCGAGCCGCCGACGCACGACCGCACCCGCTCCGGACGCCTGGTGATCCCCGCGCCGTTACGCGCGAGCCTCGGCTACGACGCCGTGGGCATGCCCCGGGAACACGGGCAACGCATCCTGGACCGTCTGCAGCGCGTCGGCTGCATCTTCGCCGACGCCCGGCACTGGTGGTGGATCGTGCCGGCCGGTTCGCACATCGGCGTCATCTGGCCGCCGTCCATCAGCTATGCGGTCGGCGCCCAGCTGGCCGACCCCTCCTGGACGAGCACCCGCCCGAAACCGGGCCTGGAGCATCCCCGTCTGATCCATTCTCCCGAGACCGGGCAGCCCTACACGCCGCCGATACCCCTGTACTTCCTCACCTGCCGCGTCGCCGGCAGCACTCCGCTCTGGTCACTGGACGTGGCAAACTGACCGACCGCATGCGGCAGGGCGCGGCGATACGGCTGTGGGGGCCGTCCGGCGCAAGCTGTCGACAGCCTCTGATGCCCGGGCACGTTCCCACTCCACCCCCGCCTGCGCCGAGGACGTCGGCCGGAACTGCCGTGCCGCTACGGGCGGTTCAGCAGGCGGCGGGCCCGTTCGAGGACCGGTCGGTCGACCATGCGGCCGTTCACCACGGTGACCGCTCCGTCGGCAGCCCGGTCGGGGCGTGGGTCAGTTGCGACGTGGCAATCTGCCGGCGGAGCTGGCCAGCTTCGTCGGCCGCGGCACCGAGCTCAGGCAGCTGTGGCGGTCGCTGGAGAACCATGCGGCCGTGACCCTGACCGGTACCGGCGGTGTCGGCAAGAGCAGGCTCGCGCGACGGGCGGCCGCCGAGATGGGCCGGGCTTTCCCGGACGGCGTGTGGTTCGTCGAACTGGACGACGTCACGGACGGTGCACTGCTGCCCGCCACCCTGCTTCAGACCCTGTGCCTGCGCGACGACGGGACGCCCGCCGAGGAAAGACTCGTCGAACAGCTCCGCCCGCTGCGGGCACTGCTCCTGCTCGACGGCTGTGAACAGGTCGCCGAGCCCAGCGCGGCCCTGGTGAGCCGCCTCCTGGCCAAGCTACCGGGACTGCGGGTTCTCAGCACCAGCAGACGGCCGTTGCGGATCACGGGCGAGGCCGTCCTGCCGGTGGCGCCGCCGCCGGTGCCCGATCCCGACGCCGACGACCTCCGCCCGGCGGCACTGGCCCGCTGCGACGCGGTCTCCCTGTTCGTCGACCGGGCCGCCGCGGTCCGCCCCGGCTTCGCGCTGACCGACGCCAACGCCGCCTCCGTGGCACGGATCTGCCACCGGCTGGACGGCCTGCCGATGGCCATCGAGTTCGCTGCCGACCGCCTGGACGTCCTTTCCGAGGAGCAGCTCGCCGAACGGCTCGACGACGCCGAACGGCTCGACGACGCCGAACGGCTGCTGGTCACCGGCAAGCGCGGCGCCCCCGAACGCCAGCGGACCCTGCACGCCCTGATCGCCTCCAGCCACCGCCTCTGCTCACCCGGGGAACAGACGCTGTGGGCCCGGCTCGCGGTGTTCACCGGCCGCTTCGAACTCGGCGCCGTCGAGCAGGTCTGCTCCGGGGGACCGGTCGCGGAGAGCGAGGTGTTCGACCTCGTGGCCGGACTCGTCGACAAGTCGGTCCTCAGCCGGGACGAACACCCGGGAAGTACCTGGTACCGGCTGCCCCGCCTGCTGCGCGACCACGCCCGCGGGAGCCTCGTCGGGCCCGAGGAGTGGCTGCGCCTCAACGAGCGGCACGCCGAGTGGTGCGGGCGGCTCGCCGAGGACGCCACACCAGGACTGCTCACCCCCAGGACCGACAGCTGGGCGGCCAAGATCCGCGGCAAACACGCCGACATCCACCACGCGCTCGCCTTCTGCCTGACGGACGGCGGCAACCCGCGCGCGGCCCTGAGTCTGGCCTCGTCGCTCTGGTACTACTGGCTCATCACCGGTCATGTCGGGGAAGGCCGCGCCTGGTTGGAGCGTGGGCTCAGGGCGAGCACGGATCCCTCACCCGAGCGGGCGAGGGCACTGGCCGTGGTGGCAGACCTGGCGATCAACGACCGCGACAGCGCGGCGGCGACAGAACTGGAAGCCCAACTCGTCGCCGCGCAACAGCAGGAGCAGCCCGCTCTCGCGGGGCATCTCGACTTCGCAGGTGGTGTGTTCGCCACCCAACGCGGTGATCTCGTCGGCGCGCGGGCCCTGTTCGAGAACGCGCTGGGGGAGTTCCGTGCCTCCGACGACCTGATGGGCACGTCGAAAACCCTGTGGAACCTGTCCCTGGCCTGCATCTGGAACGGGGACACGGCACAAGGGCTGTGCTACACCGACGAGTTCACCCGCACCTTCGGCGGGCAGGGCGACAACTGGGGCACCTCGGCGGTCCATTGGGCCCAGGCCCATGCCCGCGTCCACGACGGGGACGCCCAGGGGGCGCTGGCCGCGCTCACCGCGGGCGTGATCCTTACTCGGCGCCTCAACGACCACTTCGGGATGGGCTGGCGGCCGCAACTGGGCGCACCGGTCCTCGCCGCCAACGGCCGCCACGCCGACGCCGCCCTCGTCCTCGGCGCGACCCGCTCCCACCGGGTCTTCGCCCTCCCGGTCCTCGACACCTTGCGCACCCGGTGCGCGGACGACCTACGGACCCTGCTCGGCGACCGCCGCTTCGACGAACTGGCCGCCCACGGCGCCCGGTTGTCCCTGGAAGAGGCAGTCGACGTGGTCGTGGAGCAGGGCCCGGCCGACGACGCGGACCCGTCCCACTTCGACGAGCACGCGGTGTTGTCGAAAGGTGAATGGGAAGTGGCCGATCTCGTCGCCAAGGGCCACACCAACAAAGAGATCACCGCGCTCGGTCCGTCACACTGCGTGCCGCGAGTTCTATGCCTGGGTCGACAAGCTCAAGTCCCGTGAAGAATGCGGTGAATTCAGCGTGCGACCTTACCTGCGCGGGTGTGCCGCCCTCGCGGTAGACCTCGGCGACCCGTTCCCATGTCTCGGGATCGAAGTCGCCGGTCGCGTGGGAAAGGGCGAGGTGACTGCCGGGTGCCAGTGCCGCGAGCAGTTCGCCGACGATGCGACGGGGATCTTCCCCGGCCTGCCGGCAGCCTGGACGCCCGGTGCATGAAATCGCGGTTCACGCGGGCCATTTGCTTCACCGCGGGGAATGAGGCGATCACCATTTCCGCGGCTTCCCAGTCGACGGGGTAGTAGTCGTACGGGCGCGGTGCGAATGGCCAAACCGGCGTCCGGTCGGTCAGCAGTGCGCCATGACCCTCGTGACGCGATCTCCAACGGGCGAACGTCCACGGGGTGTTGGGCTAAGCGTTGTCCCGTAAATGATCTTTGACGTGCTGGATTACCTGCCTTTTCTCCGTCACCCGGCGAGGGTGATGTTGTGCAGGCGGGCGATGCCGAGCATGGCGTGGTGGACGCCGTCGCCCTTGAGGCGGCAGTCGCGGAGGATCTTCCAGGTCTTCATGCGGGCGAAGGCATGCTCGACGCGGGCGCGGACTTTGCGGTGGGAGGTGTTGTGTTCCTCTTTCCATTCAGGGAGTTGGGCCTGGCCCGGTTCACGTCGGTGCGGGATGACCAGGCCGGTGCCGCGGTAGCCGCCGTCCGCGATGACCGTGGTCTTGCCGACGGCGTCCTTCGCGCCGGACAGTTCCCACGCCTTGCAGTCGTTGCGGTTGCCGGGCAACGGGCGGCCGACGGCGACGACGAGCCGGGTGTCGGCGTCGATGACGACCTGGTGGTTGGTCGAGTAGCGGTAGTTCTTCGACTGCTCGGCGACCTGGTGATCGCGGGTGGGGACCAGGGTGCCGTCCACGATCAGCACGGCGTCCTTGCGGAACCGCCTGCGTTGCTGGAGGGCGAGCGCGGGTCCGAGGTGGTCGATGATGCGGTCGGCGGCCGACTTCGACACCCCGAACAGCGGCGCCAGTTGGCGCAGGGTCAGGTTGGTCCGCCAGTAGGCGGCGACCAGCAGCACCCGGTCCTCAAGCGGCAGGCTCCACGGCCGGCCCTTGCGCACCGGGTCGGCGCCCTCGCGCCGCAACGCCGTGATCAGCTTCCCGAACTGACGCGCACTCAGCCCGGTGAACGGGGCTATCCAGGACGGCTCCGACGCCGTGATCACACCAGACACGACAAGATCATCTCACCAGTGACCAGCGGTTACGGGACAAGTCTTAGTGCACGGAGAGCCCGCCGTCGACGAAGACCGACTGACCGGTGACATAGGCGGAGGCCCGGCTCGCCAGGAACACCGCGGCGCCCGCGAAGTCCTCGGCAAGTCCGTTGCGCCCGACCATCGTTCGGGCGGCCAGCGCCGCCACCTTCTCCGGGTCGTTGGACAGCCGTGCGTTGAGCGGGGTCATCACGAACCCCGGCACCAGCGTGTTGCAGGTGACGCCGTACGGCGACCACGCCTCGGCCTGCGACCGGGCCAGCGACTCCAGCGCGCCCTTGGACACCCCGTAGGCGCCGCTCTGCACGAACGCGCGATGCGCCTGCTGGGAGGTGATGTGGATGATCCGCCCGAAGCCCCGCTCGGCCATACCGGGACCGAAGCGCTGTCCCAGGAGGTAGGGCGCCTCCAGGTTCACCGCCATCGTGGTGTCCCACACGTCCTCGCCCAACTCGCCCATCGGCGGCCGGAGGTTGATCCCGGCGCTGTTCACGAGAATGTCCGGCTCGCCGAACACCCCGGCCGCGGCCTCCGCCGCCGCCCGCACCCCGTCACGTGTCCCCAGATCCCCGCTCACCCAGGCCGCCCGGCACCCCTCCGCCACCAACTCGTCGACGGTGGCGGCCAGTTCCTCCTCCTTGCGGGCCACTACGACGACCTGGGCCCCCGCCCGCGCGAGCGCCCCGGCGACCGCCCGGCCGATGCCGGAACTGCCGCCCGTCACGATGGCCACGCGGCCGTCCAGGGAGAACATGTCGAAGAGATAGTCGCGAGAGATCATCCCCGGAGCCTAGGCGCCGACCCCCGCGATCCGGTCCCGGGGCGGGCCTCTCGCACCCATGGCACCAACTAGGTACCATCGACGCATGCCATCACTGAATGTGTCCTTCACCGAAGAGGAACTCGACGGAGTGCGCGCCGCCGCCGCGGCCGAGGGCAAGAGCCTCAAGCAGTACCTGCACGACCTCGGCGTCCGCGAGATGCAGCGCGGCCGGTTCGTCGCCGGCGCGTCAGCGTGGGCCGAGCGGCTGCGCGGCGAGTTCGACGACGCCTTCCCCGAGGAGGTGCCGCCCTCCGAGCGCGGTGGGGCCGCGGCCGCCTGATGCACCTGTACATCGACGTCTCCTGGCTGCTCGACGTCCAGGAGGCCGCCCTCTCCGACGAGGACATGTCGGTCTCGGACTACTCCGCGCTCGTGGCCGCCGTAGCACGTCACAAGACCAAGCTGCCGACCCTCGCCGCCGCCGATCCGGACGCCGCCTGGCGGGCCGCCGCGCTCATGCACACCATCGTGCGCCTGGAGCCGCTGCCGCACCGCAACAGTCTGTACGCCGCGTTCGTCGCCGCGCAGTACATGGGCCAGTCCGGCGAGGGCATCGACCCGCCCTACGGCGCCCTCTCCGAGCTCGTCCGCAAGATCCGCGACACCCGCGTCGGTGTCGTGGCCGTCGCCGAGCAGTTGCGCTCCTGGAAGGTGTGACCTGGTCCTTCCCGGGTCCTCGCGACCGGGTGGCCGTACCTCTGCGTACGCTGTTGGCGTGTCAGCCGCCCGCCTCCGCCGTGTCGCCGTCCTCGTCCTCGAGGGCGCCAAGCCGCTCGACGTCGGTATCCCCGCGCAGGTCTTCACGACACGGGCGAGCATGCCGTACGAGGTGCGGCTGTGCGGTGCGGCTCCCGGTCTGGTGACCGGCGGCGACGGCCTGTCGTACCACGTCGCCGACGGCCTCGACGCGCTGGCCTGGGCCGACATCGTCTTCGTCCCCGGCTATCGGTTCCCGGACCGTGAGGACCTGCCGCAGGCCGTCCTCGACGCGCTGATCACCGCCCACGACCGGGGCGCTCGGCTCGCCGCGATCTCCACGGGGGCCTTCGCTCTCGCCGCCACCGGCCTCCTCGACGGCAAGCGGGCGACGACCCACTGGCACTACACGCGGGCACTCGCGGCCAGGTACCCGCTCGTCAAAGTTGACGAGAACGTCCTGTTCGTCGACGAGGGGAGCATGCTGACCTCGGCGGGCGCCGCCTCAGGCATCGACCTCTGCCTGCACATCCTGCGCGGCGACCTCGGAGTGGCCGCGTCCAACCACGCGGCCCGGCGCCTGGTCGCGGCCCCCTATCGCAGCGGCGGCCAGGCGCAGTACGTGCCGCGCAGCGTGCCCGAGCCGCTCGGCGAACGGTTCGCCGCCACCCGCGAGTGGGCCCTGCACCGACTCGGCCAACCCCTCACCCTGGAAACACTGGCCCGGCAGGCCGCGGTCTCACCGCGCACGTTCTCCCGGCGCTTCGTCGACGAGACCGGCTACACACCGATGCAGTGGGTCATGCGGGCCCGCATCGACGTGGCCCGCGAACTGCTCGAACGGTCCGAGCGCAGCGTCGAGCAGATCGCCGCCGACGTAGGGCTCGGCACCGGCGCCAACCTCCGGCTGCACTTCCACCGCCTGCTCGGCACCACACCGAGCGAGTACCGGCGCACCTTCGCCCAGGGGGAATAGCCGAGGCCCCACGACGGCCTTGAGCGAAGGCCCTGCGACCGCCTTGGCGAAATCCTTTTGAACCATGGCGATCACGCCACTGTCACCGACGGTTGCCGCGCGGGAGCCTGGTGTGGAACCGAAGGGACTTCACTTATGACTCGCATCGCCATCAATGGATTCGGCCGCATCGGACGCAATGTGCTGCGCGCCCTGCTCGAACGCGACAGCACCCTCGAAGTCGTCGCCGTCAACGACCTGACGGAGCCCGCCACCCTGGCCCGGCTGCTCGCCTTCGACACGACGTCCGGCCGGCTCGGCCGCCCCGTCTCCGTCGACGGGGACACCCTTGTCGTCGACGGTCGGCGCATCAAGGTGCTCGCCGAGCGCGAACCGGCGGACCTGCCCTGGGCCGAGCTGAATGTCGACCTCGTCCTGGAGGCCACCGGCCGTTTCACCTCCGCCAAGGCCGCCCGCGTCCACCTCGACGCGGGCGCGCGCAAGGTGCTCGTCAGCGCACCGTCGGACGGCGCCGATGTCACGCTCGCGTTCGGGGTGAACAACGACGCCTACGACCCGGCCGCGCACACGGTCGTCTCCAACGCCTCCTGCACGACCAACGCGCTTGCGCCACTGGCCGCGGTGCTGGACGAACTCGCCGGTATCGAGCACGGCTTTATGACCACGGTGCACGCCTACACGCAGGAGCAGAACCTCCAGGACGGCCCGCACCGCGATGCCCGCCGCGCCCGTGCCGCTGCGGTCAACATCGTGCCGACCACGACGGGCGCCGCCAAGGCGATCGGTCACGTCCTGCCGAACCTCGACGGCAAGCTGTCGGGCGACTCGATCCGGGTGCCCGTACCGGTGGGCTCGATCGTCGAGCTCAACACCACGGTTTCCCGCGACGTCACCCGTGAAGACGTGCTGGCGGCCTACCGCGCCGCGGCCGAGGGGCCCCTCGCAGGCGTCCTGGAGTACTCCGAGGACGCGCTCGTGTCCTCCGACATCACCGGCAACCCCGCCTCGTCGATCTTCGATTCGGCCCTCACCCGCGTCGACGGCCGCCATGTGAAGGTCGTCGCCTGGTACGACAACGAGTGGGGCTTCTCCAACCGGGTGATCGACACCCTCGAACTGCTCGCCGCCGGCTGACCGACAGCGTGGGGCGGCAGAGGCGGGCGTCCGCTGTCCGCCGACGTGACCGGTGCTGCCGTAGTGTCTGGCCATGCCCGAGTCGCCCCGCCCCGTTCCGCGCGCGCCCGCCGTGCCCCGCCGAGCCCGTGAACTCGGGCTCGGTATCGGTGACCTGCCCACCGGGACGCACAACGCGATCACGGACGTGCCCGGCATCCGTGTCGGGCACACCACACTGATCCGCCCGCCGCAGGTGCACAGCGGCGTCACCGCGATCGTGCCCGACGGAGTGGGACCCGCAGGCCCGTTGCCCGCAGGGGTGTTCGCGGGCAACGGCTACGGCAAACTCCTCGGCACCACGCAGATCGCCGAACTCGGCGCCCTCGAGACCCCGGTGCTGCTCACCTCGACGCTGTCCGCCTTCCGGGTCGCGGACGCCCTGGTCGGCTGGGTCCTGGAACGGCCCGAGGGGGCGGAGGCCCGGAGCGTGAACCCGGTGGTGGGGGAGTGCAACGACGGTCTCCTGTCCGACATCCGGTCACGTCCGGTCCGTGAGGAACACGTCCGCGCCGCACTCGACACCGCGTCCGCCGGGCCGGTCGCCGAGGGCTCGGTCGGTGCCGGCACCGGGATGACCGCGCTCGGCTTCAAGGCCGGCATCGGCACCTCGTCACGGCGGGTACCGCTCGCGGGCCGGGAGACGATGCTAGGGGTGCTGGTGCAGGCCAACTTCGCCGGCACACTCCGGGTACGCGGCCGTACGGTCACTCCCGCCGACGCGGGCGTCCCCAACGAGGAACCCGGTCCCGGTCCGGAGACCGGCTCCTGCATGATCGTGGCCGCGACCGACGCGCCCTTGGACGCCCGCCAACTCACCCGACTCGCCCGCCGCGCCGTCTACGCGCTGGCCAGAGTCGGTGCGGGTTACGGCCACGGCAGCGGCGACTACGGCCTCGCGTTCGGCACCCGCCCCCTCGGCACGCCCGCCGGACCCGCGGTGGTGCCCGATGCCGGGCTCGACGTCCTCTTCGGCGCGGTGCTGGACGCCGTGGAAGAGGCGGTCCTGAACTCACTGTTGACCGCGACACCGGTGACGGGGCCGCGCGGGCACACCCGTTGGCCGTTGCCCGCGGCGTCGCTGCTCAGTCTGCTGGGGTGAGGGTGCGCTCGTACCAGGTGCCCTGCTTGCCGCCGATCTCGGCCGGGAGCGCGGGGCCGAGCGGGACGAATCCGGCCTTGGCCAGCACTTTCTGAGACGCGATGTTCGCGTCCGAGGTGGCCGCCCGGAGCGTACGCAGACCGTGTCGTGTCGCCGCCAGCCGGCAGAGCTCCTCAACGGCCGCGGTCGCCACCCCTCGCCCGGCGACGTGCTGTGCCACCCGGTAGCCGAGGTCGGCGGTGCGGCCCTCGACGACGTCGAACAGGTTGAACCTGCCGAGTACTGAGCCGTCCTCGGCAACGAGCACATGAAAGGCGCAGACACCGGCCTCCTGCTCGGCCAGCAGGGCCTCGTACCCGTCGGAGAAGTGCTCGAAGTAGTCGTCGCCGCGGTCGGAGACGGAGGCGGCGAAGTAGGCGCGGTTCGCCGACTCGAAGGCCAGGACCGCCGGGGCATGATCGGCGCGCAGCCGCTGCAACTCGGGCACCGCCCGACCCTACCCAGGCAGGCCCCCGGCCGGGCAACTCACTTTCTGACGAGGAGGCAGGTCCCGTCCGCGTCCCGTATCTCCGGCACACCCAGGTAGGCGAGGTCCTGTACGAAACGCTGCCGGGACACGGGGGTGTCGCCGGCCGAGTACAGATAGTCCGAGTACATGCGCTCGGTGGGCTCCTGACCCGACCAGGTCAGCTCTTCGGTCAACCAGCGCACCACACCGGGATCGACCGGGCGGACCGCACCGGGTTCGAAAGTGTGATGGCACTGCGGGCATTCGACTTCGCTCGACATGGCCGCCATTGAACTCTCCGGCCACATGAGCCGCATCGGCCTCAAGTCGTAAGGGGCGTCCCGTACATGGGCCTCGGGGCGTCACAGTTCGAAGGTGGCGTGCATCTCCCAGACGAGGATCTCCGCGGGGCCGGTCGCGCCGACCCGGTGTCCACCCGTGGCGGTGAAACGCACGGCGTCACCCTCGTCGAGATTGCCGGTGCCCTCCAGCTCGACGGAGCCGCGGGCGACGAACAGGTGCAGATACGGCGCCTCGGGAAGGATCACCTGCTGCCCGGCCCGCAGCCGTGCCACGTGCAGCGCCGCGTGCCGGTTCCGGATCCGGATGGCGCTCGCGTCCTGGTGCCGGTCCATGCCGGACGCCACCGTCACCAGCCCGCCGGACAGCAACTCGCCGTCGATTTCCAGCTGTTCGTAGCCCGGAGCGACGCCGGCCTCGTCGGGCAGGACCCACATCTGGACGAAGTGCACGGGATCGGCGGGGCGTTCGGCGATCGACCCGTAGGGGTCGTTCTTCTCCGAGTGCAGGATGCCGGTGCCGGCGCTCATCCGCTGGGCCAGCCCGGGGTAGATCACACCTGAGTGGCCGCCGGAGTCCTGATGGACCAGCGAGCCCTGGAGAACCCAGGTGACGATCTCCATGTCCTGGTGCGGATGGGTGTCGAAGCCCGTGCCCGGCTGCACCAGGTCCTCGTTGTGGACCAGCAGCAGACCGTGGTGCGTGTTCGCCGGATCCGGCTTGTGGGTGCCCAGGGAGAACGAGTGCTTCGAGTCGAGCCAGGACAATCGACTCGCAAGCCGCCCGCCGGCCCGCCGCACGTCCACCGTGGGTGTCAGCAGTGCGCTCATGGTGTGCTTCCTTCTCGCGCAGGGATTCCATGAAGGTTCAATGTTCAACCTTTACGCTACGCTCAGATCGCGTGAACATTCAAGTCACCGGCTGGTATCCTCGCGGAATGACCACCCCGGACGAGGCCCAGCAGGTGGACGAACACGACGACTTGTGGCTCGCGCCGGCCGAACTGGCGTCGTGGATGTCGTTGGTCCGGCTGACCGCCAGACTTCCATGGGCCCTCGATTCCCAGTTGCAGCGCGATGCCGGGCTGAGCATGGTCGAGTACATGAGCATGGCCATGCTGGCCGAGGCTCCCGAATGGACTCTGCGCATGAGTGTGCTCGCCGAGCACACCAACTCGTCGCTGTCCCGGCTGTCGCACCTGGTGAAGCGCCTGGAGAGCCGCGGCTACGTCCGCCGCGAACCGGATCCGGGCGACGGGCGCTTCACCAACGCCATCCTCCTGCCCGACGGCATGCGAAAGCTGGAGTCCGTGGCACCCGGACACGTGGCCCATGTGCGTCACCTGGTGGTCGACAACCTGTCCGGCGAGCGCCTGCGCCGCCTCGGCCAGGACGCCGAGCGAATCCTGCAACGCATCGACTCGCCCGTGCGCTGACAGTCACCCGGGGCAGGTCGCCGACCCGGCCCCCGTCGTGATTTCGCGCTCTCCAGTCACTTGAGCATTGAAGTCAGGCCGTACGGCCCCCCCCGCCGCGCACGCCGGGCGTACCGAGGAGGTCCAGGGTGGCGGCGACTACGCGTTGTACGACGAGTTGTTCGCCGACGACTTCGTCGACCACACCCCGCAGCCCGGCCGCACCCCCGACAAGGCCGGTGCCCTGGAGCTCTGCAAGGTGCTGCGGGCAGCGTTTCCCGACTTCCGCGCGGTGATCCACTGGCAGGCGGCCGAGGGCAACCTCGTCACCACGTACAAGACCTACCACGGGACGCACGAGGGCGAGTTCCTCGATATCGCCCCCACCGGGAAGGCGATTCACGTCGAGACCGTCGACGCCATGCGTGTGGTCGACGGGAGGATCACCGAACACTGGGGCGTGGCCAACCTGTTCTCCCTGATGGAGCAGTTGGGAGCCCGGCCCGGCGGTCGATGACCGCCCATGGGCCGCGGGGGCCGACGCCTCAGCTGGGCTCCAGCCCCGCGTCCCGCGCCAGCAGCGCCGCCTGTACCCGGTTCTCGCACCGGAGCTTCGTCAGGATCCGGCTGACGTACGTCTTTACCGTCGCCTCGCTCACATGGATCCGCGCGCCCGCGTCGGCGTTCGACAAGCCCTCACCGAGCAGTGCGAGCACTTCCAGTTCGCGGGTGCTCAGTGTCTCCAGACGCCGCCGCGCCTCCTCGCCGCGCGCCGCGGCCTGTCCCGAGGCGAGCGAGTCGACCACATGGCGGGTGGCGGCCGGTGACAGATACGCGTCCCCGGCCGCAGCCGCCCGCACCGCCTGGATCAGTTCGGCCGGCGCCGAGTCCTTCAGCAGGAACCCGGCGCCTCCGTGGCTCAGCGCACGCAGTACGTTCTCCCGCTCACCGAACGTCGTCAGGATCAGCGGTCGTACGGTCGGTGCCGCTCGCCGCAGTTCGGCCAGCGCGGACAATCCGTCCAGTACGGGCATCTGGATGTCCAGCAGTGCCACGTCGACGGAGTGGGCGCGGACCAGGTCGACGGCCTCCCGGCCGTTGGCCGCCTCCGCCACGACGTCGATGTCGTCGGCGGAGGTGAGGATCATCCTGATGCCCGCCCGGATGAGCGGTTCGTCATCCGCGACGAGGACTCTGATCACGACTCTCCTGCAGGACGTGCGGCGATGGCTGCTACTTGACCAAGTAGGCCTTTTTCTCGATCAGTTTGCCGTCCTTGAAGCAGAAGCGGTAGGCGGGCATCTTGTCCCCCTCGTTCGGCCAGTCCTCCGTCGACAGGTAGGTCGCGCACGTCGCCCCCCGCGGCACGGCGGGCCTCTGGTCGTCGTCTATGGCCCCGGCCAGGAACGACTTACCGTGCGGCAGCCTGTCCCGCACGGCCGTCTCGGTGTCTCCGACCTTCACGGAGTTGTAGACGGACGGCTGGATCGTGAGTTTGTCGGACTCCTTCTCCACCAGGTTGACGATCAGCACGACGGCCAGCACTCCGAGAACCAGGAAGATCACCACTGCGGCACTGCATCCGATCACGACGCCTTTCCCTTTGCGTCCCATGGCGATGTCGAACTCCCTCTGCCTGTCCGGCGCACCGGACCAGTCGATGTCCGCACCACCGTCGCCGGGCACCACCCCTTCGCTCTGCCCCCGGAAGTCGTTCGCCGCATCGACGAACGTCGTTCCCTTCTGCACCGAGTCCGCTCGCAGCTGCTCCCCGCCCGGCGTGCGCGGCGGGGGGCCGTACGGCAGAACACCCGCGACCCGGAATCCGCCCTCGGCCGTGGAGCCCGTATGCACCATGCCGCCGACCAGCCGGGCCCGCTCCTCAAGGCCCGTGAGGCCCTGCCCGCCGCTGACCACGGTGTGCCGTCCGCCGCCGGCCGTCACCGGTATCGGCCCGTTGGCCACCTCGACCACCAGGGAGTCCGGCTCGTACCGCAACTCGACGGCGATCGAGGCCCCCGGCGCGTGCTTCAGGGCATTGGTCAGCGACTCCTGCACGATCCGGTACGCAGCGTGATCGGCGGCGGGGGTCAGTGGCCGTGCCTCGCCCGCCTGCCGTAGCTCCACGACCGAGTGCGCGCCCCGCGACGCCGCCACCAGGCCGGCTATCCCCGCCACACCCCTGGCCGCGGGCTCCGGGTCGGGCTCGCTTTCCCGGGCCGGGTCCGGTGTGCCGTCGTGCAGGATGCCGACGGCCTCGCGCAGCTCGTGCATCGCGGCCACGGACGCCTCCCGCAGGACGCCGACCACCTCGCGCTGCCCGTCCGTCAGGTCCCGGTCCACCTCCAGGGCACCCGTATGGACGGCGATCAGCGCCAGTTGGTGACCCAGGCTGTCGTGCATGTCCTGCGCTATGCGCTGCCGCTCGCGCAGGCGCGCGTGGGACGCGATGATCTCGCGTTCGCGCAGCAGCTGGGCGTTGTGCTCGTGCAACGCGTGGACGAGCCTGCGCCGCTGGGCGCGGTAGCGACTGGTGAGACCGGGCACGACCGTCGTCGCGAGGAACGCGAGCGTGGCGAACACCAGCATCTGCCCCGTGACCAGGCCGAGGGGTGCTTGGCGGACGGACAGTCCCGCGTAGAGGACGTAGGCGGTCCCGAAGAGTGTGAGCGCCCGCCGTGGCGCCTCGATCCGCGCCCCCGCCGACCAGCTCACGGCTATCAGCACGACCCCGAAACTGCCGAGCGCGCCGGCGATCGTTCCCGTGAGGACCAGCACGGTCGCCGGGAAGGACCGTCGCAGCAGCGAGAGCACCACGGCGGTCACCGCCGCGGCGATCATCAGCGGCACGCCCTCGTGGGCGAAACTCAGCAGCGCGAACAGGCCCAGCACGAGTGCCAGCACCGTCTCACCGACGATCTGCCGCCGGGACCACAGCTGTGCCGCCAGCAACTGCTTCCGGACCTCGCGCGCCTTCGTCTTCACGTCCACGCGCCAACGGTAGACATCACCGCCCGCGCGCACAGCCTCCGTTCGTCGCTACCACGAGCGACCAAAGTCGTATGGCGGGGCGGGCCGAAGGGCAGGCGGGCTCGGACGTGTGTGGTCATCCACGAGTGCGTCAGCCGTCGCCGCCGAAGGACTTCACCCGGCACTCGACCCTGTACTTGTCGAAGTCGGGCAGGTTCATGCTGTCACCGCTGACCAGTCCCCAATTCCCGTCGGAGACCACGCTCTTGATCCCGTGACCGTTCATGCACTTCACCATGGCCCGCACGCCGTCGCCGTAGCGGGGATTCCTCACATGTCCGGCGTCCGGGTCCGCCGTCTTTCCGACGGTGGCGGAAGGGGTGGCGGAAGGGGTGGCGATGGAGGCGACACCCTCGTCGCGGGTGCCCTTCCCACCGTCGCCGCAGGAGGCGAGCAGGACGAGGGCCGTGCCGGCTGCGACGACCGTCAGGACGGGACCGATGATGCCGCGACGCCGGGGATCGGTGAAGGAGGACATGGCACCAACATCCCGGCCAGGTATGAAGATCCTGTCAGCGACCGATCAGCATCCTGTCTCCGCGGGAGCGGTGACGCGGAGGCCGCACGCTGACCGTTCCGAGGACTTCAGCCGAGCAGCGAGGGCAGAGACCGGCGGTTCACGGTCGGGAAGCAAGCATCCGCACTCCGTGATCTACTGCAAAGCTCACTGCGTGCAACTTCCGCACAATCAGCCTCAATCAGGCCCCACGGAGCCAGGCAAGCGCCGTGCGGGAGCGTCTCGCCGGCGCGCGAACGGGGCTAGGGCCTGTCCGGCGGATCCTGTCGCAGACGCGGGTTCCAACGCGCAAGGGCTCCGCCGGGGCAAGGTCCGGAGAGAGCGAGAGCCACGTTTGCCCGGTTTGATCTCGACGGGCGGCCCGTTCCTGTGTTGCCGATCGGGTCCAGGCGCACGGTGTGCACCCGCGTCCCTGGCCGACCTCACACCGAGAACTCGCGTATCACCGTGTTGCGGAACACCGCGCTGCCGCCGATCGTGAACAGCGCGAGCCGGGTGTCCAGCAGGTACGGGAACACCTGGCTGGTGTGCACGTAGCGGCCATCGTCGACAAACATCTCCACCGACGTGCGGTCCACCAGGATGCGCAGCTTCACCGTGCCGGCGGACGGGTCGAACGGGGTGTGGCTCTCCTGCCACTTGCCGGACGTGTCGGCGTTCACCGTGTTGCGTCGGTTGAGGAAGGCGTAGTCGGCGTAGATCCCGGCGTCGATGTGCCGGCCGCCGCCGGGTGAGCGCCTCAACTGGAGGCCGGCGCCGGTGAGTTGGGACCAGGTGATCTCGGTCGCCACCTCGTAGGAGATACCGGTGTAGTCGAGCACCTTCGTGCCGTCCACGGTCACGTCGCCGAGGTTCACGGTGCGGGCGACATACGAGTCGAGGCCGGCGACGGGCCGGGAGGCGAGGTAGTAGGTGTTGTCGGACGCCTTCTCCAGGGTGATCTCGCGGACGATGGAGTCGGTGCCGTTGAAGCCGTCGCAGTCGATGGTGGGGGTGGTGTCGGCGTAGTCCCAGTTGTTCACCCAGCCGATCGCGTACCGGACGGCCGCGTCCACCGCGCCGCTCGCGTCCCGCTTCTCGAAGGTGACGGCGGCGTACCAGTCCCAGCCGTGGTCGAGCCACTGCGGGGCACTCGCGTCGGCGGTGAACGCGCTGCCGTCGAAGGAACCCGTCCAGTAGGCGTACGTGTTGGGCAGCCCCGAGGTCTTCCCGTTGGCGCTCACGCCGAGCACCCATTTCACGGTGCCGTCGCCGGCGGTGACGCGGAACAGGTCGGGGCACTCCAGGACGCCGATGCCGTCGTGGACGAAACCGTTCACGTACGACCAGGACTTGAGGTCGTCGGAGTGGTAGAAACCGATCTTGTCGTTCTCGGCGAGGGCCATCACCCAGCGGCCCCGGTCCTCGTCGCGGATCACCTTGGGGTCGCGGAAGTCGGCGACGCCGGGGTTGGGCAGGACGGGGTCGGTCCCGTAGTTGCTGAAGGTGAGACCGCCGTCGGTCGAGTAGTACAGGAACTGCTCCTGGTGGGCGGTGCCGCCGCCGGGGGACATGGTGACGATGACGATCACCGCGCCCGCGCCGAATCCGGCCGTGTCGCCGATGTCGACCACCGCCGAACCCGACCAGAGATCGCCGTTGGGAGTGGTGTCCTTGGGCACGGCGACCCCGCGGTCGGCGAAGGAGACCAGGTCCTTGGTGGTGGCCAGGCGCCACGCGGTGCCGACGATACCGGTGAAGTAGTCGGCGTTGTAGAGGTAGTAGTAGTGGTACTCGCCGTCGATCCAGACGGGCCGCTGCGGGTCGTTCTTCCACTGGTCGGGGACCGTGAAGTGGTACGCGGCACGGTAACTCGCCCCGCTCGCCACGGACTTGGTCACGCTCTCGGCCGTGGCCGCCGAGGTGGGCAGCAGCGCGGCGGCGGTGCCCGCCGCCGATCCCGCGAACAGTGATCTCCTGGAAATCCCCGATGTTCCGGGCATGACTCATCGTTCCTCTCGTGGCGGCTCACGACGCAGAGGGCGTGAAAAATCGGCTCAGGTGAACGAGGACTGTAGACCTAACTCGTTAAAGGTCAAGCGTTCCCGACCCTTGACAGGCCTGCCGCCCGGTTCCCATCATCTGGGGCATCACCCCTGAACTAACACGAGTTAGGCCCGTTGATGACTGACTCGCACCTCCCCCGCCGCACGCTGCTGCGGTACGGCGCGTCCGGGGCCGGAGCAGCCGCCCTGGCCGGGACCGCCGCGAGCTGGGACCGGCTCACGGGAGCCGACATCCCCGGCCGTGACGACGGCTCCCTCGTCGTCGCCACCCTCGGCTCCGCCTTCGACCCGGCCACCGTCGACGCCCTCACCAAGGGCTTCCACCGGCTGCACCCCGACATCCCGCTGCGGGTGAACGCGGTGCAGGCCGTCGACTGGTCGGACTTCTTCGCGAAGATCCTCACCCAGATCGCCGCGGGCACCGCTCCCGACCTGGTGTATGTGGCCACCGAAGGCGTGCAGTTGTTCGCCCGGCGGCTCGGCGTGCCCCTGGACCGCTGGGTGCGGCGGGACGCGGCGGAGCTGCGTGAGTACTTCGCCGACGTCCACCCCTCGCTGGTGGAGTCGATGATGTACGAGGGGAACCTCTACCAACTGCCGATGGAGTTCAACGCCGCCGACATGTACCTCAACAAGCAGGTGCTGAAGCGGGCGGGCGCGGGTTTCCCGGCGGCCGACTGGAGCCGCGACGACTTCACCGAGCTGCTGCGGGAGCTGAAACGTACCGGCGGCGCGCACTTCACGCCGTACTTCTGGACCAACCGGCTGTGGGGCGGCGTGGTGCCCTGGCTCTTCGCGAACGGCACGAACCTGCTGAAGGAGTCGAAGGCGCCCGGCGGCTCCTGGCTGTGGGACACCTTCTACCCGGCCGCCGACAGGCGGGGGCGCGGCGGGGGCTTCCGCTGGACGACCCCGCAGGCCACCGCCGACCGGGTCGAGGAGGCGTACGACTATCTCGCTTCCCTCGTCCAGGAGAACCTGTGCACCCGGCCCGAGGGCGGCAACGGCAGCAATCTGGTCGGCGTGTTCTCCACCGGCCGCGTCGGCGTCACACCGGCCGGCGGCTTCTGGGCGGGCGGCCTGCAGCTGGCCGGCATGCGGGCCGCCGACTACGACGTGCAGTACTTCCCGCGCGGACGTACCCAGCGCCACCAGTTCGGCGCGGCGGGCTACGCGCTGCTGCGCACCTCGAAGAAGCAGGAAGCCGCCTGGGAGTTCATCAAGTACGCGGCCCGCAAGGACACCATGACCCGGCTGTTCCGGAGCAACCAGACCACCCCGGCCCGGCGTTCGATGCTGACCGCCGCCCGCTACGCCGCGAGCGGCCCGGCGCACTGGCAGGTCTTCTACGACACCCTCGACCGGTTTCCCGACACAGGCCCGATCCCCGCGCCGCCGCAGGTCGCCGAGGTGACCGACGTCCTGCTCAAGTACACCGGCACCGCGCTGGCCTCGCCGCGTGCGGTGGGTCCCGCGCTGCGCCGGATGCAGGGCGCCCTGGAGCAGGCCATGGAGCGTGAGGTATGACGAACACTCAGGTCCCGGACTCCCAGGTCCCGGCCGTACGTCCGCGGTCCGCCACGCCACCCGCCGTCGCCGTACGGCTGTCCGTCCGCGACCGCGGCGCCCGGCTGCTGGCCGCGCTGTTCCTGGCGCCCACGGTCGTCGGCATCGTCGTCTTCACGGTCGTGCCGATCATCGGGTCCGTCGTGCTGAGCCTGTTCCACTGGAACGTGATCGACCCGCCCCGTTTCGCCGGCGGTGCCAACTACCGTACGACCTTCACGGATTCGACCGTCCTGGTCTCCTTCCGCAACACGCTCCTCTTCATGGTCCTCGCGGTCACGCTGCAACTGCTGATCGCGCTGACGCTGGCACTCGCGCTGAACGGGCGGATGCCGGTGTGGCTGCGGTCGGTGTTCCGTTCGGCGTTCTTCTTCCCGCTGGTGCTGTCCGCCGCTTCGATCTCGGTGGTGATGAAGTACCTGTTCAACCAGGACTTCGGGGTGGTGAACTGGCTGATCGGCCTGGTCGGCGTCGCGCCCGTGCCCTGGCTGACCTCGGAGCACGCGGCGATGGCCACGGTGGTCCTGGTCTACGTCTGGCAGCAGTTCGGATTCTCGTTCCTGCTGTTCGTCGGCGGTCTGAACAACATCCCCAAGGAGATCCACGAGGCCGCCGCCCTCGACGGCGCGACCGGCCTGCGCAAGCACCTCGGCATCACGCTGCCGCTGCTGTCACCGACGCTGCTCGTCGCGTCGGTGGTCGGCATCATCAACGCCCTGCAGGTCTTCGAACAGCCCTACGTCCTCACCGACGGCGGACCCGGCGACGCCACCCGCACCGTGGTGATGGTGATCTACGAGAGGGCCTTCGAGCAGCTCGACTTCGGCGAGGCATCCGCGGTGGGCGTGCTGCTCTTCGCGCTGATCATGGCGGTCACCGCCGTCCAGTTCCGGCTCAGCCGGCGTTTCGTCCACTACCAGTGAGCCGGTGAGCCGCATGAGCCAAGCAACCCCGACCCCAAGGCGCGTCCGTTACTCACTCGCCCCCTGGGCCCGGATCGCCGCGCTGACCGTGTGCGCCCTGCTGACGCTGGGCCCGGTCATCTGGACCGTCGCCACCTCGCTGCGCACTCCGGCCCAGTCCTTCGACCTGCCTCCGCAGATCATCCCGACGCATCCGACGACCGCGGCCTACCGCGGGGTCTTCCAGCAGATCGACGTGTGGCTGCTCGCCCTGAACTCCACGCTGGTGACGGCACTGATCGCCGTCGGCCAGATGATCACGGCGGGCCTGGCCGGATACGCCTTCGCGCGCCTGGAGTTCCGTTTCAAGAAGCCGCTCTTCGGCCTGGTCCTGGCGACCATGATGGTGCCGTTGCAGGTCACCATCGTGCCGGTGTTCCTGGTGCTGAAGACGATGGGCCTCACCGACACACTCCTCGGCCTGATCATCCCGGCCTTCCCGACCGCCTTCGGCACCTTCCTGATGCGCCAGTACTTCCTCGGTATGCCGAAGGACCTGGGCGAGGCGGCCATGCTGGACGGCGCGGGGACCTGGCGGATCTTCCGCTCGGTGTACGCGCCGCTGGCCACACCCGGCCTGGCGATCGTCGGCGTACTGGCCTTCAACTACCACTGGAACGAATTCTTCCGCCCGCTGATCCTGGAGACCTCCAGCCAGAACTACACGCTTCCGCTGGGCCTGGTCTCCCTGCAGGGCAACCTCGGCACCGGGTCGATCTCGGTGGTCCTGGCCGGGGTCGTGCTCTCGATGCTCCCCGCCCTCGCCGTGTTCGTCGTCGGCCAGCGCCCTCTGCGCGAGGGCATCACGTCCGCAGGAGTCAACCGTTGAGCAATGACCCCAACGCGCCCCGTTTCAGGGTCCGTCCGCCCGCCGGCTGGATCAACGACCCCAATGGGCCGTTCCGTTGGCGGGACCGCTACCACCTCTTCTACCAGCACAACCCCGACGCACCGGTGCACGCGAACGTCCACTGGGGTCATGCCTCCAGCGCCGACCTCGCGCACTGGGAGCACCACCCGATCGCGCTCACCCCGACGCCGGGCGGCCCCGACGAGGCCGGCTGCTGGTCGGGCTGCGTGACCGACGACGCCGGCACACCGACCGCCGTATACACGGGAGTCGACCGTGCCCACACCGGACTCGGCACCATCTGCCTGGCGCGGGCGGCGGACCCGGACGACGAGCGGCTGACCGAGTGGAAGCCGCTGCCGACGCCGGTGGTGGCAGGACCGCCGCCGGGACTGGACGTAGTCATGTTCCGCGACCCGTTCGTCTTCCGCCACGCGGACAGGCGCTGGGCCCTCGTCGGGGCCGGGCACGCCGACGGCACGCCGTCGGTCCTGCTCTACGACTGCGACGACCTGACCGACTGGAGGTTCGCCGGTGTGCTGCTGGACGGCAAGGACCCGGTGTCCGCAGGCGTGTTCGGCGACAAGTCGGTGGGCTGGGAGTGCCCGCACCTGTACTGGACAGCAGGCGGCGAGCACGTGCTCCTGGTGTCCCTGTGGGACGGGGATCCCTGCTCCACCGGATATCTGACGGGTTGTCTGGAGGCCGATGGCCAGGGCGCGTTGAGGTTTGCGCCGCGCGCAGGCGGCCGGCTCGACCAGGGGCGGGACTTCTACGCTCCCGCCGTGCTCCAGGAGCCGGACCGCGCACTGCTGTGGGGCTGGTCGTGGGAGGCCCGCCCGCAGGAGGAGGTGCACCGGGCCGGATGGGCGGGCGTACTCACCGCGCCACGGGTCGTCGACGTCCACCCCGACGGTTCACTACGGGTGAGTCCGGCCCCGGAACTCGAACTACTGCGCCCGGCCGAGCCGTTCGTCACCGCGCCGGGCCGGGTTCCGCTTCCATCCGCCTACGACTTGACGGTCACCGCATGCGAACCGACCACGGTGAGCGTGCTCCGGGACGCGGCGGGCCGGGAGCTTACCGTCCGGGCGGACCCTGCCTCGGGGACCGTCGTCCTCGACCGCGGCGCCTGGCCCCGGACCGGCAGGGAAGGCTCCGCCCCGATCACCGTGCACGTGCCGAAGGCGCCGGAACTCGCGCTCCGGCTGCTCGTCGACGGCTCGCTCCTCGAACTCTTCGTGGCGGAACGGGCCATGGTCACCGAGCGCGTCTACCGGCGCCCCGGCGACATCGCCGAGCTGGTCGTCGACGGGCCGGGTGCCCGGGTCACCGGGTGGGCGCCGGACCCACGGAGTCGCGGCTGACCACGGGGCAGGCCAGGCGCCGGACGGTCGCGGGCGGCGTACGGCCGGCTTCGATGGCGTCCAGGAGAAGCCGGGCCGCCGCCTCGCCCATCGCCCGGTGCGGCAGCGCGACCGAGGTGAGCGGCGGCGTGAGGAACGCGGCCATGTGCTCCTGGTCGTCGTAACCGACCACGGACAGATCGGCGGGCACGTCGATCCCGAGCCGGGTCGCAGCGTGCAGGACACCCGCCGCGACCCGGTCGTTGTAGCACAGGACACCGGTGGGGCGACGGCCCGGCTCGACCCCGTCGAGCAGGCGCAGCGCCCCCGCGTATCCCGCGGAGATCTCCCCGCCGCCGCGCACGATCCACTCCTTGGGCACGGTGAGGCCCTCGGCGCGCAGCGCGTCCCGGATGCCGCGGGTACGTTCCACCGAGGCGATGTCGTCCAGACCGCCGATCACGGCGAGCCGGCGGTGGCCCGCAGCGAGCAGCAGCCGGGCCGCCGTACGGCCACCGGCGCGCTCGGCGGGGACCACGGCGGGCAGGGAGTCGTCCTCGGGCAGGCAGTTGGCCAGCACGGAGTGGGTGCGGTGCAGGCCCTCGGGGACGCGGACCCGGCGCAGTGACATGGCCGCGTAGATGATGCCGTCCACGCGCCGGTCGAGCAGTTCCGCGACGGCCGCGTCCTCCTTGACCGGGTCACCGCCGGAGTCGACGGTGAGGACGAGATGGTCCCTGTCCCAGGCGGTCTCCATGGCGCCGCGCAGCAGCCGACCGGCGAACGGCGAGGACGCGATCTCATCGGTGACCAGCCCGATCACGGCCGTACGGCGACGGCGCAGACCGCGGGCCACCGGGTCGGGGCGGTAGCCCAGCTGGGCCGCGGCCTGCCGGATGCGTTCCTGGGTGGCGGGGGAGAGGTTGCCCTCGGCTCGGCCGTTGAACACGAAGGACACGGCGGTGTGCGACACACCGGCGAGCCGGGCGACGTCCCGTGACGTCGGGCGCCCGGTGCCCGTGCTGCTGCTCTCCTCGGCACCGCCCACGCCGTCCGCCGCCCTCACCAGCCCGTCCCTGTCGATCACCGTCCACCCTATCCGCGGAGGACAGCGCAGGCGGCCTCGGCTCATTCTGGCCCGTGTGGCGGCGCTTGCGGCGGATGCGCATCACTTGGCGGGCATGCAGGAAGCGCAGTCTGCTGACGGTGACCGTCTCGCGGTGCAGGGTGACGACCCGACGGTGCTCAGCGAGGGAACCGGCAAAGTCTTTGTGTCTGCCGGTTGTCGATCCCTCCACAGGTAGGCCCATGGGTAGGGCTTGCGGTACGCCTGACCTTCGGAGATCCAAACCGCAGAGTGGTGCTGGCCGACATCGCGGGGCAGCCGTCGCCAGGGCAGAACTGCCCAGCCAACACGGCAGGTTGGAGAAGACTTTCCGAACTCGCTGGAACAGGTGGTGTCGCCCGGTCAAGGCTCGAATGGCCTGCCTCGTACGCCGGGAGCTCTTTCCAACCTCGGTTTGAGGTGGTTGAGGCGGATGGCGAGGAAGGACCGGGGATGAAGGGCCGCAGTCCTCACCGGATGCGACACGTGAGACACACTCGCCACTTCAGACGCGAAGGGCGTACAGCCCTTTCGCGTTGGAGAGGCGATATCCCCTATCCCGTCCCCAATGTTCGGGACATCGTCCCGCCGACTGATTACACGAGGCGGTGGCCACCGTCGGCGTGCAGGACGGTGCCTGTGATGAAGCCGTTGCGCATCAGCGCCACGATGGCGTGGGCGATGTCCTCAGGGCGGCCGACGCGGCCGACGGGGAGGGCTTCGGCCTTGGCGGCCAATGTTGCGGCCTTGCCGCTGCCTGAGATGAGATCCCACACCGGGGTGTCGACCCAGCCCGGGGAGATCACGTTCACCCGGATCGGGGCCAGCTCCAAGGCGGCCGCGCGGGCGAACGAGGCGAGCGCTCCGTTCACGGCCGCGACCATCGAGCCGCGCGGGCTGGGACGGTATGCGGCGATGCCCGAAGTAAGGGTGATCGATCCGCCGGGCCGGAGGGCAGGGGCGGCGTGCTTGGCGAGGAGGACGGCACCGATGAGCTTGGAGTCGAGCACCCCGCGGGCCGTGTCCACGTCGAACTCGACGATGGGCTGATAGGCGCCGGCCCCGTCGACCGCGGTTGTTACAACGTGGTCTGCGGGCTCGTTGAAGAGGCGCGCGACGTCGTTCTCATGGGTGATGTCGGCTTGAACGGTCCGAACGCGATCCGACGCAAGAGAGCGCGCCGCCTCTTCCAGGCGTTCGGGGGAGCGGGAGGCGATGGTGACCTCGGAACCCTCAAAGAGCAGGGTCTCGGCCAGCGCGAGTCCCATGCCGGAGCTGCCGCCGACGATGATGACGTGTTCTGTGGTCATGGCACTACCGGATCATCGAGCGTGATCGTGCGTCCACGTCGTGTTATCGAAGGGTCGTTCGGCGCAGACTAACGTTCCTGGTCAGAGTGGGCAGGAGGGCGCGGAGTGCCGGATTGTGGCTGTCCGTGCGCCATGCGGCGGCGTACGTGATCGACAGCGGGGCGTTCCGGAGCGGCCGCCAGACAAGGTCGGGCGGCGAGACGGCGCGAGCCGAGCTCAGGCTGAACGCAGCGGGCCGCAGCGGTAGCACGGCGCGCAACTGCGCATGAGGCATCGCGCTCTCGCTGAGAGCGACATCGGCGCCGAGGGCGTGCAGGCGGTCCACCATCGCGTCGTGCACGTCGGGCGCGAACTCTCTCGCGAAGAGAATCAGTTCACGGCCGGTGAGATCGGTCGGATCAACGACCTCTCGAGCGGCAAGTGGATTGGCCGCCGACATCAGCACGCCGAGCTCCTCCTCGGCGACCTCCACCCGTTGTACGCCCTCGGGCGACGCGGACGGGACGCGCAGCAGTGCGAGGTCGACCTCGCCGCCCTCCAGCATCGCGAGCTGCTGCGCGGTCGTGCCGCCCAGCAGTGTCATCCGGCAGTCCGGCATGTGGTCGGCCAGAAGCTCCTCGATCTGTCCCGGGAGCCACGGCGGCACCCCGTTCAGCAGCCCGAAGCGCAGCACCGGGTCGGCGACACTCGCTGCGCGGCGCGTCTCCCGAAGTGCGTGGTCGGTCGCTCGCAGCGCCTCCTTGGCCGTACGAAGCAGGACCTCTCCCGCGGGCATCAGCCGTACGCCGCGACTGTGCCGGACCAGCAGCGGCGCGCCGATCTCGCGCTCGACCGCCTTGATCTGCTGGCTGAGCGTGGGCGTGGAGATGTGTAGTCGCTCGGCCGCGCGCCCAAAGTGCAGGGCCTCCGCGACGGCAACGAAGTAGCGAAGCTGCCGAAGTTCCACCGGTACATCGTACGAAGATCAACGCAGGCACCACATCGGTGGACGCTTGTCCCGGACATCAAGTCGGGGAGATACGACCAATTTTGCCTCTCTATCCTCGGTCTGAGCTGGCCAGATGGAGGGTGAGGACAGCTTGGACGAGGCTCGTGATCCGGGTCGTCGAGCAGCGGAGCTTGCGGAGGAGTCGCCAGGACTTGAGGGTGGCGATGGCTTGCTCGACGAGGGCACGAATCCTCGCGTGGGACCGGTTGACTGCCTGCTGACCTGTGGAGAGCGTCTCCCACCGGCCTCGGTAGGGAACACGGACCGTGCCTCCGGCACCCTGATAGCCCTTGTCCGCCAAGCAATTGGCGCCTGCGTCGGCGAGCGCGTCGACGATGCCGTGCTCGCGGGCCGCACGGACATCGTGGACAGCCCCGGGGAGGGCCGGCGAGGCCCACAGCAGGCGACCGAAAGGGTCGGCGATGACCTGCACGTTCATCCCGTGCTTCTTGTGCTTGCCCGAGTAGGAGGGCCGGTCGGCGGCAATACGGTCCATCGGGAGCAGCGTTCCGTCCAGCAGGACGAACGCCTTCATCGACGCCGCCCGGGCTGCCTCGGCGAGTGTCGGGGCGAGGCATGCCAGCAGGTCGACGGCTTCGGTGATGTAGCGGTAGGCGGTGGTCGTACCGATGCCGAACCCGGCCGCGAGCTGGGCGTACGGGTGACCGTTGCGGAGATGGGCGAGGGCGAGCAGGGCCTGCCGGCCCGCGCTCAGGCGACGCCATCGGGTGCCGAGAGCCCGGCGGTGTTCCCGCAGGCGGGCGGTAAGGAAGCGGAGGGCAGAGCTGGACAGGTCCAGTCCGGACGGGTAGCCAAGCACGTGAAGCTTCTGGTGGAGACGGTTCTCTTGGTCGAAAACCCATCTACCAGGGGCTTCACCTGTCTGTCAGCCCAACTGCCCAGCGTGGGCCGAGCAGGAAACCGATGGCGCTCGCGGCGACGAGCCCGAAAGCCAGGACACCGACCACCAGGTCGGTCCGCCCGTGCAGAGTGTAGAGGCGCCTCCACTGGAGGCGATGGGGGAGTGGCGCCTTGTTGAGCCATGCCACCAGGCCCGCGAAAAGGGCGAGCGCGCAGGTTCTTGTGACGAGCAGCGCGGGCCGGTCGGAGAACAGGCGACCGGGAGGGTGAGCAGGACGGCCGTGGCGCTCAGGACGGCGTCAGCGGCACGGACACGTCGACGGCCTGCCAAGGGCCACAGCTCGTGGAGGACCAGGTCGGTGCAGCCCCGGCCATGGGACAGAGGATGTGAGCTTCTACTGGTGCCGAGCTCGACGGTGCCAGGGACCAGGCGACTGAGGAGATGGTTGTCGAGGTCGGCAGGGGTGAGATGGCTCAGAAGTTCCTAGGGGTCGCCGCTGCGGTGGTAGATCGTCGCGGCGAGGCTGAGCCGCCAAGGTGTCGAGAGCGCTCGGGCCGCTGGACCAGTGGGTTGGGCGCGGAGATGGTCGAGAAAGGATTCCCAGCGGGGTGACGCGGCGCCGCCCACCTTGAGATGGGCGACGGCGGGGTTCGGGCGCGACGTGGGCGATGTGGATGCGGGCGGCGGAACGCAACCGGTCGGGTTCGGGCAGCGCGTCGTGCGCGCCACGGCACGTCAGGAACAACGGCGCGGGGGAGGAGTCGTCCTGGTACATGTTGAGGAGGTTCAGAGCGGCTCGGGCGCGGGGTGCGTCGGGGTCCGGACGGGGGTTGCCGTGGCCAGGTGCTCAACCTGCCGGCGGATCTGCGTGAACAACTGGGCGTGACCTACGAGTTCATCACCCACGACCTCGCCGTGGTCCGCCAGGTCGCCGACCGGGTACTCGTGATGCGGCACGGCAACCGCGTGGAGGCGGGCGACGCCGACCAGATCCTCGCCCGCCCTCGCGATGCCTGCACCGTCCGCCTCATCGACAGCAGCCCGACAACTCCGCTGCGGCGCAAGCTGTCCGGGCCGGACGTCGAAGAGGTCGGTCCGCCGCGGCACGACCTCGACGCCTGACGCATGGTCCGTGGGGTGGACGGTGCGACTGGTACGGCGCTGCCAATGACCGGAAGACAACGGTCAGTTGGCCGAGTTCCGCCCCCACCCGACCGTGCGCGGGGTGCGGCCGATGCCACCCTGACCGGAATCCCCGCATGATCCGGCGGACGCCCGATGCGTCGAACAACTTCTGTCCCAGCGCTGTACGGGAATCCTGTGTTCGGGATAGCGTCGCCACGCAGCTGCCGAGTGAAACGATTCAATCCACTGCCGCACAAGGGGACAGCATGGCGTCGAACAGCACACCGGACAAAGGCATTTCCCGTCGCGCAGCTCTGGCCGCAGCAGGCACCGTCGGACTCACCGCAGTGTCCCTCTCGACCGGACTTCCCACCGCGGAGGCGCTCCCCGCCTCCGAAGCCTCCGCTTCGCTCACGGGCAGCCCGTCGCGCCGCGCCGGCGGCTGGCACCGCTACGTCCAGGGACCGTCCTCGCGCACGGTCCGGCCGGTGCGGATCGTCGCGTCGACCGGAGACGTGAAGAACCCCAACGCGCTGCTCAAGCCCGGCGGTTCCAGATCCGTACTGCGGCGCCCGCAGCCCGCGGCGGCCCCCGCCTGGCCCGCCGGCACCACGGCCGAGGCCTCGTCGGCACACGCGGGCAACAACGGCAACGACGGGCAGCCGCGCACCTACGACGCCTCCAACGCGATCGACGGAAACCCGGACACCTTCTGGAACGACGACACCCTCGGGGTGTTCCCCGACGTCCTCACCATCACCACGCCGCAGGTCGCGACCCTGCAGGGCATCACGGTGATCTCCAACAGCGACGGCGTGCCGACCGACTACACCGTCGACGTGTGGCGCGACGGCGACTGGCACACCGCCGCCACGGTCGCGGGCAACGACGCGGTGCAGAAGGCCGTTCCGTTCGCGGAGACGGTCAGCACCGATCGCGTGCGCATCACGGTGACCCACGCTCAGGACACCTCGCACGGCAACTTCACCCGGATCAACGAGGTCTGGCCCGCGCCGGTCGAGCCGATCCCCGTGCCCAGCGTCACGGTGGACTTCGGCAAGGTCGTGGTCGGATATCCGCAGATCAGGTTCACCTCCGCCTCCGCCAACTCCCCAGGTGTACGCGCCGCGTTCTCCGAGACCCGCCAATTCCTCACCGACCGCTCGGACTTCACCCGCTCCGACCAGGCGGGCGGCGCCGGACAGGGCACGGACCAGTTCGCCGTACCCGCCAAGGGCGCCAACTGGACCGACCACAAAGGCTTCCAGGCCGGCGACAAGGTGTTCGCGGACGGACTGCACGGATTCCGCTACCTCAAGATCAGCCTCGACGCACTCGCCTCGGACAGCCCCGCCGCACAGCCCTGGGGGACGGTCGAAATCGACTCCGTGGCCCTCCAGTTCACCGCGTACGTGGGCACACCGAGCACCTACCGCGGCTGGTTCCTGTGCTCCGACGACGAGTTGAATCGTTACTGGTACGGCGCCGCGTACACCAACGAACTGGTCACCGACACCTTCCGCCAGGACGACGTCGATCCGCGCAACGCCTGGAGTGCCACGCTGGAGGGGAAGCTGGTCCTCCAGGACGGTGCCAAGCGTGACCGCGACCCGTACGTGGGCGACCTCGCCGTCTCCGCGCGCACCCTCTACCTCACCCACGACGACGCGGCGGCCGCGGCCCGCAACGTCCTGGCCGACCTCGCCGACCACCAGCGATCCGACGGCTGGATACCGCCCGCCTCCATCGGCAACTACACCCTGCCGCTCTTCGACTATCCGCTGTACTGGGTCACTTGCAGCTGGGACTACGTCCTCCACACCGGGGACCGCCAGTACGCGACGCGCTACTACCCCACGCTCCTGAAGGTCCTGGACACCTGGTACCCCAGCGTCACGGACGACGCGGGCCTGCTCAGCAAGGGCCTCAACGGGACCGGCGGTTACGGCGACTACGCGTTCCTCGGCCGCACCGGCCGCGTCACCTACTACAACGCGCTCTACGTCCAAGCACTCCAGAACGCCGCCCAGTTGGCCCGGCTGCTGGGACAGAAGGCCGACACCACCCGGTGGAGCGAGCGGGCGGACAAGGTCGCGCAGGCCGTCAACTCGCTGCTGTGGGACGGGGACGCGGGTGCCTACCTGGACTCCTCGACCGGCGCAGTGCGACACGCGCAGGACGGCAACTCCCTCGCCGTCGTCACCGGCATCGCCGATGCGGACCGCGCCACCTCGGCGCTCGCCCATCTCGACGCGACGACGAAACGGGCCTACGGGAACGCCTTCATGGACAACGACACGCTCTTCGACCAGGCCTCCCAGCGGGTCTACGCCTTCACCTCCTACCCGGAGATCGAGGCCCGCTTCCTGACCGGTCAGGTCGACTCCGCGCTCGACCAGATCCGCCGTATGTACGGCTGGATGGACAAGAACGACCCCGGCATCACCAACTGGGAGGGCATCGGCCCGAACGGGTCCCTGTACGAGGACGCGTACACCAGCATGGCGCACGGCTGGTCCACCGGCGTCCTGCCCGCGCTCACCAACAACCTCCTCGGCGCCCGGCCGACCTCGCCCGGCTACGCCACCTGGGAAGTACGCCCGCAGCCCGGCGGCGTCGACTGGGCGACGGGACAACTTCCCACCCCGCAGGGCCCGTTGGGCGTCGAGTGGGAGAACAGCACTCGCGTCTTCCGGCTCACCGTCCGCGTACCCAAGCACACCCAGGGCTCCGTCACCCTGCCCGGTGACGCGCGCGGGCTACGGGTGTCCGTCGGGCGGCGGACGCTCTGGGACGGTAAGCGGGCGGCGACCCGTGACGTGAGCGTGGCCGACGGGACGGTCACCGTGTCGGGCCTCGGCCCGGGCGAGCACAGTTTCGTCAGCGAACAGCGCGGCAACTGACGCCGTTCCGGGCTTCGTTGGCGTGATCTCCAAACGAACCGCTCCGGGACGGGCCAACAGCCGCCCGGCCCGGGGCGGTTCACTGTGAGATGGGCGAACCAGGCGTTCCCTTTGGCCAATTGTGGCGGGTGTTTTACCGGTCTTCGCATTGCCCGCCCCACCGCCCCGACCTAGCCTGACCTGCGGACCAAGGGAGGGCTGGCATGCTGCGGACCGTCCGGGAACAGGCAGCGGGTCTCACCAAGGATCAGCGCAACGCCTTCGTCGCCGCCTACTTGGGCTGGGCGATGGACGCCTTCGACTACTTCCTCGTCGTACTCGTCTACAGCGAGATCGCCGACGACTTCCATGTCTCCCTCACCGACATGGCCTTCCTCACCACGGCCACCCTGGTGATGCGGCCGGTCGGTGCGCTGCTCTTCGGCCTGTGGGCGGACCGCAAGGGCCGCCGCACCCCGCTCATGGTCGACGTGGCCTTCTACTCGGTCGTCGGATTCGCCTGCGCCTTCGCGCCGAACTACACCGTGCTGCTGGTGCTTCGCCTGCTGTACGGCATCGGAATGGGCGGCGAATGGGGCCTGGGCGCCGCGCTCGCCATGGAGAAGATCCCCGCCGAACGGCGCGGTTTCTGGTCGGGCCTGCTGCAGAGCGGCTACTCGCTGGGCTATCTGCTCGCCGCGGTCGCGTTCTTCGGTATCGAACCCGCCTTCGGCTGGCGCGGGTTGTTCGCCTTCAGCCTCGTCCCCGCCCTGGTCGCGCTGTGGGTGCGCACCCGGGTGGAGGAGAGCGAGGTGTGGGAGAAGAGCGTCCAGCTGAGCCGCACGCCCGCGTATCAGGTGTTCAAGAACCCGGCGGTACTGCGGCGCTTCGTCTACCTGGTCGCGCTGATGACCGCATTCAACTGGATGTCGCACGGCACCCAGGACATCTACCCCACCTTCGTCAAGAAGGGGCTGGGCCTGTCCCCGGACACCGCGATCGCCATCGCCGTCGTCTACAACATCGGCGCCATCATCGGCGGCATGGTGCTCGGCGCCTACTCCGAGCGGCTGGGACGCCGTCGCACGATCATGATCGCGGCAGCCGCCGGCCTGCTCGTGGTGCCCTTCTTCGTCCTGTCCACCGCCGTGGGCTGGCTGATGCTCTCCTCCTTCCTGATGCAACTGTGCGTACAGGGCGCCTGGGGCGTCATCCCCGCCCACCTGACCGAGATGAGCCCGGACACGATCCGGGGCTTCTACCCCGGCGTCACCTACCAACTCGGCAACCTCATCGCCGCCCTCAACCTGCCGATCCAGGAAGCCCTTGCCGAGCGGTACGGCTATCCGGCGGCGATGGCGTGGACGGTGACGCCCGCCCTGGCCCTGGTGATCGTGCTGAGCGCCGTGGGCCGGGAGGCCAAGGGCATACGGTTCGGCGGCACGGGGGCGCAGGTGCCGACTGAGGCGGTGGCCGACACCTAGGACGCGGCCCCGGTCACAGCGCGGGTGAACGTTCCGGGACGGCGACCGGCTCCAGTCGGCGTACACGGAACCGGTCTCGGCGCAGCAGGGGCCGTTCGACGAGGGCGTACGAGGCGAGAGCCGCGACGAGTGTCGCCGCGAGGCCGGCCGGGAGCAACGGGTCGCCGCGTACACCGAGGTCGTGGAGCAACCGGATGACGGGGTAGTGCCACAGGTACATCCCGTAGCTCAGGTTGCGACCGATCCACACCGGCACGGACAGGGACAACAGACGGGTGGGCCGCGCCTCGGGGCACAGGTCGAGTGCGGCCACCACGCAGGCCGTCAGCAGCGCGGCGGCCAGGAATCCCACCGTGTACCAGACCGGATTCCACCCGCTGACCTCGGTGATCGGGATCTGCCGGGCGATCAGTCCCAGCAGCATGAGCGCGGGGCAGCACAGCCGTCCCGCCCAGCGGCGCAGCAGCGCCAGCCGGGGGTCGTCGGCGCGCAGCCGGGCCAGTACGAGGGCCAGCAGGGCGCCGACGAGGAGCTGGTCGGCGCGGGTGTCGGGGCCGTTGTAGATGCGGTGTGCCGCCGAGGGATCCCAGAGCACGGTCCGCCAGAGCACCGGCAGTACGCACAGCACCGCGACCCAGCCCAGCACCGCACGCGCCCTCGCGTGCCGGAGCAGCACCAGCAGGAGGAGCGGCCAGGCCAGATAGAACTGCTCCTCCACTCCCAGCGACCAGGTGTGGCTGAGCGGCGCGGTGAGCTCCGAGTACGTCCCGGTGTTCCCGGCCCGTACGAGATTGACGACCGAACCCGCGGCCAGCACCGCCGCCACCCACGCCCCTTGGAACAGCGGCAGCGCGAACGTCACGGACAGGACGGCGGTCACCGCGCACATCACCAGCAGCGCCGGCATCAGCCGCAGCCAGCGCCGGCGGTAGAACGACCACAGTCCGATACGACCGGTACGGGCGTACTCGGTGACCAGCAGCCGGGTGATGACGAACCCGCTGATGGTGAAGAACACGTCCACGCCCACCGAACCACCGGGTACCAGGTCCGGCTGCACGTGGTAGACGATCACCAGCACCACGGCGACCGTCCGCAGTCCGTCAAGACCCGCCACCCGCCCACCACCGCGCAGTGCCGACGCAGAGCCCTGTCTTACGCCAGGGCTCTGTTCGGTGGCCTCGTCTGCCGCGCTTCGATGGAGGGTGCTCATAACGGCGGCGTCTGCCCAGCCGGACGGGGATCACACAAATTCTCATGTTCCTCATGGAGCGGCGGCGCGATCCGGCCGCTGCTGCCCTTGGTGACGGCCGTCGAGAATCAGGCTGTGCCGGTCTGCGTTTCGGCGTGGACGGCGAGGGCGCGTTGCGGGGTGAGGTCGAGGGAGGTGAGGACGGAGGAGTGCACGATCGAGGGGAGGGTGTGGCGCAGGAGCGCTGAGGTGGCGTGGGGGAGGTTCTGATAGGCGGTGGTGGCCTGGGACATCGCCTGGATGCCGGCGAAGGCACCGACCAGGACCTCGGCCGTCTCGGCGGGGTTGACGTGGGGGAGGAGCTCGCCTTGGTCGCGGGCCTTGTCGAGGAGGTCGGTGACGATGGTGGTCCAGTGGTGGAACGGGCCGGTGCGGTCGACGCCGTCGGCACGCTGGTCGAGCGCGAGCCGGGCGCCGGCCCGGACCATGGGGTCGGTCTGCAGGTGATACGCGTGGAGCATGGCCGTATCGACGAGCTCCTGGGTCTTGCAGGGGCGGTCGGGGACGGCCAGGTTGTCGTTCTGTCCGGCCAGGACGCCTTCGGCGAGCTGTTCCTTCGACTTGAAGTGGAAGTACAGGGCGCCCTTGGTGACGTTGGCGGTGGTGAGGATCTCGCTGATCGTGGCCGCTTGGTAGCCGCGCTCCTCGAAGACGCTGGCCGCGGCGACGAGGATGGTGCGGCGGGTACGGATCGCCCGGTCCTGTTTGGGTCCTGGCATGGGCCGGCGCCTTTCGTTGCGGGAGAGCTGCGCTGTTCAACTCGTTAAAAATACCGTCCAGTTCGTATAGTCTACGGCGCTTCGTCACTCGTCGAGGAGCCCGTAGCGGGCCGGTTGACGGCTGAAACTCCGTCAACAGGTGTGTGGCAGCTGGTTTTCCGGACCGGTCATGCCGTTTTTTCGAAGCCTGTTCGGCCGGCCGGCCGGCGGTGACACTGGGCAGCAAGCAGGTCAGTTGCCGTCCTGCATGTCAGCGGATCACGAACTCTCGGTCAGCAGGCTTCTGGCGAACTCGTGGGCGGGATCCGCCAAGGTGCTCCGGAGCGCGGCGAAGAGGTCCGCGGCCGTCGTGCCCGACCAGGTGGCGGGGAGCAGGGTGTCGGGCAGGCCAGGGTCGAGGTAGGGCAGCCGGCGCCAGGCCGTCAGGACGTGGACGTAGTCGATGAACGCCTCCTGGCCGGACAGCGCGCCCCTGCCGACCCCGGCCCAACGCCCGGCCATCGGCGTGAACTCCGCGACGAAATCGTCGTAGAGCTTCTGCAGTGCCTCCAAGTCCCACCAGCGGCCCACCTGTTCGGCTGGGTCGCCGAAGGCCACATAGTCGGCGCGGAACAGGTCGACGTACTGGTCAAGGCCGTGTCGCAGGAGGTGGTCGCGGGTGTCGTCGAGGGCGTGGGCGGGGGCGATCCAGACCCCGGAGGAGACCGTGCCGAAGCCCAACCAGGCCAGCCGTGAACGGAGTTGGTGACGGTGCTGCCGTTCGCTCTCCGGGACGGAGAAGACGGCGATGACCCAGCCGTCGTCGGTGGCGGCATGACGCTCGAAGATACGGCGGTCACCGGTCTCCAGGACGGAGCGGGCGTACGGTGAGAGCGCGTAGCCCGCGCGGCCCTCCCGTCGCTCGGCCACCAGGATCTCGCGGCGCTTCAGCCGGAAGATCGAGGAACGGACCGCCTGGGCGTCGACGTCCAGCTCGGCGAGGAGTCGGATCAGCGCGCTCACGCTGATCCAGCCGCCGACCTCGCGCGCGTAGAGGCCGTACACCGTCACGATCAGGGATCGCGGCGGTGCGGGCTGGCCCGGGCTGTCGTCAACGAGATCGCTTGCCGTCATGATCGGATTATTTTAGTGCGCCGTACGGGCGTCCGGCTCGGCCAGGTCGGCCGTGCCCGTCCCGCCCAGCGCGGCACGCCAGGCAGCCGGCCACGGGGCGCTGCCACCCGCTTCCTTGTCGGGGACGTGCACGGTGACATAGCTGCCCCGGGCCGCGCGAAGGCGCGGCCCGTCCCCGGAGGCGCCGCGCCACACCTCGAAGCCGAAGGTCATCGAGGATCGGCCGAGGCGGATCAGCTCGACCCGCGTCTCGACCTCCTCGCCGAAGCGCATCGACGCCTCGAACTCCACTTCGTAGCGCACCCTCGGGGCCACCGGGAAGTAGCCCGGGATGTCGTACGCGCGCATCAGCTCGGCCTCCGCCGCCTCGGCGAACCGGACGACGGTGGTGTTGTGGTAGATCCCGGCCGCGTCGGTGTCGATCCACTCCAGGCGGGCACGGTGGATGCCGTAGGGGCCGCTCATTGTGCCGCCTTGCCGGGAGTCCACCGCAGGTGCACGGCGTCCCGCGGAGTCTCGCGCAGCAGCGCGAGGCGCGGACGGACCGCGTCGGTCCGTGAGGTGGGCGGCTTGCGGCGGCCGGCCGCGAACTGCGCCGGCCAGTCGGCGCCCGGGCCGCGGTACTCCTGCTCGGCGGCGGCCTGCAGCGTCCACTGCGGGTTGTAGAGATGCGTACGGCCCAGCGCACACAGGTCGGCGCGCCCGGCGAGCAGGATCGAGTTGACGTCGTCGTACGACGAGATCGCTCCTACGGCGATCACGGCCGCGCCCGCCGGAGCGGCCACCTCGTGCCGGATGCGGTCGGCGAACGGAGTCTGGTACGAGCGGCCGTACGCCGGCTTCTCGTCCTTGGTGACCTGGCCGGACGACACGTCGACGGCCGCCGCGCCGTGTGCGACGAAGGCGCGAGCGATCTCGACCGCGTCGTGCTCGGTGTTCCCGTCGGGGGCCCAGTCGGTGGCGGAGATCCGTACGGTCACCGGGCGGTCGGCGGGGAAGGCGGACCGTACGGCGTCGAAGACCTCCAGCGGGAAGCGCAGCCGGTTCGTGAGGTCGCCGCCGTACTCGTCGGTGCGGCGGTTGGCGATGGGGGAGAGGAAGGAGGAGAGCAGATAGCCGTGGGCCGCGTGCACCTCCAGCAGGTCGAAGCCCGCGTCGGCACCCCGGCGGGCGGCGGACACGAAGTCGGCGACTACGGCGTCCATGTCGGCCCGGGTCATCTCGCGCGGCACGTGGCAGTCGGCGCCGTAGGGCAGCGCGGACGGGCCCACGACCTCCCAGTTGCCCTCGGCGAGGGGCTCGTCCATGCCCTCCCACATGAGGCGGGTCGAGCCCTTGCGTCCCGAGTGGCCCAGTTGGAGGCCGATCTTCGCCGTGCTGCGGTCGTGGACGAAGGACGTGACCCGCGTCCATGCCTCGCGCTGCGTGTCGTTCCACAGGCCCGTGCAGCCCGGGGTGATGCGGGCCTCGGGGGAGACGCAGACCATCTCGGTCATCACCAGGCCGGCGCCGCCGAGCGCCTTGGAGCCGAGGTGGACGACGTGGAAGTCGTCCGGCACTCCGTCGACGGCGGAGTACATGTCCATCGGCGAGACCACGATCCGGTTCTTCAGCTCCAGGCCGCCGATGCTGAACGGCTGGAACATCGCCGGGGCGGACTCGGCCACGCCCTGGGCTTCGGCGAAGCCGCGCTCGATCAGGTCGGCGAAGTCCGGGTCGCGGTCCTTGAGGTTGTCGAAGGTGATCCGGCGGGAACGGGTCAGCAGGTTGAAGCAGAACTGCGCGGGATCCTGGCCGGCGTAGCGGCCGATGTTCTCGAACCATTCGAGGGAGGCCTGCGCGGCACGCTGGGTGGACTCCACCACCGGGCGGCGCTCGGTCTCGTACGCCGTCAACGCCTCGTCCACGGTGGGGTGTTCGTGCAGACACGCGGCGAGCGCGAGGGCGTCCTCCATGGCCAGCTTGGTGCCGGAGCCGATCGAGAAGTGCGCGGTGTGGGCGGCGTCGCCGAGCAGGACCACGTTGTGGTGGTGCCAGCGCTCGTTGCGGACCGTCGTGAAGTTGAGCCAACGGGAGTTGTTCGTAAGGAGGTTGTGCCCGGTGAGTTCACCGGCGAAGATCTCGAGGATCCGGGCGACCGACTCCTCGTCGCTGCTGCCGGGCGGGAACTGCGTGCCCTCCGCCGAGTCGAGGCCCGCCCTGCGCCACACGTCCTCGGCCATCTCGACGATGAAGGTCGATCCGCCGTCGGAGAAGGGGTAGCCGTGGATCTGCATGGTCCCGAACTCGGTCTGCTTGACGAGGAATTGGAAGGCCTCGAAGACCCGGTCGGTGCCCAGCCACATGTACTTGTTGGTCCGCTGGTCGAGGGAGGGGACGAAGGCGTCGGCGTACTTGGTGCGCACCGCCGAGTTGATGCCGTCCGCGGCGACCACGAGGTCGTAGGACCTGCGGAGTTCGTCGACGTCCGGGGCGAGGGTGCGGTAGTGGACCGTGACGCCGAGTTCGGCGGCCCGCTCCTGGAGGATGTGCAGCAGGTCCTTGCGGGCCATCGCCGCGAAACCCTGGCCGCCGACCGTGAAGGGGTGGCCGTCGAACTCGATGTCGATGTCGGTCCAGCGGGCGAACCGGCTCTCCATGGCGTCGTGGACGACGGTGTCCGCGTTCTCGATGCCGCCGAGGGTCTCGTCGGAGAAGACCACGCCGAAGCCGAAGGTGTCGTCGGGCGCGTTGCGTTCCCAGACGGTGATCTCATGGCCGGGGTCGAGCTGCTTCAGCAGCGCGGCGAGGTACAGCCCGCCCGGCCCGCCGCCCACGATGGCGATCCTCATGCCTGGTTCTCCTTCTCGATGATCTGACGCAGCAGGAAGTGCTGGAGCTTTCCGCTGGTGTTGCGGGGCAGGGCGTCGCAGAAGCGCACGGCCCGCGGGTACTTGTAGGGCGCCAGCTGCGCCTTGACGTGGTCCTGGATGTCCTTGACCTTGGCGTCGTCGCCCACGACCCCCTCGGCCAGGACGACGAACGCGCAGACGACCGAGCCGCGTTCGGGGTCGGGCTTGGCGACCACGGCCGATTCGACGACGTCCGGGTGGGTGTTGACCGCGGACTCGACCTCGGGACCGCCGATGTTGTAGCCGGAGGAGACGATCATGTTGTCCGTGCGGGTGCGGTAGTAGAAGTAGCCGTCCTCGTCGCGGACGAAGGTGTCGCCCGTGACGTTCCAGCCGTTCACGACGTAGTTCTCCTGGCGCCGGTCGTCGAGATAGCGGCAGCCGACCGGGCCGATCACGGCCAGCCGCCCTTCGACACCCGGGCCGACCTCCCCGCCGTCGAGGTCGAGGATGGTGGCGCGGTAGCCGGGGACCGGCCTGCCCGTCGAACCGGGCCGGATGTCGTCACCGGCGGCGGAGATGAAGATGTGGATCATCTCGGTGGCGCCGATGCCGTCGATGACCTTGATCCCGGTCTCCTCGTGGAGCTGCTGCCACACCTCTTCCGGTATGTGCTCGCCGGCGCTGACCGCGGCGCGCAGACCGTGCAGCCGGTCCGCCTTCCCGGCCTTGAGGATCTGCCGGTACGCCGTCGGCGCGGTCGCCAGTACGGTGACCCCCGCCTCGGCGACCAGCTCGGCCAGCGGCTCCGGCGCGACCGCCTCCGTCAGCAGCGCGCACGCACCGGCCCGCAGGGCACAGACGACCAGGATGCCGAGCCCGAAGGTGAAGGCGAGCGGCGCCGTGCACGACACGAGGTCGTCGGGCCGCAGCCGCAGGGTATGGCGGCCGAAGGTGTTGTCGATCGACAGGATGTCGCGGTGGAAGTGCGTGGTGATCTTCGGTACGCCGGTACTGCCCGAGGTGGGTCCGAAGAGGGCGACGTCGTCGGCGGCTGTGTCGACGGCCGTGAACTCCCCTGGTTTCGCCGCCGCTTGGCGCGTCAGGTCGTCGGGCGCGGCGCCTCCGTACGCCACGATCTTGAGGCCCGGCAGGACCGTGTCGCGTACCGCTTCGACGTCCGCCGTGAACCGGTGGTCGACGAGGGCGACGGCCGGGCGGGTCTTCTCCACGACCGGGGTGAGTTCACGGGCCCGCAGCGCCGCCATGGTGGTCACGACGATGCCGCCGGCCTTGAGGACGCCGAGCCAACACGCCACGACCCAGGGGTTGTTGGGGGCGCGCAGGAGGACGCGGTTGCCGGGGACCAGGCCGAGGTCCTCGGTGAGGACATGCGCGATCTGGTTGGTACGGCGCAGCAGTTCGCCGTAGGTCCATACCTCGCCGTCCGGTGTGCGCAGGGCCGGACGGTCGGGGCCGAAGGCGGCGGTGGGCACGTCGATGAGTTCGGTGCCGGCGTTGAGGCGCGCGGGGTACTGGAGATCGTCGGTGGTGAACTCCAGGACCGGCCACTGGGCGCGTGGCGGGAGGTGGTCGCGGGCGAACGTGTCCGGATAGGCGGAGGGCGAGAGGCCCATCGGGTCCAACTGGTCCATCTGTTCCATCGGGAGGTTCCTTTCCGCAGGCCGGGGGCGGGCCGTGCAGGGATCAGGAGCTGCGTGGGAATCAAGAGCTGCGGATCAGGCCTTCCTGGGCGACGGTGGCCAGGTGGGTGCCGGAGGTGGTGAAGAAGCGGCCGACGCCGAGGCCGCGACCGGAGTCGGCGGCGACGGCCTCCTGGGCGTAGAGGAGCCATTCGTCCATGGGGCCGGGCCGGTGGAACCACATCGAGTGGTCGAGGCTCGCGGTGACGACCCCCGGTCGGGCCCAGGGCAGGTCGAGCGCACGCAGGACGGGTTCGAGGATCGTGTAGTCGCAGACGTAGGCGAGCGCGGCGAGGTCGCGCTGCTCGTCGGTGAGGCCGTCGACGGGGCGCAGCGCGTCGAACGGCCGTACCCACACCGCCTGTTGGGGCACGCGCTCGCCCTCGACCGTGAGGTAGACGGGTCCGGGCACATGCCGCATGTCGAAGCTGCGTCCGCCGCTCCAGTACTCCTCGGAGGTGGCGGTCATCGTGCCCCGGGGCGCGGTGGTGTCGCGCAAGTAGGTTGCCGAGCTGGGCAGTTCGGTGGGATCCGGGACGCCGGTCGGGGGCTCGGCGGCGAAGGTGGCACCCGGTTCGCCCGCGGCGAAGTTGGCGAGGCAGGTGTAGACGGGCTTGCCGTTCTGGAAGCCGCGGACCTGCCGGGTGGCGTAGCCGCGCCCGTCGCGCAGCAGCTCCACCTCGTAGCGGACCTCGGCGCCGATGTCGACCGGCCGCAGGAAGTAGGAGTGCATCGAGTGCAGCGTCTTGCCCTCGACCGAGCGCATCGCGGCGGCGGCGGCCTGCGCGACCATGTCGCCGCCGTAGGCCTTCGGCCAGGGGCAGGGCTGGGTGGTCGCGGTGAAAGCGAGGTCGAAGTGCTCGGGCTCGGCGGGGGTCAGGGTGATCGCGGCGGTGAAGACCGCCGAGGTCGGGACGGTGCGGACGCCTGCGCCGGTGGCTCGGTTGTCGGTCATGGCCGGTCCAGCCAGTCGCGCAGGTCGGTGTCCGCCACCTGTTCCAGGTTGACCACGATGTTCTCCGGTGTGCGGGTCGTCATCCAGGTCAGCGGGTTGTTGCGGTCGAGATTGCACTCGACGTGCGGCATGAACGGCGGGACGAAGACCCAGTCGCCCTCGGAGAGGTCGAGGTAGTCCTCGAAGCGTTCGCCGAAATAGATCCGGGCCCGGCCCGAGAGGACGTAGCCCCCGGTTTCGGCCTCGCCGTGGTGATGCGGCACCGAGCGATAACCCGACTCGTTGCTCACCTTCCCGAACCACAGCTTCGTGGCCGGAGTGTGCTGGACGGAGACGCCGGAGATCCGGCTCGCGCCCGCGGACTGGCCGGTGTCACCGACCTCCAGGCCCGCGCGGGTCACCACCGGTACGACCAGGCCGGACTCGTTGGCGTACAGCGAGTTGTCGCCCTCTAGGACGTACTTGGAGAAATCGGGTTCCATGATCAGCTCCTGGAGTCGGTGAGACGGAGACGGTTGCGCAGGGTGCCGATGCCCGGGATCTCGGTCTCGACGAGATCGCCGTCGGCGAGATGGACCGGCGGGGTCATGCCCGACCCCACGCCGCCGGGGGTGCCGGTGAGCACGAGGTCGCCGGGACGCAGCACCGTGAAGGTGGAGACATAGGCGAGCAGATCGGCTGCGTCGAACACCAGCGTGCGCGTGTTGCCGCGCTGCCGCTCGACGCCGTTGACCCGGCAGATCACCTCGACGCCCGCGACCGGGTCCAGCTCGTCGGGGGTGACGATCACCGGGCCCAGCGGCGTGGTGCGGTCCCAGGCCTTGCCCTGGAACCACTGGAGCGTGCGCTTCTGCCAGTCCCGCACGCTGATGTCGTTCGCGACCGTGTAACCGGCGATCGCCCGTCCGGCCGTGTCCCGGTCCGCGCCCCTCAGCTCGGCCCCGACCGCCACCGCCAGCTCCGCCTCCCAGTCGACGTCGAGACCGTGCGGGAGGGACAGGTCGTCCTCGGGGCCGGTCAGCGTGTCGGCGAACTTGGCGAACAGCGTGGGGTGCTTGGGCAGCTCGCGGCCCATCTCGGTGATGTGGTCGGCGTAGTTGAGGCCGCAGCAGACGACCTTGCGCGGCGACGGCAGCGGCAACACCGGCGTGGCGCCCGGCAGTTCGGCCCCGGCGAGGCCCGCGACACGGTCGGTGGCCGTCGTCGCCAGCAGCGCGGAGAGATCGTCGGCCGGCAGTGCCCGCCAGCGGTCGCCGTCCTGGACGGCGGCCGTGGTGCGGCCTTCGTGGGCCACGGTGGCGAGCTTCATGGGCGGTACTCCCTCGAGTGCTCGGGGCGGCGGCCGGGGTGACCGAGCCGCGTCGGCGATATAGCGAGATTTTCACGACCGTCGAAAACAGTCAATAGATGGGTTACGCTGCCTGCACCAACCCGTCCGAGGAGGAACCCGCAATGACGACTCCGATCCCGGTGAACCCGCCCTCGCTCCCCGCACCGAGCGGCTACTCGCACGGCACCCTGAGCGGCAACACGCTCCACCTGGGCGGACAGACGGCCCTGGACGCGGACATGCGGATCGTCCCCGGGGGCATCGTCGAGCAGTTCCGGCAGGCGTTCGGCAACGTGCTCACGACGCTGCGGGCCGCCGGCGGCATCCCCGAGGACCTGGTCAGCCTGACGATCTACCTCACCGACATCCCCGACTACCAGGCACACGGCAAGGAGATCGGGAAGGTCTGGCGCGAGCTCGCGGGCCCGGTCTACCCGGCGATGGCCGGCATCGGCACCACCGCGCTCTGGCAACCGGAGGCGATGATCGAGATCCTCGGCGTCGCGGTCATCCCGGACGAGCGACTCATCCGGCCTGCGGAGGGTAAGACCGCCGGGGCGTGACGGGCACCCGTCGGCAGGTGAGCGCCGGCCTCGATCTTGCGTGAGCCCTCGTTGCGCGCCGACGGGGGCTTCTTGCTGCCGGATCTCGGCATCCGGGCCGGCGGGTCAAGACGTGGTACCGGGACGTCGACAACAACGCGAGCATTTCGCGACGCCGTCGCAGGGGTTCCGCTTCCGGTCGACGCGCGGCCATTCTGACATCCCTGCCGAACGGTGCGGCTTTCAAACATTCAATTCAGTTCGACTGCCGAAATAGATGGGCCTCTTTGCCTGTGTGGCCGCCCATGCCACCGATTCGCCTTCCTGTAGGGGAAGTTGTGTGACGGTGTGCAGGCGTTCTTCCGATATGGGAGTTTCGCGGGATTCCTTTTCAAGGTGACGTCCGGGTGCGGCTCCGGGAAATATCAAGTGTTGACATGCCCGGAGCCTGTGATTGATGATTACGACCGCGTCACGGAGTTCCGGAAGAGAATCCGAGAGAGTAGGAAAATGACGTGACGAGGTAATTGGTCAGCGATTTCGGGTATCGAATTGTCGAATCTCCGGGCCGCTTTCAACCGCCTCGCCCACAGCCGTCCCCCTTCGTCGACGACCTGATGTGTGCCTCGTCCGCCGGTGAGCGTTCAGCGGTGACGGCACCCCGCGCGACCCGGCCGCAGGCCCCGCGCCCGCCCCTTCCCCTCCCCCCTCACGGCACCCGCTCGACGGTGAGCGCAGCCTCCCCGCGCTGTCCGCCCGATGGCGAGCGCGCCCTTTCCGGACCGTCGGCAGCCCGGTGATCCCGGCTTGTCGCGCCCCGATGTCACCCAGCCCCACACCGATGGGAAGGCCAGGTACCGCCGGTGCACCCCACCCCCCACCCTGTCCCCGCTCCTCGCGCGTCCACCGAAACACCCCCGCACGGCCCGGAAGGGACGCGCGTCCGGCCCGCCTCCTTCGCCCAGCAGCGGCTGTGGTTCCTGTCCCAACTGCCGGGGGCGAACGCCGCGTACAACGAGACGATCGCCTTCACCCTGACCGGCCCGCTCGACGCCGACCTGCTGTCGCGCGCCCTCGACACACTGACGGACCGTCACGAGACGCTGCGGACACGGCTGGTGGCCACGGAAGGGGACGTAGACCAGCACATCGACCCACCGGGCACCGGATTCGCCCTGATCCGTGAAGACCTCACCGACGCCGAAGTCGACGACGCTGACGCGCGGGTGGCTGTCCGCCAACTCGACGAGGCACAACGGCCGTTCGACCTCGAAGCGGGCCCGCTCGGGAGAGGCCGACTGCTCACCACGGGACCCGAACGCCATGTACTGCTCCTGACGTTCCATCACAGCATCTACGACGGCGTCTCGATGAACGTCATGATGGACGAACTCGGGCAGCTCTACGAGGCGGTCGGCGCGGGCGCCCCGAACCCCCTGCCGCCGCTCGAGGTGCAGTTCGCGGACCACGCGTGCGCCCAGCGCGAAGCCGACCTCGGCACCCAGGAGGACTACTGGCGTCGCGCGCTGCACGACGCCCCGCCCGTCCTGGAACTGCCCACCGACCGCCCACGGCCGGCGGAACAGCAATACGCGGGCGGGCGGGCCGAGTTCACCCTCGACGCCGAGGTCACCGCCGGACTCCGCGGCCTGGCGAGACGGCACGGCGCCACCCCCTACGTGGCCCTGCTGACCGGCTGGGCGATTCTGCTGTCGCGGCTTTCCGGGCAGGAGGACATCGTTGTCGGCAGCCCGTTCGCGGGCAGGCGCGGCCCGGGAGCGGCCGGCCTCATCGGCTTCCTCGTCAACTCCCTCCCGCTGCGCATCGATCTCTCCGGATCCCTCACCGCCGCAGAGGCCCTGACCCGCACCCGCGCCGTCGTACGCGAGGCTCTCGCCCACCAGGACCTGCCCTTCGAGCGCATCGTGGAACTGGTCAACCCGCCGCGCAGCGCCTCCCGCACGCCCCTGTTCCAGACCATGCTGGCCTGGCAGCCCGACCGGCGGGGTCTGCTGCACCTGCCCGGAGTCGAGGCCGAACCGCTGCCGATCGCCCACGCCCCGGCCAAGTTCGACCTCGCCCTGTCGGCGACCGAGTCCGGCGGCCGCATCACCGGACACCTGGACCACGCGACCGCGCTCATCGACCCCGACACCGCCCGGCGCTGGACCGGCCATCTCCGGCAGCTGCTCACCGACATGGTCCGCCACCCCGAACGGGACATCCGGGCACTGGAGTTGATGAGCCCGGAAGAACGCCGACGGGTACTCCTCGACGGCGACGGCGAAGGGGACCGCGACGCCACGCGACCCGACACCGCCGCCCGGCCCGACCCTGCGGAGACCGCCCTGCGTTCGGCGTCCGGACTCGTCGAACTCTTCGAGACACAGGTCCGCGAGCGCCCCGCACAGACCGCCGTCGTCGACCGGGACGGCTCGCTGGACTACGCGGCACTCGGCCGCCGCGCCGACCACCTCGCGAACGCCCTGGTCGCCCGGTCCGTCCGCCCCGGCGACGTGGTGGGCCTGCACGCGAAACGCTCCCGCGACCTGGCCGTAGGCATCCTCGGCATCCTCAAGGCGGGCGCCGCCTACCTCCCGCTCGACCCGGGCCAGCCCGCCGAACGCCTCGCCCGCATGATCGAGGACGCCGCCTGCCCCCTCGTGCTGAGCGACCACGAAAGCTCCGAACGCTCCCCGGAATGGCTCGACTTGGGCGCCGTAGAGGCCGAAGGAGCGACCCGGCAGGGAACACCGGCCGACATCGACCACACGCCCGACCAGCTGGCCTACGTGATCTTCACCTCCGGATCCACCGGACGGCCCAAGGGCGTCGCGGTCGAACACCGCAGCGTCCTCAACCTGTTCGCGACCTGGCACGCCCGCATGGGCACCGCCCCCGGCGAGGCCGGCTCCGCCTGGTCCGGCATCGGCTTCGACGCCTCGATCCACGAACTGCTGCTGCCGCTGACCACCGGCGGCGAACTGCACATCGTCCCCGAGGAGTTGCGCGGCGACCCCGAGGCGCTGTTGGCGTGGATGCGCGAACACACGGTCACCCAGGCGTTCCTGCCGCCCGCCTACGTCAAGTGGATCGACGAGGACCCCGCCGTACGACTGCACGGCCTGCCCCTGCGCAAGCTGCTCACCGGCGTCGAGTCGCTCACCGAAGCCGCGCTGCACCGCATGACACAGCACCTCCCCGGCCTGCGGATCTGCTTCGGCTACGGCCCCACCGAGGCGACCCTCTACAGCACCGCCTACTACGACCCGCGCCCGCTGGAACGGCCGTGCCCCATCGGCCGCCCGCTGCCGCACACCCGCATGTACGTGCTCGACGGCCGCCTGGAACCCGTCCCGCAGGGAGTGGTGGGCGAGGTCTACCTCGGCGGAGCGTCGCTGGCCCGCGGCTATCTGGGCCGTCCCGACCTCACCAAGGAACGCTTCCTGCCCGACCCGTTCGTGCCCGGCGAGCGGATCTACCGCACCGGGGACCTCGCCCGCCGACTGCCGGACGGCCAGGCCCACTTCATGGGACGCGCCGACGACCAGATCAAACTCCGCGGCTTCCGGATCGAGCCCGCCGAGGTAGAGGCGGCGCTCACGGCCCTGCCCGGCGTACGCGAAGCCGCCGTCCTTGTCGACCACGACGCGACGGGCCAGCCCCGCCTCGTCGCCGGAATAGGCCGGGGCACGGCACCGGCCCGCACCGCACACGACTGGCGCACCGAGCTGGCCCGCCGGCTGCCGGACTACATGATCCCCGCCGTCTTCCTCGACCTCGACGCTCTCCCGCTCAACCGCAGCGGCAAACTCGACCGGCCCCAACTCCTGCGCGAGGCCCAGGAGTCGACCTCCGACCAGGTCAACACGGCCAGCCCGCGCGACCACGTCGAACACGGCCTGTACCGGATCTGGCAGCGCATCCTGCTCCACCCCGACATCGGCGTCAGCGACAACTTCTTCGAGATCGGCGGCACTTCACTGTCGGCCATCAAGATGGCCCACGCCGTCACCGAGACCTTCGGCCGTCGACTCCCCGTCGGCGAGGTCATGACGCGCCCGACCATCGAGGCCCTGGCCGAGCTGCTCCGCGAGGACGGCACCGTCCGCGCCCCCGGCAGCCTCATCGAGTTCCGCCCCGGCACCGGCCCGCGCGTGGTCTGCGTCCACCCCGCCGGCGGCACCGCCTTCTGCTACCTGCCCCTGGCCACCCTCCTGCCCGAGACGGTCGGGCTCTACGGCATCCAGTCCCCGGGAGTGAACCCTGGCGAGGACCTCCTGCCCAGCGTGGAAGCCATGGCCGAGGCATACCTGCGCCTCCTGGAACCGCTCGGCGACCAACCCCTCGTCCTGACCGGCCTGTCCTACGGCGGCCTAGTCGCCCACGAGATGGGACGCCTCCTGGCCGCAGCCGGACACCGCGCGGTCAGTGTCGTCCTCCTCGACACCCAGGCCACCGACGACGCGTCCGCCCGCGCGGAGATCGGCGCCGTCGACGCCACCGAGTTCCGCGACAAACTCGTGAGGTTCAACGGTATGTACCCCGGCATCGACGACGCTCAGGTCGACCGCTACTTCCACCTCTACAACCACAACCGGCTCACCGCCCGCGAACACCTCCCGGCGGCCTCCCCGGCCCGTCTGGTCCTCGCCCAGGCCGTGCCGGACGCCGCCGACACCCCCTTCCACGCCGAGGTGCGTGCCTTCTGGCGGCGCCGCGCCGAGGGCAGGTTCAGGGTGGAGACGCTGGAGTGCGACCACTGGGAGATCCTGGAGGGCGCCGGAGCGACCCGGGTCGGCACCCTGCTCGGCGCCGAACTGGCCCACCACACTGCCCAGTTGGCCCTGCCGATACGGGAGGCGTGATGGACCTCCGCCCCGCGCGCACCATCTCCCCGGCACCGCTCGACACGGCCCCCGCACGGTCCGCCTCCCTCGCCGAGACCGTCCTCGCCCAGGCCCGCCGCACCCCCGCCGCCCCCGCCGTCGAGGACGGCGGCAGGGTCCTCGACTACACGGAACTCGTACGGGCCAGCGGCCTGGTGGCGGCGCGACTGCGCGCGGCCGGAGTACGCCCCGGGCACGCGGTCGCCGTACACCTGCCGCGCTCCTGGCAATTGGTCTGCGTCATCCTCGGCATCCGCCGCGCCGGAGCCACCGTCGTCCCCCTCGACCGCCTCAGTCCGCCCGACCGGCAGCGCCACATCCTCGACGACTCGGGCGCCATTGCTGTGGTTCATGGGGACGGTCACCAACTGCCCGCGTACCTCCCGGTGTTGGACGTCGACCTGCTCCTGAGCGGTGACGGCAACGGGCTGCCCGCCGTGTCCACGGGACACCCCGGCGACACCGCTACGGGCTTCGTCTTCTACACCTCCGGCTCCACGGGACACCCCAAGGGCGTGGAGGTCACCGACGAAGGAGTGCTGCGGCTTGCCCGGCACGGCTATCTCGACCTGCGGCCCGGCGCCCGCTTCGCCTGCCTGGCCAACCCCGCCTTCGACGCGCTCAGTTTCGAGGTGTGGGTCCCGCTGCTGACCGGTGGCGTCTGCGTCGTACTCGACGACAGCCAGGTGCACAGCGCGCCGGGACTCGCGAAGGCGCTCGTCGAGCGCCGCGTCGACACACTGTTCATCACGACGGCACTCTTCAACGCGGTCGTCGAGCAGGTCCCCGACTGCTTCGCCACCCTCGGACAGGTCCTCGTCGGCGGTGAACAGCTCAACACCCGTATCGTCCGCCGCTGGTACGAGACCAACCCCGAGGCCCGCACCCTCCTGCACAACGTGTACGGGCCGACCGAGGCGACGACCTTCGCCCTCTGCCACCCCATCGCACGCGACTTCGCCGGCGACACGATCCCCATCGGCACCCCGCTCCCCGGCACCGGCATACTCCTGCGCACCGAGGACGACCGCACCGCCGAACCGGGCGAGGTGGCCGAACTCTGGCTGTCCGGCCCGGCGTTGGCCCTCGGCTATCGCAATCTCCCGGAGCGGACCGCCCACAGCTTCGTACGGCTACCGAACGAGCAAGCGGCGCAGGGGCGTTGGTACCGCACCGGCGATCTCGTGCGCCAGGACACCGAGGGCCGCATCACCTACGTCGGCCGGGCCGACCGCCAGGTCAAGGTGCGCGGCTTCCGCATCGAACCGGGCGAGGTGGAACGGCAGATCCTGGCCCAGCCCACCGTCCGCCAGGCCTACGTGTGCACCCGCCGCGACGCCGAGGACCGCAACGAACTGCTCGCCTTCCTCGTCCTGGGCGGCGAACTCTCCTACGACACCTACGACCGCCACCTCGCCGCGACCCTGCCCTCGTACATGCGCCCCCATCACACCTACCTCGTCGCCGAACTGCCGCGCAACGCCAACGGGAAGGTCGACCGGGAGGCCCTGCTGAGCGATGCCCGCACCCCGTGGCGCGGCACGCCCGAAGGCGACGCACCACCCGTCAGCGCCGGGCAGCGGCGGGTGCTGGAAATCGCGGAGGACATCCTCGCCGTCAACGGCCTGCGGCCCGGGGACCGTTGGGCGGCCAGTGGCGGCGACTCGCTGAAGGCGCTGCGCTTCCGCTTCGAGATCCTCGAACGCTACGCCGTCGACCTCCCGCACGACCTGGTCATGCGCGCCGACTTCGCCGTCCTCGCGGACGCCGTCGACGCCGCCGACACGACCGTAGGAGAACACCCACCCGTACCCGGCCCCGCCGGCGCAACGACCGCACCGGCCACCAGTGAGCAGGAGCGGCTGTGGCTACTGCACCAGCGAGCGCCCGAAGACCGGTCCTACGACGTACCGTTGGCCTTCCGGGTCCGGGGCCGCGTCGACACGGCGGCCCTGCACCGTGCTGTGCGTGCTCTGGTGGAACGGCATGTCGCCCTGCGCACCCGGCTGGTCCCCACTCCGGATGGGCTGCTTCAGCAGACCGGTGATCCCTACGATCCGTGGCAACGTCTCGAAGCCCGCCCCGGAGAGGAGTGGCAGGACACCGCCGACCGGTTCTTCGACCAGCGCTTCGACCTCACCGAAGGCCGGATGCTGCGGGCGGCCTGGGTGCCGGAGGCCGACGGCGGACTGCTCCTGCTGCATCTGCACCACGTCGCCGTGGACGGCTGGTCGCTCAACCTCCTCTTCCGTGACCTCACCGACGCCTGCATCGCCGATGGCTCGTCCCCTACGCCCCTGGACTTCGCCCACTGGCAGCGCACCTGGCACACGAGCGCCGCCTACGAGGACCGTCGCGCACGGCTGCGCTCCCACTACGGCCGCGACGGCGAACCGTCACCCGCACTGCCGGCCTCCGACGCGCCACGGGCCCGCCTGCTGCGCACCACGCTCGACGTCGTCCGCCGCAGCGCACTGGACCGGCGCGCCGCACAACTCGGCCTGACCCGCTTCCAGTTGCTGGTGTCCGCGTTCGCCGCGAGCGTCTACGGTGTCACCGGGCAGGGCCGCCCGCTGATCGCCACGCCGGTGGCGAACCGTCCCCGGCCCGAATTCGCCGAAACGGTCGGCATGTTCGCCAACACCGTGCTCCTCGACCTGCCGTTGGAGCCGCATCGCTCCTTGGACTCCCAACTCTCGTCCCACGCGGACGCGGTGAGCGCCGTCCTGCGCGACCAGGAGGTCTCCCTCGCCGACGTCCTCGCGGACCGCGCCTTCGGCGAGCGGACACCCTTGTTCGACTACCTGCTCGTGCTGGAGAACACCGACTTCTCCGCGCTGCGGCTGGACGGCTGCGACGTACGGCCGCTGTGGCCCGAGCCGCTCGGCGCCAAATGCGCACTCACCCTGTCGGTGGTGGAGCACGAGAGCGGCTTCGACTGTCTGTGGGAGTACCGCGACGACCTCGGCGCCGAACGCGCCCGCGCTGCGGCCCGCCTCTTCCGCCAGGCCCTCGACCACCTGACCGGCGACACCGACACCACCCTGCACGAACTGGTCGCCGACCACCGCCGAACCCTGCCCGACCACGGCCAAGGCCCCACGCGCGCAACGGACTTCGCCACCGTTGCGGAGGGCTTCGCCCAGCAAGTGGCCCGCAGCCCGCACGAACCGGCCGTCACCACGGGCGAGTCGTCCCTCACCTACGCCGAACTCGATGTGCAGGCAGCCAGGTTGGCGACCGCGCTGGCCTCGCGTCTCCCGGCCGATCCCGCCGCCCCGGCGGCCGTGGCGCTCCATCTCCGGCCCTCCGTCGAACACATCGTGGCCCTCCTGGCGGCGGCCCGGCTCAACCTCACCGTCGTACCGCTCGACCCCGCCTATCCACCGCCCCTGCTGCGCCATGTGCTCGACCGGGCCGACCCCTTGTGCGTGCTCGTGGCACCGGAGGACGAGGACGCCCTCGCCGCGATCGCGCCGGCGTCCCTGCCGAGGTACATCCTGACCCTCGCGGACACCACCACCGCCGGGCCCGAGACTCCCGCGCACCAGGGAGCGCGTCCGCTATACACCCTGTTCACGTCCGGCTCCACCGGCGAGCCCAAAGGCGTCCAGGTCTTCGACCGGACCGTATGCAACCTGCTGACCTGGCAGCGCACCGACGGCGGCCTGCGCGGACCGGCCGTCACCCAGCAGTTCTCCATGCTGTCCTTCGACGTCTCCTTCCAGGAGATCTTCACCACCCTGTGCTCCGGGGGTTTGCTGCGCCTGGTCGAACCCGCCTGGCGGCACGATGTCCCGTCCCTGCTACGGGAGTTGGAGACCGGGGGAGCGGAACGGATCTTCCTGCCGTACGTCGCCCTGCAACTGCTCGCCGAACACGGCGTACGCACCGGGCAGTTCCCGTCCCGGCTGTGTGAAGTCGTCACCGCAGGGGAGCAGTTGGTGTGCACGGACGCGATCCGCCGCTGGTTCGCCGGACTGCCGGACGCCCGCCTGTTCAACCACTACGGCCCCACCGAGACCCATGTCGTCAGCGGTCTGTGCCTCGACGGCGATCCCGCCGCCTGGCCGCTGCGGCCCGCGATCGGACGTCCCGTCGCGAACGCCGTGCTGCGGGTCGTCGACGAGGGCGGCCACCCCGTCCCGCCGGGCGTCACGGGCGAGTTGCTGATCGGCGGCCTCATGGCCCACCGCTGCTACCTCGGCGACGACACACCGCACCACGACCGCTTCACCGACGACCCCGACCTCGGCACCCTCTACCGCACCGGCGATCTCGCGCGCTTCGACACGGACGGTCTGCTGCACTACGCGGGCCGCGACGACAGTCAGGTCAAACTCGGCGGACACCGGCTGGAGTTGGGCCAGGTGGAGGCCGCGCTGCTGCAGTATCCCGGCATCACCAACGCCGTCGCGGCCGTGGCGGACGGCCTGCTGGTGGCCTGCCTGCAATGCCGGGGCGGCGACCCCGACCCCAAGGACCTCGCCGGCCATCTGTCAGGGCTGCTGCCCGCCTATGTGCGCGTCAGCCGGATCCGCCGCCTGACGGAACTGCCGCGCACCCCGAGCGGCAAACTGGACCGCCGCGCGGCGCTCACCGCCCAGGGCCGCGAACTGCGCCCGGCGGGCACGATCGCACAGACCCTCTCACCTCTTGAAGCGCGGCTGGCCGCCCTGTTCGAGACGGTGACCGGCAAGGCGATCGGTGTCGAGCAGCGGTTCTTCGACGCCGGAGCCACCAGCCTGGACCTGATGCGCTTCCAGCTCCGCTGCGCGGGCGAGGGTCAACTCATCTTCGGCGTACCGGAGTTGTTCGAACACGTCAGCCTCCGCGCACTGGCCCGCCTCATCGAGGGACGCGCGTCGGAGACTACGGATTCGATACCCCTTCACGCGCCGCGACCCGTGGGCGACCCTATCGCCGTGATCGGAATGGCCGTACGGCTGCCGGGCGCCCCCGATCTGGCCGCCTTCTGGGACCTGGTGGTCTCCGGCCGGCGGGGCATCGAGCACTTCCCGACGACCGACGGCCGGGTCGGCGCCCGCAGCCAGCTGGCCGAGCCGCTCGCCTTCGACCCGGGCCGCTTCACCATCAGCCCGCACGAGGCCCGGCTGATGGACCCCCAGCAACGACAGCTCCTGATGAACTGCGTCGAGGCACTCGCCCACGCAGGCATCGCGGACCCGGCCGCCCACCGGGTGGGACTCCTGGCCGCCTGCGGAGAGAACACCTACTTCCAGCGCATGCTGCGCGAGGCCGAACCGGCCCAACTGCCCGACACCTTCCGGCTCGCGCTGCACCACGAGAAGGACTTCCTGGCCACCAGAGCCGCCTACCACCTCGGACTGACCGGGCCCGCCTTCACCGTGCAGTCCGCGTGCTCCAGCTCGCTCGTCGGTGTACACGTGGCCGCCGGGATGCTCCGGCAGGGCGACGCGGACGTGATGCTCGTCGGCGGGGTCCTCGTCGACCCCGACCTGACCGACGGCTACAGCTACCGGCCGCAGCACATCTTCTCGCCGGACGGCCACTGCCGGCCCTTCAGCGCGGACGCCGCCGGCACCGTCGGGGGCAGCGGCACCGCCGTCGTCGTCCTCAAGCCGCTCGCCGCCGCCCGCCGGGACGGCGACACCGTCTACGCCGTCGTCACCGGCTCCGGCATCAACAACGACGGTTCGGACAAGCTCAGTTACAGCGCCCCCGCCCTGGCCGGGCAACGCGCCGCGATCCGCACCGCCCTGCACCGCAGCGGCCGTAGCGGCACCGACCTCGGCTACGTGGAGGCACACGGGACCGGCACCCGGCTCGGGGACCCGGTGGAGACGGCCGCGTTGCGGCAGGCGTACGGGCTCGCGGACGACGCGCGCGTCGCGCTGTCCTCCGTGAAGAGCCAGATCGGGCACCTGGGCGCCGCCGCGGGCGTCGTCGGCCTGGTGCGGGCCGTGCTCGCTGTGCACCACGGGGTCATTCCGCCGACGGTGGACTTCGACCGGCTCAACCCCGAGATCGAGGACGGGCCGTTCCGAATACCGCTCACCGCCGAACCCTGGCCGTCCGGCACCCCGAGAGTGGCCGCCGTCAGCAGCTTCGGCATCGGCGGGACCAACGCCCATCTGCTGCTGGAACAAGGGGAGTTGACGGATCCCGGTGCCGGTTCCGGTCTTGGTCGGTCCGAGCCGGTGCCGTGTCTGGTGCTGTCCGGCGCCTCGGCGTCTGCCGTACGCGCGGACGGGCGCCGTATCGCCGCCTACCTGAAGGCGCACCCCGACACCTACCCGCAGGTGCTGCGCCACCTCCAGGCCGGACGGCCCGCGCTCGGACACCGGGCGGCGGCGGTGTGCCCGAACGTCACGTCGGCCATCGCGTGGCTCGGGGATATCGGGGAGGTCGGCGAGCCGCTCGCGCAGACAGGGGTTGCGGCACCGGACCGGGATCCCCACGTCCTCGCCGGGGCATGGACGGCCGGACACGCCCTCGGATGGCCCGAGGGCCCCGCGCCCGCACCCTGGGACTTCCCGCCGCCCGCCTTCGACACGGCGGAGTACGACTTCCGGCGCGCGCCCGGAACCGCCGGGCCCGAGGCCGGGTCCGTGCAGTTGACTGGGATCGGTGAGTGCGACTCCACGTGGTCGGCCGCCCCGCGGCGGCTGCCCGCCGGCCAGTGGCTGCACCAGCCGGTGTGGACACGTCTGCGCCGCGCCTGCACCGGCGCCCACCAGCCACGGCGGACCGCCGTCGTCGTCACCACGCCGGAGGCGGACGGCACAGCGTGGCGGTTCCTGGGACGGCACTACGCCCGAGTGGTGACCGTGCGCGCCGGGCAGGGACTCACCCGGCTCGACGAGGACCGCTACGAGGCCGATCCGGCCGACACCGAACAACTCGCCGTCGTGCTGGCGGAGGTCGCCGGGCGTACCGGCCCCGGCGTCGACTGGCTGCACACCCTTCCCCTGGCCCTCGACGGCGGCCTCGACGACCGTGCGCTGGAGGCGGCCCGGTGGGCCTGCCTCGACACCGTCGCGGCGCTCGCCCGGGCCCTCGCCCAAATCCCCGACGCCGAACGGCCCCGCGCCTGGCTGCTGTCCCACGGGGCGCAGCCGGTCACCGGCCCCGTCCGCATCCCTGAGGCAGGCCTGCTCGCCGCCGCCCTCGAAGTACCCCGGCAGGAACTGGGCGTGACCCTGCGCTGGACCGACCTGCCCGGACCGCGCCCGGCCGACTGGGCGGCCCAGCTGCCGGACCTGCTCCTGGACGACACGGTCACCGAACCGTCGACCGGTCTGCGCGACGGCTTCTGGTGGCAGTGCACCCTCCAGCCGGTCCACGCCCCCGAGTCCCCAACTTCCGCCGTCCGCACGGCCGTTCCCGGAACCCACCTGGTGCTCGGCGGCACCGGCGGCATCGGCACCACCCTGGCCGCCCGCCTCCTGGAACACCCAGGCAACCGCGTGGTCCTCCTCGCCCGGGGGACCGGGACACCGCCCGCGCTGCGTGCACACCAGGACCGCGTCACGCTGGTCCCGGCCGACCTCGCCACCGACGACCTGGACACGGTCGTAGGCCGGCTGGCCCCGCACCTCGACGGCCTCGCCGGGATCGTCCACGCCGCGGGCACCGCCGCCGGCGGGCTGCTCGTCCGCCGTGACCCCGCCACCGCCCGCCGTACCACGGCCGCCAAACTGCGTGGCGCCCTGCTCGTCGAGCGGATCATCGCCGAGTACGACCCCGACTACGCGGCCTACTGTTCGTCAATGGCCGCCAGATTCGGGGGAGTTGGGCAGTTCGACTACGCGGCGGCCAACGCCTGCCTGGACGCCTACGCCCACCACACGCCTCCCGACGCCGACGACGCCACCGTCCGCATGAGCATCGGCTGGGACGCCTGGCGGGAGGTAGGTATGGCACAGCAGGCCCTGACCGCCGACGCCCGCCACCAGGAGCACCTGAGGGCGGCACTCACCCCCGAGGACGGCGCGGCGGTCTTCGAGCGGGCCCTGCACCTGCAGTTGCCGCATCTGCTGGTCAACACCACGCCCCTGGCGGAGGCTCACTACTTCTACGAGCACGAGCCCGTCGCCGACTCCAGGCCGGTGCCCGCCACGCACCCCACCCCCGGCGACCCCGCCACCGACCTCACCGAGATCCTGCGCGACCTCCTCGGCGTGGACACCGTCGACCCCGAAGCGGCGCTGTACGACCTGGGCGCCGACTCGCTCACCCTGCTGGAACTCATCGACGAGGTGAAACGCCGCCACGGCACCGACATCGACCTGTCCCGGCTCAGCCACCGGGTGAGCCTCGCCGAGATCCTCGGTCACCTCGACACCGGCACTCGCCGCGCGTCTGACGCGGTGGCCGTTGAAGTGTGGCAACGAGGGCCCGGCCCGGACGTGTTGTGCCTGGTCCATCCGGTCGGCGGCGACATCCAGGCCTACCGTCCGCTGGTGGCCGCCCTCCCCGCCGAGTCGACCGTCTGCCTGATCGCCGACCCGAAACTGCGTGACCCGGGACTGCCCGCCCGGTCGATCGCCGACCGGGCCGCGCACTACCTGGAGGCCGTCCGGGCTGCCTTCCCGGACCCCAACTACCGTCTGAGCCTCGCGGGTTGGTCGTTCGGCGCCTGGACCGCCCTGTCCATGGCGGCACTCGCCGAGGCCGAGGGCAGACCCGTCGACGCCGTCCACCTCCTCGATCCACCGCCACCCGGCGCCGGCCAACGCCTCGCTGCCTACGACGAACAGCAGGTGAACGCCGTGTTCGCGCGCGAGCTCAGCGGCAACGGCGGCGGACCGCTGTCGGAGTCCGGCCGTGCCTACGCCGAACGCCTCGCACACTGCTGCCGAACCAATCTCGCGGCCATGGCCGAACACCGGCTGCCACGACTGCACCGGACACCCACCGAGGTGTGGCTCGCCCAACGCCCAGTGGAGGACGGGCTGTTGATCCCGGAGCCGACCGGGCGCGGCGCCTGGGACGCCCATCTGCCCGGCCCCTACCGCCTCCACCACATCGACGCCACCCACTACGAACTCGTAGCGGAACCCCACGTACAGGCGATCGCCGCCGCACTCGCGACAGCCCCTTCCGAGGGCGCCCTGCCCCACCCCGCCGGACGATCCTGAGGAGGCCATCGTGCGGAACCCCTACACCCGCCTGCCCGAGCGTTCCTTCTGGCGCACCGCGGTCGCCGAACCCGACCCGCTCGACATCACCGACCTGTGGACGCCGAAGTTCACCATCGGCCAGGACGATCCCGTCGTCACCGCCGGATCCTGCTTCGCCGCCCACATCGGACCAGCCCTCCTGGAGGAGGGCATGCACTGGTACGACGCCGAACCGCCACCGCCGGGCCTCACCCGCGCGGAGCGGTCGGCGCGCGGCTACCGCCGCTTCTCCTTCCGGACCGGCAACATCTACACCGCCGCCGCACTGCGCCAGTGGATCGCCTGGGCGCTCGACGAGGAGAAACCGCCCGAGGAGGTCTGGGCGGAGGACGGCGCCTTCCACGACCCGTACCGCCCCACCGTCGAACCGGACGGCTTCGCCTCGCCCGCCGACCTGCTGCGCTCCCGCGACACCACCCTCGCCGCCGTCCGCACCGCCCTCACCAAGGCCGACGTCCTCGTCTTCACCCTCGGCCTCACCGAGGCCTGGCACGACACCCGCACCGGCACGGTGCTGCCGATGTGCCCCGGAACCGTACGCGGCACCTTCGACCCCGCCCGCCACGTTCTGCGCAACCACACGGTGGCCCAGGTCCACCACGACCTGACGGCCCTGCTCGCCCTGGCCCGCACCGTCAACTCCCGGCTGCGCATGGTCCTCACCGTCTCCCCGGTCCCCCTGACGGCCACCGCCACCGGCCGCCACGCCCTCGTCGCCACCACCCACTCCAAGTCCGTCCTGCGCGCGGCGGCCGGCCAAGTCGCCGACGAGAGCGCCGACGTCGACTACTTCCCGTCGTACGAGATCGTCACCGGCTACCCCTACCGGGCGGCCTTCTACGAACCCAACCTCCGCACGGTCAGCCCCGACGGGGTGGCCTTCGTGATGCGGCACTTCTTCGAAGCCGTCCAGGGCCGGACCACCACGCCCTTCACCCCCACCACCGTCGACGGCGGAGAGGACAACCGGTGTGACGACGCAGTGCTCGACTACTACAACCCCCGCCCGCTTCCTGCTGCTCGGTGACTCCCACGCCGGTTGCATCGGCCGCGCCGCGCAGGCGGCCGGTCTGCTCTTCGCCGGCGGCCCGGTCGGCTCCGGGCGCGACTTCCTGGGCCCGTTCTTCGACACCGACACCACCGACCTCACCTTCCGGCAGGCCGAGACACAGCGGCTGTACCGCGAGTTCCTCGACACCCTCGACGTACCCGCGCTCGCCGGACTGCGGGTGCCGCTGGTGTGCACCTTCGGCCTGAGCGCCCACACCGTCGCCACCCGGCAGAACTGGGACCTCTACCGCGACCGGCACGGCACCGTCCCGGCCTCCTTCCTGCACAGCGGCCTCTTCGCCGACCTGATCCGCGCGACGGTCCGGGGCGCGCTCGCCTTCTACGACCACGCCGCCGACCTGGGACTGCGCGTACTGGCGCCCCTGCCGCCGCAACGGGTCCCCGCCATGTCCGACCCGGACGTCTTCTTCGCCGCGCAGGACATCCTCGTAGACGAACTCACCGCGAGAGGCGCCGACTTGGTGGATCTGCGCCCCCGCGTCACCGACGGGACCGGCCTGCAGCGCCCCGCCTTCTGCCAGCCGGACGACACCATCCACGGCAACCTCGCCTTCGGCCGCCTCGTCGTGTCCGAACTCCTCGACCGAGGCCTGTGAGCCTCCCCTTCCGTCCCCCCTTCCGCACCCCACCGACACCAAGGAGGTCCCCCATGGAGGACTACGCGCTCAAGGCCGTCGAACGGCTCACCACCCGCCCCGCCGAGCCCTACGACACCCTGTCCGCCGCCCCGATCACCCCGCTGCTGGGCGCGGAGGTCACCGGCCTCGACCTGTCCCGGGAACTGACACCCCAGCAGGAGAAGGAACTCAAGCACGCGTTCCAGACCCACCACGTCCTGGTCTTCCGCGACCAGGACATCACCCCCGAGGAACACAAGCGCTTCGCGGGCGTCTTCGGCGAACTGCACCCCGTCGCCCTCGCACCCGAGGGATCCGACCCGTACATCCTGGAGATCAAGGCGACCAAGGAGTCCCGGGACGTGGCCGGCAACGGCTGGCACGCCGACGGCACCGCCGACCCCGAGCCCTCCCTCGGCTCACTGCTCTACATCACGACCATCCCCGAGGGCGGCAGCGGCGGCGACACCGTCTTCGCCAACATGCACCTCGCCTACGACCTGCTCTCACCCACGATGCGCGGCTTCCTCGACGGCCTCACCGCCCTCCACGACGGAGCCCTCCCCTGGACCGCCGCCGGACAGACCCCGCCGCCCGAGTACGAGGTGCCGCGAACCGAACAGCCGGTCGTCGTCCGGCACCCGGAGACCGGCCGCAAGCTGCTCTTCGTCAACGCCCCCTACACCTCCCACATCACCCAGCTGTCCCGCGCCGAGAGCGACGCACTGCTCGACCTGCTGTACGCGCACATAGCCCGCACCCCGCTGCTGCACTGCCGGGTCCGCTGGCAGGAGCGCACCCTCGTCCTCTGGGACAACCGCAGCGTCCAGCACCACGCCGTCTGGGACTACTTCCCGCACACCCGGGAGGGCCGCCGCGTGGCCGTCAACGGCAGTTCCCTGCAGGCCTGAGCCATGCCCACGACCGATATCGCTCCTGCCGCGGCCCCGGCTTGGCTGCGGCACATCGCCAGGGACCTCCAAGAGCAGCTGCCGACGGACGTCCGGGACGACTGGACGGCCCGGCTGCACGACCTTCTCGACGAAGTCCCGGACACGGGAGGCCTGTTCGCCGTCCATGTCTGGCAGGCCGAGACGATCCTGCCGCTCCTTGCGGAGGCGGCGCAGGAGGGGGAGGCCGCCGTGTTCGCGGCTCCGGGAGACCTGCACCGTGCGGCGGCGCGCGGCAGGACGCCGGACCAGGACACCTGGAGAACGGCGCTCACCCCCATGCTCCTGCACCTCTACGACGCGGCCTACGACCGGGCCGGCGCCTACACCGAGGCCCACACGGGCGCCCGCGACTACGCACTGGCCAACGGCTTCTCCGCGAGCGAGGCGGACGGATACGGCCACGAGTACGCACAGTCGAGCAGCGACGCGAACGCGCGGGCCTGCGCCGAGGCCCACGCACAGGCACTCGGTCCCGCACTGGCACGGGCGTACGCGACCGACGGGTGCGAGGCGTACGCCGACACGTTTCCTGCCGCCCAACTCCGGGCCGTCGTCCGGGCCACGACGAAGCAGGGCGACCCGGTCCCCGCCACACGCCTGGCCGAGGGTTTCCTCTCGGCGCTGGAGTCGTCGCGGCCGTAGACCCTCGGAACGCTCTGCGCCGGGCGGTGTCGTAGGCGCGGCCGAGGCGCGGTGAGTTGTCACGGTCAGGGCAGTCGGGCCCTGACTTCCGGCGACGAGCGGGGTCAAACAGATCCGCGACTACATCGACTCCTGGAACGAGAACGCGAAACTCTTCACCTGGACCGCCACCACCGACGAGATCCTCGTCGAGGTCCGACTTGTCCAGATCGACGTGAAGAAACTCGTCAATAACAACGCGAAGTAACGCAGTCAGGATCACGAGACACTAGTTCGTGCACTCAACCCAAATCGGGAGCTCGATGAGACCGTTCATGACCATAGTTTCGTGGAAACGCAGCTCTGACGGCTCCACGGTCAGACCGAAACTCGTTGTTCCCGAGAGAAACGCGCGCAGGGCCTGCGCCGCAATCAGACGCGTGACTGGAATACCCAGACATGAATGCCGCCCGCGACCAAACGTCAGATGTTCGAAATCCCGACCGCGAGTGGGGTCAAACCTGTGAGCATCGGGAAACGCTGACGTGTCCCTGTTGCAAACGTCCACCCCGATGATGAGCAGAGTACCTGCGGGAACTGCGTACTCGCCTATCACGGATGGCTCCTTCGTCATCCGATAGATCCCCCGCGCAATCGGGCTCGCGTACCGCTGCACCTCATGGACGAGGCCAGGCAGTAGCGTCTCGTCATCGCGTACGAGACTCTGAGTCATCGGATCTTGCGCCAGGCAGAGGATTCCATTCGTAATCAGTGCCGCCAACACCTCGACACCCGACAGCGCGAGCAGTCGAGTGTTCGCCGCAACCTGTCGATCGTCGAGAGAAGGCAGTTCCGCCATCAGGTCCGACACGAGGTCATCGGCGGGGTGAGCACGCCTGTCGCGCACCCAGTCGACGAGCGTGGCGTCAAGTTCGCGCACCGGGTATCCCTGGTAAACCGCGGTCCTCAGGGCCGAGACGAGGTTTGCGTCAAGTCCAAGCAATCGCGACATGACACTGTCGGCGATAGGCGCGCCGATCGACGCGACCGCGTCGAGCCTCCCCAGGGCGAGAGCGCTCTCGATCGAGTGTTGGACATCCTCAATCAGCTGGTCCGAGACATCGCGCACGCGAGCATCGATGACCCTCCGAAGTGCGCGCCGTACGAGACGATGTTCTTCCCCATCGGTTTGGTTGACCGCGAAGACCGTCTCGGACATCGAATCCGGATGCGCTTCGGCCGGCTCGTCGAAAACGCTGGCCATGAGTTCGCCCGCACTGCCGTAGGTTTCGACGTCGGACAAAATGCGGGTGGCTTCGCGGTGATCGTTGACGAGCAGTCCCACTCCTGCCGTTCCCATGCGCATCGGAACGACGGTGGCAGCTGGATCCGCCGGCCCTCGCGAAATAGTCCGCTCATCGAGTGTCTTGCGGAAGAGAATGTTGCCGTCAGACACACCAGACTCCTTGCCTTACGGCAATACCCACACAGTGGTCGCCGGAACGAAAGACGAGGTCGTGCAATTCAAGAGCGTGCAGACTGGCCGCCTCTACGGGGGTGATCGTGTGCCCCCAACGGCTTGCGTCAAGAACGGCTGCCGCCGGTTCCGAGCGGTCGATATCGACGCGGCGACGCTCCCCGTAGCGTGTGTCCTCAATGGCTAGGAACGTCGGACCGCGCCGAACGACAAGGGATTCCCCCTGCAGCGCCGACCACGCAAAGGTGCCGTCCGACTGCCGTGGCGGGTCGAGGTGGCGAAGGCACCCGAGCTCGAGGGCGCCACAGTCGCCGCTCCACGAAACCCGCAAGCCAACGCCGCGCGCGTCGCGGAGCAGCGCGATCAAGGAGACGAGTTCACGATCGCCCATCTCCGACATGGCAAAATGACCGACGAGTCGAACCCCGGCGTATCCCGACCGGGTAAGGGTGACAAGATTCTCCCTGCTGTGCATCGAGTGGAGATTCACTGGCGCGAAGAGCCTTCGTCGGTTCGACCGTTGCCCTGCTGTCTGCTTCGTCACCAACGCAATCCTGTCGCGAGCGCCAAATAGGTGGCATCCTCATGAAAAATGATTCCGAGCTCTATCCAATTCTCGACGAGCTCTTCGAGCTGACCTTCCGGCACTGCAATCCCGAGCGAGCGCATCATGGAAGCGAGTGCAGGAAGCGTTTTGCCCTTGGCCAGTGCACGGTAGGCCTCGGCCTCGAGACCCGGTTGAAGCACCACCTCACGGGAGGGCCAGGTGGACCGGTCGTCGACGACGATGAGCGAGTCGTCCGGCGCCGGCAGAGCGACCAGCCGAGAAATCGATGCGTTGGCCCTCCAGTTCGCGACCGCTTCGCCCAACAACTCATACGTCTCAGGTGATATGCCGGCGGGCTCGGACTCGAATACGTAGACGAAGTCGTCGAGGGCGTCCACTACCCCCTCGTAAGCGCTCACCAGGTTGCGCGAGGGACCGAGAATCTGGAGACCGAGTTCTGGATCGTCGAAGTAGGGGCTGAAGCGTTCCAGTTTGATCGGGAAAACCCCGGCGGGCGGCGTCAGATGATGGAGGGATGGGAGCGAGTCAATCAACGCCGTGTAGTCGCGGTCATGTTCCCCGGGGAAACCCACAAGGATGTTCCACGACGGATAGATCCTGCAGGTGGCACAGTCTCGTAGGAATCGCACGTTCTGCCACCCGGTCACCCCCTTGCGCATGATGCGTAGGATCGGTGTACAGAGGCTCTCGACACCCGGTTGTAGTTGCGTGAAACCGGCGCGCGCAAGGGACTCGAGTTGACCGAAATTGAGGTTCGATTTCACCTCGGCAAACAACCGAACGTCCCATTCAGCGGGCAGCGCCATATCCGTGGTCAGTCGAACGACATGCTCGGGCGCCAAAATGTTGTCAGCAAACACCAGGTCAAGCACGTTGTGCCGACGGACAGCTCGGCTGGCCTCCGCTTGCACGCGCTCGGCAGGCTTTGCGCGATGGGCCATGGCCGACCCGTTCAAGCCGCAAAATGTGCAATGGTGCTTCGCACCCCACCAGCATCCGCGGCTGGCCTCCAGAGGAATCTTGACGTCGATGAGTTGAGCGGCCGGAGACTTCCGCAAATCGCGGAAATAGTGATCGTAGACGGGCTCCGGCACCGCGTTCATGGAGACGGGTGTCGGTCCGATGGGGTTGCTTACCGAGGCTCCGTCGATGTCGGATCGCCAGCACAGGCCGGGCACGGCACGCAGCAGTTCGTCATGCCTGTTCTCGTCACCGCTACGACATCCTGCGACGTGGGCGATGAGTGGCGCGATCGAGCGCTCTGCCTCGCCCCGGATCACGTAGTCGAACTCCGTGCGAGCGCGGTGGACTGCCGTACCTTGAACGCCGTCGCAGTTCGCCCCGCCGAGCATCGTGACGATGCTCGGGGACAACTCCTTGATGCGGTGCGCGAGCGCGAACGAGGCAATGTTCTGATCGAACGTCGTCGTCAACCCCAGGACGTCGACACCTGACGCTACGAGATCTCGGGCCAACTCGTCGATGAAGGCAGGCGCCGCGCGGAACATCGCACAATAGGCATCGACGTGCTCACTGTCGCTCACAAGGTCATAGAAACTCGTGTGGCGTGGGTCGATACCAGGGCGGAAACAGCTGGAGAAGATCCATTCGCCGACCCCGAACACTTCGGCATCGACGATCAGTTCGTAGTGCTCACGTTCGAGGCGTGCTTCCCGGACCAAGAAGTCGAGCCACCGAATATTGGCATAGACGACGTCGAGCTTCTCGACTTCTCCGCGCTGTTCGAACAACGGAGCGATCGTGCTCAGCGCCAGTGAGGGCATGTCCACCACGGCCCAGGGCATGCAGACCAGCGCAACCGAAAGCGCATCCTCGTGCACGACCGGCGGGTTTGGATCCAGCACCGGTCGTTTCTGCCCGATCTGCATCAATTCCACTTCGGCTCCTCATTGTTAGCCTGTTTCAGGATGCCTTTTGGTCGGCGGGTTTCTCGATCTTGGTGTTCACCCGCGCGCCTCGGAAGAGCACCGGGAGCCACAGGAGACCTGCCAGCAGGGGGACCGCGGCGTAGGTGGCCATGCCCACACTGGAGCCCAACCCGTCCATGAGTGTGCCGAGGACGAGATAGCCGGTGCCGATGAGCACCGACTCCACGAATGCGATCATCGACAGCAGGCTCGCCCGGTGGCGCGACGGCACCGCCTCGTTGAGCACGTTGTCCACGAGCACCGCGGTGATCTCGGGAATTCCGACCAGGACCAGAAACGCGGCGATGGTGACCCAGACAAGGCCGAGGCCGCTCAGGCCGAGTGCCACGGCGAGCGTCAGAAGAGACACCGGGACGATGACCCGATACCCGATGCGCTTGTTCGCGCGGTCCGACAGCAAGGGAACGAGCCCGCCGACGAAGAATCCTGCCGATATGACCACGCTGACCAATGCGGTGCCCGCTCCCTGATCGGAGAGGGTCTTCTGCGTGAAAATGATGTACGGCGTCAAAGTCGCATGCATCAATCCGGACACCACGACAAGCGTCACGAGGGCTGGCGTTGCGACCCGTAGCATCGCCCGCCATGCTGTGGCGTCGACGTGCGCCTTCTCGGCTCCGTCCTGCTGCTCGTCCACCGCGTCCGCGCCGCGGATCTCGGGCACCCGTGCAATCAGCACCACCACGGCCAGGACGAGGCACGACGCCGAAGCGACATAGACGATTCCCCAGGAAAACTGCTGCAGTTGGCCGCCGAGGACGATGGCGACTCCCGAGGTGACCGTCCCGAGCATGGTGAACCGGGACTTGATCTTGACGTAGCCGGCCGTTGCACCACGACGCACGAGCAGGTCGTACAGCAGGGCGGTGTCCGAACCGGACACACATGCCATGCCCACGCCCTGGCCGATGAACAACGTCAGGAACACCCAGTAGTTGGAGGACGCCACCTGACCGAGCAGGCATCCAGCTATCAGTACCTGGCCGATCGCGATGCTGGCACGCCTGCCGACTCGGTCAGCGATGACTCCCGTCGGCAACTCCGCAAGTCCGCTGACCAGGTAGATCAGAGTCTGAAGGAGGGCCACTTGCCCGGCGGAGAAGCCTCGATCATAAAGGAAGATGACGAATACGCCACGCTGGAACAGCGAGTTGGAGAGCACGGCGTATACGTAGAACGGGCGCGTGACGCTTCGTGCTGCATCGTCGACTGCAGCCGACCCGCCAAGGGCCTCCGTGGTGGTCATGCTGCGTGCTCCCCCTGGTGAATCCGGTGATCATTGGTGTTGGGCCTCTGCCGTCGACCGGAATCTACAGTCCGTACTTCGCTCAGGACATCGGGCCGCCCCTCCGGGAACCGTTGCCAGGCGCCGCGGCCGTCGTCGGTGGAGGTGCCAAGTGTGGAGACCCTCCACTACCGGCAGACTCGGCTCAGGCCGGCCGGGCCCGATCTGCAACCACTCCACTCCGGCTCCTGTCACCGGTTCGACCTCATTCACTTACCAGCTCACGGGCATCTTCTTGACGCCGTACCCGAGCCCGTCGTCCATGAACGGGAGGTCTCCGAGGTCGGCGGCCAGGGCCAGTGTCGGTATGCGCCGGAACAAGGCGGCGAACACGACCTGGAGCTCCAGGCGGGCCAGTGGTTGGCCGGTGCACTTGTGCACACCGAACCCGAAGGCGAGCTGCTGGCTGGCATCTCGGCGCAGGTCCAGTTCCCCGGCATCGGGGAACACGCTTTCGTCGCGGTTGCCGATCTCCTCCGGGAGGATCAGACCCTCGCCGGCGCGGATCACCTGCCCGGCGATCTCGATGTCCTCCACGGCCACGCGGCGACGGCCGGGCTGGACGGTGGTCAGGTACCGCAGCAACTCGTCGACGGCCGCGGCGACCTCGGGGCCGTCGGAGTCCTTCAGGACAGTGATTTGGTCGGGATGTTGCAGCAGGGCCAGCGTGCCGAGCGCAATCATGCTGGCCGTGGTCTCGTGCCCCGAGACCAGCAGGAACAGGACCAGCATCACCAGCTGGTGTCGGTTCAACTGGCCCGTGGCCAGCCGTTCGGTGGCCAGCTGGGACAGCAGGTCGTCTTCGGGGGCAGCGAGCTTGCGGCCGATCAGCTTGGCCAGGTAGTGATACAGCTCGCGCTGGGACTTGTTCACGACGTCGTCCGGTACGTCGCTGCCGGTCATTGTCCTGATGGCGTGCTGGAAGAAGTCGTGGTCCTCGTAAGGGACGCCGAGCACGTGGCAGATGGTGATGGACGGAATCGGCAGGGCGAAATCCGCCACGAAATCCGCCGGCTTCGGGCTGGCCAGCAGAGCATCGATGTGGTCGTCGACGACTTGCTGGACCGTGGGCCGCAGTTGCTCGACCTTGCGGGGGGTGAACGGCCGGGCGATCATCCGGCGCAGCCGGAGATGCTCGGGGCCTTCCATTGCGGTCAGGAACTGGCCTTCTTCATGGTGGTCCTGCAGAAACTGACTGTGGAACGGGTAGCCCGGCTGCATCCAGTCCGCGCTGACCCGGCGGTCCGACAGCAGCGCGCACTGCTCCGCATGCCTCGTCACCAGCCACGGAGTGCTGCCGTCCCAAAGACGAACTCGGACCAGCGGTGCCCGTTCCTGTAGCTCGGCGAGCTCAGGCGCCGGATCCAGCGGACAACCAGTCGCCCTGGGAATCGGAAAGAGCGGGACTGCCGTGGATTCCAGATCAGGAACGTTGGCCTGCGAAGACGTCACAATCCTAGCTCCGTCCCGAATTTCACATAACGGAAGAAACATTGAAAGTGGGGCCGATGGCACCCGCACCCTCCAGGCTGATGCAGAAACCACGAGCCGAGCGTTCGTCGGGAGACGATCCCTCAGCCTCAAGAGACCTCATGACCACCGGCAGGAAGGCCCTGTCGGATGCCCTGAATGACGGGGCTGGCTGAGTGGAGTGATCGCCGAATCGGCTTCCGCGACCTGCGGATTCCGATCCTTGATCTTTTGCGCCAACATGGCGGGAAATCATCCATGTTCAGTCCTTGTCCGCTGAAGGTGAGCAGCGTCAAACGGCGACCTCTCCGCTTGGCATTGTTCTGGACCGGCAGCAGCCTACCCAGATTCGATCAAGCCCTACAAGGGGTGGGAAAGGCCTGGCGCCCGTCGGTCGGCGGACATCGGGGCACGTACGCGATGTGCCGGAACCGCACGGGCCGCCGACAGTTTCCACCCCATGAAATGCCCCCAACCGGAGCGGTGAAGTACTACTTCCACTACCGGCATGATGAGGGATCTGAACAGGACATTCGTGACCTGTTGCGCTGACGACCGCGGGAGAAGCGGAATCGATTGACCGTCGGCGGTCCTCTCGCTTTCCCCGGATCGGGCAGGCCCGGTGACATCGCGTCCGCCGCTCAGGGAGAGGTCCCCATCAGCGGGTCCGGCGCCGCGTGCGCGATCTGATTCGGATCACCGAATTGCGCCGAGATCCGCCCCGCGGCGTGGGGAGATCGCTTCTCGGAAGCGCCCTCGTGATCTTGCGCGCTGGAAGGCTGAAGAACTCCCATCGCTGCAGGCCGCAGGGCACTTCTTCATTCCCGGCGACATCGCCGCCGCGCCTCGGCTGATGGATCCGGGGACAGGTGTGGCAACGGGAAACGTGTGCACTGCCCATTGACGAGACGCCAAAGACTGTATGAGATAAGGATGTTGGAACCAGTCAAGGTAAAGAGGGGTCAAAAATGGCGCAGGCAGTGCAGGAACGTTCGGCGACCGTGATAGACGAGGCCGAACCGGACATGGTGCTCTTCACCGACGAGGAAGGTCTTGACCTCGACGATGACGTCGAGTTGATCGCTCTGTCATCGGCTACTTTGGGTGCCATCGTTGCGCGGCGCTGCTGATCGCATCTGATGCCGAATCAGAAACGACTGGCCCTCTCGTTTGCTGGAGAGGGCCAGGTGTCGGCTCGATCGTCCACGCTGCATGCTCGCGTGACGCTCGGTCGGCCCTTGATCAATTCCGATGTCAATTCTCCGTTCTTCGTTCCTCTCGGACTGCTCTGCATTGCCTCACCACTGGTGGCGCATGGTCATCCCACCGTCGTCGTCGACCTGGAGTACGAGCACCGGATCGGTGCCTTCGAGCCCGGTGATGCTGACTGGCTCGACCAGACCTGCGCTCGCTTCCTCGCCGACGATCCCGAAATTCTCGGTCTCACCTGTCTCGCGGACACCCTCCCGGCATGCCTTCTCATCGGGCGTGAGGTCAAGCGGCTCCGGCCCGATGTCACGGTGGTTCTCGGTGGACCCGGGACGTTCGGTGTCTTCCCCGATGCCCTCCCGCGCTTCGGGGACTGTGTCGACTTCGTGTGCCGCGGCGAGGGAGAGCTCGCGATCACCGCCCTCGCGGATGCCATTGCCGACGGGGCCGATCCCGCCGGGGTACGCGGCTTCTGGTCGTGCAAGAACGGCCAGGCCGTTTCCAGCGGGCCTCAGCCGACCACGAACCTGAACCTCGTGCCGATGCCCGCGTATGACGCCGTCCCGATGGGCGACTACATCCGGCTGTCGACCCCGCACATCTTCGACGTGCACATCGGCTCCGGGTGTACCTACTCGTGCAAGTTCTGCATGACGTCGACGTTCTGGGACCGCGACTTCCGGATCAAGGATCCCGCGGTCATCCTCGATGAGCTTCGCTTCCTGCATCGCACGTATGGGGTGACCCAGTTCAACTTCCTGCACGACAACTTCGCCAACAAGCGCACGTATCTTGACGAGTTCGTGGCCTATTTCTCCGAGCACAACGACATGTTCGAGTGGGGCTGCGCGGTCCGACCGGACAATGTCAACCCGTCCCTTCTGCGGCGCATGGCCGACGCGGGATGTTTCAACATCTTCTGTGGCACGGACGCGGGATCGGAGAAGATCCTCAAAGCCATGCTGAAGATGCCCTCGACGAAGCGGACCTACGAGTTCTTCCGGTCCGCCCGGGAAGTCGGCATCCAGTTCGAGACGAACACGATCGTGGGATACCCGGACGAGAGCGCCGAAGACCTCGAGAAGGCACTGGAGGTCGTCTTCGACGCGATCGCCTACGGTGCCGTCAACAGTGACCTCAGTGTGCTTCAGCCGCTTCCCGGCGCTGAGATCACGGATGAGTACCGGGCTGAACTCGAACCGCTCGAAAGCGGACTCGACGTCATGGGCACCTTCCTCCCGTCGGACGTCCGCGCGCTCATCAAGGACGATCTGGCGACCTTCACCGGATTCACCTTCATTCGCAGCGGGAATCGGGAGTACGAGTACTACCAGGACGTGTTGCGCCTTTCCCGGTACTTCACGCGCCGCTATTATCACCTGCTGCGATTCCTCAAGCAAGGTGCGGGACACACGTACGTTGAACTCATCGACGCACTGCTCGCACGGGCTGCAATGCCCATCGAGGAAGCGCTCGCTGAGATTCTGGCGCACCTGGAGGGCGTGCATGCGCAAGCTGCCAGGGCGCTTTTCGCATACGACTCCATGCTTGCGGAGTTCCGGGGGGACGAGGTCGAGGAAGAGCTCGTCAACGTATACAGGCGGCCGGCCACCGTCGAGGAAAAGCCGCATTTCCTGATCGCGGACTTCGATGTCGACGTCGTCACGATGATTTCCGACCCGCGCGAAATCACCTGGGAGCCGGAGCTGAACCGTCCGACGGTCGTGGTCGTGTATCGCGCAAGTGAGGCAGAGGTGTCGACTCTCCGCCTGACGCCGGCGCAGGCCAAGGTGTTCAAGGCCCTCATGCCGCGCGGGCGGGAAGAACGCGAAGCTCTCCTCGCGAACATCGCCCCTGGGCGGCTGAGCGAGGTCGCGACGGCGGTGGCAGGGTTGTGTGCGCAGATCGACGCCTCGCCGGACGCCCCCGAACGGACTCCCCCTGTGGTCGACACCCCACTCGTGACCACGTGAACGTGACGCGCCCTGTCATTGTCGAGGTGGATGACGACCCGATTCGATGGAACGGGCCCACGGGAGGCGACTACCTGAGCCGTTGGTTCGCCGCGGCCAGCCAACGCAGCCGAGTCGATCTCATGTGGGTCGCGGACGACGGGCTGAGTCAGCACTACCGCGTCCAGCAGGGCGCGTCCTTCTCCGACGGGAGCCCGGTGCGTGCGCGCGATCACGCCCGGGCGATCCGGACCGCGCTCGCGGTTCCGTCGCTCCAGCGGTTCCTGCGCGACATCCGCGCGGTCCGTACATCGAAGGATGCGCTCGTCATCGAGCTCCGCCGTCAGGCGCCGCACCTTCCCAGCCTGCTCCGGAGCGTCGATCTCGCTCCGATCTCGTCGTGCGGGCAACTGTCCTCCGGTACGTACGAGCGTGCCGTGCGCACCGCTGATGACGAGTACTGGCTCGAACCCGTCAAGGCCGGCACGCCACCTGTGCAGGTGCTCGTCCGCCGTGATCCGCACGACGCCCCGGAGAGGTTCCGGCGGGGCGAGGTCGATGTGACGTGCGCGACGGCGTTTCCGCTCGACCGCGTCCCGGACTTCGCGGACAGCCAGGTGTTCCACACGGCACCGACCGCGATTGAGATGCGTCTGGAGATCAACCCCGACAGCCCGTCGGCGGTGGGCGACGCGGAGTTCCGTCGCCGGCTCCTCGGCGCGATCCGCTACGACCGCCTTGTCGCACGCTGCTGGAACGGTGCGGAGTCGGCAGCGTCCGACCACCACGTCGAGGCACCGCCCAGCACCGTCGGCTCCGGCGTACGGCTGCGCCTGGGGTACTGGGACTACTACCCCAACCGGGAGGTGGCCGAAGAGGTCGCGGCCCAGTTGACCGAGAATCTCGGTGTCGAAGTCGAGCTGGCACCCGCCGACTTCGTCTCGGGCTCGGCGCAGTCCTGCGACCTGCTCCTCGCGTTGCGGGGCCCGCTCTTCGAGGATCCGATCTGTGCTCTGGACCTGCTCGACCCGGCGCGCCGTGACCCCGTCCTCGCGCCGCTGCTGCACCGGCTGTCCGAAGTCCCGGACGACGATGCGGCGTGCGACGAGCTGCGGCGAGCGGTCCGCGAGCAGTGTCCGGTCCTGCCGCTCCTGCGTCTCCGAGGCCACTGGTTGCAGCGCGAGGCACTGGCAGGTCGGCCCTGGCCGCCAATGGGCGCCGTGCGCTTCCCTCGGTTCAGCTGGTACGCCGATTCTTCATGATCTTCGCCAAACGGTGATCTCGCTACGAAGGAGGGCCAGGGATGGCTGACGGAATCGACCGCTATGTGCTCTCGCCGGCGGCGACCTGGTCCCGCGACGGCGATGAGTTGCGCGTTTTTTCCGACCAGGTACTGCTGGTCCGACGCTGCCCTGAATCGATGTTCGAATGGCTCAAAGCGGTCTCCGACGAGCCGGCCGGCCTCGCAGCTCCGAGAGGAAGCCAGGTGGACGCCATCGTGCGTACGCTTCTTCGGCTTCGCCTCGTAGTCGCACCGTTCGACCGTTCGTGGCACTCGTCCGCTTGGAGGAATCAGGTCGAGTACTTCGCGGCCTTGGGTCTGGATGCCGGCGCGGCACAGGATCGGCTGCGCGCGGCGCACGTGACCGTTCTCGGCGTCGGCGGCATCGGCGGCGCGGTGCTGGCTGAAATCGTGGGTGCGGGCGTGGGCGGACTCACGCTCGTGGACGGCGACCGGGTCGCGCTGGAGAACTTGAACCGCCAATATCTCTACCGGCGTTGTGACGTCGGACGGGCAAAGGTCGATGTGGCCCGCGAGTGGGTGCGTGAGCGCCTCCCCGAAGCGGAGCCGACCGCTGTGATGGAGACCATCACGACCAGCGAGGCGTTGGTGCCGTACCTGCGCGAAGGTGGGTTCCTCGTTGTCGCGGCCGACCGTCCTGCATCGCTGCCGGAACTGTGCGCTCAAGCCTGTCTTGAGCGCGGAGCGTCGATGATCACGGGAGGCTGCGGCCTCCGAGTAGGGTCGAGTGGCCCGCTGATCCGGCCCGCCGATGTCCCGGCCTTCATCGCGTCACGCCAAGAGGCAAAGGCCACGGCCGGAGCCGCGGTCACACCGATGGCGGCCTCGTTCGGCCCGGTCAATACGCTGGTGGGCGCGACGATGGGCCGTGATCTCATCTTCGGCATACTCGGTGTGAGCGCCCGAACGACTTCGCATCGCGTCGAGCTGCTGGGGACGGCTTTGACCTGACCTTGATCATTAACCTCGCTGCTGCTGTTTCAGGCGGACGTGTTCGGCGAGGGTTTCGATTCGTTTCACGGTCTTCCCGGGCTCGTGACGTGGGGCTGGCCTGCGGTTCTTCGAGCCGGGTGGGCGTCCGGGTCCGGGTTTGGAGGGTCTGGGCACGTCGGCGGGACGGGCGGTCTTCACACGGAGGTGGCGGAACCCCCGGCGGACCCGGGCGGGGGTGAGCCGGCGCGGCGCGGTGGGCCGTTCCCAGGTCCGGCGGAGGTCCTCGGCGAGGGGCCGGGCGAGGCGGAGTTGGGCCCCTTGGTAGCTGCCGGTGTCGGCCTGGCTCCAGGGTCGGGGCGGGCGGCCCGAGGGCTACTGTCACCGTCGGCTGCTGGACGCGATCCGGTACCTGGTCGCGGGCGGGACCTCCTGGCGGGCGATGCCCGTGGACTTCCCCGCCTGGGGCCGGGCCATGCCTTCCTTTGCCGCCGGCGCGAACACGGGCTGATCACCGAGATCCACGACCGGCTGCGCGGAAACGTCCGTGAGCGGGAGGGCCGTGGAGCCGAAACCCAGTGCGCCGTTGCCTCCGTGGCCGCGATCGGGTTGGCGACCCCGGCTGCCGCTCAGTCGGACCAGGCAACTGCCGCGTGCACAACCTCGCGTACCGCTGACGGCAAGTACGTAGGGCCAGCCGCACCACCGGCCGCTTACGTCGTCGGCACGGCGTGCAACGAGAGTGGCTGCACCACGATCGGCGGAGACATCGTCAGCGCGCCCAACACCTCATGGGCCCGGGCGGGCAGTTGCTACTTCGGCGGCGATATCAAGGCCGCCTTCGTCTGAGGGCCGCAATGTTCGGATCGTGAAAGTGGCGCCCGCCTTGAAGGGGGTGACGGTGGCCTGGGATGACCAGATACGGCGGGAAATCCGATGCCGGCCGCCTTCTGCACCACTGCCAGGAGACGTGCTCCTTCTTGACGAGCCGTCTCCCCGTTTCGGTCTGACGGACATCGACGATCCGTGGTTCCGGACCCGGACGGTCACCATCCTGGTCCGGCACTGGACACGGCGGCCGGGCCCGTACACGATCCCGTGCATGACAGTCGAGGACGCCATCACCGCCACCGCCGACCGGATCGCCGCGCTGCTCCCGGCGGGGACCGACCCGCGGACGCCGCTGCCGGGCGCCGAGTGGACGGTGGGGGAGGCGGCAGCGCATCTCGCGCTGGCGGGGAAGCTGATGCGGGACATCGGGGCGGGCAAGATACGGCCGTACGGCGACGGGACACCCGGTGGCCTCGCGGCGGCCAACAGCGCGTCCCTGGCCGCCTTTCCGGAGCGGGATCCGGTGGTCCTCGGCACGGTGATAGCGGACCAGGCCCGGGCCTTCGTCACGGACACCGCCGGCCGCTCTCCGCAGGAGCAGGTGCTGACCCCCATGGGACCAATGGACCTGGTCACCCTGGGCTCGTACCTGCTCACGCATCTGCTCGGGCACGGCTACGACATCGCGGTCGCGCTGCGCCGGCCGCACATGGTGAGCCGGGACGTCGTCCCGTTCACGCTGCCCTTCATGCGGCTCGCCATGCCGCGCGTGGTGAGCGCCGCCGCGGCCGGTCACCACGCGTGCTACGTGGTACGGACCGGCCGCAACCGCTTCGCCGTCACCTTCGCCGACGGCGTCCCCACGGTCAGCGACGAGCCGCCGAGGCGCCCCGACTGCACGATCGCCATCGACCCCGTCGCCTTCCTCCTCCTGGCCCTCGGCCGCTGGACCGCCCCCGCCACCATGGCCCGCGCCAAGGTGATCACCTGGGGCCGCAGACCGTGGCTCGGTCCGCGCTTCCCGGGGCTCTTCACGGCGCCGTAGCCGACGGCCCGAACGCCCCTACGCCCAGCAGCCGTTGACGGTGGCGGCGAGGCCGTCGAGGGCGTCCTTCGTCGCGGCGGGGTCGGCGGTGGAGTTGTTCTCGACGAAGGAGAAGATCTTCCAGGCCCCGTCCGCCGCTTTCGTCAGTCCGCTCAGCGCGATCGCGCCGGTGAGCGTGCCCGTCTTGGCCATCACCTTGCCGACGGCGCACTGCGAGTCGGCGGTGTCGAACCGGCCCCACTCGGGTCCCAGGGTCGAACCCGCCTCGCCCGAGACGGGCAGTCCGTCGATGATGTACTTGAGCGTCGGGGCGTTGGCCGGGTCGTCGGCCAGGTCGAGGATGTCGGCGATGGTCTGGGCAGGGATGCGGTTGGAGCGGGACAGCCCGCTGCCGTCGTGGATCTCGAAGTTGTCCAGCGAGATGCCGTACTGGGTGAGGATCTGGCGTACGACCGCCGTACCGTCCTCGAAGGTGGCCGGGCGGTCGGAGGCGAGCGCCGTCATCCTGAGCAGGGTCTCGGCGATATCGTTGTCACTCACCTTGAGCATGTGCTCCACGATGGCCGACAGCGCCGCGGACTGATGCTCCGCCACTGGGACCGCTCCGGTGCCCGCGACGCCGTGCGTGACACTGCCGGTGACCGTGACACCCTGCGCGGCGAGGAGCTTCGCGAAGGTCTGCCCGGCGTCCAGGGACGTGTCCGTGACGTGGTGACCGTCGACCACCAACGCCCGTACGGGAGCGATGGAGTCGGGGTAGTAGCCGTCGTTCCAGCCGATGGCGAGGGAGGGCTCGGGGAAGAGGCTGTCGTCGACCTGGACCTTCACCGAGGTCAGGCCCGCGTTCTTCAGGCCCGCGACGACGGTCGTGACCATCGCATTGAGGTCGGCGGAGGTCAGGGTGCGGTCCCCGCCACCGACCAGGGTGAGGGTGCCGGCGTCGTAGACGACCTTCGTGGTGAAGCGGTGATCGGGACCGAGCACCGTGAGCGCGGCGGTCGAGGTGGCCAGCTTGGTGTTGGACGCCGGCATCAGCGCGGTGGTCGCGTCATGGCCCCACACGACGTTGTCGGACTGCGCGTCGATGACCACACCGCTGAGCGTCGTGCCCAGCCGGGTGTCCTGGATGCGGGTGTCGAGGTTGGTCGCGATCTGCTGCTCGGCGGGGTCCAATGTGGCGGCGGTCTGCCCGGCGGCGAACGCGGACGTGCCGAACAGGATCGTCCCGGCGACGGGGGCGGTCACCGCGATGACGGCGGCCCGGCGGAACATCGGACTGACCGTTCTGCTCTTGCGGTGGCGTCCACTCGCGTGGTCGGTGGAGGGGGAGTTGGGCATGGCGGCCTCGGTACAGGGGAGTGTGAGTGGGGACGTACGAAAGACCCGGGGATCTTGAAAGGGGAAAGTAACAGTTCCAACTCACGTTACCCATGGGTACGTTGTGGAGAGCGGGAGCCTGGCTGATTTGCGACGGTGCCGCGTCAGTCCTCGTCCCCGAAGGGCAGCGAGTCGAGGTCCCCGGTGAAGTCCTCCAGGCTGGGGAACATCAACTCCAGTGCGTCGGGCGGCAGTTCCTGCCGGGCGCCGGAGGCGGTCAGCGCCTGCTCCGTCCAGATGCACTTGCCCGTCGACGTGTAACGCGTCCCCCAGCGCTGGGTGAGGGCGGTGATCAGCTGCAGGCCGCGCCCGCCCTCGTCCGTGTCCGTGGCACGCCGGATACGAGGCATCGTCAGACTGCCGTCGAAGACCTCGCAGATCAGCTCGGCGCCGTGCAGCAGGCGCAGGCTGACCGGGCCCTTGGCATGCCGCACCACATTGCCCACCAGCTCGCTGGCCAGGAGTTCCGTGGTCGGGGTCAGATCATCGAGACCCCAGGTGCTCAGCTGCTCCCGCACATGACGGCGGGCCTGGCCGGCCGCTCGCGGGTCGTCGGGGAGCGACCAGGAGGCGATCCTGTCGGGGGTCAGGGCGTGCAGCCGGGCGACGAGGAGGGCTGCGTCGTCGGCCGTCGGATGCTCGGCGGGCAGCAGACCCGCCGTGAGGGTGTCGCACAGCCGCTCTAGCTCCAGCCGCTCGGAGCCCGCCTCCGCGCCGGCGCCTGACCGGTGCGCCGCGCTCAGCAGCCGCGCCAGATCCGACATGCCCTCGTCCATCTCACGCTTCGACGACTCCACCAGACCGTCGGTGTAGAGCACCAGCAGACTTCCCTCCGGCACCTTCAACTCGACCGTCTCGAACGGCGGTTCAGCCGCGCCGAGCGGCGGGTCGGCCGACAGCTGAGGGAAGTGCACCGTGCCGTCCGGATGGACCACGGCCGGTGGCGGATGACCGGCCCCGGCGATGGAACAGATCTGGGTCGTCGAGTCGTAGAGCGCGTACAGACAGGTCACGTACGACTCCTCGCCCATCCCGGCGACGAGCTCGTTCAGGTGGCTCATGATCTCGTCGGGCGGCAGCTCCAGGTCGGCCAGGGTGTGCAGCGCGGTGCGCAGCCGGCCCATCGTCGCCGCCTCGGGCAGACCATGGCCCATCACGTCGCCCACCACCAGCGCCACCTGGCCGCCGGAGAGCGGGATGATGTCGTACCAGTCGCCGCCCACGTCCATGCCCTGGCCCGCCGGGAGGTAGCGGGCGGCGGCGGTGCACGCCGGCAGGTCGGGCAGTGCCCGGGGGAGCAGACTGCGCTGGAGCTCGCGGGAACGGTCGTGCTCGGCGTCGAAGAGCCGGGCTCGTTCCAGAGCCTGGGCGACGAGGGCGCAGATCGTGGCGAGGAGGGTGCGTTCCTCGTCGGTGAGCCGGCGGGGGTGGTCGAAGGCCACGACGCAGACGCCGAAGGTGTGGCCGGACGCCGTCAGCGGCAGGAACGCCCACGCCTGCTTCTGGGCCCTGGCCGGTCTGGCGGCCAGCTCGGGGTAGCGGGCCGCGTACTCCCCGACCGAGGAGAGGAACAGCGGCACGCCGGACGCGATCACGTCCCAGGACGGCTCACCGGGGGTCCGGGCGCGGCCGTCGACGACGCCGAGGAATTCCTCCGGGTAGCCGTCCGCTCCCACGGTGTGCAGCCGGTCGCCCTCGATGGCCTGCACCAGAAGTCCGGTGGCGGCAAAAGGCGGCAGCACCCGGCGGGCGACCGCGGCCACCACGTCCTGAGAGGTCGTCGCCTTGGCGAGGGCGGCCGTCAGCTCCCCGATCCGGGCCGCGCGCCGGGCCACCGCCAGCTCGGACGCCCTGCGCTCCTCCTCGTGCTGGCGCTTCTCGGTGACGTCGGTGAGATAGAGGGTGACCCCGTCGGGACCCGGGACCAGCCGCAGGTGGTGGCGGCGGCCGGTGCCCTCCAACTGGGCGTCGAAGCCGACGGGCGTCTCCTCGGCCGCGGCCTTCCGGCAGCGGTCCTCCAGCCCCGGGACGTTCCGTACCGTGGGCAGCTCCCACAGGAGGCGCCCGAACAGCTCCTCCTCGGACAGGCCCAGCGTGCGCTCCGCCTCCAGGTTGGCGAAGGTGATCCGCCAGTCGTCGTCCACCGCGAGGAAGCCGTCGCTCATGTGGCGCAGGGCCCGGCTGAGGGAGTCCCGGGCGGACCGGGACTCGTTGCTCTCCCAGCCCACACCGATCATCCGGAGGGGCTCGCCCTGTTCGTCGTAGGTCGCCCGGCCGCGGGCCCTGGTCCAGCCGTAGGTGCCGTCCAGACGGCGCACCCGGTACTCGGCCTCGAACACGCCGTGCTCGCGGATCGCCCGGTCCACCGCGTCCAGCGTCGGCGGCAGGTCGTCGGGATGGACGCACACCATCCAGTTCTCGACCCTCGCCGTGTAGTCCTCGGGGCGTGTGCCGTAGAGCTCCAGGGCCGCCTCGTCCCAGATCAGCTCGCCGCCGCGGATGTCCCAGTCCCACGAACCGACGCTGACCTCCTTCAGCGCCTGCCGCAGCCGGTCGCGGTGGCCGGCCGGCTCCGTCGTGGAGGGGCCGGAGGGCGGCGGCGCCTGGCTCATGCGCTCCTCGGTCCAGGCGACCAGGTCGCGGAGGAAGGCCCACTGCCGCGGTGTGGGCTCACCCTGCTCGCCCATCAGGACCGTGAGCGCGCCGATGCTGCGGTCCCCGCCGGACACCGGTACGGCGGCCAGACCGGTACCGGGCCACGAGAGCTTCCGGCCCGCGGACCCGCTCACGGGCGCGGGCTCCACCGGAACCCACACACCACTGCCCTGGTGCAGCGCCCTGGCCGGGGCCGTCGGGCCCTCCTGGTCGATGATCTCCCACGGGCGGGTCAGGGCGGGAGGCAGACCGGTCGACGACACCAGCCGCAGCGCGGACATCGGGCCACGCAGATGAATCGCTCCACCGAGGGCTCCCAGCTCGCCCACCGCGTGCTGCAGTGCCAGCCGGAAGACTTCGCTCTCGGTGACGCCGGGGTCCACAGTTCCGAGCAGAGCCAGACGTGCGTTCATACCGTAAATTTTACCGTTCCCGCCTCACATGACACGCTCTCCGCAGTACTCCCACCTTGGCTCAAGCTGTCGCGCACGGCTCTCAACAGTCAGGATTCCAGGCCGAGTTGCATCGGAGTGCCGCCGATGTTCCCTCCGGCGACAATACTCGGCATCCGTGACGGCCGCGCCCTGTGCGACAGCAGGGACGGCCGACCGCGCACCGTTCACGGAAGGGGTGGCAAGCGGTAACGACCGACGACTACCTTCGTGCTCGTCCCGGAACCCCTTGATCACGCCCGCACGTTGTCACACCGTCAGGCTCACCGCCCACCCGCCAACGAGGAGCGGCATGGACATCGGCGTTTTCATCCCCATCGGCAACAACGGCTGGCTCATCTCGAAGAGCTCGCCCCAGTACCGACCGAGCTTCGAGCTGAACAAGGCCATCGTGCAGAAGGCCGAGGAACACGGGCTCGACTTCGCGTTGTCGATGATCAAGCTCAAGGGATTCGGCGGTGAGACGGAGTTCTGGGACCACAACCTGGAGTCGTTCACCCTGATGGCGGGCCTGGCCGCCGTCACGGAGCGGATCAAGCTCTACGCCTCCACCCCCATCCTGGTGCTGCCCCCGGCGATCGTCGCGCGCATGGCCACGACGATCGACTCCATCGCCCCCGGCCGCTTCGGCATCAACATCGTCACCGGCTGGGCTCCCGGCGAGTACTCCCAGATGGGCCTGTGGCCCGGCGACGAACACTTCGGCAACCGCTACGCCCGCGCCGCCGAGTACGTCACCGTGATGAAGGAGCTGTGGAGCGAGGGCGTCAGCAACTTCAAGGGCGAGTTCTACGAGATGGACGACTGCGTGCTGTCCCCGCGCCCGGCGGACGGCCACATCGACATCGTCGCCGCCGGACAGAGCAACACCGGGATCCGGTTCGCCGCCGAGCACGCCGAGTACAACTTCATCCTGGGCAGCGGCGTCAACACGCCCCTGGCGCTGTCGGGCACCACGGCCACGCTCGTCGAAGCGGCCGAGGAGACCGGCCGTGACGTCGGCGCGCTCTCCCTCTTCATGGTCATCGCCGACGAGACCGACGAGGCCGCCCGCGCGAAGTGGCAGGACTACCACGACAACGCCGACCACGCGGCGCTCGCGTACATGGCGGGCGAATCGGCCACCGACACCACCGCCGACGACACTTCCACCGCCCGGACCATCGTGCTGCCCGAGGGCGCGGTCAACTTCAACATGGGCACACTGGTCGGGTCGTACGAGACCGTCGCGAAGATGCTCGACGAGGTCGCCGAGGTCGAGGGCACCAAGGGCATCATGCTCGTCTTCGACGACTTTCTCGAAGGCCTGGAGAACTTCGGTACCCGTATCCAGCCGCTGATGAAGTCCCGCTCCCAGTCCAGCTGATCCCCTTCCCCGCGAACGCGGCCCCGGAGCCGGACACCCGCTGTCCGACCGCTCCGGGCGTCGCTCCGGACCCGCCAGGACAGGAAGGACGCCGCCATGACCCGTCGTTCCCAGCAGGAGGACTACGAGCGCGCCGGGCTCGACGGGCGGCTCAGCCCCGGCACCTCCCCGGCGCTGATCCTGGTGGACCCCGCCCGTGCCTACGTCGACCCGGACTGCCCGCTCTACGCCGGCGTCGAACCGGCGGCCGACGCGATGAGAACCCTGCTGGCCGACGCGCGCCGCGCCGGGATTCCGGTGGTCGTCACGCGGGTGCTGCTGAGGGCGGACGGCAGTGACGGCGGGGTCTTCCTGCGCAAGGTGCCGAGCCTGCGGGTATTCGTCGAAGGCAGCCCCTTCGGCGAGTTCATCGACGGACTGGCCCCGGCGGCGGGCGAACTGACCGTGACGAAGCAGTGCCCGAGCGCCTTCTTCGGCACCGGGCTGGCCGATCACCTCGCCGCCGGCCGTATCGACACGGTCCTCATCGGCGGACTCTCGACGAGCGGCTGCGTCCGGGCCACCGCCCTCGACGCCATGCAGCACGGATTCGTCCCGATCGTGGTCGAGGAGGCGGTCGGCGACCGCGATCCCGACATCCACGCGGCGAATCTCTTCGACATCGCGCACAAGATCGGTGAGGTGTGGCCGATCGGGCGCGTCCAGGAGTACTTGGACTCCTTCGGCTGACCGGGGCGTCGGATGCTACGCCGCGCGGTGCCGCCCCATGACGGGCTCGGCCAGCACTCTTGCCACCGGGCACAGAGTCTGACCGTGCCGGGCGAAGAGTTCGTCGCGCGAGTCGAAGTGGCCCAGATCCGCCACGACGTAGGCCGAGAGGTCGCACCCGGCGCCGGCTGTCGGGCAGAGCGTGGCGCCGTCCCAGTCGATCGCCGTTCTGGACAGCGCCTCGAAGAGCGTCTCCGAACCGGAATTGGTGAAGCCGGCGTCGAGGCCGTCGCTCAACTCCTCAAGGCTGCCGAAGAGTTCGGACACCGCCAACCAGGAGGCCGGACCGGCGGCGGACGGCACGTCGTCAAGACGGAATTCCGGCCAGGCCAGCAGAACCCGGTCCGGGACGATCCGGCGCAACCGGGGAAAGCGCGGATACCAGAACGTCCCGTCCAGCAGCAGACCGCGCACCCGTGTGGCCACCCCGGCGGCCCGCGCCACGGCTTCGAGTACGGCGAGCCGCTGGCTGCATGAACCACGGCCGCGGCGCAGCACCTCGGACACCGGCCGCTCGTCCTGCACCGAGTACACCGGCCGGACCGCCTCGGTGATCCGGCGGTGGGCGTGGCGCAGGGTCTCGATCCGGCGGACGGTCTCCGAGTCCGCCGTCACCTCGATCCCGTCGAGCAGCGAGGCCACGAGCGGATCCCGCCAGTCGAGGATCCGCGTCGGGGCCGTGCTCCCCTTCGCTGCCACACCGCCGGTCGTGCCGACGCGGGAACGCCTTCGCGGTGTGAGCAGCGAGCTCGTCATGACCATGGTCCTCTCGTCGGACGGCCCCGACGGTCAGGGACGTCCGGCGAGAGGACCATCATGAAGGAGAAGTTGAACGTGTTCAACTCTGAATGTGTTGCCTCTACGTCAACCGATGCGCAGGTCGTCGACGTAGCCGCGGTAGCCGCCCGTGGCGCCCGAGCGGTCGAAGCCCAGGAGCACCTTGCTGATCGACTGACCCGCCCTGGCCGTACCGAGGTTCACGGTCACCTGGTTCCAGGTGTCCAGCGTCAGGTGCCCGCACTGCCGGGCCGGATGGATCCCGTTGCCGGACTGGTCGGTGGCACCCGAGTCCCTCAGGTTGCTGCCGTCGGTGAAGACCAGGTCGACGGCGACGCAGCTGCTGTTGTCCGAACCGGCGTCCACCCACGGGGTGGTGGCATTGGACTGCGGGAAGATCCAGTAGCTGAGCGTGGTGTCCCCGCGGACGGTGAGCGGCGCGCCGTTGAAGCCGTAGACCTGCATGTACGCGTGGTCGTACGGACCGCCGTCGGCGCGGCCCGAGTACATCAACGACGTGTCCCCGGTGTGGGCCTGTTCACCGGTGCGCAACGTGGCCTGGGGACCGGTGAGACCGCAGCACAGGCCGGTGATGCCGTAGTTGCCGTCGCCGTGGGTGTCGACGTTGTCGACGGTGTCGGTCCAGGTCGGCTGGGGCTGGCCGGTCTCGAAGCCCGTGGTGAGCGCGGAGGTCGTCGCGGACTTGGCCGGCTGGGACAGCTCGTGCCGGATGGTGGCCTCGGTGGTACCTGCCGGCGCGAGGTCGACCGTCTCGCCAACGGCCGTGTCCAGCTTGATGGTTGCGCCCGAGAGAGTCCCCTTGTGGACGCCGTTCGCGTAGTACTCCATGGGCTTGCCGGGCCAGGGGTTCGTGAAGGTGAGGTTGCCGCCGGACCTGCTGGTGATCCGGGCGTACTCGACCGCGTTGCTCCGGATGCTGCTGGACACCTCGAAGTTGCCGTAGGCGAGCAGGCCGCCGAACTTGGCGTTGGAGTCGGTGGGCCAGTTCGGGAAGACCTTGATGTCGTGCTGCGCGGACTGCAGGAGCATCTCGTCGAGCCCCGAGGTAGTGACGTTGAGGTTCTCGATGCCGCCGCCGTAGTGGTGCACCGCCATGTTCGGGTAGGAGTAGGCGGTGGCCTCGGAGTGCAATTCCTCCATCAGGGTGCTGGGGTTGTAGCCGGCCATCGCCGCCGCCGCGTACAGGGTGGCCGGGGAGTTGTCGCTGTGCCAGTTGTTCAGCTGCTCGACGGTGTTGCGCGCGGTCGCGAGCAGGTCGGCGGAGCTGTTCAACCCCACTTGCAGGCCCGGGTAGACGGCCTGGACGGCGACGTCGTTGCCGTCCGTGACCCAGCTGGAGCCTTCCGAGGTCTGCCGGAAGACGGTCTGGCCGTTTCTCGTCATCGTGGGCAACGGCGCGAGATGGCTGTCGATGTGCTGCCAGGTGGGGATCTGCGAGGCGTTGACGTGCAGGTCCTGGCTCATGTCGATCAGGCCCTGGAACAGCAGGTGCACCAGGCCGAGGGACAGGATGCTGTTGGTCTGCGGGTAGACGCCGCCTTCCTGCGGCGCGTCGTTCTCGATGTTGTACGTGCCCGTGGCCGCGTCCCAGGTCAGGTAGTCCTGCCAGAACAGTCCGACCTGCTGGAGGTAGGGGAGGACCTTGCGCGCGTACGAGGCGCTGCCGGTGTACTCGTACTTCATGACCATGTCGCTGGCGAAGTTCACGGCGTCGGACTTCTGGTTGTAGAGGTCGTCGGCGGCGCTGGTGCCGTTGGGGGAAATGCCCACTGGGTAGAGCACCCCCTTGTAGCCCGCTGCCGCCGCCTTGGCCTTGCCTCTCGGCATCCAGTCCAGGATCGGGTCGTCGTAACTGCCCATCTGGGCAACGTGGTTGGTGGACAGCGCCGGGTAGAACGCCGCCTCGTAGTTGTAGTTGGCGTGGTAGTCGCCGTACCAATTCATGGGCCCGGTGGTCCAGTTGCCCCACAGGCCCGGGGCGTACTTCCCGGCGCGCGAGACCGAGCCGAGGAGATAGAGGGAGCCGTACCAGCTCTTCTCCACCGCCTGGTCCGGGATCTGCACGAACGACCGCGACCAATAGGCACGCCACCAGGACTCGTGGGCCAAGTACAGCTTGGCCAGCTCGGTTTGGGTGAGCGCAGCTGCCGTCGCGTGGGCGACGGACTCGTAGCGAGGCGTGTCATGACTGCTCTGTATCGCCGCGGCGAGGGTGTAGGTCACGCCGGGCTTGAGGGTGAGGCTGATCCGGTTGCCCGCCGGTCTCACGGTCGTGCCGCGCACGCTCGTCGCGATGCGGGCGTGCGGGTTGCCGGGCGCGTCGGTGGTGCCTGCCTGTACGTCGGCGTCAAGTACCCCCTTGCTGCTGGTAGTTGACGGAGTCTTCCCGAGGCCGTCCTGCACGGTGACGGTCACGTCCTGGGCGCGTGAGCCGGACAGCCGCAGGGTGGTGACGAACAGGTTCTCGGTGGCGGAGACCCAACTCCTGGACGAGAGCGTCTGGTTGCCGAGGGTGTAGGTGCCCTCGACCTGTGCCCGGGCGATGTCCTGTACGACGTGATGGCCGGCGCCCGCCAGCCCGGGGACGGCTAGCACGATCCGGCCCAGCGGCTCGATGCCGTTGGTGGCGGTGGAGAAGAAGTCGTTCTTGCCGAGATAGAAGGTCTGGTCGTCGATCGAGCCGCCGACCGCGACACCGACGTCACCGTTGCCCATGAGCGGGGCGTCGACCGTCTCGCCGTTCGCCAGGACGGTGGGCGGGGAGTCCCACTCGCCCTTGAACTGGCCGACGGTACGCAGGGCTTGGTCCGCGGTGGGATCGGCGACGGTCTGCACGGCGGCCGTGGCGGACGGGCCGCCTTGGAGGGTGGTCAGGCCGATGACCACGAGGGCCGAGGCCAGCAGGGTGCTGATGCGTCTCCGGTAGCGAAGTGAGGATGCCACTACGGTGTGACCTTTCTGCTCATCTTTCACGAGGGTCCTCACCGCACGCCGTGGCCAGGTAGGCCGCGCCGAGCAGGGGGGCTTGAGTCGGTTGCTGCGCCGGGGTGACGACGATGTGCCGGGTGCGGGCGTGATCGGCCTCGTCGAGCCCCGCCCGCAGTGGTTCGGCCACGAGATCCCAGGCGCCCGCGATGGCACCCCCGACCACGAGAACGGTCGGTTCGAAGGCCGCGAGCGACGGGCCCAGCACCCTTCCCAGGGCGCTGAACGCCTCGCCGAACACGTCGGCCGCCGCTTCGTCGCCCTCCCGCGCCCGCCGGGCGATCTCCCGGACGTCGGGCGGCGAGGCGCCGGTGGCCCGCGCGTAGGCCCGCCGCAGGGCACGCCGGGACACCGTCTCCTCGACCGGCCTGCCCGCGTACCGCAAGGTGTGGACCCGGCCGTCGGGCGGGATCCCGGGCCCCTGCCGCACCATGCGGCCGTCCCGCAGGAAGCAGGAGCCCACCCCGGTGCCGAGGGTGATCCCGGCGACGGACCGGTGCCCGCGCGCCGCCCCGGCCCACCACTCACCGAGGACGAACGCATCGGCGTCGTTCCAGAAACTGACCGCGGTGGCACCGGGCAGCGCGGCCGTCAGGGCGGTACGGAGATCGAAGTCCCGCAGGGCGTCGAACTTGCCCACCCCTTCGTACCGCCCGAACCCGCGCTCGTAGTCGAAGGGACCGGGCAGCGCCACGGCCCACGGACCCGAGCCGTCGGTGGCCAGGCGCCTCGCACACCGGACGAGGGCGGACAGTATCTCCTCGGCACTTCCGTCCCCGTCCATCGGCTCACGGAACGACCGTCCGGACCGCAGACCGCGCGTCCCGATGTCCACACACGCCGAGGTCACATGCGTACCGCCGACCTCCAGCACCGGAACGACACCCTTGTCGCCGGGACTCATCGCACCAGGGCCTTCACACAGCGCACCGGTCCCGCGCCGAGGGCCCGCACCCGGTAGGCGCCGACCGAGGCCGGTACGGTCAGCGTCTCGGCGTAGGCCAGTTCGTAGGAGTGCCCGCCGCTCGTCTCCAGGAGGATTCCGTCCCCCGCCACGACATTGAGGACGTGGAAGCGGTCGTCCGTGTCGTCGTCCACGACGGCGTCCGGGGCCAGTTCGAGGCGCCGGACCTCGAAGAACATCTCCGGGAGCCGGCCGATGACGTCCTCGCGCCAGCCTGGGCCCGAGCGCAGGGTGCGCGGCTGCTGCACCAGGTCCCTCGCCACGGCTTTGCCCGACCGGTCGGGATCGAGGTTCTCGAAGGCGTGGTCCACGTGCACCGGCCGCCGCTTCCCCGCGCGGTCGGTGCGCAGCCAGTCGTAGAAGCGAAGGCTGTAGAGGTAGGGCGTAGCGCTGATTTCGAGTACGACATTGCCCTCGCCGCTGCCGTGCGGCGTGCCGCCCGGGATGAGGAAGAGCTGATGCGGGTCGGCGGGGAAGGTCTGGACGTGACGTTCGATGTCGAACGGGACGCCGTCGTGGAACGCCCGGTCCGCCTCGCGCCGGAAGGCCGTCAGGTCGGCGCCCTCGTGCAGGCCGAGGAAGACCTTGCGGCCGGGTCCGCCGAGCATCATGTAGTACGTCTCGTGCTGGGTGTACGGCCAGCCGAAGACCCGCCGCATGTAGTCGGAGCGCGGGTGGCAGTGGACGGACAGGTTGCCGCCGCCGACGGTGTCGAGATAGTCGAAGCGGATCGGGAACGAGGTGCCGAACGTCGCGTGCACGCCCTCGCCGAGGATCTCCTCGGGATGCAGCGCGACCAGCGCCTGGAGCGGGACCTCGACGCGCGGGCCGTCGGGTGTGCCGACGAGGATGCCGCTCTCCGGCGCGATGAGCTCGTAGCCGAGCGCGGTGTTGGGCGCCTCGCGGTTGAAGCCGAGCTGTTCCTGGGCCCAATGCCCGCCCCACGACGTGGTGTTGAAGGTGGGCCGGGTACGGAACGGCCGCCCGGCCAGACCACCGAGCGCCTCGCGCAGCGCGGCGCCTGCCAACCAGGCCGGATCCTGCGGCTGTTGGGTGTCCAGCCACAGGTCGACATCACCGACGAGCGAGTCGCGATGCCGGTCCAGGACAGGCCAGTCGATGTAGAACAACCGCCGGGTCGTACCCGCTCCGGTACCGGCCGGCTGCCCCAGATTGCGGCCGCTCCCACCGGTGATCCCGGCCTCGGCATGGCGTTTGGGCAGGTCCGCGTACCAGAGCAGGTCGTACGACACCAGGGCCGCGCCCGGTCCGAAGACGACGGTGACGGAGTCGGCGCGGGCCTCGGGCGCGGGCAGCTCGGCGAAGAAGTCGGCGAGGCCCGCCCGGGACAAGGGGGCGAAGTCCGGGTCGTCCGCCAGCACCGCGGACGCGGTGAGGGCGAGGATGTCCGGCCAGGGGGCGAAGTGCTCGCGCATGTCGATCTGCTTGGCCGTGATGTCGCGGGCGGCCAGCGCGTCGCGGATACCGGCGGCGACCGTCTCCCAGTCGACGGCCACCGGGCCGTCGACGGCGAGGACCAGCCCGGCCGTGAGGCCGGCGACCGCCTCCCGGTACCCGAGGCCGACCTCTCCTGTGATGCTGTGGCACGGCTCGGCTTCGTAGCCGCGAACTGCCGGCATGACGGTCTCAGCCCTTCTGTGAGTACGGTCCCGGTCGTTCAAGAGACCGGTCCGAGCTGCGTGAGCCTGCCGACGCCCTCGACGGACAGGACGGCCGGCAGTGCGGTGGTGCCCGCGGTCGCGAAGGTCGGGTTGATGTCGAACAGGGCCGACAGCACCGCCTCGGCTCCGGCCGCGCCCGCGATGTTGTCGCGCACGGCGGTGCCGCGCTCGGCGACCCGGGCTCGGTGCCGCCCGTCCGGACCGGTGACGATCTCCATGGCCTGGCCCCACAACCCGCCCGACGCGGCGGAGGAGAGGCCGCGCAGGAGAGCGATCGCCCGGTCGCGGAAACCGAGGCGGGCCAGGCCGTGGGCGGTGACGCCGGGCCAGGCGGCGAAGGCGCCCGCCGCGCCGTGGTCGGGACGGTCGGAGGCGGCGGCGATCGGGTCGTCGGGACTCAGCGCCCGCATCCAACCGCCCACCAGTAGACGGTCGTTGACGAAGTCGGCCATCTCCCGCCGTGTCCCGTCCGGGAGTTCGCGGTGGAGGGCCGCCGCGACCAGACCGAAGTCCAGACAGTGCCCGATCGTGTCGGTCCCGTCCGGCCGCAGTATCCGCCAGCGGCCCGATCCGGCGTACAAGTCCAGCAGTGCGGCGGCCAGTTGACCGGCCTCGGCCTCGGTCCGCTCGGCCTCCTCCGTGCGGCCGAGCCGTCGGTACAGTCCGGCGAGCGAGCGCGCGGCGGCGACGTAGGCACCGTTGAAGGAGGCGACGACACCGGTGTAGGTGGGCACGCACTCCAGCAACTGCCATGGATCGGCTCCGAAGTCGGCGAGCACGCCCCCGGTGACCGGGTTGCGGCGCTCGCGCCAGCCAAGACCGAGCCGTTCCACGTGGCCGAGGACCGTGGTCCCGCCGGTCGTCTCGTCGAGGAAGGCGAAGTCGCCGGTGACGCAGACGTAGTGCTCGATCAGTCGGAACAGGGCGTAGTCGGTGGAACTGTAGGCATTGCCCAGGGGCCCGCCGCCGAGATTCTCGACACCGAAGGAGTCGCGGTAGGGCCCGGCCAGCACCCGCAGCAGCCAGGAGCGCAGCCCGGCCGGCTCCAGCAGGGCGTACAGGCGGCTCCACTCGCAGTGGTCCCAGAAGTACGTGGTGGTCGGCCCGAGCCGGGGGCCGCCGGTGAGGAACACCGGCTCGCCCGGACGGATGCGGGTGTTGCGCAGGTACAGCGTCTGCAGCGCGCCCATGTAGTAGGTGCGCGCGAGGCCGGCGTCCTCGGTCGTGAAGGTCGGCAGGTGCCCGGAGAAGTCGGGGTTGCCCGGGGTGAACATGTTGGCCCACAGCCGCCGCCAGCCGTCCTCCCCGGCCCGCGCAGTCACCTCGAAGTCCGCGGCGGCGGCCCGGGCTTGGGCCGAGACGGCGTCGGCGTCGGTTCCGTACGCGCAGACGATCCCGACACTCACGCGCCCCCCGGGTTCGATCCGGTGGGTCCAGGTCGCCCGGCCGCCGGGGCCCGCGGCCCGGAGTTCGGCGGGCGGCCCGGCGAAGGCGTGGACGGCGCGCGCCGGTGACCGCGAGTCCGAGAAGGCGACCGTGCCGTCCTCGACACGGGACACCCAGCGCTGGGACTCCGTCCAGTGCCGGGTGCGGGCGATCTCGGCGCCCGCGAGCCGCAGTACGACGTGGTCGGCCTCCACCTGTATACGAATCCGGCGCCAGGCCCCGACGGGGAGTTCGGCGTCGGTGAACTCCCGTTCTCCCGTGATGCCGAGCCACAGCCGGCCGTCCTCGACGCCGATCTGCAGCGAGTCGGGGTGGTTGCCGTGGGTGAGCACGGTCCCGGACTGGCCCGCCGCGTCGAGCCGCAGCTCGAAGCCGATCGTCAGGCCGGGGGAGAGGGCGAAGGGGGCGAGCGTCGTCTCGCCGTCGGGTGTCAACGCGATCGGCTCGTCGGCCGTCCGCAGGATCACCTCGCCGTCGGCCCCCGCCACCCGCAGCCGCCGTACGGCTCCTGCGACACCGGCCCGAGGTTCCGGGACCTTGTCGTGGCTGACGTGCGCGGGGAGCGCGTCGTCCAGGAGCATCGGGCCGTGGTCCTCGTCGCGCTGGATTCCGGGGACGCGGGGCTTGCCGAGGCGGAGGCGCCGGGACGCGGGGGAGAGGAGGTAGTGCGGCTCGCCGCCTCCCGTCGTGGCCCGGATGCGCTCAAGTGCCATGAAATCGTGGCGCATTCCGTGGTTCCACGGGCCGTCGTAGAGCCAGCCGTAGCCGACCTCGGAGTGGGCGGCCATCACGAAGAGGTCCTGGATCAGCTCGACGGTCCGGGCCTCGGCGCTGTCGTTGGTGACCTCGATCCGCCACAGGAGCAGATCCCGGTTGAGGGCCATGCGGGTGTCGGTGGTCACCAACAGGCCGTCCGCGCGGCGGTGTTCGCGCAGTACGCCCCACGGCTTCCACAAGAACCGCTGCGCGGCCGGGACTTGGCCGTCGACGCGCAGCTCGCCGGTGTGGTAGCCGAAGGTGAAGGGTGGGGCGGCCAGCCAGGACAGGGAGGTCAGGTCGTGGTTGACATGGGCCTGGCCCTGCTGGTTGCGCAGGGAGGGCAGATGCGCGATCTCTTCGGCGCCGACCCAGTGCCCGGCGACGTCGGCGAGGTCGGGGACGCCCGTCCCGCCGATGCCGACGGTCTGCTCGTCGGTCTTCGTGGTCACTTGGTGGCTCCCGAGGTCAGTCCGGCGATGAACTGCTTCTGCAGCGCGAGGTAGCCGGCGACGGGGATGACCGCCGCCAGGAACATCACGCCGAACAACTGGGCGTAGTTGGTGGAGTACTGACCGACCGACAGATAAAGCCCTGTCGTGATCGTCTGGCCGTGCAGCGGGCCGAGGATGAACTGCGGATTCATGAAGTCGTTCCAGATCCACAGCGACAGGAAGATCGTGACGGTCGCGGTGGCCGGGCGCAGCAGTGGCATGACGATCGTCCGCCAGATCCGCAGGCTCCCGGCGCCGTCCACGGTCGCGGCCTCGATGATCTCGCCGGGGATCGACCGCAGGAACCCGGAGTAGACGAACACCGCGAACGAGAGATAGCCGCCGCCGACGTTGGCCAGGACGAGGCCCGGATAGGTGTGGTCCAGGTGCAGGAAGGTCAGGACGCGGATGGTGGGCAGCAGCACCACCGCGGGCGAGATCATCAGGCCGGCGGCGAAGCCCGCCAGCACGATCCTGCGCAGCCGGGCCGAACGGCGGGACAGCCAGAAGCTGAGGGCCGCGCCCAGCGGGATGATCAGCAGCACCGAAACGACCACGGTGACCGCCGAGTTGGTCAGCCCGATCTGGACGATCCGGTCGGGCCGGGCGAGCGCGTCCGACAGGTTGTGGGCGGTCGGCGGGGCCGGGGGAGCCGCCGGATCGCGGACGATCTGGTCCTGCGTCTTGAAGGCGTTGACGATCGTCAGATAGACCGGGCTGACGAAGGCCAGCGTGAGCAGCGCGGCTGCCACGAGGTGTCCGCGCCCGGCCCAGGGACGGCGGCTCCCGCGCCGCACCGGTGCGGCCGGAGGTGTCGCCGTCCGCCCGTGTGTCATGGGCCGGTGCGAGGTCGACGTGCTCACAGGTCCACCTCCCGGCGGCGCAGCAGGGCGGTCACGGACAGCGCGATCACGATCGAGACGACGAGCAGGAGCATCGCGACGGCCGAGGCATAGCCGTAGCGGTCGTCCGTGAAGGCGAGCTGGATGATGTAAAGGGCCGTGGACTGTGTGGAGTTGGCCGGTCCGCCCGAGGTGAGCACGGTGATGATGTCGTAGAGCTTCAGCATGGTGATCAGCGAGATGGTGACGCTGATGGTGGTGCCCGGGGCCAGCATCGGGAACGTGATCCGGCGGAACCGCTGCCAGCGGCCGGCCCCGTCGACCATCGCGGCCTGGTACAGCTCCACGGGGATCGACTGGAGCGCGGCGAGGTGGACGACGGTGGTGAACCCGGTCAGCACCCAGGCAGAGACGATCCCCACGGACAGGACCGCCAGGTGCGGACTGCCCAGCCAGGTGATCGGCCTGTCGATGATCCCCAGCGAGACCAGGACGTTGTCGAGGATGCCGTCCCGGGCCAGGATGTAACGCCAGACGTAGCCGACGATGACCCCGGACAGCACCTGCGGCAGAAACGCGAGGGTACGCATCATCCGGAAGCTCAGCGAGGTCCGGTTGAGCACCATCGCGAAGCCGATACCGGCGGCGTTGGCGACGACCGTCACCGCGCCGGCCAGCAGGAGCGTGAAGCCGAGGCTGTCGGCCAGGGCGCTGTCGTGCACCATCTCCCGGTAGTTGGAGAGACCGACGAAGTCGGCGCGCGCCAGCAGCGGGTTCTCGTTGGTGAGGCTCTTCCAGGCGCTCATCAGCACGGGCACGACGATGAACAGGGCGTACAGGCCCAGGGCGAGGAGCGCGATCGCGCCCAGGGCGGGGTCGCCGCGGCGAGGGCGGATTCGGGTGGTCATGGCGGCTTCCTTACTTCGTCGCCGAGTCCCAGGCGGCGTCCAGCTTGGCCAGCTGTCCGTCGACGTCGTCGGAGGAGAACAGCGCCTGACTGGCCGCGTAGAAGGCGTTGTTGAGCCCCGAGGGCATGGAGTCGTCGTTGGTCGCCCAGCCGAACGACGAGACCTTCGTGTTCTGCTGGGTGACGTAGGAGTACGAGTCCTTGAAGACCTTGGTGACGTTGACGCCGTAGTCGTCCAGGGTCTTGCCCTTGAGCATCGGGAACGCGCCGTCACCCTCGATCAGGGCCTTGTAGTTGGCCGGGGCGAGCGACCAGGCCTCGGCGAACGCCGTCGCCTTCGCGGGGTCCTTCGTCTTGGCGCTGATGGCCATGGAGCCGCCCACCGAGAACGGCACCACGAGCGACCCGTCCTCGGTCGGGGTCAGGAAGGCGCCGAAGTCGTCGGCGTGGTCCTTGGGCACCGCACCGAGGAACCAGCTGCCCATCATGTACATCGCGGTCTTGCCGGACGTGAAGTTCGTGATGGAGTCGGCGTACTTGACGCCCAGGGCGCCGTCCTCGAAGTAGCCGTTCTTCACCATCGTCCGGTACTTGCCCACCGCCGCCTTGACGTCGGGATCGGTGAACTTGACCTTGCCCGCGTAGCGTTCCTTCAGCCAGTTCGGGTTCTTGCCCAGCACGTCGGCCGAGAGGATGCCGGCCAATGGCATCGACGCCGAGAACGGATCGCCGCCGCCCAGCTCGACCGGGGTGACACCGGCCGCCTTGAGCCTGGCGCACACGGACATGAACTCCGCCCAGGTCCTGGGCGGTTGGGCGATGTGGGCCTTGGCGAACAGCTTCTTGTCGTAGAAGACCTCGGGGATGATCTGCGAGTTGGTCGGCGGGATGTAGACCTTCCCCTTGTAGGCGTTGCCCAGCGGCAGCAGGAAGTTGGCGTCCACCCACTTCTGGTCGTACGGCTTGAGCAGCCCGGCCGTCGCGAACGTCGACGGGGTGATCGACTGGAGCAGATCCGGGAACTGCCCGGAGGCCTGCAACTGCTTGGCGTAGGCGTCCCGGTCGGTGCTCGGCGCGACGATCTTCTTCACCGAGACGCCCGGGACCTTCTTCTCGGCGTCCGCGATCGAGGTGTTCCAGAACGTCGCGGTCAGGCTGGGAGTCTCGAAGGTGAGGTAGGTCAGGGAGCTGCCGCCCTTCGTGCCCCCGGTCGACGCGGCAGAGCATCCGGTCAGGGCGAGCGCTGCGGCGAGGCAGACAACGGTCGGACGTTTGCGCCTCATGGAAGTCTCCTGAAGGGACGATGCGGCCCGACGGGCGGGGGTGGACCCAACAGGATCGACACCTCGCGGCTCCTCGGGATAACGTTATCGCGAGGATAGAAGCGCGTTGCGGGAATGTGTCAAGGGCCGGTCTGATATCGGTCCGATGTTTCGAGGGATTCACGTTCAGGGATCCGAGGAGGAGCTGCCGGATGACGCAAGCACGGCGCGAGAGCGGGGGACGGCCCCGGCGCCCGACGATGGTCGACGTCGCACGCGAGGCCGGGGTGGCCCTGCGCACCGTCTCCCGGGTGGTCAACCAGGACCCCACAGTGGGACCGGAGTACGTCACCAAGGTCGAGGCCGCGATCGCCGCGCTGAACTACCGCCCCGACGACCGCGCCCGCCAGCTGCGCACCGGCGTCACCGGCACGATCGGCGCGGCCGTCCGCAGGATCGCCGAGGTCAACCCCGAACTGGCCGCCATCGAACGGACCGCCAGGGACGCCGGCCTGACCCTCTTCGCCGCCTCCACGGACTTCGACGAGACCAGGGAGCACGACATCCTGATCTCCATGTGCCGGCAGCGTCTCGACGGCATCATCGTCGAGCCGTTCGGCGAGAACCACGCCTATCTGCAGCCGGAGTTGGACGCGGGTGTCCCGCTGGTGGCGATGGACCGTCCGATGAGCGGGGTCTCCGTGGACTGTGTGATGTCCGACAACGCCTCCGGCATCGGCATGGCCTTCCACCACCTCCACCAGCACGGCCACCGCCGGATCGCCTACATCGGCGACAGCGAACGCGTCTTCTCCGGCCGCGAGCGCGCCGCGGCCTTCCGCGCGGCCCTCGGCGCCCACGGCGAGGCGGTCGAGGGCCTGGTGCACCCCGGCGAGATCACCCCGGAACGCGTGGCCGCGGCCCTGTCCACCGCCCTCCACGGCCCGGCCCCGGCAACCGCCCTGGTCACCGGCAACATGGACACCACCCTCGCCGTCCTACGACACCTGGGCCCGCAGTCGGCCTCCCGCCTGGCCCTGGTCGGCTTCGACGAGGTCCCCTTGGCCGACCTCCTGCAACCCGCCCTCACCGTCATCGCCCAGCAGACCGCCGAGATCGGCCGAACGGCCGTCGAACTCCTCCGCGCCCGCATCGCCGACCCGGCGCGCCCGGTGCAGTCGGTGGTCGTGCCGGTCACGTTGAGGGTTCGGGGGTCGGGTGAGGTGCCGGTCTGACGCCCAGGCCGTGTGCCGCGCGGGGAAACGGCGGGGGCATCGCTCGCGATAACGTTATACGAAAGGGTGTGGAGAGCGATTCGCAGGGTGGACCCCCTCAGGGCTGATCTAGGGTCGGCGCCATGGTTGCCATGAAGCTCTCCGACTCCGGTCGCCGCGTCGTCGAGGCGGCGGAACGACTCGCCGCCACTCTCGGGAGCGACCCGAACCACACCGTGGCCGCGGCGGCGATGGACACGGCCGGGAGGATCCACGAGGCGGTCAACGTCTACCACTTCACCGGCGGGCCGTGCGCCGAGCTGGTCGCACTCGGTGTCGCCGCAACCGCGGGAGCGGGCCCGCTCGTCACCATCGCCGCCGCGGGGGATCGGGGCCGTGGCCTCATCCCGCCGTGCGGTCGTTGCCGCCAAGCGCTTCTCGACCTCCACCCCGACGTCCAGGTCGCCGTACCGACCGACGACGGGCCGGCGCTGCGCCCGATCAGGGAGCTGCTGCCGGACACCTACTTCTTCCCCGACGCGGACGCGCGTCGCGTCGTGCGGTTCGACAAGCACGACTACGAGGCCGTCGCCACCTCGCGGAAGACCTCCACCGTCCGCCACGACGATCCGATCGCGCCAGGTCCCGCGATCTTCTTCTTCGAGGACGACGAAGCCCACCGCACGTTGAACGGCACCATCACCGGCGTCGAACGCCGGCGGCTCGACGACAGTTCGACTGTCGACCAGTTGACGTTCACAGTCGAAGCACCTGAGTGAGGTCGGCGGTCAGGACGGAAGTGGGCCCTGCATCACGAGGGCGAGGCCCTGTTCGGCGTCGTCGTTGAGGGCGTTGTGGAAGGCTCTGTCGTAGGCGTAGTCCCGTGAGGCGAGGCGCTCGGCGATCTCACCGAGGCTGTTCTCCCGCAGCCGCGCGCAGGTCAGTTCGACGGCGAGCGGGATCGGAGGCGAGGAGTTCGCTCACCAGGAGGAGGCAGGCGGGCAGTACGCGCTCGCAGCAGTCGAAGACGAGCAGGACATGCCGGCCGGCCAGCCACTCGCACAGCGCCTCGACGGGAGCGCGCGGATTGTGGTCCAGGAGATCTACGGCGTCGCAGACCGTGGCGGTGAAGAGCCGGTCGTCGTAGAGGTTCGACAGGTCGACCCACCAGACCCCGTCGGCGCACCGGTCCCGAACCTGTTCCGCGACGCGCAGTGCCAGGCGGCTCTTGCCCACACCTCAGCCACCGGTGAGAGTGACCGACCGATGCTGCGTCAGCGCCGTTCTGACTGCGTCGAGTTCGCTTGCGCGGCCGACGAAGCTGGTCGTCACGACGGGGAGGTTGCCTACCACGGTCCCATCCTGCACGGCCCGGGCACGGCGCCAAACCCTCTCGCGGGAAACGGTCAAAGGTGATCGGGCTCGCTAACTGTTCGGTCGCTCCACTCCTTGCGGCCGGTCCGTCGTGACGCCGTCGGTTCAGAGGCTCCCAGGGCGGACCAGGCCGGTCCGCTTGACCCCGCTCAGGAGGGGGGTGACCTCCAGGGTGGTGATGTGGGGGAGGGCGCCGATGGTCTCGCTCACGAAGTGGTAGAGCGCGTCGAGATCGGTGGCGGCGACCGCCACGAGGAGGTTGGCCGCGCCGGTGGTGGCGGAGGCGAAGCGGACCTGTGGGTGGCGGCTGAGCCGGTGGCCCGTCTCCTCCAGACCGCCGGGTGCGACGGTGATCCACAGCAGTGCCTCGGTACGGATGCCCAGTCGGGCCAGGTCGACCTCGGTCGCGAGCCTGAGCACCTGGTTGCCGACCAGCGCCTCCAGCCGGCGCCGGGCGGTGAGCGGGGTGGTGTCGGCGCGACGGGCGAGATCGGCGTAGGAGGCCCGTCCGTCCTCGATCAGGGACGCGACCAGCGTGTGGTCGAGCGGCTGGAGACCTGGGCGGACGGCCGGGGTGGAGTGCTCCGTCCGCAGGCTGGTCAGCTCGGCCTCGGCCAGCAGGCCCCCGCTCCAGTCGAAGGCCGCCGGGAAGACCCGCAGGAGGAGATGCGAGGTCCACGACTGGACCGCGGGGGTGGCCGGAAGGTCGCGCAGCAGCAGCGAGTTGCGCGCGTCCGGCCCGTCCAGGAACAGAATGGTGCAGATCTCGTCGCCGCCGCCGAGGACGTCCACCCAGACGGTGTCCGTACGGCGGGCCAGGGTGGCGGCGATGGCACTGATCTGGTTGGGCCGGCACTTGATGCGCAGGGCCAGCGGAATCAGATCGGGAAACCACAGGGGATTGCGTACCGCGGTGGCGCGCAGCGTCCTGTCGTGAAACAGCGGCGCCACGCGACGCACGACCGTGCGCTCCGAGATGCCCAGGACCCGTCCGACCGTGCGCCATGACGCTCGCGGGGAGGCGAGCAGCGCGGCGGCGATCCGGCTGTCGGTGTCATTCAGTGGTTGGCTTGCTTTCACCGAATTGCTGGATCTGTTGTCTTTCACTCGTCGCCCCAACCTCTCCTTCTGGCCCAGATCGATACTCCCGGTTGGAAACACCTCGGAGCAACCGAGACGAGAGTCAGGGGCACCACGCAAGCCGGGTCGCACGGGCCGCACCGGGTGCGAATCAATCCACTTTGTTGCGGCTGGCCCTGTCCTCGCCGCGCACCCGCCCGCTGGGATGGCCTTGCTTCCCGCCGTCCGCCGACGGGCTGGAGGCGCAGAAACCGCCGCAGCCGCTCGAAAGGCTTTCGATGACCATTCCGCGTACCCGCTCGTTCGTGCAGGTCGACGTGTTCTGCACGAGCCCCTATTCCGGCAACCCGGTCGCGGTCGTCCTGGACGGGACGGACCTGTCCGACGAGGAGATGCAGCGCCTGGCGCGCTGGACGAACCTGTCCGAGACCACGTTCGTACTGCCTCCCACCGCCCCGGAGGCGGACTACCGGTTGCGGATCTTCACGCCCCGGGGCGAGCTGCCGTTCGCCGGTCACCCCACCCTCGGCTCCGCGCGCGCCTGGCTGGACGGCGGTGGCACGCCGCGCGACGCCGACCGCATCGTGCAGGAGTGCGCCGCGGGCCTGGTCACCGTGCGCCGCGGCGAGGACACCCTGGCCTTCGGCGCCCCGCCCCGAGTGCGGGAGGGCGCGCTCGACGACGAGTACCTGCACCGGATCACTGCCGCGTTCGGCATCGCGCGGGACCGGGTCGTGGCCCACCAGTGGGTGGACAACGGTCCGGGCTGGGCCGTGCTCCAACTCCCCACTGCCGAGGAGGTCCTCGCCCTCGAACCCGACCTCTCCCTCATCCCGAGCGCGATGGTCGGCGCGATCGGTGCCCACCCCGAGGGACATCCTTACCGCTTCGAGATGCGCACCTTCGCCCCCGCCGTGGACGTGCCCGAGGACCCGGCCTGCGGCAGCATGAACGCCGCCGTCGGCCAGTGGCTCACCTCCACCGGTGCCGCGCCGTCCTCGTACCGTGTCTCCCAGGGCACCCGCCTGGGACGGGCCGCGAGCATCGAGATCACCGCCGACCAGGACGGCACCGTCTGGGTCAGCGGAGCCGCCACCATCCGCATCCGCGGCACCATCACCCTGTGACCTCGATCCTCACGCGCGGTCGGGCGAGAGCGTCTTCATGCTGACGTAGCTGGTCACCGTGGCCACGCCGGGCAGGCTGGCCAGCTGGTTGGCGTGGAAGTCCTCGTATGCCGGCAGGTCGGCCACCTCGACCTGGAGCAGATAGTCGAAGTTGCCGGTGATGTGGTGGGCGTGGACCACCTCGGGCAGCCGGGTCACGGCACCCTCGAACGCGACCACGTCGGCGCGGGTGTGCCGCATCAGCCGTACACCCGCGAACACCCGCAGACCGCGCCCGACCGCGGCGGGATCGATCAGCGCCCGGTAGCCGCGAATCACCCCGGCCTCCTCCAGCTGACGCACGCGCCGGAGACAGGGGGAGGGCGACAGTCCCACCCGGGCGGCGAGTTCGTTGTTGCTGATCCGGCCGTGCTGTTCGAGTACGGCCAGAATCGACCGGTCCACCTCATCCATGGAGGCAGATTATTGCTCTGGCTGATTGCCTAGCACAATCCTGCGCCCACGTTGGGCGCAATTAGCTGCCAAAGTTGCCGAGATCCGGATACATCGGAGCTCCGGTCGGCCACGCTTCATGGAGTCACACCAACGGTCCACGGAGGGCAGCCATGCCGGGCAGCAGCACCATCACCGTTCACGCCGATCGCGAGGTCCACCCCAGCCGCGCCGTGGCACCGCCCATCTACCAGACGGCGGCGTTCTCGGCCGAGGACGCGGAGACGTTCGCACAGGGCGCCGTCGCCCCACGGGGCAAGGACTTCTACACCCGCTTCGGCAACCCGAACCACGCACAGGTCGCGGCCGTCGTCGCCGAACTGGAGCACACCGAGGCGGCCATGGTCACCGCGTCCGGGATGGCCGCGCTCACCACGGCCGTCCTGGCCCTGGTGTCCGCCGGCGACCACGTCATCGGGCAGAAGTCCACCTACGGCGGCACTGCGTCGGTGCTGCTGAATCTGCTGCCGCGCCTCGGCGTGTCGACCACTCTGGTGGACCAGACCGACCCCGAGGCGTTCGCGCGGGCACTGACCCCGCAGACCCGCCTGATCCTGGTGGAGACCCCGAGCAACCCGCTGCTGCAGATCACCGACCTGCGCGCCGTAGCGGACCTGGCCCGCGCGCACGACGTGCCGACCGTCGCCGACAACACCTTCGCCACCCCGCTCAACCAGCGGCCGACGGACTACGGCATCGACCTGGTCTGGCACAGCGCGACCAAGTACCTCAACGGTCACTCGGACGTCTCCGCCGGAGTGCTCGCCGGCTCGGCGGAGGTCCTGGACCGCGTTTGGGACGTCGGCCTGCTCACCGGTGCCACGCTCGGCCCGATCGACGCCTGGCTCCTGCTGCGCGGCATCCGCACCCTGCCGCTCCGGGTGCCCCGGCACAACGCCAACGGCCTGGCACTCGCGGAGGCCCTGGCCGCGCATCCGGCGGTGGCGAAGGTGCACTATCCCGGTCTGCCGACCCACCCGCAGCACAAGCTGGCCGTGGACCAGATGAGCGGATTCGGCGGGGTGCTCGGCATCGAGTTCACCGGCGGTTTCGAGATGGCCGACGCCTTCCTCGGCCACCTGCGCTACCCCCGCCGGTCGGCCAGCCTCGGCGGCGTCGAGTCGCTGGCCGTCCATCCGGCGTCCATGTGGCGCGGGATGCTCAGCGAGGAACAGATAGCGGAATCGGTCCCGCTCGGCCTGGTCCGGCTCGCCGCCGGCACGGAGGACACGGCCGACCTGGTCGCCGACGCGCTCGGAGCGGCCGACGCGGTGCTCGCCGAGGCCTCCACCGGCTGAGCGACCGCGCGCAGACCTGGTCCCGACCAGCCTGAGCAATCCGAACCTGAACCATCCGAAAGCGTCCGTGAAGGAGAACCCCCGATGAAGACCAGGACCCTGCTCACCGGCGGCATCGTGGTCAGCATGGACCCGGCCGTCGGCGACCTCGAACACGGTGACGTACTGATCGAGGACGGCGTGATCGTCCGGGTCGCCGAGCGCATCGACGCGCCCGACGCCGAGGTGATCGACGCGACCGACCGGATCGTCATGCCCGGCTTCGTCGACAACCACCGCCACTCCTGGCAGACCGCGTTCCGAGGCATCGGCGCGGACTGGACGTTCCCCGAGTGGGCAGTGGCCATGCACGGCACGGTCAAACCCCACTACCAGCCTGAGGACGTCTACGCCGGCACCCTGCTCGGCCGCCTGGAGGCCCTGCACTCCGGGGTGACCACGATGCTGGACTGGTACCACGTCGCCCTGAGCTACGCGCACGAGGACGCCGCCGTCGCCGCGCTGCGGGACGCCCCGGGCCGGTCGATCTTCTGCCTCGGCGCCGGCTGGGGCACCGCCGACTCCGTCGACGCCGACATCCGCCGCGTCCACGCCGACCTTGCCGGGGACGGCCTGGTCACCATGGCGCTGGGGCTGCGCGGAGCCGACGACACCAGCATGGACACCGTCGCCCGCGAACTGAAGCTCGCGGCCGAACTCGGCCTGCGCACCAGCCTGCACGTCGACGGCAACGGTGCGAGCGGCGGCGACGGTACGCGCCGCCCGGTCGCCGATCTGCACGAGCACGGCCTGCTGCGGGACACCACCACCTTCGTGCACGCCAACGGACTCGGTGACGAAGAACTGCGTATGCTCGCCGACGCGGGCAGCTCGGTGTCGATCAGCCCGGACGTCGAACTGAAGATGGGCTTCGGCTGGCCGATGACCGGCCGGGTGCTGGCCGCGGGACTGCGTCCGACGCTGTCCGTCGACGACGTCCCGTCGGTCGGCGGCGACATGTTCTCCACCCTCCGCACAGCCTTCGCCGTGCAGCGCGGCCTGGACGGCGGCCTGCGCTCGCGCGATCTGCTGGAGTTCACCACGGTCGACGCCGCCCGGTCCTGCGGGCTCGAAGCCCGGGTCGGCAGCATCACGCCCGGCAAGGACGCCGACATCATCCTGCTCCGCACCGACGACCTGACCGTCTTCCCGGTCACCGACCCGGCCGGCACGATCGTCAGCGCCGGCCACCCCGGCCTCGTCGACACGGTCCTCGTCGCCGGCCGCGTGGTGAAGCGCGACGGGGCGCTCGTGGGAGTCGACCTGCCGCCCCTGCGTTCCCGCCTCCTCGGCTCACGCAACCGCATCGCCGAGGCCGCCGGTATTCCGCTCGACGGCAGCTGGCGCCCGCGCCCGGAGGCGAAGTAGGAGCACTCGGGGGTGCACGTCGTACGACGGCGCCAGAGGCCCGACGCCCGTGTCGGACAGCCACGGCCGGGCTGCCCTCTCCGCGCGGCAACCAGTCCGGGCCCCGGGGACGGACATCATCCCCGGGGCCCGGTCGCGTGGGTACCGAGTCCGGCTCAGCCCTCGACGACGCCGGAAGCGGCGATCTCGATCTTCGCCTTGGTGGCGCCCGACTGCGAGCCCAGGGACTCGATCTTGTCGATGATCTCCTGGCCCTCGACGGCCTCGCCGAAGACGACGTGCTTGCCGTCGAGCCACGAGGTGACGACGGTGGTGATGAAGAACTGCGAGCCGTTGGTGTTGCGGCCGGCGTTCGCCATCGACAGCAGGTAGGGGCGGTCGTGCTTCAGGTCGAAGTTCTCGTCCGCGAACTTCTCGCCGTAGATGCTCTTGCCACCGGTGCCGTTGTGGTTGGTGAAGTCACCGCCCTGCAGCATGAACTGCGGGATGACGCGGTGGAAGCCGGAACCCGCGTAGCCGAAGCCGTTCTGCCCCGTGGCCAGCTCGCGGAAGTTCCGGGCGGTCTTCGGGACGACATCGTCGAAGAGGTTGAAGACGATGCGGCCTGCGGGGGCGCCGTCGATGGTGATGTCGAAGTAGACGTTGCTCATAGTAAATTCTGTCACTTTCAGTGTGTTGCACACTGTCCGGCGCAGCAGTGTGCCGAACGCCGGACCGTTACCTCAAATAGTCCTGATAGCAGAACTCTATCCACAGACCCGAAGTCCTCACGGTCGGTACCGACAGCGTGTACTGCGCGGGCCCAGCGGAGCGGCGGGTGCCGTGGGTGTCCGCTGATAAAGTGGGAGAACGCTTCGAGATCGCCGGGGCCCGTACCAAGAGGTGCGGGCCCCGGCGCATTGCGGGCATCAGACCGAGGAAGGTTCCCCATGAACGCGAAGCCGCCGACTGCTTCCTTCGCCACGCTCGGACTGCCGCCCGAGCTGGTCGGGACGATGACGGACCTCGGGGTGACCGAACCCTTCCCGATCCAGGCGGCGACGCTGCCCGACGCGCTCGCCGGCCACGATGTGCTGGGCCGGGCACGGACCGGCTCCGGCAAGACACTCGCCTTCGGACTCCCGCTGCTCGTACGGACCGCGGGCCGGCGGGCGGAGCCGAAGAGGCCGCTCGCGCTGGTCCTGGTGCCGACCCGGGAACTCGCACAGCAGGTGGACGACGCGCTCGCCCCGTACGCGCGGACAATGGGTGTGCGGCTGGCGACGGTGGTCGGCGGCCTGTCGATCAACCGGCAGACGGCGCTACTGCGGACCGGAGTCGAGGTGCTCATCGCGACGCCGGGACGGCTGACCGACCTGGTGTCGCGCCGCGACTGCCACCTGAACCACGTACGGATCACGGTGCTGGACGAGGCGGACCAGATGTGCGACCTGGGGTTCCTGCCGCAGGTCTCGGACCTCCTGGACCAGATCCCCTCCGACGGGCAGCGGCTCCTGTTCTCGGCCACACTCGACCGCGACGTCGACCGGCTGGTCCAGGACTACCTCCACGACCCCGTTCTCGCATCGGTCGACGAGGCGGCGGGCTCGGTCGCAACGATGGAACACCACGTGCTGAACATTCACGGCGCGGACAAGTACGCCACGGCGACCGAGATCGCCGCGCGGGACGGCCGGGTGCTGATGTTCCTGGACACCAAGGCCGGGGTGGACCAGTTCACCCGGCACCTGCGGGCCGGCGGGGTACGGGCTGCGGCCCTGCACAGCGGAAAGTCGCAGCCGCAACGCACGCACACACTCGCCCAGTTCAAGAACGGCGAGGTCACCGTGCTGGTGGCCACCAACGTCGCCGCTCGCGGCATTCACATCGACGCGCTCGACCTCGTCGTGAACGTCGACCCGCCGGCCGACGCCAAGGACTACCTGCACCGGGGCGGTCGTACGGCGCGCGCAGGAGAGTCCGGGAAGGTGGTCACCCTGGTCACGCCCGGCCAGCGGCGTGATGTGAACCGCATGATGTCCGAGGCCGGCATCCGGCCGACCGTCACACAGGTGCGCTCCGGCGAGGAGAAACTGACGGCCATCACCGGGGCCAAACGCCCTCCGGCGGGGACGAAGCCCAGTGGCAACGCCCCCTTCCGCGGCATGGGAACCCGTCCGGGCCGACCGGCCAAGGAGTCCCGCAAGGCCGCCGAGTCCCGCAAGACCGCGGAAGCCCGCGCGGCGGCCCGGGTACGCAAGGGCCGCTGACCCAACGGACGAGGGGTGCCGAGCCCGTGAGGCCCGGCACCGGGTTCATGCGCCGCCGACGACTCCGGGTGGGACGAAGCGGCGATGGAGTGGCTGGAACTCGCTTTCGGGCTGACCGCTGATGCCGGCCTTCTCGACGGCGGGAGCCAGCCGTTCGGCGAAGAAGGTCTGGAAGGCCTCTTCGGAGTCCCAGACGTCGGTCACATTGAGCGCTTCGTCGTCGAACCAGGCCACGTGCACCTGTGAACCCGCGGGGGCCGTCTCCTCCCAGCCCACGGTGTCCCGAACGGTGTCGTACTGCTCGGGGGTGACACCCGTCCAGCGCATGAACATCACCACAGCCAATGTCCGCTCCTCGCTCGTGTCGTGTACGACCGGCCATCGGTGTCCGCGTGCTTCGTTCACCGGTGGTGGCCTGGCCATCGTCCTGCGCAACAGGGACGGGGCGAAGAGCGTACGGAGGCGCGGCACGGCTGAGGTTCACTCTTCGCGCCCGGTAGGCAGGAGTCCGCAGTCCGTCCTTGCCGAGCAGTACGGCGATCCGGTCCGTCTGGCGCACCTCGTCTTCCCGGCTTCGCTCGGCCGGCACCGCCGGGTACTCGTGGCGCACGCCCTCGTCCAGCGGGCGCTGCGCCGCGTGGCCACGGCACGTTCCACGCCCGCCGTCCCTTCGCCGCGCGGGGAGACCCGCGCCGAAGACTCCGTAGAGCGCCGTCTCCTGGCCGAGGTACTGCGCGCCGCGCTTGCTTTTGGGCGGCGCCCGCGGATGTGGCCCGCACGGCTCGCCCACCCGGGCGCGCTACGGCCCCGGCTGCCCCTGGTCCTGGGGCTGCGGCTGTTCCCGCGTTCGGGCGGGCGGCACCGCCCGCTACCTGCTGGCCCCCTGGGTGGCCGAGGCGCAGACCCGCGACCTGCTGCGCCCCGATGTCCTGGCCCGCGCGCTGCACATCTCGAAGGACGGCGTCACGGACCCGGTCCCGACCGTGCCCGCGAGAGCGCACTGCGACAGCCGGCCGGTCCTGCAACTGCGTTCCTCGCCACGCATCGCCGAACACCACGCGTTCCTGCTCGCCCCTCTCGGCGACCTGTCTCCGGTCCACCTCACCTACACCCCGTTGCCCGGCCACGGCACACCGCCCGCCCGCCGGCCCCGCGGGCCACCGGCCCCCAGGCCCTGCTGGCCTGGGCCCACCAGGCCTGCGCCCTGCAGCCGTTGCGCGACTCCGGCGTACGCGTCGTCAACAACTGGGACTTCGACGAACAGGATCTGCCCGACGGAGGAGGCCACGCCGTGTGGACCTGCACCCGCGCTGACACCTGGCGCGGACCCGGCGACGTGACCGTCTCCTTCCGCACCGGCGGATACGCGCCCGCCGCACCGGCCGGGACGGTCGCCCGCGCGACCGCGGCCTGCAGCCGGTTCGGTCAGCACGTCGTGGCCGCGAGCGGCTGGCGGTCCCCGAACGGCCACTGGTACGCGCTGGCCGTCGGCAGCCGCGCCGTCACAAGCCTGTCGGTGAGCGGAGACGTCACGGCCACGAGGCAGTCCCGCACCCTCGCCGTACCCGCTCCCCGCAACCCGCGCATCACCGCGCGGGCGCGCCTTGTCACCGGCGGGGGACTGAACGCCGTCGGCACTCCCCGGACCTGAATCCTCGGCGGGCCGTAGTCCTACCGGCCTGCGGTCCTCGGCGGCGCCACCGAACCGCGAGGCTTCGCCGCCGGAGGCAGGACTTTGCGGCGGCTGAGTTTGTTCTCGTCGATCGCCTTGACCGTGCGCTTGACCACCAGGTCCACCAGCAGGTCCGCCGGCCACCGGTAGCTGGACAGCGGCGGTGTCAACAACCGTGACAGCGGGTGGTCGTCGAAGCCCATGACCGAGACGTCATCGGGTACTTCGAGTCCCAGCTCCCGGGCGCCGGCGTACACGCCGTAGGCCATCGAATCGGCCAGGCACAGAAACGCGGTCGGCCGATTCGCCGAGCCCAGTACGGTCCGCGCCACGGCGGTGGCGCCGTCCAGGTCGTGCGGTGAGGGGTGGAGCGTGACGTCCAGCCCGAGACTCCGTGCGACCCGATGGGCGATCACCTCGGCGGGGCGGTCGGGGGTGGTGGGCCGGCTCGGAGTCATGACGGCGATCCGCCGGTGACCGCAGTCGACGAGTCGGTGGAAGGCGTCGGTGACCCCGGCCTCGTTGTCGAAAACGACCTCCGCAGCGGTGGCCGCCCCTGGCAGTCCGTCGCCGATGGACGTCAGCACCGTCCGTCGGGCGACCTCCTTCCAGTGCGCGGCGGCCGGGTCTACGGGCAGGACGACGAGCGCGTCCACCCGCTGGCCGGCCAGTTGGGAGGCGAGCGTGGCCTCGAGTTCGGGGTCGTTCGAGGCGTCGGCGATCAGAGCATGCCGGCCGACGCCGAGAAACCTGCGGCCCAGGGCAGCGGCGAGGTCCTGCTGCCAGACATCGGCGAGCGACCCGCACAGCACCCCGACGTACCCCGTGCGACCGGAGGCCAGGGCACGGGCGATCGGATCCGCCTGGTAACCGAGCCGATCGGCCACCTCGCGGACACGTCGTTGGGTCTCGGGCGGTACTTGAAGTCCGCGGAGCGCGTACGACACCGCGGCGGCGGAGAGCCCGGTCTCCTCCGCGATGTCGCGCAGGGTGATCCGCCGCGGCTGTTTTGGCACCTCGTCAGTGTAACGACTCGATGAACTGGCGAGCCGCTCCTGCCGTCCGGAGCGGAGCGACCCTCGGCGCACATTGACACCGGCTCAACTTAAGCGCTTCACTGGAACGCATCACTGAAGCGCTTAACCAAAGAGACGGCATGAGCGAGCACGGTGCGACCGACATTCGCCAACACCCGTGTCCGGAAGGCCTCGTCGAGCAGTTGAGGCTCGGCACACGACCGTTCCGGCTCGCCGGAGGGACGCTGTGCCTCGCCCCGTGAACGATCCTTCGTCGTACGACCGCCGGGCGCGCCGTACGCGTCACCCATCCATGCCACCTGCTCGAAGGAGTACAACCATGACCGCACCGCTGCCGTCCCACGATTTCGACACCGCAGCCGCCCGCGATGCCGAGCCGTGGCGCCAGGTGCGGGCGGCCGTCACTCTCGACGCGCTCCCGGGCCGCGACCTGGACAAGCGGGAACTGCTGGAGCTGGCCTCGTCGATAGCCGCGGACCCCGGCAGCTGGCGTGAGCACGTGGCCTTCGACGACGACAAGCGGCACTACGTCTCGCTGTACCGGGACACCCATGTCGATGTCTGGGTGCTGTGCTGGACACCGCGGAACGACACCGGCTGGCACGATCACGATGTTTCGTCCGGTGCCGTGGCGGTGGCCGAGGGAGCGCTCGTCGAACACAATCTGGCCGTCGGCGTGCCGAGTCTGGCGACCGAGGTGCCGGCCGGTCAGGTCTTCTGTTTCGGCCCGGACCACATCCACCGGCTCACCGGACGTGATGCCGGCAGCGTGTCGATCCACACCTACTCACCGCCGCTGTGGCGGATGGGCCAGTACACGGTCGCTCGCAACGGGATCCTCCGCCGCACCGCGGTCTCCTACGCCGACGAGTTGCGTCCACTGGACGACATGGCCTGACCCGACTGATGCAGTGCGCCGGCGACAACTCCCGCAGGGCGAACAGGGCGACGACGAACACGGTCCGCCCGGCCGCCCTAGTCGGCTCGATCCGGGTGTCATGTTCCTTGTCCTTCTGTGTCCTTCTGCCCGTTGCCTACCTGACCGGTGCCCGCCCGATGACGCCTTCGGTCTCCAGCGCGGTGATCTCCCGCGCCGTCAGCCCGAGTTCGGTCAGCAGCTCGTGGTTGTGCTCGCCAAGCGGCGGCGCCGGGCGCACATGGCGGTACTCGGGGCCACAGGAGAGCCGTACCGGCCAAGTGCTGTAGCGGGCCCGGCCTGCCATGGGGTGGTCGATCTCCTCGAAGAAGCCGCGGAACCGCAACTGCTCCAACTCGGCCTGCCGGTGCGGCTGCAGCACCTTTGCCACCGGGACACCGGCTGCCCAGAGCCGGTCGACGATCTCGTCCGCGTCGCGCGCGGCGGCCTCCGACGGCGGACAGATCCGGGTTCCTCGCCCAGTCGGGGCGGTCGAGGGTCACGCAGCGCCTCCCACTGTTCGTCGGTGGCCACGGCGATGGCCACCCAGGAGTCCGGCCGGCCGAACTCATCGGTGTCCGCGGTGAGATAGAGGTTCTGCGGAGCCGCACCCGGACCCCGGTTTCCGTCCCGCTCCAGCAGCGCGCCGTGGGCCGAGTACTCGATGACCTGTTCGGCGGCCACGTTGAGGGCCGCGTCGACCATGGCCGCCTCGACCAGCGCTCCCTCGCCGGTGCGGCGCCGGTGCTCCAGGGCCAGCAGCAGACCGTTCAGCGCGTGGACGCTGGCATTGGGGGTCGCCGATCGAGTACGGCTCGACCTGTGGATGGAAGGGCTGACTCACTGGCACGTTGGCATGAGCCCCCGGCCGGGGACGGCCTCGAACTCCTGAAGCCACGGCCAGGAGTAAAACAGCTATCCGTGATCAGAAGCTTCCAGTGCCGTCTCATCGTGGTCGCGGAGCATCCGGCGGCGAGCATGGCGTCATCCGTGACGGGGCCCCGCCGATCGACTGCTGCCACCCCGATCGTCTCGTCTGAGCTGTCCGGCAGAGCGCTGAGGCTGTTCAGCACTACGGCAGCGTGCGGGGCCAAACCACCAGCTAAGGAGGTCCACACGAATCTGCGCGGGCAGTTGGACGCCCGGGGAGCAGTCCGCGACCTGGCTCAGCGACGTCGAACCTGACGCCCCGCGACGAGACGCAGGGGCAAATCCTTCGCTGGATTCGACGCCTTTGCGTGCGAAACAGGCCCCCGCCCGGTATCCCCCGGGCGGGGGCATGGCACGCCCGGTCTCCATCCCGGTCTGCGATAATCGACGGTTACCGCGTTGCTGTGGCCAGTGCCGCGTGGATGGCGTCCTCGCCTACCGGCTGGCCCTTCTCGTTCGAGTACGGCCCGTACGGTGTTCCCCACACCGGTGTGCCCGTCGCCTGCCGCCAGCTGTCGGCCAGCGTTCCCGCGTCTACCACGCTGTAGCCGATGGAGTTGATGAATTCGGTCACCGCCGCCTTCGCCGATGCGGAGTCTCCGGCGATCGGCAGGTAGGAGCGGTCGGCCGCCCCTACCGGGCGGGCGAGTGACAGCAGATGCCTGAAGAAGATGTTGTTGAACGCCTTTACGAGCAGGGCGTCGGGGACGTATCGCAGGAGCAGCTCGCTCGAGGTGAGGGATTTGCTGTCGAGCTCGGGGATGTGCCCGTCACGCTCGGGGCCGTAGTTGCAGGTGTCGATGACCGTCTTCCCGGCCAGTGGCGCGGCGGGCACGTGAGGGAAGGCGCTGACCGGCACCGTGACCACGACAATGTCACCGGCCGCCGCGGCCTCTTCGCTCGTCGCCGCGGACGCCCGCGGCCCCAGTTCCTCGGCCGTGTCCACGAGCGTTTCGGGACCGCGCGAGTTGCTGAGCACCACCTGGTGCCCGGCCCCGACGGTGAGTCGCGCGATGGTCCTGCCGATGCTTCCGCTTCCGATGAATCCCACAGTCGTCATTTTCTCAACGTCCTTCAGGAGAGCCGAACTTGCCGGGTGCCGGGCTCGTTTCGATCCCGGTTCCCGCCGTCAGCCGGCGGGGAAATAGTGGCCGTTGTCCAGATCGGCGAGCAGGCCGGGCCGGGCGGGTTCCCAACCGAGGGTCCGGCGGGTGATGAGGTTGGACGCCGGGTAGCTCTGCGTGACGATATTCGTGAGGAACCCGAAGTACCCCGGCGTCATCAGGGCATCGTTGGGAACGCTCACGCCGGGCAGGCCCAGACGGCTGGCGATGGCCTCGGCGATCTCGCGGAACGGGATGGCCCCCTCCCCAACCGCGTGCCAGTATTTGCCAGCTGGCCCCTTCTCCAGTGCCAAGCGGAACAAGGAGGCGACATCGCGGATGTGCACGGCGTTCCACAGGTTCGCGCCGTCCCCGGGGTAGCCGACGAAACCCTTCTCCTTCGCGAGCGCGATCAGCGTGGGGAGGAAGCCGGCACGATCGGTCGTGCCGTGCGCGATGGTGGCGATCCGCACGACCGAAGACCGCACCCCCTGCTCGGCGAGGTCGACTACGGCCCTTTCCACGACGTTGCGGACCCGCAGGGTGCCTTTGTGCTCCTCGCCGGCGGGGAGGGCCGGGTCCTCCTCGGTGGCCGGTCGGCCCAAGTGCTGCCCGGGTGAGCCGATGCTTCCCGCAGTGACCAGCGGCTTTCCGGTTCCCGCCAGTGCCTCGCCGTACGCGAGCATGATCGGGAGCTCCGCAGCGGCCACGGCGTCCATCCCACCTGAGGGCAGCAGATCCTGCCTGTGGGCCACGTGGATGACGCCATCGGAACCCGAGGCTGCCTTCTTGAGCCCGTCGAGATCCTGGACGTCGCCGCGACGCACCTTCGCGCCGAGCGCGGACAGGGCCGCCGCGGCCGCGTCCGACCGGGCCAGGCCGGTGACCTCGTGCCCGGCGGCGATGAGCTCGGGGATGATGTACGAACCGGAATGGCCGGTCCCCCCAGCGATGAATACGCGCATCTGACTGTCCTTGTGAGGGTAGGTGCAGGGTCTTTTCGTGCCGCAAGTGAACTGGCGTAACGCGACACGAAAGGCAGGGGTAAGGGGTGTGATCAGCCGAGAAGGGTGATGCCGAGGGAGAAATTGGTGTGCTTGACGGAGTGGTTCATGAGGCCCAGCTCCAGCAGGCCGACGTTCTCCAGTGCCCGCGCCATGAACAGTTCCCCGGTGTCCCAGGGGCGCAGCCCCAGGCTCTCGACGAACGCCGACACGCGTGCCTTCGCCTGCGCGTCGTCGCCGGCGATGAACACGTCCAGAGGGCGATCCTCGGCCGGGCCGGCCTCCAGAACGTGGGAGAACACAGTGTTGAACGCCTTGACGACATGCGCGTCGTCGGGAGCCGCCTTGGCGATCTCCTGTGCGCCGGAACTGTCGTAGGGGACGACGAAGCCCTGCAGGTCGGGGGCTACGGGGTTGGTGATGTCAACGATGATCTTGCCGCGCAGTGCGTCCCCGTACTCCCTCGCCACCGCCGCCGCGCCGGCGTACGGCACGGCGAGGACAACGATGTCCCCGGCCGGGGTGGTGCCGGCCGTCCCGACAGTGGCGCCACCGAGCGCAGTGGCCAATTCCTTGGCCTTGGCCGGGTCGCGGCCGATGATCTCGACTGCGTTGCCGCCGGCGAGCGCCCGGGCGGCCAGAGCGCGGGACGCGTTCCCCAGGCCGATAATGCTGATGCTGCTCATGGAGTTCCTGCTTTCTGGAGCTGGATAGGACGCCATGCCCGCCCCGTCGTTGTTAACGGTTGTGTCGTCGACGCCGTCGAATGACGCGATGGGGGCGTTCAATTCCTGATGCGCCAATTCTGGGCCTGGGACCTCCGATGTCGAATTCTTGTGCCGAATTCGCTCGGACCATTAGGTACCTATTCAGGTTGCCATTGGCCTGAGTGGGCGTCCAAGACTTCTTTCGGCCGTGGTGATACCCTGGAGGCATCACCAGCTGGGGGCGCCATGGATCTGGACCTGCGCAAACTGCGTTACTTCGTCGCTGTGGCCGACCAGTTGCACTTCGGCCGCGCCGCCGATGAACTGCACATCGCGCAGCCGGTGCTCAGTCGGCAGATCCGTGCGCTCGAACAGGATCTCGGCGTCTCGCTGTTCACCAGGGATCGCCACGGCGTGGAGCTGACAGATGCAGGCCGGCAACTACTGGCCGACGCCGGTCCGCTGCTCGCCTCAACCCACGCGGTCCGCCGCCGGGTGTCCGCGGCCGCCGGCGGCAAGCGGCGGCTGATGGTCGGTTTCCGGGCCGGCGTTGCCGTCACCCCGGCGGCCCGTGCGTTCGAGGACCGGCACCCGGACGTGGTCGTGGACGTGCAGCGGATCGAAGGGGACGACCAGGCTGCGATGCTGCTCGACGGCCGTATCGACGTCGGCTACGTGCGGCTGCCCATCGACGAGGCCGGCCTGCGCGTCACCCCGCTGTACACCGAGCCGCTGGTGGCGGTGCTGCCCGCCGGACACCGGTTGGCCGGCAAGGAGGAGGTCGCCGAGGCCGACCTGGCCGGCGAAACGCTGGTCTGGCACGGTGACCCGAGCACACAGCCCACCAAGCGCCCGCTCCCCAATGCCGGGTACCCGGTGCGCGGGGTGGACGAGACGCTCGAGCATGTCGCGGCCGGCCGGGGCATCTCCTTCCTGGCCCGTTCGGCGTCCGTGTTCTACTCGCATCCGGACGTCGTCTATGTGCCCATCCCGGATCTGGCGCCCGACCAGGTGTGCCTCGCGGTGGCGGCATCCCACACCTCGCCGGTGGTAGATGACTTCGTCACTGCGGCCCAGTCGGCGGCCGAGATCACGGCAGAATGTGGGAACTACGAGATGTGGCAGCTCGGAGGCGACGCCGTCACAAGGCACGCTTGAGCAGTTCGGCTGACCCCCTGAGACCGACTGGAAGTACGTGCCGGGGGACAGCGTCGCCGACTGATCGAGGCAGGGGCGGGGCGTGGCCCATTTGCAGAAGTCGGGCTGCGGCGCGGAGGGTTTAACACTGGGAGTCCTTCCCCCCGGTGGGGACCAGTCGATTGCGGCCCCCCGAACAGCCATTGCGAGCAGTACGTCGCGGTCGACTCGCTGAACCCGTTCGCCGCACCCGGACACCGGATCGAGCGCGGTGGCGGCAGGACCTGCTCGGCCACGGCCGCGTTCTCATGAAGACGGGCGACGCACGGGGTACCGGGAATCAGCGTGACGGCCGGTCGGTACCGCAACAGTGGGCCAGAGGGTCATCTGTCGCGGCGGGGAAGTGGAGTCGGTCGAACAGGTTGCGGAGGTTCTTGGACGGCTTCCGTCTACCGTTCGGAGGTTCCCGCGCTGGGGGAGTGGTGCTTGCCGGGGGTGGTGGTGCGTACGCGGAAGGTGCCGTCGGGGGCGGTTTCGGAGCGGGCCCGAATGGTGTTGACGATCGTGCCGGGCCACTTGGTCGTGCTGGACCAGACCGCCTCCGCGAAGTCGGCGCCGTCGGTGCGGGCTCCACTCAGGTCGGCCCCGATCAGGTCCGCGCCGCGCAGCCGGGCTCCGACCAGCTTGGCCCCTCTGAGGCGCGCTCCGGTCAGATGGGCTCCGGCCAGGTCCGCGTGGGTGAGGTCGGCGCCCGTCAGCTTCGCGTCGTACAGGTAGGCCAGGGTGAGCCTGGCTTTCACCATCCGGGCCTGGGAAAAGTCCGTATGGAAGAGATAGGCGCAGGTCAGGTCGGCTTCCGTGAGGATGGCCTTGGTCAGGTCGGCCTCGCTCAGGTGGGCGGAGGTCAGCTGGGCCCGCAGGAGCTTCGCGCCGCGCAGGTCCGCCTTGTCAAGTGCGACATCGGTAAGGTCGGCGTCGGTCAGGTCGGCCCCGGTCAACTTCGTCCCCGAGAACAGGGCACCGGTCAGGTTCGTACGGGTCAGGCAGGCACCGGACAGATTCGCGCCCACCAGATAGACGTCGGCCAGGTTCGCGCCGGCCAGGGTCGCCCCGGTCACGTCCGCGCTGACGGTGTTCGCTCCGGCCAGGTTCGCGCCTTTCAGCTTGGCTCCCGACAGATTCGCCTGCGTCAGACGTGTCCGGGTCAGGTCGGTCCGGCTCAGGTCGGCGCCCGTCAGGATCGCTTTCGTGAGGTCGGCCCGGCTGAGATCCGTTCCGGCGAGGCTCACGCCCGCGAGGTCGATTGCGTGCAATTGTGCGCCTGACAGGGAGGCCCCGGAAACGGCCGTCGCGGACTTCAGCGCACTCCTGAGGCCGTCCCGCCCGACGACAGGCCTGGCGCGCCAGAAGGCCAGCGTCTCCTTGCCGCGGCCGACGTCACCGGCGCACAGCGGCCGGAACGCCGGGGCGGCATCGCAGAAGGCGATCAACAGCCGCTGGAAGAACGGAGGTTGGCTCTTCTCCTTGGTCTTGAAGGGCTCGGGCGACCAGCCGTGCACGCGGTACACGTCATCGAAGAGCAGCTCCGAATCGTCCCGCATCCGGTCGGCCGGCCCGATGGGCCAGACGGTCTCCGACGTCCACCGCGCCCCGGCCAGGTTCGCGCCCGTCAGCTCCGCGCCGCTCAGGTCGGCACCCGTCAGGTCGGCCCGTTCAAGACGCGCCCCGGCCAGGTCGGCACCGGTGAGGTTCGCCCGGACGAGCACGGCACCGCGCAGGTCCGCGCCGCGCAGCCGGGCTCCCGCGAGGTCCGCTTCCAGCAGTTTCGCGTGCGTCAGGTCCGCCCCGGTCAGATCGGCACCTGTCAGCCGTGCCCGGACCAGCCTCGCCGAGCCCAGTTCCGCGCCGTCCAGGCGAGCCCGCGTCAGGTCGGCGCCGATCAGATTCGCCACGTAGAAGAAGCTCCGGGACAGGTTCGCCTCCCGAAGGCACACCCCCGGCAGTGTGCCCAGTTGCGCGTAGACCCAGGGCAGATCCACCCCGGTCAGGTCCGCCCCGTTGAGGTGGGCGCCTTTCAGGTTGACCGGCCGGGCCACCTCCTGCGCACGGATGCGCCGGGCCAGTTCGGCGGCCCACGGGTACGGTCCGTCGGCGGCCACGGGAGGGTGACCGGGCCGCGTGTTCCAGTACCGGCGGTCGGTCAGCGGTATCTCCGTTCCCCCGTCCAGGGCATCGGGTATCAGGATCCGGAGCGCGAGCCGACCGACCGGCTTGAACACGGTCGGGGTGACGACCCCCAGGACCAGCGCGATCAGGGGCCTGACCGCATTCGCCGCCCCCGCCGTGCCGGCCAGAGTCGCCGCCGCACAGCCGACCGCCGCACCCAGAAGCGCGTGCACGCACAGGCCCGCGACGAGGGCGCCGGCGCCGGGCCCGTCGGGGTAGTCCCACCGGCCGTACCGGTGCGCGAACGGGTCCTCGTCGCGCAGGACGGCAGCCCGGACGACAAGACATCTGTACAGGGCGGCACCGACCAGCCCCCACACCGCGTATGACCACATGCGGTAACGATATGGGTCGGGCGTCGATCACCAACAGCGCCATTCCACAGGCTGGTTGACGCCGCACGGGGGTGACGGACCGAGGCTGCTTCACGGCGCCCGGGCCGGCCGCGAGGGGTCGGCCCCGATACCCCCACCGCGAGCGTCCATGTCCAGCCGAGCATCAGTGGCGCGGTCATCGTTTCGTCGTCTGCCAGTGGAATCTCCTGCACGATCTGCCCGCCGACGTTCCCAGGTGGTGGGCGGGCCGGTCACGATCCGCACTGCGTCCGCTTCGGCAGGACACCGCAGAGGAAGACGGCCGGGACGACGGGGGCGTGGACATGGTCGAGCAGCAGCCGCGTGGTGTAAGCCTGTCGCTCGATGGTCTCGTCGTGGGGACAGGCCACCGGTCGAGAGCGATGCCGAAGCGGTCGAGGCGCTCTCCGCGCTTCACATCCACTCTCCTGGACAGGGCCGCGTTGATGACCCTGGCAGGCTTTGATGTTGTGCTCGCCGGAGAAAGGGTTCCAGCCGAGGTCACCGTTGCTGTACCGGGGTGGGATGTTCCGCCGGTCCATGTGGGTCTGATCGCACTGGAGCCCCTTGTCCCAGTGCCGGTCCGCGAACGCGGACGACGCCGGCACGGTGAACTCCTGCGGACGGAAGGGTGGGTGTGCGACGGTGGGTGGTGGCCGGGTCCGCCGCTTTCCCCCGTAGCGGCGGACCCGGCCGCCCGTTCAGCGAGCGAGGATGACGGTGATCGGCTGGTCGGGGCAGCCAACCGGTTACTGGGGGAGCGTGTCGCGTTCGGTGGCGTCGATGCTCAGGCTCGGACCCACCAGGTCTTGTCGGTGATTCGGCCCTTGTCGTGCTGGTAAATGATCTGTGATGGCTGTGCACGTGAGTAGCGGCAGCGCCTGTCGGCCAGCGACAGCACGCGGTCTCACCTCGGTGTTTAACAGGCCAGGGTGTTGCCAGAGCCCAGTCGACATCGACAAAGCCACTACGGGTTGGTGTGGTTGTGGGCCGCCCGGCCTACCCGTCGAGGGTGAGGTTGTACAAGCGTGCGATGCCGAGCATGGCGTGATGGACGCCGAAGCCTTTGAGGCGGCAGTCGCGGAGGATCTTCCAGGTCGTCAATCGGCCGACCACGACCACCCGGCGGGTGTCGGCGTCGATGACAACCTGGTGGTTGGTGGAGTATCGGTAGTTTCTGGGCTGTTCGGCGATCCTGCGATACCGAATAGCGAGGCCGGCAGGCGCAGCGTCAAGTCCGTGCGCCAGTAAGCGGTCACCAGCGGCACGCGGTCCTGAGGCGTCAGCCTCCAGGGACGGCCCTTGCGTACCGGATCCCCGCCCTCGCGGCGCACCGCGGTAATCGGCCTGCGGAAGCAGCGCGCACTCGGCCCGGAGAACGGGATTATCCAGGAAGGCTCCCTCGCCGTGATCACACCAGCCGCGGCAAGATCGTCTCACCTGCTGCTCTGTCTCATCGAGGCGTGCGGGAAACCCCGGCTGCCCGTCGTTGACCGGACCACATGTCGTCATACGTGGCGTCGAAGAACTGTACCTGCGGCCCACGCGGCACGGATGCGTCGGCCATCTCGCCTCGGCAAGGCGGGCCGCACAACGATAGGCAGCACCCCGCAGGTGCTCGCTCCTGGCCGAAAGGCCGATCTCTGCGTGCGGAGTGTCGTTCGCAGCCAACTTCCCTTCCTTCGCTGTCCATTGGGAGGCGCCTGGGTCCCCGGCCCCGGCGAGCGGCACGAGGTGTGAGCAGTTCACCGTTTCTCCTGTTGTCCGTCGTGGCCGCCCCTTACCGCGCTCCGGCCTCGACCTCGCCGCTGAGCAGGCTGCCCGCGCCGGGAACCACCGCGGGCAGGCCCAGCTCGACGAGGGCGCGGTACGCCGTCGCGGTGGCCGCCGAGAGCACGGGGAGTCCCGCCGCTTCCTCCACCGGCTGGATCGACGGCAGCGAAGGCATCTGGACACAGGCGGACAGAACGAGTGCGTCGGCCCGTGACAGATCCAGGCGCCGCCAGTGCTCGCGCAGGTCGGCGGGGTCGAGGCGGGCGACGGCCAGGTTGTCCGGTACCTCCAGGCTCAGCGCGTCCACCACCTCGATGCCCGCGTCCTCGATGTAGTCGGCCACGAGCTGCGTGAGCGGCTTCAGATACGGCGTGACGATCGCGACCCGCCCGGCTCCCAGGGCCCTGATGCCGTCGAGCAGAGCACCCGCGCTCGACACCACGGGGGCCTGGGAGCCCTCGGCGCGCAGCACTCCGGTGATCTCGTCCTCGGCGGTGCAGTGGTGCCCCGGCCCCTGCGCCATGATGGCCACGAGGCAGGCCGTGACGACCACGTCGGGCCGGGCGTCGGCCAGTTCCAGTGCCGCGCGCCCGGTCTGGGCGTTCATGGCGCGGAGCTGCTCGGGCGTGACGTGCCGCATGCGCATACGGCTGCTGTGGAAGACGAACCGGTCCTCCGGAACCAGGGACTCCCGCTGTCGCATCATGCGCGGCAGTTCCGTCTCCATGGTCAGGTTCGAGCTGGGCACGATCATGCCGATGTGGTGATCGGACACGGGATCCTCCGGGTGTGGTCGGCCACCGGGGAACCGGAAGCCGCCGCCGCGGAGTCAGGAGCCCTCGGTGAGTCCCTCCCAGTGATCGGCGAGGGACGTGAACAGGTGCATGATGTGCTCGCGCTGCTCCGGTCCGAACGGCTCGAGAAGCCGCTCGTCGAGCTGTCGGGCGCGGAGGTTCGCGTCGTGGAGGGTCTCCTCGCCCTCCTCTGTGAGATAGAGCAGTTTGCGCCGGCCGTCGTCCGCGGCCGTCCTGCGGACGATAAGGCCCCGGTTCTCCAGGCGCCGGGCGACGTCCGCCATCGTCGACGTGTCCAGGGAGACCGCTGACGCCATGGAACGCTGGTCGCTCCCCGGCGCCGCGTCCACGGCTTGGAGCACGGCGAACTGCGGGCCCGTGAGCGTCGGGTCGACGGCACGGATCCAGACCGCCAGATACGCCTGGTAGAGGCGGCGGACCTGGTAGCCGGGCGCAGCGGTGAGCTCCGGGGGAGGCCCGGGAGGCGTGGACGTCGGGGCTGTGGTTTCGTCACCCATGAAGCCCACTTAAGCACGGCACTTGATCGAGTCGTCGGCCGGAGTGGCGATCTCCGGGAACCCGCGCGCCGACGTCACACCAGCATCGGGCGCAGCACCTGGCGCAGGGCCGCGAGTGCGGCGCTCGGGTTGTCCCAGAACAGCATGTGGCCGGCGTCCGGGACCTCGGCCAGCACGGCCGACGGCAGCAGCCGGGCCGCCTCCGCCGCGCCCCGCGCGGTGACGACCGGGCTGTCCGCGCCGTACAGGAGTGCTGTGGGCCCGGGCACGGAGGGCCACCACTCGAAGAAGTCCTCGCTCTCGAAGCCGCGGTGCGTGGCCGTGACGGCCTGCGGGTCGCAGCTCGCCAGCCAGCGGGCCCGCAGCTCCTGCTCCCGGCGCGGCCAGCGCGGCCAGGACCGGGCCACCTCGTCCGCGTCGGTACCGCGCCGCGCCTGCGCCAGCTGGTCGAGGAAGACGTCCAGGGGCGTGGGATAGGGCCCGCGGCCGGGGCCGCTCATCGGCGGATCGCACAGCACGGTGCCCCGCAGCGCCACCTTGGCCCGGACGGCGGTCACGGCCGCGATCCGCGCGCCCATGGAGTGCCCCAAGAGGACCGGCCGGTGCAGACCGAGGCCCGCGACGACGGCCTCGGTGTCCTCGGCGTACTCCTCCAGCCCGTACGATCCGCCGCCGTCGGACAGCCCGCGCCCACGGACGTCGACGACCAACGGCCGTACGAGAGACATCAGTTCGCGGGCCACGAAGTCCATCGCGACGGCCGGACTGGTGATGCCGGGCAGCACGACGAGCGGGACGCCGTCACCTCCGTAGTCCAGGACGTGCAGGCGTGTGCCGCCCGAGTGGACCCAGCGGCTGGTGGCGGGGACGTCGGCGAGATCGGCGAGTGCGGACTGCGAGAGCAGGCGGGTGGGTGGGGGCATGGGGATCTCCAAGTGGGCGGAGCAGCAAGGGGGTTACGGGGCTGTCCTCGGCAGTCCGTCGAGGTAGCCGACGGCGTCCTTGACGTCGATCACGTCGCCGTACTTGGCCTGGATGTCGAAGAGGTTCGCCTCGTGCGGACCCTGCGCGCGGTCCCCGACGCACTCCCTCGGCACCAGCACCGAGAACCCGGACTGCACGGCGTCCACGGCGGTGGCCCGTACACAACCGCTGGTCGTCGCCCCGCACACCAGCACTGTGTCGCGGCCCAGGCCGGTCAACAGGGCGGCCAGGGACGTACCGAAGAACGCGGACGCACCCTTCTTCACGACCAGGTGGTCCTGCGGCGCCCGGGGCAGCCGTGGGTCCAGCGCGACCTCGTCGCCGCCTTCGACCAGGCTCCGCATGCCCTGCGCCTTGTGCAGCCAGGTGACGGCGTCGCCCGCTGCCTCGGCCGGTGTGTAGGCGATCGCGGTGAACACCACCGGTACGCCGGCCGGACGCGCCGCCGCGATCAACCTGCCTGTGGCACCGACGACTTCGGTGAGGTCGGCGCCCGAGGGGAAGCCCGGTTCGGTGAAGCCGCGTGTGAGGTCGACCACGATGACCGCGGGGCGGCTGCCGCGGCGCACGGGTGCGCCGAACCCGGCCCGCTCGTAGGTCCGTTCCGTCTCCTGCCCGTACCGGGGCTCGCTCATGACGTCCTCCGCAATGCTCGCAACTCCCGTGCCTGGGCGCCGAGTCGGCCGAGCAGCCAGCCCTCCAGGACACCGAGGGCGAACACCCCTGCCGCCAGGCCGTACTTGGCGGCCCGTGGGCCGAGCAGCATCGCCAGGCCGTCGAGGCCGGAGTCCTGGGCGATGGCCGACCGGGCCGCTGCGGGAGTCGTCGGAGTCGAGGCCGCGGGCGAAGACGGCCCGGTCGCCCGGTCCTGGTCCAGCAGGCTCCCCAGGTTCCGTGCGAACTGCTGGAGGATCCGGTCCGACACCGTGACGATCGCGCCCTTGCCGAACTGGACGATCTTGCCGCGGATCACCAGGTCCGTGGAGAGCTGGAGCAGCGCTCCCTCGGGTGCCGCGAGGACTTCGAGCGCGACCTCCGCCTCCGCGTCCCCGCTGCCGTGGGTGTCCGTACCGCGCGCGTGCACCCGCAGCCGCCGCTTCTCGGCGTCGGTCTCCAGGAACCGGACGGTACCCGCGTAGGAGGCGCTGATGGGACCGACCCGGATCTTCACCCGCCCCCGCCAGGTGTCGCCGTCCTGCCCGTCGAGAGCCGCGCCCGGCATGCAGGACGCGACCCGTTCGACGTCGTTCATCAGGGCGAAGACGTCGTCCGGGGAGGCATTGACCGGCACTGTGTTGGTGAGCCGCATGGGTCAGTGCTCCTCGTCGGCAGACATGTCACAGGGGGTGGCGCAGGCCCCGCGCCGGGCCGTCGCGCAGGCGTCGATCGCCTCGACGATGGTCTGGTAGCCGGTGCACCGGCACAGGTTCGAGGCGACCACCTCGCGGATCTCATCCTTGCTCGCCTCCGGCCGCTCGCCGAGGAACCCTTCGGCGAGCATCAGGAACCCGGGCGTACAGAATCCGCACTGCAACGCGTGGTGCTCGGTGAACGCCCGTTGCAGATCGTTCAACCCGCTGTCACCGTCCGACAGCGACTCGACCGTGCGGATCCGGGCCCCTTCGGCCTGCGCCGCGAACATCAGGCAGGCGCGGACGGGCCGTTCGTCGACCAGAACCGTGCAGGCGCCGCAGATGCCGTGCTCGCAGCCGACATGCGTACCGGTGAGCCGCAGGTCGTGCCGGAGTACGTCCACGAGGGTGCGACGGGGCTCGGTGATCACTTCGTGCTGCTCGCCGTTGACGTCGAGGGCCATGAGCTGGAGTGGCGGATGTGTCACCACGGGGTCGGTGTTCATGAGGACAACTCCAGGCTCGGAGCGCCGTTCAGGGCGCGGTGCACGGTCTCGGGGGTGATCGGTGTGTGGTCGAGTTCGACGCCGGTCGGGCGCAGCGCGTCGTTGACGGCGTTGAGGACGGCGGCGGGTGCCCCGATCGTGCCGCCCTCGCCGGCCCCCTTCGCGCCGGTCTCGGTGAACGCGCAGGGTGTCTCCAGGTGGTGGATCAGCACGTCCGGGATCTCCTGCGCGGTGGGCACCTTGTAGTCCATGAAGCCGGTCGCCGACGGTTCGCCCTGGGCGTCGTACGTCACCTGCTCGAACAGCGCGCCCGCGATGCCCTGCGCGATGCCGCCACGGCACTGCCCCTCCACGACCTGCGGATTGATGGCGACCCCGCAGTCCTCGACACACACGTACCGCAGGATCTCCACCTGCCCTGTGTCCGCGTGGAGTTCGACGACGCAGCCGTGGGTGGCGTTGGAGAACGTGCCGTCGTTGAAGACGTCGAAGGTGGCGGTGACCGACAGGCCCGGTTCGATGTCCTTGGGCAGCAAGTGCGCCTGGAGATAGGCGATGTCGGCGATCTCCTCGTAGCGGAGGACGTCTTGGGCGTTGCGGCGGCGGGCCGCACCGTCCGCCAGCTCCACCTCGTCCGGGGCAGCTCCCCAGCGGGCGGCGGCGATCGCGCGCAGTTTGTCGCCGAGTTTCGCGGCGGCCAGGCGTACGGCGCTGCCGCCGATGGTGATGGAACGGCTGGCGAAGGTGCCGAAGCCGTAGGTGATGCGGTCGGTGTCGCCCTGATGGAGCCGCACCTTGGCGATGTCCAGGGCGAGTTCGTCGGCGACGATCTGTGCCATCGTCGTCTCGTGGCTCTGTCCGTGGTTCATGGTGCCGGTGGTGAAGGTGACCGTGCCGCTGGTGTCCATCCGTACTTCGGAGATGTCGAAACCGGGCACCACCTTCATCTTGCGCTGTGCGAAGGCCGCCGAGCCGTAGCCGGTGCGCTCGCTGAAGCACGCGTAGCCGATGCCCAGGTGCCGGCCCTCGGCCGCCGCCGCTGCCTGCTTCTCGTACCAGCCCTCCTCGCGCACGAGCAGCTCGCAGAGGTTGAGCGACTCCAGGTAGGAGCCCGGGTCGTAGGTGATGTTGTTGACGCCCGTGTACGGGAAGTCGGTGATGACGTTGCGGCGGCGGATCTCGACCGGATCCAGGGCCAGTTCACGGGCGGCGCGCTCGAAGAGCCGCTCCATGACCATGACGTACTGCGGCCGGCTCACCCCGCGATACGGCCCGGTGGGCGCCTTGTTGGTGGTGACCGCACGGCCCCGCACCCGGTAGGCGGGCACCCTGTAGACGCCGGGCATCTCGGCGGACGCCATCAGCGGCTCGATGCCCGCCGTGAAGGGGTAGCAGGAGTAGGCGCCCATGTCGCAGACCACGTCCGTGTCGAGCGCGAGGATCCTGCCGTCGGCATCGAAGGCCGCGCGGGCCCGGTAGTGCTGTTCGCGGGCGAGGAAGGAAGCGGTCAGGGCGTCCTTGCGGTCCTCGATCCACTTCACCGGCCGGCGCAGGCGCAGCGCGGCAGCGGACGCGGCGATCTCCTCGCGGCCGACCACGCACTTCTGGCCGAACCCGCCGCCCATGTCGGGGACCACGACCCGCACGGCGCGCTCGTCCAGGCGCAGACAGCGGGACGCCACCGTCCGTACCTGGTGCGGGATCTGGGTGCAGGTGTGCAGGACGAGCTGTTCCTCGCGGTCGTCCCAGTGGGCCACGGCGCCCCGGGTCTCCAGCGGCAGCGCGTTCTGCCGTCCGGTCCTGGTGTCGACCTCGACGACACAGGGCGCGGAGGCGAAGATCCGGTCGATACCGTCCGTCGCGAAGAGCGAGACGTCCACGAGGGTGTTGTGCGCGGCCTCGGTGTGGACGAGCGGGGCACCGTCGGCGAACGCCGCCTCCTCGGACATGACCGGGGGCAGCGTGACGTACGAGACCTTCGCTGCCTCCAGGCCGTCCTCCGCCGCGTACGCGTCCCGGGCCACGACGATCGCGATCGGCTCACCGACGTAGCGGACCTTGTCGCGGGCCAGGACCGGCATCGCGGTCGGGACGAACTCCGAGAGCGGGCGCCCCAGTTGAGCGACGATGTCGCCCAGCTCCAGGTCCTCGGCCGTGAACGCGGCGACGACGCCCGGGATGTCGAGGACCGCCGACACATCCACCGAGGCCAGTTCCGCGTGGGCGACGGTGCTGCGCACGAACTGGGCGTGCAGCATGCCGGGAAGTGCGATGTCGTCGACGAACCGGCCGCGCCCGGCGAGCAGTCGGGGATCCTCGCGGCGGCGAACGGCCCTGCCGACCAACTTCCGTTCGTTCATGGGGACATCGCTCATGGAGACATCGCTCATGAGGACACGGCCTCCTCGCAGGCGCGGCGGACCAGGGTGCGGACGAGTTGCCTGCGGTAGTGCGTGCTGCCGGACGCGTCCGCGGGCGGCTCCACGGCCTGCGCCGCGGCCGACGCACAGGCCTCGAACGAACCGCCGTCCGCCAGCACGGCCTCCGCCTCCGGCACCCGGACCGCCGCGGATGCCACCCCGCCCAGCGCGACCCGCCCGGAGCGCACCTCGCCGCCCTCCACATCGAGGTCGACGGCGGCGGCCACCAGGGCGAAGTCCCCGCGCCGCTCGGCGAATTCGGTGAGCGCGGCGTGTGGCGCGGGACGGGGGAAGACGATCTCGACGAGGATCTCGTCCGGGTCGAGGGCCGTCGTGTAGTAGCCGAGAAAGAAGTCCCGGGCCGCGATCGTGCGCTCTCCCCGCGGCCCGCGTGCCACGAACTGCGCGCCGAGTGTCGTCGCGAGCAGGCACCACTCGGCCGTGGCGTCGCCGTGCGCCATGCTGCCGCCGACCGTGCCCCGGGTACGGATCGGGAGGTGCCCGATCCAGGTCATGGCCCTGTTCAGGACCTCGAAGCCCGCCTCCAGCACCCCGGCCGGGTCTCTCTCCACCGTGTGGTGGGTGGTGAGCGCCCCGATGCGCAGTGCGCCGTCGGCGTCCCGGTGCATCCGGTCCAGTTCCCGCAGGCCGGCTATGTCGACAAGGTGCCCCGGCCGGGCCAGCCGGTAGTTCATCATCGCGACGAGACTCTGTCCGCCGGCGATGACCTTGGCGTCGTCGCCGAGCTCGGCCAGCAGCCGCGCGGCACCGTCGACGTCGCGGGCCCGGTGGTACTGGAAGGGGGCGGGCTTCATGGTCCTCCGTATGGTGGCTGGGCGGCCCGGGAGGGCCGGGGTTGACTCAGAGCGCCGCCTGCTCGGCGATGTCCAGAGGTGCGCGGGCCGTCGGCCTCTCCTCCTCGTCGGCGTCCAGGACCCGGCCCTTGGTCTCCGGCGCCGCGAACGCCATCCACACGACGGCCAGCAGCACCGCGACCCCCAGGACCGCGAAGGTCGTCGCCAGCCCCAGCGCGGGCCACATGAGCGAACCGAACAGCAGCGGGGCGAATCCGGTGAGCGCCCGGCTGACCGAGGAGGCCCAGCCGAAGCCGCTGGCCCGGAGCTCGGTGGGGTACAGCTCCGACGCGTAGGCGTACAGGACGGGAACCGTGAGCTGGATCAGGAAGCCGAAGACGGCGATCGCCACGACGGACCCGGTCGGCATCTTCATCACCAGCGCGAACACGACCAGCGCGGCGGACGCGATCGGCGCCGAGACCCCGATCAGCCACTTGCGGCCGACGATGTCGACGAGCGCCGTGGACACCAGCACCCCGATGATGCCGACACCACTCATCAAGGTGGTCTTCATGAATGCCGCCGTGTCACCGAGACCCTCGTCCTTGAGGATCGTCGGCATCCAGCTCAGGGCCGCGTAGTAGACCAGCATGATGGTGGCGAACAGCGCCCAGGCCGCGGAGGTGATGCGCGGGCTGAACTTCCATACGCGGCGCAGCTGTTCGACCGCGGCGGCCACTCCGCGCGGACCGGTCTCGGCGACGGGCTCCGGGATCGTGTACAGCACGGCCGGAGCGCCGGTACGGGCGACCAGGTCGTCGATGACCTGCCTGGCCTCCGTCTCGCGGCCCTTCTTCGCCAGGTAGACGGGCGACTCCGGGATTCCTCGGCGCGCCCAGAACAGCAGCAGCGCGGGCAGCACCATCGTCGACAGCATCCACCGCCAGCTGCCGTCGACCGACAGCAGCGCCGTCGACACGAACCCGCACAGCGTGACGCCCACCGGCCACCACACATCGAGCCCGGTCAGCACCCGGCCCCGGTACTTGCGCGGCGAGAACTCGCTCACCAGCGCGTAGTCCACGGGGATGCAGCCGCCGAGGCCGATGCCCGCGAGGAAGCGCAGCGCGAGGAAGACCGGGTACGTGGGTGAGAGCGCGCCGAGGACGGAGAACAGGGCGAAGACCAGCAACGTGACGCTGAAGGCCTTCTTCCGGCCGATCCGGTCCGCGACCGAGCCCCAGGCAATGGCACCTACGGCCATGCCGACGAGGTTGGCGGTCGCGACGTACCCGCGTTCGCTCAGCGAGAGGCCGAAGTGCTCGCCCACGAGCGGCATCAGGAAGCCGTTGAGGGCGATGTCGTACGCGTCGAAGAGGTAGCCGAGGCCACCGATGATGAAGATCTTTCCCTGGACGGACCATCTCCAGGGCAGTTCCTGAACGATCTGATCGCCTGTTTTCACGTTCGCTCCACGGTGTTGCGTGTCTGGTACGTGCCGCACGATTGCGGACGTGCTTTTTCGCGGGGCTCCGGTGTGCGGACCGGATGGTGCGTGCAGGGGGTGGCAGTCCTGAGGGGGTTCAGCGGGCGAACTGGTAGGAGAACGCGCCGAGATCCGGGTCGTTGAGCGGGGTGCCCGACCAGAGCCAGTCGTAGGACAGGTCCGACTCCCCGTCGAAGTTCCTCAACTTCTCGTCCCTGGCCCGCTGTTCGGGGCCGTCGGGCAGGTGGTAGAAGGTCTGGTTGCGCAGGGAGGCGTCCTGCACCATGCCGGCGTGTTTGGCACGCCGGTCGACGTAGCGGCGCAGCGCTCCCTCGACGCCGGCTGCCGTGACCGCGCCGAGTTCCTCGGCCAGTACGGCGGCGTCCTCCATGGCCTGCGAGGCGCCCTGTGCCTGGTAGGGGAGCATCGCGTGGCAGGCGTCGCCGAGGAGGGCGACCCGGCCGTCGGTCCACACCGGGTCGCGGCGCCGGTGGTGGAGCGCGAAGGCGGAGACGTCCTCCTTCGCCTTGGACAGCATGGCCGGCACCCGGTCGTCCCAGCCGGGGAACGCGTCCACGAGGTCCTGCGCGGTCGCGGACACACTCCACTTCGCGGCGACCTCATCCGTGCAGGGCACGCACGCCACGACGTTGAGGTACTCGCCGCCACGGATCATGTAGTGCACGAGGTGCCGGTCGGGCCCGTACCAGATGGTGCTCTGGAACCGGTCCACGAGCCAGCGCGTCGCCGGGTCGGCGGCGATCAACTCCCCTGGGATCAGCGCCCGGTAGGCCATCTCGCCGGAGAACAGCAGGGTGTCCGGGGCGCCCATCAGGTCACGTGTCCGCGAGCGGATGCCGTCGGCGCCTATGAGCGCGTCGCCGGCGTGCCGACGCCCGTCCTCGGTGACCGCGACGGGACGTTCGGGGTCGGTGCGGTCCAGGTCGACGACCTTGCTTCCGGTGTGCACCTGGACGACGGGGCCGGGACCGGCGGGGTCGACGCAGGCGTCCAGCAGGATGCGATGGAGATCGGCCCGGTGGTAGTGCCAGTAGGGGGCGTTGAACTGGTCCTTGACGCGCTGTCCCAGCGAGGTCAGCCCGACGATGCGGCCGTCCTGCCACCGCCGTCGCACCTGATCGAGCGGCTCGGTGTGGATGGCCTCCATCTGCCGCCGCAGTCCGAGCCCCATCAGCACCCGGCTCGCGTTGGGCGCCGTCTGGATGCCCGCGCCGGCCTCGCCGAGCTCGGACGCCTGCTCCAGGACGGTGACCCGTAGACCGCGCTGCCGCAGTGCCAACGCGGTGGTGAGCCCGCCGAGACCTCCTCCGACGACGGTGACTTCGTACGACTGGCTGGGCGCCACACTTCCTCCAACTCGCGTGCGGGTACGGGTGGTTCGGCTCGTGGGAGAGGGCCGACGCGGTCAGCGGTCGGTGAGCTTCCCCTCGGTGACGACCTCGACGTCGTCGACCGTCACGGTGCAGCCGCGCATCGCGATGTCGAGATGCGCGTACGACTCACGCCCCAGGACCGGATGCGGCCCTGTCGACCACAGGAAGTTGCCGGCGAAGGCGCGGGCGTCCATGCCCATCAGGTCGTCCTTGCCGTACATCGCCGTGGCGAACCAGTCGGCGGTACGCATCAGGCCCCAGCCCATGTGGGAGAGGCTGCGCGCCCACTGGTCCCGGGCGTCCTCGAAGAAGGTCGACAGCAGTTCGGCCTCGGCGCCGCCGGACACCTTCTCGATGTGCCCGCCCGCGATCTGCAGGGTGACGGGGGAGCGGACGTACTCCTTGAAGGGCAGCAGGATGTCGCCCTCGGCGAGCACGATCTGCCCGTCGGAGATCTCCGGCCAGCACAGCACCATCGTGCTCGGCCAGTGGTCCCAGCGGCCCGGATCGTCGGCGAAGCCGCACTGGAACTCCGGCTTCGATCCGGCGAGTTGGACGGTGAGATCGGTTCCCGCGTCCGAGGTGACCCGCATGACGGACGACCGCCTCAGCAGGCCGACGCCCTCCAGCACCTCCGCCTTGTCGCCCTCCTTGGGGAGGTTGCGGATCAGCACGTCGGGGGCGTCGCAGACGAAGATGATGCGGGTGCCGGCGCGCAGGATATCCTGCTGGACCGGCGCGTGGATGAACCCCTCGCGGGTCAGGTCGACGACCAGGTCGGCCGACTTGAGCAGGTCCTGCGCGGTGCTGTCGTTGAGGACGGAGACCAGTCCCGGGCCCGCGCCGGTGTGGGTGCTGGGCATCGGCGCGGGGCTGCCGCCCGGCACGGTCGCGGAGATGACATGCGCCCCGCACGCCTTGGCGGCGCCGAACGCGGCCGCGACGTAGTCGCCGCGGCTGCCGGGCTCGGACAGCACCACGACATGCTCGTCGCTGCGCAGCTTGCACAGCCGCAGCTCGCGGGTGAAGGCGTCGAGCAGGTCGACGGACGAAAGATCGAACACGGGCTTCTCCAGGTTTCGCCGAGGGGTGCCGACAGTGCTCTTCGGCGGCCTGCGGACATGGCGCAGGCACGCTCCGGGCACGGCGACGGGAGGGAGAGCGAACAGGGGGAGAGTGGAGGGAGACGGAGAGCGGAGGCAGGGTGGATCGACCCCGCGGTCATGGGTTGAGCAGCGGATTCGGGGCGGTGGGGTGCCGCCCGACAGAGATAATCCGAGCACGTACTATCTCGGCTTGGCAAGGGGTTGCGCGCCGAGTTAACACGGTTATTTCGTGACGGCCCGTCAGAGCGGACGCGAACTTCCGACCTGACCTCGGCTTCGCACACGCACCGCTCTGGGGTGCTTGCCGCCGCGGGTGAACTGTGGGGGCGGCCTCAGGTCTGTCGGGTCTGTGAGGCCTGTCCGGAGTCGTGGCCGAGGTGGTTCGCTCCGAGGTCTCTCTCGCGAATGCCTCGGGGGCATGTCCTGCGGGGAGTGCCCGTTGAGTCGGTGCTGAGCGCCGGAGCGTGAGGGGGTGCCCGCGGAGGCCGTGGAGCTGCTGGAGTCGTCGCACCTGCTGCCCGAGTGGAAGGTGTTCTACTGGGGCGAACGCGGCCTCGAAACCGAACACCGGGGAAAGGGCCTGATCGCTTAGCCTCTCCTGGCGTGCGCACGACAAGAAGACTGTCCGTTAACGGTGGTGGCAACGAGCGCCAACACCTTCGCGACCTGGAACGACGATTCCTCCTGCACGAAGAAGGACTCGACGACCTCGGTGTGCCGGGCCACGCTGACCATCGGCCCCGCCTGGATCGCCGACAGTGACGACATCGACTCCGACAAGGTCGCGGGCGTCTGGCAGGTCGACGCCATCGTCAAGGCGAACGACGGCGACTACTGGATCTCCGACCACATCGCCGAGTACAAGGTCAAGCGGGCCGCCCGGCTCACCACGGTGATCGCACCGGAGAAGGTCGCCAAGAACGCCAAGGTGACGGTCACGGGCAAGCTGTCGCGGGCCAACTGGGAGGACCGCAAGTACCACGGGTTCCCCGGGCGGCAGGTCAAGCTCCAGTTCAGGAAGAAGGGTGCCGCCCACTACGCCACGGTCAAGACCGTCACGACGGGCAACACCCGGCAACTGACCACCGAGGTGACCGTCACCTCGGCAGACAGCTGGCGCTGGTACTTCTGTGACTTCGCGATCTAGGTGACCGAGTGGCTGGTGAGCCGTCGTCGGTGGTGGGCACGTCTGGCCTGTGCCTGGTCGAGCCTGTGCCAGATGGAAGATCTGTCCAACTGGTGCCCGCCCGTTCCAGCCACGGCGTTGATCACCGATGCCGGGCGGAGCCGGTTCTCAGCCCTGGGACTCGATCTCGGTGTCTGCGACGGCGATGGCGACGCCGAGAGCCGTGGCGATGTTGCCGGCTGCGGTCATGACGCGGGCGGTGCCCACGATAGGCGCGATGGCGACCAGGACGTCCTGCAACTGGTCGGCGGTCAGGCCGGTCTTGAGGGCGGGGTCGATATGCGCCACGTACGAGATCGGCGGGGCGTCCGAGGCGGCAAGCGCGGCGATACGCGTGAGGATGAGCAGGTCCGGGGTCATCCCGCATCGCTCGATCGAGTCGACCGTCATGGCGGCGAGGGTGTCAAGGACAGGTGTTTCCGATGAAGTGGACATGTCGTATAACCTCCTGGTGAGATTCGACCCCGAGAGACAACAGACGGAAGGAACCGAGTTCCGCGAACGAGGGATCCCCTCCACGGTAGAACGCTTCCGGGCCTCGCGCGCGGGGGCGCATGGTCCGTCGCGTCGGAGAGAAGCTCCGAGCGTCCGGCCGTGAGGACGTCCGATCTCGCGCTTGGCCTCAGAATGGGCGTAATCGACTCTTCTCTTCCGAAGGGGAGACACCCATGAAGGACCTGAAGTTCGAGCAGAAGCGCTCTCTGTCGCGCTTTGAGGCTGCTGACCAACTCACGGCACTCGCAGCCGTACTGAGGGAAGGCGGGGATGTCGAACTGGAACTCGGCCTCGGAACGCTCAGCCTGCGGATCCCCGACGACCTGCGCAGCGAGACAGAGGTCGAGATCGGTAATGGGGAGATCGAGCTGGAGATCGAGTTCAAGTGGCCGACCACGCCGCCCCGCACGACGCCGTCGCGAACGGTCGCAGCCACGAAGAAGGCCAGAGGGGCCAAGAAGGAGCCCGCCGAGCCCGGCCGAAGCAGCACGCGCACCAGCAGGAGCAAGAACACCAAGCGGTCCGCGTCGAAAGCGAACTGAGGCATCCGTCACCGACTCCCGCGGCAGCGGACGAAGGGCCGGCCTGGAAGGAAAACCTCCTGAGCAGGCCCATCTCCCGTGGTCCATCGTCGTCCGCATGGAATCCGCCCGGGCCATGGCGCGGGCCAGGCCGAACGCGGCGGCGAAGTAGTCGCGGGCGCGTGAACGGCCGTACTCGTCAAGTGCGTTGAGGAAGATGCCCACTCTGCCAGTGGCAGGGGTGGCGGGCAAGGCGGATGGTCGGCTGTCGGGGGACAGGAACCGGGAACTCGACAACAGCCGCATCAGAACCTCTCGGTGATGCTGGATCACACGGTGACGATCCGTCATGCTGCCGTGAACAGGGCCTGGTTGCTGGGGCGTTTGGTGAGCCGGCCGCGTCCGAAGCGGTCTCCGGTACGGACGGGGACGAAGCCCCGGGAGCGGATCGCAAGGGGTCACCTTCTCTGGACAGTCCGTATATAGGCTATGTAGAGTACGAGTATGGGTACGCCGCGTATGACCTTGCAGACTCAACTGGTGCTGCGGGCTTTGCTGGAGGACCCTGCCAGGCAGCGGTACGGCCTTGAGCTGTGCGAACTGGCGGGACTGCCGTCGGGCACGATCTATCCGATCCTGGCCCGGCTGGAACAGGTCGGCTGGTTGGAGAGCAGTTGGGAGGACCCGGCTGTGCACGAGGCGGAGGGGCGCCCGCGCCGCCGCTTCTACGGGATTACGCAGGACGGTGCCGAAGCAGCCCGCGAGGCCCTGGCGCGCGCCTATCGGTCCCGGAAGCAGCCCTTGCCGGGGTGGGTCAGTGCCCACCAGGCCACTGGGGGAGGGGCGTCATGAAGAGGCAGCGGCGGTTTCCGCCGTCCTCAACCGCGCGGACAGACCTGACGCCGACCCTTGAGGGCGTCATCGCCGCAGTCCGCTCGCGCCACCCGGACTCCGGCGCCGGTCTGCTGGAACGCGCCTATGCCGAGGCTTCGATCTGGCACACGGGGCAGAGGCGCCGCAGCGGTGACCCCTACATCACCCACTGCCTTGCCGTCGCCGCCATCGTCGCCGAGCTTCGCATGCCTCCGCCGGTGGTGTGCGCGGCGCTGCTCCACGACGTGGAGGACACCGCCTGCCCGCCGCAACGAATCGCCGATCAACTCGGCCAGGAGGTCGCCGACTTGATCGCGGCAGTTCGCACCGCCGTGGTCTCCGCGCACCCGCAGACCGACGAAGGCGCCATGCTCGCCTCCGACGCCGCCGCTCCGTCATGGGAGGCGGCCGCACTGGCCATCCGGCTCGCAGACCGGCTCCACAACATGCGCACCATCGCGTTCGTGGCCCCAGCCAGGCGGCTCCTCAAGGCGCGTGAAACCCTTGATGTCTTTGCACCCGCGGCTTCCGCAGTGGGACTGGAGACGGTCGGCCGTGAACTGCAGGATCTCGCCTCAGCAGTCCTGCAACTGGCAGTGTCTTCCTGCGCCGTCACCGGCCGACTCCTGGCCGTCCTCACTCTGCTGCTGCCGTCACAGCAACGAGCGCGCTGGCAAGAGGAATGGAGCGCCGACCTGGCGGCCCTCACCACCCGCCGCGCCCGCACCCGCTTCACACTCCACGTCCTGCTCGGCGCACCCCGACTCTCCATGACGCTGCGCCGTCCTGCCTCTCAGGAACAGCGATGACGAGCGGGGCGGCGCGGCGGGGGGCCGCCCTCGGGACACTGGCCGCATTCGCGATGGCCATGGTGCAGGGAGGGCTGACCGCCTGGGCCGCCGGAGCTCTCGCCGCAGGCGGCCTCTTAGTGGTGGCGGCAGTGCTCTTCGTCCCCAGCGAGACACCAGCCCGCCGCCTGGGCCGCCTGCTCCAGGCCTGGCACGGCTCCACGGCCGGTGCCGCCGGACCCGAACCGAGTCACCGGTCGGCGCCTCCCACCGTCACCCGGGACGGGCTGTGACGGCCAACTGGTGGGCAGCAAGGCGAGCACGGACAGCGCGGCGGCAGTCGTACGGGCGGCGGGGGAGAAGCGCTCGATGGGGTTCCCACTGACGCACAGCCGAGCACTTACGCAGCCGCGTCGTAGGCGGCCCGCAACCGGATGTCGCTGTCGGTCCCGGAACGTGGAGTGCCCTCGGCGAACACAGCCAGCCGCAGCACGACATAGCGGCCGATCCCGACGAGCGCGGTGGCGGACAGGTACACCGTCTGCTGCAGGACGAGTCCGGCGTCGGGGCGGAGCGCGGCCAGCGCGCCGACCGCGGCGGACGTGACCAGCCAGCCGAGGGTCATGGTGGCAGCGCTCTTCAAGTGGCCGGCCAGACCGGGCCGTCCGTGGCGGAACGAGACGCGGGCGTGCAGCTCGGTGGCAACTACGGTGGACACGACGGTGGTCAGCGCGTTCGCCACCGTCCACGGAATGCACTGCGAGAGCAGGACAAGAGCCGCTGAGGCCGCCAGGGTGAGCACACTGCCCAGCCCGGCGAAGCGCCCGAAGGCCACCGCGTGCCTACGGATCAGGCGCAGGCTGTTCATGGTGATCCCCTCCCTGGCCGCTGCCCCTGGCGGGGCCGTCGTCGTCATGCCGCACAGCGTGACTGCCTCGCCATTCAGCGCGGTTTCAGGGCGTTCTCAGGGGTGCCGGAGGTGGTGAAACCGGTGTGGCACCGGGAACGGGGAACCGGGGTCCCTCGGCACGCGGGCCGGGACGTGTGGAGACATGGCGGCAGCAGAGCTTCGGGATGCGTGCGCCGGACGCCGCAAGTCAGCCGGTGCCGTCGCCCGGGCCGGCCGCCTGCCAGCCGGGCATGGTCACTTCCTCGTCACGCAAGGTCCCCATGGGTACCGCTTGGGCGGGCCCGTCGGTCACCCGCAGCTGGTGAGAACGGTAGTCGTCATTCGCGTCCTCGACAGTGAATCCGGCAGACGCCAGGATCGCGGCCATCGCCTGCATCATCGCGGCCGCGATCTCGCTGGAGTGACACAGGACGGGATCGTCGAGCAGCCGAAAGCGGAAGGCACCACTCGCGCACTCTCGCAGGCGCGGACCCGAACATCCACTCAACTTGCCTATGTCCCCCCGTAGCCGGGCGGAGAAGGCACTTGCCCCGAAGCGGAAACACTCTTCGGCGGCCCGGTGTGAGCCCACGGCGGCCGTCACGGTCGTACGGCTCGATACCTCTCACGCCGGGGCAGGGCCCGAGAGGCATCACGGTTCTCGGGCCCCGCGCCCCGCGCCTGCCCGAGCAGCGCGGCCCCGAGCGGGGTCAGCGTGTGCAGGACCGTCGGACCGATCTGCCGGCTGGTCGTCAGCCCGGCGTCACGCAGCACCGAGGCGTGCCGGCTGGCGGCGGACTGCGAGATGCCCACGACCCGGGCGAGTTCTCCCGTGGTCAGCCCGTCTGCGACGCATCGCAGGACCCGCGCCCGCGTGCCCCCGAGCAGTGCGCCCAGCGGCACGTGTTCCGCGGGGAGTGCTCCCTCGGGCACCGCAGGGTGGTTGAGCGGGTACGAGAGCACGGGCGGCAGGCCGTCGTCGGCCAGGGCGACCGGCGTTCCCCACGAGAAGTACGTCGGCACGATCCTCATCCCGCGTCCGCGCAGATGGAGATCGCGGTCCGTCCGGTAGTCCACCTCGAGGACCGGCGGGCGCCAGCGGAACCGGGGCCCCAGGCTCGACAGGAGCTCCTCGACGCCCCCGGCCAGCAGCGCGCGGGCAAGCAGGGCGCGGTGCGCGACGATCCCGCCGGCCACGTGTTCCGTGAACGGCGCGACGGCCACCTCGTGGTACCGGCGGATCAGCTCGGTCAACTCCCGGCGCTCGGCCCCCTGATCCAGCCGCAGCGCCCAGGACGGCACCGGAGAAACCTGGTCCAGGAGCCGTAACTCGGCGCGCACGTCCCGTCCGGGCATACGGAGGATGCCGTCGAGGGCCGCGCTGATCCCGTCCTCGGACTCCGGCGGCGTCAGGAAGTCGGGCAGGTACGGCCCGAGGGCGTACAGCGGGAAGAGCACCGTGCGCACGGGCCGGGCAAGCCCGGCCGCGTCCAGGTCGGCCCGGACCGTCCGGTGCCAGGCCGCGAACTGCCACCGGCCGCCGCGCGACTGCAGCCGGTGGAGTGTCGAGAGCACTTCCCACATCTGGTCGGGCTCCGCGGCGACGCGGACACGGGCGAGGTCGACCTCGGTGAAGTGAATACGGAGCACGCGATTCCCCCCGGAGAGCTCCACATTTGCGCTCAGGCGCAAGAGTGTGTCGCCGTTGACGAGACCCTGCCAAGGTTCCGCCAGGCCAAGAAGGCGCCGTGGCCGAATCCGACGTTCGACCGCCCGAACCAGGAGGAACTCGCGTGTTTTCGAAGAGAGCCAAGGCGACCGCCGGCACCATCGCGGCCCTGACCGCCGGAGTCATCGCCCTGAGCGCCAGCCCCGCGTCGGCGAGCGGTACCTACAGCGGCCTGGCCTACGTCTACGGTGCGGGGGTCTTCACCGACGACTGGGACAACGAGGGCATCGTGGACACCAGCCACAACACCACGTCCAACGCGACCTGCCTGTGGCAGAAGGTCCTGTGGGCCGACGGCGAACTCACCGCCTCCGACATCGACGGCGACTTCGGGCCCACCACCAAGGCCGCGACCGCGAGGTGGCAGACCAAGTTCCAGGTCACGAGCGACGGCTCGGCCGGGCAGAACACCTGGACCGCGGCCGGCAACTGGCTGCGCAACTCGTCCAACGGATTCGATGGCACCGTGGCCCGGTACATCGGCACCGAGTTCATCATCGACGTCACGCGCGACAGCGACGGCTACTACCACTTCCTGGACGGCGCCGGCGCCGGCCGCATCGCCGGATACAACTACCGCACCTGCTAGGCAGTCCCCGCGAGGACGGGGTCGGCCGTGCCAGGACTGCTCGGCGAGCTGTGTGGCGGCAGTGGATCAGCCGACGTTCGCCTGGGAGAACGTGTCCGTGACGAATGTGACGGCGACGATCACGGACCAAGGGCGACTCAGGTGTAGTCGGTCGCCCGCCGCCGGTCCGTGATCGTCACGGACACGGCGGCCGCACCCCAGAGCGTCGCCGTGGTCTCCTGTGCGGGTCAGTGCACCAGTTTGCGGCACAGCAGGGCCGCAGGGCCCGGTGAGCTGCCGGTGCGGGTGGTGTACGCGATGCCCGCGGCATACTCGTCGTCCGCGCACTGGCCCTTGTAGTCGCCGACGGCGAAGTCACCGCCGGCGGCGTCGCCGGGCCGGTTGTCGGAGCGGTCGAACCACACCGTGTGTCCCGCTCCCGCGAGTGCGGTACCGGCGGGAGCGCAGAGGGCGGCCGATGTCCGCACACCCCGGTGGCTGTAGCCGATGAGGAACTGGCCCTGGGCGCACTGGAGTTTGGTGTATCCGGAGGCCCAGTCGCCGCCCTGGGGGACGTTGCGTTCGTCGGTGACGACCGTCTGGGCGCCGTCGGCGGCGCGCAGGTTACCCGCGGTGACGTCCGTGCACAGTCCTCGGCCCGAGGTGTGCCCGAGACCGATCAGCCGCAGTCCGTCCGGGCAGGCCGCCTTGGAGGCGCCCGGGTCCCAGTCGCCGGTGGCGCGCACCCGCACGGACTGGACGTAGTCGCCGTGGTCGGTGGCTAGCATCTGCCAGCCGGGGACCGGGGCGACCGGACCGCTGAGCGAGGCGGTGGACATCAGCCGCTGCCACCCGGCGGCGCGCCAGTCGGCGTCGTCCAGGAGGCCGTGCCGGGTGCCGTCCGTGTCGTAGCGCAGCAGGGCCCAGTCGTCGTGGCCCTGCCAGCCGACCAGAGGCCAGTAGGCGAAGTCGGCGTCGTGGTCGGCGAAGTAGTCGGTGACATTGCCGAACCAGGTGCGTGCCGCGGCGTTGGTCTCGCCCGCTCCGATGCCGAACTCGCTGATCCACACGGGGGCGGTGTAGTGCTTGCCGTTGTCCTGGGAGACGAAGAACGCCTCGTCGTAGAGGGCTTGGAACAGTTCGTCGCGGCTGAGGTCCTGGTAACGGGGGTCACTGGTCTCGCCGATGCCGGTGGCACCGCTGTGCTGAGGGCCGGTATAGCCGTAGAAGTGGGCCGAGTAGACGAGTTTGTGGGTGGCCACCAGGGTGTGCGACAGCGTGCGCGCGGGGGTGAGCAGGGGGCGGCCGTGGGCGAAGCCGTCGATGGGCAGGCCGGTCCAGTTGATGCCCTCGATGACGATGAGCAGGTTCGGGTCGGCCTCGGTGAGGATGCGGTCGGCGGCGAGTTGGGCGGCGGCGTACCAGTCGTGCGCGTCGCCGCCGCCCCAGTTCGGGTCGTCCCAGACGTCACGGCGTACCTCGTTGTAGAGGTCGGCTCCCACCACACGGGGGTCGGCGGCGTAGCGGCGGGCCATGAAGACCCAGTCGTCCGCCCACTGTTGGGTCGACTGACTGCTGTTCCATCGCTCGTTGCCGTCGATCCCGCAGCACCAACGGGAGGTGTTGGTGTGGTTGTTGAGGATGACGGCGAAGTCCGCCGACGTCAGTGCGGAGACCACGGCGTCGAACACCCCGAGCGGCGTCCGGCCGCGCAACTGCGGGTTGGCCGCCACCGCGGCGTCCGGTACGGCGGTGGTGTCGTGGATCATCTCGTTGGAGAACGGCAGCCGGATGCTGTTGATGCCCAACTTGTGGAAGTCGGCGATTAGTTGAGCAAGGGGCACGCGGTCCAGGCCCAGGGGGATGCCGTAGGAGTTCTGCCCGGCGTGGTGATTGGCGCTGTCGGCCTCGCTGCCACTGCCGGTCCAGGAGCCCTGGGAGCCGTCCCAGTTGGCCGACTTCAGCCGGAAGCGGTTGCCGTTCGCGTCGACGATGTAGCGCCCGCGTGTGGACAGGGGTGGCTGCCAGGAGCTCTCGGCGGCGGGCGCGGTGGGGGTCATCGGGGCCGCGGAGGCTGCCCCCGTGGACGGGAACAGCAGGGAAAGGCCCAGCACGAGTAGTGTCAGGTACCGGACAAGTTTGGTCATGGGGTGCCCTCCGTGCAGATCCCGATCCCGACAGACGGCAGCGCTCTCGAAGTCCCGCAGCAGCCGTCCGGGGACACTACCCGTGACCTGCGAACCCGTCGACGGACAAAGCGCGCACTCGATTTGCGCCCGCCCATGCCCGGCCAAGAGACACGCGGAAACGCTGCGCCTTCCCGGCCGGGCGGACGGACAGGTCAGCGCAGTCCGGCGAAGAGATCGTTCTCGGGTACGGCCGTACCGGTTGCGTCCTGGACACGTACGAAGGTCTCGATGCCCATCAGCTCGCCGAACCTCTCCTTGCCCATCTTGAGGAAGAAGATGTTGTCGCCCTGACTGGCGTGCGCGGCCAGCGAGTCGAACTTCTGACCGCTGAACGCGGTGGCGTCCACCCAGGTGGTGATCTCGTCGTCGGGGAGGCCGAGCTCGGCCATCGCGGCGGCCTCGGCGGGATCCGGCTCCGGCATGTCGGGGTGGAACTCGCGCATGATCTCGCCGAACCGCCGCATCATCGAGCGGGGCATCGTGGTCCAGTACACCTTCGGTGTCAGCTCGGTTGCCATCTCCAGCGCCGCCATCGTGATGCGGTGGGCCTGAATGTGGTCGGGGTGGCCGTAGAAGCCGTTCTCGTCGTAGGTGACGACCACATCGGGCCGGTAGTGCCGCATGAGGTCCGCGAGCCGGGCCGCGCCTTCCTGTACGGGGGTCTGCCAGAACGATCCGGGGGCGTCGTTGCTGGGCCAGCCCATCATTCCGGAGTCGGCGTAGTCGAGCAGTTCCAGATCGCTGATCTTCAGGACCTCGCAGCTCGCTTCGAGTTCTTGGCGGCGCATCAGGGCGACCGCCGCCGGATCGTGGCCGGGATCGCCCGGCTTGACACCTCCGGGTCCGTCACCGCAAGCGCCGTCGGTACAGGTCACGAGCACCGTGCGGATGCCTTCCGCCGCGTACCGCGCGAGAACCCCCCCGGTTGTCGTGGCCTCGTCGTCGGGGTGGGCGTGTACCGCCATGAGCGTCAAGGGCCGGTCGGTCATGAGAAGTCCTCCAACAGAAAATACGTCGCGGTCCACGGAGCGTGGCGGGTGTACCACCATCCTGGGGCCCGAATCCCGGTGGGGCGGACGACCTCGCGGTCTCCGTGTTCCCCGCCCGTACGGCGCCGGGCCCTCGGCCGATGCAACCGCGCCGACCGGACCGGCTGTTCCCGGCGTGGCCGATTGGCTTTCCGGGCGTCGGCGTTTTTGACGCGCGGAAAGCCGGCGTGTGAGCGCCGGGGGCTCTGTGACACCGGTCCGGGACAGTCTCTTTATGATCACCGCCGCGAGGGTCAGTGCGCCTGCGCCGAGCGGCCGCCGCCGTGAGCGGGTTGGCAGGGGCCTCGGGCGGGCCGCGGGCTTGCGTGTCCGACGGGCTTTCGTGCGCATCCCTGGAAACTGTCAGGCGCCGTGGTGCAGCAGGCCCAGAGTCAGGGCAGCCGCCGCGGTGGCGAGGAACACGATCCCGCCGACGATGTTGCGGGAGCCCACCCGCACGTGGGCGATGATCGCGCCGATGAAGTACAGCACGAGCCCGGAAGCGGCGAGGGTTCCCAGGAGCGGCACGGCGAGCCCGGCCAGCAGTCCCACGGTGCCCGCTGCCAGCAGCATGCCCAGCACCGGTACCCACTTCCGGGGTATGCCCTTCAGGTCCGCCTGCGTCTTGGGGTATTCATGGCCGATCAGGTAGGTGACGGCGGCGGCACCGTTGAATACCGCGCCGAGGAGGGTGACCGTGAGGTAGGCGGCGAACACGTTTTCTCCGGTTCCGTGGGGACAGCGTCCTGGGCACCCCGTTGCGGGATGCCGATCTCCTGGACGACGAACCGGCGCCCCGGTTTTGTGACATCGATGGGCAGCGGCCTCGTGTGCCGATGACCTCGATCCCCGCAGTCCCGCAGCTGTCAAAGGAGGGCGCGGGCGGCGGCGTAGACGTGGCTGCTGTCGCCGAGTGGTGTCGCTTCGATTCCTACGTAACCGTCGTAGCCGGCCTTTTGGAGCCAGGCGAGTTCCGTGGCCCAGTCGACGGTCCCGGTGCCGAATTCGTGGCGGCCCGGGATGTCGGCTGCCTGGACGTGACCGATCAGCGGCATGGCGTCCTGGATCTCGGCTCCGAGGGGCTCGCCGTTGAGGATGGCGTGGTAGCGGTCGTAGAGGAAGCGGACGTTCGGGAGGCTGACCGCGCGCAGGAGGGAGAGTGCCGACCGTGAGTCGGAGAGCAAGGCATGGGGACCCTCGTATGCGCGATTGACGACCTCCACAAGCAGTTCGAGGCCTTTCCCGCTGCTTTCCTCTCCCGCCCGTGCGAGCACCTCGGCCGTGTTGCGGAGCTGGGTGGTGGGCTCGATTCCTGGGACGACGTCCCCGGCGAGGACCACGAGCCCCGGTGTGTTCAGTTGTCGGGCCGCGCCGGCGGCCGCCCGGACGCGGTTGAGGAACTCGTCGTGCGACGACGGGTCGCCCAGGTCGCACTTGTCCCGCCATGACTCGACGCACAGCGTGATCAGGCGTGTGTCGGTGGAGTCCAGGGCGCGGGTGAGGCGGGGCAGGTCCTTGTCCCACCACTCCCAGATTTCCACCGCGCGGAACCCGGAGTCGGCCGCGGCGCGTACGCGGTCGTCGAGTGGCCGCTCGTTTTCCAGGAACATCAGCTCGACGCAGGCGGAGAAGTCGATCACGGGCGGGCCGCCTTCCTCGCCACAGCCGTTCCGGCTCGGAGGGCGGCGACCGGGTCGGCTGCCTCGTCCAGTTCGATGAGTACGGTGTCGGCGCCCGGGGTGCGGGACATGGCGTCGGCCCAGCCCTGCCAGTCGACGATGCCGGTGCCCAGTTCGGTCATGTAGGGCTGCTGCTGGGTGAAGACCGTTTCGTCGATGGTGAGTTCGACGTCGATGGGCTTGACCGCGTCCTTCCAGTGGGCGAGAGCGATGCGTGGGGTGTGGCGGCGGGCCACCGCCACCGGGTCGCCGCCACCGAGGGCGATGTGGCAGGAGTCGGGGCACAGCCAGACGTAACGCGGGTCGGTCAGGGCCATGAACAGGTCGATGTCCCGCTCGTACCAGAGCGTGCTGTTGGACTCCGTGTGGAAGGCGAGCTTCACACCGAGATGCGATACGGCCTCTCCGACCGCGTGCGCGATGTCGGCCATGCGCGTCATGTACGCGGCGTCGACGAAGAAGGGCGGTCGCGTGCCGAAGGTCGTCCGCATGGGCAGGCCGGCTACGAGGAGTTCCGCGCCCACGTCGGCGAGGAAGGCCGCGCGGCGTTCGCCGTCGGCGACGATCGCGGGCAGACTGGCGCCGTCCCGCCAGCCGGGGGCGTCACTGTCGGCGATGAACGCGCTGACGACGGACAGCCCCCGGGCCGCCAGTTCGCGGCGGAAGGCGGGTGCGCTGCCGAAGGCCCGCAGGGCCGACTCGATGTCGCCCGGCGCGAAGGTCAGCTCGATGCCCGTGACACCGGCCTCGACCAGCGCGTCCATCACCCGTGCCCAGAAGCGTTCGGGCTGGGCCAGGGCCAGGTCGCGCACGGCGTCGGCGGAGGGGAGGTCCCAGAAGTCCGGGTGGTAGAAGGTGATCACGTCGGTGGCGAAACGCGGTGTCGTGGCGGTCATTCGGTGCCTCCGCGGGCGTTGTAGACGACGATCCCGTCGGCCGCGTCCACGGCCTGGCGGTAGTTGCGGAACACGGCCAGCGCCTCGTCCCGGAGCACGTCTCCTACGACTTCGATGCCGCGCGCCTCGAACTGCTCGGCCCAGTCCGCGCCGAGGGGGCCCTCGTCGAACGTGGTGATCTCCTCCAGCTCCGGGCCGTCCCCCGCGACCACGAGGCCGCGCACCCCGGACCACATCGTGGCGCCGTAACACTGGACGCAGGGGCGCCAGTTGACGACGAGCTCGTGGGCGGGCAGTCCCTCGGCGCCCAAGTCCCAGCTACCAGTGGCTGTTTGGGCAAGGCCCAGCGCAACAACCTCCGCGTGTGCGCTGGAGACGCCGGAGGTGAGGACGACGTTCACGCCCACCGACACGATCCGGCCGGTATCGCGCTCGGCGACGAGGGCCGCGAACGGACCGCCGTTGCCCTCCCGCCAGTTGCGGTCCGCGAGCCTGTGCACCAGCCGCATCCGGTCCTCGCGGCCGGGGACGACGGCGGGCACGTCGGCCAACTCGTCGTCGATCCAGGCCGGCAGCGCCACGCGGTACTCCTTGACTGTGCTGATCACGGTCGAACTTCCTTTCAGCGCGCGGCGAGCGGCGCGGTACGGGTGGCAACGGCTCGGGCGGCCCGTACGGCGGTCACCGCGCCGGTCAGGGTGACGTTGGCGGCCATCGGGGTGGGGATCACGCCGTTGCCGGCGAGGTACAGGTTGTCGTAACCCCACACCCGGCCGTCCGGGTCGCACACGCTGGTCCCGTCGTCGGCGGTGCCCGAGCGGACGGTGCCGGTCAGGTGGAGAGAGGACCCGGGCGGCAGCAGTGCGAGTTCGGTGGCGGGGTCGAACGGGCCGAACTCCTCGGCCAGTGAACGGACTTCGGCCAACGCCCGGTCGATGAGCGCGCGGTCGGCGTCGGAGTAGCCGAACTCGACGCGGATGCGCGGCAGTCCGGCGAGGTCGGTCTCCGACTCCGAGAAGACGAGGCGGTTCTCGGGGCGCGATTCGACAGGGGCGTACAAGGTGAGGCCCACGGCGTGCGCGAGAGGGCGGCCGTCCCCGTCGACGTACGTCCGGTTCATGATCTGCCCGTGGAAGGGCTGTGCTGTCCCGTTCTGCGGCAGCCAGAGCGAGTCCGTGCTGAACTCGCCGGTGCGCGGCAGGGGCAGGTCGTCGAGGGTGATGCCGAACCGGTCCAGGTCGAGCAGTACGCGGGCGGTGATGAACGCGTGTTCGTTGAGCCGGCGGCCCAGGGCTGTGGGGCGGATGCCCGAGGCGAACAGCAACTGCGGGGTGCGCAGTGCGTCGGCGCACACGATCACGGTGTCCGCGTGGAGTTCGGTCTCCGTGCCGTCGGCGACGCGGCGCAGTCGGGCGCCGCTGACCCGGCCCGCCGAGACGAGCAACCGGGTGGCGAGCGTGCCGGTCAGCAGGGTGAACGCCGGGTCTCCGCCGGAGGCAATGGGCGGGAAGATCGTCCCCGGCGCGGTGCGCGGCATGGGGCCGGCTGCCGTCGGCTTGACGGCCATGGGCATGGGCTGCGGGCGCCGGTCGGCCGGCGCGGTGCCGTCGTAGCGCCTTCGCAGTACGTCGAGGACCAGACGGCCGACCTCGGTCGGGCCGATGGGGGAAGGAGTGACGGCGAGCAGTCGGCGCGCGGTGTCCAGGTCCGCCGCCCATCCGGCCGGGTCGCCGAAGTCGAACACCTCGTCTCCGGCGGGCCACGGGGTCGCGGCGGTCCAGTGCACGCCCATGCCGCCCGCGTTCCACGCCAGTGCCGTCGCGGGCATCGCCTCGGCGTCCTCGCCGAAGGCCAGCGCGTGGAACATGCCGGGCGTCAGGCCGGTGAGGCTGTCCGCGGCCTCGCGCACCACCTCGGCGCCGGTGTACATGCCCTGGATGCCGCTGACGACCTGTTCGTTGTAGCGCGACCACAGGACCGGGTCGTCGACGTCGTGCAGGTGCAGCCCGGGCCGCTCGCCGATGACGCTGCCGCCGTCGACCATGGTGATGTGCAGCCCCGGATCGCTGTCCCGCAGCAGCCGGGCCACGGCGGATCCCATGATGCCGCTGCCCACGACGAGGACGCCGGTGCGGGGGGTGTCGGTCACAGAGGAACTCCAAAGTCGTCTGGTGTGGGGGGAGTTACGCGCCGGGGACGAGCGGGCCGAACAGCTCGGTGTCCATGCGGTCGAGTGCCAGCTTCACGGCGCCGATCAGCGCGGCGTCGCGGCCCAGGCTGGTGGCACGCAGCTCGATCGCGGGGGTACGGGCCACGCGCATCGCCTCACGGACGCGGGGCAGCAGCACGTCGGCCGCGTCCTCCAGACCGCCGCCGAGCACGATGAGCGAGGGCGCGATCGTCCAGGAGAGGGTGGTGAGGATCGAGGTGATGTTCTCGACGAACTCGTCGACCTCGGCGAGCGCTTCCGCGTCCCCCGTGCGGGCCGCGTCGAAGCGGTCCAGTGCGACCCGGCGTTGATCCGCTTCGGGTGAGGTGAGCCAGGCGACCGGGCGGTTCTCGACCGAGCCGACCGGTATCGAGTGCGCCTCGATGATCTCGCCCGCGGCCCCGTCCAGGCCCCGGTGCACGGCGCCCCGGATGAGGATGCCGAGGCCGGTCCGGTTGCCGAGGACCGCCCAGACGACGTTGTCGTGGTCACCGGCCACGCCGCGCCAACGCTCCGCCAGCGCACCGAGGTTGGTGTCGTTGTCGGCGAACCAGGGCATCCGGACACGCCGCCCGAGCTCCTCCGGCAGACGCACGCCCTCCCACCGTGTGGTGTGCACCAGGCGTCGTACGACACCTTCGTCGTCGATCGCGCCACCGGCCGCGACCGCACCGGCGCGCAGCCGGTCGGGCGAGCCGCCCGCGTCGTCGAGTGCCTCCCGTACGAGGGCCGCCGCGTCGTCGAGCGTGGACTGCGGATCCTGGTAGGCGCGCAACGGGCGGTGCGCCCGGCCGAGGATACGGCCGCGGACATCGGCCACTACCGCGGACACGTCCAGGGTGCTGACGCGTACCGCCGCCAACAAGGCGTGTTCCGCGCGGAGTTGATACCGGCGGGCGGGGCGGCCGGCGCAGCCGCTGGTCGGCACGCGGTCGAGCTCGGTCACCCAGCCGGCCTCGATGAGCGAATCGAGGATCAGCTCGTTGGTACGGCGGGAGAGTCCGGCCTGCTCGGCGAGCTCGGTCAGTGTCGTCGGTCCGGCGGACACCGCCAACGCGCGCAGGATGACCGACGTGTTGACGCGGCGGACGGCGCTCTGGTTCATGCCGTTGGTCGCGGTCTTCAGCCGGCTCACCTCATTCCCGTTCCGGCGATGCCCTGCACGAAGTACCGCTGCAGGAACAGGAAGAGCACGAGCACCGGCAGCATGACGACGACGGCACCGGCGAGCATCAGGCCGTAGTCGGTCACGTGCGCCGCCGCCTGGCTGGTGGCCGCGAGGCCCACCGGCAGCGTGTAACTGGAGGTGCTCTGGGCGACGATGAGCGGCCAGATGAAGTAGTTCCACGAGTTGAGGAACGACATGATCGTGATCGTCGCGACCGCCGGGCCGGCCAGCGGGAGGAAGATCCGGAAGAAGATGCGGAACTCGCCGGCCCCGTCGATGCGGGCAGCCTCCAGCAACTCGTCGGGGATCGACGACGCGTACTGCCGCATGATGAAGACCGACATCGGCATCGCCAGGCTGGGCAGCGCGATACCGGCGAGGGTGTCCGCCAGGCCCATGTCGACGGTCAGCACGAACTGCGGGACGAACACCGCGGTGAACGGCACCATCATCGCGGCCATGACCGCGCCGAACGCGAGCCGCCTGCCCGCGAATTCGAGTTTCGCGAGCGCGTAGCCGGCGGCTGACGCCGCCACGATGTTGCCGACCACCACCATCGCCGCGACCACGATGCTGTTGACCATGAACCGGCCGAAGCCCTGGGTCCTGAACAGCCGGGTGAAGTTGTCGAGGGTGACGTGGTGGGGGAGGAGGGAACCGGGGTCGGAGCGGATCTCGTCGAGGCTGCGCAGCGAGCCGCTGATCCCCCAGAGGAACGGGAGGAGGGTGAGCAGCGCGCACAGGACGAGTGCGGCGTAGAGCAGCGGCCGGGCAACGGGCCGCGTCCGTACGGCACGTCGGGCAGTCGTGGTGCGCGTGTTCATGTCGGTGTTCTCCGACGCGGTGACGGCGGTCATGCGCGGGGCCTCAGCAATCGGAACTGGACGATGCTCACCAGGGCCACGAGCACCAGGGTCACGAAGGAGGCGGCCGAGGACACCCCGAACTCGCCGACCCCGAACTGGTGGTAGGTGTACAGCGCCACGGACTCGGTGGAGCCGAGCGGGCCGCCGTTGGTGAGCAGGTAGGGCTCGTCGAAGACCTGGAGGTAGAAGACGGTCAGCAGCACCGACACCATGAGGGTGGTGGGCAGCAGCAGGGGAACGGTGATGTGCCTCAACTGCCGCCACTTTCCTGCCCCGTCGAGGGCGGCGGCCTCGTAGACGTCCCGCGGGATGGACTGGAGTCCGGCGAGGAAGAGGATCATCGCGGTGCCGAAGTTGCGCCAGACGCCGAGCAGGATGACCACGGGCATGGCGAGATGCTGGTCGTCCAGCCAGTTCGGTCCGGCGAAACCGACCGCGCCGAGGACCTTGTTGACGGTGCCGCTCGGGTTGAAGGCGTACTGCCAGATCAGGGCGGCCGCGACAACGTTGGTGACGACCGGTGCGAAGAACACGGTGCGGAAGAGACCGCGCAGCCGCTGGATCCCGGAGTTCAGCGCGATGGCCAGCGCGAATCCGACGCCCATGGTGAGCGGCACACCGACGGCCACGAAGACGGCGGTGTTCAGGATGTCCCGCAGGAAGGTCTGGTCCTGGAACAGCCGGAGATAGTTCTCCAGACCGGTGAAGTTGACCGCGAAGGGATGCCGCAGATCCGCGCCGTGCAGGTCGGTGAGGCTGAAGCCGAGCGCGGCCACGGTCGGGATCGCCGTGTAGAGCAGGAACACGACGATGAACGGGGTCAGGAACAGCCAGGCGACAGCCGTTCGCCGCACGCTCCGGTGGCGACGGCGCGCGGGGGCCGTCTCCGGAAGGCCGCGCGGGCCTGTGCGCGGCGCCCGGGGGGTGAGGGTGGTGGTCATCGGCGGCTCACTTCGTGCTCGTGCCGACGCTCTCGGCGTACGCCTGGATGTTCGCGGCGGCCTTCGCCGCGGTCTCCTTGCCCTTGGCCACGGCCTCCATCTCCTTGCCCAGCCGGGTAGCGACCTGCTGCCAGGTGCTCACCTGCGGGAAGGCCCGCGCCTTCTTCAGCTGTGTGAAGAAGGCGTCGAGGAGCGGCTGCCCCTTGATGGCCGGGTCGTCCCAGGCCGACACGGCCGCAGGCAGTGAGCTGTACGCCTTGAACTGCGCGACCTGGGTGCTCGGTTGCGAGACGTAGCGGATGAACTTCCACGACGCGTCCGCGTTGCCGCCGGTCGCGAGCACACCCCAACTGCCCCCGCCGGAGAAGGAGGCGCTGCCGGCGGCGCCGGCCGGCAGCGGCGCGGTGGCGACGTGGGACGCCGTCCAGCCGGTCTTCTTCGCGGCGGTGTCGAGCTGGCCGACGACCCAGGGGCCGGTGATCATGCAGGCGGTCTTGCCGGAGACGAAGTACGGCTGGGAGTCGAGGAAGGTGGGGGTGGCGGTGTCGGCGGAACCCGAGGCGAAGAACGACGCGTTGTACTTGATCGCGTCGACCATCGCCGGCGTGTCGAGCGTCCACTTGCCGTCGGCGGACAGCAGGGAGCCGCCGGCCTGCCACGCGTACATCGCGGCGTCCTGGCCGTTGAAGATGTCCCAGCCGTTGTCGGCCCCGAGCCCGTGCACGGCTCCGGCGCCCTGCAGCGCCTTGAAGAACGGCACCATCTCGGCCCACGTGGTCGGCGCCTTGACGCCCGCCTTCTTGGCGAGGTCGGCGCGGTAGACGAGGGCGTACGTGTACGCGTACCAGGGCACCGTGTAGGCGACGTCCTTGGCCACACCGGCGTCCCACAGGCTCGTGAAGAAGCTGCCGGAGTCGACGAGCCCGGCCGGCACGGGCCGCAGGATCGAGGGATCGAGGAACTGCGCCTGCGACTCGGGGAAGAACTGGGCCACGTCCGGGCCCTTGCCCGCCGCGATCGCCGCCTGGAGCTTCGTGTAGTACTCGGAGTTCGGTATCAGCGTGAACTTCAAGGTGACGTCCGGGTTCGCGGACTTGAACGGCTTGATCACCTTGTCGAGCACGCTGGCGTCGTCCTGGGTGGCCCAGACATTGACGGTGCCGGTCGCCGGGGCGGTGCCGACCGGCTTGGCGGCGGCCTTCGAGGCGGTGGTCTCGTCGCCGCGCCCGCAGCCGGTCAGGGCGAGGGTGCCGAGGAGAGCTGTGCCGGCGGTCAGTCTGAGGACGCCGCGACGGGAGGGGTTGGACACTCGGTGGCTCCTGTCTCATGACATCGCTGAGGACAGTGATGTTTTTTCGTGAGAAAGCACCTCTTGCGGTTTGACAGACCCAATGGGTGCGATGACGCCTATGCGACTGGCAGTAACGCTAAGAAGTACCTATTTCGGCGGCGTGGCGGACCCGTCACGAATAATTTCGGAACTTGTAGCGAAATCGGGTGCCGGTTCCGCCGCCTCGGCCCACGGGGCATGTCCCCGTTCGGATACCGCAGGGCATGGTCTACCGGCTGGAACGTCGCTTGGCGTGGCGAGGCATCAGGAGCGTGACGCAGGTTCCCCCACCTGGGGCGGAACCAACACTGAGGTGTCCGTTCAACAGGTGGCCGCGTTCACGCATGGCCGACAGCCCGGTGCCTGTGGAGACCACAGTGGGGAGCGCGGATCGGTCGGCCGAGGCGGACGGCTGCTGGTCCATCCCGCGGCCGTTGTCCCTGACCGCCACGGTGAACGCCTGGTCGTCGCTGTCCAGTTCCACGAGAAGCCGGTCTGCCTGAGCGTGCTTGACCGCGTTGTTCACCGCTTCCTGCACGATGCGATAGACGTGGGCCTGGGCCTCCGGCGACAGTTCGGCCTCCAACCCGTGCCACTCCGCTCCGACGCGCAGCTCGATGTTCAGCCCGAAGGTGTCCTCGGTGCGCCGGCAGAGCGTCTCAAGAGCGGGCGCGAGTCCGAGCTGATCGAGGGCGAAAGGCCGCATTTCCACGATCAGGTGCCGCAAGGACGTGATCTGATTCGCGATCAGGCTTCGCGCCTGGTCGATGGCCTCGTTCATGGCATCGAGCCGGCCCGTGCCGGCGGCGCTGGACAGGACGAGCTGAACGGCGACCAGTTCTTGAAGGGTCTCGTCGTGCAACTCACGGGCCCAGCGCCGACGTTCACGTTCTTCGCCGTCGCTGCGTGCCTGAGCCCGCTCCCGGGCGAGACTCCGACGGCGTGCCACCGCACTGCGGCCCAGCACGAAGGCGCAGCCGATCAGCAGCAGCGGCACGATGTTCAAGCCGTTGAAGAGCGGCTGGTCGGTCATACGAACCAGCTGTGACACGGAGAGTATGAGCGCGAGTCCGCACAGCGCCGCCAGCCATGCCCTCCGGACGGCGTTGCTCAGTGCCGCCGCGACGATGAGGACGACGGCGGCGCCGAGCGAGAAGCGCATCACCCAGCGAGGCTGCTGCTGCAGGACCTCGACCGCGAAGGCGACGACGAGCAGCGTGGCACCGGTGGCTTCCATGACGGGGCCGGCCTTGGCGCGCAGCGTGCCGTTCATCCCAGCAGCCCGCGCTCGCGAGCGGCGGCGATGAGTTCCGCCCGCGTCTCGGTCCCGAGCTTGTCCCGAACCCTGGCGCGATGGGTCTCCACCGTCCGGACGGAGACGAAGAGACGTCGCGCGACTTCCTGGTTGGTGTGGCCCAGGGCGAGCAGGGAGAGAACTTGCAGCTCGCGCGCCGTCAGAGAGGTGTCGCCATCGGCACCGGGAGCCCCGGCGCCCGCGACGGCCAGTCGGGCGCCCATGGCGGGTTGGAGATAGGTGCCCCCCTGTGCGACCTGGCGGGCCGCGCCGAGCAGTTCCTCCGCTGCCGCCTCCTTGAGCAAGTATCCGGCCGCTCCGATCCGCAGGGCCGCGCGGGCGAACGCGGGATCCTCCTGCATCGTGAGGATCAGAATGCGGGTGCCGGGTGACGCCGCGAGCAGGTCGGGGATCGACGGCAGGCTGGACCGGCCCGCCATGGTGAGGTCCAGGACCAGCACGGACGGTTGTTCTTCCGCCACGACCCGCACGGTCTCCGGGACCGTCGAACTCTCGGCGACGATCTCGAAGGACTCGTCCCGGGACAACAGTGCGCGCATGCCCGCACGGACCACCGGGTGATCGTCGGCGATCACCACACTGAGACGTGACACGGCCTGTACCCCCTGCTCAGCACGGTCGCCATTCATCGAAGCAAAGGTACTGGGTGCGGCCGGTCGGCCCCGGCCCCAGGGACCGGGGAAGCGATCGGGTGAACTCCGAACCGGCGGGCGCCCAAGCGGCCGGTGCGGGAAACCCGAAGGACGACTGCGGACGGACACTGAGGCCCCCTGGGCGTCGGAGCACCAGGATGACTGGTCAGAGACCTCGGCCAGGCGGAAGCGTCCGACCGACACGGACAGAACGGTGCACAGATGATCGACAGGCGTACCTTCGGCAAGGTCGTCGGCGCGGGCGCGGCGGGCACGGCTGCGGCATCGCTGATCGGCCTGAGCGGCCCCGCGGCGGCAGCGTCCTCGCCGCCCGGGCCGGGCGCAGAACGGGCTGCGACAGCGCCGACACCGGACACGGGCGAGGGGTCCTTCCCGGCGCTGAAGCAGGTCAGGGCCGGCGAACTCACCGTCGGCTACGCCGAGGCAGGTCCAGCCGACGGACCGGCCGTCATCCTCCTGCACGGGTGGCCGTACGACATCCACAGCTACGTGGACGTCGCACCCCTGCTGGCGGCCCAGGGCTACCGGGTCATCGTTCCCTACCTGCGCGGACACGGCACCACGACCTTCCTGTCGCCGACCACGTTCCGCAACGCGCAGCAGTCGGTGATCGCCTACGACATCATCGCTCTGATGGACGCCCTGAGGATCAAGAAGGCCGTGTTCGGGGGCTTCGACTGGGGCTCGCGAACCGCCGACATCATTGCCGCCCTCTGGCCGAAGCGGTGCAGGGCGCTGGTCTCCGTGACCGGTTACCTGATCACCAACCGGGAGAAGAACAAGCAGCCGCTGCCGCCCGCGGCCGAGTGGGCGTGGTGGTACCAGTACTACTTCGCGACCGAACGCGGCGCGCGGGGCTTCGAGCAGTACCGGCACGACTTCGCGAAGCTCGTCTGGCACAACGTCTCCCCGTCGTGGAACTTCGACGACGCGACCTTCGACCGTACGGCGGCGGCATTCGACAACGAGGACTACGTCCCCATCGTGATTCACAACTACCGCTGGCGACTGGGCCTGGCCCAGGGCGACCCCCGCTACGACGGGATCGAGGCACGTCTCGCGACAGCGCCCGACATCGCGGTGCCGACCGTCACTCTCGACGGGGAACTGGATCCCTTCACGCCGGCCGGCGACGGCACGGCGTACCGGGCCAAATTCACCGGCCCCTATGACCACAGGACGCTCAAGGGAATCGGCCACAACGTGCCACAGGAAGCACCCGAGGCCTTCGCCCGGGCCGTCCTCGACGCCGACCGACTCTGACAGGCCGCCCCAGCCGAGACGGCGCTGTGGCTGTTCGCAAATCTGGAGGATGACATGACACCTGAAAAGACAGGCTTCCCGGATGCCGCCGACACCGGGCGACGTCCCTGGTTCGGTAAGTTGCCGCAGCGCGTTCCCCCGGAGCAACTGGTGGAGACACGGCCCGCCACCGTGCCGGATCCCGCCAGGGACACCTACAGTTCCGACGATTGGCTCACCCGTACCTGTCTGTAGACGTGCCCCGGGCGGGATTCACCTGCCGCGCAGAGCCGATGTGGTCTTGCCGGTGCGTTCGCGGAGGAGCACCCGCAGAGTGTTGGGGTGTTCGTAGCCGACCTTCCGGGAGATGGCCTCAAGGGACAGACCGGTGGAGCGCAGCAGGTGCGAGGCGCGCTCGATTCGCAGGTCCTGCACGAACCGGATGGGAGACGTCCCGACGGTGCGCTGTACGGCGCGCTGCAGGGTCCGCTCGCTGACGCCGATGGCCTTGGCCGCCTCGGGGATGCTGATGGGATCGGTCAGATGCTCACGGACCCAGAGTTCGAAGGCCGTGACGGTGGGGTCGCTCTTGGCCAGGGCGCTGGGGATGGTGTACGCGGCCTGCGAGGGGCGTTCGTCGACCACGAGGTAGCGGGCGACGATGTCGGAGAGCGCGGGGCTGGCGGCCCGGACGATGGCCAGTGCGAGGTCGACATGGCCGAAGGCGGCACCGGCCGTGGTGATGCCGTCGCTGCCGATGACCATCCGGCTGTGATCCAGCTGGACTTTGGGATACCTGTCGCGGAACGCGGGCGACAGCCACCAGGTGGTCGTGGCACGCAGTCCGTCGAGCACGCCCGCCTCGGCCAGGAGAAAGGTGCCCGCGCACGCGGAGGCGATGGTCGTACCGCGGGCACGAGTGCGGGCGATCAGGTCGCGGACGGGCAGGGACTCGTCCCCGCCGACATGGTCGAGCAGCGCCGAAGGATCGCTCTCCGCCGGCGCCGGCACGACCAGCAGGTCCGCTGTCTCCGCGTGCGCGAGCGGGCTGGGCGTCACGGTGAGCCCGGCCCCGGTCCGCACGGACGGGGCGGCGCCGACCATGGTCACGTTCCAGGTCGGCGGGTGGGTGAGCTGCGTGCCCAGCGCGTTGGCGTTGCTCAGGACATCGAGGACCGCTGCGAGACCGGAGTCGAAGACCCCGTCATAGACGACGACTGCTACGCGCATGGCGGGGTCTTTTCTCCGTGAGTCAGACTGCGGGCCGGGCTTCGATGACGGCGAACGCCCCGGCGGTACTCACCTTCACCCGGCGCAGGCCGGCCGCGGTGAACAGGGCGTCGAATTCGGCGAGTTGACGCTCCCGGCCGCCTGTCATGCCGAGCATGTTCATATCCATCAGGGGAGCGAGCCCGGGCTGCCCGGTGTCTCCGACCAGATGGTCGACCACGGCGATACGGCCGCCGTCGGCAAGCGATGCCCGGCAGTTCCGAAGCAGGCGCACGCAGTTCGCGTCGTCCCAGTCGTGGAGGATGTATTTGAGTACGTAGAGGTCCGCGGCCGGAACGGAATCGAAGAAGTCGCCGCCGACGGCGGTGAAACGCCCCTCCAGTCCCTCGGCCCTGGCCGCTTCGGCGGCGGCGGAGACGATGTGGGGCAGGTCGAGGACCCCGCCGTCGAGTTCGGGGTTGGCCCGCATCATGGCCAGGACGACGTCACCGCCGGCTCCGCCGATGTCCAGGGCGAAAGCGACGCCCTTCGTGTCCAGCACCTCGGCGATGTCGAGGGCGGACGCGCGGGACAGGTTGCTCATCGACTCGGTGAAGGAGGACGCCTCCTCGAGGTGCTTGGCGAAGTAGTCGAAGATGTTCTCCTCCCCATGGGCCGCGGTCACTTGGTGGCGTCCCGTGCGGACGGCTTCGGGGAATCTGCCCCACGGCAGCCAATGGCCCGGCGCGGACTGGGAGATGGCGAAATGCCGTAGCGAGTGCGGGTCGTCGTGCCGCAGGGTGCTCAGCAGCGACGTGCCGGTGAAGTGCTGCCCGTCCTGCGTGGTCATCAGGCCCAGGGAGGCGCAGGTGCGCAGCAGGCGGCGGGTGGCGTCGGGATCGGTGGACTCCGCCCCGGCGATCGCCTCGCCGGTGTCGGCTCCGGCCGCGAGATGGTCCGCGAGGTTGTACAACGCCGCAGCCCGAACCGTCTGGGTGACCCAGAAGCCCGTGACCATGCCCATCATGCGCTCATAGTCCTGAGCCTCCGCCGAGCGGGCCGGCGACGGTTGTGCGCTGGTCAAATCAATCTCCTCTGGTGGGCGACGGCATGATGCCGCCGCGAGTGGGGGCCCGGCAGCGTCGGTTCGTGTCGGGCCCCGTGGTCTGCGATCCGGACATGGTCCGGTACGGCGGTTGACCGGTGTCGCGCACCGGACGGGCCGTTATTCCACGATGAGTTCGACCGGGATGTTGCCCCGGGTGGCCTTGGAGTACGGGCAGCCCGCGTGTGCCTGCTCGACCAGCTTGCGGCCGGTCTCGTTCCGCAGGGTTTCGGGCAGCTTCACGCGCAGCAGCGCGGTGATCGCGAAGCCGCCGTCCGTGTCGTCCTTGGCGAGACCGATCTCCGCGGTCACCGAGATGTCACCGGTGCGGATCTTGGCTTCCCGGCCGACCACGCCGAGGGTGCTGGTGAAGCAGGCCGCGTAGCCGGCCGCGAAGAGCTGTTCGGGATTGGTCCCCCGGCCGTCGCCGCCGAGAGCCGGCGGAAACGCGAGGCGGACATCGAGGTGTCCGTCGGCGCTGGTGGCGCGGCCGTCCCGGCCGTTGGCGGTGACGACCGCGGTGTAGACAGCGTTCATTTCTCTCAGTACTTCCCTCGGTTGTTCAAGTGCAGCCGTGCTCCGGTGCACGACGAACGTACGGTGACGGTCCGTCACCACATCAGGGGCAGAGGCGACACGGTTGATACCGTCTCCGCCGGAATTCCGTGATCGCCGGGAGCCGCAGAGCTCGGCCGGCCAGGTCATGGTGCGGTGCTTTCTCGTTGACCATGACGCTTGCCGCAGTGCGCTCGCCAGGACGGTCTTTCTCCCGTCTGATAGGTGCAGGCTTCCAATGCAGGTAGTGGCGGTGGACGGCTCCGCATCAGCCGGAACGGCCCTTTGACGTGGGGATCCCTGCCACCTACCGTCAATTAGGTGACCGGTCGACTAGTTCTGCTTGAGTCCAGCCCCTTCCCGTCGGGAGGGGGCTGCTCAACAGGCACTGGCCGACGGACACTTGGTCGCGGGCACGGTCCGTGACCCGGATCGGATTGCCGAGCCGCATCGGCCCCGTCGATGTGCTGATCAGCAACGCGGGTTACGGAGTGGAGGGCACCGTCGAGGAGTCCTCCATGGAGGATCTGCGGCGCCAGTTCGACGTCAATGTCTTCGGGACGGTGGCCGCCATCAAGGCGATCCTGTCCTCGATGCGACGCCGCCGCAGCGGACACACCGTCACGGTGTCCTCCATCGGCGACCCCGCCCGTGCCGCCAAGGCCCTGCTCGCCGTGCTGGACGCCGGCAACCCCCGGACCACCTGGTCCTGGGCGCTGACGCCCCGACCCAGATCGAACAGGGCCGGCAGACCTGAGCGACGACATCGCGGCCTGGGCCGACCTGAGTGCTTCCACCGGCTACCCCTGACCCACCCCACCCCACCCCACTCAGCCGCGCACCGCGCCGCGGCCGATACTCGGAGGCGCACAATGAGCGACACGCCCAGCACTGTCCCTACCGCCGTCGACTTCTGGTTCGACCCCGTCTGCCCATGGACCTGGCTGACCTCCCGTTGGATGTTCGAGGTGCGGAAGACCCGCCCGGTCGAGATCACCTGGCACGTCATGAGCCTGGCCGTCCTCAACGAGAGACGGCTGGACCAACTGCCGTCGGCCAACCGCGAGTTGATGGGTCAGGCCTGGGCGCCCGTCCGGGTGCTGATCGCCGCACAGGAGGCCTACGGCCCCGGCGTCCTGGAACCCCTCTACACCGCGCTCGGCACGCGCTACCACCCGCAGGGCCTTCCCAAGAACCGCGCCACCATCGAGGCCGCCCTGCGGGAGGCGGGACTGCCCGAGCACCTTGCCGAGGCCGGCGACACCGACACCTACGACTCGGTTCTGCGCCGCTCCCACCAGGAAGGCATCACTCTGGTCGGCCAGGAGGTCGGCAGTCCGATCATCGCCGTCCCCGCCCCCGAAGGCGACGACAAAATCGCCTTCTTCGGACCCGTCGTCACTCCCACACCCAGAGGCGAGCAGGCCGCCCGCCTGTGGGACGGCACCCTCGCGGTCGCCTCCACACCGGGCTTCTACGAGATCAAGCGGACCCGGACGGTCGGCCCGATCTTCGACTAGCGCCCTGCGCCGGAGCGGTGGACGTACAGGGCGACTCGCGTGACGGCAACGCTATTTCCTCTGTCGTTTCTGGCGCTGACGCGGTCACGGGAGGTGACCGTACGGTCGGTGCGTGAACATCACCCCAGGCTCAATGCCGGGCCGGCGCGGCATCCTTGGAGGCCTTGCGGCCGTTCCCGTTCTGTACGGTCTCGGCGGGGCGGCCTCTCCGGCGTCGGCCGCAACGGCAACGCGGCGAGACGGCGTCCCGGCGGTCACCGATGAACTGGTGAGCGGTCAGGAGCGGCGGTACAACGCTCCGCTGCTCACTCCGGGAACGCGTCTGGTGCTGCCCGCAGGCGTCGAGGCCGTTCCCGTCCAGGACTACTACAGCGGTCCGCATCTCGCGCCGGCCCGGTCGGCGTGGCCGTACATGACGGCGACCGACGGCACCACGGTCGACGCGTCGACCGTTCCCGAACGCGGCGCCCCCACCCGTGTCGCGATCCTGAGCGGCTTCACCGAGGGCTGGTACGAGCTCCTTCACGCGAACGGGCAGGCCGACCACGTGAGTTGGAATGCGGGGAAGCTGCCCTTCCTCTGGCTGTACGGCGAGTTCGGCGGCACGGACGAGGCTCCGTACCGCAACCGGTTCTACACGCTCGCGCTGCAGCCGTTCTCCCGTAATCCGTACTCCCGCACCACCCCGATCCGCTAGGAGCACCATGTCCCACCACTTCGACTACCCCGAAGACGAAACGCTGGACATCAGCGACGCCTACTGCTTCGCCGGGGCAGGCGACCGCCACGGCCCCCGCACGGTCTTCGGGATGAACACCTCGCCGACGTACGGGAAGCCCTGGAACCCCGCGGGCTACTACGAGCTCAGGATCGACACCAACGGGGACCACGTCGAGGACATCACGTTCCGCGCCACCTTCCCGATCGGCTCCGACGGCACGCAGTACGTCCAGGTGGAGCAGCTCACCGGTGCGGCGGCCACCGACCGCAGTGCTTCGGGCACGATCATCACGCCCGCCGACGCCCCCGTCGGGGAGGTCGTCGACTGCCGTCACGGCATCAAGCTCTTCGCCGGGCAACGCCGCGACCCGTTCTACAACTTCATCCCCTTCCCCGTCGCGACGACGAAGGCGCTGGCCACCGGCACGTTCCCCGACTTCGACGCGCTGCGTCCCGCCCACGACGATTTCGCCAACACCAGCGTCAGGTCCTTCGTGCTGGAGGTGCCTGTGGAGGTGACGGGCCGCGGCCGGCTCCACTACTGGGCGACGACCGCGTACTTCGACAAGGGCCACAACACCTGGGCCCAGCTCCAGCGCGCCGCCGAGCCGAACATGACCACCTTCTTCGACTTCGCGGCCGGCTCGGCACACGTCGACTACAACGCCTCCGTCCCCACGGACGACCTCAAGGGCAGGCCCGCCCACCCGGCAACCGCTCCCGCCTCGGGGATCTGGGGCCAGGTCAGGGACAACATCGCGGCGGTCGTCGAGGCCGGCGGAACGTACGGCCACGGCCCCCACCGCTTCCCCACCGCGCGGGCATACGGCGCCTGGGCGGCGGACGCACTCCTCCCGAACGTCCTCACGTTCACGCCCGGCACCGTCGCCGACTGGGACCCCTGGTGCGGCCTCCACAACGGCAAGGGCGTCAGGGAAGACATCGCGTCCAACATCATCAAGATGATCGTGAACCAGGACTTCTCCTCCGGCCTCAATCACAGCCCGCTCCTCGACCACTTCCCCTATCTCTCCAAGCCACCGGTCTCCTGACCCGCCGTCTGGAGACCCTGAACGTCGTGGCGAAGGGATTCACCAGGCACGGCGACCCGGTGCAGGTCGTAGGGGACATGCTGCTGGATCCAGGAGGCTCCCCTGAAGCCATGCAGGAAGAAGGATCATCGTGCGTTCCCGTGAGTTCTCCGATGCGCGTTTTCTGGAGGACATCCGCACTACGGCGGAAGCGATCGGAGCACCCTTCTCGTACGCGACGACTCGCGCGGTACTGGACGCCTACGGACCGGCGTTCGGCGAGGGCGCCGTCCTGTTGCGTACCACTGACCGGACCGGCGACGACCTGAACTACCGCTTCTACGCCCGACGCCCCGTGGACACCGTCACCGTGGCCAGACGCGCGGGATTCATCGCGGCCGACGACGCCCTCGGAGACCTCGTACAGTCCTGGAGCGGGCTCTACGAAGGAACGGCGGAGCAGTCCTGCGACTTCGACGCCGATCGCGGACTGACCAAAGCCTGGGTGTATTTGAACGGCACCCGGCCACTGGACGACGTCCTCGGCGTTGCCGGCGTGCCGTCCCCTGTCCGGGAAAGAGGTCCGGCGTTTCACCGGATGGGACTGGACCACGTACGCCATGTCGCGGTGGACTACCACCGTGGGACGGTCAACCTCTATTTCCGAGCACCCGGACCCATCAGCGAAGCCCAGTGCGCGCGCTTCACCGCACTGGCCGGCGCCGCGATGCCGGACGACCACCTCTTCAAGGAGATGGCCACGTTCCTGTCCCGCGGCGCGTACACATTCGCGGTCACCATTTCCCCGGCCACCGGTTGGGTGGAGAGAGTCGCCTTCTACGCCCTCAAGCTTCCCGAAGGGCAATTCCCCACGATCGGCGGCCGTCTCTCCACGTTCTTCGAGACGGCACCCTCCTACGACATCGAGGACATGAACGCGGTCGCCTGGTCCTTCGGTTCCGGGAGCGGGACGTACATCAAGGCCGAGAGGAGTTACTGCGGCGATCTGATCTCCCTCATCAAGGGATGGAACACCTTCTTCAGCCAGTCGAACACCACCGACCCGGCGCTCCCGGTCCGAGGCGAGGGCCGATGACAACCACGGGGGAACGCGGCGAGTCCGCCTACTTGTTGGGGCACTCGCCCACGGAACTGGACCGCCTCGTGCTCCAGGCCCGTTTGTACGACCCGATCACAACGCAGGCCCTGCGTCTCGCCGGGCTCAGCTCCGGAATGCGGGTCCTCGACGTCGGCTGCGGTGCGGGGGACGTGACGTTCGCGGCAGCCGCGATCGTCGGGCCCACGGGCGCGGTCACGGGGATAGACGCGGCTCCGGCCGCACTGGAGTTGGCACATGCCCGTGCCGCGCGCAGAGCCGCCGAACCCGGCAGGGAGAGGGAGGGCGTCATTTCGTTCCGGGAGGCGACCCTGCCCGACGTCACCCTCGACGAACCGGTGGACGCGGTGATCGGGCGCCTGATCCTGGGACATCTGCCGGACCCGGTCACCGCACTGCGCCGTCTGTCCCGGCTGGTGCGCCCTGGCGGGCTCATCGCCTTCCAGGACTTCGACAACCACCCGCTGCGGGTCGTACCCGCAACCCCGTTGGCCGACGCCGTTCTGCAGACCATCGCCGAAGCGCTCACGGTCGATGGAACCGACCTGGGAGCAGGGGCGCGCCTGTACTCCCTGTTCCAGGAAGCGGGGCTTCCCCCGTCCGGGATCTCGGCGACAACACCGATGGGCGGCGCGGAAGACGCCACCATCCTCCCGCTCGTCGTCCAGACCTACCGTGCGCTGTCCATGGCCGGCCTCCCTGCCCGCAACCGGGCGAGGGAGGCAGCGCGGCGGGTCGGCGACCCGGATTCCCTGCTCGAACGCATGCGTTCGGAGATCGCCGAGACCCGAGCGGTGGTGATCATGCCAACCGCCGTGACGGTTTGGACGGTTTGGAACGGGGAGAGGGAGGAAAGCCAGACCGCTGCCCGCCAACCGACTTGAATCGCAAGCCTTTCGCATCAGCGCCAAGATCGGCAGTACGCAGAATGTGGTGGCTAGAGGTCGGGCCAGGCCGGGAAGACGGCGGCCTGTCCGTGGCGGGTTCCCTGGGAGTCGGTCAGGTCCCACATCGTGACGTCCGTTATCCAGAACCTGCGGCCGGACTTGGCGATGCGGACGCCGCGGTATCCGGTGGCGTAGCCGTTGTGTGTGACGGAGCGTATGAGGGCGTCGCGGTTCGGCTGGGCGTCGGGTGCGGCGGGCAGGCTAGAAAGGGAGCTGGCCTGCCCGGCCGACACCGGGTCCGGCCAGGTCAAGTCCGGTGTTGCCGCTGTGACGCAGGAGTCGGTGGCCCACGGGTTTGCTCGATCCGTCCGTTGATGGTCCTCGAGGGTGCCCAATCCGCCAGGTTCTGGCAGGTGTTGCTCGCGGACGCGGTCGCCGGCGACGCCAGGTTGCCGACGACCGCGCCGGTTCCCGAGGAGGGGACGGCGGTGGTGACCTTTCAGCGTGCCCGGCGCAGGAACTCGACGACCAGGTCGGTCGTCGCCTGCGGCTGCTCTTCCGTGATCCAGTGCCCGCAGTCCGGGATGACCGCGTCTTCGACGTCGTCGGCGACACAGCGCAGCACCTCGCCGATCCCGGGGCCGAAGGTGGCTTCGCCGCCGAAGGCCAGGACCGGCATCTGAAGGCTGCCCTGCGCGAGGAACTTCTGATTGTCCGCCGCATCCTGCGTGAACGCGAGGAACTGGGCGAAGCTCGCCCGCATGGCGCCGGGTTGCGCGTAGAGCGCCGCGTAGTGTTCGCGCTTGGCTTCGTCGAAGCGCTCCGGGACCACGGAGAGTTCGTTCCAGAAGCGGTCGAGATAGATGCGCTCGCGGCCGTCGACCAGGCGCTCCATGTCGTGGCCGCCGAAGCCGAAGTGCCACATCATCGGGTCCTGGGTGATCTGGTCCCAGGGGCCGATGCCGGGCAGCGGCGCGTCGATGGCCACCCATCGGCTGACGCGCTCGGGGTGGGTGGCGGCGACGGCGTAGCCGACCATGATGCCGATGTCGTGCGTCACCAGTTCGATCGAGCCCACGCCCAGGGCGTCCAGGACGCCCCACACGTCCGCCGCCTGGTTCTTCTTGTCGTAGCCTCCGTCGGGCTTCGAGGAGAGGCCCAGCCCGCGCAGGTCGGGTGCGATGACCGTGCGGTCCTCGATGAGTGCGTTCGTCAGATGCCCCCACATGTCGCCCGTGGTGCCGAACCCGTGCAGCAGGACGACCGCCGGCCCCTGCCCGCCGACGCGTACATGGATCGTGGCGCCATTGGTCTCGATCTCCCGCGACTCCATACCGGCGGGGAAGGGGTGAATGCCGTCCTGACCGCTGTTGTCGTTCATCGCTCTGCTCCTGGCTTGAGAGGGAACTTGAAAGGAATGCCGCTTCTACGGTGACGGCGCCGGCGAGGACGGCCGGAGGAACGGAGTTGCGTGAGCTCCACGCCGTGTCATCGAAGCTAGCCGACCGGTCCACTACGTTCCACTCACGTGCTGAACGCCGTTGTTGCGGGGCAGGTCGCTGACCTGTGTTGGAAGGAAGGGCCTATCAGCAGGGAGGAAGCTGGTCGGTGATTTCGTCCCGCCGGGAGCGCAGGGTGATCCATGGGTGCCTGGAGAAGGCCCCTGCCCATGGGAAGGACTCACCGTGACTACCAACGACCCGTTCGCTCGTCTGCCCGAGGTGCCCCGTTTCAGCGTCACCAGCACCACGGTGTCCGACGGAGGCGTCTGGCCCGCCGAGCAGATGTCCGGCCTTTTCGGCGTCCCCGGCGGCAAGGACATCTCCCCGCAACTGTCGTGGAGCGGCGCCCCAGAGGGGACGAAGAGCTACGCGGTGACGGTGTACGACCCGGACGCCCCGACCGGCTCCGGTTTCTGGCACTGGGCGGTCGCGGACATCCCCGCCACAGTCACCCAACTCGCCGAGGGCGCCGGCGACGAGAACGGCTCGGGTCTCCCCGAGGACGCCTGGCAACTGCCCAACGACGCCCGCGCGGCACGCTACATCGGCGCCGCCCCGCCGGCCGGGCACGGCCGACACCGTTACGTCATCGTCGTGCACGCCCTCGGCACCGAGCGGATCGGCGTAGCGTCCGAGGCCACCCCGGCCTATCTCGGCTTCACCATGACCAGCCACATTCTCGCCCGGGCGGTCCTGACCGTCACCGCCGAGATCCCCGCCTGACGGCGCTCACACCGGCGCCCGGGGGCGGCGGCCAGGTATGACGGCGGTCCCGCGCCAGCCGTGGAGAGCCGGCGCGGGACCTTCGGTGATCGCCTCAGCGCGAGGTCAGTTTCCACAGGTGGTCGGCGGTGCCGTTGTCGGACCACTGGAGGACCTGGGCGCCGGAGGTGGTGCTCATCTGGTCGACGCCGAGCAGGAGCCCGCTGTTGTAGTTGGCGATCTTGACGTAGCCGTCGCGGGCCGGGATGACCTGCCAGAGGTGGTCGGCGGTGCCGTTGTCGCCCCAGATCAGGGCGGTGCCACCGTTGCTGGTACCCGCGTTGGTGATGCCCAGCAGCAGGCCGCTCTTCTGGTTGACGATCTTGTAGAGGCCCTGGCCCGCGGCCACGAGGGTCCAGTTCTGGTCGGTGCCGGTGGTGGACGTGGCCTGGACGACCGAAGTGCCCTGCGTGGTGGCCGCGTTGAGGGTGTCGAGGGCGAGGCCGCTGTTCTTGTTGGTGATCTGGTAGCGCCCGGCCAGGGACGTCGAGGTGCCGCTGGGAGTGATCGTCAGGTGGTAGCCGTCGGCGGCGTTCATCGTGACCGGCACCGTGATCGAGCCGTTCGAGACGGAGTAGTCGGTGTCTGAGATGGTGATCGGGCCCGGGGAGGCGGTGGTGCGGCCCGTGCCGGGGCTGTACTCCAGCTTGACGTGGACGGTGCTGCCGTAGGCCGACAGGGACGAGAGCCCGTTGACCGTGACGGCGCAGGAGCCGGTGCAGCCGCCGGCGATGACGCTGATCTGGTTGCCCGCGCCGTTGAGGGAGGCGAGACCGTCGATGCCGGTCTGGGCGGGCGGTGTGGTGGTGAGCATGGTCCCGGACATGTCGCCGTACCACTTGTACGTCCAGTAGGAGCCGTTGGGCGAGCCGCCGGTGTCGGTCAGGGTGTCGCCGAGGGTGCCGTAGTGGTTCCAGAAGGCCAGCTCGGCGTCGCGGACGCCCGCGCGCTCGAACTTGGCGGCGTAGCCGATGAGTGCGCCGGAGTCGCCCATTTCGGCGGGCGTGCCGTACTCCTCGATGTCGATCGGACGCGGGCTGATGCCCAGGCTGCTCTCCAGCGAGCGGTAGGCCGCGACATGGGCGGCGATGCCGGAGCTGCCCTGGAGCTCGTGCCAGGCGATGACGTCGGGGACCGTACCGCTGGCCTTGGCGTCGGTGAGGAACGTGGTCATCCAGGACTGGTTCCACACCGAGTGGCTCGGCCCCTGGATGGGGGTGGTGGCGTCCTTGGCGCGGACCTCTTTGAACGTGCGGGCCCAACCGGCGTCGAAGGCACCCGCGTTGGTGGTGTCCCAGGTCCAGTCCGGCTCGTTCCACAGCGCGTACGCGCTGATGTTGGTGGCTCCGGAGGACTTCACCGCGGCGACCTGCTGGTCCACCGCCGAGAGCCAGTTGCTCCAACTCACCCACTGGTAGGGGAAGTTCGGGTACCAGTCCGGCATCCGTACGACGACCTTGGCACCCGCCGCTGCGGCCTTCGGGGCGACGACCAGGGCGTCACCCGCGGGTGCGGGCTCTCCGTTGGGGAGTTGGCTGCCGCCGGGCGCCATCTGCACGAACGTGTTGGGCTTCAGGGCCCGCACGAGGCTGTCGGTGGGAGTGCTCGCGGTGGCGAGGCCGTAGAGGCTGCCCGTGCCGACATGGGTCACGGAGCGCAGATTCTGCGCGGCGTTGACGACCAAGGTGGTGGCCGACGTGGGGGTGGCTTGAGCGGGTGCGCCCGTCAGGGCGAGGGCGGTGGCGGCCAGGGCGGTGGTCGTCACGATGGCGCCGACGCGGGCGAGGGGCGCTCTGGAACGGTGACGGTGGCTCAGATATGACATGCGGCTCTCCTGAGGAAGGGGGACTTGCACAGTGCGGTGCGGTGCGGTGTGGGTGCGGAGGCGGCCCGCTGCCCCGCCCGACCGGGGGCCGGGGCGGGCTGCGTCGTGGATCGTGGATCAGTCCTTGACCGCGCCGGCGGTCACGCCCGCGGCCACGTAGCGCTGCGCGAGGACCAGGAGGACGGCCGCCGGGATCGACGCGACGACGGCGGTGGCCATGATCGCGTTCCACTCCTGGTTGTTGTTGCCGATGTACTTGTAGATCCCGAGGGTGATCGGCCGCAGATCGCCGCCGCCGTCAAGGGTGTTGGCGAAGACGAAGTCGGACCAGGCCCACAGGAAGCTGAACAGGGAGACTGTGACGATCGCGTTGCGGCTCACCGGCAGCACCACGGACACGAAGGTGCGCCAGGTACCGGCGCCGTCGATGCGGGCCGCGGAGATCAGCTCGCCGGGGATGCCCGACATGAACGCGGTGAAGATCATGACGCCGAACGGCACGGCGATGGTGGAGTCCGCGACGATCAGTCCCCACCAGGAGTTGAGCAGACCGAGGTCGAGGAAGATGCCGTAGAAGCCCATCGCCATGACGATGCCCGGGATCATCTGGGCGACCAGCAGGGCGAGTCCGAGGGTGCCCCCGCCGAGCGGGCGCAGTTTGGCCAGGGCGAATCCGGCCGGGGCGGCGAGGACCAGGGTGAGGGCGACCGTGCCCAGGCCGATGAGCAGGCTGGTGCCGAGGTAGGGCAACTGGTCGTTGAGGACGGCCCGGTAGCCCTCGAAGGTGGGGTGCAGGGGCAGCAGGTCGGGTGGGGACTTGCGCATGTCCTGCTGCGGGGTGAGGGACACGTTCAGCATCCAGTACACCGGGAACAGCATCAGGGCGGTCAGCAGGAGGCCGATGACGGTGTAACGGCGCTTTCCCGTAGGGGACTTCATGCCTCCTGCCTCCTCTGGACTCGGATGTAGAGCAGGCCGAAGACGAGCGCGATGAGGATGAGGATGTTGCCGACGGCCGCGCCGGGGCCGAACTTCGGCAGCAGCGTGCCGAAGCCGAGCTGGTACGACCAGGTCGCGAGGGTGGACGACGCGTCGCCCGGACCGCCCTTGGTCATGATCCAGATCAGGTCGAACACCTTGAGCGTGTAGACGAGCCCGAGGAGCAGGGTGATCGCCGACACCGGGCGCAGCAGCGGGAAGGTGATCCGGCGGAACTGCTGCCAGGTACCCGCCCCGTCGAGCGAGGCCGCCTCGTACAGCTCCGCCGGGATGTTCTGGAGCCCGCTGTAGAGGATCACCAGGTTGAACGGGATGCCGATCCAGATGTTCGCGATGACGACCGAAGTCAGCGCCCAGTCCGGCGAGTTGAGCCAGTCCACCGGGGACACGCCCACCAGGTGCAGTGCGTAGTTGATGACCCCCGACTCGCTGTTGAACATCCACGACCACGTCGACGCCGACACGATCAGCGGCAGCAGCCAGGGGATCAGGAACAGGGCGCGCAGGGTCGCGGCCAGTCGGAAGTGCCGGTTGAAGAAGACTGCGAGGGCGAGCCCGGCCACGTACTGGAACGCGATCGACGCGAAGGTGAAGATCACGGTGTGGCGCATCGCGGGGCCGAACGTGGGGTCGTCCAGGACGGTCCTGAAGTTGTCGAGGCCGGAGAAGGGCGCGTCCCCCTGCACGAACGACCGGACGGTGTAGTCGCGCAGGCTCAGGTCGAGGTTGCGGTAGAGCGGATAGAGGTAGAAGGCGGCGAGGTAGACGACCAGCGGGGCGATGAAGGCCAGCGCGGTGAGCCGGCTGCTACGGCGCTGTCGGCGCCGCAGGTCCGACGCGTCCGTCCGTTGTCCGGTACCGGTCGCCCCGGACCTGGCCGGGGACCGCTGAGAGCGGCGGTCGACGCGGGCGATGGTCATGCGTACTCCTGGATGCGGGTGGCGTGTCCGGGCCGGCGGCGGTGTCCGGAGAGGATCGGAGGCCGGGTGTCAGCCCTTGCTCGCGGCCGTCTGAGCGGCGTCGAGGGCCGCCTGCGGGCTCTTGCCGCCCGACAGGGCGTTCTGCACGGCGGTCCACATCGGCTGGGAGATCGTCGGGTACTTGGTGCCCAGACCATCGCTGGTACGGCCTCGCGCCGCCGCCACCGCACCGACCCACGGCTTCAACTCGGGGTTCTGCTTCACCTGTTGGGCCTGTACCTGGGCGGTGGGTGCCACGTAGGTCAGGGTCGTGTCGGTGGTCAGCAGGTTCGCGGAGTTCGTCAGGCAGGTGACGATCTTCTTGCTGACGTCGTAGCGGGAGGAGTCCTTCTGTACGGGGACGGTGACGAACTCGCCGCCGGTCGGCACCGGCGCGGAACCGCCGTTCTGCCCGGGGATGTTGATGACGCCGTACGCGAAGCCGGCCTTGTCCGCGTTGCCGAGCTGCCAGGTGCCGTTCTCGCTGAACGCGTAGTCGCCGGTGGCGAACTCCTGCCAGCTGGTGGTCTGGGTGTTCTGGAGCACGTCCTTCGGCGCGTATCCGCCGTCGACCCACTGCTTCCACAGCGAGAGCGCGGCAACGCCCTTGTCCGAGTCGAGCTTGGTCAGATCGCCGCCCGCGCCCCAGAACCACGGCAGGAACTGGAAGCTGCCCTCCTCGGTGTTGATCGCGGAGAACGTGATGCCCTTCTTGCCCGCGGACTTGACCTTCTTCAGCGCCGCCGTGAGCGAGGCCCAGTCCTTGACGGACGCGGGGTCGACGTGGGCCGCGGACAGGATCTTCTTGTTGTAGTAGAGCGCGAGGGTGTTGGCGCCGATCGGCACACCGTAGGAGGCGTTGTCGATGACGCCCGCGCCGAGGATGTTCTTCTGGATCGACGACGTGTCGAGGCCGAGGTCGCCGGTCTTGTTGAGGATTCCCGCCTCGACGAGCGTGGAGACGACGGGGTTGTCCACCAGCATCACGTCGGGGGCGTTGCCCTGCTGGGCAGCGAGCAGGGCCTTGTTGCCCAGGTCCGTGGTGTCCATGCTGGTGCGCTTGACCTTGACCCCGGCGTCCGTGCCGCACTTCGTGACGAGCTTGCCCCACGCCGAGGAGGCGTCGAACTGCGGGTACGGGTCCCAGAAGTTGTACGTCCCGCCGGTCTTCCCGGAACCGGAGGCGGCGGAGCCGGAACCGCCGCCGCAGGCGGCGACAGAGGCGAGCGCGCCGACGGTGGCTATGGCGGTGAGGAGGGTGCGGCGGGTGTTTCTCACGGTGACCTCGTTGTCTTGGTGCGGCTCGTAGGAGGGGAACAGGGGACGGGTCTTGCGGGCTCAGGAGGTGGGCAGCCAGACGCGCATGCTGCCGTCCTGGCGGTTGGCCCACGCGTAGTAGGGGATGGCGGTGAGCTCGACCGGTGCGTCGTCCGTTGCCGGCGCCTCGCTGTCGGCGGAGGTGTACGGCCACCAGCCCGCCTCGGGGATGTGGCGGCGTCGGCCGGTGGCCAGCACCGTGGTCACGCCGCCCAGCAGATCGGGCCGGTTTCGTACGGCGAGCGGACCGGTGCGGTCCAGGACGATGTCGTCCAGACCGCCGTCGGGGTGGTCGATCTGCTCCAGGCAGTAGACGAGCGGCCCGCGCTCGATCGCCACGCAACCGCGCACGGCGTCCACGCGGGGGTCGGCCGCGGTCAGGCGCGGCGCGAGGGCGAGTTCGAGGACGACCCGGTCGCCGGGGGCCCAGGTGCGCTCAAGCCGTAGCCAGCCGTCGGCCACGGGGGCGTCGGTCCGGTCGTACTCCGTGTCCCCGCACCGCACCCGGTACTCGGCGCACCACTGAGGGACGCGCAGCGACAGGGTCCAGGGACGGTCCGCCGGGGTCTCCTCGACGGTCAGGCTGATCGCACCCTGCCACGGGTACTCGGTCTCGACGCGCACCGCGACCGGGGTGCCGTCTAGGTCGCCCGTATAGCGGCCGCTGGTGTACTGGTGGATCTGTAGGCCGCCGGTGTCGCTGGTGGCGAGGTAGTGCTCCAGCGAGGCCAGCAGCCGCATGACGTTCGGCGGGCAGCAGGCGCAGCGGAACCAGCGGGTGCGGCGGGCCGACTGGTCTCCGCCCGGGTCGGTGTGGCCGTCGCGGACCTGGAGCGGGTTGACGTACAGCCAGCGCTCGCCGTCGAGCGACACCCCGGCCAGGAAGCCGTTGTACAGGGTGCGTTCGATCAGGTCGGAGTAGCGGGCCTCACCGGTGAGCAGGGCCATCCGCCAGCTCCACTGGACCGACGCGATGGCCGCGCAAGTCTCGCAGTACGCGCGCTCGTTGGGCAGTTCGTACGGGTCGCCGAAGTCCTCCTCGTCGTGGTGCGCGCCGAGCCCGCCGGTGAGATGGGTCTTGGTGGCTGTCATCGCCCGCCACAACCGCTCGCCCGCCGCTCGGAGTTCGGCGTCCCCGGTCTCGGTCGCCAGATCGGCCGCGGCGGCCAGCAGGTACAACTGCCGTACGGCGTGGCCCTCCACGTCGTCCGCCTCGCGCAGCGGCACCCGGTCCTGGCAGTACGCCTCGCCGCCCAGCAGACCGTGGCCGAAACGGTCGACGAAGTAACCGGCCAGATCGAGGTAGCGGCGCTCGCCGGTCTCCCGGTACAGCTCCACCAGGGCGGTCTCGACCTCGGGGTGCCCGTCGATTCCGTCGATCTCCTTGCCGCTGCCGGGAAGGCCGAACACGGAGTCGATGTGGTCGGCGAACTTCCGTGCCACATCGAGGAGTTGGGGACGACCGGTGGCCCGGTGGTGGGCGACGGCCGCCTGGATGAGATGACCGGCGCAGTACAACTCGTGACCCCAGCGCAGGTCCTTGTACCGCTCGCCGCCCTTGACCAGTTGGAACCACGTGTTCAGATAGCCGTCGGGTTGCTGCGCATCGGCTACCAAAGAGACGATCCGCTCCACGTCGGTTTCCAGCCCGGACGAGGAGCCCCGGGCCAACTGCCAGGACGCCGCCTCCAGCCACTTGTAGACGTCCGTGTCGACGAACGGGTACGCGCCCCGGAACTCGCCCTCGACCGCGCCCGCCGCGAGCCGCAGGTTGTGCAGATTGCCCGCCGACTCCAGAAGTTCGGGGCCCTGGGGGAGGGAGATCCGCGCGTTCACCTCGCGGCGGGTGCTCCAGAAGCCGGCCCGTACCTCGACCACGGCAGGCGTCAGTACGGCCTTGGCCCCTGGTCCGAGACGGACCGGCCCGGTGGAAGTGCCTGCCTGTCCGGACGGGGCCGGGGCCGGGGAGGAAAGCGCAGCGGAACGGCGGCGGGGCATGGCTCTCCGGAGAGGTAGGTGGGAAGCGCGAGTCGGGGACCCGACGTGCGATGCGCGTCAGGGCGTCCCTGAGGTCGGACGGGCGTTGCTCCGTCTCTGGAACCCGCTGAGGAAAACGTTTTTCTGCCCGGAAAGGTAGGAACGGGTTCGCCTGTGCGTCAAGGGTCCGCGCAAACATTTTCTTCGCCTGGTCAGGGACTGGCCAGCTGCCGCGAACGATGTCAGGATGCGGCTGACGACGTCATCCAGGAAAAGGGTTGCGTGTGACCGCCGTGCCAAGTCTTCCGCCCACCGGGCGGGCGAAGCTCACCGATGTGGCCAGACTGGCCGGTGTCAGTGTCGGGACGGCCTCAAAGGCGCTGAACGGCAGTGGGAGCATGCGTCCGGAGACCCGGCAGCGGGTCCTGGACGCCGTCGAAGAGCTCGACTTCCGCCCCAATCAGCAGGCACAGAGCCTGCACACCGGCCGCAGCTGGACCGTAGGGCTGATGACGACGGACGGTATCGGCCGCTTCAGCACGCCCGTCCTCCTCGGGGCCGAGGATGCGCTCGGCGCCGGAAAGATCTCCGTGCTGCTGTGCGACACCCGCGGCGACGCCATCCGCGAGCAGCACCACCTGAGCAATCTCATGGGCCGCCGGGTGGACGGCATCATCGTGACCGGCCGACGGACCGACCCGCGTCCGCCACTGAAGGGCGTCGAGCCGATCCCGACGGTCTACGCGCTCTCGCCCTCCACCGACCCTGACGACATCTCCGTCGTGTCCGACGACCGCAGCGGAGCCCGTCTGGCGATCGAGCACCTGCTGGCCACCGGACGCACCCGGATCGCACACATCACCGGCCCGGCCCACCACGCGGCCGCCCGCGACCGCGCGCAGCACACCCTCGAACTCCTCAAGCAGTCCGCTACGGAACTCGCCACCGGCCGGGTCCACTTCGGGGAGTGGAGCGAGGCATGGGGCCGCCGTGCCGCCCAAGCGGTGCTGCGCACGGCACCGGAGACGGACGCCTTCTTCTGCGGCAACGACCAGATCGCCAGAGGCGTCGCCGACGCCCTGCGCGAGAACGGCCTGGACGTCCCCGGCAAGGTGGCGATCGTGGGCTACGACAACTGGGACGTCATGGCGCTGGCCTCCCGCCCGCCCCTCACCACGATCGACACCGACCTCTCCGAGATCGGCAGACAGGCCGCCCTGCTACTGCTGGACGCCATCGGCTCCAAGCTGGCGCCCGGCCTGCACAGCGTTCCCTGCCGCCTCGTCGTCCGTGAATCCACCTGAGGTGTCGGGCGAGTGGGCGAAGGTCGAAGACGCCGCGACAGCCGCCGGGCCAGGACGGCAGGGACGGACCGGTTCTCGACGGTCACAGCGGTGCACTCAAGAACACACCGCTGTGACGGCTGGGCGATTCAGGAACCGGCCCTACACGGCCGCCGCGGCGGCATGGAGGTTCTTCGCGGCCAGGGCGAGCCCCTCGGTCTGCGAGTAGGCGGCGTCCTCGTGCTCGATGTTCACGGCCATGTCCGGGTCGACCTCGGCGAGGGCGCGTAGGAACTCGGTCCAGTACGAGACATCGTGGCCGACACCGACGGCGACGAACTTCCACGCTGGGTTCTCGGGCCAGGAGTTGCACCAGAAGCCGTAGCCGGTGGGCACCTTGTCGGGCGCGTCGGCGGGCACGCGGGTGAACGAGGTGTCCAGCACGCCGCGGATGTCGGCGCCGGGGCAGAGCATTGCGTCCTTCGCGGCGGCGTGGAATACCAGCGGGCCGAGCCACTTGATGCAGGCGACGATGTCCATGCCCTGCCACATCAGGTGCGAAGGGTCCATCTCCGCGCCGACGTTGGTGAGGGAGCTCTCGTCGACGAGTCGCTTGAGGGTGACGGGGGAGAAGACGAGGTTGTGGGGGTGCATCTCGATGGCGACCCGGACGTCGTTCTCCCGGGCCAGCGCGTCGATCTCCTTCCAGAACTCGACCGCCACGGCCCACTGGTAGTCCAGGACGTCCATGTAGACGCCGTCCCACGGATTCACCACCCAGGAGGGGTACTTGGCGTCCGGGTCGGAGCCCGGCGTGCCGGACATGGTGACCACGTGCCGCACCCCGAGCAGGCCCGCGAGGCGGATGGTGCGGCGCAGGTCGTCGGCGTGCTTCGGGCCGACCCCGGGCAGCGGATTGAGCGGATTCCCATTGCAGTTGAGGCCGGTCAGCTCCATCCCGCGCTCGGCGAAGACCGCCAGGTACTCCTCGCGCGCGGTCGCCGAGGACAGCAAGAGGTCGACCGGGCAGTGCGGGGAGGGGATGAAGCCGCCGGTGTTGACCTCGACGGAGTCCAGGCCGTTCTCTTTGAGGATGTCGAGGGCCTCGGCCAGTGGGCGGTCGTGCAGACAGGCGGTGTAGGCGCCGAGCTTGAGGGACATGCGGGTGCTCCTTGGCATGGGTTTCGGTGCGGATGGTCAGACGGCGGACGGAACCGCGACGGCGACGCCGCCGGCTTGCGAGGACTCGACGATCGCGCGGATGATCTCCATGGTCCGCAGCCCCTCGGCGAACGTGGCGCAGGCCGGGAGCGGTTCGGCGACCCCCGCGACCTGGTCGAGGAACGCGCGGGTCTGGTAGGTGAAGTTGTCGGCGTTGCTGGCCCCCACACCAGGCGCTTCCATCGGCACCCCGCCCGCGAAGTACGGCAGTTGGGGCCCGGCGATGATCTGCCGGGCACCGCGGGTACGGGCCTCGGGCTGGGCGTCGTCGAAGAGGTACTCCGCCGGCCGGTGCTGGTCGAACGCGGCCCGCCCGCCGACTCCGACCACGTCGAACGCGAGCCCGTTCGGCAGCCCGAAACCGGTACGGGTCACGGAGAAGGTACCGACGAGCCCGGACTCGAAGCGGGCCGTGAAGGACGCGGTGTCCTCGTTCTCCACCTCGCCGAACTCGTCGGAGACGGGGGCCGCGTTATGGCCGACGACCGCGCCCAGCGGCAGCGGACGCTTGGGGATCTGCGTGGAGAGCGTGGCACCGGAGACCGAGGTGATGGGCCCGGCGACGTACTCGGCGGCGTCGATGACGTGCGAGCCGACATCGCCGAGCGCGCCGGAACCGGCACCTCCCTTGAAACGCCAACTCAGCGGCCCCTTGGGGTCGGTGGCGTAGTCGCACCAGTAGCGTCCGCTGAAGAGCGTGAGGTCACCCAGTTCGCCGCGCCGCACATGGTCGCGGATCGCGGCGATGCCGGGGGAGCGGCGGAAGGTGTATCCGACGGCGGTGACGACACCGGCGGACCGCTCCAACTCGGCCATCGCACGCGCGTCCTCGAGCGAACCGGCCAGCGGCTTCTCACACAGCACATGCTTCCCGGCGGCGACCAGCGCCTCGGCGATCGGCCGGTGCAACGCGTTTCCTACGACGATGCTGACCGCGTCGATCGCCCGGTCCTCGGCGACGGCCTCCCAGCTCGGCAGCGCCTCCTCGAACCCGTAGCGGCGGGCGGCGTCCTCGGCGAGCGCGATGTTGGCATCGGCTATCGCGGCCAGCCGGACCGCGGGCAGTCCCGCCCCGAACACGGTGTTGACGTTGCGGTATCCGGCGGCATGGCTGCGGCCGGCCATACCGGCTCCGATCACCGCGACGGAGAGGGGTTTGGCGGAGGAGGTCATGAGGTGTCCCTTGAGGAGAGAGGTCAGTTGGAGGTGGGGAATCGGGGAAGGTGAAGCAGACGGCGACCCGCCGGGTGGGGTGTGACGACCTTGGGCTCGTTGTCGTTGGGCCCGTACCGAGCGGAGAGTGAGCTCCGCTCGGTACGGGCGGAGGGCAGCGCGAACGTCCCACCGTTCGCACCGCTGATCAGGGTGTCCGACGAGCGCTGGGGGTACGTGAAGTCGGTGGCCGAGCCGAACAGGTCTGTGCGGCCAGTGCGTTCGAAGGCCGAGCCGTCCGTGGCCAGGGGGTCATAGGGGCCGACGGTTCGCTACGACGACGCGGCGAGGTATTCGTCGATCTTCGCGCGCATGAACAGCGAGGACTCCTTGGCCCGTTCCTCCCAGGCGAAGACGCACGCCGTGAGGGTGCCGTCGAAGTCGTTGTCCCGCAGGGCACGGAACAGCTCGCCGAAGTCGACCTCGCCCTGGCCCATGTCGAGATGCTGGTGGATCCGGGCGGTGGTGCCGGGCGGGTTGAGGATGTAGCGGTTGCCGGAGGACGCGGTGTGGTCGAATGCGTCGGCCAGATGGACATGGGTGAGCAGCTCACCCGCGTGCCGGATGATCCCGGGGGCGTCGTCACCGATGTGGAAGGTGTGCGGGGCGCAGTAGAGGAAGCTGACGCTCGGGTGGTTGATGCCCCGGATGAAGCCGACCGCCTGATGGCCGTCCTCGATGAAGTCGTCCGGGTGCGGTTCCAGGGCCAGCCGGATGCCCTCCTGTTCGAAGAGCGGGAGGAGTTCGTCCATCGACTTCCAGAACTGGGCCTCGCTGCGGTCCGCTTCCTCGGGGCGGCCGTTGAACTCCGAGATCATGCTGTCCACGCCCAGCTCGGAGGCGATCTGGATCGAGCGCTTCCAGTAGCGCACGGCGGCCTGCCGGGCGTCCTCGTCGGGGCCGGACCAGCGGTACAGCGGCAGCAGGGAGGAGATCCCGACGCCGGCCGCGTCGAGAGCCTTGCGGAACTTGCGCACGGTGGCGTCGTCCACCCGGGGGTGCCGGAAGAAGGGAATGAAGTCCTCGCGAGGTGAGAGCTCGATCCACTCGTAGCCCAACTCGGCCACCACACCGGGAAGTTCGAGCAGCGGGACATGACGGATCATGTACGGGTCGAGGGCGATCTTCATGAGGGAATGCCTTCGGGTGTAGGGGAGCGGGGGGTGCGTCGGGCGAAGCCATCCGCTCGTGTGGGCGTATGGCTGGCGTCCTGATGTCGTCGTCAGCCGGCGATTTCGACCGTCGCTTTGCGGTCCTTCTCTTCGGGGAGTTCTTCGACGTCGAGGCCGCGGACTTGGGACAACTCGTGCTTGAGTGCGGCGAGTTCGGTGCCGCCGGCCATGTGGTTGGTGAGCTCTTCGAGGGTGATCTCGCTGCGTTCGGCGGAGAGTTCCATGGTGCCCAGGCGCAGGACGCTGAAGTGGTCGCCGACCATGTAGGCGTGGTGCGGGTTGTGGGTGATGAAGATGACCCCCAGACCGCGTTCGCGGGCCGCGGCCACGTACTTCAGGACGACGCCGGACTGCTTGACGCCGAGGGCTGCGGTGGGCTCGTCGAGGATGAGGACGCGGGCGCCGAAGTAGACGGCGCGGGCGATGGCCACGCACTGGCGCTGGCCGCCGGAGAGGGTGCCGATGGGCTGGTCGAGGTTGTCCAGGACGATGCCCATGTTGCGCAGTTCCTCGTCGGCGGTCTGCTTCATCTTCTCGATGTCGAGACGGCGCACGGGCCAGGGGCCGCGGGTCATTTCGGAGCCGAGGAAGAAGTTGCGCCACACCGGCATCAGCGGGACCACGGCCAGGTCCTGGTAGACCGTCGCGATGCCCCGGTCCAACGCCTGGCGGGGGGTGGTGAAGTGCACCGGTTCCCCGTCGACGAGGAACTCGCCCTCGGAGTGCTGGTGCAGGCCGGAGATGATTTTGATCAGGGTGGACTTGCCCGCGCCGTTGTCCCCCAGCACGCAGGTGACCTGGCCGGGGCGGACCGCGAGGTCCACGCCGTGCAGGGCACGCACGTTGCCGTAGGCCTTGCCCGCGTTGCGGAGCTGGACGAGGGGATGGTCCCCGTCCCCGGGCGGCGTGTCGGTCAGGATCGCGCCGTGGGTGCCGCTCTTGTGGTCGGTCATCGAGGTCACCTCCGGGTCGCGGTGCGCTGCACCCACAGATTGATGAGGACGGCGCCCAGCAGCATCACGCCGAGGAACGCCTTGAACCAGTCGGGGTTCCAGCCGGCGTAGACGATGCCCTGCTGGACCATGCCGAACATGAACGCCCCGAACACCGGCCCGATCGCCGAACCCGCACCGCCGGTCAGCAGACACCCGCCGATCACGGCCGCGGAGATGTAGATCAGCTCCTGCCCGACGCCCTCGCCGGACTGCACGGTGTTGAAGGAGAACAGCTGGTGCATCCCGATGAACCAGGCACCGAAACCCACCAGCATGAACAGCGAGATCTTCGTGAACGCCACCGGGACACCCACCGCACGGGCGGAGTCCTTGTTGCCGCCCACCGCGAAGATCCAGTTGCCGTACCTGGTGCGCAGCAGCACCCAGGTGGCGATGGCGGCGAACACCAGCCACCACACGATGGTGATCTTCACCTGGACGCCGCCGACGTCGAACGAGGAGGCGAAGACCTTCTTGGCCTGGCCGAAGCCGTCCATGGTGCTGATGTCGTCGGTCGCCACGTTCCCGGTGACCAGTTTGGTGACCGCGAGGTTGACGCCCTGCAGGATCAGGAAGCTGCCCAGCGTGATCAGGAAGCTCGGCAACCCGGTCTTGACGACCAGCCAGCCGTTGAGGAAGCCGATCCCCAGCGACACCAGCAGAGCGACGATCACACCGACCCACACGTTCATGGTCAGCTGGTAGCTGAGCATCGACGCGGTCAGCGCGGAGGTGATGACGGCGACACCGGCGGAGAGGTCGAACTCGCCGCCGATCATCAGCAGTGCGACCGGCAGGGCCATGATCCCGATGGTCGACGAACCGTAGAGGATGTTCGCCATCGACGCGCCCTCACGCACCGGCGGGGCGGCGATCAGGAAGAACACGTACACCGCCGCCGCACCGAGGAAGACACCCACCTCAGGACGCGCCAACAACCGTAGTGCCAGAGGACGTTCGGCCGTGCGACCGTCGCTCTCCTTACGGCCGGGGGCCGGCGGTGAGGTCACCGCCGGCTCGGCCTGCTGGATCGTACGCATCACCGGGTTCCGTTGGCGGCGTACTTGGCGACGGCTGCGACGTCGGTCTTGTCGACGAAGGCCGGGCCGGTCAGTACGGGCTGCTCACCGCCGCCGCTGTAGTTGCCGTTGTTCTTGTAGAGCCACAGCGAGTCGACGGCCAAGTAGCCCTGGAGGTACGGCTGCTGGTCGACGGCGAACTGGATGCTGCCCTTCTCGATCGCGGAGATGAGGTCCTTGTTGAGGTCGAAGGTGGCGACCTTCGCCTTGCTGCCCGCGTCGGACAGCGACTGCACGGCGGTCAGGGCGAACGGGGCACCCAGCGTGACCACCTCGTCAATGGTCTTGTCCTGGGTGAGCTTGGCGGTGATCGTCGACTTCACCGACGGCATGTCCGTGCCGTTGACGTAGAGGATGTCGGTCTTGCCGGTGAAGGTCTTCTTCACGCCGGCGCAGCGCTGTTCGAGGTTGACGTCGCCCTGGGCCTGGATCACGCACAACGCGTGCTTGGCGCCTGTGGAGTTGAGCTTGGTGCCGAGTGCCTGCCCGGAGACGGACTCGTCCTGTCCGAAGAACGACAGTAGGCCCTGCTTCTTCCAGTCGCTCAGCCCGGCGTTGAAGCCCACGACCGGGATGCCGGCCTGCTCGGCCTTGGCGACGACGTCCTTCATGGCGTCCGGCTTGGCCAGGGTCACGGCGATTCCGTCGACCTTCTGGTCGATCGCGTTCTGCACCAGGTTGGCCTGGTCGGCGGCGGTTTCGTCGTTGGAGTAGATGAGCTTGACGTTGTCCTTGGCCGCGGCGGCCTCGGCGCCCTTGCGGATGGTGTCCCAGAACGTGTCGCCGGAAGGTGCGTGGGTGACCATCGCGATCGTCATACGGGGTGTGGTCGCCTTGCCCGCGGAGACGCTGCCCGCCGACTCGTCGGACTTCTTGCCGCCGGAGCTGCTGGAGCAGCCCGCGAGGGTGAGGGCGGCCGCGGCGGCGACGGCCACGACGGGAGCGAATCTGCGGGAGCGGGGAAGGGCTGTACGGCTCATGGTTCGTGCACCTCGCTGTGCGACTGAAAGAGGTAGCAGGGCGGTGGTTCGCAGCTGCTTGATGGGCCGGGGTCGGAATGGAGGACCGGAGTGGGCTCGCCGGGTGCTGTGGCGGCCGGATGTACCGTCCGCGACCGCTTGTCCGCCTTGTGGGCGATGTCGACGGTGAGCGCGTGTCCCCGCCGGTCGCGGGGGACGGGCCAACGACCTTCGTTGGAACGTCAGGACAATTTAAAGCGCTTTAATTCCTGGTACTATCGACTCGTTTCGAGAGCGTGTCAAGGGCGTTGCGCGAGAAGAATGCGGCCGGGAGGCACAAGTGGAGGACGCTGGGGCGGAACGTCGCCGGGCCGAGAAGAAGCGCCCACGGCTGGAGGACGTAGCGGCACGCGTAGGCGTCTCCACCGCGTCCGTCTCCCTCGTTTTGCGCGGTGTGGCGGGCCCCAGCGAACGCACTCGGCAGCGCGTCCTGAAAGCCGCCGCCGACCTCGGCTACCAGGTGGACCGCACCGCCAGCCTGCTGGCCAGCAGGCGCACCCGGATGCTCGGCGTGATGGTCGACGTGCACAGCCCCTTCCATGCCGACCTGGTCGAGCACCTGCACTCGGCCGCCGAGGAGGTCGGCTACGACCTCGTCCTGAGCACCCAGACCCGCACCCGCGACGAGCGCACCGCCATCGAGACGCTGCTGGCCTTCCGCAGCGAGGCGTTGATCCTGCTCGGCCCGACCGCTCCCGTCGACACGCTCGCGGCGCTCGACGGCAAGGCCCCCGTCATCGTCGTGGGCCGGCGCATCGAGGAAGGGGAGTTGGACGTGGTCCGCACCGCGGACGACGACGGCGTGGGCCAGATCGTCGACCGCCTCGTGGCGCTCGGGCACCGCGAGATCACGTACGTCGACGGCGGCAAGGGGGTGATCGCCACCGACCGGCGCCGCGGATACCGCACCGCCATGCGGCGCCACGGCCTGGACGCGTACATCAGGGTGTTGCGCGGCGACAACACCGAGGCGGCCGGCGAGCGCGCCGCCCGCCACCTCCTCGACGGGGACCAACTGCCCACCGCCGTGGTCGCGTTCAACGACCAGAGCGCGATCGGCGTCCTGGCCGCTCTCGCCCGTGCCGGTGTCTCCGTACCCGGAGAGGTGTCCGTCGCGGGATACGACGACGACAGACTCTCCCGCCTGAGCTGCTTCGACCTGACCACGGTCAGCCAGGGAGCGGAGGAACAGGCCGGCTATGCGGTGGCCGCGGCGGTGGAACGCCTCGACCAGGGTCGTACCGAACCCCGCGAGGTCGTTCTGGCCCCGCACCTCGTTGAGCGCCGGACCATAGCCGAGCCGCGCTGACGTTGTCCGTGCCGGTCACGCAAGTTGCCGGCGCCTGAGGTGTGGGCGGTCGGGCCCCGAAGGCTCCGGCAGAACAACTCTCACGCGACCGCACTGATCACTTTCGTCAGGTACTGGTCGAAGAGGTCCGGCTTGTAGAGAAGCCCGCTGTACTCGACAGGGATCCGGTACCCGTCTATTTCGGCGATAGGTGTGCCGGGCCCTTCGTGCCCGTTGTAGTGCCCGGCGGCGGCGAACACCTTCTCGGCGGAGTCCACGAAGTCCTGGTACTTCATGGACGTCACCGCGGTGTCGAAGGACGGGCTCCGCAGCCCCGTCACCTTGCCCGCCAGTTCCAGCAGACGTGTGTTGCTGAATCCGTCCACCTCCTCGGAGGGCTGGTTCTGGTAGAGGACGGCGTGATACTCGGCGAACTTCCCGCTCGCCACCGCCGCGCGCAGCGCGTTGACCGCCTTCTTCGACCCGTTCCCTCCCAGCCGCGGGTCCAGGAACGACGCCATCGTGTAATCGACCTTGACCTTGTGCCGCAGAACCCACTTGGTCAGGACCGGACCCCCGCCCGTGGTCTCGAATTCCCTGCAGTACGGGCAGCGCGGGTCTTCGTAGAGACGCACGGTCACCGGCGCCTTGGGGTCGCCCACCAGAATGGTCGTGCCGTCCGGTTCCACCTGCTCGGGTGCGTCGGCCAGCCGTGGGTAGTCGGTCTTGCCCTTGGTTTGTTGCCCGTCGCCGTCTGCAGCGATCGGGTGCCGGGATCCACAGCTCACCAGTGCCGCACCGAGCACGCCTGTCAACACGGCTGCCGTCAGCCGTCTACTTCCATGATTCAACCGCACCATGCCCCCCTGTGGTCATCGAAGGGGAGAGTAGGCCATCCGCTGCAGGTCCATGGCTCGGGGTCCGGTTCTTCCGTCCTTCTCAACCAACCGGTGCCACCCGATCCCAGCGTGCTCCAGGTGACAACAGTTCATTCACTGAAGGCTGTTCTGCGTACGGCATCACGTCTGGAAACTTAGTCTGCGTCCGCAGTGCTTTCGTCGCCGATGCGGATCCGGGTGTCGGCGACGATGACGACCTGGTGGTTCGTTGAGTATCGGTAGTTCCTGGACTGCGCCGAACAGTAGCGCCGGCTGCCGCATCGTCTCATTTGCCGGGCAGGCAGTTGGCAAGCCAGTCTGCCTGTTCCGCACGATTGACGCCGCCGTCGCCGTCCACCACGTAGGCCAACGCATCCACAAAAGTAGAACCCAGCGGCCAGAGCCAGTTCGGCCCCACGGCGACGACGCGACCGCCGGCCGCAATATACGTACGGAACTGGATCGACCACATCCCCAGAGGGCTGAAATTCTCCCCGTGGTGAAGCCTCAACTTGGACGCTTCCTCGGCGGCGTCGACGCAGGCGTCAACGGGGTCCATACGCAGTGACGAACCAGGAACACGGGTCAAGGAACTCTCAATCGTCAGCCCGCCGAACTCGGCCCAAACAGCCACCGCCACGCTGTTGAGTTCGAACCCGGCACCCGTCAGTTGCCGCGTCCACTCCGCGATGGCGATCTTGCGACCTGCTCTCCACCCAGCAGTACCAAGCGCGTCGAGCACCGACGGACTGCAAGCAGTCACCGACTCGCCAATGTGTTCTATGCGCTCTCCCACTCGACCTTGTCTGTTGCCCCAGTCTGCCGCACACCCTCACCGGCGGACAGGGCGAACGGTCACGAAGGACACTGAAATCGTTTACGGACAGCCCCTATTTGTCCGAGCCCCACTGCGCGTCCGTCGCGGCCATCCGCATGAGTACGTCGACGAAGATCTCACGCTGCTCCGCGCTGCGGCACCCGGAACCGACCGGGACGACCTGCCGCCACCCCGCCCTGAATCTTGCCGACCATGCCGAACCCTCCGTCGTACTGCACACTCGTTATCCGCCCTGCGCGCGCAGCTGATGTTCGTAGGCGAAGATCACGACCTGCACCCGGTCGCGGAGCTGCAGTTTGGTGAGGATGCGGGTGATGTGGGTCTTGACGGTGGCCTCGGTGAGGAAAAGACGTTCCGCGATCTCGGCGTTCGAGAGGCCGGCGGCGATGAGGTGGAACACCTCCCGTTCGCGGGCCGTCAGATGGGCGAAGCGCGCGCCCGCGTCGTCGGCTCGGGGCCAGGGCGCGATCTGGGCGAAGCGGTCGACGAGACCGCGGGTGATGCGCGGGGTGAGGACGGCGTCGCCGGAGGCCACGGCCTGGATCGCCGCCTGCAGTACGGCCGGGACGACGTCCTTGAGGAGGAATCCGCAGGCTCCGGCGCGGAGGCCCTCGAAGGCGTATTCGTCGAGGTCGAAGGTGGTGAGGATGAGAACGCGCGAGGCCGTGCTGGAGGTGATGCGCCGGGTCGCCTCGATGCCGTCCATGACCGGCATCCGTACGTCCATGAGCACCACGTCCGGCAGGGTGCGCCGCGCGAGCTCGACCGCCTCCGCGCCGTCGGCGCTCTCGCCGACGACGGTGATGCCCGGCATCGTGTCGAGGAGGCTGCGGAAGGCCATCCGGACGAGCGCCTGGTCGTCGGCGAGCAGCACCGAGATGGTCATTGCGGTTCCCCCAGCTTCAGTTCGCCGGAGACGGCCCATCCGGAGCCGGTGGGTCCCGCCTTGAGGTCACCGTCGAACATCGCGACCCGTTCCCGCATCCCGGTCAGCCCGTTGCCGGTACGCGCTTCGGCTCGGCTTCCGGGGGCGGGCCTGCCGTCGTCGGTGACGCTGAAGCCGACCAGGTCACCGCCGCAGTGCAGGACGACGTCCACCGTCGACGCGTTCCGGGCGTGCTTGACGACGTTCGTGAGTGACTCCTGCAGGATCCGGTAGACCGTCGTCTGTACCTCCGCGCTCAGGGTCTCCGGGCTGCCGGTCTCGGTCAGCCGTACATCCAGGCCGGTACCGCGGGCCTCGTCCACCAGGGCCTTGAGCGAGCCGAGGTCGGGCTGCGGGGCCCGTTCGCCGCCGTCGTCGGCCCGCAGGACGCCGAGGAGCCGGCGCATTCCGGCGAGGGACTGCCGACCGGTCGACGCCGCCTGGAGCATCTTCCCGCGGGCGCCCTCCGGATCGGTCGCCGTGGTCGCGGCGGCTGCTTCGGAGAGCGCTACGACGACGACCAGGCCGTGGGCGACGATGTCGTGCATCTCCCGCGCGATCCGGGTACGTTCGGCCGCCGCGGCGAGCTGCGCCTGCTGGGCGCGCTCCTGTTCCAGACGCTCCGCGCGGTCCTCGATGGAGGCGAGGTAGCGGCGCTGCGCCCGCACGGTGGTGCCGAGGAAGAACGCCGCGGCGGCCAGCCCGCTGAGGATGACGAAGGCGTCGTTGACGCTCGCGGCCGGGGCGAAGCGCACCGCGACCAGGACGACGCCGAGTTCGACGGCCGCGGCGGCGCCGAGCGAGTGCCGCAGACCGCGGTGGGCGGCGACCGTGTAGAGCGCGACGAGCACCGCGAACTCGGAGAACGAGACCGTACCGAGTGCCCAGGTCGCCATCGCCACGGCCCAGCAGAACCAGAACACGGCGACCGGAGCGCGGCGGCGCAGCAGGAGGGGGCAGATCACGGTGATCGCCAGCACCCAGTCCAGCACCCCGGACCGGTTGTAGAGCAACTCGTGCGACGCGGCGACGGCGCACAGCACCGGCGGCCCGAGGAGCAGTACGAGGGACAGCGGCGGGTGGGCCCGCGACGGTCGGCGTGTCGGCCGGTGGTGCTTCTTCACCCCGCCGACATTACGGAAGGAGGCTTCCGGGGGCGTCAACCGAAGGTCTTACATCCACCGGAAAGTGGCCACCATTGTCGGATGTGCCGGTCCCCTTGTCGCTTTTAGCCTCGCGAAATGAGAACACGACCAGCCACCACGGCCATGAAAGTTCCGGAGATCACCCTCGTCTTCTGGATCGCGAAACTGTGCACCACCGGATTCGGTGAGTCCTTCTCGGACTACGTCTTCTTCAATGACTACATCGGACAGCATCTCGCCATGCTCATGGGCCTCGCTCTGCTCCTCGCGTGCCTGGCCGTGCAGATCTCCACGAGGAAATACATTCCGTGGGTCTATTGGCTCGCGGTGACGGCCGTCAGCATTTTCGGGACGATGTCGGCGGACTTCCTGAACAAGGATCTGGGGATGCCGCTCTACGCCTCCACGCTGATGCTGGTGACCGTTCAGGCCGCCGTCTTCGCCGCCTGGTACGCGACACAGCGGACCCTGAACGTGCACAGCATCAACAACCGTCTGCGGGAGCTGTTCTACTGGCTGACCGTGCTGTGCACCTTCGCACTGGGAACAGCCGCGGGCGATTTCGCGGCCGTGACCCTGGGACTCGGCACCTTGGCCTCGTCCTTCGTCTTCCTGGGAATCATTCTGATCCCGGCAGCCGGCTATCGCTGGTTCCGTCTCAACGAAGTCCTCGCTTTCTGGTTCGCCTACACCATCACCCGCCCCCTGGGCGCCTCCGTCGCTGACTGGCTTTCCGTACCTGCCCCTTATGGGGACGGACTTCAATTGGGTACGGGACCGATCAGCCTGGTCCTCGGGATTCTCCTCGCGGGAGTCATCGCAGTGATCGGCTCACGACACCGCCGCTCCGACTTCCTGGAAGCCACACCTCCGGAGCCGGCAGCCGAGGTCCGTTGACCACACCTCACAGTTCCAGGCGGTAGCCGTGCCCCCGCGGTCAGGATGCGTTCAGGCGACCGATGGCACGGTCGTGTCTCATGACCTACGAACTGTCCGAAACACCGGAAGCCGAACGGGACGCCAACGGTCCTACCCGGCACGCTCACCGCCTCCGCCTGAACAAGGTTCCCGAGATCACCGTCTACTTCTGGGTGATCAAGGTGCTGTGCACGACGGTCGGCGAGACCGCGGCGACCTGCTCAACGAGAAGGCCGGCCTGGGCCTGACCGGCGTCTCGGTGCTGATGAGCGCGCTGCTCGCGGTCGTCCTGGCCATTGATCTCGGCCCTGCCCGAGTTAACTGCTTGCTTCACGCGGCCCGGTGCACGGACGCTACGTTTTAGAAGGGGGCGGCACCTCGGGCCGTCACTCGTCCGGCGAGTCCAGGCTGGGGCGGATTCGACTTGCGCCATCAATTCTGTCCAAATTGCGCACAACATCTACAATGAGAAATATCAATGCAAGTACGGCGAAAATAAAACCGAGCCAGAGGCCGGCTCCCGTTGACGCATTTACCTGCGTCAGTTGCCTGTTGAGGTCGATCAAATCGGAAACGTCACTCAACTTGACGATATAAATAATCAATAGACTGAAGGCAGGTATCAGAGAAACGACAACATACCGCCTATTGTCCGTTATTAGTGTGCAATAGAGGAGGATGATCACCGCGAGAGCCATGACGATAATCAGCGCCGGCCCTGCAGCCTGCATTCCCTGACCAAAGGCGTTTACGCTAATTCCGACGCCCGTCACCCAGGGAGGGAACAGCATGAGGAAGCTAAGCAAGGTCGCGCCCGCGGCAACCAACAACGTCCAATCGGATGAGTAATTTATCGTAAACTTCGTGCCGATCTTACTCTCAGTGGAGGCTGCATTCGTCATAGCTATTCCCTAACACTTCGAGGAAGTCGAAATGCTGTAGAAATGCATCGGGGAGAGAGTCTCTGTACCACCTGCTTAGAGGTTGTCTCACGTGGTGTTGCCCCAGCTACTCGACCGTGCTCGTGAGAAACGTGTGGAACTCGGCGGCGAGGTTTCGCATCTCCTCGCCGGCCGCGTGCACGGTGGTGGTCTCGAAGTGCCACTCCTCGGACGGAGGCCGATCGTGGATGCCCCACGTCAGGTGCACGTAGCCGCCCGAGTGGTGTTCCGCCGAGATCGTCAGGTCGCGTTCCAGAGAGCGCCAGGCGCGCGCACCTTCCCAGCCGCGGAAATCCTCGGCCAGTGAGGAGAGGAAGGTGTCGAGGCCGTCGCCGTCCCACGTCCGAACCAGGGTCTCGATACTGACCCATTGCCCGCGAGCTTTCACGACGAAGTCGAGTGTGGGGTCGTCCTCGAACGGTCTCGCCAGCTCGGAGAAGAGCAGGTGGACCGGTCGCGGTCCGGTGTCTCCCACGCGTACCGCAGGGCCGTCTTCGGTCATTTGTGCAGGTTAGAAGTCGTGGGGCTCGATCGCCAACTGCTATTCCCGCACTGCCCCGAGGACGGGCCCCAGGTCCCATGTGGGGCATGATCGTCCGCTATGGCTGTGGATCTTGCGCGGGACCTGGTCCCCGATGGGCTGTGGAAGATTGCCGCGCCACTGATACCACCGTTCCGGCCCAGACAGCAGGGTGGCGGGACGGTGCCGGTGGCGGATCGGAAAGTGTTCACGGCGGTGGTGTACGTGCTGACCAGCGGTTGCGCCTGGCGGTATCTGCCGCCGACGTTCGGCACCTCGCCTGCCACCGCGCATCGCCGGTTCTCGGCGTGGACCAGGGCCGGTCTGTGGCGCCGGCTGCACCGGGCGGTCCTGGACGAACTCGGTGCCAGAGGTGCGCTGGACTGGACCTCGGCGATCATCGACGCCGCGTCCGTCCGTGCGAAAAGGGGGCTCGCTGACCGGGCCGAACCCGGTCGATCGCGGCAAGAAGGGCAGCAAGCTGCATGTGCTGTCCGAAGCGCAGGGCATCCCGCTGGCCGTCGCAGTGTCCGGTGCGAACGTGCATGACAGCCAGGCGTTCAAGCCGCTGCTCCTGGGCGTCCCCGCCATACGCTCCCGGCGCGGGCCACGACGACGGCGACCGGTCAAGGTCCGCGCCGACAAGGCGTACTACTCCGCCGAACACCTTGCCTGGCTTCGCTCCCAAGGACTCATCCCGCGCATCGCGCGCCCGGGCATCGAGTCCGGCGAGCGGCTCGGCCGACACCGCTGGAAGATCGAGAGGTCGATCGCCTGGTTGTTCGGTTACCGCCGTCTCACCGTTCGCTATGAACGCAAGGGCAGCCACTTCCTCGCCTTCCTGGGCCTCGCCGCAGCTCTCACCTGCTACAAGAAACTCGCAAAACTCACCACGTGAGACAACCTCTTAGAGATGTCCTTGCGCACGAAGCTTCTACGGGAGCGGGACGCCACTTCTCCAGAGTGCGCTGGCCGCAGACCGCCCGCAAGTTGGTCTGATATCGCGCTCCTGGGTCGGGCCAACCAGTTGGTTGCTCAGCGCCAGGATGAGCCGACGGTTCCGCGAACGACAGGGCTCCCAGGAGTGGTTGCCGCGCGGCCAATTCGATTGTGACGACCATCGGGCGCCGCAGGTGCGGATCTGGGTCGAGTGGATAGCTACTGTAAGGGTCTCAACGTGGGCAGTGCCGTCGTAATCGGGCCACAGCCGGGCATTGAAGTGCAAGGTCGAGTCCGCCGCCTCCCACAGCAGGAAGCCGGACACCGGCCGCTCGCCGGACCTGGTGGTTGTTGGCGGCTGCTCAATAGGCCTCGCGCGGAGCGCGCAACAGACCGGGCGTGCGGGCGGCCAGGAGATCGATGACCGCGGTGGTGTGCGCGTGCGCGGCCTCAGTGCCCCAGTTGCCGACTCCTGCTCTCGGTGTAACGGTAGTGATTGGGCAGAACGGCGAGTGTCCTAGCGGCTGTGGAGATGATCCCATGTACCATCTCGCCCGGATTCGTCGGATCCTTTTGATGTTGCTATTCGCGTTGCCACTCGCGCTTTTCTCGACGACGCCGACCGCGACTGGGGCCCAGTCGGTTGCGCGTAAGCCCACTGATGTGGCGCCGGGCTGGTATTACTTGTGGCAGAACGGGAACGCCCAAAAAGGTCATCCCAGGATCGAGAATGCTGACGGCATCAGTGGGCTGCGGATCCTCTTCCCCTTTGCCTACGTCTGGCCGCACAAAGGTCATGCCCCTCTGTGGATTTCTTACAGCGTGACCTACAGCAACCGAAGCAACAACATCATGTACTTCACGTGTAATGGTGTGAGCGACCCGAGCATTTCGGGAGAGTGGCTCAAGCGAGGCAGTGGTCACATTGCGGGTTACGTGGGCGGTGAAGTAAGTTACTGTTCACAGCATCCAGACGCGAACTTCACACTCGGCCCGGGGCGCCACATGCAACTCTGGGTCCTGGTGCATAACGTGCCCTGGTCGGACAATCAGGTGTCGATTGAGTGGCAGCAGGGCGGACATCCACACGTCCGTACTGGATGGTTCAAGCCGTACGTTGACGGAGCACGTACTAGGCCGGCTGCTCCGCAAGGCGTCTGTCCGTACGACTGTAGTTGAGGGGCATTGGCCAGTCCAACCTTGTTATCGGGCGTCTCCCGCAGATCCGGCCCATAAGCGGCCTTGGGGACTCAGGGGCGAGAATCTCCGGTACGGGTCGTATTCGTCCTTCGTCCGGGCCTTCGAAGGCGCAGCCCATGACTCGGTGACCATCATCGTGTCTGTAGTTGGCAACACCGTGTTGAGCTCGATGCCACGCAGACGGACGCAACCCACCGATACTTCGCCGGCACGTACTCCGTACACGATGGTGTAATCGTCGCTGCGGACATCCACCGTCAATGATCAAGAGCTCGAGTTGCCCATCTCTCAAGACCGAGCGATCTTCTTCCCTAGCCCCACCGGGCACCGTGCAGCGTCGACTCAGCCGCTCCACAGAGACCTTTAGCGTAGGCGGCCGACAGGGAGCGTATGACAATGCCCGAAGCAACTCGCTGCCCTAACTGTGGCGCTTCAACGGAATCGACCGATGCCTTCTGCCCAGAGTGCGGTCACCGGCTCGCGCAATCCATAGGTGATGAGACAGCCAGCTACGGATCGCAGTCCTCCTCTCAATCTGGTCCGCCACCGTACAGCCCGCCACCAAACTTCGGCCCCACGATGCCACCCCCGCCCGGCGCACCACCGTCGCGAGGCAAGGGTTTCTTCGCCGATTTGTTTGATTTCTGCTTTACTGATTTCGTCACACCCAAAGTTATCAAATTTGTCTACGTGGTAGTGACGATCATCATTGCCCTTGCTTGGGTCTTCTACCTCGTTCTGGGATTCAGCATATCTGCGACGGTTGGACTGCTGGTGCTCATCTTCGGCCCTGTCGTCGGACTGTTTTTTCTCCTGCTGTGGCGTATGGCACTTGAACTCACAATGGTGATCTTTCAGATAGGGGCCGACCTGCACGCGGTCAAGGAACGAAGGGATCTAGATTAGAAGGTGACGCGTACCTCCAGTCGTCTTCGAAAAAGGAAGCGGCGAGAGACCTGGTCGGTGAGGAGGGAAGAAACTGACCTTTCTTGAGTATACGATCACTCAGGACCTTCACGCTCCTTGTCACCTCATGCGGTTCGGGAAGCAACAGCTCACCGGGGCAGGCTTCGACGCCGGGTCAACAGAGCGTTGGAACGGCGAGCGTAACGCCTACCCCCAACGCCACTGCGCCCGCCATCACCGAGAGCGCAAGTGACTCGACAGCCCAGCCTGCCATGCAGTACTTGGGTGATCTCGAACCGCTCAGCTCCTTGGGGCTGGGAACTGGGGCTGCCGATGTGAATGGGAACGCGTACGCGCGAAGCATCTACTTCTCGTCGGACAAGATCGAGCCGCAGAACTCGGCCGAGTACAACCTGGGGCGTCACTGGCGCACAATGACAGCCACGATTGGCCTTCGTGACGACTCCCCGACCGGGTGCGAACTCCGATTCGATACTTTCGCGGACGGAAAACCCATCAACAGCGAAACGCTGAGCATCGGAGAGTCGCAAGACCTCAAGCTTGATATCACCCACGTGCTGCGCATGAAATTCCAGGTCACATACGTGTCGACAGCCGACGTCACGAATTACTGCTACGGCGTCTGGGGGGATGCACGCCTGGCATCGTGATCGAAACTGAAAGCGCCACAGTGGAAAGTCTGCTATCGCGGTACTGCTGGAATACCGCAAGTGCTACATGGGAGTCGTGGAAATACTCGAAACCGTGTAGGTGGGCTAAGCGTTGTCCCGTAAATGATCTTTGACGTGCTGGATTACCTGCCTTTTCTCCGTCACCCGGCGAGGGTGATGTTGTGCAGGCGGGCGATGCCGAGCATGGCGTGGTGGACGCCGTCGCCCTTGAGGCGGCAGTCGCGGAGGATTTTCCAGGTCTTCATGCGGGCGAAGGCGTGCTCGACGCGTGCACGTACTTTGCGATGGGAGGTGTTGTGTTCCTCTTTCCATTCAGGGAGTTGGGCCTGGCCCGGTTCACGTCGGTGCGGGATGACCAGGCCGGTGCCGCGGTAGCCGCCGTCCGCGATGACCGTTGTCTTGCCGACGGCGTCCTTCGCGCCGGACAGTTCCCACGCCTTGCAGTCGTTGCGGTTGCCGGGCAACGGGCGGCCGACGGCGACGACGAGCCTGGTGTCGGCGTCGATGACGACCTGGTGGTTGGTCGAGTAGCGGTAGTTCTTCGACTGCTCGGCGACCTGGTGATCGCGGGTGGGAACCAGGGTGCCGTCCACAATCAGCACGGCGTCCTTGCGGAACCGCCTGCGTTGCTGGAGGGCGAGCGCGGGTCCGAGGTGGTCGATGATGCGGTCGGCGGCCGACTTCGACACCCCGAACAGCGGCGCCAGTTGGCGCAGCGTCAGGTTCGTCCGCCAGTACGCGGCGACCAGCAGCACCCGGTCTTCCAGCGGCAGGCTCCACGGCCGGCCCTTGCGCACCGGATCTGCCCCCTCGCGTCGCAACGCGGTGATCAGCTTCCCGAACTGACGCGGACTCAGCCCGGTGAACGGGGCTATCCAGGACGGCTCCGACGCCGTGATCACACCAGCCACGACAAGATCATCTCATCCCTGACCAGCAGTTACGGGACAAGTCTTAGAGCGAGTGAGGGACTGTGGCAAGACTTCGCGTGCTCCTCGTGGCATTCCTATTTGGGCCCATATCTCTGCCTCTGCTCTCCTGTGGTGGAGGCGGGGGAGGCACTGCGCCGTCAACATCAGCACAGGCGACCACTGAGCCTCCGTCACAAGTGGCGCCATCGACTTCCGCGTCACCGTCTGCTGCCTCCTCAAGCCTCACAACAAGTGACTCGTTCCACGCAGACGCCCACCAGGCCGCGACCTCACACCCACCCCGCAAACCGTCAACCGCGCGCTGTCGGCAGCACGCGCCCCGGTCGAGCGCGGCGTCACACGGCTGAAGTCCTGGCGGATCTTCCGCAAAGCCCGGTGCAGCCCGAACCGAATGACGTCAATCGCAGCCGCCATCCTCACCCTGGAGCCGCACCGCTGAAAACGCTCACTGTTCTGGTCGGCGATCCTCGTCGCCAACACCCTCGGCACCTCGATGGGCGACTTCCTGTCCGACAGCTCGGGCCTCGGCTACGCCGGCGGGGCCGCGCTGGTGACGGGCGTGCTGCTGGTGCTCGTCGCGCTGATGAAGGTGCCCGCGGTGCCGAACGTGCTGCTGTTGTGGATCGCGTTCGTGCTGACCCGTCCGCTCGGCGCCACCGCCGGTGACTTCCTGACCAAGCCGGTCGCCAAGGGCGGCCTCGACCTCGGTACGGCGGGCTCGTCGGCCGTACTCCTGACGGCCCTGATCGGCCTGACGGGGTATGCCCATGTCCAGGAGCGTCGGCGCCCCGCCCCGCGACCTTCGTAGGACGTCGCCCGGCCAGGGGGTGCCATCGGCCGGTCGTCGTGAGCAGTGCGAAGGTTCGAGTCCCCCTGTCGGCTGCCCCTCACCGACTCAGGGCTCACGCGGTGATCTCGATGCGTGCGGTGCTGAACGTCATGGGCGTGCCGGTCACGGACTTGTTCTCCAGGGCGCTCGTTGAGTCGCGGCCACCTGCTCTCCTGGCTGGGCGCCTCCACCGACTCTCGTTCTTGGGGAAATCCATGCCTGCTTGGCGAAGACCCGACCGTTCATTCCGGGTGTGTTCACAGATGCGCCGCATCCGGTACATAGGGCGCGACTCTGATGGGCCCGGCACCCGCAGCCCGCCCCGAACACCCGGGAGAGTCCAGATGTCCAGACGCCACGTCAGGCCCGCAGCCGTCCTCGCCGCGACCGGAGTCCTCACCGGGGTGACCGCCGCCCAGCCCGCCGCGTTCGCCGCCTCCCACCCCCCGGCCGCCACCCGACACGTCCTGCTGCTCTCCGTGGACGGGCTGCACCAGTCGGACCTGGCCTGGTACATCGCCAGGCACCCGAAGTCGGCGCTGGCCCGGCTGGTCGGCGGCGGTGTGGAGTACACCCACGCCGGCACCACCACGCCGTCCGACTCCTTCCCCGGCATGGTCGCCCAGGCGACCGGAGGCAGCCCTGGCACCACGGGCGTCTACTACGACGACACCTACAACGCCGCGCTCCTCCCGGCGGGAACCACCAGCTGCAAGGGCGCCAAGCCCGGGGCCGAGGTGGACCTCACCGAGGACCTGGACAAGAACCAGGCCTCCATCGACGCCGGCCAGGAGCTCGCGGGCCTGCCGGACAGCATCCTGTCGATGACCGGCCACCCGGACAGCCTGATCAACGCATCGAAGCTGCCGGTGGACCCGAAGACCTGCAAGCCGGTGTACCCGCACTCCTACCTCAAGGTGAACACGGTCTTCGAGGTGGCCCGCCAGGCCGGCCTGCGGACCGCCTGGTCGGACAAGCACGCCGCCTACGAGATCCTCAACGGCCCCTCGGGCACCGGCGTCCAGGACCTGTTCACCCCGGAGATCAACAGCGACGCCCTCGGCTACGCCGCCGGCAACGACTGGACCACGGACAACAAGGCCACCCAGCAGTACGACGGCTACAAGGTGAAGGCCGTCCTCAACGAGATCGACGGCTACGACCACAGCCGCACCCACAAGGCCGGCACCCCGGCGATCTTCGGCCTCAACTTCCAGTCGGTCTCCACCGCGCAGAAACTGCCCGCCTCCGACGGCCTCACCGGCGGCTACACCGCCAAGAACGTCCCGGGCCCGCTGCTGGTGAAGAACCTGGACTTCGTCAACACGGAGATCGGCGCCCTGACCGCCGAGATCGCCAAGCGGCACCTTTCCAACAGCACCACGGTGATCCTCTCCGCCAAGCACGGCCAGTCGCCCACCGACCCCACCGCGCTCACCCGCGTCGACGACGGCCCGCTCCTTGACGGCCTCAACGCCGCCTGGAAGAAGCTCCACCCCGGCGCCGCCGACCTGGTGACGCACGCAGTGGACGACGACGCCATGCTGCTCTGGCTCTCCGACCGCTCCGCGGCCGCCACCGCCTTCGCCAAGAGGTACCTGCTCGCGCAGAACGGCACCGGCACCGACATCAACACCAGGCCCAAGGCCTACACCCACAGCGGGCTCAGCGAGGTCTACGCCGGCCAGGCCGCCGTCGACTACTTCCACGTCAAGGCCGGCGACGCCCGGGTCCCGGACCTCCTCGGAGTCGCGCAGTACGGCGTCGTCTACACCGGCGGCACCAAGAAGATCGCCGAGCACGGCGGCAGCCACTCCGACGACCTCGCCGTACCCCTCATCGTCTCCGGCGCCTCCGTCCCGGCCGGCGTACGCGACTCCGCGCACGTGCAGACCAAACAGATCGCCCCCACGATCCTGAACCTCCTCGGCCTCAACCCCCGCTCCCTCCAGGCCGTACGCGAGGAACACACCACAGTGCTGCCGCTCCGCCGGTCGGCGAGCTGAGGCTCCCTGTTTGAGGCGGCCCTCCGCCGCATCCGGGTGCCGTGGCCGGAGTCGGGCAGGCCAGGCACCCGGTCGTGGTGGGTCCACGCACAGACAGGGCGTACACCCTTCTCGGCTATCCGCAGGCCGTCCATCGCCGGCCCGGCCGACACGTACCACTCGTCGCCGAATTCCCACTACGACGGCCGCGCATGCGCCACACCCTCGGCCTCCAGCGCGCACCGGATGAACTCCAGCACGGTCCTGATCCGTTCGGCACGTCGCTCCTCCGCCAGAGCCCCAGCCCGTTTCCGTTCCTCGGCCCGCTCGGCCATTCGCTGGGTGGTGCGTTGGGTCAGTCGGAGCCCACGCACCGGAAATGTCCTCCCGTACTACCGACTTGTTCTCCCGGCCAGTTCCTTGGTGATGCGGTCGAGCATGAACGCCGAGGAGTCGCGGGCCCGTTCCTCCCAGGCGAAGACGCAGGCGGTGGCGACTCCGTCGAAGTTCAGCTCGCGCAGGGTGCCGAAGAAGGTGTTCCAGTCGACCTCGCCCTGGTCGATGTCGAGGTGCTGGTGGATGCGGGCGGTGGTGCCGGGCGGGTTGAGGATGTAGCGCAGGCCCGAGGAGCCCTTGTGGTTGAAGGAGTCCGCGATGTGTACGTGCTGGAGCTTGTCGCCGGCGTAGCGCATCATCGCGGCGATGTCCGCCGTCGGATCGGAGCCCGAGAGGTGGAAGGAATGCGGGGCGCAGTAGAGGTAGTTCACCCAGGGCTTGTTGATGGCGCGGACGAGGTCGACGGCGGGGGTGTTCTCCTCGCAGAAGTCGTCCGGGTGGGCTTCCAGGTTGAGGGCGATGCCCTCCCGCTCGAACAGCGGCAGCAGTTCCTCCAGTGAGCGCCAGAAGGCGGCCTCGCTCTCGGCGGCGTGCTCGGGGCGGCCGTTGAACTCCGAGTTCATCAGGGGGCATTCGAGGTCGGCGGTGATCTCGATCATCCGTTTCCAGTAGCGGACGGCTGTCTGCCGTTCGGTCTCGTCGGGCGAGGACCACTTGTACAGCGGGAGTACGGAGGAGAGCTGGACGCCGTGTGTGCGCAGGGAGTTCTTCAGTTCCGCCACGCGGTCGTCGTCGGCGCGCGGGTGCAGGAAGAACGGCATGAAGTCGTCGCGGGGCGACAACTCGATGTACTGGTAGCCGAGTTCGGCGACCGTGCGCACCATGTCGTCGATGGGCAGGGCGCGGAACATGTAGGGGTCGAGGGCGATCTTCACGCGGCACCTCCGTAGAAGGCGGGTCGGGGCTTGAGGTCGGTGGCGATGACGCGGCCCGACTCCAGGGCCTCGACGGTCGCGCTGGTGATGACGGTGGCCGCGTAACCGTCCCAGGCCGAGGGGCCGGTGGGCTCGGTGCCGGCGGCGATCTCCGCGATCCACTCTCGGAACTCGGTGTCGAAGGCGTCAGCGAAGCGGCCCACCCAGTCCGTGAGCACCTCGGTGCTGTGCTGCCCCGCGCTACGGACGCCGACGGCGGCCGGGTCGGGCAGGCGGACGAGGCCCTCCTCGCCCACGGTCTCGCACTGGATGTCGTAGCCGTACTGGCAGTTGACGAAGACCTCCAGGTCGATGCGGACGCCCTTGGCCGTCTCGAAGAGCATGATCTGCGGGTCCCTGAGGTGGGCGAACCGCTTGCTCGTGGCGCGCGGGGTGACCACCTGGGTGGAGACGATCTCGTCGTCGAGCAGCCAGCGCAGCACGTCCACCTCGTGCACCGCCGTGTCCAGGGCGGCCATGGCGGAGGTGTACGACTCCGGGACGGTCGGATTGCGGTGCGCGCAGTGCACGATGAGCGGCTCACCGATCCGGCCCGAGTCGATGACCTGCTTCATCTGCCGGTATCCGGCGTCGTAGCGGCGCATGAAGCCGACCTGGACCAGGCGGCGGCCGTGGGCCGTCTCGACCTCGATGATCTTCAGGCAGTTCTCTGCGGTCGTGGCCAGCGGCTTCTCGCAGAACACCGGTTTCCCGGCGGCTATCGCGGCCAGCACGTGCTCGGCATGGGTCGGGCCCCAGGACGTCACGAGGACCGCGTCGACGTCGTCCGCCGCGACGACGGCCGCCCCGTCGGGCAGCACCCGGGCGCCGACCGGCGCCGCCGCCCCCTCCGCGCGGGCAGCGTCGATGTCGGTGACCGCGGTGACGCGGGCACCGGTGACGGTGTCGGTGAGGCGCTTGATGTGTTCCTTGCCGATCCAGCCGGCGCCGATGACTCCTATGCGCACAGTCATGTGTGGTGGTCCTTTCCGAAGAACAGCGAGATCAGGAGAAGCGCGTCCGGAGTTCGGCTTCGAGGGTTTCGAGGGTGTGGCCCTTGGTCTCGGGGACGTAGAGCCGGACGAAGGTGAACGAGAAGACGCCCGCCACCACGAAGAGGAAGAAGGTGTTGGAGACCCCGATCGCGGAGACCAGCGTCGGGAAGACCAGGCCGATCGCGAAGTTGGTCAGCCACAGCACCACGGCCGCGACACCCATGCCGAAACCGCGCATCCGCATGGGGAAGATCTCCGACAGCATCAGCCAGGTCACCGGGGAGATCGCGCCCTGCTGGAAGGCCAGGAAGGTGACCGTCATGGCGAGCACGGCGAATGCCCGGCCGTCGCCCGAGGGCAGCAGCAGGGAGAGGACGCCGATGAGCAACAGGGCGGCTGTCGTGCCGATCTGACCGGTCATCAGCATGGGGCGGCGGTTGACGCGGCCCAGCAGCCAGATGCCGACGAAGGTCGCCAGTACGGAGATCACGCCGTTGGCGATGTTCGCGGTCAGGGCGCTGTCGGCGGTGAAGCCGGCGTCGGTGAGGATCTGGGTGCCGTAGTACATGATCGTGTTGACACCGGTGATCTGCTGCACGATCGCGATGCCGAAGCCGACGAACATCAGCCGGCGCAGCCAGGGGGTGGACTTCATGTCCTGCCAGCCGCCGAGCCGTTGCCGGTCCTCCTCGACGGCGAGCGCGGAGACTTCGGCGAGTTCGGCCTCGGCCCGCTGCTGGGACCGGACCTGCTTGAGGACTTCCAGGGCTTCGCCGAAGCGGGTCTTGGAGGCCAGCCAGCGCGGGCTCTCCGGCATCACCAGCATGCCGAACCAGAGCACGACGGCCGGGATCGTGGCGAGCACGAGCATGTAGCGCCACACTCCGCCGGACTCACCGCCGACCCGCGCGATGACCGCGTTGGAGGTGAACGCGAGCAACTGCCCGCTGACGATCATGAGTTCGTTACGGGTGACCAGTGCCCCGCGCCGTTCGGCGGGGGAGATCTCGGCGAGGTAGACGGGCACGGTCACCGAGGCGCCGCCGACCGCGAGGCCGAGCACGAACCGGGCGACCACCATGACGGCGGTGTTCGGCGCGAGCGTGCAGCCGAGTGCGCCGACGAAGAAGACCACGGCGAGGGTGAGGATCGTACGGCGCCGTCCGCGCGCGTCCGACAATCGGCCGCCGGTGACCGCGCCCAGTGCGGCGCCGAGGAGCAGCGAGCTGGTGACCATGCCCTCGGTGAAGGGGGTCAGGCCCAGGTCGCCGGACATGTAGGGCAGTGCGCCGTTGATGACGCCGGTGTCGTAGCCGAAGAGGAGTCCGCCGAAGGTGGCGATGACGGTGATGAGCCGCAGCCGGCGGGAGACTGTCCGCGGGGTGGTTTCGGTGGGGGCCTGTGTCGCGTCGTCCCTGACGTCCATGGCGGCCCCCTACCGGTCGAGGTTCGGGCGCCGGGTACCTGTCAGCCCGCAACCGGCCAGGTGCTCACGGGTGTCGACCGCGATGGGCAGCGGCACCTCGGGAGCGCACGGGTACAGGTCCTGCTCGACGATGACGAACAACTCGGTGTCCAGGCCGGCGAGTTCGGTCACCACGTCGGCCGGGTTCGGCACACCGGCCGGGGGCGACACGCACACCCCGCGCTTGACCGCTTCGCCGAACGAGAGGTCCTCGGCGGCGACTTGGGCCAGCACCTCGGGATCCATCTGCTTGATGTGGACGTAGCCCACCCGTTCGCCGAAGCGGCGGATCAGGTCGAGGTTGTCGCCGCCGCCGTAGGCCACGTGTCCGGTGTCCAGGCAGAGGTTGGTGTAGCGGGAGTCCGACTCGTTGAGCAGCCGCTCGATCTCCGGCTGAGTCTGGATGTGGCTGTCGGCGTGCGGATGGATGACCAGCCGCACGTCGTACTCGTCGAGCAGCAGCCTGCCGAGCCGGTCGGCGGTACGGCCGAAGCCCGCCCACTGGACGGCGGTCAGCTCGGGCGACTCGGTGAACGCGCCGGTCTTCTCGTCCCGGTACATCGGCGGGATGAGGACGAGGTGGTGCGCGCCTGCGGCGGCGGTCAGCGCGGCGACCTGCCGGACATGGGCGAGCATCTCGTCCCACGTCTCCGGCCGGTGCAGCGCGCCGAACGCGGTGCCGCCGGAGACCTGGAGCCCACGGGCGTCGAGTTCGGCCTTCAGCCGTTGCGGGTCGGTGGGGAGGTAGCCGTAGGGTCCCAGCTCCAGCCATTCGTAACCGGCCGTGGCCAGCTCGTCGAGGAAGCGGGTGTACGGCACCTGGTGCTCGTCCTCGGGGAACCAGATGCCCCAGGAGTCGGGGGCCGAGCCCAGACACAGGTTGCCTGCGGTGGTGCGGAGCGGGGTTGCCGGCGCCGTTGCCATGACGTGTCCTTCGGGGGAGGGGGGACAGGAGAACTCAGTTGGAGGTGGGGAAGTCGAAGCCGGCGGTGACCTGTTGGGCCCGCTGGGGCCAGCGCGTGGTGACGACCTTCGGCCGGGTGGAGAAGCGGATGCCTTCGGGGCCGTGGATGGGGGAGTCGCCGATGAGGGAGTCCTTCCAGCCGCCGAAGGAGTAGTACGACATCGGCACGGGCACCGGCACGTTGACGCCGATCATCCCGACCTTGACGTTGCGCTGGAAACGGCGGGCGGCCTCGCCGGAGGCGGTGAACAGGGCGGTGCCGTTGCCGTACGGGTTGGCGTTGATGACGGCGATCGCCTCGTCGAGCGTGTCGACGCGGACGATCGCGAGGACGGGGCCGAAGAGTTCGTGCCGGTAGGCGTCCATCTCGGCGGTGACATGGTCGAGGAGGGAGGGGCCGGTGAAGAAGCCGTCCTCGTGGCCCTCGACCTTGAGTCCGCGGCCGTCGACGACGACGGTGGCGCCCTGCTCGGTGGCAGCGGCGACGGCGTTCTCGACGCGCTCCTGCGCGACCTTGGTGATCAGCGGTCCCATCTCCACGCCGGGGACGTTGCCGGGGCCGACCTTCACCTCGCGGGCCTTGCGGGCCAGCACCTCCACCAGGCCGTCCGCCGCCTCACCCACGGCCACGGCGACGGACACGGCCATGCAGCGCTCGCCCGCCGAGCCGTAGGCGCCGGCGGTGATGTGGTTGGCGGCGAACTCCAGGTCGGCGTCGGGCAGGACGACGGCGTGGTTCTTGGCGCCGCCGAGGGCCTGGACCCGCTTGCCGTGCGAAGTGGCCTGCTCGTGCACGTACTTGGCGATCGGTGTCGACCCGACGAAGGAGACGGCCTCGATGCCGGGGTGGGTGAGGATCGCGTCGACCGCGTCCTTGCCGCCGTGGACGACGTTGAACACGCCGTCCGGGAGACCGGCCTTCCTGTACAGGTCGGCGACGAAGTTGGCGGCGGAGGGATCGCGTTCGCTGGGTTTGAGGATGAAGGTGTTCCCGGTCGCGATGGCGATCGGATGCATCCAAAGGGGCACCATGGCGGGGAAGTTGAAGGGCGTGATGCCGGCGACGACGCCGAGGGGCTGGCGGAAGTCGTGGACGTCCACGCCGCGCGAGACCTGGTCGGAGAAGGACCCCTTGAGCACGTCGCCGAGGCCGCAGGCGAACTCGACTACTTCGCGGCCGCGGGTGATCTCGCTGCGGGCGTCGTCGATGGTCTTGCCGTGTTCGGCGGAGATGATCCGGCCGAGTTCCTCCTCGTGTTCGACGAGCAACTGCCGGAAGGCGAACATCACTTGGGTGCGCTGCGACAGCGACGACTCCGACCAGCTCTCGAAGGCGGCGGAGGCGGCCCGGACGGTGGTGTCCACGTCGGCCGGCCCGCCCAGGACCACCTGGGCCTGCTCGGCGCCGGTTGCCGGGTCGAACACGGGCTGGGTGCTGGGGGCGGAACCCTGGGTGGGGCTGCCGTTGATCCAGTGCGGGATGGTCTTCACGTGAGGGTGTCCTTACAGGTAATGCCGCTGGGCTTGCTTGTTGGCTGCGTACGTCTCGTACGCGGTGCGCGTGGACTCCAGCGCGGAGGTCTGCCCGACCGGTACGTCCCACCAGCCGTGGCCGGGCGGGTTGGGCCCGTACAGGTCGGTCTCGACGTGGACGACGGTGGTGCGGGTCGCGGCCTTCGCCTTCTCCATCGCCGTACGGAACTCGTCGACGGAGGCGGCGTGCAGCACGTCGGCACCCAGCGAGGAGGCGTTGGCGGCCAGGTCGACGGGGAGTACGTCACCGTCGAGCAGTCCCGAATCCCCGTCCCGGAAGCGGTACTTGGTGCCGAACCGCTGCGAACCCAGTGACTCCGACAGCGCTCCGATGGAGGCGAATCCGTGGTTCTGGACGAGGACGACGATGACCTTGAGACCCTCGGAGACCATGGTCGCGATCTCCTGAGCCATCATCAGATACGACCCGTCGCCGACCAGGACGACGACCTCGCGCGACGGGTCGGCCATCTTGGCGCCGACGCCCGCGGCGATCTCGTAGCCCATGCAGGAGTAGGCGTACTCGACGTGGTACGCCTTCGGATCCCGCGCCCGCCACAGCTGTTGAAGGTCGCCCGGCATGGAGCCGGCCGCGTTGATGACGACGGCGCGGTCGTCCAGGACGTCGTTCAGAGCGCCGAGGATCTCGGTCTGGGCGGGCAGCGGGCCATGGCCGACGGTGAAGCAGCCGTCCTCGATCTCCCGGTTGCGGGCGATGAGTTGGCGGGTCCTCGTCCGGTAGGACGGGTCGACCTCCCAGTCCGTCAGCGCACCGGCGAGCGCCTCGATGCCCAGCCGGGCGTCCGCCACCAGCGGCTCCGCCGAGTGCTTCACGGTGTCCAGGCGGGCCACGTTGAGGTTGACGAACGCGACGTCCGGGTTGCCGAAGACGGTGTGGCTGGCGGTGGTGAAGTCGGAGTAGCGGGTGCCGATGCCGAGGACGACATCGGCGTCCTTCGCCAGCTCGTTCGCCGCGTACGAGCCCGTCGAGCCGATGCCGCCCACCGCTTGCGGGTGGTCCCACGGCACCGCGCCCTTGCCCGCGTGCGTGTCCGCGACCGGGATGCCGGTGGCTTCGGCGAAGGCGCGCAGCGCGGTCTCGGCACCGGAGTACACGGCACCCCCACCGGCCACGACGAGCGGCTTCCTCGCGCCGCGCAGCAGCTGTGCCGCCCGCTCGACGGCGGCGGGCTCCGGCACCGGGCGGCCCACGTGCCAGACCCGCCGCCGGAAGAAGGCGACCGGCCAGTCGTACGCCTCCGCCTGCACGTCCTGCGGCAGGGCGAGGGTGACCGCGCCGGTCTCCACCGGGTCGCTCAGCAACCGCATCGCGGCCAGGGCGGCCGGGATCAGCTGCTCGGGACGCGAGACGCGGTCGAAGTACTTCGATACGGCCCTGAAGGCGTCGTTGACCGTGACGTCCCCACCCCGGGTGTCCTCCAGCTGCTGAAGCACGGGGTCGGCGGCGCGGGTGGCGAACATGTCGGAGGGCAGCAGCAGAACAGGGATGCGGTTGGTGGTGGCCAGAGCCGCGCCGGTGATCATGTTCGTGGACCCGGGGCCGGTGGACGCCGTACAGGCGAAGGTGGCCAGCCGGTCGCGCATCTTCGCGTAGGCCACCGATGCGTGGACCATGCCCTGCTCGTTGCGGGCCAAGTAGTAGGGCAGATCGGCCTCTTGGGTGACGGCGGCCTGGAGTAGCGCCTGGCCGATCCCGGCCACATTGCCGTGCCCGAAGATCCCCCACACCCCGGGGATCAGACGCTGCTCCTGGCTGTCACGCTCGCTGTACTGGTTCGCCAGAAAACGCACGAGGGCTTGGGCGGTCGTGAGTCGGACGGTGTTCATCGCTCGTTGAGTCCTTCGAAGGGCAGCCGGTCGTCGACCTCCTGGGTCTCCCAGGTGGCGCGCACCCAGCCGTGCGCAGGGTCGTCGCAGATGAGCCAGGCACGGTCCTGGCCGGGACCCGCCATGACGTTGAGGTAGTGGAGGTCGTATCCGGGCGCCGCGATCGACGGGCCGTGCCAGCCGTGCGGGATCAGCACCGTGTCGCCGTAGGGGACCTCGGCGAGCACGTCGATCGGCCGGTCCTCGGTGCCGTAGACCCTCCGCCACGCTCGGCTTCGCTCGCGCGGGGGGACCCCCAGGTAGCCGAAGCCGTTCTCACCGCCCGCGACCTGGAAGTAATAGATCTCCTCCAGCTCCGACTCGACGCCCGGGCGGGCCTCGTCGTGCTTGTGGGGCGGGTAGGAGGACCAGTTGCCGCCGGGGGTGAGGACCTCGCACACCAGTAGCTGCCCGGCGTCGAAGGTGCCGGGCAGGCAGTAGTTGTTGACCTGCCGTGAGCAGGCGCCCGCACTGCGCAGTTCGACCGGCACGTCCTCCTTGGGCCCGTACCGAGCGGAGAGTGAGCTCCGCTCGGTACGGGCGGAGGGCAGCGCGAACGTCCCGCCGTCCGCGCTGCTGATCAGGGCCTCCGACTCGCGGGGGAGGTAGGCGAAGTCGGTGGCGGAGGCGAACACGCCTGTCCGGCCGGCGAGTTCGAAGGCGCCGCCGTCCGTGGTGACGGTGCAGGAGCCCGTCAGCGGCAGGACCAGGAACTCGGAGTCCCCGGTGGACAGCGTGTGCGCCTGGCCCGGCCCCAGGGTCAGGATCCTGAGGCCGGAGTATCCCCAGCCCGCCGACTCGGGCGTGACCAGGAGGTCGTAGGGGCCGTCGGCCGAAGTCCCCTTCGGCAGGCGGTACTTGGTCGTGTCCGTCACAGCAGGCTCACCGCCTTGTCCACCGCGCCGGCGACGTCGCCGTTCGACGGGTAGAGCAGCGACCGGCCGACCACCAGGCCCTGGGCGGTGGGGAGTTTGAGGGCCTTGCCCCAGGAGGCGAAGGCCGCTTCGGCGTCCTTGACCTCGCCGCCCAGCAGCAGCGCGGGCAGCGTCGAGGAGGTGAGCACCCGCTCCATGCCGTCGACGACCGGGAGCTTGAGCCAGGTGTAGGCGGTACGACGGCCCAGGCCCGACGCGATGGTGATCGACTTGACGACGGCGTCCGTCGAGAGGTCGTTGCGGATCCTGCCGTTCTGCCAGGTCGAGAGGAACGGCTCGATCACGGCGATGAGGTGGCGGTCGTTCAGCTCGTTGACGGCGCGGGCGGTGTTCTCCAGGGCGGAGGGTGTCGCCGGGTCGTCGAGGGCGATACGGGTGAGCGTCTTGCCGCCGTCGAAGCCCATCGCGGCGATCGTCTCGGCGTCGTACCCGGTGAAGCGGTCGTCGATCTCGAAGACGGAGCCCGCGAGTCCGGCGCGGTTCATGGAGCCGAAGACGCTCTTGCCGTCCAGGACACCGAGCAGCAGCAGGTCTTCCAGGATGTCGGCGGTGCCCAGGACACCCGTGACGCCGGGCCGCTCCAGGGCTGTGCACAGGCGGTCCAGCAGCTCGAAGCGGTTGGCCATCGCGATGGGGTCGGCGCCGACGCCGTTGGCACCGCGGGCGGGGTGGTCGGCCGCGACGATCATGGCCTTGCCGTGGGCGCCGAGGAGCGAGGGGGCTTTCACACGGCGCGCCGCCGCTGCGGCGACGGCGCCGGGGTCGTTGACCCTGGCGTCCACGATCCGGCTCACGTTGTCGGAGGGCACGTCGTCACGCCTCTCGTTCGATGGGTGTGGTGGTCGCCTCGCGGACCTTGGCGTCGACCTCGGCCTCGGTGGGCATCGCGTCGGAGCAGGAGAGCCGGCCCGCGACGATCGCGCCGGCCGCGTTGGCGAACGCGACCGTACGGCGGGTGTCCCAGCCGGACAGCAGCCCGTGGCAGAGCGCGCCGCCGAACGCGTCACCGGCGCCGAGCCCGTTGACGACGTCCACCGGGACCGGCGGTATCTCGACCGCCGAACCGTCCCGGTCCATGGCCAGGACGCCCTTCGGGCCCTGTTTCACCACGGCCAGCTCCACCCCGGCGGCGAGCATCGCCTTCGCGGCGGCGTACGGTTCGCGCTCACCGGTCGCCACCTCGCACTCGTCGAGATTGCCCACGGCGACGGTGGTGTGGCGCAGGGCCTCGGCGTAGTAGGCACAGGCCTGGTCCGGGTGTGCCCAGAACATCGGCCGCCAGTCCAGGTCGAAGACGGTCGGGCCGGACTTCGCCCGGTGGGAGAGGGCGGCGAGGGTGGTCGAGCGGCTCGGCTCCTCGCTCAGCCCGATGCCGGTGACCCAGAAGATCTCGGCGTCACGGATCGCGTCCAGGTTCAGCTCGCCCGGCTGGATGTCCAGGTCGGGGGCCTTCGGCAGGCGGTAGAAGTACAGCGGGAAGTCGTCCGGCGGGAAGATCTCACAGAACGTCACCGGTGTCGGCGCTATGCCCGACGTGCCGACGAACCGGCTGTCGACGCCGTAATCCTCCAGAGCCGTGCGGACGAACTCCCCGAAAGGGTCCCGGCCCGTCATTGTGATGACGGCCGACGAGCGCCCGTACCGGGCCGCGGCGACAGCGACATTGGCCGGGCTGCCGCCCAGGTACTTGCCGAACGAAGTGACCTCGGCCAGGCCCACGCCCGTCTGGAGCGGATACACATCCACCCCCACGCGGCCCATGGTCAGGATTTCGAACGGCATCACGCTGGCTGCCCTTTCATGGCGGAGACGAGGACTCTCACGAGGTTTGCTAACGCGCTCTACTAGCGCGCTCTAGTTCGTGTACGATGACCCCTGTCCAAATGTCATGTCAATACCTTGTTGCTGGGAGATTTCGAGAGAGCCCTTAGGCTGGGCGCGTCGAAGGGTGGATCACAGGTGGATGCGTCGGGAAAGCGGCGGCCCACGATGGTGGACGTCGCCGCGAAAGCAGGGGTGTCCCGGGCGCTCGTCTCGATCATCTTCCGCGGTCAGCCAGGGGCGAGCGAGGAGACCCGGGAGCGCGTGCTGCGGGTCGCCGACGAGATCGGCTACCACCCCGACAGCGCGGCCCGACTGCTGGCCCGTGGGCGAAGCCGCACGCTCGGCGTGATGTACACCGTGCACCAGACCTTCCACGCGGACCTCATCCAGGGGATCTACCCCGAAGCCGAACGTCTCGGCTACGACGTCCTGCTCTCCGCGGCCACCCATGGCCGTAGCGAGGCGAAGGCCGCCGAAGCACTGCTCAGTCACCGCTGCGAGGCGCTGATCCTGCTCGGCCCCGAGGCCGAGGCAAGCTATCTCGACGAACTCGGACACCGGGTGGTGACCGTCTCGGTCAGCCGTCGAGTGCCCAGCGCCCGCGTGGACTTCGTGCACAGTGCCGAGGGCAAGGGCATCCAACAGGCCATGGAGTATCTGGTCGAACTGGGGCACCGCAGGATCGTGCACATCGACGGCGGCCGGGGACCCGGATCGGTCGAGCGGCGGCGTGCGTACCGGGCCGCGATGCGCCGGCACGGGCTGGAGTCCGAGGTGCGGGTGATCCCCGGGCAGCACACGGAGGAGTCGGGCATCGAGGCGGGCCACCTCCTCCTGGCGGAGCGCGACCGGGGGCAGGCCCTGCCGACGGCGGTTCTCGCGGGCAACGACCGTTGTGCATGGGGCCTGTTGATGGCCTTGACGCGCGCGGGTGTTGACGTCCCGCGCGATGTGTCGGTCGTCGGGTACGACGACAGTCACCTTTCCCATCTGATGCCGATCGGTCTGACCACCGTCCGCCAGGACGCGGTTCTCATGGCTGAACATGCCGTGCGGTTCGCCGCCGAGCGGCTGGAGAACCCTGACTTGGAAGTCCGGGAGGCCGTACTGGACCCGAAGCTGGTAGTACGAGGCACCAGTGACACGGCACCGGAGACGTCGCGCTGACGTCGGTCAAACGGGGGCATGTTCCCCAGCAGTTGGGGCTTGTGGCCTTGCCGTGCTGGGGATACGCGGCTACAGGACTGTCAGGTCCTTCTCTTCGGGGAGTTCTTCGACGTCGAGGCCGCGGACTTGGGACAACTCGTGCTTGAGTGCGGCGAGTTCGGTGCCGCCGGCCATGTGGTTGGTGAGCTCTTCGAGGGTGATCTCGCTGCGTTCGGCGGAGAGTTCCATGGTGCCCAGGCGCAGGACGCTGAAGTGGTCGCCGACCATGTAGGCGTGGTGGGGGTTGTGGGTGATGAAGATGACCCCCAGACCGCGTTCGCGGGCCGCCGCCACGTACTTCAGGACGACGCCGGACTGCTTGACGCCGAGCGCTGCGGTCGGCTCGTCGAGGATGAGGACGCGGGCGCCGAAGTAGACGGCGCGGGCGATGGCCACGCACTGGCGCTGGCCGCCGGAGAGGGTGCCGATGGGCTGGTCCAGGTTGTCCAGGACGATGCCCATGTTGCGCAGTTCCTCGTCGGCGGTCTGCTTCATCTTCTCGATGTCGAGACGGCGCACGGGCCAGGGGCCCCGGGTCATCTCGGAGCCGAGGAAGAAGTTGCGCCACACCGGCATCAGCGGGACCACGGCCAGGTCCTGGTAGACCGTCGCGATGCCCCGGTCCAACGCCTGGCGGGGGGTGGTGAAGTGCACCGGCTCCCCGTCGACCAGGAACTCGCCCTCCGAATGCTGGTGCAGGCCGGAGATGATTTTGATCAGGGTGGACTTGCCCGCGCCGTTGTCCCCCAGCACGCAGGTGACCTGGCCGGGGCGGACCGCGAGGTCCACACCGTGCAGGGCACGCACGTTGCCGTACGCCTTGCCCGCGCTGCGGAGCTGGACGAGGGGATGGTCCCCGTCCCCGGGCGGCGTGTCGGTCAGGATCGCGCCGTGGGTGCCGCTCTTGTGGTCGGTCATCGAGGTCACCTCCGGGTCGCGGTGCGCTGCACCCACAGATTGATCATGACGGCGCCCAGCAGCATCACGCCCAGGAACGCCTTGAACCAGTCGGGGTTCCAGCCGGCGTAGACGATGCCCTGCTGGACCATGCCGAACATGAACGCCCCGAACACCGGCCCGATCGCCGAACCCGCACCGCCGGTCAGCAGACACCCGCCGATCACGGCCGCGGAGATGTAGATCAGCTCCTGGCCGACGCCCTCGCCGGACTGCACGGTGTTGAAGGAGAACAGCTGGTGCATCCCGATGAACCAGGCACCGAAACCCACCAGCATGAACAGCGAGATCTTCGTGAACGCCACCGGCACACCCACCGCACGCGCGGAGTCCTTGTTCCCGCCCACCGCGAAGATCCAGTTGCCGTACTTCGTCCGCAGCAAAACCCAGGTGGCGATGGCGGCGAACACCAGCCACCACACAATCGTGATCTTCACCTGGACGCCGCCGACGTCGAACGAGGAGGCGAAGACCTTCTTGGCCTGGCCGAAGCCGTCCATGGTGCTGATGTCGTCGGTCGCCACGTTCCCCGTGACCAGTTTGGTGACGGCGAGGTTGACGCCCTGCAGGATCAGGAAGCTGCCCAGCGTGATCAGGAAGCTCGGCAACCCGGTCTTGACCACGAGCCAGCCGTTGAGGAAGCCGATCCCCAGCGACACCAGCAGAGCGACGATCACACCGACCCACACGTTCATGGTCAGCTGGTAGCTGAGCATCGACGCGGTCAGCGCCGAGGTGATGACGGCGACACTGGCGGAGAGGTCGAACTCGCCGCCGATCATCAGCAGCGCCACCGGCAGAGCCATGATCCCGATGGTCGACGAACCGTAGAGGATGTTCGCCATCGACGCGCCCTCACGCACCGGCGGAGCCGCGATCAGGAAGAACACGTATACCGCGGCCGCACCGAGGAAGACACCCACCTCAGGACGCGCCAACAGCCGGATGGCCAGCGGGCGTTCGGCGGTCCGGCCGTCGGTGGGCTTGGGGCCGGGGGCCGGCGGTGAGGTCACCGCCGGCTCGGCATGCTGGGTCACGCTCATCACCGAGTGCCCTTCGCGGCGAACTTGGCCACGGCGTCGACGTTGGTCTTGTCGATGAAGGCCGGTCCGGTGAGGACGGGCGCGGTGCTGCCACCGCTGAAGTTACCGTTGGTCTTGTAGAGCCACAGGGAGTCGACCGCCAAGTAGCCCTGCAGGTACGGCTGCTGGTCGACGGCGAACTCGATCTTTCCGTCCTGGACGGCCTTCACCAGGTTCTCGTTGAGGTCGAAGGTGGCGAGCTTCGCCTTGCTGCCGGCGTCGGACAGCGACTGCACGGCGGTCAGCGCGATCGGGGCGCCGAGGGTGACCACCTGGTCGATGGCCTTGTCCTGGGTGAGCTTGGCGGTGATCGTCGACTTCACCGACGGCATGTCCGTGCCGTTGACGTACAGGATGTCCGTCTTCCCGCTGAAGCCCTTCTTCAGGCCGGCGCAGCGGGCCTCCAGAGCGACCTGTCCCTGTTCCTGGATGACGCACAGTGTGTGCTTGGCGCCGAGCTGGTTGAGGCGCTGGCCGAAGGCTTGGCCTGCGATGTTCTCGTCCTGGCCGAAGTACTCGAGCATGCCGAGCTTCTTCCAGTCGCTGACACCGGAGTTGAAGCCGACGACCGGGATGCCGGCCGTCTTCGCCTTGGCGACGACGTCCTTCATGGCGTCCGGCTTGGCGGCGGTGAGGGCGATGCCGTCGACCTTCTGGTCGATCGCGTTCTGCACGAGGTTGGCCTGGTTTCCGGCGCTGGGGTCGCTGGAGTAGACGAGTTTGATGTTGTCCTTGGCCGCGGCGGCCTGGGCGCCCTTGCGGACGAGGTCCCAGAAGGTGTCGCCGGGGGCGGCATGGGTGACCATGGCCACCGTCATCCGCGGAGTGGTGGCCTTGCCCGCGGAGGCGCCGGAGGTGTCCTCCGTGGCCTTCTTGCCGCCCGAGCTGCTGGAACAGCCGGCGGCCAGCAGGGTCCCGGCGAGAACGGTGGCGGTGAAAATTGCGGCTCGGTGGTTTCTGTGCATGTCCCTTGCACCTCGCTGTGCTTGTCGGGGTGGTGTCTGTAGTGAGCGGGAGCGTGTTTGGCGACCTGAGCGCGATCACCGAGTGGTGACGCGGTGCGTGAGCGGTGTCCATGCGCCGTGCGGGGTGGCGCGTTTTCTGTGGCAGTCGTAGGTGTGGACCACCTGTGAGGGAACTGGAGCGCGTTAGTAGCGCGCTCTAGTTGGAGAGACTATGGAGCCGCTCTGGAGGGATGTCAACAGGTATGTCAGGACGTACCAACAAAGTGTTCAGAATGAAACGACCACGGGCCTGGCATCTCAAACGTCAGGTGCTGCACGCCGCATCAAGCCCCTCGCGGCGGGCGGCGGCACATCCGTGAACCAACCTGATGGAGGACGCCGTAGGAGCGCAGCCACTGAACCCCCGCTGATGCCGAAGTGGCCTTGAGCAGCGTGAGTACCGCGGGTCTCTCCTGATCTGGGGTGTCACACAGGGTGGTGGAGCCTTTGCGTTCCACCTCGAACGGAGCCGCGCCCAGGTCTACGGCAACGTCAGCCGCCAGTAGCAGGCGGCAAGGGAACTCCCGTCCCCTGGCTGGCAGTCGGAAACAGGAACGGCTCTGTCGCGGATTCGGAATCCGCGACAGAGCCGTTCTTCTGGTGGACGCCAGAGCCCGTGACCTGGTGGGAGCGGTGTAGCGGACGGCGCACGGGTGCACCCCCAAGGGGTGCGGCGATCACCAACTCCCAACTCGCCGTCATGACACGTCACTTGACTGCGCCTGCCCTGGGACGTGCAGACGTTCCTGAGTTCGTCCGCCGCCGCGTCGACCACGAAGTCGGGGTTCGTGTCGCAGTTGAGGAGCCGGTGCAGCCGTTCGGTGGGCATGTCGGTGTAGCGAACGGGGGCGGCCCGGCGTATCGCCCGGCTTCCGGGCCGCCTCCCCAGGCGGGGAGCGCCCCGACCGCGGGGCGACTCACCTAGGCGGGACCGTCGAGACGATGAGGAGAACCCGTGAGCTGTCGGACGAGTTCGGCGCCGTAGTCGTTGCCGTTCGGCGTTCGGACGAGGATGTGGGTGTGGAACTTCTCGGGCTCCGGATTCGCCAGGAAGATACCGGCGTGATGGTCGAACTCGACCAGGATGACAGGGCTCTGCACGCGGAAGTAGAACGGATCCTCGTCCCCGCGCCCGCCGATCCAACAGAAGTGGGTGTCGTCGAGGTGCAGGCGGACGTCCGCCATCCGTGCCTGTCTGGGGCCGGTGGGCTGGTAGTCCAGAAACAGGTCCACCAACCGCGTCAGTGCCTTCTGTTGGGCAGCGTCGAGCTCCGCGCCGGGGAGCCCTTCGAAGGGGATGATCCGGTTGTCCTGGAGGGCGCCGCCGAGGTGCAGCTCGTCGCCGGGGTGCAGTCGGCCGGGGGGCATCCCCGGGTCGCGCTTGTGGTGGTACAGCACCGCCTTCTCGGCCTGGGCGGCTGTCAGGCTCCGCACGAAGTCCAGGCCTGCACGCTCCTGCTCGTCGAGCAGTGACAGCCCGGCGTGCTCTCCGCTGTCGATCAGGTTCGGCTCGGCTCCGAAGAAGACGGGTGTGAGCACCTGACGGCCGCCGATCAGCAGGCAGTTGACGGCCAGATGGTGCCCCCACAGGTTCCATCCCCATGGCTCGGTCGGAGACGGGGTGCCGAAGATATTGATGTTGTAGCTGTGCTCGTTGAGGACCCGCGGCAGATCGACGAGTTGACCCAGGAACCCGTTGACGGTCATGGCGTCCCCCTTGCCCGGCGCGGCGCGGACCCTGCCCATTCCGGCGGCAAGGCGTAGTCCACATGACCGCGGTGGCGCCCCCGGTTCCCCGCCGAGGAGCGGCCGGCCCGCGGCCATACGACCCGGCCGCGTAGGCCGGGGCCGACGCCTCTTTGTGTGCCCGCGCGACCAACGTCCACCGCCAAGACGGCCATCGAGACATCGCCGCCGTCCCTCCGCCACGGGCCCGCGATTACCGCCGTGCCCTGGCCTGCCTCGGCCTCACCTGACGGATCCGGGCACGGGATCGCTTCTCAAGGATCCTGCTTGCCCCGCGGCGAGGGACCCGGCGGCGAGGGAGCGGGAGGATAGGTCAAGCCACCTTCTTCAAGGTGCCCTGGCCGTCGAAGTAGAAGTCCTCTCCGACCATCAGACCGTCGCGGAACGGGATGACGATGACCGACCTTGTCCTCTGCACGAAGTCGTCGTCGACCGTTCCCCCGTCCGGCAGGGACACACCCACCTCGGCCAGCACCACACCAGGCAGCAGAAGAAGCGTGTAGCCATCCCAGGCGATGGCGTCATCGCTGATGAAGAAGTGCTCGATCTCGACTTCGAGGCTGTCCATGTTCAGCGTGCCGTTCGCGATGTTCGCGAGGTAGTTCGCGCGCACCGTCTTCCTGTCGATGGCGGGCCCCCCGTTCCGCTCGACCATGGCGGGGTCGCCGTAGTTGTGGTAGACGCAGTCCTCCACCAGCGTCGCCATCGTCCGGTCGATATCGTGATCCCGCAGCTCGGCGACCGAGTGCTCGATCAGCAAGCCGAGCATCGCGGCATGCTTCGGATTCTCCGTCTCCGCCTTCCGGGCCTCGAGAAACTCGACGAACCTCCCCATGCCGGGCAGCCGTGCCCCCGTCGGCGTCGCTTCCTGCTGATGTTCAACTGTCGCCATATCTCCTCCTTGAGATCGGTTCAGCCCCGTTTCCGAGATGCTCCGGCGTCACGTGAACCGGATGCCGGGTCGTTCGTCAGCTCGGCCACGAGCCGTCGACGACCCGGTCGCCATGGCCGATCTTGCGGGTGGTCTTGGGGTCCGGATCAGGCCATCCGGCCAGGTGCAGGTGCAGGTGCATCGTGCTGGCGGACGTCATCACCTCGAGGAAGTACGGGCCGTCCGCCGCGATCGCACGCTGGATCGCCGGCCCGAGCTCGTCCGCCTTCTCCACCCTCTCGCCCGGCACGCCCATGGCCTTGGCGACTGCGGTGTAGTCGGTCTCGGGAAGGTCGGTCCAGTGCGTGAACGGCACGGTGCCGGGGCCCCCGTGCTCACGGCCGCGCCGGCCACCGTACAGGCCGCTGTTGTTGAGGACGATGCTCACGACCTTGAGATTGCGCTCGGCGAGCACCGAGAGTTCGCTGCAGTCGTAGTAGAAGCCGGCGTCGCCGCCGACGCTGACGACCAGGCTGTCGGGCGCGGCGAGCTTCGCGCCGATCGCCACCGGAAGGGATGGTCCCAACGCCGCGTAGTGGAAGCCCAGCGGCGACGCGAAGCCGGACGGATACTTCGACTCCCGGTACACCATCCCAGGCACCGGGAAACCCTCGTCGTTGACGAAGATGGTCCCTGCGGGGACCTCCTCCGAGGGGATCTGGCCGATCGCGGCCGGCACGATCGGGTCGGCGCCGACGTATGCCTTCAATGTCTCGGCGTAGGACTCCTTCGCCCTCGCGATCTCCGCCGGCCGTACCTCGTCCGCGAGATGCCTGCTCTGCAGGCCGGAGGCCTGCAGCTGGCCATTGAGCTGACCGAGGAACATCTTCGCGTCGGCGACGAGGCCCAGCGTCGGCTGGAAGATCCGGCCGAGCTGGGACTCCTCGATGTCGACGTGCACGACCTTCTCCGGCTTGGCGAGAGACCACGACGCGGTGGCCGTCTGGGAGAAGGAGAACCCGACCGCGATCCACGGGTCGGCCTCCTCGGCCACCTCGGTGCCGGTCCCGAAGTACCCCCAGCCGCTCATGTTGCCGGCGTAGAGCGGGTGGTCGTCCGGTAGCACCGCCGTACTCGAAGAGCGCGGTGGAAAGCTCCAGCCAGGTCCGGAGCGGCTCGGTGCTTCTACCGGCGGAGTACGCGGCTCGTCCTACCGGATGAGGTCTGGGGGGCAGAAGTCGCGCCAGGTGGGGGACGTGCCATGGCTCTCCCCGTGGATAGCGTGCAGGAAACAGCGCCACGGAGGATTGCATGATTGAAGCGAAATCGCTGACCAAACGCTATGGCGACAAGGCGGCTGTGGAGGACCTGACGTTCACGGTTCGGCCGGGCGTCGTCACCGGCTTCTTGGGGCCCAACGGGGCCGGCAAGTCCACCACCATGCGGTTGATCATGGGAATGGACGCCCCGACCTCGGGGACGGTCACCGTGAACGGGCGGCATTTCAGCCAGCACGCACGGCCGCTGAAGACGGTGGGCGCGCTTCTGGAGGCACGCGCCATTCACCCCGGCCGGTCAGCCCGCGGTCACCTGCTCGCCCAGGCCGCGACTGCCGGGATCGGACGACAGCGGGTGGACGAGGTCCTCGGCGTCGTGGGGCTCGAAGAGGCTGCCGGCCGACGTGCCGGCCGCTTCTCGCTCGGCATGGGGCAGCGGCTGGGCATCGCGTCGGCCCTCCTCGCCGATCCGGAGATCCTCATCCTCGACGAACCGGTCAACGGTCTCGATCCCGACGGAATCCGCTGGATCCGCTTCCTGCTGCGGGAGCTGGCCGCCGAAGGACGCACGGTTCTGCTGTCGTCCCATCTGATGAGCGAGATGGCTGTGACCGCCGACCATGTGATCGTGATGGGACGCGGTCGGCTGCTGCGTGACCAGTCGATGGCCTCCTTCATCGCCGACGCGGGCGCCGAGCGGGTCCGGGTGCGATCGCCCGAGGCGGACTCCCTTCGTGAACTCCTGGCGCGCGAGGGCGCGATCGTGCACGAGGCGGGTGAGCCCGGGGTCTTCGCGGTCGAGGGACTGACCAGCGACGACATCGGGACGGTGGCGCGCAAGGCCGATGTCACCCTGTACGAACTGGCCCCCCAGACGGGGTCGTTGGAGGAGGCTTACATGGCGCTGACCGAGGACTCCGTGGAGTACCGCGCGAAGGAGGCGGCATGAGCGTGCGAACGCTGGCCACCGAGCCGGTTGCCGGGCAGGCGGCGGGGCCTGTGCGCTCCGAGGTGCACAGCGAGCCCGTGTCCGTGCCGCGAGCGGTGGTCTCGGAGTGGATCAAGTTTCGTACGCTGAGGTCGAGTTGGGCCATTTTGGCGGCGGCCGTGGTCGCTCTGATAGGCATCGGTCTCATCGTCGCCTGGAACACCAGGCACGTGACGCCCAGTATCGCTCCGGAGGACCTCGCCCCGTCGTCGACGATGCAGGGCTTTCTCCTGGCCCAGCTGCTGATCGGCTCGCTGGGTGTCCTGGTGGTCTCCGGTGAGTACAGCACGGGCATGATCCGCTCGACGTTCGCGGCCGTACCCAGGCGGCTGCCCACCGTATGGGCCAAGGCGGTCGTGTTCGTCGCGGTGATCGGGGTGGCCATGACCGTGGCGGTCGTGGTGGCCTTCCTGTCCTCGCAGGGGTTGCTCTCGCACTATCGCACCGGATACTCCCTGACCGACTCCGGCGTGCCCCGGGTGGTCTTCGGCACCGCTCTGTACCTGACTCTGATCGGGGTGCTGGGCGGCGCGGTGGGCTGGATCGTACGCAACACACCGGGCGCCCTGGTCACCTTCCTGGGCCTGATCCTGGTCGTGCCGATCATCTTCGGCGAGCTGCTGGGAAGCTGGGGCAAGGACGTGGCGCAGTATTTGCCCAGCGACGCGGGGCAGAGCTTCATCACGAGCCTGCACCAGGACCACACCCTCAGCCCCGGCACCGGGCTGTGTGTCCTTCTCGCCTGGACGGTGGCGGCGGTCGCGGGCGCTGCGGTCCTGCTGCGTCGCCGTGACGTGTAAGGAGGGGGAGTGAAGGGGAGCCGGTCGGCGGTTCCGGAACGCCGGCCACGGCTGCCGCGACCTCACGACCGCCGGTCGCTGGCTACGGACGTGGCGCTGGCCGGCGGCTTCGCGGCCGCGTCGGCGCTGCTGAATGGGTTGCACGGGGGCCTGTCCGCGCCCCAGGCGCTGGACGCGGTCGGATGGGATCTGGCGCTGGCCGCGCCCTTGGTGCTCTGTCGCCGCCGACCGGTCGCGGCCGTCCTGCTCCTGGGGGCTGTCAGCTTCACGCAGTGGTTGTACGGCGTGCCCGCGGTCGGCGATCTGGCCGTCCTGGTCGCGCTGTTCCTGCTCGGCCTGAGCGAGACCCCCGTGCGGGTGCTGGCGGCCCTGGCCTGCGGCGCGCAGGCGGGGGTGGTGCTGGCCGCGATCCGCTGGCATCCCGACAACATCTGGTTCAGCGGGTTCCTGCTCAGCGGCACGGTCACCGCTTCCTGGCTGCTCGGCGTGTACACCAGGACCCGCAGGGCCTATGTCGCCTCCATCTGGGAGCGAGCCGAGAGCGCGGAGCGCGACCGCGACACGCGCGCCCAGATCGCTGTCGCCCTGGAGCGGGCACGTATCGCCCGGGAGATGCACGACGTCGTCGCGCACAGCATCTCCGTCATGATCACCCTCAATGACGCGGCCGTCGCCATCGGCCCGCCGGGCACGCAACGGGAGGCGATCGCGCAAGCCTCGGAGGTCGGCCGTCAGGCCCTCGACGAGATGCACCGTATGCTCGGCGTCCTGCGCACCGGTGACCGGGCCGAACTGTCCCCCCAACCGGGGGTCGGCGACCTCTCGACCCTGGTTTCCGCGGTGCGCTCGGCGGGCCCCGAGGTCCGGCTGACCATGTCGGACGGCTTGGACGCGGTCGCTGCCACCGTGCAACTCGCCGTGTACCGAATCGTCCAGGAGTCCCTCACCAACGTCCTCAAGCACGCCCGCCAGGCCCAGCACGTCACGGTGGATATACGGTCAACAAACACCCGTATCGACATCACCGTTCGCGACGACGGCATTCAGCCGCCGGCGAACCCCCCGCCACTGTTCCGGCCCGAAGCGGCGACCGGGCACGGCATCACAGGGATGCGCGAGCGTGCGTCCCTGTTCGGAGGCCGGATCGAGGCTGGTCCCCGGTCCGGTGGAGGGTGGCAGACCACGGCCACATTGCCCTTCCCGGAAGACTCCTCGCGCCGATGACCATCCGTGTTCTTCTCGCCGACGACCACCCGCTGCTCAGACTCGGGTTCTCCCTGCTGATCGACGCCGAGGACGACATGCAGGTCGTCGGCCTCGCCGCGGACGGCGCGGAAGCGGTGTCCGCGGCGGCTTCCGCGGGACCTGACGTAGTGCTGATGGATGTGCGCATGCCCGTGCTCGACGGCATCGCCGCGACCCGGCGGATCGTCGCGGACCACCCGGCATCCCGGGTGATCATCCTTACTACCTTCGATCTGGACGAGTACGCCTTCGAGAGCCTGCGCGCCGGGGCCAGCGGGTTCCTGCTGAAGAACACGCGCCCCGGGGAACTGCTCGCGGGCATCAGGGCGGTCGCCGCCGGCGACGCGATCCTGTCACCGCGTACGACACGTCGGCTGCTGGACACCTACGCCGGTGTGTTCGGCGTCGGCAGAGACCCGGTCCCGGCCCCCGGCCACGACCTCCTCTCGGTGCTGACGGTCCGGGAGCGGGACGTGTTCACCTTGGTGGTGGCCGGCCTCAGCAACCCCCTCATCGCGCAGCGGCTCGTCCTGTCCGAAACCACCGTCAAGACACACATGGTCCATCTCCTCGCCAAGCTCGGCCTGCGCGACCGCGTCCACGCGGTGATTTTCGCGTACGAGAACGGGCTCGTCGGAGGCAAGGACGACTGATGCCGTTCTGCGCGGCGGCGGGAGTGAGCGGAGCTGGCGCGGGCCGCGCTCGACGAGATGCTCCGCCGGCAGCCCCCGGTGCAGACCTTCGTCCACCCCGTCACCACCGACGGCACGGTCGTCCCGGCGGACCCGAAGATCCTCATGCTTCTCGGCGCGGCCAACCGCGATCCGGACCGGCGGCATGACCCTCACCGCTTCGACCTCACTCGCGACCTCTCCGGCCACGTCGGCTTCGGCGTGGGCATCTACCAGTGCATCGGCCAGCAAGGCGCCCGCTTAGAGGCCGAGGCGCTGCTGACCGCGCCGGCCGGCCGCGTCGAGCGCATCGAACTCATCGGCACACCGCACCGCCACCCCGACAACACCCTGCGCTCGTGGGACTCCCTGCCTGTGCACGTCCACGGAGCGCGACGGGACAGGGCGCGGCCGATGCCGTCGTAGCGCCGTTTGTGTCAGGTGTTGAGGGAACCGCTGTCGTACGCCATCGCGTACGGGGCGGCCGAGGCCGCGCTGGAGGCGGCCCGGGCCGAAGGGGCGCGGATCTGTGTGGCGGTCGTCAACCGCAGCGGCACGCCGCCACGCCGCGGACGCCCGCGGGGGCGTAACGGGTGGCGGCGACGGCGGTGCGCGCTTCTTCAGCCGACTCGACCTGTGGAATCAGCAGTGACTGCGCGCCGACATCCAGGAGCCGCTTGAGCACGACGGGATCGTTGACCGGGGGAGGCACTACGGGTGAGCAGGGATAGGGGGCGACCGTCTGGAGTTGTGAGAGCACGGTCGCGATATCGGCGTGCGAGTGTTCGGTGTCGAGAAGCAGTCAGTCGAAGCCGGCGCCAGCGATGATCTCGGCGGGGTACGGGTCTGCCAGCGAGCACCAGATGCCGATCACCCGCTCGCCTCGGGTGAGCGCCGCTTTGAATGCGTTCGGCGGCAGGGGCCACTGGCCCGGTGTGGGCCGCGATGCGCCGGCCGGCGGGTTGTGTGCGGTCACTGGAACACCACCCCGATCGAGCCCAACGAGTTGAAGTCGGCGTGGCTGACGGTGTTCGGTTCGACCGAGACGGGTCGGGTGAAAGAGCCCGACAACAGCATCTGGCCGGCTTCGAGGTGCTGGCTGACGGAGACCCCGGACTCCTCGATCACGCCGTTCTTCGCCAACGTCGTAGCGACCCACCGGACATCGACATCCATCGGGCGCATGACCCGCCCACCGACGATCATCGCGGCGGCGGCGTTGTCCGCAATGGTGTCGGTAATCGAGCGCGGCACCTCGGTGCACCTGGACCGCTCGGGGCGGGTTCCCGCCCGGGAACCTCTGAGGGTGCGGGCGCGCCTGTCGGCTGCGCGGGGCTGTTCGGCCCGCAGCGGCGTGGGATCCGTGGACGCTGGTGGTCTGCGGGGGAGCGTCGGTCGAAGGCCGTCGTCGGTGGTGTCGGTGGTGTCGGTGCGGTGGTCTGGTCGTCGATGCTGGTGGGCGGTGCTCACCCGTTGTGGGTGTGAGGGGTGTAGGGCTGTGTCGTTCTCGCGCCGGCCCGCTGTTCGTGGCATCCCGCGGGGTGATGCGGCCGGGCCGGTGCGTGGCTGTGGGCAGCCTTGCCCGGCACGGCCGTGCCGGGCACACCGTTTTGCCGGCTTCCCGCTGCCCGGGCGCGGCCGGTTCGGCTGCGGCTGTCACTTCCCGGTGTCCGGGTGCGGCCGGGTGGGGTGCGAGTGCTTGTGCGGGGACTCGGCAGGGACGGGGATGCAGGTGCCGGGTTGGTCGGCGGCGTGACGGTGCCGGATGGTGACGGCCCCGGTGAAGGCTGCTGCTGCCTCCTCGTGTCGGCCCGAGGCGGATTGCCGGGTCGTGAGGCTGCTCAGGCGGGGTGGCGTGGTGGGGCTCGTGTTCGGCACCGGCGGCGGGCGGGGCCGGGGCCCGTCCGCGCGGGGTGCCGCACGCCGTCCGGCCCCGGCGTGTCGGCGTGTCGGCGTGCCGGCTGTGAGGGGCGCTCACGGGTCCGTTCGGGGTGCTCCAACTGTGCCCGTGGTGCGCTGTCTGGCCGGTCGGCGGGGCGGCGTCCGTCGCTCGTTCAGGTAGGCCATTCGCACATTGTCGCCGGGTTCGTCCGCCGGGAAGCTGATGCGCGTCGGTGGAGGACGGCGGCGGCCCGTGCCAGGGCCACCGCATGCTGAAACGAGGTGACCATGGGTGGCGCACAGGACATGCCGGCCGGTCCCGGGGGCTATGCCGCCGGGATCCTGGCCGGGCTGGCTGCAGCCCCGGACCGGACCGCCGTGCACTGGCGCGGGCGGGCCATCACGGCGGGGGAGTTCGCCCGGGCCGTGGCCGGTGCCGCCCGTACTCTGCGCGGGCTGGGTGTGGGGTCCGGCAGCGTTGTGGGCATCCTGGTGGCGCCCAACAGTCCCGACACCCTTGTCGCCCGGTACGCGGCCCATCTTCTGGGCGCCGCCGTCACTCATCTGCGGTCCGCCAATCCCGGTTCGGCCGCGCCCGTTCTGCCGCTGGGCGCGCAGCTGCGGATTCTGCTGGACACCTCGGCCGACGTGCTGTTCACCGATGCCGAGAACGCCGGGCGTGCCCAGGAGCTGTGTGCCCGGGTCAACCGGCGGCCCGCCGTCACCGGGTTCGGTGTCGGAGCCGGCGGTGCCGTACCCGCCGAGCCTGCGGATCCGGCTCGCCTCGGCCCGCTCGCCGCGCCGGATCCGGGCGGCCTCGCTGCTGTCGTCTTCACCAGCGGAAGCACCGCGCACCCCAAGGGGATCCGGCTGTCGGTGCGTGCCTGGGAGAGCGTTGTCGCCGCGACCGCGGCCTCTGTCACCGAGGACGGCCCGCGGCTGCTCGTCGTCACACCGCTCTCCCACACCGCGGGACCGATGGCCGACGCCGTCCTCGCCGCGGGCGGGACCGTGGTCCTGCACGAGGAGTTCGATCCGGCGCGCGCCCTGCGGGCGGTTGCCGCACATGGCATCACCCGCACCTTCATGGCGACCGCGCACCTGTACCGGGCGGTGGACCGCCTGCGCGGCGGACCGGTCGATCTCTCCTCGCTGCGGCAGCTGATCTACAGCGGCAGCACCGCCGCGCCTGCACGGATCGAGGAGGCCGCGAAGGCCTTCGGACCCATCCTCGTGCAGGGCTACGGGACGACCGAGGGCGGCCGGATCACCCTGCTCGACCCCGGCGAGCACATGGACCCGCGGCTGCGGGCCACGGTGGGCCGGCCCTTCGGGGAGACCGCCATCAGGGTCTGCGACCCCGGCACGGGTGAGGAGTTGCCCACCGGGCGCAGTGGCGAGGTGTGGGTGCGCTCGCCTCATGTCATGGACGGCTACCTCAAGGACCCCGGCCTGACCGCGCTGGTCCTGCGCGGGGGCTGGTACCGCACCGGCGACATCGGACGCGTCGACGGGCAGGGCTATCTGCACCTGCTCGACCGGGTCGCGGACATGGTGAAGGCCGGGGGCGTCAAGATCTACCCCGCCGCCGTGGAGCGGGAGATCGCCGCTCTGGCCGGCGTCGCGCACGTCGCCGTCTACGGCGTGCGGGACACGGACGGCATCGAGCACCTGCACGCCGCGATCGTGGTGCGGCCCGGCGCCCGGGTCGGCCCGGCCGAGGTCCGCTCCCGGGTCGGTGCCGCGCTGACCGCGGCCCACGTGCCCGAGGAGATCCGGTTCCTGGACGAACTCCCGCTCAACGACGCGGGCAAGCCCGACAAACGGCGTCTGCGCCGGCTGTCGGCCACCGTCTGAGTGCCACTGCCCGAGTACGGCCCTTCCCGCGCCGGTTGTGCCGGATGCCGGTGAAGGCTCAACGACCGTTTACCAGAAAGCGAGTTCGCGCCATGACCCAGCATCTGGACTTCTTTGCGAGCGAGATGAAGGAGTTCGCCGACAGCAAGCGTTCCTTTCTGGAGATCGGCCGCCGCGTGGGGCGGTTCCCCAGCGCGGTCGCCCGGACCGCGGGCGACGGCCGTGACCTCGACATCAGCGTCTGGTGCAGCAACGACTACCTCGGCATGGGGCAGCATCCCGCGGTGCTCGATGCGATGCGCACCGCCCTCGAGGCGTTCGGCGCGGGTTCCGGCGGCTCGCGCAACATCGGCGGCACCAACCCCTACCACGTCCTGCTGGAGAACGAACTCGCGGCGCTGCACGGCAAGGAGAGCGCCCTGATCTTCAGCTCCGGCTACACCGCGAACGACGGCGCGCTGTCCGTCCTGGCCGGGCGGATGCCGGGCACCCTGGTCTTCTCCGACGAGCTGAACCACGCTTCCATCATCGACGGGCTGCGCCACAGCCGCGCCGAGAAGCGCATCTTCCGCCACAACGACGTGGCGCACCTGGAGGAACTGCTCGCCGCCGCCGACCCCGGGCGGCCCAAGATGATCGTCCTGGAGTCGGTGTACTCGATGTCCGGCGACGTGGCGCCGCTGAAGGACATCTCCTCCCTCGCCCAGCGCTACGGCGCGACGACGTTCGTCGACGAGGTGCACGCGGTCGGTATGTATGGTCCCGAGGGTGCGGGAATCGCCGCCCGCGAGGGCATCGCCGACGATTTCACCGTCGTCATGGGCACGCTGGCCAAGGGGTTCGGCACCTCCGGCGGCTACATCGCCGGGCCGGCCCCGCTGATCGACGCGGTCCGCAGCTTCTCGCGCTCGTTCATCTTCACCACCTCGCTGCCCCCGGCGCTGGCCGCGGGCGCGCTCGCCGCGGTCCGCCACCTGCGCGCGAGCGAGGAGGAGCGCGGCCGGCTCCGGGACAACGCCCGGCTGCTGCACCGCCTGCTGGACGAGCGGGGCATCCCGTACGTCTCGCCGATGTCGCACATCGTGTCCGTGTTCGTCGGCGACGACGCGCTGTGCCGGCAGGCCTCCGCCCTCCTGCTGGAGCGGCACGGCATCTACGTCCAGGCGATCAACGCGCCCAGTGTCCGGGCGGGCGAGGAGATCCTGCGGGTTGCGCCCTCGGCCACCCACACCACCAGCGACGTGGAGAAGTTCGCCGAGGCGCTCGGCGGCATCTGGCAGGAACTGGAGATTCCCAGGACGCGGACCGCGCACACCCTGTGACCGGTGCCGTCCTGCGCGGTGCCCCGGGCCTGCGGGCCGGGGCACCGCGCACGAGAGCGCACGTCGAGCACTGCTGAGCGGAGGCCTCATGTCCCTGTCGGTGGCGGCGATCCTCGCCGAGTCCGCGGCCCGGCGCCCGGACCATCCGGCGGTCGTCTTCGGTGACGATCGGGTGACGTACGAGCAGCTGTGGCTGCGCGCCAGGAAGTACGCGGCGGCCCTGGCCGACCTCGGCGTCGGGCCGGGTGACCGGGTGGCCCTGCTGATCGGCAACTCGCCCGAGTTCCCGGCCGTCCACTTCGGGGCGCTGGCGCTGGGCGCGGTCGTGGTCCCCGTGCACGCGCTGCTCAAGGCGTCCGAGATCGAGTACGTGCTGCGCGACTGCGGCGCCTCGGTCCTGGTGTGCGAGGGGGCGCTGCTGACCGAGGGCGCGCCGGGTGCGACGCTCGCCGGGGTGCGGCTGGTCACCGTGCTGGCGCCCCTGGCCGCGGACGCGCCCCGGTTGGACGCGCTGGCCGACCGGGCCGAGCCGGCCGACGGCTGGAGGCCGCAGGAGCCGGGCGACCTGGCGGTGGTCCTCTACACCTCGGGCACCACCGGCCGGCCCAAGGGCGCGATGCTGACGCACCGCAACATCGTGAGCAACGTCGAGGTCGGAATGGTCTCGCCGTTCGACTTCCGGCCCGGTGACGTCCTGCTCGGCTGCCTGCCCCTGTTCCACACCTTCGGGCTGGTCTGCGCGATGAGCACCTGTTTCCGGGCCGGGGCGACCATGGTCCTGATGGAGCGGTTCGACGCCGGTCCCGCCCTTGAGCTGATGATCCGTCACGGCTGCACGGTGTTCATGGGCGTGCCCACGATGTACCTGGCGCTGCTGGAAGCGGCGCGGCACGAACCCCGGCGGCCCCCACTCGACCGTGTCTACTCCGGCGGCTCCGCTCTGCCGGTCAAGGTGCTCGACGAGGTCCGGCGGACCTTCGGCTGCCCGGTGTACGAGGGGTACGGACTCACCGAGACCTCCCCGGTGGTGGCGTACAACCAGAAGGCCTGGCCGACCCGGCCGGGCACGGTGGGGCTGCCGATCCGGGGCGTCGAGGTGGAGATCGCGCGGGCCGACGTGGAGGGCCGGATCGAACGGGTGGCGGCGGGCACGGTGGGCGAGATCGTGGTCCGCGGCCACAACGTGATGGCCGGGTACCTGGGGCGTCCCGAGGCGACCGCCGAGGTGCTGGTGGACGGCTGGTTCCGGTCGGGCGACCTCGGCGTGAAGGACGAGGACGGCTATCTGTCGGTTGTGGACCGCAAGAAGGACATGGTGGTGCGCGGCGGTTACAACGTGTACCCGCGCGAGATCGAGGAGGTGCTCGTGCACCATCCGGCCGTCGCGCAGGTGGCCGTCATCGGTCTGCCCGACGAGCGGCACGGCGAGGAGGTGTGCGCGGTGGTCGTGGCACGGCCCGGCGTGGCGGTCGGGCAGCCGCTCGGCGAGCGGATCGTGGCCTGGAGCCGGGAGCGGCTCGCCGCCTACAAGTACCCCCGGCGGGTGGAGTTCGTGGACTCCTTCCCCCTCGGACCCAGTGGAAAGGTCCTCAAGCGCGAGCTGGCGGCACTGGTGGGCGAGGGGTCCGCGGTTCCGGACCGATCGGTCCGCGATTAGGCGACACGTGTTGCACACACGACAGGTGTCGTGGAACGATCGGGGCCGACGATCCTCCGAAGGAAATGGACACCCATGAGCAAGGACAACGCGGTGCCGTCGGCGGCCGCGGTCGACTCCGAACGCATCGGCCCCGATCTGTGGTGGCTCACCGGCATCCTTGTGCTGGGCGGTTTCGCCACCCTGTTGGACAGCACGATCGTGAACGTGGCGGTCGGCACGCTCGCGAAGGAGTTCGACGCCGAACTGTCCGCCGTCCAGTGGTCCGTGACGGGCTATCTGCTGGCCCTGTGCATGACCATCCCGCTCAGCGGCTGGGCCGTCGAACGCTTCGGCGCCAAGCAGACCTGGCTCTTCTCGCAGGTGGTCTTCCTCGCCGGGTCGCTGCTCGCGGGACTGTCCTGGTCGGTGGAGAGCCTGATCTTCTTCCGTGTGCTCCAGGGCATCGGCGGCGGTCTGGTGATGCCGGTCGGCCAGTCGCTGTTGGCGCAGGCCGCGGGCACCAAGCGGCTGGGAAGGCTGATGGGCATCGTCTCCATCCCGGCCATGTTCGCCCCGGTCGTCGGACCGACGCTCGGCGGAGTCGTCATCGACAACATCGGCTGGCGCTGGATCTTCTACCTCAACCTGCCGCTCGGCCTGGTCACCATCGCGCTGTCCCTGATGAAGATCAGCAATGTGGTCACCCCCGGCCGCTCCCGCCTGGACGTGCTGGGTCTCGTCCTGCTCGCGCCCGGCCTCGGCGCCTTCCTGTACGGCCTGTCCGAGGTGGGTGCGGAAGGCAGCTTCGGCAACGGCCGCACGATCATCGGGCTGATCGCCGGTGTCCTGCTGATCGCGGCCTTCAGCGTGCACGCGCTGCGCACCCGCTTCGCGCCTCTCATGGACCTGCGGCTGCTGCGGGAGCGCAACTTCACCAGCGGCACGGCGGCGACGTTCTTCCTCAGCATGGCGATGTTCGGCGCGATGATCCCGCTGCCGCTGTACTTCCAACTGGTCCGCGGCGCGGACGTGATGGAGTCGGGCCTGCTCCTGATGCCGCAGAGCATCGGCTACTTCCTCGCCATCGTGGTGGTCGGCCGGCTCACCGCCATGTACGGCGCGCGGTCGGTCTCGATCGCTGGCGTCCTCCTCGCGGCGGTCGCGACCCTTCCGTTCGGTCTGATCACCGCCGACAGCAGCAAGCTCCTGCTCTGCTCGTCGATGGTGGTCCGCGGCTTCGGCTTCGGCGCGGCCATGCTCCCCTGCATGACCACGGCCTACTCGGGTCTCAGGGCCGCCACGGTGCCGCACGCGACCAGCGCCTTCAACATCTTCCAGCGGATCGGCGCCTCGGTCGGCACGGCCGCGCTCGCCGTGGTGCTCCAGCAGCGCGCGCGGGCCGAACTGGACGGCCGTGCCGCCGGGCTGACCCAGGTGCTGCCGAACAGCGCCATCGCGCACTCTCTCGCGGGCGCCTTCTCCACCACGTTCTGGTGGGCGCTCGGGCTGACCGTCCTCGCCCTGCTGCCGTGCGTGGCACTGCCGGGCAGACAGCCGAGCGAAGCGTCCTCGCCGGCCGCCGAGCCCGTGCAACTGGGCGAACCTGCGGTCTGACCCCCCCGGGCGGCCCCTGCGGCGGGCGGCGCGGCCGAACGGACCTCACGGTCCGGGCCGCGCCGCCCTTCCGCGCCCTCGGCCCCCGCGGCCCTTCACCCCCGCCCCGGACCCCGGGCGTTCCCACCTCCCGTACGGCAGCCCCCGCACAGGAGACCCCGCCCCGCGCACGGGCGCACCTGTGCGAACCCCCGCCTCCCGTACGGCCGCGCTCGGGGGAGACACCGCCCCCTGTGCGGGCGCGCTCGGGGGAGACACCGGTCTCGGCCGGGCGCAGCCGCGGCGGCCCCCCTCCCGCGGCCCGCCCCGAAAGCCGCGCCCGGCGCGCGGCACCGGCCGCCACCGCCCGGCCTCCGGGGCGCGGGAGCCGCAGGCCGGGCGGTGGGCCGGGCATGACGAAGGGCCCGGCCCGGCTCCCCTCAGGGCGGCGGGGACGGGCCCGGGTGCGGGCTTCGCCGGGAGCTGCCGGGGCCCGGCCCGAAGGCGGGGGCCGCCCACAGCACCGGGGCCGGGCACATCCGTGCGTGCCCGGCCCCGGTGCTGTCAGCGGCCCCCGCCTCACCCGTGCGCCTCCTCCTCCTCGCCCGCCGCACGGCGCTCGGGCCGGCCCAGGCCCAGCAGCAGCAGCGCCAGCGAGGTGCCCGGGCGGCCGAGCGCCGAGTGGTAGAGGCGCAGTACGGCGTTCTCCCGGGCCAGCTCCACACCGGGCGAGCCGAGCCGGCGGCACAGCGAGGTGAGTTCCGCCGCCGCCTCGCTGCGCCGGACGACCAGATCGATCAGCGACCGGTCCAGCTCACCGATGTAGTCGTACTGCTGCGCCACCCGCTCGTCGGCCGACCGCACCCCGCTCACAGCCTTGCCCCCGGCAGCCGTACGAAGGCCTCGCCGCGCACGGTGACCGGGCCGTCCTCGATCCGTACGGTGAGCGACAGCCGGGCCCGGCGCACCCCCTCGTCCCCGTCGATCGCGGTGACGCGGGCTGTGCAGCGCAGCACGGCGTGGACCGGGGTGGGCGCCGAGAAGCGGACCTTGAACGAGAGCAGGTCCTGGACCGGCACCCAGCTCGCCAGCAGCCGCCCCAGCAGCGCCATGGACAGCATGCCGTGCGCGATCACGTCGTCCAGACCGGCCGCACGGGCCGCGTCCGGGTCGATGTGGACCGGGTTGTGGTCGCCGGACGCGCCGGCGAACAGCGCCAGCAGCGTCCGGGTGACCCGTACGCCCGCAAGTCCGGGCAGTTCGGTGCCGACCTCGGCCGGTGCGGGGGGGACCACGCTCATGCCCCCTCCCCGCCCTCGCCCGCCGCCCGTACCGCGATCACCTGGTGCAGGTCCGCCACCGGCGATCCGCCGGGACCGGTCACCGCCGTGTCGCGCACCACGAACTCCAGTGCCCCGCGGGCCCTGATGTCCGTGATGACCGGCGCGAAGGTGAGGGTCTGGCCCGCGAACGCCGGGCGGTGGTAGACGAAGCCCTGCTCGATGTGGAGCACCCGGCCGAGGTCCACGCCCATTGCGGCCAGCAGGTCCGACGGGTCCGCGAGGTCGAGGCCGAACAGGAAGGTCGGCGGTACCGGCAGGTCCGGGTGGCCGGCCCGCCGGGCGGCGTCCAGGTCGGTGAACTCCGCCCCGGGCGCCCCCACCACCTCGTTGAACATCCGCAGCCTGCCGCGCTCCACGTCCATCGTGAAGGGCGCGGGCCTGCTGCCCACGAACGCCGTGTCGATCACCGGATCACCGCCCGAGGGCCCTTCTCCCGCGCCGCGTGCAGCAGCTCGCGGTTGCGGATCAGCTTTCCGTTGCTGGTGCGCGGCAGCGCCGCCGCGCTCAGGTGGAACACCTTGGGAATCTTGTGCGCACTGAGCCGGTCCCTGCACCAGTCGAGCAGCGCGCTCTTGCCGAGCGTCCCCCTGACCACCACATGCGCCTCGATCGCCTCGCCGAAGACCACAACGACCTCCCCGACCCCGGGATGGGCGGCGAGCACCGCCTCGATCTCCGTGAGGTCGGCCTTCAGCCCGCCGATCGCGACCACCGAGTCGGCCCGCCCGTTGATCTCCAGCACCCCCGAACCGGGCCGTACCCGGCACCGGTCGTACGTGTTGAGCCAGCCGTCCGTGAACCGCTCGGCGCGGTCCGTGTGCAGGTAGGGGTCCTCTGCCAGGCGCACCCGCAGGGTCCCCTCGACCACGGCCGTCCCGACACCGGGCGCCGCGAGCCCTACCGCGGGCGGTCCGTGACGCCCCGTCAGGTCGGTGGCGATGATGCCCGCCTCGGTCATCCCGTACGCCTGGCCCACCCGGACGCCGTAGCGCCGCGCGAACCGGTCGAAGACCTCACCCGACAGCATCTCGCCGCCGGAGACCGCCAGCCGCAGCGCGGGCAGCGGCGGCGGTGCGGCGGTCCGGCTCAGCAGGTCGAAGTGGACCGGCACCCCGAACACGGCGTCCACCGGCCGCTCCGCCATCAGCTTCAGCAGCTCGAAGGGCTGCGGGCGGGCGGCGAAGTGCAGCACCACCCCGGCCGACAGCGAATGCAGAACACCGCCGATCAGTCCGAAGGAGTGCATCAGCGAGCTGAGCAGCAGCAGGTTCTCGCCCCGCTTGGGCATGTCGGGCAGGCCGGCGAACCGCTCCACCTCCGCGAGCAGTGACCGGCCGCGGCGGCCGATCACCTTTGGCAGCCCGGTCGAACCCGAGCTGAACTGGAGCAGGGCGTGGTCGCTCTGTGCCGGCCGGCCGGTCCGGCGGCGCTCCACGAGCACCTCGCACTCGTCCCGGAAGACGGCCGTGGACCGGCCGGAGGCGGGCGAGGTCAGATGGAACTGCGGCTCGCACAGCTCCAGCAGCCGGGCCGTCTCGGCGGCCGTCAGCCGCGGGTCGAACAGCATCACCTGCGCGCCCGCCGACCACAGCGCGAACACCGACCACAGCAGGGTGAAACTCGGCGGTACCTGGACGGCGACCGTGCTGCCGCCCTTGACTCCGTGCGCCGCGAGGGCCGCACCCGCGCGCTCGGTGCCGGCGCGCAGCCGGTGCCGGGTCACCACGGTCTCACCGTGGGCCCACACCTCGTCGAAACGTTCCCGGTCCGACAGGAGAGCGGCGAGCCAGGAGTCGAAGTCCGTGGCGGCAGCCATCGCGTCATCCCTTCCGTCAGGCTCCGTGCCGAGCGTGAACGTGGAGGCGGGGACCGGCATCCCGCTCGGACGGATGCCGGTCGTACCTCGCGCGTCGGTCACTTCTCGATGCAGAACTCGCCCACCGGCCAGCCGACGTGACGCTTGTCGGTGGCGAGGTAGCCCAGCAGCTTGTCGCCGGGCTTCAGCTCGGTGCAGTTCAGCACCGCCGCGCCCGGACCGAGGACCCGTACGTGCCAGTCGTCCTGGAGCGTCAGGCTGACCTCGACACCGCTCTCCGAACGCGCCCGGACCGTCAGCAGCGGACGCGACTCCAGCTTCACCCGGCCCACCACGATCCGCCGGGTCCGCCCGTCGGCCGCGACGCCGAGAACCGTGCTGCCCGCCTTGAGTTCGCTGAGGTAGTTCGTCCGGTTGTCCGCGCCCAGCACGTACGAGTGCAGCGCGCCGGCGTTCACCCGGAACGGCCGGGTCGGCATGTACGGCAGCGGGTGCGTCTCGCTCACGCACAGCACGAAGCCGTGCGCGTACGAGCCGACCAGGATGCCCTCGTCCTTCTCGAAGTGCGTGCAGGTGTCCACGCACACCCGGTCGCCGAGCCCGTTGTGCTCGATCGATTCCACGGTCAGCGTGGTCAGGTCCAGGTCGGGGGTACTGCTGGCCAGCAGCGCCGTCAGACCGAAGATGTCGTTGGCGTCCTTGGGGGCCAACAGCAGACCGTCCGAGCCCTTCTCCAGGACGTCGACGATGATGCCGGCCTCCTCCAGGCCGTCCGCCTCGCAGATCAGACGCCCCGGGGACTTGTCGGCGGCGGCGATCACGATCTCCAGCGGGATCTTCGTGGGGTCGCGGAACTTCACCACCGTGTACTCCAGCGCCTGCGCGGCGGCGCACGCCACCCGCAGCGTCGGGTCGTCGATGACCTCGACGAACGCGCCGAAGCGATCGGGCCGGTCGGCCGCGGCCAGCTTCAGCTTGTCCAACTCCGCCGTGGTCCTGATCCGGGTGAGCACCACGTCGGCGACGTCGGCGGCCTCCGGCGCGAGCGTCGCACCGTCCTCGGTGACCAGCAGCTTCTGCACCGTCGGCGGCAGGAGTGCGAGCGTCTCCAGCCGGTCGTCCAGCACGCCGGCCAGCCGGGCGTGGACCGTGGCGTCGACGATCGACTCCCGCCGGTCGGCGGCGACGGAGCGGAGATCAACCCAAGCGAATTTCACAACTACCATCCCTACGTCGGCTCGCTGACAGCCGAAACCCTCGCATCGGGCACCCGTGCCCCACATGCTCGATAGGACTGCTCGACCGGGCTCCGTACAGGCGGGGCCCCACCTGCCTGTACGGCTACCTCCATCGCGCTGCCCGCGGCTGCCCTACTGACGCTCCATTCGGGGGCTGCCGCGCCAAGGCACCCGCGCAAGACTCCAGCTTGCCTGCCGAGGTGCGGCAACACCCGCATGGAAACCAGGAGTTGATGGAGTATGACTGCACGGTCCGACGGGCTCGCCGTTCGGCTGGCCCGGCTCTCCCGGCACCGGGATGGCCGCTTCCTCTTCGTGCCGATGGACCACTCGGTGGCCGACGGGCCGATCGTCGACGCCGCCCGCTTCAACGGGCTGGTGAGCGACGTGGTGGCCGGCGGCGCCGACGCGATCGTCGTGCACAAGGGACGGGCCAGGACGGTCGATCCCCGGCTGCTGCGTGAGTGCGCCCTCGTCGTCCACCTCAGCGCGAGCACCCCGCACGCGCTCGACGGCGACGCCAAGGTCCTGGTCGGCGATGTCGAGGAGGCGGTCCGGCTCGGCGCGGACGCGGTGAGCGTCCACGTCAACATCGGCTCCGACTCCGAGGCCGCGCAACTGTCCGACCTCGGCTCGGTCGCCGAGGCCTGCCAGCGCTGGAACGTCCCGTTGCTGGCCATGGCCTACCCGCGCGGCCCGCGCGTCACCGACCCGCATGCCCCGGCGTTGCTCGCGCACGTGGTGAACGTGGCGGCCGACCTCGGCGCAACCCTCGTCAAGACCTCGTGGCCGCAGCCGTTCGAGCGGCTCGCCGAGATCGTCGACAGCTGCCCCATCCCGGTGCTGCTCGCGGGCGGCCCCGCGGGCACCGCGCTCAACGAGTTCGCCACCGCCGCGATGGCCGCCGGAGCAAGTGGCCTCGCCGTCGGCCGCGGTGTCTTCCAGCACCCCGAGCCCGTCAAGGCGGTCCGTGAACTCGCCGAGGTGATCCACGGGTTGGCCGACTCCGCGGAACTGCTGACCGGCCCGGTCCCGGCCGTCGTGCGCTGAGCGGGCGCCCGACGCGCCCGGCACCTCCCGCCCTGTCCACCCGCTGCCGAAGGAACCACCCATGCATGAAGAAACCCGCGCGTTCGTCCTGACCGTGGTGCGCGACGTGATCAACCTGCCCCTCCCGGACCGGGTCGACGACGGCACGCCCCTCGGCGACTCCGGCCTCGGCCTGGAATCCCTCGCCACCATCGAGCTGATGCTCCAGCTGGAGGGCGAGTACGACATCGAGCTGCCGGAGTCGGAGCTCGATCCCGAGGTCGTCTCCACCCTCGGCGAACTCGTCGCGGTGGTGGTCGAGCGCCGTTCCCGCGTGGCCGCGGGCGGGGCCGCTCAGTGATCTCCGTCCGCGACGTCGTACGGATGCTCGGCGAGTGCGGCTTCCTCGCCGAGGACGCCGACCCGGACGACGAGTTCGTACTCGACTCCCTGACCCTGGTCTGGCTGGTGCACCTGCTCCAGGAGGAGCACGGCATCACCGTCGCACCGGACGACGAGGAGGATCTCGCCTCCTGCACCTCGGCGGCCGAACTACACCGCCTGCTCACTCGCACCACGGCCAAGGAGGTCGTCCATGACGCATGAGGTGGCGATCACCGGGTTCGGCGTGTTCACCGCGTTCGGGTTCGGTGCCCAGGCCCTGCGCGACGGCGTGTTCGCCGGACGGCCCGGGTTCTCGCCGGTCACCCGCTTCGACCCGGCCCCCTACCGGGCCACCTACGCCGGGACCTACGAGGGCGACGGTCCGCCCGTGCCCGACGTGCCGGTCAAGCCCGGATACACACCAGCCCAGGCCGACGTACTGGACGCGTGCGCCGCCGAGGCGCTGCGGATGGCCGGCACCGACGCTGCCGACGCGCCGGTCCTGCTCGGTACCAACGGCGACTACGCGGCGGCCCGCTCCTTCTGGGAGGACAGCGCGGCCGGACACCAGCCCGCCGACCGGCGCATGCTGGACAGCCTTCCCGCCCGCCTCGCCCACCGGCTCGGCGAGCGCCACGGCCTCGGCGGCACCCGGCTCGCGTTCGTCAATGCCTGCGTCGCCTCCACCAACGCCATCGCGCACGGCGCGGCCCTCATCGCGAGCGGCGCCGCGCACACCGTGGTCTGCGGCGGCGCGTACCTCGTCACCGAGGACGTGTTCGCCAAGTTCGACTCCGGCAAGGCCCTCAGCCGCCGGGACCGCGTCCGCCCCTTCGCCGCCGACCGGGACGGACTTCTTCAGGGCGACGGCGTGGCCGTACTCGTCCTGGAGGACGCCGCCCGTGCCCGCGCCCGAGGCGCCGAGGTGCAGGCCAAAGTCGCCGGATGGGGCATGGCGGCCGACGCCCACCACGTCATTCAGCCGCACCCCCAGGGCCTGGGTCTCGCCGCGGCGGCCCAAGCCGCGCTGCGCCGCGCCGGGATACGGCCCGAGCACCTCGGCTACGTCAACGCGCACGGCACCGGCACCCCCCTCAACGACGTCGCCGAGACCGCTGCTCTGCACCGCCTCCTCGGCCCGCACACCGGCGCCGTACCGGTCAGCTCCACCAAGAGCAGCACCGGCCACATGCTGGAGGCCACCGGAGCCGTCGAGGCCGTGATCACCCTGCTCGCCCTGCGCGACGGCGTACTGCCGCCCACCGCGGGCCTGACCGAGCCCGACCCCGCCTGCGACCTCGATCACATCCCGTCCGTGGCCCGCCCGTCCGACGCCCGCTACGCGCTCTCCCTCAACGCCGCGTTCGGCGGGGTCAACGCCGCCCTCGTGCTGGAGCGGCCATGACATCCGCCGCACGCCACCCGACCCCACCGACGAAGGACGCCCGTATGCCGACCGCGCTCACCCGGCCGCGCGCCATCGCGGGCGCCGCCTGCCGCACCCCGTGGGGAGAGGCTGCGGCCGGGCTGCCCGGCGCCGCCGACGCCGAACTGCCCAAGGTGGTCGGCTTCGTCGTCTCCCGCTTCAGCCCCCTCGTCCACGACGTGGTCACCGCCTGCCTCGGCGCGCCCGGCACCCCGGACGACCTGGTCGGCGACCTCGGACCGCGAACGGCCGTCGTCCTGGCCACTCTCTACGGCGACACCACCACTACGGACACCGCCACACAGCGCCTGGTCGCCGGACAGGTCCACAGCCCCCTGCTGTTCTTCCAGTCCGTCACCACCTCGATCCTCGGCCACCTCACCAAGCGGTACGGCATCACCGGGCAGCTCACCTGCATCTCGGCGGGCGGCGACCTGGCTGCCGACGCCCTGCGCACCGCCGACCTGCTGCTCGACCAGGACGACGTGGAACAGGTCCTGGTGATCGGCGTGGAGACCGAGCCGGGCCGGCGGGCCACCTGGGTGCACGAGCGGATCGCCGCCGAGGAAGGCCTTGAGGCGCTGCCCGCCGGTGATGCGGCGGTCGCCCTGCTGCTGCGCCGCACCACGCCCGGACTGCCCGAACTCAGGTCCGTACCCGCCGAGCCTGCTCCCACGGCCACCACCGCCGCGTGGAGCGCACCCTTCGGCTGGCTGCGCGCCCTGGTGGAGACCGCGCAGGCCGCCGAACGGGTCAGCGGCGGCCGGGTGACCCGCGCGGTCGTCCACACCAGCGGCCCCGACCGCTTCCAGGTCGGCCCCACCGCCCCCTGACCGACCCGAGAACCACAGGAAAGGTATCCGCATTGAACGCGAACGCATCGAGCGGCCCCACCGGGCCCGCCCCCGCTGCCGGGGACGACACCGCCCCCGACTGCGTCGTCGTCGGCGCCGGACCGGCCGGACTGCTGGCGGCACTGCTGCTCGGTCGCCGAGGCCGGCGCGTCACCGTACTGGAGCGCCGCCCCGACCCCGCCGGCGCCGCACCCGCGGCCGGCGGGTCCGTCATCGTGCAGCCGGTCACCCTCGGCCTCCTCGACCAGGCGGGACTGCTCACCGCCGCCTCCGCGGGAGCCGGCCGGATGCTCGGCGCCGAGGCCTACTTCGGCGGCACCCTTGCGGGCAGCTACCGCTACGAGGAACTCCCCGCCAGCCCCGTCCCGTACGCGCTGTCGCTGCGGCCCGGCGCACTGCTGGGCGGGATGCTCGCCGCGCTGGACGCCCTGCCGAACGTGACGCTGGTGTGGGGTGCAGAGGTCGAGTCGCTCGGCGGCACCCCCGGCGGCACCCGCACCCTGACGGTCCGTACGCCCGGCGGCACCCGCGAGTACCGGCCCGCGTACCTGCTGGCCGCCGACGGCCGCGACTCCGCCACCCGCGCGCTCGCCGGGATCCCCGCGGAGGTCACCGGGTCCGGCGGCGGCTACCTCGACGCGGGCGTGCCCATCCCGCCCGGCTGGGACGAGCTGACCCGGGCGCACTTCGGCGCGCACGGCTACCTGCTGGAGACCCGCCGCGGCGAGGACGGCCTGGTGATCGTATGGATCACCGACGCGGCAGCCGCCGCCGCGGTCCTCGACGGGCCGGTGGAGGGCCTGGTGAAGGTGTGGTCCGACGTGGTGCCCCGGCTGGCCGGCTGGTTCGCACGGCACATCACCGACTGGGACCAGGTACGCCGCGTCCAGCACCACTCGGTACGGGCACGGACGTGGAGCGCGGGCAACGTCGTTCTGCTCGGCGACAGCGCGCACGGGATGCACGCCTTCGCGGGGCAGGGCATGAACACCTCCCTCCAGGACGCCGTGTGCCTCACGGACGCCGTCGACCAGGCGCTGACCGGCCAGGACACCGGCGGCTTCGACGCGTTCGAACGGATCCGCCGCCCCTACATCGAGGCCCTGCAGAACCTCCAGGCCACCAACACCCCCGCCCGCGCCGACCAGGCGGCACCGGAGCGGGAACGCGCCCCCGAGTTCGAGGTCCTCGCCCTCGGCCAGCCCGAGATCAGGCCGCTGCTCGCGCGGGCCGCCGCGCACCAGGCGCGGTACGCCGCCGCGAACCACTGACACACCGCAGAAGGAGTTTCCAGATGGACCGGATCGGCTTCGGCGCGTTCCTCTCACCGCTGCACCCGCTCGGCGAGGACCCGACCCTCAGCATGTGGCGGGACATGGAGCTGCTCGAATGGCTCGACCAGCTCGGCTACGACGAGTTCTGGGTGGGCGAGCACCACTCGGCCGGCTGGGGCACGATCGCCTCGCCCGAACTGTTCATCGCCGCCGCCGCCGAGCGCACCCGGCACATCAGGCTCGGCACCGGCGTCACCAGCCTGCCCTACCACCATCCCTTCATGGTGGCCTCGCGGGCCGTGCAGCTCGACCACATGACGCGGGGCCGCTTCCAGCTCGGCGTCGGCGCCGGCTCGCTCCCCTCCGACATGCACATCCTCGGCATCGACCCGGCGGACACTCGCCCGCGTACCGCCGAGGCACTGGAGGTGATCCTGCACCTGCTGCGCAGCGAGGAACCGCTGACCCGGAGCACCGACTGGTTCGAACTGCGCGACGCGCGCCTTCAGCTGCGCCCCTACTCGGCGGGCGGCATACCCGTGGCGGTCTCCAGCGCCTCCTCGCCGAGCGGGATGCGGCTGGCCGGGCAGCACGGCCTCGGGCCGCTCTCCCTCGGCACCCCCCGCCCCGGCACCTCGCCCAGCGACCTGCGCGCGCAGTGGGAGCACGCCGAGGAGGCCGCCGCCGAGCACGGCCGCACCGCCGACCGCGCCGACTGGCGTGTCACCCTGCCCGTGCACATCGCGGAGACCCGGGAGGACGCCTACCGAGACGTGGTGGAGGGCTGGCTGCGCTACCGCAACGAGTACTGGGCGCAGACCCTCGGACTGCCGATCGCGCTCTCGCGCGCCGACGCCCGCAAGGCGCTGGAGGCGGCCGTCGACAACCACGGTGCGATCATCGGTTCCGTGGACGATGCCATCCAGGCCGTGGCACGTGTCCAGGAGGCCACCGGTGGCTTCGGCCGGCTCCTGGTCACGGTCCAGGACTGGGCGCCCCGCGACCGTATGAAGCACAGCTTCGAACTGCTCGCCCGGTTCGTCGCACCCCGCTTCAACGGCTCGCTGCGCGGCCTGGAGGCCTCCCAGGAGTGGACCTCGCAGCAGACCCGCGCCTGGGCCGAGCGGCACGGCGCCACCCTGCTCGGCCGTCCGGCGCCCGCGACGAAGTAGCGCCGGGCACGGACCACGAAGCCGGGCGGCGGCCCCCTGGACGAGGGGGCCGCCGCCCGGCTTCGCGCGGTGGGCGCGCTCAGTGGCCCATGCCGAGCCCGCCGTCCACCGGCAGGACCGCCCCCGTGACGTACGCGGCCTGGGGCGACGCCAGCCAGAAGACCGCCTCCGCGACCTCCTCGGCGGACGCGCTCCGGCCCAGCGGCACCTCGCCGAGGATCTGCTCGCGGCGCCGCTGCCCGAGGCCCTCGGTCATCTCGGTGTCCACCAGACCCGGCGCGACCACGTTCACGGTGATCGACCGCGGCCCGAACTCGCGGGCCAGAGACCTCGCGAGGCCCACCATGCCCGCCTTGCTGGACGCGTAGTTGGCCTGCCCGGCCGAGCCGCGCAGCCCGGCCACCGACGACAGGAACACCATCCGTCCCCCACGCCTGCGCACCATGTCGGCGGACGCCTGGCGGGCCACCCGGAAGGCACCCCCGAGGTTGGTCTCCAGCACCCGGGAGAACTGCTCGTCCCCCATCCGCATCAGCAGCCCGTCGTCGGTGATGCCGGCGTTCGCCACCAGCACCTCCACCGGCCCGTGCGCCGCCTCCGCCTGTGCGAAGGCCTCGGCGACCTGCGTGGCGTCCGTGACATCGCACTTGACGCCGAGCAGGCCCTCCGGGGCGCCCGAGCCGCGGTGGGTGACGGCCACCGAGTCGCCGTGCGCGGCGAACCGCCGGGCCACCGCGAGCCCTATGCCGCGGTTGCCGCCTGTGACCAGTACCGAACGTCCCACAGTGGTGTGCTCCTTCTTGAGTCGGTTCACGGATCGCTCAGGCTCCGGCCTGCGCGGGAAGGGACCCAAGGACGGCGTAACCGCCCTGGTGGTGGATGAGCGGACGCCGGACCTCCTCGGCCGCGTGCACCGCGCCGACCCGGCCGAGGAACAGCACGTGGTCGCCGCCCGGATAGACGTGCTCGGTACGGCACTCCAGGGAGAACACCGCACCGGCCAGCAGCGCGTGCCCGCCGTCGCCGATCCGGCCGCCCAGACGCTCCTGCGCCCGCTCGCCGCGCGGCCGGTCCCGGCCGGCGAACACGGCGGACAGCTCCGCCTGGTCCTCGCCCAGTACGTTCACGGCGAAGCCGCCCGCCTCCTCGATCGCCCCGCGCAGCCTGCCGGTCGCGCCGACGCTCACCATCACCAGCGGCGGGTCCAGCGAGATGGAGGTGACCGAACTCGCCGTCACGGCCTCGGTCGTGCCGCCGCTGCCGGCGGTGACGACCGTGACGCCGGTCGGCAGCAGGCCCATCGTGCGGCGAAAGAGCGCGGCGTCCACGGAGGCGGTACGGCCACCCGCGCCGCCCGGCCGCCGCGCAACGTGCATCGACATGCGTTCGCCTCTCTCGGGTTCAGCGCTTGTAGACCAGGCAGGTCAGCCTGGCCGTGCACGTCAGTCGCCCCTGGTCGTCGGTGATGGAGACCTGGTACGACGCCACCCGGTCGCCCCGCTCGAGCGGGGTGCACACACCGGTCACCAGGCCGCTGCGGGCGGAGCGGTGGTGCGTGCAGGACAGTTCGATCCCGGCCACCGTGCCCCGCGGGGCGACGTGGATGCCGGCCGCGACCGATCCGAGGGTCTCGGCGAGCACCGCGTTGGCGCCGCCGTGCAGCCAGCCGAACGGCTGCTGGTTGCCCTCCACGGGCATCGTGCCGACCAGCCGGTCCGCGTCCCAGGACACGATCTCGATGCCCATCCGCGTGGCCAGCTGCCGATCCGCGAGCGAGGGCGGCACGGACAACATGCTGCGGGGCACCGGCGGTTCGGCCGGCGCCGGGACGTCGGCCTTCACGGCCCTGCTCTCCATAGGTCTCTTCTCCTGGGTCGCGGGCCCGAGCACCGTGGGGCACCGGGCTTCATCCCGTACTGTCGCGCGCCCGGGCAGGCCGGCCAAGACCTGATCCACGTACCCGAATCTCATCCGTCGGTGACGTCATCGGGGTGCACCATCGAGCAGGGCAGTCGGGTCTTATAAGCGCGAATCAGTTCTTCCAGGATTCATCGCGGCAGCGTTTCACCGAACCGCCCGAATCCCGCATCCCGAGCCATCGGAGAACTCCTTGGAATTCGCGCCCCATTCCTCCGTGCCCGCGGATTCCGACCGGCTCCCGTGGCCGGAATACCTGGACCGGATCGGCTACGCCGGGCCGGTGGAGCCGACCGCGGACTGCCTGCGGGCCCTGCTCGCCGCCCACCTCGGCGCGGTCCCCTACGAGATGCTCGAATCCCTCGAAGGGATCCGGCCATCGCTGGAGTACGCCGACATCTTCGACAAGCTGGTCCGCCGCCGTCGCGGGGGCACCTGCCTCGAAGCCACGCCACTGTTCGGCGCGTTCCTGCGGTCCGCCGGGTTCGACGTGCGGCTGGTGGCCGCGCAGATGTGGCGGGTCAGCGGCGAATGGTGGCCGCACTGGGACCACCTGGTGCTGCTGGTCACCGTCGAAGGCACCACCTACCTCGTGGACGTCGGGTTCCTGATGGTCTCCCCGCCGCAGCCGCTGGACATCTCCGGTGCCCCGGCGGAACAGGGCGGATGGACGTTCCGCGTGGTGGCCGATGACGACGGCCCGACCCTGCTGCGGGCCGGCTCCGACGGTGTGTGGACGCTGGTCTACCGCTTCGCCGGGCAGCCGCTGGAGATCCCGGACTACGCGTGGATCGTGGACTTCCACCTGGAGGCCGAGGACTCTCCGCTGACCGGCAGCCTGCTGTGCTCGCGCACCCTGCCCGACGGCAAGATCGCCGTCCTCGGCGACAACGTCGTACGGGCCCGCGGCGGCACCCAGACCATCGACTACCTCGCCGACGCCGACGACGCCGCACAGGCGCTCGGGGAGGTCCTCGACGGCCATCCGGAACTCGTCACCGAGGCACTCGACGCCTGGCACAAGGCCAGGGCGAACCGGCGCGAGAACGCACGCCGAATCATCTGAACCCGCTCACCGAAACGAACAGGAATCGTCGCATGGGCACATTCGGAAAACCGCTCGAGCGGTCCTGGGGCGTGGGAATTCGGGCGGTCGGCGGATATCTCCCCGAGAAGTCGGTCAGCAATACCGACCTGGAGGAGATTCTCCTGACCCGGGACGACTGGATCAGAGCGAACATCGGTGTCGAGACCCGCCGGATGGCCGCCGACGACGAACACACCTCCGACCTCGCAGCCGCTGCCCTCAAGGACGCCTGCGCCCGCGCGGGCATCGATCCCGCAGAGATCGACCTCGTCATCTGCGGCACCTACACCCCCGACAACATGGCACCGCCCGCCGCGATGCTGGTGATCGACAAGGCGGGCGCGCACGGCGCCACCGGGTTCGACATCAACAGCGGCGCTTGCCCCGGGGGAGTGTTCGCCCTGGACGTCGGCGCCAAGTACCTCGCCTCCGGCGAGTACCGGCGGGTCGCCGTGGTCCTCGCCGATGTCAACACCCGGACCATGGACTGGAAGGACCCCGGCCCGGCCGTCATCTTCGGCGACGGAGCCGCCTGCTACCTGCTGGAGCGCTGCCGCCCCGACCGGGGCCTCGGCCCCACCCTGCTGCACAGCGACCCGACCCGCTACCAGTCGGTCTGGGTGGCCCGCGAGAAACGCACCCTGCGCGATGGCACCCCGCTGACCAGCGGGTTCGGCGACAACTTCGCCCAGCTGTCGGGCCGCGACGTGCACGACTTCGCCGTCGGCGAAGTCCCCGGCATCATCCAGGCGCTGCTGGCCCGGGCCGACCGCAAGGCCGACGACATCGACCTGTTCGCGCTGCACCAGGCCAACCTCTACATCGTCCGCGGCATCATGGCCGCCCTCGGCGTCCCCGAGGACCGCACCCTCACCAACATCGAGAAGTACGGCAACACCTCGGGCGCCAGCGTGCCCCTGGTGCTGCGCGAGGCCCAGGACCTCGGCCGGCTCTCCCCGGGCGACGAGGTCGTGCTCGCCGCGTTCGGCTCCGGCCTGAGCGTCGGTGTCGCACTGGTCCGCTGGTGCGGCGCCGAGGACTTCGAGACGGTGGCGACCGCGTGAACACCCCGCCCCCGCCCACCCGTCCCATCTTCCGCGGCGCCCCGACCGGCCTCCTCGGCCTCGGCACCTACCTGCCCTCCCGCACGATCACCAACAAGGAGATCTGCGAGCAGATCGACAGCTCCGAGGAATGGATCCGCAGCCGCTCCGGCATCCAGGTCCGCTACTGGGCCGAGCCCTCCGAAACCGTCGAGTACATGGCCGCCACCGCCGCCGAACGGGCCCTGGAACACGCCGGGATCGACGCCCGCGAGATCGGATGCGTCATCGTGTCGACCGTCTCCCACCTGCACCAGTTCCCCTCCCTCGCAGCCGGGGTCGCCCACCGCATCGGCGCCGGCGCACCCGGGGCCTTCGACATCTCCGCCGGCTGCGCAGGCTTCTGCTACGGACTCTCCCTCGCCTCCGACATGGTCGCCGCGGGCAGCGCCCGCCACGTCCTGGTCATCGCCGTCGAACGGCTTTCCGAACTCCTCGACCCCACCGACCGCCACACCGCGTTCCTGTTCGGCGACGGGGCGGGCGCCGCCGTCGTCGGACCCAGCGACCAGCCCGGCGTAGGACCCGTGGTGTGGGGCTCCGACGGCTCCCACAAGGACACCATCCGCCAGACCCACTCGTGGGCCGCCCTGCGCGAGACACCCGGACTGGGCCGGCCATACATCACCATGGACGGCCGCGAGGTCTTCCGCTGGGCCGCCTACCAACTCGGCCCGATCGCCGAAGAAGCCTTGGCACGGGCCGGAGTGAGCGCCGCCGACCTCGACGCCTTCGTCCCGCACCAGGCCAACGCCCGGATCACCGACGAACTGGTCAAAGGCCTTGGCCTGCCCGCCACAGTCACCGTAGCCCGCACCGTCGAGATCCACGGCAACACCTCCGCGGTGTCCGTCCCGCTCGCCATCGAGGAACTGCTCGCCCGCGGCGACGCCCGGCCCGGCGGCCTCGCGCTGCTGCTGTCCTTCGGCACCGGCCTCGTCTGGGCCGGACAGGTCGTACGGCTGCCCCCGGCACCCGCCGGGCCGCCCCGCCCGGCCGTCACCGCACCCGCCACCGACACCACCCCGACCGCACCCACGAAGGAGACCCGATCATGACCGCAGTGCAGAGCGACACCCTCCAGACCCTCAAGGAGATCCTCGACGAGGTCGCCGGAGTACCGGCCCAGGACGTCACCCCCGACAGCTCCTTCACCGAGGACCTCGCCCTGGACTCGCTGACTGTCGTGTCGCTGTTCGTCCTGGTCCAGCGCCGCTTCGGCACCGAGGTGCCCAACGAGGTCTTCGACCAGCTCACCACCGTCGGCAAAGCGGTCGCCTACCTCGAACGCGGAGAGATCCCGGCCTGACGGCCGCCTCCCGCCCCGACTCGACGAGCCGGAAAGGCAGTTCATGCATCTCATGGCCAGGCCGAGCAGAAAGCCGCTGCGCGGCGAGCTGCTGGTCCCTCCATCCAAATACCACGTGCACCGCGCACTGATCCTCGCCTCGCTCGCCGACGGCACCAGCCGCATCCAGGGCGTCTCCGACGCCCGCCACGTGCGGTACACCGTCCGCCTGCTGCGCGACCTCGGCACCCGCATCACCGTCGAGGGCGACACCTACGTGGTGACCGGCGGACGCTACCGGCCGCGCGGCACGTCCGTCTCGGCAGGCAGCTCCGGTACGACGCTGTACTTCATGCTCGGCCTCGCCTCACTGGCGGACACCCCCGTCACCGTGACCGGCCAGAAGTACTTCCGGCACAGGCCGGTCGGGCCGCTGCTCGACGCGCTGCGGGACCTGGGCGTACGGCTGGAGTCCGCCGACGGTTGCCCGCCGGTGCACCTGACTCCCGGCCGTCCCAGCGGCGGCCGGGTGGTTATCCCCGGCACCCTGTCGCAGTGGATATCGGGGCTGCTGCTGCTCGCCCCGTTCGCCTCCGGGCCCACCGTGGTCGAGGTCGAGGGCGAACTCAACGAACGCCCGTACGTGGAGCTGACAGTGGCGATGATGCGCCGCTTCGGACTGCGGGTGGGCGTCGCCCACGACTGGCGGCGCTTCGAGATCGAGCCCGGCCAGCACGCCCGCCCCACCGACCTGGTCCTGCCGCCCGATCTCGGCTCGGCCGCGTTCGGCATCGCGGCCGCCGCCCTGCACCCCTCCGACGTTCTGCTGCGGGGGATCACTCGGCTCGACGGCGACCCGGGTGATCACCCCGAGATCGGCTTCCTGGACGTCGTACGGCGCATGGGCGTACCGATGGCCCTCGACGAGGCGGCGGGCGGGGTCCGTATCCGCCACGACGGCACCCGCCTGCGCGGTACCACCGTCGACTGCCGCCAGGTTCCCGACATGCTCCCGGTGCTGTCCACGCTGGCCGCCCTCGCCGACGGGGAGACCGTCTTCGAGCACGTCGGGCACGTCCGGCTCAAGGAATCCGACCGGGTCGCCGCCATGCTCCAGCTCAACGCGATGGGCGCCGACCTCACCCTGGACGGCGACCGACTACGGGTGCGCGGCGTCGGCAGCCTCACGGGCGCCCGGCTGTCCTCGTACAACGACCACCGGATCCTGATGTCGCTCGCCCTGGCCGGTACCCGGGCGCACGGCGTCACCACTCTCACCTACCCGAAGGCGTACCAGATCTCCTACCCAGGGTTCCTGACCGACCTGACCGGTCTCGGGCTGCGGCTGACCGTCGAACAGGGCCGCGGGCCGGCCGCGTCCACCGCCCCCGCCGACCAGCTGCGCTATTGGGCCGCCCACCGCCCCGACGAGACCGCCCTGGTCGACGCCCGGGACGACCACGACACCAGGCTGACCTGGGCCGAGCTGAACCAGCGCGTCGACCGCGCCGCCACCGCCCTGCTCGGCCTCGGGGTGCGACCTGGCGAGGCCGTCGCCTACCAGCTGCCCAACTGGGCGGAGTTCGTCGAGGTCTCCCTCGCCGCTCTGCGCATCGGCGCCGTCTGCTGCCCGCTCATGCCGATCCTGCGCCAGCGCGAGATGGCGTTCGCACTGCGCCGCTCCGGCGCAAGCGTACTGCTCGTCGCCGACCGCTTCCGCAACCGCGACCACCGCCGCGAGACGCAGACCTGGTTCGCCGAGGAACCCACAGGCCGCGCCCGGATACGCCACGTCGCCGTCGTCAGCGGCGACCGCGAGCCGGTAGAACTGCCCGCCGGCACACCCGGCGTCACCTGGCACGACTGGGGCGCCGTCACCGCCACCGCCGACATCGACCCCGACGCGCTCGCCCTCCGCCGCCCCGCCCCCGACGCGCTGGCCCAACTGCTGTTCACCTCCGGCACCACCGGCGAACCCAAGGGCGTCCTGCACCGCAACGACACCCTCGCGCACGCCGCCCGCCTCCAGGCCGAACGGCTCGGCCTCGACGACCGTGACGTGGTTTTCATCCCGTCCCCGCTCGCCCACCAGACCGGCTTCCTCTACGGCATGTGGTCGGCGATCGCCCTCGGAGCACCTCAACTCCTCCAGGCGCACTGGAACCCGCGCTCCGCGCTGCGCGCGATGACCACGCATGGCGCCACGTTCATGCAGGCCGCGACGCCGTTCCTCGCCGACCTGGTCAAGGAGGTCGAGGCCGACGGCACCGCCCCCGCAACGCTCGGCGCGGTCGTGGTGACCGGAGCCGCCGTGCCGCGAGCCCTGGCCGAGCGGGCGACCGCCGTCCTCGGCACCGCCGTGTGCGGGGCGTTCGGTACCACCGAGACCTGCCTCGGCTCGCTCTCCGCACCCAGCGACCCCCCCGAAAAAGCGTGGGGCACCGACGGCCGCGCCCTGCCCGGCGTCGGACTGCGCGTCACCGACGACACAGGACAGAGCCTGCCCGCCGGCAGCGAGGGCAACTTCGAGGTCCGCTCCGACACCGTCTTCGTCGGCTACCTGGACCGCCCCGCCCTGACGGCCGAGGCCTGGGCCGACGACGGCTGGTACCGCACCGGAGACCTGGCCGTCATCGGCTCCGACGGCTACGTCCGCATCACCGGCCGGGTCAAGGACGTCATCAACCGCGGCGGCGAGAAGGTGCCCGTCGCCGAGATCGAGGAACTTCTGCACCAGCACCCCTCGATCGACGAAGTCGCCGTCGTCGGCACACCCGACGAACGGCTCGGCGAACGAGCCTGCGCCTTCGCCTCCCTCGCCGACGGCACCGACCTCGACCTGGAGGCCATGCGCAAGTACCTCGACCAGCAACAAGTCTCCAAACACTACTGGCCGGAGCGGCTCGAAGTCGTCGACCGGCTTCCCCGCAACCCCGCGGGCAAGGTCCAGAAGTTCGTCCTCAGGCAGTGGGCCCAGACCCGCCGCCCCACCCCACTCCAGGAGCAGCAGGCATGACCATCACCACCGAGGCCGCGACCGCGGCACCCGGCATCGACACCGCCGAGTTCGAACTGCTGCACGCCGACATCGCCGCATACGTGGCCGGCCCCGCCGAAGCGTGGGCCGAGCGCATCGAACGCACCGGAGAGGTCCCCGAGGAACTGTGGAGCGAACTGCGCGAACGCGGCTACCTGTCACTGGCCGCCCCCCGCGCGTACGGCGGGCGCGGACTGTCCTTCCCGCAGTGGATGGACCTGATGGAGCTGTTCTCCCGCTCCCACGGCTCGCTGCGCATGGTCGTACACGTCGTCAACGGCACCTGGCGGGCCATCGACCGCTTTGCCACCCCCGAGCAGCGCGAGCGATTCGTCCTGCCGTCGATCGCGGGCCGCATCAAGGCCGCGTTCACACTCACCGAACCGGACGCCGGCTCCGGCGCGGACATACGCGCCAGTGTCGAACGGGAAGGCGACACGTACTACCTGACCGGCGTCAAGCACCTCATCACCTTCGGGGTGCGCTGCGACTACTGGCTGCTGGCCGCACGGCTCGCAGGCAGCAACGGACACGAGGGCACCGTCGCCCTCATGGTCCCGCGCGACGCACCCGGCGTGAGTGTCGAGGACACCTCACAGACCATGGGCGTCACCGGCACCGACCACGCCCGGCTCACCTTCGACCGGACCCCCGTCCCGGTCGCCAACCGGCTCGGCGCCGAAGGCGACGGCCTCACGGTCGCCCTCGGCGGATTCCTCACCCCCTCCCGGATCTCGGTGGCGATGAGCTGCGTCGGCCTGGCCCGCCGCGCGCAGCAACTGGCCCTCCAGTACGCCCGCAACCGGATCACCTTCGGCCGCCCCCTGACCTCCCGGCAGGCCCTCCAGTTCATGCTTGCCGAGAACGAGGCCGACATCGAAGCAGCCAGGCAACTCACCCTGCACGCCGCCCGCCGCTGGGAGGCAGGCGACGCCGACGCCGCGATGCTCTCCTCAATGGCCAAGCTGACGGCCGTCGACATGCTCAGCCGCGTCACCGACAAAGCCCTCCAGATACACGGCGGCTCCGGATACTGGAAGACCAGCCCGATCGAACGGATCTACCGGGACGCCCGAGCCCAGCGCTTCGAGGAAGGCACCAACGAGATTCAAAAGACGATCGTCTTCCGCGAACTGCTCAACCGTACGGAGACCGACCGATGACCACACCCGACAGACCGTTCCAGGACCAGGTGGCCCTGATCACCGGGGCATCCCGCGGCATCGGACGGGCCCTCGCACTCACCCTCGGCCGCAGCGGCGCCACCGTGGTGGTGAACTACAAGAAGAACGCCGACCTCGCCGAGAAGACCGTCGCCGACCTGGAGGAAGCCGGCGGGCGCGGCTTCGCCGTACAGGCCGACGTAGAGACCGTGGAGGGCGTGAAGACCCTGTTCACCGCAGTCCACGAAGAGTACGGCAGGCTCGACCACTTCGTGTCCAACGCGGCAGCGGGCGCCTTCAAGAACATCCTCGACCTCAAGCCGCACCACCTCGACCGCACATACGCCATGAACCTGCGCCCATTCGTGCTTGGCGCCCAGCAGGCCGTCCAGCTGATGGACTCCGGAGGCCGGATCGTGGCCCTGTCCAGCTACGGCAGCATCCGCGCCTACCCGACGTACGCGGCGCTCGGCTCGATGAAGGCAGCCATCGAGTCCTGGGTCCGCTACATGGCCGTGGAGTTCGCCCCCTACGGCATCAACGTGAACAGCGTCAACGGCGGCCTCATAGACTCCGACTCCCTCGCGTACTTCTACGGGGTCCCCGGCATGGCCGACATGAGAACCGTCCTGGACCGAATCCCCAAGAAACGCGCCGGCACAGTCCAGGAAGTCGCCGACAGCATCGCCTTCCTGCTCTCGCCCGCCGCCGAGTACATCACCGGCCAGACCCTGGTGGTCGACGGCGGACTCAGCATCGTCGCACCGCCGTTCTTCGCCGACACCTCGCCACCGCTCAGCCTCGGCGAGCGGCCCACCCGGGAGGCGTAGGTGCTGGAGCACGCCTTCAGACCAGGCAACCTGGGCAACCTGCGGCTGGCCAACCGCATCGTCATGGGAGCCATGCACCTCAACCTCGAAACCCGCGACGACGACGGCACAACGATGGCCGCCTTCTACGCGGAACGGGCCAGGGGCGGTGCCGGTCTCATCGTCACCGGAGGCTGCGCAATCGGCCCGGAGGGCTCGGGAGGACAGCACTACGCCAGGATCGACGACCCCGCCCGGCACGCCGCCCTCGCCGCCTGGGCAGCCGCCGTACACCGCGAAGGCGGCCGGATAGCGCTCCAACTGTTCCACGCCGGACGCTCCACCACCAGACAGGCCACCGGACACACCCCGGTCGCACCATCGGCGCTCGCCGGAGGACTGAGCCGCGAAGTCCCCCGAGCGCTCGACGAGACGGGCATCCACCAACTGATCGGCCGCTTCCACGACGGCGCCCGCCACGCCCGCGAACTGGGCTTCGACGCGGTCGAGGTGATGGCCTCGGAGGGATATCTGCTCAACCAGTTCCTGTCCCCGCTGGCCAACATCCGCGACGACGCCTGGGGCGGCGACCCCGAACGCCGCACCCGCTTCCCACTGGCCGTACTGAACGCCGTACGGGCCGCCGTCGGCCCCGGATTCCCGGTGCTGCTCCGGATCTCCGGCACAGACCTGATGCCCGGCTCCAGCACCCCCGAGGAGACCGACCGCTTCGCCGTCGAACTGGCCCGGGCCGGCGCCGACGCACTGAACGTCGGCGTGGGCTGGCACGAATCGCGGGTACCGACCGTGCAGAGCCTGGTCCCGCCGGGCGCCTGGACCGGCGAAGCGGCCCGGATCCGCCGCGCGGTTCGGGCGGCAGGCCTGCACACCCCCGTGATCGCCTCCAACCGGATCAACCGGATGGACCTCGCCGACCGCGTACTGGCCTCTGGACAGGCCGACTTCGTATCCATGGCACGCCCCTTCCTCGCCGACCCGGAGATCGTGCGCAAGGCACGGCGCCCCGGTGGCGCGTTGACCAACATCTGCATCGCCTGCAACGAGGCCTGCATCGACCGCTCACTGGCCGACGAACCCGTCTCCTGCCTCGTCAACCCCCGGGCAGGACGGGAACTGGAGTTCCCGCGCCGCACCGGCTGCCGACGATCCCGACAGCCCAGACTCGCGGTGATCGGCGGAGGACCGGCCGGACTCGAGGCAAGCCGGACCCTGGCCACACTCGGCCACCGGGTCGAACTGTACGAGGCGGCCGACGAACTCGGCGGCCAATTCCGGCTGGCCCGACTCATCCCCGGCAAGGAGGACTTCGGCGACACCATCCGCTACTTCGCCGCCGAACTGCACAGACTCGGCGTGAGCATCCACCTCAACCGGCCCCTGAACACCACCCACACCGATCTCCTGCGCAGCTTCGACGGGGTGCTGCTCGCAACCGGCGTCGCCCCGCGCCCCGCCGCCCTGCCCGGCGAGCACCTGCCGCACGTCGTCGACTACCAACACGCCCTGCGCCACCCCCGACGCCTGGGACACCGGGTAGTGGTGATCGGCGGCGGCGGCATCGCCGTGGACTTGGCACACCTGCTCGCCCAGCGGGGACACGAGATCTGCCTGCTGCGCCGCTCCGGACGTATCGGCGAGGGCATGGGCCGCAGCACCCGGTGGGCCGTACTGGCCGAACTGCGCGAACGGGGCGTGCGCTGGCGGACCGGGATACGCTACCGGGCCGTACTGCCGCAGGGCGTGCTGCTGCAGGACGACCAGGGCACCGAACGGCTGGAACCGGCCGACACTGTGGTGATCGCGGCCGGACAGACACCGGCGAACGCGTTGCTGCCGGTACTGGCCGCAGCAGGCATCAACCATCGCGTCGCAGGCGGCGCAGCCGACGCCCGCGCCCTGAACGCGGTCCGAGCCGTGGAGGAAGGCATGCGCGCCGCGCACACCCTGGCCCGCGAGACGGCCGACAACGCCGGCTTCAGGAGGCGCGCCGCAGCCCTTCCCACGCCGCAGCCGCTGCTTCCTGGTAGGACAACCGGTCCGACCTCGTCAACCACTGGGTGATCAGACCCACGAAGGCACCAGCGAGGTAGTGCGCGCGCAGGTCGTCCGGCAGCGCGCCGGACGGCTGGGCACCCGAGGCGCCCAGTTGGGCCATCACCTCCTGCGCGAGCAGGTCCCGCAGCCGGTTGACGAAACGGGCAGTACCGGACGGGCCCAGCAGCCGCCGGTACAGCGTGGCGTTCGACTCCACGTGCTGGAACAGCTCCACCAACTCGGGAGGCATCCGGTCCGGCGGACGGGCGAGCGGGCAGCTGGCGGCGGCACGGGCAAGACCACTGATCTCACCCTCCATCGCCGCGAGCAGCAGCTCGTCCCGGTCCTTGTAGTGAAGGTAGACGGTGGCCCGGTTCACCGTGGCCCGCTCAGCAATGTCGGCCATCGTGATGGTGTCGGCGTCGCGCTCCGAGGCGAGTTCCAGCGCGGCCGTACGAAGCAGCGCGCGCGTCCTGAGCACCCGAGGGTCGACGCGGCCTGTCGAGGTCTCTGCGTTGGATTCCAGCACCCTGCCACCCTACCTATGAACGACACGAAATGGATAAGCGACGCCTGTTGTATAGGCTGGAGCCGTTTCACAGCTCATCACCTGGAGACCGACCATGCAGATCGAGACCCGGACCGATCCGACCTGCCCCTTATGCCACCTCGCCAGGCACCGACTCAACCGCGCCCCCGGCCTCCGGCGGACCGACGGCCGACAGCGGCCCAAGGCACCCAGGCGCCCCTACCAGGCCGACCCACAGGCACCCCCCGTCGCCGTACCGTAAAACGAGGAAACCGCCGCCGAGCACGCCACGCTGCACAGCACCCCTACCCGCGCCACCTTCCTCGCCGAACCGGCCGAGCCCCAGAACCCCGGCTTCGTCTGGCACCCGCACTGCGGGCGAACACCTTCGAGGACCACCACCTGGAGACACCGGCCCGGCGACACCACAGGGCGGAACTCCAGAACACGGTGAAGTCCCGGCTGCCGCGCGCCCACTACATCAAGGGCCTGAACCTCGACGACCGGCGCGCCGGCGGGCGGGAAACGGGCTTCGACGGAGCCCGGGAGGCGCTGGACAGCGGGCAGGGCACCGCACGGGTACACGCCGAACCGGTCCGCGCGGCAACCCTCGGGATCACTTCCGGCCCCACGTTCGTGGCAGGACGGCGGCCCCTGGCCACAGCACAGGACCCCGAACCAACCTCGACTTCCTGCGCCGCACGGAGGAACCACCGGACGAACAGGACACCCCCTACAACGACCCCCGCGCCCTCGACAGCCCGACCGCGACCGACCCCGATGTCGGCCATCCGCGAGACGGGTCAGATGGCCGAGGCCGACCCCACCGACGACTACGCGCGACTCCCGCTCGGCCGCCGCCTGCTGCGCCAGAGCCGCCGCGAGGAGGCGAGGGCACAGCTGCGCCTCGCGGTCGCGCTGAACCCGAGCCCCGACCACAACGACGCCCTCGTCCGGGCAGGCGTACGAGTGTCCCGCCGCCCCGCGTCACGGGGGCCGCGGGCGGCTCAAACCGCCAGCAGACCGTCCTCCATGGCACGGACGACGGCGAGGGTACGGTTGGGGCAGTTCAGCTTGGCCAGCACATTGCCCACCAACCGCTTCACGCCGTGCTCGGAGATCCGGAGCTGGCGGGACACCTGCTTGTTGCTCAGGCCCTCCGCCACCAGCCGCAACACCTGGAGCTCACGTGGAGTCAGGGTCGCACCGGCCGGGCCCCAGGACTGCACCCCGCCCCGCGAGTCGGGGCCGGCCCGCCCCAACAGCCGCCGGGCCAGCGAGCCCGACACGTGGAACTTGCCCACGGTGACGTCGGCCACCGCGTCGGCCAGGATCCGCGGTTCGAGGCCCGTCCAGTCGACGAACCCCTGCGCACCGCTGTGTGCCAGCCACGGCACGTCGAGCCCGTCCGGGCCGTCGATGAGCAGGAGCACCTTCATGCCCCGTTCGCACAATGCGCGGATGGCGTCGCGGGCCTCGTCAGTCGCAAGGTCGTCAGCCGCCGCAAGCACGGCGTCGAACTGCTGCCCGTCCCAAGTTCTGATTTCTTCCAGGCTGAAGCTGACGCTGTGGACCGAGCTGATCCCACTCAGGGAACGGATCATGCCCTCGATACCGTAGCGGTGAATCGTGTTCTCGATAATCAGGGAAACGCGCAACCCGGCGTCGCTCGACTGAGTTCCCACTGTGAGAAATCTCCTTCAATAAGGCAGCGGAAGAGGAAGAAATAGAAGACTTAACCGCCTAGTCGGCAGGGAATGCCACAGCGGCGAAATGGTCCGGCCCGGCGGGCAGGTTCTGCACCGTCCAGGTGTCCGCCGGGCAACCGCCGACGGTATGGCGGACCAGCGCGCGCGAGCGCTCCGGCTGAACGTCGAGGCGCCCCATATCGGCCTCGATGCCGATGCCGCTCGCCTTGGTCACGGCTTCCTTCCGTGTCCAGCAGCGGATGAACTCGGCCGGGAGCCGTTCGGCGGGCACCTCGGCCATGTAGGACCGCTCGCCGCCCGTCAGGACGGCTCCGGCCAGCCGCGTCAGATGCTCGGCGTTGACCGGCCGCAGCATCTCGATATCGGCACCCACCCGTATCCCGTCGGCGACCGCGCACAGCCAGTACGGCCCTGACCTGGACAGACTCAGCTCCAATGAGGTCCGCGGCGCCCGGATGTAGGGACGGCCGTGGCTCGTCCGGCCGCAGCCGGGGCAGGTGTGACGACCGAAGCGGATGTCGCCCGCGCCGCAGCCGAGCAGGCCGGAGAGCAGCCGGCGCACTGCCGCGTGCGTGGCGGCGTAACGGGCTCCCCGGACCGGGTCACGGAAGGCCGAGAACCTGGCCCTCTCCTCCGGACCGAGCAGGGCGAGATCGTGCGAGCGAAGAGTGCCGGACACCCGTCCGGACCGGAAAACGATTCTGGTGTCGAGTACCGGTCTGACCGTCACGGTCGGTCCCAGGATAATCCATGCCGGACCGCATACCTGTGTACTGCTTTCACTATAGACTCCCCCGTCGAGTGATAGCGCAGATGGAATGATCTTACGAATATGCTGCGCAAGTTGCAAGGATAAAAAACCCGCCAGACCTCCGCCACCTTTGGACAGGTTTCCGGCCACCCTGGCGTTCGTTTGGTGCCCCGTGATATTACGCGCCGGGTGTTAGGGTATTCCTTTAGTAAATTCACAACTCGGAGGTTTATCGACCGCGTGACCGGTCCAAGGCCTTGGTGCCTAAGGGGACGTTCCGGTTGAAAATTGGATAGTTCATGGGTTGTGTCAGGTTATAGGTGTTTCGCCGTTGCTCGTTTTGCGAGGTTAGAGATCATCGCGATGCGGATCATGCTCTCGGAGTGTGCGGGCTTGGTCTCGCAGTCGCGGGCGAGGCGGTGGTGCATCATGATCCATCCGAAACTTCGCTCGACGACCCAGCGCCTGGGGATCACGGAGAGGCCTTTGACCTGCTCGTTTCGTGGGACTACGTCGATACCGAGGGTGGCGCCGTGCTGGATGGCCTGGGTCTTGTAGTCGGTGTGGCCCCATGCCTTGGTGATCGTGGGGTGGTCGGTGGCGAGCTGGGTGAGGAGTTGCTTGCCGGCCTCGTCGTCGGAGACGCTGGCGGCGGTCACGATGACCAGCAGTGACAGGCCGAGGGTGTCGACGACGATGCTGCGTTTGCGGCCCATGATCTTCTTGCCGGCGTCGGTTCCCTGGGTGTCGGTGGGGACGCTGGGCGCGGTCTTGACGCTCTGCGCGTCGATCACGCAGGCGGTGGGTTCGGGGGTCCGTCCTGCCTGCTCATGGACCATCCGGTGCAGGTGGGGGTCGAGTTTCTCGATGGTGCCGTCGGCGGTCCAGGCGCTGACGTAGCCGAACGCGGTGGTGTGCGGCGGGAAGTCGTGCGGCAGGTAACGCAAGGGGGTGCCGCTCCGGTTGAGGAAGAGGATCGCGTTCATGACTTCCCGCAGGTCAGTGAGCTTGCCACCGAGGTTGAGCGAAGTTTTCTGGCGCTCGGCCCGCCAGGCCGTCAAGGTCGACTCCATCAACGCCCAGCGGGCATCGGAGAGATCGCTCAGGTAGGGCTGGCGCTGCCGCGAAGAGGTCATGGGGATACTCATGCGCGACGTTCCTACCCGGGCATACTCGTCGATACCGAGCCAACCGCCCTGGTTCACCCCAACTTGCAGACCACTGCGAGTCACCCGCCCAGTATCGGCGATCAGCCTGGAGACGCGACTCCCTTTATCTCGGGGCTCCACAGCACACCCGAGCGCCTCGATTGGATGAAGGCGGACAGGACAAGGGCCGGCTCGCGCGACGCGTCCCAGTTCGGGCAGGCCCGTCCGATACGTGAGCGGTGGTGGAGCAGTCGCAGGCCGGTGCGTGCCAGCGTGATCTGGTGTTCGCGGCAGGTTTCCTCACCCTCGCCGGATCGGATGGATCCGCCGGCTGGCCGCCTGGCCCTGAACGTCACACAAGTTGGGCCGTCGACTTGGTCCCGAAATCGAACATGTGTATTAATTGGGCTCGTGACGCCCACTCCTTTTCCTCCGGACCTGATCGAGCTCCAGGCGGACTGGCAGCGCACGTACGCGGCGCTCGCCGTACCGCATCCGGCGGCGCCCACCGCCTTGCGCCGCCGCCTGCACATGCTCTCCACGAAGCTGCTGTGGCACCCGTACTTCTTGGGACCGGGCCGGACGTCGGCGGCGCGGGTCGAGTTGCGCCGGCAGGCCCGCGCTCAGGGCCGGCGGCCGTGAACCGGCGTCCGGAGCACCTCACCGTGCGGGAAGAACAGATCCTCGCGGTCAACGGCGCTGGATCGCCGACCATGGTGAGGGTCCGTCGGTCCGGCAGATCGCCGACGCCGTAGGGATGAAAAGCATGTCGTCGGTCGCCTACCACCTCGAAAACCTCGAAAGGGAACGCGGGGCCTTGATGCGTGACGGACGCGGCTGGCGCACCTGCCGACTGGTGCGCTGAGAAGGCGGTTCCGCTGGGGGCGCGATGCTGGCTGGGCTGGACATCTTCCGCTCAGCATTCACCCGCATGGGTAGCCTCGGTGCACGACGATCACACGGTCTCGGGCACGCCACCGTCGGAGCCTTGCTCCAGGACGCCATCGACGTCGTCACCATCCTCAACGCCCTTCGAACGATGCTGTCGGCTCGCGGCGCCCGTACCGCTCTCGAACCGGATGTCGAGGAGCTCATCCACTGCTTCGCGGCCGAACACGACGACCTCGGGGACACCCCGGACACCATCCGCAAAGCAGCTGGCCTGCTCCCCGCCCAGGACAGTCGGGGATCGTCGGCCGCCGTGCGCCATGTCGACCATCTGCTCACCACCCGGCTGCTCCCTCGCGAATGCGCGGAGGAACACCAGCCATATCCCGCGTTGAACAGACGACTCGGGGCCCGGAAACACCGAGACCGTGAGCCTGGCCCACACGGAGATCACCCGCCTGTCCCACCGCATCACCCCCACCTCCGCACGGCTGACGAGGCGGGCGTATTGATGCCGGAACAACTCGACGACCTGCGCCCTGTCTGTAGGGGCTCCATTCCGTTCTCCGGCTGCACTTCAGCCGGGCGGAGAACTACTTCTCCCTCGCTCCGTGACCAGCCCCACGTGGGGGCCACGGGGAGCGTGATTCGGATGAGGCTCAGAGGTAACTGAGAAGTCCCTGTGAAAAAGTTCCGAGGCTTCCGCTGCGTCCACCGTCCGGTCACCCCCCATGGAGAAAGCCCTCATGAGCCTCACTGTCGTCAATGGACTGCCCGCGCACGTCCTGTTCGTGCACTTCGTCATCGTGCTCGTACCCCTGAGCGCCCTGGCACTCGTGGTGTGCGCGGCCTGGCCCGCCGGTGCTCGGAGGCTCGGCCTGCTGCTGCCCGTCCTCGCGCTCGTGACGTTGGCCAGCGTGCCGGTGGCCACCCATGCGGGGGAATGGCTGGAACAGCACGTCGGCAGCGACCCGCTGGTGCGCAAGCACGCCGAGCTCGGCGACGGCCTGCTGCCGTGGGCTCTCGGCCTCTTCGTGATCTCGGCCGCCGTCTGGTGGACGGCCCGCCGATCGGCACCCGCCAAGGAAGGCATGGCGAGTGCTTCATGGTCGCCCTCGGTGCTGGTTCGGGGAGTGGTCCTGGCCCTTTCCCTCGCTGTCGCGGTCGGCGCCGTGGTGGACGTCTACCGGATCGGCGACTCGGGCGCCAAGGCCGCCTGGCAGGACAACTACTCCAAGACGGCCACGCAGAACGGCGGCTGACGGGACGAGGCCGTCGTTGGGGCTGGGCGCCTCCGGACCGGTACCGCGAGTGCCAGGGCGGCAAGAATTGCGACGCTGATCACATCGACGACCAGAACTTCCCTGTACTGCCCTTCGGATGAGGACCAGGTTGTTGTCGCGTGAGGTCCCGGGGATGAGGCGGTGGCACGTGAGCCAGCCTGCCCCTTGAGCGGACCGAGGGCCGCCGTGTGTCCACCGTTCCCTGTCGCGTACTTCTCCGCTTGGGCTGCACGGTCTCCGACGGGCCCGGGGCTACCGGAGGTAGCTCAGCTGACGAAGGAGGGAGGGGAAGACTCCCCTCCAGGGTCGATTCGGCGTGATGCCCCAAGCGGTGGCATGGGGGTCCCGGGCGTCGTGGGCGCAGGCTGCACGGAGCCTGGCGATCACATGGTCGGCGGTGCAGGCGGCGACCAAGGCGCTCGGTCTCGATGACCACGACGGGACTAGCCGGCCCTTCCTGTGACCGAGTGGCCCCTTTCTGACGTAGCGGCTCCCGCGTGTCAATGAGACGGAGAGCGCGGCCCGTACGGCAGATGCCACGAGCCGCGGCACATCAGCAGCATGCGCCGCCCGGGCCGGGGAGGAACGTCTTCGACGGCCGGAGTGTGGCGTGCTGCCAGTTTCCGGAGGCGGTGGGTCCAGTGGTCCCTGAGCATGTCGTACGTGATCCCGTGGCGGAACGTGACGGGACCGGATCACGGCTTGCTGATCCGTTGGAGCCGTTGACCCTATTGCTGCAACATCTGCGCAGTTCCGCCGGGGGGTTGTCGGAGCGGGAGGCGGCGCGGAGGTCGCAGGTCTACGGGCCGAACGAACTGGTCCGCCGTGGCGGCACCCGGTGGCCGGCCGAACTCGCGCGGCAGTTCACCCACCCGCTGGCCCTGGTCCTCGCGGTGGCCGCGGTTCTGGCGTGGGTCAGCGGCAGTCCGACCCTGGCGGTGGCGATCACGGCGGTGATCGTGCTGAACGCGTGCTTCGCGTTCTTCCAGGAGGTACAGGCGGAGCGGGCCGTAGAAGCACTCGCGGCCTTCCTTCCCTCCCACACCCGGGCAGTGCGGGACGGTCACCCGCGACAGGTGGAGGCCGTGGCTCTGGTTCCGGGTGATGTGATGGTCGTCGCCGAGGGCGACAGCATCTGCGCCGACGCCCGGCTGCTCAGCGGTGCGGTGCAGGTCGACATCTCCACCCTCACCGGGGAGTCCGAGCCGGTCGCCCGCTCCGCCGAGGCGATGGACACCGACGTTCCCCTCCTCCAGGCGCGCGACGTCCTGTTCAGCGGGACGGTGTGCACCGGGGGAGAGGCCCTCGCGGTGGTCACCGCGACGGGGATGCACACCGAACTGGGCCGCATCGCCGCCCTCACCGCGCGCGTGAAGCGGGAGGACAGCCCGTTGGAACACCAGGTGAAACGGGTCGCCTGGCTGATCGCGGCGGTCGCCGTTGGGGTGGGGGTCGGCTTCCTGCCGCTGGGTCTGCTGGCCGGACTGGGCTGGAGCGCGGCGATCAGCTTCGCGATCGGCCTGCTGGTGGCCAACGTGCCCGAGGGGCTGCTGCCCACCATCACCCTGGCACTGGCCGTAGGCGTCCGGGAGTTGGCCGGGCGCGGCGCTGTCGTCAAGCGACTCAGCGCGGTGGAGACACTCGGCTCGACGACGGTGATCTGCACCGACAAGACCGGGACCCTGACCGAGAACCACATGCGCGTCACCTCCCTCTGGACCTCCGAGGGCTCCGCGGACCCACAGGTCCCGACGCCGCACACCGACCTCGTGGTGCGATCCGCCGCGACGTGCACCAACGCCGAACTGCCCGGGAGCGCTACGGCCGAGGCGAAGGGGGACCCCACGGAACTCGCCCTCCTGGAACTGGCCGCCGACCGTGGCCGTCCGGTCACCCTCGGCCAACGCGCCCTGGACCGCCGGACCTTGTTCCCCTTCGACTCACGGATCAAGCTCATGACCACCGTGGACGAGCAGCACGACGGGGACGAGGGCGCCGTCCTCACGGTGCACACCAAGGGCGCACCCGAAGAAGTGCTCCCCAGGTGCACCCACCTCCAACATCCGGGCGGCGCAAGCCCGTTGACCGACGACGACCGTGCCGCCGTGACCTCGGCCATGAACGACTACGCGGACGCCGGGCTGCGCGTCCTGGCCATCGCCATCCGTCAACTCCCCACCGGGGCACCGGTCCCCGCCCAGCGCGAGGAAGCCGAACGCGACCTGTGCCTGCTCGGCCTGGTCGCCATGACCGACCCTCCCCGGCCTCAGGTGGCGGACGCCATCGCCCGCGCCCATCAGGCCGGCATCCGCGTGCACGTAGTCACCGGTGACTACGGAGCGACCGCCGCGGCGATCGCCCGCAAGGTCGGCATCGGCGACGACAAGCCCCACGTCATCACCGGCACCGAACTCGACCGGCTCTCCGAACCGGAACTGGATCAACTCCTGGCGTCCGAAGGCGAAGTGGTCTTCGCCCGCAGCACACCGGAAGCCAAGCTCCGCATCGCCGACGCGTTGCGCGCCGAGGGCCAGGTCGTCGCCATGACCGGCGACGGTGTCAACGACGCACCCGCGCTGCGAAGGGCCGACATCGGGATCGCCATGGGCCGCTCCGGCACCGACGTCGCCCGGGAAGCCTCCACGATGGTGCTCACCGACGACGACTTCACCACCATCGTCTCGGCCATCGAGGCCGGCCGCCGTATCTACGACAACGTCCGCAAGTTCATCCTCTACATCTTCGCCCACGCCGTCCCCGAGGTCCTTCCCTTCCTGGTCTTCGCCCTGTCCGGCGGGGCGATCCCGCTCCCGCTCACCGTCATGCAGATCCTCGCCATCGACCTGGGGACCGACACCCTGCCCGCACTCGCCCTGAGCCGGGAACCCGCCGAACCCGGCGCCATGCAACGGCCCCCGCGTCCCCGCTCCCAGAACGTCATCACCCGATCGATGCTCGCCCGCGCCTGGGGCTTCCTCGGACTGATCTCCGCTGTGCTGGTCATGGCGGCCTTCCTCGCCGTTCTGCTGAACGCGGGCTGGCACCCGGGCGACGCCGTCGGCGCGGGCAGCCCCCTCCACCACGCCTACCGGCAGGCCACCACCATCACCTGGGTCGGAATCGTCGCCTGCCAGCTCGGCACGGCCATGGCGGTGCGCACCGAACACGCCTCTCTGCGCAGCGTCGGCCTGTTCACCAACAAACCCCTCCTGGGTGCCCTCGGCTTCGCCATGGTCTTCGCCCTCGCCGGGGTGTATGTCCCCGTGGCCAACACCGTGCTGGGCACCGAAGCACTGTCCGCAGGCCAATGGGCCCTCGTCGCACCCTTCCCCTTCATCGTCTGGGGAGCCGACGAACTGCGCCGCTGGTACCGGCGCCGTCTTGAAGCCGCGCGTGTCAGCTCGGTCACCGGTCTTGACCGCGTTCCGTCCGGCTCAGTGGCCGGTGTTGTTGCCGGTCGTGACCTTTCGTAGGCCGTGGAGGGCAGCACCGAGGGCGAGAACTGCCGCGCCGGAGATGACGGTGCTCGCGGGCAGCGCGAAGGCGAGGGCCGCGCAGCCGGTCAGGCCGATGACGGGGACGAGGCGGTTCGGTCGGCCTTCTTCCACCGTGAGGGTCCAGGCGGAGGCGTTGGCGATGGCGTAGTAGGCCAGGACGCCGAAGGAGGAGAAGCCGATCGCGCCGCGTACGTCCGTGGTCGCGGCGAGGACGGCGACCACCGTGCCGACCGCGAGTTCGGCGCGGTGGGGAACACCGAAGCGGGGGTGGACGGCGGCCAGGGCGTGCGGCAGGTGCCGGTCCCGGGCCATGGCGAGGGTGGTGCGGGAGACCCCCAGGATCAGCGCGAGCAGTGAACCGAGCGCGGCGACGGCGCCGGCGACGCGGACGGCCGGCACCAGCCAGTCGGCGCCCGCCGCGTGAGCGGCGTCCGACAGCGGGGCGGTGGCGTGCGCCAGACCGCGCGGGCCCAGCAGCGTGAGGGCGGCGACGGCGACGAGGGCGTAGACGGCGAGGGTGATCCCGAGCGCGATCGGGATCGCGCGCGGGATGGTGCGGGCGGGGTCGCGGACCTCCTCGCCGAGGGTGGCGATACGGGCGTAGCCGGCGAAGGCGAAGAAGAGCAGGCCCGCCGCCCGGAGCAGTCCGCCGACGGTGGTGTCCGAGCCGATGGCCAGCCGCGCGGTGTCCGCGTGGGCGGAGGTCAGGGCGGTGACGATCACGGCGCAGAGCACGACGAGGACGACGGCGACGATGGCGCGGGTGAGGAGCGCTGACTTCTGCACGCCGGTGTAGTTCACCGCGGTCAGCGCGACTACGGCGGCCACGGCCACCGCGTGGGTCTGGCCGGGCCAGAGGTAGGCGCCGACGGTGAGGGCCATGGCCGCGCAGGAGGCCGTCTTGCCGACGACGAACGCCCAGCCGGCCAGGTAACCCCAGAAGGCGCCGAGGCGTTCGCGGCCGTAGACGTAGGTGCCGCCGGACCGGGGATAGAGGGCGGCCAGCCGTGCCGAGGACGTCGCGTTGCAGTAGGCCACGACGGCGGCGAGCGTCAGGGCGAGCAGCAGTCCGGAACCGGCGGCGTCGGCCGCCGGGCCGAGGGCCGCGAAGATCCCGGCTCCGATCATCGATCCCAGGCCGATCACCACGGCGTCGGTCACGCCCAGACGCCGCTTCAGCTCACCCGTGCCTGCCCGGGCTTTCTCCACGTTCATCGCTCACACCTCCTCGTACTCGGCGCACGGTAGCCGAGGGGGGGAGGTGTACGGCCGGGGGTTGGTGCTGGGCGGAGGTGTCCGGCTTCGTGCTCCCACGGTTGGTGCCAGTGGGGCTGGTGTCCGGTGAGCCGGGACGTGGATGTGCTGTTCGATCTCGTCCCGCATCACGCGGACGGCCTTGACGCCCTGTCCGGCCGGGCAGGGCGTCAAGGTTCGAGAGGACTACGACCTGCTGGCGCCCCTGGTGCCGACCGCCCCGCTCGTGTGTGCCCGCGCACCCGGAGTCCTGGACTTGCCGGGCAGTGCCGCGTGCCGGACATCAGCTGGTCTTGCGCCCCCAACTCGGCCCCACAAGCTTCCACTCCGTGCCCCAGGAGTCGATACGGCGCTGGTCCAGCCGGTACCGTGCGACGGCCCCGGTGCCGAACGCCATACCGGCGAAGGCGAGCGTGGCGGTCAGACCCAGGACGGCGGATTCGAGAGTCGCCTCCTTCGAACTCGGCGGCTCGATGGTGAAGTTGCCTGCGGAGTCCAGCCAGACCACGACCTTGGATCCGGCTTTCTGTCCCGTGTCCACCAGCGCGCTGCCCGTGCGGCGGGTGCCGTCGGCGGTCGTCCAGCGGACCTTCGCCTTGATCAGGTCGCGCGCCCCGCCGGGCGTCGAACTCGCGGGCGGGGTGTCCGTCAGGAGTACCGCATGCACGGAGTGCCGCTCGGTGTGCTGCGCGGCGAACACCTCGTCGGCGGCGTGAAACGTCACCATGCCCGCTAGTGCGCCGCCCACCGCGACGACCGCCCACACGACCAGGACGATCCAGGCCTCGACGATGTCCTCGTGCCGGCGCAACGGGTTGCTCCGCAACCGCCACAGCCGCTTCTTCACATACCTGTTCCTGCCCATGAGTCTGCACCTCCTCGTTGTGGTCGTCCCCTCGAAGGTGTCAGTCGGGAACGTGGCGTCGCTTGGGCCGAACAGGGGCTGCGGCGTGCCCCATCGGCACTGCATCCGGCACTCGGACGGGCCGTTCAGCCCGCTGTGGCGGAGGCTTCGCCCGACTCCGGCTTGGAGGCCAGGGCGTTCGGCAGCCGCGCGTGGATCTCGAAGACGCCGCCGAGCTCGGCGTGGCGCAGGATCCGCAGGAAGCCTGTGTCACTGGCGACGAATCGAAGCCGTCCGTCCCGGGCCGCTGTCCGGTTCCGTGCCCGGCACAGCACACCCAGCCCTGCACAGTCGATGAACGACACGGAGCGCAGGTCCACTACGAGATCGGGGCGGGGGCCGGCGGTCAGCCTGTCCAGATATGCCGACAGCGGCTGCCCCGTGAGGAGGTCGATCTCGCCGCGCAGCGCCACGACGGTCGTCCCGGCGATCACACGTTCCGAGGAGCGCAGGACGGCAGTGGTGTGGATCTCGGTCATGGTGCGAGCCAACCGGCCAGACGGTCCCGCCCGGAAGGGCCGAGCGGCCCCGTCCACCTGTTCGATCTGGGGCCGTTCGGCCCAACCCACGACTGCTCGGCCACGACGACCCCGTCCGGCCGGACGATGAGGGCCGACCGGCCCAAGCCAGGACCGACAGACCCGGACACGCTGGACACGCGGGGGCAGTCGACCGAATGAGGAAGGAACGTCATGAAGGGCTACGTCTTCCACGGCCCGGGACAGTCCTCCTGGGATACCGTCCCGGATCCCGGCATCAAGGACGCCACCGACGTGATCGTGCGCGTCGACGCCGTCACCATCTGCGGAACCGACCTGCACATCCTCAAGGGCGACGTGCCCGAGGTGCGCCCCGGCACGATCCTCGGCCACGAGGCGGTCGGCGAGGTCGTGGAAGCGGGCTCCGACGTGCGGACCGTACGGCCCGGGGACCGGGTCCTGGTCTCCTGCATCACCGCCTGCGGGCGCTGCGCCTACTGCCGCAAGGCCATGTACGGACAGTGCCGCGACGGTGGAGGCTGGATCCTCGGCCACCTCATCGACGGCACCCAGGCCGAGTACGTGCGTGTGCCTCACGCCGACCTCTCCGTCCACCCGCTGCCGAGCACGCTGGACGCCAAGGACGCGGTCATGCTGGCGGACATTTTCCCCACCGGGTACGAGGTGGGCGTGCTCAACGGACAGGTGCGCCCCGGAGACACCGTCGCCGTCGTCGGCGCGGGCCCGGTCGGGCTGGCCGCGATCGCCACGGCTCGGCTGTTCTCGCCCGAGCGCGTCGTCGCCGTGGACCTGGCTGCCGCCCGGCTGGACGCGGCGAAGCGGTTCGGCGCCGACGCAGTCGTGGACGCCCGTGAGACGCCCGAGCAGCTGATCGCCGATCTCACCGGCGGGATGGGGGCGGACGTCGTCATCGAGGCGGTCGGCGTGCCGGAGACTTTCGAACTGTGCACGCGCATGGTGCGGCCCGGAGGCCACGTCGCCAACGTCGGTGTCCACGGCAAGCCCGCGACCCTGCACCTCGAAGACCTGTGGATCAAGAACATCACCATCACCACCGGCCTGGTCGACACCCACTCCACACCCACCCTGCTGAGGATGGCGGCAGCCGGGCGGCTTCCCACCTCGCAACTGGTCACCCACACCTTCCCGCTCGACCGCATGGAGGAGGCGTACGACGTCTTCGCCAAGGCGGCCGACACCGGCGCCCTCAAGGTGGTGCTCGGCGGGACCCGGCATGAGGAAGTCGCCGTCCTGGCAGCAGGACGAAAGGAAGTGACGAGCCATGCCTGACCCGTTTCCGCTGAGCGTGACAGAGGGCTCACCCACGGGTGATCTCGGACGCCGGATCGCCGTACGGCGTACGGCGCTGGGCCTCACCCGGGAGGAGGCGGCAGCCCAGGCGGGCGTGGCAGCGAGCTACCTCCAGTACCTGGAGGAATTCCCCGGTGCCGCCCCGGGCCGGAGCGTTCTCCTCAGGCTCGCCGGGGTCCTGCGAACCACCGTCACCGACCTCGCCGGAGGCGACAGCGACCAGACGCCCGGCCCGGGGCGGGCCGGCTCCGACCCCGAGTTCACTGAGCTGACCGTCCAGGAGTGCCGCGAGCTGCTGTCGACGCACGGGGTGGGCAGGGTCGCGGTACCCACCGCATCGGGACCCGTCATCGTCCCCGTCAACTACAGCGTGGTCGACGGCGCGATCGTGTACCGGACCGCTCCTGCTGCGATGCCGTCCCGGGCGGCGGGCTGCCAGGTGACCTTCGAGATCGACCGTATCGACGACGCGTTCGGCGAAGGCTGGAGTGTGCTGGCGCTCGGCCGGGCGCGGGCCGTGACGGAGCCCGACGACGTGCGGCGTCTGACGGAACACGCGTTCAGCACGCCGTGGGCCGGCGGGCCACGCGAGGAGTGGGTCCGGATCGACGCGCTGAGCCTCACCGGACGTCGGATCGCCACGCGCCAAGGGACCTTCTCCGAAGCGAGCGGGACTGATGGCCCCTCACCCGCCGACCCCGCCGGGCGAAACATGGAGTGAGACCCACAGACCCCCAGACCCGCGCACAGGGCGAGAGACGGACTGGCTGATGTATTCCAACGACGGATTCCGCGAACTGGAACGACACGAGTGCCTGCGCCTGCTGGCCAAGGTGCCCGTCGGCCGGATCGTCCACACTCGCCAGGCCATGCCCGCCGTACTGCCCGTGAACTTCTCTCTGGATCACGACGGGGCGGTGCTGCTGCGCACCTCCGCGGCCTCGGAGTTGGTGCGCGCGATCGACGGCTCGGTGGTCGCCTTCGAGGCCGACGAAGTCGATGCTGTTGCGCACTCCGGCTGGAGCGTCGTCGTGACCGGGTCGGCCACCGTGGTGACCGACCCGGCCGAACACGAACGCCTGACCCGAACCGGCCCGTCCTCCTGGGTGCCCTCGCCCCAGGAGGTCTTCGTCCGCGTCGAGCCCGAGCTGGTGACGGGACGTGAACTCGTGGGTGGGCGCTCGATGTACGGGGTGGATCTCACTGGCGCAACCTGATGACCGGGGGCCGTTCCTACGGCGGCCTGCTGTCCGTAAACCCTTAGCCCCGGCGAGGGGTACTTGGCACCATCCGACGGGTGGGAACGGCACAGCAGACATCGCGACAGCACCTCGTCTCCCAGGTCCTGCTCAGGCGGTTCACGATGCCTGGGCCGAAGGGCAGCGGTCGCAGTTGCTTCCGTTTGACCTGCGAAACCCTGGACGCCGGCACAAACTCAAGACCACACGGTCATGCGGCTGGGCGAAGAACTTCGTCGCGTTCGACTCCGTATCCGCCGAAGAGCTGTGGTGCGCGGTGGAGCGGCGCGTCCCGGCAGCGTTGTCCGCTGTGCACGCCGGCACCCCCTTCGCCGACCCGCTTCATATGGCAACAGTCGAAGATCACGTTCACGTCCCGTGAGCGACGGAATGTCCGCGACGCGGTCAAGTTCACGGAAGTGACGCTGGAGCAACGCCTGCTGGCTCTGGCCGAGGGCCTCGGCGCAGACGTCTGCGCGTGGCTGTTCGCCGAGACCGTCCGTCCCTGGGCCTTCGTCACCGCGCGAATGCGTAACGTGCTCAGCCACGGTTTTGCGGCATCCGACGGCGTCCGTGAAGAGCCTGGCGCGCTCGCGGGAGCGCTGCGCCTGACGGAAGTGGTGATCACACTCCGACTTGTCACCGATGCGGGCTTGCCCTACGGCGCCGACCTGCTTGCCCGGCTCGACCGACACCGCGGCCTGCGCTCACTCTCGAAGCAGACGGTTGCCAACTGGTACGCACTGGCACGCCGGATCAGTCCGCAGCAGTGGGCGCCGCCGGATCCCGGCCCTCAACCCGCCACCGGCAATGCCGAAGCCCTCGAAGAGGGAACAACGGATCCAACTCCTCCGGTGCCGCCCGCGTAGCACTGCGAGGGAACGCAGGTTTTCCGCCCTCGCAGGGAGTGAACGGTGCTGGCGGATTCCCTATCGGTGAGGCCACGCGCGTCAGGTCTCCCCCTTTCTCTTCGCCCGTGGCAGGACGACGCCTGGACCGTACGGCCCCACAAGAAGGGGCCGTACGGCGTGTTGGCAGGTTCCCGTGGCCCCTGACTTGGTCCGTCCGTGCGGGACGAGCATCGCCAGCGGAGCCGTTGTGCGCATGGGCGGCCCCTTCCCGCCGAACACGGTGAGCACGCAACAGTCAGAAGGGAAACGGGACATGACTCTCCATCATGTGGTCGTCGGAGTGGACGGTTCACTGGTCTCGGTCCGGGCGCTGGACTGGGCCGCGGACGAAGCCTCGCGCCGAGGCGTCGAACTGGTCGTCGTGTACGCCGTGCCCGACAGCGACGAGGCCGGACCGGTCCTGGCGTCCGCGGTCACGCGCCTCACGGCACGTCACCCCGAGCTGTCGGTGGTGACCAAGGACGCCGTCGGCGGTCCGGTACGCACGCTCGTGCGGGAGAGCGAGGGCGCGGATCTCACCGTCGTAGGAACCCGCGGCATGGGCGGTCTCGCAGGCCTGCTGTTCGGCTCGGTGAGCCTGCGGCTGGCCGTGCACGTGCGCAGCCCGTTGCTCGTCGTCCGCGGAGACCACCCGTGCGACGACGGACGGCCCGTGCTGCTCGGCCTGGAGGGCGACAGCGACCAGGACACAGCGCTCTACGCTTTCCAGGAGGCCGAGCGGCGCGGTGTCCCGCTGCATGTCCTGCACTCCTGGACCCACCGGCACGTCACCCCCGAACTGCCCTCCCTGGCCCCGGCCATGAGCCCGGGCCAGGAGCAACTCGCCCAGCAGGGAAGGGCGGAGGAGTCCGTACCACGCTTCACCCTGGCCCGGCTGAGCGAGCAGCACCCCGGTATCCAGGTCGAGAGTCGCACGGTCCGTACCGGGCCGGCGCACACCCTGCTGGAGGCCACGCGCGACTGTGCCGTCGTGGTCGTCGGTGCCCGTCACCGCACCCACCGGTTCGGCCCGCGGGTGGGTCCGGTGGCGCACACGCTGCTGCACCGCTCCCACTGTCCTGTCGTAGTGGTGCCGACCGCCAAGTGACCCGGCAGACAGTGCCGTTCGGGCCCTCGACCGGGGACCTGTAGCCCCTCTGCCGCCGGCGCCCGCCGCGAGACATTGAGGGCGCAACGAGAGTCGTCGAATCCCAAGCGTCGTTCCCTCGAAAGGGATGAGCATCATGGCAGTCCAAAACCACCCCCAACACCACCCGCGATTCCGCTTCCCGTCCTTCCACCGGACCGGAACGGCACAGGCCGCCACCGACACGACGGCGGCGACCACCCTGGCGCGTGCCTACGCGTTCTCGTCCCTGCGTCTGGTCACCGGGTTCGTCTTCTTGTGGGCGTTCTTGGACAAGACGTTCGGGTTCGGTTATGCGACTCCGTCCGGCAGGGGCTGGATCGATGGCGGTTCGCCGACGAAGGGTTTCCTGAGTTCGGTGGCGGCAGGTCCGATGGAGTCGACGTTCCATGACTGGGCCGGTGCGGGCTGGGCGAACTGGCTGTTCATGCTCGGTCTGCTGGGCGTCGGTGTCGCGTTGGTTGCCGGTGTCGCGCTGCGGCTTGCCGCGGTGGCGGGTACGGCGATGATGGCGCTGATGTGGATCGCCGAGTGGCCGCCCGCGAAGCACCTGTCCGACGGCACGCTGAGCATGTCGTCCAACCCCTTTGCCGACTACCACCTCATCTACGCCGTTGTTCTGATCGCCCTCGCGGCGGCGGGCGCCGGTGTCACCTGGGGTCTCGGCAAGCTCTGGGCCACGCTGCCCATCGTCCGCGACCACAACTGGCTGAAGTAGACAGTCGGTTACCCGTCGCGGCCGGGGTGCCACCGCCAACTGGCGGTGGCACCCCGGCCGTTCGTGTGCCATCGCGTACCGCCGCAGTCGGCTTGGACGGCTCACCGAACGCCTTGCCGCTGCCGACCGGGCCGCCCGCCAGACGGCTTCGTACTGTGACGTCGCACTGGTCTCGATCGCGGCGAACTCCACGACGTGGTAATCGAGTTCGCCTCCGAGGCGGCCGAGTGTGGTGGCGCCGCCCTGCGGATCGTGGACGGCTGGAAGGAGCTGTCCGGTCCGTCCGATGCGCCGACGTGGGAACCGTTGATCGACGTACTGAGGGCGTGGCGGGACAAGTTCCCCAGCGTCGAGATGATCGAGGAGGCCGTGGCCGGCCGGGCCGGTTCACACCTGCCCGACGTTGCACATGACGCCTCGCTGCTCGTCATCGGCCACAGGCAGCGGGTCGGTCCGCTCGGCAGCCCGGTGACCCATGCGGTGCTACGCGGCGCCCGTAGTGCTGGTTCCTCACGACTGACGCGCTTTTGTCGGGGCGGTGAGCGGCCGATGTGCGCGACCATGCCCGCCCGTCCGAGACTTGGACGGGCGGGCACCGGAGAGTCAGGTGTCAGGCCTCGGTCGGCTGGTCGACGGGGACGAGCAGGAGGCCGGTGATCAGGTCCGGGTGGATGCGGACCGCGTAGTCCATCGGCTGCCGCACCCAGGGATGCAACAGTGCCTGATACCGGGCCAGTTCGCGGGGGTCGGTGACCAGGTGGGCGTATCCCGTGACCACCACGCTCCAGCCGAGGTGAGTGTCGGGGTCGATGGCGTCGGCTTCGTAGGCCACGACGACTCCCGGGCCGTCGGCCTGGAGGGTGCGCGAGGTCAGGGCCGCGCCCTCGTGTGTGCGGATGACGATGTTCCCGTTGTCCACGATGTGGTTCACCGGGCGGATGGTCGGCAGCGCCTGCCGGGTGAAGGCGATCCTCCCCATCGGCACGCTGCCCAGTAGCCGCAGTGCCTCCGCGTCGTCGATCTCGACGGTCCCGAGCTGCGGCTCCGCGGCGATCGGCTGCACTCGGTCCGGGGCCTTGGGTGGCATTCTGGCGGGTTCTTCGCTCACTGCTCGATGTCTCCGGCCTGCGGCCCACCGGAGCACCCGGGTGGCGGCCGGTGGGTGTGGCGTCTGGGGTTGATCAGGCCATTCGAACCGCTCTGGTGCTGGTCAGGCTAGGGCCGTTCGGCCCTGTGAGGTGTCCGATCGGCCCTTTGCCCAGGAGTCTGCGGTGCGGGCGGTGGGCCGTCGTGGACGCGGTGGTGAGGCCGTTGACCATTCCGGCAACGCCCTCCAGCCGCCACACCGCCCGGATCACTTTCGGGACGTCGCTACGGCGCTCCACAGTCCCGTCAGGGTGACCAGGCCGTCGCGGACGAGCACGGTGACGGTGTCGGGGGCCAGACCGAGAGCGCCGACCAGGACGTCGTCGATCACTTCACGGCGGATGTCCCCGTCCGTACGGAGGAAGACCCGGAGCAGATCGCGGCGGGTGGCGATGCCGATCAGGCGGTCCTCCTCGTCCACCACGGGCAGCCGCTCGATGCCACGGCGTTGCATCACCCGCGCGGCGTCCGGGACGGGCTGCTCCGGATGCACGGTGACCGCGGGCGTCGACATCAGGTGCTCCGCCGTGGCGATGCAGCCCTCTTCGGCGCGCGCCCGGCGTGCCTGCTCACGCACCAGATCGGTCCCGGAGATCACCCCCAGTACCTTGTCGTCGTGGTCGACGACGGGCACCTCGCTGATCCGGTGCCGCTCCAGTAGCCGGACCACCTCCCTGAACGCGGTCATGGGATGCGCCCGGACGACGTCACTGGTCATCACTTCACCGACGGTATGGGTTTTCACGGCACTCTCCTCCTCACCTGCACCGGAGGGGAACGGCTGTCCAACTGCCAGGCCGGAGGCGGCCGTTCCCCTCGGGCCTGGCGACGAGGTCGCCGCTCGGGACATGCCTCACGGATCCTGTCGACCGTCCGGCGGGCCGCCGCGCCACGGGGGCGGCGTGGCCGACCTGCGAGCCGTGTCCTCACGGTGCACCACCCGGTCCAGTCGGTTGCGCAGCCGGTCCTGCAGCCGGTCCGCGAGCTCGTGTGCGCTCGCTTCCCGAGCATGGACGACGAGGAGATCGCTGCCCACCCGGATCTCGGCCCCGGCCGACCACGGCTGCTCGGCATGGTGCGCCGCGGCCCTGACGATCCGCACCTCTCCGCCGACGGGAGCGAGCCCCGGGCGGTCGAGGACCGCGCTCAGCTTGGCCCGCAGATAGCTGAGTGCTTCCTCGTCCACGTCCCCCTCGGTCCGTACCTGTACGGAGGCGGGCGAAGGGGTCTGGCTGCCGGTGTCCTTGAGCGTCATCTGCTCCACTCCTTTGATCGTTCGTCAGCAGTTCCAGACTGGCCCTGGTGCTGAGGGCGCGCCCAGGGCCGCCTGGCCCTGTGTACGGGCCGGTAGGCCCCGTTCCCGCGTCGTCGAACCGCTCGGGCCGAGCTCGGCGTCGAGCGTGTCATCGCCACGCGGGCCGGGGACCGCACGGGAAGGAGGGGCCATTGGATGAATTCCCGGTCCCGGACTTTCCTCAAGGGGCGTGATCCCATATCCCCACCGACTCGGGGGCGGCTACCGTGGCACATGACCGGACTGGTCGGCCGACTGTGTTGTTAGCGGATCTGGAGGATCACCGGTGGGAAGCCCTGAGGAGTCCCGGGTGGCCAGGGTCCGGCTGCCGCAGCTGAAGATGGACGATCTGCTGGAGGAGCTGCAGGCCCGTCTGGACACCGCTCGGGGTACGCGTGACCGGGTGCACAGCCTGCTGGAGGCGGTCCTTTCGGTCGGCCGGGAGCTGGACCTGGAACAGGCACTGCACAGCATCGTGGAGGCGGCGGCGGTCCTGGTCGACGCCGAGTACGCCGCGCTCGGTGTGATCACCCCGGACGGCAAGGCACTGTCGGCCTTCCACACGATCGGCGTCACCGAGGAACAGATCGCCGAGATCGGCCCCTATCCGCAGGGCCACGGCATCCTGGGCGAGCTGATCCGCCACCCGGAGCCGCTGCGACTGACGAAGATCTCCCAGCACCCCGCGTCGTACGGCTTCCCGGCCAATCACCCGCCGATGAACAGCTTCCTCGGTGTCCCGATCCGGGTGCGTGACCAGGTCTTCGGCAACCTGTACCTGACCGAGAAGCGCGGCGGTGTGCAGTTCGACGAGGATGACGAGTCGGTGCTGTCGACGCTGGCCGTCGCGGCTGGTGTCGCGATCGACAATGCTCGCCTCTACGAGGAGTCCCGGCTGCGTGAGCGCTGGCTTCGGGCCAACGCCGAGGTCACCCACGGGCTGCTGTCCGGATGTGCGCGTGCCGACGTCCTCGCCCTGATCGCCGCGCGGGCCGGTGAGATCACGGGGTCGGCCCTCGCGGCGGTGGCGCTGCCGATGGAGGACACCGGGTCGCTCGCCGTGGAGATCGCCGTCGGGATGGACGCCGAGGCGCACCAGGGGCTCGTCCTGTCCGTGGACCGCAGCCTGATGGGGCTGGCCTTCTCCAGCGGCGCTCCCGTCACCAGCGCGGATGTCGGCAACGAAGGTCGCATCTCGCTGGATCCGCCGCGCTTCGGGGGACTCGGCCCCGCCGTGGCCGTGCCTATCGGTACGAGCGAGGCGGGTGTGCGCGGCGTGGTCCTGCTGGCGCGGGAAGCCGGGCGGCAGCCTTTTTCGGCGACGGAGACCGAGACCCTTCAGGCCTTCGCCGCCCAGGCGGCCGTTGGGATGGAACTGGCCGACCACCGCCGGGACGCGCAGGAGATCGCGGTTCTCCAGGATCGCGACCGCATCGCCCGTGACTTGCACGACCTGGCCATCCAGCGGCTGTTCGCCACCGGTATGACCCTGCAGAGTGCCGGCCGCTTCATCGAGCACGAGGAGGCCGCCGAACGCGTGGTGCGAGCGGTGGACGACCTGGACGAGACGATCAAGATCATCAGGTCTACGATCTTCGGCCTACGGGCGCGTGACGGCGGCGCCGGGACGGGGCTGCGGGCTCGTGTGGTGCGCGCGGTCGGCGAAGCCGCTCCTCTGCTCGGTTTTGCCCCCAGCGTCCGGATGGAGGGCCTGGTCGACACCGACGTGCCCCGGGAGATCGCCGACCACGTGATCGCTGTGCTGTCCGAGGCGCTGACCAACATCGCCCGGCACGCTCAGGCCGACCGCGCCGACGTCGCTCTGATGACCGACGGCCGCGAGGTACGTCTGTCGGTCACCGACAACGGCGTGGGCATACCGGCCGAGGGCCGGCGCAGCGGACTGCGGAACATGGGGGAGCGGGCCGAGCAACTGGGCGGAGAGTTGGTGTGGACCACGCCGCCAGGCGGCGGCACCACGCTCGTGTGGAAGGTACCGGTGACCGATAAGTAGGCGCTCGCTCCGCCACCGCAGGTCGCTCCTCCCAAGCCCTGGCCGGACCGCGAACGGCCGGGAACCCCGGACGTCATCCAACCGCGGCTTCCACATGCCCGGCACGCCGGCGACCGCCGAGTGTCCTCTCCGCCGGTCAGTCCTCGTGTGGGCCCGAGGGACCCGGCCGCCGGGGCCGTTCGGCCTCTGCACCCCAGCTCGATATACGGCTGAGGTGGGTGTGACGGATCCGGAGAAGGCACGTGGGAGGTGCGATGGAAGCTCCCGTCACCACCTCGGTTCACGCCCTGCGCACAGCACACGAGCAGTTCGTGACCACGCCCGGAGCGGCGCCGCGGGTACGAGACCTGATCGCCGACTCGTGGCGGCGCTGCGCGGTGCGCGGCGTCCACCCCGACGGCAGTGGGCTCCCGCCGCTGCGCGTGACCGCCGCGGAACTGACCGCGTACCGGCGCGCCCACCCGCTGGCCTTGGTCCTGCCCCTGTTCCGGGAGCTACTGGGGGACGCTGCCCCCGACGACGGGCACGTCTTCGCGGTCGCCGACACCGACGGCACCTTGCTGTGGGTCGAGGGCGACACCGCGACGATCGAACGCGGCGAGCGGATGCACTTCGCCGAGGGAGCCGTCTGGTCCGAGGAGCGGGCGGGGACCAACGCCCCTGGTACCGCACTGGAGTTGGGGCGCCCGGTCCAGATCGTGACCGGTGAGCACTACAGCTGCGCCGTGCACGCCTGGTCGTGCGCCGCCGCCCCTGTGCGCGACCCGTCCACCGGACGCGTCCTCGGCGTGATCGACCTCTCCGGAGGGGGCACCATTGCCTCACCCCCCGCCCTGGCGGCCGTACGAGGAGCGGCTCTCGCCGCGGAGGCGCACCTCGCCCGGACGATGGCCGTGCCGGCCCCGATCGGATGTGATGACGGGGTACGGCTGAGCGTGCTGGGTCGGGACAGCGCCCTGCTGGAGCACGGCGGGCGCGTCCTGCGGCTCAGCCCACGGCACAGCGAGATCGTGCTGACGCTCGCCCTGGCCGGCCACGGAGTGACGGGCGACCGGCTCGCCGTGGAACTGTCGGATCGCGAGGTACCACCCTCTACGCTCCGGGCCGAGATGACCCGGCTGCGTGCCGTCCTCGGCCCCGCCCTGCTCGGCTCCCGGCCGTACGCCCTGCTGTGTCCGGTGCGAACCGACTTCGGTGAGGTCTCCGCGCTGCTCGCCGAGGGGCGGGTGGCACAGGCCCTCGCCCGTTACCCCGGTCCGCCGCTGCCGCGCTCCGATGCCCCGTTCGTGGTGGAGCAACGGCGGTCCCTGGAGCAGCAGTTGCGCGGAGCCGTCCTGGGCAGCGGGGATCCCGGGCTGGTGCGCCGCTGGGTGGATGCCGACTGGGGAGCCGATGACGCCGTCGCGTGGTCGGTACTCGCCCGCACCCTGCCGAACGGGACGCCGCAGCGCGCCGCGGCGGCGGCCCGGGCCCGCGGCCTGGACTTCGCGGAGGCCCTTCCGCCGCAGGTCGTACGGCATGCAGCGGTATTGCAGCGTGCGCGTTCCTAGCGTCTTGAGCATCACCACGATCGTCGTGATGAGAAACCCGAGGACAAGGGGACGGTCATGAAGTACCAGCCTCCGGGCCGGGCCGGCAGCCCCGTGGATGTCGCGCCCCGCTACGAGAACTTCATCGGCGGCAAGTGGCAGGCACCCACCACCGGCGAGTACTCGCCCAACCTGTGCCCCGCCACCGCCCAGCCGATCTGCGAGGTCCCGAAGTCCGGACCCGAGGACATCGAACTCGTCCTGGACGCCGCGCACTCCGCACAGCCCAAGTGGGGTGAGGCCTCCACCACTCAGCGCGCCGCCGCCCTCAACGCGGTCGCCGACGCCATCGACGCCCACCGCGAGGAACTGGCGATTGCGGAGAGCTGGGAGAACGGCAAGCCGGTCCGCGAGACCCTTGCCGCCGACATCCCCCTGGCCGCCGACCACTTCCGCTACTTCGCGGCGGCGATCCGCGCCGAGGAGGGCCGGACCACCGAGATCGACAAGGACACGGTGGCCTACCACTTCAACGAGCCGCTGGGCGTGGTCGGACAGATCATCCCGTTCAACTTCCCGCTGCTGATGGCCGCGTGGAAGCTGGCCCCGGCGCTCGCCGCCGGCAACGCCGCGGTGATCAAGCCCGCCTCCCCGACCCCGTGGTCCATCCTCAAGCTGATGGAGGTCATCGGCGACCACTTGCCGCCCGGTGTCCTCAACGTCGTCAACGGCCCCGGCGCCCAGATCGGCAAGGCCCTCGCCACGAACAAGCGCATCGCCAAGGTCGCCTTCACCGGCGAGACCACCACCGGCCGCCTGATCATGCAGTACGCGGCCCAGAACATCATCCCGGTCACGCTGGAGCTGGGCGGCAAGTCGCCGAACATCTTCTTCAACGACGTGGTTGCCCACGACGACGACTTCCTCGACAAGGCCGTCGAAGGACTCGTCCTGTACGCGTTCAACAAGGGTGAGGTCTGCACCTGTCCCTCGCGCGCCCTCATCCAGGAGGACATCTATGAGGAGTTCATGGGCCGTTGCCTGGAGCGCATCCGCGCCATCAAGCAGGGCGACCCGCTCGACACCGCGACCATGATCGGCCCGCAGGTCTCCAAGCAGCAGATCGAGAAGATCGCGTCGTACGTCGAGATCGGACTCAAGGAGGGCGCGGAACTACTCGTCGGCGGCCACCGGCCCACCATGGAAGGTGAGTTCGCCAACGGCTACTTCTACGAGCCGACCGTCCTCAAGGGCCACAACAACATGCGGGTGTTCCAGGAGGAGATCTTCGGACCCGTCCTCGCCGTCACCACCTTCAAGGACGAGGCCGAGGCCCTGGAGATCGCCAACGACACGCTCTACGGCCTCGGGGCCGGCGTGTGGAGCCGCGACACCGGCCGCACCTACCGGATGGGCCGCGCCATCAAGGCCGGCCGGGTCTGGACGAACTGCTACCACCAGTACCCCGCGGGTGCCGCGTTCGGTGGCTACAAGGTCTCCGGCATCGGCCGCGAGAACCACAAGATGATGCTCGATCACTACAGCCAGACCAAGAACCTCCTGGTCAGCTACAGCGATAAGCCGCTCGGCCTGTTCTAGAGGAGCGCAGCGACATGCCCGGAACAGTCGAGTACGGCACCGTCGGGCGCGTCACGGCAACGCGTGCGGCGCGCAAGGCCATCGCGGCCCTGCGCGCCGCCCACGGCAGCCCCGTGATGTTCGTCCAGTCGGGCGGCTGCTGCGACGGCAGCGACCCGATGTGCTTCCCCGGCGCCGAATTCGCCCTGGGAGACGGCGACATGCTCGTCGGCGTGGTGGACGGCTGCATTTCGTGACCCGGGTCGAGGCGGCCCGGTGCGGGACCACTTGAGGAGCAGATCATGAAGGCAGCAGTCGTCACCGACTTCGGCAAGCCTCTGGAGATCCAGGACGTGCCCACACCCGGCCCCGGCCAGGTGCTCGTGAAGATGGAGGCCTCCGGCCTCTGCCACACCGACATCCACGCGGCCCACGGCGACTGGCCGGTCAAGCCGCAACCACCCTTCGTCCCCGGTCACGAGGGCGTCGGCCCCGTGCAGGCCGTGGGCGCGGGCGTCTCCGCCGACCTGATCGGCAAGCGGGTCGCCGTCCCCTGGCTCGGCTCGTCCTGCGGCACCTGCCGCTACTGCGTCTCCGGCTGGGAGACCCTCTGCGAGAGCCAAGTCAACTCCGGCTACTCCGTGGACGGTTGCTACGCCGAGTACGCCGTCGCCGGCGCCGGTGCGATCGTCCGGGTCCCCGACGGCGTGTCGTCCTTCGACGCGGCACCGCTGACCTGCGCGGGCGTCACCACGTACAAGGCGATCAAGGTCGCCCGGGTGACCCCGGCCGAACGGGTCGCGGTCTTCGGCGTCGGCGGTCTCGGTCACCGGCAGCAAGTTCCTCGTCGAGAGCGACCACGCGCGCTTCCTCGTGGACTGCGGCCTCTTCCAGGGCCTGGCCGATCTGCGCCGGATGAACTGGCGGCGGCTGCCCTGCGACGCGGCCGACATCGAGGCGGTCGTCGTCACCCACGCCCACCTCGACCACTGCGGATACCTGCCCAGGCTGGTGCGTCACGGCTTCCACGGCCGCATCGTGACGACCGAGTACAGCGCACGCCTCATCGAGATCGTGCTCCGGGACAGCGCCAAGCTCCAGATCGAGGCGGCCGAGCACGCCAACGACCACGGCTGGTCCAAGCACCGGCCCGCGCAGCCGCTGTACGACGACGCGGACGTCGACCGCACGCTCAAGCTCATCGACCCGGTACCGACCGGCGTGAGCACCGAACTCGCCCCGCACACCCACCTCACGCTGCACCCGGCAGGCCACATCCTCGGCTCTGCCTGGGCGCTGCTCACCCTGGAGGACGGGCACACCCTCGCGGTCAGCGGCGACCTCGGCCGCCCCGGACATCCCCTGCTACGGCCTCCAGAGCTGTTCTCCGGGGCGGATGTCCTCCTCATGGAGTCGACGTACGGCAACCGACGTCACGAGGAGGACTCCGGGCGGGCCCACTTCGCCGACGTCCTGACCCGCACCCTCAGGAGGGGCGGCACGGTCGTCATCCCGGCGTTCGCCATCGACCGCACCGAGGTGGTCCTGCACGAGCTCGCCGAACTCCGCCGCCGGGGCCTGCTTCCCGCTGCCGTACCGGTGTACGTCGACAGCCCGATGGCGCTGGCCGCGTTGGACGTCTACCGGGACGCCGTCGTCGCCGGGGCTCCTGAGCTGCGCTCCGAGGTCACGGCCGCCGGCACGGACGTGTTGAGCCCCGAGCCGTTCCTCGCGGCCCGGACCGTTCAGGAGTCGATCGAGATCGGCGGTTCGACCGGGCCCGCCGTCATCGTCTCGGCGTCCGGTATGGCCACTGGAGGCCGCGTCCTGCACCACCTGGAGCGCCTGCTGCCCGATCCGCGCAACACCGTCATGGTGGTGGGCTTCGCGGCCAAGGGCACCCGGGCCCGCGACCTCGTAGACGGAGCCAAAGCGCTCAAGATGTTCGGCGAATATGTCCCCGTGCGTGCACAGGTCGCCGACGTACCGCACTTCTCTGCCCACGCGGATGCCGCCCAGATCATCGACTGGCTGCGCGGCGCGCCCGCCCCGCACACCACCTATCTGGTGCACGGAGAGCCCGACGCGGCCGAAGCCCTGCGGGACCGTATCGACCAGACCCTGGGTTGGACGGCCGTCGTGCCGCGCTCGGGCGAGCGGGTGCTCGTCCGCTGACGAGGCACGCCCCCTCTCGGGTCAGTACGGGAGGCGGTGTCCGGACTGGATGCGCAGGTCGAGCGGCGCGGGCCGGCGCGGAATCGAGGGGCGCTTGGTCTCCTGTATGCGCTTCATGACCGCCGCCTCCTGGATTCCCGCGGACCGGGTGCTTCTCACCCGGCGACCGCGTATGGAGTCAGCCTTGTTCCATGACCGCTCGTACGACGATGGGGCCTTGGACCCCGGTCCGTGGGCCACAGCGACCACGCACCAGAGCCGACCGGCCCCACCTCCTCGTACCCCGGACGGCACACCCCTTACCCCTCCGGCAAGAGAACCGGCCCGGACCCCAGGTCCGAGCCGTTAGGTCTTCCGGCTGCCCACGGCGCTAGGAGGCACGACTCCCGGCCAGTGAAGGCGAGTTGGTGGCTTTCGCTGACTCCTGTGACCGGTCCGCGATCGGAACGGTCACCACGGGGACGGTCGCGTGCCGCAGGCACTCACGGCCCACCGGGCCGACCGAGGGCAGTCCGAAGTTCCCGTGCGCCTTGCGTCCCAGGGCCAACAGCATGGCGCCGCTGGCCTGTTGGAGCAGTACGCGGGCGGGCGGTCCCTCCAGCACGATGCGAAGAACGGCATCGCCGGTCCGGGGTCCCAGGGCCTCGCGCACGGTGGCGGCGAGGATCTGGGCGGCCCGTTCGTGCTGTTGGGCGAGCGTCGGGCCGGCGGGCGCCGGGGCGTAGGGCGCGTGTCCTCTCGCGGCCGGTTCCCAGGCGTGCACGGCGACGAGGTCCGTGTGCAGGGCTGTTGCCTGCTCGGCTGCCCAGCGCAGGGCCGCCATCGACGGCTCGGAGCCGTCGACGCCCACCACGATGCTGGTGCCGTCGGTGTGTCCGGTCATGGCAGCCTCCCTGGTCGGTCTCTTGTCACTACGATGGCTCGGACACGGCGGCCTTGGCGTGGGCCGACGGGGCCGTGTCCGGGCCCAACGGGCCCTTGCCGTCCGGGTCCTGAAGATCCGGGCCCCGACAGGCGCCGTGCTCAGGACGCGGCTCCGGGTTCCTCACCTCCCTGGTCGAGCCGGAACGGCGGGTAGACGTCGGTGAGGAGCGCCGCGTAGGCGACCACGCGCAGCACCCACCGGTTGAGCCCGATCACCAGGTCGAACAGGCCGCGCGGGTAACGCCCGGTGGCGGCCAGCGAGACCCCGGCGAACACGGCAAGCAGCGCGATGAGCCCGCCCGACGCCCAGGGCAACTTGAGCCCGCCGAGGAGGAATCCCAGGACCAGGTAGTGCGGAACGGCCAGAAGCCACCACTTCACCAGGACCAGACCGCGGGACAACTGCTCCGGGTACGCCACGTCCCAGTGAGCGGGGTAGTCGGGCACGTCGGCGAGGGCGAAGGGCGGGTAGCGGTCGGTGCCCAGGGCGCCGTACGCGTAGTACGCCACGCGCCAACTCCACCGCAGCACACCGGTGTTGAAGTCGAACAGCGGGCGCGGGTAGCGGCCGGTGAACAGAACCGAGAAGAAGGCCACCGCGCTTGTCCCCACGAACGCCACCCACAGGAAGAACAGGACGACGTAGTGGGGGAGGGCGAGCAGCCACTTCACCAGCCACAGCCAGCGCGACAGGGACGGATCGAGGTCCGCGGTCAACCGGGCGGGGTGGACCGCGGGCATTGCTTCATTCATGGCGAACGATCCTTTCGGGGACTGTCGCGGTCAACTCCGGTAGTCCCGGTGGTCGTCGTGCTTGCCGATGTAGTGCCGTTCCTCGATGACGGCCTCGCGCTCGCCCGGCCACAGGACGACGCCCCGGGTACTCATGAACGTGATGAGCCCGACGACTCCCGCCGCCATCAGCAGGAAGCCGACGACGAACGAGCTGTAGCCGAACACCAGGCAGCCGCCCAGTACGGTCGCGCCGATCAGAATGAGAGGAACCATGACGGTCTCCTTCAGTTGGACGCGCGGTCCTCGGGATGCCGTCTTGGCAAGGAGCCGGCGGCATCCTTCGTCCGGCATCAGCGCCAGCGTCTCGCTCTGATCTCCGGCGGCCCAGGGGCTGAGCGGGCAAGAGGCCGGGCCGAGTGGCCCTCGTCCCGACCGGCCATAGGGCCGTGTGGCTGCGGCTGACCCATCGGCAGGAGCGAAGCCGTGCCGGCCGGGCTCGTGAACTGACCGTCGATGACAGGGAGATGGGGCCGGTTGGTCCTGTGGGGGGCCTGACGGCCTCTCCCAACGTCGGCGATGGAGGAACAACGCTGGCATCGAGGAACACACCGAATATGGGGAGGTGCGGATCATGCTTGCGTCCGTCATGGCCGGAGTGGACGGATCTGCGGAGAGCTTGGCCGCTGCGGAATGGGCGGCCCGTGAAGCGCTGCGCCGCGGTCTGCCGTTGCGGCTCGTGCACGTCTGGGAGCGGCATCCGCGTCCGGCGGAGGAAGAGTCCGAGAGCGCGGTCCAACGGCATCTGGCGCGGAGTTCTCTGCGGCAGGCGCAGGACCGGGTCCGGGCGGTGTGTCCGGACGTGCGCCTGGTCAACGAGCTGGTGGAGGGGCCCGCGATCGCGGAGCTGCTGAAGGCGGCCGAGGAGGCCGAACTGCTGGTGTTGGGTTCGCGCGGCCTGAGCGGGTTCGCCGGGTTCCTGGTGGGCTCGGTCGCGCAGGGTGTGGTGGCCCGCGCCACCCGTCCCGTGGTTCTAGTCCGGGGCGGCGAGACGGCTGCTGACGAGCTCCTGCCGACCGACAACAACAGGGTCGGCCGGCGGACCGGCTACCGGGACGTGGTACTGGCCGTCGACCTGGACGCACCGGGCGACGCCGAGATCGAGTTCGCCTTCGAGGCAGCCCGGCTGCGCGGCGCGCGGCTCCGTGTCGTCCACGCCTGGCAGACGCCGGTCCTGGGGCTCGGTCCCGGCGAGATCGACCTGCTCAACGACCCGCACCGGGCGGAGGAATGGCAGAACCTCCTGACCGGCGCGCTGCGGTTGTGGCGCGACAAGTACCCCGACGTCGAGGTCGTCGCGACGGTCACCAAGGACCGGCCCCAGACCGCGTTGATCCGGGCCTCCTCCGGAGCGGGTCTGCTCGTCGTCGGCCATCGCATCGCCGAGCGGCCTGTCGGCCGCCGTACCGGCCCGGTGACTCACGCCGCCATCCAGCACGTCGACTGCCCGGTCGCCGTGATCTCGCACGTCTGAGGAGCGACCATCGTGATGACGTACTGGAACCAACACAACATGAGCGGCTGGGACTGGTTCGCGATGTCGATCGGCTCGGTCCTGCTGTGGGCCGTGCTCCTGACCGTCGCCGTCCTGCTCATCCGCAACCAGATCCACACCTCCCAGCGCTCGAACACCGTCGCCGCGCCCCCGCCCGAGCAGGTGCTTGCCGACCGGTTCGCCCATGGGGAGATCGACGAGGAGGACTACCGCAACCGTCTGGCCGTCCTGCGTACGGACGGCTCTGGGCTCACCGAGCACTGAGGTCCGGGGTGGGACGACGATCGGCGGCAGAGGCCCGTCCGCCGCCCCACCCCGGTGCGTTCCGGCAGCGCGGGCTGTCCGTCGAGGGGGCTGACCGACCGGGTACGCGTCGGGCCCAACGGGTCTGCAGCCGGGACCTGTTGGTGTGGTGATGGGTCCGTCCGGCCCCTGTGGGAGTGCCGGGGGCCGCACGAGTCTTGAGTCCAGTGGAGCGCCTCTTCCGTCCAGGGAGGGTGCCTGGAGAGGGGTGGACTGTCATGAGTGGACCCGTGGTCGTGGGAGTGGACGGTTCGCGGTCGAGTCTGGCGGTGGTGGAAGTCGCCGCGCAGCAGGCAGAGCGACTCGGAGTCGGCCTCGAGCTGATGCAGGTCATCGGTTGGCCGTCCGCAGGCACACCGTCCGCAATTCCCTCGTGGGATGCGATCAGGACCGGTGCACTGGCCGAGGCCGAGCGACGTGCGCACAGCGCCGCACCGGGCGTGAGGATCTCGCGCGAAGTTCTTGTCGGTGAACCCGGGAACCTGCTGGCGGCTGAGTCGGACCGCGCGTCCCTGACCGTTGTCGGAAGTAACGGCACCCGAGGACACGGCACCCTGCGCGACCACTCGCTCGCCGGGCGCCTGTCCGCACGAGCGTCCGGTCCCCTGCTGGTGGTGCGTGGCAGGCCGAACCCGGCCGGCCCCGTGCTGCTCGCCGTCCACGGTATGTCGACACTTCGTGAAGCCGCCGAATTCGCCTTCGCCGAGGCCTCGTTGCGGGGAGCCGATCTGGTGGCTGTGCATCTGCGGCTGGTCGTCGCCACGCGGCCGTACGGCGGGTCCGGTACCGCCGTGGCGGAGGACGACGAGGACTTCGCGCTCGCCGAGAACTTGTCCGAGCTGCGTAAGCGGTACCCGGACGTCAATCTGAGCTGCCGTCGGCCACACGGTCGATCCCGCCGGGCTCTCGTCGAGGCCAGCGGTGACAGCCAGCTCCTGGTGGTGGGTGTGCGTGGCCGGTCCCGGTTCGGAGGCGGCCTGCTGGACCCGGTCGGCCGGACGGCTCTGTACGAGGCGGACTGCCCCGTCGCCCTCGTCCGCTGCTAGCCCCGGCGGACGACCGCATCGGAGAGTGGCCGGTGGAACACCAGATGGTGTTCCACCGGCCACTGGCACGTGCGGCGGACGATCGGGACCAGGTCCGCCACCTCTGCCGACGGCCGCTTCAACGGGCGAGCACACCCGACACAGCGGTCGGCGGTGTGCCTTGCTCCAACGCCTGACGCGCCGAGCGGCGGGGTGAGGCGGGCCCCTGCCTGCCGTAGCCCAGGCGGAGCACCATCTGGGCGTGCTCCCGCCGGCCGTCCGCGAGTTGCTCGCGCAGGTCGGGCCACTCCAGTGCCTGGTGCAGAAGGGATGCCCGCACGCCGTGTGAGGTGGCCACCAGCAGCAGGCGTTCGAGCGCCTCTCCGGCGCGCAGCCAGTCGGCCCGGCGGTCGTGGAGTGTGGAGAGTACGGCGATGGACGGCCGCTTCTCGAAAGGGCGGGCGGCAAGCTCCGTCGGATGCCGGTGGGCGCCGAAGTCCCGGACGGGTATCCGCTCCCGGAAGTCTTGCGGACCGATCGCCTCCGGTGGCATGCCGAGCGACTGGGCGTCGGGAGGGTGGACCCAGCGGCGGCTTTCCACGGCTCGGCCGGTGTCGGCGGTGTTGCGCTGCTCGGCCTCTCGCGTCAGCCGTAGCAGGCGGTCGGTTTGCGCGGGTCCGGGGAGGTCCAGCACGGCGCCTTCGGCGTGGGTGGCCTCGGTCAGTTCGGTCAGTACGGAGGCCGGCACCGGCCGGTCGGAGAATGGGAACCGGCTGCTGCGCCGGCGCCACAGGGCGTCGTACAGTTCCGGCGCCGCCGAGAACCGTGGGGTGCCGGCGAGTCGTACGGTGGCCAGCAGGTCCGGTTCGTCGGGCCGGGGGAGTCGCCGGGTCACGGGCTCCCAGCCGTGGTGGGTGACCGCTACGCGCAGGTTGAACAGCGCGCAGCCGACCGAGATGTGCAGGGCGCGTCCCGATGGGTCGGTGTGCCGCAGGCCGCGTTCCGCGACGGCTCGGATCTCCAGGGTGACCGTGTCCGGGTCGAGCCGGAAGCGCCAGGGCTGGGTGTTGTGGATCGAGGGCGCGGCGACGGACGCCGCGATCAGCGTCTCCAGGGTCGGGACGTCGAGAACCGTGCTGGACATGGGGTCTCCTCCCCGCCCCGCACTCGAAGGCGGCAGGGCTGTTCCTGTCCAGCGTGGTCGTGCGGGGAGGGCCGGAGGGAGGGGCCGGACGGACTGGCTGCGCGCCGGATGGCCCGGAGTGCTGCTCAGCCGCCCGAACGGTCGCTGGCCTCCGACTGCTCCAGGTGCGAGGCGAGCACGGCGGCCTGCACTCGGCGCTGGACGCCGAGTTTGGCGAGCAGTCGGGAGATGTGGTTCTTGACGGTCTTCTCCGACAGGTAGAGCCGCTTGCCGATCTCGCGGTTGGTGAGTCCGTCCCCGATCAGCGCGAGGATCTCCCGTTCGCGGGGCGACAGGCTCGCCAACTCGGGTGCGATCTCCGGGGTTTGGGCGGGCTCGGCCCGTAGTGAGCGCATCAGGCGGGCCGTCGTCGCAGGGTCGAGCATCGACTGGCCGGAGGCGACGGTGCGTACCGCCGAGACCAGGTCGGAGCCCTTGATCTGCTTGAGGACGTAGCCGGAAGCCCCGGCCATGATGGCGTCGAGCAGGGCGTCCTCGTCGTCGAACGAGGTGAGCATCAGTACGGCCAACTCCGGCATCTGGTCGCGGAGTTCGCGGCAGACGGTGATGCCGTCGCCGTCGGGGAGGCGCACGTCCAGGACGGCGACGTGCGGGCGTACCGCCGGGGCCCGCACCAGCGCGTGCGCGACGTTCTCGGCGTCGCCGACGACCGAGATGTCCTCCTCGCCGTCCAGGAGGTCGGACAGACCACGTCGCACGACCTCGTGGTCGTCCAGCAGGAAGACGCGGATCGGGTCCTGTGCGGTGAAGGTGCGTGCCTCGGTCATCTCGACCCCTCGTTCCCCGGAGTATGAACGGACTGCGGGCCGTCCGTGACCTCGATCATCACGCGCCCGGCCCCGAAGCACTAGGGCCGACCGGCCCAACCGGCCCTCGTGGCGTGTCCCGACCGGCCCCCCTGCGACGGTCCGGCGGCCCCTCCCGGCGGCGATCGTCCGATGGGACCTTTCTGTTGTTCTCGTCTTGATGACGCTCGTGAAGGGGTGTGACCGATGCGGAAGACCAAGCGAGCGAAGGTCCTGGGGTGGCGCTGGCGGCGCAACGAACTGCGTCGGCACAGTGACGCGGTCGAGGCGTGGATCGTCTTGGCCGCCTGGGCGTTCGCGACGGCCGGCGGTGCCGTGGCGGGTGTGGCAGGTGCTCAGGTTGTGGCGGCCGCGCAGACCAGGCCTGGGGCGGAGCGTCTGCCGGCCACCGCCGTACTGCTCCGCACCGTGCCCCGCAGTGCACGGGCCGCGGCCGACTACAACCGTGTCAGGGCGAAGGTGCGCTGGACCGACGCGCAGGGCACCGTCCGGACCGCCACAGCGGATGTGAAGGCCGGAACCACCGTCGGCAGCACGGTGCCGGTATGGACGGACGGGCACGGCCACCTGGTGGACAAGCCCGCGAGTCCGGCCGTGGAGACGGCACGCGTGGTGATGGGCGGAACGGGGGTTGGACTGGCCGGCGGACTGTTCGTGCTCGCGGGCGGACGCCTGATCCGGCTGCGGGTGGAGCGGCGGGCCACCGAGCAGTGGGGCGAGGAATGGGAGCGGACAGGGGCGCGCTGGGGGCGCAGGACCGGCTGAGACGCCGTTGTCCCGCCGGCAGGTGGCCGGCGGGACAACGGCTTGTGAGCTGAGCACGCTTCCCGCTACGCGGAGCGGTCGGGCTCGTCGAGCTCGAACTGGATGTCCACGACCCCCTCGACGGCTCGCACCAGCCGCGCGGCCACGGGAACCAGGGACGTGTCCCGTACCCGGCCGCCGAGCCCTACGACGCCGTCCCGGACCTCGACCCGCACCACGGACGCCGGGCCGGGGAACAGGTACGCCACCACCTCGCGCCGTACCTCCTCCGCGATCTCCTCGTCGTCCCGGAGGAACACCTTGAGCAGGTCGGCCCGGCTGACGACGCCCTCCAGCCGGCCCGCGTGGTCGACGACGGGCAGCCGCTTCACCTTGGCCCGAGCCATGGTCCGTGCCGCCTGCGCGAGGGTCGCACCCGGCTCCACGGTCAGGGCGGGGGCGGTCATCAGCTCGCCCGCCGTCACCGAACCGGCCTTCGTGAGGTCGGACAGCCGGCGCAACTGCGTGTACCGGTCCGGGTCGCTGTCGCGGAACTCCTCCTTGGGCAGCAGATCGGCCTCCGAGACGATCCCGATCACGCTGTCCGCCGCGTCGAGCACGGGCAGGGCGCTGACCTTCCGCTCCTGCATCGTGCGGACGATGTCCTTGAAGGCGGTCCCTCGAACGACCGTGGCGACGGTACGGGTCATCACGTCGCTCACGATGTGCGGTGATCCATGCATGGTCCCTCCTCGCTCGTCACGGTCCGTCGCGCGGTCACCGCATGCCGCCGCTGCCGTACGGGGCGTACAGGTCCAGCAGCCGGGTGCGGGCGGAGCGGAGCCGGTGGGCCACGATGTCGCCCACCCACTGGAAGACGCTGACGCCGAACGCGGGATCGTCCTGGCACTGGGTGCGTACGGCCGTGGCGTCGAACTCCCAGGCCCGCACCGGTGTCGTCGCCTCGGCACCCAGGTGCCAGGCGTGCGGGCCGAACAGCCAGGACCAGCCGACGAGTTCGTTGTGTCCCAGCGACTCGATGACGGCGGCCCGGCGGCCGGGCACGTGCATGTCGAGGGCGATCGTGCCGGTGCGGATGATCCAGAACCGGTCGGCGTGGGCGCCCTCCTCGAAGAGCCGAGCGCCCTGCGGGATCGACACCTCGCGGGCGAGCTTCATCAGCTGGTCGCGGTGGTCCGCGGGCAGCGCCCGCGGCATCCTCGTGGTCGGGGAAGCGTTCATGGCGTACCTCCGGAAAGCGTACGTATCTGCCACCTCCAGCGTCCGCCCGTGTGTCCCGACGGACCATGGGCCACCCGGCCTGCGGACCGGGCCGACCGGCGCCCCGGGAGAGCCCTACGGCACCCTGTGCCACCGGCCTGTCGGCGGTTCGATGTAACCGAGAGAGGTATTCGACCGACTGAGCACGAGGGGGTGGACACCGTGGGTACGACCTTGACACCTGAGTTCTGGAGGCAGTTCGCCGTCCTGCTGGTGATCGCGACCGTGGCCACCGTCGTGGTCAGCGCGGCACTCGACGCGCTGGTGCTGCGGATGCGCGTCCGTCGGACACCGCAACGACCACCGGTCGCACAGGTGGTCCGCACGCGTCGGCCGGCCCGGGGGACTCCCGTCCACCACTGACGCCGTTCGTTAAGGGCTGATCCCCGCGCTCACTCGTCGCGTACAGGCGGTCGTCGGCCGTGTGCGGCTCGTCGCTCCTGGTGCGGATGTCGTGGGCGCTCGCGTGCTGCGCTTCGGCGAACAGATCGACGTGCGGTCCATCGCGGCGTTCGGAGCGGGGGAGCGGCTGACCTCTGCGGCCGTTTCGAGCTATATCGCGAAGTACGCCACGAAGGGTGCAGAGTCCGCCGGCGCGGTCGACGGCCGGATTCACCAGGCGCGGGAACTGGTCATGTTGCCGGTACGGGCTCACGTCCTCCGCATGATCAGTACGTGCTGGTGGCTCGGTGGACTACCTCCCTTCGAGTCTCTGGGGTTGCGGCGTTGGGCCCACATGCTCGGCTACGGCGGCCACTTCTCTACCAAGTCACGGCGCTACTCGACGACTCTGACCGCGCTCCGTGAGGAGCGTGCAGAACACCGTGCGGAGGAGCAGCGGACCGCGCTCGGTATCAGTGAGCGGTCAACCATCACTGTCGGCCAGTGGCGTTATGCCGGGCGCGGTTACTCGCCGGAGGCGGCACTCCTCGCTGCCTCCGTGCGGGAGGGCGGTGGTCTTCATGGCGCGTGAGAAGACGGCCGAACTGCTCACCGTGCGGCAGGTGCTCGACGAACTGGGCGGGATCTCCCGGCGCACCTTCTACCGCTGGCGCGAACTGCGCCTCGCGCCGGCCTGCATCCGTTTACCCAACGGGGAGTTGAGAGTTCGCCGTGACGTACTCAACGACTGGTTGGCGGAACGTGCGGAGGGGGCCGCGTCGTGAAGTCGTACAAGATCTCCGTGTGGAAGCTCTCGGTCAACAAGACGACCAAGAAGCCAACTCACCTTGTCCGCTGGGTCGTTGATGGGCAGGCGTTCAGCGAGTCCTATAAGACGAGGGCACTCGCCGATCGCTTCAGGGCCAAGCTGCTGCGAGCCGTCGACAAGGGCGAGCCCTTCGACACGGTGTCGGGGCTGCCCGACTCGCTGCGGGGTGGCAAGGCGGCGCTGACGTACCTGGAGCTGGTGCTCAAGTACATCGATGCACGCTGGGCTGAGGCGTCGGCGAAGCAGCGTGACAGCATGACCGACGCGTTGGCAACGGTCGTCCCTGTGCTGGTCAAGCCGGTTCGGGGACGGCCAACTCCGCAGATAGTGCGGCGTGCGCTGCGCTCGTACCTCCTTCCCGTGTCACGGAGAAAGCAGGATCGGCCGGAGCAGATTGCTTCGGCGGTGCGCTGGATCGAGCGGGCCTCTCTGCCTGTAGCGGAGTTGCTGGAGATCGCTCGCGTGCATGAGTTGATCGACGGTCTCGGACGCAAGCTGGACGGCAAGCCCGCGGCCACGCAGACGTATCGGCGGCGGCGAGCTGTTTTGTTCAACTCGCTTGAGTATGCAGTCGAGTTGGAGCTTCTGCAGTCCAACCCGCTGAGCCGAGTGCGCCGCAAACGTGGCAAGCGGGCGGTGCAAGAGGTCGACCGCCGAGTCGTCGTCAACCCGCGGCAGGCGCGGGAGTTGCTGACCGCGGTGACGTACGTCGGCGGCTACGAGCGGGCGAGCGGTCGACGGCTGCGTGCGTTCTTCGGGTGCCTGTACTACGCCGCTATGCGCCCCGGTGAAGCGCTCGGCCTGCGTCGGTCGGACTGCGTACTCCCTGCCTCGGGTTGGGGACGTATCGAGCTGGCCGAGACGCGTCCGACGGCCGGCAAGGCGTGGACGGATTCCGGGGAGGCGCACGACCGGCGGGGCCTGAAGCAGTGTGCGGAGGGTGAGGTGCGCATCGTGCCCATCCCGCCTCCGTTGGTGAGCCTGCTCCGTGAGCATCTGAAGGAGTTCGGTACTGCCAAGGACGGCCGGCTCTTCGCCAGTGAGCGGGGCAACGTCGTAGCGGCCTCGTCTTACTCGCGCGTGTGGAAGCAGACGCGAGAGCTGGCGTTCCTGCCCGAACAGGTCTCGTCGGTACTCGCCTTCCGGCCGTACGACCTGCGGCACGCAGGCGTGTCCCAGTGGCTCAACTCCCGTGTGCCCGCACCGGAAGTGGCGGCACGCGCCGGCCACTCGGTTGACGTCCTGCTGAAGATCTACGCCAAGTGCATCGACGGCCAGGAGCAAGAGATGAACGACCGAATCCTGAAGGGTCTGGGAGAGGGGGTGGACACCTCCGAAAAGTGAAACGGTCTGCAGGACCGATCGACGCGAAGCCTCGGAGAGATCCGGGGCTTTCGTCATGCCCGAACCACTACGCTGAGGGAGCTGAAAGTGGCGCGTGACCTGCGGCGAAGGCAGTCAAGATCAACACGCTATTACAACGTGATCACTGGCAAACGGCTGCTTTTGGCGGCATCTGCCTGCACATACGCGAAGACCCCGTCTTCAGCTAAGCGTTGTCCCGTAAATGATCTTTGATGTGCTGGATGCCCTGCCTTTTCTCCGTCACCCGGCGAGGGTGATGTTGTGCAGGCGGGCGATGCCGAGCATGGCGTGGTGGACACCGGCCCCTTTGAGGCGGCAGTCGCGGAGGATTTTCCAGGTCTTCATGCGGGCGAAGGCATGCTCGACGCGGGCGCGGACTTTGCGGTGGGAGGTGTTGTGTTCCTCTTTCCATTCAGGGAGTTGGGCCTGGCCCGGTTCACGTCGGTGCGGGATGACCAGGCCGGTGCCGCGGTAGCCGCCGTCCGCGATGACCGTTGTCTTGCCGACGGCGTCCTTCGCGCCGGACAGTTCCCACGCCTTGCAGTCGTTGCGGTTGCCGGGCAACGGGCGGCCGACGGCGACGACGAGCCGGGTGTCGGCGTCGATGACGACCTGGTGGTTGGTCGAGTAGCGGTAGTTCTTCGACTGCTCGGCGACCTGGTGATCGCGGGTGGGGACCAGGGTGCCGTCCACGATCAGCACGGCGTCCTTGCGGAACCGCCTGCGTTGCTGGAGGGCGAGCGCGGGTCCGAGGTGGTCGATGATGCGGTCGGCGGCCGACTTCGACACCCCGAACAGCGGCGCCAGTTGGCGCAGGGTCAGGTTGGTCCGCCAGTAGGCGGCGACCAGCAGCACCCGGTCCTCAAGCGGCAGGCTCCACGGCCGGCCCTTGCGCACCGGGTCGGCGCCCTCGCGTCGCAACGCCGTGATCAGCTTCCCGAACTGACGCGGACTCAGCCCGGTGAACGGGGCTATCCAGGACGGCTCCGACGCCGTGATCACACCAGCCACGACAAGATCATCTCATCCCTGACCAGCAGTTACGGGACAAGTCTTAGAGCGCTGATGGCGGGGTCTTTGGGCACCAAATAAAAGGTGCCCCCGGGGGGGGACTATCCGCAGATGGTTGCAGGGCTGACCAGCTGTTTCTTGTGGGGCGGCTGGTGGTGGAGGGGCGGTTCCGTCCTGCGGTGTGGGGGGCGGGGGTGCGATGAGCGACTCAGGTGTGGAGTCTGTCTCGAGCCGGGAGCCGCGCAGGGCGGCGGGAGGCGGGTCGTCTGATCTTGACGCGTGGTTGCGGCGGGGCTGTGCTTTGGTGGTCGCGGGGGTGGCGGCGTATGGCTCCTATGTGCATCAGCGGGAGTTCGCATTGCAGGGTGGTGCGGATGCGGCGAGTGCGTCCCTGTGGCCGCTGAGCGTGGACGGCCTGCTTCTGCTGGCGACGCTCGGCCTGCTGAAACCGTCCGGTAGCGGTGGGCGCCGGGCACGGTATGCGGTTTGGCTGGCATTCCTGCTCGGGATCGCGGTCTCCTTGGCGGCCAATATTGCGGCCGCGCCTACCCTGGCTTGGAAGCCGGTGCTGGTGGCCGGCTGGCCGCCGGTTGCACTGCTGCTCTCGGTGGAACTGCTGGCTCACCGGCCCTCAACGCAGGCGGGGACGGAGCGCAGTGGCGCCCCCAGCACTACCGACGGTGACGATGATCGTGGTATCGCCCGGGACGATTCGTTGTTGGAGCAGGCTCGACGAGTGGACGCTCGGCATCGAGAACTGCATCAGCGCCCGGTGTCGGCCGAGTCCTTGCGGAAGGAGCTGCGGATTGGCGCAGACCGGTCGAGACAGCTGGTCGCGTTGGTGCGGGCAGCCCGTAATGGAAGCGATCCAGGTGGTTGAGAACCCGGCGTACGGCCCGGCTCGTCTGTCAACAGGGCTCTGACCTGGCCTTATGGGCCGGTCGGAGCCCTTTGCCGTGTCGGGGCACTTCCCGCTTCCACCTGCGAGTTCCCGGGAGTTCCCGTGGAAGTGTGCACGCGTTGTGCACTGGGGCGGGGCGCCGGATGGTGGGCTCGATGAGTGCTGATGTCGGGCCTCAGGAGAGGGTTGCCGGGAGCCGGAGCTTCGACCTGGACGTGTGGATTCGGCATCTGTGTGCTCTCGTGGTGGCCGGGGTCGCGGCCTATGCCTCGTATGTTCATCAGCGGGAGTTCGCGTTGCAGGGTGGGGCCGATACGGTCAGTGCTTCGTTGTGGCCGCTGTCCGTGGACGGCCTCCTGCTCCTGGCCACGGTCGGCCTGTTGAAGCCCACGGCGCCCCACACGCGCCGGGCGCGAGGTGCGGTGTGGGCGGCTTTCTTGCTGGGGATCGCGGTGTCGCTGGCCGCGAATGTCGCGGCAGCACCGGCTCTGGAGTGGAAGCCGGTGCTCGTCGCGGGATGGCCCCCAGTTGCGTTGCTGCTGTCGGTGGAGCTGCTGGTGCACCGCCCGGCGGATCGGCCGGATGCCATGCAGGGGCAGTTGGGAGGGCGAAGGGGATACGCGGAGAGCGAGCGGCCAGACGATGGCGACGATCCATTGCTGGTGCGGGCTCGGACGCTTGATGCCCGGCACAGGGAGCTTCACCAACGCCCTGTCTCGGCCGAGACGTTACGGAAGGAGTTGCGAGTCGGAGCCGGGCGATCAAGGCGGTTGGCGGCTCTGGTGCGGGGGAGTCGCAACTACGGGCCGAGTGCCGAGGCGCCCCGGGTGTGATCGAGCACAGGGGGCCCACCAGTAGGTTGTTGGTCGGCTGGCGGTAGACACTCGACGACACCCTTGCCCTCGCCGCTATGGACCTGGTCCGAAGAACTGCGCCTCCGCTGACCGACTGCGTCGTACCGCGCGAGCAAGAATGAGCGCTGGAACAACGGACCCTCCGCGGCCGATGTGCGGGAGAGGGGCGTCGAATATGGCAAATGGCTCGAAGTGTATGGGTATCTAAGGGCAGACTGGTCGTATGCAGCTCACTCAGGTGCGAAGTCGCCTCTATCGCAACATCGTTGACAGTGGCGACGTCGATATCGCGCCGGACGTCACGGCCTTGGTGGGGAAGAACGAGAGCGGGAAAACAGCGCTGCTGTCAGCGGTCTACCGTTACAACCCCGTGTACCCGGAGCATTCTTTCAGTGTGGGGCAGGACTATCCGCGGTGGAGAAAAGTCCCGGATACCCGTTCGGGGGTGATCAAGAATGCGATGCCGATCACCTGCACGTTCACCCTGGATGATGCAGACCTGAAGGCTGTCGCTGATGCTCTCGGACCTGATGTGGTCACGGAGCGTCAGTACTCACGGTCCATCCTCTATGAAGGCAGTCACACGGTCAATCTGACCGTCGATGAAGCTGCTGCCCTGCGCAACGTCTACGACGTCGAAGAACTGCCCCATGCCCTGCGAAGTGTCCTGGGGACCCTGGGCCTTGCCGCGGCCCTGGAAGCCGCGGAGGGACTGGAAGCCGCAGAAGACGAGGAATACACCGCGGCGGACATTGAGCGCTTCGTCAGTGCTGCACGCGGGCGGCTAGGTGACGCCAAGCGTGCCTGGCAGCGGGCTGTTCGCATCCTGCGCGAGCGCGAGCCGAAGTTCTTCTACTTCAGCAACTACCAGAACCTTCCTGGCCGGATCGCGCTGACTGACTTCGACGGGCAGGGGGAACAACCCGGCGCATCCCCGACCCAGACGGCCCGAGCTCTGCTGGAACTCGCCAGTACGACCACTGGGGCTCTTGCGGCCGAAGACTTCGAGGAGCGCAAAGCTGAGCTCGAAGCGGTGAGTAACGACCTCACACGACAGGTTTTCCAGTACTGGAAGCAGAACCCGGATCTGTCGGTGGTGATCGACATGGACAAGACCACGGTCCAGCATCCCAACGGCCAGCATGCGGTCGCCAGTTACCTCGATATCCGTGTCAGGGACAGCCGGCACGGCTTCACCAATAACTTCTCCGCCCGCTCAACAGGCTTCCAGTGGTTCTTCAGCTTCCTCGCAGCTTTCTCGGAGTTCGAGAACTACCCGCACGGAGTTGTCGTCCTGCTCGATGAACCCGGGCTGAGTCTGCACGGCCGCGCGCAGGCTGACTTCCTCCGCTTCATCAACGAGCGTCTCGCCCCGGTAGCCCAGGTCATCTACACAACCCACTCACCGTTCATGGTCGAGACCGCGCACCTCGACCGCATCCGGATTGTCGAAGACCGCGGCCCGGATACAGGTGCCGTGGTCACCAAGGAAGTCCTCGCCGTCACCGACGACTCTCTCTTCCCGCTCCAGGCCGCCCTGGGCTATGACATCGCCCAGAACCTCTTCGTAGGCCCCGACAACCTCGTGGTCGAAGGAACCAGCGACTACACCTACCTCACCCTCATCAGCGACTTCCTCAAAGAGGCAGGCCGCACTCATCTGGACGATCGTTGGCGCATCTTGCCCGCTGGCGGGGCCACGAATATCCCTGCCTTCGTCGCGCTCATCGGCACAAACCTTCAGGCAACGGTCCTCATCGACAGCACCCCGGCCGGAGTCGCCAAGCTCAAGAACCTCACGAGCAAGGGCCTGCTGTCCCCCAAACGACTCCTGCTCACGGACACCTTCAGCGATGGCGTCAAGGACAGCGACATCGAGGACCTGTTCTCCCTGGGCGACTACCTCAAGCTGTACAACGCCGCCTTCGGCACCAAACTCAAGGTCAGTGACCTGAACGGCGCCGACCGTGTCATCGCGCGCATTGGCCGGGCAACCGGAGCCCCGTTCAACGAACATGGTCGGCCGGCCGATGCCCTGCTCCGCAAGCGGGACAGCCTTCTGGCGGGGCTTTCCGAGACGACCTTGAGCCGCTTCGAGCAACTATTCACCGCCATCAACAACACCCTCACCTGACCAATCAGAGTGTGAACATCAATGGGCGGGCCGCTACCTCCTGGCTTGGTGGCTGCCGGAATCTGCGGATTGCATGGTGTCCGCTGGGCGGCCAGACGGTGGGTCCGGCTGTTGGCCGAAGAGGTTGGGGACGACGGCAGGCCGAGTTCAGTTCAGTTGCAGCACGAGCACCCGGGAGCGCAGCCGCAGGAATCCGTCGTGCCGTCGGCCTCCTTGAGCGCCGCAAGGCCGGTGGGGTCGCGGCAGTCGTCGCCGCGCCAGGCGTCCCGGCCCTCCTTGACCGCGACGGCGGCGATGACCAGGGCCGCGATCGGGTCGGCCCAGCTCCAGCCGAGCAGGGAGTTGGCGAGCAGGCCGACGAGGAGGACGGCCGACAGATATGTGCACAGCAGGGTCTGCTTGGAGTCGGCCACGGCGGAGGCGGAGCCCAGTTTGCGTCCGGCGCGGCGCTGGGCGGCGGACAGGAACGGCATGATCGCCAGGGACACGGCGGCCAGCACGATGCCAGGCGTGGAGTGTCCGGCCTCGCCGGTTCCGGTCAGAGCGCGGGCCGAGTCGATAGTGACGTAGGCGGCCAGGGCGAAAAAGGACAGCGCGATGACGCGCAGCGCGGTCTTCTCGCGGGCCTCACGGATGGTGTGGTCGGCGGCGGAGAACTGCCAGGCGACGGCCGCCGCCGAGGACACCTCGACGATCGAGTCCAGGCCGAAGCCGATCAGGGCGGTGGAGGAGGCGACGGTGCCGGCGGTGATCGCGACGACCACCCCGATGACGTTGTAGGTGATGGTGGCGGCGACCAACAGGCTTATGCGCCGGGCCAGTTGGGTGCGGCGGGCCGGAGTGGGGCCGAGAGAGATCGTGGTCATCATCAGCAGCCCTTTTCGTCGGCGTCCACGCAGGTGCGGTCGGCCTCGACGGCGAGGACAACACCGCGAAGGTCGTCCAGGGCGTGGCCGAGGCGGGCGTCGGCAAGCTAGTAGCGGACGCGACGGCCTACCGGGACGGCGACGACGATGCCGCGGTCGCGCAGGCAGGCGAGGTGGTTGGAGAGCCGAGTGCGGGAGATCTCCAACTGCTCGGCGAGGTCGGCCGGGTGCGCGGGTGCCTCGCGGAGGGCGAGGAGGATGCGGCAGCGGATTGGGTCGGCGAGCGCGCGGCCGAAGCGGGCCAGGGCGTCGATGAAGGGGTCAGCGCGCTCGCGGAGAAAGAAAGCCCCCGGCGGCGATTTCATCCTCCACCGGCTTTTGGTCTTGTTCGCAGAGATGGAACGCACCCTCACCGCCGAACGCGCCGCCCACGCCCGCGCTGTGGCCGAAGCAGCCAGCCGACAGATCGGACGGTTGATGCTGTGTCCGGGACCTGATGCTCAGCTCTCCGCCGGCGGCGAGGGCTCCGCACCGACGCGCGCGGGCACGGATCGATAAGCCCTGACCATCCGGAGAAGGAAGGCCCGTTCGTCCGCGAGATCTGTGCTGGCCGTCGAGCTGAAGCCCGGCGTACGGGGCGTTAGATCAAGCTCGCGGAGTTTAGCGTCCTGGGCGCTCTTGACGGCGGCGGCCAGGGCGGCGGCGCCCTGGGCCGCCTCGACTCTCGGCCGCCTCCGGGGCGACGGCGGCGCTTGGGGAGAAAGGCCATGGTCGGTAAGTGCCAGAATGGCGTCCCTGGTCTCGATGATCCTGCGGTAGGCGAGCACGCGATAGGGCATCCGGGGCCACACGACGTCCCAGACCCGGTGCCGCGGTGTGGCCAGGGCCACGTGCGGAACAGCCCTGACGAGGTCGTGCCACATCGGCCACAGGCGCCAGGCGGTGGCGATGTCGGAGACGGTGCGTCGGAACACGGAGTACGTTGGCACCAGGATGGCCAGGGCGCGCAGCACGCCGTGCAGGTCCATGAGCAGGGGAAGCCAGGGCAGCGGCCAGTCGGCACCGGTGGTGACCCGGACGATATACCCCAGCCAGTAGACCGCCACCAGAGCCGTACCCAGGCCGAAAAGTCGTAGGCTCAAGGTCAGGGACCAGTGCGCGGAGGTCGCGCCGTAGCGCAGGCACATCAGGACGCAGAGTGTGTTGGCCCCCAGATGGGTGTTCATGACGACGAGCCAGTAGACGAGGGAGGGGCTTGGCGGCCCGCTGGCGGGGATGCCGATCCACAGGTGCGGCTCAGCCGCGAGATCCAGTACGAGCAGGACGGTCACTATGGAGCCGGTGGCTAGGACGAGGGCCGTCTTGAGATGACGGACCTCAGTGGTGACCTGGGCCACGAAGGAAAGCACGGCTCCTGCGGACAGCACGCCGAGGACGTTCCTGGCCGCTGCCACGATGTTGGCGTCACTGTGGCGGGCGGCCTCGTGCAAGACGGCCGGCAGATCGAGCGTCATGGCTGCGGCTGCGGTGGCCACGGCCAGCAGCACACCGCGCTGAGCCGCTGAGCGCAGGCCGGAGGGGGCGCGCAGCAGCACCGCGGTCCACATCAGCAGCACGCTGGGCAGCTGCAACCCGGTGCCGAGTGTCGCGGCGTCGTGGGTCATGCCGTGCCGCGTGGCGGGGCCACCCCCATGGCCGCTTCCAGGCGGCCGAGGACTCCGTCGGCGTGCCGATTTGCGGGCTCGCTCATAAGGGTCCCGAGGAGACTGGCGAACAACTCCGCCTCTTGTTCCTGGCTGGTCGCGTAGTTCGTGCGGCGCAGGAGACGTTGCACCGTGCTCACGTCGAGGTCAGGCAGGAGCGCACCCCAGCCGGTGCCGCCGTCGCTGTCCGACGGCCAGTGGTCGAACAGCACGTGCCCGATCTCATGGAGGACGATGTGCTCCTGGTGGAGCAGCGCGGTGCGCTGTTCGTAGAAGATGTGGTCTTCGGCATCGGTGGCCAGCCACATACCGCAGGCGCCAGCGGTGGCCGCGCCATGTGGCAGCGGATGAAGACGCAACGGTCTTCCGCGCCGTGTTGCGATATGGCGGCACAGAATCTCGATGGACAGGGCGGTGGGGAGTTCCAGCCGGTCGATCGCTGTTTGGCAGCGACGACGCAGCCTGAAGGATCCGTTCGACATGAGTGTCCGCGTCGGGCCCTTTCTTCGCGTGGGGGATACCGGGACCGAGGGGGTGGGTACGGGATCAGTGCCTTCGAGCTCAGGGGCAGTCCGGCCGGTCGTCGTCGGCGTGGGAGGTCTTGTGGGGCTGAATGTCATGGGTCCGCGTGGCTGGCGGGGGCTCCTCCTGTTCGCTGACGTGCCCGAGATTCTCCACGCGACGGACTTCGTTGACGATGGCGAGGATGGCGTCCAGGCTCGCGGACGACAGGCCCTCAGCCCTGAGCGCGAGGCTGCGCACCTTCGTGTCGCGGAGCGCGACGGCGAGTTTCAACTGGGCGTCGACCCGACGCGACACATCGTCGTTGACGAAGTACTCCAGCGGGACGCCGAAGAACTCGGCGAGTACCGCAAGTTGCTCCAGCGTCACATTGCGTTTTCGACCGGTGGCGAGCTCCCACAGATAGGTCCCGGAAATTGTTCTGCCGGTGCTCTCTCGGATCAGCTGGGCGAGCCGCGCGTATCCCGGGCGTTTGCGCTCGTCCGGGTAGAAGGTCGCTATCAGGCTGCCGAGCCTTTCGTCGAGGTCCTGCAGCAGAGGCCGACTCGTGTCGCGATGCTCTGCCCCACCCCTGTCCATACGTTGCCTTTCGCGCGTCCGCTCCAGTGGACAGCGCCACCTCGGATCAGTCTGGACCATCTCGGGACGCAGAGTAAGCGCAATCCAGCCGACCTTCCGGTGGTTGAGCTCGGGCGCGGCTCGCTCGTGAAGGGCGCGATGCCTCGTGCGCAGGCGGCCGACGAAGGCGATGACCTGGAAACAAGACTTGAGAGGTGCAGACCGAGCGCACGTCCTGGACAGTCGTGAGATGTTCGCCCACTGTGGCTGGAACAGTATTGTCCGCTCCAGCGGACGCGTTGACGCTCCACCGTCCGCTGTCTAGCGTCATGTTGCGTGAATTCTGCTCAAGGTGCGAACAACGCGTGGCAGGCCGCGGACCAGGAACGGGTTACCCCGGACGGTCACACTCTGGCGGCGACCCTGCCGCTTGACGCGCTGGGATGCACCGACTCGCCGCGGACCGCAGGCGTAGATGAGGCGCATGTGCAGAAACTCGCCCGCGTCACCGGGCCGTTGCCCCCCATCGTCGTGCACAAGGCGACATTGCGCGTCGTCGACGGGGTTCACCGCGTACATGCGGCCCGGCTCCGCCGGGAGGCCCGCATCGGCGTCTGCTACTTCGAGGGACCGGCGGAGGATGTCTTCGTTGAAGCGGTGCGGTTGAACTCGTCGCGTGGGCTGCCGCTGACGCAGGCCGATCGCACGGCTGCCGTCCTGCGGATCCTGGGCACACATCCCCAGTGGTCGGACCGTCTGATCGCCTCGGTCTCAGGGATGACCGCGGGCACCGTGGCGGCCGTTCGGAGGTGTTCAACTGTCCAAGGCGAACAGTTGAACGCGCGCGAGGGCAAAGACGGCAGGCTGCGGCCGGTGGACCCGGCGGAGGGACGCAGGCGGGCCGGCCTGCTGCTGACCGAACGACCAGATGCTTCGCTGCGGCAGATCGCCGCAGAAGCCGGAGTTGCTCTCGCTACCGCTCGTGACGTGAAGCAGCGGATGCGCCGTGGTGAGGACCCTGTCCCGCGCAGGTTCCGTGAATCCGATGCCGGAGCCAACCTGGGCGGTGCCGCGCCGAGTATGGCCGGGGGGACGCCGTCTGATGCCGCGGATGCGGACATGGGTCTCCTGGTGGCGCGGCTCTGCAAGGACCCGTCGTTGCGGATGACAGAGGCAGGCAGGGCGCTGCTCCAGATGTTGAGCGTTCCGGTCGTTCTCCAGGGTGACAAGACACAGCACTTCGTGGAGGCCGTACCCGGACACCGTGCGACTTCGGTGGCCCTTGCGGCCCGCGGGTGCGCCCGGCGTTGGCTGGATTTCGCAGAGTTGCTGGAGCGCCGCACCTGACGAACTGGCGAACGCATCGGCCTGCGCGTGCTGGGCGACTATTCCCGGTGCGAGTGCGCACAGGCACGCCGGATGTCGCGGTTTGCATGAGCGCCCGGCACGTGGCCCCGACGTAGTTCTCCTCGCGGTCCCACGAGGCTGCAGGGCGCGCGAATTTCCCATCCAGGCCATGTCTGTCGGGAGTGGGGCCAGGGGCTGTTGTGCGGGTTGAAAAAGCTTGCTGCCCCAGGTCTACTGATGCAGCATGGGAAGTGATCCATTCCTATTACCGCGCTGGATCGAGCAGTGGACACCTATACGCCATTCGACGGGGACGCGAAGATTGAGCGCCAGAGCGTGATAGTCAGTCAGGAAGCAGCCGTACATTTCCACGTTCGGGCGCATCGGGTGCATCGGGTGCTGATGGGCATAAGGGCGAAGACTTCGGCAGTCGACCTTTTCTGTCGCAGTGTTCGACGCGATACACATCACGCACGAACAAACTGCTGTCGCAAGGCTGCCGTCGAAGACCGTAGAACGGCACGGAATTCGTTGGCCGTTCTCAGGGTGTGCACTCCGACTGTCTGGTGCGGCTCGATGGAGAAGGGGGCTCATGGACGTCTCGAACGACAGGGTGCTCGGAGATCAAACAGGCCTGACAGTGGAATCCGGCGACCGGACAATGGTGTGTTCTGTATCGATAACTTCACTTCACGTGGGTGATTCGCTGCGACAGAACGGAGTCGACAACAACCACGCCCGTTTGTTGGCCGAATCTGAAGGAAAGCTCCCGCCGATTCTGGTGCACCGTCCGACGATGAGGGTGATCGACGGGGTGCACCGGCTGCTGGCGGCCGAACTGATGGGCCGTGAGACCATCACCGTCCGGTTCTTCGACGGCAACGAGGACGAGGCGTTCGTCCAGGCAGTCCAGGCGAACGTTGGGCACGGACTGCCCCTGACCCTCGCGGACCGCACGACAGCCGCCACGCGCATCGTGCGCACCCACCCCGACTGGTCGGACCGGAGAGTCGCCGGCCTCGCCGGTCTGTCGCCCAAGACGGTCGGCGCCATACGTACGAGGTCGACTGAGGAAATTCCTCAGTCGACGGTGCGGGTTGGCCGGGACGGCAGGGTAAGGCATCTGCCGAGACGGAAGGCGAGCCCCGGAATCCCGGACGTTCCCGAGGAAAGCGCGTCGGCGGGCGACGGCTCACCGGTTGCCGTGACGCGGCGCGGACTACCAGTCGTTCCTTTCTCGCGGCCAGCTCCGCGTACGGCGGAGCTGGCCCTGCGGTCCGGCCCGGCCGCCGTCCCGTGCCGGGGCGGTACCGCGGACCGTATGGCGAGATACCAGGCACTCTGCCATGACCCCTCTTTCCGGCTGACCGAGACTGGTCGTTTCCTGCTGCGCTTGTTGGAGCTCCATATTGTCCGGGTGGAGGAATGGGATCGATTGATTGCCAACGTGCCGCCGCACCAGGCTGATTCGGTGGCGGATCTGGCGCGGGAATGTGCCAAGGCGTGGCTCGACTTCGCAGAGAGGGCCGCGCATTCGGGAGTTCGGGTGTAATCGCGGCACGTCTGGCTCGTCAGTAGCCCGAGGGTCGAGGGGTGCGGCTCCCCAGGTCATGGAGTCCTCAACGCCCCACGATCTGGCCAGAAAACGCGCCCGCTGACGTACCATCGCCGAGAAAGCGACGGCACACGAACGCGTCCTACTTATCCGCGGCACAACCGTTCCCTGCCTGCGCATTGACGGCCGTCAGCAGGGAACGATTTGACATTTTTCCCGGGGCGGGAGCACAGCTTGACGATGAGAAACCGCCCTCAGTACCATCTTGGTCACTTACTGGTCAGGCACGGATCTCGGCGATCGAAGATCCCGCTGCATTCAGGTCGCGGTTGTACTCATCGGACCGGTGTCATTCTCCTGATTCCAGAGCGGGTAGCCCCATCTAAAGCATGAGTTTCCACGTAGGCTCACGGAAAGGTTGGTCATGTCCAAGGTGCTCTGGAAAATACCTCTCATTGGTGGCCTTCTCAGGAAGCTGTCGTTCCGCCGGAAAAAGAAGGAAGACAGCGACGCTACGATGTATCCGCTGTACTGATTCCGGCCGTGGCTTCGCCGCACCTAAGGGGACGTTGAGATGCCTGACCTGGTGCTCGGGATTTCCTCCTATTACCACGACAGCGCTGCGGCTCTGGTCGAGGACGGCACCCCCCGCGCGGCGGCCCAGGAAGAGAGATTCAGCCGACGCCGTCACGACTCCTCGTTTCCCGCCCAGGCAGTCCGGTACTGCCTCCAGGAGAGCGGAACCAAACTCGATGACGTGTCAGCCGTCGTCTACTACGAGGATCCGGGGTTGAAGTTCCGGAGGGTCCTGACGACCTTCGCCGCGGCTGCCCCGTACGGGTTCGCTCCCTTCCGGGAGGCGCTGCCTGCTTGGCTCAAGTGGAAGCGACGTGCAAGCGACACCGTGCGGGACGAGCTGGCCGGACTCGGCCTCGGACAGGCTCCCCCCATCTCCTGCCGACGCCATCACGCCTCGCATGCCGCCTCCGCCTTCTTCCCGAGCCCGTACGAGTCTGCTGCGGTGCTGTGCATCGACGGTGTGGGGGAGTGGGCGACCACCACGCTCTGGCACGGCCGGGGCTCGAACCTCCAGCAGCTGGCCGAAATCAGATTCCCGCACTCGCTCGGCCTGCTGTACTCGGCCTTCACGTACTTCTGCGGCTTCAAAGTCGACTCGGGCGAGTACAAGTTGATGGGACTGGCGCCTTATGGTCGGCCGCGCTTCGCCGAAGTGATCCGCCGCAGGCTCATCCACATCAAGCCGGACGGCTCCTTCCGCTTGAACATGCGCTATTTCGCCTATCTGCACGACCATGTGATGACCGGCCGCCGCTTCGAGACGCTCTTCGGAGGACCGCGGCGCAGTCCCGAAGGCCCGCTCACCGAGCGGGAGTTCGATCTGGCCGCATCGGTGCAGCAGGTCACCGAGGAGGTCGTCATCCGGCTGGCTCGGACAGTGTGCGGGCTCACTGGGGAGCGAAGACTGTGCCTGGCGGGCGGGGTTGCCCTGAACTGCGTCGCCAACGGAAAGCTCGCCGACCGGAAGATCTTCGACGAGATCTGGGTGCAGCCGGCCGCAGGGGACGCGGGTGGCGCATTGGGCGCGGCCCTCTCCGTCGCGATGGAGCGCGGTGCCCCGCGTGCCCACCTGGGTACCGGACGCGACGGGATGGCGGGAGCTCTCCTCGGGCCCGCCTACGACGACGAAGCGATCCGGGCCTACCTCGACGAGCATGGGTTGCCCTACTCGAGGCCAGAGCCCGACGCGTTGATCCGGGAGACCGTGGCAGCACTCGACGGCGGAAAGGTCGTCGGGTGGTTCCAGGGGCGGATGGAGTTCGGCCCCCGCGCGCTGGGCAACCGGTCGATCCTGGGTGATCCGCGCAATTCCGCGATGCAGTCGACGATGAACCTCAAGATCAAGTTCAGAGAGTCCTTCCGCCCCTTCGCACCGTCCGTGCTAGCGCCCGATGCACGCGACTACTTCCTGCTCAACCAGGAGAGTCCCTACATGCTGCTGGTGGCCGACATCGCGCACAGCAAGAGGCTGGCGGGTCCCGTACCCGAGGGGATCTCAGGCCTGGACCTGCTGAAGATCCAGCGATCCCTGCTGCCTGCCGTCACCCATGTCGACGGGTCGGCGCGGGTTCAGACGGTCGCCGAAGAGGACAACCCCGTCTACTACCGCCTCTTGGCCGCCTTCAAGGAGCGCACCGGCTGCCCGGTGCTGGTCAACACCTCCTTCAACGTGCGCGGCGAACCGATCGTGAACACGCCGGCCGACGCCGTCACCTGCTTCATGCGGACCGACATCGACATGCTCGTGCTCGGTGGCTTCATCCTGCGCAAGGAAGAACAGCCCGCATGGCGCGAGGGCGGCGACTGGCGCAGCGACATCCCACTCGACTGACCTCACCAGCCGCCGATCAGGCCCCTGGAGGCGCGCACATGCGCAGAGCCGCCCTGTTCTTCTTCTACTACCTCGTCCTGACGCCGGTCGGCCTGCTGTGCCGGGCGGTGCGCGATCCACTGCACCGGGGTATCCGGCCCCGAGCGAGCAGCTACCTGATCCGGCGGTGAGGCCGCCCGGCATCCGCTGCCCGGCACGCGGCACGCGTGGCCTCCTTCCCCACCGCATTCCACGGCGAATGCACCGACAGTGCGGAGAAAAAACCATGCCACGTCCCACGACCGACTGCCGGGTCCCGGATGCGGGTCCGGCCGGACCGCACCACTGCGCGCCGCCATGGGTGAAACCGGGCAGTTCCACCGGCCGGCGCGTGCTGAAGCAGGACCGTCGCGGAGGCTTGGTGTGCGGTGCCACTGTCTGACGCGGCGCGGGTCGCCGGCGAACTCGCGTTAACCCTGGTCCTCTACCGCTGGGTGGTCTCGCCCGTGACCGCGTGGTGCGCCATGCGGCTGGGCACCGGCCGCTATCCCGGCGAGGCGCTCAACGGGGCATATCCGGAGGGGGCGTTCAGGCCACGGAAGGTGCTCCTGGCGGGTGCCGTCGTCGCCGTCCTCAGCGCGGTCGCCGCGGTCTACGGGGGCGCGGCCCGTGAGGGCCTGGCGTGGGTGCCGACCGTGGCGCTGGCCCTCGTCCTGTGGAAGTACCTCACCCTGGACTACGACGCTGCCCTGGGCATCGGCTGGCAGCGAGCCGACAGGCTGATGGTCCTCGTTGCCGGTGCGGCCGCGCTCCGCTGGCCGTGCCTGGCCCTGGTTGCCGTGGTGCTGTTGTGCGGGCGGCTTGGCGGCTGGACGCACCACTCGAACGTCTGCATCCGGATGGTGAAAGCCGCCTTCTGCTACTCGCTCGTCTTCGGTGTTATGCACGCGCTCGGGGTGGCACCGACGGGCCCACGCAATACGACCCTGGCGATCCTTCTGGGCAGTGTGTACCTGAGCCACTACGTGATGGCGGCCTGGAGCAAGGCGAAATTGGGGCGCTTTCCCTGGTCGTGGGTGCTGGAGAACCGGACCGACCTGCTGGTGGCCACCTCCTACTCCTGGGGGTGGGCGCGTTTTGTGCCGGCCCGGACCGCCTCACGGGTCGTCAGACGACTGCGTCCCGCCGCGCCCCTTCTCAACGGCGCGACCATGTTCGTCGAACTCGCCGGGTTCCTGGCTTTCGCGCATATCTGGCTCTTCGTCTTTGCCGTCTTCGGCGCCGTCCTGTTCAATTGCGTGGTCGCGCTGACCTCGGGCCTGCTTTTCTGGGAGAACATCGTCATCGGCGTCGTACTGGCCATCTCGTCCGTCTTCGTCTCGCACGGCGGCGATCCGATCCATTTCGGCGCTTGGTCCTGGCTTCTCAGTGTGGTCCTCATGGCCCTGGTACTGACAGGATGGGCCTGGCGCCCCAATATTCTCGGCTGGTGGGACACGCCACTTTCCGCAAAGGTCCTGTGGTCCGTGGAAACCGATGACGGTGAGACCTACGGCCTTTACAACGACTTCATGAGCCCACATGATCGTGAATATGCCAGGACCGCCGGGAGCGCACTGATCCGGGAACCGGTGGTGACTTTTCCCCTCGGCGGCGTGGAAGACTCCGAATTAAGAGACGCCCTGGTCGGAGCGCGGCCATTTTGTGAAGATATCGAGCTGGCCAAGGGACTATTCGGGACGACAGTGTGGGACGAGCGCCGCGCAGCCCGGCACATCGACTACGTCTGCAACCTTCTTGCCGCGGTGAACGGCGGGAAGCCCAAAAGCCCATTGCCCGGAGCGTTGCGTTGGCTGAAGGCGCCGGGAGGACATCTGTATTACTGGGGCGATCTGCCGCGCTACTGCAGATCGAAAGGCCACATTTCAAGGGTCGAGGCGTGGTACCGGGAAGAGCTGTATGCGAGCGAGCAATGCGAATGGATTCGCTTGCGCGATGAACTGCTCGTTGCCGTAGACATTCCCAGGACCAGTCGGAACTGAGTCCAGCATGTGTATCGGAGGACAACCATGCACGTCGTACTCGTGGGCCCGCGCTCAGAGATCGTACGTGGGCTGCGCGCCGACGGACACGAGATCACCCTGCTGTACGAGCCGGGCCACCGCGGGCGGGTGGCCGCCCTTCGAGACCAGGTGGACCGCGTCTGCGCGGTGGATTCCTATCGCAAGGTCGAGTCCCTCTGGTCCGCCATCCACCACCTGGAACCGGTGAACCCGATCGGCGCGGCGGTCACGACGACAGAGTGGGCCGTCGTCGCCACGGCGCTCCTGGGCCAGCTGACCGGGGCCCGATCCCTCACTCCGGCCCAGGCGCTCGCCTGTCGCGACAAAGGCGTGCAGAAGAAGAAATGGAATGCCGCCGGGGTGCCCACGACAGCATGGCGCGTCCTGTGCAACAGTCCTGAGTCGGAAGCCGAAGCGGAACTCTGGCTCGCCGAGAGCGGTCTCCCATTCCCACTCGTCGTGAAGCCGTTGGCCGAGGGCGCGAGCAAGTCCGTGATGGTGGCACACACATTGGACGAGTTCGTCACGGCAGCCAATTCCATCGACGGCGGTCGGGCCATGGTCGAACAGTTCGTCGAGGGCCGGGAATGGCATTTCGACGGCATCGTGCAGGACGGAAAGCTGTCGGCGTTCATGGTCTCCCGATACAGTGAGCCGCTGCTCTGTACGAAATATGGCAAGCCCATTCGCTCGATAGCCATGACGCCGGCGCTCCATCGAGACGTCTACGATTCGTCTGCCGACCTCGCCTCGCGCGCGCTCCACGCACTGGGACTCACCACCGGCGTGTTCCATCTCGAAGTGTTCGGTGAACCGGGAACGTTCGTCGCCAGCGAATTGGCGTGCCGTCCGGGCGGCGGGATCGTGGGCGAGATGACGGAACGGGTGATCGGTGTGAACATCTATGAGGCGAGCGCGCGCGTCATCACCGGGGATCACATACCGCGGTGGGCTGAGGAAACAGAACTGACCCACGGCTGGACCATCCTCCCCACCGCCCCGGGAAAGCTGAACAATGTCGAAGCCGGAGAAATCATGAAGATTCCGGGAGTGGACAAAGTGATCATGCGACTCGAACGCGGAAGCACTATGCGCGACATGGCGGACGCCTCGACCCTGGGTGTCGGCTGCGCGGCGGTGAAAGCGCGTTCCGTTGACGAGTGCCAGCGCATGATCGACGCGGTGGTGGCCGCAGTGGAAAAGGTCCATGACCGTGCCCCCCTGGCGGTGGCGCAGTCATGAACTCTTCCCGCGACGCAGCTTTCACCTCCGCGATCCGCTACGACCCCCTCGATCCCGACACACTCGCGTCCCCCTACGCCCTGTACGCCCGTCTGCGGGAGAAGACTCCCGTCTTCTGGCACGAACAGTTGGCGTCATGGGTGCTGACCCGCTACCGCGATTGCCGTGACGTCCTGCGTGACCACGAACTCTTCGCCCGGGACCGCCGCCGGGTGGGTGAGGACGTACCGGAGTTCCGGCAGAGCGTGCAGTCCCTGGACCCGCCGGACCAGACTTCCCTGCGGGGCCTGTTCATCAACTCCCTGCGGGCGCAGGATCTCGACGGCATCGGCCGACGGGCACGCCGGCAGGTCGCGGAGATCTTCGATCGCATGTCCGGCCGGGCGGAGTTCAACTGGATGACCGAGGTCGCCGCTCCCGTCTCCCTGTCGATCACCGCGGAGCTCCTGGGAGTTGAGGAGCCGGAACTAGGGCCGTATGTGCAGATATCGGACGCGCTCGCTCGTCGGATGGACTACGGACTGCTGCCCGGTGTCGTCGAGACCGGGGACCGGGCCCGGAAGCAGTTCAACGCCTTGGTCGACTCCTGGTTCGAGACCAACGACCGGCCGGGCGCCCTGCAAGACGTCCGCAAGAACGCCGCGAAGGCGCGGGTCCCGGAGCACTACATCCGGAACACCACCAGTGTCACGTTCAACGCGAGCTTTGGCACCGTGTACGCCACCGCGGGCAATGTGGCACTCACCCTTCTGCAACATCCCGAAGCGCTGGCGCAGTTGCGCGACGAGCGTCTGCTCGGCACCGGTGTGGACGAGCTGATCCGCTTCGACGGACCGGCGCAGGGCACCAGTCGCGTAGCGACCGGGCGGACCACGATCCGGGACACGGTGATCGAGCCCGGCCAGACGGTGCTGACCCTGATGGCGGCCGCCAACCGGGACCCAGAGCAGTTTCCGCGCCCGGACGAACTGGTCCTGGACCGGTCTCCCAACCCGCATCTGGGCTTCGGCTGGGGGCCGCACGCCTGCCTCGGAACGATATTCGGCCAGCTGGCGGTGAAGCAGTTGGTGATCGGGCTCCTCGACGCCGGTACGCCGCTGAGGCTGGCCGGCACCCCGCAGCGCCGGCATACGGCGACGGTGCGGAGCCTGGACACCCTGCCCGTCACCTTCCGTCAGTGATGGCACGCCACTCAGTCTTCATGGGCGCGGACCCGCACACCCAACCGTGTGCGAGTCGTCGCCTTCCCCCGGCTCCGTCGAGCCACGGAAGGGACGTCGTGTCCGTGATGAATCCGCTCACCGACCCGGGAGGAGGTGCCCCATGAGTTACGACCACTGAGAATGAGCCGGTGGATGGGCCCGGCAGCGGCCGGGCCCATCCACGCCGGGGAATCAAGGGCGGCAACTCGAACAATCGTGGTACGCGCAGTCCCCGCCCGGACAATTTTCAGGCAGGTCAGGAAGACAAGGAACTCCTGTTCATGAGTGGCCGGGCCATCAACTGCTTTGCAAACAGGGGACATTGATGTTGTAGTCTCTGACGTCTCTTCGCCGGGCTCCGTACGTGTCAAGCAGGATGTGGGAATGAGTCTTAAAACCGAAGCCACAGCAGACGATCCGGACCAAGGGGTGGATGTCGCCAGCCCCTTCCATCTGCCGGCATTTCGTTGGTTCTTCACGGGACGGCTTGTCTCGCTGCTCGGCAGCTCGATGACTCCGGTGGCACTGTCCCTCGCGGTACTCAACGCGTCGAACAGTGCCGGCGACATGGGTGCGGTGCTCACCGCCAATACGATTCCCCTCATCGTTTTCACACTGGCCGGCGGCGTGGTAGGCGACCGGTTCTCGCGGCGACTGGTACTTCTGCTGTCGAATCTCGGTGCCGGTCTGACGCAGGCTGTTGTTGCTTTCCTTTTGATCTCCGGGAACTACCATCTCGGTTCCTTGATTGTGCTGGAAGCCCTCAACGGAACAATGGCAGCCTTCACGAACCCGGCTCTGCGTGGCATCGTCCCGGACATCGTGCCCAAGTCGCAGATCCAGCGCGCGAATTCAGTGCTGGGATCGGCCAAGAACGCGGCAAAGGTACTGGGCCCGACCGTGGCGGCCACCATGGTGGCGACCACGAACGGCGGGTGGGCCATCTCCGTCGACGCCGCCACGTATTTCGTCGCGGTGGTCTGCATGTTCCGGCTCAGGCTGACCGGCAAGACGCCACCACGGAAGGCCAGCGTCTTCGTCGCCCTCCGTGAGGGCTGGACGGAATTCCGGTCCCGGACCTGGGTCTGGACCATCGTCGCGTCGTTCGGCGTCGCCAACTACATCCAGGTCGGCATCTGGACGGTCCTGGGTCCGCTGATCGCGAAGGAGCGGATCGGCGAGACCTCCTGGGGCATGGTGCTCAGCGTCAGGGCGGTCGGCATCCTGCTCATCGCGGTGGTGATGTACCGCATCACCCTGAGACACCTCCTGCCCGTGGCGCAGCTGTGCGCGAGCCTGGTAGGTCTTCCGCTGATCGCCCTGGGGCTTGTCGCGAATGCGTACTGGCTGGCAGCCACCGCGTTCCTGGCCGGGCTGAGTTTCGGGCTGTACAGCATCGCCTGGGAGACCACGCTTCAGGAGAACATTCCGCATAATATGCTCTCGCGGATCTCGTCGTACGACAATCTCGGGTCGTTCATCGGAGTTCCGGCGGGGCAGCTGTCGGCCGCCCCCATGGCGAGTGCCTTTGGGGCGTCCCGCGTTGCACTCATCGGCGGATTCCTCTGGATCGCCCTCACGCTCTGCCCGCTCGCCGTTCCTTCCGTGCGGGGCATGAAACACGCGATTTGAGACAACCATTCGGACGGGTTTTCTTTCCGGCCGGTCGTTCCCGCCGCGTGCCCTGTCCGCTCTCCTCAACAGGCCGACAGCGTGTGACGAATTCGCTGTCCTCATCCTCGGAGGCCACCGTTTCACGCGTCCTGCTGACTGGCGTCGAACCCTTCGGTCGAAACTATATGAACTCCGCTTGGGAGGCATGCCGGCTCGTAGCCGAATCCCCGCCGGAGGACACGCAGTTGGAGGTGGTCCTGCTGCCTTGCGCATTCGGAGATTCCATAGCCGAACTCCGTAAACAAATCCTCCGGGTGGAGCCGGAGTTGGTCATCTCCACGGGCCAGGGCGGCAGCCGCCCCGACATCACCATCGAGCGCGTCGCGATCAACCTCAACGATGCCGAGGGTGCGGACAACAAGGGAAATCAACCCATCGACGAGCCTATCGTCGCTGACGGGCCTGCGGCATACTTCTCCTCGATACCGGTCAAGGCCTGTACCGAAGCCCTGCTGAAAGCCGGAATACCCGCCTCTGTCTCCCATACGGCCGGCACCTTCCTCTGCAACCACATCGCCTTCGGGCTGGCCCACCTCATTGCCACCGAATTCCCGGACGTCCGGGGTGGGTTCGTGCACGTACCGTTCACTCCGGCCCAGGCCGCCGACCGGCAGCGGCGCCCGTCCATGGCCAGTACCACTGCCGCGGACGCCCTGCGCGTCGTGATCGCCACCGCGTTGAGCACCTCCGCTGATCACTCCCGGGCATCCCGTGCCACGCGATCGGGTCCTGCGCGCTGGCTGTCCCGGCGGTCGGGGAAGTAATCCGGCCTCGCCGTCCCTCGCCCGACGCCTGTCCTCACCTTCGTGACCAGGAGGGATCTTCCCGTGCGCATTCTTGTCCTTGGCGATTCGTGCAGTGCGGGTATCGGTGCTCCGCAGGCGGTGTACCCATCCGTCCTGCACACGCGGCTTGACGGAGCCCACCGGATCGAGAACCACGCCGTTCCCGGCTTCACGAGCGCCGATGCGGCACGGTACTTCCGGCGGAAAGTGTCACGGCGGGGCTGGGATGCGGTCATCGTCTACCTCGGCAATTCCGATGGTGCCCAGTCGCGGTACAAGGGGGCGTACCACGCCTGGCGCGACCGTGACCGGTTGCTGTCGCACTCTCCGAGGGACCGGCCGGTCGTCCGCATCCACCACAAGAACACCGGAGAGTTCGACGAGCGGGACGAGCACCGCACCGTGGCGACGACACCGCAGGACTTCCGGCGGAACCTGGAGTCGATCGCACGGGAGGCAGGCCGTCGCGGGACCCGCGTCGTGCTCGTCAACCCGATCGCCAATACGCGTTTCCCGGCGGCCCTGATGGGGCGTAATGCCCCCTACTACAAGATCGTGGGGCTGCCGGCACGGCTTTCCGACGGATTCATCGGCCACTCCGCCTCGGCCCGCACACTGATCGAGGCGGTGCGCTGGCATGAGGGGCCGGACTGGGCGAAGGCCGCCGTACTGTACCGGCAGTTGGTCGACGAACCGGGTCACATACCAGCGGTCGCACGGAACAATCTGGCTGTTCTGTTGCATCAGCAGAACGCCGCTGAGGAAGCCGTGGCCCTGCTGAAGGAGCTGGCCGAGACCGAGGGCGCGTCCGGTGCGGTCGCCGCGTACAACCTCAGCCGGATACTGGAAGAGGGACAGCACCAGGACGAAGCGCACAGCTATGCGAGGCGCGCTGTCGAGAGTGACATCCATCTGTACCGCATAAAGAGGGAGTACCGGCGACGGATCGAAGAGGTTGCCGCGCGGCCGAATGTCGAGGTCGTCGACCTGGCCGAGCTGCTGGGTCCGGCCGACTTCGTGGACTACTGCCACCCGACCGCCGAGGCGCACGTGATTCTCGCCGAAGCCCTCGCGGCGCGGCTGACTCAGCCCGACGGAGCCAGAGAGAGGGATGCTGGGTACGTGTGCGTCCACCCCAGCCCGGATGCCTACTTCGACATGGCCCCCACCCTGGCCGACCACTTCTCCCTCGATTTCGACGTCGCTCCACAGACCGTCCGGCTGGCGGCGGCAGAACTGCTCCAGAGCGCAAGGGAATTGGGCCCCCGCGACTTCCTCACCGGCGAACCGGAGTGGCCGGAACCCGCATCCGATCTACAGGCCAACATCATCAACACCTTCCGGTACGCGGCCGGGCATCCCGCGATCACATCGCTGGACGACCTCGAACAGTGGCTCCCCGAGTACGGCTGGGAGATCGGAAGGTTCCCGGAGTACTACCTCTGCCGGATACTGCACGACTACGCGATGGCAGCGGAAAAGCACGCGTCCGCCGATGGACAGGCTGCCGCTGCCCTTCACCGGCAGCTGAGTTCTTCGGTACAGCGAGCGCGCGTGCTGCCAGGACTTCCCCGTACAGCGGACAGCCGGCTGCGGATCGATACGTCGTACTCCCGCCGTGTCCTCAGCAAAGTGCGGCGGCAACTCGCGGAGAGCACCGCGCTGTTCGAGGACTCTCGGGCTCACCGGATCGCGACGGTACGCAACTGGTACCTGCGCGAGGCATTCCGGTTCGGCGCGCATTCGCGGAACAGCATGCTCTATCCGGCGTGGACCCTGGAGCAGCTCATCGAAGGCGTCTGCGTGGCTCTCACCATCGCACTGCATCAGGAGGCGGCAGAGATCGAGCGCTCGGCCCTGTCGCTGCTGGACGACCTGGGCAGGCTCCGCGACGTGCACGAGAAGTACACCGCTCGGCACGCCCGGTCCTGGGACTTTGCCGAGTGCGAGGACTACCGCACGGAACTCGCCGCACTGCGAGGCCTGTTCGCGCGGCAGTAGCCGATCGTCCGCATCTGGGGGCGTAACAGGAAGGGAACCCAATGGCCCGAGAAATGCACCTCAACGCGTTCTTGAGCAGCGTTGGACACCATCAGTCGGCCTGGCGGCTGCCAGAGAGCGATCCGCTGGCCAACACCGATGTTAAGCACTTTCAGCACCTGGCCCGGGTGGCGGAGCGCGGCAGACTCGATTCCCTGTTCCTGGCCGACCACCCGGGGCTGTGGGGCGACATCAGCCGGCAGCCGGCCGCCGCGCTGGAACCGACGGTCCTGTTGACCGTGCTGGCCGGGGTGACCGAGCACATCGGCCTGATCGCCACGGCCTCCACGACCTACAACGAGCCCTTCAACCTGGCTCGGCGGTTCGCCTCCGTCGACCATGTCAGCGGTGGTCGGGTCGGCTGGAACATCGTGACGACGGCCACCCTGATCGCAGCCCGCAACTTTGGGCTGGACGAGCTTCCGCCGCACGGGGACCGGTACGAACGCGCCGACGAGTTCGTGGAGCTGTCCCGCAAGCTGTGGGACAGCTGGCAGGACGACGCAATACTCGCGGACAAGGAGGTGGGGGTCTGGGGCGACAACAGCCGGCTGCACCCCGCGGCACACGTCGGAACGTACTTCAGTGTCGCTGGGCCGCTGGATGTCGCACGCAGTCCTCAGGGATATCCGCTTCTGGTGCAGGCCGGATCGTCCGAAGACGGCCGGGACTTCGCGGCCCGCCACGCTGACGCTGTGTTCACCGTGCAGAAGACCCTGGAGGAGGCCCAGGCCTTCTACGCCGACTTGAAGAAGCGCGCGGCCCACTTCGGCCGTGACCCGGAGACCGTCACGATCCTGCCCGGCATCGTGCCGACCATCGGCGCGACACAGGCCGAGGCCGAGGCGGCCGACGCCGAACTAGGCAGCCTGATCAAGCCCGAGCATGCCATCAAGCAGCTGGTCAGCATCCTGCAGGTGTCCGCCGACGAGCTGCACCTCGACGAGGAGCTGCCCAGCCACATCACCGCCGACCGGCACCTTGAAGGAGCGCAGGGGCGCTATGCGCTGGTGGTCGGTCTTGCCCGCCGGGAGCGGCTGACGGTCCGTCAATTGATCGGCCGGCTGGGGGCGGGACGCGGTCACCTCACCATCGCGGGCACAGCGGAACAGGTGGCGGACACGATGCAGCACTGGTTCGAGAACGCCGCCGCCGACGGCTTCAACATCATGCCGCCGGTGCTGCCCTCCGTTTTGGAGGGCTTCGTCGACCATGTGGTGCCGATCCTGCAAGCCCGCGGTCTCTTCCGCACCGAGTACTCGGGAACGACGCTGCGCGACCACTACGGAGCGGCTCGCCCCGCCAACCAGTACCTGGACGGCCAAGGCGGTTAATGGTTCTCGGCCTTACTTGACCAGTATTGCTGGAACGGTACCGTTGGTACATCCAGCCATTCCTTTGATTTCCCTCGTGGGTCTTTGTGCTGCCATAGGTGTCCGGAGGAAGGTTTATCGTGCAACAGCAGGCCATGCAATTCTCGCTGAGTTCACAGGAAATCGATCGGTTCCATCGGGACGGGTTCATCGGACCGTTCGACCTCTATCCCGAGGAGGACATGGAGCAGACCCTGCACCGTATCCGTCCCAAACTGATCAACACCAAGACCTCCGTCTACAGCCAGAAGCAAGCCGCCTCAGGCAGCACCAACCTGGCCAACTACGACCGTCACCTGGACGTCGACTTCCTCGCGGAGCACATCACCCGACCCGAGATCGTCGATCGGGTGGCGAGCCTGCTCGGTCCCGACGTGCTCTGCTGGCGCACCGAGTTCTTTCCCAAGTACCCCGGGGACGAGGGGACCGACTGGCACCAGGCGGACAACTTCTCGAACGTGGCCGGCTCCAAGCACCCGCAGATCGTCTGGCCGGAGGATTCCGAATTCGGCGGCACGATCACTGTCTGGGCGGCTTTCACCGAAGCCAGTGTCGAAAACGGCTGTCTGCAATTCGTCCCCGGTTCACACAGAAGCATGAACTATGACGAGTCAAAGGTCATGACGTACGACCCGGAATCCATCAACAATGTGGAGAAGGGCGGCATCAGGCGGGGCTTCTTCGGATACGACTACCGACAGCTGCAAAAGGACCCGAACTGGTCCCCGGACGAGTCGAAAGCGGTGTCCCAGGTCATGCGGCCCGGCCAGTTCATCATCTTCTGGTCGACCTTGATGCACGCTTCCCACCCGCACAGCGGCGCGACCGATCGCATGCGGCTGGGATTCGCCGCCCGCTACGTACCCACGCAAGTGCGGGTGTACCCGTTCTCCGACGCCCTGGAGGAATTCGGAGGAGCCGCCAGTCTTGATCGGTACGGCACCGTCCTGGTGTCCGGTAAGGACAGGTTCCACCACAACAACATCATCGATCACACCGTCAACGGCTACCGTTTCCCGGTGCGTTAGGAGGAAGGACCATGTCCGACACAGTGGACGAGCAAGATGTCGAAGCATGGCTGATCAGCGCGTGCCAGGCACTGGGCCTGAACGTCGCCGCGGCGGAGGACGACTTCTTCGAAGCCGGCGGTACGTCGCTGAGTGCGATGAAGCTGATAGCGCGGGTCGAGGAGACGTTCGGTGAGGACGCCCTGCCGCCCGACGACCTGTTCGCCGAGAGCAGCATCCGGGCCCTCGCCTCGGCCATCGAGCGCAGCCGGTGCCGACCCGCGCCGCTGGCCGGTTCCTAGCGAGCGCCGTGCGGCCCGGCGACAGCCCTTGGGTCCTGACGTGCCAACGTCCGTCCCGAGACCCGTATGTGACGCTGATCTGCTTCCCGTGGGCCGGTGGCAGTCCGGAGGTCTTCCGGTCGTGGGCAGGCGGACTGGCCGACGGCATCGAGCTGCTCGCGGTCCGGCTACCCGGACGGGGGCCTCGTATCAAGGAACCGCCCTACGAGAACTGGGAGTTGCTGCTCAAGGACGCCGCCGCCGCGCTGTCGCCCCATCTGGAGCGTCCGCACGCCCTCTACGGTCACAGCTTCGGCGGGCGACTGGCCTACGAACTGGCCAGGCTCGCCGCGACCGCCCATCCCGGCAGGACCCGAAGGCTGTTCGTCTCCGCCTGCCGCAGTCCGGACACGCCGCAGGGCCGGCCCCACCTGCACACCCTGTCCGACCACGAGTTGCGCGAGGCCCTGCTGCACCTCGGCGGGATGCCGCCGGAACTCCTGGGCGACGACAGGCTGATGAGACTGATGCTGCCGACGATACGGAGCGAGATCCGGCTTGCCGAGACGTGGGGCGGCCGGGACGGCGGAGGTGTGGAGGTGCCGATCACCGCGATGTGCGGACGCGCCGACCACGTCGACGGCCGGGCAGGCATGGCCCGTTGGAGTTCGTTCGGCGGTCGCGGCTGCGAGCTGGTCGACATGCCAGGTGGACACTTCTTCCCCCTCACGCACCGCCCTCACCTGCTCGACGTCCTCAACTCACGGCTGGGAGCGCCTGGTGGACAGGATCAGTTGTGATGAAAAGGCCGTGTCGATCCACCGCAGGATCAACCAGACGGCCCAGCCGTACCCGAGCCACGACAGTCTCAAGGACCTCTTCGAGAAGTGCGCCGCACGGTACGCGGACGCGGTGGCCGTCGTGCACCGGGACCGGCGTCTGACCTACCGGTCGCTCAACGGGCTCGCCAACGAGGTCGCGGCCCGTCTGCTCGAAGCGGGTGTCCGAACGGGCGACACCGTCGGCGTGTGCGTCGAGCGTTCTCCGGAGCTGATCGGCGCGCTGCTGGCGGTGCTGAAGTGCGGGGCCGCCTATCTGCCGGTCGACGTCTCCTGGCCCGACCAACGCCTGCGTGCCGTCCTTCGCGCCGCCGGATGCCGGCTGGTCCTCGGCGATCAGGCCACGGCACTGGCAGAGCGCCTGCCGGATCAGCGGATCGTCTCCGTACAGGGGGGAGAGGAAACCTCTCTCCAGCACAGCAATCCCGTTACGCGCGTCGGCCCGGACGACATCGCCTACATCAACTTCACCTCAGGTTCGACGGGACGCCCCAAGGGTGTGCCGATCCGTCATCGCAGCGTGGCCCGACTGGTCTTCGGCGCCCGCTACGCCCGTATGGGCGACGACAGTGTCGTCCTGCACGCGTCTCCGGTCTCGTTCGACGCGGCGACCTTCGAGATCTGGGGGCCGCTGCTCCACGGAGGCACGTGTGTCCTCTACCCGGCGTCGTTCATCCGTCTCTCCGAACTCCGACGGGTGCTGGCCGACCAGGGCGTCACGCTGGTCTTCCTGACCACGGCGCTGTTCAACACCGTGGTGGACGAAGCCCCGGACGCCCTGTCCGGCGTGCGGACGATCCTGACCGGGGGCGAGGCGCACTCGATCTCTCACATCGGCAAGGCGCTGGCCCATTACGGCCCGGACCGGCTCGTCAGTGTGTACGGCCCGACCGAGTGCACCACATTCGCCACCTGCTATCCGGTTCGTCAACTCCCCCCGGCCGGCACGGCACTGCCCATCGGACAGCCCATACAGAACACGCGGATGTACGTGGTTGCCAACAAGCGGCTGTGCGCCCCCGGTGAGATCGGCGAGGTGTGGCTCGCCGGCCCGGGTCTCTCTCCCGGCTATCTCGATCAACTCGGCCATACGAGCGACCCGTTCGACGTGTGCGACATTGACGGCCGCTGCGAGAGGATCTATCGGACAGGTGATCGGGGCTACCTCCTTGAGGACGGCAACGTGGTGTTCCAAGGGCGGCTGGACCACCAGGTCAAAGTCAACGGTTTCCGGGTGGAGATCGGCGAGGTCTCTCACCACCTCGACCAGGATCCGACGGTCAAGCAGAGCTACGTCACGGTGACGGAGACCCGCTCCGGCGGGAAGGTGCTGGTGGCCTTCGTCGTACCCGAGGGGGAACATTGCACCCCCTCGGCGGTGCGTGAAAAGCTGAGCGCGCGGCTGCCCGACTACATGATTCCGTCGGCGATACACCTGTGTGGCGCACTGCCTCTCACGACCACCGGGAAGGTCGACCGTCGCACCCTCCTGACCCTTCATCACCCCTTCGGAGTGTCACCGTCATGAGCCTCAGCAAGCGTGCCCGCCGGTTCCAGGACATCCTTCATCAGCGCAAACTCGACCTGACCGTCGTCGAACTCCCGGAGTCGACGCACACGGCCGACGACGCGGCCCGGGCTCTCGGGTGCGAGAAGGCACAGATCGTGAAATCGCTGGTGTTCCGTAGCGTCGCGACAGGAGAGGCGGTACTCGTTCTGGCCAGTGGTCCCAACCGGGTCAACGAGAAGGCCGTCGCCGCCGCTCTGGGCAGTGACATTGCCAAGGCCGACGCCGACTTCGTCAAGACTGCCACCGGATACACCATCGGCGGGGTGCCGCCGCTGGGACACAAGGAGGAGCTGACGCTGTTCGTCGACGAGGACCTGCTGACCTTCGCCGAGACGTGGGCCGCGGCCGGCACACCGCGGGCCGTCTTCAGGATTCCGATGGCGATCACCGACATTCTGCCCGCGCACACCGTCCTCTCGGTGAAGTGAGGCGCAACGACCCGAGCGACCCCGGCCACATCGACTTTCTCGCCGCCGACCACGACGGATTTCGGGCCCGCGTACGCGGTCTCCTGGACAGCTTGGTGCGCCCGAACGCCGAGGACTGGGAGAGCGAGCGGCGCATTTCCCGTAGCGGCTGGCGGACCCTGGGTGAGGCCGGCCTGCTGTCGTTGGAGCATTCCGGCCCCGGCTTTCTGCACAGCGCGATCTTCCTTGAGGAACTCGGGGGACTCGGTTACGGCGGCATTCGCGCGTCCGTGGCCGTGCACGCCTATATGGCCACGTCCTATCTCCATCTATTCGGCACCGAGGAGCAGCGGCAGCGGTACCTGCCGGGCGCTCGGCAGGGCCGGCTGATCGCCGCCCTGGCCCTCACGGAGTCCACGGCGGGTTCGGACCTACGGGATCTGGGCACCCGGGCACACCCCACGGAGCACGGCTACCGCGTCACGGGCGAAAAGCTCTACGTGGCGAACGGCTCCCGGGCCGACTTCATCATCACACTGGCCACGAGCAGCCCCACGCGGCACGGCAACGGTCTGAGCGGGGCGAGTCTCCTGGTGGTCGACGCGGACGCCGCCGGTGTGAGCCGGCACCCGGAGCCGATGCTCGGATGGCACAGCGCGGACGTCTGCCGGGTGCGCTTCACAGACGTGGACGTCACCGCCGACCAGCTCGTCGGCCGATCCGAGCGGGCGCTCCTGCACCTCGTCCAGGCGCTCGACTTCGAGCGCCTGGTGGCCGGGATGCTCGCCGTGGGCGGGGTCGGCCACTGCCTCACCCTCCTGCGCGCGTTCGTGGGCGAACACCGGGTCAAAGGCGTGCCGTTGGGGACCCACCAGGCGGTACGGCACCGCATCGCGGAACTGGAGAGTTCGTACGAATTGGTCCGCCACTACGGATACCGGGCGGCCTGGCTGCAGGCCAACGGGCGGCTCGACACCCGCACCGCCTCCGTCCTCAAACTCCGGGCGACCGAACTGGCCGTCACGGCGGCACAGACGTGTCTGCAGTTCCACGGTGCCCGAGGCTATGCCGCCGACGCAGTGGCCGCTCGGTTGTACCGGGATGCCATCGCCGGGCCGATCGCGGGCGGGGCGAGCGAGCTCCTGCGCGACCTGGTCTACGAGACGACATGACGAAACATTCAGGAATAACGGACGTGGCTCGGCCGTGACGGCACTTTTTTGGAGGGGTGACCCCGTCCATCGTTCGACCAATACTCTTGTGTCGGCCATTGCCCTCGTGGCAGGATCAAAAACGATCCCACCCGATATTCGCAGAGAGATGCGAGTGGGGGTTCCGTGTAATGTATGCGAATCTAGTCCCGTGAAGGCAGTATTACCGTAGGGCTACCTCGAATACGGTGAGCGCCGATGCCGGCCGACCTCCCGGAAGAAGTCCGATCTCGGCTCGCTCCGCACTGGCACACCCGGAATGACGGAAGAGGTTTCCGTGATAGACCTGGACATGCTCGTCGCACCTCTCACTGCTGAAGAATTCCTTCGAGGTCACTGGCCGAATGTGCCCGGCTGCTTCGCTGGAGACCCCGCGCGCCTCGCTCCGCTGGTGGAGTCGATTCCAGAACTCGCGTCCGCCGGAAGCGCCATGGATGTGTTCGAGGACCGTGTGTCGATCATCCGGCCCGACGGATTTTTCGCCAACGTGCCCAATGGCAAGTCGGCCCTGCCGTTCTACAATGCGGAGTTCACGTGCCTCCTGCGGAGTGCCGAGCGATTCATCCCAGGACTACAGCTGGCCATCGACCAGATCTCCGGGGAACTCGGCATGCCAGGCTCTGCCTTCCATTGTGACATCTTCGCTTCCACCGGGAAGAAAGCCTCGGCCTACGAGGATGCGAGTGGGCTCGCCATGCACAGTGATGCCGAGGTGAATCTCGCGCTCCTCCTCACGGGTCGCAAGGTGTGGCAATGGGCACCCAACGAGCACGTCCGCAATCAGACCACCACGGTCCTCCGAGGGGACCGGCAGGTGAACAAATCGCACTTCAGGTTCGCCGACAAACTGCCGTTCCCCACGTCGATGCCCAACGATGCATCGTCCGCCGAAGTGACAAGCGGCGGGATGATGTTCATGCCGCGGGGATGGTGGCACACCACCAAGGCATACGGGGAGTGTCTCCAGGTCAACTTCGCCATGATCGGACCCACGTGGATTTCCGTCCTCACGGAGGCTCTGTCGGATCGCCTCATGGGGGATGCCGACTGGCGCGAATACGCCTACGGGATCGCGGGAACGGGCGCGCCACGGTCGAACGCCGAAGCCGATTTCGTCCGCCTCCTGAGCGACTTGGCCGGGTACCTGCAAGGGGGTACAGCTGCGAAGGAACTGTTGAGCAGCCTTGCGCCGCACCACGCTGATGACCAGAAGCGGTCGAAAAAAGCCTGACGACAGGCGACGGGCGGGCGGCGTCGCCGGCCCGCTGGGCGTGAAAACGAGGTAAGTGGAGGTCGCTGTGACGGACGCTGATCTGGACTACTTGGTGGTGGGTGCCGGGCCGGCCGGCCTTCAGGTGGCTCAACTCCTGAAGGCTGGGGGGTACGACTACGCGGTGGTGGAAGAATCGAGTGGGCCGGGATCTTTCTTCGCCAAGTACCCGCGGCACCGACAAATGATCTCGGTGAACAAGCGATACACAGGAAGCAGTGATCCGGAGTTCAATCTGCGCTCGGACTGGAACTCTCTGCTCTCGGACAGGTCGGAATTCCGATTCACTCGGTACACCGAAAGATATTTCCCGTTCGCCGACGACATGGTCCGCTATCTCGGAGATTTCGCCGAAGGGCACGGCCTGCGAATCCGCTTCGATCGACGCATCACCAGGATCGCTCGCACGGCAAGCGGATTCGAGGCGTCGGACAGCGGCGGGGACACGTATCGAGCGCGCCGAGTCATCATCGCCACCGGCGTGAGCAGGCCGAACATTCCGGACATACCCGGTATCGAATCCGTAGAGCTTTATTCCACGGTTTCCGTCGACCCCAAGGACTTCATCGATCAGCGAGTGCTGATCATAGGCAAGGCGAACTCGGCACTCGAGACCGCCGACAACCTGCTGGAGACGGCCGCCGTCGTCCATGTCGCGGGCCCCAGCCCGCTGCGTCTGGCCTGGCAGAGCCATTTCGTGGGGCATCTCCGGGCGGTCAACAACAACTTCATCGACACCGCCCAGCTGAAGATCCAGAACGCCATCGTGGACGCGCGAGTCCTCGGGATCGAGAAGGAAGCAGAGGGCGGCTACCGCGTACGGTTCAAATTCACCCGGGCGACGATGGAACACCGCTACGACCGAGTGATCGTGTGCACTGGATTCCGCTTCGACGCCTCCGTCTTCGAGGACGGATGCCGCCCGATGCTCGCCGTCAACGACCGCTTTCCCGAGCTCACTGAGGCCTATGAGTCGACCAATGTGCCCGGCCTGTACTTTGCCGGGACCCTCACTCAACAGATCGACTTCAAGAAGGGAACCAACGGATTCATCCACGGATTCCGCTACGGCGCCCGCGCGTTGTCCCGCATCCTGGAGCAGCGGTACCACAGCGGGACCTGGCCACACGACGAACTGCCGTCGGAACCCCGTGCGTTGACGGACGCTTTGATCGAGCGTGTCAATCGGTCGTCCGGGCTGTTCCAGCAGTTCGGTGTGCTGGCCGACCTGCTGGTAGTGCCGGACGAGGGCCTGGTCAGGCACTATCAGGAAGTACCCGTCGGACACCTCCACGACTCCGCGTTCGGCGAAGCCGAGAACACCTTCGCCGTCAGCCTGGAGTACGGGCCGGACCACGAACGGACAGATCCGTTCAAGCCGGGTCTCTCCGCCTCCGTGCTGGGTGACGGCCACATCGACGCCTTCCTTCACCCGGTGATCCGGCACTACCGCCACGGCAAGCTCGCCGAGACGCTCCACCTCCCGGACGACCTTGAGAACCAGTGGCGGCGACCGGAGGTTCACATCAGGCCGCTCGAAGCCTTCTTCACTCGCACGATCGCAGCCGCCCGCGCCGTTCGTCAGTGAGTCGGCGTCCCACGTGACGAGGCGACACGTCGCCGGCAGCGGCACAGGACGGCGGCCGGGAAAGACCGGGTAGGGAGGCGCGGGCGTGGCGTTGGCCTTCCCGCCGAACCGGGCCACCGGCGGTACCTCCAGGCTTCCGCTACGCATGCCGACCAGGAGCTGACCTTGCGCGCACGAGCAGATGCCCTGATACCCCGTCCTGTGCTGTTCTGGACCGGCGTGATCCTGACCTGCGCCGGAGTCATCGAGCACCTGTGGATGTTCGCCGACTCCGCGTCGATGGACTTCGATATGTCGATGATGGGGATGTCGCCGGTGATGTGGGCGGCCATGATCGCCATCGTCGTGGGTGTAGTGATCTCGGCCTGCGCGGTGGTGCGGCCGGCCGGAACCTGTTCCGCGGTCTTGTCCGGTCCACCTCGGGCACCCAGGGTGAGCCGGCGCCGCCTCATCGCCATCCTCACCTTCGCTCTGCTGGTGGATCAGATGAAGCCCGCAACCCTGGCGTTCATCTCGCCCGGCATGCGGGCCGAGTACCACCTCAGCGCCACGGGTATCTCCTGGCTGCCGACCGTCGCTCTGACTGGCACGGTGCTCGGGTCCCTCGTGTGGGGTCGCGCGGCGGACCGCATCGGACGACGGGCCACCTTGCTCATCGCGTCGCTGCTCTTCCTCGGTACGACAGTGTGCGGCGCCATGCCGAGCTTCGGCGGCAACCTCATCATGTGCGCGCTGATGGGAATGGCGGCTGGAGGCATGCTGCCCATCGTCTACGCTCTGATGACGGAGAGCCTGCCACCGGGCCGGCGTTCGGCGATCATGGTGCTCCAGGCTGGCCTTACCACCACCGGCGGCTACATGGCGGCCTCCGGTCTTGCCGCGATTCTCATTCCGCTGGCGGGCTGGCGCGTGCTGTGGTTCGCCCAGCTCCCGCTGGTCCTGATCCTGATCGCGCTCAACCGGTGGATCCCGGAGTCCGCCGCGTTCACCGCACGGCAGGCCCGGCCCGAACGCGTCCCCGCCTCCGCTCTGTTCAGGCGTCCCGAGACGGCCAAGACCTTAGTCGTCAGCGGCTATGCGCTGGCCTGGGGCCTCGTCTACTGGGGGTTCATCACCTTCCTGCCCAGCCAGCTGGCATCCTCCGGTGGGCACGGCATGTCCGCCGCAACCCTGCTATTCATGTCGTCCCTGCTCGCCATCCCCACCTGTGCAGTCGCCGCATGGCTCTACACACGCTGGTCGGCCAGGGGCACCATGGCCGTCTACGCGGCCCTCACCGTCGCGGCCCTCCTTGTCCTCGCCATCGTCGGCATGGACGGCAGCCGGCCCGTCCTACTGACTGCCGTGATGCTGCTGTTCTCCGGCACGGCGGGGGTCATCGCCCTTCTCGGCCCCTACACGGCCGAGATCTACCCGCTGGCGATCCGAGGCACCGCTGGCGGATGGGCCGCGGCCGTCGGCAAATCCGGCGGAGCCTTCGGGCCTCCGCTGATCGCGCTGATCCTGTTGACACCAGGAGGCATGCGCACCGCCGCGGTGTTCGTGGCCCTGCCCATGACCCTGGCGGGTATCTTCTTCGCCCTCCGCGGCAGCAATCCGCAGACCGCCGACGAGTCAGGCGGCGCCGAACCGCTGGGCGCCGGATCCGACGACCGGGTGGGTGGCGAGGCATCCTCCCAGGCCAGGCATACATCGCCCGTGCCGCACCACGGAGGAACGGTGGCGTGAGCCGCGACGACGCCACACCGCCGTCCTGGTCCGCTGTGCGGCAGGTCGGACTAGGCGCGACGGCATTCGCTAGTCAAATGTCCTGGAAGAGATCAGCCATCCCCGTGACCTGCCGAGTCGGGCGGCAGCGGGTCGCTGAACTGAGCAGATGGCCTTTCGGTTCTTTCGCCCTCGTGCTTGTTGACGCAGCGGAAAGTCCCCCTGCGCGAGGACGTCGCCTCGTCCGTCGCCATCAGCGTCGCCACCTCGACCGGCATCGTCACGGCGGCCTATGTCCTGGTCAGACGCCTCCGGGAACGCTCTCCCATCCGTACGGTCAAGTAAGGCGAGCGCAACGGATACATGGCCGCGCTGCTGCTCACCGCGTTGATCGTACTGGTCTGCCTGAAGCTCGACCTGGGATGGCTTCACCACCTACGCGCCGACCGGCGCGGGCATCGCCGTCGGCCTGCGGCTCGTCGCCGCGCTACTCAAGCGGCGCCGCCACGTCCAGACGCTCGACGACTACACCGCCATGACCTACCCGAACGTAGTCGTGGTGGTCACCATCGCGGCGCTGACCGGCAACACGACCTTGGAACAGGTGACGATCTGGACACTGCTGCCGATGTTCGTCCTGTCGTTCTCCGACAGCTAGTACGCCCGTTTCGTCGTCGTCGCTCCGGACGACGCGTGCTGGCCCGCGGTCCTCGGATTCCCTCCCACGGTCCGGTACAGGACTGCCCTGCCGCCAAAGACCCCCATCTGCCCTCCCGTCTCCGCACATTCCTCATGACAATAGGAGCTGTTGTGCACGACACGACCTTATTGGCCGCCACCACCGACAAGAACCTAGAACTCGTCCTGCGGGTCCTGCCTGCGATCGTGATCATCCTGGCCGCCTCAGCCCTCTGCGGACGCCTTGCCCTGCTGGTGAAACAGCCGCGGGTGCTCGGAGAGATGGTTGCAGGCGTCCTGCTCGGCCCCACCCTGTTCGGCGCACTGTTCCCCACAGCGCAGAAGGCGATCTTCACCCCCGAGGTGAAGCCCATCCTGTATGTGCTGAGCACCATCGGCCTGACCCTCTTCATGTTCCTGGTCGGCGCCGGCCTCGAACACGGCGGCGGCAACGGCAAGAAGGACGCCAAGAACGCCGCCGTCCTCGCCGTCTCCGGCATCCTCCCGTCCCTCCTGCTCGGTGCCGGATCCGCCTACCTCCTCTACGACCGGCTCTCCCGCCCCGATGTCAGCCACTTCGAGTTCGCCCTGTTCATCGGCGGCGCCCTGTCGATCACGGCCTTCCCGATGCTGGCCCGCATCCTCTACGAGCGGCGGCTACAGAACTCGCCGCTCGGCCGCATGACCCTGCTCGGCGCTTCCATCGACGACGCGGCCGCCTGGTGCCTCCTGGCCGTGCTGTCCGCCATGCAGACCGGAGCCGGCGCCCCGCACGTCCTTCGCACCATCGGGCTCACGGCGTTGTTCGCCCTCGTCATGCTCACCGTCGTAGCCCGCCTGCTGCGGCCGATGGGCGCGCGGGTCGAACGCACCGGCCACTTCGGCTTCGATCACATGTACCTCGTCGTGGGCATCGTCCTGCTGTCTGGACTGTTCACCGACTACATCGGCATCTACTCCGTCTTCGGCGGCTTCCTCGCCGGACTCGCGATGCCACGCAACCCCGCCTTCCGCGAGGCCCTGCACAGCCGCATGATGGATCTCGTCTGCGTCCTGCTCCTGCCGATCTTCTTCGCCTTCTCCGGCCTCAACACCGAACTCGGCGGGATCGCCGGATGGGTCATGATCGGCCCGTTCGCGCTGATCCTCGCGGCGGGCTTCATCGGAAAGTACATGGGCTGCGCGACCGCCATGCGCACGGTCGGCTTCTCCTGGCGCGAGTCCTGGGCGGTCGGCGGCCTGATGAACGCCCGCGGCCTGATGATCCTCATCTTCATCAACATCGGCCTCGCCCAGGGAATGATCACCAAGGACGTCTTCTCCATGCTGGTCCTGGTCGCCGTCATCACCACCGCCGGCGCTATGCCGCTGTACCGCTGGGCGCTGCCCGAGCGGTTCGAACAGCAGATGTCCACGCTGACACCGGAGCCCAAACTCACCTCCGCAGCGGCCTCGCCCGAGACCGAGCACTCTCACGCCTGACCCACCAGCCAGCCGGACACGCAAGCGTCCGGCCGGCACTCAGGTGCTCGGAAGCGCGAGCAGGATAGGCATAGTTGCGCACCCAACGGCAAAGGGAATCCCGGGATGGCGTTGAACGCCTTCCCGGGATTTCGTTGTGTGGTGTTATGCGGGGTCGTAGGAGGGTTCCAGGTTTTGTTGGGGTTCTGGTGTGGTGGAGGGTTCGCCGCGGGTGTTGGAGGCTCGCAGCGCGATGGCTCCGGCTGCCAGGAGGCAGAGGGCGCTGACGAGCAGGGCCCGCTGGAATCCGGCGGTGAGTGCCTCCGGGGGCGGGGTGTGGGCGGCCAGCAGGTGGCTGGTGCGGCTGGTCGCGATCCCGCTGAACACCGCCAGGCCGAGCGCTGACCCGAGCTGGAAAGAGGTGGTGATCAGGGCCGCGGCCAATCCGGACTGATCCTCCGGCACGCCCGCGTTCGCCGCCGTTTGCACACCGGCGTACAGCAGCCCCAGCCCGGCCGCCATGGCCACCAGCGGGGCGAGCAGGTTGCCGAGATAGGTGCCGTCCACCGGGATGCGGGAAAGCCAGAAGATGCCACCGGCGGCGAGCAGCGCACCGGAGACGATGATCGGACGGGTGCCGGTCCGCACGAACATCTTCGTCGCCAGGGTCGAGCCGAACCCGATGCCGACGGTCACCGGCAGATACGAGAGCCCGGTCCGCAGTTGGGAGTAGCCCAGGACGTTCTGCATGTACAGAGTGACGAAGAAGAACATCGAGTAGAACCCGGCCCAGGCGATCACCTGGGTGGCATCAGCCGCGGCCAGGCCCTTGATCCGGAAGATCGACATCGGGACCAGCGGATGGGCGCGCCGCTGCTCATTGACCCCGAACGCGGCCATCAGCACCGCCGAGGCGGCCAGCCCACCGAGGGTGCGTCCCGCATCCCAGCCCTCGTCCGGAGCCTTCACCAACGTGAAGATCAGCAGCAGCATGCTCGCGGTGACCAACACCGCGCCGACCGCGTCGAAACCGCCCGGCACGGACCGGCCGTGGTCGGCCTTCAGGATCCGGAAGGCCCCGAGCAGCACCAGCACGCACAGCGGGAGGTTCACGAAGAACACCCACCGCCAGCCGAGGTCCTGGGTGAGCAGCCCGCCGAAGAACACTCCTACCGCGGCGGCCAGCCCGCTGATCCCGGCCCACACGCCCAGCGCTTTGTGCCGGTCGGAGTCCCGGAAGGTGGTGGTCAGGATGGACAGCGCGGCCGGGGACATCATCGCCGCCCCGAAACCCTGGGCGAGTCGGGCGCCGACCAGCAGCCCCTGGCTGTCGGCCAACCCGCAGGCCAGCGAGGACGCGGCGAACAGCACGGTACCGGCGGTCAGCAGCCGCCGCCGCCCCAGCAGGTCCCCGGCCCGACCGCCCAGCAGCAGGAACCCGCCGTAGCTGATCAGATAGCCGCTGACCACCCACTGGAGGTTCTGCACCGAGAACCCCAGATGCGTACGGATGGTCGGCAGCGCGACGTTCACGATCGAGCCGTCCACGACGTCCAGGAACGTCACCGCGCACAGCAGCGCCAGCGTGAGCCGGCCGCGCCCGGTCGCCAGGAACGACCCCTGCGGCGGCGCCGTCGATGCGGTCATGGCGTCGCTCACGACCCGGCGGCTTCCATCACGGGGCCGACCTCGACCCCGCCGCCGACCCGCAGCACCGGGCAGTCCTTGGCCAGCGCCAGCGCGGAGTTCATGTCCTCGGCGGACAGCACCGAGTAGGCGACCATCCGGGAGCCGCTGCCGCCGACCTCGCCGAGCGAGGCATGACCGGTCACCGCGTTGCCGACGTCCACCAGGGCCGAGCCAAGCCCGGCGAACCAGGCCTGCCACTCGGCCGGTGTCCCGGCGTCGGGTGCGTAGCCGGAAGGCACACGGAAGGAGAAAACGTACTTGGCCATGATCTGTGGTCCTGATTCTGTGTCCGGGGCGCGCCCCGGACCGGGACCGCCTCCAACCGGGTAGATGCCGGCGCCGCCATGAATTGGGCGCGCGGACACCGCCCAATTCGCGGGCCCTGCGGCGTCTTTATCGTTGAGCGAGCCGAACGCGCCCTGCGGAAAGCGGAAAAGCGAGGATGCATGCCGATGGAGATGGACTCGACGGATCTGATCGCCCGGGCTCGGGCCGGCGACCACAACGCGTTCCGCGACCTGGTCCAGGGCCACTCCCACGAGTTGCAGGTGCACTGCTACCGCATCCTGGGATCCCTGCAGGACGCCGAGGACGCGCTCCAGGAGACCCTCGTGTCCGCCTGGCGTAACCTCGGCGACTTCGGCCAGCAGTCCTCACTCCGGACCTGGCTCTACAAGATCGCGACCAATCGGTGCCTGAGCATGTTGCGCGCCGACAGCCGGCGACCCCGGATCGCCCCGCCGCTGCCCGAGGCCACTCTGCCCGAGCCCACCGGCGCCGGCGACGCCTCGCCCTGGTTGGAGCCCTACCCCGACGTCCTGCTCGACCACCTCGTCGACCAGCGCCCCGGACCGGAGGCCCGCTACGAGACCACCGAGGCCATCTCCCTGGCCTTCATCACCGCCCTGCAGCTGCTGCCCCCACGCCAACGCGCCGCGCTCGTCCTCCGCGACGTCCTGGGCTACCACGCCGCCGAAGCCGCCCACATGCTCGATGCCACCCAGGAATCGGTTCAAAGCGCCCTCAAACGCGCCCGCGCCAGCGTCGACAACCACCTCGCCGACTCCAGCAGCACCGGCACCGGCAACCGCAGGCCTGCACGCCAACCCGACACCGCCGCCGAACACCGGCTCGTCGCCCGGCTCACCGACGCCCTGGAACGCGCCGACCTGGACGCCCTGATCGAACTGCTCGTCAGCGACGTGAGACTCTCCATGCCCCCGGCCATGCTGGAATACCGCGGCATCGAAACAGCCCAGCGCTTCTTCGCCGCCTCCACCTTCCGCCCCGGCCGCACCTACCGCGTGGTAACCACCCGCGCCAACGGCCAGCCGGCCGTCGGCCTGTACCTGGCAGACCCCCACGCCAGTGTCCACCGCGCCTACGCCCTCCTGGTCATCAGCACCGCCGGCGACCAGATCACCGCCATCACCGGCTTCAACACCAACGTCATGACACGCTTCGGACTACCCCGGACCCTCCCCGAAACGGCCTGAGGTTGATGTTGGGCATCGTCGCTGGTCAGGCGTTCGGGGTTCGCTCGGGTTGCGGCATGAGCATGCGCAAGCTGTACCCGAGCGATCTCACCGACGAGCAGTGGGAGCTCGTCGAACCCGCGATCACGGCATTGAAGGCCCGGCATCCGTCGGTCAGTGGGCATCAGGGGAAGTACGCGAGGCGGGAGATCGTGAACGCGATCCTCTACCAGAACCGCACGGGTTGTCAGCGGGAGTTCCTGCCCCACGACATGCCCCCGCCCGGGCGGTGAAGTATTGCTTCTACCGCTGGCGTGACGAGGGCACCGACCAGGACATTCACGACCTGCTGGGTTGGCAACTGCGGGAGAAGCGGAAGCGATTAGCTGACCCGAGCCTGGTGGTCCTGGACACGCAGAGCATCCACGTCTCAGTTGACGTCCCCACCGACACTGTTCCACAGGGCCAGGAGCGGTCCCCAGACGGCCCCGGTGGTGGCCACGATCCAGCGGGTGCGCAGCCCACGTGTCACGCCCGACTCCTCCGCAGAGATGCGACGGTGCACCGACCGCGTCCACAGTGCGAGCGGGAGCAGGATCGCCAGCTGGACGAGACCGATCCGCGCGTACTGGCCGAGGGGCGGGTTGAGCGCCGTCAGGTCGGCTGTTCCCAGCGAGATCTTCCCGCTGCACACCATGCCGCCCGTGAGCGCGGCTGGCAGGACGATGACGTCCCACCGGGAACGGGCCGCCTCCGGGGCAACCGGCGTGCGGTGGCCTGCCGTTGCGACCAGTGGGCCAGCGTCAGCGCGACGACGGTACCGACGGGCAGCGCGAGCAGCGTCAGGCCCACCGTGACGAAGCGACCCGTGACATTCCCCGTCAGCAGCGCGAGGTTGTGGAGGGCCAGGCCGGCCAGGAGTCCGATTCCGGCCATCTCCCAGGCACCGGTGCGCAGCAGCCGTACGGGGTCGAGCATCGCCGTCACCCGTTGATCGGGACTGGGATGGGTTCCGGCATGAGCTGCCCAGCGCATCCATCCCGCCGGAACCCACCGCCACGCCGCACGCGTGCACGGCCAGGGGAGCCAGGCCACCATCCGGGGGAGGGAGTTCCGGGTGGAGTCCCAGGAGTGGGCGACCGCGTCGGTGTGCAGTTCCCGCGCGCGAAGGATCACGTCCCTGGCCAGGTAGGCGGTGACACTCAGCACCACCAGAGCGACCAGCCGGTACGCCAGCTTCTCCTGGCCGCCCGGCGATGTGGTGCCCAGCAGGCCGCCTGCGCCCGCGGTCCCCAGCAGTGCCCGGAGATACACGGACACCAGCACGCAGGGTGTGAGCGCCGTCGCGACGAACGACCACCAGAGCGCGACCGTCAGGTAGGTGCGGCCGACATCGCGATGGCGATGGTGGGCCAGTTCGTGTCTGGCGACGGCGCGGAAGCCGTCCCGGTCCAGGTCGTAGCGGACCAGCAGCCCTACGTCGAGACAGATCCGGGGACGTCCTGGCAGACCGTACGCCCGGCCGCCCGTCGTGGTCGCGTAGGGGGGCGTGTGCGGTTGCTGGTGAGTCCTATTGACATTGCAGTGGTGATATCGCCGCCGAGATAGGGAGCCAGGCCGTCCGAGGTAGATGGTGGTCGTCCGTCGTTTCCCGGGCTCTTCTCGACTTCCTGGTTGTCCTGTAGACCGCCATGTGAAGGCGGGTGAACCATTCGCTCTCGGGAAAACGCGCTGACTCCTTGGCCCCTGCCCATCGAGAGGTTTCCAGCTATGCCGCGCCCGCTCGAAGAATCGCCCTACGCCTTCACCGTCCCGGCTCTGGTCGAGGCGGTGTCAGCAGCGCGGGACCGTGTCGTCGTTCGTGTTCGGGGGCTTGGGCTGGACCTGGACGAGGAGCTGATCGGCGACTTGAAACTGCTCACCGGGGAACTGGTTGCGAACTCGGTCACGCACACGCAGGCCGCATGTGTGGTGTGCGTCCAGTGGACCGGAAAGCGGCTACGAGTCGAAGTCACCGACGTCGACTCGACTTTGCCGGTGCCCACGCAGGCCCTGTCCACGGACGAGCACGGGCGCGGTCTCTTCCTCGTCGCCGCAATGGCAACGGAGTGGGGATCACAACCCTGCGCAGCGGGGAAGAAGACCTGGTTCGAACTGGCGGTACCCGTCTCCGTGGACGACACCACGACCGTGACGTCCTCCCTCGCACAGTGGAGTGCTTGCTGAGCAGGCACTCGCTAATGGTGAAGACAGCGCCCGCCCAGCTCTGGTGGAACCTGTGCCTATAGTCGGCGAGTACGTACGAGCCGCGCATCAAGCAGCCTGAGAGTTCCGGCGAACTCGCGCTCGATCACTCAAATCCAGGCTCCCATCCCCGGATTGCCCGACACATGACATTATCGTTGGCCCAGGACCACAGGCAGCCCCGTACAGCAGCTTGCGGCCACGTTCGGACCGTCCTCGGCGATGGCCTGTTCCATCCGCCGGGCGGCTGGACACATATGGGTAGCGTGATCTGCGCCGCCAGCTTTCAGCCGCGTCGTAAGTACGAATCGACGATCCGGCCGCGGATACGCCAGCTCCAAGCGGCATGGCCCGACGCCGCGGCGGTACGAGGATTCCAGACGCGACTTGCCATGGAAGACCTGGCTGTCGCTATGAACTTCAACAGTCCGCGCAGGGTCGCAACGGCCCGAGGAATCACCGACCTGCTGGTTACCAACGGGATCGACACGCGAAACGACCTCCACGCCTGGTTCGACCACGAAGCCGGTCGTACCGCTCTGCTCGTGGTGAAGGGCGTCGGACCGAAGACCGTGGACTACATCGGAAACCTCGTCGGCCGATCGAAGATCGCCGTGGACGTACACCTGCGAGCGTTCGCCGCGGAGGCCGGTGTCTCCGGGCTGAAGTACGAGCAACTGCAAGAGGGGTCCGAGGAGACCGCTGCGCTGCTGGGACACGAACCTGGTGGGCTTGAACACGCCGTCTGGCGGTTCATGTCGCAGAGCGGCTAGCCCGTCAGGTTGGAGAGCCGGCGGGTGGCGTCCACTCGGTACAGAAGCTCACGAAGAAGCCCTGCCCTCCGGCTACGGGGGGTGCCTCTATGTCTTTCGTCAAGCGAGGCGTGGGGGTCGGGGTTCGTAGTAGGTGCCGTCGCGGAGCATCGCGAACAGCACGCTGATGCGGTGGCGGGCGAGGCGGAGGAGGGCTTGTGTGTGGGTCTTTCCCCGAGCCCGACATTTGTCGTAGTAGGTGCGGGAGGCGGGATCGTGCAGGGCGGCGAACGCGGACAGGAACATCGCGCGTTTGAGTTGCCGGTTGCCGCCTCTGGGTGCGTGTTCGCCGTAGACGGAGGTTCCTGAGGACTTCGTCGTGGGGGCGAGGCCGGCGTAGGAGGCCAGGTGCGCGGCGGTGGGGAAGCCGGTGCCGTCGCCGACGGTGACCAGCAAGGTGGCGGCGGTCCTGATCGCGACTCCCGGAATCGAGGTCAGGACCGGGGAAAGAGGGTGAGCCTTCAGCAGCTGCCCGATCTGTGCTTCCAGGGCGCGGCGCTGTTCGTGAACCGCGGTCAGTGAGCGGGCTAGGGACGGGATCACGATGTCGAGTGTGCCGGTGCCCGGGACGACGACGGTCTGTTCGTCGAGCGCGTCGAAGACCTCGTCGATCAGCCGTTGGGCCATGCGCGGGGCCTTGGGCCTGATGAGCTCAACAAGCCTGCGGCGGCCGGCCTTTCGCAGCGGGGCGGCACTACGAGGAGAGCACCGGCTTCCGGGATGCCTGCCGGGAGAGCACGAGTTGGGTACTGGCAGGGAAGCTGCCCGACGGTCAGCGGCCGTCCGCAGTGCAGGTCGACCTCGCTGTGCGGTACTTCCTGGCAGAGCTGCCGCTCTTCCTTGACACCCCGTCCGTGGTCGGCACCGCGTCCTCTTTGTTCTGTTACCACCAGCCGCCCGAGGCGCTGAGGCGCCTGTACGGCCGCGAGCTGGTCCTGCGCCCTGCGGCTGGGCAGGGCTTCGGCATCGTCACCCCGGTCGAGCCCGCCGTCACAGCCACGGCTGGAAACCCGCCACCCAGTAGCGCAACTGTCCCGTGAAGTATGTCCAGACGCCGGTGACTTGGAGGACGCCGACGAGCACCAGCATCGCCCCGCCGAACCGCATCACGCCCCGGGCGTTGCGGCGTGCGAACCCCAACGCCTTGAGTGCACGGCGGAAGCCGAGGGCGGCGATGAGGAACGGCAGTCCGAGGCCGATGCTGTGGACGAAGGCGAGCAGGGCTCCGCGCCCGGCGCTGCCGGTGGTGAAGGACAGGCTCATCACGGCGGCGAGGGTGGGGCCGATGCACGGGGTCCAGCCGAGGCCGAACATCACGCCGAGCAGTGGGGCGCCGGCCAGGCCCGCGCGTGGGTGGTAGCTGATGCGGAAGGTGCGCCCGGCGAACGGGATGCGTTCGAAGGCGCCGAGGAAGAGCAGGCCCAGCAGGATCGTGAGCGCGCCGAGGATGCGGGTGATGAGGTCCTGATGGGCGAGCAGGCTGTTGCCGACGTAGCCGAGCGCGGCGCCGTAGCTGGCGAAGAGGGCGGAGAAGCCGAGGATGAACAGCGCCGTCCCGACGACCATCCGGCCCCGGCTCTCCCGGCCCGCCTGCACGTCGGCGGCCGACATGCCGGTGGCGTACGAGACGTAGCCGGGCACCAGCGGCAGGCAGCAGGGCGAGAAGAACGACACCGTGCCGGCGGGCAGGGCCAGAGGCGTGGCCAGCAGCAGCGGCCCGCTGGTGACGAGGTCGGATACGGCGGCGCTCAACGACGGCCTCCAGGGCAGGGTGGGGCAGGGGACAGTGCGCCGCACTGGACGCCCCCGGGAGATTACTCCTAACCTGATTAGGTGATGGCGTGCGGGGTACGCCTCACCTGCCCGTCGCCGAGGAGGGCGCCATGGCCGCAAACGCCGTCTCCCATCCGCTGTTCGCCCGCATCTACCCGCGCATCAACGCCTTCACCGAGGCACACGGCTCGATCGAGCACCGCCAGGAGCTGCTCGCCGGTCTCCACGGGCGGGTGATCGAGATCGGGGCGGGTCTGGGTTCGAACTTCGTCCACTACCCGCCGGAGGTCGATCAGGTCGTCGCCGTGGAGCCGGAGCCGAGGCTGCGGGCACTCGCCGAGCAAGCGGCGGCGAAGGTCTCCGTGCCGGTGGAGGTGCGGGCGGGCCGCGCGGAGGAACTGCCAGCCGAGGACAGCAGCTTCGACGTGGCGGTGTTCTCGCTCGTGCTGTGCACCATCACAGACGTGCCGGGCGCGCTCGCCGAGGCCAAGCGGGTCCTGAAGCCGGGCGGGGAGCTGCGCTTCTACGAGCACGTACGCTCCGACGACCCGCGCCTGCTCCGGAGGCAGCGGATCATCAACCCGCTGTGGCGCGCCGTCGGGGGCGGGTGCAACGTCACCCGCGACACCGAACGGGCCATCCAGGAGGCCGGCTTCACCGTGGAGGAGATCCGCCGCTTCGTCTTCCGGATCAACGGGCAGGCCAACCCCGGTTCACCGTCGATCATCGGGACCGCCCGGCCATCCACCTAGGCCGCTTAGGATGTCGGGGACGGAACGAGACCGAGACCGATACGGATCAGGACGGCGGGAGGGCCGAGGGTGCCACAGTTCGGCGAGCTGGAGGCCGCGATCATGGACGCGGTGTGGGACGCGGGCAAGCCGCTGCGCGTCCGCGAGGTCCTCGACCGCCTCGACCGTGACCCGGAGCCCGCGTACAACACCGTGCACACCGTCACCGAGATCCTCTACCGCAAGGGCTGGCTGGCCAAGGACAAGGACGGCCGCGCTTTCCGGTACGGCGCCACGCGCAGCCGCGAGGAGTACGTCGCCGGGCTGATGGGCGAGGCGTTCGCGGAGGCCGGGAACCGCACCGCGACCCTGGCCCGCTTCGTGGAGGGCATGGCGCCCGGCGAGGCCGAGGAACTGCACCGGCTGCTGGGTGAGGCCGTACGGCGGGAGTCGCCGAAATGATCGTCGCCGCCGTTCTGTTCGCGTACGCCGCGCTGCTGTGCACGCTCGTTCCCCGGCTGCTTCGAGGGGCGCGGTGGGCCGAGCGCGCACCCCGGCTCGGGATCGTGGCCTGGCAGGCGGCCGGCGTTTCCGCGCTGGTCTCGGCGGCCATGGCCGGGCTCGCGCTGACCGTGCCCACGGTCCGTGTCAGCGCCGATCTCGCGCAGTTGTTGCAGGCGTGCGTGATGGCGCTGACCGCGCAGTACGCCTCTCCGGGCGGGGCGGCGGCGGGTGCGGCCGGGGCGGTGCTGGCCCTGGCGGTGCTGGGGCGTACCGCCTGGTGCGCCGGGGGTGCCGTACTCCGCATCCGGCGGGAGCGGTACGAGCACCGCGAGGTCCTCGACCTGGTCGGCCGCGTCGATCCCGTACGCGGCGTGGTCGTCCTCGATCACGAGGAGCCCGCCGCCTACTGCCTGCCCGGCCGTCAGCGCCGCACCGTGATCACCACCGGCGCCCTGCGCACTCTGGACGGCGACCAGCTCGACGCGGTCCTCGCGCACGAGCGCGCCCATCAGGACGAGCGGCACGACGCCGTACTGACCTGGGCTCGGACACTGGCCCGTGCCTTCCCGAGCGTGCCGCTGTTCCGTACCGCCGAGCCGGAAGTCGCACGCCTGGTGGAGATGCGTGCCGACGATGTGGCCGCCGCTCGTTCGGGACGGCTGACCACTGCCGCCGCGCTGCTGGCCGTCGCGGGCGGACGGGCGCCGGTGGCCGGCCTGGCGGCGGGTGGCTCCACGGCCGCCTGCCGCGTGCGCCGCCTCATCGAGCCCGACCGCCCGCTCGGCCGCGCCCGCATCGCCGCCGGCGCGCTCACCGCGGCCGTCGCACTCGCCGTACCCCTGCTGGTCATCGGCGGCCCCGCAGCGGCCGCGAGCCAGCTGAACTACTGCCCGGACGGCACCCCGACCGCCCAGGTCAGCACCATGCGCTGAACCGCTCCGCAGGCCTTCGGTGGACACTCCCACCCTCCATAACCTAATCTCCTTAGGAGTTCAGGTCCTGAGTGCTGGGAGGCCATGGCGTGGGTCAGCTGTTGTTCGGCACGACGCTGCTGGCGTCGTTCCTCGGCGGAGTGGTGGCACTGCTCGCACCCTGCTGTGTGTCGGTGATGCTGCCCGCGTACCTGGCTACCGGCTTCCGGCGCCGCACCGGGATCCTGGCCGCCACCCTGGTCTTCGCCGGCGGGGTGGCCACGGTGATCGTGCCGATCGGGCTCGGCGCCACCGCGCTGGTCGCGCTGATCTCCGGGCATCACCTGCTGGTCTTCTCCCTCGGCGGTACGGCGATGGCGGCGGGCGGGATCGCCCTGCTGGCCGGGTGGAAGCCACAGTTGCCGATGATCGCGGGCCGGGCCCCGTCCGGGCACGGCTTCGGCTCCGTGTACGGGCTCGGGGTGTTCTCCGGCGCAGCCAGCTCCTGCTGCGCACCCGTACTCGCCGGAGTCGCCGTCCTCTCCGGCGCGGCTTCCTCGTTCCCCGCCGCTCTCGCGGTGTCGCTGACGTACGTGGCCGGGATGGTCACACCTCTGTGCCTGCTCGCCCTGGTGTGGGACCGCCGCGACTGGGGCGCGAGCCGGCTGCTCCAGGGCCGCCAAGTCACCCTGGGGATCGGCCGGTTGCGGCGGCGGATGCCGTTGGGGAGTGCCGCCTCCGGGATCCTGCTGATCGCGATGGGCGCGCTCACCCTCGTCCAGGCCGTACGCGGTCCTGACATGGCCTCGGACGGCTGGCGCATCCGCGTGGCCGCCGACCTGCAGCACGCCGCATCCCTCGTCGCCAAGGCCCTTGGCTGGCTGCCCGGTTGGGTACTCGCCGTCATCCTCGTCGCGCTCGCCGACTTCCTTGCCCGGCAGGCGCGCGCCCACCTGGCCGCTCCCGCCCGGCGTTCCCCTAGCGCCGCGATGGGGGCCTCCTCCGCCGACTGCTGCGACGTACCGCAGCAGCCATCCGTTGCCACTGCCTCCTCCGGAGAGGACCGCCCCGCATGAGCACGACCGCCAAGAAGAAACCCCCGCTGCGGCGGCCCGACGCCGTGATGGCGGCCGAGCTGCAGAACAAGCGCCGCCGCCTGTCCTGGCTCCTGAGCGGAGCCGCCGCCGTGGTGGCGCTGGTGGTGCTGTACGCGGTCTTCTCGACCTCGCCCGCCAAGAGCACCGCCGGCAGCGGGACGTCGTACGACGTCGGCAGCCCCGGCATCGGCAGGACCGCGCCCGCGTTCAAGCTCGCCGCCTCGACCGGCAAGCAGGTCGGTCTCAGCGACTTCCGCGGCAAGAACGTGCTCCTGTACTTCCAGGAGGGCCTGACCTGTCAACCCTGCTGGGACCAGCTCACCGCCCTGGAGAAGGCCGCCGCCAGGGTGAAGGCCGCCGGCGTCGACGAGATCGTCTCGATCACCACCGATCCGGTCGACCTGATCACCCGCAAGACGAAGGACATGAGCCTGACCACCCCCGTGCTGTCCGACCCGGACCTGAAGGTGTCCAGGCAGTACGGCGCCAACGAGTACGGGATGATGGGCAGTTCGCGCGACGGGCACAGCTTCCTGCTGGTCGGACCGGACGGCACGATCCGCTGGCGGGCCGACTACGGCGGCGCCCCCGACTACACGATGTTCGTCGCCGTCGACAAGCTCCTCGCCGACCTCAAGGCCGGAGCCGGAGTCCGATCGTCGTGATCGCACTGACCCTGCTCACCCAGGCGGACTGCGCATGGTGCGACCGCGCGAAGAAGCTCCTGACCGAGACCGACGCGGACGTCGAGGTCACCGAGGTATCCCTGGACACCGACGAGGGCCGCCAACTGGCCGCCCGGCACCGGCTGTTGTTCGCCCCCGGCCTCCTGCACGACGACCGCCTCATCGCGTACGGGCGTCTCTCCGAGCGCGCCCTGCGCCGCGAACTCGCCCGAATCCCGCAGACCTGACAAGGAGTTCCCGCCATGGACAAGCTGCTCTACCTCCTCCCCGTACTGGCCTGCCCGGTCGGCATGGGCCTGATGATGTGGCTCATGATGCGCCCCAAGCACGGCGCTCAGCCGGCCCCCAGCGCCGACCAGCAGGAACTACTGCGCCTGCGCAAGGAGATCGACGCCCTGCGCACCGAACGCACCGACGTCCAGGACCATCCGGCATGACGAACATCTGGCTCCCCCTCACGGCAACCGCTCTCGCCGCCGCGCTGACCTGGTGGTGCTGCATCCGGCCGATGGTCAAAAACCGCTCCTGCTGTACGACCGCTGCCGACACTGACCTGCAGGAGGAACTGCTCCGCGCCCGTGACGAACTCCAGCAGCTGCGCGAAGGGGCCACCCCGCCCGCCGTACGCCACGACCGACCGGAGATCCTCGACCGGTGACCGTCCTCGCACCAACCCTCCGACGCCCCGCCGCCGCGCTGCTCACGCTGGCCTCGCTCGTCCTGGCTCTCGTGCTGAGCACCGGCGCCCCCGCCTCCGCGCACGCCACCCTGCTGTTCACCAGCCCGGCCGCGGACGCGACCGTCGCCGACTCGCCGGCCACGCTGGTCCTCGTCTTCGACCAGCCGGTCGGCGTCAGCGGCTCGGCCGTACGCCTTGAACCCGCAGCCGGGCTCGGCAGACCGACGCGGAGCCAGGGCGGGCGGACGGTCACCTTCCCGGTGCGCGCCAAGCTCGCCGAGGGCGTCCACACGGTCGAATGGCAGGTCACCGCGGAGGACGGCGACGTCATGACCGGCAGCTACCGCTTCGCGATCGGCCCCCGCACCGTCGCCCTTGCCTCCGGCCAGAGCACCACCGCCAAGGACCCCGTCCCCACCACGATCCTGCGCTGGCTGCTGTTCACCGCCCTGACCGTGCTCCTCGGCGAAGCCGCGCTCAACCGCCTCGCCACCCGCATCCCCGACACCCCGTCCCGGCGGGCGCGCTCCTGGGCCCTGCCCGCCGCCCTGGTCGGCTGCGCCGCCGCGCTCGGACTGACCGCGCTGGTGATCGGCGACAGCTCCCTCCGGTCCGCGGTCGACACCCGACCCGGCATGCTGTCGCTGATCGAGGTGGCGGGCTTCGCCCTGGCGGCCGTGGCCGTTGCCGAACGCCGCCGGGTCTGGGCCCTCGTACCGCTCGCCGTCGTCGTGATCGCGGAGGCACTGCGCGCGCACCCGCAGGCCGAACAGGCCGTCGCCGGGCCGGTATTGACCTTCGCCCACCTCGCTGCCGCCGCCCTGTGGGTGGGCGCGCTGGTGCAGGTGCTGCGCACGGTGGTGGCCTGGCGGGGTGAGCGAGCCGCCTGCCGAGCCCTCATGCTCGCGTACGCCCAGCTCGCCGCCTGGCTGTTCGCGGCCGTCGTCACCTCCGGCGTCATCGCCGCGCTGCTGCTGGTCCCGCTCGACGACCTCGCCACCACGACGTACGGTCAGGTCCTCCTCGCCAAGACCGGCGCTGTCGCGCTCGTCGCCGCCCTCGCCTACACGGCGCGCGTACGCCTGCGCCGTCCGACGGGTGCGCTCCCGCACCGTCCAGCCCGCATCGAAGCCTCCGTCCTGGCCGTCGTCCTCGCCCTGTCCGCCACCCTCACCGTCCTGCGCGCACCCGCCGACGCCAACCGCCCGCTGTCCTTCGCACCCCCGACCACCGGGCCGGTCGTCCCCGCCGGCACCCGCGCCGGAGAGATCGGCATCAGCGCCCGCGCCAGCACCGGCCAGCTCGTCATCGAGCTGACCGCGCCCCAGGCCGGCGACGCCTCGAAGCTGTCGTACGGCCTGACCGCCACCCTCGCCGACCCGCGCGGCAGCAAACGAAGGCTGGGCCTGCGCGGCTGCGGCACCGGCTGCTTCTACACCCCGCTGACCTGGCGCAAGGGCACCAGCAACCTCACCCTGACCGCCTCCGCGGGCGAGGAATGGGCCGGAGGGCGTGCGGGCCTGGCCATCACCTGGCCCTCTCGCCCCGACGCTGCCCTGCTGCGCGAGACCGTGGCCGCGATGAAGATGGCCCCCCGTTTCACCCTGCACGAACTGGTCACCAGCAACACCGCCCTCGGCCTCGGCGATCTCAAGCAACTCCCCATCACCGGCAGGGAGTTCCTCGCCGCTGAGCCCTACGGCAGCGGCACCGCCCCGGTCACCACCCGCCTGCCCGACGAGAACGGCCACCGCCGCCTCGCCCTCGCCTACCCCGCCGAGCACACCCAGCTCGACCTCACCCTCGACGAGAGGGGCCGCATCCTGCACGAGACCCTGACGGCCCCCAACCACCTCGTCACCCGCACCTTCGTCTACCCCGAGACCGACGAGGACGACCATGGCCACTGACCTCCTGGGCCGCCCGGCCGAAAGCGTGCTCACAGACACCGCTTAGCATCACCGTGATGACCAGCCGTCCGCAGCACAGCAGGGCCCACGGCGCGTGGCAGACCACGCGAACCGTGGCGCTCTGCCCTGCCCTGGCGGTGCTGTTCGCCGCGCTGGTCATGTGCCTGGGCTCCATGGCCCACGGCGCCGACGCCCCGGCAGCCGTCCCCATGACCGCCATGTCTGCTACGGCAGTCCAGGCGAACACCTCGGCGACACCCCACGCCAAGACGATCGTGCACCCGGCCGACTGTCCGGCCGGTGACGTGTGCTGCGACCCGGTTGCCCACGGCGTACGAGCCGTCCGCACCGCGCCCGCCGAGCCCCTGCCGGCGATCCTGCCCCGGATGCAGAGCCTTTCCGGGCCGGACATCCCCGCCAGCTTCCCGGGTCTCCCGCCCGCCCGCGGCGCTCCCGATCTCCACGTCCTCCAGGTGCAACGGATCTAGAGGGATGCCCGCGCGCACGCGCACAAGCATCCGCTCACCCCTGCACCCACGCACCGCCACCCGACGACACCGTGTGGCGGGGACAAGGACGTACCCATGAGCAAGACCAGCAAGAAGACGGCCGCCGCCGACCGCAAGGCCCGCATCGAGGAGATGCGCCGCGCCGAGAAGGCCCGTGATCGCCGCAACCGGATCATCACCATCACCCTGAGCACGGTCATCGTCGCCGGACTGGTCGGCTGGGGCGCGTACGCCATCAACAACGCCAACGAGAAGAGCGACCAGAAGGCCGCCGCCGCGAAGAAGCTGATACGCGGCGAGAAGACCTGGGACGCCAAGAAGCTCGGCCGCACCCACGTGACCGGCACCGTCAAATACCCGATGAACCCGCCCGTCGGCGGCAACCACGCCCCGGTGTGGATGACCTGCAACGGCAACGTCTACACCAAGGCCATCCCGAACGAGAACGCCGTCCACTCCCTCGAACACGGCGCGGTCTGGGTCACGTACAACGACAAGGCCGCCGCCGCCGACATCCAGACCCTCGCCGACAAGGTCACCAAGACCCCCTACACGCTGATGAGCCCGGACAAGACCCAGTCCGGGACGGTCATGCTGTCGGCGTGGGGCCACCAGCTCAGCGTGAACAAGGCGTCCGACCCGAGGATCGAGCAGTTCCTCACCAAGTACGTGCAGGGTGCGCAGACCCCGGAGCCGGGCGCCGCCTGCACGAACGGACTGACCGCGTCATGACGGACACGAACGCCACGGCGCTGCCTGCGACGGACCCTGGCGGCGGAGACGGCTCCAGGCCCCGCCACGGCCGGTGGCTGATCGCCGGCGCTGCGGCCCTGGTCACTCTCGTCGCGGCCCTCTCGTTGCTGGCCATGACCAGCAACCACAACGAGAAGTCGGTCGCTGTGCCCGCGGCCGACTCCGCCGACTCCGGCTTCGCACGCGACATGGCCGTCCACCACCAACAGGCGGTGGAGATGGCGTACATCGTCCGCGACCGTACGAAGAACCAGGAAGTGCGGGGCCTCGCCTACGACATCGCCCAGACCCAGGCCAACCAGCGCGGCATGCTGCTCGGCTGGCTCGACCTGTGGGATCTGCCGAAGACATCCCCTGACGGCTACATGACCTGGATGCAAGGCGGCCACATGGGCCACCAGACGAAGGACGGCTCGCTCATGCCAGGCATGGCCACCAACACCGAACTCGACCGACTCGACAAGCTCAACGGTAAACAGGCGGAGATCCTCTACCTCCAGCTCATGTACGCCCACCACATGGGCGGCATCGACATGGCCCGCGACTGCGCCCAACAGTGCACAGTCCCCCAGGAGCAGAAGCTGGCCCAGGGCATGGTCGACGCCCAGCAGTCAGAGATGAAGGTCATGGCCGACCTGCTGCGCGTACGCGGGTCGGCGCCGCGATGACACCCCGGTCGATGTCCGGGGGGCGGCGTCACCGGGCTGGAGATCGAGGAGTTCGAATGCGCGGTCGCGGCGTTGCACCGCGACGTGGATGTTGCGGTACTCCAGAACGTCGTCGTCGGCGAATGCTCTGGATGGGCAGGTCAGACCGGGAAGGTCGACGGCGTTGATGCGGATGCGCAGGGCGACCGTCATCCGCGATCTGCCCCGGGTGAACTCCCGGGCACCGGAGCAGGCTCCGTCCCCGTCAGGAGCGAGCCGAAGACCGACCGTCCCAGGGCTTCCGCACGGGCTTGGTCGATGGTCCTGCCGGTGTAGTCGGGGTGCTGCTCGGTCCACCTCTGTGCGGTGCGGCGGCTGGTGAAGAAGTTCAGGGCGCCGCAAGCAACGTCAGCGGCGGGACCGGTGCTGGAGCGTTGGCCGACGTAGACCACGGCGGTGACGGGTTGCCAGGTCAGGTGTCCGCCGGTGGAGGTAACGGTGATGGGGTCGCCGGTGACCGGGTCGACGGAGGTGATCACGGCGTCGGCGCCGAGCATGTCCGGGATGCCGAGGGCGTCGATCGCGCACATCTTGGCGCCGTCGGGGAGGCGGATCCGGTGGGCGGTGGGGGTGGCGGAGAAGGGGTATGCCGCCCGGATCCGTCCTTGGTCGTCGAGGGTGAGGAAGTCCTCAGCCGCCAGTTCGGCCAGGACCTCGCGAGAGTCACGCCCGAAGGCCCGTGCCACCTGATCCAGGGCGGCCGGATCGGGTGCGCGGCCGGTGGTGGCGAAGGACCGCAGGACCGCCTGTTGCACGACCCGCAGCCCTCCCGTGACGGGTGCGCGTCGGCCGCGGCCACTGTGCCCTGCCGCGTCCATGGGCGGGCAGTCGCAGTCCTCGTCGGCCGCCGCGACATCCAGGGCGCGCTGCAGGTCGGCCACGCTCGGCGCCCCCTCGGCCGACCCGTCCGGGGCTCGGTACAGGCGGCACGAGACGGAGGCCGCCGTTCCCGGCGCAGCGAAGGGGTCGGTGCCGTGTATGAGCACCGTGGGGGAGCCAGTCATTCCGAGCTGTGCGGCCTGCGCCTCGTCGGCGACCTCGACGAACTCCACCCGCGCGGCTCGACCGTCGAGTACCTGCTCGATCCGCTCCCGCGCCAATGGTGCGTTGGGGCAGTCGGGCACTGTCAGAACCGTGATGCGCATCGCTGCGTCCTCCCAGGTCACTGTGGATGTGACCGACGTTAGACCTTCCAGCGCACTGGAAGGTCAAGGCGTAGCCTCGGCCGTATGCGCATCGGAGAACTGGCCGCAGCGAACGATCTGACGCCCAAGACGATCCGTTTCTACGAGCAGGCCGGACTGCTGCCCGCGCCTCCCCGGACAGCAGGCGGCTACCGCGACTACCCGCCGCAGACCGGCACCCGGCTGGCCTTCGTCCGCGACGCCCAGTCGGCCGGTCTCACGCTCGCCGAGATCCGCTCGATCCTCGCCCTGCGGGACTCGGGCGAGGCACCGTGCGTCCACGTCACCGACCTGATCCAGCAGCACCTCCACGACATCGAGCGGCGCATGGCCGAGTTGCGCAAGACCCGTACCGCGCTGCGCGGCCTGGCCGAGCGAGCCGCCGCCACGGACCCGAGCACGTGCACGGACGCGGACATCTGCAGGATCATCGGCCGCCCCGCAGGTAGGTGACAATGAGGGATTGTCACCCGCGCATTGACAATCTGCGGTTGTCAGCATGAGCGAAGAGCCCACCGTGGAGCAGCTCATCGCAGCCGCCCACATCCGCGCCGGCAGTGACGACGAACTCGCCCTGCTGGATGCCGTAATCGCCGTCACCCGAGACCTGTCCGGCCACGCCGATGCGGTCGTGGACCAGGTCGTACACCAGGTGCGTGCCGCCAGCCACTCCTGGACGGTGATCGGCGAACGCCTCGGCGTCTCACGTCAGGCGGCCCGCCAGCGGTACGCCGACCGTGTCGAGCGACTCACCGAGGCACCGCCGACCGTGGGGCTCATCCGGGGTCGCCACCTGAGAGCGGACTGTCCGCCGCGCTGGCCGCGGCCGAGTCGGACGGACAGGCCGAGGCAGGAACCGAACACCTCCTCCTCGGACTGCTCACCGACGGTGTGGCCGCCGCCACCCTGGAAAAACTCGGCGTCACCCGCGACGAGATCCGCGAAGCTAGCCGTCGGCTCTTCGCATACCCCGCCGATACGGCGAGGGCCGGGGATCCTGTGTTCTCCGGCGAGGCGAAGGCCGCGCTGGCTGCCGCCCAGCAGCTGGCGACCGAGCGCACGCCCAACTGCGCCCCGGTCGTGGTCAACACACCGCAGCTGCTTGCGGTCATCGCCACGAACCCCGGCTCCCAGGCCCGCCGGGTCCTCAATGACCTTGGCGTCGACGTGGCGGACATCAAGCGCCAACTCCACTGCTACGTCAACATCCCCCGCACCGCTTTCGGGCGCCGTACCCGTCGCAAGCGCCGCCCCGACGACACCTCGGCCCGCTGTTCCTTCTGCGGCCACCCGGGAAGCGACGAACGCCGTCTGGCCGCCGGTCCCGACGTGTGGATCTGCGCCGACTGCGTCGTGCTGTGCCGCGAGATCCTCGCCCAGCCCGCAGGTGCGCGATCCACGTAGCGCGCCCGATGAACAGGCCCATTTGAACAGCCCGTATGGCAGAGCGTGACGGAAGTGCTTGCTGCCAGCTACCCCGTATGGTTCGAACCCGCGCACGCCGCCAAGCGGGTCCCTAAACCGCTGCGGCACGCCCCCACCTGCGGCAATGCCAAGTCCGGGCATGCCGCAGACGAGAGGTGACCTTCCTCGGCGGCTGGCCCACTGTGCACCAGAGGTAGTCCCACAGGCAGGGCCAATGTCTGCCCTGACCTGCGAAAACACGGAATGTGATCTGGTGCCCCCGGGGGGACTATTCACAGATAGTTGCAGGGCTGACCAGCGGTTTCTTGTGGGGCGGTTGGTGGTGGAGGGGCGGTTCCGTCCTGCGGCGTGGGGTGCGGGGGTGCGATGAACGCCTCGGGTGCCGAGTTTGTCCCGGGCCGGGAGCCGCGCCGGGTGGCAGAGAGTGGCCTGTCTGATCTTGATGCGTGGTTGCGGCGGGGTTGTGCGTTGGTGGTTGCTGGGGTGGCGGCGTATGCGTCGTATGTGCATCAGCGGGAGTTCGCCCTGCAGGGTGGCGCGGATGAGATGAGCGCTTCCTTGTGGCCGTTGTCGGTGGATGGTTTGTTGCTGCTGGCGACGGTCGGCCTGCTGAAGCCGTCGCCGAATGGTGGCCGCCGGGGGCGGTATGCAGTGTGGCTCGCTTTTCTGTTGGGGATCGCGGTATCCCTAACCGCGAATATTGCGGCCGCGCCGGCGCTGGCCTGGAAACCGGTATTGGTCGCCGGATGGCCACCTGTCGCGCTGTTGCTCTCGGTGGAGTTGTTGGCGCACCGGCCGACTGTTCGGGCGGAGACGGGGAGCGGGGGTGAGGGGGATGCCGAGGGCGACGGCGGCCGTGAACGGGGTGGTGGTGATCCGCTGTTGGCGCGTGCTCGGCGGATGGATGCTCGGCATCGGGAGTTGCATCAGCGTCCGGTGTCGGCTGAGTCGCTGCGGAAGGAGCTGCGGATTGGTGCGGACCGGTCGAGGGAGTTGGTGGCTTTGGTGCGTGCAAGCCGCAGCGGCAGTGTTCGAGATTGAGTACCGATGCGTCACGCCTGTTGTGCGCACCGCCCGTCCCACCCGTTTGGAGTGGTTTCCTCGCAGGACCCGCAGCGAAGAGTTCCCGTAGCCGCTAGGCGATCGTTGTGTGGTGGCCTGGCTCTGGGCGGCGTGGGAGGTGATGAGGGGTGGGTAGCCCAGAGGCGATTCAGGCATGGGCCACCTCGCGGAGTACGGACGGAGCAGAATCGCGCCGTGGCCTTGATGACCCCTCTTGTGTTGCGGGTGCGAGGACGGTTCTGGTGGCGTGGGTGGGAAGGACGTCGACCTTCGATCAGCAGGATCCGACGTTGTAGTTGCCGCGGCAGCTACGGGTGTGCCAGCGGGCATTGCTGAGCTGACCCCGGATTCGTGGAGTTCCTGCGCATGGCCCGCTCCTTTCCTCGATTCATGTGAGTGATCAGGTTCTTGGCTGAGGACTGGCTTCAAGATTCCGTGACCCCTGTGACGGCATCGAGCTTCCGCAGTTGCTTCTGGAGGGACTCTCGAAGCTGAGGTGCCGTCGGCTCAGGATGTGATGGGCGAGCAGGCCGTCGAGGTTGCCGGGCGTGTTAGCCCGTCGGATGAGTTCTTCCAGGCGGGCGGTCGTTGCGGCCAGTAGGTGTCCGGTGGGCGCAGTTGTCCCGGGTTCTTCGGTCGCGGTCACAGGAACCACCTGCTGGAGCGGAGCTTGTTGGTTACCGCGTCGGCGTTCCAGTTCCGTACGTGGTCGGTTTTCCCCATGCGCTCCACGGAAGTCGCCGGTGCTCCCCGGGGCGGTCGGCGGTCAGGCCGCGGTCGTCTTCGCGATGAGTGCTGCTGGAGCGGACGACCGTCTGAGAGGTCGTCGCGGGCGGCGATTGCTCTGCGGTGTGCAATGCCTCTCTGGGCTCGGTCGCGGCGCGGCCGTCAGGATTTCAGGTCCCTGCTGCCGGAGGTATGGCGCGGGTTCATGGTCGCCCCCTGGTCAGTCCGGCTTCCACGGCGGTGAGTAGGGAGAGCGTCGCGTCGAGGTCCCGGGTGTCGTGGTCGGCGGCTGCGGAGACGGTCGCGGCCCATTCCTGTCGAACGAGGATGGTGTTGCTGCGTCCGCGTTCTGTGGAGTGGACCGTCACCCCACGACCGTCGCCCGAGTGGGCGTGCCGCTCGATGAAGCCCTTGTCCTCGAGCCCGCGCAGCACGGTGGAGAGGTTGGTGCGCTGCAGCCCGGTTGCGGCGGCGATGCGACTGGGCGGGGCGGCGGGGTCACGCTTCAGGTAGCGCATCACCATGCCCTCGGACTGCGACAGGTGAACAGCCCGCTCGTCCGTGTAGCGGCGGAACTGGATCTCCCGGCTGATGATCAGCACGAGGTCGGCCAGATCGGCCCATCGCTGATCGCCGTCCGGTCCGGCCGCGGGGTCCGTCTTCTGCGCTCTGTCGTGCATCACATCTCCGGGGAGCGGGTTGCCAAGGAACTAGTTATGGCATCATACTCGTCATGCCCTCATAGTTATGAGTGCATAATTACGTCACGAGGATCTGTCATGCCGACAACCCTTTCCTCCGGGCAGGACCAGGCCGCGACGGCCTCTCCCCGCGCCGTGGCCCGTGCTGGCGGGCTGCACCCGGCCGGGGTGCTCATCCTGCTGTCCGGCGCGTTCCTGCCGATCATGGACTTCTTCATCACCAACGTGGCCCTGCCCAGCATCGACGCCTCGCTGCACGCCTCCGCGTCGTCGCTGGAGCTGGTGATCGCCGGATACGGCGTCGCGTACGCGACCCTGCTCGTCCTCGGGGGCCGCCTCGGCGACCGCTACGGCCGCCGTCGTATCTTCCTCGGGGCGCTCATGGGCTTCGTGCTGGCCTCCCTGGCGTGCGGTGTCGCCCCGAGTGTGGGCGCGCTGATCGCGGCCCGCATCGTCCAGGGCGCCACCGCCGCCCTGCTCATCCCACAGGTGCTGGCGACCTTCCACCACGTCCTCGAAGGAGAGCGCAAGTCCCGTGCCGTGGCCCTGTACGGAGCGACCTCCGGAATCGCCGCCGTGGTCGGACAACTGGTCGGCGGCCTGCTGGTCAGCGCCGACATCGCCGGCACCTCCTGGCGCCCGATCTTCCTGGTCAACGTGCCCATCGGCGTGGTCGTGCTGGTTGTGGCGGCCCGGATCGTGCCCAGCACCCGCTCGCACCACCCAGTCGGCATCGACCTGCCCGGCACCGTCCTGTTCGCCGCCACCCTGACCGCGCTGCTGGTGCCGCTGACCGAAGGGCACTCGCTGGGCTGGCCGTGGTGGACGTGGGTGATGCTCGCCGTCGCGGTTGGTCTGGGCGCTGCCACCTACATCGTGGAGAAGCGCACCGAGCGGCGCGGCGAGGTTCCGCTGCTGCCGCCGTCCCTGCTGCGTCTGCCCTCGATGTCCCGCGGACTGACCATGGTGTTCGCCTTCAGTATCGGCTTCGGCGCCTTCATGTTCGTCTTCGCCCTAACCGTCCAGAACGGCCTGCACGCCGACGCCCTGCACAGCGGCCTGGCGATCCTGCCGATGGCCCTGCTGTTCTTCGCCGGCTCACTGGTCGCGCCCCGTCTGATCACGCGGTTCGGCCGGGCGGCGCTGTCCGCTGGCGCCGTCGTCCAACTCGCGGGACTGGTCTCGCTGGTGACGGTCCTGGTCGGGAACTGGCCGCACGTCAGTCTGTGGGCGCTGGCCCTGCCGCTGGCCCTGGTCGGTGCGGGGCAGTCGATGCTGTTCGCCGGCCTGTTCCGCAGCGTGCTCGCCGATGTCCCCACGCATCTGGCCGGCATCGGCAGCGGCGTGCTGATCACCTTGCAGCAGAGCGGACTGGCTCTCGGCGTGGCCACCCTCGGCACGCTCTACCTGGCCCTGGCGCCGCACGATGTCGCCCACGCCTTCGCCGGAGTCGAGTACGTGCAGATGGGCATCGTCGCCCTACTCGCCGTCGGTGCCGCCGCCCTGCCCCGCTTCAACACGGCCACGTCGGCAGCCACTCCCGTCGTCGACGCCTGAACCCGTCCCTCTCGAACCTCTCGTAAGGGAGCAGTGATGAGTCTTCTCGACTTGTCGCGATGGCAGTTCGCCATCACCGTGATGTTCCACATGACCTTCCCGGCGATCACCGTCGGCCTGTCGATCTTCCTGTCAGTCGTCTACGGCCTGTACTGGCGTACCGGCAGGGCCGTCTACCTGCAGATGTTCCGGTTCTGGCGGCGTATCTTCGCCGTCGGGTTCGCGATCGGTGTGGTTGCCGGCGCCGTCATCACCTTCCAGATGGGTCTCAACTGGGGTGTGTACGGGGCGAAGACGGGCCCGATCATCGGGCCGATCATCGGCATGGAGGTCGTGACGGCCTTCTTCGTCGAGGCCGGCTTCATCGGCGTCCTGCTCTACGGCGACGGCCGTGTCCGCAATGGCACGATGTTCGTGTCCACCGTGATGGTGTCGCTGGGCACGGTCCTGTCGTCCACGTGGATCATCGCGGCGAACTCGTGGATGCAGACACCCGCCGGATTCAAGGTCGTCCACGGTCAGTTCGAGCCCACGGACTGGATGCGCGTCATCTTCAACCCGTCGTTCGTCTGGCGCTGGCCGCACATGCTGGCCGCCGTGCTGATCTCGGCGAGCTTCTTCGTCGCCGGGATCTCGGCCTGGTACCTGGTCAAGGGGCGCGCGAGGGGCTTCGCCCGCCGCTCGATGTCGATCGCGCTCGGGATCGCCGCGCTGCTGATGCCCGTTCAGCTCTACCTCGGCGACAATGTGGCCGGTCATGAACTGCCGTATCAGCTCTCGAAGTTGGAGGCGATCGAAGGCAACTGGGACAACGGGAACACCGGCTTCGTCCTGTTCTCCGTCCCGGACCAGCAGGCCGCGCGGAACATCGCCGAGCTCGACATTCCCTGCCTCGGCAGCTACATCGCCAAGGACCTGACCTGCAAGACGGCCATGCCCGGTCTGAAGCTCACCCCGGCAGCGGACCGGCCGGACATGGCCGCGACCTTCTGGGGCTTCCGGGTCATGTTCCTGGCGGCCGTGCTGATGTTCGGCACGGTGTTCGCCGCCACGGTCCTGCGCATGCGCGACCGCTTGTGGATCGCGCGCCGCTTCCACCGGTTCGTCCTCTGGACGACACCGGTGGGCATCCTGGCCATCCTCGGAGGCTGGGTCACCGCCGAGGCGGGACGGCAGCCGTGGATCGTCTTCGGCCAGCTCCGCACCTCGGCCGCAGTGTCCCACCTGGCCCCCGGCGAGGTCCTGTTCTCGGTGATCGGCTTCTCCGTGCTCTACCTGATCATGCTGGTGGCCTACGTCGCCTACATCGTCCGCACCATGCGCATCGGCCCGGAACGCGACGACCCCCGACGCGGACCTCGACCACAGACCGGTCCCCTTCCGCTTGCGGAGCTGCCCGTATCGCTCGGCCCGAAGGAGGTGGCGGCGCGATGACCACCACCCTCTGGTCGGCGACCATCCTTCTCTGCCTCCTGATGTACGTCGTGCTCGACGGCTACGACCTCGGCATCGGCGTGGCCTCCCTCTTCGAACGCGACCCCGCGCACCGGCGGCACATGCTGGAGTCCGTCGCGGTGGGCTGGGACGGCAACGAGACCTGGCTCATCCTGCTCGGTGTCGCACTCTGGGCGGGCTTCCCCCTGGCCTTCGGCACGCTCCTGCCCCACGCCTATCTGCCGGTGATCGTGGTGCTGTTCTCCCTCGTCGTGCGCGGCGTGAGCGTCGAGATTGCGTCCCAGGCGCCGCCGGCTCCCCGCTGGATCACCGCCTTCGGCGTGGCGTCGCTGCTGGCCGCGTTCGCGCAGGGCTTCGCCCTGGGGACGCTGACCGCGCCAGTACATCTGCGGGGCGACGTGTACACGGGATCGGCCTTCGGAGCCTTCAGCTGGTTCTGCGTGCTGTCGGGGCTCACCGTCACGGCCGGGTACACCGCTCTCGGTTACGCCTACACCAAGCACAAGTCGACCGGGCTGCTGCGGGAGTCGGCGGCACGACGGGGCGCGGTCGCCACGGCGATCGGGGGAGTGCTGCTGGTCGTCCTCCTGTTCGCCGTCGACGCCACCGCCGCACCGCTGAACCTCGGCAGCCCCGGGCGTGCCTTCGCGTTCGCCGTCCTGCTGTTGTTCGCCGCCGGGGGAGCGGGTTTCGCGCTCGTCGTGTTCCCGTGGAAGAGGCAGCCCGGGGCGGCGGACATCCTGCCGCTCGGCGGGCTCGTGATCGCCACGGTGTCCGTGCTCCTTGCCCTGGGCGTGGCCCGCTATCCGGTGCTTCTGCCGCCGGGTCTCACCGTCGACAGCGCGGCCGGCCCGCACTCCACGATGGTCTTCATCCTCGTCGGCATCGGTCTGAACATGCCGCTGGTGTTGGCGTACAACGTGTTCGCCCACCGGGCCTTCGCCGGAAAGCTCGATACCGCGGGAGCAGACTCATGACCGCCCGAAACCCCCTTCCCACGCCGGTCCGTGTCGTACTGCGTCTACTCGCCGCTGTCGCGTGGACCGTGCTCGGTCTGCTCGCCTACTTCGTGTGTCAGGGGATGTTCGGCGGCTACGCGCAGATCCACTCGCAGCTGCTCACCACCCTGGGCATGATCGCCATCGCTCTGACCGGTGGGATCACGTGGATCGTCGACGAGCGGCGCCCTCATGACGACGAATGAGACGGACGAGAAGAGCGACGACGCTTGGCTCACCGCATGCGCCGCGCCCGGACGACACTGGTTGCTCCTGGCGGGCACACTCCGGACACTGGAGACGCTGTTCACGATCACCCGCTGGGGCGCCCTGGCCTGGACGGCCCAGGCAGTGATGAACGACCGGGCCGGCGTGCCCGAGACATGCGACCTGGCGGCCTTCGTCGTCGCGAGCGTGCTGGCGGTGGGCGCCGGCTGGATGGCGGGCACGCTCGCCGATCGGGGCGCACGTGCCGTCGCGACCGGCCTGCGGCAGCAGTTGACGGGCGCTCTGCTACCCACCGCCGGGCGGATCAGCGAGACCGGCCCGGCCGAGGCCGCGTGGGCGATAGTAGATCTGCCCGACGACATCGCCGACTTCCACGCGCGGACCGTACCCCTGAGCCGGTCGGCACCGCTGTCGATGATCGCCGTACTGGCGGTCACGGCCGCGGTGCACTGGCCGGCCGCGATCGTGCTCGTCCTGACCACCGCGCTGCTGCCCCTGAACATGCGCCTGGCGGGACTGTTCGCCCAGCACGGCGCGGACCGGCAACTGGCCGTGACCCGGTACCTGAACGCCGTCGTCCTCGACAGCTTCCGCGGCATACGGACACTGCGCGAACTCGGTGCGGTCGGCCGCCGCGGACGAACCGTGGCCAAGGCCGCCGAGCGACTGAACAAGGCGACGATGAGCGTCCTGCGTCGAGCCTTCCTGTCCGGGATGATCATGGACGTCGTCATCACGTTCTCCATAGCGGTGAACGCCACCTACATCGGCCTGTCGCTGCTCGGCTACCTGCAGGTGCCGCACGCACCACGCCTCGACCTGTTCACGGGTCTGCTGGTGCTGCTCGTGTGCCCGATGTACTTCGCCCCGATGCGCGCCAGAGCCTCCGCCTTCCACCAGCGGGAACGCGCGACGGCCGCGGGCGGCGCCATCCACGGCATCGTCAAGGACACCCCCGGCGAGGTGCCCCGAGCGGCCGCTCCGCAGTCGACCGAGCCGGTCGGTGTGTCACTGACAGCGGTCCGGTTCCGCTACGGCGGCGCCGACCACGACACCATCAGCGCCGACACCGAGTTCGCGCCGGGCACCTGGACCGTGATCACCGGTGCCTCCGGTTCCGGAAAGAGCACTCTGCTGTCGTTGATCGCCGGCCTGCGCCGGCCGTCGGCGGGCTCGGTCCGGTGGCGGACCTCGTCCGTACGGCAGGCACTGGCACCCGGCGGATACGCCTGGATCGGACAGCAGACCGTGCTGCTCGACGCGACCGTCCGCGACAACATCCGCCTCGGCCGTCCGGAGGCCACTGAGCAGCAGATTCGGCGGGCCGTCGACGCCGCAGGGCTGAGCGCCGTGATCGAGGGCCTCCCTGACGGGCTGAACACCCGTCTCGGCGAGGGCGGTTGGGGTGTGTCGACCGGCGAAGCCCGCCGGATCGCCATCGCCCGCGCCTTTCTGCGCGGAGCCCGGCTGTGGCTGCTCGACGAGCCGACCGCCCACCTCGACGCGGACAGCGAACGCGAGGTCGTCGAGGCCCTGCGGCGGGCCACCGACGGCTGCACCGTCATCGTCGCCACCCACTCCTTCACGCTGGCCGCCGCGGCCGACACCGTGCTCGTGATCGACGGTGGCGTTCTGCACGACGCGAGGGCGGTGAACGCGCGATGAGCGGCAGCCGTAGCCCGAACGGCCTTGGTCTGCGGGCGCGTTCCCTCGCGGCGGGCGGGCTGGTGCTCGCGGTCGTCGCCGAACTGTCCTCCGCCGGACTGCTCGGTCTGTCGGGCTGGTTCATCAGCGCCTGCGCCGTCGCCGGGGCGGCCACCCTCAGTTCCTTCTCCTACATCACGCCCAGTGGCGGTGTGCGTGCCTTCGCCCTGGCCCGGGTCGGGGGCAACTACAGCAAGCGTCTGGTACTGCACGCCGCCGCCCTGCGCCGGGTCGCCACCGCTCGGGCCGGTCTCTTCGACCGTGCCGCGTCCACCGGCCGGGCCCAGGAGGACGGTCTGTGGTCGGGTGAACTGCTCGACCGCGGCATGGCCGACGCCGACAGCGCCGGGATGGCGCTGATCGAGTCCACCGCCCCCGTCGCCGTCACCGCCGCACTGACCATCGGCGCCGTCCTCGCCGTGGCGGCGTCCACGTCCCTCGCAGCGGCCGCCGTACTCGCGGCCGGAGTCGTCGGCATGGCGATGATCGCCCACCGCACGCCCAACACCGCCCGCGAAGCCGAACAGCACACCCGCAAGGCGCTGCGCGCCGAACTCGTCACCGCCGTCGACGCATGGACGGAGCTGGCGTCGCTCGGCGCCGCCGAACAACTCGCGGCACGAACGACGGTGAGGCTCGCCCGACTCGACACCGCGCGCGAAGCCGCCGGCCGGAGCAGACACCGGACCATGCTGGCCACCAGCCTGATCGGCGCGGCCACGCTGACCGCCGCGGTCGCCACCGGCCACGCACCGGACGCCCCCACGTTCGTGTTCGTCGCCCTGTTGGCCCTCGGCGTGCTGGCCCAGGCCGAGCAACTGGCGCCCGCCGTAGAGGCCCGAGCCACCGCGAGGGCCGCACACCGCAGGCTCATCACCAGCGTGCCGACCACCGCGAGCGCCCCCGCCGGTGCGGAGATACGGGCCTGGTCGACCGAGCAGGGCATCGGCTTCGCCGACTACCACCTTCCGCCGACGGCCCTCCGGCCGGGGCGCGTCCTCGGTGCCACCGTCGCGCGAGGCGCGATGCTCGTCGTCACCGGCCGCTCCGGCAGCGGCAAGAGCACCCTGCTCCGAGCCCTCGCCTCGTCGCTGCGGCAAGCGAACGACGGCCGCGACGGCCGGCCCGCCGTCGTGGCCGTCGCCGCCGACGACCACCTCTTCACCGGCACCCTCGGATCCAACTGGCGCCTCGCCGACGCCGCCCTGACCGACGACGAGATCGGCGAACGCCTTGCCCAACTGAGGCTGAACGACAGCGGGTTGACCGCCACAACCCCCGTCGGCCCCGGCGGCAGGCAACTCTCCGGCGGGGAGCTCCGCCGGGTCTACCTGGGCCGGGCCCTGGCCCGCCACCCGCACGTCCTGATCGTCGACGAACCGACCACCGGCCTGGACGACCGAACCGCCCGCCACGTACTCGGCATCCTCGCGAAACTGCCCGACACCACCGTCGTCCTCGCCCTGCACGACGTACCGGAGTGTCTTGAGGCGTCCTGGCACGTGACGCGGCTGCCACTCGACCACACCTCCCAGGAGGCGCCATGACCACCACACGATCCCTCTCCGGAGCCACCGTTCGCGAGCCGCGGGACTCGACGCGGTCCGAGGCGGAACGCCAGGCCCGCTTCGAACCGGCCCTGACATATCTCGACCGGCTCTACTCGGCCGCCCTGCGCATGACCTGCCATCCGGCCGACGCCGAGGACCTCGTCCAGGAGACGTACGCCAGGGCCTACACCTCGTTCCACCAGTTCCGCGAGGGCACGAACCTCAAGGCATGGCTGTACCGCATCCTCACCACCACCTTCCTCAACTCCCGCCGCAGCCAGCGGTGTCGGCCGCAGCACGACGGCACGGCGGAGATGGAGGACTGGCAGCTGGCCCGCGCTCAGTCGCACACATCCACGGGCCTGCGTACGGCCGAAGCCGATGCGCTCGACCGCCTGCTCGACGCGGACGTCAAAGCGGCGTTGCAGGCCATCCCCGAGAGCTTCCGCATCGTCGTGTACCTCTTCGACGTCGAGGGTTTCACCGTTCGGGAGATCGCCGACATCATGCGGACCCCCGTCGGCACGGTGCTGTCCCGCCTCCACCGGGGGCGTACGCAGTTGCGGTCGCTGCTGGAGGGCTACGCCCGTGAGCACCGGCTCGTCCCGGCGGCGCGGTGCCGGCGCGGCGAGCGGAAGCGATGTGGCCACGCATGACCTGATGGAAGATCTTCAACCGCCTCGCCACGAACTCCCCGTCCGCGGCAGCCTCAACCGGAAGCCATGCTCTTGCGGGGTACCGGTGTTCCGGTGAGCGCCGCGAGCCCAGCCTATTCGCCGCTGCGCCGGGCTTTGCCCTATTCGTCGGAGGCTGATGGTCTGCTCAGTTCGAACCAGACGGACTTGCCGCGCCCACTGGGCGAGTTGCCCCATGACGAGGCCAGGGCGTCGACGATGAGGAGTCCGCGTCCGTGTTCCGACTCGTTGTCCGCCTCACCGGAGGCGAGTACGGGCGCCGTCAACGGAGGTCGCGGATCGGAGTCGCGCACGTCCACCCGCAGCCGGTCGGTGTACTCGCGCAGCCGGACCTCGACCTCGCTGTGGGCGTGCACCAGAGCGTTGGTGACCAGTTCGGTGACGGCCAGTTCGAGATCTGATGAGACGGCTTCCCAGTTCCACTTCCGTGCCTGCTCGCGCAGGAACCTGCGGACATCGCCGACAGCACGGAGATCGTGGCGCTGGACGAACGTCCGTCCCACCCGCTGGCGCCGGCCGGCGTGGAGGCCGACGAACTGTGCGATCAGCACCGCCGCGTCGTCGTCTCGCCGGTTGTCGGTGCCGGTGATCTCCAGCAGTCCATCGGCCAGTACCTCCAGCCGTGAGCCGCCGGATGCCGCGAGCCGCGCGTGCAGCTCCGCGATGCCGTCATCGAGCCGCACCGAATGCGAGCGCACCAACCCGTCCGTGTACAGCACGAGGATGGTTCCCTCCGGGACCGGGGTCTGCGCGGACGTGTAGCAGGTGTCGGGCTGGACGCCCAGCGGAATTCCCTGGGGAAGTTCAGGTGCCGCGAAGCGGTCGCCGGGGCGGCCCAGCAGCGGCGCCAGGTGTCCCGCCGAGGAAATCTCGGCGGCTTCGGCTTCGAGGTCCAGCCACACGCAGCAGCACGTGGCGAGCAGGTCGGCACCGAGATCCGCGAGCAGCCGGTTGGTGCGGGTCAGTACGTCTGCGGGGCGGTGGCCCTCTGCGGCGTACGCGCGGATCGCGCTGCGGATCTGGCCCATGGTCGCCGCCGCGCGGGATGTGTGTCCCTCGACGTCGCCGATGACCAGACCGACACGGCCGTCAGGCAGGTTGACCACGTCGTACCAGTCGCCGCCGACGGCACCGATCGTGGATGTGACGTAACGGGCGGCGACGTCCACTTCACCGTGATGGGGGAGAGCGTGGGGCAGCAGGCCCTGCTGGAGTGCCTGGGCCATTCGGCGTTCGGTCTCAAACTGTCGGGCCCGCCCGATGGACTGGGCCAGTAGCTGTGCCACCGTGGCCAGGGCGGCTCGCTCCTCCGCCCGGAAGTCGCGAGGGTGGTCGAAACCGAGGGCGAGGGTCCCTGTCTCATGGTCGTCGATGGTCAGGGGGAGCAGGCAGTAGGCGGCTATCGGTCCGTCCGTTTCCACCGTCTCGAAGAACAGGGGTCGGTCCACGGACGGCCCCGGGCCGATGGCCGTCCCTTCTTCCAGCGTGCCCGTCGAGGCGCTGGTCAGCCGCACCGCGAGCGCGGGGCCGACTCCGCTGTAGCCGAGCAGTCGTGGTCGTCCCTCATCGATCACCGAGATGGCGAGGCACTGGGCTCCGAAGGGTTCCATGATCCGTGCGATCGCTGTTTCGACGACATCCCGAAGGCTCGGAGCCTGACTGAGTTGTGCGGCGAATCGCGTGATCTGATACACGAGCGACAGGCTCGCCGACTCGTGCAGCACGTCCTGTCCGGCGGGCAGGGGCAGGATGAATCGTGGCGCCCCAGGGCTGTGCGTTCGTAGAGGCAGGCCGCCCCGCAGGTGCAGAGTACGGGCGAGTTCCTCTGCCAGGATCGCGCAGCGGTTTTGCACCCTGGCGGAGATGGCCGCCCACTCGACAGGATCGGCCCAGACAAGGACGATGACCCCCAATGACTGCCCGTCGTGGCCGACCAATGGGGTGGCGACTATCGCATACGGGAACGGTATGGCCGGTCGGACACCGCTGGGAGTCTCGCCCAGAACGCGTACGCACTGGCGTCCGGTGCGGTAGGCCACGGCTCCGGTGTATCGATCGTCGTTCACCGGGTGGTGGTCCGCCACGGTGAAGATCGACAGCGGGTCGCCCACCACGACGACGTTGGCCAGCGTCTGCCCGTCATCGAGGGGAACCATCGCAGTACCGGTCGTTGCCTGCAGCTCGTGCACCGTCTGCCGCAGCCCTGCGGCGAGTATCCGGTCACCGGTGTCGAGAGCCGTCACGGGGCTCGATGACCTCGCGAGATGTCCCTCGTCTCCCATTGCCGCTCCAGAGAGCCAATCCCCTGATCCGAGCGTATACCTCGGGGCCTCACCGGACCTTCAGAAACCTTGGCGGGCGCCGCTCATGACCACCAGGGCTCCGTTGCGAGAGTAGCGCCGGGAAACCGGCTCTGACCTCGGTGAACGGAACGGTTTCCGCGCACAAAGATGCGTCAGTACGTCGTTGACCGGTGACTCGCGCCGGGGCCAGGGTGATGGAGCCACATCGGATTCCGACACCCGTTTCCGGTTACCGAACTGCGTGCAGGAGGCCGTGATGTTCCAGACAGGGACCCGTAGACATGCCGAGTTCTCAGATGGCCACGAGGCCGCCACCGCAGCCACTGCCACGGCCGCCATGTCGAGTGCACCGACGGTCTGCCGCGAGCTCTTCTTCCAGCGCTGTCTCTGGTGCGGGACGGCGGCCTACCGCCGTTCGTTCTGCCGTGCCTGCGGGGCCATGGCCTTCACCCGGGAGCGCAGTGCGCGCTTCGGGGTCGTCGTTCGCCGCAATGGCCATGCCCAGCTCAACACGTGGTTCGTCGCGATGGACGAGGGCTTCAACCTGCTCTGCCAGGTCACCGGGACGGCGCCGGTCGTGGTCGGGGTGGGATCACGGGTGAGTGTCGTACGGTCCGTCGCCCCCCTCGGCCAGGGACTGCCCCTCGTCGCACTCACCCACCCGGCATCACCAGTGGAGCGCTGGTGGTAGCAGGAAGCGGCCGAGACACAGCCACCCCGTACGCGCGGGACGACCAGAGAAGAGGGGGCATGGGCACCCAGCACGACGCACCGGACGGCCAAACCGGCGTTCTCGGCGGAGCGGGGCACGGCGCGTTGGACGGATTGCGCATCGCCGACTTCTCCCGGGTACTCGCCGGCCCCTACGCCACGATGCTCCTCGCCGACCTCGGTGCCGACGTGGTGAAGGTCGAGCGGCCGGGCATCGGGGACGACACCAGAGCCTGGCATCCCCCGGCGGATCAGGACGGCACGTCGACCTACTTCCTGAGCGTCAACCGGAACAAGAAGTCCGTCGTCCTGGACCTCACCACCGACGCCGGCCTCGAACAGGCCCGTGCCCTGGTCGCCGAGTGCGACGTGCTGGTGGAGAACTTCCGGCCCGGCACGATGGAACGGCTCGGGCTGGGACCTCGCGAACTCCGCGCCCGGCACCCGGAGTTGGTCTACTGCTCGATCAGCGGTTTCGGCAGCGGTCCGGGCGCGGCGATCCCCGGATACGACCTGCTCGTGCAGGCCGTCGGCGGTCTGATGAGCGTGACCGGCGACGCGGCCGGGGAGCCGGTGAAGGCGGGCGTGGCCCTGGTCGATGTGATCACCGGCCTGCATGCCTCGCTCGGCATCCTCGCCGCTCTCCGCCACCGGGACGCCACCGGGGAGGGGCAGCACGTGGAAGTGAACCTGCTCAGCTCCCTGCTGTCCGCCATGGTCAACCAGGCGTCGGCGTTCGCCGTCGCCGGCGTGGTCCCCGGCCGGATGGGCAACGCGCACCCGAGCATCGCCCCGTACGAGACCTTCCCGGCCGCCGATCGTCCGATCGCGATCGCGGTGGGCAACGACCGCCAGTTCGCGGCGCTCGCCAAGGCCGTGAAGGATCCAGATCTCGCGCTCGACGACCGCTTCCGCACCAACGCCGACCGGGTCGCCCACCGTGCCGAACTCCGGGACATCCTGACCGAACGCCTGGGTGCCGACGGCGCGGACCACTGGTCGGCCGTCCTGCTGGCCGCCGGGGTGCCGGCCGGGCCGGTCAACACCCTCGACGAGGCATTCGCCTTCGCCCAGAACCTCGGCCTGCCAGGCATCGTCGATATCGCCGCCGATGAAACACGCGGCAGGCACTCCCGCCAGGTCGCAAGCCCCATCGCGCTGAGCGGCACGCCGGCGCAGTACCGCTTGCCACCGCCGCACTTGGGCCAGCACACCGCGGAGATCTTCCACGGCCTTCCCCACCACGGCTGAGCGTGGGACAGACCGGTCGTCCGACCGTTCCCCGCGCAGCCGCCACGACCGAACCGCACACCGCAACCACCAGGAGCCCCATGATGAGCCGCAAGCCGATGAAGGACCCCCTCGACCTGATTGACCTCGCCTCCACCCTCACCGACGAGGAACGCGAGATCCAGAGCACGGTCGCCAAGTTCCTCGCCGACCGGGTGCGCCCGCATATCGGTGAGTGGTTCGAGAACGCGCATTTCGCCCGCGAACTCGCCCCTGAAATAGGCAAGTTGGGGGTGCTCGGCATGCACCTCGAAGGGTACGGCTGCGCCGGGTCGAACGCGGTCAGCTACGGCCTCGCCTGCATGGAGCTGGAGGCGGCGGACTCCGGTTTCCGCAGCTTCGTCTCGGTGCAGGGCTCGCTGTCGATGTTCTCGATCTGGAAGTGGGGTTCGCAGGAGCAGAAGCAGGAGTGGCTGCCCCGGCTCGCCGCCGGTGAGGCGATCGGCTGCTTCGGCCTGACCGAGCCCGACTTCGGCAGCAACCCCTCGGGAATGCGCACCAGGGCCGTCCGCGACGGCGCCGACTGGATCCTGAACGGCTCCAAGATGTGGATCACCAACGGCTCCATCGCCGACGTGGCCACCGTCTGGGCGCAGACCGAGGACGGCATCCGCGGCTTCCTCGTGCCGCGTGGAGCGCCCGGCTTCACCACGCAGGACATCAAGCACAAGATGTCGCTGCGCGCGTCCATCACCTCGGAGCTGTACTTCGACAACGTCCGGCTGCCCGACGCGGCGCGGCTGCCCCTCGCGGAAGGTCTGCGTGGGCCACTGTCCTGTCTGAACGAGGCCCGCTTCGGCATCCTGTTCGGCGCGGTCGGCGCGGCCCGCGACTCACTGCAGGCGGCCATCGAGTACGCCGACTCCCGGGTCCAGTTCGACAAGCCGATCAGTGCCTTCCAGCTGACCCAGAAGAAGCTCGCCGACATGAGCGTGACCCTGGGCAACGCGGCACTGCTCGCCGTCCACCTGGGCCGGCTCAAGGACCAGCACCGCATCCGGCCCGAGCAGATCAGCGTCGGCAAGCTCAACAACGTACGAGAAGCGATCGCCATCGCACGGGAGTGCCGCACCATTCTCGGGGCCAACGGCATCTCCCTGGAGTACTCGCCGCTGCGGCACGCCAACAACCTGGAGTCCGTCCTCACCTACGAAGGCACCAGCGAGATGCACACCCTCGTTGTCGGCCAGGCGATCACTGGCCAGCCCGCATTCCGCTGATCGCCGAAGGCGGAGGGAGGACACCCGTGAACATCGTCGTACTCGTCAAGCAGGTCCCGGACTCCGGCGCCGAACGCACCCTGTCCCACACCGACCACACCCTCAACCGGGAGGACACTGAACCCGTCCTGGACGAGATCAACGAGCGTGCCGCCGAAGAGGCTCTGAGACTGAAGGACACTTCGGACGCCCACGTCACCGTCGTTTCCATGGGACCCGAGTCCGCGCGCGACGCCATCCGCAAGGTCCTTGCGATGGGCGGCGACCGCGGCATCCACATCTGCGACGACAGGCTGCGCGGCGCCGACGTGCTGACCACCGCGCAGGTCCTGGCAGCCGCCGTGCGGACCGTGGCGGACGTCGACCTGGTGCTCGTCGGCAACGCGACCACCGACGGTCAGGCCGGCGCGGTTCCCGCCGTCGTCGCAGACCTCCTTGCCATGCCGCAGGTGACCCACGTGCGGAAGCTGGACGTGGACGCGGGACGGGTGCGCGCCGAGCGGGAGACCGAGAACGGCCGGACGACGCTGGACGCGCCGCTACCCGCGCTGGTCAGCGTCACCGAGAAGACCAACGAGCCGCGCTACCCCTCGTTCAAGGGGATCATGGCCGCCAAGAAGAAGCCGGTGGCCACGGTCGACCTCGACGACCTGTTCCCCGATACCGGCGACGCCGGATTCCGCGTGACCCGCACTCGTGTGGTGGAGGCCGTGCCGCGTCCCGCGCGAGCCGCCGGAACCCGCATCACGGACGACGGCTCCGCTGGTCTGTCCCTCGCCGCGTACCTGATCGGCCAGAAGCTGCTCTGAACCGCCCCGTCAAGAAAAACCCGCCCAAGAACAAAGAAGACAGGCACCTCATGCCCGATGTCCTCGTGCTCGTCGACCACGACGGGGAACGTGTCAACACATCCACGTACGAACTCCTGGCCGCCGCACGGAGGTTGGGGGACCCCGGTGCCGTCGTCGTCGGAACTCCCGGCACGGCGGCGCGTCTTACGGATTCCCTCGCTCGCTATGGCGCCACGAGCGTCCACGCGGCGGAGTCCGCCGAAGCTGCCGAGTTCCTTGTCACGCCCGCAGTCGATGCCCTGGAGCTGGCGGTCCGAGAAGTAGCTCCTGTCGCCGTCCTGGTCTCCGCCACGGCGGACGGTAGGGAGGTGGCCGCGCGTCTCGCCGCACGTCTGGACGCCGGACTGCTGATCGACGCGGTCGACCTGGATTCCTCCGGTGTGGTCACCCAGATCGTCTTCGGTGGGTCGTACACGGTCCGCTCCCAGGTCACCCATGGCATACCGGTGATCAGCGTGCGCCCGGGCGCCTTCGAACCGGAGGAACATCCCGCGGACCCCGTTCAGCGGACACTCGCGCTGCCGGCGGTCGACCCCGCGGCGTCGGCCCGCATCACTGCCCGGCGCGACACCCCTGTGGGCGACCGGCCCGGGCTCACGGAGGCGACCGTCGTCGTCTCCGGAGGTCGCGGTGTCGGGGGAGCGGAGGGCTTCGAGGTGGTGGAGGAGCTGGCCGACGCCTTGGGAGGTGCGGTGGGCGCCTCCCGCGCCGCAGTGGACGCCGGGTACTACCCGCACCAGTACCAGGTCGGGCAGACCGGCAAGACCGTCTCCCCCCAGCTGTACATCGCCCTGGGGATCTCCGGGGCCATCCAGCATCTCGCCGGGATGCAGACCTCCAAGACGATCGTCGCGGTCAACAAGGACCCGGAGGCGCCGATCCTGGACCTCGCCGACTACAGCGTGGTGGGCGACCTGTTCGCGGTGGCGCCCCAGCTCACGCAGGAAGTGACTGCCCGCCGCCAGTGAGCTGGAGAGGCCCGCCGTCGGGCGGGCCATGATCCAGGTGAGTATCGCAGGGAGGGACCCCGCCCCCGCGGTACTCACCTTTCCACCACGCGGTCGGACGCACGCCGCCGCAGACCACCGCGCCCACGGAGCCTGGCCGTGGGCGCTTTGGTGTTCAGCCTTCGGCACACGGGACGTACTCCGCCCCGGGCTGGGCGGCCGCCGGATCCGTTCGTGCGTGCAGCCGACGAGCTCGTTGTGGATCCCCGACGCCCCGTGGCGGAGGTGCTGGGTGCCACGGGTACAACTTGGCGAAAATCGCCTGTACCACTGGATCCTCGCCACTGGCCAGTACTCTGATCGGCACCCTGCTCGCGGAGCCCGCCGACGTGGATGATGCAGCTGCCCAAGTCAGCCACACCTTGAAGATGGCTTGGGGAGTGAGCCCCCCCCCGAGAGGCGCACGCTTCACGCCGATGACGGCGGCCGGTATTCCGCAGCGCGGGTCCTCAGGCTGTCTGGTAGCTGAAGAACCCCTGCCCCGACTTACGGCCCAGCAGCCCCGACTCGACCATGCGGCGCAACAGCGGGGGAGGGGCGTACAGCGGTTCCCGGTATTCCTCGTACAGGGCCTCGCCTATCGCCGCCACGGTGTCCAGGCCGATGAGATCGGCGAGGTGCAGCGGGCCCATGGGGTGGGCGCAGCCCGCCGTCATCCCCGTGTCGATGTCCTCCGCGGTCGCGGTGCCGGAGCCGACCATCCGCACCGCTGCCAACAGGTACGGCACAAGGAGGGAGTTGACCACGAAGCCCGCACGGTCCTGCGTGGCGATGGCGGTCTTGCCCAGGGTCTCGTTCGCGAAGGCCCGCACCCGCAGTTCCGTGGCCTTCGAGGTCTGCAGGGAGGGGATCACCTCGACCAGCGGCATGACGGGGACCGGGTTGAAGAAGTGCAGGCCGACCACCGCCTGCGGCCGACTGGTCGCGGCCGCGAGCCGGGCGATGGGGATCGAGGAGGTGTTGCTGGCCAGCACGGCGGCCGGGTCGGTGACCACGGTGTCCAGTTGCCGGAACAGCTCTGTCTTGGCCCGCTCGTCCTCGACGGCGGCCTCGATCACCAGGTCCGCCCCCGCCAGGCGGGAGAGATCGCCGGCGACCGAGATCCCGGCGAGCGCATGCGCGCGCTCCTCCGGGGTGATGGTGCCGCGCTTCTCGGCCTTCAGGAGGGAGTCCGCCACGCCCACCAGTCCGGCACGGGCCCGGTCCTCGGTCACGTCGCACAACGTGACGTGCAGACCGGCCCGGGCACAGACCTCGGCGATGCCGCGGCCCATCTGGCCGGCGCCGACGATTCCCACGTGCTTGATCGATGTCATGTGCTCCTCCGCCTGTCCTCCGTCCGGCGGTGGTCGAGCTACGCCGTCACGGTCTGTGGTCACATCGAGCGTAGACCGCCTGCAACCCCTCTGACCTGCTCAGACAGTGCGTCATCCACGCACAAACATGCGCCGGTTCGCGGTTGACCGACCCTGTCGTGCCGAGCCACGATGAGCACGCCCAGGGCGGGTCCGGTAACCGGAGAAGCGGGAGATGAGGAGGCGGTCGCGGTCATCGAGGACAGTGCCCGCGGACGGGCATGACAGCACCGCCGGGAAGCGGGTCAAGGCACCCTGAACGGAGCGTGGACTGCGCACTTCTTCGTCTGCCTGGTCGCGTGCTGGGGTACGCGACGTCAGCCGACGGTGATCGTGGCCGCGGCAGCCTCCCGCAGTCGGCGGATCACGCCGCGCACCGCGGGCGAGGTTTCGCCCCTGCGGTAGGCACCCACCAGCCGGGTGGTCAGTGCTACGTCCGCCAGCGGGCGGTAGGCGACGCCTGGTATCTGTACGTGGCGCAGCGAGTCGGGCACCAGCGCCACGGCGAGACCGCCGCCGACCAGGGTGAGCGCGGCGATGAAGTCCCGTACCGGAGGTGCGCACTGCGGGCTGAAGCCGCCCCGCTGCGCCACCTCGAGGACATGGTCGCGGCAGCCGTACTCCTCGTCGAAGTACGGGGCCGCGAACTGCTCGTGGCGCAGCTCCGCCGCCGGCACCGCCTCGTACGCCGCCAGCGGGGCGCTCTTGGGCAATGCCAGTACGACGTCCTCGGTGAGCAGGCAGGTGGCCGTGATCCCGGCCGGGTACTCGGGCCGCCAGCGCAGGAAGCCGACGTCGATGTCCCCGCAGGACAGGGCCTCCAGCTGGGCTGGGGTCTCCAACTCGCGTACCTGCACCGTGAGATGGGTGTCGAGGGCCGTACATCTGCTGAGGACGTCGGTCAGTACACCGGAGAAGGCGGCGGAGGCCACGTAGGCGATCTCGGCGTGCCCGAGCTCGCCGCGACCGGCACGCCGGCCCACCGCTTCCGCCCGGGCGGCCTGCGCGAGGGTCAGCCGTGCCTCTTCGAGGAACAGCCGCCCGGCGCTGGTGAGCGCCGGGCGAGTGCGTCGTCCGCGGTCGATCAATCGGACTCCCAGGTGCGACTCCAGCGCTCTGACCTGGGCGCTGAGTGCCGAAGGAGCCAGATGCAGCCGGTCCGCCGCACGCGCGAAGTGCAGTTCCTCCGCGACGACGACGAACGATTCCAGCCAGCGCAGTTCCACCGGCTCCTCCGTCCTGCTGGGTGTACCGGCCGTGCATACGGCCGGTGGGATGGACACCCCGCGGCGGCGTCAGGGCAGAACAGGTCCGCCGCGGGGTGAGCTGGGGAGGTCAGGGGATGACGACGTAGTTGCTGAATCCGCCGTCGCGGTCCGTGAGACCCGAGATCGCTTCGTTGACGCGGGACAGCGGGAACGGTTTGGCCTGCAGATAGGACAGGTCCAGGGTGCCCGTGGCCACCATGTCGGCGAGTTCCTGTCCCTGCGCGGTGCTGAACCAGTTGGAGCCGATCAGCTGGACCTGCTCGTCCATGAGCCACTTCACGTCCACAGGCAGCCGGTCGGCCACGCCACCGACGTTGACCACCCTGCCGCCCCGGCGGACGCCCTGCATGGAGTCGAGCATGGTCTCCACCGGCGCCTTGGCGCCGAGGGCGCTGATCACGTAATCCGCGCCCTCGCCGCCGGTGCGGGACTTCGCCCACTCACCCGTGGAGCCGTCACCCAGGCGGAAGACCTCGATGCGATCCGGGGCAAGTTCCTTGACGCGCTTGAGGAGTTCCTCGTTGCGGCCGGTGCCGAGGATCCGGGAGGCTCCGGAGGCGAGCGCGAGTACGGTCGACGCGACACCGAGGGTTCCCGTGATCCCGTCGATGAGCGCGACCTGGCCGGGGCGGGCCGCGGCGTTCTTGAGGGCGCCATAGGACGTGCCGATGTAGCCCAGTTTGCCAGCCTGTTCGAACGTCATGTTGTCAGGGATGTTGACGATCGAGTACTGCGGAGCGGTCATGGATTCCGCGAAGCCGCCGTAGGGGTACAGGTCGAAGATCCGCTGGCCGTCACGGGAGGTGCTGAAGTAGCCGTTCAGGGTGAAGTAGCGGCACCGGCTCAGTTCACCGCCCCGGCACACCTGGCAACTTCCGCAGGAACGCAGGGGGTTGACGTACACCCGGTCGCCCGGTCTGGTGTGCAGCACCGCCTCGCCGACCTGCTCAACCACGCCGGCGGCGTCCAGGCCGAAGATGGCGGGGAGCTTCGGCAACGGCTGGTGCGGGAACCAGGTCGGCCAGTTGTTGATCACGTTGGCCATGTTCGGCACGATCCCGCACGCCTTGACCCGCACCAGCACGTCGGTCGGTCGCGGGGTGGGCTTGTCGATCGTGTCCACGGACATCGGCTCACCGAGTGCGTGCAGCCGTGCAGCGAGCATTTTCGCCATTGAAATACTCCTTGGAACCGCTCCGTCCCAGCGGCCGGGGCGGAGATATCGAGAATCCTCTACGAATTCGGGAACGGGTGTGGGTAATTGGCCTCAAGGTCGATGCCCAGCAGCCCCATGATGCGGACGCCGGAGTTGTACCAGGCGATGGACAGCGACAGTTCGACCATCTGCTTGTCCGTCAGGCGGTCGGCGGCGGCACGCCAGGTCTCCTCCGAGACGTCGACCTGGAGCGTGGACTCCTCGGCGAGGCGCATCACGGCCTTCTCCGTCGCGTCGAACAGATCGGACGACTCGAAGTCGGGCACCGCCGCCAGCTGTTCCTCCGTGAGACCGGCCCCCAGCGCGTGTGACTGGTGGTGCGCGACCTCGTACGCCGACCGGGTCGCGTACCCCACGGTCAGGATCGCCAGTTCCCGCAGCCTGGGGCTGAGGTCGGCGGCCCGCAGCGAGTTGGCGTAGGTCAGGAAGCCGTCCAGCTGGGTCGGCGCGTTGGCCAGGGCGAGGAAGATGTTCGCCGTCGGCACCTTGCGCTCGGCTTCCAGCCGGTCGTACAGGGGCTTCTGCGACTCGTCCGCGTCCTCGCGGCGCAGGTAGGGGACTCGTGCCATGGTCACTCCTGGAGGTACGGAAGGTCAGCGTGCGGACTGTTCGAGCAGGAACCGCTCAAGCGTCATTGGATTCGGCGTCTGGGCCGGCGGGATCTGCTTCACTCCCGCGAAGGGCGACGCCTCGAAGTACCACTTCTCCAGGGCCGGGAGGCCCCAGCGGGCGTTGGTGCTCAGCGATGCTGCGTCCCAGCGCACGGGCTCGATCTCGGTGTCGATCGTCTGGTAGTGGCTGTTGAAGATCTCCACCCGGTGTCCGTCGGGGTCGCGGAGGTAGGTGAAGAGCATCCCGCCCGGACCGTGCCGACCGGGACCTCGCTCTACGCCGTCGCCGTAGCCGAGGATGCCCGCCCAGTCGCAGGCGGTGAAGATGTCGTGGCTCTCGGAGACGGTGTAGGCGAAGTGGTGCAGGGCGGGTCCGGTGTTCTCGACGATCGCGAGGTCGAGGCAGGTGCCCTTGCGGTACATGAACGCACCCAGCAGCTTGTCGCCGTGCTCCAGGTACTCGGAGTTGCGGAAGCCGAGTTCGCCGTAGAACGCGCACAGTTCGTAGGTGTCGGGCGCGAAGGTCTGAAAGTGGTCCAGCCGCTGCGCGTGGGCGCCCTTGTACTGCTCGAAGTCGATGTGCAGCCGCGGCCGGGTCTCCATGTGGGCGCACAGTTCGAGCGGTGTGCCGATGGGGTCGCTGACGTGCAGGGTGCGGCCCTGGTACGGCACGTCGACCCACTCGGCGGGCAGTCCCCGCTCACGGAACCAGGCGTACGCGACGTCCAGGTCCTCGTCGAAGAACACCCGGAAGCCGATCCTCCTGCACTGGCCCGCGCCCTCTTCGTCCAGTTCCAGGACGAGGCTGTGGTGACAGGCTTCGGCCAGGCCGCGCAGGTAGCAGGTGCGTTCGTCCTCGTCGCTGACGACCAGCCCCAGCACCTTCACGTAGAAGTTCCGGCTCTCGGCCAGGTCCGCGACCGTGAGACGCACGTGACTGGAGCGGGTGATATTGAAACTCGGGCGCAGATTGACGGGTGGCAGCATGCTGGTCTCCGTGCTCGGATCGGCTCTGGATTTCGATGACTGTAATACTGCGGTGCTGTTTTACGGCCTGGCTGTCGAGGGCCCGGACCCGGTGAATGTGAAGGCGGACCAGCCGCTGAATTCCGCGGATTCACCGAGGGATTCCTCGATACGCAGAACCTCGTTCCACTTGGCCATGCGCTCGGAGCGGGTGAACGAGCCCACCTTCAGCTGACCGGCGTCCCAGCCGACGCTCAGATGGGCGATGGTGATGTCCTCGGTCTCTCCGGAACGCGCCGAGACGATCGTGCCGAAGCCCGCTTCCTTCCCGGCCCGCAGGGCCTGGAACGCCTCCGTGATGGTGCCGGCCTGGTTCGGCTTGATCAGGACGGCGTTCGCCGTTCCGCCGGTGGCCGCGGCCTCGACCCGCTTGGCGTTCGTGACCAGGTAGTCGTCGCCGATCACCTGGCAGCGGTGGCCGTAGCGCCGGGTGAACTCCAGCATGCCCTCGTGGTCGTCCTCGCCCACCGGGTCCTCGACGGACATGATCGGATACTGCTCGATCCAGCCGCCCAGCATGTCGATCAGCGCTGCGGTGTCCAGGGTGCGGTCGTCCAGGGCCAGCGTGTACCGTCCGCCGCTGCCGAACTGCGAGGCCGCGACGTCCAGCGAGATGCCGACCTGGGCCGAGGGTGCGAAGCCCGCGCTCTCGATCGCTCGGGTCAGCGTCTCCAGCGCCTCCTCGTTGGAGTCGAACGCGGGCCAGAAGCCGCCTTCGTCGGCGACCCCTTGGGCCTTGCCCGCCTGCCGCATCAGACCGCCGGCGGCCCGGTAGATCTCAGCGGTCCAGTCCAGGGCCTCGGAGAAGCTCCGCGCCGCGGGGCAGACCACCATGAAGTCCTGGACGTCGACCCGGCGGTCCGCGTGGGCGCCGCCGCCGAAGATCTGGATCTCGGGGAGGGGGATGCGGACTGGGCGCCCGCCCGCCAGGTGCTGCCACAGGGGCACGCCTGCCGACGCGGCGGCGGCGTGCAGGACCGCCATGGACGTGGCCACGATTGCGTTGCCGCCGAGACGGCTGCGGTCGGGCGTTCCGTCGAGGTCCACCAGCAGCCGGTCGACGGCTTCCTGATCGGTCGCGTCGCGGTCCATGAGCGCGGGAGCGATCTCGTGATTCACCGAGCCCACTGCACGCCGGACGTCGAGGCCGCCGAAGCGGTTGCCTCCGTCGCGCAGGTCGAGCGCCTCGCCCTGCCCCGTCGAGGCCCCCGCCGGAGCGATGGCCCGCCCGGTCGAGCCGTCCGCGAGGTGGACCTCGACCTCGACGGTGGGCCGACCGCGGGAGTCCCACACCCTGCGGCCGTGGAGCTGGGCGATCCGCGCGTCTGTCATGGCGGTGCAACCTTTCGGAGTTCGGACGATCCGGGCGCGGAGCGCTGCCCGTGCCTGTCCTCGGGCGGACAGCCCTCGCGGCGGTGCCGGAAACGGCGCGGTGGCGCTGGGCGCGAACGAGAGGGGGAAAGGGAAAAGGAGGACGACGAGGGTTGCTCGTTCAGCTCTTCCACCGCGCCTCAGTCGTGCTATCGATAGCGCAATCGTGCAAAGCGGCGACACGTCTGTCAAGAGGTGGGACGGACTTCGAACCGGTGGCCGTGCCGTTTGTTTACGTCTCCTTGGCCTGTTGAGACACGAATGCTATCGTTCGCACGATCCGGAGCGCTGCGGCAGAGACTCCGGCGGACCCACGCTCTCCTGGACGGACGGACAGCACAGGCGGCGTGGGTCCGCCGGGCCGGATACCGGCCGACAGGAAAGCGATCCTCCATGACACCCCAGCCCTCCGCGGCGCCCATGACCCTCACCACCGTTGCGGCCAGCACGCGCCCCGGACGTGTGGGCAGATCCGTCGCGGACTGGTTCGCCCTCCGGGCCGCGGAGTACGACCAGTTCGAGTCGCACACCGTAGATCTGCACGAACTCGCTCTTCCCTTCTACGACGAGCCGCATCCGCCCGCCCAGCAGCGGTACACGAAGAGCCACACCCTCGAATGGAGCCGGATCGTCGACGCGTCGGACGCGTTCGTCTTCGTCACTCCGGAGTACAACGGCGGCTTCCCCGCCCCGCTGAAGAACGCGTGGGACTACCTCGCCGTCGAGTGGCAGCACAAGCCCGCCGGGTTCGTCAGCTACGGAGGAGTCTCGGCGGGCACCCGCGCGGTGCAGATGGGCAAGCAGATCGTGGCGAACCTCAGGATGCTGCCGATCGGTCCGACCGTGAGCATCCCGTTCGTCGGTCAGCTCGTCGAGGACGGCGATTTCAGGCCCGGCAAGATCCACGAGTCCGCCGCCGAGCAGGTCCTCGACGAACTCGCGCGGACCGCCCGTGTCATGCAGAGGCTGCGCAGCGGCACGTACTGACTTGGCGGCACACATGCGAGGGCGCCCGGAGCAATGTGCTCCGGGATCCCTCGGTGTTCGCGGGTGAGGCGGCTCCTGATTCAGACGGACCTGGACGGAGCCTTTCCGTCGGGAGGTGCGGTGCTGCCGCGCAGGATCAGCGAGCCGGGGGAAACCGATGTGTACGCGCCGTCGTTGCCCGCTTTGGTCTTGAGCCGGCGCAGCAGCCACAGCGCGCAGCCGGTGGCCATCTCCTGGATCGGCAGGCCGATCGTGGTGAGTCCGGGCCCCCACCAGGAGAACCCCGGCTCGTCCCCGAACCCGACCACGGACAGTTCCCCGGGCACCTTCACCCCCTGCTCGGACAACTCCTTCAGGACCCCCAGGGTGAGCTGGATCGACCCCAGTACGAGACCTGTGGGTGCGTCCGGGCCTTCCAGCAGCCGGCGCACCGCCTGGCGGCCGTGGGCCACGGACGACGGCGGTCCCAGTTCCGTACGCCCGGCGTCATCCGGCAGACCGCCTTCGCTCAGGGCGCTGCGGAAGCCGCGCAGACGCTCCGCGCCCGTGGGGAGTTCCTCCGGCCCGCCCAGATACGCGATGCGTGTGTGGCCCAGCGCCACCAGGTGGGCCGCCGCCTGGCGCAGCGACTCGTGGTCGTCCACGCCGAACCACTGGGAACCCAGTGACGGGTGACGGCGCAGCAGTTGAAGGTGCGGGAGGCCGCGCAGGAGTTTGACGGAGTCGCCGTGCGGGCGGGCGGTGGGCACGATGATGACGCCGGCGACGCGGTTGGCGGACAGTTCGCGCAGGTGGCGCAGCTCCACCATCCGGTCGTCGTCGGTCTCCGAGAGCATCAGCTGGAAGCCCTCGGCCTCCATGTTCGTGGACAGCTCGTGCGCGATCGTCGAGTAGAAGCTGTTGCGGATGTCCGGGATGACCAGCGCGACCACGTTGCTGGACGCGCCGCGCATCATCCGGGCCGCGCGGTTGCCGACATACCCCATCTCGGAAGCGGCCTGGCGGACCCGGAACTTGGTCTCCTCGCTGATGCGGGGATCGTCGGAGAGCGCCCGGCCGACCGTCGAGACGGAGATTCCGAGGCGTTCGGCGATGTCCCTGGTCGTGATCACGTAAGGCCCCCTTGAACTGGCTGATCCCGTGCCGTCACTATCCGTGTGCCAACGATAGCGCTCACGTCGCGCTCAGTGGTCGGCGAAGTGGAGGCGCCCGGCTGATCATCACCTTCATGCTAACGTTAGCACTACTGAATGGGCCGTGCAGCCGCCCGCGGCTGCCCAGTTGCGGAGGTGTCCGTGCGGATCGTCAGGTATGCCGTCGGCGGTGTGCGTCACTACGGAGAACTTGAGACCGGTGACGCCAGGATTGCGAGATTCGAAGGTGACCCCTTCAACGGACTGGCCCACACGGGGGATGTCGACGAAGTCGGCGACGTGGTTATTCTCGCGCCGCTGGAGCGGCCCCGAATCTTCGGGTTCGCCTACAACTACGCCTCACACATTGACGAGACCGAGCGTGAGGTTCCGGAGGTTCCCGTGTGCTTCATGAAGCCGAGCACCGCGGTGATTGGGCCGGATGACTCCATCGTCTACCCGGCGGACGGTGAACTGATCCATTTCGAGGGTGAGTTGGTCGTAGTCATCGGGAGGGAAGCCCGCCATGTGAAGCCTTCCGAGGCCCATGAGTACATCCTTGGCTATACGTGCGGCAATGACGTCAGTGACCGCATCGTCCAGCGCAAGGAAAGCAAATTCGGAACTCTGCTGATCGGAAAGGGGCAGGACACGTTCGCCCCTCTCGGACCGGTCATCGCGACCGAACTCGACCCCTCGGCCCTGTCGCTGACGACCCGTGTGAACGGCGCCGTCTTGCAGTCGGCGACGACCGCCGACCTGCTGCTCGCCGTTCCCGAGATCGTCAGCTACCTCAGCCGCTACCTGACACTGCTGCCCGGCGACGCGATCATGACCGGCACGCCTGCTGGCGTCGGGCCGATCCGCCCAGGGGATGAGGTCGAGGTGGAGATCGAGGGCATTGGAATCCTGCGCAATCCGGTGGTGGCCGAGGTCCTCTGACTGCCGCCGTCCACGGGCCGACACGCGTACCGGGGCCTGCCCACCGCTCGGCGGTGGGCAGGCCCCGGTACGCGTGTCGGTTCTGGCTCGTCAGCGAACCGCGTTGTTGAACTGCGAGGGGCGCACGAAGGTCAGCGCCAGGGCGCCCACCAGTGGCAGCGCCGTCACCTGCACCAGCCCGGCCCCGTCCCAGCCGAAGGAGTCCACCAGGGCGGCGAAGAGCAGGCCCGAGAGCGCCGCCGGTCCGTAGTAGCTGGTGACGAAGAGGCCGGAGGCGCGCCCGATCTGCGCGGGACGGACGGCGCGCTGTATCGCGCTGTTGGTGTTGGGGTAGATGAAGCCCAGGCCGAAGGCGCCCATGAGGAAGGCGAACAGGCACTGCATGCCGACTCCGGCGTGCGTCTCGTAGATGCACACGCTGATGGCGGAGACGGCCAGCAGGCTGATGATCAGCAGGTTGCGCTGGTTGAAGCGGTCGCCGAGCCAGCCGCCGAAGACGGCCGTCATCCCGCCGAAACCGAGGAAGCTCATCGCCAGTGCGGCCTGACCGGAGCTGTAGTGCAGCGAGGTGATGAGGAACGTCGGGTAGAGCCCGAGGAACCCGTAGATGGCCACACCGCTGGTGACCGAGTGGACGGCCAGTGCGGCGGTGTTGCGGTTGTAGGCGGAGGCCGGCATGTACTCGTAGGTCCCGGTCGAGACGGTCTTCTCGGCCGAGTGCTCGGTCAGGCTGGTCTTGACGAGGAACAGGGAGGCGGCGGCGATCAGCAGCCCGGCCGTGCCGAACAGGTAGAAGGGCGAGTGCCAGGTGCCGTGCATGCTCGTCAGCCGGACGCCGATGAGCGGGGCGATGAACACGCCGACGGAGTAGCCCATGCCGATGACACCGAAGGCGAGGCCGCGCCGGTGGGCGAAGAAGGCGCCGATCGCCGCGAAGATGGCGGCGGACTGCATGCCTTCGCCGAAGCCGGAGATGACCCGGTACAGGGTCATGTCGCCGAGACCGGTGGCCAGTGGCGTGGCCATGGTGCCCAGGGAGTAGATCACGATGCTGACCAGCAGCACGGTCTTGCGGCGGAAGCGGTCCAGAAGATAGCCCGCGGGCAGGCCGGCCAGGGCCATGCCGAGGGTGAAGTTCGTCGCCAGCAGCCCACCCTGCTCCAGCGAGAACCCGTACTCCGCACGGATGTTGGGCAGCAGCGGGGGAAAGACCTGGCGGTCCATCGCGTTGACCATGTAGGAGAGGGTCACCAGCAGGAAGCCCACGCCGATCAGCGGGCGGGAAATGGGGGCACGGCTGCTTTCCTGCGTTTTGTTTGCGGGCACCGCGCTGGTGTCGACTTGCGCTGCGTGAGTCATAGCGGCTCCTGGGGAGGAATGGGCCGCGGCAGGCCGCGGCGGATCCATCGCCCGTACACGGAGGTACGGACGATGACGAGAAGCGGTGAGCTGAACACGGACTCAGGCCGGCGACGGCAATGGTGACGTCGTCAGGCGGAATGGGGGCGACGGGCTGCCGCACGGTCGGACACCGCATGCGGAATTCAGCCGTATATCGCCCGTCGGGGACGTCCGTGGCTATGGCGTCTTCGACAGCCGGACCCCGTGCGGACACTTATCGGCCACACGGGCGGCGCTGGCAGAAACCATGAGGGGGAAGTCTCCGGCGCGTCAAGATGTGAACACCGGATTTCTTCGGCGTACCTCTATTTCCCGCGATGGCAGCGTTCCTCGGCTCGACGCGGCCCCTGATGCAGGGACGCCGGCGAACGGGCGCACGCCGCACTCTTGACGCGTCGAAACCCCATAGTGCTATCGTTAGCATCACGTGGCTGTGACAGAGTGATTCGACGTGCCCCGGCATCTCGTGACCCGTTCCAGGGACGTCCTGCGGCGCCCGCACCGACCACAAGTCGGCGAGCGCCGGCGACACCGGACCCGAGCTCAGCAACCCCCTCCGCCCGCCCACGGCGGCCGACGGCCCAACGGACAAGCCGACGGCCGCCCTTACCGATGGCGATCCAGACCCGCTCACCGGATGCGACCGGACATGACACCCGGCCGTCCGCTGCGGCCGCACGACTCTGCGAGGACGACCTGCCATGAACCCACCGAGCCGCCCAAGCACCGTGCTGCTCACCGACTACGCCTGGCCCGACGACTCCGTCGAGCGATCGGTCATCGAGGAGGCGGGCCACACCCTGGTGACCGGCCCTGCCGATCCCGCCTCCGCCGAGACCATCGAGGAACTGGTGGCCGGGCACCGGCCCGCCGCGATCCTGACCTGCTGGGCCCCCGTCTCCGCCACCGCGATCGGCACTTCGCGCGATCTGCGGATCGTGGCCAGGCTCGGGGTCGGCCTCGACAACATCGCCGTGGACACCGCCACCGAACGCGGCGTGTGGGTCACCAACGTGCCGGACTACTGCGTCGACGAAGTCTCCGACCACGCCGTCGGCATGGTCCTGGCCTGGACGCGGGGCCTGGCCGTGTCCGACCGGGAGGTCCGCGCGGGCCGCTGGGACCCCGCCGCCGCCCGCCTGCGCCGCCTGTCGACGCTGACCTGCGGAGTCGTCGGATACGGCCGCATCGGACGCGCCACCGTCCGCAAGCTCGGCGCGTTCGGCTGCCGGATCCTCGCCCACGACCCGCACCCGCCGAAGGACGCCCCCGGAGTGGAGATGGTGGGCCTGGAGGAGCTGCTGCGCCGCAGCAACGTGGTGATCCTCCACGTGCCGCTCACACCTGGCACGCACCACATCATCGGCGCGGATCAGCTGGCGCTCATGCCACCGGGCGGCCTGCTCGTCAACGTCAGCCGGGGCGGCCTGGTGGACACCGACGCGGTGATCAAGGCGCTCGACAGCGGGCACCTGGACGGAGCCGCTTTCGACGTCCTGGAGACCGAACCGCACGTCCCCGCCGCGTTGTTGGACCAGCCGGGCGCACTCCTCACCCCGCACATCGCCTTCTCCTCCGACGCCTCGGTCACGGAACTGCGCCGCCGCGCGGCCGAGGAGGTCGTACGGATCCTGGCCGGCGAGGCGCCAGCCCACGCCTGCAACACTCCCCGCGGTCTGCCCGCAGGGCCGGGGGACCAGCGATGAGCCGGCCCTCCGCGCAGCCGGGCCCGGAGCCCGCGCTGACCGACTTCCTGACCGCCCACCAGCTCGCCGGACCCGACGAAGCCGCCCGTTGGACGCCGCTGGCCGGGGGCGTCTCGTCCGACCTGTGGCGAGTGGACCTGCCAGGACGCTCCCTCTGCGTCAAACGAGCCCTGGCCAAGCTCAAGGTCGCCGCCGACTGGCAGGCACCGGTGTCGCGCAACGCCTACGAATGGGCGTGGATGCGCTTCGCGTCCCGCCACCGCCCCGACAGCGTGCCCGATCTGCTGGCCCACGACCCCGAAGCCGGCCTCTTCGCGATGGCGTTCCTGCCACCCGAGCACTACCCCGTGTGGAAGGCGCAGTTGCTGGACGGCGGGGTGTGTGTGGCGACCGCGGCGGCCGTCGGAGAGCTGCTCGGAGCCCTGCACGCCGCGAGTGCCGGCGACGCCGCCCTCGCCGCGGAGTTCGCCACCGACGACAACTTCCTCGCGCTGCGCGTCGAGCCGTACCTGCTGGCCACCGCCGCCGCACACCCCGCCCTGGGGGCCATCCTCCAGGGCCTCGCCGATCGCACGGCCACGACCCACCTGGCCCTGGTGCACGGCGACGTCAGCCCAAAGAACATCCTCGTCGGACCGTCCGGACCCGTACTGCTGGACGCCGAGTGCGCCTGGTACGGCGACCCGTCCTTCGACCTCGCCTTCTGCGTCAACCACCTGCTCCTCAAGAGCCTTGTCATGCCCGGGCACCGGGCCGAACTCCTGCGGTCCGCCCGGGTACTGACCGAGGAGTACGTCCGCTGCGTCACCTGGGAGCCCCGGCCGACCCTGGAGGCGCGGGCCGCGTCACTGCTGCCGGCACTGCTGCTCGCGCGCGTGGACGGCAAGTCCCCGGTGGAGTACCTCACGGACGACCGGCACCGGCTGTTCGTACGCACAGCGGCATCGGCCCTGCTCCGGGGGCCCGCCGCTACGGTGGCGGACGTGCTGGACGCCTGGGCGAGCGCGCTCGGGGCGCCGACCGAGCCCGGCAGCGGCCGGCCCGACTGACGGCACAACCTATTCGACGGATCCGGCAGCCTCGCGGATCCGACGCGACCGACCGAGGAGAGACACATGCGCAGAGTCGTCACCGGCCACGACGAGAACGGCAGGTCGGTCGTCGTCAGCGACGGCCCCGTCCCGCGCAGCCGGGAGTTCACGAGTCTGCCGGGCTGGGTGTCGCGCCTGCCGTGGGCCACCGAACCTGGTCAACCGGTCAGCGGGACCGGCGAGGATCCCACACCGAAGGTCACCAGCTTGCTCCCGACGCCCGGCGGCACGCGGTTCATCGTCCTGACCTTCCCGCCGGACACCGCGATGGCCGACCCGGCGTTCGACCCCGTGGCTTTTGACCGCGAGCAGCGCGCCGACTCGCCCGGCATCGCGGATCTCATTGAGCCCGACGGCATGCACGCGACGCCGACCGTGGACTACGGCATCGTGCTGCAAGGCGACATCGTCCTCGAACTCGATAACGGCCAGTGCACCCGGCTCTCGACAGGGGACATCGTGATCCAGAACGGCACCCGCCACGGCTGGCGCAACCGCAGCGGCCGACCGGTCACGATGGCCTTCGTCCTCGTCGGCGCGGAACGCGACGGCTGACTTCGACGCCTCTACCGCCGCCGCGCTTGTCATGGCCTTCGAGGTGCATCGCACCACCACCTGCGTCAGCCTGTCCGCCGTCGGCCGCGCCGGGCCCTGTCCCCGAATGTCACTGTCCGTGATGCGATCCGAGGGCAGTCGATCCTGGACGGGGTGCCGTACGGAGAACTGGACGGGTTGGATACCGCAGGCACAAACCGTGGGCTGCCAGTTACTTCTCCCTGAAGGGAGGTCCTGGAGATCTCGGACGCGGCCGTGTGGAGCGGGGACTGGGGAAGCCCACTGAGGGGCAGCCGGTTTTGGCCGCCCCTCCTGGGTGACTATGCGGTGCGCTTGAGATGGGAAAGTACGCCCATGCCTCCGCTGAAAGCGGCAGCGAAGGCGCTGCCGCTCGCGCCGAAGGTCGCGAGGGGGTTGCCGTGGAAGGCCATCACCACGATGACCGCGACGAGAGAAACCACAACAGCACAGAGACTGACGATCGCAACATCACGCCCGGGGTGCGTACAGGCGAGCTGCTGCGTCGAGTTGGCCGGCACTCGGCACCTCCATTGACTTGTTCGCTATCTCCGCTGGATCTGGACGCACTTGACCTGGGTCAAGTGGTCACCAGCGGTACGCGGAGGGGCTTAGGTCGCCCCGGAACAGCCGTTCGGCTGTGTCCACGTATGAAGCGGCGAAGTCAAGGAGCCTCCTGTGAGTGGTGGGCAGATCGACTCTAGCGATCCGTCAACTCTGCTGCAACGGCCGGTTGTTCAGCGTCTTGGGTGGAGTGAGGGGGCCGTCCCGGCAGGCAGATCGGGCAGTCGCGCTGCTGGCGTCCCTTGCCCACATCACCGGATGTCTCCGCGGCCTGTAGTCCGACCAGTGGCCCTCGAACAGCAGTCGTACGTTCGATGGTGCACGCGGAGCGGGAACGCAGCAGCGGGCATTCAGGCGGAAACGGCAACGACCCACCAGACCGTGTGTGTTTCTGTGTGGCCTTCGGTACATTCAGGCAGGTCACATGGCATTTTCGCGTGAAAGGCGCGCCGGCCCCCGAGGTGTGCGGCACGGTCGGTATTTGGTGACGTGTATCGCCAACCGGCCTTTGGCGAATGGCCTTTGAACTGCGGAAACGCGTCAGATGGAGAGCGCGGAAGTCGGTGTATCGCTCGGAAAGAGAAACGGTCAAAAGACCGTGTGCGTTTTGACGTGAACGCAAAAACTCCCGACCTGTATTTCTGCAGGTCAGGAGCTTTTCCCGGAGTGCCCCCTGGGGGACTATTCACAGATGGTTGCGGGGCTGACCAGCTGGTTCTTGTGGGGCGGCTCGTGGTGGAAGGGCGGTTCCGTCCTGCGGTGTTGGGTGCGGGGGTGCGATGAACGCTTCGGGTGCCGAGTTTGTCCCGGGCCGAGAGCCGCGCCGGGTGGCAGAGAGTGGTCCGTCTGATCTTGATGCGTGGTTGCGGCGGGGTTGTGCGTTGGTGGTTGCTGGGGTGGCGGCGTATGCGTCGTATGTGCATCAGCGGGAGTTCGCCCTGCAAGGTGGTGCGGATGAGGTGAGCGCGTCCTTGTGGCCGCTGTCGGTGGACGGTTTGTTGCTGCTGGCGACGGTTGGCATGCTGAAGCCGTCGGGGCGGGGTGGGCGCCGGGCGCGGTATGCGGTGTGGGCGGCTTTTCTGTTGGGGATCGCGGTTTCCCTGGCGGCCAATATCGCGGCGGCGCCTGCGCTGGCGTGGAAGCCGGTGCTGGTGGCGGGGTGGCCGCCGGTCGCGCTGTTGCTGTCGGTGGAGTTGTTGGCGCACCGGCCGGCTGCACAGGTGGATTCGGAGCATCGCGTCGGAGAAGGCGCCGAGGTTGACGGAGGCGGTGATCGAGCCTCTGAGGATCCGTTGTTGGGGCGTGCCTGGCAGGTCGATGCTCGGCATCGGGATCTGCATCAGCGTCCGGTGTCGGCCGAGTCGCTGCGGAAGGAGCTGAGGATCGGTGCGGACCGGTCGAGGCAGTTGGTGGCTTTGGTGCGGGCGAGCCGCAATGGCGGCGTACGAGAGTGAGTGCCGACGCTTCAGGGCTGCCTCGGCAACCTCTAATTGCACCTGTTTGGAGGGGTTTTTCGCAGGGCCCGCGGCCAAGAGTTGCAGTAGCCAAAAGGCGATGGCGGGTTCCGGTTGGTGCTGGGTGAGGGGCGATGGGTGGGTAGCCCGGAGGCGATTCAGGTATGGGCCGCCTCGCGGCGCACAGACGGAGCGGCATCGCGCTATGGACGTGGCGATCCTTGTTCCGCTGGGGCACGAGGACGGTTCTGGCGGCGTGGCTGGGGCGGACGGCGACCTCTGATCGGCAGGATCCGACGTTGTCGCGAAGCCACACAACTGGTCGGCCGAGGATGACCTCCTCGCCCTCGACTCGGCCCTGGCCGGGCGCCGCGCCGCGCGAGTGGGAGCGACGCCGTGTTCGTCGGTGTCGGGGGTCGTGGTCAAGATCCGCTGGGTCACGGGTGTGTCCCGGCGGCCGGTGATCGCGAAACGGTGCCGATCGTGCAGATCCTGCCGATCGGCTGCTGGAAACGGCGTCCCAAACGGCCGACGGGCGGGGGACACCGTATTTGGGCCCGTATTCGGGTGGGCCGCGTTTCCTGGGCCGGACGGCAACAGGGGAGGGGCGCGGCAAGAAGAAGGGGAGAGGTACGCGGGGAGGCCGGTTGGGAAGGCCTTGGCGGGGGAGGACGCGACCTCGGGGGGTGGTTCCGGTGCGGACGCCGGGGTCGGCAAGTGCCGCACCGACGAGTTGGAGGTCACCGCGACGGACAGCACCATTGACGGCGGCCCTGAGGATTCGGTCGCGGTCACGTTCAAGAACGGCGGCGGCCAGGACTGTTCCCCGTCCGGATACGCGGGCGTGGACCTGAAGACCAGCGAGGGGGATCTGTCCGCCGAGCGCGGTGGTCAGGAGGCCGGCCCGACGACGCTCAAGGACGGCGAGTCGGTGTCCTTCGGTATCAACTACCCGGTCAACGACTCGGGCGACTCCGGCGTCAAGATCACCGGACTGGTGGTGACGCCGCCGGACGAAACGAAGTCGGTCTCCCTCGAATGGCCGGGCGCCGCCAGCCTGCCCGTCATCGACGGCTGCGGCTCCGTCGTCGAGGTCGGCCCTACGGGCAGCGCTGGCCAGGGCGGGGCGAGCTGACCCGAACGCCTCAAGGTGAGGTGTACCGCTACGGCTACAGCTACGGCCCCCGGACACGACCGCTCAGCGGCTGTGGTGGGCTCAGCCTTCCAAGTACGCGAGGACGGCCAGGACCCGGCGGTTGTCGTCCTCGGACGGTTCGAGGCCGAGTTTGGTGAAGATGTTGTAGCTGTGCTTGCTGACGGTCTTCTCGCTGACGAACATCCGGGCGGCGATCGCGGCGTTGGAGCGGCCCTGGGCCATCAGTGAGAGGACCTCGTGCTCACGTGGGGTCAGCGCCAGCAGGTGAAGGTCGGCCGAGCGGTGGGTCAGCAGGGCGGCGACCACGTCGGGGTCCATGATCGTACTGCCTGAGGCGACCTGGCGGACGTGGTCGACGAACTGGTCGACGGCCATGACCCGGTCCTTCAGCAGATAGCCCACGGCCCCGGCGCGGTCCGACATCAACTCCCTGGCGTAGAGCTGCTCGACGTACTGCGAGAGCACCACGACGGGCAGCCCGGGGAGCTGCCTGCGCGCGTCGATCGCGGCCCGCAGGCCCTCGTCGGTGAAGGTCGGGGGCAGGCGTACGTCGATGATGGCGACGTCGGGTCGGTGGGCTGTCAGTGCCCGGATCAGCGAGGGGCCGTTGTCAACGGCCTCCACGACCTCGAAGCCGTTGGCCTGGAAGATCCTGATCAGGCCCTCGCGGAGCAGGGCGAGATCCTCCGCTACGACGATGCGCACGGCAACGACATCCTTATCTCGGTGGGTCCGCCGGGCGGGCTGTCGACGGTCAGGGTGCCGTCGAAGGCGGCCAGGCGGCGGGCGATGCCGTGCAGGCCGGTGCCGGCACCGATGGCGGCGCCCCCGCAACCGTCGTCGGACACCCGCATCGTCAGTTCCCCCGTGCTGCCGCCTGGGTGGGTTGTGAACTCCACCTCGATGCGGATGTGCTGGGGCCGGGCGTGCTTGATGGCGTTCGACAGGGCCTCGGTGACGGCGAAGTAGGCCGCGGACTCGACGGGTGTGGGCAGCCGCCCGGGCAGGCGGGTCACCACCGTGGTCGGAATGGGGTTGACCAGGGCCAGGGCCCTCAGCGCGCCGTCCAGGCCACGGTCCGCCAGGACCGGCGGATGGATACCGCGTACCAGGTCGCGCAGTTCGGCCAAGGCGTCGGTGGTCGCCTCCCGGGCCTCGGCCAGCATCCGCTGGACGGCCTGCGGATCGTTGGGCAGCATCTGCTCGGCCAGGCCCAGGCTCATACCCAGCGACACCAGACGGGCCTGCGCGCCGTCGTGCAGATCCCGTTCGATCCGACGCAGTTCACCGGCCTGGGTGTCGACGGTGTCGGCCCGCGAGGTCGCCAACTGCTGGACACGGGCCCGTAGTCGCGCCTGCTCGGTCGGGCCGAGCAGGGAGCGGATCACCAGGGCGTTGAGGTTGGCCAGGCGCACGGCGGTGGTGTACCAGACCAGGAGGAGCACAGGACCGAGTGGGACCATCACGAACGACTCCTGGACGCTGTGCAGGCGGAAGCCGTTGCCCAGGGGGGTGCGGAACACCTGGGGCGGGGTCAGCTGGTAGAGGAGCGGATAGATCAGGTAGAAGACGCCGCCGAGGAAGAGGACGAACGACAGCCCGCAGGTGAACCAGCCGGTGATCGAGTTGACCACCAGCCAGGCCCAGTCCCGCCAGGTCGCCGGGTCGCGCAGGAGTGCCCACAGCCGCGTCGGCCAACCGGCGTCCGGGGGCGGCAGGTAGGGCCGGGGCATCGGTTCGCCGAGCCGGTCGGCGGCCCAGTGGCGGTGCAGTCCGGCGTACCAGCGGACCAAGACGGTCGCGAGCAGGGTCAGCGGGATGCCGACCCCGAGCGCGACGACCGACACCGAGGTGATCCAGAGCGTGGCCAGGCCGGTACCCAGGACCGTGCCGAGCAGCAGCACCAGCGACCAACCCAGCAGGCTCACCCGCACGGCCAACCCGGAGGGCGGCGCGGAACCGTGGCGCGGGCCATGGCCGCCGGGCACCGGGCGTGCCCTGGAGGGCGGGGCGCCGCCGGGACAGCGGCTCGCGCTGGAATCGGTCATCACGCTCCATCATCGTGCATCGGTGTCGGGGCGACCGGCCTCCCGGTCGCCACCGGTCCGTGCGGCCGGTGTGGTCCGTGACCACCGGTGACGTACCTCGATCGCCTCGATCATGACCGGGTGGCCGGGGGCCGCACAGTGGGGTTTTCTCCACCCCCCTGGGGGCTCAGCCCCCGTGTTCCGTTGCCCCGGCCCGGCGAGGCTGGAAGGGCAGGCAGGCATCGACGGCAGCACCGCCGCCGAGCAGTGGCCTGCATCCGTGCGCCGGCGTCGGACGATCCGAGGCCGGTGTCCTCTCGTTCAGGAGGCCCCTCATGACCGCATTCGCGTCGTCCCCGCGCCACCGCCGCCAGGCAGGCCTGACACTTTTCGTGGCCGCGGCCTTGACCGGCACCCTCGGTGCCTGCAGCGGGGCGGCGGCCAAGCAGCCGTCCGCACCCGTCGGTGCGGACGTGTCCCAGCAGGCCCGACTGGCCGAGCTGGCCCAGCAGGACGTGGACGCCGGAGCCCCCGGGGTGATCGTCCGGGTCGACGACGGTCACGGACGGCCGATCGAGATCGCCCGGCAGGCCCCCTGGAGCAAGGCCGACCACACCCTTGCCGCGGAGGACAAGTTCCGGATGGGCTCCAACACCAAGACGATGGTTGCCACCGTGGTCCTGCAACTGGTCGCCGAACACCGGCTCAAGCTGAGCGACCCGGTCGACGCGTGGCTGCCCGGCCTGGTTCCCAACGGGTCCGCGATCACCGTACGCATGCTGCTCAACCACACCAGCGGTCTGTTCAACTACACCAACGACCCCGACGTGCTCAAGGCGTTCACAGGCCAGGACACCAGCGTCTGGACGCCCCAGGAGCTAATCGCCGCCGGCGTCCGGCACGACCCGCTGTTCGCACCCGGCACGGACTACGCCTACAGCAACACCAACTACGTCGCGCTCGGCCTCGTCGCCGAGAAGACGACCGGACACACCCTCGGCGACCTGATCCAGCAGCGGATCGCCGGTCCGCTCCACCTGAAGAACACCTACCTGGTCACCGGCGCCGACACCGACACGGGTACGGGCAAGGACGCCGACGCCGGCACCGAGAAGAGCCCCGTACTCGCCCACGGTTACGAGCCCAACGCCACTCGCCTTGGCCCGCTGCTCCCTCCGGGCACGCCCGCCGGGACCGCGTTCGCCGGCCCGGCCCGGCCCGCGGGATACGTCGACACCACTTTCATCAACGCCAGCACGGAGTGGGCCGCCGGCGGCATGGTCTCCACCGCGCAGGACTGGGCCCGCTTCGACAGCGCGCTGCTGTCCGGCAAGCTTCTGCCGACCGCCCAGCTGAAGGAGATGAAGACCACCGTCGCCGAGGAGTCCGAGTTCCCGAACCGCCGGTACGGGCTCGGCCTGGAGAAGGTCGTCACCCCCTGCGGCACCGTCTGGGGCCACAACGGCCAGGTCCCCGGCTACTCCAGCGAGGCCTATACCGACGCCACCGGCCGGCGTACCGCCTCGGTCCTCACCTCCACGATCTTCGGTCTGGCCTCGCCGAAGCCCGGCGCCGCCAACCAGGCCCTGGTGAACGCCGCGGTGTGCGCCATGCTCGGCAAGCCGATCCCCGCCACGCCCGCGTCCCCGGCGGCCTGAATCCGCCGCCTGACCCCGGCCGACTGACGTCGGCCGCTTGCCTCCGGACCGGCTCGCCCCGCACCCCGCACCCCTCATGCCTCGCCCGTCGCGTGAGCGGTCCCGTTCCGTCTCGTCTCCCGTAGAGAAGAAGGTTGTTCAGTCATGTCCGCACTGGCCAGATGGTGCTTCCGCCACCGCCTTGTAGTTGTGGGGATCTGGGCCGCGATGCTGGTCGCGCTCGCCGTGCCGTACGCGATGCTCGGAACCAGCTACTCCAACGAGTTCAGCCTGCCCGGGGCCGAGTCCGCCAAGGCACAGGCGCTGCTCCAGTCCGCCGCTCCCCAGCAGGCCGGGGACAGCGACCAGATCGTGGTGCACGTACGCGACGGCTCGGTCCGGGACGCCGCCGTGCGGGACAAGGTCACCCCGATGCTGGCCAAGGTCGCGAAGCTGCCTTCGGTCGCTTCGGTGACCAGTATGTACGGCCCCGCCGGAGCACCGCAGATCAGCAAGGACGGCACCACCGCCTACGCGACGGTGACCTTCGACGCGACGGCCGACCGGATACCGGTCGCCGACATCACCCGGGTCGTCGACACCGCCCAAGCCGCCCGTGACGCGGACCTCCAGGTGGAACTCGGCGGCCAGGCCGTCAGCAGCGCGGCCGAGGGCACCACCCAGAGCACCGAGGCGATCGGCATCGCCGCCGCCGGCATCATCCTGTTCGTCGCCTTCGGCTCGCTCCTGAGCATGTTCGTTCCCCTGCTCGTCGCGATCGCCGCACTCGGCGCCGGGCTGATCACCGTCGGACTGACCTCGCACCTGATGACCCTGGGCAGCATCGCCCCCACGGTGGCGGCCCTGATCGGGCTCGGTGTCGGCATCGACTACGCGTTGTTCATCGTCAGCCGCCACCGGACCGGCCTGCAAGCGGGACTGCCGCCCGAGGAGGCGGCGGTCCGCGCGCTCAACACCTCCGGGCGGGCGGTGGTCTTCGCCGGCCTCACCGTGGTGGCCGCGCTGCTCGGCCTGCTCGTGCTGGGCATCGGCCCCCTGACCGGCATGGGCGTCAGCGCCGCCACCGCCGTCCTGTTCACCGTGGCCGCGGCGGTGACCCTGGTGCCGGCCCTGCTCGGCGTCTTCGGCACCAAGTTGCTGAACCGGCGCCAGCGACGCGCCCTCGCCTCGCACACCTCCCCCGTCTCGCACGCCTTCCACGCCCACGGCCGGGGCCGCTGGGCCGAGCGGGTCGAACGCCACAAGACGCTGTACGCCCTGGGCGCGGTCCTGGTCGTCGCTGCCCTGTCGCTGCCCACGCTCTCCCTGCGCCTGGGCGCCTCCGACGCCGGGAACGACCCGAAGGCCAGCACCACCAGAGCCGCCTACGATCTGCTCGCCGAGGGCTTCGGGCCTGGTTCCAACGGGCCGTTGGTACTCGTGGCGCAACAGGGTTCGCCCGGCGACGGTCCCGCCCTGAAGGCCCTGGTCCACGCTGTACGGCAGACGCCGGGCGTGGCGGCGGTGGCCGTCGGGCCGGGCGGCGCGACAGGCGGGCTGTCCGTGATCGACGTGGTTCCGACCAGCGCACCCCAGGACAAGGCGACCAGCACGCTGGTCACCCACCTGCGCGAGGACGTCATTCCGGCCGCGGAACGCGGGACCGGTCTGACCGTCCACGTGGGCGGCCCGACGGCGGCATCCGCCGACCTGGCCGACATAGTGACCGGCAAGCTGTCACTGTTCCTCGCGGTGATCGTCGGACTCGGCTGTCTGCTGCTCATGATCGCGTTCCGCAGCATCCTGGTGCCGCTGACCGCCGCCGTGATGAACTTGCTCGCCTCGGCCGCGTCCTTCGGGGTCGTCGTGGCCGTGTTCCAGTGGGGATGGGGCTCGGAACTCCTGGGCCTGGGCAAGGCCGGGCCGGTCGAGGCCGAACTGCCCCTGATCATGCTCGCGATCCTCTTCGGACTCTCCATGGACTACCAGGTCTTCCTGGTCAGCCGTATGCACGAGGAGTGGGAGCACACCCGTGACAACCACCGCGTGATCCGGATCGGTCAGGCCGAGACCGGCCGGCTGATCAACGCCGCCGCCCTGATCATGATCTGTGTCTTCACCGCCTTCGTCTTCGCCGGCCAGCGGGTCATCGCTGAGTACGGCGTGGGACTGGCCGCAGCCGTCGCGATCGACGCGTTCGTCCTGCGGACCGTCCTGGTCCCCGCGCTGATGCACCTGCTGGGCCCGGCGAGCTGGTGGCTGCCCGGCTGGCTGGACCGGATCCTGCCGAGGCTGTCCATCGAGGGCACACCGGTCTCCGGCCCGGCCCTCGCCGCCCCCGCGTCTGCGAGTGCGGTCCCCACCGTCCTCGCAGACGCGAGTGTGCCTCCGTTCGTCCCCGTACCCGCGAGTGCGGCCCCCGCCATCCCCGTACCCGCGCGTGTGCCTCCGGCCGTCCGGGCGGAGGCACTGCGCCACCTGGTGGCGGAGACCGCGGCCGAGCCGTCGGCGCCGGTCCCACCCGCCGTGGCGCCGGCGTCGCGCCAAGGCGCCGGGCTGAGCGCTCCGAAGTCGGTCGGAGTCGCCTACCTCTGGTGGTTCTTCCTCGGCCTGTTCGGCGGCCACCACTTCTACCTCGGCCGGACCGGCCGAGGACTGGTCCACCTACTCAGCATCGGCTTCTGTGGTCTGGGCTGGCTCGCCGACGGGGCCACCCTGCCCCGCCAGGTCCGCAGCGCGAATGCCCGCAATGCCCCGAGAGACGTCGTACCCCCTACGAACGCCACGGTCGGCTTCGGCCTCCACGACTCCGTCCACTGACCGAGGCCCCGCTCGCCGACCCGGCCCCGGACGCGCTACGCGGACACCGCCACCACATGCTTGCCCGCGATGCCGCCGTGCTCGAACGCCCGGCGCGCGGCGGCGATGTCCGCGAGCGGATACACGCTGTCGACTCTTCCGCGCGCCGGGTTGGGATCGTCGTACGAAACATCCGGTGGCGAGTGGTCGTCGTGGACGGAGACAGCGGGTGTTGTCCGGCGGCAGGCTGCGTGCTGCAATTCGAAACGGAGACACGATGAAATCTGCTCAGGCCCTCGCGGTAACCGGAGTGTTCACCCCGGCTCTTGCCGGGTGCAGTGGTGCATCTCCCGAGCGGGGTTTCTGGACCGCGTTCGCGTCGACCGCCGCACCAAGTGAGGGGGACCGACGTTCGTCGTGTGATCGCTGACCGGGCGTCGCACGAACTTGGTCATTCGGGCGAACTCGTCGGCCGGATTGACGTCGTAGGTGGCGAAGAGCAGGTCGGTGAGCAGCTGTCCGAGTCCTCGGTAGGTGGCGAGCGCCGCGTGGTACTCCCGCGCGGACACCCCGGCGTCGATTTCCCTGAGCCAGGCCGTGAAGGGCATGAGTTGGTCCGCGTGTTCCGGCTCCATCGACACCTCGGCCCACCAGGTCGAGTACAGCCTGAACAACTTCTCCAGGGTGGAGGGAGAAGGCGAGGGGCACACGGTCCGCGTGTGGGCCACGGGCGCGAAGCGGAGCAAGCAGATCGGAAGGCAGTACAAGCGGGAACGTGGTCTCGCACTGAACGGGAGGTCCTTCAACGTGTCTCTCATGAAGGTCACACCGTCATGACCTTCGAGATCGACAACGTCGAGATCTGGGATCGAACGACGGGGAATGAACGATGCCGTCGACACCCGGAGGCGGCGCACACACGGCGGTCGGGGTCCGCCCCGATGGCGGAGAGCACCGCCTGCGCGGCGCGCCATACCTTCACCACCAGGCCAGCGGTCTCGGGGCGGGCGGCGGTCAGGAGCAGCGGCGGTCCCGACAGGCCGCAGGCCTCTGTCAACAGGCGGCCGCCGGGCTTGAGTGCGTATACCAGCCGCTCGACGACGGCCTGGGCCGGCGGCAGATGCATCAGGCCGTTCTGGATCGCCGATTCGCGCGTATCGGAGTGCACTTGGTGCGCGTCGCCGCGAACCCTGTCCCTTTGCGGCCGCGTGGGTGGCGACGGGGGACCGCCGTCACCCAGCCGTCAGGAAGGAGCGCACCCCTGAACAGCTCGTATGGCAGAGCGTGACGGAAGTGCTTGTTATTGGAAGTCCCCCTATGGTTCGAACCTGTGACAGTCGCCCAGCACGATTCGGACCATCGTGACGGTGCTTCTCACCTGCGGCAATGACGTGTGAGGGCATGTCGTGGGCGCGTGTGATCGCCCTGCGCGACCGATTGTGTGTGAACCATAGGTAGTTTCGCAGGTAGGACCATTGCTGGCCCTGACCTGCGAAAATACAGAGTGTGACTGGTGCCCCCGGGGGGACTATTCGCAGATGGTTGCGGGGCTGACCAGCGGTTTCTTGTGGGGCGGCTTGTGGTGGAGGGGCGGTTCCGACCTGCGGTGTGGGGTGCGAGGGTGCGATGAACGCCTCGGGTGTGGAGTCCGCCGCGAGCCAGGAGCCGCGCCGGGCGGCGGGGGGTGGGCTGTCTGATCTTGACTCCTGGTTGCGGCGGGGTTGTGCGTTGGTGGTTGCGGGGGTGGCGGCGTATGCGTCGTACGTGCATCAGCGGGAGTTCGCGCTGCAGGGTGGTGCGGATGGGGTGAGCGCGTCCTTGTGGCCGTTGTCGGTGGATGGGTTGTTGCTGCTGGCGACGGTCGGCTTGCTGAAACCGTCATCGAATGGCGGCCGCCGGGGACGGTATGTGGTGTGGCTGGCTTTTCTGTTGGGGATCGTGGTGTCTCTGGCCGCGAATATTGCGGCGGCGCCGGCGCTGGCGTGGAAGCCGGTGCTGGTGGCGGGTTGGCCGCCGGTTGCGCTGTTGTTGTCGGTGGAGTTGTTGGCGCACCGGCCGGCTGTGCAGATGGATGCGGAGCATCGTCTCGGAGAAGGAGCCGAGGTCGACGGGGTCGGTGATCGAATTCTTGGGGATCCCCTGTTGGAGCGTGCCCGGCAGGTCGATGCCCAGCACCAGGATCGGCACCAGCGTCCGGTCTCGGCTGAGTCGCTGCGTAAGGAGCTTCGGATCGGTGCGGACCGGTCGAGGCAGTTGGTGGCTTTGGTGCGGGCGAGCCGCAATGGCGGCGCACGAGAGTGAGTGCCGACGCTTCAGGGCTGCCTTGGCAACCGTAATTGCACCAGACCCGCCCTTGACCTGTGCATTCAGGTTGACGGAGGCTCAGTGGGGTGTCCAGGGTCTGGGCCGCGGCACACCGGCTTGTCGTTCGCGCCCACTCTCGACGGGGGTCGGCTGTTCCGCATGGCAGATGTCGCTGTCGGGACGCCGGTTGTCGTACGCGTGCTGTGGCTGCAGAGTACTCCGGGACGTACGGCTGGCGCGGCTGCTGCCGTTGACCGCCGTTTCTGAGGCATGGCACGGCAAAGATCGCCGCTCACGTGGTGCAAGAGGCCGTGCGGGACCTGTAAAGACTCCCCGGATGACCGCGCTGGTCGGATCAAATGACGTCATGGCGACGAGCGCTTCCCAGGGCAGGAGATCAGCACAGCAGCTTCGCCGTATTGCCCAACGCCGAGCGGCAGTTCGTGCCACGACGGGACAGCAACGGACGGGGGCCGGTGACCCGCAGACGCCAACTCCGTCTGACCCCGGCGATGCAGTGCGGCGCCCGGACGATACGGATGCCACACGGCCGTCGACACCGGACTCACACGCCGGCGACCAGACTGGGGTGGCGCGGGACTGGACGCGTCACATCGAAGTGCTCGGCACGGCGATCGGCAGCACGCTGACGGCCATCGCCGCCATCGCGGCCGTACTGATCAGCGTGCTGCTGAATCACAACGAAACGGCTACGACCAGGGAAGGACAGGTCACCGACCGCTACACGGCCGCCATCGACAACCTGGGCAACTCCTCCGCCGACGTGCGTCTGGGCGGCATCTACGCCCTGCAGCGCATCATGAAGGACTCGTCCCGCGACCAGGCATCCATCGTGGACGTCCTGTCCGCCTACATCCGCGCCCACTCCTTGTCCGCCGGGAAGGAGAGCGCGGGATACGCCGGACGGCCCGAAGCCGATGTCCAGGCCGCCTTCGAGGTCCTCGCACGCCGTAATCCCGCCCACGACGGCAGCTCCGAGGTGGATCTGCGCGACGCCTATCTGCCGCACATCGCCGTACGCAGCGCCAGCCGCGAGGGGAGCATCGAAGAGGACCTCACCGGAGTGGACGCCGCGAACCTGCCGGACTCCAACCTGAGCGGCGCGCATCTCAGCAGCGCCAACCTCCCCGGATCGAATCTGCGCGAGGCGTATCTGGTCGGGGTGGACCTCAGCAAAGCGGCCCTGAACGACGCGGACCTGCGAGAGGACTGGCTGGACGGAGCCGACCTGATCGGCACGCGACTCGACGGGGCCCGGCTCGGCGAGGCGAGCCTGGTGGACGCCTCTCTCAGGGGCGCGAGGCTGACCGCCGCGAATCTGCAGAACGCGGACCTGCGCGGCGTCGACCTCACCGGAGCCGATCTCAAGGGCGCGGATCTGCGAGGGGCGGATCTGCGTACCATCGCCAAGAAGACGGTGAACGGCAAGGCGGCAGGCTGGACCTCCAGCAACACCACGCATGTGACGGTTGCCCAGTTGCTCACCGCGCAGCTCGACTCCCGCACCGCCCTGCCGTCGGCGCTGGCCGGCGATCCGAAGATCAGGGCCAAGATCGCGGAATCGGACGGATGATCCGGTCCTCAGCCCGCGCGGCGCCGGGTGGTCGCCGTGGTCCGGGTGTTTGCCCTGGTCCTGCCGGCCGTCACGCGGCCGGGGCGCTCAGCGGGTGAGGCCGTAGGGCAGTGCCGGAGCGGCGGTGGCGGCCAGCGAGACGCCGATGATCGCGTTGGCTCCGAGCCGCGACTTGGTGTCGGTTCCGTCCAACTGGATGAGGGTGGCGTCGACTTCGGTGAACGAGGAGTAGGAACGGCCGCTCAGCGCGTCGGCGATCTCGCCGTTGACGTGAACGGCTGCCTGCGCGACGCCCTGGCCGCCGTAGCGCATTCGACGGCCTCGCGGGTTCCGGTGGAGGCACCGGAGGGGACCCCGGCCCGCACCGTCAGGCCGTCGGCGGTTTCCAGGGTGACGGCGAGGGTGGGGCGGGCGCGGGAGTCGAGGATCTCGGTGGCGTGCAGGTGGGCGATGCGATGCGGAGCAAGGTGCCGGAGCACACGGAGGCGGATGTGCAGCCGCACCGCGCCCCGCTGGAACAAGCTGATCGCGTCTGTGCGCGCGGTCTGCGAGCACGCGTTCGCGCACGTGAGGTGTCTGGCGCATCATCACCAAGCTTCGACTGTCGGCCCGTTACGCCACCACGCTGCTGCGGGCGCTGCTCGTGCTGACCAACACCGAAGTCGCACGCTGACAGACGACCTCGGGAGCAGACAACCGCCCGCGCCCAGTACAAGCACGAGATCGCTGACTCACAGCAGCCCCCGATGACCTGCGGGTTCGAAGCTGGACGAGGCTCAAAGGTCTTCTTAACTAGGGTGTGTCCGCCGGCAGGGGCCTTCAGCTGCGGACACGGCGGGGTCGAGCGATGCGGTTCCAGAGTCGGTGTCGCCGGTAGGAGCGAAGGTTGGCCTCTGAGCCGGCCAGGTGGCTTTGGTAGGTGGGATCGGTTGCGGCGAGCTTCCGGTACTGCTGGACGGCTTGTTCGCTGATCGTCACGGCCTCGTGGTACCGGCCGAGGTCGGCCAGGTGGATGGCGAGGTTGTGCAGGGAGCCGCCAGATTCGGGGGCGTAGGCGAGGGTGTCAACGCGCCGCGAGTGTCACGTTTCAAGGGCCGAATGAATGCCGTGGCTACCCGGGGAAGTGAACCGCCGTGGCGAGTTCCTGTCAATGTCCTGGTACGGACCATCCTCCGGGTTTCGGCGACGGGAGGCTGTCGAGTGCCGATGTGCATGCATGGCGGCCGTGATCGCAGGCGGTCGGCGCCGGCTCGACCAACTCCCTGCGGGCATCGGACAGTCACTCGGATTCGGGCGTCGTTCGCTCATGCCGGGCGTGCCGCCCGGAGGTCGGCGCGCCCGGCGCGCACCAGCCCCCGGGAGCACGGCGCGGAACAGGGTGCCTTGGAATGAGGTAGACGCAGGCCATATCCCAACCCCAGCCGTCACCGTGCTCCGCTCTCAAGGTTCGACCGCATCGGCGGCACCCCATCAGTCCCGCGCCCTCGCACCGCAGGGAACCGTGGGTAACGGTGCGTCGGGGATGGAAATGACCTCTCATGCCCAACCGGCGACGAATCTCCGACTCAGGTCAGGGGGCGTCAGTCGTGCGATGAGCCGCACGATGACCCTCGCCATCAGCCCGCCCACTTCATCGAGGCGGCCCGGGCGACGGACAGCTGTACACCTCACCGGCGATCCCTGTCCCGCCGCAGCCGCCCACCGACACGCCTACACCGCCTGCGGCCTGCCCGATCCGGCAACGAGCCATCGGCGGGAGGCTGCGCGTACACGACCTGGTATTTCGAATCATGGGCGTCATCGGCCTCTCCGGGTCAGCCGAGCGTTTGACGCTGACCGGTTGCCGCGGCCGTTTCGATCGCGTTCAGCATGCGGTGGCGCGTGACCGCGTCCTCGAACGTGGGGCACACATGCGTTCCCTCCCGATAGTCCTGGGCGAACCGTGCGTACGACTGCGCGACGTTGGTGGAAGGGCCCGGGCCCTGCGGCGGAGACCACCGGTACTGCTCCGGCACGGGTAGGACCTCAAGCGAGGACTGCGCGCCCCTGCCGCCGCGTACGGTCAGGTCGAAGATCTGCATCTGGCCGCCGTCGGCGGTGACCTGCAGATCACCTTCGGTGCCGTTGATCTCCCAGAGAAGGTTCGTGCCGCGCGAGAAGCCGCCGCGATAGTGGATCGAGAACGCGGCCCCGCCGTCGAGTAGTCCGGTGGCACTCACTTGGTCGGCCGCGGTCATGGGCCTGTGCTCGCCCGTTTCATCGATCGTGACGGTCTTTCGCCGCACGGTGGTGGTGGCCGAGAGCTCTTGGACCTCGCCGAGGCAGTGGCACAGCGCATCCGCCGCGTGGCCGACCGCGATCGACAGCATCGTCGCGCCGTTCTTCTTGTCGGCGAGATATGCGTTGTGGGGTTCCACCGTCGGTCCCCAGCCCATTCCCGAACCGATCAGCGTCGTGGAGAGCACCTCACCGACGTACCCCTGCTCGATCAGATCACGGACGTACGCAACCGCCGGCGCGGAACGGGCCTGCAGACCCGCCACGGCGAGGACGCCCTGCTTCCTCGCGAGTGCGGCCAGCGTCTCCGCCTCTTCCAAGCCGTTGCCGAGGGGCCATTCGCAGTACACGGCCTTGCCCGCGCCTAGCGCCGCGCTCGCCAGTTCGAGGTGATGGGGCACTTTCACGGTGACGGCGACGACGTCCACGGCGTCGCTGGTGACGAGGTCCTGGTGATTGTCGAAGGCGAGAGGCACACCGAAGAGCTTGCCGGCGGCCTCGGCGGATTCACGTCGGCTGGTGGACAGCGCCGTGATCTCGAAATCGTCCGAGAGCGTCTTCAACGCGGGGATATGCGCCTGCGCCGCCCATCCGCGATCCGGATTGGCGCCGATGATGCCGACGCGAATCCTCTTGGTTTCACCCTTGCTCATGGCGATCATTCCTTCCTTGAGCGGCGCCCGGTCAAGCCGCCGCGTTGAGTGGCGAAGAAGCCGAAGCCCACGGCCGGACGTCGTCGGACGCCGGCGGGGCCGCCGCCTGCTAGGCCGTCGGCAGGACCGACGAGAAGCCGTAGCGGGCGAGCTTCCAACAGCCGTGAATCCTGTGCAGCACGAACAACTCGTGGTTGCTGCTCGCGAGCTGCGCGCCATCGGCGAGCGTGGTGACGGTGCCGGTGGAGGCGCTTCGCAGGAACGCCCACTCGGAAGACACGATGTTCACCTCGGCGACCTCGAAGGTGAGGTCGAGGCGGAGCGCTTGAAATATGCCCGTGTACGTCGCCCGTACGGCGTCGATACCGACCGCGGTCGGAGCTCCCGGAGGCAGCAGCACTGCATCGTCGGTGTACAGCCGCACCACGCCCGTCACATCACTGGCAGCCAGAGCCCTTTCATAGCTCTTCAGTACTCCCACGATCTCGGCATGCTGCTGCGCCTCGAATCGGTCGCGTCGAGGTGAATTCGACGACGGGGACTGCCGCATTGTCTGAGCCTCCGCGGGATCCGCGGAGGCGACGGCGCCGAGAGCGGTGGCACCAAAAGCCACGGCGGCGCTCTTGCGGAGTACGGTACGACGGCTTGTCATGAATTCGGCTCCTTCTGGAAGCGGTTGCTGAAAGAGGCATGTCGCCGATGACTGCGACGGCCAACGCGATGCGCAGCTGTCATTCGGTGGAATCGGCGCGGTGTCCGGCTGATCGAAGCCGGGTCAGGGTGGCGCTGAACTGCCGCAGGGAAGTGGCGTCGACGGCCGAGCCGAGCCGGATGCGCAGCTCGTCCTCGAACGACGTGACGGCGGCGGCGAGCAGCCGCCTGCCGGCGGGTGTGGGCTCGATCACCGAGGAGCGTTTGTCGTCGGGATTGGGCCGGCGACGACAGTGCCCGGCCGCCTCGATACGGTCCACGAGCTTGCTGACTCCGCCGACGGTGATCGACATCTCCTCGGCGATGTCCTGCACCCGGCACGGGGCGCGCCGCGTGATGACCCGCATGGGCTCGAACCTGCTGAGCGGCAGGTCGCAGTCGGCGCGCAGGCGCGTGTCCACCGCGTTCCACAGCTCGATCTCGAAGCGGATGAGTTCGTCGAACAGGCCCGCCAGGTCCGGTACGGCATCACCCTCGTCGATCTCCACCGGCGAAGGTTGTTTCCGTGGAATCATGTTTTTAAGATAGCACATACATTCCATGGAATGTAATGATGTGCGGTGCTGCACTTGATCCGCCTACACATACCGAACCAAATGATCAGGTTCGGAAAGTGGAATGGCGTCTGAGACCTGCGGCGGTTCCGCGGTGAGCAGTCGTGGCCCGACCCGCGGCGAAGTGCGGAGCCTGGTTCCCGAGGAGCGAAGGTGGGATCCCTGTTGCACGCAAGCCGGTAGCCACAGGTCGGTGTCGGCGGGCGGAGCCTCCGGAATGCGTCGCGGATGCTCTGAGAACGCTCGCCCTGTTTACGGGCAGGGCGGGCCAGGGTGGTGCGGTGGGCGGGGCGGTGGGCGGGGCGGTGGGCGGGGCGGTGGGCGCGTGCGGCGTCCAGTCAGGCCACGAAGCGCTGGCGCAGTTCGCCGATGCCCTCGATGGTGGACACCAATTCGTCGCCGGGGGCGAGCCAGCGCTGCGGGGTGCGGCCGAGTCCCACGCCGGCCGGTGTGCCCGTGAAGATGACGTCCCCGGGCGACAGTGGCAGGACGGCGGACAGGCCGGCGACGAGGGCGGGCACCGAGGAGATCAGGTCGCGGGTACGGCCCTTTTGGACCTCCTCGCCGTTGACGGTGCAGCGCAGCTCAAGATCGTCGGGGTCCTCGAACGCGTCCGGGGTGACGAGCCAGGGGCCCATGGGGGTGAAGCCGGGGTGGGACTTGCCGAGGCTGAACTGCGGGGCGGGTCCGGCCAGTTGGCCGATCCGCTCCGAGATGTCCTGTCCCACCGTCAGTCCTGCGACGTGGCTCCAGGCCGCTGACTCGGAGACCCGGTACGCCCGGGTGCCGATGACGGCCACCAGCTCGACCTCCCAGTCGGTGTGCCCGCCGGCCGGCAGGGTGACAGCGGTGACCGGGCCCGAGATGCTCGTACGGAATTTGGTGAACACCGGCGGCAGACCCTCAGGTGCGGCGAAGCCCGATTCGGAGGCGTGGTCGCGGTAGTTCAGCCCGATCGCGAACAGCTGGCCCGGGGACGGGGCCGGTGCGCCGAGGTCGCCCGGTGCGAAGTGGATTCCGGGCGGCAGGTCGGCCTGCTCCGCCCAGGCGCCGAATTCGGCCCAACGCGGGTAGACGGCCTGAGGATCGGCGGTGAACCGGCCTGCGCTGGCCTGCTCCATGTCGACGGCCAGACCGTCGACGATGAGGACTAGGCGGCCGGAAAGGTTGGCGATACGCATGGGATGCTCCAGCTGCGAATGAGGCGTGCGTCGGACGTCATGCGGTGCCGCCGAGCGTCGAGTTCGGCTCGTCCTCGGCACAGCTGATCAGCAGCTGCGCGGTGTGCGCGATGTGGTCGCGCAGCAGCTCGGCGGCGAGGTCGGGGTCGCGGGCGATGGCGGCTTCGAGCAGGGCGCGGTGCTCGCCCGGCAGGTCACGGTCCGGTTCCTGCCCGAAGGACACCGACCACTGCCGGTACAGCTCCGCCTCCTCCCGCAGGGCACGAGCGGTGTCATGGAGCCTGCGGTTGCCGCACCCCGCGAGCAGGGCCATGTGGAAGGCCCCATGGGCCTCCGCCCATGCGTCGCTGGGGTGATCGTGGTCGCTGTCCGCGAAGAACGGTGCGCGTTCGAGCAGATGGTGCGCGGCGACCGCCTGGGCTTCCCAGTGCATGTCGCCGTCCAGTACGGACAGGCGAAGGACGAGCGACTCGATCTCCACCCGGGCCCGGGTCAGATCGGCCAGGTCCTCGTGGGACAGCGGAGTGACCATGTACCCGTGGTGGGCCTGCGTCTTGACCAGGCCCTCGGCGGCCAGGCGGGTCAGCGCCTCGCGGGCCGCTCCCACGCTGGTGTCGTAGCGCTCGCACAGCTCCGGGAACTTCAGCCGCTGTCCGGGGACCAGTCGGCCGCCCAGGATGTCGCCGCGCAGCCGCTGGTGCACCCCGTCCGTGCGGGTCTTCGAGCCACCTTGCCGATTCATGCGAACAGTGTAGCCACATGCGAATGAAAGAGAAACATTCGAAAGTTTATTGACGAGTCGAATGAGCGGGAGTACACATGGATGTCATCCAGCACATACATGGTTTGAGCTGCCGGAAAGGAGCGTGGCGACGATGCCACTGCACCGGCTCAACTCCCTCGTCATCGGCGTGCCCAACGTCGAGGAGACAGCCGCCTACTACCGCGATTTCGGTCTCGTCCGCGACCACGGCGGATGGTTCGCCACCCGGGACGGCGGCCGGCAGTTGAAGATCGTGCACGCCCCCACCCGACGTCTGGTCGAGATCAGCATCGGCGTCGACGACACCGACGATCTGGAACGGATCTCCCGTCGTCTCACGGCATTGGACCTCCAGGTCAAGCGGGACGACAGCGCGCTCGTCACCGAGGAGCCGGTCGCGGGATTCCGCGCCGTGGTGCACATCGCCGACCGCATCCACCAGGACCGGGAACCGCCCACCCCCTACAACGGCCCCGGCCGCCTGGAACGCCCCAACGGGCGTGCGCCGGGCGTGCTTCGGCAGCAGCCGGTACGCCCCCGCAAGCTCGGCCACGTGGTCATCGGGTCCGTCGACCACCAGGCGACGATGCGGTTCTTCACCGAAGGACTCGGATTCAGGACCAGCGACTACATCAAGGGCCACGGCGCGTTCATGCGCTGCTCCACCGATCACCACAACGTCCTGGTGCTCGGCGCCCCGGTCAACTTCCTGCACCACACCTCATGGCAGGTCGAGGACGTCGACGAGGTCGGACGCGGCGCGTCCGCGATGCTCCAGGACCATCCCGACCGCCATGTCTGGGGCCTGGGCCGCCACCACGCGGGCTCCAACTTCTTCTGGTACCTGAAAGACCCGGCGGGCAACTTCTCCGAGTACTACTCCGACATGGACTGCATCATCGACGACCAGCTGTGGACCCCCGAAGTCCTCAACGGCGCCAAGGGGTTGTTCAACTGGGGACCGCCGCCCCCGCCCTCCTTCCTCAAGCCGGACGACCTCGCCGCGCTGATGACCGGCGCACACCACGCCGGCTAACCCGTACCGGCAGTTCCCCAGGACCTCAGGACCTCAGGAGAGGTTGATCGACCATGCCCACCTTCGACACCGACGTGCTGGTGATCGGCGCCGGCCCCGCGGGTCTGACCGCCGCGGCCCTGCTGGCCGAGTACGGCACCAGCGCCATCACTGTCACCAAGTACCCGGGCACCGCGCACTCCCCGCGCGCCCACATCACCAACCAGCGCACCATGGAGGTCTTCCGCGACCTCGGCATGGAGGACGACGTCCGCGAGGCCGCCGTACCCAATGAGCTGATGGGCAACAACGTCTGGGCCACCAGCTTCGCCGGCCGTGAGCTCGCCCGCCTCATGACCTGGGGCAGCGGCGTCGCGAGAAAGGCCGACTACGAGGCCGCCAGCCCCACCGCCATGTGCAACATCCCCCAGCACATCCTTGAGCCGTTGATCCTGCGGGCGGGACAGCGGCGCGACGCCGACATCAGGTTCTCCATCGAGCTGATCAGCATCAGCCAGACACCGGACGCGGTCCACGCCACGGTCCGGGACACGACCAACGGCCACGAGTACGACATCTGTGCCCGCTACGCCATCGGCGCCGACGGCGGCCGCAGCACCGTGGCCCAGCAGACGGGCTTCGCGTTCGACGGCGAATCCGGCCTCGGCCACGCGGCTAACGTATGGTTCGAAGCCGACCTCACCCGCTACACCGCTCACCGTCCCGGCACGCTGTACTGGATGAGCCAGCCCGGCAACGACTACTGGGTCGGCTCCGGAACCTTCATCTGCGTCAAGCCGTGGACCGAGTGGGTCATGCTCTTCATGTACGACCCCGCCGAGGGCGAACCCGACCTGTCCGACACCGCGGTCACCGCCCGTGCCGCCGAGCTCATCGGCGACCCCGACATCGGCATCCGCATCAAGTCGGTCAGCAAGTGGCAGATCAACCACATGATCGCCCGCACCTACCGCAAGGGCCGGATCTTCCTCGCCGGAGACGCGGCTCACCGGCATCCACCCGCCAACGGCCTGGGCACGAACACGTCCGTTCAGGATGTCTACAACCTCGCCTGGAAGCTGTCCTTGGTCCTGCGCGGCCACGCCGGAGAGGCCCTGCTGGACACCTACGACGCCGAACGCCAACCGGTGGGCAGACAGGTCGTCGACCGGGCCATGAAAAGCGTGCAGGACATGCTGCCCATATCCCAGGCGTTCGGCTTCAGGCCCGGCCAGAGCGCGGAAGAAGGCTGGCGCGGCCTGGACCAGCTGCTCTCCGACACCGAGGCCGGCCGGCAAAGCCGAACCGCTCTGCGGGAAGCCGTCAGCCTGCAGAACTACCAATTCAACGCCCACGGGGTGGAGTTGGGCCAACGCTACAGCTCGACCGCGATCGTGCCGGACGGTGCGTCCCCTCCCGCCTACGACCGGGACCCGGAGCTGTACTACCACCCCACCACCCGCCCAGGGGCCCGTCTGCCGCACGCCTGGCTGCAAAAGGACAACCAGCAGCTGTCCACCCTTGACCTCGCCGGTCACGGCCGATTCACCGTCCTCACCGGTATCGGCGGCCAGGCGTGGCTCGACGCGGCCGAGAAGATCGGCGCGGAGCGCGGCATCGAGATCGCCGGACGACTGCTCGGCCCCGGCTGCGACTACGCCGACGTGCTCGGCGACTGGGACCGGGCAAAGGAGATCAGCGACCGCGGATGCCTGCTCATACGCCCCGATCACCACATCGCCTGGCGAAGCAACGGCCTCCTCACCGACCCAGCCGACGCCCTCCGACGCGTATTCGCCCAAGTCCTGGCGCACTGACTTGTTCTTTCTGGTCCGACCTCGGACGATGTCCCGAACGCGCTCCCCCGTACGAGGGTTCCGAGGACGTGAACACGGCCCGGTCCTCATCTGATCCTGTGCTCTGGCCAAAGAGGGACGTGACCAGCACGAAGGCTGTGAGGGAATGACTCTGCGCAACCGGGCGTCCGGCGGGAAGCGTTCGCGGTGGCGTCGTCCTTCGGGGACGACTTCTTCGACGCTGATCTTCTCCGTCACCGGCGCGGATACCTGCTGCTGGAGTGGATCCGCCAGGCCGAGCAGGACGCCCCGAAACCGATGCAGGGCTTCGCTGGCTTTCGCCGCCAGAACCTCCACGCCGCTCCTCCGGACCCGCATCCTCACTCAGCCATGACCTTCACGGAACTGCCGTCAGAGCCGTTTTCATGAAGCCTCATCAATATCCGTTGCCTATTCGGAGTTCGGTGGAGTTGTTGGCGCACCCGGCCGATTGTCCGGGCGGGGGGCGGGGGGCGGGGTGCGGGGGTGCGGGGGACGCCGAGGGCTATGGCGAAGGTGAACGGGGTGGTGGTGATCCGCTGTTGGAGCGTGCTCGGCGTATGGATGCCCGGCATCGGGAGTTGCATCAGCGTCCGGTCTCGGCTGAGTCGCTGTGGAAGGAGCTGCGGATCGGTGCGGACCGGTCGAGTGAGTTGGTGGCTTTGGTGCGGGCAAGCCGCAATGGCAGTGTTCGAGACCTCCAGGACAACTTGCCGCCGCGTTGAAAGACGATGACGAACATGAGGGGCATCGGCGGGGATGGCCAAGTCGCTCAGCCGGGTTCCCGTGGCACCCACACAGCTGACCCGCCTGGCGGACGAACTGTCCCGCCGCTCTTCGACTCCGTGCGCCTGACGGTTCGCTACGACAGACGGCCGAACCGGTGAAACCGTGTGCGGGGAAGGGGGCGCTCCATCAGATTCCAGGGAACGACGCTCTCGCCATCCGAACACGGTGTGACGAGGGGCTGTGCTTGGGCTGGCAGGCGGTTACGGGTGAGCTGGGGGCTGTCGCAGGCGGGCGGTCCGCCCTCCTCCCCCGTGGGAGGGCGGACCGCCGTCACGCAGGCCCTAGTAGCGCAGCCACTTCCAGGTCTGCGGGCCGACAATGCCGTCCACCCGGATGTGCGCGTGCTGGTACTTGTTCCGGAGGTGCTGGAACTCATGGACGGCCTTCGTGGTCTTCGGGCCGTACTTGCCGTCGATCGCCAGGTGTTTGCCGAGGGGTGACTTCCAGTGGAGCTTCAGCAGGCACTGCGCTTCCTTGACGGCCGCGCCCTTCGAACCGGACCTGAGGATCTTCGAGTTGCCGTGGTAGTAGTTGCAAGTCCAGCTTCCCGCGGTCCTGTCGGCGCGGACCGCGGCTACGGTCGCGGTGTGGGCGGACTGGTGATTCGCGCTCGTAGAAGCGGCCTCGGCCGCCGGGACGACGGCGAGACCACCCAGGGCGGCAGTGGCGACGGCGACGGCCATGCGCTTTCGTGCGTTCATGTCGTGGGAGTTCCTTCCCCGTTTGGTCGGTGGAGGCGGCGCGGGGTGGACCGCGCCGCCCGGCTTGCCCTACCGACGATGCTGGCCAAATCGTCGGGAGGGCCAGGGGGTTAGGGGTGTACGGGCCATCGTGGGACGACGTACACGCTGACCAGCTGCGATGTCGTGGGCGGTGCTGCGTCCCTGGGACGCCTCACCCGCGCGGGGGCGGCCTCCGGATGGCCGGATCGCAGGGGGCTGGCGGCAGCGGGAGGGGTGGACGGGGAACCATTCGAAGGGGGTACGCCTCCCTTACGGGGACTCGAAACACCGGACATGGGGTGGAACATGTCGCGTTGGAAGGAGCTACCCGCGTCGCTCGACCAGAAGGTGTGGCAACTCGTCGTACAGATGCGGAGGCTGAAGGACCACGGCGGGCTGAGCCTTAGCGCGCTCGCCGCGAAGACGACGTTCAGCAAGTCGTCCTGGGAGCGCTATCTCAACGGCAGGACGTTGCCGCCGCGCTCCGCCGTCGAGGAGCTGGCCCGGGTCTGCGATGCCGATCCCGAGCGGCTGCTGGCCCTGCACGAGGTCGCCGAATCGGCGTGGGCGGCATCGGCACCGAGCCGGAACGGGGAGGGCGAGACGCCCGGGGAACGGGCGACCGAGCCGCTGAGCGCCGTGGCGTCACCGCGCCGACGAGGATTCTGGATGACCGTGGGCGGCCTGGGCATAGCCCTCGCGGGCGGTCTCATCGGTGCGCTGCTGGTGTCGGCTCCCTGGGCGGGCGGCGGCACGGCTGAGGGCAAGCCGGAGCAGGGGCCGTTGACAGGCGCTCATGAGGGGGCTTTCGAGTACGGCGAGACCTACCGCTGCGAGTTCAAGCGGTACGACGGCCGTCTCTACGCGGGACACAGCGCGGACCGCAAGACGGTGATCGGGCTCAACGTGCAGGGCTGGCAGGTGGTCGAGGCCCAGTGTCTCCTCCAGCACGCCAAGTTCTCGCCAGGACGGATCGACGGTCGCTTCGGCCCGAACACCGAGATCGCCGTCAAGCGCTTCCAGCACAGCAGGAAGGGGCTCGACGTCGACGGCCTGGTCGGACCGCAGACCTGGGGGGCGCTCAGCAAATGAGCCAAGAGGCGCCGGAAAGCGTGCTGCTCGCCGAGGCGCTGCGGGAGTTGCGCGGCCGCACGGAGCTGAGCCTGGCCGCGCTCGCCGCGCAGACCGCCTTCAGCAAGTCGTCCTGGGAGCGCTATCTCAACGGCCGGAAGCTGCCTCCGCGTTCGGCGGTGGAAGCGCTGTGCCGGGTGGCGGGAGTGCCCGCCGCCCGCCATGTGGCGCTGTGGGAGCTGGCTGAGGTGGCCTGGAGCGGCCGGGGCGCTCGCCCCGGAGCGGTGGATTCCGAGCCGGAACCTTCCCGCTCCCCGTGGTGGCGCCGTCCCTTGGTGAGGGTGGCCGCGGCCACGGGCATCGTGGCGTGTGTGCTCGGTGCCGTGCTGGCGGTGGCACTCCGGCCGACCGGCGAACCGCACTCTCCCCCTGCTCCCAGGGCGCGCAGCGCCGCCCGGCAGGTCCTCTGCCATGGTGCGGGGTGTACTGGCCAGGAGCCCTTGGCGACAGGGTGTGGGGACGTGGAGGTGCAGGGGGCGCCGAAGGTCCTGCGCACGCTCAGGAGATCGGGTGTCGAGGTGCAGATCCGTTACAAGCCGGAGTGCGGCGCGGCCTGGGTGCGCGTCAGCGGGCAGCGCGTCGGTGACCGCTTCGAGGTCTCCGCGCCGGGCGTGGCAGCACAGCACATGGTGATCGCGGACAAGTACGTCACGGGGATGTACCGCTCCTCACCGATGGTCGCGGTGAAGGCGGGGGACACGAAGGCGATCGAGGCATGCGCCGAATTCGCCGGGAGCGCCAGCCGGGAGTGCTTCCGGCCGTAGCGGAAGGTGCCGTACTCCACTGGAAGAACAGCGGCTGATCGCACTCACGAAGCCGTCGGCGTCCGCGACCTCCTGGCCCGCCGCCTGCGCGTCGGTCGGCTGTGGCCGGTCGTTGGTCGCCGCACCCGAGCCGGCGGCGGTGTTCTTGTACTCCGCAGGTCGAACTGCAGAGCGTAACTGAAGTGCTTGCTATTGGAAGTCCCCGGATGGTTCGAACCCGCGCACGCCGCCAAGCGGTCCCTGAACCGCTGCGGCACGCCCCTCTACTGCGGCAATGCCCGTGAGGGCATGCCGCGGACGAGAGGTGATCTTCCTCGTTGGCTGACTTTCTGTGCGCCAGAGGTAGTCTCGCAGGTAGGGCCCATGTCGGCCCTGACCTGCGAAAACACGGATTGTGATCTGGTGCCCCCGGCAGGATTCGAACCTGCGCACACGGCTTCGGAGGCCGTCCGGGGTGCGCGGGGTGAACGAAGTGAGCCGGTTGCGCGCCCAGCTCGCTGAGGGTGCTCCCGGGTGGTGCCCGGGAGAGCGGTGGTCGGTGATCGGCATCCCACGACTTCTCGTCTGGACCTGTGAGGGCGCGTGGGCCCATGCGAGTTTGCGGCTACCGGCAAGGGCTCGGCGTGCGGCTCCATCGTCGATGTTGTGCTCGCGGGCCAGGTGCTGCGGCGCTGCCCTGCATGGTGAGCGGCGTTGGCCGGAGGGCAGGATTCCAGCGGAGCCCACAGCGAACATGCGAGCCAGACGCCGGGCGGATTGCCGACGGCTGCAGACGGGCGGGCGAAGGCCGGCTCGGGCCGGTCAGCGCATTCCGAGGCCGGGATGCGAAGTGGGGGCGGTGAGCCCTTTCACCTCGTAGCTATGCGTGCGGACCGCAGGCGAGTCGACCGTGCTCCGATGGGCTCGCCCGAAGGCTCGGCCGCACCTGGTCGTGAATGCAGACGGCTGTCGTGTGAAGTGGTGAGCTTGGTTCGAGCGCGGCATTTCGACGTGCGGGCAGTGGAGGACGGCAGGAGACCGACGCCGGACACGACGGCCTGGCTGGCGTAGGAAACTCCGCCCGCCCCCTCACCCCACCGACGGACCCGGCGAGAGCGTGCTGGTCGCCGACGGGGTGAGGACAACCTGCGGCTGGCCCACGTCCGGGGGGGGCGGCGGTGTCATGTCCTGAAAGAGCAGGCACAACGAACGGCCGACCGATGCGGTGGACCACACGGTGACAGAGACCGGACGGGCGCCGGTCATTGCCCTACCGTTCCCGCCACATCCTGTCAGCGCGCGACCGTGGAGTCCGCCGAGACGGCCCAGAAGCGCAGGAGCAGGGCGATCATCCCCGAGAGGACCAGTATCGCCACCCAGGAAGCCGTGTTCTCCCGAGTTGCTTCGTCGAACACGATCGACAGGACTGTGAAACTCATGAGACCGAGCACCGCGTAGAAGTCGATCCGGATGGCCTTCGCCGACCGGCGGCGGAACCGGTAGAGCAGCAGGAGCCTGCTGAACGAGACATGCGGATCCTCACCGAGGTTGGGCTGTTCGGCTGCGGTCACTCGTGCGGATGCCTCGTCCAGCCAGCCGTTGGCCACCGCGGTCGGGACCTGGAGTGCTTCCGGGGTGGCGGCGGTCAGTTGCTTTGCCCTCCGCCACTCGGCTGCGAAGGCCACCTGCCGAGTTGCGTCCTCGAAGACGAGCCGACGCCGGCCGTCGCGGGACCGGCGCACCCGCCGGTCCTGTATCAGCAGACTCACGACGCCGGCAGCCGCGGTCACGACAGGGACCAACACCGCGACGGCGATCGTTACTACATCTTGCGTGCTCATCAACAGCCCCCCCAACTGTTTTCCCAACCGTTTTCCCAGTGCGCTGGCATCCCGTCCCGGCCCGCTGTCGGCCAGAATCTTGCCACCTCACCCAAGCCGTTCGCACCTATGGGCGACTCATGTCCCGGCGATATTCACCCGTGCTCAGGCTGGCCAGTGACTCCCGAAGACGCGGCAGTTGACCACTCAAGCCCGGTCGTAGTGGGTGATGCTGCCGTCGGCGGCTGTCACGACCGGATGAGCCTGCGTGCAGGCGACCTGGGTGGGGTCTAGCAGGGGGATATGGGTAGGTGGCGGTCTTCTGATCATCGACGTACACGGCCTGCCGCCAATTGCTGGCCTTCGAGGCCCGGACAATGTGCATGTAGGAGTCCCGGACGGTGTAGGTGAAAGCGTCTGATCCCGTGACGTCCACCTCGATGTGCTTGCCTTCCTGAGTGCCGAACAGCTGCATGTCCGCCAGGAGTGGGATGGCGACCGCCGTGGTGATGCTGAAGGGCGTCCAGTGTTGTGGACTGCCGGCGCCGTTCGTCGCGGGATCATCGCCGTTGCCCGGCTCCGCCATTGCCTCTACCCCGTCAGAGTGCTCATGGTGCGGGCGGCGTTCATGGCGGCATCGGACAGATTCGAACCGACGGCCGTCGCGCCCTCAGTTTCGCAGCAGCTCCACCGCACGGTCGAGGGGTGACAGACGTCGGTTCGGTGTCAGGCCCGACACTGTCGACCTCGCTCCCACCCGAAACGGTGGAAGCCACCACGCCATCACGGCAGACCAACGCACAACTGCACCGGCGAACGAGTCACTTCAAGAGAGCCGCACCCGTCCAGGATTCCTCCCGGACCGAGGCCAGGAAGCTCCTGCCGCGCTGACCGTCGGCCCCGCGAATACCGACTGCCGTCTGATGACCAAGGGTGGTCGTATCTGTCCAAGCGCCACCTCCGACCGGGCGCAGCGTCGGATCAGCGCGGTTCGCTTGGCGCGACGCTGTGGACCTTGACGTCGAGCAGTGCGAGCGCGGGGGCGGCGCCGACTTCTCGGAAGAGTCGGGGTGCCGGCGGGCCGCCCGGGTAGGCGGCCCGCATGGCGTCGAGGGCTGCACGGTCTTGCCACAGCGTCTGAATCCGCCAGTGCCCATCCTGTCCGCTCAGCAATTCGCTTCGCACGAGGCCATCGGGGAAGGGGCGGGCGACGAGCTCGCGGTAGGCCGCGACGAGATCGGCCTCACGCTCGGCCGCCACGACGGCGCTGACCTCGGTCAATACCTGTCCGGACATGACCCTCATCTCCTCGTCATCCACACTACGCGGCAGGCTCCGGGACCGCCCGTGTACCGGACGGCCATGAGAACTCCGTGGCCGGGCTCCCGCAGACCCGGACCCGGCCGGGAGAAGGATCCCTGCGGCAGCGGGCCCGCTACTTGGGTGGCAGGCTCGCCGCGAAGGCGCGGCCCTCGTCGATCCACTCGCCGAGCGCCTCATCCTCGGCGACGGCGGAGCCCGCAACCACGATCCAGCCGCGCATCGGGCGGCCCGTCATGTCGAAGATGCGCGTACCCGGCCGGGCAAGCGCGGCGTCCGTGGCGTCGGGGCCGACCCGGACCATGAGATCGTCTCCGGTCACGCCGACGGCCATGTTCCCGCTGCGGAGGAAGGCGATGCCGCCGAACATCCTCTTCTCCGTGATATCGGGATCCGCTCCGAGCCGCTCCCGGATCCGCTCGGCCAGCCCTTCGTCGTACGCCATCACGTGCCGCCTTCCCGGTCGGTGAGCCGTTGATTCGAGGCCGCGCAGGTCCTTGGCAAGACTGGAGCGGACCTGACGGGACATCAGGCGCGCCGACACCCGAAGGAGGCCGCGTGGGCCGCCGTGCACCCGGACGCGGCCAGGGTGCCGTCCGGGCGGGCCTCGAAGGCGTAGGTGACGTGCATGGGCATGGGGCGGCCGAAGCGATCATGTCCAGGAGCCGGGGCGGCTCGTACGCGACCACGCGCAGCACGTATTCGATGCTCCGGCCGAGGAAGCGCGCCCTGCGGCTGACCTCGGCGCCCGCCCCGAACCCGCCGCTGTCCGCCTCCCGGGTCAGCTCCGCCCTGCGGATGCCCTGGGTCCTCTCCCATAGCCCTGAACGGGCATGGGAGTGCCCCCAGGTGTCGTGGCGCCAGTCCATGGCGTACGCGGCCACCTGTTCGGGCGGCAGCGGAATCATGCGCCGCACCGTCACGTCCATCGCCATGGGCCCAGGATCCCAGCGAGTGCGGGAGCGTGCGCGACATCGGTCGGAACGGTGACGAGTGGCGGACAAAGCGCGACAAACAGAGATCCACGCGAGAGGCTTCGGCTGGACGCGTCCCGCTCCGGGGCGGCCCCTGTCCCATGCGAAGGAGCCCGCTGTGACCGCCGAGAACCCCGCCGACGACGCGTACCGCTTCGACGACCTCACCGCCCTGTTCATCAACTGCACGCTCAAGCCTTCCCCGGAGGTCAGCCACACCCAGGGGCTGATCGACAAGAGCTCGGCGATCATGATGGCGCGAGGGGTCACCACCTCCGAGATCCGGGCCGTCGACCACGAACTCGCCCCCGGTGTCTACCCCGACATGACCGAGCACGGCTTCGCGAGGGACGAGTGGCCGGCGTTGTACGAGCAGGTGATGGCCGCCGACATCCTGGTGCTGGCCGGGCCGATCTGGCTGGGCGACAACAGCTCGGTCATGAAGAAGGTCGTCGAGCGGCTCTACGGAGGCTCGGGGCTGCTCAACTCCCAGGGCCAGTACGCCTATTACGGGCGCGTAGGCGGCTGTCTGATCACCGGCAACGAGGATGGCGTGAAGCACTGCGCGATGAACATCCTCTACAGCCTCCAGCACCTCGGCTACACCATCCCGCCGCAGGCCGACGCCGGCTGGATCGGCCCGGCGGGACCCGGACCCTCCTACCTCGACCCCGGTTCGGGCGGGCCGGAGAACGACTTCACCAACCGCAACACCACGTTCATGGCCTGGAACCTGATGCACATGGCGGCGATGCTCAAGCGCGCCAAGGGCATTCCGGCGCACGGCAACCAGCGCTCCGAGTGGGACGCCGGCTGCCGCCTCGACGCGGCCAACCCCGACTACCGCTGAGGCGTGCGCCGCAGCAGGATATTCATGCGGTCTTGGTGAGCACGGGCTCGCCGCGCTGGTTGAGGACCTCGACGGCGGTGTGCAAGAAGCCGCGGTCCGGCAGGGACCGCTTCTGTCCGCGAGGTGAGGTGAGCGTGGACGGGCCAGGCGTGAACGGGCTCCGGCTCGGCAGCCGGTGCGGGCTCGGTGTCGGACGGTTCGGCCGCAGTCTGTCGAGGCTGCGGGTTGTCTTCGGTTCCTCCGCGCGGTGGCGGACAAAACACCGTTCTCGTCCAGGCAGCCACCCCTTCGAGCAGGCCGAATGGTGGACGGACGTTCCGCTCCCGCAGGTGAGAACGGTGCGGCGGACGGGGCGGCCGCTTCCCACGGTTCGGCGAGTTCTGACTACAACTCGCCGGAATGTGTGCCGGAGACGCCGGACAAGGCGGGCTGCGACAGATCGAACGGGCTCAGTTCAGCCGCACAACTTCCCCAACCCGTGTGGGCGTTCTCGTGGCACGGCTCGATCGGGGCGTTCCTTGTTTCCCCCTAGGTGGTCAGCCGGCGTCCTTGGTGAAAGAGCCGTGCCAGACTTCGAGGGAGCCGTCCGCGAGCGCGGTGACGTAGTTGATGACGCGGGTATAGCCGTCGTCGAGGAGCATCGGTAGTGCGGGTTCGGCGGGCAGGCCGTTCGCGAAGGTCCTGGTGATCCAGTCCTGGACCCATGCCGACTCGTTGGTCCATTCGACCGCGGCGAACCCCGCGCCCTCGATACAGGCGAGCAGTGTTTCGGCGGAGACGACGAAGCTGTCGGTGCCGTCGAGTGACCAGGGCATGGGCCAGGGCAGGTCGGCCTGGTGTGGTTGGCAGACTTCCCAGACGGCCAGGTGCGCGCCGGGGGCGAGGCGTTCGGCGATGTGACGGAACCAGGTGGTCTTGTCCCGTACGTTCATCTGGACGTGCATGGTGAGCGCAGCGTCGAAGGCCGGATCCGGCCGGAGACCGGCGATGTCCCCGGCGTGGAAGTGGACGAGGTCGCCGAGTCCGGCCCGGGCGGTGAGGTCGCGTGCGGCGTCGACGTAGGCCGGGGTGATGTCGATGCCGACGACGTGGTTGCCGGTACGGCGGGCGATCTGGCGCGCGGGTCCACCGAATCCGGAGCCGACGTCCAGGACGACGTCACCCTGGTTCAGGCCGAGGGTGGGGATGAGCCGTTCGACGGCGTCGGCGCCACCGATGTGGAACTGGTCGAGGTTGTCCAGGGCTCCGTCGGCCGCGGCGTCGAGATCGCGATGGTCGCTCAGGAGTCGGTCGATGGTCTGGGCGACGGCGGTTTCTCCGTAGGTCATGGCACCGGGTCCTTTCGGTTGCTGGTGGTGTCGGTCGGCTCGACCGGCTGGTGTTGCGGGGCGGGTTGCTGCGGGGGCTGAGCGGGCAGGAAGACGGCGGCGAGCAGCGCACCGGCGACCGCGACGACTCCGGCGACGACGCATCCGACACTGAGGCCGTGGTCGAAGGCACCGGTCGCGGCCTGACGTACGGCGTCGGCCGCGGCGGTCTGACCGTGGGCGGCGAGCCGGCCGGAGACGCCGAACGCCGCCCCGACGGACTGATGGGCGAGGTCCCTCAGTGCGGGCGGCAGTCCCGCGGGGAGCGCGGTGTCGAGCCGCGCGTCGTACAGGGAGGCGTACACGCTGCCGATGACCGCGACCCCAAGCGTTCCGCCGAGCAGGCGGGTGGAGTCGTTGACGGCGGACCCCACGCCGGCCTGGTCGGAGGGGACCGCACCCATGATGGACTCGGTCGCCGGCGCGGAGGTCAGGCCCATACCCAGGCCGTAGACGACCATCTGGACGGCGATGATCCCGTAGCTGAGGGTGGGGGAGATGTCGCCTGCGACCCAGAAGTAGAAGATCGCCTGGAGGGCCAGACCGACGGTGACGACCGCCTTGGTGCCCGCACGGACCGCCAGCCGCGTCCCGAGGGTCGATCCGACGGCCACGGAGACCGCGACCGGCAGCAGGTGGACGCCGGTGGACAGCGGGCTGTACGTCCGGACGAACTGGAAGAACTGCGTCATCAGGAAGATGAACCCGAACAGGGTGAAGAACGCGATCGTGACCGCGGCGCTGGCGGCGCTGAAGCGCATGTCCTTGAAGAGCCGTACGTCGAGCATTGGCTCGTCGGTGCGGCGCTCGCCGGCGATGAACGCGATCAGCAGGAGGACGGCACCGGCGAAGCCGGCGAGCGACGCCGGTGATGCCCAGCCACGGTCAGGGGCCTCGATGACGGTGTAGACGAGCAGCCCCATGAAGCCGCCGGACAGCACCAGGCCCAGGAAGTCCAGGCGGTGCGGGAGGGGGTTCCGCGACCGGGGGACGAACGGTGCCACCAGGGCGATGACGGCCAGCGACACCGGGCCGAGGGCGTAGAAGACGCTCGACCAGCTGTAGTGCTTGAGCAGGAAGCCGCCCACGATCGGCCCCAGCGCGATGGCCACACCGGCCGTCGCGCCCCACAGGCCGATGGACAACGCCCGCTCCGTGCGGCTGGTGAAGACGCCGGTGAGCAGGGAGAGTGTGGCCGGGAACGTCATGGCGGCCCCCAGACCCATCACGGCCCGTGCCGTGATCAGCTCGGCCGGGGTGTCGGCGTACCCGCCGACGAAGCCGGCCACGCCGAAGACCAGCAGACCGGCCATGAGCATGCCCTTGCGGCCGAAGCGGTCGGACAGGCTCCCCGAGGTCAGCAGCAGGGCGGCGAACACGAGGTTGTAGGCGTCCACCACCCATTGCAACTGCGCGGTGGAGGTGCCCAGTTCACGTGTCAGGGTCGGCAGGGCCACGTTGACCAGAGTGGTGTCGAGGTTGATCACGAACGACGCCGCCAGCAGCGCGACGAGCACGAGTGGTTTCGACGGTGCACGAGTCATGGTGGAAGGTTAAGCACGAGTGGTTGAGTTTTTCTACTGCCTGATTTGGAAAATAAACCATCGGCGGCCTAGGCTTGCCGCATGCGGAGCTATGGCCAGTACTGTTCGATCGCCCGGGCCCTCGACGTCGTGGGCGACCGCTGGACACTGCTGATCGTCCGGGAGCTGCTGCTGCAAGGCCCGTGCCGGTTCACGGACCTGAAGAACGGGCTGCCGGGCGTCGCGGCGAACCTGCTGTCGACCCGCCTCAAGGAACTCGAGGCCACCGGACTGATCACTCGCGAGGACGCGCCACCGCCGGTCGCCACCGGCCTCTACTCCCTGAGCGAGGCCGGTCTGGAGCTGGAGCCGGTGCTGAAGGCGCTCGGGCTGTGGGGTCTGCGGTTCATGACCGTGGAACGGCCGGACGACGCGTTCCAGGCACAGTGGCTGGCCTACGCCCCGGCGTGGTTCACCACCGACACCGATCCCGACGGCCCGCCCGTGGTGATTCAACTCATCGCGTCCGACGAGCTGGCCGTCATCGAGCTGCGAGACGGTCGGATCCACACCCGGCTCGGCCGCGCCACCGACCCGGACCTCGTCCTGGACGGTCCACCCCGTGCCGTCCTCGGACTGCTCAGCGGCGTGATCGATCTCGAACGCGCCGGCCGACTCGGCCTGTCCGCCCATGGCCGACGCGACCTGCTCACCCGCCTCCGCCCAGTCGCCCAGGACCGGGCACCCACTCAGGACGAGGCCCGCCCATGAGCAGCGACGCCGGCCTGTCGGTCCGCGATCGCGCACGACGATGCCCAGAGCCGACGCCACGTCCTACGACACCGGCGTCCTGTACCTGACCGAGTCGCACGCCACGACCGACGCCACTCCGGGGCACTTCCATCAGATTCATGCTGCTTCATGCTGCGCCGCTACCTGGAGCAGCGCTCGGTGCCGATGTTGCCCGTCGCCCGTGGGGGGTGCGTGGTCTCCAACGCGTCTGCCGGGGCGGAGAACGACGATCCGGAGGTCCGGGCCGTCTGGACCGCCATCACCAGGCACTGCGAGATGTGCTGCTGTACATGGCCCGCGGCACGGCGCGGGAGCGGGGCAGCTTGCTCTGGACGCAGTGGCCGATCTCCTTGCCCTGCCGGCCTTGACCGGCGCTCCCGCGTCGGGCTGACGCCCAGGTCCTGCGCAGGGCTGTGACCGCCACCCTTGACTCGCTTGCTCGCTCGCCGGGCGGGCGGCGCCCTGCCGTATGACCGTCCGGTCCGGTCGACGCGCGGCGCGTCGACCGGACGCTTCCCTGCCCCGCCACGGATACGCCACCACCGCCGACTACGCGGGTGGACTCCACAGCTCCAAGGGGCTGTCGCCCGCTGTGGCCTTCACCGGAATCCGCCCGGCCGGCGGTCCGGGCGGCGTCCGCTGTACGGCCTACACGGCGGTCCGGCCGGCGTCCGCCGCGATGGTCGCGCCGGTGAGGTAGCTCGCGCGGTCCGAGGCGAGGAAGAGGATCACCTCGGCGATCTCGCGCGGGTTCGCGAGCCGGCCGAGCACGGTGGTCTTGGCGAACTGTTCGGCGCCTTCCTCGCCGACCGTGGCGAGCACCATGTCGGTCCTGGTCGGGCCGGGCGCGACGGTGTTCACGCGGACACCGGCCGGGCTGAACTCGGCCGCCCAGGTACGGGTCAGCGACTCCAGTGCGGCCTTGGTGGCGCTGTAGACGGACAGGCCGGGCAGGCCGATCCGGGCGGCCATGGTACTGACGTTGACGATGCTGCCGGAGCCCTTGGCGATCATGGCGGGAGCGAGGGCCGCGGTGAGGAGGTACGGGGCCCGGACGTTGGCGGCGAGCGCCTCGTCGAGCGCGTCCGGGGCCTGGTCCAGGGTCGCTGCGCCGGGGAAGATCGCGGCGTTGTTGACCAGGACGTCGACGTCGCCGGCCTCCTCGGCGAGGTGGCGGATCGCGGTCGGGTCGGTGAGGTCGGCCGCGACGAAGCGCGCCCGGCCGCCGGCGTCCGTGATCGACCGCACCGTCGCGGCTCCGCGCCCCAAATTGCGGCCGGAGACGACGACCTCCGCGCCGGCCGCGGCCATCAACCGGGCTGTCTCGGCACCGATGCCGCCGGTCGAGCCGGTGATCAGGGCGACCTTGTCGGAGAGTTCCATGCTGGGTCCTTCCGGGAGTACGGTCGCGATCTCCGCGACCAGAATGGGCTGCCTGACCCACTCTGGCGCCGAAAAAATGGGTTGTCCAATCCAGAATCTGCTAACGTGGACGACCGTGAGCACCGAGACACGCCGCCCGGCGGAGAAGAAGCTGACCCGCAAGGGGCAGGAGACCCGGCACCGCATCGTGGCCGCGGCCGCCCAGCTCATGTACGAGCGGGGCGCGACGGAAGCGACACTGGAGGACGTCCGCGCCGCCGCCGGGGTGAGCGGCTCGCAGATCTACCACTACTTCGCCGACAAACAGGCGCTGTTGCTGGCCGTGATCGAGTACCAGACCGAGGCCGTGCTGGACATGCAGCAGTCGCTGTTCGCCGGCCTCGACTCCATGGCCGGCCTACGGCGCTGGCGGGACGCCCTGGTGGAATACCAGCGGCGACTGCACTGCCGCGGCGGCTGCCCGATCGGTTCGCTGGGCAGCGAGGTGGCGGAGACGAACCCCGAGGCGCGGCTCGCGGTGGCTTCCGGGTTCCTGCGCTGGGAGACGGCGATCCGCGACGGCCTGCGGGCCATGCACGCGCGCGGTGAACTCGACGGCGACCCGGACGACCTCGCCCTCGCCACCCTGGCCGCACTCCAGGGCGGCCTCCTGCTCACCCAAATCCAGCGTGAGGTCAGGCCGTTGGAGGTGGCGCTGGACGCGATGCTCGACCACATCGAATCCCGTACGACACTCAACGGGCGCCCCTGAGCGGTTCGATCGCGCGGCCGCCGGCCACGGCGGCGAGCCACGTGCGGTCGGCGGCGCGGGGGCAGCCCATGGGCGTGACCTGTACACCCTCCGCGGGCGCACCTACGCTGGAAACAGAAGGGGCTCGCGGGGCGGAAGAGTCGCCCGCGGACCCCGCGGATCGAGTCGGCTATGGAAGCACCCGTCGCACCAGCAGGGATCCCGGCCGTGAGCGGCGAGGCACCGCGCACCGCCGTCGGAGGAGTCGGGTTCGGGGCCGGGGCGCGCGGTGTTCGTTCTGCGCGGGCCGCGCGTTCCCCACCGGTCCGCTTCTGATGCCGGCGCCGTCCGCACCGTCGGACGACGGTCGTACTCCCTCCTTCAGGAGCAGTCATGACGTGGAACATCTCGGGCAACTACCTGGCCAGTTGCTCATGCGCGCTGGTCTGCGGATGCGCGGTCGACGCGATGCCGCACGACCCCCAGGGCCGCGAGGAATGCCTCGGGTGCGCCGTTTTCCATGTGGCCGAGGGCCACCTGGACGAGGTCGACCTGTCGGGTGTCGACTTCGCCCTCTACAACCACTTCCCCTCCCATCTGACCGCCGGCGACTGGAAGGTCGGCATCGTCATCGACGACGACGCGAGCGACCAGCAGTCCGAGGCCCTCGAACGCATCGTGTCCGGGCGTGAGGGCGGGGCGTTCGGTGAACTCTCCCAGTTCTTCGGCGAGTTCCTCGGCGTGGAACGGGCGAGCATCTCGCTGACCGACGGGGAGAAGTCGCACCTGAGCGTCGACGGCAGGACGCAGCTCGCTTTCGAACCGCTGCGCGGGCCCGACGGCGGTCCTACGACGGTGAAGAACGCGATGTTCGGATTCGCGCCGGAGTTCACGATCGGCACCACCACCGGCAGCTCGCAGGCGTTCGGCCTGTCTTACGAGCCCGTGTACGGCGAGCAGGCCGAGTACGTCTTCTCCAGCGAGCAGCCGGAGGGCGCGTCCACCGGTCGAGGATAGGCGCGTGTACGGACGAAGATCCAGGAGCGTGCCCTGCGCGGGAGGAGGGCGGCAGTGGCTCCGCCCGTGACGGGGTGACCACGGCTGGCGCCGACCGGGTTCTTCCGTGCGTCGCCGACCCGGTGCATACCGATCGCCCTGTCGGCCGGCACCGTGTTGTCCCTGGTCAGCCCGGGATCCGCGATCCTGGCGGGGACGACGGTGAGGCCACCGCCGTACGCGCGGCCGTGAACCACGTCGAACCGTTCCGCGTGTCGAGCGCCGGATCCTCAGCTGCTGTTGTGCCGTCGTGCCGTCGTGCCGCCGGGCGAAGTGGGCAGCGACCGCTCACCGTGCCGGGCCCGCCGCCATCCGGTCCATCGACGGACCGGACATCTGCAGACCCGGCAGCAGCCAGTCCTGGAACGGGGCCAATACGGCGAGCACGAGGAGGGCGGCGCCCACCGCCCAGCTGAGCCAGGGACCCCCGCGCCACAGCTTCTCCAGGAAGATCACAGCCGCCAGTCCGGCCATCGCCGCCACGTTCATGACGCCGAGCGGGATCAGGACGATCATCAGGCCCCAGCAGCAGCCGACGCAGTACAGCCCGTGGTGCGCGCCCACCCGCAGGTCCCTGGCCCACGGCCGGAAGTGCGCGTAGCGCAGCAGTTGGAACATGGGGTTGCGGCAGTGCCGTAGACAGACCCGTTTCAGGGGCCCGAACTGCTGTACGCCCGCGAGCAGGAACGCTGTCGCGCCGATCCAGCGGCCAGCGTCGGGGTGGCTGTCGACCAGGTGCCCGGTCGCCGCCAGGGCCCCGTACACGAGCAACCCGAACCCGGCCCAGGAGAGCAGATAGCCGCCGACGAACTCAGTGATGCGCAGCGCCCGGACGCGGCCTGCTGCGCTCCGGTTGATGGCCCGGACCCAGGTGAGGGCGACCGGCGCCAGCGACGGCAGCATCATCGCCGCCATCATCACCACCCACAGGAGCAGGAAGAGCGGGAGCGCCAGCCCCATGGTGCCCGGCTCCATCCCCATGTCGCGGGACTGGGCGATCGTGAGTACCCAGGCCAGAGCGGCGATCAGCACCAGGAGAACCCAGCCGAGGGCCAGATCACGTCTCGGCAGCAGCACTCCTGGCCGGTTGGGCACCGGTGGGGCGAACCGGAGATGGGGCATGGCACGCCTCCCAAGGTCGCCCACTGCCCGATCGGCGCAGCGGCCCCGCGCAGTAGGGCTGCGAAACGGCGGGACAACTCCAGCACAGCACAGAATCGCAAGGCTCAAAAGCGGAAGGCAGGGAAGCGGCTCTCGTCGGGGACGGGCCGGCCGGCAGGCAGATGGCCTGCCGGGCAGGGTCGGCTCAGAACCTGTGTCTGCTCCACCGCGGGTGGTGTGCGGTGCGGTGGCCTGCGCAGGACTGGGGCTTCCGCGCCGGGGAGGCGCATGCTGGAGACGAGGCCGCTCCGCCGTCGTGGCGGGGGGCTCCGTGCGGGACAGCCTCGCTCCCACGACCCTGCGGTAACGGGGGGAAGAGGAGGTCAGCGAGATGACCGAAGCAACCACCAGCCCGGCCTGGCACCTGGTCGGCGACTGGTTCGACGCCTGCAAGTGCGCCATACCCTGCCCCTGCACCTTCGCCCAGCCCCCGACCGAAGGCGACTGCGACGGGGTACTCGTCTGGCACATACGCGAGGGCCGGTACGGGGACGTCCGGCTCGATCGGCTGAACTTCCTGATGCTCGGGACTTTCACCGGCAATATCTGGGGCGGCGCCGCGACGGAGACGGCTGCCGCCTTTTTCGTGGACGCGCGCGCCGACGATCAGCAGCGTGCCGCTCTCGGCACGATCTTCAGCGGGGAGGCGGGGGGCTGGCCGAAGCAGTTCAACGAGCTCGCCTCCTTCGACGTCCGTGGCATGGAAGTCGCCCCCATCATCGTGGAGATCGCCGACGACCTGGGGGCGTGGAGTGTCGAGGTTCCCGGCCGCGTCACCGCCCTCGTCGAGGCCCTCGGCGGTCCCACCACGCCCGTCGGCGCGCGGGTGCAGGTCCACAACCCCGGCGGCGCCGAGGTCGGCCCGGGCCAGGTTGCCACATGGGGTCGCGCGACCACGGACCGGGCAGACGCGTTCGGCTTCAGCTGGGACCGCAGTGGCAAATCCAGCAAGCATTTCCCGTTCGACTGGAGCGGCCCCGACTGACTGAGCGCCCTGCTCTTCACCTGCCTCTCCTACCTCTCCGCCGTTGTCACTCGGGAGTGTGCTGGAGCCGAGCCCTGGTGCCGTTGTGCGGAGGCGGAGGCGGAACATGGATCCCCGTGTGCACGTCGGGGACGGACGGCCCCTCAGGTCTTGCCGTACTCGTCGTGGCGGCGCAGCCAGTGGGTCTGCTCACCCTCCTCGTGGCGGCCAAGCGGCGCACGGTCGAGAAGCCCGTAGTAGGCCATGGCAGCCTCAAGGCCGCGCGCGGTGGTGACATACGTTCGGTAGACGGTGCCGTCGAGGAGCGCGTAGGCGCTCATCCCGGGCCCCTCGGTGACGTAGCCACGCACGTCCGTGCCGGACAGCTGCGCCATCTGACTCACCGTCGGCGGGACGTCGCCTTCGAGGAACGACCTCAGCTCGTCCTCGGTGTACTGGAAACCGAGGTCGCGGTGGAAGTCGCTGCCGCCGACGGAGACCCAGTCGAAGCTCCAGCCCATCCGCTCCCGGTAGGAAAGGAGCTTGTCGAGCGGCGCCCGCGAGGAGCAGATCAGCGTCACGTCGCGGGCCCTGAGGTGGATCACGTTGGGGGAAAGGGTGTCCGCGATCGAGGAGCAGACCGTGCATCCGGCCTCGTACGGCGGGCCGAACATGAAGTGGTAGACGAGCAGCTGGGAGCATCCGTCGAAGAGGTCCGCGAGCGACTTGGTCCCGCCCTCGGTCTCGAAGCGGTAGTCCTTCTCGACCGGCACCCAGGGGAGCTCCCGCCGCTTCCGGGCGAGCTCGTCGCCGCGTCGGGTGAGTTCCTTCTCCTGCGCCAGCAATTCCTCGCGGGCTGCCTCGAAATCCTTCTGGGTTCCGATCCTGTGCTCAGGCATGGTCTCTCCCTCCTGAGCGGAACGGATCACCGTGCCTGTGCCGGCGTATCCGTCCGGCCCTACGTCCACCGTACGCGCGCGTAGGCGGGCCTTCGCGACCAAACTGGGGACCCTCGCCTACAAGACCACGCCCTGACGCCACCGGCTCGTCCGTTGTTCCAACCGCCACCCATTGCATCGGATGAGCTTTCCCGCCCGAAGGGCCTGGCGCGGTCGCACGATGCCGTGGCTAATCCGTCAGGTGGCGCGAGAGTCCCGGCGACATGCTGCCTCAGCTGAGCCTGTGTTCCGAGCTGCCCATGCCCAGGTCCACCAGCTGATCGCCCAGGGACACAGTCTCCGGGCGATCGCTCGGCGCCTCGGCTGGGGCCGGAGAACGGTGATGAGGTACGCGCACGCCGCCCGCTGGCAGGACATGATCGTCGGAATGCCAGTGCGGCCGAGCAAGCTCGACCCCTACAAGCCATACCTGGAACGCCGCTGGGCATAGGGGTGCACGAACGCCCGTGCCCTGCACCGTGAGATCACCGAATGGGGCTACCTCAACGGCTACGGACCCGTCCGCGACTACCTCGTGGCCTTCCGGCTGACATCCGGCACGCCGCCGCCCGGACCGCCGAGTGTCCGCCGGGTCACCGGCTGGCTCACCCGCCATCCCGGCACGCTCAGGGAAGGGGAGCATCAACACCTCAAGATGATCCTGGCCCGCTGCCCCGAGCTGGAAGCCGCCCACCAGCACATCCGCGACTTCGGAGAGATCCTCACCTGCCGCCTCGGTGGCCTGCTCCCCGGCTGGATCGAATCCGTCGTCCGGGATGACCTGCCCGGACTGACGGGCTTCGCCCGCGGCCTGAACAGCGACTTCGACGCCGTCACCGCTGGCCTCACCCTGCCCTGGAGCTCCGGCGGCACCGAAGGCGCCATGAACCGCATCAAGAAGATCAAGAGGCAGCTCTACGGACGCGCCGAGTTCGAACTACTCCGGAAGTTGATCCTTCTTCAGTGACCGAATGTCACTGAAGCGGGATCAGTGCCACTGCTCGGCCGCGACGAGGCGTTCGATGACGATGACGACGCAGCAGTTCTCGTCCCCTCTTCTCCTAAGCGCGTATCTGTTCGGCCATCCGCTCAAGTTCGGCCGTTGTCGCAGGCGAGGCGTTGTTGAGTCCGCTGTGCACGGCCGTCGGGCTCCGCAAGAAGCGCCGCAGTACGACCACGAGCAGTCTTTCCGGCAGAGTCTGCAACGCGGCGAATCCGCGCGGGACCGGAGGTGTCGCCATGGCGTCCAGGTTCTGCCGCATGAGGCGGAGCATGCCGCGGACCGCGTCCGGATCGTCGGCCAGTGCCGCCGGGCCGCCCGCCGCGTGCACCGCCTGCCCGAGCGGCACCTCGAACGCGGCGTGCGTCTTGAGCCAGGCATCCATCTTCGGTTCGACCTTGGCGTTGATCCCGGCGGTGCGGAACGTCTCCACGATCCGTTCCAGGCGCGGGGTGGTACGGCCGTCGGGTTCGCCGATCGGCATCGCAACCCGGCGGGTCATGAAGTTGGTCGCGCGGTAGCGGACCACGTCGCCGTCCATCGTGCCGCCGGCCGCGGGGAAGCCGAGCAGCACCCGCTCGGGGCCGATCACCGCGCCCAGCGGCTCCGCGCCGGCCGCCCAGTTGTGCAGGAACGCCACGTCGCCCTCGGTACCGGCGAGTGACTCCAGCACCGCGTCCACCTGGTGGGTGCGGACGAGGACGGCGATCAGGTCGTAGCGGCCGACCGGGTGCTCGACCACTGGCACCGGTACCCGCCTGACAGCTGGGCTGTCTCCCTCGGCGAGCTGCACGCCGTGCCGGCGCAGGGCGGCCAGGCGCTCGCCCCGGGCGAGGAGGGCAACGTCCTGCCCGGCCTCATACAGGCGGGCGGCGAACAGGCTGCCGAGAACCCCGGCGCCGTACACGAGCAGTTTCATGGCAACCCTTTTCGTACGTTCGTTTCAGTCATACGTTCGTTTTAATCAAACGTCTGTAGTGTACGCAGACGTGGCCCCATCTGACACACGCACCCAGATCCTCGACGCGGCAGAACGCCTCTTCGCCGAGCGTGGATATCGCGGCACCTCGGTCCGCGCGATCACCGACCTCGCGGGAGCGAACCTGGCCGCCGTCGGCTACCACTTCGGCTCGAAGGCCGAGCTCCTGGCAGCGGTCGCCCGCCGCGTGATCGAACCCATCAACGCCGCGCAGTGCGCCGGGCTCGACCGGCTCCTCGCCCGGACCCCGGACCCCGCGGTCACCGACCTGGTGGAGGCATTCGCGGGGCCGCTGTTCGACGAGATGCCGGCCGGTGACGAGGGCGGCGCCCGGACGTCCCGGCTGATCGTGATGATCCTCAGCGACCCGGCCGAAGAGGTGCGCAGCTGGACTGGTCCGGCCGAAGGCACGGTCCGTGAGCGCTACCTGGCGGCCTTCGGGCGGGCACTGCCCAGCCTCTCCCCGGAGGAACTGTGGTTCCGGCTACGGGGAGTCCTCGCCGTGACGGCAGTAGACCGCGTCGAGGTCTACCAGCAGAACTCGCCCACATGCCCGTCCCCGGCAGCAGGCGAGGCAGGCCGGCACTGGGCGATCACATTCCTGGCAGCGGCGATGAGTGCACCACCGACCATGACCTAGCCACTCGGGACGGCCGAGGCCGGCCGGAGACGCCGCCGGTCGGCCAGAAGGCGGGCCCGGCAGCCGGTGTCTGCTCGGCCGGCCGGGTTCAGCTCCTTGATGTTGCGGCCATCCCCTCTTGGGCGGCACCACGGAACCACGAGCAGACCGGTACCACCTGCCGAGGGTGTTCTGGGCCCAGGTGCTGGGGGATGCGGGCGCGACGTTCCATCAGCAGGGACACGATAGTCACCTGCAGGGGTGTGCGCGTGAGCCGTGCGGTGGCTTCTTCCGTCATTGCTTTCTTGACTCGTTCAAGGACCGTCTCGCGCATCTCCGGGTCGTCGAAGTGGCGTGCTGGGGCCAGACGTTCGGCGTGGTGGAGGGCGTCGCCGGAGTCCATCGGGACCAGCGTGAGGGTCTCGTAGTCCCCGGTGTGGAACTCTCCCTTGTATCCCTGAGGGCGGGTGGTGGCGACCACCCGGAGGTCGGCGTCCATTTGCCGGGCATCGAGGAGGAGGTCAGAGATTCCCCGCAGCACCTCTTCACGCGTGTGCGGGGAAGCGACCTCGTCAAGGCCGTCCAGTACCAGCACGCAGGGCCAGATAAGAAGCCACCGTTTCAGGTGGACGGCGGTAATGCTGTCAGAGCTGCGCCGGTTGACCTTCTGAGCCAAGGTTCCCGTCATCTTGGACACTCGATCGGTAAGCCGCGAGGGCGTGTTGATGCAGCCGCCCTCGAGCGGCACCTGCCAGATGGTCAGGCCCTTAAAGGCGATCAGGCCGCCGGGCGGCTGACACGCCATGGGCGGCGGCCAAGTCGCGTGGGCGCCTCCCGGCACGGGGAGGTACCGATCACGAGGTGGGACCGACGCCCGGTTCGGTCTCCGGTGGGCACGCGAACTGGTCGGAGGGGCCCCAGCGTGTGACGGGGTCCTTGCTCGCGGCCAGTGCGCCGCACGTCAGGTCGGTGACCGTGGTACCCGCCGAGGTGATCTCCCGGATGTGGACCTCCTTGCCGCGCGGGTATTTGGCGCCGTTGCCCAGCGTCATGATGCCTGACTCGCCGACGTAGTCCTTGACGCCGGGTGACTGGAGGAAGGTGACGACCGAACTTGGCCTGAAGTCCGGGTCGGTTCCGGAGATATCTGTCATGACCCCGAAAAGGATCTTCAGGGCGTCGTAGCCCGCCGCCGCGTCGCTGTCGGTGTGGACGGCGAATGCCTTGCGGAAGCCCTGGGCGAAGGGGCCGTTGGCGTCGGGCAGGCTGAACTGGCTGTAGAACAGCGTGAGTGAGCCGTAGTTCTGCGGCATCAGCTCCGGGTGGAGGACGAGGTCCGGGGCCGGACTCTCGGCGAGCACCGGCACACGGCCTCCGTGTGTACGGCAGTTCTTGTCGCCCTGGAGGTAGTAGAAGAGGTCGTGCATGACGCTGGACCGGCCGGCGTACAGGACGAAGCCGCCTGTCTGGCGGACGAGGGCGCAGACGTTGGCGGCGACGGCGGGTGTCTGGCTGCCGCCGTCGGATTCCCGGTAGGGGACCAGCCGCACCGGGCCTGCCGTGGCGTAGTCGGAGGTGAACTTGTCCTTGAGGTCGGCGCTGAAATAGGTGTCGTCCGGGTCGAAGACGACGATCGCGGTCGGCGCGGGGTGGCCGGGAGCGGGTTTCGTCAGGGTGTGCAGCTGGGGGGACCGGCCGGCGAATGATGCCATGATCTGGGCCACGCGTTCGTCGGGTGGCGAGAGCTGAAAGTACGACACGGGGGAGTCCTCGACCATGGGCTGCCCGGTGACGCCCGTGCCGAGGACGGGGATTCCCCGGGTGCCCAGTTCGATGGCGGCCTGCAGGGATTCGGGGCGGCTCTGGGTGAGGCCGAAGACGGCGGCGATGTGGTCCCGTGCGACCCGGTCGACGATCATTCGTGACACGTCGGTGTGGCTGAGGTTTTTGGTGTTGAGGCCGTGGAGCGAGCCGTAGTGGAAGTACTCGCCGGCGTTCGCCACCAGCAGCCGCACCTGCACCTGGTGCTTGAGGTTGAGGGAGTTGACCTCCTTCTGCGCGAGCAGCGCCCCGCGCAGGATCTGCAGGCCGGTCGGCACGGTGCGGCGGGACTGCGACCCCACACTCAGGGGTGCGAAGAACACGAGGGTGCGGTACGGCTTGGACGGGTCGACCTGTGCGTTCTGACTGCCCATGGTGTGTTCGAGGGTCCCTAGCTGGGAGGCGTACAGGCCGTGCGCGAGGTCGCAGCCGTCGGTGCCGTCGGTCAGGCCGACGACCTCGCCGGTCCTGACGCGATGGCAGGACGCGACCGGGGCGGCCTTGCTGTCGTCGACGGGGGCACGGGACCCCGAAGGCCACAGCTCGTAGCCGCTGCCGGCCGCCACCAGCAGCAGCGCGGTACCGGCCGCGATCGGGCGGGCCCAGCCTTGGTGACGGCCGCCCCGTACCCGGACGGTGGGGCGCACGGCCAGCCGGTCGGCGGCGCTGCCGCCGTCGGGAGTGCGGGGCAAGGTGAAGGCGTGAACGGCCTGGCCCGGCCGGCCGGTGGCCCCGGACGCGTACAGCGCGGCGATCTCCCGGGCCGGAGCGGGAACATCGTCCTGCCCGGCGTGCCGGACGACGTACTGGGGGACGTCCGCGGTGGCGGCGCCCAGCACCAGCAGCGGGCAGTCGGGGTTGTCCTCGGCGACGTCGGCGAAGGTGTCGAGGAACTTCCGGCTGGGTGTTCCCGCGGCGCCGACGCCGGGCAGCAGGACGACGAAGGACCAGGGCCGCCGTGGCCTGCGCCGGCTCCAGAACGGGGGCCGGGAGGCCCGAGCCAGGTCGCGGATCAGTGCGGTCAGCAGGATCTGCCGGACCGCCGCGGCGTCACGGGCCCCGGCGGCTCCTGCCGCCGGATGCAGCGCTTCGCCCGTGGCCGCGGCCCGCGCGCGCAGATGAGCCTCGCGCAGGGCCACCGCCGCACCAAGGAAGCTGCGCCCGGTCTCGCCGAGCATGCCGGACACCCAGCGGCGGCGGGGGCCGTGGTTGAGTCGTACGCCGTACCACCAGCGCCACAGCAGTGCCACCGGCACGGCCGCCGCCCGCAGCAGGGCCGCGCCCTTCTTGGGACCGAGATCCTCGCTGAGGCGAGTGACCTCCGCGCCCAGCCCGAAGGTCCAGGCGTGCCTGCCGTACAGCAGGTTCCGTACGGCCGTGCGTTCGTCCACCGCGTCGGCCGGTAGCTGGCAGCGCAGCACCGACAGGCAGACCTCGAACTCGCCCAGGCGGAGGGCCCCCGCCCCGTCCGGCATCGTGGCGCGCAGTCGGCGCGCCACCTTGTCCAACAGGACGATGTGCGGGTCCTCCGCCGGCGAACCGTCCTGAGGTACGGGTTCGCAGGCCAGTTGCGCCTCGTCGACCAAGGCGTGGGGAACGAGGCTTGCCAGGTGGCGCGCCTCGCCCGGACCGGGCCGTAGCAGCCGCTTCCGATAAGCCCGGACCAGGGCGCTCGGGTCGGGTTCGCCCTCGGGGGGCGAGCCGACCGAGGGCGGGGTGTCGACCTCCTGGGGCGCGCGTGCGAACAGCAGCGCGGGGAGCCGGCGGCTCGACGACCGCCGTAGCCGTGGCACCCCGCTCTGCCGGTCGGCCGCATAGAGGTCGACCACACGGACGATTTCGTCGAATCCACTGGGCAGGACGAGATTCTGCTCGTCCTCGGGCAGCCGCTGCAGCACTCAAGACCTCCGGGCATCCAGGCAAGAGGCGAGCAGCCTAGAGGCGGACGGAGGAGCCCCGGGTGGTATCCGGGCATTCATTAGTTACTGAGTAAGTATGGCTATTACCTTTGCGTTATGCGCATACGAGCGGCTATGCACCTTCCGGTTTTGACGGATGCGTCTCGAACGGCAGTCCCGACTGGGTGGTTGCGGGGCGCTTGGCGCATACTGCCCGACCAGCGGAAAAGCCGTCCTCAACGTTCATGCGGGTCCTGTGCGATTCCCGACTCCCTTATCCCGGTGGGGTGATCGGTCCCTGACCCGTCAGTGATCCTCGTCCAAGTACGGCCGCCGAAGCCGCCGCTCGGGGCGCTGTGCGTCAGCTCTACAGAGCAACCGCCGGCGGCCACGGCCACGGTCGGGGTGCCCCTGTTACGGATAGCGCCCAGGGTGATGTCAGACCAGGAGACGTGGCGCGGAGCTGCCCCGGCAAAACGTGCCGGGGCAGCCGTTGCGTTCATCGGGACTCTTTCGTGGATACCCCGGCCTTCAGGCCGGGGAGGAAGCGAAGCTCCTGCGGAGCAGGGCAGGGAAAGGCGAATCGCCGCCAGGGCGATTCGGCGTCTGGGACCACCGTCCAAGACCCATTGCTCACACAGGGCCTGATAGAATGTGAGGCATGACGCAGCAGGTCAAGCGGGCATTCAAGTACCGCTTCTACCCCACGGACGAGCAGGCAGCCGAGCTGTCCCGCACGTTCGGCTGCGTCCGCCTCGTCTACAACAAGGCGCTGGAAGAGCGCACACGGGCCTGGTACGGCGAGCAGCGCCGTGTCTCCTATGTCCAGTCGTCCGCCGCGCTGACGGAGTGGAAGAAGGCCGAGGAACTCGCCTTCCTGACCGAGGTGTCCTCGGTCCCGCTCCAGCAGGCACTGCGCCACCTTCAGACCGCGTTCGGGAACTTCTTCTCCAAGCGCGCCAAGTACCCGCGCTTCAAGTCGCGGAAGAAGTCCCGCGCATCGGCCGAGTACACGCGTTCCGCCTTCAAGTGGCGTGATGGGAAGCTGACGCTGGCGAAGACGTCCGATCCTCTGGACATCCGCTGGTCGCGTCCCCTCCCGCAGGGAGCGGAGCCGACGACGGTGACCGTGTCCCGCGACAGCGCCGGGCGCTGGTTCGTGTCCATGCTGTGCGACGACCGCATCGCCCCCGCGCCCGCCACGGCAAACGCGGTCGGTATCGACGCGGGCATCACCTCGCTGGTGACTCTGTCCACCGGGGAGAAAGTCACCAACCCGCGCCACGAGCGGCGCGACCGTGCCCGACTGGCGAAGGCGCAACGGGAACTGTCGCGCAAGGCGAAGGGTTCTGCGAACCGGGCGAAGGCCCGCAAGCGTGTCGCCAAGGTCCACGCCCGGATCGCCGACCGACGCCGGGACTTCCTCCACAAGCTCACTACTCGTCTCGTCCGTGAGAACCAAACGGTCGTGATCGAGGACCTCACCGTCCGCAACATGGTCAAGAACTACGGTCTCGCCCGAGCCATCTCGGACGCGGCCTGGCGTGACCTGCGGATGATGCTGGAGTACAAGTGCGCCTGGTACGGGCGCGAACTCGTCGTGATCGACCGCTGGTTCCCGTCCAGCAAGCTGTGCGGGAACTGCGGCACCATCGCGGCGAAGATGCCGCTGCACGTCCGCGAGTGGACGTGCGACTGCGGCGCTGTGCATGACCGCGACGTGAACGCGGCCCGCAACATCAAGGCGGCCGGGCTGGCCGTCTCTGCCTGTGGAGCTGGTGTAAGACCTCAAGGGAGTTCTCCTGGCGGGCAGTCGGCGTTGAAGCAGGAACCCCCACGGCGCGAGCCGTAGGAATCCCCCTCCTTCAGGAGGGGGAGGAAGTCAAGGTCTGTCGTGTCGGTCAGGGGCTGTCCTCGCCGCCCCCGGTGCCGCCGTTGGCCAGCCACTGCGCGTAGGCGATCGCGGCCAGGCGGGCCGAGAAGACGTTGTCACGTGCGGTGGCGGTCGTCGCGGTGGCGGTGCCTGCCGCCGCGGCCAGGCCCGAAGTCGGCGTGTACATCGCCTCGTTGAAGACCGACCCGCTGGGGGCCGAGGCCACGGCGAAGACGGGGTGGGCCGTTCCGCCGGAGAAGGACGTCGAGATGTAGTCGCCGACCATGGTGCCCTGCGTGGTGCTCGCCAGCCAGGAGTGGGTCATCGGCCCTGCCAGCTGGGTCGGCGCCGTCCAGGTGCTGCCGCCGTTGGTCGAGGAGACGTACCCGACGTCCAACTGGCAGGTGGCGGCGGTGCAGTTGGCGACCGGATGGTAGTAGTACGCCAGTGCCAGGTGGGCGGTGCTGCCCGAGGTGGCCGGGTCGACGGCAAGGCCGGGGATGAAGTGGTCGACGGTGCTGGTCGTCGCGTCGATCGGGATACGGGTCACCGTCGACCAGGTGGTGCCGTTGGTGGTCGTGGACATCACGATGTCGTTGGAGGTGCAGGAGCCCCCGCTCGCGCGGAAGCGGCAGTCCTGCCAGACCACGTACGCCTTGCCGGCTGCGTCGATCTCGGCGGAGGGCAGCGGGCCACTGCGCAGGCTCCCGTGCACGGTGAAGGTGCTGACGGTGGCGATGGTGGTGGTCGAGGTCCAGGTACTGCCGCCGTTGGTGGACCGGAAGGAGAGGACCGACGTCTCGGAGGCGTTGGAGGCCGGGACGATCACCGTGCCGTTGGGCTGGACGACGGGCTGTCCGCCGAGGCCGGTGGCGTTGTTGCCCGTGTTCTTCGAGGCGCCCCAGGTGAGACCGCCGTCGCTGGAGGTGGTCATCTTCAGGCGGTCGCCGTCGCCGTTGTTGTCGTACTCGGTGTAGCAGTTGCCGTAGAAGGCGCTCGTGGCGGTGTTGTCGCAGACGATCCAGTTCTTGTCGAGGCTGGAGCCGGTCGCGGTGACGACGGGGTTGCTCCAGGTCAGTCCGCCGTCGGTCGAGCGGCTGGTGAAGACCTCGGGCACGGCGACGGACGAGGTGATGGGGATGGTGGAGATCAGCCAGGTGTTGTGCTTGGCGTCGTAGGCCACCGCCGGGTCGCTGACCCGCTGGAAGGTGCCGCCCGCCTGGGTGGTGATGCCGGGCAGGAAGCCCTTGGTCCAGGTGGTGCCGCCGTCGGTGGAGGTGGAGAAGCCGACGTTGGAGGAGCCGCCGTCGTTGAAACGGCCGACCTGGAAGGCGGAGACGATGGTGGAGCCGTAGGAGAAGGTGTCCGGCTCGACCTCGGTGGCGTGCTGGCTGGTGGAGTTGGTGTAGGGATCGGCGCTGATCTGAGTGAGGGCGGGCGCGGCGCCGGCGGTGGTCGTCGACAGGGCCAGCGCGCCGGCCGCGAGGGCCACCGTCACCAGGCCGGGTCTCGCCAGGCGGTGGAGCAGGGATGCCAGGGACATGATCCGTTCCCTTTCGAAGAAGGGGCACGTCCGGCATCGGTGCGTCGCGAAGTGGGGTCGGGAGCATGCCTCGTACACGTCCGCGCCATCAGGGCGGGCGGAGCCCGGCCGAACCGAACATCGTGCAGGACGTGCTGAAGGACGCCGCCACTCTGCTGCGGCATGCATGACCATGTCAACGCGTTTCGTCGCAACACCGCCCGAACCGCAGGGAATTGACGTCCCCTTGACCCTCGGACAGTCCGATGGCCTGCCTTGCCGCACCACGTTTTACGGGCAGCCGTTGCCATGAGGGCGGCGGATGAAGGTCAGCAGTTCGATGTCGCGGTGGTGTAGAGCCGGTAGCCGACCGGGTCCGCTCGGCAGTGGGCCCTATCCCCTTCGACTTGGGCATACGGTGAGACCCTCCGCTTCTCCTCGGGCGACGGGGACTTCTCACCTCCAACGACGCTAAGCGCACAGGAAGGTCACTGGCAGCAGCCCACGATCATCGAGGACGTCATGCTCGCCGCGACTGAAGTCATCACGAACGCCGTGCGGCATGGCTCCAAGGGACCTGCGGGCATCGTCACTGTCGCGATCGAACTCTGCGGCAACGACCTGCGGGTCAACGTGACGGACTCCTCCACGATGTTGCCCATGCTCAGAGACGTATCGCCCCTGGAAGAGGGTGGCAGGGGTCTCCGCCTCCTTGGCGCTCTCACCGAGAGTTGGGGCGTTCATGTGGAGCGGGAGGGGGCTGGGAAGACCGTCTGGTTCACGCTCGGCGGCAACGCCCTTCCACGCCGCGCGGGCCGCTATGCGGCCTGTCGTTGAGCAGGACATCAAGGCTGCGTTCCTGCTCGCGCCCACCAGTCCGTAGAACGGACTGGTGGGCGCAGCTGCGTTCGGGGCTTGTCGTGACCGGGCGCTAGATGCCGTTGGAGTCGCTGTGTGGCGACGCGAGTTCGATACCGCGGATTCTGCGGAGCCACCCGACGAACAGCCGAAGGGCGATACCGCAGCCGGCACACCAACCCCAGCCCTCGGTGACGAGGGCGTGGAAACCGTCCTCGTACTCGACGTACACGACCTGCGCGCCGACAGCCAGGGTGATGAACCCATGTGTGCGCGTCTCCACCGACAGGAGCCAGTCCACGGGCAGCCACAGGGGAGCGGTGAGGTCACGCACCCGCATACGGAGCGCCGCCCAGAGGAATCCGAGGGCGTAGCGCATCCTGCGGCGTCGGGAGAGGACGATGCCGGTGCTGGGGTCCCCGGCCAGGACCGAGGCCCATTCCGCCCGGAGATGTGCCCGGCGTTCTCCGGCGACGAAGGAAGCGAGGTCCAGGGTCCGAAGGCCTGCCCGGGCGTTCTGGGTATGTGTGCTCGTAGTGGCCTCAGGGTCCAGGTCTTGCTCCTGCGGCCTGTTGCGCAGTGCGGTGAGCAGCAGCGTGATGGCGCTGCCGAGGAGCGCGACCGCGGTCACGGAACCGGCCGCCCATCCGAGGGTCAACACGTTGTTCGTGAACGCCGGTTCGGGGTCGAGCAACTTCAGGGCATAGCCCACGAGAAGGAAAACCAGTGCGGCCGTGCCGGTCAGTACCGGTGCGAGCACCGCGACAACAGCCAGCGTTCCGGCGCGGGAGAAGACCTCCACAGCCGGCTCGTCCGCCCTCACAGCGCTCCCCCTTCACCTGCTGAGCGCAGCCCGAAGAGCCGAGGCTTCCGCTCTTTGGCCTGGTGGGCCGCTTGTTGGCCGACGGCGGTGAGTTCGTAGTAGTACCGCTTCGGCCGTCCCGGGTGCTCGCCCGATTCCGCATACCGAGTCGCCCACCCCGCGTCTACCAGTCGCTCAAGGATGGGGTAGACCGTCCCGGACCCGAGGTCGGCCTCCTCGCAGATCTTGAGTCCCCACGCGGGGTCGTCGGCGGTGGACGTCAGTAGCACCTTGATGACCTCAAGAGTCGGGCGTGTAAGGCGAATTGATGCCATGCCACGAGTGAAGCAGCACGCCGACCATATGTCGAGTACGACATTCGGTCGGCCTTGGTGTCTTCGGGCCGGCGGTCCAACCGGCCCTGCGGAAGGGGTCGTTCAGCCCGGCGCCGACGGACCAACGGCATCAGGTGGCGGACGGCCCAGCGCACAAGAGTCAGGGGTGCAACGAACGACCTGACACCTCGAAGGGACCACGATCATGGCCGTGCACGAGCACCCGCACCGCAGCTCCGGCTTCCACCTGCCCACGTTCCGCAGGAACGGTTCGGCGTCGGACGGCGCCGTGACGGCAGCCACCACGACGACCACCACGGCACGTGCCTACGCCTTCGCGTCCTTGCGCCTGGTCACCGGGTTCGTCTTTCTGTGGGCGTTCTTGGACAAGACGTTCGGGTTCGGTTATGCGACTCCGTCCGGTAAGGGCTGGATCGATGGCGGTTCGCCGACGAAGGGTTTCCTGAGCGGTGTGGCGGCGGGTCCGATGGAATCCACGTTCCATGACTGGGCCGGTGCGGGCTGGGCGAACTGGCTGTTCATGCTCGGTCTGCTGGGCGTCGGTGTCGCGCTGGTTGCCGGTGTCGCGCTGCGGCTGGCGGCGGTCGCCGGTACGGCGATGATGGCGCTGATGTGGATCGCCGAGTGGCCGCCTGCGAAGCACTTGTCGGACGGCACGCTGAGCATGTCGTCGAACCCGTTCGCCGACTACCACCTGATCTACGCGATCGTGCTGATCGCTCTCGCGGCGGCAGGCGCCGGCGCCACGTGGGGTCTGGGCAAACTCTGGGCCACGGTGCCCGTCGTCCGCGACCACAACTGGCTGCGCTGACCGCAGGAGAGACGGCGGGCCCCTCGCGAGGGGCCCGTCCTGCGGCTGGCCATTGGGCCGATCGGCCCCTCCCGGGGACCTGCGGCCCCTGCTGCGGGAACCCCTACGCCACCAAGCTGGAATCACATCCCGTTGAGGAGGAAGAACCATGGTCCGCAGTGTTGTCGCAGGTCTCGACGGTTCACCCGAGAGCCGCGCCGCCGCTGAATGGGCGGCCCGCGAGGCGAAGTTGCGCGATCTGCCGCTGAAGATCGTCCATGTCTGGGAGCCCGCCCCGGACCCGCTGGCCCAGGCCCCGCTGCTGGGCGCCGAGACACAGCAGCACTGGAGCGAGCGGATTGCGCGCGAGGCGGGCGAGGACCTGCGTCAGCGCCACCCCGGCGTGGACGTGACGGTGGACCAGGTGACCGGCACGCCCACGGACGCGCTGGTGGACGCGGCGAAGGACGCCGAACTGCTGGTCCTCGGCTCTCGTGGACTGAGCGGAGTCGGTGGATTCCTCGTCGGTTCCGTCGGTCTCTCCGTCGTCGCGCACGCCGAGCTGCCCGTGGTCCTGGTCCGGGCCGGCGAACAAGCCGCCGACAAGGACGGCACGAATCCGGAGTCCGTCACCCCGTACCGGCCCGTGGTCCTCGGCCTTGACGCCGACGCCCCGTCCGACGCGGTGATCGAGTTCGCGTTCGCCGAGGCCGCCCGGCGCGGCACCACCCTGCGCGTCGTCTACGGCTGGAACCTCCCGCCGTACTACGCCTACGGCCTCGCGATGGACGCCGGCCTGCACGAGGAACTCTCCCGTGAGGAGAGCGAGGCCCTCACCGAGGCCCTGCGCGCATGGCGCCAGAAGCACCCCGGCGTCGAGGTCGTCCTGGAGCCCCGTGTCGGCAGCGCCGCCGACCACCTGGTGGACGCCTCCCGCGAGACCTCCCTCGTCGTCATCGGCCGCCGTATCCGCCGCGGTGCGCTCGGCGCCCACATCGGCCCCGTCGCGCACGGCGTCCTGCACCACTCCACCGCCCCCGTGGCCGTCGTCGCCCACGACTGACCCACCCCCGTCCCCCTGAGGAGCAGCAGTCATGAAGGCAGCCGTTGTACGAGCGTTCGGCGAGCCCCTGGTTATCGAGGACCGACCCGACCCCGAGCCGGGCCCCGGCCAGGTCCGTGTCCGTGTCGAGGCCTCCGGGTTGTGCCACACCGACATCCATGCCGCCCACGGCGACTGGCCCGTGAAGCCCAACCCGCCCTTCGTCCCCGGCCATGAGGGTGTCGGCCTCGTCGAGAAGCTCGGCGACGGCGTCACCCACCTGAGCATCGGCCAGCGGGTCGCGGTGCCGTGGCTCGGGAAGGCGTGCGGGCGGTGCGAGCACTGCCTGTCCGGCTGGGAGACGCTGTGCGAGCAGCAGATCAACACCGGGTACGGCTGCGACGGCGGGTACGCCGAGAAGATGCTCGCCTGGGCCGACTTCGCCCAGCCGGTACCCGACGGCGTGAGCGCCGTCGACGCCGCCCCGCTGACCTGCGCCGGCGTCACCACGTACAAGGCGCTCAAGGTCGCGGGCGTCCGGCCCGCCCAGCTCGTCGCGATTTCCGGTGTCGGCGGGCTCGGGCACCTGGCCGTGCAGTACGCGAAGATCGCCGGAGCCCAGGTGGCGGCCATCGACGTCACCGACGAGAAGCTCGAACTCGCCACCGCGCTCGGCGCGGACCTCGTCATCGACGCCCGCAAGGACGACGTGGGAGAGGTTCTCAAGCGGCACGGCGGCGCACACGCGGCGATCGCGCTGGCCGTGAACGAGTCCGCGTTCGCCGCCGTCAACTCCGGTCTGCGGCGTGGCGGGAAGCTCGTCATGGTCGCCCTGCCCGCGCACGGCACGATCCAGGTCCCGATCTTCGACACCGTGCTGAACGGCACCTCGGTGATCGGCTCGATCGTCGGCACCCGGCAGGACCTCTCCGAGGTCTTCCAGCTGCACGCCGCCGGACAGACCAAGGTCATCTCCGAGACGCGCCCGCTGAGTTCCGTCAACGAGTCCATCGCCGATGTACTGCGCGGCGACGTCAAGGCCCGGATCGTCTTCGACCTCGCGACGGGGCGGTGATCACGATGACACTCCCGATCGTCGTCGGTGTCGACGGCTCCGAGCCGAGTCTGCGCGCATGCGACTGGGCCTCCGACGAGGCCGCCCTGCGCGGAGTCCCGCTGCGGCTGGTGTACGCCTCGCTGTGGGAGCGCTACGAGGGCACCTCGATCGCCGAGGATCTCGCCAAGCCCGACGACCAGGTGATGGCCGAGGACATCGTCGACAACGCCGCACGCCGTGCCCGTCGTCGCCATCCGGACCTGGACGTGAGCGTCGAGGTGCTGGCGGAGGAGCCCGAGTACGCGCTGGTACGGGAGAGCCGCAGCGCCTCGGCGCTGGTGACGGGCACCCGCGGCCGGAGCGGGCTGGCCGAGGCGCTGCTGGGCTCCGTGAGCCTGATCGTCGCCGGGCACGCGCAGTGCCCGATGATCGTCGTACGCGGCAACCACGACAACCAGGCCCAGGCCGGCACGCACGGTCGCATCGTTGTGGGCGTCGGAGAGAAGCCGGCGGGCTCGGTGGCGGTGCGCTTCGCCTTCGACGAGGCGCGGCGACGTGGAGTGCAGGTGGAGGCCGTACGGGCCTGGCGCTGGCCCGCGCGTGAGTCCACCGACCATCCGCTGATGGCCGGCGAACCGGCCCGACTGCACGAGCAGCAGGCGGTGGAGGCGCTGGAAGCGGCGCTGCAGGACGTTCCCGCCGATGTCGTAGTACACCGCCGTACGGTCGAAGGCCCCACCCGGACGGTACTGGTCGACGCCTCGCGCGACGCCGACCTCCTGGTCGTCGGAGCGAAGCGACGCCCCGGGCACTACGGGCTCCAACTGGGCCGGGTGGCACATGGGGTGCTGCACCACTCGGCCTGTCCGGTCGTCATCGTGCCCGAGCGGGCATGACCGCGGTGACCGGCTGCTCGGAGATCCGCCGCGTGATCGGGGGCGTAAGTCCGCAGATCGCGCGGCGGACGCTCGGTGCTTTCAGCTCCGCAGCGGGTCACCAACTTCACTTGTAAGCAACGCAGTTGTCCCACGTACGGCGCGGCAGCCTCGCAGCACTGTGGTCTGCCATGCCGTTTCTCCTACGCATTGCCCCACGCCGATGACTCCCGGAGCCCCTGATGAACAAGGCCGAACACTCGGACACGACCGGACTCTCCGACGACGGACTGCGCACCCTGGACGCCCACTGGCGGGCCGCCAACTACCTTGCCGCAGGCCAGATCTACCTCATGGCGAACCCGCTCCTGACCGAGCCCCTGAAGCCGGAGCACATCAAGCCGCGGCTGCTCGGCCACTGGGGTACCTCGCCCGGCCTCAACCTCGTGTACACGCACCTCAACCGGGTGATCAAGGCGCGCGGTCTCGACGCGTTGTGCATCTGGGGACCCGGCCACGGCGGTCCGTCCGTACTCGCCAACTCCTGGCTGGAGGGCAGCTACAGCGAGACCTACCCGGACGTCTCGCGCGACGGGGCCGGTATGGAGAGGCTCTTCAAGCAGTTCTCCTTCCCCGGTGGCGTGCCGAGCCATGTGGCGCCGGAGACCCCCGGGTCCATCCATGAAGGAGGCGAACTGGGCTACTCGCTCGCCCACGCCTACGGCGCCGCCTTCGACAACCCGGACCTCCTCGTCGCCTGCGTCATCGGCGACGGCGAGGCCGAGACCGGCCCGCTCGCCGCCGCCTGGCACTCCAACAAGTTCCTCGACCCGGTCCACGACGGCGCCGTCCTGCCGATCCTGCACCTCAACGGCTACAAGATCGCCAACCCGACGGTCCTGTCCCGCCTCCCCGAGTCCGAACTCGACGAGCTGCTGCGCGGCTACGGCCACGACCCGATCCACGTGACCGGCGACGACCCGCTCAAGGTGCACCGTGCCATGGCCGCCGCGTTCGACGACGCGCTGGACCGCATCGCCGTGATGCAGCGGACCGCCCGCGAGGACGGCGTCACCGAGCGCGTGCACTGGCCCATGATCGTCCTGCGTACGCCCAAGGGCTGGACCGGTCCCGCCGAGGTCGACGGCGTCCCGGTCGAGGGCACCTGGCGCGCGCACCAGGTCCCGCTGTCCGAGGTGCGCGAAAACCCGGAGCACCTACGGCAGTTGGAGGCGTGGCTGCGGTCGTACCACCCGGAGGAGCTGTTCGGTGCCGAGGGCCGGCCCGTCGCGGACGTCCTCGCCTGCGTCCCCGAGGGCGCCAAACGCCTCGGCTCCAGCCCGTACGCCAACGGCGGTCTCCTCGTCCGCGACCTGCCGATCCCGTCCCTCGACCGTTTCGCCGTCCCCGTCGACAAGCCGGGCACGACCCTCCATGAGCCCACCCGCATCCTCGGTGACCTCCTGGAAAAGGTCATGCACGACACCTCGGCGAGCCGCGACTTCCGCGTCGTCGGCCCCGACGAGACCGCCTCCAACCGCCTCCAGGCCGTCTTCAACGCCAGCGGCAAGGCCTGGCAGGCCGAGCACCTGCCGGTCGACGAACACCTGGACCGGCACGGCCGCGTGATGGAGATCCTCTCCGAACACACCTGCCAGGGCTGGCTGGAGGGCTACCTCCTCACCGGCAGGCACGGACTGTTCTCCTGCTACGAGGCGTTCGTGCACATCGTCGACTCGATGGTCAACCAGCACATCAAGTGGCTCAAGACATCAAGGGAGTTGGCGTGGCGGGCGCCGATCGCCTCCCTCAACTACCTGCTGACGTCGCACGTGTGGCGCCAGGACCACAACGGCTTCTCCCACCAGGACCCCGGCTTCGTCGACCACGTCCTCAACAAGAGCCCCGAGGTCGTCCGCGTCTACCTCCCGCCGGACGCCAACACCCTTCTCTCCGTGGCCGATCACGTCCTGCGCAGCCGCGACTACGTCAACGTGGTCGTCGCGGGCAAGCAGCCCTGCTTCGACTGGCTCTCCATGGACCAGGCCCGCGCCCACTGCGCGCGCGGCGCCGGGATCTGGGAATGGGCGGGCACCGAGAACGGCGGCGAACCGGACGTCGTGCTGGCCTGCGCCGGTGACGTCCCCACCCTGGAAGTGCTGGCCGCCGCCCAGTTGCTCCGCCGGCACCTGCCCGGCCTCGCAGTCCGCGTCGTGAACGTGGTGGACATGACGAGGCTCATGCCCCGTGACGAACACCCGCACGGGATGAGCGACTTCGAGTACGACGGCCTGTTCACCACGGACAAGCCGGTCATCTTCGCCTACCACGGCTACCCGTGGCTCATCCACCGCCTCGCCTACCGCCGTACCGGTCACGCCAACCTGCATGTGCGCGGCTACAAGGAGTCCGGCACCACGACCACGCCCTTCGACATGGTCGTCCGCAACGACCTCGACCGCTACCGCCTCGTCATGGACGTCATCGACCGCGTCCCCGGCCTCGCCGTGCGCGCCGCCGCCGTACGCCAGCAGATGGCCGACGCCCGCACCCGCCACCACGCCTGGATCCGCGAACACGGCACCGACCTGCCCGAGGTCGCCGACTGGACCTGGAACGCGTGACCCGCTCCCGTAAGTCCCCTGCGCCGCAAAGGAGTTCACCGTCATGACCGTACGCGTCGGCATCAACGGCTTCGGCCGGATAGGCCGCACCTATCTGCGCGCGGCACTCGACCGCGCCGAGGCGGGCACCCAGGACGTCGAGGTGGTCGCGATCAACGACATCACCTCGCCCGCCACCCTGGCCCACCTCCTGGAGTACGACTCCACGTTCGGGCGCATTGGCCGCGAGGTCAGCCACGACGACAGTTCGATCACCGTCGACGGCAGGCGCATCGAGGTCAGCGCCGAACGCGACCCGGCCGCCCTGCACTGGTCCGACTACGGCGCCGGCATCGTCATCGAGTCCACCGGCCGTTTCCGCGACCGCGACTCCGCCGCCCTGCACCTGAAGGCGGGCGCCCACACCGTGCTGCTGTCCGCACCGGGCAAGAACGCGGACGCCACCATCGTCATGGGCGTCAACGACACGACGTACGACCGCAGGCAGGACCGGATCGTCTCGGCCGCCTCCTGCACCACCAACTGCGTCGCCCCGATGGTGAAGGTGCTGCACGACGCCTTCGGTATCGAGCGCGGCATGATGACCACCATCCACGGCTACACCAACGACCAGTCCCTGCTCGACGGCCCGCACAGGGACCTGCGCCGGGCCCGGTCGGCGGCCCTGAGCATCATTCCCACCAGCACGGGTGCCGCCCGGGCCGTCGGCCTGGTGCTGCCCGAGCTGGCCGGCGCCCTGGACGGCATCGCGGTCCGCGTGCCCGTCGAGGACGGCTCGCTCACCGACCTCGCCGTGGTGCTGCGCCGTGAGGTGACGTCCGAGGAAATCAACGCGGTCTTCGACGAGGCCGCCGCAGGCCCGCTCAACGGCATCCTCCGCGTCTCGAAGGCCCCGATCGTCTCCCGCGACGTGATCGGCGACCCCTCCTCGTGCATCTTCGACCCGGCCCTGACCCAGGCGCACGGCACCCTCGCCAAGGTCTTCGGCTGGTACGACAACGAGTGGGGCTACACCAACCGGCTTCTTGACCTGACGGCGCTGGTCGCCGACGACTGAGCACGACCGCGAGAGGCCCCGTGAGGTGGGCCTGTGTGGCGGGTTCCTGAGGGCCGAAAGGCCCCATGGTCCGCCCCCAGGCAGCCCATGGGGCCTCTCGCCGTTCCGCGGGACGCTCGAAGTGCCAAAGAATCCTGGAAGGGATCCGCGATGACGCACGACATACTCGGCCGACCCACTGTCCACGCTCTGCTCGCGGACGGCACCACCGTGTGCATCCGTCCCGTCGAGGCCGGCGACCACGACCAACTGCAGGGCCTCTACGAGGAGATGTCCCCGGAGAACCTGCGGCTGCGGTTCTTCGGAGTGAGTCGCCGGTCCGCCGAGACGGCGGCCGACCGGGCCTGCCGGCCGCACCCCGGATACCGGGCCCTGCTGGCCGAGACCCAGGGCCAGGTGATCGGACTCGCCGAGTACGACACCGGCGGTACCGGGACCGCGGCCGACATCTCCATCGCGGTCGCCGACGGACTGCACCACCGAGGTATCGGCACCCTTCTCGTCGAACACCTGGTTTCCGCCGCCCGCGCCGAGGGCGTCACCACGTTCACGGCCGACGCGCTCAGCGAGAACCGCGAGATCCTGCGGCTCTTCGCCGACCTCGGCCTGCGCACCGCCCGCCACTTCGAGGGCCCCGAGATGCACTGCACCATCGAACTCGCCGAGGACGAGAACTACTTGTCGGCCACCGAGGCACGTGGCCGCGCCGCCGACGTAGCCAGCCTTGTACCGCTGCTGCGCCCGGACGCGGTTGCCGTCGTCGGTGCCGGGCGCACGGCCGGTTCCGTGGGCCGGGCGATCCTGCACCACCTGAAAGCCGGCGGCTTCACCCGCCGCCTCTTCGCGGTGAACCCCGCCGCGACCTCGATCCTCGGCGTGCCCAGCTACCCCTCGGTCAGCGCCCTGCCCAGGACGCCCGACCTCGTGGTCGTCGCCGTACCCGCCGCCGCCGTCCCGGCCACAGCCGAGGAGTGCGGCAAAGCGGGCGCCCGCGCCCTCCTGGTCGTCACCGCGGGACTCGACGCGGCCCAGGCCGAGGCGCTGACGGTGGCCTGCCGGACGTACGGCATGCGGCTGGTGGGCCCCAACTGCCTCGGGGTCTCCAACACCGACCCGGAACTGAGCCTCGACGCGACCTTCGCCGCCAACCACCCGAGCCCCGGCACCGCGGGCATCGCCGTGCAGTCCGGCGGCGTCGGCATCGCCCTGCTCGACGGACTGTCCCGGCTCGGCATCGGCGTCTCGACCTTCGCGTCCCTGGGTGACAAGTTCGACGTCAGCGGCAACGACATGCTCCAGTGGTGGGAGAGCGACGGCACCACCGACCTCGCCCTGCTGCACCTGGAGTCCTTCGGCAACCCGCGGGCCTTCTCCCGCACCGTGCGCCGCGTGACCCGCCGGATGCCGGTCCTGACCGTCGACGCGGGCCGCACCGACGCGGGCCGTCGCGCCGCCGCCTCGCACACCGCGGCCGCCGCCACCCGCACCATGACCCGCGGGGCGCTGTTCACCCAGGCCGGCATCACCGCCACCCGATCCGTCGGCGAACTCCTGGAAGCCGCAGCCCTGTTGCACTCCCAGGCGCTGCCGACCGGGTCCCGCGTCGCGATCATCACCAACGCCGGGGGAGCCGGAGTCCTCTCCGCCGACGCCTGTGCCGAAGCCGGGCTCAGCCTCCCGACACCCACCCCCGAACTCGTCGACGACCTGCTCGCCGTACTGCCCGGAGGCGCCGCGATCGGCAACCCGGTCGACGCCACCGCCGCCGTCACGGAGGAGCAGCTCAAGGACTGTGTGGACCGCATCATGCGGCACGGCGGCGTCGACGCCGTCCTCGTGGCACTGGTCCCCACGGCGGTCGCCGCGGCGACCGGCGACGACCTCGTCCGGGCGCTCACCGACACCCCCGGCCGACGGCCCAAGCCGATCGCCGTGGTACGACTCGAACAGGCCCTGCCCGTCGAGCTGTTGCCCACCACCGACGGTCGCACCGTCCCCGCCTACGCCGAACCCCAAGCCGCCGCACGGGCGTTGGCCCACGCCGCATACCGCGCCGCCTGGCTCGCCCGGCCCGCCGGGACCGTCCCCGACCTCGACGGAGTAGACACCGCGCGCGCCCACAGCGTCGTCGATAGCTACCTCGACGCGAACCCGGACGGGGGCTGGCTCGGCCCGCGAGAGTGCGCCGAACTCCTCAGCTGCTACGGCATTCCCCAACTGGCCTGGGCCTGGGCGGAGACCGAGGACGACGCCGTCCTCGCCGCCGACCGGATGCGCGGCGCCGACGGACGGGTGGTCATGAAGGGCCACTGGCCCGGGCTGCTGCACAAGAGCGAACAGCACGCCGTCCACCTCGACCTGCGCGGAGACGCCCAAGTGCGCGCCGCCTTCAGGGACTTGGAGACCCGCTTTGCCGGACTGCTGACCGGCGTGGTCGTGCAGCCGCTCGCCGAGCGCGGCACCGAACTGTTCGCCGGCGTCGTCCAGGACCAGGTCTTCGGACCCCTCGTCCTGTTCGGACTCGGCGGCACCGCGACCGAGATCCTCGCCGATCACACCGCCCGGCTCGCCCCGCTCACCGACCACGACGTGCACGACCTGATCACGGCCCCGCGCTGCGCCCCGCTCCTGTTCGGCGCGCACGGCAGCCCGCCCGTCGACCTCGAAGGCCTCGAACAACTCCTGCTGCGGCTCTCCCGGATGGCGAGCGACCTGCCGCAACTGGCCGAGGCCGACTTCAACCCCGTACTCGCGGCACCGGGCGGAGTCTCCGTCCTCGATGCCCGCGTCCGCCTGCTGCCCAGCAGGCCGCAGGACCCGTATCTCCGCCGACTTCGCTGAGGAGGGAACATGAAGCACAACAAGGTCGGCTCCGTGATGACCACGGAGGTCGTTCGCGCCACGTACGGAACGCCGTTCAAAGAGGTGGCACGCCTGCTCGGCGAACACCGCATCAGCGGCCTGCCCGTGGTCGACGAGGACGACCAGGTCATCGGAGTCGTCTCCGAGACGGACCTGATGGCCCACCAGGCCGAGGCCCCCGACCCGTACGAGCCGAAGAAGCGGTTCCGGTTCGCCGGCCTGACGCGCGGCGGCAAGCAGCGGGCCGCGAAGGCCACGGCCCGCACCGCCGGCCGGCTGATGACCGCGCCCCCCGTCACCGTGCACGCCGACGACACCATCGTCGAAGCCGCCCGGACCATGGCACAGCACCGCGTGGAGCGGCTGCCCGTCCTCGACGAGGAGCATCGGCTCGTCGGCATCGTCACCCGCCGCGACGTGCTCCAGGTCTTCCTGCGGCCCGATACGGACATCCGCGACGAGGTCGTCAATGAGATTCTGGTACGTGCACTGTGGCTGACGCCGAGCAGCGTCGACGTCTCCGTGGCGGAGGGCGTCGTCACGCTCTCCGGCCACATGGAACGCAAGAGCGAGACGGAGATCGCCGTCTCCATGGTCCGGCAGATCGACGGTGTCGTGGCGGTCGTCGACAAGCTCTCCTACCGAACGGACGACTCCCGCATCCAGCCCGAGGACCAGCAGTACCACGGTGTCTCCGAGACCTGGCTGCGCCACCTGTGAACTGAGAGGAGGCGAACCGTCATGCCCACCAGCGTGCTGGTCGCCTACGGGACGACGAACGGATCGACCGCGCAGATCGCCGAGGCCGTGGCCGAGGTCCTGCGCAAGGAAGGGCTCATCCCCGACCTGCTGCCTGCCGGGTCCGTCGCGGATGTGAGGCCGTACGGCGCCGTGGTGGTCGGCAGCGGGCTGTATGCCGGCCGCTGGCACCGTGACGCCCGCCGGTTCCTGAACCGGCACGGCCGCTACTTGGCGCAGCGCCCGCTGTGGTTCTTCAGCAGCGGCCCGCTCGACGCCTCTGCCTCGAAGCGGGACATCCCACCCGTGCACGGCGTACGGCGTGCCATGGCCCGGCTCGACGCCAGGGGCCATGTCACCTTCGGCGGTTGCCTGGAGGAGGGAGCCAAGGGACGTATCGCCCAGTCGATCGTGCGCAACGGGAAGGGCGGAGACTTCCGCGACTTCGGCGCGATCGAGGACTGGGCGGCGCAGATCGCGAACGAGCTGCTGAAGGAGCAGGAGGAGAACTGAACTTGCTGTATCTCCCTTTGGCGCGGAGCGGCCCCGGCGCGGAACCGATGCGCCGGGGCTGCTCCGTTGGACGCGGGAGACGAGGTCGGGCCAATGCCGCTCGGGTATTCCCGTACCGGTGGCCGCACGCGGTGACCGCGAGCAGAGGCAGCGTCAGTGCCGCGGTGAGCACGGTGGAGCGGCGGCGGTGGTTGCGAGATGCGAGTGCTGATGTGCTGTTCATGCCATTCTCCTCCGACATGTCCAGCGAACTCCTCCCGGTAGGCGCTCACCAGTGCCGCACGGCTCGTCTCCAGGGCCGGAAGGCTCATGCGCCGGGTGCCGCCGGGCGAGGACCCTGAAAGGGAACGGTCGACGAAGGGGGCACCATGTCTCTCGCCTACGAACAACACGGCCGTGCGGCCCTGCACTTGGCCCACGCGGCGTCCCTCGCACCCTCGCCGCACAACACCCAGCCCTGGTTCTTCGCCGAGGAGGGCCACGATCACGGCTTCGAGATCCACGCGGACCGCGGGCGGCGCCTGACCCTGACCGACCCGGGCGGCCGGGAGACGGTCATCGCCTGCGGGGCGGCCCTGTTCAACGCGCGGATCGCCGTGCGCGACCTTGGCTTCAGGCCCGCCGTCGACGTGCTGCCGGAGACCGGGAACCCGGCCTACCTGGCCCGTGTGGCCTTCGCCGCCCATGCCCCGGCGACCTGCGACGAGGAGCTGATGGCGGGCGCGATGGCACACCGGCACACGCACCGCGGACCGTTCGGGGCCGAGAGAGTCGCGGAGGAGCTGTTCGACGACCTGCGGGAGCACGCACGGGCCGAGGGCGCCGCCCTTCAGGTCCTCGACGAGCCGGACCAACTGGACCAGCTCGCGGATCTGGTGCGCACCGCCGAGGACGTACACCGCGCCGACCGGGGGCACAGCGCCGAGATCGCGGGGTGCGTCGGGCCGGCCGGAGTACCGGCCGAGGCGTGCCTGTACCACCCGGACTGTGTCCTGCTCGCCGCCCGTGACTACCTGGGCCTCGTCCGGCAGTTCGCCGTCCCGCCCCAGAAATGGGTGTCGCGCACCGGCACGGTCGTCGTACTGACCACCCCCTACGACACCCGCCCGGACTGGCTGCGCGCGGGGCAGGCACTCCAGCGCGTGCTGCTGTACGCGGCAGCTCACGGGGTCCGGGCCGCCTTTCACACCCAGCCCCTCGAAGTGCCCGGCGTACGCGCGGAAGTTCGCACGGGCATCGCCTTCGGCCGGTTCCCGCAGATGATCCTGCGCCTCGGCCACACGAACCAGACCTGGGCCACCCCGCGGCGCGGGCCCGCCGAGACACTGCTCCGCAGTGACATGCCGGTCAGGTGAGGACCATGACCCCCAACAGGCGCGGAAAGCCGGCCAAGGTGCGCCGGTGGCGGCTTCGGCCCAACCCGCTCAGGCGCCGCAGCTACCTCGTCGAGGCCTGGCTGCTGATCGCGGCCTGGACTCTCGCGCTCGTAGCGGCGGTCGGCGCGGGCACATGGACGGCCCTCGCCGTCGAGCGGCACGTCGACGCCCTGCGGGCCGAGCGGCACCCGGTGTCGGCCGTGCTCATCGAGGACGCCGAGCGCACCGTGGGCACGAGCGACGGCAGCGACAGCTACCGGGCCACCGTGCGCTGGACCGCGGCGGACGGCAGGAGCCGCACGGGTCTGGCCCATGTGGACTCCCACAGCAAGGCCGGGTCCACCGCCCACGTGTGGCTGGACGCTCAGGGCCGTCTTGTGCCCACTCCCATGACCGCCGAACAGGCGCGGCTGGAAGGTGTGGTGCTGGCCGCCTGGACCGCCGTGGGCGCCGGCGGGACGGTACTCCTCATGGGTTGGAGTGTGTCCGGGTGGCTGGAACGGCGGCGTCTGGAGCAGTGGGAAGCCGAGTGGGCGCGGGTCGGTCCACGGTGGGGCCACAAGACCGGCTGACGAGTCCGCGCGCGCCGTCGTGATCCACAAAAGCAAGTTGCAGTCGGGTGCTGCCCGTTCAGCAGTCGCCGGGCGATCCCGGATCCCGATCGCCCGGGGATCTTCAGCGGTGGGTGAGATCGAGCCGCACGTCCACGACGCCTTCCACCGCCCGCAGCGCCCGGGCTGCCACGGGCACGAGTGTCCGGTCGGGCAGCGAACCGCCGATCGTGACGACACCGTCGGTCACCTCGACCGTCAGGGAGCTGGTCAACGGGAGCCGGCCGAGGACGCTGCGCCGGATCTCCCCGGCGATCTCCTCGTCGGGACGGAGGAAGACCTTGAGCAGGTCCCCTCGGCTCACGATCCCCTGCAGCAGTCCGACGCCGTCCACGACGGGCAGCCGTTTGACATGCCGCCGGGCCATGATGCGTGCGGCCTCGGCGAGCGGGGCGTCCGCGTGTACGGTCACGGCCGGACTGCTCATGAGCTCGCCCGCGGTCACCGCACCCGCCTTGGCACGGTGCGCGGAGTCGCCTTCGCCGGGCCCGTCCTCGCCGCCATGGAACTCCTCCTTGGCGAGCAGGTCCGCCTCGGACACCACCCCGACGACCCGGCCCTCGCCGGCCAGGACCGGCACGGCGCTGACCTTCCACTGGCCCAGCAGTTCGACGATCTGCTTGAAGGGTGCCTCGCTTCCTACGGCGACCACGGTGTGGGTCATCACATCGCTCACGGTGTACGGAGATTCAGGCATCACGGTCCCTCCATCTCGTGTGTCGAGCGCAGTGAGACCAGCAGAGCGCGGGCGGCGTTCAACCGGTGGGCCAGCACCCGGCCGACCCAGTGCTCGACGGTCCGGCCGAACTCGGCGTCGTCCAGGCACAGCAGACGGACGGCGACCGCGTCGAACTCGTAGGCCTGCACCTGGGTCACCGTCGCGGCGCCCAACTGCCAGGCGTACGGCTCGTACAGCCAGGACCAGCCGACGAGATCGCCGACTCCGAGCGTCTCGACGACCGGGGGCCGGCGGTCGGGCACTTGCATGTCGAGGGCGACGGTGCCGTGCTGGATGATCCAGAACCGGTCGGCGTGCCCGCCTTCCTCGAACAGCCGGGTGTCCGGCGGGAAGCGCACCTCGCGGCCGAACCTCAGCAGCCGTTCGCGATGCACCGGGGGCAGCGCGTGGTTCACACGGAGTGCCATCGAAGGGGGCATCGGGTTGCCTCTGTTTCGTGTTCGGCTTCCAGCGCGGCGACCGGGGTCCGTGGCTGGGGCAGGTTCCCGGCGTCGGCTTCGAGCGGGGGATGCGGCCTGGGAAATTGGGTGTCTGCGGGCTGTCGTCGGCCACGGTGAGCGCGGCGTGCTGCCACAGCCCGATCAGTCATAGAAGGCCTCGTCATACCTCTCAACGTGCGCCGCGCTCACGCCGACCCACAGGGGCCGAACGGCCTGTCCGCCGGGGCCGAACCTCCCCCTGTGGGCTACAACGGCACGACGGCGACCGGGGAGTGCGTGTGCGCCAGGAGGGCCAGTGCGGTGGAGCCCGGGGCGGTGTGCCGTCCCACCACCACCAGTCCGGACGTCTCGGAGGCGTGGGCGAGGGCCTTCGCCGGGGAAAGCAGCAGTACGTCCTCCTGGACATCGACGTCCAGGTACTTCCCGCGCCACGGGCGCAGCGCGTCGGACAGCAGATCCTCTTCGTGGTCCTCCCAGGTGCCACGGTCCTTCTCCGGCACGGGGACGACGGACTCGGCGGCGCCTGCCGGCAGGGTCCAGGCGTGTACCGCGTGCAGCCGGACGCGGTGCAGGCGGGCCGTCTCGAAGGCGAAGTCGAGCGCGCCGCCCGCTGGGTCACGGGCGTCGACACCCACGGTCACGGCGTCGGTGTGGCCCGCGGCGTCCGTCCCCGCAAGGGTTCCGGGCACCAGCACCAGCGGCCCGGCACACCCGGTGGCGAGGGCCGCCGCGGTCGAGCCCAGGGCGACCCCGGCATGCCGGCCCTCGCCGCGCAGGCCGAGGACGACCAGTTCCGTGTGCGCGCTCGCCGCCCGCAGTTCGGGGACGGGCGCTCCGGTAAGGCTCACCGCCCGGACCGTCAACGACGGGTGGCGGGCGGTGAGTTCGGCGACCACGTGGTCCGCCACCGTGTCCGGGCGGTAGGGCCACTGCTCCACTGGGTCCAGGTTCTCGGGCGGTGCCACATGCACCACTCGCAAGGGGAGCCCGCGTCGCAGCGCCTCGCGCGCCGCCCAGTCCGCGGCAACGCGGCTGCGCGCCGACCGGTCGACACCGGCGATGATCACTCGTTCCATGGTCTGCCGCCTTCCAGGTCCGTGGCCCTACCACTCTGACTGTGCGGGGCGGGTGTGTGCTGGGGCCGAACGGACCCCGGTTGGAGACCTGGCGGCCCATACCTGCCGGTAGGCCGCGGGACGACGCTGGAGGGGAGGAGCAGACCGAGCGCAGGAGGTGCGGACCATGCTTCCGCCCGTCATCGCAGGAGTCGACGGTTCCGCCGAGAGTCTGGCCGCCGCCGACTGGGCCGCCCGCGAGGCGGCACGCCGCGACCGGTCGCTACGGCTGGCCCACGTCTGGAACTGGCACCCGCGCCAGGAAGACGGCGAGCCCGTCACAGCCGCCCAGCGGCATCAGGCACGCCGCGTCCTGCGGCAGGCGAAGGAGAGGGCCCGCGCCGTCGCCCCCGGTATCCACCTCTACGACGAGCAGGTGGAGGGTCCCGCGACCGCCGCCCTGCTGAAGGCGGCCGAGGAGTCCGAGCTGCTGGTACTTGGCTCGCGTGGGCTGAGCGGGGTCACCGGGTTCCTGGTGGGCTCGGTTGCGCAGGGCGTGGTAGCCCAAGCCTCTCGACCCGTGGTGCTCGTCCGGGCGGACGAGGAAGCCGCCGCCGAACACCTTCCGACGCCCAGTGGCCGCCCTTCCGTCCTGACCGGCTACCGGGATGTGGTCCTGGGCGTCGACCTGGGCGATCCCTGCGACGCGGTGATCGAGTTCGCCTTCGAGGCGGCCCGACTGCGCGACGCCCGGCTCCGTGTGGTCCACGCCTGGCAGCAATCGTCCCCGCTGGGGCTCGGCCCCGGCGAGATCGGCCTGGTGAGCGGACCGCAGCGGGCCGAGGAATGGCACGGCTTCCTGTCCGCCGCACTCCAGGTGTGGCGCGACAAGTACCCCGGCGTCGAGGTCGCCGAGATCGTCGCGGAGGGCCGGGCCCGGTCCGTGCTGCTCCGGGCCGCCTCGGGAGCGAGCCTCCTCGTGGTCGGCCGGCACGTCACCGACCGCCCGGCAGGCCCGCGCATCGGACCCGTCACCCATACCGCCATCCATCACGCCGGCTGCCCCGTGGCCGTCGTACCCCACGAGTGAGAGGCCCGAGTCCTGATGACCGCACCGACCAAGTACGTGTACGAGTTCGCCGAGGGCAGCCGGGACATGGCCGCCCTGCTGGGTGGCAAGGGAGCGGGCCTGGCCGAGATGACCCGGCTCGGGCTGCCCGTGCCGCCCGGATTCACCGTCACCACCGAGGCCTGCAAGGCCTACCTGAAGACGGGCGAGGAGCCGCCCGAGCTGGCCGTCGAGGCGGCCCGCGCGCTGGCAGGACTGGAACAGACGATGGGCCGCACCCTCGGCGCGCCCGACGATCCGCTGCTGGTGTCCGTACGCTCGGGCGCCCGCTTCTCCATGCCCGGCATGATGGACACCATCCTCGACATCGGCCTCAACGACGAGTCCGTCACCGGGCTCGCCGAGGCGTCCGGGCAGGAGCGGTTCGCCTGGGACTCCTACCGGCGGCTCATCCAGATGTTCGGCCACACCGTGATGGGCGTTGACGGCGACCTCTTTGAGCAGGCCATCGCCGAACACAAGGCACGGCGTGAGGTGACCGGCGACCACGACCTCGACACCGCCGAACTCGCCCTGATCACCGAGGAGTTCAAGACCATCATCCGCAAGGAGACCGGCGAGGACTTCCCGCAGGACCCGGCCGAGCAGCTGGCCCGCGCCATCCGCGCGGTCTTCGACTCCTGGACCGGCGAACGCGCCCACATCTACCGCCACCGCGAACACATCTCCGAGGACCTCGGCACCGCCGTCAACGTCCAGGCGATGGTCTTCGGCAACCTCCGCTCCCTGGTGACCTTCGAAAGCAGTGGTACCGGCGTCACCTTCACCCGCGACCCCGCCACCGGCGAACGCGGCATGTACGGCGACTACCTGCCCGACGCACAGGGCGAGGACGTCGTCGCCGGAGTCCGGGACGCGCTGCCGCTGAGCGAGCTGAAGCGGCTCAACCCGCGCGCCTACATCCAGCTCAGCGATCACCTCCGCACCCTGGAGCACCACTACCGCGACCTGTGCGACGTCGAATTCACCGTAGAGCGCGGCAAGTTGTGGATCCTGCAAACCCGCGTCGGCAAGCGCACCGCCGAGGCCGCCTTCCGCATCGCCCATGACCTGCGCGAGGAGGGCACGATCGACTCGGACGAAGCCCTGGTCCGCGTCGACGGCGCCGAACTGACGCGCCTGATGTTCCCCCGCTTCGACACCACCCCGGCCGACGTACCCCTCGCCCATGGCGTCGCAGCCTCCCCGGGCGCGGCGGTCGGCGTCGTGGTCTTCGACTCCGCCGAGGCGGTACGACGCGCCGCGGCCGGCGAGGCCACGGTCCTCGTCCGCCGGGAGACCACCCCCGACGACCTGCCCGGCATGATCGCCGCACAGGCCGTCCTGACCAGCCGGGGCGGCAAGACCAGCCACGCGGCTGTCGTTGCACGCGGCATGGGCAAGGTCTGCGTCTGCGGCGCCGAATCCCTCACCGTCGACCCGGCGGCACGTCGATTCACCACGGAATCGGGCGTGGTCGTGCACGAGGGCGACACCGTCTCCGTCGACGGCACCGCGGGCACCGTCCACCTCGGCGCACTCCCGCTGACCGCGTCCGACGTCGGCCGTGCACTGGAGACCGTCACCGCGAGCGGCCCGCTCACGGAGGCGGTCCTGGGCGCCCTCGCCCACGCCGACTCCGTACGACGCCTCGAAGTACGGGCCAACGCCGACACCCCCGAGGACGCCGTACGCGCCCGAAGCCTGGGCGCACAGGGCATCGGACTGTGCCGCACCGAGCACATGTTCCTCGGCGAACGCAGGGCGCTGGTCGAGGCGATGATCCTGGCCCGCGACGACAACGCACGCCGGGAGGCCCTGGCTGCTCTGCTGCCCCTGCAACGCGAGGACTTCACCGGAATCCTGACGGCGATGGACGGCCTGCCGGTGACCATCCGGCTCATCGACCCACCGCTGCACGAATTCCTGCCGGACCGCACGGAGTTGGCCGTACGCCTGGCGCGCACCGAGCACCCGGACCCCCACGACCGCGAACTGCTCGCCGCCGTCGAGCGCATGCACGAGCAGAATCCCATGCTCGGCCTGCGCGGCGTCCGGCTCGGCCTGGCCGTGCCCGGCCTGATGGCCATGCAGGTGCGGGCGATCGCCGAGGCCGTGGTCGCGCGACTGCGGGCCGGCGGCCGGCCACGCGCCGAGATCATGATCCCGCTCGTCGACACGGTCGAGGAACTGCGCCTCGCACGCACCGAGGCGGAAGCCGTCCTCGCCGAGGTCCAGGAGGAGACCGGCACCACCCTCGACTGCCCGATCGGCACGATGATCGAGCTGCCGCGCGCCGCGCTCACCGCGGGACGCATCGCGGAGTACGCCGACTTCTTCTCCTTCGGCACCAACGACCTCACCCAGACCACGTGGGGCCTGTCCCGCGACGACGCCGAGGCCTCCTTCTTCCCGCTGTACCTGGAGAAGGGCGTCTTCAGCGTGTCGCCGTTCGAGACGATCGACCAGGAGGGCGTGGGCCGACTGGTGGAGCTGGCCGTCGAGGAGGGCCGAGCCGTCGACTCCCGCTTGGAGACCGGGGTGTGCGGCGAGCACGGCGGTGACCCGGAGTCCATCCACTTCTTCCACCGAGTGGGACTCGACTACGTCTCCTGCTCGCCGTTCCGTATACCCGCGGCCCGGTTGGAGGCCGGACGGGCGGCCCTCATGGACATCACCGGGGGTAGCGACAGCAGGTGAGTGGTTCGGTCAGCCATAACGGCAACGGAGGCACAGGCCCCCTCGGTAGATCAAGGAGCGTCACAACTCCATGACCACGGGACCTGTGCCTGCCTCATCTTGAGGACATGCTGAGCCCTGACTACTCGCTCTGGACGATCGGGTCGAGGTTCGTCTCATGGCCTTTCCCAACAGCGAGGACCTCGGTCAATCAACTCTGCCGGGCGATTCGCGGACGCGCATGGTTTCCGCCCTTGAGTAGTAACAGCGGTTGCCGCCCGGATCCTAGGCTTCATCATCCAACTCGCTCGCGGGTGGGAGCTGGGACTGTTGGCCGGCCACTTCGATGAGCCGATAGCGGCGTTGACTTCGTCTGTCTGCGGCTGAGCGCAGGACGAAGCTCTCCAGTGCTACCTCGACCTCTTCGTCAAGATTTGCTTTGACGGTGTTGACCAGTGATTCGTCCACGAACCCATGGATCTCCACCCCGGCTCGGGTTTCGAAATTAAGATCTGCCGACGAGTGCGGAGGCCGTCGAGGCGTCCCTGTATCCGGACGATCTCTCGTTCCTCGCGGATGATGTCGAGCCGCTCGCGGAGAGACTCGGACTGCCCGACGGAAAGGCTGGAGACGATGCGTTCTCCTGTCCCGCGCTTCACGGCCAGGCTGATGTCCAGATTCTGGTTCGGCAGGCCGAAGATCAAGTCAGCCACGGCTCGCCGCACCACGGGCGACGCGCTGAACAGCGAATCCATGGATTCTTCGTCATTGGGGCCTTCAGGAAGAGCCCGTACAAGCTCCACAGCTCCGATTTCCGCCCACGACACACCGGCCGGCGGAGCTCCCCTCGTTCCTCGCCATCCGACTGGGCGTGAGGACGCAGGTCAACGATCACCGATCCCGGCGCGGAGGCGGCCACATCCAGTCGGGCGACCTCAAAGTCCAGGAGCTGCAGCTTCACGATGTCCGCAACGCGACTGCGCCGCGCTTTGGCGAGTCGAGCGACAGCGCGTTGCACACGTTGAAGGAAGTCGCCGACTTCGTTGGCCGAGATCAATCCACCATGGGTGGTGTCGGACTGGCGGAAGTTGAGGCCAGGGCGCCTGTAGCGGCTTCCTGGAGTCCGAGCCCGCTGAACTTCGTCGCTGATGCTTGGAGGCTGGCCCGGGCGAGCTGGGAGAGCGGATCGGTGCCCTCGGTTGTCTGGAGGGCGCGGACGTAGGCGTCGCGAAGCTCGTTACTCACCAGCTCACCTCCAGATATCCCTTGATCGCCCCAGGAATGGGTTCCCGTCAGGCCCCTTCACCTTCGACCAGATCCCATCCCAATACTCCTCCTGCGCGGCGACACCCACGGTGACAAAGAAGCTGTCGATCAGTCCGCCCATGGGCTGGACGCGGTTGGCCCGTAGCTGAGGCAGTTCCGCCTCCACGCCCTGGAGCGTGAACAAAGGGATGAGCTTCTCGTGATCCTTCTCGGTCAGTGGCAGCGAAGGGTCGACGAGAACAGCCAGGTCCAGATCGTCCGGCGGGGCTTCCTTCTAGGTGCAAAAGCCACCATCCACCCAAAAGGTGCCGTGGAATCACGGTCCCCCCTCACGCCGGCGCAAGCCGACCATCCCGCAGCTCTGGCGGGTCACCATAGCTGTGACACCAGCGCACAGAAATAGGAACGGCTGTCTCCCGTGGGACAGAGAGGTACCGCTGTTGCTTGAGCCCCCCTGGGCACCGGTCGCGGCGGCCACCGCCTCCGCCACGTCACCGCCGACCGTGGCGGGGTCGGCGCAGCGGCGGACCCAGCACGCGGTTCATCCGCTCGAACGACCTGACGATGCCGTCGGCGGCGGGTACGCAGGCTCTGGACAGCCCGGTGCCGGCGCCCCGTGCCGTCACGGGGACGTGCCGTGTGGCGGCGACCGCGACGATCCCCGAGACCTTGGCGGTCGATGCGGGCCGCACCACGAACTGCGGCCGTCGTGCCACGGCGGCCGGCGACTCGTCGTGCCCGTACTCCTCCGGCACGCGGTCCTCTGTGAGAACGTGCTCCGGTCCCACCACCTTCGCCAGGAGCGTTCAGGTGTCGGCCATGATCCGGTTCCCTTCGTCGACCCTCCCGCCCCGGAGGCCCGCACCTGCGGGCCGGTGACGCGCTCGCCATGATGGGGGCCACGGCAGTGAGCGAGGGATCCGCCAACTGACCCTGCTGCGAGGCCAGTTGGCTCTTTCGCTCCGAGAAGCCCGCCGCTCGACGGCTCCGCGCGACGCCCTCGTTCGTCCTTACGCCAGCGCGGCCTTCAGCACGTCGAAGGCGGTCACCGGATCAGCCAGGGCATGGTAAATGCCGGGTATCTCGTGGTCGTCGAGGCCGAACAGGCCGTAGACGGCGTGCATCGCGCCGCGCACGGAGTACTCAACGGTGAAGACCACGTCCTCCGGGATCTCCGTGAACTGGCCCAGGAAGGCGAAGTTGGCGGAACCGCGCGGGATGACCAGGGGCCGGTCGTGCACCGTGCGCGGGGCGAACTGGCTGGTGATGTACGGCATCATCACCGGGATCACGGTCGTCGTCGCCGCGACCTGCTCCTCGATGTCCGACATGCCGAGGTGGCCGAGGAGTTCGGTGAGGATCTCCCGGCCCGTGGCCTCGGCCATCGGCTTGCCGGCGAAGTCTCCGGCGCGGTCGGTGAACAGGCCGTAGCCCCACACGGTGTAGACGTCCTCGGGCTGCCCGTCGAAGTGCGGGGCGTGCGGCACGACGACGGACATCAGCCAGTTGGAGTCCTTGAACGTCATCAGCGCGCCCGTGCCGGGGAGGTTGCCGGACAGTTCCTCGATGCGGTGCAGGAGCAGCGGGTCGTGCACGGTGAGGGTGAAGGACTCCCACTTGGCCTCGTCCACGTTGCCGTTGAAGGCGGTGGGCCGGCCGAAGTCGTCGGCTTTGGCGGCGAGCGTCTCCCAGAGGCGCCAGCCGCCGTCCCGCTTGTCGCGGACCAGCTCGGGCGCGGTGTCGTCGGTGCCGTAGGCGGCGTCGGCGGTCATCGATCCCAGGGTGAGGAACGCGTAGTCGTCGGCGGTGAGTTCGTACGTGTCCGGGTGCCCGTCGCGTTCGAGGTGCAGGCGTCGTGCGCGTCGTACGCCGTCCTCGTCGGTGGTGAAGTCGACGTCGGTGACCCGCACGCCGTACTCGAAGACCACGCCATGGGCCTCCAGCCAGGTGCGCAGCGGCCGGATGATCGAGTCGAACTGGTTGAGGCGGGTGCGGCGCACGCCGGCGAGGGTGTGCATGCGGGGGAACTCCTGCATGAAGCGCAGGAGATAGCGCTTGAGCTCGATGGCGCTGTGCCAGTTCTGGAAGGCGAAGGTGGTGCGCCACATCGTCCAGAAGTTGGTGGCGAAGAAATGCGGGGAGAAGAAGTCCTCGATCCTGCGGGCCCCGATGACCGCTTCGGGCAGCACCAGCAGGCGGGTCAACTCCAGGCGGTCGCGGGTGTCGAGGCCGTAGTCGGCGGCGTCCAGAATCGTGGTGTCCCGGCCGATCAGGCGGGCCTTGGCGTCGGTGGGCCACTTGGCGTTGAACTCGGTGATCTCCTCGCGTACCGAGATCGTTTCGTCGGTCAGGGTGGGGATCGTCTCCAGGAGGTTCCACAGGCAGGTGTAGGCCTCCTCCTCCAGCATCCGTCCGCCGCGGGTGACGTACCCGGCGGGCTCGCCGCTGCCGTCCATCGAGCCGCCGGCGATGGGGAGTTCCTCCAGGATGTGGATGCGTTCGCCGGGGAAGTCCGCGTCGCGGACGAGGAAGGCGGCGGCTGCGAGGGAGGCGATGCCGCCGCCGACGAGGTAGGCGTGGGATGAGCGCGGAGCGTCTGCCATGACGTCCCTCCGTTCTGCCGCCCGGGGTGTCCGGGCGGCCGACAGTGTTCGAATCCTGCGCGCCGGACACCGTGTGTGGCTGTGCGGGGTGAGGCGCGGGGTGGCGCCGGGCTGCTCGGGGTGAGCGTGGCGGCCATGCCGACAAGCCAACTCGCGGGTTGATCGCGGGGGCAGGGGCCGGAGGTCCCTGCCCACCGGCCGATGGCCCTGTATCGGGGACTGCTTCACCAGGGGAGAGGACCGACCGAACGGATCGTGACTCCTGACGGCCGGTTCGTCGACGAGCCCTGCTCAGGCCACCAGCCGCTCGATGGGCCGTTCGGGACCTGACGGCCGGGACCAATGGTCCCGGGTGGGGTTATTCGGCCACTGACTGCGGTCACCGCCGCCGAGAAGGATCGGACGCAGACCGATTCCCCGTAGCCACGTGCACAAGGAGCACCACCATGCCCAAGACCCCAAGAAGCAGTGAAGGGGCGATTCCCAAGGCGGCACTCGGCCTCTCCGGTGCGAGCGCCCTCGTGATCGGCACCATCATCGGGACCGGAGTGTTCGCGCTCCCCTCGGCCCTCGCGCCGTACGGGCCGATCTCGCTCGTGGCGTTCGGAATCGTCACCCTGGGCGCACTCGCGCTGGCGGTGACCTTCGGGGCGCTGTCGAAGCGCGTGCCGGCGAGCGGCGGGCCGTACGTCTACGCCCGTGAGGCCTTCGGCGAGTTCGCCGGATTCCTCAACGCCTGGTCGTACTGGATCACCGCCTGGGCGGGCAACGCCGCGATCGTGGTGGCCTGGGTCGGCTACGTTGAGGTGTTCGTCAACACCAGCCACAAGACGGCGATTTCCATATGCATCGCGCTGATCGGGCTGTGGATACCCGCCGCGATCAACCTCACCGGCGTACGGAACATGGGCGCCTTCCAGGTGTTCACCACCGTGCTGAAGTTCGTCCCGCTGCTCTTCATGGCCACCATCGGACTGCTGTTCATCGACCCGCACAACTTCGGCTCGTTCAACGCCAGCGGCCAGTCGGCGATGAGCGCGATCTCGGCCGCCGCGCCGATCGCCCTGTTCAGCTACATCGGCCTGGAGGCCGCCTCGGTGGTCGCCGGACGCGTCCGCGAGCCGGGCCGCAACGTGCCGCGCGCCACCATCTACGGCACCCTCGCCTGCGCCGTCATCTACATCCTGGGCACCCTCGCCGTCTTCGGCACCGTCTCGCACGGCGAACTCGGCGTCTCCACCGCCCCGTTCACCGACGCCGCCAACAACATCCTGGGCGGCACCTGGGCCGGCGACACGGTCGCCGTCGCCGCGATCATCTCCGGTATCGGCGCCCTGAACGGCTGGACCATGCTCTGCGCCGAGATGCCGTACGCCGCCGCCCGCGACGGACTCTTCCCCGGCGCCTTCGCCAAGCTGCGCGGTGACAACGGCGTCCCCGTCTTCGGCATCGTCGCCTCGACCGTCCTCGCCTCGCTGATCACCGTGTTCAGCTACACCCGCTTCGACGACGTCTTCACCAAGATCGTGCTGCTGAGCGTCCTCACGGCCGTCATCCCCTACCTGTTCTCCGCCGCCGCCCAGCTGTACTGGCTGCTGGTGCGCGGACGCGAGAGCATCACCGGCCGACGGCTGGCCCGCGACATCACCGTCTCCGCCCTTGCGATGGCCTTCTCGTACTGGGCGATCCAGGGCAGCGGCTACCAGACCGTGTACTACGGCCTGTTCGTCCTGCTGCTCGGCCTCCCGGTGTACGTGTGGCTGAAGCGAGGCCAGGGCGTGTACGGCGGGGAGCCGGCCCCGGCGCCCGTCCCCGAGGGGCGGGCCCCCGAGACCGCGACACCGCCGGCCCGGCGGATCTCCCGCGCAGTGGCCACCACCCGCACCGGCGGCCTCCGCAGGAACCGCCTCCGCAACCGCGGCTGACCGCGCCCCGAGCCAGGCCCTCACCCCCGTACGACCAGAGGAGCAGCCCCGCCATGAACGCCACCGCCTTCCACGTCGACTCCGAGGTCGGCCGCCTCCGCCAGGTGATCCTGCACCGCCCCGGCCTGGAACTGTCCCGGCTGACCCCGCGCAACGTCGACGCCCTCCTCTTCGACGACATCCTGTGGGCCAAGCGCGCCCGCGAGGAGCACGACGCCTTCGCCCAGGTACTGCGCGACCACGGCGCCCGCGTCCACTACTTCGCCGACCTGCTCGCCCAGACCCTCGCCGATCCCGAAGCGCGCGACTGGCTGCTGGAGCGGGTCGTCACCCCGGCAACCGTCGGCCCCGCGCTGATGGACCCCCTGCGCGAGCTGTGCCTCGACCTCGACGGAGAGACGCTCGCCGGCCACCTCATCGGCGGCATCCTTAAGAGCGACCTCACGCTCCCCACCCCGCACAGCCTGGTCTGGAACACCCTCGACGCCGAGGACTTCGCGCTGACCCCGCTGCCCAATCACCTCTTCCCGCGCGACAACTCCTGCTGGATGTACGACCGCCTGTCGGTCAACCCGATGGCCAAGCTCGCCCGGCGCCGCGAAAGCCTGCACGCCGAGACCATCTACCACTTCCACCCGATGTTCTCCGGCACCGTCACCACACCACTCCTCGACGGCGCGGTCGGCACCCTGGAGGGCGGCGACGTCCACGTCCTCGGCAACGGTGCCGTCATGGTCGGCATGGGGGAGCGCACCACCGCCCAGGCCGTGGAGAACCTGGCAACCCGGCTCTTCGCCACCGGCACGGCGAACCGACTGCTCGCCGTCCAACTCCCTGCCGCCCGGGCCTACATGCACCTCGACACCGTGCTCACCATGGTCGACCGCGACGCCTTCACCATCTACCCGGGCCTCGCGGACTCCCTGCGCTCGTGGACGCTCACGCCCAGCGACGCCCGCGAGACCGGCTTCGACGTCACCCCGAACTCCGACCTCGCCGGCGCCCTGGCCGAAGCCCTCGACCTGGACAAGCTCCGCATGCTGTCCGCGCCGCAGGACATCCGCAGCGCCGAGCGCGAGCAGTGGGACGACGGCAGCAACTTCCTCGCCCTCGCCCCCGGTGTCGTCGTCGGCTACGAGCGCAACGTCACCACCAACACCTACCTCCGCAAGCAGGGCATCGAGATCGTCACCATCGCCGGCGCCGAACTCGGCCGCGGCCGGGGCGGACCGCGCTGCATGAGCTGCCCCATCGAACGCGACCCGGCCGCCTGACCCAGCAAGGGGACATCACCATGACCGCCGACCTGCGAGGCCGCTCCTACCTGAGCGAACTCGACTTCACAGCAACCGAGATGCACCACCTCCTCGACCTGGCCGCCGACCTCAAGTCGGCCAAGCGCGCGGGCACCGAACAGCCCCGGCTGACCGGCCGCAGCCTCGCGCTGATCTTCGAGAAGACCTCCACCCGCACCCGCTGCGCCTTCGAGGTCGCCGCCGCCGACCAGGGCGCCCACACCACCTACCTCGGTCCCGGCGACACCCACATCGGCAGCAAGGAGTCCATCGCCGACACCGCACGTGTCCTTGGCCGGATGTTCGACGGCATCGAATACCGCGGCTCCGACCAGACCCTTGTCACCGAACTCGCCGTCCGCTCCGGCGTCCCCGTCTACAACGGCCTGACCGACACCGCACACCCCACCCAGAGCCTGTGCGACGTCCTCACCATGGACGAGCACAGCCCTAAACCCCTGCCGGACATCAGCTACTGCTACCTCGGCGACGCCCGCAACAACATGGGCAACTCGCTCCTGTCCATGGGCGCCCTGCTCGGCATGGACGTACGGATCGCCGCCCCCAGAGCACTGTGGCCGACGGCCGAACTGGTCGCCACCTGCCGGGCGTTGGGCGAGAACAGCGGAGCCCGGATCACTCTCACCGAGGACGTCGACACCGCTGTCCGAGGGGCCGACTTCCTGCACACCGACGTCTGGGTCTCCATGGGCGAGCCCGCCGACTCCTGGCGGAAGCGGATCGAACTGCTCCTCCCGTACCAGGTCAACGACAAGACCCTCGCAGCCACCGGAAACCCGAACGTCAAGTTCATGCACTGCCTGCCGGCCCTGCACGACCGTCGCACCCACCTCGGCCAGGACCTCTTCGACACCTACGGACTGGACGGCCTGGAGGTCACCGACGACGTGTTCTCGTCCCCCGCCTCGATCGTCTTCGACCAGGCGGAGAACCGCCTGCACACCATCAAGGCCGTCCTCGTCGCCACCCTGGAGGACTGAGCCATGCGCATCGTCATCGCGCTGGGCGGCAACGCCCTGCTGCACCGCGGCGAACGCCCCGACGCGGCCGTCCAGGTGGCGAACATCGACCGGGTGACGACCGCGATTGCCGCTCTCGCCACTGAGCACGAGATCGTCATCACCCACGGCAATGGCCCCCAGATCGGTCTGCTCGCCGTGGAGAGCGCGGCCGACCCGGCCCTGAGCGCCCCCTACCCGCTCGACCTGCTCGGCGCCCAGACCCAGGGCATGATCGGCTCCCTGCTGGCCCGCACCCTGCACGACGCCCTGCCAGGCCGCCGGATCGCCGCGCTGGTCACCCACACCCTCGTCCGGGCCGAGGACCCGGCCTTCGAGCACCCCACGAAGTTCGTCGGCCAGGTGTACCCCTACGACGTGGCGTCCGCGCTCGCCCGCAAACGCGGCTGGCACATCGCCGCCGACACCACTGGCTGGCGCCGGGTCGTCCCCTCCCCGGCACCCGAACGGATCCTGGAGACCGACACGATTCACGAACTCTTCAACAGCGGCACGCTCGTCATCTGCGCCGGCGGCGGAGGCGTGCCCGTCACCGCGGACGCTGATACCGGCGCGCTCACCGGAGTGGAGGCCGTCGTCGACAAGGACCTGACGGCAGCCCTGCTCGCCGAGCACCTGAAGGCCGACTTCCTGCTCATCCTCACCGACGTGCCCTGCGTCTACACCGGCTACGGCACCCCCGACCAGCAGCCCGTCCTCGGCGCCACCCCCGCCGACCTGCGCCGGGGCGGCTTCCCCGACGGCTCCATGGGCCCCAAGACCGAGGCCGCCGCCCGCTTCGTCGAACGCACCGGGGGACTGGCCGCGATCGGCGCCCTCGACGCGGCGTACGAGATCGTCCACGGCAGGTCGGGCACGCTCGTCCGCCCCGAGCTGCCCGTCGTATGAGCGTCCGCGGCGGGGAGGGCCGTTCGGCCCTCCCCGTGGGTCGGACGGCCAAGCTCAGGGCCCTGACCGGCCCTCCCGACGACCGGAGCATCGGACCAGCATGGAGTCAGGGAGACATCCCCGTGCGGAACAAGGGAGAGAACCGGCGATGACAACGACAGCGGCAGTCGGAACACGCGCATCCGAGGCATGGCGCGACTTCGCCGGCACCTCCTGGCGCGAGCGCGTCGACGTGCGCGACTTCATCCAGGCCAACTACACCCCGTACGAAGGCGACGCCACCTTCCTGACCGGCCCCACCGACCGCACGCGAGCCGTGTGGGAGAAGGTCAGCGCGCTGTTCCCGGAGGAACGGCGCAAGGGCATCCTCGACGTCGACACCGCGACCCCCTCCACGATCACCTCGCACGCGCCCGGATACATCGACCGCGAACGGGAGTTGATCGTCGGCCTGCAGACCGACGCCCCGCTGAAGCGCGCGATCATGCCCAACGGCGGCCTGCGCATGGTCGAGAACAGCCTGAGGGCCTACGGCTACGAGTCCGACCCCTTCGTCTCGCGCGTCTTCGGCACCTACCGCAAGACCCACAACGACGGCGTCTTCGACGCCTACACCCCCGAAATGCGCGCCGCCCGCAAGGCCGGCATCATCACCGGGCTGCCCGACGCCTACGGCCGCGGCCGGATCATCGGCGACTACCGGCGCGTGGCCCTGTACGGGACGGACCGCCTGATCGAGGCCAAGAAGGCCGAGCGGGCCAAGCTCGACGCCTGCGCGTCCGTCGCCGACATCATCCGGGACCGGGAGGAACTCGCCGAGCAGACACGGGCGTTGGGCGAGCTGACGCGGATGGCGTCCACATACGGCTGCGACGTCTCCCGCCCCGCAGCCACCGCCCACGAGGCCGTGCAGTGGCTCTACCTCGCCTACCTCGCCGCCGTGAAGGAGCAGAACGGCGCCGCGATGTCGCTCGGCCGCACCTCCACCTTCCTCGACGTCTACCTCCAACGAGACCTGGAGGAAGGGATCCTCGACGAGACCCGCGCCCAGGAACTCATCGACGACTTCGTGATCAAGCTGCGGATCGTACGGTTCCTGCGCACCCCCGAGTACGACGCCCTGTTCTCCGGCGACCCGACCTGGGTGACGGAGTCCATCGGCGGCATGGGCGAGGACGGGCGCACCCTGGTCACCCGCACCTCCTTCCGCTTCCTCCAGACCCTCTACAACCTCGGCCCGGCCCCCGAACCCAACCTGACGGTCCTGTGGTCGCCCCAACTCCCCTTCGCCTTCAAGGAGTTCTGCGCCCAGGTATCGATCGACACCAGTGCCGTCCAATACGAGTCCGACAAGTTGATGCGTCCGCGTACCGGCGACGACACCGCGATCGCCTGCTGCGTCTCGGCGATGCAGGTCGGCAGGCAGATGCAGTTCTTCGGCGCCCGGGTCAACCTCGCGAAGGCGCTCCTGTACGCGGTCAACGGCGGCCGGGACGAGATGACCGGCGAACAGATCGCGACCCCGACGCCCCCGCTGACCGGCGAGTACCTCGACTACGACGAGCTGTCGGCGGCGTACGACCACGTCCTGGACTGGCTGGCCCGGACATACGTCAACGCGCTCAACGTCATCCACTACATGCACGACAAGTACGCCTACGAGCGCATCGAGATGGCCCTGCACGACTACCCCGTGCACCGCTTCATGGCCTGCGGCATCGCCGGCCTGTCCGTCGCCGCCGACAGCCTGTCCGCCGTCAAGTACGCCCGGGTGAAGGTGTTCCGCGACGCCACCGGCCTCGCCGTCGACTTCCGCACCGAGGGCGACTTCCCGGCCTACGGCAACAACGACGACCGCGCCGACAGCATCGCCGTAGGCCTGGTGGAGTCCTTCATGGCGAAGGTGCGCCAGTACCCCACCTACCGGGACGCCGAGCACACCCAGTCGGTCCTGACGATCACCTCGAACGTCGTCTACGGGAAGCACACCGGCAACACCCCCGACGGCCGCCTCGCCGGACAGCCCTTCGCCCCCGGCGCCAACCCGATGAACGGCCGCGACCGGCACGGAGTCGCCGCCTCCGCGCTGTCGGTGGCCAAGCTGCCCTATGAACAGGCCCGTGACGGGATCTCGTTGACGACGACGATCACGCCCGAGGGGCTGGGGCACGCGCCCGACGAGCGTGCCGGGCACCTGGTCGGCATCCTCGACGCCTACACATCGGCCGGCGGCTTCCACATGAACGTCAACGTGCTCGACCGCGCGACGCTGGAAGACGCGATGGAACACCCGGAGAACTACCCGGACTTGACGATCCGGGTGTCCGGCTACGCCGTCAACTTCGTCCGGTTGACCCGCGAGCAGCAGCTCGACGTGATCAGCCGCACCTTCCACGGATCGCTGTGAGCAGGGTGCGCACCGCGACCACCGGCCGGATCCACTCCTGGGACCTGTCCACCGGCGTGGACGGCCCCGGGACCCGGTTCGTCCTCTTCGTCTCCGGCTGCCCGCTGCGTTGCCTGTACTGCGCCAACCCCGACACCTGGCACATGCGCGACGGCCAGGAGATGAGCGTCGACGCGGTCATGGCGGAGATCGGGAAGTTCCAGGGCTTCGTCACCACGGCAGGCGGCGGGGTAACCATCACCGGAGGCGAGCCACTGCTCCAGTCGGCGTTTACCGCAGAGGTCCTGCGCCGCTGCAAGGAAGCCGACCTCCACACCGCGCTCGACACCTCGGGCTTCCTCGGCGCCCGCGCCACCGACGAACTCCTCGCCGACACCGACCTGGTGCTCCTGGACATCAAGTCCTTCGACGTCAACACCTACCGGAAACTGACCGGCGGAGAACTCGCTCCCACCCTCAACTTCGCCACCCGCCTCGACAACCTCGGTATCCCCATGTGGATCCGGTACGTCCTGGTCCCCGGCTGGACCGACGACCTTGACTCGGTGGACGCGCTGGCCGGCTTCGTGGCGGGACTCGGCGCGGTCGAGCGGGTCGACGTGCTGCCCTTCCACAAGATGGGCGCCGCGAAGTACAAAGCTCTCGGTGTTCCCTTCCCGCTGCATGACAACCCGGTGCCCGACCGGGCCCTGATCGAGAAGGTCCGCGCATGCTTTAGGGAGCATGGAGTTCAGGCTTATTGATCATTCCAGAATGAGATGGATCCACAGTCGCTCTTTTGGGTGATGCTGCCAACACCGTACCCGCGGGCCATAGTTGCTCAAGTAACGCAGGTGCGTCGGATAAGCGGTCGGCTTCCTGACAACACATGGCTTTGGCGGGAGCTGATGGTGTCTCCTGTGTTGGTGAGGCGCGGTGGTGAAGTCACATGCCCCTCTAGTGTCCTGAGTCGCTAATTCGTGTGCAGTACGCGGCGAGGGTGTCGAGGATGTCGTCGGCGGTCTTCGTCCAGACGAACGGCTTGGGGTCCTTGTTCCACTCGTTGATCCAGCCTCGGATGTCGCGTTCGAGTTCGACGACGCTGCGGTGGGCCGAGCGGCGGAGTTTGCGGCAGGTCAGCTCGGCGAACCAGCGTTCGACGAGGTTGAGCCAGGACGCCGAGGTGGGGGTGAAGTGCAGGTGGAAGCGGGGGTGGCGGAGCAGCCACTTCTTGACCGGCTCGGTCTTGTGGGTGGCGTAGTTGTCCAGGACCAGGTGGAGTTCGAGGTGCTGGGGGACCGCGGCGTCGATGACCTTGAGGAAGCGGAGGAACTCCTGGTGGCGGTGGCGGCGGTAGTGCTGGGCGATGACGGAGCCGGAGGCGATGTCCAGGGCGGCGAACAGGCTGGTCGTGCCGTGCCGGACGTAGTCGTGCGTCATCTTCGCCGGTGTGGCCGGCGCCGTCGGGAGCACGGGCTGGGTCCGGTCCAGGGCCTGTATCTGTGACTTCTCGTCCACCGCCAGGACCAGGGCGTTCTCCGGCGGCGACAGGTAAATACCCACGACGTCACGGACCTTGGTCACGAACTGCGGGTCGGTCGACAGTTTCCAGGTCTCCACGATGTGCGGCTTGAGGCCGAACGCCCGCCAGATCCGCGAGACGGCCGACTGCGACATCCCCACCGCCCCGGCCATCGAACGCGTCGACCAGTGCGAGTCACCCGCCGGTGGCGCCTGGTCCAGCGTCCTGGCGACCAGGGCCTCGACCTGCTCGTCCGTGATCTTCCGTGGCGCCCCCGGACGCGGCCGGTCCACCAGCCCCTCCAGCCGGTCCGCCGCAAACCGGGCCCGCCACTTCCGCACGGTCTCCCGCGACACACCCAGATCCTGCGCGATCTGCGCGTTCGACAGGCCCTCCGCGCACGCCAGCACGATCCTCGACCGCAACACCAGCGCCTGAGAGGCGGTCTGCTTGCGCAACCAGCCCCGCAGCACCCTGCGTTCGTGATCGGACAACTCCAGCGGCAACGGCTTCGGACCAGGCACCACCCCACCCTACAACCGCCCACGAACTAGCGACTCAGGACACTAGCGCCAACTCGGCGAACCGCAGAAATGAGGAACACCCCGCCAGCCTGAACGGGCAGCGGGGTGCTCTCGTTTCAGGGTGCGGGGTGGTTGGGATGTGTCAGAGGAGCTGGGACAGAATGAGCTGTGCCGCGTCCTCGCCGGAGCGATCGGGGTGCTTGAGCACCCCGGACAGCAGTCCGGACAGGTAGAGCTCAGCGACTTCCGTGAGGTTGGCGCCGCCGTAGTACTCAGCGGTCCCGTAGTTCTCCAGTAGCTTGCCGAGGCACTCGGCGAGTTGATCGAAGTCGATCAACTCCACCTCCGCCGAAGGTGACCGTGTTTCGTCACCACACCTGGTCACGTCCCGCGTTGCGGGAAGCAACGCGATGGTCAGTACAGGGGTGCTGGGTGACGATGCCGAGGTAATTCTCGACGGCGTCGTGGAAGGAGGTGATGGCGCGCGAGCGGAGCGGAGTCGGCTGACGGCTCTGCTCGATGCCCTCGCGGTACAGGTACCGGATGTACGCGTGCCGTTGCACGGTGCGCGGGTCGAGGGGGTGGGACATTACAACTCCAGGTGACGGTGCGCTTGTTGTGATTCTGGCGACGTCCCCACGGTCGCGCACGTGGATATCCCTCGTGACGTCCGGGCGTCCGTTGACTCCCCTCGTTGTCGGCGGAAGCTGAGACGGCTCAGCCAGGCCACACCGTGTACACGGCACGGACAGCCTTGGCCACGGCGGGAATGCCGGTCTACTGCGCTGGCTTGTGCTCTGGGCGCCAGATGAAAAGGACCAGCCCAACCGCACCAGCACCAACTACTGGACCGGTCCTTGATCTCCCGCCAGGTAGCCAGCAAGAAGATCGAGGAGCCGCTGCGCCGGTTCTACGCCGCTACGCCTCCCGCGGATCTGCCCGCCGACGTGTGCTGAGGCGAGCCGCGCGGGTCGGATGGGCTTCAGGGAAAGTACTGGGCTGGGTCGCAGTGATCGGATCACGCCCGTGGGGTCTGCCGGCTGCAGTCGTTTCCAGACCGGTGCATCTGAGCAGTGAAGCCGACCTTGCTCCTGGGCCCGGACGCCGCCGCCCGCCCTGCTGTGCCGCCACGTTCACGACGTGAAGGCTCGCCGGGCCCGTGCGGCCGGGCCGTCGGTCTGGTGGTGTCCTGGCCTGGGTGCCACCGTCGTGGAGTGGGCAGCCGAGAGATCTGGGCGTGGTGCCGGTGCCGGGTGCTGGCAGGTTGCCCCGTTCCTCGAGCACCTGGTGTGCGGGGTGGTGGCCGGGCAGGCTAGTTTGCTCGGGTGAGTCTCCTTGATGATGTGGCCGAGCGTGACGGCTGGCGCTGCTGGGTGTGTGACGAAGCGGTCGACCCTGACGAGTCGGTGAACGACCTGCGGGGGCCCAGCGTCGACAGCCGGACCGCTGACCGGAAGGCCAAGGTCGCGGAGCGGCTCGCGCACCGTGGGTGCAACACCCGTAAGGGTGCGGTCAAGGTGGTCATCGCCTGGCCGGACCACCTGTACGTGGTCGAACCCGCACCGCTGATCACTGTTGCGGGGAGGCTGGAGCGTAAGGGGGGCCGCGAGATGGTGGGCCGTTGTCCGACCAGGCGGGACGCCCAAGAGGCGGCGGATTGGCTGGTGGACCGGTTCTCGCGACTGGTACCGGGGCTGCCCGTGACCGCCGACATCGAGGCGGGCGGCGGCCAGTTCCTCGTCATCTTGGCCACCGGCCGCCGCTAACCGCGGCGGCGGGACCGGAGCTCTGCTGGCTGGTGGTTAGCCGATCTTCTTCCAGGGCTTGCAGTCGGTGGTCTGGAACGCCTTGTCACCTGCGGCGATCTTGACGATGGCCGGGCCCTGGGCGTTGCCGTTGGCGATGATGGCGCTGCCCTCGCCGGTCGTGTCGCTCAAGGGTGCCCAGTAGCAGCCGTATGTGTTCTTGCCCTCGCTGTGGTAGGTGCCGGCCTGGATGTCTTTGCCCACCAGGATGGTTCCATCGCCGGGAATCCTTCCCTTGGGCGCGGCCTCCTGCCGCGGCCCGGCAGTGGCGCTGGGGGAAGCGGCACCCGCCTGTACGTCTGCGCCCGTCGCGGTGGCGGTCACGGTCACCGTTGCGGAAGGGGAGTCCTTGTCTCCTCCAGACCCGACGATGTCGATCAGGACTCCCGTCAGCAGTCCACCGAGAGCGACCGCGGTGTAAGAGGGCATTTGATCCAGGCGTATTGCCCTGCATGTACTAGTAGGTTCCTCGCCAGGTTGGTGTGGTCTCGTCCGTTATGCGTTTGGCGAGGTTGTCGATCGAGGCGATGTGGATCATGGCCTCGGAGCTGGCGGTGAGGGTCTCGTAGTCGCGGGCGAGGCGGCGGTGCATCATGATCCAACCGATACTTCGCTCTACTACCCAGCGCCTTTTAACGACGTGAAAGCCGCGAACTCCGGGGTTTCTGTTGGCGACTTCGACGTCGATTCCGAGGCCCGCGCCGTGTTCGACAACGGCGTTCTTGAGTCCGGTGTCGACCCAGCTTTTGGAGATGGTCGGGTACGTCTTCTTCGCCTGGTCGAGGAGACGTATTCCCAGGGCGTTCTCGGAGAAGCTCGCGGCGGTGACGGTGACCGCGAGGATCAGTCCGATCGTGTCGGTGAGGATGCCTCGCTTCCGGCCTGCGATCTTCTTGGCAGCGTCCGTTCCCTGACTGGTCAGGGGTACGTTGGTGGTGGTCTTCACGCTCTGGGTGTCGATGACGGAGCCTGTGGGTTCGGGCTTGCGCCCCTCCTTCACGCGGGCCACGGTCAGGTCGTAATTGAGCTGGGCGAAGATCCCCTCATCACGCCAGACGGACTTCGGGACGCAAGGCCGGATGAGACGGGCAGTCGGGTGTGCGACCCCCGAGGGGGCGATAGTCGCTAACGCGGCATCCCGTACTGAAATAGGGCATGCATGAAAGTCGTGTACCCGACCAGATCTACGTAAACGCCCTCTGACCAGGTCTTTTGTGCTTGTAGCGGCTGATTCGGGTGCCGGGGAGCGCTGCCGCAGTACAGCCCGGCCACTCTTGTGGGCTCCGGTGCGTCGGAGCCCACAAGTTGTCGACGTGAACGTCGAACTGTCGGAGTGGCAACCGTAGTTGGCTATGCCGCCGGCAGGACCGACGAGAAGCTGTAGCGGGCGAGCTTCCACTGGGTGTGATTCCTGTGCAGGACGAACAGTTCGTGGTTGCTGCTCGGGAGCTGTGTGCCGTTGGCGAGGACGATGGCGGTGCCGGTCGAGGAGCTTCGCAGGAACGCCCAGTCGGGAGACACGACGTTCACCTCGGCGACCTCGAAGGTGAGGTCGAGGCGGAGCGTCTGGAACAGGCCTGCGTACGTCGCCCGGACGGCATCGATGCCGACCGCGGTCGGGGCCTGCGGCGGCAGGAACACGGCGTCGTCGGTGTACAGCCGCACCACGCCCGCGACATCACTGGCGTTGAGTGAGCGCTCGTAGTCCTTCAGCACTTCCACGATCTCGGCGCACTGCTGTGTCTTGAGTCGGTTCTGCCGATGCGCATCCGACGTTTGGGCCTCCGCGGAGGCAGCGGGGACGAACGTGCCGAGGGCGGCGCCGAGGGTCACGGCGGCGCTCTTGCGGAGTACGGTACGACGGCTTGTCATGACGTGACTCTTTCTGCAGGACGCCCAGGGCCGTGCTCGGCTCTGAGCGGGGTGGTTGTGGTCGGCGGTGGTTTCAGGCGGTCCGGGGTGCGAGGTGGACGAGGTGTTTGATCTCCTGGAATTCCTCCAGTCCACGGCGGCCGTTGAGCCGGCCCACGCCGCTCTGCTTGAAGCCGCCTTCCGCGAACTGGTCGAGGACGACGGCCCAGGTGTTCGTCCACACGGTGCCCGCCTCGAGTTCGCGTCCCACCCGCAGCGGCCGGTCGGCGTCGCGGGTCCAGATGCTGGCGGCGAGGCCGTACTCGGTGGCGTTGGCGAGTGTGACGGCGTCGGCCTCGGTCTCGAAGACCTCGAAGGTGGCGACCGGGCCGAACACTTCCTGTTGCACGATCGGGCCGGTGGGGTCGGTGACTTCGACCAGACTGGGCAGATAGAACGCCTGACCGGCCAGGGGCCCCTCGGTGACGAGTCCGCCGCGTACCACGATCTTTCCGTAGGCGGCGCTCTCCTGGACGAACCGGTCGACGCGCTCGGCACTGGCGCGGTCGATCATGGGACCCATCTCGCTGGTCGGGTCGTCGCCTGGGCCCGCTTTGACGGCGGACAGCGCGTCCGACAGGCGTTCGCGGAGCGTGTCGGCGATCCCGCTCTGGGCGAGGATCCGGCTGCCCGTCATGCAGAACTGGCCGGCAAAGGTCGTCACCGCCTTGGTCAGTACCGGGACCACGGCGTCGAGGTCGGCGTCGTCGAAGACGATCATCGGGCTCTTGCCGCCGAGCTCCAGTGACACCGGCTTGAGGGTGGCTGCGGCCTCAGCCATGATCAGCCTGCCGACCTTGGTGCTGCCGGTGTAGCTGACCACGTCGACGTCGGGTGAGGAGACCAGCAGGGGTGCGCCGTCGTTGCCCGATTCGGTGAACGCGTTGAGGACGCCGGCGGGCAGGCTCTCGGTGGCGGCGATGATCTCGTAGAGCAGCCCGTTGGTCAGGCCGGTCTGGCCGGGCAGTTTGAGCGCGACCGTGCAGCCGGCGGCCAGGGCGGGGGCGAAGGAGCGCACCGCGAGGACGATCGGGGAGTTCCAGGGCGCGATGACGCCTGCGACCCCGACGGGCTCCTTCAGTGCCACCGAGTACAGGCCGGGTTTGCTCTCCGCAGCGCTGCCGAGATCGGTGAGGGCGAGGGCCGCGTAGTAGCGCAGTTTCGGAATGGTCAGGTCGATCTCGAACGCGGCCTCCCCGAGGACCTTGCCGTTCTCCCTGGCCAGGAGTTCGACGAGTTCGTCGCGCCGGGCAGCCATCCGGTCGGCCAGCTCGAAGAGCGTGGCGGCGCGCAGGTCGCGGTTGCGTGACCAGTCCCCGGTGTCGAAGGCCCGGCGGGCGGCGGCGATCGTGGCCGTCGCCTCGTCGGCTCCGCCGTCGGCGAAGGTGCCCAGGACTTCACCGGTCGCGGGATTGCTCGACTCGCCGATCGTGGCGGAGTCGACCCATTGGCCGTCGATGAAGTTTCTGGCGTGCGGTGCGGAAGTGGACATCGTTGGTCCTTCCTCTTCGTGGATCACGACAGTCGTAGTACGGGTTTGATGACGGCACCGTGGTGTGCGGCCTTGGCGGCGTTCTCGATGTCGTCGAACGCGAAGTGCTCGACGAGTTGCTCGACGGGGAACCGGCCTTGTTGGTGCAGTTCGACGAGAGCGGGCAGGAATTGGTCCGGTACCGAGGAACCCTGGTTGACGCCCACTATGTGTGGGTTGCGCACCAGCATCCGGGGTACGTCCAGGCTCACCTCGCTTCCGAACGGCGGGGCTCCGATCACACCGCACGTGCCGTCGACGGCCAGCGCGTCCACGGCCTGGCGGAGAACGTGAGTGTTGCCGGTGGTCTCCAGGGTGTAGTCGGCTCCGTCACCGGTGATGTCACGAACCGCCTCGACGGCATCGGCGCGACGGGGATTGATGACGTCGGTGGCCCCAAGTCGTAGGGCCAGGTCGAGTCGTGCGTCCTGCAGGTCCACCGTGATGATCTTCGTCAACGAGGTGAGCCTCGCGGCGATGACGGCGGACAGCCCGACTGCGCCCGCGCCGAAGACCACGAGCGCGCCACCGGCTCGCGGGCGCAGCACGTTGAACACCGCGCCGGCCCCGGTCTGCACGCCGCAGCCCAGCGGGGCGAGGATGTCCAGCGGCGTGTCCGACGCGACTTTGACGGTGTTGCGTTCATGGGCCATCGCGTGCGAGGCGAACGAGGACTGGCCGAAGAAGTGCCCGTGCAGTGGCCGGTCGTCCCCGTCGCGTCGGATCGTGGCCGACCCGTCGAGCCTGCTGCCGCCGAGGAGATTGAGCGCCGGCCAGTGCGCGCACTGCACCGGGCGGCCCGTCACGCAGGCGATACACGACCCGCAGGAGGTGAACGTCATGAGCACCTTGTCCCCGGGTGCCACCTTGGTGACCTCCGGGCCCACGGCCTCCACCGTGCCGGCGCCTTCGTGCCCGAGCACTCCGGGAAGCGGGAACGGTGTGGCACCCGATCGCACGGACAGGTCGGTGTGGCACATGCCGACCGCCTCGACCCGGACGACGACCTCGTGCGACCTGGGGGAGTCCAGAACGATGTCGGTGACGGTGAACGGGGCGCCGGTTCCCTCCACCACGGCCGCGGTCGCCTTGGTCACCGCTTCCGCGCTCATCGTTCGGTGTCCGGGGACTGCGCCGACGGGTTGTAGATCAGGCCGAGGTGGACCGCGTAGACCGCATGCCACACGAAGACGGACACGATGAACTTCCAGCCGAAGTGGTGGCTGAAGAACCCGGCGTCGGCGCCGAGCGCGGGACCGTAGACGCGGGGGGTCATGAACACGAGGCTGACGAGGGCCAAGGCCGTGCCGAAGACGAGGGCCTTGGCCAGGTTGCCGGCCGCGGTGTCGCGCCACGGCAGCCGGGGGTGCACGGCGACGACGAACAGCACCGTGAACACGATGCCGTCGAGGTAGTGGAAGAAGCCGCCGGACACGAACTGCGCCATCGGGGACGCCCCCGGGGTGTAGACGGCGCCGTTGACCATGTTCCAGTCGAGCTTGGCCAGTCCGACGCCTGGCAGGAAGTAGCCGACGATCGTGGCCATCTGGGTGGCGACCAGGCCCGCCAGCAGCGCGGCCGGGAGGCGGTGGTGGGTGACCCAGACCCTCCATGGCACTGGGGTGGGATGTGAGGTGTCGACGCGGGGGGCGGTGGGCGACTCGGTGATGGTCATGGGGCTGTCCTTCTGTTCGGGGGATTTCCGTGTTCATGTCCAGTGAGGTCGGAGGGTGTCCACTGTGGTCACAGCCATCGGCCCAGCTCCGGGAGCGGGCCTTCGGCCGTCAGTCCGTCGGCGCCCCGCCCGGTGACCCAGCGGGTCAGGTCCGCTCGGCCGGCGCTGACCGTGACTTCTGGTTCGGTGCCGGTGATCTTCCACGGGCCGCCGCCGTCGGTGGACAGCAGCAGGACCGAGGGCCCGCCGTGGAGGGCGGAGCGGTGCGTGGTCACGTCCAGGAGCAGCGCTTCGCGCATTCCGGGTGGCAGGGACTCGAAGCCGCTCCCCGCGAGCAGGTCGATCACGTGGATGCCGACCTCTCGTGCCCGTAGCCACGGGATCTCCGATGCGGGCACGCTGCGGCCCTGGGCCGTGACGACCTGGTGCTGCCATGCCGGGCCGGGCAACTCCTCGATGTCGGCGGCGAGTTGGCGGGCCGACGACACCACCCACCCGCGCAGCTCGGCCGCCGGGAGTCGGCTGCCGGTCTCGATGTCCGCGCCGCGCGCGGCGGGGGAGGCGTACATGGCGTTCGGGACACCGGTGCGCGCCCAGCCGACCAGGCGCCTCAGCGCCTCGGCGTTGGACGCCACGTGTGCCAGCAGATGACGGCGGGTCCAGTCGGGCAGGGCACTGGGTGCGTCGAGGGCCTCGTCGTCCAGCCGGGCCAGGTCGTCCAGCAGCGTCACCGTGGCCTCGTGCATCCAGGCCCTGACCGTGCGGGTACGGGCGTCGGGCGTCATGCTGTGACTTCGACGAGTTCGGCGTCGGCCCGGTTGTCCAGTCGGCCGATGCCGCTGACCTCGGTGATCAGGCGGTTGCCGGGCCGCAGGTACTGGGCGGGTGTGCGTGCGTGTCCGACGCCGGCAGGGGTGCCGGTCAGGATCACGTCACCAGGGCGCAGCGTCGTGATCGTGGAGATGTAGCAGACCAGGTCCAGTGGGTCGAACACCAGGTCGGCGGTGTGGGATTGTTGAACGATCCTCCCGTCGACGTACCCGGTGATGTCCAGTCGGGGCCGGACGCCGCCGGGCAGTTCATCAGGCGTGACCAGCACGGGCCCGATCGGGGTGGTGGCTTCGAAGGTCTTGCCCTGGAGCCATTCGCGGGTGCGGAACTGCCAGTCGCGCGCGGTGACGTCGTTGGCGACGGTGAACCCCGCGATACCGGCCGCGGCCTCGGCGGGCGACGCACGGCGCAGGGGCCGGCCGATCACGACGGCGAGTTCGGCCTCCCAGTCCACCGCGTCGGATTCCGGCGGCAGCATGATCGGGTCGTTGGGTCCGATCAGGGCGTCGGCGAACTTGGCGAACAGGGTGGGGAATTCCGGGAGTTCGCGTCCCATCTCCAGGATGTGGCCGCGGTAGTTCAGGCCGACGCACCAAATTTTGCCGGGCGCGGATACCACGGGTGCGAACTCGGCACCGGCGAGGCTGTGGGTGGGCCCGTCCGCAGTGGCGAGCTCGGGCCAGTCCGGATGCGCCAGCAGAGAGCCGACATCGGCGTGGCCGAGGTCCACCGCGTGGACCTCGTCGATACGAACCGCGCGCGTGGCACCCGCGGTGCGCAGGGTCGCGAGTCTCATCACTGTGCTCCTTCCACCTGCACGCGGTAGGCGTGCAGGTGCTCGAAAACGGGGGTGTCGCTGAACCGGAACAGGTCGAGTTCCGACTCGGCGCCGATCTCCAGCTGCTGCCAGGAGGGCACCACGAACAGGTCGCCGCGGCCGACGGTCCAGGTCGAATGACCCACCCGCACGACTCCCGTGCCGTCGAACACCTGCCACACCGCCGAACCGACCTCCCTGCGCGGCAGCGTGGTCGCGCCGGAGCGCAGCCTGTGGAACTCCGCCCGCAGGGTCGGCATCACATCCCCGCCGGTGGTGGGGTTGGTGAACCGCACGCCGGCGTGTCCCGGCTCGATGACACCGGGGTGGCCCTCGTGTTCCAACGCCAGCTGCTCGGACAGCGCGGCGTCGGTGTGCTCCCAGCGGTAGGCGGCGATCGGCGAGCTGGGCAGGGACCGCGGCTGCGACACTGGGCGCAGCCCGGGGTGTGCCCACAGTCGTTCGGCGCGTGAGCGCTCGGGCGTGGAACGGTCGCTGACCTCGTCCGCGCCGTACTCGAAGAACGCCGAGTCCATGTGGTGCGCGAACGGGATGTCCAGGCCGTCGAGCCACACCATCGGGGTGTCGGACACGTTGTGGTGACCGTGGAAGTGCCAGCCCGGGGTGAGCAGGAAGTCCCCACGGCGCATGGCGACCGGGTCGCCGTCAACGACCGTCCAGACGCCCTCGCCCTCGACCACGAACCGGAACGCGTTCTGAGTGTGGCGGTGCTCGGGCGCGACCTCACGCGGACCCAGGTACTGGATCGCCGCCCACAGTGTCGAGGTGGCGAACGGCGCACCCCCCAGCCCCGGGTTCGCCAAGGCGATCGCGCGCCGCTCCCCGCCCCGGCCGACCGGTACCAGTTCGCCGGCCTGCTCGGCGAGCGGCAGCAGCCGATCCCACCGCCACAGGTGCGCCGAGGTCTTCGGCATCGGCTCGGCGGGCATCAGCTCACCGATCTCGGTCCACAGAGGGATCAGCAGTTCGCGCTCGAACCCCTGATAGAGCGCTCGGAGGTCCGCGGTCGGTTCCGGTTGGCCGGGCCCTTGGGACACCGCCACTCCCGCCGGGCTGCCCGTGAAGTCGTTCATAGCCAAGGATGGTGGAGCTATTCTGTCAGCCGGGATACTTTTTTCTACTGTGAAGAACAAACCGGCCTACGCGATCGACTCCGTCGACCACGCCCTGCAACTGGCGCAGCTCCTGCAGCAGGAGGGATCGCTGCGGGTCACCGACGCCGCCGAGCGTCTGAACGTGTCGCGTTCCACCGCGCACCGGCTGCTTGCGATGCTCGTCTACCGCGATTTCGCCGTCCAGGGCGACGACCGCAGGTACCGGCCCGGCGAGACGCTGCGGCCGACCCTCATCAGCCATGGGCCGATCAGTCTCCTGCGCCAGATCGGCACCCCGCATCTGCGTGAGCTCGCCGGGCGGGTGCACGAGACCGCCAACCTCCAGGTCCGGGCCGGGACGGAGATCCGCTTCATCGCCTCGGTGGAATGTGACCAGGTTCTCCGTGTCGGCGACCGCACGGGCCGCATCCTGCCCGCGCACAAGGCGTCGGGCGGAATGGCGCTCCTCGCGGCCCTTGACGAGGATGCGCTCAGAGCGCTGTACGAGGACGATCCCGACCGCCCTGACCTGGACGTACTCGGCAAGCAGTTCGCACTCATCCGCAAGCGCGGATTCGCCGTCAACGACCAGAAGACAGAAACCGGGGTTGTCGGAATCGGCGTGGTACTCGCCCCGCACCAGAACCCGTTGGCCGCTATCGCCCTGGCGGCCCCCTCGGTCCGCGTCAACCGGGTCCGCCTGGAAGAGCTGCGCTCCGAACTGGAACTCGCCGCCGCCGCTCTGACCCGAGAACTGGTCGTGCACCTGCCGAGCTGACACCGCGTCGGCCGGGCCACGTCCGCGCCACCCCACAGGTGATTTACGTGTGTGAATCGATGAGGAGTTGTGCCGCGCTCTCGTCCGTCACCACGGAACGGGCCAGTCCACCGCGGAGCGCGCTGCGAGCTGGGCGAGGGTGTCGTGCCGGCGCAGGTACACCAGGCCGACGAGGGAACGTTGGTGCGGTGGGAGCTTGCAGCGGCGGTCACCCTCACGGGTGACGATGAGCATGGTGACCCCTTGGTGAGTGTCTTTGAAGCCGCACCAATCATCACCAGGGCCTACCGCGACGAGGTCTCTGCTCGATTCTTGTAAGGGGGAAGGTGTGTGACTTTCACGATTCTCGCGGCGGACCCGCACACTGGTGAGTTAGGGGTTGCCTCGTTCAGCTTTGGGCTTGCCGTCGGAGCCGGCATTGTGCACCCCTCCCACAAATACGGACTTGTCGCCGTGCAGGCGCTTGGCGATCCAGCGTGGGCATCTCGTCTGCTTCCGAACCTTGCTTCGGACGCGTGGTCCGATGCCGTTGCCGAGCTCAGCCAAACACCTGGTTTCGAATCCGGTCAGGTGGCTGGACTATCGACTAGAGATCTTCAATGGCTGGGGTTACGGCGGTTGGAAGTCGAGTCCGGTCTTGGCGATGAGCCCCTCGATGAGGTGGGGCCGGTACTGCATCCGTTTCAGCCGGGTCCTGACCAGCGCGGTGAGCTGGTCGAGGCTGTGTTTGGTGAGGTTGGCCAGCGATCTCTTCAGGTGCGACCACACGCCCTCGACCGGGTTGAACTCCGGCGCGTACGGCGGCAGTTGGTAGACGGTCAGCCATAATCGCGCGGCGATCAGCTCCCGCATGGTGCGGCTGACGTGTGTGTTCAGGTTGTCCCACACCAGGACGACGGGGCCGCCGAGCTGCTGGTGTGCGCCATCCAGAAGGCGGGCGTAGTCGGTCTCGGTGAAGCCCTTGCGTCGGCCCTTCGCGGGGCCGCGGTCGAGGTGGACGCGGTAGATCAGCCGTGGCCGGTGTCCGGCCCTGATGCAGATCAGGGCCGCCATCGAGACGCGTTTGGTGCCCTGGGCGGTGACCTTCACGACGGGTGTGTGGCCACGGCGGCCCCAGGTACGGCCTTTCGGCGGCCTCAGGCCCTGACCTGCCTCGTCCTCGAAGCAGAGCCAGGCGCCCAGGTCCGCCGCCCTCTTTTTATGACGGGCCACTGCTCGTCCTTCCAGGCGGCGATCTTCGACTCGTCCCGCTCGGTGGCTTTGCGGCTCGGGATCTGCACGCTCCAGCCGATGCGGTGCAGCAGCAGATCCAGCCCGGCCAGGGTGTACTCGACCCCGAACCGGCGGCGCACGACCTCGCCGATGCGGGCCAGCGTCCAGCACTGGTCACTCCACCATCCGCACGCGGCCGGACCGGCCTCCAACACCGCCTCCAGGGCACGCAGTTGGCCGACATCGAGCTTGCAGCGGGCGCCACCGGGGCCCTTGGACACGAGGGCCTGGCGGCCGCCCGAGGCCAAGGCCCGGCGCCAGCGGTTCGCCGACACCCGAGTCACCCGGAACCGCCGCGCCACCTCCCGGTCACTGACCCCCGCCTCGATCAAGTCAGCTGCCGCGAGCCGGACCTGCTCACGCCGATGCCGCTCCTCGGCCGTCAGCCCACCGCCATCGGGATACCTCACCCCTCCGGCATAGCGCAGCCGACGCCAACCGTCACGACCAGACGTAACCCACACCGTTAAAGATCTCTAGCGGTGACACCTTCGCATTCACTGGCTCGGACACGGAGGCGTTCGCCGCGGCTGCTTGCGAGCAGAACATCTGCTGTGCCGCGAACCTCATGGCGGTTGACTCCCTTCCCACCTTGGTGACCGATTACTTCCGGTCGCTCGACCCCCAGATGTCGTTGGCTTCCCGACTCGTCCAGTCGGCGCACCACGCAGACGTGTTGGGTGGCGATGTGCGTGGGCGCATGTCGGCCTTCGTCAGGACATTCCACAGCGATCCGGAATACAGGCCGGTGGACTTGCGTGTCGACTGCCATCCGGACGCTGTCTTGCAACTGGTGCACCTTGTGCGGATCGAGCGGGCTCACAGGTTCCTCACTTCGGCGCTCGACGAGCAAGGCAGGTACGCCAACGTTTCGGCTACCCAAGCTGCCTACCAGCTCGCTCCGGAAAGCGCGGTCACTGCGTCGGCGTACTTGCTCGCCCGACTCCGGACGGAGGACCTAACCGACCCGGAGCTGAGAGCCTTTACCGACGAGCTGGTTCGACAACAACCCTGTCTTCCTGAGCGTCTTCGGCGACTGGAGTCGGCGGGGCGCCTTCCGGCCGGAACAGTAGAGGGGCTCGACCTGCTCGAGGCACCTCATCGGGATGCATGATGCGGTAGGAGGACCGCCACCTGACACAGAGTCGGCTCCAACCTGACAGGTGGTTGGGCGGGTTGCCCCGGCCGCCAGGGCGGTTTCAAAGTCCTGATGCTCATAAATCTGTGCAGGTCACGGCAGTACGGCGGTGTATCGGTGACCCGTCACGCATGCAACGAAGCTCCAGTTGAAGGGGTGACCTTCCCAAGTCGCCCTGTCCAACCGGAGCTTCGATGTGCCGTCAGTCTGCCAGTGTCTGTCTGATCAAGTCGCCTTCGCGTCAGCACCGCGGACTCGTCGGCTTGCCGACGCGGCTTGGGACGCTGGCGGATCCGCGTTGCCGGCGGGGGAAGCGTCACCCGTTCGTGAGCGTGCTGCTGGTGGCCTGCTCGGCCGTGGTGGCCGGTGCCCGGTCCTTCGCGGCGATCGGGCAGTGGGCGCGAGGTGCCCCACAGGCCGCCCTCGCCCGACTCAGCGCCCGCACCGTCTCGGTATTCGGCGTCCGTCTCGCGCCGAGTACGGCGACGATCCGGCGGATCATCAACCAGGTCTGCCCCGGCGGTCTGGCCGACCTGCTGGGATGTGACCCGGCCGGGGCGGACACCCTCGCGGTGGACGGCAAGAGCGCCCGCGACTCGCGCCATGGCGACACTCCGGCCGCGCATCTGCTCGCGGCGATCACCGGCACCGGCATGACCGTCACCCAGCTGCGAGTACCGGCCAAGACGAATGAAATCACCTGCTTCGCCGCCCTGCTGGCCCCCTTCGACCTGACCGGCGTGGTCGTCACCGCCGACGCCCTGCACACCCAGCGCGACCAAACCCGTTTCCTCGTCGAGGACAAGCAGGCGCACTACGCCTTCACCGTCAAGGGCAACCAGAAGGGCCTGCACCACCAGCTTCGCGCCCTGCCCTGGACGAAGGCGAGTGCGAAGTTCTACGACCGCACCGAAGTCCACGGGCGGCTGGAGACCCGGGTGGTGCAGGCGCTGACCGTCACCGGTCTCGGTGTGGACTTCCCGCACGCCGCCCAGGTCGCGAAGATCACCCGGCACCGCACCAGCAGCAAGACCGGCAAGCGCACCCGCGAGACCGTCTACGTCATCACCGACCTGACAAGCCGACAGGCATCCCCCGAACGCCTCGCGACGATCGCCCGCTCGCAGTGGACCATCGAGAACCGGCTGCACTTCGTCCGCGACACCACCTTCGCCGAGGACGCCTCCAGAATCCGGACCGGGCACGGCCCCGAGAACATGGCCACCCTGCGCAGCTTCGCCATCAACCTGCTGCGAGCAGTCGGCTACACGAACATCGCCGCCGCCCTCCGCGAGATGTCCTACGAGCCGTTCCACCGCCCACTGGACCTCCTCGGCATCAACTGACCAGCACCGATCCAAGATCAAAAGAGTTTGAAACCGCCCTGTGAAGCTCACTGACCTGATCTTGCCCGTCCCACATAGCCTGAGGTCACACCCACAGACTTATGATCGATTTTATCGATGTCTACGCGAGGAGTTGGCGTGCCTAGATTGGTTCGGCGACAGGAAGTGCCGGTAATGGTGGATTTTCACGGCTGGGCACTTCAGGACTGGGATGATACGCAGGTACCCATCACGTTTCCCGGTAATTTTCAGCGTAATAGTTTTCTGAGCACTCATCCCGGGCGTCTGGACTTCAGTAGCGCCGGACACACGCACACGGCACGTCTCACCATTGAAGTCTGGGATGCCCAGCCTCCCACTCCGCCTGGCGACTGGGAGGAGGAAGCGGAAGCCGAAATCTTCACCTCTTCGGGAAAACTGCGGGCCTGGGCGGTTGCCGGAGGTCCGATGCCGGACAAGATTGACTTGGTAGGCGGACCGAGCACATGGGGGGTACGTGTCATGTGTACCGGGCGCAACGAGGTTGCCGAACAGAGCATGCACGGCCTGGCCGATGGCGTGGAACAGTACACAGCGCAATTCTGGCCACAGAAATAGCGTGATGGGTCGGCCACGAGTTCGTGGCCGACCCATCACGCTATACAGTTACCGATATTTCACGAGGTGATCTTTACGATAAATCCGTCATCGGGTCCATCGATGATCCGATTCAAAGTGTAGAACTGGCCGAGGAGAGTTCCGGCTGCGCCATTACTCTCGCCATCGAGGGCCATTACGCTGAAGTTCAGGGGATCTTGGAGAGGATCATAGTCGGACCCCGCAGCCCCCTGGTAAGTGGTGGCGAAAGGAAACTCATCGCATTCCTTGCCGCCAGCGGCATAGTTAGCTCCGAAGAATTTTCCGCAGTTGTAGACGGCTCGAACGCGATTCCTGCCTCTGCGTTCAGTGTCAGTGTAAAGACGCGTAAGGGGCTCGTCCGCGTTCTGGCCAGCTAGCCGTTTCGTGGCCAGGGGTGGCTGAGTCTGCGTCGGTTTTGTGAAGGCTTTCTGGATATGCTTGGCGACTTCATGTTCTGGAGCAGCGTCCGCGGTGCTGTATTTCAGGGTCGCCAGGACGCTGAAAACTGCGGCACCACCAGCGGCTGATGCGTTCAGGTAGCTGGCTTCGTCCCAACGGGGCGGCAACATGAAGATATCACCGCCGGTGAATGCGTCCGATGCCCAACCGGGCGGCGCCACCAGTTTGATGTTGGGCTGGTAGATAGCGGAGATCTGCCGTAGCGAGCCCGCCGTGCCGGGCTGCCCCGACGGAGCGGTGAGTGTTTGCTTGACGGGGATTCCATCCAGCAGCTCAGCCCACTTCCGGGTAGCCGGCAGAGAATTGCCCCCTGTGGTGAATTGGGCGGTGGACGGCCAACTATGGGATACGGACGCGTTCGTGGTGACGCCCAGGTCCCGGGCATCAGTGCTGCCCTCGATAGTGAAATCGGTGTAGTAGTACGTCGCGGTCATTTCCCGGCTGTTCTTGGGGATCGTACCGACGACCACTACATCAAAGTGACTCTCCCCAACCGGCGTACCATTCTTGATCCACACCTGCCCAAATTGACGCCCGGAACAGACCGCATACCTGGACTTGACATAGAACTCACTGCCCACCAGTCCCGCGACACACTCCTGCAGTGTCATGGTATGTGCCGGCTCCGGCAGGGAGACCGCAGTGGCATCGGTGGCAGCCGCAGTGGATGTCAAACGGTCCTCGCTCAACGGCTGCGCTGAGTCTTCCTCCGCCCGAGGCGCGAAAGATTTCGCTGGGCCAGAAACCTCATGCGGAAGCACAGCCGCCAATGCCTGTGGGGTCTGCAGCGTCTGCAACCTTTCAAGGCCGCCAGGTCTCTGAAGTTCAGTCAGCGTGAAGGCGTCGGCGTTTACCGGCTGTACATAGGTTTCCACCCGCTGAGAGCCGGTGTCCCCGTCTGCGTGTGCAACGCTCAGCGGCACTATCAATGGCAAACACAATGCCGCCGTGAGTATTACTCTCGTGCGATTCCGAGAGTCCAGCAAAAGACGTCTCACCAAGCCCCCTGATATGCACACGTGCATCCGGCACGGGCCTTACCACAGGTACCCCTCACAGGATCTTCACAACAAGGGCGGCAGGGATTCTGGCTTGATCACTTCCAGATTTTGGCTGAGATCGCGATCTCTCTACAAGGACACACGCCGGGCCCTGGCCGCGGCACGGGCACCGGTCGAACGCGGCGTCGCACGCCTGGAGTCCTGGCAGATCTTCCGCAGATCCCGATGCAGCCCCAACCGCATGACGTCAACGCCAAGGCCATCCTTACCCTGGAGCGGCAACGCTGAAGAAGCTCAGTGAGTCAGCTTAAAAGATCCCATCCTGAAATTCGGGATCTTCTTTCCCTTCGCCACCGACTTCTTCGTCCCGTCGCAATCACCACTACGGTAAGCCGTCAACTTGTAGTTGCTGACATTCCAGGCGGAGTAGGCCGTAAAGTGGTCAAGATGCACACAGTTGTTCAGAACGGTGCTGTAGCTGTCCTTTTCCCCTTTGTAGTTCTTCTGGCTCCAGAAGCAAGCTCCACGCTTGCTCTTACTGCACGACGAATCTGCAGGTGACACACTGGATGCCGTTGCAGAAGAGGCATTGAAAGTCAGAGCCGTCACTGCAATCGCCACAGCCGTAATGGACCCAAATACCTTGGTGCGGATCACAATTTCCCCCGAGTTCGATTTTCCTCTGTCGTCCCATGCGCGGACAGCATCTCGCAGCGCCCATGATCTTCGTCAGGATGCCGGACCGACCAGGGGCGAGTCATCGCCAACGCGTGTACACATGTCCCGCCATTGCGTCTACGCGATGCCCGGGCGTTCCCTGTTGCGATACTCCAGCGGTGTCATTCCGTATTCACGGCGAAATGTCCGACTGAAGTGGGCGCCGTCGGTGAAACCCCACTGGGAGGCGATGGCGTGGACGGGCACGGTGACCATCGCGGGGTCCGCCAGGTCGGCGCAAACGCGCTCAAGGCGTCGGCGGCGGATCGACGCGGCAACCGAGATGCCCCGTTCCTGGAAGAGTCGGTGCAGATAGCTCACGGATATGTGGTGGGCAGCCGCCACTACTTCCGGCGCAAGCCGAGGGTCGGGCAGGTTCTGCTGGATGAAAGCCTCAATGGTCAGCGTCAGCGTCCGCCGACGGGTCTCTGGAGTGAGGCTGTTCTCCATCTCCAGTACCTGGGCGAGGGCCGCCGACAGCAGATCCACGACGACGGTCCCCAGCCTGGGACCGTCCGCCGGTCCGTATGAGGCGGTGTCCCTTGTCAGCTGGGTGATGAACGCGAAGAGCAGGGCGATGGCTCCCTCGCCGCCGGGCATCCGCCGCGCGAGGAGCCTGTCGACGCTGTCCGTCGGCACCGACAGCAGGACCTTGGGAACGAGGACCGAGAACCCGGTCAAGCTCGCCTTGCCCTCATCGGTCCTGACTCGCATCTCGTTTGGCAACGACGTGCTCAGGAGCACGAGATCATACGGGTGGTGCGTCGCACGGCAGTCGGTCCGGCCCTGCTGGTGGACGACGTCCATGCTGCCTTGGCAAAGGAGCGAGACCAGGTACGCCTCGGGATCGGACTGCCGGACGAGCTTCCGTGTCCGCCGTACGGTCACCGGTGGGGCATGCATCGACCTGACCGCCACGCTCCCGAGGGTCAGGACGCGATCGGTCACGCGGAAGTCGGACGCGTGCTCGCTCACGAGCTCCACAGGCACATGGGTCTTGATGAGATATTCACGCCAGACGTCGAATCGGTCCGCCGCGGGCAGGTCCTCAGTCCGGAGCACCGTCTCATACATCGTTTTCCTCCCCTGGCCATGCTGCTCCGTCATGACCCAGAGCGCGGCATCACACGAGGATTGAACACCAACGTCGGCGCGGGGACATTGGCCGGGAGTCGCATTGCAGCGAAGACTTGAAACCGCGCACATCGAGCGGGATCCGGCCCAGGGCTTCGACGTAGTCGCGTGACGCCCGGTTCGTGGTGAACCGCCGACTCAGCAGTGCTCTCGGAACGTGACAGGCACGGCTTCCAAGATCATGGAGTTCTCTGCGCCCCGTGATCCAAGTGGAAGACCGTGCCTGCCGACGCATCATCGCTGATCCCGCCTGCCCTCGACCAACTGCGCGAGAATCTGCAGGTCGGACCCGAGGAGGTCCCGAGCCTGGTGGAGCGGCCGGCCGGGGTGCCGGACCCGCGTGACCCGCGTGGGGTGCGCCACCGCCTGGCCGTCGTGCTCGCTCTCACCGCGTGCGCGGTGCTGGCCGGTGCGACCGCGCTGCCGGCGGTCGGCGAATGGATCGCTGATGCCCCTGGATACGTTCTGGAACAGGTCGGTGTCGACTCCGACCCGCTTCTCCCCAGGCGGGTCCGGCCCGCAGAGACCACGGTCCGCCGACTGCTGGCCCGCATCGACGGCGACGCGCCGGACCGGGCAGTCGGACGCCGGCTCGCCGACCGACGCCCGAAAACGACCGGGCTGCGCGGACTCGCGGTGGACGGCAAGAGCCTGCGCGGCGCGGCCAAGGAGAAGGGCCGCAAGATCCACCTGCTCGCCGCACTGGAGCACGTCACCGGCCTGGTCCTGGCTCAGCTGGACGTCGGCGAGAAGACCAACAAGATCGCCTGCTTCCAGCCGCTGCTGGACACCGTCGCCAACCTGGCCGGGCCGTGGTCACCAGCGACGCGATGCACACCCAACGTGAGCATGCCGACTACCCCCTCGGCCGGGGCGCCCACTACGTCGTGATCGTCAAGGGCAACCAGAAGAAGCTGCGTCAACAGCTCAAGTCCCTTCCCTGGAAGGACATCCCGCTGCAGGGACGTACCCGGGGCATCGGCCACGGCCGCTCCGAGATCCGTCGGATCAAGGCCGCCACCGTGAACAGCCTCCTCTTCCCCGGAGCCCGCCAGACCGTCCAGATCAAGCGCCGGCGCACCGACAGCAAGACCAGCAGGACCACCCTCAAGACGGTCTCCGCCGTCACCAGCCTGACGGCGGAGCAAGTCACCGCGGGCCAGCTCGCCGAACTCGTCCGCAGCCACTGGACGATCGAGGTCCTGCACCATGTCCGCGACACCACCTTTGCCGAGGACGCCTCCCAACTACGGACCGGCAACGCGCCCCGCGCGATGGCTACCTGGCGCAACCTGGCGATCGGAGCCCTCCGCATGGCCGGAGTGAAGAACATCGCGGCCGGCCTCCGCCGCCACGCCCGCGACCCTCGCCGCCCCCGCGCACTCCTAGGCCTGGGATGATCACGAACCGGACGTCGCGCAACCACGCCGAAGCCCTGGGTCACGGCCCGCTGCTCGCTATCGCGCGGATCGCCGAGAGTTCGCCGTTCTCAACATCATCGACGCTCTCGGAGATCTGGCTCAGCCCGAACTGCTCGTCACTGAAACGTCGGCCGTACTCGCCCCGGAGCCACGCATTCTGTAGACAGTGCTGGCGCTCACCGTTAGGTCCGGATATCGACCGCGCCTGAGCTGCGCTGGACAGGAGTCCTGCCCGACCGGTTTTCCCTGAATCGCTGTTTCGAGGCACGGTACTAGCGCCTGCTACCACCCTGCTACCATTCGTGTATGACTTCCGTGAAGAAGCAGACGCAGGTCAGGCTGGAAGAGGACGTGCTGGGGGCCGGTAGAGCCGCAGCACGTGCCCGTGGGCTGGACTTCAACAAGTACGTGGAGCGGCTCATCGTCGAGGACACCACCGGGGCCCGCGCCGCCGGTATGACGGCTGCCCAACGGCTCATTGACGAGCACGGCGGCTTCCTCGACGATCTGGAAGAACAACTCGACGCCCCGTACGCCGATCCGCAGTCGGGCGCTGCCGCGTGATCCTGCACGTGGACGAATCCTGGATCCTCGAGGTGGCGGAACGGACCGGGCACCACGACCCTTCCCCTGACGACTACGGCGTGCCCATCGCCGCCGTCGCTCGCCATCGCGGGGAACTCCTCGACACCCCGGTCTACGACGGCCCTTACGCCCGCGCCGCCGCTCTCGTACACACCTTGGGCCGCTGCCGCTGGCTGGAGCGCTCCAACCTCACCGTTGCCTGTGCCGCCGCCGTCATGTATCTCGAGGCCAGCAATATCCCCGTCAACCCCACCCGCGAACAGCTCACCGCGCTCGCCCATGAGCTGAACAACCCGCGCTGCACCGCCAACCGGATCGCCTCCTTCCTGCGGACCTGGAAACCCTGAGTCCCGGACCGGGTGGTGATCGCCTCAGGCTATGCCGGCCGGCCGGTACCCCGGGGCAGGAGTCACGCCGCCGGTTCGGGTAGTTGCCCTGGCGTGGTCTCGACGATCTGAATGTCGGCGCAATGAGTGTCCACGAGTTCATTCTTGCGGCCGGCAGTACTGACGTCGCCAAGGCCCTGGCCTCTGCGCAGAACCTCGCGGACCTCGAGGCTCTGGACTGCGACGACCGCGGGCTGCGGGATGTCTGGGAGACCCTCGTTGTCACCGGCCGCCGCTGCAGTGCGGTATTCAACCTCCGCCTGGAGTGTATCGACCGGCACGGGAAGATCCCGTTGCTCTGGCACGATCAGACGAAGGTCGGGAACTTCGACGAGGGCATCCGCATCTCCGAATGGCTCATCCAGAGTTGGAGTCTAGGCAGGCCAAGACCATCGACCGCTTCATCCAGCGCAACGGCCGCCTGCCGTCCGCCACCGACCGGCTGGAACTGGCGCTCTTTCCTCGAGCGCCCTCCAACAGGCGGGGTTTGAACGGTGTCTCCTACGGATGGTTTTCGACGCAGTTCAGTACCTGGGTCAAGGGCCTCGACCTCGGCGGGGCGGTTCCCCACCAGGCTCGCCACACGCTGGCCACCAATCTGCTGCGGGCCGGTGCGAACCTGACGCACGTCAAGCGCTACCTCGGCCAGATCTCCGAGGCGATGGCCGAGCACTACGTCCACATCGCCAACACCGATCCCGTGCTCAACGCCGCTCTCGAGGCGGTCTGGGTCGGCGGCCCCGGAGCCGCCGAACCGGGAGTCCTCCTGGCGGCGGTGAGCCGCTGACACGCGCGGAAGCCGAGGCCCTGGCTATCGACCTCACCCGCAGATCCACACCCGCCGAGGGTGGCTTTTGCACCTTCCAGCCCGTCGTCAACGGTGACGCATGTCCATGGGGTCTGAACTGCCACAGCTGGTAGGAGTTCGTGTTGTCGGGAGCGGATCTCGTCTACTGGCACCGCAAGCGCGAGCAGTGGCGGGATGCTCGCCGAGCGAGCGTCTGACAGCGCGACCGCCGACTGGCGACCACCGTCGAGAGGATGTTCCGCGAGGACCGCGCAGCGCTCCTGGAGGCTGCACTGGAGCTGTGGACGCACTACGGGCCCAAGCACTTGGACTTGGTGGTGCGCGGCCAGGGAGGCCTGGCGGATCTCGCCGGCGTCCGTGCCCCGGCCGCGGCGGACCCCGGCGCTGAAGTGGACGCCCACTCAGTCGTACGGACCTCCGCTCCGGGCCAAGGCGCTGGCCGGCCCGTCCCGCATACCGGCTGTACGCGCCCTCATCCAGTTCACCGAACGTCGTTGACCACATCCCGTACGGAGACCCGGATCCACATGAGCGAGAACACCAAGAACCTTGAGCAGCTTGGGGAAGGCGCGGCACGCTCCCTCGTCGAACTCGTCGCCGCCCTTCAGGACCGCGGGATCACGTACCCGCTGGAGGCGTATCGCATCTTCAGCTACCTCACTCGTACCACCGGAGAGTTGCGGACCGCCATCGAACTCCTGCGAGCCTCCGCGTGGGATCTCGAGGACCGGGGACGTCTGATGACCGGCTGCCGGGGCGAACCGCTCGTCGAGGTGATCGAGCGCTTCAGCGAATTGCGCGGCAGGTCGAGGGACCTTGCGGGCGGACTGAACGGCACCTTGAGCAAGGGCCACTCGGCGGTCGGACATCTCGCGTACAAGGAGACACTGACGAGCAGGAGTCGGCGGCACGCGGCTGAGACCGTCTGTTCGTCAGTGAGCGGAGGCCGGGGCCACCGGCCCCGGCCTCCGCTCCGTCGTGCGGTTGTCCGTCGCCGCTCGCCGGCAAGCGCTTCGCCCGGTCAACTCCCGCCAGTAGATCTCACAAGTGAGTGAATACCAGGCGTAGGCGTGTGACTCTTTCAAAATTCTTAGAGGTTGTCTCACGTGGTGTTGCCCCAGCTACTCGACCGTGCTCGTGAGAAACGTGTGGAACTCGGCGGCGAGGTTTCGCATCTCCTCGCCGGCCGCGTGCACGGTGGTGGTCTCGAAGTGCCACTCCTCGGACGGAGGCCGATCGTGGATGCCCCACGTCAGGTGCACGTAGCCGCCCGAGTGGTGTTCCGCCGAGATCGTCAGGTCGCGTTCCAGAGAGCGCCAGGCGCGCGCACCTTCCCAGCCGCGGAAATCCTCGGCCAGTGAGGAGAGGAAGGTGTCGAGGCCGTCGCCGTCCCACGTCCGAACCAGGGTCTCGATACTGACCCATTGCCCGCGAGCTTTCACGACGAAGTCGAGTGTGGGGTCGTCCTCGAACGGTCTCGCCAGCTCGGAGAAGAGCAGGTGGACCGGTCGCGGTCCGGTGTCTCCCACGCGTACCGCAGGGCCGTCTTCGGTCATTTGTGCAGGTTAGAAGTCGTGGGGCTCGATCGCCAACTGCTATTCCCGCACTGCCCCGAGGACGGGCCCCAGGTCCCATGTGGGGCATGATCGTCCGCTATGGCTGTGGATCTTGCGCGGGACCTGGTCCCCGATGGGCTGTGGAAGATTGCCGCGCCACTGATACCACCGTTCCGGCCCAGACAGCAGGGTGGCGGGACGGTGCCGGTGGCGGATCGGAAAGTGTTCACGGCGGTGGTGTACGTGCTGACCAGCGGTTGCGCCTGGCGGTATCTGCCGCCGACGTTCGGCACCTCGCCTGCCACCGCGCATCGCCGGTTCTCGGCGTGGACCAGGGCCGGTCTGTGGCGCCGGCTGCACCGGGCGGTCCTGGACGAACTCGGTGCCAGAGGTGCGCTGGACTGGACCTCGGCGATCATCGACGCCGCGTCCGTCCGTGCGAAAAGGGGGCTCGCTGACCGGGCCGAACCCGGTCGATCGCGGCAAGAAGGGCAGCAAGCTGCATGTGCTGTCCGAAGCGCAGGGCATCCCGCTGGCCGTCGCAGTGTCCGGTGCGAACGTGCATGACAGCCAGGCGTTCAAGCCGCTGCTCCTGGGCGTCCCCGCCATACGCTCCCGGCGCGGGCCACGACGACGGCGACCGGTCAAGGTCCGCGCCGACAAGGCGTACTACTCCGCCGAACACCTTGCCTGGCTTCGCTCCCAAGGACTCATCCCGCGCATCGCGCGCCCGGGCATCGAGTCCGGCGAGCGGCTCGGCCGACACCGCTGGAAGATCGAGAGGTCGATCGCCTGGTTGTTCGGTTACCGCCGTCTCACCGTTCGCTATGAACGCAAGGGCAGCCACTTCCTCGCCTTCCTGGGCCTCGCCGCAGCTCTCACCTGCTACAAGAAACTCGCAAAACTCACCACGTGAGACAACCTCTTAGACCGTGTCCTATGTGGTGAGGCGGACGTTGGTCTGTTCATGGGGCGGGGTACGTGGAGTTGGATTGTTCCGGACGGGCTGTGGGAGATCGCGAAGCCGCTGATCCCGCCGTCGAAAGTGCGGCCGCAAGGCGGCGGGACGCAGGGCACGCCTGATGAGACGCTGTTCGCAGCCATCATCTACGTCCTGGTCAGCGGGTGTGCCTGGCGAGCGTTACCGCCGTGCTTCGGTGTCTCGAAGTCGACCGTCCACCGCCGATTCCTGATCTGGTCCAGAGCCGGTGTCTGGGGCCGCCTGCACGAAGCTGTCCTGCACCGCCTGGACGACGCCGGCCTCATCGATGTCTCCCGCGTCGTCCTCGACACCGCCCACGTCAGGGCGAAAAAGGGGGCGAACACACAGGTCCGAGCCCCGTGGACCGGGGCAAGCCGGGTTCCAAGATGCACGTTCTGTCGGACGCGAACGGATTGCCCCTCCTCGTCGGCGTCTCCGCCGGTAACACCCATGACAGCGAGGGTCTGAAGCCCATGGTGGCGGGTCACCAAACGAGACACGACCCGGATCGCGGCCGCTACTTCAAGCCCCAGCGCTTCCACGCGGACAAGGCCTACGACCGGCCGGACCTGCGGAAATGGTTACGCGGCAAGCGCATTGGAGTCCGCATCGCCCGCAAAGGAATCGAGTCCAGCGAACGATTGGGCCGCCGCAGGTGGGTGATCGAGCGCACGATGTCGTGGCTGTCCGGCTACCGCAGGCTCAGCCCCCGCTACGAACGTCATCCCCGCAACTACCTGGCCTTTCTCGGACTTGCCGCCGCCCTCTGCTGCTACAAGCGATACGTCCGCCTCACCACATAGGACACGGTCTTAGTGGATTTTGATAGTACGGCAGTTAGAGGATGTCTCACGTGGCGTGATGTACGTGCGGCATGATGCCGGTCGTGGGTGTTGATCTGTCACAGCGGCTGGTTCCTGATGAACTGTGGGAGCTGGTCGTCCCGTTGCTGCCGTCGTTCGCTGCTCGTCCGCAGGGTGGCGGGACTGCTCCGTGTGATGAGCGGGCCGTGTTCACTGCAGTGGTGTATGTGCTGACCAGCGGTTGCGCCTGGCGGCATCTGCCACCGACGTTCGGTACGTCTCCCGCTACGGCGCATCGCCGGTTCGCGGTGTGGACCGAGACGGGCCTGTGGCGCCGGCTGCACCGGGCGGTACTGGACGAACTCGGCGCCAGGGGCGAGGTGGACTGGACCTCGGCGATCGTCGACGCGGCGTCCGTCCGGGCGAAAAGGGGGGCACGCTGACCGGGCCGAATCCGGTCGATCGCGGCAAGAAGGGCAGCAAACTGCACGTCCTGTCCGACGCCCAGGGCATCCCGCTGGCTGTTGCGGTGTCCGGGGCGAACCTGCACGACAGCCAGGCGTTCAAGCCGCTGATCCTGGCGATACCCGCCATCCGCTCCAGACGCGGACCGCGCCGACGGCGACCGGTCAAAATCCGGGCGGACAAGGCGTATTACTCCGCCGACCACCTGGCCTGGCTCCGCGTCCGCGGCCTGATCCCGCGGATCGCGCGTCCGGGAATCGAGTCTGGCGAGCGGTTGGGCCGCCACCGCTGGAAGATCGAGCGGTCGATCTCCTGGCTGTTCGGCTACCGCCGGCTCACCGTCCGATACGAACGCAAGGGCAGTCACTTCCTCGCCTTCCTCGGCCTCGCGGCAGCCCTGACCTGCTACAAGAAGCTCGCAAAACTCACCACGTGAGACATCCTCTTAGTTCGGCATTCTGGGAGGGTGAGTGAGTCAGAGTCAGAAGCCATCGGCCGAGACCGCGATGACTGCGACCGAGGCCCGCACGGAGCTCTTCGCCCTGGTGAAGTGTGCCGAGAGGGACGGGGTCTCGACGCTGATCCACAAGCGGGATGATCACGCCCTTCTCGTACCGCTGGCCCGGTTTCCGGCAGCCCGGCAGCCCGGCGCGTTCCCGTCCCACGTACTGAGTGCGGCTCAGAGGGACTTCGGTGATCTCATCACGCTGGCGGCTCAGGGCCAGCCGCAGGTGCTCCGGCGCAACAGCACACCGGTCGCGGTACTACTCCCCGCCGACCCCGCCTCAAGTGTCCTCTCGACCGACACGGCCGCGCCCCCCGGCGCGGCGACCGCAGGAGGTGCGGTGAACAGCCAAGCCGACCAGGACAGCGGCACTACGCCGCGCAGGCTCACCACGCTCGGCGACGCCGTGTCCGTTCTCACCTCCGTCCTCACCGGAGGCCCCACGTTCGGACTACCCGGGCTGGACGCCGCGACGGGCGGTCTGCAGCCGGGCCGGCTAACCCTCGTGGCGGCTGCCCCGAACATCGGCGGAAGCCTCCTGGGACTCGCGGCCGCGCGGCGGACCGCTCTCGTCGACCGCCGCACGGTTCTGTACGCGGCGTCGGGACCGAACCGGGACGACATCTTCCGCCGGATCATCTCCGCGGAGACCGGGGGCGACTACCCGCGCCTGAAGCAGGGCCGCCTCACCGAGCACGAGCAGCAGGTCGCCCACCAACTGGTCCAGGCGGGCGACCTGCTGATGATCGACGACGGCAGCGATCTGACCGCCGTGGACATCGCGGAGACCGCTCCGCACATGGAGGGCCTGGCCCTTGTGGTCGTGGACCGCCTCCAAGCGGGCCCGCAGCGCCCGCCTGCCGCTGTCCGGGGACCGTCTTCCGGATGCCTCTCAGGTCCTGGCTTCCCTCGCGCGCACCCTGCACGTGCCGGTCCTCGCCATCGTCGACAGCGATGACCCCACCCTCCTGGGACTCCTGGACGCCGACATCACGTTGACACTCACGCCGACCGAGGACCCTGCCAAGGTCCAGGTGACGGTCGCCGAGCGCGACTTCGGCACGATCGGCTCGGCATACCTGAGCCCCGACTTGCTGCACGCCCGCTTCCTCGACGCCGGCAGCTCCCTCGCCGCCCCTACGGCCAAAGACCAACCCGCGCCCCTTCGGGGCAGTGCCGTGGAACGGGAGTTGGCCGAGGCAGCACTTCCCTACACCTCCGGCGCACGGCAGGGAGTGCCCGCCGCCGTCACCCATGTACTGGCCGCGCTGCGCACCGCACTCGCCAACGGCGCCCAGGACGTCCTTGACGACCTCGGGCCGTCGCTCGCCGAGATCGCCGCGGCACCGCCCCAACTGCCGGACACCGACGAGGGACGCCGCCTCACCGCCGCGCTGAACACCTATGACTCCGTGCTTGCCGGTGCCGACCATCCCGTCGCGAGCAGCGGACACGTTCCATACGATGAAGACGACACAGAAAGGGAAGTGGAACTTCAGCCGGGGGACGAGGAGGACGAGGCCGAGACAGCGGTCTTCCCCGCGTTGAAGATCCTCAGGGACGCGGTCGGCCGCTCGAAGATGCACCCGATCCCGGTCATCGGCGTCGAGGCACGGGAGTGCGATCCGTGGCTGCTGATCAGTGAGCACATGGACGGCGAGCCTCGCTGGGTCCACCCCGACGTCACCAACACGCGCGTGCCCTTCCTCCGGGAGAACAGGAAGCGGGTCCGGCGAGACCATTTCGACGTGCCCGACTCCTTCGGCGCGGGGGTGATGTGCCTGATCGACCGCAACGGCTCCTACCCGTCCGCCTGTTCAGCCGTCCCTCTCGCCCCGAACAAGCTGCTGAACACCGGGCCCCTCGACGCGTTCGACAAGGCCAGCGCTGGCATCTACCTCATCGACATCCCGCAGTGGACGCGCACCGACATGCCGCACCCCCTGGGACGAATCATCGACCGGCCCGACGAACAGGGCCGCGTCTGGGTGACCACCCCGCACATCAAGCAGCTCGCGAGGCTCGTCCGCGAAGAGCACCTCACCGCAATGCCGACCATCTACGACTCGTGGACGGGGAAGGCCAACGAGTCGCTGTTCAAACCGTTCTACGAGGCCACCCGGAAGGCGCGTACCGAGCTCGTCGAGGCTGGCGGTGAGCCGTACAAGGCGTACAAGACACGGCTGTCGATCGCGCTGCGTCTGCTGTGGCCCAAGCGGCAGGAACAGCGGTCCCCGTTCTGGAGGCCGGACTGGCGTATGAGCATGGTCGCGGAGGCGTCCGTGCGGCACTGGATGGCGGCCTTCAAGGCGGTCCAGACCGGGCACACGCTCATCGCGCTACGCAACGTCGACGCGGCCGTCTTCTGGACACCCGAGGACACGCCGCCCGCCACGTACCGGATCGGGACGGGCTTCGGCGAGGTCAAGGCGAAGTTCATCCAGGTGGGCGAGATGATCCCTGAGGGCGACGACTGATGGCCGGGCCCACCGGTCGCGGAGGGTCTCTGGGCGCCGCCCTCGGCGACCTCCTGCGCGCCCAGGTCACGCCCCGCCACCGGCTGTCGTCCTACAGTGCCAAGCACTGGCATGCCCAGCTCTCCCAGCTCACCGCAACCTACCGCGGCTACCAGGCTCTGGACGAGGCCGGCCTCGACGTCACCGCTAAAACGCTCCTCAACTGGCTGTCTGATCCTGAGTACAACGTCCGCCGCGGCTACCGGGACCTCATCCACACCGCCTACGAGAACGTCGCGATCGTGCCCGCCGGCCCGATCCCCGACCACGTCAAGGACGGCCAGTGGGAGATTAGCGGCTACGTCACCACCGGAACCGACCGTCGCGAGCGCGGAACACGCGCTGCCGCGCCCCTGAGGATCGACGGGAGCCGGGGCGACTGGGACGCGATCGAGGAACTCTGGATCGCCGGCGAGTTCACCGACAGGGAGTTCGAGGACCACTTCATCGACGATGTGATCGTGCAGGACATCGGTGAAGGTACCGACGGATGGACCTTCGACGGCAGCTCGTACTCCGTTGAACTCAGGTAGCACCAACAGCGGGGCAGGCCACGGCCTGCTACAGCAGCCAGGGAACCCGCGTATGACCATCGGCCCTAAACGCCCCGCGTTATCGCTGAACATTGTCGACAGGGGGCAGCCGTGAGCGTCCAGCTTCGAGTGGTTTCGAAGCCGCGGGCACAAGCCCGGGGGAGGCGTAGTCACCCGCCGTGCCCTGGACCCGCAACGTGTGGCTTCGAGGCCGTGAGGAAGCCGTAAAGCAGAGCCTGGGAAGTAGTCCGTTCTTGGTCAAGCCGGGCTCGAGTGTCAGCCCTGACTGTGAGATTGAGGGGCTGGGGAGACGGGACACCGAAACCTCAGGTAGATGGGTTGTCGACTGACAGCAACTTTCCCCGCCTAGAGCCCCCGAGTCATTGCCCACCCGTCGGGGCTGCGTCTGTCCCATTCCGCACTGCAGCTGCTGCGGTGAAGGTTGGCCGCTCGGCGACGACTGATCGGCACCCGGCGGCGGATGGCCTGCAGCCGACAGGCGAAAGTCCCCGTCAGCTTGCTGACGGGGACTCATGCACGATCGACGTTGAGACCATGTCCTGCGTGGTGAGGCGGACGAGGCGCTTGTAGCAGCAGAGGGCGGCGGCGAGTCCGAAAAATTCCAGGTAGTTCCGGGGATGACGCTCGTAGCGGGGACTGAGTCTGCGGTAGCCGGACAGCCACGACATCGTGCGCGCGATCACCCACCTCCGACGTCCTAATCGCTCGCTGGACTCGATGCCTTTGCAGGCGGTGCGTACTCCGATTCGCTTCCATCGAAGCCACCTGCGCAGGTCGGTGCGACCGTAGGCTTTATCTGCGTGTAGGCGGTGGGGGACGTCGTCAAGTGGTCCCGGGGATTGAGTTGCGCTGGGACCATCAGCCGGGCCGTCGGTTCCGGATCCGGTGCCTCACCGCCCAGACGGCGAGGCTGACGAGGGCGAGGAGCAGCCAGGTGACGACGAATCCGAGCGGGTCGCTCTCGTGTGCGCCGGAAGTGACGATGCCGGAGACGACGGTGAGCACGCAGGCTCCGGCGATCATCTTGCCGGTGAGCGGGAGCCCATCCGCGGCGCGGCGCCGGGCCGGCTCACGCGTACCCCGGCGCAGCCAAACGGCGGTGCACAGCGCGAGCACCCCGCCGCCCAGCATGCTCAGGCCGGCGCCCAGGTAGAGACCCGGATACGTCGTCGGCGCCTCAACTGTCTGCTGAACGCGCCCGTCGAAGGTGATGTCGGTGCGGTGGCCGTGCCAGACGACCACCCCGATGCGGTCGCCCTTCCGCAGCCTCGACAGCACAGGGCCGGAGTCGTCGAGGCTGATCCTGCCGGACACCGACGAGGGGCCCGCGACCTCCAACCAGTAGTTGCCGCCATGACCGTTGGAGTGGTCCTCCAGGTTCCTGACCACGGCAGGGATGCCCCGGGTTTTTGGTGCGGCCTCGTAGGCTCGCACGGTGGAAAGGCTGTGGCGATAGGGCACGGCGAGCACGGCAGTTCCGCCGAGGACGAGGAGCAGCGCCAAGGCCGCGAGCCCCCACGCCCGTCGCCCAGCTTCCCAAGTCCTGCCGACCATCGCGCCTCCCTGGGAGGTTCGACTCGGAACGGCCAAGGAGGGTTGCGCCCACTTACCTTGGTGCGAGCCAAATGGAATGACTCGGAGCTGATCTCGACAGCACCGCCCCTACCGGACAGCCGAAGAACCGTCTCACTGCATGAGCTGAGGTGGGGCCGCTTCAACCCGTCACTACTCCTCAATGCGTCGACGCGGCCCGTTTCCCGGGGCCCCTGGAGGCCAATATGCCGGGGCCGTTGAACGGTCCTGGCGGGCATTCCGTGAAGGCGATCACGCTTCCGAACGCCGGTGACATGCGGTCACGTTGCCGGGATCCTGGCTGACGTGTGAGGGCTTGATCGAGAGGCTGTTTCCGCATCTGGAAGCGGTACGCGTGGAGCAAATGGTGCTGAAAGAAGGCGTGTTATGTGTTGTGGCGCGGACCCGAGATGGGCGGGACTACGCCTGCCCGGCATGCGGGACACCGTCGCGACGGACGCACAGCCGGTACGAGCGCCGACTTGCCGACGCGTCGGTGGGCGGCCGCCGGAGCGTGATTGAGCTGTCGGTTCGGCGGCTGTTCTGCGACAACGCCGGCCGCGCCCAGGAGGCATTCGCCGAACAGGTCTAGGCCGTTTCTGATGGCTCTTGGTGGGCTGGGTGGATCTCGTGGGTTGCCGGGCAGGACGCCCGTATGGTGCGGCGATACGAACTCACGGACGCGCAGCGGCAGAGGATCCAGCCTCTTCTGCCCGGCAATGGCAGGCCGGGCGGGCAGTGGGCGGATCATCGCAGGGTGATCAACGGGGTGCTGTTCCAGGCCCGGACCGGGGTGCCCTGGCCTGACCTGCCCGACCGATACAGGCCCTGGCAGACCGCCTACGAGAGGCATCGCCGCTGGTCGGCCGACGGCACCTGGCAGACCATCCTTCACGAGCTGTAGATCGAGGCGGACGCCGGTGACCCCGACGGCACACGCGCCCTCCAGGTGTACCGGCAGGAGTGGGCCGTGAACATCGACTCGACCTCCTGCCGGGCGCATCAGCACGCGGCCGGAGCTCCCCGCAGGCCTCCGGCCGACTATCCGCGAAAGGGGGCGGGGCTCGTGATGAGGCCGATGGGCGGGAGGCGTTGGGGCGCTCGCGGGGCGGGCTGACCAGCAGGGTCCACCTGCTGTCCGACGACCGGGCCCGCCCGCTGCAGTGGCTGACCTCGCCCGGCCAGCCGGGTGACAGCCCGATGTTCGCTCCGGTGCTGAACGGCTTGCGCATCCGGCGCCGCGGACCAGGCCGCCCGCGCAGCTGGCCGGACCGGGTGCGCGGCGACAAGGCGGACTCCAGCCGCGACAACCGCGCCTACCTGCGCAGGCGCGAGATCAAAGCCACCATCGCGCAGCCCGATGCCTCCTGATGGGACGACGAAGCGGTTGTGGATGCGAGCCCCCTAGCTTGACTCTGTCGGGGATCTTGGAGTTTCCCGGTGCAACGACATGATCAACGGGCATGCTCGGGGCTGTTCTGCAGGCCGATGTAGCTGTTGGGGTGTGCGTTGTCCCTCCGTTCCCGTTCCGGTGAGCAAGTTCCGGCTCTGACCGCGCAGATCGCGCGGGCGAGCAACCCGGACGGTACGACGGCGATATGGGTGCGGGACCGGTTGGACGGGCTGTGGCACGACGAGGACTTTGCCGGCTGGTACCCGCGCGACGGCCGTCCGGGCCTGTCGCCCGCCCAGTTGGCCACCGTCTGCGTGCTGCAGTTCGTGCTGGGTCTGTCGGACCGGCAGGCGGCGGAAGCGGTCTGCTGCCGCATCGATTTCAAGTACGCGCTGGCCATGGAGCTGGACGATCCCGGCTTCCACCACAGTGTGCTGGCCGACTTCCGCGAGCGCATCGCTCAGGACGACCGCGCCGACCGTCTTCTCGATCTGGCGCTCGCCCGCCTGAAGGAGGCCGGACTCGTACGCGAGCGCACCACGCAGCGCACTGACTCCACCCACGTCTTGGCCGCGGTACGCGACCTGACCCGGCTGGAACTGGTCACCGAGGCCGTCCGTGCCGCGCTGGAAGAAGTCGCCCGCACGGCCGGGCACCTGCTGGTCGGCCTGGTCGACGAGGAGTGGGGGCGCCGCTACGGCCGTCCGGTCCGCCTGGGCAAGAACCCCACCCGGCCCAAGACCAGGATCCTCGCCGCCGGCGACGACGCCTGTCGGCTGCTGGAGCATCTCCACCGGCACGGATCCGGCTACCGGCCCGGCCCGCAGGCCGAGGCGCTGCGGCAGATCGTCGTGCAGAACTACTACCCCGACGCGACAGGCCGCCTGCGCTGGCGGACCGCCGACGACGGTGGGCTACCGCCCTCCTCCTCGGCGATCGCCTCCCCTTACGACATCACGGCGCGTTATGTCCGGCATGGGCACATCATCAGCTGGAAGGGGTTCGCCGCACATGTCACCGAGACGTGTGCCTCCGGCAGCGTGAACGTGATCACGGACGTGGCCACCACGTCGGCTGCCACAAACGACGGCCAGGCTCTGCCCGGCATCCACACCCGGCTGGCGCGTCGCGGGCTGCTGCCAGCCGAGCATCTGGTCGACGGCGGCTACACCTCCCTGGTCCACCTGGAACGAGCCCAGCGCGAACACCAGGTCACCGTCAGCGGCCCACTGCCGGGCAACCCCACTCGCCAGCACCGCAAGAACGAGGGCTTCGGCCGGGACGACTTCCACATCGACTTCGACCGCCGACAGGTCACCTGTCCCCAGGGCCAGGTCAGCGCCGGCTGGCACGGCCCCTACCCGACGTCCTCGCCCACCGCCGCCCCGTTGATCGTGGCCCGGTTCACCAAGAGCCAGTGCCGCCCCTGCCCGGTCCGCACCCGCTGCACCGCCACCGCCGACAGCGCCGGGACCGTGGGCTTTCCCCCACGAGAACTCCGCGATCTGCAACTCCGTGTCCGCGCCGAGCAGCAGACCCCCGGCTGGAAGGCCCGCTACGCGGTCCGCTCAGGAGTCGAGGGCACCATCAACGAGTTCGCCCATGGACACGGCATGCGCCGCTGCCGCTACCGGGGACAGCCGAAAACTCATCTGCAACACGTACTCACGGCCATCGCCGTGAACATCGAACGCCTCAGCGGCCTGCCACCGACTGAGGAAACCCCCTCACCACGGCCACCGACCGCCTTCCAGACCTTCCTGGACCAGCACTGGGCGAGTTCAACCAGTCGTTGCAACACCGGGCTGTTGCAACGAGCGTAGCTGCTCTTCGAAGACCTCGGCGGGTGTCCGCCAGCCGAGGGTCTTGCGGGGCCGGTTGTTGATCGCCATGGCGACGGCTTCGAGGTCCGTGGACGACCACCGGGACAGATCGGTGCCCTTCGGGAAGTACTGACGCAGCAGCCCGTTCGTATTCTCGTTCGTCGGTCGTTGCCAGGGCGAGTGGGGATCGGCGAAGAACACCTTCGTCCCGGTATCGATGGCGAACTGGGCGTGGCCGGAGAGTTCCTTTCCGCGGTCCCAGGTGAGGGTTTTGCGTAGCTGCTCGGGCAGCTGCGTCATCGACGTCGTGAGCGCCGCGTTCATCGCGATCGCGCCATAGCCCCCGAGTGAGGTGCCGTTCTTCACGGGCGGATTCTCGCCCCAGCCCTCGAGCCGGGGCAGGTGCACCAGGAGCGTGGAGCGGCTGCTGCGCTCGACCAGCGTGCCGATCGCGGAGCGACCCGTCCCGATGATCAAATCGCCTTCCCAGTGTCCGGGGACCGCGCGGTCTGCGGCCTCGGCGGGGCGTTCGCTGAGGATGACGTCCGCGGTGACATGCCCCTGCGGTTTGTTCTGTGACCGTGCACGGGGAGTCCGCAGCGCCCGGCCGGTGCGCAGGCACGTGACCAGTTCCCGCTTGAGCGCGCCACGGCCCTCGATGAACAGCGCCTGGTAGATCGCTTCGTGGCTGATGCGCATGGACTCATCATCGGGGAAGTCGGCATGGAGACGGTGCGAGATCTGCTCCGGGCTCCATGCCGTCGCCCATCGTCTGTCCTGCCGGTGCGGCTTGTTCAGCCCCTTCCAGGCGGGCGTCCTGGGTCCGGGGACGATCGTGTTGCCGGGGCGGCGGACGCTGCCGGCGAGCCGGTCCTGCACGTACTCACGCAACCTGTCGTTGCCTGTGAGCTTCGCGGTCTTCGGGCGCTTGGCGGCCTGCTGTGCTTTCCACTGGGCGACCGTCGCGCGGTACTCCTGCTTGCCGCTGCGCGTGGCGGCGTTGCGGCGCAGTTCGCGAGAGATCGTTCCGGGGTCACGCCCCAGGGCGCGGGCGATCTCGCGCACGCCCTTGTTCATCGCACTGAGGATCGCGATCTCCTCGCGCTCCTCGAACGCGAGGTACCGGCCCGTGGGCTCGGCCAACGAGATCGGAGGCATGCCGCCAGCGTGACGAAACCACCTCGCACCCACCGGCCACGACACGCCGACCGCCAACGACGCCTCCACCGTCGTGACCCCTGTGGCGATCAGCCGCCAGAACTGGCGCTGCACGACTCGAGACGGATCAGGCCGCCCCGGCGAACGCATCGCCGGCCGCAACGCACGATCAGCGCGCCACTGCCGACGCCGACCCTCCGGAACATCGCTGGTCTTCAAACTCCAGTCCGCCGTGGCCACGTCGCACACCTCCGAGATCAAAGTGTTGCGACGACCAGTTGAATCCACCCAGCATCCCCCGGTCGAAGTCCTGGCGAACGCTGGGCAGTTGACCTCGACCGCTCCAAGATCCCCGACAGAGTCAAGGGGTCTGTTGTGAAAGTGCTGGTCACAGCCACTCGTTGAGGACTGCGACCAGCACGGTCGCCTCGTAGCGGACCGCGAGCTTGTCATACCTCATGGCTACAGCCCGGTGGCGCTTGAGGCGGTTGTTCCCGCACTCGACCGCGTGCCGCTGCTTGTAGTCGTCCTTGTCGAACTTGGGCGGCCGTCCGCCTCGCGATCCGCGCTTGAGGCGGTTGCGGACGCGGTCCGTCGGGACCGGGATCGTGGCCTTGATCCCGTGTCTGCGCAGACAGGCGCGATTGCTGCGGGAGTCGTACGCCTTGTCGGCCCGGACCCGGTCCGGCCGTTTGCGCGGCCTGCCGACTCCGGGGCGGGGCACCCGGATCGCTTCCAGGACCGGCTCGAACTGAGGCGAATCACCCCGCTGTCCGGCGGTGATCACCACCGATAGCGGCTTCTGCCCCTGCTCGACGGCGAGGTGGATCTTGCAGGTCAGGCCGCCCCGGGAGCGTCCGAGCCCGTGGTCGGCCGGCTCGATGGTGATCCCGCCGGGCGGTTCCTTCTGGAGATCCCCCTTTTCGCCGCCCCAGCCGCGTACTGGTGGGCCCGGCAGACCGTGGAGTCGACGTTCACGTCCCAGATGATCAGGCCCTTGGCATCCGCCTCGGCCTGCAGCTGAGTGACGATCCGGGCCCAGGTGCCATCGCGCTGCCAGCGCCGGAACAGGTCATAGACCCGGTCCTACGGCCCGTAGCGTTCCGGCACGTCACGCCACGGAGCACCCGTCCGGGTCCGCCACCGTATGCCGTCTATCAGCTGCCGCCGCGTCCACACCGGCGGACGGCCCGGCTTGATGCCCCACGGCAACAGCGGCTCAAGCCGGGCCCACTGGCCGTTCGTCAGATCCCACGCCCCACAGAACGTGATCACCAACCATCAAGATCAACTTTTGCAACAGACCCTGGACCCACAGGCGATCGCACCGGCCTGCCCGCCCTGGCCGTCATGTGCTTCCGGGGCCCGCATCCGCTGGCCAGTCGTCGCTTTCTCCACGTAGCCCCAGCCTGGTGCCGGGTCAAGTCGTCCATTGACGCCGACTAGATACTGAGTGTAGATACTGAGGTATGACTGTTCCTCTGGCACTCCTCGGACTCCTTGAACGGGAGTCGAGCCACGGCTACGACCTCAAGCGCGACTACGACACCTATTTCGGCCGGGGTAAGCCGCTGCCCGCCGGGCAGGTCTACTCGACCCTGGGGCGCCTGGCCCGTGACGGGAAGGTCGAGGTCGGCGATACCGGGCCCGGTTCGGGGCCGGACCGTAAGCGCTACGTGATCACCGAGCTGGGAGTCACGGAGGTCGAGGGCTGGCTGACCGAGCCGGTCGAGGGTGAACCGCACCTGCAGACGGTGCTGTTCACCAAGGTCGTACTGGCGGTGCTGCTGGAGCGCGACCCCCGCGTGTACCTCGACATCCAGCGTGCCGCCCACATGGAGCGGATGAGGGAGCTGACCGAACTGCGCCGGACCGGCAGCACGATCGACTCGCTGCTTGCCGATCACGGCGTGTTCCACCTGGAGGCCGATCTGCGGTGGATGGACCAGACCGTGGCACGGCTCGCCGCTCTGACAGCGGAGGTGCGCTCATGAGTTCGGACGACGGCTTCCTGGTGGAAGCGCGAGATGCTGTCCTCTCGTTCGGGCAGACGCCCGCGCTGCAGGGTGCGAACCTCTGCGCCCGTGCCGGCGAGATCCTTGCCGTCACGGGACCGAGTGGCTCCGGCAAGTCCACGCTGTTGCACTGCCTGGCCGGGATCCTGACACCTGACTCCGGCGAGATCTGGTTCGACGGCCGCCGCGTCGACACCCAGGGCGAGCCCGAGCGCAGCGCGCTGCGCCGGGACCGGTTCGGCTTTGTCTTCCAGTTCGGTCAGCTCGTCCCCGAGCTGACCGCCGAGGAGAATGTTGCTCTGCCGCTGCTGCTCGCGAAGTCCCGCAGGGCGAGCGCGCTGGCCGAGGCCCGATCGTGGTTCGGGCGGCTCGGTCTGGACGGTCTCCAGGGGCGCCGGTCCGGCGAGCTCTCCGGCGGGCAGGCACAGCGTGTCGCCCTGGCCCGCGCCCTGGTGTCCCGGCCCAGGGTGCTGTTCGCCGACGAGCCGACCGGGTCGCTCGACTCGCTCACCGGCGAGCACGTGATGGATTTGCTGGTCGCCTCCGCACGGGAGGAGGGCACCACCGTTGTCCTCGTCACCCATGAGCCGCGGGTGGCCGCCTTCGCGAAGCGTGAAGTCATCGTCCGCGATGGTAGGGTCACGCCGCTCTTCGTCGAACGGCTCACCTCGTGATCCGCCTCGGCCTGCGCCTCACCCTGAGCGGCGGGAGGGAGGCTGCCGCCCGTCTCGCCATCATCGTGGCCGCCGTCGCCCTCGGCGTCGGATTGCTGCTGAGCATCCTGGCGGCCATCAACGCCACCGCCACCCAGAACAGCCGGAACGCCTGGCTCAACACCGGCTCCGGCACGGGGACATCGAGCCAGTCGGCAGCGAAGGCGGACACGGACCCGCTGTGGTGGCTGCTCAGGGCGGACCACTTCGACGGCAAAACCATCGGCCGCGTCGACGTCGCCGCCACCGGCCCGAACTCCCCGGTCCCACCAGGACTCTCACGACTTCCCCGACCGGGCGAGTACTACGCCTCACCGGCCCTGAGCAAGCTCCTCCACTCCGTCCCGGCCGCCGAACTCGCCGACCGCTACCCCGGCCACCAGGTCGGCACGGTCGGCAACGCGGGGCTCCCGGGCCCCGACTCCATGGTCATCGTCGTCGGCCACCGCCCCGACCAGCTCGCGAAGCAGCGCGACGCCACCCAGGTCACCACGATCACCACCGTGACCCCCAGCAGCTGCAACGGCACGAACTGCACGGTCAGGGCGGGCATCGACAGCAGGGGCATCAAGCTCATCCTCTCCGTCGCGGGCACCGCCCTGATCTTCCCCGTGCTTATCCTCATCGGCACGGCCACCCGGCTGGCAGCCGCCCGCCGCGAGCAGCGCTTCGCCGCGATGCGCCTGGTGGGCGCCACACCGCGGCAGATCTCGATGCTGTCCGCCGTCGAATCGGCCCTCGCCGCGATCGTTGGCACGGCCGTCGGCTTCGGCCTCTTCTACGTGTTCCGTACGCAGCTGGCCCTGGTCAACCTCACGAGTACGCCGTACTTCGCCGGCGACCTCACGCTGCGGACCGGCGAGATCCTGCTCGTCTCCGTCGCTGTCCCGGTGGGGGCCGCGGTCGCGGCCCGGATTGCTCTGCGCCGCGTGCAGGTCTCCCCGCTCGGGGTCACTCGGCGCGTCACGCCGCGCCCGCCGCGCATCTACCGGGTGATCCCACTGGCCGCCGGTATCGCCGAACTCTCGTACATCATCGGCCGGGTGCCCAGGAGCACCAACGGCCAGATCTGGGTCTTTGTCCCGGGAATCCTGCTGGTCCTGACCGGACTCGTCATCGCCGGACCGTGGCTGACCATGGCCGGAGCCCGCCTCCTGGCCCGGCAGACCAGCCGCCCTGCACTGCTCGTTGCGGGCCGACGGCTCGCGGACGACCCGAAAGCCGGCTTCCGCGCGGTCAGCGGGCTGGTCCTCGCCCTGTGCGTCACCAGCGCGGCCGTCGGGATCATCGGCTCGCTGAACGCCGAGCGCAGCATCCCGCAGGCCAGCCGGACGGTCGCCGGCGCCTTGGACGCCAACTACACCGAAGGTTTCAACCGCGCTACCGGGCGTCAGATCGGCAGCGTGCCCCCGCTCCCGGAGGCCGCGCTCGGCGACCTGAACTCCGTACCGGGCGTCAAAGGCGTGCTGATGATCCACACGAATCCGCTCGGCACCACGGACCCGACCATTCACGCCCGACAAGGCGTCGGGACCCCGCCGGTGGCCGGCCTGGCCTCGTGCACGGAGCTCGCGAAGATGCCGGCCCACAGCGCATGCGCCTCCGGAGCCCAAGCGGCGTCGCTCCCCCAGAACTACGGCAGCTTCGGCACGTACTACTGGATGCACTGGCCCACGGCATGGCCCGCCGCCGACATCTCCGCCCAGCGCCTCGCCCGCCTCCCCGTCCAGGAGATCGTCGTGGCCACCAACGGGTCGACGTCGGCGGTCGAACGTGCGCGCACCATCCTCGCGAACACGTATCCCGACCGCGACGTCCCCTGGACCGTCCGCGAGGACCATGCGCAAAGTGGCGCACAGCTCGCCGGATACCAGCAACTGGCCAACGTGGTCATCCTGGTCAGCTTCCCCATCGCCGGCTGCAGCCTGGCGGTGAGCGTGGCTGGGGGCCTGCGCGACCGCAAGCGCCCCTTCAGCCTGCTGCGGCTGACCGGCACACCGCTCGGGGTACTGCGGCGGATAGTGCTTTTGGAGAGCGTGGTCCCGCTCCTGGTGGTCGCCGTGGTGGCGATCGGGATGGGCTTCCTGGCCGCCCAGCTGTTCGTACAGGCACAGTTCAGGTATTCGATCCAGGCACCGGGGATCCAGTACTACGCGATCGTGCTCGCCGGGTTCGTCGCCTCGCTGGGGGTCATCGCGTCCACGATGCCGCTGCTCAGGCGGATCACGGGACCTGAAACGGCACGCAACGAGTAGCAGGAACGGCGACGGCTCGGACCGGCTGACCGCAGCCTGTCCGAGCCGTCCGTCGTTCAGGACGGCCTGGATCGAGAACTCACTGCTGTGAGTCCTGCTCGTGCTGACGAACACCGAGGATCGGCTACGACGGATGAACTTCGCTAAAGGCATCCGGCCGTGACCAGCCCGAGCATCCGAGCGGTGAGAGGCCTGACCGAGATACGGGTCAAAAGGGCGACGGGATGGATAGCTGTCGTGGGGACGAGACTTGTGACGGTTCTTGTGAGCCCTCGTCGTATTTCAGGGGGATGTCCGCGTTGCTCTGCCGGCGGCAGAACAGCGGCCGGACCGGGCTCGACGATCGCTACGGTCCAGTCTCATGACGACGATTACGACGCGTACGGTCGAGTACCCGGCCGACGGTCTGACGATGGTCGGGCACCTCGCGCTCCCGGCCGGTGTCGACCGTCGGCCCGCAGTGCTGCTCGGACCAGAGGGCATGGGGCTCAGCGACGTCGAGCGCCGCCGGGCCGATGCTCTCGCCGAGCTGGGATACATAGCGCTGGCCTTCGATCTCCACGGCGGGCGCTATTTGAGCGACCCCGAGGAGATGCTGGCCCGTTGCATGCCACTGCTGTCTGATCCCGACCGGATGCGGAGCATCGGCCATGGAGCGCTCGACGTGTTGCGCACCGAACCGCGGACCGATTCCGACCGGATTGCCGCCGTCGGCTACGGCACCGGGGGCGCTGTCGGGCTGGAACTGGGGCGCGACGGCGTCAACCTGCGCGCGATCGGGACAGTCAACGCACTGACCACGGGCCGGTCTGGCGAGGCGGCGCGCATTCGCTGCCCGGTGTGGGCCGGGGTCGGGTCGGAAGACCCGATCATGCCGCCCGCGCAACGCAAGGCGTTCACCGCTGAGATGCAGGCCGCGGGCGTCGACTGGCGCCTGGCGGTCTACGGCGGGGCCTTGCACGCCTTCCACCACCCGCCGGTCGACCACCCCACGGTCCTCGGCGTCGGCTACCATCCGCGGCACGCGCAGCGAGCCTGGCGCGACGTCGTCGACCTGCTCGCCGAGTGCCTGCCTGTGACGGCGGATCCGGGGGCATGACCCAGGCGAACATGCTGGCCCCAGGCTTGGCCGGGGTCATGCACTGACCCGGCCGAGCGCGAGGCGGTCGTGAACGACGCGATGGACGGCATCGTCGCGTCCATCGCGATGCCGCTCCCGTCGGACCTGTGACGCCTCAAGCAGCGTGGACAGGTTCGGCAGATCGGGGCAGGGATGCGTTGGGCTGGACGGCGGGCCGGGTGAGTCTGCGGGGCATGAGCGTGATCGAGGGAAGCGGGAGGCGCTCTACCGGCGGACCGCCGAGATCAGGCCGCCGGGCCGCTCCTCGCGCTGCGGCGGGGTGCTGATCGGGCGGCCGTAGGCGGCAGCACGTTCGCGCAGGGTGTGGGTGCTGGCCTCCCAGCCGTGCCCGGCCAGCCAGCCCACCGGGTCGTCGGGCATCTCCGAGACCCACATGGACGCCGCCGATCCCGGCACGGCGTCCGCGCCGAAGCGCTCGATCACGCCGCGCGAGCCCAATGTCAGCCCCATCCGACTGCCTGCCGCCGAATGCGTGCTGATCCGGGCCAGCAGCAGCTCCACCGCATCCTCGGGCAGATAGATCAGCAGTCCTTCGGCGATCCACACGGTCGGCACCGCCGGGTCGTGCCCTGCGGCGGCCAGCGCGCCTGGCCAGTCCTCACGCAGATCCACCGCGACGGTGATCCGCTCGCAGCGTGCGACGGCCCGCTCCCGGCGCAGCACCGAAGTCTTGAAGTCCAGTGGCGCGGCGGTGTCGACCTCGAACAGGCGGGTGCCCTCGGGCCAGTGCATCCGGAAGGCCCGGCTGTCCATGCCGGCGCCGAGCAGCACGACCTGCCGGCCCCCGGACGCGGAGGCCTGCTGCAACAGGTCGTCGAGGAACTTCGTCCTGATGACGATGGAGAGCGACACGGCCAGCCGACGGCGGCGCGCGGCCTCGTCATCGGGCAGCGGTGGCGAGGAGGGCCACAGGCCGCCGGCGGTGGCGTAGGCCTGTGCCAGCGGGTCGCGGAACAGCGCGTTCTCCCGCTCGGTCTCCAGTGCCCGCACCCTGGCCACCCCCACCGCCGTGGCCCACACTCCCGACGGCTGCACCCGCTCCTGCTCATCAGTCACCGCGCCAGCCTAGAAGATCGATTCCAAGGGGCCTGATGAGGGGAGCCACCTTCATGCGCGGCTAGCCAGTCATGCGCGCACTGACCGCCTACGACCACTAGGGTCCGTCTTCAAAGATCACCGGATGGTGGATCATGGTGGGGTGATACGTCGCCATGAACTCACCGATCAGGAGTGGGAGTTACTCGCTCCACTCATACCGCGGGCCGCGACGGGCCGACCGCGTGTGGAGGATCGGCGGGTCGTCAACGGGATGGTCTACAAGATCCGGACCGGGATCTTCTGGCGTGACCTGTCAGATCGCTACGGCTCATCGCAGACGGTCTACACCGCTTCCGCCGCTATGCGCTGGACGGCGTGTTCACCCGGGCTCTCCAGCAGATTCAGGCCCACGCAGACGCGGCCGGCGACATCGACTGGCTCGTCCAGATCGACTCCACCATCGTCCGCGCCCACCAGCACGCCGCCGCCACCGGCCGAAAAAGGGGACCCACCGGCCGGACGAACCAGACGATCACGCTCTCGGCCGAGCCCGAGGAGGCCTGACCACCAAAATCCATCTCGCCTGCGACGGCAAGGGTCGCCCGCTCGCGCTCCTGCGATTCCGCGCCTACCTGCGCAAACGCGGCATCGCCTGCACCATCCCGGAGAAAGCGGACCAGCAGCGACACCGGCACAACCGCGGCAGTCGCGGCGGTCGGCCACCGGCATTCGACCGTCAAATCCATCGCCGCCGCAACGTAGTTGAGCGCTGCTTCAACCGCCTCAAGGGCTTCTGCGGCATCGCCACCAGATACGACAAGACCGCCACCTCCTACGAGGCAGCGGTCAGTCTCGCGTCATTCCTGCTCTGGGCAAGATCAGTTTGAAGACGGACCCTAGCCCCAATGCCGTTGCTTTAGTTGGCGGCGTAGTCTGCTGGCAGGGCGTCGGGGGTGGTGCCGGTGGCGGAGAGTGTCCCGGAGTTATCCCGTCTGGGGTTGTTGACCTGGGTGTATCCGCCGGGTCTGGTGGATCGGGTGGTCGCTGCGTGCGGCCGGACCGAGCAGCGCAGACGGCTGCTTCCCGCCCGGGTGGTGGTCTACTTCGTCCTCGGTCTGGCCCTGTTTTCGCTGGCTCCGTATCTGGAGGTGCTGCGGCATCTGACCGACGGGCTGCGTGCGGGCGGGCTGTGGGGCAACTGGTGGATCCCGGCGAAGTCCTCCCTTTTCAGGGCCCGTGGCCGACTGGGTTCCGAGCCCTTGCGGGTGCTGTTCGCGGCCACCGTCCGTCCGCTGGCGGATGAGGAGACACCGGGCGCGTTCTGGCGCGGGCTGCGGCTGACGGCGGTGGACGGCACCTGCTGGGATGCCGCCGACACTGCCGTGAACGACCAGGAGTTCGGCCGTCCCGGCAACACCCGCGGCCCGGACAGGTCCGCGTTCCCGCAGGTGCGGATGGCGGCCCTGGTCGAGTGCGGCACCCATGCCGTGCTGGACGCGGAACTGGCCGGCTGCCGGACCGGTGAACTCACCCTCGCCGCCCGTCTGGTCCGCTCCACCGGGCCGGACATGCTGGTCCTGGCCGACCGGGAGTTCCTGGGAGTGCCGTTGTGGAGAGCGTTCACCGCCACCGGCGCCCACCTGCTGTGGCGGGTGTCGGCCAACCGGGTCCTGCCCGTGCAGGAACTCCTTCCCGACGGCTCCTGGCTTAGCCGCCTGCACGCAGGCACCGACGGCAAGAAACGCGATCCGGTGCGCGTGAGGGTGCTCGCCTACCAACTGTCCTGCGGCGCAGCGAGCACCCAGAACACGCATTACCGCCTGGTCACCGACCTCCTCGATGCGGAACGCTTCCCCGCGGCCGAACTCGCGGCCCTGTATGCCCGGCGGTGGGAGATCGAGTCGGTCTTCGACGAGATCAAGACCCACCAGCGCGGCCCCCGCGTCGTCCTGGCCAGCAAGACCCCCGACGGCGTGCGCCAGCAGATCTGGGCCCATCTGCTGGTCCACCACGTTCTGAGGTCCCTGATGTCCAGAACCGCTGCCGTCCACGGCATCGACCCGGACCGGCTTTCGTTCACCGACACCCTGCGTGCGGCCCGCCGCAGCGGGGAGTCCGTCTTCAGCCGCCACCAGGCAGTGCGGCCCGACCGCGTGATCTGTCCGGCACCCTTGAGGTCGTCGGTGTCGTCGAGTTCGGGGTCGATGCCGCCTTCCTGGAGGCGTACTTGGCCGAGGTCGGCGTAGCTGGGGGAGTGCAGCACGCCCTCGCGGATCTGCCCTCCGTACAGCTCGCTGGCTTCGGCCTCGGCCAGGAGCGGCTCCGCCAGGCCGCGGTGGAGGGCGTGCTGGATCATCCACACGACCTCCGCCGGGCGGGCGGGACGGAAGGCGATGCCGCCGGCGAGCGCGGCCTCCACCCGGGAGGCCTGCTCGCGGTAGGCGGTCACTTCACGCCGTGCCACCGGAGCCGGCCGCATGCCCAGCGCCGGTGAGAGTTCCGCCCACATGGCGCCGAGCGATGCCGATACCTGCAGGCCGGCGCTCTCGGTCTGCAGGGGCACCGCCAGCCACAGGGTGCGGCGGTGCATCTCCTGGTCGTCCAGCAGATCGAGGGTGGCGTCGACGTTCTCCACCCATGGATGCGGACCGCCGCGCGGGGCCGTGTCGGCCGGCTCGATGCCCTCGATCATGCGCAGGGCGATCTCCCCCGGATCGACCTGCGCGCACAGCCCGAACAGGCGTGGAGCCCCGGACAGGGAGCGGATCAGGTGGGTGATCCTGGCGAGCTGTTCGTCGCGGACCGCGGCGGGCACGTAGGTGCCCTGCACGGTCTCCTCACTGCGGCCGCGGGCGTCCGGGCCGGGGTGCAGCCGGTAGAGCGCCCACACACTGCCGTGCGTCGACCACACCAGATGCCCGGCGACGTGACGGATCGGCACCCTCATCGCACACCCCCGCGCTGCGCGGTGAGAGCGAGCAGCTGCTGCACACCCGCCACCGGCGCCACCGGCGCCACCGGCGCCACCGGCGCCACCGGCGCCACCGGCGCAGCCGGCTCTGTGCGGCGGCGCGTAGACGAGCGGGCGGCGGCCGTGCTCGCGTGCGGTGACCGGGTGGCGCGCTGTACAGCCGCGCGAGGCGGTGCGCCCGCCGCAGCGGGTGCGGGCAGCGGGCCCTCGATGGTGAAGCCGCCGAGCAGGGGGCGCGAGGCGCGGTCGCGGGCGGCGCGGCCGCCGATCCGCCCTCCGTGCGGCTGCCGGCCGAGCAGCAGCCAGCCCAGGGCCGCTTGCATCGGGGCGCGCCCCCGGATCTTCGGACGGCGTACGGCCCAGATCGCCAGCAGCCAGGCCACGATCGGGACCGGCCCCGTCCACGACCACCACGCAATGGTCTTGACGAGGAGGAAGCCGCCGGCGACGGCGACCGTGATCTGCGCGGGTGTGTACGGGCCGAGCGGGATCCTCCAGTCGGCGACCTTGCCCAGGACCCAGGGGTGGCGGCGGGCGGTCGTGTAGAAGCGGCCCACCCGGCCGGCGGCGGCCGCGGTCATAGCCGGCCTCCGACGCCGGGCGAGTGCGTGCGACTTCTCATTTCGGTGTCATCAGTGGTTCTCATCTAGATGTCGTGTATCTCTACTGGTCGGAACGCAGAAGTGGTGACAACGAATGCGAAGTCTTGGTGACATCATGTGAGAATTCCCAGCGCACTGAAATGAGAAGGCCATAAGATTGGCTATCTGGCCTGCTATTTTATGCTTTGGCCTTGCTACTGAACTTGAACTCGTGATGTCGGCCCAGGGTCTGGCCGTGCTGTCAGGAGGGCTGGTCTACGATCCTGTGCTTGCCAGGCGTGAGGCGACGAGCGCCACGAAGTGCTGAAGGACGGCGAACGGCAGCGTTTGCGTTGCGTCGAAGTAGACCTCTGCCGGCTTCTCCTCCTCGGGCGCGTAGACAAGCACTGTCACGGCTGTCGGCCCTGGAACAGGTGAAGCAGGCAGAGAAGAGGATCGGCCCGGAACCATGCGGGCCTCGCTGAGCTCGAAATGTGTCATCCGGCCCTCGCCTGCACCCGTCTCGGTGGTGAGGGCGCAGAACAGATCACCGTCGTAGTCCCAGGTCAGCAAAGACATGGTGGTGATGCTGCCATACCTGGCGCTGTCAGCGGTCGGGCATTTGCATCACCGCATCCGTCAGGGTCCGGATCCATGTTCAGACCGGTGCCGGCGAGACAGCCGTCGACCACATCAGGGCGGTACTGGATCTGCTTGAGTCGGCGTTTCACTGCCTGGGTGATCTGGCCGAGGTCAGTCGCCGCGAGGTTGCCGATGTCGCGCTTGACCAGCGACCAGACGCCTTCCTGAGGGTTGAGGTCCGGGGCGTAGGTCGGTAACTGAAAGACGGTGAGCCAAGTGGTGTTTGCCTCGAAAAACTCCCGTAGTGGCGCGTCTGGAACGCCTCGTTATTCCCCAGGGCTGGGGTCACGTAATTCCCCAGCCCCTCGCGTGATCGGGGTCCAGTTGGTCAGGACTTGCCGGGCTTGTCGGTGGTGTTTTTGGGGCGCTTGTTCGGACGGAAGCTCGGGCCGTTCATGATGACTTGGTGGCTGGTGTTGATCAGTCGGTCGAGAAGGGACTCGGCGACGACGGGGTTGGGGAAGAGCGGATACCAGTCGCTCGGTGCCCGGTTGCTGGTGATGATCAGGGACCGGCCCTGTCGCTCGCTGACCAGCTCGTAGAGGTCGTAGGCCTGGGCCGCGGAGAGCTGGCGCATCGCGAAGTCGTCGAGGATGAGCACGTCGGGACGTACCAGTTCACGGATCCGTTTTGCCCAGGTGCGGTCCGCGTGGCCGCCGGCCAGCTCCGCGAGGACGCGACTGGTCTTGGCGAAACGGACGTGGGCGCCCTGCCGGACGGCGAGATGGCCGAGGGCCTGGGCGATATGTGTCTTCCCGACTCCGACCGGGCCGAACAGAATTACGGACTCGCCGGAGTGGAGCCAGCGCAGAGCACCCAGGTCGCGGATCTGGGCCGCGGGCAGCTTCGAGGAGGCTGCGAAGTCGAACTCCTCCAGGGTGACCTGCTGCTCGAACTTGGCCCGCTGCAGGCGGCGTTGGAAAGCGACGGTCTCCCGGCGGGTGATCTCGTCCTGGCAGAGGACCTGCAGGAAGTCCAGGTGGCCGAGCTCGCCGCCATGGGCCTGGGAGAGACGGGCATCGAGGGTCTCCAGCATGCCCGAGAGGCGGAGGGCCTTGAGGGACTCGCGCAGGGCTGCGTCCATCACGCTCATCGGATGCTCCCCTCGGGGTCGCCGTGGACCTGGTCGTCGCGGAACTCGTCCGCGATGCCGGGGGTCGTCGCGGCGGAGGCGAACAGCTGCTGCGGACCGTGCAGGAAGGCTGCGGCTCCGGCATCGCCGCTGGTCTCGGGCTCGGGATCGGCCTCGGTGCCGGCGATCAGGATTCCCTTGATGGTGCGGTAGGAGGGGTCGCCAACCACGATGGCTCTGATGCAGGCGGCTTCCAGGCGTGTGTCGCCGTACTTCTTGCGCAGGCCGAGAACCCCCTGGGCGGCGCGGAGCCGGTAGAGGGCGTTGACTTCCAGCAGTTGGTCGACAACCTCGCGGCAGGCGTCCCCGACCTCGGATGACTGGCTGCGGCACCAGATCGGCGTGCGCATCTGGAATGCGATCTTCTCTGGCGGATAGTCGCTCTTGTCGGTCCGTTTGCCCTGTTCAAGTGCCGCATGGGTCTTGACCAGTTGACCGTCATGGAAGACCTGCATCATCGTGGCGGTGGAGCGGACATCGACGCGGCGGCCGATCAGTTTCCAGGGCACCGAGTAGAGGGTGCGTCCGACCTTGATGTGGATGTCCGGGCCGACCGTCGCAGTCGACCAGCGGGCCAGCACGAACGGCGTGGGCGGCAGCGGCAGCAACTCGGCGGCCTCGATCGCCTCGAACACCGTGATCGGGGCGGCCCCGTCCAGCGGCCGGCACGGTCGTCGACCCGCGACGGTCTGAGCCCAGGTGATCGCCTCGGCCTGCATGTGCTCAATCGAGATGAACTCCCGTCCGCGCCAGAACGAGTCCCGGATATAGGGCATAGGCCGCTCCACCCTGGGCTTGTCTTTTGGCTTCAGAGCACGAGCTGGATCCACCAACGCCCCATAGTGGGTGGCGAGTTCGGCATACGCCTTGTTGATTTTCGGGTCGTAGAGGTCAGGCTTGTCGACCCCGGTCTTCAGGTTGTCCGGCACGAGCCGGCGCGGGACACCGCCGAAGTAGCGGAAGGCCGCAACATGTGCCTCCGTCCAGGCGTGCTGGTGAAGGTGCAGGACAGGGCGGACGAACATGTGCCGCAAGCACGGCAGCACCATCACGAAGGCCCAGATCCGGTGCCGTTTGCCGGTGCGCGGATTGATCCACTGCCCCAGGAAGCCGTAGTCGATCTGGGCCTCCTCGCCCGGCTCGACCTCGTCACGCAGGACGGTGACCTGCGATCTTCTCGGCGCCTCGGGCATCGTGGAGACGGTCACCGTCCCCAGCAGACCTTCGATGAAGTCACGATGCCGGTCGATCTCCGACCAAGTTACCTGTCGCAGCCGGGTGTTGAGCAGTTCCGGGAACCAGCCCCTGATCAGCTTGTTCCAGTCGGCCTCGCCCATCGGCGGCCCGCCCGGCGCGAGCCCAGCCGCCTCCGCCGGCGCCAGGTACTTCCTGACCGTCTTGCGGTCCAACCCCAGCGACACCGCCAGCTCGCTCTTCGAGCGGCCCGCGTACCAGTGGACGTAGATCTCGGTGATGTCGACCACGACGAACGTTCTCCTTGCCATCCGGGCTGCCATCGGCCTTCCGAACCACAGGTCGAAGGACATGCCAACGCCGCGATGGCCAGGTGTCCCTCGATCCCGAACGCCGCCGTACCCATGGCCAATTAGGAGAATTCATGATGGGGAATTACATGGCGCTCAAACCACCCCAGATGGGGAAAAACTTGACCGCCGACAGCGCGACCAGGTGCATGCGCAGGTTGTCCCACACCAGGACGATCGGGCCGCCGAGCTGCATGCGGGCGCGGATGACCAGGTCGCGGTAGTCCTTCCAGCCGAAGCCCTTCGGTTCGTCCTTGCGGCCCCGGTACTCGCGGATCGCGTAGATCAGACGGGACCGCTCGCCGTGCTTGTAGCAGGTCATCCCCGCCATCGACACACGTCCCGAGCCACGTCCGCGCACACGGACGACCGGGGTGCTGCCCTGGCGGCCCCAGGTCCTGGCGCGCGGCGGCGTCATCGACTGGCCGGCCTCGTCCTCGAAGACCACCCAGGCGTTGTTCACCGCCGCGGTGCTCTTACCCGCGGCCAGACCTCCCGTTTCCACAGCTCCACCGCATCGTCATCGCGCTCGATCGCCCGCCGGGCAGGCTGCTGCCAAGACCAGCCGTGCCGCCGCAGCAACCGCCACGTGCCCTCCACGGTGTACGAGACGTGGAACAGGCGGCCGATCAACGTCTTCACCCGGGCCAGCGTCCACCGCTGGTCGACCCACCCGTGGGCCAGCGGGCCGCGCTCCAACTCCCGCTCCAGCCTGGCCATCTGCACGTCTGACAGTCGAGGCCTGCCGGGTGATCCCTTCGACGCCAACCCGGCCAGGCCCTCCTCGCGCCACTGGCGCCGCCAGCGTTCCACCGACCGCTCCGAAACTCGGAACGCGGCAGCGATCTCCCGGTTCTTCCCGCCGGCCTTGAAGCCAGTCACGGCCTGGAGCCGGACCCGCTCTCGCGCAGCTCTCTCGGCGTCGGTCAAGCCGCCGCCCTGCGGATATCTCACCGCACCCGGAGTACAGAAGACACCTGCCTGCTGTCCGGCGAACAACCCGACATCACCCGATCAAGTTCAGTAGTTGAGAGCCGTCCGTGGTGGGTGGGAAGCCTGATCCCCAAGGACCGCCGCTGGGGCTAATGAACCCGAGCACTGTGACCGGGCATTGCAGGCTGCTGTGTCCGTCCGCCGGCCGATCAGCTATCACCGGCCCGCTGAGGGCCGGGACGAGCTCACGGGCCGGGATCGAGTGGGAGTGCGCAAGCGCGGTGCTCTGACGGTTCGTCCGTAGTGACAGACCCTCCCTGTGTAGGGAAGACTTGCTGGCCGAGCTCATCGAGACTGGGTGCGAGGACAGACCCCCACACGTGTGGGGAAGACCGGGAGGTCACCACAGGTCTGCTGGCCTGCTGCGACGGACCCCCACGCGCGTGGGGAAGGCACGATCAAGACCTACGCGGACCGTGTCGCGCACGAGGCACCCCCGCGTGCGCGGGGAAGACCGTAGATGGGGACATCCTGGAACACGACGGTCTGAGAGACCCCCACGTGCGTGGGGAAGATCCCTTATTCGCCTGCGGTTTCGAAGATCGGTAGAGCGTTTTTTGCTTACTTTACATGACCTGGCCGTGCTGGTGAGGGCCGCTGCCTGGAGGCGCTCGCTTTTGGTGGTTCGGCCTGAACTGCCCGACCGGCAGGTGGATTTGGGATCGCCAGTAGCGTGGTAATTGCGTCGGGTGCGGATCCTTTGGAGGGAACAATCTCGGATGCCTGGGCGGGTGAAGGGCCACGAGAATGGTGCGATGCGGTCGCCCGAGTTCACGGAGGATGAATATGCGAGAACTGTCGAAAGTCTGCGCGGTACGCGCCTTATAGAAGTGACCTACTACCCGCTGAGCTGCGGTGACGATGGCGCCGAGGTCGAGGAGTGGGACTTCGGTGTGTGGCACCAGCCCACGATGGGCGTCGGTCTGCTCGCCGAGAACGGCACGCGATACTCGGCAGTGTGGGGCAACAGTTTCGACTGCTACGGCCTGGAGATCTTCCAAGAACCCATGTCCAGTCAATTGACCATGATCGGACAGCCCGGAGGGACGCCAGCCGTGGCTGTAACTGACCATCCTTCCTGGTCAGGGCTCATCGGAGTTCCGCTCGTGGGCGCCGACATCCTCTGGTCCGAGGGTGACTACGGACTCCGACTGCCGGTCGCTGTCGAGCTTCGTGCACCTGCCGCCACAGTGTGGCTTATCGCGGGTCGTCCGGCACAGTGGCCACCCGACGGGCGTTTCTGCCTCGGAACTGACGACGTAATGACCGTCTTCACACACGAGTTCGCTGGCACCGTCGGTCTCCCTCTGAAGTGACGGTCGGGATCAAGCGGTGAGGCTGTACTTCTGCTGGCCGGGGCTGGGGTAGAGGCGTTGATGTACGCGGGCCGTGTGGAAGATCCAGTAGTCCTCGAAGTCGCCGTTCGTGATCAATGCGCGGAGTTGGAGGACGGCTTCTGCGCCGTTGAGTCCCCAGCGGGCTCCGGTGATGTCGAGGCGGTCGGCGATCAGGTGGCGGCAGGCGCCTTCGACGGCGCCGGTGGCGATCGGCCAGCCGGCTGCGAGGGCGGTGTCGTAGTGGAGCTGGTCGAGGTGACCGGTGAGGTAGCGGTGGCAGGTCGTGACGGCCTCGCGACGGGCGGCGGAAAGGTGTTCGGCTGCGGCCTGGAGGTTCATCTCGGCGGCGGCTCGGTCGGCGTGTCCGGCGAGGATCGCGGTGAGTTTGTCCGCGGCCCAGGTCTCGGCCTCGCGGCTGCCGACCAGGTGGAAAGCGTGCGCGGCCGTCCAGCAGTACTCGGCAACATGCACGAAGTCGAGCAGGACGTGCAGGCGGATGCCGCGGCGGGCGGCTTCGTCCTGGATCAGGTCGAGTTGGTGGCGGGCGCCGTCGACGAGCACGATCCAGTCCCGCAGATGCTGCAGGTCGCGGGCCTCGGCCTGGTCGAAGGCGTCGGCGATGACCTGCTCCGGAGGACGGATCACCGAGGCGGTGCACCATTTGCGCTCCGCTTTCGGGCCAGGCCTCGGCGTCCGGCTCTCGCTGCGGCCACCCGGCGGATGCACGATGTCATGCGGCCGGCGCGGGGCGGGCGCGGCGTCGAAGACGCAGGCCACCGTCGCCATGCGCTTGCGGTTGGGTTTTTCTCCCGGAGCCAGCCGCCCGCGCCGCCCGGCCGCCGCGCTCCGGGCCGCGGCCCGGCGGGTGGCCTCGCGCAGGGCTTCGGGGCGCATCACCACGCCCTTGCCGTCGACCTGGATGACCAGCGGCACCTCGCGGGTGCACGGGGTGGGGATCTTCACCGTGTAGTAGGCGGCGATGTCGACGGCCGCAGCGATCACCAGCTCTTCGAGGCGGCGCTTGCCCAGCACTCTCCCGCACCGTCGCTCGATCGCGGCCTGGGCCTGGTCGAACGAGCCTCTCACGGCTTCCAGGACGGCAAGCCGGGCCAGCCCACGCGAGTGCCGGCCCGCGGGCAGCGACAATGCTTCGTCGGCCAGGTGCACGTTGGACACGCCCCGGCCGCGATAGGCGATCCTGTTCACCCGCACCGGCCCGAACACGCAGGTCAGCCAGCGGGGGTGGTTGCTCTCCTGCCAGGTCCGCGGCTGTCCTTCCGGCCCGCGCACCACCGGCCGTCCCGCGCTGACGCGGGCCGCCGTTTCTTCAGCCCTCGCCCGCAGGTCGAGGTGATCCTGCATCAGCTGCCTCAGCAGCTCGCGCCCTTGCTGCTCGAGCAGGACCTCCAGCTCGTCATGGGCCATGTCCCGCGCCGGGGTGCCGACCAGCGTCGAGACGAGGCGTTCGAAGGCACCACGGGAGGCTGCGTAGGCACCAGGCTCGAATAAGGCGTCATAGGGTTCCATCTGGGGCTCTTCTTCGGCTCTTCTTGCGATTCGTTCGGTTGGCACCTTCGAATCTACGGAGAAGAGCCCCTTGGTCACCGGGAGTTGACGTGGTCGGCGTCCCTGTCGTGGCGGGCCAGGGTGAACCGTCCCGGCGCGTCCTCGTCCAGCCAGCCCCGTTCCACCAGACGCTTCAGCTTCCCCCGCGTCCCCTCGATCTTCGCCGTCGTTGCCTCCAGACCGATCCGCGGCACGATCTGCTTGGCCTGCAACGGACCCGGAGCATCGGCGACGATCTCCACGATGTCCCGGTACACGTCCGGCAATACCTGAGCGACCAGGCCCTCCCGCCACGGCGGCACCGCCATCACCCCGATGCCGTGAGGCGCCGGCGCTTCCTTGGGTTCCGGCGCGTCGTGCGCCTCTGCCGCCGGCGCTTCTTCCGCGGCCGACAACTCCGCCAGCACCTGCATCACGGTCTCCCGCGTGATCTCCAACCGCGACAGATCCGCCCGGGCCTTCTCCAGCCGGACAGCCAACTCCGCAGCCTCGGCCTGCAGTTCTTCCACCCGCTGTCGAGCCGCGGCCTCCCGCGCCTGGAGTTCTTCCGGCAACGACACCATGGCACCCCACCTCCACCTCGCCACGGTAGAAGTACGACGGCACCGCCCACACGTCAATCAGCGTCTTCCCAGCTCAGCTGTCCCTCGAAAGGATCCGCACCCAATTGCGTCTACTTGTGGGGTTTCTTCCGCTGGGCGCGGGTTGACCGGCGGGGTTGCTGGCGGGCTGTAGTCGGCGGCTGATGTTGAACGGAGGGTGTGGGCTGGAGGCGGACGGATACGAGTCCCGCGGCGAGGAGACCTTTGTCGCTGGTGCTGTTGATGTGACGGCCCAGTTCGGCGGGTGAGGCCATGAGCTGCCGGTGCGTGGGGGAGTCGTTGAGGGCGAAGCCGTAGCCGAAGAAGACCACCGCGCTGTGGCGGGAGCGAGCCGCCTGCCGCCATTGGCTGGAGGCCTGCACGGTCGCGCGGGCGATGACGGTGCCGTCGTCGTGTTCGAGGGTCAGCTGCTGGCCGGTCAGCACGAGGGTGAGGTGCTGGGGCGAGATGAGGGTGGGCTGCGGTCCGGTCAGTCGGCGCAGCCCTTTGTCGCAGGCTCGGTGGACCTGGAGCTCGATGGACTTGCCAGTGTCGGGAGAGGTGGAGCCGACCATCTTGTGGGGTTGCAGGATGGCCAGAGCCTTCGGGCCGGGCAGGAACTTTCGGGCTTCCGGCAGGAGGAGGTCGATGGTGGAACGTCCGGTGAGGCTGCCGTAGACCGGGTCCGTGGACAGCGACAGCACCGCGTGGCAGCGGGCTGCCTCGTAGGCGTCTTTGACTGCTGGATCCCGCTCGAGCGCGGCCAGGCCGGCGGCCAGAATGGCCTCTCCCTCCTCCTGGTACTGGCGGTGCACCGTCTCACCCATCACCGCCGACAGCCGCGGCACCAGTCCGGAGCAGATCCGCTCCCACACGTTGTCCGGGTCATACGGCTCGGTTAACGCCTTGTCGTTGAGCCGGCTCATCTGCTCCAGGAACCCTTCGTCCTGGGAACTTCCGTTCATGGCCCGCCAACTGTCGTACACCACCTGGAGCAGGATGAACCGGGCCTCATCGGTGGCCGTCTCGAGCGCCGGATTCTCGGCGATGCCGGTTTCCTCCAGCAGCCGTCCCAGCAGTTCCACTGCACGCTGCTCTCCCTGGGTCACCCACGTCCAGGCGCAGTGGCAGCCGACGTTGTGCACCAGGTGGTGCACGGCGAATCCGTACAGCGTGCGAGGGCCGGCATAGGGCAGGAAGTCGTTCAGCGCGGCATCGGCCTGCTCCCACTTGTGCTGTAGGGCGAGCGCCTCGATGAGGAGGCGTTTGAGGTCGGCCGTAGCCCGCGACCATGGATCGGTGCTCCTGGCCAAGGCTGCCGCTGCGGCGTGTTCGGCGCGCTCGCCTTCGCCGTGTCCCAACAGGTCCTGGATAGCGAGGAGGTCTTTCGTCGCCTGCGTTGACTCGGTGAGGGGCAGTGTGTCTGCCAGGGCACGGAAATCTTCCAGCAGCTGCGCGAGCGCAGGGTCGGGCTCGTCGCGCAGGTGCTTCTGCAGGATCCGCGACGCCTCGGCTGCGAGGTGGGTGACGGGCTCGGGCAGCGGACCGTCGAGCTGGCGGAGGTAGGACAGCACGGGCAGCAAATGGGCAGCAATGCGGTGCCCGGCGTCGGCCTGTTTGCGCAGCTGGGTGAGGTGCGCGAGCAGGATGTGTGTCTGGGCGGCCAACCCCTCGTCCGGGTCGCCGGCTTGTGCCAGCCATTCCAGCTCCAGCTCCAGCAGGGCGCGGGCGGCGTCGTACTGGCCGTGAGCATGGTGAAACGCTGCCAGATTGCCCATGAGCAGGGCCGTGTAGCCGTCGGCCGTGTGTGCTGAGCGAATGTGCCCGACCAGCACGGTGGCGTGCTGGGCCAGTTCCCAGGACCGCTCGGCCTGCCCGGAGAGCAAGGCCCCGCGCAGCCAGCGGTCGGTGTGGCAGGCCACGTGTGCCAGACCCGCAGCCACGTCTGACTGCGACAGCCCCAAGTGCCGGGCCAGAATGTCCTGCAGCACCGCGTTCATCGACACGGTGTCCTCGCTGCCGGGAAACACCTCCGTGCGGGTCGGTAGCGGCTCGTCGTACCGGACGACGGAGACATCGGTCAGTTCGCGGATGACCTCGCGCACCGGGATCTGCGCCTCGTCGAACACCACCCACCCGGGAGCCGGCGGCAGGTCTGCGGGGCCGACGAACGCGCTCGCCAACGCCAGATGCACCGGCGCCCGGCGCGGGGCGAGCCAGCACAAGGCGGCCACCGTGGCCAGGGTCGGCCGCAGCAAGCCACGAGAGCGGGCACTGCTGATCAGCCGCTCGGTGCTCAGCGCGACGGCCGCCGACAGCGTCCGCGGATACCCGGCAGGCACCAACCGCTCATCGTCCGCGGCCCGTTGGACCAGCGTATTCGTATAGGCGGGAAGCCGGTCCACGCTAATACCGCAGGTGACCAGGTAGCCGCAGGCCACCTCGATCGCCAGCGGCCAGCACTCCAAGACCTGGGCCAGCCCGGACAACGACGACGCATACTGCTCAACCTGACCCTCACTCAAGTCCAGCCGCAGCTGCAGCAAGCGGAGTGCTTCCTCGCTGCTCATCGGGCTCAGATCGATGCGCCCTTGCACACCGTGCCAGTGGCCACCCAGAGCGGTCACAATGACCCTGCCCCGCCCACTACGTGGTATCCAGGCACGGGCAACAGGCGCACTGGCGTCGTCGAACACCATCAGCCACAGCCCCGGCAAGGACTGCAACTCGGCATGCACTCGCTCGCGCACCAGCCGCGGATCCCGCACCTCGGCCGGTTCCTCACTGCCGGTCAGATGTGCCAGCACGCGGGCGAACGACGCGACCAAGGCCTCCTCGCTCTCGGCGTCCACCCAGAACACCACGTCATAGCGGAAGGCCTGATCAGCAATGTGTGCCGCGGCCAGGCTCGACTTGCCCAGTCCCGACAGTCCGGTGATGACACACGTTCGGACGCCCACGGCGCCATCCCCACCAGAAGAGAGGATCTCTGAGATCCCATCGACGAGGTCCGTGCGCTCAACCTCAGGAAGGGGCGGCATCTGTCCGTAGACGATCCCGAGCTCGTGCCGGCCGACAGCTGAGATCAGTTCCTCGTCGCCGACCAGTACCGACCGACGAAACTCCCGCACGTCCCAGTGAGCCAGGTCAGGGTCGGCCGCGCGGCGCATGACCTCGGCCACCAAATGGCCCAGCACCAGCCCCCCGGCCCTGTGCGACAACCCCTGCCCGGCACGCTCCCGTTCGGTGCGCAGCGCATAGTGGAGATCTTCACGCAACTGCCCGTCGCTGCGGCCATCGAACTCGATGCCCGCACGCCCCAGACGTTCCCAATGCTCCTCGGACAGAGCCTGGCAGATACCCCACACGGTCGGCGCCCGGACCAGAAGGTCCTGCAAGTCCGCTTTGAGCAGAGGAACATCACCGCCATGGCGGCGCAACACCTCAGCCAGCCGCAGACATCCTTTGTCAGGTGCAGCCGAGGTGATCAACCGGTACTGCTCGGCCTCGAAACCAGTGACCAGATGCACCAGCACCGCCACCGCTTCTCGGGCCTTCGCGATCCGCCCTGTTCCGGCGCTTTTCACCTGTACCGCCATCAGCGAGCGGCCAGCGGCGTCGGCCAGATCGAAATCAACCGAATCCGCATGCTGGAGCGACACCACGTTCCCAGGCCCCTCGATACGGCACACAGCTGCTTCGCCGTTCCGGACGCTGGCCAGCAGTGCTTCCACCGTGCGCAGATACTGGTACTGGAAGCCGCGAGCAGCGACTCGCCCACCGTCGAACGCCACGCAAACCCCCTGCGCTGAAGCCGACTTGTCGCCGCAAGACTAGGCACGGGGTCTGACAACAGGTGTCCACGCAGCAGGATCTGCGACGGCTTTCGGCCTCATGTGCCCCGCTGCAGTCTCACGCACTATGGATAGGCCCCAACTGTGTGGAACACGCGGTGGGCTGGATCGGGTGGGTGGGCCCAGTTCGCCGACAGACCCCCACGTGTGTGGGGAGATCAAGAAGCGAGGCCGGGGCTACCTCCGACTGACGGAAAGACCCCCACGCGTGTGGGGAAGACACCCCGACATCACCGCGCCCATGCTCGAACGCGGACAGACCCCCACGTGTGTGGGGAGGACCTCTACAACTCGCGCAACAGCCTCGCGAACATGGAACAACCCCCACGCCTGTGGGGAGGACCCTTGCTGGGCTGTGGGTTTGAAGATCGGCAAGCCGCTTTTTTTGCTCACTTTACCGGAGTCGGTTGTGGCGGTGGTCCCCGAACCCGGCGAGTGGTGGCCGCGTGCATCCGCGTGCTTGTGCCCTGGCTATCGGATCTAAGCGTTGTCCCGTAAATGATCTTTGATGTGCTGGATGACCTGCCGTTTCTCCGTCACCCTGCGAGTGCGAGGTTGTGCAGGCGGGCGATGCCGAGCATGGCGTGGTGGACACCGGCCCCTTTGAGGCGGCAGTCGCGGAGGATTTTCCAGGTCTTCATGCGGGCGAAGGCATGCTCGACGCGTGCACGTACTTTGCGATGGGAGGTGTTGTGTTCCTCTTTCCACGCCGGGAGTTCGGCCTGGCCCGGTTCACGTCGGTGCGGGATGACCAGGCCGGTGCCGCGGTAGCCGCCGTCCGCGATGACCGTTGTCTTGCCGACGGCGTCCTTCGCGCCGGACAGTTCCCACGCCTTGCAGTCGTTGCGGTTGCCGGGCAACGGGCGGCCGACGGCGACGACGAGCCTGGTGTCGGCGTCGATGACGACCTGGTGGTTGGTCGAGTAGCGGTAGTTCTTCGACTGCTCGGCGACCTGGTGATCGCGGGTGGGAACCAGGGTGCCGTCCACAATCAGCACGGCGTCCTTGCGGAACCGCCTGCGTTGCTGGAGGGCGAGCGCGGGTCCGAGGTGGTCGATGATGCGGTCGGCGGCCGACTTCGACACCCCGAACAGCGGCGCCAGTTGGCGCAGCGTCAGGTTCGTCCGCCAGTACGCGGCGACCAGCAGCACCCGGTCTTCCAGCGGCAGGCTCCACGGCCGGCCCTTGCGCACCGGATCTGCCCCCTCGCGTCGCAACGCGGTGATCAGCTTCCCGAACTGACGCGGACTCAGCCCGGTGAACGGGGCTATCCAGGACGGCTCCGACGCCGTGATCACACCAGCCACGACAAGATCATCTCATCCCTGACCAGCAGTTACGGGACAAGTCTTAGGCTCTGATCCGTGGCTGGGATCATGGTGCGACCGGATACGGTCAATGTTCCTCTGCTGGGAGGAAGTTGATGGCAGAGGAGTAGCTGGTGGGAGTGCGGGAGGATGCCCGGTACGGCGGGATCGATCTGACGCCGTGGGGGAAGTTCGACCGTGGGCAGGGGGCGGTGTATTCGCTGCTGTTTCATCTGCTGGATGTCGCGGCGGTCGCGGGCGTGGTCTGGGACCGGTACCTGACGCGCGGTCAGCGCCGGCTGATCGCCGCCGGACTGGGCCTCTCCCTGGCTGACGCGCGCTGCCTGGTGATGTTCATCGCCGGCCTGCACGATCTGGGCAAGCTGTCCGCTTTCCAGGAGCAGGAGGCGCATCCCTGGGCCCGGGTCAGCGACACCCTGCGCGCGGACGCCCGTAACTGGAAGCGTATGCCGCACGAGCGGGCGTCCATGCACAGTGCGCTGCACCTGCTGTCCGAGGCCGGCTATCCGGCGGACACGTCCGACAGCGTCGCGGTGCTGGTCGCGCAGATCCTGGGCGGCCACCACGGCCGGTTCCTGCAGGTCGACATCGATGGCGCGGCCAAGGCCTCCCGGGTCAACCTCACGCTGGGCGGGCCGGCCTGGCAGGATCTGCGCCGCCGCTACTTCGCCCTGCTGCGCCATCTGACCGGAGCCACCGCGGTGCCCGCGGACGTGTCGGTGCCGGCGGCCGTGCTGATCACCGGGGTCGGTATCATCGCGGACCGGCTGGCCAGCCAGCGCCACTACTGGCTGCCCAAGGCCCAGGCACCCGCCTTCGGCGCCGGCGAGCACTACGCACAGGCCGTCCGGGACGCCCCCGCCCTGCTCGAGCAGTCCGGTCTGACCCGTATCACCCTGCCGCACACGTCCTTCAGCCGCGCGCACGGCGGCCTGGAGGCCCCGAACGATCTGCAGGCCTCGGTGATCGAGCAACTCGCCCACGCGGTGGGGGAGAAGGGCCCCGGAATTGTGGTGGTCACCGATGCCACCGGCGGCGGCAAGAGCGTCACCGCCCTGGAAGCCGCACGGATCTTCAACGCCTCCGGCGACACGGCCGGCATCCTGTGGCTGCTGCCGACCATGGCCACCACCAACGCCGCCTACGACGTCCTCGAGGCCTACGTGGCCGCCCACCGGCCCGAGCACGCCCCGGTCTCCCTGGTCCACAGCCACAGCTACCTCAACACCGCCTACACCGACCACCGCCTCGCCGCTCACGAGCCGTCGACCAGTGACGCCTTCTGGCCCGACGAAGACGTCGCCGGCACGCCGGCGGGGGAGCGGCCCGAGGAGCGGGTGACGGTGCCCGACGGCTGGCTGCGCGGCTGGGACCGGGCCCTGCTGGCCCAGTTCACGGTCGCCACCCACGACCAGGCCCTCATGGCTGCGTTGCCCGTCCGGTTCAGTGCCCTGCGCATGCTGGCCCTCTCCGGGCGGACCGTCATCGTCGACGAAGTTCACGCCCTGCCGCCGTTCATGCGGCTGATGCTGGGGCGGCTGCTGCACTGGCTGGGCGCCTTGGGCTGTTCCGTGGTGCTGCTGTCCGCGACCCTGCCCAGGCACGTGAGCAGTGAATTCATCCGAAGCTACCTCGACGGCGCCGGCCACCCCTACCCCGCAACAGCTTCTCTGGACTGTCATCCGCCGTATCCCGGCTGGCTCTACGCCGCGGCCTCAGACGCCTCCCTCACCCGTATCGACCCCGCCGCGGCCGCCACCCACGCCGGCCGACACCGCCGCCGCGCCGACATCCGCCTTCACCCGGTGCGTCACCCCTCCTGTACCGACCCCGAGGACGCCCCGGTCCGGGAGACCCGCCTGGAGCGGATCGCCAAGGAGATCGCACCCGTCGCCGAATCGGGCGGCTGCGCGGCCGTCTACTGCGCCACCATGGCCGACGCCCAGGCTACTTACGAACACCTGCACGCCGCCCTGGACTGGCCGGACGGCGGACCCGAGGGCCAGTTGCTCCTGCTGCACGCCCGTCTCCCGGGCCACCAGGGGGAAGCCCTCACCCGTCACGTCCGCACCGTCCTCTCCCGCAGCGGTCGGCGCCCGAAACGTCTGGTGATCGTCACCACCAGCCTGCTGGACATGAGCCTCGACATCGACGTCGACGTCATGGTCAGCGACCTGGCCGCTCTGCACACCCTCCTGCAACGCCTGGGCCGCCTGTGGCGCTTCGACCACATCGCGCTGCCCGCGTGGACACGCCGGCACGGCCGCCCCTGCCTGAGCGTGCTGCAGCCCACCGACCACCGCGGCCGCACCCTCCTGCCGCCCGCCTGGCGCGTCCTGGACTCCCCGTTCCTGCCGCTTGCCACCGCTGAGCACCTCGCGCACCGGCATGACGGCCCGCTCACCCTGCCCGACGACGTGCGGCATCTCGTGCAGAGCGTGCACGGTGACGCCGAGGACCTCGCCACCACCAACACCGCCCTGCACCGCAATGACACTCTCCACCAGGCCCGCCAGCGCACCGAAGAACACCACAGCGCGCTGCACCTCGTGCCCACCTGGCACGACACCCTCTCGTTGTCCGACCTGCACCGCCAGAACCTGCACGCCAGCGAGGCCGCCACCCGGCTGGGTGTCATGCCCCGCCGCCTCCTGCCCGTCTACCGCACCCCTGGCGGCCGTCTCACCCTGGACGCAGCCGGCACTCAGCCGCTGCCCCAGCAACGGAAACTGACCACCGCGCAGACCCGGACGATCCTCCGGCACACCCTGCCGGTGCCCGCCGCTTGGGTCGCCGACCGCGGCTGGCGCAACCAGGTCCCTGCCTCCTGGCGTACGCACGCTCTCCTCGCCGACCTCGTTCTGCTGCCGCAGGATGCCCAAGACCCCGCACGGCCGGTGCGTTTCGGGCGCCACAGCCTGCGCCTCGACGCCACCCTGGGGCTGGTCCACACCCAGCCCTGAGGTGGCGTCGCCTGCGTGCCTGCGGCCACCGCGCTTTTCCTGAGCCCTTCAAGGCGCTGTGGCTGCTGATCGCGAACCGCGCCGGGCTGCGACGGCCAGGAGAGCACCGTCGCATCGGTGTCCGCCGCTGTGCCGTCTCTGTCGGCCACTCCGGCAGCCGCCCGGGTAGGCCCGGACACCCTGGAGACGGCGGCGCATTGCACCCCTGTGTTCTCGATGCGGTTCAGGTGCGTCCGTCGGGCGGCAGCGAAAAGAAAGGGGGCTGCCGGGGCAGAACCGTGAATAGGGCCGCTCCGTATCCAGGAAATGACGCTGGGTCAAAAAAGGAAACCGACCGGTAATTGCAGGGTGAACAATGTGGTTCAGGGGGCTGCCGAGCTGTGGCTAATATGGAACCGCGAAGTCGGACGAATGTTCGAGTCCGGTGTCTCGCGCCTGCTGTGCTGTGGACACCGCACCCCTGGTGTCCCCGTGCGGCACCCTGCTGCCCGTCGGCGTTGGCCTGACCTGGCCCACAACCGCGCGGCCCGCCTCCTCTTCCTGGTCCTCCGCGTGCACCTGCGGCGCCGCGACCCGGGCGGGCCCCCTGATTTCGGCAGGCAGCTCTTTCCAGAGAACCCCTCTTGCTTCACGCCCGGCAATGGAGCCCGTGTGCCTGCCCCGCATTATGCGACCGACCAAGAGCCCTGCATTCCCGTCCTGTTCCTGAACGGGCGCCAGGAATACCTGGGATGGAGGGATGTGCTGCTGCGCGCCCACCTCATCCAGGACCTGGCGCTGCCCCTGCCGCCGGCGGCATCCGCGGCCCTGCGCCTGCTCGTTGCTATGGCTGCGCGGGTGAGTGGCCTGGACGCGCAGGCAGACGGACGCATGACGGCACGGCAATGGGCGCAACGCCGCCGTGACCTGCTGAAGAACCCCGGAGGATTCGACCCGGACGCCGTTCACGACTACTTCGACCGCCACATCTGGGACCTGTTCCACCCGCAGCGGCCGTTCCTGCAGGACCCGCGACTGGCCGCGCAGTGCGCGAAGCGGGCCGGCGTCAACAAGCTGGTCTTCGGCCGCCCCGAGGGCAACAACCTTGCCTGGCTCAGCCCGCACACCGACACCGACCCCCAGCCCGTGCCCAGCGACCAGGCCCTGTGGCACCTGCTCATCCACCACTACTACGGCGCGGCCGGCCAGTGCTCCGTGCGCACCGTAGGCGGACGTTCCCTCGGAAAGGCCAAAGCCGGACCGCTGCGCTCCACACTCTCCTTCCACCCGCTGGGCCGCACCCTGTACGAAACCCTCCTGGCCGGCATGCCCAAGCCGTCCCGGCTGTGGCCGGACGCAGAAGACCGCTGCCCATGGGAGGAACCACTGCCCGCCCCGGACCCGGACGACGGCCCCGACCCCGATGCCGCACCGCCACCGGTGTCCTCCCCGGGCCGGCTTTTGACCGGCCGCTCCCGGCACGCCGCCCTCCTCATCCCCTCCGCCGACGGCCGGCAGGTGACCGACGCCTACCTGACCTGGGCCACCCAGAAAAAGCTCCCCGCCCTCGACCCCTACCTCATCCACCACGTCCATGCCGGCCAGCCCGTCACCAAACGGCACAGGCCGCGCCCGGCAGACGCCGACCGGGCGCTGTGGCGGGACCTGGACGCCCTGCTGCTGGCGGGCGATGAGGACGACCGCAAAGGACGGACCAGCAAAGGCGGCACGGCCTACACCGTCCAGCGTCCCGAGGCCTTCACCACACTCAACGACCTGCCCCCGGACCTGCGAGCCGCCCTGAGGGTGAGGGTCTACGGCTTCGACCAGAACGACAAGACCGTCAACCGCACCTGGTACACGGCCCTGACCCCGCCGATCTGGCCCTGGACGCAGGAACACGACCCGGCCGCGGCCGAGCGCATCGCCGAATGCCGCAAGGCCGCCGAGGAGATCGGCGAACACCTCGACACCGTCTCCAAGTCCGCCTGGAGCCAGGTCACTTCCCCGGCCGGCGACAAGGCCGGGCGGCCGCCCAGGAGCCTGCCGCCGTGGACCCGCAGCGCCCGCACCCTGTACTGGCCCCGCGCCGAGACCACCTTCTGGGCCCTTCTCGAGGACTCCGCCCGCCCCGCACGCGCAGCCTGCGCCGCCGACGCCATCCACGCGCTGCGCACCGCCACCCGCCCGGCCATCGCCCAGCACTTCCGCGCCGCCGAGGCCATCGCCCACGCCGTGGCCCAACTGCGCCGCCACCGTCACTGACCCCCGGCTTCGTCCCGCCGCCACCCCACCCGAGGCCCTCGCACCCATGTCCTTCACCACCGCGCAACGCCGCGCCCACTACGACGACTTCGTCCATCAGGTCATCACCCTGTGCGCGGTCACCAGCATCCGCGCCGACCTCAACTCGGGATGCGGACGCCCCATCGCCCAGTGCCCCCGGATACCGGAGCACCTCACCCGGCACATCGCCGGCTTCGGAGCCCGCCGCGCCCACTACACCGTGGCCGGCCTCATCGCCCAGAACCGCGACCTGCCCCACGAACACGGCCCCTACAAGCCGGAGTCGGTCACCCCCGCCGCAGACCACACCGCCCGCCCCGCCACAGCGCCGGCCGTCACCGGCGCCGCACCCGGGCCGGGCCCGGCCCCTGCACCACCGGCCGGTACCGGGGCGGCTGCACGGCCCTGGCGCAGCCGCCCCGATCTCGGCACCCACCTCGCCATCGCCGTGGCCCGGTACGGCTTCAAGGAAGCCGTCATGACCAACCGCGTCAAAACCCTCACCCGGCTCGACACCGAACTGCTGCACCCCCGGCTGTGGTCGCTGACCAGCCACCTCCACAGCCACGGCGCCGCCCGCCTCGACTTCGCCGTCCTCCTCGAGGACCTGGCCTGGTGGGACCACGACCAGCTGGAGACAGCCGCCCGCTGGCGCGAGAACTACTTCCTCACCCTGCACACCCTGTCCGCCAAGGAGCACTGACATGGCCGCCTACGCACCCGCCCGATACATCGACCTCCACGCCCTGCACCCGCTGCCCGCCTCCGTGCTGAACCGAGGCGAGGACGACCTGCCCAAAACGCTGCAACTGGGCGGCGTGCTGCGCCCCATGGTGTCCTCGCAGTCCTGGAAGCGGGCCATCCGCATGTGGCTGGAGGACTACCTCGACGAGCACGCCGCACGCACCCGCATGCTGCCCCTGCGCGCCGCCGACGCCCTCCGCGAAGCCGGCTGGCCGGCAGAGCTGGCCACTTTCGCCGGCGCCCAGATCGTGCGCTCGGCCACCCGGGAGGGACTGAAGACCGAGGAAAACCAAGGAGGCATCACCTCAGTCCCCCTCTACCTGCCGCGCACCGTGCTCGATGACCTCACCGACCTGTGCACCAAACACCGCCCCCAGCTGGAAGAGGCCCTCGCCAAGGAGACAGCGGACAAAGCCCAGCAAGCCGAGGCCGACGCCAAGGGCGCCCGCAGGAAGACCAAGAAGGAGACGGCGGCTGTCCTGCCCACGCCCGCCGTCGCCGCTCTCATCCGCCAGCGCACGGCCACCATCAACCTCTTCGGCCGCATGCTCGCCGAGGTACCCGGCGCCCAGGTCGACGGCGCCGTGCAGATGGCACACGCCTTCGGCGTCCACCAAAGCGGCCAGCAGCCCGACTACTTCACCGCGGTGGAGGACTGGTCACTGCCCCACGAGAGCGGCAGCGCACACCTGAAGACCAGCTTCTTCACCACCGGCCTGCTCTACCGCTACGCCACCGTCAACCTCACCGAACTCACCCGCAACCTGAACGGCGACCACGACCAGGCCCTGCACCTGCTGGAGCTGTTCGCCGAATCCTTCATCGACGCCATGCCCGGCGCGAAGAAGACGGCCACCGCCCCGCACACCTACCCCCACCTGGTGCACTACGCGGTACGCGACCGCCGCCCCGTCTCCCTCGCCGCCGCCTTCGAACAGCCCGTCAAAAGCGCCCCCGGCGGCGGCTACCTCACCCCCGCCATCCAGGCCCTGTCCCAGCACGCCGGCGCCTACAACCGGCTGCTGGGCACCCGCCGCCTGATCGGCTCCGGCTACGCCACCGCGCACGACGCACCCGTCGACCACCTCGGCACCGTGCACACCGGCTTCGACGACCTGACCGGCGCCCTCACCCAGACCGCAGCCCAGCCCTCCCTAACCCGGGCAGCCGCATGAACGGCATCCTGCTGCGCCTGGCCGCCCCGCTGATGTCCTTCGGGGAACACGCCGCCTTCCACTACCGCGACACCCTCCCCTTCCCCACCCGCTCCGCCCTCATCGGCCTGTTCGCCGCCGCCGACGGACGCCCGCGAGAAGAAGCCCTCACCCCCGACCCCGACACCCACAAGATCCCTTACACGGACCTGGAGTTCACCGTCCGCATCGACCGGCCCGGCCAGCGCCACACCGACTTCCACACAGCCGGCGGCGGCCGCCCCCACAAACAAGGCCTGCGCACCAGCGACGGCAGCTACCGCGCCCAGACCAAGTCCACCCTCATCAGCAGGCGTGTCTACCTCGCCGACGCCGTCTTCACCCTCGCCGTCCAAGGCCCCGACCCGCTCCTGAACCACCTCATCCAGCGGCTCGAACAACCCGCCTTCAGCCCCTACCTGGGCCGGCGCGCCTGCATCCCCGACGAACCCCTCGTCCTTGGCGGCCCCCACCCCGACCCCGTCGGTGAACTCCGCCACCACATCCCGCTCAGCCTGGACGCCCCACCCCCTCCCGAACAGGCCACCGTGCCCGTGGACTTCCTGTGGGAGCGACAGCCGAAGCACGTACCCGCCGCCCCCGCCCACCGCGAAGTCGCCGACGTACCCGTCGACTTCACCCCCACCCGGCGCTTCCACACCACCCGCCACGTCTGGCGCACCACCGAACCCCTGCCCGCCACCCTGTACGCCCCGCCGCCAGCCCTCACCGCACTGGCCACCTACATCGACCAGGACACCCCCCCTGTGACCAACACACCCGAGACGCTCACCACCACGGCGACACTGACCCGCATCCGCCTCAACCGCCGCAGCAGAGCCGTCCGCCGCGACCTGACCGACACCGCCCATCTGCACAAGACCGTGATGCTCCTGGCCCCCAACGGCCTCGGCGAACACCCCCGGCACAAAGCCGGCCTGCTCTTCCGCCTGGAAGACACCACCGACGACACCCCGCCCACCCTGCTCATCCAGTCCCACCAGCCGCCCGACCTCACCCGCCTGCCCCACGACTACGGCAGCGCCGAAACCCGCGCCCTGCACTCCATGTTCCAGGCACTGACCCCCGGCCGGGCGGTGCGCTACCGCATCACCGCCAACGCCAGTGCCGTCCGCCGTGTCCTCGGCGACCACCAACCCGTCAGCAACAAGCACGGCAGGAAAACCGTCGCCCTCTACGGCGACGACGCCCTCGCCTGGTGGCAGCGCCGCGCCCACCAGGCCGGCCTCGCCCTGACCACCACCGACACCACCCCAGCCCGCTTCCGCCGCCCCCACAAGCGCCCGAACCCCTCCACCGGGCCCGGCGGAGCCGACCAGGCCCCCGGCCCCCTGCACGTGCTGACCCGCTTCGACGGCGTGGCCACCATCACCGACCCCGACCAGCTGCGCCACGCGCTGCTCACCGGCATCGGCCGCGGCAAGCCCTACGGCGCCGGCCTGCTCTCCCTCGCCCCCGCCTGACCCACCCCCACCCACCACCCCAAGGAAGATCCCGGACCCCGTGCCCGCCACGCCCTCACCCGACGGCCCCTACGACACCACCTCCCTGCGCGCCGCCGCGGTCCGCCGCCTGCTGCGTCTGCAAGACGCCGAGCGCCTGACCCACCACGACGTACGCACCGTCGCCGACGCCTTCACCGTCCACTGGCGCACCGTGCGCCGCTGGATGGACAACGCCACTGTCCACAGCGGCACCTACACCCCCCAAGGCCGCCGCCACTTCACCCTCACCCCGGCCATGCACGAAGCCCTGGCCCAATGGCACGGCAACGTGGCGAGCGCCTACCTCGCACTCGTCGCCGACGGCCACCTCGGCACCCCGCCCCGGGCCTCCCAGGCCACCTTCTACCGCGCCGTCAACCGCGAACTCAGCGCCGGGCAACGCGCCGCCCTCAGAGAAGGCGAAGCAGGACGCCGCCGACACGACGTCCACGCCCTGCGTCCCCACGGCAACCGCAACGACGTCTGGGAGACCGACCACGTCGAAGCCAGCGTCTTCGTCAACATCGACGGACACCCCAGCAAACCGTGGATCACCTGGTTCGTCGACCACGCCACCGCCGTCATCTGCGGCCTGGCCATCACCCCCCACCAGCCCAGCCAGGACGCCATCCTGGCCGCCGCCCGCGACGCCATCCTCTGCACCGATCACCACCGGCCCTTCGGCGGCATCCCCCGCAAGGTCAGAGTCGACCGCGGCCGCGACTTCCTGGGCAAGTGCGTAGGCGAGGCCTTCCAGAAGTTCGGCACCGAACTGATCGTCCTGCCGCCCTACAGCCCCCACCTCAAAGGCACCGTCGAAGCCATCAACGGCGCCGCCAAGCACATGCTGTTCAAGGGCCTGCCCGGCTACGCCCACACCCCCCGAAGCCGCCGCGACCGCCGCGGACAACCCCTGTGGGCCCTTAACGAACTCCTCGACTACGAAACCTTCGTCACCGTCGTCCTCGACTGGGTGGACTGGTGGAACAACGACCACACCATCGCCCGCCTCCACCGGCGCACCCCCTCCCAGGCCTGGCACGCCGACCTCACCCCCATCGACACCCTCAACCCCGGCGACCTGCACACCTACACCCTCAACGACGCCGGCCCACCCCTGAAAATCACCAGCAAGGGCGTCCGCTGGAACAGCGCCTACTACGTCGGCGCATGGATGCACGGCCACGGCAGCGCAGGCGAGATGGTCCGCCTGCGCCACGAACCCCACCACTACCACCGCGTCGAGCTCTACGACGCCGACACCCTCACCTACCGCGGCCCCGCCTTCCGCAGCGACGAGATGAGCCCCCGCCAAGCCCGCGCACTGCGCAACGCCCGCCAGCGCGAAGCCGACCGCTACGCCGCCAAAGCCCGCCGCGCCCGCAAGAACGCCAAACCCCGCTACGCCGCCACCAGCGTCGCCGCCACACCCGAGCCCCTCAACCGGCTCACCGCCAGCCAAGCAGCCGCCCAGCTACGCCAGTTGCAGACACCGGAAGCAGACCTGCACACCGAGGCCCGACCCGACCTCCTCAACCGGCCCCAACCCTCCTCCACCCGCTGGACCAAACCCCTCTCCGGCCCCAAGCCCCAGGACACCGAGTGACCCACCCGACCACCACGCCCGAAGGCCAGCCGGCTACCGGCCCCAATTACCACTACATGGGCCTGCCCGGCGCCCGCGCCATGCTGACCAACGCCAGCGCAGAGACCTACGCCAACCTCCACACCACCCTCAACGCCGACGCCGGCAAGGGCGCCATCATGTGCGTCCACGGCGGCGTCGGCCTGGGCAAGACCTTCGCCGTCAACAGCCACCTCGACGACCTCGCCCCCCACACCACCCTCCGCATCAAAGTCGGCTCCGCCAAAATCCAGGCCCTGCGCGCCGCCCTGTACAAAAAGCTCGACCTGCCCGGAGAGGCACCCCTCAACAGCACCCGCTGCGAAGCCATGCTCAAAGAAGCCCTGTCCCAGACGCCGCGCGTCCTGGTCGTCGACGAAGCACAGTGGCTGGACACCCGGACCTTCGAATTTATCCGCGAACTCTGGGACGACGAGGACACCCGCCTCGCCGTCGTCCTGGTCGGAGCCGAAACCTGCTACCAGAAAATCAAGAACCGGCCGGCCCTCGACTCCCGCATCCTCATCTGGCAGCGCTACAAGCCCCTCACCCCCGCAGAAGTCCTCACCGTCATTCCCCAGTACCACCCGCTCTGGACGGACGTACCCACCGACGAACTGCTGTGGATCGACGACGCCGCCTGCCACGGCAACTTCCGCCAGTGGGCCAAAATCACCTACCTGCTCTGGGAAGAGCACGGCGGCCCCGACACGAAGGGGCCCGATACCGCAGGACCGCCACACCAGCCCACGCCACACGACGCGGCCGCATCGCTCCCTGCCTACAGCCGGGACCTCGTGCGCGCCGTCCTCAGCCGCCTCGACCCCACCCAACGCCACACCGACTGAACGGGTCCAGGGGCGACGGCCCCGGAAATCTGGCTGCACCAGCGCCGGGACGGGAGCCCTGCGGCCCTGACGGCTGCCGCGGTGATGCCCACTCCCGGTGGCCGTCAGCCTGGGGGAGTGGCCAGCACATTCACCCGCGGTGCCGAGCAAGGACTGCCCATCACAACTAGCCCATCACGCAGGCCGGTTGGCGCAGATTTCCGGGTTCCGGGTATCAACTTCAGTCGTAGTGAAGCGTTTTGACTGACTCCCGCCTTCGCGTGATGAGGGCCGCCAGCGGGCGGGTGCCGGAACCGATGGATGGAGGCGGCGTGGGAACATTGACGGACGTTTCTATGTCGGGAGCCTTGCCCGGTGCCCTTCCACGTGAGGGGAGTCCTTCCGGCCCCGCACGGCTGCTGATCAGTACCTGCGGCCTGTCCCCAGTACGGCAGCTGCAGTGAGGTTGACCTGTGAGAACACCTGGTGTCGCGGCGTTCTACAGAGCGACTGCGCCCAGGAGCATGCCGGCACGGTCGGCATCGGTGCTCTCCACGGAGGCGGTGAGGGTGCTTCCCGGTTTCGGCGGCCTGGGCGGCGGCGGGCTCCCGGCGGCGGAAACAGACGTTACTTCGGTGTCGGGGTCGCTGAGCAGGTCGTAGAGGTTGGGCACGGGGCCTCCTTGGCGGGTTCATGGACGGTGCTGCCTGGGCTGTGCGCGAGGACCGCCAGGACCAGCAGGAAAGCCAGGGCCGAGGATACCGTCAAGGTGACGGCGTCACGAAAGACCGTGAGGAACGTCCTGACGGTCTCTTCCCCCATGGCGACGTTCTCGGCGTATGCCTCGGCCAGGTATCTGCGGATCGGGCGGGGTCCCTGGGCTGCCATCTGCGTGTCGGTTCCGCCGAAGACAGCACGTGCGGACAGTACGGACGCTGCCCCGGCCACGGCCAGGACGGCCAGCGCGCAGGCAACCGCCCACAGGGCGATGAGGATCCAGTGGTGTTGGAGGACGTCGGCGGTCTTGGTGACGACAGCAGCGGTCAGGGCGAGCGAGATGGTGGCGAGGGCGCCTGCGCGGTTGCGGATGCGCTCCAGGTCGGCCATCTGGCGGTCGATCTGGCGGCGGCCTTCCTCGATGAGGAGGGCGTACTCGTCGTCGGTATCGGTATCCAGGTCGATGGTGACCGGCGAGGCCTGGGCGAAGGTGGGCACGCTGCGGCCGGGATGAAGCAGCGCAGCGCAGTAGACGAGGTAGAGGCGGGCTTCAGCGAAGCGGCCGGTCACGGCGGGCATTCATACGTCCTGGAGCCAGGCGGCAAGATGGTCGGCAACCTGTGCGGTGAGAGAGCTGGGCAAAAAGAGCCATTGCCCGCCGGGGTTGAGGTCGATGAAGGCGGCGCCGGTGTCGTCGACAATCCAGTCCTGACAGCTGATGCCGGTCCGTAGGTGGTGGGCCAGACGCAGGGCGTCACGCTCCACGGCGGGCCAGCGGTGCGAGTGCGTGAAGGAACGGTGGGCTCGGGCGACTTGGCGCCAGTCGACGGGCAGCCCGTCGGCGCTGAGCTCGGCAGTCCATGCACGGTCTGCCACGGTGACGATGCGCAGGTGTGTCCGAGCGGTGAGCAGCTTTTGGGCCAGGAACGGGGCGTCGAGGAGGTCTGCTCCAGCCAGTTGCGCGGCGGTGACAGCCTGAGTGTGGATCACCTGTTCGCGGCCTTGTGCACCGGTGAAGTTACCCGGTCCGAGCGGTTTGACGATGTAGGGCTCGCCCAGCTCCAAGGCCAGTACGGCTGGATCGCCACCGATGAGGGTGGCCGGGGTCCGCAGACCGAGAGTGCGAGCGGCCCGGTACTGCACGATCTTGTTCTCTGCGGCGAACAGTGCGTCCACCTCGCACAGCCATTCAGGGCCGGGCTGGCGCAGCACAGCGGCCAACGCTGTCATCCGGGCGGCCAGACGCGCCGCGTTCCTGGTGCCCAGGACGACGTCACTGTCCCACCCAGCAGGTGCGAGGCGCCGGATCCAGCCGCGGGCCGGGCCATCCAGTGCCAATCGGGTCGGCTCACCGGTCAGATCACGGACGATGCACCCCTCTAGGGTCATGCACTGCATAACCGACGGCAGCGAAGCGGCGTCGATGACGACCGTTCCCTGGGACGGAAGCCGCTCCGCCACCGCACGGATGTGAGGATCTGCTGTATCTCCGATCAACAGAACCTTGGCAGCGTGATATTCGGATGGTGCGGCGCCATCCGCCGGAGTTCGTCCCATGACGGGAATCCTAAAAGAGCGGCGGGATCCGTCTCGGGCGTCGTCCACCCCGGCGTACAGCACCACTCCACATGTAGGGGCAGTTCGACGGCGCTGTGAACGGGTTCGCTCGGCAGTCGCCGGGCGAACTTCAGCCGGCAAAGCTGTGCATAGGGCCAGATTCGGAGCTGGGTACAGCGGCGATCCCGTGCCTTCTGCGGCGCGCTCGATCCGGCGTAGGGCCCAGACCCGCCAGTCGAGTCGTTTGCAGGGTGCCCCTGAAGTCCCCCCGTGACTTCAGTCAGTGCCACAGGTGCCCGTGCTCCGCCAGCCAGACCACGAACACACGCGCAACTCCACTGACCACTCCAGTGATGGTTCCCCGGCGGATGTCCTGCGCCAGGTGCTGCTTGTCATCTGCGGGCCGCCTGCCAGCTACGCGCCGGAGGCCAGGGGGCGGGCAAGGGCCCGTTGTGGAACGCCGGCCACGACGCCCATCGCACCGAGGCGGTCGACAGGCTGCATTACGGCGGGGCGAGCCTGGCCTGCGGCGCCTTTGTACCGGTTCCCCGGCCGGCTCCTGTGCCACACGGGACATGGAAATTCTCCTTCGAGTCATTCAATCGGCGCATGCCGCTTTCGTAACTCGAAGCATGAATATTCCCACTGTCGATGGACAGCCCCTCAGACGACTTCTGTCGCAACAGGCCTGACCCGGCTCCCAGCGGACGGCTGGACGCCGTCTTTCCTTACTGGTTGGACGCGTGGATCCTGGAGAGGACAGGCTCGGACACTTTCGGACGGCAAGGGGGATGCCGTGGCGATACTGGGGAAGCCGGACCTACCTCAGGGTGCTCATAAGTCGCTGAACCGGCTGCTGCACTCCATTCATGTGCGCTCAGGTAGGCCCAGTTGCAGGCAGATGGAAAATGAAATCAACAAAGGGAAAGAGAAGGCTTCGGGAAGCCTCGATGGCACGGCCGACAAGGTGTGGATCTCCCGAAGCACGATTCACGACGCATTCAGCAGCACACGCCTGCCTGCTCTCGAAGTCGTTCACGCACTTGTCGATCTGCTGGCGCGCAGGGGCCCGCTCGCCAACCCCGAGCGGGCTGCGATCAATCGGCGGTTGATGTGTGAGTTATGGGTGCGTGCGGCCGAGCGCCAGCAGGACGGACGGGACACCGTGATGGAGGGCGCGCTGCCTTCAGAAACGCTGGGGGCTATACCCCTTCCAAGGGGATCCTCGCTGCGAGATGTCGTGTACGTGACTCCCGCCGAGGCTGCACTGCTGCTGGGGCTGTCCACGCAGGTGGTGTATCGGATGATTCACGGCGGTCAACTACAGGCAGTTCGCGTCGGACGGGCCTACCGCATACCAGAGGTGGCAGTGAGGGAAGCAGAAAGCTCTTTGCACCTGTACGAACCGCTGTCGCCGCCGGAGGTGAACTGACCGGCCTGGTGGTCAGTTCGCCTCAGGCCTGGGCGTCGGCCGGGGGCGCCATGGATTCGGTCGGTTCCGTCGCGTCGGGGGCGGTGTAGTAGACAGAGGCGCCCTGCTTGGTGCGCTGGGCCTGGCTCTTGGCCACGAGTCCTTCGAGAGTGACGCGGACGACCTTGGTCTTGATGCCGCGCTCGGGATGAGCCTGGCCGAGCGCGGTGGAGATTTCCGCAGCGGAGCGCGGCTCGCCCTGCTCGGTGAGGTGACGGCGGATGAGTTCCACCAGAGTGGGCCGGGCCTTCGGCGTACCAGCCTTGGGCGTGGCAGGCTTCTTGGCCGCCGTTTCCTGCGGGACCGTGGTCTTCCGTGACCGGCGCTTGCTGGAGGGTGCGGCCTCAGTCCTCTGCGGGAAAGAGGGCACTGTGGTGCTCTCGGCCGTGGTCGAGGGCTCATCCGGTTCGCGGATGACACCGAGTGCCTGCTGCATGTTCACCAGCACGCTGTGGTCGTGCTGCAGAGCACCCAACTGCTCCTGCAACGCCTCGATCTCCGCGCCGATGCGTTCCTGTTCCTTTGTGTTGCTTTCGAGGTCGCTCGCCACCTGGGCGATGTACTGGGATGTCAGTCCCGTGGCGACAGTCGTGCTCTCGGACATGGTGCTGGCCTTTCCTCGGTGTACGGCAGTAATCCAGGCGAGCGGTCTCGAACCGGGCAGTGCTCCATGCGCTGTACCGGCGTGCGGACGCTGCATGTGCCGCAAAATGCCTTGGTGTAGAGATACTACGGACGGGCGGAACCGGTTGTTCCTCTCGAGTGGCGTCCGCTGTTCGCCGCGGAGGTCAGAACCACTCTGTCTGGTGCCTTTGGAGCCCTGTTGCAGGGCGGGTTCGTGCGCGGGGGCTGGGGCAGTTGCCAGGCTGCCTCGTGGGTCTCCCGGTTGTGGTGCCAGGTTGTCAGGGTGCCTGTTGTCACCAGCCGGTCGAGGAGTTCTCCGGTCTGCTGCTGGGAGTGCCCACACAGGCGGGCGAGGGTGTCCAGGTCGGTGCTGTGTTCGGTGTTGGCGGAGGTGTGTGCGGCCAGGGCCAGGGCGGTCAGTCGCAGGGCGGGCGGTGCCGTGGGCAGGGCCAGTGGGGCGGGGTGCAGCGCCCAGTGGGCGGCGCGCCGGCGGGCGAGGCGGCCGGGCGCCTGGTCCAGGACCGCGGCATCGAGCAGCCGCAGCTGCACGGGAGCAGATCTGGCATCCGGCGGCTCCAGCCAGCCGGCGTGGGCCAGTTCCTGCCACAGGTCCCGGTGCCCGCGCAGGCGCATGCCGCGCAGCAGCCCCGCCGGCAGGCGGACATGGCCGCGGGTGTCGGTGCGCAGGGCGCACTGCAGGCCCAGTAGCCGGGCGGCGGGGGAGGTGAAGCGGGGCAGTGCGGCGCCGAGGTAGGTGAGCATCTCCCGCACGCGTACCTGCTCGTCGGGCCCCGGGCAGAGTCCGACGCGGGCAGGGGGCGGAGGTCCGGGGGAGGGGTGCGGCCGGATGGTGCCGAGCAGGGTGTCCGGCACCACGGAGGTATGACTGGTCGCTCCCGCGCAGGCCGTGCAGGCGTCGGCGAGGCGCCAGGTGCGGCCGCCGCGGTCGCGGGTGAGGGCAAGACGTACCGGCCCGTCGCATCCGCGGTGACGCGGATGCCACGAACATCCCTGTGCCCGGCACTGACAGCTGCGCAGGTACACCGGCAGCGCGTCGGCGCGGGCGTGGCAGGCCAGATGTGCCAGCGCGGCGGACCGCGCGGAGGAGGCTGTGAGGGGAGAGGTGTGGGCGGTGCAGGAGGGGCAGACAAGCGTGGGGCCGCCTGCCTGCGGACGCAGCTCCACGGTCCAGATGCGCCGCACCGTTGTATGCGCACGCGCAAGCCTCATCTGCTGGTCGTCCTCCCCTCTGTCCGTGCCGCGGCGGTCGGTGCCCGGTCTCTGAGGGCCGGAACGAACGCACGGTAGTGCAGATCTCTGCACTGTGAATGTCACTCCCGCCTCGCCAGATAGTGCAGAGGTCTGCACTGACAGGGCAGGGTCCTGCACCGTCGGATGGTGGGGTGACGATCTTGCCGCCCGACCCCGACCTCACCGCGCTGCGCGTCACGCTGGCGCGCCTGCGGGGCGAGCGCGACTGGACTTTCGACGAAATCGCAGGCCGCAGCGGCCTGGCCCGCCGCACCCTCATCGACCTCGAACACGGCCGCACCACCGGCAGCGTCACCACCTGGCACGCCCTCGCCCACGCCTTCGACGTACCCATCGAGCACCTGCTGGCCCCCCTCTGCGACGACCACACCCCGCCCGGCGCACAAGGCCCCTGACCTGCTGGCGCGCCCTTCGCGGACCCCGCCGCAAATCACCCGAACCGGCGAGCAGGCATAGAACACAAGACCGTTGGCCCGCACGCCCGTTCCCTCCGGCTGGGCCGACCGGAGGACATACCGGCCGCCGCGGCACCCCGGGCCGCGTGTCGCCTGGCACGGTCCTCGCCATGTGCCCCACTCCCACCCCCGCCGGCCGCCACTGGGACGGCAGCCCTCGCGTCACCCGCCGCCCCCGACCCCTGCGGGTGGCCGGCACCAGTCCCAGCCGCCTGCTGCGCGCCGGCCAGAGCCGTCTCTGCCGCCAGTGCGGCAACCGTATTGACCTCTACCAGCGCACCAACGAGCGGCCCGTCGCCCTGCACCCGGCCGAACTGGCCGCCGCCGACGTCCCCGAGTCCTGCCGCTGGCACCTGAGCGGCGGCATCGCCCACCCGCACGGTGACGGCAGCGGCTGGTGCCGCATCCCGCACGCCCTGCTCTGCCCCCGCCGCACCCTCACCCGCCACACCGCCCCGGGCCTCGAGGCGATCCGACGCCAACTCGCCGTCCGTACCCGCCGCGTGATCGACACCGGCGTCTTCACCCCGGCCCCGGCCGCCAGCACACAACCCGCCACCGCCACTGATGCCGACACCGGCGAACCCGACCGCCCCGTCGTACAGATGCTGCTCTGCCGCTACCTCGCCGAACGCCCCCTCACGAACCTCCGCTGCGTGGCCCAGACACGCCACCGCCACCGCTGCACTCGCACCGTCCCTGCTTCCATCGGCCCGGCCGGGACCTGGAGACTGCTGCCGGCCACAGTGCAGCACGGCCAACTCGCCCTGCCCGAAGGCCTGATGGCCGTCTACGACCTTGGCCAGCTCCCCTACAGCGAACAGTTGCGCTGGCGCGCCCAACGCTGCCCCGCACACGCCGCATCCGGCGCCGCCGAACTCGCCCTGGCCGGATGGCAGCCCTTCGACCCCCTCCTGCACGCGGCACACATCCACACCCGACTGCCCCACCTTCAGACCCGCCGACAGGGGAGGGGATGACGATGCCGCACCACGCCCTGGAAATCGTGCTCACCCGCCCCCTTGCCCAGGCCGAACTCCGCGATGCCGCCCGCGTACTGCCACTCGCCGCCAACCACAACGCCACCCGCCTCATGGCCCTCGTGCACGCCAAGACCTCTCACCAGGCCGCCCGCAGGCTGCGCCACCGGCTCGGGGCACTGCTGCCCATCGACGTGATCACCACGCACTACCCGGACGCCGACCACAAGGTGCTCCTTAACGTCGCCTTCCCGGCCGCCGCCCACGCCGTCCTCAAGGCTGCCGCCTGCCGCGTGCACCAGAGCCCTGAACGCTTCGTGGAACTGGCCCTGCACCGGGCCCTGGCCCAGCACGCAGACCAGGAGACCGACCGCCTCGACCGCGCGGTGCGCGAACTCCTGACCCACACCACCCCCGCCCACCTGCTCTCCGCCGTCGGGCACGCACTCACCCGGCTCCCCGAGAGGCCCACACGATGAAACCGACCCACGAACAGGCGGCAGCAGCCGACGCCTTCCAGGCCGGCGACCACCTCGCCCTGCAGGCCGGCGCAGGGACCGGGAAGACCACCACCCTCGCCCTCCTCGCCCACACAACCACCCGCCGCGGCCGCTACGGCCGCTACCTCGCCTTCAACCGGGCCATCGCCCAGGACGCCACCGCCCGCTTCCCCCACACCGTCCAGTGCAAGACCGCGCACGCCCTGGCCTACGCGGCCGTCGGCCACCGCTACACCCGCCGCCTGAACGCGCCGCGCCGTCCGGCCTGGCAGACCGGACAAGCCCTCGGCATCACCAAAGCCATCCGCATCGGCGACTGCGAGGTCACCCAAAAGGCCCTCTCCAACGCTACGCTGCGCACCGTCACCCGCTTCTGCCACACCGCGGACGAGGCCATCACTCGCCATCACGTGCCCCCACTGCGCGGCCTGGAACATACCGACCTGCACGCCCAACTCGCCGCGCACATCGTGCCGTTCGCCCGCAAGGCCTGGGTCGACCTGCAACACCCGGACGACGGCGCCGTCCGCTTCGAGCACGACCACTACCTGAAGATCTGGGCCCTCACCCGGCCGCGCATCCAGACCGACTTCCTGCTCCTGGACGAGGCCCAGGACACCAACCCCGTCGTCGAACAGGTCTTCCTCAGCCAGCGCGACCACGCCCAGCTCGTCATGGTCGGCGACTCCGCCCAGGCCATCTACCACTGGCGCGGCGCCAAGGACGTCATGACCGGCTTCGACGGCACCCAGCTGACCCTGTCCCAGTCCTTCCGCTTCGGCCCCCTCCTCGCCGCGGAAGCAAACCGGTGGCTGCACCTGGCCGACGCCCCCCTCCGCCTGACCGGCACCCCCGCCGTGCCCACCGAACTCGGCCCCCTCGCCCGGCCCGACGCGGTGCTGTGCCGCACCAACGTCGGCGCCATGGCCCACGTCATGGACCTGATGACCACCGGATACAGGGTCGCGCTGGTCGGGGGAGGAGACAGCCTGCGCGCCCTGGCCCTGGCTGCGCGCGACTTGAAAGACGGCCGCCGTACCACCCACCCCGAACTGATCCTGTTCCCCTCTTGGGGCGAACTGCAGGACTACGCTGTCCACGACCCGGCCGGACGCGACCTTCAGCCCCTGGTCGACCTCGTCGACACGCATGGCACCGATGCCATCCTCGCCGCCGTGACTCAACTCGTGCCCGAACAGCACGCCCAGGTGACCGTATCGACCGCCCACAAAGCCAAAGGCCGTGAATGGGCTCGTGTGAAGATCGCGGATGATTTCACCCCGCCCAAGGACACCGACCAGCAGGACGCCGTCGGCCAGGCCGTACCCGGACCCATCGACGACAGCGAGGCCCGCCTCGCCTATGTCGCCGTCACCCGCACTCGCTCCCACCTCGACCTCGGAGGCCTCTCCTGGATCCACGACTATCCCTACACATGAACCGGCTGGTCGGACGTGACGCCCAGTCAGGGCCGACGCAGTGGTCCGATCATTGATCATGAGGGCGGCTCCCTCCGGGGCCGCGGGCTGCATTGGAAAATTTATGCGTGCTACTCATAATCAATTCGTTAATCGTATTGCCCTGGTAGGGTTGGGCTATGGGGATGTCTTTGCCGGAGCGGGTGCGGCTGGCGGTGGCGGCGCTGATGCATGCCACGGGCGAGCCGCAGGTACGGTTGGCCGAGGTGCTGGGGGTGACGCAGGCGCAGGTGAGCCGCCGTCAGTCCGGGTCCGCTGCCTGGAGTCTGGCTGACTGCGAGGCGCTGGCCGGGCACTACGGCATGGATGTCCTGGACTTCCTGGCCGGCCCGACTCGGGCGTGCGAGGCACTGCCCGACGCGCGCCGTGCCGGACGGCGGCGGTCGCCCGTGAAAGGGGAGCCGCAGTGAAGCCGCAGTTCGAGGAGATCGACGCGCTGCTGGCCGCGGCCCGCAAGGAGGCCGAACTGCCCCCGGCCGAGCAGCGCCGGATGCTGCGTGAGGCGCTGCATCTCTCGCGTGCGCAGGTGGCCCGCGCCCTGGGGGTCAGTCCCTCCACGGTCGGGGGCTGGGAGAGCGGCCGCGACCCGGGCGGCGAAGTCCGCGACCAGTACGCCTACTTCCTCAAGGGCGCCCAGACCAAGCTAGCCGCCCTCGACGCAGACGGCGCAGCCGAAGACGCCGTTGCCGACACCGGCACCGGTGCCGAGGAGGCACCGGATGCCGGGCCGGGCGACGCGGCACACCAGACACCTGCCGTGCGGGAGGCCGACGACGTTGAGGACGTAGAGATCCTGACGGTGCCCCGGCCGTGCGTGCTGTGCGGACACGACGCACGCCACGAGGTCGCCGGTTACCCCCAGCACCTTGACCCCGCCGAGTGCACAGTCCCCGCACCTCCCACGACGGCACCCTCTGTGAGCGCGCCTGCGGCGGCCCCGGCCGGCCGTGTGCCGCGTCCGGCCCCGCCGCGCCGGTCCGGGAGCGTGAAGACGGTGGGGTCCTCCGCGGGCCGGGTGCGGACCGCCGCCGACGTCCCCGATCCCATCGGCGACGCGGTCGCGGCCGCGCTCGCCGAGCACCGGGGCGATGTGGAGGCCGCGACCGCGGCGCTGGTCAAGCGGGCCATCCCGGACGCGATGGCCCTGCTGGACTCCACCCGTAAGGGAGGCCGCTACGACATCGTGGCCCACCCGGGGATCCCCGACGTCCTGCGCAAGCAGACCGCCAGGGGAGCCGACCAGATCTGGGAGGCCCGCCCCAAGTGGACCCGCCCCGAACTGCCCGCCGGACAGCACGAAGTGGCCCGCCTCGACATCAACGGGGCCTACTTGTCGGCCCTCAAGACCCACTTGCCGATCGGCCGCCTTGAGCACTCAGGAGGCAATGTCCACGACCGGCGCCGCTCCGGGGTCCACCGGATCACCGCGTCCGTCTGGGAACACGACGCGGTCCTGCCCAACCCGCTGGGCGACCGCGACGAGCCCGGTCCGCTGTGGGTGACCGAACCCACCCTGCGCCTGCTGCTGCGTCTGGCGGGCCCGAAGTACCGGCTGTGCGAGCCGCCCGTGATCCACGAGTCGTTCACCTCGGGGGCGACCGAGAGCCTGCTGGAGAAGTTCCGCATCACCCTCAAGGACGCCCGCGACAAGGCGATCGCCGAGGACGACGAGGTCACCGGCGAGTACGTGAAGGCCATGTACTCCAAATTCGTCTCCACGATGGGGGAATCGACGTACAACCGGGAGCTCAACCGCCCCGACTGGATGCACCTCATCCGCTCCCAGGCCTTCGCCAACCTCTGGACCAAGGCATTCAAGGCCCACGACGAGGGACTGATGGTCGTCAGCGTCCAGGGCACCGACGAACTCCACGTCATCGGGGACTGGCACCAGGTCTTCACCGAGGGCCGCGGCGTCACCGAGGTGAAGGTCAAGGACACCTACATTGTGGGCGGTCCGCCCGAGGACCCGGCCGCCCCCGGCGACACCGATCAGTAGAGGAGGAGCAGCCCCGCATGCCCGAGCGCACCGTCGACTTCGGCAAGTACCGCGCCAGAGGAACCAAGGGCCACGAACTGGTGGCCCGCCAGCTGGACTCCTACCTGACCTACATCACCACCCCCGTCACCAGCCCGCGCGGCCTGCTCGCCCGCCTGCACTACCTCACCCGCACCGACCACGCCCGCACCGCTGCCCGCGACGCGGGCCTGACCGTCACCGACGACACCGTCAACGCCTGGCTCAACGGCGAGCGTCGGCCCCTGAAGAAGAACCTCGCCGCCGTCGAGGACGCCTACCGCACGGTGCGCCGCCACAACGTCGCCCGCCACCTCCTGTCCCGCCTCAACCGCGAGGGCCGCGGCACCCGCGTGGAGATCCACCCCCTCGACCAGTCGCTCGTCAGCCGCCCCCTGCAGCGGGTCATGGGGCACCGCCACCTCAACGTCCGCCACTGGGACCGCATCGTCGATGCGTGGGCCGCCGGGGACGACCGGGCGCTGGACGACGCCTGGATCGAGAAGATCGTCGACCTCGGCTCCCAGTGGGGCCAGTACGAGTACTGCACGAACGTCGGCTTCGCCGCCTGATCAGTTGCCTCTGCGCCGAAGGGCCCGGACACCGAGGTCATAGGCCATGGACCCGAGGGCCAGGACCACCAGTGGCCACCCCACGGCCGAACCGGACGGCGCGGCGCCGCCAGCGAACAGCGATCCCACGAAGCCGGCGCTCAACACGGCGGTGCACGTGGGGACGCCCGGGACCGTCACTCGTACCAGCAGCCCCCGCTGCTGCTCGGCATCCGCTTCCCGGTCTATCCGGCGGGAGCTCACCGGTTACCACCCTGCCGGGCTGCCACCGCACGCTCCGTCTGGCGTTCGCCCAGGCGCTTGAGTTTGCGGCGCACCCTCTCGCCGAGGGCGACGGGATCCGTGGCGCCGGCCACCAGGGCGGCCTCCGTCCAGGTGGCCACCGCCGGGTGTGCCCAGGCCAGGGCGACCGCCCGTTCCGCCGGCTGCAGTGCGGCAAGGACGGAGAGCAGGCGGACGTCGTCCGGCCCGGCACCAGGGGTCGGCGTCTGTGAGCAGGGGCTTCCGATGACCAGGTCGTACAGCGTGATGCCTTCCCCCAGCGGGGTGTCCAGGAGCAGCACCCGAGACCTGTTCACCCGCCGCCGCCACAACGGTGTCAACTGCCGATGAATCGTCAGCGCCTGTGCACGCAGGGCGGCCACTGCCGAGATGTGAAGGCCGTCCGGGGTGTCCAGCGGGAGCGCCCAGTCACCCAGCAGAGCAGTCGACACCGCTTCCCGCCACCGCCCGCCCTGCCGCAGAGCCAGCACGCGGGAAGCGAAGCCGTCGATGGCGTCGTCGTCGCCGTTCGCGGCCGCTTCGCGTGCCCACACCGCCTTGACCAGGTCGGGCGGCGGACCGTCATATTCCGGCACGGGGCCCGTGTACTGCTCCGGGAGCGAGGCGACGCTCATCTTGTAAAGCCGTCCGTTGCCGCAAATCCTCAACTCGTGTGAGGTCGACGGGGCGGTGCTCGGCGGATCCGCCGAGCTCGTCGGTGCCGTCTGCGGAGATGGGGTGTGCTCGGTAGCCATGGGAGGGCGGGCTCCTTCCGGTGGTGGCATCAGCTCTCACTCTTCGGCTTCGGGGGACCCCTCCATCGGCAATGAATCTTGGAGCGCCGTATGCGATGCCTGTCACCGTGCCGCCCTGCACTCCTTCACTCCGAGCATCGCGGCACGGTGACGACAGGACTGCGCAGACGCCGAGGGCGGCAACTGCCGCGCCTCAGGGGTGCGCATCGCACAGACGTCCAGGGGGGTCAGGTGGTGCGGGCCGGGGGCAGGACGTGTGCGAAGAACTCGTCGTAGGCGCCTTCGCCGAGTTTCCCGTCGAGGGCGAGGGCGGTGCGCAGGGAGCGGGCGGTGACTTCGCGGTCGACGTCGAAGCGGTGTTCGGCCTCGCCGATGATGTCGGTGACGGTGTGCTGGGCGGTGGTGGGGTGGTGGCGGATGAGCCAGTCCAGCATCGTGGCCACGGGGGCCAGCAGGCCGAAGAAGGATGTCTCGCGTGCCGTGCCGTCCAGTTTCTGACTGCGGTCCAGGCCCGTGGCGATCTCGTCGAGGACGGCGAGCCGGACGGTCGTGGAGAGCGCGTCGGCGGGGATGATCCTCTCGAGGCTGGCGGCGACTTCCCAGGCGAGCTCGTCGGCGACCTGCTTCACGGCACTTTCGTTGCGCTGGCGCAGGACCCACCGCCTGCGCCGCTCGGGGCTCTCCCACAGGTAGGACAGGAAGACGCGGCCGTAGTGCTCGCGCACGTCGGCGGCGCCGACGGGCAGGGAGTCGTCGCTGCCGGTGGCCATGGTGGCGGCGACGCTGTCGGAGGAACGGGAGCGCTGCTCGGTCCAGTCCTCGGCGACCGGGCGGGCCCAGGCGCTGCGGCCGCTGACGGTGGCCTGCGGCTGCGGTACGTCCGCCTCGCCGCGGGCGGTGTAGGCGCGCAGGGTCGAGGCCGCGATGCCGGCCATGGCGGCGAACTCGGGGACGCCGACGAGCTGGTCGCCGTCCAGCTCGGGCGCGGACAGGCGCACCACGCACTGTGTGAGCGGCCGGGCGGCGCGGTCGCCTGCGCGGCGGGCCGCCCACAGGGCGAGGTGGTCGGCCCACCGGTCGGGCGGCGGGGCGTCGGTGTCGATGTTTGCGACCTTCAGCAGGTGCGCGGCCGAGGGGTCGGCCGCCTCGTCGAGCAGGTCGGCGGCGGTGACGGTGGTGGCCGAGCGGGCCGGGCGGCGGGAGTAGGCCTCGCTGGCGGCGTCCCACACCTGCAGCGGCCGGTACCAGGCGGTGCCGTCCCACCAGTAGCCGCCGGTGCGGAACAGCAGCGGGCCGCGGTGCCAGTCGGTGTGCAGGCTCGCGGCGTCCGTGTCGCGGACCAGGAGGACCGAGCGGCCGTGGTCGGGGTGCTGGCGGATGCACCAGGCCAGGTCGTGGCGGATCGGGTCGGTGGTGAACGCCCGCCACCCGTCGTCGCGGTCGTCGTCCCAGCGGCCCCACATGCCCTCCCCGGCGCCCCGGCCGACGGCTTCCGTGGCCCGGGGGTCGTGGAGAGGGATGTGCGTGTCGTCGGCGAACGGCAGCCCGGGGACGGGGTGGTCGGTCGAGATCCCGTTCGCAATCGGAAGCGGAGTACGCATCAATTCGCTGTACCCTTCTATGACTTGAGTGCTGTAGATAACTACAGCGTACGTGATGCCCTCACTACAGCACAGCCAAACCCCTCTCGGTCCTGCCGAGTTGGGCCGCACCCGCCACAGGGCGCGTCGGATGGGGCCGCGCGCCGCCCCGCCGGGCTGCCGTCCCGCAACCTGGGGGCGCGCGCCTTTCGGGCGGTGCGGTGCGGGGATCCGCACCGCACCCGCCCCCGCGGTACGCGAGGATGAACGTCCTGCCCGCCGCTCCGCATGCCGAGGACCCGCGCGATGACCGCCCACGCCACGCCCGACGGCCGCCCGCCGCGCTTCGTCCTGCGCACGGACCAGCAGGACGGCGTTGACAGCGCGGCCCGCCATCTCAGGCGTCCCCGCACCCGCGGCCACGAGGTGTCCGCCTGCGGTACCGGCAAGACCCTCATCGCACTGCGCACGGCGGAGACGCTCGGGATCCGTCATCTGGGGGTGGCGGCGCCGAGCCTGGACCTGGTCGCCCAGTGGGCCGCGGCCGCCCGCGCCGACCACCGCGACGAGCCGATGATCACCGTCTCCTCGATGAACGCCGCCTCCCACCCGCTGCTGGCCGACGCACAGGTCGCCTCCACCAACTCGGGGGAGTACCTGGCCTACTGGCTGGGCCGCCACCCCCGGGCGACGGTGTTCTTCACCTTCGACTCCCTGGACAAGGTCGCAGAGGCCCAGCACTCCACGGTGTTCGCCCCGCCCGTGTTCGGGCTGCTGGTCGTGGACGAGGCCCACGCCACCGCGGGCACCTGGACCAAGAACTGGACCGCGCTGCACGACGACGAGCGCATCCCCGCCGAGCGCCGCCTCTACCTCACCGCTACTCCCAACGTGTGGGAGGCCCCCCGCCTGGCCGAGGCACCCACCAGCAGGGCGCAGCCCAAGCGCACCCCCTCCACCGCCCCCGGCTGGGACGACCCGTCCCTGCTCGCGACGATGGACCAGCCGAAGATCTTCGGCCCCCGCCTGCACACCTACTCCCACGCCGACGCCATCGACGACGGCGTCCTGGCCGACTACCAGCTCGTCGTGCCCACCGTCACCGACACCGACCTGCGCACCGCCCTCACCGACCCCGACGCAGGGCCCACCGCACGCCGCACCACCGCCCTGCACCTGGCCATCCTCAAGGCCATGCGCGAGCAGAACCTCAAGCACGTGTTCGTCTACTTCCAGCAGATCGCCGACGCCTCCGACTTCGCCCGCCAGTTCGCCCACACCCTGCGCACCCTCCCCGACGACCTGCGCCCCGACTGGGCGGACCAGCTGAGCGTGCAGTCCATCGACGGCACCCACAGCCCCCACCGACGCGCCGCCATCCTCGCCCGCTTCACCGACGCCGAACGCGGCGTGCTGGCCAACGCCAAGGTCCTCGGCGAAGGCGTCGACCTGCCGGCCGTCGACGGCATCGTCTTCGCCGACCGCACCGCCAGCGTCCGCCGCATCGTCCAGGCCCTGGGCCGCGCCCTGCGCAAACCCCCCACCCAGGACACGAAGACGGCCAGCCTCGTCGTCCCCGCCTACATCCCGCCCGGCGCCGACCCCACCGACCTCCTCGGCACCCCCTACGAGGCCCTCTGGCTGGTCACCGCCGCCCTGCGCCACCACGACCAGACCATCGCCGCCCGCGCCCCCCGCGCCAAGAACACCCACCCCGCCCGCGACTCCCACACCTACATCACCCGCCGCTTCCGCTTCGACCACACCCTCGACCCCACCGCGATCGCCCGCGCCCTGGACCTGCTCGTGTGGCCCTCCGACGGCGCCGTCCTGTCCGCCCCGCGCCGCGCCGGTCTCGCCGCCGCTGTCCGCTACCACGCCGAGCGCGGCCACCTGCGCGTGAGCGCGGACTTCGAGGACGCCTACGGCTACCGGCTGGGTGCCTTCGTCACCGGCCAGCGCACCGCCCACCGCGCGGGCGCCCTCGATCCGGCGTGGACCGCCGAACTCGAGGCGCTCGGCATGGTCTGGGACGAGCACGAGGCCCTCTGGCAGGGGCACATGGCCACCGTCGAGGCCTTCCACGCCGAACACGGCCACCTCGCCGTCCCCGCACAGGCGCCCGGTGGCCAGTTCCTCGCCGACCAGCGCACCGCCGCCCGCAACGGCCGCCTCACCCCTGCCCGCGACGCCCAACTCACCGCCCTCGACCCGGGCTGGATGCTCCCGCACGGCCCCGACTGGCACCGCAAGTACCACGTCGTCCGCCGCCACCTCGAAGCCGGAAACCACCCCACCACCCTCACCCGCGACACGGTCATCGGCACCGTGAAGGCGGGCAGCTGGCTGCACCGCCAGTTCACCACCTGGCCCCAACTCGCCCCCGGACAACGCGACCTGCTCACCTCGATCGGCCTCACCCCCGACCAGGCTTCCCCGGGCACCGGCGTCCCGAAGCGGCGCACCTTCGCCCAGACCGCGCAGATCCTTAGCCTGTTCGTCGAGCGCTGGGGGCGCACCCCCGGCGCCCGCGAGTGGATCGAGGTCGACGGCGAACGCGTCATGATCGGCCCCTGGCTCGCCAAGACCCGCACCAAGCTGAATACCGGGCAACTCCCGCCCGGACAGACGCAGATGCTGACCGAGACCCTCGCCGAGCACGGCATCGAAGCACTCTCCGCTCCCTCCACCACCGGGCCCGGAGATGGCCGGGGCTCGTGAGGGCCCTGTCGGAGCGAGTACAGGCCCGCTGCCTCGACAGAGCCACGGTGACGGCGGAGCGTGACGGACCTGAGCCAGCACTCGCCCAGACGAAGCCCGTACCGCCGAAGAAGGAACAGCGGCTCTGATCAGCGCATTTCTTGGAAGGAAAGACCCGTACGGGGCGCTGGATGAATTGGACTGTGCCGGGACGCGCCCAGTGGGCGCCTCCAATGTTTGACTTGATCATGCAATTCCAGTAGCCTTCCTCTATCACGCAGGCGGGAGACAGGGAAACGAAGAGAGGCCCCCGGTAACGGGGGCTTTCGCGTTCCGAAAATACGGTCCCTCCGCCTGTTCTGCTATATCTGAGAGCAATCTCAAGCTTCCCGAGAAAGGGAAAACTATGTCAAAATCCAGAAGAAGAGAGAATATTAAATGTTTGACTTTGAGAACCAGGCGAAGATTTCCCACTGGCTTGAGTTCACTCGCTGCTTCGCGATGCCTGCAGTGTCCCTGGTGGGCAATGCTGTGCAGGTAGGGGCCTTGCTGGCTGCTGCTCACATTGTGTGGCCCGTGCTCCTGTGGCGCTTGTCCGGCCTTGCGGGAAGCCTGTTTTCGATGCGGTCCGCGTGGAATCAATGGTGTGCGTACAGGGATGGCGGGAAGGTGGGTGGGGGGAAGAATCGAACCTGAACGGCAATATAGATATTCGCATCGCCTGTCAGTTGTGTTGTTTTATCTTTTGCTTTGAGAATCGCCGCCGGCAATTCGGTTATCGGCCGAATGGTGATATTGAATACGTTTCACATTAATTCGGAAAGCCGCCCATTGGGCGGCTTTCTTTTTTGGATTTCTATTTCTTTTGTTTGGGAATGAAAATTGTTTGATTATTTCGTGGATTCCCCGCTCGGTCGTGGGCCGGGCGTTGGTCTGCCGCGCTGACCTGCCCTTTCGAGCGCCGGACAGTCCTCACCTGCTGCCCGCTGCACAGCCATGGGCGGGAGCGCGCCGGAGGTGCCGGCGGGTCAGGAAGGGGGGTGTCCGCAGGTGTGGCGGTGTCGGGGGCGGTCCGGGGCCCGGGAAGCCAGGCCGGCGCCCCCGTGGCGGCGTCGGGTGGGGCCGTCCCGGCGCAAGAGCTCATCCAGGTCCGCAGAAGGCCCGGGGTGTGCTGCGAGTTCACGGCCGCAGCAGCGGACGCCGCAGGGGCCGTGACCGGCCACGTGTGGGGGCGTTCGCGACGGCCTGCGAACTCGATACACGCTCGAACGCGATGGGTGCTGCCTGTTGCGGTCGGTGAAGGTCCGTCATGTTCGCCGGCGCGGACGGCCGTGCCTGCCGCCCGCCCGACCCGTTCGTCGGCTCAACGCGGGGCCCGTACGTGGGCGCCGTACATCAGCAGCCCTACCCACACCGCCGACACCGCGGTGGTCATGGTCGCCCAGGGCGCTGTGGTGGCGGACGGTCCGGTCAGCAGCTGATAGGTCGTCGCACCGGCGAAGGCGAGGGCCAGCAGGAATGCCACCGGCCGGGCCACGCGCAGCCACACCGGAAGACGGGCCGGGGACGACGGCCGCACGGACGGCGTCGGCGAAACGGACATGGCGAACGTCTCCTACAGGCAAGGGAGTTGGACGGGGGACCGGCATTGCCGACCCGGTGCCTCGACCGTACGGCGCCCGCGGCCGCGCGGACCATCTCCCATTTCTGCCCTGATTACCCAAGGATGGGGTCAGGGAGATGGGGGGGTGCCATGAGGGTGACGGTGACCCGGTACGGCCGGACAGCCGCCGGTGAACAGCCGGGGGCGGAAGCCGGGCACGCTGAGATCAGCGGGCTCGCGGGAGTAGCGAAAGCCGTCTTCACCGTGGGGCTGCGCCGTACCGAGCACGGTATTTACCGGCCCGCGGCCGTGCGCCTGCACGTTCCCGGAGCCGGCCCCGGCGCCGTCACGCCGAGGGCCGCGCGCGCCGTCGACTGGGAACGCGTGCTGGCCATCGCCACCGCCGCCGCGACCTGTTCCACCCGCAGCCGAGCAGCTCGATGCCGGCTGGATGCAGCGGCCCCGGGGCGGCAGCCATGCCTTCAGTCTGCTGGTCGCCCTGCTCTACGCGCAGGCGGTCGCCCATCGCCTCCCGCCGCGTCATGTGATCGCTGCCGTCTGGGGCAGGGGAGTGGACATGGTGGACAACTGGCTCGCCGAGGCCCGCCGCCGCCAGGTCCTGGGGCGCGACCCGCTCGCCGGCCGCCCCGGCCGCCGCACCGACCCCGACCGGCGCGGACCCCTCCCGCCGCCGCGCCCGCCCGGCCGGCTGCCATCCTCGTCCGGCAGCGTGGGCACCCGTGCAGTGACGCTTGAGGACCTGCCCGGCTGGCCCGACTGGACCTTCCGCGTCGAACCCGGCTTCCGCCAGGGCATCGTGTTCGCCCGCGGCTGGGCGATCGAGCCCGACATCACGCACGCCGCAGGCTGGAGAACCCACCTGACGGCGAAGACCCTTGCCGCCATGCCGCTCGATGACGTCTTCGCCCGGGGGCTCGCGGCCCTGCAGGGCAACACCTATCTCGTCATGGCCCGGGCCGTGGTGGGCGAGCCCGGCCGCGGGCGGGGAGCGGAGCATCTGCGGCAGGTCACCGGCGCCTACCGCTTCGCCCTCGCGCAGGAACAGCCCCCGCTGCCGCTCATCTGCGTCCTGTGGAGCGTCAGTTACAAGACGGCGGCGAGCTGGACCAGCAAAGCCCGCAGGGCGGGCGTCCTGACGGCCCGGTACAAACCCCTGCCCCGCCTGCGGTCTCCGGCCCGCTGAACAACCACGGGCAGGGGCGCGCGCTACCGCCGGGCGGGGGCACGAAGGAGTGTGCCGTCATGCACGGCCGCGGTGGGTCAGCTCAAGGCCGAGGGCGAGCAGCAGCTGCCGGCCGACCTCGTCGAACTGCTCCTGGGACGTGGGCTCGCGGAAGATCCCGTCCAACCCTCCTGCGGCGGCGGCGAGTTCGGCCCGCTGCGCGAGATATCCGGTCATGGAGGCCCGGTGGACGGCCCGCACCCGCTCCAGCAGCGCGCCGTCCACCTTCTGGTCGAGGGTCCGGCGCAGGGCGGCACTGAGGGCCTCGGCGTAGCCCACGACGGTCTCGGCGGTCATCGGGATCTGCGCGGGGCCGAGCGCGCGCACCAGACCGGTGGCGGCGAACACGCTGTCCGGCTCCATCACCTCCCGCACGGCGTCCAGGAGCTCGGCGCGCCCGCGGACCGTCAGCACGGTGCCGTTGCCCAGATCGGTGACGATCCGCACGAACCGGGTCTTGGCCGTGGGGGTGGCCAGCGGGTGCCCGATCTGCCGCAGGAGACCGAGCGCGCCCTCGCGCGCCACGTCCTTGCTGCGCCCGCCGCGCCCCACCCACGTCACCCAGGCCCGCTGCGCCTGCCGGGTGGGCACGTGGCCGTCCCACCACAGCCACACCGCCAGCGGCACCTGCGCGAGCGCGCTCAGGTGCGTGACCTGGCGCCGCTTGTCGAGCAGGAGGAGCAGCAGCCTGCGCTGGTTGACACTGTGCTCGGCCCGCTCCGAGCCGCGGTGGCGGGTACGCAGCCGCGGCTGGTCTAGCAGGCCCTTGGCGATCCACGAGTGGATGAGCCGCGCGTTCATGTCCGGGTGGCCCGCAGCCCGGGCATCGGCGATCAGGTCGTCGATGGTGCCGGGTTCGGTGATGTCCTGCCAGGTGTGCACGCGGTGGAAATTACATCGTTTCCGCCGCGGTCCGGGCCCGGTTGAGGATGCGTCAGCCGACCGTGCGCTGCCACGATCGACACAGCAGCACGGCCCCCGCGGGCCGCCACCCCCGCTGCACAATCCCACACCCCGCCGACCCCCGGGGCAGACGTGCCGCTGCACCCTGCCCGCACACCGGAAGGACACCACCATGAAGAAGACGAACCGGGCACACGCCTCGACCCCTGACACCACCGCCCGCCGCCAGCGGGAGCACGGCATGCCCGCCGCCGTGTCGTGGCCGCGACTGGTGTCCATGGGCGTGCTCGCGGGCGCGGCCCGGCATGCGGGCTCCCTCCTCGTCGGCCTCGCGGTGGCCTGGTGGCACCACGACTGACCCGTCAGGGCGTCACGTGCGCGCCGTCGAGGCGCCGGTGCACCATCGACAACGTGGTCAGCAGTTCCAGCAACTCCTCGTCGGTGACTGTGCGGTGAAGCCGCGGCTCGTGCGCGGCCGGGTTGCGGTACATGCTGAACAGGCCCTTGACCAGGGCCGCCAGCCCCTTCTGCTCATCCAGCTCCGGCCCGGTGACGTTCGCGTTGACGGCGACCCGGGCGGTGCCCCGGCCGGGCATGAGCACCGCGTCGACCAGCCGGGCCCCGTCCAGGTGCTCGCCGGTGAGAGTCCGCAGCCGGTCGGCCACCGACTTGACCGCCTCCAGCCCGGCGTGGAAGGCGTTCTTGGCCAGGATCTCCAGCGTGCAGTAGCGCAGCACCTCGGGATGGGTGGCGCGGCGGCGCAGCTCGGCCCGCAGTGAACCGGCGTGCCGTGCGGCCTCGTCGAGGGTGGCCGCCGCCGGCCCCGTGGCAAGTTTCCCCTCGTCGTTGACCCGCAGCCCGACATGGACGAGGACCTCGTTGAGGTCGTCCTGCCGGCGCGAGAACGCCTGCGGCTGCTGCGCGTAGCGCACCGGGGCCATCGCCGCGGTGATGAACGCGATCACACAGTTCGACACCTGCTGGCGGGCCTGCTGCGCCAGCAGCGCCCCGGCCAGCCGGTCCCGCTTGTTGCCGCCCTCCGCGTCCGGCACCCTCACGGCCGCCAGCAGCTGCCCGATCTCCCGCCCGGTCAACCCGTGCACGGTGTCGCCGAGCACACCGGCCACCGCCGTGACCACTGGCGCGGGCCAGGGCCCGTACGTACGTGATGCCATGTCTTCTCCGCTTCGCCTCGTCCCCTGGCCAACCGGCCAGGATGGCACGGGCACGGCAGCGGCATCCGCCTCTTTCCCGCACCGGGCAGGACAACGGCGGCCCGGAGGTCTTCGGGCGTCAGATGCTGGAGGAGGCGTTCAGGAAAGGGGACCGCCCTGACCAGCCAGTAGTTCTTCCGTGGCCCATACGTGACCGAAGTGCCGCGCCATGTGCACCAGGGCCCGGCGCAGAAGGGCCTGGCGCTCCTGGCGGTGCATGGTGGGCGACCTGGTGATCGTGACGGCCATCTCCGGCCGGACGCCGTCCTCCCCGGGGCCCAGGGCCTCCAGGTCGATCAGCGTTGCGAGACCGGGGGAGGGCCGGTCGTGGGGGCCTTCGGCGCTCAGCCGCAGTTCCGTGGTGGGCGGTGCGAACCACTGCATCCGGGCCGGATCGGTGACGGCGTCGGGCAGCGTCTCGGCGGCGCTCTCCCACGCGGCGAGCAGCAGGGCCTGCAATTCGTCGAGGCCCAACTGCGTTCCCGCGCCGGGCGGGAGCAGGGCGGCCCAGGCGGAGGTGTCCTCGATGAGGACGTCGGCACAGGTCACCACCGTGTCCTCCACCGACGTCATGACCGCTGCCGAGACGGCCCGGCGGCCGTCCGGCGCCGTGATGGTGCTGGTGTAGCTCAGGGCGGTGGGGGTGTTGCGGCCGGGGCCCGTGTTCCAGTGGGCGGCGGGGAGTTCGGCGCCCCGGCGCCGGGACAGGAGGGTCACCGCACCGGCCAGCGCGCTGTGGGGCAGAGTCCGCTCGAGGTCCTGGCGTTTGCCCGGGGCGATCTGCAGTCCGGCCGTGTCCGCCCAGGGCCAGGTCACCAGCGCCCGCAGACGCAGCTGCGGGGCGGGCTGCTGCGCCGTCCAGTTCCGGGCATACCGGGACATGAGGAAGCCGAGCCGCTCGGCCGGCTCCCACCGCCACACATCCCGCCCCGACCGTACGAGTTGGCCCGCTCCCCAGCTGCCGCCGTCGAGATCGACACTCCGGGCATCCGGCGGCACGACCCACGGGCCGTGCTGGTCGGCCCGGTCAGTGCCCGGGACGGGGTAGCCGACCACCGCGAGCGGATGGCCTCCCGCACTGTCCCGGCCGGCGGCCCTGATGGCCTGCCATACGGGCTGGGCCACCGCGACCGGCGCCCGGCCGCCGACCACGCACAGCACCCATCCGGGCTGTCCCTCCCCACCCTCGAACTCCTGCAGGGCGGCCGGACCACGGGCGTACGCCTCGCCGGCCGGCCGGCCCAGCCCGGAGCTGCTCAGCTGCTCGTAGGCCTTACGGATCTCCTGCTGGCGGCTGGGCAGACCTTGCCCGATCTGCGGCCCGGCCGGGGCGGGCTCCGGCTGCGGCGCCCGGGCCACGGCCTCGCGCAGGAGCTCGGCCAGTGCCTGGGCTGTGGGCATCCCCGACGCCGCGACGCCGCGGGAGAGCAGCCGCTGGAGTTCGGTGCGCGGCAGCCAGTGCGTGCCGTCCGCCTCACGGACGGGCACCGCGACGGTGTCCGTCCGGGGCGCGCCGTTCTTGCCGGTGGGTGCCGCCACCACGAACAGGCATCCGGGATCCTGGGCGGGGACGTCGATGCAGACCACGCAGGCGCCCTGGCCGTCGTCGGACCACTCCACGCTCACCCGGCGCGGGGCCGGGGTGATGTGCTGACGGATCAGCTTGCGCCACTGGTCGAGATCGACGGACGACCGCTCGATCGGGACCGTCTTGTCGAGGATCTCCTGCCCGTGCTCCAGACGCGTTCTGATCCCCACGACGATGATGCCGCCGCCTCCGTTGGCGAACGCCGCGACATCCTTGGCGAGTTCCTCGACCGCGTGCGGATCACGCATCTCGTACGGGGCGCTCTTGGCGTCCAGCCACTGCCCCTCGGGCAACTCCAGCAGTGCTGTGGGGTGGTGGGAACGCAGCGCCGTCCGTACGGCTTCGAGATCCATCTTCGGCATCCCCGAAGTATCCCGGGCCCGCAGGCATCGGCGCCCGCCTTTCCGCGAGGCGTCCACAGGGAACACCGGAGGCCGCGCGCAGCGCGACCGGGACGGGCCGGGCGATGTGTCCTCGGCGGCCGGCCGCTGGCCACGGACAACCCGTGCCGCCCGGACTCGGGCAGGCCCGGACACTGCGACGCTGTGCCCCGAGGTTTTCCCGTCGTGGGGCCAGTGGCGTGCAGGACGGCCGAGTGCCTGGCTGCGGCGGCACAGGCCCTCGGGAAGGCCATGACGTGGGATCTTCCGGTCCTGTGAAGGGCCGGACGCGGGCGCCGGGGCCGAGGCAGTCCCGATAATGGCGGTGTGTCTGGTCGTATGGAGATCACGGAGACCAACGTCCGGCTCCCGCCGTGTGCGTTCGAGGCGCTGGCCACCGTCATGGCGAGGGAGGGCACTTCACGGGATGCGACGGTCCGCCGGCTGCTGGCGGAACAAGTCGGGCGGCAGGAACCGGAGCACCCCGAGGACCGGCTGACGCATATCTCCACCGTTCTGCGGTATCCGCCGCCGCCGCGCTGGCGAGGTGATCTGCGTACGGACCGGCCCCTGCGGCTGCGTCTGCCCGCCGGGCTGCTGGAGCGGGCACGGGCGGTTTCGTTGCGGCTTCCGGGGCAGTACCAGCGCGCGTACCGCGACTACCAGGGCCGGATGGTGACGGACGCGGTGATGACCGCGATCGCGGTGGCCGAGCCGTTCACGGACGAGTTCCTGGACGGTCTGCTTCCTCTCCTGCGCCACCGCGCGGCCCGCAACCTGTGGAAACTGGCGGCCGCCACGCTCTGCACCCGCCCGGAGATCCAGCTTCTGGACGCCGCCGAATACGTGCGCTCGACGACGGCATGGATGTCAGAAGAACCCCATGACGAGGAGGACCAGCATCTGCTGGCGGTCGTGACGGCCCTGGAGGAGGACGTGGCCTGGCACTCCCCGGCCCGGTTCCTGGTTGCGGCCAACATCGCCCGCGATCTGCTGACCGGTTCGCAGGCCGGGGCCAAAGAGCGGATGCTCCAGGACGAAGGCCAGGCATGGCACCTCCTGCACCAGGACACTCTCCACGCCGATGACGCGCATCGCGCATGGCTGCGGGGAACCACGAGCTACGACTGGACCGGGCGCGGCGGGACCGCGGTGTGGCGGGCCCAACGCCAGGTTCGCCTGCAGTACTTCGAGGACTGGCTGACAGGCCGCACCGGGAACGACACGGCCGAGTACATGATGGAGCCGCCCGGCTGGATGCTGGCCCGCCCCTCCGGCTGGAGGGCCGTCGCCCCCGCCCTCACCCGCGAAGGGCGGCTGCCGCAGCCGTACGCGCAGTGGGCAGCCGAAGGCCGCGCACTGGTCTTCCCCTACCGCAACCGGCAGGCCCTCTGGCCGCTTCGGCGCAGGCAGGGCCCGCCGGGCTGGGAGCCCGTGCCCGGGATCGAGCCGCTGCTCGCCGCCGCCCTGGATCTGCGGCCCGAGCAGATCACCGGCTTCATCGAGGCCGTGCTCATCGACTGGAACCACCAGTTCGAAGAAGACCCTGGCCTCCACCTCGCGCTGGATCTTCCGGTGGGCAGCGCGTACGACTTCGGCTTCGTCGCCGCCGAGGAACGCCAGCGCGCCATGGCCGAGGCGCGCGAGGAGACCCTGCAGGACATGGATGAGATCATCGCCGCCTTCAAGGACGACGGCCACGGCGAGGAACAGCTGCGTGAACTGCGGGAAGCGCGGGGGAACGCCCGTGAGTTCGCGCGCCTGGCCAAGCGGTTCGACCGGTGGATCGGATCGGAGTTCCGGGTGCGCAAGGCGGTGTGGCGGTGGCCGGGACTGTCGGTGGCCGGCGAACTCCTCGCCGGTTCCCCGGCCGACCTCGTGCAGTGGCTGGCCGCCGCCGCGCACGACAGGAGTTCGCTGATCCTGGAGCAGGCGATGCAGCAGGCGTGGGGCTACGCGTTCGACCGGTACGGGCGCAGGGACCGCAGGGGAAAAGACCCGGTGTGACACCCACCGATGTACAAATGATGTACAAATACCGATACATAAATAAAGCCCTCGTTCCGTAGAACTGGATGCAGGCCGAGCGAAAAACGCCCGGGTTCCTGACATTCCGCGTACCGCGCAGGTACGCCCGCCCGAGGGGGACACCTTCGAATGCACAATCCGAACCGACCGCTGATCTCGTCCGCCGCCGCCGGCATCAGCGGCATCGCCCTGGCACTGATCGGCGCGCCGTGGTGGCTGACCGCCCTGGCCTTCACCTGCTTTGCCCTCGCCCTGCTCGTCACCGCGATCCAGTCGGTCTTCCCCCAGGACTCCGCGCACCGGCTGGCCTGGTGGCGCGCCCGCTGGAATCACCAGCAGCGCGGCTAGAGCACACGTCCCCCGGCTGGGTCCGGGCGGCTGCGGGGCTGCGGCTCCCGACGGTATGGGCACCGAGGCCGCCGACCGGACGAGGCGCCACTGCCCGGCGGGTACGCCGCCGCCGTGCCGACCGCCTCCGGGCGGGGACGAAGGCGAGGGTCGGGCGGCAGCGCGGGATCGGCAACCTCACAGCATCTTGCGATTATCGTAAAGATTTACGATAATCGAAAAATGCTGCTGATTGATGAACTCGCCGCCCTGCTCTGCCCGTTGCCCGAACCGGGGAGTGTGACTCCGGAGGATGCCTTCCCCGACGCCTACGAGGAGGCCGAGCGCGAGCGCTCGGAGTACGCCTCCAACCTGGAGGCCGCCGCCCTGGGCCTCGATGCCGATCCCCTGATCCTGGCTCTGGAGGAGGCCCGGGCGCAGAGGGAGGCGGCCGACCGCCGCGTCCGCCTGATCCTGGCCTACGCCCGGGAGTTCCACGCCTCGGGCCGCTACCCCCTGCGCGAACTCGCCCCGGCCTCCGGCTACAAGCCCTCGGGTGCGACCACCGCCTACGGCGCCGAGCAGATCGAGCTGGTTCAGAGCCGGATCCACCGCGCACCCCGGCGTTCCGTCCCGGGCGCGGGCCCGTCGTGAGCAACGGCGCGGCAGCGCCCGGCAGTCCGCGCGCAGGGGCCCGCAGGACCGCGGCGCGGCGTCTGCCGCAGTCCTCGGACCGGCCTCCCTACCGTCTCCTGGCCGACGACCTGCGGCGCCAGATCCTCGTCGGGCGCCTGGGCCCCGGTGACCAGGTGCCGCCCTCTCGTGTCCTGGGAGAGGAGTACGGCATCGCCGACATGACCGCCCGGTCCGCCGTGCGGGTCCTGCGCGACGAAGGCCTCGTCTACACCGAGCCCGGCCGGGGAACCTTCGTCGCCAGCCCCCTCCCCGCCCCCGCCGGCTCCGTCTCCGCGGCCGCCTCCCGGACACACATGCCCACGGACGAATACACCGAACTCGCGCGCCGCGTCGACGAACTCGCCGACGTCCTGGACACCCTGCTGCGCCTCTTCGGACAGGCCGGCAGCCTCCGCCGGCGGACGGCCGCGCCCGTGACGTGACGGGCGGCGAGAACGCCGTGCCCGGCTCGGTCCCGGTCATGCGGCAGGTCCGTCGGCCCGCGCCGCACCCAGGCAGCATCCGGGTCCGGCGTACGCGGGCGGCACAGCGCTGCCAGGCCGCGCGGGCGTGGCCCGTCCGTGCACCAGCTCCCGCCGTGCACCTCGCAGTGAACGGGGCTGTCAGCATCCCCGGCGCTGATCGCATCCAGGGACACGGTCCCGCCCCCACCACGTGCCCCGGCTTTCCGGGCCTGCCCGCAAACCGCTCGTATCACTCCGCCCCGAACCCCTACAGTCCCTGGGCATGACGAACCTGACGAACGATCAGAAGTCCGCCGACCTCGCCCGGTCGACGGCCGCCGACCTCCTCGAGGCCGCCGACGCGGCCATCGTCCACGGCGTGAGCGTTCCCGTGGACAAGGAGCGGGTCTTCGGCCCGGTCTACAGCTGGTGGCGTCTGGTCTGCCGCACCTCCGAAGCCGTCCTGCTGCTCACCGAGCGCGGTTTCACCCTGGAGGCGGCCCCGATAGTCCGCAACATCCTCAACCACGCGTACGCCATCAACTGGCTCGTCGACAACGGCGATCTGGCCGTCGACGCCCTGGTCGCCCGCGGTGACGACGAGCGCGAGAAGCTGTGCAAGAAGCTGGAGGAGACCGGCTGGTCCAACGCGGCCGAGTTCCGTGCCGTGATCGACCAGGCCACCGCCCAGCAGGTGCCGGCCGTCCGTACCCCGGCCGAACAGACCCTGTTCAACAAGCTCAAGCACGAGCTCGGCAACTTCTACGACATGCTCGACCGCTACGACGTCGGCGACATCTACCCGGTCTACTCGCACCTCTCCTCGCTCTCGCACACCACCATCGCCACCGCGAGCGCGTACGTGGAGCAGATGAGCGACGGCTCCCTGCAGATCCGGCCGGAGGCCGCCGATCTCGGCCACGCCGACATCATCCAACTGGCCCTGGCGCTCCTGCAGACCGCCACCGTGGTGAGCCCCCTGATCGACGGCGACCCCCTGCGCGCCAGCATCGACCAGGCCACTGCGGACCTCGGTCTGGAGAACACCCAGCTCCTGCCCGTCCGCGTCAAGTAACGGTCCCGGGGCCGGGCCGTTCAGGGCGCCCCGGCCCGACCTGCCCGCCGGTGAGCGCGGGAGCATGCGGACCCTGCGCGGCGACCGAGGCCACCGACCGGCCGTCGCCGCTGCCGCCCTGGTCGTCCTTCAAGATGACGTAGAGCACGCCGACCGCGGTACCCGCCTCCGAGGTTCCTCAGCCGCGAAGAGCAGCAACTCCTCCATGTAGGTGCGGCGCTGACCGTGGGTCTGCGGGCTGCGGAAGCCGGCCACCCACTGGGCGACAGCTCTTCGGGCACCGTCGTCTCCTCGCTGTGGGTTCGCCGGCCGACCCGACGGCCGCGAGGTGTTCTCGTTCGGCTCGGGCCGCCGTCCCGGAACGGCGCAGGGTTGGGATGCCGGCTGCGGATTTTGCAGGCCTGAGGGGGCGGGCGGAGCGTGCATCGGGCATGTCTGCCAGCGTGAACCGGCTCCCGCACCTGCCCGGCACGAGACCGTGGTCCCCGCATCGCGGCGTCCGAACGACTGGGATGCACACTGCGGAATCGGCTCCAACGGCCCGTTTTCGGTACGGGACTTGACCCGAGGGCTGCGACGATGACGACACGCGCCGGACGTATGCGGGTGACTCGCCCCGCAGCTCCGGCACCGCTTCCCATCACCTCCTCGGGCTCCGCTGCCGGAGCCCCCTTGTCACACCCAGGAGCCAGTTGTGATGTCCCCCGAGGACAGCCCGGTGCCCCCCTCCCTGCGCGCGGTCGCCGCCCGGGCCGTCGACGTGCCCGCGGCTGTACCGGTGTCCTCGCCCAGGAACGGCGGGGAGAGCAAGCGGCTCAACGCGGCCGAGGCGGCGCTGATGAGCGTCGTCTTTGGCGTGGCGGCGCTCTTGTACCTCACCGGGTCGACGCTCGGTGAGGTGGTGCAGATGGTCGCTGCCGTGGGCGGACTGGGTGCGGTGATCGTGGCGTCGGCGACGGGCCGGATCCGTCCACTCGTGTGGATCGGGAAGCTCGGCAAACTCGCTGGGGAGGAGTGAGCGCCCCGTGGGACGCACAGAGAACCCGGTCGTCCGGGAGGTGCTCGCCGTCGGCCGGCTTGCCGACTTCCAGCGGGCCTGGCGCGCGGCGGCGGGCCTGACGTACGAGGACCTCGCGCACGACACCGGCTGGTCCGCCGCCACCCTGCGCAACGCCGCCTCCGGCCGCCGCCCGCCACGCCGGGACGTCGTGCGGGACGCCGTCACCCACTGCGGCGGACCCGAGCAGGAGACCATCGACCTGTGGAGGCAGGCCCGTTACCATCAGCGGCTGGCCGACCGTCCCCGCCCCCAGGCTCCCGCCGCGCATCTGGTGCGTACCGTCGTTGACCTGGCCGCGCTCGCCGAGGAACTGTACGAGAGGAACGGCGCTCCGTCGATGAGCGAGGTGGAGGACCGTACGGACGGCCGGCTCGGGCACTCCACGGCGCACCGCCTCGTCACCAAGAGGACGATCCCCGCCGACCGGGAACAGTTCGCCGCCTTCCTCGACGCTGTCGAAGTCCACAAACCCCTGCGGTCCCAGTGCCTACAGGCCTGGGACCGGGTGATCACCCTGAACGGCCCCGCACGTATCCAGCGCAAGGTGCCTCACCTATGGCGACTGCGCCAGAAGCTGGACTCGATCCGCACCGTGGATGACCTGGTCGCCGCGCTGGACGGCCTGCGCACAGCTGCCGGTTCCCCGACCGACGAGCAGATCGCCGCCCGGACGACCCGTCAGGGCCCCGCCCTGTGGGCCCCGGGGACCGTCGTCAAGCACATCATGGCCGGACAGCGGTCGATCGACCTCTTCTTCGGCAGCATCCTCGACGCGCTCGGCGTGCCGTCGGACGAGTAGATCCTGTGGCGGCAGGTACGGGAGAGGGTGCTGAGCGAGGACAGAGCGCGGCGTGAGCCGCCCCTACCCGTCCGCCCGTCCGACGATCCCGTCGAGCTCCTGGGATGAGTCCGCCGTGCCGACGGACGATGCCCGGCAGCCGGTGGAAGCGGGGGATGCGGAACTGTCCCTGCCCAGTGGTGACGTGGGAGGCCGGCACCCGCACCGGCCTGAGGCCATAGCGGTGTCAACGCGGTCTGTTGCAGGGCGGGTTGGGATCTTTACGCTCAGCTCCATGTCGAAGCAGAAGCGAGGCCGTAAGCACCGGACGCCACAGACACGGGCCCCGCGCCAGCCCCAGGTGCCCCGTCCGCGCACCCCGGCCCCGGTTCTGCCGGGCGGCGGACTTCTTCTGCGCGGCAGCCTGGACCAGACCGCGACGCTCCTGGAGCACGCGAAGCCGGACCAGCTGGTGGAACTGGTACTGCCGCACCTGTGGGCCGCTCTCGCGGACGGCCGTGTCCCGGCGAACGTGTGCGTGGACGCCTGCCTGACACTGCGCAACGCCTACGGCCAGCTCGGGGTGAGGGCCGAGCTGCTGCCGGTCGACCTGGCGGTGCAGTACAAGGACGGCGGCGGCACCCGCTACGGCTCACTCACGCCCAGCTGGACGGGGACCGTATGGAACGGGCACTGCGTGCTGGTGCTGCCGGACTCCGAGCGGTTCGTGGACGCCACCGTGGAGCAGTTCGACGAGATCCGTGAGATCGGCGCCGGACCGATGATCGGCAGGGTTGCCCTGTCCACCCACGACGACGGCTCGATGATGCAACCCGGAGCCCAGGTGATGCTCCAGCGCGGCGACCTGGTGCTCACCTACACCGTCGCCGGGCCGGAGGCGCTGGCCTCCATCGTGGAGCACCCGGAGATGGCGGCCCACGCCGACGACCACCACCGCACCGGCGTGAACGTCGCCTCCTTCGCCCTGGCCGCCCTGCGCGGCGAGGGCGTGCGCGGCCGGGCTATGCAGGCACCGCACCCGAGACTGCGGGCCCTGCTGAGGGCGGTCGCCGACGCCCCGTACGAGGCCGGCGAGAGTGGCGACGTGAGGTTCCGCCTGGCCGATCGGACCGGCCGGGAGCAGTGGCTGCGGCTGGACGAGATCCCGCTGCCGCCTTCCGTCCCTGCCGCCTGGCCCCGTCCGTAGAACAGGTTTCACGTCTCAAACGTCGGCCGGGTGCGGGGACTTCCCGGCCTGCGGGGCAGCGGGGTCGGCGACCGGCCGAGCTCACTCGACTCGTGCGTTCCTCATTCTTCCAACCCGTGCATGCGTCGGTCGTACGCCGCAGCCGGTTCCAGCCCCACCGCGGCGCGGCGTTCGTCGAGCTGGTCAGGGTCGGCAACGGGCTGCGGGCGCAGGTTCGAGCCGTCTCCGTCGTCCGTGTACTGCGTTCCGTACACCTGGGGTTCGCCGGCCGCGACCAGAACCCGGTCGGTGAGGTAGGCCAGGTGGCGTGGAGGGGCGTCTCCGGCCGCGACTGCAGCTTTCAGGAGTTCGAGCGCCTGGTGCTGGAAGGCGGGGGCGAGATCGGCGTGCTGGGCCAGAAGCCATGCCTCATCGGCTCCCTGTTCGCCGGCCAACGCCACGCCTGGCCAGCCGTGTTCGGCGATGACCTGCTGGAGCCAGGCCGTGTTGTCGGCGTCGATCCGGCGCATCTCGCGCCCGTCATGGGTTCCGGCCGGGAGGCGGCGCGCCGCCTGGTCTTCTTCGGCACGGCGGTGGAGTTCGGCGGCAAGGGCGTGGTTCAACGTGAGCTGATTCTCCTCGTCGACGCCGGAGCGGAGGTGATGAAGCGGCGGCCAGCCGGGCCGTACTCAGCCGGCCGAGGCACGGCGCTCGTCACCTTCGGGGGATTCCTGCCGGTTGTGCTGCGTGCGGGCAGCCTCAAGCAGACATCGCCAGGACGTCACTGTGGGCCGCCGCCGCAGCAGTGCGCGCCTTTCTTTTTCAGACATACCGCCCCAAATTCCATGCTCAATACGGTGGTCGAGAGCGTAGGCGAGGCACTCCGTACGCACCGGACAGCCGGTGCACACAGCCTTCGCCCGGTTCTGCGCGGCGCCTTCGACGAACAGTTCCTCGGGGTCGGCGGTTCGGCAGATCGCCCTCGCGCCCCACGACTCCCCATCACCCACGATCACCCGATGCCGTCCTCTCCCCGATCCGGACCGCCACCGTCCCATCCGAGGATGCGACGGTGGGGAGACGGTACGACAAACGCACCGGGCATGAGACACCGTCAAGGCGCGGCAATCCCTACGGGTGAAGGCGGCCTTGACGGCGGCACGACAAATCCTCAACCTCCCGTCCAGGCACAGCCGTTGCCGGCATTGGGACGGTGGTCAGTTGCCCCAGCAACTCCCGTACGAAGTCGTGCCGTTGGATCCATCCGTAGGGCCGCGGCCCGTACTGCTCGACGGTCATGCCAGCGTCACCCCCGCGAGTTCCCCGGCCGGGCCCGTGGCGGGGTCCCAACCGCCTTGTGCCATCGGGGAGGTTGGGGGCACGGCTACTCGTGGGGCGGGGGCGGGACATCGAGCTGGAGGGAGGCATGCCGGCCCCGGCTGTCCTGGAAGAGGGCGCGGATAGCGAGGGCCCAGTCCGGGAGCTCGATGAGCTGGTCGGCCGCTGGGGCGTCGTGGGCGGCGGAACCCGGTCGCGGCGCGGATGCGCGGTCGCCGGGTGTCCAGTAGTAGGAGAAGGAGAGGTCCGGGTCGTCCGTGCCGCCGGCGAGCAGGTACCGGCCTCCCGCCTGGCCGGCGGACGGGGCGATCGGGATCTGCGGCGGCCAGGGGTCAGGGGTGGGCCTGTCCGTCGAGCGGGCCGCCGTGGTAGCGCAGTTCGGTCTCCGGCGTGCGCATCCGGGAGGCGCGCGCGAGGTCGTCGAAGAAGGTCATGCAGCACATCCCGGCCCGGTCCGGAGGTCGTTGCTGGTCATCGGTTGCGGGTTCCTTCCTGGTCCGGCTGCAGGGTGGGCTCCATCATGTGGCCGGCGCCGTGTGGACGGTCGCAGGCCTCGACGGCGACGTCGTCGTCCACCCCGTCCACCCCGTCGGCCTGTTGTGCGGTGCGGCGGGTGCGGGAGCGGTCGGTGAGCTGGTGGATGCGGCCGGTCCAGGCCTCCATGTAGGCCTCGGCTGAGCTGTGTTCGTCGTCGGGCAGCCACAGCAGCCCGCGCTCGGTGTCGGCCTGCTGGGTGAGCAGCGTCTCGAAGTGGGCGGCGAGCGCGCCCATGTGGGGTATCAGGCACATGACGAGGGCCTGGGGGATGCCGGTCGGGTTGATCATGAGGGGGACGAGCTGGGCGACGATCACGGCGAAGCCGGAGGCGTCGAGCTGCTCGCGCAGGTGGGCGAGGCCGGGGGTGTCGGGCATCAGCAGCCCGTGCATCACGTAGAGGGCGCCGATCCCGGCGAGCATCTGCGCCGTACGGCGGGCGGCGGCCACCTCCTCTTCTCCGGCCGCCCGCAGGAGGGCGAGCGGGTCGAGCGTCCCGGCCCGGACCCAGTCCTCCAGGGTTCCCGCCTCCTCGGCCCGCCGCGCCTCCGCGGCGACGGGCGCCCAGTCGAGGCCGGGCATCAGGGCGGCGAGCGCGTCGACGAAGGCCTCGCCGCCGACCTC